>CAXXUA010000015.1:0-576302 GCA_963663765.2 Candidatus Poribacteria bacterium | reverse complement strand
ATGTTGCTGCGAGTTGGACAGAGTTGCCTTCAGCTTGCGGTGGAATAAAGAATGCACCTGAAGGTAGATAAGAACCATTGTCGCTTTGCACATAACTGAGGGCTGATGTGTCAAACTGCACTGTGGCTTGGTAGCCCGCAACGTTTTGACCTTCTGCTATATTGAGTGAGAAAGTGAGTTGTTCACCGACATACGGAGACGCAAACACTCTCTGGTGAAAGACTAACAACGGTGGGTGATGTTGGGGTCGGGGTGAGATCCCACAGCAGCACGGTGCCATCATAACTCCCACTTACGATAGTGGTGCCATCAGGACTAAAAGATACGCTATAGACCCTACCCGTAGGCCCTGAGAGTGTTCTTATGTGTGTGCCTGTGTCTACGTCCCACAAACGGATCTCTCCCCAACTCCCACTTACCAACATAGTGCCATCCGGACTAAAAGATACGCTCCTGACCCAACCCGTATGCCCTGAGAGTGTTCTTATGTGTGTGCCGGTGTCAGCATCCCACATACGGATGGTGTCGTCCCCACTCGCACTTGCGATTGTGCTCCCATCAGGACTAAAAGATACACAATAGACATCATCCGTATGCCCTGATAGTGTTCGTATGTGTGTGCCTGTGTCGGCCTCCCACATACGGATGGTATCGTCCCCACTCGCACTTGCGATCGTGGTGCCATCAGGACTAAAAGATACGCTTAAGACCCAATCCGTATGCCCTGTGAGGGTGCGTATGTGTATGCCATCGGTTACATTCCACAAACGGATGGTGGTGTCCCAACTCCCACTTGCGCTTGCGAGTGTGCTCCCATCAGGACTAAAAGATACACTATAGACATCATCCGTATGCCCTGTGAGGGTACGTATGTGTGTGCCATCGGTTACATTCCACAAACGGATGGTTCTGTCAGAACTCGCACTTGCAATAGTGCTCCCATCAGGACTAAATGATACGCTATTGATCCAATGCGTATGCCCTGTGAGGGTGCGTATGTGTGTGCCTGTGTCTGCCTCCCACATACGGATGGTGCCGTCATCACTCCCACTTGCGATTATGCTGCCATCAGGACTAAAAGATACGCTAATGACAATATCCGTATGCCCTGTGAGGGTGCGGATAGCATCACTTGTGCTAACATCCCATAGGAGTATCGTCCCGTCCCAACTCGCACTTGCGATTGTGGTGCCATCCGGACTAAAAGATACGCTATCGACCGAACCCATATGCCCTGATAGTGTTCGTATGTGTGTGCCTGTGTCTGCGTCCCACAAACGGATGGTGGTGTCCCAACTCCCACTTGCGCTTGCGAGTGTGGTGCCATCAGGACTAAAAGATACGCTTGTGACCCAATCCGTATGCCCTCGTAGCGTTCTTATGTGTGTGCCGGTGTCTGCATCCCACAAACGGATCTGATGAAAACCCCCACTTGCGATTGTGGTGCCATCCGGACTAAAAGATACGCTATCGACCGAACCTATATGCCCTGATAGTGTTCGTATGTGTGTGCCGGTGTCTACCTTCCACAAACGGATGGTGCTGTCCGAACTCGCACTTGCGATTATGCTGCCATCCGGACTAAAAGATACGCTATCGACCGCACTCGTATGCCCTGATAGTGTTCGTATGTATGTGCCTGTGTCTGCATCCCACATACGGATGGTCTCGTCCCAACTCGCACTTGCGATCGTGGTGCCATCCGGACTAAAAGATACGCTATCGACCGAACCCGTATGCCCTGATAGTGTTCTTATGTGTGTGCCTGTGCCTGCATCCCACATACGGATAGTGCCGTCCCCACTCCCACTTACGATCGTGGTGCCATCCGGACTAAAAGATACGCTATAGACCGAACCCGTATGCCCTGATAGTATTCTTATGTGTGTGCCTGTGTCTGCATCCCACAAACGGATTTCTTGCCAACTCGCACTTGCGATTGTGGTGCCATCAGGACTAAAAGATACGTCTGTAGACCCAATCCGTATGCCCTGATAGTGTTCTTATGTGTGTGCCGGTGTCTGCATCCCACATACGGATGGTTCTGTCCCCACTCCCACTTGCGATTGTGGTGCCATCAGGACTAAAAGATACGCTATAGACCCTATCCGTATGCCCTGATAGTGTTCTTATGTGTGTGCCGGTGTCTGCCTCCCACAAACGGATGGTGTTGTCCTCACTCCCACTTGCGATTGTGGTGCCATCAGGACTAAAAGATACGCTAGAGACATCATCCGTATGCCCTCGTAGCGTGCTTATGTGTGTGCCTGTGACTGCCTCCCACATACGGATGGTGTTGTCCGAACTCGCACTTGCGATTGTGGTGCCATCCGGACTAAAAGATACGCTATAGACATCATCCGTATGCCCTCGTAGCGTGCTTATGTGTGTGCCTGTGACTGCCTCCCACAAACGGATGGTGGTGTCCGAACTCGCACTTGCGATTGTGGTGCCATCCGGACTAAAAGATACGCTATAGACCGAACCCGTATGCCCTGATAGTGTTTTTATGTGTGTGCCTGTGTCTGCGTTCCACAAACGGATGGTGTTGTCCCAACTCGCACTTGCGATTGTGGTGCCATCAGGACTAAAAGATACGCTATAGACCCTACGCGTATGCCCTGGTAGTGTTCTTATGTGTGTGCCTGTGTCTGCGTTCCACAAACGGATGGTGTTGTCCCAACTCCCACTTGCGATTGTGGTGCCATCAGGACTAAAAGATACGCTACTGACCAACTCCGTATGCCCTGAGAGGAGGTCAAGTTCTTCACCTGTCTGTGCGTCGTATATCCAAACACCGATGCGGCTTGCCACTGCCAACTTGCTGCCATCAGGGGAATAGGCAACATTCCCAGTAATCCGTCCATTCCCGAGACGTGCTTTTGCGCCTTCGGGTAGATGCCATTGCGGTGAGTCTTGGGCGGGGGTGTTGGCGGTAAAGGTTAGTGTTATGAATAGTGTTATCAAGATTGAATACAATATATTTTTCATTATTATTCTCCTTATGTTGACTGCTATTTGCGTATTAACATTTTGCGAGTAGCAGAGACCTTCCCTGCTGATAATGTATAGAAATACACGCCACTCGCCACAGGCTCACCCTGTGCGTTCCTGCCATTCCAATGCGCAGCACGGCTACGCTGATGATACACCCCAATTGGTTGATGCCCTAAATCTAACATTCGCACTAACGTGCCATCCGTTGCATAGATTGAAATGCTAACATCAGCGGGTGTTGCGAGTTGGTACGGTATCCAGGTTTCTGGGTTGAATGGATTTGGATAGTTTAGCAACAACGCAGTTGTTTTTGGACGAAGCGAATGTAAGAGGTTTTGTAGCACACTAACACCTCGACGAAAGACAGGACTACCATCGTCTACTTGCACTGCTTGTATCAACAAACTTTGGATTTGGTCAGCAGTTAGATTGAGAGCAGACGGTGCAGAAGCGACTTCATCTCCAAAATTGCTGGCGACTTGCACTAAATCTAAGATATTGATTACGCCATCACCATTTACATCCGCTTTCTCATCATACGCTCCGAACGCTTTGACAACGAGTATCAGATCAAGAATGTTAACCACACCATCCCTGTTTACATCAGATTGGCTGTAGGTCTCGGTGCTTTCTATCTCAAAACGGACGATTTCGGTAAAGTCCGCAAGAAGATTATTTTGTGCCTTATCCGTAACAGTCATTTGTGCAATTCCCCATGTCCCCGGGATACTGCCAACAGGTAAGATAATCGTTTTGTGGTATGTAGCATAGACAGTCGGGTTGTCTGAAAAATAGATTTTGTGAAATTCATCATGGTAATGTCTAAAGAAGTGCGTCACACCGTGCGGATCACGCAAATAGATCTCTGTTGCTGAATATCCACTAATATTGTCTTTGACTCTAAAAGTAATATCTACTTGTGTTTCGCCATTCGGTTCATCAGGATTTGTCGGCACAGCCACTACAGTAATCCGGTTCAAATCCAGCACTGGCGGTGTGCTATCAGGGTTTATTGTATCTACCTCAATAGTGGCAGGTAGCTCATCAATGATCTCCTCTTCCTCTCTTAAAACACCTCTTGATTTGGTGAAGTAAACTCCGCGCTGGTTTAATCCTATATCTGCCATACTAATATAATTAACCGCATAGGTCCCAGTCTGATAGTAATCAGGAATTACGAGTTCAACAGTCGCTTCACCGGTTTCCTTATTGTATGTCCCATATTTCTCTGTACTACGGGAGTAGGTTTCATCGTTTACATCGTTTGCTTGTGCATAGATGTTTGTTACCTCATTATCTTCTCGAATCTGCCAACGCGTAGTAAGAATGTGGTAGCGTCTCCCATCTTCTATACCTTCTAACAAAGAGAGTTTCATTGAGTTTTTGACGTAAGTCGGTGCTTCTTTGTCAGCCAATGGGTTGTTCATATAGAGTTTCCATCCATAATCGACTTGTGATTCGTGGCGTTCATTGCCTTGTGCATCTGTGAGCGTAATAGCGTCCGGTGCCCAATACCCGCCTGCTGCAAAGCGCGAAATAGTAATTTCACCTCGTAGAAGATGAGACGCACCTATCTCAGATTCACCATCGGAACCGATTGGAAATAGCCAGAGATCAAAGAAGGTACCTGTTGGACTTAAAATTCTGACCTGAGACCCTTGAGCGGTGTCAAGATCACCTGTCTTATGAATTTCAAGTTCTATCACAACCTGTTTATCCTCCATCGGTTCGCCATTCACCTGTATATCCACCCTGATAATCCGTCCAGGATACACAACATCTGGATACAGATTGTAGACCTCAAACGTTAAATCTTCACGAATTTTTGAGATATATCGGGTGCCGTGCATAACCCTGTCTTGGATGAATTGATATTTTGCGGGTGCCCGCGAGCGGAGTTTATCCGGATTAACGATGTAAAAACTAATGGACTCCGCCATATCTTCGTTCGGGTTCTTCCCGTGAGCATAAGCAGATACAAACTCGTGCTGCTTCGTGGTTGACCATCCATCTGTATCATCCGGATTTTCATACCATCCCCCGAGTTCAATCCAATCCTGTATGAGTTGGTCATCAAAAAGGTGTTCCCACAAAAAGTGTGCCTTTTCGTGAAGAATCAACCGATTGATATAATCCGAGCCTTGTGCCTGAAAAGCAGATTCCATGAATTCAATATAACCGCTTGTCGTCCACGCAACTGCAGGTGCACTCGGATAAAGGGGATGTGGTGTGCCATCTAAACGTCTAACCAGATATTTTAGTCCTACTATTTTATGCATGCCTTGTGGATATTCTTCAAACATCGTTGTAATTGCAATAAGTTCTTCGTTTTTAAATGTTGTGAACCTTGCCGCATGTTCACCTGTTGTGTTACTCGTCAGTTCGGTATAGTCCGGAACGTTTAAGCTGACTGCGTAACGTTCCTGCAATATCCGTTCAAGTGCCTCTTTATCAACACCGTTATCGGTTACAAACCGAACGACAGCCTGATGCAGTCGTTTGGAGAAGTACCTGCCACGCACGCCATCAATTTCTGCTAAAAGCGGATCAGCATGCGTAAACGCTTCCGCCGCAATCGTTACAATTGTTTGTCTATTTATATATTCGACCGTGATGTCATCTTGAATATGATTATCTGTCAACCGCCACAAGGTAGCAGGCACTTCGTGGTTCTCTTTGTAAGGGTTGTTCACATCCTGCGGTATTGTTTCAAATGTCTTTAGCAACCTGTATGCCTGTCCTGCATCCCATTCAGCACCGAGATAGACAGAATACTTCTGCATCAACCGTAAAGACGCGCTGTGTGATGGTACTTGTATGACTTCATCTAACATGATCACTTGGACAAGTTCAATGACAGTTGCACTTTCACTGCCTTCTGGGGTCTCATCTATCTCCCAATTGAAGTCAAAAGTTATGCCTTGAGAAACAGCACCACAAAAAAGGATAAACGAAATTAGCGAGATACTGAGGGTTCGCCGCATCTTTCCGTGAGCCAGAGAGTTTTTGATAAACATGGGATATCTCCTATAGAGTGTATAGTAACCGTGTGATATTCAACTTATACTTACTTAAATTCTTATTTCGTCCTCGCGTTTCAATATATAACCTGAGTTGCTACCTATTCTTCACCTGTCTGTGCATCGTAGATCCAAACACCGATGCGGCTTGCCACTGCCAACTTGCTGCCATCGGGAGAATAGGCAACATTCCCAGTAATCCGTCCTTTCCCGAGACGTGCTTTTGCGCCTTCGGGTAGACTTATTGTTGTGTAGTCTTGGGCGGGGGTGTTGGTGGTAAAGGTTAGTGTTATAGTCAGTGTTATCAAGATTGAATACAATATGTTTTTCATTATTATTTTCCTTTTAAGAACTTCCGTGTATCAGAGACCTTCCTTGCTGTGAATGTGTAGAAATACACGCCGCTTGCGACGTGTTCTCCTTGTGCGTTTTTCCCACCCTAATCGGCAGCTCGGCTACGCTGATGATACATCTCTATTAGTACTGTTAGGAAACCGCACCTAAAGTTACTGAGTATGAGTACTTTGTTTCATAATCAAGAGACATTTTTATTTTCAACTGGAGAATATACGCCACTTATCGCCGCAACGATTGCATCAGAACTTCCGAAGTGCGCTCACTGACTGATGCGACATCTGCATAACTGGTAACATGCAAGCCAAACATTACTAAAGTTCATAAATGATGTAGTCTATTGAGATAGTGAGTATTCAAGAAATACTCACTATGTTTTGATAATGTCAAATATAATGACTTGTGCTATTTATCTGATAGTTTTGTTGGTTTTCACAAGTGTCTATATTCTGTATCAACGATTTCCGAATCGCGATTTATTATTGTCTGGAATCGGAGTTCACTCCTACATTTGAGACCGACATACGCCTGAAATTAAAGGAATTCAAACATCGATGAGACAAAAATGTGAATTATAGACATAATGAATGTTAACTAGCACAAGTCGTAAATATAATAATTATATTTAAATAGTCCTATTAAGTCAAGTTATAATATATTCATATTTAATTATATTATGATTATTTATTACTATATTGTCAGCGGATGTATCAATTTTGATATACAGTCCATCTCACAGAGCGTATCAAGCGGCAAGTCTTCTATCTCATTGTAGCGGTGGTTCTCTATGCCAACTGTTGTATGTCAGACATGACGTGGCACAGTGAACCTTTTTACACTGTGCTGTCTAACAAGGTTATTTAGTTTTGGGTTTATCTTGTGTTATTTCACGGACGCTAAATTCCTCAAGCCGGTAGGTGCGGTTTCCTAAACGCACCATGGGTGTCAATTTAGCGTCCTTCAGTGCCGTTAGGTGCGGTTTCCCCTAACCGAACCGGATCCTACGCGAGAACCTCTAAGAAGGTAATTGGTACAAAGACGGTTCGGTTTGGAAACCGCACCTAACGGCTTAGATGTCAACTTTCAGTAAATTATTAGTCTGGAAATACTTAAAACTAAATGAGGGGTGTGCATAAATAATCGCTGGATCAACATAGATGGTGACACACGTCACAAACTTCTTCATGTGGATGGGCACCATTCTTAGTGCAAAAAGGACGCAAAAAGGACAAGATTTTGTAGGTCGGGTAGAGTTTGCGAAACCCGACATACAAGACTTGATACGATTGTGTCGGGTTTCACTGCGTTCTACCCGACCTACGACATAAGTTTAGAATCAAATTTATTTATGCACACCCCTCAACTAAATAACCTTGAAAGCTGACCTTGACTAAAACAGGTTTTTTTGGTAATATGTATAATTAATTTCTAACATTTGTATTACATTAAAATCCAAGGTTCGATACTTAGTGGTTTTCTTGCTAAGTAGTTATTATATGTTTCCATTGATGATCTACTACTTAAACAGATGACTACTGGGTTCTTCAGCATTGGACTTTTATTTTATGCTAAAATTAATTGCCGAATGAACCACTTAGAAATAATTGAGGATGTCTAATACCACTATTTTTTCAACCGATGAATACATTAGATAATATTATTGAACGTTGTCATCAGCGGCACAAGAAACCGCTTAGACAGCGGAAAACAATCATCACACCCGCACCCTACAAGGGTCTTCCTTATCACTTCACAGTCTATTGCGGACATAGATATCCTGTGAGACTCTATGACTTGGAACAAGCGTCTATTTCCTTTATGCCGATAGGACGTGCCCCTCAACACGATTATGGTCCAAGGTCTTTTGACGGTGAACGATTTACAAAACGCCAAGGTATTGAAGATTGGGAGATTAGACATTGGGATGCATCATGGGGAATTCAGGTGTATACTGGCACACCGTCCGGGCGCGATGGTGCACAATGGCACGACCTCAATTTTTCATACAATGCCCTATGTACTGCACCTGATACTGTTCTTCTCTGTATTAAGAAACTTGTCAACGCTGTTGCAAATCCACTCTTAACATTGACAAAATCCGGTGGTTTGCGTTTTTCTTGTAGGGTTCTAAATTATTTACATTCAAAAACTGAAGATGCAAAGCAATATATCTATAAGCATACACCTACCCCGGAAAATCCGAATCAACGAGAGCGATATCTTGAAATCTTTGCGGAAGAGGGGTACAACCGATGGGATTCCCGCTACGAAATTCTGCTTGGAAATCTGTTAAATCCACCCATTATTACAAAAGAGGTGCTTTTTGCTCCTATCAACACTCTGCAGAATGCCCTTCATGAACCGCAACCATCTGAAGAAAAAAGTCTAAAGGTCAACGCGATACCTGCCACTATTACGCCGGTATCCTTAGGTTCATATAATCTTGATCTCGCAAAAGAGGCATTTTTGAAACGCAGTTTTACTTATGTTCAGCAAGAGAACGGTTATCATTGCTGGAGCCAACACGACCCTAAAACTGACGACGCCATCATATTTGTATGGGAATCTGAAGACACCGTTTGGGTACGTGCATCAACGCCTAACATCGGGTTACCTACAGATGCTGTGGCTATTACAGATATCTGGGATGATACCGGTATTTTACCCACTACTGCTCTGCCGATATCCGACAATCTGAACGCTATCCGTGAAGGCAATTTGAGTCCCTTGGCATTAATACGACCATTACCCGTGCTGATAAAGCCGGAACAAAAGAAAAAGAATTATGACACATTCGAACAGAATACAGTTCGGATACAACGCGTCTATGACAGCACTGCGCGTATTACTGTATTAAATGCCGAAAGAGGGGCGGGAAAAACATTTTCAGCAGGGTCTTATGTTCTCAACGGCAGTGCCATTAGTTTAAATGCTGCGTTCTGGACAGTTGAAGAAGTCGTCCGACACTTTCAAAAGCGAAACATCCAACCGATTGAACGCTGGCGGGCGCGGAGACACAACTGGAACAAGGTGAAAGATATACCAGTTGAGGCGCGAATGGCGAACCCCTTCCAACACGGAAATGTCTGTGAGGATTTTGAAAGATGCGATGCACTTGAGAAAAGAGGCGGAAATCCTGATGAAATTATCTGTCCGAAATGTCCCGTCTATACCGAATGCCAAGAACGCGGCTATTTATCACAACCTGCCAGATTAAACAACGTAAATGCACAAATATCAGGAACTCGTTATCAGTTTTTCGATCCACAATACACAGAAATCGTAGAAAAATTCCTTGAACAAGATGATGGAAAAGAACGGCTTTGTATTATAGATGAAGTATACCCCAATAGTTTTTTTATTGAATGTTTTATCCCAATAAAGACATTAAAAGAATGGAGTATCAACTGGCAAGAAGATGTATTAGGACAATTTGCCCAAGCACTACTGCATGCGTTAGAAATGAATAATAACCCAAATGAAAATGTAGTCGGGCGGATTCGCACAGCCGTGCAGGCGTTTCAACGACACGAAGCAGAACTTGTTAAACAGATGTGTCAAGTGAAGATGCAAGGTAAGATTATCAGTCGCGGATATGTTGATGTCATAACAGGAGAGGAATTAGCACAGTTTTCCATTGAATTTGAAGGTGGTGTTTCTGCTTACATTCCATTGGACAATAATGCCATGTATAAACTTGAGACAAAAGGATTACCACACTTCAAACTTGACACTTTTGCGGTTAACAAAGACATAAACATCCCAATGCCGATGGCGAAAGCTATACAATTAGGTATCTTGAACACAGAATCCGTCCAAAGTATTCAGCAATTCCCCGCTGTGTGTCAGTATCCACATTGGACGTTGTGGCATCAATTAAAATATTACTTATCATACTACACAACGGATGCGGATGCTCCGATGATAGTGCATTTTGATGTGTTATGGTTCTGGGTGCCACCCGTGCTGCATCCGAGCATCAAACGTCTTTTGTTAATGTCATCAATCCTTTCCGAACAGAATGTACGTAGGGCATTTCCAGATGAAGAAATCGATTATGTTCCCATTGAACCAGCAGCCTGGAACAAGGGAAATCAAGTTTTCCAAATTCGCACGGGCACTTATCCATTAGAAACTATATTAGATTATTACGACAGTTGGGACGTTATTAGAATGTCTAAAATAGGACAACGTTTTTTTCTCAACATTCGATCAGAAATTGAACGTGATCCAAGCGTTAAGCATGCAATTATCACTTATAATTTAGCAATTAAACACTTGGAAAACATCTCGGAACTTGAGAACGTCTGTTTCATAACAGCTTTTGAACAGTTACACGGTTTGGAAACTGCTTTTGAAGAACCACAAGTCGTTTGGATAGTTGGCACGCCTCCTTTGCCACCCGGTATCATTTGGCGGCGAGCGCAGATTTTGTTTGGGAATAACGAGGAACCTCTCTGTTATGAAAGAGAAACAGAACCTATACGCTATAAAGACAAACGTGTCCAGAGTGTATATCAAACACTCGTTACCGTTAGACTTAAAAATATTATAGGTCTTACAGGTTTGACCCGTATGCCGAATAAAAAGGTTGTCTTGGTAACAAGCTTCCCACTCACAGATATTACCGATAGACCTGAAACACTCCTTTTTGACTGGGAAGATTTTGAGGTTGCTGGTGGGTTAGACAAACTTGCTGAAACAATAGCCAAACGCGAACATTATGAAACAGAACGTGATAACCTAAACGCCGACTCCGGTAGAGACAAAGTTCAGCAGGTCTTGGGATGTTCTATAAGTACGGCTAACCGTGTATTGCGAAAGTTTAGGGGTGGTAAACTCTTACGAGTTCCAATCAGAGATCAGATCTTTTCTTTACTTGCCGATAGTCAGAAAAAGACAGTAGAGTTGAGGGAAGGCATTGAGGGACATCCAACAGCAATAAAAAATGAACTCAAACGCCTCTTAGATAACGGTGAGATTGTAAAGGTTCAGAGAGGTGTGTATTCACTTCCAGATCAGAAAAACAGTGATACAGTATAAGATAGCGAGAACAACTGATTTTGTTTTACAAAGGATACCAATAGTTTTAAAAATTATCAGTTTTGGATCTTAAGAGATAGGTCGATTTTCAGTATAAGTCTGTGTCATTAGCGAAAACTGTGTACAACGTCATATAAGCCCGATTACACAACATTGTAAGAATGTTGGAAAATGTTAAAATCTTTTGAAAACATTAACTTCACGTATAATTCCACATGTCTGATTTTATGTCGTCTCCACCTAACAAACACAACATTACTTAACGATACGGTATAATATTGACCTGTCTACTGCATACTATTTTAAAGTTTTATTGGCAATGAGTAGTCTCGGGTGTGTAAAGTTTTTGCACAAGTCTTATTTTTGGTTAGTTGTTGCGAGGTATATAGATAAAAGGTATCCTTTCCAAATAAACTTAATAATCTTACTCAATTTTACGAGAGGATACCGATGATTAATATAACATTAGATCGAAGTAAAATCAATGTAAATCAAGAAGCGTGTGAAAGTTTTGTAACAGCAATAAGTGTGTTTGCTAATGAATTATTTTCTGATCCTTACACATCATTGTCAGAAGCAGAGTCTCGTGTCTTTGAGGGATTTAGTCTTATCTGTCAAAAGATTTTTGAGATATATATCTCTCATCAAGCATGTGAAGAACCGAGTGAACCTGTAACATGTCCTGAATGTAATCAAGAATGTCGTCGACGATATAAAAGAAAACTTCGTATTACGACGCTTTGTGTTGATATTGATGTAGAGCGTTGGGTGTATGGTTGTGCGTCAGGTCATTATCATGTGATATGGGATGATAAACAAGAGTTGATAGGTAAATGGACGCATCGTGTTGCTGAGATGATGTGTCGTCTTGCGGCGCGTCTTGACTTCCGGGAAGCAGCAGACGAGTTGTTGCGCCAAGGGATAAAAGTGAGTCGGACGACACTCCATCAAATCGTGGGAAAGATGTCTACGGATTTGAATATCCCTGAAGAAGTGTCTACACAAAAGCTTGAGAAAAATCAGCGTTGGTATGTGAGTTGTGATGGGTGTTATACGAACGCTCCTGATGGATGGAAAGAAGTGAAAGCGGGATGTGTTTACAGAGATTATCCACGACCACCAAATAGTCCTGATGCGATATCACACGCGAGAACATCAAGTATTGGTTATGTGGCAAGTCGTAATGATGCGGCTCGTTTTGGTAAGGCGTTATATGCGTTAGCGACAAGTTGTGGTATCTATCAAGAAGATATAGATACTCAAGAGGTTGTGTTTATTGGTGATGTTGCGGCGTGGATTTGGAACATTGCGAAAGAATACTTTCCGAATGCTGTAGAGATTGTAGATTACATGCACACCACATCTCATTTGTATAATGTTGCGAAAGCTGTCTATAGGGAGACAGAAACAGAAGCCATAGAAACTTGGGTAAAGGAGACAGAACCTTTCCTTTATGATGGCAACATTCCAGAAGTTGCCTCACGCATCCGTGGTTTAGGACTACATAACCCGGAAGTTGCTGCTATCTTAGACAGAGAAGCGAAGTATTTTGAAAAGCATGCGAACCGTATGCGGTATTCAGCGTTTAGAGAAAAAGGGTATCAGTTCGGAAATGGTGTGATTGAAAGTGCTTGTAAACATGTTGTTGGACAAAGATGTAAACAAGCTTCAATGAGATGGAAGGAACCCGGTATCAATGCTGTGCTAAAAATGCGATGTCTGTTGAAAAATTGTGGTTGAGATAAATACTGGAATCCAAACACAAAAGCCGCATAATCATCTGTGTAAAAACTTTACACACCCTTTTCTGAATTCAACTTGACATATTTATCCATTAGTATTATTATCTATTACATGCGAAAAATATGATTCACTTTTTATAGTGAAATATACAATTAAGTTTAGACTTCTTCTGTAGGAGCGATCTCCGAATCGCGACTGAACGCCTTGATAGTCGGGAATCGGAGTTCCCTCCTACACCTGAAAGTGTAAAAATAATTCTAAAATCCACTATATCTTATATTCCTTTATATTACCTATATGAAGTCTAAACTTTACATTCTCCTTACCTCTATTATCATCCCAATTTCTTGCATCAACATAACTTCTTTTGCAATGGAAGACCCTATTGCAATTGGTAACCATTTTTTTGCAGTGGAAAACTACGATGCTGCAATAACAGAATACAAACGGTTTCTGTTTTTTAATCCTGAAGATAATCGGGCAGCCGAAACATATCATAAAATCGGACTTGCATTTAGAGAACAAGGATTGTTTCAAGACGCTACTGTTGCCATGCGTAATGCTATGCTGCATGCCACAACACTGAAAGAGAAATCGGAATACCAACTTGATTTAGCTGTGATATTGATTGCTGCAAAGCACTACGATCTTGCAAGGTTAGAACTGATTAAAGTAATGCTGCGAAATGCAGATAATACTCAAACGAAACGTTCACTCTTTTTGCAGGCAGTGTCAAATATCTATCAGTTCCGATGGATGAAGGCGCGCGAGACATTACAGTACTATACAAATGATGAAGAACTTAACCGACTATTAGAAGAAGCAGAAAATCTACCGCAAAAATCTATCCGATTTGCAAAAGTGCTTTCTGCAGTCATTCCAGGCGCAGGACAGATGTATGCAGGAAAATGGAGTAGTGGGATTAACGCACTATTGTTAAATGGAGTGCTCGGATATGTTACAGTAGATACAGTACTGGAAGGGAATTACATTGATGCAGCACTTTGGACATACTTTATATTTCAAAGGTATTATAGAGGAAACTTATACAGAGGAGGGAGTGCAGTTGAGGAATTCAATGAAGATGCGTCTCATCAAGTTGCATTGAAGATACTGAATAGACTTCAAGAAATAGCAGATAAGCCGTGAATGACAACTTATACCATTTTCATGTGATAATGTTTCATTAGCAGCGGAAATCTGGTAGGAGCGACCTCCCGGTCGCGACCGGGAGGTCGCTCCTACCGAGGAGAGTAACCCCCTGCCAGTAAACAGTAGAATTCCTTAATGAGACAAGATTTATTTGAATTGGTATTACATCGCAGTCCGTTTCTGAACAACAAAGACTACGGCAAACAATACCATTCCAAAAATGAACGTCCATGCGTTATGTGTATATGCGAGAAACGCAGCACTTGCCATCAATATAGATTCATACCAACGCGTTTTCCTAACAAAGTAACCCATCGTTACAATAGAGAAGATGATTGTACCGACCAATGCTGTTACAACGGACATCACTTGTTGCAATAGAGTTCCTGATATAAATAGGATATGTGTATAAGCAAATAGCAGCGGCATGATATACAATAATTTAGCAAATTTAAAACATGCCCAACCCGTCTTCCAAGGATCCGCTCGCGCTATAGCAGCACCAGCATAAGCACCCAATGCAACTGGCGGTGTAATGTTTGAATCCTGACTCAACCAAAATATTATCAGATGTGCTGCGATCATTGGAATTCCCATCTCGGGATCCATCAATATAGGTACAGCTATTTGCGATGTAATCAGATATGCAGCAGTGACAGGAATCCCCATTCCAAGGACTAATGAAGCAGCAGCGAGAAACAAAATGGCAATGGCTTTGTTATTTCCAGCGATTGAAATGACTAATTCTGGAAATATATTACCTAAACCTGTCAGATCAATTACCGCAACGATGACACCAATAGTACCCACTGCTCCACCAATTGCGAGAGAATTCTTACATCCGTTGACCATCGCCTCCCAAATACGTATTGGTGTTAACCTTGTTTCGGGACGGAAATAACTTACAATAATAGTGACGAAAATAGAGTAAAATGCAGATTTATACGCAGAATACCCCAACATAAGTGAGGTAATGAGTGTAATGATTGGTAAAAGGTAATACCATCCTGTTTTAAGGAGTGTGGATAGTTTCGGTATTTCTTGAATAGGAATCGGTTCAAGTCCCTGTTTTTTTGCTTCAAAATGTACCATCACCCAAACAGATAAGAAGTATAAAACCGCGGGGACAATAGATATAAGGGCAATTTTGCTATACGAAACACCTGTCCGTTCAGCTATCAAGAATGCTCCTGCCCCCATTACAGGTGGTAGGAACTGTCCCCCGACAGAGGCAGAGGCTTCAACTGCCCCTGCTATATGCGGACGAAAACCTGTACGCTTCATCAATGGAATCGTAAATGCACCGGTTGTAACTGTGTTGGCAATTGCACTCCCCGCAACAGAACCGAAGAAACCAGAGGTTACGACAGAAACTTTCGCAGCCCCACCAATTGAACGACCCGTGAGTGACATCGGAAGGTTAATGAAGAACTGACCAACTCCTGATTTCTCTAAGAATGCACCGAAAAAGATAAATAGAATGACATAGGTTGCCATAACACTTGCCATTATACCGAACACACCATCTTGTGCAAAGAAGCAGTGCTCAATTATCCTTTGTATAGAAAAACCTTGGTGGGAAATAGCAAATGGCATATACCGACCGAACAACGCATACACTATACCAACCGATGCGATGATGGGTAACCCCCATCCCACTGTTCGCCGACTCATCTCCAAACTAACGATGACACCTATTGCAGCCATTACTATATCTATAGATGTATATGCTCCTGCGCGGTTAGCAATGTTAGGATATTCTACTATCCAATAACCGATCGAAATTACACTCAAACCTGCAAGGAATATATCAATAATGGAGGGACGTTTAGAAGGGGAACTTTGATTGAATTTATAAAGGAAACCTATTAAGAAAAAAGTCAGAAGAAGATAGAAACCGAGATGATACTGTTCAGCAGCTGTTCCAAACCCCGCACTATAGATGTAGAAACCAACAAAAAAGACCGATGCTATCTCAAATATCCATTTTGAAATACCTTCTAATTCAGTGCGTTGCTTCGTAAAATCTACGACATCTGTTGTCTCAGTCTGTTCCATAAGAATTTAAAAATCAGTACTAACTCCAAACACAATAGAGGTTTTGTGGATAGGTTCAAATTCAATAAGACCAGAATCAGTTTGTACTCGTCTGAATCGGTATTCCTTAATGACAATCGTTTCAACAGGTGTAAAGATCATATATCGGATTTCAAGGTTAAGCGCAGACTTCTCATCAAGGTCAAAAATATCAGTGAAAAAGTGTGTTTCTACATCTTCTCCTATATTCCGTTTTGTGTAGAATGCCCGAAATTTTAGCCGTGGTACCAATCCCGATTCTATCACACCGAGATAGATCTTGGACGTGTCATTGTTGTAACTTTCAAAAGCACCCAAGAGATGGAGTTGCGGAATTGGTTGCCAGATGAGTTGCGTGAAAAATCCACGTCGTGTTACATCGCTTTTTTCATAACCCCAGAATTCAGGTTCACCCGTTTCGTATGTATAATCAAAAACTGCGGGAATATAACCATCTTCAAAAATGCGATATTCAATTTTAAAAATTGCTTTGGTAGAAGTAAAACCGATCCCTGTTGCATTTCCCCATGTGAGTTCTGTTTGCATGGGTTCTCTTGATAACAATGTCTCTTCAGACTCTGATTCTGCACTTTTTTCAATTTCATTAGCTGCCGCCGCAAATGTCGCGGGATCAAGTGGTGGATTCTGCAATGCGATGTCGTTATATACATCCAAACGAAAAGAACTACTATCAAATATAGGGAAACCTACATCTACTCCGACAACATTGAATGGTTCTTCATCTTTTTCCATCGGATTAGGATCTATATCGGTGATATAAGAAGCACCGACTTCAAATCGTGTGAATAGATTATTGTTCTCCGGTTGTAGAAAAGGTCTGATAAAACCACGTACACCAAAAATGGTAGGATCACCAAGATCGTTGAGCATCGTCTCAACACCGTATCGGTTGTCAACACCTCGTACGTTCAGGTGTATTCCACGACGATCATGATTGGAATAACCCGACATAATTGAACCGTGTCCAATCGTGAGATAGTCGAATTCACCAACGCGGAAGTAAAATGGATCATAAAGATCTCCAAAACTGATAAAACGAATCAAACGTAACCAAGTACTTGTACTGTCCCATATCTCACCATCTTCGGCAAGGAATTGATTTTCACCGTCTTCTGCGTAAGGGTTGTAGAGTAATACGAGGTCAAACCCGATACGCACTTTGCCTATTGGTACTTCCGGTTGCAATTGTAACCGTACGTAAGCATCTCCGTTGATGAACGATAAACCGCCTCCGTTAAACCCACTGGTTAGAAAGTCTTGCTGACTCATTGGGGTTAATAGTTCTTCCGCATAGTTCAATGTAGTATTAGTAAAAAGAAGATTTGCACTAAGAATACAGCAACTAACGAATCTAATGATTATTTTACTATTCAAGATGCAACTATCCTTCCATCTTTCATGTGAATGATTCTGTCGGCGTTCTGTCTTAACCCCTCATGGTGAGTTACAATGACGATCGTTGTTTGATGTTCTTTCCTCAGTTCTTGAAATAGGTTCATCAAGTTGTCACTTTGTCTGCTGTCCAAGTTCGCGGTTGGTTCATCAGCAAAGATGATTTTTGGTCGGTTTGCGAGTGCGCGCGCAAATGAAACACGTTGCTTTTCTCCACCTGATAACTGTGCAGGACGATGATGTAACCGTTCACTTAAGCCAATTCGCGTAAGCAGTTCTATTCCACGATTTTTGGCTTCAGTACTATTTATCTTAGCAATATCCATTGCAACCATGACGTTTTCAAGCGCAGTCAGATATGGTAGTAGGTGAAACATCTGAAAAACAAACCCAATTTTTTCTCTGCGTATAGCACTTAAATCTTGATTATAGGGATCTATCGCTTTACCATCAATTTGTAATTCACCTTCATCTGGCGTTAAAATGCATCCGAGTAGACTTATCAGAGTTGTCTTGCCACATCCGCTATCACCCATAAGCATCACCAATTCGCTTTCTTCAATTTGGATATCAACCGAGTCAATTGCAGTGACAGCAGCATCACCATAACCAAAACGTTTCTTTAAACCTATGCCTTTTACGATGGTTGTCATAACAGATGCCTCAAAGTATTATAGTGAAATCTAAAACTACCATAACATTGTGGTAGGTGCGGTTTCCTAACCGCACCATAGGTATCGATTTAAGCGATAAATCCAGTCGCACATTGTAGGGCGGTGTCTCCGTGTCCCGCCATGTATTCAAAAAGGAAACAATGGACAGGCACAGAGACTCGGGGAATCATAGCGATTACCACCCGGGGTCTTATGGCGAGTACCATACGCGTATTCGCCCAAGGCATTTCATACCGTTGATTTCTTGATTTGACACCACACATCAATTTTAGATTATTGAAACCTGAACATCGGTCTTTAGTCCTGTAGAGACGATATGTTTATAGAATACGAGTACCCTTTCCAGTTCTTAGTCCCATAGGGACGATATGTTTATTCTTATATGCCGTTCCTACGGAACTCAAGAGGGGTAGATAACTTTTTTCTATAAACATATCGTCCCTACGGGACTAAAGACATGGACAATATGGCAACACATAATATTAACGTTATAGTAAAATCTCATCAAAAACACCTAAAACTGAATAACCCTGAGTTAATTTTATGAGTGGGTTTTCAAACCCGATATATCAACTTCTTTATCAATGAATTATTATACTATTTCTAATAAATCCTGTCTTATTAAGGAATTCCACTGTTTACTACTGGTTGGAGATTACTTTCTTCGGTAGGAGCGACCTCCCGGTCGCGACCGGGAGGTCGCTCCTACCAGATCTCCTCCGCTAATGAGACATTATCACATAGAATTGGTATTATTTGTTATTTTCTCAAACTTCATCGTAAACTAAAGTTTGAAGACTTGGATTAGGTTTGGACATTCCGCTATCAATCTCACCGCGGAATGCAATCATTGGATCGACCATAATTGCCTTACGTGCGGCAAGATAACCACTACCACAACAAACAATAAAACTAATAATAGCTACGATGATGGATTCAACCAAATGTATTGAAACAAAAATGGGTGCAGCTGCAGCGAATATATAGGAAAGACAAAATCCTGCAACAACACCAACAACAGAGATAATTGCAACCTGTTTTAGCAGCAATGCCATCACATATCTATTTGATGCGCCAATGGCTTTTAGCACACCAATTTCCTGCGTCTTTTCCAACATGGTCACATAAGTAATCATCCCAACAAGCAAACCAGCCGCCAACCACAACATGACCCGTAGAAATTGTACCGCTTTCATCGGTTCATCAACATAATATCCGATAATGTCTTTGAGTGTTTGTGTTACAGTACGTACTTCAATCGCATCGGAAGCATCAAAATTTGCAGTGACCTTAGCTAACTCCTGTTTCATGTTTACCTTGGCAATCATCATATTTACACGCGGATAGTTCCCAAGCAGTACTTGTTGTGCAACGCGAATATCCATAAATAGTAGGGGAGTATCTAAAACAAACATCAAACTACTGGTTTTTCCAACAACCTTAACGGTTTCTGTTCCGATGGTAATTTGTTCTCCGATTTCAAGTCCCATTTTTTCATCTACAATTACTTCATGCGGAACTGGATCTTCTGGACGATAGTCCTTATATTCGCTGGATTGAAACATTCTACCGTCAACAACGTTTTTTGGTCCACCAAGTTTCCCTAACTGATATCCAACAACAATAGCTTTAGTGTTTTTTTCTCGGATTTTCGGTTGTGCTTGAGCAAAAATAAGCGGGGACACAGTTCCCTCTTCAAAGTCTTTAGATGCATTCAATGGTGCCATTGTTTCTTCTATCAAAAGGGAAAACCCGATGAACGCACCACCAGAACCCTCTGCAGAAATCCAGATGTCCGCCCCTGTAGATTTTACGTACTGCTGTGCTTGAATACGCATCCCGTTCATGATACCACCCAACAACAGAATCAGTGAAATCAGCACAGTGATGCCAATTGCAGTTAACACTACCCGTGCTTGACGGTAACGCATGTCTTTAAGGAATAGGTTTTTCATTTTGATTGACCTTATATGCCAACAATACGTTCTGCTGTTGTCTGTCGTTTGCGTCTATGAAGTTGGACATGATCCAAATACTTGTCTACATCTGCGTCAGAACCGGTCGCGCGATCTAAAAAGAGCGGAAATTCTGATGCGGGAGGTTTGGCATTATGATAGGCATTAGCGTAACTCCGCATAATGATACGTTGCTCGCGGTTGAGCGTCTTTACCCACTCTGGTGAGGAATGGAAACGATCCGCAGGTGTTACCCACGATGGACAATAGGCAACAAAAATGTTATAACGTACTACATCACTTTCATTGGGTTCCACACGATGCCAAATACTGGAGTGCATCACTGTCATTGTGCCTTTAGGCGGACAAACAACCATTTCTCCAGGGATACTCTCGTGTGTATCATATCCATCCATATATTGATGTCTATGACTTCCCGGCAGCACAACGATATTCCCCATCTTCTCATGCGGTAGGTCTGTTAGCCAATATCCGACTTTGATTTGCAGCGGTAATTTCGGAGAAAAGACCCCATAAGGTAATGCCCGAGCACCATCAGGATGCCACTGATTGTACTGTTTACCTCCTTGTGGACGCAGGAAAAACTGGCTTATATGTAATTTAAGAAGTTCACCATAAAGATCATAAGCAAAACCAACATGACGTTCATGGTCTATCAATCCTGTAAAAACTGGATCGCGTTCAACGATGTTCTGCATTCCGAGGTAATTCCCCGGTTGATACTTAGGGTTTTTTGATGCTACGCGGTCTATCGCATCTTTATAGATTTCAACATCTTCATCGGAGATTGCGTCCTCAATGAAGATAATACCGTCTTTGTTGAATGTCTCCCACTGTTCCGTTGTAAATCCAGGTGGTGCCACACGATAAGACGATTTATTTTTCATTGGTGTTTTCCTTCCGTTGATTTACACTTTTACTATTTTTGACCATATCAAATTGATAGATTGCGTGTCTATATACAAGGACTATCTGGTCATTAACATTCATTGTGAAGTTATAATCATTGTATTCAAGCGGTATACCGTATAGTATGTATCCGTTAAGAAAAGTAACTTTGACGTATTTTTTTGCTAACTTACGCATAGGACGTTTTCCAATGATTCTTGGTCGTTTAATGGGGTCCTTATCTGTGCGTAGTTTTTCAGCTTCAAGTTTTTTGTTGACCCGCAATGCGTCACCCAAGTTATTTGCTGTTTTTGGGGTTAGAGAAAAGACGATATCTGTTTTATGCAATGCATCATCATCGGAATGGATCTCATATTTCTCTATTTTAGTTATCTTTAGTTGTTTTATACCGTCATACGTTATGAACACTGCTTGTCCTTGGAACTTATTGAGCAATGTATCGGTTTCAAGAAATTGTCTTGGATCAATTTGTTGCATAAAGTTAATCACCTCCAAAATGATAATTCTTATATTTTACCGAAAAATAACTTGATTTGTTAGTTTGAAATGGTGTAATGTTGTGAGTTCTGACCGCATCTATTCCAGAATATCTGTCAGGTTTGGAAAATTATATATCAACTCTCTGTCCCATACAATGGAAATTAAGAGCAGTACTCTATAGGATAGTGGTTCATTCTAAAGTGTCACGCGTTTTCGCCTTGGCGGTTAGCGAGTTGTGCACGGAGACGTTCTACCTCTGCCTCTAATATCTGCCGCTGTTCTGCTTCTTTCCTTACAACCCTTTCTGCCTCTTCAGCGCGCGCTTCCGCTTCCAAGCGTCGATGTTGTTCTTGTTCTCGCAGTTGTTGTTCTTGTTCTCGTAGCTGTTTTTCTTCCATAGACGTTGTTATGGGTGTGCCATCGGGCAGATATGGACGTAAAAGTCTCACTTGTGTCGATTGATCCTCCTTCCAGCGAAACCAGAGATTCAGCACTTTGCTGAATATGCCGCCAGTTGCATCCGGCACCATCTCAACAATGTTACCCGATGGACTTCCCCGCCACCCAAGAAACTCTGCAGGTTTTTTCATTTCAGGTTGATGGATAAAGTATTCTTGAACACCGATATCATTTAGATACAACCCAACTTTTTTATTTCGATCCTGATTTACAGTTGAATCAGAGAGAAACTCAAAAACTGCTACAGGCACTGCACCTTCTGACCAAGTATAAAAACTGCGACGCTCGGGACCTTTAGCAACACCGAAAACGACATAAACATCAGGAGCAATGGACTTTGTGATGTCTCCTTCACGATAGTAAATAAAACTGTCAACACCGATATATATATGATCATTGATAGCGAAATATCGCGAGAGTTGGTCATAAAAGGTATTAATCTGCACACCATGAAATCCTGTTGCAGCCATAGGTTCGTCGTCCTCACAAGGGTATCCTTCAATGTAGATGGTTGGTTTCCCATTTGCTTTTGGAATAACAGGAATATATTTTCTCTGCTTGAATTTAAAGTCTATTAGGTTATTCATCATTCCCTCCATGGTATATCAGAGCAAAACATGTCTCTCATCACGGAATATGTGGTTATAGTGGAATATACGCATCTTCGTTGCTATTCTGTTCAATTCTGAATGAGTTCAACCGTATAAGGCTCGGTCTCAATGAATGATTTTTTACATTTCTGTACCGTTTGGGTGGAGTTAGATTTTATTATTAGTCTAACCCAACCCTAATCAGTATTCTCTATACCTTAACCGCTGTTTCGCTCATGTCGTTCTGAAGCAGCCATACCGAAACTGCCTGAACAATGAGTTGATTTGTCCGTTCAACAACCGGATTTAAGGATGGTATGTGTGTAAACATGGCTTGTGCTTTATCTTTAAGATTTCCTATAATTGGTAACTCAAGTATCTTCATTTCTTTGAGAAATGCTTCAACCTCTGTCTGACCATTTTGAGCTCGTTTGCGTAGTTCTTCTAATTTTGGTGTATGTGCCCATATTTGTAAAACCGTTTTACTAATCTGTTCAATAGAGAAACTCGCAGCAAGTTGCTGTGCAGCGTTTTCAACGGTAGTGAGTGACATTCTGCGTTTACCCTCAACAACATGTGCTGGCGGTAAGCGTAGGTCCCATACGATTCTAAATAAGGACAATAGCCTTAGGATATAATATGTAATATCAATTTGCCACCAACGAAATCCTTGTGGTGCTGCACTTGGAAAATGGTGGTGGTTATTATGCCATCCTTCACCGAGTGTAATGATTGCGAGAAAAATGTTGTTTCGAGAATTATCACCTGTGACATAATCTTGTTTACCATAAATGTGGGAAAGAGAATTAATTGAAAAAGTTCCGTGATATAGAAGCACAGTACTTATTACAAAACCCACGACCAGACCAGACCAGCCAGCAATTATCCAGATGAACACACCTAATAATACCGCCGGTAGTGAATGGTACTTACCAAGCCAGACAAGTTCCGGATATTTCCGAAAGTCCTTTATCAAGTTGTAATCTACGCTTAGTCCGCGTGAGCAAAGTATCCAACCTACATGAGAATACCAAAATCCATGTTTGACTGGTGAATGAACATCTTTTTCTGTGTCGGAATACTTGTGATGTTCCCGATGCTTAGCTGCCCACCAGAGTGTTGCGCGTTGTGCTGAACACTGTCCGAGAAATGCTAAAAAGAATTGGAAACCACGGCTTGTTTTGAATGCTCTGTGTGAGAAATAGCGATGAAACCCCCCTGTAATACCAAACATACGGATAACGTAAAGGACTCCGCATATAATCCAATCCGTGGGTTGAACATCTACAAAAAATATTGCGAAACATGCAAGATGAATAATTAGAAAAGGCACAGGTTGAGGATGAATAATATCCGCCGCATGGGCGGAATCGGCATTGTTTGGTTCTGTAGACACTTATTTTGTGTTCCTTAAGCATTTAGCTTCAAAGCATAACAATGATGTTATGACAAAATTATAATTGTGTGTGACGCATAGGAATTTAGGATGCGTTACACTTTGTGTGTAAAATATATTGTTAAGTATACCATAACTCGTTAGATGAATCCAATATGCTTCGGTTTAGTTTCCCGATGGCAGATGTATTTCAACTGGATAGGGTTTTGCATCTGTTATTGTCTTATGTGATTCATCTAATTTTGTCAGTTCTGTAATCATTCGTTTTTGAATGTCTGTTAACTTAGGAAAATTATACACCAATTCTCCGTCTTTGACAATGGAAATTAAAAGAGGCTTTCCACTGGATAGTGGTTCATTCCAAAGTGTGACATAGTCATTATAGTAGTTACCATCTTTGTCGGTTTGCCGATATACCTGTTTTCTTCCTGGGACCGTAGCTTTGCCAGGTTCATCAAGCGATTGTTTACCAACAGGTTTTCCATCCCGTTCAACCGATTTGTAGACACCACCAAGCGCAGATGGACCACCTTCACCAGTCACTGAGTTGAAGTTTGCACCTGTGGCAAGACGAGTACCAACTCCGAATCCATCAATGGGTGCACCATTTTTGAGTAATCTCTCAATCTCATACTCATCAAGGTCATGACTTGCGATGATTTTCACATAGTTAAGTCTTGCTGAATCAAGGATAAGACGCACTTCTTTACTAAGGGTCAAGAGATCACCGCTGTCTAATCTCACGGCTTTCAGTCGACATCCACGTGCCTCCATTTCAAGTGCAACAATACTTGCATTTCTTGTACCTTCTATTGTCTTGTAGGTATCAATTAAGAATGTGGCATTGTGTGGAAAAACCTTAGAGTAGTCTCTGAAAGCATCCAGTTCTGATGGTCGCTCCATTACAAACTTATGCGCCATCGTCCCAACATACGGAATGTCAAAATACCGGTTTGCAAGCACAAGTGATGTCGCTTCTGCACCACCTATAAAGGATGCACGTGCTGCAAGGATCCCCGCATCTCTTCCGTGTGCGCGTCTTGC
This sequence comes from Candidatus Poribacteria bacterium, assembly GCA_963663765.2. Lineage (GTDB taxonomy): Bacteria > Poribacteria > WGA-4E > WGA-4E > WGA-3G > MSPOR6. The sequence continues at coordinate 550,976 of CAXXUA010000015.1, read as the reverse complement.
ACCGAAATCATATACCGGTTTTCCGCTTGCTACCTGCACAATGCGCGAAGCTTTGGTTGCAATCAACGTCTGGAAATTCATCACACAAAGCAGATATGTTTCAAAAATTTGCACATCACGAGATAGACCGATAACATTTATTATAGGTTCATTTGGAAAAACAGGAGTGCCTTCGGGAACAGCATAAACGGAGCCGTTGAATCGGAAATTTCTCAACGAATCAAGATAATCATCAGACAATTCACCCTGATCAGATAACCAGTTTAGTGTATCATCTGTGAACCGAAGATTTAGAATGTAATGGATGACTTGTTCAAGTCCAGCAGCAATAAGATATTCACCTTGTGGAATTTTACGTACAAAGTAATTAGCAGTGATAATGGAATCATTTCTGTTTTTAAAATCTACTTGACCCATCGTTAGTTGATAGTAATCAACAAAAAGACCCATCTCCGATTCTGTCATAAGTGCAGATTTTGGAGAAGTTGTTAAGGTAGAATGTATTGATGTAGTGTCGTTAATGTGCATAGCAAGTTATGCATTTTATGGGTTCTGTATAATTTCTATTTTCTGATTCACAGAGACATTCTCAAGAGTCTGGGTTTTACCGTTTTGCCAGATAACCTGAATCATGTCAACCTTAGTAACTTTTCCTAACCCGAATTCCGTTATGAAACCGTTTGCAGACATGTAACTTTCTCCTGCATATATTTCCTGAACTTGTATGGTATTTCCCGTTTTGAGTAGAATTTTTGCTCCAATGGCATTCCTGTTCTTATCCGATCCGACTAAATTTACATGCAACCAACCATTAGGATTATTTTTTGAAGATGTGTTATTCTGTAATAGTGTGGGTCCGTCATAGTTATTCACGATGAATATATCAACATCTCCATCATTGTCATAGTCTGCAAATGCTGTACCCCGACTAACACGCGCAGGAAGATCAGCAATCCCAGAAGTCTTACTGACATCACTGAATGTTCCATCTTTATTGTTACGAAACAACTGATTATGTTGTGGAATAAGCGATTCTGGGTCGTCCAACATCTGAAAAGTACTACCGTTTGCAACGAAAATATCTAAATCGCTATCGTTATCGTAATCAAATAGTGATGTTCCCCATCCAATCTCTTTGATGCTAACTTCAGCCAACATCGTGGAATAGGCTTCATCAACAAAGCGGATGAGTTTCGGTATATTTTTTTCCGAATTTATGTTCTCTTTCAGCAGATTTCTATAGAGAACGTTTTCCTGATCAATCCAATGACTGATGAATATATCAACATCTCCATCTGTATCGTAATCACCAGCAGCTAAACCCATTGACCCACGAAAATCTGCTGCCCAGGACTCTGCACTAACATCAGTAAAAGTACCGTCTCCATTGTTGCGAAATATGTGGTTCTCAGATGTATCATTTGCAACATAAATGTCCAAATCATTATCTTGGTCGAAGTCGCTAAAAATGGCTTGCATACTTCTACCACCAGGTGCTGCAACACCAGCTTCTGTAGTAACATCAGTGTAGGTACCATCTCCATTGTTTCGGAATAAGACATTGTCTTGTGGTTCAAATACGGTAGGATTCAGGGCATTAGGTACTAATATACCCGATTGCCGTGATTTAACTTTTTTCTGTTGGAATTTTTCAAGATCGTAGTTAACGTAGTTACACACATACAAATCAACATCACCGTCACCATCATAATCTGCTAATGCTGCGCCGGTACTCCATAATGGACATTCAACCCCAGCGATCTTTGTTACATTTGTAAAAGTACTGTCTCCATTGTTGCGATATAGTGTATTTTCTCCATAATTAGTTACATACAGATCAAGGTTGCCATCACCATCATAATCAGTGAATACACACCCCATACCATATCCACCATCACCAACTTTTGCAGAAAGTGTTATGTCAGAGAATGTGCCATCGCCATTGTTTCTATATAATACATTTGAAGCAGTTGTTAAGGATTTCTTTGATAACCAATTCTGAAATGGACCTGGTATATTTACGACATAAAGATCAAGATCCCCATCGTTATCTATATCTCCAAAACCTGCCCCTGACCCCATATCTTCTGGGAGCATACTGGTACGGGTTCCACTTGAATGTTGAAAACGAATACCTACTTCTTTTGTAACATCAACGAAGGTAGGTGGTTGCGTATGTACATCAAATGTGACACTAACGAGTATTACAAGACTCAACACATAAATGTGAAGGAGAAACTTTTTTGATGGCGTACCTAACAAGGCAATCATGAATTTAGGAAGTTTGTAAAGATGTTACGACTGAGAAATCGTTCATCATTCAGGATGTTTAAATGGAGTGGAATTGTTGTTTTTATACCTTCAATTCGGAATTCAGAAAGAGCACGTTTTATTCGTGCAATCGCTTCGTCTCGATCCCTACCAGAAGCGATAAGTTTCGCAACAAGAGAATCGTAATGTGGTGGGACCGTATAACCCGTATAGACATATCCATCAACCCTAATACCAATACCGCCGGGAGGTTGGTAGTCCGTAATTAAACCTGGTGATGGCATGAACTGATTTGCTGGGTCTTCGGCATTAATTCTACATTCAATTGCGTGTCCATTGATACTTATGTCAGATTGGTTGTATCCAAGTTCCTCCCCCATTGCTAATCGTATCTGTTCCTTGATTAGATCCACTCCTGTAATACTTTCTGTAATTGTATGCTCAACTTGTATCCGTGTATTCATTTCAAGGAAATAGTATTTTTCGTCTTTGTCTACCACAAACTCAATTGTACCAGCATTTGAATATCCAATTGACTTTGCAGCTTTAACAGCTGCCTTGCAGATGTCGTTCCGTAGTTTTGTAGAAATTGATGGCGAAGGTGCTTCTTCAAGGAGTTTTTGCTGTTTGCGTTGTATTGAACATTCACGTTCTCCAAAGTGTACGATATTTCCGTGTGCATCTCCTAAAACCTGAACTTCAATATGCCGTGCATCTTCAATCCATTTTTCTATGTAGACATCACTGTTACCGAATGCAGCTTCACTTTCTGCACGTGCTATGTGAAAAAGATTGAACAAACTCGGTTTATTGTGTGCGATGCGAATACCACGACCACCACCACCTGCAGATGCTTTGATACCAACTGGATACCCAATCTTTTCAGCAAGTTCTGCTGCTTCTTCTGCTGTTTCAACGGTACCTTTTTTATCTTTTTTTCTTTTCCTGTTATGGCTACCGGGTACAAGTTTTAGACCCGCTTTGGCGACGGTCTCAAGTGCACGAACTTTATCACCCATAGTCGTAAGGTCATTGACGGAGGGTCCAATAAACTTTATTTTGTGTGCTTCACATATCTCAGCAAACTGTGCGTCTTCAGAAAGGAAGCCTGCCCCAGGGTGAATCGCATCAACATTAGCAAAATCCGCAACTGCAATGATGTTCGCGTATTTCAAATAACTTTCTGTTGAAGGCGGAGGTCCGATACAGTAACTTTCATCAGCAAGCTTGACGTGAAGCGCGTTTTTGTCAGCAGTAGAAAAAATCGCAACTGTTTTTATATCCATGTCTTTACATGCACGTATGACACGTATGGCAATCTCACCACGGTTAGCGATTAGTATTTTTTGAAACATTAGCTTAACTTTGCCTCACACGAAATAAAGCTTGATTAAATTCAACTGCTTGTCCATCTTCAACAAGAATTTCAAGAATTTCACAGTCGAATGGGGCATCAACATCATTGTATGTTTTCATGACTTCCAAGGTCGCGATAGACGTTCCTGCTGAAACACTATCTCCGACCTCAACAAAGGGGGGTTCGTCAGGTGCGGGAGATCGATAAAACCGCGCTGGCATCGGAGAACGAATAATATCATCACCTGTTTCGTTCTCCGTAACGAGGGAATGCATCGGGGCATTTTCAAGGATAGGTGTAGTACCTACATGATGTGTTGTTGTACGGGAAATCTCTATCTCTAAGTCTCCATTCCGTATACGTGCGGTTGCTAAATCAGCGCGTTCAGCGATGTCAATGAGTTGCTGAAGACATTCAAACATCTGCTCAGAATCAAATTCAGAATTATCCCGTTCTTCAACTGTAGCTTTCGTATCGGTTGAAGAATCAGGTTCATTACTCTGTTTGTTTTGTTTCATTTTTCATACCCTTTCAACATATTTCCCTGTCCGCGTGTCAACTTTGATGACGGTTTCATTCTTAACAAAGAGAGGAACATTGACAACAGCACCCGTTTCTAATTTAGCAGGTTTTGTACCGCCACTCACAGTATCTCCTCGTAACCCCGGATCAGTTTCAATAATTTGGAGTTTAACAAACGTTGGCAACTCCGCTGCAAGTGGGGTATTCCCATCCATTTTGATTATTATGTTTTCACCTTCCTTTAGAAATTTAACATCTTCGCCAAGTAGTGTTTTTGATAGTTGGATTTGGTCAAAAGATTCGTTATCCATAAACCATAATACCTCTCCTTCGCTGTAAAGGTATTGCATCTCTTGGTCGGTGAGTCTGACGGTTTCAATCGTATCACTTGATCGGAATGTACGGTCAAGGACAGCACCGTCACGAACTCTTTTGATCTTCGTTCGAGCAAATGCACCTCCTTTTCCAGGTTTCACATGCTCGCAATCTACAACGGTGTAGACTACATCATCAAGACGGATAACTAACCCATTTCGTAAATCTTTTAGTGATGCCATAAATTTACCTTTCTGTATTAAACATTATATCAATGTATTTTGTTCAGGACTTACGCAGTTTTCATGATTTAATAAAATATTATAACGAAAATAGCGTAATTTTCAGGATTTTATTGGATGCCAGCGCGCTTACAAAGCACCAAATCAACGGTATGAATGCCATTTAGGCATTCCCCCAAATCAACGGTATGAATGCCATTTAGGCATTCCCCGCCTACCATTTAGTGCGTAAGTCCTGTTGTTATAAAATTATGTGTGTGTGAAAGTATATCATAAAGACTGTTACCTTTGAATTGTATATTACAATAAACTGAGAGCTGATCTGAATGCATGACTTCTATGACTGATCTGGTTCTTGATTTCATCACCTAATTCAGCAAAAGATTTCTCATATCCATCAGGAACAAAGATTGGATCATATCCAAAACCGCTTTCTCCCGCAGGAGTGTCGGATATGTGTCCTTCACATATCCCTACTACGACTTGCACTTTTCTTGTAACAGTAACTTCTTTATGTCTTGTTTTTCCATCATCAACATTGTTGCTTATTGAAACTGTAGGTTCAACAATGGCAATTGCTGCGACAAATCGCGCTTTTCTATTGGTTTTATCATCCAACGCAGTAAGCAATTTCTCTATACGGATAGCATCTGTTGCATCCTCTCCTGCCCATCGCTTTGAATGAACTCCCGGAGCTCCATCAAGTGCAGCTACTTCTAAACCTGCATCATCAGCAAGCGTTTGAAATCCAGTATAATCTGCAATAACAGTGGCTTTTTTCGTAGCATTTTCTTCATAAGTTTCACCATCTTCAACGACTTCAGGGGCATCAGGAAAATCCTGCAATGATAATAGTTGAAGGTCTTTATGTATTTGTTGCTTACGGAGCATTGCAGTCAATTCATTTACTTTTCCAAGGTTACGCGTTGCTAAAACTAACTTCATCAAGGTCCTCGAGCATTATCTTATTCTGTAAACGGATCAGGTGTTGGATACCGATAACTGATAGGTCAAGTAATTGGTCATATTCTTCCCGTGAAAATGGATTATGTTCAGCTGTACCTTGTATCTCAATGAATTTCCCGCTACCTGTCATAACAACATTCATATCAACATCTGCAGCAAAATCTTCAGAATAACAGAGATCCAGCATCGGCGTGCCTTTTATGATACCTACGCTTGTAGCAGCGATATTGTCAGTGATAGGAAGATTATCAATTTTATTTTGGTTTTTAAGCGTGTTACACGCATCCCAAAGGGCAATAAACGCGCCTGTGATGGCAGCAGTACGTGTACCACCATCCGCTTGAATAACATCACAATCTATCCAGATTGTTCTTTCACCTAACATATCAAGGTCTACGGCTGCACGTAGTGATCTGCCAATTAGACGTTGAATTTCCTGGGTCCTGCCACCGAGTCTTCCTTGTGTTGCTTCGCGTCGCATTCTTTGGGATGTGGAACGCGGCAGCATAGAATATTCTGCAGTGACCCACCCACGATTACGTTGATTCTGTTCACGCATAAAACTCGGTTGTCGTTCTTCTACTGATGCAGTACAGATTACTTTCGTATCTCCTGTCGCTATAAGAACTGCTCCCTCAGCATGCATAGTGTAATGACGTTTTATGTTGATTAGCCGCAATTCGTCTTTTTTTCGTCCATCTTCTCTTGTCATGAAATCCTCATTATTTTTTATTGAAACTCACACGCATTATACCATTTCTAATATATCTTGTCTCATTAAGGAATTCCACTGTTTACTGGTTGAAGGTCACTCTCTTCGGTAGGAGTAATCTCCCGGTCACGACTGGGAGGTTGCTCCTACCAGATCTCCGCTGCAATGAGACATTGTCACATGGAAATGGTATTACAACTCTTTAAGAAAATCTAATGCCTTTGTATAACTTCTTCGTTCTATATAGTGCATTAGAATTTTTGGAGCGGTTGCTTCAACGTCAATAGACAACTGTTGTATTCGGAGAAGCTGCTCTGCAATGTCGTCACCCGTGGATATCCGATTCATCATTTTTTCTAATGTGTTTTGTAGTTCTGTCGCCTGTTCTGTTGTCATTCTTTTTACTTTCCTTCCTCAGTGATTGGGGGTAATTCATTAACTGCTTTACAGGAACGTAGACCAATGCTCTTAGGGGGTTCATCATAACCTTTCCAAGCATAGGGATCAACACCTGAAACTGGAATAACACAACGACGGTCTGCACTCGCAGGACGTTCACCTTCCTTAATTGACCAAGGAAGTAAAGACCATGAATTACAGTAGTGGTTGACAAGAACACGTCTAAATGTGTTACCACGATTTTTGCGAGAACGATGCAGTAAATAACCGTTGAAGAAGACAAGTGTTCCCGTTGTTACCTCTACGGGCACCTCTATTGTACCGTCAAAACCAAAACTCTCAGGTGTGAAGTCAAACTCGTCAGGATTTTCATGGTTGCGTTGTGGATATAAGTAGCCTTGCCGATGTGAACCTGGTAATACCCATAGACACCCATTTTCTACTGTAGCATCATCCATTGCAATCCATGCACCGATTAACGAACGGTCACGCGTTGGAATATAAATCTCATCTTGATGCCACGCTTGTCCTTGAAAATTGGGCGGTTTGACGAAAAGCATTGACTGCATACACTTAACACTGCCATCCCAAAACGGTAGATGCGCAGCGGTGATTTGACTTAATATCCCACAGATTTTTGGGTGTTTGACATAATTCTCAATTGTATCACTAACAAAATGTGGTTGATGAATGCAGAGTATTCTGCCGATTGCTTCTTCGTCTGTAACGTTTTCTGGTAGTGGTTTCATGTTATTAGTTTCATATCCACCACGTGCAAGTCTGACTGTATCTTTCCGAAGTTCATCAATTTCACTTTCGGATAGAAGATTCGGAACGACAAGGTAACCGTTTTCTACAAAGAATTGACATTCTTTCTCTGAGACAATATCTGGAACTTCAATTCTATCATTCGTTTCAGGACCCATTTGTTTGCTATATCCTCCTAATCTAAAATACGCAAATACACTAACTACACGCGGTTTGCCAAGAACATCTCTGAAATTGCAAGGGCAAAAACTGCTAACAGCAGATAAGTCGAGAGACTTTGGTTTCTCTCAACATCTGCTTCATATTGTCGGACAACATCTGGTGTAAGTTCAGTCGGTATACGGTTTGTTTCTGCAGTACCAACAAGCATACTGGTCAATTCTTCTGGATTGCGAGGGGTTAAGTCTGACTCTGCTGTATCCACATTAATGGCAAAATATTGAGGTTTCTCACCAGACCTATGTACTGAAAAGATTCCTGGATTTTCTGTGTTCTCATAGAAAAGACTTCCCTGCTCATTTAATACCAACCTATCTTCTTTACGATCAGGATTGAAAACTGCAACCTCTTTTCCAGCACTTTCTTGAGAACCGTTGTATTCTATTGTATCTCCAACATAATAATCTGGTACTTTTCCTACCTGTTTTAGTGCAAGATATTTTACGGTTTCATGAAGAAACGGAAGATAGACACCGTGTATTGGTAAATCATTCCATTCTCGATCAATTGTTGAGGTGTAGCATAGCACGCGTCCATTACCGTAGGTTTTTTCAAGTAATGTCGGGTTACCATCATCAAACGCAGCCATCACTGTTGCATCTGATGTAGGTACAGTTTGATAATAGCGATAAAATCTACCTTTAGCAAAATCGCCGTGGTTCGGATTGCTAAACGGAGTGAATATCGGATGACGAAAATCAACACTTGCAATTACTTTGAAATCATCTTTACCAATAGGATCACCGACCGCTTGCATAATTGTGCATGGTAACAAAGAATTCTCTGCTCCACCCAAAAATTGTTGATACACACCAGTATCTATTCTATCTCCAAGTGTGATGATAAGTCCACCCCCACCATTCACATAAGTTTTAAGCCTTTCTGATTCACTCTCCGTTATTGTGCTTACATTAGCAACTATTACGACATCGTAACGCTTCAGGTTATCTGCAGTAGGAATTGAATTTGATTCCGAATAATCAATCGGAGCGCCTACATCACCAACACTTCTTAGTGCTCTTGTGAGAAAGAATGTTTCATCTTCAATGTCAGACCTGTTCTGCTCACCATTAACACAGTGGACATTTATAGATTTCATACTTTGCACAGTAAAATAACGTTTGTTGTCAATTTTCAATGCGTCAGTATTTATTTCAACCCAACCTGTATGGGATGATTCGTTTTGCAGATCTATTTTGACTTTGAACACAGCATCAGAACTGTCTTCAGGTTCAATGTCCAATTTGGTTGTTTCTACTTTTTTATCATCTATGAATAAACTCACATCAAGGTTTTCAACACGTTCACTACTATAGTTATGGACACGTGCCACCAATTCTGTGTCTTTTTGATCGATCAAAATAACAGGAGGGACATTGATATCGGTAACTGCGTGATTATTAGGTTGTTCTTCACCTATATTGACAAATTCGATGTCTACATCGGAACTAAGTTTGTCAGTTTCAAGGAAGTTCTCCCAACCACTTTTCTGTAAGTCTCCGATAAGGAAAATCTGCTTTTGACCTACCGAAACTGTCTTTAGTATTTCATCTGCAGTTTGGATCGCATCAAGGTAATCTGTAGTATAGTTGGTAGGTACAACGTTTTCAATCGCAGTTTTGAGGTGATTATGTTCGGAGTCAATTGGTAGAACCTGACGTGCTTTATCTGCTGAGAAAATAAGTGCTACTGCATCCGCTGCTTCCATATTGCCAAGTCGATCAGTTGCCTCATTTTTCGCACGAGCTAATACATCTTCATATTGCATACTATAAGATGTATCCATGATAATCACTGCATTACGGACACCACCTAATTCTGGTGCAGTTGCTGGATCCTCAGCGAAGAATGGACGTGCAAAAGCAAGACCGAGGAGAATTAACATCAAAATTCGCATCAACAATAGCAACCAACGTTTTAATCTATGACGTTGTACGTTTGTCTGGTGCGACATCTGAATAAAACGAACTGTACTGAAAACCAGTCTTCGGGCACGTTCCCTATTTAATAAGTGAATAATTAGCGGAATTGATGCACCAACAGCACCTGCAATTGCAAACGCACCTGCTAATAAACCCATCGTGTTTTTCTCCTTTTATATTCCTTTTACAGTGCTTAGCTAGTTCTATATAAAACCTTGACGTTTGGCAAGATATGATGAAAGTGCTCTGTCAATCGGTGTTGATGTGTTTAATAGATTGTAATCTATATCCGATTGGTTCAAAGTCGTCCTATAGTGATGAATAAAATCATTAAAATTGCTCAGATAACTGTCTCGTATCACTTGCGGTGTTGTAATAATTTCTTGGTCGGTTTCTGAATCCACAAAACGGATCAATCTTTCAAACTCAAAGTCTACCTCTTGTTGAGAAAGCAGATGAAAGACAATGACTTCGTGACCATCGTAACGTAGGTGTTCAAGTCCTTCTATCACTTCATCTGGGTTCTCATCAAAAAGATCGGAAATCAGAATGACCAATCCGCGTTTCGTCAACCTTTCAGCTATTTGATGTAATGGTTCACCAATTTTTGTTTCTTTTGCTGTCTGTAAGTTTTCCAGAGTTAGTAATATAGTATGCATGTGGGAAGCACTGCTACGGGCAGGCAGATACTGATGTACTTTCTCATCAAAATATGCAAACCCAACTGCATCTCGTTGCTTAGCCATGAAATAGGAAAGTGATGCTATTAGAAAACTGGCATAGCGGAGTTTGGAAAGTGGTCCAACAACACTTTCTGACTCAGTTTGTGTCACTGCTTCTATCTCTTCTAAGTCTTCCGGGGAAGGATGCGACATAGATTCACTGGTATCCAACAGTATATAGCAATTCAAATTCGTCTCTTCTTCAAACTGTTTGATATAATATCTGTCAGTCCTGCCGTAGACTTTCCAATCTATGTGTTTCGTATCATCACCTGGCATATATTGTCTATATTGCGAGAATTCAACGCTAAAGCCGTGGTAAGGACTTTTGTGTAAACCTGAGATGAAACCCTCAACAACAAATTTTGCAATAAGTTCAAGATTCCCAATTTGAGCGAGAACTGTTGGATTTAGGTATTTACGTCCTTCTGTATTCTGTTGCATGTTTTGGGTTTCCTATTTTTTTCGTAGTACAAGCAAGGTCAAATCATCAAATTGATCTGCATCCCCCTGAAAGTCTATTACTGACTGATGTATAAAGTTGCATATATATGCAGCATCTTTTTCGTTGCAAGATTTTGCGAATTGTTCAAGACGTTCTTCATCATAAAACTCGTCCTCTATGTTCACAGTTTCGGTTACGCCATCAGTATAGAAGATGATTACATCACCACATTCGAGTTTAAACTGCTCAGCTTCGTATTTTGCGATCAGAGGCACCATATCATTTGGAAACATACCCAGCGGCAATCCACCCACCTCTTCACCAAGCCATACTATGTCTCCATTGCTTTTAACTATCAATGGAGGGTTGTGTCCTCCATTCAACGATGTGACAGTATCTGTTTCAGGATTTAGATGGGAATAAAAGAATGTAGCGTATTTTTCTTCCGTTCCGCTGACATAGAGCAGTGAATTTAAGGTCATTGCCATGTCAGTCAATTCATTCTTCATATCTATAGGTATGTTTTCAGTGCGAACTCTCGATAATTCAGACAAAAGACCTGCACGGAGTGTTGCCATCAAGAGTGCTGCCTGCATACCTTTCCCTGATACATCAGCAATAGCAAGTCCCCACCCTCCTGTTGTAAGTTCTATGCAGTCGAAATAATCGCCTCCAACTGGTCCACGAGGTTCGTAGTATCCTGCAACCTCATACCCAGGTATTTCTGGGAGTGTATCTGGAATAAGGTTCTCTTGAATTTTTCGAGCTTCCTCCATCTCTGCTTGCAAATGGCGTGCTTCAAGTGCTTCCTGATGCAGATGCGCATTTTCTATTGCAACACCTGCTTGCTTAGCAAAAGAGTCAAGTAAGGTCTCATCTTCAAATGTGAAGTTGGTAATACTCCCACCCCGTTCTTCTTTGTCTCCAACTACAAGAACACCTAATATATCCCCGTCACGTCCCTGTATTGGACCCGCCATCAGAGTTCTACCACCAAAAAGTTTGTCCGCATTAGCAGAACATTGGTGTGTTCTTCCTTCTTTTACTACATTTGCTAACATCTCTACTGACGTTATTGATTGTAGCTCAGATGTGTCATTATCACTACCATTTAATGGTACTAATAGGTTGCTTTTATTTTCGTTTTCTTCTCCATCGGAGTCCATGATATCAGGTGGGAAAACATATCGTAACTCAAGATTTTGTTCCTCCGATTGCATAAGCATCAATGCACCAACGTTAGCATCTAACAGTGCTACTGCTTGGTGGACTACCTGTTCCGCAGCATCTTCAGGCTGTAAAAGTTGACAAATTTGCGGTGCACTTTCTGCTAACATAAACAGACGAAACTTCTCACTCTGAATACGTTCTTCATTTCGAGAGTACGCAATCGCAATTGATATTTGGTGTGCAAGTATGGTTAGAAGTTCCTGCTCCCATTCTTCAAACTTAGAACGACCTAAAAACTTACCTAAACTCAGAATTCCAAGTAATTCGTCTTGTATCTTTAAAGGCACCCAAAGTTGATGGATTGAATTACAATTAAGACTCTGCTCGTTTCTATCAATAAATTCTTGAAGATCATCAGGTGCATTGTCTAAATCAACAAAGGAACATTCTAACAGACTTGTAATTTCGTGTGGTTCAATTTCTATCGTGGGAACATCTACCTCTGGAGTTGAGGCGGTAATGGTTAAAGAATTATCTGTTGATTGGTAACTCAGGATAGCTCCCCCTGTTACCTGAAGAGTACCGAGTGTGATGCGGAGATATGTCTTACTGGATATATTAAAATTACTACGACCAGAGATTAGTGTTTGTCCTAAATTCTCCAGTTCTGATAAACTAAATATTAACCTTTGTATAGTTTCTTCTGCTGTGCTTAGGTGCATGGCGGATTGTTCCTTCTGATCTTCTTAACTTAGGTTAGGGGTTCAATCCATTTGACCCGTTAGAATCAAGAACGGTGGTTGAAACAGTTAAGTGTAATAAGGTTATGTGTTTTATTTATTGGAGATCAAAAATTGGCAATTGCAGATTTTTCATCTGGGAAGATACCCGCGTATTTCGCTATTGCCATCATTCTAAAGGTCCGTTCTTGGGTAGCAGATAAACCGCAAAAGTTTAATGTACCATCACGTTGCTCAAGAGCTTCAATAATTTCTATGAGAATGGAAATACCTATGCTGTTAATTAATGCTGTTTTGTCCAAATTGATTACTAACTGTGTATAGCCTTTTTCAATGAGTTCTTGTGCTTCTTTTGAAAGTCGTTCTCCGAGTGCATCGTTCAAATATCCGGCTGTTTCTAATATAGCGTACTGTTTTTCAGCACGAATCTGAATATCAAATTTGTTTGCCAAACTTTTTCCTCCTTCAAAATGAGAATTTCAAATGCAGAAAATCACACGGTTCCCAGATAAACCATTTCAATTATCACTGTTAAGTCATTCCTGTCCATCTTCCTGATCTGTTTCATTCTTACATTTTACCATTGAAATAGTTGTACCGTTGTTGTTACTACTAATATTCACACTATCCATCAGTGCATGAATTATTTCCAACCCCCATCCGCGTTTCCGCATCTCTGGATGTATATCTGGCTTATTGTTTCTCTGTTGCGCACGATTGTCATGAGAAAAACCAACTCCTTGATCTGTAATCTTGATTTCCAACTCATCTGACCTCATTATAAACTTAGTAAATACCTGCTGATCTGGACTCTTGCTATGTTCAAATGCATTTATACAAGCTTCAATCGTTGCCATTTGAATTTCTTCTACTTGCTGCTCATAAAAACTCATAGATTCAGCTATGACTGAAGCCAATTGTGCTGCTGCAAGCTCCATATCTCGACGCATCGGTATAGTCAGGAGTACTAAGTCATTGGAAATTGTATTTGACACCTTCTCTGCCTCCTTTTTCCGATTCATTGAATTCCAATACGTCTCCTTTTATTATGAAATATAAAAATCCACTGTGTTCGGTGCCTTTGAAATACTCATTATATATGGAATCGAAAACGATTTGAACCACTACTATTCCCATAATCAGATACGTATGTATAGTCGGGGTAAAAAAGTCTTTGGTAAAGGAATTTGTCATGATATGCCACCTACTATCAAAAGTAAATCAATACATAAGAGTGAGATAAAGAACAATAATTACGTATATAATTTCATTAAAAGAATACCAAAGAATATGAAAAATTTCAAGTAATAATATTTCACAAGTTTCCACCTATTTATGAACACACTTGTAGGAGGGGTTTGTAACCCCAGCAGGACTTAAGCAAAAACGGTTGGCGGTGAATGCCTAATGAAGATTAATTTATTAATTCGGTAATAAAATATTTCTCCAACGGTAGGCGTGCTTTGTATGCGCGCTGGAAATCAATAAAAATGCTGATAATTACATCATTTTCATCATAATTCTTGATAAAATCAAGAAAACTGAGTAAGTCTTGTATAATAAATAGTTGAGAATCAATGACTTATTGAAATAGCTCACAACTATCTGCTTAATATCTTGTAGGTAGCAACTTGGAATAGCATAACAAAGAATTAATCAATTATGACACAATACCATAGTCAAAGTCAAGTTGCTTTTTAGTCAGGGGTGTGTATAGTTTTGGTTACTATGCCGTAGGGGCTGGGTCTCCCCGCCCCATAGGGGTCAATTTAAGAAAAAAGTGTTGGCATTTTCTCTTGTGGGAGGGGTTTTCAACCCCGATTTTATGTTCAATTTCTCTCAAATCGGGGTTGAAAACCCCTCCTACAAGAGGTCAAAACCCTTAAATTGACGCCTATGGGGCTGGGTCTCCCCGCCCGAACAGAGGCTAATGCGGGCGAGGAGACCTCGCCCCTACGATGTCCACAGTTCCCTAACGGCAAGCAATATTTGATAGAAACTGGATGGTTTTCTTTATATCTGATGAGTGAAAACAAAAGCGGGGTACAGAGACACCGCACTACAATGGAGAATGAGTAGATTGTGCAAAAACTTTACACACTCGGTGTCTGTTACAAGAGCGCGCTTACAAAGCACGCCTGTGCAGGTGGGGAGCGCCCTTACAAAGCACGCCTGCAGTGGGGGCACATCTGTTCTGGTGCGCTTACAAAGCACGCCTGCAGGTGGGGGGTGCGTCTGTTATGGCGCGCTTGCAAAGCACGCCTGCAGTGGGGGGCAGGTGAGCACAGGGCGCGCTTGCAAATCACGCCTGCAGTGGGAGGGCAGGTGAGCACAGGGCGCGCTTACAAAGCACGCCTGCAGGTGGGAGGGCAGGTGAGCACAGGGCGCGCTTACAAAGCACGCCTGCAGGTGGGGGGCGTCTGTTATGGAGCGCTTGCAAAGCACGCCTGCAGTGGGAGGGCAGGTGAGCACAGGGCGCGCTTACAAAGCACGCCTGCAGGTGGGAGGGCAGGTGAGCACAGGGCGCGCTTACAAAGCACGCCTGCAGGTGGGGGGCGTCTGTTATGGAGCGCTTGCAAAGCACGCCTGCAGTGGGAGGGCAGGTGAGCACAGGGCGCGCTTACAAAGCACGCCTGCAGTGGGAGGGCAGGTGAGCACAGGGCGCGCTTACAAAGCACGCCTGCAGGTAGGGGGTGCGTCTGTTATGGAGCGCTTGCAAAGCACGCATGCAGTGGGGGGCAGGTGAGCACAGGGTGCGCTTGTAAAGCACGCCTGCAGGTGGGGTGCGCTTACAAAGCACGCCTGCAATGGAGAATGAACAGTTTGTGAAAAAACTTTACACACCCTCCAGGGTTATTCAGTTTTCAATATATTTGATATTATTTTGCTATGTCGTTAATTTTATGTGTTGCCATCTTGTCCAGTTCTTTAGTCCCGTAGGGACTAAAGACCGATGTTCATGTTTCAATAATCTAAAATTGATGTATAAGGTGCAGTTAGGAAACCTCATTTGGGTATTAACTTTCAGTAAATCTCAATAACAGAAAACTTTTAGTACTGAATAACCCTGAGTATTATCCTTTATATCTTGAAACAAAGGAATGGAATTTAATCAGGTGGTCTCGGTTGGGAATCAAAACCGTAGATACGACGCATAGTTGGAGAAGCACGTTCAACGACTTCCGGTTTTAAATGATGCACAAAGTCAAACATCGGCTTAACAAACGACCGACAACAGAAACAGATCAAGGCAATACGTTGTCTATCAGTCTTGTTCGCTCCAGTCGAATGCCATAAAGCCCCATTAAAAAGGAATACTGACCCTTTTGGTGCGGAAAGTCGCACTTCATCGGGATGGTAATTTTTTCCGGGAGGAGGTTTTATCTGCTGTAAGTGGATACCAGGCACATGCCGAGTACCACCATTTTCTGGTGTAAAGTCATCAAGTAACCATAGACTGTTCGCAACTAAAGGAATACTTGGAAGCGGTTCAGGTAACCCTCCTAAGATATTATCAACATGGTATCCCCCGTCAGGTGCACCCGGTTCTATGATGTTTGAAGTTAGAGTGCTCAGTGTGTAATCCGAACCGAGTAGATGTTCAAAAAACGGCATCACCTTCGGATGAGCAACAAGCCGCTCATAAATCTCACCCTTATTTGTCAACCAACGCACATGTTGACCATAACCCTCTGTATGACGTAGTGCTTTTCCATCATTTCTCTCTTGGTATGCCAACCGAAGAATATCTTTTCTATACATCTCAATTTCTTCTTCAGAAAGCACATTAGGTATGACAATACACCCTTGCTCATCCAATTGCTTTTTTTCTGCTTCAGTGATACTCATCGGTATATCCAATTTTATTGTTACGACCTTATGCTACAAAGGTTTTCAGACATTCTTCATAAACGTTAAATCGTTCACCTTCATATTCTTCAGCATCTACAAGTTTGAGCCATAATGCGCTGTCCTTCTTATCTCCACTTAGTTTTCGACGACTACCAAGATTCGATGGATCAGGACCACTCCAAACAACTTCTCCCCCCTGCAAATAGATATAATTATCCTGATATTTATCTATCATCTGTTTCTGGTTTTCAAGATAGACCAATCCCTGTTCACATGTCGTTTGTCGCCAATTAGAAACCCTTTCAGGACTATCAGTCTCTACAGAATCAAATTCCGCAAGTGGTGATGTAACTTCACTGTCCCAATCTATTTCATCTAAATCAACAGTACCGTATCCCCGTTGTGCAGCGATAAGGATATGGTTCCGATCGCGTTTGAAAGGGGGAGTAGGCCAATCGGATTTAGGATCATGTCCCATCAGATGTATCCCGACGGTATCAGTAGAAATCGGATGATCCCCTGCTATCAACGCATTACAGATTCTACCTTCACCTCCCCATTCGCGTCCCCACTGACCTGTCAATGCATCTATAATATTCAGACACGGTTTTGTTATCATTGCAAGGTCGGGTAGTACATAAGACAGACGAATTAAATGATGATAATAACTCCGTGTACGCCCTTCAGGAAGTATCATAGGAGGCAAACCAAATAGGTTTTTTGTACAAAGTGTGATACCCATAAATGCATGGTTTTTCATCTTCGCTACTGAAACCACTGCATCTGCCTCAGCAAAACATGCACTCAATGTGTAACGGTCAAACATTGAACCGCCACCTGGAACATCATATACCATAAATGGTGGTAAATTAGAATCAACAAAATCTACACCAAATTCCTTGAGATGATGCTCATAGTTGAAACCTGGCGGCATACGGTTTCCGTGCGTATACGGGTTCGTATCAGTTGCTACAAGTTGAGCCGTGGTATGTTCTTTGAGTAACCGCAACACAGCACGGCAGACCGCATCATCGACAAGTTCTCGACGGCGACCCTCAAAATAAACAATTCGCTCATGCGGTTTCATCATATTAAATTTGATTACAATCTTTTTAGCGTTCTCTATCGGCTTCCAAGATTGCGTTAGCGGATCCGTGATGCGGCGAAGTGTATTGTAAATTTCTTCTTCAGTTGCACGATAATCACAATGTGCTGCACGTACCTTGTACTTCTTTTCTGGCATCCATGACTCCTTACTCATATTGACTGTTACTTTGGTTAGAAAATCGTAAATTACGCTTCAAATTACTGGTGATTTTCATAATATATGCTGAGTATAACACAATCGTTGAAATTATGCAATTGTTCGCTTAGTATGTTCAGGAATATTCAGTTTTAGATGTTTCCTGCAAATTGTTAACACCTGCTATACACCCAGACCGGTAGGTGCGGTTTCTAACCGTATTATAAGGGTCAATTTAAGGATTTTGACCTTTTGTGGGAGGGGTTTTCAACCCCGATTATAGTAAGACATATAATTATTTGGACAATTTGAGCATCAAACTTTTAGTTTGTGCAGATGCGGACACAAACTAAATGAAGATTAATTTATTAATCGGGTAATAAATATTTTTCAGATTGTAGGCGTGGTTTGTAAGCGCTCTGTTGGGATATGATGTGCCAGCGCGCTTACAAAGCACGCCTACCATGGGAGGTGCGCGGACAAAGCACGCCTGCAGTTGGGAGGCAGTTGGGGGGCGCGCGGACAAAGCACGCCTGCAGTTAGGGGGCAGTTGGGGCGCGCGCGGACAAAGCACGCCTGCAGTTGGGGGGCGCGCTTAAAAAGCACGCCTGCAGTTGGGAGGCAGTTGGGGCGCGCGCGGACAAAGCACGCCTGCAGTTGGGGGGCGCGCTTAAAAAGCACGCCTGCAGTTGGGGGGCAGTTGGGAGGCAGTTGGGAGGCAGTTGGGGGGCAGTTGGGGGGCGCGCTTACAAAGCACGCCTGCAGTTAGGGGGCAGTTGGGGGGTGCGCGGACAAAGCACGCCTGCAGTTGGGGGGCAGTTGGGGGTGCGCGGACAAAGCACGCCTGCAGTTAGGGGGCAGTTGGGGGGCGCGCTTACAAAGCACGCCTGCAGTTGGGGGGTAGTTGGGGGGCGCGCTTACAAAGCACAAAATCAAGTAATCATCGGTATGAATACCTTATGGTATTCTTCGGGTATGAATCATGGAGCATGCCATACGCGCATGCTTATTTAGGTATTCCCCGCGTACCGTTGGGTGCGTAAGTCCTGTTCTTAAATTGACGCCTATGCATCTTTACATCACTATACCAACACTGAACTACGTAAAAGAACACATAACGTATCCATCGTCATTGCAACCAACCAATGAATTGCAGCACCATACACAAATGATCGAGTTTCAAGTGCAAGTACACCCAACAATATACCCGCAATGACTGAACCAAGTGCTTCTGGTAACGGCTTAGAAAAGTGCATGACCGCAAACGGAATCGTCTGAATCAAGATACTATAGTTCCCAAATCGTTTTTCTAAACCGAACAACATAAATCCTCGGAAGAAAAACTCCCATGAGAACATATAGACACCATAAGCAAGTTGATATGGAACAAATGTAACCCAACTCTTCGCAACAACCTTACTGAACGGATATTTATATAAGAAAGGTTCGTGAAGTTTTATTGCAATAAATACTATAGGGATCATCAATATCCAAGCTGCCGCCGTAATCAACCAACCCAGTTTCTGTCTACCTAATCTCATTCCATAATCACGCAGTCTCTGATTCGATCCAACAACTGCAATGATGATTGGAATCACTAATAAAGTCACTGCTGTTGACAGAAACCAGTAATAGTAAGGAAGGCTTGCAGCCAATGGTAAATACTCAAAATACTCAGCTAAATGTGCGCGATAAAAACCGGTACGACTAAATTTTCTATGCGTTGTTAAAATCACACCAGATGCAAGTAATATGACCGTCGTTTGCCGTTCCCAACCTTGTAGATATTTTGTTTTTATTTCTTGTAAATATGATTTCAACTTGACACCCTTATCTTTTTGCGCTATTATACCGTTACTTAAGGAAATATGCAATTGTTATACCATTTTCATGTGATAATGTCTCATTAGCAGCGGAAATCTGGTAGGAGCAACCTCACGGTCGCGACCGGGAGGTCCCTCCTACCGAAGAGAGTAACCCCCTGCCAGTAAACAGTAGAATTCCTTAATGAGACAAGATTTATTAGAATTGGTATAATAATGTCTCATTAGCAGCGGAAATCTGGTAGGAGCAACCTCACGGTCGCGACCGGGAGGTCCCTCCTACCGAAGAGAGTAACCCCCTGCCAGTAAACAGTAGAATTCCTTAATGAGACAAGATTTATTAGAATTGGTATAATAATGTCTCATTAGCAGCGGAAATCTGGTAGGAGCGACATCACGGTCGCGACCGGGAGGTCCCTCCTACCGAAGAGAGTAACCCCCTGCCAGTAAACAGTAGAATTCCTTAATGAGACAAGATTTATTAGAATTGGTATTAGTACATTATTCAAAGAAGCATTAGTATTATCCAGATGTAGTTTCTTCCAATGCATAGGACAAGAATAAAATGGAATCCCAACAACGCTCCATCCTAAATTACATAAAATCATGTCAAAATCGTGCGTTTAGACATACAGTCTATCAGCAAGTGATAAGACTACTCTTTATCGCAATGTGCTTACTTGCCATGTTTTATATAGGAACTCGCTTTTTTATTCTTCCATTTTCAACTTTGATACTCTCTCTCTTTCTTATTTTAGGTGCAGTAGGTTTTGGTTTCTTAATGGGTATGATTCAACGTAAAACGTCATCTGAGATTGCTAATTCTATTGATACAAACATGCGTCTCAAGGGTAGAGTTATAACATCCTTGGAATCCATTAAGAATAATAAAACCGATGAAATAGCATATCTTCAAATGTGTGATTCCACATCAAGAATAGAGAACTTAGGTGTAAGTGAGTTCATGCGTTTTACGCCACCAAAATTCGTAAAATGGCTTCCAATTCCGCTGCTACTCATTGGACTATCTTTTGCGATACCCCAACAATATGAACTCCCTGAACCAATAGCAGTTTCAGAACGTGATGCAATAAACCAGACAATTGCAAAACTAATCAACGAAAGTCATAGTATTAAGAATACACATATTCAAAATGAGATTACAAAGACCGTCAATCAACTGAAAAACACCAATTTTATTACAAACGTCCAAGAGTCACTCAGTGAATTAAATAGAGAAATCCAAAAACAGAAATCAGAATATCCAGATGTGTCAGCAATTACTGCGGCAGTAAAAACAACTCAACACTTCAAGAACATGGATACCACCGCACTTGCAGAGGAATTTGAAAGATTAGCTGCACAAAAGCAACTTACCCCCGAACTTCTGTCAGAGCTACAAAAACTCTTTTCAAGACTTTCTGAAAATGATCCCAATAGCGAATTAAAACAGAAATTAGATCAGATCCAAGGAACAACAGTACCTTCAGACGTGTTACTGGAAATTGCAAATGCTTTAAAACATGCAAATAGACTGAACCAACTTGAAGACATGCTTGTAGAAAACCGAAAACAAATTGCATTAGCAAGCATTAAAACTAATCATCACTCTGGAGGAATGGCACACAGTGACGGCTCGCACGGACAAGAAACTGGAAATACAGAAGTTCAAGGTTCACAAGAAACAAACACAAACTCCGATTTTACACCTACATCAAATGGTATCACGTCAACTGAAAACGAAAACAATCCGTTAAAACCTCTTACAGATGGTAATGTGCCCCGATTAAATAACGATGGGAATGCTTTAGAAATAATAACAGAAAATGAATCTGACTCTGAAATCATTACACGGGTATTCACTGGAAGGGTAAATAACGATGCTAACGAACCGAACTATCTACCATTTAGTAAGGTTGTTCTGGCAACACAGCAAGACTATGAAAATGCAATAGAGAATAATAGAATTCCAGCACGATACCGCAACAGAATAAAAGCCTATTTGAAGGCAATTGTCAACATCAATGAAAAGCAAACTGATTAAGTTTTCTATTGTAATCTGTGTACTAGTTGCGATCTATCTGCTATTACGACATTACGGTGTTACACAGTACATTAAACTTGAGAACGTACACAAAATCAAAGATTGGGTTTCAGGCTTCGGGATTGTCGCACCGATAGTGTATATCGGTCTTTACATTGTCGCGACACTGTTCTTTTTGCCAGGATTACCTGTAACTGTAATCTCTGGTGTTGCTTTCGGTCCAATTCTTGGTGTCGTTTATGTTTGGATTGGTGCGACGATTGGCGTTTCGTTGGCTTTCCTTGTGGCACGTTACATTGCCCGCGATATCGTTGAGCGGTGGGTTTCAGGTTTTAGTCTATTTAAAAGGATTGATGAGAAGGTTGAACAGGAAGGATGGCGTATACTTATGTTCACGCGGTTAGTTCCTATTTTCCCATTTAATCTGCAAAACTATGCTTATGGACTGACAAAAATTAAGTTTCTCACTTATGTACTTGTTTCTGCGATTTTTATGTTACCGGGAACGATAGCCTATGTGCAAATCGGCGGCGCAATTGTTAGTGGCGAAGGTGATTTGTCAAAGACGATATTATATCTTTCAGCTGCAGGAGTACTCATTGTACTGGTTTCTCTAATCCCAAAGTTATTACCTAAACATGAAATTGATTAAATTGCAAAATCTCGTTCATGAATTAATACTTCTACAGTAGCAAGAGCATCTTCTCGTGACCTAATTTCACCATAAAACTGCATATCCTCAATCTGTTTCAATAGTTCACCAATTTCCTTGCCTTCATTCAAGTTAAATCTCTTTATCAAATCCTCTCCAGTAATCAGTCGACCTTGTTCAACAATTGGAAGGAAATGGTCAAAATAAATATCTGATATTTTCTCTATTGTCTCATGAGATATAGACTGATTAGCTATTGAATATAATATGACACCCCACCAATCTGTTGATGCAATTCTCAAAAAGTCAATTATGTCTTTTCTTGTCATGCTTCTATCTGAAATATGTTTGATTCCTGCAAATAGAGATTTTATAAACTTAACTGATTTCTTACTGAGTCGTAACTTATTGCCAACGTCACCGAAATCCTCAGTAAGAATTAGACAAAGTTTTAACAAACAGTAGCGAGAAGTGTATATACCTAATTCGTCATGCAGATAGATTTGCATATCAAAGTCATAATCAGGTATTTGATTTGGTATTAGTTCTTCCTCATAGTATATTAACGGATCCCAATTCATTCTTCTTTGCTCCAACTGTGGAAAGACAATTGATAGCAACCCAATATCATACATCTGCTGTAAATATTTTTGGGCATTCTCAACGTTGAATACTTTTAGTAGTTCATCACGAACTCTTTCTATTGAAGTTTCTGAAAGAAGTCGTTTGTGCTGTTCAACTAACGTTTCAGATTCTTCAGAGAATTGAAAGTCTAACTGTGCAGCGAAACGATATATTCTCATCAATCGCAGTGGATCATCAAGGATAACCTGTTCACTTGGAAAACGGAGTAGACGCATTTCCAAGTCTTTTAATCCATTACATGGATCTATTATCTCATAATTGTTTGATTCCATAAACGAAACAAATGGAATCGCAATTGCATTTATTGTTAAATCGCGTAGTTGTAAGTCTTTTATAAGTGATGCTGCGCGATATTGTGCAAAATCAATGTAGAAATCAGGAGTAATAGAACTTGTACTTCTTATAATTATCCTGACTGTGGGAGGATTTTCTTCAAGTGGAACGATGGGGGCATGTATGCTATCAGCAAACATCTTTGCATACTGAAAAACATTAGATTCCAATGTGAAATCATAATCTGTTATAAAACGATTAAGCAGTAAATCCCTAACACTACCACCTACAATGTAGAGTTCAATATTATGTTCTTTAACGAAAGTGTAGAGAGTCTTTATTAAGGAATTGTTTCGCAAACGTTGTATATTATGTTTAACTAATTTCATCAATCTTCGGGCAGGAGACCCAATCCTTTAGGTTTGGGTCTCCTGCCCGCCAGGGTTATTTAGTTTTAAAAACTCTCAGTTATCAAGTTAACTGCGAGTTTAGGTTTTGAAGCTAAGTATTTTATCTCATCTGCTATACGCGTTATCCCAGCAAATCGCAACACTGCTAATGCTGTATTTCGCAAAGCAGCCATGATTTGTGGAATAGCACCGCATCGGACAGACGATGCGTCTTCTCCAAGTTGTGTATCACGCATCCAATGCGACTTGTTCTCTATTGACCAATGCCCACGGCGTAGCTCAAGTAAACGTTGGGCAGAAGTTTCTTCGGGTGTCAGACTTGTAATACCATAATGGATTTTGGTTTTTTCTTCTCCTGTTTTCGTATTTTTGTAAGTATAACGATATTGGAACACTTGTGCTATACCTGGCCAATCCAGATATGCGTTGAGACTTGTGCTTGCTTTCAAACACCTTGTCTCTATTCTACCATGTGATTTTTCAGAAGTCTCGTGAGTGTAAATAGGGGCTCCCAATTTAGGATGTGGTGTGTTATCAGAAAGCGTGTCTGGAACGTCTTGAAAGAGTTTTTGGATCTCATCGTAAAGGTCCGGTTGGTTCTTTTTGACAGGGAGCACATAGTCTCCATTACCCTCTATGATGGCGTGGCAGAATGGTCGCTGTGTCAAAAGTGCGTCTGTTGTGATGACTTTACCACTCACATCAAAGTTTTTGAGGATCTCTGTTGAGATCGGTATTTCGTTGGTTTTATCACTGACACCTTTTTGTGTAAGTGTGACGCCTAACTCATGAGACACAACAGAGAGTAAATGGCTTATTGTCGCACCACTTTTCTTACTGGCACGCATCGTTTTACCGTCTATAGCGACTGCGTCAAGACAACCTTCTAAATCAGGTCGACTTTGACAAACGTCTTCTACCCAGTCTGTAAATGTCTTTTCAACAGCATCAGCATCTAAATCTTTTAGAACATTATGTATTGTTGCGGGACAAGGTGTTTTCTTATGTGTAAAACCGAGTGTTCTTGCGAGGTCTGGTTGGGTTCGGGCCCAAGTTGCGATGGATGTATATCCTTTATGTCCAGTCATAAAACCAATAATGTTAAGTCCGATGATTGATTTCAATGGGTGTCGTTTTCCTTTATTGTTGCGCGGGTCTTGGATTTCTGCTAATCTATCTAACAAGTGTCGAGAGTTTTTCTCTGGCATTTTTCACCTCAAAGGTAAGATTTTTTAGGTGAAGTATAGCAGATATAGCGCGATAAATCACGCTATATCTGCATATCCAAAAATATTAACGATTGTGATAAAAAACAACCAAAACTCCTAAAACTAAATAACCCTGCCTGCCCGCTCTTTTTTCTTGACAAATATATGTCAATATCTTAAACTACTATCAGCATAGGTGGTAGAGAATACGATCCACGTCTCCTGACGTGGTCTCTACCACAACCAAATCGTATTGGGAACTATGCTGGAGTAAACTATGCGAACCTATAAATATAAGATACGCAACCATTCTAAAAACAAACGCTTGGGCAACCTGCTTGACGATCTCGCTGATGTCCACAACCACTTTCTTCGTTTGGAAAAACGTTATTACCGCAGATATGGTAAATATGCTGGCAGGTATAGACTCCAACCGCATCTTACCAAGTTGTTGAAACGGACTAAAAAACACTGGGCATGGATACCACGTGACACTTTGGATGCTGCGATTATCCGTATCCATGACGCATACCAACGTTTCTTTGCGTGTCAAGGCGGACTTCCTAAATTCAAGCGCAAACATCGTTATCGTTCTGCCAAATTCCAAACAGGCTATAAACTTGAAAATGGACGTGTGCGTATCTCCTTTAAATCGTGGGACGAACCCACACAATCTCTGAAGTTTGACAAACGCAGGTTTTCTTTTTACCAACACCGACACTGGCACGGAAATGTCCGCTATATCCAGATACTCCGTGATAGTGCTGGTGAATACTGGCTTTATATCGTCACAGATGATACTTCTACCGAACCTATGCAACAAACAGGTGAGAGCGTGGGTATAGACTTCGGACTGAAAACATTTTTGACTTTGAGTAATGGTGAAAAAATAACCGCACCTGAATTCTTGAGAAAATCCTTGAAACACCTCCGCAAACTGAATAAAGCCGTGAGCCGTAAAATCAAAGGTTCTAATAACTGGTATCGTGCTATCAGAATACTCGCAAGGCTCCACATCAAAATCAATAACCAACGGCTTGATTGGCAATGGAAAATCGCTACAGACCTTTGCAGACGTTTTGATACTATCGTCACTGAAACGTTGAACCTTGATGGTATGAAGCGACTCTGGGGACGAAAAATTAGTGACCTTGCGTTTTATCAGTTTATTCAAGTGTTGGAATTCAAGTGTTTCAAACATACTAAAACTTTCCTTCAAGTCCGGCAATGGACACCTACAACAAAAACATGTAGCACCTGCGGACACTCTAATAAAAACCTTTGTCTCAATGATAGACAGTGGATATGTCAAAACTGCAATGCTGAACACGATAGAGACATAAACGCTGCTATCAATATCTTGCGGGCTGCTTATGATCCCGTTGTGGAGCAGATGTAAGACCTTAGAAATAAGGCTAACTGCTACGAAGCACAAGCCCCTACCTTTAGGTAGTGGGTGCTATGACCTGTTCGACCGTACTTTCCGCTGTTGGGCTTTACGTGAACGGAACAAGATGCCATCAAGATAGAGATGTGACGCATAACCAATCAGACCAGCAAGATAATACGGAAAACCAATGCGAAGTCTATTAGGAAGGTGCTCCCATGTCAGTAAAGATTCATATAAATCTGGTAATGTTTCCCATCTTTCACCCCAATCAGGATAATTCACATATATTGGAATCACAAGAAAAAGACTTGGGAGCAGGAACATTGTAATTTTTGAATGAGTCCAACCACGATGCTTACTTAAAATAGGAAGCATGGCTAAGCAACCTATAATTGATGCTAATAAGTACATTTGAAAAACAACAATAAGCAACGCATTTAAGACAAATAGGACAGTATAAAATATCTTTTGGCTTTTGCTTTTTATATCTACATCCGGCCATAAGCCAAATAGCAACGAAACAATGAAGCATCCAAGGACTTGAAGGGGTTCCAATGAAATCGTTGGATTCCAATCAAACGGTTTACTGTAAACAACAGAAATGGCAATTGTTACTATAAGCGATATAATAAAGAAAGCACTGTAAGCGGTCAAACCACCAATCCAGTGTTCACGAAACATACTCATAGTAATGTTATACCAATTCTAATTGATTATATCTCATTAGCAGTTTTTATAAAATACGAGAACCCTGTGATTTTTGCGATGACATCGTTAGAATAATCAGATAGTATGTGTGTGATGCTTTCTTGCATGTGTTTCAAGGTTTGATATGTTTTGCTAAATAACTTTGCTTTGATATCTTGCCACAGACGCTCAATCGGGTTCAATTCCGGACAATAAGGAGGTAGAAAGTGTAGGACAACGTTTTCAGGCACTTTCAACGCTTTTGCGTGATGGAACCGACCATTATCAAGGATCACCACATTTAGGGTATCGGGAAAAGTCTCACTGAGATGGTCTATAAAGATCTGGAAACAGGCTGCATTCAGATAAGGGAGTTCAAGAAAACACCCTTTGCCCGTAAGGGGTTCAACAGCTCCATATAGATAAACTGCCTCATAAGTATAATCTATTTTGGCAACAGGTTTGACACCCCGTGCGGTAATCCGTCTATGAGTGTCCGATAAAGTGCCATATCTGGTTTCATCTTCACAGAAAAGGCGAACACGCTGACCAGTGGAACGCTTTTCTGAAATAGCAGAGAATACTTCTGATGAAAAGTTCTTTACGAACTCATCTGCTGCATCGGCGTTTTTTTTATATGACTTTTGCGTGGCACTTTGAGTTTCGCATGCCATCTATCATGCACCAGTGCATAAATCGCCTGATAACTTATCTCAACTCCAAACGTCTCAATGACATATCGGTGGATCTCAACATAACTGCTAAAACCTTCTGGTTCGTTCAATTTTTCTCGGAGTGTCTCAAGTTGATCGGGTGTCATAAAGGGTTTGCGTCCCGGAGCATAACGGCGTTCTAACAACTGCTCAAGTCCCCTTGCTTCATACTTGGATAACCATTGGCCAATCGTTTCTCGGCACATACCGAGCAAAGCGGCTACACCTATACGATTTTTCGCTTCACCGCTTTTTAGTAGATAGAGCATACGAATTTTGTCTTTTTCAGTCGTATCCTTAGCGGTGCTCATGAGGGATTTTAGTTCTTTAACACTTTCTGTAATATCAGGAACTTTTTTGTTCATAGAAAACTACCTTTCTCTAAATAAAATTTGTCAAATATTATACAATAATAATGAGAATAAATCTATTGGAAATGGTATTATAACCTAAGTTTGCCCTACAATATATAAGCTAATTATCAGCTTTATTTGATTATAGATAGTGTTTCCAAGTTAAGACTTTGTAGTTAGCAACTTGTGTTATTATATCATACTCAATATGGTAATGGAATGTAATTTTCTCAATTCTGTCATTTCGCGTCTTGTACTTTATGAATACGGGACTTACGTAGTTTTCTTGATTTAATCAAGAAGTATGTTAAAAATGATGTAATTATCAGCATATTTTAGGTTTCCAGCGCGCTTAAATGAAGATTAAATTATTAAATATTAAATCGGTAATAAATATTTCTCACACGGTATGCATTCCCCGCCTACCAAGGTGAGTTAGATAGAATTACCTAATTTAACGACTTGTGCCAGTTAACTAAATGTTTATACTAAATTCACATATATTGGGTATGGTATATAACATTTCGTCCCTACGGGACTAAAGATCATCCAAAGCAAAAGAAGGACGGTTAAATCCTCTTGTCTATGTGAAGTAATGTTTAATAAATAGTTATTTAGTACAAGTCGCTACTTTCAGGCAATTGGTAATTTTTTCTGTACACGACTCTTGTCTATGACTGGGTTTTTCCGAAGAAAAAATTACCAATTTTACCAATTAGTAATTTAACGTAAATTGAGCAATATCCTGATTTGTGCCAGTTAACTAAATGTTTATACTAAATTTACATATATTGGGTATGATATATAAACATTTAGTCCCTACAGGACTGAAGATCGTTTCAACCTATTAGGGACACCTGCAATTAGGGACACCTGCAAAACGTTATGCTTATGTGAAACAATGGTTTACATAAAGTCATTTAGCACAACTCGTATATATTAGTGCTTAGTGGTTCTTTCGGCAATTAATTTTAGCATAAAATAAAAGTTCAATGCTGAAGAACCCAGTAGTCATCTGTTTAAGCAGTAGATCATCAATTGAAGATATATCGTAAATACTTAAAGAGTGAACCACTTAGTCAAGTGTTTATTGATGGGTCTAAAAAGTAGTCGGGAATCGGAGTTCCCTCCTACAATACACACAATACACAATACACCAGACTTCTGTAGGAGCAATCTCCGAATCTCGACTGAACGCCTTGATAGTCGGGAATCGGAGTTCCCTCCTACAATACACACAATACACAAGACTTCTGTAGGAGCGATCTCCGAATCTCAACCTACAATAGTATGTTGACTAAACACTAGTGCTTAGTCACGTGTTTATTGATGGGTCTAAAAAGAAGTCGGGAATCGGAGTTCCCTCCTACAATACACACAATACACAAGACTTCTGTAGGAGCGATCTCCGAATCTCAACCTACAATAGTATGTTGACTAAACACTAGTGCTTAGTCACGTGTTTATTGATGGGTCTAAAAAGAAGTCGGGAATCGGAGTTCCCTCCTACAATACACACAATACACAAGATTTCTGTAGGAGCGATCTCCGAATCGTGACCTACAATAGTATGTTGACTAAACACTAGATACGATTTGTAAACTCTTTTTCTGTTTATGGTGAATGACTATCACTAATCGTTGCATGGAGGAGGTGAACTTCCTCTATCAATCAAGTCTTTCTCTTTCACTAAACGAGAGGATTTGCTCTCATCAAGATGTATACAGATAGAATTGACTCCGTGCCTCCTTACGCAGGGCCACTCTTCGTGTGATGGTATTCTATCTTTAAGTGAATTAGTTTGACCAATGTACAGAGGTGTATATTTGTAACTACCGTCGGACTTCCGATAACGTTTCTTGAAAATATATACAGCTCCAACGTCGTTGAATTTTGTATCCGTGGAATAAACTATAAAGTTGTATTTCTTTCCAGAAGCACCTACAAAAATTTCGTCTCCTAATTTTGTCATTTGATTACCTCCAATATCAGTACAAGTTTGAGTTCCTAATTAAATTTAGGGTTTAACGCCAAATATGTGAAATAGATTCCCGCAATAGCGATATATGACACCTTTCACAATTCAAAGACACAGTATTATGTCGGAAAGGGTGTATGATGTGAAAACAATTGGAAATGTGTCAAAAAACTATAGTTGTTCACATGTGTGATACGCGCACATGTGCTGCGATGACACACGTGCGCGTATCGCACATTCAATTTAGTTCCACCTTTCGCCCGACAAGTTATTTGTTAACGGAGCACGTGAGTTGTTAGGCAGTATTTCTGTTCTCCGTATGTGAGCATAATGTATCCAGGACAGGACGGTATAAGGTTCCTCGTTCCAACTGTAGATTTTGGAAAATCCACATGCGACGTTATCGTATAGTCTTGGCGAGATTGTGCGGGGATCGTAGTGTTTACCGGGGGGTCTTGGATATGTTGGTAACAAAATCCCTAAAAGTCCAGAGCGGGTGTTGTATTCTGTTTGACGTATACTGGAGCTGATCCCCCAGTCTACAGATTTCTGATGCCATGTATTAGCACCGATCAACACGACTGTCACTGTGGAATCTCGGAGATATTTATCCCGTATGTGCTGACGAATGCGTTCTGTTGAGAATGTCGTACTATCAAAGTCTCCTATTTTGATAGACCTTGACACTATGATGCCGTAGACATCTAAAAACAATTCTTCAAATCGTTCCTGATACTGCCGATCTTCAGTATGGCAGAAGTTGATAAATACTTTGTGTTGGTTCTTCATTTGATTTTTTGTTTGTAAAAATGTATCCAAATATAAATTGAAAAACAACCTGTATGTGACGATTGTTAACATGTGTTTCCTAAATAACAAGACATAAAGTCATTTCATAATTAAAGACACAGTTTAATCTCAAAAGGGTGCATAATACGCAAAATATGGTGAAAATTGGCTGTCATGACAGTATCCTATTCATTTATTTGGTAGGAGCGACCTCCAAATAAAGGGTATGAATCATGGGGAATGCCATACGCGCATTCGCCCAATGGCATTCCCCGGGTCGCTCCTACCTGTGCAAGCGTGTAATTAATTCCATAATTTACTATAAATGATGCGGGGTTTACGCATTTATTCTTAAAGTCCCACTGATAAAAGGGTTTAAAACACCAAAATAATATCTTTTAACCCTCTACTCCTTATCAAGGGGGAAACGCGTAAGTCTTGTAATGTTAACTTTTTGCGTATTATGCACCCTTTTGAGATTAAACTGTGTCTTTAATTATGAAAAGAGAAAATGCTATTATGTCACTATCAATTTGTTTTGGAAGGTTACCGTTTTTATAGTGTTCATTTTAGTTGGTACTTTCAGTTCTGAAATAATAGTTTAAAGCTGATATTTGTTTTATATGAGTAGACCTGAGTCGCAATTTGTAAAAATAAGCAATAAAAAGTTAACACTTTGCTTGCTTTATATTTCGCAAATTGAGACTTGGATAACAAAAGGAGAACTAACATGCAAAATAGGAAATTCAGAAACAGCATAATCATAGCGTTAATGTTCGTAGGGGCATTCGTTTTCGGTAACATCATTCTCAATAATGCCATCGGAGAAATTGTCAATCCGGGAGGGGGCGTTGAGCTTGAATTTATAAAAGGGGGTCCCTATGAAAATGTCGTCCAAGGTTGGGATGTAGATTTGATTAATAAGAACGCATTAGTTTGGTTACAAGTAGATCGTCTTGATGATGATGGGAATACACTTGGATCCGTTGCTGTCGCAGGCGGTGCGGATATCACCGAAGATGCGGATGAGAATTGGGAAGTTAATTATTGGGCTTTAGCGTTAAGCACACTCGTAGACGCTGAGCAGGGTCGTGGAAATGCATGGGTTCGGTTGCCCGGTAGACCACAAGTAAATCATGCTCGTGGTCCTGGTGATGCAGCATTAGGAGGAAATGATCCCGATTGGATGATGGCGTGGGATCAGCATACCATTGATTTTGACGATGCTGGCAATGGATCTGCATCTACTTCTGCAGCATTGGGAATTCAAGGTGTTCGAGTGAATGTCAGAATTAATGCATCAGGTATTTAATTCTAATGTTATGCTGTAAACAGGATGGGGCATGTTGTCCCATCCACAACATAGTTTCATAGATTGTAAGTTACTATTTTAGTTCAAATTATAAATGATATGAGGTATATTATGTGTAATATTCGTTTCATCTGTTTTTTCACACTATCAATAGTCATCTTATCGCAGATAGGATGTGAACAAAATAGAGACACTACGTCCACATCTACACCAACTCAACAGGAAGAAAATAAAGACCATAATGATGAAAATAAGGAGTTGACCACAGAGGTGACAATTGGCGGAAAGGTTTGGAAAATCAATCCGAAACTTTCCTATCAAGCGACAGGTGTTTGGACCAACCCAGACCCGCGTCCGTTAACAGATGCTGAAAAGAGTCGGATACAAGTTATTACAGATGATATTGCAACATTGAAAACGCAACTTGATAAACTTGACAAGGAACTAAACTTCCTACAACGTATTGACCAACCAGAAATAAAAGTTCGTTATAGTTTTGGTAAACCACCTTATCCGTTACCTAAACCGTCCGATTTTTCAGCCGACAAGATAACTGATTTAGGTGAATTCCCAATGGAAATGGAAAACCCAACGAAAGTTCATTTAGAAAAATAGGTGTAATCATGAAATGTCTACTCACAACTTTATATCTTTGGTTGATTGTTCTCTTTCCGCTTACAACGCAAGCGAAAGTTAATGGTGAGGTAGTTTTTGTTCATCCAGACAATACCAACGAATTATGGATCGTTGATTTTAATGATACAAATAACCCGCGTCTACTTTTTGAAATGAAACAAGCGATATATGGACTCTCAGTTCAAAAAAACGGTGCTTATATTGCTACTGTTTCTGCACGTGAAGACAAACCTTGGCTAGCTGAATTATACCTGTTTGATACAAATTCTATTCTTGTAGAAGAACACAATCTTACACAATTAAGGTATTCTGATATTTTAAATGTGAGTATTTCGCAACGCGGAGATATTGTATTCACTGGTAAAAATCTGGATGCACGTACGCGCGGTATTTACCTCATTTCAAGAAGCGAAATAAAAAAGACAATTCCGCAGATAAAACAGTTAAAAAAAGTTAACGCCAATAATCTTGTCTGGTCACCAAACGGTAATTATGTATCTTATGATACTTCAGAAGGTATTTTCCTTCTTAACATCAATACTGGGGAGGACTTCCGAGTTAACAAAGGTGCGAGTATGCCTGCGTTCTCTCCGGATGGTAAAAATCTTGCACTTATTCACAGGTTTTTAGGGATCACACATGAACTTGAGATTATCTCAATTGACACCTTACGTTCTTTGAAGATTACAAAAGATTTTGTGCCTCACGCGGCATTCCTCGGTCTCAAATGGTCACCCGATGGGAGACATATCGTTTATACAACATACGGCAAGAAACTCTTCAATAAAGGGACTGCCTATAACAACATAGCGATTCCTGTTGATGGAGGATCCTACGAAATAATTTTAGATATGTTTGAACACGGTGTACCAATGTTTGATTATTGGAAGACAACTACGTATCCTGTTGAACCTATAAATAGACTAACGACACTATGGGGAAAACTAAAAAAATGAGATATATTGCCATAATTCTTTTTCTGGGTGTGTGTGTGTTCCTCCCAGCAACGATAGATGCCGAAGTGACAGGTGAGGTTGTTTATAGACATCCTGATAACCTCAATGAACTATGGATTACCGATGTGACAGATGTGAGTAACGCCCGATTGCTATTTAGACACGAATACAATATTCGCGGGTTCTCTGTTCAAAAGAATGGTCCTTATATCGCTACTCTGACCGAATACGATCAGCAGGATTTAACATTTGATATTTATCTTATAGATACAGATAATATCCATCAGGAAGGACAACTCCTAACACATCAGCGATTTAATGAGATTCTTGATGTTGACATCTCACAACACGGAGATGTCATCTTCACAAACTATCTGCTTGCCAGAGACCTTGATGGTAAACTTCGCACAAATCCTCCGCCAATGAGCGGGATCTATCTATTTCAAAAATATGAAATAGACAACCCAACCACCTCTATTTTTACTGAAATACAACAATTAATAACACAATTACCACAAATCGATGTGCCGCCTATAAGAGAAACATTGATAAAAGAAGTTGAGGCACACCGCGTCGTTTTGTCGTCAGACAAAGCTCATATCGCTTATGATACTGCCGAAGGCATTTTTCTTCTCAAGACCAAAACCGGAGAAGTTATACGTGTAAGCAAAGATGGGAGTATGCCTGCCTTTTCACCGGATGGTAAAAAGCTTGCTTTTGCTTATAGGTTTTTCGGACCGGCACATGAAATTAGTATTTTCTCAGTTAGTAATATACGTCCTTTGAGGGTTATAAGAAACCTTTCACCTCACTTTGACTTCTTAGACCTAAAATGGTCACCCGATGGAGAGCACATCGTTTATACAGCTTACGGTGGAGCGTTTCTCAGGCCAAATTTTTCATATCATACTTACGCAATACCTTTTGACGGTGGGCCTGAGGTAAAAATTTTGGATATGCAAGGAAGGGGCGTGTCATTATTTGATTGGACAACGAGCGAAGTACCGTTTGATGTTGAACATAAGAACCGAGTGACGACGCTCTGGGGAAAGTTGAAACAGTGAATTGTTCGCTCAACACATAGATACCAATTTGCAATAACGGTATGACAGAATATCTTGCAGTGGATGCACAAGTTATTCGCTTGTGTTGTCTATATCATTGTCATAGTACCCACTACCTAAAGGCAGGGGAAACCTGTGTTTCATAGACAGTGTCGATCAGAGCTACGTCTTAATCCGTCTCCACAGTGGTTGCTAAGCTAACCACTTGCCGAAGACAACTATTTGTTTTTGACACGTGATTTTCAAACGGGTGAGCGTTTTCAATGCGTCTATCCTAAACGTGCAATAGATGTTTTTGAAAACTTTAGCAGTATTGAATTGCAAGGCTTTTACCTGATTGTTTCACTATCAATCAGAACCCATGCCGACTGCGAAAAAGAGTATCGCAAGTTTTAGTGAAAATGTCAAGAATGTTTTGACAAATTACGATTTTGGTTTCCGTCTACAATCAACAAACTAAAGTATGGGGATTTGACGGAAGAGCGTTAAGCGTAAACGCGAATACAATCCCGATTTGTCTATTGATGATATTATAAAAATGTGTAAGTATTTTTAGATTTCACTATAAATAGGATGTTATCGCACTTTTTGACAACTTTTCAAGTCCACAACGACTTATTCCAAAGAAAAAAGGCAGATACCCAAAAAGGAGACCTGCCTGATAGTTTTCAAGGCAATAGTTTTCAGTCAACAGTAACATTTTCAAAAACATCATACGGAACACCCCACGCAACACCCGATCCACTGTTATTAAATGGATACACATGTAACGTGAACTTATACGTCCCAGATGCAGCAGATACCGGAAATGAATAATTTACTGGTAATGAATACGTCATCGCATTGCTATACCCAGAAGTCCAATCGATTTTCGTGCCATATTCATTCCTCCAATCATAGGTGCGATCTAGAAAATATATATACAGATCCGCACCGAAAATCGGTGCATTGGCAGTGGCAGTCATGGACACAGAACCTGTGCTGCTGGTATACGTCAAAGATAAACTTGAGCTAAAGGCTTTCGTTCTGAATTTCCTAACGGGGAACCTGCTTCGGAATACTTTTGTATTTCGGTTGTTTTTGTGTCTTGTCGGTCATAATAACACCTCTCATAATATGAATATCTGAAGTGACAATAAAGGGACGTAAAGTATCCCCTTTTCTTTCCCTATTTTACAACATCTTTATGTTTTACTCAATATGAGTTCTCTCATAAGATATTCGTAAGCATCACCGAGTAGGTCATCTCCTGCAGCGCAATTGGCACTGAGGTCGAGATTGTTGAAGATTTCCACGAGACCGGTATAGCGATCCACCATCTCTTTGCCTTTACCAAGTTTACTATCGTCATTGAAATCAGCTTGATTAAAGTCACTTATCTGTTCGTTTGCCTCAGCGAATTTATCAATAATTTTGTTAATCTTATCAGCAATCTCCTTGTCACCTTTCAATTTCACAATATCGGAGAAACTACCGCCTTCTGCTACTATTATTACCTCGCGAGGATTTCTCTCTACCTTGTCGGAGACATATTTCATAAATAAGAGCGTAAGAATATAGTCTTTGTATTGCGATGCATCCATTCCACCGCGGAGTTTGTTGCAGCTTTCCCATAATGATGGGTAGAGTTGTGATTTCTTTATTGCCATGTGTGTGCTTACTTTCGTGTGGGGTTGGGGATAGTATACTATAGATTTGTGGGTGCGTCAATCCTCCAATTCGGTTTCCGTACCGCATCACATGCGCACATGTGCTGCAGTGGCACACGTGTGCATGAGGTGCGGCCATTTGTTGTTGAAATAAAGAGTATTCATGGGTATTTGCTATCAATTGTCAAGTTGTTTTTTCAACTCATCGATTTTTTGATTTGAGACTCGTAATTTCAAATGCAGAAATAAAAGTTCACCTTCAACAATCCGATACTGGCTATAGGTTGGCTTTTCAAGTACTCCACGAGTTACTAAATCAGCTAACTTCTTGCTAACAGTTGCACCTATATGGTTATTTTCTGGCCACATGCTTCTTAGATGAGGATAGAAATCTGTAAGATCTTTTGGTTTGAATAACATTTGACCTGAAGGATCTCTAATCTCATATATTTCAACTATAATTTCTCCTACATCTTGTTCCCATTTAGGCCAGTCAGACATAGGCGTATCGTCTGAAGTCGCATCATCTGAAGCCGTATCATCTGGAATCGTATAATCTTTTTCGTCCTTATACTCTGCTGCACTCCAAATTTTGTTCTCCTGATATATGGCATTAAATATATCTTTGAGTGCCATTTCTGCTTCAGTTTCATCCTCAAAGCGGCCGATAAGAATTTTATGACCAGCCTTTCTTTCCTCTAAAAAAGCTGAATAAGCATTAAGCTTGTTTCCTTCAAAACCTATCCAATAATTCTTAGTATAAATTATCTCATTTTTTTCAGTTAGAATATACATAGTTGTTCTCCTTTATGATTCTAAGTGTGATCGGAACTAAAACTCCGAACGTACGCATGCCATTCAGCACACGTGCACATAGGTAAACAGCAGCCTAAAAATAGACTATATACGATTTGAAAACTCTTTTTCTGTTTATGGTGAATGACTATCACTAATCGTTGCATGGAGGAGGTGAACTTCCTCTATCGATCAAGTCTTTCTCTTTCACTAAACGAGAGGATTTGCTCTCATCAATATGTATACAGATAGAATTGACTCCGTGCCTCCTTACGCAGGGCCACTCTTCGTGTGATGGGATTCTATCTTTAAGTGAATTAGTTTGACCAATGTACAGAGGTGTATATTTGTAACTACCGTCGGACTTCCGAAGACGTTTCGTGAAAATATATACAGCTCCAACGTCGTTGAATTTTGTATCCGTGGTATAAACTATAAAGTTGTATTTCTTTCCAGAAGCGCCTACAAAAATTACGTCTCCTAATTTTGCAATTTGATTACCTCCAATATCAGTACAAGTTTGAGTTCCTAATTAAATTTAGGGTTTAACACCAAATATGTGAAATAGATTCCCGCAATAGCGATATATGACACCTTTCACAATTAAAGACACAGTGTTATGTCGGAAGGGGTGCAAGATGTGAAAACAGTTGTAAATGTGTCAAAGGTTAAGATGTTCACACGTGCGCGTATCGCACATTCAATTTAGTTCCACCTTTCGCCCGACAAGTTATTTGTTAACGGAGCACGTGAGTTGTTAGGCAGTATCTCTGTTCTCCGTATGTGAGCATAATGTATCCAGGACAGGACGGTATAAGGTTCCTCGTTCCAACTGTAGATTTTGGAAAATCCACATGCGACGTTATCGTATAGTCTTGGCGGGATTGTGCGGGGATCGTAGTGTTTACCGGGGGGTCTTGGATATGTCGGTAGCAAAATCCCTAAAAGTCCAGAGCGGGTGTTGTATTCTGTTTGACGTATACTGGAGCTGATCCCCCAGTCTACAGATTTCTGATGCCATGTATTAGCACCGATCAACACAACAGTCACTGTGGAATCTCGGAGATATTTTTCCCGTATGTGCTGACGAATGCGTTCTGTTGAGAATGTCGTACTATCAAAGTCTCCTATTTTGATAGACCTTGACACTATGATGCTGTAGACATCTAAAAACAATTCTTCAAATCGTTCCTGATAGTGCCGATCTTCAGTATGGCAGAAGTTGATAAATACTTTGTGTTGATTATTCATTTGATTTTTTGTTTGTTGAATATTCAAATATATGTTTGTGAAATAGAGTCACACTTCATATATTAAAGACACAGTTTTAGACCGAAAGGGTGCATACGGCATAAAATATTTGAATTTTATATAAAGATTGGTGAAAAAACGCAGGAAGATAACAAACTAAGCAAATTTTATTGACAAGGTGTTCCGCTTGAGAAAGATTTTGCTAATATTGTGCGTAAACGCGAATACAATCCCGAAATGTCTATTGATGAAATTACAAAAGTGTGTAAGTAATTATAGAATTCACTATAAATAGGGGTTATCGCACTTTTTGACAACTTTTCAAGTCCAAAACGACTAATTCCGAAGAAAAAAGGCAGATATCCAAAAAGGATACCTGCCTATGTGAAAAACAACTATAGATTCACTTTGTCAGGAAACATAAATGAGGTAACTATACTCATAACATGTCTGATCCGATGCGCTGGAATGCGGATAAATGTATGCTGTGAGTTTATACACACCTACGGCACTAGAAGGAAACGTAAAACTAAAGGTTACCTCTGTCTCAACAGTAGAACCTTGCGCGTAAGTTGTCGGAAACAACTCATCACCGTAAGTTCTACTATCCCCAGGTGGCAATAAATACCAATGCACTATTGCATATCCACCTGATTTCGTAATCAACTTGGCAGTATGTGAGTCACCCGGTGCTAATGAAGGCATCTCTTGACCGTTCACAGTCGCTAAAGATGCCCCCACAGGATATAAACCGGGCGCGGTAGGCGTTGATGTACTTGTGGACACAGTCTCCGTGTTGGCTTCACTTGCAAGAGTGGATGTCTCAGTTGTATAGCACGCAGAACACTCGTTCGTACTCGTACATGAGGCGCAATCGGAAGAACCATCGGTAGATGCTGACTCGTCTCCATCACTTGAACAAGTTGAGCACTCGCTTGTCTCACTGGATGTATAAGTTTCATTACAGGCTGAACAGAGTTGATTTGAATTTGATGGGATCGTCTGCTCTTCTATGATTAGGTTGTTGTACGCCTGTGTAGAGGTTTGTATAGTGCCATCATCGTTATAGATATTAAGGAAGTGAAACATATTGAAGTTGTTGTCACCTGGAGTAAGAGGGAAGGCATGACCGCCCACGTGGAGTAAACACACTCGCGTCCACTCGCCGCAGTCAATTAACCTCCAAAATGGGACAGATTCTCCATTAGGTCCCCGAGTCCATGCCTCATCCCACAGCTTTCCCTCACATCGTCCTGGTGTGTGTATTGCTTTCTCATAGATATCGCAAGAATGGTAACGAAACCAGCATCCTCCAACCTTACTAGTGCCAGGATCGTCGGAGGAACCACATTGTATTACGTGTTCACTCGTTGGTGTCATGAAACTCACTGTACAGGGACCTTCACAAGGATATGAGGGGAATGTATCATCATATTCGCCCCATTCTTTTTTCCCCTCGATCCCATGCTTATCACTGGGAGTAGTACTACCGTTATGTTGTATCCCCTGTCTACGATTATATTCGTTTTCAATGTACGTGGAGAGATAGGATTCAGTCCATCCTGTATGTTCAGCGAGCACCTCAATATAGATGTCATACGTGATATTGTACGCAATCGAGAGAATATCAAACTGTTCTACCTCGTTGTATTTTCTGGAGATCGCGGTTTCATACGCGTCAAGGAGCGTTGTTGAATCGTCTATCGACGCTGACAAGTCCAGCATATCTACAAGGGTACTCACGGCTACGGGTGCAGTCAGAGTACCGCTTACATACACAGACACGGTTGCAGCCAGCAATTTGACTGCGGTGACATTCTTACCTCTTTTAATTTTTGTTTCGTTTGCCTCATATTCCGATTTCGCCAGAAGATATAGGATATTGGCATTCTGCATAACATTATATTGTGTATCAGCATCATCCTTGTCGGTTGTTATGTTCTTTTCTGCGACATCAACATCACCGTTAAAGTCAGCGTATGCGGCGTACGACACAAAAAACGTGAGTGTTAAACAAGTTAGTGTGAGGACTGTGAATATTCTTTGCATGATATCTCCTTTGTGTATCAGTCGTTTTCCTCTGTTTTTAGATTTGACATCTCAAGTTCAAAAGGGAGTAAAGGACGGGCTGTTAATGGGTTGATCCCCTCTTTGAAGGTTGTCGGATGACGGACGTGTGGAAATGGGTCAGTCGTCGTATCGGGCCATACTAATTTCATCAAATCGTGGTATCGGGCAAGTTCCCAGGGGGAATTATTTTCCCGGTCCTTAAGTGCATGAAATATTACACTCTGTGCCTCTAGAGCCTTCAGATAGTCAGGGGTGTCGGTCTGTCCTGTCCACTTATGGTATCTGTAGAGATACAGTTCTCGTGCGAATTCTGCTGCCTCATTGTCATCTGGCGGAAACGGTGGAATATGTTCAGCACTCCAATGCCCTAATTCCCGTGCCTGTTGCCGCAGTGCCTCAACAGGATGCTTATCTAAAAGTTCCTTGTGGTATGTCAAAGGACCGGTATGTCTTTTTGGATCTGGTTCAGGTTGTACGGGTGGTTGATCAACTCTGTGCCAATGATCCCCGTGCCACTCATACTTACCTCCGTAATCTGGCGATGGTGGTCTGTTATCCTCTTCAGGCACTTGCACCTGTTCGGGGAGTTGTTCGGTTTCTGTTTCCGTTTTGGGTTCTGGACCGGCAATTTCCTCTTTGAACCGTTTTATGTCAACATACAGATATAATTGTAATGCCACGAAACCGACTATAAGAAGCGCGAGTCCGCCTATTGCCCAGTGTAATTGTTTTGTCATGTCAATAACTCCTTATTTGTGTGTCTCCTTGCGAACTTAATGTGTCTTGTTGGCAAGGTTCGGTTAATGCGGGGTTGATGATCCCCCGGTCAGGAATAATATGGTTACCAATTTTTTCCGTCTTTTGGGGACACGATATTCTTGGGGTTGGACAGATAATGTATGGTTTTTCACAGTCCTGTCTTGTTATGCACTCAGGCTTGATTATGGGTATCAGACCAGATGGGGCTTCGTTTGAAAGAGTCGCATCAGATAACCCATGTCCGAAGAGCGTCATAAAGCTGAAAATTGTGACCATAACAATGACTGTGAGTAAGAATTCACCTTGATAGGCGCGTATTATTTTCAAAGGTCTTTTTATCATTAATTATATCTCCTTTGTGAAATATTGTTAAGATAAAACTTTATGTTGTCCAATGATGCAAACTCTGAATCAACGCATCAGTATGAAATAGCCTCTATAATTAAAGACACAGTTTTAGACCGAAAAGGGTGCATAAGGCATAAAATATTTGAATTTTATCTAAAAATTGGTGAAAAACGCAGGAAAATAACAAATTAAGCATAAATTACTGGCAAGGTGTTCCGCTTGCACGTAGTAGTTGACTCGTTGGGAATTTTTGTCCATCTACAAAAATCGTTGGTGATGCTTTTATACCTAATTCAGCAGCACGTTTGATGTTTTCCCTGAACAGCTGCTCTGCCTCAGGTGTATTAAACAAACGATTTATTTTTTCCACATCAATACCGAGTTTCTTTGCACAATCTTCCCAACTTTTGTTCAACTTTTTACCACGACATAGGAGATAAACTAAAAGTTGCTCTGGATATTCTCGTGCGATGAGTAGCTGCCGCATATTTTCTGCTACTTCTGGATAACCATGCAAACTGACAAAAGGTGTTATGTCTTGTGAAGAAAGTTCATCCTTTTCTTGTGCAATAAACCGCAGTTTGAAGTCGATTTTGTCACCGAATTTCTTGACAATCGGGATGAGTTTTTCTTCTGCTTGGATACCGAAAGGGCAGTAACTCATTACAAAGAGTTCAAGTGTTGGTTTTCCCATTCGCTCTATTCGGGATTTTAAAAGTTCTTCTAAGTTCATCGGTGCTCGGCTATGGTCGACATCTTTTGTATGCAATGTGACCACATCTGCAAAGCCTGGTGAATGTTCTGCATCATGGCACTGTAGACAAAGTGACATATCTTTACCACTGCGGATATTGCTTTTCTTGGGATTGCCTGCATGTTGTTTGCCTGGACCGTGGCAAGTTTCACATTGCACGCCTTTGAGCGTTGAGTCTTGATCCCCTATCTGGTAACCTGTAGCATAACCGAATCCTGTTGTATGGCAAGCGACACAATTCGGATCAAAGTAACGTTCCTTTTTTAGAAGCGTTTGATAAGCGAAAGCGTGGCGTGTTGCTGACCATTGTAGATATTCTTGTTCGTGGCAACCTTTGCAAGTATTTGCTGAGATATACTCGCTGTTCTGTTTTTCTAATGCTTGTTCGGCAAAGAGTGGTAGACCAGACTTTTTATTTTCTTCGGCTGTGCTTTTGTAAAACTCGGTTAACATTTTGCGGATTAATTCCGATTCACCGACTTCACCAGTCAATGCTATGTGCGCTGTGTAATGATTTGTAATTTCACCATTTGTATCTAACCACAGTGCCAATACACCTAATGTCTTACCTTCAACTTTAGAACCAACATATAATGTCTGGGTACCAGATCCCAATGCTTCTACTTCGTTTGGTAGAATTATCACGTCAATATTGTCAAGTTTTCGGGGATTGCCTAACGCCACAATAATGTCCGCTTCAGATACGGCTTGTTTCGATGCCTTCCCTGCGACAAATGCGATGGTATGTTGACCAACTTGTTTGGTAACATAAGGTTCTGTGAAGTCCGTTTGTGTTTCATTGGGTGCTAAGAATGGGAACGTAGCCACATTCTTTTGTTGTATAAGATAATCGTCATCGTAAGTGAGATCGGTGTGACTCAGTGCGACTGTTGCGTAGTCCATTTCTGCTAATGCTTTCATATTCGTTTTGGCGCGTTGTACGTCTATTTTCTCTTGTCCGTCGAATATGTTTCCGGCATCAACGACAATTGTTGGATATCCACATTGTCGAATTTGTTTTATAACTTCAGCCCGCCTTGATAATCCACCAGCTTGTTCTTGGTAACACCCGCACGGTTCAAGATGGCTTTTTGTGTTACCAGTATATAGAATAACCGTTGAAGGCGGTTCGTTTCTTTTGAGTTCAGATAAAACCTGTTGCAACGGTTGCCCCAAAATTGGTCGTGCTTGATGCTTAATTGTTTGTATCTGTTTTAACCTTTGAGATTCTACCCATTGTGTGTAAAAAGGCGGTAAAGTAACAACTATAGTTAATACGATTAGAACAAAGATTGTACGTTTCATAATATACATTATGGTGAAATATGGAAATAATTGGACATCTTAATTGTAGGAGCGATCTCTGAATCGTGACCAAAACCTTTGATAGTCGGGAATCGGAGTTCCCTCCTACAACTCAGATCGCGACCAAAAACTTTGATAGTCGGGAATCGGAGTTCCCTCCTACAACTCAGATCGTGACCAAAAACTTTGATAGTCGGGAATCGGAGTTCCCTCCTACAACTCAGATCACGACCAAAAACTTTGATAGTCGGGAATCGGAGTTCCCTCCTACAACTCAGATCGCGACCAAAAACTTTGATAGTCGGGAATCGGAGTTCC
Organism: Candidatus Poribacteria bacterium; assembly: GCA_963663765.2. Lineage (GTDB taxonomy): Bacteria > Poribacteria > WGA-4E > WGA-4E > WGA-3G > MSPOR6. The sequence continues at coordinate 506,929 of CAXXUA010000015.1, read as the reverse complement.
CTCCTACAACTCAGAATGTAGATTTAATTGTATAATCCACCATCCCCTCCCTTTTATAACTTTAAAATATTTGTGCTAATTTGAGATAAAACGGACCTTGGCAGAGAATAGTTAGTAATGCCCCAACAGTGATAACTGGTGCAAAGCAAATGTCAGGTTGGATTTTGATTTTGTTTTTATACTTTATGAACTCCCCCTGATCTGCCAGTTTTTTCAATTCTGCTATCTCTTCCTTACTAAGACCGGTAGCACTGGGTGAAATAATAATGTTATCCATTATTCCACTTGAAAATGTTGCTTGTTGTTTTTCATAACAGGCAACACCGTCTTGAAGTGTTTTCTGAATGATTTGCTCTGCTGGGATCATACCGATTTTTAGGTTTTCTATATCAATATTTCGCTCCAACGTCATTGCTAATCCAAGAACCAATTGTTTAGCAATGACGAAAATGACAAAATATAAAAATAAGAAAAAAGCAATACTGTAGATAACTCCTGTTATTGATGTGCTTGCTTTTAATGAAATCCAAATACAAGCGAATCCAATTACCGCATAATAGATCTGCGTTTTGGGCAAACGTGACAGCAATTTTCGTGCTGACATAAATGTCATTAAGACCAAACCGATCTGTAAGGGTCTATTTATTTCCCATTCAAACAATTTAGAAATATAAGTAATCGTAGAACCTATACCTATTAAAAGCAATAAGTTGAAGATTCGCTGTAAAAGTATCTCTTTTTGAAGGGTTTTCAAAAGGAGATTACTTAGGAACTCCAACTTATTGTGTCCCATAAATAATTTTAACAGTAGATATCCCAGGACTCCTATTGTGTAAGGAATGATGATATTAAGTGCAAGTATCAATGGTGGAAAACTTGCTGTTCCATTCAAGAGCGCAAAAAGTGGCGGTGGAAAAATCATACAGAGACCCCAAAAGAGCTTGGAATCCCCTGGTGAGAAAATACCGAACCAATAAAAAGTAAATGCTGCGATTCCACTTCCAAGAAACAGCCCGGATATGTTAAACGGTGTTGTTTTGCCAAGGTACCACGCCATAAGTTGGCTGAGTATTCCAGCATAAAGAAGTCCGAAAGAACAAATATTACGAATTTTCTGTGTTTTTATATCTGTGTAACAGGCGTATCCACAAAAAATAAGCGTTAGAATAATGAGATAGTATTCGTAGTAAGACATATTTTATGTTAAAACTATAGTTGGGTTGGTTTTCTAATACTTATGGTTGTTTGAGTTTTCCCCAGGTGATTATCTGTTTAGTTTTATCTGGTGAAACTGAGAAAAAACCTTTTGGTATCCAGACAGGCACATGATCGTTGGAAAGACCCGTTGTCTCTTTAAGCGGTTTTTCATCACCATTACCTGTGCTATCCACGAGATAAATTGTGCTGTCGCCAAAAATAAGTCTGAATCCGTTAGCGGGGTTTGGCCACTCTTCGACCTCCACAATTGAATAGGCAATCAAGTCACCATCGGGTGACCATACGGGATTACCAGATCGGATTCCTCTCCCCATGTTAGTTAATTTGGTGATATTTTTTTCATTGACATCAATTGTAAAAATATCAACACCTTCTGCGCTAAAATCTCCTGCAGCATAGGCAATCTGTTTTCCATCTGGTGACCACGTACAACCTGGTCCCAGTGGTAGATCCTCTGTCAGTTGTTTTAACTGTCCACCATCAGCATTCATGCTATAGATAGAATGATTTTCTTCCCTATCAGAATCAAAAGCGATCAACCGACTATCAGGAGACCAAGAGGGTATCCCGTTGTGTCCTTGGTCAGTTAATCTTATTAAGTTGGAACCGTCAGCATCCATTCTATAAATATCTTGAGTTCCTTCCCGATCAGAGACAAAGGCAATCCATTGTCCATTAGGGGACCAAGATGGCCATAGATCCCTCTCAGGATGCAGTGTCAACTGTATTGATATTTTATTCCTAATATCCATTTTATAAATATCAAGATTAGCGTTTTCATTTGATGAATAAGCAAAAAGATAACCTTTAGGAGAACATGTGAGCGAACTTTTTCTCATCGCATCCGTTACAATCCGTTCACGGACTCTACCGTCAGTATCTATGATGAATATGTCAAAATCCCCTTTCTCGTTAGAAAGAAAGGAAAGAACAGAATGTTCAGCAGCTTGTACGTTACTAAATAATAGGCCGTTGAATAACATAGTCCCTAATATAATATACACAAATGTTCGTTTCATTTTGAAGCGTTTCTCCTTTTATGGTGAATTATTGAAATAATTGTACACCCTACCTGTAGGAGTAAATAACTCGTAATCGGGAATCGGAGTTCCCTCCTACAAATCCGGAATGTGTAAATAACTCGTAATCGGGAATCGGAGTTCCCTCCTACAAATCCGGAATGTGTAAATAACTCGTAATCGGGAATCGGAGTTCCCTCCTACAAATCCGGAATGTGTAAATAACTCGTAATCGGGAATCGGAGTTCCCTCCTACAAATCCGGAATGTGTAAATAACTCTAAATTTCACCATAGTTTCCAGAATATTTATTACATACCTATCATTAAGAACGTTGTGTATTTTACATTGATAAACAAATTCCGTGCTTTCATTTAACACAATAAAATTGGTTCCACTGTTCAAAGCAGCGGAACCATTTGAAATGATTTAATCACGTGTTAGACATCAACACACTCAGAGTACCATTCACCTGTATACTCATCTTGAAAAAAAACACATTTTTCGTCATCTGCACAATTATCATTACTCCAACACTCATATCCCGCCTTAGCAGCGAGAGGAAACATTGTTTGCATTAGCAGTAATCCTCCGCCTACCAAACCAAATGATAACGAAGTTTTGACTCCTACTTTTCCTTCTTCAGAGTTGATAAATTCGCTAATTTTATTGCGTAATCTTTTATACATTAGGGTTCACCTCCTTTCTTTTCCGGTCATTTCGTCCGTTAATGACTGTGCTAATACTATGGAAGTTTCCTATTGACAATGTCCAAAACTTACGTTTTGTCATTAGGTAAATCAGCTTCCATAATTCATGACACAGTGAAAAGGTGGAAAGGGTGCAAAAAGTGAAATTTGTCAGAATCGTTAAGTGTTCAGCATAATGAATGTTGGTAAAGTACGGTTGAAACCTATAATAATCCCAAAATTGACAGTTCTGGGGTTAGTAAGTTCTACTGGACCAATAGTTTTACGACTGTTGGAGAATTGAATTCTTCTGGTGTAATGAAAGCAATTTCTTTGAAGGGGTGTGTAAAGTTTTTGCACAAACTACTCATTCTTCATTGTAGGGCGGGGCTCTGTGCCCGCCCCAACTGATTAAATGAGAGATTGCGGGACACAGAGCCATAATGAGTTTTGACGTTCAAGTTGTATATTCGTAGGGGCGTGGTTGCCACACCCCATAGGCGTCAATTTAAGAAAATATTGTTGTCATTTTTCTTGTGGGAGGGGATTTCAACCTCAATTTGAGCGGAAATGCACTAAAAAATCGGGGTTGAAAACCCCTCCCACAAGAGGTGAAAATCCTTAAATTGACGCCTATGGGGCGTGGTTGCCACGCCCGATCTACGCAAACTTAATAACCAAACGGGTTGGGGAACCCAACCCCTACGAATTCAACTGCCGATTTTGATTCTCAAACTTCATTAGGTGTCAATATAAAGAAATATTGTTAATATTAACCATATTCTTCAGTCCCGTAGGGACGATATGTTTATAGAAATACATATCCCCACGTCTTTTTAGTCCCGACAAATGCCATACGGGGAATGCCTTAATGGCATTCATACCGTTGATTTGGCGCATTTGGCGTTGATTTGGTAGGGACGATATGTTTATCCTTCTATGTCGTTCCTACGGAACTAAAGAGAGGGGATGTGATAACGTCTTTCTATAAACATTGCGTCCCTACGGGACTAAAGAGAACAAAAGTTAGTACCTCTGTGCAAAAACTTTACACACCCCTTTGAACCAGGGTTATTTAGTTTTTGGCATTTTAGTCGTTTTCTGAGAAAATCGCGACCGGGAGGTCGCTCCTACCGCGGGGTTCTTTTTGGAAAAATCCAAAAATTATGAAACTGAATAACCCTGCCTTTGAACCAGGGTTATTTAGTTTTTAGCATTTTAGTCGTTTTCTGAGAAAATCGCGACCGGGAGGTCGCTCCTACCGCGGGGTTCTTTTTGGAAAAATCCAAAAATTATGAAACTGAATAACCCTGTTCTTTGAACCTTTGAACTTGACTGATAGTATCAATTGCTTTATTATATTATTTTGCCACCACAAACAAATATTATTTTTATGTTTTTATAATCTTTTTTTCTTTTTTGCACCCTTTTTGACCAAAAACTGTGTCTTAATATTAAAAGTAGATAATAGTCTGTTTAAATAAAACTGTTGTGTAATAACATTTTCATGTGCTAATGTCTCATTAGCAGCGGAAATCTGGTAGGAGTGACCTCACGGTCGCGACCGTGAGGTCGCTCCTACCGAAGAGAGTAACCCCCTGCCAGTAAAAAGTAGAATTCCTTAATGAGACAAGATTTATTTGAATTGGTATTAGATTAACCGATGGAGTTATTTAATGGAAGAAAGTAATGTTCAAATAATTCAAAGAATTTTGAATGGTGAAGAAGAAGCGTTTAGTCTTTTAGTGCAAAAGTACCAAAAGAAAGTTCACGCGATCGCTTGGAAAAAGATTGGGGACTACCACATTGCTGAAGAAATTACCCAAGATACCTTTATCCAAGTATATAAAAAACTATCTACACTTAAAAATCCAAAACAATTTGATGGATGGATATATGTTATCACGACACGGCTTTGTATCAATTGGCTTCAAAGGAACAAAACCCCAATACAATCTATAGAGGATACTGCAGTGGAAGGAATAGAAAAGACTTTTTATAACCATTATGAATCGGAACAACGGGAAAAAGAAGCTGCCGAGAACAACAGCACAATCGTCAAAGCGTTGTTGAAGAAATTACCAGAGAGTGAACGTACAGTAATGTCCCTCTATTATCTCGGCGAAATGACTGCACAGGATATAGGTAAAACCTTAGGTGTATCCGTGAACACAATTAAGAGCAAGATTCGACGGGCGCGAAACCGTTTGAAAGCAGAAGGAGAACTTTTAATCACCGAACATCTTGGTGGTGTGCAATTATCTACTGATCTAACAGAGAATATCATGCAGAAAATTGCTGATATAAAACCCACGCCACCCGTAGCAAAACCTGTGCTACCGTGGGCAGCTTTAGGTACAGCTGCTGTGTTGGTTATGTTATTACTTGGAGCAATGAACCAATATATTGCGCACTTTCAGATGCTGTATAATTTTGACGCCCTCTCTGAACCGACTGTTGAAATAGTGGAATCACCTATACACATTGATATTGTTTCGAACCCAGCTGTACGAAACAATATTGGAAGAAGTGTTACCAACATTAAAAATGAAGGGGCTGGTACAATTGCTTCTGATGCCGACTTAGCAGCCAATGTTCAAGAAAACACGCTTAATTCATCAGCTGTTCAGTGGACACAAGCAAATGGACCAGAAGGGTCTCCTTTATCTAATATCTTCGCGACTTCAGATAATAACATCCACGCAGTTTCAAGAACAGGTATTTATAGGTTAACGAAAGATAATACTGCATGGATGAATATCAATACAAATATACCTATTAACACTTATCGCTCACCCATAACTGAACATCGTGGCGTTATCTATTCTGTCAATACGAATGAGATATTGGCTTCAAAGGATGATGGCGAGACTTGGAATAAATTCTGTGCTCGACCAAACGGAGATGCTGTTGGATTAGTAATAAGAGGTAATACACAAGAAAACTTTTTAATGTACCTTGCTTTGAGAAATGAAGGCGTTTTTCGATCAACTGATGCTGGTAAAAAGTGGATACCTCTGAATAATGGGTTGATAGGAAAGAAAATTTCTGCAGTTGCTAAGATTAGCGACTCTGTTTTTATTGGAACAAACCAAGGTCTTTATCGCTTAAATTCTGGATTGTGGGATCGATTGTCAGTGGACCCACAAAATACTGTTCACTCAATGGCAGTTTTTGACAACAATCTGTATGTCGTGACAGGTTCAGATTTTCTTAGTCCTGAATATTTGGAATCAAACTCACCCAACAATAAGTATCGCAAGATTTACCATTCAGTCGACTTAGGTTCTACGTGGCGCGAAATAACACCTAAAGATATAGATGTTAACACAGGACCGTTGTTTATGGGTCCTACAAAGATTTCTGCTGTTGATAAAACGCTTTTAGTATTAGGTATTCCAACGTTCAGATCGAAAGATAACGGTCAAACTTGGACAAACCTCGGACTTAATATAAACTTACTTCCATCAACTTATTCTACAGTCTTAGCAGTAAACGATAATACTTTTTACAAGGTGGGTACTTCAGGTATTCTCCGCACAACTGATGGTGGTGACTCATGGCATCCATTTACAAATGGTATGGTGAAAACCAAAGTACGAGATATAGTTGTTTTTGATAACAAGCTCTATGTATATACCGGAACAGGATTTTACAAATCTGCTGATAATGGAAACTCGTGGGAAGAAGTTCGCATTGATTATGGCGAGTTTACGCCAGAACTAACAAGTATCGGAGATCAACTTGATAATCATTTTACTGACTCAAAGTTGATAATTGCCAACAACGTTCTTTACGGAATTATACCTCAAGTAAAGGAACTACGCATTTTTCGTTTACGAACTAACGATGGTGTGTTCTCAATGGTTCATAGAATTTATGACCCAACACTGTGGACAAACAGTGAGGATTTGAACAACATAAATTTATCAAATACTGAAAGAAAACAGAAATTAGGAGCAATCGCTGTGAGCGGTGAAACTTTCTACATAGAATACATGCGGCGACTTTTCAAATGGACACTCGGTAACACAGAAGTGATAGACACGGGATTAACAGATATGAACAAATTTATTAATAAAGGTTTGGACAGAGGATTTAAATTAGCAGTCTCAGTGGAAGTTGTCTACGTAGGTAAACGGGATGGTAAGTTATACCAATCCATTGATGGTGGAAAAAGTTGGCGAGACATTACACCAAATATTCCATCAAATTATTCCCAAATTAAGGATATTACATTTTTAGGGGCGACGGTCTGTGTTGCAACTGATAAAGGTGCGATGATTTCACAAACTGGGGAACATTGGCGTATCATAACGGATCATAACGGAACATCTGTGGTCATAGATAAATTTGCTATGAACGGATCAAAATTTTATGGTATTGGCGGTACGGGTGTTTACAGTTTAGATCCTCGCGGTAGTTGGGAACAAATCTTAAGTAATATTCCTAATAAGGTTATATCTCTTTCTGCCAGCCAAGATAAACTTTACATCGGTACCGAAGAACGCGGAATATTTCACACATCGCTTGAAGAAAACCCTTCAGAAGCCAGGACCGCTACCATACGTTCTGTTAGATGAATGTCTGCCCCTATTTACCTAACGTTCAGATGGACTCAGATTCTCCTTTTTTTCTAATCAGGACTTACGCACTAAATGGTAGGTGCGCTTTGTAGGGGTAATAAGAGTAGATAAAAATGATAATATTAACTGTCATGCCTGTTTATCTTATTGGAAATTTGTTTCAAGGTATTTCTGCTTCTTTTTGATGTCTGGTGGATAATTGATTTTCCATATTTTGATTTCAGGTGGGACATCTATACCTTGTGGGGTGATTGTATGCACGTTTTCAAAAGCATCAGAGTGTTCACCGCGTATAAATAACTTGACAGCGAGACTGTTCCAACCAATATCGTTGATAAAAAAACTATTGCGAAGGATTTTGTGTGAATCAAATAATAGCACAACCCCACCTTTTTCAGTATCAACTGTTTGCTGTGGGATAACCTGTTGACTTCCAACATAAGCAATATAAGGAAGTTGGATTGTTTCATCATCTTTGAAACGGGCAGTCACAGACAAATTCTCAGCATCTGTCCCAACTATATCAATAGAAGTTAAGGTTGTCGGTGGTATGAAACGCTCTTGATGTCTTCTTGGTGCAAGAGTATACTGTGTTCCAAGGGTAGTAGGCAGCAACGCTAACTCATGCAGATCAAAGTGTCTATCAAAGTCTTCATCACTACCGACAAAGGAAACCTTCCTTGCCCCCGGTATTAGGTCACTGGCGATTAACATCAGATGGGTTGCATTGTGTGTTTTGAGGAATTCTAAAGCTTCTTGTTCAGATTGCGCGCAATAAACGTGCCGATAGTAAAGATATATCCAGTGTTGGATAAAATGGTCCTGGTCAACGATGGTTTTTACACCACCGAAAACGTTGAGTTGACTGCCGTATCCCCAGTTTGCTGCGATCACCGTTGTATCTTCGGGCAGTTTGTTCTTCATCCATGTATATGCCTGCGGCAAACTCCCCCTCCCAGGTACCAAGGGACGTGTACTGGCAGCTGGGATTGTACTCTTTGCAAAGCCACCGGCGGGTGGCAAAAACAGAAGCAGAACCAACATGCCAATTGCAAACGCGACTGTTATGAGTTTAGGATGAATGGGCTTATTGCTGATGAGAATAAGTTTTCTAGACGTGATCGAACGGACCAGAATAACTGCGGTACCGATTGCTAATGGAACTCCGATAAAGAAGTCGTAACGTAACGCGTCCCTTGATAAACCGACCCATAACAGAAACCATACGATGGTTCCGATAAAGGCATATTCGTTTTGGGTAGTTACTTTTCGGATGCACGCAAAACCGATACCGATGACCGCAAGACCTAACGAAGCAAAGAACAACGCATCACATAGAGTAACACCTATTAAACCTGTTAGTGGAATTTGCAGGAAAGTAGTGGATGAAAACATGGAAAGTGCAGTAGCCAAAAGGAGACCTTCCCATTTCCACAAATGGAAGCATGTACCGACTAATCCGATACTGCCCAGAACAAACACGCCACCATATCGTGACACCCAATAGCTAAAACTTGGGTTGTATAGTTCGGTTGTCTGTTGCATCAGTCGGTTTTCACTAAACGGGAGCGCAGTACTTGCAAATGTATCAACTTGGAAAAAAACGTAAAATCCACCAATAGCAATTGCCAGAAGTGTAAGAAGTCCCGCGAGTTTTCTTGCATGGGGTCGGATCGGTCTAAAGAAGTGAAGCAGGAGATATCGCGTTCCTCGGAGGCTGAGAACAACAAGCGGTGGCACCAACACAAGGGCAGTAAGATGTGCAGCGAAAAACTGCCCGCGCTGATATACAGGTGAAGCGAGATAGAGCCATGGTACGAACATTGCCACCCATATTGCATACTCAAGCAAACCCTTTTCTGTGTCGGTAGTGCAGAACTTCCAAAGCTCAGTCAAGAGAATGACTAAGAGAAATACGCCGAACCCTTCCCATGAAAGACCGCCTAAGAAAACGATAAACCCGCACAGGGCAGTAGCAATGTACCTACGCCAATTACCGATCAATCTTCTCCACGTGATAGAAATAGAATCACCCTTGTCTCCATTGACAGGGATAACATCGTCTTTGTCCTTATCAGGAGTGGAACCTCCTTTGTCCCCCTTATCAGGGGGATTTAGAGGTATCGTTTCTTTCCAGAGATAAGAGACAACAGCAAGGGTACCTAATAACCAACACCATGCATCTCTATCACTAAAGCCAGCGGCACTTCTATCCACACAACCCGGTAACGTTGCTAGTAGCACGGTAACAATAAAAGCAAAGAGAAAACCGACTGTGCGGATGAGAAATAGTGCTAAGATACCGAGTCCAAGCGTAAAACAGACTGCAGGGGCATAAAGTTGGACATCATAGAGGGACACTTTGTAAAAGAAAGGTTCTATAATTTTGTGCGCGTAAACCAAGATGTACGAGTAAAAAGCAAGCGTTTGACTTACGTCTCTCCCTTGAGGCAGCCAACGGTGTTCGTCAATAGCAGGGAGATGTCCGAGTTCAGCGATTCTTTGTGCGTTCCAATAGTAGAGATAGGCATCATTTGCAGTGAATTGTCCATCTGGAATACGTTCTACGCCCTGTATACGGATCCAAAACGTTATAAATATAATTGCGACGAACAAGATTAATGCACCGATACGAGAGAGCAAAGAGTGGTTCATTTGATATGTTTTGTGTTTTGTCTTATCTGGGATTTTAACGTTTCTGTTGTTCAAGATGTTCCCGCATCCGTCTGCGTTCCTCCTCTGAGGTAGTACGGAGTTTTTCAGCCATTTTTTTCATTTCTGCTATCCGTTCCTTTTGCATATCGCGCCATGCTTGACGTTCTTGGTCCTTCGTCGTACGTGGTTGTGTGCGGTGTGAGTTGCTACTTTTGGATACCATTTGCGGCTGCGGCTGTGGTGCGCGATAGGCTGGACTGCTACGACTGCCGGTCCGGCTGAGAAACGGGACAGAAACCATAGAAAGACTCAACATCTTACCGTTTTTGTCTAACGTAACCTGCTTCGTCTGAATTTTTTTGACGACGGCATCACCTATCTTCTCACCTATCTTCACCGCGTAAAACTGTTTGGTTTTCCGCTCAGTTATGTATGCAGTAGCGGAATTACCATCTGGTGTAATAGCGGTCCCAAGCAATGTATACGTTGGTTCTGGTTGTGTCGGTTTCCAGTTCAGAGGGCGAAATATGTTATTTTCAATAATAACACGGTAGAAGTCTTCTGGGTCGTTAGAGGTCTTATCATTGCTTTTCTGGATAGGGTTCTGCTTTCGCGGTGTGCGTTTCTGCGTTTTTATATCCTGAGCAGTGCCTTCTATTTGTTGTCCGGGGACATTAGGTATATTTATTGCTTCAGAACCTCGCCAACGTCCGAGGACAAAAAATACAGTTATACTGAACCCGATGACGACAAGGAAACCGATAAGTGTTAATAAATGTTTCATTTTTATTACAATCAGAAATCGTGACGACAACAATAAATAGGTAACCTATCGGAATTCCAACTCTGAGAAAGGGTCCATACCACCTGAACGCCACCAATTGATACGGTAAACAACGATCTGTTTTATCAGTGACTCCTCATACTTTTCCCATGTTGCATCCGGGGACAATCCGAGTATGTTTATATACGCGTCTCTTTCATCTCTATTCATCGTTTGCCAGTAGGTTCGTGTTCGAATTAAAAGACTCATCCGTGTGTCTAAAGCACTCTCATAGTCCGAGAAGTCAATAAAAGGATGTCCTAATTCCAGCAGGCGTGCAAGATATGCATCCCATGGGTAGACAGTCTCGGCATACGCTTTGCCTGAATAACTACCAAACTTACCATGTAGTTTTACATCCCACAGTATCCGCATTTCATCAATGGTGTAGCGTTGATAGTATTTTTTGACTGTGGCAAGGTCAAGTTCGTCCCAATTTTTAAACCATGCAAAACCTTTAACACCTTGCAATTTTAGGTTGTGTTCTTGTTCGGTAACGTTTACTGGTGAGGGTGCCTCTACCTTCTGCGTCCTGAAATAGATGAAACACACAGTAGCAACGCTTATGATGACAATAACGAACCTTATTATTGGAGTTTTCACTGTGTTTCTTGCAAAACCCACTACCTTAATCATCTTCATTCGGTGGAGGTGGTGGACTTCCTTCAGGTGGCAAAGGTGGTGTCGGGCGTTTTGGGCGTTCGGGTGGCTTCATGATCGCTTCACCTTCTTCCCTGATCTTTTCCAATTCCGTAATGATTTTTCGGAGTTCCTGCAAATCTTTCGGTAATTGACCACCATGGAGTAACTGCAGTTCTTTAAACCACTGATTGACCGCATCGGGTTTACGGAGTTCAGGCGGTATTTTTCGCGGCGGTGGTGTCCGTTTTGCATCGGGCTGCCGGCGTTGCTGTTCGGGTTTTTCATCAGGGGTTTGAGGTGTTTCATGTCCGTGGTCATGTTCATGATCCTGTGGGTGTTCGTGTGGCACGGGATCAGTTTGCGTTGCTATATTAGGAGGATCGAGCTGCGCGTCCAACTCTAACAACAGTTCATGCTCTTCTATCTGCTGTTGCAGGAGGTTTAGCGATTTTTCCAACGATGCCATATCACGTTCATAGAAACGCGGAGATGGTGTGTCCGATGGTAAAGGCTTTCCACCCTCATCCGTATAGATGACTTTAATCCCTTCAGGGACAACACCATACGTTGCCAGTTCCTTTTCTTCTTTCTCATTTAACGACACACCTGTGAACTTTACATAACCACTTTTAGGATTGATGTGAGCATACACAGTATTCTCTTTAAAAGGAGTGAACGTTCCATCGGTTCTTGTGGTACCACCTAAAATACTCGGATCTGCTTCTTCTGCTTGTAGTTCTGCGTTTGAGGCAACAATAAAGAACTTAAGGTATGCTTCTTCATATTCCTCCCAAGTATCTATATCAGATGGCAAATCAAGTGCTTTACGCATGTATTCTTTTCTGTCTTCATTTGCTACCCGCCATTGATTTTCATGGTCTATCATGTATATGCGTCGCTGCAACACCATTCTATAGTCTGACCAACTAGAAAATGGTTGTCCAAGTGCCAAATTACGTTCAAGCCATTCATCTTGTGGATAAGTCTCATCAAGTTGATATGGATAATTGGGGCCAAATTGGCTTCTATAACCAGACGACCACATTTCATGCATTTCAGCAACTGTATAGGGTTGATATTTTCGTCGGATTTCTTCAAGGTCAAGACGTTCCCACGCCCGTTGGATGGGGGACTTTGCAGCGAGTACCTGGCGCGTTGTCACGATATTTTCTGATAGTTCGTTTTGTGTGTAAGTATGGCGATGTTCTATAAAAGTCCCATCGGGCGCGATGTGTTCGTGCAGCTTTGACTTGAGCTGTTTTTCTATACCAAGTTGCGAGTCTTTATTTTTATTGCTAATATAGAGAACAACGCCTATAACCACAATGAGCGATATTATGGTTGTCAAAATCATCTGTTTATTCATTTTGGGTTCCTCAGAATTATAAGGTGCCTGTCTTATAGGTTGTCAGTCCTACACTGCTCCTATTGATACGTTGGGACGGGATTTAGTACCCGTCCCAAAGGTAGAGTTTTGTTTATTATTTGAGATGTTCCAACCTTCATTGCGAACCCGAGCCTGGACATTGATGATCATCAATACCTAGATATGTGCTGCAGACATCACCAGAATTTGCAGACTCAAGACTCCCGTATGCGTAAGAAAATTTGTCTTGTTTCTCTATAACATTGTCAAAATGCTGACCTCGGAGCTTAGCATTTATTCCAAAGGACCGGGCATGAATATTTTTTTCGGTCACCTGATCACTGTGAGAGTACCCAGATGAAATACTTCCGTAGGCTCCTCCAAGTCCTCCACCGAAAGAACCTTCTCTTTTTGAGGCGTGTTCTAATATCCTAATCTTAACCCAAATCACCTCTGTTTTAGGTCCCCATAGGGTACTTCCTCTTGTATTTTCAACACACCATCGGCGATTTTTCCCATTCGAACGGATCTCATGATAGCACACACCTGAGAACGAAAGTTCTATTGTTCCTGTTCCTTGGATATTATCGTCCTTTTGGGGCAAGGCATCAGCATAGCTAAGAGACGGAGTTATACTTGCACTAGCAGTAGAGACATTAGTTAAGCATACAGTTATAACATCCATTTTATAAATCTTTTGTTTAGTAGTGTCACCTGGGTGATTAATACTACTCGGATTATTCGTTGCTTCCTGATCTGCAAGATTCAACAATCCGCCTTGGTAATACCATCCATGACCAGTGCTTATGTGACTGTGACTATATTCATAACCGCCCATAGTTTGAAATTCATAACCGCCCATAGTTTGAAAATCTAAACCTCTCGGATCATCTCCGCTCCCGTCTCCAATATTGCATCCCGCTGAATCAACATAAAAAACAGGGAGGTGCATACAGGCACTATGTCCTAATCCATCTTGTGTCTGTGCAAAAAGCATGACAGACATCACAATACCTAAAAGGATAGCGCATTCAACGAATCTTCTTTTCATTTTGTTATTCTCCTTGCCACTTTGTTTTTGTGGCGGTCCGTGGAAAACAATGCGTTTGTGATTTGCATGTATTCAATTTTATGTTTTCCACTGAATTTTTCGAATTAAAAAATAAGCAATAGTTATAAATTTCACCTGCAGAGCAGGGATAACAGTCAACGTTTTCCAAAAAGAAAAAGGTTATTGCATCCAAATCCCCAACGTTCTCTTTGGACAAGTTGCCAACGGTTGAAAATATCTGGAAGACATTCAGGGTCAAATCCGTAATGCTGATGCATGGAGAATCCCTCAACTATCCTGCAAGTTTTTAGGAAATCCAGAAGTCCATCCATACGAGGATGAGGTACTGTGATAACAACCTGACCACTAGGTTTGAGGTAATCCCAACACATATCCACGACTTTTGGGAGCATCCCCATCGGTATATGTTCAACAGTCGCCAACATCGTAATGACATCAAAGGTTTTGTTTGTGTCAAAGTCGTCCGGAAAGTAACCTTTCACAAGATGATAATCCTCAAACTCAGCGGATTGGGTTAGATTTGCATCAATTCCAACGCCGATGTGGATATGTCCATTGAGGTGTCGTAAGAAAGCGCCATCGCCAGCACCGATATCTAAAAGACATGCACCTTTCGGAATATGCGGTTTTGCCTTCGCAAATCGCAATGACTCAAGGAAACTATCCACGGGTGTTCTTGGAAACTTCTCACATTTACCGTTTTGTAAACTTTTCATGTCTTCCTTTATGGACAACAATAACAAGAACATTAAATATGATGCAATGTTCTCAAGTTATTGTTAAACAATAGGACTTACGCAATAATGCTTGGTTTTGATTTTCCCAAACAAAGGTATTTGATACCTTCATAATTAAAGACACAGTATTAGATCGAAAAGGGTGCATAATAAGAAAATATTTACTAAATTTACTAACATGAAGATTATTGATACCTTCATAATTAAAGACACAGTATTAGATCGAAAAGGGTGCATAATAAGAAAATATTTACTAACATGAAGATTATTGAAGGGTTAGAGAGTTGCAATCGCAAATAATCATTTGTTCACGCGGAGTCACATTTTCAAGGAATTGAGGTAGGATTTTCTCAAAATTGGCAATGGATAACTACCAAACGAGTTCATCCACCAAACATGCGGTATTCATATCAGGAACGTTTTTAATTGTGTAGGATTGAACGCCACCAATTGATACGGTAAACAACGATCTGTTTTATCAGTGACTCCTCATACTTTTCCCATGATGCATCCGGGGACAATCCGAGTGTGTTAATATATGCGTCTCTTTCATCTCTATTCATCGTTTGCCAGTAGGTTCGTGTTCGAATTAAAAGACTCATCCGTGTGTCTAAAGCACTCTCATAGTCCGATAAGTCAATAAAAGGATGTCCTAATTCCAGCAGGCGTGCAAGATATGCATCCCATGGGTAGACAGTCTCGGCATGCGCTTTGCCTGAATAACTACCAAACTTATCATGTAGTTTTACATCCCACAGTATCCGCATTTCGTCAACGGTGTAGCGTTGATAATTTTTTTTGACTGTGCCAAGTTCAAGTTCGTCCCAATGTTTAACCCATGCAAAACCTCTTGAACTACGTAATTCAGGTTTCCTCTGAGTGCTGACATAAACAATACCTATAACAACAACGATAAGAGTCGCTATGACAAACCAGATTTTAGATTTTCTCATCATGTTCACAACCCAATTAACGCAAATAGCACCATAACTAATTTTATCAATACCCTTCAGACGGTTCTGTTTCAAGATATTTCGGTTTCTTTTTGATGTTGGGTGGATACCGAATCTTCCAAATTTTGGTGAAGTCAAATCGTACCATTTTTTGATCTCTTATATCCTCTCTTTGGGTATATATGGGCTCAAACGCATTGGAAGGTTCTCCCCGAATGTATAATCTAACAATGAGACTATTCCAACCGATGTGAGATAGGTAATATGCTTTTTGGAGATTTCGTCTGGGATCTAAATAGAGGATAACTCCGCCATTTTTACCATCTACGGTATTCGGTGTTTTTTCTTTGAGATAACCTATGAACGCTACATAGGGAAGTGTTACTTTTTGCCCATCTTTTGTGTGTGCTGTGAGGGTTAACGGGGATTCCTTAGGCTCCACATCTATCTTGTTAAATGGTGTATTATCAGTATTTATGAGATGTTTTGTTTTTCCAGTTTCTGAATTTGACAACTGTAGATGTTGAGGTATGAAAAACCGGTCTTTATGTAAATCACTCCCAAGTTCTGAAAAAGTGCCCGTGTTGAGAACGTCCCTTTGATTAAACATTAAGTGTGTTGCTTCGTGTGTGTAAAGAAATTCTAATGCTTCATTTTCAGATTGTGCTGCATAGACGTGTCGAAAAAAGAGATGGATCCAGTGAGGAAGGTAGTGATCGGGACTGATAATTGTTCTGACTTCACCGAGTACGTTGAGTTGATTTCCGTATTCCCAGTTTGCGGCGACAACATCAGTTTCTTCAAGTGTATTTGCAATCCAATTGATAGTTTTTGCCATTGGTCCGTCTCCGGGGAGCGGATTTCGGAAGTGTACAGCAGCGGGGCGTGACCATCTTGTGTGTGCTCCAGCAGGGGACCAGAATAACAACAAAGATAACACCGCAACCGCAATGCTGGTGGTAAAAACAGTTTGTACCCTATTTGATTTTAAGGATAGGGGTGTGAACTGGAAACTTATTGTTTTCTCACTGAGCCTCTTTGCGAGTGCATGTATAACTACCGCAGTAAAGAAAGCGACGGCAACGCCAATAAAAAAGTCGTACCGTTTAGCGTCCCGTGTAAGTGCAACCCAACAAAAAAACCATGCACAAAACGCAACGTAAAGAATATCTTTTGGTAGATGTATTTTGCGTTGCCATGCATGTATCAGAAAACCGATCCCAACACTACCAACTGCAGCAAAAAAGAGCGTGTTACCAAGCGAAGTTTTAAATAGCCTCATGTAAAGTAAATTAACAGGTTCTCGGTAAAAAGTTGTGAGGATAAACAGACTGAGCGGAATAGCCAAAAGAAGGTGCCCGAATCTGTTTCGGGGATGTATTCCTGTGAGAAGAAATCCGATGCTGCCGCACAGAAAGACCCCGCCGAACTTAATATACCAAAACTTGTAATTGGGGCTTTGTAATTCTCCAATACTTTGCATGAGTTTGTTTTGACTGAAAGGTAGTAGTGTGTCAAATGTATTAAGTTTTCTCAAGACAGTAAAGAGTGCAAGTGTAAGTGTAATAGTTATCAGAATGAAGGCTATGTTTCGGGAATGTTGTAAGAGATGTTTTGAAAAAGCTGACTTTGTGAGTATCAGATAGCGGCAAGTGCGTATTGCCAAAAGTGTTAGTGGCGGTATTATCACATAGGTGAAAAGATGTGTCGTAAAACCGCCGCCTCCGCCACGATAGACAGGAGAACCGAGTATAAGCAGGAGAACATAAGTTAACGTCCATAAAGCGTAATATCCTAATCCTTCTTCTTTTTCAGAAGTGAGAAACCGCCAGAGTTCAACACTCATGATAATGACGAGGAAAATGCTAAATCCTACCCAAGATAACCCTCCGATACAGACGCTGAAGCTACTTGCAAGTGTCCAATAGAGTCTGTGAAGAGGATGTTGTACCTGAAGTGCTTGGAGATAAGTGGTTATCGCAAGAATGCCAATTAAGAGGCACCAACTGTCTCGGTCACCAAAACCGGCTGCGCTTCGGTCAATCGCCCCAGGAAGCGTTGCTAATAAGACACCGATGATGCCCGAAAAGAGTAGCCCAAACTGATGATAAAAAAAGAACATCAACACCCCGAGTCCAAGGATAAAACAGACTACAGGCATATAGATGCAAACATGATACAGTGAAACTTTTGGGAAGAAACGTGCGATCACTTTGTGGGAATATGCAAGCACGTAACCATAGAACGGGAGTGTCTGTGTCAAATCCTTACCGATAGGAACCCAACGGGACATATCCCGGTCTGGCAGGGTGCCGTGTTCGGTGATGAGTTGAGCTTGATCATAAAAGAAATAACCGTCGGTATCGGTAAATTGCTTGTCTGGGATTCGATCAACACCTTGGATACGTATCCAGAACGCTAAAAAGAGGATGCTGCTACACAGCAGAAGTGCTGCACACCGAGAAAGTGTGAAAACATTCTGAAGGTGTGGTATTAGCGACTTTACATTCATATTTTAGGACCCGGGGCGGGCAGCACCTATGATTGACGTTTGCTGACTTGTTTTAGGTCTACTTTAGGTTGCGTGTTTTGAGTTTTCCCCATACGGTTGTTAGTCGGTTTGTGGGTTCAACAGCGAACGTTGTGTTTCCCAACTTAAAAACTGGTAGTCCATTTTCAAACATCTTCTCCATACCCTCTAATATTTGTTCTGGAGGCCCTCCATCAATGCGGATTACGAAATGCGTTGCTTTTGTTGACTGTCTCTGACTATCGTGTTTGCTATAGACAAGATACTTTTCCGCAGGCCATTTGATGCGACTAAATCTCAAATCTCCATTAGGGTCATTTGGGAGCAACTGGGGATACAGGGTCTCAAGTGAAATAACGTCAAGTTCAAAACCAGGTTCAATCTTAGGTTGATAAATAAAAGCAAGCTTTTTGCCATCCGGTGAGAAAGCAGGATATAAGAGAGTAGACTGCACATTATCTTTGGTGATAAGTGTATCTTCTCCGGTGCGGAGATTGTAAAGATAAAGACCCGTGGCAAACCGATCTAAATATATAAAATGTTCGTTATCGGGCGACCAACGGACAAAGTTTATTGACCCTTCTTTTAATAGTGTAGCTTGTGGTTTTACCTTTTTGACTTCATCATTTGGCATGAGATAAAGCCCTACAATCACTTCTGGAAAGGGAACTGGATGTGAGTTTCTAAAGAGAATATCTCCGTTGGATGAGATGTCAACACTCCAAATATCATTAAATCTTTTATTTGTAAGGTTGCGTGCTCCTTTGCTCAGTTGATTTCTATTAATTAGGAAAATGTCATATGGTATACGTCCTGCAGAAATGGCGATGTTGGGACCATCTTTCTGTATGGCATATTTAATGATCCTTTCTCCCTCATTGTGTTTATAAAGCAGCCGTGCGTTCCCTGGGTCCTCAATATGGGTAATCCAAAGCTCGTTGTAAAGTTCTTCTTTCCCTCGATTTTTAAAGATAACTTCCCCAGCGAACTCTGCGGTGTTCCTTGCATGTGTTGCAAATGGAAGTAGTAAAAGCATGCATAAGCAGAGGAATCTAATAAAGGATTTCATGATAGCTCCTATTGTTCTGTGGGTATTTTCTTAGGATTTTCCATTTCCATTGGGAATTCACCTAAATCAATTATTTCTCTATTGCCTTTAGGTGAAAGATCGGGTGATTTTCCGAAGTTATAACGAATTTTTATCTGTGTTTCTTCAATACGTTCAAGGTATCTCATTTCCTTGTCAAGTTCATCAATCTGCATTTTCAATGTTTGGATCAATGCGGGTATTTCCTGGATCCGTTCTCTTTCTTCATCACTAAGTAATCTTGGTTTCGGGTTTGTCCACACACCTGTCGCTTGATAGGAGAGATTTGGATCAACTTTCCAGACTTTGCCACCAACTGTTATTTCCACGAGCTTCTTTTTATTATCTTCACTTGGTTGTGATGTGGAGGGGGACGTAGTGTCCCCCTTCTGTTTACACCCGGTCTGCGGGTAGAAACTCAGTGTAATAATGAAAAGGGTTACGAGAACACGTAGACAGTCCATTATTGACCCTCAGCCTTAAATTCGACCTCGATTCGTGCACCTTTCGTACTTAGCATAGCGTATGCCCCCATAACCTTGTCTTCAAGATTATCAAAGAACTCTGGAATGGTTTCCACATAGGTGGTAGTATCCATTGTAGAATACGAATGGAAGGATTTATTCTTACCGGGAACCTGAACCCAAGTGTGATGTTCATCCCAATCATTGTTGTCGCCAGAGACGTTGCTGGACGCGTAAGCCCAATAATAGGATGTCACATTAAGATTGTCAAAGTCTACGGAGACAGAAACACCACCATAAACGGAAACCTTCCCAATTTCATTTCCGTCATCATCAATACGGGTTCCACTCACGGAAACTGATCCTCCCCCATTTGTTAAATCATCTGCTAAATACCAGTAGGGTGTAGGCGCGGAGAAGGTAGCTAAATCTTCAGGTTTTGCATTTTGATGTTCGTCTTCATCTTCAATACTTATATCAGTTGTAACGGTGACCACAACATCAACATTTCCATCTTCATCAATGTCAATATCATGGACCTTCTCTCCTCCGTTGGCGATGTTGAGCAGGGTACCACCGAGAATGAACATTCCTACTAAGAAAACGATGGCGAGTTGGATTCTACGTTCTTTTTTAAACATAATAATTCTCCTTTATTCTTTCATACTTAAAGTTGAATAGAATATAGATGCATCAAGGCATCTTATATTTCCGATAGTTTGGACAAGTTGCCAACGGTTAAAACATCTGGCAGACATTCAGGATCAAAACCGTAATGTTCATGCATAGAGAAACCTTCGACTATCCTGGTTTTTTTCAGGAAATCCAGAAGTCCATCCATACGAGGATGAGGCACAGTAATAATAACGTGCCCACCTGGTTTGAAGTAATCCCAACACATATCCACGACTTTTGGGAGCATCCCCATCGGTATATGTTCAACAGTCGCCAACATCGTAATGACATCAAAGGTTTTGTTTGTGTCAAAGTCGTGTGGAAAGTATCCTTTCACAAGATGATAATCCGCAAATTCAACGGATTCGGTTAGATTTGCATCAATTCCAACGCCGATGTGGAAATGTCCATTGAGGTGTCGTAAGAAAGCACCATCTCCTGTACCGATACCTAAAAGACATGCACCTTTCGGAATATGCGGTTTTGCCTTCGCAAATCGCAACGACTCAAGGAAACTATCCACGGGTGTTCTTGGAAACTTCTCACATTTACCTTTTTGTAAACTTTTCATGTCTTCCTTTATGGACAACAATAACAAGAACATTAAATATGATGCAATGTTCTCAAGTTATTGATAAACGATAGGACTTACGCAATAATGCTTGGTTTTGATTTTCCCAAACAAAGGTATTTGATACCTTCATAATTAAAGACACAGTATTAGATCGAAAAGGGTGCATAATAAGAAAATATTTACTAAATTTACTAACATGAAGATTATTGATACCTTCATAATTAAAGACACAGTATTAGATCGAAAAGGGTGCATAATAAGAAAATATTTACTAAATTTACTAACATGAAGATTATTGATACCTTCATAATTAAAGACACAGTATTAGATCGAAAAGGGTGCATAATAAGAAAATATTTACTAAATTTACTAACATGAAGATTATTGAAGGGTTAGAGAGTTGCAATCGCAAATAATCATTTGTTCACGCGGAGTCACATTTTCAAGGAGTTGAGATAGGATTTTCTCAAAATTGGCAATGGATAACTACCAAACAAGTTCATCCACAGAACATTCGGTATTCATATCAGGAACGTTTTTAATTGTGTAGGATTGAACATAGGGTCTTTTTCAAACAGTGATGGTAGCGATTTGTATCAAATCATCTCGGAATGCGGAGAGCAATGGTGGTTGATACGCGGTATAACTTGCACACCGAAGTAAATCAGGTAAAAGAGCGGTAATTGTTGCGTTAGTAAGCAACCCATTAATTTCCACGTTATGCACCCTTTTCCTTTCTAAATCGTGTCTTTAATATGTACAAGGAATCTGATATTGTCTATTATCTTATAACACTACAAAACAATGGAAGTAAAAATGAATAATAATTACAAATATAAAGATACACGCCTTAAACCTAAAATTGCCAAAAAACTGATTTTAGAATTATTCGCAGGAAAAACAATCAGTAGACGCGAAATTGACAAAGCGGTCTTCCAGTATCATGAATCACAGGGGGGTCTTTTATCTACCGCCAAAACAAACCCTATTAAAACAGCATTGAGATACTTACAAGAAAAAGGACTTGCCGAAAATATTTCCAAAGGTCCAGGAAGCACTTGGCGAATTTTTCAACCTATCAATTCTGATCTGTCTTCTCTTGATCCATTAGATAAGTCTTGACATACTCTCCCCGCTAAAGCATGGGGGATTCTTAGGTCACTCATACGCGGGGTAGATACAGGTTTATTCAGTTTTATGCATTTTTGCTGTTTCCTGAGAAAATCGCGACCGGCAAATCAAGAAATCAACGGTATGAATGCGCGTATGGCATTCCCCGGGTATGAATGCCTTTTGGTATTCCCCGGGTCGCTCCTACCGCGGGGTTTCTTTTTTGAAAAATCCAAATATTAGGAAAACTGAATAACCCTGGGGTAGATAAGGAATATATTGAGAAAATAAGCACAAGTATGATAGAATAGACATTATAATGATTTAGTTGCAAAGTTTAGTTAACCTCTGTTATATTAATTACAATCTTAACGACTTGTGTCAGTTAACCCATTGTTTTCAAAGTTTTTACATATATTAGGTTTATAATGCACACATATCGTCCCTACCAAATCAACGCCAAATGCGCCAAATCAACGGTATGAATGCCATTAAGGCATTCCCCGTATGGCATTTGTCGGGACTAAAGAGGATGTACTATGACGTTTTTCTATAAACATATCGTCCCTACCAAATCAACGCCAAATGCGCCAAATCAAGAAATCAACGGTATGAATGCCTTTTGGCATTCCCCGGGTATGAATGCCATTAAGGCATTCCCCGTATGGCATTTGTCGGGACTGAAGATCGTTTCAAACTATGAAGGACACCAGCAAAACGTCATGCTTATGTGAAACAATGATTAACATATAGTTATTTAGCACAACTCGTTAATATAGAACTCATGGAATTGCATAAGGATACGCCACATTAAAGCATAAAATCTTATTTCAAAATTACTGTCTGTTGAAACTTACACTTTCATTTACAAACTTTTCAAAGATGTCAATGCTCCTAAAGTTATACTTATAGCATGTCTCTGCCAGATACATAGGCGTATATCCAGTTGAATAGTATAGTGATGGTGACTACCATACCAAGCGCGTTTGACAAATGACCAAAACACTTCAATCGTGTTCGTATGAAGTTCACCTGCTTTCCATTGTTAACTTCGGTTCAGAGTTTCGTGTTTCATATCTTTCCCGATGATATTATATCCTGTAAATTGATCCGTATAGAGTGTCGCATTTTTCGTATCCACATTTTCGCGTATAAAGTTCGCAATCGTTTCACCAGAGATGTCAGGTATCATTTCAGCAACAACGTATCCATTGCGTGCCACCAGCAACCGATAACAGCGTCTTTCATTGTGCCACGACAGCGTTTACGGGGTTCATCTTCGTCTCGGTCATAATCCTTCTTGCGTTTCCCCCGATGTAAGTTTCATCAGCTTCAACGATCCCTTCTAATAACGATGAATTTTTCGCCATTTCTACGCGTATCTTCATCAATATACACCATGCAGCAGGTTGTTGCATCCCTAAATCGTGTGCAAGTTGGCAACTTGATAAACTTTTCTTTGCATTTACCATCAGCACAATCGCTAAAAACCACTTCTGCAGCGGTATCTTTGTGCCTTGAAAGATTGTGCCACTGGTCACTTTGAACGATGCACCACAATCTCCACAGTGCCAGCGTCTAATGCTTCCTCTGCCGTTCTTATTTTGCGTTTTAGGTGTGTTTACCTTCACACTACGGACAACTGGACTTATTTCCCCAACGTATCCCCTCAAGATGTTCAATACACGCCCCTTGATTAGGGAATCGTTCCATTACTTTGATCAAATCCATCAGATACTCCTATTGATTTAGGAGTTGTTTTTTCTGATGAATTCTGATACAATAATCAGATAAGTTGAACATCAGAAAAAACAACTCTTTTTTCTAGTTCATTTAGAGGGTTGACAACCCCTAATACTTATCAATATTGTATCAATACCTTCGCCATTTTTGAGTGCTTCAGTTGAATGAGTATATAGTGTTGATTTACCATTGCTCTGTGATATTGTTAGAATTACATAAATAAAAATTACTTCAGGTTTTCGTTGAAGTATTTTTAACAGGACTTACGCAGTTTTCTTGATTTAATCAAAATTTATGTTGAAAATGATGCAATTATCAGCGTTTTTATGGGTTTCCAGCGCGCTTACAAAGCACGCCTACCTTTTTTGCGTAAGTCCTGTTTAATTATCATAACGTCTACTATAGTTTGGACAATTATCATCTTGTAGAAGTTGATTATTCAACAGAACGTCTATTTTTCTCCGAGTTTAGTCCAATTGTGAAACTGGAGAAAATGATGTGCTCCAGCGGAGTGTTATGTGCGGCTCCAACATACCGCTCCGCTGGAGCGGGGATACGGGCTGACAATGTGCCTATAAACATATTGCTCCGCTGGAGCAAAGAAAGTTCCGTTTTGGTCAGGGTTATTCAATTTTAAAAGTTTTCTGTTATTTTGATTTACTGAAAGTTAATACCCAAATGCAGTTTCCTAACTGCACCTTATACATCAATTTTAGACATCAATTTTAGATTATTGAATCCTGAACATCGGTCTTTAGTCCCGTAGGGACGATATGTTTATAGAAAACGAATGCCCTCCCCAGTTCTTTAGTTCCGTAGGGACGATATGTTTATTCTTCTATGCCGTTCCTACGGAACTCAAGAGGGGTAGATAACATTTTTCTATAAACATATCGTCCCTACGGGACTAAAGACACGGACAAGATGGCAACACATAAAATTAACGACATAGTAAAATATTATCAAAAATATTGAAAACTGAATAACCCTGTTATCATAGCGTCTAATTTGACAATAGAAATGACTATATCAGCAATCTGTCAGAATAATTTATATGCACAATCTGGCAGAATGTGCTACAACTACACGCACAATCTGGCAGAATGTGCTACAACTACATGCACAATCTGGAAGAATGTCTATTATTGGCGAAGGTATTGATTGTATCATATATTGTAATTAAAACAAGCCATAAATCCACTCTATGTATAGGCTTATAGCAGTCTTATTGTATAGGCTTATAGCAGTCTTATTGAATCCCAAAACGACTAATTCCCTTTAGTTTTATGTCTGAACAAGGATTTTCAAATCAAGAAATCAACGGTATGAATGCCTGTTGGCATTCACTGGGTCGCTCCTACCGCGTGGTTATTTTTAAAAATTCAAATATTAGGAAAACTGAATAACCCTGACAGATAATCTCTAAATTTTTGCAGAATAAACTATGGTATCATTACGAACACTTGATAGAATATATCGCTTCTTTATGCAGTTTTATCCAGGTGAGAGATTTTTATCGTCACCTCACACACCGATGTCTATGCCTCTGAATGTATGTAAAGTTGCACTCATTACGACTGCAGGTTATTATCTCTCTGGACAAGAAGGTTATGGAAAGAATGATTGTACGTTTCGGGAGATTCCAAATTCAACAAACACACAAGATTTGATAATCGGACATAGAAGCGATGCCTATGATGAAACAGGGATGGAAACAGATGCAAATCTCGTATTCCCGCTTGATAGATTTCGGGAATTAGAAAGAGACAATATAATCGGAGAACTAAATCATAGACATTTCAGTTTTATGGGGTCAATTACTAAACCGAAACAACTTATTGAGAATACAGCACCTGAAGTTGCACAGATTCTGAAATCAGATGGCGTTAATGTTGCATTTCTCACACCAGTTTGACCGATGTGTAATCAATCTGTAGGATTGATACAACGTGCGGTTGAAGCAATTGGGATTTGTACGGTTTCAATAGCACTCATTGAAAGCATTGCTAAGAGGGTCAAACCCCCACGTGCTTTGGTCGTACCCTATGGTTTTGGACACCCATTGGGAGAACCTAACAATGCAACAGGACAGCATGTTGTTATTGCAGAAGCACTTGCTTTGTTAGATGAAGATAAAACACCTCCAATCTTAAAAGTAAGTGCTCAGAAAGGAGAAAATGATGGATAGAATCAGAGTTGGAATTATCGGATGTGGTGGTATTTTTCGTAACCTCCACTCTCCATATTACCATGAACCGACCCGACGCGCAGATATAGTTGCAATTGCTGATATCAATGAATTAGGTGCTAATGAACAAGCAGAACGTTTTGGCGCGGACGCATACACAGATTATCGTGAACTGCTGGACAGAAAGGATATTGATGCTGTTGATGTTTGCGTGCATCCACGTCCACACCTTGAGATTACACGTGCCGCTGCCGCAGCGGGTAAACATATATTGATGGAAAAACCGATGTGCTGCAACGTATCTGAAGGAGACGCGATGGTCGCTGCAGCCGAAGATTCTGGTGTGCTCCTGATGGTTGCCTATATGATGCGGTTTGATCCGGGTTATATGAAACTAAAATCATTACTGGAAGATGGCACACTCGGAACGTTACAGATGGCATATTCTAATCAAATCGGATATTTCTCACCTGAACGTCATCCATGGCTTTTCGTCAAAGCTGAATCTGGTGGTATGCTTGTAGAACAAGCAATCCATTTTCTTGATATTTGGCTGTGGTTGTATGGTGCTGCTACTAAAGTCTATGGATACACAACGCATGTTCCCCTTGGTGGCACCTATCCTCCAGCAGAGCAAGCAGTTGAGAACAATGCTGTCCTGACCGTTCATTTCAAAAACGGTGGTATCGGCATGATGATAAAGAGTTGGGCTGCACAGGTTGATCATAGTGGCAGCGGGCTTGTTACAAGCAACGGTTCAGCTACGTTTAGTAGAAACAGTTTAAGATGGAAAACACATGATATGAAATCTGCAGAGGAATTTACTGCACCAATTCCAGATGACGAAACCTATCGTAACATTCCAGATGCACAACGGAATCAGCGATATTGGGGAATTGCAGCGAAAGGAGCAAGCATTGATCACTGGTTACAGTGTATCGCTGGTGAAGCAGAACCGACAACACATGGACGTATCGGAAGAGACGGAATTGAATTGGCTGAAGCGACATATAGGTCATCGGAAACTGGGAAACCAATATCATTGCCATTGTAATGTCAATAATCTATAGATTTTTGTGGTGATATGAACAACTCCAATATAGAATATATCCATATACCCGATCCGAGATTAGCTAAACTCATTAGATAGGCAGCTGGCTTGGATACGGATGAACCAATTTCAAAAGACAGTCTAACAGGTGTGGAGATACTGACTGCTGTTTACTATTATGTGAGCGTTTATCTGGTATAGAACATTTGACAGAGTTGAAGATGTTGCATCTTTATAGTAATAATGAATTTGAAGACATCAGACCTTTAGCGAATTTGGTGAAATTGCGAAGTTTATTCCTTGCTAATAACAACACAAGTGACATGAGTGTTATTGATAACTTTCCGCGATTAACCTCCTTGACTATCAAAGGGAACCCCATTCAGGACATGTCACCGGTTTACAGTTTTCGTGAACAAAATCCAAACTTTAGATTGGATATAGATTTTTTGGTTTGACCTGTTTTGGGTGAAAATAAACTGAGACCTAATTGAGGATGAATAAATTGAATTGGTAATTCAATCTTACCCACCCAGGTAGGCGTGCTTTGTAAGCGCGCTGGTATGTCAAAACTCAACAGCGCGATTACAAAGCACCAAATCAAGAATTCAAGAATTCAAGAAATCAACGGTATGAATGCCATTTAGGCATTCCCAGCCTACTGGGTGAGATAGATTCTGTTACGAAATTAAAAATTAATCTTAATACAGTTTGTGCTATAAATTGTCCAAAAAATTATATGCTTTAATATAGTTATTCCTAAACTTACCGTGATTAGATTGTACCAATATCAAGTCCACGTTCATCTAAAGTTCTCCGTCTACGAGGTAGGTCGCCAAAGAGTGGTCGGAAATAACCTGCTCCCTCAGCTGACAGATGAAATCGGTCTTCATCATAGAATCGTGGGTCAAGGCTTCGTCGTATGACATGACCCGTTTCATCGCGTTTTAAGACCTGTTCTAAATGCAACATAATCGGTACAATACCAACATCTGTTCGGGTGATTGTTGCAACCCCGTTGTCCATACCGTCCGCAAGGGATCGTACTGCTAATGAACCTGCTTTAATTGCGGTGTCTCGGTCTAATATTGTAGGACTACCACATCTCTGCATATAGCCAAGTATCAATGCGCGGAACGCTGAACTGGAGATTTCAGGTAATCGTTTTTTCATCGCTTCAACGATGATTTCTGAACAGCCTCCAGGTTTTGTATGACCGAACGCGTCCAGTTCCGCTTGTGACGTAATCATCAATTCACCTTCATCATTTCGGATTCCTTCCGAAACAACGACTATGACATTCTTTTGTGTAGCATGTTTTTCACGGATTGCTTCTGCTAATCTATCTGGTTGATAAGGGACTTCGGGTACCACAATGAGGTCAGCTAAACCGTAGGCAGCAGACAATGTTAGCCAACCTGCATCTCTGCCCATAGCTTCTACGACGATGACGCGATCGTGGGAGTATGTTGTTGTCCTTAAATCACTGACTGCATTGATTACACGACTCGCTGCGGAAGGAAAACCAGGACAGAAGTAGTTCACCATCTTGGAATAATCAACTGAATCGCCTTCAGGTGGATTTATTCCGACATCGTTATCAATTGTTTTTGTGACGAAAACTGTTGTAAATTGTTCGGATAGTGCCGTGCCTACTGTTAAGGTATCGTCTCCACCGATAGGAATCAGTCCACTGATATTTAATTTATTGAGATTGTCAATAGCTTCATCTAACTTATCCATTGCGATAAGGTTGGTACGTGAGCTCTTTAAGATCGTCCCTCCATGATTTTCGTCAATCAGATCAGGCGTGAGTGTAAAATAACGTCCACCTTTTAGTACACCCCTCCATCCTTCCATAAAACCGATCAGTTCAAAACCGAGTTCTTCGGCTTTCAATGCTATACCTTTTAGGGTAGCGTTAAGAGCGCTTGTGTCGCCACCCCCTGTTAAAACTCCTATCTTCATTCGCATATTTTTCTCCTAACTCCCCAATCAGACGATTGAGAAAACTGTAATAATGACAGAACACACCCAATTTTCATGGTTTTATCAAGAAATGTGGTGAAAATAATACCAATTCAAATAAATCTTGTCACATTAAGGAATTCTACTGTTTACTGGCAGGGGGTTACTCTCTTCGGTAGGAGCGACCTCACGGTCGCGACCGGGAGGTCGCTCCTACCAGATTTCCGCTGCTAATGAGACATTATCACATGAAAATGGTATTACATTGTCGTCTTGTCTCCAGATAGATTCTATTTCTTCACTTCCACAACGACTGGCTTATCCATTGCAAGTGCTTTTTCAAGCATGTGTCTAAAGTCTGACAAATCTTCAACTCGTAAACCAACTGCACCGAACGATTCAGCAAATTTAACAAAATCTGGGTTTTCCAATTCTACTCCAATTCGTTTACCGAATCTTCGTAATTGTCCTCTCTCAATTGAGGTGTATTGGTTATCATTCATCACGATGGTCACAACCGGTAGGTCATACATCACTGCAGTTGCCAGATCAGGACTTGTCATCAAGAAACCACCATCACCGCTTAGAGCGACAACTTTTCGGTTTGGAAAAGCAACTTGTGCGCCGATAGCAGCTGTTAAGCCAATTCCCATTGCGACTGATATACCTGAAAAGATATAACTCCCTGATGCATAAGTGGGAAAATGGGACAACGCACCATAACCAGTGATATTTACATCTACAGCCAGTATTGCATCACGAGGCAATACATCTCGTAACTGCTTGAGTATAGGTGGGGATTCAATTGATGTAAATTGACTATGTAGCTGCTTCAAGTTCTCACCCCAACCACATGTGAGTTTCTCTTCACTGAGTGTAGCATTTAACTGCTGAAGCACCAATTTTGGATTCGCGCCGATGCCTACAGTCGCTTGAAATTCCTTATGTATTTCATTACTGTCTGCTTCAATATGTATGAGTGGCTGTGGTATTCTTAGTGACCAGTTCCCTGTATCTCGATATGTAAATCGTGTGCCAATAGCAATTATCAGGTCAGATGCTTTCAGAGCAGCTTGTGCGACACCGTCACGGAATAGTCCAATTGCGTAAGGGTTATCTTCAGGTACTGACCCTTTTCCCATACCTGTCATTGCCATAGGTGCATCAAGTAACTGTGCGAATTCCATCAGTTCATTGGTTGCGCGTTCATGATTTATCCCACTACCCGAAACTATCAGTGGTTGTTTTGATTCTCTAATCAACGTTACAAGTGAGTCAATGTCTTCCTGACTTGCCATTGTATGAACGCCATTGTTTCGTGGAGGTATAGGTAGATCGGTTTCAGCTTGTAAAGCGTCTGTTGCAAGTTCAATCAAAACAGGACCTGGACGACCTGAACGTAATGCGTTGAAGGATCTATTCACTGCTGCAGGTATTTGATCAACTTGTCTTACTATTTCAATATGTTTTGTGAACGGAGCAAAGGCAGCTTCTTGGTCTAACCCGTGGAAACTTTTTCTCGGATCTTTCTGTGCCAAGTATGATGGGTTTTGTCCCGTAATTAACAGTACAGGTGAACATGCAGTATATGCTTCACAGATCCCAATCGCTGCATTATTAGCACCAGGACCCGGTACAGTCATGCAGACACCGACATCTCCTGTAGCACGTGCATACCCATCAGCCATAAACGCGGCTCCACCTTCATGTCGAGTCACATAGTGCCGAATGCTGTCTTGATTGTGATATAACGCTTCATAAACGGTATCAAGATGATTCCCTGGTAATCCGAAAATCACTTTAACCCCTTGTGTCTTCAAACATTCGACAAAGAGTGTTCCACCTGTCATCATTTTTCCTTTCAGAGACTTTGGCTAAGGCAGTAGAATAAACCCAATACTCTAACTCGCTTCTAATTTTTCTACCGTTTGATAGTCATCTGCTGCATCATCT
Source organism: Candidatus Poribacteria bacterium (assembly GCA_963663765.2). Classification (GTDB taxonomy): domain Bacteria; phylum Poribacteria; class WGA-4E; order WGA-4E; family WGA-3G; genus MSPOR6. Next base: position 475,827 of record CAXXUA010000015.1, on the reverse strand, counting down.
GCCAATCCAAGTGCTTCCTTTGCTTTTGCCCGATCTTGATAAGACAAAATATGCTTTGGATTTCTGTTAATAGCTTCACTGAAATCTTCAATTGCTTTTTCAAAATCTCTTAGTGCTGCTTTTGCAACGCCATGCGTATGATAATAAGCATAAACTGCAAAAGAATCCTTATCAAAACGGATTGCTTCCTCGCTTTCAATTACTGCCTTTTGAAAATGTTTTTGGGCTGCATCTTCCTTACCATGTGTACTTTCCAATTTACCAATATTATAATTTACCCATCCAAGTGCATTCAAACTTGCTGCAGAACGGGAATTTAGTTGAATAGATTTCGTATAATCCGATATAGCTGAGTTAAATAGTTTTTTTGCTTCCTCAATTTCACCTTGAGCAGCCTCTGATACCCCAAAATACATTCTCACCTTTCCTCTACTGGCATAAGAACTATGTGATTTTCGGTTGAGCTTAACTGCTTTATTTGCATCAACAAGGGCTTTGTCATAGAAATCTTGAGAAGCCTTTTTCTCTTCATTCTCTAATTTAGACTTACCTAATTCTAAATATACAGTTGCACGACAAGTATATCCCATCTCTGACATCGGTTTCATTTTTATCATCTTATCAGCATCTTTGATTGCACCAAGATAGTCATTAAGTTCTTTCTTGATTAAAGCACGCATAACATAAGATTCAGCGAAATTGGGGTTACGTTTAATGACTGTATTAATGTCTTTTAATGCTTCAGCAAAGTCACCCAGAGCAATATTAGCAGCAGAACACGCCAAGTAAAGACGAAAAGATTCAAAAGCATCCGTGTGTTTTTGAAGAACTACATTAGCATCATCTAACGCTCCTTGATAATCATTTAACGATACTTTCGCTAAAGCACGGTTGCAGTGAGCAATTAACAAATCCGGGTTGATTTTTAATGCAGCATTACAATCTTCCAAAGCTTGTTCAAAGTTTTTTAAAGCAATATTAGAAGCTCCACGGTTGCTGTATGATAAAGCAGAATCCGGTTCGAGTTTTAAAGCTGCATCATAGTCTGCAATTGCATTCTTATGCTTTCTAAGATTATTCTTAGCTAACCCGCGATTGTGAAGTGCATTTGCTAAATTAGGGTTTAATTTGATTGTTTTATTATAAGTAGCGATCGCACCTTTCTGATTTCCTTCTTGAGACAACTCAATTCCATTATAGTACAGAAAGTATGCATGCACACTTGGTCGTCTTAGCCATTTAGATATCGGTTCCAAATGAACGGATGACTTTTTTGTAAGTTCCTTGATAGTGTTTGATGATATTGCGTTACCAAAATCGTAATCAAGACTGCCTTCTACATAATTTAACTGGTCTAATATAGCAATGATTCTACCATTGCTGTTGATGACTGGACCTCCACTAAAACCCTTGCTAGCATTAGGCATTTGTACGCGAAAACTTTTATTGTGATGTCTGATTCCGTGTATAATTCCTTCAGCAATTCTTTCATTCCCATCAGGACAGCCTATAGCAGTTATCTTATCACCAATCTTCACATTATTACTATCCTCAATAGGAAACGGCTTATCGCATTCTGATGTCTGAAGGACAACGAGATCGTTTATATCATCAAACGAGATAACTCCTTCAATTGTATAAACCATACCAGTACTCACATTTCTTGCATTTACATCTTTAGCACCCGCAAGCACATGAATGTTGGTAATGATTTTGTTGTCATCTATGAAGAACCCCGTACCTCGACCTCCAATATTCTCATCAGTATATCCCATCTCAATAATAACGATAGTCCCAGAAAATTCTTTTTTATTTTTTTGTTTCTGCTTATTCATTTTGTCTTTATAAGTCCCAAAAACGTATTGATTTTTTAATTTATATTGTAATTTCTAAATTCATGTCAGCGCATAAATGCTGAATGATTGTTGATGTTGTCTTGACAATCCATCCGATATAAAATAACCTATTATTATGATTATGTCAAGCATTATTAATGTTACAACGTCGATACAAGCCTTCATGAAACGAATAGGAGTCTACCTTGTTGAGGTTTAAATTGACAATTAAGATAAGTTTTGTCGTTCGCGTGCCAAATCTTTAACTTAACGTTTTTACCAGTCTGTAAATGTTGTTCTTCAACATTCTCAGCATGTCCTTCAATCTCAACCAAAGTCTCAATTGCTTTATCCCCAATATAGTAAACAAAGAACAATTGTCCATTCTCATGCTGTCTATGGTGAATTCTAATATTTGTCGCGGGTGTATTCTCGTTGTCAGTATAAACTGAGATAACTGGTTTAACCCATTTACGCAAATACTTGATTAAGTCTAACTCCCTTTCATTCAGTGGTCCGTCTAATACAGTCGTTTGTCGTCTGAAGATGAGTCGTTCTAACTGATATGGTTCAAGTCCTACCTTACCATTTAACAGATAGGGAACTGGATCATTAGCAAGAATACGACCCTTTGATTTTGCAAAATTCGTTAAGAGTTGAACAGTAGTTTCATGTAGTGACAGACAGCTTGGAAGTAGGACAAGTTCATACTCTTTCTCATAGAGACAAATCCTTCGTCCATTCTTATTCACGATTGCATTGGACAATTGTTTTTCTGAAACAATATCAAAGTCATAACCCATGTTCCAAACATTTTGGGTCAACCAACCCCATGCTTTTGTAATGCTACTCCACTCCTTTTCTTCCGGCTTCATCCATAGACTCTGTATTGGAGATAACATTAGAATTTTTCGCACAGGTGTACCACCCTGCAATGCTTGCCCTAAAATGTGATGTCGTTCTATCTCTGAATGCAAATCTAATTCATCATTTATAATCCACTGATTGAAACCAAGAGAGGCATCTTTGACACACAGTGAATTGATGTATTTATTTTTACGAACTATTCCAGTATTGTTGGAATTACTACAAGTTGATTTAACAACTGCAAAACGTCGCGGTGTATCATCCTCAGAGGCAATAAGAATTGGACAATCTGACTGTTCTAAGAGTGACCCTAAGTCATATTGTAACGACCTTGAGCTTTCCTGGATTGTTATAGCAAAACGAAGCTTATGTTTTTGACAAAATTCTTTAACTCCTACGAAAAAACATTCTGCGAATTGTGTTGTTAAACTCTGCCAAAATATACTTCTTATGACAGGTGAGTTATATGTTTCGTAAAACAGATAGGGTGTAGAATTACCCTGAACTTTTTCAGTTCTCTCTTTTTCATTCTCCAGACGTTTCAACAGAGAATGACTCCAAGGAATAGAGGAACTATCAGTGTTAAAGATTGACAAAAAGTATGGTAATTCAATAGCAAAACCCTCAATCATTTCCAAACCATAAGTCTCTATATATCTGTTAAATACATGGTTAATAAAGGAGTTAACCCCAGATGTACATAACAAATCATAGGCATCTTCCTCTGTCTGATAGATAAAGAGAAGTGTTCTTCCGCGTAAACGTTCTGCTATCGACAAATCCCATTGGCTACATCTTTGAACATAATCAGTAATGTTGTAAAATGTATCTTCCGTATGCGTCTGTGCAATAAGAAAAAACTCACAATAATTAGTGTTACCTTTATCTGAATTGGTATGAGCAAGGATATTTCGCAATTTCATTTGAATTGATGCTGGCATTTCAGTTGTTTGAAAATGCATGTATAGAACATTCAACTGGAAACGTGTCTGAATCATGTCAGCATTCATAAGTATCCAAGCCGTTTTGTTGCGTGTAATTAGTTTTGCTAATTCTGACTTGTGTATTGTCACATTATGTGAACTTGGATACTTGAGTAGTGAGATACTTGAATTTATTGATAAATTTGTATCCATGATAATTCTAACCATAACGACTTGTGCCAGTTAACCCATTGTTTTCAAAGTTTTTACATATATTAGGTTTATAATGCGCACATATCGTCCCTACCAAATCAACGCCAAATGCGCCAAATCAACGGTATGAATGCCATTAAGGCATTCCCCGTATGGCATTTGTCGGGACTAAAGAGGATGTACTATGACGTTTTTCTATAAACATATCGTCCCTACCAAATCAACGCCAAATGCGCCAAATCAAGAAATCAACGGTATGAATGCCTTTTGGCATTCCCCGGGTATGAATGCCATTAAGGCATTCCCCGTATGGCATTTGTCGGGACTGAAGATCGTTTCAAAATATGAAAGACACCTGCAAAACGTCATGCTTATGTGAAACAATGGTTAACATATAGTTATTTAGCACAACTCGTAACCATAAGAAATTTGCATATATTGTTGATTTTGTTGTATACTGTGAAAAAGTATCAATATGAAATACCGTTTTCAATTTTAGCACTATTTATAGTCAGATGCAATACATTGCATTCCATCAAGAAAACCATTTTACATTCTGAAGTTCTGTAACGTATATATTATCAAGAAAAATGCGAATTATAGAGAACCTGCTAACTGCTCTTTCAGCACTTCGTGCGAGTAAACTCCGAACGATCCTAACCTTGTTAGGTATTACCATTGGAATTGCTGGTGTGATTGCGATGATGTCGTTGGGGGCAGGAGCAGAAAAACTCATACTGTTGGAATTTGAGAAGATAGGTGGTCCCAGCATGTTCGGGGTTTACCGTCCTGGATATATACGAAAAAACAATCGTTGGCAACGCAATACAAGTCCGCACCATCTGAATATGACTGACTTACGCGATGTCCAGAATCAATGTCCATCTGTGGAAGTTGCTACAGTTGAAGGTAGTTATTATATCCGTTTTGATGTTCACGGAAGACATCAACCGACCTACATGCGAGCGACTACCGTAGAATATCAAGCAGTTCGGCAGTGGCACAGTCAGTATGGAAGATTTCTTGCTGACACAGATATGGATTTCTGGAATAAGGTCTGCGTTATCGGTTCGCAAGTTTGGAAAGAACAGTTTAAGGGTTTGGATCCGATTGGAAAAGAGGTTGGAATAAATAACAAACGTTTCACTGTGATTGGAATTATGGAAAGCAGAGGACCTGGCTTAGAACAGGGCAAAAGCGATGACAATATGATTTTCATTCCAATCACAACTGCACAGACAAGGTTTTGGGGACATGAAAACGTTGGGCATATTATGGTCCGTGCAAAAAGTCCGTTCCAGGTTGACCAAGCAGTCAAAGAAGTTCAAACAATCATCCGACGTAATCACGATGGAGATGACACATTTTTTCGTACATGGCAAGCTCAGAAAGGGATTGAAAGTGCTAAGAAGACAATTTTTATTATTGAAATGGTGTTAGTAGTTATCGCTTCTGTAGCACTAATTGTTGGCGGTATCGGTATCCTTAATATTATGCTCGTATCTGTTACAGAAAGAATCCCCGAAATTGGTTTAAGAAAGGCAGTGGGTGCAAAAACATACCATATCCGCTTTCAATTCCTGACTGAGTCAATACTATTGTGTCTCTTTGGAAGTATACTTGGTATAATTCTGGGAGCCTTTGTTGGACAAGGTTTTGCTTGGGCAGTAGATAAGTTCTTGATGGGAATGATGAGTTGGCCATCTGTTGTTACTATAAGATCAGTTCTCACTTCCGTTGCAGCTGGAACTGCTGTCGGATTATTTTTTGGTTATTACCCCGCAAGCAAAGCTGCGAAATTAAGTCCAATTGATGCCATTCGACATACATAATTTACTTCGGTTTACATTATTCTCAAACGATAGACATGCGTTGTTAGCATTACTTCTCTTCTGGTATTGATCTCCCGTTATATATTCATGATTCAACCGAGTTGACATAAAATACAATTCAACCTTCCTCTTCAGGACTTACGCATTTTTTTGATCAAATGCAAGAATTAAGATGAAAATGATGTCATTATCAGCATTTTTATGGGTTTCCAGCGCGCTTACAAGCACCTAATCAAGAAATCAACGGTATGAATCATGGAGCATGCCATACGCGCATGCTTCTTTATGCATTCCCCGCCTACCGTTTTTGCGTAAGTGCTGCACTTTATTTTCTATTGAAATAATTTCAAATATTTGTTACACTAAGAAAAGTCAAAACAAGAATTTGAGGAATTATATGAGGTATTGGTATTATTCTATAACGCTATTATTAGTCTTTTGTTGTAGCATTCCTTATAGTAATGCTGCAGATGGAGAAAAAAAGTTAGGATTGTCGGAATCTGCAATCCAGATTCGCGATGATGTATCTATTCGTAACATCCGTAAAGACCTTGCACGTCTATCCAGTTTAGAAAGCCGTGTTACTGGATATCCACAGGCAGCCAATGGCAGTAAATACATTTTCGACCGTTTCGTTGAAATGGGTTTGAAGAATGTTGAAAGTCGAGAATTCTCTGTCACAGTTCCAATAGACTATGGTAATAGTGCTATTGAAATCCTTGGTTCTGATGGTACAGTAATACAAGCATTTCCTCTTAAAGCCTTATGGCCCAACCTTGTTCGGACTTCACTGCTTACCGATAGAATAAAGCATACTGTTGAAGTAGGTGAAACCCTCAAAATAATAGCCGAAAACTATGCTATTCCCCTAACTGATATTATAGAGAATCCGCATAACCAAAACTTACCCTCACCAGTTGTTGAAGGGAATACAGTCTTCATTCCAACGGGTGGTCTTACCGGTCCTTTGCTTTATGCGGATGATGCACAACTTGCTGATTTCAATGGAAGTAACGTTGGTGGATATTGGTATAGACTGCAAGAGGGAGATACACTTGTATCACTGGCAAGACGGTTTCGCGTGACACAAGCAAGCATTACAGACGATGTTCTTAATGGTCATCTACAAAAGGCTTCCGATGGGATAGACAACGATGAAGATGGCATCGTTGACGAATATGGTGAGATCCCTTTGCTATCAGAGATACATGGGTGGGCAACAGATGGGATTGACAACAATGCGGATGGATGGACTGACGAGAGACCGGGTGATGAAACAGATGGGATTGACAACAACAATGACGGACAAATTGACGAAACTGGCGAATTTGTTGCAGCAAGTGAATCTCACATCTTCATTCCAAAGGGTGCTGTCGTTCTTGCGGAGTTTAATTCTGGTACGAGATGGATTAACGCTGCTATGTTAGGCGCCGCAGCAGTTGTATTCATTGAACCTGAATCGACAATTCGTGGTGAAGCAGAGAACAAGTTTCTCACCGTTCCGGCTAATATACCACGTTTTTGGGTCTCCAAAGAAGATGCTGAACAACTGAAAACACTCCTATCCACTGGAGAGGCTGTCAATGTCCGATTGCGTGGCAAAATGAAATGGGAACGGCGCGAGGGTCAAAACATCCGCGGATTCTTAGAAGGTGGAGACCCCGTATTACGTGATGAGTTGGTAGTCCTTACCGCATATTATGATTCCATGTCAGTTGTTCCCGCACTCGCTCCCGGAGCGGATCCAACTTGTGGTATTGCTGTGCTGATGGAACTTGCACGACTGTTTGCAGATCAACAATACCGCCCAGGACGTTCAGTGCTATTTGTTGCTGTAGACGCGCATTTCCAAGGGTTAGCTGGGATGCGTGCTTTCATGGAAGGAATTGGACAAGACATCGTAGGTTCTGCAACTGACTCACCTGGTACACCTACCTTACAAGGATTACGGCGCGGATTATCCACCGATATAATAGAATTTGAAGAATTAGGACGTAAACTCTTGCTATCTATTGATCGGAGCATTTTGGTTGATTTGGACACAGAGTTTTATTTTGGTGTGCACGGCATAAAAGAGGATATAGAATCACTTTCTACAACGCTTGAAGGACTTGCTTCTACACGTTCACAGATTGATTGGCTGCATAGAGCTCAACGTGATTATTCAGAAAGACAGAAAAAAGATGCAGAAAGAAAAAGAAAACGTGAAAAACAGGGATTTACAGAGGAAGAAAAATCAAGATTAAATGCAAACCTTGTACGTTTTGAAAAAGAAGCATTGCAAACAACACACTTCCTCAGACAAATTGTCAAACGTCTTGGTCAGATACGTGCATCTGCATTAGAAACAAGCAGAGAAGCACAGATAGATCTTATAAATAACATCGCTCTACCGATAGCACGTTTAGACACATGGGCAGTGGACAGACTGATTAGAGAACTTGATGCGGATAGGATCGGTGATAAATTCGGCACACATCCGAAATCATCCTACCTATTACCCGAAAAAGACGGGTCAAATTATGTAGTACCAACTCCAAGTGATCTCCCTCCTGAACTGCTCGCAGACATTGAAAAGTTAAATAATAACCTTGCCAACTGGGAAATGAGTGACCAACGAAAGTTTGCTCTTATGTGGACACCCGATAAGATACTTGACCGTCATTTAGACCTACCTACACTTAGGGAAGCCAGAAATGCGCGAGAGATAATAGCGAATACTAAAGAGACTAAAGAGGCAGCTATATCTCGTGAGAAAGCACTTCTTCAGAAAGTTCAACAGAACTTAAATGATAGTTCATCTCTTGATGTGCAGATTAAAGATGCAATAACAAAGTTAAGCAGTGATCGTGTGCATGACTTGCCATCTGAAATTGGAAAACAGTATCTTACTGTTGCATCACAAGAACGTATTGTTAGTATCAATGACCAAATACGGCAACGGCTAACTGAAGCAGCAGCTGGGGAGGGTATGGTAGATAGTGAAGACGGTTTGATAAAAGACTTGACACGTGATAAGCAGGGGATATTTGAGATCGCTCTACGGAACGCACGTTTGGAAAGCAGACGTATCCAAAACCTTCTTGACTCCCACGGATCACTTACGCGTGAATATCTGGATGAGGAGTTATTAATCCTACAGAGTCATTTAACAAATGACGAGGTTAAACAAGCAATTGAAAAACGAAAGTTAATCTCTGCATATCTCATGGAAACACAAATCCTACAGACAGTAAGAATTAATGCTGATGCAGATTTAGTTGCTTTGGATAATCTCATTGAAAATCTACCCTCACTAATAACAGATTTAGATGTACAGATAAAGGTGCTTCTGCGTGACAACATGTTGACTTTACGGAATGCAAGGTTCCGTAACATACAGAGTCGGGTTCAAAAGATGGCACGTATTAGCGAGGATGAATACAATCGCAAATTAGCACAGATTGAAGCAGCAATCGCCCTTCAGGACCTATTCAATCGGTATTATACCTCACTTTTTTGTAGCATAGATCTATCCTCTCAATCTAATCAGTTCGGTGTTTTCAACAAAGGTTGGTTCTATGACCAACAACCTGAGTTTGTACTCAGACGTGAATTTGCAAGTATTGGTAATAAACTGGCAGCTTATGCAACAGATGCGGATTTCGGAGTCAGAGTAAGAAAACTGTGGCGCGCGACTGACGACCAAATTCGCCAGGCAGTGATGGCGCGTCAATGGTCGGTTTCAAGCCAGATTTCCGATAAAGCCAACCTTGAAGGCAAAACACTTGAAACACTACTGAGTGCACACTATGGTAAACTCACAGGTTTAGGTGGTGTGAGTCGTCTGATGCGGATGCAGTTTGAACAGTGGAGAAGTCGTGGCGAACCCTCTGAAGATATGCTCAAAGATATGGATTACATCCGAAAAGAGGTGGAACGGTTCATCCGAAACGATGTACGTAACGCGAAGAAAAACAGAAAAAACAGTATACGCATGCGTGGTAAGTTAGATGCCATGCTCAGACTCCGACACGAAGACCCAGACACATTTACTGAAGATGAAATTGATGACATCAATACACTGATTTCAATCGTCGGACTTGGGGGTGGCTCAAACTTTGTCAACGCTATATCCGCAAGTGGCGGCAAAACATGGAAGACCTATATCCCAGGAAAAATTGCTTTTGACAGTGAGGTAGCGACACTCGTTGGTAAAACGGGTATAGCATTTGCTACTATAGAAGATGCAAGAGTACTCACAGACACCCCACTGGATACGATTGACCGCGTTGACCTACGTGAAGATGGTAACTTACATCAACAGGCAATGACTTTGGCATCAATTCTAATACAAGCATTACGCGACCCGCGGATGCCAACAGCTGCAAGAGTCGGAAACTTCTATTGTAATCTTTTCGGAGATGTAGTCGAGTTTGATGCTCGTGAATCTGCACTACCAAATAAACCCGTACCTTATCCAATCATAACGCTCCGACGAAAACATAAGACAATGATGGGTGTGCGAGGTGACCTATTCGCAATGGGAGACAATAAAGGTAATTTTGAGGTTGCTGGGTTGGCAATGGAGGGTAGAGCTACCCGTAGACTCGGTGGAGCACAGGAAGTAGAAGCTTATATTCTCGATCCAGATTCCGGTGACATTGTCTATGCACCAGACTTGGGGAATTACGGAGCAAAACTCCTACCGAATAAAGTACCTATTAACACACGCCGTCGTGGATGTCGCGTTGTAACCTTCCCTTGTGTATCCACGACAATCTATGACTTAGTTGACCAACGTTACCTGCGCACCTTACGTGAATTAGAGGTATATGACGCACTGTCCGATAGTCCTCCAGAAAAATACGGTGTCTCTAAACCGTGGCAACAGGAAGGTGTTTCTGCCGCTGAACCAATTGCACTTGTCTACAGCGAACCTCAAAGTAGAATAAAAATCGGAATGGCGTACGGACAGATAGGTAAACGTTTGCTGCTGATTAAAGCAACAAAGAGTGGGATGAAAAACCCAACGCTTTATACGGGTGAAGGATTTGTTGTACGGGAAAATGGAAGCATACGTCTCACACCTTATGTTGTGGTGCGCGATATGTGGTGGCTTGATGAAAACCGATCCAGACTATACAAACGTTTCGGCATCTCAAGCGACCGTCTTGATAAACTACACAAGTTTGCTGACGAATATCTTACAAGAGCAGAAACTGCGCTATATCAGAATGACTATCAGCAAGCACTCAAGTTAGCGCGTGCAGCATGGGGTTATGAATCCCGTGCATATCCTGACGTTAAAAAAACTGGAAATGATGTCGTTAATGGTATTATGTTCTATCTCGCTCTTTTGATGCCATTTGCATACTTTATGGAACGTCTCATATTTGGTTTCACAAACATTAATAGACAGATTTTAGCGACGTTCGGAATATTCTTACTTGTGTTTTATTTCTTAAGCCAGGTACACCCAGCATTCCAAATTACGACCACGCCGATTATAATACTGATTGCTTTCGTTGTTCTTGCTTTGACGGTAATTGTAATTAGTATCATTGTTAGAAAATTTGAGGAGCAACTTGAGAAAATTCGTCAACGTGGGAACAAGGTCTACAAAGCTGATGTCGGTAGACTCAGTGCAAGTGCAGCAGCATTTAGTCTCGGTATTTCTAATATGCGTAAACGAAAAGGTCGAACTATCCTTACGTGTGCAACTTTGGTTATCCTCACGTTCACAGTCATTTCGTTTACGTCTGTGCGGACATTTATGCGTCCCAACAGAACAAGTTTGCCACAAGTTACACCAAGTTACACAGGCTTACTCATCCGAGACCAGTATTGGCGACCACTTGAAGAACCTGTCCTGAATTCCATTCTTAACGACATGCAGAAAACACAAATTTCTGTGCTTGATTTAGAACAACTTCTGGAACAGAAAAACTTACTCAGAGGAAAACAGGGACAACCATTAGTTGATATACCGAATGCAATTGCACAACTGCAGCAAGGTGGATATATTGAAAACGTTGATGAGGAACCAGTACTTACAGTTCAGAATATTGTTGCCCCGCGTGCTTGGTATCAGTCATCTGGGACTGGCGACCAATCCTTCGTACAACTGACGCGAACAGCAAACACACAAGACTCGTCACCACCAACACATCCATTAAACGGTGAAGCACTAAAGTTTGCAGCGAACATGCTGGTAGGCATGAGTGAGACTGAACCTTCTGTTACAGGTATTGATCGCTATTTACAATACGGCAAATGGTTTAACCGTGAAGATGCGGAGAATTGGCCAACTGAATGGCCCTACGCCATTGTTCTACCGAAAGGGATGGCAGATCTCCTGAAACTAACAGAAAATGATATGGGCAAAGCTACAATCTCTGTTTATGGAGCAGACTTCACTGTTGTTGGTGTTTTAGGGATAGGGTTCAAAGATTTAACTGATAATGACGGAGAAGAATTGACTCCTGTTGACTACCAATTGATGCAACAACAACGTAGTCGAGGTGGTACAGGTGATGAAACACTTGAAGGAGAACTTCAGAAATACCTACACCTCACACCGGATAGCATTGCAATTTTACCCTATGAAGTCGTGATGAACCAAGGCGGAACGCTACGAAGTGTGGCAGTTAATATGGAACCACGAGAGGATGATCCAGAACTTATCGGTGCAATTGATAAACTTGATCTCATCATGGCACCTTTGATGAACCGTATTGCACTTGATTTCTTCGTGGGACGCGACAAAGACACCTATCTTTACAGCAGTATCGGTATGACAAGTTTTAGTGGAATGGGTAACCTGTTTGTGCCAATTCTCATTGCTGCCTTGATTGTCTTGAATACCATGTTAGGTGCAGTGTATGAACGAGTGCGCGAGATAGGAATCTACAGTTCTGTCGGTCTTGCACCTACACATATCGCCTTCCTCTTCCTTGCCGAAGCGTGTGTGTATGCAATAGTAGGGGCAGTTCTTGGGTATCTGATGGGACAGGTCATCGCGACAACATTGGTGCATTTCGGACTACTTGCAGGTTTAACACTTAATTACTCATCTATGTCTACTGTTATCGCTACAGTGATTGTAATGATTGTAGTGCTCCTCAGCACGTTATATCCTGCAATAAAAGCATCACGTATGGCTGTACCAGATATTGAACGTAAATGGAAATTACCTGAACCTGAGGGGGATGTGTGGCATTTCAATCTACCGTTTACCGTTTTAGCTGAAGAAGCACTCGGTTTGAACGTCTTTATGCGTGACTACTTTGATGCACACGCAGATGAGTCTGCAAGCGATTTCTATACCGACAATGTAGCATTTAGTTCTACTGGTGACGATTCATATCAGATTGGTATGATGGTATGGTTAGCTCCTTACGATTTAGGTGTGAGTCAATCTATTCAATTTGTCACTTCACCTGTCGGTGGAGAAGAGGAAGATCTATTCAAAATCACTTTAGAGGTAAACCGTGAAAGTGGTGAGATCGCATCATGGAAACGTGTCAATCGGCGTTTCCTGAATTTGTTGCGTAAACAATTACTGATATGGCGGACATTCAGTGTTGATATCCGATCAGAATTCCATGAACGCGGTAGAAATGAAAGCAGTGATACTGTTGAAGAAACCGCACGATTAGAACCTGTCTTGACTACCGCGGATTAGTATTCTCCAAAATTCTCTAATTAAGGAACAAATAATTATGGAAAGGTTAGCAAGCGTAATAATTGTCATCGGTACAATCTTATGGTTTATCAGTATCCTGTTCTTAGGGGGACGTTGGCAATGGCAGATGTTCGCAGCACTCATCTTAACAATAGGAATCTTCTCTGCACATTTTTGGGAAGAACTCAGCGAAGGAAAAGACAAGAAAACACCAAAAGACGATAATTGATCAATAGGACTTACACAGTTTTCTTGATTTAATCAAGAATTATGTTGAAAATGATGTAATTATCAGCATATTTTAGGTTTCCGGCGCGCTTACAAAGCACCAAATCAAGAAATCAAGAAATCAACGGTATGAATGCCATTTAGGCATTCCCCGGGTATGAATGCCTTTTGGCATTCCCCGGGTATGAATCATGGAGCATGCCATAGGCGCATGCTTCTTTAGGCATTCCCCGCCTACCGTTGGGTGCGTAAGTCCTGTAAAGGTTTCCAGCGTGCTTACAAAATGCTGAGAACCGATAGCCAATACAAAGGAGTAATTTTAAATTGGCGCGAGAGAGAATCTCACAAGCAGATGAATGGCAAACTTGGGCACAACGCTATGACATAGAAGGTGGCGTAAGAACCTTTGAATCAGGACTTACCGTCAAAGTGTTTTTCGGCGCACTCTTTGTTGGATTATTGATGATGCCCGGTTCCATATATCTAAGCTATGTTTCTGGGCAATCTGGGGCTGCTGCTGCACCTTGGGTTGCTGTGATCCTTTTCACTGAATTAGCCAGACGATCCTTCACAACCGCACGTCGGCAGGAACTCTATATGTTGCTCAGTCTCACTGGGGCAGCAGTCGGTAGTGGAATGCAATACCGTAGTTTTATCTGGTATGCATATTTTGTCAACACGCAACAAGCTATATCCTATGAAATTGCTGATAAAATACCCGCATGGGTTGTACCCTCAGGTGAATCTGTAGCTATTGCTGAGAGAAGTCTTCTGCATCCTGATTGGTTTCTACCTATTGGAATTTATCTCGTAACAAAATTCCTTGGCACATTACGTTTTGTCAGTGGACAATATATACTGTTTAGACTTACTGCTGACCTTGAACGGTTGCCATATCCTATGGCACCGATAACAGCACAGGGCGCAACTGCATTGGCTGAAACAACCGGTAAACAAGAAACATGGCGATGGCAGGTCTTCTCAATCGGTTCAATGGCAGGTTTAATATGGGGATTCATATATATCGGCGTACCAGCACTCAGCGGTGTGATGATGAGTCAACCCATACAGATACTGAAAATTCCGTGGATAGACTTTACACAAAGCATTGAAGGTTTTGCACCTACGGGTGTCTTCGCGCTTAGAACAGATTTCGGACAGATGTTATTCGGATTCGTCCTACCCTTCCCCGTCGTGATGTCTGAGTTTGTGACCGCGATGCTTTCGCAATTTGTTTTGAACCCACATATACTCTATAAATATGAGATTTTACATCAATGGCATCCAGGACTTGATGTGCGCGCGACTGGTTTGTTTAACGGACTTGATTTCTGGCGTAGTTATGGTATGGGTAAGACGTTTAGTCTTGGTCTCGTCGGTATGGCAGCTTCTATACCAATGATTTTCAAACTTCGTAACACACAGAAGAAAGCCGGTGAACGTGGTTCACTCGCTACACCTCCTAACAGAGGTGATTTTCCGCTTTGGCTTATGGGCCTACTCTGGCTTATCGGTATGGGTGCATTTGTATGGCTCATTCATTGGATGGTACCAAACTTCCCACTCAGTTTCCTTTTGGGTTTTGCATTCTTATATACCCCGATAAACTCATACATTACAGCAAGGACATTTGGTGTACTCGGACGAGACCTATTCGAAATACCATACTTACATGAAATTACGTTTATACTGAGTCGGTATGAAGAAATTGATATCTGGTTTGCACCGATGCCAGACGAAGATTACGGACAAGGTACACAAGGTTGGCGCGTACTTGAACTTACAGGAACAACATTTACATCAAACCTTGCTGCTACGCTGCTCATTATGCCTATATTGATTGTGAGTGGCATTGTAGTACAGCACTTTATCTGGAAAATCGCGCCAATTCCAAGTGCACAATATCCATTTGTCCAGATGATGTGGCCGATTAATGCTACAAATGAATGTCTGATGAAGACATCATTACGAGATGGGAATAGTGAAATGTTACAAGCCATACGCGGTGATTATGTCGCGGCTGGATTTACATCAAGCCTTGCGATTTACGGATTACTATGGGTATTTAAGTTCCCATCAATGTGGTTTTACGGTATCATCGGGGGAATTGGAGATGATCCTGGTAGTATGGTCGCAAGATTACTCGGTGCTATCATCGGTAGATTCTACATGATTAAGCGGTTCGGACTGAAAAGATGGTTTATGTTCAATCCTGTATTGGCGGCGGGTTTTGCTTGCGGTGTAGGTTTGATAGGGATGGGTACCGTCGCAATTGCCCTGGTCTCAAAAGCTGTCATCGTAAAACCGTTTTAGATGGAGTGATTCATGGGTGGAAAGAAATATGGATTGGACTCAATTTGGTTGGGCAGGTATTCAATTAGAAATTCCTAAGACGTGGGAAATCAGTGGCATCAGTGGAGATGAAAAGAACGGTTATCTACGGTTAGATGATGCTGATATGCCAAGATTAGAACTCAAATGGGCAAAAGCAAAAAAAAAGAAACCTGACCTTCATAAAACCCTTGACGAATATTTCAAATTAGTCCGTAAGAATTATAAACGTGGAGGCAACGTCTCATTTCGTAGAAACGTAGAACATGTCAAAGATGAAGATTTCTTAGAGGGAAACACCGTCTTGGGTTTTAGTTGGAAAGGCGGTATACGTGCAAACGGTATTATCTTCCATAATCCTACTACAAAACGGATCACCATCGTACAAGTTATGGGACGAATCAAAGAGAATTGGCGTCCCACTGTCCATCGCATCTTTCAATCTATATCCGAACAAGGTGAGAAGAACCAAACTTTCTGGAGTGCATACGGTCTTAGACTTGCTGTTCCGAACAACTACAAGTTGGAAAAGCAGAAACTGCTCAGTGGTTACCTGTTGTTCGCATTCACAAGAGGTAAAACTAAAAAAATAAGTGTCGAACGTTTTGGTCCTGCTGAAGTACTATTAAATGACTATAATTCAGAACCAAATCAACTTGAAACTTGGTTTCGCTCTCGATATGCTAAAGCAATTCGTGGATACGGATTTGATGTCAAACAGAATGAAGAAAACGAAGATAGACGAATATACTTTCTTGGACAGCAGACACGGATGTACGATAGTATACCATTTTCACCCGTACTTGCTTTTGATAAAGTACGCAAACGGGTCCGACTTACTTTTATTATATGGCATTGTCTTCATTCAAACCGCATCTATGTCGTGCAAACCATCGGACGTAACGAAGAATCTGATAGACTCGCGCAGCAAGTTGCTGAGAGTATTCGTTGCCATTAGGATTATATTGGAGAAGTATCAATTATAATTAGAAATTCAATTGTATCATAGAGTTTATGACATTAAATACACAAACACTCAAGTTTTTTGACATCAAGATTGGACACTTCCCTGACAGGAGTGCCAGATGGTTGCTTCAAGATAAGGAAAACGTTAGAGGATTGTTGGAAATCATCGCCCGTGAGTTGGTAGATCACATTGATTTTAACCAACTTACACAGATTAACCGGAGTTTTATCCCCGATACCTTAAGAGAACAGGAAGCAGATATTGTTTTAAGTGTCCCTTTTAAACGAGAATTGGGAACTGACGAGATTCTCATCTATATCCTCATTGAACATCAATCAACAGTTGATATCTCAATGGGTTTTAGGGTATTATACTATATGACACAAATATGGGATTTTCAAAGGAGGGAATCGGAATCAAGTAATATTCTTAAAAATGTATTGCGTTTTCGTCCAATACTTCCAATTGTGTTTTACACTGGTGATTCAAACTGGAAATATCCACTTACACTTGAACCTTTAATGGATATTCCAGAAGAACTATCTGGCTTTATCCCAAAATTTGATATCCTATTTCTTAATGTAAAAGAAACCGATTTAACTGAGTTAACGAAATCGGGTCATCCTTTTGGATGGTTACTCACTGTTCTTCAAAAAGAACAATCTGATAAAGAAACTATTAGTAGAGTAATAATTGATGCAATATCCAACATTATCAACCTTGATAAAGAACAAGGTGTTCAACTTCAGTTAGCAATAAATTATTTTCTGCTGTTGATACTACATAGACGTTCCGCAGATGAACATGAGGAATTGATTAAACTTATCGATCAAGAAGTACCTAAATTGGACTATAGTTTGGACAGTTTAAACCTGTCAGGACTTTCAACAGCGAAAAAAATTGTTGTGTAAACACTTTTTTTACTCATTTTCTGTTTGAAATCACAGCATTTTAGACTATATTTTTGAAAAAAATCGCAAAAATACAAAAATCTGCTAAGTTCATGTCGTATCTTCCACTATTTTTAGACTTTTCTTTGAGTTTTGTTTTTGATCGTTACTCGCAGAAAAATATTTTTGCTGGAAACAGAAGCGTAAATAAGCGACCATTAATCCACGTGTTAGATATTTCGGTTTATACCAATGGATACCGAGCGTTTGTAGCACAGCGTCTAAATCAGGAACATCATTTTCTTCAGTATCCGATGATATGTTTGATGTTGTATCAGTCGGTGTATCTGTCCAACAGAGTTGTGTGAGACTTGCTGCCACAAAACTGATTTGCACGTGTCGGTTCAAACTCACACGATTTCGGACCTGATATGTATCAAATCCAAACTCCTGTTTGACATCCCGGAACGCCGTTTCAATCTGCCATCTATTTCTATAGTGTGTGATTACTTCGGCAACGGAGAGTTGTAAATCAGAGGTAAACATACAAAAATACTTATACGGTTTAGATGGATTTGGCTTTTTGCGTATCACAACAAGCCTTACGGGTTGTGGACACATCTTTGTTCGCACAACTTTGTCAGTGACAGAATATGTTTCATTATCCACGACGAAATCTCTATATTTTAGATAGGGTTTATGCACACGATCCCCATAAATACGCGTTCTGCCGGGTCCCTTTCGTTTCTTTTCTTTGGGGATATAATAGAACACAGCATTAGACTTTGCACGACAGAGTAAATGATGTCCTTGTGAAAGGATCTCTGCAAACACTTTACGCCTATTAAAACCTCTATCAAATATGATCAACCCTGGCGGCACATTGGCACAGATAGACGCAAGCACTTGTAGGCTATTATCTTGTTCTTTTCTCGGACACATCACCCTGGCTGCCAATGGAAACAGGCGCGTGCCATCTGGTGTTTCACAGAGCCATCCGATCGCACCAAACTGGTGGCCGTAATGGAACTTGGATTGATTTTTGTTGCGTTTGTTATACCGAGTGTTTCTGAAAAAATGTGTGCCATATTGATGACGACCCTCGTTAGTAGACTTGGTTTCATCATAAACATAAACACCCTTGCTGTAAACTTTTTGAACTTGTTGGGTCAGAACGGATGCAAGTTCATCAATACACCATTGGCTACGGGATAGAAACTTCGGTAAAGTCCAATAGGTGGATGTTGGTTTTGTTGATTGATATATCTGTGTCATCGTTCCACGATAAGGGGTAGAGATCAAACCTTGGACGAATGTTTGAAAATGGTTGAAGTTACTATTATACTTGAAAACCGACTGATATTCTGATAACATTGTCTCTAAGTGGGAAAGAGGTTTCATTGTTATATCCTTTCAAAGAATGTATTTGTTTTGAAGGATAATCTCTTTTCTACTTTTTGTCACTAAAAATCTTAAAACTGTCCAAACTATAGTAAATTGGAGGTAAAAACCATGGCAAAATCTATGGCAGACATACTTGAAGAACGTGGCATAGAACAAGGCTTAGAACAAGGCTTAGAACAAGGCTTAGAACAAGGCTTAGAACAAGGCTTAGAACAAGGCTTAGAACAAGGCTTAGAACAAGGCTTAGAACAAGGCGAAACCCAGGCAAAACAGGAAGTCGTCCTAAAACTATTGAATATACGATTTGAAAATATACCAGATGACTTTTCTCAGAAAGTCGCTTCTATTCATAGAATCACTGATCTTGATTTACTCATTGAAAAAGCAGCTACTGCAGAAACGATTGAAGAAATTGATTTACAAAACAATATTGATTAACCCCTATATTATTGGAAGTAGAATCATGGCAAAATCTATGGCAAACATACTTGAAGAACGTGGCATAGAACAAGGCTTAGAACAAGGCTTAGAACAAGGCTTAGAACGTGGCATAGAACAAGGCTTAGAACAAGGCTTAGAACAAGGCGAAACCCAGGCAAAACAGGAAGTCGTCCTAAAACTATTGAATATACGATTTGAAAATATACCAGATGACTTTTCTCAGAAAGTCGCTTCTATTCATAGAATCACTGATCTTGATTTACTCATTGAAAAAGCAGCTACTGCAGAAACGATTGAAGAGTTTGATTTTTTATAACATCAGACTTTACTTTGATAAGTATATAAGAAATGCTCAACAAAGTTCTTTACAACCTAAAACTAAAAAAACGACCCGATGTAGATAGGGGAAAGGTCCTCAAAGCATTCCCGCTGCGCAATAAGCTGATTACTTGGGAATTAGATGACAAAGGGGAAGCATCACTTGTTATTCCTCAGAAAGAAACACTTTGGGTGAGATTGATGAGTAAAATCTTTATGCTTCCAGATAAACGGGTTGTCGTACTGGATAGAATCGGTTCTTTTGTATGGGAGATGTGTGATGGAAACCACACGATTTCACAGATTATTAAGGCACTACAAAAAAAACATCAACTAACACGTAAAGAAGCAGAAACATCACTCTTTACCTTTATCCAGCAACTCGGTAAACGGAACTTCATCCAATTCGCTATTCCAACAGAAACGAAACCAAACGAAGCACAATCAAAGAAACCGGCACAACAGAGACGATTTGGGTTTTTGTCTAAAGGTTAGGTGGAAGTATTACCGTAGAGGAGACACAAGTTATGCAAGCAGAAATGGGTGGAATGCAACCAAATCTCACCGAAACACCAAAACGACTTGAACGTATGATACCCAAAGAAAACACCGTCCGCGTGAGAAACCTAATCAAACGCTACGAAATGGGAACAACAACTGTGGACGCATTGCGGGGAGTCAACTTCCACATTCAACGCGGAGAATACATCTCTATCATGGGACCATCAGGTTCAGGAAAATCTACGCTCTTTAATATGATCGGCGGTTTAGACAAACCTACCGAGGGAAGAGTCTATATTGATGAAGTAGATATAGCACAATTGGACGCGTATGAGTTAGCATGGCTGCGTTGCCGGAAGATCGGTTATATTTTCCAATCCTTCAACCTTATCCCTGTCATGACTGCACTTGAAAATGTCTCGTTACCCATGATTTTTGCTGGCATGAGTGCCGATGAAAGCAGAGATAAAGGGGTTGATCTGCTATCTCTGGTAGGTTTAGGTGACCGCATTCAACACAAACCGCTTGAACTTTCGGGTGGTCAACAGCAACGTGTCGCAATTGCACGCTCCCTTGCAAATGACCCCGCAATTGTCCTTGCCGATGAACCTACGGGAAATTTGGATACAAAAACTGGACTTGAAATCATCGATCTCCTCCGTAATCTGAATGACGAAAACGGGGTGACTATCATCACTGCAACACACGACCACAAAATGCTGGATGTTTCCGACAGGATTTTTCACATGTCAGATGGCAAGGTAGAAAAAATTGAGTCACGCGAGGAAATTGACCTGCAAGTTGGAAAATTGGACGGTCAGGAAGTTGGTTAATACAGATCACCATGCTTTAGTGAATAAAGAAATAATCAAACACTTCGCACAGATAGGAGAGACCTTCCGGGCATAACGAAACGCAAAAAGAGGAAACTAATGAAACTAAACAACGGAATAAGATTAACATGGTTAGGTCATGCAACATATAAAATTGAAAATGAATGTAAAACCTACATAATAGATCCTTGGGTTGATAGCAATCCTGTCTGTCCTGATGAACTCAAGACTTTTGAGAGACTTGATGTTATGTTCATAACACACGGACATTGGGATCACATGGAAGATGCTGCACCAATCGCAAAAAAGCACACACCAACAGTCGTAGCTATGATTGAAGTAGCAAAATATCTTGAAAGCAAAGGTGTAGAAAATACTATCGGGATGAACAAAGGTGGTACTGTTTCTGTAGATGGCGTAAAAGCTACTATGGTTACAGCCAACCATAGTAGTAGCTGCGTTGAAGAAGATGGAACGATAGTTTATTTAGGAGAATCTTCTGGGTTTGTGATTGAATTCGCAAATGGTTATAAAATATACTATGCTGGGGACACCTGTGTATTTGGTGATATGAAAATCATCGGGGAAATCTATCAACCTGATTTAGCAATCCTACCTATAGGAGACCATTTTACAATGGGACCGCGTGAAGCTGCTTATGCGACAAAACTACTTAATGTCCCCGCAGTTTTACCAATGCATTACGGCACTTTCCCGCTTTTAACCGGAACGATTGAAGAATACCGTCAATTAACTGCTAATCAGGATGTAGAGATAATTGAATTGGAGATTGGAGGAACGTTAGATTAAGGTATCGCTGAAAGGACCTTCAAGACCAAAAGCATGAGCAGTTGTGAGTAATTCTCGTGGATTGCCTGTGTCATAGCGATTACCAGCAACACGGAAACCGTACATACCTTCTTGTCGAACCATTTCAGCCATTGCATCCCGCAACTGAATCTCACCGTGTGTCAGAATATTGTTACGGTAGTTGTAATCCAATATGTCAAACAGAAGCGGCGTGAGAAGGTCAATACCGAAATGACATAGGTATTTATGTGTTTTCCCTGCGTCCCATATTCCTTCAACTCGCATGTGTTCTCGTGCAAAGTCTACCGACGGCTTTTCAGAGATACGTGCTAACTTGAAAAGACTTGGATTATCCACAGTTGCATCTCCATGCACAATACCATTCAGCGATAGTTCACTTTCATCACAGATGTCAAGACTAGTCACGGACTTTCCAACCTGTGCATAGACATCTACTAACTGTTTAGCACAAGAAGATTCTGTTTCAGAGATATAGAGATGGTCGCCAAGTAGAATCATGACAGGTTCACTGCCAGCAAAGTCTTTAGCACAATAGATTGCATGGCCGAATCCCTGCGGTTTTGTTTGAATAGCAAATTGCAACCGTTCACCTATTTCAGTCAAAATGATAACTTGTTCAGCTAATTCAGGCTTTTCACGGATAGTATCTGGAACGTCTCCAGAAAAATAATCGGTAATCGGTTCAACCTGATGGGGTTGCGCAACGAGACACACCTCTTCCACACCAGCAGTTAGTGCTTCCTCAATTATCAACTGAATAATCGGTTTAGCGATTCCGTCTTTGTCAATTATTGGAAACAGTGCTTTTGGCACGGCTTTCGTAGCTGGGAAGAGGCGTGTTCCGTATCCAGCGATAGGAATAATCGCCTTATTTATCTTTTTCATCTGAACTAATAACTTCTCTTATGCTTGAGTATCCCCCAAATAGTAGAAAGTTTGTCAGTAGGTTCAACAGGAAAAGTGTCTATTTTTGCTTCAAAGTTCTGCATCACCTCATCAGCACTTAGCACACGGTCATAAATACGGACGTTATCCATCATTCCGTTCAGCCATCTACCATCATGTTCGCTGCCGATCCTTCGTTCGTTCATATTTTCAGGTGTTGCACCTGCGGTACCTTCTCCTATCATCTCACCATCAATATAGAGTTTATATTCATTTGCTGCCGTATCTGTCGTATATACGATGTGATACCAAGTGTTCACTACAGTATTACTATAATATAGTTTGACTCCATCATTTTTTTGTGCTTGAATCTGGTTAGATTTAAACTTGAAATGAACCTTACCTGCTGCCCACTCCCATGTAGATACAATACCTTGGATTCCCTGAAATGCTGCTTCAAGTGCGTAACATTCAACTGAGGCAAATTCAAATCCTCCTAAAGCAGGTATCTCAACATAGTTGTTTGCTGATCCAACGAATTTCATAGCATCATCGATCTGTCCTTCAGCAAATTCAATGCTGCCAATTAGTTTAGCATGATTGTCGTTTCCAGACACATCCATAACAACATCACCCTTTAGATCGGATTGATTCAACGTATACATCGCTACAAGTCCATCTGTTACAAAGTCTTCCGCATCAACCATATTAACATTCAACGTTACGAACAATAATAGGCTGAGGATACAAGTCAATCTATTAGCTTTCAAAATCATCAATATTCTCCATTAGTTTTCGCATTCAAAAGGTTTGTTACACCTGTATATTGAACGCTTAGAATTAAAAATATGGTTTAGTTATCAGATAATAATGACTATAGATTAGGCATTATCCAGATACTAAAACACTGTTTACAACATATCACAAAATAACAGGTTTGTCAAGTCATTGTTTCGTAAAGTTTCAGTTTAGGTGTGTAAAGTTTTTATAGAAACCCTGATATTATAGTGGATTTTAGAATTATTTTTACACTTTCAGGTGTAGGAGGGAACTCCGATTCCCGATTATCAAGGCGTTCAGTCGCGATTCGGAGATCGCTCCTACAGACCAAGTGTAAACTTAATTGTATATTTTACTATAAAAGAAGTATCTATAGTTTCTATGAAAGCTTGCTTGACGTTAGGGAGCTGTGGACATCGTAGGGACGAGGTTTCCTCTCTTACGTAAGACCTCTGATCGGGCGGGGAGACCCCCGCCCCTACGCACAGTAACCAAAACTTTACACACCCGTTTCGGTTTTGGACCTTTTATGCGTTTTGATAAATTTTGCGTGAAGAAAAGAGGAAACAACAGGTACGTATTGTTTCTGAAGAAGAACTTGAAAGCCTTGAGGCGATTCCACTTACTACAGAGTAGCTATTTTAAGAGTATCAGCAGATTGACTCGGTTGTAATTGACTTTCCTGATGGGAGTGAAATGGTCTTTAGGGTGCGCCGTATCAACAATGCTGAGGCATAAACAGGTTGCGGTGTTTATGCATTTATTGGTTGATGATGGGACGATAATTGAAAAAGACATGACCAAAGACGAAAATATTGAGTTGGATATAGGCAATTTTATAACGCTATCGGTGTGGATTAGGATAGACGTTTGCTTCTCTTATTATTTTACTTCTTGTAGTGCGAGTATGTCAGAAGGCAAAGTTTTTTGGATAAAAGGGTACATAAACATAAAAATCTCGTCAAACACGCGTGTTCAGCGTTGAGTCCCTTCAAACAGGACACCGCTTACTGATTATCTTGAGTTACGTTAATTTTTAGATCTGGAATAGGTTTTCCATCAGTATTAGTGATACGAAAGTAGAAGCCCCAACTCAGTTCTTCATTGCAGATTTTGACAAGTATAGAGTTTTTCCCAGCCTTGAGCGTAACCGGAATTGTATCGTTATCAACTTTTGCCCAACGATATTCTGGAAATGCATACACCTCTTTGCCGTTGAGCCAAATTTTACTCTGATCGTCGCTGCCGATGCGGAATTGCACCGCTCTTTTATCAGGAGAAGTTACAGTCACCCATGCGTAAGCAACACGCCAATCTTCATTCCGACCAAGATCAATATAGCCGTTGAAAGTATCATCTGTAGGTTTTTTCCAACTAATCTTACCATCAACACCATCATATTCGGCTGTCAAATCAATCTCTATCGCATCTTCTGGAACATAAGCGGTGTTATATCCTATTCCACCATCGTTGTCAAAAGGTCCCAGAACTAACCATTGATTCTCATGAATTAGACCTGTCTTCAGCATTTCTTCCATTGCTTTTTCTTGCATATCATTTTTGCTGTAGTATTCGATCATACCAATTACAGCATTCAGATGGAATTTTGGTTCTGGAGATGAAGCACTCAGCAACTCATCTGCGGATTTATATGTCAGATCATCGAACGGCATACCATCATCGTCTGTTATGCGAAAATAGAAACCCCATCCCTGTGTTGAATTGCATACCTTGAGGAGCAATGTATTTTTCCCTTGTTTTAATGTGATGGGAAAAGAATATCGGTCAATTTGCTCGGCACCGGTTCTGTCGTGCTTATACTCCTGTATTCCGTTTAACCAGACTGTGCCCTGATCGTCGCTGTCAAATCGGACTGTAACATCACGTTCTTCAGGAGAAACAACGATTGTCCAAAAATAGGCAGCACTGGCATCTGTCGGATCAGTAATGTTGTAATGTCCATCTAATGACCGATATTCCGATTTTTGCCAACTGATGAGTCCATCTCTACCGTAGTATTCTGTGGTTGGATCAATCTGTGTTGTGTCTTCAGGGATATACGCTTTTACATGCCCGTGTGAATCTATGTTAATAAATGGTGCGAGAACAATCCACCGGTTTTCAGGTATAAAACCACCCTTCATGACATAACTTTCTGCTGTTTCCTGCATACCTGTATCACTATAGAATTGTGCAACCATTCGGTGTCCGTTTGCCCATTTAGTAAAATTTTTCTTCGGAATTGAGTCTATCAAATTATCAAGCAACTGCTTGTATTGTTCTTTGTCTTTAAGCTTCTTTACTTCATCAAAAACACTTTTCCAAACAAAGTCCGTTGCAGATATGGAAGATACAGTGCTAAACGCGTATTCGTAAAACTTTACAGCTTCGTCATATAATTCGTTAGCAATACATGCCCGTCCAACTGTTGAAGGATATGTAGAACTAACGTAGGTATAACTTTGTAGTGCGCGTTTTGCGAATTTTAATGCGACTTCCGGATAGAGACCTTTATCAAGGAGTTCCTTAGCGAAATTATGGAGGCTATAATAACTCGTTGAACGGTTCAATTCCTTCTCCCGAATTTGAATCCATCGATCATAAGCGAGACCTGATTTTTCCGAGTTCTCTAACTTTTTGTATGTCTCAGCCATAAGTTGATGCATAAAGGCGCGACTTTCCATTTTCGGTCTGAACTCTTCAAGGATAGTAATAAGTTGTTCTGCTTGATTATCCTCACCGTAAAGTCCGGCAATTGCTCGAACTGCTGAATCGTGGTTGTTTTGTGAAAGTGGCGCATCCAATGCCTGACGATATACCTTTTCAGCATCGGATTTTTTATCAACTTTTAGATAGGACTTTGCTAACAAGTCATAATAGTTGTATAAAGTAGGTTTGAGTTTTAGTGCTTTATCATAAGCAGCGGTTGCCTTTGCTAAGTTCTCATTCTTGGTTGTCTCAAATACTGGACGCTTGTACGGTTCAAGTTTCGCATCGCCAATAAACTTACCATCATTATTGTTAGGTGAAGAATCGGTAATAATACCTTCTGTCTCTTCATCAAATTTCCAATAACCAACCAATCCGGGTTCATTCCCTTTGAGTTGTTTGTTCATATCAGCACGAATCTGTTCTACCGTGCGAGGTATGTTCCAGATACGCACCTCATCTATTTGCCCAACGAAGGTCTTTTTTGATGGCATATCTTCCCGATGTACCCATCCAATCCTGAACGGTAGCTTACTCTTATGTATACTCTTCCCACTTCTATAATCGGTGTTGCCAATTTCAATCCCATCAACGAATAGTTTCAAATAATTCTTTTTGACATCAATGACGACTGCAATGTGGTACCATTTGTTGAGTTTGACGGTACCAGGTGGTGAATTGAAGGACACAAAATGTTTATCTGCTGGAGCTGATGAGATTCTAATTCTACCACCCTCTACTATATTGAAACCGAAACTTCGTATATTAGGGTTCTGAACTTTCTCATCACTCTTATAGATAATAGGTGTGTGTTCATTTGGGTATCCGGTCGGTTTGATCCAAGCAGAGACCGTCATTTGCTCTGTGATGTTGTTTAAAGCATCGCTATCGGCTATTGCGACGAAACTCTTTTCTCCTGTCAGAGTTAGAGCCGTGCCTTCAATGACTTGACCTGTATTCCGTTTTTCTATTGACAGATTCGCATACAAACCGCCCAAATTTTTATGCCATTCCGCTTTGTCAGGTTTGAGCGTTGTCAGTATTTCATACTGTGCAACTGCTTCTTTGTGTTTTTCAGCAGATTGATAATTTTGTGCAAGTGTCAAACGTAGGTTAGTATCCTCGGGATTCTTCTCAACCTTTTTCAGTTGTTCAGGAATCCATTTTTCAAAGAGTTTACCTTCTTTTGCGATTTTACGAATTTCGGATTGCACATTCATGCTGCTACCGCTTGGCACTGAACGATACGCTTCCACAGCCTTTTCATATTGTTTCATTGCGTGATAGTTTTTTGCAAGCAGCTGATATAGTCTATCTTTCATGTAAGTGCCACCGTATCTGCTACTCTCTTCAATTGCTAATTTCGTCAGTTTCATCGCTGGCTCGTATAACTTATTTTCATAACAGAACGTGCCGAGTGCAGCAAGATAATACATATCATGACTGTTGCTGCTTGTCTGGAGTGCGCTTTTAGCCTTTTTGAGTATCTCTTTAGACAGCTCAGACTGTTTGTTTTTTTCAAAGGCAACTGCTGCATAGTAAAAGTTGAAGATATTACCTGTTTGTGCTTTACTCAACTTTTGATAGGTTTCACCCGCATTCTTGTAGTCTTTCTCATCCCAATAGATGTTTGCAAGTACAGAAAGTGCTAAAACATCTTCAGGTTTTTTCTCAAGTTTACTCTCATAACGTGTTTTCAGTTCGTCAAGTTTGTTTTGATCCTTAAAAGCATTTATCAACGTCTTGCGTGAAGCATCAGCATCGGATTCAACCGTAAATCCTACTGAACGGTACATGATTGATCTAACGGATGTACTTGTACTCGCATTATTTTCGTAGGTTTCCAACACTTTATCGGTATCACCGAGTTTTACTTGAATTTTGAGCAGATTATTAGAGATTCTATTTTGCTCATAAGTGCTTATTGTCATATTTTCTGCTTTCTTATATGCGTCAATAGATTTCTGTAGTTCACCTTTATCAAATAAGTTATCAGCCCATGTCATTTGCATCTCATAAGTGATTGTGCCTTCTTCTTCAGCCTGTTTCAGTTTGTCTTCTAAATTTCCTTGTAGACGATATAGGTTAATGATTTTCAGTTCGGTATTTTTACGTTCATATTCTGAAGGTGTGAATTGAATTGCGCTTTTATATGCCTTTTCAACGCTATCCATATCATCTTTGAGAAAATAGAGTTGTGCCATCTGTAGGTAAGTCTGTTTATCTCCGGGTGCAAGTTCAGTGGCTTTTTCAAAAGTATCGATAGCATCATCTATCATATCGTTATTTGCGTAGTATTTTGCGAGTCGGATGTGATGAACACTGCTTTCCGGATCGGCTTCAATGTATTTCAGCGTAAGTTGAAGTGCTTCTTCCTTTTTACCCGCATCTTGAAGGCTGTTAACCAATCCATCTTGATATTTTGTGTTTTCTGGGTCGGATTCAATCAACCCATTCCACATTTCAGTTGCCTTATCGTGTTGGTTATTTCGGGTATATAGTGATGCAAGTTGCGCGCGTGATTCAAAGTCTTCAGGCATCTCTTTCTCAATCTGTTCGTAAACATTGATTGCTTTGCCAATCTGATTCCGCTGAGCGAATTCTTTTGCCATAGCGCGCCGCATGCCTACACCCATTTCCTGTAAGTTTTCAGTAATCTGTTCCGATGTATTGAATTCACCGCGCTGTTGCTTAATTTGCATCACCCGACCCTGTGAATAATCACGATCATACGATGAGGTTGCAAGGTCGTTGACAATCTCTGTAAAGAGAGCCTCAGCATCATCCCACATTTTATGTTTCATATAGGTTGCGCCAAGATTTCTTTTCTCATATACACTTCTTTGATTGCCTTGCATTGTCTGGAGAGCACCCATCTTACGAAATGCGTTCTGAGCTTTTTCTAACTCATCTCTCTTTGCATAAGCCTCTCCGAGTTTCTTGTAACATGCTTCAAGTTTCCAAGAGTTCTCTCGTTCAAGTTTTTCAGCTGCTGCTTCCAGTATGTGAAATTGGAGTTTATAACTTCTGGCTTCTTCGGATGCTTGAGCAAGGTTATAGAGCCATTGTGTTTGAATAGTCTCCAACGATGTATCAATAAGCTGATTGACATGAGTGCTTGCGCCTTCAGTATCTTCTGCCTTTAGTTTTAAAGTTGCAGTAAGATATAGCAGCTGAGTATCTTCAGGAGAATCTGCAAGTTTTGCATCATATTCCGCAATAAAACTATCCAACTTTTCATCTTTTTGATAGAGTTCTGCGAGTTTCAATACATAAGCAATATCAGAATTAGAGGAATCCTCTGAACCGAGTTGTTCACGTATATATTGGATTGCTTTTTCACGTTCATCTGCTTCTTCATAATACTTTGCAATTTTCAATACAAACTGTGATTGCGTTAATGATGTTTTTTCAAGTTCATGCATATCAGTTAAGTATTGTACTGCTTTTTCTATATCACCTGCTGCAATGTATGCGTTAGCTAAGTCTTGATGTATATAATACCAACTGGGATGAACCTTGATAATCTTCTTGAAAATCTCAATTGCGTCATCAACCTTTTCTTCTTTGAGACACCGTCGACCGACAATTGCGGTTAATTCGCTGCCAGCGTATTTTCCGACAGGATCAATCATGTCTTTCATGAGCGATATTAATGCATCAAATTTCTCTGCTGCAACGAAAGCATCAACTGCTTTTTCGTAATTGTATCCGAGTGCACTTGAGTCGTTTTTAAGAAGTGTGAGATATTCCGGTATGACATCAACAGCCTTCCCATTTCGTTCCATCATCTGGATATATCGTAATCTCACCATATCGTCTTTAGGCTGTAATTTCAGTGCAGCCTTAAACGCTTCCGCGGCTTTACTAATCTTGTTTGTCCCCTCATAGTACATTGCTAATCTGAGTTGTGCTTGGAATGAATCAGGATTTTTCTCGGCATCCGCGATAAACTTATTTTCCCGTTCTTTTATACTATTTGATCGGTTTGCGAGGTTTGTGGCTTGCTGAAAATTCCAGGAATACATCATGCGTCCTTGGCGGTCTGGTCGGCTTGCGAAACGGAGTGCGCGTTCA
Source organism: Candidatus Poribacteria bacterium (assembly GCA_963663765.2). Lineage (GTDB taxonomy): Bacteria > Poribacteria > WGA-4E > WGA-4E > WGA-3G > MSPOR6. Next base: position 445,296 of record CAXXUA010000015.1, on the reverse strand, counting down.
GCGAGAAGTGAAGCATCCTGCCCTCTACCGAGATTACCCAGATGTTGTCCCAGTTGTATAAGGAAATTTGGGTTACGTTGCACCATCGCCAATGCCATCGCTTTTTTCGCTGCAGCGATAGCATACTGGGTGAAACCTGCGTCCCGGAGTTTCTGTGAGTATTGATAAAGTTCTGTTGCACCTGTTGGTGAACTCAACAGTTTTGACATCAATTCACGTATAGCAATGGTATCGCCTGTATGAATGGCAAGTTGCAGCAATAGGTCTTGGTATTGCTTCCGATTTCGGGGTTCAGTTGCAACAAGGTTTTCAAGCAGCTCTGTTGCTACCTTATGCTTCCCTGTCTGAATGGAAGCAAGAGCAGTGTTGAGTTTCAGAGTAAGATCATCAGGAAATTCCTGTTGTAGGACTGTTAGGACCTGTTGTGCTTCATCTCGTTTTTCATCCCACCAATAGCAATAACTAAGAGCCAAAGCGGGGAAAATCTTATTTCTACCTTCTGTGGTTTCAAATTCAGTTTCAAATTTAGTAAGTAACAACTGCTGTTGATCCCGCATCCAAAAATCTCGGAAGATAGATTGTAGATAGCCTAAGCGATCACTATTGAAATATGCTGTTGGAGCCGGATAACTGGTCTGAATCGGTCTATACCCACCATAAGAATAGGATGCTTGTGCCAGTGCAGCCACCCGTCGTGGATTAATCTTTGTGGGTTTTGTCCGTTCACAATAAGTCCAGAAGAGTGCAGTTGCCTTCTCCAGTTTGTCTTTTTCAATGTAATCATCTGTGAGACTTTCGAACTTTCGCATAAATTGATATTGTTGCTTTTGGGGAGGAACAGGTAAATTAGTAAGTAACCGCTCTGCGATATCTACCTTCTTAATTAGACGAAAAGCGTCAATTAATTCAAAACCTGTGTTAATATCGGTCACAGTTACATCTTCAATTTCACTCAATAGCTTTGCTGCGTCTTCTTTTTTGTCCTTGTGGTAAAGTATTTGTGCATATTCTGCTATATAAGCAAGTCGTGATATGTTATCTATCCCAGGCATTTCCTTGAGTGATTTTTTCAAGGTTTCATAATCAGGGTTTTCTTCCATGGTGCGATGCAATCTTAGTGGTTGGTATGCAGAATCGTTAGGTGAAATTTCAACTAATCTGCCAATAGCTGCCTTCGCTTTGTCATCAAATTGAACCAAAGTATATAGTTTCACCAGGATTTCAATAGACTTAACATCCGTAGGATTTGCTTCAGTCTTGTCTTCAAAATGTTTGATGAGTTCAGGTAGTTTCTCCTGGCTCTGTGCGATTGTTGTCAATTGAACAAGTGCCCCGGATTGTGCTTCCTCAAAATCTTTTGGCATCCACGGCATACTTGCACCAGCAAAATTCGGTCTGCTCTGAATAGTCCCAAGGCTGCCGCGTAATATCTTAAATTTGTTACGTTCAATTCCAGGGACGGAAGAGTGATAAAAGATTGAAGGTTGTGCTGACTTCTTATTTGAAGTCTTCCCAATTGGTTCGGACATTTCAAGGATTCGGTGGAAATATGTCTGTGCGCGTTCCGGTTCGTTCATACTCACTAACATCACGCCTAACCGATATAGCGGCAGATGTGCATCAGTACCGCTGATTTTCTCAGCTGCGCGGTCAAGCACAATAAATGCCTCTTCAGACAATCCGTGTCGCAGCAACAACCCAGCAAGTTTAATTTCTGCTTCAAGTGTCTGGTTTTTTGCATGGAGGAGTTTAGTCCATGCCTGAATCGCTTCCTGTTCACGTCCAGCATCAAACAGTAACTCTCCAAGTCTACGTTGATGTGCATAATCCGGATCAACTTTGACCAGTCTTTGTTGATATGACAGCGCGTCTTGCAAGTCACCGAGTTCCATGCTAATCTGGACAAGGTGTATCAATAGTTCTGAATTTTCGCGTTGCTTGTTTAATGCTTGTGCCAATTGGAAACGTGCACTCGGCAGGTCACCCTCTATTCGGTGAAGTTCGGCAAGAGCAAGAACAGGGCTTATACCAACAGTGCTTGACTTCGCCATCTGCTTCAGTCTTTCTTCAAATTCACCGCGTCTCCCAAGGTCATAATAGACTTCAGAAAGTGGTTTGACAAAAGTAAGTTTGTCGTTGATGTTATCGCTCAATTCCCAACAACGCCAATACTGGGAGAGGGATTGCTGCAGTTTTCCTGAGAGTTTATAAATCGCTGCCAATTCTCTGCGGATGTCAATTGCTTCTGGTCGCAAACGCACTGCTTGTTTCAAACTATCAATAGCGGTCTCATATTCTCCGGATTGCTTCGCAACTTGTGCCAGCAATTGGTGTCCTTCGGGATTACGCGGACTGTGTGCAATGACCTGTTTTGCGGCAGTTATCGCCGCCTCAAAGTCCATCACATTTAGATACGACTTTGCAATGTTTGCGTGATATTCCCGAGCATTTGCGCTGTCCAATTCAATCAGATACATATAGACAGCATTAGAATCATCGCGCCTGCCTTGTCTGTAGTACACTTCCGCAAGCCAACGGTTGACACCAATATCATCTGGTCGTTGTTCTTTCGCTTTCAGAAGTACTTCAAGTGCATAAGTAACATTGCCTAACTTAAGATACATCTTGGCAAGTTGCTTGTGATATGTGAATACATCCGATTCAGCCAATCCTGTTTTTTCAAGTTTAGTTTCCAATTCTTCGATTTTTTCAAGGAGTGTCCCTTGTCTACGGAAGAGTTCGATCCGCTTGTCATCCATTTTTTCTGCGAAAAACGCATTTGGAGCAAGTTCCATTGCCTTCGTGAATTCTTTAAGAGCATCCGCATACTCATTGTTCTCCATGAGCTGTTTTGCCAATGCTTCACGATAGCGGTATTCATCCGGCATTAACTCAACCGCTTTGCGGGTTGCAGCAACTGCTTCAGTCTTGAATTTCTTTGCATTGAATAGTTCCGCTAACTGGTTATAATTCTGGGCAGTGTGCAACTCTCCAGCAACCATTCGCTTCCAAGTTTCAAGTGCTTTCTCACGATCACCTTGACGGAAATAGAAATCACCGAAATACTCAATGAAATCAAGATTCTTTGGAGCAAGCGTAATCGCTTTTTCATACTGCTCAACAGCATCCTCAATCCATTCGTGTCCAGCGTAAATCTCCGCAAGGACGAGATGTGTACTTGGGTTTTTTGGGTCCCGTTCAATCATTTTCTGATATACAGCCTTAGCCTTAGTTTGATTTCCAATTTGCAGGTATAACTCACCGAGTTCACGGTAGATTCCGAAATCATCAGGGGACTGTTCACTGAGTACCTCGTATTCCGCTGCTGCCTCCTCATATTTTTCTGCGTTGCGAAGAGAAGCAATTAGGTTAAGACGCAGGGCTGAATTGGTCGGTGCAAGTTCTAACCCTTTCCGATAAGTTTTCATCCCTTCTTCAAGTTGTTGGTTCTCAATGTATGCAGCTGCCAATAAACCGATAAGTTCCGGTTCATTTGGGGTTGCTTCAAGTTTCTCTTGATAGTATTCAATTAGTCCTTCCCAATTGCTATCAGCTGCAAAGATACCGATGATGCGGTGTTGTAGGTCTTTACGTAGCCAGTTACCGGGCGCAGTAAGCGTGAGTGCCTCGTCATAATGTTGGATCGCTTTCTCAAAATCACCTTTCGCTTCGTGGATATTACCGATTTCCCTACGGCTTAAACAGACACGATAAGGTTCACCCTTTTTCAGTTGAATGATCGCTTCATGTTGAGCAATTGCCTGTTCAAATAGTTGCTGTTCTCGGAATAGGTCTGCGAGTTCGATACGCGCAAAAATGTCGTCCGGATCAAGTTCTGATATCTGCTTCCAGGCTTGAATTGCTTGGTCAACTTTGTCGCGACTGAAATAGGCGTTTCCAAGTGCCTTATATATTGCTGTTAATTCTTCAGGTGGGACATTCTGTGTTTGTTCAGACAACGATGTTGCCTTAGTCAACTCTTGGATTGCTGCCTCGTGTTGTCGTAACGTAGCATACATCTTTCCTAACGCAACATGTGGGTAATATTTATCGGGTGCGAGTTCAACAGCGCGCTGATACGTTTCAAGTGCTTCAGTCCCTTCGCCGAGGCGTTTGTATATATGCCCTAAGATAAGTTGAAGATTAGCATCTTTCGGTTTCGCTTGCACTTCAGCTTGGTAATCGCTGACGAGTGCCTCCAACCCAGCATTTTCAAGGTAAAACTGGTAAACACGGTCAAATGTGCTGCCTTCTTTTGGCTTTTGAACCAACATTAACTTGTATCTTTCAATGATTTGCTCATCGCTCGTTACATCTTGTGCAAAGGTAATTGGGGTAAAATAGAGAGTTAAAACAAATAGACAAAATAGAGAAACCACAAATATTCTTTTTTCTCGTCCGAACATTTAATATCCTCCGAACCGAACCACGGTCGATTTTACATTTTCTATAATTTCTTCGGTCTTTATATGCCTGTTTCGCATTTTACAGATACAAGACGATTTCATTTCAGGGCACGTAGTAAATCTTAGAAAGTTTTTCAATCGCTTTCATAACTTGCAAGAAGGCATACCAAGTATCCGTTAGTACCGTCCGAAACGATTGCTGTTTTTTGGAGTTAGCGTTGTGCAACATTTCCAGTAAATGGTCTATTTTGGTTTTGCCATACTGAGAACGGTGTGTCTCAATCTCTTTCGCATAGGGTTAATGTAGCCATCATCAAACTCAATGTCGTTTTTGACCGATTTCCAAAGTTCATTCGCGGGGATGCTTTTAACGCTCAGAAACCGATTGAGTTGATCGTGACTCCACTTATCAGTATGGTCTGCCATATAGGTTTGTGTAAAGTTTGTAAAACTTGATAACAAAAACTGACAATAATCTTTGTTTCTTATCGGAAAGTGTAAATGTAGTCATAGTAGATATATCTTTATTATATACTATTTTGTGTAATATATCAACCCGAAAATGGTTAATTTATTCATTGATTTCTGATTGATTTTTTCCCTTTTGTGGGAGCTATCACGACAAAGGTAAACATAATGAGTATCCAGAAAGAGATTTCTTTCTTATCAAAAGAACTCAAAATACCGGAACATAACTTTATCGGTAACATCAAAAAATATGATGGAAGTGTCTAAAGACAAGTTGATAGATTAAATGGAAAACCTCGCTGCCGCAGGTTTACAAGACCATTACATTGACGAATCAGGGAACATGACAGAGATACAGTTACATTCAGATACACTTATGAATGAACCAGTGTCAACCTCGTCCTAAACGGGGTAAAGTGAGAAGACGTAGACTACGCAAGAAAAGATAATAGCATGCCTTTTCCAACCTCCCACCACGATTATCTTAAGAGCGATCTTTTGGTCGCAATTCACAAAATACCTTTTTGTTTTAAAACTTGTGTTACATAAGACATTCCTTTTGATTGATGTTATTTGAAGCATAATATTTTATATGGGAATTAGTCGTTTTGGGATTCAATAAGACTGCTATAAGCCTATACATAGAGTGAATTTATGGCTTGTTTTAATTACAATATAAGATACAATATTGATAAGTATTAGGGGGTTGTCAAACCCCTAAATGAACTAGAAAAAAGAGTTGTTTTCTCTAATGTTCAACTTATCTGATTATTGTATCAGAATTCATCAGAAAAAAACAACTCCTAAATCAATAGGAGTATCTGATGGATTTGATTAAAATAATGGAACGATTCCCTAATCAAGGGGCGTGTATTGAGCGTCTTGAAGAGATACCTTGGGGAAATGTGTCCAGATGTCCGAAGTGTGAAGGTAAACACCTGAAACGCAAAAATGAGAGCGGCACAGGACGCATTGGACGCTATCACTGCGGGGATTGTGGTGCATCGTTCAAAGTGACCAGTGGCACAATCTTTCAAGACACAAAGATACCGCTGCAGTTGTGGTTTTTGGCGAATGTGCTGATGGCAAATGCAAAGAAAAGTTTATCAAGTTGCCAACTTGCACGCGATTTAGGTTTGCAGCAACGTGCTACCTGGTGTATTATGATGAAGATACGTGTAGAAATGGCGAAAAATTCATCGTTACTTGAAGGAATCGTTTCCCCTGATGAAACTTACATCAGGGGAAACGTCAGAAGGATTTCGACCGAGACATCATTGAAAGTCTGTCAATGAAAGTGTAAGTTTCAAGAGACAGTAATTTTGAAATAAGATTTGATGCCTTAATGTGGCGTATCCTTCTTCTATTCCATGCGTTCTATACTATTCAAGAGTAAACGTTAGGATTTCTATACACTCGTTTAGAGTTTTTAGGCGATCTGAATATTTCTGAATAACTTCTGTTGGGAAATAGTCCCTTGTTGATCTATTATAGAATTCATCTTAATAAATTTCTGGTGTGATTTTTAATCCCAAAACGACTAATTCCCAAACTACAAACCAAAACCCATTGGAAATCTATTGCTTAACTATTGGAAATGCGAATAAACAGACACCCAAAAAACTACAAAACCCAAAAGAAATCACATATAATAACGCAAGTTGCTACCTATAGGATTATAGACCTGCAGATACCGTTTATTCTTAGTATAATGTCCTTTTCACAAGTTATTGTAGCACAAACTGTATGGAGATTAAAATAATTAATTAGGAGATCTATCTAACCCACCCTGGTAGGCGTGCTGGGACATCAAGTCCCAATAGCGCGCTTACAAAGCACGCCTACCATTGGGGGCGCGCTTACAAAGCACGCCTACAATCGGGGGCGCGCTTACAAAGCACCAAATCAACGGTATGAATGCCATTTAGGCATTCCCCGCCTACAATCGGTGGCGCGCTTACAAAGCACGCCTGCAGTGGGGGTGCCTGCAGTGGGGGTGCCTGCAGTGGGGGTGCCTGCAGTTGAGTGGGGGGATGGCGCGCTTACAAAGCACGCCTGCAGTGGGGGTATGCCTGCAGGTGAGGGCGGGGATGGCGCGCTTACAAAGAACGCATACAATCGGGGGCGCGCTTACAAAGCACCAAATCAAGAAATCAACGGTATGAATGCCTTATGGCATTCCCCGCCTATCGTTGGTGAAAAAAATAATTTCCGAATTAATAAGTTTATTTTCATCTGGCGTGCAGCTTCTTATCCGCGTAATCCGTGACTCTATCCGTCAAAAACTTTACACACCTATATTTTTTCTACTTGACAAGAACTCACTATCTTGATAGATTAAAATTAGAACTAACAAACATACGGTAAGGAGCATAGTAGTGGCATCAGAAACAATCCGAGTCGGTATTATCGGTGCAGGTAGAAACACTAAGTCACGACACATTCCAGGACTACAAGCAATAGAAGGGGTTGAGATTGTCGGAGTGTGTAATCGCAGTCAAGAGTCTTCCCAACGCGTCGCAGACGAATTTAATATTTCTAAAATCTATGACAACTGGCAAGATGCAATCGGTGACAATGAAACAAATGCTATTGTGATTGGTACCTGGCCCTATTTGCACTGTCGTGCGACAGTTGCAGCGCTGATGGTTAATAAACATGTGATGTGTGAAGCAAGGATGGCAATGAACGCACGAGAAGCACATATAATGCGAATGATGGCACGGCAAAAGTCTAAACTCGCTGCACAGATTGTCCCTTCACCGATGACACTTCGGGTTGACAATACCATCAAACGGCTGATTGCTGAAGGATATATCGGAGATGTACTCGCTGTTGAGGTTAGAGCAGGGGGATCGTTCATTGACACTGATGCACCGCTTCAATGGCGACAGAACTATGACTTTAGTGGAATGAATATCATGTCCATGGGTATCTGGTATGAGGCATTGATGCGTTGGGTAGGTGAAGCAACACGTGTGATGGCGATGGGGAAGACTTTTGTAAAAATGCGTCCTGACGAAAACGGAACGGTACGTGCAGTTCGCATACCAGAACACATTGATGTTGTTGGTGAACTCGTTTGTGGAGCACAATTGCACTTGCAAATCTCTGCAATCACAGGACATGCAGGCGCACCAGAAGTGTTTCTTTTCGGTAGTCAAGGTACTTTACGATTTTCGGGAAATAGACTATTTGGTGGACAAAGAAGCGATGAAAAACTAAAGGAAATTGAAATCCCAAAGAATGAAGAAGGTGGATGGAGGGTTGAGGAAGAGTTTGTGAATGCTATCCGTGGTGAAGAGACAATTACACATACAGATTTTGACACTGGTGTCAAATATATGGAATTTACTGAAGCGGTCTCACGTAGCATGTCATCTGCCGCAGCGATTACTTTGCCACTTCAAATGGCGAATGGATAGAATGGAGATTTTGACAACAGCAACAACTGACATGAGTTATTATTTTTTAACGATACTAAAAAAGGAAGGAGTTACATTGACATTAGAAGAACTCTTTGAAATATGTAAAGAAATAGAACTGAGACAAGCCAGATTATATGCTTCCTTCTCATTAACTTTAGGGGATGTGGATGAACGGATAGCAAAATTATGGGAGAGGATGAGTACTGAGGAATGGCAACACTACATACTTGTTGATTTTGGACGTGCTTTGTGTTTTGATGTATTTGGGAAGGAAGCTGTAATCCCAAACAATGAAACTGAAAATACAGACTCACCAATACCACTCATACCTGACATTTCCATTCAGCAGATCACAGACCGATTGGATGCACATGAAGCAAAGTTGCAAAGAGGAAGGATTACATTAGATGAAGCATTTGAAATTGCCATCTCAATTGAAAGTAGTGAAGCGGATACAGTATATATGTACTTACTCTCTGTCATTAGAAAGGCAATACAGCAAAGCAATCAACCCTATCTTATGACACGTGTTGTACAAGTTGAAAAGGATATGGTTTCACATGTGGATGGTCTTGTTCAAGCAACCCAAAGATTTGCTAAGGATCCGTCCTTAATACGGAAAGCACACAGGATAAAGGAAGATCACGGTTAAAGACAAGTTATGTATGTTTTGCATTGCAGAATAAATTACCTGCATGGGTACATGCAACATGCTCAAGTTGAAGAGTTGTATGACTAATGCCAAAATGCTTCTGTAATTCGGAATTGATCTGTTTGAGTATTTGATCATGGGCAAGAACACTGTTCTCGTGAATTACCACATGAGCACTTAATGCATTATAGTTTGAACATAGAGACCATATATGCATATCATGAACATCTTTGACTGTCTCTAATTCTGTGATATGATTGGCAACGACAGTTGCGTCAGTGTTTTTCGGAGAATTCTCAAGCAAGATATGTACCGCTTCCCTTGTAATGTTGATCGCACCGATTAGAATTATCGCACCGATTAGGAAACTTAGGAGTGCATCAATTGGATACCAACTTGTCCAAAGTATAAACAATCCACCGAAAATTACAGCGACTGAGGACAACGTATCCCCAACTACATGAAGTACCGCACTTCGGACATTCAGGTTGCCATGACTATGACCATGTAGTTTCCAAAGTATAAAAAGGTTCCCAGCAAATCCAAGGCACGCAACAATAAGCATGCCATAACCTTGAATCGGTTCCGGTGCATTGAACCTGTGATAAGCCTTGAAGAATATCCAGCAAGAGACACCGATGAGGGTCATACCGTTCAGTAACGCAGCGAATACTTCAGTACGATGATAACCAAATGTCCGAGAGGACGTCGCAGGACGTGTTGATAAATAAATCGCGAACCAACTAATCATAAGTGAGAGTACATCCGAAAAAACATGAGCAGCATCACTCAGCAACGCAAGGCTGCCCGACCAAATTCCACCGATTACTTCACCGACAAAAATACAAAATGTCACCACAACAGCAATTTTAAACTTATTTTGCAATACTGTTTGATGATGATGTGAATGTGGTTCGTTATGATGGTGATGATTTTCGTGATTGTGCATTGTTTTTTCAGTATATAATTGACAAGAGTGTCCACTGTCTGCAGATTTAGTCAGACTCTTTTGTTTTGCTTTTAGATTCACTACTTTTTTCTGTTTTCTTTTCTTTCTTATCGCTTTTTTTACTTTTTTCTGATGAAGAAGTTTTGTCTTTCTTAGCTGATTCTTTATAACCTTCACTGCGATAATCGGTAATGTAGAAACCTGATCCTTTGAAGATCAATCCAGCTCCAGCGCCGATGAGTCGTTTTACTTCTCCATCACACTCAGGACATTCCTTTATAGGTTCTTCTGTCATACCTTGGAACTTCTCGAATTGTATATCGCACGCTGTACATTTATAGTCATACGTAGGCATATAACTGTTTTCCTCCATTTCTTTGTTGATAAAATGAATATAATCTGATAAATTCTAATGGTAAAAACTGAAAATGTCAAGTCAAATTCTAAAAAACGGGTGTGTAAAGTTTTTTTCGCGGACAGAATCAAGGATTTCGCGGATAAAATAGGGATCTTCAGTATTTTGTCTGAATCACAGAGGACGCAAAGGTCATAGAAAACGCGGTACGTGTTTTTTATGTATCAAACAACGTGACTAGGATGTCATTCCTTCCAACACGATCAGACACACCTGCCCTAAAAAAGTAAATTCTGTCAATCAGGACAGATGAGAAAAAACATGCAATTTCCATTTGATTTTGAAAATTTTCCACTCGGTAAAGGACCAATGGTTATGTTCGTTCTATTCCTCATCTCTTGTTTCTTTATTTTTACCCCAGCAGAAGAGACAGGTGAGAAATTAGAATTCTGGGTGTTCGCACCAACCCATTATAATGAATATAAAGCACGATTGCCCATTTTTCAAGAACAACATCCAGAAATTAACGTGCAGCTGATAAACTTTGGGAATGCAATGCACGATAAACTCCTTACCGCATTTCTCTCAGATTTCGGTGCACCAGATATTGTAGAAGTTGAAATTACATCTATTGGACGTTTCCTTAAAGGTGCAATTGATGAAGTAGGTTTTGTTGATCTTCGTCCTCGTTTGGAAAAAGAAGGATGGATGGAGAAACTGGTTCAAAGCCGATTCACGCCTTGGTCATACAAAAATAGAATCTACGGAATACCACACGACCTACATCCAGTCGTTCTATTATACAGAGATGACCTTTTTAAAGCCTCCGGTGTTGAGATGACAGAGATTGAGACGTGGAATGATTTCATTGAAGCGGGTAAAAAAGCAACCCGCGATCTTGATGGCGATGGAACTATTGACCAATATGCTATTGTACTTGATAATAAGTCTGACAGCGATTATTTTAACCTTCTACTTCAAAGGGGTGGTGGCTTTTTTGATGTTGATGGAAAAGTTGTGATTGACAATGAAATTGCTATAGATACCTTATCATTTTTCTCTTCGTTATTCAATCAACATAAAATCACTACTCCCGTTTATGGTACATGGCACGGAGATCCAAGTAACTATGCTGCAATGCAAGATGGGAAGATACTCTCTATTCTTGCCCCTGATTGGTATCTTGGACTTCTAAAAAGTCAAGTACCACAGATGACAGGTAAATGGAAAGCAACCAGCATGCCTGCGTGGGAAATAGGTGGAAGACGCACTACAACGCGCGGCGGCACAATGATCGGTATTACAAAACAATGCAAAAATCCTGATCTTGCTTGGGAACTCATAAAATTCATATATTTTGATAGAGATGGATTGATAAACAGATACGAAACCACTTCAATAATTCCCCCTTTGAAAGATGCATGGGACGCACCTATATATAAAGAACCAGATGAATACCTTGGAGGACAACCTATCGGTGAGTTGTTTATTGAACTATCGTCTGATATTCCACCACGATATCAGAATCCCTATTGGTCAGAAGCTGCTGACTTACTAAATGATGCAATTTTTAATGCTGTCACAGAAAAACAGACTCCCAGAGATGCCTTGTCAACGCTTGCTGATAAGGTCAGGACAATTATCGCAAAAGATCAGCAAAGATGGGAAAGAATGCAATGACGATTTGTCTCTTAAATCTCTACTTTCAAAACTTTAAAATGAGACTATTTGATGAAAATCCCATTTGTTAAATCCCGTTACTGGCATCAACAACAGAAAATTGCACCCTATCTTTTTATCGCACCGTTCTATATTCTCTTTGCTATCTTTATGGGGTATCCATTAATCTCATCACTTATATTGAGTTTTTATGAGATGCGTGGATTTCAGAGCAGAATCTTTGTCGGTTTTGGGAACTTCATAGACCTATTTCGTGATCCAATCTTTTGGAAATCACTCTGGAATACGACATATTTTGCTTTAGGTACACTCATAATTCAATTACCGATTGCACTGTTTCTTGCTATTCTATTAAACGCAAAGTTTGTGAAGGGAAAGAACTTTTTACGACTCGCCTTTTTCACACCGGTTCTGGTCGCTGGTGTATTTGTTGCTATAATCTTTAATCTAATATATGACCAACGCGCCGGCATGATAAATAATGAATTTGTACTATTCGGTAAAGAGATCGGTTGGTTGAACGATACAAGGTTTGTCATGCCAGCAGTGATTCTCACGGGAGTGTGGCAGTGGGCGGGATACAATATGATCTTCTTCTTAGCAGGTTTACAAGGCATTCGCCAAGAGCTATATGAAGCTGCCGCAGTTGATGGTGCAAACTGGTGGCAGTCCTTTATCCATATCACACTGCCTTCATTACGTCCAGTTATCGCTTTTGTCGTTGTTGTATCTATGATAGGTTCGTTCCAACTCTTTGACTTACCCTTTATTCTAACAAATGGTGGAAATCCTGCTGATGCTGGTACTACAATCGTGATGTATTTATATAAGAACGGGTTTCAGTTCATGCGACTCGGTTACGCTGCAACAATCGGATGGGTGCTATTTATTATAATCGCTGCAATCTCAATAGTGCAACTTAAATTACTCGGTATTTTTCGTGAGGAATAGAAGAAAGGAAATTTGATGCAAATACTACCAGCTATAGACCTACGAGGTGGAAAATGTGTTAACTTAGTTCAAGGGATAGCAGAGCAGGAAACAGTCTTCTCTGATTCTCCTGTTGACATGGCAAAGCGGTGGCAGACAGAAGGAGCAGAATACTTACATCTTGTTGATTTGGATGGTGCATTTCATGGCGAATCCGCTAACTTGAATATTGTTAGCGAAATTGTCTCTGTTCTTAATATACCAGTCCAACTCGGTGGTGGTATACGAAATATAGAACAGATTGATACTATCCTAAAATTGGGTGTTCACCGAGCAATTTTGGGAACTGCAGCTCTTAAGAATCCAGACTTGGTGACAATTGCATGCAGTAAATACAAAGAACGAATTGCTGTTGGTATTGACGCAAGAGACGGTATGGTTGCTACACACGGATGGTTAGAGGTATCACAGACGTCCGCAGTTGATTTTGCCACAGAACTCACTGAAGTCCAGACAATCATTTACACAGACATAAAAAGCGATGGAATGCTAAAAGGACCAAATGTTGATGCGACTTCAAAAATATTCAATGCTGTCTCAGCAGATGTAATTGCATCAGGAGGCGTTACTTCAATATCTGATGTTATTACATTAAAGGAAATTGGTGTAAGTGGCGCAATTATCGGGCGCGCATTGTACATAGGTGACCTTGTCTTGTCTGAAGTAATTGACGCTGCGCGATAGAAAAGAGTTCAAGCAAATTTCTCCAAAGTAGTCACTATTCCGATACCGATACAAGACCCCATTTTCTTCACTTCAAACGTAGTACCGATTTCCATAGCAAGGGGTAATTGAAGTGAAAATGCAACATGTGCATTTGCTCCTGGTGTTACGATGGACAAACTTGGTGGGAGATGTAAACGTGCTTTGACATCAATACCCCATAAATGAATATCGGGTTTATCATTTTCTATAAGAGGAATGTGTGTTCCACTCTCTTCCTGTGTGAAGAGATAGACCAGAGCAGTAAAATCGGAATGTGCCTTAATCGTTTTAGGATGACACATGACTTGTCCGATCGATACCCAATTCGGTTCAGCCTCAACAACTACCTCATCCTCTTTGATACCCAGGCACTTCGTCTTTATACGTTCACCTTTTCCAACAATATCCACAGCATGTCCAACTCCAAGATGTCCTTGAACAAGCTCACCGCGAACCGTTACACGTTCCTTCAACTCCTCAACAATCTCATAGATCGGCATGATTGGGTGAAGATTATCAGGATTGACGGGTTTAGGCATAAAGCGATTCAAAGCAAAAATCAGGTCAACAATCGGTTTCCATTGATTAGAACCGATATTATCTCCTTTGTAGTTCAATGCACTATCCGTATCACCAACAATTATCGGACTTTTCTCTTCTTCCCAACCACATTCAGTCAGTAAATCACGCATCTCATGTTTGCATATATCAATCAATTCATCATCTGTTATGTTTTTTCGTGTGTTTAGAAAAGATATGATACTTGGAATATTCACGTTTTTGACAATTCGGAGTAGTTCTTCAGATTCATCCGTAACCCCTTCAACAGCATCCACAATCCATATCACACCCTGCAATCTGAATGATCGACTGACTAACATTTTGATTAAATCCAGATGTGTTACGCAGTCAATCTGTGTATAGAATTTACCACTCGTTTCGTAATCAATGTATCGATAGGTTATGCTGACGCCTTCACGTATCGTGTGATGTTCAGGTAATTGTTGTTCAAGTTGTTGCTGTGTCTTTGAGCGAATTGCACCAATTCTTGAGACGACCTTTGCTATTGCTGACGTCAATGTTGTTTTCCCATGTCCGGCGGCACCAAGTGTACTGATAGGTAGGAAGCGATGTGAGGTTGCTCTCTTTTCGTCCATTAATTACTCCTTCAGATTTTTCAAAATGCGTATAAATATCTGTTGCATGTTCTTTAATTATAGCAAAAGTTTTGCGATTATGCAATAATGTGTTAGATTCCACATCAACCAATGAACATAACACAATAAAAATAAAGGAACATTAACATGGCAGGTCCGTTAGAAGGTATAAAAGTACTGGATTTAACAAGAGTACTTGCTGGACCTTTTGCAACGATGCTTCTAAGTGATCTTGGAGCAGAAGTAATTAAAATTGAACAACCAGAAACAGGTGATGAATCCAGAAATTTTGGACCTTTTAAAAATGGGTTTAGTCTTTATTTCATGAGCGTAAATCGCGGTAAAAGGAGCGTCACGCTAAATTTAAAGACCGAACGTGGCATTAATATATTCAAGGAACTCATCAGTCAATGCGACATATTAGTTGAGAATTTCCGACCTGGAACGATGAAGAAACTCGGTTTGGACTACGAAACACTTACAGTTGAATACCCATCGCTTATTTATGCTGCATGTTCAGGATTTGGACAGACCGGACCGATGGCGAAACATGGTGCTTATGATATGATTATACAAGGGATGGGTGGAATAATTAGCATCACTGGTCAACCCGACGCACCTCCAGTTCGTGTTGGAACATCAATTAGTGACATTACCGCAGCACTATTCACAACAATCGGTATATTGTCTGCGCTACATCATCGAAACATATCTGGTAAGGGACAGTTAGTTGATGTCGCAATGTTAGATAGTCTCGTAGCGGTCTTGGAAAATGCAATCGTGCGGTATTTTGCAACGGATGAGATACCACGACCCCTCGGTAGTCGGCATCCTGCCATAACACCTTTTGAAGCGTTTGAATCTGCAGATGGACATATAATCATTGCAATTGGCAATGATACGTTGTGGACGAAGTTCTGTGAATACGTAAATCAGAAGCAACTGATTTCGGACTCAAGGTTTTGCTCTAATGCTGAACGTACCGCAAACCATGCGGTACTGTTTCCAATTCTTTCAGATATTATGCGTCAACGTACAACTGATGAATGGCTTGAGGCACTTGAAAAGATTGGTGTGCCGTGTGGACCTATCAATACAATTGACACAGTGGTTAACCACCCACAGGTGCAAGCTCGTGAGATGATCACAAATGTGTTTCACCAAATAACAGGTGCTGTTGAAGTACCAGGATTACCGATAAAACTCTCCGAAACCCCTGGTCATATTGAAGTTCCTGCACCAGATCTCGGTGAACATACTGATGAAGTGTTAACTGATATGTTGAAAATTACTCCTGAAGAAATACTGCAGCTAAGACAGAATGGTATCCTATAACATGGCGATGAGTAGATACACGATAACCACTCATTGAATTTTGACAGTAAATTACTTTTCAAAAAACACTATAAATATAGTATAGGACTATGTTTAATTTACCTACTATATTTGACAAAACAGGGCAAAATGTAGTAAACTTTTAATATTGCAATGGGAATCAGGTTTTAATATTAGGACTTACGTAATTTTGATATATTTTTGTTATTACTGTCTAAATTAAATAGTTTTTACACAATATTACGATTTTCCTGCGCGATTACAATGCACTAAATCAACAGTATTCATGATAGCATCCCTAAACTAACGTTGGTGCTTTAATCGTGATTCTAACTTTTTAGGAGTAAATTTTCAATATGGATAATTTATCCAAATTTATCCGAAATATTCCAGACTATCCAAAACCAGGAATTATGTATAAAGACATAACACCACTTTTAGGTAATGCACCCATCTTCAATGCTGTAATTGAGGTATATGCTAACCACTACAAGAACTCAGGAGTTGAGATGATAGTAGGTCCCGAAGCCAGAGGCTTTATTTTCGCTTCTGCACTTGCGTATCGTATGGGGACAGGATTTGCTCCTGTTCGTAAAGAGGGAAAGTTACCCTCCGACACATATCAAGTAACTTACGATCTTGAATACGGTACTGATACATTAACAATTCATCAAGATGCTTTTCCAAAAGGAACCCGTGTACTGATTTGTGATGATCTTTTGGCAACGGGTGGAACCATCGCTGCAACAATTGAATTGATCGAAAAACTGGGTGGAGACATTGTGGGTATTGCTTTCTTAATTGAACTACAAGAACTAAATGGACGAGAAAAAATAGGGAATATTCCAATCTTTTCTGTCTTTGAATTCGGCACTATGTAGGTGAAATAGAAAGACTCTGGTAGCAGTATTTTCTTACAAACTATTTATCGCGTTATCTTAATAGGACTTACGCAGTTTTCATGTTTTAGTCAAGAATTACGACGAAAATGATGTTATTTTCAGGATTTTTTAGGTTTCCAGCGCGCTTACAAAGCACCAAATCAAGAAATCAACGGTATGAATGCCTTTTGGCATTCCCCGGGTATGAATCATGGAGCATGCCATACGCGCATGCTCCTTTAGGCATTCCCCGCCTACTGTTCGGTGCGTAAGTCCTGCTTAATAATCTATTTACTAAATTACTTTTTTCAATCCTTCCAAATTGGAGTAAAAAATGTACCGTGTCGGTATAATCGGGTTAGGAAGTATCGCCGCCCGTTATTCAACACCAGATGACGCTTATCCCTATTGTCACGCAGGTGGAATCCGCTTATGTGAAACTACCGAATTAGTAGCAGTTGCAGATATGTCCACTGAACGCCAAGATGACTTTCGCACAACATGGGGACCTGGTTTTCCAGATAAATCCATCAACTATTACGAAACTGATACGCAAATGCTTGAAAGCGAAAAGTTAGACATCGTTGCAGTTTGTGTGCGTGGACCACATCATTTTCAAGTCATGCAGAATGTCTTAAAGGCAGACATCAAAGCCATATTCCTTGAGAAACCCGCAGGATGTTCTCTTGAAGAAGTAGACACTATGACAACGGGTGCTGACACAAAAGGAATCCCAATCATCGTTGACTATACACGACATTGGGGACCACATCTCATACGACTTCAAAAACTTGTAAAGGATGGTCTTGTGGGTAATGTGCAAAGTGTCATCGGTTATTGTGGGGGTAGTGTGTTGTCTTTTTCCATCCATACTACAGATATGATATGTCAGTTTGCAGGTTATGATCCAATTTCGGTCACTGGGTTCATTGAAGGTAGCGGTAACGTACCTGAACCCTACGAACCAGAACCATCAATCGTAGGTTCTACTATCAAGTTCAAAAATGGTGCTATCGGTTATCATGTTGGGAAACATGGCGTCCGTGGCGGTTTTTCTGTTGATATTCTCGGTAGTGAAGGTACAATCCAAACAGGCTTCTATAGCGGTACAACTGTATACAAAGGTGGAAAACTAATTGAAAACGATTCCCTTAACCTTCCAGAAAATGCAAGTCCGTTTAAGATTGCATATAAACAGATTAGTGATTACCTTGATGGTGGCTCTTTGCCAGATTGTTCACGTGATGATTATCCTGCTGTAAACGAAATCGGGTTTGCAACCATTGAAAGCGGTCTAACAGGAAAAACGATTGAACTTCCATGTAAAAATCGAACACGACTTATCTATGCAAATGGGTAAAGGTATGAGACAATACTACTAAATTAACCGTAAACTTTGACTAAGACTGGAAAAACACAACTATGCAGGAATTCCAACCCACTGAAATCAAACGATTGCCTCATAGTCTTGATATACAATGGAAAGATGGTTTTCAAGGAGAAATCACATATCGTATACTTCGTGAAAAATGTCCCTGTGCACGTTGTGATGCAGAAAAACAGACACATGATCCTTTACGTTTATTACCTTCGGATCAATATTGGGAAGAATTGCACTTAGTTGGCATTCACCCAGTCGGACGGTATGCAATAAAACTACAATGGAGTGATGGACACAGAACAGGAATTTACACATTCTCATTTTTGAGAGAACTCTCTGATGATGTTTCAACATAACAGATGCTTCGTTGTTTCTAATATTTTCTGCTTTCAATAAGGAATAAAAATCTATGGATGAAAGTAAAGAAACACAACCCCTTAAAATAGACATTGCTGTAGAGAATTTCGGTCCTATTGAGAAGGCAGAGATAGACCTGCGTCCCCTTACTGTATTTGTCGGTGAAAGCAATACGGGTAAGACATATCTTGCGGCACTCATCTATGCATTACAACGTGCTTTTGATGGTATCCCGCGTACACCATGGTTGCATTATAAAACTTCCAGCTTTGACCCTATTTATCATTCACAACCTGCTGATCTTTCAAATCAAATCACGTTACAAGAAACGCAAGAAGCTTTAAAAAAGTTAGGAGATACTGAACAACTTTTCAAGTTTTTAGACTTACCTAAGTGGGTGCGTGACAGATTAATGTGTGGTTCCGCGCATTCTGACATGCTTGAAGCAGAACTCAAAAGGTGCTTTGGTTATGAGTCTATTTCAGATATGGTAAGATTAACCAAAGATCTGGATGTTGAAATGAAAATTTCTTTTGATGTTCAAGAGGAAAATCAAACTCTCTGGTCTTTATGCTTCTATGACTCTGAATCCGAGATTAATATTGAAAAATGTATTAACAAGGATATAGTTTTTAGGTCCGAGGATAGGGATATATTCCAAAGGGCACTTAACGTTAAAGATAAGCAAATTCCTTTGCGTTTTCTTGATCCAAAGTCGGCAACATCTTATTATCTACCTGCTGCCCGGAGTGGTCTCATGGAAACCCGAGGGATAATTGCCAGTTCACTAATAGATATAGCTACTTCTGGTGGTTCGGAACAATTTACTCAAGATTCCACATTCTCGGGTATGATAGCTGATTTTCTTAAACTCATAAATAATTACAAGGAACGTGAAATATATCCAAGTGAAATAATTGAGGTATCTAAAACTCTTGAAAACAAAGTGCTGCGAGGTGAAATAGAAACCTATCGCCATGCTGAAGTTGGAAATATACAATTCCGTTACCGTCCTCTAAAGTCCGAAAAGTCTCTAAGGATGAGACAAACTTCCTCAATGATTTCTGAACTTGCACCAATAGTGTTGTTATTACGCAGTGTTGTTTTTTATGGAGATACGCTCATCATTGAAGAACCCGAATCCCACTTACACCCAAGAGCGCAAACCCAAATAGCCATTGCCCTCGCCCGTTTGGTCCGCGCAGGTGTCCGCGTAATTATAACAACACATAGCGATTGGCTCCTTGAGCAAATTGGGAATTTGGTTCGTGAAGGTGAGATAATGAAATTCGGTACAAACCAATCAGAACAACCTTCTACTTGGTTGACCACGGAAGACGTTGGTGCCTGGTGGTTTCACACAGATAAACCTGTGGAAGAAATCGAGTTTGATCATATAGGCGGTTTTGAACCTCCGGATTACGGAAAAGTAGCTGAAGAACTCTATAATCATTCGGTAGATCTCCGGACCTCACTCAGGGAGAAGATGGGAGACAACACGAGTGAATAGGAGTGCAATACTTGATGAAATTCGAAATCGTGTTGGAAGAAAAAACCTTTTTTATGGTAGTTTGTTCAAAAAAAGGAATTGTAGTGTAAATCTAACTGGTATCGCAGAAGAAAATAGAGTTGTTGTGGATCTGGATAAAGTTTTTCCCCATGGTCGCCAAGGAGAAAACCAATGTGAATGTATACTCTTCTATTTTGATAACGATGCGAAACTTGTAGTGGTTTTAATAGAACTAAAAGGTGGTAAAAACGCTGAAGCGTCAAAAGCAGTAAAACAATTAAAAGCTGGTGCTGTCATAGCAGCTTCTTATTCTCCAATTAATTTAGAAAGCATCTGTCGTCCCATTTTGTTTCACAATTCCATTAGTAGAGCAGAGGTCACACAACTAAAAAAAGATCACTCAGGAATATATTTTAATGGTAATTCTTATGAAATTAAGACAGCGCGCTGTGGCACAAGACTCACGGATGTCTTCCCATACTAATACGGAAAACCTAACTCCACAACCTATCATGTGAACGTTCATCGTCCCATTCAGTTGTTGGTACAAAATAACCTGTCTCCATTGAATGCAGATGTTCTTTTATGACTTCCTCAATAAGTTCAATACCCAAACCGGGTGATTCAGGAACCGCAATATAACCATCTTGGATAATCGGATTAGATAATCCAGTTACCATTTCATCCCACCAAGGATTATCAAAGGAATGATTCTCCAAAACCAAAAAATTGGATGTTGCTGCAGCACAGTGAACACTTGCCATTGCACAGACAGGTGTACCTGCCATGTGAAGTGCCATTGCAATACCATGCTCTTCAGCAAGGTCGCCAATCTTCTTCGTCTCCAAAATACCACCCGATGTTGCAATGTCGGGATGGCAGATAGCAATCGCACTTTTCTTAAACAGTGGCATGAATCCCTCTTTACAATAAATGTCCTCACCTGTGCAAATAGGTGTTGCACATGAATTTGATAGACGGACATATTGGTCAGTATATTGCCACGGCACCATATCTTCTAACCATGCAAGGTTATACTTCTCTAATGCTCTTGCAAGACGAATGCAATCTTCAATGCCAATATGACCAAAATGGTCAACTGCAAGAGGTATTTCATATCCAATTATATCCCGAACCGTCTCTACATATTCACACAGCACGCCGATGCCTTTTTCTGTCAGACGGATACCGGTAAACGGATGCATCAAATTGTGATTACTTAAATGTCCGTCTGGTGCGGAGAGGGTCCCTGATATGTCACGGAGTAACCCAACACCAACATCCATCTTCAGGAAGGTGAATCCTCTGTCAATTCGTTCTTGCAGTTTGTTGCCCATTGCTTCCGCATCTTTTAGGGACGGTGTGTCACTATAACACCGAATTCTATCACGGAATTTACCACCAACAAGTTGATAACACGGTACCCCATAAGCTTTACCAGCAAGATCCATAAGTGCCATTTCAATACTACATACACCCCCACCTTGTCGAGCATGATGTCCAAACTGTTTTATCTTCCGAAAGATCTTATCAACATTACAGGGATTTTCACCTAACAGTCTGCTTTTGAGCATCAATGCATAGGTAGGACTAGCAGCGTCACGTACCTCACCCAAACCATGTATACCTTGATTCGTGTCAAGTCTCAGGATCGGTCCACCAACTTGAGTTCGGACGATACGCATGTCAGTGATCTTCAGTCCAGATGGATGAGAAGCAGTTTCCACATTCGATAATATAGATTGTGTTTCCATAGGTATTTCTTTATTAATAGTATGATAAAGCGGAGTCTAAAACACCTAAATGCAAAGCTGCACGTTGTTCAAGCGGCCACACTGTCGGTGTTTCTGTGATGATAACATGTTCGCTGTGGTAATGTAATAGGTAGGGTACTAAACCTTGTGTGCCCCATTCAGATGAAACCTTGTAAACACCTTCAGCAATACCTGGTGCTTCTTTGTCAAATTCCTCGGAATCTATTGGACCTATATTCTTTACAACATTGACAATCTTTGGTCCGAGATACTGTCCATCTCGGTTTCCTTCATAAAGGTAAAATCCTGTTGCTTCGTAATCTTCGTGGAAATCTATCGCTAACGTAAATTGGGTTTGACCAATAGCCCGTTTTAAGATATCAACTTCACTTACCTGTTCATCTTCAAAAGAACGGTTAATATCTATTCCATCGCTATTCTCTCGTGTCTCGTGTACATAACCGTATGGATTAACACACGGAATAACAATAAATGAGAATCGCTTCAGAAGTTCGGTATTGTCACGTGCTAAGAATTGTAACACTGCTTCTACGCCTGCAGGTTCATCACCATGCACACCACCCGTAATCAGTATCTTTTTGGGATTGTGCGTAAAGGACTCAAGTTGAAACAGATGTATCGGATAATCGTTAACAGCACCTATCAAATTCACAGATAGATCTAATCGCTTCAAATGTCCAATAATCACACCATAGTCACGCAATATGAATATCCTTCAGCAGAAAGCCATCATTTAAGACATAATCTATTTCTGATTGTTACGCCAATCAGCAAAGTCTTTCTCAATCTCATCTGACCATTTTCGATCAATTTCGCCAGGGGTGTAAATACCCTCGCGTAATCGTTGGTGTCCAAATCGATCACGGAGCTGCACCTCTTCACCACGTTCAACAACCTGCTGTGCAAAGTGCGGAGGAATGAAGATGACACCGCCGCGCCTACCTAATACAACATCACCTGGCAAAATGGTCGCTTCACCGATACGGATAGGAATGTTTATTCCTGTGAGTGTAACATTTGCTATACCTGTTGGGTCAACACCCCGAACATAAGTCGCAAAATCGGGTAATTCATATATACCATCCAGATCACGTATCCCACCGTCAATCACCATGCCGGTCCTAGTTTTTGCGTAGATTGAATTACCGAGATTATCACCCGCAAAAGTGCCATCTTTAACCTTTCCAAACAGATCCACGACGATGACATCATCATGAACAAGCGTGTCAATTACCCACGAATTCTGTCCACCAACGCGTCCATCTTTTTCACCCTGAGCTGAAACTGCATCATTAAAGTCAGGACGAATAGGTACAAAAGCACATGTTACTGCTCGACCAACAAGGATACGATCAGGATGGAGATTCATCCAATCTCCTGCAAACTGAAATCTATACCCATTACCATGCAAGACACCCCATGCTTGTTCAATACTAATTGCCTTCATCCGTTTTAGAATATCGTCGGGAACCCGGGGACGACCGTCAGGAAATCGATCACCTTCCCATTTATGTGTGATAGCTAAAATGTTTTCCTCATTGATTAGTTGCACTAATGTTCCTTCCGTTTAAGTCATTTTTCTTACAGTCCAGCATTCTTCCACACTTGGTTGAGAGATTCAGCAGTAGCTTTCGCAGCGTGTGCTGGTTCCATTTCGCTAAGCTTTTTACTGAAAGGTTCAGGGGTTACAGGTCCATCATAACCGATACCATCAAGGATTTGCATTAATTCTGTCAGAGGTATTACCCCGGTTTTAGCAGGAAGACAACGGATATTGTCAATCTGTTCGTCAGGATCAATACCTGCAGGTGCATCGTTGATGTGGACATATACAACATCAGATGCAGAAAGTTTACGCACATCATCAACAGTGGAACGACAGGTATACCAATGCCATGTATCAAAAAGTAGACCAACATTACCAGTACCAATTGCAGCTGACAGTCCTAACATCGCATCCATTGTATAAGCAAACAAGTGTTTTGCTGCTTTCCTGCTTGTCGCAGGTCCAATAAACTCGAGTCCTATTGAATGTCCATGTGCATTGAGTATTTCTGCAACTGCACGAAGTCTTTTAACAGAGAAATTCCAATTCTCTTGAAATGTCATATCGTTTGAAGCGGGACCCACAACGGTAGTCGTTCGGAAACAACCGAGTTCTGCTGCAAGTTCAGCACGTGCAGGTAATTGTGACAATCCTGCAAAGAAATCAGAAATTGAACCGCGCCAATTTACTCCGAATCCCCAACCACCCATAGCAATACCTGCCTCTTGCCACAACTCTTTGACATATTCAACAGAGTGTTCTTCAGCAAGTTGAGCTGCTTCACCGATATTTAGGTCAAGCCCTTCAAAACCAGCCTCTTTTGCTAATGCTAAACCGTCTTTCATACCAGCACGAATACCGATTGCACCCGTACTTAGATTTTTATACATACATCTCCTTTTCGTTTTCTATATCTTAAATCCTATGAAATTGTTATCCCTTTTTTCCGCGTAAGACCTTTGCTGCAACTGCCCACGGATAATCCATATCTTCGGCTTTTGCATCACGGTAAGTGGGAATCCATACCCACCGTTCCGCACCTGAACGGTTCGGATGGCTTGCATGTAGAGTCAAATCATGAAAAAAGACTGCACCTCCCGCTTCCAATTCCGCAGTGATAGCAAGGTTTTCATCAACAGCGTCAGGACGTAAACGGTTTCCAAACCCATGTCCGTCACTGGCATCACCATCATGTACGATTGCAGATTTGTGTGAACCGGGAAATAGCTTTAAACACCCATTTTCAATTTTGGCATCATCAAGTGCAACCCATATTGAGAGTTTATGCGCACCGTGCCAATAGTGCCAATCTTGGTGCCACGGACTTGCAAAGGTCATCGAATCGCTCTTGAAAACAACCTTATCGCTCAAGAACTCAATATTCGGTGCGAGGATTACTTCTAAAATATCCAGTATCCGAGAGTCACCGACTGCTTCTTGAAAGACAGTACTGCTTGCAGCTAAACCAACGTGAACACCGTGTCCAGCAGCTGCCCCTGTCTCTTTCCTAACTGCCTCCAGAATGTTGATAGACTCCAACTTTAAACTTTGCACCTCATCTCGAGTATACAGATTCGGTACGATTGCATATCCATTCTGACTAAAGTCATCATGTAGTTTTGCTAAATTCACCTTCATACCTATTCTACCTCAAGATGGACTTCACGTCCTGTCTCACCACTTTTCAATAAGCCTTCCATCATTCTTTGCACAATTAGTCCATGACGAAGCGGAGCTTTGCATTCAACACCATCTAATATAGCTTCAATGAAATTGTCAGCAATTGCATCCCAGGCTTCATTATACTTACTCTTCGGTAGTTTTATATCTATATCCTCAAACTCATTTTTCTTGTCAGTACGGTAGGCTTTCAATGGACTTAGAGTAGCACCTGCTTCAGTCCCGAACAATTCTATCTGGAATTCTCCGGGTTGATGAGATGCCCAAAAACTTTCCACCTGTAACCCTATGCCATTTTCAAAGGTAATAAACCCCCCAGCATAATCATCAGAATCATATTTCTCATAAGTTTCTTTCGGAGGTTTTGACCGGTTCCAATAACCAAGACCGCGAGGTCCGAATTTCGCACCCGCTGCTCCCAGCACAGAAACAGGTTTCGGCATACCTATTATCCACCAGACTGCATCAAGTACATGCACTCCCATATCGCGAAATGCACCGCCACCTTTCTGAATGAATCCAAGATTCCAAGCAGGTATTCCACTTCGTCTAATACTACGTGCACGCGCATAATACAATTCACCGAAGTAATTCTCACTGGCGAGTTTACCAAGGTGTTGGCAGCTATGACCAAAACGGGTTGAAAGAGACATCATGTTGACCACTCCCGCCGCCTCAGCTTCTTTAACCAACTTCGCTGCAGCTTCCTCAGTATCCGCTAACGGTTTGGTTACCAACACATGTTTACCATTTCGCACCGCTTCCAACGCAACCGGCACATGCCATTGATTCGGCGTACCGACAAAAACCGCATCAATATCAGATGCTTTACACATCTCTTTGTAATCTGTGTACAGTTTGATATTCCCCGGTAAATCCGTTGCAAAACCTTTCATTCGGTCTTCAACAAGATCACACAGAGCAACAACTTTTCCTCTCGGATTGCGAGACAATGCTGCACCGTTAGGTCTACCGATACCCATCCCAACAACAGCAACGCGCACATGTTTTTTATTTGTAGCCATAGGAAGTATTTTCTCCAATTTATTATTTACGAGGACTTTCGCATTCATCTTTGAATGAAAATTAATAAATTCGAATCGGTAATTCTAAGTAACCCCTCCTCGGTAAGCGTGCTTTGTAGGCGGGGAACGCCAAAAGGTATTCATACCTGGGAAATGCCAATAGACATTCATACCCGGTGAATGCCAAAAGGCATTCATACCGTTGATTTATTGATTTGGCGCTGGCACATCAAGTCCCAACGGCTCGCTTATATAGAAAAACATATAATTAATGGGACACCTTTGTAGCGTAAACTGTTAGTTTGCGCTCTTTTTACACAAACTAACAGTCTGTATTACAACTTCTATTCTCCGTTATGTTCCAAAATAGATTTATTAAAGTGCCCTAATAATTTCAAAGTTTACTATAAAGCACACTTACCGTGTGAGAAATATTCTATTACCTAATTAATAAATTAATCTAATAAATTAATCTACATATAAGGTGTGAAGGGAGGTTAAATAGTGCGTTATTTCAGTGTTTTTAGTCTTTTTAACCCCTACTCTCCCATACGCTATTGCTATGGGAACCCTACTCCCTTATCAAGGGACTTTAAGAGAAAATGAGTAAGTCTTGTTTACATTACAATTTATGTCAAGTGTGTCTTTTGATAATAGTGATTACCGAATTTAAAAGGGTCTACCAAGTCTATTCAATACCGGACTGACATCGTTTTTTACGGGTTTAATTGTCTTAAGATACGCCCATATCGCTTTAAGATCAGCATCTTTCATCAAGGCATAGTGTTTATTAGGCATGGGTGGGAATATATTCCGATTAGTAGGATTTCCTTGATGTTTTCCAGTTCGCATGGCATCAATAAACATCTTTTCTGTCCATTCTCCTAAACCAGTTTCTTTGTCTGGAGTTAAATTAGATGCAAAACTTGTACCAAAAGGACCGGAAAAAGCACTTAACTGTGGAGATGTTAATAGAAAAATGTTCTGCTGCATCATGTTAAAATTATAGCGAGGAAAAGATTCTTCTGATGGATGTCCAGCAAGGTACATTTTCATATTGTATTCTGCTCCAACGCGAGGCGTATGACAATAACCACATGCAGCAACAGCATCAACAAGATACTTACCTCGTTCTACTATTTCGTTCTGACTGTCTACTGAACGAATTCCAAATGTTATCACTGCACATAAAAAAAATAACGACGCAGTCATAATCAAAAAACTTCTACGCATATTATATTTCCCCTTTTCAAGGACATTGTATTAGTTATATCAGAAACTATTTTAGCAAACTGGATTTTTTGATGCAATGATTTTTTATAATACACCAATTCTAATAAATAATGTCTCAATAAGGAATTTCATTGTAATTACTGGTTGGAAGACTTCTCTTCTGTAAGCGGGGAATGTCTAAATGGCATTTATACCGTTGATTCGACCTTCGGTCGAGACCGGAAGGTAACATCAACATGATTGCCACATTGCCACATTGCCACAGGGTGTGTACAGTATTTGCACAAACATCCCACTCTCCATTGTAGGGCGAAATCAAGAAATCAAGAAATCAAGAAAACAACGGTATGAATGCCATTTAGGCATTCCCCGGGTCTCTGTGCCCCGCCGCAACTGATTAAATGAGAGATTGCGGACACAGAGTCCTAATGAGTTTTGACGTTCAAGTTGTATATTCGTAGGGGCGTGGTTTCCCCACACACTTGATCTACGCAAACTCAAAAACCAACGGGTTGGGGAACCCAACCCCTACGAATTCAACTACCGATTTTGATTGTCAAACTTCATTAGGTGTCAATATAAAGAAATATTGTTAATATTTACCATATTCTTCAGTCCCGTAGGGACGATATGTTTATAGAAATACATATCCCATGTCTTTTTAGTCCCGTAGGGACGGTATGTTTATCCTTATATGTCGTTCCTACGGAACTAAAGAGAGGGGATGTGATAACGTCTTTCTATAAACATTGCGTCCCTACGGGACTAAAGAGAACAAAAGTTTGTACCTCTGTGCAAAAACTTTACACACCATAGGCGTCAATTTAAGGATTTTCACCTCTTGTGGGAGGGGTTTTCAACCCCGATTTTTTAGTGCATTTCCGCTCAAATCGGGGTTGAAAACCCCTCCCACAAGAAAAATGACAACAATATTTTCTTAAATTGACGCCTATGGTGCAAAAACTTTACACACCCATTGCCACATTGCCGCAGCAAATTAAATAAAATATCATAGAAATGTTATAATTTTATAGTGTCAACACAAGAACTCTGGACATTCCTTACAGAAAAGATGAGTAGGTTTTTTTTCTAAATTAGAATTTTCAAGATTTTATGAGAACCAAGATTTACCTCATCAGAACAATTCAAAAAATTTCTAAACTTTTGCTCAACAAGAACACTACACCGTATCTCTTAAATTCACTGGAACGTGTATCTGGTATTTCGGGGTTAGAAACACCTCCTATGATTTATGAGTTAAGATGTAGTTAAATGGTAGAACGATAGATTCTTATAGTGAAATTTACAATTAAGTTTACACTTCTTCTGTAGGAGCGATCTCCGAATCGCGACTGAACGCCTTGATAGTCGGGAATCGGAGTTCCCTCCTACACCTGAAAGTGTAAGAATAACTATATAATCTACTATAAAGCTGAATAACTCTGTGATAAACACATTGCTATATTCTCCTATTATGTGTATAATGATTACAATACTATAGTATATAGCACAATATTTCCTGGTTACACCTAACAGTTGGAGGAATACACAATGAAACGTATTTGCTTCACAATATTTGTACTAATTCTTGGATTATTATTGTCAATTGTTACTACAACAAGATGCTCATTCGCAGCGACAATATCTGGTATTGTAATTGATGAATCGGGACAACCAGTTACAGATGTCATTATCTCTATTGAGTCATTTAAAGGTAAGTTTGATCCATCCATTAGGAAAGTCAACAGACTTGAACCTGTTTTTCCACCACCTCAACCGAGTCCTACTAATGCGAAAGGTGCATTTGCAATTGAAAACATAACTAAAAGTTCAGTGAATTGGATAAAACTCTTACCGCAGCATGGACATAGGTACGATGTTCTTTTTATTGATTTTCAAGGGATATCATTTCAATTTGTTCCATATATGTTTCATAGTAATATGGGATTTCCTTTTGGTATTGAAGAAGATAATGATATAAAGAATGTTAGAATATCTGTTCGACGTAAGATGCGTATAAGTGGTCAAGTACTCACATCAGATGGTAATCCACTAAGCAATGCAAGTATTACGCTACAAGTGAATCAACGAAATGTTAAAGGAACGGGCAAAGGTAGATCAAGTTTAGGTAGGAGACTTGATGCTGAAGGAAAATTTACATATTATGTCAACAATGAAGCTTATTATACATTAACAATACAATATCAAAATCAAACTGTAAAGAGTAAAGAAATACTGCTTAAAAAAGGACAAAGTATTGATGATCTTACATTGAAGTTCA
The DNA here is from genome assembly GCA_963663765.2 of Candidatus Poribacteria bacterium. Lineage (GTDB taxonomy): Bacteria > Poribacteria > WGA-4E > WGA-4E > WGA-3G > MSPOR6. The sequence continues at coordinate 415,502 of CAXXUA010000015.1, read as the reverse complement.
AAGAAGAATTTATCATACCAAAAGTACCAGTTGTAGAGAAGCGCGTACCAGATGTTAACCAGGAAATAGTTCAATTGGCACGACAAAAAAAGATAGAAGGAATGTGGGCTATCAATCCTTCAAATAGGCATGCGTATAAGAGGATTAATTGCCAGACCCCTCAGGAAGCTCTTAATATTGCTAAGGAGCACGATGCACACCTTCTAACTATCAACGATAAAGAGGAACAACAGTGGATATTTGATGTCTTTGGTGTAAAAAACTATTGGATCGGTTGCATTGAAATTGATAAAGATGGTGATAAACTGTGGGACAATGGCGAACCAATGACATTTACAAATTGGGACGCAAATCCGCTCATAGCAAAATCTGAAGCACCCGAATCAAAGAACAACTCAACTGAAAAACTTTTTACAGTGCTTATTGGTGTAACTGGCAAGTGGCAACAAGTTCGTGATGGTAATGCAATTATCTCAATAACCAAAAGCGCAATTTTGGAAAAAGAAGATCTACTCATCGGTTTAATGAAATCTGAAGAATAACCCTATAAGGAGTAATTCTAATGAAATATATACTATACTCAGTAAAGTTTGCATCACTGTTACTCATAATAATGTCTACTACGACAGGGATTGTAGCTGAAGAAAATAAGACAGATACAAATGATAATTCTTCTATTAGTCTTTCAGGCAAAGTTGTTGATACAGAAGGACAACCCATACCAGGATTTACATTTTCTATTCAATCATCAACTACGCCAAACATTCATATCAATCATACTATGGTTAGGATGCCAGAACTATCAACCATTAGACCTATCATTGATAATAATAAAGATGTAACGCAAATAAATATTACAAAATGGAAGACAGACTCAGAAGGGACTTTCAGTGTTTCAGGAATCAGACCGGGATATGTTAGTATTGATGCTATATCTAAGGAACAGTTTGATGAGAGGAAAAAGGTTGATAATAAGAAGAAAGCTGATGAAAAGAAGATTGAGATTATTCCACCAATACCTCATCAGCATGTAGTTTTTGATGTCCATAATGTAAATGAAGAGTTAGGTATGAAGATTGTTAGCATTCGTTTGAATAAGATAACATTTTACAATCCTGAGAACATAAGCCATTTCCCAGGGCTTATGTTTGGAGTAAAGCCAGGGGTTGACCTTAAAGATGTAACAATCACTGTCAAACGAAGCCTTAAGATTCGTTCACAAATTGTTTATAAAGATGGTACTCCGGTGGCAAATTCACATCTTAATCTCGTCATATACTATCATACTGCACATTTTGTAGGTGGAAGTGAAACTGACCAAAAAGCATGTAAAACCGATCCCAATGGTTTTTTTACTCAATCAAGAGGAGAACCAGGATTATATTCTTTAAAGGTGAATTATGAAGGTTTTACTGGAACTGTAGGTCCTTTTTTACTCGATCATGGAATTCATCCAAGTGAACTTGTTATCAGGTTAAATGGAAATCCTGTTGATGATAAATCACCTAAGAAAACGACAACAAAGTTAAATCAGGATAAATCAAGAATATTTGTTAGAAACCTACTTAATAATAATAATAGACCTAATAAAATTGCAAATATTAAATCAGAAAGATTAGTTTGGATCATTAATCCTGCAAATGGACATGCTTATGCTAAAATCAATTGTCAAGATTGGAAGGATGCACAACGTAAAGCTATTGACGAAAATGCACATTTGGTTTCAATCAATGACCAAGAAGAACTTTTCTGGGTTCAAACTATCTTTCAGGATCATTACTATTGGATAGGTCTAAATGATGTTGAAGAAGAGGGTGTATGGAGATGGGATAGTGGTGAACCAGTTACATATACAAACTTGACAAAAAATAGATTTTTAACAGACAATTCTCCTGATTCAGAAAAGGATTATGTTGCAATGTTATCTTACCATAGTAGTTGGGAAGCTGTTGGACCTCAAGTACTTAATTGGCGCTGGATCCAATTCGCTATAATTGAAAAGGATGGGTTAGTTTCCAAGATTCCAAAATCAAAGGATTCAACTCAAGAATAGACAATTGTTAGTATTTTTTTGGAACAATGTAATAATTCAGGTAAACAAGTTACCACAGTATGCACAAGTCTGTATTACTTCACTATCATTAAATGTTTCCTTTTCAGATATAAGATAAGACTCGTGATTGGTTATACAGTTAGAGTTTTCACATTTGTGAGTTGTCTCACTGATATTTCTTTTAGGAGGTTGTGTCAAAATTAGTTTTTCCAAACCCATTAGACTTGCTATGAGTGCCATCCGTATAGGTACTGCATTTGCAGATTGTTCAAAGTAAGCAGCACGAGGGTCATCATCTAATTCATAAGCAAGTTCATTTACACGTGGCAGAGGGTGCATGATGATTGCATCAGATTTTGCGTTGTTCATCACAGTAGCATTCAGCAGATAACTACCTCTCACAGTCTTAGGATCAACATTTGCTGGGAGGCGTTCTTCTTGAAGTCTATTCACATAAATGACATCAAGTGTTTCTATAACTTCTTTGACATTTTCTACTTCAATAGGTTTCTGTCCGTGTACATCTGCTAATCGAGCAAGCACCCATGTTGGCATTTGTAAACCTTTAGGATTGATGTGAACAAGTTTTCCACCGAACCTTGCGACTGCTAAAGCAAATGAATGTGCAGCTCGTCCATATCGTAAATCACCACAAACACCAACAGTTAATCCTTGTACCTTTGATTTTCTACGAATAATTGTAAAGAGATCTGTAAGAGCTTGTGTTGGATGTGCATGGCTTCCATCTCCACCATTAATCACAGGAATGTTTGCGTACTTAGCCATCACCTTTGCTGAACCTGCCCAACTGTGTCGAACAACGATTATGTCTGCATAGTTTGTAACCATTCTTGCTGTGTCAGCAAGCGTTTCACCTTTTGTAGCAGATGTTGCCTGTGGGTCAGAAAAACCGAGTGTACCTCCATTGAGTCGTTCCATCGCGCTTTCAAATGAAAGTCGTGTCCGAGTACTCGGTTCATAAAAAAGGGTTGCAAGTAATTTGCTTCTACATATTCCTGCCCAAGTATCCAACTGTGATTGCATACCGATAGCGAGTCGGAAAATTGATTCAATTTCAAAATTTGAAAAATCATCAAGAGTAATCAGATGCCGCATTATCACCTCAATTTTAACTTATCGTGTTTTACTGAATTTTTTAACTTTTGGTCAATTATACATCAGATTGTGTAATAAATACAATCATTTTATTCTTTTGAAATAGGAGAAAACATGAAAACCCTTTTCTTCGTACTCGGCTCTGGATTTAGCTTATTGAGTGTGTTGTTCGGAGCTTTTGGTGCGCATACATTAAAAGATAGTCTATCTAAAGAGATGTTAGATTATTTTGAAGTCGGCGTGCGTTATCAAATGTATCATGCTATAGGATTAATTGTTGTTGCGTGGGCAATGTCTCAATGGCAAAACGCATTGACAAATGCAGCGGGATGGTGTTTTTTGGCAGGTATCCTCATCTTTTCTGGTAGTCTTTACATTCTCAGTTTGACAGGAATGCGTTGGTTAGGTGCAATAACACCTATTGGAGGTTTAGCATTTATTGCTGGATGGTGTTGTTTGATTATAGCAGCCTTCCAAAAGTAAATACCTAACTACTTAACGATAGTAAGTAGAAGGTTTGTTGACCTACCTGCTCCATCAACACAAGTTAGTTTATGTTTTCCTACAGTAGGTGTAAGAAAAGTCGTATCTATTGCTTCACCCTTGTATATGAGTTCTCCATTTAAGAACCAGAATAAATCTTGCGTGTCACCAAAAACAGATGCGGATAATTTAATTTTCTGATATTCAACCGGGATGCTTGAACGAATTTGATAGACTGTGTTTCGGGTTGGAGAAAGAATGATTGGATGACTACCTGCAATTGGACGTTTGCAGTTGGGATTGTGTATCGGAATTACAGGAATTGCAAATCCGTTAGCATTTAACCAAGTTGCTACAGATGCTGGAAACACAGCTATTTTCTCTTCGTGGAAATGTCTACCTTGTCTACAAGATGAACATAGACGTTCACCTGTTACACTATCTACCTTTATGGTCTTGTGAATGTTGCATACACGTACTGAAGAGACCCCAGGAATAAATACATCTTCTATAGATGTCAGACAGTGTTGTGATATTGGAAGACCGTTGAGTGAACATACTAAACGTGTTTTTAAACTATCTGGCTCGCTAAACCACTGCTCAGATTTTTCACCGGAAAGTGCAGTAAATAATGCAAAGAGAATGGGGGCAGCAGCTTCCGCACCAGTGAGTATTGGCGCACCAGTTCCATTGAAATTTCCTACCCACACACCGATAGTTAATTCGGGTGAATATCCAATACTCCACGCATCTCTATGACCGTAAGATGTACCTGTCTTCCAAGCAACTTTTGGCATGGTTCCAGTTTTTTCAAAAGATTCTGGAAAATCAGGACGTTTCAGAGTCGTCAACATTTCAGTGATAATCCAACTGGTATCAGTTCGCAATAAACGTGTCGTATTGAAATTGTGTTTATTCGTAGGTTTTGAATTTATTGAAGTTTGCACAGTATTGTCTTCTCTCGCGATATCATTTGCTAAGAGTAACTGATATGGAGCAAACTCTCCCATATTCGCTAAACCAGCATATAGGTTTGTCAATTCAAGCAAATTAACGCCACAAGCACCAAGTACCAATGAAAGACCGTACTCACTCTGATTCGTAAGGGATGTGATACCACCTTGTTGAAGTAAATCATAAAGTTGATTACGTTCTAATTTTGCATATAGATTGACAGCAGGAACATTGAGTGATCTTGATAACGCATCACGGGCAGTTAAATACCCATTAAACTTAGAATCGTAATTTATAGGTGTGTAACCTGCATAATCCACAGGTACATCAAAAACTAAAGTTTGTGGGGTGATAAGTCCTTTATTTATTGCGAGTGCATATATAAAGGGCTTGAGCGTTGACCCCGGAGACCGCAGTGCAAGTGCACCGTTTACTTGTCCTGCGGCTACTTTATCAAAAAAATCATGTGAACCGACCAAAGCAAGTATTTCATGGCTATTTGTATCAAGTACCACAACAGCTCCAGTTGAGACACCTTGTTTCTGTAAAGGTAATAAGTGTTCAGTTAATATACGTTTTGAGATTTTTTGGTATCTTTGATTAATTGTCGTGTTTATGACATACTTATGAAGTTTTTGTTGATTTGAAGGTATGGAGTTTTTTGCAAGTAATCGTGATATATGAGGTGCTTCAAATGGTAATGAATATCGTTTTGTAGGTATTCGTTCTTGTAGCGCCTCTTGTATCCGCTGCTCAGATACTACACCTGCTGTCTTCATTCGAAGTAGAACCTTCCTTCTTGCCTTTTTTGCGTTTTCTGGATGTCGATCAGGACGAAGATATTCAGGTGAATTCGGAATTGCTGCTAAGAGTGCTGCTTCACCGAGACTCAGTGCGCTCTGTGGTTTGTTGAAATAAAGTCGGGCAGCAGCTCCGGATCCGATGATATTTCCTCCATAGGGTAACATATTAAAGTAATATGTTAATATTTCAGACTTTGTATATGTGAGTTCCAATTGTAGTGCGCGAAACATTTCTATCAGTTTGTTTGGGATTGTACGTTCTTTTGGTTCCATTAACCGTGCGAGTTGCATCGTGATTGTTGAACCGCCTCGCACTACTCTTCTTGCTTTGATATTATCAATAGTAGCATACACAAGAGAAACTGGATTGATTCCCCAATGTTGATAGAAATACTTGTCTTCATACGTCAACATTGCTTTTTGGATTAAGGGTGACACATTTTCAAGAGATGTTTCGGGAAATCTCCACATTTCATCTGTTGATGTAAATGCACGAAGCCACTCACCATTTCTATCTACAACCACAGTTGATGGTGTAGGATTAAGTTTTTCTTTAGGTAAAGGGAATATCCAATTCGCAATTGCAAAAAGAAGGACTGGTATTAAAGGGATGCAAACAAAAAACCATCTCTTACGCAAGAAATTTCCCAATTTGGCAATGAGTGAATTCTGGGAACTTTGTAATTTGAGTTGTAAATATTTCATGTTTTTTCATATTAGAAGTTGGGAGGGAAGAGGTAAAACCCTCCCTTACTTCTGAAATTTGCCCTAAGGATTGGGCATAGAATAATAGGTCATATTGAAAGTCAACTATTCAACAATCTTGATTTTTCCTGTACCTGCTACTGATGAATTTGCTGGATCATACATTGCTTCTGCTGTTACTGGTGGCAATGTAAATTCTCCGCGTGTGACAGCACGTAGTGCATAATGGAACTTTCTTTCCCGCTGTCTCTGAAATGCACCAAAAAAGATCATACGGTCATCGCGAATATCAACGTAATCAGGTTTAAAATCTTCTTTTTTCAACCAAGGAATTCCTGCACGTGAGGCTAATCTGGCGTTTTCTATTTCCAACCCTGCTGGTAACATATCTACTACGACAACATTTTCCAAATTTTGATTTAAGGCTTTTACAGTGATTTCTGCAATAACCAAATCCCCGTGTTTAAATCCGTTTTCATAAGGAATTCCGTCCTGATTTAGATAGCGTCTACGAACTTGCAAATCACGATCATATTCTTCAATATAGGAATCTCTACGAATTCCGAATGCAGTCCAATAGAAATAACAGTTACCACTACCTTCAATTGAGATTTTAACTTGGGCACCGTCCCAATCTTTATTTGTAAATCGGACTGATGAAGAAGTAGAGTTAAATTCGGCAAGTTGAGTATCGTTGACTGTAATAGTACCTACGTATTCACCTTCCATATTCTTCCTCAACATCTTACCTAATGCAAGAAACGCAAAAGCATTTTCTTGTGTCGTTCCCCAACGATTTTTTTGTGATGCGGCCTTGCTCAAATTGGTGACAAGATTTGGAATTGATGGGTGGTTTTCGTTAACTTCAGCAAGTACATCAAGGATAATTGCTTGTGAGCGAATTGGTGAATTGAAGTTTTGACCAGACTGACGTTTCCCACCATTCAATGGTGAAACTGAAACTGGTAGCATTGAAAGTGCAGTTTCCAAATCTCCACTCAGCGCAAACGAACCTGCTAAGTGAAACTGGCTATAATCTGTAAGACCGCTAAACAAATTATTCTTAAAATAGTTCATTACGCCTTTTTCCGGTTCACCCGCTGCTGCTAACACATAGCATGCATATACTGCACGTTCAATTTGGTTCCTCTTGGAATTTTCCACTTTTCTTTGAGTAGTTGATATTTGTTTTGCTTGGGTTCTTAGACCGTTGAGTAAACTTGAATAAACTCTGTCAGTCACCTCATATCCAGCTTTACGTGCTTCAACTAAGAAGTGAGATGCATAAATGCTACTCCAGTGGTTAATATAATTTCCTCCTGGCCAATATGAAAAGTGATCTTGTGCAGTTAACATACTCTCAAGTTTGCTGATACCTTCTGAAATATAGTAATCCGCACGACCATCAGCAGCAAACTCATCATCCACCGTACCAGCAATATCACTAAAGTAAAGTAGTGGAAACACACGGCTTGTAGTTTGTTCAAGACAACCATACGGATATCTCAAAAGATAATTTATACCTCCAGCAAATTCTACTGCTGGAAATGGAGAGATAGACATGTCAAAATCCGACGATTCTCCAATAAAATTGGATGGAAAAACAAATTCCACAGGATTTTCTTCAGTGACCACACCGTGACCTGTATCAGTTACAGGAGGTGCAGCTGACCTTAATGGGAGTTGGACAGTCATTTGTGCGGTTTCTTCGTTACCCGAAGCAGATACTATGAAGGTTGCTTTTCCAATGGAGTCATGAGCAAGAAGTTCAAAGACGAATTGTTCTTCGCTATTCACAGCAATCTGTGCAAGTTTTTGTGCTTTGTCTTTCTCAATCAGTCCTTCTTTTTCATTTGTGTTTGAAACAAACTGAACATCACCAGTAGCTTTAACTTCTACTTGAAATTCAGCATCTTCACCTGTTCCGTTATGGACGTTGATTGGGAATGTAATTCTGTCACCACCAGACAGGAAACGTGGAAATGTTGGTGTAATGACAATGGGTTGACGAACTGTAATGAACTTCTCACTAGAACCGAAGTACTCCCCAGAAAATGCGACTGCCATAATTCGGAGTGAACCATTAAACTGTGGCACTTGGAATTTTACAGAACCTCGACCAGTACGATCAGTTTTTAATATACCAGACCAGAGAGAAACAGGTTTCACTCGCATCACACTTGCAGCGTTTAGTCTTTTCGCACGACCATTTCTGTTTCCTGAGGCGTCCCCACCCGGACTTGAATCACCAAGAACAGCATCAATCTCCGGTAATATCGCTGAGTATAGGTCATAAGAAAGAGTCTTCAGACCACGTTGTCGAAAAAAATAGTTATGTGGATCAGGTGAATTAAAATCTGTCAATTGCAGTATACCTTCATCAACAGCAGCAATTGTAACATGAGAATTTGCACTACGATTTCCACGGACACGAAACTGAACAATTAACTCTGTATTTGGTCGAATTTCGTCGGGTGCATCAAGTTCTATAGCAAACTGATTTGCTTTTGCATCGATTCTTAAGGGAATCACTCCAAATGCACGAGCGGGTGTATGTTCCTTTAAAGATTTTGTAGGTTGGATTATAGTTCCCGATAGGTATATGTTCGGTTTATAACTACTTTTTATGGGAATATTAATGGTCGCAGTATTTTCGCTTAAATTGACGGTTCGGTAACTCAGTATTTTTTCACGTTCAATGGTTAATAGTAGTTTTCCTGCAAATGGAGATTTTACTTGAAGTTTTGCAGTTTCACCAGTTTTGTATGTTTCTTTATCTAAACTTAATTCCAGCAAACTTGGCTTTTCCATTGAGATTGGTACATATCCCCAACCTGAGGTTTCCACAGAAAGTTCAGTTATAGCACCAGATGCAGTATCCTCAAGCTGCACGCGATATTCACCATATTCTGCTGGTGTGAATGAAAATGTTCCCATATCTGTGGTTGAGATAAGCTGATTCGTTTCTAAAGTTGTGGTTTGTCTATCAGAAACATATTCATACCGACCTTGACTGTTTCTCCGTAGAATTGTGTTCCAGTGAACTTTTTTCACTGTAAGAACTAATTCTCTATCGGCAATAGCATTACCATCTTTGTCCACTGAGATAAAATTATAGGATACAGCTTGATTACGTTGTACCGTTCCAGTATTAGATCTTTTCAGTCCTACATAATGTGAATATGGATGTATGGCTACTCGGTATGATGCAGATACAGCTCTACCTCCTGGTTCACTAACAGTAGCAGTAAGAACACCATTTAATTGAGAAGGGGCACGTACTGATTCAGGAAGTTTGAATTTATAATTTGCTTTACCATTTTCGCCAGTTAGGCTATCTTCTAACGCGATTCGCTGTTTCTCAAATGATATAGAACTTGAAAAATGGAAGGAACGCCACTTTTCAATTGGAATATACGGGGCGGCTTCAAGCGTATATGATGCTGTTACTTTTCGATTTGCAGCTGGTGGTCCATACAAACTGACAGCTGAAACATCCATTGATACCTCTCCACCTAAGTCATACTCAGTAGAATTGGTCGTAATTCCAACCTTCATTCGATCAGGCATGAATTCTTCTACTTGAAACTGAGTACGACCGACTTCTTTGTCTGCTATACTTAGCTTAGCAATGTAATTACCGGTCTGAGCATAGGCAGCGAGTGGAATTGTAACCTCACAACCGCCACGACTGTCAGTATTCTGACGATATTCTCCGACGATTCGACCGTCTGGTGCTAATATCTGTATACGAGTTGGTAAAGATGGTGGGGTGATGTTAAGATTTCCACGAACTATTCCAGCAAGTGAAACTTTTTCTCCAGGACGATATACACCCCGACTTGTATAAAGAAATGCATCATATCCTTTGTCTAAGTACGGGGAACCACCAACGTTGAAATCTCCTGTGGAGAGTTGGTGTCTGTTTAACTGAACAAATGAGAGATCATCACTTTTTTCTACTGTCAACAGGAATGGGTTAAACCCTTCGATGTTTTGACTGACTGATGTAAATTTAACAAAACCCTCCCAGTTTGTTTTACCGGTGAAAAGCGTTTGATTATTATCGCTGATGAGTTTGACTGTAGCAAGAGGAATTGGTTTTAAGTTAGAGAGTGAATTGACCCAAACCCATAACTCATCGCCAGCTCTTTTCGCAATGATTCCTATGTCTGTTAACATTACCCATTGTGTAGAAAGCACCCATCTTTGATTACTATTTCTTGCAGTTATTTTAAATATACCAGTACGCTTTTCGTCTACATATTGACCTATATTGATGTGGGTACGTACTTCTTCGTTTAATTTTGATGGAATATCAAGAGTTTCGGTATGAATTGGTTTCCCTAAATCTTCTGCCCAAGTGCTCCAGTTTCCTACTCGTGAAACATAAATAAGATTGTTAGCAAAAACTCTTTCTATTTCAATATTGACCTTATTCACATTTATTGTTGCTAAAGCAATGTTCATATTCTGGTTGCGTGTCAGGAAGAAACCATTCCCAGCAAAACGCACTTGCGGAGGTACATCTGGTATGGTAAATTGTCGTGTAAATTTCTTCTTTAAAATGGATCCATCTGGAGCGGTTAGTCCATCTTGTATGGTAACTTGGTATTTTGTACGTCTCTTGAAATCACCATGAATTTCTATGCTACTATAACGAGCAATTATCTGAGTTTCTAATTCCGGTTTTATTTGAATAAATGGTTCTACGGTATAAATAGGTATGTTTGAACTAAATCGTATAGATATTTTAGGTCTTCCAGATCCTTCTCTAACATTTGCATAAGTCACACTGAGTGTGTCACGACCAGTCAACGTCATAGATCTGACGTTATCTTCTTTTAAGCCGATGAGTCCACCGGTACATTTGAAACCTTTCTTAACACGGACATGTAGTTCTTGGTCTCCGATTAGTCGCGGGATCTCTTCTGTTTCTATATTAACTTCTGATGCAATACCGGTTTGTGGTTGAAGTGTATACTGAATATCAACATCTTCCTCTAACTTAACAGATAGGTTTGCACGAAGGTCAGCAATATTTACCGGATAATTGAATCTATACTTACCAACAACCTTAGCATGGGTTTTTGTATATTTGAATTCAAGCTGCCTCTCTTGTATTTGGAAAAGATCCGTTTCAAACGAGTATTTTCGCTCACCTGTTATGACAAAACCCAAAGTGCTTTGCTTTAACATTGGAGAAAGTTCAACGTTGTAACGAGCGGATGGAGCTAAGCGACTCTCTGAAAAATAACGAATCGTGTCCCGTTCAACCCAACGTGCAACACCCTTTACAGTAGGTGAGAATTGAATTGCACCGCTTGGTAATTCTGTGTTCAAAAGAGAATTATCTATAACAGGTTCAGATAATGTAAACGTAAAATCAGACCGTTGTGGTGTCTTTTTTGCTTTGGGGTCAACTGATACTACAGTTACTCGTGTCTTTGCTCCTGATACTAAGCTATGAATATATAGTGTACCGATTGTCAAAATTAGCAAAGAAAGTATAGCTATAACACTTATCAAAAACTTTTTATTACCCATTTTCAATCCTCCTACCGTTTTTGTATCAAATCTTCATTAATGTTTGTTTTTAAGTATGAAGCAATTTTCGTGCCAATTTATCATTGGGTTTAGGATATTTATCATTTTTAATCTAAAAGAAACTTTTCTTAGAATATTATTTATGTCTAATAACATTGAAACTCATTCAATAAGAATGCCATATTGAGACATTCATTTCATATTGAGACACTCTATAAATACGTATACTTATGAAAAAAGTCGAATACCAGCATATAGCATTCGACTTGATAAAATGGATTTACTTTTACTCAAACAGTTTTTTAGTGTTTTATATCACATACATAGGTTAATACATGATAATCAAGATTATGAAGATATTGTGAAATTAGGTAAGCATGTGTTAAAATAAACACACAATTTGTCTTCATTGTCAATTTCTTATACAATCTAAAACCAGAAATGCGACATTAGGATTACTTGATTTATACCTTTGAGTTGTCTTAACAACCCGTTATTACTGATTTCTTCATCAGGTTTACGGTTATCGTTTGGAATATTTGCCCAATAAAACAGCGAAATTGCCCCGTTCTCCATAAAATTATATTTTGCTATAAAAGTTAATCTTCTTCCCGCATCCCCCAAGACATTTCTATCAGGATCAAATAAACCATATCGACCAGCGACAGTTAGTTGTGGTAGGATTCTATACTTTGCTCCGAAGTAGTAACCTTTTGAATCTACATCATCTACATTAAAGGAACCTACATTCCCATTGTTTCCAAAATTGAATTCACCTTCTAAAGTCAATCCAGCGTATGACAGAGTAGCAAAAGTAGCAAAAAGACGGTCCCATTCATCACTGGGTTTTTCGTATTTACATGAAATACCAGCACGTATAGGTCCAAGTTGTCCTCCAAGAGTCCCAAGCAACCCGTTAGCTGTAGCATTTTGGGAATTGAAATAGACTGCATTATAAAATAATTTTCCAGAACTGCCACCAAACTCTACTCCGACGTGTCTTTTATTAGATCCAAGTCCAAAACCTTCTCGTAAAAGAATATTATGATCCTTCTGTTTTATACCAAATGGTAAACGGAATTTTCCTACCTTTGAATATAGCTTATTTGGAATGACATCTACTGTCGCAAACGCATTAAGAGTAGTACCTAAGTTGTTAGACAGGGTTAAACGCACATGATCTGAAGCTTGTGCATTGAATGTTACCTCAGCTTGCATTAAGAGAAAACTGTCAACAGAGGAATGACATGAGTTGCATCCTGCTACTGCTCCTTCTTCACTATCTGAATGTATATTTTTGATAAACGCGGTTTGCAAATCAAGAGATGTAGAAAGTTGTTTTATCATTTCTTGAGTTTCTTCAGAAACTGCATTCATATCAAAATCTTTAGGGAACTCAAAATAATTCTCCTCAAATATTTCACCTATTCGATTGCGTGGACCGCCCCCTGCTGGGTCAATATGGCAGAAGTTACAATCTTTTTCTAATTCAGCCGCGAATTCGGGAAGTGATTCAACAGAATTTAAGCATAAATTCACGCATACGAAAATAAAAATAAAAAAAACTGGTATGTACTTACGTAAGAAAGTCTGTTTATGAAGTATCTTTGGTCTAATCATTTGATTTATATTCAATAGGATTCTCCTTTCTGATGAAAATAGGATGAGTTGATGTTACCAGATTTATCAATATGATTTCGTCAGCATTATTCCAATTCCGTAAAAACATAGTCTGTATCTTCAGCACGGACATGACATCCCCAACATATACGTCCGGAAGCAATAACTGCAAAATCGTCTTCTGGATCGTTTCTGGTGTACTCTATGAATTCCCAATCATTGTGATCAGGATCACTACCAGCCTTTTTTCTCATTATTGCAATTAGACCGATATAATCCTTATCGGGACGTGTTGCGTCCTTAACAACTATGCTCCCATCTGGGTATGGGAATTGTTGTTCACCGTCAGGTGCTATATCATCACGCTTTTTGTTGACATAGACGTTTTTCGTTCCGTTATGTGGATCTGTACCAACAACTGGTGGAATGGGGTCTGTATTTAATTTCAACCACTGTTCATATCCTGCAACGTCATCAGGTAAACCTGGGAGCTTGACAATTGGTTCATCAGTGTTTTGTTCGGTGTCATCTTTTTCAGTTTGCTGCACTGCATCTGAAATCTGTTTTTCTTCAACACAAGAAGTGAAAATTGCTGAAATGAATATACATAGTGAAATGATCAAAAAGTCGCATGAAATCTTTTGGATGATTTTCTTTTTTTTCATCTTTTTACTCCGTTTTATGCTTCAGTATATCTGAATAATGTAAATAAGACAACAACTAATTTTTCAATTGACAAATTGAATATTGGTATATATAATCATTTGCCATATTCAGTTATCAGTTATACAAAAGTATTATTTTATTGTCTGAAATCACTAACAAAAATCTAATGTATTTTGGTGAATGGAACGAAAGAAAACAACCGAAGTTGACACACAGGAAATATAGATGTATAGAATTGTAGAACCTGAAGTCATGGATACTGCAGAAGCCGCCGAGGCTTATGATGCAATGGAACATGGAGAAGTTGATGACGCATTTGTAAATCGAGTAATAGATCTCGGTGCAAGAAGTGGCCATTTTATTGATGTTGGTACAGGACCTGCGCAAATCCCTATCCTACTTGCTAAGCGGTGTCCAAATCTTAATATTACAGCAATTGACCTTTCTGAAGAGATGTTAAAAATTGCCGAACAACATGTAATAGATTCTGATCTTTCCAAACAGATAAGTCTTGAATGTATTGATGCGAAAGAACTGCCTTATGTTGACAACTGTTTTGATGGAATTATTTCAAACAGTATTGTACATCATATACACGATGCATTAACTGCACTTAAAGAAATGGGAAGAGTTTTGAAACCAAAAGGTGTCATATTAATTCGCGATCTGATCCGACCAGAAACTACTGATGATGCGCAAAGATTTGTTGACATCTATGCCGCAGAAGATACACCTTACCAACAGAAACTCTATTATGATTCTTTTCTTGCATCCTTTACAATTGAAGAGGTGAAGGAGATGTTAAATCAAACAGATATGAATGGAGCGGTGGTTGTTCAAAGTACAGATAGACACTGGTCAATAGAACGCAGCATTTAACCATTAAGGAATTTTTACTTTGGTGAAAAGGTACTGTTGTATAATCAAAAATTGGTTGACAAACATATAGACTATTAGGTAGAATTATATCAGCATTATAAATTTATTTTTAGGAGACATTCAATGGCAGAGGAAAATGGAATGAACCAAGAGGTCGAAGATTCAAGCACTGAAACACCTGAAAGTGGTGTCATCTTTAACATCAATCAGTTACAATCTATTGATATTACACAGCGATTCAACCGAGTGAAAACAAGCAATGGGTGGCGAATAAATATTCTTGATACCGGTAAAGTTACAATTAATTTCATTACAAGCATGAGAAAAATTGAAAGCATGTTGATGTCAGGTGATGCTATTGAACGTGATGGCGATGATATAATTATCTTACGAAATCAACCAGATGATGTTTATCGTACAAAACGTAGTAGTTCACAATTAGCAATAACTCGTGAAGACCTATTGTCTGCTGAACCGAATGTAAATTGAGTAACTACTTCAACCTATCTCATAAAAGGTAGGAGGGGTTTCTAACCCCGATTTACCAGACAAGCGATCCTGTGAATTTGAACAGAATCGCATTTATGCGATACGCTATACAAGCATCAATGAAAATAGCCAAATGTAGACTCTTCTACAAACATAGATAAGTTTTCTCTATTAATTTGGAACTTCCTTAGACTCTTTTGATAACGGAGGAATGAATCATTATAGAACGTATATATAGACTTATCTCCAGTTTAAAGGGTGGAACAATGGTTCCAACAGCGGTGGTATTAAGTCCAGATAATTTTGCTATTGTAACATCAGAACACCTTGAAAACATTGAAACCCAACTTTCTGATTCACAAAGACTTGAGCACCATCTTTCATTGCCTATCTCTGTACGTTCTGAGGATACAGATATAATCGTTGTGAAAGAACTGATACCAAACCCATGTCCGATCTGTAGACATCCGCTAAAGTTTCTCCGCGAATTAATTGATCGCTTTGAGAAGGAAAATTCAAATTTAATTCGGTGTCCACTTGGTCATCGCTACTCAGGTACCATGAAGATATACCATCTCAACATTTTTCAACAGTCTGAAGAAAAAAATATAAATAATAATGTTTCAGAATGTCCTACATGTGGCAGTAAAAAGATTCAGTACTTGAGTGCTTCCGATATGTTCTGCTTAGATTGTGATTGGGATAGCGGGATGGTAGCACGTTACAGAACTTAGGTGAGTTAATAAGCGAGAAACAACACCTAAGTTCTTTATAATTAGACCTTTTTTTGTATTGGTCAGGACTTACGCAGTTTTCATGATTTGATGAAGAATTATGACGAAAATGGTGTAATTTTCAGCATTTTTTCGGTTTCCGGCGCGCTTACAAAACACGCCGACCCTTGGGTGCGTAAGTCCTGTTGGTAACATTACAACTACATATAGTCATCATGCATGTCAGCATCAGGAAAATCTACCTGTTCCTCAACTTCTGTGATTAATGTTTCGGTTGTCAATAGTAAGCCAGCAATGCTGGAAGCGTTCTGTAACGCAGACCGAACAACCTTAGTTGGATCAATCACTCCAAATTCAAGCATATCACCATATTCTTCTAATGCAGCGTTGAATCCATAATTGGCTTCGGCATTTTCAACTTTTGCAAGTACTACTGCACCTTCTAAACCAGCATTCTGTGCAATAGCGCGAACTGGAGAACGTAATGCTTCCTGAACAATATTGCGACCTGTATTTTGGTCTCCTTTTAATTCAAGTTCCGCAATTATTGAGATAGCACGCAGCATCGCTATACCTCCACCAGGAACTATCCCTTCTTCTACGGCAGCACGCGTTGCAGCAAGCGCATCTTCACATCTTGCTTTTTTTTCTTTCATTTCGATTTCGGTTGCAGCACCTACATTGACAACAGCAACACCACCTGCAAGTTTCGCAAGACGTTCTTCAAGTTTTTCTCTATCATATTCCGATGTAGTTTCTTCAATCTGTCTACGTATCTGTACGACTCTCCCTTCAATACTTTCTTTTGCACCAAAACCACCCACAATGGTTGTAGTATCTTTATCAATAAGTACACTACGCGCAGTACCTAACATACCTACAACAATGTTTTCTAAACGAATACCAGTATCTTCAGAAATTACTTGTCCTGCAGTCAATATTGCTAAATCTTCTAACATTTCTTTTCGTCTATCACCAAATCCAGGTGCTTTAATGGCTGCAACTTGCATGTTCCCTCTCAACTTGTTAACTACTAAAGTTGACAAAGCTTCACCTTCAACATCTTCAGCAATAATCAGTAAGGGACGACTCAGCTGCATCACCTTTTCCAATATTGGCACTAAGTCAACAACCGTAGATATTTTACCAGTATTGATTAGAATGTATGGATTCTCAAGTTCTACGGTCTGGTCTTTTAAGTTAGTAACAAAGTTAGGCGACAAAAAACCTCTGTCAAACTGCATTCCTTTCACAATGTCAACAGTCGTCTCCGATGTTTTACCCTCTTCTATAGTAATAGCACCGTCATTCCCAACTTTTTCGATTGCATCTGCGATGAGTGTACCAATATTGCTGTTATTTGCAGGATCGTTGGCAGCGATTGATGCAACTTGGACAATCTCTTCATAGGTGTTAACATCACGGCTTTGTGCAGTAATTGCATCTACAGCAGCGACAACAGCCTTATCTATTCCAATTTTCAACTGCATGGGGTCTGCACCAGCAGTTACATTTTTTAGACCTTCATGTAAGATTTCTTGACCTAACAAAGTGGCAGTGGTGGTCCCGTCTCCTGCGACATCATTTGTTTTTGTTGCAATGGACTCCAGCAATTGTGCTCCCATATTCTCGTAAGGGTCTTCAAGTTCAATCTCTTTCGCAACGGTGACACCATCACATGTAACGATCGGCGCACCAAAAGATTTTTGTATAACCACATTACGTCCACGTGGACCGAGAGTTACCTTAACAGCATTTGCAAGAACGTCAGCACCACGTTTGAGTGCAACCCTTGCTTCTTCATTAAAAATTAATTGCTTTGCGGGCATTAAATTCCTCCTAAAAATATCTATTAGAGACTTTAATAAAAAAAAATCTTATATAAAATTATAGCATACATAGGTGAGGAAGTCAACTTTTTTCAATGTTTTCTGGTATCAAATACATTCATAACATGTACACAAAAATAACGTCAAATATAGGTTATATTTGACGTTATTCAAATCTGTCAGGACCCTCGAATTCAGCGAATTCGTCTATAAAAACAGAGAGTAGGTATTGTCACCAGCATCTAATGTCCACACACGTGACCAACCAACTTTGTATTTGAGTAGGGTTCCAAGTCGATAGGCACGAATTCATCTAATGCTAATACTTGATTCACTGATACAATCAACATCATAGCTGCAAATATAAATATTGGATACACTTTAATGTTTGTCATAATTGCAATCCTCCATATTTCCAATTTTCTTGTAGTATATCTAAATACCTAAATTGTAGCAAAAATTGTAGCAAAAGATTATTATAGGTACCAGGACTTACGCAGTTTTCATGATTTGATGAAGAATTATGACGAAAATGGTGTGATTTTCAGCATTTTTTCGGTTTCCAGCGCCAAATCAAGAAATCAACGGTATGAATGCCTTTTGGCATTCCCCGCCTACAAAGCGCCAAATCAACGGTATGAATGCCATTTAGGCATTCCCCGCCTACCGTTGGGTGCGTAAGTCCTGAGGCACTTTGAATTCTACAACATTTTACAGCGTATCTTACAGATTCGAATTTTCCCAAATTCACCGGTTCGCGTGTCTGGTAAATCGGGGATAAAAAACCCTCTTACCTTTTGTAAGACATATAGTAGATAATACTATCTATTTTAATCCCCTATGCTCCAGCATTGAAGTGAATAATCTTGGAAGTTTTTGTACATCTTTATCATACATATATGACAGTAGACCCAATATCCCCGGTTTTGGACTATTTCTTTGTATCAACTTATTAATGTGTTTGTATTGAAAAGATTCTACAGATTCTTGTGGATTTCTTGTTTTATTATCTATCTCTGATAAGTGATAATGTGCCGGCACAAAATCACTTTGCAATCGGATTGCATGCTCTAAAGCGTTAGTAGCTTTGTTTATACGTCCACGTTTACTTGCGATCCAACCCATGGTATCATGATATGTTGCTGATTGAGGTCGAAGTCCAACTGATGTATATGTAAGTGCTTCTGCTAATAGATTCTTTTGTTGATAGTTTTCAATATAGAGTTGAGCGAGATTATTATATGCTTCCGCTTCCTTGGGTTCAATAGTGATTGCAGTTTCAAAGGTATTTCGCGCTTTATGGTACTGTCCCAACTTCTTATATATTGTTCCAATGATGTTATATGTCGTATAATCCGAAGAACGACTAAATTCAGACGCACTGCCAACATTTGGAATTGATGCTTCTGCTACAAATGGCTGATATGCGTTAATTGTTCGAGTCTGTAAATAATACTCATACGCTTCAACTGCTGAAGCATATTGTTTTTCCTGAAAATAGGCATACCCTAATTCCCTGAAAAATTTAGATTCAATCGTATTATTACTCCTTACAAGCTCAAACTTTTCAATAGCACTACGAAAATCTGTTTGTTGTAATGAGAAACTCGCCTCAGCAAGATATAATTGAGGATCGCTGATAAAATCGCTATCAAACGCTTGAAAATAGGGAGAACGGGGCATGCGTTGTACTTGAGAATAAACTAAGGTAACTGTTGCACCTAGCAATAGACATAACAATACAAGAAATAGTCGAGTACGTGAAACCCATCTTCTTGATAAATATGCATTAGGACGCAACACCAATGCAAAAATACTCGGCTTATAATGCCTATCTTCCTGTTCATATATTACAACTGAAGTATTAGGTACGAGTACTGGCAACGCAGGGGATGTACCAACAATCTGAATTGCACCAATATTAGATGCTAAGTTATCTGTGGTGTCTGTTTTATCATTTGATTTATCAGATTTATTAATATGAACTGCAGTGTCTTTAGATTCTTCTGTATTTGACGTTACAGATACCTGTTCTTGCTCATCACTTGCTTCAAGAACTGACACTTCAATTTCATCGGTGTTACTTTCATTCTCAACATTTTTGTCATCAGCATCCTCAACTGAAATTTCAGTTATTTGTTCCAAGTCTTCAGAATTATCATCATCTTCAACAATGACATCATTGTTCTCTTGGTTTATTTCAGATTGCTGTTGTTCCGATTCGGATACTCGCTTTTTGACTTGATCAACATCACTATCATTTGTAAAATTCTGATCATGTTCAACGTCCTCATCGGATTCTGTGAGTCTAACATTTATCTGGTCAATGCTCTTTTGTATTTCACGTCGGGTCAAAGGTGAAAGTGTTCTGTCTAAAAGTTCATTTAGTGGTAGAAGAACTTCTGAAGTTCCAATGTTACCAATTACCTCAATCAGAGTCCAGAGTGTTAAATCGTTTTCTTCAGTATTTATAGCCTCCATTAATGCTGAGGATACTTCATGCAGTGTGAATTGCTGCAATGCGTGCGCAGCTTCACGTCTTACACCAGGTGCATTATCCCGCAATGCATTCAATAGAAAAGGAAGGACTTGTTCTCCCCCAATTTCAGCAATTTCTATGATTGCAGCTCTACGGGTTGCAACAGGTTGTGATGTATCTATTAGTTTCTGTGTCAATCTTTCAATTGAAGGCATTTTTTATCTTTTATGTAGGTTCAATGATGTATTAGTTGAATTTAACAGATAATGGGATGAAGTTCTAATTACTGTAATTACAGATCAATGTAGCGAGTGTAAACCTTACCAATAATAAAACGCTTTCAATCTGTACTTAGATACAATAAAATAATCAACGGATTTCATGGAGAAGACACTTACATTAACCTAAGTTGCTGCATAGTACTATACTATAGTTTGGACAGTTTTTTTCAAACATGTGTTGATAAGAAATTGGTTCATCGCTTATGTTAGTTGCCAAATCAAGACACAACGCCCAAAACAGAAACTTTCTTTGCTGCAGATGAAGATTAATTTATTAATTCGGTGATAAATATTTCTCACCCGGTAGGTGTGCTTTGTAAGCGCGCTGTTGGGACTTGATGTGCCAGCGCGCTTACAAAGCACGCCTACAATCAGGGGCGCGCTTACAAAGCACGCCTACAATCAGGGGCGCGCTTACAAAGCACGACTACAATCAGGGGCGCGCTTACAAAGCACGACTACAATCGGGGGTGCGCTTACAAAGCACGCCTACAATCAGGGGCGCGCTTACAAAGCACGCCTACAATCAGGGGCGCGCTTACAAAGCACGACTACAATCGGGGGCGCGCTTACAAAGCACGCCTACAATCAGGGGGGCGCTTACAAAGCACGACTACAATCAGGGGCGCGCTTACAAAGCACGACTACAATCAGGGGCGCGCTTACAAAGCACGACTACCATCACAGGGGCGCGCTTACAAAGCACGACTACAATCAGGGGCGCGCTTACAAAGCACGACTACAATCAGGGGCGCGCTTACAAAGCACGACTACAATCACAGGGGCGCGCTTACAAAGCACGACTACAATCAGGGGCGCGCTTACAAAGCACGACTACAATCAGGGGCGCGCTTACAAAGCACGCCTACAATCGGGGGCGCGCTTACAAAGCACGCCTACCATCGGGAGGCGCTTACAAAGCACGCCTACCATCGGGGGCGCACTTACAAAGCACGCCTACCATCAGGGGCGCGCTTACAAAGCACACCTACCATCAGGGGCGCGCTTACAAAGCACGCCTACCATCGGGGGCGCGCTTACAAAGCACGACTACCATCGGGGGAAGGGGCGCGCTTACAAAGCACGCCTACCATTGGGGGAAGGGGCGCGCTTACAAAGCACGCCTACAATCAGGGGCGCGCTTACAAAGCACCAATATTTATTAATCTTCATAAAGTTTGTGTTACAAAATATAGGTTATTTATCAGCATTTTTTTGATATTAGATGGTGTTTCCAAGTTTAAGTTTTGTAGGAAGCAACTTAGGTTACATTAGTGCATATTGCTTAACTCACGCTTATCTTATGCAATGCAATCTCTAATGCTGCAGTCTTCTCCGAGAAATCCACGCAGACCGGGGAATGCTATATACGCATTCATAAACGGGAATGTCATAAGACATTCATTCCATTGATTACTTGATTTGACAATTCTGTCTGCAATAACTTTTACTCACCCTAAATTGACTTGACTTTTGTATAAAATATCTATATAATGAAACATATATATTTTTGTCAATGGAGTCATACTATGCTAAGAAACCTATTTGCTGATTTGTACAAAATGTATTTTGTAAGATTGGACTGTTTTTATATTCATCTGAGACAATCATTTTTGTTTTTTTCTATTGTAGCCATAATAACATTCACTATGACAGTATTACCCACCTATGCTTATGCGGATTCCCATGGTGTTGGAGGAACATTGATTTTTGGTCGGGGAGGTGACTCTGTTGGATTAGATCCAGCATTTGAAGAAGATGGTGAATCCTTCAAAGTATGTGATAATATTTACGATACACTTGTTCAGTATAAAGATAGAAGTACTGAAATTGAACCGGGTCTGGCAACACGTTGGGAAAGTTCTAAGGACGGATTAACTTGGACATTTTACCTACGAAAAGGTGTCAAATTTCATGATGGCACACCATTCAATGCAGAAGCAGTCTTGTTTTCACTCAATAGACAGCATGAGAAAACACATGAGTTTCATGATGTTGGTGGATCCTATATTTATTGGGTAGCTACCGGCTTAGCAAATATCGTAGATAATATCACTGCAATTGATGAGTTTACCATACAGATTACCCTAAAAACTGCTTACGCACCTTTTATCTATACAATCGCTATCACGCCTTTCGCCATCGTCAGTCCAACTGCAGTAAAAAAATACAAGAATCAAGATGATACATTCTCAAACAACCCAGTTGGAACAGGTCCCTTTAAGTTCGTCCGATGGGATAGAAGTGATAAAATTGTACTAGAAGCAAACAAGAACTATTGGGGTGGTAGACCAAAGTTAGATAGAGTTATCTTCCGTTCTATTCCAGACAATGCTGTGAGATTGATTGAAATCCAACGTGGTAGTATACACGTGATGGAATTCCCAAATCCAGATGATTTACAGCAGATACGTGATGACGACGAACTTTCATTACTTACTCAACCCGGGATGAACATCGGTTATTTAGCAATGAACTTAGATAAACCGCCTTTGAATAATCAAAAGGTTAGATTAGCAATAAACCATGCTATTGATAAAAAGACTATTATTGAACATCTCTACCAAGGGTTGGGAACACCAGCAAAGAATCCAATACCACCGACTCTTTGGAGTTATGATGATTCTATTCAGGACTACACCTATGATCCTAAACTTGCAAAAAAACTGCTAACTGAAGCGGGTTATCCCGATGGATTTAGTACCACACTATGGTCACTACCTGTTCCACGTCCATACATTCCGGATGGACGCGCTATGGCAGAAGTTATTCAATCTGATCTCCGAAAAATTGGAATTGATGCAAAAATACAAACTTATGATTGGGGCACATATCTTGAGAAAACAAAATATGGTGAACATGACATGGCAATGTTAGGTTGGAGTGCTGACCTTGGAGACCCAGATAACTTCTTATATGTACTTTTAAGTAAAACTTCAGCAGAGAAACCTGCTGCCAACATCGCTTTTTATCGAAGTGAGGCTATGCAGGATTTATTAGAAAAGGCAAGAGAAACTACAGATAAAGAAAAACGCATTTCACTCTATATGGAAGCACAACGCATATTTCACAAAGACGTTCCTTGGGTGCCATTAGCACACGCAAAACAAGTCTTGGTAATTAATAAGAAGGTGGAAAACCTTAATCTTCATCCATTAAATTGGAAATACTTACGAAATGTAACACTTGAAAGGTAATATGAAGAAAAGATTATTCACAACAGCAGCATTTGTATTGTCAATCGTCCTAATTACAGTCATTTACGCACAGATTAAAGGGGATGTTAATGAAGATGGAGTTGTAAACATACCTGATCTCACCTACATCGCATCACATTTTGGCGAGAGTATTGAGGTAACACAAACACCGAACCCAGATATTAACGGTGATGGCACCGTCAACATATTAGACTTAGTTCTCGCTGCTAGTATGATTGGTGATGTAGATACAGATAAAAACACTCTGATTTTTGGACGAGGTGGAGATTCTATAACACTTGATCCAGCTCTTGTCCTTGATGGAGAGTCAGCTAAAGTATGTGATATGATATTTGATACGCTTGTTCAATATAGAGAAGATACAACAGAAATAGAACCTGCATTAGCAGAAATGTGGGATAATTCAGCAAATGGGTTGACGTGGACCTTCTACATGCGCCAAGGTGTTCAATTCCATGATGGTACACCTTGTAATGCCTATGCAGCTGCTTTTTCTCTGAATCGTCCTAATGCTCAGTCAAGAAATTTCTTTGATGAGTTTATCAACCAAATTGTTGCATTAGACGAGAATACATTACAAGTCAATCTTAATAAACCCTATGCTCCTTTTCTGACATTTATTGCATCTACTGATAATTCCATTGTGAGTCCTGAAGCTGTTGAAAATTTTGGCGATGATTTTGCAAATAATCCAGTAGGAACAGGTCCGTTTAAGTTTGTTGAGTGGCTTAGAAACGACAAAATTGAACTTATAGCAAATGATGCACATTGGGCAGGAAAACCATTAATTGACAATCTTATATTCCGGTCAATCCTTGATAACAATATAAGGTTCATGGAACTTCAGCAAGGTAACATACATGTAATGGAATTTCCTAATCCCGATGATCTACTAATAATTCGCAGTGATGAAAGACTTGAGCTTCTAATGCAACCAAGTCTGAATATTGGATATCTTGCTATGAATATGGATAAACCCCCGTTTGACAATTTGAAAGTCCGTCTTGCTATTAACCATGCAATCAATAAAGCAGATATAATTGAACGTCTTTACCAAGGTACAGGAATCCCAGCAAAGAATCCAATTCCACCGATATTATGGAGTTATGATGATTCAATTGAGGAATATGCGTATGATCCTGAACTTGCTAAACAACTTCTTACAGAAGCAGGATATCCAGATGGATTTGAGACAACCTTATGGGCACTCCCTATTCCACGTCCTTATATTCCTAATGGAATGGCAATGGCAAACGAAATTCAGTCTAATCTAAGGACTGTCGGTATTGAAACAACAATTGTAACTTATGATTGGGAAACATATCTTGAAAAAACAGAAAACGGTGAACATGATATGGCGATGCTCGGTTGGAGTGCAAGTGCTGACCCAGATAACTTCCTATATTATCTATTGAGTAAAGTTACTGCTCAGATACCCGCACTGAATATCGCATTTTACCGAAGTGATGAGATGCAAGATGTTCTTGACCGGGCAAGGATTAGCACTGACCAAGATGAACGTGTTCAGCTATATCAGCAAGCACAAGCAATTTTTCATAGAGATGTTCCCTGGGTACCATTGGCACATGCACAACGGCTATTGGTAATTGATAAGAATGTCAAGAATATTAAACTTGCTCCTTCAGGTTGGAAGTATTTACGTAGAGTTTCACTCGAAACAGACTAAACATAATGCAAGACTAAGCTATGTTGAAAATAGGAAACTTAGAAATACCAGATTTCCCTCTGCTGCTGGCACCGATGGAAGATGTCAGTGATCCACCTTTTCGCGCCGTGTGCAAAGAGAATGGCGCGGATCTCATGTATACCGAATTTATCTCTTCTGAAGCACTCATAAGAGACGCTGCACAAAGTGTAGCAAAGTTAGATATCTTTGAGTACGAAAGACCCATAGGTATTCAGATTTTTGGACACAATATACAAGTGATGCGTGAATCGGTAGAAATCACTGAACGTGTCCAACCTGACATCATTGATATAAACTACGGATGTCCCGTAAAAAAAGTCACTTGTAAAGGTGCTGGGGCAGGTATCTTACAAGATATTCCAAAGATGGTTAAAATGACTGCAGAAATAGTCAAAGCTACGACTTTACCTGTGACCGTAAAAACACGTTTAGGATGGGATGACAATACGAAGTATATCGTTGAAGTTGCTGAGAGACTTCAGGATGTCGGTATTCAGGCGATTGCAATACATGGCAGAACACGAAAACAGATGTATAAAGGTGAAGCAGATTGGACACTTATTGGTAAAATTAAAGATAATCCTAAAATGATGATTCCAGTTTTTGGCAACGGCGACGTAGACAGTCCCAAAAAAGCACATAAAATGCGACAGAAATATGGTGTTGATGGTATCATGATTGGGAGGGCTGCTATTGGATACCCTTGGATATTCAATGAGATAAAACACTACTTCACAACAGGTAAAATGCTTCAACCCCCATCAATTGATCAACGTATTTCTGTTTTTAGAAAACACCTGGATTTTTCTATTAAATGGAAAGGTTTGACACTCGGCCTCCTTGAGATGAGACGTCACTATACCAACTATTTTAAAGGTATACCTCACGTAAAATCCTTTAGAACACGTTTGGTCACCTGTGATTGTTATGATGGAGTATTAGATATTGTTGAAGAACTCCGCGCACATGCATATCGTTTTCAAGATACATCTAATCAGTATATGATAAAACAGTTACAATATGAAAATGCCTTGATGTTATGATAAAAAACTATTCCAAATTTACAAGACAAAATGTAAGGATTTGACATGGATAAGATACCTTTTATGAAACTTAGCGGTGCAGGAAATGACTTCGTAATTATCAATAATTTAAATCACACCATTGATAGTACCGATTCAGAATTCATGACTTTTGTTACGAAGATATGCCAACGGCGAATGTCAGTTGGCGCAGATGGAATCCTACTATTAGAACCGACAGAGGATGCTGATTTTCGTATGCGTTATTATAATGCTGATGGTGGAGAAGTTGAAACTTGTGGTAACGGGGCGCGTTGTATCTCTAAATTTGCATATTTGAATGGAATCGTCCCAGAAAAGATGCAGTTTTTGACAAATGCAGGGATATATGAAGCGGAAATTGTTGGAGACAACGTTAAAGTACTTATGAGTGATCCAACTGATATACGTATAAATGTTCAACTCCAACTTGATGATGGTGTTCACAGTGTCGGTTATGTAAATAGTGGTGTACCCCACGTTGTATTCTATGTAGAAGATTTAGATGCGACTGATGTTTTTGATCTCGGACAACAAACACGATATCACAACGACTTCAAACCCGCAGGTACAAACGCAAATTTTATTACGATTCACTCAGAAGAACTAATTGAAATACGCACTTATGAACGCGGTGTAGAAAATGAAACACTGGCTTGCGGTACGGGTTCTATTGCATCAGCAATTGTCTCTGCTACTTTGGGTAAGGTGGATTCACCCGTTTCTGTGAAAACTGCAAGTGGAGTTGTGTTAAAAATTCATTTTGATTTAAAAGAAAATGAAGCAAAAAATGTGTACCTTGAAGGTGATGCACGCGTAATTTTCGCTGGAGAACTTACATCAACCGCATGGAATTATTAAGCAGGAAAATATACATATTCATAAAATAAACATCAAGGAGGAATACATGTTTGAGGGGTCTTATGTCGCACTCGTTACACCATTCAAAGACGATGAATCGTTAGATGAAGCAAAACTAAGAGAACTGATACAGTTTCAGATTGAAGGTGGAACACACGGCATCGTCCCGTGTGGCACAACCGGAGAATCCCCCGCACTTTCCGATACTGAACACGACAGAGTTATTGAAATTACCGTTGAAACAGTAAATGGAAAACTACCTGTCATCGCCGGTACTGGTTCAAATTCTACGACGCGAACCCTGCGCGCTACAAAACACGCAAAAGCAGCAGGCGCAAATGCAGCACTCATTGTCACCCCTTATTACAATAAACCTACACAGGATGGACTCTATGCACATTACATGAAAATAGCAGATTCAGTTGACATCCCAATTGTGGTATACAACGTTCCTGGACGGTGCGGTACTGACATTTTATCACCAACGATCGCACGACTCGCAGAACATCCAAATATTGTCGCATTAAAAGAAGCAACGGGTGAACTCAAACGTGCAAGTGAAGTCGTAAACATGTGTCCTGATGACTTTGTTGTACTATCTGGAGACGATGTTAACACACTTCCAATCTTGGCTGTAGGTGGTAAAGGTGTAATCTCCGTTGTTGCTAACATTGCTCCCTCAGATGTAGCGGAAATGTGCAATGCTTTTCATGCTGGTAATTTTGACCGTGCAAGAAAAATCCACTATAAGACCTTACCGTTGGCAGTTAATCTCTTTATTGAAACAAATCCAATCCCTGCCAAAACAGCGTTGATGTTGATGGGTAAACTCAATGGAGAAGTCCGACTTCCACTCGCCCCGATGGTTCCTGCGAATCTTGAATCCCTCCGAAGAACGCTTACGGAAACAGGATTGATTTGATGTAAATGTAATTTCAAAATGTGAACACATGAGGAATCTCATAGATGTCAACACATGTTTGGACTTTGGCTGTGAATTTACTGTTCAGTAAGATCAAGGGAAATTAATGAGTATAAATATGAAAAAATTTGTAAAATTTGCGCTTATTGGTGGCGTGACAATTGTGGTAGTAATAGCCATCGCTGTAGTATATATGTTTTGGCAAATGGGACAACCTCTCTATAAATATAGTTCTGTCAGTGCAGGTGAGAACTTACGAGCTCCGTTGGAGCCACCCAAGCAAACTGATTCGTCAGTGTGGCGCGTGGAATCCGATATATCGCTTCACTTCAACACGTATGGTGAAGGCAGACCTGTCGTCATTGTTCACGGTGGCCCAGGGATTCCTTATGCAAAGGCATGGAAAGGGTTAGAATCGTTGGAGGAACAATATTCATTCTATTACTACCATCAACGAGGTGCAGGGGACTCAACAAGACCGATTAACCGGTTCGAATCAAAAAATTATCCGAAGAATATGACAGAACTTGAACAAACACTTGGCATTGGAGCACAGATTGCAGATATAGAACGCATCCGCCGTATCCTCAATGAAGAGAAATTATTGTTAATCGGACATTCCTTCGGCGGCTTTATCGCCGCACTTTACGCAGCAGAATTTCCTGAGCAGGTAGAGAAGATGATTCTTATTGCACCCGCAGGTGTGCTAACACCACTGCAGAAGGAAACCAACATATTTAATGCTGTCCGGGACAGAATCCCTATAAAAGAACAAGCTGAGTATGATACGCTTATTAAAGAATACTTAAATTTCAGAGACATTTTTTCTAAATCGGATAGTGATCTTGTAGATTTACAAACGCAAGTAGGGCACTATCTCCTGAAAGGGATGGGATATGATATTTCTCTTATGGATGCGACGCCTACTCCGGGTGGGTGGAGTTCATTTGCGGTTTACTTTAGCACTGGTAAATCACCAGATTACCGTGATGCTGTTGTAAATATCACAGCACCAACCCTAATTTTGCACGGAGATGACGATGATATTACGCTGAATGGTAGCAAGGAGTACAAGGAATTTATTCCAAATGCGAAGTTTGTATCTATTGGTTGCTCCGATGCAACTTCTATTTCTGGACATTTTATATTTGACGATTGTCCAGATCAGTTTGCTGCAGCTGTTAAAGAATTTCTTGACTGAGAAATAAATGCTTCGAATTTTGTAACATGTTCGGTGAAATCTCTTTCAGCGAGTGCTTTCAACTTATCTAACTGCTTAACAGTATCTATATCCCAAAAATCTATTTTTGGATCTACCCGCAAATAATTGTTTTGCAATAGACGTGTCATCATATTAGCAGATGAATGAGATTGTAAAGTCATCACATACGAAACTAATTTCACACCACCCCAACCAGATAGAAACCCCCAACCGCGTTTATTTCCATACATTGATGTGGAATGTCCCGTACCAATTGATAGTATTCTGACCTGTGATGCATTTTTCCCAAAAACTGTAAGGGCTTCTACATAAGCTGCAATTGAAGGATTATTTGCCCATAACCCTCCATCAGCTAATAACTTATCATTCATCATTTTAGGTGCAAAGAATGTTGGTGCAGCGCATGATGCAACGATTGCATCAAGTAAACACACATTTCCATCTGAATAATTGGATTCATTTAACTTTTTAGCATAGCTTGATCTAAAGACATGCAACTCACTTTTAGTAATTTCTGAGCTTGTTATTAACAAAGGTGTAGATATTTCTGACAGAGGTGTTTTAGGGATATGTTTCGCGATTATTTGCAGCAGTTTTGCGTTTGAATATTTGCTAAATAATAGCGGATTACGATACCATTTTTTTTGAAATATCTCTTGTGTTTCAGAGTCAAATAGATCGACGATTTCATCCATATTTATATCTGAAACTGCTGCACCTGCAATGATTGAACCAGTGCTTGTTCCTGAAATGAGGTTGAAGCAGTCCTTGATTCGCACATCAAATTCTTGCTCAATTTTAGAAAGCAGTTGTGCTGTGTAAATACCTCTAGTACCGCCACCATCTAATGCAAGTATTTGAAAGGTTTCAGAGTTGTTCATAAGTCTTCCTATATTGTTGTATTCACTTATTCAAGGTATCACATTTTCTAATGAAAATCAATTGAATCTGTGATGTAAGGTGTGTAAAGTTATTCAACAGAGATGTTTTCAATAAATCCAAATACACATTAAATCTATTAGAAATCCCAATAAACAACTCAAAAAACAAAACTATCCTCACCCTAACATAATGTATAGTAGAATGAGATCGGGTAATGTCTTTGTGAAGCAAACTGTCTTTTTGTGTTACAGTTGATTACCCATTATGATCAACTTTGATGGTAAAAACAGGAATCATCTTCCTATCTTTACCTAAATTCAAGTAATTTCGGATACCCCAACTCACTTTACTTAAATTCCAACTTTATGCTAAAAATACACAACAAAAAAAGTTAAAATATCCATTTAGTTGTTTTTTTCAAAATTTCGCAAATTCAATAAACCGACATAAACCCATACCACTACACGATCGAGAACACTTAATAAAAAAATACAAAAAATGCGAAAAAAACAACTAAAATATTCCGCGATTAGGACTGATCTAGCAACAGGAAGCATACCTCAACTACAAAAAATGGCAAATCGGGGTTGAAAACACTAACTACAAGAGTACACTTTGACAATTGATTACCTCTGCTGATTGCCTTGACAACGACAAGAATAATATAGTATTCTATTTATATGGAAAGCATACCATTACAATATGTTTGTTATTGTAAAAGCATGTCCTTAATTCTAAACTGTGGAGACATCAATTATGACACCGGATATAGCGATTGCTTGGTTAATAATTAATCTAATCCTAATCTGTATTACGTTCGTATGGGGTATCTTAAGGTATCGTCGTGGAATCTGGTATAGAAAATTAGTCCTTAAATTTCAAGCATACTTGCTGTGGGGAATAGGTGTTATTTCCTTGGTTATCAGTTTCTATCCATTTGCATATCTCTATACAGAACACCTATTGCATTTTGAGGATGTTGGTTATGCCGATGTTTTCTGGACTATAAGAAAAATAAAGTGGGGTCTTTTCGCTGGATTTTTCTTCGTTGCTGTAGCATTAATGAACGTAAATGCTTTCATAGCAAATCGTCTATGTCCTGAACCACGAGAGTTTTCACGTTGGACACATGATCGAACTAAGTCCTTTCACAAGACTCTTGTTGTAGGTACAATTCTACTTGCTATCATTCTTGCTGTCCCAATGATGTCTTTACATGATACCTTCATCCGCTTTTTAGAACGTCCAACCGAGAAAATAGAACCATTCTTATATGGCAAAGACCGAAATTTCTTTCTATTTTCCTTCCCAATTCATCAAGCAGTCAGTCTTTGGATGCAAATTATGGTATTGGTAACTTGCGCAGTTGTTGGTTTACTCTACAACTTTTACTATCGCCGGGATGCACGTTCTATGGGACGCGTGAAAAGGCACATCGTCTTGCATGGCAGCTTTCTCTGGATACTGTTGTTAGCAGTTGAAATCTGGAGAAGCCAAGTAAATCTTTGGGGCAAGGTTTATACACATTCTTTATCAAGACGAATATCACATCTTACTGGTATTTTCTTTGCAGATGACAAACTTGCTTTTTCTACATATATTTATGCTGCTATTCTTCTTGCTATCGGTCTATTCTTACTAATAAATTTGTTCTGGAGGAGACGAATAATATGGTATGCATTAATAACTCTTTGGATTACAAGTTATATTACATTAATTCACTTATATCCTATAGGAGTAAATTTTTGGGCAGTTAGGACTGCAGGTGAAGCATATCCAGTTGAACAGGTCTATTTAACTGATCACATGAAAGATACACGCATAGCTTACGATTTAGATAAAATTGTAAAAAAACCTTATGAAAAAGGACTAGCTACACTTGATATAATTGAACGGAATCCGGATGTAAAAAACAACATCCAATTTTGGGACCGTAGAGTACTATACAATATTTTTCGGAATGAAGAAATAAAATTACACCATGAATTTCATCCCTACACTGATGTTGATAGATACCACCTTGGTAGAACACTTGGATCTGAAGAAAATACACAAGATACTGATTCAAATGAATCCACTAGTATCGGTCAAGATCAAGGTGATATACTTTCAGTATCTTCAGAACAATATAGACAAGTGATGATTGCTGCTCGTGAAATTTCTCCTGACAAAGGACCAAAAGAATGGGGAGAACTTAAGCTAAAATTTACACACGGTTACGGTGTTTGTGTTGCACCTGTAAATGAAGTTGTAAGTGGAGGCAGTTCTCCAGACTTATGGGTTAAAGGTGTACCAATTACTCAAAAAGAAGGTATGTCATATCAAGAATTAGAAGTAGAGCAACCACGGATATACTATGGTGAAATGACAGATGAATATGTTATAGTCAATACAAAAAAACCTGAATACAACGTGGAATTGGAAGAAGGAAAGACCTCTGATACTAGTCAGACCAATAAGAAGAATAAAAAGAATGAATCAAAACAGGACGAAAAATCGAAATATACAGAAAAAGGCTATCACTATACTGGTACGGGTGGAATTGAGTTAGGTGGGTTTTTCAGAAGGTTATGTTTTGCTGTTCGTTTCACTTCAGTTTATATATTGCGTAATTCTGCCTTGAAGCCAGAAAGTAGAATTATGTTTGCTCGCAAAATTGGAACGCGAAGTAACAGAAAACTTGTAAAAGACCGTTTATCACATATTGCTCCATTTCTTGATTATGACCCAGATCCATATATAGTTATACATGATGGAAAATTGTGGTGGTTAGTTGACTTTTACGTTACTAGTGATAAATTTCCAAATGCTCAATTCTATACCGACGATACAGCTCCAATTGAAGAAAATGGTGTAGAACTATATGCTGAACCTCGCTATAAAAGATTCAAGAGATTTAACTATATTAGAAATTCTGGAGTGGCAGTTGTGAATGCATATAATGGTGATGTAAACTATTATACTGACATTGTTGATGAAACAATAACAGAAATCTATAAAAGAGCATTTCCAAATCTATTTAAAAATATTGATGAAATGCCTGATGGGTTGAAAGAGCACCGTCGGTTCCCGGATTACCTGACTCGAATTCAAGCTAAAATGTATGGCAATTATCATGTTGAAAATGCTGAAACCTTTTTCCATAGAAACAAACAATGGAGAATTCCAAAGGAAGCATATTATTCTGATTCACCTGATCAAGAAATGATGCCGTATTATATCATGCTAAAGTTACCCGGAGAGGAAAAAATAGAATTTGTTAACATGATACCCTTCACACCACCTCGTAAAGAAAACTTTATGAAAGGATGGTTAATTGCCCGTTGTGACCCTCCAAATTATGGACAACGTATTGTCTATACACTTCCAGATGATTTGAATGTAAAAGGTCCGAAACACGTTGAAGATGATATCCCAAAGAATTCTGAATTAGCTGAATTATTCCGAAATTGGAAACCAAACAAAATCATCCGAGGCAATTTACATGTAATTCCGATTGAGGAAGGTATTTTTTATGTTGAACCAATCTACTTTGAACGTACCGACAAAAAGAAAAATGGAAGCACAGACGAAACTGATCCTATTTTACATCTACCTACACTTCAAACTATTGTTGTTAAAGCAGCTGATCACGAACTGGCAGCTGATTTGTCCTTTGATTTAGCTTTAGAAAAAATGTTTTTAAGCAATCCATCTACTGATTTAAATGATACCGAAGTTGTAGAAGACGAAGAGCAAGAGCCAACACTCTCAGAACGAATTGCAATACTTGTAGAGGGATTAGAGGAACTGAAGAAAGCTGCATCGGCTATAGAAAACGGTAATGGACAAGCAGCCCCTAAAAAGGCGGGAAATAAGAAAAAGAAAAATAATCAATCAAACTGATGGATTTAAAACAATCCAACAAAAGCATTAAAATAATTGCACTATTGCAGCTTAAATCTTTGTCTCCACCTTTG
This sequence comes from Candidatus Poribacteria bacterium, assembly GCA_963663765.2. Classification (GTDB taxonomy): domain Bacteria; phylum Poribacteria; class WGA-4E; order WGA-4E; family WGA-3G; genus MSPOR6. The sequence continues at coordinate 381,031 of CAXXUA010000015.1, read as the reverse complement.
GTTATCCAACCACTTCACTGAATAATGTAATAGATTTTCCATAATCTTAGCATTTATTTGAACATCCCTTTCCGTATCATTCTTTAGACTTGTGACGATATACAATCCTTCTTGGAAAGGAAGCGTAAGCAAGGCTGAGGCATCTTGTGCGGTAGATTTCGCAAAGGAGTTCCACTTACCAAGCGGATCTACCCACATATCGTCAAGTCGCACCAATGGTATTTCTTTAGTATCTGGTGTTGTGTTAAGAACGTTAGGTGTATGGAAGATACGACTACGTCTACCTTGTGATGTAGGTAGGAGTTCATCTGTTTCATCATATTCAAGACCTGTAAGCGGCTCCGGTATCCATCCTGCACCACGTCTCTGTCTGTAGTTTGCTTTTACATCCTGTCCAGATACAATAACGACACCACCTTGACTGACAAAGTTCTTGATACGGTGTTCTGAATCAATGTTTAGACGATACCCCCCCTTATAGACTTCACCACTTCCAATCCATAAAATGTCCATTTTTGCTAATCGTTCATTCCGCAGGGTATTAACAGTTTCATAGAGCATACGATGTTCATTTATATACTCAAACTTTTCAAGGATGGGTAATTCCACATTTTTTCCATTGCTCGTGAATGTCATCAACTTGAGCGGTAGTGGAATATCTAAATTTGTTGGTAACATTTTCAATAATGGAACTCTTAGACTTCTTTTCACTTTTTTCGGATATGCTAACTGTGCAACGGCTTCTTTCTGCAGCGGGTTTTCGCGTATCTGTTCAATAAGTTCATGTTGTGCCACAAGACGGTAGGCAAATATTGGATTCAACTTACGACGGAAAGGAATCTTGTAACGCAGCTTTTTATCAAAGTGCGTATACGCGCTTTCCACTTCCCATCGGCGGCTGTAACTTGAATCTACGGACTTTAGATCTATCCGTTCCTCATTGACGTTTGTAACGTAGCCATGAACAAGGTTCATTCCGTGTATCGGTCGTCCTGCTGCATCTTGTATTGCAATTTCCTCAATTTCACTTCTATCAAGCATTGTATCTGTTAACGAAGCAAGACTAAAAGATTCAACTTGACGTTTCTCTCCACTTTCAATAATCTTACATACATCACCACCACGCGGGAAAATAACATCCGCATCACGAAAAGATCTGAATTCTATACGTAATTTCTTAAAATTCCTTGGTGTTCTGTTTTCTCGGATACTGACTTTATCAAAAGGACTAATTTTATGATTTGAAACAGGATTCAGACGAATCCTTCTAACACTGAGTGGTTCAATGTGCCATTTAAACTCAAGATTTCTCTCCCAATCTGGTGAACCGTCATGCAATCGTATCTTACCAACTTGGATTGCATAAGCAGTATTATTTTCAAATATTACAAAATAATTATTATTATTTTCTACCAGGCGAGATCTGAGTCCACGGTCATCGCGTATATTGAAGTTGTTGATATTGCCTTTATATTCTTTTTCTATAGCCCATTGATCCCTGAAACCTTTACCGTCTTTATCTTTTATGTTCATGAAGGACATGTGTTTTTCATTATAATCCTTTAATATTCCCATGTATACGCCATCTGCATGTTTCACACCGCTAATTTGGAATTTGACTCGCGTTCCAACGAGTCGTTCAATAATTCTTTCATAACTTTCCTCTGCCATAAAACCTTTGGGTTCATCCAAGATGGTATTAAGTTCCTTCACGGCAGATCCTTGTCCACCAAATTCCGATGCAGCCGTATCAATACGTTCCAACTGCTGTGTTATCGGTTTTGCTGCACCTTTAAGACCGGTAACAACCATATTCATAGCATTTTTTACAGCTTGACCAAGTTCAAGGAACATATTTCTGACTTTTCTGACTATTCGTTGTGTCAATGGAGGATTGAGCAAACGTTCATGTTCCCAAAGACGTTCGCGTTTTTCACGTTCATTCATTGTATCATGGTAACGAATATATGCACCGATACTCTTTTCTAATTGTCCCTGTTTAAAGATATAACTTGGTGCTTGTCCACGTTGTCTGGATTCTTCAGATATAATTTCTGCACCCTTCAAATCTAAACGCATTGTGCCATGATATCGTTGACCGTCTTTCAAGTGAAAGACTACATATTTATTCATCAATGTCTTTTGCAATCTGTCTTTTTTAAACAGTCGTACTAAGTAGGCTATTCCATGAATTACAAACATTGCAACAGCGACAATAACAGGAAAAAGTAGTCTATTCCAAAAACTCCCGGGACTATCCTCAGCATCATCTGTAGATCCTTCTTCTTGACCGATCACAGAATAAGCAGAAAACACCATACCGAGTATTAGGATCAACAGCAAGAATTGTCTTTTCGTCAACATGTTGAAGGTACTCCTATTAATATATGGTTACACCATTTTCAGATGCAATATTACGTATATTTGCATTTGCGATTGGAATTTTTTCCTTCGGTAAATGTTCTATCAATCCATATCCATCTGGATATAGTGTGTCAAACCGTTTCAATGCAATTTCTAATTCCAATTCTCCCTCACCTGGAACTTCCTCGTTTAGATGTAATACTAAACCATTTTCAACTTGGATGTCTTTTATGTGTGCCATCGGAGCAAAAGGTCCCATAACATCAAAAATATGATTGAGTCGCGCTTCACTCTCATAAACCTGTCGTAGGGATTGGAAATGATTAACAAAATCCATAACAATCCGTAATCGATCTGAACCGACTCTTTCCACGACCTCTTTACATGTTTCTGGAGAATCCATAATAGAGATTGCATGTGTTTCCATCACAAGAGTTAATTCTTCGCGTTCTGCATTTTCCGCGATGGGTTTCAACGTTTCAACTAATCTCTCGAAAGATTCTGGTAGATGGTTGTCTTTGTGTGATGTCCATGCCCCCTGTGGATTTAGACTACCGGGTCTGAATAGATAAAAGAACGTACCAAGTTCTCTTGCTACAGTCATACCACAATTTACTGCTTCAATAGCTGCCTTGCGAATTGAGGAATGTGGATCAAAGAGACACTCCTGATATGTTATTCCAAATTGTACCAGATCAAGATGTGCGTTTTCAAGGAGAAATCGACAATTTTTGATCTCGTCAGGAGTAACATCAGATATTTTTTCACTTGCGAAATGAAAACTCACACCTGTAAATTGAAGTTCTTTAATTGAGTCTATTTCATTTTGGTTTATTGTGCGAAAATCTCCACACATCCCAACTACACCAAGTCTCATTCAGTTACTTCTCCATTTAATTTTTCTATTAAGTTCTTTGCTTCTACTAAGTCTGCTGTTGCAAATCCCTCTGTGAACCATTCGTAAATAGGTTTCAACAGATTATATGCTGCATCATGTCTGTTCTGTGTAATCATGAGTTTGCTAAGACTGATTGCAGCTCGGAGTTCCCACGATTTTGCTTCTTGGTATCTTGCAATATACAATGCCTTTTCAAAACAATCTTCCGCTTTTTGTTGAATATCTAATGAAAATTGTTTTTTCTTACTATTATCGTATGTCACTGAGATGTTATTTTCTTCCGTTTTCAACATTAACTCACCCTTTAAGCGATACAATTCTGCTTCATTTGTGTGTTCACCAATTTCAACAACAGCGTCAAGTGCTTTTTCAATTACCTGGAGACCTTCTTGTATTCTATCACAATAACTATATGCTTCAGCAAGAATACTAAGATTGACAGGTTGTAAAATCCGAGAACGGTTTGCTTCCCATTCAGCAATCCCTTCTTGAATTAATGCAATTCCCTCTTGTTGTGTGTCGTCAGCCATCTGCTGAATTACCCAACCTTTCATGATCTTACCTGTCGGTTCCCAAACAGAGAAGCCGTGCTCTCTACACGTTACAAGCAGATCAGTTGCATAGGAATTAACTTTTTCTAAATTACGACATTGTAAGTATAGCATTGCACTAAAGTGTAGAAAAACTACTTGGCTAAAAGGATGAGGTCGTTGCTCACCCATTTTTTGAGCTGCTTGCAACTGTGCTTCAGCTTGTTCAGGATAACCTAAATACCATAACAAGGGGGCAGCATAAGAATGCAGGGTCATACCGGGGTCAGCAAGATAATGGAAGAATGCATGTACAGGATGCTGATTTGGGTTGTATCTTTTAATTCCAGCTTCAATGTGTTTACGTGCCATATTTAACTCACCCAGATAAAATAAAGTTGCACCTAATGCGCGATGTGCTTCCACTTCCAACACACTATTGTCCTGGTGCTGTGCCATTGCAAGACACTGCTCCCCGATTTCTCTCGCGATTTGTAACTTTCCCTGCACGAGATAAGAAAGCCACAGACCAAACAGGATAGGGAATCTGAGTAGCATCCGTTCGTAATTTGGCATTGTTTCTAATAGAGTCTTTGCCCGTGTATAAGTTTCTTCAACTTCAACAGCAGCATACCCCATAGTTGCAATAAGTGCTGGACCTAAGGTAGTTTGAATGACCAACTCACGTGCTGCTCGTGCTGGGGAGTCTGGCATTTCTTTTAACAATGCCAAACCCTGTGATAAGTGCTGGACTCCTTCAACATTCGCAGACCTTTCTACTGCTCTTTGTCCTGCTTGTTGCCAATACTCAATAGCTCGTGCGTGCATTTCTCCCTCAGTATAATGATATGCAACTAATTCTGGTTGTGCTCTAACAACTTCCTTAAATGACTTACGTAACACTGCTGCGATACGACGGTGATACGCCTGACGGGTGCTTATTAATAAAGTTTGATAAGCTGTTTCACGAAGCATAGGATGTTTGAAAGTGTAAATTAGTTTATTCTCATGAGATCGTCTACAACGTAGAATCTCTGCTTCAACAAGTTGCTGTAATTCATTCTCAAGCCAAGTAAGGTCAACGTTCTGTTCTGTAGTAGGACGAAATTCCGTTATCAGATCGGGGTGTGTTAAAAACTCACTCTTATCAGGTTCTTCAGTCATACTTACAATGACTTTGTGTAAGAGTTCTGCAGTCCATTCTCTTCCGAGTGCTGCACCAAGTTGTACAATTTCTTTACGAGTCCCAAGCCGGTCAAGTCTTGCTGTCAAAGACTCATGTAATGTTGCGGGTATTTCTGAAGTAACGTCTATACTTTGAAGATCGGATTCAATTGCCATACGTGTCATTTCTTCTACAAATAAGGGAACGCCTTCTGTTTTTTCAGCTATTTGTTTAGAAACGTCCTCAGGTATTTTTTGATCTCCTGCTACTTCTGCGATCATTTGTGAAACCTGTCTTCTGTTTAGTTGATTTAAAGTAATCTGCGTAACCCAATCCAATTCAATAAGTGTTTTTAGTTTTGCTCTACCTATTGCTTGCATGCTGTCCTGATTGACAGCCATTTCTGCACGTGATGTTAGAATAGCAAGAATTGCAGCGTTTTCCAAACGAGTTGTTAGGAGTTGAAGAAACTCCAATGTTGAAGGATCCACCCAATGTAAGTCTTCAAAAATCAGTAATAGCGTTTTTCGCTGTGCTGCTTTAAGGAATATCTGAACAAGTGTCTGTAAAGTAGTTATACGTCTTTGTTCAGGTTTTATACTACTGTTGTTGAAATCACCCTGTATTTCTAAGAGTTCTGCCAAGTGAGGTAAGAGATTTATTGAAAGTTTTTGTTTTGTTAGAAACTGTTCAAGTTTCTGCAAACGTATGATTTCTGTATCTGTTCCACTAAATTTTAATAATTGATGTCTTAAAAGCGAAAGAATTGGGTAGAGCGGACTATTTTGGGAATCTGGAGAACCACGACATTCAAGGATTAATGCGTTCTCTTGTGCTGCCTGTTCTGCAATCACTGCGACAATTCGTGACTTACCGATACCAGCCTCTCCATCTATCAGTACGACTTGACCAGAAGCGGTACCAACGAGTTCCCACCGTTCCAATAAAGTTGCAACTTGACGTGTTCTTCCAATTAACCGTGTTAGATTTGTCTGCTGCGGTAATATATTCTGTTCACGTCTAAATGCTAGTAGGTTACTATCTGGGTATTCATCAAGTATTTGAAATATTGGAATTGGTAGAGAAATCCCTTTAATTGATATCGTGCCAAAGTCTTTGTATGTGAAATGTCCTTCTATCAATTTGAGAGTCGTTTCACCAACGACGATCCCGTTAGGTGGTGCAATCTGCTGCATGCGCGCTGCAATGTTAGGTGTTTTTCCGACAATGTCAATTGCATCGCCGTGGTATCTTTCCAAAGCGGGGATATATCCATCTGTCATACCCATAGGCATCCCAACTTCCCACACTACTACCAAACCTGTATCAATACTAAGTCGTGTTTGTATCTGAATACCAAATGTTTCTATCAAACGAGAATTCAAATCGTCTAAACCTGCTACAATTTTCAATGCTGATTGAACTGCTCGATGGGTTGCGTTTTCATGAGCAATCGGATAGCCGAAGTATACAAGAATACCATCACCAAAATATCTTGCGATATGTCCATCAAATTCTAACACAACTTTCGCGACAGATTCTCGATATGCGTCTAATACTTGTCTTAAATCCTCTGGGTCTAGTTGTTCTGTCAACGCTGTTGAATCTATTACATCACAGAATAGAACGGTAAGTTGTCGTCTTTCTGCTTTGTTGATAGATGAAGAAATGATTGGTGTAACAGTATTGTCAATATTATTGCCGCATTGACCGCAAAAATTGACAGGCAGATTCATGAATCCGCATTCGGAACAACGTAGTTGCTTATGATTATTCATAATCAGCTGCTTTTCAATACACAAACACCATACTCAGCAAAAAACTCTCATTTCTTGTGAAAATTGAAATCAACAGAATTCCGTTTGTCTTGAGCACTCTGTGTCAATGCTAAGTGGTGTGAAGCCAGTTTCATTAAAATATAGGACTTATGCAGTTTTCTTGTTTTAATCAAGAATTATGATGAAAATGATGTAATTATCAGCTTTTTAAAAGGTTTCCAGCGCCAAATCAAAAAATCAAAAAATCAACGGTATGAATGCCTTTTGGCATTCCCTGGGTATGAATCATGGAGCATGCCATACGCGCATGCTTCTTTAGACATTCACCACCTACCGTTTTTGCGTAAGTCCTGTAAAATATTGCCCTAAATAATGATGTAGTTAGAAACCGCTTTTAAATTGGTGTAGATATTCTGCAAGTTCTTCGTCACTTGGTTGGCGTTTATGCGCTTCCCGATATAAATTAATCGCCTTATCAGTAATTCCGATCTTCATATACAACGATCCAAGATTGCGATAAGGTGCTGGATATGTAGACTTCAGTTCAATTGATCTTTGATATAACAACTTCGCTTGTAGTAAGTGTTCTTTTGTAGGGCCAATCAGAATATTAAGGGTTGTCTGTGTGCTTCCGTAATATGGAAATACTGATGCACCTTTGTCAACTGCTATTGCCTGTAAATCTCTTGCAATGGAAGTAGAGTTTGTTTTTATACGAAAATAACCAGATTCTACTTTTTCTATTGCTAAATCAAGTTCTGTAATTGCTTCCTCAACCGATCCACTAACAGTTATATCCTTCCAAGCTGGCCAGAGAGGACCGGCATTCTTAATCGCAAGGTCGTAATGAGCAGAACCGAGATCATTACAGACTTCTGCATTATCTGGACGCATATCAAAAGCCTGGTCATATAATTCAATTGCATTGTGATAGTCCTTTGCAATATATGCGTTTTTAGCATCTATCCTGATTAACCTAAACTCAATGCTCTCATCATTTCCTTCTTCAATGGTTTGAAAATCCCTTCCACCCCAAAAATGTATCGTGAGTATAAGAACAACAGAAAAGCAGACGATTATGATTGTGGGTAACTGTAATTTCATCATTCATTCTCCAGTTTTTTAGAATAAACTTGTAAAATCTATGTGACATTTCACAAAATTGATCTTAGCATAATTTTCTTGTCTATAGACAAACAAATATGCTTATTATCAAAAAAACACCTATCTTCTGCTATTGTTTCTATTAAATGTCACAGGTATAGATTTCTTTTCACCATTTCTCTCAAAATATAGTCGAATTCTACTGGGAGCATGAATCCTACTGTCAACTATTTTAAAGACCTCAAGTGTATGAATAGTAATATCGTTGATCTGATATATGATGTCCCCTTTTTTGAGTATATCGGCTAACCCACTTTCCTTATCGATTTTTGTTATAGAAACTCCTGGACGATATGCGTTGTCATTATCATGTTTCAGTTGACTTAACGTTATTCCCCATCTTTGCGGTATATAATCCCATTCCAATCTACTGAGTCTGACAGAAGTACTTCTTTTCTGACCACGTCGTATAATATCAAATTTGATAGCTATATCTGTTGGAAGCAAACGAACTACCGCTTTAAAATCAGTAACATCTTTAATTAAACGCCCCGAAATCGCTTGTATTATATCTCCTCTTTTAATACCTGCCTTACTCAAAGGACTGTTTCTATCCAATTCTGATACTAAAACTCCTCGTGTAAGAATAGTTTTTTGCGATTCCTCTTTTCCCAAGAGTTTTTCTGACATTTCTTTGGTTATCGGTTGTATTTCAACTCCAAGAAAAGGGGGGACAATACAACCGTGTTGTATAATTTTTTCAAGAACTCTTTTTGCTTTGTTAACAGGGATAGCAAAACCAACACCTTGTGATCCTCCACTCGTTGAACGGATCACAGTATTGATTCCAATTAGTTCACCGAGTGCATTAACTAAAGCTCCGCCACTATTTCCGGGATTAACAGACGCATCCGTTTGAATAAGTGCATCATAAAAACGTGGTTCTACAATGAGGGATCTCTGGGTTGCACTGACAATACCAATTGTAACAGTAGGTTGTGCAGTTCCGATTGATAAACCAAATGGATTTCCAATTGCAAGTGCCCATTCTCCTATAAGCAAATCGTCAGAATCACCCCATTTTATTCCAGGTAAATCCTCCTTCGTGTCAACCTTTAACAATGCCAAATCAGAAAGGAAATCATAACCTTCAATATTTGCATTGAATTCCCTTCCATCTGAGACTGCAACTTTTATCTTTTCCGCGTTTTCAATTACATGGTGGTTCGTAAGGATATATCCATCCTTATTGATGATTACTCCTGAACCGACTTCACGTAGTGAACGTTTTGGAAATGAAGGCACGTCCCCCCAAAATTCTCTCCAAAACCATTCGTCAAAAGATGTTTGTTGTGATACACTTCGAATTGCACTTATGTTGACAACAGAAGGACTCGCACGTTCAACTGCCGTTACAATCGCAGTACGTCTTGATTGAGTTACAGCGTGTTGAATATTTTGCGTTGTCTGTGCGTTTGACAAAGGCACAAAATTGAAATATGATAAACCTATAGAAAGCAGAAGTAGAATTAAACTCAGACAAGTACGACAAGAACCTGACATATTTTGTATAGATAATATTATTTTTTTTGACAGTGATTCTATTGAAAATTGCATTTTCTTCTTACCGTTGAATTAAAATTGACATTTATGCTTTCAATTTCAACGAGATTCGGTATCCTTCTAAACCCACGTCAGTATCTACTATGTGTTGTATTTCTTCTTGAGTACGGCGTTTCGCGTTAAATCCATCTAAGTTTGCACATCGCAGTGCAATCCTTGCTCCGATTGAACTGGCTCTTCTAAGGTTGTCTAACTCAACCTTTTCTATCGTATCATAGGCAGTATGACCAAAGCCACGTCCGGATGGAGTAGATGTAGGATCACCCATGTGACATGAGGGTACTCCTTTCAGGAAAAATGGAAAGTGATCAGAATAGGAATGCACCTTCTGACCAACAGGCATATCTGCGTTCATCTGTTTTTGGAAATCCAAAAACATGGATTCCAATCCCTTCCAATGATGTAAAACTATCCCTTTTCTGCTTTTGCCACCTGCAGCATCCATATTCAACATCAACCGAATATTGTCCAATTCGTCTGCATATTTGTCTACATACTGAAAGGAACCTGTAAGTCCAATTTCTTCTGTACCAAAAGCAATAAATCTTACGGACCGCTTTAATATATCTTTTGTATATTTTGACAAGACGCGTGCTGCCTCTATTACTGATACCATACCTGAAGCCGGATCGTGTGCACCTTGTGAGATGTCATGTCCATCGTAATGACAACCCAAAATAATCATCTCTTCAGAACTCTCCTTACCGGGTAAATCAGCTATTACATTCCATGAAGTACGCGGTTCGTTAATGTCCGTAGTATGTAGTTGCATTTTTACTTTTCCAAAACGATCTACACATCGACTTAAAAAATCACCATCTTCCTTGCAGACAGATATTCCGGGTATAGGTGCAGGTCTGTTGTTTTGTAAACTTCCGGTTTCTGGTCCAACTCCAGGGTGTTCACTAACAAAAATAAAAGCTAATGCACCACTGAGTACTGCTCTTTCATATTTTTCTTTTCGATGTACCCATCTACCAAGATTCTGAAGTGATGCACTTTTTGCCATCACCAGTTTTCCATGTGCGTATTCACCGAGTTCACTATACTCATTTGGACTTCCAAATCCTACAGATACGAGTTCAGCAGTGATTTTTTGAGAAGGACAGTATGGTAGTGAAATGCAATGTAAATCTCGTTGGATAGGTTCAATTATTCTTAGCAAGGCAGTACCACGTGTCCATCCCGCATAGGGGTAATCTTCTAATCTAACATTCTTTAGTCCATACCTATTGAATGTTTCAGCGATAAAAGTTGCTGCCTTGTATTCTTCAGGTGTACCAGCAAAACGTGATCCAAAATCATCGCACAATACAGTCAAATTATCCATGACTTCGCTGCTTGTGTAAATATGACCAACCATCTGTTGGTCATATTTAAGATAGGGATTGGTAATCTTCATATTAAAAAACCTATATTCCGTTAATTTTTAATGTAAATTCAATATTATAGTGATGTATGAGCGGAGATTGATTCAATCTTAACTTCCTCTTGAAGATTTGTCATTGCCTGCAAGTCATATTCGTAATCTTGAATAGTATTAGAATCTTTAGGTGGCAATAAAGTCTTCATTCTTGCATCAGCAATCTTCTTTAACATCCATTGATTTATAATTTGTATCTTTCCCATTCGATAATCAATTACTGTATGATTTCTCAAAGTTTTTAAATAATTCTCAACAGTTTCGTTTGAACATCCAATAAGTTTTGCTATCTGGTTTTTTGTTACTCTATGTGTTAATACTTTCCCTTTTGAATTGGGTGTAAGTGCAAGATTCTGCAATAACAGAGCCAGTCGGGAGGATACACTTCTAAAGGTAATATTACTCAATGCGTTGGTATGTCTACTTTCTCCATTAAATAAACTGAATGAAGTGTTTTTAGCTATGGAATTACTCCAATTGATGAAGTTATTTTTTCCCATGAAATGTAAATTAAAGTTCCTGAACTCTTTATAATATTTCATTCCATTCTGAAGTGGTAAGACCAAATGTGGTTTTCGTTTAAGGAAAAACTTAAAATCACGAATAGAAATAATACCTATGCAAACTTCAGTCAAAGTCTCTGCTAAAAAGTATGGTTTTAAGTTGTTATCTGAGTGTACATCTTCGTCGTCTATAACGCCAAAAATCTCACCTTTAGCCAGTACCTCTGTGGTCTGTACATTATCTTCTTTGTCTGGCTTTTCAGATAGTTCTTCTATCTTAACAGTTTTAACATCTGACATGTGTTCAGATATTTTTATCCTACCTTCTTTAATCAGATAAACACCCTGTTCAATAATATGTTCAGCATGCTTTAGTATTTTGAATTTTGTAATTGTTATTAAGGCATCAGTATCTGCCTTAGTGAGAGCATGCAAGAAATTATGTCTTTTAATGTACCAATATCGTTCGTGTCTAAAGTCCTTCATGTATTATCTAATTGGTTGTTTACATAACATTCCAAATTAAACTCCAGTTTACTGATTGGATTAGATTGAGATACCATACCTAAATAGTGAAGTCAATATTTTGACTCCAGCACGAATACTTCCGATGAAAGTACCGCTAATCTTTGATGTTCCAATTCGCTTCCGGTAACTGACAGGCACTTCAAGTATAGTTAAACCCATTTTAGCAGCTTTGATTTGCATCTCAATCGTCCAACCGTAGTTTTTATCCTGCATATTCAATGCAAAGAGTTTTTCATATCGAATAGCACGAAATGGACCTAAATCAGAATATTGAGTGCCGAATAAGATATTCATTAAGTAGGTTGCAAGTCTGTTTCCGAAAGCTGCTTGTGGTAACAACGCTCCTTTTTCACACGGAACACGTTTACCGATGACAAAATCTGCGAAACCTTCATTGATAGGCTCAATAAGCTTATTCATCTGTGTTGGGTCATCGCTATAATCACCATCTAAGAAAACAATGATGTCGGATGATTCCACTGTCTTGATACCCATTAAACATGCACTACCGTAGCCTTTTTGTGGTTCCTTTACTATTTTCGCTCCATGTTCTCGTGCAATTTTAACAGTTTGGTCAGTACACCCGTTATCAACTACAATTATTTCATGAACTAATGTCTTAGGTATGTCGTCAATAACCTTTGCAATAGCACCTTCTTCATTCAAGACTGGAATTATGACTGATACTTTCATAGTTTTGCATACCAATATAAAAGAACTAAAAACTCTATTAATACCTCAATCAGTATACAATTTTGTTGGCAACTATATATGACACTTTACATTCTGACAGAAGGTTCTTGAACAGTCTCTATAAGTTGTTGAACAACCGCATCAGCATCAACACCCTCAGCTTCAGCGTGGAAATTCGTTAATAAACGGTGCCTTAGTACTGCTGGTGCAACGGTTTTTACATCCTCAATTGAGGCGTTATAACGACCTTTGAGAATAGCCCTTGCTTTTGCACCTAAAATGAGATATTGACCTGCACGGGGACCTGCCCCCCAACGCACCCATTGTTGAATAAATTCGGGGGAATCCTTATCCTTTGGACGTGTTGCACGTGCAAGTTTTACTGCATATTGAACAACATTATCCGCAGCAGGTACTCTTCGTACGATCCGATGCAGTGCGACAATAGCATCACCAGAAAGAGCTGTTTCTAATTCTGGTTCTTCAGCACCTGTGGTTGCAGCTACAATATCTACCTCTTCCGCTTCAGTCGGATAATTAATTACTATCTTAAACATAAAGCGATCAAGTTGTGCTTCAGGTAAAGGATATGTACCTTCTTGTTCAATTGGATTTTGCGTTGCTAGTACAAAGAATGGTTCTGTCAATTTATACTGAGTACCACCAGCTGTAACATGGTGTTCCTGCATTGCTTCCAAAAGGGCTGCTTGTGTTTTTGGCGGAGTACGATTAATTTCATCAGCAAGTAGGATATTCGCGAAAATTGGTCCCTGAATGAATCGTATCGTACGATGTCCCGTAGTGCGATCCTCCTCAAGCACATCAGTACCGATAATATCAGCAGGCATGAGATCTGGTGTAAACTGGATTCGTTTAAATTTAAGATTGAGTATATCTGAAAGTGTTTTAATCATTAGTGTCTTTGCTAAACCGGGAACACCTTCTACCAGACAATGACCACCAGCAAAGAGAGCCATCAACATCTGATTGATCACCTCTTCTTGACCGATAATGACTTTTCTCAACTGTGCAACAATTAATTCTTGACTTTCCATCAATTCTTCAATGGCTTTAACTTCTTCGGTGGCTGGCATATACTCTCTCCTTTTTACTTGATAAGTGAAATGTAAATATTATAGACTAATTGTACTAATTCTTTTTTGTTAGAATAAAACGTTTTGTACTCGGATTAGAAGCGATTCTGACGACATCTATGAGTTGTGAAACATTTTCGGGTTTAACAGTGGGAGAATGGAAACGAACCATCTGTTTCATTTCAGCATTCTGACCAGATTTCTTAAATTGCAGGAGAAGGTCCGCTATATCAGTTTGAAGTTTCTTTTCTTCTGGAACCATTATAACGATAAATGGTGCTTCTGTTTCAACAATGATATTATCCTCAAGAGTGAGTGTCTTGCCTATAACTGCAGGATGGATACGGTCTTCTTCCTGCAATAATTCAGCATACGGATGTTTCGCAACAGGTAACTCCAGAATATATTGGTCGCCCATCCTATACAAGTAATCCTTACATGACCATGTAATTTTAATTTCTAATTCAGGACCTAATTGCTGTGTATCAGAGATTTCAACATGCTTTATTTTGGCGCGATCATCCAATTCCAATGTATTGCGTAACAAATGAATTCGTTCTTCACGTTGACTGGTATTGTTTAATCGCGCACGTAACCTGGCATTGAAATCGCCAGAAACTTTCAACTGATGTGTTACTTCAACACTCAAATCCTCTTTAACTATGACTTTTGTTGAGGTATTACGTATGTTTGCATTAGCGGGAAGTAACGGACTCTTTTGTAATGCATAGAGATGTTTCTTGACCGTATCTCCATCCAGTATCTGATTATCCTCACTATTTCTACTCTGTGCATCAACAACTATACCCTCAGTTGTGTCTGCATCTGTATTGACAATAAGCGTCCATCTGTTTTGGTCCGCGGAAGGAAAATCACCATAGGCATAAGTACTTGCAGTTGGATCAAGCCAAATCAGATCTTTATTTTTTCCACCATCTACTGCGAGAATCATGTGATTAAAATAGGACAGTGATGGTACGTCAGTAACTATTTGACTTGCCTTCCCTGCGGAGATAAGCACTGGATAAGAATCAATCTCTGCAACACGAAGCATAGTTGAAAGTAGAGTGGATTTTCCTTTACAGTCTCCCCATTCCAATTCCAAAACTTTTGCAGCTGGATACGGTTTGATACCCCAAATTCCTCGTTCATCCCCAGCATAATTTATGTTTGTCGCAACATATTCATATAATCGCTTAATCTTTTCTTCACGTGTCAGTGCACCAACTAATATTTCTTTTGTTTTATGCTCTATTTCATCAGTAACTCTATCTTGTTCACGAATGAGTGTTGCATACCAGGTGACCAATTGATCCCAAGACTTTAGTGAAGAAACACTAATGCTATAAGCAAGGTCCGATACATCTGGCATCAATGGTTCTCTACGTAATGCTGGCACATCTTTCGTCTCAAAAGAATAAGTGCGCGTATAACTGTTTTCAGTGATCGCCGGTTTGATTTTTGGACCATCAACGTGATAAAGAAGTTCTTTTTTCTTAGGTATATGTGTAGAAAGTCGGTAATAATTCACAGGTTCATCAACTTGGAAAAACACCTGTTGAAAAAACTCACCTTTCATGGCATCCCTGAAGTTCTTTGCGGAATAAGCATAGTCTATTATACACCCATCTGAGACTTCTGGTAGTTCAAAATACATCAAACGTGTATTGACAAGAAGACCCGCTGCTTCAGCACCTGCTGGGGTAATACCGCGTACAATTTCATTCTTATCTAATTCAATTTTTTTGCCATCAGGTTGCAGCGTGTAGGCGTGATGAATAGTAACATCATCACCTCCTTGAGCATAAGGGATTTTTATCTCACCGTAGTGATATCCATCTTCATTAAAGATTTTGACAATACGACGCGTGGAATAGATGTGTCTACCCTCTTCATTTACATTATATACTTCCGCTTCCCATAATATAACTGCGCCGTTTTTTGGATAATCAGCAGATGAAGGTGCGTTTTCTATTCGTTTATTTATGTTTTCTTCGTCTTCTTCACTGATGAAATTATATGGTAAAGAGGTATTACCTTTCATCTTACCTTGTTCATGCAAATTTGGAGGTAACACTTCGTCTAACTCATTACCGTTCTCCGGTGTCTGTTCCAATCCTTCTTGCTGGTTATCTGAAGTAGTTGCTTCTAATGGCGGCAGCGGTGTAAGACGTTTACCCAAAAAAGTTTTGTCTGAAAGTGTCCCTTCACCAGTTTCTACAACGTCCTTACGCGACGCTCGACCGTCTCCATTATCATCAAGATGTGGATGTTCCACTTGTACTGAACCATCTTCTTCATACCATTGATCAACACGTGATTGAAGCCAAAGATATGCCTCTAAGAGAGAAATTGCTCCGTCGGTGTTTGCATCTGCGGTTGGTTCTGAGAATACATCAACAAAAAGGTCACCAAAACTTGCTTGGGATGCATGACCTTCCTTAACAGAACTTGATGTAATGATAACACGCCCCTCAGAACTGATACTTTTGACAATCCTGGCACTGTATTGAAAACCAAATACCAGTAGTTGTTGCTTAGCTGAAATTTTATTGATACTGTCTGTGTATTCTTGTTGTGTAATATCGCGACCGGGCAAATTAAACTTCACACCTTCTGATGAACTTGTAGCATGCCCAATCATCAATAGAATGAATCTATCAGTCGGTTGTACCTTTTCTACAAGTTGCGCGAAGGATTCTAATATTGGTTCGCGTTTAGCTTGACCCGTGACAAGTCCAGGAGTTGACCCCTCATCTTCAAATAAAAATGTAATTTGTTCGTCAGAAAAACCGTACTGATGTGTAAGTAATTCGTGAAATCGTGAAGTTGCACTCCAAAACTTGTCATAATAGGATTTCTCACCAGCCACGCCTCCGATAATTAAAACATAATCTGTTGCGAAAGTCGTTGTACAGACGAATAGAAAAACAACCATACTCGCTATAATAATTCGACGCATTTTTCTTTCTCCACTTATGCAGTATTCTTCTTTTAAATATATACCTATAAGTCTATTATAACACTTTTTCTGGGTACTAACAAAACTCTTTTAGTGGTATGATTCAGATTAGTATTACAAACTGAAATCGCCGCTTGTTCCACCCGTTTTCTTTACCAATCTTATATCAGATATTGACATCTCTCTGTCAACAGCTTTACACATGTCATATACAGTTAAACCTGCAACAGATACAGCAGTGAGAGCTTCCATCTCCACACCAGTACGTCCAATAGTCTGTACCTCTGCTTCAATTTCTATTCTCTCATTGTCTATGGATACATCTACCCGAATTGATGTAAGATTTAGTGGATGGCACAAAGGAATAAGGTCACTTGTTCTCTTTGCTGCCATAAATCCTGCAAGACGCGCAACTTCTAATACATTGCCTTTTTTCATCTGTTGTTCTGCGATGAGATCTAATGTTTCAGGTTGAGCAGTCACATGTCCTTTAGCTATAGCTGTACGTAAGGACTGTGGTTTACCACCAACGTCAACCATCTTAGTGTCACCCTTATCATCAATGTGAGTTAACTTATCTTTACCAAGAATTTGTGTAATTTTATTCATAATGTTTCAAACAGTATTTTTTATTTACATCACTGCTACACTGGGTTATCACTGATGATGCGCTCATATTCTTGACGAAATCTCATTAGATACTTACCATCTCCATGATAGGCTGCTACATCAGGGTCTTTAGGTTGAATGTGTTCGCCACGTTTCAAAACAGATGCACTGAATTCTTCAACATTAAATGGTACATCTATATGGTTACTATACGTTTTCGCACCAGCCACTGCAGCACCAAGTGCAGCACCACCTTTTTCTACGGATACAACAGGTCTATTCCAAATTCCTGCCACACGGCGCATAATTTGCAGACTATCTGTTGCACCTCCAGTTACATAAAGTGGTTCTTGTGTCTGTTGTGTGAATACTTGGGAATAGACATAGACTGCAGCAAGACTTGTCTCAATCACACCAGTATAATCGTTCGCTAAATTCGCTGTATGTAGTTCTGTTGTTCTTGTTAGATCAAAAACTCCTGAGACAGGGAAGGATTCTGTTTTCGGCTGCCAAAATGTCATATACTTTCCAAGCGGAACATCACTTAAAACTGCTTCAGCAGGTTCATATTCCTCTTTAGATAGTCCATACATATTCCTGACAGAATCCCAAACCATCGCGCCATTCGTACGACATCCAAACATAAACGGACGACCAATACCATCATACATTGCATTCGCATAACCTTCTGGGTCAAGGGTTTTTCCATCTGTAGAAACCATATTGACAAAACTTGTTCCAAGACTAAGAAGGTCTCCTGCAATTGGCACCTTTGCTTGTGGATTATCCCCTGATCCTGCTATGATTGCACATTCTTCAGAAAACCCATATTTTTCTATAAAATATGTAGCAATATTTCCAACAACTGTGTCGGGTGTACTTAGTTCCGGTAATTTCTTTAGTAAATCCTCAGAACCATTAGGCAAACCGTCTGCTGTTGCACCAATCAATTCCTTATCCCAAATCTTATCAGAATAATTCATCAGAGACATGCCACAACCATTGCCAATATCTATTGGGACATTAGGATTTGCTGACAACACTGCCGGGATAAAACTACTGATGAGTTGGATTCTTTCCGTCGCATCATATTTTTCTGGATATTGCTCTGCAACGCGACGGATAACTGCACCAGTGAATCTCAACGGTGCATCCGATCCCGATAGTTCAATCATCGTTGTCTTACCACCAACTGCTTCACGAACATGATTTGCTTGCGAAACAGTATTAGCAGTCATCCATATAGGTGCAGTAGAGTACGAAAATACTCCAGCTAAGAGTGTCTTTAATTCTAATGTACTACTTTCTTGTCTTTGTAAGTTAGAGAAAATGATGGATACATTCTTATTCAGGTAAACATGTCCATGTTGTTGTCCTGAAGTGTTGATTACAGCGATATTCTCTAATTCAATCCCAGCCATTTGCATATCTGAGAAAATTGCGTCAAGTGATGCAAGGTACATTAATGGTGGTTGTTCAGCTTCACCCTCAGATTTGGAATGTAAGATATAGTCTTCTCCTACACCGAAGCAGTTCGTTCGCTCATCTGCGCGATAATCAATAGAGAGTTCAAAGCACTTCTCTGCAGTGTCAATGTCAATTACGATTGCAGATAGACTCTGCGTACTTGAATCTAATCCGAGGGACAGACGTTGATTCTTGTTATTAACCATAGAATAAGACCTACAAAATTAATTCCCAGGATATGTTCGGTTTTCCAATTCGGCAACAAATTTTTCAGATGCAATTGCAGCTGCCGCTCCTGCACCAGCAGCAGTAATTGCTTGGCGGAACACATGGTCATGCACATCCCCCGCTGCGAAAACACCGTCTATATTAGTCCGTTGCATACTGTCAACAATGATATACCCCTGATCATCCATGTCTATAACATCGGTAAATAGTTCGGTATTTGGAATATGACCTATAAAGATAAAAACACCATCAATTGGGAATAGTTCAGTTTCGTCTGTCTTGATATTCTTGAGTTTCGCGCCAGTTACCTTATCGTCATCCCCGCAAATTTCTTCAACAACGGTATCCCAAATAAATTTGATCTTATCGTTTTTGAATGCTCGTTCTTGCATAATTTGGCTAGCACGGAGTTGATCTCGACGATGAACTACAAATACCTCAGATGCATATTTGGTGAGAAAAATTCCTTCCTCCAATGCTGCGTCTCCTCCACCAACAACGATAAGCCGTTGGTCTTGAAAGAAAAACCCATCACAAGTCGCACAATAAGATACACCACGTCCACCATACCCTTCTTCCCCAGGAATGTCTAAAGTGCGTGGAGAAGCACCAGTACAAATAATCACAGATTTTGCATGGTACTCTTTTTCATAAGACTTAACTACAAACGGATGCGTCGCGAAATCAACATCAGTAACAGTATCAAATTTAACTTCAGTTCCAAATCGTTCAGCCTGTTCCTGCATTCCTTGAATAAACGCAGATGCTTCAGTACCAAAAAAGCCAGGATAGTTCTCAAGGTCAAGTGTTAAGGAGAGCTGACCACCAAGTGCGTCTCCAGTTAATAGAACTGGTTGCAACATTGCACGTGATGTATATACACCCGCTGCAAAACCCGCAGTTCCTCCTCCTATTATCACAATATCTCTGTTTTCAATGTTATTTGATTTCATAGTATCCATGAATTATTATGAAAATTTAGGTTAAATGTACTACTTATGTCTAAATTCTGGTGTAATTGCTAATCTCGGGATTCCATCAATAATTGGGTAGTCCTGTTCACAATTCTTACAATGAATTTTGTTTTCTTGCCAAACAATTTCGTCCTTACACTTTGGACAAACGAGAATCTCTTTTAGTGTTTTCCTATTTCGTCTCCTACTTTTAGATATAAGTGATTTTATAGGTGAAACAAGATCTCGAGGCACCAAACTTTTTATAGTTACTAATAATTGATCATTATTTTCATTTAAGTGAGGAGATGACAATAAATCTTCAATGGTTTGGGGACATTTCAAATTCAATGGTGATTCCGTTTGCTCCATAATTTCATATTCAATTTTACTCTCCCATTCATATTGCACAAGAAACAGACGATGGTGCATGATATGAAACTTTCTCCAATACTTATCCTGTGCAGCCAAAGTATGAAAAAGTTGACCGAATGCAGCTTTCTTTTCGTTTTCTCTAATTACAAGCTTACCATCAACAGCGTTAACAATCCAGTTATGATAAGGCCAACCATAGATCAACTCACCTACTTCAGATGGAGTTTCAATATATCCTCTGGTGGATACTCGCATCATTTCAGAAAGTAGGTACTCTGGATCTTCAACATGTTCTAATACATGTAAACAAATTACATAATCAAATGAATTATCTGCAAAAGGTAAAAACTGTCCATCTGCTTCTACAATCGGTCTATCAGTGACGATCTTTCCTCCGCGTTGTTCATCATCATCAATGAATTTATCACATAATACATCTGAACGTATATTTGGATTATGACCACTTCCTATTTCTAATACAAAATCATTTGAACGGATGTTCATTTTTGTAAAACCATAGTAATGTAAGGACTCAAATATGGGAACATATTAGCAACAATCCTCCCTTTAAAACCAAAACCTACAGCTTTTTTTTCTATAATTACACCATGTAACTTAAAAAACTGCGCAATATCAATAGGATTTGCATAATAAGCACTATCAGCATCACCACCAATAGCAACGTTCTGGAGTTCTGGTTCACGATAAATGAATTTTGGATGTTTTGTTAATAATCGTTTTCGTATATAAAGTCTAAAGTTGTATATTAATTGTTGAAATGCTTGCTTTTTTGTTTCTCCCCAAATAGATCTACCCTCTTTACCACACATCAAACGAAACCAGTCGAGAAATGGTGTTAAGGGAGAACTGAGATTTGGACCTGAAAGTACAATCCTTCCACCTTTTCGAACTACTCGAATCATCTCCTTCAATGCAGTTTCCACATCTGGAAGGTGTTCAATCAGTTCGTTTGAACAAATAACATCAAAGGAATCATTATCAAAAGGTAGTTCCAAAACATCACATACTTGGTATCGTAGTTTTTCATTACACCATTCTTGAGCTTCTTCAAGAAAGAGTTTTGAAATATCGGTCCCTACTACATCATAGCATGCTTGGTTTAACATGCGGGATGAAATCCCATTTCCACAACCGAGATCTAAAATCTTGGAACCTGATGGCGCAAAACGGATGACCAAGTTAACATAGGCTTGTAGATATTCTTCGTCATGTGCAGACAAGAGATTCTTGTAGGATTCTGATGTTTCGTAGAATTCCCGCATCTGCTGTCGGATTTGCGAAGATGACTCTGTTACTTGTGCTTCAAGCATATATTTTCAACAACATGGTGTTTAATATCTTAAAGTAATTTAGTTTTTTTTGCCAATCTAACAATATAAGTATTTCAGCGAAGAGTATTCCATGGAGCATCATTATATACATCAATGAGTTGGTACCCTTCTTCACCTTTACTTGGACTGAGGGTAACAAATAACTTTGCTGGTTTAGACGAAACATTGAAGGATGCATGGACGACATCCGCAGCAATAAAGACAGAATCCCCAGCATTTAATGTTTGCTTCTCATCCTCAAGCCACTGTTCCACGCTGCCTTCTATGACATATATCACCTCTTCCTGTTCAGGATGTTTATGGAAATCATGTCCAAAGCCAGGTGATAAACTGACTTCCATAGCAACAATATCTTTTGCACTAGTAGACTCTGGTCGGCTCAACCAACCGACTGTACCCCAATCTAATTGGTCTCGCTCAACTTCTGCAGATGCAATGAATTTTCCTTTCACTTTTTGTTTCCCCTTTGTTTTAACACAGGACTTACGCAGATTTCATGATTTGATGAAGTATTATGACGAAAATGGTGTAATTTTCAGCATTTTTTCGGTTTCCAGCGCCAAATCAACGATATGAATACCTTATGGTATTCCCCGGGGATGAATGCCGTTTAGGCATTCCCCGCCTACCGTTGGGTGCGTAAGTCCTGTACCAGAATGTTTGTTTTTGTTGAAAGTGTAAAGGTGAACCCAAATGAGTTCACCTTTAAGAACCAAATGGTGTAAGATAGAAATCAGTTATTTCTTCTACTTAATAGCACTCCATGTCGTTGCCAAATTAATCTCTTGGGTCGACTGCAGTACCAGTTTGAAACCCAACTACCATTTCAACAGTGTTTTTTTAAACACAATTGAACACTTGTTAAGGCGAACCTTAATAGTCTGCATGACATTTACTGTTTTACTTTGAGATATCCCCATGTTGTTGTTAGTTTTTGCCGTGGATCTACTGGAAAGATCTCAAAGTGACCTTTATTCATCTGATCGTTAATTTCTTCTTCAGTGAGAGCACGGTTCCAGATACGAACTTCATCCATCAAACCGAGGAACACTTGGGCAACTCCTCCACTATTTCTTCCAATAAAAACATTGGATGTGTCTGTTAAACCTGGAGGATCCGGTCTGTTTGCAGATTCACCAACATTCTCACCATTAATCCAATAACGGTGTGTTCCATTATCTATCTGAGCGACAACATGTTGCCATGCATTTAACGCAACTTCACCTTGGCTGAGTGAGCCTCCTCCATTCGGTGGACCGACACTGAAATGTAGACATTTGCAATTTGAATCTGTATAGAAACTATAGGATCGTGGGTCGTTGCCTTTCGCTAAAATTCCTTGCCATTGCGCTTCATTCGGTCCGGTATGTCTTTCAGCATTAATCCAAACCATGACGGTAACGTTTTTATCAACCGTGAGGCTTTCATGATGTGGGATTTCAACCCAATCACTTTGACCGTTTAGCTGCAATGCTTTCCCAAATTTCCCCTCAACAAGTTCAGGATCCCCCTTTACATCGCCATGGTTTCCATATATTGAATGGTCAGTTACTTTCTCACCTTCAATTGTATCAAAAGACATGGAAAGGATAAGAGAATCATCAAGTTCATCCTGCGCAAATGAGACTGTTACAATTAATGAAATAAAAACTAACATTATACTTATAGTTTTCATTTTACTCCTTTATTTGTATTATATGATGCAACATAACAATTAATGAATGTAAGATGAATTATTCTTCTTTGAGGTATCCCCATGTCGTTGTAAGTTTTTGTCTCGGGTCTACTGGAAAGATATCAAAATGGCCTTTGTTCATCTGATCCTTAATTTCATTTTCTGATAGAGCTCGGTTCCAGATACGCACTTCATCAATCATGCCGAGAAACCATCGTATATTGTTACCCCCTGCTGTTCCAATAACCACAGGGTTTGTATCTTCTAATCCAGGAGGATTCGGTTTGTCACTGAATTCTCCAATTTTTTCTCCATTGATCCAATAACGGTGAGTACCATCAACAAAATGCACAGCGACATGTTGCCACACATTTAACTTAAGCTCAGTATTACAATTACTCCCGCCTGTGCTGGACGGGCCTATACTTAAATGTAGACATTTGCTATCTCTATGAGTCCAGAGACTGTAAGAACGTGGGTTACTACCTTTTGCAAAGATTCCTTGCCATTGTGCGTTACCAGGTCCTGAATGTCTCTCAGGTTTGATCCAAGCCATAGCAGTCAAAGCCTCATCCACGGTTAAGGATTCATGATGTGCGATTTCTACAAAATCCATATCACCATCAAATTCCAGGGCTTTATCAAATCTTCCTGTAACGTGCTTTGTATCACCCATAATTTGACCATGATTTCCATATATTGAATGGTCTATAACTTCATCTCCATCTATTGTATCAAAAGACATATACAAGAATAGGGAATCTTCAACTGCAAAAGATATTGATATGCTAACAAACATAAGTGTTAACAATATAAAAGAATGTTTCAAAATGCACCTCAAATATGAACTTAATTACTAATTGTTTTTTCTAAAGGGACAATTTTTTCTCCTTCAACGGCTAAATACCTATGATTAACAGATAGATTTGTACCGCTGTCAGTTTGTCCAGATGTCCAGCAAATTTCAATAAAATCAATCTGTTTCGCTGTTCCAACACCAATATGAGCACGCAAATCATGAAATGATAGATAACTCCCGCTACTCTGCACTTCACGATTCTGAACATGATTTCCAGTCACTACCTTGATTCTTGTACCAATTCCTGAACGGTTGCTTATCCTACCAACTACCTTAATCTGAATCCAATTGTTTTGGTTGCCAACTACATTTTGCAGTAGATCAGGACGTTGATTGATATTAGACACTAATATATCAAGATCGCCATCATTATCGTAATCACCAACAGCAACACCACGACTAACCTTTTTCAACGTCAAACCATCATTCTGTGTTCTTACATTAGTAAACTTACCATCTCCTAAATTTCTAAACAACAGATTCTTTTGAGGATAAGAAACATGCTTTTCAAGCATTGTAATATTATCCATCAAATGTCCATTCGCTACAAAGATGTCTTGATACCCATCGTTATCATAATCAATAAACTTAATTCCCCAACCAAGGTACCCATGGGTCACTTCAGCAATTCCTGAAGGTATGGTATTGTCAATAAAGAAACTACCATCGTAATTATGATACAGTGTATTAGTCTCTGTCTGATAGTTGCTGACGGTAAGGTCAAGTTTACCATCGTTGTTATAGTCGCCGAAATCAGTTCCCATTCCAGCTTCTTCTTTACCCATATCATTGTAACAAACACCAGAAATTAATGCAACCTCTAATATCTGATTTTTTTCTATGTTCCGAAATAGAAAATTCGGGTCTTGATCGTTTGCTACATATAAGTCTATATCCCCATCTACATCATAATCACCGAACGTCACGCCTAAACCATGCATCGGTTCAAGACTTTTAGGCTGAAACAGAGTTGACATATCAGTAAATGTGCCATCACCGTTGTTCTTATAGAAAGTATCATGAACTGCAGGGTATGCATGCGGTCCACAATAAATATGAACTCCTTTTTCCTCACATCGTATTTCTTCCTTCGGATTATAATCAGCGTAATTCGTTATATATAGGTCTATATCCCCATCATTATCAACATCCGCAAATGCACAACTTGTTCCCCATTTTTCATTTATTACTCGTGCTTGCTTTGTAATTTCTGTAAAACTACCATCACCATTATTACGATAGAGTTGATCTACACCAAAATTTGTGACATATAGATCAAGGTCTCCATCATTATCATAATCTCCAACGGTAGCACCAACTCCATAAGAAGTACTACCCACACCTGCAATTTTGGTAGTATCAGAGAATGTGCCATCACCGTTGTTTCTATAAAGCACATTCCGTAACTTCTCGTCTTGTGAATGTCCTATCTGATTTGCTCCATTGACGAAATAGATATCAAGGTGTCCATCATTGTCATAGTCAAAAAAACCACAACCAGAACCGAGAAATTCATTGAATAATCTTAAACCACTCCTGCCATCTGAATGCTCAAAATGTATACCAGCAGACTCGGTTACATCAAGAAAAATGGATTCAGCAAAACTTATTACCGAATATTGGAATAAAATAGAAAAAATTAATACCTTTGGGGTGAAAAAATTGAAGAGAATAATCTTATGGATATAGTATAACTTTGACATAGATTGATTATTTTAAAACCTATTTTCTATATAAAAGGCTTACTTCTTACGTTCTAATTTACGTAATGCTGCCCATGCCTCTTTGTCGTTAGGATCAATCTTCGTAATATCTTGATAGACTTTTTTTGCTTTATTAATAAAACCCTGTTTTATATAAATTTCAGCTAACCCGTGGTATGCCAGAGTCAGTTTCGGCATCTTCTTTATTGCTTTTTGCAAATGTGATTCCGCTTTGTCATACATCTCTTGCAATGAATGGATCCATCCTAATCGAACATGTGCTTCAACCGCGTTTGGATTCAACTCAAGCACCTTATTTAATAGTGGAATTGCAAGTTGCGGTCTGTTGATGTCCATATACAACCTACCCAACTTATCATACCCTTGAACGAATTCAGGATTCAACACAATCAGTGCTTTGTAAGTATCAATTGCAGCAATGATATGTTTATGTGTTAAATGTAGTTCTGCTAATTTTAATCGAAGTGTAGCATCTAATGGGTTTTCTTTTAATAGACCTTCAATAGCATAAGTCTTATCATAGTAAGACTTCATCTGTTGAAACAGTTTCAATTGTTCAGATGCAGATTTCATGTCACCGAGAAGTCGGTAAGCTTTGGCAAGATTATAGTACGCACTTTGGACATAAGGCTTTTTTTGGATTGATGTTTTATAGTATGATATTGCTTCCTCTGGCTTATTTTGCATTATCGCTATCAAACCACGCCACTCATAGACTTCAGGAAAATCAGGTTTTATTTCCAACGTCTTCTGAAATGCCTTCAGTGCAATGTTAAACTTCGCTTGATGTGTGTAAATATAGCCAAGACGGTAATGTGTGTCAGCTACCTTCGGGCAACTTTGAACTGCAGCAATTGCATGCTGTTCTGCAATTTCTAATTTACTTTGTTTACAATAAATTTCTGAGAGTAATAGATGTGTAAACCCGTACAACTGACTATTTGCAGGATTCTTTTTTGTCTTATTTATTGTTAATAATCTTATTGATGTATCTATCGCTAATTCCATATCATCTTGTAATTTATACACATTAGCAAGCTGATAAAGTACATTCACATCATTAGGATTTTGTGATAAAACCGATTTAAAGGTATCAATTGCTTTTTCATAAAGTCCCAACTTTATGTATTCAATGCCTTTTTGTACTTCTCTTTTATGCGTCTCACACTTACTAACAGATGGATTGTACAAAAAGATAATTATAAGAACAAAAACTCCAAACGTAAGTCTATTGTGTATAAAACTATGACGTTTTTGTCTATTTTCCATGTTGATTTTCTCATACTGACTGTTTGTCCACAACATCTTGTATCCAAGAAAGTGCAGCCATACTTGATGACCAACCGATGGATGTTATTGCAAGTAATGCAACTTGTTGTAACTCTTCACGCGTGATACCTTCCCGTAATGCACGCCGAGTATGTGAATGCACTGCACCTTCAGACTTTGCACCGATAGCCAAGGCAAGTTTGGTCAACCGAACAGTCTTCGCATCAAGAGGTCCTGCAGTTCCACATGCCTCACCTAACCCTTGATATGCCTGCCAAACTTCAGGATACTCCTCAATTACTTCTTGCAGAAAATCAGGTAATTTGTCTTTCATCTCTATTCCAGAATATTGCTTGTATTTTCCTTCTGTGGTGGTTTTCCATCCTGTTCTGTTTCATTTTCGTCAACCTGATCCTCTTTTAGTCCAGCTTTGAAGTTCGTAACACTTTTACCAAGTCCACGTGCCAATTCAGGTATGCGTTTACCTCCAAAAAGAAGTAAGGCAACTAAGACTAAAGCTAGTATCTCCCAATGACCAAACATTTATCTTCCTCCAAATATCTAATTATCATCCAAATTTTGAATTCACGTGTGTTCTCAGAATATATTATCACATTTAGTCAATAATTTCATCTAAATTTTGTCATAGAGGGTTAAAATGTTTGACAGATTAGTTGAATCATATAGTCAGATTGTACGACGTGTGTTCTTACCGCGTAACCATACAAATAGAAGAATCAATACAATTGAGTTTACTAACATCATCGTTGAAATTGCGTTAAGTTCTGGTGTAATACCAAATTTTAGACTATTATAAATATGCACAGACAGTGTCGTCTTACCAACACCCGCAGTGAAGAAAGTTATGACAAAGTCGTCTATTGATAAAGTAAACGCAAGTAATGCTCCGCCAATAATTCCAGGTGCTATCATTGGAAATGTAATTCTCCAAAATGTCTGCCATTCGTTTGCACCAAGATCAAGCGCTGCTTCCTCTACCGTACTGTCATATCCCTGTAAACGCGCACTTACAACTATGGTTACATAACTTACATTAAATACTATATGGGCGACAATTACAGAAGTTAATCCAATAGGTAGTTTGAGTTGCGAATAGAAAGTTAATAACGCAATTGCCAAAACTATATCTGGAATTATCATGGGTAGATATAACGTGTGAATTATTGTGTTTCGTAATCTAAAACGATATGTATTCAATGCTACTGCAGCCGCTGTACCTATGATTGTGGATATGATTGTCGCAGCACATGCAATAATCAAACTGTTTTTGCATGCTCTCCAAACATCAGGATTATTAAACAATTTTGCATACCAGTCAAATGAAAAACCTTCCCATACCGAAATCTGATCACCACTATTGAATGAGAATACAACTACAACGATGATAGGAATATAAAGAAATAGAAATACTATGACAACATTAGTTTCAAATAATCTTTTTGATGATATTGTAGACATAACAGTAATATGTCCTTACTCTATGTTTCAATAGACTCAGTTCTCTGCAAAGTCTTAAAATAAACCACAGTTCCCATAAACACGATCCCCATAAGTACAAAAGATAGTGCAGCACCAAATGGAAAATTTCGGAAACTTTTGAATTGAAGTTCAATGACATTTCCAACAAAAATTACTTTTCCTCCACCGAGAATATCAGGTGTTAGAAATGCACCTACTGTCGGGATAAAAACCAACATTGAACCTGCAAGTACTCCGGGTATACTCAACGGAAATGTTACATGCCAAAACGCTCTACGGGAAGTTGCACCTAAATCCTTAGCAGCATCAACTAATGAAAAATCCAATTGTTCCAGCGCAGCATAGAGTGGAAGTATCATGAAAGGCAAATATCCATATACCAAACCAATCTGCACAGCGAAAGGTGTATTTAGAATTTCTAAAGGTTGAACACTTGGAATAAGTAAGGATAGGAAACTATTCAAAAGTCCTTCTGTCCGTAGAATTAATATCCACGCATAAGTACGAATTAGAAAGTTTATCCAAAACGGCACAACAACAAGAAGCAACAGGATGTTCCGAAACTTTGGACGGTAATATGCAAGATAATATGCAAACGGATATCCAAGTAATAAGCAGATGACTGTGCAAACCAATGCTGTTGATATTGATCGCCAGAAAATGCCAATATAGACACCATCCAAAATACTTTGATAATTTTCCAATGTGAATATCCATCGTACTCCACCATACGTGCCACGTTCCAAAAAACTATAGATGAAGACTGAGATAAGGGGAAGGAAAAAGAAACAAAATAACCAGAGAATAACAGGGGAAAGTAAGATAAGGAGTCGGTATTTACGCCGCATTTAGGTTTAGATATTGGCGGATAGTGTTTTGTATGTTCCACGGATCGGTGATTTCAAGAAAATCCCATTTTCCAAACTCGCTACTACCGTTCACTGCTGGTAACCACATATTTTTGATCGTGTTGACCTTCTGAACTTTATCCTCCCTCGGCATGCCAGAGACCTCAAGAATCAGGTTGACATTACCATCAGTGGAACCGCTCTCTCCGCTTAGAATGCGGGTGATAAAGTCAGGAACATATTGACGACTTTCCCCGTTGTGATTGATGCATGGAATCGTGAAACCCAAATTGTGATTTTTGGCATAAGTAACTACCTCATCCATTTGCTCCAGTGCTTGCGCGGTCTTCTGCTCCCAAGATTCTGTGTCAGCTACAACATGCGAAATGTGACATTTGTCAGGTTTTGTTTCCCATGTGGGGCGTGAGGTTTCAAATAGGACATCTGTCGTTGAACCCGTACGCCCTTTAAGACGAGAGGATTGGGAAAAAATCGGGATGAATGTTTTCTCTGAACCATTATTTTTAAAATCTTCGTTTTCAGATTGTTTTTCTGCGTTGAGAATTCCCATGTGAATCCGAAATGCCGCCTTCCGTGCGATTTCGCCAATATGAAAAAACTGGGGATGTGTGTTGTCTTTATAGGTAACACAGTCTTTCATCCATCGCCGCGTGATACGAAGCAGTTCTGGAAAAAGCCACCATTTCGCATCTTTCTCAGTGTCACATAAGTAATTATCCATAAGTACTTTGGCAAGGTAAAACTCGGTTTCTTGCAGTCGGAACTTCTTCAGATAAGGTGATTCAACCTCTATTACCGAGCCAGTAATTGCCTCAATTTCTATACGTGACGGAATCTCTGCTGTAGAAAGCTCATAGCGAGAATCTTCAGTAAAATTGGCATCCAACTTTTCAGATGGGAGGCACGGATGATAGCCAACAAGTCTCGGAAATGTGATTTCGCACTTTGCCTTTCTTTCAGGTAACGCCTTAACTTCTGTCACAGGATTAGGTTGTATTGCCTTCCCACTACCAGTGGCAGGGATAAATGAGAACGGTACCCCATAAACTTCAGCGTATTCTGGCGGAAAAGTTTCCAAGTTTATCTCATTTTCGTTAATTTGGATAGTTGTCTTTTCGACATCATAAGTAGAACGGCGCAAACCTCTCCCGACAACCTGTTCACAGAGCAACTGTGTACTAAATGCACGTACGCCAAGGATATGCGTTACCCGCCTTGCATCCCATCCTTCACTTAACATGGATACTGACACAACACATTTAATTTTTTCGCCAAGTTTATCCTTTTTTCCAACAGTATTTAGCACTTCACGTAACAAATCCTCATCTGTAACTTTTTCTACGTTCATCTTGTGCATGAACTGTTCAATTTGTGTTTTGGAGGCTTTTTTAAACTCGCCTTTTAATGCCTCACCAGACTCCAACTGTTTGCTGTCAATAAGCAATGTGCTTAACTTTTCACTCCACTCACCGTTCTCCTCATTGTTGAAAATCGGCAAATTTCCTTTTTCTATTACCTTTTCTCCATCAGTAGTTACTTTTTCCCATCCGGCAATCCAATCGTAAACAAGTTTGGATACCCTTGTGTTATTGCAAACAACTATCATGACAGGCGGTGTCAATCCGTGTGGGTTTTTCTGCCATAAGTCATACGCTTTTTCATAATTGGTATAGAGGCTTTGGAGTGCTGTCTCCAATTCTTGTGGCAGCTGCGGTTCCCCATCGGTTGTTATTCCTTTAAGTTTCGTTCCAACGATGTCCCACAGGCGGCGATAAATCGGATCACTTGCCATTGTATCGTCTGCAACAGGAACGCGCGGCACCTTTGCGATGCCACTTTCTATTGCATCTATCAATGCAAAATCTGATACGACCCACGGAAATAGAACACCTTCTTTGAGTTTCTTTCCACTCTGGGTAGTGGTTGAATACCCCGAACCGCTCAGAAAGAATGGTGTTGCAGATAAATCGTAAACGGTTTTAATACCGATTTTTGCTTTCACAGCATCAAGTCCACTTATCCATAAACGCGGATTGTCCTGCGTTAACTCAGATTCCGTATCATTTTTTCGATGGAAACAGTGATGTGCTTCGTCATTCATAACAATTATGTTTTTCTTTCTACCAAGACTACGACAGACTCTCACAACCATCTCATCTGGAGTTTCTCTGAAATTATTTGCACTCTCTTTTCCGAGAACTTGTTCGCTTACTTTGCTCAATTTTTCCTTTTTTCTAGTTTGAAAAGCGTGATAATTTGTAATCGCTATTTTAGCTTGACAGAGAGTATCATAGTCCCCATGAGGTAATAAATTCATTTTTTGGTAGTCGTTTTCAGGGTTTTCAGGAAGGAGTACCTGCAAACGGTCACGAATTGTTACACCAGGTGTGACGATAAGAAATGCATCAGCATAACGTTCGCTTCGGGAATTCACTCTTTTGTTCAACGTGTGATACACGATAAGCATTCCCATTACTACCGTTTTACCGGAGCCCGTTGCCATCTTGAATGCAACTCGGTATAGATCAGGGTTTGCTTCATTGTTCGCAGTCAAAAGTTGTTTATGGAATGAATCACTGCGATTTTTGTTTTCACATTCATTCAGATAGATAGCGGTTTCCACTGCTTCGCGTTGACAGAAAAAGAGACGTGGTTCGTTTTCAGGCTTGTTCCAATATTCAAGCAAACGTCTTGTTGTTGGGGTTACACCAGGATAACCATTGTTCCTCCATGCTGTTACTTGGGCACGCACTCTGTTTATAAACATGTTCGCCTCCCGTACTTCTGGGTCGGGAAGAAGTTTCATTTGCGCGTCCTGTGACTGTTTTTTCGGTTTCGGCATCGGGATAAAGTATTCACTTTGACGTCTTCCTTCTTCAATATCCTCAGTAATCCCGCGCTGTGTAAAGACAAAATGTCGTTGCGGTTTCTCAAAAGGACTGTTGATAACAGGATTTTCTATAGTGACTTTTGCCATTTGAATACCTTCTTTTAATCTTGACGTGGACGTTGGATGTCTTTTTTACAGATAAGGTCAACGGTGACTCCGTGGCTTGCCAGCGCGGACATAAATTCAAGCCAACCTCTGTCTATTGCTAATAAAATAGTTGGGGTTTCTTCAGCGTCTCGCTGATGTGCAAGGGCAACAGCGATGAATTTTCTATCGTCTGGGTCAAAACTGCATAAGGCATTGTCAGTAGGAAATTCTTCAAAATCGGTCCCGTTTCCTGCTAATGAGGTAATATGCACCATTGTACAGACATTCGGGTTCTTCTGATTTCGCAGTAGCATTTTTACAAACATATCACCAATTCCTCAGGGTTATTTAGTTTTAGGAGTTTTGGTTGTTTTTTATCACAATCGTTAATATTTTTGGATATGCAGATATAGCGTGATTTATCGCGCTATATCTGCTATACTTCACCTAAAAAATCTTACCTTTGAGGTGAAAAATGCCAGAGAAAAACTCTCGACACTTGTTAGATAGATTAGCAGAAATCCAAGACCCGCGCAACAATAAAGGAAAACGACACCCATTGAAATCAATCATCGGACTTAACATTATTGGTTTTATGACTGGACATAAAGGATATACATCCATCGCAACTTGGGCCCGAACCCAACCAGACCTCGCAAGAACACTCGGTTTTACACACAAGAAAACACCTTGTCCCGCAACAATACATAATGTTCTAAAAGATTTAGATGCTGATGCTGTTGAAAAGACATTTACAGACTGGGTAGAAGACGTTTGTCAAAGTCGACCTGATTTAGAAGGTTGTCTTGACGCAGTCGCTATAGACGGTAAAACGATGCGTGCCAGTAAGAAAAGTGGTGCGACAATAAGCCATTTACTCTCTGTTGTGTCTCATGAGTTAGGCGTCACACTTACACAAAAAGGTGTCAGTGATAAAACCAACGAAATACCGATCTCAACAGAGATCCTCAAAAACTTTGATGTGAGTGGTAAAGTCATCACAACAGACGCACTTTTGACACAGCGACCTTTCTGCCACGCCATCATAGAGGGTAATGGAGACTATGTGCTCCCTGTCAAAAAGAACCAACCGGACCTTTACGATGAGATCCAAAAACTCTTTCAAGACGTTCCAGACACGCTTTCTGATAACACACCACATCCTAAATTGGGAGCCCCTATTTACACTCACGAGACTTCTGAAAAATCACATGGTAGAATAGAGACAAGGTGTTTGAAAGCAAGCACAAGTCTCAACGCATATCTGGATTGGCCAGGTATAGCACAAGTGTTCCAATATCGTTATACTTACAAAAATACGAAAACAGGAGAAGAAAAAACCAAAATCCATTATGGTATTACAAGTCTGACACCCGAAGAAACTTCTGCCCAACGTTTACTTGAGCTACGCCGTGGGCATTGGTCAATAGAGAACAAGTCGCATTGGATGCGTGATACACAACTTGGAGAAGACGCATCGTCTGTCCGATGCGGTGCTATTCCACAAATCATGGCTGCTTTGCGAAATACAGCATTAGCAGTGTTGCGATTTGCTGGGATAACGCGTATAGCAGATGAGATAAAATACTTAGCTTCAAAACCTAAACTCGCAGTTAACTTGATAACTGAGAGTTTTTAAAACTAAATAACCCTGCCAATTCCTTTTCGGGAGTTTGGGTCTGTATGACGATTGTACTCCCCAAGAATTCGCCATCTGTCGTCAACAACAACGATTTCATGATGGTTGAAAATCTGCTCAAGTCTATCCTGACAACGTTCTATACAGTCTGCAGAGGCATGTTGTGCAACACCATTTGCAATCACGATTACATTCGTATCTACAATAACAGCGTTCATTCACCCTCCGCACTCTTTTGACGTTCCCTTTGCGCATCAGTCATTGCGAACAGATCTCCCATCTCATTGCCAAAAAAGTTTTCTGGCCAGTTTTCTATGTTACCAAATTCATCCATTTCTAAACGTTCAATATTAGAAACGCCTTCATTGTTCCGACAAAAATAGAGGGCAGTTTGTTCACTGCTAATCTTTTCTTCTGCAATTCTTCGTTGCAGGCGAGTTAACAGGTGTTCACTATGGCTTTCTACTAAAATCTGTAGTTTCCGTTCATTGACAACCTCTATCAAGAGATCTGCGATGTCAGCTTGTGCTTTGGGATGAAGATGAGTCCCAGGTTCTTCAAGGATCAGCGTGGATCCGATCGGAACATAATAACTCAGAACCAGAACAGGAAGAAATTGTGCAACTCCATAACCTATGTCTGCCAATGTCACTTTAATACTTTTCGGCCCCCTTTGGATTCGGAATTCATAGTTTTTGTTATCCCGTGGACCGCTCCGTGCAAATTCAAAGGCGTACGCTAATTCCATTTTTTGCAACCATGCTGAGATTCGTTCCTCAATTGGGACATTTTTTGCTTTATAAGGGGTCGTTCGCTGATCTATACGAGCGGAGAGAAGAGCATCAATTGTCTGACCACCCCACTGTCCGGGAGTTTCAGGAAAATCACCCTCCCAATGATAGTAGCGTTGTGGATGTTTGCGGGTTGGTCCCAGATAAAAAACATGTGAAAAAAGCTCCTCAAATTTAGACGAAAGCAAGTAAAATGATTCGTTTGAACCTGGAAAAGCTTGCGTTGTCTCTTCTATACTATAGCAGTTTTTATAAGTACCCGTGAAGAGGCGTTTGCCACAATAGGAAATTTCGTTACCTTCTAACTTTATTTTATTAATTCCCTTTCCTCCGATATCGTAACAAATACGATTGACATCCTGTGAATTACCATATTTCTTGATAGTAGTCTCAAAATTGAAAGAATCAAATTTAACTTCATCTGGCTCCAGCCTATATTGGGTGATTCTGATTGTCATTGATTCTGGGAATTTACACCCAAACTCTAACTCAAGTTCTTCATCCTCTTGATGCCCATGAATAACTTCATGGAAATAACCAAGATTGACAAGGGAATTTTCATTACCGAAGAAGATAACTTCTTCCGCATCCTCCTGCTCCGTTGTCTGCTTAAGCAATAACAGCATCTGCAACAGACTGCTCTTCCCAGAACTATTTGTCCCGAAAAAGCCCGTCAACGGGGCAAGTTGAACCTCACCGCTATCTTTCCACGACTTGAAGTTTTTCATTCGTATATGTGTAATCATTTTTCCTTTCCTCATGATCGGTATAATTCGCGATTCAGACAATTAAGTAGGATAGACGCACATTTAGCACACGGTGCAAGATTTTTTATAGGTCTCTGCATAACAGTGTTCCAACGTTATCTTATATCAAAAGGTCTTTAGGTGTTGTCCTCACAGATAGCATGAACGTAAACACGATGAGCAGCCAGGGCGGTTTTAAATTCATCCCAACCCCTATCTTCTGCTTTTAGGATAGGTGCTTCATCTTCAAAGTCGCGTTGGTAAACAATGGCAACAGCAACAAATTTTTTATCTTTTTTATGAAAATCGCTTAGTGCCGCGTCATCATTAGGAAATTCCTCAAATTCAGTGCCGTTTCCTGCTAACGTGGTAATTTCAACCGTGACAACCGTATCAGGATAACTTTTAGGATTATAAAATCTTCTTTTTAATTCCAGCCAAAACCGATCTCCGTGTCCACGTCCTTTGTCATTTAGGTTCCTTCTGTACTCTCGAATTATTCGCTTTTTGTCATCAAGTAATATCTTCTCGGAACTTCTAAGTATTGCTGCAAGCTTTGCGCGACAGAGTTTGATGCATTTATCGGATGCCTGCGGCGCAGCAGCCTTGCCATTTGCGACTACTAAAACGTTCGTATCAATCACAACTGCGTCCATTAACCCTCCGTTCTCTTTTCTGCTATGCTTTCGACCTGTTTGTCTGTCATCGCAAACATATCACCCATCACATCACCGAAAAAGTTTTCTGGCCAGTTCTTGATATCCCCAGACGCTTCGTCTACATCTAATTTTTCAATAGTGGAAGCACCATCATTGTTACGGCAAAAATAGAATGCAGTCTGATCTGCAGCAATCTTTTCTTCGACGATTCGTCTTTGTAAACGAGTTAACAGATGTTCACTGTGGCTTTCCACCAAAATCTGCAGGTTCCTTTCGTTGACAACCTCTATCAGCAGATCCGCAAGTTGGGATTGAACCATTGGATGAAGGTGAATACCGGGTTGTTCCAAAATTAAGGTTGAACCTTCTGGTGCATAGTAGCAAAGGACTAACACTGGTAAGAATTGAGATAAACCGTAACCCATATCAACTAATGTAACAAGTGGACTTGATTGAGTTTTTTGGATACGGACTTCATAGGTTTTGCTGCCCTGTGCTTCTATCCAATTAAGCGAGAACGAATGGGCTAAGTCCATCTTTTGTAACCAATCTGAAATTCTTCCCTCAATTGGAACATCTTCTTTCTTATGAGAGGTTTTCAAATTTCGCACACGCGCAGAGAGAAGCGCGTCAATTGTTTTATCTCCCCATCGATCAGAATGCTCAGGATGCATACCTTGCCAATTATAGTCTCGTCGTGGATCCACACGAGTTGGTCCAAGATAATATAGATTCAAAAACAATTTTTCAAAAAGTTGTGAGAAAAATTTTATATATTCTTTCTCTGGTCTTTGATACGAGCCTATATCCTTTGTTGTTGGAGTACCGTAGCAGTTTGTCACTTGTCCGTATCCTAAACTATCTTCGTTAATGAATAAGGGACCGCCATATACCGATCTCTTTATTTCCTTAATGTACCAGGCAATTT
Source organism: Candidatus Poribacteria bacterium (assembly GCA_963663765.2). Taxonomy (GTDB): domain Bacteria; phylum Poribacteria; class WGA-4E; order WGA-4E; family WGA-3G; genus MSPOR6. The sequence goes on along the minus strand of CAXXUA010000015.1, from coordinate 343,746 downwards.
TCCAACTTCCGGAAGAATCAGCATATGAAAAGTTCTTTACATCTACTTTCCCATTTGCTTTAGAAATCACTGTATTAAATGCAAACCGATCTATTCTTGATTCCCACGGTTCTTTATCCGTTACATTCCATCGAAGACTATAAGTCTTGTGAAGTTTATATCCAAACTCCAACTCAAGATGATTTTCTTGACTATGACCGTGAATCACTTCATGGAAATTACCTAAATTGACATAAGAGCCGTTGTTTCCAAAGAAGATAACTTCTTCGGTATTCTCCTGCTCCGTTGTCTGCTTAAGCAGTAGCAGCATTTGCAACAAACTACTCTTCCCAGAACTATTTGTACCGAAAAAGCCTGTCAACGGCGCAAGTTGAACTTCACCGCTATCTTTCCACGACTTGAAGTTTTTCATTCGTATGTGTGTAATCATTTTCTCTCTCCGTGTTGACGCTATTTGTCTAAACCTTATACTCTTTCATCACCTCGTCACCATAATGATTGATAACCTTCACTGCAATTTTACCAGACTCAGGCTTGGTAAATGGGATGCTTTCTGTCCGATATAGTGCCACCCACGCCTCCTCGTTAATTTCTGCTTTGAGTGCTTTTTGCAGCTGCTTGTAAGGTTCGTTTTCACCCGTAAAATATGCATGCCGCACGATAAACGCCTCGCCGTTGTAAGCGGTATCAATGAACCAACACGCGATGTCCTCTGGCGTTTCCGAACGGAGTAACCCCTTCACAGGATCGTATACATCCACACCCAAGAGTTTAACAGAGATTGTGCCATCTTTATTCTCTACAATGTCCACATCCGGTTCGCCGAACACCATAAACAGATTGCCCTCACCCGTGTTTTTGAGTTCACGCACCATTAACTCAGGACTAATTTTGACTGGCAGTATCGGCAATTGGCCAATTCGTGATACCTCATTAGCAGTATAACATTCAAATGTGATTCCCGCCACAATAAGTAGGTCATATTCTGCGATTTTTCGGACAGCCTCCTTCGCTGCTTCACGTATCCACTGTTTACCCACCGTATCATACTGTGGACCAATGCTGATAGCAATGTGATGTTGTTTTTCCTCTTTGTCAACCCACATGCCTTCAGCATGAACCCATTCGCCTGGATATTCTTCTATCCAGTCAAAATTGATACCTTGATCTTTGAAACCACTTTGTATGCCCGCTGTTCTGAGATGTTCTATGATATGTTGGTGATACTCTTGTACACTCTCAGAAGATATTGACGTTTGGGATTCTGCATCGGTTTGCTCAAGAGCAAAATTCGGGGATAAACTCTCTACCGTGAATGGACCTGTGACGCGAACCCGTTTTCTATCCACATAAGGTTGATCGTAAAGTGTCTCACTTTTGGCGCGTTTTGCAGTGGAGGCATCCATCGCTAATTGTCGTTCGCGTTTGAGGACAAGCCATTTACGATGAAGTTCCTGAAATTCCGTATCCCATTCCGTATCGGTTTCAGTTGGTACCTCCCACTCTTCCCAATTTTGTTCAAGAAGGCGATTCATTTCGGCACGGAGCGGATCTAATTTCTCTGCGTATTCTGCATGGATGTCGTCAATCTCTGTGTTATTTGCCATATCTGAAAGACTAACATACGGTGCAGTTTTATAGGCAAATCCCTTCTTGATGTCGTCTGCATCTTGAAGGCGATAGTAAGGATATTTGGCAGACATGAGGCGGGTACGTGCCAACGCAAGTGCTACCTTTGAAGTATCTACTGTTATCCAACGTCTTCCCCACTGTTCTGCGACATAAGCGGTTGTGCCGCTGCCACAAGTTGGATCGAGGACTAAGTCCCCTGGATCTGTTGTCATGAGCATGCACCTTTGGATAACTGTCGGGTTTGTCTCTACAATGTAGGTTTTTCCAGAACCTCCACGTGAGGTATCTGTCCACATGTTGGTCATAGCACGTCCCGGAAAATCGCCAGCGTATCGAATGTAATTGATTCTCTGTCCTGATTTGACAAGTCTTCCCTGCTTAGCAAGAAGGTTTAGTCCTTCACGGTTTGATGCCCAACCTCTTCCACGGGGAGGTATAAAAATATTACCTTCAAATTCATACTCAAAGGTGGCACTACCAGCAGTCTGTGATGTTGCTTGAGATTCTCGAAATCGCTTTATTCCCTGAGGCAATAACGCTGGATTTTCTTTTTCTGCTTGCGTCATTCTGCGCCGTGTTCCATCTGGAAATTCAACTTGTGTGTGATGTCTTAAGAGTGGGTCTGGTGTGTGTTCATCCCACTTTATCCAAAGAGGACGGTACTTCATTTGTTCTTTGTCTTTTGCATACCATAACAGATAATCAGAGATTGCAGCTAACCCTTCTGAAGAAGTCATTCCACCTCGAGTCCAGGTGATTGTGTTAACAAAATTGGTATCTCCGAACACTTCATCTAACAAGCACCTAACAAAATGAACGTTCTCATCACTAATTTGGATAAAGATACTACCACTATCCGCGAGCAATTCACGGGCAATTGTAAGTCGATCACGTAAATAGGTGAGGTAAGAGTTGATGCCGTTTTTCCATGTATCCCGAAATGCTTTAATTTGTTCGGGTTGTGGCGTAACGTCTTCTGCTTTTGTATCGCTGACTTCACGTTTTCGGGTGCTAACCTGCCAATTACTGCTAAATTTGATACCATAAGGCGGGTCAAAAAAGATAGTTTGCACACTATTTTTAAATCCCTCTTTTTCGGCGAGAGAGTTCATCACAGCAAGTGAATCGCCAAGGATAAAGCGGTTATGCCAGTTCTGTTCGTGTTGGTAAAACTCAATTTTCTGCTCAAAGTCAAGGTCGTTGAATCCTTCAAAAAGCGTTCCGATTTGTTCCGATTCTTTCTGTTGTTGTGCGCGAAGTACTTCACTAATAGCTTGCGGTTGAATATGTTCCTAAATGTAGATAGGGACTGCTGGCACCTCAAGATCGGCATCGTTCTGTTGGTCTTTGCCTTTCCAAACTAATTGCGGGTCAAGTGCAACATCGCGCGGGTATCGTGTCGGTGCAAAGTCATCGTTTTCAGCAAAACCGCTCAGTTCTTGGGTCGGGTTATTGGGTAGTTTGTCGGTATGTTCATAATGGTTAATAGGTTTTTTCGGCATAGACAGGCTTCCTCTCTTTTAAAGTACGTCCATAGTACTTACGCAAACTGTTAACTATCGTCGTTTTGCAGCTTGATTTCATCAATTGTTTCTGCGGTCAATGCTTTGTCAAAAATAGTATCAAGGCGAGCAATGTCATGTATCAAGTGAATCTTGCTTCTAACAGGATCAGGAATAGCACTAAATCGGGAGTATAGTACTTTGATAATGTTTTCCTGTTTTGCTAAGATTTTACCTTGCTCTATGCCAAGCTTTACACCATGTGCTAAATTTGGTTCTATACCCTTTGCTACACTTTCAGCTATGGTTTTTGCATAGCCTTCTACAAAGCCTTGTTCTATGAGAACTTCTGCCATTGTTCTTGCCATATTTTCTACCTTTATATTGTGTGACTGTTGTTCAACAAGTCGTATTAAGTCCTTATGTTCTTCAGCAGGTCGCCGATGTAAAATTAACAAGACCAAATAAGCGATCATCTTACGTAGATGTTTAACGTGCGGCACCGCATCAAACAAGGCTTTGCTTAGTGCTTCTATATCAGCATTTTCCTTTTGAAGAACTGTTAACAACCACCCTAATGGCTGGTCAGTTTCCTTTAGGTCCGCTGCTTCTGTTTCACTATTTAATAGTATTACTTGTCGTTGTTTTGCAACCCAATTTCATCAATTGTTTCTGCGGTCAATGCTTTATCAAAGATCGAATCGAGGTGGGAAAGACTCTGTATCGAATCAATCTCAGTGGCAACAGCATCAGGGAGAACATCAAATCGGGATTGTATCAGTTTTATGATTGACTCCCGTTTTGCTTGTGTTCTACCTTCTTCTCTTGTATCAGTTTTATGATTGACTCCCGTTTTGCTTGTGTTCTACCTTCTTCTCTACCTTCTTCTCTACCTTCTTCTTTGGTAATTTCAATGATTGATTGTGCCATGGTTTCTACCTCCATATCGTGTGTTCTCTGATCAATGAGTGTAATCAAATTTTTGTGTTCTTCAGGAGGGCGGCGATGTAGTATGAACAAGATGAGATAGATCATCGCTTTACGCCGCTGTGGTGCGTATTCCTCATCCAGTGTGTCGAAGTATGAAAACGTATCAAGCAATGCATCAATTAGCGTTTCCTCGTCCGCATTTTCCTTTTGAAGAACTGTTAACAACCACCCTAATGGCTGGTCAGTTTCCTTTAGGTCCACTGCTTCTGTTTCACTATTTAATTGTATTACTTGTCGTTGTTTTGCAACCCAATTTCATCAATTGTTTCTGCGGTCAATGCTTTATCAAAGATCGAATCGAGGTGGGAAAGACTCTGTATCGAATCAATCTCAGTGGCAACAGCCTCAGGGAGAACATCAAATCGGGATTGTATCAGTTTTATGATTGACTCCCGTTTTGCTTGTGTTCTACCTTCTTCTCTTCCTTCTTCTCTACCTTCTTCTCTTCCTTCTTCTCTACCTTCTTCTTTGGTAATTTCAATGATTGATTGTGCCATGGTTTCTACCTCCATATCGTGTGTTCTCTGATCAATGAGTGTAATCAAATTTTTGTGTTCTTCAGGAGGGCGGCGATGTAGTATGAACAAGATGAGATAGATCATCGCTTTACGCCGCTGTGGTGCGTATTCCTCTTCCAGTGTGTCGAAGTGTGAAAACGTATCAAGCAATGCATCAATTAGCGTTTCCTCGTCCGCATTTTCCTTTTGAAGAACTGTTAACAACCACCCTAATGGCTGGTCAGTTTCCTTTAGGTGCGTTACATCGGTATCATTAACACTGAGAAACAGCATATCAAATTTTGGAACAAACCTCGCGAGCACATCCGGCATATCTATTATCGCATCAAGTGTAAGTGGGTTACTCCATCGCTTTTCGCCTGTATAATACACAATTGGGAGGATTGGTCGGAAACGCCACTGACTTTTGGGCACATTCTCAGACTCCCATCCTCTACGTTGGAAATCCCAAATCTGCATCATGTAAAACAGCACCCGGAAACCCATTATCGGGTCAACCGTGGATTGATGTTCAATGAGGATATAAATTAACAGCTCATCTGTTCCAGATTCAGTCTGAAACGGCGCGGTAAACACCATATCAGACTCTTGCTCGCGTAACGTGTCGGGTATAAAACTCCTGTTAATTTGCGATAAGCGACTGAAATCAATACACGCCGCCAATTCGCTTGCAAGGATGTCTACCAGGCCCCGGACGTACTCTTTGTCTTCGAACAACCAGCGTGTGCTTCGGTCCGGAAAGGGTTCAATCGGGATGTCGGAAAAGCTAAGTATTTCCGGTTCTTGGGTACTTAAATTTTTTGACATTAAGTTCCTAAACTGAAATTCACCTATTATCAATCAGCAGCGGGTGCAAAAGTTTCAGGATTCTCCGCAGCCGCATCATAATCGTCTATGAGTTTTGTTATACTCGGATTCTCACCACAGATCGGGCAATTCTCATCACGAGGAACTTTCATCTCGCGATAGGTCATACTGAGTGCTTCATAAAGTATAAGTCTACCAATAAGCGGTTCACCAATACCGATGATATACTTAATCGCTTCCGTTGCCATCATCACACCAATTACACCTGGGAGCACGCCCAGGACACCTGCTTCACTTCAGCTTGGAACCAAACCGGGTGGCGGCGGAGTCGGATACATGCATCGGTAACACGGACCTTCATTCGGTTTAAACAAAGTAACCTGTCCCTCAAACTGAAAAATACTGCCATGTACTATCGGTTTATTCATAAACACTGCTGCATCATTCACAAGGAAACGTGTAGCAAAGTTATCACACCCATCAACAATCAGGTCATATTCAGAAAAGATCTCTTCAACATTGTCTGCGGTCAAACGAAGGTTATACGGTGTAATCTCAACATCCGGATTTAGTGATTTTATGGTCGTTGTTGCAGATTGAACCTTTGGTGTACCGACCGCCTCAGTGCGGTGTAGAATCTGGCGTTGTAGATTGCTTAACTCCACCACATCAGAGTCTATAACACCCATGTGACCAATTCCAGCTGCTCCAAGGTAAACACCTGCAGGAGACCCTAACCCACCAGCACCGACAAGTAAAACCCTTGCATCCAGCAACTTTGCCTGACCTTGTTCACCGACTTCGGTTAACATAAAATGTCTGCTATATCTGTCAAGTTGTTCATGTGACATCGGTTTATCTTGTGCTGTAGGTAACCCAGCTGCTGTCCAATCACGATAACCACCTGCCATAGATACAGTATCTGTATACCCCATTTCACGAAGCGATTTTGCTGCAAGCAGTGAACGAAGTCCTGCAGCACAATAAACCACAACCTTTTTATCCCTGTCCGGAATATAATTCTCAACAGAAAATTCCAACATTCCGCGGGTAACGTGAACAGCATCTGGAATATATCCAGCCCGATATTCATCCTCATCACGTACATCCAGAAGCACAAAGTCACTCCCTTGCTCCTGCTCAACTTTCACATCAGCAACAGTCACCTCTGGGATTTCAGTTTTTGCCTCCTCTACGATCTCTCTATACGATTTCATATTATTGTTCTCCAAATTAATCTCTTTTTAAACTCAATTTCACATACTGAAGACTATTTTTTGTTTGATACACTCTAATCATACTTGGTAATACCATTTTCATGTGATAATGTCTCATTAGCAGCGGAAATCTGGTAGGAGCGACATCACGGTCGCGACCGGGAGGTCGCTCCTACCGAGGAGAGTAACCCCCTGCCAGTAAACAGTAGAATTCCTTAATGAGACAAGATTTATTTGAATTGGTATAATTTAGCAAGGGATTCAAGTAATATCTTGAACAGATTATAGCACATATTACTGATATTGTCAATGTTCGTATCAGAACCGGGGTGTGTAAAGTTTTGGTTACTGTGCATAGGGGCGGGGTCTCCCCGCCCGAACAGAGGTTTTACGCAGACGAGGAAACCTCGCCTCTACGATGTCCACAGTTCCCTAACGTCAAGCAAGCTTTGATAGAAACTTTAGATACTTCTTTTATAGTGAAATATACAATTAAGTTTGCACTTGTTCTGTAGGAGGGAACTCCGAATCGCGACTGAACGCCTTGATAGTCGGGAATCGGAGTTCCCTCCTACACCTGAATGTGCAAAAATAATTCTAAAAGCCACTATTATATCAGGGTTTCTACAAAAACTTTTCACACACTCAGAACCGCAGTGTTATTCAGTTTTCATTTTATTGAATAAATTCTATCACAGTTGTTAATCCTTGAGTTAGTTTATTTTTGGGAGTTAGCTCATTCTTTGTTTGAACCAGGATTTAATGAAGATTTGAACCAGGATTTAATGAAGATTAAAAAATTAATTAGGTAATTTTATCTAACCTACCCTGGTAGGCGTGCTTTGTAAGCGCGCTGGTACATCAAGTCCCAAGAGCGCGCTTACAAAGCACGCCTACCGTTTTTGCTTAAGTTCTGTATATATTTCACTAATCTTAACCCAAAGTTAACTTGTATAACGATAGAATCTTAAAACTAAATAACCCAGTCAAAACCGGATGTGTAAAGTTTTGGCAGGGTGTTGTCTGGATCGTTGGGTTGTCAGTATCACCAAATCAACTGCAGGAATCATAGTGAGTCAAATACCACACGCGTCTTCTTCCAATAGCATACACCCAAATGTATTCCAAGGATTTCACCGATAGCACAGAAAAGATTACATTCTCAGGTCTAATTGATTATACCAACATCATATATGCGATACGTACTCATGCAGGTATCTTATCCGCGCACTCCGCGAAATCCGTGTAATCCGTGATTCTGCACGCAAAAAACTTTAAACACCCATCAAAAACCATCAGTTCGCCAGAACACATGATGCGACCGTATATCTTGCCTGATGGATTCAACTTGATAATGCATCAAATCTGCAAAAACATCACTACGTTTTATTGAAAACTCTGTGGGTAATGCAGATGGATCAATAACACGATACATCGCACTTCCATGAGAATAGAATTTTTCCTTGAATCCACCGGCAATAGGTGCAGGAAATTCTACATCAAGACTTTCCTCACTCATTTGCGCAATTATATCAGATACCAAAATCTCAAAAAACTGTGTTCCACTATCTTGCATATAGCAAGCATCTGAAACTACAAACTCTTTGACATGCAACTTCCTGTCATGCAAATTCACAGAGATATAACCAACTATTTCATCGTCCCGAACTGCAACCCACAGATCAGGTGATTCTGTCCGCACCCAATCAGTCCAATATCCTATATCATCTCTAACAATTGTGCCGTTGAATTTGCTGGAATAAGAATCGTAAAGTGATGCAATTTTATTTACTTCATTAATATCCTGATAATTAACGGGACGAACTACCCATTCATTCTGTCTATTGCCGATTATTTCCTTCTTTGAATAGTATAGTGGAATATGTTCCCAACCCAAATCAGAATAAATACGTTGGTTACCGTGAAGCATGGAAACTACTATACCGCGTTCTTCCATAAACTGAATAGAATCTTTGAGAAGTTGTGTTGCTAATCCACGCTTTCGGTATTCACTTCGAGTACTCACTTCACCTATACCCCCAATGGATACCGTCTCACCATGGAAATACATCTTTCGAATAAAAACGCGCACCGTGCTGACGATCTGACCATCATCAACAGCGACACGCACTCCTTCTAAATCTAACCAAAGATCGTTTTGCCAATGGTTGATAAAATATTGACGACCACCCCAAAAAACTTGTGAAACATGGTCTAACCACGGTTCAAATTCTTCAGGGTATAATGCACGAAATTCCATATTTAAAATTATTACTCATTGAAAGTTAGTTACTATACTCTTTATAACAAACACTTAAAACTTTATGGTCAACTCTCCCAGAAACTGCCTTGCTTGATTCCGACTTCCAAATACTTCATACAGATCCCCCGATACGTCATAAAACCTTCGGACAAAATTCCGACTTGTCTCAGCTGGATTCAAGTCTGCATAGCGAAACCACAGGTTTGTTTTTGACCAGACATCCCAATTTAATTCAATTACTGTAGAGTTTGCATCTCCAGTATCAATCCGCTGCTGTTTATTCAAATCAGGAAATAGTGCGTCCTGAGCCAAATCTGATGTTCCATCAACACGACCAATAGAAAGATTCAGCTCCTTATACCGATAAGGATTTGGATTTGTGATTAACTTCAAATTCACTACAAACGCATTTTCTACTGCTTGTGTATCAAAATCAAAACTATCCTCTACCTTAGCAGGTGTAATGTATCTCTCATCCTGTTCAGCATAAGTAAACTCATCAAGGAGTGAAAAATGCCATTTTTCAGATAGGCTATATGTCCAACCTAACAAGTTTTTGAGTTCCAACTGATTGAGTTCGTCTTGAACATCAGTTGAAAAGTCAATATCCTCATAGTCTTCCAGATAATTATTACTTAAATTTGCAAAACGAGCACTATAAAAACCATTCATGTGAGACGGTTTTATAGTGAACCCGCTAATAGCATATTGAATTATAGTGAAATCACTAGTATCACGCAAATAAAGATGTCCAGATGGATCTATAACAAGAAAAGTCAAATCGTGCTTTTCTTCACTCAACTGGTCTGTTTCATAAATTATACGACCAACATATTTACCACTGTTTTCAAACTTTTGCACCCGTGAAATAACATTGTGAAACAGTGTCAATCGGATGTCAGCACGTTTGAGTTCTTCTGCAAGTTCATCATCATCAACTTCACCATATTCATTCTCATCATAGTAACGTCTATATTCAGCTTCTTCAAGCAGACGTAAACGACGATTTAGCGATGCAGTATCAGCAGCTGTAACATTCGGTGCAAATGGTCCATATTGCGCACGTGTAGCATTTGTTATTGTCTCAGCAAGTTCTGTCTGCCCAGGAGTACTTTCTGACAACTGAGTTAATGTCGGTGAAAGGGCGATAACTTCGGGTAAACCACCAACCTTCCTACGAAATCGACTACTATCTTTCACCAATAGCTGCCCAGATGGCAATGCTACTATTGCTAAAGGTTTTACAAACTCACCATTGTCACGTCCCTTCTTACCAAAACTGCCGATATATTCTCCATCAGAACTAAACTTAACAATTCGATGGTTACCAGTATCAGCAACAAATATATTACCATTTACATCAATTGTAAAATCCGATGCGTCTTTATCAAATTCACCAGCTCCAGCACCATATCTTCCAAATGTCAGCAACTTTTTTCCATCCGTAGCAAACTTGTGAATACGACCCCGATTTGCATCCAAGATATAGAGTTGGTTTTTTGAATTCACTGCAACACGTAAAGCACGATCATACCCAGTAGGTTGAACACCAAAAGCAGTTTTATCGTTTTCATCGATCATCAACTTTGCAGGAATAACCACCCCAGGCTTTTCATTTACGGGATCAACAAAGTAGGTGTGTTGGAGTTTTCCTGTTGAATTGAATTTATAAACACATGGTGCAAAAATATATATTTTTGGGTCTGCAGTTTCTGTTATATGATGTGTGGTTATATCTGCCACATAGATATTACCCATCTCATCAACTGTCAAATGAACAGGTTTACGTAGGATATTTTCTTGGGATTCTGGGTCAGAGGGAATTTGTAGAAGGAACTCACCTGTTGGTGATAACTTCTGAATCAACCGATTTTCTGTATCACTGACATAGATATTTTGTTTGAAAGCAATGTGTATTTCTTTCCCAAATGCACCTTGTGTAGATCCTTTACCTGAAAATTCTTGTTGATATGTAATAAAATCGACCGCATCAGACTGTAATAATAGTGTATTTAAAACAAAAAATAAAATCAAAAAAACCGACAAATAACAATTCTTATTAGATTTCATGTTAATTCTGCTGTACATCATAATCCTTTATATTTTTGTAATATGATACCTGTTAATTGCGTTGGTGTCAAGGTTAAATTATAATACGGGTGAGTAAAGTTTATTGCTTCTGGCGATTCCAAACACCCCTCAACGCATGCAAAAACTTTACACTCCTTTATAATGCAGACACACCTATACTGTTGACAATTTACTTTGCTACATGCTACAATTCTGTATTAGAATAAACATAATTAACGTTATAATTGATGAATTACATCACTAATTTAATATCTTGCTCTGAACATACAAAATATTTTTTCTAAGGAGATAACAATGTTTTCCAAAAATCCTTTTACTCAACCGGGACAATGGTATCGGGGGAATACCCATAGCCACTCTACAGAATCGGATGGTAAACTGTCAATGTCTGATCGTTTCAATGCATATAGGGAGGTAGGTTACGATTTTCTCGTCCTAACAGATCACCGCAAAGTCAATGATGTTCAAGCATATAGTGACACAGATTTCCTTGCAATCTCTGGTAGCGAAGTCCACCCTCCAAATCCTTACGGAGGTCCAACATATCATATTGTTGCAATCAATATTCATAATCCCATAAACTGTGCAAAAATGCATCCTAATGCCGTTATTGACGAAATAAAGGAACAAGGTGGGGAAGCAGTTCTGTGCCATCCCTATTGGTGTGGACATACTATCTCAGATTATCTACCATTACGCGGCTATTTCGCTGTTGAAGTCTATAACGATACTTGCATGGGAATTGGTAAAGGTTTTTCCGAACAATCATGGGATGACCTGTTGGATAAATGCGGTCCAGTACTCGGCATTGCTGCAGATGATGCACACGGAACAGAACATGATTGCTTCCATGGGTGGATAATGGTAAAAGCACAAGATTTAACACTGGATAATATCATGGAAGCACTACGAACCGGTTCATTCTACTCAACACTCGGACCCGAAATAAATGATATAAGCTTTATTGACAATAAACTGTCTGTTAAGTGTTCTGAAGCACGGTCTATCGTTTTTAAAGCTGAACGTAGTCGTGGTAGACGTTTTATACCTAATAACGGATCTCTGTTGACTGAGGCAACTTATACGGTACCTAATAATACAAAATATGTCCGAATCGAAATAACCGACGAGACCGGCAAAAAAGCTTGGTCAAACCCGTTCTTTTTCTAATGCAAAAAATACTTGTGTGTCACACTGGGGCTTGGATCGGGGATATGGTCCTACTTACACCTACTTTGCGAGCACTGAAACATATTTATGTCAAATCACAACTCTCGCTACTGATGCGTCCACTCGTTACTGAATTAATGAATGAGAATCCTTATGTTGACAGATGTATCCTTGACACAAAACACGGTTCCACTGACAAATCACTGATAAGGCTTATCCGCAAAATTCGCAAATTTTCTTTTGATATAGCTGTAGTGTTGCATCCTACTTCATATCGTAATGCACTTATTCCATTCTTAGCAAGGATCCCCATACGTATAGGGTCAAACTATAAAGGACGAGGACTCTTACTTACAAAATCATGTCAAAGCAATACCAATTTGCATGAAGTGGATAGATATTTAACAGTCATTCAACTACTCAACAAAGTTGATTCTAAACAATATACAAATGACTTAACCAAATTTAACACAATCTCACAATTAGAATTCTGGCATACAGATGATGACCGTCAAGACATCAAAACCATTCTACAATGTGAAGGTGTCACTACAGAAGACCCGTTAATAGCTATAAATTTAGGTACAACTTGGCGAACAAAACAGTGGAGTTTGAATAATTTCGTAGAAGCAATCCATAAAATATCAAACATTGCACCAAAATATAAAATTGTTTTAACAGGTACAACCGAAGAACAGACTAAAATGAAAGATATTACAATCCCTAAATCAGCTATAAATCTCGTTGGAAAAACAAATATTATGCAACTTGGAGCACTATTAGAACGCTGCGAAATTTGTCTTACTTGTGATAGCGGTCCAATGCACATTGCTGCTGCTGTAAAAACTCCCACAGTAGCACTTTTCGGTCCTACAGATCCAAAAAGACATCAACCCTACGGCTTAGATCATACAATCATAGAAAAATCCGTATATTGTAGACCCTGTTATAAACATGCATGTTTTAGAAAAGACTTCCCGCAACAATGTATGCAAGAAATAACAACAGATGAAGTAGTAAAAACACTAACTTCAAGACTAAATCTGTAAATTTAAAGAAAAAACTTAAAAGGAAGTAATACATATATGATTCGGGCATTAATTTTTGATTTCGGCGGAACTTTAGATGGAAACGGTATACACTGGTTAGAAAGAACTTATCAGTTTATTCATATACACAATCCTGAAATAACACGCGAAGAATTTGATGTTGCAGATAGGGCAGCTGTAACTGAATTTGCACTGGGTGAAAGTAATCCAAATTGGTCCTATCAAGATGGTTCAATGTTACCTAAAGGTGTAGTTGCGTCTGAACTTGCTGCTGCACGTTGCACTCTTAGAGAAACATCTGAGGCAATTGCTGAAGGAATCTTCACAAGATTAAACTTGAGCGACGAACTGAAGAACCAATATGTTGATTGGTTTTGCGAAGGTGCATCCAAAAGCCTCTCAAAAAATCTACTTTGGCTTGAATCACTAAAGAACAACTACAAACTCGGTGTCATAAGCAATAATTTCGGTAATACTCGTGGGTGGTGCGATGAATACAAATTGTCTCCTATACTTGATGTCATCATTGATTCGACAGTGTTTGGTTGTGCAAAACCTGATCCGCGCATTTTTCAGGCAGCATTATCAGAGTTGAATGTCTCACCTCAAGAAGCAATCTATGTTGGTGATAGTTATAAAGCAGATATGGTTGGTGCAAAAAACGTAGGAATGTGGACTGCTTGGATGGTTGGAAATCAATCAAAAGAATGTCTTGACCTGTCAGTCGTTGATGTACAACTCACACATTTGCATGAACTAACAGAATTCTTGGCATCAACAATTACATAACACCTTATGTTTTTATATCCAGATTACAATCGACATGACAGCAAAACAAAATCGTTTAGTTTGAAATTTCAAATTTCAAACTAAACGATTACTTGATTTTGTTGATTTCTTGATTTGGCACTGGAAACAGAAAAATGCTGAAAATTACAATATTTTCGTCATAATTCTTCATCAGATCATGAAAACTGCATAAGTCCTGTTAACTGTCTAAATAAGAAATTAAGTCCAAAGTCTACCATAAATGTAGATTATTTGGAGTTTTTGAGTTTACCCCATGTAGTAACAAACTTACCAACAGCATCAACACTAAAAAGTTGATCGGATGGTTTATACGCAGTTTCTACATTCCCACGAACTCCAAAGTGCATACCCCATCCACCGTTTCGATCACTACATTTAACCATCAATAAGTTGTCACCTTTATTCAGATTAACTGTAAACTCTTCTTGCCATCTGGATCTACCTCGATTCGCCGCATTAGAGTGAACGACTTCTCCATTAAGCCAAACTTTAATTGAATCATCACTCCCTGCTACCATCACAACATCTTCCATTGCTTCTTCTGCAACAAGAGTAACAATTCCGTATGCAGTCACATCATCTAAATCCCCTGCTTCTATTCCTGCTTGATTGACAAGAACATTAAGATCACCATTTTGTGGTAATTCCGCAAGAGTCCACTGATAATCACCAACAGTATCCCCTTCAGTCACCCCGTTCTTAGCCACATCTTCTTCAGTAACCTTATTGTTACTTGCAACAGCAAGTGAATCTATGTGTGTAGAATCCGCGCCACCCTGGTTCACTTCTGTTCGAGCCATCATCCAAATCCAATTTGTGAGTATTTCTTGCACAGGAATTAAAGGCGTTTCAGATATACCAACATGCATACCCCAACCACCACTACGATCACTAACTTTGACTAAGAATAAGTTGTCACCCTGTACCAAATTGATGGGAAACTCATCCTGCCATCTGGATGCTCCACGATTAACAGCGTTAGAAAAAACGACTTCACCATTAAGCCATACTTTGATAGAATCATCACTCCCAGTCGCCATTGTCAGTGCTTGATCTTTATCGGAATTGTACGTATACAGTGCGTAAGAAGTCACATCGTCTATATCAACTTCTGTGAAACCTGCTTGCGTAGCAACTTCATTTATGTTACCACTATCGGGTAAGTCAGCAGATGTCCATTGAAAATCACCAACTGTATCACCCTCAGTCGCGCCATTGCTTGCAACCATTTCTTCAGTAACAACATTATTACTCGCAGCTGCAAGGGAATCAACATCTGTAGCTGCTTGTCCACCCTGATTTGCATCCAACTTAACGAACATCCAAAGATAGGGTCCGAGAATTGGTTCTTGTGCTGTTGCTGTTACTGTTATAGCAAATAGACACATAAATAATACTAATCCTGATACTAATAATTTTGAACTCCCTTGAATACCTCCATTTTATTCAATAGTTGAAAAATTAAAATAAATTATGGTTTGAGCAAACTGTAGAAAAACTATCAATATCCATGGTTATTCAGTTTTCCTAATGAGTGAATTTCTCAAAAAGAATCCCGCAGTAGGAGCGCCCTGGGCTATGCCAAAAGGCATAGCCGGGGAATGCCATACGCGCATTCATACCGTTGATTTCTTGTTTTATCGGTCGCGATTTTCTCGGGAAACAGTTAAAATGTCTAATACTGAATAACCCTGTCGTACAGTTTGCTATATACTGAAAAATATGTTACATTGTTACACTATATAATAAAAAAATCAATATAATTTTTCGTTATTATGTATTTTATACTATATTCCGAAAATTAGTTTTTACAACTTAAGATAATGTAAACTCATTATAAACGCAATTATGTTTGTAACGTTTTATAACATAGGAGAACTAAAAATGCGTAAGTCGTATGCCTTTATCGGTTTATTTTTTTTCATTTCCTTTTTCATTTCAGCAGACGAAGAAAATAACGACAATATCGCAAAAATTGATGAAAAGGTTAAGGAATGGTCCCTAAAGGACACAGAGAAAAAAACTCATACCTTAAAGAAACTTAGTAAAGACAAAAAAGCAATTGTACTTATTTTTCTTGCTACAGAATGTCCTGTATTGGATGAATATATTGAACGTATTGTAAAACTCACAAAGGACTACAAAGAAAAAGAAGTCCAATTTGTCGGTATTCACTCAAATAAACATGAAACAAGTGAAGATATAAAAAAATATCAGACGAAACACAAACTTGAATTCCCTATTCTTATTGATCCAGAAAACGTCATCGCTGACTATTTTCAAGCTCGAAGAACACCTGAAGTGTTTGTTATAGATAATAAACATATCCTACGCTATAAAGGTGCAATAGACGACAACCGAAAATCTCCTAAGAATCACTACCTAACGAACATATTGAATCTGCTTTTGGACGGTAAAGTCATACCTGAAAAACAGAAAAAGACACGTGCAATCGGATGCACAATTAAACGTGTTAGAAAAGCAGACTTAGACCGTACACCTTAGTTTATTTCACAAATAGTGGAGTATAATATGAAAAAGTTATTGTATAATACATTACAAGTAATCCTTAGTACAATCTTCCTGGGTCTTATCCTTATCTTCCTTGTTATCTGCTTTGGAATAGGCGTTGCAAGCGGATTTATGCTTGGATGTTGGGAAGATGTTGCTGAAATTGATTTGATCAACTTAGAATACAAAAACGATTCACAAACTTGGCGACAGCACCTTGAAGTATATTCATCTATATGTGAAGTACAACGCAAAGATTCTGCTGCATTTCTGATTGATAAACTCCAGAAACATCGTTTGGACTATGAGGAATTAAAAAACGATGGAAAAGGGGTAAACTATCCAGGACAATATTCACACAAACTCACTGGAGAAAAAGGGAAAGAGAATGGAACAATAGATATATTCCTACGAGAATTTGAATATCCAAATATGACCACTGGAACTGAAGCAAAACGACTGCATCTCAATGTCAAAAATGGAAAACTTGATACTATTCTAAACTCAGATGGTATCTCAATTATAAACTTCTTCCTTGAACCAGAACTAATACAAGAATCATCAGGTCTTGATGATACGACACGAACTATCATATCCCTGGATTCAATGCCAGCAAAATTGACTGACGCTTTCATTGCTATTGAAGATAGACGTTTCTTTCAACATACAGGTATTGACATAATCCGACTCGGTGGCGCATTTAAGGATGCGTTTTTAGGGGGAGAAAGACTCGGTGCAACAAGCACACTAACGCAGCAACTCACACGCAATTTCTACCTGCAATCAGAAAAAAATCAGCGGACACTTGCACGAAAAACAAGAGAAATTTTACTCGCATTCAGAATTGAAAAAACTCTTTCAAAATCACAAATCCTTGAAGCATATCTCAACTTTATTGACTTCGGTAGATTTGGGGGACAACAACTCTATGGTGTACAAAAAGCAGCTATGGCTTTCTTTGAAAAAGAAGTCGCTGAACTCGATTTTCATGAATGTGCTCTACTGGCAGGAATTCCAAAAGGCACATCTATGTACTCCCCATTGACAAACCCTGAAAATGCAAAAAAACGTCGCAATGTCGTCCTAAATGCAATGTTCAATCAAGGTTTTATAAACCAACAGGAATACGAAAATAACCGAATTCAACCGATACATGTCCAGATACCAACACAGACTTTATTAAGAGAAAAACAGAATACTGCTGGTCACTTCTTAGACCACATTCAATCTGAACTTAGCAACATCTCTGAACTCAAAGATAGTTTATACAGTGAAGGTTTGAAAGTATACACTACAATTGACATGTCCATGCAATCCATCGCTATGAATGCTGTTGCAAAACATTTACGGTATATGGATGGAAGATGGGGTACTCACGTACCAAATTATGATCAAAACAAAAATAATCCTCAAGGTATTCACCCTCAAGAAAACTATTTGCAAGCCGCTCTAATCGCTTTTGACCCACAATCCGGCTATGTTAAAGCAATGGTCGGTGGACGTGAATATAGCATTAATGGTAATAATCCTCATATCAAAAAAATGAGCTATCACAACTTCCTAAACCGTGCAGTAGGAAGTTCAAAGCGACAACCAGGTTCAGCATTCAAACCTATCGTCTTCGCTGCTCTTATGGAAGATCCTGCTATACTCACACCAGCCACAATCATAATAGATGAACCTTGGGCGATTGAACACGTACCTGGTCAGATTTGGGAAGTTGACAACTATACTAAATATAAACATGATGGACCTGTCACAGTCAGGAAAATACTAATGAAATCAATTAACGTACCAACAGCAAGAGCCGCATGGGAAACAAAAATCACTGAAGACGGATATAGAGATGGAATTGTTAGAATCGTTGAACTCGCAAAAGATTTCGGGATTTCAACTGCAATGGACCCCAAAAAACCTGCACTTACTTTAGGTTCATTTGGTATGACAGTACTGGAATTAACTTCCGCTTATGGTGTATTTGCAAATCGAGGTATAAAAGTTGAGCCAAGATACATTGAGTATATTACTGACCCTGATGGAAACCTGATTTATCCAACAGACAGCTACCAACAGGATCGTACACGTGTTATAGATGAAAAAGTCGCATATCAGATCACATCCTTCCTTCAAAGTGTTATTAAGAAAGGAACAGGGAACCGCGCATTACGTAAACCATATTACATCACACGTCCAATTGGCGGAAAAACTGGCACTACTAATGAGAATGTAGATGCTTGGTTCGTTGGGTATTCCGCTGACATGGTTGTAGGTGTGTGGGTCGGTCTTGACAGACAAAAAAGTAATGTACGAAACTACAACGAACAGGGAGCATGGGCTGCTCTTCCCATCTGGGCAGAATTCATTGATGACGCATCAAGAGGTCCAGAAAGAGAATTCGCTGTACCAGAGGGAATTGAATTCTGGGAAATTGATAACACAACGGGGCTACTTAAAAACAAAGAAAACTGTCCAGAAGAAAATGTCAGTAACGAACCTTTTATAATCGGACAAGCACCTACCAAAATCTGTGATAAACATTAAATATGTTGCCTTTTATATAAATATCCAGTATAACATGAGAAAACTATAGGAATAGAAATGAGAGAGCACTTTGAACCGCGCCCATCAATTTCACCCATCAATGTAAATCATGAAATACCATCAACACCTTTTGAATTAACATCGGAATTCGATCCACAGGGAGACCAACCACAAGCAATCGAAAAACTCACTAACGGAATTCTAAAAGGCGAGAGAGCACAAACTTTGTTAGGTGTTACAGGTTCGGGTAAGACCTATACAATGGCGAATGTCATACAGAATATCCAACGTCCAACACTCGTCATTTCACCAAATAAAACGCTCTCCGCACAACTCTACCACGAATTCAAATCCTTTTTCCCACACAATGCTGTCCACTATTTCGTCAGCGATTACGAATACTATCAACCTGAAGCATACATCCCATCTACCGATACTTTTATTGAAAAGGATGTCCGAATTAACGAGGAAATCACACGCATGCGACTCGCTTCAACCGCATCCCTGATGTCAAGACAAGATGTCATCATTGTAGCAAGTGTTTCCTGTTTATACGGTCTCGGTTCACCCCGCGAATTTGAAGGACAAAAGGTTGATTTAGAAGTCGGCAATTACATTAAAAGAGATGAGTTCCTACGCGCTTTAGTGGATATCCAGTACGTCCGAAACGACGTTGACTTTTGGCAAGGAACTTTTCGCGTTCGCGGAGATGTAATAGAAGTGTTTCCAGCATATAGTGAAAGCGCATTCCGAATTGAACTCTTCGGAGATGAAGTGGATAGAATTTGCGAAATAGATACAGTTACTGGAGAAATATTAAACAAACTGCATACACTGGAAATATATCCTGCAAAACATTTCATGACTAATGCTGACATCTTTGAGGATGCTCTGATCAACATTGAACTTGAACTCCATGACAGAATCGCAACTTTTGAAAAAGAAAACAAACTCCTTGAAGCACAACGCATTGAACAAAGAACAAGGTTCGATTTAGAAATGTTACGTGAGGTCGGTTACTGTTCAGGAATTGAAAACTATTCACGACATCTGTCCGGTTTGCAACCGGGAGAACCACCATACTGCCTTCTCAACTATTTTCCTGCTGATTTCTTCATATTCATAGATGAATCACATGTTACAATCCCACAACTAAAAGGTATGTACCGAGGTGACCGTGCAAGAAAAACAACACTCGTTGAATACGGCTTCCGTCTACCGTCCGCATTAGACAACAGACCCCTAAAATTTGAGGAGGTAGAAGCCTATATTGATCAAGTCATATATGTTTCTGCTACACCCGGAAAATACGAAATGGAAGAAGGCGGCAAAATAGTTGAACAGATCATACGTCCCACAGGTTTGATAGACCCACAAATCTCTGTACATCCCGTTCGTGGACAAATCGACCATCTCATCGGTAAGATAAATGAACGTGTAAAACAGAAACAACGCGTGTTGGTAACAACACTCACAAAACGGATGGCAGAAGATCTAAGCGAGTATTTTATTGAAGCAGGCATCCGAGCAAACTACATGCATTCTGAAATTGATGTCTTTGATAGAGCAAGAATCCTACGACAACTACGTGAAGGTGAATTTGATGTACTCATAGGTATAAATCTATTGCGGGAAGGTCTCGACCTACCTGAAGTCTCTCTTGTAGCCATCCTTGACGCTGACCGTCCTGGTTTTCTACGTTCCGTCACATCGCTTGTCCAAACATCTGGTCGCGCAGCGCGGAACGTTGATGGAGAAGTCCTAATGTACGGTGATACCATCACGGATGCAATGGCTGATGCAATCGCGGAGACCTCCCGCCGTCGTGAAATCCAGTTCAAATACAACGAAGATAATGACATTACACCCGCAACTATTCAAAAAGCAATTCAGCAACTTATCTCTGAATCTACAGAGGAATACTTAACTGAAGAACCTGATGATCCTATTCCAATGGTTAAAGAAACAAGCGCAATTGAAGACATTGAAACAATAATCGACGACCTAACTCGTCAAATGCACAAAGCTGCTATAGACCTTGATTTTGAACTCGCAGCAAAACTACGCGACCAAATAAAAGAACTGAAAGGAAAAACTTCCACAATTTCATAGGAGATACAATATAATGACTTACAAAAAAATGTTGTACTACTTATGCCTACTAATTACAATCACTATCGTATCACTCAATGCAGCTCTTGATGCTCAAGAAACTGAAAAGACTGATCCGTCTGTTCAAGAATTCATCAAAATAGCACAAGATTACATCAAGCAAAACAAAATTGACGAAGCTATTGATATGTATGAAAGAATTGTAAACGCTGCACCCAACAACATAGAATCGCAAAAACAACTTGCAAACCTTTACACACAAACTAAACAACACGAAAAAGCAACTCAAATCTGGAATGAACTACTTGACGGTGACCCTGTAAATGCAAGCTATCAAGACAAACTCTTTGAAAGTGTCATCACGACAGGTCAGAACAACAAAGCACTTGAACTCATCCAGTCATTTATTCTATCACAACCTGAAGTTGGCAAACACTACTTTCGACTCGCAAAACTTTACACTGATGAAGAGAAATATGAAGAGGCAATTGCAAACTACAAGAAAGCAATTGAATTAAGACACACTAACAAAGATATATTCCTAAACCTAACCGATTTATATTATCTCACTGATGATTTAAACGCAGCCGAAAAAGCATTAAAGGAAGCTGACTTACACTCTACACACGAGTGGGACAAACAGAAAAATGGACAGCGGCTAATAAACCTATACCGTTATCAGGGTAATTTGGAAGAGATGTTAGAAAAAGCAGAAACCGATGGATCTATCACCACCGCAATGCTAAGAGAACATGCTAAAATCTTAATTAAAAAAGGTGAATACGAAAAAGCTTCTGATGCTTACAAGAAAGTTCTCGACCAAATGGAGAATAACATCCATGAACGAAGTAGAGGTATTGAAGATTTACTGAAAACATACATCAAAAATAACAAGAATGATCTTGCATTAGAATTCTACGAAACTGAAGTGTCAGGACAACCCAGATTAAAAACCATTTCATCAACCTTTGGTTCATCGGGTATTACAGTCAATTTTATAGGGGATAAAGAACGTGAAGCTCTAATTAATGCTTTTTATAAGCAAGGAGAACTTGAAACATTAATTGCACTTATTGAAAGTAATCTTGAAAAGGATACGAACAACACAGATAATATGGAATTACTCGCTGAATCCTATTGGAAAACTAATGACTATCATCAAGCTGCCGCAGCATATCTCAAACTTAGCAAATTAGAACCCAATAATATTCGCAGCTTAATTCTCGCAGCTGTGGCATACAAAAAGATCAAACAACTTGAAAAGACGAATGATTTGTTGAAACAAGCTGAAACTGCATTACCGACAAGTAGTTTCAAAAACGACACTTCATTCCAAGGTGCACTCGCAACCTTATGTCTTAACAATAAAATGTATGAACCCGCTATCAAAATCGCAAATGATGCTATCAATATCGTAGAGAACAATAACAACAAATGGGATTTGAAGTACCTATATTTTATCCTTGCAAGTAGTTACCAAAAAGCAAAACGATTTGAAGAAGCATTTCAAACATATCAGAAGGTGAAAAATATTGATGAGGAAAACTACTTAACAAGAAGCGCAAATGCTGAAATAGACAAAATCGCAAAAGAAGCAAAACTATATGAAAAATGGATACCAGAACAATTGAAAGCGGTTGAAGAAAATCCAAACGATCCCACACTGATTGCAAAACTTGCTGAAAGTTACGAAGCAACAGAAAACCTTTTGGAAGCAGTTAATCAATATGAAAATCTCACCAACCTTGAACCAGATAAATCACAATGGTACAAAAAATTGGGAGAGCTTTATCAAAAACTTCCACATAAAAGAGGTGATACAGGGAAGGTAATTGAAGACACCGCGTTAAATCTCTCAGGTAATGGAAGTTATGTAGAAATAGACGACAGTCTTACACTAAACAAAATTTCAGAACAGGTGACAGTTTCCGCATGGATAAAACCCACCGCATATCCAAACAGATATGCACCAATTATCTTCAAAGGTGATAAACGCGTTCCAGACATCAAGAACCGCAGCTATATTCTATACCTAAAGAAAGGGGGACAAATTCAGTTAGCCGCATCACCAGGTGGCGCAGGTGAGGCATCACTCTATGCTCTTCCGAATGTTATCCAACTCAACAGATGGCATCATATCGCTGCTGTCATTGATGCAAAGAACAACTCCATGCAACTTTTCATAAACGGCTATAAAATTGCAGAAAGAGATTTCAGACATAAAGAATTCTTATATAGAAGTCGACTACCACTCCGAATCGGTTCCTCACATGAAGAAGAGCAATCAGCACAATCCCCTTTCGTCGGACAAATTGATGAAGTGCGAATCTGGAACATCGCACGTACAGAAACTGAAATCCATACAGACATGAATAAACAGTTAAACGGTGATGAACCCGGCTTGGTCGGTTATTGGAACTTTAATGAAACATCAAATGGTAAAATCAACGATTCTTCACCTAACAAAAATGATGGTAAACTCATTGGGAATGCAAATACTGAGCAATACACACGACCAGTCTTCACAAACTTGAGATCCGAACAACTGGAAAAGTCAATCAACGCTTATGAAACTGCTATCCAACTCAATCCTACATCATACCAACTATATGACCTATTAGCTTCATCTTATATTAGAGCAATGCAGTATCCAAATGCCATCACGACCTATCACCAGGCATTAGAAGCACCACTCAGACAAATTGATCACGATTTGATTATTCAAAAAATTACTACCTATTACACTCAACAAGGACAAGAAAACGAAATCATTCCTTTCCTTGAAGAAATCAAACCTATTATGCAAAATAGTACTGTCCTCTACGAACTATTAGGCGACCATTACAAAATTGCTGGCGACCAAGAAAATGCAGATTCCGCATACACCAAATGGTTAAAATTAAAAAAGAAGGCACTCAACAATCAACATAACCCTTGGCAATATCTAAGTCTTATAGACGAACTCCTTGAGAAAGATTTATTCCCAGATGCAGCACTAACATTAGCAAAATATTCATATTACAAAGAGGCACATTCAGGATACGGTTTTCCAACAACACTCGGTAAGGTATGCGCTGTCAAAGGTTTATTTGATGAGGCAATAAGGCACTACAAATACGCTTTGAGTCAAATAAGCAATGAACGCACATTGATTTTTTTCTGGAGACAAATCACTGATATTAGCGAAAAAGTCAACGATGAAGAATTATACCTACAAAAACTACAAAATTTAACAAAGATGTTACCCGCTGAATATACTAATTCACACGCTGAAAACTTCAGGGTTAAACTCCAACTCAAATTAGCAGAATTCTACAGCAAAAACAACAAACATAACAAAGCAATGAAACAATTGCAAAATACAGGTTTCATTCATGAAGACGCATGGTATGCTATCGGACCATTTGATAACACTGCGGGAATCGGATACAACACTGAGTACATATCCGAAGAATCATCTTTGATTGAGTTAAAGAAACTATATGATGGAATTGACGAACAAATTGGTTGGAAAAAACATACAGATGATACTCTCAACGGGTTTATTCATCTCAGTTCAGATATCACTCAATCTGTTTCCTATGCATGGACAGCTCTTCACGCCACCGAAGAACAACAAGCACAAGTCCGGTTTGGTAGTGATAACCAAGCAAAAATTTGGTTTAATGGCGAACTGTTATTCGAAAAGACAAAAAACCAACCTGCAGGTATAGACAACTCCATTATTCCAGTTACATTAAAATCAGGTATAAACTCATTTCTGGTCAAGGTTTGCAATGAGAATGATAAATGCGGATTTTATCTACGTCTTACTGATCCAGATGGTAAACCTATGAATGATATTCAGATATTAGACGCACCAGATGAATAGAAAAAGCATAAAAACTCATCCAAAATAAAAATTGAAGAAAGACTTGACAAACAATATTTTATATATTACCAATACCTTCGCCATTTTTGAGTGCTTCAGTTGAATGAGTATATAGTGTTGATCTACCATTGCTCTGTGATATTGTTAGGATTATATAAATAAAAATAACTTCAGGTTTTCGTTGAAGAATTTTTTATCATAGCAGGATTATTTAGTTTTAAGAGTTTTCTGTTCTTGAGATTTACTGAAAGTTAATACCCAGGTTTGGTTTCCTAACCGAACTTTCTGCATCAGTTTTAGATTATTGAAAAATGAATATCGCTCTTTAGTCCCGACAAATGCCATACGGGGAATGCCTTAATGGCATTCATACCCGGGGAATGCCTTAATGGCATTCATACCGTTGATTTCTTGATTTGGCGCATTTGGCGTTGATTTGGTAGGGACGATATGTTTATAGAAAACGACTACCCTCCCCAGTTCTTTAGTCCCGACAAATGCCATACGGGGAATGCCTTAATCCTACACTCCGCAGTTATGGATCTGGAAAATAGACATTTTTTACTTCTATGCCTAAAATGTTGATGATTTGTGTGTGTATTTCATTTAAATTTACAATAGACCGTTGTATATGTTCGTTTTGTTCTATCAATAATACATCAACGCCTTCAAACATTTGAAAAATACGCCTGAGTGTTGGTTTTTGCGTGGGTTTACCAACTTGGTTAGGTATTGTTTGTTCTTGTTTTTTTAGCTCTTGCCGAACCCATCGTTCGGCAAGAGCGTAAACAAGTAAAGAAAGTCCCATCACCATCAGTAATGCCATAATCCGCTGGGGTTTTTCAAGATATAGACTATCGGCAAAGAATAAGGGGTCTTTCAAAAACCGAAAACCGCGTTCTACAGACACGTTCTGTGCTTTATATGCTTCAAGGATAGTCGCATCGTCAAGTAAAGTTGTATCAAGTTCATTGGTAGCTAAGACAAATCGGCCTTTGCTGCGTTTGAGTTTTTCAATCGTTTCTATATCATCAATAACTTCACCTTCAACCCGATAACGAAAATGTGTCGGTTTAGCTGTCTTTTTGGGGCGTCCCGATGTAGTGTAATGTGGAACAGAAATAATGGAGAAACGAAGTTTATGATATTTCCATGACTTGGCAAGGACTGTTGCCGCAGATGCCGCAGCTGTATCGGTCTCATACGTTTTATTTTGTAAACGATTGAGTGATGTTTGTGCGGCTGTCTGTGCTTTGGCAATCTTTTTTACTAAAGTTGCCACTTCACGATGATACGCAGCTTGTGAATAAACAACTAACCACCTTTGTGGAACATCCGCATAGGTGCTATCTACTGATAGATAACTATATCCATCAAGAGATGCTGGCTGCATATCTTCAGTCGAAATAGTTTGGTAGAGTTCTTTGACAGCTTTGAGTGTTTCCGGCACACGCGTAATAAAACGCACATCACGCAGCTTCGCAATGTTTTGTGCTGTATAAAGCGCACTATCCGCTACAAAATAAGGGGCATCACTGCCACGCAGTTGAGACAAATATTCTCGGATCGTGTTGGGAAAACTTGTTTTATCAGACTGATTTCCATCAAGTGCTTCGAACCATACAGGGAACTGAGACCGATAAGAACAGAGAAGTTGAACTACCACTTGTTTGAGATCCGGACGCTGATCCCGACTATACCCGTGGGTAATGTGAATAGCGTGTTCATCAACTGTTTCGGTATCATAGTTCCCCTGAAAACTAAACGTGGTGCTATCCAGATGAACAAAACGATGGTCAATCTCATAAGTTGATAATGCTTTAGAAGCAACTGTCGCAAAAAGTTCGGTAACACCATTTTCATAAAGTGTATCTAAAGCACGCCCAAGACAATCGTCCGTGAAATCGGCAGCACAGAGATGAGGGCGTATCAATAGATCCACCGGTTTATTTGAAAAAAACTCAGGTGTCAAGTAGAGTGGGCGTGAGACAAAGCCTAAAGCATTCAAGATCATAGCAACAACAGATTCACCCACTGAAACTTTCCGTTTCGTTGGGGAAATACAAGTATCAATAGTGTTTATCAAGTCAATACGATCACATACACCAGCTACTATGCCGAGGTGATCTAAACGTTGTGTTGTAAAAGTAGATTGAGTGATGATGTTATACTCCTAATATAAAGATATAAAGAGTATAACATAAATACTTAAAATCTGATTAAACAACTGCGGAGTGTAGGCTTAATGGCATTCATACCGTTGATTTGGCGCATTTGGCGTTGATTTGGTAGGGACGATATGTTTATTTTTCTATGTCGTTCCTACGGAACTCAAGAGGGATAGATAACATGTTTCTATAAACATATCGTCCCTACGGGACTAAAGACATGGACAAGATGGCAACACATAAAATTAACGACATAGCAAAATATTATCAATAATATTGAAAACTGAATAACCCTGTTATCACATCCTCTAATTTGACAATAGAAATGACTATATCAGCAATCTGACAGAATAATTTATAGGCACAATCTGGCAGAATGTGCTACAACTGCCCGCACAATCTGGAAGAATGTCTATTATTGGCGAAGGTATTGTATTACAAAATATATTACATTCAATCTAATAAGTTAATATTTACATTTTTATAATTGCATTACTACCTCAATCTAATACTTTTTGAAACAGAAAACAAAATGTTACACTTTCAAGTAAAATATATTTTTCAATCAGGACTTACGCAGTTTTCTTGATTTAATCAAAAATTATGATGAAAATGATGCCATTATCAGCGTTTTTCTGGGTTTCCGGCGCGCTTACAAAGCACGCCTACCATTGTGTGCGTAAGTCCTGTCAATTACAAAAAATTACGTTACTATCTAAAAATATACAATAAAATTCGGCTATAAACCCTTACTATAACTGTGTTAACACGCAATATTAAAATGAAAAATGTGTCCTTCGCATCAACATCCTTTGCTGATGATTAGATGCACCTAAGCAAACAGATCTGGTGCAGATGTCTTATCCATGTAATCAATGTAATCCGCGTAATCCGTGTAATCTGCGATTCCGATACCCATCCGCGTAATCCGCGATTCAGACAACACTATACCAAAATATTTTCAATCACCCTTACAAAATTACAGGCAAAATTACAGTTGATTTTCAAAATAATATTTGATAGAATGATTACTATCAGATAATAACCTTCTAATTACGCTATGAATACATATATACACTTACAATAAGAAAGGAATTAACTATGTTTGTATGTACTGCTTGTGGCTATTTGTGGAAAGAAGCCAATGAACCCCCAGATGAATGTCCCGCCTGCACAGCACCCAAAGAAAAATATATCCCTTACGATAACAGAGCTGAAACTTGGGTCAAAAAGGCTGTTGCAGCCCACGTCATGTATCCCGACGAAGAAGGTGCTGACCTAAGAGCTGAAAACTCCGCACTCTCTTCACATATCAGATTCGCATTAGTTGGATTACTCGGTGACCTACAGAAAAAATAAAAAAATTGAAACCCTGATTGCCAAAATCGGGGTTTCTTATTTCTGTAGCACAAACTGGAAGTTTGTGCCTAAAGAATGACTACCATAACAACCGTTCGAATGCGACAATAATTTTTAGAAATGGTATTATATTCAAAATGAAATAAACACAAAGGATCTCACGGTATGCAAGCCAAGAAATCTCATGCTATTTTATTTCTGAGAGTTTTATTACTCAGCATCATTACAACTGTTTTTCTACAGAGCAGTTATGCGCAAAATTACACACAAATGAGTCTACCAGAAGGTGCTATAGCACGACTTGGAAAAGGTAAAATAAAGGATTTCTTGTATTCCCCAGACGGGAATGTGTTAGCAGTTGTAAGTACCATCGGAATTTGGTTATATGACACAGAAACGTACAATGAGATCAAGTTACTTCCTATACCATTGTATAATTCATACTATGCTTTAGGACGCGAACTCAAGAATGTCAGATTTAGCACTGATGGACAGACGATTATGGGTGAATCAAAGAGTAGCATAACCGATCTAATTCTGGTGTGGAATGTTAATACTGGAGAATGTAAAGAATTAAATGTGAAATATGACGTGACATATAGTCCAGATAGACAAAAACTCACTATTAAAAAAGAGAATAAGACTATAGAATTATGGCAAGATCCTGATGATAACGCCAATCAACCATTGAAAGATGACGATGATGAAAAGGAAAAAGTTAAAATTGCATTTAATCCGAATGGGAAGACCTACGCCACAACAAATGATGAAAATGGCTTCTCAATACACGATACCCAAACAGAAAAACAGATAAAAAGAATTAATGACTTTTTGCAACTTGACTATTCAAGCGAACTTTTGCTAAGTCCAAATGGAAAACTGATTATAATGTTGCAGAATAAATTACCTATTCATGTGTGGGATACCAATACGGGAAAACTAAAGTATAAACTTATTGGACACCTTATGACAACATTACCAAATCAAGAACACAGGCATTATGATCAACCATTCGTTTTTGAAGGTGTTGCCTTCAGTCCGGATGGAAAAACACTTGCATGTGGCAGTATGGACGGTACGATTCGGCTATGGGATCTCAACAACGGGAAACTCAAAACGAAATTAAATGGTCATATTGGGTTTGTTAATAGCATAGTTTTCAGTTCCGATGGAAAACACCTTGCAACTGGAAGTGATGATGGAAGCATCCTTCTGTGGAATACAGAATCTTGGAAACATGAAACTTTCCATGATGAACGGATGTCTTCTATTTCTTGCCTTTCCTTTAATCAGGATGGAAGTTTACTGGCGGTTGGTAGCAAAAATGGTAATATTTATCTGATTGATGTGGAAATAGGTATCCCAATAAGGATTTTCAAAGGGCATAAAAAAAGCGTAAGTCGGATAATGTTCAGTCCTGACGGTCAACAACTCGCAAGTACTGATTGGGATAGAAGTGCACGTTTATGGGATATAGAGACTGAAGAACTGCTAAAAACACTCTCAGCACCAATGGAAAGAACTAGTCCTGAAAAAGACGACTATTGGAAGGAATTGCTGTTTACGCAAGATGGAAATCTCCTTGCAATTAATAGTGAAACACGTGTAATTCACTTCTGGAATGTCAACACTGGACAATTCTACCATTTCTTGATAGGACATGCATACTTTCTTAGATGTTTTTCACTGAGTACTGATATGCAAACGCTTGCAAGTTATAGTGCTGACGATACAATACTACTATGGAATATGAGTAAGATAACGAATGTGACAAATGAATAGAAAATAATGAAACTTACGCACCATGGTCGGCGGTGAATGCCATAGGCGCATTCATACCCGGTGAATGCCAAAAGGCATTCATACCGTTGATTTCTTGATTTGGCGCTTTTTAAGCGCGCTGGATTTCAGAATTTCACAATAACTGAATTATGGAAACCCGCTATAAATAGGAAATTGTAACAGTGAAAAATAAAATGCACTTTACTTTTTTGGTAATCAGCATCATTTCAATTTTCTTAGTTTTACATTTTCTCCCGAATATTGCCAGTTCAGACACATTTCCGATTGAAACACCACAGATTAATTTACCCAAAGGTCTAAAAGCAAGAATAGGTAAAGGGATGATTCATGATGTTATCTACCTGCCTGATGGCACACAATTTGCTGTCGCAAGTTCTACAGGAATTTGGTTTTATGATGCAAACACGTATGAGGAAACAGCACTCATAGCAACAGATAAACCCGCAGCAAAAATGATGTCATTCAGTTTGGATGGAGAAAAACTGGCAACTATAAGTAATAATAAAGTAATCCTTATATGGGATATAGAGACATTTAAGCACAAAACCACATTCATACGTGACTCAGAACCATATTATGATTTTGATTTTGATTCTGTATCGTTCATCGGTGATGGCAAAAGCCTCGTAAGTACAAAGTCAGGTAAGATTGATTTGTGGGACGTGACAACAGGTACACATCACTTTGAACTTCAAGCTTTCCACAGTGCTGATAATATTGCCTTTAGCACGGATGGAAGAATATTGGCAAGTAGCCGTAGTGATGTTATCCTTGTAGTTGATGTTGTGGAAGAAAAGGTATTGCAAGAAATGAAGATTAATTCACATGTAGATAAATGTTTAGCATTAAGTTCAGATGGGAAAACAGTTGCATCAGGGATTCAATACAAAACAATCGAAGTATGGGATATTGAAAAAGGTGAACACAAGAAAACGCTAAAAGGACATGAAAAGAGAATAGAATGTCTCGCTTTTAGTCCTGATGGAAATACACTTGCAAGTGGAAGTACAGACTATTCCATCATATTGTGGGATATCAATAAAGGAACACGGAAAGCGACTCTAAATGAGCATTCTAATGAAATTCGAAAAGTCGTCTTTAGTCCTGATGGTAATACACTATTAAGTTTTGACCGATTTGGTCTTCTTATGCTATGGGATGTAAATTCCAGAAAACAAAAGTATAGCCTAAGAGACCATGTTGATATTGCAACAAGCATATCATTGAGTCCGGATGGATTAACTCTGGTGAGTGGAAGTACGAATGGTTACATTCATTTGTGGGATGTTACAACAGCGAAACACAAAAAGATACTTAGAGGACACAAATCTGAAGTTTATGCCGTTTCATATAGTTCGGACGGGTTAACAATAGTAAGCGAAAGTATGGAAAATACTACTCGTCTATGGAACGCGATAACTGGCAATAATAAAAAAAGGGCAAGGGAAATTACTATTCGTCAATGGGACGCGAAAACAGGTAAAAGTAAAAATAGACCAAGTATACATCCAAAAAATATGAGTAAAGTAGTGATTAGTCCTAAGACTCAGCTGCTTGCAGGTGTGACAGAGAAAAATATACATATATGTGAGCTTGACACGATGCAACAAAAGTACGCACCGATTACACATGAGTCGTCAACCAAAATCGTAAGGCTATCTTTCAGTCCTGATGGCAAAATCATTGCAAGTACCGACGGGTTTAAGATCATTAACATGTGGGATGTTGCATCTGGAAGCCACTTGAGAACCTTGGATCTCAAGCATAATTCGGAGAATATAAACGATCTCGTCTTTAGTCCAGATGGAAAGTCATTCGCTAGTTTTCGTACATATAGCAAAAAGATTAATTTGTGGGATGTTGCAACTGGTGTTCACAAACACACTCTTAAAGACATATTTATTCTGCTAAAAGATAATGGGTTTTTACTAAGCTGCGAGTTTAGTCCTGATGGAAAATATCTTCTTGCTGGAAGTTTTGACTTTACCCTAAGTATTTGGGATGCTGACACTGGTAAGTTAGTCAAAACAATTAAAGGATTTTCGCATAGGATAAGTGGTATAGCATTTAGTCAAGACGGAAAAACACTCATAACAAGCGGTGATGGTGCAGTACTTGTATGGGATTTTGCTACTTTAATTAACGGTTCAAATTAGCAAATTTGTTTGCAAATGGTTGATCTCAATATCTGTAAAAATATTTGTTAACTAACACACGTCGTTATTTTGCTATAATTGAGCCAAACGCACCTATGTAAATAAAAAATCCTTGACAAGGTATTCCTGCAAATCTAATAATCCTGAAAATCCTGGTTCAGACAACAACAGATACGCTACAACCTATCTCACAAATCGTAGGAGGGGTTTCTAACCCCGAATTACCGGACACGCGATTCTGTGAATTTGGACAAAATTGCATTTTTGAGATACGTTACTATTATTGCAACTTCTTAGTATAAACAAAAAAGAAAGGAACAGCATTTTAGTGTGAACACACTAAGAAATAATGCTGAATAAATCAATGAAAAAGATTCAAATTACACTGATCCTATTCATCCTAACATTTCACGGAATAGCATCAGCACAAAACCTTGAAGACCGCGTGGTAGAACACACTTACCCAAACGGTCTAAAACTATTGATGATTGAACGTCATAACTCCCCTACCGTCGCACCGTACATCCTATTCAAAGCAGGTTCTGTGGACGAATCAAACGATGCACGCGGTATCGCGCACATGCTTGAACACATGCTGTTCAAAGGCACAAAGACTATCGGTACAACCGACTATGAAAAGGAAAAAGTCGTACTCGCAGAAATCGACAAAATCGGTGATGCTTTAGACAAGGAACAGGCTAAAGGCAATAGAGCAAACGATCAAAAAATCGCTGAATTAGAAACAGCACTCAAAACGCAACAAGATGCTGCAAAACAGTGGGTCGTTTCTGGTGAATATACCGAAATCTATACACAACACGGCAGCTCCGGATTCAACGCAGGCACATCTGTTGACTATACAATCTATACCGTAGAACTGCCTTCAAACAAATTAGAACTCTGGGCAATGCTTGAATCTGACAGACTGAAAAATGCTGTCCTACGCCAATTCTATGTGGAGCGCGAAGCTGTAAAAGAAGAACGCAGAATGGCTGTGGATTCACGCCCAGGTGGTAAGCTATATGAACAGTTTATGGCAGCAGCTTTCACCGCACACCCTTACGGTATTCCTATCATCGGCTTCCCATCTGACATCGCAATGCTCAACAGAAACAAAGCTGAAGAATTTTTCAAAATACACTACGCACCAAATAACTCTGTTATGGTCATTGTCGGTGATATAAACACTGAAAAAACAATCACGTTGATTGAAAAATACTTCGGAGACATCCCTTCCCAACCTCTCCCCCAAGAAGTCACCTCCAAAGAACCCAAACAGGAAGGCGAAAGACGCATTGAGGTAGAATTTGATGCTGAACCCCAACTAATGATCGGTTTTCATAAACCTACAATCCCTCATTTTGATGATTATGTATTAGATATGATTAGTGCCATCCTCTCTGATGGACGCACCTCACGTTTTTACAAAAACATCGTTGAAGAAAGTATCGCTCTCTCTGTTGACTCAATCAACGGTTACCCAGGCGCAAGATACGATAATCTTTTTGTCATTAGTGCTACTCCACAATCTCCAAACACAACTATTGATGTGGAAAAAGTAATTTATGAACAACTGGAAAAACTGAAAACCGAACCTGTCGCAGAAAAGGAATTCAAACGTATACTAAAACAAATTGATGCAGGTTTTATCCGTGGGTTGAGTTCAAATTCAGGTATGGCTTATCAACTTGCATTCTATGAAGGTATCGCAAATGATTGGCGATACATACTGGATTGGCGCAAAAAAATGTATGAAATCACACCCGAAGACATCATGAGAGCCGCAAACACATACTTCAAGAAAAGCAATCGCACCGTCGCAACACTCGTTAAGAAAGAAACCGATAATGTAGAACAGTCAGATTCTGAGGAGGATTTTGAATAATGCTGACACAAAATAGAACCAAATTAATTTTACTCATTCTCATCACATGTTTGATGTCTGTTAGCAGCACAACACTAATTGCAAAACCACATGAAGAACTGACCTTTGAACCAATTGAATTTAATCCTCCGGTCCCAGAAAAACGTGTTCTGTCAAACGGCATGACTCTGTATCTACTTGAGGATCACGAACTACCGGTATTTAACATTAGTGGATTAGTAAAAACAGGTACAATCTATGACACAAAGGACAAAATCGGATTAGCTTCTATCTGCGCAAGTGTCATGCGAACTGGTGGAACTGAGACCAGAGAACCAGATGCATTAAATGAACAACTGGAATCTATGGCAGCATCCGTCGAAATCGGAATGTCTCCCGAATACGGCTCAGTCAATCTATCTACAATGGCTGAAGATATTCAAAAGGGATTAGAAATCTTCGCAGATGTCTTGGGAAACCCTGCATTCAGAGAAGAAAAACTGCAACTCAGAAAACAGCAAGCAATTGAAGCAATCCGAAGGAGAAATGACAACCCAATCCAATTAGCATGGCGGAACTTCTCCGAGATACTCTATGGAAAAGATCACCCATTCGGTTGGTATTCTGAAATTGATGGGGTAGAAAGTATCACTGTAGATGACCTTAAAGCATTTCACACAAAGTTCTTCAAACCTGAAAATATAATGCTGGCAATCACTGGTGACTTTGACACAGACACTCTAATAAACCAACTTGAAAAAGTATTTGAAGGTTGGGAAAATACGAAAACAGACTTCCCAGCAATTGAACCAGTGGAAAACATGCCAAAACCGTCTGTCAACCATATCCAGAAGGATTTACCACAAACAACAATGTTAATCGGACACTACGGAATAAAACGCACTCCTGATTTCCCCGATTTCTTCGCACTTCGGGTCATGAACGATATACTCGGAGAGGGTGGATTTACCTCACGATTGATGATGGAAGTACGCGAAAAACACGGACTCGCTTACATGGTCGGAAGTCTCATGCAAACAAGCTTTTACACCAATCCAGGTGAATGGTTTGCATACTGTCAAACACGATCCGAGAAAACTTCTGAAGCAATCGCACTCATCATCAGCCTCATAAAAGACATACGAGAAAATCCTGTTACAGAAGAAGAACTCAATCGCACAAAGGACTCCCTAATCAATTCATTTGTCTTCGGTTTTGAAAGCAGTTCACAAATCGCATTTCAACAAATGATGCTTGCATATCGTGGATTTGCACCCGACTTCCTTGAAACCTTCACTGATCACATCGCAAAAGTAACTGCTGAAGATGTTCAAACAGTCGCACAAAAATACTTACATCCTGATGCACTGACCATCGTCACCGTCGGTAATCAGGACAACTTCGATCGTCCCTTGACCGAATTTGGCGAAGTCAATGAAATAGAGATAAAGCAACCAGAACCGCCACCAACAGAACCAATACCAGAAGCAAATGAGACCGACATAGCAAAAGCAAAGGAAATCATTGCTGCTACCATCCAAGCATACGGTGGACTTGAAAAACTGAAAGCTGTGAAAAATGTTGTCACAAATCAAATTGTCACCTTCAAAACACTATCAGGACCATTCAACATGAACGTTGAAATAACCCAAATATACCCAGATAAATTCAGACAGGATATGAACAATCCACAAGGTAAAGTGAGTATTGTGTTTGATGGAGAAACAACAGTTTTCTTCTCACCCAACGGCATGCAACCAGTTCCTCCAGAAACAACTGCTGAATTGAAAGATGCTGTTTTTAGAGACACTGTTCCACTCCTAATACATCTTTCACAGAATGATACTGTTGTTCAATACACTGGAACAGAAGACGTGAATAATGAAAAATCTTCAGTCTTACTTGTAAAACAACCTTCAGGTGAAATGCTAAAACTCTTCATCAGCGAAGAAACACACTTAGTTGTAAAAACTGCATACCGACAGACACGACAAGGAATGACTGAAAATCTTGAAACAATATACTCTGACTATCGAGAAATTGAAGGAGTAATGTTTCCATTTAGTTATGTTCAATACATAGACGAAGAACAACACACCCAAAACAATGTCAGCGCGCTCAAAGTAAACACCGACATAGACGATTCATTGTTTGACACATCAGAATGAATACCTCTATATTACGGTAGGAGCGAACCCTATATTACGGTAGGAGCGAACCCTATATTACGGTAGGAGCGAACCCTATATTACGGTAGGAGCGAACCCTATATTACGGTAGGAGCGAACCCTATATTACGGTAGGAGCGAACCCTATATTACGGTAGGAGCGAACCCTATATTACGGTAGGAGCGAACCCTATATTACGGTAGGAGCGAACCCTATATTACGGTAGGAGCGAACCCTATATTACGGTAGGAGCGAACCCTATATTACGGTAGGAGCGAACCCTATATTACGGTAGGAGCGAACCCTATATTACGGTAGGAGCGAACCCTATATTACGGTAGGAGCGAACCCTATATTACGGTAGGAGCGACCTCCCGGTCGCGACAGTTTTTTGCGGTTTCCTAACCGAACCATAGGCGTCAATTTAAGAAACAAGTGTTGGTGTTCTCTTGTGGGAGGGGTTTTCAACCCCGATTTGAGAGGAAAGTAAATAAATCAGGGTTACACCTTCACAAGAGGTCAAAATCCTTAAATTGACGCTTATAGTGCGGTTTCCTAACCAAACTGGTGTAGACTGTGTAATTAATCAGATAATTTACCATAGTTTTGCAACTTTGCAATATCGTAAGAGTTCTAATTTGACGGAAAACTATTGTCTGTAAAAAAGTGAAATTCGAACCATTGGAAAAATTTCAGGATGCTCAAAATTATAAATTCACTTCAATTTGTAAAATTATTACTAAGCTGTTACAATATAACATACAACACCTTATTTAGAGTATGAGTAAAACTATATGGATGTAAGAAATTCACCCGAGTACAACCAATGGAAAAACGAAGTTAATAGTCCTGATGGCAACGCTTGTCGAAGATGTGGGTTTGAAAACAACCTGCACGTTC
Organism: Candidatus Poribacteria bacterium; assembly: GCA_963663765.2. Taxonomy (GTDB): domain Bacteria; phylum Poribacteria; class WGA-4E; order WGA-4E; family WGA-3G; genus MSPOR6. Next base: position 306,243 of record CAXXUA010000015.1, on the reverse strand, counting down.
ATCACATCAAACCGTTTAAGAAATATCCTGAGTTTGCTACTTAACTTGATAACGGTCTTACACTTTGTGGAAATTGTCACAGTTTATTGCGAGGTGAAGAGGAAAGTACAGATCTCCGAACATTTCTGGCTGATGACTCAACCATTGACGAACAATTGAAAGCAATTGACGGGAGTTTTTCTAATTACCTTCAAAGGAAATTGGAATTTGGAAAGCAGCATATTAAAGATAGCGCTGCTTCAGCAATGTTTTTCCATCTAAAAGTTAATCCGAATTCACTTGGTGAGATGCTGCCACTTCTTACTCAGGTAGTAGATAGTGAGAATTGGATCGACGGAAGTTCTATTTACGAGGTTTCTCAGATCCTACCCCGCAAAATGAACAGCTCCACGTCATTGATAAGGTTGAGAGAAGATATTTCATTAATATTCCTCGGAATGTAGGTTTTGAAAAAGATTTCAATCGAGTAGATATCCCCGGACATCCAATTGATGTAGTGGAAAAATATTTTGCTCAAATTGAAGGAGAGGTTGCACGAGTCCTTAAATGGATAGAAAAAAAAATCAGCATTGCCTGAAGATGCAAATGACATAAAAACACTAATATATTTTGTCGCTTTGCTATACATGCATAATCCACAAATTCGCACAAACCTCAGCAACTTTGAGACCACAGTTAGAAAACAAATATTGAGGTGCTTAACCTCAAGCCGCGAAGTTTATGAATCTCAAAAGCAGCGTGTAATCTCTATAGATCAGCAATTACCAGAATATGAAGCGGTGAAGCAATTTGTGGAAGATGAAGATTACAATATAAAGTATGGACACGGTCATCAATTGAAGTTTGAGTTGGAAAGCATCAATAATTCTGTATTCCCACTCCTTGTTCAAAGAAAGTGGATATTATTGATCTCTGAAGATGGCGCAAGTGATTTTGTATGTTCTGATCGTCCAGTTGACTTGATTTCACTTGGAGATCCTCCTGAGAATCCACAACATCCTTACAATGCTGGAGGACTTGGACTTGCCCAGAAAAATACCGAACTAACTTTACCGTTAAATCGCCGTATGACATAAATTGCTACTTTTGAGAACGAATCTTGTATTATAGCAGCGGACGAGAAGAGTGTAGCCGAAATCAACGCGCGGACTATACATATCACCACAAAACAGATTTACTGTTCAAATCTTGACTTCAAATACTTGAAAAATGGTGAGTTGAAAAGTGGAAGAGATCTTTTTCACGAGTAAGTTATTCGGTTGAAATGAAGCGCGGGCAAACCATAAAGTCACATAATCTCAAAGATTGCCGGGCGCCGTTTACATGCGTTTTACGGACCAGTAAATTGCATAACATGTTTTACAACGATTCATTGAAACTTCTGAAATAATTTTCTTCTTTGTCAGAAGAAATTTTTGTGGTTTCTTGATTTTTGGAAAAGACAGATGCAAACTCAGCTTCAGCCAATAATTTGTCAATTGTCGCACAGATAGTTTTTTCAGAAATCTGTTGAACAATTACCATATCAGATGCCCAAAAATAGAGACCATCCGCACATTCTCCTGTCTTTTTGTAACGCTTCATTAAAGTTTCAATATTTTGAAGCGTAAAAAAGACAGCAGAGAAACTCTCTCCGTTTGGAAAAGTGACTTCAACGTTAACATTATCGTTGTTATAATCAAGTGGAGAAATACCATGAAATATAGTCAGTTCATAATCATTGTGTTGAACTATAGTGTACGGTTTATCCATCTTTATTTTCCTCCAAAATGATTTAACACTTCCTTTATTACCTTGTGTTGGTTAAACTTACCAGAAATTCCTAAGATTTCAATTTGTCCCTCTCTAAATCTCCAATAAACACGGCAACCACCGCGAGTACGCGATTCAACAATGCCGCTACCAATTGTTTTATTACCTATCCCAGGATTCAGGTTGCCGTTTTTCAACTGATCCGTTATTTTCTTGATTTCTTCATGTAGAGAGTTGAGTGTTTTTCGACACTCCTGAGTAATCAAAGAATTTTCTGCAATTCGGTTGGTTAACATGAAACTTTCTTACAACATCAAAATATTGAGTAACACTATCAAAAATACCTTACAATCCATTCAACGCATTAATAATCTGTGTTGATGTAGTCCGATGACCAAACCTTTGACCAGAGTCTTTCCACTGGATAACTCCATCTGCATCAACAATAAATGCAGTCGGATTTGCCTGATTTGGATTGCTCTCATCACGCACATTATATGTGTCAACAACCGAAAAATCTGAATCCGAAAGCACTGGGTAAGATAATGATAAATGTCCTAATTCCCTATTTAGACCAAACACTGTATCACCACTTATAGCAAATAGTTCATCTGCACCCGCATCTAAAATGCCTTGATAACCACCATCCAACTCACTGAGTTGGTTTATACAGTTGGGTCACAATGCAGTCGAAAAAAACTGAATAACTACTATTTTATCCAAATAACCGGAAAGTGATACTGTATTATTACTAGCATCGGGTAGCGAAAAATCAGGTGCTGTTGTACCAGGCGCCAAACCTTGACCAGCAGGCAACGGATCGGGTTGTGTAACCGTCGTTTCGGTGGTTACATCATCTATCATAATATCAACTGAATCCAAACATGAAAGACACACTACCGTACTCACAATCAATATACTATAAGCGATATAGTTTTTTCTTTTTAACTTCATTCTTCTGGTTTTCCTTTATCTCCTTGTGATTGCATCCATCTGCAAACATACTCACGCATCTCTTCAAGTATGTGACTATATGCTGCATCAAATGCTATATTATTGAATTCGAAAGGATCTGCTAACACATCATACAGTTCCTCAACAGGGTGGTGTTGTGTTAAATATACAAGTTCTGCAGAATTAGGGTGGTTTTTTGCCTTTTCAACCCAACTGTTCCACACTTCTGCATGACTTTCTGGAATCCCCTCAACCTCTGTAAAATGGGTCGTCCAAACATTTTCGGGATTTAAGTTCAATATGTATTTGTAATTGTTATCTCGAACACACCGTTGCGGAAATACATTCATATTACCATCTCTGGTATGCGTTCCGTATATTTTATCACGAAACGATGATTTTTTACCACATAAAACGTCTTGAATACTCATACCATCCAAATCCGATGACGGTTCACCACCAGCAACATCAATCAACGTTGGTAGAAAGTCAACATGGGAAATCATCGCATCTGTAACAGTTGCAGCAGGTATTACTCCACACCACCGTGCAATGAACGGCACACGAATACCTGTGTCATACAATGTCCATTTACAATGCGGCCACTCGGATCCATGGTCAGTTGTATAGATAAATAACGTGTTATCAGCATAACCCTGATCTTCCAACATCTTGTCTACTTCACCTATACGAGAATCCATTGTCGTTATGTCCTGATAATAGTTGGCAAGTGCCTTTCGCGCAACTGGAGTATCACCAATATATGGGGGAAGGGGTAAAACTTCGTGATCGTAGATTTTGTTCGGTTCCCATGTGACATGCGGATTGCTGTCACCAAGAATCAAGCAGACTGGTTGTTCGGGGTTCTCATGACGATGGTCTGCAAGAAAACGTTCAACTGGAATTAAATCAAGTCCTTCTCTACGATATTTCCTTTGATGATCTGGGTTTTTCGGTAGGAATCCACCGACATATTCAAAATCAAAAAGCGACTCAGGTCTCACATGGGTCTTACCTGCAATTGCTACACGATATCCAAGTTTTCTTAACATTTTTGGTAATGTTTCAAGTGATGGGTGACATTCCGTATGATTCCCCATAGCTCCATGCCGCGCTGGATACAGTCCAGTATAAAGTGTAGAACGGGAAGGGGCACAAGTCGGTGTCGGGGTGAACGCATGCGTAAAACGTAAACCTTCCTCAGCAATACCATCCAAATGTGGGGTTTGGATGTGTGTATTTCCGTAGCAACCGAGATATTCCCAACCATGATCATCAGAAAGATAAACAACGATGTTCGGTTTTGACATCTAATAATCCTTGGCAACACGAAAGGGTTTAGGTTTATTACCAGTCTGATTCTCTATCTGAACAGGTTCAGGTGGAAACTGCGTACAGACCTTACCATCCTTCATTGCCCAACGGAACTTATTCCAGAAACGCTTACTCGTCTTGACAATTTGAGGATTTGTCCAAACTCCCGCAATCGCAATACGACCCTTTTCACTCTTGTTAGGTGGACTATAATGCATCATACTACTATGCCAAAAAACAATATCACCTGCTCCCATTTCAATATGGTCTATACCGTGTCTTGACACCATATCCTTTACATGTTCTCTCGGCAATTCTCCGTGTATACTATCAGGATACAAGACATGCTCAACAATGCCTGATTTATGACTACCGGGAATAAACTGCAAACAACCATTTTCGCGCGTTGCAGGTTCAAGCGGCATCCAACAGTTCGCAGGGTCTGTCTCACCATCACGCCACAAACCATTGTCCTGGTGCCACGGTGTAGCACTACCTGTCCGCGCAGGTTTCAAAAAACAACTGTTAAACTTGACGATAATATCGTCACCAAGAAAATACCGAACATGATAAAGGATTTTCTCACCCGCATGAAAATTATGCCAGATTAGAGGTGCAGATACACAAAAATTCGCTAATTTCCGAAAACGTGCAATCCTGCCTTGAAGCGAATCCTCCATCGGATCCATCGGATCAATATCGGCATTTGTTCCTGGTTCCGGCGACAATATCACATTGCGAATTACGCCACGCATCTCAGCTGCAAGATCAGTGGGAATAACATTACGTAGAACCAAATAACCATTCGTCTCATATAGTTCTTTCTGTTCACGGGTCGGTTCCCATTTTACCATAAACTTATATCCTTCCTATCAAATTCTGCTAATTTGATGAATACAACTACAAGATAATACAATTATTGAAAAAAACACCTCAACTTGTAACCACATCTGTGTTTTATACGTAGTCATTTAATATAGGTCAATAGCAAAATTGTTGATAAACTATGCTGCGAAAGAGTCGGCAAGCAATTAATCAGATTGACAATATAAAATTCTATGTTAACACCTAATTTTATATATTGTTTGTTTGTCAGAGATATCGGTAAATTAGCAGAAATGTGATACAAAGTCAAGTCGTTTTTTCAGGTTCAATTCATCAGTGATTTTGCTATCTAAACCTGCTAAAACTCTATATACAACAATCGTAACGTAGTTGGGAAACATAATGTTAACGAAAGATATGGTAGAAGACATCCCTTCAGTACCAGGTGTCTACTTCTTTTACGGATCAACAGGAAAAATTCTATATATCGGCAAAGCAAAATGTCTACATAAGCGAGTACGTTCATACATTCATAAAGTCAAAAACCGACGGTCAAAAATCAAACGACTGATAAGATGGACGACTACTATACAGTATCAGATTTGCCAATCAGAACAGGAAGCCCTCTTCTTAGAATCTCGTCTCATCAAGCAACATCAACCCTCCTATAATTCTGCTTTAAAGTATGGTACACAAACTTGGTATATTCGTATCAATGTCGCTGAAGATTTTCCGCGACTTGAAAGAGTACCAAAAATTCAATCAGATAAAGCAAGATACTTCGGTCCACTTTCAAGTCGTAAATGGACTGATGAAGCAATAGATGTACTACAACGCATCTTTATGGTTAGAACCTGTCAAGGAACCATTACCCCTCAAGAGGACTACCGCGCTTGTCTACAATTCGACATGAAACGTTGTTATGCACCATGTGCTGCACTTATTACACGCGAACTCTATAGAGAGATGATAATGAACATTATCAATCTACTTGATGGTGAATATGAAAAAGTTCAGCAAAATCTTGTTACCAGACGTAACAACGCAGCCGTCCTGCTACAATTTGAACGGGCAGCAGCTATACAAAAACAACTTGAAAGACTACAAAAGGTATTTCCTTTCCTTGATGCACATAGAGAAAAATCCAATTAATACATTCACCCTATTTCTCATAAATACCAATTGTTTTTTTCTTGACAACTAACTTAAGTATATGATAATATAGTATTGTATATAATTAAGGAGGTAAAACAATGTATATTGCAAGATTATCGCTGATTACACTGTTTGCCTTTACATTCGTGATAGGCTGTGGCATGGTCGGACAACAGACAGAAATGGCTGAAGAAACTGCTATGTCTACGACAGGAGAAAAAGCGATGAGTGAAACCTCGGTTTCGACTCCTAAGAAAGCTACCTATCAGGAAGTGACCTTTAATGTTGAGGGCATGACGTGAGGATCGTGTCCTGGTATAGTGCGGTCCGCGCTTAAAAAGGTCACGGGTGTAGAGGTACTCAGTGTTTCCAGACAAACAAAGAAAGTCGTCGTTAAAGTTGAAAAGGGTAAAATTACAAACGATGCTCTGATTAAGACTATTGATGATGCAGATCCTCGCTTCACAGCATCTCTCGTTAACTAACGACTTGTAAGGGCGAGGAAACTCGCCCTTCATCTTTTCTATAGATTACAAAGTATATTCAATAAGAGGAAGTCATGAAAATATTAAATAAGTCATTATTCTGTTTATTCATGGTATTTATCGTTATAGGTTGTGCGAACCAACAGAAAGAAGACACAAAAAACGCATCGGTTGAGGAAGTAAGTCTATCTGTAAATGGTATGGTCTGAAGCGTGTGTACTGGAAAAGTGCAGGATGCACTCAAAAAGGTGACAGGCGTTACTGAGGTATTAAGTGTTTCACACTCAGACAACAAAGTCGTACTCATGGTTGACAAAGACAAGGTCAAAATAGAAACATTGATTAGCACAATTGAAGCTGTTGAAGAAGTAGATAAAAAACCACGATTTACAGCACAACTATTTGAAGAATAAATAGTTTTAGTTTGTTGTTATTCTTTTTAAAAAGAATCTAAAATCAGTATTTACTATAATATTATATATCCTCATTCGCATCGTGCAAATGAGGATTATTTTTTTTTGGATTAGACCGTTGAAATAGTTAGTGTGAAAGGTATTTACTTCTACTCCTTATTTCCATACATAGGGTTCTCAAGGATAGATTGTACCTCATAGATTGACCCCTTCTTATCAGAATAAGGTTGTGGCATGCGAATTGGTGTTGAAACTATACGCGGTTGGTTAGTGGGTTCTCCTTGGATAATAAACTCGTTGAATGTGTCCCAATCTGGAATTCCTTTCAATGGCCATGCATCCACCGCACAATATTGGAAGAGTAACAAGCGACGCGGTTTATCTGAAGTATTCGGTGCAGACCCATGTAACGTACGAACATGATGAATCGTGATTCCACCTGCCTTTATCTCTATCGGAACAGCTCCTTCAGGAGTAAAGTCTGGTTCAGTTACTGCACCCACAAAAGCACCGTTCTGATGATGATCCAAAGTCGGACCTGTGTGAGAACCCGGCAATACCATCAATGCACCATTCTCTACAGTCATATCATCAATTACCACGCCAACAGCAAGTAGGTCATCGTTCGTGTGTGGATAAAACGCCCAATCCTGATGCCATTCAACAGGACTACCAAATTCAGGATACTTCATGTTAAGTTTGTGTCCATTATACCGAATTCCAGATCCGATAAGTTGAGCAACTATACCAAGTATATTCGGATGACGCAAGGTTTGGTCATAGATTGTATGATACAGACAAGGGTTCTTGATGCGTCTAACACGTGGAGATGTAGGTGAATGTCCCGGTTCCAAATCAAAAATGTCATTATGTTCCACAACTTCTCTTGACTTATCTACAAATTCGTCTGTTACACGTCTCAGAGCAGCTACTTCCTCTTCGGATAGTACTGCCTCAACCCCGATATAACCGTTTTCATTATATAAATCAATTTGTTCCTGAGTGAGCATGACTATCTCTCCCTGCTGTCAAATAAAAACTCTACAACTAATACATTAAACGTATTATTCATATCTATTCTAATTTTCAAGTATTTGTTTGAATTCCTTATAACTTCGCACCTTTGACACTCTGCGATGCAACCGCTTTAATTTATCCAATTCATCAATTTCCTCAAGCGCTGGTTCCAACTCATGAACTTCATCGTCTGGAAATTGTTCGTTTAACATATCTAATATTAGGTCAATTGCACACTTTTTCTGACCGCGTTCTAAACCGCGTTCTAAACCACTCGCCATAGCATCTTCTCTTGCTTCCTTTAGTATTTCCTGGATAAAAGGATTTTCTTGCATAATGTTCTCTAACTACTGTCTGGATCAACACTTATAGCAATGTTGCGTTAACACAAGTTTTCAACAAACGATCAGGATGTAATCTTGTTGGTAAGTTCAACATCATTTTAAAGTCCGCATCTAATTTTGATGTGCAACTATTTAATCTTGAAATTGCATTATGCAGAAGTATTATTAACACACGATGTACTGTGAGATTTGTTCTATTGACAAAATTCTAATACTCTTGTAGAAGAATATTTTTGAATTCTTCCATACTCCTTATTTTAGGTACTGTACGATGTATCTGTTTCAGTGTTTCCAATTCATCGATTTCCTCAAGCGTTGGTATTATTTCATTAATTTCATCATCATGAGGAAATTGCTCAATTAACATATCCAAAATTAAGTCAATTGCACATTTTTTTTGCCCGCGTTCTATACCACTCGCCATAGCATCTTCTCTTGCTTCCTTTAGTATTTCCTGGATAAAAGGATTTTCTTGCATAATGCCCTCCGGTAAAATATGTCTTATCAATTGCGCATCATATACTAAACCACAAAAGATACCTAAAGCTCCTAATAGCAACTGTCTATTCTCTGAGTCTATTCTTGCGGTAAATGTTGCATCAACACAAGTCTCCAACCAACGATCCGGATTCACTCCTGATGGGGGTTTCATTAATGGTGTTAATGGCAATAAACCTGGAACTTTTGCTTCTAAAATTGACTGTCCATCTATATCAATTAATCGTATTACTTGATACTTTAGTTTATATTCACAACCATACCTACTGTATTTATAGAATCCTGGGTCATTTTTACCTGCTTGCGGATGTAGGTAAAGAACACTTGAATAGACATTTAGCTGATATTCTCTGATGAGAAATCCATTATAACCCGCAATACGGAAAGGCATAGGTTCCTGACTATCGTAAGCCTGAACTTCATTATGAAGTATGGCTGTGTGATCTGGAAATTCAACCTTTATTGTACAATCTGTCTCTCGCGATTTGAGTGTAACATGTTCAGTTGGTAAATTTTCTAATACTTTTACATCTTTATAACCAAGAATGAGTCCAGCAAAAGGTTCAGTATATTCAGTAGTTACATATTTGGTGACATTGTCATAGTGTTGACTCATATTGATAATTATACTCTAAATCTATGAATACTGTCAACGTTTTAGTCTTGAATATATTCCGTCAATGTTTATTAAGAAACTCCATATATATGTCCTGTATTTTTTGAACATGCCTATCAATACCAAATGTTGATTCTGCGTGATTTCTGGCTGCATTCCCCATCTGTACACATAACTCAGGATACTTAGCAAGTTGGATAATCTTTTCAGAAATATCGTCAATTTTGTCAGTAGTAAAAATGTAACCTGTCACACCATCTATAATCATCTCTTCAGTACTCCCAATGGAGGTGCCGAAAACAGGTAAACCTGATGCCATCGCTTCTGCAATAACACTACCAGCAGATAGGGTCACTAATAGATCAAGTTCCTGCATGACTTTTGGTATATCGTCCCGATGTCCTGTGAAGTGTATTCTATCATTCAAATTATACTTTGTTACTAATTCACGTACTTGCTTAGCAAACGTACGATGTTTTGGTGTATCAAGGGCAGCACCAATAATTTGAAACTCTACATTCTGACATTGTCGGTTGACAAGATTTGCTATTTCAACAAAAGTATCTTGACGCTTAAATGGTTCAATTCTCCCGACCAAACCAACTACAAATTTGTCTGTCCTTAAAACTTTTTTTTGAGATAATGGTGTAAATTCAGATAGATCAACACAGTTGATTATAACATCTATTTTTTGAGAAGAAATACCAGCCTTAACGATTGGTGCTTTACTCTGTTCAGAGATAGCAATAATACGATTCATGTATTCAAAATCGTATTTTGCTACCTGCTCAGGTGTTAGAAGATTAGGCACATGTGAAATGACTGGTATATCTAATAAATGTTTTTTCATGCGTCTTGCGTAAGGGTTAAGCCAAGCATCAGATGAATGTATTATTTTTATTTTATATTTCTTTGCGAGGTTAGTGAGCTTAAATACAGCAATATAGCGAGCGGGATAAGAAAGTACTTTACGCCAAGGTGGGAGTTTGAGAATAACGGTAGAGATACCCGCTTTTCTTAATTGATGAACGTAAGTACCGTCATTAAGGCAAATGACGATGGGTTGAAACTTGTCTTTATCCAAATGTGTAACAAGGTAATAAAGTTGTTTTTCGTTCCCACCAATAGTTGAACGATAATGACTAAGGTAGAGAATAGGTATCATCTGCTGTATTGGTAGGAACGAAATCTTGTGTTATACTGCAAAATCAAGATGTTGTTCTCTGAATACTTGACTCACAGATCTGTGTTGATGTACTCTCAATATGGCTTCTGCCAGTAAAGGTGCAATTGAAAGCACTATTATTTTTCCATCAAGACGTTTTTGTGCTGGTATTGGTATTGTGTCAGTAGTGACTACTTCACGGATTGATGGATGACTAAGTCTTTCTAATGCAGGACCCACAAGAACCGCATGCACAATACTAACATAGGCGGGTTTTGCACCCGCTTCAGCCAATGCTTGAGCTTGTTGGAAGATACTGCCACCTGTCGCTATTTCGTCATCAATAACAATCGGAGTTTTATCCTTAACATCTCCAACAAGTTCTACGAATTCCACATCCTGACCATCTGCTCCATTACGCCGTTTGTGCATTATAGCTAACGGTAGACGTAGAATCTTTGCATATTTTTCTGCAAGCTTTGCACGACCTACATCTGGTGCTACGATAACACCGTTTTCTATCTCTTTTTCATGAAAAAAATTTGCTAAGGTTGTTAGAGCTGTGAGATGATCCATAGGGATATCAAAGAAGCCTTGTATTTGTGGAACATGTAAGTCTATTGCCATGACACGACTTGCACCTGCTGTCGTCAAGAGATTTGCAACAAGCTTGGCACTTATTGGTTCACGTCCGGTGGTTTTGTGGTCTTGTCGCGCATATCCAAAGTATGGAATAATCGCTGTGATTTGTCGTGCTGACGCACGTTTCATCGCATCAATTGTGATAAGTAATTCCATCAGATTTTCGTTAGCGGGTTCACATGTTGGCTGAATTATATAGATATCAGTACCACGAATACTTTCCTCTATTTGCACTCGAGTTTCGCTGTTGGGAAACGGACCAATTGTTATTCTACCTAATTCAACCCCTAAAATTGCTGCGATCTCTTTTGCTAATGCCGGATTCGCACGTCCAGCAAATAGTCTGAAATCGGAGCGAACATGGCGGTTTTGGTCTATCAGAACGGACATACCAAATTCTCCTTATTTTGTTAATACCAACTGAGTTGGTATTGGGACAATTATAGGAACTAACTATACTAAGGATTCACCTGTCATCTCAGTAGGTTGTTGTAAACCGAGAAGATGCAACATTGTCGGAGCAATATCAGCAAGACGACCGCCAGTCCGTAGTTGCTTTCCTTTATATCTATCATCAACAACTACAAGATCAACATCATAAGTCGTATGTGCAGTATGGATTCCACCCGTTTCAGGGTCGATCATCTGTTCACAATTCCCGTGATCTGCCGTGACGATGAGGGAACCACCTTTTTCTAACGTTTCGTTTATGACACGTCCTACTCCCATGTCAACTGCTTCTACCGCCTTGATCGCTGCTGATAATGAACCTGTGTGACCTACCATGTCACCATTTGCATAGTTGAGAACCATGAGATCGTATTTCTCTGATGCAATTCGTCTCAACATTTCATCTGTAATTCCCGGAGCTGACATTTCTGGCTTCTGGTCATACGTCGTGACTTCCCGCGGAGATGGAATGATTTGACGGTCTTCACCCACATAGGGTTCGTCTCGGTAATCATTGAAAAAGAAGGAGACATGTGGGAATTTCTCAGTTTCTGCACAACGGAATTGTGACAATCCTAATTCACTGACGTAAGCACCAAGTGTATTAAGCATTTTCGGTGGTTTTATAACTGCTGATTCAACAGGTAAATTCTGTTCATATTCAGTCATCGTAACAAACTTAACGCTTAATTTAGAATTCCGTTTAAAACCCATTAAACGTGAAACACCGTCTTTACCCTCTGCTTGAAATGGAAATGTATCTAAGCAAAAGGCTTTTGTCAGTTCTCTGGGTCTATCCCCTCTAAAGTTGTAGAATATAACAGCATCTCCATCACATATTCTTGGAAGTGCATGACCTTGACTGTCAACTACAACTGAAGGTCTAATAAATTCATCGCCTTTGCGATTTTTATCATTTGGGTTTCTGTAATAATCACTATAGGCTTGCGAAGCAGTATGAACTTTGCTACCTAAACCATCGGTCAAAAGTCTATATGCCGTCTCAACACGTTCCCAGCGATCATCACGATCCATTGCATAAAATCTACCGATAACGGATGCAATCTGACCAACACCGATTTCTCTTATTTTTTCTTCAATTTCATCACAGAATTTAATACCGAGATCCGGTTGGCAATCACGACCATCACTGAAATTATGAATCAGGACATGATCTTTTTCCAATCCTTGTTTTTTCGCTAGAGTGAGTAACGCAAATAAATGTTCAAGTGAACTGTGAACACCAGCATCACTTGCTAAACCTAACAAGTGTAAGTTTGTTTTGTTCTTTTTAGCATGGGTAATAGCGTTTAAAAGCACATCGTTCCGATAGAATTCACCGGAACGAATCATTGTGCTGATACGAAGAAGTTCTTGGTTGACTATACGACCAGCTCCTATATTCTGATGTCCAACTTCACTATTACCAATTACACCAGGGGGTAAACCGACATCTTCACCAGAAGTTTTAATTAGGACATGTGGATAGTTTGCCCTTAACCAGTCATCTACAGGTGTATTAGCCAAATGAACAGCGTTAGATTTCTGATATTCAGGATACGGATTGCTGCCCCATCCATCCCGGATAATGAGAACGACAGGGCGTCTGTGTAGGCTTACCATATAATTTCCTTCTATAGACCTTTTAGTTTCCCCCAAGTGGTAGCAAGTTTCCCTTGAGGAACAACATCCTGCGGAGTTTCCATGACACTTTGGATGTTTGCTTCAGTTAACACCTTATTGTAAAGTCGCACCTCATCAATCTTCCCTGGAAAGAAATCCGTTGGACGACCATAATCATCACCACCAATCCATAATTCTAAATTTGATGGTGCAATCGGTGTATTATTAGGAGCTTCTCCTTCAAGTTTACCGTTCACATATACCTTTAGTGTACTCCCGTCAAATGTTCCAGCGAAGTGATACCATTCACCTATCGTCCATTCTGTCGTTGTTGATTCTGCATTGTCGTTGTTTGGTTTCACAAGGAAATCTATGGTTGTATTATTGTTGTAATCAAAAATCACGAAGATTGAATCATTTTTAACCATCAAACGCCGACTCGTCAGGTCATCATTTGGACTAAACCATGCCATTAGGGTAATATTCTCTTCAATATCTAAGGCATCGTTGTCCTCAACGGCAACATAGTCATCTACCCCATCAAATTCAAGCGCAGTACCGAATTTCCCTGCAACCCATGTTGGTGCTCCTTCAAATCTTCCATCATGTCCATTTCCAGTAACATCTCTTGCGAGATTACCAGATTCTTCATCAAAAGGCCAATATGCAACTAAACCGTCCTCAGCTACATTGGCATATACAAAACTTGAAATCACAAGCAGCAAACATAGCGATAATAAACAGGTAACTTTTATCATTTCAACCCCTTCATTTGAATATTAGACATATAAATTTCATCTTAAAGTTATGTTAATATTATACCATGAAGTCATGTTTGGATGGGAATTAATATTACGGATATTTGTTATCTAAATTGGTATCTTCAATAAGAATATTATGAAAAAAGGATCGGAAGTTTATGAGTTTTCAGGGTCAACGTAAAAAATAGATAAATCAAGAAATTGCGAAAAGTTTAGCCTGGGTATGGGTTCGTGGGAGATTGAGGGTTAGTGTCATTCAGGTTGAGTCTGAAAATTGGGTAGGTCGTCAATATTGACTAATGTTGAGATTCTTCATAAACGGATCTTAAGAAGTCAACGCCAGCCTTTCCGAATCGATTGCAAATTTTATCGGCGATATCCTTATACCCATTTTTGTATAGAACTCGAACGGTTTCCCCAACTTCGTCTTTTTGTGTTTGTCCGAGAAACCACATTTCCCGGGTAGGGATTTCCAGATAAATTTTCCCAACTTTCTCAGGTGTTATCAACACATGTTTCTGCAAAGCCTCAATAACGCGTGATAAAGTAAAAGCGCACCCTGGAACTTTGTCAAGATAGTTCATAGATACTCTTACCCAAATAAGCACTTCATCATCTATTTTATCAATTAACCCTAACCACATGGACAGCGGACTTAAAACTGCCTGATATTCCTTTTCTCCGCTATGCTGTGAAAGGACTTCAAACAAGGCACGCCATGTTGGCATAACCTTTACTTTCACTTTGTCAGATAAGTTATCCTTGCGGCGCGAGAAAAAATAGACCACACCAGAAAGAAGATTAGGGTTGCCGCTATGTATCAACTGATAAATTAGACTGCTTTTATCAGACAGGCTTTCGCTATTTTCTATCCAGCTGGTACAGATATGTTTAACAAGTTTATCCAATACTTCAGCATCAGCAAAATGAGTACTCAATGCCTTATGATAGTGTCCGTGTGTCTTTAGCAGTGAGAAAAATTCCTTGTGGACATTAGGATGCAGCAAATAACCAGAAAAGGCAGCTTGCCAATGATCTTCATTATGTTGTGAGAAAATATGGTTTATGTTGTCGTCAACCCATTTTTTATCAAGATATGATAGATATGGTAAGTAAAACCCAAGTATATAAGAAAACTCAAGCGATGGTTCAAAGTTTCTATCTAACCTTTTAGTAAAATCTGCTTTGATGGACTGTGGCCATCGGTAATCTTCAAGTTTATCTTCGTTGGTCCGGGCAAACCTTAACGCGTAGTTAACCATTGCTGAAAACACTTTCCCTCTATCTGAGTTTAAGGTATTAAGAGAGGAATCTGTCGGTGCAAACACACTTGGTTCAGCTTTCTCCACAAGAATCAACAGGATTTCTTCAGCAAAAGGCAAAAATTGGACATCAAATGCGTGTTTATCATCTTTTGTTCCCTCTCTTATCAAATCTGCCGCAGTAGAAAGAATCCAATTCCTATAGTTGAAACCAACTTTATACTGCACACTCCAGAAGTGTTCAAACGAAAGAATCTTGAGTATAAATTCCAGTAACGCACACCAATTAAACGATTTTTTTTCACGCCAAGCTTTTAAGAACCCGTGCAATAGAGAAGATTGGTAGAAATTTGAGACATTTTCAAAAGGAAGTAGATTGTCCGCAAATTTATGTGGGTTTTCCGCCACACATTTCTCAAACGTCTGTGCTAAGCCACGTTCTGTTGGGTCGGACTTCCGGAAGACTTCTGTTTCCTTGAAATTTGAAAGATACTTAGCAATCTGTACATTCGACAAACTGGATATTTCTTTAACTGTTAAGGGACTGGTACTTCCTGCCCAAAATTCACTCCAATGATTAAAACCTGGATGTTCAATTGGTTCAGGATTAATCTTTTCATACTTTCTATATGCAGTAATGACTTTTTCATTGCCAGTTTCCATCAGCGCAGAAAGCCATTCGCGCCTTCTGTAAGCCACATATTTTGCCTGCGTTTCGTCCTCTTTATTGTCTGTTAGTCCTGGGTTGATTCTATCCATTGTAACATCTGCTCCATTTCGTCATTGTCAAAAGTAGAACTATTGGTTTGAATCAATTGGTACATTTCAGGTTTCAATTCATATTCATCAAGGGGATTGCCTTCCCACTTCCAAAATAGGTGTTTCAAATCGCTATAGTGCTGGTATATAGCTTTAACTGCAATCCGTCTGATAATAGCATGTGGTTCATTTAGTAGTTCTTGGACTGTTTTCCTGATACTTTCAGGTTCAGCAAATTGAAAGAGACAACTCGTAAAACTTACCACTAATTCCGTATAATCTGCATGTGAAAGCAGAGAAAGATCGCTTTCAACCAGTTGTATGAAATTAAACAAATATGTATCACCATTGGCAAGTGTTCGGATTTGTTCAAGTGTAATCTGTGCTACCTCAAAACCGCATAAATTCGAAATGGCTTTCCCATGTTTTTTGAGGGCATCTTCAAGCCAATGCTCATCCATTATAGGACGGATTCGTCCATCAACGATTCTGACTTCAAGCATTATTGCAAGTAGTTCAAGGGTTAACTCTTGTCTGCCTCCATCAAGAAGCTTAGGAAGTATTGTTTGACCTATTTCTTGATCCACAAGTCCATACTTCCATTTGAATTTCAACACTATTCCCATAAAAGCGATATGCAGAGGTTCTATCCTGTCCGTTGGAAGTGTAGTAATAATTTTGATAATCTGTAGGTCTGTTCGATCATTTTCGATCCGTTCTCCATTGTTATCAGTGTAATTTATGATGGGGTTAACGATGTCCACAAGTACACCAAAAGGGATCTCTGAATGAGTAGAAACCTTTGCTACATATTCCAAAGCATGCCAAGTAGGTACGCGAAAGGCACCAGGTTGATCTGGGGCCTCTTGAGGGACCGGATTGCGAACTGGATCAAACCAGCCATCCATTTTGAGAGGTTCCAACCACAGCAGAGATTCAAGTTTACTGAAAAAATACGCTTGTCTTGCTTCGGATTTTAACAAGTTGTGCAGAGTACCTCTTCTTCTTGTATTTGGTTCAGCAGTCCGAATTCGATCCAACCTGTCAAGCAGATTAAGGTAATTTCCCACTAAGTCGCGCAATACGCCTTCAAACTCAAGCCAAAGTCCTATAAATTCTTCTATTCTTCGGGGAGACTTCCATGCTCCTCGCCGATGAGCAAATCTGGCAAAATGTTTAGTGACTTTAATCCATCTTTCAGCTAATGGTGATGGCTTAACAATTCCTAACGATTGTAAGATTGATGCTTGATGTTTTCCTTCAATTGGTTTATGGTATACTTTAACCTGGCCAGTAGTATTAACAGTGAAATCAAAATTGTCTTTCTTTTTCATTGTATATTGCAAGATTTCATCATTAGGTGTATGAACGGTAAACTCAAGTTCTTCTTTTATATCTTCTGACAGGATATCTCTTAAACCTCCATCAATCTCTCGGGCAACATGTGCCAAAAGACTCGCCGCAGTTTCTAAGTTTTCGTTATTTAAAATCCTGATTCCATCCAGATAATAGGCAGCTACCTCAGGTCCAATAGATTCTAAGTTGCGGTGAATTTCAGCCTGATGAGCAGTCAACTCTATATCAGGATCTTGAGTGTCACTTGGGACTTGCGATAAGTCCTGTTCACCATCAAACCCATCGTTCACTTTTTCTTCACCTTTTAATTCTGAATCTCAATATTCACATAATAACATATTCTAAGACAAAATGTCAAATCACATTTACACAACCTCCTTCATCATTTCTCTTGACATTTTTCATGAATTGACTATCATGCTAATAAGAAAGGAGGGTCTGGGTATATTTAGATTCCCAACATGAATATATGGAAAATATTAAACTTGCATCTGGATACGAAATACCGATTTTTGGCTTAGGTACTTGGAAACTCAATGGTAGACAGTGTGAAGATATTGTTAGAGTTGCTATAGACTTGGGATATACACACATTGATACTGCGTGGATGTACAAAAACCAACGTGAGATCGGTAATACCTTACGGGACATGCGCGTTGATCGCGAAAAACTATTCATTACATCAAAAATATGGCACACACATTTGAAACATGACGAAGTACTCTCACAATTTGATGTGTGTATAAAAGATTTGCAGATGGACTACGTTGATCTTCTGCTGATTCACTGGCCAAGTGAGTCCGTGCCTTTTGAGGAAACATTTGATGCGTTTCATGAAATCTATGAAACCGGTAAGGTGAGAAGCATCGGCATCAGTAATTTCAGTATTGAACAGGTAAAACAGGCATGTGAGATTTCTGATCTTCCGATTTGTACAAATCAGGTCGAATACAATATTCGTCATAATAAAGAAGAGCTACGTATATTTTGTGAAACTCTTAATATTCCCATAACTGCACATAGACCACTCGGCGCAGGGAATATCGTAGGTGACACGAAATTAGCAGAAATCGGTAATCGGTACGGTAAGACCGGAGCACAAGTCGCATTGCGGTGGTTGGTACAGAAAGGTATCATTACTATTCCAAAATCTGGTTCAGAAGCACACTTACGTGAGAATTTAGACATCTTTGAATGGGAGTTAACGGAAGAAGAAATGCAAGCACTTGGATAGTAGTTGATACATTCAGAATGTCATAAAAGTATAATGAAAGGAAACATCAATATCACATGAAATTTGGGTTGTTTTATGAACACCAATTCCCACGACCATGGCACGAGGGGGCAGAACATAAAATATTTCAAGATGCCTTAGACCAAGTGGAATTAGCGGACAAAATCGGATTTGACTATATTTGGGAGGTAGAGCACCATTTCCTTGAGGAATATTCACACTCATCCGCACCAGAGGTATTCCTCGCCGCATGCAGCCAACGCACAAAACAGATACGACTTGGGCATGGTATAGTCCTGATGCCACCTGCTTACAACCATCCCGCACGAGTCGCAGAACGGATCGCAACGCTTGATTTGGTGTCAAACGGACGTGTAGAATGGGGAACAGGTGAATCTGCATCTCACATGGAACTTGGTGGTTTCAACGTTGATCCAAAGTGTAAACGAGAGATGTGGGAAGAATGTACTCGTGAAACCGCAAAAATGATGGTGCAATCACCTTATGCAGGATATGGTGGAAAACACTTCTCAATGCCAGTTCGCAATGTTGTACCTAAACCGCTGCAAACGCCACATCCCCCACCTTGGGTAGCTTGTTCAAGCAGAGACAGCATCCGGTTTGCTGCAAGATACGGGTTAGGCGCACTGACATTCGCCTTTATTGATGCCAACGATGCTAAATTCTGGGTTGAAGAATACTACGAGATTTTTGAGAAGGAATGCACACCTTTGACACAGAGGGTCAACCCTAACATTGCGATGGTCTCAGGTTTCTCATGCCATGAAAACGAAGAAACTGCAATTGAACGCGGTTTAGATGGTTTGCGTTTCTTCCGGTTTGCACTTGCACATTACTACTACAACGGATCACAAATTCCCGGTGAAACTGATATATGGAGTTTGTATAAACAATCCGAACAAGGACCAGCAGAAGCCCGGGCAGGAATCGGGACACCTGACCAAGTCAGAGAACATTTAGAAATAATGGAAAATGCAGGAGTAGATCAGGTAGTGTTTATTCAACAAGCAGGAATGAATCGCCATGAAGATATATGTGAATCTTTAGAACTCTTTGCTGATAAAATCTTACCTGATTTTAAAAAACGGGACGCAACACAAATTGAACAAAAATACAAGCGACTTGAAGCTGCAATCACAGCTGCAAAATCAAATATACCCGCTTTAACTACTCTTCATTCAACACCAATTGTTGATTCTTACCCGGTACTAAAGAAAAAACTTGAAGAAAAAGTAACTGAACCGACAGAACCTGAGATGAGTGAAGATGGAAAAAACTTTCTACTCTCAATAGAAGGTGGACCACGAAAAAAGACATAATGACATTACACGGTGACTATGATGAAAAATGTGTTGGTGATTGACGATGATGAGAAAATCTGTTGGGCATTTAAGCAGTTTCTTGAGGATGCAGGGCATGCTGCCAGCATCGCAAGCAACGCCGAAGAAGGATTGCGCCGCATCGCAGCAGACAAACCTGATATCGTTTTCCTCGATGTGAATTTACCTGGAATGAGCGGCTTAGACGCTTTAGCAGAGATTAGAACACATCATCCATCAGTCATTGTAGTCATCATTACTGCATACGATGATGTTGAGACAACTATTGAAGCGATGCGTCTACATGCATTTGATTTTGTTCCAAAACCGATTGACTTGAATGTCG
Source organism: Candidatus Poribacteria bacterium (assembly GCA_963663765.2). Taxonomy (GTDB): domain Bacteria; phylum Poribacteria; class WGA-4E; order WGA-4E; family WGA-3G; genus MSPOR6. The sequence goes on along the minus strand of CAXXUA010000015.1, from coordinate 285,932 downwards.
TGAAAAGCGTTCTTGAACGCGCATTTAAAACGCAGTCTGTCAGAAGCACTTTACCGATTGAAACAGAACTTGATACATCATCGGTTAAACGCGGACATCACCTCGTTGGAAAAAGCGAACAGATGCGTGAAATCTACAAACTCATCGGTGTGTTAGCAAGTAATACCACAACAGTCCTTATTGAAGGAGAAACCGGCACCGGAAAAGACCTTGTTGCACGCGCAATTCATGCAGGTAGCGAACGTAAAGATATGCCGTTTATTCCCGTTGACTGTGGGGCGCTACCAGATGAACTCTTAGAGAGCGAACTGTTCGGCTACGAACCTGGAGCATTTACAGATGCAAAAAAAGAAGGTAAACCCGGAAGGTTTGAACTCGCAGACGGCGGCACACTTTTTCTTGATGAAATTGCAAATATGAGTCCAGCATTGCAAGTGAAATTACTGCGGGTATTACAGACACATGAAATTGAAAGATTAGGCGCAACTCACAACTTAAAAGTTGATGTCCGAGTCATTGCTGCTACCAATCAGGAATTAAGACAATTGGTAAATGTTGGTCAGTTCCGACCTGATTTATACTACCGTTTCAAACGTATCTCACTTCATCTTCCTCCCCTAAGAGAGCGAAAAAAGGATATTCCTTTACTTATTACCCATTTCCTGCAATTAATACAAAATGACATCGGTAAACCTATACGGGGAATTTCTGATGAAGGTATGGAACTCTTACAAAATTACTCTTGGCCCGGTAACGTTCGCGAGTTGGAGAATTGCCTTAGAAGTGCTGCTGCATTCTCACGCTCAGATGTAATACTACCAGAAGACTTACCCACAGAAATCCATACAAATATAACAGAAACCATACCTGAGTCGCTTCAGTTGGAAACATTACTTAAATCTGTCATTCAAGACATTTCTAAAGCAGCTATCGCAAACGGTGGAGAAAAAATCTATGACAGTGTCATCACATTATTAGATAAGACCATCATAAGACTTGCATTAGATGAATGTTCAAATAACCACAGTAAAACAGCAGAATTAATTGGAATGAGTCGAACCACACTCATAAAAAAGATAAAACAACACAACATTACTACTAAAAAGGATTAAGAAATTATGTACTCGTGGATTCGGATTGCACATCGCGGTGCATCTGGAATCGCACCAGAGAATACTTGTGCTGCTTTCAAACAAGCTATTGATATTGGTGTAGATGCAATTGAACTTGACTTGCATGGAACAATTGACGGTGAAATCGTAGCAATTCACGACCCAACATTAGACCGAACTACAAACATCACTGGACATATAAACCAAACTACTCTAAACACTATCAAACAAGCAGACGCAGGAACTTGGTTTAGTCCACAATTCGCGGATGAAACAATCCCTACACTGGAAGAAGCATTAAAATGTATTACAGGCACAACAATTGCTGTCTTGGAAATAAAGGATAGTGCAATTACTAAATCGGTTGTCCACAAGATTACTGAAATGAAGTTACTTGAGATGGTTGTTATCATATCATTTCAAATAGGAGTAATAGAAACAGCACGCGCAATGGAACCACAAATACCAACGGGATGGTTAATTGGAAGTGGAAATGGTAACACAAATCCTGTTCATCTTTGTCAAAAACTCGGTTCAATTGGAAGTAATTTACTAAACGTAAATCACCAAATAATTACACCGGAATTCGCTTTTGAAGTCCGCAGACGTGGAATATCTCTTTGGAGTTGGACAGTAGACGACGTAAGAAGAATGCGTGAATTGTTGAAATATGGTGTTCAAGGTATTACATCAAATCATCCAGAGTATTTTACCAATGTTTGACTCTTTGATTGTCACATACGATGAAAATAATAGCTGATACATGCTTGATCGTTTTTTGCCAAAAACCCGAAACCGAATCAAGTCAAAACAAGATTAATTCCAACATTATCTCCAATACAAGCAGCGTCATTGTATCGTACATTTCTATTAGATTGGTGTGAGACTATCAAGATGCTTTGTAATGTAGATTTCATCATTGCTTATGCACCACCGGAAGGTTTATCTGATTTACAGCATTTAATTGGTGATGGTTTTACCTATGTTCCACAAAAAGGCACTGACCTTGGTGAACGTCTAACAAACACAACACTGTGGGCAGCTGAGAAAGGTTATTATAAAATACTATTTGTAGGTTCTGACAGTCCTACACTTCCACTATCTTATGTATCACAAGGGATTGACAGCCTTAACACTTCTGATGTTGTTCTGGGACCAAGTATGGATGGTGGCTATTACCTCATCGGATTTTCTACAAACAAATTAAATACAATGGTGCCATACACTTTTGAAGACATTGCTTGGAGTACTGAGCATGTATTCCTGCAGACAGTTGAGCGCGTCCATACAGTATCAGCGAAGTTAACGCTGCTACCGCCTTGGTACGATGTTGATACACCTGATGATTTAGCATTTCTACATGCACATCTCAAGTCAATGCGGCTTGCAAATGAAAAGGTACAAGCAAATAGAACGGAAGGTTACTTGTTGGAATTGGTAAAGGAGAAATCTATATGGGAAAATTAGATGGAAAAGTTGCGATTGTAACAGGTGGCAACAGAGGAATTGGGAAAGCAATTGCAAAGGGTTTTGCTACGGAAGGTTCTAAGCTAACAATTGCTGCAAGAAATACTGAATTACTGACAAAAACTGCGGATGAACTTCGCGAAATAGGAACAGAAGTACTTGCTGTGCCTACTGATGTCACCGAGGAAGATCAAATAATCGCACTCTTTGAAAAAGCGATGTCAAAATATGAACGTTTGGATATTCTTGTCAACAATGCTGGTGCGTTTGATGGCGGTCCGATAGATGAACTTTCAACAGAAGCATGGGACAAGGTGATCGGAGTAAATCTACGTGCACCTTTTCTCTGTTCAAGAGAAGCGATGCGGATTATGAAGGTACAAGGTCAAGGGGGACGGATCATAAACGTTGGCAGTATCTCTGCACACCGAGTCCGTCCAAGAAGTGCGCCCTACAGTGCAAGTAAGTTTGGTATATGGGGATTGACTCAGGTCATAGCACTTGAAGGAAGACCACACGGGATAACTGCAAGCTGCCTGCAACCGGGTAATACGCTTGTTGAACGTGTTCAGGACAAGCCATATCCACCTTCTGAACCGATGATGGAAGTTGACGAACTTGCAAAAGCTGCTGTCCTTATGGCGACACTGCCTCCGAATATCAATATGTTGGAAGCAACGGTGTTACCTGTCGGACAACTCTATATTGGTCGAGGTTAAACTGGATTGAGAAAAACAGAAATACTTATTACTATTGTATTAACCGTATATATTCATCATGCTTTCCAATCCAAAACCAGAAGTAAGTTCCTTCTTTTTCATAAGCAAGTGTACGATAATTTATTCCTACTCTTACGGACTAATATGTATTAACTTTCTTAAAGTTTAGAGATGGATGTCATGGATTCTGTTTAAGGAGATGAAAATTCTTATCTGCAATTTGCTGGATATAACTTGGAAGATCGTTATAAAGTACCCTAAATCGTTGGGTTTTTACATGTCTTAAATCTCTTCGCATCTGTCCGTTTTAAAATCTTCAAGTGCTTCCTCAGCGAATCGGTCAAGTTTTCCAGTTTTTACGTCTTCTTCAAATTGCTTATCCCACATTTTTCTTGCTTCTCGTATACTTTTAAAACTTTTCCAAACTGAATTGCCAATGTACTTAACAATTCTTCTCTCGTTCTTTTCATTGCATTTACTTCTGGATATTCTTGTATCCATCCTACCCATCCTTGACCGTTCTCTTGAATTTGGAAGGTATAAGATTCTCCAATTCCTTGTTTTTTTGACCAATAAGTAATCTGTTTATCCATAATATTACCTCTATAATTAGAACTTATAGTGATACACTATTATATCCTACAACAATTTAATTGTCAAACAGTTCAATCACCAATTTTCCTTGAAATTACACTGAAATGTGTTATGATTGCATGAATTTAGTAACGATCCAAATCATAAATCAATATTGGTTTTACCGTCTCGGAGTCACACAAATGATCCAACAAATTGAGATAACCCTACCTGAATACCCACGTGGTTTTTATCTAATCACTGACGAAATTGTGAAATCGCTTGAGAATCTACCAGAAACAGGAATTCTCCATCTCTTTTTAAAGCACACATCAGCTGGACTTACAATCAACGAAAATGCTGATCCCACAGTACGTGAGGATTTCGCAAATAGTTTCGATCGTCTCATCAAGGAACGTGAAGCATACTATAAACACACAATAGAAGGTGATGACGACATGCCTGCACATATCAAAGCGTCGCTTGTAGGCTTTGATGTTTCCATCCCTATTACTAACCATAGTCTAAATATAGGTGTTTGGCAGGGAATCTATCTGTGTGAATTCCGTAATCATGGTGGAAAACGCAACCTAACAGCGACGGTTTTTTCATAGGCTATTTGTCAAAACTGATGACTAATTACACCCACGATGAATTAAGTTCATGAACCTTCAACGAAGTCAAAGTCACTGGACCACCCTCCGAATAAATCTTGATATCAGCGTTCTCTAAATCTGGCAAAAAATATGATGTCATAGAAAGTGCACCAGCATTGCCAAAAGCTTCTATGGAAATACGATCAACCAAAATCTGCAACTGGATTTTGCCATCTTGCGGTGAGAGAGGGCCACTCCTTTCAAGGAATGTCAACTGCTTTTCTGCAACATCGTACCTGACATCTTGACCGCGTATATTAAACCCTACAGCAGTGGCATCATTGAGTTCTATCTCAGCACGAATATCAAACAACTCACCTGTCAATCCAGCAAGAAGATTCTCATCAGGATTAAGGGTAACATTGCTCCATGCATGTGTATAGTTATGGATGTTCTCAATTTCTACGACAGGTTCACGAAACAGTCGTATACCATCTGAAGTAGTGCAAAGCGTTAAAACACACGGGAAACTCATCTGCTGATTAAAAGGCATGTCAGGTGGATTGCTACCGTTCATCCAAGCAATTTGGATGCGACGACCATCAGATTCTGGAATGTCACTCCAAGTCTGTGCAGCATAAAAGTTTCTGCCATAATCTGCTCGTAGTGCTTCGCCATCTGGTGTGAACGTCGTTTCATCAAATTCACCGATATAATACTTGCCACCTGCACCCCAGAATACCCATTTGGTATTATTAGGGTCATCATCAACAGCAAGTTCAAATATATCTGGACATTCACCATCTGGAATCTTAATGTCTGAGAGTCGTTCCCATTCCTTTAGGTTTGTAGAACCAAAAAAGGCAAAGTCATTTCCATCAAGAAAAAGTGTCATCACCCATTTTTGTGTAGGTTCGTGCCAGATTACCTTCGGGTCGCGGTTGCTTGCAACAATATGCTCAATCACAGGATTACCTTCATATTTCGTCCAACTGCGTCCACGGTCGTTGCTATATGCAATGCTCTGTGTAAACGGCACCTTCTCTGGTGCATGACTTCCTGCTGACGTATAGAAGACAACCAGCACTGACTCGTCACCAGTCTGGAAACCACCAGTATTGTTCCAGTCCACAACACCAGAACCTGAGAATATCGTACCAAGTTCATCAGGATGGATAGCGTGGGGCAGTTGTTTCCAATGAACAAGATCGGGACTCACGGCATGACCCCACGTCATGTTACCCCAATTGATACCGAATGGATTGTGCTGAAAAAAGAGATGATATTCACCTTTGTAGAAAATCAAACCGTTCGGATCGTTGGTCCAATTTGTCTTCGGTGTGAAGTGATATTGCGGACGATACTTTTCTCTATATGCTGTTTGAATCATAATCTGTTCCTTTCTAATGTAGTCAGTGTGACTCATGGAGATAAAAGCTTATTGATTTGAATTCAATCTCTATCCCAGTTCTTTCATGGAGATTCTATACATGTTTTTCTTTTTTGTCAAGAATGCTTCATTTCCTAGGGTGTGTAAAGTTTTTGTAGAAACCCAGATTTTAAAAGAAGTCCGTCCAGTTTCTATTAAAGCTTACTTGACGTTACGGAACTGTGGACATCGTAGGGGCGAGGTTTCCTCGCCCCATATGCGTCAATTTAAGGATTTTCACCTCTTGTGTGAGGGGTTTTCAACCCCGATTTTATGCGCTTTTCCTCTCAAATCGGGGTTGAAAACCCCTCACACAAGAGATAGGCGTGCTATGTAAGCGCGCCCCTGCTGGTAGGCGTGCTTTGTAAGCGCGCCATCCTCGCCCCCCACCTGCAGGCGTGCTTTGTAAGCGCACCCTTCAACTACACTCCCTTGCAGGCGTGCTTTGTAAGCGCACCCCCCACCTGCAGGCGTGCTTGTAAGCGCGCCATCCTCACCCCCACCTGCAGGCGTGCTTTGTAAGCGCACCATCCTCACCCCCCACCTGCAGGCATGCTTTGTAAGCGCCCCCCTCTTATCCCTCTTGCAGGCGTGCTTTGTAAGCGCACCCCCCACCTGCAGGCGTGCTTTGTAAGCGCGCCATCCCCACCCTCCACCTGCAGGCGTGCTTTGTAAGCGCACCCCTCAACTGCACTCCCTTGCAGGCGTGCTTTGTAAGCGCGCCATCCTCGCCCCCCACCTGCAGGCGTGCTTTGTAAGCGCACCCCTCTTATCCCTCTTGCAGGCGTGCTTTGTAAGCGCACCCCCCACCTGCAGGCGTGCTTGTAAGCGCGCCATCCTCACCCCCACCTGCAGGCGTGCTTTGTAAGCGCGCCATCCTCACCCCCACCTGCAGGCATGCTTTGTAAGCCGCGCCCCCGCTGGTAGGAGTGCTTTGTAAGCGCACCCCATAAGCGTCAATTTAAGGATTTTGACCTCTTGTGTTAGGGGTTTTCAACCCCGATTTTACGCGCTTTTCCTCTCAAATCGGGGTTGAAAACCCCTAACACAAGAGAAACACCAACACTTTTTTCTTAAATTGACGCCTATGGGGCGAGGTTTCCTCGCCCGCGTAAAACTTCTGTTCGGGCGGGGAGACTCCCGCCCCTACGTCCCGTAACCATAACTTTACACACCCCATTTCCTACATAAAACTCTAATTGACTTAAGTGATGCTTTACAATAAAATAATGCACAGGAATTAACGTCGTATGTCTGAGTATATTGTAAAGTACTTTATTGGAAAAGTCTAATCAAGATTAGGATGAGTCAATGATACAAGTAAGAAATATAATTACCTTGAACCCGTTGATTATAGGTACATTTTGTTTAGTTTTGATTGTGCTAATGTTTGGAATTAGCAGTCAAAACAGATTAGAAGCACAGTCTGAAACAGGTGAAAAAAATGTACAAGAATCCAATCAAGTCATAGATGATCAAGCAGATTATACTCGGTGGAATTTACCGAAAGGTGCAAAACGTAGACTTGGGAAAGGTGCAGTAACTGATATGGTGCTGTCACCCAACAGTACTCGTTTGGCAATTGCGGGACCTTTAGGGGTATGGCTTATTGATGTTGAAACAGAGTCCGAAATCGCACTGCTAACAGGATTTGAAGATAAAACCGAATACGCTATTCCAAACGTTAAGTTTTCGCCTGACAGCAATTATATTGCAAGCAGCGGTTATGATACCAAAATCCGAATTTGGAACGGAAAGACAGGAGAACAATTGCTGACAATTAAAATGCCTATCAGTCCTGCAAGGTTATATAAATTTCTTTCTGATGGCACTTGGTCTACTCACATTGTTCCTGCTAACCAAGATGTGAGAATTGGTGATTTTTTTAGCGAAGGTGAAACTGGATCAATACACATTATCCCAGGCGGATCACTTAAGTTTTTAAAATTCTTAAACGACAGCAAAACGTTGATGATTCAGAATTTGAGGGGTACCATTTGGCTTTGGGATATTACTACTAACAAACAAATTGCTACATACAGTCCAAAGCTGCCAATCCCTAAACTTGAAAAATATAAGATTTGGCTACAAATGGAGAAGCTTCCAACTCCAGATAAGTGGAATCTTGAAACTGATGCTCATGTCAGTTTAGAAAACGGTATTGACGTAATCTTTGCCTTTGCTGTAGGTGACAAAAATGGAACAATTAGTATCCGAGATGGACACACTGACAAAGAAATTAGCACTCTAAATTCGCAAGAGACATCTGTGACTAATACGGATTCTCCACCCATTCACTCAAGACCCGTGCCATTTCAACAAAAACGTCTTCCTCCGTATTACGACGTTTGAGCGTTTTAAATCCGTGATCAGCGGTATCCAATAGATGTAACGTTGCTATGTCACCAAGTTTCTCGCATACAGGTTCTAACAATTCAAGCTTTGCCAACTTGTCGCGAGTTCCAGATAAAAACAACATTGGGATAGTGACATCACTAAGATGCTCAGCACGTTCTATTCCTTCTCTACCTGAAGGATGTAACGGGAATGCAAAAAACACAAGACCTTTGACATGCTCAATAGGTTCCTTCGCAGCGGACATTGAGGACATGCGTCCACTATAGGAATGTCCACCGACAAAGATGGGTAGGTCGCTTGCAACCTCATGTGCAGCAGCTACAGCAGAACGGACAGTTTGCAACGCAACCGCCTCTGATTCTCTCCCGCCTCCGCCACGTTCCATGTATGGAAACTGATAGCGGAACGTGGCAAAATCTATATCTGCTAATCTTTCGGCAATAGTTTGGAGCGTTGAACTGCGCATGTTCGTACCTGATCCATGTCCCAATACTAAAATCCATTTTGCATTTTCAGGTCTGATCAACAGTGAAGAAACCTCACCCTTTTCTGGTGTTGCGATAAACTTTGATTCTATTGCTTTGTAGCTCATTTGTCATTCTCCCTATAATATACATTAATATACATTGATTAAATCAGGAGTTACACATTATTTTTTAATTAAATCTAGAATAATGATGAAAATGATATAATTATCAGCATTTTTATAGGTTTCCAGCGCGCTTACAAAGCACCAAATCAACGGTATGAATGCCATTTAGGCATTCACCGCCTACCGTTTTTGCGTAAGTCCTGTAAATAAAATACTAGGTCATATAAAGGAATTGTAAATTTCTGTGATGTTGGATTACATTGAAACACCTAACAGACCACGTGTCAATTGAAAATCAGTATTACCTTTTCCGTGTAACTTTGGGGTATACTGTCGTGATGCAGTTGACATAATTAAATTCAACACTTGTTCAGTATCAACCGATGTTAAGTCCATATCTGCTTCAAACCGTGTTTGTGTTGGCAAATCAGTTGTAATCTGAAGAAGTGGCACCATCACATGTGACTGCAACGGTGCATCGACAATGTGTGCTAATGCCAATTCAACTCCAGTCGCACCTAACCCAGTCAAGGTTTCTGTCGGTTGATTGGAAGGTGTTTCCATGATATGAAAACCTTTTTTCTCAACACGTTGTCCATAAGCTAAGGTTGGGAAAGATGCAAAATTATCTGTAAGAAATGTGGCATTTGCGGGGACAACGACAGTACCTCCCGCATTGACGATAACATTTAGAACTTGCATCAGAGCTTGTGAAATCTGTTCTGTTACCTCCCCGGTTGAAGTTAAAGCAATACGTAGATGTTCCATTCCAGCATCAACAACGGGAATTGCAGGTTTTTCTACAAGTTTATTCACAAACCAGCTTTGCACCTTCTCTATAACAGCATCAATACCGCCATCCATTTGCACACTTGCCCATCCAAACTTTTCTGGTGAGATACCCAATTTCTGTATTTCATATAGAACATGATCGTTGTGTGTTTTTTCGCAACCGTGTTCAAGAAGCAGACCGAGTGCAACTGTTGGATGTGTCAAGTGTCCGATCATTGTACGGTTGTAAATCTCTTCCGTGCGTCCACTTGAAACGCCGCAACCTTCTGTATGTGCAAGCGCCACAAAACGTGTGATCTGATGCTGTTTCTGTATGCTTGATGCACTAGTTTCTTGCGATGTAGTAATGAGTTGATTGTTGCATCTATTTGCAATCATCTGTGCAATTTGACCTGAACAGAGACTTGTTGGTAAGATTAAACCCAGTTGATTACTGCGAAACCCATCTGGTGTTTGAAATGCACGAAAAGTATAATCTTTTGTAGAAATCTCTTCGTTATCTATAGGTTCTATATGCACTGGTTCACCCGACATCAGCTTAGTTTCTTCAAGTACTGGTAATAGATCAATAATAGCTGTCTGTTTCCAATCACGCCACAACGAAACTTGAGAATGTCCAGCTTTTTCTCCAACTGAACGTTCCCCTGAGGAAACATTCACGGTGAGATCAAGCATCTCTTCACCGAGTTGTTCCATGGGTGTTCCATCAAGATACGCACCAGCGTTTACATCCATATCTTTTTCAAGCATCTTATACCGTCCAGTCGTCGTAACGATTTTAATTGTAGGTACAAAAGGGAAATTTGTGATGGAACCATTGCCAGTGACAAAGTAAATCATATTTGAACCAGATGCAACTTGCCCTGCTATACTTTCTAAATCGTTGCCAGGACTATCCATAAAATAATAACCCTGTTTGTCCATCAACTCACTGTAATTTATGACATAATCAAGACAGACATCAGGATGACGTTTCATTGCAGCACCTATAGACTTAATTGCAATGTTATATAATCCTCTGAAATTGTTTCCGCCAGATGGATTCCCTTCTGCTGAATGTCCATGCCACTCCACACGTTCCTTAAACTGCTCAACGGTATCAAGAAACTTCTTCGCTGTATGTAAGTCACGAACGTTCTGAAGCAGATATGCTTCCGCACCAATGAGTTCATCTGTCTCAGCAAGATTCGCACATCCACCGTAACGGATTACCTCCTTCGCGACATAAGCTGCCAGTGGATTACCAGATACACCTGAAAAAGCATCTGAACCACCACATTGCAAAGCAATCTTGATGTTTTCTAATGACTCTTCAGTACGGGTAAAGCTATTTACAGGATCCAACCAACCAGAAATAATCTGTGTTCCAATCGCTAAGTTGTCGTCATAACTACCTTCAATTCTAAAGAAATTATGTATAACATTGTTAAGATCGTATCCCTGCCGCAGCATATATTCCTTTAGGATGTCGTTATTGACTGCTTCTGTTCCGTAGTCTACTAAGAGAATAGCACCGATATTTGGATGTACAGTAAATCCAGCAAGCGTCCGAAGTAGCATCTCAATGTTATTCGGTGTAATACCCTCTCCACCTTCAGTATGCGTAACAGGAACAATACCATCTATATTGGATAAGTTTTGGGTATCACCTGAACATTTATCCGCAAGTTTTCTAGCGAAACTGGAGGTTCGTGCAGTTGTTCCCATTACTACAATGTAGTTCCGTGTTCCTACACCACGATTACCTTCCCGTCGAAACCCCATATAATTTCGTTGAACAGCATAACGTTCTACCTGTCTACCCGCACGAAACTTAGTTTCATCAATACGATAGGGTTGCATAGAATCAGTAAAGTTTGGGGTGGATGGCAATGCAAAATCCAAATTTCTTATTGACAACGAATCAAGCATCTTCTGATTGCAAACATAATTACCGGGAACAATTGAACAGGAAGCGTAACCAAATGGTAACCCCCAAGAAAGCAATGGAGTTCCTTCTGCTATGTGTTGAATTGCAAAACGATGTCCCTCCAAAATTGTATGGGACAAACTGAAACTCTTGCTGTTATGATGTATATCTAAACCTGCATCTAATTTTTGCGTTGCAATAGCAACATTATCATCTGGTGAAGTTAATCTCGCGACATTATTTAAAATGTATGTCATAGGTCCTCCTTACAAAAAACCTAACGACGGTATATACTTACCTCAATTGCATCCTTTTTAACCCAAGGTAGATCAATATCAAACCAATGTGTTTCCGAAACATAGTTTTTGCGGACATGTTCAAGATAATCCGCCATGGCATCTGCACCGATTCCAACGTTATCTGCCAATACTGTAGCAGGATTCGTCAGTTGTTGTTCTATGACCTGAAAACATGGATAATAGTTATCAAAGTTGTTGTCAAGAAATAGGAAATCCACTGGATCGTTGATAGTTTTTAGTATTTCTTGTGCATCACCGATACGAGAATCTATGAGTTCAGCAACCCCTGCTCGTTCAAAATTCCCGCGTGCTTGTTCTGCACGGTCAACGTTTATTTCAATTGTAATTACACGTCCAGAACCAGCAGCTTTTAACTCCCGTAACATCCACATTCCAGAATAACCGATTGCTGTTCCACATTCAACAATCAGAGACGGTTTTGCCTTCCTGACACTCTCAGCGAGAAATTTCGCTTTTTCCGGACCCAACATAGGAATCCGCTGTTCTCTACACTGTGATTCTACCTCTTGTAATACCTGATCGAACATTAAGACCTCCCTTTCAAACTGATACTATCTACATGAATTTGACACTCTTAAACCTTTTATGGTAATATATTATTGTCAGATTGAATTTGACAATAATATATTATTTTGTAAATGCTGTTATCATTTTAACCAAGAATAACGATATTAATGTGATAATCATAAACAAAAAACAACCTGATGTCAAGTTGTAAGCGTCTGCCATTAATTTACGTTCCAAACAATATAGTTGAAATAACTTGCAACTAAATATACTGTTTGGTGTGTATATTTATGAAAGCATCGCCGGAGGTGCCGAATGGCAGAATCAGATGATGAACTAATGCAACGCTTTCAAAAAGGTGATGAGGACGCGTTTAACAGCATAGTACGACGGCATCATAAACCACTTGTTAATTTCATAGCAAGGTTTATCGGGGATAGGGATAATGCTGAAGACTTAGCACAGGATACGTTTATACGTATGTTCAAGGCTGCAAATAGATACAAACCGGGTCGCGCACAGTTTAAAACATGGATGTACTTCATCGCGAAAAACCTATGCAAGAATGAAATTCGTAACAGAGGAAGACGAGACAGGTACCGTATTGATAATGTCATTACAAGCGAACAAATATCTGGTGGTAATGAAGATCAAATTGACCTTATCGCAACCGCACCAGCAAACGCTGCCTTCCAACCAGAAGTTGCTATTGAACGGAAGGAACTCCTAAAAGCTACGCAAGAAGCTATAGCGGAATTACCAGAAAAATATCGTTTTCCGCTGATTCTACGAGATATACAAGGACTAAGTTACCATGAAATCAGCAAAATACTTGAACTGCCTAACGGAACAACAAAATCACGTATCAACAGAGCACGATTGATGTTGAAAGATAAACTAAAATCATTTATGGAGTTATTATGAACTGCTTACAGGCTAAGGAATACTTCTCTGCACATTTTGAGGACACCCTTGACAAACAGATTTTACACCAACTTAAGTCTCACATGGCAGAATGCGCCTCATGTCAGAAAGAATATAATCTATTTCAAGCATCTGTGAAAGCAACCCAACAACTACCAGAGATTGATCCCGCACCCAATTTCGTACCGTTATTATTGCAACGAATCTCAGAGGAAACAATAAAAAACATACCATTTTGGCAGCGAGTATATGATCTGTTTAAAATACCAAAATGGGCAATTGGTAGTGTGCTAATTTTGGTTTTAGCAGGTGCAGGTACCTTCTATTATTATGATGCCATTTTTAATGCTGAAACACAGTCTAATGATACTATAGTTTATCCTGATAACATTAGTGCAAAAGAACTACAAAATGTTATAACTGACCAATTTTTTCCAAGGGGTATGGAAGGATCTGATTTGATTGGAACAAATTCAAATCAACCCATGCAACAGCAATATATCCTAAAACGAGTAAGTTACACCACCCCATCTTTAGCTGGAGGATTATAGGTCAATGAAAGCAAAACGATATTTAAAGAAAAACATTTTTAATACAATCAGCATTTTTTGTGCATGTATCCTAATTGTTCTCTTGAGTAGTGCTTCAACAATTTACGCAATTGAAACTGTATTGCAGCAGCTTGAAAATGAATTCAAGAAAGTTGTCACTACATCGCGCCCCAACGTAGTCAAGGTCATTGCAACACAAACAAAAACTACACAACTTCCAGGCAAAAACAACAAGATGAAAACCATCTCTCAAAACATTAGTTCAGGACTTGTTCTTGATAAAGAGGGACACATTGCAACGACAACGTTTAATTTGAAACCCAATAAGATTGTAGTTACTTTAAACAATAACGTGAGTATTCCAGCCAAAATTGTAGGTATGGATGAATTGACGGATCTTGTTGTGCTTAAGACAGAGAAGAAATTGCCGATGCAGATAAAGTCTGGTAATTCAAAACGAATTGATACAGGTTCATGGGTCGTTACGATAGGTAGATCGCATGGGGTAAATCCAATCATTTCATTCGGCATTGTTAGTGGTAAGGAAACCTTACCAGCACACCCTTGTAATGAATTGATTAAAATCAATGCTCCAATTTCTCCAGGAAACAGTGGTGGTGCTGTTGTAAATACCTCAGGTGAGGTCGTAGGAATGATACTTGCAGTTCTCTCCGAACCCCATAATCAACCCTCGTTTCCCCTACAGTTACCCATGCAAATATTGAATCATCCGAAAATTACTGCTGAAACCAAGGGTGAATTCACTATTCCTTTCCAACTTCCTATTGATTTATTAAATCGTCCTGAAATTACTTTTGCTGTGCCTATAGAGACAGTAAAATTCGTTTCATCTGAAATAATAAAGCATGGTAAAGTGCCACGGGGTTGGTTGGGGGTTGAAACTGATACAAATGAATTCGGTGTTTTTGTTACGAGTGTTGTAACAAACGGTCCAGCACACAAAAGTGGAATATTACCAAAAGATGTAATACTTCAATTTAATAACACTCCTGTGCAGAAATTTCCAGACCTGCTAAGGTGTGTTGGGAGCGAATCACCTAACACAAGAATAAAGTTAAAGATTCAAAGAAACAATCATGTGAAGTCTTATTCTATAAAATTGGGAGAACGGTAATGAGTCGACTTTACGATGATTTTATTTCTAACTATTGTGATATACTCCCTCTTATTCTATGAAACTCCTCAAGAAACATTTCAGGAATTTTGTTATTTCCCTTGATAATCAGAAGGTTTTCGCTATTACGAGTCGCTGCATTTTTTGAGAAATTATACGAACCAGTTATAACTCTGTCTGCATCAATAATAATTACCTTGTGATGCATTACACCTGCTCCAGTATCAATAACTACTGACATGTTTGCGTTTTTCATTTTCTCGTTTTCTGAATATTTGTTTATTCCACTTTCATCAAAAATACCTTCCACCAGAATTCCATTTTGAAAAAGGTCACACATCGCTTGTCCAATGCTATCTTGTGTAAAAGAGAAAGCCATGAAATGAATTGACTTGATCGCAGAATTTATCTCCTGCAATATCGGTGTAACTGTATCACTTTCAGGAGAAAAATATGTAAAAATCTGTGTCCCATCGCTCAGAGTCACATGCGGATGTGGAACATTCGCATCAGTGATATTACCGTTTTCTTCAGAAAAGTAGATATTATGAAATTCTTTTGAGAAGTTGATTGCTAAAGGAATTGAGTCAAACCACAGAACGTTATTATTGTTTTTATATGCACCATTATAGGTTGTGTTGTAAGAACCGGTCCAAACATACCTTTCGTCAATTACAAAGAACTTATGATGCATATACCCGTCATTATCAGCATCGTCACGAACGGGAATCCCCGCAGAATACAATCGCTTAATTTCATCTTCATCCGCATTGTCATTCTCTGTAAAAATTCTAACTTTAACACCACGGTGATGTGCATTGATCAAAGCAGTTGCAATTGGCGTTGAATCCAGATCGTATAGAGCACCATCAATTTGCGTTTGTGCTGAAGCAAGCTTTTCAATCAATCGCTTGTCCAGTGTATTCGGCGTATCAGGTGCAAGTTCACCTGCATATACATCACTAAAGTATACTTCCCAAGATCCACCAATGGTTTCTTGAGGATTGCTCGTGAAATGCCTTATCACAAGACCAATCGCGAGCGCTGCTATTAAAATGAGAAAAAATGGAACAAATTTTGCATTTCTGCTTTTTGTTTGTTCTAATGAATCGCTATTCATAAACTCAAACCCATGTTTATTTATGAGAAATGGTAGAAATAAAACTTATACCATTTTCATGTGATAATGTCTCATTAGCAGCGGAAATCTGGTAGGAGCGACCTCACGGTCGCGACCGGGAGGTCGCTCCTACCGAAGAGAGTAACCCCCTGCCAGTAAACATTAGAATTCCTTAATGAGACAAGATTTATTTGAATTGGTATTAAATACCCCACCGACGACGTGATTCATCCAACGACTCAATCTTTGCATCTGGTTGCTTCCAAGCGTAATGGCCTTTCGGTTTTTCACCAATCCAACGTTCATCAATAGGTTCGGATGCAAGTTGATAACGTGTATCCGCAGTTATTCGGATTTTGTCAGATGTATTAACGAGAGAAGCATGCATTAAATACATACTAAATATGACAACATCACCAACAGAAAATGTAGTCGTTGCCCATTCTCCTCCAAAGGTATCAACAATATCAAGCGGATTGTCACTGAAATGCCCCTCAATCAAGTCTCGGTCAACATCAGATTGTCCATAGGTTTGTCGAACCTTTTCAAATCTGTGTGATCCCAGACAAAAGACTATTGGTCCCATTTCCAACGCGACATCACCAAAAGGAGTCCAACAGGAATATAGGTTTTGCGTGCCTCTACTCATAAAAACTATATCGTAATGGATTGGAGAGCTGGAGCCGGGACCGGCAGTGCGCAACCATTTGAAATCAAACGTCCTCACTTCACCACCAAGAAAAAACTTAAAAAAGTTCAAAATAGGTGAACCTTCAACCACTGCTTTAAAAGAAGATATCTGAGTCATGTCTTTATTTAACATGGAACCTGTTGATGTGGGTTCAGGATAATCCGTATTGAAAACGCCATCCATTAAGGGTTTATCAGGTGCAATCATTCCTTTTTGGTTCAGCTTTTCCAGAATTTGTCGCCGCGCCGCAAGGACAGTATCCTTGTCATGTAATCCACGAATTAACAAATATCCATCTTCTTCTATCCTTTCGTGCAGCTTTCCTGGATATTCTATTATATCATTACTTTCCCTAAGTTCTGTTTTGACCTCAACATTCTGATTTTGAAACGGTAGTATCATCTTATTTCCTGACACCTGCTGGCGGAACTTCTTGTAACCATTTATAGTTAAATCTGTAATGCTGTTTACTACTTATGAGATGTATAATCCCATTTCTTCCTTGACAGACAGCGAGATAACCTCCGGGTTCAGCACTATTCAGACCCATTATGAATGGACGTCCATCCATCGTCTCAACTTCTCGGTCAGGTCCATCATCGGATATCATGCGGATATGTGTCCAAGTTTCGCCATCATCATAAGAGAGCGCACTGAATAGTCCTGTAACAGGACGTTCATTACCAGTTTCATCAACAATAGACATCGTTTCAGGTGTCTTTCGGCTACCTGTAAAAGATGCAAGGAAAATAGGTCCTTCTTTTAGACGTAAGAACACACAGCGCTGCCCCCCAGAAATAGGTGGAAATGGACTTGGACTGTAATGCCAAGTTTTGCCACCATCTGCAGATAGACTTTTTGGCATACGACCTTCAATTGTATCTCCTCGTCCATACGCCATTAACCTACCATCCGATAATTCCACTACAGCAGCGTGAATCCCCGCAATCCATCCCCCTGTTTTGCCCGAAGCAAATTCAGGCATTGGTTGTCCTTCACCTGGATCAAACCAGGTTTCACCATCATCCTCGCTAATCCAAATTGCTGTCCCTCCGTTACCTCCACTGACTGCATCGCATGCCAGAAGTATTGAGCCGTCTTGTCTTCGGAACACAGAGGCAATCGGCATGTGCCGCAAACGATGTTCAGGTGAAATAAAGCGTGGTTCAGACCATGTTGCTCCATTGTCATCAGAATAACGCATCACTAACGCTAAAGGACCCCATGTCGCTGCAGCAGAAATGCCGTTAAAATGATATATCCTACCATTCTCATTGCACCACAAACATGTTGCGTGATTGTTTCTATCTGGAGCACCCCAAAAAGGTTCAGCAGGATCCCATTCCGTTTCACCATAACGTAACCGACTTGCAGCGACTGTCAACTCGCGTCCCCGTTCGGTTACACAAGAATACCACGCTGCAAACATATCACCGTTTGGACATTCCACAATACCAGGTACGTGATTGTGATTTGAAAACAGTGGACCATTTGATCCTTCTGGAATTCGGACAAAAGGTATGGGTTCTGCAAAGTAAGGGGTTTCAGGTGTTGACGCACTTGCTGAATCCTGTTTAACATTACGACCCCATAACGCTACTTTTGGTGTAGGATGTAGTGAAGATGTTTTTGGTAGTTCCCCACATACGACTCGAAATCCAATGTACCAGTGTTTATCTTCAGGTAATGCTCCCATGCGATTTGCCGAACGTAGATAACATAGTAAAGTTGAATGGCTACCACCTCGGGTCACACGATACAAACCACTTTCGCGACCTACAGGATCAATCTGCGATTGTTGTTCATAAGCCCCATACCAATCTTGACACCACTCCTCAACGTTTCCATGCATGTCGTATATACCCCATGCATTCGGATGTGTTTTACCGACGTGTAAAGGTACTATTTCATCTTCTCCTCGACTGCGACCTTCATCAGGATACCAACTTTCACAGATGTTCTTGCGAAATACATCCGGTAAAGTATCACCTGTATGAAAATGCGAAGTCGTTCCTGCTCTACATACATACTCCCATTCTGCTTCAGTGGGTAGCCTATAGTGAATACCCTCATTTTCAGATAGCAATTCACAAAAATGTGTTGCTTCGTGCCAATCTACGAAAACAACAGCTTCATCATCGTTCCTTGAGAAGCCTAATTTGCCGCGTAGTTTCCTATGATTTGGTATCAATTCCTCGTATTGTGCATTCGTCACCTGAAACATACCCAGATATAATGGTGTAGTAAGGGTGACTTGATGAATTGGCTGTTCGTCCCAATCTCCATCTCTCAAATGCGTCCTGCCTTCTATTAGTTCATCTGAGAGATTTGCATCTGCAGACCCCATCATAAAGGTTCCTGGTTCAATTCTAACGAATTGCATGCCAATAGTGTTAGTGAAAGTCTGATCTTGAGGTTTCTGTTGTTGCATATTTTTCTCATTTTTTAAGTCAGTACTTACGCTCCCCAACGGTAGGCGTGCTTTGTAAGCGCGCTGGAAACCGAAAAAATGCTGAAAATTACAACATTTTCGTCATAATTCTTCATCAAATCATGAAAATTGCGTAAGTCCTATAGGTTTTATGATGGATGTAATAAATCTATTGTAATTACTTGCTGGTTTTATGAGTTGGGACACATGCAGAACTCAATCCGATAGATAGGTATTCTAACCTGACATACGTCCGCCTCATTTAAGTTTGTGTTTATTATTGTTTATTATACATGGTCTATAGCTTGAAGTCAATTAATCTAAATTATTGGGCAGGGTTATTCAGTCTTCAATTTATTGAATAAATTCTATCACATTCGTTATTCATTGAGTTTTCTTATTTTTTGGGAATTAACTCATTCTTTATCTGAACCAGGATTTTCAATAGGTTTACAATGGGTTTGTGAGATCGGTTATCGGCTATCTGCTATCAATTATTTGATTTCTTACGGCTGAATACTGTATTGTCAAGAACACTGAATGCTTTGAAGGCACTGATTATGTCAATTCAAGGGTAGGTATACCAAAAGGCTTTCATTCCCTTGATTTGGTGATTATGACAATATCGTGCTAAAAACACTGCAAAACCAAGGATTTTAGGATGGGTAAGGTAATGCACACAAAACTTTTCCAAAATTTTCTTTTATTCAACATAGAATTGGGCAACATAAGTGTGTCGTATGTTGCCCAATTTTGTTTAGTTCATACGTTACTGTAGAAATGGACACACAGAATTAACTTGTGATTGTCCAATTACAGTAAAGTAATTGAATGTAAACTATTTTCTCTTAATATCTGCCCAAATTGAAGTAAGTTTTCCTCTGGGTTCTACTGGAAGCACACCAGCGATTTCAGTGAAAAAACTTGCTTTATCTGTAGCTTTGTCCGGATAGATATCAACTGCATCATGTGTTGCATCGTCAAAATGCAAATTCATGTATGCACCGCCACCACCTTCACTCACGCGATATAGAAGTACATTAGCTCCTTTTTGTAACTCAATTTCAACGTTATAGTCAACCTTTTTTGCAGCACCAGTCCATTCAGAATGGTAGTACCATTTTTCCCCATTGATCCATATCTGGGCGTTATTATCGTGTGCGGGGGACATCACAGATGTCATAGTCTTGGGTGAGTCAATCACTATGATCCCATAGATGTCTATGTTATCAGCAGGACCACCTCTATTCATGTTGTTATCACTGTTTGGATCCAGTTCAAAGACAGTCCATTCACGGGTACCTCCGTGATTATCCCAATTAATATCTGTAACTTTGTTTTGTGTCTTCTGCAAACCGGCAAGTGTGGAGAGTTCTTCCTGCGTCAGTTCTCCGTTAGTTCCCTCATCAATAAGATCCCGCTTTATGACTGACCCCGGACCACCACTCTCTGTGTAGTTACCACTAGGGCCGTACCATTTGCTGATCCATGTGTTAAAACCTGAATGGTCTTCGTCGATTATACCTGGTGGATTTTGGAAAAATTCAGCTTCTTCCAAAGGTCCACCTTTAACATTCGCTTCACCTACAGCGTATACAAAGTCCGTGACACTTAATCCCAAACCAATACAAAACACAATTGTTATGAAAAAAAAGTGTTTAAGTTTCATATTTTTTCTCCTTAATAATATGTTAGAACTACAATCAAAATAATTGAATATAAAATTATCCCCTATGAATAAAGAGTATGAAGTGAAAACAATATCTGTCGTAAATGATAATTTTCACTTCTGTAGATGGGAAAATCGTCCCAATATTGTATTCTTGTTTTGGGGTGACTACCATAATATGTAGGTATATATTATGATTTGTTGAATACAACAGTATAATACCATTTATCTGATATTTTGTAAAGTAATAAATTATAATTCTTAGATGTGTTCACCGATTCACAAACCTTAGCAATCTATTGTACCGTTCAATAGGTGTCAATCAAAGGTTTCTTATTATGTTGGATATGTGTCCAATGCTTCCTGCCATTCTGTCAACTGTTCCACGCGTCTTGTAGAATCCGTTGGTATTTCAAGGGGTCTTCCGCGGGTATCAATAACCAGTCCAACCACGCCACCCATTGCAGTTGTTTCTACAAGGGTTCCCCGTCCAGCCCCCATATCATACTTACGTGAAGGTTGGAGTTTCACAGAGGCTTGTTCACCGATATTGAGAGGATATAAACGAAGTTCTCCAAACGGAATTTCTTCACTCACAGTGGATTTATCGGGAATGTTAAGTTCTAAGGACAAGCATGTTTCTCCATCTTTACCAGTACCAATGGGTGCAATACAAGTTCCAAGATGAATCAGACAATCACGTTCAAAAACATGTGTCGCCGCTTCAACATTGACTTGTGCTAACACACCAAGTTGAGGCATCATAAAAATGCTATCTACTGCAAGATGTGTTACACCTTCAGGTTGAAATGCATCAATCATCATTAACATTGACTGCTGACGTCGTGGTGCATGTGATAAAACGCCTCCACTACCAACAAGCATATCTAAGGTTAGCATATTCACGAGTGTCTGTCCACTCCCTGCTTGTTCAAATGCTTCAGAGATTGTACGTTGCTGTTGCACACCACGCAATTCCACAGCCAACTGTTTATGCTGTTCAAAAGCCAACCTGAGTGCTTCTCTTGCAATTGCCTGTTCTAAAACCAATTCCTGTAAGGTTTGTGGTATCGTAGTCGGACGGATCATTTTGTTTTTGACACGATTTCGTAGGTCACCCACTTCAATATCAAAAGGCACCCATCGCATGACATTGTTAATCCCTGCTTCAGCAAGCACATTGGAGACACTATAACTCATGCCGAGGTTAGCACTCACGGTACGGTTGAAAATCGCTTCAGCATCACGGTTTTTGAATACCGAAAACACATCGGTTGTAGCACCACCGATGTCAACACCAACGACTTGAATATCCTGTTGTGATGAAACGGTCTGAATGATTTCACCGACTGCCCCAGGGGTTGGCATGATCGGGGCATCTGTCCAATCAATAAGTTTTTTATAACCCGGTGCTTGTGCCATCACGTGTTCAAGGAACTGCTGCTGAATCTTGTGACGCGTTGGCATTAGGTCTTCACGTTCCAAAACTGGTCGGAGATTGTCCACTATTTGCAATGCCATCACATCGTCTAAACGCTCAGTAATCAATTCACGAGCGTCTTTATTCCCCGCATAGATCAGTGGCAGTTCATACGCAATCCCGAGTCGTGGTTGTGGGCGCGCCGCTGCAATGATCTCTGCCAATTCTACTACATGTGAGGTAGTACCTCCATCAATACCTCCTGAAAGTAGAAACATATCAGGACGTAACTGTCGTATCCGCTCTATTTTTTCATGTGGTAAACGTTTATCATTTGAGGCAATTACATCCATTACTATTGCCCCTGCGCCAAGTGCTGCCCGTTCAGCACTCTCCCCAGTCATATTACGTACAACACCTGCAACCATCATTTGCAACCCACCCCCCGCACTACTGGTGGATATATAAATATCAACGCCTGTATCTCCGTTTTGTGGTTTGATGATCACACCATTATCAAGCAACTTGCGTCCAGCAAGTTCTTCAACTTCTGTGATAGCATTGATGACACCTGCAGTTACATCTTCAACAGGTGCTTCAACAGTGGTTGGAGCTTCACCGCGCACAATAAGTTGATACTCATCACCGCGCTTTTCAATGAGAATTGCTTTTGTCGTTGTGCTGCCACAATCTGTGGCAAGGATAGAGCGGATTTCACCACCCGATTCATTCATGTATTTTGTCTCCTATTCCTTTTAATATCCCAATTGCTGCAAATATTCACGATTAACTGTCATACGTTCTTCATCTGTGCGGTCTTCCACTGTGCCCGGACATGCAGTAATCCATCGGTCAAAGTTTAGCTCTTCCAATGTTGACATAATACCGGGAAAATCCATCACATCTCCTCCACCCACATCAACCCAATCCACATTGTAGGTACTTCCATTCCCACCTGTGTAACCTGAATAATCTTGTAGATGAACATACACAAGTACATCTTTATATCGCTGAATTGATTCAATCGGATCAAATCCCCATAGTGCTGAATGTGACACGTCTATGCACAGTTTGCATTTACGAAGTAGGCTCATATATTTTGCCCAATCTTCTATTGAATCCACTGTGGTGTTGGTATGGATATGATAACAGACTTCTAATCCGTATCGTGATGCATATTCTGCCCATTCTTCGGAAACATCAGCGAGTTTCGCAAGCTCGGCGTTGTCAATAGGTCGGTCTTTCGGTTTTCCTGCCCCCATAAACATGAAACAATCTGCTCCTACCTCTGCTGCAAAATCAATTCTTCGCTTATTGATTTCCATCTGCTCATAGTTTTTGTCAATCGGTAACCCTCGTGCTGTAACAGCTGCGACCGGCATATCAACATTCTCACACATCCGGCGTATACGTCTCGGTGTTCCTGCCCACTCTAAGGATTGTCGCATCTCCCAACCATCCCAACCAGCATCCTTTAGCTGTGTTAATAACTGCTCAAAATCTGGTTGTTGCCAACGTAACGTGCTATATCCAAATTTAAAACCCATATATTATCTCCTGTTGGGGTCTATTTTTTGTCTGATAATTCACCTAAATTATTATATCAGATATTCATATTGCTTGCAATAAATGTTCATATTTGATAAACTATTAAAAATTTTATGGATTTTTCGTTACGACCTAATCTTTAAGGAGAAAGTATGGATAAAGTTAAACTCGGTTTTATTGGAACAGGTGGCATGGCAGGAGCGCACATGCGTAACCTGAAAGATAACTTTGAAGATGTTGAATTTTGCGCGATGTGCGACATTTCTGAAGACCGTGCTAAAGGACGCGCCGAAGAGTACGGCGGTAACGCTTACTCCGATTTCCGTGTGATGTACGATAAAGAGGAACTGGATGCAGTTTATATTTGCACGCCTCCGTTTGCACACGGTGAACAGGAACGAATCGCTTGTGAAAAAGGCATCGCAATGTTCATTGAAAAACCGATACATAGTGAACTTGAACCTGCAATTATCATCAATGACTACATCAAAGAAACTGGTGTTATCACAAGTGTAGGTTATCATTGGCGGTATGGCGGTAATGCACAAAACGCCAAGAAAATGCTGGGTGAACAACCCCAGATACTTGGTGCACTCGGCTATTGGATAGGTGGTATGCCAGGAACGCCATGGTGGCGTGTTCGTGCGCAATCTGGTGGACAGCACGTTGAGCAAACAACCCATATCTTTGACCTATGCCGTTTTCTCGTTGACAGTGATGGTAAAACCGTACACGGTGTTGCTAACAGCGGTAGTATGACCCACGTGGAAAACTACGACGTTGACGACATCAGTATGGTGAACATCGAGTTTGAGAATGGTGCTGTCGCTAATATCGTTTCAGCATGTGCAATGCAAGGCTTCGGACGGGTACATCTTGAGGTATTCACACGAGGATTGGTTGTTACCGTCGGTGGACCCAACAACGTGAACCGTTCAGGAGAAACAGAACCACTACAAGGTGGTGGTGGAAAAGACCGCGACCGTGTCTTCATTGATGCTGTCAAGAGCGGGGATGATTCAGAAATCTTATCACCATATAGCGATGCATTACAAACGCTTCGCATCATGCTGGCTGCAAGTACATCATTCAGAACCGGTAAAGCTATTGACCTTTAAACAATCATAATTCAAGCTTAGTGTGTAAATTCACACAAAATCAATTAACAAGATATTGGGGCAGTGAATTGCTGCCTCTTAGCAAAGAGAGATACTATTATGCCTATTAATCAATCCATCTGTTTTGGTGGTTTCCGTCGAGACAGAGACCCCGTAGATGTGATAAAAAAAGCTGCAGAAATCGGCTATAAATCTGTTGAGATGCTACCTGCAGATCTCTGGTCCGTTGTGAAAGACAATGGAATGCGGGTTGCGATCATCGTTGGACATTCATCGCTTCCATCAGGATTGAACAATCCGGATAACCACGACAGGATTGAAGATGAACTGCTTAAAAACATTGACATCGCAGCGGAAAACGACATCCCCGGTCTCATCTGTTTTTCAGGTAATAGAGAAGGAAGATCCGATGAAGAAGGTCGTGACAATACGATTGCTGGAATGTCGCGTGTTACCAAAGCTGCTGAGGAAAAGGGTGTCAACTTGTGCATTGAACTACTCAATAGCAAAGTCAACCATCCCGATTATCAGTGTGACAAAACAGTGTGGGGTGTTGAAGTCTGTAAAGGGATCGATTCACCGCGTGCACTTCTACTTCACGACATCTACCACATGCAGATTATGGAAGGTGACCTCATCCGTAATATCACGGACTACATTAAATATATCGGACATTTCCATACTGCAGGAAACCCAGGACGTCGCGATCTTGATGATGAACAGGAAATCTATTATCCTGCCGTGATGCGTGCTATCGCAAAGACAGACTACGACCTTTATGTCGGACACGAGTTTAGTCCCAAAGGTGATGCGTTTGACGCAATGCAACATGCTTATGATGTCTGTAATGTATAGGTTCTACCTATAACAGGACTTACGCAAAAACGGTAGGCGGTGAATGC
The DNA here is from genome assembly GCA_963663765.2 of Candidatus Poribacteria bacterium. GTDB lineage: Bacteria > Poribacteria > WGA-4E > WGA-4E > WGA-3G > MSPOR6. The sequence continues at coordinate 260,049 of CAXXUA010000015.1, read as the reverse complement.
CTAAATGGCATTCATACCGTTGATTTGGTGCTTTGTAAGCGCGCTGTAACCCTATAAAAATGCTGATAATTACATCATTTTCATCATAATTCTTGATTAAATCAAGAAAACTGCGTAAGTCCTATATAATAACCTTAGGGACGGGTCTTTGTACCCGTCCAAAACCATACCATAGATGAAAAATGAACGTGACGCACGCCAAAACATTGATAGCATGCTGGAAGCGTCAGGATGGCAGATCCAGAATTATGCTGAACGTGCAACAGATGCTCCTCTTAGTGTTGTTGTCCGCGAATATCCGTTGCAAGACGATCAGAGTGCAGATTATCTTCTTTTTATCAATGAGGTTGCAGTTGGCATCATAGAAGCAAAAAAAGAAGGCAAGACGCTTGGGGGTGCACTCCAACAAGCAGAACGGTATCACGCCAGTCTACCCGATACTTTGCCAACGTTACAGGGATGCCCTTTTCTATACGCATCTACTGGCGTGGAGACCTATTTTCAGGATAAACGTGACCCAGACTCCAGTTCCCGACCAGTATTTACATTCCATACTCCACAGGCACTCCGAGACGCACTTCAACCCAAAACCCTTCGGCAGAGACTTAAAGAGAATCTCCTTGAACATGAATTAGTACAAGGTAATCTCTGGGATTGCCAGTTTAACGCAATTACTGTACTTGAAAAATCCTTTTTAGAATCTCACCCACGCACCTTAATCCAAATGGCAACAGGCAGCGGAAAAACCTATGTCGCAGTTAGCAGTGTATACCGACTTATCAAATTTGCTAATGTCAAACGCGTTCTTTTTTTAGTAGACCGCAACAATCTTGGTAGACAAGCACTACGTGAGTTTCAAAATTACACAACCCCCGATGATGTCAGGAAATTTACTGATTTATATATCGTTCAACACCTTTCCAGCAACGTAATTGACGAAGCAAGTGCTGTCTGTATTACCACTATCCAACGTCTCTACTCAATGCTGACAGATGACACTGAATACGAGTCGGATGATGAGGAAAGTTCCACTTTTGAACAGGAAACAGAAGAATCACCATCCCAAGAAGTTATCTATAATCCGAACATTCCTATTGATACATTTGATCTTATCATCGTTGATGAATGCCACCGTTCTATTTACGGTAAATGGCGGCATGTATTAGAATATTTTGACGCTTTCATTCTCGGTCTCACAGCAACACCATACTCACAAACGCTCAACTTTTTCAATCAGAATCTTGTTTATGAATACCGACACGAACAGGCTATTGAAGACAAAGTAAATGTCGGTTATTACGTTTATCGGATTAAAACCGAAATCACGGAAAGCGGTAGCACAGTTGCGGAGGGAAGTTATGTCGCAAGACGGGATCGAGAGACGCGCAGACTTACATGGGAGCAGTTAGTTGAAGATGAAACGTATACAGGAAATCAATTAGATCGGGAGGTAGTAGCAGAAGACCAGATTCGTACAGTTATTCGGACTTTCAAGGACGTACTCTTCACAGAACTCTTTCAAAGTAGGGTGAAAGTGCCGAAAACACTTATTTTTGCAAAACACGATTTCCATGCAGAAGATATTGTCAGGATTGTCCGTGAAGTTTTTGCAAGAGGCGATGATTTTTGCCAAAAGATCACCTACACAAGCGATAAACCTGAGGATCTGATCAGGCAATTTCGCACACAATTCAATCCACGTATTGCTGTAAGTGTAGACATGATTTCTACCGGCACCGATATTAAACCGCTTGAGTGTTTAGTCTTTATGCGGTCTGTCCGATCAAGTGGATATTTTGAGCAGATGATCGGGAGAGGGGTACGGACGATCAATAACGACGATCTACGTTCTGTGACGAGTGATGCGACTGCAAAAACCCATTTCATTATCGTTGATGCTATCGGTGTCTATGAATCCGTTAAAACTGATTCACAAGCGCGACAAGGTGAACCTTCAAATAATGAACCAATCGGACCTCCTCCAAGAGACCCTAACCAACTCATGGATGATGTAAGCAGAGACAGAGTTATTGAAACAGGATTTGATCCTGAAAGTTTCACACAGGCTGCTAATGTTATCAACGACTTTAAAAGGTTTATACATGAAAATGTAGATGACTTGACAGCATTACAAATATTGTGTGAACTTCCAGTATTACAAGGTACACTGAGTGAAGACAACTTAAAAGAACTTAAACAAGCATTGCAACAGCATTCCAGCAGTCTCAGTCGTGAGTCATTATGGATGGCTTATCAAAGAAGGTCACCAGAAAGAGTTCATGGATCTACAATACTGCTAACAGACTTCATATCATTAGTCCGTTTTGCTATGGAATATACAAGTATTTTAGAACCTTTTAGTTTAATCGTCAACCGACATTTTGAAGAATGGTTAGAGGGTAAATACTTCACACCAGAACAAGTAAACTGGCTTCAATTGATTCAGGAATGCATTGCCACATCACTCGGTTTTCAAATAAATGATTTTGAGTTCACACCTTTCGCGCAGCGCGGCGGTGTAGCAAGAGCCATGCAACTCTTCGGAGATGATTTAGACGATATGCTAACGGATCTCACAGAGAAATTAGTTTCTTAATTTCGCTTTATATAAGCGCCTCAGGTCGCTATTGCCTGTCTAAAACGCTTGAATTCGCATACAGTTTGTGCTAAAATTGTGGGCATACGATAAACTAATTTACCGCAATTTTGAAAACACGCCAAAGAGGTGTCATAATGCCAAACCCAAAAGATGTTTTTGATAATCCTTTAGAGTATCTTGATTTTCTACAATCTGCTGATTTTGAGGGGCAGTATTTCGAACGAAAAGAGATTCGGATAGATACCAACAATCAAATCAGCACACTGAGAGACAAGATTAAGCAGTGCATCTCTGCCTTTGCGAACCGCAACAGAGAAGGCGGACTCTTGGTTCTTGGTATCGATGACGATGGCACCATCAAAGGCACACAGCATGTTAATGAACAAACGATGAATAGCATCCTACAAGGCACATTGGATTTACGTAACCACGCAACACAGGTGCAAGACGTGGAATTACCTAATTCGGATGGAAAACGATTGCATCTACTTTATACCCCGTGGACACCGTATGCTATTTGTGAAACATTCGCAGATTTTCCAAAAGCATGGAAAAGGGTTGGCGCACAAAACCTTGCATTAACTGAACAAGATCGTGAACAACTTAAACGTGAAAAAAAGGTAGTTGATTTTGAAACGTCCTACTGCTGTCCCTACAACCCCGATGAACTTGATAACGGAGTAGTTGAGGAATTCAAAAATGCGTTTCTTGAAACAAGAGGGGCCCAATATGAATATAGTACAGAGGCATTTCTCTTAAACATAGATGCCATTATGCAAATAGAGGGTGAAAAATGCGCTTTCACTAATGCAGGTTACCTCTTTTTTGCTTCAAATCCTCGTAAGAAGTTTCCAACAGCGCATGTTAGAGTTTTACGTTTTGAAGTTGACGTTGAAGAGGCAGGGCACCGTGGCACGACAACCTTTGATAAGGATTTCGACGGCGCACTTCCAAACATTATTCGTAAATTGCGAACCTTTTTTAGAGATTCTGCCCTCTTCCGCACAATGATAAGACGGAGTTCTAACGGTGGATTCATTGAAGATCCCGAATATCCACTCTTTGCTGTTGATGAAGCAGTCGTGAACGCTGTTATTCATAGAGATTATGGAGTCAACGCACCGATTCATTGCATTGCATATCGGAATGGTTTAGTGGTGGAAAATCCGGGTGGCATCCCCCAGGAAGTACCACGGCACTTTAGCCTTGCAGATACAGTGCTTAGTTCTGTGCTGCGAAATCAGAAGATTGTTGATTGGATGCGCATTATGAAAGATGAACGCGGTGAACCTATGGTCCGGGCTTTAAGTGAAGGCACAAGGAAAATGCGACAAGAAATGGAAAACCTCGGCCTACCAGCACCAAATTATGAAACGGCTCAATGGACCACCGTTACACTCTATAACCGTTTTGAGGAGAGACTGGAGCCGCACGCTTCATACGCTACCACTACACCTAAGCCGGACACGTTGAATGAACCGCGCAACATGAAAAAAGTACTGCGTTCCATCGGAGAACGTCTCACGAATATATTGTAAAGGAACACATGAGCAAAATGAATCTGATGGATTTGCCTGAGCATTGGCAGATAGTAAGATTTAATGAGATTGCGAAATTTACAAAGAAACCGAGAGACTTACGATATTCTGAATATAATGAAGTCCCGTTTGTGCCGATGAGCTTGATTCCAATTGCCACGTTATATTCTAAAGAATTTAGACTCAAACCAACCGATGAACTTAGTAGTGGAACTTATTTTGAACCAGGAGATATCCTTCTCGCTAAAATTACTCCATCTTTTGAAAATGGCAACAAAGTATCATTGAGGATTTGTCAACACCCTTTGGTATTGCAACAACTGAGGTAATTCCAATTCGTGAAATTGAAGGTGTTACTGATAAAATTTATCTTTTCTATTATTTGTTATCTTCTGATGTCCGTGCTTTGCTTACCGCGAGAATGAAAGGCAGAACAGGAAGACTAAGATTGGGGACAGAAGCACTTACTGACTTGGAAATGCCATTACCTCCATTACCAGAACAACACCTTATCGTAGCCAAGTTAGAGTCTTTATTTATACAATTAGACGCAACAGTTGATAACCTCAAAAAAGCACAAGTGCAAGTGCAGCGGTACCGTCAATCACTTCTCAAAGATGCTTTTGAAGGGGAGTTGACAAAGGAATGGCGCGAAGGGGATTCTGATAATTGGAAAAGTGGGAAACTGAGTGAATTCATCACGCTTGAAAGTGGTTCGCGTCCGCGCGGCGGGGTACGTGGTATTGCTGAAGGTATACCGAGTCTCGGAGGTGAACATTTAAATGATGAAGGTAGTTTTAACTTTAAAAAACGAGTTGTGCTAAATAACTATATGTTAATCTTTGTTTCACATAAGCATGACGTTTTGCAGGTGTCCTTCATAGTTTGAAACGATCTTCAGTCCCGTAGGGACGATATGTTTATAGAAATACGTCATAGTACATCCTCTTTAGTCCCGTAGGGACGATATGTGTGCATTATAAACCTACTATATGTAAAAACTTTGAAAACAATGGGTTAACTGGCACAAGTCGTTTAAAAAGATAAAATATGTTCCTGAAAAGTATTTTAAATCACTAAACAAAGGACAGATTAACCCAAACGATATTATTGTCGTGAAAGATGGCGCGACGACCGGAAAAACCAGTTTTGTTGATGACAGTTTTCCACATGAACATGCCACAGTTTATGAACACCTTTTTATTGTTCGGGTTGATCCAGAAGAAGCTATGCCAAAATTTGTGTTTTTTTATCTCTTTAGCAGCAAAGGACAGAAAGAGATTCTCTCAGACTTTCGAGGGGCTACTGTTGGTGGGATTTCCCGTAATTTTTCACTAAAGGTAATGTTCCAATTCCTTCGCTTACCGAACAGGAACAGATTGTTTCTGAACTTGAGCGTCACCTTTCAGTCGCTGATGCGGCAGAAGCAACTATCGGAGCAGAACTGAAACGCGCGGAACGTTTGCGACAGTCTATCCTCAAGCATGGGTTTTCTGGTAAACTTGTCCCGCAAGACCCGAACGATGAAACAGCAAGTGTCCTATTAGAGAAAATCCGAAAAGAGAAAAAAGAGCAGCAACCGAAACGAAAAAAGAGGACAACAAAAGCGAAAATACCTACTTCGGCAACGCAGTTGTCACTTCTGCTTGACTGAAGGGCATCTTTCATCAAGGTCGGAGAATTCGTGTTGTATTTAATGCGGATTTATGCTAAAATCTCGATATGTAAAATAGTAGATTGCTTAGTTACAATCTGCGCGTAAGGAAGTTATCCATTGCCCGAAATCTAAAAGAGAATCTGATGAACGATCAGGAATTCCAAAAACATATCTTAACATTTATCACTAAGTCAGAACAGTGGATGCGGGATATAAATAAAAAGCTTGATGTTATTGACGATTTACAGCAACAAGTGTCATCAATGCATGGTAAGTTTGAAGACACACGAGAATCTGAAGACGAAAAACAAGATGTGGTAGATAGAGTTGAAGAAACACAAGAAACTGATCCACTTCTTGCATTAGCAGGTACGCTGGATTTAGATGTCACAGAAATAAAATACCGTCTCAAGAATCCAGTTCGTCCAAAGACACGCGTGGTTAAAGGACCTTACGAAGATCACCCGGATCCGCTCATCGCCTTGCTGGGAACGTTGGAATGTGATGTCACAGATATCGGTGAACGTCACGATGACTATATTGGTGACGCGTTATTAGCAGAATTATGGGGAGATGAGGATGAATGAGGTTTTCGTTGATACATCCGGGTGGGCGAATGCCTTTGACTGGGTTGAAATTGTCCACATAAACGAATCATTGGACGAGAAAGCATGGCAGTTTCTTGCAAATCGATTAGATAAACAGTGGAGTCTCGTTGACGCTGTTAGTTTTGGTGCGATGGAAGAGCGTGACATAACTGAAGCTTTGACAACAGATCACCACTTTGAACAAGCAGGATTTGTACGTCTCTTGAAATAATGTAATCATTTTAGATAGGTGAAATATTATGGAAACTGTACAAAAGGAACATGCTCTCCCGTTACCGCCAACAGACAAAGTGCTGTTTCGCAAACAGGTGCAGCGCGAATTAGACGAAATTCGACAAGAAACTGAAAACGCTTATGCCTTGGATAACGAGATTGACCTAATCCCGACTTCAGCATACAATGATGCGTCTGTTTTGATAGAGTTCCTTTGTAATTACAAGATTCCCATGCCCGATATTAGTTGGGCAGAAGATGGTAGTCTTAGTATTGGATGGCACCTAGATGAAGGTACGGTAACAATGGGGGTATATGGTGACAATCTTGTCATCTATAATGCCTACTTTGAAGAAAAACGTCAATTGGAAGGCATCTGTGAACTATCAGATACTCCAGTGTTGTCAGGTTTTCTCACAACATTAACAAATATCCTCTAATAAGGATTGTTGTTATGAATGTTTCACCGGGTGAGACACTCACCCGTTTTATTCGCTATAGTAGTCATTTTTCAGTTGTAACTAATAGAGTTAAGCCCGACGTTTTTCTTCCACATAGAAAACGTACAGGACTTACGCAGTTTTCTTGATTTAATCAAGAATTATGATGAAAATGATGCAATTATCAGCGTTTTTATGGGTTTCCGGCGCGCTTACAAAGCACGCCTACAGTTTTTGCGTAAGTCCTTACGTATTGATATATCCGTGTTTCGCATTTCGGGACTCAATGACAGTGAAGAACTTTCAAAAAATGAGATATGGGAAATTGGACGGGAATATGTTCAAACAGCAGAAAGACCAATAAAGGCAAGAGTTGATCTTTCCGCTGCCGTTGTTTATGAGAATAGTCTTGAAGTTGTACCAGATGAACCGCCTCAAAGGCACGCGAACATAACACCTTTTCCGGTAGAGAAAAGTCCTACAGACAGAAAAGCGCGAAGATCCATCGCAACTAAGCTTGCTCATGCCAGTAAATTAGTGCTAATACCAACAGAATAACTCTTTTTCTTAACATTCATAAAGGTACAATAATATGGAAACCGGACAAAAGGAACATGCTCTCCCGTTACCGCCAACAGACAAAGTGCTGTTTTGCAAACAGGTGCAGCGCGAATTCGACGAAATCCGACAAGAAGCTGAGAACGCTTATGCCTTGGACAATGAAATTGATCCTGTGCCAGATTCTGCTTATGATGATACTTATTAGAGAAACTTTTTTATAACAATGTACCTATGCCAGATTTCGGTTGGTTAGCAGATGGTGGAATTGGACTTGAATGGCGATCACAGCACGTTAAAGGAATCGGTACAATAAGTGTATATGGAGACAACAAAGTTATTTATGGAACATCTTTAGGAAACGGACAAAAAGATAAAGGCACTTGTAAATTAACTGATTTAGTTGAGCTTTTCCGTTTCCTTCCAATGTTAAATACCTTATGTCCTCTATACAAGGACTCGGCATGGCTGTTCCGCCAGATGAAAAGTTGACTCGGTTCATTATTTTATATTGTTTGGAAATAGATTTTGATTTTTTTGACTATTACCTATATAACGAGTTGTGCTATATGACTTTATGTAAACCATTGTTTCACATAAGCATAACGTTTTGCAGGTGTCCCTCATAGGTTGAAACGATCTTCAGTCCTGTAGGGACGAAATGTTTATATATCATTCCCAACATATGTGAATTTAGTATAAAAATTTAGTTAACTGGCACAAATCAGGATATTGCTCAATTTACGTTAAGTTACTAATTGGTAAAATTGGTAATTTTTTCTTCGGAAAAACCCAGTCATAGACAAGTTTCGTGTACAGAAAAAATTACCAATTGCCTGAAAGTAGCGACTTGTGCTAAATAACTATTCAGGACTTACGCAGTTTTCTTGATTTAATCATAAATTATGGCGAAAATGATGCCTTTACCAGCGTTTTTATGGGTTTCCGGCGCGCTTACAAAGCACGCCTACCGTTGTGTGCGTAAGTCCTGCTATTTATTAAAATTTACTTCACATAGACAAGAGGATTTAACCGTCCTTCTTTTGCTTTGGATGATCTTTAGTCCCGTAGGGACGAAATGTTTATATACCATACCCAATATATGTGAATTTAGTATAAACATTTAGTTAACTGGCACAAGTCGTTATATTAGTAACCTCAACTACGAAGTGTTGAGAGATGTAACAACAATCGTGACATATAGTCAACTGTTTGTATATTGAATTTGTGATGGATATAAATATGACTAAAGAAAACATAGACATTGGACCAATCGTTAGCGACCCGACTCGCACGCAAAGTGAAAACGTGGAAACAATCATTAGTCGTTTGAAAAATGAAAGGATTGTTATCCCTGACTATCAACGAGATGCAGAGCAGTGGGATCGTCGCAAAGAATCTCTTTTTATTGAATCGTTGTTAAATAATTTGACTACACCAGCACTCTTTTTTTTAGAAGATAAGATACCGGATCAATTGAAGTCATTGATGGTCAGCAGCGATTGAATACGATTCGAAAGTATGAGAGCAACGTGTTTTGTTTAGAAGCAGCTGATGACATTAATTATCTTTCTCCTCAAAGTGTACACTATAGTGGGAAAAAGTATTCAGACCTGGATGAAAAATTTAAAAGAGTGTTTAATGACTATCCTCTCACAATTATCTATCTACCTCCCCGTCTTGATCTTGGCACAAAACTTGAAATATTCCGGCGTATCAACGAAGGAGGCACGCCTCTAACAGCACAAGATATACGACTTTCATATTACAGTGAGTCTAAGTCAGTTTATTTTGTCCGACTTGCAGGCATCTATTCAAATACATCTTCTTCGCAACGAATGATAGCAGCTGCTCAAAAGAAGGGAGTTGAAAATCCTTGGGCTCAGTACCCAGTTGCCTGTCAATATTGGTCTGAGTGGTGGGATGGAAAAGCACAAGCAAAAGGACAAACGCCATCAGCAATGTTTTTATGGTACCTTGTGTTTTCGCATAGAGAAAGGTTGGACACGCTCATATCAAATCAAGACACAATGAAGCATCTTACGATGACCTATAATGGGTCAACAGAACAAGCACTTGATACATTTTGTGCACAACTACAATTTACTGATACACAAAATTGAGAACCAATTTTCCCAACATACGGAAATGGTCTTGAAAAGGATTTTCAGAATTTTGCAATTTGGATAGAAGCAATACTTGGACGCGGCATGCCAGGGGCGAGTGTTGATAAATATAAGCAAACAGCATTGTTGATCGGTGCTGCGGTTGAATTGGATCTTGATGTGAATAAGTTGAGTCATGATGCATGGGATGCGATAAGTGAGTTTATACGCTCTCCACGTAGGGCAGGAGCTAAATGGCTTGGTGAAAAAGAAGGATATCCAGAAGCGAGAGGTAGATGGAAAGGTACACGAGGACAGAATGCTCAATGTAATATAGCAAAAGTTCTCTTGTCAAGTATTGTGGAGAAACACCCATATTGAGTTCACAGCCATCTAATCTTCCTACAAGGGATCCGCGTAATCGGTATTTTCCGAGTATCTGGAAAGAATCCTATTTTCGCAGAAACTTCAATGATAGTCGTGGCGGATATGTATGCCCAAATTGCAATAAGGGTTTCGCAGGAGTAGCAGGTTTTCAGCAGCTTGAGGCTGATCATATTAAACCTTACTCTCAAGGTGGATTAACTGTATGGAATAATATGATTTTGCTGTGTCGTCCATGTAATATGGAAAAGCGTGACAAGATATAGGATATGCATATTTTAATAGGTGATTGCAGATTGGAAGACACATGAGGAGCTGAAGACAAAGTGCTGTTTCAGAAACAGGTACAGCGCGAATTAGACGAAATCCGAATTTCTGAAAAAAGCATTTGATATTCTGAAAAAAGCATTTGATAAACGATTTCTTATAGAAATTTAGAAACAACTGAGGTGCCCACATGGCAAAAACAGAAGTTGAAGTCCGATTTACATTACCGCTTGATGAGGTCTTACTGCAGCACAAAATTGATGCTGAGTGCAAGGCGCGAGAAGCTTTTGTGCTTGAACTTTTGCGTCAAGGTGACATCAGTGCTGGTAGAGCGGCAGGGCTGCTAAACATTTCAAGATGGGATCTCTCGGAGCTGATGTATGAAGCCGGAATCTCCCCTTTTGACGACAGTCTTACGGAAGAAACGTTAGACGCTGAAGTTAAAAACGCGTTAAAAGATTTTGATGAATCTGAATCATGAAGGTAGTTACGAATAGCACACCGTTGATAGCACTCTCCAAAATCAATCGGTTAGAACTACTGCGGGAAGTATACCGTTCAATCTACATTCCAGAGGAAGTTTATACTGAAGTCGTTGTTAATGGAGTTGGAAAGCCCGGTGCGGCGGAGGTAGCATCGGCAGATTGGATCATCTGCCAACCGGTAACAGATAAAGATCAAGTCTTAATACTTCACAACCGAACACTGATTGATTTAGGCGAGTGCGGTGCTATTGTGCTTGCTCAAGAAATTGGCGCAGAAAGAGTCATTATTGATGACCGCGTGGCAAGACAAGTAGCAATCGCAAAAGGCTTATCTGTGATTGGAACAGTTGGTGTTCTACGTGTCGCGAAAGCGCGGCGTGTCATTCCAGCAATCAAACCAATACTTGATGATCTTCGCTTCCATGGAACGCGAATTAGTGATAAACTTTATCACCAAACACTCACAGCAGAAAGAGAGTAATCACAAAGATGCCAAACGAATCAGCAACAATTGTTCAAAAACTATGGAATTTCTGCAATGTTCTCCGAGATGACGGGGTCAGTTACGGAGATTACGTAGAACAACTCACGTATCTGCTTTTTCTCAAACTCGCTGACGAACAACGTAAACTACCTACTAACAGTTCGTCTAAAATACCTGCTGGTTTGGATTGGGAAAGTCTACTCAAAGAGAGCGGTGCCGAGTTAGAGAATCAATATGTCAAAATTCTCCGCGAATTGAGTAATGAGAAAGGGTTGCTTGGTGTTATTTTCCGAAAATCACAAAATCGCATACAGACTCCCGCTCACCTTCAACGGCTTATCAAGCTCATTGATGCAGAAAACTGGAGCGGGATGGCAGCTGATGTCAAAGGCACAATTTACGAGGGACTTTTACAGAAAAACGCTGAAGATACCAAAAGCGGTGCAGGGCAGTATTTCACACCTCGTCCACTTATCAAAGCAATCGTAGCAGTGATGCAACCGAAACCAATGAAAACGATCTGTGATCCAGCGTGCGGTACAGGTGGTTTCTTTCTCGCTGCTTATGAGTATATTTCAGAAACATATCGCCCCACATTAACCCATGAACAGAAGAAGTTCCTCAGATTTCAGACTTTTGCTGGAACAGACATCGTTGATAACGTTGTCCGTCTCTGTGTGATGAATCTATACCTACACGGAATTGATGGTGCAGAGAGTCCTATCACAACCAACGATAGTCTTGGCAAAGATCCAAGTAAACGTTACGATATGGTGCTGACTAATCCTCCATTTGGGAACAAGAGTAGTGTTACAATCACCACCGACGGTGAAAAACGTAGCAAGGCATCACATACCTATGAACGCGACGATTTTTGGGCAACAACTTCAAATAAACAGTTTAACTTCCTACAGCACATCAAAACGATTTTAAAGGAAGACGGTCGTGCTGCTGTAGTACTCCCCGATAATGTCCTCTTTGAACGGGGTGCAGGAGAAACAATTCGCAGGCAATTACTAAAACAATTTGATGTCCATACACTATTACGATTGCCTACTGGTATCTTCTATGCGCAAGGTGTAAAAGCAAACGTCCTCTTTTTTGACAAACGTCATGCACATCAGGAACCGTGGACACAGAAACTCTGGATCTATGACCTACGGACAAACAAACGTTTCACACTCAAAACAAATCCTTTACGCGACAGTGATATACAGGATTTCGTAAATGTCTATAATCCAGAGAACAGGTACAAACGGGTTGAAACGGAACGTTTTCGAGCATTCAGTTACGAGGAACTTACAAAACGCGAACACGCTAACCTTGATATCTTCTGGTTAAAAGAGGATTCACTTGAGAATATAGCAAACCTTCCAACGCCTGATATATTAGCCGCAGAAATCACACAGAATTTACAGACTGCATTGGAAAAGTTTCAAAATATCCAAACAGAATTAGGCGATAGCGACTAAATACGCTGCCACTGATTATAAATGCAAAATATAGGATACCAACAAAGGCACAATTTCCAGAGAGGTTTTGTGCAAGATTGTATTCGGATTATCAATGATAACATCTCCACTTATTTCAACTTAGATTATATTTCAGTCAATTTTGACAGAACAAGTTAATACATGATATAATACATATATTACAGTTACGACTTGTGCTAGTTAGCTCATTGTTTTCAAAGTTTTTACATATATTAGGTTTATAATGCACACATATCGTCCCTACGGGACTAAAGAGGATGTACTATGACGTTTTTCTATAAACATATCGTCCCTACGGGACTGAAGATCGTTACAAACTATGAAGTACACCTGCCAACGTCATGTTTATGTGAAACATTGATTAACATACAGTTATTTAGCACAACTCGTTACAGTTGAAAAATTAATTGAAATTTAGTTTTCAATATGCCTCGATATAGAATTTTTAGGAGCCTAACCAAAATTGTTGGTTAGGCAGCATCTTAAGTTGATATAATTATTTCATTCAGTGTATGTATCAAAGTTCCCGTACATTGGAGCAATAAGGAGAATATAAAATGCAAAAATGGTTTATACTTCCACTCTTCATACTTTTCGTTATGCTTTTTTTCAGTTATGTTGCAGCAGCGAGTTTACAAGATGGTTTACTTGTCTATTGGTCATTTGATGAATCGGATGGAACAACTGCTTCTGACGTGTTAGGAAATGGCAACGAAGCAACACTTACAGGTAGTGCTAGTTGGGAACCAAACGGTGGAAAAATTGGTGGTGCTTTGAAGCTTGATGGCAGCGCTGGTAGTTCCGCTGAAGATAGCAATGGGGCAAACTACATCAATGGACTTACTGCTTTTTCAGTCTCAGTCTGGGTAAAATCCGCAGCGGATAACTCCGATAGAGGCATTTTCCACGGCATTGATCCTGATGGAGGAGATGTTGTATTTACGCTACGCTATGATTCCGCTGGTTTTACTGGAGGCGGTACAAACGTTATCAAAGTAGGCATTAATACAACCGGTGGTCCACAACAGTATGAAAGTGCAAGCGGGGTACAAACTACAGAATGGCAACACCTTATTATAACGTGGAGTAGTGGCAACCAAATCGCTCTCTTCATTAATGGTGAACTTGATGAGCCAACCGATAATAACGATGGCGTGGAAGGTGAAATCACCGATGCCACAAAATTCGTGATCGGAAAAGGTGGCAAAGATGCCAACGCCTCATGGAACGGTCTGATTGACGAAGTCCATCTCTACAATAGGGTACTAGACGAAGCAGAAATTACAAGCTTAGCATCAGGCATTAATGTTACCCCTGTTGAAGCGCGTGGCAAATTAGTAACTGTTTGGGGTAACCTAAAACATCTATGGTAAAACCACTTATGGATTATAACACAGTAGGCGTACTTCGTAGTGCGTCTACTATGAAAAAACAAGATTAAACTAATTAATTTGTTTTTAGATTATGGTAAATTATGGAATTAATTACACATTTTCACAGGTAGGAGCGACCTCCTGGTCGCGACCGTATGGTGACCAAGTATCAAAACGGTCGCGACCAGGAGGTCGCTCCTACCAAAGAAAAGAATAGAATACTTATATGACAACCAATATGGTAAATTGTAGAAATGTAAACTTATTTTCAAATTTAACCATAGTTATTTTGGAGGAAAAAATGCGTAACAAACTATTGCTTATAGTATTTACTCTCATATTCGCTGTGTATTTCAGTGCAATTGCAAGTGCAGGTATTAACGATGGTTTAATCGTTTACTATCCCTTTGATGAAACATCCGGTACCTCAGCAACAGATGATAGCAAAAATGGAAACGATGCAGAACTGACTGGTAATGCCGCTTGGGCAACTGACGAAGGAAAAATTGGTGGTGCTTTGAGACTTGATGGGTCTGCAAGTTCCGCAGAAGATGCAGATGGTGCAGACTATATCAACGGACTTGAGGAATTTTCCGTCTCTGTTTGGGTAAAATCCGATACTGCACCGCACGACTTTGGTATTTTTCATGGTATAGATCCTGCGGGAGCAGACGATGTGTTTACGCTACGCTACGATTCCGCAAGTTGGGATTTCAAAGGTGGTGGTACTAACCTAATCAAAGCAGGTATTTCAACTACAAGTGGTGACCAAAGGTATGAGAGTGCAAACAACACACAG
The DNA here is from genome assembly GCA_963663765.2 of Candidatus Poribacteria bacterium. Classification (GTDB taxonomy): domain Bacteria; phylum Poribacteria; class WGA-4E; order WGA-4E; family WGA-3G; genus MSPOR6. Next base: position 245,046 of record CAXXUA010000015.1, on the reverse strand, counting down.
ACTACAGAATGGCAACATATCGTTCTAACATGGAAAAGTGGTGAAGTCCTTTCACTCTATATTGACGGTGTACTTGATGAACCCGTGTTCAATTCTGCCGCTGCCCAAGGTGAAATCTCTAAAGCTTCCAAATTCGTGATCGGTAGGGGTGCTAAAGATAACAATGGCACATCATGGACCGGACTCGTTGATGAAGTTCGTCTTTACAATAGAGTCATAGATGCAAACGAAATTGATGAATTAGCATCTGGTGTCCTTCCCGTTGAACCAACTGGAAAGTTAGCAACCACTTGGGGAGACCTCAAGCAAGACTAAAGACTAATCTGTCGGATTGTCATATACAAGAAACAAGGCGTGTGTCCTTATGACCATTTACTTGGATGCACGCCTTATTACTTATAAAACTGGAGAATGCATTTTAATGAGTAATGATATGCTCAACTCCAAAGCACAATTAACGGAAGATAAGACAGAGTTAATTGAAAACATACTCGGTTGCAAAATTCAAGATGTAACTGATACCGATGATGTTACCCAAGACAACTTAATCTCCCACCTTAACTCACTTCCAGTAGATGTCCTTGAAAGTTACCTTTCACCGCAATGGGTTGTGCTTGCAGCAGGGAAAGGAACACGAATTGATCCCACAGGACAGATGAGTAAGACATTAGATATTGTGTTTGGAGAGCAGAACATGCTGCAGCAGTCATGTCGATTTTTGCCCGGAAATCGTCCACGTATAATAGTTATCAATCCACAAATGGCAGCAAGGATAGCAGAAAGTGATATACGTAATTGCATGTTAGGTGAAAATGCCGTCCCCTGCATCCAAGAAGAGATGAACGGCACAGGTGGTGCGTTGCAAGCAGCACTACCGGAGATACAAGACTCAGATGCAGAGTGGGTTGGCGTGGCATTCGGTGACGAACCTTTCTTAGACCGGACCATATTCGTCCAAACTCTGTTATCTCATATCCTCACCGATTCTGATGTCACACTATGTGGCAAAATACCTGACACAGTGATTGATAAAGGCGGTCTCTTTTTTGATACTGACAACAAGTTCATTGGTACAAAAGAATGGTATGACATGTCAGAGTTAGAAAAAGTAGAGATGTGGCAGCGATTAGAACGGAGCGAAGCATATACCAACACTGGCATCACAATCATACGAAAGAGTGCGTTACTGGAACGTATCCATCGTTTGCAGCCGCATGCAAACCGAAAGAACGAACTGCATCACGTCGATCTTATTCGCTTATGCTATGAAGATGGACTAAAGACGAATGCATTTATCTATCGTGGTGAAGTCTTGTCAGGCGTAAATCGCTGGTCAAATGTGCTGTCAGGTGAAGCTGCGATGTTTGCTAAGACACGCGAATTCCTTGCTGGAAAAGGCATACGAGTCGATCCTGCTGCTCAGATTACTTTAGGTAGCGAAGTCGTTGAAATTGGAACTGCATGTTATCTCCTCGGTAGAATTCATATCGGGAAAGATGTTGCCATCGGTGATTACTGTAGATTGGAAAATGTTACACTAAAGGGTACAACAAACGTTGGTGATTCCATTGGTTTGCAGAATGTCACTGCTACCGATACGACATTTGAGATGAACACCTTACCCTCAGTGATTTCAGAACCTGTTCGTGGTATTGCCACTGTAAGTACTATCAATAACTGCATTTTTGATGGTGTTACCGTTGGAAGTAAAGTCAACCTTACAGACATTCAAGCACATGCAACAGTCATCCCATCTGGTGTAAGGTTGAAGAATCACAGGTTAGGTGTACCTCCTGCGGAATCTCCTATCGGAGTTCCAAGTTCCCTTTTCAAGCAAATTGTACCAGCGAATTATAGACCGGGTGTTTTCACTTTTGGTGAAAAGAAGGATTTACCGGATTGGGAGAACCTTCGAAAGCATGTTCGTTCCCATAGTGCAACTGAGTTGATTCCTCGTGCAACGCGCAACTCCAAAGTGCAGGAAACTGTGAGCAATGCGGTAGATACACTCTTGGATATGCAGCTTTCAAATGGTAATTATCTGATTGAGTCACTTACCCCTGAGGAACTATGGGGAACGATCTTTGAGATGGTGGATCTGTATACTGGTAACCTGAATCCCTATCATGACGATAAACTCAAAGCTCGGAAAACAGCCCTTGATTTGATACCAGAGTTTTGGGATAACGATTGGTTAACAAGGTTAAAGCTTGTTGTTGCTGGTAACGTGATTGACTATAGTAGTGCGCGCGTCGTCCAAAAAATAAATGCTGATCCTGACTATTTTTCTCAAGCACTTCGCGCTGCGGTAATAACCCCCTTTGCTATTGATTGTTATGATCAATTTCAGGAAAAAGTATTAGATGCTCACTCTCAAAAGATTTTGTGGCTTGCGGACAACGATGGAGAAATAATCTTTGATATGGCTTTCATACAGGAACTCGTTGGTTGTGGACATCGTCTATGTATAGTTGGAAAGGTAGACAACGCAAGCAATGATGTGACGTTAGCAGAATTACATGAGATTACAAATTACCCGCAATTTGAGGAGATTCAAAGTGCTATTCAGGACGGTGCAATCACACTCATGTCGTCAGGAGCGAAGACGATTGGTACTAATCTCTATAATGCGACACCTGAATTCCTCAATGCTCTGTTGGAAGCTGATATTGTAATTTCAAAAGGTCAAGGTAATTTCTTCACGACACCGGGTTGGTATAAAGATACTTTTTATCTTCTTCTCTCCAAAGGGTTGACAGCAGAACGAAGTACGGGAGTTGTTGCTGATCGTAGTCTGCCTGTTGATGGTATGATTTTGGCGTATTTACCTGCTGGTACTGATCGTGTTGTCCCCTTAAATGAACTGTGTAGTAGTCAATAGCGAGGGTTATTCAGTTTTAACCATTTTTCACATTTTTGTGAGAAAATCGCGACCGGGAGGTCGCTCCTACCGCGGGGTTCTTTTTGGAAAAATCCAAAAATTAGGAAAACTGAATATCCCTGGTCAATGGCACATAAGTTTGTCTTAGGAATTTTGGAAAAGTAAGACTTAGAAGAAACAGAATAAAGGTTAACTTGTCCTCTCATTTATCAAACCATTGTTTTATGAACTCAAAATTGATTTCACACCCCTTACAATATCAGAATAAAAGCACAACCTATCATAATACTGCATCACCCGTTTAACATAATTTCGTGTCTCAGGATATCCGTTGAAGTAGCCGTGTGGCGGTGTGCTTGACTCCCATATTTCAGCATGCATTTTTTTATCATTTACTGTGAGTAAACCCAAACTGGTTTTGATACTCTTCCATTTATGGGGAACAAGGTTTTTACGTAAGGCAACCTGTTGTGCATCTTTGATATGCCCGCGTCCACCATTATAACTGGCTAAAGCGATGCGAATACGATCTGGATGCGAACTCTGGGTATAGAGATCGTATAAACTGCGAAGATAACGGGTTGCTCCTGCGATGCTTTCAGTTGACACAAAGGGGTCAGTGACACCCAGTTCTTTTGCCGTTTCAGGCATCAGTTGCATCAATCCTTTTGCGCCAGCGGAACTCACAGCATGTTCATTAAAGCCGGATTCTTGAACGATTAGTGCGGTAACAAGCCGCCAATCTAACTGATGTTTCACAGCATGTTCTTGAATTATAGGACGGTATTTAAGTATCTTTGGAGAGACAATAAGAAGACGTACCCCGGTCCAGTCACGGATAAAAACAACGAAACCAGTTATGAATATCGTGAAGATAATTATTTTCACGACAGTGCGTTTTGTCATCTTCAACATGAGTGTCACCTACTATGAATTACCCCATGCATAAGCAAACAGGAAAACTATACGGTGTTGCTGTTTTGAAATATTCTGTTTATGTTCGCTGTTTTGAATATGTCGCCAACCATAATTAACTGAACCGTTTATTCCAATAATAGGTCTGTATTTACATCCGATGCGAAATTCGGTGAGTCGTTCGACTACTCCTGAAGGAAATGGAATGTTCTCATAATCTTCACCGTAAAAGCGGTCTGTAATATCAGCTTCACCATTACGTTGATGACTTATACGTGTTTCAAGCAGTGTTGAAGACGTAGCTTGATAAGACAGTCGTAAAGTAAATAAATCCGCATCCGTGCTAATTGGATGTCCAATCATCGTTCCGTAGTGTGTGAATTGGTTATCGGGATCAAGGTGCGTATATGCCCATCGATTGACATGGACATATTCCGTATGTATGCCAAGTTGTCGTTTTGTCAGTATCGGATACCATTCAAGACCTGTAAGCCAAGTAACTGCATTGGGGTCATCGGTATTTGGGTTATATTGAAAATCATCTGCGACCCATTCTGCATAGAGTCGGACACCGTCCAAGGGTCGTATTGCAGCGTCAAATCCGAGCATTAGGTTATCATCTCTGTTAGCATTGTATTGAACGGCATAATACGGTATGACAGGGTTGAGATAGTTCCATTCTACAGATTGAACATCTCCACCGTAAAGCACCCATTCTGATACACCAATTTCAAGCCAATCGCTGTATTGGTAGTCTAACCGATGTGCGCTGAGATAGCGTTTTGCAAGATAACGGGTTTCACCATCGTCAAACCACGTTGAATTGAGTTGGGTAGAGAACGCAGTAAATTTGAGTGTACCAATTTTGCATGGAAAAGTACCTGCTAAACGTATAAGTTCAAAGGATGGTGAGTTATCTGAAATTCCAACAGATTTATTAGGACTTGCTCCCCAATGGACGAAATCTCTACCCACTAATATGTCTAATTCTGCATCACCGAACGGCATCAATTGGTATTGCAGATAACTTCTCTTGAAGTCTACGATATAATCTCCCCGCAATCTTTCAAAACGTTGGTCTGCAGATTTTAGTAGTGGTGGCGAATCAGGCAGAAAGTAACTCTCAACGAAATCAGTTCCCTGTTCATAGTTAGATAATTCTAATTCGGAATATATCGTCAAGTTGTTCCTTCTGTTGCCGAGAGCAAAGTGAAATCCACTTTGAAGTACAGGTGCAATTTCCTCATTCACACCACGCAATTCAGGTTGAATTCGAATGTATGTTTTCCGTTTAGATATCTGAACATTTAATTGGAGCATCTCAATCTGAAATTCGCGTTTTAGTTTCTTCAAGAGTTGGCTGTCTATCTGTGAAACAACGACATCACCTGCTTTAATTCGCTCATCAGTTCGTTGGACGATCCTTGCTACATCGGTACGTGATAGTGGTAATGAATTCCTATGAAAGCCGTCTATTACGCCAACATTTTCAAGTCTTGTGAGTGCTTCCATCACCCAACCGTCAAAGTTGAGTTGAACATTCGGAACTGCATAAACGGAACACATGAATGAAAGTAGAAAGATGACTGTCAGGAAAAGAAGTGTCAATGAATTTTTACTGAATAGTGATAAAAGCATTACATTCACTCGTTATTCATCTCCGCTACCAACCTGTCAATTTTGCGAAACTGCCAAGTCCATCGCGTATTATATAGGAACTGGCGCAGGTCAAACCGGTTGTCGTCTGGTGAATAGGGTTCAGCATGGTATGAAGGCGTTAATGTTGTCATTTTATGCCGATTGATTGCATAGTGTTGAAAAAACCATTTGACTTTATCAGCAACTTCGCTTGGAGGTATATGTTCCCACTCCTGCACAAGTTTCTTGAACATACTTACAGGACCACATCGATGTGTTTTACGCAACTGCCCGAATTGGCTAAGTTCTTCATAAGTCATTCCCATGTCATCTTCATCGGTTTGCGTGTATGTTTCAGTGATAGGTTCTAATTCTGCTGTGGGTGGTGCATCTAAGATATTTCCAAGACTTGGGTAACCAAGATGCTCTTTTGCCCAATTGAGAAAGCTGCGAAGATCCGTTTTACTGATGCTACCAATAGGATTGATGTCTGCACTGCTGCAATCATATTTGGTGAGGTAACCGCGCAGGGCTTCGTCAACGTTTCCTGTGCCTAGTACAAGCAGCGTACCTCGTCTCTTACGAACCCACGGTAATGTTTGTGCGAATAGGTAACTGATAACCATTCTCAGACGCGCTTGTATGTTTTGAAGTGCTTGATTTTCTATAGAGCTGCCACCTTCAGTTTTGAACTTTGGTGTTTTACCCGTGATGTTAGTAAAGAGTTTCTGCAATGCTATGACGAGTGATTCCATATTGATATTTAAGTGGTAACACCCAATTTCACTTGCCAATTCTTTGGCGCGCTGTCGTGTTTCCCGCGAACTGTTTGCAGTTCCCATATAGCATGTGTAAAGCAGTTGATTGGCGATGTTCTGTGCAGCTAATGATGGATCATTGAAATTCGTTTTTATGTTTCGGATATATTCAGTACCCAACAACTTTTCTGCATCTCTGATGACATGTGGCACATCATCAAGGATACCTTTAGCAACGAGTTGGCACATTGAACCAACTAAAGTTGCGACAGCACCACTATCTGAACCTCCCGATAGCGGAACGAAATAACCTGCTGCTTCTGATCGTCTGAGGTAATCCCATAACCAACAAGCAGGACCGAGTGCAATCTCTTCCTCTGGTGTGTGAATGTTGAGATGTGCTTTTGGTATAGTGACAGGACGTTCTTTGGAATCCCTGATATCAAAGTCAACGTAGATTTGTGGTATATTAGTCGCATGGCTTGCTTGTACAGCGCCGCTCATTCTTGAACCGCGATAGGAACGGACATCTGTAAGGTCTACTGTTGCGGTTACGATTTCTACATCATTGATAGAAAACTGTGAACCTTGTGTCAGTATTTCTCCGTTTTGCGCAATGGAAGCACAACCGTCAAAGTAAAGTCTTCCCCCATCACATCCCTGTTGATTTGCGTATAGGTAGACACCACCACATTTGTCAGTTGCGTTACAAATAAGTGATAGTCGCGTATCAAGTTTACGGAGTTCGTGATGTGAACCCGAGCCATTTGCAATTATTTCAACCCCGTTATATGCAAGGTCTATGTGTGGTGAATGTGGAGCAAACAATTCCTCACATGTTTCGGATGCTATAATTGTATCGTGTGTCACGATGACCGCGCACCCTATCGGTACTGTTCTGTTTGCTGTAATTTCGTAAATCTGAGGTGGTACTTGGAAAGGTTCTGTCGTCCATCCTTTCTGCCATGCTGCAAACCATCTTGGTTCTCGGTAATTCCCTTCCGCAGCGAGTATCTTTTTGGGACGTATGAGCAGGATTTTGCCATCACAGACAAAGACTCGGCAGTTGTATCGGACACTCTTGTGCATCACTGGCATTCCGATGTCGCATAAAATACCATCCGTATATCCACCGTTGATTATACGTGCAAGTGATTCCCAACTGTGTTGTAATGTATCTTCCTCAAGGAAGTGGTCTTCACAGGAATAACCGGTTATTTCCAGTTCTGGACCAAGCCGATACTTTGCACCAGCTGCTTTTGCAAGTTCTATAGATTCTATGATACGATCACAGTTACCGTCAAAATCAAGTGCCCACTGATTTAGGTTGCATGTTGCAAGTGTTGCTTTCATTTTTGCTTTTGCTTATCAGTGAATAGCATTTATGGTAAAATTTGAAAATAAGTTTACATTTCTACAATTTACCATATTGGCTGTCATGTAAGTATCCTATTCTTTTCTTTGGTAGGAGCGACCTCCTGGTCACGACCGTATAAAGGACATGAATCAAAACAGTCGCGACCAGGAGGTCGCTCCTACCTGTGCAAGTGTGTAATTAACTCCCAAAAAAACTAACTCAAGGATTAATGACTGTGATAGAATTTACTTAATAAATTGAAAACTGAATAACCCTTCTTGTTGTTTAAGGTTAATTTTTATGTTTTTTGCGGTTTCTTGCGAGCTGCTGGGAATAAGATGTTGTTTAGTATCAACCGATAACCGGGTGAATGTTTGTGTAGGTCTAAGTTCGTTGGAATCTTACCCTCCCCAACGAGATGTCTGTAATCCTCTGGATCGTGGCCACCGAGGAAAGTGAATGTTCCCTTACCTAATGTACCGTGAATGTATTTTACATAGTTTGTACCTTCAATTTTTCCTAAAATCGTGACGGATTTGTGAACTTTATCAGTATTGAAGGAAGTTGTTTGTCCAAGGAATCCGCGAACTTCGGTTACATGGTTTTGTGTCAACATCGTAGGAATTGGATCATGTTTTGCAGAGAACTCAAAAAGTTTGAAATTCTCAACACCGGATTGTGGACTTAGATCTGGCTTCGGATTGTCAACGTCAGAGAATTCATACCGATTTGGGTTTGGGTATAGTATAAAGTTTTCAAATGCAAATGTTCGCGTAAAATCCAACTTTTTTTGATAGTTTGGATCAAGTGGCGTTGAATCCAAGACAGGATCAACTATATCAATTCTACCGGCTTTTGTTGCTAAGGATATATCCAAGGTTTCGGGTGCTGAACACATAGCAAAGATAAACCCACCTTTTGCAACATAATCTGCAATATCCTGTACAGTTTGTCCTTTATGTTGAGCCACAGTCTTGAATCCTGCTTCCTTTGCTGCGGTTTCAAAGAGTGCCATGCGTTGTTGATACCAGACTTGGTGGGAATAACTCCCATGGAATTTTCCATGTTGTCCCGTGAAATCTTCATGGTGTAGATGCAGCCAGTCATATCCGTCTGTGTGTAATGCACCGCGTTGTACCTCTTTGTCCCATATTTGGTCATAAGGTATCTCGGCATATTCCAGTGCGATTTTGACAGCATCATCCCAAGGATCACGATATTGTGTATCCTCTGGAGGGGCATAAACAGCAATCTTTGGTGCTTTCTCCAGCAAAATCTCATCCATATTACCGGTTTCTATGGTAGTCTCTTTGATAGTTTGATAATCTGCAGCACTCATCTGTTCAACGGTGACACCCATCTGTGCTGCGCGTAGGCGGACATTCTCCCCGTCAGGAATGACAAATGCACCGTCACGGTAGTTCAACCACCAATAGCATTTGTATTCGCGAGGCACATCTAATGCCCAATATGTTAGTCCATAAGCCTTGAGATGGTTCGTCTGTTTCTGATCCATTGGAACAAGCAGATATTGGGCTGATGCGGTTGATAGGATAGTTATGATACAGATTATAACTATCAGACTTGTGATATAATTATGAAGTTTATACATGAATAATCCTTGTTCTTTCCATACAAATCTTAACATTATCTAATACCAATTCAAATAAATCTTGTCTCATTAAGGAATTCTACTGTTTACTGGCAGGGGGTTACTCTCTTCGGTAGGAGCGACCTCCCGGTCGCGACCGTGAGATCGCTCCTACCAGATTTCCGCTGATAATGAGACATTATCACATGAAAATGGTATAAGTAATGAATCACTATGGTTACAATATATTTTGTAGTTTAATAATCATTTTATTGAATTTTCTATTTTTTCTCAATGAAAAAGGTTACTTTCCAATTCCAATTGATACATGATGCTACCTGTTTACTTTACTGTAGTTTGATTTTCTTGTGTCTGAATCCAATTCTTCCATTTCTAATGTGTATTAACTATCAATACCTTCGCCAATAATAGACATTCTTCCAGATTGTGCGGGTAGTTGTAGCACATTCTTCCAGATTGTGCGGGTAGTTGTAGCACATTCTTCCAGATTGTGCATATAAATTATTCTGTCAGATTGCTGATATAGTCATTTCTATTGTCAAATTAGACACTATGATAATTAAAAATACTTCAACGAAAACCTGAAGTAATTTTTATTTATGTAATCCTAACAATATCACAAAGCAATGGTAGAACAACACTATATACTCATTCAACTGAAACACTCAAAAATGGCGAAGGTATTGAACTATACCCTCTAATTTGCCTTTTGTCATTTGATAACTGGTGATAGGGTGTGTAAAGTTTTTGCACAGAGGTACAAACTTTTGTTCTCTTTAGTCCCGTAGGGACGCAATGTTTATAGAAAGACGTTATCACATCCCCTCTCTTTAGTTCCGTAGGAACGACATAGAAGGATAAACATATCGTTCCTACAGGACTAAAGAGACGGTGGGATATGTATTTCTATAAACATATCGTCCCTACGGGACTGAAGAATATGGTTAATATTAACAATATTTCTTTATATTGACACCTAATGACGTTTGACAATCAAAATCGGTAGTTGAATTCGTAGGGGTTGGGTTCCCCAACCCGTTTGGTTTTTGAGTTTGCGTAGATCATGTGTGGAAACCACACCCCTACGAATACACAACTTGAACGTCAAAACTCATTAGGACTCTGTGTCCGCAATCTCTCATTTAATCAGTTGCGGCGGGGCACAGAGACCTGCCCTACAATGGAGAGTGGGATGTTTGTGCAAAAACTATACACACCCCTGGTAATAAAACCGAGTATTAGATACACATGAAATTCATCTTTCAAGTCATACAGTAGATTATCAAAGCATCTAGTGTTTAGTCAAGTGTTTATTGATGGGTCTAAAAAGTAGTCGGGAATCGGAGTTCCCTCCTACAATACACACAATACACAAGACTTCTGTAGGAGCGATCTCCGAATCTCGACCTACAATAGTATGTTGACTCAACACTAGCTAAAATAGCTTCAAAGAAATAAAACGCAAAGAATCATGAAATAATTTGCAAAATTACTTCAAAAGGGTTACGCAATTGATATTCAGTGTAATCCAAAGTCTCATCAGTTTAACTCTTTTATTAGACAGGACTTACGCAGTTTTCATGTTTTAGTCAAGAATTACGACGAAAATGATGTTATTTTCAGCATTTTTTAGGTTTCCAGCGCGCTTACAAAGCACCAAATCAACGGTATGAATCATGGCGAATGCCATACGCGCATTCGCCTTTAGGCATTCCCCGCCTACCGTTCGGTGCGTAAGTCCTGTTAGAAAACTATCTTGCTTTTACTTCTTCCCAGACTCGATTATATTGTTGTAAAAACTCACCAGGATCTTTTATCCACTCAAGTGTTTTTATTACTTCTACAGATGGGTAAATATATTCGTGCTTTTGCAATTCTTCTGGCAAATGTTCTTTTGCACCTTCAACACAAGTTCCATATTTGGTAAAGGTCGTAATTTTAGCATTAATCTCTGGACGAAGTAGGTAATCAATAAACTTTTCTGCCAATTCTTTATGCGGTGCATCTTTTGGTATACACACGTTGTCTATAAACTGGCTTGAACCCTCTTTTGGAATGACATATTTTATCTCCGGTTTTTGATCTGCAGCACGGAATGCATCTCCACTCCAGCAGTGTGCCATGACAACATCTCCAGCAATTAATAGTTCTTCCGCTTCACTCTTATACTGTTTCACAAGCGGTTTCTGTTCAAAGAGTTTTTCTTTTGCTTGTCCAAGTTGTTCCAAGTCAGTTGTATTGATGCTATAACCGAGAAGTTTCAAGGCAACGCCTGGTGTTTCCCGTGGATCATCAAGCAAACTAAATTTGTTCTTATACTGCTCATCCCAAAATACCGACCAACTGTCGGGGGCAGGTGATACTACTGTAGAGTCATAAGCAATCCCAGCAGTACCAAAAGTATATGGAACAGAATATTTGTTTTTTGGGTCAAAATACTTATCAAGGAAAACTGGATTGAGGTTTTGAAAATTGGGTATATTGTTATGGTTCAGTTCTGCTAATAGATTCTCATCAATCATCCTTGTCACCATATAGTCTGACGGCATAATAATGTCATAACCTGTTGCACCTGCGGACAACTTAGTGAGTAAATCTTCATTGGTACCATAAGTATCGACGATGACAGTCACTCCAAATTCTTCCTCAAATCCAGTACGGATTTCCTCATTGACATAACCTGCCCAAGTGAACACATTCAGTTTTTCCTTCTGATCGCTACATCCAATGAGAAAAACAAGTAATAGAATTAATCCCAAATGAACAGATAACCATACCGAATAGCGCGAACTGAAACTGTTGAGAAGTTTTTGTAACATCCAACCCTCCTTTGATGTATTAGAAACGTCATTCGGAATATTTATTTACAATAAATGAATTGTCCGAATGACAATAAACTCAATAATTGACATGTTTTCCAAACTATGCTATTTTATATGCCAATTGACTTAACTATCTTCTGCTTCAGTTGGAAGTCCCGCTGCTTTCCAACCGCGGAATCCACCAGTTAAGACTGAAACATTCTTGAAACCCATGTTTTTTAGTGTGTGTGCAGAAAGTGTTGCTCGTGTGCCACCACCACAATACGTAACTATTTGTGTGTTTTCATCTGTCGTAACTTCATCAATATCAAGCTCAATATATCCGCGCGGGAGTGAAACCGCATTCGGGAGATGTTCTTCTTCGTAATCAGGTTCGTCACGTACATCCAATAGGATAACAGTATCTCCAGCATCAGTAAGTTCGTCCGGTGAAATTTGACCAACATGCGCTTTCGCCTCAGCAACAAGTTCTTGTAGTGTTTTTAACGCCATAGTTGTCCTCCATTAGTTGAATTAAATGTATAGATTGATAGTAAATGGGCAGAAAAAGTCAAAACGAATTTAGCAGGACTTACGCACCCCAACGGTAGGCGTGCTTTGTAAGCGCGCCGTAACCCTAAAAAGTGCTGAAAATTACATCGTTTTCGTCTTAATTCTTGATAGGATCATGAAAACTGCGTAAGTCCTGTTTAGAATAAATTTAGCACAAAGTTTCAGAACAGTCAAATGTTTTCTATGTTTGAATAACAAGGATTCTATATGGAATTATTGAAAATAGCAGTTGACACTGTGATTGAGAAAGAACGGATTGGAAGTCCTGTATTTCTAAGATGTGTACTGCATGTCGCTAGTGATACAGCAGACTTACTTCAATCTGCAGCAGAAATTTTTTCACTATCAAATTCATGGATGCCATCTAAACCAGAAAGCATATATGCGCAAGGTGATGGTGATAAAGTTCAGATAACTGTAATGGTGCAATTTGCAGGTGGTCAAATGGCTGTTTTGTGTGTCAATCGCGTAGATGTTGAATCAGCAATTGACATTATGTTGATCGGCAATAGAGGTACAATCTATTATGAAACACCGATGGGTAGACACAATCTAAGTGGAAATCCTCCAGGAATCGGAAAGTCAAACGAATTATCCGAAACAATCGCAAACGCTCTTGCATCTAATCAACCAATCAAAGTAGAGGATCTGCATGAATAAGAACAAAAAGTACGGAGTCCTATTACTCGGTGGACATCGCACACATCAAGAAAACTACGCTCATCTATTTGCAAATGATACGCGTTGCCAACTCATTGCTTTTGCTGATGAAGTGGATGCACCTAAAGAACGGATTGCATTAGGTCGTTCCCTCGCTGATGAATTAAAACTGCCATATATACCCAACCTTGATAATGCTTTAGCACGTGATGATGTTCATATAGTAAGTCTATGTACCGAAGTGGAAAGACGTGGACGTGTCGGGGTGAAATGTGCTGAAGCTGGAAAGCACATATATCTTGACAAACCAATGGCACTCAATGCTAAACAAGCACAGGATATTGTTGATGCTGTGAAGAAAAACAACATTAAGACACAGATGTTTAGCAATGTCCACAGTTCGTGGGCAAAAAAGGTAAAACATGGATTGAACAAAGGACATATTGGAACACTTCAAGCACTTCATTGTGATGTCCTATTTGCAAAAGGGCATCCAGGAACTGCTCCTATTGGAAAAAAGCGCAAACAAAAACCTACACTGGAACGATACAGTTTCGTAGAAGCAAAGCCTGAAATGTTTGACATCGGTGTCTACGCTGTGTCAATGGTGAACTGGTTGACACAAAAACGTGTTGAGAGTGTTTATTGCGGTACTGCAAACTACTTTTTTGAAGAACACTATAAGTGCGATTTAGAAGATTTTGGACTAATGGTGTTAACATTAGAAGATGGTGTCACAGCAACAATCGCTGCTGGACGGTATGGTTGGCAAAGTCACGCACAAGGTGGCGTGCGGAAAGTACATCTTGTTGGGACTGATGCAACACTAACTTTTGATGCTTCTATAGACCGATTAGAAGTCTTTTCAACAGAACCCGCGTTTATATCACCGGAACCACACCCATTGGATCCAATGGGGATGTGGAGTAGCACGCAATCTGAGATTGGGATGCAACCGAAACAACACTGGATGGATATTGGCAATAGTAATGATGCACAGAATGAATTTAGTGCTTTTATAGATTGTATTGAAAATGATGTAGAGAGTGAGATGAATTCTGAATTTGCAGCACATTCTGTAGCGGTAATAAGTGCTGGTTATCGTTCTGCAGCAAGTAGAGATGTTATCAGCATTACAGGATATTAACTCATAGTTTTATCTTGATAATATATCAAAAAGGAGATATAATTGGTAACCATATTATTCCTGACCAGGGGACCATCAACCCCGTAGCAACCTTCCCTTGCCAGCAAGACTCATTAAGTTCTCAAATGAACACACATATAAGGAGTTATTGACATGACAAAACAATTACAGTGGGCAATAGGCGGACTTGCGCTTCTTATAGTCGGTTTTGTGGCATTGCAAATATACTTGCATGTAAACATGAATCAGTTCAAAGAGGAACTTGCCGATCCAGAACCTAAAACGGAGACAGAAACAGAACAACCCCCCGACCAGGTGCAAGTGCCTGAAGTGGATAACAGACCACCACCGCCAGATGATGGACGTAAGTATGAGTGGCACGGTGACTATTGGCATGAAGTGCCGATAGCACAGAAAGAACCTATGCCGTTTCCTGAAGGTTCCTTGACATTTCACGAGGAGCTGCTCAAAACAAATCCCGTGAAAGCACTTCGCCTGCAAGCAGAAGAACGCGGACACTGGAGCGCGAAATGGATACCGCCATTTCCACCTGATGACACGGAGGCCCAAGAACTCGCCAAGCAAAGCTATCTCAGCATTTATTATTCGGAAGGCACACCTGAATTTGAAAAGGCATCGAGAGATTATTTTGATCTGTTGTATGAAATCCGTGACAAATATAAATCCGGTACTATGAGCATAGCTCGAAAACTGGATTTAGGTAAAATAAATTGGACTGGAGTTCGTACTCAGTATACACACTATGATCCGGAAAGTGGATACGCACTATGGCGATCTGAGTATTTTCCAATGCACATTTCTGATTGGGATCCTGATTGGGATTCTTATTTCAAATAAAATATGAGGTTTAGTTGCTTCGTAAAGTCGTACATATTACATTTATTAGACATTATATCAGGACTTACGCACCCAACGGTAGGCGCGCTTTGTAAGCGCGCTGGAAACCTAAAAAATGCTGAAAATTACACCATTTTCGTCATAATTCTTCATCAAATCATGAAAACTGCGTAAGTCCTGTATATAAATTTAAATTCTGTAAAAACAGGTGCGGAATGTGGGTTAGCAGTGTATATTATCAAAAATTTTCGGTCGATATAGAAAGAAGTATACTTCCGAAACTTCCATCAGGGTACACAGAACGGGCGGAAGATCTCATGCGTTAGAGGAGCTACGGGAGGCTGTATCAAAAGTGCTTCTACTCTATCGCGTCTGTGTATTGTCATCAGTGTGGATGATACCTTTGTTTTCCGTTATGGAGAGGATATCTCCTACATATCTAACTGGTGGTCTTCTCAAGCAAAACAACCGATGAAGGGACAAAATATATTGGGTATGACGATAAAGATTGGAGAGCAGATCATTTCCCTGAATATGCGACTGATCAGCGCTATCTGAAGAACTTTGAAAATATCCGTAGGATTTTTTCTTGATTTTTTTTGTAGAAATGTTATCATTCATAAAAGTGACAGCAACCCGCATGATTCGGAGGATTTCCATGCAGTTGCACTATATTGTTTAGTTGTACACATTTTTAGTCGGTGTTAAATTTATTTAGGTATGGTTGTCTTATCCGTTTGGATAACACGTACGTGTGAATTCTTTGGAAAATCAGTTTACATACAAAAAAGGAGACTTTAAAAAAAAGAGACAATGAAATACCTACAGGGTGAAGTGGAATAGCAAAAGGAGAGGAAGTTAAGTGAAGCGAAACATAACATAACCCCTTGTAGCACATAGCGAAGTGTCCAGCTGACATTTTCAACTGAGATATAAATTAGGTGCTTATGGCACTTCAATGGGAAACATGAATCAAATACTTAACGAGTGAACCATTTAGTAGAAAATTGGGTATATGTAAGAACTGAAAGGCTCTTTTGATATAGCAACCGTATACTCAAATGGTCTGTTACTGTTATCAGTCGAGGTATCTGTAAGTCCATCAAAAGTTGATGCTTGTGTTTTCGACGTTTCAAGGACAATTGTGGTAAAATCAGCAAAAGACTCAATCTTACTCAGGTAACTATTTCCGGTTGGGTACAACAGCTTTACTGGAAAGAATTCAACCGACATTTATCATGAATGTGCGGTGAAAGGAGAATCAAAATGGGAACTAAGAAATTGCTTGTGAACCCTGAACCCACTTCTGATGATTCTGAAAAGACAGCGGAAGCGGAAGCACACGAGGCATTACATCAACAAGAGTTAGATAAATTACAACGTCTTCTTAAAGAATGTGAAGAAGATCCGACCCTCATAGAATGCATTGACGATCCAAAAGAAAAGGAGGTAGCGCTTCAACTCGGTAGGGAGATAATAGCAGAATTGCCCGAAATCATGAGGTCAAAACTGCCCGATTCTGCATCTACGGAGGAAAAACGTACAGAGAGGCACAAACGTTTGGTCGTTTTCCGGGAGAAGTTTGGGGCGAGACTTATAAAGACGATGAAAGCTAGAAAGGTAATTACTTCAGAAAGCCGCGAAAAGAGCGAAGTTCTCATGAAGTTTTTAGAAGGTAACTGATACAGATGAGCCTTCCAAACCTGAAGAGAAAAAGCGTGACGAAAGAAAATCATAAACTTTGAACAGGTACGTTTGGCATTACATGGGGAATTCTATCCAGCTCGGATCGTAGTCGGAGCAAACAGCAATGATGCCTTTCTTTGTGAGGATGTCGGTGCAGATGTCACAGAGGTGGCACGCAGTATTGGGCTTGACTCACGGATTGGACATCGATTCTTCCGTGCTGGTCTGGGTTGGGGTGGTAGCTGCTACCCGAAAGATACCGCAGCTCTATTAGGTGTTGCAGCACAAGCTGGATACGAGATGCCGATTACAGAGGCTGCACGAACGGTTAACTTTCAACAGCACATAAGAATCGTTCAAAAGTTACGCGATGTTTTGAAAACGCTTAGTGGGAAAACTATCGGTATCCTCGGCCTCGCCTTTAAGCCGAATACAGGCGACATTCGAGAAGCACCATCACTTGATATTATCCGTCAACTCGTTGCTGAAGGTGCAAATATCCGTGCACACGATCCAATCGCCATTCCAAAAGCACAACACGCAATGAGCGACATCCCTGTTGATTTCATTGAAGATGTGTATATTAGACATTAGACATTATATAAGTTTAATCGAAATGTTTGTCATAACACCAAGGTCTGAAGTTTAGACGAAAGTTATGTAATCCACAACAGATTTTCATGACTAAATCGCTGAACCCTTGTTTCCAATTGCGCAACTTGTCTTTGACTATGCGGTATCTTTTGACACTACTAATCACATGTTCTACACGGATACGGATAGACGATATTTCCCGGTTTCTTGCTTTTTCAGCTGCTGTCAGTTCACCACCTTTGGGTTTCTTTTTCTGTTGGACAACAGTAATACCAGCAGGATTAAAACCTAAAAAACCGGAATCTTGGTATAAATAACTACCACTTGGCAAAAAAGATATTGTTTCATCGGCAATACGTTTATCATGCCTGCTGCCTTTGTAAGTAGGAGACAATACCAATACCCTGCACGCAGCATTAATAAGCAGATTATTCTTTACAGTATGTTGTTTCTTTTTGCCACTATAATAGTCCTTCTGAGCTTCTTGGTCTTTCGGACGCTGTATCGGACGCTCTGTGCAATCTTGGAAAAAATGTTCGGGTGCCGGTGTGTCACTTTCAACAGCTGTCTCTTTTTCAAAAGTATCAGGAGTTGTCTCACGAGATGGCAACTCACCGAGTTCATCTAATGCCTGGTCTAATATCGGTGAAAGTAGGTGTATCCATTTATATGTCTCAGGTTGAGACATATCAAAGAACATACCATGAGCATCTTGGGTCCATGCGTGTCGTAGATAAATCAAAATAAACAGAAGTTTATCTTCCATATTTGACAAACGACTATTTTTGTAAGTGGTATAACGCCGTTTTTTTTCGTTCTTGACCATCAAGTGTTTTTGTAGAGACAAACGCTAAAAAATGTGTCGTCCAAATCGGAAGAAGTGCCAAAAATTCTTCAGTCGTAAAACCCGTTAGTTTTTGGAACTTACCCGGATCATCCTTGATTTCATCATATCTGTTCATGAGTTAATCTCCAAAGCATAATTTTCTTTATTATGCCAGAAATCAACTGTAATTTAAATTTATATAATGTCTATTGTTTGTCTATTGTCTATCTTTTCTTATCAAAATATTACCTATGGATCATCCACGGTGATCCACACAGAGAAAGATGAGTTAGAGTCTGCAAAGAGAAAGACTGTTGATCAGGCGATAGTAGATTACAATGATATACATGAGGCGTTAGATAGCCTCATTGATGACTATATTGATAACAAAGATGCTATTGAACAAGGCAAAGCACAAGCTGTTATTACTGTTACGGGTGGAGTTGTTATTACGGTTATTGTTAATTATTTTTCTCTTGGAGAAGAAGTAGCAAATGCGCCTGCAGTTTTAGCTGGCTACTTAACGGGTGAGGAAATAGCGACGCAAATTATTTTTACTTGGAGCCGTGAAAAGATTTTGTCTTCTATTAATTTTAATGAGTGGATGCTGGATAAGGCACAAAAACGTATAGACAGAAGTTATAGTGAATACGAATTCGGTCTAAAACTGTGTCTTTAACTTATTAAGGATATTTCATAGCGATATGTTGATTTAGAGTTTGCATCATTGGATAACATAAAGTTTTATCTAAACAATATATCACAAAGGAGATATACTGGTAACCACATTTTACCTGAACGGGGGATCATCAACCCCGTAGCAACCGAACCTTGCCAGCAAGACTCATTAAGTTCGCAAGGGGACACACAAATAAGGAGTTATTGACATGACAAAACAATTACAGTGGGCAATAGGCGGACTCGCGCTTCTTGTAGTCGGCTTCGCGGCATTACAAATCTACTTGCATGTAGACATGAAACAGTTCAAGGGGGAGCACTCCAACCCAGAACCCAAAACGGAGACAGAAACAGAACAACCCCCTGATCAGGTGCAAGCTACAGACGAAGTAGGAGAATCAACTGGAGAATTTAAAAGAGTTAAAGAATTTGTTGGAGTAAGTTTTGCATTACCACCGTCATCAGTGCCTGATGATATACCTGAAGAACTCAAGCTCCCACCAGAACTTAATCTTGATGTTTATGCTGGATATCAAGACCCTCCTGAAATTGAGAATCTTGAGGAAAAAGGCAAACAATTTCAGGCTTTACTTCAAAATATTGTTCAATACCAAAATAAGAATAGACCTATGGTCGATATTTGGGGTAAGTTCATAGAATATGAAAAAATGTACCGTGTTTATGCTGAAAATGATCTTCGTTTAACACTTAATTTGGGTTTTGGTTTTGGACGTCCTGAATGGCAATATGAACAGACTTGGGCATTTCCTGAAATTATGGGTCAAGTACTTGAAGCGGATTTACATGTACCAAGAGGAAATGAGAATCCATTAATAGCCACATGGCAGGTGGAAATGGGGATTATGAGTCCCGCTTGGAATAAAATAATTTTAAAAGATGGACGGCCATTTTTTGTAAAGGGAAGAACAAAGTATGAGTTTAGATATATTGGTATCGATTCAAAAGTAACTTCTGGGTTTAGTAGAACATCGGATGCTGATGCTCCTTTAATTACTATTGATGTTTTAAATACATCGGACGAAGAATTAAAAGAGTTTATGGGATGGGATTATAGTATAAATCCATTAACATTAGAACCAATTAAATACGAAGTTTACATTTCTCCATATAATTTACAATAATGAGTAATATAAAGAATATAAATTTGTGAATCAGAACACAAATTATCTTCCTTTCTTTCATTAATTTACGATATCTTTATGTCTTACTTAATATGAACTCACATGCGATTGCGTTCGGGAGTGTGGAGATAAAAAAACTGAAATGATGACTTTTTTTCCACTCTCCTAACCCCCATATATGAAGATGAATAAATAATTTCGGTAATTTTGATTAGTAATCCAGTGCGGTTAGGAAACCACACCTACCTTCTGTAAAAGATAAATTCCGTCAATTTGCGTCTGTCCTGATTTTTACTTGACATAGTCTTATCAATTAAGTACAATTATCTATGATATTTCATGTTCATTAAACGGTTTCCTAAATGTTTCCACCGTGGGAATGTTCAGTTATTCTTTGGTTCCACCATAATAAGTAATTCTTCAACAACTAAAAAATATGCACCCTTACCTGCACAAAATCGCGTCATAATATATATAAGCAAAACTATTGCAGAAATGTTAGTCGTGAAAGACTCACTAACCCGTTGCGTTTTCATAAGAGGATCATTCTATGTATAGTCGACAGTTAAGCATTTTACTGGTATTATCGTTGTGTATCCTTACCTTATCCCTCTGTTTCACTGCCTTAAACATTGCCCAAGATGCCACAGACGACAAACAGATAATTGAACGCTACAAATTGATGCTCAGGAACAAGCCGAAAGAGGGGAGTACTTTTGACCGTCTCTATCAATTATACTTGGAGGGTGCTGGTTTAGATGCATTGTTAGCAGATTTTCAATCGGAAGCAGAAGAAAAACCTGATGACACTAATATTCATCTTATCTTAGGACATATCTACAAACGTATTGGAAAAGAAACGGATGCAGTCAATTCTTATGAACGTGCTGTTGAACTTGAACCGAACAGTTATTATCCGCATTTTGCTCTTGGACAAACGTATACATTGCTATTGCAGCATGAAAATGCCATCAACGCACTAAAACAGGCTGCAACATTAGCCAAAAACATACAGGATGCAACACCAGATGAATTTACTACAATATACAAATCTCTTGGTAGAGCATACTTCCGCAGAGACCAGATTGATGAAGCAATCACAGCTTGGACAAAGATCGCAGAACTGAATCCAAACGACGTATTTGCACGCACTGAACTTGCAGACCTATTCATTGAACAGGAACTCTACCAACAAGCAATAACACAGCATGAAGCAATTATAAAACTCAGAAAAGATGATCCTTACCAAATATGCTTGAGCCAACGTGAAATAGGAAATATATATGAAACACAAGGTGACAATCAGCAGGCTATTCAAAGCTATGACACTGCACTTGCACTAACCGCATCCGGTAACTGGTTGCGAAAAGATCTACAACACCGAATCATTGGAATTTTCGCTGCTGATAGTGATTGGCAAGGATTAATACGATATTACCAACAAAACTTGAAAAAACGCCAAATGAACCGGAACTACTTGGTCTACTGGCGGCAGCATACATTGAAAATCAGCAACTGGATGAGGGTATAAAAGGTTATCGTAAGGGTTTGGAATTAGCACCGACAGACACAACTCTGCGATTAAACCTTATTGCAGCCCTCCGCAACGATGATAAATTTGCAGAAGCAGCCTCTGAATATGAAAACCTTCTTGAACAAGACCCTGACGATTTCGGAATTTACCGCGAACTCGGTGAATTGTACATACAGTTGGAGGATGAAAAACAAGCAAGGTCAATATATAAACAGATGCTTGATCGTGATCCGAATAATGCAAGTACACATCTCATCCTCGCTGAAATCTATACAGGTAATGAATGGATTGAAGATGCGACTACAGCATATCAAAAAGCCATTTCTCTTGCACCAAACAACCTTGACTATATTGAGTATTTTGGAGAGTTCTATCTTCGTCAAGGTAGTCGTGACAAAGCAATAGAAACATGGAACTGGATGGTTGTAGATAGCAAGGGGATCGCTGAAAACTACAATCGATTGGCAAAATTACTCAGCTCAAAGAACTTCCATACAGAAGCAATTGAGGCAAGTCAAAAAGCAGTTGAACTGATGCCAGATGTCTATGAATATCGCAAGATACTTGCGCAGCGACTCATGAAGCATGGAGACTTTGATGAAGCACAAATCCAATTTTCTGAAGCAACGAAAATCGCTCCTAACCCTTTCTTTGCTGAGGAAATGGATGACCAGCGAATTGAACTATACCGCAGACAAGGTAAACTTGTAGAAAAAATCGAAACACTGGAAACAGAACTTGATAATTCAGCACAATCAAATGCTGACACCTTTGCTCAGCAGAAAAGACTTGCTAAGATGTATCTGAAGTTAGGAAATATCACTTATGCACTGGAAGTTATTTTAAAAGCAAGAGATCTTAAACCTGATGATGTTATTGTCAACCGATGGCTTGCAGATGTTTATATCAAACAGAACAGATTTGACGATGCAAATGCTGTTTACATGCATCTCATTCAAGTTGACAGCGCGAATGCACGTGAATACTGGACAAATATTACCCGTTCTCATCTCAATGTAATGGACTCTGATGCTGCGACCAAAGCAGCAAAACAGGTCATAGCAAATAGTCCCCGCAATCCAGAAGGACATCAGTTACTTGCAGAAATTGCAAAGCAAACGACTAACTATGATCGTGCAATTGAAAGTCTCAAACAAGCCATTCGTTTGCGTTCAGATGCAATTAATATTCGTACGGAGTTAGCTGAAACGTACAAACTTGCAGATAAACCAAGACAAGCACTTGCACAGTATTGGCGATGCTGGGAATTGTGCAATACCGTAAATGATAAAATTAGTTTTGTCAAACCCTTATCCGAAACATATTATGATTTAGGACGTAGTAGTGAATTCAAGGAAAAACTAAAGCAGCTCTCAAAATCCAACGTGTCTGATACAGCCCCCGTCTTAGCACTCGCCGAACTACACCGTATGGAAGGTGACCTTCCAAGTGCAAGATTCCAACTTGCACGCGCTTTAGACAAGCAACGTAATGATCCAGACCTCTTGTCCCAATTGGTAAGCATAAGTCTCAATCTTGGAGATAATCAAGATGCATTATCTTATCAAGAACGACTTGTAAAGGCTCATCCTGACCCCACACATCAAAGACGACTTGGCGAACTACTGTTCGATGCCGGACGTGAACAGGAAGCTATACAAGCATGGACAAAACTCCTACACGCTAAAAACCAATCGCTTGAAGCTGAAGTGAAACTGGCGAGTTTACTCATTAAACATGGACACCTTCACGAAGCTAATCTGGTCCTTGACAGAGCAGCTGAAAAAATCACTGGAAAAGATGCACATTTGGCACTCTTCCAACTCGGTACGGTCTTAGTATCAATGAATGAATTTGAGCGCGCTCAATCACATTTCAAACGTATTATAAATATGCCAAAACCTCCCGAAAGCGGAATCTCTACTAATACAAAAAAGACTTTCTCAAGCATATACTATGATAAATTTGACCTTGCTCAGTATCATCTCTATGATATACAAGACCAATCCTACCGCGCAGGAAACGTCCAAGCATGGAAACCCAGTAACTTCGATGAAGCTCAAGCAGGCGCGCTCGTACATTTAATGACTATATCGCAGTATCAAGGAAAATTAAATCAGTTTATTCAGCAGTATGAAAAACAGATAGAAAATAATCCAAAGGACATTAATACGCTTGAACTTTTGGCGCAAATTTATACTTTGACTGATAACACAGAGAAAACAGATGAAATAATTGAGCAACTGACCACAGTTTCTCCAAATGATTCAACCTACCAAGCCATCCGATATAACAGAGCATTAAGAAATAATTCTTCTATTGAAACTTTAGAAAAGTACATAAGTAAGTTCTCTGAAATGGATGAAGAAAAACGGCTTTTGTACAATTTACAATACATAAATAGACTTTATCGTGATGGGAAAAAGACTGAAGCGGAAAAACTAATAAGCAAATATGAAGATATAAAGGTGATGGATATTGACGTTGTTGCAGCACTGATTAAGACATTGGCATTAATGATGAAAACAGATACTGCAGAAAGTATATTAGATAGAGTGCCAATACCGACACAATCCCAGCAATCAAAATATAGATATCTTTATTATGATATTACCAATACATACCTAAGTCTTGAACAATATGACAAAGCAATTGATCTCTTTTGGATTTACTGCACACGGACTCAACCTCAATTGACGAACATACGACGTATGGTATCACTGACAACAATTTCATCATCTTCAAGCAGTTCATCTATTCAAGCAATTTTCCCAACAAGAACTGTTTATTACCAAGGGAGTAGGTTGGGATATTTGAAAACCTTTTCACGACAACTATGGTTCAAAAATCAACAGGAAGCTTTATATACAAAGTTACAGACTACCTTTGATGCCTCAGATGGTAGAGATAGAATCTTCTCTGGATTAGCACTAAGTTACTGCTATTGGTGGAATGGTGAGCGCGAAAAAGCCCAAGAGATACTTGTTGCGCTGCAGAAAGAGTTTCCAAAGGATCTATCACTCAAACTAAACACAGTCTTCATCTCTATTCAAACAGGACAAAATGCAGGAACACTCCGATTGCTTGAGGAGTTGTCAAACACCGACCCAAGTAATCGGAGTTATTACTATAACTTGATCCTAAAGTTAGCAATTAAATCCGGAAATACTGTCGTCGTGAGGGATTTAATAACGGATCTGTTGAAAACTCCAAGCAGTGCACGTGAACTATATACAGTTTCAGAACAACTACAAAATGCCGGTTATACACAACATGCTTCTGCTATTATGAATAAAGCAATGAACTTAGCAATGGGAGTACAAGATCCGAATTTCCTAATGGATGTAAGTGAACTCTTAGAGGATCTTGGAAGAGGACAGGATGCTATCCGAATCGCAGAACGTGCACTCCGATTTGCAAACAAACGTGACAGATATGGAAGAACAATCTCTACTTGGAATCGACAACAGGCAACCCACCTTACAAGTCAAACAAATTCAAGACAAGAACGAGAAATGTTATTAATTGAAGCAGCAAGAAAGAACCCAAACTCATATAAAGCTCAATTGAACTTAGCAGATTTCTATCACGGGAAAGATCATATAGACAAAGCATCAGCTGCATTCAAGAAAGTACTTGAATTAAGACCAACTGACACCACGACTCGTAAACGTTATGCTGATCTTCTGTTTCACAGTGGAAGATATAACGAGGCGGTCCCAGAATATACAAGACTACTCAAAGATAACCCAACTTCACTCGGTTACGATACTTGGGATACAATTGAATGTTTCTTTAAAGCTGAAAAAGTTGACGAACTCATCTCAATCGCGATAGACATGATTTCTCCTTCTATCGGACGGGACTACAATAACGAATTAGCACGTGATGTTGCATCCGAACTCAGGGATATAAACAGATACACTGAAGCTATTGAGATTTATGAAAAACTTATTCAAGCACAACCTACGGATACATATTATCATCGCAACAAAGCAGAGACTTATGCACAATTAAATGAATATGATAAAGCTATACATATATTACGTGATACCTTGGATATAGATGATGAATACTCACAGATAATTACCATAGATATGTTGGTTCGTTACTACAAATCACTTGGAAAACTCAATGAGTTGATTAAGGAGTATGAAGTTAAGCTTGCAGAAAAACCTAATGATAATAATTTACGCTTCTTTCTTACAATAATGAAAATTGCAGAAAATGACCTAAAAGGAGCAGACGAACTTACTACGCACATGCTTAATGCGGAGCACATAAATTCAAACTACCTAAACAGAATAGCTGAAGCAAATCGTCTAACTGATGCAAGAGAAAGAGAACAAGAAATTCTTGAAAAGATTATTCAAAGCCAAAAAGGTTATTGGTACACCTATCGTAGACTCGGTATGATCTATGCTTTAAAAGGTGAAACAGAGAAAGCACAAGACGCATACAGAAAAATGGCAAGACACAGGATTCGAAGTGGTAACTCTATGGATTATATGAATGTCGCTTCAATATTTATTCAAGAACAGATGTGGGATGAAGCTGAACCAATTTTAACTGAAATCATCAATGACCAATCAGTACAATCACACCACCGAAGAGAAGCTGAAGAAAAGTTGGTTGCAATTAAGAAGCGCAGGGATGATCTATCCAATACGACTCAACTCAAAGATAGAATAGTGGACATGGACATCGGGTCATTGCGAACATTAGCAAGAGATTACGTTCGTCGTAAAGAGAGACAAAATGCTCTACTTATTTACACACATCTTGAAGAAGTTATTCCTGAAGACTTTGAATCCCGCGCACAACTCGCTACACTTTACACAGTCCACAACCAACATGAAAAAGCTGTCAAAACATGGGAAGCACTACTTGCAGAGGACCCAAAAAATACAAAGTTTCAGGATGGACTTGTCAACACATATCAAACTGCTGGTAAAATTGAAAAAGCTCTTGAAACCACACAACAATTTATTAAAGAGGATGTAGACAACCCAATCAATTATGAACGCAAAGCAAGACTTTATGCAAATGAAGATGAGATTGATAAGGCAATCGCTTGCTACCAAAAAGCTATTGAACTTGCACCAGGAAACGTAAAACGCTATAAGGAATTGGCTTCGCTTTATATTAGAAATGATGACAAAGATGCTGCCAAGATGGCTTTCCAAGAAGCATTACGATTCACCGGACAGGAATATGAACGGCAGAGAATCCAAAGAGAAATATTGAAACTATCTGGATCTAAGGAAAAGATTGAGGAAACAGTACAAAAAGCTGCGGATGCCGGTACAATAACTTTTGAGATGCAAAAAGAACATGCTAATACGTATAAAGACGACGGTAAACTTTCAAAAGCAAGTACTGCTTATGTAAAAGCACTTGAGATGACTTCTGATAGTTCTGAACGAACAAGAATCTATGAACAATTGCTGGAAATTTACCCTAAACTTGGGAATGACGAAGCAGCCATAAAAACACATGACGAACTCGCTTTTTCTGTGTCAATTGTAAATTCTGCTCAGTTGGCACGTGATAGATTGATTCGTGCTTATGATAATATCAAGAAACTTGATGTCCTAATCTCAATCTTCAAGACGAGACTTGAGAACGATCCTGATAGTATAGTCAATTTAGAATTGCTCGCCGCGATTTACAACAGAGCAAAGGAATTTGGAAAAGCGGCTGAAACTTATAATGCACTCAGCATACTTCAACCCAACGGTGTGTTGTATTATTACAACGCTGCAGCAGCATATAATAGAAATGGACAATCTGAGTTAGCTAAAGAGTTGTTAAGACAGGGAGAAAGTGCACTTTTTGTCAGTAATAATGATAGTATATATTTCCTCCGGGAACTTGGCAATATCTGTTATGACGGAAAACTCTATGACTCGGCTATCAAATTAGCTGATGCTGCTATAGCTGAAAGTGCTAATTCTCGCATGTACGGTTTTGGAGTAGCAGGTGAAACTGCTTATAAACTACTCGCCAAAAGTTACTATGCCGCAAAAAGATACGAAGAAGCCGTCTATACCTATCAGCAGGTCCTAAACATGAGTGAAAATTCTTGGGATAGAGATGAAGCAAGAAAGAAAATTGAAAGCGCGTCAAGACTTGGAAACCTTTATGAGAAACAGATACCAAAACTGTTGAAGAAGGTTCAGGAATATCCAGATGACCCAGAAGCACGACTTAACCTCGCAGAAACCTACGAAAAAGCCAATAAATTCAATGATGCCATTACACATTATGAAACACTTAGTCAACTCCAACCCGATAACATTCAATGGCATAAAAAAATTGGAACACTGTATTTGACAATACCACCAGAAAAGCTCGAGACAGGTGAAGTTAGAAAGAGCAACGCACTTGAACTGAAAGGAAATGGGAGTTTTGTTGAAGTGCCACCCAGTGACTCTCTGAACAGCATTACAGATCAAGTGACGGTATCAGCTTGGATATATCCAACCAGTTTTCCAAGCAATTATGTACGCATTGTCTTTAAAAGTGATGAGAAAAGACAGAACTTTAGGCAACGAAGTTACATACTCGTTATTAGGCAAGATGGGAAGCTCAAAATTAATGGATCACCTAAAGGAGGAGGATATGCATCCCTTTATTCTGAACCAAATCTCATTAAACTAAATACTTGGACTCACATTGCAGGTGTCATCAATGCAAAGCAAGATAACATGAAGGTATTCGTTAATGGATTTGAAGTCGGCAATAGACATTTTAATGGACAAGATAGTTTAATGAAAACTCGACTTCCACTCCGCATAGGAGCAACCCATGTAACAACAGAAGTAGATTCGTCCTCATTTATAGGACAAATTGATGAAGTGCGAATCTGGAATATCGCACGCACACAGCAAGAAATCCTAACAGATATGAACCACGAACTAAATGGCAATGAAAAAGGATTAGTGGCATATTGGAAATTTGACGGTGAAAACAATGGAATAACACTTGATTCTACTGATAACAATAACCATGGAACTCTAATCGATAATGCAAGTATTTCACCTTATGCGCGAAATGTATTTGAGAATACCAAGAAAGGTCATCTTACAAAAGCTGCTGCAGCTTATGAAAAAACTATAGAACTCGATCCAACTTCCTATGATTTATACCAGTCATTGGCAGAATCCTATACTAAACTTGGAAAGAATTCTGAAGTGGAGAATGTTTATTTACGTGCGTTAGACGCACCCCTAACACAGAGCAACCACAATGATGCAATTCAAGCCATCTGGGACATTTATGCAAACACACAGAATCAGGACAATGGTATTGCAAAACTTAAAGAACTTCAACAGAAAATAAAAAACAGTGCTACCCTATTTGAAATATTAGGAGATGCATACTCAAAAGCAGGCGAAACAGAAAAAGCCAAAAACGCTTACACACAGTGGGTAGAGCTACGACAACGACAAGTTAACCAACAAGGTTCTGCAAGTAATTATAATAATTTTGCAATTGAAATTCTTAATAAAGGTATTTTACCTGAAGAAGCAATTAAGAATGCTAAACTTGCAGCCCAACTTGATAACTCCTCAGAAAATGTACTTACTTTGGGATATGTCTACCTTGTTATCGGACAGAAGGACGATGCACTTGAGGCGTTAAAAAAAGGTTTTAAAACCCTGAGTACTGGCACTTTTCAACGCAAATTCTTCGGTTGGATATCAGATTACGGAAATAATACTGATAATAAAGAGAGTTATGTTGAATTATTAAACGAACTTGTAAACACTGAAACAAAAAACGTTGTTGTTCAACTAAACCTTAGATTACTCATTGCAGAATATTGTCTTAAGAATGATATGCATGAGACAGCAAGAGAAAACATACAAAAAACCGGTTTCATCACAGAAGACAAATGGATGTATCTTGGTCCTTTTGACAATAGCAATGATAATGCTTTTGATACCCAATTCATCTCAGAAGAAATAACAAAAATTGACCTTATTTCAAAGTACGATGGGAAGAATGGCAATATAAGTTGGAAAAAACTTAAAGATGACAACTTAAACGCCTTTATCAATCTCGGTGAAGGATTAGATTTATGTGCTGGTTATGCATTTACAACCATCACTTCACCCGATGATAGAGAAGTACAATTCCGTTTTGATAGCGATGATCAAGGGAAAATCTGGTTAAACGGGATAGTTGCTGGAGTAAATATGAGAACCTATGCAACATCTATCGATCGCTTGAATTATCCAGTAAAACTAAAAAAAGGCAAAAACAGCGTACTCGTCAAGGTGTGTGAAAAAACTGGAGGATGGGGATTCTACCTACGTGTTACTGACCAAGACGGTAATCCGTTTGATGACTTAGTATTCTCTCCTACAGAAAATTAATATGTTAACTTCCTTATAGATTATACTAATCTCTAATACCTATGCAGAAACTTCCAAACATCAATCGTGGGATAATCGTTGGGATAACTGGCGGAATTGCATGCGGGAAAACTACCGTAACTGAACTTCTTGCAGAGAAAGGTGCAATTCCAATTAACGCTGATGAAATTGGACATCAACTGCTAAAAGCTGACAGTCCAGTTATTGATGAACTTACCGAATCTTTTGGGATTGAGATCCTTGATGAAAATGGTGATGTAAGTAGAAAAAAAATGGGGAAAATTGTATTTAATGACAAAAAGGAACGTGAAAAACTAAACGCAATCCTTCACCCATTGATTATCAAACGTTCCCGAATCCGCGCCCGTGAACTTGTTACGGACGACCCATCAAGTGTTGTCCTTTTGGATGCCCCATTACTCATAGAAGCGGGTGCTTACAATACTGTTGATTTAATTGTCGTCGTGACATCGTCTCACGAAAAACAATTAAGACGTATCATAGACCGCAGTAAAGGACAGAATCGGCACATCACAAAAACAGAAGCACAAGCTCGAATCGACGCTCAAATGCCACTTTCTGAAAAAGTAAAGTATGCAGATGTTGTCATAGAAAATAACGGTTCACCTGATGAACTGAAAAAACAGGTGGATAAACTCTGGGAGAGACTACAGAGACAACTATGATTCGTTCCAAAGCAGATTGACAGCATTGGCTTTTATGACACAGTAGACCTCTTTTCCTTTACATAACTGCAGTTGTTCGCGCGCATCGTGCGTTATTTTTACTGAAAATCGTTGTTCTTCAACGAGAATTGATAGAAGTACTTGGTCATCAACTTCATCAACCTTTCCACGCAAAATGTTACGAGCACTAATAGGCAAATTCGGTTCCAGTGAAATGATAATATCCTCTGCGCGAATTGCGATAGGAGTATGTTTACCGATTTCCACGTCAATATAGGGAACAACAAGTTGTTGAGAACCAATCTTTAATTCTGTGATACCTTTCTGTTTGTCTGACCTTGTCACGGGTAAATTGAATATATTCTCAACTCCCGTTAGATTTGCTATTGGTAATGCGGATGGAGATGTGAGTATTTGATGGGGTTCGCCTTTTGCAGTGATTTTCCCATCGGATAGCAAAAACGCTTCATCAGCAAGTGCCATCGCTTCTGAAATAGCATGCGTAACATAGATGATTGGTATTTCAAATTTATTCTTGATATGGTGAATATATGGAATTATTCGACTCTTCAATCCACCATCCAGTGAAGCAAGTGGTTCATCCATCAATAGCAAACGTGGTTTCATCGCAAGTGCGCGAGCAATCGCAACGCGTTGACGTTGTCCACCAGAGAGTTGACTTGGATAACGATTCAGTAACTCTGAGATTTCAAGAATTTCAATTTCTTGAGAGATGCTATCTTGCCGGCTACGCAATTTACGTGATTGTCCATATCGGATATTCTGCTCAACAGTCAGGTGTGGAAATAGGTGTCCTTCTTGAAACACATACCCAAAACGACGAAGGTTTGATGGAACGTTGACTTTCATATCATAAGAATACAACACTTCATCACCAAATGTAATCTCACCTTGATTTGGGGACAAAGTGCCACATATACAATTCAGTAGAGTTGTTTTGCCACTACCGGACGCACCTAAAAACGCAGTAACCTTTTGATGCAGTTGACAATCCACTTCCAATTTGAAATTACCTAAACTAATGCATAAGTCTAAGGAGATACTGCCGATGTTTTTCATATCATCTAAGGTCTAACCAAGTAATTGTCCAATACCGAAAAATCCGAACCAAATATGGATTACTTATTCGACGAATATTTTAATGAATGCTATTCACATCCACCTTAACCATCAAAGCCTCCTCCACCATCAAAGCCTCCTCCACCATCAAAGCCTCCACCAAAGTCACCACCACCATCAGAACCACCTGCATCTGAATTGGTGGAAGCATCGTCTGTTCCATCATCACTTAGCATATTGCCAAGTAGTAAACCTGTAAATAAGCCATCATCAGTTCCAGATGAATCGACAAAACCATCGTCTTGCTGACTTCTCTTACGAGATTTAAGTCTTTTAGATCGACGATTCATAGCAGCAAGTAGTGTGAAAACAAAACCCAAAATAATTGTAAAGATGATTAACATATCCATGTGAAATATACTCCTTTTCGTATTGTTTCTAACCTATTTAATCCTTTATAGTGGAAGTAGATTGATATTTTTCAGTTATCAATATTGCCACAAACGCCAGAATAGTTGAGATAAACACTAACCTATAGACTGTAATATCTTGTCCAAGTTGAACTGCGGAAAAAATAGAAAGTGCTAATGTTTGTGTTTTTCCAGGGATGTTTCCTGCGACCATAAAGGTTGCACCAAACTCACCAAGACTCTTTGCAAAACCAAGGATTACACCAGCAATTATTCCTTGCTTTGCCAGCGGTAATGTAACAGTAAAGAAAACTTTTATAGGAGTTGCACCTAATGTTCGTGCAGTATCTTCAAGATCCGTGGGAACTGATGCAATACCTGTCATTATTCCCCTGACTAACAAAGGAAAGGAGATGATGGATACAGCAATCACAACAGCGAATTGACTAAAAACAATCTCAATTTTGAATAAGTCAAAGATAATTCCGCCGATCGGTCCCTTCTTACTTAACAAGATAAGGATTATGTAACCACTTACCACAGGAGGAAGAACCAGCGGTAACATCACAATAGTATTTATGATGGATTTCCCAGGAAATTCACGTTTAGCAAGAATCCATCCAATCAACAGACCAGGTGGAAACATTACAACAAGGCTAAACAACGCAACTTTGACAGATAGCAATAGGGCAGTAACTTCTTCAGGAGTAATCCGCATTGAAACCTGACTGGATTTGGTTTGTAGGTCTATTCTTATATCAAAGGGATAAAACCGTGTTTTTTGAATATTTCGGTTGCTTGCTGTGTCTTCAAAAAAGTAATATATCTTTCAGCTGTCTGTTTACGTTTGCTATTTTTCAGTGTTACAACAGGATAGACAATAGGTGAATGTGTTTCTTCGTTAAAACGGTAAATAACTTTCACTTCATCACTTACATTTGTGTCGGTCTCATACACAATTGCCAGGTCTACATTACCAACTGTAAGATAAGCAAGTGTTGACCGAACATCCAAACCGTATATCAGCTTCGGTTGCAACTTATCCCACAGACCAAAGTGTGAGATTGCTTCCTTTGCATAAGTACCCGCAGGAACAATCTCAGGTTGCCCAATAGCAATTCGTGATATAATTGGATCCAATAGTTGTCCAACTTTGTCTAATTCAATCTCTCTTTCCTGATGGGTAACAATTACTAAACGATTCTTTAATAGATCATTTTGACTATTTCCTTCAACAAGATTCAAAGTTTTCAGTGTTTCAACCTGTATAGGACTTGCAGAAATATAGACATCAGCGGAAGCACCTTTTTCTATTTGTCTTTGTAATGTTGTAGAAGCAGCCAAGTTGTAATAAACAGAAGTCTTATTCGCTTTGGTAAACTGATCACCTATCTCGGTGAGTGCATCTGATAAACTCATAGCTGCAAACACGGTCAATTCTTCAGTCTTCTCTTGGTCTGGGATACAACCAAAATAGTAGAAACACAATACACAACTGATACTGATATAGCTACACTTTAGAAATATATGTAAGAGTTTTCTTCGGGTTGAGAACAACATTTCTCAGTATTATCCATATTAGAATTTGGATACATTGTAACAGATTTGAGATGGTAAGTCAAGAAGTGTGTAAAGTATCAATAGATCATCGATTAGAATCACAAATCTAACTAACTTGTTCATTCATTTGCCAACTTTGTTAGGTCCCATAAGAGAACAGTACCGTCCATGCTTCCACTTGCAATTGTGTTTCCATCAGGTGAATTCACAAGACAATTAACAGACATTGTATGTCCTCGTAAAGGATCGTGATACACACCCGTTAATATGTCACAGAGGTAGATTGCGTCACCGTTGGCAAATGCGATTATTTTACCATTTAGTGCAAAATCTAAATCCTTACTATTCCTATTTTGATCACTGAAAGTATTTATGAGTGCACCTGTTTTTAGGTCCCATACTGATACTGTTCCATTTTCGCTGGCACTTGCAAGCATATTTCCATCTTTTGAAAAGACAAGTTTATGTATACGTCTTGATTGAACTGTAAAAGTGTGAATGAGTTTATCAGTTTTAACATTCCATACACGGATGGTATTATAATCACATGCACTGAGGAGATTTTTACTTCCTGGTGAAAAAGTTAGATATCGTACATTATCTGATTGATATGGTAACGATTTGAGATGATTGCTTTTTAACTTTTCTTCTTCAGTTGTTATTTCCCACAATCGTATTGTTTTGGTCCGACCGCCAATTGCGATCTTGCTGATGTCAGGTGAAAGAGCGATACGATCAGCATAATCTCTATACTTAGTGAAAATGCCGATGCGTTTTCCAGATTCCACATCCCAAAATTGAGGAAAATGTGGATTATCAGAATCAAGACATACAAGTATTTTTCCATCAGTGGAAAACGCTAAAGTATTGACAATTTCTTTGAGTCCGTCAATGGTTTTTTCAAGTTTTCCTGTGTTTGAGTTCCAGAAACTTATTCTTGACATATTTCCTGTGACAATTGAACTTCCGTCGGGAGTATAAGCAATAGAGTAGATTTGTAGGGTAAAATCGTCGATTTTTTTCTTGAGAAAGTTTGCGTTAAGGTCATAAAAACGAATTGTACCATTCTGACTAACACATACAAGTGTTTTTCCATCAGGTGCATAAGTTAGAGCTTGGATGGGTTCATGCGTATCAAAAGTAATCAGCAATTGTCCGGTGTCTGCATCATTGATCATGATTTTACCGTAGTCATCTCCTGTTGCAAGTGTTTTTCCATCAGGAGAAAACTCCACTGACCAGATTTCACCAGTATTTCTTGCTAATTCAAGTTTTGTAAGAAGTTCCCCAGTAAGTCCTTCCCATAAGGACACCATCCCGAAGCTGCCAATGGCAAAAACAGTGCTGTTGGGTTGACTTGCAACTGAATGTACTTGATGGATTCCATTTTGTTCGCTTGTAATTGTTTTTATAAGTTGTTTAGTTATCGGTTCCCAAAAACAGACAGTGTTCCCGGTGCGATATGAACCACTTAATATTACTCTTCCATCAGAAGAGAACGCAACCGAGTGCACGTTATCAGAATGCCCGCTGAGAGATGTTATCATTTCACCTGTTTTGACATCCCATAATCCCACTGTGTTGTCATCACTTGCGGTTGCAAGCGTTTTTCCATTAGGACTGAATGATACCTCATTGACATCGTCGCTGTGTCCACGAAAACGCAATAGGAGTTCACCCGAGTTTGAATCCCATAACCATACTGTATTGTCGTCACATGCAGTAGCAAATGTATCCATGTCAGGACTAAACGTAAGAGACTTAAATGGACGGGTCTGTCCATTGAGTAGGTCTAAGAGTTCATCTGTCATTAAATCATATATCCAAACACCAATTGTAGTACTTATGGCAAGTCGGTTTCCATCTGGAAAATATGCAACTTTAAATGCTTTGCCTTTTCCAATTCGTGCTTTTGCTCCATCTGGTAGACCCCACTGTTCTATTTCTTGGCTATTGACATTGAAATAACTAACGTAAAATAATAGTAGTAAAATTGTGAGTACCATTCTCAGCATTTTCATATCCGCTCCTCTTTCTTGTTTTCATATTGAAGAGAAAAAACTATAGTTTGACAAGGTAATACCAAAGTAAATATGGTGAAATTATAAAATAAGTTTACATTTCTACAATTAACCATAATGGTTGCCATGTATGTATTCTATTCTTTTATTGGGTAGGAGCGACCTCCTGGTCGCGAATGTTTTTTTATCTGGTCTGCATACGGTCGCGACCAGGAGGTCGCTCCTACCGAACAGAGTAACCACCTGCCAGTAAACAGTAGAATTCCTTAATGAGACAAGATTTATTTGAATTGGTATAAGTATTCTATTCTTTTATTTGGTAGGAGCGACCTCCTGGTCGCGAATGTTTTTTTATATGGTCTGCATACGGTCGCGACCAGGAGGTCGCTCCTACCGAACAGAGTAACCCCATACGGTCGCGACCGGGAGGTCGCTCCTACCGAACAGAGTAACCCCATACGGTCGTGACCGGGAGGTCGCTCCTACCGAACAGAGTAACCCCATACGGTCGCGACCAGGAGGTCGCTCCTACCGAACAGAGTAACCACCCTACGGTCGCGACCAGGAGGTCGCTCCTACCGAACAGAGTAACACCCTACGGTCGCGACCAGGAGGTCGCTCCTACCGAACAGAGTAACCACCTACGATCGCGACCAGGAGGTCGCTCCTACCGAACAGAGTAACCACCTACGGTCGCGACCAGGAGGTCGCTCCTACCAACGCAGGAAACGGTTACTTCCAGAAGGTCGCTCCCACCTGTTAAGTGTGTAATTAATTCCATAATTTCCCATAAATACTGTCGCATAGAGGAAATCCACTGTATCTGTAAAAAAAGGGAAACTTGGATTGAAAACCCCTCCTACAAGAGTTTATTTACACAATTAAATACCTCTGAGTTTTTACAAGTTTACTGAAAATTTGTTATTTAATCTATCAGATTTTTAAATTGAGTTAATATCCCACAAAAAGACAATTCCATCATCCCCACCACTTACGAGTGTTTTCCCATCTGGACTGAAAGCCAATGTGTCAACATCAGATAAGTGTCCGTTGAAGACCTTACGGAGATCTCCAGTGTGTGCATCCCATAATCGAATTTTTCCATCCTGACCTGCACTTGCAAGGATGGAGCCTTCTGGTGAATATACCAGAGAATGAACGTGCGTTGGTACTCTAACAGTTGAGATATGTTGGCAAGATTTCACATCCCAAAACCGAATTGTTTCATCTGAACTGCCGCTGGCGAGGACTCTACCATCTGGTGAAAATACCACTGAAAAAACAACAGAGGAATGACCTTTAAGAACTGTTAGTGGGTGTCCGGTAAATGCATTCCATAAACGAACTGTCCCATCAGCACTGCAACTTGCAAGCGTTCGACCGTCTGGAGAAATAGCAACCGTACCAATCCAATTGGTATGTCCATTTAGTACTGCTAATTGTTCACCAGTATCAATGTCCCATAATCTGATAGTCTCATCATCGCTGCCGCTGGCGAGGGTCGTGCTATTTGGTGCAAACGCGAGTGTGCGAATCATATCTGTATGACCTTCTAAGGCGACACGTTGTGTGTTTGTTTCCATATCCCATAAGAGAATTCTGACATCACGACTGGCGCTGGCAAGCGTTGTTCCATCTGGAGAAAATACTACCTCATCGATGTAACCAAAATGGTTGTCGGGGAGTGTCGTGTGAGTGTTGGCATCCAAATTCCACAAGTAAGGTGTTCTATGATTTCCACCGACAGCAAGATAACTACCGTCTGGTGAATAGTTGACGGAATGTACCCAATTCATGTGTCCAAAAACGATGCCCTTTTCTGTTCCATTCTTAATATTCCAGAACCGTATTGTATTATCCTCAGCGGTACTTGCAAGTGTGCCACCATCAGGAGAGAACGTTAAACTCCATACTAAGGAAGTATGACCAGAAAGTCTTTTGTATTCAATTCCTGTATCAGCATTGCAAATTCTAATGTTATTGTCAGTACTACCGCTTGCGATTAGGGTGCCATCCGCTGAAAATGCAAAATGGCAATTATACCCCATATCTGGTTCAAAGGTTACCTGCTTTGAACCGGTTTCTACATCCCATAAGATAATCGTTTTGTTGGTACAACAACTCGCAAGGATAACGCCGTTTGGAGAAAACTCCAACATACAGATATCCGCATTATGTCCACTGAGTGTTGAGAGATGGCTACCATTTTGGGTGTCCCATAGCCGAACCGTCTTGTCATCGCTACCACTTGCAAGGATTCTTCCATCTGGAGATATGGCTAATGCGTTAATTATATCTTTATGACCATTAACAGTATTACTTAAACGACCAGTTCGAAGATCCCAAAAACGAATTATTTTATCCACTCCCGCAGTAACAAGTGTAGAACCATCTGGCGAAACGACGAGATCATAAACATTCTCTACGTTATCTATAAATGTTACTGGACGTTGTCCTCTATGTGCATCCCATATTGAAATTGATTCATCCCAATTATTTGTTGCAATTGTTGACCCTGACCAAGCAGGTGGGAGTGGATTTGATCCGTGAAATTGCCCTACTCTCAGTAACTCAATTTCTTTGTAGGTATAAGCATCATACAGCCAAATACCCATAGATCCGATGGCAGCCAATTGTGTGCCATCAGGAGAATACTGAAGTCTTACAACTGTACCTTTACCAAGACGTGCTTTTGCACCTGGGGGAAGCCCCCATTGTGTGTAGGGAGGTCGATTTTCTCTGTTCATATTATCAACACCTCTGAATTGGTTAATGATTTTATTTTGAAAAATCCCATAAAATTGCTGTGTCGTCTCTACTGCTACTTGCAAGAGTTTTACCGTCAGCAGAAAAGTCGATAGAATTAATTTTGTCTAAATGCCCTTTCAATGTGTTAAGAAGTTCACCAGTTTCAACATCCCATAAGAAGATTAACCATGATACTGCGCATGCAATGATTTTGCTGTTTGGTGAATACACAATATCGATTGTTGGATAGACGATATAATCACCTTTATCTTCAAAATTAGCAGAATTCTTGTGTTCACCTGTTGAGACATCCCATAGACTGATGTTGCATGATTCGTTGGCAGTTGCAAGGGTTTTACCGTCAGGAGAAAAACATATAGATGAAAAGGAAACACCTTCAAAATTCATTTCAATAGTGTTAACAATTTCACCTGATTTTACATTCCAAGTTTTAACAATTCTATCATCGCCAATAACCACAATTTTCTGTTCATTTGTTGAGAATCTCATAGCATCAATACAAGTTGAATAACCTGATAGAGTTTGTATTTGCTCACCTGTGTTAGCATCCCACAACCTAACAGTCGTATCATCACATGCTGTGGCGAATGTGTTATTATCTGGACTGAATGTAAGAGACTTTATTGGACGAGTATGACCAGTAAGTAAATCCAATGGTTTATCTGTACGCAAATCATAGATCCATACACCGATAGTTGTCGAGCTAGCAACTCTGTCTCCATCTGGAAAATAAGCAACCTTAAATGCTTTGCCTTTTCCAATTCGTGCTTTTGCTCCGTCTGGTAGACGCCACTGCTCTATTTCTTGGCTATTGACATTGAAATAACTAAGGAAAATTAATAGCAGTAATATTGTGAGTGCCATTCTCAGCATTTTCATATCCGTTCCTCTTTCTTGTTTTCATTTTGAAGAGAAAAAATCTAGTTTGACAAGACAATACCAATTGAAATATATATTGTCGCATAGAGGAATTCCGCTGTTGCTGTCACAAGAAGGAGAAATCAGGTTTGAAAACCCCTCCGACAAGAGTTCATTTCGACAATTGAATACCTCTGAGTATTT
This sequence comes from Candidatus Poribacteria bacterium, assembly GCA_963663765.2. Lineage (GTDB taxonomy): Bacteria > Poribacteria > WGA-4E > WGA-4E > WGA-3G > MSPOR6. The sequence goes on along the minus strand of CAXXUA010000015.1, from coordinate 205,414 downwards.
ACAATTTTACTGTATATTTGTTTTTTAATCTATCAGATTTTTTTTATAGAGTTAATATCCCACAATAGAACAGTACCATCATCCCCACCACTTGCGAGTGTTCTACTATCAGGACTGAACACCAATGCTTCAACGTCAGCGTAGTGACCATTCAGGACTGCTATTGTGTTACCTGTATATGGATCCCATAGATAGACCCTATCTTCCTGACCTCCACCAGCAAGGATATTTCCATCAATTGAAAAAGCCAAAACATAAAGATTATCTTGCACTGCAAAAGTAAAAATAAGTTCACAAGTATATGGATTCCATAGCCGAATTGTGTTATCCCATCCCGCGCTAGCGAGGATTTTTCCATCTGGTGAAAATGCTATCGCATAAATATTTTCGGAATGTCCCCTAAGAACAGTAAGTGGATGTCCTGTTTGTGCATTCCATAAACGCAGTGTCCCATCAGCACTACAACTTGCCAGAATTGTACCATCTGGTGAACATACAACTGCATTTACATTTTCCGTATGTCCTGTTAGTAATGCTAATTGGTTGCCTGTATCAATGTCCCAGATTCGGATTGTTTTGTCGTCACTCCCACTGGCAAGTAAAGTGCTGTTTGGTACGAATGCCATTGTGCGAATATAGTCTGCTTGTCCCTGTAAGACAGTACGTTGCACTCCCGTTTCAACATCATACAAGAATACTCTATCATCACATGCACTTGCGAGTGTTGTACCATCAGGAGAATATGCAACTTGGTCAATGGAATCGTGTGGCGTGTCAAAAGGTGTCGTTTCTATATATGTATTCATATCCCACAAGTGAGGTGTATTGTCACTTCCACTGCTGGCGAGAATGCTTCCATCAGGTGAAAAATCAAGAAAATTGCTCCATCTTGCATGTCCAGTGATGACTCCCTTTTCGGTGCCGTTGTTTACATTCCAAAATCGGATTGTACTATCTTCGCTGACACTTGCAACTGTTTTACCATCAGGTGAAAACGCTATATCCCAAACTAACGCTTTATGTCCAATGAGTCTGGTGTATTCTATACCCGTATCAGCATTCCATATCCGCACAGAATGGTCATCAGAATTCGATGCGGCAAGAGAGCCATCGGGAGAAAATACCGTTCGACCTAAACCCTCAAGGTCAGTTGCAAGGGTTGCCACCTTTTCACCTGAAGTTACATCCCACAAGCAGAGCGTTTCGTCCGAACTTCGACTGGCGAGAATGATGCCGTTTGGAGAAAATACCAAATGCCTAATAGTATCTTCATTCCCTGTAAGTGTTCCAAGACAACTACTATCACTGACATCCCAAAGCCGAATAGTTTCGTCAAGACCTGCGGTGGCAAGAACCTTGCTATCTGCTGAAAATGCTAACGTCAGGATTCGCTGTGTATGTCCTATAACAGTAGAACGTAAACGGCCTGTTTGACTATCCCACATTCGGATTGACTTATCCGATTCTACAGATGCGAATGTTGTGCCATCTGGTGACAGCTGAATATTATTAATTTCCTTTGCTTGTTCCTTTAAGGTAATTTTACGTTGTCCGGTCTGTGTATCCCATAACGTAAATGAAATAGGTTCATCCCAATTTTCTGTGAAGAGTGTAGTCCCTGACCAAGAGTGAGGGAGTGTCTTTGTTCTTTGATTCTGACCGTGTGAAAGGAGGGTAACTTCCTTACAAGTATGTACATCGTAAATCCAAATACCGATCATACATGTGGCGGCAATTTGTGTTCCATCAGGTGAATATTGTATCTTTTCAAGACCACCTTTTCCGAGACGTGCAATTGCACCGGGGGGAAGTCCCCATTGTGTGTAGGGTGGTCGATTTTCTCTGTTCATATTATCAACACCTCTGTATTGGTTAATGATTTTATTTTGTAAAATCCCATAAAATTACTGTGTTGTCTCTACTGCTACTTGCAAGTGTTTTACCGTCGGATGAAAAGGTGATAGAATTAATTTTGTCTAAATGCCCTTTCAATGTGTTAAGAAGTTCACCAGTTTCAACATCCCATAAAAAGATTAAACATGATACTGCGCATGCAATGATTTTGCTGTTTGGTGAATACACAATATCGATTGTTGGATAGACGATATAATCACCTTTATCTTCAAAATTAGCAGAATTCTTGTGTTCACCTGTTGAGACATCCCATAGACTGATGTTGCATGATTCGCTGGCAGTTGCAAGGGTTTTACCGTCAGGAGAAAAACATATAGATGAAAAGGAAACACCTTCAAAATTCATTTCAATAGTGTTAACAATTTCACCTGATTTTACATTCCAAGTTTTAACAATTCTATCATCGCCAATAACCACAATTTTCTGTTCATTTGTTGAGAATCTCATAGCATCAATACAAGTTGAATAACCTGATAGAGTTTGTATTTGCTCACCTGTGTTAGCATCCCACATTTTAATTGTATTATCACAACATGCACTTGCAATTACCTTACTATCTGGACTAAATTCTACCGAAGTAATACAATCTGTATGTCCTTCAAGAGTGTAAATTATTTCCCATTTAGTCAGATCCCAAAGTGAAATTGTATCATCATAATTTCCGATAGCCATAGTTTTACCATCTGGTGAATAAGTTACTACAGAAACCATACCGTTGGTTTCAATAGTTTTCTGTAGTTTGTAATGATTTAAATCCCAAATACCCACAATATAGGAATAACTTGTCAATTGATTCTCATTTGGATTGAACGTGATCCCATCATATAGTACTTCAGCAAATCCCTTGTTCGTTGATTGTAGTTCACCACTATTTACATCGTATAAAAAGATTTCAAATCCGTTGGAAACAGCAAGTGTGCATCCATCAGGTGAATACCCAAAATCGTTCTCACATGTTCTTATTCCAGGCATTTTGAGGTTATGTAATAACTCTCCCGCTTCAGCATCAAATAGTAGCATTGTTCCGTTTTCACCAACATCACATGCAAATGTCTTACCATCCGGTGAGTATTGCACAGAATTCAATTTTGTTACCTTTGAGATAGTTTTGATTTTCTCTCCTGTCTGGCTATTCCATAACGTGAGTGTTCCTTTAGAATTGATGATAGCAAGTTTTTTGCTATCTCTTGAAATGTCAATAGATGTAACATTACTTGTGTCGTCTCTGAAATTGCGTACAAATTCGCCGGTATCAGCATTCCATAAACACACATTGTTATCTTCACCATGACTAACAAGTAGTTTACCATTTGGGAAGTATTTAATGGTCTTAATATTATTGGCGTGTGCAGCAAATGTAGACATCACCTCACCTGTTGAAACGTTCAACAATCGAATGAGTTCACTTTTGCCACATGCAATTGTTTTTCCATCTGGACTAAACGCTAATACTTGGTAAGTATGTCCTCTAATTGTTGACTTTAGCTCTCCAGAGAATCCATCATATAATTGTAATTTATTGTCATCATAGACATCATAGGCTATTGCGAGAGTCTTACCGTCAGGACTGAAGACAATGTAATTTACACTAAATACCTGTTTACTCTGTGTTGTGATCAGTTTCCCAGAAGGGACATTCCAAAGTTTTGTCTCAATTGGTGCATATTGTCCATCGCCGCTTTGGCTTACAAGTGTCTTACCTTTTGGATTGAAATATACATTTGTAACAAAGTCCTTATGACCTGCTAAATAATTGACTTCCTTTATGGTCTGTGAATCAAATAACCACACACCGATTGAACTACCAACTGCAATGAGTCTCCCATCAGGAGAAAATTGTAAATCATAGAACAAACCTTTGCCGAATCGGCCTTTTGCACCTGGGGGAAGCCCCCATTGTGTGTAAGGTTCAATATTTTGGAATTCCATTTGCAAAATCCTTTGACAACCAATCAGATAAATCTTACTATAGTTTTGACAATTGTCATCTTGTAGAAGTTGAGCTTTCAATATAACATCTATTTTACTTTGAGTTTCGTATATATATTATGAAACTGGAGAAAATACCGCACTCCAGCGGAGTGCTATGTTTATAGAAAACGGAATACACACAATCTCGCACTCCAGCGGAGTGCAATGTGTTGGAACTCACATACCGCTCCGCTGGAGCGGAGATGTCGGTTGACAATATGGCTATAAACATATTGCTCCGCTGGAGCAAAGAGGGTTTGCGTTTTGTTCGTTGTGTCTTGATTAGATAACATAAGCGATGAATCAATTTCTTATCAACTCATGTTTGCAAAAATCTGTCCAAACTACCTTGTTTTTGTCCAATGAATGTGAAAAACCATACCAACTATGAGCGCACACAAACCCATACCCGCATTGAGAAAATAACACCTCAAAAGGTAGCACAGAACTTGGACGGACCTTTCAAAGAAAAAGGAAACAAAAACTACGATTTTTATCGCTTTTTCCGATACCAAAGATGCCTTGAAAATGCTGGTGCCCAGTTATGATGAGGGTTTCAAAGGTAGGGTATCGTAATTTGAGACCTTTTGATCCCTTTTGAAATCAGATAGGGACTGGGATTGATAACCTCTCATTGATCAACTGGATCCCGAAATGTTTGGACGAAAACAAGGAAACTATAGTAAATCGTAGGAGGAGTTTTTAACCCCGATTTTATCCAAAAACACGAAACTGTGTATCAAGATTTCTATCTATCAAATGTTTTTTCAATATCCCATATCAATATGGTTCCATCTAAACTACCACTTACGAGTGTTTTACCATCTGATGAATACGCAAGACTATCAATCACATCTGTATGTCCCTTTAACATTGTAATTGTGTTTTCTGTGTCAATGTCAAAAAAGTATATTGTATCATCGTTAGCGTAGACAAGCATGGATCCATCTGGCGAAAACGTAGCAGCTGCAACTGTCTCATTTTCAAGGGTTAATATGAGCTCACCTGTTTGTAGATGCCACAAACAAACTTTACCATCCCAAATCCCACTCCAACAACATCCACTCACGAGGTATTTGCCATCAGGTGAAAACCTTACCGTCTGTACATCTCCTGTGTGACCAACCAGTGTATTCAATAAGATGCCTGACTTTACTGCCCACAATCGAACTGTTCTATCTTTACTTCCACTGGCAAGCACATTTCCATCAGGTGAAAAGGTGACAGCAGAGACTCCATTGGTATGTCCTTCAAACGTATTCAATTGAGCACCTGTAAGGATTTGTTCACCTTTACGAATTTCCCACAAACGTATAGTGTTATCACTACTTGCACTGGCAAGCGTGCTATCATCGGGTGAAAAAGCTACAGCATAAATAGAATTTGTATGTCCTGAATAAGTACCGAGGAATCTTCCATTTTGGACATTCCATAATCTCACCAATTGAGAATCTCCTCCACTTGCGAGGATCTTACCGTCAGAAGAAATTGATACAGAATGAATAGTATCCTTTGGACCAACAATAGTGTTTATATGTTTTCCTGTGTCTAAATCCCAGAAGCAGATATCCGTGCCATTCCCACCTGCTATCATTCTTGTATTTGGTGAACATATCACAGAAGACATATAGGGTATTCTACTTGGAATAGACTTTTGGAGTTTACCTGTTGAGACATCCCAAAATTGGATAATACCATTTTCCATTGCACTTGCAAGGACACTCCCATCAGGTGAATATGAAATTGATACTACCGCATCTTCATGCTCAATAGTTTTTTTGACTTTTCCAGTGACGGTATCCCATATACACACTACCCCACCATCAAATCCACCTGCAAGTGTTCGTCCATCTGGAGAAAATTCCATAGAGTTGCATTCATACATCCAATTTTCTGTCTCACATGTTTTGAGGAGTTTAGCGGTAACGACATCCCACAAACGAATATCTCCTTGCAAAGTTGCACTTGCAAGCGTGCTGCTGTCTTGTGAGAACACAATAGATGTTATATCCGCATCTTCTGTAATAGCTCGCAAAAGGTTGCCAGTTTGTGCATCCCATAGAAGAATGGAATCATCTCCCTCATTTGCACAACTGGCAAGTAGTTTCCCATTTGGTGAGAATATTACTGATGAAACTTCCCCTGTATGTCTTTTGGCTCGTGTTTTCTGTAATCCTGTATGAAAATCAAATAGATGGATACTATCATGACAACCAATAGCAATAACCTTACCATTAGAATTAATATCTAATGCATCAGCATCTCCAGGAAGTTCAAAGAACATTTCTTTGTTTTTTCCAGTTTTTGCATCCCACATCCTCGCTGTGTTATCATCACTTGCAGATGCAAACGTTTTTCCATCTGGCGTGAATGCTATTGAATTGACAGGTCCTGTATGAGTAGTTAGCAAATCAATTGCTTCACCGGTTTGAATATCATAAATCCATATTCCGATGGTGCTGCCAACTGCCAGTTTCGTTCCATCAGGGAAAAATCTTATTGTCTTAATCCCACCTTTACCTATACGTGCTATTACACCTTCAGGTAAGTTCAATTGTGGATCTTCTTGAGCAATTGAACTTGATAGACTTATTAATGATATCAACGGTAAAAAAATTGAAAAAAAGATTAGCTTGTTCATTTAAGTATGCTCCATTTTATCTACTTTTCGGTGATCGTTACTATCTATAGAAACTGTACAATGAATTCTAAATTCTACTTTTTATATATTAATCGGTTAAATCCCACAATATTATTGTGCTGTCCCTACAGCAACTCACAAGTTTTGTGCCATCTGTTGAGAAGACGATTGAATTTATATCAGATATATGTCCTTCCAAGGTTTTTATAAGTTCTCCTGATTCAATATCCCATAACGTTATTTTCTCAGAATATTCAACCGCAATTCTTTTATTATCTGGTGAGAGAACTGCATAATATCCCTTGGCATTTGGAATGGAGGTATTATTGCGTTTACCTGTTGCAACATTCCAAAAATGTATATTTAAATTCCCATCAGTTGTAACAATAGTCAATCCGTCATAAGAGAAATCCATAGAGGTAAATTCATCAACATCTATTTCAGTATTAGTTGAAGTGATTAATTCTCCAGCCTCTATGTCCCAAGTGCATATTTTTGTAACATCTTCTACTTTCACAATACCCATCAGATATCTTCCATCAGGTGAAAACAACAGTTTCCTTGAGTCTGTTATATCCGCATTAAATGTACAATGAAGCCCTCCAGTTTGGACATTCCATATTTTAATTGTGTCATCATAACTTGCGCTTGCCACCAATTTTCCATTTGGACTAATAATAACCAAGTACACTGTATCCGTATGACCTTCAAGAGTCATACTGTGTTTCCAATTAATTGCATCCCACAGGAGAATTGTATTTTCAGAAGTTCCGATTGCTAAGTTTTTACCATCAGATGAAAGTGCAATTGCTCTGGCATTGCCTTGTGCTTCTATTTTTCTTTGTAGTTTATTTTCACCTATGTCCCAAATACGCACAATGTCGTCATAACTTACCAATGTCTTATTGTTTGGACCAATTTGCACATCACCAACTACATCAGAATATCCTGTGATTGTTAAACGAATTTCAAAACTATTTAAATCCCAGAAATATATCACAGATCCATCATAGACTGCAAGTGTTTTGCTGTCGAGTGAATACTTAAATTCACTGACATAGTTGCTTACTCCAGGCATTTTAAGCTGATGCAATAATCCTCCAGTAGTTGTATCAAATAAAAGCATAGTACCATTATCATTATCACATGCAAAAGTTTTTCCATCTGGAGAGAATTGTACATCAGATAAATCAATTTCACTATTGATAGTTTTAGTTTTCTCTCCAGTATGTGTATTCCTCAAAATGATAGTATTATCTGAACCTAATACAACAAGCGAATTACCTTCTCTTGAATAGTCGACAGATGAAATCTCTTTCATATTTGACTTATATATGCTCAAGAACGCACCTGTTTCAGCATCCCACATAATTACATTACTATCCTCTCCATGACTTACAATCATTTTGGCATCTGCTGAGTAATTAATGGACTTTACACTATTTGCATGTGCTGCAAATTCTGTCTGTAGTACACCTGTGGTAACATCTAACAATCGGATCATTTCCCCACTACCACAAGCAAGTGTTTTGCTGTCTGGACTGAACATCAATACTTGATATCTATGTCCTTTGATGGTTGACTTAGGTTCTCCAGTAATTCCATCAAATAACCGGATAGTAGAATCGTTAAGTGCAATTGCAACCGTTTTACCGTCAGGACTAAAAACGACACTACTGATTTTAGATTCATCAACTGGATCTGTAACTTCAATAAGATATGAAATGAGTTCTTCAGATTTCAAATTCCAAAGTTTTGCTTCTGCAGGGTCATAGGGTGAATTTAGAACGCCACCTCCAATGGTCACGAAAGTTTCTCCATTTGGATTAAAAATAACATCCTTTACATACCCTTTATGACCTGTCAAGAAATTCTTTTCTAACTTTGTTTCTGTATCATATAGCCAAACACCGATTGTACTTGCCACTGCAATTTTTTTTCCGTCGGGTGAATATGCATAATCAAATGCAAATCCTTTTCCAAACCGTGCAATTGCATCTTTTGGAAGATATTTTTCCATGTAGTCTTGTGCTAAAGATACAGAACACCATGGTAAAAAAACGAAGATTACTATGATCACTTGTAAAAACACTATCTTCAATGTCTATTCTCCTTAAATGAACTCGTTGATAGATAATGGTTGTATTATTCCAACGCTACAAAAGAAAGGACTTTTAAAAAATAACATTTGAATTCCTTTATGACACAATATTATAGAAGATTTTAGAATTACCTGAAACTTTGAGCTATGCGTTTAGCAAGCTAACGGACTGCATGTGTTGTAGCAAATCCTGTTAGGCTGTGTTCCGTTTCTGCACAACCTAACACATTGTGTTACAGAAATGTCCGAGTTTTTGTATGCTTTACTATAAGCATACAATATTAGGTGACGCGTTTATGCAGTGGAAAGGTTGCATTAATGTCATAATTTCGAATTACTGAACTCTTTTGAGGACTTTCGCAACCTCCTCGGAAAGTGATTAGGAAGTTTATAGTAAAATCCATAATTACTTCAACACGACGTTAGGTTCGGTTTCTAACCAATGCAGAATACGCGCATGGTATTCTGCATTGGTTAGAAACCGAACCTATCCAGGGTTATTTAGTTTTAGTAGTTTTTGCATATATTTATAACATTCGTGAATTAGATGCGTAGGTCGGGTAGAGCGATAGCGAAACCCGACATGTATTGATTGTAGTTGTCATGTCGGGTTTCGCTATCGCTCTACCCATAGGTGTCAACTTAGCGGTTCATATTATTGTAAGAGGGAAACCTTGAAACCCCGATTTTCTCACTCAAGGTAGGCGTGCTTTGTAAGCGCGCTCCCCAACTGCAGGCGTGCTTTGTAAGCGCGCTCCCCAACTGCAGGCGTGCTTTGTAAGCGCGCTCCCCAACTGCAGGCGTGCTTTGTAAGCGCGCTCCCCAACTGCAGGCGTGCTTTGTAAGCGCGCTCCCCAACTGCAGGCGTGCTTTGTAAGCGCGCTCCCCAACTGCAGGCGTGCTTTGTAAGCGCGCTCCCCAACTGCAGGCGTGCTTTGTAAGCGCGCTCCCCAACTGCAGGCGTGCTTTGTAAGCGCGCTCCCCAACTGCAGGCGTGCTTTGTAAGCGCGCTCCCCAACTGCAGGCGTGCTTTGTAAGCGCGCCGTTGCAAATCCTGTGTTTATCGGCGCTCTTACAAAGCACGCCTACCGGGATGGGGTATTTAGCACTTGGCTTTTTCTTAAGTTGACACCTACGGGTTTCGCTATCGCTCTACCCGACCTACGATATAAACTTTTAGTAACACCCATCAACTGATAATTCTTAAAACTAAATAACCCTGGAACCTACCAGTGAGTGTAGACATATTTTTGGATATCACTATAATTGGTATTGATTTTATTATATCACAATCTTGTTTTGGGTTGAGGTATAAATTTTGATGACAGTGCACCTAACACATGAACGTACAGAGTTATTATTTTGAAATGTACGTATGCGTGCAAGCGATCATATCAGTAGTCTAAATTATGAAGTATGCTAAACAAGCATGCTTCTATAGTCATTCCCTTCCTACCTTTTGAAAATCCTTCATGCTATTTTTTGTTGCACTTCCTCTCTGAAATTGTTATGATACTTATAGTTACAAATATCTATTACAACTTTGGAGATATACATGAGAAAATACCGTGTTGGAATTATTGGTTTAGGGGGAATGGGAGGAGAACATGCTGCCGCCGTAAAGTTAGAAACAAACTGCGAACTTGTGGCTGGTGCAGAAATCAACCCTTCACGAGCAAAGGCATGGAGTCAACGATTCGGTGTCAACGCAATCTATGATGACTATGAAAAGATGCTTAACGAACAAAAACCAGATATCGTAATCATTCCAACTCAAGCACCGATGCACTACCCACCAACTATTGCAGCCGCAAAACGTGGAATCCACATTTTTTGTGAAAAACCGATCGCCCTCAACCTTATTCAAGCTGATGAAATGGTAGAAACCAGCCAAAGAAATAGTGTCAAGTTCGCAATAAACCATATCAAACGCGCCAGTTTATACAATCAACATGTTTGTTCTCTGATTGAAAAAGGTGAAATCGGTGATGTCGTCCTGATGAAAGCAACAGACAAGGGTGGTCGTAAAGCAGGAAATTCACTTATGGAAATGGGAACGCATCTCTATGATTGGATCCGTCTATTTGGTGGAGATGTTGAGTGGACACATGCACATCTGATGCAGTTGGATGGACGCGAATCCTCCGTAGATGACATAAAACGGACACAAGAGGTACACCCGCACGACAGGGATTCAGGACTTGTACTCGGAGAACGTGGCTATGTCTCTTTTCGCTTCAAGAATGGCATCCACGCAGATGTTCAGTTTCTTGCACAACCCCAAACGAATGATAACGCTTATGGCATAGATATCATCGGCACTGAGGGACGAATCGCTATACGAGAGAGCGTTGGTACAACGATGTTTATCCATAAAGGACAACATCAAACACCTGCACAACCATGGGAACCAGTACATCTTCCTGACGAAGATATTGATGAGAAAGGGAAGCAAAGAGATGGAGGTTCAAAAAGGCTGTTTTTACAACGTCTCATGCTACGTGATCTCATAAAAGCAATTGAAGATGACCGAGAACCGTTTGCGAGCGGTAGGGACGGACGTGATTGCCTTGAAATGATACATGCAACATGGGAATCACACAGACGAAAAGAACGTGTGTATATGCCCATAACACCTCGCGAACATCCTCTTGAACGTTGGAGAAACGACCAACAGAATTGATAAATTCTACCTTAATGATGACAAAAACAACAATTAACACAGCACCCACACCCGTTATGGTATCCTGGTCTTCCGGTAAAGATTCTGCATGGGCACTTCACACATTGCGACAACAGCCTGAACGATACGTTGTACGCGGAATCTTCACCACCGTCACAAAGACGTTTGACCGTGTCTCTATCCACTCAACACCCGCATGGGTCTTGAAACAGCAAGCAGAAAAACTCAATGTACCGTTATACGAAATACCAATTCCATACCCCTGTTCAAACGAGATATACGAAGCAGCAATGCAAAAGTTTCTCAATGAAATAAAAGCCTTGCCAAAGCTTATGACAGTATCACATTTTGCTTTCGGTGATCTATTCCTTGAAGACATCCGCGCCTATCGCGAGGAGAAACTGAAGGGCACTGGCTTCACACCGATTTTTCCGGTATGGGGTGAGGATACGACTCTACTCGCAAAAAAGATGATCGCGTCTGGTTTGCGAGCAATTATTACATCACTAAATCCTACAAAACTACCTGCAGACTTCGCAGGACGATGGTTTGATGCTGATCTGCTTGCTGACTTACCTCATAGCGTGGACCCGCTCGGTGAAAACGGCGAGTTCCATACATGCGTTATTGATGGACCGATGTTCAGTTCACCCGTTGCAGCAAAACCGGGTAGAATCGTCAAGAGGGAAATCGTCTCTGCTGCCAAAGATGCGGATGATAAAATCCACAGTAGCAATATCAAAACTCCAACCTATGTATATGCCGATGTAGTGTCAGTCAATCCATAGGTTGGGTATTGTTCCTCAACCCAACCTAATAGACTCTCTTATACAAACACACTCCTATTACAGAATTATGCACCCGATTCACTGTTTCATAACGTCACTATAGTGTAATATCGGAGGTGATCCATGAAAAACAACGACACGCAATTAATTCACCGTACTCTTGATGGCGATGATACTGCCTTTGCGGAACTTTTGAAAAAATATCAAAAACAGGTTCACGCGCTTGCATGGCGGAAAATCGGAGATTTCCACATAGCCGAAGAGATTACACAAGATACATTTCTGAAAGCATATCAGAAACTTGGAACGTTAAAGCAACCAAAACGTCTTTCAAGTTGGTTATATGTGATAGCCACGAGTCTTTGTAACACGTGGCTACGTAAACGGTATCGACGGGCAAAATTAGCGCAGGATATAGATGAAGTGCAAATTGAAAAGACAACTTATTCTGAACATGTAATATCAGAAAATGAACGGATCACCGCAGTAACTCAACGCGATGTCGTCAAAAAACTGCTTGCGAAACTTGCGGAAAGTGAACGCACTGTTTTAACGTTGCATTACTTCGGAGAAATGTCGTGCACAGAGATAGGGGCATTTTTAGGCGTATCAGCAAATACGGTGAAGAGTCGGCTCCGCCGCGCACAGCAGCGTTTACAAAAGGAGGAAACAATGATAAGAGAAGCTTTAGACAATTTCAAAATCTCACCAAATCTCACGGAAACCATCATGCGAAAAATTTCAAGGACCAAACCCGCAACACCGTCAAGCAGTAAACCGTTAGTGCCGTGGGTAGTTGCAGCTTCCACGTTAGTAGTAGTGTTGCTCATACTCGGTTTTGGAAATAGTAAATACTTAACGCGTTTTCAGCAACCTTATAGTCTCGATGCTACCTCAGAAATGACAGTTGAGATCGTTGACGCACCTATAGTTGCAAACTTAGAATCCAAGTCAGATGCTCGGACGCAAATAGAAAGTGCTAACGCTCAGAGTAAAATCAATAATCCTGAACAGCAAGCTAATGATACCTCTCCAGCAAATACAGATGGACAAGCAGACGAAATAGTGGAAGATTACACACAATGGCAGTTACCGAAAGCGGCGAAAGCGCGCTTGGGAAAAGGTGGGATAAATGTGCTACAATTCTCACCAAATGGTAGGCAACTCGCGGTAGGCAGTGATATCGGTTTGTGGCTATATGATGCGAAAACAGGTAAAGAAGTATCCATGTTCCCCGGTAAGTACGAATCCATCGCATTTTCTCCACACGGACGCTTCCTTGCAGGTAGTATTGGCAGTTTACGCAGAAAGGGAACCCGGTTTTACTCAATGGGACTGCAGTTGTGGGAAGTAGTTACCGGTCAGAAAATGCAACTCACTCGTTTTTTGCCGAATGCTTCAGAATTACGGTTCTCTGCAGATGGCAAAACACTTTTTGCTTTGGGTGACGAGGGAGACTCATTCAGCCGGCTGGATGTTGAAACCGGCAAAGGAATGTGGAAACATATTGAAGGACAGATACACCCAGGGAAGTTCGTTGATCCTGGATGCTATGCGCTCACACATGATAAATTTGCAATTGGCGTAGGAACCAAGATTGAGGTGTGGGACACAACAACCGGCAAAATACCCGGCAAAATACTGTTTACACTCAAGGGAAACATATCTCTTTTAGCCTTGGAATTTTCACCTGATGGCACCCGTCTCGCGAGTGCAGGTAAAAATAATAATGAAATAGTTCCATTACAATTATGGGATATCAACAGCAAGGAATCTATTTACCTTGACAAGCACACGGGGTGGGTCAACGCGTTAGCATTCTCATCGGATGGAAAAATGCTTGCCAGCGGAGGGAGAGATAAGACAGTGCAATTGTGGGATATCGCCACTGGTGAACCTATCACAACTTTCACAGGTCATACTGGCGGCATCAATGCTTTAATGTTTTCACCAGATAATCGCACACTTGCCAGTGGAAGTGCAGATGGCACAGTCCGATTTTGGAATATCAATAATGGGAATCTATTACCCACACGCATCACCGGACACACAATGGAGGTGGAAGCAGTAACTTTCTTTAAAGATAACACCACGCTTGCAAGTGTCGCTTATGATCAGGTAATTAGCATTTGGGATGCGAAAACATCACAAAAAACAGGTTCGAATGCCTTACAAAAAATCAATTTCTACCCAGAAAGCCATAGAGATTGGATGGTATCGACTTCAGCGTTTTCACCTGATGGGACAAAGTTCGCCAGCTCCGGTGTAAATGTAATAAAAGGTAATAGTGCTTTCCCACTGGTTCGTCTGAGTGATGTTAGGACAGGACGTGAGTTGCAGACTTTGGCTGCGAAAGAAGGTTATGCATCACCCGTGACTTTTTCACCTGATGGAAAAACGGTGGCATTCGGTACATCTGGTGAGATTTGCCTATGGAATACAGAGACAGGTGAGACTACTGATATATCTCTCCCTGATATATCCCTCTCATATCAGAACATTAAGCGCAAGCGAAAGCGAGAGCGAAAGATTAAGTCTAAAATCAATGCTTTAGTTTTTTCACCAGACGGTAAAAAACTTGTCAGTGGAACCAAGGACGGAAAAGTGCAGATGTGGGATGCGAAAACTGGAGTTCTGTTAACACTTCTTTTTACTGGAGAGGAACCGGTATTCAGCGGCAAATCTGATAACAGTGGCATCTATTATAAGGAAAGTATTGATACACTGGCATTCTCGCCAAATGGCAATTTGCTTGCTATGTCAACTCTCAAACAAATCCGTTTGATTGAAATTAAGGAACCTATCACTTTTAAGGAAGTGTCCCAAAGTGTTAAAACGGTTGAAGCATTTATATTTTCACCAGACAATCGCATCCTTGTTGCTGGACTTAATAATCATAGAATTGAGTTATGGGACACGGAAACAGGAGACAAACTCACTACACTTGATGGACACACTGCGCCAGTGCAAACGTTGGTGTTCTCACCTGATGGCAAAACACTTGCCAGCACGGGACAAGACGGCACAATTCTTGTGTGGGACTGGGATAAAATTCTCAAAAGTTCGTCTGGTGCTGCAAAATAAGAGGACTCGTCCAGTTATGGTGAAATTTAAAAAATACGAAATAAATAGTTTTCGGTTTTGCACATTACTGAAAATTGCTTGAAAATATATTGTCAAAAAGTGCCATAAATTCAATCTACGAAGCAGAAGCATGTACTAACAATGTCTGCTGGTCAAACTATTTTATTTGCAATGTGGCATCCAATGGGGTACGCAAAATCCCCCACTAACAACACAAAGGAAGGACGTAATGCGAAAATATTTGATTGGCTTATTGATATTGAGTATATCTCTAAGTCTTATTACTTTGTCTTTGGAGGGTATACCTGGAAACGAGACGACACTTGCCCAAAAAATAAAGGTCTATGTAAAAGTCAAGGCAGAAACTGACGGCATCAAAAAGCACGGTGAAGATGCTTTACTTGAGGCAATCAAGATACTTGATAATGTAGAACCAGTTTTAAAATACGATAAAGATATCAGATACACTTTGACAGTAGCATTCTTAGAACCCCGAAAGAGCCCTACACAAAAATTGGGAAACATCGCAGCATCAGTGCAATTCATTCGTTATTTTGACAATAGTGTTCTTAGAAAACACATAGCAACTGCAAACTGGGACTTTGTAAACCGCAAAACCCACAATCTGATAAATCATACTCAAATCGGGCTGTTACTGTTTTCAAAACAACCTGGTGAAATGGAAAAAACGGCTAATATTGTAGTGAAAACACTACAGAAATATATTACAGAAAACGACTGACATCACCATAACAACGAGCATCAACAGATTTTCACCTAATGTGCAAATTGCATCTGTGTTCTGCAAAAAAACAACACTACATTTCAATACTTAATTGAATGTTTTTCGTGGACCTAAAATCCCCACAGAAACTTCATAAATTGTAATATAACGACTGTGAACTATCAAAACAAGCACTCGGACTGCACGAAGCAGCAAGAGCAAAAGAATGAAACCCGAAGTTTGGTAATAAATCTGCACACGAATAGACAAAATAGGAGTAATACCAAATTAACGTAATTTATCTTTTTCCAACGGTAGGTGCGGTTTCCTAACCGCACACTTAGCAAGACGACTCACGTTAATTCGGTATAAAACGTTAATGGAACAAGAAAGAGATGATATATCCCTGCAGAACACAGTAGAATTCATAGGAACAACGGTTCGCTTGAAAAAGAAATATAAGGAGGACAAATCTAATGCTTTAGGCAATGGGTTTTTCATTGAATCTGACAAAATCGCAACCAACGTTCATGTCATTGCTGGCGCATCAACAATCACTGCGAAATGCATCAATACAGAAACTGACTATACCGTTGAAGGTATCATCGCATTTGATGACATAAACGACCTCGCTGTTCTTAAGGTCGTAGAGGAAGGTACACCATTTTCCCTCGGCAATAGTAAGAAAGTTCGCAAAGGTGAACAAATCTGTGTTTTTGGACATCGTAAGAAGAAAACAAACCGCGTGGAAGGCACTGTCAATAGTATCCGAAACAGTGGTAAACATATCGTCGCAGAGTTCAATATGACTGATATGCAGGGGTATAGTGGCAGCCCAGTGCTGAATACGAAAGGTGAAGTTATCGCTATTATCAGCTCTGGAAGTCCACCAGTTGATGAAGCTGAATCCAGTGAGGGGACAAACATCGCCTCAAATCTTCTCAAAAACTTGTTGAATGAAACGAATGAAGTGGAATCACTTGATACCTGGCAAAAACGTCCACGCATTCAAGCTTATGTAAAATCTTATGATGCATATCTTAGCCGTCAACATGGAGACATTAAGGAGGCAATCGCATGCTACGATGATGCCATTAGACTCAATCCAGATTTGGCTGATGTCTACAGAAACAGAGCTTCAGTGATGTTCTACTTAGAAAAACGAGACGAATTTCTTCTCAATACACTCTCAGCTTATAAACTCAATCGAGAACGATTTAGTCTTACATGTTTTGGGTTATTCTTTTCTTGGCAGAGTCGTTTTATCAAACTTTCTTTAGTTTCAGGCTTTCAAAGACTCACAAGGAAGTTAGTTGGAGAAGGCACTTGGTTCGAAATTCAAGCAAAAGTTAGGTTCCATTTTACCAAAAGAAAAATTGCAGAAGGAGAAATATCAGATGTATTGAATATATATCAAGCGATAATTGATGAGTTTACTGATGTTATCAATCAGGAACCCATTGAAAAAAAGCAGAAGTATTTGTATATAGCAAAAAAATCATATAAAGAGGCAATAGCCGATCTTTCCGAAGTTATGAATAAAAAACCGAAACGTGCAAAATCTTACCACAGTCGGGGAATGGCAAAATATATTTTCGGTCAGTTTGAATCAAAACACAGAAACTTGAAAGAAGCAAGAAAATTATATCAAGGAACGATAAACGATTATAGTGAAGCAATCAACCGCAAACTAAAAGGACTATACATCTATAATCACATTGGACAGGTGAAACATCAGTTAGCACAACTTAAAAGTCGACAAGGGAATACGGAAGCAGCGCAAAACTTATATCAAGAAATCATCTCAGACAGCGATGAAGCTATCCAGTCAGAAATGGAATGTGACGCATGCCGCACTGCTATCCATTACAATCGCGGTGCTGCAAAAGCTGCCCTTGAGGATCATGAAGGTGCAATTGAAGATTACGATATGTCTATCAGACTAAACTTAAAATATGCTAAGGCATACAACAATCGAGGCAAAGCAAAACAAGCACTCGGACATCACGAAGATGCAATAGTAGACTTTGCAAAAGCAAAGGAATTAGACCCAAATATAGAATAATAAACCAGATAACACCATTTCTATAGTAAAGATTAGAATTATAGAGACATTTCAATGAACTTGGAACTACCACAAAACCCGTAGGGACAGGGTTTCCCTGCACGTTGTGATCTGTCCCATTAATTGTAAATTCTACTAACAGGGAAATTATAATCAGCAAAATAAACGATATTTTTGATATAGTACGCGATAATTCCCTTTAGATTCATATTTGCGAATGAATCTCTTACTCTCTTATCTAAACACACTTCAATTTTGCAGAATTATGCACCCGTTGCACACCTAAGTAGCGTCACAATTTATAAATCCTGAGTGATGTAACCATTTCTTCCAAGGTGTCTAAATGAAAAACGACGATGTTAAGCTTATTCAACGTGTCCTCACAGGCGATGACGACGCTTTTTCCGTGCTTGTAAGAAAATATCAAAAGCAAGTTCACGCGCTTGCGTGGCGGAAAGTCGGAGATTTTCATATAGCCGAAGAGATTACGCAGGATACATTCCTGCAAGCATACAAGCGATTAGCAACCCTGAAGGAACCGCAACGTTTCGTAGGTTGGCTCTATGTGATTGCAGCAAACAGCTGCAGTTCATGGCTGCGTAAGAAGCGTTTATCAACACAGTCATTGGAGCATCTTAAGTCAGCAGACAAGGAACAATTAGATAAGGCGGCGTACTCCGATTATGTCGTTGAAGAAAACGAGCGCATATCTGGACAAACTCAACGCCATGTAGTCAATAAACTGCTTGCGAAACTTGCGGAAAGTGAACGCACTGTTGTAACGTTGCATTACTTCGGAGAAATGTCGTGTACAGAGATAGGGGCATTTTTAGGCGTATCAGCAAATACGGTGAAGAGTCGGCTCCGCCGCGCACAGCAGCGTTTACAAAAGGAGGAAACAATGATAAGAGAGGCTTTAGACAACTTCAAAATCAATCCAAATCTGACAGATAACATCATGCAAAATATTTCGCAGACCAAACCCGCAACACCGTCCGGCAGTAAACCTTTAGTACCGTGGGTAGTTGCAGCTTCCACGTTAGTAGTAGTGTTGCTCATGCTCGGTTTTGGAAATAGTAAATACTTGACACTTTTTCAGCAACCTTATAGTCTCGATGCTACCACAGAAATGACGGTTGAGATCGTTGACGCACCTATAGTTGCAAACTTAGAATCCAAGCCCGATGCGCGAGCACAAATAGAAAGTGCTAACGCTCAGAGTAAAATCAATAACCCTAAACAGCAACCTAATGACGTTTCTGCAGCAGTTGCAGATGCACAAGCAGACGAAATAGTGGAACATTACACAAAATGGGAGTTGCCGAAAGCAGCGAAAGCGCGTTTGGGAAAAGGTGGAATTAATACAATGCAGTTTTCACCCGACGGCACGTTACTCGCAGTAGGTAGTAGTATCGGTGTGTGGCTTTACGATGCAAAAACAGGCAAGGAATTATCTATGCTCCCTGGTGCGTGTCAATCCTTTGCTTTTTCACCTGATGGACGTTTTCTTGCTAATGGTGGTGGTGGGAGTGGTAGAAATCATGGAGAGGAAGTCCAATTGTGGGAAGTTTCTACAGGTAAACAAGTTACACTTGCCAAGAGTCCTCCTCCTGCCTCAGCATTGTTGTTTTCTGAAGATGGAAAGACGATTATCAGTTTGGGGGATTGGGGAGATACAATTGCCAACTTAAATATTGAAACAGGAAAAATGAACCTAAAAACTTTCAGAGAACGTCCAAAGGATGAAGCTTATAGTGAATCCTATGCAATTACACATGATAAATTAGCGGTTGGTGGAGTGTCCGGCAAGATTCAATTATGGGACCCAATTTCAGGCAAAAAACTACCAATCCCCAGAGGACAATCGGACCAATTTGAACAAGGGGACGTTCAGGAAGAAATATCTTTTGAAATGGGAAAAAACGACCATATCTTAGGAATAGCATTCTCCTCTGATGGATCTCAACTTGCTGTTGGGAGCGAAAATGCAACAGTTCTATTGTGGGATACTACTGGAAATAATGAACCGATAATCCTCAGAAAACACACAGGTAGAACAAATGTCTCCGTTCGACATTTTGCATTTTCTCCGAACGGAAAATTGTTAGCAAGTGGGGATTCAGAGAGTACAGTGCAGTTGTGGGATACAGAGACTGGCAAACTACTCACGACACTTA
Organism: Candidatus Poribacteria bacterium; assembly: GCA_963663765.2. Taxonomy (GTDB): domain Bacteria; phylum Poribacteria; class WGA-4E; order WGA-4E; family WGA-3G; genus MSPOR6. The sequence goes on along the minus strand of CAXXUA010000015.1, from coordinate 185,266 downwards.
CTGAAAATATCGACGGCATAACTGCGCTAACTTTTTCACCAGACGGTACAACGCTTGCAAGTGCAAGTGCAGATGGGACAGTTCTGTTTTGGAATACAGAAACAAATAATCCATTACCAATACAAATTTCCGATCATGCATATACACAAAGAGGAATGGCAATTTTAAAAGATAGTAATACGCTTGCAAGTATAGCATATAACGGCATACTTACCTTTTGGGATCTTAAGACACAACGGAAATCTAACCTACAGACTAAATGGCATTGCGATTGGTTATCAAGCTTAGCCTTTTCGCCTGATGGGACAAAACTCGCAATAGCTCATCAGCAACTGATTCACTTAATTGATGTCCGAACTGGTCATGAATTAGACCTTTTGACGGAACCAAAGGATAGGAATGTTTCAGCAATGGCAGTTTCACCCGATGGGAAAACGGTGGCTCTTGGTGGTTCAGATGGAATCCGCTTGTGGAATACAGATACGGACAAAATTCTAATTATGCCTTTTACAGAAATCTCCCTGTCTATGATGTTTCAGATTAGCACTATAATATTCTCACGGGATGGTAAAAAACTTGTCAGTGGAGACTCACAAGGTAAAGTTCAAATATGGAATGCGGAAACTGGAGAGGAGTTAACCAACTTCTTAATAGGAGATGAAATAGAGGAACCAATGGAAAATGATATTGATTCTATGATTCAAACTATGTTTCAGAAGCAAATCTTCGCCTTGGCATTCTCTGCAGATGAGTCTCTGATCGCTGCGGGAAACTTTGAAAAGATTCGTCTGTTCGGCAGCCAGAAAAAAACGCACTTTAAGGAAGTGTCCAAAGTATATGGCAATGAATTGGTGTTTTCACCAGATGAAACCATGCTTGTTGTAGGACTTGCGAGTGGTGGAATTCAGTTATTGGATATTACCACAGGAGACAAACTCACTACGCTTGATGGACACACAAGAACAATTGTAAAGTTACTATTTTCACCTGATGGAAAAACACTTGTGAGTACGGGGTATGATGGCACAATTCTTGTCTGGGATTGGGATGAAATCCTTGCAGATTTAAAGGAGGGAGAATAAAAGTGTTTAGGTAGTTAGAAGTACCACCGTTAAAGCAGTTGAATATTGTTAACTCACATAAAAACTTGCAGTGTAAGAAATAAGCTTGCACTGCAAATACACCTTCCATGCTATACATTTCAAAAGAATATCGTTTAGCCAAACTATACGTAAATCTTGAGAAAAAAACTTCCATGAAAATCTAATTCTAATGGAAATTCGCGCAAGAAACCAGATTTGTGGTATAATTAATTCTACTAACAAGAGCAGGACTTACGCAGTTTTCATGATCCAATCAAGAATTGTGATGAAAATGATGTGATTTTCAACATTATTTGTGCTTCCAGCGCGCTTACAAAGCACGCCTACCGTTGGGTGCGTAAGTCCTGAAGAGAATTATTATCAACTAACTGACAATACTTTGATATAGTCCCCTATAATTCCCTTTAGATTTCATATTTACGAATGACTCTCTAACGCTCTTTTCTAAAAACACACTTCTATTTTTTTAGAAATATGCACTCGATTCACCATTTCGCAGTGTCACTAAAGTGTGAAATCTGAGGTAAACCATGAAAACAACGATACACAATTAATTCATCGGATGCTTGAAGGTGATGATAAGGCTTTCCGGAACTTGCAGAAAAATATCAGAAGCAGGTTCACGCGCTTGTGTGGCGAAAAATCGGAGATTATCACATCGCCGCAGAGATTACACAGTATACATTTTGAAAGCATATCAGAAACTTGGATGTTAAAGCAACCAATACGTTTTTCAAGTTGGTTATATGTGATTGCTACGAGTCTTTGTAACACGTGGTTACGTAAACGGTATTGACGGATAAAATTAGCACAAGATATGGATGAGGTGCAAACTGAAAGAACAACATATTCTGAACATGTAATAGCAGAAAACGAACGGATCACCCCAGAAATTCAACGCGATGTAGTCAATAAACTGCTTGCGAAACTGGCGGAAAGTGAACGCACCTTTGTAACCGTTGCATTACTTCGGAGAGATGTCGTGTACAGCGATAGGGGCATTTTTAGGCGTATCAGCAAATACAGTGAAGAGTCGGCTCCGCCGCGCACAGCAGCGTTTACAGATGGAGGAAACAATGATAAGAGAGGTTTTAGACAATTTCAAAATCAATCCAAATCTGAGAGAAACCATGATGCAAAACATTTCGCGTACCAAACCCACAACACCGTCAAGCAGTAAACGTTTAGTGCTGTCGGCAGTAGCAGCTTCCACGTTAGTAGTAGTGTTGCTGGTGCTTGGTTTCGGAAATAGTAAATTCTTGCAAATGTTTCAGAAACCGTACAGTTTAGATGCTGCTTCAGATGTGACGGTTGAGATCGTTGATGCACCTATAGTTGTAAACTTGGAATCTAATCCTGATGTGCGAACACAGGTTGAAAACGCACTAGGAAACCGTATTAACCTTGAACAACCTAATGATACCTCAACTGCAATTGCGGAAGCACAAGCAGACGAAACATCGGAAGATTACACAAAATGGGAACTACCGAAAGCAGCGAAAGCGCGATTAGGAAAGGGACGTGTTCGTGGAATAAAATTCACGCCAGACAGCACACATTTAGCCGTTGAAACAACCATAGGTATTTGGATTTACGATGCAAATACGGGTGAAGAAATTGCACTATTTCCTGATAGTGAACTTGAAAATCAAAGTATTGACAGATCATACATCAATATGCTTGTGAGTCCTATTGACCGCAGCACCATTTTATGTAAAGACTTAGATGAGGATAAGGACTTATGGGATTTAGAAGAAGACATTTTGAAAACTATTCTACCGGATCTACGTCGTAATAAATATTTCCTACAATTTAGAGCAGAAAACATAAAACTCTCATATTCTGGATGGAAGATGAATCTACCCTGGTATGTGAGAACGGACTTGTGGATTCTTGATGATGATCCAAATAAGTCAATTAAAACAAGACTGAGCATGATGAATATGAGAATGCAGATTGCAATCTCACCAGATGAAAGGTTTCTTGCAGCTGCAAATGATAATAGGTATTTTGGTAATAAATATAAGATACCCATAATCCAGGTGTGGGACAGAACCACTGGACAGTGTGTATTCCCATTAGAAGAATCAGAGCATGATATAGAGACATTGGCTTTTTCTCCAGATAGCAGAACACTTGTCTATGCTGATAGTTCCAATGTAGTAAAAATGTGGGATGTTGAAAATAGTTCGCTTCAGTATACATTTAAAGCTGTGGATCCGTTCCAAGCTATAGTATTCTCACCTGATGGTTCTCTTCTTGCCAGTGGGAGTACTGATGGAATAGTGAGATTCTGGAAGGTTGATAAACACGGAAAACAATCCATCTCTGACCGATCCCTTAATAACACAGGTAAACCTAGACCTCACAAATTGTTAAAAGGACATGCTGATAACTCAAAATTCACCGCAATAGACTTTTCACCAGATGGGAAAAAAGTGGTCAGTGTGAATTCTGATGGGACTATCCGTTTATGGGATTCCGATTCAGGAAAGCAACAATATGCATTTACACGACACACTGAATCGCAAACCGCATTGGCATTCAACGCTATCAACCAATCCAATGTTCATGACGCTTCTAACAGTACACTTACCAGTTTAGGTGCAAGTAAATCCCATTTATTCGTTTCGGTTTGGGATATTGATACTGGAAACAGACTTTCTTTTGATAGAGTTGAAAGAAGCGATCATTTCGGCTATGAAGTTGCCATATCACCAGACGGGAGTCTGTTTGTAACCACTGATAATGTAGTGCGCTTATGGGATACTCAGACAAAAGCTGTTTTATCTACAATAGGTGAGAAAGAATATGCTGGTTTTGGAAATAAAGTGAAATTTTCTCCTGACGGTCAACTCCTTGCAGTAACTGCACGTAAAGACAATACTATACAAATATGGGATGTACCTAACCGTAAAACTCGTTGTAGACTTAAGGGCCATACGACTTACGTCTACAGTTTGGCATTTTCTCCTGATAATAAAACTGTCGTTACCTCAGGTTGGACATATAAGGACGTAACAATAAGAGTGTGGGAAACCATGACCGGTGAGTTACTTGCATCTTATCCAGGCCAAGGCTCAGTAGCATTTGCACCAGACAGAAACGCCTTTGTCGGTGGTTCACACATTTATACATGGAATCCTGAAACAATCCAATACGACCGTACAGCGCAATTGGAAGATGTATCCCAATCTAAGCCTCTATCAGCAATTACATTTCCTCCAAATGGTTCAATTCTTCTTAGTGTGAATAGGGATGGAATCATTCAATTGCGAAATTCAACTACCGGTAAGATAATTTCTTCTCTTGCAGGACACTCAAATTGGATATCAGAGTTTGTATTTTCTGAGGATGGAACAACGCTTGCTACGAGCGGTGCAGATGGCACAATTCTTGTCTGGGATTGGGATGAAGTCCTTAAGGGATTGGAACGGTAGGAGAAAAGAAATAGAAAACCGTAAAGTTCTGACTCCTATTTTATATTCGTGTTTCAGGTAATTTGTTTTCTAGTACAACAAATTCCTGGCTCCTGATATGCTGGAATTGGTTCATTGAGTTCAAACAACCTTTGTATAATTGCCTTCCTCACAACGTCGTTTAGCTTTTTCTATAAGTGGTTCAAGACGACCAGCCTTCACGTCTGCTTCAAATTGCTCATCCCATGCTTCTTCTATAGCGACTAAAGTTTGGTGAAGAGTATCGTGTAGTTCTTTTCGGACGATCTCTACCGTCTCGCCCTCACATTTTACCACTGGTAAATCTGGAATCCATCCAAGCCACGCGACACCGTTCTTTTTTATATATGCTGTGAATGTCTCATCAAACGTCTCATTATGAACAACATGCGTCAATGGATACCCTTCCTTGAATTCCATATTACACCTCATATCTTTAGATTTTACTGTATTATAACCGACACTCCGCACTTCTGATTTGCGTTTTTCGATAATAATTTGATAAACCCGCGTGGAGACTATATTTAGCAAACAATTTCAATTTAAAATGATAAAATAACAAGTTCGGTTTTGTCTCAAAATATAGAACTCAAAATCACCATTATTTTGTGCGAATCCTTGTGTGATACGGGTTTATCCCAATATTATAAAAATGTATTAAAACAAGTGCGGAGTGTAGGTTATAAACAATGTCATTACGGAATGTCAAGATTATTTAAAAATTACAACGTTCTGATTCCAACCACTTCTGAACCCGCATCAACTTATCGGCAGCGATGTGAGAAACATTTTCATCTCTTGGAAAATCTCCGTTTTCTACCTCTTGTCTATATTGACATATCGCCTCAAAGGTGAGTTGGTTGTAATCCTGATAACGTTTGGCGTGTTTGAATGGTGGACCGATGCCTAATACATCGTTGATAACGAGCACCTGACCATCACAGTACCTGCCTGCACCGATGCCAATAGTAGGAATATCAACCGTCCCAGTGATAATTTGACTCACCTCTTCAGTGATTTTCTCAAGCACGATCAATTTCGCACCTGCATCTGCAAGTACCGATGCCGTTTGAATGAGTTCCTTTGCTTTGCTAATCGTCTTTCCGTGTGTTAGCGCTTTAGTTCCGTGGATTTGCGGGTTATGGCCGATGTGCGCACACACTTCTATTCCCTTATCGGTAAGTTCAGTAACAATTGGTGCTTTCTCCGTTCCACCTTCCAACTTAACGCCATCAGCCCCATTATCTAAGAAAAGATTTGCATTCATAACAGCTTGTTTTTCATGCCTATCAGAACCGTAGGGCATGTCAACAAGAAGATACGCATCTGTCACACCACGACGGACTGCTTTGAGGTGATGAACCATATCAGACATCGTCACCTCCATCTCGCTCTTATAACCGAGAATATTCGTCCCAACACTATCTCCAACAAAAACGATGTCTATACCTGCTTTGTCCTGCATGCAAGCGGTGGGATAATCGTAGCAGGTAAGCACACTAATCCGATGCTTTTGCTGTTTTTTGATGTGTAGGTATTTGATGTCTTTCTTCATTGTGGGTGATGTGACTATTATCTTGTAGCCTTTATTTCTCCCCATGTAATTGTAAGTTTCTCTTGAGGACTGACAGCAAGTCCCTGTGAATTGAAATTATGTGATATATCATTCTCTGTCAGCACACGGTTATAGATCCCCACTTCATCAATTAAACCTTCAAAATATCGTCTTGTTGTTTCCCCAATACGCACAGACGCACCGATATACATACGGGATTCTGTGGTAACATTTGTACCTTCAGTTGCTCCTGCTTCCGCATCAAACTTACCATCAATATAGATGCGGGTCCATTCTGACCTGTCCGCAACTACGACAACATGATGCCAATTCCCATCAACCACATCCATTGCTGATGTAAAATTGACTTTCGGTCCAGCTCCCGCTTCGTTCGCAATTGTCACGAATACTTGAGTACCTGCGATTTTCCAAAGAAATCTGGCGTTGTTACCCCCATCACCCTTACTGATAATGGTTGATTCTCCCCCATCTGTTTCTGGTGGATTGTCAACTTTTATCCATCCCATCATTGAGAAATCTTTATCCTCTCCAAAATCCAGACTACCATCATCTGAACTGCCTACATCAATCGCATCGGGTGCTCCGTCAAATTGAAACGCATCCCCAAATTTACCACTGATTTGCTGCGGATCCCCTACAAGTGTTCCATCATTTCGACCGACAAGGTCTCTAACTGTGCTACCTTGTACATCTGCATTGTCAAAACTCCAATAACTGACTAATCCATTCTCAACCACTTGACCAGAAAGGTAATTCGTCTGCAATACCAAGATGAAAAATAAAATAAACAACATTCTTTTTGATTTCATCTGATTTACCCTCTCTTTGTTATATTATAGCGATGACTCCGTTTTTTCATGTAGAATTAGTTGCGATTCTGTTGCTTCTATCTGCTCATAAAACATTTCAGGTAGGTCCGCATGAATGTTGGCATGTTCAATTGTAATCGCTACAGGATTTCCTTCAGACCCCAAATCTAAATACATATTTTCATTGATCTCTATCGTTTCAATGATTGGTTGGGTTGAAAATTCAATCAGGACTGTCCCAGTGTCATGAAAATATTTGACTTTCATTTTGATTATCCTTTAAAATTTCTATCAAAAAAAGCGTTATGAACTGTTTCTCCATCCTCAAGCAAAATTACCCTGAGAAACTTTTCTTCTTCGGAAATATACTTCCATTTTCTTATTCTACCATCAGCTTGATATTCTGTATACAATGGAGTTCTGATAGTATCTATGATCCATTCTAATTTGATTCTTTCTCGGTCTGGTCTTTGGATCATATATCTAAAATAATTCGTCGTTTTCAAATTAATAACTACCAATTTACGATTTTATAAATTCAACAATAAAAACATTGATGAATTATGTAAGAGTTTTTTCTTCTACACTAATGCATTTGAAATGCCCGTTCCCGATACAAATGTTCAAACAGATTACCTTCATGCGGACTATCCCATGAAATCTGATTCGTCGGAATTGCCCCCAAATTAAGTCTATCAACAAGTGGCGTTGATAACAATTCTTCAGCCAATTTCTTATCTTCTGTAATAACAGATGCAACCAATGTTGCTCCAATAGATTCTACCAACTCTGATGCTGGCACCTCAACCACACTCAAGTATGGAAACGGAAATTCTGTATTTGCTAATGGGTGTTCAGGATCTTCACACCATATCACTGTCGGTCTCAGGAAAGTACAGCCATCTAACTCAACAACGCGGTCTCCAGTAGTCAACTCTGTTGCACCGGGTTGTTTCAGGTGTCGGTCAATCAACGAAGATATGCTATGTGCAGCTTTCGGATTTGCCCATGCAGCAATACCCGCCTCTGGATGATCCAACGGTTTCGGTTCAATACATCCTAAACGTTCAGCAATACTTTCAGCAATCTCACTTCCATGCGCTGTTACCCACACACCTGAAGCATTGATACACGACCTACCACCATTCTTAGAAACGGATTCCACAATTAGGTCAATATGTTTTTCACAATTCCCATTCTGTCCATCATGTATGATGATTTTACTACGTCCCGGTCCGTGGATTTCTATACGATGATCATTTAACCACGGGGCAACCGTTTGACCACCACCAAATAACATGGATCTACCGCAACGGAACAGAATTTCGTTTGCACCAGGATAATTAGTCGGGTAAAAACTAAACGCTTCCGGTGGCACACCAGCTTCTATAAACGCTTGTCCGATCCGATACGGTGTCCACGGTTCCTCACGTCCCGGTTTTAACACCAACGGCACTTTTAGTGGCACAGCAGGAATCCACAAAGAATGGACACCAGGGGAATTACTCGGTAAAACAGCACCGAGTGCGTCAGTCTCACAAACATAACTCAACATACGTCCGTTTTCGTTACCCCATCCCTTATCCAAAACCTGCAGATCAAGACCACGCGTCAACCCATCCAAAACTGTCTCTATATTCTCTAACATACCATGTATCTTCGCCATGTTCTGTTGACAAAGTGTTTCAGGTAAACCCGTTGTACCAGAAACCTGTTTGATATAATCTGTCGGTGATTGCGTCCCTCCATCAAGTGGTAGATCAGCATTTGTGAAGAGCTGAGCAGCAGCATTGCACATGCCAATCAAGTCTGCAACGGTATGTTCTGTAAGTTCTTGCCTATGGAGAGACATATCTCGTAAGTCTTTCGCTATCAAACCCGTGTTGGCTTGACTCACTTCCACAAAGGGTTCACCTGTCTTGATGTGTGAAACGCTAACTGTCTTTAGACTTCTGTAAGTGCGTCCTGCGCGTAATATTGGTATGTGTATCATTGATCTTCAGTTACCTCGTAATCTTTGCAATCCACCCAGAAGACGCATCGCAATATAGAAAATCATCGCCGTAGATAGATAAGCCGTGCGGTTCAGGATAACTTTCTGATACTTCAATCTTATCAATTATTGTTCCATCAGCAAGGTCAAGTTTGACAATAACTCGTTCAGAGGTGTGGGTCACCCAAAGTCCGTCTTCGACTCGGACAGTCCCGTGTGCTCTACCATAAGGCAAAGGCAACGTATGCTGAACTGACCAATCGGATATCCTCACCTTATGAATCTCCTGATTTTTTAGCGTTTGTACCCAGAGATGTCCTTCGTCGTAATTATCATACTCTACACCGTGCGTCCCACCACCTTCAGGAACAAGGTAACGTCCAAGTGTCTTACCCGAATTAGGGTCTATTTTGAATATCTCACCTGCACCCGGTTTCGCATCAGTATCTCGCACAGCACGCCACCTATCTCCAGGACCATTTGCAGCCAACCAAAGCACACCATCACCAAACGCCATTCCGCTTGTATTGGAAGAGTCGCTCGGAATATCTCGAATCAGTTTCGGCACGTGATAATCCGGATCGCAAGTAATCTCAACTAAGGCAACTCTATCTGAAATCTGGTCTACAATCCATAACCTATCATCAACTACCTGCAATCCATTCGGTACTGAATACGGTGAACGAAAAACTTTTTCTATATTTATTGCCATACCTATTGTCCTCAAGCGGTATCCCCGAAATAATACCAATTCAAATAAATCTTGTCTCATTAAGGAATTCTACTGTTTACTGGCAGGAGGTTACTCTCTTCGGTAGGAGCGACCTCCCGGTCGCGACCGTGAGGTCGCTCCTACCAGATTTCCGCCAGGGTTATTCAGTTTTCCTAATTTTTGGATTTTTCAAAAAAGAAACCCCGCGGTAGGAGCGACCTCCCGGTCGCGACCGTGAGGTCGCTCCTACCAGATTTCCGCTGCTAATGAGACATTATCACATGAAAATGGTATAGTATTGATATTAAAGTTTACTATAGTTTGGACAATTCTCATCTTGTAGAATATGTTCCATTTTTCTCTCCTACCAATATTGAAATATCTAATATACACCCACAACGACAGATTCTTGCAATTCAGACAACAGGCGCAGGTTTTCAACACCATCCCAAGGGTATTCAGGTATCGGCTTTGCCCGTTCTGCCTCATCACGTTCCAGAAAACGCGGAATGAAAAACTCTTTCGTCAATGTCGTCAGCATCACACGTCCAGTTTCACCATAACCCACAAGCTCATCAGGATTCTGCGGATTAACCAGCTCAATCACTGCCCTCGGTTGCGGCGGATAATAGATAATCGCATAGTTATCTACAGGATCAAACGGTTTGCATGTGGCTAAACCCATAAGCGTATTACCATAAGTCGGAACAAAATCTATTCCAGGAACAAGCTCTTCTCGTGCAAATCGGTGAAACTGCGCATCCATCTCAGTACCTCCACAAAAGATACCCTTAATCCCAACCTTTTGCAAGGAAATCTTCTCACATAATGCTTCCAACAGTTTCGGCGTAGTAAATAGACACTGAACGTTTTCATGTGCTTTCAACACGTTTAGTGCCTGTGAAATGACATGACTCTTATACGCATCCAATTCCTGATGTTTACCATAACGCACAAGTTGATTCACCCAACGCGGATCAAGGTCTACAAGAAAACAGATACCCCCACGATGCTGAGCAAGATGTTCAACCGCAAGTCGTAATCGTCGCGGTCCTGTCGGTCCCAACATCAGCCAATCACTACCGCGTGGGAAAGTTTCTTCAGATAACGTCTTGCTGAACATTTCGTAGTCAATATGAAAATCGCGTATACTGATACGACACTTTGGAATGCCAGTTGAGCCCCCAGTTTCAAAAACATAGGTCGGTTCGTTAGCGTAAGCCTTCGGCACCCACCGTCGCACAGGTCCACCCCGCAGCCACTCATCTTGGAAGTGTCCAAGACACTTGAGATCAGCAAAACCACCAATCTCTTTTCGCGGATCAAAATCCAAGTTCTCTGCGTATTCCAACCAGAATGGACACCCTGTTTCTGGATTAAAATGCCAGTTCACAATTTCCCGAACATGCACATCAAGCGCAGTCCGTGCATTTTCTATATTTTGAGTGAGTTTTTTCTGCATAAAGTTCTTTATAAACCTTTTATTCAATATTACAAACTCTAACCTGTTAGTTTGTAGTAACCGATACCCTAATATGTTCAATTAAAAGAACGTTCACTAAGGTTTCAATAAATGTTTTTTCTCTGTCGGTCATATTTCGTGCAGTAATTGGTATATAGACTGACCATTCGATCTTCTCTAATACTACAAATAAGTATCGTCCATTTAAAGTTTGACCATAAACAAGATATCAATTACACCCTTGGCGGCGAGTTAAATGGGAATTATCATTACAAACTTCCCACACATCATTGTGTATAATATTTTATAGGTAGCAACTTGGAATAAAATTATTAGATTACGGTTCAGCAGTTCATGCTTCCTGTGCTACCATGCTTGAAAGGATGCCGAGGACCTTGTCGCACGAGTCAATCGGATAGGGTAACATGTCAATGTCAAGTTTCTTACCTATCAACTTTAGGAACCGCCATTCTGTACCTGATGTAGTCGCACCATAAACCGTCTGAATGTCATTTCCTTCTTCAGCATTAAAGTACTGAGCAGCAACCATTTCCGCGACACACTGTCCAAGACCTACTTCAAGGTTATCGTTCTTCGCTTCAACAAGGACAATGATCGGAGCTTGTAAGTCAAATTGGACAGGTGATAGGCTAATCACAAAGTCACACACACCTGTTAATCCAAGCTCATCATCAACGTTGAAATCAATCCCTGAAAAAAGACTAATTTTACGGTCTAATTGCTCACGTAGTTCCACAAGAACGTCAGCGACAATCATTTCAGACTTCGCTTTCTCAGTCCCGATTGCAGTCGCTAAAGGAATTTTTCGAGCTAATATGGATGTAAGCAACTCACTGGGAGTGACTGGTTCTATATAAGAAAAGAGACCAGCGGTATCAACCTCTTCAAGCTGAAATGCTGCTCGTGCTGCTGGTAAGGTAAAGTTGCTATATGACATGTCAGTTCCATTGTACATAAAAGATGAAATAATATCCAAAATAATCCAGTGGTTAGGTCAGAGCCATTCAATTGCCACTTACATCTCTTGTGGGAAGGGTTTGTAACCCCGATTTATTCGGTAGGAGCGACCTCCCGGTCGCGAAAATTCCAAAATTATTGAGAAAATCTTGACAATTGAATGCCTCTGGTGGTAAGGAAAACTTCTATTCTGCTATCGCAATTAGTTTATTGCGGGTTACCATATAAAGCACACCATCCTTCGCAACTGGTGTCGTATAAACAGCACTACCCATATTCGTTTCAAACAGCACCTCTAACGTTTTACCTGTCTTTAAAATGACAACATCACCATCTTCATCACCGAGATAAACCTTTCCATCAACAACATAAGGTGAACCCCATATAGCAGCGAAAGTATCATAATACCAATATACATCACCAGTGTTCACATCCAAACAGTAAAGGAATCCACTGAGATCCGCAATATATAATAGACCTTCATGGATAGCAACAGTGGACATCGTACGATTGAACTGTTCCTCACCAAAATGCCAAACGGCTGCAGTCGTGGTAACATCACCCGTTCTTGATGGATCAATGCACCATAGGTGTCCAACGCCCTCACCGTGTTCCGGGTCCTGTCCAACAGCAAGAAAAACTTTGTCATCAAATACAACAGGAGTAGATATAATGTTGTTCCGTGTACCTTGTCCACCCAGTTCCCATTCTGAGTCTTTCGGGTTGCAGTCAAACTTCCAGATAATAATACCAGTTTCAGGATCAAAAGAATAGACCCAACCATCTCCCCCCGGAATGATAACCTGCGGTACACCTTTTATCACTCCATAAGCTGGATTAGACCACTGACCATGTAATATATTCTCACCAGGTGAGGCATCTTCCCACACGAGTTCACCTGTATTCTTGTTCAATGCGATAAAACTTGGAGCATCAGGAACAGGTATGTGGATATGTGTTTCATCAACACCATTACTCGTTTCCAAGAAAAGTAGATCACCAACTGCAAGCGGTGAACAGGTTGCAAGGTTGTGCGGGAAAACATCCAATTCATCCATCATATCGTAAATCCAAATTATGTCACCATCAATATCACTCGTCTCGGTTTCATCCTTAAAAGGACCATCGTTCTCACCATCAAGAAATCCTTCCGTATCAACACAAACTACCTCACAACGATTAGAAACATAATAGAGTCGGTCACCTTCAACATAAGGTGTTGAACAGATTCCTTGTAATGGCCAATCGTTTACGCGTCCTGATGTAAGTTTTGTATGTGTGATCTGCCAAAGAAACTTGCCATCAGATTCACGAAACGCCATTAGATTTCCACGATCACCAGTCAATTTTGGGTTATACAATGCTTCGTTGTTAGTTCCGACAAACACTTTCCCACCAACAACAAGCGGTCCAGCATAACTTTGTGAACCGAGTTCTGCTGTCCATTTGATATTCTCCCCACTTGCAAAATCCCATTTCGCAGGAACATTCATCTCATCAGAGACCATGTTACGACTTAACGTTCCACCCCACAGTGCTATCTCTTTGTCAGTTTCAGCAGTTGAAACAGTTGTGATGAAAAGTAAACCAATAAACAAAATGAAAAGGACTACCGTATATGAACAAATTCGCCGGCACAGTCCATCTGCCAACATAGCGACGCTTTTCGCACCGCCTTTACATTCAAAAATCATATATATCACCATACCTTTAAATTATCATAATAAATTTCTGTTACAGAATAAGCATAAATGCCAGGGCTACCTTCACGATTCGGAAGCGGATCTTCAGTTGTAATCGTCCATTCAGGTGGCTCATTTTCTCCTTTACGCCACACTTTACCCATAATTATCGCCTTATCCTCAGTCGTTTCTACCTTCATTTTCATGGTATACCAAACATCTGCTTCCCAAGAAAAATCTATCGTCTTAGCCATACGCAAGTCAGATGCCCACGAACGGATTTGCAACCGCTGCTGCCTACCCTGCAAATCCAACGTATAACGATTTGCAATTAACCCCATATCGGGCATACGACGTTTGTCCCTTGTTCCCATCAGGTCAACTTGAATCTGATAGTCTTTCATCGTTGGTGCACCTATGTAGACATTAGATTTATCTAAACCACGCTGCACTGGTGTTTTGACCAAGACTTTTTTGCCGTCTTTTTCACGTACAAAGTATTTGCCTGTCGCACTGATCCAATGTGAAGGTGCTTTCTCAAGTTCAATGTTCTCAAAATCTTCTGTCCAAGGCAACGGTGGTATCACACGAACTCTTGCTGAAGCCGTAATCTCTCCCGATTGGACAATGACCGTCCCCGCATGCGCACCAACACTTGTATCAGGGGTATAAGTTCCATCAATAACCGAACCTGATAAGCCCGTGAGTGACCACTCAACCGTTCCAACCTTACTCGTCAGTCTGCCCATCGCATCATAACCAATAACGTTCAGAACAATCGCTTCCCCTGATGTAATCGTCTCTTTTGGTGTGAGCAAAAGAGAAACAGCAGGTTCGAGACTCATTTCTGGTGATGTAATCATCTTACCCGCACAACCAGCAACAAGTAGACAGATTATTAAACTTGCAGAGATAAAAATACTCATAAAAGCACAAACTCTCTGCTTTGTATTCAACAAATATTTCTTCATTATTTCCTCCCAATACAATACAGATGCTCTTCCGTGGTGAAATAGATACGTCCATCAGCTATCGCAGGGGAACCGAATATTTCAACATAGTGATCATCATCTACTCTGTTAATCTCCTGCATACTGAGTGACTCACATTTGTCCTTGCCAGGTTGAAGGATATGAAATTTACCATTAACCTCAGTGACATACAACTTGCCATCTGCCCAGACAGGAGAACCTTTACCAACTGTCCCAATACTATGCTCCCATAGCGTTTCACCCGTTTCGGCATTCAAACAATACATATTCGCTGAATTATCTACAACATAAAGTTGTCCGTCACTGATAGTCGGTGAAGCATAACCAACCCCGATACCATCTGCTCGCCATACCTCATGAGTCGACGTAACATCTCCTGTTCCTGTAGCATCAATACACACTACGCGTCCCATTGCTGTCGTGTCAAAATTCTCCTCGCTATGTGTCGCATACACCTTTGTGCCATCAACGATGACAGAGGTATTGATACCACGTTTACTAAGCTTGAAACCCCATACCATCTCACCTGTTGTCTGTTTCATCGCGTATATGCTTCCATCGGCATTACCACCAATTATCATCATCTGACCATTCACTTGCGTAACAACTGGCGTAGAATAGGTCGTATCAAGCGGCCTACCACCAGGAGTTGACACCCACATCAAATCTCCGTTACGTTTGTTAAAAGCATAATAACGATGACGCGGGATAGTCTGATCTCCCCAAGCTGTATTCAGAAAACTGATGACCACCAAGTTGCCAGCAATAATTGGTGTATGAACACGACCACCATACCCAGAAATCCGACCATATTCCTCAGTTAAGGAACGTGACCATACAATATCTCCATCTTTACTGAAGCAGATAAACAAACCTTGTATCCCGTGAACGTATATATTGCCTGTTTCTACATCACCAACAGGACTGGTCCAACCAACCCGATTAAAGGTTATAGTGGTATGAAATACATTAAGTTGATGATTCCACAACTGATTACCAGTTTTCGCATCAAAGCAAGTGATACGTTCTTGTTGCGTTATATCCTTGCCAATCCTGCCAATGACATAAACCCTGTCGTTAAGAACAACAGGTGTGGAACGACCTATGAAATCTTTCTTCCAAAGAAGATTCTCTCCCTCAAGAGACCAATTCTCTATCAGTCCAGTTTCTGCAGATGTACCATCCTGATTCATCCCGCGCCAACCCGGCCAATCATTGGCAAAGACATTCATTTGAATGGCACACAAGAATACAAAGATTATTATTGGATATATCTTCTGTTTTAAATTGTGCAATTTATTATTCCTCCTATCTATTATAAATAAAGTGTTCATTAATTAAGACGAAAATAACAAGTAGACGTTTAAGCAGTGTGGTGATTGAAAACCCTGTTTCTTTGGCTTAAATACCCGTTCAGTCTAAACTCAAATCATTGATGATCTGTCCAACAACAGTCTTCTGTTCTCCACGTTTTGCTGGTAATTCCAACTCATAGACTTCATCAGAAATCAAATGTTTAAATTCCTCTTTTGGTAAACTACCATGTGTCCCATTGTCTATATACCGGTTAAAAACTGTATATCGCGGATATGTTTCTGTCCAACGTCTGGCACCGTGGTAAAGTGCTTCTGTAAAGATTACACAGTCACCAGCATTAACTGGGACATTAATCACTGTAGGTGAACTATCATATATTGACAGATTTTCAGGTGGTTCAAAATTCCGTTTGTGGCTTCCAGGGAGACAAACAAATCCTGTTCCTTCTGGCACATCTACTAAGGAAGTTCCTGCATTGACAAAACCCGCATGGGGCTCCCCGTTTTCAATACCATAGTCCAGTCCTGACGCATGAAAATTTATATCATCAGATGTTTCATAGTTTTGCGTTAATGCACAATCCACAAGACAAGGTGAGGATCGTGTTAAAGCAATCACAACGCGCATTATCTCAGGATTGAGAACTAATCGTTGGAACACAGCATCACCATACTGAACATTATTGATCCAATGTGCAATTGTTTCTGGGTATGATCCAGCACGAGATGTAGACGTTAGAGGAGAGGGTAACTCCTCTAATGTCATATCATGCCATTTATTTCCAAGTTCAATCATCAGTTGAATATCTTCAGCAGAAACAACTTGTTGAAGGATGATAAAACCATGATGGTCAAAAAACCATTTCTCTTCAGATGTTAACATCGGAATTCCTTTCAATCCATCTGTAAAACTCCGCTACAGTTGTAACCTTACCTGTAAGAACTGCTTGATATACTGCCATGCTATTGTATATTTTACCTCGATAATCCGGACGTTGAGATATAGGAAATTTTATGTGAAGGATTGTTGAGCGATCTACATCCAAAAGTTGTTTGTGTAGTCTATCAAAATCCACCATGTGCGCATTGTAATCTGTTTCGCAATAGCCCCATAGATCAATCTTCCATTCTTGGTCAGTAAAGTTCACACGAATTCCCCAATAAAGTCCGTGATCAAACCCAGGCAGTCCTCGAATGTAGTGATTAGAAAAAGACATTCTTGTGACTTGGAAATTCAATGCAATCTTTTGTCCAATGTCAAAGAATAGTTCCACATCTTGCTTATATGGGAGAACCATACTGATGTCAATATCAGGCCAAGTCATCGTGTTTAGGGCATAACTGCCAATTACACGTGTCGCTCCGTATGTTTTTAGCAGTGAAAGTAAACCTTCATTACCAAGTATTCTATCTGCTTCCTGTCGTAATAAATCTGAATGTTCTACGACATCAATGTCAACCATCAGCATGTCCTGAGATAAACTATCCTAATGCATTTTCTTAAACAGCATCATACTTTCTTAACAATGCAACTATTGTATCAGTATCTTCTCTGGGTTTCCGTTGCGCAACTTGTAACGTAGTTAATCCCTGTCTGTTTTTGTGGTTAGGATTAGCACCTTTCTGTAATAGTTGTTCCACTGTAGCGTGCAGTTTTTCACGGTTTTTTATCGTTGAACGGATCGCTTCAAACAAAGGTGTTTCACCAGTGTTGTCAGTCGCATCAATCGTTGCACCATTATCTAACAACACATCAATGACTTTGAGAAAACCTGCCTTTGCAGCGCAATGTAACGCAGTCTTTCCTTTGTTTTTACTACGAACATCAATATCCGCACCCAGTTTCAATAGCTTCAGTACAGTCTCAGGATGTTCCCCTTTGTCCCCACGACACGCGTAAGGAAGCTCAGGCCAACCCATCTTATCAAATGCATTGACATCCTTTGCAGGAACTCCATAAGATTTTAGTAATTTCCGCATCTCAGAATTATCGTCGTAAATACGCGGTGCTTTGCTCGGATCCGCACCGTTATCAAATAGCAATTTCACCATGTCACTCCTGTCGTATGATACCGCATAATCAAGCAAATCTCTGCTATACGGTTCAATAGTTGCCCCCTTTGAAATTAGCAGCGCAACTATCCCTATATTTCTCCCAACAATAGCATAGTGTATCGGTGTAGCACTATCTGAATGTCTATGTTCAACAGTATGTGGATTGCCCGAAGGCAACATAACAGAATCAAGATAACCACTATTAACAAGACTGGAATCGTCATCAATGAGTGATTCTGCCACATTATAATCACCAAGATATGCAGCAGTATGTAGATCAACTATCGCGCCATGCTGCAAAAGATAATCCGCAACATCATCACGTCCCTCGTGACGGGCAATACAGTAGGGAGTCACTTCGAGGTCATGTTGACTGAGATGGCAACCGGGAAGATGCATATCTGCACCGCGTTCGACCAAATACTTTACCATCTCCAACTTCCCACGATACGCTGCTTCCCAAAGCATCGTCCTACCGTGTGAACCTATGGTATGTAACCATTCAGGCTTGTCGTCTAACAACTGCCGAACTCCATCAAGATCACCACGTCCCGCTGCAGTAACAACTATTTTCAGGAAATCACTCTGTCTACCCTTGAGTTGAATTTTAGCCAATGCCACACTCCTATGCATTCACGAGAATCTATCAAATGCCGTAACAACATTACTTATCGCAATAAGTAGTTTTTGCCTTGCAATAAATATGAAAATATGCTAATAACCCTTGCTAAGACTGGGTTTATATGATACAATAAAGATAAGAAATTAGGGGGTGTCAACCCCCAATAGAACCGAAAAAGCGAGTTGCATTTTCAGCGGATAAATCTTATCTGAACATTGTATCAGAAATCTGTCAGAAAAAGCAACTCCTAATCAAGGAGTGCATGGTTATTCAGTTTTAGGTTTTTTTGATAATCATTTACTATAACGTTAATTTTATGTGTTGCCATCTTGTCCAGTTTTTTAGTCCCGTAGGAACGATATGTTTATAGAAAATGTTTTCCACCCCAATTGAATTTCGTAGGAACGACATAGAAGAATACACATATCGTCCCTACTAAATCAACGCCAAATGCGCCAAATCAACGGTTTGAATGCCATTAAGGCATTCCCCATAAGGCATTTGTCGGGACTAAAGACCGATGTTCATGTTTCAATAATCTAAAACTGGTGCAGAAAGTTCGGTTAGGAAACCGAGCCTGGATATTAACTTTCAGTAAATCTCAATAACAGAAAACTCTTAAAACTAAATAACCTTGTATTATTGGCGAAGGTTTTGATGTATATCGTATCATATTTACTTTATTTTACAAATATTGGGATGTTTGTGTCGGGCGGGTTTTTATGGGTATTGGTAGTCAGCAAAAGACGTGTAAGACTTCCGGTCTGGAGCAGACGAAGTTGACTCAGGGGTATTTATGGTGAAGCATAGAATTATATCTACACTTTCTAACCTCGCCTCATCAATGTGTAGGATTAAGTCAATAATTTACCATAAATGTGGTAACATAAATGGATATGCTTGTGAAAGCACAGATAAAGGAGACACGGCTATGAAAAAACTACTAAGTATGAATACCTTCATAACTTTGGTGATGTTGACTTACTTGCTATTTTGTGTCACTCCCACTGCTTATGACTTTGCATCACTTGAGACACAGTTAGATAAAAAACTTAATACCCTTATCCGAAAAGTACATGAGGATAAGTGGGTCATTGGTTACAGGCATAGTGCGAAATGTCCACTCAGAGAAAGAATAGGTGACAAAGCACTACAAGAAGCGATTACTACGGTGCTACAAACGTGGTTAAATCCACTTTACAACCTGAAAACAGAAATGCCTATTTTCTCAACTGATAACATTGAATTCCGCAAACAACCTGATCAACAAGAGGGTGAAAATGCACTGCCGCTCTTGTCGCTGGACTTGAGGGTTACTATCATGTGTGAAATAGGAACATCAACTGCAGGGGTAGGTATCTCCTTACCACCAGATGTATATATGCGTGCTGGAACAACAATTAATGAGACTTTTATGTTCGTACTTACTCATGAGATTGGACATGCCTTGGGACTGGCGGATACTTATGTGGGAAGCCATGGAGAAGGGAACCGCACAACAAGCGGTAATCTGAATCGCACCATAGGGACGCAACCTGGTTCAGTCATGGCAGGTCTTCGTGCGTCGAAAGCACAAGACCTTCTCAGCAAAGACGATATAAACGGTATTGTTTGGCTTTACAAAACGATCTATGAGGGTTTAGCTACAGATGATTGCTTTTTTCCCGACTATAAGTTTGAAGAGGATCCAGAAGGATGTGTCCCCAAATATCCCTTGATCTTTGAAATAATCAACGGACATCGGGAGTATGCCATAGACATACTCAATGAGGATAAAAACATTGATGTGAATGCGCAAGATGAGACGGGTTCAACTGCGTTGCATTATGCCATTCCTAAAGTCTACATGGATGTTATCAATGCACTCTTAAGCGATAGAGATATTTTAGTTCATATCAAAGACAACAGGGGTCGGACACCGATAGGGTTAGCGCGTGAACTTGGGAATAAAGCACTCGCACGGCGTTTGGCATCGCATCCGAACCATCTGCTTTCTGTAACAGCACACCGAAGACTAACAACATGTTGGGGCAGTTTGAAAAACCGATATTGAATAATGTCCTCGCGATCTCTGATACGCAAATGGTCTATACGCAATCTACCTTTCTTTAAGACTTGCCCACGTCGTTGCTAACTTGCGATGTGCAGTTACAGATAGCAAATAATTCGGGTGTGTCACCAGTCGTTTCGCCAGATGAAAATCACCAATCTCCCGTGCCAACGCTACGGGTGTCCGACCCGCATTGTCCTTGAGATGCACTAATATATCCTTATGTGCGAGTAACGCTTCCAAGATTTCTGTAAATCCGTTGGAGATAGCGAGATGTAGGACTGTTTTGCCCCTTTCATCTTGGAGATTTACATTAAGGTCCCTTCTGGATAGGAGTTTATCAAATACCTGCATGTGTTGCCCCATAACTGCATAATGCAATGCGGTATAACCGATCATGTCTTGAACGTTAATATCTATGTTTTCGTCTTCATTCAGAATTCGTCCAGCATATACCTCATGTCCTTGTCTAACTTCAAAGATTAAGGGATACTTGGGGACACAACCTTCTGGATCTTTTTCAAACTTGTAGTTAGGGTAGAAACAATCATTGGGGTCAAAACCCTCGTGTGTGACTTTGTATAGCCAAACAATACCGTTTATATCGTCTTCGCCGATGAAGCCGGGTGCGTGGTGGTAAAGGTGGACAGACATGGCGGCAGCGGGTTGAGTGCCTACAGTTGCATCCAGTCCACCCTTAGTTACACTCGGTCTCCTTAGTCTTTCAGCATACGTATCTCCTAATCCAAATGTATGGCCAATTTCATGGATGAGAACAAACATGTATCCCTTATCTATATCTACACCCATACGCATAAAGACTCGTGGGGGCAGATTAGGTAACATACCAGCTCTTGATTGGCCTCCTTTACATGTTTCATTGACGCCTAGATCCATATCAATTTTCTTGAGCACTTCGTAGGTTATTAATTCGGGTATCTGCTGGAAACGAAATTCATTGACAATAGGCTTTTCTGTCTCTAACTCTCGCAGCGGTTGTAGCCACGTCTGTAGCGCCGTAGTAATCGCTTCTTCAAATTCTTTAGTTGCGGCGCGTCTTTCTTCTGGACAGTCTTCACCAAAATTATAGCCGATATCCCAGTGTTCTTCATGCACAATATCGATTAGAAGTTGCAACCACCCTCCATTCATATGCTGTCTAAGGGTGGCGAAGTCGTGTGCTGTCGGGGTGACGCTGAATAGTAGGCAGGTAACCATCACTACAAGCGTTATTGGGATGTTAGGTTTTATGGGGATGTTAGGTTTTATGAGTTTTTTCATCTGTTTTGTCTCCTTTATATTTCATGTCAGGACGGACGCATTCTTATAGGTTGTGTTATACTATTTCATTATGAATACATCTACACTCACTGAAAAGAAGCATAAGTTATCTTCTGATTATTGTCAATTTTTATTATCCAGTTTCACCAATGTTACCCAAACTTATTTTGCCGATGCATTGCATTATGCCGTTCCTAAAGTCTACATGGATGTTATCAATGCACTCTTAAGAGACAATACCTTCGCCATTATTGAGTGTTTCAGTTGAATGAGTATGTAGTGTTGATCTACCATTGCTCTGTGATATTGTTAGGATTAGATAAATAAAAATAACTTCAGGTTTTCGTTGAAGTATTTTTAATTATCATAGCGTCTTAATTGACGATAGAAATGACTATATCAGCAATCTGGAAGAATGTGCTACAACTACCCGCACAATCTGGAAGAATGTGCTACAACTACCCGCACAATCTGGAAGAATGTGCTACTACTGAATGCACAATCTGGAAGAATGTGCTACTACTGAATGCACAATCTGGAAGAATGTGCTACTACTGAACGCACAATCTGGAAGAATGTGCTACAACAAACCGCACAATCTGGCAGAATGTCTATTATTGGCCAGGGTTATTTAGTTTTCAATATTTTTGATATTATTTTGCTATGTCGTTAATTTTATGGGGTGCCATCATGTCGAGTTCTTTAGTCCCGTAGGGACGATATGTTTATAGAAAATCTTTTCCACTCCAATTGAGTTTCGTAGGAACGACATAGAAGAATAAACATATCGTCCCTACGGGACTAAAGAGTTGTGGCGTGTTATCCTTTTCTATAAACATATCGTCCCTACGGGACTAAAGAGCTGTGGCGTGTTATCCTTTTCTATAAACATAGCGTCCCTACGGGACTAAAGAGCTGTGGCGTGTTATCCTTTTCTATAAACATAGCGTCCCTACGGGACTAAAGAGCTGTGGCGTGTTATCCTTTTCTATAAACATAGCGTCCCTACGGGACTAAAGAGTTGTGGCGTGTTATCCTTTTCTATAAACATAGCGTCCCTACGGGACTAAAGAGTTGTGGCGTGTTATCCTTTTCTATAACAATCTATCTTTCTTTAAGACTTGCCCAGGTGGTGGCTAACTTGTTCTGAGGATCAACTGCTAACCGAAGTCTATTTTTATGTTCCTCAATCGCGGTGATGATCTCCTCATTGCCAATCTCACGCGCAAGACTCAGTGGAGTTTTTCCTGCTTTGTTGCGACGATTCATAATCACACCACCATGTTCAAGTAGGGTTTCTACAAACTTTTGATGTTCACCCATAACACCGTAATGCAACGCCGTATTACCGAGATCGTCCTGTTGATTAACATCTATGTTCGGGTCTTGGTTGAGGATGCGGATAGCAAGGACTTCATACCCTTGTCTGATTTCAAAGATGAGCGGCCATTTGGGAATACAGCCTGCCGGTTTCTCTTCAAATTTATAGTTAGGAAAGAAACAATCCTTAAGAGGTAATCCTTCGTGATACACCTTGTATAGCCAAACGATCCCGTTTAGATCGTCTTCGCTGATGTAGTCGTATCCGAAATAAAATAAATGCATTGCCATTATAGAGGCAGGTTGTGTACCAATAGTCCAATCCATACCGCCTGTTGATCTGCTGGGATTTGGTCCACCCCTTCCTGAATAAGTATCTCCAAGTCCAAATAAATGTCCAAGTTCGTGAATGAGAATTGACATAAAACTCGGATGATCCCAATGTTCTCCATTGAATATAATGGCAAACGGGTTTTTGTCACTTCCTGTAAATGCGCTACCTCCAGTTTCTTCCACTATCAAACAGGTATCAATAACGGCAAAGGTGGCATTATCCAAGTCTTCTTTGTATATGAATAAGTGTGGTATCAAATCTGCACCTACCTGTATTTCACTAGGAAGTGTTGGCACCTTCTTAAACCGAAAATCGTTGACGATGGGGAGTTTGGTATCATATTCTCGCAGCGGTTGCAGCAATATTTGAAGTGCAGTTGTGATGTCTTCTTCAAATTTTTTGGGATTTGCACGTCTTTCTTCTGAACAAGACCCCCTGATAGCATAGACGATGTTCCAATGTTCATCGTGTACCCGTTCAATCAAAAGTCGAGCAAATTTTGTCTCATGTACTTCTTTATGCTTGAAGGCGTGTGCGGTGGGTGTATTACTGAGTAGGAGGACGGTTATCAGCGTAAGGGTGAGTAGGGTGTTGGGTATTATCGGTTTTTTCATGTGTGTTGTCTCCTTTTTTGCATTATTTCAGTTTAGTGAATGTCCGAAGCGTGATGCAGTGCGCGACTACAGGCGGGGTTTTTTGAGGGATGCCCACGTCGTTGCTAACTTTCGATGTGGTGCCACTGAAAGTGCATAATTCGGATGCGTTATCAGTCTTGTGGCTAACCTTGTGTGTCCGTTCTCTCTTGCGACTGCGACAGGTGTCCGTCCTGCGTTGTCTGCGAGATGCACCAAGATATCCTTATGGGTTAATAATGCCTCCACTACCGCGCCGTTGTATTCTCCGATGGCATAATGGAGTGGCGTTTTGCCGCGTTCGTCCTTGAGGTTGACATCGATGTCACGATGATTGAGCAAGCGATTGAGGAAATCCAAATGAGTGCCTGTGACAGCATAGTGTAACGCTGAGAAACCGATCGCGTTCTGTGCGTTGACATCAATGTTCGGGTCTTCATTGAGGATGAGATTGGCAAAGTATTCGTGTCCCTGCCTGATTTCAAAGATGAGCGGATATTTCGGCACACACCCCAGTACAGGAGTATCTTCAACTTCTTCAAACATATAGTCTGTGAAAAAACAATCCTTAACGTCCAAGTTTTCATAAGTTGCTTTGTAAAGCCAAATAATCCCGTTTGTATCGTCTTCGGATTGCCAAGATAAACCGTGCCGGTAAAAATGCATACCCATAACAGACGCAGGTTGCGTACCAACAAGCTGAGGGAGCCCGCCTGTACTTATACCTAAATCAAGATACCTCAAGGCATCAATATAGGTATCTCCTAATCCAAAAGCGTGTCCTATTTCATGCACCAGTGTGGAAAAAAATTGGTCTCCCAAATCTGTTCCCTTACGCATTATAATTCTGGGTGGAAAACGGTGATCAAACCCCACCCCTGATCTATCAACTAGGCACGTATTTAAGACTGAAAGTTCTAATATGTTTACCCATATTTCTAATGTTATTTCGTTGTTATCGTTGTTATGATAACGGAACTGGTTGACAATCGGTTCTTTTGTCTCTATTTCACGTAAGGGTTGGAGCCAGAGTTGAAGTGCTTTGGTAATCAGATCTTCAATTTCTTTGTTTTTTGCTTTATAGTCTGCTGGACAGTCTGGTCCGTATTTATATGCGATGTCCCAATGTTTTTCATGCACTTTCTCTATGAGTGTAATGGAATCGGCTCTTTCCCCAAGATGATGTTTCAAGGAGGTAAAATCGTGTGCGGTGGGTGTGGTGCTGAGTAGTAGCACGGTTATCACCGCAAACGTGAGTAGGATATTCTGTATTATCGGTTTCTTCATGTGTGTTGTCCCCTGTTGCGTTTGGATGGGTTTATGGTATCTTGTTTAGTGTTTGTTTGTCAATTAGAAACCACTCCTACAATCATCGCTGTTTCAAACCACCCCAGGTCGTTGCCAACTTGTCTTCCGACTCCACAGGTAACCTACCGACCCCACGCATCAACGCGTCAGATACAACATCCGCTAAAGGCAACCCTTCGTCAATATCTTCCCTCGGATAATCCTTTCTGTAGAACCCAATCAACGATCCATCCGACTTGTCAAAGAATAACGACCCATCCGATACATTGTTGAACGTGCCGCAGAGATGTTGACGTAGCTGCTGTGCTTCTAAATCCGCGTGTGGTAGAGAGTCGCAGGTTCGCACCTGCAACGGCAGACGCAACGCATCCTTTCTCTCTGAGACTGTCAGCTCCGCATCGTCCATCTTGTAGGAGAGCAGCTCCAACACGGTTTCTGTTTGAACAGGAAACTCAGCGAGTTGTAGCGGTTTGTAGCTGGACATGTCTATGCCTTTGATTGATAAGAGGAGACTCCCTGTCTCTCCATCCGTGCGAGGGAAACTACCCAACTCCCGTATCATAATGTCCTCTACGATAACGCCTTTATGTCCAACCAAGACCATCTCTTTATCAAGGTAATCTGTTATTGCATCGGACTTGGCTTTGTGTGCGACGAAAAGGTTTCTGTTCCCCGGCACCGTCCCGACATATCCCACATGGAAAATGCGATTCTTCCGAATTGCTGGAACCAGATAAAAGACGGATTGGTGGTGTGAGGGAGCATTCGTTTTCACCTCTGTCCATGCTGTGTCATGGATCACTTCCAACATCTGATTGACAATGCGGTATTCTTTATCATCCATCGCCAATTGCAGCGGTGTGGTGCCGCTGTTATCGGCTATCTCAATATCAACATCAGGATGTTTCAGGATACGGTCTGTTACGCCGTATAATCCGAGTTTTGTTGCCCAAAAGAGGGCGGTGCTGCCTGTGTCATCTCTCAAGTTGACGTTGATGTCACGATGAGTAAGTAAGCGATTGAGGAAATCCGAATGATTGTCCTTTACGGCATAATGGAGCGCAGAGAAACCGGTCGCGTTTTGTGCGTTGACATCAATATTCGGGTCTTCATCAAGGATGCGATTGGCAAATATTTCGTGTCCCTGCCTGATTTCAAAGATGAGCGGCCATTTCGGCACACACCCATCCGGTGCTTTTTCAAACTGATAGTTCGGATAAAGACAATCCTCGTCATCCCAACCCTCATGCACAACTTTATATAGCCAGACGATACCGTTTTCATCGTCTTCACTGAGAAATCTGTCTGTAATAAGAATTAGGTGCATTGCCATGACAGAAGCTGGTTGTGTACCGATGGTATTATTTAACCCGCCTTTACTGACACTGGGTTCACGTTCATTCCTGCCAACGTAGGTATCACCTAAGCCAAATGCATGCCCCAGTTCATGCACTAAAGCACTAAAACGCGCATCCACATTCAACCCCTTACGCAATCCAACGGTAGGTGACCGCAAAACTCCTAACCCCGCCAATGAGCGTCCGTGTATACAGTGATCAATAACGCTAAGATCTACTTTCGCTCTGACTTCAAATGGTGGCACTTCATCGTATTGTTGGAAACGGAACTCGTTGACAATCGGTTTTCCTGTGTTTAGTTCACGCAGCGGTTGCAGCCAGAGTTGTATTGCTTTGACGATTTCTTCTTCAAACGCTTTCGCCTCAGCTTTTCTTTCTGCCGGACATTCTTCACCGAATACATAGATGATGTCCCAGTGCGGTTCATGCACTATCTTCATCAATATCTTATGATCATCATCCCACCACTGATGTTTTAGAAAGGCGTGTGCGATGGGTGTGGTGCTGAGCAGGGTGACGGTTATCACAGCAAACGTGAGTAGGATGTTGGGTATTCGTGTTTTTTTCATGGGTGTTGTCCTCCCCTTCTTTTGTCTTGATGTGATTATTATTGCATGTTGTGTGGGTATGTCAAAGGGGTTTTGTTTGAATTGTGCAGGACGCGGAATCCGCGTCCTCCGTGTAATCCGCGTCCTCCGCGATCCGGAACACACCCCGTGCTTCTGACAATCAACGCTGTTTGAGACCAGCCCAGGTCGTTGCGAGTTTCATTTTTGCGATAACAGCAAGTTCCTCAATCTCCTCTGGGGTGTCGTCTAAGAGTTCTATTAGCTTCACATTCTCTAACTCCATAGCGATGTCTAACGGAGTGCGTCCCATGTTGTCCTGAACATTGACGAGGATGTCCTTGTGTTCTAAGAACTTCCCAACGATGGAGACATAACCATTCGAGACGGCATAGTGGAGTGGCGTTTTGCCGCGTTCGTCCTTGAGGTTGACGTTGATGTCACGATGACTGAGCAAGCGATTGAGGAAATCCGAATGATTGTCCTTTGCGGCATAATGGAGCGCAGAGAAACCGATAGCGTTTTGTGCGTTGACATCAATATTCGGGTCTTCATCGAGGATGCGATTGGCAAACGCTTCGTGTCCCTGTCTGATTTCAAAGATGAGCGGCCATTTCGGCACACACCCATCCGGTGCTTTTTCAAACCGATAGTTCGGATAAAGACAATCCTCATCATCCCAACCCTCATGCACAACTTTATATAGCCAGACGATACCGTTTTCATCGTCTTCACTGAGAAATCTGCCTGTAATAAAAAATAGGGGCGTTGCCATGACAGAAGCTGGTTGTGTACCGATGGTATTTTTTAACCCGCCTTTACTGACACTGGGTTCATCTTCAGTCCTGCCAACGTAGGTATCACCTAACCCAAATGCATGCCCCAGTTCATGCACTAAAATATGAAAACGCGCATCCACATTCAACCCCTCACGCAATCCAACGCGAGGTGCACTTAGAACTCCTAACCCCATACCTGAACGTCCGTGTATACAGTAATCAGTGATGATAAGATCTACTTTTTCCATGACTTCAAACGGTGGTTTTTCATCGTATTGTTGGAAACGGAAATCGTTGACAATCGGTTTTCCAGTGTTTAACTCGCGCAGCGGTTGCAGCCAGAGTTGGATTGCTTTGACGATTTCTTCTTCAAACGCTTTCGCTTCAGCTTTTCTTTCTGCCGGACAATCTTCACCGAAAACATAGATGATATCCCAGTGCGGTTCATGCACTATCTTCATCAATATCTTATGATCATCATCCCACCACTGATGTTTTAGAAAGGCGTGTGCGGTGGGTGTGGTGCTGAGTAGGGTGACGGTTATCACAGCAAACGTGAGTAGGATGTTCGGTATTTGTGTTTTTTTCATGTGTGTTGTCTCCTTTTGCATTATTTCAGTTTAGTGAATGTCCGAAGCGTGATGCAGTGCGCGACTACAGGCGGGGTTTTTTGAGGGATGCCCAGGTAGTGGCTAACTTGTTCTGAGGATCAACTGCTAACCGAAGTCTATCTTTATGTTCCTCAATCGCGGTGATAATCACCTCATTGCCAATCTCACGCGCAAGGCTGAGTGGGGTTTTTCCTGCTTTGTTGCGACGATTCATAATCACACCACCATGTTCAAGTAGGGCTTCAATAAACTTTTGATGTTCACCCATAACACCGTAATGCAACGCCGTATTACCGAGATCGTCCTGTTGATTAACATCTATGTTCGGGTCTTGGTTGAGGATGCGGATAGCAAGGACTTCATGCCCTTGTCTGATTTCAAAGATGAGCGGCCATTTTGGAATACAGCCTGCCGGTTTCTCTTCAAATTTATAGTTAGGAAAGAAGCAATCCTCAATGGATAAACCTTCGTGATGCACCTTGTATAGCCAGATGATACCGTTTGTATCGTCTTCGCTGATGTAGCCGTATCCGAAGTGATGAAGATGTATTGCCATTCTGGAGGCGGGTTGTGTGCCGATAATATCTTCCATACCGCCAGTTGACACTGCAGTTTCGGCAGCACCCCTTCCGATGTATGTATCTCCAAGACCAAATGCATGTGCTATTTCGTGTATTAGTGTAGAAAGGAAATGTGGTTCACCAAAATCTGTATATCCCATTACCAGATGCGGGATAAATTTATCGTCCGTACCTGCTACACTCCTAACACGTTCACATGTGTCAACAACAGCAAAGGTGGCATTCATCAAGTCATCGATAGCTATCCATTTCCCTTCTATTGCTGGCACCATTTGAAACCGAAAATCGTTGACGATGGGGAGTTTGGTATCATATTCTCGCAGCGGTTGCAGCAATATTTGAAGTGCGGTGACGATGTCTTCCTCTAACTGCTTGGCTCCTTCTTTCTTCTCTTCTGGACACTTATCTGAGAATGTATAAACGATGTTCCAATGTTTTTCGTGAACCTTATCAATCAGAAGAAGAAGATCATCTGTCCCTTTTTGTTGTTTTAAATGCGTAAAGGCGTGTGCGGTGGGTGTGGTGCTGAGTAGGGTGACGGTTATCACCGCAAACGTGAGTAGGGTGTTGGGTATTATCGGTTTTTTCATGTGTGTTGTCTCCTTTTGCATTATTTTAGTTTAATGAATGTCCGAAGCGTGATGCAGTGCGCGACTACAGGCGGGGTTTTTTGAGGGATGCCCATAGGTGTCAACTTAAGGAATTTTACCTCTTGTGGGAGGGGTTTTCAACCCCGATTTTATGTTCATTTCCACTCAAATCGGGGTTAAAAACCCCTCCCACAAGAGAATATGCCAACACTTTTTTCTTAAGTTGACACCTATGGGGTTTTTTGAGGGATGCCCACGTCGTTGCTAACTTTCGATGTGGTGCCACTGAAAGTGCATAATTCGGATGCGATATCAGTCTTGTGGCTAACCTTGTGTGTCCGTTCTCTCTTGCGACTGCGACAGGTGTCCGTCCTGCATTGTCTGCGAGATGCACCAAGATATCCTTATGCGCTAATAATGCGTCCACTACCGCGCCGTTGTATTCTCCGATGGCATAATGGAGTGGCGTTTTGCCGCGTTCGTCCTTGAGGTTGACATCGATGTCACGATGATTTAGCAAGCGATTGAGGAAATCCAAATGAGTGCCTGTGACAGCATAGTGTAACGCTGAGAAACCGATCGCGTTCTGTGCGTTGACATCAATGTTCGGGTCTTCATTGAGGATGAGATTGGCAAAGTATTCGTGTCCCTGCCTGATTTCAAAGATGAGCGGATATTTCGGCACACACCCCAGTACAGGAGTATCTTCAACTTCTTCAAACATATAGTCTGTGAAAAAACAATCCTTAACGTCCAAGTTTTCATAAGTTGCTTTGTAAAGCCAAATAATCCCGTTTGTATCGTCTTCGGATTGCCAAGATAAACCGTGCCGGTAAAAATGCATACCCATAACAGACGCAGGTTGCGTACCAACAAGCTGAGGGAGCCCACCTGTACTTATACCTAAATCAAGATACCTCAAGGCATCAATATAGGTATCTCCTAATCCAAAAGCGTGTCCTATTTCATGCACCAGTGTGGAAAAAAATTGGTCTCCCAAATCTGTTCCCTTACGCATTATAATTCTGGGTGGAAAACGGTGATCAAACCCCACCCCTGATCTATCAGATAGGCACGTATTTAAGACTGAAAGTTCTAATATGTTTACCCATATTTCTAATGTTATTTCGTTGTTATCGTTGTTATGATAACGGAACTCGTTGACAATCGGTTCTTTTGTCTCTATTTCACGTAAGGGTTGGAGCCAGAGTTGAAGTGCTTTGGTAATCAGATCTTCAATTTCTTTGTTTTTTGATTTATAGTCTGCTGGACAGTCTGGTCCGTATTTATATGCGATGTCCCAATGTTTTTCATGCACTTTCTCTATGAGTGTAATGGAATCGGCTCTTTCCCCAAGATGATGTTTCAAGGAGGTAAAATCGTGTGCGGTGGGTGTGGTGCTGAGTAGGGTGACGGTTATCACAGCAAACGTGAGTAGGATGTTGGGTATTATCGGTTTTTTCATGTGTGTTGTCTCCTTTTGCATTATTTCAGTTTAGTGAATGTCCGAAGCGTGATGCAGTGCGCGACTACAGGCGGGGTTTTTTGAGGGATGCCCACGTCGTGGCTAACTTTCGATGTGGTGCCACTGAAAGTGCATAATTCGGATGCGTTATCAGTCTTGAGGCTAACCTTGTGTGTCCGTTCTCTCTTGCGACTGCGACAGGTGTCCGTCCTGCATTGTCTGCGAGATGCACCAAGATATCCTTATGCGCTAATAATGCGTCCACTACCGCGCCGTTGTATTCTCCGATGGCATAATGGAGTGGCGTTTTGCCGCGCGCATCTGTCAAATTGACGTTGATGTCAGGACGTGCAAGCAACTTATTGAGAAAATCAGTGTGATTACCTGTCACTGCATAGTGGAGCGCGGAGAACCCGATAGCGTTTTGTGCGTTGACATCAATGTTCGGGTCATCATTGAGGATGCGATTGGCATACCCTTCGTGTCCCTGTCTGATTTCAAAGATGAGCGGCCATTTCGGCACACACCCATCCGGTGCTTTTTCAAACTGATAATTCGGATAAAGACAATCCTCATCATCCCAACCCTCATGCACAACTTTATATAGCCAGACGATACCGTTTTCATCGTCTTCACTGAGAAATCTGCCTCCACCAGAGTAACGGAAATACAGGTGCGTTGACATAACAGAAGCCGGTTGCGTACCGATGGTAATTCTTAACCCCCCTTTAATGATACTGGGTTCACGTTCAGTCCTGCCAACGTAGGTATCACCTAACCCAAAAGCGTGTCCTATTTCATGCACCAGTGTGGAAAAAAATTCGTCTCCCAAATGTGTTCCCATACGCATTATAATTCCGGGTGGATAACGTTGATCAAACCCTATCCCTGATCTATCAACTAGGCACGTATTTAAGACTGAAAGTTCTAATATGTTTTCTAATATTTCGGATGTTAATTCGTTGCTTTCGTAGTTTTGATAACGGAACTCGTTGACAATCGGTTCTTTTGTCTCTATTTCACGTAAGGGTTGGAGCCAGAGTTGAAGTGCTTTGGTAATCAGATCTTCAATTTGTTTGCTTTCTGCTTTATAGTCTGCTGGACAGTCCGGTCCGAATCCATATCCGATGTCCCAATGTTTTTCATGCACTTTCTCTATGAGTATAATGGAATCGGCTGTTCCCCCAAGTCCCCCAAGTTGATGTTTCAAGGAGGTAAAATCGTGTGCTGTGGGTGTGGTGCTGAGTAGGAGCACGGTTATCACAGCAAACGTGAGTAGGATATTCTGTATTATCGGTTTCTTCATGTGTGTTGTCCCCTGTTGCGTTTGTTTGTGTTTATGGTATCTTGTTTGGTGTTTGTTTGTCAATTAGATACCACTCCTACAATCATCGCTGTTTCAAACCACCCCACGTTGTTGCCAACTTGTCCTCCGATTCCACAGGTAACCTGCCGACCCCACGCATCAACGCTTCAGAGACAACATCCGCTAATGGCAACCCCTCGTCAATATCTTCCCTTGGATAATCCTTTCTGTAGAACCCAATCAACGATCCATCCGACTTGTCAAAGAATAACGACCCATCCGATACATTGTTGAACGTCCCGCAGAGATGTTGACGTAGCTGCTGTGCTTCTAAATCCGCGTGTGGTAGAGAGTCACAGGAACGCACCTGCAACGGCAGACGCAACGCATCCTTTCTCTCTGAAACTGTCAGTTCCGCAGCGTCCATCTTGTAGGAGAGCAGCTCCAAAGTCGTCTCTGTTTGAACAGGAAACTCAGCGAGTTGTAGCGGTTTGTAGTCGGACATGTCTATGCCTTTGATTGATAAGAGGAGACTCCCTGTCTCTCCATCCGTGCGAGGGAAACTACCCAACTCCCGTATCAAAATGTCCTCTACGACAACCCCTTTGTGTCCAACCAAGATCATCTCTTTGTCAGCATAATCCAATATAGAGTCAGACTTGGCTTTATGTGCGACGAAAAGGTTTCTGTTCCCCGGCACCGTCCCGACATATCCCACATGGAAAATGCGATTCTTCCGAATTGCTGGAACCAGATAAAAGACGGATTGGTGATGTGTAGGAACATCCGTTTTCACCTCTGTCCATGCGGTATCGTGGATCACTTCCAACATCTGATTGACAATGCGGTATTCTTTATCATCCATCGCCAATTGAAGCGGTGTGGTGCCGCTGTTATCGGCTATCTCAATATCAACATCAGGATGTTTCAGGATACGGTCCGTTACGCCGTATAATCCGAGTTTTGTTGCCCAAAAGAGGACTGTGCTGCCTGTGTCATCTCTCAAGTTGACGTTGATGTCACGATGAGTAAGTAAGCGATTGAGGAAATCCGAATGATTGTCCTTTACGGCATAATGGAGCGCAGAGAAACCGATAGCGTTTTGTGCGTTGACATCAATGTTCGGGTCTTCATCGAGGATGCGATTGGCAAATATTTCGTGTCCCTGCCTGATTTCAAAGATGAGCGGCCATTTCGGCACACACCCATCCGGTGCTTTTTCAAACCGATAGTTCGGATAAAGACAATCCTCATCATCCCAACCTTCATGCACAACTTTATATAGCCAGACGATACCGTTTTCATCGTCTTCAGTGAGAAATCTGCCTGTAATAAGAATTAGGTGCATTGCCATGACAGAAGCTGGTTGTGTACCGATGGTATTTATTAACCCGCCTTTACTGACACTGGGTTCACGTTCACTCCTGCCAACGTAGGCATCACCTAACCCAAATGCATGCCCCAGTTCATGCACTAAAGCACTAAAACGCGCATCCACATTCAACCCCTTACGCAATCCCAGATCAGGTGGCCACTTAATTGCAAGTCCCGCATTTGAGCGTCCGTGTATACAGTAATCAGTGATGATAAGGTCTACTTTTTCTTGGATTTCAAGCGATGGTCGTTCATCGTGTTGTTGGAAACGGAACTCGTTGACAATCGGTTTTCCTGTGTTTAGTTCACGCAGCGGTTGCAGCCAGAGTTGGATTGCTTTGACGATTTCTTCTTCAAATTCTTTCGCTTCAGCTTTTCTTTCTGCCGGACATTCTTCACCGAAAACATAGATGATATCCCAGTGCGGTTCATGCACTATCTTCATCAATATCTTATGATCATCATGCAACCGCTGAACTTTTAGAAATGCGTGTGCGGTGGGTGTGGTGTTGAGTAGGGTGACGGTTATCACAGCAAACGTGAGTAGGGTGTTGGGTATTCGTGTTTTTTTCATGGGTTGTTCTCTCCTTCTTTTGTCTTGATGTGGTTATTATAGCATGTTGTGTGGGTATGTCAAGGGAGTTTTTTGAAAGAAAGATGATAAATATACTTTACATTTATTCTATGGTGAAGCATAGAATTATATCTACACTTTCTAACAACAGTAGGGGGGGTTTCCTAGCCTCGTCTCATCAATGTGTAGAATCTCGTTTCATCAATGTGTAGAATTAGGTCAATAATTTACCATAGTTTTATGTGTTTTGATCTTTTTTATCACAATTATTAACATTGATGTAATTAATCAGTATTTTTATAGGGTTCCAGCGCGCTTACAAAGCACCAAATCAACGGTATGAATCATGGAGCATGCCACACGCGCATGCTTCTTTAGGCATTCCCCGCCTACCGTTTTTGCGTAAGTTCTGAGGAGTATTTAGATAATGATGATGCAACACAAGCGAACAGTAAGCCTAATCTAATTATTTGCATTCTCTTTAACGCATATTCTATCCATACACACGGCTATAGCAGATTGAGAGGAAACATTAGGAGAACGAAAAACATTAGAATATCTGCACATACTGAGAGTAAACCGCGAGGAAGCATTCAGAAAAGCCAATAGACACCAGGAAAGAATTGAAGATGGTGGGATGTGATGGATTGACTCTGTATGAGAAAAGGCCTTGATAGGTGCTGGAATAGGATTTACAACTAGCGCAAACGCTATTGCAGCAGTTGGAAGCAATGAAATTATCTTGCGTGTTGATCTTTCAGCAATGAAGCCTATAGAATCATCGATAAGGAAGTCATTATCCGTATACATTACACTCCCACCCCAGGAGTTCGTGATGAAATTTTAGATGGTACTAGCGTATTCTTTAGACTAATTCGTTTTGATTTTTAACTTATAGGCAGGTACCCATTTTGGGGTATCTGCATATTTTTTTGCTTTTGGCATGGGGTGTGTAGGGTGTGTAAAGTTTTTGGCATGTTATTGTGAAATGTGATATAATAGAACTTCACTTAGATGTTTGTTCCTATGATCAATAATAGACGACATTGACACATCTCATTGGGAGTGAGATATGTCGGAAAAAAATCAATCACACGACAAAAAAATGCTGACACAGTTTTCTTCTCTATTTAGAATAGTCTAAAAAATGTTAAATTATGGACTTGTTAGCACAGCAATTGCAGAGGATCAGCAGTTACTACGGGAAGGGATGCGACTATTAGCAAAACTCGCACACAAATACTGTATTCCCATAACATGGGCAATTACCGCTGATTCAGCACAATCGTTGTCTAACGATCTGAATAAATGGCATACAGAATTTGGTGATGATATTGTGATGATGTTAGATATCAAATCAATATGGGATACACATCTATCATCACTCACTGGAAAAACTACACAGGAACAATACAATGACAACAAATACATAAATATGTTACAGTCATCAATCCCATTTGAAGTCATGGCAGAACATCTTGTAAAAATGAGGCAAGTATTACCACAACATATAAGGACTGAATGGAATAAAATTAAAAGAGCATTGGATTGGGTTGAACAGAGTGTCGTAGGGGCAGAATTCAAAATTAATGTGTTAGTAGATGCACTTGAAAAGGAAGGTTTCAAAGGTTTGTGGGGTTATCGTTGGGACGAACGCGATTCCATAGCTGAGGGGGATAGGGGATGTCCATTCGGCTTTTTCTATCCATCCAAAGAACAACATAATTTCAGTACGTCGGCAGCCGGAAGTATGGCAGGTATACCTTATCAAACTGAATCACACCTTCATAGTCAAGGAGAAAACTTACGTGCATCTCTAATTAATGGTGCTATAAAACACAATTTCGTGAGTTATGTAGAAAATGCAAAGTGGAATCGATGGCTTAGTTACGTCAATCAGATTAATGCTCTTGATGTGACACAGTTAGGACAAGAGACCTTAACTCTACTTGAGGAATACTTTGAACAGGTGGCAAGTAATGAAAACACAAAAATGCATACACTATCAGATATGGTTGATGATTATTGGTCAACATGTCAACAAACTGAACCAACTTTTGTTATAGTAAATACACTGGATACTCTGAACAATTTTGAAACTAATGATTTTAACCAGCATATTTCAAACGAAGAATATTCTACACAGACACAAGATACAAAAAAGGAGTTTTTCTATTACGACGCAGAATGCCAATTCACCTATGTTGAAGGATCAATGGAACCCATTGAAATGAAGAACTATGTTTCTCCACCAGTTTTGGAAAATGTAGGATTCAGTTCTTCGGAACAGGCTGCTTCACTTCACGGTGTAGAATACTATTTACCTAAAGTTGAAAATTTCAACCCTCAACGTAAACGATCACGATTACATATAACATTTTCAATTGAATCAGCTAAAGCAATGCCTTACGGTATAACAGTTTGGGGAAATCATATCGGTTTGCAATTAGATCAACATAATGCAAAAGAGGTCACATGGGTAGATAAACATTTGCTCTTTTTAAGACTTACTTTAGAAGCAGGAAATAACGAATTTGAAGTTGTATTAACTATATAAATTTTGGCTCTTATATACTTATGGTAGATTATAGAATTAATTATATATTATACCAATTCAAATAAATCTTGTCTCATTAAGGAATTCTACTGTTTACTGGCAGGGGGTTACTCTCTTCCGTAGGAGCGACCTCACGGTCGCGACCGGGAGGTCGCTCCTACCACATTTTTGGTGCTAATGAGACATTATCACATGAAAATGGTATTACACTGTTAGGAGCAACCTCACAGTCGCGACCGGGAGGTCGCTCCTAACAGATTTTCGCTGCTAATGAGACATTATCACATGAAAATGGTATTATACCAATTCAAATAAATCTTGTCTCATTTAAGGAATTCTACTGTTTACTGGCAGGGGGTTACTCTCTTCGGTAGGAGCGACCTCACGGTCGCGACCGGGAGGTCGCTCCTACCAGATTTTTGGTGCTAATGAGACATTATCACATGAAAATGGTATTACACTGTTAGGAGCAACCTCACAGTCGCGACCGGGAGGTCGCTCCTAACAGATTTTCGCTGCTAATGAGACATTATCACATGAAAATGGTATTACACTGTTAGGAGCGACTTCACGGTCGCGACCGGGAGGTCGCTCCTAACAGATTTTCGCTGCTAATGAGACATTATCACATGAAAATGGTATTATACCAATTCAAATAAATCTTGTCTCATTAAGGAATTCTACTGTTTACTGGAAGGGGGTTACTCTCTTCGGTAGGAGCGACTTCACAGTCGCGACCGGGAGGTCGCTCCTACCAGATTTTCGCTGCTAATGAGACATTATCACATGAAAATGGTATTATACCAATTCAAATAAATCTTGTCTCATTAAGGAATTCTAATGTTTACTGGCAGGGGGTTACTCTCTTCGGTAGGAGCGACCTCACAGTCGCGACCGGGAGGTCGCTCCTACCACATTTTCGCTGCTAATGAGACATTATCACATGAAAATGGTATTACACTGTTAGGAACGACTTCACAGTCGAGACCGGGAGGTCGCTCCTACCAGATTTTCGCTGCTAATGAGACATTATCACATGAAAATGGTATTACACTGTTAGGAGCGACTTCACAGTCGAGACCGGGAGGGCGCTCCTACCGAATCCAAAGAACGAAATAATTAAAATAGTAGCCAACGTTGTAACTAAATAATGAATTTTTATTTTAGAATTCTCCATAAGGAAACATAAATGACCGTTTGTGTTAGTTACAGGATTCCAAACCACGCAAACAAGTAAAATCAATAACAAACAGACAGATTATTAACTAACACAGGACATAAATAAAGATGTGTTTTATTCTTGGAGGAGAATATGGAAAAAGTTGTAGGTTTAAAATGTAGAGAGTGTGATCGAGAATATCCAAAAGAACCGCTGCATGTATGCGAATTCTGCTTTGGACCGTTAGAGGTTAACTATGACTATGAAGTAATTCAAAAGTCGATCTCAAGAGAAACTATTGAAAAAGGTCCTGAAAGTTTATGGAGATATATTGATCTGCTACCTATTGATGGAGAACCAACAGATGGACTCAATTCAGGTTTTACACCCCTAATCCGAGCAAAGAACCTTGGTGATGCACTCGGTGTTAAACAACTATACGTAAAAGACGATTCTGTTTGTCATCCAACTTTGTCTTTCAAAGACCGTGTAGTATCCATTGCCTTGAGTAAATCAAAGGAATTTGATTTTGATACTGTATCCTGTGCCTCAACGGGTAATTTAGCAAATGCTGTTGCTGCTCACGCTGCTGTTGCAAATCTGAATTGCTATATATTTATACCTGCCGACTTAGAGTTAGGTAAGGTAAGAGCATCGCAGGTATTTGCACCGACTGTAGTCGGTATAATGGGTACCTATGATGAGGTAAACCGTCTGTGCAGTGAGATCGCAGGATTTTATCCATGGGCTTTTGTAAATATTAATATCCGTCCTTATTATGCAGAAGGTTCAAAGACGCTCTGTTTTGAACTAATTGAACAACTCGGTTGGGAAACTCCAGATCACATAATTGCCCCTGCAGCAGGGGGTTCTCTCATCACGAAGATCGGCAAAGCACTAAAGGAATTTCATCTGTTAGGACTCATCGACAAACCTAATACAAAAATACACGTTGCACAAGCAGAAGGTTGTGGTCCAATTGTCAATACTTTCAAAGAAAACAGTGATTTCGTTAATCCAGTGAAACCTGACACAATTGCTAAATCACTTGCTATTGGTAATCCCGCTGATGGTATTTA
Organism: Candidatus Poribacteria bacterium; assembly: GCA_963663765.2. Classification (GTDB taxonomy): domain Bacteria; phylum Poribacteria; class WGA-4E; order WGA-4E; family WGA-3G; genus MSPOR6. The sequence goes on along the minus strand of CAXXUA010000015.1, from coordinate 145,584 downwards.
TGCTGTAGATACTGTCAGAAACTCTGGTGGTGTAGGCGAACACGCTACTGATGAGGAAATCGTTGAAGCAATAAAACTCCTTGCTGCAACCGAAGGTATCTTTACAGAGACTGCAGGTGGCGTCACACTCGCTGTCACAAAAAAACTGATTGATTATGGACATATCAAACGTGATGAGCGAATTGTTGTTGCTATCACAGGAAATGGATTCAAAACGATTGAAGCACTTGAGAACAAAATGGAAGAACCGCATATAATTGCACCACAACTGAATGCATTCCGAAAATTGATGGCAAATTTATGATAATGGGTTTAATGTAATTTTCCTATTACAGAGGTAGAAAATGATGCAAATAGAAATGCAAGAACTGCAACAAGATTTATCTCCACAGCATACCTCAATGACATTAGAGGAATTTCTTGAAAACGATGTTGAAGGATATGAATATATTAAAGGAGAATTAATTCCTATGGCTGCAGCATCTATAAGACATGGTGCAATTAGTATTAGAATCATACGTTATTTAGATCCGCATGTTCATAGTAATAATCTGGGACACTTATATACGGCAGAAACATCATTTAAAGTTGGTGATCGTGTTCTGAAGCCTGATGTTGCTTTTGTTACAAGAAAACGCATGACTGATGATGAAGACAAGGGTTTCCCAATTCCTCCAGACCTTGCGATAGAAGTTGTTTCCCCAACAGATATACAGTCACAAGTCACTGCAAAAGCACTTGCTTATTTAGAGGCTGGAACGCCTCTTGTTTGGGTAATTGATCCCGTTTCCTACACAGTGACTGTATATAAATCTAAAACGGACATAAAAATACTCACACAAGAAGATACATTGACTGGAGACGATGTAGTACCCGGGTTTTCTTGCAGTGTTGAATTACTGTTTGAGTAGTGGATTTCATCATGGAAACACTTAACGGCATTCTTGAACGTATCGTTTTTGAAAATCCTGAATCGGGATTTACTATCGGTAGGTTTTCCAATCGTGATCATGTAGAATTAATTACGATTGTCGGAAACCTTGCTTCAGTCAATCCTGGTGAAAGTCTTTTGCTAAGTGGTGAATGGGTGAACAATCCAAAATACGGAAGACAGTTTCAAATTGAGAAATACGAAACTATTCAACCGGCAAATGTCAATGGAATAAGGAAATACCTCGGATCCGGATTAATAAAAGGGATAGGTCCAAAAATGGCTGCACGAATTGTCAGTCGATTCGGCATGGACACAATAGATGTGATTGAACAGCAACCCGATAAATTGGCAAATGTCCCAGGTATCGGACACAAACGCGTGAAAATGATTCAACAAGCATGGGAAGAACAACGTGAAATCAAGAATGTCATGCTGTTCCTTCAGTCCCATAATGTTAGCACATCTCATGCAACTAAAATATACAAGACTTATCAAAATGAATCAATCCCTATCGTTAAAGAAAACCCGTATCGCCTTGCAGATGAGATATACGGAATTGGATTCGTCACAGCAGATACAATCGCACAAAAATTGGGTATACATAAAGACGATCCGCATCGTGTCCAAGCTGGAATCAAATATGTACTCAGTCAAAAAGCAGATGAAGGACATGTTTTCCAACATGCGGATAAACTGATTGAAGCTTGTGAAAGTATGTTGGAACAAGAAACTCAGATAATTGAATTAGGAATTCTTGCACTCACACAAAAAGAGGATTTAGTTCTTTCATCTGAGGATGGAACAGTTGAATTCATCGCCGAACAAAACATCGTGAATGAATGGCTTAGTAACGGATCAGAAAAAAGACTTATTGAGCAGCAGACAGAGTATATAGATTTAATTGATGAAGAAAATACCCCACCTATATATCAGTTATCTGAACAAGTTTCTACAACAGTTGAAAAAAGTGCTATCTATCTTTCACCATTCTTCTATGCAGAAATTGGCGTTGCAAATCAATTCAAGCGTTTGTTGTCAAATACCAAACAAGAAACCATCAAAATTGACATCAAAACTGCGTTAGGGCAATTGGAGAATGAGATGAACCTCCAATTTGCATCGCAGCAGCGCGAAGCAATTTATACTGCAATAAAAGAACGCGCTATGATCCTAACAGGTGGTCCCGGAACAGGCAAAACAACCACAACACTGGGAATGATTCGCTTGTTTGAAGGACTAAACATGAGCATTCTTCTGGCAGCTCCAACTGGACGTGCAGCAAAACGGCTTAGTGAAACTACTGGCAAAGAAGCCAAAACAATACATCGTCTTCTTGAGTTCTCTTTTCAAAATAATGGATTTAAACGCAATCGAGACAACCCATTGGTAGCAGATGTAGTGATAGTAGATGAAATGTCAATGGTTGACCTTGTGTTAATGAACAGACTTATGCAAGCAATCCCAACAACAGCCACTGTTGTCCTCATAGGAGATACAGACCAACTTCCGTCTGTTGGTGCAGGAAATGTCCTGAATGGATTGATTGAATCAAGAATGATACCTGTTGTAAAACTCACAGAAATCTTCAGACAAGCACAGCAAAGTATGATTGTGACAAACGCTCACCTGATTAACTCAGGTGATTTTCCTAAGTTGTCTGGTGCAAACGACAGGAACTTCTTCTTTATTGAAGAGGACGATCCAGAATCTGGTGTAGATCAAATTACATCTCTTATTTCAGATAGACTACCAAAACACTACAACTTTCATCCAATTGAAGACATCCAACTCCTATGTCCGATGCGTAAAGGCACACTCGGTTCTGAAAACCTAAACAAATGTCTACAGGATATATTAAATCCGAATACCGAACAAACTGTCAGAGGTTGGCAGGCTTTTCGTATTGGTGACAAGGTGATGCAGGTTCGTAATAACTACGATTACGATGTGTATAACGGAGATATTGGAAGGATTATAGGATTAGATGAAGTTGAAAAACAGGTCATGTTACAATTTCCTGACAAATTGGTAACCTATGATATGGCGGACCTGAATGAACTGGTGTTAGCGTATGCAACGACTATACACAAAGCTCAAGGTAGTGAATATCCAGCAGTTGTCATACCGTTACACACACAACATTACATTATGTTACAAAGAAATTTGCTTTACACTGGTATCACTCGTGCCAAAGAACTTGTCGTTATAGTCGGCACGAAACAAGCACTCGGTATCTGTATACGAAACAATAGTGTAATGCAACGGAATAGTTACCTTGCACAACGTCTTCAAAGCAAAAATAGCAAAAGTTAGAATCAAGTCTGTACTTACAATCAATATGATTACCAGTATCCTATTACCGGTATCACAACAACTCAATAAATATAGGAGATATTATGAAATTAGCAGTAATGGTTCTTATTAGTGCATTAATTCTGTCACAAGGCATTGCAATGGCAGATGTTAAACTACCAAGCATATTTGGTAACAACATGGTTTTACAACGTGATATGCCCGTACCAATATGGGGTTGGTCAGCTGCAGAAGAAGAAGTAAATATTGCCTTAGTCCGAGATGATGGGGAAGTTATTTACAAGGATACTACGGTAGTTGACGAGAAAGGAAATTGGAAATTCACCGTACCAGCCACGGAAGTAGGCGGACCTTATAGACTTACTATTGTTGGAAGTGACACGAAAAATGTTACGAATACCATAGAATATACGAATATCCTCTTTGGTGATGTGTGGGTATGTTCCGGACAGTCCAATATGGCGTGGGGTGTCCACACCTCAAATAACAGTCAGGAAGAAATCGCAGCCGCTGATTATCCAGATATACGTTTGTTTCATATTCCAAAAGAATCCTCCGGCTTGCCATCACCAGATGTGAATGCTGAATGGCGTCCCACCTCTCCAGATTCTGTAAGACATTTTTCTGCTGTGGCATACTTCTTCGGCAGACATGTTCACAAGGAAATAGGTGTACCAATAGGATTAATTAACACCTCTTGGGGTGGCACACGGATTGAAGCGTGGACAGCTCCTGAAGGGTTCGATGCAGTGCCAGCACTTACAAATATTGCTGATGAAATCAAAGACATAAATAGAAACTACCGTAATAGACTTCCTGAAAGGATGAAAGTGATGGAAGAATGGTTAGCAGAGACACGGGAAGCCTTAGAAAACGATGGTATCATCTATGAGATGCCAATGTTTCACCATCCTTTGAATCCTCAAGGTAGACCCACTGCGATATATAACAACATGATTTATCCGCTTGTTCCTTATGCCATTCGGGGTGCACTTTGGTATCAAGGTGAATCAAATATGAAAGAAGGTATGGCTTATTTCGAAAAGATGAAAGCACTTATTAAGGGTTGGCGTGAAATTTGGAATCAGGGGGATTTCCCATTTTATTTTGTCCAACTTTGTCCCTGGGGTGGTTATGACAGAAATGATCCGACCCACTTACCAAGAATCTGGGAAGCACAAACAGCCTCATTGGAACTACCAAATACCGGTATGGTGGTTACAACTGACATAGGAAACGTACGAGATATACACCCTCGCAACAAACAGGATGTTGGTCTAAGACTGGCTTTATGGGCACTCGCAGAAACGTATGGTAAGGATGATATTGTCTACTCCGGACCGCTATTCAAGGGAGGAGACATTGAAGGTGATAAGATTCGTATCAGGTTTGACCATGTAGGGAGTGGATTGGTAGCTCGAGATGATGAACCTCTTTCGTGGTTTCAAATTGCAGGCGAAGATAAGCAGTTTGTTGACGCTGTTGCTGTCGTTGATGGTGACACGGTGGTTGTATCCAGTGATGAAGTTGAAACACCTGTGGCTGTGCGGTTCGGTTGGAATCAGATTGCTGAACCAAACCTCATGAATAAAGAGGGTCTCCCCGCATCGCCATTCCGCACAGATTCCTGGTAGGACTTCTGTTTTATCTCATTTTTATGCCCAATTTCAAATACGGTAAAAGAAGCCATGTTTTTAACAGGACTTACGCAGTTTTCTTGATTTAATCATAAGCTATGACGAAAATGATGTCATTATCAGCGTTTTTATTGGTTTCCGGCGCGCTTACAAAGCACCAAATCAAGAAATCAAGAAATCAAGAAATCAACGGTATGAATGCCATTTAGGCATTCCCCACCTACCGTTGTGTGCGTAAGTCCTGTTTAATTTAAATTGGACACAAAATCCATTATCTCTCAGACAGAATTGACCTTAATTCCCTACTATTTTCAAATCTGTAAATGGATTACCCTCTAAATCCGTAATACGTAGATAGAAACCCCAGGGTGAAGACTCATTACAGACTTTGACAAGGATGGTATTATTACCTGCAGTGAGCGTCACAGGTATTGTTCGCCGATCTATTACAGCACCACGCGTTCTTCTGTGTGCATATACTTTTTTGCCGTTTAGCCATACTTTACCTTGGTCATCAGAGTCAAATCGGATATGTGCATTTCGTTCATCGGGTGATGAGATAGTGATAGCTGCATAGGCGGTATACCAGTTTTCTTCTTTACCGAAATCAAAGAAACCATCAAAGACAACATCCCCACTTGGAATCCAACCTATTTTACCAGTGAGACCATCGTATTTCGCAGTTTGGTCAATCTTAGGTTTTTCTTCAGGGATATACGCAGTATTATAACCAACACCTTTAGTGTTATCAAAGGGTCCTATTGTTGCCCATGAGGTCTCTGGTAAAAAGCCTGTTTTCAACACAAGTGATTTTGCCTTATCGGTCATACCCAAATCAAGACAAAGTTTTGCTATTGACAAGTTATTTTCTAACTGATTTCCTATATTCTCAGGTATTAGTTCTAACAATTTTCCCATCATCTCAAGGTATTTTTCTTTGTCAGATGCATGTTTATGCATTTGAGAGACACGGGTAAGCATATATCCAACTTCTGTTTCACCCTGAGAATGACCAGAATGATTTTGTAGTCCCAGACTGTGTTGGAATTGTTCTAATGCTTTATCATACTCGTCATTAGCAAGATATGCATGTCCTAAGGTTGAAATATAGACAGAACTTGGTCGTGTTTCAGCTGCACGTTTTGCAAGTTCTAATGCAAAATCCAGCATTATAAACTTATTCAGCAGTTCTTCAGTAAGCACGAAATAGTGCTCTGCATGATGTCTTTGATCGGGTTGATTAGATAGAATTTCAAACCACTTTTTGTATGTCTCCAATGCTTTTTCTTCTTCACCAGCCTCTAAGTAATTGTCTCCCAACATTTTATGCAATAAGGGACTATTTATTTTTTTCGTTTCAAGTTCTTTAAGAACAGTGAGTCGTTTTTCAATATTTTCATTTCCTTTGTACATATTTAAAATCGCTTGAACAGCTGAGTCATGATCAGATGGTTTTAGTGAGGCTGTCAATGCCAGTCTATACACAGCTTCAGCTTCAGCTTGCTTGTTTTGTCGTTTAAATATTGTTGCCAAAGATGTATAGAGTTCGTAAGAAGTTGATTCAAGCGAAATTGCCTTTTCATAAGCAGCAGCAGCCTTTTCTAAACGTTCTTTCACATTGATTGAATTTGATTGATTGTATAATTCAGCGATTTTTTTGTACCACTGTACTTGTTCAGGTTGGAGTTCACTGATCTTTTCGTATTGTACAATTGCCTCGCTCAGTTTATTGCTCATCTCATAGTTCTGTGCGAGTGCCAAGCGTGCATCAACACTATTGGGATTTTCTTCAACTTTCTTTATCTGTTTAGGAAGCTGCTTCTCATATAGTTTTCCTTCTTGATATGCGCGTTTTATTGCTTGTTCTGCATTTTTCCTCTTGGATGCATGACGCGATATTTTCTTTAATTCCTGATAAGCTTCCGCTGCAACTTCATACTCTTTTATTGCAAATGCACTTTTACCTATTAGGTCATATAGTATTTCTTCTTCCGTTTTATTGCTGCTACCGTGAGAATGTGTGTTTTTAGCAGTAATTGCTTGTTTAAAAATGTCTATGGCAGATGTGTACAATCTACTTTCATAACATATCGTTCCAATAGCACAGAGGAACCAGAAGTCATGATTTTTGTTACTTGATGATAGGACTGAATTACCCTGATCTAACATTTCATTTGCCTGTTCGTCTTTACCAATGTTTTTGAATGCTGCAGCAGCATAATAATAGGCACGTATATTTTTTGGTTCTGCTTTGCTGAGGGTAAGGTATGTTTCTCCTGCTTTCACATGATCATCAGTTTTTCTATATATCTCAGCGACAAGTGCAAGACTATCATTATCAATTGGATTCTTTTCCAGTTTTGAACTAAAATGCGTTTTTAGAAAATTTAGTTTTTCTTGAGTTTTATATGCATTTATTAAAGTATCTCGAGGTTTATCCTCTCCGAAACTTATGGTGAATTTGTTTGAAGTATAGCCTACAGAAGGTCCGGATGATGTTTTCTGTTTCATGGTTTCATATAGTTGAATTGCTGCTTCATTGTCATTACTTCGCACATACAACTGCATCATTTCCCTATAGATATTGTCCATTTGATTACTACTTGTAGTCATTTTGATTGCTTGCTTATAAGCGCTGATAGCTTTTTCAGATTCACCCTTATTGCTATAGAACCGAGCAAGTTCTGTTTGCATAGCAAAAGTAAGCGTATCGTTTTTTTCTGCTTCCTTTAGTTTTTCCTCCAATTTTCCTTGACGCCGATATATGTTCAGCAGTTGACGTTCAATATCCTGTTGCATATATTGTTGTGTAGTCATCTTAAGAGCTTTTTCATAGGATTTTGCTGCTTCATCTAATTTGCCCTGATTATAGTAGTTACGGGCAATATCCCTTTGCATATCGAAGCTAAGTGTTCCTTTCTTTTCTGCTTCCTTCAGATATTCATCAAGTTTACCTTGTTGACGGTAAACATCCATTATCTGTCTTTCAATACTTTGTTTCTCTCCGCCTTGTCTTGCGTATTGTAAAGCAGTATTGAAAGATTTCATTGCTTCCTCCCAATTTTTCTTTCGTATATATTGTTGTGCTAACGACTGATGTACACTTGCATTTTCAGGTGTGAGTTCAATTGCTTTTTTATATGTATCTATAGCTTTGTCAACTTGACTGTTGCTTGCATATAATCTTGCAAGTCGAGCGAAATGAACACCTGTATCGGTATCGGTTTGAATATATTCTTGAGCAAGTTTTATTGCCTCGTTGATTCTTCCTGCACTCTGATATGCGTTTATGATACCATCTTGATATTTCGTATTTTCAGGATCTACTTCAACAAGTGCTTTCCAAGTTGTTATAGCTTTATCGTGTTGGTTTTGTCGTGTATAAAGACCGGCAAGTCGGGAGCGCGATTCAAGGTCTTCAGGTAAAACCTTTGCAATTTGCTCGTAAATCTGAATTGCCTCTGGAATCTGATTTTGACGCATGTGTTGTTGTGCCATAGAACGTTGGAGGGGAATGTTCATTCGCTTAGAAGCAGCATTAGTATTCTGATTCGTTGAAGGTCCGCCTCGCCTCTGTTGTATTGTCATTAATTGTCTTTGTGCGTTTTCCCGATAATATTGCTGTGAATTTAGATCGTTCATGACTTCTGTCAATAGTACTTCTGCTTCATCCCACATTTCATATTCCATATACGTTCTTGCAACCCTATCTTTTTCATAAGAAGGGGGTGCTCCCTGTCGTGCCATGAGACTTAAGGTTCCCATTTTTTGAATGTACTCTTTTGCATTATCTTTATCACCTTTTTTTGAATAAGCATTACCAAGTTTACGAAATGTATCCGATAGCTGCCAAGTATTGTTCGTATCAATTTTTTTCGTTGCAGCAGTTAATGTAAGTATTTCTCGATCAACATCCCCTTTCTTTTGATATGTATCTGCAATGGTATTTAACCACTGCAATCTGTTTTTGGAAGTAATGTTTTCAATTAGTTTGTTATAAATTGTGTCTGAACCTTGTATATCACCGATGATAATTTTCCCAACAGTTACTAAATATAGTAAAGAAGGTTCGGCTTGTTCATCATTGATCTTTACCTCATGCTTAACAACAAAGGTTTTTATACTGTCCAATGCTTCATTGTATTGTGAGAGGTGTATTAATATTCTAACTTGGTACACATAATCTTCAATATTTAGTTTGTCTTGTAGGAGAGTAATTGCTTTCTCTCGATCACCTAAATCTGCATAAACACTTGCTAAACTTGTGGTGTTGTCATAAGTGTCTATATCTAAGATTTTCTCATAGATTTCTTTAGCTTCTACCAGTTTTTTTTGACTTCTGCACTGCTGTGCTGCTCTCCTTGCAAACTCAATTGTTCTTGAGTTTTTGTTTTTATCACTATCAATTAATTCTTTGACTAATGAAACTAATTTTTCTGTTTCGTTTGCGTCAAAAAAGGTTCTCATGATATCCCAATAGTTAGAATATATTCTGTTGAAATTACTATGGTCTTTCATCAGAATGATATATTGGGAAACAGCATCTTTTGATAGTCTATTTCGCTGCAACATCTGTGCATATCTATATCTTATATTGTAATCTTTTGGTCGTAGTTTTAGTACAGCATCATAAGCAGTTGAAGCTTTTTGTGGTTGATTTCTATTTTCATAAAACGAAGCCAATTTCAGATGCGCTTGTATGGAATTTGGGTTTTTCTTTACTGCTTCTTCTAACTTTGCAGCGGGGTTACCAACAGGAACGGAACGATTAGCAAGTCTTGATGCTTGCTGCAAGTAATAGGATTGCATTGGTTGACCAGACTGATTGCGTTGGTTGGAAAAACGTAAAGCGCGTGTTGCAATACGTGCCGCATCTACTCCACGTCCGAGTCCTTCCAAGTGTTGGCTTAACTGGACGAGAAAATTGGGATCGCGTTCTCTCATTGCTAAATTCATAGTTTTTTGTGCAACAGCGATTGCAGACTGCGTTAATCCAGCTTGTTGAAGTTTTTGTGAAAACTGATACAATTCACGGACGCCGATTGGTGAACTGAGAATTTTTGTTATCATCTCTCGAACTGTTTTTGTATCACCAATATGCACGGCAATTTGTAGCGTTAAATCATGGTATTGTTGTCTATTTCTTGGGTCGTCTTCCGAAAGTGCCTTAAGTAAAGTTAATGCGGTTTTGTGTCCACCTGATTGTATTGAAACAAATAAAGCAATTTTCTTTAGGTTAAGGTCTTCTGGGAATTCCTTCTGTAAATCTGCAAGTATTTTTTGTGATTCCTCCCGTTTGTTTTCCCACCAGTAACAGTAACTGATAGCTAAAGCAGGATAAAGACGGTCTATCCCTTTTGCAGAGTCCCAATCAGATTGAAACGCATCATATAGTTTTTGATGTTCATTTATAATCCAAAGTCTGTTGAAGACTCTCTGTAGGTACTGTAAACGGCTGGAGTCATAATATGTTGTGGGAGACGGGAAATTGTATTGTATCTGAGGGTAACCACCATGAGAATAATTTGAAGGACCGAGAGAAGTTGTTCGTCGGGGATTTATTTTACGAGGTATCGAACTATCAAAGTACATCTTAGACATTGCAACTGCTTGGTCAATGTCACCTTCATTGAGATACATTCGTGCAACCATATCAAACATAGATGAAGACATCGGTTTTGTAGAAGTCTTATGCAATTGGTCTATAATTTTCTTTGCGTCATCAATTTTTCCAAAACCGATGTACATAGAAACCATTAGATTTGCATTCTTGTCATTGACTATTAACTCATTTTCAATACTATTAAAGAGCTTTTTTGCATCTTCTGTACGTCCTTGAGATTGAAATCTTCTGATAGTATCTGTAATATACAGGTGTCGATATTCAGGTGTCAACCATGACATATTGTCAAGTTTCTCAAAATATTTCTCAAGATCAAAGTCCTTTTCGGTAAGTAACTCTTCCAATTGCATCCTCTGATATACAGGTTTATTCGGTGATGCAGCCATTAGTCTATCAGTAATTTCTTGTATTTTTTCAGACTTTCTATTCAGATGGTATAGTTGTGCAAGTAACTCAAGAGTCTGAGTATCCTTTGGATTCTTAGCAGCATTTTCCTCAAATTGGGATACAAATTCTTCCAGTTTTTCTTTTTCTTGCATGATAGCGTTTAGTTGAACAAGCGCGCCGGCTTGTGCTTCGTCATAGCTACTTGGGGTCCATGCCTGACTTTGACTATAACCATAGTCAGGTCGAATTCTTTGAGAAAGATTTACAGCAAGGGTAAGTTTGTTTCTCAATGTAAATGGGTTAATGTTAGCTGGTACTACAGATATCTGTGTGACCAGAGGTGAATTGGATGTAGTAGAAACAGTATTTTTTACTTTATTAGATGCACTGCTTAAACTCTGATCTTTAGTGGGAGGACCCATTTCTAAGATACGTTTAAAGTGTGGAATTGCTCTATCTGGTTCGTTTATTTCAACAAGTTTAGCACCGATTTTATAGAGTTGAATATGTATGTCAGTACCTTTTACTTTCTGAGCTGCATTGTCTAAAGCAAATAATCCTTCTTCTGTCAAGCCGTGTAGTATCAAGAGATCTGCCAGTTTCATTTCAGCATCATAACTCTGGTTTTTTGTATGTAGTACTTGTGACCATGCCTGCATTGCTTCCTGTTCGCGACCTGCGTCAAACAACAATTGCCCAAGTCTTTGTTTATGGATAGGGTCCGGTGCAGCTTGGACAAGTTTTTGCTGGAAATTCAATGCTTCCTGCAAATCACCAAGGTCTATACTTATTTCCACAAGTTGGTATAGTAATTCTTGATTATCACGTTGTCTATCTAATGCGCGTGCCAGTTGGGATCTTGCACTTGATAAATCCCCTTCAGCTTTATATATCTGAGCAAGTGCTAAAGTTGGAGCAATTACAGAGGTATTTGTTCTTACCATTTGCTTCAGTTTTTCTTCCAATTCTTCATGTCTTCCTAAATCATAGTATGCTTCAGTGAGTGGTTTGATATAATTGAGTTTATCGCTTACATTATCACTTAATTCCCAACATCGCCAGTATTGTGCTATTGCTTGATGTGTGTTTCCGTTTAGGTTATGGACAGCAGCGAGTTCCATGCGAATTTCAATACCATCTGGACGCAACCGAATTGCTTGTTTGTAACTTTCAACAGCTGAATCATAATCATCTGACTGTTTTGCTATTTGTGCAAGTAGTTGATGTCCTTCAGGATTTCGTGGACTGTGGGCAATGACCTGCTTTGCAGCTTCAGTTGCTTTTTCAAAATCATAACCTTTTAGATAAGAATTCGCTATGTGTGAATAGTATTCTCGTGCATTCGTGTTATCAATATCCGTTAAGTGTTCATAAATTGTGATTGCCTTGTCACTTCTACCTTGTTTAATGTATATCTCTGCAGTCCATCTATTGACAGTTATGTCATTTGGTTGGAGTTCTTTTGCCTTTAACAAGACTTCAAGTCCATAGGTAGTATTACCTAATTTCAGTGACATTTTTGCAAGACGTTTTAAGTTTGTAAATTTATCTGTTGCTGAAAGATTAGGTTGCTCAAGTATAAATTCCACTTCTTCAATTTTCTTGACAAGAGTTCCCTGACGACGAAAGAGTTCGATGCGTTGTGAGTCCATTTGTTCTGCAAAAAAAGCATTAGGGGCAAGGTTGATTGCTTCCGTATATTGCTTTAGTGCTTCATCAAATTTTTTGTTGTTCATCAGGCGTTTTGCCAATGCTTCTCGGAAACGATATGCATCTGGAATCAATTCAACAGCTTTTCTACTCGCTTCAATAGATTCATCAGAATAAGCTTTAGTTTCTAACAATCGTGCTAATCGGTCATAGTTATCAGCAGTAACTTTTTCATTAGCAACCATCAGATTCCAAGTTTCAATTGCCTTCTCTCGATTTCCTTGTCGGAAGTAGTATTCTCCAAAATATTCAATGTAATCCAGATTGTTGGGTGCAAGCGTAATTGCCTTTTTATAGGCTGCTATTGCATCGTCTGTCCATTCGTGACCTGTGTATACTTCTGCAAGTGTGAGGAAGGTACTTGCGTTTGTTGGATCACGATCAATCATACTCTGATATACAGTTTTAGCTTTATTGACATTTTCAAGTTGAACATACAACTTACCGAGTTCACGATATATTCCAAAATCATCAGGATATTGTTCACTAAGGACTTCATATTCAGCTGCTGCTTCAGTATACTTTTCAGAATTACGATATGTGTCTATTAGATTTAGTCGTAATCCGGTGTCTGTCGGTGCAAGTTCCAAGCCTTTTTTATAGGAATTAATACCCTCATCAAGTTGTTGGTTTTCTATATACGCAACTGCAAGCAGACCATGTAATTCGGGGTCGCTTGGATTGGTTTCAAGTTTATTTTGATAGTAAGAAATTAGTTCTTTCCAATTTGCATCGGCGGAATAAATGGCAATGATTCGTTGCTGCAAATCTTTCCTTAGCCAATTGCCTGGGGTTGTTAAAGTTAATGCGTCATCATAAGCATCTCGTGCTTTATCATAATTAGCCGTTGCTTCATGAATTTTACCGATTTCTCTCAGACTTAGACATTTGCGATATGCATCATCTTTTTTTATCTCTATAATTGTTTGGTATTGTGCAATGGCTTGTTGATATAGTTCTTGTTCGCGGAAAAGATCGGCAAGTTCAATTCGTGCGAAGATGTTCTGTGGGTCAAGATCGGCAATTTTTTCCCAAGTTTTTATCGCTTCATCTAACATATCACGACTAAAATATGCATTTCCAAGGGATTTGTAGATTTCAGAAAGTTCTTCGGGTGAGATGGTTTGTGACTTTTCGGACAATGTTGTAGCTTGAGTCAATTCACTTATAGCTTCGTCATGCTGTCTTTGTACCAAGTAGAACTGTCCCAAAGCGAAATGAGTATAATAATCGTTTTGTGCAAGTGAGACAGCTTTTTGATATGCAATGAGAGTTTCCTTGTCTTTACCAAGTCGTTTGTAAATGTGTCCTAAAATTAGTTGAAGGTTGGCGTTATTAGGTTTTGCTTCAACCTGTTTTTGATAGTCTTTCAGCATTGCTTCTAAGCCATCCCCTTCAAGATATAACTGGTATAAACGATCAAAGGTACTTCCTTCTTTTGGTTTTTGATTGAGCATTTGCTTGTAACGTTCAATTATTTTCTCGTCGCTTGTTATATCTTGAGCAAGGACTATTACAGAAGTTGTCACAAATAAAAGCGTCAGACACAAAATTCCTACAGCTAATTTGATTTTTTCCTGGTTAAACATCGTTATACCTCCATGGGCAGTAATATGGTAGATTATAGAATTAATATGATCTTTTTGGACTCAAGGAGAGAACTCCGTTTCCCAATTATTATTATTGAGTTTCGTCCGATTCGGTTGTCGTTCTTACAAGTGTGTTGTATAATTATTTTCAATATTTACCATACTTATAATTTGTTTTGGCAAAAAATCTTTGAATACACTATTCTTAGTTGGTTAGGCATCTCTCACTCTTCAAGATGTAGGCGGGAACTCCGATTCCCGATTATCACTGAGCTAACTCGCGATTCGGAGATCGCTCCTACAGGGACTTTGTCCTATTATTTTCAATGTTCACTATAATTCAAATGTAGCATCACCAATTCCTATAATAATCTGAAAATATAACGTAGATATCACTCGTTTGATCATTAGGGTCAAGGTATTGATAACCAAGGCTATCTGGTTCGGTAAAAGGACCTAATAACGCTAATATCCATTCCCAACTTTGACATGTCAACTCCCACGTAAAATGATTTTTTGTGTTTCCTATCTGAATGGGACCAATATCTTCATCAATAACTATTGCTGATAGTCTGCACCCGTCAACTGGCGAGACAAAAGGTAAAGTGTGTATATCTACGACTGAATTATTGTCTGTAACCAGAGGGGTTAACGCTTGGGATAACTTTTCAGCTTTCTCTGGTGTAGAATCTGATAGAAGCACCAGAGGGAAGTCGTCAACGCCTTCTGGTACGAATTCAAGTACAAAACACATTAGTACCTCCTCAAATAACTAACTTAATTCACAATTATTTCTTTTCTATTTTATTACCTTCAAAATCAATATTTTCCCATGTGCCTACATTTTCACCTGATGAGCTGATTACCTCTGGCTTATAATCCCAATGTGCCTATTCCACAGGATGTGCCACATTTACTTTAAACGTTCTCCATTCTCCTCCCTCGAAATCATATAGACTTCTCTCCCCAAGGGTCTTATAAGCAGGACTTACGCAGTTTTCATGATTTGATGAAGAATTATGACGAAAATGGTGTAATTTTCAGCATTTTTTCGGTTTCCAGCGCGCTTACAAAGCGCGCCTACCGTTGGGTGCGTAAGTCCTGATAAGGTTCTTTCGACGCAATGCCTTCTGTGAAGGGACCAGATACACCGAAATCACCGCCTGATGGAGGAGTGGGCAAATCGGTGGTGTCAAAAAAGTCTATCGTGGACCAAAACAAATCAAACTCATCGTCACATCCACCGTCAGGGGTATCACCTCCATCGTCAGGGGTATCATCTCCATCGTCAGGGGTATCACCTCCATCGTCAGGGGTATCACCTCCACCGGACCCACTGCCGCCTGTTGATGCAAGCAAAACCTCTACTTCGCTCCCTGTGACCTTTTCAAAACATTGCAAATCTTACAACAATTAGAGTTGCTGTTCACGAAAAAGATAGAAAAAACATCATAATACACTTGGAGATCATCCGAGAGAAGCAAGAGTGAAAGTATCGTGAAACCCACCAGTGCAATTGCTATGGACATAAACGATATTGTCAATCACAATACGTCGGTTATTTGGAAACTTCTTTAATAGATCATGACCGCGAAGGAAACGTCCATCATATCGTCTGAAGAAAACTGTTCGTCCACTTTCTTCAATATAGACCTCACACATTTCACCACCATGTTCAGCGTCCAAATCAGGTTCTAAAACTCGAAGACAATGAAATGTGTTATTCCCTATTGTTACATCATAAGTTCCCGCACCAATACCATCTCCATCTGAGATTTTGAATGAACCATCCGTTTGCAATTCATAACGACCGTCATCAACGATTTTGCGTTTGCATGGTCCACCCCACTGTTCTTCAAACCATCTGTCCCCAATTGTATTGTATATCCGCTGACCATCAATAGTATTTACAACAGAAATCCATCTTGTATGTGTTTCATCAATAGCTGCGTACATTAGATCAGGTGAGGAGGGCCACTCTTTTTCAAGCCATTCATTAAATTGGATTTCAACACATTCAATGTCTTGGATATATGCTTGCATGGTAGGGATCATTTCTGTGACAGCATCTAACTTATGTGTTGCACCATCGTATTCTGCCCACATATAGGTTTCACCCATTTTTGGGATAGCAAACCACCATTGTAACTCTTGACAATCAACTTCATATATCCGATCAGAACTTTCAACTATCTTTACATCGGGACGCGTTGGTGGAAATGGGTGTTCTATTATTTCACCAGGATGTTCTATTGAAAACTTTGTATCCATTTTTTCTAACCATAGCAGGACTTACGCAGTTTTCAAGATTTAATCAAGAATTGTGATGAAAATGATGTAATCTTCAACTTTATTTGTGTTTTCAGCGCGCTTACAAAGCGCGCCTACCGTTGGATGCGTAAGTCCTGCATAGGTACAAACACTTAACCCTATTGAGACATTTTTGCATTAAAATAAGTGCATATTGCTTGCATGTTGCATGTCTCACATTGTGGTGTTTTCTTACAAACCCGCGCTCCATGTCGTACGATCAATGCATGGTATTCGTTGAAAAGATCTACATCGTGAGAAAGATTATCCATGAACAGAGCACGTAGTCTTTCATAATGATAGTTTCCTTTAATCCATCCCAATCTACTAAAAAGTCTATATGTGTAGGTATCAACGACAAAGCTTGGTTTTTCAGCAGCATAGAGAATAATTGAGTCTGCGGTTTCAGGACCAACACCGTAAATGGATAGCAACTCGTCACGGAGTTTAGGAACATCTTGCTTAAACATCACGTGCATCGGGCGTTTCATAATATGTTCAACATAAGCACGCACCTTTTTTGTCTTCATTTTATAGTACCCGGACGGTCTGAGAAGTTCTTCTAATTCGTCTTGCGTGACTGCATGAATTTGCTCTGGTGTAAAGACGTTAGCAGCTTTGAGGTTACCTATCGCTTTCTCGACATTTCGCCAAGCTGTTGCTTGTGTTAAGATTGCACCGAGTGCGACTTCAAATGGAGTGTCCGCTGGCCACCATCTCAGTGTACCGTGCTGATTTTTTAGTTGATGGTAGAGATTAAGTAGTTTCTTTTGAAGATCTTCTTTATAAACAATTTGCATATCGGAAAAGTAGTCTTATTTGTAATACAAAACCAATTATGTATTAGATTCCATGTGCGGACGAAGCAATTCTAATTCTTTGAGCACGACATTTTTCTTTGCATTCTGTGTTTGACGCATGAACTCTGTAATTTCTGTATTCTTTTCAATAACAAAACCCGCATCTTCTATCATCTGTAATGTACGCAATACTTCACTTCCTGAAGCATTGAGATATCCTTTCATAAACATGGAATTTGCTGGGTAAAGAGCCATAACTTCCATATCACGAAGATGATGTTCCCTACCTGCAGCAACACGAATCTCAGCACCTGGATTTAGAAGTCTATATAAACATAATACTCGTAAACAGTAGTTTGGGGTTAAAGGTGTCTTATGATCAAGTTGTATATTGTTTAAAGTACTGTTTAATTCTGTTCCATCAATCGGAAGGAAGAAATTCACAGGTATTGATGCGACCTTTAGTCTACGGAGTTCTTTTGCTACCTTAATCAAGTCCTCATTTTTCTCTCCCATTCCAACGATGACTCCTGAACAGCATGCGAGTCCAGCAGTTTGTGCAGCATGTAAAGTGTCCATTCTGTCCTGATAGGTGTGTGTGGTGCAAATATTTGGATAATGTGATTCGGAAGTGTTGAGATTGTGATTTAACCTGTCAAGACCAGCTTTTTTCAAGGTGTGAGCAGCGGATTCGTCAAGCAAACCAACAGATAGACATACCTCAATTGGAAAGCGTGATTTAACTTTTTGCACTATCTCTGCCAACTGGGTCACGCGTTTTGGACTTGGTCCGCGCCCACTCATCACAATGCAGTAACGATATGCACCAGACTGATATGCATGTGCTGCTTCTGCGAGTATTTCGGATTCAGGTTTCAATGCATAAGAGTCAAGTTCTGTTGATGCGGTCTTCGCTTGAACGCAGTAGTGGCAATCTTCAGGACACTTGCCGTTTTGTGCGTTATTGAGTATATGCAGTTGGACTGTCCTTTGAAAATAAGTTTTACGGACTTGATACGCTGCGTCTAAGAGTGGTAACAATCCCACTTCTGATGAAGATAATATCAGTTCACAGGAATCCTCTGATAGTAGTTCGCCATCAAGACTTGTCTTAGTTAGATTTTGATAGAATGTTGGTTTCATTTTTTTATCTTCTTCTTTTGTTTGCTATATTTCCCAAGCGATGTCAGTTGCGTTAAAAACGGGACCCTCGGTGCATACTCTTTGATACTCAATGAGATTGTCATCAATTCGGACTGGACAAACACATCCAAGACATACCCCCATTGCACAACCCATTCGATTCTCCATAGCTACCTGAGTATGAACATTGAATTCTGTTGTTATTTTTGAGGTTGCAGCCAGCATGCCAAGGGGACCGCAAGCATAGATTATTGGATTGTTCAAGTCATAATTTTTTAGAATATCAGTTAGTAGAGTGGTAACAAACCCGTGGTGTCCAACACTTCCATCATCGGTAGCAATATGTACCGTAACTCCAATTTCTTTCAGATCGTTTATACTTAACAGGCGCCTACTATGTTGGGCTCCAATCAAAGCAATTGTTTGAATATTCTGTTTTCGTAAGTTCGTAGCAAGCAACATCAAGGAAGCAATACCCGCACCGCCACCAACTAAAATAGCAGGTTCAGGATTCTTACGCAAGTCAAACGTATTTCCAAGCGGACCAAGTACACGTATAGGTGCACCAATGGGCATTTCAGATAATCTTTGTGTTCCATCTCCGATTATCTGATAGAGCATAGTTATTACCTCACCATCTACTGAATAGATAGTAAATGGTCTTCTAAGTAAGAGATCAGAACCTTGCGAAATCAGAACATGGACAAACTGCCCTGGTAGTGCATACAAAGCAATCTTAGAACACTCACAACTTAATAGGAAATGATCCTCTGCAACTTTCTCGTTTGACAGGATAGGCGTATGTGTATCAAAAGTGTTCATAGCACAGTAATAGTCTTAAACCGATTCAGTTAAATAATGAAAATCAAGAATTTTGAGATTTAGGATGCGGATTTTGTGTATCCATACTATACGAATGTTCATTATTATACCACTGGCATTATGCTAAGGCAAGAAAAAACGCAATCCTCACATCATAGGAATATATGAAGTGAAATGTTTTTTACAACATCAAATTTGCATCCATATATCAGTGCATAGTATAATTCCAAACACATAAAAATAAGGAAAAAATAAATGAAAAAATATCAGAATTTTGTTCTATTTACTTTAATTTGTTGTATGATCTCCTTTACCAGTTGTAATAAAACACAACAACAGCAGAATCTCCCTGCACCGGATGTAATACTGTCAGAAAAGGTGGTTGAGCAGAAACCATCAGATATTATATCTGATGAGCCAAATGACCGTCCTATAGATGTATTGATTTTTATAGGTAAAACGTTTTGGATAAGTCAAGATTCTGCAGAAAATGAAGCAGAAATGACAAAATTTCTCTTAGAATCAGAGAATATTCAAGTGGAGATAACGGAAAGCAAGGAAGTTGTCAGAGATTGGATGGTTCAATCAACTGACAATGGGTTGGTGAATGTCTGTATACTTTACGGTGCCCTACCCTCTACGATCTATCCCTCGGGAAACGCCCAACCCGATGGTTCAGTTGTTGAAAACTGGATTGAATCTAAAGACGGTGACACGATTTTGAATCAAGCGGACTATTTTGGGTATAACAGTACGGAAAGCACAGCCAACGAGCGCGGTGCTATGCAAAACTTAATGGACCTCCCTGAAATTGAGATTAATGTATATGAACACAACATAGATATGTTTGTAACAGCGGAAGGTAGTAGATTAGCTCCAAGTATGGTTCATTTTAGATCTGATAGACCATTTCCTTTAGATGAACTTGGAGATGATTGGTATGCTGAAAAAATACTTGCAAGCGATACTGGGAATCCTCATGGGACCTTAGCAGATCCTGTTATTGTACGAGATGGGGATCGTGGCAGATTAGCGATTGTCTTTCAAACAGAACGCGAAAATGATCCAAAAGCTGAAGTTGCTGCACAGATAATAAAATATCTTATGACTCAATAAGAACAAACAGATTGTCTTAACAAGTACTCTTCATTTATGGTAATTAATGGAATTAATTTACCACTTCACAGGTAGGAGCTACCTGCTAGTCGCGACCGTATGGAGACCATGTATTAAAACAGTCCTGACAAGTAAATCAACGGTGTGAATACCTTACGGCATTCCCGGGGTCCCTCCTACCAAAGAAAAGAACAAGATATTTACATCCTACACTCCGCAGTTGTTTAATCGGATTTTAAGTATTTATGTTATACTCTTTATATCTTTATATAAGGAGTATAACATCATCACTCAATCTACTTTTACAACACAACGTTTAGATCACCTCGGAATAGTAGCTGGTGTATGTGATCGTATTGACTTGATAAACACTATTGATACTTTTATTTCCCCAACGAAACGGAAAGTTTCAGTGGGTGAATCTGTTGTTGCTATGATCTTGAATGCTTTAGGCTTTGTCTCACGCCCACTCTACTTGACACCTGAGTTTTTTTCAAATAAACCGGTGGATCTATTGATACGCCCTCATCTCTGTGCTGCCGATTTCACGGACGATTGTCTTGGGCGTGCTTTAGATACACTTTATGAAAATGGTGTTACCGAACTTTTTGCAACAGTTGCTTCTAAAGCATTATCAACTTATGAGATTGACCATCGTTTTGTTCATCTGGATAGCACCACGTTTAGTTTTCAGGGGAACTATGATACCGAAACAGTTGATGAACACGCTATTCACATTACCCACGGGTATAGTCGCGATCAGCGTCCGGATCTCAAACAAGTGGTAGTTCAACTTCTCTGTTCTTATCGGTCTCAGTTCCCTGTATGGTTCAAAGCACTTGATGGAAATCAGTCTGATAAAACAAGTTTTCCCAACACGATCCGAGAATATTTGTCTCAACTGCGTGGCAGTGATGCACCTTATTTTGTAGCGGATAGTGCGCTTTATACAGCACAAAACATTGCGAAGCTGCGTGATGTGCGTTTTATTACGCGTGTGCCGGAAACACTCAAAGCTGTCAAAGAACTCTACCAAACTATTTCGACTGAAGATATGCAGCCAGCATCTCTTGATGGATATAGTTATCTATCAGTAGATAGCACCTATGCGGATGTTCCACAAAGGTGGTTAGTTGTTTATTCACAAACTGCGTATCATCGTGAAGTGGCAACTTTAGTAAAAAAGATTGACAAAGCACAGACAACTGCACAAACATCACTCAATCGTTTACAAAATAAAACGTATGAGACCGATACAGCTGCGGCAGCTGCGGCAACAGTCCTTGCCAAGTCATGGAAATATCATAAACTTCGTTTCTCCATTATTTCTGTTCCACATTACACTACATCGGGACGCCCCAAAAAGACAGATAAACCGACACATTTTCGTTATCGGGTTGAAGGTGAAGTTATTGATGATATAGAAACGATTGAAAAACTCAAACGCAGCAAAGGCCGATTTGTCTTAGCTACCAATGAACTGGATACAACTTTACTTGACGATGCGACTATCCTTGAAGCATATAAAGCACAGAACGTGTCTGTAGAACGCGGTTTTCGGTTTTTGAAAGACCCCTTATTCTTTGCCGATAGTCTATATCTTGAAAAACCCCAGCGGATTATGGCATTACTGATGGTGATGGGACTTTCTTTACTTGTATACGCTCTTGCCGAACGATGGGTTCGGCAAGAGCTAAAAAAACAAGAACAAACAATACCTAACCAAGTTGGTAAACCCACGCAAAAACCAACACTCAGGCGTATTTTTCAAATGTTTGAAGGCGTTGATGTATTATTGATAGAACAAAACGAACATATACAAAGGTCTATATTAAATTTAAATGAAATACACACACAAATCATCAACATTTTAGGCATAGAAGTAAAAAATGTCTATTTTCCAGATCCATAACTGCGGAGTGTAGGTTACATGACAGCCAATATGGTAAATTGTTGAAATGTAAACTAATACTCAAATTTCACGAAAAATAACTCTGTTGAAATTCCTTGATTATTGTTTATTAAGTCTCTAACTTATAGCTATATACGTATTGTTGTAACGTGGCGTAGTCGTCGCGGATCTGTTTGTGGGTCGGTGGTTGAGTTTCTGCATAGGTGTATTTTAGCGGGTGCTGATGTGTGGGTCAAGGGTATTGTTTGAACTGGTATGAAAAGTTTTTGCAAGGTGTTATCTGAATTGAGGGTAGAGTGACAGTATCTAAATATCTACATATTTCTTGACATTCCTTGATATTTATGTGATACTATATACATGACTTATGTATCAGCGCGCAAAGCAAGTGAGCTGCTGGATTATACACCTGACCATTTACGGAGGTTGGCAAATGAAGGAAAGATTGATATTATCCGCACAGGAGGCGGACACAGACGCTATGATGTTGACGGATACATCAAAAGCAAATCCAAATCAATTGCAACTGTTTGCTACTGCAGAGTATCCAGCACAAAGCAAAGAGAAGACCTTGAACGACAAGTTGAATATATGCGAAGTATCTACCCTGAAGCAGAAGTTATCCGAGACATCGGAAGCGGAATCAACTTCAAAAGAAAAGGGCTTAGAACCTTATTGGAACGGCTTATGCAAGGTGATAAGCTCAAAGTTGTTATTGCCCATCGGGATAGACTCGCCCGCTTCGGTATCGACCTTATACAATACCTCATTGAACAAAACGGTGGCGAACTCGTGGTTCTCGATCAAACAGAACACAGTCCGCAAGAAGAACTCACGTCGGATCTTCTCGCAATCCTGCACGTCTTCAGTTACAGAATGCACGGACTCCGAAGTTACCGTGACAAAATCAAAGAAGATAAGAGTCTATCCGACAACAGAACAACGTGAAACACTGCGTCAGTGGTTTGGCACAGCACGTTTTACTTATAATAAAACAATTGCTTTGTTGAACGAAACAGACACAAAAGCGAATTGGAAAGCGATAAAAACAGGTATTCTTCACGATCTTCCTGATTGGAGCAAAGAAACACCGTATCAAGTGAAATCTGTTGCTATCCGTGACGCTTGTATTGCTGTCCGAGAAGCAAAGCGAAAATGCAAGAAAACAGGTCAATATCAGTCTGTTTTTTTCAAATCCAAACGTCATCCATCAGATAGTATTTTCATACCAAAGTCTGCTATAAAACCTCGCGGTGTTTATCACACAGTGCTTGGTGATCTCAAAATGTCAGAGATGTTACCTGATAATATCTGTGACTCACGCCTCGTGAAAGAGAATGATAAATACTATCTCTGTGTTTCCTATACTGTGACAACTCCGAAGCGAAAACCAAACGGAAGTGTTGTTGCTTTAGACCCTGGCGTGAGAACATTCCTCACATATTTCCATGAGCGTGGTTTCGGATGGCTTGGACACCATGCTATCAATCGGATTCAAAGACTTTGTTCATACCTTGATAATCTTTTATCCCGTGCAATAAAAGCGACACAACAATCACGCAAGAATATGAGACGTGCTGCAAATCGCATCAGAAAACGTATCAGATATCTTGTTGACGAGTTGCATCATAAAATAGCACGTTTCCTTGTGGATACCTTTGATATTATCCTACTCCCTACTTTTGAGACTTCAGATATGGTAATGCGTGGAAACCGCAAACTACACAAGAAGTCTGCCCGACAAATGTTGACACTGTCGCACTACAGATTCAAACATTTTCTAAAGCACAAAGCGAAAGAGACTGGATGTCTCGTCATTGATGTCTGTGAAGCATACACATCAAAAACAGTGTCGTGGAATGGTGAGATTAGAAAATCACTCGGTGGACGAAAGATAATAAAAGATAGCATGGGACTCAAGATGGACAGAGACTTGAATGGCGCACGCGGGATATTTTTGCGTGCTTTGGTAGATGAACCCTGGTTGCTTTCTATAAGCAACTTGCAAACCGTATAAGATGTGAAATGCACAGCATCGCACGGAAATATACAGGTTAATATCATCGGTTTAGACTGAATCACAGGTTACATGGATTGGTCCCTGCTTGAGGTGGTATTGCTTAGTTAAAGCTTATCTCATACCATGCCATCTAATGCTGCTGTCTTATCCGCGAAATCAGCGATTCCGATTAACCCTCTATTACTTCTAAATCTTGCATCCGTTCAAGTGCAAAAACCCGGTTAGCTTGACGCAATTCGCAGTATCCCTCAACGCACAATGTCTCACCAGACTCGCGACTGTTAGGAATATTTAGTAAACGTTCTGGGACAACCACGCGCGTCATCCACGTCTTAGCTTTCGGTTTTTTATAGTCAAATCGAATTCTCTGATTGTTGTGCATAGCAGATTGGATTTCTGCCACTTGCTCTGAAAACTCTGATTGGGACGAATTCAGGGTAAAGTTCCCAAAAACATCACTCTTACCATACATACTCTCATGACAAGGTTTACAAATCAATTCAAGGTTATCCAACTCATTCGTTCCGTATTCACATAAAGGAATCTCATGTATCAGAAAAACATCACCTTCTTCTTCACAACTGAAACAGATCGAACCGTTCAGTTGGATAAGGTAGCGTTTACGTTCATCCCAATCCGGCGGACAAATCGGAAAGAAGTCAAAAATGGAAGTTAAAGTGTTCTTTATTTTTGTCAGTTCAGTTGATAAATTTCTCACCTCTTCCTCAGATATAACATCTCTTTCTACAGCTTCAGACTTTGCAAAGAGAGACAGAATCAATTGTGAGCTTCGTCTTCGTAGTTTAACCTCAATTTCATCTTCACGCATTTGGAGCTTGATTAGACAAGAAGAATGTAAGTGGTTTCCATTGGACAGGGCAATATCATATTCATAGTCAGCAAATTGCTTACACACTGTACAGAATTGCATTTTCAATCCTCACTTTTTTACGTCAAGACTCCCAACTGAGGGTCGTTTCTGCATTACAGGTATTACATAACTTCGTATATTATAGCCATCAATTTCATGGTTTTCAGAGCGTGGTTCTGGATTTGTGCGGTGATCAAAGACTACATAGTACCCCTCGGTTGCATTTTCTAACCTTAGATATGAAGCAAGTTGGTTCAATCCTTTCTGATAACTGATTTCTCCTCTCCAAACTTTTGTCTCAACGATGTATTTTCGATGCTTGTGTGTGATGAGTAAGTCCAATCTACCGTGTCCTGTTTGCACTTCAATATGCATAAATCCACCCACTAACAGAACAAACTGCTCAAGGTAGGCAAGAAGTAAATGGCGTCCAACAGATTCCTGGGGTGTGTCAGGGACCTGTAATATATTAAATCCCGATCGAGCGATGAAATCTCTGAAATTATCAAGCAATGCGTTCATATCAATATGTCCAGTATTTGATAGGTAATCAAGAAAACCGTCTCTGGTGTCTTCTGGGTGATATGCTTCCTCCAAACCATTTATTGTCGGTTTAAATGTTTGAACAATACAATAAAAGTATATGGGATTAGCAATTTCACACATACCGTCCACGCCTTGCTTTATTACCCCAAAGGTTGCGAGTTCACTGATTTGGTCATCACGCAAGTTGAAAGGTAAACCATCATCAAAGGCTGTTATTCGCATCAGAATTTTTTCAAAGCGTCGATTTCTACGGAAATTTGTTGTTAGATGGTCAATATTGGTATTACGTTCATGAATTAGTTTATTATGTGCTGTTGTGAAATGCGTCAAAGTAATTGTTTCGGTCTTAGGTATGTCCATTTCATCAGTCAATATTTGTGCCAGTCGGTTGACAAGGAAAGGCTGTCCTGCAGTCTGTTTATGGATAGATTCAATCACTTCTGATTCAAAGTGTTGACCAACTTCTTCCGTGTACTGTTGCAGGAGTTCATTCACCTGTACAAGTGTAAAATTTGGGAGGTTAAACTCATCTTGGATATTGAATGGAGAGATTGATCGGTCATAGTTGAGTTGTGCAATACTTTTTACACCGACTATTCCGACACTGTGAGGACATTTTGATGTGGAATTTGAAACATAGATTCGACGGAGTGAATGAAGAAAACCTGCTAATACCTCTTGTGGGATACCATCAAATTCGTCTATTATTAGAATTACACGGTAAACACCGTAATCTACTCTTAAATTTTCTTCTAAATCCCCAAAGAATCTACGCATTGTTTGGTGGCTAGTTAATTGAGAATTTTCTATTAGACCTTGAAGTGTATTTGTTGTTAGCAATTCTCTTTTTTTCAAAACTGATTCAATTTCATCAATTAAATCATGAGTAAGATTGTTGTAGAAATCCGATAAAGATTCACCAACATATTCCTCAAAATTCAATGAAATTGGGAAGTAAACTGGATCGCTGTCTGCAATTTCATCAAGTGCATTGCGAAAAAAGGTAGTCTTACCTGTCTGTCGTGGGGCAAATATAACGATATATCGTCCATCTTTGACGCGTGCAATGAAGTCATCAAGCTCCTCAGAACGTCTGACAACATAATGCTTTTCAGGATGTACTGGACCCGTTGTACCGAAACGTCTCATATCAATTTCCTTATCGGATGTTTTTACTTTCTTAGGTTAGCATAGTTGAGCATGGGTGTCAAGAAAGTATATTGAGTGGCAGTTATATTCAGTTTTAGGCATTTTAGTCGTTTTCTGAGAAAATCGCGACCGGGAGGTCGCTCCTACCGCGGGGTTATTTTTGGAAAAATCCAAACATTAGGAAAACTAAATAACCCTGATTGAGTGCGCAGGGTTATTCAGTTTTAGGAGTTTTAGTCGTTCCCTGAGAAAATCGCGACCGGGAGGTCGCTCCTACCGCGGGGTTATTTTTGGAAAAATCCAAACATTAGGAAAACTGAATAACCCTGATTGAGTGCGCAGGGTTATTCAGTTTTAGGAGTTTTAGTCGTTCCCTGAGAAAATCGCGACCGGGAGGTCGCTCCTACCGCGGGGTTATTTTTGGAAAAATCCAAACATTAGGAAAACTAAATAACCCTGATTGAGTGCGCAGGGTTATTCAGTTTTAGGAGTTTTACTCGTTCCCTGAGAAAATCGCGACCGGGAGGTCGCTCCTACCGCGGGGTTATTTTTGGAAAAATCCAAACATTAGGAAAACTAAATAACCCTGATTGAGTGCGCAGGGTTATTCAGTTTTAGGAGTTTTACTCGTTTCCTGAGAAAATCGCGACCGGGAGGTCGCTCCTACCGCGGGGTTATTTTTGGAAAAATCCAAACATTAGGAAAACTGAATAACCCTGCTACACTCTTAGGAGCAAACATCGATAATTGAATGTCTTTGATAGGAACGTGCATTCATCCCCGTGTTAAAACAGCAGGACTCCTGCCCGAAGAGTGATGAAACATATATTGGCTATGTCCACATGGTCGGTGTACTGAGTGAACACACTGGACAGAAACTCAGCAAATGGATTTCACTTGCTGTTCTCAATTATTTTCATGAACATAGGTTAACTTGTGATATACTTAATACAGATGATTACCGATTACCCGCTATAAAATTATACTTAAATCTTGGGTTTCTTCCTTGCTAAGTAGACAAAACGCAACCTCAACGATGGGAAGCAATATTTAAGAAATTAGAATTACCACCTATGAATACACAGATTGCACAAGTGCACGAAAAACTTCCTACAGAATTGTGGACAAGAGTATCGCGTTAAGGTCAGCATGAAATACCTCATCTCCTTGAGAAACAACTCACATAAACCCACAATTCTCTTAATACCCGCGATTCTTGTCCTTGGATTTGGACTTCGTCTCATTGGTATAGGGGTTGGTCTACCAAACTCTCCCGATCCGCGTGAAACACTAATTGCAGAAGACGTACTAAATCTCATCAATTTCACTGCACCACCAGAAATCTACAACTGGCCTGGAACAGCATGGTTCTATCTGATTGCTTTGGTCGGAAAGGCACTGTCAATCTGTGGTATTGATATGACTGCGGCGCGAGTGATTTGGATTGCCCGGTTCATCAATGTCCTTTTGTCAACAAGTACGATTTGGTTTACATATTGCCTTGGTGGTCAGTGTTTCAACAAACGCGTGGGTCAGATTGCTGCTGGTTTTTTAGCAGTTTCCATGTTGCATGCTACCAACGAATCACGTTTTGCACTTGTTGATATTCCTGCAACTTTTTGTGTGGCCCTATTTCTTTGGTGCGTTGCGCGAGATAGACAACTCACTATACGAACATGTGTATGGTTAGGTATCATTGCGGGGATCGGTGTTGCAGTAAAGTTCACAACCGTATTTGTTGGTTTATCTCTGTTGGTATTCATTAGATCTGAGAACTTTTATCGGAAATTTGCTACCGTTGTCGGATTAGCAGCGATTACTTTTACGCTCATTTGCCCATATTGGTTATTAGATCTGTTTTCATCACAATGGAATCACTTTTTTAATGACTTCTGGTACGAAGCCAAGCACTATCATTTGGGACACTTCGGTTTGTTTTCCACTGGAGACACAGGATGGGTAAATAGGTTTCTATACATCTGGACGCTTTTGAGATGGGGACTTGGAGTACCGCTTGCTTTGTTGGTAGGCGTGAGTATTTTCTATGTTCTTTCCACATCAGTAGTGGCACTTAAGCAATCTTCATTAGTAAATTTGTTTTCTAATAAAGACGCATGGAATGGATTGATGTTGCTTGCTTTTGTGATTCCGTATCTTCTTTTTATTGGGACTTTCAAGGTATCCTTCACGCGCCACTTGCTGATTCTTTATCCTGTTTTTTCGGTTTTTGCTGCTGTATTTTTAGTTTCCATATATAGGTGGCTCGGTATAATTTATGGGAGTCTGGTATGGTTTTATTCACTTGTTTATACTGTTGCCTTTGCTTCTGTAATGTTGACTCAACCGACTGGACAAGTTGTTTCTGAGTGGGTATCGGAGAACATACCTCACGAGAATACGATAACTCGCGCCCCAGAAGTCTTATTTACGTGGTTGTTACCTGAGTTAGATAGAGATATGGAAGTTGGAAATGTAGAGGCTGAATGGGTATTAATTATCCAACCGAATTGGCAAGTCTTTGAAAAATATCATAACAATCCACAAGATTATGAGGAGATTGACTGGTATCCGCTTGAAGATGTTGATATAGAAGGCACTTTCCTGTTTTACAATAGTGTGTTAGGTGAGGATAGGCGGTATGTATTACACAAAACTTTTCGTCGCGTGCCACAGTTTTTTGTTTTCAGTTTTTCTGATTCAAATGCACCATTTCCCATGCAATCCTTGACGCATCCAGTGATCCGCATATATCGTCGCAGTGATTAACATTATGGCTTACGCACAAGATTCCTATAAAGGCATTCTAAACAAGAGGTGGAGAAAAGCACTTTTTCTGAATTGGAACGAGAACACCTAATATTTGATGCAACACATCAGCAGGAACAGCATCAGCGTCAATAATCCTAATTGTGTCTTGTGGGTAGTAGTCAATAATGGGTTCGGTAAAACGCTTATAATAATCCCATCTATAACGGACAACATATTCATCCTTATCGTCTTGTCGTTTTTCTTGGATGGCTCTGCCTTGAATTCGTTTAAACATAACTTCGCGATCGTCACAAACCATATAAAGAACTATGAGAACATTGATGTAAGGTGATAATAGATCAACCTGTGCTATGTTTCGGGGGATACCGTCAAGTATGAGTAAATCGGTAGCTGGGTTATAAATCTTTTGTTCAACTTTCTTTCTGACATATTTCTGCCATGTTTTGACTGTTATATCGTCGGGTACTAACGCACCGCGTGTCGCATATTCATTGAAGAGTTGACCTAATTCGGACTCTTCGTCAAGTTCCCGGAACATATCACCACTGGAAATGTGAAAAATCCCCGGGATTTTGGAGAGGAGTTTTCCTTGTGTTCCCTTACCGACCCCCGGAGGTCCGACCAAGACGACTGAACGGTAACAAGGTGTCACCTCCTCAGATAACGGTTCGTCATAAAATAAAGATTTCATGTCCAATTTCATGTGTGTGTTCTTTCCTAAATAGTTCTTTGTGTCATGTTAAAATAGTTCTTTGTGTCATGTTAATAGGTTGAGTTGATTAAAGGAAGGATCGGTTTCAGTGCATAATTTAGGAATAGTTATACACCGAGTAGGTGTTCAAGTATGTAATAATCTAAACCTTCGTAATCTCTCGCTGTGATAAACTCCTGTTCTACTTTCTTGTCTAATGTCCGTACTTTTTCAAGTAGGTTAAGAAATGTTTTGCGGCTGCTCAGTAAATGTTTTGTAGAAATTTCGCGCGGTTGTGTCCGCATCACTTTAACATCTAATCCAACGAATTCTCCATTTTTACCGTAACCGTTTTCTTCAAGGACTCGCACTTGATTAAAAGCACGTCGTAAATTCGCTGAACCGAATGCTTTGTCTTGATCAAATTTAAGTCCGTTCTGGTCATTAAGATGCACACTCCAAAGTTTTTTATGGTATAGTGCAAACCCCATTTCATCCGAAGGTTCCAATCCTGCAAGGATAGCATGCGCGCTTTCAATCAAACCACCAACACGGTCAGGGTCTGTGCTGGCATAAGCTAAACCAATTGCATGACCGATCGTCGGGATATAA
The DNA here is from genome assembly GCA_963663765.2 of Candidatus Poribacteria bacterium. Taxonomy (GTDB): domain Bacteria; phylum Poribacteria; class WGA-4E; order WGA-4E; family WGA-3G; genus MSPOR6. The sequence goes on along the minus strand of CAXXUA010000015.1, from coordinate 114,630 downwards.
GCAATATCCATCGGTTCATTCGGCTTCGGTTCAATCAAAATGCGAATCTCCGGATCATAGTCAAGTAGGACATTAATTGCATCTAATATATGACCGACTGCATTTGCGGCGTGCTTGGTTTCACGTATATAAGTGCCTTCTCGGGCAAGCCACAACACAAAATTTTTACATTCAAGTACATTCGCAATGTCTACACACCGTTTAGAACGTTCAATGGCGTAATGTCTTTCATCTTTAGAATTTGAAGTGAATGCACCATCAATCGTCTTTGGGGATTCCCACAGACGTGGTGCTATGACTTCTGCAGTTAGACCGTGACTATCAATTAGTTTTTTTACATCTTTGGCTCGGGACATGAGTTGTGCGTGGGTCTTGTCATCAATATCGGGCACGACATCATCATCATGAAATTGTATGCCAACAAAACCGAGTTTTCGGTAAAAGTCAACTTTTTCATCAAAGCTAAAGGCATCCCGCACTGGAGGACCAAAAGGGTCTGCCCCCTCATGTATATTCCAGGGACCGAATGAGAAACGATATTCTGTCAGGGAATAGGACATATCTATTTTACTCCAGAGACATCAAATACGTTGGGATGTACTCTTTTATATAAAATATTATTACTTATCTGTACGTTAACGATTATATTTATTGTAGGTTACTCAATTCAAACATATTATGTGAGTAATGTTAACACATTCGCAACGGTCAAACTGAAGGGGATAACGAGAGTGCCGTTTTTATCAATGTAGCAATATTTCGGCATATTTTTACTTTCACGATTACCCAATAAATTACACTTTTGATTGTGGACAGGACTTACGCAGTTTTCTTGTTTTAATCAGGACTTACGCAGTTTTCTTGATTTAATCAAGAATTATGATGAAAATGATGCAATTATCAGCGTTTTTATGGGTTTCCAGCGCGCTTACAAAGCACGCCTACCGTTTTTGCGTAAGTCATGGCGGATAAATTTTTTTCATATTGTAGTCTCGTACCGCAACAGCTGCCAACCCCTCAAAAAAGCCAAAGGGGTGCCAAGGTTTCGGCTCAATCACCCATTCTCCTGTTTTGTCAATGAAACCCCACCTTGAACCAGTACGAACCCCAGCGAATCCTTCCGTAAATCGATAGACTTTATCAAACTGCGGGGCAATGACAATCCTCCCCGTTTTATCAGCATACCCATATTGACCGTCTATTCTGACTGCAACCAATCCTTCTAAAAAGGAGTGACACCACAGTGTATCATAATCGAAATCAAATTTTAGTGCTACGTCTCCCTTCGTATCAATAAAGACATACTCACCGTCCTCTGTTTCAACATGGGCAAGTCCCTCGGAAAAATTGAATGCCTCTTTAAATTGCGGCAGGATGGCTACCGCACCGGTTTTATCAATATATCCTTCACATGCCCAGTTGCACTCTTCCACACATTCATCTTCGTTCAGTTCACCTTCTTCACAAAACTCTGCTTGGGTTAATCCATCGCGAAAGGGATGCCCACAAGAATAATGTGAGGGTGTAATTAATGCCCACGCGCCAGTAGGGTCAATATACCCCTCTTGTGTAGCGGTTTTCGCATACGCAAGCCCCTCTGAAAACGCATCTACCTCCTTCAAGGTTGGCGGTATAACGATTGTCCCCGATTTATCAATGTAACCGCACTTTCCCACTATGGAAACGGCAGCTCTACCGCACGCAAACGTTTGTGTCCATTCAAATTGAGGCGGAATAGCAAAATCCCCGTTTTTATCAATGAAGCCATATTTGCCATCAACTTGTACCGCTGCTAATCCTTCACTATATCTATAACAGCAGTTATCAAAGTAGGGTGGAATAACAAAATCCCCAGTTTTATCAATGAAACCCCATTTTGACATGTTTACCTTACGATTACCCAATAAATTACGCTTTTGATTGTGGATAAATTTTTTTCATATTGTAGTCTCGTACTCCAACAGCTGCCAACCCCTCAAAAAAATTGTAGGGGTGCCAAGGTTTCGGCTCAATCACCCATTCTCCTGTTTTGTCAATGAAACCCCACCATGAACCAGTACGAACCCCAGCGAGTCCTTCCGTAAATTGATAAACTTCATCAAACTGTGGAGCAATGACAATCCTCCCAGTTTTATCGGCATACCCAAACTTACCGTCTATTCTTACTGCAACCAATCCTTCAGAAAAGGAGTGATCCCACAGTACATCACAATCGAAATCAAATTTTAGTGCTACGTCTCCCTTCGTATCAATAAAGACATGCTCACCGTCCTCTGTTTCAACATGTGCAAGACCTTCAGAGAAATCGTCTACCTCTTTAAATTGTGGCGGGATGGCTATCGCACCGGTTTTATCAATATATCCTTCACATGCGCAGTTGCACTCTTCCACACATTCATCTTCGTTCAGTTCATCTTCTTCACAGATACATACTATGGCTAATCCGTCGCAAAAGGGATATCCCTCATAATCTGCTGGTGGGATTAATGCCCACGCGCCAGTAGGGTCAATATACCCCGCTTGTGTAGCAGTCTTGGCATACGCAAGCCCATCGGAGAACTCATCTACCTTCTCAAAGATTGGCGGTATAACGATTGTCCCCGATTTATCTATGTAGCCGCACTTCCCCTCTATGGAAACCGCGGCTATGCCGTGCGCAAACGGAAGTACCCACTCATATTGAGGGGGGATAACAAAATCTCCATTTCTATCAATAAAGCCAAATTTGTCATCAACCATTACATCCGCTAATCCTTCACTAAAGTTGTCACAGAATTTATCAAAGCGGGGGGGAATGACAAAACTTCCGGTTTTATCAATGTAACCAAATTTAAACTTCCACATACTGTAGTTCATCTGTTATCAATGAATGGTTAATTCAAGAAATAATTGGACATTGCAGTAGGTATAATTCTGAAACTGAACTTTTCTGATTAGTATTCCACTTAAAATGAGACGACATTTAAGTAGTATATACATCCTAATCCAACAAACAACTTGACTTTTGTATTAAGTATAAAGTAATATGTTAATAGTGTCAAGTCATTTTTAATAGAAGCGCGCTCAATTAGAGTCTCTGTATTATACTCTACAATTTTATGTGATATTGTTAAATTCCATATCAACCCCTTTTTCACATTTACATTCTAATGTCCCTATCCAAATCAACTTATTCAAGAAATCTATGATTAAAATAGAAAATAATCTTTTGCTATTATGGTTTATGCTGCTTGGAATGTGTTTCTCTGTGCAGTCTATAGAAGCAGTAAATGATGAAAACACAGACACCAAAGTTGCTACGCAGACCTTCAGTTTTGTTGATGTTTACAAAATTAAGCTGGAATCAGATTTACCGGGAGACATAAGAATAATCGCATTAGATAGTAAGGAAGCGGAAAAAGACACAATTAGCGTTAATCTTGAGAAACACGTTCTGGTTCAACACCCAATCTTATCAAAATCATATCTTGAAAACATATCATTATCCGGTGAAATTACAGATGGAACACTTCAGTTAAGTTCGCAGCTGCCAGTAGATTTGTCAAAGGGTAAAGTAGAATACCAAGACACCCGTGAAATTAAAGAAAAGCTTAAATTTAATTATGAAATTAAAACACCGCCCGATGTCTCTGTTCAACTTAATGTAAAAAATGGAGATGTATTCCTGCATCATATCCGTGGAAATATAAAAGTTACCACAGAATCAGGAAACATTGAACTTGATGAGACTTTAGGAACTTACCAAGTGCATGTGAAAAAGGGGCGCATTAATGGTAAGATTCTGTTGACTCCAGGACAAAACGAGATAAAGACTGATAACGGATCAATCAATCTCACAGTACTTGATGACCTTGCTGCGCCACTGGATTTAACTGCACTTGGAGGAAAAATTGATTTATTGTTACCCACAAACTACCCAGCAGATGTTGAGTTAGCGAATGAAAAGCAACAATATATTATTAGTATACCTGCAGAAATTGAAGATAATGCCGGCACTATTAATGGCGGTGGACCGCTTCTGCGATTAACTGCTACAGAGACTATTCAAATCCTAAAAAATCCGCGAATCAATACCACTCCACAAGAAAATAATACAGAAAATTCACAGGAAGAAACCGTATCTGACTTTGTACGACCTATTCCATTTACTATGTTCTCTCCTAAAATTGACGGTAATTTAAGCGAAAAGGCATGGTTAGAATCAATTGCTTTGTCAGCATTTCAAAACCCTATAGGCACAGAAACAGCTGAGAACCCAACTGATGTTAGTTTGATGTGGGACGATGAAAACCTTTATATCGGTGCAAGGGTGTATATACAGGATTCACACATTCCACGTGTTTCACAAACACAACTTGATTCACCTATTTGGATAGATGAGTGCATTGAAATCCTCATTGATATGAATCCAGAAACGGAGGATTACTTTCACCTAATTGTCAATCCTATTGGTGGATTCTTTGACCAACATGTTCATACGGTAGGATATCCGCATTATAGGTATGCTCCCAATGGTGTTCAACGAGAAGAATTTGATGATTCTGCGAAATCGTTTAAGGCGGATAATACTTGGAATTCTGGTGCAAAAGTCGCAACGAAAATAAACACCAATTACTGGAGTTTTGAAATTGCTGTTCCTCGAAAGGATGAAAAAATACAGGAGACAGATACTTGGCTTCTAAATTTGCACCGCAAAGCACAATATAAGGAAGAATATGTTGATAATTTGAACACTGTCCTTTTTCAAGAATTTAGTTATTGGTTACCACTATATGATGAGGAGTTTCAGTGGTGGCCACATTGGAAAGAGGCGATGGGATCAATCAAATTAGTCAAGGCAAAAGATGCTTCATTAGAGACTTATAGGCTATCTGAAAAGTATAAAATTACAGCAATTGAAGTTGAGGGAAACACAACAATACCAACCGAGGTAGTGTTAGAACAAGTTCCGATAAATGTAGGAGATACCATCTCAAACGAACAGATAACAAAACTGATTGCAGAATTAGACCACTCCGACCTGTTTGAGGAGGTGCAATTGAAGACTGTAGTGGCAGCTATTGAAGCGGAAAATTCACAAGCCAGCGAACTATCTGATGATACGGAAGTCACGCTCCAAATCGTTCTAACCGAAGCTCCAGTAAAGTTTGCAAATGAGGTAACCATCAACGGAAATAAGAATTTTCCTTCCCTTTTCATAAAAAGATGGGTTGACCTATCAGATGGCTATATAGCTGAGTCAAACGCAAAGTTGAAACAACAGATGATAAACGATTTTTATGTAAATCGTGGTTTCCCTTTTGTCAAGGTTTCGCATCAGTTTGAAAATGACGTGCTACAGTATAACATCAACGAAGGTTCCTTAGATGAAATCCGTTTTACAGGCAATCGTCGAATTCAACAATCTGAACTGTCATCCGCACTTGATATTGGTACTGAAGGTGTTTATTATCATGCAATGGGACGCACCAAAATCAATAATTTTCAGAAGAAACTTAGCAAAGATAACGATGTTTTTAAGTCCGTTCGTGACTGGTATGTACAACGCGAAGGTGGTAAAAACGTACTTGTTGTTGATATTGAAGAAACACATTTTTTTAATCCTGGATGGTATCCTATACTCGCCTACAATCGTGTGCATGGGTTGTTACTCGGAGTCGGTGGATCACTTACCACACACTATACCGGTGCTGAACAACTGTTCGGGTCATTCAGTCGTGGATTTTCCAGCAAAATTCTAAACTATAGTTTCGGCGTTGAAAAGAGTTTTTTTGAACGTTATCCTTTGGCAATAGGTGTTGGTCTATTCAAACTAACTGATTTGAGTACGAACGCTTACCGTCTCCGTTCAGCTGAAAGCAATCTGGGTGCTTCATTCTATGGCACTGCTCATGATGATTTTTATCAACGGCAGGGAGAACAGATATGGATGGCACAATCCTATGGAACATCATCATTGGTGCGGATTCAATTCACTCAGGAAGATCATGAGAACTTGAAGAAAACTACGGACTGGAGTTATCTTGATCGGAATCTTATCAAACGAGGAAATGCCAGAATTGATACCGGACATTTAAAAGCGATGTCCATAGGTTATACTTTTGATACGCGTGACAAAAAATCCACGTTCAAACGTCAACAGAATGTCGGAAGTCATCTATTAATTCTGCCGAATGAACGAACAAAACGAGGGTTGAGAGGGCACATTGGATTTGAAAAAGCTGGAGGAGTTCTTGGTGGTAAATTTATATATAACTTTTACAACATAGAATTAGTAAAGTATAATCAGCTCTATGGACCACATCAGTTGAACTTCCGTCTCTCAGGAGATTATTCTGATTCCCCTTTACCAAGGCAACGTTTACTTTTTCTTGGTGGATCCTCAAACATACGCGGTTACAATACTAATGAATTTGCTGGAGATAGACGGCTTTTACTTAACATAGAATACAGACTTTTCAATGAGATCCGTATTGATCCATCTACTGATACTTATGTGGGTTGGGCATTAACCGTGTTTCTGGATACAGGAAGAATATGGTGGTATGAGGAAAAAATATTTGCCGATTTCTCACTAAACGACTTTAAAACCGCAATTGGTTTTGGGTCAGCATTTTTTATTACTCCACCTGGAGACGCACAACCTGTAAGTACATCATTTGAAATTGCCATTCCTCTCAGCGTCGAAGCCTCACAACGTACTCCGAGACTTATTTGGCGTTTGGAACGAATGTTTTGATTTTGTGGTAAAGGAAATAGAGGAAAATATGAAAGGAATAAAAACCACACCACTTTATAGCATACATAGTAAACTCGGCGCGACCTTTGATGTCCGACACCAAGATTGGAAACTACCAACAAAGTTTACCGATCCCATTTCAGAACATGCTGCTGTGAGGAATGATGTCGGTATTGCAGATGTATCATATCTTGGCACCATGTGTTTGACAGGGGAAGACCGCGCGAAATACTTGCATAGACTCATCTCAAACGATGTCGAAAACCTTGCGGTTGGGGAGGGCAATTATTCGACACTGCTAACAAACCGCGGCAAAATCATAGGGGATTTGAAGGTCTATGTATTTAATGACAAAATCTATGTCAGTACTGCACCTGAAAACGTAGGGCAAGTATTTGCGGAATTGGACAAGTATATTATTGCTGATGACGTAGAACTTTCGGTAGTAACTGAGAATGTCGGAACAATTGGTGTTTACGGACCGAATTCACCTGAACTTGTACAGTCTGCTTTGAGTATTGAAGAACTCACTACATTACCAGAATACCACTCACGTTCGTGTGAACTTGAGAATCAATGGATAGGTTGTGTCCGAACCAATTCAGTTAGTGAATGTGGGTTTCATCTATATACTTCCGCAAACGCATTGGAGTGGCTATGGGAAATTTTAATACCAGATAGAGATGGTGTCGTCCCTATCGGATGGGATACAGTTGAAACGCTGCGGATTGAAGCGGGAACTCCAAGATACGGAGCTGAACTAACCGATTCTGTCATACCGCTTGAGGCAGAATTAGAACATGCAATTGACTTTGAAAAAGGGTGTTATATCGGACAAGAGATAATAGCAAGAATGAAGTATCGTGGACATCCGAACCGATTGTTACGCGGGCTTGTAATTGATGCAGAAAAACCAATACAACAAAACGCATCAATTTTTTACGAAGACAAAGAGATCGGTTGGGTAACAAGTTCTGTTTACTCTCCAACACTTTCTAAACCGATTGCGTTAGCATACGTCCGAATGGTAGTCACAGAACCCGGTAGTAAGGTACAAGTTGAAACTTCCATGGAACGCGTTAACGCGACTGTTGTTGATCTGCCATTTATGTCTAAGGAACAATGAGGAATTATATATATATATATACATTGACTATAGAAATTTTGGTTGCGTTCTCTTATCTTTATCATTAACGGACAATGTTCAATAACAAGCATTTTTCCAAATAGGAGGTAATTATAATCTGATGAAATATAAGACGATCTGTTTGCGATTAGTCCTTTTACTCCTGTTAACTTTCGTTTTTGGTGGATGTGGTTTAAGCAAACTATCCAAAATTCAACAGGAGAGTAACTTAGAGGTGGTCGAAACCACCCTTGAGAAAAACTTAAAGACACTTGAAAGGTTGTCTAAATTAGGAAATAAGTCTCTGATTGTAAAAACTGCTCGTGCACATTCATCATACAGTGGTTTTCGCGAAGATAGAATGGAAGAAGCAGAACTCGCAGGTGACACTGAAACCGCTGATAAGATGCGTGAACAAGCAATCTATCACTATCAACGTTCAGAAATGTATGCTTTCAAGGCACTGGCAAAATCAAACAAAATTTTCAAGAAAGGAAGAGTTATTGACAAAGATGTGTTTGAAACTGCTCTTCAGCAACTAAGAAAGAAGGATGTAGAACCGTTGTTTTGGGCAGCTTACTCAATTGCACGTGGTATTAGTTTGCAGAAGGATGACCCTATGCAAATCATTGATCTCAATCGCGTGGAATTGATGATGCGGCGTGTCCTGGAATTAGATGAAAAATTCTATTTCGGCAGCGCACATCTGTTCTATGCTGTCTATTATGGGGATCGGTCACCTGCTATTGGAGGTGACCCCGATAAAGCAAAAGAACACATTGAACGTGTTGATGAGTTAAACGATGGTAAGTTCTTGATGAGTAAATTCTATTTGGCACGTTACTATGCTTATCCAAAACAAGATGTTGAACTCTTCAAGAAATCTTTGCAAGAGATTATTGACGCACCAGATGATGTGAATCCTGGAGAGGAAGCCGCGACGTCATTGGCAAAGTCACGCGCACAAAGGTTACTCTCCCAGGCTGATACACTTTTTGACTTAGATATGCAATAAGGAGACACTGAATATGAGCGATAAAAAAACAAGCAATAGAATTCACACCGCAATTTTAGCGAGTGTGCTATTAGTCATTGTGAGTATGGTATGTTTACCGCAATCTACTTGGGCTGTTGATCCTATTAAGTTTGCTACGCTTGCACCGAAAGGCTCTACTTGGATGAAGAATTTCGATGCAATGGCAAAAGAACTAAAAGCAAAAACCGGTGATAATATCAAATTCAGATTCTACGCAAACGGTATTCAAGGAGACGAAATTGATGTTATTCGCAAGATGCGTGCTGGGCTGCTTCATGCGGGGGCTATGACAGCAAATGGACTCGGCGAAATACAGAAAGAGGTACTTATTTTTCAACTCCCACGTCTATTTAAAAACTACGAAGAACTTGACTATGTTCGTGACTTTCTCCGCGAAGATTTGGATAAAGCCTTTTTGGATGCAGGTTATGTTCTCATCGGTATGGGAGATATTGGTTTCTACTATATCTTCAGTAATCATCCAATAAGTACGATTGCTGACTTGCAATCACCGAAAGTCAAGATGTGGGCGCGAACAAGTGACAAAATCGCTCAGACATTTTACAAGAAAGCAAACATCGCAACTGTTCCGAGAGAGGTTACACAAGTCAATTCTTCACTCTATTCAGGTCAACTCAATGCAGTGACTGCATCCCCGTATGTAACTGTCGCGTTGCAGTGGCACGAGAAATTTAAATATATGACCAACCTGCCGGTAAGTATTGGTGTTGGTGCAACAGTCATCACTAAGAAAAAGTATGATGAACTTACACCTACACAGCAAGAGACTTTACGTGACGTAGGGGACAAATATCAGGACAAAATGATTCTGGAAATCCGGAAAGATAACGACAAAGCAATTGAAGCATTGACAACAAAAGGTGGCATTAAGATCGTTGAGTTTGATGAAGATGCACTTGAAACTTGGGATGCTATTGCGGTCGAAACGCAAAATGCCTTGGTTGGTGATATCTACTCGCAAGCATTCCTTGACAAAATTAGAGCACTATTGCAGGAATATCGAGAGAAGAATTAATTTTGAAATCTGTGTTTCTGTTATGAAATAGGCGGGTTTCTTGAGCTCGTCTATTTTTTTGATTTATTGGTTGTAGTAGGAATTGACGCACCCTATAATACCCAATTAACGTGAGTCGTCTTGCTAAGTGTGCGGTTAGGAAACCGCACCTACCGTTGAAAAAAGATAAATTACGTTAATTTGGTATAATGTATCTACCAATTTTCTATCGGTAAAGCTTCAACTTCATTAAAATGTGCATCTCTTGTAACCAAAATTAATCCATGCTGCATCACAATTGCTGCAATCCAGATATCGTTATCTGGAATGAGACGACCTTTCCGTTGCAGTTGGTTTTTGATAATACCGTACCGCTGGGCGGTTTCTAAATCACAAGAAAGAGAAATGTGTTCATCTACAAAAGTGTTAATTCTGCGAAGGTTCTCTAAAATTCTGTCAGATTTCCGCGCACCATAGTAGAGTTCGCCAATCACAGGTGAAGCCAAGAAAACGTTATAACTATTTTTCAATTTTTCACGGATCGTCCTGTTACCGCGAAACATCTCAATCACGATGTTAGTATCTAAAAGCAAATTACCATTCTGATTCATAGATCTTCCCGCAGTCCTCCTCAATCGCTTGTTTTATTTGTTCAAGGTCTTCTGGCGGAAACAGACCTACAAATTTCAGTAATTCCTTGCCCGAAGTGCCTCTTATGGGTTCTCCTAAAAAGGACAGAACAGAATTCAAAATCTGTTTCTGTTGCCAAGGTGTAAGTTTGTCTAATCGTTTGACTATATCTTCAATCGTCGTTGGGTTTTCCATCGGGTAACCTCCTTTACGGTTCAATAGTAATAGAGATACTTTATTTACTATAGTATTGGTAGTATAACACATAGCAGATAGTGATATCAAATGTATGTATTACCCCTGTTCAAACTGGAGATATCCAGCAAATTTTAGTTTTTCCTTTGCTGCCCAAAGTTCTAACAGGTATTTTTCTTTCTGTGTTGGTAATCTATTCATTTTACCCCGTACTTGACGAATTACGTTTGCAGTTCGTGAGATTTCAATTGTTAGATTCTTGTTTCTTCCGTTTTCATCTTCTTCAGATTCTAATGTCCAAATAGATATATTTCCGGCATAGCATGACTTTGCGTAAGAACTGACACAGTGTTTCAACGCTCTACCTTCAGCAACGAGTTCTTTTGTGCTAAGAAGTTCCCGTATATACCAGTATTTTAAGTTGCGTTTTTCCTTGCTTCCTTCGCGATGATAGAATTCACTGATATCTGAACGTGACCACTGAAGATCCCCACCTCGTGTTTCTCTACCGAGTTCTTGGTGCCAATCATTGACTTGACGGAGCAATGTGTCTGGTGTTCGTCCCTTCATAGTAAAGTTGGGTTGTGGTGGATCCATCTCTTCTATTACACCTCTACCGACAAAAACCTGCTGGTTTTGGAATTTCTGGTTCCAAATAAAATCAATTATAGGATGCACATGATTAACATCTAACATTGGATTTGCGATGAAGAAACGGATGACACTCAACCAGAAGTCGTCGTGAGGATAATCTTCAATAAGTTGTGTTCCACGTAAGGCATCCATTAAGCGCCTATCGCCTTCGAGCGCGTGTACTTGTCCCCATCGTATTGCCTCATCAACATTATATTTTTTGGGAGCATTGAGAAAATGGTGTGCCATCTTTTTCGTGAGAACTACGGGTATGTCTGGTGCTGTTCTGATGTTCTGACCGGCACCGATATGAATATACCAATTATGATGGGTTTCGTTTTCTGCTAACCAAACGTTATCCATGAACGAAGGAATATTATAAGAAACGAAAAGATGGCGAAGGAGTTCAGAAAACTGCCGAGTTCGGTTATGACTTTTAGCACGCCATGTCTGCAGTGGTCGAATCCAATTTTCAGAACAGTTTGCTATTGCTTCAATTCCCTTGACATATACAGCCTCCTCTAAGAGGTCGGAGTTATCCTCAATGTATAACAATAGTTGCAGAAGTGTTTTCTTGGATTCGCTTCTTTGAAATGCCTGTTCGATTTCTATTGCAGTGTTGTTCCTTACTTTCTCACTGTTTAGTTCACCGTTATAGATTTTTGGGATCACCGTTTTCAGGTTACGAATTTTCTTCTCATTCGCCATTATATCAGATGCTATCATTGCGGATGCATAACTAAGTTCTTTTTGGCGTTGACGATAATTTTTCTCCAGACCACGACTAAAATTATGGCGAGTACACCAATTTCTATAGTCATCAACAGAAGATAAACCAATCCTTTGAATGTGTGCTTGCATCTGAAGTGTGCATTCTTCTAAGGCTATTTTTGTTCTTTTGGTCTTTCTTTTTTTTGCCATCTTATTACCTCCATATCTACTCATTTGTGGATGCACTTATGGCATGATTTTATCATTAATTGTGTATGAATTTATGCAATTATTTCCTTGAATTGATAAAGAAGGTATTAGCTGATATGGTAATGGGGATTGTACTGCAATTGACAATTATTGTTATTTCTTCACGGCACCGAAAGTGACACCGCGCAGTAGGTGTCTCCGCATTAGAAAAGTGAAAATGGCAACTGGCAGCAGAAAAATGAAGGTTGATGCAGCAATTTTTCCCCATTCTATACCTGCTGTACCTGTCGCACTTGTTATAGAGGGTGGTGTTGTTACTGCTATACCACCAACCTCTGTTAGAACAAGAGCAAATGCAAACTCATTCCAGGCTGTAATTAAGCAGAAGACTGCGGTTGCTGCGATTCCTGTTACTGATTGAGGAAGAACAACTTTTATAAAAGTCTGAAATCGTGTATATCCATCAACGAGGGCAGCATCCTCATATTCTCTCGGTATTTCATCAATAAACCCTTTCATAAGCCAAACCGCAAATGAAACATTGAATGTCGTATAAAGTAGTATCAGACCGAAATGTGTATCCTGTAATTGAAGTGTTCTATACATCAGATAGATTGGAATGACTACTACGACTGGAGGCAGCATTCGTGTGCTGAGAATAAAAAAAAGAAGATCGTCCTTGCCAACTATATTGAAACGCGAAAATGCATAAGCAGAAATTGTACCTAAACATACAGCGAGAACTGTACTACCACCACCAATAATTATGCTGTTCAGTAGCTGATAAAAATACTTTGAACCTCCGTTTGCTAAAGAAACACATATACCGATTGCTGCAAAGATGACAGGGATCGCAAATGCAAATTTCTCCTTGTTATCCTGAATTGTACCCTCTATGACATTATGAAGATTAGAATAGGATTTCTTCCAAGGGATAACTAACAAATATGAAACAATACAACAGATGATGAGTGTAAAATAATGAAAACGGACATCTACTCTTAATCGTGGGTTGGGCTGCGTACTAAAAAAGCCGTAGAGACAGATCAAAATAAATAGAACGTTCCAGACGGTACCGATGTTGCGAAGTAAAAAACGTCGTGGTAAAATCTTTGCTGCAAAAGAACAAATAGCAAATAAGATGAGACCAAATATTATTACTCCTATATACAGATAAGCTACAATAGGCAAATTCCCTTCAGGCAATAGTTTCTGATAGTTTTCAAAAGAGATTTTAAACAGAAATTTGGGGACGATAGTGTTAATATCTGGTAGTGTTTTCACCGATGTTACCACGATCCAATATATTGGTAGTAGGTAGGTGACAACAGCAAAGATTATCGCAATGGCAATTAAAGCCATCATTGAGTAGTAAATGATGATCCTACGTCTATGGTAAAGCCACATTATAGGTCGCAGAATAACTGATATAATGTATATAATGAGTTGTTTAAGTCTTGAAACGATTGCCATAATGAACTATACCTCACTCTTCACTCTATTGAGATATTTTACATAGATATTGCTCAATGCTACGATTATTATCAGCAGAATATATGCCATAGCACATGCTTTACCGGTATCAAAATAACGAAATGCGATTCTATAAAGATTCATTGACACAGTTTCAGTAACAGTTCCTGGTCCCCCTTCATTAGTAAGGACATACACAATATCAAACATCTTAAATGCATCCATTGTGCGGAATAACAAAGCGATCAATAGCAAAGGTGATACTAATGGTAACGTAATCGAACGGAATTTGAACCATGTTGAGGCTCTATCTACATCTGCTGCTTCATATAGGTATTTCGGAATTGCACTCAGTCCTGCTAACGCAATCAACATCATAAAAGGTGACCACATCCATGTATCAACAATGACAACAGCTAACATTGCGATACTTGGTTTGGTCGTCCACTCAATTGGTTGTTTTAGGATTGGACTAAGAAGAAAGTTTAGTAATCCTGCGTTATCTGATGCCAAAATGAACTGCCAAAACAGGCCGACAACGACTGGAGATAACATCATCGGTAGTAGTAGGAGTGTTGTGACCAGACCTTTTGCAGGAAAGTTACGATTTAACAGGAGTGCTAATCCAAATCCAATTAGGAATTGCACAGTTACCGCTAAGAGAACAAAATATGCTGTAGTGCGGAAATACCCCCAGATATCAGGGTCTGTGAGGACATCAATATAATTCTCTAAACCAATATATTTAGGTGCCTGTGGCATGGAAGCTTGGTAATCATGAAAACTCAGAAAAAGCGACCATAAAAGGGGAAAGATGTTCATTAAGATGAGCAACACCATCGTTGGCATGATAAATGCCATTTTCAACTTATAATCGCTCATCCCGCGCGAAAAACGAACTATTTGCATTTTCTATTGTGAAAAATCATAAGAATCAGAAGGTAATTTCCAACTTGAATTTGAAAAAAGGTGTAAATGTAAATGGGTTGGGTTTATAATACTGTACCCAACCCTCAACATATTGGAATTGAAAAACTCAATAATAAGTGTATGTAAGTACCACCTTATTTTTCTGCTGCTTCTGCTTTTTTCTTTTCTGCCTCAGCAAAGATCTCTTCATGTTTCTGTGCTATCGTGTCAAGAGCTTCTTGTGGAGTCTTGATGCCAGAGATCGCTTCACTCCAGTTCGTTTGACAAACCGTTAAAAGTTTAGAGTATTCAGGAACTGCCCAGAAATCACGTAGGTATGGGAAACTTGCAGCAAATGTTTCATTATAGGGTGTAGCTTTTTTGAATGTATCAGATTCCAGTACTTCTTTCAGGGGAGTGAAACCGCCTAATTCTGCCCATTTTTCTTGTACTGACTTTTGCATAAACCACTTCATATATTGCTTTGCAGTATCCATTTTTTTGGAATAAGATGATACTGACATTCCTTGTCCACCGATACTAATATAATGTCCTTTTGGTCCTTCAGGAGCGATAAAAAAACCGCTTTTGTCATGAGAGATGGGATTAGTTTCAGGGTTAACAACTCCTGGGAAAAAGGCAAAATAGTTCATTGCCATAGCAACTTTTCCTGCATTATAGGCGGCTGCTGTTTCAGGCCAATAGTAGTTCGGTGCGTCTTTTGGAGCAAATTCCAGCAAACTTTTGTAAAATTCAAGTGCTTTCACAGCATCTTCAGAATTTATATACCCATCAACTTTTTTCGTGTCAGGATCTCCATACGATGCACCGTAACTCCACATGACCTGTTGAAATCCCATGGTAATGCCATCGTAACTTTTACTGTACCAAGTAGCAAGACCGTAAAGGTCATCATCTGGACGTGTAAAAAATTCTGCTATATCACGTAGTTGGTCATAAGTCTTCGGTGGAGCAAGCGCATAGCCATATTTCTCTTGGAATGCTGCCATTTCATTCTCGTCTTCAAATAGATCCTTTCTATAGACATATCCTGCCGCATCCACTTCTGCTGGTAATGCCCAGTAGTTACTACTCCCTTTCGGGTATTCTGCAAAAGCCGTCATTGCAGGACCATAGATAGCATCAACATCAATATTCTCATTTATCCATTCGGTCAAGTCAACATAGTGTCCTCCAACAGAGTTCTTACCCAACCATTGACTATCTCCAATTACGATATCGTAAAGATCGCTTTTCCCTGTAAAGGAATTGTCAATTTTGTTTTCAAATTGAGGCCACGGTATTTGTACCACTTCTACTGCGATTCCTGTTTCTGTAGTAAAATCTTTAGATAGTGTTTCTAAGTAGTTTGCAGGTTCCCATTCTGCCCATACAATTGTTAGGGATTTAGGTTGATTTCCACAACCCAAAATAACTACAAGGGCTAATAGCAAAAAACATATTGACAGACGTTTCATCACTGTAACTCCTTTTGATTCTGTTACGCATTTTATCTCTACCAACGTTCAATATCTAATATCTTGAACGATCAGACGAATCCATATTTGACAATCATTATAACAAAGTAACAATATATTAAGCAAGAAAAATATGAAAGGTGATTTATATCAGTTTCGACATTTTAAATGTATATCTCCACCGATACTTCGGAGTTTTAGGAGAGGTCCGTCAGCATTTAGGATCACATACATTTGGTTATTTTGAGGAGAAGATTGGTCAACCTTTACTTTTGGCAGATCTGAAAAAACCTTGCCACCGCTACACTTAGCATCAACTCTTGCTTGTATGTCCGACATAAGTGACACAGTGATATCTCCTCCAGATGATTCTAATCTTGAATCTTCTTTGAGTTGTCCTAATATATCTGCTTTGATTGAGCCGCCAAAAGTTTTTGCTGTAACTGTCCCCTCGTTTTGAAGGTTTATATTACCACCTAAAGTCTCAACATGTGCTTCTCCTTTACATCTAACGAGTTTAATACTTCCACCTGATGTCTCTACATTGATTGTGCCAACGACATCAGAACACTTTACGTTTCCACTTGATGTAGTCACATTAACAACACCTTTATTTTCTTTTATGTCAATATTACCGCGTAATGATTCAACATGTGTCTCTCCGAAACACTTAGTCAGACGGACATTACCATTCCCAGTATGTCCAATGAGATGTCCTGTAGTATTTTCAAACTGAAGATCCCCTGTATTAGTATGACTTTGAATCGTTCCGGTTATGTCCTTAACAGAAATGTCTCCACCAGCAGTTTTCAAGAAGACACCTTGAAATGCCTTGGGAACTGTAATTTCAAAGTGTATATCTAAACGGTCGGTTGTCTTTTTCCAATAACTTTTCCCTTCTTTAAACTTAGCATTAATATTTATGTCATTGCTTTGTTGATTGAAGTCTACGTGAAAATCTTTGAGAATCTGAACTGCGGGTCTATCAGTCTTAAGTTGTGCAGACCGATGAACAACAACTTTGACAACATCGTTATCTGATGTCTGAACGTCAATTGTACCGAAATCTGTATCAAGTATCAACTTGCCATCAGGACTCACATTAAACGATTCATTGATGTCGTCCAATTTTGTTTCTGTCAAGAACTCAGGCATTGCATTCCGAATTAACTCGCCAATACTTCCCTCTTTCAACTCTTCACTGATGTTGTCAATGAATTTTTTCCCAAGAAAGTTTGTCATCATCTCCTTCAAATTGGATGATATTCCTAACCCCTCACTGAGATATGCAGCAAGATGAGTACATGCAATACTGATTTCGTTAAATTTGGAATCCTCTTCTAATGGATCAAAGAGGTCTTTTGGTACAGCGTCTAACTCAATCAGACGTTTCAATACCTTATTGAATTGTGAAATACATCTGCTTTCGCTATTGTTATAGGTCTCTGTTAGTAGTGCGTCCTCAGCAATTTCAGCGGTTTCCTGAAGCATCTGAAAAAGCCCACGAAGTTCTTGTTGTCGTTCCTGTTCCATGTGTGATTCCTCTATATGTTGAATGTTCAATATATCCTAATTCTCAAGCAACGAACTACCCGTTCTATAACACATTTTCATACCCGCGTTTTTCTAATATCAATTTTAGCAAATCTTTTGCTTTGTGAAGTCGCCATTTTACTGTGGTTAGGGGTAGCGATAAGAATTCTGCGATACGTTTCTGTGGCATTTCTACCCAATAATAGAGTTTGATAACTTCTTGGAATTCAGATGGTAACGAAGTTATTGCATCTTGCACAATTTGCTGGGTGGATTGTCGTTCTACTATTTGTGCTGGGTCAGAAGTTTTTGGGTTAGCTTGTATCTGTAACTCTGCATCTACATCTTCATGTAACTGAATTCTATTTGCTCTTTTCATAAAACGCAGTGCGCGGTTTCGCGTAATTGAATAGAGCCAGGAACCGAACCGTTCCAGATTATCAAGTTGGGGTAGTGCTTCAAATGCCAAAAGAAAAGCATCTTGTACAATGTCTTCTGCATCTGTTGGATTACGCACGATCTGTTGTGCGACAGTTAGCATGGCGCGCTGATAACGAAAGACTAATTCATCAAATGCTTTGAGATTACCCGCCAACACTGCAATTATTAGTTTGGCATCGTCTGCATCTTTCAACTCAACTGCACTCATGAATAAGTTCTCCTTTTCCTAACTATTAGATACTAAATTATGAGAAAAGGATAGTATTATACCAATTCAAATAAGTCTTGTCTCATTAAGGAATTCTACTGTTTACTGGCAGGGGGTTACTCTCTTCGGTAGGAGGGACCTCCCGGTCGCGACCGGGAGGTCCCTCCTACCAGATTTCCGCTGTTAATGAGACATTATCACATGGAATTGGTATTATGTTGAACTCATTGTTGGATGTATTTTGTGCTGACAGAAAAATTAGGTTGTCAAGTAATTAATCAAATCCTATAGTCTTAAATACCTGAGATGAGACCTTTCTATGGCGATGTACCAGGAGGGTTTGCTCCAGGTCTGAAAAATGTTACTAAACATCCACCGGTTGCTGCAAGCAATATACCTAAAACAAATTGCCAACGAACCGCACCCCAACCACCTTTGGGTGGATGCGACAGGATCGCAACGACAGCATTCACAATCGGAGCACCAGCGAAAACGATAGACATGACAACAGCAGGTTTGCCATTAGCACCAAACGCAAGTAATACACCAAACGCACCGACTGCTCCAACAACCCCAGCAAGGAATGACCATTTTACTCCTTGTCCAGTAAACGTCCATTCAGCTCCTGTGAAGTAAAGCATCACCGCGGAACCGATTACTGCTACCAAAAGATACGCAATACCAACAAATAGAAACGATTTATAACGTCTTGGGGCTGCATCCTCATCAGCATCCACTGTAGTATCTGTCATAGCATTTATCCCTTTATGAAGCAAAACACCGTATAGTCCCCATGCAGAAACAGTTAATACAACAAATATGATCCATGTTTTTACCATTAATTCTCACCTCCGTTTTAAATTCTCCAGAAACCTATTAAAGGTCTATAATTTCGTATGAAAAGACCTTAAAACCGAATAACAATATATATCCGATTTCTATATATACTGTTCAAAAACATCCAATAACTGTCGTGCGATCTGTTTATCGCTTAACTTTTGATGAACATTTGCCTTACCTGTTTTGCCCAAGTGTCTTCGTCTTTCAGAATCTCTATAGAGTTGGAGTATTCCTTCAGCCAATGCACCAACGGATTCTGGATCCACTAAAATACCTCCCTCGGTGGCTTTAATCATTTCTGGAAATGAGCCATGTTTTGGTTGAACGACTGGCACCCCATTCGCAAGTGCTTCTAAAATGGATAATCCTTTTGATTCACGGTAAACTGTAGGAACAGAAAATACATGTAGACGATTAAGAAAATCAATCTTTTCAGATCGTGTGACTTCTCCGTGATGTACAAAACTATCTGATAAACCCCATGCGTGAATCTGATTAACCAACTCCTCAAAATAGGGTTCATCCTTCTTACCAAGATAACCTGCGACATGAAGTTCAACATTATCTGTTCCTAACTCCTTTGTCAATGTATAAAAAGCGTTTACCAATAAATGTAATCCTTTTTCAGGGCAAATACGCGCTAAATACCCTATGATGAAAGGTGGCGGTCCCGGTTTATCTATCACATTTCCATGCCCCTCTAATTTCAAACCGAGTGGAACAATGTGAATCGTATCAACGGGTACTTTCAGGTACGCCTCTGCCATGAATTGTGCATAGTAATTACAAGGCGCGACAAATCCATCTGCATCAGAAGCGCGTTCTGCAAGCAGTGATAGAGCTGTTGCTTTGTATGGTTCAATCAAACCTCTTAGAAATATGTCCTCACCTTGCAATGCACAGACGACAGGTACATTCAATGCTTTCTTAATTTCTCTTGCCATACCAAGTAGCATGGAATTCGTTAAATATACGATATCCGGTCTGTCGTGTTCTTTCAGCCATTTGACTAATTTCGACAATTCCTTCTTTTGATAACCTTCCTCCGCACGTAACATTGAGACTGTCAATTCACCTAAATCCCGTGCATCAGTAGAGGAACTGAAACGAGTCAATCCATTAAGCAAACTCGGACTGTCCAACATTCTATCTAATGTCCAAGGTGTATGACGAAACAGCGAAATCTTTTGTTGAAGATATACGTTAATCCCCCCATAAAATACCCGATTTAAACTTACATTTTCTTCGTCCGTCCGTGTAGGCGTATATGTAGGAATTAGGTCAACATTATGCCCCTGTTTTTTGAGAACGGATGCGACAGTGTTGTCATGGATGCAGGTACCGCAATACATGCCTGCAGCCCCAGCTGTTATATAAGCAACTTTCATATTAATACTATTCGCAAAGAAAAATATGTATACCTGCAAATCTCCCCTTAAGTTATCAATTGATAAAATACTTACCGATTGTTTCTGAAGTTGGTGGTTTCGTAAACAGAGAAACAATTATCAGAGTTATGGAGGAAACTAAGATTAAAACTGTCACAGGCATAATACCGATTCCCCCCACAGTATAACCAGTAGTATTCCAATATCGTAAAAAGAAATAAAGCCATAGGACAACAACAGATATAATTGATGCAAAAACACCAGACTTTGTGCTACCCTTCCAGAATAGTGCTGCAACCACGATGGGAAAAAGTCCTGAGTAACCTGTAAATGACCATATACCCAGCTTAAATATACTCGGTTTTGCGATTAAAGAAATAATATAGGTGATACTAAGTATAACTATCACGAATAGACGTCCAATCCATACATGTTGTTTATCAGAAATCTGTTTTTGTCCTCTTTTTTTCAGGATCGGACGAATGATGTCGTTTGTGAACATACTACCCAACGAGAGTGTTTGTGAATCTAACGAAGACATAATTGCTGCAAAAACACCTGCTCCTAACAAACCCGCTAATACACCAGGAGCATGTTGGTGAATCAGCTTTATGAGTACGGAATTGACTTCGCCACCTTCTAAATTAGGAAAATCTACATTTCCAACTATACCAAGTAATACACTCGGTACCCACACAATTGCGATACATAGAGGATAAAAAATAATTGGATAGCGGAACGTACTGACATCTTTTGCAGTTAGACAGTGTGAAAAGATGTGCGGAAACATCCCAACTGAAAGTGGAATGCAGGTATAGGTTAAAAGTTGCAAAGGTTTAATGTGATCTTTTTGCATCAATAGACTTGTGTCTACATTAGCAAGAGCAGTGGAAATACCTCCCATGCGATGCATGATGACGAAAAATGTAACTCCCCCAAGTACCATGAATATAAGTGTTTGAAACGTATTAACCCATGCTGTTCCACGCATACCACTATATGTTACATAACATAGAACAACACCACAGATTAGTAGTCCACCCAACCATTGAGGGATTGTGTTGTCTGTTATTTTTGCTAATGTGTCTCCGCCACCCATTACGCCAATTAAGAGGTAGGGAATGAGTAAGAGCACTAAGACGATGAATAGTAATAAACCTAACCCATCTGATTCCCAACGTTCACGGAAGTATTGTACCTGCGTCATATATCCAAATTTTTTGCCAAGTTTCCACAGTCTTGTGCCAATAAAAAGGAAAACGCACGGAACAATAATCGCAGAGGAGGACGCCATCAACGCAAAAACACCAATACCCTTGCGGTAAGCTTCACCTGACGCACCAAGAATGGAAAAGGCTGTCATGTGTGTACCAAAAAGTGACATCAACAACATAAACCAACTAATGCTACGACTTGCTACAAAATAGTCTTCGCCTGTATTACGGAAAAACCTGTGACTCAGTATACCAAGACTTAACACTAAGGCAAGATAGATTATGATGACGACAAGAATCATTCCTTCAACCTTTTGAATGACATGCTATTAATCTCGTACTCACATGACATATTTGACTAACGAAAACATGAGTAAAGATGCAGCAATACAGAACACTATATGATAAAGTAATCCGATTGGTAATCCCAAAACTATTGTAGATGTTCCCCAAAACCAAAAGTCGTTATGCAGAACATATAGAACAACTAATAAACTATATAAAATCCTCCTGAGCGCAGTATTCATAACTATTCACCAGTATAATCAATAAATTCCTAAATTGTATAGTCTTTAAAATGGAACATCATTTATCAGCAAAAAGAACATTCACATTAGGCTTGTCTAAACTAATACCATTTTCATGTGATAATGTCTCATTAGCAGCGGAACTCTGGTAGGAGCGACCTCCCGGTCGCGACCGGCAAATCAAGAAATCAACGGTATGAATGCCATTTAGGCATTCCCCGGGTATGAATGCGCGTATGACATTCCCCGGGTCGCTCCTACCGAAGAGAGTAACCCACTGCCAGTAAACAGTAGAATTCCTTAATGAGACAAGATTTATTTGAATTGGTATAATCATTGCTAATATGATAGAAACAATTCTTATCATTATAGTATAAGACAAAAACACTTGCAAGCAGTGTAATTTCAATCTTCAAAAGTAATTTATGGGAGAGGAATAAAAAAGAGCAGCATTGCTGCAAAAAACATCGCAAACCTTTCCCAATAACGTAAGTTCCTGAAAGCATATCCTGCGACACTCATCGCAAGGACGACTGTTCCTCCTAAAGTAAGTGATACGGTCATAATAACTCGCCAGATTTCAGGATCACCCCCATCTCCTCCGAGTAATAAGAGTTCTGGTCGTAACACAAAAGCATAAGGTAGAGCAAACCCTACAAGTGCAAACCGAAACGCAGCAAACGCCGTCTGCATGATGTTAGAGTCCGCAATCGCTGCAGCAGTATATGCTGCAAGCGCAACCGGTGGTGTGACCATAGACATCATACCAAAATAAAAAATAAAAAAATGAGCAGCAAGCGGAACGACACCTAAGTCAGTAAGCTCCTCTCCAATCAGAATTGCCATCAATAGATAACACACTGAGGACGGAAGACCCATGCCCAATATGATAGTAGAGACCATCAGTAATAATAATGCAAGAATCAAGTTTGTTTCAGCAAGCGATAAGAGTGCACTTGGAAGTTTTGATCCTACGCCAGTGAATGTAACAACACCAAGGATAATTCCGACACATGATGCAGCAGCTATTAGGGAAACACCACTATGTCCGGCGTTTTCCATCGCTTTTAGTACACCTTTAACTCCCACACGGGTTTTTGAATGAAATAGACTAACGATTATAATGACCAATAAACTCCAACTGACCGCACGAAACGGTGTTGCACCCAGGAGTAGGAATAGAATCAATGTTAGAAACGCAGCAAAGAAAACTATTCCTTGCATCTTTGGAAGTTTCTCTTTGGGTGAGTGTACTTTTGCATGCTCTTGATCTTGTTCTCTTTCTGGGTGTTGTGACGTGTCCAAAACTTGTTCTTCTAATTTCCCATTTACTTCGGTTGGTTCCACTGTGTAGACAGAGTTAGTGGATGGGTTAACGGATCGTTTTGCATAAAAATGAACCATGAGCAGCAGTCCTGTATAATATAGTATTGCTGGTATGAGTGCTGCTCTGATGATTGCCAAATAGGTGACAGGAGGCTGAACGATTTCCAACATCATATAAGCAGCTGCCCCCATAATAGGCGGCACTAATGCACCCCCTGAACTCGCAGCTGCTTCAATTCCCCCCGCAATAGCCGGTTGGAAACCTACACTCCGCATCAATGGAATCGTAAATGTACCAGTTGTCGCAGTGTTCGCCACAGCTGAACCGGAGAGAGAACCCATCATACCGCTTCCAATTACAGCAACCTTAGCAGGACTTCCCGAACTCGTTCCGAATATACGTCTTGCTAAATTTAGGATATATGCCGTAGCACCTGTCCGTTCCAAAAAAGCACCAAACAGTACAAATAGAAACACATAGGTGAACATAACTCGTAGTGCTACATCAAAGACACCTCCATGTAAGTATGTTGAACCGATTATTCGTTGTATAGAATAACCACGGTGTGGAAACAACCAACTTGGCAAAAACTGACCGAAATATGCATACAAAAGAAATGCTATAGCCAGTAATGGTAGTGTAAGACCAATAGCGCGGCGGGTTGCTTCTAAAATCAATAGAAGACCGAATCCTCCGACATAGAAATCCAGTATGTGTTCATCTGTGGCGCGGTTGCCCAGAAATACACCTTTTAACCAAAACCGATCAAAAATCGGTTCAGTTTGAATTACAACGTAACCAAAGCAGAATATTACACTACCCACAAGAAAGTAATCAAAAATGTCACAGATGAGGTTTTCAGCAAGACTTGGGTGTAGAGGATATTTCAAAAATACTACTATCAACCCAAACATCGCAAAAAGTGCTAACGCAGATTGAGGTTTTAGCAACGGATAGTTGACTTCAGCAAGAATAAAGACACACAAAACTGCTGCAACTGGGAGGATAAGGATCTGTTTTATATGTTTCAATAGATTAAACGATGCTTTCTAAAATATTATGGATGGAGTCTTATAAGCGAATACAATCAAATGGAAATCTGACAACCACTGATATTCCTAATACGAAATGCGTCAGTACCTGAATTGTATTGAAATCAATCTTTATCAAGTATAGCAAAAAAAGTTTATAGTGTCAATCAAATAGGGTGTGTAAAGTTTTTGTCACTAAGTGTTATGCGGCTTTTGTGTCTGGATACCAATATCTGTCCCAGGCATTATTCTTCAACAGACATCTCCAACTTAGAACAGCATTAATACCCGGTTTCTCCCATCTCATAGAAGCTTGTTTACACCTTTGTCCCACAACATGTTTACACGCACTCTCAATCACACCACTCCCAACCTGATACCCCTTATCTCTAAACGTTTTATATTGCATCCGTTTCGCGTGTTTTTCAAAATAACCTGTTTCTCTTACTAAAATCTCACAAACGTCTGGGTGCTGTGTGGCTAAAGCACGGATACGTGAGACAACTTCTGGAATGTTGCCATCAAAAAGAAAGGGTTCTGTCTCTGTGACCCAAGTTTCTACGTCTTCTGTTTCTGTCTCACCAAAGGCAACTTTAGCCACATCATAAAGATGTGATTTGGCATGCATGTAATCCACAATCTCTACAGCATTCGGGAAGTATTCAGCCGCTAAGTTCCATATCCACGCCGCTCCATCTCCGATAAACACGACCTCTTGCGTGCCTATATCTTCTTGATAGATGCCGCTCTGCGTTGCTAACTTATACAACGCTTTACCGAAATGAGCAGCATTCTCACGCTCCGCAACATAACGAATGCTTGGTGTTCTCGCACTCGGTGTCGCACCAGAACTATTTGGAGGTTGTGGATAATCTCTATAAATACAACCAACTTTGGTTTCTTTCCACCCCTCTTGTGAGTTGGTGTGGCATCCATCACAACTCACATACCAACGCTGATTTGCCTCAAGTTTTTGTGTTTCCACTTGTTGTGAATCCCGCAACGCTTTTGACCATTCACGCACATTTTGATTGAGGGTCGTATGACTGACTTCTATCCCTTGACGAAACAACTCCTCTGCTGCCTCCCTGAAGTCAAGACGCGCAGACATACGACACATCACTTCAGCTACACGATGTGTGTATTGACCTTTCAACTTTTCTTTCGTATCCCACGGAAAATGATAATGACCCGAAGCACAACGATACACCCAACGGTCAACACGAATAACACCACATAGCGTCGTAATACGGCGTTCTCTTTTACGATACGGACGACACGCTTGTTGACATTGTGGACATTCAACAGATCCAGAAACTTGTTCAACGGAATGTTTGAGAACACCCATTTCTAACATCATTTGACCTAACGAACGCATCGTCTCTAAGGCTATTATCTCCATAGCGTCTACATAAAGACTGTCTGAACTAAGGGTGTGTAAAACATTATTGATCTTTTCTACAAAATGGATTGCATCTTCTCTAAACTCTTCGACTTCACAACTTGCTAATGATATACTAAACATTGGTATCCTCTCTGATAAAAAAGTGTTTTTTAGAAGGATACCATTTAACCTAATACTAAGCAAGATCTGTATTCAGTACATTCTTGTGACAAAAACTTTACACACCCAATCAAATAAATGCTGATCAACTGTTTTGCATTGGATGACTTCTGGACTTCTAAAACCGAGAGACCTATTAGTGTATCGCAGTTATTCATGACAGTTGCCATTGAATTATTTTTTGCCAATTCCGAAATCATTTTCAAAGAAATCAGCAATGTTTTTATGAAAACTTGATATGTCTGCGTCTATATTAATTTTAGTGCTCCATTGTGACTGAACATCTCAAAAAACGGCAGAGATGTAAGTTCTAAAAACATAAAATAGAAAATATCTGTGATGTGGTCTCAATAGCGTAGGTAATGGGTTTTATGTATGTCTGCGTCTATTTCAATTTTAGTACCCTATCAACAAAAAACGGGAAAGAGGTAACTTCTAAAAACATAAAAAAGGGAATAACTGGCATGTCGTCTCAATAGCGTAGGCAATGGGTTTTATGTATGTTTATGTCTATTTCAATTTTAGTACCCTATCAACAAAAAACGGGAAAGAGGTAACTTCTAAAAACATAAAAAAGAAAATATCTGGGATGTGGTCTCAATAGCGTAGGCAAAAGGTTTTATGTATGTCTGCGTCTATTTCATTTTAATACCCTATCAACAAAAAACGGCAGAGAGACAACTTCTAAAAACATAAAAAAGGGAATAACTGTGATGTGGTCTCAATAGCGTAGGCAAAGGGTTTTTTGTATGTCTGCGTCTATTTCAATTTTAGTACCCTATCAACAAAAAACGGCAGAGAGGCAACTACTAAAAACCTAAAAATGAGAATAACTGTGATGCGGTCTCAATGGCGTAGGTAAAGGCTTTTATGTATGTCTGCGTCTATTTCAATTTAGTACCCTATCAACAAAAATCGGCAGAGAGGTAACTTCTAAGAACCTAAAAACCTAAAAAAGTAAATATCTGTGATGTGGTCTCAATAGCGTAGGCATAGGCTTTATCGGATGTTTGCGTTTTTCAAAATTTTAGTACCCTATTAACAAAAAGAAGACATTGGATAAATACATACAACTTCCAAATTGGTCGCTTGAACCGTATCTTGAAGACAAGGTATTAGTATTGGCAGCACATCATGAGCATGCTGTCTTTGGTATTCATGAAGAGATACATCCTGCCAGGGTTATTTAGTTTTAAGCATTTTAGTCGATTTGTGAGAAAATCGCGACCGGGGGGTCGTTCCTACCGCGGGGTTCTTTTTGGAAAAATCCAAAAATTAGGAAAACTGAATAATCCTGAAGCAAATATCTGTATCTAAAATATAGTTGTGAAAACAGAATTCAGAGCTGCCATGCGTTGGCGGCTTTTTTATGTGCTATAATATAAGCATGAATAAACTTACGGTGACTATCGCAGAACGAATCATGACTGCTGTAGAGGTGTCTAAACTTCCGCTGTATCGCATTGCGGCCTCTTGTGGGATCACTTATCAAACGCTTCGGAACTGGTTGAGAGATGGAGAAGACTACCAGAAACAGCTTGAAGATGGAAAGATAAGGAAAGGCGATCTCAATACCAAACAGAAACGGGAATTGGAGTTGTATCTTCGTGTGGAGGTTGCTCGCACGAATGTGGAAGCTGGGTATCTGAGCAGGATTCACGAAATCGCAGAGAAAAAGGAAGACATCGGTGCGTTCCAGTGGTTGCTCAAGATACAAGACCCGTTCTATCGTGATGCTGAGATTGAAGGTGAAGAAAGTGCAAGGCAGTCTGCTCAAGCCGTTGTCGTGAACTTGTCTGATTGTGGTGGAGGAAATGCGCAATTACTAACAGAGTTTGTGCGCGGATCTGTGAATGATAGCAAGAAAAAAGAAGGCGATACCGAAGACACCTGAGAACCCCAAGTCCCTCCCCAAGGAGACCCCAACCCGTCGTTTACGATCTCAACACCGCCAAGTAGGATAATGTAGATGTTATCCTGTTCCCATCTGTTTGTTGTGTTGTTGAGTCCAAAAGGTATCTCTTTTGCTATTTTTTGGTAGTATGTGTTGAAGACTTCCCCTGTGTAGTGATCTCCCGGATGTCGACCGTGGACAGTATGAATGAGCAAATCGTCACTGTTGTCTGTTTCAATGCGGAAGGTCTTATCACCGAAATCAAGACGGATCATTTCTTGCCTGAAGAACGTTTGTATATTTTTGATGATTGTGTCGTATTTTTGATGATTTACGGGTTCTGCAACTTTCGGTTGAAAATATAAAACTCGCACAACGAACTGGTCGGCAGCAGAACATATTGAAGTTACTGTTAGGATTAACAATACGATAAGCAAGAACGATACTAATCTTTTGTTCAACTTGGGTTTCTCCTTTTTGAAACTGAATAGGTTTATTATACCAGAAACTTATAGAAAAGGAAAGATCGGGTAGGATAAGGGCAGGGTTATTCAGTTTTCAATTTATTGAGTAAATTCTATCACAGTTGTTAATCCTTGAGTTAACCCGTTCTTTTTCTAAACCAGGATTTTCAGGATTACCAGATTTTCAGGTTTTACCTCGTCAAGGGTTTTTGATATGTGCAGGACTTACGCAGTTTTCATGATCCAATCAAGAATTAAGACGAAAACGATGCAATTTTCAGAAGTTTTTAGGTTTCCGGCGCGCTTACAAAGCACCAAATCAAGAAATCAACGGTATGAATGCCGTTTGGCATTCCCCGGGTATGAATGCCGTTTAGGCATTCACCGCCTACCACTGGGTGCGTAAGTCCTGATGATGTGTTTATGCCCTCTTTTGGAATAGGATCTGATGAGAAATATATTGATAATCTACTAATCATGAAAATCCTAGTTCAGACCAAAATTAAGAATACCAGAAAATCCTATATAACCACTAATCTTAACCCAAAGTTTACTGGCATAAGGATAGATTCTTAAAACTGAATTACCCTGGGATAAGCAGGGTAATTCAGTTTTCATTTATTTTTACTATTACGATAATGTTATATTTTGGTATCTTATATTTAACTTTAGTCCCGTAGGGACGATATGTTTATAGAATAATGTTGCATACCTCCCTTGAGTTCCGTAGGAACGGCATAGAAAGATAATCATATCGTCCCTACGGGACTAAAGACCTGAAAATAAATCGTTGTCTATAAACATATCGTCCCTACGGGACTATAGAGCGATGTTCATATTTCAATAATCTAAAATTGATGCATAAAGTTCGGCTAGGAAAATGAACCAGTGTATTAACTTTCAGTAAATCTCAATAACAGAAAACTCTTAAAACTGAATAACCCTGAACATTTCAGGGTTTGTAAAGTTTTTGTAGAAACTCTGATATTAGAAGAAGGCTGTCCAGTTTCTATCAAAAATTACTTGACGTTAGGGGACTGTGGACATCGTAGGGGCGGGGTCTCCTCGCCCACATAAAGCCTCTGTTCGGCTGGGGAGACCCCGCCCCTACGTACAGTAACCCAGACTTTACACACCCAATGCTGATTCAAGGTCAATATTTTTCAGGTACTTTACATATTTTTGCAATTATAACCTTGACATTTTCAATGTTTTGTGTAAAAATAAATATACACCTTCTAATTCTGTTAACGCAAAACCATAATCTCTATAATAAACGACTAAATGGTGAAAAATACGATTATTACACCTTCAGATGAGGTGTTTAAAATGCAAGTTGATACAAAACACACAGAAGAACAAGAACTACCTATTTTTCCATTGAATGTTGTGCTATTCCCAGGTGGATCTTTACCGCTACATATTTTTGAACAACGATACCGTGAAATGATGAAGTATTGTATCAGAAACGATTCCTCATTCGGGGTTGTTATGATCAAAGAAGGTGAAGAGGTAGAAGAAACGGCGGTCCCCTGCAATATCGGAACTGCGGTTGACTTAATCGATGTTAATCGGTTTCCAGACGGTCGTATGAATATCATGACAACGGGACACACACGTTTTGAAATATTGGATCTTAATGACGAACATTCGTTCTTAGTTGCACGTATCCGAATGCTTGATTCTTTGGATACGGAACCCGATCCAAGATTAAAGGAAATTGCAGCTGAAACACGTGAACTATATATTGAATATGAAACTTTATCCAGTCACCTTATGTTTACATGGCAGCCGCCAGATGAAAACCCAGAACATCCACAACACTTAGCATACCGTATCGGAACGCGATTGCGCATATCTCTTGATGAAAAACAGACACTATTAGAAATTACCTCATTTGATGAACTCCTTAGACGTGAAATTGAAATATTGAAAAAACTAAATCAACAGATAGCTTTCCAATTAGCTGCACGAAATAATTGAATTACAAAATATCAGAATAAGATCTGTGCGGAGGATTACATCAATATAAGGTAATGACTTCGTATAATGTTGTTCCAAAACTGTTATACACCAGTATTGGTTTTGGTAACATTGAAAATATATAATGACAACAATTTGTCAAATAGGATCATGGCACTTAAGGCATCTATACACCAATTCACAGATACGCGGACAATCCAAATCTCACCAAGAGATTTCCTATACATCAGCAATATGATCTCTACTTTTCGATTGCTGATTGTACCTGTCCTTTTTTGGTCAATTTGCCAAGAGAACTATAAACTGGCAATTTTAGTAGGGGCTATTGCGGTTATTTCTGATTTATTAGACGGTTTTTTTGCCCGTATCCTAAATCAACATTCAGAATTGGGTTATATTCTCGACCCTATAGCTGACAAATGTGCACTCGGCGCAGGCATCTTTGCACTCGTCCTAACTACCTCTGAATTTCCTATGTGGGCATTTGTCCTTGTTGTGCTTCGTGATGTTGCAATTGTGATTGGGAACGCATATCTCGCTTACAAAGCAAAGATGATTACACGGTCTAATTTATGGGGGAAATGTACCAGTTTCCTTTTATCTATTACGGTTATTTTATATGTTTTTCGTTCCATGAATAAACCTTTACCAGAAAATATTGAGTTCTATAGTTTGTGTATAGCGATAATTTTTGTCTTCATCTCCTTTTTCAGTTATTTCCGACACATGATCCGTGTTCTTAAAAGAGATTCTGTTCAAGCCTAAACAGCCCATTGACCTTTATGATTAAGTACACATTTTGACTTCACTTCTGTGGCCTATTACATAAGATAATTCTATCAACTTAGGGTATATAACATGGAACTCTATATGAATCCTTCTGATATTGCCGAAATCATCGGTGTTGATGAAGATATAATAAAACAAACTTTAGAACGAAAACCTCTGGAAATTGAACCTTTTCTGAGAATTGTCGCTGCACCTTCAGATGATACTGAGACAGAAGAATCAAAACCAATTCTTCAGTTACGGATTGACGGTTTAGCTCCATTGATTACACAACTGAGTTTCAATATACCCACAAACGATATTATTGAGAACCTAATCTGTCAAATCATTCACATTGCTTATCTTCGTGAAAACAATGAAAAATTGGAAGTAGAAATCGTTACACTCAAAGACAAGGTAAAATCCTTGCAAGAAGAAAGAGCCGATTTGCGAGTACAGATCAACAACTTGCAAGACGAACAATCAAAATCATGGAAAGACCGTTTGTTTAAAATTGGCAAATGAGCATTTTAGTAATTATTCTAAACCATGCACCTACAAATGCTAATACGTTGGTAATGCTAATCAACAAAATGTAAAAGGAATTATGGAAAAACGGAAACGAAATCAGGTATTATCCATCACTTTTATACTTATTAGCATAGTCGTTCTATATCTCAGCTTAGAAAATATATTTGGAACGTCTCAGAATATCAAACAACTCAACGTGCTACTAAAAGGTTTATCATTTCTGCTTATGAGTATAAGCGCGATCCTTGCAAGTGTTAGTTTTAATAACAAACAACGAATCGCACTTATTTCTGGTATAGGAATGATTATTGGATTGTGTTTTCTATATCTACCTGTTCCATCAATCCTGAGCGGTTCTGCTTTGCATCTCTTATTCGCAGGTGCAATTGCGTTTGGTATGACAACCACAGCAACACGAATGGCTACGATTGTCTCCGCAGTTGGAACCCTGATCGGGATCGGTTTCCTCTATCAATCCGCGATACCAGCTCTCAACGCTTCAGCACTTCCTATGCTACTTCCCAGCATTATTGTTTTTTCAATTGCCAATTCACACAAGGTATTATGTGAACGAATCACCATCGGATTGATAGCTCTCGGTTTGATTTCTCTTTGTCAACCTTTTCTTTTGTTATTTTATCAAACAGGTTTTCAAATGCTGTTGACAGGATTGACAGGATTTATTGTTGTAGCACATCGTTAGTCCAGTAATTATTGCTAAGGAATTTTATCATTCCAACCACATGCATACCCATTCTACTTAGAATCAGAGAATTATACTAAAGATGACATCAGCAAAAAACAAAAAAATCGTTATAATCGGAGCAGGTGTTATCGGTGCAGTTATTGCATATAATCTTTCAAAACGATTTGGTTGCAACATATCTATTATTCGTGATAGTGGATCAGAAGGGGTTGCATCAGCACACTCGTTTGCATGGGTGAATGCTTTCGGGAAAGACCCCCGTAATTATCATGCCCTTAATCGGTGTGCGTTAGATATGTGGTATAGGATCGCACATCAACTCAATGTTGATATTGGAATACATTCTGGTGGCGAAATGCGATGGGAGAATAATAAAGAACGCGCTGCAGAACTACAACACCGAATTCAGAAACTTCAAAAATGGGGATATCCATGCAGACTTATCAATTCTGATGAAATGCTGGAATTCGAACCAAAATTAAGCCCAGGGACTGTAGAAGCTGCCTCATATTCAGAAGCAGATATACACATAGAAACAAAATAGTTCATAACTGCTTGTTTGGATCGTGCGATGGATAACGGAGCTGCAGTGTACAACATGCTCCATGTTAGAGACTTTGTCGTCAAGAAAGGCAGAATTGTTTCAGTTGTAACTTATGGTGATGATTTTGAGTGTGATGTGGTTTTGTTTGCAGCCGGTGTTAAGACAACTGAACTTGCTGCTCTGGTAGGTGTTCACATACCACAACAACGCAGTCCCGGCATAGTAATTAAGACAAGTCCTTGTGCGAATGTCTTACACAATGTAGCTATCATTCACGCTCCGTCGGTGAATGATAATCATCAACACCTACATCTACGGCAATTAGCAGATGGCACACTCAGAATAGGACAAGGAACTCAAGAAGGAATTAACCGTGATGATTCACAAAAACATGCGGATTCGCTGCTTGCTCAAGCAAAAACCTATCTACCTGCTATAGGGACTGCAGAGGCAATTCCTACACCTGTTGGATATAGACCGATGCCACTTGATGGTTTTCCAATACTCGGATATACAAAAACTGTGCCTAACCTGTATATTGCTTTAATGCACAGTGGGGTTACTTTAGCTCCCTTAGTAGGGGAGATGGCAACAATGGAAATTCTTGATGGTGCACGTGTGGAGTGGTTTAATCCGTATCGGTTAGAACGGTTTGGAAGGTAGCAATTATCAATGCTGAATGTCTATTCCACAAAATTCATTGATTCATGCTAAATACTTAACAGGACTTACGCAGTTTTCATGATTTGATGAAGAATTATGACGAAAATGGGGTAATTTTCAGCATTTTTTCGGTTTCCTGCGCCAAATCAACGGTATGAATCATGGCGAATGCCATACGCGCATTCGCATTTAGGCATTCCCCGCCTACCGTTGGGTGCGTAAGTCCTACTTAAATCAGATCATTGACTTTACTCATAGAGTTCTGAATATTCCTTCACAAGGTCAGCTTTTCTAAAACCAGGAATTGCTGTAGCACATTCACGTGCCAAACGTTCATAATCAATGTGCTTCAACCGATCTAAAACTGATGAATTAATTGCTTTCAAGAGGATCCACTGTTTGCTTCGTTCGCATTTTTTTTCATCTGTTTCCTTACGAGTATAATCTTGCCATCCTTGGCACGGGACAGCGAAATCAAATGTATTATGAAAGACTTTAAGAGATTCCGGTGTGTTGTTATACTGCCATAACTGAAAATCTTGATGTGAAATTGGTAATGGTCTAAGTTCTCGTAAATTCTGATGTTCACTCAACAAGCGTGTCCATATTTGAAATTCTGTATTGACAGAGAAAGGGTTTCCATTATCAAGCACAAACGCATCCCTCGGCAATATTAATTTACTAATATATCGCAAACTCGGATCAAGGTTCTTGTGAACTGTATATTTTCTAAAAGTAAGAGGTACAATAAAAGCAACGATATCTGCAAAACGTGCAGCATGATTAAAAAAAGCCATTGCTAATTTACCACGTTTACCAAAAGGCGGGTTGCCGATAATCACTGTATTTTTAGGATGTGCAGGAAAATCAGAGAATTGAAAAAAATCTTGCGGTTTTACCTCATCACATTTTGGTGCGATATCTATCCCAAACCTACGTTCTGGAGGTAAGAGTTTGAAAAACGCACCAGTACCGGCAGAAGGTTCAACAAAAAATAGGTCGTTGACATCTCTGTTGAGTGTGCAAACCGTATCAGTAAAATGCTTCCAACATGATACTGCTATTTCTTGCTTAGTGTAAAATTGATCTAAGGATTCTTGCATGAATTCCTTTTGGTTATTTATTGTCAAAATAATAGTAGGACTTACGAACCCAACGGTAGATTGAAATAGATCTACCAAACTCTATTCAAACAGGACCAATTCACCATTCTTGACAATCAGAATTTTCGGATCATAAACAGCGTCTCCGTTTTCATCAAAAGAGAACTGACCTAAAATGGTATCATAATCACTTATATTCGCGAGTGCGTCTCGAATATCTGCTGTATCTGTTGATACTGCATTTTCAATTGCTTCTGCTAAGACATAAAGCGCAGCATAAGTGCGCGCAGCATAGTTGTTCGGTTTCGGTCCAGGAAATCCAACTGCACAATCTTCATAGGGTTGGCAATTTCCATATTCTTGAATAAATGTTTGATTTCCCGGCGTATCTACATTAGAACCCCATCCAACAAATGTGATAGCACCTTCCGCTGCTTCACCAGCTGCTTCCACATCCTCATCTGTTAACGTTCGCATGATAAATGGAGCAGTTATACCGAGTTCATGACCTTTGATAAGTATTTCAGACTTTTCCCCCGGTAAGGAAGAAACAAAGATAGCATCAGGATTCAATTCATTAATCCGCGTGAGTAGTTCAGAAAAATCAACAGTTTCACCTCCACGAAATGTTTCAGTTAGAAGAATATTAACTCCATTGGCAGCGAGTGCTTCTTGTGTAGCTGCGTCACCATCAATTGAAAACGCATCGGTTTCATCATATAACGTTGCTACCTTTTGATATCCAAGAATTGCATGCGTTTTTTCAACACCATTCGGAACCAAAACATCAGTGGTAAGAGCTATACGGAAAACATAATCACCTATTGCACTGAGTCCACGGGCTGCGGATGTCGGACTAATCGCAACAACCTGATTTTCCTGCGCAATCGGGAAGGTTTCTTTGGCTGCAGATGAAGTTGCTGGTCCAAGAATAATAGAAACCTTGTCTTCATGAATTAGTTTATTGTAGGCATTTATCGCACCTTCCACGGTGCTTTGATCATCCTCATAGATAAACTTAAGCTTAACTTTTGTTAGTTTTGAATAATTAACCTCTCTAAGGGCAATTTGTAGTGTGCGATGCATCGGATAACCAAATGAAAATTCAAGCCTACCTGACATAGGAAATACGATACCAACTGTGATTTCTTCCTTTGTGGTGTCCATTGGGGACGTTGTAGTATCCATTATATCTGGGATACTTTCACAACCTGATAAAAATATTAAAATAGCAGAAATTGCCAATACCAAAACGCAAATTGAGATGTTTCTATATTTCATAAGTCTCCTTCTAATCAATACCTTTGTAAAAATACTTGAACAAATAGGTCAAATGTCCTTAATCAAGAAAATACAAATCAAAATCTTCAAAAGACAATCGTCCATGCTAGAAATTATAGCACTTTTTTCAGTTTATAACTACACTTATCAGGGTTATTCAGTTTTTGGCATTTTTGCTGTTTCCTTAGAAAATCGCGACCGGGAGGTCGCTCCTACCGCAGGGTTTCTTTTTCAAAAATCCAAAAATTAGGAAAACTGAATAACCCCGTACACTTATACTCAACGATGCAAGATTATTTATGGTGAATTATTGAAATAATTATACACATCTTCTGTGGGAGCGACTTTCCGTTCGCAATCGAGAGGTCGCTCCTACCAGATCTCCGAAGCTTTAGAAAATCGCGACCGGGAGGTCGCTCCTACCGCAGGGTTTCTTTTTCAAAAATCCAAAAATTAGGAAAACTGAATAACCCCGTACACTTATACTCAACGATGCAAGATTATTTATGGTGAATTATTGAAATAATTATACACATCTTCTGTGGGAGCGACTTTCCGTTCGCGATCGGGAGGTTGCTCCTACCAGATCTCCGAAGCTAATGAGACATAATTTAATAGACATTAAATAAATTTAAAATGTCTACAATGAATTTCCATACCGTTCGATTATTAAATCAATTATGTTCGTTGTTGATTTACCAGGGACATTTAAGCCAATAACGACTTTTCCACCGTTTGCTTCAACGACTTTTCTTTCGACAAGTTCTTCTAATTCATAGTTACCACCTTTAACATGTATAATTGGCTTGAGATCAGCAAGTACTTTCACTGGTGTTAACTCTGGAAATATGACAACATAATCTACGCATTCCAATCCTGCAAGCATTTCAGCACGTTCTGTTTCGGGTACAAGCGGACGATTTACACCTTTCAGTTCACGTACAGAACTATCACTATTGATTGCTACGACAAGCAGGTCTCCAAGTTGGCGTGCAACTTGGAGATAACGCAAATGTCCTAAATGCAGCACATCAAAACAGCCGTTAGTTGTGACGACTACTTTCCCCTTGGATTTCAAGTCATCCAGTAGTACAGCAAGCTCTTTAGTTTGATAGATCTTTTCGTGTGCCATTGTGACATTAGTTTATCACGCATTTAGTTGTTTATCAACAAAGTTTTGAACCAATCAATATCCACAGAAACAGAGACATTCAATTGTCGAAATTTACTCTTGTCGTAGGAGTTTACTACCCCAATTTTCTCCCTCTACAGAAATATCATAATGTTAGCGTGTGTGAATAATCTACAATTGAGTACCTCTATTTTGTGTATCCTGTCCTCATTGTGGAAATTTTTAGTTGTTTTTTGCGCGTTTTTTTACATAAATGTTCTCGATACTGTTGTGATATAGGTTTATGAAGGTTTTTTGAATTTACGTAATTTTAAAAAACAACTAAATGGATCAGGACTTACGCACCCAACGGTAGGCGTGCTTTGTAAGCGCGCCGGAACTCTAAAAAATGCTGTAAATTACATCGTTTTCGTCTTAATTCTTGATTGGATCGTGAAAACTGCGTAAGTCCTGTGGATTTATTATCGTTTTTTACAGTGTATTTTTGTATCTGTTTTGGACTTGTCAGCTGCTTTTTTGTTCTTTGATTTGTCTGTCTGTCTGTCATTTTGGTGCACCTTATTTGTACAAGACCAAAAGTTTGGAATTTATTTTCTGTGTATGGGTTATATTATACCTTATGGTGGTGTGGTTTTGTTGTGCTTCTTGTTTTGAGAACAATAAAAATCATGTATAATCTATTGGGATTCTATTGTTGAAATGTCCTCTAATAAAGATACTTCGTGACAATTGAATACCTATGCCACAGAAACATTATCACTTGAAATCTATAGAAAAAAATGCTAAACTAAATTCAACACATTCAATTGTAACAGGACTTACGCAGTTTACTTGATTTAATCAAGAATTGTGATGAAAATGATGTAATTATCAACATTATTAAGGGTTTCCAGCGCGCTTACAAAGCACCAAATCAAGAAATCAAGAAATTAAGAAACCAACGGTATGAATACCATTTAGGCATTCACCACCTACCGTTTTTACGTAAGTCCTGTGTAAAAAAGGAGTTTTCTTATGGATGTAACATACACATCAGCAATAAACGAAGTCATTGAAAAATTAGAAGCAGGTAACCCTCTACCCCCACTTGTAGCAACTAACGCTTGGAGTGATGAATTAAATGAGGAACTCTTAGCCACATCACTTGATGATCTATTCCAAGGGCAAACGGTGAAGGACGAAGTCTTTGGTGGTGCACTCAAAAGTGGATTACTCATCTGGAATGATGCTATAAATGATTCACACAACATCTCACAAGGATTAAGTAATAACACTGGCAGTTATTGGCACGGTATCATGCATCGTCGTGAACCGGATTACAGCAATGCTAAGTATTGGTTTGGGAGAGTTGGTACACATTCAATTTTTCCGGATCTTCGTGAACGTGCAATTGCTATTGCCAAAGAACAGTCAAATCCATCCGATAAACTCAATCAGATCGCACAAGTTATTGAAAAAGCAGAACATTGGGACCCATATCAATTTATTGATTGGTGTGAGGCAGCCGAAAATAATACCAACTCTGACGTAACCCGTTTTTTGCAACAAGTACAAGTAGCGGAAATAAAGTTGTTACTCGCTTATTCTTATTCAAACGCAATATAATATCTATGCTTGTTGAATGATATTATACACATTATAGGCTTACAATGTATAACCTAAAAAAGATAAGAAAGATAAATAGTTGGTTATATCATTTAGCAGTCATCACAAATTTGATACTGTTATGTTCCTGTGTCACAAGTTCGTACAATGCCTCTGAAACAACAAAGTCATCAACCGTCCGTGCTATTGATAGGTATAATGAAATTAAAGTCCTTGAGAAAGATCTGTTAAACTCCAGCGAAAGTGCGGTTGCTGAAATGTTAATTGAGAAATCAAGGGAGTTTATTAAGACACAACCTTTATCTATCAAGGTGGATGAGGTATACTTCATACTTGGTACAGCCTTGCTCCAGTCTGATCGCGTACCAGAAGCAGTCGAGGTCCTTGAAACGTTTATAAATGATTATCCAAGTTCTCCATCAATTGGTCCAAGTCTACTAACTTTGGGAATAGCTTACGATACCGTTGGAAGACATGAAAAAGCAGATGAAGCCTACAAGAAACTTGTTCTTGACCCCAAATACAGTGCAACTAAATATGCTGAAGGTGCGCAGCAATTGCTTGAAACTTCTCTAATAGACAGAAGAGACGCATTAACAGACTTGTCCGATGCATTCAATCCTGAGAATTTTGTTGATAAACCTGTTCTGGATTTTCAAATAGAAAATTCAAAGGGTCAAACAGTATCGTTAGCACAACTTCGTGGTCACGTTGTTCTACTATATTTCTGGGCAACATGGTCTGACCGATTTATCAAGGAAATACCTGTTATCAATCAAACCTATACTAAATATAATAATCAGAATTTCCAGATTATTGGTATAATTACAGATAAAAAAAGTGAACATATAAAGGATTTCATTAGAGAAAATGCAATAAAAGGATTACACTATCACGATAAAGATGGACAGATTGCAAATATGTATAGAGTCAGGCAAATTCCAACGAATTTTCTAATAGATACCGATGGGATTGTCCGCAAAACAAACCTCAAAGGAGGTGCTCTTCCATCTGCTGTTGCTCAACTCATAGAAGAAAATGCTCGAAATTAAATCAATTGAAAAATGAAATTGTTGAAAACATCCAATTAGGCAACAAACAACACAATTTCTTACAATCAACTATTGGAGGGATATGATGGATTTACATTATAAAACAACCGAAATTAGAAAATATGTGTGTAATTCATGTGTAAAAGGTTTAAGTTTACTTGTGATTCTTATGGCTATTGGATTAAGTAACAATTCCATACACGCAGAACCTACTTCAGAAAAGACAGAAGCAGTTTCTGCAGAAATTAATTTTGCATATCAAGAAATAAAAGCTATATACAAAAAACTGAATAATGAAAACGATCCTGAAGATTTAGCAGTTTTAGTTAATAAGGCAAACAATTTCGTCACAATGTTCCCTAAATACAAACGTGTTGACGAGGTATATTATTATCTTGGCAACGGATATATCCGAATGGAACTTGTGAAAGAAGGTATCAAGGCTTTTGAAAAACTTATCAAAGACCATCCTGATGCACGCTATGTCCAACCCAGTCTGTTAGAATTAGGATTAGCTTTTGACAAACTGAGTAAACACGATAAAGCTGATGAAATCTATAACAAACTGATAGAACACCCAAAATTTGGGTCTAAATCTTATGCAAAGCAGGCAAAACAGATTCTTATACTGGAAAGGTCTGAAAGAAATGGGAAATTGGCAACACCTGATGGTGTCAGTGCAGGTCCTAATAGTAATTTAATAGGCAAACCTGCACCTGATTTTAAAGTAAAAGACCTAAAAGGTAAAGAACTCTCATTAGAAAAATATCGCGGAAAAGTGATACTCCTTGATTTTTGGGCTACATGGTGTGGACCATGCATCGCAGAATTACCCAACGTGAAACGTACTTATGAAAAACACAAAGATCAAAAATTCGAGATAATTGGGATTAGTTTAGATAGTTCAAAGACAAAACTTGATACGTTTATTAAAAAAGAAGGTCTTAATTGGATACATTATTGGGATCATAACCAATCAATTGCACAGCAGTATAAAGTGAGTGATATCCCATCAATGTTTCTCATTGATGGTAAAGGTGTTGTCCGAAAAGCTAATCTTAGTGGGGATGCACTCGGAACTGAAGTCGCAAAATTGGTGAAAGAGAATATTACGAAACCGGCTATCTCAGAATCCAAATTACCTACAAAAGGCACACAAATGAAGTCAGTACCTGCACTAAAGATACAGAAAAAAGAAACTACAACCCAGAATCCGATTTCAATGCAACAACTTAGGGAAAAAATGCAAGCATGGGTTGGAAAAAAAGTTCCTGATTTAGAAGTGAAGGACATCAGTGGCAATAAACTATCAATGAAAGACTATCGTGGACAAGTTGTACTACTTGATTTTTGGGCTACATGGTGTGGTCCCTGTATCGCAGAAATGCCAAAACTCAAAAAGACATTCCAAGAACACAAAGATCAGAAATTTCAGATTATCGGAATCAGTCTTGATAAGACTAAACAACCTCTTGAAGATTACATTAAGAAAGAGGAACTTGGGTGGGTTCATTATTGGGACGAAGACCGTAAAGTGAGAACTGAATTTGGGGTCAAAGGAATTCCAACTGCTTTTCTGATTGACGGTGAAGGTACTATTCGAACAGCGAGTATCGGGGGTTTTGATGTTGAAACTGCAGTTGCAGAATTGGTGAAGGAAAACCTCGCAAAACAACCAAATTCAACTGAAACAGAAAAGCAAGAAATAACCTCAGAAAATGAGCAGGAGGAGAAAACAGAATGATTATTCGTAACGCTACTAGCTTGATGTTAGTTGCTTTTATAATATTGTTAGGAAATAGCAGTACGACAGCACAAGTAAAGGCTGTAAACGGGGGAACAATAAGAGGTGCAGTCGTTGATACAACTCCTGAATTAAATCCAATTCCCGGAGTTAATGTTACAGTTGTATCTTTAGCGACAGAAAAAGAATATACTACCCAAACTGATAAAAAGGGTGAGTACAAATTAGCGAATTTACCTGCTGGCCGTTACACAGTAAGTTATTCTAAGGATGGGTATGGTGAGAGGGTTGGTAAATCTAAGGTCCTTGCTCCCGGCGGTGATATCTTTGACCGTATCAAAATGAGAAAAAAAGACAATATATTAACGTTTCTCTCAAGAAATTCATTGATATTCATTATCCCATTTATCATTGTTCTTACACCTTTGATGTTTAATGCAGAAAAGTAGATCTTCCGACCCATATTTACGTATTTCTCAACGCAAGAAATCTGCTAAAGGATGAACAATGGCACAAGTCATATTGAAAGACATCACAAAAATATATGATGGTGATGTTCTTGCTGTTGATAAAGCAGGTATCCACATTCCCGATGAATCGTTTACTGTACTTGTCGGTCCATCGGGGTGTGGTAAATCCACGATTTTGCGAATGATCGCTGGACTTGAGGAGATTACCTCAGGCGATATCTATATTGATGACGAACACGTTAATGACATCCCCCCGAAAGATAGAGATATCGCTATGGTCTTCCAGAACTATGCACTCTATCCGCATATGACGGTATACAAGAACATGGCGTTTGGATTGAAACTCCGCAAATATCCTAAAACCGAAATTGATCAACGTGTAAATGAAGCAGCAGAAATACTTAGTAT
Organism: Candidatus Poribacteria bacterium; assembly: GCA_963663765.2. Taxonomy (GTDB): domain Bacteria; phylum Poribacteria; class WGA-4E; order WGA-4E; family WGA-3G; genus MSPOR6. The sequence goes on along the minus strand of CAXXUA010000015.1, from coordinate 72,054 downwards.
AACGCACTTATTGAACCGCAAACCGAAAAAACTATCAGGTGGTGAACGTCAACGGGTCGCTGTCGGTAGAGCAATCGTTCGACAACCAAAAGTGTTCTTATTTGATGAACCACTCAGCAACCTTGATGCAAAGCTACGTGTTCAAATGCGGATGGAAATTAGTCGTCTACATGACCGGCTCAATGCTACGATTGTTTATGTCACACACGACCAAGTTGAAGCAATGACGATGGGAGATCAGATTGTCGTGCTCAATGAGGGGAAAATCCAACAGATTGCGAAACCAAGTAGACTATATCACAAACCCGCTAACAAATTCGTTGCTGGTTTTATCGGCACGCCACCGATGAACTTGATTAACACTCACATTGAAAAAAACGGAGGCACTTCTAAACTGAGGATTGAGGAGTTTACGGTAGATATGAATCATGCAATGCAATCTTGTCTAAGTAAACTTTCAGAAAACTCAGTTACACTCGGCATCCGTCCAGAGGACATACATGTTAACGGTAATGGTAACAATCAGATTCAAGCGCATGTAGAACTTGTTGAACCACTTGGAAATCACACCATCCTCTATCTACGAACTGAGAAAAACAGTTTTGTTGTACAAACGAACCAATCAACATTACCACAAAACAACACATCATTGACAGTCAGTTTTGATGTTGACAAAATCCATCTATTCCATCCAGAAACAGGGACATCATTGACTGCAGAATAAGAAATCAGTGGTGATCTCACTCAACTCTGACAGTTTCAATTACACCCAAGTAATACTTAGCATGAAGCACTATTTACAACATCTTGAATGTAGCAAATGTAAAGAAATCTATCCTCATGAGAAACCCCAAAACGTTTGCTATTCATGTGGAAAACCGTTGTTTGCGCGATATAATCTTGATGAATTAACGAATACTTGGAAACCCAATTCACTCCTTGCCAGAGAACCATCATTCTGGCGTTATCGCGAACTTCTACCAATCTGTAATACTACAAACATAGTATCTCTTGCTGAAACGATTACACCTCTTGTTCATGCAAAAAGACTGGGTAATCAACTCGGTTTGCCAGAACTTTGGATCAAAGATGAATCCCGTTTACCGACTGGTAGTTTCAAGGCACGAGGCTTGGCGATGGCTGTCTCAAAAGCAAAAGAGCTTGAAATTAAAAACTTAGCGATACCATCTGCTGGAAACGCAGCAACTGCCTTGTCAGTTTATGCTGCATGTGCTGGTATTCCCGCACACATATTTATGCCTAAGGATACACCCTCCTTTAATATAAAGACATGTCAACTTGCGAGGGCAAATGTTACCTTGATTGATGGTCTCATCACAGATGCAGGTAAGATAGTTGCTGAAAGAAAAGAAGATAACGGATGGTTTGATGTTTCCACGCTAAAAGAACCATATCGTGTGGAAGGTAAAAAAACAATGGGGTTTGAACTCGCGGAACAACTTGGTTGGAAACTACCTGATGTTATCGTATACCCAACAGGTGGCGGTACAGGAATAGTTGGAATGTGGAAAGCGTTTAACGAATTGGAAGCAATCGGTTGGATAGGCAAAAAAAGACCACGATTCATCTCTGTTCAAGCAGCGGGTTGTGCACCTATTGTAAAGGCATGGGAAAAGGATATGCAAACTGCTGAACCGTGGATAGATGCACAAACAATCGCAAGCGGTTTGCGAGTACCACAAGCGATCGGGGACTTTCTGATATTAGAAGCAGTTCGCAAGAGTAAGGGGGCTGCAATTGCAGTCTCGGACAATGCAATACACAATGCTATGCAAGTACTGCCTACAACAGAAGGTTTACTCACTTGTCCAGAAGGTGCAGCTACAGTCGCTGCACTCAATCCACTATTGGAAAAAGGTATAATCAATCCTTCTGATCAAATTGTCTTGTTTAACACTGGTGGCTTTCAAGCATAAAACTATTCCGTCACACTGTGAGTCTATAACCAAAATACACAGAATAATACCAAGATTTTTCGCAGAAACGGTAGGCGGTGAATGCCTAAAAGGCATTCATACCCGGGGAATGTCAAAAGGCATTCATACCCGGGGAATGTCAAAAGGCATTCATACCCGGGGAATGTCAAAAGGCATTCATACCCGGGGAATGTCAAAAGGCATTCATACCGTTGATTTCTTGATTTGGTGCTTTGAAAGCGTTCTGAAAACCCATAAAAATGCTGATAATTACATCATTTTCATCACATATCTTGATTAAATCAAGATAACTGCGAAAGTCCTGCGTAAAAGGCCATTACTACCGATCTGGTTGATTAAATTCAATATAGTCGTACTTCGGTTTTTGCTCCTCAGAGGGTTGCTCACCATTCATCGGTTGTGATTCAGTAGGTTTAGATTGCTGTTTGGCGCGAAAACCGACTTTATATCTACGAACACGCATGATCGGATACGGACCATCAAAACCGGTAATCTCACCCTGTATTTCTACCTTATTATTATTATTATTCACAACATCATGCCGAAGTTGATCAAATTCAGGAGTTGACTTAAAGACGAAATTCTGTCCGCTACGACCTACACTTAAAGCATGATGTATCTCGGAAGTCTGCGGTCTCCAACGCGCCCAAGCAGGTATTTCTCGTATACCGCCACGTGAGAAACCAGGATGTGTAAACATGTCACCTCTGATTTCTGCTTCAGTCTTCAAAAGTCGAACTTGTCCTAATCCGTGCCGACCCCGATAACGTGAATCCCTCAACTGACGCGTAATGTTGTAGACATCAAAAGTATGTGTCTCACGGTATTTAGATACTCCAGATCTCGGTTTTATTTCAACGACTGTCGTAAACACTCTTTTCTTCCCATTCTTACCTATAGGCGTATGGAAGGTAATATCTTCTGGGTCTGCCCACGGAGCAAGCAAACGTCTAATCTGTATTGCATCCCTAAAACTCACGACATCCGAAATCTCTATTTTCAAACTTGTAACTTCTGCGTCACTTTCCTTACTCATGATTCCAAGAAAAAACAATAACACCACTACAATTAAGATTGTGCCATGTATTGCGCGTTTCATAATTTATTCCTCACTTGCTTGTTATTCTCATGTTCTCTTCTTTATCTATCAAGACCCACACCAATGAGTTTTTGAAATACACCCTTTTTTCGTTTACAGTTTACTATGCTATTGTTGATTTCTACAGATAACGATACGTATGATCTGTTCGTTTACGATACAGACCAAAAAGTTTATGAAACCCAAATAAATTCTAAAATGTAACCTATGTGAATCTAAAACATGGTCACTTTGTATGTTATACTTTTTTGCATTATAACACTGTAATCAGTATAAATCAAGTCATATTCACTACTGATGGGTGTGTAAAGTTTTTGCACAACATCCCACTCTCCATTGTAGGGCGAAATCAAGAAATCAAAGGTATGAATGCCTTTTGGCATTCCCCGGGTATGAATCATGGAGCATGCCATACGCGCATGCTTCTTTAGGCATTCCCCGAGTCTCTGCGCCCCGCCGCAACTGATTAAATGAGAGATTGTGGACACAGAGTCCTAATGAGTTTTGACGTTCAAGTTGTGTATTCGTCGCGGCGTGGTTTCCCCAAATGATCTACGCAAACTCAAGAAACAAACGGGTTGGGGAACCCAACCCCTACGAATACAACTACCGATTTTGATGGTCAAACTTCATTAGGTGTCAATATAAAGAAATATTGTTAATATTAACCATATTCTTCAGTCCCGTAGGGACGATATGTTTATAGAAATACATATCCCCACGTCTTTTTAGTCCCGACAAATGCCATACGCGCATTTGGCGTTGATTTGGTAGGGACGATATGTTTATCCTTCTATGCCGTTCCTACGGAACTAAAGAGAGGGGATGTGATAACGTCTTTCTATAAACATTGCGTCCCTACGGGACTAAAGAGAACAAAAGTTAGTACCTCTGTGCAAAAACTTTACGCACCCACTACTGATCAGAGATATTCAATTATTGTGTACTCTTGTAGGAGGGGTTTTCAACCCAAATTCTCTATCTACCGTTTTTGCGTGAGTCCTGATAATTTTCATTCACAAAAAATAAACCTGCTGTCAGACCAAAATAATACACTTGACAAGCATTCCCAAATTCATTATTATGACTTTTAGTTTCTCCAGCAGAACATTAAATGAACTACTCATGACATTCAGTGGTTTGTTTTGAGGTTTGATATGTTAGAACACTCTATGTTTTTTATATTCGTGTATGTACCTTTTGTATTTATCTTCAAATAACTCCTGGTGTGCGGATTCATGTGTATCTCATCTTGTGTGTTGAAAATTTTTTCCGTTCTGACATGGAAAATATCTGAAATATAGCTGGGAAAGTGCAACAGGAACTTCATCCTTGTGTCTTATATGGTGGAACGTGTAACTCTAAATTGACATAATGACCGTGTTATAGCAACGTTTATTATCTTCAATAGATTTGAAACAAAAAAGGAAAAAATATGAAAAGAATTATCTATATAATCACCTTTCTGTTCTCCATTACTATTATGGGTTGTGGTGCGGATGATAGTGTTGACACAACACCACCCGATGAAACACAACAACCGACACCACCCGATGAAACACAACAACCAACACCACCCGATGAAATTTTCACTGGAATAATCGACAGGCACGAGGACAGTGTTTCGTCCGTAACATTTAGTCCTGATGGAACAATACTCGCCAGTGGAAGTAGGGACTACACTGTTAGGTTATGGAATACAAACACAGGTACAGTGATCCACACACTCACAGCACACACGCACAATGTTTTGACCGTAACGTTTCATCCTGATGGGAACACACTCGCCAGTTGCAGTTGGGATAAAACCGTCAGGCTATGGGATCCTAACACGGGTGCGCATTTACGCACACTCATAGGACATACGGATGGGGTTATTAGCATTGCATTTAGTCAGGATGGTGCAACTCTCGCCAGTGGTAGTGGTGATAACACCATACGTTTATGGGATCCTATGACAGGTGCACATCTACACACACTTACAGGACATACGGCCGGAGTGTCGTCCGTAGCGTTTAGTCAGGATGGTAACATACTCGTCAGTGGTAGTTTTGACCGCACCATAAGGTTATGGGATGTGAAAACGGGTACACATCTTCGCACACTCACAGGGCATGAGAGTTTTGTCACTACAGTAACATATAGTCCGGATGGAAACTCAATCTTCAGTAGCAGTACTGACGATACCATCCGTATATGGGATCCTGAAACGGGTACACATCTCCACACACTCACAGGGCATACGGATGGTGTTGAGTCAATAATGTTTAGTCCGAATGGCAACGTACTCGCAAGTGGAAGTCATGACAATACAATCATTTTATGGGATGTCAATTCGCGTAATCTTATTCGCACACTCACAGGACATACGGATATTGTCCGGTCAATAGCGTATCATCCGGATGGTAACACACTCGCAAGTGGCTGTGAGGACGGTACACTCCGATTATGGGACCTAAACGAATAACAGCAAATGAGACATCATGCGTTGTAGAACTGAGCCACCGTGTCTTATCATTGTCAACTGTTCCCATTCTTTAGAAATCCACAGCGCCTGATCTGAGAACTATAATTTGGACAATTCTTTGAGTGACATTGTTTGAAATATTCGTTAACAAAATTATTCAATGTTATTTCGTTTCATTAATAAACCGCATAGCGTCAACCATTCTTGTTTCTGCTTCAGTGGATTTAGGTTGATGTCTTGCAAACTTAACATGGTCGCAATTGATAAAAAACTCATGTGTACGTTCAATGATTGAATCATCAATCTGTTTCCGGTTCATCCATTGTACAATACCAGTAGTAGTCAGTTCCAATGCCGGTATCTGGAAGCGTAGCGCAATATACTCACGAATGACATAGGAAATACGCTTATGGAAAGTAAACATATCATACGAAGAAGACTCAAGCATTCTCAACTTCTCAAGTGCAATTTCATGGGGTGGACGCGGAATAACTTCATCAACTATAGTAGACGGTTTCCTATAATTGCGTTTTTTCTGATACAACCAAATTACACCACCAACAATTACCAGCAAGAAAACACCAATAAAGTAATAGGAGAGGAGGTTTTCGGTAATTTCCAAAGGGGGTTTGATATCGCGGAGACTTTGAGGGTTTACTGGAGTTTGTAACAGAATCTGGGTAATAAATACCATGACGTTAAGCGGAAAGTGTATACGGTTCTACCACAATGGACTTCGGATCTGTCGGACATGCGTACTGACAAACCCCGCATCCAGTACATCCAGGTTCAATCACTTCTACCATTCCATCAGGTGTGAGCTTAATCGCGGAATTGCCAATAGGACAACTATCCACACAATAGGTACAATCAACCGAATTTGACCGCAGACATGTGTCAACATTGAATATCGCAAGGCCCATTCTAATGTCCTCAGCAAGCACAGTTTGTAATGCACCACTCGGACAAACAAACATACACGCCAACGAATCACAGATCACACAAGGTTGTTCATCAGGGTCAATAAATGGGGTATTTGCTAAAGTAGGATCACGGTGTTGTAGGGGTAGAATAGCATCAGCAGGACAGTTTTTTACACAATTACCACACCGAAGACATTTATCTAAAAATTCAGGTTCAGGTAAAGCCCCCGGTGGTCTCAATATAACACGGTTGAGATCATATACAGGATCCTGATCGCCGATTCTGTCGTCAACGAATTCCGCCACAGGTTTCATGATCTGCTGGAAAGCTTCCTTGAAAAAGTCACGTCTGCCTTTCTCATCGGACATTGCAGTAACCTTTGGATTCAACGAAATCCTTAATTCTGGTTGGATTATTTAATTGAAAGTGACTGCAAATTCTGATTTTTACTTTCAGATTTTGGAATGCAGTAACTACATCTGTGACTACCCTGCATCAGATGTTCTACGCGATACACTTTTGTACCTAATGATTGCCGAAAAAGGGCTAATTCTATCTCACAAACATGAGGATATTCCTGAGCAATCGCAGCAATTGGGCAATTATGTTCTATCAGCACAAATTCTTCATCCTTCTCTTCATAACGAGCCATATAACCTTCTTCATCACGTATCTGGGTAAGTTCTTTTATGCGATCAAGTAAGTCTTTGCCAGTCAGTCGTTGTTGATACATCTGTAATTGCGATTTCATACGACTACGAAAAACTTTATTGATGAAACCTGGACCATTGAACTTTGCTACCTCTTGCATCAAACCAACTGCAAAATTAGCATAAGTGGTAGGGAAAAGACTGTTCGCTTCTTCTGTTAATGTATAACGATGATGCGGCCGTCCACGTCCCTGTTTTACACGTTGATATTCTACAAGACCTTCTTCCTCAAGAATAGAAAGATGTTGTCTAATCCCCATAGCACTAATATTCAAAGCCTCTGTCAGTTCACTCACACTCATGCTACAGCGCATCTTTAATAACTGTAGGATTCGCATACGGGTTTCGCTGATTTCGCAATTCACAAGAACAACCTCTTATAAAAATGAATTCTAATAGAATTATAGTATATTTTTCTATGTTTTTCAAGGATATTATTTCATCTGCCTATATAAGGTTTAGTTTTATTTTTTTCATTATTTTAATCTTAGATTCCATTCATACTGTCTGATCAGTGTATAACGTCCTTGTGGGTTTTGGGTATCCCTATAAAGATTGTGGACACTCTCTGCCTACTAAAACTCAAATCTAATCAGGACTTACGCACCCAACGGTAGGCGCGCTTTGTAAGCGCGCTGGAAACCGAAAATATGCTGAAATTTACACCATTCTCGTCATAATTCTTCATCAAACCATGAAAACTACGTAAGTCCTGCTAATATTTAGTAATGAACTAACAATTGCTAAAATATTTACACACCAGGACTTGCTGTATGACTATCAGGACTTACGTAAAAACTGTAGGCGTGCTTTGTAAGCGCGCTGTAAACCCATAAAAACGCTGATAAATGCATCATTTTCATCATAATTCTTGATTAAATCAAGAAAACTGCGTAAGTCCTGACTCAGGGTTATTTAGTTTTAAAAGTTTTCTGTAATTGAGATGGACTGATAGTTAATACCCAAATGAGGTCTCCTAACTGCACCTTACACATCAATTTTAGATTATTGAAACATGAACATCGGTCTTTAGTCCTGTAGGGACGATATGTTTATAGATAACGAGTACCCTTCCCAGTTCTTTAGTCCCGTAGGGACGATATGTTTATTCTTCTATGCCGTTCCTACGGAACTCAAGAGGGGTAGATAACATTTTTCTATAAACATATCGTCCCTACGGGACTAAATGGTTTTCTTGCTAAGTATTTATTATATGCAGGACTTACGCAGTTTTCATGATCCAATCAAGAATTAAGACGAAAACGATATAATTTTCAGCATTTTTTAGGTTTCCGGCGCGCTTACAAAGCACGCCTACCGTTGGGTGCGTAAGTCCTGATATGTTTCCATTGACGATCTACTACTTAAACAGATGACTACTGAGTTCTTCAGCATTGAAATTTTATTTTATGCTAAAATTAATTGCCGAAAGAACCACTAAAGACATGTACAAGATGGCAATACATAATGTTAACGTTATAGTAAACACTCATCAAAAATACCTAAAACTGAATAACCCTGTTCCTGACTATAATACATTTGATTCTGAGTTAACGTGAGTGAACTTTTTTATATATCTGATAAGGTGTTAATCATTAATATCAATATCTACATCTGGATTTTTCTCAAGTAGTGTGTTGAGTGGTGTCTTATCAGTTATTGGATTTCCTTTAAGAGTTAAAAACCTAAGATTTACCAATCCTGTTATTGGACTAATATCACTAATGTCATTATCCCCAATAGACAAAAATGTCAACTGTGTCAAGTCTGATAGTGAATTGATGTCATTGATTTTATTACCCCAGAGAAATAGGTTTTTAAGTTGTGTGAAGACTGTAAGTGAACTGATGTCATTGATTTGATTCCCACCGAGATTTAAACTTCTCAGGTGCGTCAGTTTTGAAAGCGAACTGATGTCACTAATTTTATTATCCCTGAGACCTAGTTCTCTAAGTTGTGATAACTCCGCAAGCGGACTAATATCACTGATGTCATTGTTGTCTAATGGTAATTCTATCAGGTGCGTCAGTTCTGAAAGCGAACTGATGTCACTAATTTTATTATCCGTGAGATATAAATAACTAAGGTGTGTCAGTTCTGAAAGCGGACGGATGTCACTGATTTCATTACCCCAGAGATATAGTTCTCTAAGTTCTGTTAATTCCGCAAGCGGACTAATATCACTGATATTATTGTTGCCTAATGCTAATTCTATCAGGTGCGTCAGTTCTGAAAGCGAACTGATGTCACTAATTTCACTATCCGTGAGATATAAAAATCTAAGGTTTGTCAGTTCTGAAAGCGGACGAATGTCACTGATGTCATTACCCCAGAGATATAGTTCTCTAAGTTCTGTTAATTCCGCAAGCGGACTAATATCACTGATTCTATTGTTGTCTAATGTTAATTCTATCAGGTGCGTCAGTTTTGAAAGCGAACTGATGTCACTAATTCTATTATCCGTGAGATATAGTTCTCTAAGTTGTGATAATTCCGCAAGCGGACTAATATCGCTAATTTCATTGTTGTCTAATGCTAATGTTGTCAGGTGCATCAGTTCTGAAAGCGAACTGATGTCACTAGAGCGTATCTCATAAATATTAAATGGTTTGATTTTTTCTTTTAATTTCTCATCATCTCTGCTAAACTATATCTATTTCTACTATAAGTAAGGGGATGATTTGAATGGAACTTAGTGATAAGGAATGGGAAATTATTGAACCCCTAATGCCAGAACCACCATCGGATAAACCGGGGAGACCTTGGCGTGGTAATAGAGAAGTGTTAGATGGGATACTGTGGGTGTTGCGAACAGGAGCTCCCTGGCGGGATTTACCAGAAAAGTATCCACCCTATCAAACCTGTCATCGTCGTTTTCAGCAATGGTCATCGGATGGAACGCTTGAAAAAGTTCAAATGGTACTCACAGAAATGCTTGAAAAACGAAAAAAAATAAATATGAGTGAGTGTTGTATTGATGCGAAATTCGTTCCTGCCAAGAAAGGAGGCATTTGTGTTGGTCCAACGAAGTGCGGCAAAGGGACAAAACTGGTAGCGATTACAGAAAAGTCTGGTAGACCTGTGAGTGTTCTGATTACAAAGGCTTCTTGTCATGAAGTGCGCTTGGTTGAACCGGCATTGGATGCGTGTTGGACATCCGAAAACCCCGCAGTGTTGATTGGGGACAAAGCTTATGACTCTGATCCTTTAGATGCTTCTTTGAGGGAACGTGGTATTGAAATGGTAGCACCTCATAAAAAGAATCGTAAAAAACAGGCTACACAGGATGGTCGGCGTTTACGACGGTATAAGCGTCGTTTCAAAGTAGAAAGATTTTTCAGTTGGTTAGAGGATTATCGGCGTTTAGTTGTTCGTTGGGAATACTACGCTGAAAATTATTTAGGTTTTGTACTTCTTGCTTGCATACGTATGTCACTAAAATATTTATGAGATACGCTCTAATTTTATTATTCCTGAGAAATAGTTCTTTAAGTTCTGTTAATTCCGCGAGTGGACTAATATCACTGATTCTATTGTTGTCTAATTCTAATTTTTTCAGGCGTGCCAGGTGTGAAAGTGGACGGATGTCACTGATGTCATTGTAGTCTAATGCTAATGCTGTCAGGCGTGTCAGGTGTGAAAGTGGACGGATGTCTCTGATGTCATTACCCCAGAGATTTAGTTCTTTCAGATGTGTCAGGTGTGAAAGTAGACTGATGTCACTGATGTCAACACCACATAAGTCTAAACGGTGTAGTTGGGTTGCATGTTCTATACCTGTTAGGTCGTATATCTTTTCTATCACTGTTGACTCGTTCTGTCTGTATATTCTTAAAGATTTTAATGTTGCTAATTTTGATTTAGGAATAGCAGCACCTTTAGGTAAGTTTAGTGCCTTACATACTTCATGAGCTAAATTGACATCAGGAAATTCTACTGATGTTTCTTCATCAGTCAAAACGGTTTCTATTTCTATAGGAAGACTTTCCTTCCCACAACCCATGAAAAAAATTGTACAGCCAATAAAGACAACTACAGAAAAACATTGAAAATATTTCATTATTCTTACTCCGTTAAATGTTTTTGATTCTGGATATGACACAAACAAAGAGTATTCGTGTCCTATCTGACGGTCTAAATGGAGTATATCACATATATTGACCGGATGTCCAGTGTTCTGATGGTTTTTCATCCAAACCTATCGGTATATCGTGTTTGCTTCGCATCACACACAAGGGGCAGGGAGCAGGGGCGTTCTGGTAGCAGAAACCCAAAAATACAACCCCTCACGTCCGTAAGTGAACAGCAGAGGATAAAAAAATAGGCAGACACATGTTAAAACTTAAAAAGTTTTTTGGCATGTGTCTGAACAAGGATTTTCACACCAATCAGACAATAAATAACTTGAAATCCATTAGCAAAATATGCTATCATTTCATTGTATAAAATGTTGTTTTCCATTACAAGACTTCCAAACTTTCTATATCTTTATACCCATTTCTATTCTGACGGAAACCCGCACTATTCTTCAGATTACAATGAACACATGGTACGAAAACAGAACATTATTGAATATCCTCATATCTGCAATGCTTGTCTGTTTTATTGCATATTTTTTCTTCTCTTGGAATTGGGGTCTAACACTATTTCTTACATTCGGTACTGCAATTATGATACGAGGAGTCGTTAAAATCACAATGCGGATGCGCAATAAAAAACCAAATCAACACCCACATAGTAAGGAGAAAAAATGAAACGAAGGACTTTCATAAGAATCAGCGCAATGAGTGCCGCAGGCATGGTTTTACCGATTAAATTGCAAGCACAAGAAGAAGATGTACCATTGTTAAAACCCCGCACTCTGATTACACCAAATGATGAATTCTATATACTTCAACTCGATGACCCCGCTGAACTCAATGAAGCAGGTTGGCGATTAGTTATTACAGGTTTAGTCGAAAAACCCATGCCACCGATGCAACTAAAAGAGATTAAAGCAATGGAAGCTGTTGAGACAATGCGAACTCTGAAATGCATCGGTGACCCAATCGGTACGGAACAGATGGGGAATGCAAAATGGAAAGGTGTCCGATTGCGCGACCTACTTCAGAAAGTAATAATAAAACCAAAAGCGAAGGTAGTTGTCTTCCGTTGTGCAGATTCATACCATACAGCAATTCCACTCGCTGATGCATTACATGAAGATACTATCCTTGCTTATGAAATGAATGGTGAAACTTTACCAGTAGACCACGGTTACCCTGTCCGATTGCTCAATCCCGGACACTACGGTACGAAGAATCCAAAATGGATCGTCAATATCCAACTTGCAGAAAAACATACAAGTTATTGGGAAGAAAAAGGATGGGATCCGGTGGCAAATATCAAACTCGCTACTGTAATCGGTACTCCCTCCTCAGAGGAAGAAATAATTGCAGGTGAAGATTACATCATCAGTGGGGCTGCATTTGATGCTGGACATCATGGGGGAATCAAGAAAGTTGAAGTTAGCATTGACTACGGTGAAAACTGGAATGAAGCAAAAATCTGGGCGAAGGATACTCCTTTAGCATGGGTGCTTTGGAAATGGACTTGGAAAGTACCTAAGAAAAACAACCCAGTTGAAATATACGCCAGGGCTACCACAAATAGCGGTGTCACTCAGGATGAAATGTTCCTTAAAGTTAAACCTGTTGGCGCATTAGGTTATCATACCGTTGATGCAAAAATAGTAGACCCGTAGACTGCAATACAGATAATGCAAGCCCCACATATCAATGCACATAAGACCGACACACTTAATCACCGTTTACTTACCTGTCCTACTCATAGATCTTGCCCTAAGTAGTGTATTCACCAACTCATCATTTTATAGTAATCACCTAAAACTTACATCAACCTTTGTCGGTGTCTTGATGGCGATGGCTACAGCAAGTTTTACATGTCTTGCAATCCCATGTGGAAAACTATCGGATCGAGTTGACCGGCGACGTATGTTATACACTGCATGCGTTGTTTTAGCTGGAGTAAGTCTCTTGCTTCCATTTTGCAAAAGTAAAATCTCTCTATTACTTACTTTCCCTATATTAGGTGTTTCTCTCGCACTCTTTTGGCCCGCCTATGAAGCATGGTTGTCTGAACAGGAAAGCGAAAGCAAACTTATACAACGTGTAACACTCTTCAATCTGTTTTGGAGCATCGGTGTAACTTTAGGTCCATCGCTATCAAGCTATCTATACCATGATGAAAACCCATTTAGACCGTTTCATATATCCGCTATTCTTAGTGTGTACACAATCGCATTGCTGTCTTTTCATAAAACTGAAAAGAAATTACTAACCACTGAAGCACATAGTGAGAATGTTGAAATACTCTTCCCAACTCCCGAAGTAAGATCTCTCCATCTCAACATTGCACGATGTGCTAATTTTGCTTCCTGGTTCGGTTTAGGGATATTACGCAGACTCTCACCGAAATTAATTCTGGAAATGAATATATCACCCAAAATATACGGTAATTATATGCTTGCACTTGGAGGTGTACAAACTTTTGCGTTTCTTGGTCTTGGATCCGGATTCTGCACACGATGGCATTACCGATTGCGTCCAATCCTTATTGTACAAACTCTGGCAATGCTCAGTTTCCTCGGAATATGGAAATTTCAACATACAATCCTCTGGATATGTGCTTTTGCAACTATCGGATTATCCGCAGCCGTCACCTATTTTAGTAGTCTTTACTACGGTTTACACAGACATACTGATAAAGGAAACAAAAGCGGTTGGCACGAAGCAGTATTAGGGTTAGGAATTCTGGTAGGTCCATTGTTCGGTGGTATTTCTACAGATATTGGTTGGGGACTGCAAAGCCCATATCTCCTGTGTGCAGTAATGTTCTTCACTGTTATGGTCGCGCAACTCGTTCTCGCTGCTAAACATCGTATTTCAACAAATTCGCTTTGATATATTCTTCATCTACAGTAATCCCAAGTCCAGGTGCATCTGGAACTGTTACTTCATGCTCATTAATCTCTATACCATCTACAACCATATTGTCTAAGAACACAGGTGCGTTTAGTTCTGCTGGTAACACCAAATCAATAGTAGAAAAGAGATGTACACTTGCGATGAAACCTACACCCGCCTCAGTTAAACCACTACCTAAGAGTTCAATCGCATTTGCTGCTGCAACATTGACACTCCTCAGGCATTCTGTTAGACCACCAGACTTACATAACTTCAGGACAACAGCATCCGCAGATTCAAGACGTGCAATTTTACCAAGATCATAATGGCTAAAACAACCTTCATCAATTGCAATTGGAATCGGTGATGATTCTTTAACACGTTTCATTCCAAACCAATCTTGGCTTGCAACCGGTTGTTCCATACAGTAGATGGTATCAATATCTTTCACACGATGAAGTAAGTCTAACGCATTTGATGGTGTGTAAGATTGATTCGCATCAATCCAAAGTTTAGCATTGGGTGCAGCTTCATGAATTGCACGTATTCGGTCTTCATCTACTGATGGCACACCTGCTACTTTCACCTTGAAACAGGTACAAGGTGCTAACGCTTTAGCTTTCAACGCCATTATTTCAGGTGTATCAATACTTAACGCATAACTGAGTGGAAGCGTATCGTGTCGCTTCCCCCCAAAAAGCACATGAATAGGTACACCCAGAATTTGTCCGCTTATGTCACACAATGCAATATTCACAGCTGCCTTTGCAAAGGGATGTCCATTACTCACTGCTGGTTTTAATGTTTGATACATTGCAGTGTGAATTGCATTTCGGTTTATTGGATTTTTGCCGAACAGAAGAGGTGTAATATAATTTCGAATCGTAGATGTTATAGATTCTGTAGTCTCGTAACTCCATGATGGGAGCGCACGTTGTTCTCCCCATCCAACGAACCCGTCATCTGTTGTAATTTTTACAAAAACATGGTCACCCGCAGAATCCGCATCTCCAACAAAACCGGTTCCAATCGTAAATTTGTCCTTCATACCAATGGATATCGGATATACATCCACATGTGCTATTTTGCTCATAACATATTTTCCTTCTACTGTTCCATATTCTTGCAGGAACTGTTTAGAATGAATCTCTTAACACCCACATTTTAGCAAAATTATGCTATTCTCGCTACAAATTCCTAGTGTTATTTAGATTTCAATTTATTTTGTAAATTCTACCACAGTCGTTAATCCTTAAATTAGTTAATTTTTGTGGAGTTAACTCATGCTTTGTCTGAACCAGGATTTTCAAGATTAGTAGATTTTCAGGATTTACCTCGTCAAGGGTTTTTTATATGCGTTTATGCCTCTTTTGGAATAGGATTTGATGAAAGAAATCTTGATAGTCTTCTAATCCCGGGGAATGCCATACGGCATTCATACCCGGGGAATGCTATATAGCAATCATACCGTTGATTTCTTGATTTGAAAATCCTGGTTCTGACAATAATAAAGAATACATCAAAAATCCCTATATATTCACTAATTTTAACCCAAAGTTAACTGGAATAACGATAGATTCTTAAAACTGAATAACCCTGACAAATTCCGTTGACACATTCATCGTTATCAACTATAGTACACAAAGCAAGATGCACTTTTTTAAAATAGGGAATATGCTATGCATTTCATCTTTTTTATTTTTATCTTACCAACATTAGTTTTTTTGATATTGCTCTACAATGCAAGAGAAAAAAAGGACGATAAAGAAAATCCTACCGAACCCATAGAGGTATGTGCAATTTGTCAAGATGATTTTCCACTAAACCAATTGGTAGAAAAAGAGATTGGTACCTACGGTAAAATCTACTGTTTTTGTGGAAATTGTATCAAAGAACTACAAGAAGAATATAATAGTATAATGAGTATTTCATCAGGAGAGTAATTACATGTATGACTTAGTTACATTTGGGGAAGCAATGATCCGACTCACCGCACCAGAATTCATGCGTTTAGAGCAGGTCTCATCACTTGCAATTACCGCAGGTGGTGCCGAGATGAACGTAGCAGTCAACGCTGCGCAACTCGGTTTAAAAACTGCGTGGGTATCACGTCTCGTTGATAATTGGTCCGGAAAATACATCCGAAACAAGGGACAGGAATTAGGAGTAGATATGTCCAACATCGTTTGGGTTGATTTTGACGGAGTCGGTTTTGAAAGAAATGGGTTCTATCATCTGGAAATGGGTGCCGGTCCTCGTGCAAGTAGTGTCACCTACGACAGAGGACATTCCGCAATCTCAAATGTTCAACCCGGTGAAATTGATTGGTCATCCATTTTTGCTAATGCACGCTGGTTTCATCTGAGTGGAATAACGCCTGCATTATCAGAATCTGCAGCTGCTGTTTCAGCTGAAGCACTACAAGCCGCCAAGGATGCTGGTCTCAAAACGAGTTATGATCTTAACTTCCGCTCCAAATTGTGGACTGCAGAACAAGCTCAAGTTATAAACAGACCAATGATGAAACACGTTTCAGTTCTCATTGGAAATGAAGAAGACTTTGAGAAATCTCTTGGATTTGCTGCTGAAGGTACAACTGAATCATATAGTAAACTGGAACCTGAAAGCTATAAAGAAGTTGCACAACGCGTCAAAGAAGCATTTCCTAACATTGAGATGATCGGTACCACGCTTCGTGACGCCAAAACCGGATGGCTAAATGATTGGCGCACGCTCCTCTATGACGGTAAAAACTTCTACCTTTCTCGAATATATGAAAACTTAGAACTGGTGGATAGAGTTGGAGGTGGAGACAGTTTTTCATCGGGTCTAATCTATAGCCTACTGAATGGGAAAACTCCTCAAGAAGCAGTTGACTTTGCAGGAGGTTATTCAGCGTTGGCACATACTTTCCCAGGAGACTTTAATTGGGCAACTGCCGCAGAAGCAGAGAAAGCAATGCAAGCGGGTAGTGTACGCATTAGCCGTTAATAATTTTACAGATGTCCTTCAAACACATTTCACTTTACAAGTCTATAGAACTTGACAGCATTATCGTAAAAAAGATTGTTTTTTTCTTCAGATGAACAGCCTTCAACAGCATCATACAAGGTCTGCACCCAACGTGAATAATCAGAGGAAAGCGTGCACACTGGCCAATCACTACCATAAACGACACGGCTAAATCCAAAACAATCTATAACATGCTCAATATATGGCTGTAAATCACTTGGCGTCCACGACTCATGGTCTGCTTCTGTCACTAATCCAGATATTTTGCAGAAAACATTTGGAAAAGCAGCAAGTGTCTTTATCTCTTGCTTCCACGGCTCAAATAGTTGGTTCTTGATGTCTGGTTTTGCAATATGATCTAAGATAAATTGAACATGTGGACACTGCTCAACAAGTTGTATCGCATTTGCAAGTTGTGGGTGAAAGATACAGATATCAAAACTCAAACCATATTTTGCAAGCGTTTTAACACCTTCTACAAACTTGGGTTGTATGCAGAAATCAACACTTTCACCTTGAACAAGCCGACGGATACCTTTCACAAGTTTTTCCTCAGCAAGTTTCTCAACAAATGCTGCGACTCGCGGTCCTTCTTCAAGCGGTGCCCAGGCTACGATACCACGAAGGCGCGGTTCTACTCCTGCAAGTGATGTAACCCAGTCAGTCTCTTTCAAACCATCATCAGGATGTGTGTCACATTGCACAAAAACAAAAGATGTTACTTCTATATTCTCCGTTGCAGCACCATAGTCTTTCAATAGATAACGTCTATTTAACGCAGGAACCTGCTTCAGCCAAGGATATCTCAGGTGTTTAGGATGCCATAGATGAACATGCGTATCAACAATCGGTATTCTTTCCATTGGTTGTCTCCATGTTGCTAAAGATTGGGATTATTTTAGTGAATATATGGAAATTTGTCAACATATTTTACTTAACAGGGTGTGTAAAGTTTTTGCACAAACATCCCACTCTCCATTGTAGGGCGAAATCAAGAAATCAAGAAATCAACGGTATGAATGCCTCTTGGCATTCCCCGGGTATGAATGCCTTTTGGCATTCCCCGGGTATGAATCATGGAGCATGCCATACGCGCATGCTTCTTTAGGCATTCCCCGGGTCTCTGTGCCCCGCCGCAACTGATTAAATGAGAGATTGCGGACACAGAGAGACCTAATGAGTTTTGACGTTCAAGTTGTGTATTCGTAGGGGCGTTGTTTCCACACATGATCTACGCAAACTCAAAAACCAAACGGGTAGGGGAACCCAACCCCTACGAATACAACTACCGATTTTGATTGTCAACTTCATTAAGTGTCAATATAAAGAAATATTGTTAATATTAACCATATTCTTCAGTCCCGTAGGGACGATATGTTTATAGAAATACATATCCCCACGTCTTTTTAGTCCTGACAAATGCCATACGGGGAATGCCTTAATGGCATTCATGCCGTTGATTTGGCGCATTTGGCGTTGATTTGGTAGGGACGATATGTTTATCCTTCTCTATCGTTCCTACGGAACTAAAGAGAGAGGATGTGATAACGTCATTCTATAAACATTGCGTCCCTACGGGACTAAAGAGAACAAAAGTTAGTACCTCTGTGCAAACACTTTACACACCCGGATAAAATGATTGACACATAAACCTAACCATAGTATAATCATAAAACCACCCGAAGGTTGATTAATACGCAAACTACGAATGAAACTATCATCAAATTAGGAGATAAATCTATGTCAAGAAAAAATATATTAAACACGACATTTGGCATCTTTTATTTTATACTATTCGCACCGGTTGTAATCGCACAATTCCCTACAGATGGAGTTGTTGGGTATTGGCCTTTTGATTCTGGAACAATAAATGGAAATACCGTTCAAGACGTTATAGGTCAAAACAATGGAGAATTGAATGGAAATCCTAATGTTGTAACAGGTAAAGTAGACAAAGCTCTTGAATTCAATGGTGAGAACTTCGTAATAATACCAGGAACTGATACACTTGATTTCAACGGGGCTGAAGAGATGACTGTCGCAGCTTGGGTCAATGCAGCAGAAGATAGTCCAGTCATAGGTGTTGTTGCTGGGTGTTGTGGGAACATTGTCGCACAAAGGGATTTGAATAGTTGGGCATTACGTTTTGACGGTCGAAACGCTGGTCAAGAGTACGAATTTATTACAATGCCAAGTTGGCAAGGTGATAGCGGATTTGGAATAGCATTCTTTGCTAAAAATGAATGGCACCATATTGTCGCTATCGTTGATGGAAACAAGAAGTACCTCTATGCAGATGGTAAATTAGAAAACGATATCGATTACAACGGACCAATGCAGTCAGAGGGTATAGAAACTGTAATCGGAAAAGCAAGTGATGGGGGTTTCATAGGTCTGATTGATGAAGTAGTCATTTATGATCGAGCTCTTACCGAAAACGAAGTCATGCAACTATACACTGCAGAAGGACTTCCAGTTCAGCCTAAAGACAAACTGACTACAAGTTGGGGAAAAATAAAAGCATCATTCTAAATTGTGTCTTAGGAACAAGAGGAATAATTAAGCATTCAACGATCTGTTTTGTTGTTATTTTCATACTCAGTTTATAGTGTTATTTCTGTCAATACTCAGAATCCCAATTCAATAAAGATGGCGTTGTTAGTATTGGTCATTTGATGCTGGAACAATAAATGGTAATACCGTTCAAGAATTTTTAGGTCATAACAATGGCGAATTAGATGGCAACCCAAAAGATGTCTGAGAGTTAATCAGGAATGCGCTTGTGTTTATACTAAAATCCATAATTACTTATACACGGCGGTAGGTTCGGTTTCCTAACGACACCAGCAACCATAAAAATAAGATGATTTCCGTTATTTTGGTATAATTGACAGGACTTACGAAGTTTTCATGATTTGATGAAGAATTATGACGAAAATGGTGTAATTTTCAGCATTTTCTGTTTCCAGCGCCAAATCAACGGTATGAATGCCTTTTGGCATTCCCCGCCTACAAAGCACGCCTACCGTTGGGTGCGTAAGTCCTGATTGATTAGACAAACCATCATTTATGCCATACGTCTTCATGCAGGTATCATCTCAGCGTAATCTGCGATTCCGTACACACTCCGTGCACTCCACGTAATCCGAGGAATACCATACGGGAATGCATTTTGGCATACATCCCGATGATTTCTTGTATTGAAAATCCTCAAAAAAATACTACTAACCAAAACCCAATGGATATCTATTGCTAATCTATTGGATATCCCAATAAACAGACACCCAAAAAACTACAAAACCCATAAAAGATCATATATCAGGACTTACGCAGTTTTCATGTTTTAGTCAAGAATTACGACGAAAAATGATGATATTTTCAGCATTTTTTAGGTTTCCAGCGCGCTTACAAAGCACCAAATCAACGGTATGAATCATGGCGAATGCCATACGCGCATTCGCCTTTAGGCATTCTCCGCCTACCGTTCGGTGCGTAAGTCCTGTTTATAATATATACATAAAGAAAAGCATACAAAAAAACACTATGCAAAACCAACACCCATACTCAAAATATCACAAAAATAACCGCACCAAAAAATGAAATTAATTTAGCAAAAAAACACAACAAAAACCCCGATAAATCCTTATAGATACTGGACGCATTCCATGTTTTCAAAACCGCACCTCAAACCGGTAAAACCGTACCGTACGGTACGGTTTTAATAGTAGCATATTCATAGGAAATCTCAAGAAACGCACAAACAATTTGCAGTGATTCCTCTCATAAAAAAGAGCAATACAAAAAAGCAACGACACCAGTAAAAAAACAGACATACAAGAAACTTACAAAAAAATATTACGTATTAGAAAAAACGCTTTCATACCTTACTACGACTGGTTTAAAAACCAATTTTTATAAAATACCACGGTATGTTATTTCAGACCACGTGTTCAGTTTTGCAGAATTCGTAATAGCGACAAATCAAGTGCAAAATTCTATTTTATCTACACAAAAAACGAACAAATATGTGAATAATGGGTAAATCTGAATAACTCTGTCCACACCTTTTCACTTGAATTCTATCCATATACCTGCTAAAATACATAAAACAAATTCACAAGAATTTATGAAGAATATATAATTCAAAAACATCAAAACACTAAATTAATCAAAAGATTTGTAAGAAGAATCCACTTAAAAGGCAACAATAAATAAATGCACTTGACTTCATACTGTCGTTTTTTATTTCTTATCCTGATATTTACGGGTCAGTTCAGTATTACATCTACAATATTTGCAGAACCACCATCCAACGAAAACATTGTTACAGATAGTCCCCAATATCCTGAAACTTCTACATACAAATTGCAAGTTGGTGACAGCATCGTTGTTACTGTAGAGGGTTTTCCTGAATATACTAAAGACCGTATCCCTGTACCGCTACAACTTGACGGTTTTATCTCCTATCCTCTAATTGGACTTGTAAAAGCTTCTGGTTTGACAATTTCTGAACTACAAGCACAAATGCAAAAAGGGTTTTCAAAAAAACTACCGAGTGCAAGAGTCTTTGTTACCCTCATGCAACCAAAACGATATATTTTGGTATTCGGGGCTGTTGAACCGAAAGCCAGAGGAAATGTACACGTCTTTGAAACTGGGCAAGTTTATCTGGTACAAGCATTGGCTGCAGCGGGAATCAACTATGAACTTGCAGACCTTTCCAAAATTGCTATCTTGCGAGATGGAAAGGTTATAAAAACTGTTGATTTTCAAGATATAATTGAATCAAACGAAACTGATTTCCCATTGAAGAATTACGATGTCGTGATTGTCCCATCAATTTATCAACAGCGCAGAATTCGCGTTATAGGGGCTGTTGTCACTCCAGGTTTTTACCCGATTACAAACCAACAGATACCAGCTGATCAAGCATTAAAACTCGCAGGAGGTTCCAGATCAGATTTCGCAGATTTAAAGAACTCAGAAATTATTACTGATAATGAAAATACTCCTGTTGACCTGACTACGGAAAATGTAGCTGCAACTTTAGCACCAGGAGATACTTTATATGTTCCACTTGCTGAAGCAAAAATTAGTGTGGTCGGAGCAGTAGATAAACCCGCACAATATGTTATTACCGAGCCAACACTCCTTAGAGATGCTGTAGCAATGGCTGGCGGTTTAGACGAGGAAAAAGCAAACTCAAAAAAATGTATATTAACCAGAGCAAACGGTACACAAGAAGAACTAAACTTCAACCTAGTACAGTCTGAAGTATACCTTCACCCAAACGATCAACTACGAATATTAGAACGAACACGAATTGATTGGCGTGTGTTGAGTTTCGCCGCTTCACTCACAAATGTAATCGTAACCGTTTGGCTCAGATACAGATAAATAAACAAAATAGATCTATGCAAACTAAAACCCCTTAAGCAAGGTAAGCCACAGATGTACAAACTGTTAGTTTGTACATCTGTGGAACGTAAACTAACAGTTTGCTCTACAAAAGCTTTTACAATGTTCATGTTATACTATTCAGGACTTACGCAGTTTTCATGATTTGATGAAGAATTATGGCGAAAATGGTGTAATTTTCAACATTTTTTCGGTTTCCAGCGCGCTTACAAAGCACCAAATCAACGGTATGAATGCCATTTAGGCATTCCCCGCCTACCGTTGGGTGCGTAAGTCCTGACTATTAAAAAAACGTGATTAGTGGATACGATGATGAGGGAGAAAATGCCAGAAAAAGACGATAAGCAACTTGAACAAATTACTGAAATTAAAATTACTGATTATTTTTGGATACTTTATCGGAATAAATGGAGTGTTATTGCAATCTGTTTTTTTTGTATAGTTGGAGCTTATCTTGTAACCGATTTTACGCAACCAACATATCAATCAGAAACAACAATCCGTATCCTTCAAGGACAACCAACCTCCTCTCTGCTCTCGCAACTACCATTATCTGGAATTTTTTCTAACACTTCATTGAGTACTTACGCAACTATACTACAATCACGCGACTTAGTGATTGCTCCCACAGTACACCAACTTCGAGCAGAAGGACTTCTTGAACCACTTCCTGCTTACAGAAGCAAAACAGCTAATTGGTTAGCAAATCTATTCAATATTGAAGTAGACGATACTGCAACTGAACAGGGTGATCTAACTATAGATGAGTGGGAAGACTTCTTCATTAAAACATTGATTGAAGAAGATATGAAAATTGAAGAATCTACGGATGGAAACGTAATTACTCTCAAGATTACACAACATAGTTCGGAACGTGCCCAATTATTATGTAACAGAATTTCAATGGTACTTATAGATACTGTAGCAATTGAAGATGCTGAAAAAATGCAATGGTGGGAGAAGCCTCTACCACAAACCATGCTAAATGACGCTAAAAAGAACCTTGAGAAAGCTGAAAAAAATCTTTTCGATTTTCAGCTGAAAAATCCTGAACTCACCCTAAACACTGAAGGTGGAACACTAGCACAACTCATTGTCGCTCTTCAGTTGAATGAAAATACTATCGCAAGTCAATTGGTTGGCGCTCAATTGAGACTCGTGGCATATAAAGATGAACTTAACAAGATTGAAGAAAACCTTATCTCGGAAACGAAATCAAGAAATCCTAATTATGCAAAGCTACAAGATAATTTAAATGACTATGAAATTGAGAAAAAAGCATTGATAGGTAAATATGGTGATGTTGCTCATCCTGAAATTACATCTATAATTGAAAAAATAAAAGAAACTGAAGCTCGACTCAAAGAGGAGGAAAAAGAAACTATAAGTACTACATCCTCCTTTAATCCATTACACCAAGCATTATCAGAAAAGGTAAACGAAGCTCAAGCCGCTATTGATAGTCTTCAACAACAAAAGAAGGAAACTACTGCTCAAATAAACAAGGAAATCGCAAAACTAGGTGGGTGGTCGGATGAACAATTGGAAATGTACAGACTCAAGCGCGATGTTGAACTATACAACGCACAAGTCGTAGAATTAGAAAAAAAAATACAGGAATCCCAAATAATAAATGAAACAAGAACAGACAGTCTAAGAGTATTAGATCAAGCTCGAATACCTGAAGAACCCATCAAACCACGTATGAAAATAAATCTTGTTTTAGGGGCGTTGGTCGGAGGTTTACTTGGAATGACCTTTGCTGTTGCAAAAAATTATTTCAAAGATACTTATCTGCGACTTGAGGATTCTGTCCGACAATTAGATTCCTTACCAGAACCACCAAGTTTTCTCGGTGTAATTCCATCTATCAAAAAAAGTAGTTCCTACAGAATTCCGCTCATTGTAAATGATGCGCCCAGTTCTATATCATCTGAAGCTTTTCGCGTACTTGTAGCAAAATTACCATTCCTTAATCTTAACAGTGAATTAAAAACTGTACTCGTCACGAGTTCTACCCGTGGTGAAGGAAAAAGCACTGTTTCATCCAACCTTGCTGCTGCATTGGCACAAAAAGGTAACAAAGTGCTGTTGATAGATGCAGATATGCGCAGACCTACACAACACACCGCTTTTCCAACAGAGCAACTCCTTCAAATAACAGACCAAGACGATGTCGATAGTACCCACGATTCTTTTGACATCACGCACAGTGATCCGCGCAAACCCGGTCTGAGTGAGGCTCTCATAAGTATCAACTCCGAGAATAGTTATGATGTCCTAATGTCTACTGTCCGACAAACAGGTATTGCAAATTTACACCTTGTACCAGGAGGAACGATTCCACCTAACCCAATTGAACTCCTAAATTCCGATATGATGACAGATTGGTTGGAACAGGCTAAATCTGAATACGATATTATTGTCATTGACTCCCCACCAGTACGTGCAGTAGCAGATCCTGTCATCTTGGCTACTGTCGCAGACGCTGTCATATATGTGTTTGACATCACCAAGACCAAAAAATTCGATCTGCTAACTGGATTAAAACACCTAAAGGAAGTCCTACCAGGAAAGGGCATTGGTGTGTTGTGTAATATGATAAATCCAAGATACGCGAAATCCTATGGATATTACAACAGACATTCCGCTTATTATGAACTCACAGATGAACAAAGTTAATTGCTGAGACATTACTCTTGTATCCAATTAGATCCTTATCTGAAATCAAAATTAGGATTCCATCTTACCTAAAGCAGCCGGAGGACTTGACTTACCCACAAGACCTGCCAACACAACCATAGTTAATACATAAGGCACACTTTCAATGAGTTGGATTGGTATTTTCCATTGATTTGCAAGACCTACAACAATTGAGAACCCAAAAAGAAGGCTCGCCGCTATAGATGTATAAGGTTTCCAATTCCCAAAGATCACTGCTGCAAGCGCAACATAACCACGGCCACCAATAATCCTTTCAGTAAAATAATGATTATCAGAAATTAGGAAACAACCCCCTATACTTGCAAGAATACCACTGAGAATTAATCCAAGATATTGCCACTTTGGACGACTTAAACTGAGTGTATTGAGTGCTACCGTAGATTCTCCAGCAGCACGTAAACGTAATCCCCATGGTGTTTTGAATAACAATATATGGCTGACTATCATTAACAAAGGCAATAGATATACGAGAATACTATATGAACCTATAAAGGGCAACCCTATTTCTGGCAAACCAGATACTCGTTCGTTCGTTGGAACGACATACTTGATGACTCCTAACGCTATAAGGTTAATCGCTATCCCCGTGACAATCTGCTCACCATGAAAGGATATTGTCGCTACAGCAAATATCAGAGCAATGAATAAACCAAATCCGATACCAACACATAGCCCAATCCACGCAGATTGAGTCGCATGCGCACCTACAACAAATCCAAAAGCACCAAGCAGCATCATTCCTTCAAGAGCAATATTGATGATACCTGACCTTTCAGAATAAATACCACCTAACGCCGCATAACCTAATGGCGTTGTCATTCGTAAAGTACTTGATAATAATTGTAAAATCATATCTACACTTTTTTAGATAGACGTTCAAGGCATACCAATGTAATAATTAGTAATCCTTGTCCGATTAAGAATAGACCGCGAGGTATTCCCAACAGAAATTCAATATCCAAAGCTACTTTATCAAGCAAACCAAATAAGAGCGCAGCTGCAAATACACCAAACGGATGATTTTTGCCCAATAGTGCAACAGCAATCCCCGTGAACCCCCAACCCGACGAGAAACTATATACATATCTATAGTTATATCCCATGACATCTGCAACACCTGCTAATCCAGCAATTGCACCGCTGAGCAACATCACCCAAACAATCACGACACGCGGATTAATCCCTCCATATTCAGCTACTTCTGGTGCCTTACCAACTAAACGGAGTTCATATCCCCAACGCGTCCACTTCAAAAATATGTATACAATTATCACACAGGCACATGCAAGGAGGAAACTGACATTCAACAAGTTATCATCTGGCAGGAGGGTCAATACGCCAGATATACGTGGAAGTCGACTGGTATCTTGAATCGGGGATGTCTGCAGATTCATCTGTCCAGGTTCTTGAAAAATGGATGTGATAAGGAAATTCGTTAGTATTGCTGCAATAAAGTTCATCATTATCGTATTGATAACTTCATGTGCACCGAATTTCGCTTTCAGTAATCCTGGAATCGCACCCCAAGTACCACCTGCAACTAATGCAGCTACAATGCAAAAAGGAACTAACAGCATAAAGGGAAGTTGTATATGTATACCAACCAACGCAGCAGCAAAGGCAGCGACATTTAACTGTCCTTCACAACCTATATTTAACATACCCCCATTGAAACCAATTGCAACTGCAAGTCCTGTAAATATAAGTGGAGTTGCATAGAACAGGACGCCTCCAAATTCATCAAAACTGGAGAACCCACTCATATAAATCGTCGTGTAAAAATCCAAAGGATTCCGTCCACTACAATACAATACAACGCCACATAAAAGAAAAAAGCCGCAGATAGCAAGCAGCGACGGCAATAGATCACGGAGTAGTTGTCTAAGTTGAACTACTGGATTAATAATAGTTGTATTAAAAGAATGGATTGATTTCAAATCAACAAAGTGTTTAAACCTGACATTGAGGAGTAGTATTATTAGTTACAAGACTTACGCACACAACGGTAGGCGCGCTTTGTAGGCGCGCAATGCCAAAAGGCAATCATACCCGGGGAACGCTTTATAGCATTCATACCGTTGATTACTTGATTTGGCGCCGGAAACCCATAAAAATGTTGATAATTGCATCATTTTCATCATAATTCTTGATTAAATCAAGAATACTGCGTAAGTCCTGAAGTTATTAAGTATGCCCTTTGATGGGATCGATATGTGGCGAATATCCTGGTGGAAATTGATCAGTTGAAGAACGTCCATCTTGGAAAAGTTGGTCTGCATCTGGATTTTCGTTATCCACGGGTTGTGGAAATTCACGCCATCTATTTCCGTCAAGAGGAAGGTCATAACCATCTTCACGGAACCAACTAATTAACCGATCCCTATAGGTTCTAAGCGTTCTACCATAAGCTGGGTTGCCTGCAAGATTGCGTTCATCAAGTCTACCGGCAAGTCGTCTGAATAGCCACTCTTTTCGGTCAGCAGCGGAGTAGGTGTATTTGTAATCATTAGTAATAAGCGCATATAAACCTCTGCTTTCCTGTGATAACTGACCGATAATTGCATCCCGTTCTACATTACCTGAACCGATTTCTGCAAGGTCAGTGCCGCAACGATCTGAAGGTGTTGTCAATCCTGCTGCAGCAAGAGAGGTCGGGAGGACATCCACAAGACTTGTTGGTGTGTCGCACTGGTTGTTAGCAGTAAACCTTTCTGGATACCGAACAAGGAGTGGTATACGGGCAGCAGCATCTAAGTATGAACGTTTGCCGTAGCAATCATAGTCTCCAAGCAGCTCCCCATGATCGGAAGTGAATAGTATCAGAGTATTATCAAGCTCACCTTCGGATTCAAGGTAGTCAAGCATGCGTGCTACCTGATAATCTATATACGAAATTGCTGCGTAGTACGCTGCACGCATTGTCCGAAGAAGGTTCATGTCCATGCCTTGATCTCGGTATTTGTATCTATTCTGATGGCGATTCCAGTGTGTGTGCAGTTCTTCATAGTTTGGGGGTAGGAATGGCAACGGCATCTCTACAGTACGGTATAATCTGTTCCATGGCACAGGTGATTCAAACGGCGGATGCGGTTTTATGAAGCTGGACCAACACAGGAAAGGTCTATCAGAATTGCGTTGTGAAAGGAACTGCAAAGTCTTATCACCCACCCATTGCGTATGGTGTAACCTTGCTGGGAGTTGAGAAGGTTGTGGAATATAGTAGTATTCGCTTCGTTCCCCGTGGGGAGCGATAATATGGTCATATCCGTTTTCTCGTAGTGACTGCGTAAAGTCGTTGTTACCAGAACCTTCCTCTGAAACATCTCTGGATTCAAATCCCCACAATTTGTTTCCTTGTGGGGTGAAGTGCATTTTACCGATACCGTGTGTTTGATAACCGTCTTCATTGAGCATATCCATAACAGAAGTTCGGTCTTGCGGCATCGCAGAATTTGTTGTGCATCCCGTTTGATGGGGCCACTGTCCTAGCAGGAAACTGCAACGGGAAGCAACACAGACCGGTGATGGACAGTATGCAGAGGTAAAACTTGTTCCTTCACGGACAATTCTATCCAATGCGGGTGTTTGTATGATTGGATTTCCGAGTGCACCGACAGTGTCAAAACGCTGTTGGTCTGTCATTATGTAAAGGATGTTTGGTTTTTTTGCCATTCAGATTTTTCCTTTGTCTGAACCAGGATTTTCTCTCGAATATCCAAATCAAAACGGGGTTGGAAACCCCTCCAACGAGTAGGTTATGTCAATATTACTCAACGACCCAAGTGTCGCCTGCGTTAAGGAGATCGTGAATGTTTCCTTCACCTTTCTGTTGTTTTGCGTAATCGATCTGGTCAACCATCATATCCTCGTAGCAAGGTTTTTGAACGCTTCGGAAGATGCCTATGGGGTGTGGCATATCAGGCATATCACTCATTCGTGCAAGAAAGTTAGCTAATGTTGTGTTCTCAGCATATTGATCATGAACGATAAGATCATCTGTGCCGTTTGTAACGGTTGTGACTTCGGGTTGGAAGTTTTTCAATTGGATACCTTGTTCATTGTCTTTACCAAAGAGAAGCGGTTCGCCATGTTCAAGTCTGACAGTATTGTCAGCTTTGGTTGATTTGTCAGTGTAGAGTTGGAATGCATGTGCATTAAAGACGTAGCAGTCCTGATATATTTCAATGAAGGATGTACCTTTATGTTCAAACGCAGCTTTGATAGTTGCTTGCAGGTGTGTAGAATCTGTGTCAAGTGAACGTGCCACGAAGGTTGCCCTTGCAGCAAGCGCAAGACTAATAGGGTTGAAAGGGGCTTCAAGCGATCCGAAAGGACTCGAATATGTGCTTTTTCCCTGCTCTGAAGTGGGTGAGTATTGCCCTTTGGTAAGACCATAAATTCTGTTGTTGAAGAGCAATACGTTTAAATCAAAGTTTCTACGCATGAGATGTATGAAATGATTGCCACCGATTGAGAGTGCGTCCCCATCCCCAGTAATGACCCATACGGATAGGTCAGGATTTGCCATTTTCACTCCAGACGCAATTGTCGGTGCTCTACCGTGTATTGTGTGAAACCCATAAGTGTTCATATAGTATGGGAACCGACTTGAACATCCAATGCCTGAAATAAATACAATATTCTCTTTGGGGATACCTAATTCTGGCATAATGCGACGTGTCTGAGCCAATATGGAGTAATCTCCACACCGAGGACACCAGCGTACGTCCTGATCGGATTTGAAATCATTTGAGGTGAGGGTCGGTACTCCGAGTGGAATGCCTGGGTCTTTTTCATTTCTCATAAGTGTGCCTACCTTTTTTGCACATTATAGGGTGAAATTAAATGTATGTGTCAATTTTGTTATTCAGTTCGTAGACGTGGAATGGTTGTCCTTGTATTTTGTTGACTCCCACTGCATCAATAAGATATTTGCTGCGTATTAATTGCAGCAGATGTCCTGAGTTTAGTTCGGGAATAAGAACGGTTTTGAATCGCTTTAGTATTTCACCTAAATCACTTGGTAATGGGTTGAGGTGTCGTAAGTGTACGTGAGCGATTGAGCGACCTTCTTCAAGTCTGTTTTCAACGACTGTGCGGATTACACCGAAAGTTCCACCCCAACCGAGCATAAGGAGGTCCCCTTCCTGTTCCCCATATATTTCGGTAGGTGGAATTTCGTTTGTGATTCGTTGAACTTTTTCTGCTCTGATGTTCACCATATTTTCATGATTTTCTGCGTCATAACTGACATTTCCAGTAATATCAGATTTTTCCAATCCACCGATTCGGTGTTCAAGTCCGGGTGTACCGGGTAATGCCCATGGTCTTGCGAGAGTTGCGTCGTCCCTTAGGTACGGTTCAAAGCCGTTGGTATTTGCTTGGAAGTTCGGTTCAATCTTCGGTAGATCATCCACATTTGGGATCAGCCAAGGTTCAGCCCCGAGAGCAATATATAATTCTGACAGAAAGATGACAGGTGTTCTGTATTTCACTGCTATTCTGCATGCTTCATAGACGGTATTGAAACAGTCGGTTGGACGGCATGCGGAAATTATGGGTATTGGGGATTCACCGTTTCGTCCATAGAACATCTGAAGCAGGTCAGCTTGTTCAGTCTTTGTAGGCATTCCGGTAGAAGGTCCAGCTCTTTGTATATTGCAAACGACAATAGGGAGTTCAGCGATCATAGCGAGATTTATTGCTTCGGATTTGAGCGCAAGACCGGGTCCGCTACTCCCTGTGACACCGAGTGCACCGCTATATGCAGCTCCAATTGCAACTCCGACAGCAGCGATTTCATCTTCCATTTGCATTGTAATTATACCGAAGTTACGATAATTTGCTAATCCGTGAAGGATGTCACTTGCGGGTGTAATTGGATAACTACCGTATATAAGCTTTAGACCGGATTTGTGTGCGGCTGCGACAAGTCCAAGAACAGTGGACATATTTCCTTCAATATTTCTGTATTTCCCTGGCTCAAATTTTGCGGATTTAACCTCATAAGAGGTAACGAATTGCTCAGTCATATCGCAATAGTTATTTCCTGCTCGGAGTGCTAAAATGTTCGGTTCGATGTAGCGCGGACTTTTTGTACCGAATTTTGTTTTTATCCATCTGAAGGTGTAATCCATTGGACGATTGTATAACCAGAGTATCATTCCGAGTGCAAAGAAGTTTTTACATCTATCTTGTTCACTAAAAGATAAGTCAGTTTCTTCAAGGACTTTTCGAGTCAGGCGTGTGAGTTCAACTTGAAAGACCTGATATTTTGCGAGTGTATCATCTTCTAACGGGTTTTCTTCATATCCAGCGAGTCGTAGGTTTTTTCGCGCGAAATTGTCTGCATTGACAATTAGTATACCGTTATCTTTTAGTTTGTGTAAATTGACTTTTAGTGCAGCAGGATTCATTACGACGAGTACATCACAATTATCTCCTGGTGTGTGAATTGTTTCACTGGAAAAGTGTAATTGGAATCCGGATACACCGGCAAGTGATCCTGCTGGAGCTTTTATTTCGGCAGGGTAATCGGGTAACGTGGCGACATCGTTTCCGACAATAGCGGAGGTTTCAGTCATCTGTGTTCCGATTGTTTGGGACCCGTCACCTGAATCCCCAGCAAAGAGGACGGTTGCTGATTTGATTTGTTCTACTTGCTTACGCATCAGTGTTCAACCTTTTTTTGTTCGTATTGTTAAAGGTGGTACTGGTGTATGCACCTATAAGAAACCATTTCCATTTTTATGCTCCTTCTCGTGCTTTCAACGCATCTCGTATCGGGTTTGGTGGCAATGTCAAGACTTCTTGTGGGAAAAAATCCACGAGATAGGAGATAACATCTCGGATTGAAACCATGCCAATGGGTTGCTGTTCTTCATTGACGATTGGTAAATGTCGGAATCCTCCTTTTGCCATGTAAAGGACTGCAATATCCAACATATCATTGGGTTTTGCCGTTTGTGGGTCAGCTTTCATGAAATGTGTAACAGGAATATCCGAGAGTTCTCCGACCTGTTTATTTAGGATTTTTCGTAGTACGTCCCGTTCACCGAAGATACCGCGTATTTTTTCATTTTCTACGACCGAAGCTGCACCGATACGATGTTTGATGAGTATATCAATAGCATTCTGTGTGCTAGCACCTATATCAATTGTAATGCAACCGCGCATCAAACTACGAAGTGGTACTTTAATTTCACTGACTTGCAACGCTTTTTGAGAGGCTTCTATATCTTCATCCATCTGTGCTATTTCTTCATCAATTGCGTGTTCGTATAGCATCTTTATTCGCCTCCTTACTGGTTCTCAATGAAAATTGCCACGTGGTCTAAAATGTCTCGTGTTGAAATAAGTCCAACTGGAAATTGTTGATTTTGATCGTCCCAGATACTGAGTGGGACATGTCTAAAATGTCCGAGATGCATCAGGTTCAAAGCGAAAGCGATTGAGTCACTTGCACGCAAAGATTCTGGGTTCGTTGACATTATTTCTTCAACTTTTACTACTTCAGGGTCTAATCGTTTTCCACAAATATTAACGAGTAGATCACGGTCAGTTATAATTCCGACAAGACGTTGATCGTTGTCTACGACAAGGACGCATCCGAATCCCTCCGCTTGCATAATGTCTATTGCATCTGAAACGGGAGTGCCTTCTTGTACGGTTGAAGGTTGTTTGTAATCAAGGGTGCTAATCGGTAGTGATAGCGTTCTTGCGTCCATTGTATAGACTCCTTGAAGTTAACGTCAAAATATGTGGGTAGGTTTCATACTGTTTTCTTAATGAATAAGGATACCATACTTGAGAAAATTTTGCAAGTATATTTTGCAGAGGTATTCAATTGTCACAATACATCTTTGTGAGAGGGGTTTGTAACCCCGATTTGTTATGCATGTTCTTTGAGATCTGGGTTTTCAATCCGGATTTAGCAATTTGAATCCTGTATAATCGGGGTTACAAACCCCTCATACAGGAGAAACCCTCCCTCAAGTGAAATGCTAACACTTTTGATTCTTACATGGATTGACACTTGTGAGAAAACTTATTTATTCAGGATTTACGCATTCTAACATATCAAGGAGACTATAAGAGTAAACTGCATTAGTCCTGCATATTATACAATTAAAAACCAATTTCCAAATATATCAATGTAAACCCAACGAACCTTTTTACGTTATACAATATATACACTTCTTTACAATCACATAATGTACATTGGAGGTGCTATTTGTTGAATTTCAAATGGAATTTCAACGAACAATTAGCTACACGATTAATGAAGAAAATATCTATATTACTGATGCTGGTAATATTCGCTATCCCAGCAACAGTATCTGCGGGCCCTGGTAGAACAGGTGCACAAATTCTAAATTTAGGCGGTGGTGCCAGAGCAAGAGCAATGGGTGACGCGTTTTCTGCTATGTCTGGTGATGTAACTACCACCTTGTGGAATCCAAGTGGTTTAGCTGTCATGCCTGAAAGCAAATTACGTACTGGTAGGCAGGGAGCACAAGCCTCAATGTTTTACACTGACTATAGTGCACCATTCGGAGAAGCTGGTGAAGGGTTATACTACACTTTCGTTTCCGGTGCATTACCTCTCGGTGATATAGGCACAGTCGCAGCAACTTTACAATTGCAAGGACAAGGAACTATTCAAGTAACAAGTGATTCTCCAGATGTGCTACGTGAGGAAAATCTTGGTACGAACATGGCAATCACATTCTCATACGCAGATAAGATTACGAATTCTTTGGCTGCTGGAATAAATGGGAAAATGATCCGAATGGTACTCGGCAGAGAGAATGGAAGTTCCTATGCGGTTGATTTGGGTGTACAATATCTACTTCCGTTCAGACCAATACCAACTACTGTCGGTCTTGCTATTCAAAATATTGGTCCAGGAATCTCATTTATAGATGAAAACCAAGCAGACCCACTACCAAGAATGTTCAGAATCGGAACTTCTACCAGTTTATATCAAGATAGGTACAATCATTTACGGTTCGTTACTGGGTTAACTGCTTATATTGATAAACTCACTGAAGATGAAACTGAATTAGAAGCAGATTTGGAAAGACTTAATGCTGATAGAACCGATAAACTCACTAAGGAACAACTCCTTTCTGATCGAGGTGTAGGTTTTCGTTCTCTTGAATGGAGACATCTGCAAAAAAACCTTGGTTTAGAATATTGGCTTGGAAACTTGTTGGCTCTAAGAGTCGGATACAAATCGGAACCGGGTATTAACTTGCCAGATTTAACGGATCATCTGACTTACGGCATTGGCATAAAGTATTCTCTATTTAGTTTTGACTTAACCTATGGTCCACGATTTGGTCCTAACCAAGAAAGACTTATTGAAGCAACAGGAGTCGTTGTATTTTAGTCTTTTATAGGAATTATTTTATCAGTGAAAAACACTACAACACTAATCTGTATATCTTTTTTGTGTTTTACGTCCGCTATATGCTTAGCAGACAATCCAACCCATACTAACCCACTAACAGAATTCTATTTGGATTCAAAACTTGGTATTAGAACTCTATCAGATTTCTCACTAATTTCAACTTATGCTGAGGAAAATCTTGTTCCCCGAAAATCACCTACTGAAGCATTTCTTTATTCCCTTGCAATCCCAGGAATGGGGCAAATTTACACTGGTGCAAAACATGGCTACATCTATACAGCAGCAGAGATCGGATTGCTTGTTACCTATTTTTTGCTACGAAACAGTGCAGTGAATACGCGAGACGATTATCGGGATGTCGTTAGGGACAACGTCATCTTCATAGGTCCTGGTTCGTTTGAATCGTGGGACATCATTGAAGATTTTGAGCATGCAACACAATATGAAAACTGGAACCATGTTTATGATTCTGCAACAACGCGAACACGCACTGGGAAATGGTATTGGAAAGACCTTGACCCATCGCTAAAGGATGAAAAGGATACTGACATTGAGTTCGACTCAAAATATAGATTAGAGGCTTATGACTTACGACAAGATGCAAATGACACATTCCAACAAGCACGAACCGTGTTAGGATTAGTCATACTAAATCATATTTTTAGTGCAGTAGAGGCACGAATCACGACTAAACGATGGAATCAAAAAATGCAACAAGCAGGTAATTTCCAATTAGAATTAGATACAAATGTTGATGCAGGTAAACTAAAAAGTGCACTAGTACTTAGAAAGCAGTTCTAACTGGAGAAAGCAATGGAATTTGAATTACCCGACTTATTAGACGCACTCAATTCAGTCACGACCATACCTATCATTCCATTCAAAGGTGATAAAATTGACTATGTGGGTCATGCAAAAAACGTTGACTATCTGATGTCTAATAACTATCTTGATAACGAACGTAAACGTGTTATCGCTATCGCTGGTACCAGCCTAATACACCACATTGCTGAAACTGAGCAGTTACGACTGATTGAATCCACTGGGAAGCAGATGGGTACTGATGGTATCCTTATATCTGGTATCGTTCCAAATCCTATTAAGCAAGCTGGTCAGTTGATTGAAGCACAGAGCGAATTGAACAGACCCCCTGACGTATATCTGTTGATGCCATTATCGGGAATATCAAGTCCTGATGGTATCTATGAAACTTATATGAAATTCACTGATTACTATGGAAGTAATTGTAATGCGAGATTTCTATACTATTTCAGACAAAAACGCGATATAAAGGCTGTCATAAGACTAATTAACGATTCACCTCATATCATCGGTATAAAAATCGGAACTGATGAAGATGGTGTTATTCCACTCGTTGAAGGTGTAGGAGAAAATGGCATTGTTATCTGGGGCATTGGAGATAGATGTACGCGAGCTGCTCAGTTAGGAACAAAGGGACATACATCGGGTATCGCAGTTGCTTACGCACGCGCATCTGATGAAATAAATAATGCACAAAGAAAAGGTGATTATCAGACCTCTGCTCAGATTGAGGAAGACATTTCTCTCCTTGAAGAAATACGTTTCATGAACGAGAGAATATTTAACTATTCTGCCGTAGTTGAAACTATGATTCAAAGTAAATTTGACGATATTGAAGCAGGCACCGGTGCACCATTCAACCCACGCGTTCCAAAAGATATTCAGATACAACTTCGCAGAATCACGCAAGACTTGAAACGATACCATTAGTATAATTTCAGAGATTTTCCTATGTCTTATGATAGTCTAACACTACGCATTGTTACCCATGAATTGCGCCAAAATCTGATTGGTGGGACAATTCGACATATTGAACAATCTAACCCAACAACATTTTCCGTTAAGATATTAAAAGATAAGCAAACTCACTGGTTAACAATATCAGCACATTCTGTTCATGCACGCGCTCATCTCATTCAAAAACCACCCGCAGGACAGAAACAATCCTATTTCGCAGACTTTCTTGCAACACACCTAAAACATGGAAAAATCGTAGATATACAACAACTGGGTTGTGACAGAATTTTGAAAATAACAATCCAACCTGTTTCTGACGAACCCATCCAAATACCACAAAAGGCAATCATCGCTGAATTCATGGGTAAACACAGCAACATCATTCTGATTGATACGACTGAAGATAGGATCATTGAATGTCTTAAACACATTGACGAGACAATGAGTCGTTATAGAGAAGTACTCCCAGGTGAGACATACACTTTGCCACCACAACAAGAAAAGTTAGATCCATTGTCAATAGACAAAGCAACGTTTTCAGAACTTTTTGTAGATACAGAGTTTAACTGGAAATCTCTTTTTAACCAGATTGATGGTCTTAGTCCAACACTTGCAAAGGAAATAATTGCGCGCACAGAATATTATGATCTTTGGGAAGCATATAATCAAGTCGTTGCATATTTTGACCCCAAGAATGCAGAACCAGAACTAATAATGAAAGACAACGAACCTGTTGCAGTGTCACCACTACCATTAACACAATACGCCGATACCACTTCTCAATCATTTTCCTCAATGAGTGAAGCTCTTTCCGCATATTATGATGCAGTTACCTTAAGAGAAAACCTAACATCAAAAAGACACGGTCTGAAACAGGCACTGGAGAAACAGAAAAATCTGCTTAAACGGAAAGAAATAGGTCTACGCAAGGATTTAGACCGATCAGAAAAAGCTGAAGATTACCGAATTCTGGGTGAACTCTTACTTGCAAATCTCCATAATATTTCTCGGGGTCAAGAAGAAGTAGAATTGCAGAATTATTACAGTGATGAGATGGAAAACATTACAATCTCACTTAATCCGATACAGACACCCTCAGAAAATGCACAAGCATTTTTCAAGAAATACACTAAAGCAAAACGCGGGTTATCACAGATACAACAAAGAATAGGGGAACTGGACACAGAAAAAGAGATAGTGAAAAACTATGAACTCAGGTTAGGTTCAGCAAATTCCCTCAAAGATTTAAACAAACTACAAGATGTCCTGATAGAAAATGGATACATAAAAACACAAAATCGAAACAAAAAGCAGCAGGAAAAAGCTGAAGGTCCCTTCCGTAAATATGTCTCAAAAAACGGGTTTCACATCTATGTTGGACGGAATAGTCAATCAAACGATTTACTACTACGTGAGATTGCTAAACCACGAGATATGTGGTTGCATGCAAAGCAGATACACGGATCACATGTCATTATCCGCAACCCCGAAAACCGTCCAGACATTCCTATGCCAACACTATTACAAGCCGCACAACTCGCTGCTTTTTACAGCAAGGCACATCATTCAAGTTATGTTCCGGTAGACTATACTTGGGCACGGTATGTAGTAAAACGTAAGGGAAATGTTGCTGGCTATGTGCATTACACACACGAAAAAACGCTTTATGTTGAACCAGCAGTCCCACAGAAAAACAGCAAATAACAATGTCTGCAATTATTCCAATTTGGAGTGTAAGAATTATCAAGAATCACGACAAAACCCCTACCTTTAGGTAGTGGGATGTAGTCGTGCTAAGTGCTTGTGTCAAGAAAAAACTTGATTTTTGGTTAAAACCATGAGATACTCATTATACCAGTTCAGTGTAGGTGCTACTAACACCTACACACCTTTAGTAGAGGGAACTGACATCTTCATAGGACTGGAATATCATCATGCTAAAAACACATAAGATTGCCTTGAATCCAAATAACACTCAACGAAATTGGTTTG
This sequence comes from Candidatus Poribacteria bacterium, assembly GCA_963663765.2. Taxonomy (GTDB): domain Bacteria; phylum Poribacteria; class WGA-4E; order WGA-4E; family WGA-3G; genus MSPOR6. Next base: position 33,591 of record CAXXUA010000015.1, on the reverse strand, counting down.
CACAACAGTGTGGCTATGCGAGATTTGCATATAATCATGCATTAGCAGATTTCAAGTCTGCATTGGCAAATGATGAGTTCTTATCCGCTGCGAAGTTAAACACTCGATTTAATATTGCTAAGAAAGCACATGCTTGGACTAAAGATATGGATCAGGTTGTAGCCAATAAAAGCATATTTGGTAACTTGTCTGCTGCGCTTGCGAATTGGGTTGGTAAACGTGCGAGATTTCCGAAGTTCAAGAAGCGTGGCAAAAAGGACGCATTCACCACAAATAATCAATCTGTAGAAGTTGAAGGCAAGCGTATCAAACTTCCTAAGATTGGTTGGATTAGCATGTTTGAATCATTGCGTTTTGTGGGTAAGATTATGAAAGTGACGATCTCAAGGACAGCACATCGTTGGTTTGTATCTATCACCATAGAAACAGAGGACACCGAAGCAGTTGATAACTCAACGCACCCTGTGATTGGTATAGATGTAGGCATAAACACCCTTGCCACCTTGAGTGATAGCACGAAATATGATAATCCAAGACCCCTGAAACGATATGAAAAGAAGTTAGCAAGAGAACAACGTAGATTAAGTAGAAAAGTTTTCAAGTCTAACAACTGGTTCAAGCAGAAACACAAGTTAGAACGTATCCACTATCGTATCGCTTGTATCCGAAACGATGCACATCATAAAGCAACTACAGAGATTGTCAACCTCGCATCTGCGATCGGTATTGAGACACTCAAGGTTACTAATATGCTGAAGAACAGAAACCTCGCAAAAGTATTGTCAGATTCAGCATTAGGCGGTTTCCTGCTAAAACTCAAGACAAAAGCGGAAGTGCGCGGTATACCTGTATTACAAGCAAATCAGTTCTTTGCAAGTAGTAAAACCTGTTCCGGTTGTGGACACAAAAAGAAAGACCTAACACTTTCAGAAAGAATGTATCACTGCAGTCAATGTGATATGTCTATAGATAGAGATGTCAACGCTGCAATAAACTTGAAACCAAGTACGGTGGGACACACCGAAAGTCACGCCTGTGGAGTGCAAATAAGACCCAACGCTGTTCAGGAAAGGGCACGAGACACGGAAGCAGGAAAAGTCGTTTGGAAACAACTCAAACTGTTTCCAATATAAGAACTAAGAACCCCCATGCTTTAGCTTGGGGAGTATGTCAGAAACTTATAACCTGACCATCGTAGGCAAGATAAGCATTGTCAGGTAAATCAATGTTTTGCTCCTTACATTGATCAGGAAAATAGCGATGGTCAAGACGATGCATAATGTGAGTAAAATACGTTTTCTTCGGTTTCAACGCAGCACTAATTTCCAATGCCTGTCCCACTGATTGATGTGTTGGATGGTTTGGATTGAAACTTAACGCATCAATGACTAATATATTTATACCTTCAAGAAGTGGTCGTGAGGATTCTGGTAAGGTCTTAACATCAGGCAAGTAACCAAAATCATCAATCCGATAACCGAAAGTATCAACATTTCCGTGTTCAACAGGAATAGGGATAATGTCAAAACCGTGTAGCTGAAATTTACCATCAACAACATTCGGAAGCAAGTGACCTACACCACCACCTTGAAATGTCTCCTTCGTGAACATGTAATTATAGTTTCGTTGCAGGATTTTTATTGTTTGTTCGGGGCCGAAAATTGGCATATCCATACGCTGTTTTCGGCACGGCATGACAATATCGTTTGTACCACTAATGTGGTCTGAATGGCAGTGTGTATAGATAACAGCGTCAATCCATTCAATCTTATTCCTATTGATTTGATCCATAAAGTTTGGACTGAGATCAAATTGAAGGTGTTTTCCATCTTTTTCAATATGCACAGATGAACGTGTACGATAGTTCTTTGATCCAACCTGTTCTGAATCATGACAAGTTTCACATTCACACTTATACTCAGGAACTCCTGTTGACGTTCCTGAACCCAAAATCGTTATCTTCATTCAGATATAATCCTTTCATCAAAATCTATGGAAACCAGACAAATAAACTACTATCCCAACACGTTGTCAACTTTATTGATAGCGGCTGCCATCAGTCTTGCATGTTCTTCCTGCATATTTACATTGAACCCAAACCTAAGTGCACGACCGAGAATTGAAAGTGTTTGGGGACACATATCTCTTGAATACTCTACATCACCCTTATATCGTGGGTCTTTCCACGGGTAGCCGGCAGCGTTTGGTGAATGCTTAAACAGAATGGAATCCCAATATGTGTAAATATGTCGGTCTGGGAAACCTTCATTGTAAGCAGTTCCAGCACCTAATCCTTCTGCTCTGAGTGCTTCTGTATACTTCTTTGCAAGTTCAACATCGTTCACAATGATCGCTGTACTTATACCGCACTCGCCACTCGGATCATCCACATGTTGATGTACATAACCTTTTGGATTTTCGGAGAGTTCAGAAACAAATGCTTTTTTTAACAGACGGGTGTGTCCCAGAATATCATCCAATTTCGTGAGTTGCACACGAGCAATTGCACCTAACATTTCTCCCGGGCGATATGTTTGACATGAAAACGGATCGCTTTGCCATTCAGAATCACTCATCCACATCGGCAATCCGGGTTCAGAAGCAAACGCTGCGCGTTCATACGTATTGTAATCATTCGTAAAGACTAAACCACCTTCACCACAAGTGATTATCTTGAAGTAATTCAGACTCCATGCACCTGCATCACCCCAAGTACCAGCATATTTACCGTTATACTGTCCACCAACACACTGACAGCAATCTTCAACAACTTTGAGATTATGTTTTTTTGCTAATGATATAATTGCTTCAAGACGACAAGGTACACCTTGCATGTGAACAGGTAGAATAGCTTTGGTCTGAGGTGTAATTTTCTGTTCAACATCTACCGGATCCAAACCAAGGGAATCGTCAATTTCCGCAATCACTGGAATTGCACCAACACCGACAATTGCTGCAGCTGTAGCTATAAAGGTATACCCCGGTAAAATCACCTCGTCGCCTGGTCCGACTCCAATACCTGTGAGAGCACAAATGATAGCCGAAGTACCTGAGTTCACCATCAAAGCGTGTTTCACACCGAGTCTTGCTGCTGCCTCTTTTTCAAAAGCTGCAACATTGGAATTTTCTACGAAACGAAAGAGTCTACCACTTCTGAGCACTTCTGTTACAGCATCTATCTCGCGCTCATCTATAACACTTGGTCCATGCATACCACCAGGTATCGGTTCTGTGATGGTAGGTGATCCACCATCAATCGCTAAACGCTCAGACATCTTCTCCTCCAAAATTACAATATCAGGAATTGTGATACTGTACTATAGCAAAGCAATTTTGTCAAGGTTGAAAAACTTAACACCCCCAATTATACTCACTCTTTAATAATTGCTTTACAAAACAACTAATTATGATATAATAAAATCGGGGGTGGTAGGTTGTGCAAAATGGTTGTTGAAATTGGAGTTTCTGTTTAAGCTACAATGGGGGTAGTTCTGTTTTGTGGTTAATAGATGGATTGAAAAGTTGTTGGGAGTTGCTCAGCGGGTGGTCTCTTGTCATTATACAGTTTTTGGCAAAACACTGGTTATTTGTTGGAATTCTTTCTGGAACAAGTTTAGTATTGAGCGTTGTTGGTTGTGGTGTTTTGATTACATATCTACCACCTGATTATTTTGATATAACAAAAAAAGTTCGTCCCATAAAGAACATAGTATTGCGAATCTTGCTATTAGTAATAAAGAATTTTGTTGGAGCTATACTGATAATTTTAGGGGCACTACTCGCGGTACCAGGAATACCAGGACAAGGATTATTGACGATATTATCAGGATTAATTATAAGCGATTTCCCCGGAAAAAAACGATTGGCACGCAGAATTATCCGCATACCAGCTGTTTCTGCTGCAGCAAATTCTATACGCGCATATTTCAATCGTCCGCCGCTTATATTGAAAGATAACAATTAACATAAGGATGCAGTTATATGTAGTTTTATTCTATGTTGATTGATGTTAATATTTTCTAAATGGATTCTTATTGTTCTACATTATTACCATTCAAATCATCGGTATCCGTATTTAATTCAACCTTTTCTTCTTCTATTTTCCGACCTACCTTTTCTTCATATTTACGTAATTTCCTGATTTCATTCTCTTTCTTTTGAATCGTCAGTAGAATTGCATCTACATTACTACCAATTAACCACCCAGGCAAACTGAGAACATGCATTGCTCCCAGCACCGAACACAGAAGAAGACATCCCACAAATAAGTAAACAACTATAGGTGTAATGACTCTCAACGTTTTACTAAACGGTTGCGGTATACTAATTAGATTTCCATAACAGAGGGCATAACCACCTTTTCCATGCCACGAACCCAGAGTTAATTGTTGATTGTTGATGTCGTCATGATCTAAGAAACCAGGGCGTTTAACGTGGTCGTGTCTTTCAACAAAATAATGACGATTACCTTGCCATCTTAAGTTACCATCCATGGTTATTCTATAATCAAACTTACGAGGATCTGTTTCAGTTACAGAATCATTACTTTGAGATGGATCCAATTCATTTGAAGGTTCACCTATTATATTTTTGGATACAAGCCAAGGAGTTCTAAGTTTCATCTCCAAGTTTGAGATAAATTCATCTAAGGATCCACCTGATTCATAAAATGCTACAATATCATTCCAATCTGCTAAACGCATACCCTTACCCAATTGTCTCTTACATTCAATTCTTAAATCCTCCATTTCATCTAAGTCATGGACAATAACGTGGAACTTTTGATAACTTGCAAAAGGAACGCCGGCGGGGAAGGCATTAGCAAGGGATTTCGAAAATCCAAGAGTATATCGTGAAACCAAAAAAGCACCAAGTAATATACAATATGCTAAGACAATAGCAATTCTTTTTTTGTTTTTTAGCATGAGAGCACCTCTGTGTTTAATATATGTTTGTTCTAATGATACTATAGTTTGGATAGAGTCTATCTGTTTCTTGAGGACTTCCGTTTTACTCCATTGTATCATGATTAGGTTTATCAACTTATACCAATTCAAATAAATCTTGTCTAATTAAGGAATTCTACTGTTTACTGGCAGGGGGTTACTCTCTTCGGTAGGAGCAACCTCATGGTCGCGACCGGGAGGTCCATCCTACCAGATTTCCGCTAAATCTTGTCTCATTAAGGAATTCTACTGTTTACTGGCAGGGGGTTACTCTCTTCGGTAGGAGCAACCTCATGGTCGCGACCGGGAGGTCCATCCTACCAGATTTCCACTGCTAATGAGACATTATCACATGAAAATGGTATTATATATAAAAGTGTCTAAACGATTTTATAGATTACCGAATAAAAAATAACAATCATCAAAACAAGACTACCGTTGGATGCGCAAGTCCTGACAATTATACTTACTACTAATCAACGTGTGTTTGGAGAAACGCAGAACCGATCAACAAACTGGCTGAATACTTTAACACCCTTTTCAAATTGGTCTAATGCCATCCATTCATTGACTGTATGTGCTTGAAGAATGCTACCAGGTCCAATTATCACTGTCTCCATGTAATTTGAAAAGATAGCAGCATCGGTACTATATGAAACTGTATGCGGTTTTGAATCACCGGTTATTTCAAGTGCTGCTCTAATGATTTCTGCATCAGGCTGCGTTCGTACAGGACCAGCATTGATAAAAAGGTGAAATTCCAAACCATGTCTTACAGCTGATTTACGTGCAAGATCAATCCATTTTTGTGAATCATCACCTGGCATGGGACGATAGTTTACATTACATACACTCTTTGGTGCTGTAATGTTCGCCGTACACTCACCATCACTTATAGTGATATTCCAATCGGTAAAGTGCGGGGTAAATTCATAATTAAAGTACCGTTTATTTGTTGTTAATTCTTGATGGATTTCACGCATTTCTGAGAGAAACGGTATAAGTTTTAGGTTTGCATTTTCCCCTTCACCAGTGCTGCTATGCGCTGCATGTCCAAAAGCAGTGACAGAAAAACGGACTGCTCCTTTGTGAGCATATACTGCTTTCAATTCGGTGGGTTCTCCAACGACACCATATTTTGGAAATCCGAATTGTTCAAACATCTCTGAGTTCTTCACAACCGTACTCGCACCGAAGTAACCCACTTCTTCGTCTGCTGTGATAACAATATACAGTGGAACTTGTAAATCATTTGCACGATAACGGGATAAGACTTCAATCATGCACGCAACACTACCTTTCATATCGCAGCTGCCACGGCCATACATCTTACCACTCAAAATCCTTGCTTCAAACGGGTCATCAGACCAACCGATAGCAGGAACAGTATCAATGTGTCCGAGCAACGCAAGTCCACCCTCAGCACTGTCTTTTCCTTTTCTGCCTATTAGATTTACTTTCAGTACACCTGCGGAGTCAGTATATTCAACACGTTCAACATCACATTCAATTGATTCCAATATCGTTGTAAGGTAATCCATTACCTCAACATTACTATTTGGACTTACAGTATCGTACCCTATAAGGGTTTTTGTCAATTCTATTGTATTCATACTTGCCATTTTACAATAGACTGCTGAGCATGTCAATTTCTTTTATTTATTTCTTGACATTACATAGGAATTTTACTATATTTATTTGTAGGATTTGATTTGTGATTCTGTGTGTACGGAATAGCGTATTACACTGCTTTCTCGGAGGAGACAACTGCATCCAATCATTTTCCTAAGAAGACGTTTATTCATTGCAACACGTCCTCATGTTTGTGTCTTATTCGTATCATCGGAGGCATCTGCGATTCTGTGTTTACGCGATCGCTAAATGCCAAAAACTCTACACACTCTTCATTCACACAGGACTTACGCAGGTTTCATGTTTTAATCAAGAATTATGACGATTATGATGTAATTTTCTGCATTTTTTAGGTTACCAGTGAGTTTACAAAGCGCCCCATTAGCGTCTATATAATAAAATAGTGATGGTCTTTTTTATTCTGGGAGGGGTTTTCAACCCAATTTGACAGAATATGAAAATAAGATCTCGGTTGAAAACCCCTTTCCACAAAGGGTCAATACCCTTATATTAACACCTATGGTGAGCTTACAAAGCCCACTAGCCAATTAGTGCGTAAGTTCTGTTACAAGACATTTGACAAAAAATGCGAATTTTGCTAACATTTCAATGTAGTTTTCTATTTATGTTGACCTTATGTTTTTATTGGTCAAATGATACGGTTTTCTGTGAACCACCAATATTAACAAAAATCGCTTTCGCTTCTAATGTTAATGGGAATTGGGAAATATTTCTGACTGATATCTTAGGACAAAATATAGTAAATCTCACTAACAATCCTTCAGCAGATTACTATCCGACATGGTCTCCTGACGGAACAGAAATTGTCTTTTTCTCAAGACGCGATGAGAATCATGAAATCTATGTGATGCACGCTGACGGTTCTAACCAGACAAGAATAACGCATCATCCTGCACAAGACAAAGCACCATCGTGGTCACCAGATGGAAAACAATTGGCTTTTTCTTCTAATCGCAGTGGTCATTTCAATCTCTATCTATTCAATTTTGAAAACAACGAAATAGGAAGAATCACTACGAATGAATATGAAGATGAAGTACCAACATGGTCACCCGACGGTAAGTTTTTAGTGTTTCATTCAAAACGTAAGTTTAATTGGGATATCTATATTATCAATGTTAACACTCTTAAAGAAAAGCGTTTGACACAACAATCATTGATGGACACTTATCCTGCTTGGTCTCCAGATGGAAGACATATTGTCTATGGCTCAATGCGTAGAACAGGTAATGTGGCAGATTTTGACCTTTATGTGATGAATGCTTTTGATGGAGGTAACAAAACAGCATTAACCAATACACCGACTGATGAGGCGGTTCCTGCTTGGTCTCCAGACGGTAACATGATTGCTTTTCAATATGAACAAGATTCCAGATGGGTTATCCACCTAATGAATGCTGACGGTACTGAACGTCGTGAATTAATAGACAATAACGCTTGGGCAGCACAACCGAAATGGCAGCGCAGTTCCGCTGCTCACCCAATAAAACCTTTGTTTTTATATACTACACAGTGGGGTAAACTAAAAATACCATAAGTATTAGTTCCATTACATTAGTCGATTATTACAACGCAATTCAACATTAATTATTTAAGTAAAAGGAGATGTTTTCATGTTTAACAAATTATTCGTATTGAGTTTCTTTTTAATAGCTGGTTTACTATTATTAAACAGCATTAGTTACACATTTGATTTTGCCTTTGAAGCAGAGAACGCTGACACAATTGAAGCTCCAATGGAAGTAGCTGATGATGATCTTGCTTCTAATGGAAAGTATGTTTGGGTACCAGGTGAAGCTGCCAGTAGTGATAAAGATCATCAAGGATGGGTAGAATTTGTTATCAACTTACCTGAAGCAGGAACGTATGCGCTATGGGGAAAGGTTATAGCTTGGGATGGAAATAGCGATTCATACTGGGTAACATGGCAACCTGCTGACCCTGATGAAGATGCACAGCAAACGCAAAATACACAATTCAGATGGAGTGTAGTTCATGGTAGTGAGTGGCACTGGGACCGAATAAACCATTGGTTAGATGGAGGCACCTTTGAAAGGGAATGGGAATTACCAGCTGGGGAAACAACTTTGCGGGTTGCTGGCAGAGAGGACGCAGCAAAACTAGATGTAATATTTATCACCGACAATCTATCGGAGGATGAAACTGAAGTCAATCCACGTAACCCTGGTCCCGAAGACCAGTTAGCAACTCCTGTTGAACCTAAGGAAAAACTTGCAGTTACATGGGGTAAACTCAAATCACAAAGGTAGTGATGTCTTTTATAGATCCTCTAATTGTAATAATACCGTTGTTGTGGCGTGTTAATTAAAATACACTACAACAACAATGAACATATTATATTTGAAAGGAAATTCTAATGAAAATTATACACATATCTTCAATGCTTGTTCTAATTGTTTTATTTATAACAACACTTGCATTACAAGCTGATGTTGAGATCGCTTTGGAAGCTGAATTTGCTAATACAATACAAGAGCCAATGGAAATTACTGATGATGAAACGGCTTCTGATGGTAAATATGTCTGGGTGGAGGGTGAAGCTGCCAGTAGCGAAAGGGATCATCAAGGATGGGTAGAATTTGTTATAATGATTCCCGAAGCAGGAACGTACTCATTATGGGGTAGTGTGATAGCGTGGGGTGGAAATAGTGATTCGTTCTGGGTTACATGGCAACCCGCAGATCCAAACGAAAATCCACAGCAAACGCAAAATACGCAATTCAGATGGAGTGTAGTACATGGTAATGAGTGGCACTGGGACCGCATCAATCACTGGCTTAATGGTGGAACATTTGATCGAGTATGGGTGTTTGATAGTCCAGGCGAATCGGTATTACGTATTGGAGGTAGGGAAGATGCTACCAAGTTAGATGCTATTTTTATAACTTCAAATGCGGATGCAACTAACGCTGCAGCAGCAAACGTCCGACTCCCAACAGATGAAGATCGAGAGATACAGATTGAAGGTTTAGCTGTTGATGCAAAGGATAAGGTGACAACAACGTGGGGTTCACTGAAAAAGTCCTATTATTAGCAAATTTCAATACAGGAACTTTCCAGTTTGAAGTAATATTCGGTTCTATGTGATAATTTAGAACCTCATGAGTTAGTATCGGGAAAAAGGTTACCCTCACCTTTTTCCCTATGAACCGATCATTATAAAAGATATAATAGTGTTTCTGATAATAATGATAGTTCCAAATGTCAAAACCACGTTCAAATTGAATTATTTGTTCAGGTCGTCCCAATTGATACTGTAGTTTTTCTGTTGTTTGCTTATCTCGTTTAACAAGTGTATGGGTTAAGAATGCAACACCAGATAGAATTCCAACTAATGTCAATTTCCCTCTAAGTTTTACTGATATGCCTTCCGCAGACATACTGATATTCCATAATAACCCTACAATTAGAACAATAACAAACAATTTTTTGATATTCATACAATAATTTGGATAAAATGTTAGTTTTTTGTGCGTTAAACTTGACAAAAAAGGGATTTACAAGTATCCTATTTAGAATAAAGTATTCCCGCTATCAAATATAACTTGTATCAATACAATAATAATGACTGATAGTTTGAATGTTTACAATTGTATGATATATACATATAGTAACGTTGACAATGATATGCTTTATATTTGATTTGCGATGACTTGGAGCGTGATTAACATGCATCCTACGGGAACAGAACCCCCAACGGAAAATGTACTGAATTATAGCATGGATCTTACCATTGATGACGTAAAAAATGAGTTGTATAATCGACACCACCCGAGTTTAACATCCCTTGACATAGAGGTACACGCAAAAACGATACATAAGATAAGAACTTTGAAGCAAAAACATAACGTTGTGATGTTAGGTCACAACTATATGGAACCGTTGGTATTTGGACTCTCCGAAAAAGATGAACAGGGAGATTCGTTAGGGTTGAGTATGTTTGCTGCGAAAACGGAAGCACACTACCTAATTTTTAACGGAGTTCCGTTCATGGCAGAGACCGCAAAAATACTCAGTCCGGATAAGACAGTATTGGTCGCAGACAAAACCGCAGGATGTTCTCTTGCTGATAACTTCGGTGCAGAAGATGTCAGGAAACTCAAGGAACTATATCCTGGTGCTCCCGTTATGATATATGTGAACAGTTATGCTGATGCTAAGGCAGAATCGGATATCTGTTGTACTTCAGCAAACGCCGCACACATTGCCAAAACCATGCCCGGTGATACAATCATTTTTGTACCAGACATCTTCTTTGCACAAAACTTGGAAGAAGAACTAAAGGGTGAAAAAAATGTAGTTTATCCTGGTAAAGACAACACTGCTCGCGGCGCGGTCTGTGAAGTTCATGAGAGATTCACGCTGTCTGACCTGCTTGCAATACGTGAATCATTTGAAATCCCAAAAGATCACCCAACACGTAAATTATACGCACATTGGGAGTGTCGTCCAGATGTACTTCAAGAAGCAGATTACTACGGTAGCACAAGTCAGATCATGAAAGATATCGCTGCCAGGGTGGATGTTGACAAATTGGAAAGAGCCTTCATCGCATCCGAGTGTGAATTAACCTCCAATTTAGCACAAGAGTTTCCAAAAGTTCAATTTTGGACTGCATGTTCAGTACGATGTTCACACATGGCAAAAGTACGAATTGACAAGATTGCAGACATATTAGAAGTTATTGACAACGGTGATGATCTGACAGATTATGAAGTTACTTTGGATCCAGAAGTGATTGACAGAGCACGTTTACCGATAGAACGGATGCTTGAAGCAAGTGTATAGAGTGGGCGACTTTGAAGACTTGATTTTCACATACAACGCAAGCCATAGGGCGCGGTTTTTAAATCACGCCCTATGGCTTTAAGGAGATAAATACAATAAAGGACTTACGCACACAACGGTAGGCGCGCTTTGTAAGCCCGCTGGAAACCCATAATAATGTTGATAATTGCATCATTATCTTCATAATTCTTTATTAAATCAAGAAAAGTGCGTAAGTCCTGCGATAGTTTAAGTACTAAAATCTTGTTATAACTGATATACGATGGGAATCACCAACATTTGCGTCGGGCACAAAAGCATAATCAAATTGAAAACCTATATTAGCTAAAGAGTCCAAACCATCCTTTCTAACGCCAATTCCAAATGACAATCCGTCACTTGGATTATCATTTAATCCGAGACGATAACCAACACGTGCTGCAATAATATCGTAGAACCATCTTTCAATGCCAACATGAAAACTGGGGTCTGCGTCAATAAGCGGGAAATGTGCATCTGCTACGATTGACCAAACCTCTTGAGGTGTAGCAACATTTTCCTCCATTTCAACTTCCTTCCAGGTTCTGTATGCAAGACCCGCTCGAAATGCCATAGGTAGACTTTCGTCAGGGAGACTTTCATCCCGATCAGCATCTTCAAAGAAGAAACCAGCATTTTGCATACTCATACCGATACCCAGATGATTGTCAAGTAATCGCAAGATGAAACCGAAATCCGCTGCAGCGCCATATACGTTTTGTATGTCCAATTGCTGAGAAATAAACTTCGCTGTGCCACCGATGGATGCTGTTGTTCCGAGTGGATATGCGAGGGATAAACCCGTAGAAAAACCACCTACTGTCACAGTGCTATCAGGTGTTTCAGACGGACCGATGCGACGTTCTATCTCCGTGAAACTTCCGAGGAAACTTGCTCCCCAGACAAACTTATTTGCACGCTGTGCATACCCTATTGATTGATTATTTATATCAACAAATGAGAAGTGTTGCATAGCCGTGAATTCACGTGAATGAACCGTTGTTAAACCTGCAGGATTCCAAAAGATGGTGTTGATATCGTTTGCAAGACCCGTGAATGCACCGCCTAAGCCAACAGGTCTGGTGCCTGGTTCAAGTTTTAGGAAAGCTGCTCCAGCAGTACCAGCACCGTCATGGATATCTTGTGCATAACAATAAGGTCCAATTATCAGTAGCAGAACGAAAAATGCGACTACTACAACTACACTCTTGTGCATTATTTATCTCCTTTTTCAGTTGTTCCATTTGTTGAAGTACTTAGTCAACGACAAGTAATTTTCCGACGGCGTTTGCACTATTCCCTGTTGCATTGGTTGCTTCTAAACGGAACACATAAATGCCGCGTGCTACTGGCGTTCCAGCTTGATTATCCAAATTCCATTTAATCTCTGCATCATTTCGTTCACCAACTGTAACATTGGCATGGGTTTTAGAATACACAAGGTCTCCACCCCAATCATAAATGTAGAGTGTCACTTCTACGGTTTCATCTGTAGCTGTATTTAAGTCAAAGGATATATACGCTACATCGTTCTTTGAATGTCTAAGTGGATTTGGCCAACCGAATGTTTTTCCTTTGAATGAGAAGGATACAGACATCGTATATTCACCAATATCATACTCAGATGAGTTCCCAGCATTGTCCGTGACGCGAATGTCCAAATCGTATTCACCTGAACTTGTTGGTAAGAAGTCAACAGACCACATACTCCACGCGGGCTGTTGTGCATTGCTTTCATCCGTAGCAAGCATAGGTTCAATTGGTTGTCCATCCGGACCAGTACCAACGATCTCAACAAACTTGACGCCTGATGCAGGTATGGGTATCTCTCCGTCACCACCTTGCGCACCGCCAGCTCTCCGAACTCCTTCTGGATCTGACGCAGTACCTTCAAATGGTATTGCTTCATCGGTAAATTCATTCTTACCACCGTCGTTTGTTACAATAGCCGTGGGAGATGTGGTTTCATATAGGAATGTCGTAGTCATTGAGCCTTTAGGAGCAAAACCAAGCAGTTCAGAATCATTTCCAATTCCTGTAATTTGTACTCCGTACATTCCTTCAATATTAAGTCCATCAGATTTGAAAACAATCGTATCAATGCCGTTCTGTTGGGTTGTACCCGTTACTTCTTGCCCATTTGGATTGGTGATTACTATTCTTGATTGTGAAAGATTAACTCCTAATCCAGTGTCTGTAACACTCGCTTGAATGACAACGCCACCTGATGTAGATATTGCACTCGGATAATCTTCCAAATCAATATCTATAAGTAAAGGCACATCATTGATTAACAGTGAATTGGGATCGATTATAGGTGCACTTGTATCATAGGTGAAAACCTTTTCGTAAGTTTCCTCTCCATTACCTGCTTTATCTGTGGGTGTAACAGTGATTTTGTATTCACCATCCGCAGAACCATCGTCTGCAAGTGGAACTGTAAGACGAAATACAAGTGTTTCTACTTCGCCGGACTCATAAGAAAGTTGTCCTTCAATGTCTGTTACATTGGGTGATTGCATTTCAAATGACAACCAATCTTCATCAAGATTTTCCCAGTCTATACCTGCTTCGTTATCTGTAATAACCACTCGGATTTCCACAAGAGAGTTATTTACTTCTGGTTCTGATACGATTAGGTTGATTGCATCAGTTTCAATCTCAGGTATTTGTGTATCGTAAGTAAAAGTAAGTTGTTGAACCTCGCCGCTACGTCCTGATGAACTTATGGGTGTGAACTCAATCGTGTAGATACCGTCCTCCGAACCATCTGTTGCAAGCGGACGAACCAATGTATAGACTAAACCATCTTCTTGACGATTTTGTTGTCCAGCGATAACTTGTCCTAAAGCATTTAACAGACGGACTGTAGAAAGATGTCTTTCATCAGCTGTCTCAAGTAAGACTCTAATTTCTTCAATCTCTTCATTTGTATATGCTTCGTCTTGCGGTGCAGTAATAGGTGATGTAGAGATAACTGCAGGAAGCCGTCTGGACAATAGGAAACTACGATCAAAAACGGAACTACTGCCGTTCCCTGCCCTATCAACTGCCTGAACACGAATAATATAACGTCCATCCGCAACGAGCTGATTTGTCCTTAACGTCAACTGTGTTGTACCATTACTGGAGAGTTCACCAGAAATTTCAACTCCATTTGGATCAACAAGAATTGCAGAAGTTACATCCCAATCAATGCCGCTTCCACCTTCATCATTCAGATTAACCTGAAACTGTGTGATGTCTTCGGTAAGAAGTGCACCATCTTCAGGAACGGTACTGACGACAGTTGGTGCCTGAGTATCATAGACTATGGGGTGATTCAATGTGAGAACATTTCCAGCTTTGTCTGATAATTCTATTTCTACTGTGTAATTGCCATCTTGACTTCCATCAAGAGGCAGGGGTTGATCCAATGTAAGGTAAAGTTGATTGTTTGTATCATTAGTCAGTTTGGTTGGTATTATTCCACCACTTTGATTACGAAGTCTAACAACTTGATCTGCAAGTGTTAAGTCAGCAGGACCAACATCCTGAAGTGTGAATTGAAGTTGCGTTAGACTTGCACTGATATACGATACCGGTTGACTAAGATTTATGGGTGAAGCGCTTGTAATTTCTGGAGTTTGTGTATCATATATGAATTCACGGTAGATTGTACTCCCTTCACGCCCCTGTTTGTCTACGGGTGTAACATATACTGCATATCTACCATCAGAACTCCCATCACTTGACAACGTCAAAGGACTCCAAGCGAGTACGTCCTTACCATTTGTTGCAATTGAACCTGGAACAATAATTCCATCAAGTGTAGCAACTAAGATGTCTGAACCGGTTAGACTATCAAATGACAATCCTGTATCTGCTGGATCAAGCAAGTTTGCTACTATCACTATATTCTCTGCATTGACATAGGCGATGTCCCCGCTACCAAGCGTAATTGTATCACCGATAACGACAGATTCAACATCAGGTAGAATAAACTCAAGATTAAATGCGTATTGATTCGGACTTCGTCTTACATTTCCAGCAATATCTTGGGGAGTCACAGACAATGTATATTGACCGATTTTGGTCAATTCAACAAATCTTAATGTCATTTGAGATACACCATCATTTCCTACGGAAAGCGGGACGGTTAAGTCGTCTGGATCAAGGAGTGATACAGTGGTATTCGCGAAGTTAACGCGTGTTGCTTCATCAAACTTAATCGTAATTGTATCAACAGATTCAGAGAGATCCGCTACTTCATTCTGACTAAGTGCTGTTGGATTACCGGCAGTATTTACCTCCACAGAGGATATGATTGGAACTATTGAATCGTACACAAGTGTGAATTGAGACGTTAGTTGATTACCTGCCTTGTCAATCAATAATACATGTAGCGTGTACGGACCATCTTCGCTTCCATCACTTGCAAAAGGTTTGTTTAAGGTAAGATATAGTTGATTTGTAAGTTCATCATGTGTCAGTGCCGCAGGAACAGGTTTTTCATTTCCATCTAACAAAGCAACTACTTGAGAACTATATATCAAACCAGCGGGTCCTGCATCCTCTATAGTCAAGACGAATTGAGTCAAGCCGCCTCCTATATACGAAGTAGGTGCATGCAGGGTCACGGGACTTGCTGATGTTATCCGTGGTGCTTGTGTATCAAAAATAAACTGACGTGTTACAACTGTACCTGAACGTCCTGCTTTATCCATAGGTGTGATTGCAACTGTGTATATTCCATCTGCAGTGCCATCTGTAAGTAATGGGATTGGAGTCCATATTAACTGATCTGTACCGTTTGAAGTGATAGTACCATCAATTTGATCCCCTCCCGAATTTCTTACTACAATTGAAGATCCGCCATCTCCAAATGTCACGCCGACACCGATAGGATCTGTAATAGTAGCAACTATTCTTGGGATTGAACTTCGTACATATACGGTTGAACCAAATTTTCCATCAATAACGACAGAACTTACTGATGGAAGTGTCATATCCAGTTTGAACTGGTACTGAATAGATTGTGTCGTTACATTTCCTGCTTTATCCTGAGGAGTAACAGAAAGCGTGTAATTACCGTTTTGTGTCAATGGAATAAAATGAACTATCAGCAGAAGATCGTCATTTTCTTCAAGTGTAAGACCAATATTTTCTTCATTTGGACCTGTTAAAGTGACAACGGTGTTATCAAAGTCTACTTGCATAGCATCAGTGAACTCAAGCGTAAGACTATTAATAGATTCTGATAGTTCAGTTATCTGGTGTTGAATAAGATTCATAGAGGAATCGGCTGTATTTGCTTTTACCGATGCTATTCCAGGCACCACAAACTTCAATCTAAATGGATACTGGACTGCACCTTGTGCAACATTACCTGATGTGTCCTGAACCCTCACTGATAGGGTATACTCTCCGCTTTGCGTCAGTGATACAAAACGCACAACTAAATCTGAACCCGTTTCACCTTCAAGTGTGACCGGGATCTCTTGTCCATCAATACCTCGCAGCGTGACTTGCGTGTTTTCATAGTCAACGCGCATCGCATCTGTGAACGAAACACTCAAACTATTGATAGCATCAGATATTTCTGTAGTCTGATACGCAGAAAGATCAAAGGATGTATCTTGACCGTTGGCTTTCACCGACTCTAAATTTGGTGTAGCAAACTTCAATCTAAATGGATACTGGACTGCACCTTGTGCAACATTACCTGATGTGTCCTGAACCCTCACTGATAGGGTATACTCTCCGCTTTGCGTCAGTGATACAAAACGCACAACTAAATCTGAACCCGTTTCACCTTCAAGTGTGACCGGGATCTCTTGTCCATCAATACCCCGCAGCGTGACTAGTGTGTTTTCATAGTCTACGCGCATCGCATCTGTGAAAGACACAGTCAAACTATTGATAGCATCAGATATTTCTGTTGTCTGATACGCAGAAAGATCAAAGGATGTATCTTGACCGTTGGCTTTCACCGACTCTAAATTTGGTGTAGCAAACTTCAATCTAAATGGATACTGGACTGCACCTTGTGCAATATTACCTGATGTGTCCTGAACCCTCACTGATAGGGTATACTCTCCGCTTTGCGTCAGTGATACAAAACGCACAACTAAATCTGAACCCGTTTCACCTTCAAGTGTGACCGGGATCTCTTGTCCATCAATACCCCGCAGCGTGACTTGCGTGTTTTCATAGTCAACGCGCATCGCATCTGTGAACGAAACACTCAAACTATTGATAGCATCAGATATTTCTGTTGTCTGATACGCAGAAAGATCAAAGGATGTATCTTGACCGTTGGCTTTCACCGACTCTAAATTTGGTGTAGCAAACTTCAATCTAAATGGATACTGGACTGCACCTTGTGCAATATTACCTGATGTGTCCTGAACCCTCACTGATAGGGTATACTCTCCGCTTTGCGTCAGTGATACAAAACGCACAACTAAATCTGAACCCGTTTCACCTTCAAGTGTGACCGGGATCTCTTGTCCATCAATACCCCGCAGCGTGACTTGCGTGTTTTCATAGTCAACGCGCATCGCATCTGTGAACGAAACACTCAAACTATTGATAGCATCAGATATTTCTGTTGTCTGATACGCAGAAAGATCAAAGGATGTGTCTTGACTGATGGCTTTCACCGACTTTATATTTGGTGTAGCAAACTTCAATCTAAATGGATACTGGACTGCACCTTGTGCAATATTACCTGATGTGTCCTGAACCCTCACTGATAGGGTATACTCTCCGTTTTGCGACAAGGAGATAAAACGCACAACTAAATCTGAACCCGCTTCACCTTCAAGTGTCACGGGTATCTCTTGTCCATCAATACCCTGCAGCGTGACTTGCGTGTTTTCATAGTCAACTCGCATCGCATCTGTGAAAGACACAGTCAAACTATTGATAGCATCAGATATTTCTGTAGTCTGATACGCAGAAAGATCAAAGGATGTATCTTGACCGTTGGCTTTCACCGACTCTAAATTTGGTGTAGCAAACTTCAATCTGAATGGATACTGGACTGCACCTTGTGCAACATTGCCTGATGTGTCCTGTACCCTCACTGATAGGGTATACTCTCCGCTTTGCGTCAAAGATACAAAACGCACAACTAAATCTGAACCCGTTTCACCTTCAAGTGTGACCGGTATCTCTTGTCCATCAATACCCCGCAGCGTGACTTGCGTATTTTCATAGTCTACGCGCATCGCATCCGTGAAAGACACAGTCAAGCTATTGATAGTATCAGATATTTCTGTTGTCTGATACGCAGAAAGATCAAAGGATGTATCTTGACCGTTGGCTTTCACCGACTCTAAATTTGGTGTAGCAAACTTCAATCTAAATGGATACTGGACTGCACCTTGTGCAACATTACCTGATGTGTCCTGAACCCTCACTGATAGGGTATACTCTCCGCTTTGCGTCAAAGATACAAAACGCACAACTAAATCTGAACCCGTTTCACCTTCAAGTGTGACCGGTATCTCTTGTCCATCAATACCCCGCAGCGTGACTTGCGTATTTTCATAGTCAACGCGCATCGCATCCATGAAAGACACAGTCAAGCTATTGATAGTATCAGATATTTCTGTTGTCTGATACGCAGAAAGATTAAAGGATGTATCTTGACCGTTGGCTTTCACCGACTCTAAATTTGGTGTAGTAAACTTCAATCTAAATGGATACTGGACTGCACCTTGTGCAACATTACCTGATGTGTCCTGTACCCTCACTGATAGGGTATACTCTCCGCTTTGCGACAAGGAGATAAAACGCACGACTAAATCTGAACCCGCTTCACCTTCAAGTGTCACAGGTATCTCTTGTCCATCAATACCCCGCAGCGTGACTTGCGTGTTTTCATAGTCTACGCGCATCGCATCTGTGAACGAAACACTCAAACTATTGATAGCATCAGATATTTCTGTAGTCTGATACGCAGAAAGATCAAAGGATGTATCTTGACCGTTGGCTTTCACCGACTCTAAATTTGGTGTAGCAAACTTCAATCTAAATGGATACTGGACTGCACCTTGTGCAACATTACCTGATGTGTCTTGCACTCTCACAGACAATGAATACTCTCCGCTTTGCGTCAAAGATACAAAACGCACAACTAAATCTGAACCCGTTTCACCTTCAAGTGTGACCGGTATCTCTTGTCCATCAATCCCTCGCAGCGTGATTTGCGTGTTTTCATAGTCAACTCGCATCGCATCTGTGAAAGACACAGTCAAGCTATTGATAGTATCAGATATTTCTGTTGTCTGATACGCAGAAAGATCAAAGGATGTATCCTGACTGTTGGCTTTCACCGACTCTATATTTGGTGTAGCAAACTTCAATCTAAATGGATACTGGACTGCACCTTGTGCAACATTACCTGATGTGTCCTGTACCCTCACTAATAGGGTATACTCTCCGCTTTGCGTCAAAGATACAAAACGCACAACTAAATCTGAACCCGTTTCACCTTCAAGTGTGACCGGTATCTCTTGTCCATCAATCCCTTGTAGCGTGACTTGCATGTTTTCATAGTCAACTCGCATCGCATCTGTGAACGATACACTCAAACTATTGATAGCATCAGATATTTCTGTTGTCTGATACGCAGAAAGATCAAAGGATGCATCTTGACCGTTGGCTTTCACCGACTCTATATTTGGTGTAGCAAACTTCAATCTAAATGGATATTGGATTGCCCCTTTTGCAACAATACCTGATGTGTCTTGCACTCTCACAGACAATGAATACTCTCCGCTTTGCGTCAAAGATACAAAACGCACAACTAAATCTGAACCCGTTTCACCTTCAAGTGTGACCGGTATCTCTTGTCCATCAATCCCTTGTAGCGTGACTTGCGTGTTTTCATAGTCAACTCGCATCGCATCTGTGAAAGACACAGTCAAGCTATTGATAGTATCAGATATTTCTGTTGTCTGATACGCAGAAAGATCAAAGGATGTATCTTGACCGTTGGCTTTCACCGACTCTATATTTGGTGTAGCAAACTTCAATCTAAATGGATACTGGACTGCACCTTGTACAACATTACCAATAATATCTTGTGGTGTAACTGATAACAAGTACATACCACTTTGTGCTAAAGACACGAAACTGGCAGATAATACATCAGTTCCATTGTTTTGTAAAGTTAATGGAATAGCTACATCATCTGGACTTGTTAGTGTAACCACCGTATTCGCGAAGTCTACACGAGTCAATTCATCAAAACTCACTGTCAGTTTGTTGATAGTTTCTGAAAGTTCAGTTACTTCATAAGGTGTAAGGTTTAAGGATGAATCAGTATTCAGAGTAACAGAAACTATTTGAGGTGTTTGTGAGTCGTAGATAATGTTGTGTTGAACATGCTTACGGTTACCTGCTTTATCTATTAGATTTACATTTAAAATGTATGAACCGTCAGAACTACCATCTGTAGGCAACGGTGTTGAGAGTGTATAGAAGAGTTGATTTGTGTCATCATCAGTGATCGTGCCAGCTACAACATCACCACTCTCTTTCTCAAGAGAAATTGATTGCATATCAAGATCAAGTAAAGCAGGACCAACGTCTTCTACTGTAAACACAAACTGTGTCAAACTTCCCCCAACATAAGATATGGGTTGATGTAGTGTTACGGGTGTTGCAGCTGATATACGAGGTTCCTGAGTATCGTAAATAAAGTGTCTATTCACAACTGCACCAGTACGTCCAACTTTATCAATAGGTGTTATGGTAACCGTATAACGTCCATCAGCACTACCATCAGTAGGTAGGACAGAGGGTGTCCAAGTTAACTGATTAGTTCCGCTGGAAGTAGTTATACCAGAAACTACAGAACCGTCTTCACTATTAACACTAATTTCTGATCCACCGTCACCTAACGCTAAACCTACCCCTGAAGTGTCTGTAAACGTAACAACGATATTGGTATCAGCACTATTTACATAGACATTAGTACCAAGTCTACCACCAATGAGAACAGAACTAACCTTTGGAAGAGCAATATCAAGTCTAAACTGGTATCGTATACTTCTTTGTGCAACGTTTCCAATTGTATCATGAGGCGTAACAATAAGTGCGTATAGACCACTTTGCGTTAATGGAACGAAGAGAACAAATAATTGGGAGTCTTCTATTTCTTCTTGTGTAACAGAAATTTCTTGCCCATCAGGACCAATCAGAATTATGTTTGTGTTTTCAAAGTCAACACGAGCTCCATCTGAAAATGAAACCGTTAGGCTACCGATAGAATTAGAAATATCAGTAATTTGATATGAAGTGAGTTCAAAAGAGTCATCAACTGAATTTGCTATTACAGAACTTAACTCTGGTACTTCTATCATCAGTCTGAATGGATACGGGATTGCACCTTGTATAACATTTCCAACTATATCTTGCGGTGTAATGGACAACGTATACAAACCACCTTGAGATAATGTGACAAATCTGACAACGATCTGGTCTCTACCGTTGTTCTCTAATGTCAATGGAACGGCAGCACCCTCCGGTCCCATTAATGTTATCTGTGTATTTGCAAAATCTATTTGCGACAATTCACTAAAATTGAGAGCCAATTGATTGATTGATTCGGTTAGATTAGTAACTTGATATGGAGTGAGATCTAAGGGAACATCAGTATTCAGAGAAACAGAAGTCAGTTGTGGTGTTTGTGAGTCGTATAGTATTTTATGTTCAGACTGATAACTATTTCCAGCCTTGTCTTCAAGATCAACCGTCAAGATATATTCACCATCCGCAGTACCGTCTGTCGGTAATGCTGATGTAAGTGTAAAAAATAATTGGTTGGTACCGTCATTTGTTACTTGTCCCGCAACCGGTTCGTCATTCTTATTCTTTAATCCGATGGTTTGACTGTCTAAGTTTAGCATTGCTGGACCAACATCTTCTACGGTAAACTGAAATTGGGATAAACTCCCACCAATATATGAAATTGGTTGATGTAGTGTTACAGGGGCAGCATCTGATATTCGGGGTGATTGCGTATCAAATATGAACGAACGTATTGCAACATTACCCGAACGACCAGCTTTATCTACTGGTGTTACTGAAACAATATATTGGCCATCAGCACTTCCATCATTCGGTAACGCTATCGGTTGCCAGGCCAATTGATTGTCGTTCTTCGGTGTTGTTAGACCCGGGACTGTTATACCAGATTCACTCAATACAACAATGCTTGATTCTCCATCACCTAATGCTAATCCTGTTCCAGTTGTATCAACAAACGTGGCAATAATTTCCGGATTACTGCCATTAACATAGACAATAGGTGCTGTCTTCCCTCCTATCAATACTGTACTCACTACAGGGACATCTATTTCTAAATTAAATCTGAAAATATAGGGTGGATCAGATACATTGCCAGCAATGTCACTTGAGGTAATCGTAAGAGTATATGTACCAAGATCAACTAAATTTTGGAAATTCAGAGTCAAATTACTTCCACCATCATGCCTACGATGCAACACGATCTCAGTGGTATCGGGTGCTGATAAAGTAACTAATGTACTTTCAAAGTCTACATCAGAACTATCAAATTCAACATTTATCTGTGAGAATGTATCGTTGATGTCAGTTGTGCTACTGATTGAAAGTTGTTGCTGCGGGTCAGTTAATGCATTTACTCTATCGATTGATGGAAATTGTGTGTCCAAAACAACCGAAAAATTCCCCAGAAAGACTTCGCCAGAAAAATCTCTAATACTCGCAGTTATTGTATATTCACCATCTGCAGTTCCATTGCGCGGGATAGTCGCTTCGGTACGCCAAGTCAACTGATTATTTGCTGGATCTGAATCAACTTGTGACTGTTGGATATTGGTTCCATCAGGATTTCTAACAACTACTGTTGATAGATCATAGTTTATGCCTGAACCGATATAATTAGCAATCTCTACTGTAATGTCACCCAAACTATTTACAGTACCCATTGTAGGTGTTGTTAATCGCACTTGTGGTTGTGTCTGACTCACCAGATAAAACTGACGACGTACAACAGCACCAACATTACCGGCAAGATCTATAGGAGTAATTTCAATCACATACGTTCCATCATCTGATCCATCTAAAGCCATCGGTTCCAATAACTTTAATCTTGCTTGATCTTTGCCGTTACCTGTAACATTCACTGGAACTTCTACTTGAGTTTCACCAGCTACACGCGAAAGAAGAAATAAACTCTGAACGAAATCTATTCCACTGGTAACTTCAGTTAGGTTGACAACGACTTCCGATAAATTGTCTAGTGTCGCATTTGCAGCTGGTACTGTTGAGGAAAGTGTCGGAACTTGGGTATCAAAGATAAATTGATAACTGGTCGTTTTAATATTCCCAATCGTGTCAGCTGCCTTGACATTTAGTCTGTAAATACCATCTTGACTCCCATCGGTATTCAGGAGTGGATCGCTTAAAATGTAAGTTAGCACACCGTTTCTTGTATCTTGAAATGCGTCACCTGAAATTTCTGTTATGCTCCCATCAGGATTTGACTTCGCAAAAAATACTGAACTAATCTCTTCTACTCCAGAAAATGCTATACCACTTCCAGATTCACCATCGTTATATGTAACCACAAACTGGTTAAGAGGAAGACTATGATAAATTCTATTACCTATACTTGTGAAAGGATTACCATCACGTGTAGAACTCAACATTTCAATGTCAGGGGCGAGATTATCAAAACGAAATGAAATCTGAATAGGGTCGGTTCTGTTACCAGCTTTGTCACCACCAACAATTTCTATATTGTATATACCATCTTGCAATCCATCATCAGCTAATAAGGGTGAAAGAAATTCCCAACGTATTATATTGGTGTCAGGACTACTCTGTTGACCGAGAACAGAACTTCCATTCGGATCAATAACACGTATTGTTGAGGTAGTAAGATTCAATTCAGTGTTATCTTCCAATGTAGCTTCAACAAAGTTCGTCCTACCCCGTAAACTACTACTCGGAGTAAATTCTCCATTGTTTGTAGCAACACTCTTTAACACTGGTACTGTATTGTCAAAAGTAAATCTGATACTTTTCATTGCAAGGTTGCCAACGTTATCAGATACAAAGACTATAACATCATATTCTCCATTTTCAGCACGTTCATCTAAAGGATCGCTGATTGTAAGTGTTGCGTTGTTACCAATAGACAACACACCTGTAATGTAATTACCACCAACAGGTCTAATCAATATCTCAGTATCACTACTATTTAGATTAACACCTGTACCACCAGGATCATCCGCAGTGAAACTGATCGACTCTATCACATCATTAATAAATTTACCTTCGGTAATAGATGTGGAACCGTTGAAAGTTATTTCAGTAATACGGGGTTCTTCTGTGTCAATTGTAATAACACTTGTCTTGTTTGTTACAGTTTCATTCCCACTTTTGTCTATTGCTCGTATTCTCAACGTGTATTGACCATCTGAAAAAACTTCATGAGTCGCATCACCGCCATTCCAATAATAAATATGGCTACCAGATGTAGTTTCTAATTCAATGGCTCTTCCAACGGTAGTATCATTCGGGGATTTTTGTACTTCCAACCATGCATCTGTTACGTCTTCGTTTAAATCGTAGTAAATGGGGAGTGAATAGAGGAGTGGTGAAAACTGCGCTTCTTCAAAATTTATAGCGATCACTGGGGGTGTGGAGTCAATTGTTACAATCGCAGTGAGTTCCAATATTTCACCGGGCAGTTCTGTGGATGGTTCAACGGGTATGAGAACTACCTGTATCGTATAAGTGCCATCAGGGAGTCGATTATTTTGACTTTCCTGCAATGTTCCATCCCATATATATTGTACAGTTTGGTTATTGGATAACGTTTGTCCATTATCAACATCTGGACCCATGGTAATCACTCTACCATCATCAAGTTTAATTTCATACTTATATTCTTGATCTTCTTCACCAAAATCATCAGTTGTAAAGGTAATTGTTAACTTATCTCCATCATCCGCTCCATTAAAAACAGCATCGCCATTCGCATCTACAGTGAGACTTGACAGACCTGCCCACGCATTTGGCTGCAAAACAAACAGACTTACAATTAAAAGAAAAATGATAAAGGACGACCAAATAAAATAGAAAGATGAATTGGCCTCCTTACTGAAGTAAGACTGAACAAAACTATTTATGAATTTTGACACGCGTTTTCCCCCACTATCGCGAAGTTTAGAATATACTCACCTTTGCTTCTTCGCGTAGAATCAAAAAATTAATATCTTACTGACACAGACTCAAAAAAGTTGTTTTTTAGACGCATTATTTACAATTAGGTTGATTTAAACCTATTCAATAGATTCAAACTGATTTTTATAAGTGGGTAGATACATCACCTACCCACAATTAACTTATCCAATTTCACCGGTTTCTATCATTGTCAGCAACGCAGAGTCCTCAGTTGTGAGTGGTAATGTTATTTTTGCACGTTGTCTACTGGATTCGTACGTAGCAAAAATAAGTTCAGTTGCTTGCATTGCTTTACGACCACTGAGTTCAGGTTCCCGACCCGTTTTTATGCTATCAATTAAATCAAGAACAGAAAGGGTTGAGTCATTACCTTTAGGTGTGACATCACTCAAATCTGGTTTTTCCCATTCACTTGATCCTTCTCTTAACAAGCGGACTGGTGCACCACCACCGACATCAACGATTCCTTTTGTGCCGATGATGCGGTTGGAAAATCCTTTTAGTGAAACCCCACCTGTTGTTAGGAGACCTTCTACACCGTTTTTCCAACGGAACCAAGATAAACCGCTGGTTTCAACTTGAGTTCCAAAGACAATACGTTCACCTGTTACTTCTATTTGACCAATAACCCACTCAACAGGTTCGTCATTATTGTAAAAATGGAACATGTCGAACCAATGCGTACCCCAGTCAAGCAAATTTGAGCATGAACCTTCAATACGTCGAATTTCTCCAATCGTGCCATCATTTGCTAACTGTTTCGCTTTGCGGAATTGTGCACCAAAACGCCTTTGATGACAAAATGTTATGACGACATCATTATCAACACATGCCTGATATAGTGCTTTCGCATCACCCCAAGTTGGTGCCATCGGTTTTTCACAATGAATTGCTTTTATTCCACTATTAGCGGCTGCAATCACCATATCCTTATGAAGTGCAATCCACGTGCAAACACTCACAAAATCCAGTGATTCCTTTTCAAGCATCTCGTGGTAATCTTCATACGTACGGGGTATTTCAAACTGTTCAGCAAATTTGTTTCGGGATTCTTCAATTGGATCTGCACATGCCACTATCTCCACATCAGTAGAGGCTTTGTATCCATTAGCGTGAGCGCGTCCACGGCCACCACAGCCTATCATACCTGCTTTAAATGTTGCCATTAATATTTCCTTTCGTTGTGATCCGAAGATCATTTCTTATATTTTTTCCTACTAACTACAGAAACAATAAATAGTGATTGCAGAAAATTTTCAATTTTGCAATAATCAAGTTGATACAGTCAAGTCTTTGTCAAAATACTATTGCTTCAACACCAGGGTTATTTAGTTTTAAGATTCTGAATTTTTCAGGTTAACTAATAGTTTATTATACGAATCGGAAAAATAGATTTTTTAATTTGTACATTACTATATCGTCTCGACCAGGATTTACAGGTTTATCAGATTACCAGGATTACCTCATCAATAGCAATTTAGACTCAGAACAAACCAACTATTGAATGGTGTGTAATACCTCAAACTCATAATCCTGAAAATCTGTAAATCCTGGTTCAGACAAAGGGAATATCAATCCGACAATATACAAACAAACCTATTAACGTATGTTAACATATTTACCTAAAATACCAAAAACTAAATAACCCTGCGTCAACACTGTTAGACGTTTACCAATATTTTTTACACTGCTATAATTTATCACATTTCAACTTGCAACTCAATACACTTTTTCAAACGTGTATAGTTTTTGTCAACATGGTTCAGACAAAGAATACGTTAACGACTCAAAATAAGCAAACCGAAGTTAACTCTCAGTTACCTCGCCACTTATTTCACATTCGTTCATATTATTAATTACAAAGTCTTCCCGCAAGCATTCGTGTTTGTGGTATTTTCGTGCCCGCACATTTCGTCGCGGGCTTTTGTTGTTGCATTGGTATACGTTTCAATGCTTGTCATCAGTGTTGTGTTATATGCACAATACAGGATATTAACTGATAGTTTTATCTTGATAATATATCACACAGGAGATATAATTCATGACAAAAAGACTTTTAGAATTAATACGCACCTACCAAGGTGGATGCTTACTCACTGTCATAGTTATGGTCACAATTTTCAGCTTTATGACACTCTTTGAACATGGGTTATCTGATGCGTCTCTCTCAACCGAAGTCCCATCCGGTCTATTACCCATATCCAAGACTGAGTGCCTAACAAAACAGAGTTGTGAAAAACCATACATAATCTGTCCAAACCCAAGAATATCGTGTCCCAGAAAATAGACAAAATTGGTAACCATATTATTCCTGACCGAGGGATCATCAACCCCGTAGCAACCGAACCTTGCCAGCAAGACGCATTAAGTTCGCAAGGGAACACACAATAAGGAGTTATTGACATGCCAAAACAATTACAGTGGGCAATAGGCGGACTCGCGCTACTTATCGTAGGTTTCGTGGCATTTCAAATTTACCTGTCCGTAGACATGAAACGGTTCAAAGAGGAACTTGCCGACCCAGAACCCAAAACGGAAACAGAAACCGAACAACCCTCCGAACAGGTGCAAGTGCCTGAAGTGGATAACAGACCGCCACGGCCAGATGACGGACGTAAGTATGTGTGGCACGAGGATCATTGGCACGAAATGCCGGTGGAACAACAAATGTCTTTTGAAGCAAAACCTACGTTTTCTGAAGTCAAAACAACAAATGTGCTTCATGTCAGAGGTTTCACATCTACGAATTCACTTTTTTCTAACGGTGTTCCAGAACATCTACAATGTCCAAAAGAACTTGTGGGCGTTTACACAACAGATGTGGAAGATCTGTCTAAGATACAGCACTTGACTGCTCCAAGGGCATTGAAGATTTTGACAAAGTACAACCCTAAACGTACTCTCACAGAAGTTTGGCCAGAATATATAGAAGCGGAACGTTTTTACTATGAGAATCGTGATGTATCACGGGCGGAACCAGGTTCTGCAGGTGGGAGGGTGGATTGGCAGTTTCAACATCTGCTTGATTACCCTGAGATTACCGTCCTACATTATATTGACTCACCGCGTAGTAGTTTTTTAAGGCAGGTTTTGATAGGGCACAAGTCTTCGGATTGGAACCAATATGAGTTATCAGATAAAAGAATGTTTTATGCTGGAAACGATTATAATTATGAATTCATATACGAAGAAACCTTTATAAACGCTGAAGGTATACCCGTAACTGTAAGTTCTGGATTCGGTTTTGGACATGCCCCTACTTCCGATATAAAACGGATAATGTTAGCACAAACGACTGATGAAGAACTAAAAGGTTTAGGTGGGTGGAATTACAATATAGACCCTTATTCAACAGGACTATATACACTTCCATCTGAATCTGACGAACAACTAATTAGGCACTTGCGTAGTGCCTTGGGAGATATAAAATGAAAAAATTCACATTTTTATTAATCTTATTTTGTGTTTTCTCAATTTCGTACATAAATATAGTGAAAGCAAATCCATACTCAGTTGATATATACCATCTATTTAATCATGAATACACCACACCTGAAAATGAACAAGAGGAAGGTGATTATCATAGAGTCTGTGCTTCAAAGCAATGTATTATTATTGGAACAGCAGAGAACATAACATCTTTTAAAGGGGAATGG
The DNA here is from genome assembly GCA_963663765.2 of Candidatus Poribacteria bacterium. Lineage (GTDB taxonomy): Bacteria > Poribacteria > WGA-4E > WGA-4E > WGA-3G > MSPOR6. The sequence continues at coordinate 4,277 of CAXXUA010000015.1, read as the reverse complement.
CTTCAGTCTATTATGAGGATGGCGGAGTAATACCCATTGGTGATATTGTAATACCATTTTCATGTGATATTGTCTCATTAGCAGCGGAAATCTGGTAGGAACGACCTCCCGGTCGCGACCGTCCTGTAAACATTAGAATTCCTTAAAGAGACAAGATTTATTTGAATTGGTATTATACCATTTTCATGTGATATTGTCTCATTAGCAGCGGAAATCTGGTAGGAGCGACCTCCCGGTCGAGACCGTCCTGTAAACAGTAGAATTCCTTAATCAGACAAGATTTATTTGAATTGGTATTATACCATTTCATGTGATAATCTCTCATTAGCAGCGGAAATCTGGTAGGAGCGACCTCCCGGTCGCGACCGTCCAGTAAACATTAGAATTCCTTAATGAGACAAGATTTATTTGAATTGGTATTATACCATTTTCATGTGATAATCTCTCATTAGCAACGAAAATCTGGTAGGAGCGACCTCCCGGTCGCGACCGTCCAGTAAACATTAAAATTCCTTAATGAGACAAGATTTATTTGAATTGGTATTATACCATTTTCATGTGATAATCTCTCATTAGCAACGGAAATCTGGTAGGAGCGACCTCCCGGTCGCGACCGTCCAGTAAACATTAAAATTCCTTAATGAGACAAGATTTATTTGAATTGGTATTATACCATTTTCATGTGATAATCTCTCATTAGCAACGGAAATCTGGTAGGAGCGACCTCCCGGTCGAGACCGTCCTGTAAACAGTAGAATTCCTTAATCAGACAAGATTTATTTGAATTGGTATTATACCATTTTCATGTGATAATCTCTCATTAGCAGCGGAAATCTGGTAGGAGCGACCTCCCGGTCGCGACCGTCCAGTAAACATTAGAATTCCTTAATGAGACAAGATTTATTTGAATTGGTATTATACCATTTTCATGTGATAATCTCTCATTAGCAACGAAAATCTGGTAGGAGCGACCTCCCGGTCGCGACCGTCCAGTAAACATTAAAATTCCTTAATGAGACAAGATTTATTTGAATTGGTATTATACCATTTTCATGTGATAATCTCTCATTAGCAACGGAAATCTGGTAGGAGCGACCTCCCGGTCGAGACCGTCCAGTAAACATTAGAATTCCTTAAAGAGACAAGATTTATTTGAATTGGTATTATACCATTTTCATGTGATATTGTCTCATTAGCAGCGGAAATCTGGTAGGAGCGACCTCCCGGTCGAGACCGTCCTGTAAACATTAGAATTCCTTAATGAGACAAGATTTATTTGAATTGGTATTATACCATTTTCATGTATAATCTCTCATTAGCAACGGAAATCTGGTAGGAGCGACCTCCCGGTCGCGACCGTCCAGTAAACATTAAAATTCCTTAATGAGACAAGATTTATTTGAATTGGTATTATACCATTTTCATGTGATAATCTCTCATTAGCAACGGAAATCTGGTAGGAGCGACCTCCCGGTCGAGACCGTCCAGTAAACATTAGAATTCCTTAATCAGACAAGATTTATTTGAATTGGTATTATACCATTTTCATATGATAATCTCTCATTAGCAACGAAAATCTGGTAGGAGCGACCTCCCGGTCGAGACCGTCCTGTAAACAGTAGAATTCCTTAATGAGACAAGATTTATTTGAATTGGTATTATACCATTTTCATGTGATAATCTCTCATTAGCAACGGAAATCTGGTAGGAGCGACCTCCCGGTCGAGACCGTCCTGTAAACAGTAGAATTCCTTAATGAGACAAGATTTATTTGAATTGGTATTATACCATTTTCATGTGATAATGTCTCATTAGCAACGGAAATCTGGTAGGAGCGACCTCCCGGTCGAGACCGTCCTGTAAACAGTAGAATTCCTTAATGAGACAAGATTTATTTGAATTGGTATAACATGCAGGTATCCGTTTTCGGTATCTGCCTTTTTCTTTTGTGAGTTATATCTTACAAAAACAGGTGCCAGAGGTTATATCACATAGAAAAAGTATCATCTAAGCAATAACATTAGTCGCAGAAATATTTTCCTGAAAATCTTGGTTTAGACAGAATCCCCGGTTTCGCGGATAAGACTTCTCTATCAACAGTTATGGCACACGAATACCGCAACATAAGCAAAACGATCTCATCAGGTGTCTTCTCCTTGTAATCCGTGTAATCCGCGATTCAGAATACATGCAAAAAACTTTATACATCTTGTTTTGATTGCTTGACCAAAGTATATTAACAGTGTTATAATTTGAAATCAGAGATATAGTTTTATGATTCAAAAATACTAAACGCAATTTTACATTAGTATGATATATTAGGGAGAATATGAAACAGATACTTACAATTGCTGGTTCAGATTCAGGGGGTGGAGCGGGTATTCAAGCAGACATAAAGGCAATATCTGCAAATGGTGGTTATGCTTTGTCTGCGATTACTTCTGTAACCGCACAAAATACTGTTACTGTTACTGATGCCTACGATTTACCAATTCTTTTGATTGAAGCGCAACTTGATGCGGTATTTTCCGACTTTGATATTTCCAGTGTAAAGACTGGTATGTTGTCATCCTCAAACATTGTGGAATCGGTTTCACGAAAACTACAAGAATATAATCCCTCATCCATCGTAGTTGACCCCGTTATGATATCTAAGAGTAAGTACCCGCTTTTGAAAGCAGAAGCCATCAATAGTTTGATGCATAAACTCATCCCAATTGCAACAGTCATCACTCCGAATATTCACGAAGCAGAACTCCTTGCAGAGAAAAAAATCCTATCTTTAGACGATGCAAAATCTGCTGCCAAAACCATAGCAAGGCTTGGGTGTCATGCAGTATTGGTAAAAGGAGGACATCTGAGTGAAGACAAAGCAACAGATGTCCTATATTGTGACGGGGACTGGACATTTTATGAAGCAGAACGAATTGATACAAAAAATACACATGGAACAGGTTGTACTTACTCAGCTGCGATTGCTACACATTTGGGACAGGGTAAGGATTTGAATTCTGCAATACTTGAGGCGAAAGTATATATTACAAAAGCGATTGAACACGCACTGAATATTGGAGAAGGACATGGACCCACCAACCACTTTTATTTTATGAATTGATTACAAAGGTTTTCGTCCTGTAAATCCATCATGAATTTCATGCCAATACCGAATCTCTCTTTCTCCATATCTCCAGCACAGATATACCTCCTTTCCCTCACGTAGATGCGGAAAATCAATTAGAGCAGGTTCAAGTCCTTTGAGGTAACATCCACGTTCTTGTATGTTTTCTACGATGCTACTGAATTCTTCTCCAGTTTGCATTAGTTTAAGTGCGTCTTTACTACCACCGTTCGTTGGAATTACCTCTAAAAAAGGTGTCAGTTTTGCATGTAGTGTTTCCAATTTCTCTTTTAGTTTAAGTAGCAATGTAATGTCACTAATTAATTCAGGTATACATTCATTGGCTTCTTCAACTGTAAAGTATTTCTTTTCTTGCATAGTGAATCTCCTTTTGTTTTACCTTAGAATTTATATGAATTCAAAACATAAGTCAAGCATCAAATATATTTAGTCAGGGATATTCAGTTTTAGGTATTATTGATATTATTTTACTTTGACGTAAATTGTGCGATGTCGTCTTGTTTATGTCTTTAGTCTCGTAGAGACGATATGTTTATAAATAAATGTTATCCACCCCTCATGAGTTCCGTAGGAACGGCATAGAAGAATAAACATATCGTCCCTACGGGACTAAAAACCGATGTTCATGTTTCAATAATCTAAAATTGATACATAAGGTGCAGTTAGGAAACCTAATCTACAGCAATTAGATATTAACTTTCAGTAAATCACAATAATAGAAGACTCTTAAGACTGAATAACCCTGAGATTTAGTATGCATTACAATATACGTTTAGAATGAAATAATAGCATTTCAAATAAGTTGTTAGCACTATATGGAAGAAAACGAATCTAAATCTACTCAAGAGCAGAACCAAGAGGTAACTCGTGCGGCTGGGCTTGTCAGTCTCGCTGTGATGGGTTCACGAGTGTTAGGTTTGGCACGCGAAATTGCGATATTCTATTATTTCCCTACAAAATTGGGTGCTGGTGCGTTTCATCTGGCATTTCGTATACCTAATTTTCTGAGAGATATGTTCGGTGAAGGTATATTGAGCAAGGCGTTCATTACGACATTTGTCGCTACCGAAGCAGAAGATGGAGAAGAAGCTGCATGGAATCTGACAAACCGAATCTTCAATCTGACATGTATTGTGCT
>CAXXUA010000014.1:0-34304 GCA_963663765.2 Candidatus Poribacteria bacterium | reverse complement strand
TTTTATGATCAAGCGAAAAGATGTATTTTCGTATAAAACCCTCTTCATGATGATGCGCATGCTCGTGTTGTCCATCATCATCATGCTCGTGTGTGTGTTGTTCGGCATCGTTGTCGTCATGTGCATGTTCGTGCTGTTCATCATCGTCATTATCATGTGATATATTTTCGTTTTCTTGCATTGCTAATTTACTCCTTTCGTGATCTTACAATCATGATTCGAATTTTTATCAAGTCGCTTGGGTTTCTTATTCTGGCCACTGTTCCTGAACCCATGCATCATATTCTTCTTGTGTTTTAACAATGAGATAACCACGCATTTCTGCGTGTCCAAACCCACAAAGTTCAGCACACGGAATTTCATAACGACCTGGTTTCTGTGCGTTAAACATGATGTTTCTAAGGACTCTATTGGGCAGTGCGTCCTGTTTCAATCGCAAATTTGGAATAAAAAAACTGTGAATCACATCAATAGAGGTTAATTCTATTTGTATATCCTTATCTATTGGTACATACAATTCATTTTCTATTTTCAGATCATCATCTGTTCCGAATTCATTGTCTGGACCGGGGTAGATCATAAACCAGTTGAATTGTTCTCCTTGGACCTGAACGACGTAGTCTGCATTTTCGGGTGTTCCTTTCAGTTGGTTCCATTGTGGGAAACTGAGCATTGCCAGTCCGAACACAATCACCGTTGTAGCAGTTGTCCAAATGATTTCAAGTTTCGTACTCCCTTCAATGTACTCAGCACGACGTCCTTCCCTATGCCGATACAAAATTAGGAATGCAATCAGTGTGGCAAACACCAGCACAAGAACCACGAATGTAATCCAAAATATGAGTGTATAGAGATTATCTACACCTTGCGCGTACTTTGATATATTTTCTGGACCCAATCTAAACATTCATTTCTCCTTTTCCAAAATCGTAAATAAAAGTATCTATTAGGTGTGCGTTCTTAGTATGTTTTTGTTGAAGCAGTCAGTGTAGCACCCAAATAAGTCAATATACTAAATAGTGTTATAATCAATAAAGAAAGTATCAACGTTGGTATGTTGCCAGTTGTTGCTGTTTCATAATAAAGACAACGTCGCAACGCAGCGAGTCCATAGGTTAAAGGATTTAGTTTCATTACCCATGCCAACCAACTGGGTGCTCCAGCACTTGGAAAAAACGCACCAGATAGCAGCCATATTGGAATGAGTATAAGGTTCATTATCGCATGAAAACCTTGTGTAGAGTCCATCCGCCATGCGATCAGCAGTCCGAGATTAGTCAAGCCAAACGCTAAAAGTGCCATCACCCCTAACGTTAAAACCAAAGATGTAATCCCAAATTTAATTCCGATCAATGGCGCGAGGAATAACAGAAGTGAACCTTGTAGAAGTGCTAAGGTGGTTCCTCCTAATGCTTGTCCAAGAACAATACCCCATCTTGCAACCGGGGCAACAAGTACACCCTGCAGAAAACCTTCGCGCCGCTCATTCACAACAGAGATTGTAGCGAATATGGCGGTAAATAGCAAGACTAAAACAACAATTCCGGGATAAAAGTATTCAATATACCCAGTCTGTTCTGATATGCCAGAAGGCTTAAATGAAGCACTCAGACCTGTTCCGATGAGAATCCAAAACACAAAAGGTTGCGCAATTGCACTGAAAAGACGACTACGTTGCCGATAAAACCTGATGATTTCACGCCACCAAATCGTTGAAACAGGTAACAGAACGTTGATCAAATCGTTCTTCCTCTACAGCATAAACGAGTCTGTATCCAAAACAATCTGAATTATAGTAGATTTTAGAATTATTTTTATACTTTCAGGTGTAGGAGGGAACTCCGATTCCCGACTATCAAGACGTTCAGTCGCGATTCGGAGATCCCTCCTACAGAACAAGTGTAAACTTAATTGTATATTTCACTATATAAAACCTTCCTACAAGAGTTATTACGCAAAAGGGTTTCCTGTCAACTTGATGAACACGTCCTCTAATGTCGGTTTACCGAAACGAACCGTCTGAATATCATCAGGAAACGCAGCAACAACATCCCTCACAAACTCATGTGCCTTTTCACATTCAATGCTCAAACGGTCCTCTACAAATACTGGCGAAACATCAAACTTGTCAACGATTGCTGTGTGGAGTGTTTCTCTGTTATCGCTTTCTATCAGTACCACATCACCCCCAATTTGTGCCTTGAGTTCTTCAGGTGTTCCGATAGCAACTAACTTACCATTATCCAAAATACCGACTCTTGTGCATTCGTCTGCTTCATCCAACAAATGTGTTGTGAGTAGAATAAGGATGCCTTCTGTCTCTGCAAGTAGTTTAAGATATTCACAGAGTTGTCGCCGAACACCTGCATCCAACCCGCTGCTCGGTTCATCAAGCAGTAAGACTTTTGGTGAATGCAGCATAGCTTTAGCGATTTCTACGCGCCTTTGTAATCCTCCAGATAATTTCTCAACAAGGTCATTTGCTCTATCATCTATACCAAACTTGTCAAGCAGTTCAGAAATTCGGTGGCTCAGACTTTTGCCGTGAAGTCCATATAGATGTCCGTGATGTCGTAAGTTTTCCCTAACAGTGAGTTTTATGTCAAGTGCTGGATGTTGAAAAACAACCCCCATTAATTTCCGTATTGCTTTTGCCTTAGTGTGCAAATCAAATCCGAGTATGTTGACTGTGCCAGATGTAAGTGGCATCAACGTAGACAGGATTTTAAAAAGGGTTGTTTTTCCGCTACCATTCGGTCCGAGTAGGCAAAATACCTCACCTTGAGATACGGTCAAACTTACATCGTCTAACGCACACCGTGTCCCGTAATGGTGCGTTATATTTTCGACCGTAATCGTATTTTTACTCACTTGGATTCTTTAACTTTAAGTGTAAACTCCTGTTTGACTTCTCCACCCGCTTCAACTGTAATAGCGACCGGTTCTTTATTATTTGTACCACACATTTCATGCCAATAACCCAACTTATATGTGCCTGCTGGGACATCTTCAAGTGTGAATTCACCCTTTTCGTTTGTCACAGCAAAATAGGGATGTGGTACATAGGCGACCCAGGCTCTCATCCATCCGTGGATATCACATTTGACTTCAACTGGTCCTTCCGGTCCCTTGGCGACACCTTCACGTGACAACCGCATTTTTTTGCGTGTTCTTGGTTGTTGTTTGTTCACAGAAGTATTGTTTTTCTTAGTCCCGAAGATATGTACATTGTGTGTTGCCTTGTCACTATTCAAAACTGTCAATGTTGCACCAACAGGAATAATCTGCACATGCGGATCAAATCGGCAATCCTTTTGGTCAAGTTCTACTTTTGCATCCTTATCAAAATCTTTACCTTTGGTAACGTCCATCAGATAAACAATCGTGTTTTTCAAAACGTTACCTTCACCAACGACAAGTGACTCATCGTACTTAGCAACAGTATCACAAACTGCTGGGTCTTTATTGATTGCGAGTTTTTTCTTTTCAGGCACTTCGCCATCAAACTTTACAACGCCACTTATTTTTCCTCCGTTAGCAACTGCCTCTATTTTATATGCTTCTGGAAAAACAAGTTTATTCATATCTTCTTCTTCGTGATTGTCTGCAAATACAATTATACAGAAACCACATGCGATAAGAAGTGCAAGGCATGCAAACATTCTCGTTTTCATTTTTTTCTCCTTTATGATTGTAGGTATAGGGTATTACTTGTCCCTATTATTTTCATCGTTTGTATTGTTCAATTCTGTGTTTCTGCGTTGCACAAAACCTCGTAAACCGATTAGCAAACCTAAAGAGAGCAACGCCACTATAGGTGGATAAATAAATCTTTTGGATGATGGAATAGGTTCCAACACAAAAGAATACCAACTTGAGATCACCCGTTTTGTGCCAACATCACCATTCGCTCCATCCCATACAGAAAAGGCTATAGGTGCAAATACACCTGGTTCCAACTGTAGATCTTTTTTATCTTCAGTTTTAATTGAACGTTTGATCCACAGTTTATATTGTCCCTTTGAATACGTACTCTCAGTTTGAATATCCGTTTGGACATCTTGAATCGTGGCATTATTGATGCCTTTTGCTGTAAGTTCTGTAGTTTTTTCTGGTGCAGAAGCTTGCCAGTGCCACAGATATACAGGCAATTTTCCACCCCAAAGGAAATAAGGTTTCGGTGATGTCGGACCTTTTGGGATTTTCACCGGAAACTGAATTGCAATTGCGTCCTCATAGGTTTTACCTGTATCTTCGTTTTCTTCTTCTGCAGTATTATGTGTGCGGTCATCCCATATAAACAGAAATGCAACATGTGTGTCGTTATAGTAGGATTTGACGTTGACAGAGTCAATTGTAGGGTTGAACTGTCTCGGTTCAATGATTATCTGTCCAACAAGCGGAAAGTAGCTTGCTTCAAGATCATCCCATACAACATCGTCCATCGACGGCAACTCACCTTCTACATATTGTGATCGGAGCGAGTTTTTACCAATCGCTGCCTCAGGACGTTTCTCTGGTGATAGCGATTTTACATAGTTCGCAAGATGCCAACTTTTTTCATAAAACGCCTTCATTGATTCTTCATAGAACTTTCTTTGTTCTTCATCGCCTTCATCTGCATTCATAATATCTAAGATCTCAAAAGCGTTTTCCATTTTATCCGCAAGTCCTGTATATTCTTCTTCCTCAGCATCTGTCATTTCACCCATATTGTCCAATTGGTTATAACGTCTGGCTTCTTCAATAGATAATCCGAAGGCGGGGTCATCAAACATAGGCATTGCGGAACCTGCAATACCACCGATGAACCGCTTGTAAATATCGTCAATATCGTTGTCGCCTCTGTAATTCCAATTTTGGTGAAGATTTGCTGGCCAACTCTTATAGTCCCACTCATCTCTCAACGTGGGGGCAGATGTGCCATCGCCTCGTCCTTCATCGCCGTGGCATTCATAACACGCGAATTGCGTATATAGTTCTTTGCCAATTTCAATACTCTCTTCAGAGTAAGGAATTTTACCTGCTAAACGGATTTCTTTAGGTGTAGTTTCACTTTCCTTAAAACCTTCATAGAAGGTCTTAATATATGCCACAACTTGCCAACGTTCATCTGCATCTAAAGCAGTTTCCCATTCTGGCATAGAAGTTCCTGGCATACCTTCTGTAATAATATCAAACAGATCTTGATCGGTTGGCAGCTCACCGCTTTCTGTTGAACGTATTTTATATAAACCACGTGTGAAATCTCTGGGTTGTGGTAAAAGGTTTTCTGCTGCACTTCCATCCCCGCGTCCTTCAATACCGTGGCAGTGCGCGCAACTGTTATCATATACCGCTTTTCCTGCTGCGGCATTTTGTGCTTCCGCAGTATCATCTGCAGTATCCTGCGCAATGATAAAGGGGACAATAAAAAACATACCTAATATTGTGAGTATGAGGGTATAATTTCTTTTTTTCATTCTTAGTGACCCTCCCCAAAGGTGCGCGGTTTATTGCCAGTGTAGTCGGATAAGAACAGAATAACTTCCCATATTTCGTCTTGTGTTAGATACTCTTCCCAGACAGGCATAGCAGAATTCCAAGGTGTGCCAGATGCAGGCATTCCAGGTCCACCTTTGCTAATCCGCCAGAAAAAGAATGATTCTGAGAAATTAGGTAGAACACCCGGGTCCTGAAAATTCGCAGGCAACGGATTCAACGCATCTGCAAAATGCCCCTTACCATCAAGATTGTCACCATGACAAAAAAAACAATTTTGATAATAGACTGCTCTGCCCTTCTCTACATGGGATTTATACGCATCAGGATCATCCTTCTCATAATGCCGAAAAGGGTTTTCTGACTCATCCATTGTACCAAGAACTATATCTTTGTACATCAAGTTGTCTGGCGGTGTTGGATGTACTGTCCGGGGGTCTCCTGGAGGATTCGCCTTTTGGGCAATATTAGTGTAGGTAAATCCGAGCATAAGAAGCGGGATCAATACTGCCAAAACAACTCTGCGGGTACTACGGTTCTCATCAACGAGTGTCTCGTGAATAGGACGTAGAAACTCCCGAAACCTTGTGTCTTCCACAGAGATATGCACCAAAATTGCGATGAAGACCAATGCCATATACATCGCAATCACGCTATTTGGTATCGGTTTTGAGATAACACCGCCGACGAAAAATCGGAAAAACACCCAACATACGATGAATATTGCAAAACATATTGTGAAAAGCGATGGCTTTCTCATGGTTTACCTCTATTTGCACATTGTCTAACTAAAATCTCTACTATGTGTTATTCCGTGACTTCTTCCTGTGTATCGCTTGATGCCTCATTAGTTTCTTCTTCTGTAGCACCTGTTAATGTGCTTAGGTATGCAATTAAGTCCGCCATTTCCCGAAGACTCAAAAGATCGGGGAAGTTCGTTGGCATTGGAGATTTAACCTCCAATCTTGTACCATAAGCGGATGCTAAAACAGATTTATCTTCATTCCAATCAAACGTATCAAAACTCTCTTCATTTCCATCAACGATTAGAACGATCTCAAATTCGTCCTTTGATACTAATTCACCTACTACTGTTTGATTTTCATCATAATGGTGAAGTGTCATCTGCTTTTTCACATCTGTCTTAGAAACTGTTTGCGTTTCGTCACCGACCTTTAGCGTTACTGTCGTATCGCTTTCCTCAACGATCTCTCCGCTTACGGGTGTGTCAGTGTCAATAGGTGTTATTGTTAATGTCAAATAACCTCTACCTTTGAGATCCGTCAGGTCTTCAATCGGTTCTTCATCAAGGTCGCTCAAAAGAATTGTGTGTTCGGTTTCTGTTCCATCATCTGCTTTGGTCCGGACAACGATCTGTTCTGTATCCTGTGAGACAAGCGTGCCTTGGTAGGTTACGCCTTTCGACAACACTGTTACTGTGCCATAACCTGGGACAATTTCTTTGTCAGGTAGTAGGATTGACTCCTCAATATATCGCATACTGTTCAAAGCTGCAATTTCTGTCAGTTCTGGTGCAGTGACAACTTCAAAATCTTCATTAACTTCTCCTGCCTTTGGGTTCTCTAATCCTTGGATTTCGTGACAGGAGATACAAGCTACGTCTATAAATACCCTTTTGCCTTCTTCAGGATCACCGGTGAGTAATGGTGGCAGTGCTTCTGCAGCTGCTCCAATTTCAGCTCTATCAATAGGTTCGTCAAAAAGTGTCGGATTAACTTCACCGCCTTGGCTTTCTAAGAATGCAATGACCGCTGCAATTTCAATCTTTGTGAGTGCTATCGGATTTTTCCATACTTCAGGCATGATTTTACCGTATCCTGGCACTAAATATTTACTCGGTTCATACAGAGACTCAATGAGATATGTTCTTGCATCTTTACCGGGTTCTCTATTTGCAGCATTGATTCCGATGTCAGTTAAATCAGGACATCTACCTTTCGGTGCAGTGGTGTCTAAAGTGTGACATGCACTACACTGACCTTTGCTTTTAAAGATTGCTTCACCGAACTCTACAACCCCATCCGGATCCTCCCAATCCAATTCTGTCAACGTTGCGGTAACTGTTGATGTGTCTGGCACCCACGCGGCAATTAACGCAAAAAACCAGATTATTGCCAATACATAAGTCATCAGTTTCACAACCATGCCCCATACAACCATATTTACAAGGATTGCTATGAGGAACCATACCGACCAAGGTAACAAGTTTTCAGATGCAATGGGAAAAGCGGGAGCTTTCGCAATAAAAGCAATGAAACTCACCAGCATTAATAAGAGACTTGCGACTTTTATGAGTATGTTTGTTGTTGATTTTGTTTCTTCCATCATTCGTTTCCTTCTACAAGTGCTTCTGTTTCAATAGGAACTGCCTTTTGCTTTTTCTTGTCACCCCATAAACCAAGCCAGAAAATAAATCCAACAAGTGCAAAGAATATTACCATAATGACTGAAACCATGTTTACAGCACTGCTCAGTGAAGGAGTATAGGCATCAACCGATGTGTCTTTCATGACCCCAAATATGTGCCATCCCTGCCTAAGACCGGAACGCGCATATCCCATCAAACCCATCAGAGAGGTAAAAGTGATCGCAAGGAGTATCAGGACATACTGTGACCGTTCTGTCATACCACCCCATTTAATTGTACCTGATGAAGTTGCTTTTCGGTACATAAAAATATCAATTATTGTCACGACAACCATGACAGCAAGCGCAACCAGCACCTGCCAAGGTGTCAGCACATTTACCCGAACAGAGGATTCAACTGAAAAACCCGCAATACCAATGACGACAATTACAACCACACCTAAAAATAATATTGTTGAAATAACGATATTCCCCATCTTTTTCCAGTTTGCTGTCGGTGTTTTACCTGAACGTCTATAAAACAGAAAACTCAAAAAGGTCGTTAATATAACAATATTAACCACTGTATTTTTTGCAGTCATGAGTCCAAACCAACCCAGATGTGGATGGTTCGAACCTCCCATTGCAGTTTGTTCTGATGCAGTAGAAATACTTGAAAGCGTACGGGGTGTCATCCAAACACCAACACATATCACGATTACAGCAATCATGTAGGGACGATACCGTGCAAATTTCTCTCCCCCCTCAATACGTCCCATACCAGACCATAGGTAGTAATTTGCTCCGATAAATAAAATACCAATCATCACCGCTTGTATTATAAACAACCATGAGAAAAGTGCTCCCATCATGTTTACACCCATGGTGTTGTTGAATATATAGATCTCTCTACCTAACCAATATCCAGCAAAAGGTAGTGGAATCAAACCGCACAAGGCAATAAAGTTACCGTTGTATCCCATCCAGTCGTAGTGAGCTTTTTCCTCTTTCGTTTTCGCAACAAGAAAACGAAATGCCGCATAAGCTGCAACAATTGATCCACCAAAGGCGATGTTTCCGATGAGACGGTGGATATTGACCGGCATCCACGTAAAATTGTTAACTGCATCCATGACCGTACCCAGAAACTCACCCGTTGTTTCGTTATGTAGATTGGTGACAGTAGTATCTGTTACATCTTTTAGGACTTCAGCACGTGTTAACTCTGGATTCTGCGATAGTGTATGTTCTAACCATCCTTCTTTTGCTTTGTCTGATAACTTGCCGTATTGCGTTGCAGGACTTGTCTGATAGGTCAGCCATGTGTTTGAGACAAACATAATCGCTGTACCCCATACATTCAGCATCACTCCCAAAAATAAATGCCATCCTTTATGGCGACCCTGCATCTTATCCCAACCGTAGGAATAGAGATACAACGTGAATGTTTCTCCGAAGAACAGAATGACATAGAAGATCATCGTCGGTCCGAAGATACCGCTCATTTTGTTCATCACCTTCGGATAGCACCATATCAAAATAAAAACAAGAACACCACCGAGTAATGCCGTCGTTGAAAATGCACCCATACAGAGTTTGATGAACTCTTGCGCCATTCGGTCATACCGTTCCTCTTTGGTTTTCCATCCAATGAATTCAATGATAACAGCGAACATCGGCACACCTAAAATAAACGAACCGAACAATAGGTGCAATTGTGCAGCAATCCATGCAGCATTTCTACTGCCGATCATTGGGAATGGACGGTAGTCTTCATCTGTCACATCCTGTGCAAATGCTGGTACAAATGAAAAGAGTACAAATCCAAGCAGCACAAAACCAAATATAAGGACTATTCTCTTTTTCGTCCGGGAAGAACAACAACGCATTTTAGGGGTTCTCTCAAATGTAGTGTTTTTTCAACCTGAAATTGTGGGTTGTATGTCAAATTGCTTGAAGGCAAACCTGACATACATTACATTATTGGTGATACTATTATTTTGCCTTAGGCTTTTTGAAATCAGTACTTTTGAAATCTACAGAGATATCACCTTCCGCAGGAACAGTAATCGTTTTATTCGCTGAACCGAGTGTTTCATGCCAAGCAATCACACGTGCTCTGCCCTCTGGCACCTTTTTAAAGGCAAATTTGCCGGTATCTGATGACTTTTCATAATCATCAGGATGAATCCATTTGTCTTCTTTATCCTTTTGTCCCGTAACTGTATAAAAGTTGCTATTAACAGCAACGATATAACCACTCATCCATGCGTGAATATCACATGTGAGTTTGATCGCTTCCGCTTTGGTGATCTTATACTTGTAGACATCACCTTTTTCCGGAATCTGGATGTTCGGAGCTTCATTTTGCAGTGCATGTGAATGTACATTGTGTGCAACAGGATCAGCAGATGTAATCGTTACTGTAGCACCTACGGGAACCGCAATCACATGTGGCAAATAACGACAGTCTTTTTGGTCAACAACAAGCGGTTTCTCAGGCATCTTGAGTTCCTGGGCACCACGAAGTCGTAATGAAATAACAACATTTTGGATGCCTTTTGCTTTTGAAACAACAAGCGCCTCAGATTTTGCACCCTTTGTGGCTGTAATACAGTGTTGTTCCTCTGTGCTAATTGTCAAAGCATTCCGCGCAGGTACATCCCCTTCATAAGATACCGTACCAGTGACATTTCCAGCTAATGCAACACCCGCTAACGTGCTACAAATTAGTGCCGCAATGATAGTCTTCAAATTTTTCATGGTTTTTCTCCTTATTTAATTCTTTTAATCTACAGGACTTACGCACCCAACGGTAGGCGGGGAATGCCTAAATGGCATTCATACCGTTGATTTCTTGATTTGGTGCTTTGTAAGCGCGCTGGAAACCGAAAATATGCTGAAAATTACACCATTTTCATAATTCTTCATCAAATTATGAAAACTGCGTAAGTCCTAATCTATATTAACACCTTAAGTTTTGAAAAGGCAAACCGTTAAAAACAAACATCACGGATATCCGTGTGTTTTATGGCTTGAACATTTCTCTTATATAATCAAGCAGTTCCTGCTGTTCGTCGCTGCTAAGGTAGTAGTGGAACGCAGGCATGTCGTTTTTGCCATCACGGATGCTTTCAAGTAGGTTCGCATCGTCATGCATTGTCCACAAATCGTTATCTGTCAAGTCAGCAGGTGCTAATTTCTTGAAACGACCTATACGTCCATCACCCGCACCACTATAGCCGTGGCATCCAGAGCAGTATCGTTTATAGTTATATTCAACTTCTGTTTGATGCTTTGTGCTTGGATCAACCTGTTTACCTAACCAGATGAACCCGTTTAACCACACAAAGATCATCACAACGACAATCAGTAGATGTTTCATATAGCACGGATACTCCCCGGGTAGGGACGAATTCAATCCGCACCATAAGCGTCAATTTAAGGATTTTGACCTCTTGTGGGAGGGGTTTTCAACCCCGAATTTATGCGCTTTTCCTCTCAAATCAAGGTTGAAAAACCCTCTCACAAGAAAAATGACAACAATATTTTCTTAAATTGACGCCTATGGGACGAATTCAATCCGCACCTATCTACCTAACGATAATAGATAGTCACGAACCAACCGTATCTGTTTTTCTGCATCCCTATCAGCATAGTCTCCATAAGGTGTATGTTGTCCATCTACAGAAAGGGGCCACGCTTGTGGCATCGCAGTACCGCGTTGGAATGTTTGTGGATCTTTCATCCAGTCAATCAACCAATCCGGTTTCAGTCGGCCATTAGCTAAGGATAGGTCAGGTCTTCCTGCCTTGTCACTATTAGCAGGAATGGTTTCGCCTTGTGATGGATGACATGAGTCGCATTTCAGGGCGTCAAAAATCTGTTTGCCAACACGTAATTCCGTTTGCGTTGCTTCTGGTTCTGGTAGTGTCTCGTAGGGGAAGGGTTCATCATCTAATGCATAGAAGTATTTGACAAGTGTCGTTGCTTCTTCATCTGACATCTCAAATGTGGGCATGCGCACCTTGAGTCCATAACGTATCTCCTTTGACGGATCTTTGAGGAAGTTAAACAACCAATCAGGATAAACTCGCGCACCTTCCGCTTGTAAGGGGGGTGGAGACAATTGCTTAGACGTGATTACATCTAAACCTTCATGTGCGGTGATCACATCCGTATAAGCGCCACCTTCACCTTCAATCACATGACATCCTGTGCAGTTATATTTCTTGACAATACGTCTACCAGCATCAATTTGTTTCTGTTTCTCAACCCTATTCGGTTCAACTGCATGATCAAAGGTATAACTGAGTGGATAAGCTTCCGGTTGAAAACTCTTCAATAGAACTGCAAGTGCTTTCGCATCCTCATCACTATCCTTGAGATTATTGAAAACTGGCATACGAGAAACAATCCGACGCGTTTGGTAGCGACGTGGGTTGGTAATTTTTCCTATGGTCCAAGCATGCCAAGAATGATGGTCTATATCTACAGTGTCACCATAGTCAAGTTCCGCAGCAAGTTTCGCGCCAAATTCACCGAGATCCGCACCAACTTTCGATTCGTTTTCAAACCCCGGTATTTCGTGACAACCAAAACACCCATAAGTTCTGACAAGTTTTTCCCCTTCTGCTACATCTATTTCTCCTACCGAATCGGAAACAGCTGTTGTTGTGGGTTCTTGCAAATTCATGAGATACGCGACAACATTGTTAAGATCTGTGTCACTCAAGCGCAAACTTGGCATAGTGGTATCAGGATCATAAGACCTCGGATTTGCAATCCAACCATAAAGATAATTTGGGGTGACCTTTGTGCCGACACTATCCAATGCTGGTGCAAAATCACTCCCTAAGTCGCCTACGGTATGGCAGGAAAGACATCCAACAGTTTTTACCGTCTCCTCACCAGCTTTAATCGCACTCTCAGATGTAGAATATGTGGCTTGTGAATCATCAATGGTTTGGTCGTTCATCCTCGCAAGGTAGGCAGCGATAGATTTTACCTCGTCAACAACACGTAACACATCATCCTTAGCATAAGGAAATTCTGTTCCATCGTCTGTCTTCACAGTGTAACTTGTTTCAGTTTCAGTAACAACACCCGTACGTTGTCCTCCATTCTTTAAGTAGACAATTTGGCTCATGCCTTCCGCTGGAAAGAAGTTCGGCATTGTTGTATTTGGTAGGTATGCTTCGGGTTCCTTTATCCAACTTTCAAGCCATGCGGTATCCTGCACTTTGCTTCCAATCTTATCAAGCGCGGGACCAACCTTTGCGATATTATCCAACGCACTGTAACCCTCTACTGCATGACAACCATGACATCCGAGGTCTTCAAAGAGTGCCAAACCTTTAGAAAGATGCGGCGCATAGTCTATAGGAGCGTTTGTATCAGGGTCTACACCGAAGTCTAACTTCATCACACCATCGTGACAACGTCGACAATTAGACTCCATATATCCTTTTTTCTCTTCAGATGTTCTACCTGTTTCAGCATCCATCCCAAGTACAGGAGTCAACCAGTATTCGGCATGTGTAAGTGCGTGTGCAGATTTTGCTGTCAGTCCGCGTCCTTGTCCACCATGGCAAGGTGTACATCCGAATTTTTCAAGTGGGTGTTTTGCGAGTAGAACTTCACGATGCGGGTGAGTCCGTAAGGCACGATGGTAATCGGTTTCATAAGAAATTTCTACATCACCAAAAACATCAGGATCATTAAAGGTAAGCAGACCTTCTTCCGAAAGTTCATACTCTTCTGCTTCTACATCAAATCCATCAATATATATTGTCTCACTGCCAGGTCTCACCCTTGGATGTTTGAGTTGATACTTTACGAGCTCTTCACCATCACCTTCTATTTCAAAAGTCTCTTGTGCATCACTATCGTAACCACTCTTGTCAACTGCAAAATGGCAGGTTTCACACCTATCCGCCTTATAATCAAAGTCTTCCAGATAGTGTTGAACGATAGTCCGTGTCTGCTTAAATGGATTTTCTAATAGGCTGCCGAGGAATTTTCGTTTGATGCCGCCAACATCTGCTAATTTCTCTTTAATACGATCCACATTAGCATGCTCGGCTTTCACCGCTTCAAGGGCAACAAGTGATTGTTGTACTTCAGAAATCCTTTCAGCAATAGCAGTATCGTCTGGTTTATATTTTTGTGCTATGAGGTAGGTAGAAAGTGCATTTTCAGGGTCGTTGTTCGTTTTATAAAAATCGGCAAGTGTCTTATTTTCATCAGCATATTCATTCTGAGCTGCTATGATCGTATCAGTGAGTTCACCTTCAATCCGTTGTTCATAGTCGTCTAATTTCTCTTTCCATTTTAGTACTTTTTCTGTTTCTTCACTATGTGCTTCGTGTAGACTATGTTGATATTTATAGTTGATCGCATCAGATTTGCTCTGCTCAAACTTACGTGCTTGCATCGCATCATCTAACGCCATCTTTTTTATATTAACCTCTTTCTCCAATTTTCTCAACGCTTTCTCATCAATCTCAGGAGCGGTTGGCATTTCAGGTAAGTCTTTCTCTGCGTTTTCTAATTCTGTCATAGTCTTTTCATATTCATATTGATAAAACTGCTGTTGATGTTCCTTCCAAGGACGGCGCGTGATCATTTCATCCCAGAATCCCCATATCGTCACCAACCCTAACAGTGCTGACAGAATAAAGAACAAAACAGAATATGATTTATTTTCAACGGGAATCTCTTTTTTGTTCCTCACGAAATGTTAAACCTCCATATCAAGCAAAATATCTAAAACAAAGTTCAGCACAAGTTGTAAGTATTAAATGTTTAACAAACGTGATTCTAAAATATATTTCACATTCAACCCAAGCCGTAGTATCATTTTTATCGGTAACGCAAGCATAGTCAAAAATAGAAATGAGACGATGATATACCTGATCAACCCAAGCTCCTGTAAAAAACGGCTGCTTTTACATTTCCAAAAATAGTAGATCGGACCGAGAGCGTAATACCCTGCGATAACCGCAATCCCAAAGAAAATCGCTGTTGTTTCACCCCGTATCCCAATCAAACTTGAAAGGTTCACATTAGTTAACGGCACAACTTTGTGCGGATCCCAATACTCCCACGGCATAAATATGTTCCACCCAGGACCCCTTAAGAATGTTCCGACTATCATCAAGACAATCCACAATATGATAAATCCGAAGCAGAACACCCCAAGTGCAAAGGGACGTTCCTTGATGGTATAATAACCTTTACCTTTAGGATTGATGTCAATATATGGAATAGCAATGAGTCCCGCAATAATCAACCCCGGCAATACCACACCGGCAATCCAAGGGTCAAAATAGACCAACATCTCTTGAAGTGCAAGAAAATACCACGGAGCTTTAGAGGGATTCGGTGTCTTGGCAGGATCACTCGGTTCTTCAAGCGGGGCATCAATCATAATTGACCATACACCCAGCACTAACATTATAATAATCGCACAGATAAACTCATTACGACAGAGATAGGGCCAAACGTAAACCTTGTCGTTTAATTCCGCATCGGATGGGACACCTGTGCGGTCTGTTTGACGCGCCTGTCTGTATGATAACCAGAGAAAAAACGGAATCAGAAACAGAATTGCCAAAATTGGAACATTATCAGGTTTCGTTACAAGTGCTAAAAAATACTCCATACCTAACTTCTATCTCCTTCAAAACGAAAAAATTTCAAAAACATTACAAAGGGGCTTGTGAAAAAAACCGAATAAATGCTGTATTTCTTATGAAAAACTTGTCACTAAAGAGGTCCAGATATGCCACCATCTTTACGTACACGCCAAAAATGTAGTGCCATCAACACACTTGCCACCAACGGAACAGCAACACAATGCAAAATATAGAACCGCAACAACGTTGACGGTCCAACAATAGTTCCCGCAAGCAAGGCAAATCTAACGTCATTTGCTGGTGTGATAATATCTGTAGGGGTAAACGGACCTTCACTACCTAACGCTGGGGTAGCACTTGCCATGTTCGTCCCGACTGTAACCGCCCAAAGTGCCAACTGATCCCACGGAAGCAAATAACCTGTAAAACTCAGGAAAAATGTGATGAGCAATAAAATAACACCAACTGCCCAATTGAACTCACGAGGCTTCTTATAAGAACCTGTCAAGAACACCCTAAACATGTGGAGCATCACAGATATAACCATACCGTGTGCTGCCCACCGGTGCATGTTCCGTAATAGCATACCAAACGGAATATCAAATTCAAGTGCTTGTATGTCAGCGAAGGCATATTCGGCTGTCGGACGGTAGTAAAACATCAACAGAACACCTGTGACGGCTGTCACAAGAAACATCAGGAAGGTGATACCACCCATACACCATGTGAATCGGAAGTTTAAGGCGTGGCGGGAAATACGAGGTGGATGCAAATGCAACCATACGTTTTGCAATACCTGCAGTGTATAACGACGACCCGTTTTTTCGTAACCGTGTCGGAAAATAGATTTCCAAATGTCGGAATTCGTAATCTTTTCTTTTAGTCCTTTTCGTTCTTCGTTCATTATTTCCTTTTTCTGTCTGAAGATACACGGAATCAGCTCAGACGCAAATGATACCCCCTCAGGTTAGACTTTCAAAGATGCACCAGGGTCTACCCATTGACCTTTTTCACCCAAAAACTTGACGGACTTATCAATTTGAAGTTGTCCATCTTCCGCCAATGTAATTTTCACACGTTCAAGTGGACGTGGAGCAGGTCCTTCGTAGTTGATCCCCTCACGGTCGAAACCGCTACCGTGGCACGGACATTTGAATTTATTTTCGGAAGAGAGCCAACGCGGCGTGCACCCCAAATGTGTGCAGGTTGTCAGGAGCGCATAAAACTCTCCATCCTGACGCCGAACAATCCATACACCAAAAGGCTCTTTCTTATATTTTTCGCTTACACTACCCGGCGGATATTCTGCTGGAAATCCCGCTTGAAATACTGACGAAGGTTCATACAATACACGTGGATACAAATAACGCACTAAACCCGGACCAAAACACGTTCCAAGTGCCGCCGTGAAACTACCCCAACCGAGTGCTGTGAAAAAACTACGACGAGTCAATACTTATACTCCCTAATTTCAATTCGCTTTTTTATTTTGTAAAAGTATATCACAATATACGATTCTTTGCATGAAATTTGACGTCTTAAAATTACTATATCACGGATATCCGTGAATATTGAGGGGTAAAAACACCTAACGAATTATCTTCACATTGATGACAGGACTATCCTGTGTAAAGGGTCTACCGTTGATAACGGCAGTAGCACGGAACCTCATTTGATGTGTTTTTGCTTCAAGCGTATCAAGTGCTTCAAGTTCCACCTCAATTTCGTTCTCGTTGATAGGAATTGTTGCAGTAGGTATCGTAATACCTTCAGGCACCGTTATCGGAGTAATGGTCACTATATCTGTAAAACTCCCTGTTCGAACAATGCTTATTGTAAGTTTAGCAGTCTTCTTAATCGGTTCGCTCTGTTTTGCTTTCTCTGTTTCTGGATTTTCCGATGGACTGGGTTCTGAGACTGCAACGGTTTCGCCTTCAGCTGCTGCCGCTACAGGTTCAGTTACATTTGCTGCCTTTGGGAATACTATGCTAAATCTCAAGGGTTCAATCGTAACAATATACGGTGCTTCAACAACTGTAAGGGGAATTACTGGGGATACTTCTGTATAGGTTTCACGATTGAAATTTGCAGTACCACTTACCGAGATATAACTCGTGCCAGGTGTGGGAACAACAGAAAATTGTTCGCGGCGTTCCACGGTACCTGCGCGTAGTGAAATCACAGCACTATTTTGTCCCGCAGGAATTGTGGCTTTTCCACCTGAAATACGAGCAGGCATGCTTTGTACAGACAAACTAATCGGTCCATTGAAACCGTCTCTTCGATCAGCAATAACATGGAAACTTGTAGACTTGTTGTGAACCACACTCACGCTAACATCAGCAAATGAGAGTGTAAATGGCGGTGTTTCCAGCACTGTCAGAAATATTTTCTGTGGAGATGCAGTCGCCTCTATCCGATTGCCACCAATAGCACCTACGCCAACGATGGAAAATGTGTGCAGACCAAGTGGAGCATCTGTCGGCGCAGTTATTGTCAATAATGCTTGATTTTGACCTGCAAAAAGAATTGTCGGATTTACCACAAAACCCTTGGGAAGATCCGGGGAATAGAAACGGAGCGCACCATTAAACCCATCTATCCTCGCGACTGAGACTGTCGTCATGAACGTACCACCTTGACTGACACGCACATTATCTGTACCTGCATTCAAACGAAAATCAGGTTTCAATGGACGGATGGTTAGTCTGTAAGGAAAATTTCCACCACCAGCACTATTGAGGTCACGCACGGAGATTCCATAATTCCCTGCTTCAGGAAACGCAAATCCAATACGCGCATCAACACCACTTGCATCGTCATTCACTCGTAAAACCTGTTCCTCAACGCTACCCTCTGCAGCTCCTTTTTTGTGTGAGTACAGAGTCAATACAGGATCCAACTCTGATCGAAACTCACGAGCTTTCACTTCAAAAATAAAACTTGCACCTTTAGCAACCGTAATTGAATACCTATCTACATCACCCGCTTTCTCAATCCTACCATTTACTGTGATCGGCGTGCCGATTTTGTTTTCTTGGTTTAGACCATTGTTAGGTTCTTTTTCAACCGTCTCGTTAAACTCACCGATAGCGAAAGGGTAAGCGTTTGTTTCCAAACCATTCGGTGTGTTGACGCGCAATTCTTGAATCCCAAGTGTCGCATCAGCTGAAATGTCAAGTTGTATGGCATTCACAGACCCCAAATTTGCACCAGCAACGTTGATACTGTTCGCAGCACCCCGTTTTCCACCAAGTGGAAACACAACTTGAAGATAAGGTAATTCCCCAATATTCAACCGATAGCGATGATTGCCACTGCCTTGAAAACGCACATCGCGCAGGTGAAGTGAATACTCCCCTGCTTGTTGCGTTGAATAATCAATGAATGAGTCCAGTCCGTTTCCATCCAGACTTTTTGCTACCTCTTTACCACTTGGATCATATAAAACAAGGTGAGAATCTAAAGCCGACCCCATACGTTGTGCACTGATGTCGCAAATTAGGCGCGCACCTTTCCGCAGTGTAAAATGGAATATGTCCACATCCTCAATAGACGTAACAGCACCATTAACAGTGGCGGGTAATTCAATTACCTGTGCTTCAGCAGACGTGGAATTGGGTTCCTTCTCGTTCATCTCAGGAAGGTCGCCAACGATGAAGTTTTGTGGGTTGGAAACACCGTTGGGAGTGATTAGACGGATTTGATGGGTCCCCAATGACGCATCAGGGGCAATTTCAAAGGAAAGAATTAGTCGTGGATCGTTTGGAATATTCGCAGAGATACCTGAACCGTTAAAACGAACGGTCGCTACTGGAGACTTTTGCTTTATTGTCGCTTTTATACCTTGCTTATTAAACCATATCTTCGCGTTTTCGTTGATGTTTTTTCCAACTAATATTACTTCAATCGTTTGCCCGCGTTGTGCTGCACGCGGAGATATACTCGTTAGCTGCGGTGAAACTTGGGCATGTGCTATGCCAACAACGAATAAGAGGGTTAGCACTATCTGAATAAAAAAATGTTGCGATCGGTTCTTCATAATATTCCCTTGTTTACAAAATAACATCTCAGGCATATATAGATTACCTCTTGTGCAAGTGCAGTTTTTTAACTGTATAAGACTTAATTTCAACAGGACTTACGCACCCAACGGTAGGCGTGCTTTGTAAGCGCGCCGGAAACCGAAAAAATGCTGAAAATTACATCGTTTTCGTCTTAATTCTTCATCAAATCATGAAAACTGCGTAAGTCCTGACTGTATGAGACTTAATTTCAATAATTAACAGGACTTACGCACCCAATGGTAGGCGTGCTTTGTAAGCGCGCCGGAAACCGAAAAAATGCTGAAAATTACACCATTTTCGTCTTAATTCTTCATCAAATCATGAAAACTGCGTAAGTCCTGACTGTATGAGACTTAATTTCAATAATTAACAGGACTTACGCACCCAACGGTAGGCGTGCTTTGTAAGCGCGCCGGAAACCGAAAAAATGCTGAAAATTACATCGTTTTCGTCTTAATTCTTGATTGGATCATGAAAACTGCGTAAGTCCTGAATTAATTAATTATTTTTTCTTATGAAATGTGGATATTCTTATACCATTTCTACTTTATAATTTACCTTTTTTCGTAGGTCGGGTAGAGGCACGAAACCCGACATGATATAACCACAATCAATACATGTCGGGTTTCGTGCCTCTACCCGACCTACAGAAGAATGGTATAAAAATAATTAGAATTGGTATAATTTATCATTAGCTGAGGAATGTAGTAGGACGACCTCTTGATCGAATCCAAAAGGTTGTTCCTACAGAATGCAACTCAATGTGTATCATAATCCCTTGATAAGGTAATCCTGGAAATCTAATAATCCTGAAAATCCTGGTTCAGACAAGAATAAAAAAATTTTACACATCCGATCAGTACCTACAAGTATAAATCAATGAATGGTACAATTGATGGTGAATTATGAACACTCTCAATTATATTAGAAAGTCTACACTTGAACCTAATTTGCAAGTGTAGACTTCTGAATTAAGGTTGAGTTAAAATATCCCCGTAATCACTTCACCCTTGACCAATTCACGCGGTTGATCTAAATGATTCATCACAATAGTGTGTGGATCAATACCAAGAGTATGGTAAATCGTAGCGAGGATATCGCGCGGATGGACAGGTTTTTCAAGCGGTGTTGAACCCGTAGCATCAGACTTACCGTAAACCTGACCACCTTGTACGCCCGCACCAGCAATCAAACCTGTGTAGCAATACGGCCAGTGATCACGTCCATCAGGAGCGTTACCATTGCCAGACGTGCTAACACCCATGCGTGGTGAACGACCAAATTCTCCAATAGCAAGCACAAG
Organism: Candidatus Poribacteria bacterium; assembly: GCA_963663765.2. Taxonomy (GTDB): domain Bacteria; phylum Poribacteria; class WGA-4E; order WGA-4E; family WGA-3G; genus MSPOR6. The sequence continues at coordinate 13,446 of CAXXUA010000014.1, read as the reverse complement.
CGTGCTCTCTAACATGCCGCGTTGATCCAAATCCTCAAGCAGCGAAGAAACTGCACTATCTAACTTAGGACAATGAAGGTTTTTCAGTGGTCCGAAATTCGCTGCGTGTGTATCCCATGCAGTATCATTCGGATTGCCGTTTGCCACTGAGGGCCAGTTCACTTGGACAAATCGCGTACCCGATTCAACTAAACGACGGGCAAGGAGCGCGCTCTGACCAAATGTATGTCGACCATACTTGTCACGCAATTCATTCTTTTCCTGCGACAAATCAAACGCATTACGCGCCTTCTGGGATAAAATCAGGTTATACGCTTTTTCATAGTATTCATTCAGTGCGTAAGATTCTGCGACTTTATCAATTTCAGGCATATTGGCGTTGATCGTTTCAAGCAGTGACTTACGACGCTGCAAGCGCATCGGCGGCACTTCCGGACGGAGTTTCAAATCATCAAGTTTTATCTCTTTATTCGGATCTTGAAAGAGAAAATACGGGTCATACGCTCTGCCGAGGAACCCCGCATTGCCACCTTTACCGATAATATTACTTTCCTGCATCGGGCGCGGGAGTTGGACTGCTGCCAACATCGGTTCATCTGGTGGTCGGAACTTCGCAATGTGTGCAGCAGCATTCGGATGATCTGCAGGTGAAGGTGGATCCAGCTGCCCAGAAGGCGCAACCTTGTCCGGTGTCTCACCAGTAACCATCTGATACATCGCTGCGGTGTGATTGAAAAGACCAGCAGGCGTATAACTTACTGAACGGATAAGACATGCTTTGTCCATCTGTTTTGCCAAACGCGGCATCGTCTCTGACAACTGAATGCCAGGAACATTCGTTGGTATCGGGTTAAATTCACCACGGATATTAGAAGGCGCATCCGGTTTTGGATCCCAGATGTCAATGTGACTCGGTCCGCCTTGTAAGAAAAGCAGAATGACAGAATCCGCTTTGCCCCATCCGTTGAGAGCCTTCGCGGGTTCAACTGTCGTACTCGCATTAGCTTTGAGTGACAATACTTGTGGTAGGCTAATGCCCAGCATCGCTGCGCCACCCACGCGGAGAAACTCTCTACGTGAGAACCCATCACATAATCTTCCGGGTGCTTGTGGTAACGATATCATCAATAATTTCCTCCATTTTGATTGTGCTGATTTCATAACAGCACAATTTTATAGCAGGTTTAACGATTGAAAAGGAATGCAGGACTATTGATCAATGCCCACATCAAATCTTGCACGCCTTCCTCTTTAGATTCAGCACTGCCAAGATGTTCAATCGCTATCGTATATTCGTTTTTCTGCGGAAACCGAGCAAATGTCGCAAGATATAACTCCTCAACAAGCAAACGATCTTCCTTGTTCTCTTTCAGGAGTTTAGCAATCCGACCGTTCGGGTCAATAATCGCATCGGCAACCGTCGGTCCGTTAATAAGGTTCATTGCATGAGCAAGGCTAACTTCTGTTGTTCTTTCACATTCACAAGAACTCTCACGTTCAGGACGACCAAATAACTTCAAAAATCCATCATCCTTAACTTTGCTGTCCGGTAATTGAACGGCACGCAAGTTTTTCGGCACACCCTGAAACTTCGGTTGACTTCCCGTAGCAACACCGATCGCATCTAACAACTGTTCCGCTGTCAGACGTCGCGCAATTGCATGTGAGAAATTAATCGTATCCTCTTTGTTCCATTCATTCGTCTTGATACTCTGTTGGTAAGTACGAGAACGGGCAATCGTTTTCATGATATGTTTTATATCAAACCCATTGTCTACAAAATCTTTCGTCAGTGCATCCAGCAATTCCGGATTACTGGGGGGGTTACTTGACCGAATATCATCAACAGGGTCAATGATACCACGTCCCATGAAATAACTCCAGATTCGGTTCACCCCTGCTTTAGCAAACATCGGATTCTCTTTTGATGTCAACCATTCCGCAAGTGCTTCACGTTTATCCGCAGTGTCTTTCTTCGTTTCCCCAAACGGAACGGCTGCGGGCACAACTGCTAACGTCCGCGGATGTTGAACAGGTGTCGGTGTGAAACTCGCGTATACGACCTCCTCACCCGGCAACCTACCGTTTTTCAGCTTTACATCGGAAAAAAATGCACCAAACTCATAATATTGATTCTGAGTCCATACTTCAAACGGATGATCATGGCACTTATTACAGGAGAACCGCACACCAAGGAAAAGCTGCGTCGTGTTTTCCACTGCAGCCGTATATTCGCGAGAAACACGAAAATAGTTCGCTGCCGGATTAGTATAAACACTCCCAGTCGCAGTAATCAAATCATGCACAAATTTATCATACGGACGATTATCGGCAATTGACTCATATATCCACTGCTTGAAAAGCCACATACCGCGCTCACCAAGAAATTTACGGTTCGATTGCAGTAAATCCCCCCATTTGTGTGTCCAATTATCAACATATTCAGGTGATTCTGCCAACACATCAATGAGTTGTTCTCGTTTCTCCTTGGATGGTGTCTTATCAGAGAGAAAAGACCGCACCTGCTCAGGATTCGGTGGAAGTCCTGTCATATCAAAGTAAATACGCCGGATAAACTCCTCGTCCGTACTCAGTTCTGAAGGTAAAATCTTCAATCGTTTTAGTTTGTTATGGACGTGTGTGTCTATATAGTTGTATTCAGGGGTTTCCACCCACTTATAACCACTACGGTCACCCATGACGATAATGCCGTTTGTGCTGTACTTTCCCTCATATCGAGTGAGGATAGCGGTTTCACCACGCCGTTCCGCAGTCACAACACCATCATCAGTTACTTTTCCAACTTCACTTACACTACTGGTGAATTTTGCTTCACGCGTAACATCACGGGTAGTTCCATCAGGATAGTGTGCGATGACCAACAATTGCTGTTTCATGCCCGGTATTGACAATTCCGCAGAATCGGGGAACACTTCTAACCTTTCCACACGTCGGGTTGTTCCTACATCAGAAGCAACACCTTCGCTGATCCACTGATGAATCAGCTTATAATCGCGCGAATCTGGCACAACCACCTGACCACCTTTGTGCGGCACTTCGGATGTCGGTTTGAGCAGCATGAGACTCTGCTCTGGAAATGCCCGATTAAAACGTCGACCAGAAATATCTTCTATCAAAAGTTCGTAGTCAAACTCCGGATCGTAACCACGAAGTGAAAGTTTGAATCCATTTTTGCCTTTTGCAGAACCATGACACGTCCCGTTGTTACAACCCGCATGGCTTATGATCGGCATGACATCCCGCACAAAACTGACCGACGGTGCATCTACGCTTTTCACGATCACCGGTAACTCTGTGCTAACACCCTCTACCAATACTGCAATTTTTGTTGTACCTACTTTTTCAGGAAAGATATAGCCATCTTCATGCACTTTCACACCGTCTGTAGTCGGTTTTAGCACAGCCCAAGATGTCACATCTACCCATTTTCCATCTTTTGTTTGTCCCGAAACCAGCACACGCCTACCATCACGCGCATGCTCCAACGTCAATGACTCTGGATGAATCTTCAACGCTGATATTTTCGGCACTTCTATACTCGGTGCTGCCTCATCCATCTCACTCCAGCTTGAATGCTGAAATCCGAAACAGAAAAGAAACGCAATAAGCAGCAAAACAACCAAGTTAAACCTGAGTTCCACATATACCTCCAATGTGATATGAAACTAATTTATACGGAATAATCCGCCTATTCACCTTATATTAACGTGTAATTATAGATTTTATTACCTCTGATTTTTTAATTTTCCCCACACTATTGGCAATTTACCGTGTGAAGAGACATCTAAATATGCCGATTCACTCGCTAACCAATTGATCACATTCTCTGTGAGTTGTTCTAACTGTTCAATATCTTGATTATTTTCGTGAAAGTTCGGAAGTCGCCAATTCATATTAAACACCTTCCCGTTACCTGCTTTCCAATAACCGAATGCAGCAATAGTATCACCCCAATCGCTTTCTGGTGGACCCCAAGCATTGGCAAGTGTAATAAAGTTCTTCCAAATCTTGTCGTGATAGTCGCCACTTTTTGGAAACCCTGTTGAATTGATCTGTATCCTATCACCGAGTTTTGGTGTTTCCCCATCAATATTCTTAAGTCCGTTAACTAATTTATGGTCAACCGTCTCTTGGAGAACGGTAATGCCAACATTTTGTCCATCGTCTAATTCAGGACCAAATTGACGTGCTTCAACATCTTCAAGTCCCATCGGTGTAGCATAACGAATTGCCCATCCTGTCAACAGCACTGCACCGCCACTCTCTGCGTAATCCAAAAATGCATCAATTTCAGCATTAGATAAAGCACCAGGATCAGTATCCCCTTCGTGCCACCACACAACAGCAAACCTTTTGAACGTCGTACTCTTCAAGTCGTTTTTTGTCAATTGCGTTGTAGTGTAGTTTTCCTTTGCGAATTCCAGTGCAGGTGCAGTAAATGGACCGTCATCACCAAGATACACAAATCCCAATTCTACCGCAGCATTTCCTATATTTAAACCATATATTAACATTAATGTCAAGTAAAATACAAATTTTCTATACATATTCTTTCCTGATAATTGTGAGTGATTGAATATCCCAATTGCCACGCTTTTTACAAAATAAGCAACAAATTTTTGATTGATTCTATCACATCGGTCTATCACATCGGCCCCACACGTTCAGGACCTCTATCCATAGCAAACATAGACGCATCAAAACTCTGTTTTAACAGATCCATTTTTATGTCCTGCTTGTCAGACGCGAACCATAAATTATTGAACTCATCAGGATCGTCCACTAAATCGTAGAGTTCTCCCTCCTCGTGTCCGTGATATACGACTAATTTGTATCGCTTATCTCGGTACATTGTTGCGAATGTGTGGTCGCGCATATTAATCGCGTCATAGTATTCACACCGAACAAAGTCACGATGATGGTTTGGATCTGCTTCACCACGTAGGATCGGTAACAATGAACGTCCGTGCATCTGTTTTGGAATCGGCAGACCTGCTAATTCCAAAAGTGTTGGTGTTTTGTCAATCAATTCAACAAGCGCATCACTCTTTAAACCACCAACAAACTGCCCAGGTAAAGAGAAAATCAACGGCACTCTAACCAATCCTTCATAGAAACGACACCCTTTTTGTATGAGTCCATGATCACCGAGTGTCTCTCCGTGATCACTTGTTAAGATAATCACGGTGTTTTCACGTTGTCCTATTTCCGATAGAACTTCCAGAATCCGTCCTAACTGATCGTCAATCTGTTTAATCATAGCATAATATGCCGCAATAAGCGTCTTCGCATCCCTTTCACCGACAACTACCGGTTCTCCATCACGACGTGGAGGGCGCGGCAAAATCGGATTTCGAATGTCCAATTCATCAGGTGTTCGAACTTTAGACTGAAAATCAATCTGACCTAATCTTTCCTGTTGTTCTAAATCACTATCCATGAAAAGAGGATCGGGCATGTCTTCAGGATTAAACTGTTCCCTATAAGATTGTGGTGGATTAAACGGTGGGTGCGGGTCATAGATATTCACACTCGCAAGCCAAGGTATATCTCGTTCCTCAAGAATGAACTCAATCGTCTTTTCCGCACACCAAGTGGTTTGGTGTAAATCTGCAGGGACACCTGCTGGATCCTGGATCAACTCACCAAGTATATATCCTTTTGAACGCACCCAATCAGCATAGTCGTGTCCCTCCTGCCAATCATCTCTTGGCGCATGACTATATTGCCAATAGCGATAACCGTCATTTGCACGAGGTTCCGCTTTGCCATAAGCACTCGCCAGATGAAGCTTCCCAATTAGACCACAATCGTAACCAATATCCGCAAGTGTACGCGTTATTAGTGGGTACGTCTCTGGATAGTAAGCATTACCGTTATAATTAACATGCGTTGCACTTGGATACATGCCTGTTAAAAAACTTGAACGACTCGGAGTGCATATCGGACTTTGACAAAACGCATGTGTGAATGCAACACCCTCAGTAACCAAACTATCAATATTCGGTGTTGATACGAACGGATTGCCAAGCGCACCAATTGTATCATAACGTTGCTGGTCAGTACATATCCATAGGATATTCGGAGTTTTTATAGACATCTTTCGTTATTACTATTTAACGGTTGCAGTAAAGCCTGCCGCTTTGATAACATTTGCAAGTTCATCTGTCTTTACACTGTTTTTACGCACCTTAACAATTGCTTGATCCGGTAAAGAAACTTCAGCGCTGATAACGTCTTGATGTTTCGTAAGTGCATCCTGCACTTTAGCTACACAAGCCCCTCACGTCATACCTGTTACTACCAAAGTGACTTCCTCACTTGCGATCGTCTTAATCGGAACAGAAATAAAGACTTTCAGTTCTTCACCTGAGTTCGTGTCAAAAACACGAACTTTCCCATCAAAACCACCCGCAGCAAGTTGCTTGCCGTTAGGATGGAATGCAACTGCAAATACACTTTCGGTATCCCCTTGCATCGCTAATAGTCTCTTGCCATCGGATACATTGTAGACACGCACTTCACCATTAGAACTACCTACTGCAATTTTACTACCGTCAGCAGAAAAAACTACCGCATCAATAGATCCAGACTGTGCTTCATAAGCTCTAATCAGGTTGAAATCTGTGTTACCCACATCCCTACGCCGCTGTCGGAACATCCTGTATAAACGTGGTATCCGATCTTCTCCGACACTCAAAACCTGATCCGCATTCGGATGTCGAGCAATTGCATTGATTTCACCATAATTTTTATTACTTGAGTTGACATCGTCTACAAAGGAACCGGTATCTACTTCAACTAATTTCAGGGCTGTATCACGACTACCACTCACAAAATGTGATCCATCAGTAGAAAATACTGTTCCGAAAACCCAATCACCATGATTGTCAAACTTTACAAGTTCCTTCTCATCAGAAATAGATAAGACACGCACCGTTTTATCCGAACTCCCAAATGCCACACGGCTGTTGTCCGGAGAGAATGAAAGTCCGTAGATCGTATCATAAGTGGAACGTATCGCTTTGATAAGTTCATTCGTAGCGGTATTCCAGAGCTGCACTTCACCAAATTGAGCAGGATTACCGCCAGCAACACCAAGCATTTTTCCATCTTTGGTAAAAACTATTGATGTGATTCGACGTGCTTTTCCTACCAATCTTGCTTTCAATTCAAAAGTCTGCGTGTCATATAACAATACTTCACTAACACCCGACACAGCCAGCATGCTACCATCAGAGGAATAGGATATCGCAGAAATTACGGGAGGCACTGTATAAACAGGGTAGTTTTCGCCTGTCATTTCCTCTGTTTCAGGTGTATCATCTTTCGCACCTTCAAGAATCCAACGTCTGAATAGGTCAATTTCATCATCTGTAAGCGGGTCTTGGTTCTGGGGCATCGCCGGTGGATCACCAGAGATAAGCTCTATGAGGAGACTCTCATCAGGCTTTTCAGAGATAATCGCTTCTCCTGCCTTGCCACCTCGCTTAAACTCATCAAACGATGTAACTATAAAGTCACCATTCGGATCACCAGGATGATGGCAACCTTGACAACTCCGTTTGAGGATAGGAACAAGGTCTTTATGAAAACTGACAGGTTCCTCTTTACCATGATTGTCTGCAAATACAAACGGACTCACCAAAATTGACAATACAAAAATAAACAAATACTTCCACCTAAATATAACCATGTTTATTGAAAACCCTCCCTATCTTTACGGCACACTTCTAATGCAAACTACAAAAACGCTTCAATATGAATGTTCATTGGCTAATTATATCACAATTCCACCCCAATATTCAAGAAATTGTAACAGTAATGTTTGTGTAAAAATTTTGCACAAACATCCCACTCTCCATTGTAGGGAAGGTCTCTGTGCCCCGCCGCAACTGATTAAATGAGAGATTGCGGGGCACAGAGACCAAATGAGTTTTGACGTTCAAGTTGTGTATTTTGTGTATTCGTAGGGGCGTGGTTGCCACGCCCCATAGGTGTCAACTTAAGAAAAAAGTGTTGGCATATTCTCTTGTGGGAGGGGTTTTTAACCCCGATTTGAGTGGAAATGAACATAAAATCGGGGTTTTCAACTTAAGGATTTTGACCTCTTGTGGGAGGGGTTTTCAACTTAAGGATTTTGACCTCTTGTGTGAGGGGTTTTCAATTTATGGATTTTCACCTCTTGTGTGAGGGGTTTTCAACTTATGGATTTTCACCTCTTGTGGGAGGGGTTTTCAACCCCGAATTTATGCGCTTTTACTCTCAAATCGGGGTTGAAAACCCCTCCCACAAGAGATAGGCGTGCTTTGTAAGCGCGCCATCCTCTTATCCTCCCTGCAGGCGTGCTTTGTAAGCGCGCCATTCCTGCCCTCACCTGCAGGCATACCCCCACTGCAGGCGTGCTTTTCAAGCGCGCCATCCCCGCCCTTACCTGCAGGCATACCCCCACTGCAGGCGTGCTTTGTAAGCGCGCCATTCCTGCCCTCACCTGCAGGCATACCCCCACTGCAGGCGTGCTTTTCAAGCGCGCCCTCCCCGCCCTTACCTGCAGGCATACCCCCACTGCAGGCGTGCTTTTCAAGCGCGCCCTCCCCGCCCTTACCTGCAGGCATACCCCCACTGCAGGCGTGCTTTTCAAGCGCGCCCTCCCCGCCCTCACCTGCCGGCATACCCCCACTGCAGGCGTGCTTTTCAAGCGCGCCCCCAACTGCTCCCAAACTGCAGGCGTGCTTTGTAAGCGCGCCCTCCCCGCCCTCACCTGCAGGCATACCCCCACTGCAGGCGTGCTTTGTAAGCGCGCCATTCCTGCCCTCACCTGCAGGCATACCCCCACTGCAGGCGTGCTTTTCAAGCGCGCCCTCCCCGCCCTCACCTGCAGGCATACCCCCACTGCAGGCGTGCTTTTCAAGCGCGCCCCCAACTGCTCCCCCCACTGCAGGCGTGCTTTTCAAGCGCGCCCTCCCCGCCCTTACCTGCAGGCATACCCCCACTGCAGGCGTGCTTTGTAAGCGCGCCATCCTCGCCGTCCACCTGCAGGCGTGCTTTGTAAGCGCTCCATCCTCGCCGTCCACCTGCAGGCGTGCTTTGTAAGCGCGCCATCCTCGCCGCCCACCTGCAGGCGTGCTTTGTAAGCGCGCCATTCCTGCCCTCACCTGCAGGCATACCCCCACTGCAGGCGTGCTTTTCAAGCGCGCCATCCCCGCCCTTACCTGCAGGCATACCCCCACTGCAGGCGTGCTTTTCAAGCGCGCCATCCTCGCCCCCCACCTGCAGGCGTGCTTTGTAAGCGCGCCCCCGATGATAGACGTGCTTTGTAAGCGCACCCCATAAGCGTCAATTTAAGGATTTTGACCTCTTCTGGGAGGGGTTTTCAACCCCGATTTTACGCGCTTTTACTCTCAAATCGGGGTTGAAAACCCCTCCCACAAGAGAAACACCAACACTTTTTTCTTAAAGTGACGCCTATGGGGCGTGGTTGCCACGCACGATCTACGCAAACTTTAAAACCAAACGGGTTGGGGAACCCAACCCCTACGTATTCAACTACCGATTGATTGTCAAACTTCATTAGGTGTCAATATAAGGAAATATTGTTAATATCAACCATACGCTTCAGTCCCTACGGGACTAAAGAGAACAAAAGTTTGTACCTCTGTGCAAAATCTTTACACACCCACAGCAATAAGGGTTATTCAGTTTACCTAATTTTTGGATTTTTCAAAAAAGAAACCCCGCGGTAGGAGCGACCTCCCGGTCGCGATTTTCTCAGGAAACAGCAAAAATGCATAAAACTGAATAAACCTGGGACCCACCCTTTTTAATTGACATAACTGAGTTAATGTTGTAATCTTAGACAATAAAAAATCGGTATTGTGGAGAAGTTAATGGTAAAACGAATACTTTTTGGTTGTATAATTATTTTATCTTGTATATTCCAAAGTTTAGTCATTCACTCAGTATACGGTGAAGATACCTCAATTATTGAAAAAATATTAGAAAAGCATAAGGATACGTTAAAACAGAATAATGTAAAAAACCTTCTACCAAATGCTCTAAAGGAATTCAAGAAACCGGAAATTCATGCAAAGTTGATCCAGAAGGATTTACCTCAATTATTTGCGAATCCTGAAGAATTACAGAAGTTAGTAGAAGAAATAGATGAAGAATTCATAGCACTTTTAAAAGAAGATAGCGGATTACAAGCAATATTCAATGACACAGACTTCCATAACCTAATTCAAGACAAAGATGTGATCACAGAACTGGCAAGACTTATTAAAGCAGATTGGTTGGAGTTTAAGATAAGAAATCTTCACCTACTACTGCTTTTGTTAATAGTCATAGTATCACTTTTTGCGCTCAGCCAAGGGGCAGACTGGCTCGTTGATGAAGCAGTGCAACTTTCAACGCAATGGGGATTAGGAAAAGCAGTTATCGGAGCAACAATTGTAAGTATTGGCACAACAACTCCCGAAGCGGCTGTCTCAGTGTTGTCGGCTATACAAGGCGAACCGGGACTCGCACTCGGAAACGCAGTCGGTTCAATTATATGTGATACAGGACTCATTTTAGGGTTGGCTTCACTCATTGCTCCCCTATCCTTCAATAGAGAGTTAGCATCGCGGCTGTCTAATGTTCAGGTAAGTGCTGGTATACTCATGGTATTAGCCTGTTTTCCTTGGTCATCTCCAGCAAAAGTATTTAGTCAAGGCGGCACTCTCCATCAATACATAGGCATTGTTTTTATTGTTCTGTTAGGATTATATGTGTGGCAGTCTATCCGATGGGCAGGTGCAATCACACCAACATCTGAAAACGATGAACAAACAGAACACAAAGGATCAAACACGCTTCTCACCCTACTTAAACTTATTGGGTCAATAGCAATTGTAGTTGTTTCTGCACAAATCCTTATCCCAACAGTGAAGACACTTGCAATTAAATTTAATGTACCGGAAGAAATTGTTGCTGCGACGCTTGTCGCGTTTGGCACATCATTACCAGAACTTGTAACAGCAATCACAGCAGTCAGACGCGGGCATGGTGAGTTAGCAGTTGGCAACATCATCGGTGCGGATATCTTGAATGTTCTATTTGTTGCTGGCGTTTCAGCTGCTGCCACCCCATCCGGTTTACAAGCCTCTGGAAAATTCTTCCAGTTCCTGTTTCCAGCAATGGTGTTTATTTTGATCGTATTCCGAATTGGGATTTTTGTATCGGGAAGCCAATTGAAACGTCCATTTGGGGTCGTCTTGGTTGCAACTTATATTTTGGTAACAATTCTCAGCTATATATTCTCAGTAGACATGCATTAGAAACTAATCTCGGAATACAACTGACCATTCTCAAGTGTAAAGACTTGGGAGTGGTCAGTCGCGATTATACTGCTCGATGTGCTATAATAACTCAAGTTGCTACCTATAAGGTTTAGACGAATAAACACCTTTTTTATAGAGTATAAAACACTTTTCGGTAGTATTTGTAGCACAAACTTTTAGTTTGTGCATCTTTATGATGCAAACGAGTTGTGCTAAATAACTATATGTTAATCATTGTTTCACATAAGCATGACGTTTTGCAGGCCTCCTTCATGGTTTGAAACGATCTTCAGTCCCAACAAATGCCATACGGGGAATGCCTTAATGGCATTCATACCGTTGATTTCTTGATTTGGTGCTGGAACCCTATAAAAATACTGATTAATTATATCATTTCAACATAATTCTTGATCAAATTAAGAAAACTGCGTAAGTCCTGCTAAATTTACTCGCGTCCAATGTGAGTGAAGAAGATATTCTTGAGGACTACCAACATATAACCAAATCAGATATTCACGCGTGTCTGAGGTATGCCGCGCGGTGTCATAGGAATGAATACCACACTCAACCGATTAAAACAAAAGAGCCGTGAGTCAAACAAGTTTGACGACACGGCATATATTGATTGACGACACTAATTTTCTATTGATAACTAGAAAGTGTGATTATCATTGAAATAACACCAAAACCCAAGATCGTAGCACCAGTGCCATATAATACCAAATTAACGGAATTTATCTTTTTTACGAAGGTAGGTGCGGTTTCCTAACCGCACAATTAGCAATACAGTTCACGTGAATTGGGTATAACGAGTATTTTACCCGTTGATCTCTGACTGTATCTATATATGTTTTTGAGTATGTTACTATATCTGATGCAGGCACTCCCAATAACCGTTCAGGCGGGATAGAGGCAACAGCACCAGCCACGCCTAAATTTGATAAAGCAGCAACCCCCAGAACAGTTACAGCGAATCCGATCAGGTTTGGTTCAGGAATTCCAAAGTCCAACCCTCCCGAACTGCTAGAATCAGTCGCGGTTAACATCGAAACAACGCAGCCAGATGAGATACTGACACAGGAAAATCATATGCCCATTTGGAACCACTTTTGAGTGTCTAAGTCCCAAAGTGCGTCTGTTTTTGCTTTTGTTTCTATATCAGTAAGATTGTTTTGAGCGATTGTATTGCCGACGACAAGAAAGGTGAATATTAGCACGACCAGAACTATGTATTTTTTCATTTATGTTTTATCCATTTGAATATCAGATTTTATCTCTATATTATAGTGAAATCTATAATTATATTTACATTTTTTTGAATTTTGTTAGAATAATGTTATTATGAGATATTCAACAGATTTACGAAAACTTGCTCTTGATTTTATAGCAGATGGTGGCAGTATAGCTGAAGCTGCACGAAGGTTTAATATATCGCGCCCTTGTATCTATACATGGCTTGACGCAAAAGATCCTCTCTCGTATAAAAAACCGGGACCCCGAAAACCCCATCGTCTTGACCCAGAAGCACTCGCTGAACATGTCAAAAAGTTCCCAGACAGCACCCAGAAAGAACGAGCTGCACATTTTGGCGTGTCGCAGCAATGTGTTTGGTATGGTCTAAAGAAACTCGGTTGTACCCGAAAAAAAAGACGTTCACCTACAAGGAACAATGTCATATAAAACAGGAGGTATATAAGACTGAACTTCAGACAGCACTTCAGAACGGACAAACACCTGTCTTTATTGACGAAAGCGGTTTTACTATAGAAAGTGTCCGGCAATATGCTTATGCTCCCAAGGGGGTTAGCATAGAAGGGACAATCTCAAGCAATCAGTATAGACACACCTCACTGATTGCTGCACGAGTCAATGGTTGTTTTACAGTGCCGATGCTTTTTGAGGGTGCTTGTGATGGACTTGCCTTCAATGCTTGGCTTGAAAACATGTTATGTCCGATACTTGATGCGTCCCATGTCGTCGTATTGGATAATGCGTATTTCTATAACATAAAGGGAAAAAGACAAAAGAACTCATCGCTGCGTGTGATGCGAGTTTACTATTTTTGCCACCTTATTCACCTGAACTTAATCCTATTGAAAAAGAT
>CAXXUA010000013.1:0-760395 GCA_963663765.2 Candidatus Poribacteria bacterium | reverse complement strand
GTTGGGTACCAAATTCTTCTGCTAAAGCCTCGTATGACCTACCTGATAGAATGCCACACTATGATTACGAAATCTCTTTGAGTTCACCTTATGCGCCAGAGTCCTCCGATTCTCCAACAAGTCAACTAACAGTTCAAACCACAACTTCCGCGTGATCCTAAGAAACCCCAGGAATTCGCTGATCCAAGGTTTGAGAAGGTCGTTGGACGCACAAGTTCTTTTCCTGACGGTTTCAGAAACACCTTCGCTATCCCCGGGCAACCTGAAGACTTTTACACAAAATATCAGAATAGGTTGCTTGAAATCGTCGTCCCCAAAGCAGGTACTTATGATGAACTTGGGTTAGAACAACCTGTGCATTATGCAAAACTCAAGGGATAAAGAAACCCTAACAACTTGGGATAAAGATTACCTTTGGCATCCTTTCACACAGATGCAGGACTGGTTAGCAGAAGAACCTGTAATTATTGAACGAGGTGAAGGTCTTTACCTGATTGATATTGAAGGCAACCGATATCTTGATGGGATTGCATCCATGTGGACAAATGTGCATGGACACAATCATCCTGATTTGAATGCCGCTCTAAAGTCACAACTTCAGCAAATTGCGCATTCCACACTCCTTGGTTACAGCAACATTCCCGCCATAAAACTTGCTAAAAAACTGGTTGAAATTTCACCCAAAGGTCTCACCAAAGTTTTTTATTCCGATAACGGTTCTACCGCGGTTGAAGTTGCCCTGAAAATGGCGTATCAGTATTGGCAACATAAAGGTCAACCGCAACGAAAACTATTTATCCACTTTGATAATTCCTACCACGGAGATACTGTCGGCGCAATGAGCGTCGGTGGTATTGATACCTTTCATGCAACATACAATTCCTTACTGTTTAAGAGTGTTAGTCTGTCCCTACCAAAACCTGACGTAACCGATAACTCATCACAATGGATTGATGTTGTAGAAAACGTTGTACTTGAACTTCCCAATCAGATTGCTGGAATAATTGTTGAACCACTTATACAAGGTGCAGGTGGGATGATAATTGCACCAAATGGATTTTTCAAGCAACTTAAAACACTGGCAAAAAGTATGGAAATCCTGCTAATTGTTGATGAAGTGATGACCGGATTCGGACGGACAGGGAAAATGTGGGCATGTGAACATGATGACGTATCACCCGATCTCTTGTGTACTGCGAAAGGACTGGCAGCTGGATACCTACCACTCGCAGCAACCTTAACCACGGATGAAATATATAATGCTTTTCTTGGGGATTATAGCGAACTGAAAACCTTTTTTCACGGACACACTTTCACGGGTAACCCATTAGCTTGTGCTGTTGCTTTAGAAAACATAACTATTTTTGAACGAGAAAACCTAATTAACCGTCTACAAACAACAATTACACATTTCAAACAACGACTTCAGGAATTCTATCAACTACGGCATGTTGGTGATGTCAGGGTCTGTGGTATGGCTGCGGGTATAGAATTAATGGAGAACACAGACACCAAAACACTTTATCCATTTGAAGACAAGATTGGAATAAAGGTCTGTAAAGCTGCCCTAAAGCAAGGGGTCATACTTCGACCTCTTGTCAACACGATCGTTCTCATGCCACCTTTGCAAATCTCAATCTCAGAATTAGATATGCTTATTGATACTACCTACCGAGCTATTTCTGATGTGACAAATAAAAAAGGGTGAGTATAAACCCACCCTAAATAACATCATAAGCATTCAAGTGTTAGAAACTTTTTCGTCCCGTAGCAACATTCTGTGCTTTATCCATCACACGAATTGTAATGCTATGTGAACCATCTGAAAGTTTACCTGTATGTAATAGAAGCTGCTCCGCTTTGGAGTCAAAGATACCATCATCAGGAAAGATAACTTTCCACTGTTCATCGTTGTCAATCTTGTAGACTGCTCTGTGAACGGTGTTCATCTTATCCGAGACATCACATGAAATCTTATAGGTGCCATCACCGTTTTCTTCGACATTGATTTCACCGACACTCGGATCGGAATTATCAATGTCAAAAGGTGAACTGACCTTTTCAGCAGTTTTTTCCCAACCTACGGGATTGCTCAATTTATCTGTAGCAACCACTTTGACTTCATATCTTCCATCTGCGATAGAGGTAATATCCCAATCATAACTGGAACTCATGACTTCTTTTTTCAAGAGTTGCCAATTACCTTCATCAACACCTTTAAAGTATACTGTATACTGTAAAGTGTCCTTGTTTACATCATCAACTTTCCACTCTATTTTCCAGTTTTTCGGTGAACTTGCTCTATTGGCACTACCTTGTGATGGTGGACCTCCAGATGGACGCGCTGCACTACTACCCGCACGGATGCTAACACCAGCGAACCTGGGCTCAACATTTGTCTGAGCGGATGCAAGCGTTACCTTTTTCAAAACAGCAGATTTCATCGGGTCTGTTGTAGTAAACTTTGCACGCCACTGAACATATTGTGCATCAGCATTGGGTATCTGTGAACCTTCAGGAGTGTTGAGTTCTTCTGACCACTTGTTCCACGTCTCATCGGGTTTACGTGTATTTCCTGACCGAGTAGCAAAAGTTATGGAAGTTCCGTCTTCAACATCAGCTTCCCATGAGAGTTTGCCCCACTTTGACAGACTATTCGCATTGTGGACAGATGATTCCAAAGTACCTTGTTCAACATAGGATGATGTAAGTGTAAAAAGTTTACCAGGGTTGGCTGCAGCAAGGATAATCTTCATACTGTCTGAATTCTTTGTTTTGTGGATTGCAACAACGTCTTCTGCTTTACATTTGCCTACAGACGCATAATCCCCTGTAATAGGATTAACACGGTATAACTGCCCTTTTTTTCCAGTTCCGACTAAAATTTGGTCATCAGCTTCCAGTACGATAGCGGAGATAAGCGGTTCGGGAGAACTCCAGACTGGAGCGACAGTTCCGTCAGGATGAATCCTATAGATATAGGATTTGTTTTCTTGCGGTGGACCACTTCCAGGTGTTTGTGGTTGTGGCACAGATGGTCCCCTATTTCCACGATTACCACCCCTGTCCATTGGCACAGATGTGATTAACGATGCATATAGGTTGCCTTTGCTATCCATTACAAGGTGTCTGACATCCTTTTGACTTGCTTGATAGATTACATTTGCAGTACCATCTTCACTAATTTTATAGATGATGCCATTACCACTACTTCCAGCGTAATACCCACCATCATAAGCAACCAAAGAAACGATATTTTTTTCTTCAGCGTCAAATAATACCTTAACCTCACCTTCAGGATTGATTTTGTAGATTTTACCTTCTAAACCAGTCACTGCAATCAGATTACCAGCATCGTCAAGATGCATAGACCACACATATTTATCGCCTTTGCTGAGTAGTGTTTGTGGTGGTGTTTTGTCATCGGTTATTTTGTAAATCTGACCATCTGGACCCGTACCAGCATAAAGCACATCGTCAGGACCAATAGCGAGACTATAAATTTCTATTTCAGGTGAATCATAATAGAGTGAAAAGTTTTTACCATCTGCACTAATTTTATAGATTTTGCCTTCATTGCCTGTTCCAGCATAGATATTCCCTTCAGAATCTTCTGCAAGTGCCCAGACGCGTGCTTCATCAATTTTTGAGAAATCGTCAATTTTTAAAGATAAACTGGCGTCCCCTTTACTTGATACTGAAATGTTTTTTATGTCTCCTGCTTCAAAATCCGATCTACTTCGTTGTTCCCATAACGAAGTATTCACGGCAGAAGCAAATCCAGAGTAAATTAAGGCAATCACCAAGGCAACAGCCATAAGATTCCAAAAGCGAAAGAAACGATACATAAAATATATCCTCCTGTTAGAATGTTCCATCATTTCTATTTTTTAATTCTATTGCTATTGTGCATTTCTATTAACTGCTACTGGTATTGTCGTACTTCCGACCATTACATAGTCAGTTGCCACCTTCGCAGTATGAATAACTGTTCCAGCTGTATATCCGGTTTCCCCACGTCGCAACGCAGTATTCATCACAGATTGAATTGAAATCGGTAAATTTGGGAATTCCTCACCTTGGACAGTTAATCCTGGTCGTGGCGCAGAAAGTTCAAGAATGAGGTTAGTATTGGGTTCCTGATATTGCAGTAAATCGATTAACTGATTGATATTTTGTGCTCGAAAACTACCTGGAGAACGAGAACGTGACCATGATGGGTATGAACCACCACTTAAAGCAGCGAGCATGACCACTCCATCAGGAGTATCCTTAGGAATCTTAATCTTTCCGATAAGAGTTTCTGGTTGCTCAAGATATGGACGTATAATTAATGTTAATTCTATCTCTTCACCAGGACGATAGACATTCTTATCAAGGTGTGCCTTAAGAATCCCTGCTGTTTTTCTTTTATCATCAACTTTTATGTCAAAGTTCACTGATTCAATTCGGACTTTTTCAAATGGATTTGTTATCAGTTGACGTATTGGACTAATAACAGTCCCAGAGACATTTGAACCAGGAGAACCACTTGAAGAAAAAATGTTTTCAATGACAATTTCATGGCTGTCTAATTTAGGATTCTTTGCCAACGTAATAGTTGCTTTTGTATTGACAGTATGATCATTGAAGAAAAATTCTCTCCCAGCAATAATATTTGATATTGAAAGTCCAGTATATAAAGGTGTATAGAATTGTTCTCGAACCACTTCATAGTTGATGTCGTGAATTTCCTTGTTGGAAGTTTGGAGTGTTGCTTTGACAGGAAGATAGTGGTGCGTGCTTGGTAGTTTCTTTATCAAACCAGCAATAGCAGGATCTCTATCCTGAACTAATGTTCCAATCAATTGCGTTGGAGAAGCAATTTTAGACGATCTGGATGTACTGGGAAGAATAAAATGTACATAACCACCAGAGAGCGGCATGTTGATATTACCTTCGCCAGACGATGAATGTCCATAAGCTAATAACTCGTTTTTGTCAATGTGTGTAATAGTTCCATATCCAAACGCCACATAATCTCCACGGACAAACTGTGTACCAATAATCTGTCCCATTTCAACTGGTGATTTTTTAACAGGTCCACCACCACCAGCTGCCTGAACAGGAACCATATTATATTTATCTAAAAAGGGTTTAAGTAGTTGCATTGAATAACCATCAAGTCTTGATAATGCAATGGGAATCGACAACCGCATAGAATTTTGATACAGTTTCTGTGCTGAAACATGTGACTGGGGTTGACTATTATTTTGCTTTTCTTGTGTTACATTGTATCCATTAGGATATTGTAAAGGCTTGATGTTAAGACCTTCCGCAACAAATTCCGAACCATAGTCGAAAAACTTAGCTCCGGCATAAGTTAGATTGGGTTTCATACCGCGTTCTGCGACTTTCACCATTTGTTGTATTGGTGTTACACCAAAGAGATTTGCATGTAAACGTTGATTGAAAGAACCAAGAGAAAGTGCTCCCATAAGTCTTCCATCAATGTATATTGGACTACCACTCATGCCGCCAGCTACACCTGTACGCATGAAGTTATCGCTCGTACCTTTACACCAGACAACATCCCAACCAGGAGAAAAGTTGTACTCAATACTTACCACTTCAAACTCAAATTCTTCAACCGTTGTACCAAAGAAGACGGTGTAGCCTTTTCCTTTCATGCCAGTTTTCACTTGGTTCAACGGCATAAATTTTTCTGCGTCCCATTTTATTTGTGCATTTGCATGGAATATACTCACACAAAATAAAACAAGGACACAAAGCAAAACTTTTTTCACAATTATACTCCTTTTTTCTTATTAAAGTCGAATTAGAATGCATAACAAAATGAAGATTCTATGCTTATTAGTATGTTTTGCCTAAAATCAGCATATAGATATCAATTTCTCAACCCACAAGTTTCATTTAACACATAGAACCCATATTTTTAATAGTTATATAATATCATATAAGTCATAAATACGTCAACATAAAATCTTTTTTTCTCAAAGGAATTCAATTGTTGATTAAGCCTACATTCTATCATAGGATTTTGTTAAGGTAGGAACGACTCGGGGAATACTAAAAGGCATTCATACTGTTCAGGACTTACGCAGTTTTCTTGATTTAGTCAAGAAAACTGCTGAAAATGAAGTAATTATCAACATTCTTATAGGTTTCCAGCGCGCTTACAAAGCACCAAATCAACGGTATGTATGCCATTATGAAGATTAATAATTAAATTAGGTAATTCAAACCCATCCTTGTAGACGTGCTTTGTAAGCGCGTTGGCACATCAAATCCTAACAGCGCGCTTACAAAGCACGTCTACCATGTCAATACCTTCGCCATTTTTGAGTGTTTCAATTGAATGAGTATATAGTGATGATCTACCATTGCTCTGTGATATTGTTAGGATTACATAAATAAAAATAACTTCAGGTTTTCGTTGAAGTATTTTTATTTATCATAGCGTCTAATTTGACAATAGAAATGACTATATCAGCAATCTGTCAGAATAATTTATATGCGCAATCTGTCAGAATGTGCTACAACTGTCCGCACAATCTGGCAGAATGTCTATTATTGGCCAGGGTTATTTAGTTTTCAATATTTTTGATATTATTTTGCTATGTCGTTAAATTTATGGGGTACCATCTTGTCCAGTTCTTTAGTCCCGTAGGGACGATATGTTTATAGAAAATGTTTTCCACCCCTCTTGAGTTCCGTAGGAACGACATAGAAGAATAAACATATCGTCCCTACGGGACTAAAGAGTTGTGGAGGGTATTCGTTTTCTATAAACATATCGTCCCTACGGGACTAAA
This sequence comes from Candidatus Poribacteria bacterium, assembly GCA_963663765.2. Taxonomy (GTDB): domain Bacteria; phylum Poribacteria; class WGA-4E; order WGA-4E; family WGA-3G; genus MSPOR6. The sequence goes on along the minus strand of CAXXUA010000013.1, from coordinate 753,580 downwards.
GAGCGATGTTCATGTTTCAATAATCTAAAACTTATGCAGAAAATTCGAATAGGAAACCGAACCTGGGTATTAACTTTCAGTAAATCTCAATAACAGAAAACTCTTAAAACTAAATAACCTTGTATTATTGGCGAAGGTATTGCCATGTGAGAAATATTTATTACCGAATTAATAAATTATTCATCATTTCCCAACCCGTTTAGTTTGTGAATTCTCGTAGATTGGGCATGACGGTCACACCCCTACAAATACCCAACTTGAACGTCAATATTCTTCAGGAAGTACATTTCAACAATAGAATCCCAATAGATTATACAAGATATCTATTGTTCTCAAAATAAAAACACAACATACCCACACCACCATAAGGTATACTATAACCCATACACATAAATGAAATCCAAACTTTTAGTCTAATACAAACAAGGCGCGCCAAAATCACAGCCAGACAAATCAAAGAACAAAAATGCTGCTTGCAAGCCCAAAACAGATACAAAAATACACTATAAAAAAACGATAAAAAATCCATTTAGTTGTTTTTTTCTAAATTGCGTAAATACGTAAAATCTTCATAAACCCACGCCACAACAGGATCGAAAACACTTCTGAAAAAAACACAAAAAACACAAAAAACACGTAAAAAACAACTAAAATATTCCACGATTGGAACAGAGTTCACAGCCAGAGGTATTCAATTGTCCGATATGGACTCTTTTGGGAGGGGTTTGTAACCCCGATTTCAAAGAACCATCATAACAAATTCGGGTTACAACCCCCTCCACAAAGATGTATAGTGACAATTGAATAACCCTGTCCATTAAGCCGGGTGTGTAAAGTTTTTGTAGAAACCCTGATATTATAGTAGATTTTAGAATTATTTTTTACACTTTCAGGTGTAGGAGGGAACTCCGATTCCCGACTATCAAAGCGTTCAGTCGCGATTCGGAGATCGCAATCAACGGTATGAATGCCTATTGGCATTCCCCACCTACAGAAGAAGTGTAAACTTAATTGTATATTTCACTATAAAAGAAGTATCTAAAGTTTCTATCAAAGCTTGCTTGACGTTAGGGGACTGTGGACATCGTATGGGCGGGGTTTCCTCGACTGCATAAAGCCTCTGTTCGGGCGGGGAGACCCCGCCCCTACGCACAGTAACCAACACTTTACACACTCCAATAAGCCGGGTGTGTAAAGTTTTTGTAGAAACCCAGATTTTAAAAGAAGTACGTCCAGTTTCTATTAAAGCTTACTTGACGTTAGGGAACTTTGGACATCGTAGGGGCGAGGTTACCTCGCCCGCATTAACCTCTATACGGGCGGGGAGACCCCGCCCCTACGGCACAGTAACCAATACTTTACACACTCCAATAAGCCAATAGTATTGCAATTAAAAGCAATTTAGAATATAATGGTGCGCAAGTTCTGTTAATAAATATGTTATTCTCTAAGAAGATCCTACAAGATTAAATTACTTGGGTATGAGGCACCACTATCTCATCATTTGAGTTAAAACTTGATCATAGGACAAAAATATGAAATTTAGAGTTTTTTTATTACTATTATTGATAGGAATTGGAATACTTTTCTTTATAGTACTTTTGACGCACTACATAAAAGAACGAGCTAACGATTCACAGCAAGCGATTGACGAGTACTTTTCCAAAAGAGATCAGCCGCCACAACGAATTCCCCGTACTGATGAGATACCAATTGAAATCCGGCAGAATTTTGCATCTGTTCCAGCAAAACCTGAACTAATTGCAGAATTTTCCCATGGTGATTACCTTAACAAAGTTGCATTTTCTCCTACAAATCCAAATTTAATTGTTAGTTTGAATAGTTATTCAAAGACTGAAAAAAACATCAAACTGTGGGATATCAACAATTCTGCTAATCCAATTACAGAATTCCATGGTGACTCCGTATCAATTTCACCAGATGGAAAAATGCTTGCCATCTCTGACATGAATAGTTTTGAAGAACCTGTGAGGCTATGGAGTATTGTAGAGAAAAAGTTTGTTAGTTCTATCCGTGCTTTAGGTTTTAATGTAACCTTCTCACCAAACGGTAAACACTTATCGGTTGAGACGAATGGTTTGGAATTTTGGGATGTTAGTAACCCAGCTATACCTATACAAGCGTTCAAGCTGGAGAGTAAAGACATACAATATGACCATACATTTTCTGTTGATGGCTCACTATTGGCAACGATAGAATCAATAGATGATATAGTTAACATTTGGGAGATTTCTGACAATCAAGCCCACAAGAAAAGTAGTTTTGATGCAATACATAAAAAAGTAGGACGGATAGAGGTAATGCAGTTTCTTCCCAATCTTAAGAATCCTATACTTGCAATCGCAGATAATGATTACGGTATCAAACTATATCATCCACCAAATTGGGAAAACGATACTACGATTTCTGTTGGATATGTCAATGATTTTGTATTAACAAGGGATGGTAACACAATTATCAGCGGTGGTACTAACGAGATCGAATTTTGGTCTGTGAAAAAAGGTAGCCGTTACGCCTCAATAGAAGGTTTTTCACGTTGGACTAATTGTGTTGATATTTCTACAGATTCAAGATATGTTGCGGGTGGCGACAATGAAGGTATTATCCGTTTGTGGGATATAAAAAACTATTTACCTACAATACAAAGTCATACCCAAAATGTCGTTGTACCGATTTATTTCTTACCCACTAACCGAATGCCTCAGACAGTAATAACAGAGAAAATAGATAATATATTGAGAGAAGTTCAAACTTATTTTGCTGATGAAATGGAACGAAACGGCTTCGGTAGAAAATCATTTGAATACGAAAAAAATGAAGACGGTACAGCAAAGGTATTTCTATTAGAAGGCATATCAGATGATGTGTATTATCGTAAAACCACCGATTCAAGAGTAATGAAAGAAATTGAACAACATTTTGGGACAAAAAACAATATATTTCTTATCGTCGTAGACATAGGAAATGAAAAAACACTTACTACTGATGAGGTTAAGAAAACGAGACATAAGTTAGTACAAGATAAAGAAATACATAAAATAGTACAAGATTTCGAAAATTTAGAAGCACATCTTAAACGTCTTAGAATGGAAGCACGAAATATTGTTTTCCGAGAACAAGGTAGTGAGATAGTATTGAGAAAACCACTCAACGAATATTCAATAGATACCGTTGTTTTAAAATTCGCAAAGTTATTCGGTTTAACCCTTGATTACAGACACCCATCTTATTTAATGTCTTATGAAAAAAAGTCTCAACGTTTATCAAAGAACAGTGCTGAATGGTTAAATAAATGTCTGTATTTTAATTCTGAAGAAACCTTTTTTGATGATATGACCAAAATAGAGAAACTCTCACCATCCATGGGCAAAGTTAGATTTCAAGTGGAAGATGCTGACGGGATTTCTCAGGTTCGTTTATTAGTACGTCCTACCCCAAAATATTCACCAGAAAATATCAAGCAAAAAGACACCTCAAATAACAAAACAGAATACAAAAATGGATTTAGTGGAAGCTCTTACGGTATACATGATGTCTTGACATTAAATGGTGAGAAAAAGGCAACAGTTGCATTCGATCGTCCTAACCATGTTGACAATATGATTGAATTACATGTTATTGACGAACTTGGAAACAGAGTATATGTACACTTTGACATAAAAGGCAATCCAGTCGCATCTTTCCTTCGTGGAATTTTCAATTAACATCTGAAATATTATGCCAAGTTCCACCTACATTCTCTCAATAGATCAAGGCACAACCCGGACGACGATACTACTTGTTGATTCACAAGGACACATTGTACGAAAGGCATACCAAGAATTCAAACAGTATTACCCACAACCAGGATGGGTAGAACATGACCCTGATAAGATATGGATAGCTACATACAATGCTATATTGGAGATTCTGCCAAGTATTGATAGCAAAAATAGTATTGCCTCAATTGGGATAACTAACCAACGTGAAACGACAGTCGTATGGGAACGTAAGACCGGAACACCAATCTATCCAGCAATCGTGTGGCAATGTAGAAGAACAGCTGATGTGTGTAACAAGCTTAAATCACAAGAATCTATCGCAACTCAGGTAAAGCGTAAAACAGGACTCGTGATAGATCCGTATTTTTCTGCAACAAAGATTGCTTGGATTCTGGACACTGTTGATGGAGCAAGGGATAAAGCAAACCGCGGTGAACTTGCTTTTGGAACTATTGACAGTTGGCTTCTATGGAAATTGACAAAAGGTTCTCTACATCAAACGGATTACACAAATGCTTCAAGGACTTTATTATTTAACATTGACACACTTTCTTGGGATGATGAACTATTAGACATCTTTAATGTCCCGAAGTCAATTCTACCTGAAGTCTTACCATCCGCTTCTGTTTATGGAAAAACAAACTTACCAGATTTAGATGGTATACCAATTACTGGAGTGGTAGGTGATCAACAATCAGCACTTTTTGGGCAGTTATGTTGGCAGAAAGGGATGGTGAAGAATACCTATGGTACTGGGTGTTTTCTGATGCTGAATACAGGTTTGGAAAGGGTAGAATCTCAATCAGGTTTGTTGACAACACTTGCTTGTAGTCAAGACGAAGAACCACAATATGCGTTGGAAGGAAGCGTATTTATTGCAGGTGCTGCGGTTCAATGGCTAAGAGATGGATTACAAATTATAGAATCAGCAGCAGAAACTGAGAACATTGCAACCAGTGTGAATGATGCAGATGGAGTCATCGTTGTCCCCGCATTTACGGGTCTCGGCGCACCATATTGGAAACCTGAAGCAAAAGGCGTAATCTTTGGATTAACCCGAGGAACAACCAAAGAGCATATTGTTCGGGCTACATTGGAATCAATTGCTTATCAGTCAGCAGATGTGGTAAAAGTCATGATGGACGATTCTGGCATACCTATTAGACGATTGAGGGTTGATGGCGGTGCAGCCTCAAACAATTTCCTAATGCAATTTCAAGCAGATATATTAGGAATTGAGGTGGAACGTCCGACTCAGGTTGAGACAACAGGACTCGGTGCAGCATTTCTCGCTGGAATTGCAACTGGCATCTGGCAGAATGTGGATGAAATCAAAAAAATAAGAGAAATTGATTCAGTCTTTTCACCGCAGATGGATACGCAACTTCGCAACGCAAAATTGGAAAAATGGCAGGACATAATAAATAAGTTAACCTGATCTGCATACGGAGAATAGTTATGCGTCTGCAGTGGAAATACGCTTTAATAATCAACCTAATGGTGATTGCTGTACTTGTCGCATTCTATTTTTTTGACAGTGTCCGAATGCGCAGAGAGATTAGTACCCTGCATGCCCTAAGTTCCGAGCAAGGCGCTACATTAAAGGTCATCGTTGAAAACTCTATTCAAAAAGAAGTTGTTTCAGAACTCACTACAAGACAAGCATTTAATCCTGATCGAATCAACCAAATAATTTCTAATCTAAAACAGATACAGCCGGATATGGAAAATGTAGTAGATGTCCAGATTTCTTACGGTGACAAACGTGTTCGTTCAAGTTTGATCTCAATGGAAACACACAACAATATTCACCTGACTGATACTGATAAGTTTGACATTAGAACTAAAGGTGCAAAAATAGAAATATTGGAAGGTGAAGATACCACAACCCTTACTATAGAATACTCAATTCCACCGAAACGATTAATAGCTCCTGAACTCCAATCACAAGATACCTCAACTGTAGAAGATATACCAAGTGATTTCTGGCGTATGTTGATGGCAAAGGGTATTGATATTCCAAGGAATGCTTCTGTGAAAATTGAGGGTATTACACCTGAAAACAGATTCCAAACAGGACTTAACCAAGGTAAGTTTCCTTTTGAGCTATGGCGGATGTTTATTGCTAACAAAATATATCTATCTCCAGATGCAACAGTGAGTATAGATGAAGACGAAAACAAATGGCGAATTACGGATTCAGTGAACGGTCACAATTATGTTTTATGGCAGGGGGACGAGGATTTCTGGATTCACATGGCAGATACTAATAGTGGGTATATTCAAGTGTTGTTTGATGTTCCCTTTATTCAAAAAACAATCCATTCCTCACTATTAATGCATGCGATTCTCATAGTCATTGTTGGTGTCTTGTTAGTTATACTAATTGATTTGACAACGAACAAGTTGATTATGAAGCCGCTTTCAAGGATGACTGACATCATTCAAAACGCGGAAACAAAAAATCTATCAACTTATTTGCAACAATCTTTTGGCACAGATGAAATCAGCAAAGCCACACGAAATCTGTTGCGAATGTTTATTCAATTGGAGTCTTCACACTCAAGAAAGATTGCTGCTTTAGGACAATTTGCAGCTGGCGTTGCTCATGAAATACGAAATCCGCTGAATTCAATCGGGATGACTGCACAGCACCTGAAATCGATTTTCTCACATCCCGATATTACACAGGATGACATTAAAGAAGCAATAGAGTTATTAGACATCGTTGATGAAAAAATCGTGGACTTAAAACAGACATCTGAACAGTTTCTGACTCTAAATAGACCACGAAAGCTTGACTTAGTACCGGTGAATCTCAATGACCTTATAGATTCCGTACTCTCCGAGTTTATCTTGATTGCTGACGAAGCCAGTATTGATATCATAAAAAACTACGAAGCAAAGTTACCAGTGTTACAGTTAGACGAGATGTTAATGCGTCAGACGATCTTTAACTTTGTTCAAAACAGTATTCAAGCGTTACCGAAAGGTGGCAGTATTTATCTAACGACATCCATTGAGGAGACAAATACTGATACGAATGTTGAATTAGAAATTCGGGATACGGGCATCGGTATTCCAGAAGAAAACCAAGAACGGATCTACGATGCATATTTTACAACAAAAGAGGATGAAGGTGGTGTTGGTCTTGGACTTGCAGTTTCACACCAGATCATCACAGCACATCAAGGCAGAGTGGAAGTCAGGAGCAAAATAGGAATGGGCACAGCATTTAAGATCACTTTTCCTGAAAGAAGTGTTGTGTAAAAATAGCTTGAGAGGAAAAATAGATGCCAGCAATTTTGATAGTCGACGATGACCAAGCACAACTGACCATTTTACAACGTATCTTACAACGAGAAGGATACGACGTTACGTCGGTTGAAGATAGTTCCGCTGCACTTGAAATGGTAAAACAACAGATGTTTGATGTCGTTATCAGTGATATGTGGATGTCCTCACGGTTTGCCGGACGTGATCTTCTAAGAGAAATCAAAAAGATTGATCCTGAATTACCGGTTTTGATTATTACTGCTTTCGCTGAAATCAATGATGCTGTGGACCTTGTTGCACATGAAGGTGCGTTCTACTATCTTGAAAAACCAATTCAGATAGATGTCTTAAAACGTGAGGTAAATCGTGCATTGCAAGTTCGCGGTCTATTGAATGAAGGTGAACCGGATCCAAACAATATGTCCCCTGATGTGCAGTTTGATAATATAGTCGGTGAAAGTGAAAAGATGCAGCAACTCTTCAAGAATATGTCGCGAATCATTCACCGTGGGGTCAGACAAGTCTTGATCACAGGCGAAACAGGCAGCGGAAAGAGTCTTGTTGCGAAAGCACTACATGAATTTGGAAGCCGTAAAGACCGTCCGTTTGTGTCAATCAATTGTGGAGCAATTGCTGAAACTTTGATTGAAAGCGAGCTATTCGGCCATGAAAAGGGTGCATTCACAGATGCAGCACAACAGAAAAAAGGCATCTTTGAAATTGCTAATACAGGCACGTTATTTCTTGATGAAATCGGAGACATTTCTATCCAAATGCAAAGTACTCTTTTGCATGTCTTGGAAAAACATGAAATTCGTAGGGTTGGTGGCACGCAAAATATAAAGATTGATGTCTGTGTTCTTGCTGCAACGAACAAAAATCTGGTTGAAGCGGTTAAAGATGGTACTTTTCGGTCAGACCTCTATTTTCGTTTGAATGTCATACCGTTGCATATTCCACCATTAAGGGAACGCGTTGATCATATTCCACCCCTCGTTAATTTCTTGATAAGAAAATTCAGTGAAGAATATGTGGATGCTGTTCCCAAACAGGTTACATCCCGTGCAATGTCAGCACTCTGTCGTTATGGATGGCCCGGTAATGTGCGTCAATTAGAAAACCACTTACATCGTATCTATGTCTTATCAGAAAACACATCAATTGACTTAGACGATCTACCGCCCGATATTTTGGATGCGTCATTGCCAACAACAGAATTGGATATTGGTATCCCAGAAGAAGGAGTTTCTTTGGATGAGATAATCAAGGAATATGTATGTGCAGCATTAACAAAAACGAATGGTACACAAACTAAAGCAGCAGAATTATTAGGTATAACTCGCCGCCAACTACAACACAGAATGCAAAGCTATGGGCTACAGAGTCAAGACTTTAAAGAGGGTGATTAGCAATTCTTGTGGGAGTGAATCAACGCCAAATGCGCGTATGGAATTTGTCGGGTTTTCAACCCCGAATTAGCAATTTGAAACCTGTATAATCGGGGTTACAAACCCCTCCCACAAGATGTAATACCATTTTTATATATTATGTATCATTAACTGCGGAGATCTTGTAGGAGTGACCTCACGGTCGCGACCGAAGGTCGCTCCTACAGAAGAGAAGTTAACTTATTTGTATATTTCACTATAAACCGTTATAATGTCTAATGTAATACATATCCGTGAAAATACCATTGAAAACTCGCCATAGTAAACATTTTGTAACCACTTTTGCGGTTTTTGCGTTCTTATCTTGTAGAAGGAAAACTATACATTGAGGAATAAGAAAGTGCAGAAACAATCCTTTGACTTCTTTTCAAATATAAATCCGTTAGTAGGCTTATCATCAAAGACGCTACGTCTCTATAGTGCGCTTGAAGTCTTTCGTGGTAAAACGGAATCTCAGGACAAACCTGAATGGTTCCGTACTCCGAATAGAGATGAACTTTTAGGTAAGGTTGGACTCACAGAAACTGATGTTAACACTGGTATCTCTGAGTTATTAGATGCTAATTTGTTGAAGATTCAAGATAGAAATCGCGATCAATGGTATTGCCTACAATAATATTGCTATGCCAGAAATAAAATTCCCTCGGTTAATACTGGCATCTGCTTCCCCGCGTCGTTCAGACTTGCTTTCACAAATAGGTCTGACATTTGAGATATTCCCAAGCGGAATTGAAGAACCAATTCTACAACAACACTTGTCCCCCGAGGAAACAACGCAACACCTTGCTTCATTAAAGGCAAAAGATGTTGCTAAGCGATTTACCGAGGGGGTTATTATTGGTGCGGACACTTTAGTATCCATTGATGACGTACTTCTTGGTAAACCACAGAACAATGAGCATGCGCAGAAGATGTTAACACGTCTTAGCAATAGAAGCCATTATGTCGTTACCGGAGTTTGTTTGTACAATGTTGCTGACAACAGAGAATTGACTTGGTCAGAAAAGACAATAGTATTCTTTCGCGATCTCTCCTCAACAGAGATTGTAGGTTATATCAATAGCGGCGAGCCAGCAGACAAGGCTGGAGCCTACGGTATACAAGGACGTGGTGCTGCTTTTGTCAATAGAATTGAAGGTTGTTACTTCAATGTTGTTGGACTACCGTTAGCCAGTTTTGTTGAAAAACTCATGGAATTCAGTGCTGATGTTTAGTCGTAGACAGTATCAAACTTCTAAGGGATTCACTCCACTATTAAATCCTATAGAATTTGGTTTAAACAATCTGCAATTTGGCATCCTGAATCTTCTTCCAGAATCGACATTTTTTGACCATACAGATGACTGTGAAGTCGCTCTGATTGCTTTAGGGGGTCAATGCACATTGTTGGTTGGCCATAATGGAAATAAAGCAAATGGAATTTTAGGTGAACGTGCTAACGTCTTTGATGGTCATGCTTGTGTTGCGTATATTCCACATCATACCACGTATGAAGTTATCACTACGTCGGAAAGTATAGAAATAGCAATATGTAAAACACCTTCAGAAACTGAAACCGCTGCCATGATATTAGATTCTGGTGAATATGTTACAAAAACAGATTATTTTCTTCATATTAGTGAAAACAACTATTCTGCTAAATTCATTGGTGAAGCAGTCTGTCTTTATCGTTTCCAGAATGAGAACGGATCAGTAAAATTGAAATTTGTTGATACTGAAGAGAATATTACACATATCCTTTTGAGAAACAATGAGTTACTGGTCTTACCAGAAAGGACTCAGGCACAAATAATGTCTTTTGAAGGTGTGTGTTATCAATTGTCCATAGGCTTATTTACTCACCTTCAATAAGTTCTCCACCCTTTTTCAAAAATGCTATTGCACTCAGCGAAATATTTACTTTTATTTCCTGATTATTCATCTCTCCAACTGAAAGTAGAACGATTTTCTTGTCGTTACTAACCCCCAGTATTTTTCCGTGTAATCCGCCGTTGGTAACGATATCGTCGCCTTTTGTTAGGTTTTCAAGCATAGTTTGGTGTTTTTTTCTTTTTTGTTGTTCGGGTCGTAGTAAAAGAAAGTAAAATATCGCACCAATTAATATAAATGGGATAAGCATACCTACATATTGGTCCATATTCAAACTCCTTGTTTGTTAGTGTATTAGCATTGCGTCACCATAACTATAAAATCGGTATTCGCGTGTCAATGCTTCAGTGTATGCCTTTTTAATTAGTTGGGTGTCGGCGAATGCACTGACAAGCATGAGCAGTGTCGATTTTGGTAGGTGAAAGTTTGTAATCAATGCATCAACGATTTTAAATTTATATCCGGGATAGATAAAGAGTTCACTATGCCCGGTGTAAGGTTTGATAGTTCTATCTGTTGCTGCGGTTTCAAGTGATCTGACAACTGTGGTTCCCACAGCAACGATTCTTGTTCCTTTTTCCTTTGCTTTTCGAATTCTGTCTGCCTCTGTTTCTGATATGTCAATAAATTCTGCATGCATTTTATGTGACTGTATATTGTGTACTTTCACAGGTTGAAAAGTCCCGATTCCCACATGTAGCGTTATCCATGCAAAGTCTATTCCTTGATTCTTGAGTTTCTCCAGTAATTCTGTGGTGAAGTGTAATCCTGCAGTTGGTGCAGCAATAGCGCCTTCCTGTGAAGCATACACAGATTGATAGCGTATCTTGTCATCTTCATTTGGGTTGCGACGAATGTAGGGTGGTAAAGGCATGATACCTACTTCTGCAAGGACTTGAGAAAATAAACCTTCATAAGTGAAGTGAATCAAGCAATTGCCATCTTCCGGTTTTTCTACAACTTCTCCTGACAGCATTTTATTTCCGAATTCAATCAGTGTGCCGATTTTTAGACTTCGTTTCGGTTTCGCTAATACTTCCCATGTGTCTTTTTCTTTTTCAGAAATGAGTAGAAGTTCAATTCTTCCTCCAGAGTTCTTCTTTTTACCAATCAGTCTTGCGGGTATAACTTTTGTGTTGTTGAATACGAACAGCGTAGGTTCTTTGAAGTAATCTCCTATTTTGGAAAATAAAGTATGTTGAAATTCACCTGTGCTGCGGTCAATGAACATGAGTTTTGATGCATCTCGATGTGGTAATGGTTCTTGTGCAATGCGGTCCGATGGTAAATCGTAATCAAAGTCTGTCAAGTTCATATCATTTCCGAATGCGAATTCTCAAGTAGATCATAGGTCAAAGAGCGATGGTTGTTTGGTAATTGGGTATCCGAAATATTCATGTGCTGCTTCAGTTGCGACACGTCCACTTGGCGTGAGCATAATGAAACCTTCTTTTATATAATGCGGCTCGTAAACGTCAGAGATGGTGCGTTCATCTTCACTGAGGGCGATTGCGAGTGCTTTAAGTCCGGCGCGTCCTTTGAAAGTATCAATGAGCGTTTTGAAATAAGCATAATCCTGTGTGGCAAAACCTTTCTCATCAATTCCGAAAAATTCTAATGCTTCAGTGACAACATCCAGTGTTAAGACACCGCCACTTTTAACCTGTGCATAATCCCTGACGTTGTAAAGGAGTTTGTTTGCGATACGCATGGTACCGCGCGCCCGTAGTGCTAAAGCGTATTCCGCATCTTCTTCAATTTCAATTTTGAGTTTTGCGCTGTTGATTCGTATTGCCTGTTGTATGTCTTCGGGTGTATAGTAATCAAGATGAATATAGATACCGATTCTCGTTCGGAAAGGACCTTCAAGTAGACCTTCTCGTGTAGTTGCGCCAACCAATGTAAATGGTTCAATGGGTACTTGGACGACATCTGAACCTGGACCTTGTCCAATAGGCAGATCCAGCACGAAATCTTCAAGGACAGGATACAGTGACTCTTGGATAGGCCTTTTCATTCTGTGGATTTCGTCTATAAAAAGTATATCCCCTTCCTCAAGGTTTGTTAAAGTCATGGAAAGGTCAAGACGTTCCATCGCTGGTCCGATGACCTGTTTGAAGTTAGTACCGAATTCATTCGCTATAATTTTTGCAAGTGTTGTTTTTCCGAGACCGGGTGGACTAACAAGGAGAACATGTTCTAAGACATAATCCTTACTTTTGACATTTTTCTTAGTTTTTGCAGCGCGCCTATTTTTTACGGCTTCAATGTGGATACGTAGTTGTTCTTTTGGCTTTTTTTGACCGATAAATTCATCTAAAGTTTCTGGACGTAGACTATATCCAAAATCGTCTTCAACATTATCGTGAATATCGTATTTTTCCATTTCGTTGTCCTGACATTCGGGTCTTAATATTTTCTGCTTCAACGGTGGTTTTGTATTTAATTTTAAGTATCGAGTTAATTTCGGATATTACGAAGAGCTTCTTTGACCAACGCATCTCTATCCGCATCTTTACTGAGTTTCTTTTGTGCAATTTCTAATGCTTGTTCTGCTTCAATCTCTGATGCACCAAGATTTACCAACACGTTGATAACCGCTTGTTCTACTGATCCTACACCGCCGATTTCTACTTTTTCTTCTAATTTGATTTTAGCGATATTCTTTTTTAGTTTGATGACGATAAGTTGAGCTAGTTCTTTGCCTAACCTTGGAACTCTCATTAAAACTGCCATGTTCTCTTTTAGCACTGCTTGTTGGAATTGTGCAGGTGATAATCTTGAAACGATATTTTGTGCAAGTGCTGGACCGACACCTTTCACGGTAATCGCTAATTCGAACATTTTGAGTGCGTCTCGAGAAGTGAAACCGTATAGTTTTATGATGTTATCTCTGCTATGGCTATAATAAGTATAGAGAGTAATGGGTTCTCCGATAGAAGGCAATTCGTTTAGTGTTTTTTCAGCAACTTCAACTAAATATCCAACACCGTTTACATCTATGACAACATCTTTAACATTTTTTTGGGAAAGTGTGCCTATGAGTTGAGCGATCATGTGAGTGCAGTTCCTTTGTATGGATAGTTCTGTAGCATTATGTCTTATATCTTTCTTGAATTTTTTTGAGTTTGTGTAATCGTGCGTGGCATATCGTCAAGGCAAGTGCGTCAGCTGCGTGGTCTGGTTGTGGTAATTCTTTGAGTTTTAGTAGCAATTGCACCATTTTTTGAACCTGAGTTTTTGATGCTTTTCCATACCCTGCAACAGCTTGTTTCACCTGTAATGGCGTGTATGTTGAAACTGGTGAGTCTGTGTTTGCTGCTGCTAACTTGATTATTCCTTTTACTTCTCCTACAACAAACGCACTACTGACATTTTTACTGAAGAAAATGTCTTCAATCACAACCGATTCAACATCAAACTGCGAGATTAGATCACTCACGGTGTCATATATTTTTTTCAGGCGTAACTCAGAATCAGTTTTTGGACTGGTATTGATATTTCCGTAATGCAGTGATTTAAATTGGTTTGCGTTTGATTCGACGATTCCATAACCAGTGTTTGCGATGCCTGGGTCAATGCCAAGAATTATCATAAAACAACCTAAAATCTACGCTGCAGCTTCCAATATGTCGTCAGGAATGTCAAAGTTTGCATATACCTTTTGTACATCATCCAGTTCGTCAAGATTTTCCATGAGTCGTAACATTTTTTCTGCCTCTTTCCCTTCAAGTTTGACAGTATTTTGTGGTATCATGCTGATTTCCGCTAACTGGATATTTGCTTCAGTGGATTGTATTGCGGTAACGACTTTATCAAATTGCTCAAAAGGCGTGATGATTTCAATAGCAGTATCCAGTGGAGTCAAATCATCTGCACCTGCATCCGCAGCGATGAGGAACAATTCTTCTTCATCAATACTATCTGCATCCACAACGATAAGTCCACACTTATCGAATCCCCAAGCGACACAACCGCGTTCTCCGATTCTACCATCAAACTTACCGAGTACGTGGCGTATTTCCGCAACAGCGCGATTTTTGTTATCTGTGATTACCTCTATCATCAACGCAACACCACCTGGACCATATCCTTCATACACAACTTCCTCTAAAGATACGCCTTCAAGTTCACCTGTCCCCCGAAGAATTGCCTTTTCAATGTTATCACTTGGCACGTTGCTTGATTTCGCGGTAGCAATTGCTGTGCGTAGACGTGGATTCATGTCTACATCTCCTCCACCGAGTCGGGCAGCAGCAGAGATTTCCTTTACTAACTTTGAAAAGAGTTTGCCACGTTTAGAATCATTAGCTGCTTTTTTGTGTTTAATTGTAGACCATTTAGAGTGTCCTGACATAATCTGTGTCCTTTCTTATTTCAGTTATTCAAGATAGAATTTGCGTCTGACATCAGGGGCAAACATAAACGAAGATGTCTTATTGTCATAATAACAACTATAAATAGTATAGCAGATAGTTGCTTAAGATACAAATAATTAACAGGGTTATTCAGTTTTAAGAGTTTTCTGTTCTTGAGATTTACTGGAAGTTAATACCCAGGTTCGGTTTCCTAACCGAATTTTACGCATCAATTTTAATTTATTGAAAACTGAATATCGCTCTTTAGTCCCGTAGGGACGATATGTTTATAGATAACGAATACCCTCCCCAGCTCTTTAGTCCCGTAGGGACGATATGTTTATTCTTCTATGCCGTTCCTACGGAACTCAAGAGAGTTTGATAACATTTTTCTATAAACATATCGTCCCTACGGGACTAGAGACACGGACAAGATGGCAACACATAAAATTAACGGCATAGCAAAATATCATCAAAAATACCTAGAACTAAATAACCCTGAATAATTAATCAGAGGATTTCAATTGTCAAAATGTACTCTTGTAGTAGGAATTTTCAACTCCGATTTTCCCATCTTCTGTTGATAGGGAATATTTTAGTTGTTTTTTTTGGGTTTTTTGCCATTTTTTCATTAGTGCTATCGAAGCTGTCGTAGCATGGGTTTATGTCCGTTTCTTGAATTTGCGAAATTTTGAAAAAAACAACTAAATGGATTTTTTATCGTTTTTTTGTTGTGTAATTTTGTTTTGAGAACAATAAATATCATGTATAATCTATTGTGATTCTAATGTTGAAATGTACTCTCTTAGTAGATGTATCAATCCCAACTTCAGAAGGATGTGTAAAATTTTGGTTACTTGTCTATATCAAGATTTGCAAGTTTAGCGGTTTCCTAACCGCAAATTTGCAAATCAGATCACGTTAATTGGGTATAAGAATGTGTATGGAAAAGTGTCGGAAGGTATAGAATTATTGGTAACTGAAAAATAAAAAAGTTAATGGGCGAAAGTGTTGATTTCCGCCCATTTTGCAGAGTAAAACCACAGACTATTGATCAGATTTTAGATTACCCCAGGTTGTAGCCAACTTATTAGCAGGTTCCACTGGAGATACACCACCAAGCGCAGCATCTAAACCGTGATCTTTGATTGTGTTTATATCCTCTCCGCTGAGTGCGGTATTGAAGATTGCGACTTCATCAATGATGCCAACGAAGTATGAACCAGTGTCCCATCTTCCGATTGCAACTGGATTTTGTGTTGGAGCAGACGCACCTGTACGTGAGCTCATTCCAGCTTGTTCACCGTCTACATATATGAGTAAGTTATTCGTATTTTCATTACTATCAAAAGTTACCGCGTAATGTATCCATGTTTCTGTATCAGGCACACCCGCAGTAGCTCTCGGTTCCCACGAGTCATTTATACGAACAAAAGTTGCAATGACGTTTGATTCGCCAGGACCATTAATTCGCATAAGATATTCCAAATGTTTAGAAATAATTGCTCTAAAATTACCTATATCGGTGGCGTAGAACCATGCCATCAACGTGTATGCCTCTCCAATTTGTAAGTCTGATGTTGATTCAATTGAAACCCAATCACCACCATCGAATTCAAGTGCTTCCCCGAATTTACCATCTGTCCAACTTGCTCCATTAATTGTTCCTTCATGGCCTTTTCCAGACGAATCTTCGGCACTATTCCCGGCACCGTCATCAAATAACCAAACACCGACTGCTGTTTCTGGGTCAATTTTAGCAACGGTAAATTGTGGCAGTAACCATCCGACACAACAGATAATCCCAAAAATGAAAATTAATTTTCGCATCTTTTCTCCTTCCTTTATACACTTACTGGTGCGTATTAAATGGATATTTAATAATTTGTTTGTATCTACAAAGACAACCGTTTTTAATTATAGCATATTTTTTCTGATATACCAAAAAAATATGTTACATTTCAATTCTTATTGGACATACGTAAGAAAACATGGTAATCTAAAATGACAGTTTCAATAAAGGAAATGGTGACACCATGGATAAAAAAGAACTTCTCATTGCAGAACTATCCGAACTGCTCGGATTAAAGAATGTGCTAACAGATGAGACTGCCTTATCCGTTTATGAATGTGATGCAGCACCCTCATTTAAGGCAATGCCTGATGTAGTTGTCTTTGCAGATACATCAAAGCAGGTATCGGATATAGTCAAGATTGCGAACAGATATAATGCACCATTTATTGCACGTGGAGGCGGAACAGGTTTGAGTGGTGGTATGCTCTCTGTGCAAGGCGGGATCATCATTGCGCTCAATCGTATGGACCGCATTCTTGAAATAGATCTTAAGAACGAACGCGCTGTAGTAGAACCTGGTGTTATCAATCTACTTTTGTCCCAAGCAGTTCAAAGTCAAGGCTATCACTACGCACCAGACCCATCAAGTCAAAAAGCGTGTACTATCGGTGGAAATATTGCTGAGAACTCTGGCGGTCCTCACACACTAAAATACGGTGTGACCTCTGACCATGTGCTTGGTATGGAGGTCGTTATGCCGGATGGAGAGATTCTGGAGTTTGGCGGTGAGGTCGAAGAAGTTCCTGGCTATGACTTACGCGGTGTGATGATCGGTTCTGAAGGCACATTTGGAATTGTGACCAAAGCAACGGTGCGTCTCACCCGGAATCCACAGGCATATCAAACCGCACTTGCTGTTTTTGATAAAATGAACGATGCGTCTAATGCAGTCTCAACCATTATTAGTGAGGGGATCATTCCTGCTGCACTTGAAATGATGGATACGCTTGTTATTAAGGCATTGGAAGATGCTTTTCAGTTCGGTTTTCCGCTGGATGCGGAAGCGATTCTTATCGTGGAACTTGATGGCATTGAAGCAGGTATGCAAAATCAGACTGACAAGATTTTGGAGATATTCAAGCAACACAACGCTCGGGAAGTCAATTACGCTAAAGATGATGCTGAACGTCAAGAACTTTGGAAAGCTCGCAAAAGTGCTTTTGGTTCATTTGGAAGGCTTGCACCGAATTATATCACGCAGGATGGCGTTGTGCCGCGCACGACCTTACCAAAAGTGCTGAGACGTATTGCAGAAATCTCAGAACATTATCAGATTGCGATAGCAAATGTGTTCCATGCTGGTGATGGAAACATCCATCCGATTGTCCTTTTTGACGAACGCGATGCTGACCAGAGTGAACGTGTGGAAC
The DNA here is from genome assembly GCA_963663765.2 of Candidatus Poribacteria bacterium. Classification (GTDB taxonomy): domain Bacteria; phylum Poribacteria; class WGA-4E; order WGA-4E; family WGA-3G; genus MSPOR6. The sequence goes on along the minus strand of CAXXUA010000013.1, from coordinate 735,622 downwards.
ATGTCAACAAAGAAATTCTGACGGTGTGTGCTGAAGTCGGGGGTACCATCACGGGTGAACACGGAATCGGTATAGAAAAGATGGATTACATGCCACTTATCTTTAGTCCCGTAGATTTGCAGGTGATGGCAAGTGTCAAGGACATTTTCAATCCAACAGGTCTCTGTAATCCAGGTAAGATTTTCCCTACTGCTGAATCATATCAAAAACTCGGTTTGCAACCATAGGTTGCGAAAAGAGGATTTGATATGTAGCATCTGTTCTGTTATAATATTGTTCACAAATAGATTTTTGTATTGTAAGTTTAGTGTATTGCGCACATAAAATAGAACTACAAGAGTAACAAGCACATCAAAGTGCTATTCCTGCACATCCCGCTTCATTTCAATCAAGTTCGCACCTTTCAATCCAGCACGGACATCCTCATCATAAGTCGTCACAATAACCTGATGTTCCGTTGACAACTGCTTAATAAAATCCACCATTATTGCCTTCCGTTCATCATCTAAATGCAGTGTAGGATCATCAAAAACAAAGAAACCCGTGTTGCCTAATAACTTCGCAAGTGTAACCTTAAAACACAAATAGAGGAACATTTTTTCGCTACCACTAAGCAATAGCAAACTCCGATCTTCTCCGTCAATCTTAAGGGATGGAAGTAGATGTTGTCTTTGTAAATCAATACTTGTATGTGCAAAAAGGTTCATTTTTTCAAGCCATCGTTGGAGTTCATTTTCTGCGGGTTTAAGGATTTGTCGTTGCAGCGCATCAATAGTCTTTTCAACACCTGCACAAGCGAGTTCTAAACAGAGTGTTGTTTTTTCCACCTGTTCCGCTTCCGTATTAACCTTCTGAAGTTGATTGAGTCTATCCAACTTTACTGCCTCTTTTTGCTTAAGGCTGTCAAGTTTTTTTCGTTCACTTTCAATTTGTGCTTTCACTTGACTCTTATCCAAATTCGCAGTAACAGATTCCACAGATTGTGAAGTAGCGTCTGCCGTTTCTGGATCAACCAGTACGCCTTTCTCACTTAAGCGTTGAGTCAGTGATATTATCTCTTCGTTGGTTTTTTTGATTTCTCCATCAAGTTGTTCAAATCGAGCCAGATTTGACTGCAAAATCTGTAGTCGTTGCTCCAATTCTTTTCTACTTTTTAGACTATCGGTAATTTCCTTGAGTGCTTTTTTCTGGTTCTTTAATTCAGTTGTGAGTTCTTCTTTTTCGGCATCCTTATCTTCAATGATCTTCTCAACAACTTCACGTTCAACTTCCTGATGACATGTGGGGCAGTGTCTATCTTCACTCTCAATTAACGTCTCAAGTGCTTTGCTGACATTCGTTAATGCGCTAACTTGCGTATTGAGACTTCCAACTTTACTGACAAGTTCATCCCGTTCTGCTTCCAATCCTGTAGCTTCCTGAACTGCCTTTTCAATGGTAGAGAACATTTCACGTAGATGTGTAATGTCGTTAAATCCGCTCAACGTTTCTTTCTGTTCTTTGGTAAGTGTTTCCAACTGTGTCTGTGCTTGTTTGTAGTTTCGCATCCATTCAGAAATCAATTCTGCGTCACCAGTTTCAGCACTATAAATCGTCTCTAATTCCTTTATCTTTGCCTCTATTTTTTCAATATCTGTATTGTTTGTATTCTGTGCACCGAAACGTAGGCTATTTTGATGTGACTGAATCCGATTCCTTTCACGTTTTGCGAGTCGGCGCGCATCTATGAATCGTTCCCTAACATCAATCAATCTATCAATACCGAGTAGTGCATAGAGGATATCGCGACGTGTTGCCGGTTGACGTGCAAGGAACTCAAATATCTCTCCTTCGCGAAGAAACGTTGTCAATGCTAAGCGATCATGTGATAGTCCGAATCGTTCTTTCAAAGTTTTCTCAACGACTGTGATACGGGTATCATCAAAAACGATGTGCCACTGTCCCTCTTTTTCTTGACGGAGTTGGAACTGTTTACGTGTCCCACGAAACAGCATGTATCGTTCATCATCTACGATGAACTGGAGTCCAGCTGTACCACTATTTGACCTTGTGCTTTTAATTGATGCAGCATCCACCCGCGGCACTATCGGTTTTCCTGTTAATGTGAAAAAAATAGCGTTGACAAGTGTACTTTTTCCGCTGAAATTGGGGCCAAAAATGAGATTGATGCCGTCAGTCAGCTCAAAATCTTGCTGTTTGAAACAACCGAATGTCTTTAGGCGAATCCGTTCTAATCGCATAACTATTCATCGCTTTTCTCTTGAATGAGATCGTATAGCATTTGCGCTCTTACCTTCTCGCGTCCGTTTGCCAAAGTAAAATCAAATGCGTTGACAATTGCATCAAGTTCTTCAGGACCAAGGGTGATATACTTTTCATCCTGCTGAATTAGTGTCATGATTTCTGCTTTATAGATTTCACGGGTTTCATTTTCAAGGATAGTGTCCATAGATTCCTCATCAATAGTTTTGATTAAGTTTTTTTACTTTTGCTTATATTTTCGATCTTATTTTCATCAACCGTTCACCGGCTTCATCTAAGACATCATCAGCCATGCTGAACATAAAACGGAACTTAGTTCGACCAAGTTCCGAACGACTGTAGAAACTGGACCCGGGTACCCCACCGACACCAATTTCCTTGACTAACCAGTGACCAAATGCAGTGTCATCTTCAAACCCGAAATCTGAGATGTCGGTCATAATATAGTATGCACCTTCAGGTGGATGGCATCGGAATCCCGCATTTGTAAGTATCTGGACAAGTTTTTGCCGATTAGTGTCATATTTTTCAATCAAGTCTGTATAGTATTGTTGTGGAAGGTTGAGGGCAGCAACCCCTGCTCGTTGCAGCGGATGCGGTGCTCCTACCGTTAGGAAATCATGCATTTTGCGGATGGCATCTGTCAAAACCTTTGGTGCAACGACATATCCTAAACGCCATCCAGTCATGGAATAAGTCTTGCTCAGTCCTGACACCGTAATTGTTCTATCACGCATTTGCTCCAGAGACCCAATACTAATATGCGGTATACCGTCATAAATCATGTGTTCATATATCTCATCTGTAACAGCGATGCAGTCATACGCAATGCAAAGCTCGGAAATCTCATGAAGTTCGTCTTGCGTAAAAACCTTCCCAAGTGGATTATTGGGTGTGTTCAAGATAATCGCTTTCGTATTAGAAGAAAACGCATCCTTTAACTCATTCCGGTCATAAGTAAACCTCATGTTACCATCATCAGTTGGTGTCTCTTGAAGTGCTACGTATACAGGTTTTGCTCCTGAGATAATTGTATCCGGTCCGTAGTTTTCATAAAAGGGTTCAAAGATGATAACCTCGTCCCCTGGATTGATTATCGCAAGCAGTGCGGATAACATGCCTTCCGTTGAACCACAAGTCACCGTGACGTTCTTGACAGCATCAGTAGAAATTCCGTTAAAAGTGTTCATTTTGTCAGCGATTGCTTCACGAAACTCGGGTGCACCCCACGTTATGCTATACTGATTGTATCCCTCTTGAATCGCTTTGATCGCTGCTGCTTTTACCTCATCTGGGGGTTGGTATGCTGGTGTTCCTTGTGACAGGTTTATCGCATTGTAACGCAAACACATTTGCGTCATACCGCGTATAACAGATTCGGTGAAACGGGTGGACTTATTTGAGATTTTGGATTGAAGTGAAATAATAAATGTCCTCTAATTGCATTTATGTGAAATTAGCAAATTTTCTAATCAGTTTTATAACTTAGAATTATACCATCATCCAACGGAATGTCAACAGAATTTAGCAGTGGCGTGTTGAAAACAAAGTCCACATAATCCAGCATTTCATCACGCATCGTCACGGTGTCATCTGCTACAACCAAACCCCCTGAGCGGATCTTCGGTAACACCAACTCAAGATCACGCAAATATTCGCTCTTCTCTGCATCAAGAAACACCAGATCAAAAGTAGTTTCACACTTTGGGATTTCGCCAATTGCATTTCCAACTCGTATCTCTACAATGTCAGAAAAACTTGTTTCATTGAGATGTGCTTGTGCTTCTGCTGCACGTTTACGATCATACTCTAATGTAATCAGATGTCCACCTGTCTGTTTCAATGCCGAAGCAATCCAAATCGAAGAATATCCGTTGCTAGTGCCGACTTCAAGAACATGTTGTGCTTGAATTGAACGGACGAGAATGGATAGAAATTGCCCGTTTTCAGGCGCAATATTGGTATATTGTTTTGCAGTTTTTTCAAGACGTTTCAATATAATACCAATTCAAATAAATCTTGTCTCATTAAGGAATTCAACTGTTTACTGGCAGGGGGTTACTCTCTTCGGTAGGAGCGACCTCCCGGTCGCGACCGTGAGGTCGCTCCTACCAGATTTCCGCTGCTAATGAGACATTATCACATGAAAATGGTATAAGTTCGTATTTTACCATTTTACCATCACAAAGAAAAAGGCGGCAATAATGCCGCCTATTCATTTTTCATAGACTATTAACGTGTCTTCTTAATTAACCCCCAAGATGTAGCGAGTTTGTCATTTGGACTGACATCTAAGAGATTATCACCCACAGCATTCATGCTCTCTGCCATTTCAGCATCAGAAAGAGCACGATTCCAAAGACGCACCTCATCTACAAAACCAGGCAACGCTTCACTTGACCAAGTTCCAATCTGAATTTGACTCGTAACCCCTGCGGGAGCAACGGGATTGCCGGAATCATGTTCAGATGACACTACACCATCAACATAAATTTTCACTTTGCCGCTGTTTTCCGTGGTGTGGGTATATGATACATAGTACCATTTATCGACTTCAAGTTGGGTAACAGTATCGTTGATATCTTTGAACCCACCGTTAGCACCGTTGGTCCAAACCTTGATGCCATTTGAGGGGGGTTCATGCCATAACCGAAACCGATGTGCCTTGCACCACCACCTGCGCGCGTACCAAAGATGACCGCATGTGCACCCGGCAAACGATTGAGTTTGACCCACGCAGCTTGCGTGATCTCATCTTCTATATGAAACGCATCATTGTCCGCAATGGCTACATGATCAGCGGATGCATTGAATTCAAGAGCCATACCAAATTTGCCTTCAACCCACTGCGCATTTCCATTGACTGTTCCTGTAAAACCGTTTGCAGACCCATCCATTGCTTCTGTACCAGTTCCTTCATCAAATGACATAGAAAACACCAAGCCATCTAATAGGTCTGCAGCGGCAAAAGTGCTACTTATCAAGATGATGAATAAGGCTAACATTAACTTTTTCATGGTAATTCCTCCTTTATTAAATGTTATATCAACATATCAAAATTTGCATATTTTGTCAATAGTTTTCTACGTATAATATTTTTCGAAAATATTTGGGTGTTAAGGTGTGTTGTCTGGAAGATGTGTGTTGTCTGGAAGATCTTTTCTGTGTTTTGTCTGAGTCGCTGAAGAGCATCTTAATGAACTACATTCAATTGCATCGCAAGAATTCTTAAACTATGAAAGAAATTTAGATACCCAAACACACCTTCAGCATCTTCTGCGATTCTGATATTATCGCAATCAGTCATCTGATTGATAAACGACAGCTAAAAGGCGATAACCTATTCTCACAAACCTATTGGATATCTGTTGGAGATCCCATTAAACAATCACCAAAAAACTACAAATCACATCCAAAACCACTTATGATATATACCAATAATATATTTATGGTAGATCATGGAATTAATTACACATTCGCGTTGGTAGGAGCGACCTCCTGGTCGCGACCGTATAGGGACCATGTATCAAAACAGTCGCGACCGGGAGGTCGCTCCTACCAAAGAAAAGAATACGATTCTTACATGACAACCAATATGGTCAATTGTAGAATGTAAACTTATTTTCAAATTTCATCATAGTTGTTTTTTTCAATATTTCTCAAAAAATGAAAACTGACATTAATCTATACCACGGCAGGATCTATAACGATTATGAAAAAAATGCAAAAAAACACGAAAAAACAACTAAAATATTCCACGGTTGGGACAAGAATCACAACACACCATAGGTGTTAATTTTTAGAAAAAAGTGTTGGTGTTTCTCTTGTGGGAGGGGTTTTTAACCCCGATTTAAGAGGGAATGTTCATATAATCGGTGTTGAAAACCCAGTAAATGTCTTACGCGAAATGCCATAAGACATTCAATCCGCTGATTTAGTGGTTCTGACATACCACGCAATTCAGGCAACACACTGGCAAGAAACGTTACACATCCTGAGGAGATAAATACTTTGATATTCTAACGGGTTAAAGATATAATTATAATAACAAATATTATTGACTTTATTAAAACTACGGAGTTGCCCCATGCAAATTGAAGTATACTTCAACTTTTTAGCAGAAGACGATATTCGTATCAAGGGAACACGTATAGGTATTGAAACTGTCCTGAACGATTATATTTACAATGGAAAAACTCCAGAATAGATTGATGATCGCAACTATACGGTTTCCCTAGAACAGGTTTATGCCACAATCCTATATTATCTGCAAAATAAAGAAAAAGTTGGTGCATATTTGGAGGATTATTTGGGATACTGCCGAAAGGCACGAGAAGAACAGGCGAAAAATCCGTCACCCGCTGTTCTTTGACTACGTCAACTCATAAAGGACAAAAGACAAAACCTGAATTTCTTAGTCCAGACAACATGTCGTTGAGAACACCAAAAGTGAATTTTACTGCGGTTCAAGAATTCAAGAGCGGACAAGTTTAAATAAGAATACAATGATATAACGAAATATAGTTTTTCTTGACAAAGAAAATTATATATGTTAAAATAATATTTACAAAATAATTGCTCTGAACTGTCACATGAAAAAAACCGCAAATGAAATTATAAACGCTATGCCAAAAAGACGCGAAACAACAATCACAAATGAACTAGTGAATATCTTACGTCACATGCGTCACGGATGGGAACTCGAAACCGAAGTCAATGCTTTCCTCAAAGGCAATAACGAACTTGATGCAATCGTAATTGAACACGGTAGAGAACCTGTCGGTATTGAAGCAAAGTTTGCTACTACCACTAACGCAAAAAATCTTATAGAACAAGCGGAAACGAGACTTGTACTTGAGCTTGAAACAGAATACCACGTCGTTGGAAAAACGCTCAACAACGTCATGGCAATCCTTTATCCTGACCGTTTTAAGATGATACCGGGAAAGGATATCAATCCACAACTACGCACTGCAGATGACCTACAATACAAACTTGTCAATACAGTCGGTGATACCGTAGGACATTTTCCAGAAAACGGATGGGCAAAAGGCACCGTAGGCGACATCGCAAACGCGCTCCGCGTCGGTGCAATGCCGAACTCTCACCTTGAAGCGGCAGCTGAAGAGATGGAGAAAAGCGTCAACAAGGCAGCATACCTACTTGAAGATGCTATCGTAGACCATCCTGTTATTGCCAAGAAGGTTGAGACAATTCTGCACCAAGAGGTTTTCTCTAAAGAGGAAGATAACTCGGAAGAAAAACCGAACATCCAAACGCTCCGTATGGCAGCACTAATTATCACTGATGCTTTTGTCTTCCAAAGTTCCCTTGCTGGTAAAGCAGAGATGGAATCTGTCCGCTCACTCCGCCAACTCCTACCGACAATTGATTATGCCGATGTTATTGATGACTGGAACACAATCCTCAAGGTTAACTACCGTCCCATTTTTGAAGATGCTCGGAATCTCGTTGAGGCACTCGCTACCGATGACAGACTTGTCAAACATACCTTAAGGCTTCTGTGTGAGGCTGCCAAAGACCTTGTTGATACCGGTATCGCGCAGATTCATGAACTCGCGGGTATCGTGTTTCAAAAGTTAATTACCGATAGGAAATACGTAAAGGCGAACTATACGCTCCCGGAAAGTGCGGTGCTGCTGTCTACGCTTGTGATGCCCGAACTGCCGAAAGGGAAACTTCCGAAAGTTGCAGATTTCGCTTGCGGCACAGGTGCGCTGCTTAACGGTGTCTATCAACGCGTTTTGTCTCTGTATGAACAAGCGGGTAGAAATGGTAGGGATATCCATCAGAAAATGTTAGAGGAAAACATTGGCGGTGTAGATATTATGCCGAATGCTACACACCTTACTGCTGCTGCACTTGCAAGTAGATATGCTGATATGAAACTTGGTGGTACGCGTATCCTTACTGCTCCTTACGGTAAATTAGACAATGGTGATTACGCAGTAGGTTCACTTGAATTGCTTGATGATATGAAGCTATTTGAAACGGAAAGTGAACAAGTTGGTGGTGAAGAAAATAGGGTTGTTGATCTTCAAAAGGAATTTCCTTACAAAAAGTTTGATGTCGTTATTCAGAATCCACCTTTTACGAAACCGGGGGCAGACCCCGCAGGCATAGATGGTGCTAAATCCCCGTTCCAAGGCAGTGACCGACCTCAAGAATATACAAAAATAATGCAAACTGTTCTCAAGAAAAAGGACACACTTGTCGCAGATGGACAAGCGGGCCTAAGTGCCTACTTTATAGAATTGGCACATAGAATGCTTAAGTCCAAAGGTACAATGGGGTTTATCCTTCCAGCAACAGTGCTTGCTTCACCAACTACTCAGAAACTACGTGATATGTGGTCAACTGCATATCATGATGTGGTTGTGATAACTATTGCTGAGGCTAAAGGGTTTGACTGTGCTTTCTCTGCTGATACGGATATGGCAGAGTGCATCATCGTAGCAACAAAAGGAAAAGGTGATAATACGGGACGTGGAAAGTTTGTCTGTCTAAATCAACGTCCAAAAAGTTTACTTGAGGCGTTTGAGATTACAAACAGAATCATCCGAATTAACGGAATGTACCGATTAGAAGATACACCAAGTGGCGGCGATGCAATAAAGGTCGGAGAGGAAACTCTCGGATATATGCTTGATTGTCCACTACCTCGTGGTGAAGGGTGGGTTGCTGTGCGTGTGAAATCAATGGCATTACTTCAATCTGCAAGACGACTAAAAGAAGGCAAATTAGAACTACCGCTACAGGAACTACAAGAAAAGGCTATTGAGATTCCAATTTGCCAAGTTGGAGATATTGCGACTTTGGGATTGGCTGAGGTTAGAGGTGTGTTTCGTAAAGTTGAAGGATTTCAACCCAACGAATATGGGTACGCTTGCTTGTGGAATGCAAAGAGCGAAGTTCAAAGATCAATGCTTGTACTCCCGGATTCACACGCAATTCCCGTTCCGAATGCAGAAACTAAAGTGCAAAATCGAGTAAATCGAAACAGCAGGACGCATTACAACATGATGCTAAGATTTACTTCTAATTCAGTGGTAGTCCTTTTCACTGAAAAACCTGCTATCGGTCCAGCCTTGATAACGAATGTAGCTTTTGCAAATCCGAGATATGAGATTCCGTGGACACTCTGGTGTAACTCAACATTGGGACTGTTTTGTCATTGGTTGCATAGTGGGAAACAGGTTTCTGGACGTGGTAAAATAAGGCTTACAACATTGAGAAATTTGCCCACGTTGGATGTTCGCGAACTCACCGATGCGGCTTTAGCAAACGCAGAGTCAATTTTTGAACGTTTGAAGTCCAAACGGATGCTGCCTGTCAACGAGTGCGCGCATGACCCTGTGCGCGAGGAATTAGATTGTTGTCTGCTGACTGAGGTGTTGGGCATCACAAGTGATAACGTGCTTGAGTCAATGCAGACTCTGCGTGAGATGCTCTGCGCTGAACCGAGTATCCACGGTGGGAAGCAGTCTACATGTGATCTTGATGCGGAGTTGGCGGGGCTTAAGCGAAAGGGGATTGCTATTCCGAGTTGGTATGATAAGTAAAGACTTGTAGGTTACGACGAGTCAAATAAATTGATTTGCATTTCATTTGTAGATGTCGGAGGACTCAAATGAAATATTACATACACCCGATTCCTCTCTGCTAATGCTTCACAACGACATGGCATCTTTTTACCACTTCGAAAAGGAACATTACTATCCCCTTCAACAGGATTGTCTTGTCCAATAGCATCATAAATCAGATGGTCATAAGGAATGACAGTATTTTTTGCCAACATATATCTTACATTTGGTGACGAAGCAGCATAGGATACACGCAATTGTCGCTTGGGGGATTTTTCATTTTGATTTAAAATCTGTGATTGCAAAGGTGTTCTTTTATCCTGCATAAATTCGCAAATAGCCGTAATACATTGATTTGGCGCAACTTGAGCAAGTTGGATTGTCGCAGCAATTGTTGAAGATTTAAAATATTCGGCAGCACTAAGAATCAACTCAACATTAAAACCCGTTTCTACATAAAGGTTTATAAATTCTTTACTTGGCATCAAAAATTCAGCAGCCCCAAAATTACATAATTTTTCTAATTGCTTATCGTACTCCCCCTCTTGACTGAAGGTGAGATCGTGAAGTTCAGAAATTAAATATCCATCCTTCTCAAGCAAGTAATGTGTGATCTCATGGAATTGGGTAAACCTTTTTCGTTCTTCATTTTGGACCCGTGTGTTGATAAATATGGTACTTCCTTTATGCATTCCATCAATTTCTAGTGATAGAGATGCTTCCTTCACATCTATGCCTAAACCGGAACATATTTCCTCAAAATTCGCGTTCTCCGTTGAACTATATTCGCTAACAGTATTTTGAACCATTTTGATTACATGTTCATTAAGACTATTCATTTGTTCTCCTGTGAAAATGTGCGTCGAAGATTGAGATGCAACTCGATCCATTCTCTTTTTGTGGTAGGTTGTTCACCTCGAAAATTCATCTCAATTAGAAATCCTTTCCATTCATCATCAATTTCTTCAGAAAACTCAGGATCATCTAAAAACTCTTTAAATCCTTTAGGATAAGGCTCTGGTCTTGATTCTCCTAATTTCTCTACACCAGTAAAAAGATCTCTGACTGTCATTTTGAAAGCATTCGCAACCTTTTTTAAAGATTCTATGGATGGATTTACTTCTCCGCGTTCCATATCTGAAAGATATGGAACCGACAATTCTGCAAGTTCGCTCAGATCTTTTAAAGTTAAGTTCTTTTCTTTACGAATGGAACGAAGACGTTCACCTAGTTCCACAGCTTTTCTCCTTTTATTATCGGGTTCATAACATACACCGATATAGTATACTACAAAACAATTTCTAAGTAAAGGTTAAAAAAATATAAAATATTTTCGGAATTTCTGAATTTTCCCTTGACATTTTATTAGTCTAATGATATAATTATAAATGTATAGTTTAGTCAATACTTTAATAATGGAAAGTAATTGTTGTAGTGTATCTAATCCAGTTTACAAAAATTGGTGTTCCGCCTTCTTTGATTGTATAAGAATTAGGTTAATGTTAATAACAGAGAAATTCAATTAATTTCGCAAGGAGATAAATAATGAGAGTACAAACAGTAAGATTAACTGGCTTCAAACGATTTGATGATCTAACTATTGAACTTGGTCCAAATCCGAAAAAAATAGTTGCTATGGTCGGTCCCAATGGCTGTGGAAAGAGCTCGGTATATGATGGCTTTAAACAAAAAATACAGATTGGAAGTTCGCGAGGAGCTGAGGCTGCAGATTTCTATTCAAAATCCCAATTTTATGATGCAGATCCTGAAAATGAGCAATACAAAAGGCAAAGTGTAGAAGTAAATTTCGCTGAAGAAAATCAGCATGCACAGGGGTTTTACTTCAGAACGTCATACCGTTATACTCCAAAAATTGAGGGGACAGGAATCAAATCTATCAAGGAGACACGTAGCAATAAAAATAATCCTATTAGTTCAATTGCAGTAGATCAACGTCTTTTGAATAATTACGAAAGATTACATTCTGTTTTATACTCAGAATACAATAGAGGAAAAAAAACAGGTGACCAAATCCACGGTGATTTTATTGAGAAGGTAAACAGTATCTTGATGAATATTCTTGATGTCCAAATATCGAGTTTAGGAGAACCTTTGAACGAAAAGGGACAGATATATTTTAAAAAGGGTAACACCATTGATTTTCCTTTTGCCAACCTATCAGCAGGAGAAAAAGAAGTTGTTGACATGATTATTGATCTTGTAATCAAATCAGATGAGTTTACAAATACGCTATGTTGTATTGATGAACCAGAGTTGCATTTAAGCACTACTATTCAGCGCAAACTCCTCGTTGAGATTAACAAATTAATATCTGATCATTGCCAACTGTGGGTTGCGACCCACAGTATAGGATTTATTCGGGCACTACAGAACGAATTAAAAGAAGATTCTCAAATTTTAGACTTCTCAGAGAAGGACTACTTTACAGGAACTCAAACAATACGACCGATAGAACCAATTCGTAAAAACTACATGAGAATTTTTAAGACAGCACTTGACGACTTGACAGATTTAGTTGCTCCAAATCGTATTATCTACTGTGAGGGTAGGGCAAAACCAGGACCAAACAGAATCGAAAAAGGGTTCGACGCACAAATCTATGAAAATATCTTTTCTGCTGATTTTTCTGATACGGTGTTTGTATCAAGCGGAGGAAATACTGAACCGGACCAACGCAGTGACATTGCAATAGATATTCTTGGGAAAGTGCTCAAAGGAATAGAGATATGGGTTCTCAAAGATCGTGATATAGGATCAGGGAAATCAATTAATGAATCCGAACGCCAGAATCACTTAGCTAATACTCCATTTCACCATCGTATTCTCAGACGTTGGGAATTAGAAAATTATCTCTTTGACAAAGAAATATTGGTAAAATACTGTCAGTCTGAAGGTTTAATGTTCAGTGAGGAAGACTATGATAACTTTGTAACGGATATCTGTAATCAGAACGTGAAAGATAAAATTGAACGGATAAAAAAGTTTTGTGGTATTAAAACAAACATCAGTACAGATATGTTTAAAAAGAGTCTCTCAAAATGTATCACGAAGGAAACTAAGGTCTACGAGGAACTTCGTAAATGTATATTTGACCGAAAGTAGACAATACTAACAGATCGTATTATTCTGAAACACGAAAGGGCTGAACCGAGTATCCACGGTGGGAAGCAGTCTACATGTGATCTTGATGGGGAATTGGTGATGTTTAAGAAGAAGGGGGTTGCTTTTCCGAATTGGTATGATAAGGAATAATATTAAACGAGATTCGATATTTGGATATTGGTTTTTTGTAGAGGTAAATCAATGAAAAAGGAGGATTGAAATGAACCTAATTAAAGACGAAAAAGAAGCGAAAGGATTTCCCTATTTTCAATTAATTGCATTAGGATCAGGGATAGCAGTTGGCACTTCTATTGGAGACCCAACTGGGATATCAACTGGAGCTATTAGTGTGTTTGGTGGATGGGGTTTAGACAGATTTATCACTCCACTTATAAGTAAAAGACAAACTGTAAGATTATTTCAATGGGGAATACAAGCAGCAGAAAATATATCTCAAAGATTAGAAAATGGTGAAAAATTTCGGGATGATGGATTCTTTGAAAAAACCCCTACCGATCGGTCCAAAATAGACGAAGTTGTAGAATCTACTTTAAAAAAAGTGATGGATACAACAGAAGAACCGAAAATAAAATATATAGCAAATTTAACAGAAAACGTTCATTTTGATTCAGATTTTGATATAGATACGTATCGTCGTATTTTAAAAAATCTTGATGAACTAAGTTATCGTCAACTGTGTATTCTAAAATTACTTATGAATGCAGACCAAATTGATTTAGATAGTTTAGGCAATCCAAATATTACGCAAAACTTATCATCCATCCTCACAGATTGTATTGAGGTTCGAGATAGAGGACTTATTAATCCCAGCAATCCACTTATGGAAAAAATTCATGAATTGTATTTAGGTTCTTTTGCCGAAAGTCTGTGGACTAATAGTGATAAATCACCTGTATATCCCGGATTTGCCAACTCGGTAGGGTTTTCTAATATCCTTAGCGAAAACATGTTCAAATTTGCAAAATTGGATCATATTCCTAATGAAGATGTAGACTCAATACTGGAGGAATTATGGAATGACTCAAAACTTTGAAAAGAATTCTGCTAAAAATGATAGAGTTCTTCAACTTATTGAAACCTCTAGTGAGATAACAGGTAGTGCTATTAGCGGTTTGGCAGCAGGTTTGCTGAGCGGAGATCCGGTCACAACGATTGGAGTTAGTGTCGGTAGTAAATTGATTCAGATTGGATTCAGGAAAATCGGCAATGAAATCTTGGAACGAATGATTGGACCACGCGAGAAGATCAGAGCAGGTGCCGCTTTTGCCTTTGCTCTAGCTGGGATTCGCCAACGCTTAGAAAAAGGTGAGAAACCTCGTGAAGATGGTTTTTTTGATAAAGATTTTTCTGACAGGTCTAAAGACGAAGAAATTCTTGAAAATGTTATATTAAAATGTCAAAGAGAACCAGAAGAGAAGAAAATCCGGTATATTTCAAACGTTTATGTAAACACTGTTTTTGAACAAGAAATCAGTGCAGATTTAAGCCATAAAATTATAAAATCTGCAGAACAACTTACATATCAACAACTTTGTATTTTGAGCATGGTTGGTAGAAGAGAAAAAGGTCAAGAATTTCTTACTTCTTTTGAGCCAGAATTTTCCTTAGAACTATCAAAATTGTTACACGATTGTTTTGAACTTGTTACAAACGGATATATTCAGGGCGGACTTACAGTAACTTTTAGTGGCAGACTACCCCAATATGAGGCTCTTGACTCTCATAGCATGTTCCTTGAAAATATAGGAATTGCTCTTTTCCAATTGCTGTACCTCCAGGATATACCTGATGACGATATAGGACCTATTGCCAAACTATTGCATTGGGAAAAAAAGATCATACCTGATAGCGAAAAGGTATCGTGGAATCCTGCAATTTAATTCACTCATAACCCTCATGAAATCCTGATTCAGGCATTAGAGATTTCCATTATGCTCTGAGCTGAGCCGAGTATCCACGGCGGGAAACAGTCTACATGTGATCTTGATACGGAGTTGGTGATGCTTAAGCGGAAGGGGATTGCTTTTCCGAGTTGGTATGGTGGTTAAGTTAGTTGTTAAAATCGCTTACTATAATCATTCTAACGCAAACCTTTTTTATCTTGACTATGCAGCAGAAATATGCTATAATGACAAAATAAAAATAGCAATAGAAAAATTGATAAAAGCACTGTGAAAGAAATTTTTGATAGGGGTAGAAATCGATGGGAGTAAGCGAGCAAAATAGGTCTATCCAAGATACAATCCTGGGAGACGATTCTGAAGGCACAAAATTTCAAACGTTATTTGACGCTGCCAATAAACGACATGAAACCTCGCTCCAGATTGAAAATAAATATAAAGAACACCAACCCCCAATCGGTGTCTTCATGGGTTGGACGGGGCGCAATGTGTTAGACGTGTGGAGTCTCCTCATAAACAAACCTGACTTGGGAATTAGGTGTTGTATCGGCAGTGCAGAAGAAAGGGCTCAAGCACTTGCTTTACTTAACGATCCAAAGCCCAAACTTGTTGCGGATCTCATATCCCTCACCACCTTACACTGTTTAGAAGCTGCCGATACCGTTGTCAAGGTATTTGGAAAACTCTGCATTTCACAATCAACTATTGATGAACTACTACAAATTGTCCAAAAAAAAGAAGAGATGAGCATTGAGAAACAAGGCAACCAGTATGTAAGACACATGATCAATCCTAAAGATATAAAATGCAACGTAGAACTTCTAAAAAACCTTATCAAATGGATTAGGGAAAACTGTGAGGTCATTCCATGCACTACTGCACTACAAATGAATCAACTCCGCAAAAAGGAATTAGATGACATGCTTCAACCGTTATTTTTGGATACCCTTCTTATCGCAAGTCAGCCAGGATACCTACTCCTTTCGGACGATGGGCGGCTCAGAACTTATGCAGAAACAAGCTTCAATAGTGACGCTGGAACAAATTTCCAAATTGACGGTGTGTGGACACAAGTTGTTTTGGAACATTGCCTAAATCAAAATGTACTTGATAAAACTGAGTACAGTAAAATGGCAATTCAGCTTGTTTGTTTTCACTACTATCACACAGAGTTTGGGACAGACACGTTAATGGAAGCTTTAAAACAAGCAAATTGGAACCTCGCTGAACCCTACAATAGCTTAGTTCAAGCCTTCGGAGAACAGAGAATGAGTCAGCAAAAGGCATTAAACATGGCTACTGATTTTCTCTTTAAAATATGGGAAGAACAGATTCCGTACAACCAGCTAAAATTTGTAACGTTAGGTTTATTAGCTGGACTTACATCCGGACGGGATAGTCACGAAGTCCTGAGCCAACTTGAATATCTAATTCAAAATAAGCGCACACTATTTTTCCCTGTCGAAAACCGTATTCTCAGACAAATCCAAGTATACGAACAACTCTATCCTTTTGAAAGAAACTTTGATTTTTTATCAGAGGATGATATTCGGATAAAAGGCACGCGTATCGGTATTGACACTGTCCTGTACGAGTCTCTTCATCTGTCACAAACACCGGAGGAGATTATTGCACGCTATGAGACGCTGACATTGGAAGAGGTTTACGCAACGATTCTTTATTATCTTCAAAATCCAATAAAAATAGGGAGTTATTTAGCAAATAATCTCCAATACAGCCAAATCTTTCGGGAGGAATACGAGAAAAATCCGCCACCCGGTGTTGTTCGACTACGTCAACTTATTGCGGAAAAAAAGAATGTTTCTGATAGCTCACCGATGGACATTCCAAAAAGTATCTCAGCAATTACAAAACCATCCCCATCCAAAAATGAACAGGAATAAAGATGCGTCGGTATCTATTAGACGAACATATTCCACCAATCTACCAGACGCAATTACTTTACCATGAACCATCATTAACGGTCTTGAAGATTGGTAACGAAGGTGCTCCTGCAAGAAGCACTAAAGACCCCGAAATCTTAAAGTGGTGTGAGCAGCACGATTTCAGCTTACTGACATACTCCCCAAGCTAAAGCATGGGGGTTCTTAGTTCTTATATTGGAAACAGTTTGAGTTGTTTCCAAACGACTTTTCCTGCTTCCGTGTCTCGTGCCCTTTCCTGAACAGCGTTGGGTCTTATTTGCACTCCACAGGCGTGACTTTCGGTGTGTCCCACCGTAGTTGGTTTCAAGTTTATTGCAGCGTTGACATCTCTATCTATAGACATATCACATTGACTGCAGTGATACATTCTTTCTGAAAGTGTTAGGTCTTTCTTTTTGTGTCCACAACCGGAACAGGTTTTACTACTTGCAAAGAACTGATCTGCTTCTTTGACAGGTATACCGTGCACTTCTGCTTTTGTCTTGAGTTTTAGCAGGAAACTGCCTAATGCTGTATCTGACAATGCTTTTGCGAGGTTTCTGTTCTTCAGCATATTAGTAACCTTGAGTGTCTCAATACCGATCGCAGATGCGAGGTTGACAATCTCTGTAGTTGCTTTATGATGTGCATCGTTTCGGATACAAGCGATACGATAGTAGATACGTTCTAACTTGTGTTTTTGTTTGAACCAGTTGTTAGACTTGAAAACTTTTCTACTTAATCTACGTTGTTCTCTTGCTAACTTCTTTTCATATCGTTTCAGGGGTCTTGGATTATCATATTTCGTGCCATCACTCAATGTGGCAAGTGTGTTTATGCCTACATCTATACCAATCACAGGGTGCGTTGAGTTATCAACTGCTTCGGTGTCCTCTGTTTCTATGGTGATAGATACAAACCAACGATGTGCTGTCCTTGAGATCGTCACTTTCATAATCTTACCCACAAAACGCAATGATTCAAACATGCTAATCCAACCAATCTTAGGAAGTTTGATACGCTTGCCTTCAACTTCTACAGATTGATTATTTGTGGTGAATGCGTCCTTTTTGCCACGCTTCTTGAACTTCGGAAATCTCGCACGCTTACCAACCCAATTCGCAAGCGCAGCAGACAAGTTACCAAATATGCTTTTATTGGCTACAACCTGATCCATATCTTTAGTCCAAGCATGTGCTTTCTTAGCAATATTAAATCGAGTGTTTAACTTCGCAGCGGATAAGAACTCATCATTTGCCAATGCAGACTTGAAATCTGCTAATGCATGATTATATGCAAATCTCGCATAGCCACACTGTTGTGCAAACCATTTTCGTTGATTGTTATTTGGATTCAATGCAATCTTATGTGTTTTTAGCATGATGATATTCCAGTCCTATGAAGACGTCAGTTCCCTCTACTAAAGGTGTGTAGGTGTTAGTAGCACCTACACTGAACTGGTATAATGAGTATCTCATGTTTTAAACCAAAAATCAAGTTTTTTCTTGACACAAGCACTTAGCACGACTACATCCCACTACCTAAAGGTAGGGGTTTTGTCGTGATTCTTGATAACTAACAATCGGAAAAGTATGCCGCAACACCTCGCTGACCATCTTGCAGCAGGGCACCATGTGCCGGGTATTTTCACGATTAATCTTGATGTCTCAATAGGATTAATTATTGAACAGTTGATTCTCATTGCTGGTGCATCGTTTGAAGGCGAATATATTGACCAAATCGTTTATGTCCCACTTCAATAAGAATACAGTAGATGCAAGTCAGGTCCACATTGATAAGATTTACACCACCATTGCGGATTGTCGTTATGGTATTCATGACATCTCTAGAACGGAATTAGACGAGAATTCGGGTGTTCCGCGCTTCAATATGCCTTTGGAATTCGGTGTTTTCCTTGGAGCAAAGAAATTTGGGGGAGTCGAGCAGAAAGCAGCAAGACCTTAGTTTGACATTCTTGGATTATGCATGTTATCAAATCCGTCTCTCGTATTCGGCATGTGTTCCAACCCAAAACCAGATGAAATTCCCTTCTTCTTCACGGGCCAAGGCCCTGTAGCCTCTACTCACCCGGATTGCCCAAAGGGCTCCAACCTTTTTAAAACGGAGAGAAGGATGTCTGGGATTTTGCCGAAGGAGTTGAAATTTCTGAGGGATGCGTCTTTGGACATTCAGCGGAAGTTCTGCGTAGGCATCCCAAAAATCGTCATCAAGAATATGTTCCATACTACAATAACTTCTGTAGTTCGTCTACGCTTCGGTATTTGCCTTCTCTATAATTTTTAATAGCTTTCTCGGCAAGGTGTTCCAGCCGTCCGGCTTTCACGTCTTCCTCAAATTGCTTCTCCCACGCTTCTTCTTCGGCGATGAGTGCCTCATGAAGTTTTTTTTCAAGGGTTTTCAGAAGTATGGCTTCTGTAGGTGCTTCACATTTGACTTTTGGAACGTCTGGTATCCGACCAAGCCAGTTCGCACCGTTTCTTTGGATGTGGGCGGTATAGGTTTCCTCAAAGACCTTGTCATGAATATCTGCAGTCTTCATTTGTTCCATGAATTTTCTCCCCAGAATCAAGTTACGCCAGAGTTTTCAGATCTACACACCTGATATTGTATCAGAAACCGTCAGAAAAAAGCAACTGCTAAAAATACTATAGTCAGAGGTATTCAATTGTCGAATTTCGCTATTGTTGAATGGGTTTCCAACCCCGATTTTATGCCGTGGCACTCTAATATCGGGGTTAGAATCCCCGCCAACAAAGATACTTTGTTAGAAGACATTTCAACAATAGAATCCCAATAGATTGGACATGATTTCTATTGTTCTCAAAGCAGAAAACACAACAAACCCATACCACTATTTAGGTATAATATAACCCACACCCTATGCGTCAATTTAGCGGTTACCCAATCCCATTTCTCTATTGTTGGGGGGGCTAACCCCGATTTGCAAGTTTTGGCTCAAACCACTGGGGTTAGAAACCCCGCCAACCAGGGGCATTCAATTGTCAAAATGTACTCTTGCGGCATCGCGAAATTCGCGGAAAACACAGAAGACGCGGAAAAGGCACCTACATCATGATTTGTTGCTAAGAATAACCATTTTCCTTACCAATGCGTTTTATTGTGGGTATCTTTTCCGTGTATTCCGTGAAATCCGCGATTTTCGCGATGCCGCACCCAAATCCGCAAAAGCCGACAATTGAATGCATCTGTATAGTAGGAAGGGAGGTATACCATGCAAATTGAAGATTACTTCAATTTTTTGGCAGAAGACGCTAAAAATATTGTTAGTTCGCCAGGGACAACATCGTCTCCCACCTTATTCTGATTCCGCCAGACATCAAAGATTTACATTACGATTTGATCTGAGTATCATCTCGTATTTTGTTTTGACTGCCACCTACTATACTTTGGAGATTTTCAACAACACTGATCATTTTGTAAATCATGTTTCTATTTTCAGTAACCTGCCCATTTATGTTTTGCATCTCCCCATTTATGCTTTGAATTTTTCCGTTTATGTTATTGATGTCTTCCCTGAATTTTTCATTTTTGGCAGTATCAAGTTCTAACCGTTCCGAAAAGATAACTACCTTATTTCTAATATCGCTAATTTCATTCAAAATATGGGCGATTTGATTAGTTCTTTCGTCAGATTGTCTTTTGCGAATAAAGATCCAGACCATGAAGATTCCCAAACCTGTTGCGATAAGGGATGTAAGAATGGGCAATATCATTGTACTCCACATTGCATTATCTTTAATTGTGTGAAATGCTTATCTTCAATATTTCAACAGCATATCACATTATACTGTAAACTTATGATTAAAACCAAATAAAAAATTCTCTGATGTTCACAAGACGCATTTGCATTTATCGCGACGCACATGGTAAAATATTCCTACCATTTAACCCATAGGTTTCCATCACATGCATGTAACACGCCTCTTATTGTCTATCAACATAATACTGTTCTGCCTGATAACGACAACAGAAGTAACCTTTGCCCAAAATAAAAACGTAGGTCAAAATACCACTTCAGAAAAAACAGCACCAAACAACATAACAGAGAACCTCAACACACTACCCCTCTACTACATTCCGCAACTCAACTTTGAAGGAAACAAACATTTCAACCAACGAAAATTGAGAAATCTATTTCGATGGCAAACAAAAAAAGCATATTCACGTAACGAAATCGTAGCGGGATTTGACCGTATCATCAACACATATCGTCAAAACGGATTTGTCTTTGCACAGATAACTCCCACCGCAACCCCCACGACATCACAAAGCATTCAGTTATCTGTCAAAGTCAGAGAAGGAAGACGTCTGCGGAATGGTAATTTCACATTTATCGGCAATAGACTTTTTTCTCAAGATGAATTACGGAGGCAGCTCGGTCTACGAAAAGGACGATTCTATGCACTCACCGCTCTTGAGCAAGGCATTGAAAGAATTCAACAACTATACAGCGAACATGGACATCCCAGAGTAGAAATCAGACCCACAATCTCAAACCTATCACCTTTGACTGGAAATATGGATATCAGTCTACTGATTCAGGAAGGTGTGAAGGTCAGGCTGAGTCATATCAAGGTAAGCGGATTAAAGAAAACAAAGAACCATGTTGTGATACGAGAAATACCAATAAAGACTTATGAGATATTTGACCAGCGAAAGATTGATCAAAGCTATCACCGATTGCGTAATATAGGATTGTTTCATTCCATTCAACCAAACCTCTTAGAGGAAGGTTTAACTGAAGACACAATCATTTTTCATGCAAAAGTAACTGAAGCACGGACAGGACGTTTAGTCGGAGTCCTTGGATATGCTCCACCTGTAGAAGGATTAGACTCCGTGCCGCAACTCACAGGTGTGGTCGAAATGCGTGAAACAAATCTATTAGGTACTGGTCGTGATGTCAATTTCTACTGGAAATCTGGGTTGCTAACTGCACTTCAAGTCGGATACAAAGAACCTTGGATATTTGGGAAACCCATCAATATGGGGATAACCTATAGTCAACTCAAACAACGCAATCCCTTTAACGATGTAGAATCTGAAGAACGCGCAGCAAGTCTCAGTGGTAACACGAAATTTGGGAGTTTCTATGAAAGCGAAATCACACTTGGCTATAAACAGATTCGGTATGCAAACACAACTGCACCTTTACCTGTCGCCTCCACAATTGACACCTTCTCACCTACTACAAATGCCAGCTCAAATACGACCCCTATATCCTTTGATGAAGGCTCAAAGTATAGCATCACCTTTCGGTTAACACGTGATTCGCGAGATTATTTTCTTAATCCGACACGCGGCAGACACGATAGTATCGCAGTTGAACTCTCAAGCAGTGTTTTTAGACTACGAAAAATATGGGTTGACATGCAACAATACTTCCAGACATGGGAAAATCAGATTATTGCTGTCGAATTGCATGCCGCAGCAGCATGGGGTGTCAACATACCACCGACAGAACTGTTTTATTTGGGAGGGGCAACTACTTTAAGGGGATATGACGAAGATTGGTTCTCAGGACCACGCAGAGTACATTCAAATATTGAATATAGATTCTTGACAGGTCAGAACTCACAGATTTTCACCTTCCTTGATTTAGGCACGGTTACCTTCATTGATAGACCGTCTGTGTTTGACAAACTGCGTATCGGTTACGGGTTCGGTGCAAGACTTGAATCAAAAAATGGGATTATTCAACTGGATTACGGACTCGCGGCTGGAGATTCGGCACTTCGCGGTAAGGTGCATGTAAAGTTAGGCGCATCCTTCTGATATTGATAATTCGCTACTAATATTTCAACTTTATTGATATTCAAACGTCTTGTAAATTAGAAATATAATGAGATTGTAATAGTAACGAATATCCGTGACCAAATCTCTAATTGATTGCCACATTCCCGATTTCATGATAATATAGATTGACATAATACAATGGAGGACTTGGATGACAAACAATAGTAAATTGCTCAGTTGGGTTAAGGAAGCAGCGGAACTATGCCAACCTGACGATATTTATTGGTGCGATGGGTCGCAGGAAGAGAACGACAGATTGTGTGAACAGTTGGTACAAAATGGAACATTTGTTCGGTTAAACCCAGACAAACGTCCCGGCAGCTACCTTGCTCGTTCCAATCCAGCAGACGTAGCTCGCGTTGAAGGAAGAACCTATATCTGCGCCAAAACCCCAGCTGAAGCAGGACCTACAAACAATTGGCATGAACCCGATGAGATGAAAAAGACCCTAAAAGGTCTTTTTAAAGGATGTATGAAAGGACGCACAATGTATGTCGTACCTTTCAGTATGGGCCCCCTCGGTTCACCGATTTCTCATATCGGTGTAGAAATTAGTGATTCACCCTATGTCGTTGTGAATATGCGGATTATGACACGCATGGGTAAAGAGGTGTTAGACGTTTTAGGTGAAGATGGCGATTTTGTTCCCTGTTTGCACTCTGTCGGAATGCCGATTGAAGCGGGACAAGATGATGTGCCCTGGCCCTGTAACCCTGACAATAAATATATCGTTCACTTTCCTGAAGAACGTTCCATTTGGTCTTATGGGAGTGGATATGGCGGGAATGCACTACTCGGTAAAAAATGCTATGCACTCCGCATCGCCTCTATTATGGCGAAGAATGATGGATGGATGGCAGAACACATGCTTATTCTGGGATTAACAAATCCAGAGGGTAAGAAAACATACATTGCAGCAGCATTTCCAAGTGCTTGTGGTAAAACGAACCTTGCCATGCTCACACCGACAATCCCAGGTTGGAAAGCTGAGACTATTGGCGATGACATCGCTTGGATGAAGTTCGGTGAAGACGGACGACTCTACGCAATTAACCCCGAAGCAGGATTTTTCGGCGTTGGTCCCGGAACATCTATGGACACTAACCCGAATGCGATGCACACACTCGCATCCAACTCTATCTTTACCAACGCAGCTCTCACCCCTGACAACGATGTCTGGTGGGAGGAGATGACTGAAGAACCTCCAGCAACTGCTATAAGTTGGCTCGGTGAAGAATGGCACCCAGGCGATGAAAAGACTGCAGCACATCCCAACTCACGTTATACAACCCCCGCAGCGCAGTGTCCCATAATTGATCCTAATTGGGAAAACCCCAACGGTGTACCAATTTCAGCAATTCTTTTCGGTGGACGTCGTGCCTCTACAGTACCACTCGTTTTTGAAGCATTTAACTGGCAACACGGCACATTCATCGGATCAATCGCTTCATCTGAACGCACAGCAGCTGCCGCAGGCACCGTCGGTGAACTCAGACGTGACCCCATGGCGATGCTCCCCTTCTGCGGATATAACATGGGCGACTACTTCGCACATTGGTTAGAAATGGGACAGAAATCTAATGCAGATAAACTTCCTCGTATTTTCTATGTCAACTGGTTCCGGAAGGATGCAGATGGCGGATGGTTGTGGCCAGGATTTGGTGAGAACAGTCGTGTGCTAAAGTGGATTGTTGACCGAATAAACGGAAATGGCGAAGCAGTTGAATCACCTATCGGTTACCTACCTGCAAAAGACGCAATTGATACTACCGGACTTGATGTAACCGAACAACAAATGGACGAACTTCTGAACGTAGACATTGATGAATGGTTGAACGAAATTCAGTCAATACGTGAACATTATGAACGTTTTGAAGAAAGACTTCCTGCAGCGTTGTCTGAAGAATTAGACGCATTAGAATCCCGCTTACAGAAAAGCAAGTAGTTAATTCATCAATAGTGTTGTAGGATATGAAACTTCAATATATATGTCCTACAACACAAAACTCTCCTATACGACTCAATCAATGATTGATAACGATCAATCAATTACATCTCTACGGGTAACCCGGTATGAATACTAAAATTGGCATAGGTATCATTAGTTTTGCACATGGCCATGCTAACGCATACTGCAACATGATGAAAACGTTTGACGATGTCCGACTCATAGCTTGTTGGGATGACAACGTTGAACGTGGGAACAACGCCGCTACACAATACGGAATGAAATTCACGCCACATCTTGAGAATGTCGTTCAACATCCAGAAATAGACGGTGTGATTGTCACATGTGAAACAAATCGACACGCTGAGATGGTAATGGCAGCAGCGTCAGAGGGCAAACATATTCTTTGCCAGAAACCAATGGCACTTACCTTGGAAGATTGCGATATAATTGCGAAGGCAGTACAAAAATCAGGTGTAAAATTCATGATGGCACATCAGATGCGACGTGATCCGGCGAATATCGCAATGAAGCAACTTATTGAAAGTGGAAAGTTAGGCAAGATCGGACTGTTGCGCCGCAGGCACTGCATCAACGTTCTCTTTAACGAAGCATTTGTCACAGGACCGAGTAAGTGGCATATTGACCCAGTAAAGAACATGGGCATGTTTATGGACGATGCCTCCCATGCAACCGATTTTATCCATTGGATGCTCGGAAAACCGACCACCGTTATGGCAGAGATAGATAATGTACTCACAGACGTTGCTCCAGATGACAGCGGTGTAGCACTCTATCGATTTGAGGGTGGAACGATGGCTATTCTGATAAATAACTCTGTGACTCTTGTAGGTGAAAATACCACTGAAATATATGGCGATAAAGGCGTGGTCATTCAGAACTATGGAGATGGTCCTTCGTGTAACATGCCCCGTCCAGAAGACGCAGTCGCGTTGAGACTATATACGCGTGATGAACCGATATGGAAAGACCTTGGGATAGCAATTCCAAACAACCACGGAGAACGTATAGCAGCTGTTCCACGTCCGTTTATTGATTGTTTGAAGAATGATACCGAATCAGATGTGACGGTGGAAGACGGTAGAGTTTCGGTAGAGATGGTGTTAGGGGCGTATCGCTCAGCACAAGAAGGAAAACGGGTTGAGTTTCCGCTATAGGGACAATCCTATAACTTAAGGACTATTCCTGCGCATGATACTCAGGATTTGACCTGTCATGCCGCTGTCGGTGGGTTGAGTTGCAAGGAATAGTGCAGACGGAACAACCAGCTCCGGTTCTTTCCAAGGATCGCTATCTCCTCTAAAGGTATCCTTACTCTCCCATGCGGGTTTTGAGAGTTGTGTTTTTACAGGACCTGGTATGAGCACATTGGCGATGATACCGTCCTGCCACACCTCCTCAGCGATGGCTTGTGTTAAACCGTGCAATGCAGCCTTTGATGCACTATATGCGCTAAGATTTGCATGTCCAACCTGTCCTAATCCTGAACCGATGTTGATGATATTCCCCGATCCCTGTTTCTGCATTATGGGTAACACCGCACGGCAACAGTGGACAACAGCCATGACGTTAATCTGCCATACATCATCCCAGTCCTCGTTAGTTGTGTCTAAGAACAATCCTCTTGGATTGATACCAGCATTGTTGACAAGAATGTCTATTTGTCGGTAGTTTGCCACAGTCTTTTGGATAAGGCTTTCCACTTCATTTCGGTTTCGCAAATCAGTAGGTACATTGAGAACATTTCCAGCATTTGATGTAATGACTTCTGCCACCTCATCAAGTTGATTACGGTTGCGTGATGTAATCACAACATTTGCACCTTCTGCAGCATACGCAATTGCAATCGCTCTACCGATACCACGACCAGCACCTGTGACTATGGCTACCTTGTTAGTCAGTTGCATGGTTAATTCCTTCGTATTTCATGTTGATTGTAATAGGTAAATGTTCTAAGTACGCTTTGATTGACGCCACATATTGACCAAACGTGTTAATTGTGAGCGACCTGATTTGACTCTACGTATCAAGTCGGTAGCAAGCGAGGAGAGCATGTCTTGCCCGTTCTTATCTGCCTTCTCTACTTCTTGCTTTAACTGGTAGGTACGTCCTGCCTTCATTCTGTTTATCTCTGAACGTAATTCACTTGACACACGGTAGAGATTACGCAATTCAGATTGCAGCTTTTCTCGTTTTTCTACTGCAGAGGATTCAAACTGCAAAGTCAATTCAAAATCACCAATGCTGAGTCGTTCCAGAACTTTTACATCCTGTTCATCATATGCTCGGTTGATCAGTGGCATAAGTTTCTTACGTCTTTTTTTCTCTTTTGAATTTTCAGCTTTATCCGGATGGAACCGCTTTGCCAATCTTCTGTAAAGCGTTTGGAAGTATTTGGCTTCTTCGTCAGGAAGTTTATTTGATTCAGATTCTTGTTCGGACTCATCTCCTGCTTCAGCTGCATTGATTCGCGAGCGACTTTCTCGGAAACAGGATTCTACGCGTTCTTCTATTTCTTCTTCACTTAGGTTTTCTCTTTTTAATTGTAGACGAAGACGATATTCCTTTGTTTCAAGATCAACCTTTTCAAGTTCAAGATAATGACGACCTACATGAGCATTATACCGATGTTGAAACAGGTCAACTTCAGCCTTAAGGTTATCTACAGTTACCGTAAGTTCTTCAATCTGTTCCCGTTTTTCCTCAATTATCTTGCGTAATCTGTTGATCTCATTTTCATCACGGTTATTGATATAAACTAAGGTGGCAGGATTCATGGCGTTTTCCTACAGATACAGAAGCCTCATGTGTTGAATGTACATCTGTTCTTATCAGTCATACGCTATTGTGTATACTGATAAAGCTGAATAAGTTTATAGGACTAAAACAACATTGACAAATTTATTTTTTCCGATACGTAATACGACCCCGCGTCAGATCATAAGGTGACAATTCAACGGTTACCTTATCACCGGGTAGAATTTTGATAAAGAATTTTCGCATCCTACCAGAGATATGTGCAAGAATTCTGTGCTTGTTTTCTAACTCAACACGGAACATCGCATTTGGCAAAGGTTCAACAACAACACCTTCTACTTCAATTTTATCTTTCTTGGAAGGTTTCTTATCAATACCGTCTGTATCTACCTCTTCACTGTTAACTTCCTCTTGAGGAATAACTGGTTGTCGGTTGCGTTTTGACGTTCGCTTATTTGAAGTTCTTGGCTGAGATTTTCGTCTATTTCCTGAAGGTTTACGATTCAAAATATTGTTCTCCTTATCTATAAAATAGTTTCTTGATGTGTTAACATCAACATGAAGTCGCACTATCCAAGCACGACAACAGTATACGTCTACAGACTATGATTGATCTTCATAGCTGAAAGATTTACCTGCATTCTGAACAAGTTCTTTAAAATAATTAGTAGCGAGTTGGAGATTCTTCTCAGATTCCACTTTCTCACTACTTGTAGAGACTAAGTCAATGGGCATTGTATTGTTCTCGGCACTACGTAATGATACATAAGCTTTCAGATATACTTCTGGATGTCGTTGCATGACCTTTTGCATGAGCGGTGAAACTTCTGCTTCAAACATACTTACAAAAACGCGTGCTGTGCTAATTTCTGCACGGTAACGTTCTATGATAAGTGGTTGAATATGTGCTTCAAAAATTGCCTTCATTTCTCGGGGCGGTCCGGGCATCATCATTATCGTAGACTGTTTATGTTGAACACTGATGCAAGGTGCCCACCCCGCAGGATTCTGAAGCACTTCTGCCGTATCTGGTACTGTTGCCATTTTAATCAAAGCATCGTTAAGCGGGTCGTTTTCTGACATCTCACGCCGTTTCCGAAATTCTGCGAGAGTTTCTTCACTCACGACAGGTTTTCTACCGATAAGTGACGCAACTACTGAGACAGTCATATCATCTGGAGTCGGTCCGAGGCCGCCTGTTGTGAGAATAAGTGATGTTTCGCGTTGAATCGCTGAATCCAAAACTTCAGTCATCTCATCAAAATCATCACGGAGCATAGTCACCCTTCGTAATTCACCACCAAGTTGGAGTATCTGTTGTGCGATCCAGTGTGCGTTTGTGTCCTGTATTTGTCCAAGAACTAACTCAGTTCCGATTGAAAACAGTTCTATTGCCACATAATACTCCTTTTACAAAACGTATTTTATCTATTTCCCATATTGTAGCATATTTAACTTATAGTTGTCTATACAATGAACTATACCAAGATTCTATCTGTTCAGCAAATTTATCACAAAACCCGTTGCCATTTTTGGATAGAAATATGTTGATTTCTGCGGCATTACGGAACCCGCCATTGTAACATCCAAAACCTGCTCAACAGGTGTTGGATTCATCAACAATGCTACACGGTCAGAACCCGCATTCACATGAGCGACTGCCTCATCAGCATAAGCGGTATAACTGATATGGTCTGCTAATGTTTCAACCTTAAATAACTTATTGATTATTGTATCCTGAACAAGCGTAACATCTAATTGTCCAACAGATTGTGTATGAGGAATCAACAAACGATATTTGTTGTCAGACGTGGACATTCCAACAGCAGGAGAATTCCCTTTCATCGCACCCAATTTTTCCATAAGGTTCGACAGAGAGTTGATTTCGTGTACTTCAAATAGCTCAGGTAATCCTGCTATTGCAGATTCTATCTGATCCGTAGTGAGATTACTTAGTAAACGATGAATTGCTAAGACCGCTAAGCCGGGTGATTCCATCCGCACAAGGTTTACCATCATATAGTCGTAACCGGGTAATGTGTCTATTCCTATTTGCCGAGACATTTCATCTCTAAATGCCAAAGCAGTTTCATACCTATGATGTCCATCAGCAATAAGAAGCGGTTTTGATGAAAAAAGTTTCTGAATTTCATGATTAGATTCTGCATCGTCTAAAGACCACAATTGGTGTGTGCTCCCAAAAGTTTCTGGACAATCTATCAAGGGGCGGTTTACAATGGTAGAACCTTGGATGATTTGCTCAATATCTCCATTTGGATCTTGATATAGAAGAAAAATCGGACTAAGGTTTGCATGACATGTGCGCATAAGATTGAGGCGGTCAACCTTCGGTCCAGTGTGTGTTTTTTCGTGGGGTAAGATAACATTGTTTTCAAATGGTTCCAACTTGATAAGTGCAATCAAAGCGCGGCGGGTATAGTCTTTTCCATCTGGTGCATGAAATGATTGGTCATATACATAGTAGTGTGGAGTCGGGTCTTGAATGAGAGTAGAATCAGAAATCCATTGGTTGAAGAGAGTGGCAGCACGGGTATATTGATTGTTCCTTTCAGTGTCATCCTCTTGTGGTTGGTTCAATATAAGGTGAATGATATTGGCTTTATGCCGTGCTTCTAAATCTATGCGTTCTTCAGGTTTGATAACATCGTAGGGAGGGGCAATTACATCGGCTATATTGTTGATTTTATCAGTATTGTAGCGTAAACCGCGAAATGGAATAACTGTTGTCTCCATATAACTCCTCTTTTGTGATTACAACTATAAATCTCCAAATGATTTAATCCCACAACTTCGTACTGAAGTATCTTTCACCGATGTCATTAAACACTGTAACGATAACACCTTTCTGTATCTGTTGTGCAAGTTTGTAAGCACCGTAAAGGTATCCACCAGAAGATTGTCCAACAAACCATCCTTGCCGCGCAAGACGAATACACATTTCGTGTGCATTTTCAATTGTAACAGATATGCGTTGATCTATTACAGATTGATCAAGGATTTCTGGCACGATGTCGTCCGGATGTCCAAGATGTTTTAAGCCTTCTATACCAGGGAACTCATCGGGTTCAATAGAACAAATCTGTATATCAGAGTTATAATTCTTAAGTCTTCTTCCTACACCGGTGATTGTACCGCCCGTTCCAACGCCAGCGACAAAGTGTGTCAGTTTACCTTGTGTCTGCTTTAGGATTTCTACACCTGTTGTATCGTAATGTGCACGCCAATTATTTTCGTTGTCGTATTGGGAATTGAAAAAGTATCTATCTGGATATGTTTTATATCTACGGTCTACCTCGCGCAAAGCCTCATCATAACCAAGGATTGCGTCAGTGTAGATAATCTTTGCACCGTGTGAATGGATACGTTTCTTTCGTTCTTCGCTGGCGTTGTCGGGTATAACAAGCTCAACCTTATAACCGAGTATTGCACCAATCATCGCATAAGCTATTCCTGCATTGCCTGAACTGGAATCTAATATAACCTTCTCGCGTGTGAGTTCTCCTGATGCGATTGCCTCAGTAATCATGCGCAATACGGGACGGTCTTTAATAGAACCACCTGGATTAAAGGTCTCTACTTTTGCATAGATCTCTACGTCTGGTAATTCATTAGCAAAAAGATTAATTTTAGCAAGGGGGGTGTTTCCAATGATTTGCAGTAGCGGATGCTCTGATAGGTTCACTTTAGTATCGGTTCGGTTGCCCATGGAATGTTATATATCCTACCTTTCCTTTATGTGTCTACTTTATTGAAGTCACAATTTTTCGTTTAGCAAACGTGCCATGTAGGTTTTTGCAGCGTCTCCAGTCAATTCACCAGTGAGAATAGGTGTGACCTCAAATTCAGCAATTCTCAGCGTAGGATTGAGTCCGTGTTTTGTTGGCAACCAATCTCGGAATGTGTCAAAGAATGCGCGTTGTGCTGCCCGTCCGTTCACATAGGGAAAATCTGCTGTGTGTCGTCTAAATCTGTCAGGTCCCTTCGCAAGTGCTGCTGTATGATATTTCTTACAAAACTGTATGTATTTTTCTTTTGTGTAGGAAAGATGTACATCCTTGGGGTAATATCTAAATGTTAATTCACGAAATTGGGTGAAGTGTTGCAGCTCATCAAATTCAAATATAAAGTGATACGGTTCTGGGAAATAAGCATCTGGTGTTAAATACCCATTAGATTTTGCTGTTGTTCCTTCCCAATCTCCATTGAGTTCATCATAGAGTTGCATGAGCAAGTCATAAGAACTTCCGAAATCCTCACGTGACGGTTTGTTGCAGAGCCATTCAAATTGTGCGCGTCTTTCTGCAGGTGTTTCTAATACCTCTTCGACCAGCGCGATAATACCGACTTCTAATCGCATCTAAACAGAACCGAGTTTGTTTATACAGGTTCGGTTTCCAAATCTTTAAGCGAACTTTCAACTAAAGGATTAGTCAAACTTGCAAGGTAGTCTCTATCCCGCTGTAGTGCTTCCAGTTTATTGTCACCACGAACAAATTCTACCTGAATGTACCCATCATAATCAGCATCGTTAAGGGTCTCAACGATTTTGCTATAATCAATAACGCCATCGGAGATTGCACACGCCTTTCCCTGTTCATCAAAGTTCTGCGCATGGACGTTCACAATGTGAGGTGCAATTTTTTGCGCAGCGGTTTGGTTTTCTTCAGCACTGAGTTGGGAAAGTGGTTGATAGTAGGTTTTCAGGGAAGATATATTGGTCCTCTCAATTATATCTAAAATGCTATCAGCGGTATCAGTGAGTTGATTGTTGTGCATCTCCATACCCATTGTTAGGCTTCTGAAATTTGCCCATTGTGACAAACTGACCAATCGGAATAGTATCATCTGTTTATCATAAGGAGTAATAGAATTTGAAGGACCGCCGCCGGTCCAGATTCTTACGAGCTTTGTTCCAAGTTCTTGGGCGATTTTAAACGCTTCCTCAAAATGCTTTTGATGGAGTTCCATCAGTGGATTGACATAGGAACCATAAGCAGAAATTTCTAAACCCTTTTGTTGTGTCAACTCCTTAATGCTCTTTACATGAGTTTCATCGTATTCTTCTGGCATGTGCGGAGATTTACCCCAAATTTCAATACCGTCAAATCCGTAATCAGAAGCGATATTGATTACTTCGTCTAACGGTTTATCCTGAAAAGCGATACTGCATAAACCCAATTTCATTGCTTTTTCCCCGTATGTATATTACTTTAAAGAATAGGATACCATATTTATAGTGAGATTGCAAGGAAAGTTTGGTGAAGGTAGATGATCCGCAATAATAGCGCCCTGGGGAATGCCAAAAGGCATTCATACCGCTGATTTCCTGGTCGCGATTTTCTCACAAAAATGTGAAAAATGATTATAGTAAAATCCATAATTATTTGGACGCGACGGTAGGTTCGACTTCCTAACCGAACCAGTGTAAATCGTGCAAAATACGCGTATGGTATTCTGTATTGGTTAGAAACCGAACCTACCAAGGAGCGTGGACATATTTTTAGATTTCACTATAATACTAAATATACTTGTGTTGAAGGGGTATGCAAAAAGTTTTGCATACGTTGAGGAAAGTGTAATGTAATTGTCATTTGTCTGAACCAAAATTTTCAAATCAAGAAATCAAGAAATCAACGGTATGAATCATGGAGCATGCCACACGCGCATGCTTCTTTAGGCATTCCCCGGGTATGAATGCCTTTGACATTCCCCAGAATACACTGATTTCACGGATCGGAGTTTGTTGGTTTGTGTTCCATTCATAGAAGAAGTTACAACTCAGGATTGGATAATAATGCACAAAACTCCCATCCGCAAAATTCGCGAATTCTGCGAAATTCGCGTGATCCGCGATTCTGACAAACCCTGCAAGTCTGACAACACCATGCCGAAAACATTACACACTCAGTCAATTCTCATACAAAAAAACTATACCGCTATTTTAACAACTTCACCAGTTTCAACACTACGACTTATCGCCTCTAAAACACGCATGTTCTGATATGCATCTTCAAGGCTTGAATGCGGTTGTGTGCCTGCTTGTAAGGAGTGTGCCCAATGCTGCAGCTCTTCCAGATAACCGGGTCTGTTAATACCGTGGAACGCGGAATTTATACTCCACTCTTCTGTCGGTGTATCTATATAACCACCCCCAGTTCCGAGCCAAGTTGGGACGCGATACCGTTTTAGCTTCATTGTTTCAAACACTTGAATTGCTTGATTGTTAGTGCCTTTGATAAACACCATAGATTCTAAGACGGGACCGGTGCCGAGTGTCATTGTGCCAATTCCACCATTTTCATATTTTAGGTTTACAGATATTGACACATTACTGGTTGGTGCATCAATTGTACCAACTGCATAGACTTCACTGACCTGTCCCATAAAGAATCGCATGCCATCAGTTGGATGTATGACTTGATCCAGCATGAAGGGCCATGCAAAAGGTGAACCTGCTTGCTTAAGCCGAGGTCCCGGCGCAAGATACCGTGTATGGTATTGACAAGCAGCTCCAAAATCATCTTCGTCAATCAAACGTTTTGCGATCTGATGCGCAGGGGCATGCCGCCACATTGTGCCTACCATACCTGTTTTACCAGTTTCCACAGACGTATCAACCAGCATCTTTGCTCCTGCAACGGTTGACGCGGGTGGTTTCTCGGTATAGATGTTATAGCCATTTTTCATACACTCAATACCGATGTCGCGATGCATGGGATCAGGTCTACCTACCACGGCAACAGCATTTAAATCTTCATTCTTAAACATCTCATTATAATCTGTATAGTGACGTAGTGCACCAAACTTACGTGCGTTTGACCTCGCTTTGTTTTCAACAAGATCGCATGTAGCAACAAATTCAAACTCAGGTATCATCGGAATGCACTGCTGCAAGCGTGATGACATTCGACCACAACCGATAAAAGCAACTCTTATTTTTTTCATAGATAAAACTCCAATCATTTTTTAGTAATTTCAAGGGACATTTTTCCTATCAGAATCAAGAATTACTCAGATTGCGCTGATTATTGAGTTTAGTGCATTATTCCCAATTCCTGAGTTGTGCCTTCTTTTCTGAATGGAATACACACCCTACAAAGTCCCATCCGCGAATCTGCGTAAACCGCGATTCTGACAAACCTACCAATTACGACAACACGATGCCAAAACATTACACACTCAGTCAATTTTCGTAAAAAAAACTATACCGCTATTTTAACAACTTCACCAGTTTCAACACTACGGCTAATTGCTTCTAAAACACGCATGTTCTGATATGCATCTTCAAGGCTTGAATGCGGTTGTGTGCCTGCTTGTAAGGAGTGTGCCCAATGCTGCATCTCTTCCAGATAACCGGGTCTGCTAATACTGTGATATGCTGTATTTAGATCCCACTCCTCAGTTGGTGTATCGGCATAACCACCACCATGACCAAGCCAAGTTGGGACACGGTAACGACGCAACTTACGTGTCTCAAATACCTGTATAGCCTGATTGTTAGTGCCTTTGATGAAAACCATAGCTTCTAAAACGGGACCTGTGCCGAGTGTCATCGTACCCATACCACCATTTTCATAACGCAAGTTTACGGATATTGACACACAACTGGATGGTGCATCAACTGTGCCGCTTGCATAAACTTCACTGACCTGTCCCATAAAGAAACGCATACAGTCAGTCGGATGAATGACTTGGTCAAGCATGAAGGGCCATGCAAAGGGTGAACCTGCTTGATTCAGCCGAGGTCCTGGCGCAAGATATCGCGTATGGTATTGGCATGCAGTTCCAAAATCATCTTCGTCAATTAAACGTTTTGCGATTTGATGCGCGGGTGCATGCCGCCACATCGTGCCAACCATACCTGTCTTTCCGGTTTCAACAGAAGCATCTACGAGCATTTTCGCGCCTTCCGATGTAGTTGCTGGCGGTTTTTCAGTATAGATATGATAACCTTGTTGAAGACATGCAATACCGATATCCCGATGTAGTTTATCCTCAGGTCTGCCGACAACTGCTACCGCATAAAGGTCTTCATTTTTGAACATCTCATTATAATCTGTATAGTGGCGAAGTGCACCAAATCTCCGTGCGTTTGACTTCGCTTTGTTTTCAACAAGATCACATGTAGCAACAAATTCAAACTCAGGTATCATCGGAATGCACTGTTGTAATATCGATGACATCCCACCACAACCAATAAAAGCAATTCTAATTTTGTCCATAAAATATTTCTCCAATTTCAGATTTACGTTCAGGACTTACGCACCTAACGGTAGGCGGGGAATGCCTAAACGGCATTCATACCGTTGATTTGGTGCTTTGTAAGCGCGCTGGAACACAAATAATGTAGAAAATTACATCATTTTCATCACAATTCTTGATTAAATCATGATAACTGCGTAAGTCCTGTACGTTATTATTTTGAATCAACACAACATTATAGAAAGGGATTATGAGCGACTTCCCAATAGAACCCATCAGGGTCTTTGAAGTAGCCAGAATACCCTCCCCAAAACACTTTCTGGCCCGGTTTTACAAGCCTCCGCCCCCGCAGAAACTGCTTCTGCTAAAGTGTTGTCTACTTCCTCAGGAGAACCTACGTTGTGAGCAAGTGTAAATCCCTGAAATCCTGAACCTTCAGATGAAATCGTTATATCTTCAGCCAGTTTGTCTATGGGATAAAGTCCAAGGATTATACCTTCCAACTTAAAAAATGCAATACTATCCGTGTCACCCTCATCCATCAGTGGAAAACCTAATCCACCGTGGTAAAATTCAATTGCGCGCTGAAGGTCTTCAACGCCCAGTGTAACAATAGTGATATGCGGTTTCATTTATTTCCTTTAATTGCTATGAATTCATAATATTTGCGATAACAATTTCAAACTCAATCCATGTGAATTGTCTTTACTTATCAGGACTTACGCAGTTTTCTTGATTTGATGAAGAATTAAGCCGAGAACGATGTAATTTTCAGCACTTTTTAGGTATCCGGCGCGCTTACAAAGCACCAAATCAAGAAATCAACGGTATGAATGCTATATAGCATTCCCCGCCTACCGTTTTTGCGTAAGTCCTGTTCTAATAATGATTAATCCTTTTGAACTTGAATGTCTGAGGCGCAATGAATTGCGCGACTACGAACGCGTGTATTACTGACATACTCCCCAAGCTAAAGCATGGGGGTTCTTAGTTCTTATATTGGAAACGGTTTGAGTTGTTTCCAAACGACTTTTCCTGCTTCCGTGTCTCGTGCCCTTTCCTGAACAGCGTTGGGTCTTATTTGCACTCCACAGGCGTGACTTTCGGTGTGCCCCACCGTAGTTGGTTTCAAGTTTATGGCAGCGTTGACATCTCTATCTATAGACATATCACATTGACTGCAGTGATACATTCTTTCTGAAAGTGTAAGGTCTTTCTTTTTGTGTCCACAACCGGAACAGGTTTTACTACTTGCAAAGAACTGATCTGCTTCTTTGACAGGTATACCGCGCACTTCCGCTTTTGTCTTGAGTTTTAGCAGGAAACCGCCTAATGCTGAATCTGACAATACTTTTGCGAGTTTTCTATTCTTCAGCATATTCGTAACCTTGAGTGTCTCAATACCGATCGCAGCGGCATGGTTGACAATCTCTGTAGTTGCTTTGTGATGTGCGTCGTTTCGGATACAAGCGATACGATAGTGGATACGTTGTAGCTCGTGTTTCTGCTTGAACCAGTTTTTAGACTTGAAAACACGCCGGCTCAACTTGCGTTGTTCTCTCTTTAGCTTCCGCTCATAACGTTTTAGCGGTCGGGGATTATCATATTTCGTGCCATTACTCAAGGTGGCAAGTGTGTTAATGCCTACATCTACACCAATCACAGGGTGCGTTGAATTATCAACTGCTTCGGTGTCCTCTGTTTCTACGGTGATAGATACAAACCAACGATGTGCTGTCCTTGAGATCGTCACTTTCATAATCTTACCCACAAAACGCAATGATTCAAACATGCTAATCCAACCAATCTTAGGAAGTTTGATACGCTTGCCTTCAACTTCCACAGATTGATTATTTGTGGTGAATGCGTCCTTTTTACCACGCTTCTTGAACTTCGGAAACTTTGCACGTTTACCAACCCAATTCGCAAGCGCAGCCGATAAGTTGCCAAATATGCTTTTGTTGGCTACAACCTGATCCATATCTTTTGTCCAAGCATGTTCTTTCTTAGCAACATTAAACCGCTTGTTTAACTTCGCAGCGGATAAGAACTCATCATTTGCCAATGCAGACTTGAAATCTGCTAATGCATGATTATATGCAAATCTCGCATAGCCACACTGTTGTGCAAACCAATTGCGTTGATTGTTATTTGGATTCAATGCAATCTTATGTGTTTTTAGCAGGATGATATTCCAGTCCTATGAAGATGTCATACCCAATTAATGTGATTTATCTTGTTAAGTGTGCGGTTAGGAAACCGCACCTACCGTCGGAAAAAGACATATTCCGTTAATTTGGTATCAGTTCCCCATACTAAAGGTGTGTAGGTGTTAGTAGCACCTACACTGAACTGATATAATGAGTATCTCATGTTTTAAACCAAAAATCAAGTTTTTTCTTGACACAAGCACTTAGCACGACTACATCCCACTACCTAAAGGTAGGGGTTTTGTCGTGATTCTTGATAATGATAAGTTATCATTTAGAAATGGTATTTCAACGTCTTGTCCTCTATTTGGAGGGTTGACATAGCTTTTATTGTCATTAGATACCATTGCTTTCTACCATATTGTAATAGACAGAATATGTGAAATTTACTTGACATAATATCACAATATGTTGTATTATGTAATTGTCAGGGACGAAAATGGCTCCATGCCTGGTGATTGTCGGGCTGCGGTTTGCACAATCCTATATCCCTGACTTTTTATTTCCGCCACTGTAAAACCTCCGTTGTTAAAGGGTTCTTTTGTGTATAAAGGATGCCGTTATCGGTTTTCCGCGTATCATCAATATCGTATACGATGCGAATAGCGTCCCATAGATATAACAGGTATCGCTCCTCATCCCGCTCATAGAGTCTCTGTAATGCCCAAACAAAATAGTCGACTGCTTGCAAACCGGCATGTTCCTTCGGCGTAGCGACAGATACGTTTGGAACAGAATCGGCACTGATGTTCTGCT
Organism: Candidatus Poribacteria bacterium; assembly: GCA_963663765.2. Classification (GTDB taxonomy): domain Bacteria; phylum Poribacteria; class WGA-4E; order WGA-4E; family WGA-3G; genus MSPOR6. The sequence continues at coordinate 697,033 of CAXXUA010000013.1, read as the reverse complement.
GCTGTGTTATAAGTGAGGATGCTGTTTCAATCAGCTTACGCAAATCGTCAAGTCTGCCAGATTTACCACGTTTGGAAAAAATAATATCGTATCTATTATGCTGACTTAATCTTTCTTTGAATAAATATCCTGTCAAATAGTCGTAAAGTTCATTGGGCTGGTAACGATAAGCGGTTTCTCGTTTGTTGCGTTGGCGGACGTATTCAAGAACGCTCAATTTATCAGCAACAACTGCGTAAAAGCGTAATCCTTCCATGTCACGTAAAAATTTAAATACATCCCTCCGAACTTCAGGTAAATCATCCTTGGCGTGAAATGCAACAGCAGTTTTTCGCTCGTTTGGTTGCATAGACGGCACGGCATTGAAATAGGAATAGACCATCAGCTGTGCACGTAGTCCATCAAAACGAACCTTTAATGCTGTTGGATTTGGCACTTCCAATAAGCCAAGTATGAAAAACCGGGAACATCCTTCTGTACCTACCAATACTTTTCCTGTCTTAGAAAAGAGAGTGCTATCGCCTCCTTCGTCTACAAAGTAGTGTCGAATTGAAGATGATGATATTGGGGTTTGTTTATTCTCCATAAAACTTCTTGTTCAACACCTTATCTGCTTCACCGACCTTAAACGTCTCATCTTCCATTTCAGAAAGATGGACATACAATTGATTCTTATCCAGCAACTCCGCTAACAACTTCTTCTGTTTCTCAACGTCATTGATAGCGATAAAGTGTTTTTCTGCTTCCATCGGTTTTTGAGGTTTGACATACCAATATTGATTTGAATAAAATTTTCTGCTTGTTTGTCTTCTTCTTTTGGGCGGCGATAAGCAGATGCTTGTATACTATATTCCGCATTCGGTACACCCCGAAATAGATAATTTCCGAAACCTAATTGGTTTACCCATTCAATAAACTCACTCATCGATGAGATTCGGGGAGGTTCGTTTTTTGCCATAGTGTTTTATACCTATCTTGTAGTTTGTATCAACAGCGAAGCCAATTCAGTTTCTGTTTCTGTAAAGCAAAAATTCACACTAAACATTATAGAAAGGGATTATGAGCGACTTCCCAATAGAACCCATCAGGGTCTTGGAAGTAACCAGAATACCCACCCCAAAACACTTTCTGGCCCGGTTTTACAAGCTCCGCTCCCGCAGAAACTGCTTCTGCTAAAGTGTTGTCTACTTCCTCAGGAGAACCTACGTTGTGAGCAAGTGTAAATCCCTGAAATCCTGAACCTTCAGATGAAATCGTTATATCTTCAGCCAATTTGTCTCTGGGATAAAGCCCAAGGATTATACCTTCCAACTTAAAAAACGCAATACTATCCGTGTCACCCTCATCCATAAGTGGAAATCCTAATCCATTGCGGTAAAATTCAATAGCGCGCTGAAGGTCTTCAACGCCCAGTGTAACAATAGTGATATGCGGTTTCATTTATTTCCTTTAATTGCTATGAATTCATAATATTTGCGATAACAATTTCCAACTCAATTCATGTGAATTGTCTTTCCTTCTATTTATTTCACTTGATTCTCTTGATTCTCTTGATTGGGTCTATTCATTGATTCTTGCTTATTTAAACTAATTGATATTCTATCTACTGCTTCAGCTAATGTTTCGTGAGCTCGCATTAGTCGCCAAAATAGAATAGCCCAAAATATGGTGAAAAATAGAATTATTAGAGTTGATAATAGTTCGGGCATAACTTTCCTCCTAAGTAAAATCTTCTGATGAAAATTCTGCATATCAATTTAAACTTTTTGTGGATTGCATCTTAGTGCTATTACTTCACAATAAAGTCCAAGTATTCTATTCAGTGAACCATGAATACTCACGCGGTAGGCGGGAATGCTTTAGAGCATTCCCTGACAAACGCACCAAGATAAGTAGAATTAGTGATTTTATATTCTAATCGTCACTTATTAGATCTGTTTGTTGATTTTGTCTATTGTTACGTAGAGCCATCAATTCAACAGCATTAGCAAGTTTTTCAAGCGAACGCATTGCTTGCCAACCGACTATCATCCAAAAAACTGTAACAAAACTACTAAATATTAAGCTCAAAATCGCAATCCCTGCAATTTGTTCCAATTGTTCCAATTGTTTTACCTCCATAAAAGGTTTTTAATTTGACATTTAAATAATTTACAATTGATGCAGTGTTACCACTACATCAATGTGGGTTGAAAAGGTTCAAGGGATATTGAAAGTTTCCCATTAGTGATGAGTTCAGCAATGAGTTGACCTGTGATTGGAGCCAGAAGTATGCCATTTTTATAGTGTCCAGATGCCAATACCACATTGTCATATCCTGGTAGATATCCGAGACACGGTCCCTTTTTGTAATATGGACGCAATCCTGCCCACGTCCGAACAAAGGCACTTTGTGCAAGTTGTGGTGTGATTTCAACAGCAGCGTCAATCATCTGCTTCACACCCTCAACTGAAGTCGTCTTATCATACCCAACGAACTCCACTGTAGCACCAAGTAGAACCTTCCCATCTGCTCTCGGAACGATATAGATGCCAAGTCCATCAACAATATGTTGGAAAATCGGCGGCATTGTTTCAAGGAGGACAATCTGTCCTTTAACAGGCGCAATGGAGATAGGAAGGTTGAGAAATCCTGTCAGGTGACCTGACCAACATCCCGCAGCAATCACAAACGTTTCAGCACGGATAGTTTCATCGTTCACTATCACCCCGACGACTTGCCCATTTTCTCTAACAAATCCAGTAATTGGATTTCCGAACAAGAATTTTACCCCTAAATTAGCAGCCCCCTTTGCTAAAGCTTTAACCATTTTTGGGTTTTGTACATGTCCATCTTCTGGGAAAAGCACAGCACCTTCTATTGATTTTGAGATAGTGGGTTCTGATTGCCATGCTTGTTCGGGTGTTAAGACTTCGGCAGTAAAACCACGGTTTACTCTTCGTTCTGCTAAACCGATTAAACCTGCTGCTTCGGCTTCGTCGAAAAAAACCGAGAGTGTACCAGAACGGATAAACTCAATATCAATATCTGTTTCTGCTTTTAGTTCTGCTGCTAAGGTTGGATACAAGGCAAGACTGGCACGACAAAGTTCCGGATACGGTTCATGTGTGGATGCATGAGAAGTCAAAATACCTGCACCTGCCCAAGATGCTTCCGTGCCAACACGGGAAGCTTTCTCAATTACAAGCACATTCAACTGCTTTTTGGCAAGTTGATACGCAATTGAACACCCAATTATACCCCCACCAATGATTACGACATCTGTTGTATTCTGGTTCAATAGTGTTCTCCAACTTTTTGACTTGACTTAGTCATCTGAAATAGTTTACCATGATGATAGGAAATTGTCAATTTGGGTATGTTAAAGTTTTTAGTTGACAGAATCGCAGATTACACTGATTACGCGGATAAGACTCATACACGATGTAGTCTTGCATAGACTAAACGTTATATAAGGTATACGATGAGATGCTGGTATTTTGTCCGCGTTTTCTACGAATTCCGGGGAGTATCAAAAGGTCTTCATACCGTTGATTAGGTGATTCTGACAACATCATGTCAAAAACTTTACACACCCATCAATTTCTTTGTGATATCACAAAATACACAAAGAATATACTCTAATACAAAAGTAGAGATAAGGATATTGAATGACACTTGGAAAGGTTACTGGGACAGTCGTAGCAACACAAAAGGATGAGAAACTTGTGGGTAGCAAGTTACTGATTGTTCAAGATGTGAATTTAGAAGGTGAATTAGAACGGAAGTATATAGTCGCCGTAGATGCTGTAGGAGCAGGTATCGGTGAAATTGTGCTTGTGGCTTCAGGTAGTTCAGCGCGCCAGACAAGTGTGACCAGCAACAAGCCTGTTGATGGTGTTGTCATGGCGATCGTTGATACCATTGAAGTAGAAGGTGAAGTCCGTTACATCAAATAGAGAGACCGACTGAGATGGAGCAGACACAATTGTTCCAGGAAAAAGCAGTCGAAGATGAACTGCCGTTAAAACTGGAGTTAATCAAACAAATCGGATGGTTAGTGCGGCTCCGTTGGATTGCAATCGTAGGAGTTTTTTTTACTGTAACGGTTGCCTATTTAGCGCGAGGCATGATAGCACAACCTTTACCTTTGTATGTTATTGCCGGTCTGATGGTGCTTTATAACTTTGAACCTCAGATTTTCCGAAAAGCACCTGAACAACAACGGTTAGAGTATATCAAACGGCAAGCGTGCATCCATATCATCCTTGATTTGCTGTCGTTAATCGCACTCATTCACTTCAGCGGTGGTGTTGAAAACCCCTTTATTTTCTATTTTGTTTTTCACCTGATTATTGCAAGCATCATCCTATCTAAACGTGTGAGTTATATCTTAGCAGCACTGAACACATTGCTGCTAAGTTCGCTCATATTCCTTGAGCATTTTGAGATTCTAACACACTACCATCTCAATAATTTCCTACCTGAAAACCTATGGCGTGATCCAATCTATGTTCTTGCAGTTCTTTTTGTTTTTACAAGTACCCTCTTCTTCTCTGTATATCTTGCAACGACAATTACTCAGACTGCAAGAGAACGCGAAGCAGAAACACGCGAATTAAAAGAACATTTGGAGGAAAAAGTTGATGAGCTTGTTGAAACCCGTAAAGAATTAGTTTTTGAACGAAACAAACTAAAATCTATTATTGAATGCATGCATGAAGGTGTTGTATTTGTTGATTCTACTAACAAATCTACCCTCTTCAACAAAGCAGCACTACAGATACAAGAAGAACAATCCGACCATAATATGACACCGAACCTGCATTTTGGAAGCACTGAAACACTTGCACAAATATCGCGGGAATTCACCGAAGGAAACGAAGCTATTGAAAGAAAAGACCAACAGATAGGAGAAAAGCACTACGAGAATACCTATGCTGCTGTACGAGACGTTGAGGATAATTATCTCGGAACTGTACTCGTTTCTCGTGATGTTACTGATAGAAAAAGGATGGAACAGCAACTCATCTTTTCAGAAAAGATGGCTGCTATAGGTGAATTAGCTGCAGGAGTAGCGCATGAAATCAATAACCCCCTTGATGGGTTGTTAAACTGCATACTCCGTATACAACGCAACCCAAAAAACATAGAACAGACTAAAGAATATCTCGATTTAATGGAGGAAGCGATACGACGAATTGAAGCGACAATTGGAAAATTGCTCGACTTCTCACGACCACATGAGTTGACATTAACATCCATAAACCTCAATGATATAGTAAATGAAACAATAGGTCTTATTGAATATGGTGCATCTGAAAAAGGTATACAGATTGAAAAAGACTTCCAAAATAACATTTCACTCATTCATGGTGACAAACATTTATTAGAACAGGTCATCCTAAATCTATCTCTGAACGCCATAACAGCAATGCCAAAAGGTGGAAAACTACAGTTTGGAACAGGAGAATTGATATTAGATCCGTTCTTAGCACAACCCAGTGTTTACGTAAAAGTAATTGATAATGGAATAGGTATTTCAAATACATCTCAAGATAGAATTTTTGACCCATTTTATACTACACAGATAACAGAAAAGGGAACTGGTCTTGGACTTTCAGTTTCTGACAGGATTATTAGACAACATCAAGGTGTCATTGAAGTAGAAAGTGAGGAAGGTCTGGGGTCAACCTTTACTGTAAAACTACCTATCGCAGGAAAACAGACTTAGGAGGATCAAAATGAAAATCCTGGTTGTTGATGATGAAAAACTAAAACGCATGACACTCCGCGATGACTTGCGCGATGCCAATTACGATGCAATTGCTGTTGAGTCACCTATGATCGGGTTGCAACTGCTGCAACAGGAGAAGTTTGATGTTTTGGTAACTGATTTACGGATGCCACAAATGCACGGAATTGATTTCCTGAAAAAAGTCAAAAAAGATCATCCACAAATCACTGTAATTGTCATGACCGCCTATGCAAGTGTAGAAACAGCTGTTGAAGCACTAAGATTTGGAGCGTATAACTACATAAAAAAGCCTTTTTCAAGTGATGAGTTAATCATAATGTTAGATAAACTCAAGACTTTAAGGGGTAAAACACCCGTTGACAATAAGACTTCTTCTGTCAAAACATCTACTACTACTCAAGAACCCTCACTTTACCAAACATTGATTGGAAAGAGCCAACAGATACAGGAAATACTCAAAGTCCTACCCAAGCTTGCTTCATCAGATAGTAACATTATGATATTTGGTGAGGAGGGGACAGGTAAATCTCTGTTAGCAAAAACCATCCATCTCCAAAGTGCACGTCAACATCAACCTTATGTGAGTATCAATTGTATTGGTCTCTCTGCCGATGCAATTGATACTGAGTTTTTTGGTATTCAAACCCAACAAGGAAAAATACAATTGGCAAACCAAGGCACTTTATTTGTGGTAAATGTAGAGACCATGCCGATAGACTTGCAAGCAAAGTTATTGTCCGTGTTGAAAAATGACAAGATTATTGATCCTTCTGAAAATGAACCTAAAGAAATTGATGTGCGGATCATTTCAACAAGTCGGGAATGTCTAAAAGAAAAAACAAAACATGGTGATTTTCTTGAGGAACTTTACTATCAATTGAATGTTGTTCCACTATTCCTGCCACCGTTGCGTGAACGCAAAACAGATATCCCGATGTTAATATCTCATTTTTTGGATATTTTCTCGCCACATCAAGCCATCAGAATGAAACCAGATGCTGTAAACATACTAACAGAATATCCGTGGCCGGGTAACATCAGTGAACTTGAAAATATCGTTGAGCGGCTTGTCTCTGTCAAAAGTGGAACAGACATTACTGCAGAGGACATTCCGATAGATTTAAAACTTCCAACCTTTGAAAAACTTGATAGCACACCGAGTGCTACCTCATATCATGAAATCATTAAATCTACTGAACGTGAGTTAATTGCTTGGGCGATGCGAAAAACAGACGGGAATAAGACGCAGGCTGCACGATTACTCTCCATGAAACCTTCCACTTTTCGCGATGCACTTGCAAAACACATAGATCATATTGAATGGAAAGACTGAAAAAATGGGTAACGCACATATACGGGAATCCATTCGTGTAGATACGCTACGAAAACGTGATAAGCTTACTAATGTTGAGCGTACTTTGTACAGCAAACACATTGTACAAAATGTTTTGGAATGGATTGAGCAAAGTGAATGTTGGTCTTTAGAAGCGATGATGGTTTATCTGAGTATGAGAAGTGAAGTAGAAACATGGGAACTGTGTGATGTCCTTCTCAAACAAGGAATACAGGTAATTTCTCCCGTAGTTGATATGGAGAGTGGTAAACTTATTCCAAGACATATTCAGAATTTGAAAGATGATCTGGTTAAACACCGTTATGGTATGATGGAAGCTAATCAAAGTTGTCCTGTTTTTCCACATGATCAGATCCAACTTATCCTCGTTCCAGGAGTTGCTTTTGATTTAGCTGGCAATCGTCTCGGATATGGCAAAGGGTTTTATGACCGTTTTCTACCCACCTGTCCGAATGCGGTAACCGCAGGTCTTGCATTTCAGATACAAATAGTGAAAAATTTATGTCCTCAACCTTGGGATGTTCCAATGCAACATGTTTTTACTGAAAATGGTATGTTATAACGCTTCATTTGAAAACATGTGATGTGCTTTATTCCACACTAATAAACGGCTTCAACTTCTCTAACGTCTTTTCACCGATTCCTTTCACATTCATCAAATCCTTCACAGAAGAAAAACTCCCATACGCTTCACGATGTTGGATAATCTTTTGTGACATCTGCGGACCAATCCCAGAAAGAGTTTGAAGTTCTTCTGCAGTAGCAGTATTGATATTAAGAAGTTTCGGTTTAGTTTCAATTAGTTTTGGAATGTCCTGTTTTGGAAGTGCTTCGTTTGGAACAGCGATAAAATCTGGTTTGCCGAGGAATAAAGTTGGGTGAAATCGTCGCAAACTCCAGAATCCCGTTCCCAACAAAATGAGAATGATCAGAAATGACACAGCGCGCCAATAATGTTTCTCTACAAGACCCTCAATGTTCTTATCCACAGTTATATTCCCTAAGATTCCCAGATCGGTTCTGGTATTTTTGTTCGGTTGTTTACCACGCGTGCCATAACAAACAATAGGTCTGATAGTCTATTAAGACAACGGATTATTTCTGGATTTACATCTTTTACTTCACGGGTTAGTCTTACAACGCACCGTTCACTTCGGCGACACACAGCACGGGAAACATGAAGAACAGCACCTGCGGCACCACCACCGGGCAAAATGAAGTTCGTCAGTGGCGGAAGTTCATCAGAGAGGGTATCAATGGCTTTTTCCATCTCTGATGTGAATTCAGCAGAGATTCGCATCTCAGCGGACTTCGTATGATTCGTGGGTGTAGCTAAATCTGCTCCGAGTGAAAAAAGTTGATTTTGAATACGCACAAGTAAATCAGTTAGATCGGCATCGTCTATCAACGTTTGTGCATAACCGATATAAGCATTGAGTTCGTCGACTGTTCCAATTGCTTCAATCTGCAGTGCGTCTTTCGGAGTACGTGTACCACCATAGAGTGCAGTTTCACCAGTATCACCAAATTTGGTATAGATTTTCATAGCATTTTACTGATTTTATTCCTCGTGTTTAAGTTTCGGTTGATTCTTAATCTCTGTTAGACTGTCGTTTATGTTTGATAGGATGATTAATACTTCACAGATGATACGCAGAAAAAGCGGCGCAAGCACTAACCAATATATTGCTAATAGAAGAATACTAACTAAATCAGCACCGAATAAATTAATATGTTGGATAATCTGATAGATACCTGCAACGATACAAAAATAGATACTTAACCTAAATAGAGTTGGTATGATTATGGGAATGAGCATTCGTTTGAAATTAAAGAAATCCCTCATATCAATCTCCTTTTACAGACGCATTAAGGATAGTTCAGTTTTTCACACGTTCTGCACGTAGTTTATATTCCGCAGCACCAGCTGAGATCCATTCCCCAACACCAACAAGTAAAAACTGCACACCTGCTTTGGCATATTTCTCAACAGTAGCAGTTGATGTCATGGTACCTGCAACCCGTCCTGCATCTTGGATACGTGCCAGTGTCGTGTCAATGGTGTTCTGAACATCTGGATGGTCATTATTGCCGATGTGTCCCATTGACGTTGCCAAATCCGAAGGTGCTACAAAGAACACATCAATATGTTCAACAGTAAGGATTTCGTCCAAGTTCTCAACTGCCACAATATCTTCTATTAAGACAACCAGTAACGTCTGTTCATTAGCAACCTCAAGATAGTTTTCAACACCGTATCCTTGACGGCTTGTATACATCCCACGATGTCCAATTGGTGCAAACTTTCCACCATCAACTACATTTTGTGCTTCTGCTTTGTTGTTGACATGCGGCACAACGATACCCATTGCACCGCAATCTAATGTGCGGTAGATAAGTGCTTGATCATTGCGATTGACACGAACAATAGGAGCCATACCCCATATATCACATGCACGGGTAAGGTCACTTAGGTTCAATGCGGTTACATTGCCATGTTCACCTTCCAACCACACACCATCGTATCCATTAGGACCAAAAGCATCAATATCATCTGCATTTGTCAATCCTGCGACAATATAGGCAAGTTCATCATTTGCCAATTTCTGTTTAATCTTATTTTGTCTAATTTCCATTTCATTCTCTCTTTCAGTTGTTGGATTTTGTAAGAAATTCTGAAGGTAGTAAATTATGTACTACATCAATTATCAATTGTTCAACACCGGGAGCAAATCTCGTCGGTTGACCGAAATAGATCATTGCACCGCCACCTTCGTAACCCCCTTCTGCTAACACCCGTTCAGATGGTATATAACCTGGAAAAGCGTTTGAGTATGCACCGACCCATAGCCTTGTTGCATCAAACTCCTTTTTCAGTCGTAGCGAATAATCTACGACAACCTCACTTGCAAGGAAGAGAATTGCCAATTCATCACCGAAGGTCCATACCTGTATCGGATAAGATATCTCAGTCTTTATGTCTTGTTCAATGTCTAACATCTCAAGGTGTTTTTTGGCATGGTATCCAACTGCACCACCTTGTGCTGCTTTTGCTTCCCATTCCTCACGGGTTGGCAGTTTGTCAAAAGGCAAATTCACTCTTTCAAGTACGCTTTTCGGCACATTAGATAAAGTATTGACATCTCGTTCAAGTTGGTGTTCTACCTCTTGTGCAAGTGCCTGTCCATGTTCTTTAGCATAAGCAAGACGGGTAACAAAAACCTCTTGTTTGTCTTCAGGCATGGGTCGCATCCGTGATTCTGGGTTTGCATCAGCACCACATCCGATGGTTATGAATGCTGTCGTTTCCGGGTGTTTCCTCTGAATTTCCTCATGTGCGAAACCAGCCCAATCTCCACAGATGTGGTTGTCAGAACCTGCTAATGTTGTACAATGGCACGCATAACTTGTCCATATTGCCCGTAAAGTGTCATCTTCATCAACAAACTGAATGACAGGTAACGAGTGATCTACTGGTCCACCATCAGTACGCCGATTTTTCGCAAATCCGAGTTCACCAACATTCCATTTCATGCGACACGGTTTACGCTTTGTGAGTGCTTCCAATACGACTGCTTCCATCCAGTTTTTCAGATGTTGCGTGTAACGATCAATCGTCTCCTGCTCTTCAGGTGAAACATCAGCACTAAAGATAAACGATGCAGCACCAGTCAAACACGGTGCACTGTGCGTATGTGTGTAGCAAGAAACAAATCTCTCACGTGGAATACCTGACTTATGCTCTACACGGGCAGACACCTCCTCGGTTAACTCATCCGGTAATCCACAGTTTTCTACCATTATCATAGCAACGGGGTTTTCATCATCACTGCCGATAACAAGTGCTTTTGCATATATTCGTTGGATAATTCCTTCGGATTCTGTTCGTCGACTTCCGTATCCGTTGAGTCGGATTGGGTATTCTGGGGTAATGTCTATATGTGCCACACCAACTTCAATGAGGTTATCTTGATCTGTCATCTGATTTCCTTTCTACTAACATCCCTTAAGAGAGATTGTGTATCAATCCATTTCCATTGCGTCAGCAAAAACATCCTCAAGAGAGTGTTTTACTTCTCTCATTTGACGGAGTTGAACACCTGTTTCATGTGCCAATGTGAAGAAGAACGATCCTTGTGTTTGCTCCGTTGCTTTTGAAGTAACACGCACATGACCATCAGGACGTAATTCTGTATCATAAGGATAGTCTTCTAATGCATTGACATAGGCATCACGATCACCAACAATTTTTAGGTCAAATGCTTGTCCGTGGTTTTTTCTGAGTTCATCTATATTACCTTGTATCACAAGGCTGCCGTGAGAAAGTGCTATCACATGTCGGCATGCAGATTCTACATCTGGCAATAGATGGGAAGATAGAACCACGTCTATCCCCTTATCTACAGCAATGTCTTTAACAAGTAATAGCATCTCCTCTCTTCCCGTTGTATCCATTCCGTTTGTTGGTTCATCAAGTAATAGAAGGTCAGGATCGTGAACCAATGCTTGTGCTAATTTCACCCGTTGTCGCATACCTGCCGAATACCCACTTATGGGTCGGTAACGTTCTTCATCAATACCGACATAGTATAGCACTTCGTGGGCACGTTGCATCGCATCGCGTGATGGCATGCCACAGAGTTCTCCTGCATAAGCCACAAGTTGAACCGCGTTCATTAACGGAATTAGGCAATCGTCTTCCGGCATATATCCCATCTTTTGTCGGATATTCACTTGATTGACTTGCACATCTAATCCGAATACTTTTGCTGCACCATGACTCGGTTTAATAAATCCGAGTAGCATTTTAATCAAGGTGCTTTTTCCTGCTCCGTTGGGTCCCAACAAGCCTATTGCACCCCCCTCTAATTCTACAGAGAGATCGTCTAATGCAGCATTTGTTCCAAAAAAGACAGATAAATTATTGACTTCAATTAACATTTGATTTCTAATATGTGCATAAATATGTGCATAAATATGTGCATAATATATTACGAATAGATTCGTTTTACGCGTTTTCCAATGTTTGTTAGAATTTCGTAGGAAATTGTGTTTGCTTTTTCCGCGATTTCATTAATAGTTATTTCCTCATTCCCCTGTTTGCCGATTAGAACGACTTCATCACTAACAGAGACTTTGTCTGAAGTTTCCAATCCAACCACTATCATATCCATGCAGACACGTCCGACAATGGGTCTGCGTAAACCGCCAATCAATACTTCACCGATGTTAGAGAGTGAACGAGGATAACCGTCACCATAACCGATCTGTATACCCGCGACACGTTTGCGATCAGATGGTGTATATGTCAATCCATAACTCACACCTTCACCAGATGCGATTGAGCCTACCCATCCAACAGGAGCTTTCCACGTTAATGCAGGTTGTAATTGGATCGGTTTTTCGTTTGCGGGATAGATGCCGTAAAGACTCAAACCCGGACGGACTGCATCAAAATGGGATTCTGTTATTGCGAGAACGGCTGCACTGTTAGCAACATGTTTCATCGGGATGTCTGATATGTTAGGAAGTATGGAAGCAAACCTTTCTATTTGAATATGTGCAAAACTTTTATCTTCCTCATCCGCTGTTGCAAAATGTGTGAAGATACCTGCTACCTTAAGGTCTTGCAATTCTCTGAGTTCTTTTAGAAACTTACTGACTTGTGAATAGTGGACACCACAACGATTCATCCCAGTATTGACATCAATATGTATCTTAATTCTTTCGTTTGAATTGTGCTTTGAATGTTTAACTTTCTCTTGATTTAACCGTTGTGCTAAATCCCAATTATCTATTGCGGGGATCAAATTGTTTGCTACAATTTCTGTAGCCAATTCTGGCAGCGGACTAAATAGAATGAGTATTGGATTTTGGATTCCTGCTTCACGTAGTTCAATACCTTCCTGAACAGTTGCGACAGCGAACATATCCGCAATTGTATGCAGTGCTTTTGAAACTGGAATGGCTCCGTGTCCATACGCATCTGCTTTTACAACGGCAATTAATTGCTTACCAGTCCATGCTTTTATTTCTAAAGCGTTGTTCTGAATGGCGTTTAGGTCAACTTCTACGTGCGTTTGTAGTTTGGCTTCCACCACAATTCCTGTTGTGTCAACGAATCTCTGAAAGTGTGCCTTCTGCACCAATGATAGTAAGTTTCTGGAGCAACCAAGCATCTTCCATAACATTTACGATTTCAAGTGATAATGTCAGTTCATAATTCCCTGGTGTAGATATAATTGAGGTCACATCAACATCATCCGCAATACTCATCATTCGTGCTGGTTGTACACTGCCGATTCTTTTGTCCTGAATGACAGACGTACCGTCAATAGCAATACTCAGGAACGCTCCCGCTTGAGCAGTGTCCTGAAGTATCTCATATCGTAATGTAATGTTATCCCTAAATAGTTCTTCTATGTTCAAACGAAATGACAATGTTTGTGAAAAAGTGGTGCCTTGCCAATATCGGTTAGGCATCGCAATTATGGCATTACCTAAATCTACTTGTATCTGAATATTCTCTTGTTCTGATACCGTTCCGTCACTGACTTCAAGCGTAATCGTATAGGTGCCAGCAGTTTCTGGTGCAACGAAAACGACACTCGTACCGTCCCCGACAATCCTTCCACCGTTTGTGTCCCATTCGTAAACCAACACTGCTACATCCCCAGAATAATCTATGAGTGCGTTTATTGTCGTTGTATCACCGATATTGACATTTTGTGCATTTGTTTCTAAATCAATATCAAGCATCTCTCTGTCTATGTCCAGCAAGTTGCCTGTGTCACATGCTGATATGAGAGCAACCGCCAGCAATAGAAAAAGGACATGAATTTGTTTTTGAAGTTTCTGAATTTTCATAATAATGTATTATACCATATTTTGTTGTTAAAGGTATATTTGTTTGTGTATTTGGGGCAGGGTTATTTAGTTTCAGGACTTACGCAGTCTCAAAGATTATCGATGGATTTGAGAGTTGATATCGCATATAATCATCCAATAAACTTTGTTTAAGTTCATAAATTGTTTTGCCAAGTTTACGCGCAACACGTTTCAAACAGACCCATATTTGAAAACAACAGGCAATATGATTTCTTTGGGCACGCAACTTGCGACATTGACATTTGCCAATACCCGTGACTTGTTTGATCTCACGATGGAGTTGTTCAATCTTCCAACGTATACGACATTCTTGGTGTGCCGCATCCGCATCCGATTGAGATAAATCGTTTGTCACAATATATTCCGTGCGCCCGGTAGAGGAGGCTATCCGGAACAACTTTACTTGATACCCTTTTGGAAACTTCTTGATGTGCACGCTTTTCCCTTGCCGGATTTCTGTCCGGGTCCAAGATAGGTCTTGGACTTGTTGGTGCGGTTGCTCGCCATCCGTATCGTTTACAAGACGATTTCGTTTCAGGGGCACGTAGTAAATCTTAGAAAGTTTTTCAATCGCTTTCATAACTTGCATGGAGGCATACCAAGTATCCATTAGCACCGTCCGAAACGGTATCTGTTTTTTAGAGTAAGCGTTGTGCAACATTTCCAGTAAATGGTCTATTTTGGTTTTACCATCATGATCTATGTCATAAATACGGTAATCAATAATCCAATACTCTTCTGTCTTTGGATTGACATAGATACACGTCACAATACCAATGCCTTTAACGACTTTTTTGTCGCTACCACTCCACTGAGAACGGAGGACCTCAATCTCTTTCGCATAGAGTTTAGGTAGCACAACATCGTCAAAAACAATGTAGCCATCATCATCAAACTCAATGTCGTTTTTGACCGAGTTCCAAAGTTCATTCGCGGGGATGTTTTCACCGCTCAGAAACCGATTGATTTGATCGTGGCTCCACTTATCAGTATGGTCTGCCATATAGGTTTGTGTAAAGTTTGTAAAACTTGATAACAAAAATTGACAATAATCTGAATATAAACTTTGTTTCTTTTCGGAAAGTGTAAATGTAATCATAATGCCTACACTCCGCAGTTGTTTAATCAGATTTTAAGTATTTATGTTATACTCTTTATATCTTTATATTAGGAGTATAACATCATCACTCAATCTACTTTTACAACACAACGTTTAGATCACCTCGGCATAGTAGCTGGTGTATGTGATCGTATTGACTTGATAAACACTATTGATACTTGTATTTCCCCAACGAAACGGAAAGTTTCAGTGGGTGAATCTGTTGTTGCTATGATCTTGAATGCTTTAGGCTTTGTCTCACGCCCACTCTACTTGACACCTGAGTTTTTTTCAAATAAACCGGTGGATCTATTGATACGCCCTCATCTCTGTGCTGCCGATTTCACGGACGATTGTCTTGGGCGTGCTTTAGATACACTTTATGAAAATGGTGTTACCGAACTTTTTGCGACAGTTGCTTCTAAAGCATTATCAACTTATGAGATTGACCATCGTTTTGTTCATCTGGATAGCACCACGTTTAGTTTTCAGGGGAACTATGATACCGAAACAGTTGATGAACACGCTATTCACATTACCCACGGGTATAGTCGGGATCAGCGTCCGGATCTCAAACAAGTGGTAGTTCAACTTCTCTGTTCTTATCGGTCTCAGTTCCCTGTATGGTTCGAAGCACTTGATGGAAATCAGTCTGATAAAACAAGTTTTCCCAACACGATCCGAGAATATTTGTCTCAACTGCGTGGCAGTGATGCCCCTTATTTTGTAGCGGATAGTGCGCTTTATACAGCACAAAACATTGCGAAGCTGCGTGATGTGCGTTTTATTACGCGTGTGCCGGAAACACTCAAAGCTGTCAAAGAACTCTACCAAACTATTTCGACTGAAGATATGCAGCCAGCATCTCTTGATGGATATAGTTATCTATCAGTAGATAGCACCTATGCGGATGTTCCACAAAGGTGGTTAGTTGTTTATTCACAAGCTGCGTATCATCGTGAAGTGGCAACTTTAGTAAAAAAGATTGCCAAAGCACAGACAGCCGCACAAACATCACTCAATCGTTTACAAAATAAAACGTATGAGACCGATACAGCTGCGGCATCTGCGGCAACAGTCCTTGCCAAGTCATGGAAATATCATAAACTTCGTTTCTCCATTATTTCTGTTCCACATTACACTACATCGGGACGCCCCAAAAAGACAGCTAAACCGACACATTTTCGTTATCGGGTTGAAGGTGAAGTTATTGATGATATAGAAACGATTGAAAAACTCAAACGCAGCAAAGGCCGATTTGTCTTAGCTACCAATGAACTTGATACAACTTTACTTGACGATGCGACTATCCTTGAAGCATATAAAGCACAGAACGTGTCTGTAGAACGCGGTTTTCGGTTTTTGAAAGACCCCTTATTCTTTGCCGATAGTCTATATCTTGAAAAACCCCAGCGGATTATGGCATTACTGATGGTGATGGGACTTTCTTTACTTGTTTACGCTCTTGCCGAACGATGGGTTCGGCAAGAGCTAAAAAAACAAGAACAAACAATACCTAACCAAGTTGGTAAACCCACGCAAAAACCAACACTCAGGCGTATTTTTCAAATGTTTGAAGGCGTTGATGTATTATTGATAGAACAAAACGAACATATACAACGGTCTATTGTAAATTTAAATGAAATACACACACAAATCATCAACATTTTAGGCATAGAAGTAAAAAATGTCTATTTTCCAGATCCATAACTGCGGAGTGTAGGATAATGGAATAGTATAGCACAAATCTATTATAGTGCGTAAGTCCTGAGTTTTATAAATTCTTATAAATTCTCATGTTATCATGTAAACTGCAAATTTAGGTTTTGAAGCATAATATTTCATCCCATCAGCTATACGCGTTATACCAGCAAATCTGAATACTGATCAAATATAGTGTGCTTTTAAGATGAAGCAATGCAGATATAGTGTGAAAAGTCACACTATATCTGCATGCCATAAAAAAATAAACACTTGTAAAAAAAAAGAAAACTAAATAACCCTGTTATTTGGTAATACCCTTGATATTCTTTCTGGGGTTGTGTTAAGATATTGATGAATTAATTGCCTGTATATTAAATAGCAATACCTTCGCCATTTTGCATGCTTCAGTTGAATGAGAATATTGTGTCGATATAGTGTTGATCTGTCCTATTGTAGGATTACGTAAATAAAAATACCTTCAGGTTTTTGTTGAAGTGTTTTTATTTATCATAGTTTCTAATTTCCAATAGAAATGGCTATTCAGCAATCTGACAGAATAGATGACAAGCACATTCTGCCAGAATGTGCTACACTTCAAATGCGGTCACAATCTGGTAGATTGTCTATTATTGGCGAAGGTATTGTTAAAAAGGTGATTATATTAAAAAGGTGATTGAGAAATAAATCTCCTTACTGTAACACTACAGTCTGCTATCCATCAAGGAAAACACGATGAAAAAAGAGTTATCTGAATACATCAAATCCCCGAAAGACTTTGAGAGATTTTGTAATCTTTTCCTAAAAAAAGAGGTTTCCACCTTTGTCACAGTTTACGGTGCCGAAGGACAGGATAAAGGTATTGATGCTGAATACAACGGAAGTTATACAGATAGAAAAGGTAACGAAAGAAGTGGACGTTGGATTTTTCAGTACAAGTTCTTTGATCCAACCAAAGACAAAAATAACGCTCGTAGAAGTCTTATTCGTGTTATGGAAGGCAGTAAAAAAAAGAAAGGCGAGTTAGATAAAGCAAATGAAGCACAATGTGAACACTATGTCCTGATGACCAATTCCTTGCTTACAACTGGGAATGTCAGCAAAATTAAAAACGCTAAAAACGAAAAAGGATATACTTTCTCATTAACGTGTTGGGATGCCGAAAATCTCATCACAATGACCGACGAGTTCCCTTATATCTTAAATTCATTCCGAAAGCCCCATCTTCCTGTATTCCTTACTTACGAAGATATGTTCCGCAATCAAATTAATGGGGACCATAGACTCTTGAGGTACGACTACGAAACCTTCGGACGAGAGAGTGAGATTGACCAATTTAGTTCCTTTATCCAAGATACTGACAAAAGATTGTTAGTTATGTCCGGTAGCGGGGGAATTGGCAAAACCCAACTTGCAATTGAATTTGCAAAAATGGTCGAACAAGAACACCATGACTATGAACCATTATTTGTTCAAATTGCCGATGATAGTTTTGAAAATGCGTTAGCAGACATTCCACCAAATAGAAAGTACATCTTCTTTGTCGATGATGCCCATGACTATTTAGACAACCTTGGTGGCATCAAAATATTGCTTAATAGTGCAGAATATTGTGAATCCAAAGCAGTTCTTATAACACGGAAGCCTTTTAAAGCCTCCTTGAAGGGAATTTTCTTGTCCGCACTACCAGATCAGGCAATTAGAGAAATAGAAATTCCTAAACTTTCGTTTGAAAAAACTAAAGAATTTATCCGCAAATATACAAAGATCCCTGTTGGTTCTCTACTGTCTGGCTTAGCAAAAATCGGGCGAGACACACCATTAATTGCTGTAATGGTGATATATTTGTTCAAAAACGGAGTAGATCTGAGAAACTTAACTAAGGATGAATTGATTGCACTTGCTTTTAAATCCTACTTGAATGACATTTTCAGTAAATACTTACCAAAGTTAACCAGACAACATCGAAAAACGCTTGACTGGTTCAGTGGAATCGAACCAGTTGACGTTGAAGATACTAGGGTGACTGAAAAATTGGCTGAACTCTTAAAAGTGGAGACTTATGAGATAGAACGTTACCGTAATGATCTAATAGGATCCGGTTTGCTTGTTCAGTATGGAAGGAAGCAAAGGGTTTTTCCTGGTCCACTTAGCGACTATATTTTGCGGAAAGCATGTTTCTTATCCTACGGTAATACTTCCTTTTTTCACAAAATCTTGTTAGAGAAATTCCTACCACTTTTCTCAATCAATCTCATTAAAAACCTTGCTCGAGTGGAAGCCATCGCTGGTGAAAAAAGTCTTCTTGACGAGTACGTTGACGACCTCCAATTATATGCGCTAAAAGGTGATAACGCAACTCGAATGCTAATTCTACTCCAAATGGAAGGTATCTGTTATTTTCGTCCAGATGATGCGATTGAGATTTTTAATATCATTATTGATAATCCAAACGATCATGATATCGAAGTCGAGATTGACTTTTGGGGAAAATTCACCCAAACCCATCAATCGCTAATTGAAAAAATTGTTAAACATGCACGTAAGACCGTTTACACCATATCGGGATTTAGAAAAACGCTACAGATTATTCGAAAACTATTCCTGATGAAAGATATAGACTATTCTTATGGATATCGTCCAGAATCGTTATTAAGAGATATGATCCGTTTCGAAACCGGTAAATCCTTCATATTTCAAGAGGAAACTCTTGAGGTATTTGATATGTGGAAAAATGAAGATATACCAGAACTCAGTTTATCACTGCTCAACGAGCTCAATTCACTGCTCATGTTAGAGTTCCAAGAGGTAGTCAGTCAGGGATTTTCTTTGAATATCTCTTGGCACACTTTAAAATATACCTCTAAGTTAATTCAGATTAGATCGCGAGCGATTAAATTAATTGAGGAGTGCCTGAGAATATCCTCGCACAATATTGTTAAATTGAAAGCGGTAGAGTGTATCAGTAAAGCACTACGTCCTCTTCATAGTGGTCCCGGAGGGAACAATCCGGACCGTCTAGAAAAATCTGATCAAGCTTTACTAAAAGAGGAACAAGATCGATTGTTTGAAATACTTACCAATCAATTATCAGAAGAATCTGATTTCACTGTCCTCAATGCAATAGATGAGTGTTTGCATGTATACGCGGAAAATTCGCACGGCTACCTAAAACAACGCGCTACACAATTGTTAGAGAAATTTGAGAAACAAGTTAATTATGATCACTACCTTTTCTATCGTCAATTTGTTGGAAAATTTCAAAAGTGGACAACCCTTGAAGAAAAACAGAAATTCGTCGAAAAGTATATAGAAAAATATCCAGCTATACGTTTTGCAAAATTAATGAGTGCATTTTTGGGTTCAAGCGAAAGTGACACGAATTCCTGGGTAGTTGCTCAACATCTTTGGACCATCGGTAAGCTTAACCCAATTTATGGATCTGAATTATTAGATTATATTTTTTCTTGGCAAACTGATGTACAAGATTACACAGCAGGGTTACTCGGTGGTATTCGGTATTCCGACAACGATAAGGCACTAGAAATAAGACACCGTCTATTGAATCAAGACAATATATCTGTCAAAAGAATCGTTGTAAAGAGTTATTTATGGGGTGCGGAAGGACAATCTTTTGATAAAGATGATCTGCAAGTTTTAGTTCAATTGTCCAAGATACCAGATGAAAACTTAAAATCTGACATAGTTAATACTCTTCCTAATTTCTTTAACGTGGACATAGAAACCGTTCTTGAGATTTTAATACGGTTTTCAACCGATGAATCATCTTTGATTAAAAGGGAGGTTATCAAGGTAATTTTTAGATTCCCATCACAGAAATATTTGGACACTTACAAACAGATTATGCACAATTGCGTGAATTTAGAACACCTTGATTATCATTCTGAGGAAATCCTACATGCTATATTTATGTCTGATCCGATATGGGTTATTGCACTGTTTGAGAAACGAATTGCATACCAAGAGCAGGAATTTAAGAGGAATATTACAAATTATGAGGCAATTCCAATTCGACTTCACTATCTGTTTAAGGATGTTGATTGGAATGACAGAAACGTTATGGATGCTTTAAGGAGGGTCAGAGATTGGGGTTTAGGTCCGCCGAGTCACCGTAAGTGGTTGGCTCCCGGTTTATTGGCATCTATGGTTGATGGGAACAGTTCTCAAATTGAAGGCACTAAAATCAACAACGCCGTGCAAACAATCCTTGAAGAATGGATAGACTCAGAAGATTCAGAAAAGATGTGGTGGGCAGCTTGTTTGTTGAGGAATTTTGATGAAGACAAAGTTTTTTACTCTCTTGTAGAATCACTTCTCATAAAAAGTAAAGGAGAAGCAAAGGTATCAACCGAAATTGAAGCTTCAATTGGCACAGTACTCGGCTATTCTGGGGCTTTTGGTGAACCAATGCCTCATCTTGTAAAACGCATCGAATATCTTAAGGCGTTGCAAGACAAAACAGAATCCCCAATTGTCAAACAGTTTGCTGATCACCTCACAGATAGAACAAAACTTGAAATCAAAAGAGAACAACAAAGGGATGAAGAAATTCTTGAAGGGGAAGAATGGTAAACTTAGCGCACGAAAGTATTCTCCTTCAGAAAATTGAAGATTTTTATACAAGAGGGAAAATTCAGGGTACGGTAGGGTTAACTGTGGAACAGGCAACATTGAAAATAAAGCAATTGATTCCGACAACCAGTCAACGGCTCAATGCTGTAAAGTTCTATCTTGATTCAATGGAAAATGTAGATTATGTCTCCTGTATAAGAAATCGGTTTTCTGGTATTGCAGAACAAAAACAATCGTTTGTTTTCTCAAACAGTGATTTTAAAGGAGAAATCAATTTGTTGACACCTGATGCCTTACATTCAATAGTTTTCCTTACATTCAAAGATGGAAAACAGCAGTACATACAAAGTTTAAAAATGAACCAGCACACCTTACCGTTAATCGTTTTCCTTGTTGTGAGTGGTTTTCTTTCACATTTAGTTAGTTCTGAGGACTGTTTGTCAAAAATCATAAACATAGTTTACGACTTAATTTCGTATAATAAACGTTATCACGGATCAGATTTACGCATAAAACTAAAAAACAAAATACCGCATGGAGAATTGACCCGTCATCTATGTTCTTTCTTCGCTTTACCTCAGAAGATTGGGCAGGACATAGAAAACAAAATTGGTTCCCCTTTTAACATCTCTAAGCAAATCAGAAACAGATTAACCCATGACGACATAACAGATATAATCAACTTTCCGTCTGCCATTTCTCTATCAGGTTTTGTGGATGACTCAGATCTAAATTTGTTTTTTGATAAAGTCTTCTTTCCTGATAACACAATGCTCGATGATACTGAAATTATTGCTTTCTGCCGCAGCATATTTAAGGAAACAGTAAAATTTATAGACGATTGCTACAGACTCATTCATGATAAACTTCGGAGCAGTGGAAAACTTCCAGTTTAGAAAATCACAAATTGAACTTATAGCGAGTAAGGGCTAAGAATTCAAAGTAAATGGGAATCTAAAGCGGAAAGAAAAGAACACATATTATCTTCCTGTCTTCCCTATTTTACCGCATCCTTATGCTTTACTCAATATGAGTTCATTATCAATGTAAGGGAATTTAGAACGGATTGATCACAATGTTGAGAAGTCTAATGTAATGACACGTTCTTCTAAACCCTACAAACCTCACGAAATTAATGTATACTCCGTTTCAAATATTCTACTTGATTTCTATGTCAAAACATACTATAATTTTCTATATTCCTTATTGTGAAAACCGAATGAATTAAGTTCTATTATTAAACTAATAATGGTTAATATGAAATATTTGTTCCATTATAGAATCTTGAGTCTCTTATACAGAACGCACACTGAATACTATACTGAGATGGAACTAACAGGATGTAATTAGTGTGTAAAAACAAATATAATGGATTCATTATCCTAATCTGAAATGAACTGAAGTTATAAACATGAACATGCAACATGAATCACGCCCTGCTATGGAAGAAATCAAGCTCACCTATTGACTGAGGGTTATGAAAGAGAAAACACTACCAAAAGTTTTCATCGTGCATGGGCATGATGACGCAGCTAAACTCCTTGTCGCCAGATTCATAGAAAAACTTGATTTTGAGGCAATCATACTTGACGAACAAGCTGGCGGCTTGCAAGCAGTTATTGATAAGTTTGAAGAACAAGTAGAGGACATCGTTTTTGCTGTCGTTTTGTTAACTCCTGACGATATTGGCACTTCAAAAGCAGAAAAAGACAACTTTCAGCCAAGAGCTCGTCAGAACGTTATCCTTGAACTCGGTTATTTCATTGCTAAATTAGATCGAAATCAAATTTGTCTTCTCTATAAAGAAAGTGTTGAATTTCCATCTGATGTTCGCGGTATATCGTATGTGCTTATGGATAACTACGATGGATGGCAATTGAAATTGGCAAGGGAAATGAAGAATGCGAAATTACCTATTGATGCCAATAGACTTCTATAGAAGATAGGTCCATTTGAAATACTGTATAAATCGGGTTTGACACTTTCAATAAATTAGTGCTATAATTCAACGTATAGTTATGTTTTGATTGAATATGAACAGGGGTATTAGCGCCTTAGTACGTCAGCGTTAAAAAGGAGGAAAGACTATGAATACGGATAGTCGAAGGAATGTTTTTATCTCATATGGACACGACGAGGAAGCCATAACAACTGTAGCTAACTTTGTAGAGAATTTGGGCTTAAAGGCAACTGTTCTTGACACACAACTCAATAACAGTCTGACGTTTATTGAGAACCTTGAAAAATATGCAGACGACACAGAGTTTGCAATTGCATTGTTGACTCCTGACGATGTTGGTGCCTTAAAAGATGATGCAGAACGCCGACTCAATCCCAGAGCACGCCAGAACGTGATCTTCGAACTTGGCTATTTCATTGGTAAACTGAACCCTAACCGAGTATGTCTGCTTTATAAGGAAGGTGTTGAATTACCATCTTATATTCCTGATGTCGTCTATGTACCTATGGATAGTGCTAACGGTTGGAAACTAAAACTTGGGCAAGAGATGCAAAATGTAGGATTGCCGATTGACATGGACCAAATTCTGTGATCAAGGGTTGCTGGGTGAAAAGATGTCCATATATTGAGAAACCCTATAGATGTCCCAAAATCGGATTTAACACCACTCGTAAATTATTGACGTGGTCTGTATTCTGGTGCCGGATTAGCAAGTGTTCACTGTGTAGTGTAACCGTGAAAATGGAAAAAAGTTATGTATGAGAAAAATATTGCAGATCCGTTGAAAGATATAAGAAGTTCATTTCAGGGTCTGCAAAAACAATTAAATTATTCCTTCAAACTTCCTAAATTCACAACGAAATCTGATTTAACAGGACTGAAAGCAGTATCTAAAGAACTTAAAGACCCGTTTGGGTTGAAAGAAGTCATTGGAAAAGCACCTCTTGCAGAGTTCTCAAAGATCTCTAAACAATTAGCGGGATTAGGTAAGTTCCAGAATCTAATTCCTGAGTTGTCAAATAAATCAATTCTCACTATTTCACTCAGTCTCAACTTTCCTAATATCATTGTTTCGCGTCCAGTTGACAACTCAATTTTTCCCTTAGTACCTGAGGAACATCATACATCTCCTCCGAATTCAGATTCTACAACACTCACTGACAGAGTGTATGAGGAGAGGAGTCCTTCAGAACAACAGAGCGACCCCGTTGCCAAATATAGATCGTACGAAAATAAGTTATAAAGTCCTTATCGTTGGTGGATTTGTCGACGACACCAACCAAATTGTGGCCAGGTTTATAGAGCAGCTCGGTTTTGAAGCAATTATTCTAAGTGAGCAACCTAATGGAGGGCGAACAACTGGACGGTGCAAATTGAACAGTGAACGGGCATATTTGCTGAAAAAAATCGTTATTTTGGCGTTTTTAACCCCCTAAATCCCCCTTATCAAGGGGACTTTCAAGAAGAAACGTGGAAGTCCTAACTATTTATCAAACTCACGTTAGTATACCAAATAAATTGGACTTGGCATCACCGTGGCGGTGTTATGATAAAAGGAGGAACTATGGAAGAGAAAACACTACCAAAACTACTTGTGAGTAGAGAAGAAGCAAAAGAAAATTTACAAGTACGAATAGAAGAAGGACAACAACTTCGGGATGGACCAATAGATTCTGAGGAGGAATATGAGTCAGTAGGAAAAAAAACCATCAATTGGTCAATATACAACAAAGATCTTTTAGTTAACTTATTTGAAAGTTCAGTGATTGCAAAGGATTATGAAGATTATATCTATGAAGATCTTAGTCATGATGATTTTGACAGTCATCTAATTATGAACTACGTAAACGACTACGAAGGTTATGTGCAATATAAAATTGAACAGTTTAGGAAATATATGGCAAATAGTCTCAGCAGTCTGGAAGGAATCCGTGACAGACTTGAACTGTTTGAAGAACTATTAGAAACACCTTCACATACCCCTATGGAAAATGGAAAACATATTTTTATTGGTCATGGACATTCCTACGTCTGGCGTGAACTCAAAGATTTTATAAGTGAGAGACTTGATCTGCCTTATGATGAGTTTAATCGTGCTTCGGCAGCAGGTATAGGGACCCAGGAACGCCTTAAAGAAATGTTAGATCGAACGTGTATGGCATTCCTAATAATGACAGCAGAAGATGAACAACCCGATGGCAAGATGCGTGCACACGAAAATGTCGTTCACGAGGCAGGTTTATTTCAAGGCAGACTCGGCTTTGAAAAAGCAATCATTTTGCTTGAAGAGGGTTGTGAAGTATTTAGCAACATTCATGGACTCTGTCAGATTCGGTTTCCAAAAAAGAATATTAAGGCAGCATTTGAGGAGATCCGTCAAGTCTTGGAGCGTGAAGAAGTGATTTAGACTATTCAAAGACAAACCTTTTCAGACCTAAAATCTCTTTGACTTGAAAATACACTAAATGAATGAAAAATTAATTTCTCAATTGAAGAAACCGCTTTTCCAATAAACAGTTGAAAGAGGTTGCCGTGTCAATTTCAAAAGAATTACTTGATATCGCAAGCCAACTAGATAAATTTGTAGACTATGAGACTCCGGAATTAGATGCACTTGCAGAAGCAGCGGAAAATGTTGGAAAATCATGGTCAAGGTCTATGCTTGGTTACCACTCTCGGGTATACTATTCCAACTTTCATGTACCTCCACCAGGAGTGTCTTTTGACTTTGAATGGGGATTGGACGGTCTATTTGGTATTCCTTCACAATCTCTTAAAGGTTGGGTTGAATACAGTTTTGAGGATGTAGAAAAATACATAAGAGAAAGTGCTGGAATCCTTACTAGTGAGATATCTAATGCTGATGCTGAAAAGGCTCAGGAAGTATTTGAAAGAGTAAAGTCTTCAGTTCTTTCTATAGCGTCCGGAAATCATTTTGAAAATGATACACACTTAAAAAGTTTGATCGAAAAAATCGAAGTATTAGAAATACTACTTCATAAATCTATCATACAAGAACACCTACCGCAAGGTAAAAAGATAACTAGGGACAAAAGAGCTGTTGCTGAAGGTCAACAAATCCCTCCACACGTACAAATCTTAACGCAAATTTATGCCGTAAAACAACCTTTCCAATCTTGTAAAGAATTAAAAAAGCAGATTGTAACACTGGCTAACCACATACAAAACCTTGAAAGAAGCACTGCTAAATTGAATAGAATTGGAACAAATATTTTTATCGGACATGGACGTTCACAAGACTGGCGCGAACTTAAAGATTTTATAAGCGAAAAACTTAGACTGCCTTGGGATGAATTTAATCGAGTTCCAGTTGCTGGTGTGACAAACATTGCACGTCTTGCTGAAATGTTAGATCAGGCTTGTATGGCATTTTTAGTGTTGACAGCTGAGGATGAACAAACAGATGGCACACTGCATGCGCGTGAAAACGTTATCCACGAAGCAGGGTTATTTCAAGGTAAACTCGGTTTTAAAAAGGCAATCATTTTGCTTGAAGAGGGATGTGAAGAGTTTAGCAATATTCACGGACTCGTCCAGATTCGGTTTCCGAAAAGGAATATAAAGGCAGCATTTGAGGAAATCCGTCAAGTCTTAGAGCGCGAAGGGGTAATTTAGTCCATTCAGAAGATTTTACTAAACTTACCACAACTGATATTTTGTAAGGAAACCCCATGCCCACCCTCGACTTCAAAGGCAAACAATTCATATACGCACACCACCTCACCGTACCCTTCCGCACGCTTGAAATAGACAAAGATAAATCACATATAGGCGAAAACCCACCATCATTAGACGACAACCTTATCATTCACGGTGACAACCTGCACGCCTTAAAAGCACTCCTCCCGAAATACGCTGGCAAAATCAAGTGTATCTATATTGACCCACCGTACAATACTGGCAACGAAAATTGGGTTTACAACGATAACGTTAACAGTCCGATGATGAAAACGTGGCTTGAAAAAAATAGTCCTATTGACGTTGAAGATTTAGAGCGACACGATAAATGGTTGTGTATGATGTGGCCCCGTCTACACCTATTACGTGAGTTGTTATCCGAGGATGGTGTACTTTTTATCTCAATTGATGATAATGAAGTGCATCGCTTGCGAATGTTGATGGACGAGATTTTTGGAGTAAGTAACTTTGTTGCTAATATTGTGTGGCATCACAGAAAATCAAGTCAAAACGATATAGATGTTTCGCTTTCTCATAATCACATACTTTGCTATGCCCTTGAAAAGTCCGCATTTTCTTTCAACGCTGGAGATGTTGATGAAAGTAAATTCTCGAATCCCGATAAAGACCCTCGTGGTCCGTGGGTGGCAGATCCAATGGACGCACCTCACATCAGGAAAAATTTGACGTACGAAATTAGCAACCCCAACACTGGTAAAGTCTATCTTCCTCCAGCAGGTAGACATTGGAGATTTTCTAAAGAAAAGTACGTAGCCGCACTGAAAGAAAAGCGAATTATCTTTGGTAAAAGAGGAACTTCCAAACCACAATATAAAAGGTTTCTCAGCGAAGCACGTGAAAAAGGAGTCAATATCTTCACAATATGGAGTGATGTAGGAACTGCTACCGATGGGACTAAAGAACTTATTAACATTTTTGGACGTGGTCAACTCTTTCCAACTCCAAAACCAACAGATTTAATTGCAAAAATAATCAGAGTATCTACAGATAAAAACGACATCATCCTTGACTCCTTCGCAGGCAGCGGTACCACTGCCCATGCTGTGCTTGCGCTCAACAAACAGGATGGCGGCAACCGAAAGTTTATTCTCGTTGAATGTGAAAACTACGCTGACAACATCACTGCTGAACGCGTCCGCCGCGTCATAAACGGTGTTGGAAATGCCAAAGATGAAAACTTGCAGAAAGGACTCGGCGGGTCATTCACCTACTGCACGCTTGGTGAAACGATTGATACTGAGGGAATGCTCACAGGCGACTCACTTCCCACATACCACACCTTAGCGAACTATGTCGCTTATGCTGCTACCGGCAGTAAACTTGAAGTCAAAGCACAACAGAAAAATTACTGCTTCGGTGAAACGAAGGACATCCGCTTCTATCTCATCTATGAACCGACACTTGAATTTTTAGAGAGCAACAAGTCTGCTTTAGATGCAAAACGTGCTGAGCAGATAGCTGAAGAATGCAAAGCGGTAGGCAAAAAAGCCTATGTCTATGCATCTCATAAGTTTATGAGTCAAAAAGAACTTACACCGATGGGTATTACCTTTTGCCAACTCCCCTATAGCATCTATCAAATAGCAAACGCATAAAAATGGAACTGAAAGATTATCAAAAACAAGCATTAGAGACTTTAGACGGCTACCTTGGGGCATTGAAGGATGCACGGCAGCAAGTAGAAGAATTCGCTGCAGTTGATCTCAGTGCACTTCCACCAGTTTTAAGAGAACAATCTGAAACCTTTGCCACTGCTGCGAAGGATTTTCCGCGCGCCGCATGGGAAACTTTACGCAAAAAATCGGGGTTGCCGGGCGTGCGAAATGAAAACGGTGAGAACCATATTCCAGAATATATTTCACGTGAATCCACCTCTGGCGAACCGATCCCGCATGTTTGTCTAAAAGTACCAACAGGTGGTGGGAAAACGTTGTTAGGTGTTGAGGCGGCGCGGCGACTCAAAATCGGCACAGGATTTCTGCTATGGATTGTGCCAACCAAAGCCATCTATTCACAAACGCATGATGCTTTTCGCGACCAAGAACATTCCTACCGACAGATTTTGGATCGCGCCTCTGGCGACCGCGTCAAACTCCTTGAAAAAGACGATAGATTTACAAAACAAGATGTTGAAAATCACCTCTGCGTGATGCTTCTGATGCTACCCTCCGCAAACCGAGAAAAAAACAAAGAATTTCTCAAAATATTTCGTGATAGCAGCGGTTACGACTCTTTCTTCCCAATTGAAGACGATATTAGAAAACATCAGGCATTATCGGAGGAACACCCAGACCTTGAGACAGTAAATATTAATGAGCCAGGGCAAATGCGGGGCATGTTCGCAGCAAATTCTGCAGATAGACTGATTAAGCAGAGTCTCTTCAATGTGCTAAAGTTGGTCAGACCCACGGTGATTTTAGACGAAGCACATAAGGCTTATGGCAGCAAAACAGTCGAAAACAATCAAGAGTTTGTCAAAGCAGTGAATCGCCTTAATCCGCGCTTTGTGTTAGAACTTTCTGCTACGCCGCAGCTCCGTATTAGCAACATCCTTGTCAATATCTCTGGCACAGCACTTAAAGAAGAAGAAATGATTAAAATACCAATTCAACTCCGAAATTTTCCCAATTCTGATTGGAAACGGACACTTGCAGAAGCAAAGACTGAACGTGATAAAATGGAAGAAGCAGCCAAGCAATTCCAACAAAAAGAAAACCGCTACATCCGTCCTATAGCAGTGATTCGGGTTGATCGCACGGGTAAAAAGCAACGTGACGGTGTTAAGGTGCATGCATTAGATGCCCGCGACGAACTGGTCAAAGTACTTGGAGTTCCAGAGGAACACATCAAGGTGAAATCTTCTGAACAAGATGAACTCGCGGGCATTGATCTGCTCAGTCCGTTTTGCCCTGTCCGCTACATTATTACGAAAGACGCACTAAAGGAAGGATGGGATTGTCCGTTTGCCTACCAATTGGTACTACTTGATAACACCACAGCACAAACCGCTATGACGCAGCTTATCGGTAGAGTCATGCGCCAACCGCAGGCACGCGCAACGAATCAAACAGAATTAGACAGTTGTTATATCTACTGCTTCAATCAGAAAGTCGGTGATGCCGTTGATAAAGTAAAAAAGGGTTTAGAGGCAGAAGGTTTAACAGGACTTGCGGAGTACGTTGAGAGCACGGATGCAGACCGTGAAAAGAAAAAGATACACCGTAGAAAGAAATATCAAAAGATGGATATTTTCTTACCACAAGTCCTGCACAAACAAGGACGTAGTTGGGATATGCTAAATTATGAGCGTGACATTCTCAGTGCGATTGATTGGAGTCAACTCGGAGCAGTGGAGCCTGTAAATTTAGATGACCAAGAACTCCTACAAGAAATTCGCGCTACTATCCATTTACAAGACCATGACGAACCAGAAAAAATTATATTAGAAAATACTTCGCAAAATTTGGAAATATCGTTTTTTGTTAGACGTTTAAATGATGTTATTCCGAATCCTTGGCAAGCAGCGCGTATCGTCAAAGCCACCTTGCAAGCGTATCGAAAACAAGGCACTGATGAAGGACCGTTATTTGCAAATCGGTTATATCTGTCCGAAGTTCTGAAAAACAAACTCCGCATACAGATAGATTCTCTTGCCGAAACTATTTTCCGAGAGAAACTGGATAATAACAAAATTAGGTTTAGTCTTGAAACAGATGTCCCGTTGAATTTTGAATTGGAAAAGACAATTGAAGTCAATATCTCAAAAGACGCAAAACGTCTGACACATTCGGATGCAAGTCCCGTACAACTCAACCTCTTTAACCCGGTGTATGAAGCAGAATTCAACAATTTGGAAAAAGATTTCGCGATCTATTTGGACAAAAAAGGTGCAATTCAGTGGTGGCATCGCATCGCCGCGAGGCAAGGCTATTTTTTACAAGGTTGGCGGCGTGACCGTGTTTATCCCGACTTTATCGCTTGTGTGCAAGGAACCAAAGAGGGACAGCAACGTCTACTCATTTTTGAAACAAAAGGACAACACCTTGAAGGCAACAGCGACACTACTTACAAACAGAAACTTATCAAAACATTAGAGTCAGCGTATAAAAACGCCACAGAATACGGCACGATGGAAGCTGCTGGACCCAATGACAAACCGATGTCTTTTCGCATGTTGTTGGAAGACACTTGGCGCGAGACAGTAAATGAAACGATAGATGAGAATTATACGACTGAGAAATAGTTGATTCATTATATAGTTTCCCAATGCCATAAGGATTCTATCTCACCATTTAAAATTGAAGAAAGCAATTTTAAATGGTGAGTCGATTTTAAAGACCAACGGCGATATGGAAAGTAATTTATTTCATCTGATGCAAAAAATATTCAAGCATTACAAAAGACATGTTTTTGAACATTACCTTCGCCATTTTTGAGTGCTTCAGTTGAATGAGTATATAGTGTTGATCTACCATTGCTCTCTGATATTGTTAGGATTACAAAAATAAAAATAACTTGTGGTTTTCGTTGAAGTATTTTTAATTATCATAGCGTCTAATTTGACAATAGAATCTGACAGAATAATTTATATGCACAATCTGGAAGAATGTGCTACAACTGCCCGCACAATCTGGCAGAATGTGCTACAGTTACCCACACAATCTGGCAGAATGTGCTACAACTGCCCGCACAATCTGGCAGAATGTGCTACAACTGCCCGCACAATCTGGCAGAATGTGCTACAACTGCCCGCACAATCTGGCAGAATGTGCTACAACTGCCCGCACAATCTGGCAGAATGTGCTACAACTGCCCGCACAATCTGGCAGAATGTGCTACAACTGCCCGCACAATCTGGCAGAATGTGCTACAGTTACCCACACAATCTGGCAGAATGTCTATTATTGGCAAGGGTTATTTAGTTTTCAATATTTTTGATATTATTTTGCTATGTCGTTAATTTTATGGGGTGCCATCTTGTCGAGTTCTTTAGTCCCGTAGGGACGATATGTTTATAGAAAATGTTTTCCACACCTCTTGAGTTCCGTAGGAACGACATAGAATAATAAACATATCGTCCCTACCAAATCAACGCCAAATGCGCCAAATCAACGGTATGAATGCCATTAAGGCATTCCCCATAAGGCATTTGTCGGGACTAAAGAGCGATGTTCATGTTTCAATAATCTAAAACTGATGCGGAAAGTTCGGTTAGGAAATCGAACCTGGGTATTAATTTTCAGTAAATCTCAATAACAGAAAACTCTTAAAACTAAATAACCCTGTAGTATTGGCGAAGGTATTGTTTGAAGTAAGGACTTTAATAGAGAAAAGAAAACTATGCAGCAAGACAATAAACAAACCATAGGTAAACCTATGGTCGTATCAATTAAATCGGAAGGTGTCGGTAACGGTACTGGGTTTTTCGTTACTGAGAACTTAATTGCAACAAATATCCACTGTGTCGCTGGTGCGACATCAGTTTTAGCCAACCATTCACCCACGAATACAGAGTACGTTGTGGAAGGTATTGCGGCGTTTGATTCTAATACCAAATAAACGGAATTTATCTTTTTCCAACGGTAGGTTCGGTTTCCTAACCGCACACTTAGCAAGACGAATCACGCTAATTGGGTATAACAACGATCTTGTCATACTTAAAGTTGAAGGTCAAGGAACCCCTTTTCCAATCTACGATGGCGATCTGGTTGAGAAAGGTGAAACCATTAAAGCAATTGGATGTCCTTTTGGAAAGTACGTAACCACCGATGGAGTTTTTCACAGCACCTTAAACAAAGGTCAATGGTTCCAGACCACAGCTAAAACTGTTGATGGGGAAGTCATAGTGAGTAAAACATAAGGATGTGGTCAAATGGGAAAGAAAGAGAGATTATTTGTATCCTTTTCTTACTGCTTCAGATCTCCATTTACTTTGAATTCTTAGCTCTTACTCGCTACAAGTTCAACAAAAAAGAGTTAAATTGCGTAAACACTTCCCAAATGAAGCAAGGGATTTCACCCCGTGGTTAGCAGAAAATATTGATAGTTTTTCAGAAGACCTTGACCTTGAAGTAACAGATACAGAATACCCTAATGAGTTTTGACGTTCAAGTTGGGTATTCGTAGGGGCGTGGTTTCCACACATGATCTACGCAAACTCAAAAACCAAACGGGTTGGGGGACCCAACCCCTACGAATTCAACTACCGATTTTGATTGTCAAACTTCATTAGGCAAATTATCACTTGATTTGCTTGCAAAAGCAAAAGACGATACCAGCTCAAAAACAGTCATTATTGAAACTCAGTTAGGGGGAGCCGATCATAGTCATCTTGGACAACTTCTTGCCTATGCTGCGGGTTTAGATGTAAAGATTGTAATTTGGATTGCGGATGAGTTTAGAGATGAATATCGCCAAGTATTAGAATGGATTAATGAGCAAACGCCTATAGATATCGGTTTCTTCGCGGTCATAGTGGAACTATTACAAATAGAGTGTTTAGAAGACTCACCGGTTGCGCTTGAATTTAAACCTGTTATTGCCCCGAATCAATGGAAAAAGTCTGTCAAACCTACTGGAGAAACAGAGAGACAGAAACGTTATAGAAACTTTTATGAAAAATTAATTGATGAACTACGTGAAGACCATGAGTTTACCAATGCCAGAGCTGCGCAACCGGATACATGGCATTACTTTTCATCAGGACATAGAGGCGTAACATATTGTGTTCGGTTTCACCGAGGTTCTCAAGTGATTGTATACGTAAGAATATATAAAGGGGCAATGAAAACAGGCTTGCACTCTTTGACGCACTCGAACAGGACAAAGCAGCAATTGAAGAAGCATTTGGAAGTTCATTTGAATGGCTTTGATCCCCTGAAAAACAAGAGGCTCAAATTATTTTTGCCCGAGAAGGAGACGTTAATTGGGAGGATACTGATGCATTGAATGAAATCCACAGATGGTGCATTGAAAATGCACTTAAACTCAAAGAAGTGTTTGATCCTAAAATTAAAAAGGCAATGTGAACCACACGAATTAGAGTAAAAAATGAACAAATGCGAATGTGAACAACAGAAAGTTTTCTACAAGGAGGGTCTTTGACAGGAGAAGCAAAGAAAATGAGTTACAGGACATTCTGAACGTTTTTTATTTCAAAGGAGATAACAAATGATAAGATTTGTAGGGATGCTGGATATTCACCTACCTACATAGACTCACCAGAGATTATGTTATACCCAATTAACGTAATCCGTCTTGCTAAGTGTGAGGTTAGGAAACCGCACCTACCGTTGGAAAAAGATAAAATCCGTTAATTTGGTATTAGAGGTATGCTAATGTCTATCAACAACTTGGATCTTGTTCAAGAAAAACATGAGACTCACGAAAGAATTATTGATCGCTTCGGTAGTGTTGAAGCGTACTTTGAATTCGTCCTCAAACGTCAAGAGGAGCAGATAATACAAGGAGAGAAGTACGTAGATTTTTCGTTCCATCGCGCCAAACGACATGGGAATGTGTCTTTAGGTACTTCCTTACAACTATTAGGCAATTGGGATCCAGTTGGGGCTTTGGAACCTGTTGTTGAAGGATTTACTCGTACATCTGTGAACACTCCAAGCCTTGGCTAAATGTTATTGACAATCAGCTTACCGATATACTATTTACGCATATCCTCACCTCACACTCTGAAATAACTAA
The DNA here is from genome assembly GCA_963663765.2 of Candidatus Poribacteria bacterium. Taxonomy (GTDB): domain Bacteria; phylum Poribacteria; class WGA-4E; order WGA-4E; family WGA-3G; genus MSPOR6. Next base: position 662,279 of record CAXXUA010000013.1, on the reverse strand, counting down.
GGGGTGTGCATACATAATTGGCGGATCAACATAGATGGTGACACACGTCACAATCTTCTTCATGTGGATGGACACCATTCTTAGTGCAAAAAAGGACAAGATTTTGAAGGTCGGGTAGAACTTGCGAAACCCGACATGCAAGACTGGATACGATTGTGTCGGGTTTCACTGCGTTCTACCCATAGGTGTCAATTTAAGCGACAAATCCCGTCACACATTGTAGGGCGGGGTCTCTGTACCCCGACATGTATTCAAAAAGAAAACAATGGGCGGGCACAGAGACCCGCGCCCCTACAATCAAGACGGCGGCGTTGGTTGTGCTAAACTGAACAATACCTTGAAATAAATCCCTAAATTGACAACTATGGGTTTCACCGCGTTCTACCCGACGGACGACTTAAGCTTAAAACAAATTTATTTATGCACACCCCTCAATTAACCGGCACAAGTCGTTAATATTGAGATTTCACCAGAGTGACAGCAAGAGTTTATGTGTGCCTAAAACCGATATGCCGACACCTTCGCAAAAAAAAACTAAAGAATTTAGGGTGAAGTGTATATAGTTAATATACCCTTTTGCGTCTTCGCAAAATTATAAACGAAGGTGAACATAATGAAAATTAAACTTGACTATAAATATGGTGTATGTATACTTGAACCACACGGCAAGCTTATTGGTGCGGGCGTGTTGGACTTGCGGATCCTGCTGAAAACCGAAATCATATCGGCAGAGACACCCCGTATCTTGATAAATTTGGAACATGTGAGCCGGATGGACAGTGCAGCACTCGGATTACTTGTCAGTGCAAATCGCACAGTCAAGCAGAAACACGGACGTATCGGTGTCGTTCATGTCGGTAGACACATAAAGAACTTGATTATACGGAGCCGTTTGATAAACATTTTTGAACATTTTAAGACGGAAACCGTCGCAGTAAAGGAACTTTCAAGGGAAACATCAATCGCTCGTCCGTATTACAAATATGGTGACTATTAGGAGGCACGTATGAACTGTCCATCAAGTCCTCAAGAACGTGGTAAATGTCCGTTTCATATTGTTGCGAATGACCCGCTCTCAGCGGATGATTCCATCAAACACTGTGTCGACTCTATAATCGGAAATAATGAGAGATTACAAGGACTGAAAGCAGACCTTTATCAAAGTGCATATCTCACGCTATTGGAATCCCTCCCAGAATATGACCCGAATCACCCCAGTGGTGCAAGTTTGACAACATTTATCAAGGCACGCGTCTGCACACGGTTGTGGACAGAGCGAAGAAAAGAGTTAGCTTATATTCCATTTTCCTATGCTGAAGACTTCTCTTGTCATGAGTGTCAGCACGCTTGTAAACAAAATCCCTTAGTTGCTGAGTTGAATAGACAAGCATGTGCGAAAGAACCCATGGAAAATGAAGTAATCCAACAGCTTGAAGTTGAAAAACTACGCGACGCTCTGCCGATACTGCTAAATAGACTTACCGATAAGGAACGCACCCTCATTGAACTCAAGTTTTTTGAAGAAAAAAGCGGGGTGGAGATCGCAATAAAACTTGGTATCTCACAAGGACGAGTCAGCCAAATAAGCAAAAACACATTAGAAAAAATCCGCAAGGCATATTTTTTTGCTACTCAGCACACTGAATCGTAATCCGCATATATAAATGTTTAGAGCACAACGTAGAGACACAATCCACAACGCACTAAAGCACTGCGGTACCGTACGTTGTGGATTGTGTCTCCCCGCAGAACAGAGGAATATCTAATGTCGTCGTGAGGTGGGAAATATCTCAAGTTTAACAGAATGAATCTATCAACGACATCAAAAAGAACATACCTATCAGCACTGTCACAGAACTAAAAAGCGAACTAAGATAAAAGCCTACCGCCGTTTGACGGTAGGCTTCGCTTATAATTTGAATCAATTTTCAATTCTTGCAAATTGATGATATATACTTTAAACAATACCTTCGCCAATAATAGACATTCTTCCAGATTGTGCGGTCAGTTGTAGCACATTCTTCCAGATTGTGCGGTCAGTTGTAGCACATTCTTCCAGATTGTGCGGTCAGTTGTAGCACATTCTTCCAGATTGTGTGGGTAACTGTAGCACATTCTTCCAGATTGTGTGGGTAACTGTAGCACATTCTTCCAGATTGTGCGGTCAGTTGTAGCACATTCTTCCAGATTGTGCGGGCAGTTGTAGCACATTCTGCCAGATTGTGCGGGCAGTTGTAGCACATTCTGCCAGATTGTGCATATAAATTATTCTGTCATATTGCGGATATAGGCATTTAGATTGTCAAATTAGACGCTATGATAATTAATAATACTTCAACGAAAACCTGAAGTTATTATTATTTATGTAATCCTAACAATATCAGAGAGCAATGGTAAATCAACTCTATATACTCATTCAACTGAAGAACTCAAAAATGGCGAAGGTATTGTTAGAATATACCATTATCCTATAGAAAATATGCCTATTCAGTATAAGAATTCCTAACAAGACTTACGCACCGAACGGTAGGCGTGCCTTGTAAACGCACTGGAAATCTAAAAAATGCCGAAAATTACATCATTATCGACATAATTCTTGATTAAAATATCAAAACTTCGTTAGTCCTACCTAATAAAAATTATAACATTTTTTCAGTTCCTCCTGCAATTGGGATATGTTGTAGAGGGTAAACTTTTTTGTAATTATCCACTACTGCTCCTTAAACATGGTGTGTAATTGCATTCAAACACCCAAAACTAAATAACCCTGGATTTTACCAATCAAACAGATTCTACTTGATATATGGTAATCTATTTGTTAGAATAACTCACAATATAGTTGAAAAATGGAGACCCTAATGATATTTGGACAAGGAACACATAAATATAAGGTGCAAGAAAATTGGTGGAAACTGCCTGATGGTTATGAATTCGGATGGATTCCAGCAGTTGCAGTAGATTCACAGGATCGTGTCTATGTCTATAGTCGGAGTGAACATCCGATGGTTGTCTTCGACCGTGATGGTAATTTTTTATCCTCTTGGGGAGAGAACATCCTGAAAGACGCTCACGGCATTTTTATTGACACGGAAGATAACATCTACTGCACTGAACGTGAAACACACGTCATACATAAGTTCACTACAGATGGCGACCTGCTGATGACTCTTGGCACAATGGATAAACCGGGAGCAGAAGGAGAACCTTTTAATCTACCAACAGATTTAGCACTTGGACCTGAAGGTGAGATGTTCATCAGCGATGGTTACGGTAATGCACGTATTCATAAATTTTCACCAGATGGTGAACTGATAAAGTCATGGGGACAGCCGGGTACAGGTCCAGCAGAGTTTGATCTCCCGCACTGTGTCCGAGTTGACCCGCGTAATAGACTCATGGTTGCTGACCGTGAAAATAATCGCATTCAGTTTTTCACATTAGATGGTGACTATATTGAGGAGTGGGACAACCTGCTACAACCTGATACTATATTTATTGATGATGACGAACTTGTATATATCGCAGAACTGCAACAGCGGGTTACTATTATGACATTGGATGGGGATGTTGTTTCACAATGGGGTAGTGACAGAGGAAGTACTGTCTCTGGTGAATTTTTCGCTTGTCCGCACGGTATCTGGTTAGATTCTCACGGGGACATTTATGTTGGGGAAGTTCAAGCAGACGCGAGATTACAAAAATATATACGACAAAGGTAAGTTATAGGGTAAACTTTTCTTGGAATCAACCCGTTTGAGTTCTTCATAAAGGATATTTCACAAATGCATAGCAACAGATTCTATCAAGGTATGACGCAAATGTTAGAAAAACAGTCTTTCTTTGAGAAAGTCAACGCGAACTTTGATAAAGCTGCACGATTTACAGATTATCCACAAGGCTTACTGGAACAAATCAAGGTTTGTAACAGTTCTTGTCATTTTACCTTTCCAATAAAACGGGACGATGGGTCTATTCAGACGATCCATGGATGGCGTGCTGAACATAGCCACCATAATCTACCAACGAAGGGAGGACTCCGTTACAGCACTTTGGTGAATGAAGATGAAATCATGGCACTCGCAGCTTTGATGACATATAAGTGTGCAATTGTAGACATTCCATTTGGTGGAGCGAAAGGTGGGATACAACTGGACAGGAAAGAGTATTCAGAAAGTGAATTGGAACGAATCACACGTCGTTATACTTATGAACTGATCCAGAAAAATTACATCGGTCCAGGTATAGATGTACCTGCACCTGACTTTGGAACAAGCGAAAACGAGATGGCATGGGTATTGGATACCTATCTCACAATGTCACCAGACAAACTTGATGCTATTGCTTGTGTGACAGGTAAACCGATTGAACAGAACGGAATTCAGGGACGAAGAGAAGCCACAGGACGCGGAGTTGCCTTCGGATTAGAAGAGGTATGTAGCCATAAAGATGATATGAAACAGGTCGGGCTTGAACCCGGTTTGAGAGGGAAGTCTATTGTCATACAAGGTTTTGGAAATGTTGGGTACCATGCTGCGAAGTATTTAACCGAAACGGACGCTAACATTATCGCCATTGCGGAGATTGATGGAGCAGTTTATAATCAGAAGGGCTTAGATGTTGAAAAGGTAGTCGCGTATCGAGAAGAAACGGGATCAATACGGCATTATCCTGATGCCACCTATTTTGAAAATCCATACGATTCTTTAGAATTGGAATGCGATATTTTGGTCCCCGCGGCACTTGAAAACCAATTAACTGCAGCAAACGCACCGCGCATCAAGGCACGTATTATCGGGGAGGCAGCAAATGGACCCACTACAGCAAAAGCAGATGCAATACTACGTAAAAGAGGTGCTTTGATTATACCAGATACCTATCTAAACGCGGGCGGTGTTACTGTTTCCTATTTTGAATGGCTGAGGAACCTATCCCATGTCGGATTCGGCAGGTTAGCAAGACGATTTGAAGAAAGCACATATAATGCAATGTTCCGTGCCGTAGAAAGTGCAACGGGTTATCAATTTTCCGAAAAAGAAAGACGAACGGTACACGGAGCAGATGAAACAGATTTGGTCAATTCGGGACTTCAAGACACGATGATAAACGCTTATCAAGAAATACGAGAAACGCGACTGAAATACGGAAATAACGAAGTGAACAATCGCACTGCTGCGTTTATCACTGCTATTCATAAAATCGCACAGTCTTATATGCAACTCGGAATTTTTCCATAAATCCTACTCATCTCATTAGAAATAATTGCATTCCTAAGATTTGTATAGTATACTATTACATATAACACACAGAAAACATGTTGATTTGAATTCATGAAATTGTATAATTCCAATACAAAATTACTAATTTTGAGTGGGATATTCTGTTACATAGTGCTGCTTAGTTTTGCACCACTGTTGCATGATCATATTCATATACATGATCATGATGCATGTAATGGGCATGAAAATGATGCATGTCATGAAAATGAAGATGAGCATGAGCATGAAAATGAACACTCAGAACAATCACATACAGAAGAAAGTTGTGCTGCGTGTGTATTTCTCAACACACACATCCAAATTGGAATCCAATCGAATGTAATCAAATCCCCTACGTTTTACCGTGAGACACTCCCACTAAGCGAAGAATTTATTTGGACTTTCAGTCCTACAGCCTCCATCCAGAGTCGCGCTCCTCCTGTTTTTTCCAATTCAATCTAATTCTATAATTTCCATAGTTAAAATAACATTTAATTTTGTATCTTTCTATGTAGAGGATAGATACGTATAAAATTACCATTGCGAACATGACAATGGGTATGGTGTTTTGCATAGTTTTGCGCGCCTTTATATCTATCTTCTGCAACTCATATCTTATTAGCACGTGTATGTGCTGTATATTAAATTGGAGAATACTATGTTTACCTATTATTTTGAACAGAACATTTCTGTAACGATTTCACGACTTATACTAACTGTTTTTATTGCCATCCTACCCTTATTTGGTGGATGTGGTGCAGATGACCATGATTCAGAAGAAACAATCCATGCTGACGCAGATGGTGTCGTTCTATTTGTAGATGATGTGGAAATTTATCGTCAGTTTGAAGAATCACAAACTGGAGGTATAACCTTATCTGTGAACGACGAAGTTAAGGTTGAGGTTGTTTTTCTTGATCATGAGGAGGAAGAAGTGGATCTTGATGCACTTTCTGGAAAGGAAGACGATCACGAGGAACACGATGATGAAGAAGTTTTTAATTTAGCAATCTCTGCAGACGATGAAGAGATTATTGATATTCACTTGTCAGATGAGGAGGGAGAAGATGATCATGATGAAGATGAAGATGATGATCATGATGAAGATTCTCATCTTAGCTTTGAAGTGGTTGGACTAAAGGCAGGTGAAACAACAATAAAACTTCAACTAATGCATGGGGAACATCCTGATTTCACGGCACTCCCAATACCTGTCACTGTCCAATAAGGAATATTACCATGCGCATTGATGGTAACACATACAAACGTATAATTAGTACTGCAGGTGCGCTTATCAAGCGTACCTGCCTGTATGTACTTGCGTTGGGAATATGTTGTATATCCTGCTTTATCAGAAACGCTCATAGTAACCAAGTCTCATCTTATCCGATACATGGTGAAGTGATTGATCGTCGGACGCATTCCCGTATTGATGGCGTAATTGTCAGTATTATTGACACTGATTTGTCGACGGTTACTGACAAAAACGGACAATTCAATTTCAAGGATGTTCCAGAAGGACGGTATATGATTCGTTTCACCCGAATTAACTTTCAGTCTGTAGAACAAGTTGTGGCGGTGAAAAAATCCATAAGTTTTCTTCAGATATATATGAAAACCGTAGATTATCAACTTGGAACGATTACTGTGGTTGGACCAGGCAGGTCTCTTGATCAATATAACAATACAACTGATATTGATCTTGATGAAACTAATTTGGATAAACAGTTGGGAATGACACTTGCACAGACACTGTCCAAAGAAGTTGGAATCTCACAACGAACAATGGGACAAGCAGCTGCGCGGCCGGTGATTAGAGGTTTAGGTGGAGATAGACTGCTTATCCTTGAAAATGGTGAACGCACTGGGGATAAATCCGCATCCAGTGCTGACCACGCCGTCGCAATTGACCCATCTTCTGCTATAGGTGTTGAAGTTACCCGCGGTCCTGCCTCGCTTATCTATGGATCAAGCACGTTAGGTGGTGTTATCAACGTCAAAAGGGACAACATACCAAATTTCCTTCCAAATCGTCCTGTCATGAAACTTAAACTTCAAAGTGAGTCTATGAATACGGGTTTAACTGCCACTACAGGATTTACAATCCCAATTGGAATCTTTGCAGGTAATCTTGAGTGGAATCGCCGCATTGCGTCAGATACACATACTCCGATCGGTGTCCTTGAAAACACAGAGCTTTCCAACCATAATTATTCTGTGGGGACATCGCTTGTCAAGCCGTGGGGTTTTGTCGGTGCATCGGGGGGACGTTACCGTTCTAATTACGGTATTCCTGGATCACCGGAAGGACATATCAAAGGTGTTGATATTGTACTTGACCGTCAACGATACGATGCGCAGATGGAGTTTCGTTTCAATCAAGATTGGATTGATAAAATCAAATTTCAAACTGCGTATACTCGTTATGAACATCAGGAGTTGGAGTCCAACGGTTCACTCGGTGTAGAATTTGGAGTTCTCACCTACAATTTCTCTGCGATGGCATACCTTTTTGACAATGTTATCACGGGAATATGGGGAGAATATAGAGATCATGATACGGGTGGATTTTACTGGACACCACATACCCGTGAATTCGCTTTGGCTGGCTTCTTTCTGAACCAGCAGGAGTTTGATCGGCTAACGTTTCAGGAGGCAATCCGCTACGACATCAGGCGAGTGGAACCATTCACATCTGGTACTGTCATCCAAGCTGGAACTGTCCAAAGACGTGACTTTGGTGGTATATCTGGTGCAGTCTCTGGTATCTACCAGTGGCATGACAATGTTAGCACTGGCGCTACAATCATGAAGACTTTTCGAGCCCCTGGCATAGAAGAACTCTTTTCTGATGGACCACATCTCGCTGTCTATTCTTACGAAATCGGAAATGCGGAATTGGAACCAGAAATCGGACTTGGTAGCGAGATTTTCGCTGAATTTTCAAATGACAGTTTCAAACTCAACCTTTCACTTTTCCAGAATCTTATATATGGCTACCTGATTCCAACGAACACGGGTGAGAAAGAGTGGGGAAGCGGTGCTGCTGGATGGTTGTGGATATATCAATACACAGGAAGCGACGTAGTCATGAATGGTGCGGAGATAAGTATTGAAACGGAAATTCTACCTCGCTTTAATGTGCAAATAGATATGAGTTACGTCAACGGAACGGTTGAAGCCGTTGGGCAACCGTTAGAACGAATTCCACCACTAAACGGCAAACTTGTTTTCAACTATACTTTATCTCCGTTTCATGTTCACCTGACTTCCCGCTACTCAGCAAGTCAAACTAGACTCGGTGAATTCGAGGAACCGACAGATGAATATATTGTCTATGATGCTGGAATTTATCTCAATTTTATGTGGTGGCAGCTTGAAAATCTATTTGTGTTTGAGGTAGAGAACATACTTGATAAAGTCTACCGTGAACATCTTTCTCGCATCAAATCAGTGATGCCGGAACCGGGTAGGAATGTAAAATTTCTGTACAAACTGAATTATTAGTATATACTGTATGGACGAATATTTGCAGTTGTCCATAAAATTATTGGAGAATTATGAACAAGATCATAAATCAAGAATTCGTTGATAAAACTGGTGCATGTATATCTTTTGCATGTGCTATTCATTGCATGGCGATGCCACTATTGATAACTTTATTACCATTGGTTGGACTCGGTTTCCTTGTCAGTGAACCCTCGGAATTAGTCATCATTGGCGTGGCAGTTGTGCTTGCCGTTGGAAGTATCGTTTGGGGTGTTCGCCATCACCGTAGTTGGAGAGCGTTCCTTGTACTCGTCGTAGCTTTGGCGTTTATTGCTACTGCCCATATTACAGCCGAAGGAACTTTTGAGGTGATCTTGCATGGCACAGGTGGTATCCTACTTGCGACAGCACATCTCTTAAACCGACATTTGTGTAAAACTTGCCCCGCATGTGAACATGAACATGTGGGTGAATCCCATTAATTCACTAAACGTTTTCCATCCAAGTAGGTGCGGTTAGGAAGCCACACCATAGGCGTCAATTTAAGAAAAAAGTGTTGGTGTTTCTCTTGTGGGAGGGGTTTTCAACCCCGATTTGAGAGGAAAAGCGCGTAAAATCGGGGTTGAAAACCCCTCCCACAAGAGGTCAAAATCCTTAAATTGACGCTTATGGTGCGGTTAGGAAGCCACACCATAGGCGTCAATTTAAGAAAAAAGTGTTGGTGTTTCTCTTGTGGGAGGGGTTTTCAACCCCGATTTGAGAGGAAAAGCGCGTAAAATCGGGGTTGAAAACCCCTCCCACAAGAGGTCAAAATCCTTAAATTGACGCTTATGGTGCGGTTAGGAAGCCACACCTACTTGAATGAATCGCGTTAATTTGGTATTAGAAACTTATGACTCAGAACGTTCAAAACGGAGTACACCGCGATGTTCAGTGCCAACGAAAAAGGTATCTCCATCAACAACCAGAGAAGTAATCGTATCTGGAATTTCAGGTACAATTTGTTCCCAAACTACTGTTTCCTTTTCTATGTGATAGATGCCGTCATTATTCGCTCCATAAACAGCATCCTCTGCTGTTGCTAACGACTTAATGATTACGGTTTCCCCTGCTTTATCGGTGATTGCTTGCCAAACAGCACCATCTATGGAATTGAAAACCCCTTTGTCTGTTGCGACATGAACCGTTGAATCGGTAAGGACAATCTGATTGTAGTGTTCAACCGGCTGCGGCAGGTATGATGTCCTGTCGTTCCAACTATCACCACCATCAAGGGATTGAAAAAGTTGCCCATCACGCTTACCGACGTATACTGTTTCACCCGATGTAGCAAGTTTAAAGCCTCGCGCCATATTTTCACGTGTGAGTTCGCAAGTTTCCTCTACACCTGTATCGGACCATCTTGTATCACCGGGTTTCCATCGGAAGAGTTTGTAGTTGTACTCCATGTAGTACGTTTCTCCACTCACCGCGAAGTTGCCGTATAAACCTTCCAACATCAATTCGTAAGCCAGTTGATGATCACCTTGAACTTGACCTATTAGTTTTAAAAAGCGTTCTGCACCATATTTTGGATCATCCCGTATTATCTGAGTGGATAAAGACTCAGAATCGTCAGGATCTGTAGAGAAGGTAGAGGAGAAGGAAAGCAGTACCCCTTGTCCCATTAGACGGTCATTATCAAAGGGAAATGTTGCTTCGCCAAAGACAGTCCACATCAGTCTTGCAGAATCTCGCGAAGGTGGTGCCGTTCCCTCAACTGGACTTAAACAGTATTCTCCCTCAACAGCAACTAAGTAGTTTTTTTCAGGAACGAAACGATAGTAAGCCGTTTCATTATTGCGCCGAATTCCTTTTGCATACAGAACACCGTTGTCTTCGGTAATCTGTACAATTCTCGGTGTATATTCTGTATCTTTGAATTTTGCATTGAATTTTGGTATTTCAGTAGTAACCCTTGGCAGGTCAATCCCCACAGTAGACCATGAACTACCTGCGTTTGTTGATTTGACCACACTCCCAGCCACTGTCGCGTAGAGTGCATTTGGTGTATCTGAATCTGGATCCACATTCAAGCTAATTAGGTTTTCCACACGGCACGCAAACCTTGTATTGAATCGGAGCCAAGTTTCACCACCATCCGTTGTACGATGAATACCAGACATTCCACCGGTATAAGAGGTGTTTTCGTCTAATGCTACAGCACAGTTTACACTAAACTGCAATGGTGCAATACCAGACTGTTCTATAGTTTTCCAGGTGTTCCCACAATCAACTGAGCGAGCAACAACACCGTCCTCGCCACCTACCAATAAGAGTGATTTCCCAGATGCAAGAAGAACTATCGGAGGTAAGGATTTCATTATTATATCCCGTGCCTCCGAAGGCGTTATATCGGTCCACGAATTTCCACCATCTGATGATCGAAATACCCACCACGAATCCTTGCTAATATCACACAAATTATAGTAATTTACTTCAGGAGGTCCGTCACCCTCCATTATATTTACCGATACTGCGGCATTTATTTGGTTTTCGGTCACCTCCAGAGAATTTACAACCACAATATTGTCAACCGGTAACTGAAGGTGTTCCCAAGTTTCAGAGTTATGACGGTATACACCGAGAGATGTTCCAGCAAATAAGGTGTCTTGGCTGACTCGTAATGTTCTAATACCTGAATTCTCTGTCACCCGTTTGTCAAAGCCCTCGTTCATGTCTACCCATGACTTTCCAGCGTCATCGGAACGGAAAATACCATGATTAAGAGCGATAAAAAATGCATCTTCTGTGATCAACAATTCCCTCACATGCCCTTCAGGACAGGTGCTGACAGAATTCCAAGTTTCACCCTCATCAGTTGAGGCAAACATTTCATGAGATGGGATAATATAAACCGTTCCATTGTGCTCAGCAATAGGGATACTACCCTTGGTCTTTTCAGGGAAAAAATCCGAGTTAACGGGTTGCCACTCATTTTCATCCGCAAGTAATTTGTAGATGTTCTTATAACCCAACACTGCAAAGACTGTCCCATCCGATGTTTTAGCCAATGTGCCTACTGAAGCCGCTACACCCGGTTCATTCATCTGTATCCATTCCATAATATTCTTCGTAAGATTTTCTGGTAATTCAAACCCACCTAATGTTTCGCGTACCATGGATTCCTCCTCCTTTAATCGTTTCCTTGCCCGATGGAGACGACTTTTAATGGTATTCAATGGAACACTCAAGAACTCGCTAATTTCTTCGCAACGCATATCACCAAGATAGTGAAGGGTTATAACTGTATGTTCATTCTCAGGCAGTTTCATCAGAAGACGTTTCACGACCTCATGTCGATTTTCATCAGCAATATCTTCGCGTTGTTTCTCAAGATATTGGGTATAGAAAACTCTTTCTGCCTCTGCTTCAGGTATTGCATCAAGAGATTCAATGGGTAGCTGCATTTTTCGAAATGACAATAAGCAACAATTCTTTACAATAGCAAATAACCATCCACCAAAACGATCATGGTCTCTAAGTGTCCAGAGTTGGTTATATACCTTAAGAAAGGCATCCTGTGTGATCTCTTCAGCGAGATGGAAGTCACCTAACTTCCGCCATGCAAATGCGTGTACCTGCTTCTGATACTTTTTTACCAAATCAGTAAAAGCGTTTTGGTCACCATTGAGTATCTGTTGAATTAAAGTAACATCGTTGTTTTTCATAAGTATCTCCTAAATGGAATTCCCTTATGACCATCATGATACATGCAAAATGGAAAAGGTTGCATAAAATTCATTTTTTCTAATTTATTTATGTTGAATTGTTTCTTTCGATTATTAATAGGAAGTCGTTCCTACCTTTAGATACCTTCGCCAATAATAGACATTCTTCCAGATTGTGTGGTCAGTTGTAGCACATTCTTCCAGATTGTGCGGTCAGTTGTAGCACATTCTTCCAGATTGTGTGGTCAGTTGTAGCACATTCTTCCAGATTGTGCGGTCAGTTGTAGCACATTCTTCCAGATTGTGCGGTCAGTTGTAGCACATTCTTCCAGATTGTGCGGTCAGTTGTAGCACATTCTTCATGAAGATTAATTTATTTATTGGGTATCCATATATTTTCCCACGGTAGGCGTGCTTTGTAAGCGCGCCTACCGATGGTAAGCGTGCTTTGTAAGCGCGCCTACCGATGGTAGGCGTGCTTTGTAAGCGCGCTATTGGAACTTGATATGCCAGCACGCTTACAAAACACCAAATCAACGGTATGAATCATGGAGCATGCCATACGCGCATGCTTATTTAGGCATTCCCCGCCTACCATCGGGGGCGCGCTTACAAAGCACCAAATCAACGGTATGGGTGTGTAAAGTTTTTGCACAGAGGTACAAACTTTTGTTCTCTTTAGTCACGTAGGGACGCAATGTTTATAGATAGGTGTAATCACCCTCTCTTGAGTTCCGTAGGAACGACATAGAAGAATAAACATATCGTCCCTACGGGACTAAAGAACTGGGAAGGGTACTTGTTTTCTATAAACATATCGTCCCTACGGGACTGAAGAGTATGGTTGATATTAACAATATTTCCTTATATTGACACCTATGGGTCTCTGTGCCCGCAATCTCTCATTTAATCAGTTGCGGCGGTGCACAGAGACCCCATAGGTGTCAACTTAAGAAAAAAGTGTTGGCATATTCTCTTGTGGGAGGGGTTTGTAACCCCGATTTGGGTGGAAATGAACATAAAATCGGGGTTGCAAACCCCTCCCACAAGAGGTCAGAATCCTTAAGTTGACACCTATGCGGCGGTGCACAGAGACCCCGCTCTACAATGGAGAATGTGCAGTTTGTGCAAAAACTTTACACACCCCAACGGTATGAATCATGGAGCATGCCATACGCGCATGCTTCTTTAGGCATTCCCCGCCTACCGTGAGAGAAATATTTATTACCGAATTAATAAATTAATCTTCATATGGCATTCATACCGTTGATTTGGCGCATTTGGCGTTGATTTGGTAGGGACGATATGTTTATAGAAATACGATGCCACCACCCTCTTTAGTGATTGACTCGTCAAGATATTATGGTAAAATTCTTCTATCTATTGAATTCAAAAAATGGAGAGGAGAATTGAGATGGGAAAACGAATACATCACATTCGTGAGGTCAATGAGGAAGAAAACGCTGAATTGAGGAGACTTGCGAGTTCACGCACGCATCCGTTTCGGACGGTGCAGCGTGCGAAATTGATTGTTATACCAATTCAAATAAATGTTGTCTCATTAAGGAATTCTACTGTTTACTCGCAGGGGGTTACTCTCTTCGGTAGGAGCGACCTCCCGGTCGCGACCGGGAGGTCGCTCCTACCAGATTTCCGCTGCTAATGAGACATTATCACATGAAAATGGTATTAGAACCCTATGGAACTTCAATTGAAGATATATCGCAAATACTTAGCGAGTGAACCACTAAAGAACTGGACAAGATGGTACCCCATAAAATTAACGACATAGCAAAATAATATCAAAAATATTGAAAACTAAATAACCCTGCCTAAATATTCTTTGACATTTACGGAATTTCAAGTTATAATATAGTATTTAGGCGAGAAATAAATATCTCATTATATATATTTCTTTATCGTCTTAATATTACTACTGCTGACGATAGCATTTGGTCCTCATTATTATAATTAATATAGTTTTGGCAAACAGAACAGTCTTTTATCATATTTGAATATTAAAATCATGGTTGGATAGAGGAGATAATAGGGGCAACCTAATATTATATTCAAATGGACCAGACCCATACATGATTCTTTCCTATAAGAACTTAAGAAAAAATTCCCCCTTCGTAAAAGTTCTCCTCAATAGATACATAAAGCATCAACTGATGCGACTTTTAATGACAATCAATCTTTTTATTGACATCTGAAGTGGTTTATAAAACCGATGTCATAGATATACGCTTAAATGGTTAGTTACTACGGGGACTACTATATTCCTCGGTAAGTGCGGCTTTCCAACAGTGTAGATGTGGTTAACATCTTGTCTACACAATATAGTTTACTTAACATTATTATATAAAGGAATCATCCTATGAAAACACGACTCAAGAATCTGAATTCTGTAATATCTATTGTACTATGTTCATTAGTTTTCTTTGGTTTATCAGTTGCAAGTTCGGCGGACATTACACCAGTCAGTGAGCGAACAACAGAGGTACAGGCTGCTATCGTCACTGCAACGGGTGCTAATTCTGCTTCAGATGTCACCGAAGACGACCTTAAAGCTATTACAGAACTAAACCTAAGGTCAAACGGTATTACAGAACTAAAATCTGGTGATTTTTCTGGCATGTCCGGGCTCACTAATCTGAACCTATATGGGAATTCACTTGAAAGTCTTCCAGATGACATTTTTGATGGATTAACGTCTTTGACTACGCTCCGTTTGGGTAGAAACACCGTTGATCCAATGCCAATTATTATCTCATTGGAAAAAGTTGACGAAAATCAATTCAAAGCAGTCGCACCAACGGGTGCCCCTTTTAATATAATTGTTCCCATCAGCGTGAACAATGGAACCATTATCAATAATACGACATCTCTGACCATTTCCACAGGAACAGTAGAGAGCAGCACCGTCACAGTAACTCGAACAGCAGGGACAACTGCTGCAGTAACCGCTGATATCGGCACATTACCCAGTATACCAAATCTCAATCATTACGGTTATGAATTATCAAAATCTGACTCGTTACCTCTTCATGTTCTCAGTAGTCCAGACCCAACACAGGAAGAAGTCACGGATAATCCGGATGTGAATGATCCTCCTGTGTTCCATGAAGGTGCGAGTACAACACGGACAGTTGATGAGAATATTGGCTCCGGAGATATTATCGGGGATCCCATCATTGCTGTAGATCCTGAGGATGAAGAAGTAACTTATAGCATCAGTGGAACTGACGCTACGTCGTTTACTATTGACACCGACTCAGGACAACTCAAGCCAAATCAAACATTGGACTATGAAACGAAGTCCTCCTATTCTGTCACTATTACAGCAAAGGATCCAAGTGAACTATCAGATACTATTGATGTAACGATCAACGTCAACGATGTGAATGAAGCACCAGTTTTCTCATCAGAAAGTCCAACACGAAGTGTTGCTGAAAATACTGCCGCTGGTGTCAATATCGGCAGTGCTGTTGCTGCAACAGATCCAGAGGGTGATACGGTGACATATAGTCTTGGTGGCACCGATGCAGCGTCATTTGATATAGTGACCACTTCCGGACAGTTGCAGACAAAAGCAGCGTTGGACCATGAAACGAAGAAAACTTACGCTGTGTCAATCACAGCTAAAGATGCTGACGGTGCTGCGCATACGATCAATGTTACGATCAATGTGACAAATGTGGTGGAACCCAGCGACAATGTCGCTCCTGAATTTACTGACGGCACAAGCACAACACGAAGTGTTGCTGAAAATACTGCCGCAAGTGTCAATATCGGCAGTGCCGTCTCTGCGACAGATGATGATGAGGATACGTTATCCTACAGTCTCAGTGGAACAGATGCTGCCTCCTTTGATATTGTCAGCACATCGGGGCAGCTACAGACAAAAGCAGCGTTGGACTACGAAACGAAGACGTCCTATTCTGTTACTATTACAGCAAAGGATCCGGATGAACTCTCAGATACCATTAGTGTTACCATCAATGTGACCGATGTGAATGAAGCACCAGTTTATGCATCGAATAGCATTACGTTAACCATAGCTGAAAATACTGCCGCAAGTGTCAATATCGGCAGTGTCGTCTCTGCGACAGATGATGATGGGGATACGTTATCCTACAGTCTCAGTGGAACAGATGCTGCCTCCTTTGATATTGTCAGCACCTCTGGGCAATTACAGACAAAAGCAGCGTTGGACTACGAAACGAAGACGTCCTATTCTGTCACTATTACAGCAAAGGATCCGGATGAACTCTCAGACACCATTAGTGTTACCATCAATGTGACCGATGTGAATGAAGCACCAGTTTATGCATCGAATAGCATTACGTTAACCATAGCTGAAAATACTGCCGCAAGTGTCAATATCGGCAGTGCCGTCTCTGCGACAGATGATGATGGGGATACGTTGACATATACTCTCGGCGGTACGGATGCAACGTCATTTGATATTGTGAATTCATCTGGACAGATACAGACAAAAACCAGTTTGGATTATGAAACGAAGAGAACTTACTCGGTGACGGTAACTGCGACAGATGGTGACGATTCTTCAGATACCACCAATGTTACGATCAATGTGACAAATGTGGTAGAGGCAGATGAAAATGTGCCGCCTATATTCACTGAAGGATCAGACACAACACGGAGTATTGCCGAGAATACGACATCAGGACAAAACATTGGAAGTGCAGTTTTTGCAATAGATGACAATGATGATACGTTGACATATACTCTCGGTGGCACGGATGCAGCATCGTTTGATATTGTGAGCACAACTGGGCAGCTACAGACAAAAACCAGTTTGGATTATGAAACGAAGAACATCTATACTATAACGATTACTGCATCAGATGGATCACTTACCGATACCATTGATGTAACAGTCGGTGTTACAAACGTTCACGAGGCAGGTATCAACAATTATCCTACGTTCAACGATGGTATTAGGACCACAAGATCTGTTAGAGAGAACACAGATGCTGAGAAATCTATTGGCGCAGCACTTACTGCTACCGACAGTGATGGTGATACGTTGGAATATTCCATGTCTGGTGCAGATTCCTCCGCCTTTAGTATTGACAGCACAACAGGGCAGCTCAGCACTAATAGTGCGATAGATTATGAAATGCAGAATACTTATTCTCTTACTGTCACCGTTACAGATTCGAAGAACGGTAGTGTAAGCATTTCTGTTAAGATCAATATTATTGATGTTTTTGAATCGACACCTCTCAGTGAACGTACAGGAGTCGTTAGAAGTGCCATCATTGAAGCTATTGATGGGGTATCAACTGCATCCGAAGTTAGGGATACACAGCTTGCTGCAATTACAACACTCAGAATTGCCGCAACACCTATAACCACATTAAAAAACGGTGACTTCGATGGGCTCTCTTCGTTGACAGAACTTGGAGTGCAGTTCAACAGATCATTGAGAACCGTTCCTGAGGATCTATTCAAAGGATTGACACTCTTAAAGACTTTAAGGCTCTCGACCAACAACTCACTGGAAAGTATACCAGCAGATCTCTTTGATGGATTGACATCTCTTGAGAAGCTTGGTCTACATGCCAATGCTCTTACCTCTTTACCAGAGGATATATTTGACGGTTTGTCATCGCTGAAAGAGCTTGAATTGTCACAAAACCAAATAACCAGTCTGCCAGTAGATGTCTTTGATGGATTGACATCTCTTGAGTACCTTGTATTATTTAGGAATAAACTGACAAGTCTACCAGCAGATGTATTTGATGGGTTATCAAAGCTTGGTACACTCAATCTTTCTTCTAATCAGTTGACGAGTATACCTGTTGGTTTGTTTGAGGGTTTGACATCACTAATTAGTCTTGAAATACATCAAGGTACAGCACTTCAGATCACGGTATCGTTAGTCAAGGTTCAAGACGGTGAGTTTAAGGCTACTGTAGATACTGGTGCACCATTTGATCTTGTATTACCTGTCAGTGTGACCAATGGCAGTATTGACGGAGAAACTACTTCGATTACGATCAAGACGGGTAAACTTGAAAGCGACACTACGCTCACTGTAACCCGAGAAACAGAAACGACTGGATCGGTCGATGTGGATATCGGTACATTACCTATACCTCCAAAAGATGAACATGATGGTTACAGTTTAGTCACATCTAACCTACTACCTTTGAGTGTTATCCCAGCGATTGAAGAAGCGAGTAACACTGCCCCCACTTTTACAGATGGTGCAAGTACCACCCGTTCAGTCGCAGAGAATACTGCATCTGGTCAAAATATAGGGAGTGTTGTTGCGGCAACAGATGCTGAAGATGACACATTAACTTACACACTCAGTGGGACAGATTCATCGTCCTTTACAATTGATAGTTCATCAGGACAGATACAGACAAGTAGCGCGTTGGATTATGAAACCAAGTCGTCTTATTCCGTGATTGTTACAGCCACGGATCCGGATGGACTCTCAGACATAATCAATGTTACTATCAGCATCACAGATGTAAATGAGGTGGTTGCCCCTGCAGCACCTGAATTCACTGAAGGCACAAGCGCGACGCGAACCGTCGCTGAAAATACCGCTGCATCACAGAACATCGGTGATGCTGTGTCCGCTACGGATGCAAATGAGGATACATTGACTTATAGTTTGAGTGGAACTGATGCAGCGTCGTTTGACATTGACACAACAGATGGACAGATTAAGACAAAAGCTTCTCTCAACTATGAAACTAAGAGCAGCTATTCAGTAGTCGTAACTGCCTCAGATGAAAATCTATCAGATACCATTAACATTGCCATAAATGTTAATGACGCCAATGATGCACCCGTGTTTGCAAATGAATCCATAACTCGGTCTATAGCCGAGAATACTGCTGCAAATACAAACATTGGAGAACCTGTTTCAGCAACAGATGAAGATGAAGACACCTTGACCTATACGCTCGGTGGAACAGATGCAGCATCTTTTGATATCGACAGCACTAATGGACAGCTGAAGACAAAAGCAAGTTTGGATTATGAATCAAAGACATCATATTCTGTGACGATTACTGCTAAAGATGGTGATGACGCTTCAGATTCAATCAATGTCACTATCAACATCACAGACGTGGAAGAGGCGGCTACCCAAAATGCCCCCGTATTCACAGAAGGTGAAAGCGTAACACGAACCGTCGCTGAAAATACCGCTGCAGCACAGAACATCGGAGATGCTGTCTCCGCTACGGATGCAGATGAGAATACATTGACTTATTCTCTCAGTGGCACAGATGCCGCTTCGTTTGGAATTGTCAGTACCACTGGGCAGCTACAGACAAAAGGGAACTTGAACTATGAAACCAAGAAAAGCTACTCTGTGGTTGTAACTGTCTCCGATGGAAGTCTATCCGATACGATTAACATTACCATAAATGTTACTGATGTCAACGATGCACCCGCATTTGCAGCTGATTCTGCAACTCGGTCTATCGCCGAGAATACTGCCGCAGATACAAACATTGGAGAACCTGTTTCAGCAACAGATGAAGATGAAGACACCTTGACCTATACGCTCGCTGGAACAGATGCAGCATCTTTTGATATTGGCAGCATTGATGGGCAACTAAAGACAAAAGCAGCTCTAAACTATGAAACAAAGAAAAGCTATGCTGTAGTTGTCACTGCATCCGATGAAACGCTATCAGATACCATTAACATTACCATAAATGTTACTGATGTCAACGAGGCACCAGTCTTTGCAGCTGATTCTGCAACTCGGTCTATAGCCGAGAATACCGCTGCAAATACAACCATCGGAGATCCTGTTTCAGCAAAAGATGCAGATGAGGTTACATTGACTTATGCTCTCAGTGGAACAGATGCCGCCTTATTTGATATTGGCAGCACTGATGGGCAGATTAAGACAAAAGCAGCTCTAAACTATGAAACCAAGAAAAGCTATTCAGTAGTCGTAACTGCGTCGGATGGAAGTCTATCAGATACCATTAACATTACAATAAATGTTACTGACGCCAACGATGCACCCGTATTTGCAGCTGATTCTGCAACTCGGTCTATAGCAGAGAATACTGCTGCAAATACAAACATTGGAGAACCTGTTTCAGCAACAGATGAAGATGAAGACACCTTGACCTATACGCTCGGTGGAACAGATGCAGCCTCTTTTGATATCGACAGCACTAATGGACAGTTGAAGACAAAAGCAAGTTTAGATTATGAATCAAAGACATCACATTCTGTGTCCATTACTGCTAAAGATGCTGATAACGCTTCAGATTCAATCAATGTCACTATCAACATCACAAACGTGGAAGAGGCGGCTACCCAAAATGCCCCCGTATTCACTGAAGGTGAAAGCGTAACACGAACCGTCGCTGAAAACACGGCTGCAGCACAGAACATCGGAGATGTTGTCTCCGCTACGGATGCAGATGAGGATACCTTGACTTATGCTCTTAGTGGTACAGATGCCGCTTCGTTTGGAATTGTCAGTACCACTGGGCAGCTACAGACAAAAGGGAACTTGAACTATGAAACCAAGAAAAGCTACTCTGTGGTTGTAACTGCCTCCGATGGAAGTCTATCCGATACGATTAACATTACCATAAATGTTACTGATGTCAACGATGCACCCGCATTTGCAGCTGATTCTGCAACTCGGTCTATAGCCGAGAATACTGCCGCAGATACAAACATTGGAGATCCTGTTTCAGCAACAGATGAAGATGAAGACACCTTGACCTATACGCTCGGTGGAACAGATACAGCATCTTTTGATATCGATAGCACTGATGGGCAGCTAAAGACAAAAGCAAGTCTCGATTATGGAACCAAGAAAAGCTATTCAGTAGTCGTAACTGCGTCGGATGGAAGTCTATCAGATACCATTAACATTACCATAAAAGTTACTAATGTCAATGAGGCACCAGCCTTTGCAGCTGATTCTGCAACTCGGTCTATAGCTGAGAATACCGCTGCAGATACAAACATTGGAGATCCTGTTTCAGCTACTGATGCAGATGAGGATACATTGGCTTATGCTCTCAGTGGCACAGATGCCGCTTCGTTTGACATTGACACAACTAATGGTCAAATAAAGACAAAAGTAGCTCTCAACTATGAAACCAAGAAAAGTTATGCTGTAGTTGTCACTGCTTCGGATGAAACGCTATCCGATACGATTAACATTACCATAAATGTGAGTGATGTTAATGATGCACCCGTCTTTGCAGATGATTCTACAACTCGGTCTATAGCCGAAAATACTGATGCTGATACAAACATTGGCGATCCTATTTCAGCAACAGATGAAGATGAAGACACCCTGACCTATACGCTCGCTGGAACAGATGCAGCATCTTTTGATATCAACAGCACTGATGGGCAGCTAAAGACAAAAGCAAGTCTGGACTTTGAAACAAAGAGCAGCTATGCTGTGACGGTTACTGCTAAAGATGGTGATGACGCTTCAGATTCAATCAATGTCACTATCAACATTACAGATGTGGAAGAAGTTGTCGCAACTGCCCCCGTATTCACTGAAGGTGAAAGCGCAACACGCACCGTCGCTGAAAACACCGCTGCAGCACAGAACATCGGAGATGCTGTCTCTGCTACGGATGCAGATGAGGATACATTGGCTTATGCTCTCAGTGGCACAGATGCCGCTTCGTTTGACATTGACACAACTAATGGTCAAATAAAGACAAAAGTAGCTCTCAACTATGAAAACAAGAAAAGTTATGCTGTAGTTGTCACTGCTTCGGATGAAAATCTATCCGATACTATTAACATTACCATAAATGTTACTGATGTCAACGAGGCACCCGCATTTGCAGCTGAGTCTGCAACTCGGTCTATAGCAGAGAATACTGATGCTGATACAAACATTGGCGATCCTGTTTCAGCAACAGATGAAGATGAAGACACCCTGACCTATACGCTCGGTGGCACTGATGAAGCCTCATTTGATATTGGCAGCACTGATGGGCAGCTAAAGACAAAAGCAGCTCTCAACTATGAAACAAAGAGCAGCTATTCTGTGGTCGTAACTGCATCGGATGAAAATCTATCCGATACGATTAACATTACCATAAATGTTACTGATGTCAACGAGGCACCCGCATTTGCAGCTGAGTCTGCAACTCGGTCTATAGCAGAGAATACTGATGCTGATACAAACATTGGCGATCCTATTTCAGCAACAGATGAAGATGAAGACACCCTGACCTATACGCTCGGTGGCACTGATGAAGCCTCATTTGATATTGGCAGCACTGATGGGCAGCTAAAGACAAAAGCAAGTCTGGACTATGAAACAAAGAGCAGCTATGCTGTGACGGTTACTGCTAAAGATGGTGATGACGCTTCGGATACAATCAATGTCACTATCAACATTACAGATGTGGAAGAAGTTGTCGCAAATGCACCCGAATTCACTGAAGGTGAAAGCGCAACACGCACCGTCGCTGAAAATACCGCTACAGCACAGAACATCGGAACTGCTGTCGCCGCTACGGATGCAGATGAGGATACCTTGACTTATGCTCTCAGTGGCACAGATGCCGCCTCGTTTGACATTGACACAACTAATGGTCAAATAAAAACAAAAGCAGCTCTCAACTATGAAACAAAGAGCAGCTATGCTGTAGTTGTCACTGCATCCGATGAAACGCTATCAGACACCATTAACATTACTATAAATGTGAGTGATGCCAATGATGCACCCGTGTTTGCAAATGATTCTACAACTCTGTCTATAGACGAGAATACTGATGCTGATACAAACATTGGAGATCCTATTACAGCAACAGATGAAGATGGCGACGACCTGACCTATACGCTCGGTGGAACAGATGCAAACAATTTTGATTTGGTTGAAGATTCTGGACAGTTACGTACGAGTGGTTTTTTGGATTATGAGACAAAAACATCATACGCCTTGACAATTACTGCTACTGATCCAGACAACAGCACTGACACCATTGATGTAACCGTCAATGTGAATGATGTGACCGATGTTAATCCACCCATCTTTTTAGATATAGATACAGATAACCTTACCCTTTCAGTAGATGAAAACACCCCTGCAAATACGAGTATAGGTGACCCATTTGGAGTGAGGGGGATAAGACCAATTACTTTCTCACTTAGGGGGACTGATGCGAATAGATTTAGAATTGGTCGCACATCTGGACAGTTAAGGACCAGAGCTGCATTGGACTATGAATCCAAGAAATCATACTCCATAAGGGTTGTCGCTACAAATAGTGACGGTAATAAATCAATTGACGTTACCATTCAAGTCACTGATGTATTTGAATCCGTCCCATTAAGCCAACGTCCAGCTAAAGTGCGTAATGCAATTGTTGCGGCAATAAATGGGGTAAATAAAGCAAGCGATGTAACAGACGCACATATGTTGAGTATAAAAACGCTTGATTTATCAGATAAATCACTCTCCGAAATCACCTCTAATCATCTGGATGGCTTAACTTCATTGGAAGAATTAAATTTAAGTGATAATAGTTTCACAAGTCTGCATGTAGATCTGTTTGATAGTTTTAGTTCTTTGACAAAACTACACTTGGACAACAATAATCTTCATACTTTACCATCGGATCTATTTGATGGTTTAAGTCTCTTGAAAGAACTTCACTTGAATCACAATTTCATTACCGGTTTGCCATCGGGTATATTTGATGATCTATCCAGTCTGAAAAAGTTAAATCTCCATTATAACACTATTTCCAGTCTCAGTTCATCAGTCTTTCAGGAATTGTCATCACTAACGCATCTGAATTTTGAGAATAATCTTTTACAAAGACTGCCAAATGACATTTTTAAAGGGTTGACCTCTATTAATACCATTAAGGCAGCTAATAATCGCACTACACTACTTAATATGACGGTATCTCTCAATAAATTAAGTGAAACTAAGTTCACTGCAGAAGTTAATACTGGTATTCCGTATCAATTGGATGTCCCAGTTACCGTTACTATTGGACATGATGAAATTTCATACACTTTAGGTATTAAAAAGGGAGCTACTCAGAGTGAGCAGGAGATAGAATTCGCTTTATCTCCAACCTCGGTTAGTGTAAATATTGATGATTTAGCCGTAGTGCCTTCAAGGTTTACTGGTTTATCATTAGTGAAATCGAGCAATTTACCAATCACCCTCAATCCACCGAATCAAATTATTTTCGGTGCTCCAACGAATTCACAACCAATACCTGATTTCACATCATTTAATCAAAATTATCCGAACCCGTTCAATCCAGAAACGTGGATACCCTATCAGTTATCTGAAGCATCTGATGTTACGATGACGATATACAATATGCGTGGCGTTGTTGTGCGTGAGTTGGCATTAGGACATCAACCTGCTGGATATTACCAAAGTCGTGCGCGCGCTGCATATTGGAATGGTAGGAACTCTTTGGGTGAGATGGTTGCAACGGGAGTCTACTTTGTCACCTTCAAAGCAGGTGATTTCACTGCTACCCGTAAGATGATGATTCGAAAATAGACTTACGGTGAAGCATAGAATTATATCTACACTTTCTATCAACGGTATGCAAGGTTTCCTGACCACATCTATGAGACTGAACAAACACCGGTTCGGTTAGGAAACCGAACCCACCGTACTGTGTGAAAAATTATGATTTTTACTATAACTTTATTTTTACTATAACTTTATTATATAAAGGACTCATCCTATGAAAACACGACTCAAGAATCTGAATTCTGTAATATCTATTGTACTTTTTTCATTAGTTTTCTTTGGTTTATCAGTTGCAAGTTCGGCGGACATTACACCAGTCAGTGAGCGTACAACAGAGGTGCAGACTGCTATAGTCGAGGCGGCAGCAGTTGATTCTGCCGCAGATGTAACAGAGACTCACCTTGCAGCGGTTACGACACTCGATCTGCGAGCTAAAGGTATTACAGCACTGAAATCGGGTGATTTCTCTGGGATGTCCGGTCTGACTAATATTAACTTGTATGATAATCAACTTAGCAGCCTTCCAGATGGTATTTTTGATGGTCTCACCGCGTTGACATCATTGAGGTTAGGTCGTAATACTGTTGATCCGTTTCCTATTACGGTTACACTGGAAAAGGTTGGAGAAAACGAATTTAAAGCAGTGGTGCCGACAGGGGCACCGTTTGAGATAGTCGTTCCTGTCAGTGTCAGCAACGGTAGTATTAACACTGATGCTAACACCTTAACCATAGCAAAAGGTAGTAGAGATAGCGGAACTCTCACAGTATCTCAAACAATAGATAGAATATCTGTCATCGTAGATTTCAGTTCTTTACCCAACCTACCCCAGAACCATTACGGTTATATGTTATCCAAATCCGAAACAGTGCCTACTGAAGTAATCATAGGTAACACTGCTCCGATGTTTGTTGAGGGTTCCAGTGCTACCCGATCGATCGTTGAGAATACTGAAACAGATGTCAACATCGGCACACCGATTGCAGCTACAGATACTGAGGACGACCCACTTACGTATACACTTGGTGGTATTGACGCATCGGCGTTTTCTATTGATTCTGAGAGTGGACAACTAAAAACGAAGACATCTCTGGATTACGAAACAAAACCTCTTTATTCTATTACCATCACTACCTCAGATGGTCTGCTCACAGACACCATAACTGTCACGGTCAACGTCATCGACTTAATTGACAACCCTGCCCCTCAGTTCACGGAGGGTGCTATCACTGTCCGTAAAATTGCAGAGAACAGTGAGGCAGAAGTCAACATCGGCACACCAGTGGTCGCAATAGATATAACTGAAAAAACAGATAAAGATAATGCAGCAGATACCCTTACATACACTCTTGCTGGGATCGATGCTGCAACGTTTAGCATCAATAGTAACACAGGTCAACTCAAGACAAAAGAAGCGTTAGATTTCGGAAAGAAATCCTTATATAAGGTAACTATCACGGTTACAGATGGTGACCTCAGCGACATAATCACTGTGGTCATCCAGGTTATAGATTTGGCAGAAACTGCCTTTGTATCTGAATTCCTACCACTTAATGAACGTACCCAACAAGTACAAGATCAAATCGTTGATATCGTCAGTGAAGATGAGATAAGCGAGGCACACATAGCGGCGATTACTTCACTCAATCTACGGGATACCGGTATAACAGAACTGCAATCGACTGATTTCTCAGGTATGTCATCTCTTACAGATATCAATCTTTACGATAATATGCTGACGGCACTACCGATTGGCATTTTTCAGGGACTTACATCACTGACAACCCTTCGATTAGGGAACAACCTACTTGACCCACTACCGATTTTTGTCTCTTTGCAACAGGTTGAGAAAAACGTGTTTCAGGTATATGTCCCGAGTGGGGCACCGTTTGACATTGTCGTTCCAATTCAGGTTGCTAACGGACATATCAGTAGTGGCGTATCAACAGCAACGGTGCTGACAGGAACTCTAACAAGTCAACCGTTTACAATCGTTCCCACTACTGACACGTTGACACCTGCGTCAGTAAGTATTGGTCCATTGCCGGGATTACCCCTGAATCATTACGGTTATATTCTTACGAGATCTACAGCTTGTTATCGCACCCCGGAGGTGGTTTCAGCGATAGAAGCAATGTATCCATTTCTCATGCATTGTCAAAACGTAGCAAATGTGGATATCGCTACCATTACGTTCCTTAATTTGGACGAAATGAGAATCGTGTCTCTTAGAACAGATGATTTCTCTGGATTTCTGTCACTCACAACACTGTATCTAAATAATAATACGTTGACAGACCTACCTGCTGAAATATTTGCTGGCTTAGATGCATTAGACACTATTTATTTTCGCGGAAATCGGTTGGCGTTACTGCCAGATGGTATTTTTAAGGGACTGACAAATTTAGAATCTTTAGACCTAAGTGGGAACGCAATTGATCCGTTACCTTTGACTGTATTATTAGAAAAGGTTGATGAAAGTGCATTCAAAGCGGTTGTCCCGACCGGTGCCCCCTTTGATATTGTGCTCAACGTGGTGGCAAACAACGCAAATACCGCAGATGGTATTGGCAGCATTACCATTCCAAAAGGAAGTGTTGAAAGTGATGTTTATACTCTCACACGTAGACCGAATACATTCAATGCTGTTTCAGTAGATATTAGCACTTTACCAAGTCTACCCTCACTGCATACCGGTTATGAATTGGTCAAATCAGATACGTTACCACTTGAAATTCTCTCCCGTATTGAAGTTGCTCCTGTTATTACAGAAGGTGCCAACACGACACGTTCTGTTGCAGAGAATACGGTTGCGGGGATAAACATCGGGGATGCAATCACTGCAACAGATGGGAATAACGATATACTTACCTATAACCTTAGCGGTGCTGATGCTGCAGTGTTTGATATTGATTCTACAACGGGACAGTTGAAAACGAATAGTGCATTGGATCATGAAACCAAAGGCACTTATTCCGTTGAAGTCATAGCGTCAGATGGTGATCTCAGTACCAGTATTCAAGTAAGTATTACGGTTACTGATGTCAACGATCCGCCTATCTTTGCTGTTGAAAGTGTTACTTATTCAATTCCTGAAAACACCCCGATAGGACATGTTTTTGGTTCAGAGGTGACTCTAACGGACCAGGATGACACAAGAGAGTCGTTATCAATAACACTCACTGGGTCAGATGCTTCGGGGTTCAGCATCGCTGATGGAATTGTTGGAAAGTTTGTGGTTCAACAATCATTTGATTATGAAACCCAATCAGTTTTCAACGTAACGATAAGGGTAGAAGATAGTAGTGGTGCTACAGATACACTTCCGGTAGAAATCAGAATCATAGATATTGACGTGAATGCTACTAACAATGCTCCAGTGTTTACAGCTGGCGCAAGTGCTACACGAGAAATTGCTGAAAACACCGACGCTAACACTGATATTGGTCTACCTTTCTCTGCTTCTGATCCTGATGGTGACACATTGCGCTACAGTCTCGGCGGGACAGATGCGGCTTCTTTTAGTATTGTTACGACAACAGAACAAACAGTACAGTTGAGAACGAATAGTGCATTGGATCATGAAACCAAAGGCACTTATTCCGTTGAAGTCATAGCGTCAGATGGTGATCTCAGTACCAGTATTCAAGTAAGTATTACGGTTACTGATGTCAACGATCCGCCTGTCTTTGCTGTTGAAAGTGTTACTTATTCAATTCCTGAAAACACCCCGATAGGACATATTTTTGGTTCAGTGGTGACTCTAACGGACCAGGATGACACGTCGTTATCAATAACACTCACTGATTCAGATT
This sequence comes from Candidatus Poribacteria bacterium, assembly GCA_963663765.2. Taxonomy (GTDB): domain Bacteria; phylum Poribacteria; class WGA-4E; order WGA-4E; family WGA-3G; genus MSPOR6. Next base: position 633,493 of record CAXXUA010000013.1, on the reverse strand, counting down.
CTTCAGCCTTCAGCATCGCTGATGGAAATATCGGAAAGTTCAAGACAAAACAAGCATTTGATTTTGGAACCAAATCAGTTTTCAGAGTGACGATATGGGCTGAAGATAGTAGTGGTGCAACTGATACACTTCCGGTAGTAATCAGAATCACTAATATTGACGAGAATGTTAACAATGCTCCAGTGTTTACAGCTGGCGCAAGTGCTACACGAGAAATTGCTGAAAACACCGACGCTAACACTTATATTGGTCTACCCTTCTCTGCTTCTGATCCTGATGGTGACACATTGAGCTACAGTCTTGGCGGTACAGATGCGGCTTCTTTTAGTATTGTTACGACAACAGAACAAACAGTACAGTTGAAAACGAAGAATGCATTGGATCATGAAACCAAAGGCACTTATTCCGTTGAAGTCATAGCGTCAGATGGTGATCTCAGCAGCAGTATTCAAGTAAGTATTACGGTTACTGATGTCAACGATCCGCCTGTCTTTGCTGTTGAAAGTATCACTTATTCAATTCGTGAAAACACCCCGATAGGAACTATTTTTGGTTCAGAGGTGACTCTAACGGACCAGGATGACACAAGAGAATCGTTATCAATAACACTCACTGGGTCAGATTCTTCAACCTTCAGCATCGCTGACGGAAATATCGGAAAGTTCGAGACACAACAAGCATTTGATTATGAAACCAAATCAGTTTTCAGAGTGACGATAAGGGCTGAAGATAGTAATGGTGCAACTGATACACTTCCGGTAGTAATCAGAATTATAGATATTGTCGAGAGTACTGCTAACAAAGCACCAGTGTTTACAGAAGGAACAACTGCGACTCGTACCGTTCCAATAAATACTGATACTGGTAGGAATATCGGTCTACCTATTGCTGCAACGGATGCTAATCAAAATAACTTAACATATACACTTGGTGGTACCGATGGACTATCCTTTGACATTGTTAGGACAACTGGACAGTTGCAAACTAAAGGCACAACGTATTGTGATAAAAAGTCCTATTCTGTGACTATCAGAGTCTCAGATGGAAAACTTTCAGATAGCATTGTTGTCACCATCAACGTTAATGAAGTGAATGTACGTGAAAACAACCGAGATCCTATGTTTACAGTTCCAGGTCCCTATACCATGAGTATTCCTGAAAATACACCTGCCGGTGTGAACATCGGAAATCCAATAACAACTTCTGATCCTGATAATGATTGTTTAGAATACGTAATAGATGGGGTTGGTAAAGAGTTGTTTGACATTGATCCCAGAAGTGGACAATTTAGAACCAAGAGTCCATTGGATTACGAAATCAAAAACTCTTACTCACTAACCTTGTGGATTTCTGATTTCGGCTTAATTGTTTCTACTGGAGTGACGATTGACATTACTGATGTCAACGATCCGCCTGTCTTTGCTGTTGATAGTTTAACGTATACAATACCTGAAAATACGCCGATAGGAACTATTTTTGGTTCAGAAGTGACTCTAACGGATCAAGATGACACAAGAGAGTCGTTATCAATAACACTCACTGGGTCGGATTCTTCAGCATTCAGCATCGCTGATGGAATTGTCGGAAAGTTCGAGACACAACAAGCATTTGATTTTGGAACCAAATCAGTTTTCAGAGTGACGATAAGGGCTGAAGATAGTAGTGGTGCAACTGATACTCTTCCAGTAGTAATCAGAATCACTAATATTGACGAGAATGTTAACAATGCTCCAGTGTTTACAGGTGGCGCAAGTGCTACACGAGAAATTGCTGAAAACACCGACGCTAACACTGATATTGGTCTACCTTTCTCTGCTTCTGATCCTGATAGTGACCCATTGAGCTACAGTCTTGGCGGGACAGATGCGGCTTCTTTTAGTATTGTTACGACATCAGAACAATCAGGACAGTTGAAAACGAAGAATGCATTGGATCATGAAACCAAAGGCACTTATTCCGTTGAAGTCATAGCCTCAGATGGTGAGCTCAGTACCAGTATTCAAGTAACAATTACGGTTACTGATGTCAACGATCCTCCTGTCTTTCCTGTTGAAAGTGTTACTTATTCAATTCCTGAGAATACTACTTCAGGACAAATAGTTGGAACACCGGTCCTCGCTACCGACCAAGATGGTGACTTTGTGCTGTATGTCGAATCGGGACCAAACGAGGATTGGAATGGGTTTACACTTAATACGCATACTGGACAGTTACTGACGCGTATTTCTTCTTATGATTTTGAAACAAAGCCTACGTACACCCTCACCATAACCGCAAGGGATAGGCATTCGGCAACAGATACGCTGGCTGTCACGATCAATATCACAGAAGCTGTAAATGGTGCGAACCGTGCGCCGACTGCTGTTGGTTCTATTCCAGCACAGACGATGCAATCGGATGACTCTGCCCTACTCTTGACTGTTTCAAGTTATTTCACTGATCCAGATGGCGATAATCTCACGTATACAGCAAGCTCAAGTAATAGCGGTGTGGCAACAGCAAGTGTTTCCGGTGCTCAAGTGTCGATTAGCGCAGTAGCGGTTGGAACTGCTACTATCACGGTTACCGCAAACGATGAGAGTTTGTCTGTAACACAGACTATTTCTGTGACTGTCACAGCTGCGACTGTCGAACTGACATACCCAGTAAGTGGACGCACGCAACAAGTTCAGGACGCTATTGTGGCAGCTGTTGATGGGATAGATTCTGCAGCCGATGTAACAGCAACACACCTTGCGGCAATCACGGAACTTAATTTAGAGGATGAATCAATTTCCTCCTTGAAAACTGGTGATTTTGAGGGTCTCACCGCACTGACATCGCTCTTTCTGGGTGACAATTCCATCAGCGATATATCAGTAGTTTCTGGGTTGACTAAGTTGACACACCTCAGTCTTGAAGACAATTCCATCAGCGATATATCAGTAATTTCTGGGTTGACTTCGCTGACATGGCTCAGTCTGAGTGGTAATTCCATCAGCGATATATCGGCGGTTTCTGGGTTGACTACGTTGACATCGCTCTTTCTGAGTGGCAATTCCATTAGCGATATATCAGCGGTTTCTGGGTTGACTTCGTTGACAGAGCTCTGGCTGGGTGGCAATTCTATCATCGATATATCAGCGGTTTCTGGGTTGACTAAGTTGACATGGCTCAGTCTGAGTGGCAATTCGATTTCAGATTTCGCCCCACTCCGCACACTTATCGCTGCAATTGAAGCTGATAATAGAAGTTTAGAGCTTGACATTACAATTCCGGCTGCTACCCTACTAAGTGGACGTACTCAACAAGTTCAGGACGCTATTGTGGCAGCTGTTGATGGGATAGATTCTGCAGCCGATATAACAGAAATACACCTTGCGGCAATCTCGGAACTTGATTTAAGCAATGAATCAATTTCCTCATTGAAATCTGGTGATTTTGGGGGGCTCACCGCTCTGATGTGGCTCGATCTGGGTCGCAATTCTATCAGCGATATATCACCACTTTCTGGGTTGACTGTGTTGACAGTGCTCAATCTGGGTCGCAATTCTATCAGCGATATATCACCACTTTCTGGGTTGACTAAGTTGATAGGGCTCGATCTGGGTCGCAATTCTATCAGCAATATATCAGCACTTTCTGGGTTGACTAAGTTGACACAGCTCTATCTGAATGGCAATTCTATCAGCGATGTCTCCCCTCTTGAAGGTTTGACATCTTTAACGACCTTACGTCTGAATGGCAATTCGATTTCAGATTACTCCCCACTCCGCACACTCGTCGCTGCAATTGAAGCTGATAATAGAAGTTTAGAGCTTGACATTACAATTCCGGCTCCTACCCTACTAAGTGGACGCACGCAACAAGTGCAGACCGCTATTCTGGCAGCTGTTGATGGCATAGATTCTGCTTCCGATGTAACAGCAACACACCTTGCGGCAATCACGGAACTTGATCTAAACTTTAAATCAATTTCCTCCTTGAAATCTGGTGATTTTGCGGGTCTCACCGCTCTGACAAGTCTTGATCTGGCTGAAAATTCCTTCAGCGATATATCAGCACTTTCTGGATTGACTACGTTGACAAAGCTCTTTCTGGGTAACAATTCCATCAGCAATATATCAGCGGTTTCTGGGTTGACTAACTTGACAGAGCTCGATCTGTATGACAATTCTATCAGCAATATATCATCGGTTTCTGGCTTGACTAAGTTGACAAAGCTCTATCTGGATGGCAATTCTATCAGCGATATATCAGCGGTTTCTGGGTTGACTGTGTTGAAAGAACTCTATCTGGATAACAATTCCATCAGCGATGTCTCTCCTCTTGAAGGTTTGACATCTTTAAGGACCTTACGTCTGAGTGGTAATTCGATTTCAGATTACGCCCCACTCGGCAGACTCGTCGCTGCAATTAAAGCTGCTGGCGGAAGTTTAGATCTTGACATTACAATTCTGGTTTCTGTCCCAGTCAGTGGACGCACGCAACAAGTGCAGGACGCCATTGTGGCAGCTGTTGATGGCATAGATTCTGCAGAAGATGTAACAGTAACACATCTTGCAGCAATCACGGAACTTGATCTAAACGATAAATCAATTTCCGCCTTGAAATCTGGTGATTTTGAGGGTCTCACCAGTCTGATAAGTCTTGATTTGGCTGACAATTCCATCAGCGATATATCATCGATTTCTGGGTTGACTACGTTGACAAGTCTTGATTTGGGTGACAATTCCATCATTGATATATCAGCGGTTTCTGGGTTGACTGCGTTGACAAGTCTTGATCTGTATGAGAATTCTATCATCAATATATCAGCGGTTTCTGGGTTGACTTCGCTGACATGGCTCAGTCTGGATGAGAATTCTATCAGCGATATATCATCGGTTTCTGAGTTGACTAAGTTGACAAGGCTCTTTCTGGATAGCAATTCTATCAGCGATGTGTCTCCTCTTGAAGGTTTGACATCTTTAAATACCTTATATCTCAGTGGCAATTCGATTTCAAATTACGTCCCACTCCGTACACTTGTTGCTGCAATTGAAGCTGATGATAGAACTTTAACTCTTGACATTACAATTCCCATATTTGTCCCAGTCAGTGAACGCACGCAACAAGTGCAGGACGCTATTGTGGCAGCTGTTGATGGCATAAATTCTGCCTCCGATGTAACAGAAACACACCTTGCGGCAATCACGGAACTTGATCTATTCGATAAATCAATTTCCTCCTTGAAATCTGGTGATTTTAATAATCTCACCGTTCTGACAACGCTCGATCTGGAGGGCAATTCTATCAGCGATATATCAGCGGTTTCTGGGTTGACTACGTTGACAGAGCTCTGGCTGGATGTCAATTCTATCAGCGATATATCAGCGGTTTCTGGATTGACTAAGTTGACAGAGCTCGGTCTGAGTGTCAATTCCATCAGCGATATATCAGCGGTTTCTGGGTTGACTGTGTTGAAAGAACTCTATCTGGGTAACAATCATTCTATCAGTGATATATCAGCACTTTCTGGGTTGACTAAGTTGACAGAGCTCAGTATGTTTGGGAATTCTATCAGTGATATATCAGCGGTTTCTGGGTTGACTGCGCTGATAGAGCTCGATCTGAATCAGAATTCTATTAGCGATATATCGGCACTTTCTGGGTTGACTAAGTTGACAGGGCTCAATCTGTATGAGAATTCTATCAGCAATGTCTCTCCTCTTGAAGGACTAACATCGTTAGAGTATTTATTTCTCTCTGATAATCCGATTTCAGATTACGCCCCACTCCGCAGACTTGTCGCTGCAATTGAAGCTGATAATAGAACTTTAGAACTTGATATTATAATTCCCTCTACTGGTGCCCCCTCGATAACAAATCCTCCTATACAAACATCCCTACTCCCAAACTACCCCAACCCCTTCAATCCTGAAACGTGGATACCGTATCAGTTAGCAAAACCTTCAGATGTCACGTTGACAATCTACAATGTGCGTGGTGTTCTCGTCAGGGAGTTAGCCTTGGGACATCGGGCAGCTGGGGTTTATTATAGCCGACCTCGTGCTGCGCATTGGGATGGTAAAAACAATCTCGGTGAGAAGGTGGCGGGAGGTGTCTATTTCGTCAAATTCAAGGCGGGTAATTATACGAAAATACGGAAAATGTTGATTAGGAAATAGACTTATGGTGAAGCATAGAATTATATCTACACTTTCTATCAACGGTAGGCGAGGTTTCCTAACCGCATCTATGAGACTGAACAACACCGGTTCGGTTAGGAAACCGAACCTACCGTAGTGTGTAAATAATTATGATTTTTACTATAACTTTATTTTATAAAGGCAGGGTTATTTAGTTTTAAGAATTATCAGTTGATGGGTGTTACTTAAAGTTTATATCGTAGGTCCAAATCAACGGTATGAATGCCATTTAGGCATTCCCCGGGTAGAGCGATAGCGAAACCCGACATGACAACTACAATCAATACATGTAGGGTTTCGCTATCGCTCTACCCATAGGTGTCAACTTAAGGATTCTGACCTCTTGTGGGAGGGGTTTGCAACCCCGATTTTTTGTTCATTTCCACTCAAATCGGGGTTACAAACCCCTCCCACAAGAGAATATGCCAACACTTTTTTCTTAAGTTGACACCTATGGGTTTCGCATACGCTCTACCCATAGGTGTCAACTTAAGGATTTTACCTCTTGTGGGAGGGGTTTTCAACCCCGATTTTTTAGTGCATTTCCGCTCAAATCGGGGTTGAAAACCCCTCCCACAAGAGAAAATGCAAACAATCAATACATGTCGGGTTTCGCATACGCTCTACCCATAGGTGTCAACTTAAGGATTTTACCTCTTGTGGGAGGGGTTTTCAACCCCGATTTTTTAGTGCATTTCCGCTCAAATCGGGGTTGAAAACCCCTCCCACAAGAGAAAATGCAAACAATCAATACATGTCGGGTTTCGTATACGCTCTACCCATAGGTGTCAACTTAAGGATTTTACCTCTTGTGGGAGGGGTTTTCAACCCCGATTTTTTAGTGCATTTCCGCTCAAATCGGGGTTGAAAACCCCTCCCACAAGAGAAAATGCAAACAATATTTTCTTAAGTTGACACCTACGGGTTTCGCATACGCTCTACCCGACCTACGCATCTAATTCACGAATGTTATAAATATCTGCAAAAACTACTAAAACTGAATAACCCTGTTATAAAGGAATGATACATGAAAACACAACTCAAGAATCTGAGTTCCGTCCTATCTGTTTTACTTTGTTCATTAGTTTTCTTCGGTTTACCAGTTACAAGTTCAGCGGAGATTACACCAGTAAGTGAGCGAACAACAGAGGTACAGGCTGCTATCGTGACTGCCGCGGGCGTCAATTCCGCAGCAGATGTCACCGAAGACGACCTTACAGCTATTACAGAACTAAACCTACGGTCAAAAGGTATTACAGCACTAAAATCGGGAGATTTTTCTGGGATGACTGGTCTGACTAACCTGAACTTATATGGCAACGAACTGAGCAGTCTGCCCGATGGTATCTTTGAAGGACTCACGGCACTAACAACTCTGCGATTAGGTGGGAACACTGTTGATCCTATGCAAATTACCATCTTATTGGAAAAAGTTGGAGAGGATCAGATTAAAGCCGTTGTCGCGACAGGCGCACCGTTCACTATGAGTATTCCCATCAGTCCTACCAATGGTAGCATTAGCGGGAATATGACATCTCTGACCATTTCTAAAGGTGCAGTAGAAAGTACTGCTGTCACGGTAACTCGCGCTGCAGGAACGACTGCAGCAGTAACAGCTAATATCGGAACGCTATCCAGTTTGCCGAGTCATCACTACGGTTATGTTCTTTCTAAATCTGATACATTGCCCATTGAAGTGATCAGTGCCACCAGCACAACACCTGAAACACCAGTGGAACCAGAGACTCCCACACAACCTGAAACACCTGAAAACACCGCACCGACCTTTGCTGATGGCAATATTACTTTGCGTTCAGTGTCGGAAAACACGGCGGCTAATGTGAATATCGGGAATGCCGTTTCTGCAACTGATACTGAAAACGATACATTAGCATACACGCTTAGTGGTTTAAACGCAGATTCTTTTAGTATTGATAGTGACACTGGACAACTGAAAACAAAAAATGCATTAGACTATGAAACAAAACGAATCTATATTGTTTCTGTCAATGCTTCCGATGAAACACTCACATCAACTATTTCTGTCATCATTAATGTCATTGATTTAGATGACACGCCAGCGGTTTCAACGATGCTTGCTGTCAGTGATCGGACACCAAAGGTGCGTGATGCCATCGTTGCAGCAATCCCGGATGTAAGTGTAGCAGCAGATGTAACAGATACGCATCTTGCAACGATTACTTCTCTAAACCTTCGGTCTGCTGGTATTTCAGAACTCAATAGCGGTGATTTTTCTGGATTGACAGGTTTAACAAGTTTAAACCTATATGGAAATATGTTGCGTAACCTGCCTGTTCGTATCTTTGAAGATCTCACCTCGCTCACTTCAATTCGTTTAGGTGGCAACCTTGTTGCACCAATGCCGTTGATGGTGTCATTGCAACAAGTGTCTGATAATGAGTTCAGAGCCATCATTCCTACAGGCGCGCCATTCAACATTGTGTTACCGATCAATGAGGCAAGTGTCGCTAATATCACAATACCGAAAGGAAGTGTGACAAGTGGATCTTTTGTTGCGACAACGACAGATGTAAATATCGGTAACTTACCAAGCCTTCCTCCTAACCATTTCGGATATATCCTTGCTAAATCCACTGTCTGCAACCGCACAATACAGGTTAGTGATGTAATAGTATCCGCGCTACAAGGTATAGAAGATTGCCGGAACATATCAGAAGCGGACCTTGCTACCGTTACTGCCTTAGATCTTAGCAGTGCTTCAATAAGTGCGCTCCAAGCGGGTGATTTTGAAGGATTACTGTCACTATCAACACTGAATCTATCAAATAACCAATTACAAAGTCTACCTGATGGGATTTTTGAAGGTTTGACATCTTTGACATCACTGGATTTGAGCGGCAATACAGTTGATCCATTTTCCCTGAATATGACAATTCTAAAAGTTGGAGAAAACCAAATCAAAGTTGTCATATCAACAGGTGCACCTTTTGATATTGTGCTGCCGATCACTGTTGCAAACGGCAGTTTGAATAATAATGCAACCACTATCACAATTTTGAAAGGCAGCGTAGAAAGTCAACCCTTGATGGTGAACCGCACACCCGACACTTATGATGCGGTGACAGTAGACTTTGGCACATTACCCAATTTACCGACGAACCATAATGGGTATGCCTTGGCAGAATCTAACGAGTTACCTCTGGAAATCTTCAGCGCAGTCAATACACCACCTATATTCACCGAAGGGATAAATACAACCCGTTCTATCGCCGAGAATACTGATGCAGGATCAGACATTGGTTCCGCTGTCACTGCCACAGATGCTAACAATGATACCTTAACTTATACGGTTTCTGGCACCGATGCAGCATCCTTTAGCATAAATAGCACATCGGGACAACTACAGACAAAGGTCGCGCTTGATTACGAAACAAAGGACTCCTATTCAGTGACGATCACTGTTTCTGATAGCAGCCTTACGGACAGCATTGATGTTACAATCAACATTACCGACGTTGTAGAAGCACCCACTACGGATGTGGAGGATACTGATACCCCGAATAACGCTCCTGTTTTCACAGAAGGTAGCACCACTACACGAACAGTTGCTGAAAATACAGGTTCTGGTGTCAATATCGGTAATCCTGTATCAGCAACAGATGCTGACGATGATACTTTAACATACATTCTCGGTGGTTCTGATGCGACTTCATTCAGTATTGGTAGCACAAATGGTCAATTGCGAACGAACACAGCCCTCGACTATGAAACAAGGACCTCCTATTCAGTGATTATTACCGTCTCTGATGATAACGATGGAAGCGACACAATAACCGTAACAATAAATGTCTCGGATGTTGAAGAAGCAGTGAATACGGCACCGCTCTTTACAGAAGGTGAGACTGCATCCCGTTCAGTCGCTGAGAATACGGGTTCCGGTGTAGACATTGGCAGCGCTGTTTCTGCAACGGATGAGGACAACGACACTTTAACTTATAGTCTAAGTGGCTCAGATGCATCCTCATTTAGTATTGGAAGCACAAACGGACAATTGCGAACAAGTGCAGCACTTGACTATGAAACAAAATCTTCCTATTCAGTCACCATCACTGTCTCCGATGGAAAAGGGGGAAGTGATACTATTGGTGTCACTATCAATGTTACGGATGTTGATGAAGCGACGAACACAGCACCTGTCTTCACAGAAGGTGAGACTGCATCCCGTTCAGTCGCAGAGAATACGGGTTCCGGTGTAGACATTGGCAGCGCTGTTTCTGCGACAGATGAGGACAACGACACTTTAACTTATAGTCTAAGTGGCTCAGATGCATCCTCATTTAGTATTGGAAGCACAAACGGACAATTGCGAACAAGCACAGCACTTGACTATGAAACAAAGTCATCCTATTCAGTCACTATCACTGTCTCAGATAGAAAAGGCGGAAGTGATACTATTGCTGTCACTATCAACATCACGGATGTTGATGAAGCGACGAACACAGCACCTGTCTTCACAGAAGGTGAGACTGCATCCCGTTCAGTCGCAGAGAATACGGGTTCCGGTGTAGACATTGGCAGCGCTGTTTCTGCGACAGATGAGGACAACGACACTTTAACTTATAGTCTAAGTGGCTCAGATGCATCCTCATTTAGTATTGGAAGCACAAACGGACAATTGCGAACAAGTGCAGCACTTGACTATGAAACAAAATCTTCCTATTCAGTCACCATCAACGTCTCCGATGGAAAGGGAGGAAGTGATACTATAAACATCACTATCAATGTTACGGATGTTGATGAAGCGACGAACACAGCACCTACATTCACAGATGGGACAAGCACAACGCGCACCGTAGATGAGAATACCAAATCTGGTGTAGATATTAGCAGTGCTGTTTCTGCGACGGATGCTGACAATGACACGTTGTCCTACAGTCTGAGTGGAACAGATGCCGCTTCCTTTAGTATTGATAGTAGTTCAGGTCAACTCCGAACGAGTGCAGCATTGGATTATGAAACGAAAGATTCCTATTCAGTCACAATCACTGTCTCAGATGGGAATGGTGGGAGTGCAAGTATCACGGTCACAATTAATGTCAACGATATCGACGAAAGTCCTGCCAACAACGCACCCGTCTTCACAAATGGCAGTAGCACAACACGTACCATTGCTGAAAATACTGCATCTAATGTGAACGTCGGCAGCGCTGTCGCTGCAACAGACGCTGATGATGATACGTTATCTTACAGGATCAGTGGCATAGATGCCGCTTCCTTTAGTATTGATAGTAGTTCAGGTCAACTCCGAACGAGTACAGCACTGGATTACGAAACAAAATCTTCATATTCAGTCACCATCACTGTCTCAGATGATCAAGGTGGCAGTTCCAGCATCAACGTAACGATTAACGTTACGAATGTCAACGAAGCACCTATTTTTACTGCTGGCACCAGCACAACCCGCACAATCGCAGAAAATGCAGGTTCTGGCATCAACATCGGCAGTGCTGTGTCAGCAACGGATGTTGACAGCACGACATTAACTTACACCCTCGGTGGCACGAACGGTGCATCATTTGACATTGAATCCAGAACCGGACAATTGAAAACAAAGGCTGCACTTGATTATGAAACAAAAACATCCTATTCTGTAACCATTACGGTATCAGATGGCAGTCTAACGGATTCCATTGCGGTGACAATCAATGTCAGGGATTTAGACGAGACACCTTCAAACGTCGCACCTGTGTTCACTGATGGTGACGAAGCAACACGGACAATTGCAGAGAATACTGCAGCGAATACCAACATCGGCACTGCAATTGCTGCGACTGATGCGGATAGTGAAAATCTTGCATATCTACTCAGTGGCACTGATGCCTCCTCATTTGCTATTGATGGTGACACAGGTCAGTTGAAAACCAGCACGGCACTAAACTATGAAACGAAGACTTCTTATGAGGTAATAGTTACTGTCTCTGATGGCACGCTTGAAGATGAGATCAACGTCACGATCAATGTTACAAACGTCAACGAAGCACCAGTATTTAACGATGGGGACTCCATTACACGTCAAGTCGCTGAGAATACTGCTGCTGGCACAAACTTAGGTAACGTCATAACTGCAACAGATCCTGACGCTGAGGACACCATAACCTACAGTCTCGGTGGCACGGATGCTGCATCGTTCAACATTGTTAGCACTTCTGGACAATTAAAAACAAAAGCAGCTCTTGATTACGAAACTAAAAATTCATATACAGTTACAGTTATAGCGACCGACACAGGTGATACCACCGATACAATCACTGTCACCATCAATGTTACAGATGTAGACGAGAACCGAGCACCTGTATTCACAGATGGCGAAAGCGCGGAACGATCCATCGCTGAAAACACGGGGGCTGGTGTCAACATCGGAAATGCTGTCTCCGCTACAGATGCAGATGATGACACATTGAACTACAGTCTTGGTGGGACAGATGCCGCTTCATTTGACATTGGCAGCACAAACGGACAACTCAGAACAAAAACTGCCCTGGACTATGAAACAAAAAACGCATATTCTGTTACGGTATCTGTCTCTGATGGAAATGGTGGAACGGATTCCATTACCGTTACCATCAAAGTCACCGATGTTGATGAGAACCGAGCACCTGTTTTCACAGATGGTGAAAGCACGGAACGATCCATCGCTGAAAACACGGGGGCTGGTGTCAACATCGGCACAGCAATAACCGCTACAGATGCAGATGATGACACATTGAATTACAGTCTTGGTGGCACAGATGCCGCTTCATTTGACATTGGCAGCACAAACGGACAAATCAGAACAAATGCTGCCCTGGACTATGAAACAAAAAACACATATTCCGTAACCGTTTCTGTCTCGGATGGAAATGATGGAAAGGATTCCATTACCGTTACCATCAAAGTCACCGATGTTGATGAGAACACCGCACCTGTATTCACAGATGGTGAAAGCACGGAACGATCCATCGCTGAAAATACACTCTCAGGTGTAGATATCGGTGATGCTGTCGCTGCTACAGATGCGGATGATGACACATTAGACTACAGTCTTGGCGGCACAGACGCGGCTTCCTTTAGTATTAATAGCACATCTGGACAAATAAGAACAAATGCTGCGCTCGACTATGAAACCAAAAACACATATTCCGTGACGGTATCTGTCTCGGATGGAAATGATGGAACGGATTCCATTACCGTTGCCATCAAAGTCACCGATGTTGATGAGAACACCGCACCTGTTTTCACAGATGGTGAAAGCACGGAACGATCCATCGCTGAAAATACGGGTTCAGGTGTCAACATCGGCACAGCAGTAGCCGCTACTGACCCTGACACCGACGATACACTGGAATATTCACTCGGTGGCACAGATGCCGCTTCATTTGAAATCGGCAGCACAAACGGACAACTCAGAACAAAAGCTGCACTCGACTATGAAACAAAAAGCACATATTCCGTAACCGTATCTGTGTCTGATGGCAATGGTGGATCAGATTCAATCGCTGTCACCATCAAAGTCACCGATGTTGATGAGAACCGCAACCCTTCGTTTGGCACGGCTGAAAGCGTGACCCTAAATGTAAATGAAAATACAGGTACCGGTATTGACATCGGAGATAAAGTGGAAGCAACCGACCCCGATACCGATGATACACTGGAATACTCACTCGGTGGAACAGATGCAAGCTCTTTCAGTATTGACAGCACATCTGGACAGATAAGAACAAATGCTGCACTGGACTATGAAACCAAAGACACATATTCCGTGACGGTATCGGTCTCCGATGGAAATGGTGGAACAGATTCTATCGCTGTCACCATCAATGTTACGGATGTCAACGAAGCACCATCGTTCACAGAGGCTTCACCAACCACCCGGTCTATAGCAGAACATACTGCTTCTGCACAGAATATCGGCAGTGCAGTTTCCGCGACAGACCCCGAAGGTGACACCTTAGAATACACACTTGAAGGCACAGATGCATCATCATTTTCTATTGTCAGCACGAGTGGACAGCTCCAAACAAACGCTGCATTAGATTATGAAACAACAACTTCATATTCCGTAACGGTCAAAGTAACTGATGATTCCTTGACCAACACAATTGCCGTAACCATCAACGTTACAGATGTCAGTGAGAACACCGCACCCTCATTTTCAGAAAGTAGTTTCGCATACAGAATATCAGACATTGCAAACGCTTCTGTAGGCGATAGCATCGGTGATAAGGTTACTGCGACCGACGCTGATGAGGATACGTTATCCTACAGTCTCGGGGGTGATGATGCAGCTAAGTTTGATATTGATAGCAGTTCTGGACAACTGAAAATCACACAGTCTCTTATTGATCATACCAGTTCCGCTTATTCAATCAAGGTGATTGCTACGGATCCTGATAGTGCAACTGCTGAAATTTCAGGAACGATATTTGTTACCCGTGTCTCACAGCAGAACACAAACAACCCACCCGTATTTGATGATGGTGAAAGCACAACGCGATCCGTCGCAGAAAATACCGCATCAGGACAAAATATCGGTGAACCTGTCGCTGCTACAGACGATGATACTGATGACACATTGACCTATACACTTGAAGGCACAGATGCATCATCGTTCAGTATTGTTAGCACAAGTGGACAGCTGCAAACCAGAGTAACGTTGGACTATGAGACAAAGACTTCCTATTCGGTGACTGTAAAGGTCACTGATGATAGTGGTGCAAGTAATGAAAGTGATACGATTGCTGTTACAATCAATGTAAATGACGTAACAGAATCAGACTCCATTACACCTGTCAGTAACCGTACAGGTGCGGTTCGAGATGCGATTGTAGATGCTATTGAAGGTGTAGATGCAGCTGAAAATGTGACAGAATCACAGCTTGCTGCAATCACTACATTGGATATTAGAAATAAGAACTTAACAGGTCTAATATCAGGTGATTTTGATGGACTCACGGGTTTAACATTATTAAATATAAGCAGTAATAAATTCAGTTCGTTACCTGTTGATATCTTTGACGGTCTTACTTCACTAACCGAGCTTGATTTATCATTTAATAACTTCTTTCATGACGACGAAAACGCTTTTACAACACTGCCTGACGGTATATTTGATAGTCTCACATCACTGACAAAACTTGAGCTTGGATACAATGGACTGACTTCATTACCAGACGGGATCTTTGACCAACTCACATCATTGGAATTACTTGACTTGAATCTGAATGAGTTCACGACCCTATCGGGTGGTGTTTTTGACGGACTTACATCCCTCAAAACGCTTTACTTAGCCACTTTCGCATCTGAAACAACCAATCAATTAACATCACTTAGAGCTGGGATTTTTGACGACCTCACTTCTCTGGAAAATCTTGAAATGTATGATCATAATATATCTACCTTGCCAGATGGATTGTTTGATAATACCATTTCACTCATTAAACTACTCTACTATTCTAACGGTACCACATCATTACCAGATGGAATATTTGATGAACTCACATTGTTGAAAACCCTTGCCATTGGTTCAAACGGAATTACTTCATTACCAGATGATGTATTTGACAATAACACACAATTAGAATACCTCGGTTTGTCATATAATTCTATTAGTTCCTTAAATTCTGATGTTTTTGACGAACTAACGAATTTAGAAACACTATCTTTAGAAGGTAATGAATTGACAACTTTGTCTGCTGATATATTTGAAGAATTGACGAATTTAACATCCCTATCTTTAAGATATAACAGTTTGACTTCCTTACCAGGTAATATCTTTGACAATAACTCGAAGCTGACAACACTTGTTCTGGAAAATAATAATATCAGTTCTCTACCGTCAGGTTTATTTAGTGAATTAACCAACTTAACCAAACTTTTTTTGAACAGGAACAACTTAACCTCATTCCCCGATGGCATATTTGTAGGTCTCACAGAACTAACTCTATTTCAATGTGGTTTTCAAGGTGAAGATCCGCAACCAGACAGTGTCCCCATCAAGGTGGGACTGGAAAAAGTCGCAGAAGGACAGTTCAAGGTTGTTTGTCCGACAGGTATGCCAATTAATAATAACCGTATTAATGTCCCAATCAGTAATGGTAAAGTGCATCCAGACCAAGAATATGGATACATAGTCACTTTAGACAATAGAAGACCTCAAATAAGAATACCAGTTGGTGAAGCAGAAACCGATGCTTTAAGTGTGGTACGATTGGATGATACAACTGATGCTGTTACCGTCACTATTGACATTGTTTTTTACGAAAGATCTTTAGATAATCATGGATATTATTTAGACATAAATAATGCTAACCTACCATTGGAACTTATTCCTGAAGTTAGTGGTGCCCCGACCAACACCCAACTCATACCAGATGAGACGGCACTACTTTCAAACTATCCCAATCCCTTCAATCCAGAAACATGGATACCCTACCAGTTATCTGAAGCAGGCGATGTTTCCTTGACGATCTACGATATGCGTGGTGTCGTCATTCGGAAGTTGGATTTGGGACATAAAACCGCTGGATATTATACTGACCGCAAACGTGCTGCATATTGGGATGGTAGAAACGCAAACGGTGAGAAAGTCGCAGCAGGTGTATATTTCACCACATTCAAGGCAAACGATTTTACAGCAACGCGGAAAATGTTAATACTGAAATAGACAACAAAATTGAACTTTGGTGTCTTCCAGTCTTACATTTACAACAAGATTTAATGAAAGTATCTTGATTGATGAAAGGAAATTTATGATGCAAAGAGTACCTGTTTTGTTCTCAGTTTTATTGATTTTCGGTCTACAAATAACAAGTTTTGCGGAAATCACTCCGGTGGTTGATCGCACAACAGAAGTGCGTGATGCCATCGTGACTGCCGCGGGCGTCAATTCCGCAGCGGATGTGACCGATGCACAACTTTCCGCAATCACAAATCTAAACTTACGTTCCAAAGGTATTACAGCACTAAAATCGGGTGATTTTTCTGGGATGACTGGTCTGACTAACCTGAACTTATATGGCAACGAACTGAGCAGTCTGCCGGATAAAATCTTTGAAGGACTCACGGCACTAACAACTCTGCGATTAGGTGGGAACACTGTTGATCCTATGCAAATTACCATCTTATTGGAAAAAGTTGGAGAGGATCAGATTAAAGCCGTTGTCGCGACAGGCGCACCGTTCACTATGAGTATTCCCATCAGTCCTACCAATGGCAGCATTAGCGGGAATACGACATCTCTGACCATTTCTAAAGGTGCAGTAGAAAGTACTGCTGTCACGGTAACTCGCGCTGCAGGAACGACTGCAGCAGTAACAGCTAATATCGGAACGCTATCCAGTTTGCCGAGTCATCACTACGGTTATGTTCTTTCTAAATCTGATACATTGCCGCTTGAAGTGATCAGTGCCACCAGCACAACACCTGAAACACCAGTGGAACCAGAGACTCCCACACAACCTGAAACACCTGAAAACACCGCACCGACCTTTGCTGATGGCAATATTACTTTGCGTTCAGTGTCCGAAAACAGTGCAGCTGATGTGAATATCGGCAATGCCGTTGCTGCGACTGATACTGAAAACGATACATTAGCATACACGCTTAGTGGTTTAAACGCAGATTCTTTTAGTATTGATAGTGAAACTGGACAACTGAAAACAAAAAATGCATTAGACTATGAAACAAAACGAATCTATATTGTATCTGTAAATGCTTCCGATGAAACACTCACATCAACTATTTCTGTCATCATAATTGTCATTGATTTAGATGACACGCCAGCGGTTTCAACGATGCTTGCTGTCAGTGATCGGACACCAAAGGTGCGTGATGCCATCGTTGCAGCAATCCCGGATGTAAGTGTAGCAGCAGATGTAACAGATACGCATCTTGCAACGATTACTTCTCTAAACCTTCGGTCTGCTGGTATTTCAGAACTCAAAAGCGGTGATTTTTCTGGATTGACAAGTTTAACAAGTTTAAACCTATATGGAAATATGTTGCGTAACCTGCCTGCTCGTATCTTTGAAGATCTTACCTCGCTCACTTCAATTCGTTTAGGTGGCAACCTTGTTGCACCAATGCCGTTGATGGTGTCATTGCAACAAGTGTCTGATAATGAGTTCAGAGCCATCATTCCTACAGGCGCGCCATTCGACATCGTGTTACCTATCAATGAGGCAAGTGTCGCTAATATCACAATACCGAAAGGAAGTGTGACAAGTGGATCTTTTGTTGCGACAACGACAGATGTAAATATCGGTAACTTACCAAGCATTCCTCCTAACCATTTCGGATATATCCTTGCAAAATCTACTGTCTGCAACCGCACAATACAGGTTAGTGATGCAATAGTATCCGCGCTACAAGGTATAGAAGATTGCCGAAACATATCAGAAACGGACCTTGCTACCATTACTGCCTTAGATCTTAGCAGTGCTTCAATAAGTGCTCTCCAAGCAGATGATTTTGAAGGATTACTGTCACTATCAACACTGAATCTATCAAATAACCAATTACAAAGTCTACCTGATGGTGTATTTGAGGGTTTATCATCCTTGACATCACTGGATTTGAGCGGCAATACAGTTGATCCATTATCCCTGAATATGACAATTCTAAAAGTTGGAGAAAACCAAATCAAAGTTGTCATATCAACAGGTGCACCTTTTGATATTGTGCTGCCGATCACTGTTGCAAACGGCAGTTTAAATAATAATGCCACATCTATTACAATCCCGAGAGGAAGTATAGCCAGCCAACCCTTGATGGTGAACCGCACACCCGATATTTATGCTGCGGTGACAGTAGACTTTGGCACATTACCCAATTTACCGACGAACCATATTGGGTATGCCCTGGCAAAATCTAACGAGTTACCTTTGGAAATCTACAGCGCAGTCAATACACCACCTGTATTCACCGAAGGGATAAATACAACCCGTTCTATCGCCGAGAATACTGATGCAGGATCAGACATTGGTTCCGCTGTCACTGCCACAGATGCTAACAATGATACCTTAACTTATACGGTTTCAGGCACCGATGCAGCATCCTTTAGCATAAATAGCACATCGGGGCAACTACAGACAAAGGTCGCGCTTGATTACGAAACAAAGGACTCCTATTCAGTGACGATCACTGTTTCTGATGGCAGCCTTACGGACAGTATTGATGTTACGATCAACATTACCGACATCGTAGAAACACCAACGACCGATGAAACAACGGATGGGGAGGATACTGATCCCCCGAATAACGCTCCTGTTTTCACAGAAGGTAGCACCACTACACGAACAGTTGCTGAAAATACAGGGTCTGGTGTTAACATCGGTAATCCTGTATCAGCAACAGATGCTGACGATGATACTTTAACATACATTCTCGGTGGTTCTGATGCGACTTCATTCAGTATTGTTAGCACAAATGGTCAATTGCGAACGAACACAGCACTTGACTATGAAACAAGGACCTCCTATTCAGTGATTATTACCGTCTCTGATGATAACGATGGAAGCGACACAATAACCGTAACAATAAATGTCTCAGATGTTGAAGAAGCACTGAATACGGCACCGATCTTTACAGAAGGGGAGACTGCATCCCGTTCAGTCGCAGAGAATACGGGTTCCGGTGTAGACATTGGCAGCGCTGTTTCTGCGACGGATGAGGACAACGACAATTTAACTTATAGTCTAAGTGGCTCAGATGCATCATCGTTTAGTATTGGCAGTGCAAATGGACAATTGCGAACGAACGCAGCACTTGACTATGAAACAAAATCTTCCTATTCAGTCACCATCACTGTCTCCGATGGAAAAGGGGGAAGCGATACTATCAACATCACTATCAACATCACGGATGTTGATGAAACGACGAACACAGCACCTGTCTTTACAGATGGGAGCACCACTACGCGCTCCGTAGATGAGAATACGGGGTCAGGTGTAGACATTGGCACTGCTGTTTCTGCGATGGATGCTGATGATGATACGTTATCTTACAGTCTGAGTGGCACAGATGCCACTTCCTTTAGTATTGATAGTAGTTCAGGACAACTCCGAACGAGTGCAGCATTGGATTATGAAACAAAGTCATCCTATTCAGTCACTATCAACGTCTCCGATGGAAAGGGAGGAAGTGATACTATTGCTGTCACTATCAATGTTACGGATGTTGATGAAGCGACGAACACAGCACCTGTCTTCACAGATGGGAGCACCACTACGCGCTCCATAGATGAGAATACGGGTTCCGGTGTAGACATTGGCAGTGCAGTTTCTGCGACGGATGTTGACAATGACACTTTAACTTACAGTCTGGGGGGCACAGATGCCGCTTCATTCAGTATTGGAAGTACAAATGGTCAATTGCGAACAAGCACAGCACTTGACTATGAAACAAAGTCATCCTATTCAGTCACTATCACTGTCTCAGATAGAAAAGGCGGAAGTGATACTATTGCTGTCACTATCAACATCACGGATGTTGATGAAGCGACGAACACAGCACCTGTCTTCACAGAAGGTGAGACTGCATCCCGTTCAGTCGCAGAGAATACGGGTTCCGGTGTAGACATTGGCAGTGCTGTTTCTGCGACAGATGAGGACAATGACACTTTAACTTATAGTCTGGGTGGAACAGATGCATCCTCATTTAGCATTGGAAGCACAAACGGACAATTGCGAACAAGCGCAGCACTTGACTATGAAACAAAATCTTCCTATTCAGTCACCATCAACGTCTCCGATGGAAAGGGAGGAAGTGATACTATTGGTGTCACTATCAATGTTACGGATGTTGATGAAGCGACGAACACAGCACCCACATTCACAGATGGGAGCACCACTACGCGCTCTGTAGATGAGAATACCAAATCTGGTGTAGACATTAGCACTGCTGTTTCTGCGACGGATGCTGATGATGATACGTTGTCCTACAGTCTGAGTGGCACAGATGCCACTTCCTTTAGTATTGATAGTAGTTCAGGACAACTCCGAACGAGTGCAGCACTGGATTATGAAACGAAAGATTCATATTCAGTCACCATCACTGTTTCAGATGGGAATGGTGGGAGTGCAAGTATCACGGTCACAATTAATGTCAACGATATCGACGAAAGTCCTGTCAACAACGCACCCGTCTTCACAAATGGGAGTAGCACAACACGTACCATTGCTGAAAATACTGCCTCTAATGTGAACATCGGTAGTGTTGTATCTGCGACAGATGCTGATGATGACACTTTATCTTATAGGATGAGTGGAGCAGATGCCGCTTCCTTTAGTATTGATAGTAGTTCAGGTCAACTCCGAACGAGTGCAGCACTGGATTACGAAACAAAATCTTCATATTCAGTCACCATCACTGTCTCCGATGATCAAGGCGGCAGTTCCAGCATATCTGTGACAATCAACATAACTAACGTCAACGAAGCACCCGTTTTTACTGCTGGCACCAGCACAACCCGCACAATCGCAGAAAATGCAGGTTCTGGCATCAACATCGGCAGTGCTGTGTCAGCAACGGATGTTGACAGCACGACATTAACTTACACCCTCGGTGGCACGAACGGTGCATCATTTGACATTGAATCCACAACCGGACAATTGAAAACAAAGGCTGCACTTGATTATGAAACAAAAACATCCTATTCTGTAACCATTACGGTATCAGATGGCAGTCTAACGGATTCCATTGCAGTGACAATCAATGTCAGGGATTTAGACGAGACGCCTTCAAACATTGCACCTGTGTTCACTGATGGTGACGAGGCTACACGGACAATTGCAGAGAATACTGCTGCTGATGCCAACATCGGCACTGCGATTGCTGCGACTGACGAAGATAGTGAAAATCTTGCTTATCTACTCAGTGGCACTGATGCCTCCTCATTTGCTATTGATGGTGACACAGGTCAGTTGAAAACCAGCGCGGCACTAAACTATGAAACGAAGACATCTTATGAGGTAATAGTTACTGTCTCTGATGGCACGTTGGAAGATGAGATCACGGTCACGATCAATGTTACAAACGTCAACGAAGCACCGGTATTTAACGATGGGGACTCCATTACACGTCAAGTCGCTGAGAATACTGCTGCTGGAACAAACTTAGGTAACGTCATCACTGCAACAGATCCTGACGCTGAGGACACCATAACCTACAGTCTCGGTGGCACGGATGCTGCATCGTTCGACATTGTTAGCACTTCTGGACAATTAAAAACAAAAGCAGCTCTTGATTACGAAACTAAAAATTCATATACAGTTACAGTTATAGCGACCGACACAGGAGATGCCACCGATACAATCACTGTCACCATCAATGTTACAGATGTAGACGAGAACCGAGCACCTGTATTCACAGATGGCGAAAGCGCGGAACGATCCATTGCGGAAAATACGGGTTCAGGTGTCAACATCGGTGCAGCAGTAGCCGCTACTGATCCCGATACCGATGACACACTCGAATATTCACTCGGGGGAACAGATAGAAGCTCTTTCAGTCTCGGCAGCACAAATGGACAACTCAGAACAAAAGCTGCACTGGACTATGAAACAAAAAACGCATATTCTGTTACGGTATCCGTCTCCGATGGCAATGGTGGAACGGATTCCATTACCGTTACCATCAAAGTCACCGATGTTGATGAGAACCGAGCGCCTGTTTTCACAGATGGTGAAAGCGCGGAACGATCCATCGCTGAAAATACGGGGGCTGGTGTCAACATCGGCACAGCAATAACCGCTACAGATGCAGATGATGACACACTGGAATATTCACTCGGTGGAACAGATGCCGCTTCATTTGAAATCGGCAGCACAAACGGACAAATCAGAACAAAAGCTGCGCTGGACTATGAAACAAAAAACGCATATTCTGTTACGGTATCCGTCTCCGATGGCAATGGTGGAACGGATTCAATCACTGTTACAATCAAAGTCACGGATGTTGATGAGAACAGCGCGCCTGTTTTCACAGATGGTGAAAGCACGGAACGATCCATCGCTGAAAATACACTCTCAGGTGTAGATATTGGTGATGCTGTCGCTGCTACAGATGCGGATGATGACACATTAGACTACAGTCTTGGCGGCACAGACGCGGCTTCCTTTAGTATTAATAGCACATCTGGACAAATCCGAACAAATGCTGCCCTGGACTATGAAACAAAAAGCACATATTCCGTAACCGTTTCTGTCTCGGATGGAAATGGTGGAACGGATTCAATCACTGTTACCATCAAAGTCACCGATGTTGATGAGAACACCGCGCCTGTTTTCACAGATGGTGAAAGCACGGAACGATCCATCGCTGAAAATACACTCTCAGGTGTAGATATTGGTGATGCTGTCGCTGCTACAGATGCGGATGATGATACATTAGAATACAGCCTTGGTGGCACAGACGCGGCTTCCTTTAGTATTAATAGCACATCTGGACAAATCCGAACAAATGTTGCGCTCGACTATGAAACCAAAAACACATATTCCGTGACGGTATCGGTCTCAGATGGAAATGGTGGATCAGATTCAATCGCTGTCACCATCAAAGTCACCGATGTTGATGAGAACAGCAACCCTTCGTTTGGTACGGCTGAAAACGTGACCCTAAATGTAAATGAAAATACAGGCACCGGTATTGACATCGGAGATAAAGTGGAAGCAACCGACCCCGATACCGATGATACACTGGAATACTCACTCGGTGGAACAGATGCAAGCTCTTTCAGTATTGACAGCACATCTGGACAGATAAGAACAAATGCTGCACTGGACTATGAAACCAAAAACACATATTCCGTGACGGTATCGGTCTCAGATGGAAATGGTGGAACAGATTCAATCCCTGTCACCATCAATGTTAATGATGTGAATGAGAACAACGACCCTTCGTTTGGCACGGCTGAAAGCATAACCCTAAATGTAAATGAAAACACAGGGACCGGTATTGACATCGGAGATAAAGTGGAAGCAACCGACCCCGATACCGATGATACACTGGAATACTCACTCGGTGGAACAGATGCGGCTTCGTTTAGTATTGACAGCACAAATGGACAGCTCAGAACAAATGCTGCACTTGACCATGAAACCAAAGACACATATTCCGTGACGGTATCGGTCTCCGATGGAAATGGTGGAACAGATTCAATCCCTGTCACTATCAATGTTACGGATGTCAACGAAGCACCCACATTCACAGAAAGTTCACCAACCACCCGGTCTATAGCTGAACATACTGCATCAGGACAGAATATCGGCAGTGCAGTTTCCGCGACAGACCCCGAAGGTGACACCTTAGAATACACACTTGAAGGCACAGATGCATCATCATTTTCTATTGTCAGCACGAGTGGACAGCTCCAAACAAACGCTGCATTAGATTATGAAACAACAACTTCATATTCGGTAACTGTAAAGGTAACTGATGATACATTGACCAACACAATTGCCGTAACCATCAACGTTACAGATGTCAATGAGAACACCGCACCCTCATTTTCAGAAAGTAGTTTCTCCTACAGAATATCAGACATTGCAAACGCTTCTGTAGGCGATAGCATCGGTGATAAGGTTACTGCGACCGACGCTGATGAGGATACTTTATCCTACAGTCTCGGTGGTGATGACGCGGCTCTGTTTGATATTGATAGCAGTTCAGGACAACTGAAAATCACACAGTCTCTTATTGATCATACCAGTTCCGCTTATTCAATCAAGGTGATTGCTACGGATCCTGATAGTGCAACTGCTGAAATATCAGGAACGATATTTGTTACCCGTGTCTCGCAACAGGTAACAAACAACCCACCCGTATTTGATGATGGTGAAAGCACAACGCGATCCGTCGCAGAAAATACCGCATCAGGACAAAATATCGGTGAACCTGTCGCTGCTACAGATGATGATACTGATGACACATTGACCTATACGCTTGAAGGCACAGATGCAGCATCGTTTTCTATTGTCAGCACAAGTGGTCAGCTGCAAACCAGCGTAACGTTGAACTATGAGACAAAGACTTCCTATTCGGTAACTGTCAAGGTCACTGATGATAGTGGTGCAAGTAATGATAGTGATACGATTGCTGTTACCATCAATGTGAATGATGTGGATGAAGTTATTAACAACCCTCCCATATTTGCTGATGACAGCACAACCCTTTCAATCCCAGAAAATACACCATCTGGAGAAAACATCGGTAGCCCTATCACTGCAACAGATGATGATGAAGGAGATACATTGACATATAGCCTTGAAGGCACAGATGCTTCATCGCTTTCTATTGTCAGCACGAGTGGACAGCTGCAAACAAGAACTGCGTTAGACTATGAAACAAAGAACTTCTATTCTGTAACTGTCAAGGTCACTGACGATAGTGGTGCGAGCAATAATAGTGATACAATTGCTGTTGCCATCAATGTGACTGACGTGAATGAAGGTATTACTCCTGTCGCTGACCGCACACCCGCTGTTCGTGATGCTATTGTTGCTTTAGTAGATGGTATTGACAATGCTGAAGATGTGACTGAGGGACACCTCGCAGCAATAACAGGTCAACTGAGTTTATACTATGAACGACTTAGTGCGTTGAAACCAGGTGACTTCGATGGACTTACAAGTGTGACAGAACTTCAACTGAATTTTAACAGAATCAGTTCAATTCCAAGTGGTATCTTTGATGATCTTACTTCTCTTGAAAGACTTGAGTTTTCGGGACTTGGTAGTCAAAACCAGCTATTGACGATATTACCTCCTGGCGTTTTTGATAATCTGACGAATCTGGTAAAGCTTAATCTGTCTTATCAGTCTTTATCCTCATTGCCTGCAGGGTTTTTTGAGAACCTTACAAATCTGACAATACTGAACTTGTATGCTAATAATTTCAGTTCAATTCCTGCAGGTATGTTTGTGAATCTTACCAATCTACAGAAACTCTATTTGGAAGCCAATCCTGTTGATCCGCTCCCTCTTCCGATAATATTGGTCGCAGGCGAAAACGGTCAGATTAAAGCATTTGCACAAACAGGAGCTCCATTTGATATTACCGTCCCAATATCTGTCACAAATGGCAGCATAGATGGTGGCGCGACAGGTGTGACAATACCCATCGGAAGCACAGATAGTGAGACTATCACGATCACACGGACACCCGGAACAACTGAAAATGTTATTGCAAGTATTGGAACATTACCAAGCATACCTAATGACTCAAGAGATGGTAGAAGTGAGCATAACGGATATGCATTCACCAAAGGCGAGGCTATTGATGTATTTAGAACCGAGAACAGTGCTCCAGTATTTGACGATGGACTTATAGTAGACCTTTCTATAGCTGAAAGAACAAGAAGTTTTGTAAATATCGGCGATCCAATCTCTGCTACTGATGCAGATGACGACATTTTGACATATACACTCGGTGGTAGTGATGCAGCTTCCTTCAATATTGATGGTGCAACAGGGCAGCTTCTAACAAAGGCTGTATTAGATTATGAAACTAAGAGTTCATATTCTGTCACTATTACTGTATCAGATAACTTCGGGGGTTCAGCATCAATTGATGTTGCAATTACAATCACCGATTTAGATGAAACACCACCAACAGTACCCCTCAGTGCCCGTTCAGAAAAGGTACAACAGTATCTTATTGGACTTATACCGGATGCATCTACTGCTTCAGATGTTCTAAAGATACATCTTGATAGTATTACTTCAATAAATATGAGAGCTAATAATATTACTTCTTTGGATCCCGATGATTTTAAAGGACTCTCAGCCCTTAGATCTATTGATCTCTCGCTTAACAATCTTACTTCGTTGCCACCAGGTATATTTGAAGGACTTGGTAATGTGAGGTCTCTGGACCTTGAATGGAATGAGTTTGAGTCATTCACACCGGGTATGTTAGATGGTCTCACTGGTCTGACACTTCTTGTGCTTGAGAAAAATTATGTTGGCACATTACCGCCTGGTTTATTTGATCAACTTACAAATTTGAGAGAACTTCGAATGGGATACATGCGTTTGACCTCTCTTCCATTAAATATATTTGATAATCTTACAGATCTTCGTGATATCAATTTCTCGGAAAATCGGTTGACATCTCTTCCATCAAGACTTTTTCAAGGTACTGATTCTTTGTTTGATTTAAATCTTTTTAATAATAGAATTAGTTCTGTGGAAACTGGTCTTTTTGATAACTGCCCATTCCTAAGCAAACTTCTTTTAGAAAATAACAGAATAGAGTCATTACCGGATGGATTCTTAAAAGGAAATGGTGGATTATTTGCTCTTACTCTTTCCGATAACCCTGGAGCCCCTTTTGATTTCACTATCGGTCTGGAACAGGGTGTCGATGGTGCGTCTGGACATTTTGCTAAAGTTAAAGCTGTAATTCCAATCGGAGCCCCAGATCTATTATATGTAAGAGTTAATATTACGAATGGTATATTCCTTGATTCCAACAATAATCACTTACTTCGTGAAAATGACAAGAGCATTTATTTGAAGATTCATCGAGGTGCTGTTGAAAGCCGTGAATACCAACTACAACGTTTACCTGCAGATTCAACGAATAATAATTCTGTTACTGTTTCCATTACATCTTTACCCACAGAAGGACAATATGATACTGGGTATAAATATGTTAGGGGTGTGGGCAGACTTGTAGTGATAAAATCTGGAGATAACATTGCTCCTGAGTTCACTGAAGAGGAATCCACGAGTCGGTCAATCAGTGAGGCTGTGAACTCCGGTATAAATATTGGGGGTCCTGTGGAGGCTACAGATAGCGATGGAGATCCCCTCACATACAGTCTCAGTGGGACGGATGCCTCATCATTTTCTATAGATAGCAAGACTGGACAGTTAATAACCAGTGCAACTTTGGATTATGATACGAAAAACTCCTATTCGGTCACAGTATCCGTTTCTGATGGTTATGAGGGAACTGACTCCATAGCCGTTACAATTAACATTACTGAGTTTGACGATTCTGTTCCAGATGTTGCCCTCAGCTCCCGAACTACCAAGGTGAGTGATGCGATTGTAGATGCAATAGAAGGCGTTACTTCCGCATCAGATGTGAAAAATGGACACTTCATTAATGTAACAGAATTGGACCTTAGTTCTGCGTCGATTTCTTCATTGAATGCTGATGACTTCGATGGACTCACCCATCTAACACGACTGTCATTAGAATATAACAGTCTTACTTCTTTGCCATCTGATATATTTGATGGCTTATCAGCACTAACTTATCTTAATCTACAAAACAATGATTTGACATCTTTGCCAGATAGCATATTTAGTGGTCTATCCAGTTTGGAAACCCTTGATTTGGCTGGTAACAGTATTAGTTCTGTGCAAGGTGATCTATTGTCAGGATTGAGTAGTTTATCGGAGTTATTGTTGAACCATAACAAATTAAGCTCCCTACCTGATGGCTTTTTTGGTATTGGCAAAAAGATAGATACGGTTAACTTGAGTTGGAATACAGTGCGTCCCTTAAAGATCCTTGTGAGTCTATCATACGTCGCAGAAGGTCAAGTAAAGATTGTGTGTCCTATCGGTTCTCCGCTTTTAATAATGCCAAATGTCGTAATCTCCCCGGGTGGTGATGCTATTGACAGTGAGACACATAACGGTTTAGGCTGGGATGCTCATATATTAAATCCTGGAGATACCGAAAGTGACATACTTGATATAGAACGTTCCGAAGGATCTAACAATGCAGTAACGGTGACATTTCCTCTCATTACTTTTGATAGAAATGATGCACATTCTGGTTATGAATATGATATAGATGAAAGTAACCAACCAATGTCTGTTTTACCACTTTCAATACCTCTGGCTCCTACGATTGACATTCCACCCATTCCAGAGGAAACGGCTCTATTTTCAAACTATCCTAATCCCTTCAATCCAGAAACATGGATACCCTACCAGTTATCTGAAGCAGGCAATGTTTCCTTGACGATCTACGATATGCGTGGTGTCGTCATTCGGAAGTTGGATTTGGGACATAAAACCGCTGGATATTATACTGACCGCAAACGTGCTGCATATTGGGATGGCAGAAACGCAAACGGTGAGAAAGTCGCAGCAGGTGTATATTTCACCACATTCAAGGCAAACGATTTTACAGCAACGCGGAAAATGTTAATACTGAAATAGGAAACAACATTGGCGCGTTCCAATCCTACATTTACAACAAGATTTAATGAAAGTATCTTGATTGATGAAAGGAAATTTATGATGCAAAGAGTACCTGTTTTGTTCTCAGTTTTATTGATTTTCGGTCTACAAATAACAAGCTTTGCGGAGATCACTCCGGTGGTTGATCGCACAACAGAAGTGCGTGATGCCATCGTGACTGCCGCAGGAGCGAATTCCGCAGCGGATGTGACCGATGCACAACTCGCGGCAATCACAAGTCTAAACTTACGTTCCAAAGGTATTACAGCACTAAAATCGGGTGATTTTTCTGGGATGACTGGTCTGACTAACCTGAACTTATATGGCAACGAACTGAGCAGTCTGCCGGATAAAATCTTTGAAGGACTCACGGCACTAACAACTCTGCGATTAGGTGGGAACACTGTTGATCCTATGCAAATTACCATCTTATTGGAAAAAGTTGCAGAGGATCAGATTAAAGCCGTTGTCGCGACAGGCGCACCGTTCACTATGAGTATTCCCATCAGTCCTACCAATGGTAGCATTAGCGGGAATATGACATCTCTGACCATTTCTAAAGGTGCAGTAGAAAGTAGTACTGTCACGGTAACTCGCACTGCAGGAACGACTGCAGCAGTAACAGCTAATATCGGAACGCTATCCAGTTTGCCGAGTAATCACTACGGTTATGTTCTTTCTAAATCTGATACATTGCCCATTGAAGTGATCAGTGCCACCAGCACAACACCTGAAACACCAGTGGAACCAGAGACTCCCACACAACCTGAAACACCTGAAAACACCGCACCGACCTTTGCTGATGGCAATATTACTTTGCGTTCAGTGTCCGAAAACAGTGCAGCTGATGTGAATATCGGCAATGCCGTTTCTGCGACTGATACTGAAAACGATACATTAGCATACACGCTTAGTGGTTTAAACGCAGATTCTTTTAGTATTGATAGTGACACTGGACAACTGAAAACAAAAAATGCATTAGACTATGAAACAAAACGAATCTATATTGTATCTGTAAATGCTTCCGATGAAACACTCACATCAACTATTTCTGTCATCATAATTGTCATTGATTTAGATGACACGCCAGCGGTTTCAACGATGCTTGCTGTCAGTGATCGGACACCAATGGTGCGTGATGCCATCGTTGCAGCAATCCCGGATGTAAGTGTAGCAGCAGATGTAACAGATACGCATCTTGCAACGATTACTTCTCTAAACCTTCGGTCTGCTGGTATTTCAGAACTCAAAAGCGGTGATTTTTCTGGATTGACAAGTTTAACAAGTTTAAACCTATATGGAAATATGTTGCGTAACCTGCCTGTTCGTATCTTTGAAGATCTTACCTCGCTCACTTCAATTCGTTTAGGTGGCAACCTTGTTGCACCAATGCCGTTGATGGTGTCATTGCAACAAGTGTCTGATAATGAGTTCAGAGCCATAATTCCTACAGGCGCGCCATTCGACATCGTGTTACCTATCAATGAGGCAAGTGTCGCTAATATCACAATACCGAAAGGAAGTGTGACAAGTGGATCTTTTGTTGCGACAACGACAGATGTAAATATCGGTAACTTACCAAGCATTCCTCCTAACCATTTCGGATATATCCTTGCAAAATCTACTGTCTGCAACCGCACAATACAGGTTAGTGATGTAATAGTATCCGCGCTACAAGGTATAGAAGATTGCCGAAACATATCAGAAGCAGACCTTGCTACCATTACATCGCTTGATCTAAGTGACATGGACATTACATCATTGAAAGCAGATGATTTTGAAGGATTACTGTCACTATCAACACTGAATCTATCAAATAACCAATTACAAAGTCTACCTGATGGTGTATTTGAGGGTTTATCATCCTTGACATCACTGGATTTGAGCGGCAATACAGTTGATCCATTATCCCTGAATATGACAATTCAAAAAGTTGGAGAAAACCAAATCAAAGTTGTCATATCAAAAGGTGCACCTGTTGATATTGTGCTGCCGATCACTGTTGCAAACGGCAGTTTGAATAATAATGCAACCACAATCACAATTTTGAAAGGCAGCGTAGAAAGTCAACCCTTGATGGTGAACCGCACACCCGACACTTATGATGATGTGACAGTAGACTTTGGCACATTACCCAATTTACCGACGAACCATATTGGGTATGCCCTGGCAAAATCTAACGAGTTACCTTTGGAAATCTACAGCGCAGTCAATACACCACCTGTATTCACCGAAGGGATAAATACAACCCGTTCTATCGCCGAGAATACTGATGCAGGATCAGACATTGGTTCCGCTGTCACTGCCACAGATGCTAACAATGATACCTTAACTTATACGGTTTCAGGCACCGATGCAGCATCCTTAAGCATAAATAGCACATCGGGGCAACTACAGACAAAGGTCGCGCTTGATTACGAAACAAAGGACTCCTATTCAGTGACGATCACTGTTTCTGATGGCAGCCTTACGGACAGTATTGATGTTACGATCAACATTACCGACATCGTAGAAACACCAACGACCGATGAAACAACGGATGGGGAGGATACTGATCCCCCGAATAACGCTCCTGTTTTCACAGAAGGTAGCACCACTACACGAACAGTTGCTGAAAATACGGGTTCTGGTGTCAATATCGGTAATCCTGTATCAGCAACAGATGCTGACGATGATACTTTAACATACATTCTCGGTGGTTCTGATGCGACTTCATTCAGTATTGGTAGCACAAATGGTCAATTGCGAACGAACACAGCACTTGACTATGAAACAAGGACCTCCTATTCAGTGATTATTACCGTCTCTGATGATAACGATGGAAGCGACACAATAACCGTAACAATAAATGTCTCAGATGTTGAAGAAGCACTGAATACGGCACCGATCTTTACAGAAGGTGAGACTGCATCCCGTTCAGTCGCAGAGAATACGGGCTCGGGTGTCAATATTGGCACTGCTGTTTCTGCAACAGATGCTGATGATGATACCTTGAGCTATAGCCTAAGTGGCACGGATGCGTCATCGTTTAGTATTGGCAGCGCAAATGGTCAATTGCGAACGAACGCAGCACTTGACTATGAAACAAAATCTTCCAATTCAGTCACCATCACTGTCTCCGATGGAAAAGGGGGAAGCGATACTATCAACATCACTATCAACATCACGGATGTTGATGAAACGACGAACACAGCACCCACATTCACAGATGGGAGCACCACTACGCGCTCCGTAGATGAGAATACGGGGTCAGGTGTAGACATTGGCACTGCTGTTTCTGCGACAGATGAGGACAATGACACTTTAACTTATAGTCTAAGTGGCTCAGATGCATCCTCATTTAGTATTGGAAGCACAAACGGACAATTGCGAACAAGTGCAGCACTTGACTATGAAACAAAATCTTCCTATTCAGTCACCATCAACGTCTCCGATGGAAAGGGAGGAAGCGATACTATTGCTGTCACTATCAATGTTACGGATGTTGATGAAGCGACGAACACAGCACCTGTCTTCACAGATGGGAGCACCACTACGCGCTCCATAGATGAGAATACGGGTTCCGGTGTAGACATTGGCAGTGCTGTTTCTGCAACGGATGTTGACAATGACACTTTAACTTACAGTCTGGGGGGCACAGATGCCGCTTCATTCAGTATTGGAAGTACAAATGGTCAATTGCGAACAAGCACAGCACTTGACTATGAAACAAAGTCATCCTATTCAGTCACTATCACTGTCTCAGATAGAAAAGGCGGAAGTGATACTATTGCTGTCACTATCAACATCACGGATGTTGATGAAGCGACGAACACAGCACCTGTCTTCACAGAAGGTGAGACTGCATCCCGTTCAGTCGCAGAGAATACGGGTTCCGGTGTAGACATTGGCAGTGCTGTTTCTGCGACAGATGAGGACAATGACACTTTAACTTATAGTCTGGGTGGAACAGATGCATCCTCATTTAGCATTGGAAGCACAAACGGACAATTGCGAACAAGCGCAGCACTTGACTATGAAACAAAATCTTCCTATTCAGTCACCATCAACGTCTCCGATGGAAAGGGAGGAAGTGATACTATAAACATCACTATCAATGTTACGGATGTTGATGAAGCGACGAACACAGCACCCACATTCACAGATGGGAGCACCACTACGCGCTCTGTAGATGAGAATACCAAATCTGGTGTAGACATTAGCACTGCTGTTTCTGCGACGGATGCTGATGATGATACGTTGTCCTACAGTCTGAGTGGAACAGATGCCACTTCCTTTAGTATTGATAGTAGTTCAGGACAACTCCGAACGAGTGCAGCACTGGATTATGAAACGAAAGATTCATATTCAGTCACCATCACTGTTTCAGATGGGAATGGTGGGAGTGCAAGTATCACGGTCACAATTAATGTCAACGATATCGACGAAAGTCCTGTCAACAACGCACCCGTCTTCACAAATGGGAGTAGCACAACACGTACCATTGCTGAAAATACTGCCTCTAATGTGAACATCGGTAGTGTTGTATCTGCGACAGATGCTGATGATGACACTTTATCTTATAGGATGAGTGGAGCAGATGCCGCTTCCTTTAGTATTGATAGTAGTTCAGGTCAACTCCGAACGAGTGCAGCACTGGATTACGAAACAAAATCTTCATATTCAGTCACCATCACTGTCTCCGATGATCAAGGCGGCAGTTCCAGCATATCTGTGACAATCAACATAACTAACGTCAACGAAGCACCCGTTTTTACTGCTGGCACCAGCACAACCCGCACAATCGCAGAAAATGCAGGTTCTGGCATCAACATCGGCAGTGCTGTGTCAGCAACGGATGTTGACAGCACGACATTAACTTACACCCTCGGTGGCACGAACGGTACATCATTTGACATTGAATCCACAACCGGACAATTGAAAACAAAGGCTGCACTTGATTATGAAACAAAAACATCCTATTCTGTAACCATTGCGGTATCAGATGGCAGTCTAACGGATTCCATTGCAGTGACAATCAATGTCAGGGATTTAGACGAGACGCCTTCAAACATTGCACCTGTGTTCACTGATGGTGACGAGGCTACACGGACAATTGCAGAGAATACTGCTGCTGATGCCAACATCGGCACTGCGATTGCTGCGACTGACGAAGATAGTGAAAATCTTGCTTATCTACTCAGTGGCACTGATGCCTCTTCATTTGCTATTGATGGTGACACAGGTCAGTTGAAAACCAGCGCGGCACTAAACTATGAAACGAAGACTTCTTATGAGGTAATAGTTACTGTCTCTGATGGCACGTTGGAAGATGAGATCACGGTCACGATCAATGTTACAAACGTCAACGAAGCACCGGTATTTAACGATGGGGACTCCATTACACGTCAAGTCGCTGAGAAGACTGCTGCTGGCACAAACTTAGGTAACGTCATCACTGCAACAGATCCTGACGCTGAGGACACCATAACCTACAGTCTCGGTGGCACGGATGCTGCATCGTTCGACATTGTTAGCACTTCTGGACAATTAAAAACAAAAGCAGCACTTGTTTATGAAACCAAAAATTCATATACGGTTACAGTTATAGCGACCGACACAGGAGATGCCACCGACACAATAGCTGTCACTATCACTGTTACGGATGTTAACGAAGCACCCACATTTGGTAGCGAAAGCGCGGAACGATCCATTGCGGAAAATACGGGTTCAGGTGTCAACATCGGTGCAGCAGTAGCCGCTACTGATCCCGATACCGATGACACACTCGAATATTCACTCGGTGGAACAGATAGAAGCTCTTTCAGTCTCGGCAGCACAAATGGACAACTCAGAACAAAAGCTGCACTCGACTATGAAACAAAAAACGCATATTCTGTTACGGTATCGGTCTCCGATGGCAATGGTGGAACGGATTCAATCCCTGTCACCATCAATGTTACGGATGTTGATGAGAACACCGCGCCTGTTTTCACAGACGGGGAAAGCGCGGAACGATCCATCGCTGAAAATACGGGGGCTGGTGTCAACATCGGCACAGCAATAACCGCTACAGATGCAGATGATGCCACACTGGAATATTCACTCGGTGGAACAGATGCCGCTTCATTTGAAATCGGCAGCACAAACGGACAAATCAGAACAAAAGCTGCGCTGGACTATGAAACAAAAAACGCATATTCTGTTACGGTATCGGTCTCCGATGGCAATGGTGGAACGGATTCAATCACTGTTACCATCAAAGTCACCGATGTTGATGAGAACAGCGCGCCTGTTTTCACAGATGGTGAAAGCACGGAACGATCCATCGCTGAAAATACACTCTCAGGTGTAGATATTGGTGATGCTGTCGCTGCTACAGATGCGGATGATGACACATTAGACTACAGTCTTGGCGGCACAGACGCGGCTTCCTTTAGTATTAATAGCACATCTGGACAAATCCGAACAAATGCTGCCCTGGACTATGAAACAAAAAGCACATATTCCGTAACCGTTTCTGTCTCGGATGGAAATGGTGGAACGGATTCCATTACCGTTACCATCAAAGTCACCGATGTGGATGAGAACAGCGCGCCTGTTTTCACAGATGGTGAAAGCACGGAACGATCCATCGCTGAAAATACACTCTCAGGTGTAGATATTGGTGATGCTGTCGCTGCTACAGATGGGGATGATGATACATTAGAATACAGCCTTGGTGGCACAGACGCGGCTTCCTTTAGTATTAATAGCACATCTGGACAAATAAGAACAAATGTTGCGCTCGACTATGAAACCAAAAACACATATTCCGTGACGGTATCGGTCTCAGATGGAAATGGTGGATCAGATTCAATCGCTGTTACCATCAAAGTCACCGATGTTGATGAGAACAGCAACCCTTCGTTTGGCACGGCTGAAAGCATAACCCGCAATGTAAATGAAAATACAGGTACCGGTATTGACATCGGAGATAAAGTGGAAGCAACCGACCCCGATACCGATGATACACTGGAATACTCACTCGGTGGAACAGATGCGGCTTCGTTTAGTATTGACAGCACATCTGGACAGATAAGAACAAATGCTGCGCTGGACTATGAAACCAAAAACACATATTCCGTGACGGTATCGGTCTCAGATGGAAATGGTGGAACAGATTCAATCGCTGTCACCATCAATGTTAATGATGTGAATGAGAACAACGACCCTTCGTTTGGCACGGCTGAAAGCATAACCCTAAATGTAAATGAAAACACAGGGACCGGTATTGACATCGGAGATAAAGTGGAAGCAACCGACCCCGATACCGATGATACACTGGAATACTCACTCGGTGGAACAGATGCGGCTTCGTTTAGTATTGACAGCACAAATGGACAGCTCAGAACAAATGCTGCACTTGACCATGAAACCAAAGACACATATTCCGTGACGGTATCGGTCTCCGATGGAAATGGTGGAACAGATTCAATCCCTGTCACTATCAATGTTACGGATGTCAACGAAGCACCCACATTCACAGAAAGTTCACCAACCACCCGGTCTATAGCTGAACATACTGCATCAGGACAGAATATCGGCAGTGCAGTTTCCGCGACAGACCCCGAAGGTGACACCTTAGAATACACACTTGAAGGCACAGATGCATCATCATTTTCTATTGTCAGCACGAGTGGACAGCTCCAAACAAACGCTGCATTAGATTATGAAACAACAACTTCATATTCGGTAACTGTAAAGGTAACTGATGATACATTGACCAACACAATTGCCGTAACCATCAACGTTACAGATGTCAATGAGAACACCGCACCCTCATTTTCAGAAAGTAGTTTCTCCTATAGAATATCAGACATTGAAAACGCTTCTGTAGGCGATAGCATCGGTGATAAGGTTACTGCGACCGACGCTGATGAGGATACTTTATCCTACAGTCTCGGGGGTGATGATGCAGCTAAGTTTGATATTGATAGCAGTTCTGGACAACTGAAAATCACACAGTCTCTTATTGATCATACCAGTTCCGCCTACGCAATAAAGGTGATTGCTACGGATCCTGATAGTGCAACTGCTGAAATATCAGGAACGATATTTGTTACCCGTGTCTCGCAGCAGAACACAAACAACCCACCCGTATTTGATGATGGTGAAAGCACAACGCTTTCAGTCGCAGAAAATACCGCATCAGGACAAAATATCGGTGAACCTGTCGCTGCTACAGATGATGATACTGATGACACATTGACCTATACGCTTGAAGGCACAGATGCAGCATCGTTTTCTATTGTCAGCACAAGTGGTCAGCTGCAAACCAGCGTAACGTTGGACTATGAGACAAAGACTTCCTATTCGGTAACTGTCAAGGTCACTGATGATAGTGGTGCAAGTAATAATAGTGATACGATTGCTGTTACCATCAATGTGAATGATGTCAGTGAGAACACCGCCCCCTCATTTTCAAATAATAGTTTCTCCTACAGAATATCAGACATTGCAAACGCTTCTGTAGGCGATAGCATCGGTGATAAGGTTACTGCGACCGATGCTGATGACGACACATTGAGTTATAGTCTCGGTGGTGATGATGCAGCTAAGTTTGATATTGATAGCAGTTCAGGACAAATCAAGGTGACGCAAGCACTCATTGACGATACGAGTTCCGCTTACTCAATTAAGGTAATTGCTACAGATCCTGATAGTGCCACCGCAGAAATATCAGGCACGATTTTTGTGACCCGTGTCTCGCAGCAGATAACAAACAACGCACCCGTATTTGATGGTGAAAGCACAACGCGTTCTGTCGCAGAAAATACTGACTCAGGACAAAATTTCGGTGCACCTGTAGCGGCTACAGATGATGATACTGATGACATATTGACCTATACACTTGAAGGCACAGATGCATCATCATTTTCTATTGTTAGCACGAGTGGACAACTCCAAACAAGGGCAGCGTTGAACTATGAAACGAAGACTTCCTATTCGGTAACTGTCAAGGTCACTGACGATAGTGGGGCAAGTAATGATAGCGATACGATTGCTGTTACGATCAATGTCACAGACGCAAATGAGAGTTTCATACCTGTCGCTAACCGAACAGCAGGGATACGCGATGCTATCGTCGCAAAGGTATCTGGTGTGGATTATGCATCTGATGTTACAGAAACACATCTTGCAGCGATCACAGGAACACTGAACCTAGCTGGGGATGAAAGTATCAGGGCAAATGGTCTCAAATCTGGCGATTTTGACGGTCTCACGAGTTTGGCAGAACTCAACCTGCTTTCAACCATGTTAACAGCACTGCCAGATGGCATTTTTGACGACCTTACCAGTTTGACAACACTCGACTTGACTGGAAACGAGTTAACAACACTTCCAGATGGCATTTTTGACAATCTTACCAGTTTGACAACACTCAAGTTGATCAGTAACGATATAACAACACTTCCAGATGGTATTTTTGACAATCTTACCAGTTTGACACTGCTTGATTTCTTTCTTAACGAGTTAACAACGCTTCCAGATGGCGTTTTTGATAACCTCACCAGTTTGACACACCTTAACTTGGATTTTACCGAGATCGCAATGATATCTGCTACAATCTTTGATAATCTGACTTCGCTTAAGATACTTGAGCTTGAAGCCGGTAACTTAACAAGTCTTCCAGCGGGTGTTTTTGACAACCTTACAGCACTGACAAGACTTGATCTGGATGGTCAGGATATCAGCATATTACCTGATGGGATCTTTAAGAATCTTACAAATCTGGAAATCCTTGAATTGGATGGTAATGAATTGTCTACTATACCTGCAGGAACGTTTGCCGGTTTAACCAATATAAAAGAACTCTATTTATATGATAACGCAGTTGAACCACTGCCTATCAATATAGATTTTGTGACAGTTCCAGGAGGTAACATTAAAGCGGTTGCTCCGATAGGCGCACCCTTTGAATTGGAACTTCCTATTATTGTTACGAATGGCATTATCAGTGGGGGTGCAACGGGTGTAACGATACCAACAGGTGCGACAGAAAGTGAGACTATAACGGTAACTCGTGCTGGGAGTGCTGCGAACGATGTCGTTGTGGCTTTTGGAGATATGCCCTCGCTACCTTCAGGACACCAGGGTTATAGTCTTATAAAAGGAGATTCACTCACGATATCCACAGGAGTAAACACAAATATAACCCCTGTGAGTGACCGAACAGCAGCAGTTCGTGATGCTATTGTCGCAAAGGTATCTGGCGTTACCGATGCAGCGGATGTTACAGTAACGCATCTTGCAGCGATTACTGGAACATTAGACCTAAGTTCTAATAGCAATTTACAGTCAAATGGGATCAAATCTGGTGATTTTCACGGTCTCACGAGTTTGACCGGTCTTAACTTGTCTGGCAACAATTTAAATACACCTCCAACTGGTATTTTTTCGGATCTTACCAGTTTGACGCATCTCAACTTAAATTCAAACAACATTCAAACGTTAGGGAATAATGTCATTGACAATCTAACTTCTCTTGAAAGTCTTGAACTTGAGAGTGCGTCTTTAACAAGTCTTCCAGCAGGCATTTTTGACAACCTGACAGCACTGACAACACTTGACTTGGATAGCAATGACATCAACGTATTACCTGTGGGGATTTTTCAGAATCTTACAAATCTGGAAACCCTTGAATTGGATGGTAATGATTTGTCTGCTGTTCCTACAGGTACATTTGAAGGTTTAACCAATATCACGGAACTTAAATTAGGGGGTAATACGGTGGATCCGTTATCCATCAATTTAATATTACAATTTGTTTCTATCGGTAAGATTAAGGTAGTTGCTCCGATAGGCTTACCCTTTGAATTCGACTTTCCTATCACTGTTACGAATGGAAGTATAAGCGGTGGTGGGACTGGTGTTACAATAGCCGCAGGTGCAACAAATAGCGAGACGATCACTATTATTCGTACTATGGGGACGACTACCGCTGTCACTGCAGCTTTCGGGGATCTGCCCGACTTACCTTCAGGACACGAGGGCTATAGTTTTACAAAAGAGAATTCGCTTACCGTATTCAGAGATGTTAACACAAGTATAACCCCTGTCAGTGAACGAACAGCATCGGTACGAGACGCAATTGTCGCAAAGGTATCCGGTGTTGACGACGCTGCTGCTGTTACAAGTGACCATCTTTTAGCGATTACAGGAGCAATAGATCTAATTGGACGTGATGATATACGGACAAATGGTCTAAAATCTGGTGATTTTGACGGTCTCACGAGTTTGACAGGACTCAACTTGGTTGGAAACAAATTAACAACACTTCCAGATGGCATTTTTGACAATCTTACCAGTTTGACAACACTCAACTTGTCTCATAACGATTTAACAACACTTCCAGATGGCATTTTTGACAATCTCACAAATTTAACATACCTGGGCTTGATTTGGCACGAGCTCGGAACGATATCTGGTGCTGTCTTTGACAATCTGACTTCACTTAAGACACTTGAACTCAAGAATGGTCCGTTAACTAGTCTTCCAGATGGTGTTTTTGACAACCTCACAGCACTGACAACACTTGATCTTCAATCAAATAAAATCAGCACATTACCAGATGAAATCTTTAAGAATCTTACAAATCTGGAACAACTTGAATTGGATAATAATGAATTGTCTGCTATTCCTGCAGGTACGTTTGTAGGTTTAACCAGTCTCACAAAACTTTATTTGGATAGGAATAAAGTTAATCCGCTGCCTCTTAATATATCATTGGTGAAAGTTAGTAGTGGTGAGGTTAAGGCAGTTGCTCCAACCGGTGCTCCTTTTAGTATTGACTTACCGGTATATGTACAGGACGGAAGTATCAGTGGAGATGTAACAAGTATTACTATTCCAAAGGGATCAACAGACAGTTCAACATTCACCGTAACGCGTAACAGTGATAGCACTGGCTCTGTTGTGGTGATAAATGATGGAGTCCCCAGTCTACCTTCCCATCATGATGGCTATGTACTTATAGAATCATCACCAATTATTGTAATCGATGGTAATAATGCTGCTCCATATTTTCCTGATGGATTATCAACCACTCGATTTGTTAATGAGAATGCTGCTTATAAGGGTGAAGACTTTGGCGATCCGGTAACAGCTATTGACCTTGATGGAGATTCTTTGACCTATAGTCTCGGTGGCACAGATGCTTCAAAGTTTATTATTGATAGCACCACCGGACAATTACAAACGAACGAAGTATTCTTAAGCTACGAAACGTTAGGCTGGTCAAGATATAATGTAACTGTCATTGCAACTGATGATAGTGGCGAAGATAATGATAGCACATCTATCAACGTTAGAATCCAAGTTACCGAAGATAGAGGCAGCCCACCGCTCAGTAGTCTTACACAGCTGAACAATCTGTTACAAATACCTGATTCAACTGCCTTTCTACCAAACTATCCTAACCCGTTCAACCCCGAAACGTGGATTCCCTACAAGTTATCCGAAGCATCGGATGTCACACTCACAATCTACAATGTGCGTGGTGTCGTCGTTAGGGAGTTGGCGTTGGGACATCGGGCAGCTGGAGTGTATTATAGCCGACCTCGTGCTGCGCATTGGGATGGTAAAAACAATCTCGGTGAGAAGGTGGCAGGAGGCGTCTATTTCATCAAATTCAATGCGGGGAATTATACGAAAATACGGAAGATGTTGATTAGGAAATAGTATCAAATGATGTTATCCCCTTATAGTGATACTCACGGGGACGGTCGCGACCAGGAGGTCGCTCCTACCAGCGCAGTGTGTAAATAATTCCATGAATCAAAAATACCCTCTTGGTAGGAGCGACCTCCCGGTCGCGACCGTAAGGATACAATGAATCAAAAATACCCTCTTGGTAGGAGCGACCTCCTGGTCGCGACCGTCCCCTGCGTTGGTAGGAGCGACCTCCTGGTCGCGACCGTAAGGATACAATGAATCAAAATTACCCTCTTGGTAGGAGCGACCTCCTGGTCGCGACCGTCCCCTGCGTTGGTAGGAGCGACCTCCTGGTCGCGACCGTCCCCTGCGTTGGTAGGAGCGACCTCCTGGTCGCGACCGTAAGGATACAATGAATCAAAATTACCTTCTTGGTAGGAGCGACCTCCTGGTCGCGACCGTCCCCTGCGTTGGTAGGAGCGACCTCCTGGTCGCGACCGTAAGGATACAATGAATCAAAACGGTCGCGACCGGGAGGTCGCTCCTACCAGCGCGGTGTGTAATTAATTCCATAATTTACCATATCACAGAGGACACAGAAAACGCAGAATGTGTTTTTTATGCATCATTACCCTCTTGGTAGGAGCGACCTCCTGGTCGCGACCGTAAGGATACAATGAATCAAAATTACCTTCTTGGTAGGAGCGACCTCCTGGTCGCGACCGTAAGGATACAATGAATCAAAATTACCTTCTTGGTAGGAGCGACCTCCTGGTCGCGACCGTAAGGATACAATGAATCAAAATTACCTTCTTGGTAGGAGCGACCTCCTGGTCGCGACCGTCCCCTGCGTTGGTAGGAGCGACCTCCTGGTCGCGACCGTAAGGGGACAATGAATCAAAAATACCCTCTTGGTAGGAGCGACCTCCCGCTCGCGACCGTCCCCTGCGTTGGTAGGAGCGACCTCCTGGTCGCGACCGTCCCCTGCGTTGGTAGGAGCGACCTCCTGGTCGCGACCGTAAGGATACAATGAATCAAAACGGTCGCGACCGGGAGGTCGCTCCTACCGCGGGGTTTCATTTGCAAAATGGAAAAGGTTGCATAAAATTCATTTTTTCTAATATTTTCGTAGAATTGTTTCTTTCGATCAATAATAGGAAGTCGTTCCTACCTTTAGATGCCAATGTTAGAATGTGTGTTTATTCGACAATTAAATACCACTGTTACACACCCGCCGTAATTTGACACAACTATTGTTTTTAGGTATAATGAATTGCACAACAGAGAAGGATTTTGGACACATTGTTCAAAACCAGATTGTTTACAACTCAGTTTCTATGAGGACAAACTCAAACAAATGAATATACACCAAATGCGAAACATAGACCTTAAGAAAGAACTCAAAATACGAGGATTGAAGGGTTACTCATCGTTAAAGAAAGCGGAATTGATTGAATATCTTACAACGGGAATTCATCCATTGAAAAACACAAACGAAGCTGAAGAGATTGCCAAAGACAAAATACATGAACCATTCTCTGAAGATTCTGAATATTCAACAACTATATTAAGTAAAGCATACAAAAAACTTCCGATAAATCAGATTCTATCGGGTGATTGCTTAGAAATCCTTCCTACTTTTCCGGATGGTGTGTTTGATTGTTGTATCACAGACCCGCCGTTTAATATGTCCAAAAAGAAAGGATTGGGTTGGGCATTTAGTTCACATGTCACGATGCAAGAACAGTGGGATATTTTTTCTAAGGATGATTATTTTCAGTTCTCGGTAAATTGGATTAGAGAAGTGTTGAGAGTCCTAAAGACAAATGGAAATCTGTTCATTTTTGGATCTTTTCACTGTATCTTTACAATTGGATTCATCCTTCAAAACATTTTTGATAGACGGATAATCTCACAACTCGTTTGGTATAAACCTAACGCACAGCCGAACATTACTTGTCGGATGTTTACTGAATCTACTGAATTTATCATTTGGGCTGTCAACAATGAAAGCAATAAAGCCAAAAACTGGACGTTCAACTATGATACTATGAAGGCGATGAACAGTGGTAAGCAGATGCGTAACATGTGGGAAATTCCACTTACACCACGAAAAGAGAAAAAGCATGGTAAACACCCATCTCAAAAACCATTGACAGTTGTCAATCGTGTAATTTTAGCTGGAACAAACGAGGGCGATCTGATTCTTGACCCATTCTCTGGGTCGGGAACAACAGCGGTGGTCGCGGATCAGCATAACCGTAAATGGACAATGATTGAAAAGGACAATGCATATAACCAAATTGCCCAAATGCGAATTGATGAAGTGTCGAATAGATTATTTGAAGAT
Organism: Candidatus Poribacteria bacterium; assembly: GCA_963663765.2. Taxonomy (GTDB): domain Bacteria; phylum Poribacteria; class WGA-4E; order WGA-4E; family WGA-3G; genus MSPOR6. The sequence continues at coordinate 589,076 of CAXXUA010000013.1, read as the reverse complement.
GACATAACTGAAAAATGGTAATAGTATGAACAGAGAAGAAGCAATCAGAAAAATATCATCAATTGTAAATCAAGATCTACGACAACTCGCAAATATTCATGAGGTAACTGTAAATAAAGGTACAAAGATCAATAAGGGTTGGGCAGGGCATGTTCTTGAGAGGCATTTAGGATTACCAATTAATTCATCTCAATCACCAAATTTTGGTTCTTGGGAACTGAAAATAATACCCTTAAAGTATTTAAAAAGCGGTAAATTGACGATAAAAGAAACAATGGCTATTACTATGATTGATTCCTATAATGTTGAACGTACAGATTTTGAAAAAAGTCATTTACTGATCAAGTTAAGACGAATGATTGTGGCTGCAAGAATTTGGGAAAGTCAAAAAGAGGAAAGATCCATTTTACATCGTGTAACTACTTTTAATTTAGATGACATTGAAGTCTACAATCAAGTAAAATTAGATTATGACTTAGTTAGAGAAACTATACGTACTAAAGGTTTTTCAGCCCTTACAGGTAGAATGGGTGTATATGTCCAACCGAGAACCAAAGGACGTGGACATGGATCTACCTCAAGAGCCTTTTATGCAAGGACATCTTTCCTAAAGAAATTTATCTTTCCTGAATTCTCAGATAAACAATAAAATATAAATAGTCTCACATCACACTTTAGTGGACTCAAGGAGCAGATCAGATGGAAGAACTCAAGGAACTTCGCGTATCAAACGATGCAATGAACGATCCGGATGAGTTACGCACACGTATGGCAGAAGCGGGGTATCTTTTCTTTAAGCAGCTACAGAACCCTGACAAACTCTTGGCATTACGACGAGAGATGCTAACGACAATGCAAGAAGGCGGTTGGCTTGTTGCTGGTACTGACCCTATGGATGGTATTGCTGATGTTTCCACACAATGTACCGAAGGTGATCCCGAATACACGGAGGTCTACCATGAAGTATATAAGTTAGAAACATTTCACCGTTCCGGTCATTGGTCCGAGGTCGTTGATATGGTAGGGAAAATCATCGGAAGAAAGGTGATACCGCATCCGCAGAAGATAGCACGTCTCTGGTATCCGAAATACACTGAACACACGACACCAATTCATCAAGACTTCGTTCACTTTCAAGGAAATTTCCAAACCTATACCTGTTGGGCACCCGTTGGTGATTGTCCGATAGAGTTGGGAGGATTAGCAGTGCTACCGGGTTCACATAAAGTTGATAGAGTCATGGAACATCACTTTTCGCTTGGTGCTGGCGGTCTGTGCGTCAATACTGATGAACTGTCAGATGAATGGCATACGACAGACTATGAAATTGGTGATACTTTGATCTTCCCCGCATTGACTATCCATAAAGCATTACCAAATTTGACAGAAGACCGGCTGCGTGTGTCGCTTGACAATCGTTATCAAGCAGTTGATGATCCGATTGCAGAACACATGCTGGAACCGCACTTGAATATCTTCAACTCGTTGCAGTGGGAAGATGTCTACCGCAATTGGGAATCCAATGAACTCAAATATTACTGGAAAGACTTTGACCTTAACGTCATTCCAAGAGATTTCAGTTACAGTAATAAAGGATTTGAGGAAGCATTGGAATTAGCGAGAGATGGCGATGATCGCGCAGTGCTACAATTAAACCGCATCATTAAACGCGATCCGACGACTGAGATGGCGTTGAGAGCATCAGCAGTCCTACAAGAAGTGAACTTTGAACATTAAGCTATTTTCACATCAAGTCGTGAAGATTATCCTTCACATTGTTCCTTCAAATAGGTCTTTTTCAAAACCGTAAGTCCAATCAACGACTTTGTAACCGAAGTTGCTGTAAAAGAGGAGTGCAAGTTGATTATCACAATTCGTGCTAAGAGCGGCATGTCGGTACCCAACTTTGTGCATCTCGTGAAGTGAGTATTGCAGTAGGTATTTTCCTAAACCTTGCCCTTGGAAATCATCTTCAACCTCCAGCCAATCTGTATAGACCCAATCCTGCACATCGGGATGCGTTGAAAACTCACCACAAGAAACAGACCGACACACGGCAACTTCTTCACCATCCTTGTGTGCGGTAATGTTACAGTTCGGTAGTTTTCCACGTCCTTCTCTCCATTCTACAGCAACTGTAACTGGTAGATTTATGGGTGTTGGTGTAACAGAAAAGTTCTCCCAATCTAAAAAGACTTGTCCATAGCCGCGTTCGTATCCGTTTAATCCAAGCAGTGCTTCAATATGATCAAGAGTATTTGATAGATGTGCGTATTCAAAATGATAGAATCGATATTTATAGATTTTGGAAAAAGCGAGAATATTAGCTACGTTATTAGCCTTAAAGTATGTTTCAGCTTTTTCAAGCATGGTTTGCCCTGCTAACCGCTCACCCCGTTTGTAACCAAGAAACCTAATAATACCTATGTTCTCTTTCTCATTGTTTTCATTTTCATCTTCATACATAGCTGCGTGAATAAATGCCTGAATAGTACCATTTTTCTTAGCAACAAACACCACCTGTGAATGAAGTTCTTCATGAACATCATCTGATTGTCCGGTAACACCGCTCAATACAGCAGCAAGTTCTTGCTCCTTTACAGGATAGCAATGCGGGACGTCTGCGATAAGGTGGTTGTAAAATTCGGTTACGGATGTAAGGATGTCAGTTGTATATTGTAAAATTTCCATGTGTTTTTAAGTTAGTTCCTTTTCAATTCATAAGTCCAATCGTCAACCTTATAACCACAGTTGCTATAAAAGAGAAAAGCTCGATAATTTTCCCAGTTTGTGCTAATTGCTGCGTGCCGGTATCCAACATTTTGCATCTCGTGTAATGTGTGTTGCAGCAGATATTTCCCAATACCTTGTCCTTGGAATTCCCCTTCAATTCCGAGCCAAACTGTGTGAAGCCAGTCTTGTGCTTCCGGATGGCTTGAAAACTCACCTCCGCTTACAGAATCACACTCACCGACCTTTTTGTCATTATAGTATGCTTTTACGGAACAGTTTGGACGTTTTCCTCTCCCCTCCTTCCATTTTACAGAAAACGTGACCGGTATGTCCGTTGGTGTTGGCGTAACAGTGTAGTTTTCCCAAACCAAAAACACCTCACCAGCACTACGATGGTAACCGTTATATCCTAAAAGAGCTTGAACATGATCAAGTGCATCGGATAGGTAAGCGTGTTCAAAATGATAGCAACGATACTTACAGTCTTGTGAGAATGCCCAGATTTGGGACACATTACATGCTTTGAAATATTCCTCAGCCTTTTCAAGCACAGTTTGTCCCGCGTGCCGTGCCCCGCGTTCATAACCCAGAAACCGAATGACACCGATATCTACTTCTCTGTTATCGCCTATTTGACCAATACCGACGTGGATGAACGCATTCACAGTATCCTTTGATATTGCGACATAAGCTGCTTCCGAATCAAGTCCACCTTCTTGTTTGTTGGCTTTGCCTGTGGTGACTCCACATAACGCTATCTCTAATTCTTCTTCTTTTATAGGATAACAGAGCGGTACGTCAGTAGTCAACTGATTGTAGAACAGTGTCAAAGAGGACAAAATATCGGGAGTATATTGGAGTATGTCCATCAGTAAATTCAACCCTCCATTACGGCACTTCCCATAAAAGTATTGAACCGTCAGTACTACCACTTGCGAGCGTCTTACCATCAGGTGCAAAAGCGATTGACTCAACCGTCCATTTATGTCCAGAGAATGACTTTTTGAGAGTTTGGGTTTCTATATCCCACAAGTTTATAGGACCGTCACTACGAGCAACAGCAAGCGTCTTTCCGTCAGGAGAAAATGCAACATTTTCTGCCATATTCATCATATTTATTTGGAAATCCCTTATGATGCCTCTCATTTTTTCTGGATCTCTCCCTGCTAATTGCACCTGCGTATCCAAAATCTTCGAGTTGTAATCCAATTTGAGCATCTCCTCCCCTGTCTTCGCGTGCCACAGTTTTACTGTCATTCCTGTTGTTGCAAGTAAAACTCCATTTGGAGAATATGCGATAGAGAAACCGTTTCCAGTTTTCGGTATCATCATTTTTTGTTCACCAGTGACAACATCCCAGAAACGAATTACACCGTTGAATCCACCACTTGCTAAGGTCAGATTATCAGGAGAAAAAGCAACTGAAAAAGCGCGTTCGCGTTCTTCTTCAAGCACATGTATTTGTTCCCCAGTTTTAACATCCCAAATGTGGATTGCGTGGTCATTACCTGCGCTTGCTAACAATTTTCCATCTGAGGAAAACGCTACAGAACGGACATCATCAGTATGTCCTTTCAGAGTACGTATATGTTCACCGATAGTAGTATCCCATAAATTGACGATTCCGTTCCAATCCCCACTTGCGATTGTGCGATTATCAGGAGAAAATGCTAATGCAGCTATAGATTTTGCTCCCTTTTGCTGTTTCATAAGGGTCAACTGTTGCGTTCTGGTTTCTATATCCCACAACGCTATCCCATCACCAGCCGTGCTTGCTAATGTTTTACCATCTGTAGCGTATGCAAGCGCATACGCATTGCGTGTATAATTTTTTATGCTAAATTTAATTGTACCTGTATCAAGGTCCCAAAAATGAATGTTACCATCCCAATGCATACCAATAAGTGTTTTCTTATCTGGAGAATACAAGACTTCTGTAATTCCATCATCAGGAACGCGAATTACTTGCTCAACCTTTCCTGTCGTTACATTCCAGAACTGTATATCTTTATTATAGCCATAGCCACACACAAGGTAGTTACCATCATGGCTAAACCTTACAGTGCTAACCAATTTTGATAGCCCTTTAAATGTGCTTTTGTGTAATCCCGTTTCAACATCCCACAACCGAATAGTTCCATCGCCACTTCCACTTGCAATGATAGAACTATCAGGTGAAAACGCTACAGTTCTAACCCAATCTGTATGTCCAAAACACGCGTGTTTAAGTTGTCCCGTATCTACATCCCAGAGTCGAAGCGTAGCATCTAAACTACCTATCGCGACAGTCTTGCCATCAGGTGAAAACGCTACTTCCAAAACTTGATTCTTATTCCCCAAAAGTTTATGCTTGAGTTTATTAGCAGTGGTTACATCCCACAAGATAACATTACCACCATGATGTCCACTTACAAGTAAATTTCCATCTGACGAAAATGACAATGTCCCTACGTCATTGTAGTCACTTGAAGAAAGCACACTGTGTTCACCAGTCCTTATATCCCAAAGTCGTATAGATCTGTCTTTCCCCAATCCACCACCACTGGCAAGAGTGAATCCATCCGGGGAGAATGCAACTGAACGGACAGAAGTCTCATGTTCAGTATAGAGTGAAATTACCTCACCCGTTTGTGCATCATACAACCAAACCCCTATATGGCTTGCAATTGCTAACTGTTTGCCATTCGGAGAAATCGATATATTCTCAATCCCACCTATGCCGAGTCGTGCAATTGCACCATCGGGTAGACCTAATTGGGTAATGTCTGGTGGATCTCCGTATGCAAAGAATAGTCCATAAACACATAACAACATTGAGATGATAACTATTAAGTTTAGCTGTTGATATAAATGTGATTTTCTCATGACGGTGCTCCTTTTGGATATATAATATGTGGAATCTATAATTAGTTGGACACTGTGGTAGGTGCTGTTAGGAAACCGCACCCGATAAATGACAAAAAGCTCATTTGGCGTTGATTCACCAGGGGTGTTCAGATCTTTTTAGGTTTTACTAATCCGATCCGAAGTCATTTCTAACGTTTCTGTACTTGGAAACCTGCATCTATAACTTTTTCTACACGCACTTGTTATTTTTCAAAATGTTTCTTCAGTAAATTCAACCCTCGATTATGGAACTTCCCATAATAATATTGTTCCGTCCATACTACCACTGGCGAGTGTTTTTCCGTCTGGACTGAATGCAATTGAACTAATCCCACCTGTATGTCCAGTGAGTGTTTTGAGACGTTCTCCAGAGTTGGGATTCCATATTATTACTGTTGCATCCACACTACTTGCCGTAGCAATAGTTTTTCCATTTGGAGAAAAGCGTACTACAACAATATTACCTACACCATAGTAAGGAAGACTCACATGCCCCCTAAGACTATTAATAACATGCCCAGAAGTAACATCCCATATTTCTACCGTTGAATTGTATTCATCAAAGGTGGCAAACCATTTACCGTTCTGCGAAAAACACTCAACAGATAAATTACCCGAATATGTAATTTTACTTAGGAATTCTTCTGTATCAATATCAGAAAGGTACAGGAAACTATCACCACCTTCAACACAACCATCTTCAGCAGTAAAGTGTTCAACCAATATCAGTGTTTTTCCATCAGGTGAGACCAAATCTCCGTTTAGTGTTTTTATTTGTTGTCCAGTGTTTACGTTCCAAAAATATACTTTACTATACCGAGAGTAGCCTACAAGTGTTTGTCCATCCAGAGAAAAACTAACACTATTGATGCTCCTATCAAGTCCAGTAATTGTTTTTATATGCTCTCCCGTGCTAACATTCCATAACCTGATAGTTTTGTCGGAACTTCCAGTGGCAATAGTTTTTCCATCTGGAGAAAAACATACGCTCTTGATAGCAGCGGCATGACCTTTCAAAGCTTTCAAAAGGTGTCCTGAATTTGCATCCCATAAACTAACGTTATTGAGAGAACTCCCACTCACAAATATCTTCCCATCAGGAGAATAGGCAAGTGCATTGACACTGTTCGTGTACCCATTCAGAGTTATTATAAGTTGTCCTGTAATTGCATTCCAGAGGCGTACTGTGTTGTCTGTTCCCTTGCTAAGAATAGTCATGCTATCAGGAGAAAAGGAAACCGTGTTAACTTGTCCCTCATGTCCAATAAGTCTTATCAGTTGTTGAGCCGTGTTAGTAGACCATAGAAGTATCGTACCGTCAGTCCCAGAGGCAGCGATAATTTTTCCATTTGGAGAAAAGCATACACAAGAAGCTTTACCTTCCGTCAGTCCAAAAAAACTCTTTAAGTATTGTCCGGTATTTACTGCCCAGATACGCACCGAACCATCGGATGAATCAGTAGTAACTATAGTCTCTCCATCTGATGAAAAGCGGATAGAGGAGAAATCATCAGAATTTTCATGAGTGAGGGAGTTTAGGTGTTCACCCGTGTCAACATCCCATAAACGCGCAGTTTTATCCAACCCACTTGTTAGGAGAGTTTTCCCATCGGGAGAAAAACAGACACTGGTAATACTATGCTCATGTGCATAAATAGTTTTAATTTCCTTTCCAGTTTTAATATCCCAAAGACTTACTTCACCTACGCTATCGGTAAAATTACTCCAAGTTGCTAAAACCTTTTTGTTGAAAGAAAATCGGATATCAAAACGATTAGTAGGTATGGTCAATATGTACAAGTGTTCAGCAGTTTGGACATCATATATTCGGAGAGTCTTAGTCTCGTATGAGTGTTTTTCTGAACACTGTACCGCAATCAACTTTCCATCAGGTAAAAAAACTGGGGAATAGAGTCGCATTTCACTGTCGGTAAAAGTTTGTTTTAAACTTCCTAAATTTGCATTCCACAAAAGAATATCTGCATTTGGGCCCTCGGTAACGATTGTCTCGCCATCAGGAGTAAAACTGACACTGTTGATGCCGTACACAGATTTGGCGGGATCTTTAAGTTGGTACAAAACATTTCCATTGAGCGAGTCATATACACAAACACCAATTGAAGTTGCAACCGCAAACCGCGTGCCATCAGGAAAATAAGCGATTTCACCCAATGTCCCTTTCCCAATACGGAGTTTTGCACCTTCTGGCAAATGTGATTTTGCGGTATCTTGTGCAGAGGATATTTGCAGAGAGAACAAAAGAAAGAAGGCTATGGTGATGATGAGATGGTGTAATGTTTTCATTATACCTTATCTCCTTCACGAATTGCGGTAGTTATGACTTATGACAATAGGGTGTTGTTAGGCGCGCTATATCAGCGCGCCTACACATTCAAACAAAACAACAAACAAACGAATTTAACGCTTCTCAACAGTGAAGTTCGCATCTAATGCCTTCTCAACACGCACTTGTGATTCTTCAAGGTGTGCAATTGAGTAATCATCCAACTTATCTTTTGTATTTTGTATCACACTCTTGATACGCGTATTGATCTGTTTTAGATGTAGCCGTGCAAGCGATCTTGCATCTTCAGGTGTGCCACTATCAGCGTCTAATACCAATTTAATGAGCTGCTTCAAGTGTTCGCGCTGCAAACCGCGACGGAAACTGGATATAAACGCATCTGTGTTTGTCCACTGCTGTGCGTCTGCATTCTTGTCAAGTTCTACCCAGACAGCGTCCGTAATACCCGTAAAGAGTTCCGGCATTGTGAATACATCTTCGTCAGAAAACTTCAACTCGGTATCTTGCACACGTGCAAGCACATTTGGATCAAGTAACCTTCCCAAAATTTGGTTCTGATTCCGTAATATAACATCATGGATTGGGTAATCCAAACGTGACGAATTATTACTGCTTGTCCCCCAATCACTCCATCGTGTTATTGCAATGCTGTTGAGCAGCTTGGGTGGAAAATCAAAAGTTTTGTCAGAAAGCGCATGTTCTTTAATGAAATTAAGTGCTTCACGTTGTTTCTTTGCAGGAACTGGTACATAAGGTAAACGACCATTTTCATCTCCTTTATGGTCCCGATGATGGTATTGTCCACCGATGAACCGTGTTGCAAGGAACATGGCACGGCTATATTGCCCCAGTAGCGACCTAAATGCACGTCGGACGCGTTGGTAACCCATGCCATCTGTAGTGACTTTGTCTGCAATCTCGTCCCAAAGATCAGCTACGATTGCTTGACGTTGTTTCGCAAAATTAAGTGGGTCCGCACCCAGGTCCCAACGATTGACTAATGGGTCAAGGTCGCGATATTGATACATGGAAGCATCACCATCAGTTGCAAATCTCAGTTCTGAGGTCGCTGCCCGTGATGCGATCTTCTGCAGCTCTGGCAATTCTGCTTCAGGTTTGTTGCCACCGATGGGTTTATATGCGTATTCAATTACCCAGTGGTCCCAGGGACCTAATGTCGTTGTGTAATAATCTCCCTGTTTTTCACCTTCTGCAGCAATATTGACCGCATCGTATTCCATCACGGAACCGTGAAGTGCTTTCCCTGTCTTTTTGTTCAGTTCGTCAAGTGTATATATCGTGCTTGCTTTAAAGTTGTGCCGTATTCCCAAAGTGTGTCCGACTTCGTGCATAATTAGTGCTTTGAGTGCTTGTCCGATAAATTCCTCTGGAAGTTCGCCATCTTCAATTAAGCCTCTCGCTTGAAGTACACTCGCCATGAAACCCATTTCACGTGCAAGCCCAGTAGCCATCTGACAGTTATGTCGTGCGTCATGTTCAATTGGGTGTTCGCGTTCATGTTCTACTTCCTCAAAGAAGGTTGTGTATTCACGCATCCATGACCTGATCCAACTTTCACCGACAAGGATATCCGCATCCAGAATTTGTCCTGTTAGCGGATTCACACGCGAGGGTCCAATTGCAAAGGACGCACCAACAACCCAACGAATCGTATTATAGCGTGCATCTTCTGGGTCCCAGTCTTCATGATCTTGTTGAATACGGGCTTCAATTGCATCAATGAATCCTGCTTTTTCAAATGCCTTGTTCCATTCCAAGATACCTTGACGGACATAAGGACGGAAACGGTGTGGTACAGTTTTCTCAATGTAAAAGACAATTGGGTCTTTTGGAGGAGAAAGTTTGGCATTTTTGTCTGCCTTCTCCAGATGCCAACGATTGACATAACGAATAAAGGGCTCTTCGCTGGTTTTCAGCGAGAAGTCTTTGACGGTCGTCATGAAATGCCCCATACGATCATCAGCTAATCTGGGTTGATAGGTGTTGTTAGGAAGTTGCGCAAGACTGTAATGAACAGATAACTGAATACCACGGCTATCGGGGATCGTTTCACGGCTGCCGCTTGCAGAATAAACAGCATCTACTCTCAATTCTACATTTTTTGGAAATCCTTTTATTGATCCCCATGTGCTACGTCCTTTGTCGAAACGAGCACCGCCGCCTATTTGACCTGCCAGAGGCACTAAATCTGACATGAAAACAGGTGAAATATTAACTAACAAACTTTTTCGCTGTGGATGAACACTCTCAAGTTTGAGTGCGAAAAGGATTGAATCGCGATAACCTAAGTCTACTGCTTCTGCTATTGGTGTGCCTTTATCAGCGCGAAAACGGACATTCTTGCGTACAAGATGGACTTTATCACCAACACGTCGCCATTCAAGCAGCCACTCTTCCATTGTCATACCTGAAAGCAGATATCCTGTGCCTAAACCACGAGCAATGCTTGTCATACACAGAAAAGGTTTGTTTAATTGGGACGGTTGTATTTCGCAATAAAGGTTCTCTTTTTTCTTGTAGAGTTTGAAATATCCTTGATAACTCTCACTATCTTCTATTACTTTACTAAAGTCTTCATATTCCTTCTTTTGTTTTGAAGCTGCAGGTTGTGGACCTGGTTTTGCTTCCTTTGTCTCTTGTGCTATTATTGGTATACAGAAACCACAAGTTAAGATAATACAGATCCAAATTGTGAATAATCGTTGCATTTTTTACTCCTTTTGTTATGTAAAATTGGTTGAATATTATGGTAGATTATAGAATTAATTACTCACTAAACAGGTAGGAGCGACATTCTTGTCACGACCAGGGTAACATCTCAACAAGAACTCCCCGACAAATGGTATCTTATTCTTTCTGACATACTCCCCAAGCTAAAGCATGGGGGTTCTTAGTTCTTATATTGGAAACGGTTTGAGTTGTTTCCAAACGACTTTTCCTGCTTCCGTGTCTCGTGCCCTTTCCTGAACAGCGTTGGGTCTTATTTGCACTCCACAGGCGTGACTTTCGGTGTGTCCCACCGTAGTTGGTTTCAAGTTTATTGCAGCGTTGACATCTCTATCTATAGACATATCACATTGACTGCAGTGATACATTCTTTCTGAAAGTGTAAGGTCTTTCTTTTTGTGTCCACAACCGGAACAGGTTTTACTACTTGCAAAGAACTGATCTGCTTCTTTGACAGGTATACCGTGCACTTCTGCTTTTGTCTTGAGTTTTAGCAGGAAACTGCCTAATGCTGTATCTGACAATGCTTTTGCGAGGTTTCTGTTCTTCAGCATATTAGTAACCTTGAGTGTCTCAATACCGATCACAGATGCAAGGTTGACAATCTCTGTAGTTGCTTTATGATGTGCATCGTTTCGGATACAAGCGATACGATAGTAGATACGTTCTAACTTGTGTTTTTGTTTGAACCAGTTGTTAGACTTGAAAACTTTTCTACTTAATCTACGTTGTTCTCTTGCTAACTTCTTTTCATATCGTTTCAGGGGTCTTGGATTATCATATTTCGTGCCATCACTCAATGTGGCAAGTGTGTTAATGCCTACATCTACACCAATCACAGGGTGCGTTGAATTATCAACTGCTTCGGTGTCCTCTGTTTCTATGGTGATAGATACAAACCAACGATGTGCTGTCCTTGAGATCGTCACTTTCATAATCTTACCCACAAAACGCAATGATTCAAACATTCTAATCCAACCAATCTTAGGAAGTTTGATACGCTTGCCTTCAACTTCTACAGATTGATTATTTGTGGTGAATGCGTCCTTTTTGCCACGTTTCTTGAACTTCGGAAATCTCGCACGCTTACCAACCCAATTCGCAAGTGCAGCAGACAAGTTACCAAATATGCTTTTATTGGCTACAACCTGATCCATATCTTTAGTCCAAGCATGTGCTTTCTTAGCAATATTAAATCGAGTGTTTAACTTCGCAGCGGATAAGAACTCATCATTTGCCAATGCAGACTTGAAATCTGCTAATGCATGATTATATGCAAATCTCGCATAGCCACACTGTTGTGCAAACCATTTTCGCTGATTGTTATTTGGATTCAATGCAATCTTATGTGTTTTTAGCATGATGATATTCCAGTCCTATGAAGATGTCAGTTCCCTCTAATATAAGGTGTGTAGGCGTTAGTAGCACCTACACTGAACTGGTATAATGAGTATCTCATGTTTTAAACCAAAAATCAAGTTTTTTCTTGACACAAGCACTTAGCACGACTACATCCCACTACCTAAAGGTAGGGGTTTTGTCGTGATTCTTTATAAATGGCATAATTTACTTGGCAATATATGCAATTCTGATATGTTTGTATAATACCATATCACACGGAAGTTGTCAAAAGAATTGGTGTTTAGACTGTGTAAGTTTTTGGTTTACTGAATCGCGGATTGCGTAGATTACACGGAAAACGCGGATATGTTATCTACATCAGGATTTATTGCTTAGGATACGCATAACCTCGTCAATACAAACAGTGGCATGTATCTTCTCCGCGTAATCTGCTTCATACGATATTCAGAACACAAGATACTTATACCAATTCAAATAAATCTTGTCTCATTAAGGAATTCTACTGTTTACTGGCAGGGGGTTACTCTCTTCGGTAGGAGCGACCTCCCGGTCGCGACCGTGAGGTCGCTCCTACCAGATTTCCGCTGCTAATGAGACATTATCACATGAAATGGTATTACTCACAGTCCACGAGGTATTCAATTGTCACGAAGTATATTTGTTGGAGGACATTTCAACAATAGAATTACAATAGATTCTACATGATTTCTATTGTTCTCAAAACAAAAAATGCAACAAACCCATACCACCATAAGGTATAATACCAATTCAAATAAATCTTGTCTCATTAAGGAATTCTACTGTTTACTGGCAGGGGGTTACTCTCTTCGGTAGGAGCGACCTCCCGGTCGCGACCGTGAGGTCGCTCCTACCAGATTTCCGCTGCTAATGAGACATTATCACATGAAAATGGTATTACTCACAGTCCACGAGGTATTCAATTGTCACGAAGTATATTTGTTGGAGGACATTTCAACAATAGAATTAGAATAGATTATACATGATTTCTATTGTTCTCAATACAAAAAACACAACAAACCCATACCACCATAAGGTATAATACCAATTCAAATAAATCTTGTCTCATTAAGGAATTCTACTGTTTACTGGCAGGGGGTTACTCTCTTCGGTAGGAGCGACCTCCCGGTCGCGACCGTGAGGTCGCCCCTACCAGATTTCCGCTGCTAATGAGACATTATCACATGAAAATGGTATTACTCACAGTCCACGAGGTATTCAATTGTCACGAAGTATATTTGTTGGAGGACATTTCAACAATATAATTACAATAGATCAATACCTTCGCCAATAATAGACATTCTTCCAGATTGTGCGGTCAGTTGTAGCACATTCTTCCAGATTGTGCGGTCAGTTGTAGCACATTCTTCCAGATTGTGCGGTCAGTTGTAGCACATTCTTCCAGATTGTGCGGTCAGTTGTAGCACATTCTGCCAGATTGTGCATATAAATTATTCTGTCAGATTCTATCGTCAAATTAGACGCTATGATAAATAAAAATACTTCAACGAAAACCTGAAGTTATTTTTATTTATGTAATCCTAACAACATCACAGAGCAATGGTAGATCAACACTATATACTCATTCAACTGAAGCACTCAAAAATGGCGAAGGTATTGAATAGATTATACATGATTTCTATTGTTCTCAATACAAAAAACACAGCAAACCCATACCACCATAAGGTATAATACCAATTCAAATAAATCTTGTATCATTAAGGAATTCTACTGTTTACTGGCAGGGGGTTACTCTCTTTGGTAGGAGCGACCTCCAGGTCGCGACCGTGAGGTCGCTCCTACCAGATTTCCGCTGATAATGAGACATTATCACATGAAAATGGTATAATATTACCTATACACACAAATGAATTCCAAACTTTTGCTCTTGAATAAACAAGTTGCACTAAAATAACAGACAGACAAAACAACGAACACAAAAGCAGCTGACAAGTCAAAAACAGATACAAAAATAAACTACAAAAAACGATAAAAAATCCATTTAGTTGTTTTTTTCAATATTTCGTAAATTCATAATACCTTCATAAGTCCACACCACGATAGAATCGAGAACACTAATGAAAAAAATGTAAAAAACACGAAAAAAACAACTAAAAAATTCCACGATTAGGAAAGGATACACAAATTGGAGGCATTCAATTGCAGATTAATCACACACGTTAACATTTTGATGTTTCTGTAGATAGGGAAAATTGGGTTGAAAACTCCTACTATAACGTGAGTTTGATAATTAAAAACTGGTAAATAGAGAACCCCTTTGTTATTATGAAGTATTCCAAATACTTACATAAGGAGTTCTCTGATGGATATCATAACACTTTTCTGTATAATTGACGATTTTTTTCTTGCGTATCTACAATATCAAGCAAAACACCAGTTGCCAGAAATACCCGGGACAAGCAATACCCGTGGCAGACCCAGGCGTCTTCATCCTAGCGAAGTTATGACGATACTTATTTATTTTCATCAACATAAGTGTAAAAACTTCAAAACCTATTATCAAGAGCATGTCTGTAGCAACCTCCGTTGGGCGTTTCCAAACCTTGTCAGCTATAGTCGGTTTGTGCAGCTTGCACAAGAGGTTTTGATGCCGTTGTCTATTCTTCTAAACACCCGTTTCGGTGAATGTAATGGGACTTCCTTCATTGACTCAACGCCACTTCCAGTTTGCCATAATCGTCGGATTTCAGCGAATCGTGTCTTCTCTGATGGGGCAGAACGATCCAAAACCTCTATGGGATGGTTCTACGGGTTCAAACTGCATCTCGTCATCAATGATCAAGGTGAACTGCTGTCTGCTATGGTGACACCCGGAAACACGGATGACCGGAAACCTGTGCCACAGTTGACCAAAGGCCTATTTGGCAAACTTTATGCCGATAAAGGGTATATCAACAAAGAGCTGCGGGATAAACTGCGGGATGGAGGTGTGTCACTCGTTTACAAAGTGCGTAAGAACATGAAACCCGAACCCTTGTCTGATGCTGACGCAGAACTCTTGAAAAAACGGATGCTCATTGAGTCGGTGAATAAAGAACTCAAAACTCAGACAGAGATCCAACATACACGGCATAGAAGTTATGCTAACTTCCAAGTCAATACAGTTGCTGCCTTGATCGCTTATACCTATTTGAAGAAAAAACCCTCACTCAAACGCAAAGAACTCAAGGAAATTAATTATCCATATCCAATGATATGTAACAACTAAAACTATTTATCAAACTCACGTTACTATAAGAGTAAATTTCTACAATTGAATGCCCCTACTCACACCTATAAAAAACAGTTGACGTTTACACTCAATATAGATATACTGATATGTACTTCAAAACACGCTTCAATAGTAAAATACAAACTTATGAAACACCAGATTACAATTATCTTCCACATTCTAATACTGTCTCTATCTGTGCAAGCAGCAGAAGATTTTACGATTTCACCAAAAAATCGTGTCATTCAGGAATCATCTACACAAAAGGGGCAAGTTACAATTGATTCCCAAATCAACGACATCACCTTTTCAACAATAAAAGATAATACATATAAACTTGATACACTGACCAAGCAAGGACCCGTTATCTTTGTATTTCTGTCTACAGAATGTCCTGTTGCGCAGCGATATACATTGCGGCTAAGAAGGATGCATGCTGAATTTGCTGAAAAAAATGTTACGTTTGTTGGTGTGTATGCCAACGAAAATGACTCTTTGGAAGATGTTCAAGCTTATGTTCAGAAAGCGGAGTTTTCGTTTCCAATCGTCAAGGACATTGATGGTAGTTTGGCACGTCATCTTGGTGGAACAATGACCCCACAAGCACATCTTATTGATGCCTCCAGTACGCTACGATACCGCGGTCCGATAGACGACAATCGCATTATAACGCGTGTTAAACACAATTATCTTAAAGACGCACTCGTTGCAGTGTTTGATGGAAAAACATTGTTAGTGAAGGAAACTCCAGCATTTGGTTGTACGATTCATCTCCCAGAAGTGACTAACGAAAATAATATTACCTATAGCGAACACATCGCGCCACTTATCCAAAAGAACTGTCAAACATGCCACCAAGCGGATGGAATCGCGCCACTCACTTTCTCCAACTATGCCGATGCAAAGACACATGCAACTAAAATCTTGGAATACACGCAAGCAAAACAAATGCCTCCCTGGAGATTAGGTGATGGTTACGGTGATTTCAAGAACGAAAGACGACTTACTGATGCTGAAATTGAGACATTCAAAAAATGGGTTGAAACTGACACACCAGAAGGTTCCAAAGTCAAAACCGAACCAATAACACAGCCTTCAGATAAATGGAGACACGGAGAACCTGACTTGGTAATTAAAACTGCCAGTCTTGATGAATTGCCACAAGGGCATGATATAGCTATCTCGCTTGTTATTCCTACTAACTTTGAAGAAGAAAAATATGTGCGGGGAATTGATTTTCAGTTAGATAGTGGGTTCAATATACGTCGTATCAACGCTGTTATTGGATCAAAAAGAAAATCGCAGAAGATGGTTAGTCCTGAAGACAGATCAACAAAATCAGTTGAAAAGCCAATTACACAAGACAATATAAACAGAATTGATTGGACTTGGACACCAGGGGTTGTACCAACATTCATGCCAGATGGAGTTGGGTATTTATTACCTAAGAAGGGAGAAATCATCCTTGAAATGCAGTTACACAATAGTGACAATCAGAGAGAAAAAAGCATGCTCATAGGTGTATATTTTACCGATAAAACAGATACTGCTAAGTTGCACAAAGTCACCATGACAGGATATTCCAATCAACAAAATGTTGTTTCGTCGTATCGGTTAAAAAAGGATGTGTATATCTTAAATGCGTATCCATCGTTACAAGTATATAATCATGATATGCGAATTGTTGCCATTACGCCAACGGGTGAACAGATTAAAATGTTATGGGTAATGAAGTCTGATATTAAGTGGAGCGAGGTTTACCATTACAACAATCCTATTTTTCTCCCCGCAGGTACACGTTTGGAATTTGAAGATATTGAAAGTTTAAATTCTGAACTATCTAATCAAAAGAATGAAAGTCTAATATGTCATTTCTATTTTGTGTTAGCATCTGAATATCAACCTGAATAATTCTTCACACATCTCAGATGTTAAAAACATAACTTTTGTAAGACATGATAGTTCATTGTAAAAAATCCAATAATTGACAATAAGGAGAACGACAGTTATGCCAAAGTTTGGTGTAAATTTATTATTATGGGCAGATAAATTCGACAAAGAAACTGCTGACCTGATTCCAAAGGTTGCAGAGCTGGGTTTTGATGGAGTTGAAATTCCCGTTTTTGATCCTGATACAGTGGACATTCCCTATACCCAAGCAATTCTAAAAGATACTGGTTTAGAAACCATTGGGTGCAATATCATGGGTGGTGATAGGAATCCAATTGACGAAGACCCAAAAATTCGTGAAAACGCGAAAACCTATCTCAAACGCACCGTTGAAGTGATCGCTGAATTGGGTGCTGATACACTTGTCGGACCTATGTATAGTGCTGTTGGTAAACTTGTCGGACGCGGTAGAAACAATCAGGAATGGGAATGGTGTGTTGAAGGTCTGCAAGAAGTAGCAGAATTTAGTGGAAAACACGGTGTTACACTTGCAAGTGAACCGTTGAACCGTTTTGAAACCTATTTTGTCAACATCGCTGAAGACGGTGTAAAACTTAGTCAAGCAGTAGGTAGTCCCTACTTTAAGGTGCATTTAGATACATTCCACATGAACATTGAAGAGAAAAATCAAGCAGATGCGATTGTTAATACAGGTGATTTGCTACATCACATGCACTGTTGTGAAAATGACCGAGGCACACCGGGGACAGGACTTGTTGATTGGGATGGTGTTTTTGGTGCTTTGGCAAAAGTTAACTATGATAGATGGCTTGTTATTGAGTCGTTCACACCTGCTGTCAAAGAGATTGCTGCTGCAACTTGCATCTGGCGCGATATTGCACCGAGTGCAGAAAGTCTCGCTTCAGATGGACTTGCATTTCTCAAACAGAAAGCAGCTGAGTACCTATAATAGGACTTAGGCACCCAACGGGAGGCGAGCTTTGTAAGCGCGCTGGAAACACAGAATTGTATTGAATATTACATTCTTTTCTATACAATTCTTGAGAAAACCATGAAAATTGCTTAAGTCCTGCTACAATTTATACGATGTAAACGTAATGCGATTGGAATCAATGAACATATTACGATCATAGGAGAGATTAAGATGTACCGCTTTAAATTGATATGTCTTGTTTGTACGATTTTCATAACTGTTTTTTCCATGAGTTATGCAGGACTTCAAGACGTTACGGACGAAAAAACAGACGCAAATACAGTTGATGAGGCAGAATTCCTTACGAATATCAGACAACTTACTTATGACGGGAAACGTGCGGGGGAAGGATATTTTTCGGAAGATGGAAACGCGCTCATATTTCAAAGTGAACGTGAACCTGAAAACCCATTCTTTCAAATATACACACTAAACCTATTGACAGGTGACACCCACCGAGTCTCCCCTGGAATCGGAAAAACAACTTGTGCTTTCTTTCGTCCGGGTAGTGATCACGTCCTATATGCATCTACCCATCACGACGTTTTCGCAGAAGCAAAACAGAAGGAAGAACTCAACTTTAGAGCATCTGGAAAGGAACGAAGGTATAGTTGGGATTACGATGAAGCAATGGACATCTTTTCAGCAAATAGCGATGGTGGCAACCTCAAGCAGTTGACAGACGCACATGGCTACGATGCAGAAGGGTCATATTCTCCTGATGGAAAATACATCGTCTTCTGTTCTTTGCGGGATGCATATCCAAAAAGTAATCTCTCTCCAAAAGCACTTAAACAATTTGAAGTGGATCCTTCCTATTTCGGTGAAATCTATATTATGAATGCCGACGGTTCTAACCAAACGCGTTTGACTGATTCACCCGGCTATGATGGCGGTCCATTTTTCACACCGGATGGGCAACGTATCGTCTGGCGGTATTTTTCTCCTGATGGAAAAACAGCGGACATATATACAATGCGTTTAGACGGTTCTGACGTTCAACGGCTAACCAATTTCGGCAGTATGTCTTGGGCACCCTATTTTCATCCCAGTGGTGCTTACGCCATTTTCGCATCTAACAAACTCGGTTTTGCTAATTTTGAACTATTTATTGTAGATGCCATAGGAAGACATGAGCCTATTCAAATCACCTCAACTGATGGGTTTGATGGATTACCCGTGTTTTCACCGGATGGAAACCGCTTGTGTTGGACCTCAAATCGCAACAATCAAAAGGTGTCACAACTCTATCTCGCGACATGGGATCATCAAGCAGCATTAGATGCAATTTCCGTTTCACCTACAAGACAGGTATCAAGAATCAATGACAGAGGAGAAGAAGTTCATGAAGTCGAACCAGCTTATGCCGAATTTGAAGTTGAGGTAAAAAGTAGCATCCAACAACATGTTGAATATCTGGCAAGTGATGATTTAGAAGGTAGGATGACAGGTTCTGAAGGTTCAAAACTTGCTGCAGATTATATCGCTGATTTTATGACTCAACACAATATCAAGCCAGCAGGTGAAGACGGTGGTTTTTTCCAAACCTTTGATTTCAATGCTGGTAGCAAACTCATACCCGAAGAAAATAACTTCCTACTTACACGTAAAATTGATGGCACTGAGGAGCAGCTCAAATTTGCTGTAAAGCAAGATTTTCTACCTTTCTCGTTTTCAAGTAATGGTGAAGTGGAAGGCGAAGTGGTCTTTGTCGGATATGGATTGTCAGCACCTGAAAATTCGGGAGAAAACTATGATTCTTACGCAGGAATTGATGTAAAGGACAAAATCGTTATTGCACTTCGTTATGTACCGGAAGGTGTGAAGAACGAACGTAAACAACAGTTGATTCGGTATGCGGGGATACGTTACAAAGCAATACAAGCACGGGATAAAGGCGCGAAAGCGTTCCTGACCGTATCAGGTCCGAACTCCCAAAATGCTGGCAAAATTATCCCTCTAACATTTGATAATAGAAGTCCTGATTGCGGTATTGTCGCGGGTTCAATTACCCACACAGTTGCTAATGCACTCTTAGCAACTACTGGCAAAAACTTGAAAGAGGTACAGACCGGTCTTGACATAGAGAATCCACACTATGTCGGACAATTCGCTATTCCCGATGTAAAACTCAAGGTATCTGCATCCTTAGAAAAGAAAAAGACATCAGACAAGAATGTCATTGCAATGCTTCCTCCCACTACTGAAACTGAAAAGAGCGAATACATAATCGTTGGTGGTCACTACGACCATATCGGTTACGGAGAGGTAGGTTCGCTTGCTAAAGGAGAAAACAGAAAGAAAATCCATAACGGTGCCGATGATAACGCATCTGGTACTGCTGTCGTTCTAAAATTAGCAGAAATGTTCAGTGAAGAACGCAAAAACCACCCAGAAAAGTTCAAAAGAGGCGTTATCTTTGCACTGTGGTCGGGTGAAGAGCTCGGTCTTATCGGTTCTACACATTTTGTTAATAAACCTACATTGCCATTAGAACAAGTTGCTGCTTACATCAACTTTGATATGGTGGGACGACTCCGCAATAACAAACTTACTATACAAGGTATCGGATCTTCTCCTGTGTGGACAAATATTATTGAGAAACGGAATGTGCCCATAGGACTAAATATCACACTTATTAAAGATCCGTATATGCCAACAGATGTGACAGCATTTTATCCAAAGAATGTACCAGTGCTCAGTTTCTTTACAGGCTTACACCAGAATTATAACCGTCCTTCCGATGATCCTGACACACTGAACTATGCGGGTTTAGAACGCATCTCAAGTCTTGCTTATGGTGTGATTTCTGACTTAATCAGTGCGGAGGAAAGACCGGAATACGTAAAGGTTGAACGCAACGCACCCGGACAAGCAAGTCGTGCATCAATGCGTGCATACTTAGGCACTATTCCTGATTATACAACAGAAGGTGAAGGTGTGAAACTGTCAGGTGTTGTTGCTGGTGGTCCCGCAGAAAAAGCAGGCATAAAGAGTGAGGATGTCATAGTAAAACTCGGTACTAAAAAGGTTACCAACATCTATGACCTTACTTATGCACTTGATGCTGTAAAAGTCGGGGAACCTGTGGAGATCGTTGTCATCCGTGATGGGAAAGAGGTGAAGTTGAAAATCACACCAGTAGCACGTGAATAGTTTCTTAGCACTTCTTGTAGGAGGGTTTGTAACCTTGATTTAACAATTTGAATCCTGTAAAATCGGGGTTACAAACCCCTCCTACAAGAGAAACAACAACATTTTATTCTTAAATAGACACCTATGTGATTAGGGTTATCAACCCGACTGCAAAGTCCAAAAAAAACTTGGTTATAGTGAAATATACAATTAAGTTTACACTTCTTCTGTAGGAGCGATCTCCGTAGGAGCGATCTCCGAATCGCGACTGAACGCCTTGATAGTCGGGAATCGGAGTTCCCTCCTACACCTGAAAGTGTAAAAATAATTCTAAAATCTACTATAAACAGAAAAGCCACCACCAGCAATATGCCGATGATGCCTTTTCTGTTTTGTAGTAATTCAAACTTGGATTATTCCAAGACTTTAAGTTTTCCATTCTCTACGATAAGAGCAACTCGTTCCTCATGTAGTTCATATATTGCTTCACCGTTTTCGTCAAATGAGAAATCCCCTAATATTGTTGTATAATCCTTTGTTTTTGCCAGTTCATCCCGGATTGAAGCTGCATCTGTCAAATCGGCATTCTTAAGTGCATTATTAAGTATATAGAGAGTAGCATAAGCTTGGGCAGCCCATGGACTTGGTGCAAAACCGTGTTTTTCCATAAAATTCTGTGTGAAGTCCTGGTTTCCTGGTGTATCAAACAGACCTGACCATCCCGCAAAAGCTACCGCACCCTCAGCAGCTGTACCCGCTTTTTCTACTTCGGCGTTCGTCAAATCTGGCACAATTAAATTTACCGTGTCAGTGATACCGAGTTCATCAGCTTGCTTGATAATCTGAACCATCTCTGCTGATAGTGCAGCAACAAAGAGAGCATCAGGCTGCGGATCAAGGTTCATTATATTCGTTAATTGCATCGTAAAATCGGTAGCGTGGGTTTCAAAGGTTTCTGTGGATAGATTTGTAACGTTGTTCGCCGTAAGAGCCTTGTCCAACTCCACCTTTACACTTGTAGAGTATGTGTCCGCTTCATCATATATCACTGCCACATTTTCATAATTGAGTTTCTCTTTAGTTCTCATCACGCCAATAGGCATCAAAACATCTGTAGCAAGACCGATGCGGAAGGCATAATTCCCAACCTGACTACTCAAACCAGCAGCAGAGGAAATGGGACTAATAGCAACCACACCTGCTTCTTGTGCAATCGGAAATGCCTGTTCAAGATGGGTAGAGATGCCAATCCCAATGATTACTGGCACGTCTTGATCCACCAGTTGTTGAACGGCTTCAACACCACCCTCTACGGTGCTTTTAGCGTCCGCACGAACGAACGTGATGCGGATGTCACCGAGCATATTAATCTCTTCTCTTGCTAAATCAAGTCCCCGTTTCATTGGACGTCCATACGGTGAGGCGTTAGCACCTGTCTCTGCAAGGGCGATACCAATCATTACCTCTTCTACATGATGATCTGTCACCGTCGTAATAACCTTCTCACAGCCAGAAAGACCAACAAACAACGCAACAATTGTCAAGGTGAACGCGAACATCTTCAAGTTTCTAAAAAGCATGTTAAATCTCCTATAATTAAACTGAAATTCTCAAGCAGTATTGATCAAAAACTGCTTTAATCTAAAACCATAATATTTTCGTCAGATAATACTGGATAAGAATCAGATTTTCCAGATATATCTCAACTGATTTGAAGTCTATAACTTAAATCATACCTATCTATTATAACGTATATTCAAGGAAATGAGAAACATAAAGACAGGAAAAATCAGATATTTACAATTAGTATGACTAATTATGGATAATTCGGTTTAGTAATGTGTATATTCTACTTCTTACTTTTTCTGTTTTCATTATTTCATCCTTATGTTATCCTTTACAATGAAAAATCTATATTTTTGACATTAAGTTTCCTTATAGTGAAATATACAATTAAGTTTACACTTTTTTTGTAGGAGCGATCTCCGAATCGCGACTGAACGCCTTGATAGTCGGGAATCGGAGTTACCTCCTGCACCTGAAAGTGTAAAAATAATTCTAAAATCTACTATAAAATATGTTAGACATCAATATAAATATTGGCAAAAACATGGAAAAAGTTGGTATCATTGCAGGAGCAGGTGAACTCCCAATTCTCGCTGCACAGTCTGCTGCCGCCAAAGGTCTAAAACCAATTATTATTCAAATCACCAAAGAGGAAAAATCCCGATTCGATGGTATTCTAAGTGAAGTATACTATTATGGAGTAGGACAGATACAGAAAATTACCAAGAAACTACTGGATTTAGGTGTTAATGAACTTGTAATTATTGGGAAAATAGAACCGAGTATTTTACTTCGTCCCTTTCAAATGGACGTAACAACGATCAAGTTGTTAGCTCAAAATCGAGGTCAGAAACCTGCAGTACTGATTTCAGCAATCCTTGAGCATTTTGAGAATGCAGGTATAACTATTTTGCAACAAGATTTTTTGCTGTCACATCTACTTACCGAACCTGGTGTGCTTACGAAACACAAACCTAATGTTGCACAGTGGGAAGACATAAATACAGGTATATCCACAGCCCGCAAAATCGCAAACATGGAAATCGGGCAAACTGTTGTTGTAAAAAACCAACTCATCCTTGCAATTGAAGCTATAGAAGGAACTGATGCGACAATACAACGTGGGGGAACATTGGGAGGAAAAGGTGTTGTTGTTGCCAAAGCCGCTGCACTCAATCATGATTTTCGTATAGACATCCCCACAGTAGGTATGCAAACACTTGAAGCAGTACACGCTGTAAAAGGAAGCGCCTTGGCGGTTGAAGCAACACGCACCTTTATAATCAATGTGGATACTCTATGCAAACAGGCTGATAAGTGGAAGATTGCAATCGTTGCAGTGGAATAAATGCTCATAAAAATACATACAGATAACACTAAATATTTTATATTGTATTTGACAAAATTTCATACTTTTGTCATAATAAACAACAGATATATCAACTCAATATTGTGACATGCACAATAAACTAATCAAAATACCAACGGATGTATATTTTCATTATCAATAAAAGAGTGGAGTATATTTATTTAGAAAACTATATAGTCATTTCAAAATAGGAAGACGATCCTAATGGAGGCATCCAAATGTTTCAAAAACTGACAAAGGATAGAATCTTAAAAACATTTTGCATTTTCGCTTTGCTGCAATTTGTGTTTATTATCGCAAGTCCTTCAGAAGCACAACGTGATGAAAACACAGTCGCAGGAATATGGACCTTTGACGATGGTACTGTCAATGACACTTCAAATCAGAAATTAAATGGCGTAATTGTTGGCGCACCAGATTTTGTTAATAGTATTGCAGGAAAAGCATTAAAATTCAACGGCGAGAGTGACGGTATAAAGATCCCCGATTCCAACAGAATCAATACCGGTGGACCATTTCCCAATAAAACAATCGCAGCACTATTCAATTGCGATGATGTCAACAAAGGACAGAAACAGGTAATTTTTGACGAAGGTGGTCGAACACGGGGGTTAGTGGTATATGTTTTTGATGGTAAAATCTATATTGGAGCATGGAACCGGGCAGAAGTGATAAACTGGCAAGGTGCATGGTTATCCGCTGACATAAATTCAAAGACTTGGTATCATGTTGCTCTCATCATCAGAAATGGGGCTAATGCTGTAGAAAAAGATAAGCTAGAATTCTGGTTAGACGGAAAACTGGTTGAAACTGCCGATGGTGGTCAACTTTTTGCACACGCAGATGACAACGGCATTGGTTTTGTCAACCAAAATGCAGTCTACCATGACAATGGTGGTGCTGGTTCCAACATTGATTATTTTGGCGGGTTAATTGATGAAGTCTTAGTCTATAGTTCAGCTTTTAATCGTTCTGACATTGCAGAGCTCGCGCAGCCCTTAAGTGTTGAACCACAAGGAAAATTTACAACAACCTGGGCAAATTTAAAAACGAAAAGAGTCCAATAATTAAACAAACTATTACTTCAAAGTAAGGAGATTTTTCAATGGTTAAGTTTATTTCTATTTTATGTGTATTGCTTATGCTTGTAACAATAACAAGTTTCGCAGCAAAAGATGCAGCCACCGTTAAAGCCATTTGGAATTTTGATGAAGAACCTTCAGAAGCAGACGCTTTTGATGTCATTGATTCTTCTGGAAATGATGTCAATGGTACATTCTTTGGTGAACCGACTGTTGTTGATGGTATAGTCGGAAAAGCATTGCATTTTGACGGTGAAACGCAAGGTATCAAATTACCCGATGAAGAAGGTATCAATACAGGTGGTCCGTTTACGAATCGCACTATTATAGCATTCTTCAAATGTGATGATGCAAGTATCCCTGCGAAGAAACAGATTATATTTGAAGAGGGTGGACGTACACGGGGTATGGTACTCTACGTTTTTGAGAGTAAAGTTTATGTCGCTGCTTGGAACCGTGCTGAATACAACTGGCCAGGGGCTTGGCCATCGGTGGATATCGATTCTGAGAGATGGTATCATGTAGCAATGGTGATTAGGGATGGTACTAACGCTGTTGAAGCGGGTAAATTTGAGATGTGGCTTGATGGCGAAATGGTTGTCAGTGAACCGGGTGGACAAGTCTTTGCACACGCTGCAGATAACGGTATTGCACATATGAACGGTGATACTTTTTTCCATGATGAAGATGGTACAGGTTCCAATATGCACTTCTTTGGCGGTGTAATTGATGAAGTAGAAATCTATAATTCTGCGTTTGATGCTGCAGACTTCGGTGAATATGCAGAAATAATCCAGTCTGCAACAAGTGTGGAAGCCCAAGACAAGTATACCACGACATGGGGTTCACTCAAAAATCAACGTATGACACAATAAAATATCTGTTTCTACATAGAACTGTCTATTTATAAAACACGGTAGTTATCCTGCTACCGTGTTTTATTTTTGCCAAAATGGCGCAGATCGTGTCAAAATTGGTGTTTTAACGTAATATTCTGACATAGTTTCTTTAGGAACATTCCAATAAAACTCGCATTCTCCATATTATACATTGGCACTGTTTTTGCTTTAAGTCAATAAAATAGTCTACCAAGGAGAACATAAAATGAGATTAGATAAATTTACAATAAAAGCACAAGAAGCATTACATACAGCACAGTCTTTAGCAAGCGAAGAACAGAATCCAGAACTAAGTACTGAACATCTCATGCTGACCCTCATAAATCAGACAGATGGGATTGTCACACCTATTTTTCAAAAGTTAGGGGCTGATACTCAAGGTATCATAGCTACCCTTGAAGATTTACTACAGAGTTCCCCTAAAGTACAAGGTTCAAGTTCGGATGTACGCATTTCAATAGCACTGCAATCCGTTCTTGAAATTGCTCTCAAAGAAGCAACCGCGCTCAAAGATGAATATGTTAGTACAGAACATCTTCTCATAGCATTTGCTGAGTCCAAGCAGGACAAAGTTGGCAAGATACTGCGCGATGCTGGCGTGACAAAAGATAAAATCCTCAAAGCACTTGTAGACATTCGCGGGAATCAAAGAATTACAGATCAAAATCCTGAAGACAAATACCAAGCACTTACCCGCTTCGGTCGCGAACTTACACAAGAAGCGATGTCCGGCAAACTTGATCCTGTTATCGGTAGAGATGATGAAATTCGACGTGTGATGCAAGTACTATCTCGTAGACGAAAAAACAACCCAGTACTTATCGGAGAACCCGGTGTAGGCAAAACCGCAATTGTAGAAGGGTTAGCACAACGTATCGCGGATGGGGACGTACCTGAAAGTTTACGTGAAAAACGACTAATCGCGCTGGACTTAGGCGCGCTCATTGCAGGAAGCAAATATCGGGGTGAATTTGAAGATAGACTGAAAGCAGTTCTCGCTGATGTGGAACAAGCGGAAGGGCAAGTGGTACTCTTTATTGACGAACTCCATACCATTGTGGGGGCAGGTGCTGCCGAAGGTGCAGTGGACGCATCTAATATGTTGAAACCTGCATTAGCACGCGGTGAACTACGATGCATCGGTGCGACAACAATTGATGAATACCGCAAACACATTGAAAAAGACGCTGCACTTGAACGCAGATTCCAACCCGTTCTTGTACAAGAACCCTCTGTTGAAGGGACAATCGCCATTCTGCGTGGATTAAAGGAACGGTATGAGACACATCACGGTGTTCATATACAGGACAACGCTATTGTCGCTGCTGCCACACTCTCTAAACGGTATATCTCTGATCGTTTTCTGCCTGATAAAGCGGTTGATTTAGTTGACGAAGCTGCTTCAAGGCTGCGGATCGAAATTGACAGCGTGCCAGAGGTCATTGATGAAGTAGAACGCAGAATCATACAACTGCAAATTGAACAGCAAGCTTTAGAGAAAGAAGAAGACGACGCGTCAAAACAACGGTTAACAAAACTAAATCTTGAACTCGCTGAACTCAAAGAGAAAGCAAACGCACTCAAAGCAGGTTGGCAAATTGAGAAAGCAAATCTGGACCAAATTCGAGAACTAATGGAACAGATTGAAACACTACGTTTTGAATCCGAACAAGCAAAACGAACTGGCAATCTGGCAAAAGCTTCCGAACTTGAATATGGGAAAATCCCAGCACTTGAGATTGAACTCAAAACCTTACGAGATACGGTTGAAGCAGAAACTAACGGTACACAAATGTTAAAAGAACACGTGAGTGCAGAAGATATTGCTGAGATCGTCGCGAAATGGACAGGTATTCCTGTTTATAGACTTCTGGAAGGTGAAACACAAAAGTTGCTTCACATGGAAGAACGTTTGCGTGAACAGGTCATCGGACAAGACGAAGCGGTTTCGGCTGTATCCAACGCCATTAGACGTTCACGCGTAGGACTCGGTGATCCTGAACAACCGCTCGGTTCGTTCCTGTTTATGGGACCAACGGGTGTCGGCAAAACACACCTTGCAAAATCCCTCGCCGAATTCCTGTTCGACGATGTCAACGCTATGGTTCGAATTGACATGAGCGAATACATGGAGAAACATACCGTCTCACGACTAATCGGTGCACCACCAGGCTATGTTGGTTACGACGAAGGTGGGCAGCTAACAGAGGCTGTCAGACGACATCCCTACTGCGTTATTCTACTTGATGAAGTTGAAAAGGCACACCCAGAGGTGTTCAATGTCTTACTCCAAATGCTTGATGATGGCAGAATGACAGATGGACAAGGACGTACGGTGGACTTCAAGAATACGGTCGTTATCATGACATCAAACATCGGTAGTCAGTGGATTAGTGAATCGCATCTCGCAAGCGATGAAATACGGAGAAAAGTGATGGACGCTTTGCAATCACATTTTCCCCCAGAATTCCTGAACCGTGTTGATGATCTCATCATCTTTGATCGTCTCGGAATTGAGGAATTGAAACAGATTGTAACGCTTGAACTCATCAAGTTAAGTGCACGATTTGCTGAAAAAGATATGACCCTCACTCTTAACGACTCAGCAAAGACTGAATTGGTCAACCGTGGGTTTGATGTGGTGTATGGTGCAAGACCCCTTCGCCGCATACTTCAGCGTGACATACTCAACCCGATGGCTATTGACATACTTGAAGGCAAATTTCAAGATGGTGATGCAATTGCTGTAGATTTCACTGATGGAGAGTTCGCTTTCAGCATGAAATAAATGTTCACAACAAACATAACAATGTGGAAGGTAGCAATTGAAATTACTATTATAACCCATGTTGCTACCTACAATAATTAGACCTAGAAACACCATCTATTATCAAAAAAGTGCTGATAAATAGCATATATTTTGTAGCGCAAACTTTTAGTTTGCGTCATAAAGATGCACAAACTAAAAGTTTGTGCTACAAATACTACCGAAAAGTGTATTATACTCTATAAAAAACGGTGTTTATTCGTCTAAACCTTATAGGTAGCAACTTGCGTTATTATACGGAAGATGTTATTTTTTCAATTGAAGTTCTTGCGATTTCGCCATCGCATCTTCCGCTTCCTGAATCATCCCTTTCCGCTGGTAGCACATAGACAAACTGGTATAAACAAGAGGATCGTCTGGATTGATTTCAATTGCTATTTCAACTGCTTCAATTGCTTCATCGTATTGGCTTAACCTTTCATACGCATGACCAAGTCCAAGATACCCCTCAATATAATTCGGGTATGTTTCAATCAGTTCCTTAAAGGCGTTAACAGCAGCCTCAAGATCATTATCTGCGAAATGTGTGAGTGCAACATCGTAAAGTTCTTCTTGTGTTGGCATAATCTCTTCCTAATGAGTTTTGGGTATATTCTAACAAATATACATGTGAATGTCAATTGGAATATTATGTTGTGTATGTAAAGTTTGTAATGGAGTTTGTCTGAATCACGGGGTGTGTACGGAATCTCGGATAACACGGATTTCGCAGATTTCGCGGATAAGACATTATTTTGAGTTCGTACTGCTTAGGATAAGCGTTATCTATGGATTACGATTAAGTATAGATGTCTAATACCAACTTAACGGAATTTATCTTTTTCCAACGGTAGGTTTGGTTTCCTAACCGAACCTACCGTCGTGTCCAAGTAATTATAGATTATACTAAAAATTGACAGCTATGGGGTTTCCCACAGCAACACGATGCCATCCCCACTTCCACTCGCAATTGTCTTACCATCCGGACTGAACGCAACACCATAGACAGCACCCGTATGTCCCGATAGTGTGTGAAAATGCGCACCTGTATTTGCATTCCACAAACGGACAGTATTGTCCTCAGCCCCACTGGCGATTGTTTTGCTATCCGGAGAAAACGTAATGCTTCTAACCGGACTCGTATGTCCCGATAGTGTTTTTATATGTGCTCCTGTGAACGGATCCCACAAGTGGATGAAATAATTCCTTCTCCCACTCCCACTCGCGAGCATGTTCCCATCTGGACTGAAAGCAACGCAAGTGACCGGATCTATGTGCCCAAAGAGGGTGTTGATAAGCGCACCCGTGTTTGCGTTCCACAAGCGGATGGTTTTATCCGAACTTCCACTTACAACCGTATCTTCATTTGGACTGAATGCAACGCTGTTTACCGATTCCGTATGTCCTGTAAGCTGTCGTATCTGTTCTCCCGTGTCAACGTTCCACAACCGAATCGTACCGTCCGAACATCCACTGACGAGGGTGTTCCCATCGAAACTGAACGCTACGGTAAAAACAAAACTCGTATGTCCCGATAGTGTATGCGTAAGTGTCCCCGTGTTTGTGTTCCATAAAAGGGCGGTCTTGTCCAAACCTCCACTAGCGACTGTTTTGCCATCCGGACTGAACACAACACTTGATACCCGCCAATCCGTATGTCCTTCAAGTGTCTTTAGATGTGCACCCTTTTGGACGTTCCAAAAGTGGATGTTTTCGTCACTATTGCCACTTACGATCGTTTTTCCATCTGGACTGAATGCGATACTATAGACCGGACTCGTATGTCCGGTGATTGTCTTTAGATGTTCACCCGTTTTTGTATTCCAAAAACTGATCGGACCGTAACTACCCGCACTTGTGATCGTTTTTCCATCTGGAGAAAACACAATGCTACCGACCCAACCCTTATGTCCAGTGATTGTCTTTAGATGCGCACCCGTTTGGGCGTTCCAAAAGTAGATATTTTCGTCACTATTGCCACTTATGATCGTTTTTCCATCTGTACTGAATGCGATACTACAGACCCGACTCGTATGTCCGGTGATTGTCTTTAGGTGTTCACCCGTTAGAGTGTTCCAAAAGTGAATCCCTTTGTATTGAGTTACAGTTGTGAGTGTCGTGCTATCCGGACTGAATGCAACGCAGTTTACGCCACTCGTATGTCCTGTGATTGTTTTTATAAGTTCGCCTGTGTTTGCCATCAACCGAACCGTGTCGTCCTCAAACACAATCGCAAGTCTTTTCCCGTCCGGACTGAACTCAACGCTCAAGATAAATGCCGTATGTCCCCCGGATAGCCACTGTGTGTCTTCGTCCGTGTTGGGATTCCACAAGCGGATTGTGCTACTCCCACTTGCACATGCAATTGTTTGTCCATCTGGACTGAATGCGACCCTGAAAACCGGACCTCTTTTTCTCGCAAGTGTTTTAATAAGGGCACCCGTGTTCGCGTCCCACAAGCCGGCGGTTCCGTCCCGATTTCCACTTGCAAGTGTTTTCCCATCCGGACTGAACACAACGCTGTAGACTTCACTCTTATGTCCCGTGTAGAGATCGAGTTCTTCCCCTGTCTGTACATCATAAATCCAAATACCGATGTTACTTGCCACAGCCAGTTTGGTGCCCTCAGGTGAATAATTTATCTGATTGACTGTGCCTTTTCCGAGACGGTCTTTCACACATTTGGGCAAACTCATTGTTCTGTAGTCTTGTGCAAACGTTGTATATACGTTTGTTAAAGCTATCGCAAGGGTAATCAAGAGGGAAAATAATAAATGTTTCATGTGTGTTTGTTCCTTTTACGAAATAGGTGGTGATACTGTACAGATTTTACATGATGTTACTCTTCTCGTCAACCTCAATTCTTTGTGCTGAAACACCCACCGCATTGTAGTAACTAAATCAACGGCATGAATGCTATTTAGGCATTCATCTGATTTCGCGGATAAAACCACTGCCACGAATCATCTTGATTAGAAATCACTTGTCTTCTGCTATACGATATATTGCGGGAACATCATCCGCGTCATCCGTATCAACCACGTGTCCCGTGATTCTGACAAACCCAACAATTCAGATAACACCATGCAAAAACTTCACACACCCCTGAATAACAGGGTTATTTAGTTTTAGGTTTTTTTGATGATTATTTGCTATAACGTTAATTTTATGTGTTGCCATCTTGTCCATGTCTTTAGTCCCGTAGGGACGATATGCTTATAGAAAAATGTTATCTACTCCTCTTGAGTTCCGTAGGAACGGCATAGAAGAATAAACATATCGTCCCTACGGGACTAAAGAACTGGGAAGGGCACTCGTTTTCTATAAACATATCGTCCCTACGGGACTAAAGACCAATGTTCAGGTTTCAATAATCTAAAACTGATGCAGAAAGTTCGGTTAGGAAATCGAACCTGGGTATTAACTTTCAGTAAATCTCAATAACAGAAAACTCTTAAAACTAAATAATCCTGTATTATTGGCGAAGGTATTGTAAACATATCAATTGACATTTACCACACATTGTGTTAAAATTAGAATAGGAGGTACAGTTTCAATGGCGTATTTTATAACTGACGAATGTATCGGTTGCATGGCATGTTTGACAAACTGTCCGGTTGACGCAATTACCGGTGACCGAAATATGCTGCACATCATTGACCCAACAATATGTATTGACTGCACTGCATGTGGTATGGTCTGTCCGGTAGAAGCTATACGTGACCAATTCGGGAATGTGTGCAAATTTATTCGTCGTCCGACACATAGACCTATAGCGGTTATTTACGATGAGCTCTGCTCTGGGTGCGATTTCTGCGTTCACATTTGCCCTTGGGAATGTCTTGAACTCAAAGACCCAGAAACCGGGGAGCATGCAGAAAGTTTCTTTGGAATCTGTGAATTAGTCAAACCCAAGGATTGCGTTGGTTGCAAGTTATGCGAAGAGGTTTGCATCAAAGATGCTATCCGTGTTGAATCCCCTGTCCTATTAGAACTCGCTGAGGCAGCAGATTAGTTCTTATTCAATCCATAGACGTTTTCACACTGCAAGAAAAAGCAATGAATAAGTCGTTTTTAGGTAGGTATCCAATATGAAAATAATCACTACCGTAACACTCATTGTCGTTATTGGTATTATTATTTTTCTCCCTGGTTGTTCTAAAGATTCATCCGATGATATGGTGCTGATTCCAGCGGGAGAATTCCAGATGGGAAGTAAGGATGGTGATTCCGACACTAAACCTGTGCATAAAGTTTATCTTGATGCGTTCTATATGGATAAGTATGAAGTCACGATGGCACAGTACAAGAAATTTGTTAAAGCAACAGGAAGAGAACCTTTACCTGACTGGGTTTCACGTTTTTCTCCTACTGATCAACACCCTGTTGTAGGTGTGAGTTGGCATGATGCTATGGCTTATGCCCAATGGGTAGGAAAACGTCTTCCAACAGAAGCGGAATGGGAAAAAGCTGCACGCGGTGGACTTGTTGACAAAACATTCCCATGGGGTAACGACAAAGTTATTAGCACACACTGTAATTTTGCGGATAAGAACTCAGAATTAGCTTGGGCAGTGGATGATCGGGACGATGGACATGAATATACCGCTCCAGTTGGTAGTTATCCACCGAACAAATTTGGACTTTACGATATAGTAGGAAACGCATCAGAATGGTGTCTTGATGAGTATCAACAAGATTTCAATAAAAAATCACCAGAACGAAATCCAATTGCAGGTGTAAAAAGTATATCAGATCTATTAAATGATTTTAAAGATGTAACAACGCTTCGTGTAATACGCGGAGGATGTTGGGGTTCTCATCCTGAATATGGCTTGAGAGTCTATCTTCGCAATCATAGAAAACCAGATACTAAAGATAACTATTTTGGGTTTCGTTGTGCAAGGAGTAAACCTTAGTCTTCATGGATTTAGTAATTGTTATTTCTGGACCGTCCGGATGTGGTAAGAGTACTGTCGCTAAGGCATTGTGTAAAGCAGATGGGACATTACGACTCTCAGTATCCGCAACAACACGCACAGCACGCCACGGTGAAATAGATGGAGTCAATTATCATTTCTTATCAAAAGCAGAATTTGAAAAAAAGATAGAACAGAATGCCTTCTTGGAATGGGCAGAATACCGTAAAAACCGCTACGGAACTCTCAAATCTGAAATTGAGGTCTCACACCAAGAGAAGAAAGATACTATTTTAGAAATTGAGGTAAACGGTGCATTACAAGTACGAAAACAGAACCTGAGTACAGCAAGAACTATCCTGATTTTTCTTATTCCACCATCTTATGCTATTTTAGAGAAAAGACTGCGGGGAAGGAAAACCGAATCAGAAGAGGACCTTAGAAAGAGATTGGAAATCGCAAAAACCGAGTTGAATCATATAAAGCATTACGACTACCACGTTTTCAATCCCGAAGATAAAGTACAACAAGCGGTACAACAAATACAGACAATAATATCTGCTGAACGTTGTCGTATCAATCCTGAAAAGGCATCAGATTTGGTTCAGTCCTTTACCACGCACAAATAGGCAGGAATTGTAATCCTGATTCCTTATGGAACTAAGCAACCGAACCATCCTTTTAGGTGTTACTGGCGGAATTGCTATCCATAGATCGCTTGATTATGCAAGTCAATTGGTCAAATGGGGTGCGTCAGTTCATGTAATCATGACGCAGAATGCCACCCGCTTGATAAACCCGTTACAATTTCAAGTCATTTCACGGAATCCCGTACTACTTGACCTATTTGAAACCGGTGAGAATTGGAAACCACCACATATTGAGTTAGCTGACCGTACCGACCTCCTCACAATTGTCCCAGCAACCGCGAACATATTGGGTAAAATGGCAAACGGCATTGCAGATGATGCGCTCTCTACTGTCGCTATTTCTGTCCATTGTCCCATACTCATTGCACCTGCAATGAACGGACACATGTATAAGAATCCTTTTGTCCAACGAAACATCAATGTACTCAGGAAACAAGACGTAGAATTCATTGAACCAGCAATCGGAGATCTCGCATGTGGTTATGAAGGAACAGGCAGATTGAGTCCAGTGGAGTTAATCCTTGAACGTACAAGAAATATTTTGCATGACCACAACGATCTACAGGGGAAACGTATACTCGTAACAGCTGGGGCTACTCGAGAATACCTTGACCCCGTTAGGTTCATCACAAACGGCTCAACAGGAAAAATGGGTTATGCACTTGCATCAGCAGCAGCGCGCAGAGGTGCAGAAGTCATTTTAGTTAGCGGCCATGCAACCGTCAACCCACCGTCTGGTGTTGAATTCTATCATGTGGATTCTACCCAAGAAATGCATAACGTAGTGCTTCAGAAGTTTGAGGAGACCGATATTGTCGTCATGGCAGCTGCACCTACCGATTTTCGTCCCGCAGAATTCAAACCACACAAAATAAAAAAGCAAAATGATACCTTAACCCTAAACTTACAAAAAAATCCTGATATTGCACAGACACTTGGAGAGACAAAATCACAACAGTTTCTCGTCTGTTTCGCTGCAGAAACAAACGATGTCATCGAAAACGCAAAAGAGAAACTCATCAAGAAAAACTGTGATCTTATCGTAGCAAATGACATACTTGCTGAAGGTGCAGGATTTGCTACTGATACAAACATTGTAACGCTATTGGATAAAGCAGGTAATTGTGAACAACTTCCACGTCTATCCAAACTGCATGTAGCAGATACAATCTTTGATCGTGTTGTAGAATTGATGAAATAGTCGCATCTTTTCTGATGGTTGCAAAAGTTCCTTATGTTTGCTCTGTCAAAGCTAAAGTGACTTGAATATAGGGTATAATGTGCTAATGAAAAACATTAAAAAGAATGCAGACATTGAACATAATTTACTTATTCAGCAGGCACAAGCATTCTTCCGAGTAAACCGCACACGTCCGAAGAAACAATTAGGTCAACACTTCCTGATTAACCCTGATATCCTATCTGTAATTATTGAAGCGGGTGAAATAACAAGTAACGACGTGGTGATTGAAATCGGTGCTGGTCTCGGTTGCCTAACCGCTGCTTTGGCAGAGTGTGCTAAGCATGTCGTTGCCATTGAGGTAGATCCTAAACTCGCTGCTGAATTGGAAAACCAGTTTGCAGCGAAAAATCAGGTACAGATCGTACATGCAGATATACTTAAAATAGGTTTTCTATCACTTCTTCCACAAGATTCTCGTCCAAAGGTCATAGCAAACCTTCCCTATGGCATAACTTCACCTATCTTGTGGAAACTGTTGGAACACTCTAAAATACTTGATACTTGTGTGTTGATGATGCAACGGGAGGTTGCTGAACGGATTGTCGCATCACCCGGTGGAAAGGATTACGGCGCACTAACAATAGGTATCTCCTATTACGCTGATACTTCACTGATAGATATCTTGACACCAGATAGCTTTTATCCTGCACCCAAAGTGGATTCAGCACTTTTGAAACTAACGATGCGCGACGAACCGAGGGTCATCGTGGATGATAAAGATTACTTTTTTAGAATTGTTAGGGAGGCATTTCGCGGAAGGCGTAAAATGCTCAAAAACTCTTTGCGCCGCTTCGCTTCTGCAAATACACTCAGTAACGTCTTCACAGAATTAAACATTGCACCACAAAGACGGGCAGAAACTTTAGATATTACTGAATTTGCCGCACTGGCTAATCTGTTACATTTGAACATCTAAAAACAGCACTTCCCAATGCACAATTTTCCAATCTGTTCCCTCACGACGAAACTCAAATTGGCACCGGGCTTCAATGTGACTCAAACCCCCATCTCCAGCATTCTCTGAATCTATATCTAACACAACTTGAATTGATGCTTTTCTTGCATTCGTGATATCCATTTGTAATTGTTTGAACACGAACTGAATCCATGAATATGTTTCAAAAAGGGTGGTGACAGTTGGTAATACACTTTCATAATTCTGTGGTATAACTCCTGATACAATAGCAACGATAGTTGCCGGATCATCCCCTGCTACATAAGTTTCAGAGAACTTTTCTTGGAGTAATTCAATATTATCTGGGTCTACGCTTTCTATGAGAGCGGAAAAGTCCTCAAAGAACGCTTTCAATTCCTCCTCGTTGTCTATTATAGGGGTCAACGGAACATTGATTACCAAACGGACTTGGTTTAGCGTAAATTCATGCTTGAAATCCTGATAATCGGGGTCCTGAACAGTCAACTGATGTTCCACATTACTCGGTATGTCTAAAAATGTATACACACCATCAGATTCTGTTTTTGCTTCAAGGTCATCTAACATCACTGCTACGTTAGGAATTGGATTCTTGGTTACTACATCAGTGACTATTCCTGATACTGTGCCGTATTGTATCGGTTCGGGTTGCACAACGGAATCCGATGTATCATCATCGGTACCACATGCGACAACTACAGCGAGAACAATAAGAAAGATGAATAGCCGATAGGTTGAAAGATAAATTTGCATTTGACTCCTAATTGTGGTATTCTTTATGTATAAAATCTAAAAAATCAATGGTAGTAAACAAAGGAGGTGTTTAGATTGGCACGTGTATGTACTTTATGTGGAAAGAGACCTCGTACTGGAAATCAGATCAGTCCATCATTTCGACACACGAAACGCCGTTGGCTTCCAAACCTTCAACGAGTACGGGCTATGACTGAAGAAGGACCGAGGCGGATCCGTGTTTGCACATCTTGTATTCGTAGTGGTAAAGTTACAAAAGTCATTTCTCGGATGTCGTCCGAGGTGTAAATCTCTACATTTTTCGGACGACACTCTCCACCCCATTTAAACTTTTTATTACATCCATTACTTTTTTCAATTGTTCAACACCAGTCACATCCAAAGTAAAGTAATCAGCAGCTGTATCGTTGATTCTGGTGACAGTTGAGGATTTAAAGTTCCCTTCACGTATATTCACTTGGCATTTTGCAATAGCAGTTGTGATCTCTCCTAACATTCCAGGTTTGTCATCACATTCAACAAAGATCTGTGCAGGATAGTTCGTACCTTCTACAGCGTGCATATTGACTGCAACAAATCTCTCTGGTTCATCAAGAAGCCGCACGCATCCATCTCGGTGAACAGAAACGCCACGTCCACGCGTGAGATACCCAACTATATCATCTCCAGGAATTGGATTGCAACATTTCATAACGCGGAACATCCCCAAATCTATACCGTTATCAAGATGGATTGTGGGTTCAACATCTTTTGGTTTTTGTTTTTCAGGTACTACTTCTGTTTTTTCTGGTTTTAATTTATTTACGATCTGTGTCGCAGATTCATGTCCTTTTCCAATACGAATGCATAACTCCTCAACACTTATTTGACCATGTTGTTTGGCAATCTCCAGCAGCTTCGGAGATTTCAGATAGTCGTTTGCATTGAGGTATGAGACCTGTAGTTCTGCTTTGAGGAATTTTTTACCCAATTCAAGTGCATCAACTCTGTCTTTTTCTTTAAACCAGTTACGGATTTTTGTTCGTGCATTGGCTGTTTTCACGATACGTAGCCATGATCTACTGGGTGTGCTTTTCGGGTGAGTCAAAATTCGGATACGGTCACCGTTCTGTAAAGGTTCACGTATAGGGGTGAGAACATTATTTACCTCCGCTCCATAGCACGTATGTCCGATTTCAGTATGGATTTTGTATGCAAAGTCTATCGCTGTTGAGCTGACGGGTAGTGCGTGGATGTCACCTTTTGGTGTGAAGACATATACCTCATCTTGAAAAAGTTCCAACTTCATAGACTCAATAAATCGGTCTGGAACATCTTGCGTATCCTGGATGTCATCAAGCATCTCCTTGTAATTAGCATAAATGGAGAGTGCTTCCTTAGTCGTTGGTACACCTTCTTTATAACTCCAGTGAGCTGCTATACCGTTTTCAGCAACCTGATGCATTCCCCTACTCCGTATCTGTATCTCAATCGGTTTACCATCATCCAAAATGGTGGTATGCAGTGATTGGTATCCATTTTTTTTCGGTTGTCCAATCCAATCTCGGACACGGTCAGGTAAGTAATTCCACCTAAGATGTAAAACCCCCAGTGCACTGTAACAACTCCAATCGTCATCTACAAGTACACGCAGTCCAACCAAATCACAAATATCTTTAAACGGAGTTCCTTTCTCATGCATCTTCTGGTAGATGCTATATATATGTTTTGTTCTGCCTCTGACGTTTGCTGGTATGCCGTGTTTTTTTAGCTCTGTATGAATTATCGCTTCCATTTTCTTACAATATGCTTGTCGTTCTTCAAGTTTTTCGTTCAGTAGGTCAGCGATTTCTCTATAAGTATCGGGGAGGAGGTATTTTAGTGCAAGGTCTTCAAGTCGACTCATGATGGACCAAATCCCAAGTCGGTGGGCGATAGGTGCATAGATTTCCAAAGTCTCTTTAGCGATCCGCATCTGTTGCTCATCGGATAAGTGATCCAGTGTCTCCATATTGTGGAGACGATCAGCTAATTTAATGAGGATCACCCGCAAATCCTCTGCCGTAGCTAATAAGAGTTTTCTATATGTTTCCGCTTGTCTTAGACGTTGACCCCCGCTAAATTTATAGCGTCCGATCTTTGTTACACCTTCCACTAAGTAAGCAATATTCTTTCCGAATTGACTTTCCAATTCATTTCGCGTAATACCAGTATCTTCTAACACATCATGCATCAACCCCGCACAGATCGTATCCATATCCAACCGCAGTTGTGCAAGTATTCCTGCTGTTCTCACACAATGCATGAAATACGGTTCACCCGATTTCCGCAGCTGTTTACTATGTGCTTTCTCAGCGTAACTATAACACGTTTTGAGAAAGTGAAAATCGGTCACTGCTTCTGGATTATACCTCTGGATAATATTAATCAGGGATTCCACACTCATTTTTGATACGCTCCCAAATTTGTTGGGTATTTTCATGTAGTTGGAATTTCGCAAACTTCTGACTATTCTGTTTCAACCATTCACATTTCAAATAGGTTTTTGATCTTTCCAAACCCCTTTT
Organism: Candidatus Poribacteria bacterium; assembly: GCA_963663765.2. GTDB lineage: Bacteria > Poribacteria > WGA-4E > WGA-4E > WGA-3G > MSPOR6. The sequence continues at coordinate 549,006 of CAXXUA010000013.1, read as the reverse complement.
GCGGTCAGGTATTATTCTTATATATTGTTGCCCAGACTTTGTATCTCTTTCAATTAATCCTAATTCTTCAAATATAGTTAGTCCTAATTCTACAGCTTGATCTGAGTTAAGTTCAAGTCTTTCTGTCAATGTTTTAAAATCAGTTATCTCCGTATTATCTGTTTCACCCAATTTTCGGTATAATGTTGCAAGATATTTTCTGTCAGGATAAGTATTATCTATCCATTCCTGCAACAGCCGTTCATCTGAATCTTGATTAAATAATAGATGAAGCATAGTCGTACTATGATTTCTTGATGCAGGTTTGCACTTCTCAAATAAATTCCCTGGGTGTGGTGCAAGATGACAAAAGATGAAGTTTTGTATGATAGGAACAGTTTCTAATACCGATGCGGAGAATGTACTTGAGGATACAACCCCTCTATAAGAACCATTCTTAACTTTTTCTAAAAGTTCAATTTCATCTGCCTCTGTCGTTGTCTCATCATGTCTACCAATTGTTGATGCTTTTTCAGGAATTACACTCGTCAATAATTGGTTCATCTTCTCAGAATTCATTACATAAATTATACATGGTTTATCTGTGTTTAGCAAAGTCAATAGACTTTCTTTCTTATCCTGATTGCGACTATCCACTACTCTTGCATAAGAAGGTGTGTCAGAAGGTGGATAGATCAAGAGATTTGGAGACCGATCTGATGACTTTACATGGAACTCTTCAAGAACCAATTGGACAGAACGTTTGTTTTTGTACTCATTAATTTCAGGAGAACAAGCAATGTCTATCAAGATATTCGGTCTGCTAAGCGTAATTAAATGTTGTGCTTTTCGCCATCCTATAGATCTTATTTCTTCTGAACCTTCACTGACAACCATTGAGAGATGTTCCTTTTCTTTCCCCATTGTAAACGGTTGTCCTTTAATGGTTAAGCCTTTAACGACAAAACGGGGTGGTGGGTTTTCACCACCAAAGGGTTCTAAGGCATCAAACTTCTCTAATGTTTGTAACGTTAGAGAAGATAGGTTTGTTTCAAAATCCAAAGGAAGTTTTGGAATTAAGTCTTTATCGTTGAGATTTTCACATGCAAAACTATTAAAAGCCTTTTTGAATTTCGGTATATTATCAGTCTTAAGCGTCACACCAGCCGCAGCCTGATGTCCTCCATGTCTGATAAGTAGGTTAGAGCAACTGTTCAAACTATCAGCGAGATTCATTCCTTCAACACAACGACCCGAACCTGTAGCTTCATCGCCATCAATAGCAAGAACAAATATGGGACGGTAATACTGTTCAAGTAATCTTGAAGCAACAATCCCAACAACGCCTTTAGCATGTTCTCCCCAAGTACTACTCGCAACTACTAATCCCTTCAACTGTTCCAGATTTTCTTCTCTATTTAGGAGTGTCACCGCACTATCTTGTATTTTATTTTCAATATCTTTGCGTTCCTGATTACATTTATCTAATTCTTGTGCATATTTTTCGGCTTTTTCTTTTGACTCAGTTGTCAATAACTCCACCACAGTCTTTGCTGTTTTTAACCTACCAGCAGCGTTTAAACGGGGTCCCAGACGATAGGACAAAGAGTTACCTACGAGCGGTTTGTCAGCTATATCTGCTACCTCACACAGTTTCTGAATGCCAATGCGATGCTTCTTGTTGATTTCTGCTAACCCAAGTCGACTCAGAGTCCTATTTTCACCAGTAAGTGGAGCGATGTCTGCGACTGTCCCTAAAACAACAAGATCAAGCAGCGATGTCAAATACGATTCATCATCTAATAGGCCTTGTGCTAACTTGAAAGCTAATCCCACCCCAGCTAACTCTGTATAAGGATATTCGTTTCCATCGATCTTCGGGGAAATAATAGCGTAAGCTGATGGCGGATCGCTTTCAGGGGGTTGATGGTGATCTGTGAGAATCACATCCATACCAAGTTCATTTGCATATTCTATCTCCTCAATGGAAGAGATGCCACAATCAACTGTTATCAACAATGTGCATCCGTTATCATATATTTTTTTTATAGCGTCTGTATTCAGTCCATAACCCTCAGTGAACCGATGGGGAATATAATAACTAACAGGAAAATCTATATGCCGAAATGTATTCACTAAAAGGGCAGTTGCTGTTGTACCGTCCGCATCATAGTCACCATAAATGCAAATCTGTTCACCTTTCTTTTTTGCCTGATGGATTCGTTCAACTGCTTTTTCCATATCTGCCATCTTAAAAGGGGAGTGTAGGTCGGCATAGGTCGGATACAGATAGGTTTTACCATCTGCTACAGTTTTTATTCCGCGATTGACAAGGAGGCGCGCAACAAGGGGCGTAATACCAAGTTTAGCAGCAAGGGTCAAACTCAAATCTATATCAGGATTTTGATACTGCCATATTTTTTTGGGTTGCAGTCTCATGAAAACAACTTTCTATTTTAGTGAACTTTCAGTTGGATATGAAAATTACATAATTTTGTTTTAGATAATATATCACGGATTGTTACGTGATGTCAAGATTTCTTAAATGATGGCAAAGGTATTCAATTGTTGAAATGTGCTCTTGCCGTTGGAGTTTTCAACCCCGATTTTCCCTGTCTACAGAAGCATCATATTGTTAGCGTGTGTGATTAACCGACAATTAAATGTTCCATTTCTGAATTTTGTTCCAATCGTGGAATTTTTTGGTTGTTTTTTTCGTGTTTTTTGCATTTTTTTCATAAGTGTTCTCGATCCTGTTGTGGTCTGGGTTTATGAAGGTTTATTGAATTTGCGAAATTTTGAAAAAAACAACTAAATGGGTTTTTTATCGTTATCTTGTTGTATTTTTTATATCTGTTTTGGACTTTTCAGCTGCTTTTATGTTCTGAAATTTGTCTGTCTATTATTTTGTGCACTCTGTTTGCATTACGACTAAAAGTTTGGAATTCATTTGGGAGTATGGGTTTTATTATACCTTAAGAGTTTGTTTTGCCCTAATCAACCTACAAGATTACCACATACAGAATAAGAAAAATGAACCTAAACGCATAAAAATATCCACAAGCAAATGATTGGCTTGGGACACATTTATTTTCTGCAAAAAAGTGGGGGCAGCCATGTTCAAGATGCTCCCTCACGCGGAAAAGGCATGTCTATCACGATGTCGTTCTTTAATGCGCGCGCTGCGTAACCAAGTGCCGCCCGAATACCCTCCTCACTCAATATTGGATAATCTGAAATTATCTCCTCGTTTGTCATTCCGTTTGCCAATAGTCCAAGGACATGTTCAACACTTATGCGCGTGCCTTCAATTACAGGTTTCCCTCCAAGAATTCCCGGGTTAGCGATTATTCTAATCATAATTATTTTCCTCCATCATGACATTTTTGATCTACAAATAGTTTACCAAAGTCTTGGGTTTATATCAAATCGTTTTGTTTCCACAAAAAACTTGACATCTAATTCACTGCAGCATAGAATCTTATCAAGGTCAATACGTTAGTGTAACAGATATGGCATTTTGTAATTGTGGAGGATTGGAACATGGCAAAACTACGGGTTGGTATAATAGGTTGCAGTGGAATAGGTACAACGCACGCGTCTGGATTAGTCGGATTACCGAATGTTGAATTAGTCGCTGGATGCGATTTCGTACAAAGTACCCTGGATACCTTCAAAGCAAAATGGCAGAACAATTGGGATAATATCTCGCTGTATTCAGACCATCAAGAAATGCTCAAGACAGAAGATTTAGAAATAGTGACGGTTGCAACATCTGACCATCGGCATGCGGATCTCGTGGTAGACGCAGCAAATGCTGGGGTTAAAGGTATTTTCTGTGAGAAACCGATGGCGACTAATATTGAAGATGCAGATAGGATGCTGGAGGCAACCGAACAGAACGGAACTATCCTATCAATTGACCATACACGTAGATGGCAACCTTTGTGGCGGTATACTAAAGAGGATGTCGTTGATGCTGGACGTATCGGGGAAGTTGTCTTTGTCATTGGAACACTAAGCGGAGGTAGAGCTATGCTATTCCGCAACGGAACACATCTTGTTGATGCAATATGTTACTTTGCTGACTCACCACCTGAATGGGTTTCCGCAGAATTAGAAGATGGATATGAAGACTATAGCGAATATAAAGGGGATGGTGGACACAACCCATCAACGGAACCATCCGCACACGGTTATATCCATTTTGCAAACAGTGTTCGTGGCTACTATGCTGGCGGACCGAAGACGACACAATCCGGATTCAGATTGGAGATTGTTGGTACAAATGGATACATTCTCATAAGCGATAAGGGAGCAACAATATACCAAGGGAATTCTGTAGAACCAATTGAAGCACCGACATGGGATGTCGTCGGTATTCCTGCAGGTGTTCAAGAGATAGTAAAACTCGTTGCAGATGGTGGAGAACCTGTTTCACCTGGAAGTGCAGGACACAAAGTCGTTGAGATCATTATTGGCTTTTTGACTTCACAACAACACAACAATGGAAAGGTTAAACTACCATTGCCACGAGGTTAATTCAAATCAGTTGCCAAAACGATAGCGTTTCCTGATTCCCATTGTAAGTATACCGTATCACCTTCTTTATAGCGATTTACATCCTTAATACTTGTGTTTTGTTGATGAACAATGAGATGCGTAGGATAATCGGTTTGCACAGTGTATTGTTGTGTCGTTCCGAGGTAACTATGGTCTTGGATTACACCTTGCAAGCAATTTGGTAAATCTGGATTCGGTTCTGCTGATATATCTATACGTTCCGGACGAACAACGACTGTTACAGGTGAATTAGTTTGGATTTCACCATTACATTTACCGAGAAAACTAAAGGGTGGATCTGTATCTGTTACTACCTCTGCTAAATCGTTATCCCTATGTCTAATCGTTCCTTCAATGAAGTTTGATGTCCCGATAAAATCTGCCACAAATCGGTTCTGTGGGGAATCATAGATTTCCGATGGCGTACCTACCTGAAGGATCTTTCCTTTGTTCATCACTGCAATCCTATCCGACAATGCCAATGCTTCTCCTTGATCATGTGTGACATACACAAATGTAATTCCTATTTTGCGTTGTAGTGCTTTGAGCTCAAACTGCATTTGCTTTCGTAGTTTTAGGTCAAGTGCAGAAAGGGGTTCATCTAATAGCAAAATCGTTGGTTCATTGACTAAAGCGCGAGCAAGTGCGACGCGCTGCATCTCACCACCAGAGAGTTCGTTAGGTCTCCTTGCGTTATATCCTGACAATTGAATTAAATCAAGTGAACGATCAACCGCATCTGAAATTTCTGACTTTGAGACTTTCTTCATTTGCAGTCCAAATGCAATATTCTGTGAAACGGTTTTGTGTGGGAATAGTGCATAATTTTGAAAGACTGTATTGACTGGACGACGATAAGGTGGTGTTTCGTGCATTAATTCATTGTTGATATAAACTTCGCCCGCGGTTGGATGAACAAAACCACCAATAATCCGTAATGTTGTTGTTTTGCCACATCCGCTTGGACCGAGTAGAGAGAAAAACTCACCACCCTCAATCTGTAGTGATACATCGTCAACGGCAAATGTGTCGCCGAACTTTTTCGTTATTGATGATAAGATAATCTGACCTACGGACATGTTTGAGTCGTTCTTTGACAAATGACGATGTATTCTTCGTGGATTGTTGTGGAGGTTTGACCTGCAATGTTGGAAGGACTGTTCTTTTTTGGCATCCGTTTATTTGGAATATTTCTAACGATTGTTTCCTTGTGTGAAAATCCGTGTTTAGCAAACGTAGAGACAACAAATTCGTCTGTCGGTAAAACAGTGTCTTTTACCCGCCGATTCCCCACAACATAACAAATTGTAGAACGCGGTGAAAGCGTCTGAACTACCGTATTTATGCTATTTTCCAGATCAACGTAAAACGCAGTAACTTCAGATGCACGCTTTTCATCAACTGAACGGATTTTTTCTATAGCAGCCGACACAGGTGAATTTACTGGTATTTTTCCTGAACGGTGTCCACCCATTGCGAACTTGTCAACTTTACGGGCATTTGGTAATCCGAGCCATTCTGCAGAGAGACGAGAAAATTGTCCATACGCAACCGTTGTGTGTGAATCTCCATAGGGTGGTGATGTTATAACTAAATTATAGCCTCCGATTGGACGTGGCATTGGAAGTTCTCCATACACAGTATTGGTACTACAAATTGACGTTTCCACATCCCTACGTTTTTCAAGATATGCTGCTAATCCTTGTCTGTTCCTATACAGTTTTTTACGAAAAATACCAAAGACATCAGGATTGAAATTCTCAAGTTTTTCTGCTGGCATTCGATGCAATTTGAACCCACTTGTTCGCGTAAAAGATACCTCGCGTACCGTCTCAGAAAATGCTACAGTCATGAAATTGCGAACTACCTGATCCTCAACTGCGTTAATCTGTGTTAACAAATAAGCAAGATATTTTTTTACCTCAACGGAAAACCAATACTCCAAATTTGGAATATTAGGTATGGGCATCTCTGGAAACTTTACCGTTCCAAATTCAATTTCAAATAAGGAATCATTCAACTTATTGAGTTCTATTTCAAGTGCCTTTAGGGAAATCGGGGTCAGTTTAACTGTAGCAATTAATCGCACAAGGGGATTGATGTCACAACCCACACTATGCATACCGAACAAAGATGCCTCAACAAGAGAAGTTCCGGTTCCACAATAAGGATCAAGAAGCCATTCACCTTTTACACCATAACTATTCAACAGTTTTCTTGCAATTTGCGGAATCATCATTGCTGGATATGTGTGGAAGCAGTGAGTATATTCCTTTGTATCTGATGTTCTGAAATCCCACGATTCATCTTTGTATTTCAATTCTCCTAAATGCATTCTTGCAGTTTTCCGTTAAGTATGTGTGATAACGCACTCATCAATAATGTTCAATCAAATCACATCCGATGAAATTTCGTCCTTTTGATAGTGCTGCTTCCATCACAGAAAAGGATCCTGCGGCAGGATCAATTACATAATCACCTTCATTACTAACTGCCTCAATAAGTTCAGACTGTAAACCGATAGGTTTTTGATGGGGATGTTCTCTTGTTTTCGTGCGTTCAAGCCAGACATCACGAATGTTGTGTACTTGCCAAACCCCTTTAGCCCTTCGCGGATGTTTCTGTAGAACAACGCAATATTCACTCACACGTCTGGATCGATATCCCATGCCAAACCTGTCTTTATTCCAGACGATCAAATCAACGATATCCAGTTGTGTGTCATCAAACCATGATTTAAACCCTTGGCACAAGTGAAACTTATCCATCCACAGAAACAGATGTCCAGAGGGGATAAGTATATTGTCAATCCCATGAATGAAATTCCCAATTAGTTCCTCAGTCATTTGCATCAATGAACTTCTGCGTTTCTCTCGGTTTTTACCTTCATTTCCATAATTCATTTTGTCAAGGACACCTCTATACTGCGGGTCAAGGAATGCTATCGGTATAGATTCAGATGGGAGAAGTGATAGAAACGTCAGTCCGTCCATTTTCAACCTTGTGTTAGGTTTCAAGTCATCAGGCAAATCTATAGACGGAGATTGCACAGTCCGTTCAGTGGAAAAAACATTTCCTTTTTTATCTTCCATCTTATCAGAAAAAAGACTAAGGTTCTCTTCTATAAGTGGTTGTTTTTTCATAAATACACCTTGTTTGATGTCTCGGTTAAGAAAAAACACTGTGTTTGTGAACAGAAACTTATAATTCCAGTTCAATCTTTTCTTCATTCGTTAACTGCACACTAAATTTGGCATGTGATTGTTCAATTTCTATTTCTGACCGTTTGACTTCTACGCCAATACCAGATTCGTGATTGAAGACTTCAATCTCTTTCATGTCAGAATCTGTACTATTTGGACTTGCAACTACTTCCTTAATTAATGAATCAACTTCCACAGGACAACGCACTCCAGGTTCAGCCAAGAATCTATTCAACATCAAGGCATGTTGCTCATAGGATGATTTAGCGTTTCTCCAAAAGCGTAGTATTCTATTTTCCATGTCGCTGATTCTTTGAGGTGGAAAGTTCTGATTATTTAACATTATTGGAATGTCTAATCTTTGTCCTGCCTCTAAATGGAATTGAAAATTAGATTGAATAATGATTTTTTCCCCACTTGCACTATCTTGGGAAGTAGAATCAGTATTATCAAACATATATGGAAAGTTAAACCTTTGTTCTGGTCCTAAATGAAATTGAAGGATAACTCGCAATTCTCTCTCATCTGCATACTCCAACTGTTTCTTAAAATAACGATCTGAACCTATAGGTTCAACATACTCTCCTCGTGAAATATAGTTGACATTCCCTGATTCAATGGAAATATCATAACCTATAGAGGAATCAATTCCATGATTTTCCTGAAACATATCAGTATGTTTATATCCTTCAGCATTTATTCCCAAACTGCGACATAATGACGATAAATCAGTTTTAATCATTATCCCTCTTTCTGCATACATTTTCCACATAGGCATTGATTCTATATCACTTTGATGCCAACAACTTACAAAAGTAAATTCACGTAAAAAATCATGGTAAAGTATAGGTTCAAAAGTTTCTAAAAACTCTCTAGCCAGAGTGTCAGACTCAAGAGGCAGAGCAGTTATTCTAGTAAATCTTTTGGTTTGCTTCTCAATTAATTTATCTATTGGGATATGACCTAAACACCCTTCATACGGATCTCCTAAAATATCATAACGTGGAAAAAATAAAGTCTTTGTAGAGAGCAAGTCCTTATATTTCTTTATATTCATATACCTTGTTAATTTCATCTACAAATTCCATTTGTTTTTCAGATATATGTGAAAAAGACTGATTATCGGTCTATTGTTTACTTTGAATTGGATTTTGAGAAAGATTACGATCATGAAACATTTTATCATCTCGGGTAACCTGAGTGACGTGACTCCGTAAATATTTATGATAATGAGGTTGGGCAAATATGTTAAATTGTATTGTTAATTCATTTCCTTCAGCAAAATACCATATATCCTCATCGTTCAGATTAAGTGCTATTTCCATACCCTCCATAATGTCAATTTCTAACTTGCCCCCTTTACGATCGGGATAGGTTATTCGAACATTTTTATTCGGCATAAATTGAAATAAGCCAAACCTACTAAAATTATCAAGAGTAGATTTCTCTGACCCAGCAGGCGGTTGAGCTTTGAATTGATCGCCTGTAAATTCACTTAATTTATCTGCTATAATTCCTGCTGTACTAATATCGCATTTAGCATCAGTTGATACTTTAACCATCAACATATTTTCCATTCGTGCTGAACTAAGTTCATCATACTCAAGTCCTGGAAAATCCTGTAGTATTACACTAAGCTTTTGGACAAGTTCTTGATTTTCTGATAATTTCATAATAAACTCCTCCTAATTATCCAATATAGTCTCAGTTGTTAACAGACATCTTCAATCAGTTGATAAAACACGTTCCAAAATCTGATTTACGAGTTGCGGATTTGCTTTTCCGCGAGTTGCCTTCATGACTTGACCGACTAGAAAACCGATGGCTTTCTTCGTGCCGTCCCGAACATCTTGAGCAGGTCCGGGGTTTTCTTTAATGACTTGTAGGACAATTGCCTCAATTTCGGAAGTATCGGTAATCTGTGATAATCCTTTTTCTTCAACAATCTGTTTCGGCATCTTACCGGTTTCAAAAGCGCCATCCAACACAGATTTTGCAATTTTACCACTAATGGTATTGTCACCTATCAACTGAATGAGTTCACTGAGATGTGCGGGTGTAACTTTGGTATCTTGTATCTCAATTTCTGCTGTGTTGAGCAGTCGTGTGAGGTCTCCCATAATCCAGTTTGCACAGGTTGTGGGTTCGCCGCTGAGTTGTGCTGTTTCATCAAAAAAATCAGCAAGTTGCCGGGTTGTAGTCAGGAGTTCAGCATTTTCAGGGGTGATGTCGTAGTCAGCAATAAACCTTTTGCGACGGGCAGCGGGTAGTTCAGGGAGTGTTGGTTGAATTTCAGCGATCCATTCATCGTCGATTTGGACATGGACAAGATCGGGTTCTGGGAAATATCGGTAGTCGTCTGCTTCTTCCTTGCTACGCATTGCGACCGTTTTACCTGTACTAGCATCAAACAACAACGTTTCTTGGACAACTTTACCGCCAGAATCCAAGATACGCGCTTGCCGTTTCACTTCGTAATGCATTGCATCAAGGAGTTCCTGAAATGAGTTCTTATTCTTTATTTCAGTGCGTGTGCCTAATGTTTGACTGCCTTTTAGACGTAGGGAGATGTTCGGTTCACACCGCAGGCTGCCTTCCTCCATGTTACAATCGCTGACCTCAATATATTCTAAAATCTCTTTGACAGCACGGCAATAGACGATCGCTTCTTCAGGAGAATGTATTTCAGGTTCACTCACAATCTCCATGAGCGGCACACCTGCGCGGTTGAAATCCATAAAACTACGCGTTGGATCACCAGTAACTTCTGCATGAATGGATTTGCCTGCATCCTCTTCAAGATGAATTCTGCGGAGAGCAACGGTTTTGTGTTCACCATCACATTCAAACGTTACTTCACCATTTTTACAAAGCGGTAGGTCGTATTGCGAGATCTGGTAATTTTTGGGTAGATCGGGATAGAAATAGTTTTTTCGATCAAACTTGCTGTATGTAGTGATTTCACAGTTCATTGCCAAACCTGCACGTACAGCAAATTCCAATGCACGCTTATTGATGACTGGCAGGGTACCGGGCATGCCCAGACAGATTGGACACGTGCAGTCGTTTGCAGATGCACCGAACGTATAAGCACAGTTGCAAAACAATTTGCTCTCGGTGCATAGTTCTGCGTGGATTTCCAAACCGATAACTATTTCGTATTTTTCCATGTATTTCTCTCATTTTAACAGATTGCTATAATAAACAGCGCGAGCACCTACCTTGAGCATCAAGACAGACAACTCGCGCTAAAATAAGTACAGATTTGTTATATACCATTCTCCGATAATTCGTTTACAACGGCTACGTTTGCTTCAACTTCTGCACGAGAGGTCATTCCCATTGTCATCGCATGAACACACGGCAGACCCATGACAAATTCAATTGCCTCGCGTTGTCTTTCAGCATCTTTTGCCAATTTCCCCATACCTAAGACCTTCATACCGTAAATACCCTTACCAACATGAGCCATCTGTTCCATTGTTCGGATGACATCGGCAGGCGATGCGTCCATAGAAACACCCGCGTGGTTTATACGTGCCAACACCACCTCAACCCAATCGGTCATAGCGGATGTCTGGAAGGCACCAAAATCGTGACATGAGACACCGTGCGCGCGAATTAACCCCTGTTCTTTACAACGGGTAAGGGCTTCCATCGCATCCGGATACCGCCTTGGCCAATCTACCTGTGTAAGACAGTGAAGCAAAACAATATCAACATAGTCAGATCCGATTTCTTTGAGGAACCTTTTAACATCTGCTTCAACAGTTTCACGTGTACGGGAAACCGTCTTTGTGGTAATAGTTACACTGCTACGTGGAACATGTTTAAGGGTTTCTTTGATGTGTGGATGGCTTCCATACTGATCAGCAGAATCCCAAAAGGTTACCCCATTTTCATGAGCAAACAGTAGTAAATCGCGCAACCCTTCAAATCCCAAATCTGTTTGATTTGAACGTCCATTCCAACCGTTTGAACCTGTGCCAATTGAAAGCCGTGAAACATCTAAACCGGTTTTCCCAAGTGCTACAATTTCCATTGCAATTCTCCTGTATGTCCGTTAGTTTATAGTAAGATTATCATTTTATTATGTTCTAACAACATAAACGCTAAAGATTATAAAATCCATATTGACACAAATATAGGACAGTGATATGTTATATCAAGACTGATCAAAAGTGGGGTAAGAATTTCTTCCTATAAAAAAGCATATAGATGAGTATTAGTTGTTTTCTGCACCTTCATCAATCCAATCAATAAAGAGTTGTATCTGTTCCCCGTTTAAAGGGTTTCCGCCCGGAGGCATTTGAGGTGCCTGAGAACCGTCAATTCGTTTAACTATTAGGCTGCCTTTTCCATCGTTTGCTACAAAAGCTGCACCACTAACTCCTCCGGTTTGGAAGGTATCATAACTTGATAGGTTGAGTCCACCTTGGACGGGCGCGGTGTGACATCCAGCAACAGCACAACTTTCACTCAGGATTGGTAAAATATCATCCTGATATGAAACTGTTGAAACGGGCTCTTCAACCGGTGGATCTGGATCAGTAGACATATCTCCATCAGTCATATCATCACCCATCACCATGTCAGTCATAGAAGCACCATTGTCATCAGTGTCTGAATCACCTTCATCCCCACAACCCATTATGAAACTCGCTGTGATTATTAGACAGATAGCAAAAACCGTGAGACAAACAGAACATAAATGATTTATAGTAATAAACGCCAAAATTAATTCCTCCTTCTGAGAAAAAATTATGTAATAATATGTTTTCATATAGAATAACACCAAATGGAGAACATGTCAACATGAAAATAATGATTAACGCAAGTATCACACCTCAGCAAGTTCAGAATATTCAACGTATCTCTGAATCCATTAGTATTATTACCCCTAAGAATTCAACTGAAGTGATGAACGAGATAGTTGATACAGATATTGTATTCGGAGGTTTTAACCGCAAACTTTTTGAAAACGCTAAGCAACTGAAGTGGGTACAAGTTTGGGCAGCAGGTGTTGATGGCATTCTGTTCCCTGAATTTGTAAATAGCGATGTAATATTAACAAGTGCTAAAGGTTATGTTGGAACACATCTGGCTGATCAAGCGTGGGCATTGATTCTTGGATTAATTCGCGGTATCGGTCGTTCAGTTAGAGAACGGACCTGGGATAACAAGATGTCAATTCGTCTTGAAACCTGGGAGTTATGCAAAAAAACTCTCGGTATTGTCGGTTTGGGTGGAACGGGAATTGAGGTGGCGCGTCGGGCACAAGGTTTTGATATGCGGGTAATAGCAGTTGATCCCGAAACCGTTGACGCACCGACCTTCGTTCATAATATTTGGAAGATGGATAGGTTTTACGATCTAATTGCACAGTCCGATATCGTTTGTATCTGTGCACCTCTGACACCTGACACGCACGGCATGTTTGATGACGAAACATTTCAACGGATGCAGTCGCACGCATTGTTAATAAACGTGACAAGAGGTAAAATCGTAGATGAACAAGCACTGTTGCGTGCATTAAGTGAAGGTCGTATCGGAGGTGCAGGATTAGATGTCACACCCGTTGAACCATTACCATCCGATAGTTTACTGTGGGATATGTCCAATGTGATTATCACTCCCCATGTTGCAGGCGGTTCACCGATTCGGATGGATAGAACGGTTGATCTTTTCTGTGATAATCTGGAACGTTTCCTCGTTGGTAAACCGCTTTTGAGTGTGATAGACAAACAGAAGGGGTATTAAACAGAAATCAGTTTGGTTCTGCAACCTTGACCAATTGTTTCCCGATATTTCCACCTTTCAGCATACTGATAAATGCTGCTGGTGCTTTTTCAATATCGCCTTCAGTAATGGTTTCACGGTATATTAACTTGCCTTGTTGTAACCATTCAGCCATCTGTTTGAGTGCTTGTGGATGTCTTTCCACAAAATCAAAGACGAGGAAACCCTCTATCCTCGCGCGTTTTGTAATGAGATGCCACAAAAACCGTGGACCTGTCTCAGGTTTTTCCAAGTTATATTGTGAAATCTGTCCACAGATGACCACGCGTCCTTTGATTCTAAGGTTAGGGAAGACCGCATCTGTAATTGGACCACCAACATTGTCAAAATAAACGTCAATCCCATCAGGACAGAGTTCAGCTAACTTTGCGTGATAATCTGTGACGTTTTTATAGTTAAACGCTGCATCAAATCCAAGGTCGTCAAGGACAAATTTGATCTTTTCATCAGTGCCAGCAGAACCGACGACCCGACATCCTTTGATTTTTGCAATTTGCCCAACGACTGAACCAACCGCACCCGCTGCACCTGATACGAAAACGGTTTCACTCTCTTTGAGTTGACCTACCTCCAGCAAACCAAAGTAAGCTGTCAATCCTGGCATACCCAGAATGCCGACACCTGTGGATATTGGTGCAAGAGTGGGATCTATCTTGCGTAATTCTTCTCCTTTTGCAACACCGTATTCCTGCCAACCGATATGTGCGTTAACGATGTCTCCAATCTCAAATTCGGAATGTTTTGACTCAACCACCTGCGCGATCACACCGCCGACCATAACTTCGTTGTGTTCAACATTTGGTGCGTAGGAGCGGGATTGGTTCATACGTCCACGCATATATGGATCAACGGACAGGTATAGAGTCTTTACAAGTACTTGACCTTCCTCAGGGGTTGGAATTGGGGTTTCAACAAGTTTGAAATCCGATTCCTTTGGATATCCGACAGGACGCACTGCTAAAGTTATCTGACGATTCATAATTAACTCCTATTGTTAAATTGTGCGCGGTCTTCACCGTGAATGACGAGTAGTTTATGTTTTGGAGAATCCCATCTAAGGACTTTTACAATTGGTATAATCACCCGGACAGCTAATCCGATGCGTCTTTTATTGGAACGGTTTGCCTCCGAATGGTGCAAAGTACGTTCATTGAACAGCACAAATTCACCCGGTTGCATCTCAAGATTGACATAACCCGTTTTATCTATATAATCGGGATCCGCCATATGACCAAATTCCATGTCTCGTGTAGCTTTAACGTGTGGAATTATTTTGCGGTGCGACCCAGGAACGAACTGCAAACAACTATTTTCCAATGTGACAGGGTCAACTGCTATCCATGCAGAGATAATTAAAGCGGGTTCAAGCGGTATAGTGTTGAAATCTTGATGCCAAGGAATTTCCTTTGCCCCAGGTTCCTTTATAAAAAAACGTGTCCGCCAGAGTAGAAGATCCGGACCATAAAGAGATACCATCCGGTTAACAATTGAAGGATGCGTTGCGAGATTATAGACTGACGGAAAGTCAAAATGTCGGTTATGCACTCTCCTCTTATTGTCAGGTGGATCTGTTTCAAGTATCTCTTCAATCTCCGGTTGCATGTTGAGCATTTCATCTGGACTGCATAAGGTATATGGACCAAGATACCCTTGTTTCCGAAATTGATCTGTTTCTTCTACAGTCAATTGATAATTCGTGTTTGACATATTGGTTACTCCTTAACTTAATCAGGACTTACGAACCGAACGGTAGGCGTGCTTTGTAAGCGCGCTGGAAACCCAAAAAATGCTGAAAATAACATCATTTTCGTCGTAATTCTTGACTAAAGCATGAAAACTGCGTAAGTCCTGTTAATTATCCTCTGGGTTCGGAATTGAAGTTTCAACAAGTTTGAAATCCGATTCCTTTGGATAACCGATAAGATGTGCTGCTAAAGTTATCTGACGAATCATCTTAACTCCTTTTGTTAAATTGTACACGGTCTTCACCGTGAATGACAATCAACTCATGTTTGGGAGAATCCCAATTAAAGACTTTGACAATGGGTATGATCACACGGACAGCCAATCCGATGCGTCTTTGGTCGGAACGGTTTGCCTCCGAATGGTGCAACGTGCGTTCATTGAATAGCACGAATTCCCCCGGTTGCATCTCAAGATTGACATAGTTTTTTGTATCAATATAATCAAGGTCACCCATCTGACCAAACGCCATATCGGAGGTAGCTTTGACATGGGGAATTACCTTGCGATGTGAACCTGGCACAATCTGCAAACAACTGTTTTCCAAAGTGGTAGAGTCAACTGCAATCCATGCAGAAATAATAATGGGTGGTTCAAGCGGCCAATAGTTGAAATCTTGATGCCAAGGAATTTCTTTTGCCCCAGGTTCCTTTACGAAAAAGTTTGTCCTCCACAGAAGAAGATCTGGACCATAAAGTGATGCCATCTTGTTTACGATTGAAGGATGCGTTGCAAGTTTATAGATCAACGGAAAGTCAAGATGCCGGTTATGTACTCTGTTCTTATGGTCAGGTGCATCTGTTTCAAGAATCTCTACTATTTCTGGCTGCATGCTAAGCATCTCTTCTGGTCTGCATAACGTGTAAGGGCCAAGAAACCCTTGTTTCCGAAATTGATTCGTTTCTTCTGCACTCAATTGATAATTCGTGTTTGACATTTAGGTTACTCCTTTCAGTTTGTAAATTGCAATTACACGAGTACTACCCCTTAGAACCGATATTAAACTCTGGTACAATCAATTGCCTGATAGCATTCTTATCTATTTTTTCTACACTCGTTTTAGGTATTTCATCAACAATAATAAATCTGTCGGGTATCCAGAATTTAGGAAACTCAGTAGCAAGATGTCGCTTCAACACTTCTGATATATTCTCATTTGTATCCGATGCGATAACAACAGCAGCAATAGGCCGTTCACCCCAATTTTTATTGGGTACACCGATGACAGCAGCCTCTACAACTTGTGGGTGTGTTAGTAAGACTCTTTGAAGTGCAGTAGTAGAGATAGATTCACCACCACTGCGGATAATAGCCTTTACACGATCAACGATGTGCATGTAGCCTTCCTTGTTGATCGTAGCAAGATCACCTGTCCGTAACCAACCATCTTCTGTGAAATGCTCAGTTGAAGGTTTAGTCTTATAGTAGCTGCCTGCAGTCCACGGACTCCTGACCTGTAACTCCCCGATTGTTTTCCCGTCCCAAGGTAGTTCGGCACAGTTTTCATTCACAATGCGAATCTGAACGCCGGTAATAGGTCTGCCTTGCATTGCTTTGATATTCCATTTTTCAGCATCAGGAAGATTCTGGTGTGTTTTACGCAGTGTACAGAACGTACCAGTCGGTGACATTTCGGTCATACCCCATGCGTGCCGAACTTCAATACCGAGTTCTTTCTCGTATCCTTCTATGAGTGTTGGCGACATCGGTTCGCCACCGACAATGAGACGATGTAGTGATGAGATTTCACGTTTTCTTTTTTGTAATTCAGGATAGAGTCTTGACCATACAGATGGAACACCTGCTGCAACAGTAACGCCCGTTTCTGCAATTAAGTCAACGATTTTGTGATTATTATTCCCATGTAGGACAATATCTGCTCCAGCAAACAGTGCTGCATAAGGTAACCCCCATCCCATCGCATGAAACATCGGAACAAGTGGCATTACGACATCTGCTTCGGTTATACCGAACACATCTGCTTGGTTGACTGCCAATGTATGAAGGAACATGGAGCGGTGTGTGTAGAGAACACCTTTCGGTTCACCATCTGTGCCGCTTGTGTAACATAATGCTATCGCACTATTTTCGTCCTGTATTTCAGAAACGCAATCATTATGTGTTTCAGCTATAAACTGTTCATAATGAATTGACGGGTCAGTCAATGAATATTCACTATTATTATTAAAGTAGACGATATGTCTGCAGTCAATCTCTTGTTGAAGTTTCGCAAACTGATCTGAAAATTGACCGTCAACAAAGATAAGTTTGCCATCTGCTTCGTTTACTATCTTTGATAATTGAATTGGTGAAAGGCGAATATTAAGCGGGTGCACAACTGCTCCCATAAGCGGGACGGCGTAGTAAAGTTCTAAGTGCTGAAATGTGTTAGATGCAAAAGTTGCGACCCTATCCCCACCGCTAATCCCCAAGGATGTCATAGCATTTGCAAGTTGTTTAACACGATGGTGTAGTTGTGCGTAGGTATAAGTATGCACCTTACTGTTGGGTAGTAATGTGTAAACGCGTTTATCCGCATGAATAAGATGTGCATGCTCCAAAATCTGTGAGATATTCAAGGGATAAGTCATCATTGAACCAAACATTCTCATGATACATTTCGTTTGATACACAGTGTTTGAATTGTAGTTTACCATATAATCAAATATTGTTGTTAGAAAATCAATAAGACACTTGCATGATAACTTATTGCATAGAATAAACGTTATCTATGGAATACGATTAGATGTAGAGGTTTTATCCGCGAAATCTGCGTAATTTGGGGAATGCCAAAATGTCTTCATGTCTTTGATTTGGTGTAATCCGTGATACAGGCTACATCATGCCAAGAACGTCACACTTCCCCACAACCCCATAACAAACAGATTTGACAAACCAACGCATCTATGGTATTTTATTAAAAAACGGTTATATTCTTGGAAGGAACATTCATCCATGTCAAATGTCTTTGAAGCACTAAAGGAACGCGGATTCGTTCAACAGTGTACTAATGAAGAAAACATCTCACAATTGCTGTCAAACAAACAGATTACCTATTATGTAGGTTTTGATCCGACTGCAGATAGTTTGCATGCTGGTAGCCTTGTGCCAATTATGGCGATGGCACATTTACAACGCGCTGGACATAAACCGATAGCAATTATCGGTGGTGGTACTACGTTGATTGGTGACCCATCCGATAAAACTGAAATGCGTCCCATGATCTCTGCAGCAGAAGTTGAAGAAAACGGTGCAAGTATCCTCAAACAGCTACAACGTTATCTTGAATTAGATAATACTGCGGGACTTTTTTTAAACAACGCAGAATGGTTGCTTTCACTAAATTACATTGAGTTTCTACGAGATATTGGTAAGCATTTCCGCGTTAACGAAATGATACGTGCCGAGGGATATAGACAGAGACTTGAACGTGAAATGGGACTTTCATTCCTTGAATTCAATTACCAGTTGCTGCAAGCTTACGATTATTTATCCCTTTTCCAAGAATATCAGTGCGTCCTTCAACTTGGTGGTGACGATCAATGGGGTAATATTCTGGCAGGTGTCGATCTGGTGCGTAGGATTGAGGGTGAACGCGTTCATGGGTTGACTTTTCCACTTCTTACAACTGCTGGTGGTGCCAAAATGGGAAAAACTGCTGGGGGGGCAATATGGCTTGATGCTAACCGCACTTCACCCTATCAATTCTATCAGTATTGGATCAACGTTGATGATCGGGATGTTGAGCGGTTCTTAGCATATTTTACCTTTTTGCCAATGGATGAAGTGAGACGGCTTGGAAGGTTAGAACATGATGAGATACGAGAAGCAAAAGCGATGCTTGCATACCAAGCGACAAAACTGGCTCACGGTAAAGATGAAGCAGAAAAAGCACAAGCAACTTCACGTGCCGCTTTCGGTGGGGGTGGACCTGATCTTGATGCGATGCCAACTACTAACATCCCAATTGAAAGACTGAATGCGGGGATTCCAATCATAGAATTGTTTCATGAAGTCGGTTTATCCACATCAAAAAGTGAAGCGCGCCGTTTAATTCAACAAGGTGGAGCATACATCAATGAGAAACAGTATAAAGCAATAGATACTGTCGTTGATGCAAGACTTTTGGAAGAAAATGCATTGCTTCTTCGTGCTGGTAAAAAACGGTATCACCGCGTTGTGGTTGGCGTAGGATAAAATTGAAACAGCAAAAATTTAATGTAGCTTGGGTTAAGTTTGCGATACCTATTGGTGTGAACTTAAGGAGCAACTTTCTTGTAGGAGGGGTTTTCAACCCGATATAGCAATTTGAATCCTATAATACCATGCGAAGAACTTTACACTCCCTGGAAACAATATTAACAGGGTTATTCAGTTTCAATACCTTCGCCAATAATAGACATTCTGCCAGATTGTGCGTGTAGTTGTAGCACATTCTGGCAGATTGTGCATATAAATTATTCTGACAGATTGCTGATATAGTCATTTCTATTCTCAAATTAGACGCTATGATAACAGGGTTATTCAGTTTTCAATATTTTTGATAATATTTTGCTATGTCGTTAATTTTATGTGATACCATCTTGTCCATGTCTTTAGTCCCGTAGGGACGATATGTTTATAGAAAATGTTTTCAACCCCAATTGAGTTCCGTAGGAACGACATAGAAGAATAAACATATTGTCCCTACGAGACTAAAGAACTAGGGGGTATTCGTTTCTAAAAACATATCGTCCCTACGGGACTAAAGAGCGATGTTCATGTTTCAATAATCTAAAATTGATGTATAAAGTTCGGTTAGGAAACCGAACCTGTGTATTAACTTTCAGTAAATCTCAATAACAGAAAACTCTTAGAACTGAATATGCCTGCAATATTAATAATAGTTGACTTAACAATGTAAATATGTTATAATATAAAAAATAATTTCATTTTTATTTAAACGAATCGTTTAGTTGAACGTTAATATGTTTATAGAGAACGTACTTTAAAATTAGGTACGAAGGTTTTTCTGTAATGCAAAAGCTTGAACACACTACCATCTATACAATATTTAGTTTTTTATTTTACCTTTGGACGTTGTTTACGTTCCGGTTGTACCCGTTTAGGTACTCCGACGGTAGGTGGTGTTAGTTCTAAAGTTCAATTGAAAATGTATTAATTGGTCTCATTCATCACTACCCAGCGTCGAGAGTATTTCGATGTTGGGTTATTTTTTATCAATTATCCAACATTGTAATTACAAACGGATGTTGTCGGAGGGAATTCAAGAATATGGTAATCGTTACTAAACCGGATGCAACTTCTGATCAGATCAACGCAATTGTCAAGAGGATTGAAGGTGTAGGGTTGAAAGCACAGATAACAATTGGCGAAACACGCACCATCATCGGTGTAATAGGAGACAAAACATTGTTAGGCGATATTCCGATGGAGTCCATGTCTGGCGTTGAAAGGACCATGCCAATCACTGCTCCTTATAAACTTGCCTGTCGTCAGTTTAGAGGCACTCCCACGGTTATCGCTGTCAATGGCACCAAGATTGGTGGACGCAAACTTTCAGTGATGGCTGGACCATGTGCCGTGGAAAGTACTGAACAGATAGTGACTATTGCTAAACAAGTGAAAAAGGCTGGAGCAGAATTTATTAGAGGTGGTGCCTTTAAACCTCGCACCGGTCCCTATAGTTTCCAAGGTTTTGGGGAAGAAGCTTTAAAGATGTTAGTAACCGCCAAACAGGAAACTGGCTTAGGCATCGTCACTGAAGTAATGACACCGAATGAAGTGGATCTGGTCGGAGAACACACCGATATTTTTCAACTTGGTACACGAAATATGACCAATTTCTATCTGTTGCGAGAAGTGGGACGCGCAAAGAAACCAGTCATCTTGAAGAGAGGCATGTCTGCCACATTTGAAGAGTGGCTACTTGCAGCAGAATATATACTCTCTGAAGGGAATTCAGATGTTATTCTCTGTGAACGTGGAATCCGCACCTTTGAAACACATACACGTAATACACTTGACCTTAACGCAGTGCCAGTAATTCATCAATTAAGTCATCTTCCGATTGTCGTTGATCCCAGTCACGGTACTGGTATCCGTGGTCTCGTGAGTGATATGACAAAAGCGTCGGTCGCTGCCGGCGCAGATGGACTCTTATTAGAAGTGCATCACGACCCGGATAATTCTATGACGGGTGACGGAGCACAATCTCTGTTCCCAGATCAATTCCAAAAACTCATGCAGGAACTAAAACCGATCGCTATTGCAGTTGGACGAGAGATATAATAGAAAGACTATTTTTATTGTTTTTCATGATTTAGATATTATATTGCCAATGTACGTGTTAATCTTTGGAGGACACAACCGTGGAAGATTTCGCATCTAACCAAGAAAAGGTCTACATTTTTGATACAACACTCCGCGACGCTGAACAAACACCCGGTGCTGCATTGGGTATTGAAGAAAAGTTTGAAATTGCCAAGCACCTTGCAAGATTAAATGTAGATGTAATAGAAGCAGGATTTCCAATTTCGTCTCCGGGTGATTTTGATGCTGTGCAACGCATTGCGCATGAAGTCAAGGGACCAGAAATTTGTGCGCTTTCACGCGTCGTCGAAAAAGACATTACGGCTGCTTGGAAAGCCATTCAGGACGCACAACGTGCCCGAATCCATACCTTTGTTGGTACATCAAACATTCACATGGAACGCATTACGCGAACAACTCCAGAAAGAACTTTGGAAATGGCAGTGGATGCTGTCGCTTATGCAAAAAGTTTATGCAAAGATCATCCTGATGCGACAGTTGAGTTTTCACCGATGGATGCGGGTCGCACTGAATTATCGTATCTCTATAAAGTGGTTGAAGCAACTATCGCTGAGGGTGCAACTGTCGTAAATATCCCTGAAACTGTTGGTTGGACGGTACCCTCCGAATTTGGCGGACTCATTGCAGGAATTAAGGAAAACGTTTCAAATATAGATGATGCAGTCATTAGTGTTCACTGCCATAACGATTTGGGATTAGCTGTTGCAAATAGTCTTATCGCAATTGAGAACGGGGCAAGGCAAGTAGAGTGCACTATCAACGGTCTTGGTGAACGTGCTGGGAACACCTCCTTAGAAGAGGTGGTGATGGCGATACGAACCCGTCGAGATTACTATAAGGGTTATTATACCGAAATTAATGCAAAAGAAATTGTGCCAATTAGTCGACGAGTCAGCCGGACTATGGGGATTATTGTGCAACCGAATAAGGCTATCGTTGGGGAAAATGCATTTGCACACAGTTCTGGGATACATCAGGATGGGATCATCAAGTCGCGTGTCACATTTGAAATCATTGACCCGCAAGAGATTGGTTGGAAAGAGAGTCAACTCATACTCAGCCCTCGTTCCGGTAGAAATGCCCTGAGACACAAACTTAATGAACTCGGCTATGAACTGGATCAAGAGCAGTTAGAGAAGGTATACGAAAGATTCCTAAGTTTAGCGGATAAGAAAAAAGAGATACATGATGCCGATCTTGAAGCAATTATGAGTGACGAGATTCGAGTGATACCTTCAGTTTTTGAATTGGATTACATCCAAGTTGTTAGTGGGACGAAGATTTCACCAACAACCACTATCGGTATTCGCACGGAAGAGGGAATCGTTGAAAACGCATCTACTGGTGATGGTCCTGTTGATGCAGCCTTCAAAGCAATTAATCAAATTGTCAAAATCAAACTCAATCTAATTGATTATCAGATTCGGTCTGTAACAGAGGGTGAAGATGCGATTGGTGAAGTCTCGCTGAAGGTACAAGACAACGGACACATCATTACAGGTCATGGTGCAAGCACAGATATTATTGAAGCAAGTGCTAAGGCGTATATCCACGCCGTCAATAAACTCATTCAACTCCGTTCAGAAGGCTAAGACTTAATAATCCTTTACAATCAATAGTTCATGGGATCGCTTAACATGGTTTGTGCCATTTTCGCTGCGATTTTTTCCAATCCGTGTTTCCCCTTGTCCCAAAGTGTATTGCCATGCGACTTCAAGGATTCTGTAGTCAGAATACCATTTACGGATTGTATTGCAATCGTTATATGAAAGGACGAATCCTGAATTGTGACTATGGAGTAAATCACGCAACAACACATGGTTAAAGCCCTTGTGGTGGACAGGGAAGTTTCGCTGCGGATAGATACCACGAAACATTTCCCCTTCATCAAGATAATAGGGTGGGTCGCAATACAGAAAATCATCTGTATGTAATGGGAGCGTTTCCTCAAATCGTCCAGTCTTGACAGACAAATTCGGACACCTGAAATTCCTCACTATCAGCTGCGACCGTTCATATTTTTCAACTGATTCATATATCTTTGACATCCATCCGAGAAAACCTGGTCCGTAAGAGAGATTGTGATTAAACCAATAATGTGAGGCTAATACTAATGGATCGGTGATGAGTTTTTCACCTGTCCAATGTGCTTTAAGGTGACTCTTTATCTCAGTATACTGTTCTTTTGTAGGTTGCCATTGTGCAAGTTCCTCTGCTAAATCACAGCCAGAAGAAAGTTGAATTTGCCAATAGTTGGTGAGGATGTCAAAGATGTCATAAGCACAAACTGGTATATTGAGTTCTTTTGCACATGCAATTTCAACAGCACCACCCCCCATAAATGGTGATACAAGTTTTTCCAATCTATTGGGGATTTGCTCTAAAATATACCCTACCCCAAGACTTTTCCCACCAGCATACCGCAGTGGGAGTCCTCTGTAACGCGCGTATTTATACTTACCTTGGCTTCTGAGTGAATACAAAAACAGATCTTTTTGAGTTGAAGCGAAAATATCTGTTTGTAGATATTTAATTTTATTTTCTTTTAGTTGCATCAATGTCTTCTATTGAGTTTCAAGAATAATACTTGCATAAGTAAATATTCTACCAGTCTTCAATCATTTGTACTAACAACCGCACTCCGTATCCGGAAGCAGTTTCAGGGATATATGTTGAACCCTTCACACCCCATGCAGTGCCTGCAATATCCAAGTGTACCCAGGGGTATCCTTCAGCAAATTTCTTCAGAAATGCGCCACCTGCAAGTGTGCCAGCAGTGCCATCACCAATGTTCTGCACATCGGCAACCTTACTTTTAACGCCTTCATCGTAGTCTTCCCAAAGTGGTAATTCCCATACGCGTTCGTGTGTTTTTTCGGCAGCATTCTTCACCTTTTCCATGAGTGCGTCATCTGTTCCCATTGCCCCCGCTGCGATGTGACCAAGACACGCGATGACAGCACCAGTGAGTGTGGCTAAGTCTATGACACCGTTGGGTTCATACTGTGCAGTCCATGCAAGCGCGTCTGCCAAAATCAACCGACCTTCAGCATCGGTATTCATAATCTCAATGGTCTTGCCACTGTAGGAGGTGACAACATCTCCAGGCTTTATCGCAGTTGATCCGGGCATGTTCTCGGTCGTTGCTATCACACCGATAACCCGTACGTTCGGTTTTATATGTCCAATAACTTGCATTGCACCAAGAACTGCTGCAGCACCGGACATATCGTGCTTCATTTCGTCCATACCCTTACCTGACTTTAGTGAAATTCCACCCGTATCAAAGGTAATGCCTTTTCCTACAAGGGCAACGGTATCACGTTCTTCACCTTCAGGTGTGTATTCCAAAATGATAAACCGGGGTTCTTCTGCGCTACCTTGTGCGACAGCCAACAGTGTGCGAAATCCTTTCTCCTCAAGGGTTGCTTTGTCAAAAACTGTGCAGTTGAGTCCCGTTGCCTCAGCCACCTCTTGTGCTTTCTTAGCCAGTTGTGTCGGTGTCAGATGGTTCCCGGGTTGATTGCTGAGATCGCGAGCAAGCATAGTGCCGTTTGCAATGGTTCGTCCACGTTCTACGATGGGTTCTATTAACGACTTTTCTGTATCGCTACCAACAAGAAATGTCAATGAGTCAAGCGATTTGTCTTCAGCATCCTTGTCGTCACATTGCGTTTTGTGTTCTTTAAACTCATAGAGTGATAGGAGAGCTGCCTCAACAGCTGCTTGTGTCCAATCGTCTTGTGTTTCTGGTGGGAGTGGCATTGTGAGTGATTTTAGTCCCATATCACGCGCTTGACGTGCGGTATATCCTGCGACTTGACGCACCTTTTCTGCGGTGATTTCTGCGTAATTTCCCAAACCTATCAGAATAATACGTGGTGACTTGATAGCACCGTTTGTATAAAGCACACTTGATGTCTTGGGTTTTCCTTTGAAGTCGCCCAGATTTAGAAATGCTTGGATGCGTCCTTCTAAAGCAGCATCTGCTATCAAGAGTAATTCATTGTGCATGTCATCTTCAAGTATTGGGATGAGTATTGCGTCAGTTTCTGTTTGGCGAAAATCACCAGTTTCAACAGTAATATTCATAAATATTCCTTTCTGTTACTTTCATTTAAGAGGTGTGCATAATTATACTAAGCTGTAATACAAACAATTACGTATTTCGAGTATCTTATTGATTCTGAAATGATTTTATAGGTGCACAATTTATTGTGCCTATCTAAATCTATTTCAGCACTTGTCAGTCACATGCCTACTACCTTTAGACACACCTTTGACATTGAATTACTTGAGCACACCCCTCATCAATAAATAGGATTATCTACTGGGGAAACAATGTCGTACGTTTTCAAATGTACTTCGCGGCAGTAAAGTTTAAGATAAGAACCTAAATCTTCTAAAGCAATATCATGTTTTCGGTAATCATCCTCTGAAATTACTATTGTCAGTTCTTCACAGAATTTTTTCTCAGTACAACCCGCAATAAACGATGTAATTATTTCCAATATCATTTGTTCCCTTGACACTGGAATTCCAGAATGCCCGGTCCCTAACACAGGTATTACAAGTGCATCTAATACACCTTGTTTACCAACATAATACCAAAGACTTCCTAAACCTTTTCTTACATTATCAAGTGAACTTTCAATGCCTGAAAGTTCTTTCACTTCGTCAATCGCAACGAAATAGGCAATCTGTTCTTCTACAGATATTTTGACCACTGTGCCGACTTCATATTGTGTTTTTTCAGTTTGCTCGTTATTATACACAACATTTTCTTCATTATTCAGGGCGTTTGTTAAATCTTGTTCAAGGTGAGCTGAATTGCTATAGTATTTATTTGTGAATTGTCCTTGCAAACTTCGTGGTGTAATCGGACCCTCCGACATATCTGTATCAAACGTTGTATTTGTACTAATGACGAAAGATCCATCAACATTAAAAATACTGCCGACTCGGATTTCTATTGAAATATCTTGTCCTTCTAATTTGTGACTTACTGCAAGCGTTTTAACACATTTTTGAAGAAAGTGAAAAACGCCAATTACTAAACCTATCAAAACAATGATCACAAACATTTGATGGTTGCCACGAGACCATTGCTCAAATGTAGGACGGAAATGAGACAAAATCTCAATTGATAACCAACACCCGCTATACACATAACAAGCAGTTGTTATTACCGTTATTATATACTTACGGCAATTCTTTAAATGTCGTTTTGAAAGGTAGATGGGCAATCTCATAAAGTTAAAGTTTCTCGGTATTCTGCAATCGTAGGCGCGATCCCCATCGTGGAACTTTTTTCAAAAATCCCTTCTCCTTATTAGCACACCTTTGGTTTTGCATTTCCTTATCAGTTGTACCCAAACCTAACTTAACATAGTCATTCTGTGTATAATAGTATGGGCTTGAATTTCCTTCTTGTTTGAGAGAAGTGTGCCGTGCTGGCCAGGTTTCTAATGCATGCTGTAAAACAACAGCATCAAAATTAATATGAACCGAAAGTTTTTCACTGATAATGGATGGACATCTTATAGGGTCCCGATGTCTGAAACCGTTCAAGTTAACACAAATTATCGGTAAATGTAATTCTAAAGTTTCTTCAATCTCCCAACGTACAAACTGTAGATACCGTGTCCTTTCCCCAATCAAAATAACGAAGGCTTTAGATTGCAGAAGTTGATTTTTTAGAACTTGTCTGATAGGCAATTCTAAATTAGTGTTATCCGACATGTTTATATCATGAGCGTCGCAAAAATCAAATTTCGTTCCATCATCCTGCAACCACGCACGCATCAGCCAATAATAATGAACGTCATTGTTGCTATCAAAGCTGAGATAAAATTTGTTCCTATAAGCCATAATGCACCTTCCATATTTCAAGTAATCCACCAATAAGTATACATTTACTTTCAATACAATATCAAGTAAAATAGATCTGGCAACATATACTTACGAATATATTACTTTCAAGATTTGCGCATACCAGTCAACACGACAAGAGATTCCTTACTTGTTACAGTAAGCGAGTGATATGTGTTTGCAGGAACATCAACACGGTCACCTCGTTTGAGGGTGTCGGTTTCATCAGCCACTTTCACATCTGCCGTGCCAGATAACACGCAAACAACCTCATCTTGGCTGTGGATATAATCAAGGTAAGCACCGCCAGGACGTCCTGTCCATTGGTATGCGTCAAAACCTTCGGACTGCAACTGCTTAGTTAGTTTTTCAACATTTTCATTTTCTTCAATCCAACTTGATTTCCATTTCATAATACACTCCTTACAAAGGTTCTAATTTTACTGGACACACTTTCAATTCTGCGGTGTGTGTGATGGGATCGTAACCTGAACCTGTTAATTGATTGACTGGTACTTCCGCGAAACTGAAACTTGCAAAGACTGTGCCACGCGGTGAACGGTTTGTGGCTTTAACTTTGATATTGATGCTCCCGCGCGCGCTACTCATTTTACACCATTCACCATCAACTAATTGCCATTTTTCAATATCAGCAGGATTCACTTCAAGCGATTCCTCTGGTAATAGATAATCAATCCCGTGTGCTCTACCGGTTTGTGTGCGTGTATGATAAGATTGTAATCGTCTTCCTGTTGTCAACCATACGGGGAAATCGCCGCTGATTGTCTCTGCGGGATCACGGTAGTTAACATTAGAAAAAATGCCTTTACCGTTGACAAATTCCTTTTCGTGAAGCCGAGGTGTTCCGGGGTGTTCCTTGTCTGGGACAGGCCACTGATTATTTATGGTATCCGTAACACCGTTTTCAATGCGATCCCAATCTAATCCAGCATATATCGGGGATAGACGACACAGTTCATTGAAGATTGGTTTCGGCGTGTCATAATCAAAACCATTAATTCCAAGTCGTTTAGCGATTTCACAGATTATCCACCAATCAGGTTTTGCATCACCAGTGGGAGACACAGCAGCCCGCATTCTTTGCACACGTCGTTCGGTATTTGTGCAGATACCATCTGTTTCACCCCATGCAGTTGCTGGCAAAACAACATCCGCAAGTTCGGCTGTTTCAGTCAGGAAGATGTCAATGACGACAAGATGGTCTAAAGAACGGAGTGCATGTTCACAATGTTTTCGGTCAGGGTCGGAGAGTAATGTGTTTTCCCCATCAATTAGCATAGCGTGGATGCTATCACCGCATAGTTCTAAAGCAGTGACTTTTGTGATACCTTTTTCAAGATCAATTTCTTTACCATAAGCTGCTTTGAATTTCTCTTGATGTTTAGGGTCGGTAACGGACTGAAAACCGGGATAATTGTTTGGTAACGCCCCGCTGTCACCTGCCCCCTGAATGTTGTTTTGACCGCGCATCGGGTTGATGCCAGTTCCTTCGCGTCCAATATTACCTGTCATCAGTGCAAGGTTACAAAGACTTTGGACGTTTTCCACACCGCAAATATGTTCTGTGATTCCGAGTGTGTAGTAGATAGCGGCTTTACTTGATGCCCCATACCACATTGCTGCTGTTTCAATATCCTTGGCAGGTACTCCCGTAATTGTTTCTGCCCATTCAGGTGTCCACTGGCTAATGTGTTCAAAGAAGTCATCAAAACCTGTGGTGCGTTCTTCTATGAAATCCTCATCAATCAGACCTTCACGGGCGATAACATGCGCCATGCCGAGAAGTAGTGCAGTGTCTGACCCTACACGCAGTGGCATATAGAGGTGTGATAATTCTGCTAACCCGATTCGTCTGGGGTCAGCTACGATGAGTTTCGCTCCGTTTGTTATAGCCTTTTTCAAACCAGTTGCTGCAACGGGATGACATTCGGTCATATTCGTGCCGATACAGAAGATGACATCGGGTTTCTGCATGTCAACAATTGGATTAGACATTGCCCCACGTCCGATCGTCGCTGCCAGACCGGCAACGGTAGGTGCGTGTCAGGCACGGCTGCAATTGTCAATATAATTCGTCCCGAATCCAGCACGAATGAATTTCTGCATCAGATACGCTGCTTCGCTTGGTGCACGTCCAGATGCGATACCGTAAATACTATGTCTTCCATGTTTCTCGTGAACTTTTTTGAAACCTTCAGCAGCTTTATCAAGTGCCTTATCCCATGTTGTTTCCTGGAATTTACCATCTTTATCCCGCATAAGGGGTGTTTTCAATCGGTCAGGATGTTGCACAAAATCATAGGCAAACTGGCCTTTTACACACAACGCACCTTGATTGGCAGGTCCGTCCATTGCGGGATGAATACCTACTATTTTATCTTCAGTAGTTAGTATGTCAACAGAGCAACCTACACCACAATAGGGACAAATGGTTCTTGTCTTGTTTAGTACGGAATCAGCGTCTGCTTCAACGGCACGTAGTGCCTTCTTATCAGCCAGTGCGCCGGTTGGACATGTTTGAATACATTGACCGCAAAACGTGCAGGCAGAGTCTTTGAGTAACCCATCAAATTCAGTCGTAATTTGCGTGTGAAAACCACGGTTCATGACATTGATGGCGTGGTCACCTTCCTGTTCAGCACAAACACGGACACACCTATAACAGGAAATACATAACTCGTAATCTCTTAAGATGAATGGGTTATCATCAGTTTTATTCGTCCCTGATGTTGTCCCAGATATTTCTGGTTCTTTTATCTCGTATATGTCTCTAAGGTTTGCGAGTTCATTTGATGCATAACCGCGTAATGAGTGGACATCTACTTCACGGTTCTCACCGATTACCATTTCAAGTAGTGTCTTACGTAGTGTTTCGATCGTATCATTTGTTGTGCTGACAACCATTCCAGAAGTGGCTTTTGTTGTGCATGC
The DNA here is from genome assembly GCA_963663765.2 of Candidatus Poribacteria bacterium. GTDB lineage: Bacteria > Poribacteria > WGA-4E > WGA-4E > WGA-3G > MSPOR6. The sequence continues at coordinate 518,563 of CAXXUA010000013.1, read as the reverse complement.
TGCCACAGGATTTCTGGCGCCTTCTAATGCAACGATGCATAGACGGCAGCCGCCAAACGGTTCCAACCGCGGGTCATAGCAAAGTGTTGGAATCTCTTTTTGGTGTCGTTGTGCTACTTCAAGGATCGTTTCACCCTCAGTAAAAGCGACCTCAACTCCATCAATATACATTTTCTGCGTCATAGTTCAGGATTCCATCTTAGAAGGATATACAAGTGTCCTGTTGGTGCCCTATACAGTTATTCTTGCTCTTCAGCAGTAAAATCAGTTTGAGGCACCTCAAACTCGCCAGAAAGGATCTTTGCTTTCGCTTCCTCAACAGCATCTATTACTTCTTGTGGTATTTTGTCCTTCATTTCTTGATTATAGTTGAATGAGATGGCATTGTCGGTTAACATATTAAAGGTATAGATTTTCGGTTTAAACTTACCATCCTTAACTATTTTAGCAATCTGGACAAATACTTTTGGTGTAACGACAGCGTTTGCAAGGACTGTTGTTGGTGAAATTTTACTTTTGTCAAGATTGGCACCAAAGGTATATACCGTCTTACCATCTTTTTGTGCGACTTCCGCTGCTTCATAAGCACCTAGTCCGGCAGCATCTGCATTTGGAAAAAGAAAATCCACACCTTCGCTAATCTGTGCGAGTGCGATTTCCTTGCCTCTACCAGCGTTAATCCAGTTCCCTACCCATCCTACACGTAACTCTACATCTGGATTGACATCTTCTGCACCTGCTTTAAATGCTTTGAATGTACTATTAACCGATGGGATTTCTTCTCCACCGATAGCACCGATTTTGTTCTCTTTGGTCATCATCCCAGCGATGATTCCACATAGGTAGGCAGGTTGTTCAACGCGTAGGTTCATAGGAGAAATGTTCTTTTCTCTAGTGCCACCTGAAGAAGTAATGAATATGGTATCAGGGAAATCCCGTGCAACTGCTTTTGCTGGTTCCTGAAATTCAAAACCGTGTCCGATAATTAGGTCAAAACCCTTATCTGCATAAAAACGGAAGTGTTCTTCTTGATCGGTATGGGTTCGACTTACAACGTATTTGACTGTAGCCCCCAACTCCTTTTCAATTAACATAAGTCCTTGGTAAGCTAAAGCATTCCATCCACCGTCGGTATGATCAGCAGGGAGAAGCATAGCAACCTTAAATTTACCATCTATTTTAGCATCCTGGCAACCTTCGAATATAGATCCGATTGTAAGAATAGAAATTATACACAACAAAACTCTTAGACTAATCCTATTTGACCAACGATTCTGTTTCATAATAAATATGTCTCCTCTCTTGTGTTGAAACTGATTCTATTATAGCACATTTGTTAGTTGATGTAAATTGTAAAGTTTCTGTGTTTCTGTGGGTGTGTAAAGTTTTAGACAAGATGTTGTCAGTATCGCGGATTATGCGAAGTGGGCATCTACATCAGACGTATGCCTTAGATTAAGTTTTTCCTATGAAATACGATCTACTGCTGAACTCTTCACCGCGAAATCTGTGAAATCGGTGTCATCCGAGATTCCACACCCAACCAAGTCAGCCGGGGAATGCTATAAAGCAATCATGCTGCTGATTTATGGTTTCGCTGACCCTCAACCCTACCGACAACACTTCTTAATTTGACACTATTGATGGATTACATCAACGGAGTTGTTATTTTACCGAGTACACGTGGCAGCCAAAGACTCAAGTCTGGGATATAAGTTACCAGTATCAATGCAATCAACAACAGTCCGATAAAGAGAAGAACAGATCTATACAATAAGATAATGGACTTATCAAATTTCATACTTGAGATAAACAGATTCAAGCCAATAGGGGGTGTCAGATAGCCAATTTCAAGGTTTGTCAAGACAATAATGCCGAGGTGTATCTTGTCTATTCCGAACCCATCTGCAATCGGAATCAGCAACGGAACAATGATGACGATAGCTGAAAAGATGTCCATCAAGCATCCAATTATCAGTAAGAAGATATTAAGTCCGATAAGTGTAATGATTTTGTTCTTAGTGAATGATTGAATCCATTCAAGGACAAGATCAGGCACGCCAATGTTGATTAGATATCCTGTTAGTGCTGTAGCAATACCGAGTATGATTAGGATTGCCCCTACCAGGATCATGCTATCTTTTACAAGACGTGGTAAAGTTTTCACAGAGATTGATCGATGAATACATATTTCTACGATACAGACATATATGACAGTCAATGCAGCGACTTCATCAAGATTAATTCCACTAAAGAGTCCTCCTAACACAAGAATCGGTAGCAGAATTTCCCATTTTGCTTCCCAGAAGGTTTTTACGAAAGTTGACCAACTGAACTTTGTCCTTTCAGTCTTTTTGAACACGCTCCATCCGCAACAATAAGCACTTAGGACAAAGAGAATTATGATACCGGGTATAATACCAGCGAAAAACATCGTACCGATTGGCACATTTGCAATAATTGCGTAGAGTATAAGTGGAATACTTGGAGGGAAAAGGAGACCGATACTGCCTGAAGCAGTAATCAATCCCAGAGAAAATCTTTCATTATAGTTCTGCCGTAGGATTGGATAGACCAACCCACCGAGGGCGATGATTGTTACGCCTGATGCCCCCGTAAAAGTTGTAAAGAACGCACAAGTCACAAGCACAATGATAGCAATTCCGCCCGGTAACCAACCGACACTTGCACGCGCGAATGCGACTAATCGTTGGGGGGCTTTTCCTTCTGCTATTACATAGCCAGCAAATGTGAACAGTGGAATAATTAGAATTGTAGGATTTTTGATAAATTGGTGGAAATCAATTATAATTCCAATAAGCTGATCACCAGCAAAGATGTATCCGATAATTGTTGCGCCACCAAGTAACACAAAGAGGGCCCCACCCAAAATAGCAAATGTAGCCAAACTGATTCCAATGATTAAACCCATCAGTCTGCTTCTCCTTCAACATCATTCTCAGTGTGGGCAGGTGTGATTAGATTAATTATCAGTTGCATCAATAGGTGAATCCCAATGAGGACGAAGCCTATTGGAATAACTGTCTTTGCCCACCAACGCGGGATAGAACTAATCAAAGTTTCACTTCCTTGTTGTTCAATTTTCAGAAATTCAAGCCCGTAATAGATTAAGATACTCACAACAATCAAACTTATCCCATCAATGAGATATGATATATATCGCGTGGCATTTTCAGGTAATATTCTTCTCAGAATATCAATACTGATATGCCTTTTTTCAGAAGAAGCAAGTGCTGCGCCAAAAAAACACATCCAGAGCGTTAAGTCCTCCAGCATATCTTGTTTCCATGACAGACTTTTATTGAAGTAGCGTAAGATGATTTCAAGCACCGCAAGTCCAACCATCATTGCGACTATTAGACATAACAAACCTATTTCAATTTTTCCAAGAAAGGCATTTATGCGTAGTAGGTAATTTCTAAAGGAAGAAAACATTGGCTTCAAACTTATTCCTCTGCTATGACCTGAATTCCTGCTGAAGGTAGGACAGCGATTTTTGCGTTGGCTGGTAGTATTTCGGCAAAAAGTTGTATCAGTTGTTCAAGGTTTCGGAATAGGATACCGTTTGCGTGTTTTTTGTAAAAATCGTCCACTCTAAAATGTACAGACCAGACATGGAGTTGGTCTCGGTTTCCGATTTTGGGTTCCGAGAGTTCAGGTTGTGATCTTTCTGCTCTTTGTTCAAGATAGCGGTTGTAGTCAATTTCATCAAACAATCCGTGATAACAAATTCCATCACTTGCTGGATTGAGTGCCATTTTGTATGCTTTTTCAAAATACTGTGTTGCCCATAATGCTTTTCCTGTTTGGATGGGATCACTATCAAGTGGATAGCAGTTTAACACAACCAGATCGGTTTCTTTCCTGGACTGCATCGGTATCTGTGTCCCGTAAGTCTCCAAAGCAAAATGTGCTCCTACTTGGTGTGCCTGAACATAGTCACCGATGAATAGTCCACATATCTCACGACGAGAATTAAGCACAACATTTGCTATGACATCAAGACCGATGACAGCAGCAACCTGTTCAGCATAATCGCGATGGTCCGGAGTATTATCCATTTTTTCAATGACTGCATGTCCACGACTGGCAGAAAATGTGTGGAAATAGAACATCGTTGCAAAACCTGATACACCGGGAACAATCAGTTTTGCACCCCCACCAAAACCAACAGCACCGTGGGGATATATTCCACCCAAACAGATTTTAAACTCCGCATCTGCAACAACTCTATCTATGTAGATAGGCATACCGTTGTCAAGACTTCCATACCCACAAAGGTTGCCGCTCATAAAGTTGTGGTTTGTTACCTGATATTCTGCTGCTATATCAGTACCCACTTTCTTCGCGATTTCTTCTTGTGTTAGAGGACGATGTGATCCACCACCGACGACAAAACGGATTTCTGATTTTGGCACACCCGCTGCTGTAAGTTCCTGTAATATATATGGTATTACTCTTGCTGCTGGAGTTGGACGGCTTAGGTCATCAACGATGATGGCAGCACTCTTTTTGCCTGTTGCGATATGAGCGATTCGTTCTGTGCCAATAGGTTCTGCAAAAGACTGTTCAATTTGTGCGTCAGAAAGTACTGGTGCATCTTTTTGTTCCAGCATTTCCACTTCCCAATCCGTGGGAAAATTGAGTGTCAGTACTTCATCTCCGTACCATGCACGGGAGTGGACTGTTGCACTATTGTTCATCGTTTGTCTCCATTAAATAACGTACTAATAGGATGAACCTGTGATATACTCCTCCAACTAAAGCATGGAGGTTTCTTAGCTTCCATGCTCTGCGGATAAGAAAATACCTCAGTCATCCTATTATTTTCTACTGCCATTTGATATCATCAAGTGTTTGTGCGGTTGCAGCCTGTTCTAAAAGGGTGTTCAAACGAGAACGACTGTGTATCCTTGATATTTCACGGATAACCGTATCGGGCATATCACCAAAACGGAGGTCAATAAATTTCAAGAGAACCTCCCGTGCTGCTTGTATTTGTCCGTGTTTTTCACCTTGTTGTATAAGAGTTTCTGCACCTGTCATAGTGATCTTTTCTACCTCCTTATCATGGGTGTGGGTTTGTAAGAGTTGTCATAAGTGGGCTTGTTCCTCTTCAGGACGTATAAAAAAAACCAGATTCGAACAGAAAAATGGGTAGTTGCCATTGTTGTTTCCCCGTATAAAAGACGATGGGAAGAATGGGGCATAAACGCCACTGATTTATAGGCATTTTCGCACTTTTTTGTTCCTGCAGTTGTCCATGCCATATTTGGCACATATAGGACAACATCCTATACCCATCAGGTGGTCAACGGTAGACTGATGCTCTAAGAGGATATAGATGGTGAGGTTGTCTCTAAAGGTGTCGTCCCGAAATGGTACTGTAAACACCATATCAGAGACTAAATCTCGCAATGTGTCGTCAACAATACTCCTGTTTTCGACCTTTGTTTGTGTAAAGTCAAGTCTTTCAGCAAGTTCACTGGTAAGGATCAGTTCTAATCCGTGTAAGTTCTCTGTTTTTTTGAATAACCATCTTGCACTTTAATCTGCAAAATGTCCAATCTTCGTATTGAATAGAATGCGTATTTCTTCTAATTCTGCTTTATTCGTTTCTATTTTTTTCTCACCTATTGCTTGAATATATGAATAGGATAACTTAAATCGGTTGACATGTCAATAGATTTGTAGCATGTGTCAGAATTATTTAGTTCTATCCAATTTACACGTTTCCCGAGAAAATCGCGACCGGGAGGTCGCTCCTACCACTGGGTTTCATATTGAAATATCCGTATATTAGAAAAACTGAATAACCCTGAGCATTAGGCAGAGTTTATTAGTTTAGCTATTTTACTCATTTTTGTAAGAAAATCGTGACTGGGAGGTCGTTCCTACCGCGGGGTTTTGATTTGTGAAAAGTTTTACTTTTGTCTAAAATATTGTAAATATCACTGTTTATGCAAAATATTTTCACACTCTTATTTCGGTATTAGCACCTGAATTCCTGCTGTGGGTAAAACTGCGACTTTCGCGCGTGCGGGGAGTTTCTCAGACATCAGTTGAATCAGCTGATCAATATCACGGAATAGCAGAGAAGATGGATACTCTTTGTAGAAATCATCTCTATCAAAATGTTCAGACCAGACATGAAGTTGTGTGGGTCTTCCAAGTTTTGGTGCGGGTGATGGAACTGTAGGTATCCTATCAATTTTCTGTTGTACATAGCGTTTATAATCAAGTCGGTCAAATAGTCCGTGAAAACATGACCCATCAGTTGCAGGATAGAGTGCAATCGTATAAGCATTTTCGAAGTAGGAAAAAGCTGCAAGTGCCTTATCAAGTTGAATTGCATCTGCGTCAAGTGGATAGCAGTTTATCACAACAAGATCGCTTTGTGTTCGGGTTGTTTCCGATATTTCCGTTCTATAGGTGTCCAAGGCAAATTGTGCGCCTTTGCGGTGTGCTTTGATAAAATCCCCTACGAACAACCCACAAATTTCGCGTCGACTATTTAGTACGACATTCACGATAGCATCTAATCCAAGTACACCTGCTGCCATTTCAATGGTATCGCGACGATCAGGCTCTTCGCTTTCTCCTTCAATCACTGCTGGTCCGCGTCCTTGTGGAAATGTGTGAAAATAATACATGGTGGTAAAACCTGCGGTACCGGGGACGATAAGTTTTGCTCCTCCACTAAAACCGACAGAACTGTGTGGATAGATTCCGCCGAGACAGATTTTGACGTCTGCATCTGTGACTGTTCGATTGATATATATAGGTGTGCCGTTGTCCAGATGTCCCAATGCGCGTAGGTCATCGCTTAAGAAATCATGATTGGTGACCTCAAATTCTGCTACGACATCAGCACCAAGTTTCTTTGCCATTTCCTCCTCGGTGATAGGTCGGTGTCCACCAACACCTATGACAAATCGGATTTCTGATTTCGGTATACCTGCATCGGTAAGTTCTCGTAATAGAAACGGAACGACTTGATACGCGGGAGTAGGACGACTCAAGTCATCAACGATGATGGTTGAGCTTTTTTTGCCTCTTGCAATTTCAACGATGCGTTTTGTGCCGATCGGTTCTGCAAAAGCTTGCTCAATTTGTGTGTCTGAGAGTGCAGGTGCATCCGTTTGGTTCAACATTTCCACTTCCCAGTCAGTTGGAAACTTTAGTATTAGTTCTTCATCTCCATACCACGCGCCAGTGTGGAGCGTTGCCGTGCTGCTCATTCCTCATCTCCTATATCACTATGTTCTCTTTGGTATGCTAATACTGCTGCAATAAAGTTTTTGAATAATGGGTGTGGTACCAGTGGTTTGGATTGGAATTCAGGATGAAATTGTGAACCAACCATCCACGGATGATTGGAAACTTCGGCAATTTCCACAAGACTTTCATCAGGTGACACACCACTGAAACAGAGGCCTGCATCCTCTAATTGCGTACGGAAATCGTTATTCAATTCATAGCGATGTCTATGCCGTTCTAAGATAATTGGTTGCTGATAGGCATCATAACTCTTAGTGTTTTCTTTGAGAACGCAAGGGTAATGTCCAAGTCGCATTGTTGCGCCTTTGTCGGCGATTGAACGTTGTTCAAACATTAAATCTATGACTGGATAAGGTGTTTTTTCATCTACTTCTGTGCTATTAGCATTTTGCATGTTCGCGACGTTGCGAGCAAATTCTATTACGAGGCATTGCATGCCGAGACACAATCCAAAATATGGGATGCGTTTTTCACGTGCATACTTTGCTGCTTTTATCATACCTTCAATACCGCGATAACCAAATCCTCCGGGAACCAAGATTCCATCAATACCTTCAAAAAACTCATCTATATGCGAATGTTCTGTTAGCATTTCTGCTTCAATCCATTCAATTTCAACTTGTGCTTCATTCGCAACGCCACCGTGTTTTATCGCCTCAACGACACTTATATAGGCGTCACTACCAGTGGTGTATTTTCCCACAATTGCGATTTTAGCAGAATGCTTTGGGTGCTTGAGTTTTTCTACCATCGCAATCCATTCAGCGTCCAAGGTTGCGCGCCTCATAAGACCCAACTTTTTGGAGACAAGATGTCCCATACCCTGTACCTCAAAATTAAGAGGAATTTCATCTACGCAGTTTGTATCCATACTTTCAAGAATAGAAGCCTCACTGATACCACATAGCAGAGAAATCTTCCTACGGATACTCTCATCAATAGGGTGACTTGTGCGGCATAAGAGTAGGTCGGGTTGGATTCCCAATTCTTGAAGTTTCCTGATGCTGTGTTGAGTAGGTTTGCTTTTGCTTTCTCCATTTGGAAAGGTATAAATGAGTGAGACGTGAAGAAACAGAGTATTTTCACGACTAACTTCCACTGCTATTTGCCGAATTGCTTCAATAAACGGAAACATTTCAAAATCCCCAACGGTACCGCCGATCTCCGTGATGACAACATCAACGGCACTATTTTTCCCAATCTGGAAGATGCGATGTTTGATTTCATCCGTAATATGTGGGATTAATTGAACAGTCTGACCGAGGTAATCCCCACGGCGTTCCTTTGTTATGACTTCATGGTATACGGACCCTGTGGTAAAGTTTGATTGTTGATTTAGGTCTACCCCCAGAAATCTCTCATAGTTTCCAACATCTAAGTCGGTTTCAGCCCCATCGTGCGTTACAAATACCTCACCATGTTGAAACGGGTTCATCACACCTGCATCAACATTCAGATATGGGTCAATTTTCACGACATTTACTCTAAAACCCCGGTTAATTAGCAATCTGCCTAAAGAAGCGGTTGTAATTCCTTTTCCTATTCCTGAGATGACGCCGCCTGTTACAAAGATATATTTAGTCATTTCCTTCAATGCCTTTCATTTTTAAAATCTGTTTTACGCGTTCCAAATCTGCTGGTACATCTACGCCAATAAGAGAAGTATCTGTTTCAACGACATGGATAGGAATACCGTTTTCCAAAAATCGCAGCTGCTCTAATCCTTCAATAATCTCATGAGGGGTTTGTTCCCAAGATGTGAAAGCAAGGAGTTGTTCCTTTCGGAATGCATATAACCCAATATGTTTATATACGGGCATGTTTTCATTAAAATTAAGTTGTTTGTTTATTGGTGTGCAAGGGATTGTACCCCTTGAAAAGTACAACGCATCGCCATTCAGATTCGTAACAACTTTCACGACGTTCCTATCAAGATAATCCTCTACAGTGTGAATTCGTTCTTTCAAAGTACAGACTTGTACATCCGGTCTGTCCACAAAAGGTTGCAGCATCAAATCAATCTGTTCAGGTTCAAGCAAGGGTTCATCACCTTGTATATTGACTACAATGTCACATGTCAGTTTTTCAGCGACGTAGGAAACACGGTCAGATCCGGTGGAAAATTCACCTGTCATTTGTACATTTCCACCAATGTTTTTCATGGCGTTGTAGATTCGTTGGTCATCTGTAGCGACAATTACTTGGCTTAGCATTTTTGACTTGCAGGCATTTTCGTAAACATGTTGCACCATCGGTTTTCCGAAAATGTCTGCTAATGCCTTTCCCTTAAAACGGCTTGATGCATAACGTGCTGGAATAATTCCTATACTTTTCAAATATCACTTCCCTTTTTTGTCGGTAAATTTTTAAACATGATCACCCCACTAACAATTGCGATTAATAGAAAAATCAGACCAGAACTGGCAAATCCTAATAGCAGTTTGCCAATGCTAAATAAGAATGAATAAATAAAAATCACTCCGACTATCCAATTCACCAATGCGGGTATCTTTGTATCAGTTTGTATATTTTGAGTGTCTGTTATTTTTGATTCGTTTTCAAATGCTTTTGCAACCCAATTCCATCCAGTTTTACTTGGTCTAACCTTTTTGTAAAAGGAGATTAATGTTTCATTTGAAACAGGTTCAGTAATGAATGTAACTACTATCCAAACAATAGTAGATATTGGGACAATGAGGAGCATTTGGAATGCGAATTCATCTTTTGTTGCGGGATGTAAAAATACAAAGATTGAGACAACTAACGCTGCTACCATTGCCGATATTTCTGACCATGCGTTGATTCTCCACCAATACCATCGCAGAATCTGCACAAGTCCGATACCAGAATTCAATGCAATTAGAAACTTCCATGCTCCAGCGATAGAATCCATGAAAAGGCTTGTTACTCCTGCAATTAGCATGATGAGAATTACAAAAAGCCTTGATATAGCAACATAATGCTTTGGAGTTTCATCCGGTTTTATAAATCGCTTGTAAAAGTCGTTGACAAGGTAGGACGCACCCCAGTTAAGATGTGTATCAATCGTAGACATGAAAGCAGCCAGAAATGCAGTCAGCATGAGTCCAAGCAAGCCAACAGGTAGAAACTCAAGCATGAGTAACGGGTAACCTACAGCGGGGTCTTGTAGTGTTTGATTCACATGGTCAGGATCACCAATGTGTGGATAAACCACCATTGCTACTAATGCGACGAGTATCCAGGGCCAGGGACGGAGTGTGTAATGTGCGATATTGAACCACAATGTTGCCAGCAGTGTGTGTCGTTCATTCTTGGCGGCGAACATCCTTTGTGCGATATATCCGCTACCGTCAACGCCGTTTGATGCCCACCACTGGATACCCATATAAACTCCGAAGGTAATTATTGCCATTTTGCCGGCACTAAAGTCGGGAGTAAAATTTAGTATACTGTTGTCTACTCCGTAAACACCAACCAATTTCTCTTTCAGAACTCCTATGCCACCGATTTTCTTTATAGCGATGATTGCAAGAGCAATAGAACCTATCATAGCCATGCCGAACTGCACGATGTCTGTCATGACAACACCCCAGAATCCTGACAACGCACAATAAACACCAGCAATTAGAAGGCATACTAAGACCACAACGACTTTTGTATATGCAGTATCCTGGAGGCCGAAAGTTATCACAACGATTTTCTGCATTGCAAGGATGACCCATCCCATCGTAATGCAGTTCATCGGCAATCCGATATATAGGGCGCGAAAACCTCTTAAGAAACTCGCTGAAGGTCCAGAGTATCGTAGTTCAGTGAACTCAACATCTGTAATGATGTCAGAACGTCTCCATAGTCTTGAAAACAGATATGTGGCTAAAATACCGCTAAGAACGGCGTTCCACCATAACCAATTCCCTGCGATCCCATCTTTGACAACAAGTTCGGTGACTGCGAGGGGAGTGTCAGCAGCGAAGGTAGTCGCTACCATAGAGGTACCAGCTAACCACCAAGGGAGGTTTCGTCCTGAGACAAAAAACTCGTTGATGTTTTTCCCTGCTCTCTTGGAAAAATAGATGCCGAGTCCAAGTGCAAACAGGATATAACCGATAATTATTGTCCAATCAATGGGTGATATTTTCATATAGGTTACTCCAAAGTCATCGTATTAATTTATCTTAATACACTGTTAATTTCAAGGAAAAACTCTTGAGATTTTTGTTTGCAGGTTTGCAATAACAAGTGTTAAACTATAAAGGTTAAAAAAATTCTAAAATGAAAATAAAAGGAAAAAACAATAATGAAACACTTTGTTTCGATACTGATATGTATGTTTACAATACTTCAAATAAATGATCTGTCTGCAGATGTGTTAGATCCGGATTTGGTGCTCTATTTTGACTTTGAAGAGTTTGATGGAGACACCGTTTTTGAGAAATCTGGACGTGAATACAACGGGAAAATAAATGGTAATGTAAAGCAATCAGACGATGGTAGGTTTGGCAAAGCAGCCCATTTCGCAACAGGTGGTTTTCTTGACCTAAATGGTCCTAATATCAATCCTGACGATATTCCGACAGAAGGAATGAGTGTTGTTGCGTGGATCAATGTTGAAGGCATAGCGGATATGGCGATTTTCAATGCGCGCGCAGAAAATAGTGTTTGGCTTGTTCATCCCGAAGCACGCGGTGATGGAAATTACCGCTGGTTAAACCGAAGCGCGGAGAATCAAACACTGTTTGATATCAAAGCTGGAAAAAACCAGGCTAACGATTGGATACATTATGCTGGCACATTTAGCCGTGAAGAAGAAATGGCATATCTCTATATCAATGGTGAAGAAGTTGCGAATGAAAAAGCACGAGCAAGCGGCAAAATCGCTGGAGATTGGGATATGGGGGCACGTGTAGGATATAACATTGACAACAAACGTCCGTTCAATGGACTCATGGATGAACTCAACATCTGGAAACGTGGGTTAACACAAGAGGAAGTACAATCCATTATGAATAATGGAATGGTTGAACACCTTGCTGTGGACGCACAAGGAAAATTGACAACGACTTGGGGAAACCTGAAGTCTTATGTACGTTAGTTTCTTGCATTTCATGATCAACATAAAACAATAAAGTAAATAAAAGTAGTAGGTGCGTTTTGGACGCACCTACTACTTTTATAAGCGGGACTTACGCAGATTTATAGTAAAATCCATAATTACTAGGACACGACGGTAGGTTCGGTTTCCTAACCGAACCTGTATAAAATCGTGCAGAATACGCGTATGATATTCTGCATTGGTTAGAAACCGCACCTACCAGGGAGTGTAGACATATTCTTGGATTTTACTATAAGACTGTGTAAATCTGGGTTGAAACTCACTACAAGAGAAAATCAGTGCAATTTTCTTATACAGACCACTATTTTGTGGTTAGGAAACCGTAACATAATGGTCTGTCCTCATAAGTTTTATCCCGTAGGGACGATATGTTTTCTATATATGTCGTTCCTACGGAACTCAAGAGGTGGTTAGCATTTTTTCTATAAACATTCGTCCCTACGGGACTGATACCAAATTGACGTGATTTGTTATTAGTACCGAGAACACGAGCGGGTAACAAATTAACGGTATGAATGCCTTTTAGCATTCCCCGGAGACCCTCCCTTCAATGTGTGACGGGATTTGTCCTTAAATTGACGCCTATGGTGTGTTTTGATGTTACATCTACTTCTTTAATCTGTCTGACTAATATACAGTATGTCAGATCTATGCAGGTAAACATGCCTGTGCAGTTACATGCAGTGGTAGGAAAAATGGACGTTTTGTTGCCATTACTTCCTGTCGTAAGCGTTCTCCTAATGTGTTTATATCTACCTCAGCTGCAGTTGCTATCCCAAATTTCTCAATGAGAGGAAGTAGACTTTGGAAGATAGTGACCATATATCGGTAGCCTGACCAATCTGCATCTGCTCCGATTGGACCGTGCAGATGCATCTCTGGTGGTGGCAAACCCACCTCAACAAAAGCACGGTATAGTCCGATGCCCATATCAAGATGTGCCCCAGAACTTTCAAATGCCTCCACAATCCACTTATACAGTTTATTCACAAGAGGTGAATCTGGATCTGAAAATCCGGGATAAAGTGTATACTCTGGTTCCTGAAAGGCAACAACTCCACATGGTTTTAAATGTGTAATGAGTTTTGCTAATGCTACAACCGGATCGGACATATACATCAACACGAACCTACCAATTAGTGCGTCAAATTTCTCTTCAAAGAGAAGTGTTCTGGCATCCCCTGCAATGAATTGGATGTTGTTTATATCTGTTTCAGAAGCACGTTGCCGTGCTGTGCTAAGGATTGCTGGATTGACATCTACACCGACAACTTGTCCAGATGATCCGACAAGTTCAGCAAGCGTAAGCGCGACATCACCAGCACCGCTTCCGATTTCAAGGACACGCATACCCTCACAAATTCCAGCACGTTCTAAGAGGAGTCGGGTTGACTCCCCATAGATTTTTGATTGTTCGATCAGACGAGTTGTTTCGTGTGATGTGCGTCCTAAGGTATAGGTAGCATCACTATTGAGTGTGTGGGAGTTACCTGAATCAGTATTCGTCATGTTCTGTGCTATTTAAGACGGTAGAGTTGCATGTGCTGTGATGTGCGGTGGTAACATTATAGGTCGTTTAGACGCGGAGACTTCAGCTTGTATCCGTGCTGCGAGTGTGTCTACATCTACCTCTTCAGCAGTAGCAATTTCATAAGCTTCTATTAGTGGTAAGATGCTCCGAAAACTATTTTCAAGATAAGCAAATCCAGGCCAGTTTTCAGGACCACCCATAGGTGCTTCAAAATGGAGTGAAGGTTCTGGCAAACCAGCGTCAACATAAGCTTTGTAGAGTTCCATTCCCATTTCAACATGTGCACCTGATCGTTCAAACACGGTACGTCCCCAGTCAACTAAATCATTTATCAAAGGTGTATCTGAATGAACAGCAGCAGTATAAGGTGAAAAGTCTACCTCTTGAAAAGCAGCAATACCACCTGGACGTAAATGTGTTGTCAAATGTTGGAGTGCTTCTGCTGGATCCGCCATATACATCAGTACAAGTCTGCCTACAACAGCATCAAAGTCTGATGGGAGTTCAAGTGTTCGTGTGTCCCCAGCAATGAGTTCAATGTTCTCATAACCAGCTGCGTCAGCGCGAGTTTTTGCGATCTCAAGAATATCTGCATTGAGATCAACGCCAACGACTTTCCCTTCTGGACCGACAAATTCTGCGAGCGTGAGTGCTACGTCTCCTGCACCACTACCAACATCAAGCACTTTCATACCTTTAGTTATGCCGCTTCTCAATAGGAAGCGTCGCGTGACATCATCGTAAAGCACGGACTGCTCAATCAGTCGGTCTGTTTCGGATTCACTTCTCCCCATGGTATATTCAGCGTCTCTGCTTTGATTGCTCATAGCGATTAATTTCCCCCTTCAAAGTGTGCAAGGTGCAGAAACCTTGCTCTATAATATTTAAGAAATACTATGGTGTAATTACTTGATGAAATTGTATCTTTCCATCTTTAACGGTGTTAATAACTAAACTCTTGACTGCATAACGGTTTTCATCAAAATGAGATATAATCATTGCTCCGTTGTAGTTCTGAGTTTCTTCAATTTGGCCACGGATTGCTGCGGGTGTCAAATCAGTCGTTCGCCGCATTGCTTCAATAACAACATTCGTAGAATCAAAGCCAAGGGCAGCGGGACCGTTTGGTGCAATCCCAAATTTCTCGGTATATAAGTTAACAAATAGATTCCCAAGTTCACTCAATTGTGCATCAGGTGAGAAGTGGTTAGCAAAGAAACTACCTTCCAATGCAATTCCACCAATTTCCACTAAGTCAGGACGATCCCAACCATCACCGCCGAGGAAAGTTGCTGTAATACCGAACGTTTCAGATTTAGCTTGTTTTACTGCTAATGGAAATTCCGAACCCAAACCAGCCAAAAAGACAACGTCTACAGCAGGATCAACAGCAGCAATTTCGGTCAATTGTTCTGTAAAATCTGTTTCGCCTGAATTATAGAATTGCTGTGTTGCAATTTTTCCATCTTGTGCCGAATAGTATTCAATAAATGCTTCTGAAATTTCTTCTGAATAGGAATCACCTGTTTCTGTGAGGACAGCGGCAGTCAATGCGTTCAAATCTTGTATTGCAAAATTAGCCATTATCCTTGCTTGGTCTGGGTCACGGATAGCTCCTTGAAATGAGAAATTTCCGTTGCTCGTTACTTTTGGATTTGTAGGATAGGTTGTCATCATTGGGATGCCATGTTCTTGTGCAACACTACCGACCTCTACTGCCTCGTCGCTGTAATCAGGACCTAAGATAACTAAAACTCCTGCATCAATCAGTTCATTTGCATGTTGTACACTAAGTGAAGGTTCTCTGTTACTTTCTTTGAGAAGAAGTTCAATAGATTTACCCTTGATTCCACCTGCTTCATTTGCAAGTGATATTGCTAATTCCACACCATTTAGTGTAGTACCTGGGTCCGTAGGACTATAGATTAATCCTATCTTGATTGTTGAATCTAAATCTTCTTGTGGGATGGTTTGTATTATTCGTTCACAACCTGTGAAGAACATAAATGTGAAAAAGAAAGTGGTAAGTAAGAAAAAAAATGGAATTTGCCTAAACATAGTTCTAAACATTAGAATTTATAACACTCCTTCTTATTCTAACTTGAATTTGAAAAATCAGATTATTGTACTCGGTGCAGAATGAAAACCGCTCCTACTCAGCTTTGTATTAGAGAACAGAAAAACCTGTTCTCTAATACAAATAATATTATCAGAAGTTGTAACCGATTTTGGTGTACCAGAACGCGCCGCCAAATCCGAAGGGACTATATTCGCCAAACGGTCTACCAACGATTGATCCAGTAAAGTTCTCAATATTTGGGTCTGCCCATTTTACTGTATCTGGTTCAACACTGAAAACATTATTCACACCTAATGTGAATCCCAAGTTATTTGCGAATGCATAATTTACTTCAAGATCAACTAAGAACACGTCGTCAAATATTTGTGCACCAACAGCATTTTCATACCAGGGTCCATAGTAATTGACACGTCCCAATACACCGAAGTTATCACGAACATTTTGTGTAACTGTGATGTTACCCCGATGTTTTGGCAGTCCTTCCTCTAATAGGCGTACACGTTGGTTATCTAAAATATCAGGATTATGTTCAGTAACCTTAGTAGCAGTGTAATTATATGCCAGACTCACAGTGCCTTTAGGGATAGGTGTAGTAAGGACTAAGTCAATACCTTGCGTGCTGGTCTCAAATTCGTTGGTGAAGAAACGGAATTCTTGAAGGTTTTCAGCACTTGTTATGCCTTCATCTACAAGTTGCTTTATTTGTTCTTCAGTAATGTCGTCTCCACGTTGGAAGTCTCTTGATGGGGCTAAACGGTCTTCAACGCGTATACTAAAATAATCTATAGTAACACTAACAACACCGTCACTGAGAACAGATCCGACAGATATGTTTCTTGACTTTTCCGGTTCAAGAGCAGCCCCACCCACTAATTCCGCAGCGGCGTGAGTAGAAGGAATATACCCCTTGTTCACCAATGTATTGTTCTCACCAAATTCTGTTGTTACGTTGAACGCATTTTGTTGACCTGGCGTTGGTGCCCGGAACCCAGTACTGTAGCTGCCACGGACTCTCATATCAAGTTCTGGATCGAGAGACAGGAATTCCATTACTGTTTCATTGAAAGCATAACTTGTGGCGATTTTGTAGTTTATCGTACTACCAAAATCCTCAAAGTTTTCTCCACGAATAGCTGCACTGACAGTCCATGGTTCTATTGGTGTCAATACAGTTTCCAAGTATCCGCCAAAATTGGAACGTGACCAGTTGCCTTCTGCGATGTCACTGAAGCCGGGAAAACCGTTTGATCCGGAACTAAAACCTTGACTTGCCAGAGGTCCAATTATCCATGATTCTTCTTGACCCTGTACAATTTCAAATGTTTCTGTTCGATATTCACCGCCAACGGCTAAGAACACTTGCTCGGAAAGAGGATATGTCAGATCAAGGCTGAAGTTTGTATCAGCTTGGATATAATCACCAGGGTCAAATTCGGTGGGTGTCTCTGGACCCAACGAAGCATTGACGGTATTGTTGATGAAGAAATCAGATGCATGGCGTCCATAAGAAGCACTCAAATCCCAACCTAATTTCTCAACAAGAGATCCTTTTAACCCAATAACAAAAGAAGCATCTTGTGTGTCTGCTCCAAACCGTGGGGTAAACCCGCCAGGGAAAAGTTCTTGGAATGTAAAAAGATCGTCATCATCAAGCACTATTTGTAATGCCTCTGGGTCAGGGACATTGTCCGTTATCGTTACAACTGGCACATCACCTTCACCTGCCACACGTCCGACAAGCAAGGTTGCACCGTCATCAATACTAAATACACCGCCACGCGTATTTGGGTTTCGGAAATAAAACCCACCTTCAACCTGTTTCTGTGCATAATTTCCGTGGCCATAAAGTTCTATATTGTTAGCAATATTAAGCCCGTAGTTTGCAAAGAACTTAACATCATCACTAATAATAGGGTGTCCCCATGGCTGTGCTGGGTTGGCAACATGGCTATTTCCAGCATTGACAAGAGCGGTTGCATCGTCTCTTTGGATGGAACGGTCAGTTTGATCCATATTTCCGTATTCCAAACTGAGATTTGCCCAATAGTCTTCAGTTCCTAAACCGATATTACCAGCGATGGAGTATGTGAGACCGTCTCCCTCTTGAAATATACCGGGTTTGATTTCTAACGACCCGCCTTTGAAACTATCCTTCAATTGCAGGTTCATCACTCCTGCAATTGCATCAGAACCGTATTGTGCGGATGCACCATCCCGAAGGACTTCCATCTGTTTGATAGCTATTGATGGGATTGGAGACAAGTCTGCCCCTTGAGAACCGTCAGATAAACCGTTACCAAGCCATGTGATTACCGAGGCGCGGTGTCTACGTTTTCCATTCACTAGTAGAAGTGTGTGATCCGGTGCTAACCCTCTGAGATTAGCAGGTCGTACGACAGTCGCTGCATCAGCAATCGGCTGTGCATTCACATTATAAGATGGTACCAACTTTCTCAATAGGTCAGGTAAGTCTGTTCCGCCCTGTTTTATGAAGTCATCACTGAGAACGACATCTATAGGAACGGTAGATTCCAGAATGGAACGTGGTTTTGCGCGCGTACCAACAATTACCATTTTTTCAAGTTCTACGACTTCAGACTCAGATTCTGCTTCGCTCATCTCGCTTTCACTGTCACTTTCATGGTTATCTGCTACACTGACAGGTATAACGACCATAGAAAATGCTAAAACTATGTGAAAAACAAGTATAATAGGTGTCATGTTAATTGTACATTTCATTGTTCAAATCTCCCCCTTTTTGCATTAGAAATGTTTGTATTAACAACTGATCTAACTAACGTATTGTAGGCGTGAATGTCTATTATTTTGGATAATAGACATTCACGCCTACAAGAATTTAGGATAATGATTTAGAAACTATATCCAACTTTTGCATACCAGTACGCCCCATCAAACCCGAAAGGACTGAATTGTCCGTATTGGTTTCCGATGTCAGGGGCATTATAACCTTCATCTGTAGTCGCTGGCGTATCTTCTGAATACGCAGGATTTTCATCGGGATAGGTGTCAAGAATATTCGTTCCACCTAAGGAGAAAGTTACACGACTTTCGGTAGTATATGTAAACTCAAGGTCTACAACAAACTTGCCGGTGTAAGTTGCATCATCTTCAGAATCATACCAGTCACCCCAGTAGCTGCCACGAGCCAGTACACCGAAGTTGTCCAAGAACGGTTGCGCAACTGTCAGACTTGCTCGATGTTTTGGCAAGTTATTCTCTAACTCTTGAATCCGGTCAGCATCGATTGTCCGTTCATCTACCGATTCTTCAACAACCTCAGTCTGTGTGAAGTTATAGATAACGAATACATTACCATCAAGAACTGGAATTGTTACAACGGCGTCAATTCCTTGGGTAATGGAATCAAAGTCGTTTGTAAAGAAACGGATTTTATCTAATGTTGGATCATCAAGTTGAGCCTTGTGATCAGCTTCTAATGTGAACTCTTGAGATAGTGACAAACGGTCTTTCATCCGAATATCGAAGAAGTCAACAGTGAAATTCACGTCAAGGATTTCAACTGTTAATCCACCAGTGAAGTTCTGTGAAGTTTCGGGCTGAAGTGCTTCTCCACCGAATAATGCCGAAGCTTCATGTGTTGATGGGACAGTGGATGTATTCACCAAGTCTCCCAAATCAAAATCAAATTCAGTGGTAATGTTGAATGCGTTCTGTTGTCCCGGTGTTGGTGCACGGAACCCAGTACTGTAGCTACCACGTAGTTTCATGTTTTCGGTGATGCCGTAGTTGGTAGCCACTTTGTAGTTGACTGTACTACCGAAATCTTCAAAATCTTCACCGCGAACAGCAACTGCTATGAGCCAGTTATCGAGAGGTGTGATTTCACCTTCAATATAGGCTGCGATGTTATATCGGGTCCACACGTCAGCAGCATCAGGACCAAATCCAGAGAATCCATTAGAAGCAGGCGTAAAACCTTGCTTGGCTAATGGTCCGATTTCCCAGGATTCTTTTTGTCCTTCTACGATTTCAAACCCCTCATTTCGATATTCCAATCCAGCGGCAATGTCTACCATTTCATGCACAGGATAAGTCACATCAAAGTTAAGGTTATAATCGGTTTGAATGTAGTCACCAGGATTAAAGTCAGTGGGTGTATCCGGTCCCAGTGAAGCATTTACGGTATTGAAGATAAAGTAATCAGCATGATTTCTTCCAAAGTATGCACTTAAATCCCAAGCAAGTGGATTTCCTAAGGACTCTTCAAGAGCAGTGCCTTTAACACCAAGAAGTACTGCACTATCAACCATATTCGCACCGAATCGGGGCGTAAAACCACCAGGAAACATTTCTTGGAAGGTCCATAAATTGGGATCATTCAGGACGATTTCTAATGCTTCTGCATCTGGTTTATCATCAACGATGGGAATATCGTCTTCAGTTGGATCAACGCCTTCAGGTAATCCTCTCAGATCTCCAACCAGTAACGTTTCTCCACTATCTTTACTAAACACACCACTACGTGTATTTGGATTTCTGTAATAGAATCCACCTTCTACCCGTTTGCTTGCGTAGTTGGTATATCCGTAGAATTCAAGTTCATCGTTGAGTGTGCTGCCGTAGTTTGCAAAGAACTTCATATCACCATCAACAATCGGCTGTCCCCAAATTTGAGCTGGGTCTCTGACATCCATATTTCCTGCAGCGAGTAATGCTGTTGCGTCCCGACGTTGTACTGACCGGATAGTGGGGTCTGCTGCGCCATATTCTAAGCTGAGATTTGCCCATGTTTCAGGCGTACCTAAACCGATGTTTCCTGCGACAGCGAACTGTCGTCCGTCACCGTATTGATAGATACCGGGTTTGAATTCAAGACTTCCACCTTGAATATTATCTTTCAGTTGGAAGTTCATCACACCAGCAATTGCATCAGACCCGTATTGGGCGGATGCACCATCACGCAACACTTCAACCTGCTGCAATGCAATTGATGGAATTGGAGACAGATCGGGTCCCTGTGCCCCATCAGCCAATCCATTTCCGAGCCAGTGAATAACAGCAGCACGGTGCCGTCTCTTGTTGTTAATTAGCACGAGTGTATGGTCAGGTGCTAACCCACGCAGGTTCGCGGGACGTACAATTGTGCCTGCATCACTAATAGGTTGTGTGTTAACATTATAGGATGGAACCAGTGTTCTCAAAAGATTGGGTAGATCGGTTCCGCCCTGTTTCTGAAAATCTTCATTTGAAACAATATCAATTGGTACTGCAGATTCAAGAACTGAACGAGGTTTTAGACGGTTTCCAACAACCACAACATTCTCAACTTCAACAGCATCATCTTCAGTAGATTCTGCTTCAGTCTCTTCTGCACCTTCTTCTTGTGCAATTACGTTTGGTAAAAAGATTAAACCTACTGCTAAAGCAAATAACAGAGCAAGCAGAAAAGGTTTACGATTAAGTTTGACTTTCATAAAATCAGACTCCTTAGGTTTTGTTTAAGCGTAAATAAAATTTGAACATAAAGGAACAAATTAACGCTAAATACTGATAATCTGAACAATTTTATATGTAAAAACTATGTACATATAAAATGTTATGTATAAAGTATAACATAGTTTATCTTGAAATAAAACAAAAAATTTGATATTATTATTTACTATGCTTATATTCTACTTAATAGTTGCAACTGTAACAGTGTTGCTTGGTGCAACAATTGCTATTTATTATAACGATAAACAGGTTGAATTCCAAATAATTTTTGGTTTTACTGCTGGAATTGTGCTTGGATTTGTTTTGTTACTTATTTATCATCTTGCATTGAAAGAATTGCACCCAATCAAGATTGACTATCTTACTATTTTATTAGTGTGGTGTGGGTTTCTACTGATATGGTTGCTTGAATTTATCACGCAACGGATACAAGAACGTATTGAAAATCAAGAAGAGTCTAAAAAGAGTATCAATTGGGGAGTACACATTAGCCTTATAGGTTTATCAATACATGCGATTGTTGATGGTTTCAATCTAAGTGTTGCAGCAAAAGCCCATGAAGATGGTATTATACTTGCACTTGGAGTATTGTTGCACCGATTACCTGTGGCAACAGTGTTAACAGCAGCATTAAGAACAAGGTACGGTATTTCACATACATTGATGCAACTATCACCGCTTATGATAGCACCTATTGTAGGTGCTATACTGGGTGAACGTTTACAACAAAGGATATTTATAGAGTTTACAGACTATCTTACTGCGTTTGCTGCAGGTACACTCATACATGTTGTGATGGATGGACTTCGGGGAGGTTGTATTCCATCAGATGGCAAGATGAGTAATTCTACCAAAATTTCATTTGTTATTGGATTGATTCTAACATTATGCACACTGTTTTTTATTCCTGGGTTAGGGCATGAGCATGCACACTAATACTTATGTTATACGATGTTGTAATGTTATAATATTTATCCTGTTGACATTTTTCTGTCTGTTGCTGTTTATACCACAATTAAATGCTGCAGAGGTGCCTATCGTGATGTCGGGTGAACCGATGGCAACTGTACAGATCGGAGCGAATACATCCCCTCAAGAAAAGTTTGCTGCATCTGAAATCCAAACCTTTATAGAAAAATTTACGGGGGCACGTCTACCCCTACACACCAACCAACAACCTACCACAACACGATCTGTAATTGTCTTAGGTACCCCTAATTCTAACCCCACAATTCGCGCACTTCAATCTGAAACAGAATTCGATTTACCAAATGAAATTGGTGATGAAGGTTACCAGATAAAATCCGTTGACCTTGGTACAGAGTTTGTTATCATCGTGGCTGCGCATACATCACGTGGGGTGATATATGGTACTTATGGGTTCATAGAAGCATGTATTACTGCATTGACTGGACTCACATCTGTCCATCCGAATATAGTAGTTACCCCTGTATCCTCATTGCACGTCCCCTTCATTGATGAGACATCGCGTCCATTTTTTCCTGTTCGTGCCGTATTAGAAATTGATGATCCGGATTGGCTTGCAAGGCAGCGTGTGAATATGAGCGGAGGAGAAGGTGTTTGGACAGGAACCGGAATTGAAGACGGATTCGGTACCGCATTCAAATATGTTGATTCACCTAGCTTTTCAACGTATCAAGATGAACCGCGTGTACAACGATTGAATAGAATACAATCGCTTAAAAATCGCTTTAACGCGTTAAACGATCGAGGTATAGACGCGTACCTATTCCTATATATTACAGGTGAACCGACAGAAGCACTAATTCAGACTCGTCCAGAACTTTTGGGACCAGAGGTTTTATATGGGGCATCAAGGAACGAGGTCTCTTACCGTCCCTTTTGTTGGACGAAGCCAGAATTTCATACGTTAGCACGTGAGTTGACACAGGAGATTGTTAAGACCTATCCTGCATTAGCTGGGTTTCACCTTCGGTCATGGGGACACGAGACTCGAGCCTGTAATTGTAGTGAATGTGGGGATCGTTCTCCCGAAGGACAAGCCAAACTTTGGGAAGTATACTTTACGATAATCAACGCAGCACGTGAGATACGACCCGATTTCAAGTTTTACATTTCAGGTTATAATAGAAGTTGGTTGCATGATCCTGATGGTGATTATGCGCGACAGTTGCCTAAAGGCACGATTTTCTCACAAAAATGGGGTGCTGACGGTGAACCTGTGGTAGATCCAAATATATCCATTCCACAGATGAATGCCCTTGGAGAAATGGGACATCGATACATCGTACTTTCGCATGATGTTGAGGAGGTAATGCCGTTTTGGATGATTGAGAGTGATCTGTTCGTACAAGGTGTGAGGCAACTTGCAACCTCAAATGATGTTCTTGGGTTAAGTGGATTTACTGTGCAAGGAGCAGCGGAAGGTTTGGGATACCTTGATAGAATCGTTAGTGCGCGTATGAATTGGGATATACAGACAGACTATTTTCAACTCATGCAGAATGAATTAGTTACGCGTTATGGGAACAAGGAAGCAGGAGAGTTGATGCTGAATTCACTCCGTGTCAATGGTAATACTTTGGCAAGCTATTTTTCAGACTATGCAAGTTCTATATCAATCGGTGGAAGTTATGGAACCGGTTCGGCTGGATTAGCCACAAGGTTTTGGAATTTGATTGGTCCAGGTGCAATAGAAAATACTTTGGCAATACCGGAATTGAAAATAGCACAGACTTCTGTGGAAAGATTTACAGCACTTCTTGCACCGCAGCAACGCGCAGCGAATGAGATGTGGTTAGCGCGTGAACTTGCTGAACCTGTTGATGTTGAAGCAGCACAAGACTTAAATGATGCGGTGCACTTGATGAATCTGTGGGTGCTGTTGTTTCAGAGTCGCGAGAAACTGGTTGAAGCGGTTGCACTCGGTTATGAAGCCAACAAAGGTAATGCTGTTAAAGCTAAACTTACCAGTGCTGCCGAGTTTTCAAGGTCAATGCAGCCTATAATTACCGTGTTTGAGGAGTTTGGTCCTTTATTTGGATATTCACACCAGACAAACGAAGTAGAATTGGTGAATACACTCAAAAGAGAGGTGGCATTATTATCCAATTATGACTACAGATTATTACTAAAGCATGACAGTGATTTTATGCCAGAAGGGACCGATTTTCGTATCAGTCAAGTCTATAACTTTCCGAACCCGATTAAGCAGAAAACAACATTTACCTATCAGTTGTCACTTGATGCCGATGAGGTGAAGATTACGATTTATACAGCATCTGGTAGGCGAATTCATGAAATAAAGGATGTGTCTGCTAAAGAAGGATACAACGAGGCGACATGGGAAGCAGAAGATGCGGAAGGTGTTCCACTTGCTAACGGTGTATATTTCTATAAAATACGTGCTGATCTTGAGGATGAAAAGAGTGAAAGTATCCACAAATTAGCAGTAATTAGATAGATTTTCTTCACATCAAGTGCGAATTAGGAAACTTCGCTTGATTTTAATCCACTCCCCGTGAGTATTGAGATGGATGTGTCGTTTTTGCTGATTGTACCCTCCTCTTGAAACTTTTCATATCCCCTAATTACGACAGCAGAAGTAGGTTCAACATAGATGCCTTTTTGTGCTAAATATTTCAAACCATACTTGATTTCTACATCGGTTACAGTAGTAAAAGCACCGTTAGTTTCTCGTATTGCATCCATTATCATCTTGTCTCGGATGGGGAGTTCGGCAGTAATACCTTCTGCAAGGGTTTCTCCGTTTTGTGGCATTCTTGAGATAGAGTCAGTTCTATTCTTATAAGCACGGTATATCGGACAACAGGTTTCAGGTTGAATACCCAGCAAACGTGGAACAGTATCAATAATACCCTCATCGCACATTTCCCGAAAACCAATATATAAACCCAGATAGATGCTTCCAAACCCTACAGGACATAGCACATGTGATGGTACACTACCATTAAACTGATCTACGATTTCATAAGCAATTGTTTTTGTCCCCTCCAAGAAGACGGGATGCCAGTTGTGGGAGGCATAACAAATGTTTTCTGCTGCCAGTTTCACTGCTTCTGTGGTTGCCATGCGGTTCCCGGGAACGAGTTCTTTTTCAGCACCGTAAACAGCAATTTGTTTAAGTTTGCTTTTTGAAGTGGACTCTGGACAGTAGATTGTGCAGTGAATACCTGCTCTTGCACTATAAGCAGCAATTGCAGCTCCGGCATTTCCGGAAGAGTCTTCAACGACTTCAGTAACACCCATTGATTTGAGATATGTGATAAGAACAGATGCGCCCCGATCTTTGTAGGAACCGGATGGACAAAGATAATCCAGTTTTACAAAGTGTTCTGAGTCGTCCGATCTGTCTAACTGAATGATAGGGGTTATGCCTTCACCAAGTGTGATTATTTCTGTGTCAGGTGAAATAGGTAGTGTATTGCGGTAACGCCAAAGTGAGGTTGTGGAAGCATCCCATTTGTTGGGATGTGAAGTGTCTTTTTGTAAAGTTAGTGGAGAACCACAATCGCATTTGTACCGTAAGGGTGTGACCTTGTAAGTTGTGTTACATTGACTGCACTTGAGTTGCATGGTTATTCTTCCCAAGGCAATGGAACACCGAGGCGTTTGCTTACAGCGCGAGCGGATGACTGTTCCATTTCACCATAACGTATACCGTTTTGTCGATGTAGTTTTGTTCGTTCCTCTTCGATTGCACCAGGTAAAAATGCTTGATCGGTTCCTGGCAAGGGTTCGTAGGTTTGTCGGACATCGCGCACCAAGCGATCGACTTCGGCATGGAAGAGATCCGGTGGAACAACAGATTCAATATGAATTGCCAGTACCATGCCGCCATGACGCACACCGCTCCATTTTGCGGTTTCTTCTGGTGCGGGTTCGGTGAAGCCAGTTAATGCGCCGCCGAGTAGGCACGCCACAGCGGTATAACCGATACTCTTAAAGAATGCTGCTGGGATCATTGAAAGTAGTTCATCAAATTCCGGTCCGCGTTGGTAGTCTGCCATGATGCAAGTCGCTGCGTCAAGTACGACAGGAGGTTCGTCACCTGATGTTATTGCAAAACATATCGGTGGGTTACCATAATATCCGAGTTGTGGTTTATTGTCACTATTTCCAGCGTTGCCGTGGTTCTGATAGCCTTGTACTGAAAAACCGATGCAACCCGCTTCATTACAGAGTCGTGCATAATGGCCTGCGGAACCGTAGTGTCCTATATAACGTACGAGTCCCATCCCGATACCGACCTTTTTTGCCTTTATGATAGCACGTTCAGTCGCACGGACCATTGGAAGGTAACCGAGTGTGCCATCACCATTAAGAACAACAGCAGTGGGTGTTTCATGGATGACAGTGACATTGGGATTTGGATTGAGACTTCCGTTTTCAAATCCGTTACAGTAGCCGTTGACTGTGCGCGTGCCGTGGCTACGGACACCGCGTAAGTCGGAATTCACAAGCAAACGGCTAATGAGTGCCGCGTGTTCATGGGTGAGACCTGCTTTTTCAAAGCATGTGGTGCTGAACTTAAACAGTCGGTTTTCTGTTACATTTACAAACTCTTCTGGTGGTCTATTCATGTTTACTCCTACCGATGATATTAACCTGTATATTTCCGTGCAATGCTGTGCATTTCACATCTTATACGGTTTGCAAGTTGCTTATAGAAAGCAACCAGGGTTCATCTACCAAAGCACGCAAAAATATCCCGCGTGCGCCATTCAAGTCTCTGTCCATCTTGAGTCCCATGCTATCTTTTATTATCTTTCGTCCACCGAGTGATTTTCTAATCTCACCATTCCACGAAACTGTTTTTGATGTGTATGCTTCACAGACATCAATGACGAGACATCCAGTCTCTTTCGCTTTGTGCTTTAGAAAATGTTTGAATCTGTAGTGCGACAGTGTCAACATTTGTCGGGCAGACTTCTTGTGTAGTTTGCGGTTTCCACGCATTACCATATCTGAAGTCTCAAAAGTAGGGAGTAGGATAATATCAAAGGTATCCACAAGGAAACGTGCTATTTTATGATGCAACTCGTCAACAAGATATCTGATACGTTTTCTGATGCGATTTGCAGCACGTCTCATATTCTTGCGTGATTGTTGTGTCGCTTTTATTGCACGGGATAAAAGATTATCAAGGTATGAACAAAGTCTTTGAATCCGATTGATAGCATGGTGTCCAAGCCATCCGAAACCACGCTCATGGAAATATGTGAGGAATGTTCTCACGCCAGGGTCTAAAGCAACAACACTTCCGTTTGGTTTTCGCTTCGGAGTTGTCACAGTATAGGAAACACAGAGATAGTATTTATCATTCTCTTTCACGAGGCGTGAGTCACAGATATTATCAGGTAACATCTCTGACATTTTGAGATCACCAAGCACTGTGTGATAAACACCGCGAGGTTTTATAGCAGACTTTGGTATGAAAATACTATCTGATGGATGACGTTTGGATTTGAAAAAAACAGACTGATATTGACCTGTTTTCTTGCATTTTCGCTTTGCTTCTCGGACAGCAATACAAGCGTCACGGATAGCAACAGATTTCACTTGATACGGTGTTTCTTTGCTCCAATCAGGAAGATCGTGAAGAATACCTGTTTTTATCGCTTTCCAATTCGCTTTTGTGTCTGTTTCGTTCAACAAAGCAATTGTTTTATTATAAGTAAAACGTGCTGTGCCAAACCACTGACGCAGTGTTTCACATTGTTCTGTTGTCGGATAAACTCTTATCTTCTTTGATTTTGTCACGGTAACTTCGGAGTCCGTGCATTCTGTAACTGAAGACGTGCAGGATTGCGAGAAGATCCGACGTGAGTTCTTCTTGCGGACTGTGTTCTGTTTGATCGAGAACCACGAGTTCGCCACCGTTTTGTTCAATGAGGTATTGTATAAGGTCGATACCGAAGCGGGCGAGTCTATCCCGATGGGCAATAACAACTTTGAGCTTATCACCTTGCATAAGCCGTTCCAATAAGGTTCTAAGCCCTTTTCTTTTGAAGTTGATTCCGCTTCCGATGTCTCGGATAACTTCTGCTTCGGGGTAGATACTTCGCATATATTCAACTTGTCGTTCAAGGTCTTCTCTTTGCTTTGTGCTGGATACTCTGCAGTAGCAAACAGTTGCAATTGATTTGGATTTGCTTTTGATGTATCCGTCAACATCATAGCGTCTGTGTCCGCCTCCTGTGCGGATAATATCAATCTTTCCTTCATTTGCCAACCTCCGTAAATGGTCAGGTGTATAATCCAGCAGCTCAATTGCTTTGCGCGCTGATACATAAGTCATGTATATAGTATCACATAAATATCAAGGAATGTCAAGAAATATGTAGATATTTAGATACTGTCACTCTACCTCTATGAGCAAATTCTAAGGATGAATTTGCTTATAGAACTTTTTTTCACCGTTTTTGATAGTGAAAATAACTGCACTTTTGGTGGGATGACGGTTTTCGTTATAGCTGGAGATACTTGTTGCTCCGACATAGTTTTTGGTAGCAGCAAGTTCATCGCGTATAATCTCTGGGTCCAAACTTTCAGCACGTTCTATGGCTTCAATTAGCAATTTGACAGCATCGTAACTGACTGCGACACCACCAGTTGGCGTAGATTCATAGATGGCTTCGTAGGTTTCAACAAAAGCACGTGCGTTCGGTTCATCCGTTTCAGGTGAAAAATGTCCACTAAAGAAGCTGCCTTCAATTTCAGCATTTTCGTCGTCAAACAACAATGTGCTGTCCCATGAATCTGCACCGAGGAAGATTGTCGGTGCCCCAACAGCGTTTAGCAATGGCACAACACGTGCTTGTTGCGTGATGCTGGCAATGTCTTGAACAAATCCTGCAGTGAAGAGTGCCTCAGGTAGTAAGTCAGCGATTTGCATCAAGTGTTGTGTATAATCAAGAGTTCCGCCATCAAAGAACACATGTGCAACCACGTTCCCACCGAGTGATAAAAAGTTGGATTCAAAAAATTCAGATATGCCTTCAGTATATAGGTCACCACTACGTGTGATGAGAGCGGCGTTTGAGATACCGAGTTCATTCTTTGCGAATTGTGCCATGACTGCGCCTTGAAAACTATCGGTGAAGGATGCCATAAATACAAAATCACCAGCATTTGTCACATTCGGATTTGTTGCGGTTGTAGTGACCATTGGTATCCGATGCTTCTGTGCTATAGGACCGACGACTGCTGCGTGTGAAGAACGGTTTGGTCCTATTAGAGCAACAACACCGTCTTCAAGGATCAACGATTCCGCGAGTTGCACTGAGACATCCAATATTGCTTCATTGTTGATATGCCCGATTAATTCAACACGCATCCCAAGCAGTCCGCCTTTTTCGTTGATTTCTGTGACAGCCATTTCAGCTCCATTGGGATATGAAATGCGTTCACCAGCGACGACGAAACCGATCTTTATAGTGGGTTCAGTTCTAGCGGAATCTAGTACCTTTATTACGTTATCACATCCAATATTCGCAAATATCATTAGACTTAAACATATTGAGAGTAAAGTTTTTTGCATGTAATGTTCCTTTAATCAAAAAATAACTTTTCTTTAGTTAAGAATTTTGTTAAAATGAGAAATATATTCAGTTCACATTTTTCAAGGAGATCATATTATCAACAGAGATAATATAATCTCCTGAGAAATGGACTTTAAATTATTATTCATTATTCTCTTAAAATACGCAAGGAATTTCTTGACCGTTAGTCAATTAATAAATATATGGAAACCTTAATTACCGTGATTGGTCGTGGTCATTCTGGTACTCGTGCCATCTCACATACGTTATACGCAAGTGGTGTATATATGGGTAGTCAACTGAATCCATCTGGTGATAAAATACCACCGTATGCAATGTATGACGCATGCAGAGTTATGGCAAAATATGTCAAATGGAATGGTGGATTATCATGGGATTTTGAACCTTTGTTCACGTTACCGATTGACCCATTGTTTGAGCAGTTAATCAACGATTATTTGTCTGATGTCTTAGGTGATAAATCTGAAAATAAGGGGTGGAAAATACCTGAAACAACCTTAGTGTATCCGTGGATAGTGCGTATGTTTCCAGAGATCCGTTTTATTCATTGGATTCGTGATCCAAGGGATTGTATTCTCGGTAGCCATAAAACAGATAATCTACGTGATTTTGGAATAGACTATCTGCAGACTGATGATGTTTTTGAAAGACGCGCAATTTCATGGTACTATCAATATCAGTTGATGAAAGCAACCCCGAAACCGAAACACATTTTACAGGTGCGTTTTGAGGATTTTGTTCTGAAACAGGAGGAAACACTCAAACGTCTTGAAGAATATTTATGTATTCCTTTAGGACGGATAGTTGTGCGTCCAGAAGCGGTCAACCGTTGGAGACGTGTTGATGAACCTAGTGAACTACCGTTTGATTTTTTAGGTGAAGCTATTGCAGATAACGGTTATGTCTGAGAAAAACTATAGGACTTACGCACCCAACGGTAGGCGTGCTTTGTAAGCGCGCTGGAAACCGAAAAAATGCTGAAAATTACAACATTTTCGTCATAATTCTTCATCAAATCATGAAAACTGCGTAAGTCCTGAACTATAATAAAATCTATTGAAAGAGGTACAATTATGCCGAAAAATGGAATTTTCCAAGTTGGACTTGTTGGTACTGGTGGTATTGCGAATGCACACGGTAATGCTTGCCAACAAGCACCAAGTGCTGAATTGGCTGCGATCTGTGATGTGTCCGAGGGTGCATTAAATGGTTTTGGTGAACGATTTGGTGTGAAACCAGAAAATCGTTATCTCTCATTAGATGGGATGTTGGAATCTGAAGATTTGGATATTGCGGTCATCTGTACGTGGGGTGCATTTCACGCAGAAGTTGGCATAAAGATATCCGAATCTCGGCAAGTGAAAGCAATTCTGTGTGAGAAACCTTTTACGTCAACAGCTGCTGAAGCGGAGGCTTTTGTTGGTGCAGCACAAGCGAACGGTATCCTTGTAGCAGAAGCCTTCAAGTTTCGTCATCATCCGATGCACATCAAAGCAAAGGAACTTGTTGATTCTGGTGCGATCGGTGAGTTCAAGACGTTGCGTAGTACATTCTGTACTGGCGGAGGCGGTGGAGGTCCTGACACGCGCCGACCTGAAGCGAATTGGCGATTTAACAAAGCAAAAGGTGGCGGTAGTATCTACGATTTAGCGTGTTACAATATTCATCATGCGCGTTTTATGTTTGGTGCTGAACCGGTTCGCGTATCAGGTGCATCTCAAGCAGGTATGGAGGTGGACGATGCATCCTATCTGCTATTGGTATTCTCAGATGAACGGACTGCACAGATTTCTACCGGCTTTAATTGTGCTGGTGGTCAATACGCTGAAATGGCTGGCTTAGGGGGTATGATGCGTATTGATAGGGCATGGAACAATGAGAACTCCGCTGTGAATATCGTTTTGCAGAACCGCGATGGTCATCAAGTAATTGATTTTGAACCGTGTTTTCAGTTTGCGTTGCAGTTGGAGCATATGTGTGAATGTTTAGCAACTGGGAAACCGCACCGTATCTCACCGGAAAGTTGTGTCAATCAGATGCGTGTGATTGATGCTGCATTTGAAGCGATGGCAACAGGGAAAACAGTTGAATTAGGTTAGGTCAAATGACTATAGACACAGATTTATGGACTTTCCTAATTTCTTTATCCATTAGAGGAATCGAGAATAATATGGGTTCTTCCAATTGGCCCTAAGGAAATATCATGACAGATTATGTTGAAACGAAAGTACTTACCTTTGACCTATTTGGTACAGTATTAGATTTAGGTAGTAGTCTTGTACCTTACATCCGGCAATCGTTAGATGTTCGCAATGTTGACAGTGTAACTGCTGATGACTTTTGGGAACAGTGGCGTTACCGACAACGTATTGAGCAGTATCAGGACACGATGATGATGCTTGGTCATAGTGGTTATTTGGAAACGGTGCGTCGTGCGTTAAATTACACACTCAGACAGAACGGTATCCATACTACATCTGATACAGTAGATGAGTTTATGCATGGTTGGCGGTATCTCTCTGCCTTTCCGGAGGTTTTACCTGCGCTGGCTCGTTTACAATCGCAGTTTAAATTAGTGGTGTTATCTAACGGCGATCCTGATTTTTTGGATTATCTTGTCAAAGATCGTGTAATGTGGGATTTTGACGATGTAATTTCTGTTACTAATTTTGGGGCGTTTAAACCGCATCCAGTAGTCTATCGTGGGGCAGCAGGCAAATTAGGACTTGAAGTTAGGGAATGCCTGATGGTATCTGCGAATTCATTTGACGTTATGGGTGCGCGTGGTTGTGGGTTTAGAGGTGCGTTTGTTAACCGATATAACCTTCCTTATGAAGATACGTCATATCAACCGGATGTAACAGTGCGTGATTTTACGGGATTGGTAGATGCGTTGTTATAGGTAACTTGACTATTTTGCAGTATCAATAGAATTTTCGGAAGAACCTACGTTCCATAAATATATCGTTCCATCATAACTACAGCTGGCTAATTTTTTGCCGTCTGAGCTAAAGGTAATGTTCTTTATTGCTTCTGTATGTCCGTTTAATGTCCTTATATGTTTACCTGTTGTAACATTCCATAGACGGATAGTATTGTCAGCACTACCACTTGCAAGTATATTACCGTTAGGACTAAACGCTACACACATAATAATCAATGTATGTCCTTTTAAGATAAATTTTGCTTCCCCTGTAGACACGTCCCACAAAAGGACAGCGTAGTCTGTTCCTAATCCGTCACTTGCAAGCGTTTTCCCATCCGGACTGAAAGCTAAACTACTAACTGGTCCTATCTCTGCTTCAAACACTTTATGTTGTTCACCTGTTTCCACATCCCACAGACTGATTCCTTTATAACGGACAGACTGATCCTCTCCGATATGTACTCCTTTGGATCCTGTTGCGAAGATCTTTCCATCTGGACTCCATGCGATACTTAAGAAATTCCCAGCATAAGGTTGGAGCGTATATTTGAGATTTCTGTTCTGAATATCCCACATTTGCACTACTTCTAAACTCACACATGCGAAATTACTCATATCAGGACTTATTTTTACTAAGACTAAAGGAGTAGTAATCTTGTTTTTTGTAGATAATATAAGGTTTTTCGTGTATGTGACTGCGTCCCATTTAATAACAGTAGCATAACTTTCGTTAACAGTAGAATGATTACTTCCGCTTACAAGCGAACGACCATCTGAACTGAATTCAATACAACCAACGTTATCTTTACTTCCAATGAGTTGATTAGTTTTTTCTGCAGTATTAACATCCCAAAGATAGATATATGGATCCAATCCTCCACTTGCAAGTATGTTGTTATCAGGACTAAATGTGATGTCATAAGTTGGATGAGTGAAACCTGTGAGTGAGCGTTTCTCTTTCCAAGTATCAATATCCCACACAATTATGTGCTTCCAGCCATGATGCGCACTTGTGAGTGTTTTTCCATCAGGACTAAAAGTAAGACTTACAACAGTTTCTGTATCAAGTGTGTTTTTAACTTTACCAGTAGTAGCATCAAGAATAAAAATACCAGAATAATTTCCAGTTACAATCAGGTTGCCATCAGGATTATATGTAGCTGCAATAATTGCCCTTACTGTCTCATACCAAATTAACGTAATTTATCTTTTTTCAACGGTAGGTGCGGTTTCCTAACCGCACACTTAGCAAGACGACTCACGTTAATTGGGTATCACTAATAACGCGCGTCTGTTTTGTTGATTTATAATCCCAAATACGGATACTTCCATCATAACTGGAACTCAATAATGTATTTTTTTCCTGTCCAAATGTG
The DNA here is from genome assembly GCA_963663765.2 of Candidatus Poribacteria bacterium. Taxonomy (GTDB): domain Bacteria; phylum Poribacteria; class WGA-4E; order WGA-4E; family WGA-3G; genus MSPOR6. The sequence goes on along the minus strand of CAXXUA010000013.1, from coordinate 484,211 downwards.
ACACTATTTATCCAATCGGAATGTTCGGCAATTGAATTCAACTCAATACCCGTATCTACATCGTAAATACGGGTTGCGTACTTAGGCCATCCCTCACCACTTGCGATTGTTTTTCCATCAGGACTGAATGCCAGAGAATCGACTTGTCCTTGTGCAGCGAGCGTGTGCATGTGTTTCCCTGATGGCGTATCCCATAATCGGATTTTAGCACCAAAGATTTGTTCTCCATCACGTTCACCCGTACTTCCGCTTGCGAGTATATTTCCATCAGGACTGAATGCTAAACTATTGATACCGTGTAAATGTCCTGTGAGGGTCTGCTTATGTTTGTATGTTGCCATATCCCATAGTTGTATTGTAATGTCCCTCGACCCGCTTGCGAGTTTATTTCCATCAGGACTGAATGCTATACAAGTTATACTCTTTGTATGACCTGCTAATAGTGCGATCTCTTTGTATGTTTCAACGTCATATATCCAAATACCGATGGTACTTGCAACAGCAAGATGTTTTCCATCGGGGGAGTATAGTACTTGTCTGACCGAACCTTTTCCCAAACGTGCTGTAGCACCTTCAGGCAAACTGAATTGCGGTGAATCTTGGGCAAATGTTATCTGAAAATGTTGTATTGAAAGGAGAAATAGAATTGAGAGAATTGAAAATAAGCTTTTACTCATGAGGTTTTGAGCCTTTATGGAATTGAATGCGTTCAAATGTTAGATTTCTAATTGTTGCTGAAAGGGTGCAATTTGGATATTTTGTCAGTAATTTCTTGATTTTTTTTGACGATAAGTTTTTAATTTGTATATTTGTGATTTTTCATTGTTGTTTATTTTTGATGAAGAATAATAAATTGAGTCGGTAATTCTATCTAACGTTTCTACTGTGTGAAAAGTTCTTGTAGCAGGAATTTTCAACTCCGATTTTTCCTTCTTTTGTAAGCATGGAATGTCGTTGGTTGTGATCCTTGTCCAAATGGTGGAATTTTATAGTTGTTTTTTTGGGGTTTTTTGGGTTTTTTTCATAAGTGTTGTCGATCGTGTCGTGGTATAGGTTTATGTTGGTTTGCGAAATTTTGAAAAAAAACAACTAAATGGATTTTTATCGTTTTTTTGTTGTAATTTTTTGTTTTTGATTTTTGACTTGTTAGTTATATTTTCTTTGAGAGAGAAATGTGTTCATTGGACATTATAATGTCTATTATAACATGCCATGAGCGGTATTTTAGTAATTCAGCAATGGTGTTGAACAATATATATCCAATAGATTTACATTAGATTTCGGTAAATCTTTATATATAAAGTACTGCTTATTTTCGTATTAACATTTTGCGAGTTGCGGTGAATTTTCCTGCTGTGAGCGTGTAAAAATATACGCCACTTGCGACCGTTTCACCTAATTCGTTTTCACCGTCCCAATACGCAGCCTTTTCTTGTTCTAAGTAGAGTCCAACGGGTTTATGTCCAATATCTAAAGTTCTAATCAAACGTCCATCAGCGGAATAGATTTTGATAGCTATGTCTTCAGATCTTGCCAGTTGATATGGAATCCACGTTTCTGGATTGAAGGGGTTGGGATAGTTCGGCAGCAAAGCAGTTTGCAATGGATATAATGCAACGATAAGATCTTTGAGGAATTGAACACCTATTAGAGATATGTAATCCGTTTTTTCCAAATGTAGTGCTTCTGCCAACCAAGTTTTTGCAGTTTCTCTTGTGGGTGCAATGTCCTTGCCTTGACGCACAGCGTTAAGTACTGCATCAGGATTTCTAAACGTACCAATTGCTCTAATCAAGTCTTCAATATTGACTATACCGTCGTTGTTTACATCTGTGGTATTAAAGCCAGTTTTTCCAAAATTATTTGCGATTACCATCAGATCATGTATACCTTCTCTACCATCGTTGTTTAAGTCTGCAATTTGGTGAGATGGATCGGAAATGGAGCTAACGTCCCATAAAAGAATTGTTCCACCGAAGCTTGCTGTGGCGAGGGTTTTACCATCAGGACTAAATGCGATCACATCAACTTCATCCTGTTTTACTTGTAGTGTGATTGCGGCACCACCTTTGAAGGGGGCCATAAACTTAATTTTATCGTTATCCCAATAACCGGTAGTAATTGGAGAGTATTCTTCTGGGTTGTTTCCAAAACTGACGAAGTTAGTTGCGTTTGGGAGTAAGTTCTGTTTTTTCTCACTTGTAGGTATATTCCACAGACGCACGTCGTTATCCTCCAAGATAGCAGCAAGTGTATTACCGTTAGGACTAAACACACTCCATGGATCTGCTATTGTCAAACCTGTGTATGTTCCTATCTGTTGTCTGCTTGCGAAATCCCAAACATATATTCCATCAAAATTTCCATTTGCAACTTTTTGTCCATCAGGACTAAAAGTTAACCCACCAATACTTTTTCTTTTTTCATTTTGTTTTTTTAGTTCACCTCTATCCCCATTGATAGTCCATATTGGATGCCCTGTTTCGGTATCCCAAAAGATTGCCTTTCCTTCACTTCCACAACTTGCGACCATACTTCCATCAGGGCTGAAAGTTATGTGATAGACAGTACCGTGGTGACCAAGTAAGACTGCCTTTTGAGTCTGTGTTGTAACATCCCATAGTCGCACAGTGTAGTCATCCGCGAACCATCCGTTATTCACGGAAGAACCAGCACCACTTGCGATTGTTATTCCATCAGGACTGAACGCCACCGTTTGAATGTCTGCGATATGTCCTAAGAAGGTAATTGTGTTTTCACCAGTATTTGTATTCCAAACTCGGACGGTGGTGTCACGGCTGCCGGTTACAATTTTATCTCCACTTGGATTGAAAGCAATGCTTCTGAATCCATAATTGTGTCCAGTTATTTTTCCAATCTGCAGAAAACTGTCTGTATCCCAGAAGATGATAGTACCATCCCGACTACCACTTGCCATTGTTTTCCCATCTGGACTAAATGCGATACTTACAACGTAATTCGTATGTGCAATAAGCGTTTTTTTATAGCTCCAAGTAGCAGCATCCCAGAGAATGATAGTATCATCTTCACCCCCACTTGCGAGGGTTTTTCCATCGTGACTGAATACGACGGTTTTTATTTTCTCTGTGTGACCAATAAGTGCACCGTTGTATGTACCTGTATCCACATTCCACACGTGTATTTTATCATCATGCCAATTATCATAACTTAGAATTGTGTTGCCATTGGGACTGTATACTATTTTATTAAATTCAATATCATTGACTGTGTTTATCGTGTTTTGAATTTCTCCTGTATTGACATTCCAAACGTCTATCCTATCATCTTCAAGGTCACTAACACTTGCGAGTGTCTTTCCATCTGGATTAAATGCTATGAAGTCAATTTCAGTGCTATGATCTTTGAATGTATCTATCAATGTAGCGCTGTTTGCATCCCATAACATGATCTGATCTTCTGTTCTTCCGCCAGTTGCAAGTGTGCCTCCATCAGGACTAAAAGCTAAATTTGTGATGAATATTGAATCTCCAGGAACTTTATGTTTGAGATCACCAGTTTCTACGTCCCAGATATAAAAATTGTTGGCACTACTACAAGCGATTGTTTGTCCATCAGGACTGAAGGCGACACTTGTTGGAAAACTGTCGTGTATATCAAGTAGTGCAATTTCCGTTGCTGTGTTTACATCGTAAATCCAAATTCCGATTGAGCTTGAAACAGCGAGTCGTGAACTATCTGGTGAGAATACTATATTTGCATATATTTCCCCTTTTCCGATCCGCATTTTTGCACCTTTAGGCAATCCCCACCTTGTATAATCTTCAGTATATGCATAAGGTTGATATAAGATTGAGAACAAAAACAAGATTAAAAGCATGTTACGTATTTTATTACTCATAATGTCTCCTATTTTCTTATTACCATTCGCTGCGTAGCTATATAGTTTCCTGCAGACAAGGTATAGAAATAGATTCCACTTGCCACCCGTTCTCCGAGTTCATTTTTTCCATCCCAATGTGCGGCTCTACTATGATTTTGGTATATCCCTGCAGGTTTGTTGCCTAAGTCTAAAGATCGGATTAATTGACCATTTGATGAAAAGATCTTTATTCTTACATTTTCGGATTGTGATAATTGGTAAGGTATCCATGTTTCAGGATTGAACGGGTTTGGATAGTTTTTGAGGAGTGCTGTCTTTTTAGGTGTCAACGCATTTAGTATTTGAGGGTCAACAATTTTGTCAGTATCAATATCTTTTGTGGTTTGATTTCGTTCTCCATTTGTAAACAGATACGGTGTGAAATCCCAAAGTAGAACTGATCCATCCCTACTTGATGTAACAAGTGTTTTACCATCTGATGTAAAATCAAGATTGGTTATCCCGGATGTATGACCTATAAGAGTTGTAATCAGGTCACCAGTGGATACATCCCAAAGTTTAATACTTGAGTCATACCATAGTGAATCGCAACTGACTAATGATTTACCATCGGAACTGAAATGTAATTTATTCGTGCCATTAGGATGTCCTGAATAGATGACTGTTGTATCTTCAGTAGCAATATTCCAAATCATTATCGTTTCATCTTCACCGCCGCATGCGACCAGACTGTTATCTGGATTGACTGCGACAGTCAAAATGTCACTTGTATATCCAGTGAATGTTTTTATTTCGGATAGCGTTTGAACATCCCACAGCCGTATTGTTGTGTCCGCACTTCCGCTAGCAAGGATGTTTCCATCGTTACTGAAAGTAATTGAAGTAACTTCTCCTCTATGTCCTGAGAGATTGCCTATGTAGGTACGTCCTTTATACCAGAGGTGTACTGTATTATCATTACTTGCTGCGGCGAGTAGTTCCCCGTTTGGACTGAACGCTAATGAATTATATCCCTTAGAAGATGTATTCCTTTTGGAACTCTCACCCCACTTATATACTGTGGTTATTGGTACTATTTTTTGAACGTCCCAAAGAATTAATTTTAACCCTTCAATGCAAGCGAGTGTGTACCCATCTGGACTGAATGCCAAATTAGTAGGATGTGACCAAAATCCAGCATGAATAGAATTGACAGATTTACCTGTTTTTGTGTCCCACAGATTCATTTTTTCATAGGAGGAAGTTGCAATGATGTTTTCGTTTGGACTGATTGCCATTGAAGAAAACGCAGGTGCATGTCCACCGATAGACATGATGCGTGCACCTGTATCAACATCCCAAATAAACAATTCATCAGTACCTCCACTTGCGAGTGATCTTCCATCTGGACTAAAAGCGACAGCATCTACATATCTTATATGTCCACTAAGTTGAGTGATATGTTTGTTGTTGACAATATCCCATAAATGCATTTCGTCACTTCCCCCTATTACCAGGGTTTTTCTATCAGGACTTAATGCAAGACTATTGGGATTGGTAAAAGTGAAAGTTGTTTTCTCTATACCTGTCTCAACATCCCAAGTGGTTCCTCTATCACCGTTAAAACTAATACTAATTAGTGTCTTCCCATCAGGTCCAAAGATAATTTCAGAGGCACTAATAGCAAGTTCTGTATAGGTCGTTTTATTGGTAGTTGAAGAGATGTCCCATAATTTCACAGTATCGTCCGAACTACTACTTACGAGTGTCTTCCCATCAGGACTGAAAACGATATGACTGATCCAACTTGTGTGTCCAACAAGAGTGTCTATAAGTTCTCCATCTGAAAGATTCCAGATTAATATCTTATCATTATCGGTAACTGTAAGTATGTTTCCATCAGGACTGAACACCACATGTCGAGTATTCTCAGTAGACATTTTCAGTGATAATCTGACGTCTCTACTGGGATAGTTTCGTACAGTGAGTTCTTCTTCTGAGTCTATTTGAACGTATTGGCTCAAGTTTTTATAGAAACCTAATATTTCCTTAGAATCTTCAAAGATAAAATCAAGTTCCTGACCTGTATGTGCATCATAAATCCAAAATCCGATGGAAGTATCAACAACTAAATGATTTCCATCAGTTGAATACATTACATCTTCTATTTGTCCCTTTCCGATGCGTAGTTTTGCGCCTTGTGGTAATGACCATCTTGTATAATCTTGAGCAGAAGTACTTTGTAGAAAAACAGATGAAACTAAAAGTATGATTGTCAATATAGTGTATTTTACAAATCTCATAGGTGTAGGCTCCTGTCGGATTCGGTAGTATACTACTACCCATTGAGCAAATATGATGCCAATATAGTTATACTAATGTACAGTCTGTCTTATTATGTGTTTATGGGGAAAGTGAGTTATCTGATACTTAGTTGAAGTGTCCAAGAAAAAACATTATTGTCCACAAATTGAACAGTATTAGAGGGTACAAACAACTCAACAGATTAACAGTGATGAAATTGGATTGATGTACAGATATGTGCTTTGATGCGTACTAATGCACAATTATGGACAATTGCATATAGTGTCAATGTTAAAACAAAAATGTGATATAAGGGTTGGAATGTTGAATGACAGTATGTAAGGCAAGGTCTCTGGATGACACCTTGCCTTATGGTATGTAATGAGCTTACTTTAGGATAAGCATTTTTCGTGTTGCGGTGAATTGTCCTGCTGTGAGTGTATAGTAGTAGACACCACTTGCAACGGATTCACCGAGTTTATTTTTACCATCCCAATAGGCTGCAGTCCCTTTATTTTCATATAATCCTGCAGGTTTTTGTCCTAATGCTAAGGTTCGGATCAGATGTCCTTCTGCGGAATGTATGGTAAGTGTTACATCAGCAGGTTGTGCAAGATGATACGGTATCCATGTTTCTGGGTTGAATGGATTTGGGAAGTTGGATAGCAGGACAGTCTTTTGTGGAGTCATTGCTTGAAGTAGTTGCGTCAATACAAAGATACCACGCTGCATAGTTGGATCGGTAATGTCTAATTTATTTGCTGCGTCTAACCAATTTTGTACATCGGTTCTTGAAAGGATTACAGAAAGATTATTTTTCTTAAATGTTGGTGCTGCAAGGGAAGAGTCACTGAATGCAGCTGCAACTAAAGTAAGGTCAATGATGTCAACGATTTCATCACCATTGACATCTGCGAGGTTTTCACCTTCAGTGCCAAAGTTTGAAGCGACTATTGCTAAATCCTGTATATTAACGACGCCGTCACCATTGAGATCGCCTTGTTGCAGCATGGGTGCAACAATACTGCCTGATTGTACACGTGCATAAGACACATTGCCAGCTCTATCTGTTAATCGCACATTAGAAATGGTAATGAAGGATGCTTTAGGTGCCAGGACCTCAAATGTCAAAGTAGCGAGTGTGCCATTTCCGGTACTTGTCCCCGACAAAGAGACAGCTGCAATTGTGATAGTATTATCTACAAAAGTGGTAGGAATTGTAAAAGCCCCCGTAGGTAGAAATGTCCCAGACGCAGTTTCAACAAAAGTTAGAGCAGATTCGTCATATCGAAGTGTTGCCTGATATCCGATGATACTACCTGAGTCTTGGATTCCGAGTGTAAAAGTCAGTTGTTCCCCGATAGCGGATGATTCCACTGGGGTAGGTGTAAGACTGACAGTAGCATAGTTTGTTGTGGGTGGTGTATAATCCCACAATAAGACAGTTCCATCTGTACTACTACTTGCGATTGTATTTCCAATGGGTTTAATATCAACATCAAGAACTTGGCTTGTATGTCCGGTAAATATTTGTATGTTTTCTCCAGAAATAGTATCCCAAAGCCGGACGGTACTATCACCACTTCCACTTGCAAGTAAATCTCCATCATCGCTAAAATCTAAACTCCATACTATTTCTGTGTGTTCTTCAAAGGTTTGTAGTTCAACACCGAAGTCTATATCCCAGAGTCGGACGTTGCCGTCGTCACTACCACTTGCAAGTATTTTTCCGTTTGGACTGAATTGTACGCTTCGGACATAATCTGTATGCCCACGAAGTGTTTGCATAAGTTCACCTGAAGCAACATCCCAAAGTCGTATTATTCCATCTGCCCCACCACTGGCTATGGTGTTACCGTCAGGACTGAAGGTAACACTATAGACTGGGAAGAAATTACCAGGGAATGTATGGATGATGTCACCGTATGTACTATCCCAAACTATGATTGAACCGTCATTACTTCCACTTGCGATTTTTAATCCATCAGGACTAAATGCGCCACTCCACACCCAATCTGCATGTCCGATAAATGTCTGCACCACCTCTCCTGTGGAACTGTCCCATAACTTTAGTGTGCTATCATCACTCCCACTTAAGAGTTTAGTTCCATCAAGATTAAATTCTACACTCCACACCCAATCTGTATGTCCTGTTAGTAGCTGCTGGTGCATACCTGTGGTTGCATTCCAAAAATTTATCTCACTGTTTGATCCGCTGGTTGCGACGATACTTCCATCGTGATTAAAAGCTATACCGAGTATATAACTTGAATAACCTGTTATAATTTGGCGTTGTCCACCGAAGACAGCATCCCATAGTCGTACGGTTCCATCTGAGCTTGCGCTTGCGATAGTTCCACCCGTGTTGTTGTAATCTACACTTAAGACACTGTTTGTATGTCCGATAAGTGCTTGCTGCGATTGTCCGTTAACAGTGTCCCACAACAAAATCGTTCCATCCGCGCCTGCGCTTGAAATTGTAGCGCCATTTGGACTATATGCTATACTATATAAAGGAATTTCATTCCCAGGAATTGTTTGCTTTATGACACCGAATGCGGGATACCATAAACGAATAGTCCCATCAGCACCACTGCTTGCGAGTGTGCCATCAGCAGGACTGAATGCTAAAGTATATACTGCGTCATTATGACCAAGAAGTATATGTTGTTGTTCTCCTGTTGCTACATCCCATAGTTGAACGGTTGTGTCAAAACTTGCGCTTGCTAAGGTAGCGCCGGATTCACTGAATGCAACTGCGGTTACATAATCAAAATGTCCAGTGAGTTCTTGCAGTTGTTCACCTATTGTGTAATTCCATAATCGTATTGTTGTATCTGCCGAACCGCTTGCAAGTGTAGTTCCATCCGAACTAAATGCCATACTGTAAACCAGATCTGTATGTCCAGTAAGTTGTCTTTGAAAAGTACCGGTGGTAGTATTCCATAAGTATATAGTTCCGTCAACACTACCGCCTGCAATTGTAGCACCGTCATCACTAAATGCAGTGCAGAAAATTTCAATATTATCTTTGGTCAGCAATGAAATTTCCGTATTAGATGAGGTATCATACAACCATACACCGATACTACTGACAACTGCAAGTCGAGTGCCATCCGGTGAGAATGTTAGTTCACGTAACCGACCTTTACCGAGACGTGCGGTTGCATTATCGGGTAGGCTCAATTGCATTTCGCTTTGAGCATAAACGGTGGTTTGATAGAAAATTGGAATCAGTAGTAGTGATATGATAAACAGAAGAAGCGGTTTTTTCATAACGGTATTACTCCTTGAACGGAATTGGGTTTAGAAAGTCATTTCAGGACATTCTATTATTTTTTAATCAGTATAACACAAAACTACAAGATTTGCTTTCAATTTTTTTGATACGCATTAGAGCATCGACAGAATATCGTTTAGTAGTTTTTTACTAATGCGAAGCAACTCGTGGTATCATCTGTGGGTGTGCGTAGACAGTAGCGTCAAAACTCTTTTGAATCAATTCCCACTTGATGTTTTGAAAATCAACGTGATCGGAAAGGTCGTTGTGTTCCCATGGGTCATTTTCAAGATCATAGAGTTCACATATTCCTTTGTTATGGTAAACCACAAGTTTCCAACGTCTGTTTCGATACATTGTAGCATGTGTTTGGTCGGGTGTTGACAAAGCGCCGAAGAACTCGCTACGCACTGCTTCCCGATGTTCATTAATTGGCGTGTCTCCACATAGTATAGATGCAAGCGATTGTCCTTGCACATAGTAAGGTATTTCTATATTCAAGATTTCGTATAATGTAGGTACTATGTCAAGTAGTTCTACGAGTGCGTTGCTTTGAACATTTTCCATGAATCGTGTTGGACATGAAATTATCAATGGTACTCTTGTTAATCCTTCGTAGAAACGGCATCCTTTGTGTACCAAGCCATGATCTCCAAGCGATTCCCCGTGATCTGAAGTAAATATCACGATGGTATTTTCACGAAGTCCTTCAGAATCAAGGTGATCAATTATTTGACCAAATTCGTGGTCAATTTGTTCAATCATTGCGTAATATGATGCTTGGATTTGCTTATTATTGAAATCAGATGGGTGTCTTGCTTGCGTTTGAAAATCAATTCCCGCATCCGTTAATTTAGATTGATATGCAATATCGCTCTTTTGAAAGTGACATCCGGGAAGTTCTTTAGGCTTGTAACGTCTATAATATTCCCAAGGTGCATCAAAACCTGGATGTGGGTCAAATGGATTTATATTGAGCATCCATGGTTGATTTTTTCGACGATTTTTGTTTATGAATTCGATTGTTTTTTCAGTGCACCAATAGGTTTGATGTAAATGTGGTGGGATATTGTCACATTCGGGTGTTGGTTCTGGGAACTGTCCAGTCTTTTTCTTCGGTTTTTGGACAACGACTCGTTGCTGTAAAAGTTTTGCGAGGTCTTCACCTTGCTGGCGCACCCAATCTGCGTAATCATGTCCGAAGGCTTTTGGTTTACCGTGGTCATGACTATATGCAAAGTAGCGATACCCATCGTTTACGCGCGCTTCTTGTGCTTCAAAGGCACTTGCAAGGTGCAGTTTGCCGATTAAGCCACAGTCGTACCCGTTTTTAGCAAGTATATGCGAAATTAACCTATCTTCATAATATGAGGGAAAAACAGGATTCCCGTTGCCGGTTACACTTACAGCGGATGGATACATGCCGGTCATAAAACTTGCGCGTGATGGGGTGCATATTGGAGATTGGCAATAGGCATGGGTGAACGAAACGGATTGCTCTACAAACTCATCAAGTCTTGGTGTGTTTATGTGTGGATTTCCTAATGCGCCGATTGTGTCAAATCGTTGTTGGTCAGTACAATACCAGAGGATATTTGGACGTTGTTCCATTGCTATTCCTTTTACAGAATTTCTATTGTTTAATCGAGTATTTTATGGTATTATACCAGATATTCTAATCATGATTAAGACAAAAAACCTCAAATAATATGAAAGTGTTATAAGTCTAATTTATTTGCAACTTTTTCTATTTATGGTGTATAATATATCAAGTGAGTTAAAACCATTTCTGTATCTTTTCAAAAAGTGGAGTAATTTAGCGATGTTTAGTAAACGTTTGCTAGTTCCAATATTACTTGTTGCTTTGATGTGTCTTCATTACACATGTCCGCTTTTCTGTGCTGCTTTTGAACAGAAATTATGTGGTAATGTATCCACAGAAATTCTGGCAGATTATGCTGATACAGGAACTACGTGTTGTCATAAATCTGAAACAGATGCAGAGAATAGTTCTGAATCACCATCACAATCTCAAACTGAGTGCTGTGAAACAGAATTAGAACTCATTCTATCTAACAAAACGGACAATAGCGACACTTTTCGTGAAACGATAAAGCAGTCCTATTATTCTGTTGTCACTCCCTATCCTGTTCAACTTCAATCTCAAGGAAAATTACTTCATAATCCTACCCCAATGAAGATGTTTTCCTACATCTCAAAGAGTAACATTTCACGCCGTGGTCCTCCTTATACCCATTCATAAGTAGTCTTTTATCAATTTGATTATATTCTATCAAGTATATTATGATTTTGTAGGATATACGTATGTATATTATCCTATTTGTTAACGGGTTTTATATATGGAGGAATCACAATGCAATCCCGGAATTTCAGAATTTTCAATTTACATAGTGTCGTATCAATTTTTGTTATTAGCTTGTTTCTTGTGAACATAGGACTTGCTGAACAACATTCAACGGACGATTCACATAAGGTAGAAAAACATACAAATCTAAATGTCACGCTTCACACCGAACCGGAAATGATTCATGCAGGTAAACCTACGATGCTGAAGTTTGATCTTACCGATGAGAAAGGTGAACCTTTTACTGATTTAATGGTTCATCATGATAGAGTTCTCCACGTTATAATAGTCAGTGAGAATCTGCAGGTTTTTGGACATATTCATCCTGAAGATTTTGAATCACGTGACATCTTAGCTGAACTTGATGGTACATATACAGTTCACTTTACTTTTCCAGTTGCTGGTAGATATATTCTGGCTCTGGATGTGATGACAGAAGATGCTGAATTCTCAAAATACGTATCTGTAGATGTCGTAGGAAACAAGAAGATGTCTGACATTACCCAAGACTTCCGTAGAGAAAAAATGGTCAACGGATATACTGAAGAAGGTGGGGATCGGTTTACAAAAGCTGTCTCTCTCGCTGATAAGAATGTGAAATCTACATATTATGTGAAAATAGATGCTCCAGAAAAAATCAAAGTAGGTGAGATGGTTCATATCACTTATAATTTTTCACGTGAAAGTAAACCGATCACCGATTTCGTGCCATTTTTAGATGCACCGATGCATTTTGCTATCGTTAGTACCCGTTTAGATGGTATACTACATACGCATGGTACAGTTCCAATGGATGGAGATAAAACCAAGATGATGAAGAAAGATCCGCATGCAGGACATAATATGAAGAAACCTGCTACAATAGGACATCAGCATCAAGGTTCTACACCAGAGAAATTCGGCCCTTCCATTATGCTTATGACAAAATTTCCAAAAGTTGGTGTATATCAAATTATTGGTCAGTTGAAGCATAAGGATCAGATTCTGTTTCCAACATTCATGGTTGAAGTGGTAGATTAACGCTTTGTCAGTGCTGTCGTCATCTGTTCAAGTCGGCAGCACTACACATCAATATAAGGAGATTAAAGATGTTATTTCAAAAAATGCGACTAACTCAAATGGGGATTTTGCTGGTTATATTTTCCGCCATGATAATCACGCCTATTTATGTCAATGCACATGAAACTGAATATCCAGGGGAGAAACTGGATGCGATCTTCCCAAAAGCCAAAAAATTCGTTCAGCGAAGTGTGTCTCTTACAAAAGATAAAATTACATCCATTGAGAAGGAATTGGGTGCGAAACTTCTTAAAGAGGACCTTAAACCAATTTTCTATATTCCCATTAGTCACGATAAGAAACCAATTGGCTTGGTTTTATTTGTTGATGCAAAGGGTCCACACGGGACTATTGAAGGTTCTGTTGGACTCAATATGAAGGGAAAAGTGGTTAAGGTATCTGTTTATGAGCATAAGGAAACGGATGCGATTGCGTCTGATAAGTTCCTGAAGCAGTTCATAGATAAAGGTATTGATGATGCTTTTAAAGTTGGGGAAGATATAGAGGCGGTTAAGGACCACGAAGATGCATCAGTAGCAGTGGCACTTCTACCGAAAAAGACACTTGTTATGAGTTATGCACTCTTCCTCAAACGAAAACCGAAATCGGATGAGGAAAAGAAACCACAACCCAAGGAATCCGATGTGGAATTACCTGAGGTAGAAGACTTAAAAGAACTCATGAATTTGATGATTGACGATTATTTCGTGATTTTGGATTACTTTGAGAAAGGTGAAGGACAATCGGAAGCGGTCACAGCTGCGAAAAAACTTGCTGCCTACACCAAACTCATCGCCGATTTTGAACCACCAAAAAATGCTGATAAAAGTGAAGAATATACTGAACTTCAGGAAAAGTTTAGCAAGTCTATGATAGATTTTGCTGCAGCAATTGGTAAGAATGGAATTACTGACGAAACGCGAAAACAGTGGGAAGAGATTGAAAAAATGGTCAATCAATCACATATTAGATTTAAAGGTGAAGAGATAGACCTTGAGTCATATTAACCGTGTTCGTAAATTAGTTCAAAGATGTCAATTTTCATATTGATTGACAAAACAAGGAACCTACCATGCGAAAGAAAATTGTTTCATGTCTTATAGTTTGCAGTTTTTTTATCATCACAGGTCAGTCCGCATTTGCTTTACCTGCGTTCTACAAAATGTTCAAAGCTAAATATGAATGGACAGGAGGTTGTAATGTTTGTCATCTGTCAAAGAAAGGTGGCGATTCTCCTAATCCTTACGGTAGAGCGTTTTTACACAATGGTATGAATCAGTCAACCTTCCTCCGCATTTCAGAGGAGGATTCTGATAAAGATGGTTTTAGTAATATCGCAGAAATTCTTGCCCGGTCTTATCCAGGAGATGCTTCCAGCACACCTAAAAATGTGGAATCTTCAGAGGTTCTCTCTACATCTGATGACGAATCAGAGACTGATAGTGAGGATGTATTTAGCTTTGATGATCCTGATATGACTGAGGATACGGGTAGTTCCGACCTTTTCGGTGGTGCGTTTGGTGACTTAATATTTGGTGGTGCGTTGGATATCCGTAGAATCACTCGCGGAAAAGATCTGATACCGGATAGGGATAATTGGGATACTGGAATTACAATGATCCATGTTGCGGAACTCGTGGTAACAACAAATGTTGGCGACCATGTGAGTCTGTTAGGCGAACAGCTGCTTACCACATCACAATTAGGTTCACAAGTCGCGGATGACCACGGATTTATTTATGCAATTCTGACTGGGTTGCCAGTTTTGCCGAAAGGTGCATCCTTGAAAATTGGACGTTTCCGTCACGGTTTTGGTATTGATACGAAGTCAGATGCTGCAGCGAATCCTTTGTATAATTTGGTACGGAAAAATATCGGTTTTATCTCTGATCGTGGTTTTCAACTGAACGGTTTTGTCGGGCCTATCTCCTATACGTTTTCACTTGCAGATGGTCCGGATTCACTTCGTACTGTAACGGATGGTACGGTGGTCTCTGGTATCCGTATCGGACCACATGGGAGCGGAGGTGGTATTTTGGAACCAATTAGAAATAACAGTCCTCCCTTGTTTTTGCATCTGAACGGTACGGTACCGTTTTTCGGTAAACGAATATGGTTAGGTGCTTCCTATTTTGATGGGAATAGTTATCCATTCAATCCAATCAATGGTGATGTCAACCCATCAACTTTGGTATATAAACGTCGTTTTGGTATTGCGACAAATTTTAGGGTGTGGCGTTTCAATCTTGCTGCCGAATGGGTGCAGGGACAAGATACACAACTCCTGAAGTATCTTCAAATTCCTCTTTCACCAGTAGATCGTAATGCAAATGTTGAAGGATACTATTGGCATGTAGAGTTGCCTATAACTGAGTCTTTGGATATTCGGTTAAAGTATGATGTGTGGAATCCAGATACAGAGATGTATAGTTCGTTTGCATTCAATCGTGAACAGGATGAACAGGTTTGGTCAACATTGGGTGGCGGATTGACATGGCATTTCACAGAGGGAGCATTAGCGCGTATCGTTTATCAAGTGAATAATGTTGAAAAGTCTACGCGAAGCGCAACAATTGTTCCACAGTTACTGGTTGAATTCTAATTGGTATGCATTTGTTCATATTTTGGATTTAGTACACACATTTAGGTGAGTTTCGTATGTACAGGGTGTGTATAGTTTTTTCGCAGACAGAATCTCGGATTACGCTGATTACACGGATCACGCGGAGAAGACTATTGCACCTGGTCGTATTGCTTAGATAACGTTTATTAAAAGCATTAAACATGCGTATGAACCCTTATCCGTAATATTCCAGAAATCTGTGTAATCCGTAATTCTGACAACACATAAACCAAATACTTTACACACCGACATCATTGACAGAGTTTATGATACCTTTTCTATTAGACCAATACCTTCGCCAATAATAGACATTCTTCCAGATTGTGCGGTCAGTTGTAGCACATTCTTCCAGATTGTGCGGTCAGTTGTAGCACATTCTTCCAGATTGTGCGGTCAGTTGTAGCACATTCTTCCAGATTGTGCGGTCAGTTGTAGCACATTCTTCCAGATTGTGCATATAAATTATTCTGTCAGATTCTATCGTCAAATTAGACGCTATGATAATTAAAAATACTTCAACGAAAACCTGAAGTTATTTTTATTTATGTAATCCTAACAATATCACAGAGCAATGGTAGATCAACACTATATACTCATTCAACTGAAGCACTCAAAAATGGCGAAGGTATTGTTAGACATTATATAAGTTTAATCGAAATGTTTATCATAACACCAAGGTCTGAAGTTTAGACGAAAATTATGTAATCCACAACAGATTTTCATGACTAGATCGCTAAAACCTTGTTTCCAATTGCGCAACTTCCGGTGGTTTAGAAAAGATATATACAAAGAACGGTATAAAGTAGAGCGAACTTTCGGGTGGCAAGATACTTACCGAAGACTCGCTCTAAGTTATGATAAACTCAAAGAAACCCGTTTAGGTTTTCGTAATCTAGCATATTCAATGATAAATTTTCGGGTAACTTTCAACGATTCTTAGATGTTACTCGCTATGAGTTCGTAAAGAAAGTGTAAAACTTTCACTACCATTTTATGAAATTAAAGATATTCCTGAGTATGAGAATCTTGTACCATTGCTACCTTTGGAAATTGTGGGTTCTTACATCTGCGTTCAAGATCGATGTGAGGATCTATCTCGTTGGGGAAGCGAACTTATGGGACGAATATGTTCAATTCTTCAAGGTAATACGACATAATCTTAAGACTATTGAAGAAATTCGGTTTTCAATCAATACAAAGGTCTTACAAACTTGGGCTGAACAAAATAAGTAAGAATTCCTACAATTATCTGCTGAATACCTCATAGGACTTGTTAATTCTCCACAGTTTCACCAAATATTGAGTGATTATACTAATACTATCCTTTGCTTATTACTACGTCACCATGCTGAAAGGGCAATGAGATTCTACCAAAAATGGAGTGCCGAAAGGATTAGAACGATTTATTATAACCAATATGGAATTGAGACTTTCATCGCACAACTATGGAAAGTAGAGCAGTGTAACACACCAGAACATGTTCTGATTAGGCGCACTATTTTAGAGGAATGTCAAAACGATGAAGAAATTATGTTTATGACAATTGCTGCTTTGGCTGGAGGGGGTAAAGAGGAATTATGTAATACAGGAATATATAACGAGTCATTATGCAAAAGAGCGTAATCTGGGTGTTTCAATTTTACCATGGTTTGGATTCGACGATGCTATTGTATTGCTAGAAAATTTGAAATCAAACGATCCAAGTTGGTGGGTTCGTAATCACGCTGCATGGACCTACGAAATTGCCCAACAAGAACAAAGTTGCCGGCAAGTCTATAAAGAAGCTTTACAAACCCGTGATCTATTTCAAATTTCTGCTGTCTTTGAGCAGATTAAACCTGCATTGTCCCCTACTGCAAAATATTGGCGTTTACAAATAGAAGAGGAATTAGGACTCAATATTGAATCTCAAGATGTTGATCCGAGACTTTTTGCGCTCATTTTTCGATTTTGGTATCGCTGGGGAAAGTCCTCAAAGACACGGCAAAAAATTGAAATATTTGGGAGAAAACTTAGTGAGTATTGCCGAGGAGAAAAACTTGGTTATAGTACACCACCCAGACTTGCACCTTGGTGGAAACAATAGCGAGTAACAAATATAAACAAAATTGAAATCAAAAAAATGTTTAACAACAGCCTTTGAAAGGATTAACCATAATCGGCATATCATATCACATACGTGGCATGAAGACCATTATTGAATTGGTATCCTGAATAATCTTATGTTACAATATATATATGTCGGTTCTCAACGTAAAACGATTGCTATGACACCATACAACCTAATCCTTCAGGAGATTATTTATGAAGTGTCTGTTCAAGACAGATTTTACATACAACAAACTCGTGTTGACTTTACTCATACTTGTATCCATTTGCTCAATTGCAGCACTGGAAATTACAGCCGAAAAGGAAAATAATATGGAAGAAAATCGTATCAAAATCTATTCTGAAAACCCACGTTACTGGCAATACAAAGGCAAACCAATTCTACTCATTGGAGGTTCAGTTGAAGACAACTTATTTCAGATACCGAACCTTAGAGAACATCTGGAGTTGTTGCAGTCTGTAGGAGGCAACTATGTGCGTTCTACAATGGGATGGAATGATGAAGGAAACATACCACCGTTCAAAAAAGTCGGTGAGAAGTATGACTTAAATCAATGGAACGAGGAATTTTGGAACAATTTTCGGAACTTCATTAAGTGGACACACGAGATGGACATTATCGTTCAAATTGAAGTCTGGGGAACCTTCACCTATTACCGAGAATCGTGGGATGAGAACCCCTTCAATCCAAAAAACAACAGCAATTACACTGCTGAAGAAACAGGCTTACCAACAGTTGTAAATAGCCATCCTGTTGCAACAAAAAACAATTTTTTCTGGTCTGTCCCGAAAGAACGTAATCAAAAGACCGTTCTGAAATATCAGGAAAAGTTTGTGGATAAACTTCTTGAGGAGACATTACCCTACGGACAAATACTCTACTGCATGGACAACGAAACTGCAGTCACTGCCGCATGGGGTGAATACTGGGCAACATACATACAGAAAAAAGCAAAGGAAGTAGGACGTGCCGTTGAAACAACTGAAATGTGGGACCCGTGGGACCTATCCGATAAGAAACACAAAGCCACTTTTGATCATCCTGAAACCTACTCCTTCTGCGATATATCGCAAAACAACCATCAAAAACGACAGCGGCATTGGGATAACGCACAAAAAATACGCGCAAAACTTTCCCCTATTCGTCCCATCAATAACATTAAGATTTACGGGGCAGATGGTGGACGCTTCGGTAGTACGCGTGATGGTTTAGAACGATTTTGGAGAAACATTTTCGGTGGGTTTGCATCAGCACGGTTTCACCGTCCAGATAGCGGCGTTGGACTCACCGAAATCGCACAAGCACATCTCAAAAGCATGCGAATGATCACGGACGAAATGAACGTGTTCAAATGTGAACCCAACAATAAACTACTCTCAAACAGAGAAGAAAATGAAGCTTATGGTATCGCAACTCCTGGGAAAGAATACGCTATCTATTTCCCAAAAGGTGGTTCGGTAGATCTCGATCTGAGTGTTGACAAGAACACTGATAAAAAATCAATAACTATGAGATGGCTAAATATCCGCAAAAGTCAATGGACACTGGAAAAAGAAATTCCATACAGTGATAGCATAACGTTATCACAACCTGCCAATGCACATTGGGCAGTTCTGATACAAGTAAAATGAAATTTTAGTAAAGAAATTGTTTCAAATATTTTGCATTAACGCAAATCTTGTAGTATAATTTATACCGTTGCTTAAAGAGGTGATAAGTTCTGACACCGTTTTCATTTTGAGGGAGCACCCGATATGTTTAAACGACGGTTAGATCAATTCAAACATGAAAATATAGGCATGTTTGACCTCGCTTCCATTGGAATTACGCTTGCTCTCGCTATTGTTATTGGTTACTTCGGGGGAAAATGGATTGGAGGGCAATTAGGCAGCGAAGACATTGGATCATACATTGGGTTTGCAGTTGGAGTCACCGCTGGATTCACACAGATGTTTCGATCAGTCGCACGTTGGAACCGGAAAATGGAACGCATGGAAAAACAACAACGTGACACTGCAAAACAAGCAAAAGACAATGAAGGAGAATAAAACATACGTATCCTGGAATCACACTAATTTTTCAACAAAGGAGTGACCTGAGCAAATGGGTCCTACACTTGAATTTGGTGACCGGTTTATCCGACAAATTTATATTGTAACAATTTCACTTGCCGTTGGAATCGGGCTAGTTTTGTTCATCTACAAACGTGCTACACTCCCCAGTTTTCTAATCGGTAGTGTCATCGGTCTGAGTCTGTTCTGGTCTATTGAATTCGTAATCCGTAGGATGTTACGTCCAGGTAAAACGCAAAAAACAAAGTACTTACTCGGCTTCGTAGCTCTTGGAAAATACACTGTACTCGGTCTACTTCTCTTTTTCTTATTTAGAATGGACTGGATGGTAGTTGAAGCGTTTGCAGGTGGGATTGTCTTAGTACAGGGGGCAATTATTCTCAAAGCGGTCGGTCTAATGATAACAATACTTAGAAAAAAGGATCCTGACCAACCTTAAAAAACCTAACCAAATTTACTTTCATAAATTCAGGAAGTAAACCTAATATTGGGAGCCTGTTTCTAAAGTTTAGTATGTGTTTGACTTTTGTTTTATAAGAAGAAAGCGTTGGAACACCAAATATAACGGATATTCGTTGAACCTTTATCTAAGGAGTAATAATGAATACAGTTCAGATAATTGACGTAAAACGTATAGATCCGAATAGCACGATCAATGTACGCCGGCAGGGTGTGGAAGAAAATGTTGAGAAAGTGAAAGTTTCTATCCAGGAACATGGTTATTGGCCAGATCAACCGATTATCGTTCGACCCCACCCCGACTCTAAGTCTGAATATGACTATGAGAATGTTACAGGGCAATGCAGATTAAAGGCATGTTTAGCAATTGATTTGAAAGAAATCCCAGCTTTTATTCTTGAATTGGATGACGACGAGGCAATTCAAAGATCATGGCTCGAAAATGAGATACGTGGAGATCTTGCTCCTAGCGACAAGGCATACTGGACAGAAAAAATCTTCAAACGTTACAGTGGGTCTGGTCATACTGCAAACGAGGCGCTTGGACTCGCTTCGAAGTATCTTGGTGTAACAGTCAACACTGTCATGGGATATTATCGCTTAGTTGTTTTACCTGAATCTGTAAAAGAGATGGTAGACCAGGGAATATTTCCGCAAAAATTAGTAGACCCACTTGTACGCAATACTTATGATGCAAATCGTTTTAAAGAGTCCCAAGAAGCAATGGATGAACGAGCTTCATGGCTTCTTAGTCTTGATAGGGGTGATCGAGACCATGCGGTTGGAGCATTGCAAAAGTTGGGTCATGAATCCTCTATTGCTGATCTGACTTCCGAGGTAGTAAAAAGAAACAAGGAGGCCAAGCGTATTGTTGAATATGCTATTCCAATGGAATTGTACGACGATTTACTTACATGGGGTCAGGAAAGAGGATTAGAGAGTGAAGCGGAAATAATAGGTCATATGGTAGGAGAGACTCTGAAGAGGTGAACAATATACTGATGGATGAAAAAAACGCGAGAGAAATCTTGAGTACCCATATAGAAAGGAAACCATCGGAAATCGGTCAGGCCGTGGATATCTTATATGAAACATTCGGCACTTATGCCTCAATTGCACAAGAGTTTGGTAGGTCAGACAAATTCTGGAGTGTTAGACATCGTTTCTTTCAATTGCCAGCAGGCATTCGGTGGAAAATTGACGAAGGACAGATCGATATTGGGCAAGGTGAGCAAATTCTTAAGCTTGAGAACGAAAAAGATCAATGGTTATTAGCTATAGCGATTATAGAGACAGAAAGTTTTACGGCAGCAGAAAGTGGAAATGTCGTCAATCTTGTTCTTAAGGAAAATAAGTCAATAAGGGAGGCACTTAGTGTTTCGGCGGGTATCCGTTTTGATAAGCCTCATCCTTTATTGCTTCCCCTTCCATTTGATATTTGGCTTGCAATTTGTAAACGTGCGTGGGCAAGATGCCAAAACTGGGAAGATCTCACTTACCAACTCATTCTTCAAGGATTAGAAGTGGATCCTGAAGTAGTTGCATGTCAACTTGAGAAACTTGCTTTGGATTTACGTAAAGCAGGAGGGACTGAAAAAGACTGTTCTGAGGTTGAAGTGGATGGTCATGATAATCAACTAAAGTTATCAATATCTGGAGAATGCACAAATACTACTTTAAATCACTCACATAAGAGAAGTTAACAATATAACATGAAAAAAATATCGTTTATTTGTATGGTTGTTGGACTCTGTCTCATTATAGGGACAGTGACATTCGCAGCTGAGGACGTATCCTCACCCGAATCCCATTCCGATGACCATGGTAAAGCCACCATCCATCATTACGGTTACCGTTCTTGGTTCTCTCCTATCTCACAGTTATTACCAGATAATATTTTCCCAGAATCTGGTAGATGGCATCAACCAGACCTTATTCCTAATACATACTTTGTAGTTCTATTCTTAATCATTTTCTTCATTTTAGTAACCCGAAAACTCAAACGAATTCCTGAAGGAAACGGTCAGACTCTATTGGAGTTGTTTGTTGGTACCATAATGGATTTCTTTGGGGGGGTTCTTGGGGACCACGGCAAAAAATATCTTCCTTTCGTTGGTTCATTTTTCATTATCATTCTCTCCCTAAACTATATCGGTCTCATTCCCGGTTTCCAAGCCCCAACAGCAGATCTAAATACAACGCTCTCACTTGGGATAACTGCAGTGGTTGGTGTTCAAATTATCGCTATCAAAGAGAATGGGTTTGTCGGATATCTCAAGCATCTTATTGGGAATCCGCTCTGGTTAGGTTTTCTTATGTTCCCAATTGAGGTGGTAGGGCAATTATCACGCGCAGGTTCTCTCGCTATACGATTATTTGGGAATATTTTCGGTGAAAAATCTGTCGTAATTCAACTTACATTGCTTGGAGCTATATCTGTTGGTTCCTTTTTTCTACCAATACCCGTGCAGGTACCGATGGTATTTTTTGCGATGTTCGGAGGTCTTCTACAAGCGTTTGTTTTTACCCTATTAACCACTATATATATAGTGCTATTTATTGAACATTCTGACGACGCGCATGAAGCGCATCATTAAATCTTACATGTGGCAAGAAAATACTTGCCGATTTCTGTCCAAGGAGGACATTCTATGATTTACTTAGCAGTGTTAGCTTTTGGTGTAACTTTGGGTTTGCCAATCGCTGTCATTTTTGCCTCAAGGGCACAAGGTGCCGCAACAAGTACCGCACTTGAAGGAATCGCACGTCAACCTGAGTCAGCAGCGAAAATTCAAACTGCAATGATTATCGGTTTAGCTCTCATTGAATCACTCGTAATCTATTCGTTGCTGATGTTCTTTCTTTTGCTTCCAAAACTCCCCGGTGTTGATGTTAAAGAAAACACAATTACAGTGAAAGATGCAATAGAAGCTGCCAGACAAGCACCCAGCGACCACGGTGCAATTGTTGAAATAGAAGGACAGGCAGACGATCAATAATAAACTCAGACCTCTACCGAGTTGGGGCATCACAACAGTAAAATTGCCCCAACAACTTGAGGTATTTCAGCAAATTGCGCGCTGTTTTCCAATACCAAATTTATAGATTGCGCGCAGTAGGCATACAAAACAGAGACCGTTTATGAAGAAAATAACCGCATGTTGTTTCATTCTAATGGCAACTTGTCTTACCAGTGTATTCGCTGCCGATGCACCCTCAGGTGGTGGACTTCTGTCTGATCTTGGTATTGACCCAAAAACGCTCCTCGTTCAAGCATTGGGATTTCTGATTGTTATCGCAATACTGTGGAAGACTGTTTTCGGTAAAGTCGGTGGACTATTAGAGGAACGTCGTTCTGATATCAATAATCAGTTAGAACAACTCAAAACCGACCGCGAAGAATTAGACAGACTCACCGCAGAAACTCGCCAAAGATTAGGCGATATTGAAAACGAAGCACAAACCAAAATCCAAGCCGCTATTGAACAAGGAAACACAGAACGGCAGCAAATCGTTGCACAAGCGCGACAAGATGCTGAAGATGAAGTAGCAAGAGCACGTGCAGAAATCCAACGTGAAAAAGATGAGGCTATCTCTGAACTAAGAGGCGTTGTTGCTGAACTCGCTATTGATGCCGCAAGCAAAATCATCAGCGCAGAATTAACACCAGAAAGACACCAGAATATCATTGATACATCCATAAGTAGGTTGTCAAACGGTTCGCAGCAGTAGTTCATATCTTTTTACTGAAAACATTTTTTATGGGAAGAACGAACTATGAAAGACATACGAGTCGCAAAACCTTATGCTCGCGCATTATACGAAGCAGCTAAAGAACAGCATGTACTGCCTGCTATCGCGGCTGACATGGTAACACTGAAAGCGTTGCCTGAACAGTCTGAGGAATTCAGCGAGTTTATTAACTCCCCGCTGCTATCCCCTCAATTAAAAAGCGACCTGTTTCAACAACTATTCACAGAAGGCTTGCACACTTTGACGATAAATTTCTTAAAACTCCTTGCACAAAAACAACGTGAACGTTACCTTAGTGCAATTATGGATGTATTTTTTACAATTGTTGATGAAGCAGCCGGAAGGATTGTCGCAAAAGTTACGACAGCTGTGCCGATCTCACAAGACCAAACACAACGACTCATACTACAATTAAGTGCATATTCAGGCAAACAGGTGCGGTTGGAAACCGAAACAGACAAACAGATACAAGGTGGATTCGTTGTACAGTTAGGTGACACCGTTTTTGATGCAAGTGTCGCAACGCAACTCCAACGCCTAAAACGACAACTCGCAAAAGGCAATTAAGAAAACATGATACTATGAATATAAAACACGTTATTGTCTTAATATCAGGACTTACGCAGTTTTCATGATTTGATGAAGTATTATGACGAAAATGGTGTAATTTTCAGCATTTTTTCGGTTCCCAGCGCGCTTACCGTTGGGTGCGTAAGTCCTGAATAATTGGGTTTACTGCCTTTGCTCTTTGGTATTTTTGTATAGATTCCTTGAAGTTTTCAGAAATTAATGTAAATGATACCAGCTCTGAGGTGAATATCCTTGTAAATCTCTTTGATTTTGATACAAGATTAACAAGATATGATATCTTTCGTTTAAAGTCGAAAACACAAAATTGGGAAAATAGGTTAGAGGAAATTGATTCAATAAGTGACTCAGCAAAAAGAGACAGTGAATATAAAAGGGTAATAGCAGACATGATGGCAGATCCTTCAATGAAAAAAATTATCAAAAAGGTATCTATTTTTGGTAAGGATTCTGTTACGAAGTTATTAGAAGTCATCAACACATTCTAACTTAATTTAAGAGAATACAATTATGCAAAACGATGATAATGCTGATGATTCAAGAGATGAACCCCAACCTATAAAGATCGGTGATGTTACTCTAGAACCTGGTAATGATGACTATGTTCCAAGTGAGGAAGACAAGCAAACTATAGATACTCTGCAATCCAATGAAGATGCTTCAACTGAGGACCCACTTACTATAACTAACGAATACATCAGAAATGGTATTGAAAGTGGAAAACCGGGACATGGATATTACATTATCGGCATAATAACAGTAATATTTGGATTTATGATTGGAGTATTCATGTTTGTAAATATTATTAATGAAGACATTCCTATTTTTAATTCAGGTTTTCTACTTGTAGTTACATTCGGTTTATCAATGCTGTTCATCGTTCCTGGTACAATTTGTATAGGAGTAGCAAAAATTATTAAATTATTGGATAAATAAAATCATTTATTTTAAAAATATTACAACGAAATTCGATCGTTTTTCATATAAAGATAATCAATTCAGACCCAATAGAGGAATGAGAATATGGCAAGAGAAGTCCGACCAGACGAAATATCGAATATACTAAAACAACAACTCCAACAGTTTGAACAAGACGTAGATGTCTACGACTCTGGTACTGTGCTGGAAGTTGGCGATGGAATCGCACGGGTGCATGGGCTTGCAAACGCAATGGCAAGCGAAATGATCGAATTCCCAAACGATATTTACGGCATCGCTTTTAACCTTGAAGAAGACAACGTAGGTTGTGTGCTGTTCGGTGAAGACCAACTTATACATGAAGGCGATACCGTTAAACGCACAGGGAGACTGGCAGAAGTTCCTGTCGGTGATGCTCTACTCGGACGTATCGTGGACGCACTTGGAAATCCCATTGATGGCTTGGGAGACATTGAAACTGAACACACACTCCCCGTAGAACAAAAAGGGTTAGGCATCGTTCAACGACAGCCAGTAAACGAACCGCTTTACACTGGACTAAAAGCTATTGACAGCTTAACGCCAATCGGTAGAGGACAACGGGAACTCATTATCGGTGACCGCAGAACAGGCAAAACCGCAATCGCAATAGATGCTATTCTGAGTCAAAGAAACACTGATGTCTACTGCATCTATGTCGCTATCGGACAAAAAGGGTCTACGTTAGCACAGGTAGCGAGCACCCTTCGCGAACACAACGCATTGGAATATACAACCATCGTGTCCTCACCCGCAAGCGCGCCATCACCACTTCAATACCTTGCTCCTTATTCTGGCACATCAATGGCAGAATACTACCGAGATAACGGCAAACACGCACTCATCATCTATGATGACCTAACGAAACACGCATGGGCTTATCGGCAGATGTCACTGCTCTCACGCAGACCACCGGGTCGTGAAGCATATCCCGGTGATGTGTTCTACCTACACTCACGTTTGTTAGAACGTGCTGCAAAACTCAGTGACGATCTGGGTGGCGGTTCACTTACCGCATTGCCGATTATTGAAATATTTGAAGGCGACTTGACAACTTACATCCCAACAAACGTTATCTCTATCACCGATGGACAAATATATTTAACGACTGACCTATTTAACCAAGGTGTGAGACCCGCAATTGATGTCGGTACATCCGTTTCACGTGTCGGTGGTGACGCTCAGGTAAAAGCCATGAAATCGGACGAGGTTGCAGGCACTCTAAAACTTGACCTCGCAAGTTTCAGAGAAGTCGCAGCTTTTGCACAGTTCGGTTCGGACCTGGATGCCTCAACACAATCTCAGCTCCTACGCGGCACTCGTCTTGTGGAATTACTGAAACAGCCACAATACGAACCGATGCCTGTTGAACGAGAAGTCGCTTCTATCTTCTGTGGTACAAACGGATATTTAGACGATGTACCTGAATCGGAAGTTGCACGGTTTGAATCTGAATTCCTGCAATACCTTGACAGAAATCATGCAGAACTCCTCTCTGAAATCGCAGAAACCGGACTGCTCCAGGACGAATCGCTTGAGGCACTACACGCTGCTGTCAAAGCATTTAAGGAAAATTGGAGTGATACACCCGCACAGCAACCGCAAACTGAACAAGTGTCAGTGGAAGAAACTTCGCAAGAGGAATTAACAACAGAAGAAACTGCTACAGAAGAAACAGAGGATACACTAACAGAAGGTGAATAGTCATGGCAACGTTACGAGAAATTCGGCGACGTATCACAAGCATTAAAAACATTGAACAAGTTACTGACGCTATGCGTGTTGTTGCAGCAGCAAGACTCCGCCGCGCTCAAGAAAATATCATGGCGACGCGACCTTACGCCGACAAACTCAACGCTATCCTCGGACATCTAATCTCACAGATGGACATTGAACAAGAAGCAATAACCCACCCACTTCTTGAAGAACGCGAAGTAAAGCATGTCTGTATTATTTCCGTTTCTGGTGATCGTGGGTTATGTGGCAGCTTCAACAGCAACGTCATCCGCACAACCACTCAACAGATACAACATTACCAAGACAGCGGAGCAGACGTGACGCTTATCTGCATCGGTAGACGCACACAAGAACACTTTAGTAGACGTGGATACGACATCACCGATTCGTATATCAATATCTTCCGTCAACTTGAATTCCAAATTGCTGTTGACGTTGTCCATGAGTTTGAACACCTCTACACAGACAAAATCGTTGACAAAGTTGAGGTGATCTTTAACGACTTCAAATCTGCTATCCTTCAAACGGTGCTAATTGAACAGCTTCTGCCATTAAAACCGATTGAACCAGAAGGTGATACGCTTTTCTTAGACTATATCTATGAACCGGGACAGGTAGAACTCTTTGAAATGCTTCTCGGTAAACATCTGAACATGCAAATGTGGAAGGTGCTCTTAGATTCAAACGCTGCGGAACAAGCAGCACGCATGGCAGCAATGGAAAACGCCACACAAAAGGCAAAAGAACTCATTGACGAATTAATCTTACAACGTAACAGAGCACGTCAAACACAGATTACAACAGAAATCGCAGAAATAGTCAGTGGCGCAGCCGCACTAGAAGGATAAAATCTCAAATCGCAATTCGTCTGCAGCGCGATTGTAAATCAATACTGCTCAAAATAAAAGGAATCTCTCATGAACCAAGGTAAAATATTAGAAGTTGTCGGCGCACGAGTAGACATAGATTTTTCAGAAAGCAAACTACCAGATATCCTAAACGCTGTCAAAGTTCAACGTTACGATGGAAGCGAGTTAGTCCTTGAAGTTCAACAGCACTTAGGTGAAAATCGAGTACGTGCAATCGCTATGGACACAACCGATGGATTAGTCCGCGGCACACCCGCAACGGACACAGGCGGTCCAATCAACGTCCCTGTCGGAGACGCTGTACTCGGGCGCGTCTTTGATGTCACAGGGGAACCCATCGACGAAAGAGGCGATGTCGGTGAATCTGAACGATATTCTATTCACAGACCACCACCACCACAGGCAGAACTCACGACAGTCACTGAAATGTTAGAAACAGGCATCAAGGTTATTGACCTCATTCAACCCGTAGTTCGCGGTGGAAAAGTCGGTTTCTTCGGTGGTGCAGGTGTTGGAAAAACCGTGCTTGTCGCTGAACTGATTTACAACATCGCCACACAACACGGGGGTTACTCTGTCTTTTGTGGTGTGGGTGAACGCACACGCGAAGGTAATCAGTTCTGGCTTGAACTTGACGAATACGGCGTGATTGACAAAACAGCGATGGTGTTCGGACAGATGAACGAACCCCCCGGCGCACGACTCCGTGTCGGACTCGCAGGTCTTTCTATGGCAGAATACTTCCGTGATCAGCAAGGACAAGACGTTCTCATCTTTATTGACAACGTTTTCCGTTTCACATTGGCAGGCGGTGAGGTGTCAGCACTTCTCGGTCGGATGCCTTCCGCTGTCGGATATCAACCAACACTCGCAACAGAGATGGGCGAATTGCAGGAACGTATTACCTCAACACAACACGGCTCAATCACATCATTCCAAGCCGTCTATGTCCCCGCCGATGACTATACCGATCCCGCTGTCGTCTCTGTGTTCGCACACCTTGACGCTGTAACACGATTGGAACGAAGCATCGTTCAGAAGGGGAGGTTCCCCGCAGTGGATCCACTCACGTCAAGTTCGCGAATTCTCACGGCAGAGATTATCGGCGAAGAACACTACCAAACTGCTTTTAGAGTCAAGCAAGTGCTACAAGAATATGGTGACCTACAGGACATTATCGCCATCCTTGGCGTAGACGAATTGGCTGACGACCAAAAACTTGTTGTCAACAGAGCGCGAAAAATAGAGATGTTCCTCACGCAACCGATGTTTGTCGCAGAACGTTTCACCGGAACCCCAGGCAAATATGTCAAAATTGAGGATACCGTCCAAGGCTGCCAAGCAATCCTAAACGGTGATTGCGATGATCTTCCTGAACAATCACTACGTTACATCGGCACAATTGACGAAGCATTTGAGAAAGCAAAAGAAGCAGAATTGGAAGAAGCAGCAGATTAGTCGTAGATTAGATCTCTTGTAGACGTGCTTTGAAAGCGCTCTATTAATGTTGCGTCAATAATTACAGATTTTATTATAAATAGAACGAAAATATGCAAAACAGAAGTTTTCACCTTGAAATACGCACACCAGAAAAACTGATTTATGAAGGCGATGTCGTCAGTGTAAACGCCCCCGGGGTGGAAGGCAACTTCCAGATACTGGCAGGACACATTCCTTTCCTCACAGCATTAGCTGTCGGTGAAATCCGCGTCAACGAATCATCCGACTCACCACGTTCCATCGCAACAAGTGGTGGGGTCTTTGAAGTACTACGTACCGGTGTCACCGCATTAATTGAAACTGCTGAATGGGCATCGGATATTGACGTTGAACGTGCCGAAAGTACACTTGAACGCGCCAAACAACAACTCTCCGCAGACACTCCTGACCTGAACCAACCACAAGTTGAAGCTGCACTCACCCGCGCACAAAATCGCATCAAAGTTGCAAGCAGACCATAAATTCTTACATCATCTCAAGTATGTGTGTATAGAGAATTTTTTACAATTCAATTATAGTGGATTTTAGAATTATTTTTACACTTTCAGCTGTAGGAGGGAACTCCGATTCCCGACTATCAAGACGTTCAGTCGCGATTCGGAGATCGCTCCTACAGAAAACGTGTAAAAATAATTGTTTATTTCACTATAAAAGGCTACACTGATGCCCCTGACCTCGCTATTGAAATAGTTTCTCCGACAGATAAGCATTATGATGTTACCGAAAAAGCGTTAGCAAATCTGAAGGCGGGGACACGGCTTGTTTGGGTTATTGAACCGAATATGAAAACGGTTATAGTCTATCGTTCCAAAACAGACTTTGCGCTGCTAAACTATGAAGATACTTTGACAGGTGAGGATGTCGTACCGGGGTTTTCATGTCTAGTGGCAGAACTTTTTGAATAGATTTTGGAGGACGCTATACCAATTCCATAAACAGGGTCCCATTAACGAGATTTTTAGCATTTTGAAATTCATAATAAATTGCTACAAATCGCACTTGCTGGGCTTGCTACTAAAAATGGATGGACTTTAGCACCAAACCCACACTAATAGCCATCAAGCGTTTTTCGGATATTGACGTGTCCCGTGCCGAAAGTGCACTTGAACGTACCCAATAACGACTTGCGGAGATGCCCCCAGATTTGAACCGCGCGCAGAAGCGGCTTTTGCGCGAGCACAAAATCGTATTAAGGTTGTGAGCAATTCGTAATTTTATTTTTCCATTGGTAGGTAATCGCGCTTTGCAAATGCTCTCTTTTCTTTGTCTGAACCAGAATTTGAGAATATGATCGTGAAACCCGTTAGATAGATTTACCTATTGGTTTTTTGGATTCTTGTATCCGCAGACGTTGCTCTGTCGCATGAACGTGTAGATGCCTCCCTAACTCGGTCAAGTTTATACTGTTGTTAATATAGTCTCTCTCGGAAATAACGACTGTCAGTTTTCTACAGAATTTTTCCTCTGAACATGCAGCAATGAAGGACTTAATAATTTCCATGACCATTTGCTCTATTTTTACTTGAATCCTCGCCCGGCCTGTACCTAATACCGGGATAACAAGGTCACCATAACCCCCTTGTGCACTAATAAACTGCCAAAGTTTCGTCAGACTTTTTAACACATCTTCAGGTGTACTAGACGCTTTGCCTTTTTGATCTATGTTAGCGATTGCGAGCAAATAAACGGAATGGAGATGATTTTTGGGATGTACTTTTGCTACGGTTCCAATCTCGTATCGTTCAACTTTCCCTATTGGATTTTCCACTGCAGTAGATTTCACGTCTTCTAAGGCTTCCTTTATTTCAAGGTCCAGGTGAGCTTCCCTATTTTCATAATATTTATTTGTGAACTGTCCCTGTAGACTCTCATGGGAAATCAAGTGAGAATCTGATATTTTTGAGTTAAATGACATATTGGTATCAAATGTTGTGTTCGTGCTAATGATAAATGCCCCTTTCATTTTAAATATATCATCAACTCGAATTTCTATTGAAACATCTGTTCCATATAACTCATGGGTGACCGATAGCAAAGCCTTGGATTCTCGCCAGACCCAAATGACGGCAGCAAGTAATGCCGCTCCCAAACTTACGAAAAATATCGCCAGGTTACCACCAGGAACCCATTTTAGTGCTTGAGGTAAGCGATCGGAAAGTGGTTCAATTAGCAACCAAATAGCACCAAAAATACCTAAGAAAACTTTTCCAAGCTTAATTAGTGTGGACTTTAAATAGTGCTTTGTAAGAAAAACAGGTAATTTCATAGACCTAATGTTTGATAGTGACTTTGCATGTAATAATAGGGTCCTGACTGCCTCTGTAGCTTTAAAGAAGAATGATTCGTCGGCCAAGTCTCTAAGGCATGTTGTAAAATGGCGGTGTTATAACTGATGTAAACTGCCAGTTCTTCGCGGATAATGGGTGGACATCTTTCAGAATCCTGGTATCTCAAACCGTTTAAGTTTACACCGATTATAGGCAAATCTAAAGCCAATGCCTGCGCCATTTCCCAACGCACAAATTTATATAGGTAGCGTGTACTCTCACCAATTAAAATAACGAATGTTTTGCTATTTTGAAACCGTACTCGGAGTTGACGCTTGATTGATTCTTCTTCACTGGAATCACGCGCGGTGTTTAGGTCATGGGCATCATAAAAATTAAAGTTTGAATTGTCGTTTTGTTTCCAGGCCTTCATCAATCTATAGTAGTGAATATCATTGTCACCGTCGAAACTAACGTAGATTTTGTTTTTGTAAGCCATAGTTCACCTGCTTATCAAGAATCTATTGTAAATATTATTGTAACACAACAATGAAGGTTTGGCAATGTTAAAGTTAAAAACATTTTAGGATACTATGACTTTTGTTAATACTTAGAAAACTTGCTTGATGTGTTAGTCAAGTTTTCTAAGTATTAACTTAATATTGATTTTAAGACGTGTATCTCCCGCCTTTTCCGCAAGTCTTAACGCCGTTAATAGATCCTGTTTTGCTTCTCTCGTACGACCCAGCAGAGATTTCATTATTCCTCGATTAATATACGCTTCAATAAAATTTGGTTTCAAGCGAAGTGTTTGGTTGTAATCTATTATAGCGGCTCCATATTGACCTAGTTTGTATTTCTCGTTTGCTCGATTGTAATATGCTAAAGTATGATCAGGTTTTAATCTGAGTGCCATATCAAAATCAGCGATAGCTGCGAAATTTTGACCTAAATTAGATTTTGCATTTCCTCGATTGACATAAGCGGATGCAAAATCTAATTTTAAGCGAAGTGCTATATCAAAATCTGTTATAGCTGCTAAGTTTTGACCTAGATTGTACTTCTCAAGTCCCCGATTATAATATGCTAACGCATAGTCAGGTTTTAGTCTGAGTGCTATGTCAAAATCAGCGATAGCTGCGAAGTGTTGACCCAGTTTGCTTTTTAGAAGTCCACGATTATTATATGCATCAACATAATCTGGTTTTAGATGAATGGCGGTATCATAATCAACAATTGCTGCAAAGTGTTGTTTTAGTTTGCCTTTTGCTAGTCCACGGTTGTAATAAATTACTGCATCATTGGGTTTTAACTGGATTGCTCTGGTATAATCTGCAATGGATCCATAATAGTCACCTGACTTGTATTTTTCATAGCCCCATCTGAAGTAGGTTTCAGCAGATATAGATCGTTTTCCTTGTGATAAAGGTTTTGCAGGCTTCTCCTGCTCCAGCAGTTTCTTAAGATATTTTGAAGGTATAGCAAAATTGAGATTCTGTGCATCCAAAGCGCGGTGTACAGAAAAGGACACCCCAATAACCTGTCCTTTTTTATTCAACACAGGTCCACCACTACTCCCAGGAGAAATCGGTGCAGTCATCTGCAGTCGTTCCTTCGTGAGTTTATCCCGGCGGCTACTGATAATCCCATCAGAAAACGTGCCTTCCAAACCTTTTGGGTTACCAGCAACGTAAACCGTCTCACCAATCCGAACTTTATCACTATCACCGAGAGAAAGCACTTTGATACCGAATGCTGTTACCTTTAGAAGTGCAAGGTCGTTTGTCTTGTCAGTTGCCGTAACACCTTCAATCTTGTATATCGTGGACTTACCAACTAATTTTGCCGTGCCTTTAGCAGCACCTTCAATCACATGGTAGTTGGTAGCAATTAGGTTGGGTTTCACAAAGAACCCGCTGCCAATGCCCAAAGTCTTGCCGTTTTTATCCTTCATCTCCAGGTATACCGTCGCTGCTAACGCTTTTTCAGCAATTTCTTCGGCAGGGAGGGTGGTTTGTGCAGGTGCAGTGCTTATTGTGCCAAAGAGGAAAAGAACGATAATAGTGATCTGGGAGAACTTCCAGATAAAATGAATTCTGTAGTTCATAGTATATTCCTTTTTATAACAGGACTTACACAGTTTTGAAGATTACTGATGGATTTGAGAGTTGTTAGTGTGGTTCAACACCGTCCGTATCAATAACAAGACGATTACGCTTCAAGGGCACATATTCCAGCTTGGAAGTTTTCAATCGCTTTCATGACTTTCATAGATGCCTACCAAGAATCCATTAGCATAGTCCGAAACGGGAGTTGTTTTTTCAAATAGGCGTTGTGCAACATTACTCCTGCTTAAATGTCATATCATTGTTAAGCTGCTTCACATGTTGCTGTTCCGTGTCCAATGTCTTTAAGACTTTGACATCGATTGTATTCAAGGATAGCATAGCGAACTCATCGGCGAACCGGGTCCATCAAATGCTTCACGATTTCGTCATATTGTACCATGCTCAGTCGTATGTTTTCTCTAAAGGTGTTTTGTTGATTATACTTGACCAGAGGGTGGTTTGTCAAGGGAGAATTTTTGGCAGGGTGTGTAAAGTTTTGGTACTGTGCGTAGGGGCGGGGTCTCCCGTCCGAACAGAAGTTTTACGCGGGCGAGGAAACCTCGCCCTTACAATGTACACAGTTTCCTAACGTCAGGCAAGCTTTGATAGAAACTGTACAGACTTCTTTTAATATCAGGGTTTCTACAAAAACTTTTCACACCCTTTTTGGCAGAAGGGTACTGTAATGGATGCCCTATTTACTTCAGTACTTAATATATCTAAATTACTCAAAGAGTGGACAGGTTCCTTCAAATGCCAGAACAGACATTTAAGGATGGTATGTTGTGTTTTGGATTGAAAATATGGTATCCTTGAGAATATGTTGTATTAATTGCATTATAATTTGGTGTTTTTGGAAAAAATTATAATAAAAACCTTCGCGAAAAAGGGGGGTTAGATACGGTTATAACAAGAGGTTATTGCTGATCTGGCTGTGTTGCTTAGGCGCACTTCTGTGAGTTTGGGATGTGAAGAAGGGGGTGCGAGTGTTGATTCGTATTATCGTTGGTATTAGGGAGTCTCGTCGGTGTGTTCTGAATGCCGTTGATACACCTTATGAGTGTTTGCTTCGTGAGATCGGGAGGCGGGACTCGTGCGTCTCGTAAGCATTATTTTGCGTGAAGCGTGTAGTTCGCGGTCACGCACGTGGATTGTCAACAACATCGGATGGTCTTTCTGATGAGAGTGTGGTTCAGAAAGATGAAGAGACTATAACAAAAGAGGCAAAGTAATAGTATCTGGACGGACGCAAACTAAACAGAAAAAGGGAATATTGGACTTAAAAAGTCGTTATTTCAGGATTTTAACCCCCTAATACCAAATTAACGTGATTATTATTATTTTGATAAAGTCAGCATTGCGAGGCACCAAATCAACGGGACCAATGCCTTTTGACGAATGCTCCTTTGGCATTCACCATGATTCCCCAGCGACCTCGCGCTACAAAACGGGTTAATTTGGTAAAAATCCTTCTTATCAAGGGGATTTTAAGAGAAAATGCGTAAGTCCTGTTCATAATAAATTGCTACAAATTGCATTTGCTGAGCTTGCTACAATAAATGGGTGGACTTTAGAACCAAGTTCACACTAAAAGAACAACTTACAGCAGAGACACCAGATCTGAATCGTCCCCGCGCAGAAACAGAACTCACCCGTGCCCAAAATCGGATAAAAGTTGCAAGCAATTTGTAAATTACTTATAAATATTTCTTGATATATTTGCCTGTGATATGCTAAAATAGCGCCTAAGTCTACGAGAGGCCTATATACATTATGCGTATTGCAAATTACAATACTGTTGAATATAAACACAAAATTCAAAAGTTCCAATCCGAAAAGCAAAAACTTGAAATATCAGAACAATTTGACATCTTATCACAACGCGAATATAACTGGGATGGACGTAGTTCGCAAAAACCAACTCAGTTGACCCTAATTCATGCGAAAAAGATAATAGATGCAATGTTGGATTCAGTTATTTCTTCAGGATATCAATGCGATACGCCTTCAATCTCCAGCGATGGATATGGTTATGTAACCGCAGTGTGGTACCAAAACGAAC
Source organism: Candidatus Poribacteria bacterium (assembly GCA_963663765.2). Classification (GTDB taxonomy): domain Bacteria; phylum Poribacteria; class WGA-4E; order WGA-4E; family WGA-3G; genus MSPOR6. Next base: position 448,257 of record CAXXUA010000013.1, on the reverse strand, counting down.
GCCAATTACACCTTCAAATCGGGGAACATGAAGCGGAGTACTTCAAAGTTTGGGGGACGAACATTGATACAGAGATGGATGTAGATTTTCTAACACCTGAAAATTATCTACCGCTTTGGAAGTGGTTAATTGATGAATAGCAGAGAACCCGTGCAAGATGATGAGGAACTCTATCGAAACGTAAGAGGTAAATTGGAAGATAAGGAATATATAATTCAAGACGGAAAATCCATAATTGAGTATCACGCCTTTTGGGATCCATCTTTACAACCATCTGTAGATAGAGCGAAGTTAAAAGATTACGATCCTGCTTCAGCTCTATTGCATAAGACAAATGGGATTGTTAGTATTAAGGCAGGTGATGTCCGTGCAATAGGGGTTGTAAAAACAAAACATAAGAATAAAGTGGTAGCTGATCATGTTGTAGATGTTATCCCCGATCCAACTTGTGATAATCCCGCACATGCACTAATTATTGTAAAACCTGAATTTTTTGATTCAAAGAACAAGCAGAAAAATGCATTTAAATTGCTGCAAATCGCACTTGCTCAACTTGCAACTAAAAGCGGTTGGACTTTAGAACCAAATCCACACTAAAACAACAACTCTCCGCAGACACTCCTGACCTGAACCGTCCACAAGTTGAAGCTGCACTGACCCGCGCCCAAAATCGCATCAAAGTTGCAAACAAACCATAAATTCTTATATCATCTCAAGTATGTGTGTATAGAGAAATTTTTACAATTCAATTAAGTTCACTAAGACTATTCTCAATAGCTGTTTTGAGTAATTGATTACCTGATTGTATTGCAAGTTTCAATGCTCTTTTGAGATTTTACTTACCCTCCGAGCAAAGACCTAACAAGACTTTCGTTATCCCACGATTGCTATAGACATCAGCGAAATCAGTCTTGAACCGAATTGTCATAAAAGTCAATAATAGCAGAAGGTGCTGTCCCAAGGCAGCTTTAGTGACTCCTCGGTTGCTGTATGCTTCAGCAAATTAGGTTTAAGTTGTAGCGTTTTGATGAAAAGACAAGACAAATTCAACTTTATCCAGTACCCATAGTCAGCGGAACCCGTTTATACCGAGAATCAGACAATGCAATGCGGTTAGGAAACTGCACATACAGGGTTAGGTAAAATTATAATAATTCTCTTTTAGATTGTGCTTGTGAGGACGCAAACTGGAAGTTTACGATACAAAAGTTCCCAATTGATTTTATGTTTTACTATATTCATAAATCATGAATGAAATGAATTTAATTCAACTTTTCACCATAAAATTCGTTAATAAGTAAAGTCATTTAAATTATTTCTATGGGGTTTAATTTATGCACAGTCCTATGTCAGGTTCAAGAGGTGGCAGTTCGCGCCGAATGGGTATGAGTTCATTCGGTGGGAAACCGCGCTTTATGAAAAAAGGAGATTTTGAGTTAACGACGAAGGAAGAAGTGCCTGAACTCCTGGAGAAAAGGGCACAAGAAATACTTGATAATGGAGAGGAGATCAAAATTGCTGTCTCAACTGACCTTCAATTTGACGGCACTTATGGAAAAGATTGGCTATTAGTTACAGATAAAAGACTTATTGCTTTTAATCAGAACGGTGTACTCGGACATGACATGCGCGAAGTGACAATCACTTCCGTTGAAGACATTGAAGTCCTTGAGATGTACGGAAACAACATACTCAAGGTAATCACACAAGAAAATGCTATTGAATTAGCACGGTACTCAAAAAAACTTACTCCGAAATTTAACCTTACAGTCACTGAATTGGAAAGGTTAACTTCACCGGGAAAACCTGAAGGTCCTGGTATTAGAGCACAAGGAAAAGGTCCCGGTCCTGGACGCGGTCGACGCGGCAGGCGAGGTCCCAGACCTGACGGCATGCAAGGATTGCAAAAAGGGGGAGACAGAGTCCGTTGCGAAAAGTGTGGAAATCCAGTACCAAGTTGGACTGGTGTGTGTATAAACTGCCAGCAAAACAGCAAACTCATATTCCGACTCTTCAAATACGCATTTCCATTTTTATACATCATCATACCAGCATTCCTCATAATGATGTTGATAAGGTTGGTATCACTCTATCCTGCCATACTTAGTAGGGATTTGATTGACAAAATACTTACACCGGTTGGATCAGCACTTGCTGCTGGCGAACAATTACCCGTAACTACATGGGGACATCTACAGGGATTCATAAATACATTAGGCGAATGGTTTGGTACCATGCCCCTCGGCGGTAGTTTTGGACATCTTGTTGGAATCGTTATAATCATGGCAAGTATTAGGGTCTTTTCTATGGGAGCCTCCTCCATCCGTGGTTATATGATGGCATGGGTAGGACAGAATATCACAAGACGGATGCAAAATGAAACTTATGAACATCTGAATGCTCTATCCATAGATTTTTTCCATGAACGGGATACTGGTAATCTAATGTCCAGAATTACGAGTGATGTTTCCAGACTCAGAGACTTCATTGCAAACGGGTTACAGGATATTGTCGGTGATTCTCTCACGCTCATCTATATGTGCATTATTATGTTTTCATTCCACTGGAAGTTGGCAATGTGGACACTCATCCCTATTCCGTGTATTATCATTTTCACAATATATTTTGGAAAATTGATGAGTAAAGTGTATTCTGTATTATGGAAACGGTATGCAAATATTAGTACTATACTATCCAGCACAATTCCAGGCGTGCGTGTTGTAAAGGCATTTGCGCGAGAACGTTATGAAATTAGTCGTTTTAGTGAACTAACCCATCAGGTTTTTTCTGGTGAAATGAACGCAGCAAAACTTGGTTCGCTCTATCGTCCGATGATGGAATTCATTACATATTCTGGGTCAATCATTATATGGTTTGTGGGCGGTTGGCAGATATTTCAAGGAGATTTAACACTTGGAACTCTCTTCATGTTTCAATCATATATGATGCGGTTCTTTGGACCTGTCCGCACCCTTTGTCAGATGAATGAAAGGTTTATTCGAGCAGGTACCTCCGCAGAACGTGTTTTTGAGATTTTGGATACTACACCAAGTATTGCTGATAAACAGGACGCTGTAACATTATCAAATATAAAGGGTGAGATCGAATTTAGAGATGTATTTTTCACTTATGACAATGAAAAGTTTGCACTTAACGGTGTTAGTTTTGAGGTCCAACCCGGTGAAATGATAGGTTTGGTCGGACATAGTGGCGCGGGAAAAAGTACGTTGGTTAATTTAATCACACGTTTTTATGACCCAAATCGTGGTGAAATCGTTATAGACGGTCATGATAGCAAAGATATAAAAGTTAAAGCACTACGACAGCAGATTGGCGTTGTACTTCAAGACCCGTTCTTGTTTGAAGGCACAATCGCTGAAAACATTGGGTATTCAAAACCTGGGGCATCACAACACGAGATCATTGCTGCTGCAAAAGCAGCGAATGCACACGACTTTATCATAAAGTTCCCTGATGGATATGACACAATGGTTGGTGAACGCGGAGCGCGTGTCTCTGGTGGAGAAAGACAACGTATCTCAATTGCACGTGCAATCCTCAAAAACCCGCGAATCCTCATCCTTGACGAAGCCACTTCATCTATAGATACGGAGACAGAATCTAAAATCCAAGAAGCATTGGAACGACTTGTACGTGGTCGTACTGTCTTTGCAATCGCACACAGATTATCCACGCTAAAGTATGCGAATAGACTCGTCGTGTTGAAAGAGGGTGAAGTAGACGAAATCGGTACACATGAAGAACTTATTGAGCAAGATGGCACTTATGCAAATCTGTGTCAAAAACAGACCGAATTGTCCAAAATACGTGCATGGTAAAAACATAAGGTTAGACAAATAAAAGAAATGTATGAACCAATTAAGGTGACTGACGAATTAGTATTCCTTAACCCAAATGAAGTCAGTATCACTCGTAACGCATTTGAAGAGCTTGTTGTCCAACTTTCGGATGGAACAACACACACAAAGGTTGATGTTATACGAAGTTTTCCTATAAAAGAACCGGTGCGATATATATCCTTGGTCGATAGCGAAGGAGATGAAATCGGTATTGTTGAAGATGTCCGAAAACTTATACCTCAATCACGTGATGTGCTTTTAGAAGAACTACAAAAGCGTTACTTTATGCCGAAAATCACAAAAATCAACTCAATTGATGGTCATTTCGGAATTACTCAGTGGGATGTAGAGACAACGCAGGGTGATGTAGAGTTTGGCATGCGATCAAGATACGATATTGTTTCACTTGAGAATAATCGTGTACTGATCAAAGATGTTGATGGTAACCGATATGAAATTGAGAACTACAGTAAATTAGATCCAAAAAGTTATGCCTTACTGCAAACGCAATTATAAATCAATATAAACTATAAGGACTGGATTTCTTGAAGGAGATCGAATTTGGAAAATGTAATAATAGAACGTATTGAATGGGCACGGTTAACAGGTGAACGTCCTCGCAAAGCTGGCTGCAACTCACGCCTTGGTGAACACGGACTACATGTACGTCCTCCGATTGCACGTTTAACAACTTCCGATGGTGCATGTGGTATCGGGTTTTCATCTATTTCCCGCGACAGAGCAGAGTCTATTGTTGGTTTTCATCTCAATGATGCGTTTGATACTGAAAATGGAGTTAATGAAGAATATCGTTTCATGGAATATCCACTTTGGGATTTAGTCGGTCAGCTGCAACAAAAACCTGTATATGCAATTTTGTCTGGTGAAGATGGCGAATTTACAGCACCATGCTACGATACCTCTCTCTACATTGATGACTTACATATAGAGGACAATGAAGAAGCTGCCGTCCTCATCGCTACTGAAGCACTTGAAGGCAAAGCGCGTGGTCACAACGCATATAAGATCAAGGTAGGACGTGGTGCTATGCACATGCCACTTGAAAAGGGAACACAACGTGACATTGATGTCATCAACGCTGTACGGGATGCAGTCGGCACTGATGCAACAATACTTATTGACGCAAATAACGGATATAATCTAAACATTACAAAACAGGTATTGAGTGGCACAGCAGACGCAAACGTGTATTGGATGGAAGAAGCATTCCACGAAGATGCTCGTGTCTACGGTATATTAAAGGAATGGCTAAACGTAGAGGGTATCAAAACCAAAATTGCTGATGGTGAAGGTGGTGCCTCTCCACATCTTATCAATTGGGCAAAGAACGGATTCATTGACATCGTACAATACGACATTTTCCATCCCGGTTTCTCAAGATGGCTTGAGTTGGGACCCGAATTAGATGCAATAAACGTTGGCACAGCACCACATCATTATGGTGGTTATTACGGTAATTTTGTAACCGGACACCTTGCTGCTGAAATACAAAGATTTGAATTTGTGGAATGGGATCACGCAACAACACCCGGAATTGATGACTCCAGTTATTCTATTTCTAACGGATACGTGCAAATCCCAAATCTTCCAGGTTTTGGTTTGAGGATAGATGAAGAACCCTATCAAAAAGCTATTAAAGAGAACGGTTTTATAGTCAAAGTTTAATTGAAAAAGAGGAATGTAATTATGCCTTTGTTAACAGATGCTGATAAGCAATTTTTCAAAGATAACGGTTACTTGGTGGTGCGCGGCGCACTTGACCAAGATACTATTGATGACGCATTGGATAAGGTCTGGGATTCAATTGACGAAGACCGGAATGATCCTGACTCATGGATTCGCAAAGGATACCGAACTGCACCCATCGGGGGTGATCCTGCAATCCGTGGAACGATATATGACAACAATGTCTTCAAAATGGCAGAAGAAATGGTCGGTGAGGGAAAACTACATTCTGGTGGTGGTGCAAGTCCACATATCAACTTCCCTGATCCCGATAGAGAATATCGTGAACCCAGAGGACATCTGGACGGATACCATACTCCAACCAATGGTGTTCCGAAAGGGGTCGTAGGTTCTTTTACCCTTGGTGCAACTACTTATATTGAAACTGTTGAGAAACACGGGGGTGGTTTTACTATCTGGCCAGGTAGTCACCTTATCTGGGCAGAATACTTCAAACATCATGACTTAGATAGTCTTCCTGGCGGTACGGCACCGTTTGATTTGGGTCCCGCTTATGAATTTACTGGGGAAGCAGGTGATGTCTGTTTCTGGCACAACCAGATGAGCCATACTGCCGGTCCAAATTGCGGCAGCAACGTCAGGATCGCACTCATCGGTAGATACCGAAGGAAAGACCTTGACCAGATCAAGTTTGAAACACCTGAAGACATGTGGAAATACTGGGATGGGATCTCTTAGAATCATACCAACTTCCAACGATCAAATCATGATAGGGTCTCTTCACCCCGTCATATTGCTGTACACGATTTAGTATTATAACGTGAGTTCCCTAGGAGTCTTTGTATAGCATCTGTTAGTTTTCGTACCACAGATGCACAAACTAACATTTTGTGCTACAAACGGTAGGGATATGTTAGAAATAAAGCAGGTGACGAAATTTGCCAGAATCGTAGTACCCACCGTTTTAGCGGTTGTCATCACTTTTTTTCTTTTAGATGAAATTGATCTTAAAAAAATACCTGAAACAATTAGCAGTATACCAATATATGCAGTAATAATAAGTTTTGGATGCTATTGTCTATTGGTAATGACTAAATCTTTACGGTTCCGATCTATACTTCGTTTAGATGTTGGTTTGCATAGGATTTTACCAATTCTTGCTTTGCATACTTTTTGGGGGAATTTCCTTCCCATGCGGACAGGTGACATTTCTTATGTCTATCTCATGCAAAGCAGACAGAAGGTAGATGCAACACATGGAATTGCATCACTCATAGTTGCAAGCATCATTGATTTAGTCCTACTAATTGTTCTGATGGTTGTATCTGCATCACTATTATTACCGAAACTGAGTAGTAAGTTCACTTGGTCAGTCATCTTCCTATCACCTATGCTTGTAGGAATAGGGTTGGTCTGTGCATTTTTGTTTGTTTGCATCAAACCAAAGTTATGCAATACCATATTTACAAAATGTACTGATCCGATACTCCGTTTGGACAAAAAATCACTCACTTGGGTTGTCAACAAATTACACTTGATCCTAAACCAAATCACTGCTTTTCGTTTAGATTTTCAGTTTTTGAAAGTTTGGTTATATTCACTGTTATGTTTGCTAATCCGTTTCGGATTTCAATGTTATCTCGTCTCCGAAATGGGGATTGAAATACCGTTGACAGAAGTGCTATTTGCTCTTGCATTTACTAACGGATTCAATCTATTCCCAATTCAAACTGTTGGTAACTTTGGTACAACTGAATTTCCGTTTGCATTATTCTTGACCTATTTTGGAACAACTAAACAGGTTGCCATTACCACTGGATTCAGTTTACATCTCCTTATTCTACTTTACTGTTTGCCATTAGGCATATACGGTTTCATACATAAACCAAAGGAACAATAAATGAGAATTATTGACCCACATGTGCATGTGTGGAAAAAAGACCCTAAATTCCCTTGGGGACGAGAGGAACGTAGAGCTCCCAAAGAAGATGCAACTCCAGAAATGTTACTGGAATTAATGGATGCAAACGGCGTTGAAAAAACTGTGTTAGTACAAGTCATACATTATCTTTGGGACAATAGTTATGCTGCTGATGTCATGAAAAGATACCCAGACAAATTCATGGGGGTGTGTAGGATAAATCCAGAAGACCCAGCTGCACCAGATCATCTCAGTCATTGGACAGAAGAACGCGGATTTCATGGAGTACGACTAAGTCCTTCTGTCGGGGTTGATGGTGATTGGTTTAAAGGTCCCTTGATGCCAGCTATATTTAACCGCGCTGAGTCACTCGGTGTACCAATGCTAATTCTGACAAAACCAGAACGATTATTTGACCTTGTACCTTTGTTAGAAAAACACCCTAACCTTGATGTCGTGATTGACCACATGGCGGACTGTCCAACAGACGAACCAGAAAAACTGCAGTTGCTTCTGAGCCTTGCGCAGTTCCCTCGTGTCTATGTCAAGATTAGTCATACATGGTCAATATCTAAAATGAGTTATCCTTGGAAAGACACACATGAACAGGTAAAAAAAGTTTATCATACTTTCGGAGGGAAACGTATAATGTGGGGTACAGACTGGCCGGTTTGTCTGAGTCGTGCAACTTATTCACAAACATTATCTGTAGTACGTGATGAAATGGAATTCTTCACACCAGAAGATAGAGAATGGGTTTTAGGAAAAACTGCTTTGCAACTTTGGCAATTATAGGTGTGTACTTAACATAAGTCCAGATACATGGTGAATTTTGAAAATAAGTCTACATTTCTACAATTTACCAAATTGGTTGCTATATAAGTATTTTATTCTTTCATTCGGTAGGAGCGACCTCCCGGTCGCTCCTACCTGTGCAAGTGTGAAATTAATTCCATAATCAACCATATATAAGGAGAACTTAGATGAAATTCAAATATTTTGCGGTGATTATACTTGCTTTTCTTATCATATCCCTACCAAGTAAAGCACAAGAAGTTAACCCCCAGCAAACTGAGTATATTGTTAAAGTCTTTTATTTTTACCCAAATGATCGCCAACCTCAACCTGACATTGATGAGAAGTTAGATACTATTGTAAAGAAATCACAACAATTCTACGCTAACGAAATGGAGAGACAGGGTTTTGAGAGAAAAACCTTTCAATTGGAAATAGATAAAGAAGGTAAAACAGTAGTGCATCATGTCATTGGCAAACAAGAAACTGCTGTCTACCAAAAAAATCCTGCAAGATCCTTTAAAGAAATTGACAAGAACCTATACAAAGCTAATAAGACCGTCCGATTAGTCTATGTTGACCATGGCAAAAAAGTTCTTCCGGGTAGCGCGTGTGGTTTGGCATACCCAGGCAAAAAAATCCTAATCCCTGCTGCAGGTGGTTGCTGTGGTGTCGGTGTTACTGTTCATGAACTTGGACATGCTTTTGGATTACCACACGGTGTCGGTGGGTTAAAAGGAATGTCCATTGGTGCGTCCTATTGGTTGGACGTTAACCGCTACTTCAACCCTGATAGAGACTCATTACCAACAGATAATGAAGCACAGATAAGAATGCTACCTTCCTCTATTGCATATCCCCCGCATAATCAGCATATCTTTTTTGAAATTACTGATCCAGACAAACTCAAGATAGCGAGATTTATGCACGGTGCATCAATTCTGCATAGTGCTGAGATATTATCCGCTGAGAATGAAATTGCAAAATTCACTAACTTTGGTGAACCGATAAAAAATAACAGATTAAAAGTTGTTACCGCTGACGTCAAGGGTGGTGCTTCTTATGGAAAATGGTTATCTTTAGATCAGGTTGAACCTTATATGACTCTGAACGTATCCTATAATGAGTCTGCTGCACAAGATGGACTGATTGGATATTGGACACTTGATGAAGCAAAAGGACCCTATGTATTCAATAGAGTTGTAAACAAACACCATGCAAAGCTGAAAGAGGGTGTTAACTTGCATCCTAATACCGGTAAAATCGGGGGTGCATTAGCAACAACATGGAAACATGGTGCAACTGTAGAAAATGGAGCAGAACTCATCAACGGATTAGATGCATTTACAATTGCACTTTGGGTAAAAGCTGATGAAATCGGCACAAACAGAGGAGTGATTTCTACTAAAAGTTCCAACAAGAAAGACCAATCTTTCTCTCTACGTTACAATCCACAAGGAACTAAAGACGGTGGAATCAACACTATAAAGGCAGCAATAAACACCACAAAGGGTGTACAAACTTATGAAAGTGCTAACAACGTTCAGACAACTGATTGGCAACACATTGCTTTGACATGGAACAGTGGGCAAAAATTAGCACTCTATATCAATGGTGTGTTTGACAAACCAACATTTAATAGCACCTCTAAACAAGGTGTGTTATCTGGTGCAGATAGATTAGTAATTAGTAAGGGGACTCAAGACAATCACACTTCATGGCGAGGTTTAATAGACGAAGTTCGTTTATACAATCGGGTCTTGAGTGCAAATGAAATTGCGAACTTACCTCATGTCACTAAGACTTCTGAATCCATTTTTGGTGTCACAATTTCTGGTGTAGCAGACTTATCTGATGAGATAATTAGACAAAATTCTGATGTCAAATATATTCTAACAATCACGAATACAGGTAATGTAAACGATACTATTAAGTTGAATGCTTCAGGTCAAACCAAAGTGTCATTAAGTCAGACATCCGTATCCCTTAAACCTGGTACTTCTTCAGAAGTTATCTTATCTGTACCTAAAATCGTCGGTGAACATGAAATCAGAGTACAAGCAACATCCAATAGCAACAAGACAAAGTCTTCTCAGATTATTGTTACATCTAATATAAAAAAGTTTAGGAATTGATAATTACCCTTTCAATTCAAACGGAAGAATCCAATTCAGCCTACCTTTAACAATTGGGTTCAATGCATAGTATGTTCACGCAGTGTGTCACACGCTGCGTTGTCAGGTATTCTTGAATGACTGAATCGTAGATTGTACAGCTTTCACGGAATTCGCAGATTGAATATTTGATTATTTCAGATACTTTCTGTGTACTCAGTGTTTTCTGCAGCTTCTACGATTCAGCATATAACCTAACAAAAATACCCATTCTGGAGTAAATCCCTAAGACTAATTACATTTTTAATAAATATGTCTCATCAGATGCAGAGATTTAGTATGCGGGGAATGCCTAAAGAAACATGAGCATTTGGCATGCCTCATGTTTCATACCATTGATTTGACCTTATCGTCGCTCCTACCGAAGAGAGGACCTCCAACCAGTGATAGCAGTGGAATTCCTTAATGACAATACCTTCGCCAATAATAGACATTCTGTCAGATTGTGTGGTCAGTTGTAGCACATTCTTCCAGATTGTGCGTGTAGTTGTAGCACATTCTTCCAGATTGTGCATATAAATTATTCTGTCAGATTCTATCGTCAAATTAGACGCTATGATAATTAAAAATACTTCAACGAAAACCTGAAGTTATTTTTATTTATGTAATCCTAACAATATCACAGAGCAATGGTAGATCAACACTATATACTCATTCAACTGAAGCACTCAAAAATGGCGAAGGTATTGTTAATGAGGCAAGTATTATTAAATACAGCAAAAATACCTGATTTATATTTGACTATTATTGTCATATATAGTAAAATTGATATATAGACATAAAAGATGTTTATAAAATTTCAATTTTATTGAATAGGAGAATTGTGATAAACAATGTATTTGGTTATATCTATTGCTTTTGAAGATTATGATAGATTTTAATTGAGCACAAGTAAAAGTTGGTAATTAGAAAGCAATGTAATAAACACAACAAGAAATTCAGTTGTTAATAATCACAACTAAAATATACACAAAACACACATGGAGAATAAAATGTATAAATTTCAGTATTTCATTTCGATAATTCTATTGATTTTCACTATTGTTATAATGGTTTCGGAAGCACAAATGGAACAACGTGCAGAGCTAATTGGACATAACTGGGCAGCTTACTCTATTGATATTAGTCCAGATGGAACTACTGTCGCAACTGCAAGTTTAGACAAAACTATTAGGCTTTGGGATGCGACCACAGGAGAAGAATTACATGTGCTTGAAGGACATGCTAAGGGAATTGAATCTGTTGCATTCAGCAAAAATGAAAAGTTCCTTGTGAGTGGTGATCAAGAAGGCACCATTATGGTATGGGATCTTATGACCAATAAATCCATAAAAACAATTAATGAACATAAGTGGGTTGTTAGAGACCTTGAGTTCAACCGTAAAGGCAGTGTCCTTGCAAGTTCAGATTGGAGTTGGCAAGAAACTGTCATGCTTTGGAATACAGATACTTGGGACCGTATTCATGGCTTAGAATCAGGAAAGGTTGATGATTCAGCCTTCAGTTCTGATGACACACTACTCGCCAGTGGAAGTTTAGATGATGGATTTGTACGTGTTTGGAATACCGAAACTGGTGAACTCTTACATACACTGGAGACAGGTATGGAAAATGTCTATGCAGTTGTATTCTCGAAGTATGATCATACAATAATTGCTGGTGGTCCTGAAGGAATTCAATTATGGGATGCGGAAAATGGAGAGAAACTGGATACTTTACCCGACCAAGAGAATAGTAATGATGTTAGATGTTTTGCTCTCAACCCAGATGGACGTTTACTTGCATCGGGAACAGAAGATGGAATGGTTTTTTTATGGGATTTAGAAACCAAAGACATCATAGAAAATATGCAAGTAGGTTTTGGAAGAATTCATGGTCTACAATTCAGTACTGATGGAACAACACTTGTCGTCGCTCCTAACCAAAACAAGTCAATCGTTTTTGATGTTACGCCTCTTGGAAATGTGGGTTTCAGTGTCACCCCTAAGGATAAAGTTTCTGTTCTTTGGGGTGGGTTAAAACGGAAATAGTATATCAATACATATACATTGATAAGGACATCTATCTTGAGATGGATGTCCTTTTTTGGTAATACAACTATATTCTAAAATTCAATTGTAATGTAAAAATATCCTACAGTGATAAAGATGTTGATTTCTCACTGTTTTTTTGATAGTATTATTCTATACAATTCATTCAGGATAATAGATTGCTTTTATTGGATAAGTTTATGGATGAAACGGAAATACTCGATAAGATACGACAGATAGATATATTTTCTAATCGCTTGGTGAACACTGTTTTTGCAGGAGAATATGAGAGTGTTTTCAAGGGACAAGGCATAACATTTGATGAAGTGCGGGAATACCAACCGGGAGATGAAATACGTACAATTGATTGGAATGTAACCGCACGTATGGGACAAGCTTATATCAAGAAGTATGTTGAGGAACGTGAATTGGTGATGATGTTGCTTGTAGACATGAGTGCTTCCACTGCGTTCGGTAGCGTTTCTGAAAAGAAATCTGAGATTGCAGCAGAAATTGCCGCATTACTTGCATTTTCAGCAATAAAGAACAATGACAAAGTTGGACTAATATGCTTTACCGATACAGTCGAACACTATGTTGAGCCTCGTAAAGGCAAAAGACATGTACTTCGGGTAGTACGCGATATTCTCCGTTTTCAACCGAGTAATTCTGGCACAGACATATCTATAGGACTGAAGTTTGCAGACCAAGTATTAAAACCTCATAGTGTTGTGTTTCTGATATCGGACTTTATGGATACAGAATTTCAGAAGCGACTTCGTATCATGTCTAAACATCATTCACTAATCGCTATTGTTTTGAAGGACCACAGAGAGATAGAATTCCCTAATGTTGGTTTAGTTGCATTAGAGGATTCTGAAACAGGTGAGAAAATAGTCATAGACACACGTTTAGAACAGTCAAGAGAATTATATGCGGAAAGAAATAGGCAAACAGCTGCTAATCTTCAGCAAGAGTTTCGTTCAAGTAAAGTTGATTTTATTCAAATACAAACAGATGAGTCTTATGTAATTCCGTTAATCCGTTTTTTTCGTCAACGTCAAATCCGTAGTTAAAATTGGGTGTGTAAAGTTTTTGCACAAACTGCACATTCTCCATTGTAGAGCGGGGTCTCTGTACCCCGCCACAACTGATTAAATGAGAGATTCCGGGTACAGAGACCCATAGGTGTCAATATAAGGAAATATTGTTAATATCAACCATACTCTTCAGTCCCGTAGGGACGATATGTTTATAGAAAACAAGTACCCTTCCCAGTTCTTTAGTCCCGTAGGGACGATATGTTTATTCTTCTATGTCGTTCCTACGGAACTCAAGAGAGGGTGATTACACCTATCTATAAACATTGCGTCCCTACGGGACTAAAGAGAACAAAAGTTTGTACCTCTGTGCAAAAACTTTACACACCCTTAAAATTCTTAGGCAGCAAGTTCTCTAAAATTGGTATTGATACTCAAATGGACAGTTCAATCGTTTTATGGCACAGCTACGAGTAGAGCATATAACCCATTCTTATGAAATTAACAAAGAAAGATTGTCCGTATTGAATGACTTATCATTCTCGGTTAAATCGGGTCAATTCGTTGCTTTGCTCGGTCCTTCTGGTTGTGGCAAGAGTACGTTGTTTAACATCATTAGTGGAATCATCAGACCACATTCTGGAAAAGTTTATCTTAACACTAATCAGATTCATGGTATAACAGGTGCATTTGGGTATATGCAGCAAAAGGATCTTCTGTTACAATGGCGAACAGTAATAGGAAATGTTCTCATCGGACCAGAAATACAGAAAAAATCTATTATACCATCAATTAAAGAAGCACAAAGACTTTTAACACAGTTGGGATTAAAGGGTTTTGCAAATAGTTATCCAACACAACTGTCAGGTGGAATGCGTCAACGTGTTGCATTGGTACGGACGCTTCTCATGCAAAAAAACATCTTGCTTTTGGATGAACCTTTTGGGTCGTTGGATGCAATGACACGAACAGTGATGCAATCCATTCTATTAGACATTTGGCAACAAGGTAGACAGACAGTTTTGTTGATTACACACGACATAGAGGAAGCTCTGCTTCTCGCTGATAAAATCTATATTTTAACTGCGAGGCCGGCTTCCATAAAAGCAGAGATAGACGTTCCATTACCAAGACCAAGAGATATTACTGATAGAGAACTAATTAAATTCAAAAGTGAACTCTTCCAATTGTTGAAAGTTGAAATGGAACAGGTGTTTGACAACCATAGACATCAGAATTAATAGGAGGTACATTTGTACAGAAGTTATTATCTTTTCACAATTATCGTAATTTATGTTTCCATTTTTCTGATAATAGGTTGCGGAGAAGAAGAATCCGTTAAAATCCAATCTGTTACTCCTACTGATGGAAGTTCAATATTTATTGATGAAACGATCACTGTAAGTTTTACAGGAAATCCACAGAATCTTAGTGTCTCAATGGGAGAAGCAGTCATTTCAGAAAACACCGTTACGATTTTGGGACCATTCACACAAGGCACACTTGAGATAGAATTAGCTTGGGATAATGGCAATCGTAATCTCACTTACACCGTTGAAGAAAAAGTCATCATCCCAGAAGACATGGTCCTTATTCCTGCAGGAGAATTCCAATTGGGTAGTATCAGTGGAGAAGCAGGAAACGTTGAACAACCCGGACATTCTGTGTATGTTGATGCGTTTTATATTGACATCTATGAGGTAACGAATTCAGATTTCAAGAAATTCATTGATGCCAATACTGAATGGCAAATGGAAAATATAGACATTCGGTTTCATGATGGCAATTATCTTGCACATTGGACAGAAAACTCCTATCCAAGTGACAAAGCTGATCATCCAGTCCTTAATGTGAGTTGGTATGCAGCAAGTGCTTATGCTAATTGGTTAGATAAACGACTTCCGACTGAAGCAGAATGGGAAAAAGCTGCCCGTGGTGGCATTGAAGGTCAAAAATACCCATGGGGACATTCTATTGATGATACAAAAGCAAATATCAGTTTGAATGTCGGTTATGCCGGTAGTACTAAATCAGTTGGTGAGTATCCTCCTAACGGATATGGTCTTTACGATATAGTTGGTAATGTATTAGAATGGTGTCTTGATGCGTATGACAGAAACTACGAAGATCTGTCAGACAGCAATCCAATCGCAGGTGCAGATACAGTAAAGGATATAATAGATAATGCATTTGACATCACCACAACGCGTTCGGTGCGTGGGGGTTTATGGGTAGAAAGTGGTCAACCACGGATATGGATTACGCATCGTCGTGGTAATAATCCTGTACAAACAAGTCGCTTGACAGGTTTTCGCTGTGCAAAATCTGCAACACAATAGACAGAATCAACTTCAAACATTTTCTCTCAACGTATCAACCTATTCATCCTCTGATACTTTTGTTAATTCATGCCAGAATGAACGTGATGGACGGTTCATGTTGTCAAACATTTCATAACTTCCTTGCTGACAAAATTCAAATAGAGCTTCCGTAAGTGGAATCTTATAGTTTAATTCTTCCGCAGCAGTGAGGAAATAGTGTAATTCAGGATATTTTACAACTAACGACTTTCCTTTTCCATCAATGATACGTTTAGCAATTGTGTCAAACTCCCCTCTCCACCCATCTCCCAAGCCAATGGCGTTGCGAATTGCTGTGGGATCAACACCAGCACAAACACCAAACGCCATAGCCTCCATGTAAGCAGCAGCTCCAAGTCCCATTGCCAATTGGTTTACTCCTTTTACGATTTGTCCTGAACCGCATTGACCACAGTATACAACAAATTTTGGTTCACCGAGGACTTCTAAGATTGGACGACACTTTGCAACAACTTCTACATCTCCACCGACAAAAATACGAAGTGTCCCTATTTCTGAACCGTGAGGTCCGCCACTGACTGGTGCGTCAATTAGAGTTGCCCCTTTTTTGGCTAATTCTGCTGCTAAGTCTCGTGTCTTTTCTACTTCAGAAGTGCCTAAATCTATAAATGTTTGTCCATCCTTAGCATTAGGAATGAAATAGTTCTCTGCAACGTTGAAAAAGACATCTGAGGAACGCAAACTGGTCATAACAACATCGGATTCTTTGACGACTTGGGTGGAATCCTTTGCTACTCCTGCTCCAAGTGTGTTTATTTTCTCGGATTTTGTCTTATCAATATCGTAACATAGGGTTTCATATCCTGCATTCAATAGATTCTTCACCATCCGGCTGCCCATGTTTCCTAATCCAATAAAACCAATTTTTATATTCTCTATTGTTTTCATATTCACCTCAATAATATATGGTATATAGATGATTATAGCACCATCAACAGGGAGTTATACCAAATTAACGTAATTTATCTTTTTTCAACGGTAGGTGCGGTTTCCTAACCGCACACTTAGCAAGACGACTCACGTTAATTGGGTATTACAAGCGTTTTCTAAGAGATATGATCATGTGTCGTAATCTTCTCCGCGTCATCCGCGTAATCCGTGATTCCATCTGAACAAGGTTTTTTAGAATACCAAGATTTTCCTCATCAGGGTTCTTGATGTGCATTTCTATTCAAAACTTGCCTGTTTAAACCGTACCGTACGAAGATTAATTAATAAACTGACATTTATCATATTGGTAAAATTGGTAATTTTATCTTCGGAAAAACCCAGTCATAGACAAGATTCGTGTACAGAAAAAATTACCAATTGCCTGAAAGTAGCGACTTGTACTAAATAACTATTTATTAAAAATTACTTCACATAGACCAATACCTTCGCTAATATAGTAAAATCTGTAATTATCTTTACACTACTGTAGCATAATCTATTAGGTTGTGCGGAAACGTAGCACAACCTAATAGGTTATGCTACAAGTTTTGCTAAACGCGTAGATCGAAGTGTTCAGGTAATTCTAAATTCTACTATAATAGACATTCTTCCAGATTGTGCGTGTAGTTGTAGCACATTCTTCCAGACTGTGCGTGTAGTTGTAGCACATTCTTCCAGATTGTGCGTGTAGTTGTAGCACATTCTTCCAGATTGTGCGTGTAGTTGTAGCACATTCTTCCAGATTGTGCGTGTAGTTGTAGCACATTCTGCCAGATTGTGCATATAAATTATTCTGACAGATTGCTGATATAGTCATTCAATTGTCAAATTAGACGCTATGATAACAGGGTTATTCAGTTTTCAATATTTTTGATAATGTTTTGCTATGTCGTTAATATTATGTGTTGCCATATTGTCTATGTCTTTAGTCCCGTAGGGACGATATGTTTATAGAAAAATGTTATCTACCCCTCTTGAGTTCCGTAGGAACGGCATAGAAGAATAAACATATCGTCCCTACGGGACTAAAGACCGATGTTCAGGTTTCAATAATCTAAAATTGATGTCTAAAATTGATGTCTAAGGTGCAGTTAGGAAACTGCATTTGGGTATTAACTTTCAGTAAATCAAAATAACAGAAAACTTTTAAAACTGAATAACCCTGACCAAAACGGAACTTTCTTTGCTCCAGCGGAGCAATATGTTTATAGTCACATTGTCAGCCCGCATCCCCGCTCCAGCGGAGCGGTATGTTGGAGCCGCACATAACACTCCGCTGGAGCACATCATTTTCTCCAGTTTCACAAATGGACGAAACTCGGAGAAAAATAGACGTTCTGTTGAATAATCAACTTCTACAAGATGAAAATTGTCCAAACTATAGTTGACGTTATGATAATTAAAAATACTTCAACGAAAACCTGAAGTTATTTTTATTTATGTAATCCTAACAATATCACAGAGCAATGGTAAATCAACACTATATACTCATTCAACTGAAGCACTCAAAAATGGCGAAGGTATTGATAGACAAGAAGATTTAACCGTCCTTCTTTTGCTTTAGATGATCTTTAGTCCCGTAGGGACGAAATGTATATATACCCATAGGCGTCAATTTAAGAAAAAAGTGTTGGCATTTTCTCTTGTGGGAGGGGTTTTCAACCCCGATTTTATGTTCATTTTCTCTCAAATCGGGGTTGAAAACCCCTCCTACAAGAGGTCAAAACCCTTAAATTGACGCCTATGAGACGAAATGTTTATATACCATACCCAATATATGTGAATTTAGTATAAACATTTTGTTAACTGGCACAAGTCGTTACCATAAGGTATTCATACCCGGGGAATGCCAAAAGGCATTCATACCGTTGATTTCTTGATTACTTGATTTGGTGCTTTGTAAGCGCGCTGGCCCAACAAGTCCAAACAGCGCTCTTACAAAGCACACCTACCATGTGAGAAATATTTATTACCCGTTTAATTACTTAATCTTCATACGGTACGGTTTTTTAGGTTTCTGGTACGGTTTTGTTGATGGATAATGCGTCCAGTGTTCATAAGGGATCATTGGGATATTTATTGTTGGTTTCTGATTTTTTTCATCACATTTTGGTACGGTTTTCTTGTTGGTGTTTTTTAGTTTTTGTATTGTATATATTATATATGGTTTTTGATGGTGTTTGTAGTTTTTTGGGTGTCTGTTTATTGGGATTTCCAATAGATATCCAATAGGTTTGTTGAATCGGTTATGGGTTCCTGTGTAATTGAACGAATTGCGGATACAGGTACTTTTTACTTGAATTTTTTATTGTGTGTGATATACTACTCGGAAAAAGCTTTTAGTCAGAAACAAACCTATACTCAGATACCACTTAGGGTTTTTTGACAACCATCTGAGTATACACGAGAAAAAGGATTTAGTTATGGTAAAATGTGCACTTATCAGCGGTAGAGGCATGGGTATGATGCATGGTGGGAATTTCCACAATCATCCGGACGCAGAAGTTGTTGCAGTATGCGAAATGGATTCTGGACTTCTTGAGAAAGCAAAGGAACATTTTGGTGTGCCTGGATATTTATCTATTGAAGACTTGTTGGCAAATTGCGATGCTGAACTTGTTCTATTGATAGTTAACGAGACCCGTCGCATCCCGCCATTGCGAGAGTTACTTGAGGCTGGTAGAAATGTATTCACAGAGAAGCCATTATGTGGCTTACAGGGTCAAGCGACAGTGCGAGAAGCTGACCTTTCAATTGCTGCCCCTGCGATTGCAACTTGGCGTGAATCTGACCAGAAATTTGGTATTGATTTCAACTATCGCTTTATGGAACATTTTAAGAAACTGCATGACGATGTTGTTGAAGGTAGATTAGGTGAGATCAAGATGGTACATGCCCGCGCCCACTTCAACTGTTGGTCACACATCATTGACCAGATTCTCTGGAATATGGGTACACCTGAATGGGTGAATGTTGTTGGCGATCCGAATGAGGGTGGCGGTTGGAAACGACTGATACATATTGGATGGGAAAACGGTGTCGTCGGTACTCTTACTGGCACAAACCTGTGGGGATATGATGACCATCCGCTGCGCGTTAAGATACTGGGTGACAAGTCTTACGCGGAAGCTCGTGGTTTAGACGGTTCATATTTGCTGCGGAAAGCTGGAAACTCAGAAATACTGGAAAAATGGGAGAATGAACCCGGACAACCTGAAATGCCTGAGTCATTTAAGAGAATGGCTGATGGAGTCATCAAAGGCATGCAAAATGACCAACCGTTCCCTGCAGATGGAGAAGCCGCATGGAATGAACTCCTCTTTGAAGCTGCAGTACATCGGTCTGCATTACAAAATGGTGCTCGTGTGTATCTTGCAGATGTGGATAAAGCTGCGTTTGTCTAATACCATATTGACCATAATGGTTTTATCCTTTGACACTAAAGGAATACAAGTGTTATGAAAAACAAAATACTGTCAATAATGATAACGCTCTGTATGACACTAACTTTTACAAGCAGCCTCCTTGCCCAAGACACATCAAAATGGAGTTTACCTGATGGTGCTTTATTGCGACTCGGAAAAGGTAAAATTAATGAGATTCGGTATTCACCAGACGGTGCTAAACTTGCCGTGGCAAGTAGTATCGGTGTATGGATATATGATGCCAAGACAGGTGCAGAACTGAACCTATTGACTGGACATAAAGAAGATGTAATGTGTGTATCTTTTAGTCTTGATGGTAACACCATCGCCAGTGGCAGTTATGATACCACTATCCGTCTATGGAATGCAAATACCGGTAAGCATCTCCACACACTTGAAGGACTTGGAAGGGGTGTCAGCAGTGTGTCCTTTAGTCCCGATGGTAGCACTCTTGCCAGTTGTAGTACATACAATACCGTCATTCTATGGAATGTAGATACTGGTAGATTTCTCCGCAGTCTTCACGGACATACGGAGTCAGTCCTAAGCGTATCCTTTAGTCCTGATGGTAGCATTCTTGCCAGTGGCAGTATGGATAACACTATACAGTTTTGGGATGTGAATACAGGTATGCAACTCCGTACACTTGTAGGACATAAGGAACCGGTTGTTAGTGTAGTTTTTAGTCCTGACGGTAACACCTTAGCAAGTGGAAGTTGGGAAGGCATTATCCGTGTATGGGATGTGAAAAATGGAAAACAACTCCGCACCCTTGAAGGACATAAAGGACAGATCTACAGTGTATCAATTAGTTCTGATGGTAACCTACTCGCAAGTAGCGGTAATTATGCCACTATACGTGTATGGAATGTGAAAAATGGAAAACAACTCCGCTCTATTGAAGTGCATACGGGTTGGGTTAAAAGTCTATCTTTTAGTTCTGATGATAACATACTTGCAAGTGGTGGTTCGGATGATACTATCCGTTTATGGAATGTAAACACAGGTGACCCTATCCGTACAATTGAAGGTCATACGGATAGGGTCTGGAGTGTGTCTTTTAGTCCTGATGGTAAGACACTCGCAAGTGGAGGTGATGACCACGCCATCCATCTTTGGAATGTAAGTACGGGTAAGCATCTTCGTCAGTTTGAAGGACATACTGGTTTGGTCAGGAGTGTATCCTTTAGTCCTGATGGTAACATCCTCGCAAGTGGAAGTAAGGATGCCACCATTCGACTATGGAATGTAAACACTAGTGAGCATCTCCACACACTTGAAGGACATGAATGGACAATCTACAGTGTGTCTTTTAGTCCTGATGGCAACACCATTGCAAGCGGGAGTTTTGACAACACCGTACGTCTATGGCATGTCAACTCCCGCACGCATCTCCGCACCTTAGTAGGAGGGAAGAATACGGGTAATTTCTATAGCGTGTCTTTTAATGCTGATGGTAGCATACTCGCAAGTGGAAGTTCTGGATCCAGGATACCAGTGTGGCATGTGAATACCGGAAAGCATCTCCGTACCCTTGAAGGACGCACAGGTTGGGTCCATAGCGTATGCTTTAGTCCAAAAGGTAGCACACTTGCAAGTGGAAATGGTAGCGGGACTATCTATTTATGGAATGCAAATACCGGTAAGCATCTCCGCACTCTCGAAGGACATACGGATGATGTCTTAAGCGTTTCCTTTAGTCCTGATGGTAATACCCTCGTAAGTGCAGGTGCAGACTCAACCGTCCGAGTGTGGAATGCAAACACAGGTGAACTTATCCGCACTTATAAGGGACATGTGTCTTGGATCAGGAGTGTAGCATTTAGTCCTGATGGCAGCACCATTGCAAGTGGGGGTTCAGACGGATCTGTGATCTTATGGAAATCATCATTGGATTAGGTTTTACTATGAAACATATACCGATATTTTATGATTACACCTTCGGGGAAAAAGAACGAAAAGAATTAGATTATGATGGACATTATGTTCTACCAGGTATACTTACGGCTGAAGCTCAGAAACATTTGACAGAATCTCTTGCACATATTCAATCGTTAATTCCTAACGGTGAAAAAGGGCATGAACCAAACCGTTTTTCTGCTGAATTTGATAGTTATCTGGAAAGCATCATCGCGCACCCACAGATGTTGGAGCTTGCTCGTATAGTACTCGGTGAAGATATCCGATATGACCATTGTGTAAGTCTCAATCGTTCTGGCGGTAATGGTGGTATCGGTTGGCACAGCCACGGATATTCAGATGATGATCCGAGATATGGATTTGTCCGTATCTTCTTCTATGTAAATGGATTTGAAGCGGACGATGGAGGTTTGAAGGCAGTACCCGGTAGTCATCTTTACCGAGATGGAAGAATTCACGGCGGGACAGATGAAGCGTTGAGGGAGGGATGGTTGGTAGGTAAAACCCATCCTGAAACGGGTGAAGCCTTGCAGATTCGACCTCTTTCCGTGCCGTCTGGAACGGTCATATTGATGTGGACGCATGCAGCACATGCCGTAACCCCCAGAAAACCCGATAGTGATACTCGCTGGTGTGTTGTCTACGCCTATCGCAATCCCGGTAAACCATCCGGAGCACGGTGGATTTCACCCGAATTTGAACATAAACCGATTCCCAGAGCAGAAGGTTTAATGTCCCTTTATTAAGATAGTAGTGACAAAATTGTAAACTTAAGGGATCTTATGTCTCAAGACCTGATTTTTCATGAATACACCTTCAGCGATATAGAACAAAAAGAGATGGATCATGACGGTCATTTTGTGATTCCCGGTCTCCTGACTGCTGATGCGCGAAAGCGATTAACAGATTCATTGGTTCACATTGAATCCCTGCTACCAACAGGTAAACAAGGCTATGAACCTAATCGATTTGCTGCGGAGTATGATTGTTATCTTGAAAGCCTGATTGGTCACCCGCAAATGCTCAAACTTGCGCGTGAAGTGCTTGGTGAAGAAATCCGATACGATCACTGTGTGAGTCTCAATCGTTCTGGTGGCAATGGAGGTATTGGATGGCACAGTCACGGCTACTCTGAAGATGACCCTCGCTACGGCTATGTCCGTATCTTCTTCTACGTCAACGGATTTGACGCGGATGATGGTGGTTTGAAGGTGGTTCCCGGTAGCCATCTTTACCGTGATCCCAAAATACAGTGTCGAACTGATGAGGATTTGCGCAAGGGATGGATGAAAAGCAAAACGCATCCTGAAACTGGAATGCCTTTAAATATTCAGAATATGTCAGCGCCACCAGGAACGGTCGTATTGATGTGGACGCATGCTGCCCACGGAGTAACACCAAGGAAACAAAATAGTGATACCAGATGGACAGTTGTTTTTGGGTATTATAAACCGGGGAAAAACCCAGGCAAAAGGTGGATTAGTCCAGAATTTGAAAGAAAACAGATACCAGGGACAGAAGGAATAATGTCACCTTACTAAAAACATCATTACATAAGACAATTTTAACATAAGGAATTGATTCACTTCTCATATATTAACTACTATGCCAGACAAAAAACCACATATCTTATTGCTTTTAAACGATGAACACCGTCCCGATGTCCTGCCGATTGAGGGCGATACTGCTATTCGCACACCATACCTGTCTCGATTTATGGATGAGGGTGTCTACTTCCGTAATGCGTATACACCTTCACCTGTCTGTGTTCCAGCGAGGCAAAGTTTCCTTTCGGGTCTCTATCCACGCAACTCCGGTTGTCTAAACTTTGGTGATCCTATGCCGACTGAAGTCCGAACCATTCCAGGGCATCTTGGAAACTACGGATACTATTCATGTTGTGCAGGTAAAATGCACTTTGTTGGTACGGATGTCATGCATGGGTGGTACGAACGTATCGGACGCGATATTATCGGTAATAATGGTTATCCGTATCGCGCTGTAAAGGATAAACATACCGCTCAGATTGAACGCGAACCAGGCACTGGAATGAAACGGGATAAGACAGCACAAGAGATACGCGATGCACAACCCGGAATTGGGCATTGGATGCTACATGATCAATACAATGTAGACGGGGCAGTTCTGTTTCTTGAGGAATACTTTGTCAATGCCTCTTATGATCGACCCAAGGCAAGTCCTCTCTGTCTTGCAGTAAGTCTAATAGCACCACATTATCCATATCAGTGTCCACTGGATTTATTCAACTATTACATGCAGCGTGTTGAACCGATTATTGAAGAACCAAACGAAAAGTTTGAATACAACAACTTTTTTAGAGTCAAGGTTGGCAAGGACGTTACTTACAGACAAGCTCACCGTGCTACTGCTGCATATTATGGTATGATTGAGTGGTTGGATGCACAATTTGGTCGTGTGATAGAGAAATTGGACCATCTGAATGTACTTGAAGATTTTGTTGTTGTCTTTCTTTCTGATCACGGGGAGATGCTTGGCACTAAGGGACTTTGGGAGAAACAGAGTTATTTTGAACCCTCCGCACGTGTGCCATTTTCAATCTGGTATCCAGAGAAGTTTGGTAGAGAACAGAAAATAATCCATGAGAATGTGTCCTTAGTGGATCTGTTTCCAACATTATGTGAGTTAGCAGAAGTTCCTGCACCTGAAGAACTGGATGGTAATAGTCTTGTTCCACTTATTGAAGGAAAAGCAGATACATGGGATGATACGGTCTATAGTGAATTATGGAGTGCTCAGAATGGTCCATCTGTAATGGTCAAAGAAGGAAGCATGAAGTATATCCGCTTCAAAAACAATAAGGGATGGCCAGAACAACTCTTTGATTTGTCTAATGACCCAGATGAATGGAACAACCTGATTGATGATCCTAATTATGCAGATGCACTTGCAAAGCTTAAAGCGAAAGTAGATGCTTTACCGCCACCACGAAAGAAAGATCAAAACAACGCATTCATTGACCCTTATCGACCGATACCTGCATAGACTTGTATATATTCAGGACTTACGCAAAAAGATAGGTGTCGAATGCGCGTTTGGCATTTGTCGGGACTAAATAGGGACATTCCAAGCCAACCGTGAGAGAAATATTTATTACCGAATTAATAAATTAATCTTCATCTATCCGCACCATAAGCTTCAATTTAAGGATTTTGACCTCTTGTGGGAGGCGTTTGCAACCCCGATAGAAGTCAACGCGCTTCTGACGTTGATTTGGATTTTATCTGCTTTTCCTCTCAGATCGGGGTTACAAACGCCTCCAACAAGAGTCCATATCAAACAATTGATTACCTCTGGGATATACACCAATTTCAGTTGACAAAAATTAAGATACTTGATAAAATTTACCAAGAAATGATAGAACTTATTTCATTATTTTTATATGGGACCCTATTGCTAAAGGAGGGAAGGAATGTCGGATAAGGAGAAAAAAGAGAGCACGAATATCTCGCGCCGTAGTTTTTTGAAGGGAGTCGGCACAGGAACCGTCGCTGCAACAGTTGCACCCGCAATTTTGGTCGGTGATGCCGAAACAGTAGAAGCACAAACTGACGAAGCAATCTCTACAGCACAAATTCAATTGTCCATCAATGAACAGAAATACACAATTGATGTAGAAGCTCGTACCACATTGTTGTCAGTATTACGTGATGGAATTGATACCAATGGAAATAATGTTGATTTAACAGGAGCGAAACTTATCTGTGACAGAGGAGAATGTGGGGGATGTACTGTCTTAGTTGAGGGTAAACCTGTATATGCATGTATGATGCTGGCATTGGATGCACAAGGAAAGCAGATTACAACTGTGGAAGGTATTGCAGATGGTGAAACACTACATCCAGTACAAGAGGCATTTATCAAACATGATGCAATGATGTGTGGGTTCTGCACACCTGGATTCATCGTAACCTCGGTAGCACTCTTGAACGAAAATAAGAAACCAACACTTGAAGAAATTAAGGATGGTTTATCAGGCAATACTTGTCGGTGTGGTACTTACCCGTTTATATTTGACGCAGTCGAAACTGCAGCACAGAAGTTATAATTATAGCAACTACCCTATCAGTTAGACAGTATGGATGTGTTTTGAAAAGAAAAGGAGAAACAGATGGCAACATGGGGAGAAGCAAGTCAATCTCGACTTATTGGTAAGCGGATTACACGTTTGTCCGGTAAGGAGAAAGTTACAGGAAAAGCAAAGTATACTTATGACATAAATCGACCAGGATTGTTATATGCTCGTATTCTACGTTCTGAAGTTGCCCATGCAGTAGTGCTGGAGTTGGATTTGAGTCGTGCAGAAGCACTGCCGGGTGTACATGCAGTAATACCACTCACTGAAGTTGGAAGGAAACTCCGTTATCAAGGTCAGGAGATCGCTGCTGTCGCTGCTGAAACAGACGATATAGCGAAAGATGCACTTAGGTTGATATATATAGATTTAGAAGAACAACCCTTTGTGGTAACAGAATCTGATGCATTGGCTGAGGAAGCACCGCAGATACGGGATGATTGGCAAGGAAACAAAAGCAATCCAAGTATAAATGAAAAAGGTGATGTAGTCGCAGGATTTTCTGAGGCAGCGGTAACTGTTGAAGCTACTTATCACACACCTGTACAAACACATGTATGTTTGGAAACACACGGACATGTCGCTGAATGGAGAGGAGATGATTTTCTGACTGTGTGGGCTTCAACACAAGCGGTTTTTGGTGTGCGTAACGACCTTTCAAGACGTTTTGAACTACCGGCGAACCAAGTCAGAGTTATTACAGAACACATGGGAGGTGGCTTCGGTAGTAAATTCGGTCCAGGTGTAGAAGGACACACCGCAGCGCAATTAGCAAAAATGACCAAAAGACCTGTAAAACTAATGTTGACTCGGAAGGCTGAGCATCTCGTTGCTGGTAATAGACCTTCAATGACACAGCATGTAAAGGCAGGTGCAACAAAGGACGGTCGCTTAATTGCTTATGATATGCGGGGATATGGAACGGGTGGGATTTCAAGCGGAGCAGGATTTCAAGCACCTTATGTATATCATGTGGAAAACCGAAGAACTGAAAGATTCAACGTGGCAACCAATGCAGGTAACCAACGTGCAATGCGAGCACCCGGACATCCACAAGGTGCTTTTGCAATGGATTCGTTGATGGACGAACTCGCTGAAAAACTTGGAATGAATCCACTTGAGTTTAGACGAATCAATGACTCCAGTGAAGTGCGACAAGCGCAATATACCCTTGGGGCACAAGAAATCGGGTGGCACAGACGAAACAACGTCCCCGGTTCTGGTACTGATGAAAAAAAACGGGGTATGGGTGTCGGTAGTGGTCAATGGGGCGGCGGTGGCGGCAGGGGTACGCAAGCACGTGTTACCATAAATCCCGATGGTACGGTGGAAGCCGTCACTGGTACACAAGACATTGGCACTGGTATTCGGACTGCAATTGCAATCATCGTCGCGGAAGAATTTGGACTTGAACCAACCGATATTTCTGTACAGATTGGTGATAGTGGTCCCGGACTTCCCTCTGGCGGCAGTGGAGGTAGTCAGACAACCGCTTCCGTAGCACCCGTGATCAAAACTGCTGCTGAAGCAGCAAAACTGGAGCTGTTTAAAATCATTGCACCTTTACTGCAAACACCTGTTGATGATTTACGCATCGGAAGAGGAACGATCTATGATGCATCTGACCGAACAAAAACAATCAGTTGGAAACAGGCAGCTGGCGCACTCGGAATGGAAAGTATCACTAAGACTGGAAATTGGGACCAAGAACTACGACAAGGTGGTGTTGCAGGAACACAATTCGCTGAAGTTGAAGTGGATACACAAACAGGTCATGTTAAAGTGCTAAAGATTGTCGCAGTACAAGACTGTGGATTAGCAATCAATAGATTAACAACCGAAAGCCAGATCAACGGTGGTGTTATTATGGGTTTAGGTCAGACGCTACTTGAAGAACGAATTATGGACCCGATAACAGGACGTATGCTCAATGCCAATCTTGAGGATTACAAAGTACCTGGGACCTATGAGATACCTGAAATCAAATCAATCGTGTTTGATACACACCGTAAGGTTACAGGTGTCGGAGAACCACCTTGTATTCCTACACTTGGTGCAATCGCAAATGCAGTGTACAACGCAATCGGTGTTCGTATTCGCGAACTACCTATCACACCTGATAAAGTCTTAACTGCACTTGCTGAAAAGAAAGCATAAGGAGGTAGACAA
Organism: Candidatus Poribacteria bacterium; assembly: GCA_963663765.2. Classification (GTDB taxonomy): domain Bacteria; phylum Poribacteria; class WGA-4E; order WGA-4E; family WGA-3G; genus MSPOR6. The sequence continues at coordinate 419,791 of CAXXUA010000013.1, read as the reverse complement.
TGGATAAGTTTAGTTATGTCAATGCGACCAGTCTGAAACAGGTTACCTCACTGCTGAGTGATAGCGAATGGGGTGAAGTTATGCTTATTGCTGGGGGAACTGATCTGCTCAGTGAACTCAAGGAATACATTGAAACACCAAAAACACTAATTAATCTCAAGGCTTTACCCGGTATGGATAATATCTCAAGCGACACTTCGGGTCTAAAAATTGGAGCATTGACCACAGTCGCTGAAATTGCCATGCATCCAACGATTCAAAAGCACTATACCGCGCTTGCTCAGGCGGCTTCATCTGTTGCTACACCACAAATTAGGAACGTTGGTACACTCGGTGGAAATTTATGCCAACGTCCGCGGTGCTGGTATTACCGTGATGAAACCGTCAGTTGTCTTAAGAAGGGTGGAGACATCTGCTATGCAGTTGATGGATTAAGTAAATATCATGCCATCTTTGGTGGAGATCCGGTCTATATTGTTCATCCATCAGACATTGCCCCTGCATTGATCGCACTCAACGCTACAATCAAGATTACTGGTCCTGAGGGTGACAACACCATGAAAGTTGAGGAATTCTTTACCTTACCCTCAGCAAATCCGTTTCGCGAGAACGTGTTGGAACCGAATGAAATCGTTGTTGAAGTTGAGATACCAAAACCGAAGCCAAACACTAAGAGCCTCTATCTAAAAGCACGCGAGAAAGGCGCACCTGACTTTGCATTAGCGAGTGTCGCTGGTGTCTTTGAGATGAATGGGAAAACTTGTCAATCTGCTAACGTTGTTCTCGGGGGAGTTGCTCCTGCACCCTGGCGTTCTACTGAAGCGGAAACCGTTCTAACGGGTAAGGCAATTGACGACTCAATCAGCATGAAAGCAGGAACTGAAGCAGTCAAGAACGCACAACCATTAACAGATAACGAATATAAGGTGACACTCACACAGAATCTTATCAGTCGTGCAGTCATGCTGGCAGTAAGTTAAAGGGAGGATAAAAATGTTAGAAGGTAAGACACTTCCAATTATTAACCGTCCAATTTGTCAGAACTTACGGACAAAGGCGATCTATATTCCCGGTGGAAACTTACAAAACCTTGTTGTTGAGAACCCGGCGACACATTATTGGTGCAACTGCACGATGCAGGTTGTCGGTCCAGATGATGATTTTGTATCACCAAACGCATGCAAACAGTCACGTTCCTGTTTCAGTCCAATTGGTGGAAAACCGGTTGTATAAATATATAAACATAGTTAGCAGTTGACGGTTTACTACGTGAGATTTGACAGGTGTATACCGACATCTGATAATTACAATGTTGGTCATTAGTATCTGATAATGTTGTTGAAACCACTGATACAATGGATACATGTTGGTTCCGTTGTCTTGATGATTGGGGGATTCTTCTTCTTCCGCGTTGTCCTCATTCCAATTGCTAAACGACGAAAAGATTCTGATACGCTAATTTCATCTGCATTGAGGCGTTTTAGTGGGATAGTCTGGGGTGCACTCTTATCTGTACTTCTATCAGGTCTTTATAACGTTATCACCTTCTTCAGAACAGCTCGCAATCCGAACTTAGAATCCATTATCTCCGATTATTCACTCTATATACTCGTTCTTGGTGTAAAATTCTTTCTTGTTTTTGTGATATATACCTTTGCGATTATACTGACGTTCCCATATCCTGTGTTTGAACCAGTTCAAAAAAAACCTTCACCATTGCTGAACATGTTGATATTTTTTGCTTTGATTATAATTTTCCTATCAGCTTTTTTACGTCGGATTGCTTAGGCAGTTAACCTACATATTGAACTATAGTGTGGACAATTCTCATCCTGTCCAAAATATAGTATAACGCAAGTTGCTACCTATAAGGTTTAGACGAATAAACACCGTTTTTTATAGAGTATAATACACTTTTCGGTAGTATTTGTAGCACAAACTGTATGAAGATTAATAAATAAATGAGGTAATTCTATCCAACCCAACCTTGTAGGCGGGGAATGCCTTAATGGCATTCATACCGTTGATTTGGTGGTTTGTAATCGCGCTGGCACACTAAGTCCAAACAGCGCGCTTACAAAGCACGCCTACCGTGTAAGAAATATTTATTTCCGACATGGGTTAGTATATAATACCATTTCTAATTGACAATTCTCATTAACTGCGGAATATGGTAGGAGCGACCTCCCGATCGTGACCGGGAGGTCGCTCCTACCGAAGAGAGGACTTCCAATCAGCAATAACAGGTGAATTCCATAATGAGATAGGATATATTAGAAATGGTATAATACTTAAAGGCTGACATACACCCCAAGCTAAAGCATGGGGGTTCTTAGAACTTACATTGGAAACAACTCAAACCGTTCTAATGATTTTAGCACGGTTCAAACAAAAAGTCAAGTTTTTTCTTGACACAAACACTTAGCACGACTACATCCCACTACCTAAAGGCAGGGGTCTTGTCGTGGGGATTGATAATCAGAAGAAATGAACCAATTAAGTTTGATTGTAATGTTAGTCTCTTGTATGTTTATGTCTTTCGGTATTGTTGTGGCACAGGAAGATGCGTCGGATGCATCAAATGTTCCTAAGCTACCTGTTGGAGCTGAAGATGCTTCAGATACAGAAATCCTTAGCGACGGTGCAAAAATTAGTGGACATGTTTTTGATAGTTCCGCAGAAAAGAATCCTATTGAGGGTGTAACGGTTACAATTGTCCGTAGTGTTGACGAAAAAACATATACTGTGACAACTGATAATAAAGGGGCTTATGAAAAGACTAATCTGAAGGCTGGACGTTACTTCATGAATTATGCTAAAGATGGTTATGGAGAAAGGTTCGGTAAATCTAAGGTTGTCGCAGCAGGTGGTGAAATATATGACCGAATCATAATGAGAAAAAAAGAAAATATCATCTCATTTTTAAGAAGTACAGTTTTGTCTTGTGGTCATTTGTTATCCCTTCTGTTATAGTATTTGCTGCAATTGTTGTAGCATTAGCCTTTATTATAGTGCATTATAGAAAGAACTCATAGCGAGTAAGAACTTAATATTCAATGTGAATTTGCTTTTCCATAACCACCGCCACCAGGTGTTTCAATCTGTATAATATCCCCTTCACTTGCAGCAATTGTTACTTTTCCTGCAAGCGGATGTTCTTTGCCATCACGTATAAGCACATTTCGTCCTAACTTACCAGAATCGCCACCTTGTAAACCATAAGGATGATACTCGCGACGTTCTGTAAGAAGTGTTACCTCAGAATCAGTAAGAACACGAATGGATCGAACCACACCATCTCCGCCTTGATATTTGCCTGCACCACCACTTCCACGGCGGATTGTATATTGCTCCACTTGCATCGGATAACTTGTCTCAATTGTCTCAATAGGTGTGTTCATCGTATTTGTCATGTGTGTGTGGATAGCATCAATCCCATCACAGGTGGGACGTGCCCCCATACCACCAGCAATCGTTTCATAATAGGTAAAATCAATTCCACGCGTGTTGTCATATCCGCCGACAGTGATATTGTTCATTGTCCCAGAACTTGCAGCAGGTATCTTATCGGGACATGCCTTTGCCAATGCCCCAAATAGCACATCAACTATTCGTTGTGAAGTCTCAACATTTCCGCCAGCAACAGCAGATGGAAATTTTGCATTGATAACACTCCCCTCAGGCGCAATGATCTTGATGGGCACCATACAACCGGCATTAGATGGCACATCAACCCCAGCGACACAACGGAACGTATAGAATACTGCTGAGACAGTGATAGCGTAAATTGCATTTACTGAACCTTTCACCTGCTCCGATGTACCCGTAAAGTCAACAACAGCGGAGTCACCATTGATTTCAATTGCAACACATATTTCTATTGAGTTATCAGTAATACCGTCGTTATCCATGAAATCAAAATAAGTATAAATACCATCAGGAATCTCACGTAAAAATGACTGAACCATTCTGCAGGAATAGTTGCAAAGTTCCTGCATATACGTTTGAATCTCAGTGATACCGTATTTTGCTACGATTTCTTGCAATCTACGTTCCCCTATTCGGTTTGCTGCAAGCTGCGCCTCCATATCACCTTTGCGTTCAGTTGGAGTCCGCACATTTGCAAGGATTAATTCCCACAGATCAATGTCCAATTTTCCTCTTCTAACGAGTTTTACAGGTGGAATTCGAATACCTTCCTGAATTACGCTTGTAGATAAGGGCATGGAACCAGGAGTCATTCCTCCGACATCCGCATGATGCGCACGATTTGCAACATAAAACGATGGTATTTTTGATGTTTTTTCACCAAACACAGGTGCTACTAAAGTTATATCTGGCAAGTGTGTTCCACCACGATACGGATCGTTTAGGATAATCATATCTCCGCGTTCCATATCGGTGTGTTCAATAGCAGCTAATACAGATAGCGGCATTGATCCCAGATGAACAGGTATATGTGCAGCCTGCGCAATCATCTGTCCAGTTGAATCAAAAACAGCACATGAAAAATCAAGTCGTTCCTTTATATTGGGTGAAAAAGCAGTGCGTTGTAAAGTAACACCCATCTCTTCCGATACTGAGGTTAATATATTCTTATATAATTCTAATTTTATTGGGTCAAAGTTCATATTTTCGCTTTTATATTTTATGATAATTATACTTGCAAGAGTGAGGACTATTTTAACACTTATACCAATAACTTACAAGCAAAACAAGTGTTATGACAAAGACATTCATTCGTCTGAAATACACTCTTGAGGGAGAGGTTTGTAACCCCGATTTCAGAGAACCAGCATAACAAATCGGGTTTACAAACCCCTCCTACAAAGATATATTGTGACAATTGAATGCTTTTGGGTACCGCATAGAACACTGAATAAAAGGAAAAATCTATGAATCGCATTCTATCGTATTTTGCTACTGTTTGGCGTGCAAAACAACGGATGAAAACATTACCTCGATTCTTGACATATACCGTTACTTTTTCATGCAATGCACGATGCATTATGTGCGATTCTTGGCGTAAACCTTCACCAAACGATTTAGACTTACAAGAAATAGAAGATATATTTAATCAATTACCCCGTATGGATGCTGTACGGTTAACAGGTGGAGAACCATTCGTTCGTCGTGATATGTTGGACATTGCACATCTTGTCCAAGAAAAACTTAAACCTTTAATCTTACATGTAACAACAAATGGGTTTTTGTCTGATCGAATAATAAATTTCTGTGAAAATCGAGAAAAAACTGTTCCATTAAGTTTGCTTGTTTCTGTTGATGGAATGAAAGACAAACACAACACAGTGCGTGGACATGATAAAGCGTGGGATTTCATAGTAAAGACGTTAGAATCTCTTGCTCCTCGTCAGAAAGAACTACGATTGAACCTTACTGTAAACCAGACAATCGTTGATGCTGAAGGTGTAGAACATTACAAACGATTGAGACACTTTTTGAAACCGTTAGGTATCCGGAACAATGTTGTTATGGCGTATGACATTAGTGCGACATACAATTTGGAAGAAGAAGTAGAGGTCGCGCCAACACAGATTGGTGAATTCACCACGTTTGGTGAATTTACTAACGAACATCTTAAATCGCTTTTTGATGAAATTGAAAAGGACTTAGTGAGTTATCCTCTCATGGATCGTATTGCCAAAAGGTATTATCTACTCGGAATTCGAAATCGGCTACTTGGTGATAAAGGAACACCTAATCCAAAATGTGTCGCCTTGAACGCACATCTCCGAATACTGCCAGATGGTCGCGTACCTACATGTCAATTCAACACTAAATCTGTTGGAAATCTGAGAGATCATAAGTTTGCTGATCTCTGGGATAATGCTGATATTCAGAAACAACGAAATTGGGTAAATAAGTGTCCTGGATGTTGGGCGGAGTGTGAAGTACTTCCAAGTGCAATATACACTGGGGATCTGTTAAGACAAACACTTTTACCCAGTCGGAGTTGATGACATTAATATCTTATCCTAATTTCTAAAAATCCTATCACAATAAGAATTTCTACTGCTATTGGTGGTTCTCTTAGGTAGGTGTTTTCATATTTTGTCATATAAAACCCATCAAATAGGAAAATCAACTGTAGCACAAACTTTTTGTATGTGCATCTGTGCAACCCAAACGAACATTTTGCTCTGCAAAGACTATTAACGGGTTCACGTTTACCATTAGAAAATTCGACAGAATAATGAGAATTATATACCTAACTTGAAGTATTTGCTAAAATGTTTAGGACATCTCCTTCTTGAACTTGATATGTTTTTCCTTCAGTTCTCAATAATCCTTTACTTTTAGCTTCTGTATAACTACCAGAATTGACTAAGTTCTCCCAATTGATACATTCTGCGCGGATAAAACCAGATGCAAAATCCGTGTGTATCATACCAGCAGCATCAACGGCGGTTTGACCTTTACGAAGTGTCCTTGCTCTTGTTTCTTTTGGTCCACCTGTAAAAAATGTAATTAATCCCAAGAGTTCATAAGATGTCTGTATAAAGCGCTCCATTGCAGATGTTTTCAGTCCCATTTCTCTTACAAAAATGTCTGCATCAGTAGCATCCAGCTGCGCAATTTCCATCTCTAATTGTGCAGCAAGCACGAAAACGGAAGTCTGTTTATGGGTTTCATACTTTGCAAATTGCTGAAAAATCACATCTGTCTGTGTTAGTTGGTTTTCACTGATGTTGATAATTAAGAGCAAAGGTTTTTGTGTTAAGAACCCATAACCGCGAATCATTTTTTCCTCGTTTTCTGAAAATGTATGTGTACGCAATGGAGTCCCCATATCAAGTTTTTGTTTGCATTCTTCTAATACCTTATACTCATTTTGGTTCTCAGGTGTATTCTGATTTTTCAGTTGTTTCTCAAGGCGGGTAAGACGTCCCTCAATCACAGTTAAGTCAGCAAATGTGAATTCTAAACTAATGGATTCAATGTCTCGTTCAGCATCTACAGAGCCATCAACATGGGGTACAGTATCATCCTCAAAGAGTCTAACGACATGTGCAAGTGCATCAACAGTCCGGAGTTCAGCCAATACATTTGTATCCAATTCTGCACTTCTCAATACTCCAGCATCAGTGTGTCTTGCTGACCGAGAAGTCCCACCTCCATCTAAATAATCAATGGTTGCAGTTTTACTTTGTTTTGATTTGAATATTTCTGCTAAAGTATTCAAACGTTCATCAGTTACTGAAACAGTACTTAGGTTTATCTGTTTGTTGTTGACATAACCACCAATTTCTGCATTAGACTGTGCTAATGCATTAAATACCGTTGTTTTTCCTGTATGTGGTCGACCTACGATACCAATTTTCATAGATTATTGTTTTTCTGTTGATAAGTTTGTTATGCATATATAACAGTGTGATCAAATTGATTTAGATTGACAAAATGCGAATTAAATGCTAAATTACTGATAATCTTGATGATTTCGTATTTTTGAATGAGGAATTCCAATTATGAGCAAGGACAATTCAAAATGGAAACGGCATTTAACTAAAGTCTTAACTGTATTATTGGTGTTTATGGTCTGCCTTTCAATTTTACAGTGGTTTATCATCATAGTTTTGTTCGGTTTTGGGACAGAAATGTTGAAGGATGCTATGATCCGCCAAGCCCCAGAAGACGTTGATCGGGAATATATAATTAATACACTTGAAAGAGTAAAGAATGCAGCACAACGCATACCCTTTAGTTTTTTAACTGGTAAAATTAAAATTCGTAAACTAAAAATCGCTGGTGATTTTGCTATTGAAGCAAATGCAGATGAAACTTGGACTACTAAAGAAATAAATGCGCTCTTGAGTATGCTCAATGCATCTGTTGGCTACAAACAAGTAAATGAGTGAAAAGAGTCAATGTTATTAACACCCCCCTATGAAAAATTTGCTTATGCTTATGACCGAATGATGAAAAACGTCAACTATACACGTTGGTGTGATTATATTGAATCAATTTTTGGTCTATATGGTCATAAACCGAAAAAAGTTCTTGATATTGCGTGTGGTACTGGTGCTTTAACTGTTTTATTTGCCTTAAAAGGATACCAGATGACCGGTATAGACAAGGCAATGGGGATGTTAAATATAGCAAAACAAAAAGCAGAGAAACAGAAATTACAAATTACATTTCAACATGGTGATATGCTTAATTTCCAATTAGACCAACAGTTTGACGCGATACTATGTACCTATGACAGTATAAACTATGCAACAAACGTAGAAGAACTTAATACTATATTTGAGACTGTATCCAAACATCTTGCGCCTAAGGGTCTTTTTATCTTTGATATTACTACTGAACGGAATATTGTTGAACACTTTCACAATAGGACATTTTCCACGAATCACCAAGATTATTCATACATTTGGAAGAACAATTACATGTTTCATACAAAAATGTGCAGAACCTTTTTAACCTTTTTTATTAGGGAAGGTGAATTGTTTAGAAGATATGAAGAAGTTCACATGCAACGTATCTTTGAAGTTGCTACAGTGAGTAATGCGTTGAAAACTTCAGGCTACAGTATGTTGAGTGCTTATGACATGTATACCTTCAATAAATGGAACCGTTCTTCAGACCGAATAAACTTCACTGCAAGATTAGAATAGACACTTCCCAAAAGTTACAAGCTATTTGCTATTAAGTCACCAACTTCTTCAGTCGTGTATCCCATACGACCAGCACCAAGATCCTTTATTTTTCCACTTGCAAGCAGGTTGCTAATAGAGTCTTCAACTTTTGTAGCTGCCGTTGCATGTCCGAGATGGTCAAGCATCATTGCTGCAGCTCCTATTGCTGCAATAGGGTTAATTTGGTTTTTTCCTGTATAACGTGGTGCAGAACCGTGTATTGGTTCAAACATTGCCACACTTTCTGGGTTAAGATTCCCTGATGCAGCGACTCCCATGCCTCCCTGAATCATTGCACCGAGATCAGTTATGATGTCTCCAAACATGTTACAAGTTACGATTACATCAAACCACTCAGGATTCTTTACCATCCACATGGTTGTTGCATCAACAAACGCATATTCCCTTTTTATATCTGGATAGTCTTCACCAACTTCATCAAAGACCCGCCGCCAAAGGTCATGTGCATAGGTTAAAACATTTGCTTTGTCGCAGGTGGTTAATGTATTCGTCTTGTCACGTTTACGAGTGAGTTCATAAGCATAACGGACACATCTTTCTATACCCTTGTAGGTATTGATCATCTCTTGAATTACAACTTCATCTTTTGTTCCGCGTTTTAAGTGTCCTCCGATACCAGAGTATAAGCCTTCTGTATTCTCACGTACAATGATAAAATCAATATCTTCCGGTCCTTTATCCTTTAATGGTGTAGGAACACCTGGATATAATTTCACAGGTCGCAAGTTTATATAGAGATCAAGTTCAAAACGGACTTTTAAAAGTATGCCTTGTTCTAATATTCCAGGTTTGACATCAGGATGTCCAATAGCACCGAGATAAATAGCATCAAGTTCTCGTAATTCTTCAAGAACCGAATCTGGTAAAACTTCACCAGTTTCCAGAAACCTATCTCCTCCGATATCGTATTCGACCGTTTCGTATTTTATTCCTTCTTGTGCAGTTGCAGCCCCGAATACCTTCATCGCTTCGCAGGTAACTTCGGGGCCGATTCCATCTCCAGGGATGAGACCGATTTTATACATCATTTCCTCCAATGATTTTGTCTATTTTCAACTCTTTATATATTAACACATACGAGGAGATAATGCAAATTACGTATAGACTGGTATTGTTAATATCTATAAAAAAAATGTACAATTTATTGATTCTTTTACTAAAACGTATCTCATAAATGGGAGGAGGGGATTCTAACACCGATTTAGCAGACATAAGATCTGGTGAATTTGGACAATATCGAATTTAAGAGATTCGCAGTATTAACTGATAAGAATTTTATGTGGTGTGTAATATAGTATAAAAAATGATAGTACTAAACTTATTATATGGTATAATAAATTGGAATAACAGAACTAATGAATTCTATGTTTTCTATCTGAAACAGCAGTATTTTGAAAAGGTATTTGTAACTGAATGAATGTCTTAGATGCAATAACACAACGGCGTAGTCATCGCAAAGAATATCAAGATCGGGTAATTGAAGAAAATGATCTGAATATGTTGATTGAAGCTGCACGGTGGACACCGTCACCCTTTAATGTTCAACCTTGGTCAATAATTATCATACGAGATTCTGAAGGAAAAAATACACTTGCAGATATGACCGAACAAGCTATTTTGACTCAGTTCAAAGACACGCAGTTTTTGGAAGATAATAGTCAATGGATGCGTATAAATGAAACGGAATGGCAAAAATATGGAGATGGTGTACTACTTACAGATCATGTCTCCATACCTAAGTTTATACAGAAATCCTCTGATGGTATTACAGTTAGGGTTTTAAAAGGGTTGCTAAATAATAGGAAAGTATTATCTATGTTGGGACGTATGGGTGGTGGTAAAGACCCGGCAAGACAAATTGCTACAGAGGTTCGAGAAGCACCATTGCTAGTAATGATTACAATGGATACTGAACGCAGACCACCAGGTGAAGGTGCAACCCGATGGATGCTACTGAGCATTGGTATGCTAATACAAAATATGCTGTTGACCGCTACCTCACTTGATATTGGTGTGCAATTTATTAGTGCACCCTTAGAAAATGAAACAGACCGAGATAAAATAAAACAACATTTTAATATACCACTACATCATGAAGTTATAACGCTATTAAGAATGGGGTATGTGAATAAGGAAAGTCAGAGTTCTGTCAGATTAGAGACGACAGAAATTGTGCATCATGAAAAGTATCAGAACAAGGAAGAATGATCTTGTCAGAAAACTTGGTTAAAATTTATATCTTTGCATATATTTCTTCATTATATGCAAACAATGCTGGTGTTCCGCCTGTATGAAGAAAAATCACGGTATCGCTTGAATCGAGTCTACCCTGTTTGATATGATCAATCAGGCAAGCCATAGCTTTTGAGGTATAAACAGGATCAAGTATTATACCTTCAGTTCTTGCCAATAGTTTTAGGGCGTCAACGCCTTCTGGCGTAATATATCCATAACCTTCACCGATATAATCATCTGTATTGAGAATATCTGAATTCATGATCTGTGTGTCAAGTTCTAATATTGTTGCCGCAGAATTTGCTGCTTCACGGATTCTATCAGTTTTACCATCCCAATGAACTGGCGCGATCGCATAGGGTTTTAGATTCATGTCCAATGCTTTCGTTCCAAGGACTAATCCAGCTTGTGTTCCACCTACTGACGAAGTATATATCCAATCAGCATCAATCCCAAGTTGTTTCTGCTGTTCGTGTAATTCCGCGATGCACCAAGTGAATGCAACTGCTGCAAGAGCAGTTGAACGTGGTGATGTGACAACATAAGGTTTCAAACCGTCTGCACGTAGTTTCTTTGCCAGACTTAGCTTAAATTCCTCTAATTCAGGACCAAACGGTATATCTACGATTTCAACATCAGCGCCAGCTAAATGGTCTAACAGTAAATTGCCTTGCACAATACTCTTGTGATCCTTTGCAAGGCGTATATAACAGTTTAATCCGAGTTTACTACATGCTGCGGCAGCTTGCCTACAATGATTTGATTGGGACGATGCTCCATGAACGATTGTATCTGCATCTTGATCTACGGCTTCGCCAAGTGTGAAAGTCAATTGTCTAACTTTGTTTCCACCAAACGCTAATCCAGAACAATCTTCACGTTTTATGAAAATGCGAGGACCACCAAGTTCTTTGGATAGTCTTCGACATTCCTCAAGTGGTGTTGGGAAGTGACCAATATTTACTTGGGGTATTTCTGCAATTCTTTGGATAAGTTTTTCTGGGGTTACCACATACTACTCCGCCTGAATTACAACAGCATTTTGAATAATCCTCTTACCGTCTTTAGTCTGTAAACCGGGTGAGACGACCTCAACAATTGTATTAGATTCAAGATCGCTGCTACGTTTTTCTTTCACTTCATGATGCTCTGAAGAAAACTTTGTTTTTCCCGGTTCAATTGGTATCAATTCAAAATCAACTAAATTGAGGAACCAATTTAATCTTTTTTGAACGGATTTCATAGAACTAAACTCAGCAGCTTTTGGGAATAATTTGTCTCGTACAAATTCAAGCAAAAACTTTTTGAATGCTGGGACACGCACTTTTTCTGCATGATTTTGTTCAAGCACAGCAAGTTTTTCAGAAAAACGTTCAAGGTACACATCACAGTCTTTCTGAATACGCATCAAATCCTGTTCTGATGCGGCTGTTCTGTCTGGGAACAGTGTAGGGGAAGGTGCATCAATACCTCTTGTCTGTTTTAGGATTTGTTTCAGTTCTTTCTCAATTTCCTCAAGGGATTTCGCAAGTGTGTTTTTCGTAGAACTCGCTTTTTTCGCATCCTTTTTCCATGAATTTAATTCGTTAACCATAAGATTCAAGAGCAAAACTGCTGTTTGCTGTTCACTTAGAGACGCAAGATCCCATTTATCTAACGGTATACCACTTCCATCGTTGTAATCACGTTCCATTTTTTCCAAGTTTGCATGGAATTTCTCATAAAGATGCTGGTTTTCCTGCATGAAATAATGTTTCTTTTTAGATACGTTTAGACCGATTGCTCCAGCTAATTGTCCAAAAAGACCGTACTTTTTGTTATTGGACTTTGATGAAATTGCTGAACGTGATGGAATAAAAGTCACTTCTTTTTTAGATGCACTTTTCGGTATTGTAGGCACTTTGATTTTAAACTGCAACTCAGTACTAACTTGTGGAGCATATCGCTCAACATAGTGTGTCTTTCGCTTTGGGATGGGTTGTTCGGTAGGTTTCTGATTGGGAATAGTTGCTTTCGGTACATCTTGCTGTGGTGATGGTTGATGCATATCAGTTTTCGGATTGGTGACAGAATTTTGAGGATCAATTGGAGACGAGTCTTCCATCTTTAAATTCATGTTACCAATATCGTCTGCAGATCCTTTCTCACCTGTTTTTTCATCTGTTTGAGTATGTAAAGATACATTATCGGCAAGACTATTCACGGAATCAACTTTATTTGGAAGTATGTTTGTAACTTGACTCCCATTTGTACTATTTTCTACTTTCTTATTATACTTTTCTTCATTCGACTCGGAGGTGTGTTGTTTTGGTTCAGGTACTAACTCATCAGTTTTCTTATTATACTTTTCTTCATTCGACTCTTCATTCGACTCGGAGGTGTGTTGTTTTGGTTCAGGTGGTACTAACTCATCAGTTGATGTTTGTAGGTTATCATTATCCCTTTCTGGTACTTGTAAGTGTTGAAGTTCATCCAATATACCTTCCGTATAAGTTACAATCGGTTCATCATCGTCAACATAAAAAACAATCTTGTGCGAATTAATTACCTCAGGGGGAACGACAACATTTTGTGTTTGCTCAGTAAGTTGCAAAGAGGTCCAATTGACACGCCCACTAATCGGTTGCTGTTGAAACATCACACGTAACCGTCTACCGTCCTCTATTGTATTCAATACGCTCATGACAATTTGGGGGCCATTGAATGAAAAACTTACCTCAATTCCCTTAAAGCTACCAGATACACTGTTGGCTGCCATCCGTTAGTCTCCTTGTGAAAAGTCTACTATGAAGAAAGATATGAATATCAAAAAGATTATTATGGTGAATTATGTAAATAATTAAACATTGTTTCCAGTTAACTGCTTAGGTAGTTGTGCTATTTATTATCCCTCTTGCATTCGGTGGCAGCGACCTACGAGAATACCATAAAGCATTCATACGGTTGATTTCCCAGTCGCTCCTACCTGTTAAGTGTGTAATTAAATCATTAATCTACCAAAATAGAGTTAAATGGATATTGTGGTATTTCTGCTATTCCAACTTACTCAAGTCTTATAATTAACACGTTTGGACTGAAAGTATAATCGCTAAAGTAACATTAAAATGTAGATTTTAGTGTTGGATTGTATACGCTTTTGAATTTAATGTATTGACACAGTATCCGACTTTGCCTATACATTTTAACGTAAACATTTATTTTTGGGTTACAGAAACACAAATGTTGAAAGAAGGTGAGAAAATCTTGTAAGAAGTCAAGATCTGAGGTTACGTCCTATAAATATATAATGTATAAAAGTTTACATTATCGTTGTAGAAGCATTTTACGGGTTGATGTGAAATCACCTGCAGATAATGTATAGAAATATATTCCACTTGCGACAGGTTCACCCGTTGAATTGCGACCATCCCAGTAAGCAATATGCTTGCCAAATGGTTGATATCCTAACGAATCTTGTAGGATAACGTGTCCTTTTGCATCATAAATTGAAAGAGAAACATCTATACCTTTGATCAGTGTATAAGGAATCCACGTTTCTGGATTGAACGGGTTTGGGTAGTTTTGTAGTAGTTTATTTTGGGAATCTACTGTAAATAGTGTTGTATTCTGCCTTAAATCCTGTGAAGGATCTTCTACTGCAAGATTTGATGCGTCTGTTTGAATTCTATATATATTGAGTTGGTATTGACTCGTAACATAAAGAGAAGAATGGGTAACTGCAAGGCTGGTAGGAGGCTGTGATTGTATGTAGCGAGTTTGACGAAGCATAGTGCGTGTGTCAATAATTTGCAGGGAATCAATGTCCAACAGGTAAAGAAAATCACCTTGAACGACTGCGTGACTTGGAATCTTGGTGTCAGTGTATTCCGACAATAAAGTAGGTTGTGTTTGATTCTGTATTTCTAATTTTAACACTCCAATACGGTTATCCAGAATATATAAATTCTTTTCATCAAGTGCAACGTTTGTTGCTGTGCCAACCGTTATATAGTTTGAAATTGGACGAGGAAGTGCCGGCGCAGAAATATCCATAATGTGAACCCCACCATCAAGTGATGCAACATAAGCAAAACTGTCACTATGAACCATTTTAAACGCAGTACCTGACAACCGTCTATTTGATACAATTATGCTACTTTCTGGAGAGGAAATGTCTACAACATAGAGCGATTTTGCACACAGATATGCATGGTTTTTTATGATATTAATATCCCAAACAGGACTCGCAGTGACGATATGTGATATAACTTCGCCAGTATCAAGATTAACGACATCCATTCCAATATCAGTGCCAACGAAAGCATGATTTTGATGTATTTTTACACTCAATGCACCTTGTTCTCCTGATATTGAACGGACTTCTCTAATAATTTTACCAGAATAAGGATTCGTCATTTCAGCAGTCTTTAGTCCATCGAGTCCATTGGCTATAACTATTGTAATCTTTTCATTTTCAGCCACTACATCAATGGCATTTGTGTATCCGGTTGTTTTGTAGTGATTTATCCAAATGGGTTTTTCAGGTCTGGTTACATCCAAGGTTTGTATTCCATGTTTTCCATCTGCGACATAAGCATAGGTCTTGTCCGGCGAAAATGAATGCAAGAATGCAACGTCTTCAGCAGTTCCTACCGTAGGGTGAGTTGACACCAGCCGAGGATTTTGAACACTATCAAGATTGATAATATGCAAACCGGTATGTTGGTCAGTAAGGTATAACATTCCTTGAAAATACTTTACACTTGACAGCTGTCCGGGGGTATTTAAACGGGAAATCTGATGTGACGTTGCAGGAGGTTCAATATCAAAAATGCGTAAATTACTTGAAGCAACAAGTGCATATTGACCAAATACTTCAAAGTCATGAGCTAAAAATGGGATAGTGTCTATAACATTATAACCACCAAGCGGATCTGATCTAAGGATATATAGACCATGTGTATCATCACTTACATAGATTTTACCGTCATGACTTTTTGACACTTTAAAAGGTGTCCCTGCAATTTGAAAAGAGCGACGAGGTAGTGGATTTTCATTATTAAGGTTATCCTGATGATTGAATACCAATAAGCCTCGGACTCTATCAAGTGTATATAGGTCTCCATCAGCATAATAAACATCCACAGCATCATGAAAACCACCAAGTGTTTTAACAATCATGGGTGTCTTGGGTGTAGTTACATCAATCAGATGTACACCAAATTCACCATCAGCAATATAAACATAATTGTCAGTTTTTGTAATTGCCGATGCAGTCCCTGGTGTTCCAATTTCTCCAATAAGCGTTGGCAATGGGTTAAGCGAGAATAATTCAAGTCCCCATCCACTTGCAGCGAAAAGGATCTCTTCCCGAACTATAATATCTTTGTAATTACTTGAGAGATGTATTTGACTTCTCGGTTGAAGTTTGGGATAGACGTTTGGTGTAATTAGTGTTTTTCCTTCAGTACGACCTTCATAGATTGGCTGCGTATTTGAGAATATTGGATAAATGATGTCATCATTTATCCAATGATTATCAAGGGGATCAATGATACGCAACGATGTATTTGGCGTACTTGCAATGTCAATCCATACAGTTCCAGATCCAAGTTTTGCTTCATATCGGAACTGTTGTGGATATTCTGATGTAACAACTAATAGAATTTGTCCATTTTGATGTACATTACCGATAGTTATTTTGTTCACAGAATTCACATTCGTGTTATTCTGTCTTGATATAGTTGGAATCGGAATAACTTTTGGTATGTCAGTATTTGTTGAGAAATAAACAATATTCGCGTGTAGTTTTTCTGGTGTTTTAGCACTTAATGTGAGTTCAAAAATATCAGGAAGATTATCAAACAGTATATAATTTATACCCCAACTATCAACTGGAATTTCGTTTGAAGTTTTAGGGTATCTTGTTATTCGTGATGTTTGTGCTGTGATTCTTCGATTTGGTAGATTCTGATAACTAAAGACCCGTCCGCGTGTTTGATTATTGAACCAATTTGCTATTCCCCAGTTTAGGAAGACATCAATGTAACTTTTGGTTTCACCTAAGGTGGCATTAATTGCAGGAATTCCCAGTTTGTTCTCAGCAGCGATGTCGCGTATGAAATTAATCCCTCCATGCTTTTCATATAAATATAGCATTAACATATAAGCTGCACCATAATAGATTTCATTATTATTTGCAGTAGTTAATGACATACTTGGGTCAGCAAGGTACCCATCAACAAACAAATTGTGAACAGTACCATAAATTCCCCATTCAGTGAATGATGCAATACCTTCCTCTAACCAACGTTGATCTGTTGTACCACCATTCTGATACCAGTTGACGAGATGAGCGAATTCATGCGCAAGACTACTATAGAAAGTATGTTGTGATCGTTCCTTATATTGGAAGATGTCCATATATAACATGTTACGACGGTTGCTTGATGGCAATGTGGGATACTGGTCAGTAGGAGAGAAATATCCACCATAGTCCTGACCTGATTCATTCATACCTACATCGTGAAAAAGAATAGTAATTCTATTGTCTCTATCTAAACCGGGTTGATCTTCCATTCCTAACCAATGGTGAACTTCTGGATATATTCTTGTATCAAATGTATTAGCGATTGACTTTGCCTGTGTTTCAGTTATCATTTGCTGGTATTTTTCTTCTATATAGATATAACAATGTACTCCTACAGCAACACAAGTAGCATTGATAGACTCTTCTGGTATGTGTATAAAAAACCTTTCTATTTGTCCGGGTTGCATTGGAGCTGCAGGAGCGGCATTCACCTTACTGATGTCTTGAATAGGTGGGTGTTTCTCACATAATAACGGTGTTCCACACTTCCAAGGTTCTGAACATAAGCCAAGGCTTAGACTACAAAACCATACAATCAACATTATAAGACAACATCTTGATAGAGTCTTAAATCTATTTGGATCTTGAGAATATGATTTTATGTAATCAAACATGTCTGAAAGTCCAGATTGTGTAAAGTTTTATATATGGTGTTCTTTGAATTGTTGGGTTTGTCAGAATCACGGAATAAGCGGATGACACGGATAAGTACACGTCTAAGGATGTCCTACTTAGTTAACGCTTTTCTTATGTAATACCATTTCTAATTGAAATTGTCTCTTTTCTTATAGCATCAACTGTTAGTTTGTGTCGTATTCGATACATTTCATAAAAACCTGTAATGCGACACCATTTTTAGAATTGGTATAATACTGCTGTCTTCTCAGCGAAATCTGTCTACTTCGCAAACTCCGTGTAATCCGTTTTGGTAAGATCGGAAGTGGAAGTTATGACAACCTATCTCATAAATGGTAGGAGGGGTTTCTAACCCCGATTTACCAGACATGCGATCCGATGAATTTGGACAAAATTGCATTTATGAGATACGCTGAAGTAATTTGATTTTAAGTTCAAGTTCTTGATCGTGAGAAAGGTTAAGTCTATCTAACGGTTCAATTACTCATAGTTTTAGGTAACTTTAATCTTTTTTATTGTGCCATTATTACCTTCATCCAAGTTAGTGATTTTGATTTTCATACGACGTAATGACCGCTTCATACTGTAAAGTCCAACCGATTTCATCAAGTCCGTTCAGAAGGCAGTGCTTCTCAAAATCTCCTATTTCAAACGTATGTGCAGTACCATCAGGACAAAAGACAGATTGTTTCTCCAAATCTACCATAAGTCGATACCCTTCGGTCTCCTGGACTGCCTCACTAAGCGATGCAATAACGTCTACAGGTAATGAGATAGGTAGTATACCGTTCTTATAGCAATTGTTCCTGAAGATATCGGCAAATGATGGTGCAAGGATCGCCTTGAATCCGTACTGTTGCAATGCCCAAGGTGCATGTTCTCTGGAACTACCACAACCGAAGTTTGCACCCGCAATTAGGATACTTGCACCTGCATATCGTGAATCGTTTAACACAAAATCTGTGTTTGGATCACCATTTTCAAGGTAACGCCAATCGAAAAATAAAAATTCACCGAAACCAGTACGTTCAATTCGCTTCAGGAATTGCTTGGGTATAATCTGGTCAGTGTCAACGTTAATACGGTCAAGTGGTACAACAAGTCCAACGTGTTCATTGAATGCTTCCATAGTTATTTTCCCTTGTGTATATAGGTTTTTATTGGGTGTATTCAGACATAATAAATCTATAAATTTGTTATATTACGTTATATTACCTCAGTTGGTTCTTTTCGACTTTTTTCTGTACGATCAAAATCTGAATCAAAACTGATGATTTGCATATCATATTTAACTGCGGCTGCATATTGATATGCATCATCAAAGTCAAAGTTATATTTTGCTACAGTCAGTTCTAACGTTTTAAGTTCTTCTGTCGGTAAAGAAAGGATACCAATTCCATCAACAATTATATCTTTTAAAAACGAACTAAATAACCCAATTTTTTTTTAATCTATGTAGTATAATACCAATAGAATGAAGTGAAAAATCCGTTATGAATATTGTTCTCAAATCAATAGTTTGTAGGAAAATTTTTACATCTTCTGCTTTATCTTGTTCCAACAAAGCTACAAGGAATATATTAGTATCAATAAGGTACACTAATTCCTCCAATCTAATGCTTTTTTCTGTAGTTCAAGGGCTGTGTACTGGTCACGATACGCATTTAATCCACCGAACCAATTCAATCTCGGTGTCTTTTTTCGTTTTATATTTTTTTTTGTATGAAGGTAATCTATATAATGAATAACCTCAATTTGTAAATCAGGTGGAAGATTCCTAATTTTTTCTATAATTGTAGATTCCATTGTTATCTCCTTTTTTCTTAGGAATAGGTGTTACCATTTTTGATATAAACAAATTAATTAAAAAATCTAATTGAACGTACGGATATCAACAAAGTGTCCAGTTACTGCCGTCGCAGCTGCCATCTGTGGACTAACAAGGTGTGTGCGTCCTCCCTTACCTTGTCTTCCTTCAAAGTTCCGATTTGATGTGCTGGCACACCTTTGTCCTGGCATCAAAATATCGGGATTCATACCGAGACACATACTACAACCCGCTTCTCGCCAATCAAAGCCTGCTGATCGGAAAATATCATCAAGTCCTTCTGCTTCCGCCTGCCGTTTGACTGCTTGTGAACCTGGAACAACCATTGCATTGACAGATTCTGAGACCTTCCGTCCCTTTATAACTTCTGCTGCAGCCCGTAAATCGCTTATACGGGAATTCGTGCAACTACCGATGAAAACCCTATCTACAATAATATCTGTCATCGGAGTACCAGGTTTTAGATCCATATATTCTAACGCATGTTCTGCAGCGCGTTTATCATCAGTTGTACCCATATCATTAGGGTTTGGTACACGTCCAGTAACAGCCGTAACCATTCCGGGATTCGTTCCCCAAGTTACCTGCGGTGCAATATCCGTTGCGTTGAGTTGTAAAGTTCGGTCATAGGTTGCACCTTCGTCAGTCGGTAGTTGCTTCCACCGTTCAACTGCATCATCAAACGCTTCACCTTTCGGTGCAAATTGTTTATCTGTAAGGTATTGGTATGTTTTGTCATCAGGAGCAATCATACCCGCACGTGCACCCGCTTCTATAGACATATTACATACCGTCATCCGTTCTTCTATACTAAGTGCGCGGATCGTGGAACCTGTATATTCAACCACAGCACCATTGCCACCATCTATGCCGATATGTCCGATAATAGAGAGGATAATATCCTTTGCAGTTACACCGTAGGGGAGTGTCCCATCTACTCTTATCTCAAAGGTTTCTGATTTATGTTGCAATAGGCACTGCGTCGCGAGGACATGCTCTATTTCACTTGTGCCGATGCCGAAAGCAAGCGCACCAAGTGCACCGTGCGTTGAGGTGTGGCTATCCCCACATACAATCGTCTTTCCGGGTTGCGTGATACCCAGTTCTGGACCAATTACATGCACAATACCTTGTTCAGGACTATTGATGTCATACAGAGGAATGTCAAATTCAGCGCAGTTCTGTGCAAGCGTCTCCATCTGTTTCGCTGCTATTAGGTCTTTTATCGGTAAACTTCTATCGGTTGTCGGTACGTTATGATCCATCGTAGCAAAAGTGAATTCGGGACGGCGTACCTTTCGGTTGTTGAGTCGTAAACCTTCAAATGCTTGTGGGGATGTCACTTCGTGAACAAGGTGTGTGTCAATATATAGGATCGGCACCTCGTCTTCGGATGCGCGAACGAGATGCGCTTCCCATATTTTTTCGTACATTGTTTTTCGCATAATTTTCTATTTCCTCAGTTCTGATTGTCCTACATTAAGATATAAATTCCACATATTAATTATACACATTGTGGAATGTGTTTTCAAGAGTTAATCCAAGAGGTAGGAAGCACCTAAAACTAAATAGCCCTGGCCACCTATGTGAGTGTGTAAAGTTTTTGCACAAACTGCACATTCTCCATTGTAGAGCGGGGTCTCTGTGCCCCACCGCAACTGATTAAATGAGAGATTGCGGGCACAGAGACCCATAGGTGTCAATATAAGGAAATATTGTTAATATCAACCATACTCTTCAGTCCCGTAGGGACGATATGTTTATAGAAAACAAGTACCCTTCCCAGTTCTTCAGTCCCGTAGGGACGATATGTTTATTCTTCTATGTCGTTCCTACGGAACTCAAGAGAGGGTGATTACACCTATCTATAAACATTGCGTCCCTACGGGACTTAAGAGAACAAAAGTTTGTACCTCTGTGCAAAAACTTTACACACCCACCTATGGGGTGTGTAAAGTTTTGGTTATAATTGTCATGCTGCTTGTGCAAATTTATTCCAATATCTGTCCCACGCCTCATTTTTGTCTAAACACCGTAAGGCAAGCACTGAGTTGATACCTTCTTTTTTCCATCTCATAGAAGCTTGTTTACACCTTTGTCCCACAACATGTTTACACGCACTCTCAATCACACCACTCCCAACCTGATACCCCTTTTCTCTAAACGTTTTATATTGCATCCGTTTCGCGTGTTTTTCAAAATAACCAGTTTCTCTTACTAAAATCTCACAAACGTCTGGGTGCTGTGTGCCTAAAGCACGGATACGTGAGACTACTTCTGAAATGTTGCCATCAAAAAGAAAGGGTTCTGTCTCTGCGACCCAAGTTTCTACGTCTTCTGTTTCTGTCTCACCGAAGGCGTGTTTCGCAACATTATACAGATGAGATTTGGCATGCATGTAATCCACAATCTCTACAGCATTCGGGAAGTATTCAGCCGCTAAGTTCCATATCCACGCAGCACCATCGCCGATAAACACGACTTCTTGCGTGCCTATATCTTCTTGATAGATGCCGCTCTGCGTTGCTAACTTATACAACTCTTTACCGAAATGAGCAGCATTCTCACGCTCCGCAACATAACGAATGCTTGGTGTTCTCGCACTCGGTGTCGCACCAGAACTATTTGGAGGTTGTGGATAATCTCTATAAATACAACCAACTTTGGTTTCTTTCCACCCCTCTTGTGAGTTGGTGTGGCATCCATCACAACTCACATACCAACGCTGATTTGCATCAAGTTTTTGTGTTTCCACTTGTTGTGAATCCCGCAACGCTTTTGACCATTCACGCACATTTTGATTGAGGGTCGTATGACTGACTTCTATCCCTTGACGAGACAACTCCTCTGCTGCCTCCCTGAAGTCAAGACGCGCAGACATACGACACATCACTTCAGCTACACGATGTGTGTATTGACCTTTCAACTTTTCTTTCGTATCCCACGGAAAATGATAATGACCCGAAGCACAACGATACACCCAACGGTCAACACGAATAACACCACATAGCGTCGTAATACGGCGTTCTCTTTTACGATACGGACGACACGCTTGTTGACATTGTGGACATTCAACAGATCCAGAAACTTGTTCAACGGAATGTTTGAGAACAACCATTTCTAACATCATTTGACCTAACGAACGCATCGTCTCAAAGGCTAATATCTCCATAGCGTCTACATAAAGACTGTCTGAACTAAGGGTGTGTAAAACATTATTGATCTTTTCTACAAAATGGTTTGCATCTTCTCTAAACTCTTTGACTTCACAACTTGCTAATGATATACTAAACATTGGTATCCTCTCTGATAAAAATTCTGTTTTATAGAAGGATACCATTTTACCTAATACTAAGCAAGATCTGTATTCAGTACATTCTTGTGACAAAAACTTTACACACCCCCGTGCACCAAACAATTGCTTTATTCGTACATCTGTGCTATACTTTATCCAGAACATTGCAAAGGAACATATATAATGAATACGAATAAAGACCAGGACACTTCACAAACAAAACTACCTGAAGGTGCAAGATTTCGACTTGGAAAAAGTAGTATTATTGGTAATGTTGCTTTCTCTCCCGATGGATCACGACTTGCTGTTGCAGGGGACATCGGAACATGGATTTATGACGTTGAAACTGGAGATGAAGTAAGTCTCCTTGCTGGACATACAGAATACGTTTGGAGTGTTGCATTTTCACCTGATGGAAAAACTGTTGCTTCAGGCAGCTACGAAGAGATTTGGCTATGGGATAGTGCTCCTGGACTTCCTAAAGCAACACTATCAGAGCATAGGGACTATGTGAGGGCATTGGCATATTCACCTGACGGTAGTACGCTTGCAAGTGGTGGTGCAGACAATATAGGAATACTCTGGAATACTACCAAAGAAGAACCAAAAGCAACACTTAAGGGTCATTCAGGGTCTATCAGAAGTATTACGTATTCACCTGATGGCAGCACAATTGCAACTGCAAGTTCGGATGAATTAGTGATTTTATGGCACGCAGCTACAGGACAATCTAAGACATCCCTCAAAGGACATACACACGTTGTTAATTCAGTTGATTATTCACCCGACGGCAGCTCCATCGTTACAGGGAGTTCTGACGGTACGGTGCGGTTATGGGATACATCTGCCCCACGCAGAAAAACTACTATTGCAGATTATAAGTTTTATGTGTGGAGTGTAGCATATTCTCCTGATGGTGGAACAATTGCAATCGGTGGTCGTGATGGTTCTGTGCGTTTAGTCCATGCAACTACAGGTGAAGTCAAAAAGGAACTCAAAGGACATATCGGTTCAGTTAAGAATATTGCGTTCTCACCCGATGGTACTACACTCGCAAGTGGTAGTGAAGATCATTCTGTGATGTTGTGGGAATTATAGTTCTTATATCCTATTACACACGCATCACTACAGGAAGCACTAAAGGACTTCGCTGCATCTGCTTTGAAAAGAAACGACGTAATACTGTTCTGATCTCATCCTGCACAATTTCCGTTTCTTGCTTCTGTTCATCAGTAAGGTTTGCAATGACACCCCGTGTAATTTCTTTCGCTTCATTAATGAGTTCTTCTGATTCATCCATATAGACAAAACCACGAGATATTATCTCAGGTTCAGTGGCAATCTCCTTGCCATCACTGTGCAGGACAACAATAGGAATGACCATGCCATCTTGTGAGAGTTGAATTCTGTCTCGCAGAACAATGTCTTCAAGTTCATTTTCTGGTTTGCCATCAACAAGAACTCTACCAGAACGTCCCTTTCGTTCAAACACTTCACATGAATCAGGTGTGATACTAATAAGTTCTCCATCTTCAGCTACTCTAATATTGTCTCTTGGTATACCGACAGATTCAGCAAGTTCAGCATGTCGAACAAGGTTCTGATATTCTCCGTGTATTGGTATGAAAAACTTTGGTTGTAAGAGATTTATCATCAGTTTCAGGTCTTCACTTGAACCGTGTCCGGACACATGCACATTTGCATTGCGTTCATGATAAATATTCGCACCACGTCTTAACAGATGATTTATTACATTTCCTACGGATTTTTCGTTTCCTGGGATAATTCGAGCAGAAATTACAACAGTATCATTTGGTTCTACGTCCAGATATGGGTGGTTATCAAGTGCCATCAACGCCATCGCGGATCTAGGCTCACCTTGGCTACCAGTGCTAAGAACAACCACCTCATGAGGTTTGAATGAAGCAACATCACGCGCATCAATAAGGTAATCCGGATTCATCTTTAAGTGACCAAGTTCGGTTGCAATGCGGACATTATTCGTAAGAGAACGACCAGTTACGGCAACAAGTCGCCGGTGTTTTTCAGCTAAATTTACAAATTGCTGAAGCCTGTGTATGCTTGAAGAAAAGGTGCAGAGAAACAGTTTTTGTTCAGTGTTCTGAAAGATACTGTCTATAGAGTCGTAAATGCTACGTTCTGATGGTGTTTGTCCTTGCCAATTCGCGTTCGTACTATCGGAGAGCAGTAGCTGAACACCTTCATCCCCCAACCGTGCTAAGGATTGAATATCAGATAATTTACCATCAATAGGAGTCGCATCAAATTTAAAATCACCTGTATGAACAAAAACACCGACTGGAGTTCGTAATGCAATCGCAACCGAATCAGGTATGCTATGTGTGACATGTATGAACTCAGCAGAAAAGTCGCCTAAGTCAACATTATCTCCAGGTTTGATAGCATTCAAATCGGCTTTCCCTAACACCCCATATTCTTTCAATCTTCCTCTTGCGATCGAAAGCGTCAGTTGTGTTCCGTAAACTGGTGCATCAATTTGCTGTAACACATAAGATAATGCACCGATATGGTCTTCATGACCATGTGTGAGAAGGATACCGCGTACCTTTTCTTTGTTGTCAACGAGATAGTGAATATCGGGAAATATCAAATCAACCCCCGGCATATCCGCATTTGGCAACATAAAACCCGTATCTATGACAATGATGTCATTTTCGGTTTCATAGACCATCATGTTGAGTCCGAATTCACCTAATCCACCTAATGGAATGATTGAAACTTGGGAACTTGAATCGTTTTGCAAGTGGCTTAACTCCTATGTGTTTTCATTACTGTGTTTTGGAATATACATATTTACATCTAATAACATGTTCAGGAAATATCTTCATCGCCAATGCAGATCATAGTAATCGTTTAGACCTGAGGTAATCTGATGCATAGCGCGGGTCTTACCATCAATAATAAAGATTTCATTCGTGCGACGACCACTCGTATTCGCACCAATAAACGCAATGTGTTGTCCATCTGGACTCCATGTCGCGTCACGACCTCTGTATAAACTCATATTCCGAAATCCCATGAATCTTCCCTTATTTACAAAAGCTATACAGATCTCACCACCTACATAAAACAATATCTTTTTACCGTCGGGTGACCACTCTACAACTCCATCACACGGCGGTTCTCCATTTTGAAGTGACCATCTTCTGCCAATGCTGATGACATCGGGTTCTGCAAGAGCAAGTTGACGATTATATGTAAATGCAATCCATTTTCCATCTGGAGACCACTTGGGCCAACTTATTCCCTCAGGCAACACTTCAAGTAATCTGTTGTGCGGTGTGATGACTTTATCACCTGTTTCGTCCCAATGTAACCAACCTTTAGCAAACCTTTCGCTCCGCCATCGTTTTGTTTTACCAGTGACACTTACTTCCCAATTCTCAAACCGGTCTTTATCACGATCAATCTCAACAACAACTAAAACAGCGTTACTTTTGGGAGACCACCAGAAGTCATGGATGTCATATACATTCTTGATATATCTTTCATTCTCAGAACCATCTGTCCACATTATATTAAACGAGATTTTCCCTGTATAACCCGATGTATAGGCAATTCTCTCACCATCGGGTGACATACGTGGTCTACGTGATGTTCCATCAGTGGTAAGTCGTTTTAAGTCTGTGCCATCAGGATTCATTGAACAAATACTGTAATGGTAAAAGTCCCACCAATAATCTGTATTCTGTTTGGGTTCCAACCTACCCACTGTTCCACGGAAACCTGCCTCCGTTTGTAGCGGTTCCTTCATGGTAAAGACTAATTTACCTTGTGCAAATACAACTTCACTGAATGCAATAACAAATATGAAAACACAAGCCATTTTTTTGAAATGCATAAGAACTCCTAATATCAGAATGAAGTTGTTTTTACTACTTGTATTACCCTATTTGGTATAATTTTCATAATGTTAATTACTAACGTGAGTTTGATAAATCATATTTTTAATTTCAGCAGAATACGCGTTTGGTATTCTGCATTGGTTAGGAAACCGCACCTTAGGCGTCAATTTAAGGATTCTGACCTCCTGTGGGAGGGGTTTTCAACCCCGACAGAAGCCAAACGAGCTTCTGACGTTGATTTGGATTTTGTGTACTTATCCTCTCATATCGGGGTTGAAAACCCTCCTACAAGAAAAACACCAACATTTTTTCTTAAATTGACGCCATGTCTCTAAACTACGATATTAATAAGACGGTTTGGAACGACAATTACTTTCCTAATTTCCTTTCCTTCAATAAAACGTTGGACGCGCTCATCTGCAAGTGCGGTTTCCTCTATCTCTTTGTCAGTAGCATCTGCTGGTAGTTGGAGACGACTTCGAAGTTTCCCATTGACTTGTGCGATAATGGTAATCATTGCACTTTCAAGTACACTTTCATCATGTGCCGGCCATGTACTATGGGCAATAAAACCTGTTTCACCCAGACGGTGCCACAACTCTTGTGCAAGATGTGGTGCATAAGGTGCAAGTAGACGTAGAAATATCTTAACCGTCTCTATAGGTAGTGATTTGCTCTGTGTTGCTGTATTTGCAAAAATCATCATTTGACTGATCGCTGTATTCATTTTATCAACTGATTCGGTATCCTCTGTTACTTGCTTTATGGTATTATGGAGTTCACGCCAAAGTTCAGACTCCGTTGTACCTGCAGTGTCGGTCAACTTATCATTGAGTTCACCACTCTTCTTATCAACTACAAGCCACCAGACGCGTTGAAGGAAACGATACACACCTTCAACACCACTGTCCTGCCAAGGTGCGCTCTTAGTAACCGGACCAATAAATAGTAAATAGAGACGAAGTGCATCTGCACCGTATCTGTCAATAACATCATTGGAATTGATGACGTTAAAGCGCGATTTTGACATTTTTTCCATCTGAATTTGTAGTGTTTTACCAGTGGTTGAAGCAGTTGCATTATCCTGATCACGTTCTACCTCGTGAGGATAGTAGTATTTTCCTGCTTCATCTTGAAAAGATTCAGCAAGAATGATACCTTGGTTAAGGAGTCCTTGAAAAGGTTCTTTTGTAGAAACTAACCCGCAGTCATATAGAACCTTATGCCAAAATCGTGCATAAAGCAAATGCAGTACAGCATGTTCTGTACCACCCATATATAAGTCAACAGGCATCCAGTAGCGTTCAAGTTTTGTATCAAAAGGGGCATCTCTATTTTTCGCATCCAAAAACCTGAGATAATACCAACACGAACCTGCCCACTGTGGCATGATGTTTGTTTCACGCGTTGCGATTGTTCCATCTGGGAGTTTCACCTTCAACCACGATACATCAGCACGAGCAAGTGGAGGTCTGCCATCTTCTGTCGGTTTGTAGGCATCAATTGGTGGTAGTTCTATAGGAAGTTGGTAGTCTGGTAGTTGAATGATAGTACCATCATCAAGATGCACTAAAGGGAAAGGTTCACCCCAATACCTTTGCCTTGAAAAAAGCCAATCACGCAACTTATACTGAACTTGTCTTTTCCCCTTCTTTTCACTTTCAAGCCAGTTGATCATCTTTTCCTTAGCATCACCAACCTGTAGACCGTTAAGAAAGTCAGAGTTGACACAAACACCATCCCCTGCAAAAGCTTCTTCAACAATCGGTTTCTCACCACCGCTGATTACCTCAACTATAGGAATACCAAAAGTGGTAGCAAAATCATGGTCACGTTCATCATGTCCTGGAACTGCCATGATAGCACCTGTCCCATAAGTCATAAGGACATAGTCTGCAACCCAGATAGGAATCGGTTTATTATTACAAGGATTAACTGCATAAGTTCCTGTGAAAACACCAGTCTTTTCTGTAGCAAGGTCTGTGCGTTGAAGATCGGATTTATTTATCGCTTCGTCAACATAAGCAGTAACTGCAAGTGCAGCGTCAGGATGTGTTATTTGAGGGACAAGATGATGTTCAGGTGCAAGAACACAATAGGTTGCACCGAACAGAGTGTCAGGTCTTGTCGTGAAGACATCAAATGTTGCATCGTGATCCTTGACATCAAAGGTTATTTCTGCACCTTCTGATTTTCCGATCCAATTCCGTTGCATCTCTTTTAGACCATCAGGCCAGTCCAATAGATCCAGGTCATCTAAGAGTCGTTCCGCATAAGCAGTGATTTTGAGCATCCATTGGCGCATCAGACGCCGTTCAACTGGGTCACCAGTCTCAACGTATTTTCCATCCTTTACTTCTTCATTTGAAAGGACAGTACCTAATGCTGGACACCAGTTGACAGGAACATCTGCAAGGTATGCCAAATCTTTTTCAAATAGTCGGAGAAAAATCCATTGAGTCCATCTATAGTATTCAGGTAGGGAGGTGTCTATTTTACGGGACCAATCGTAGGAGAAACCGATTCGTTGGATTTGTTGTTGAAAAGTTTCAGTATTCCTTTTTGTAATATGTGCTGGATGTTCATTTTCTCTGACAGCGGTTCGTTCAGTTGGGAGTCCAAACGCATCCCAACCCATTGGATGCATCACATGGTAACCTTGCATACGTTTGAAATTCGCCAGTACATCGGTTGGTACATAGTTTTTTGCGTGTCCAATATGAAGACCTGCCCCTGATGTATATGGGAACATACCAAGCACATAGAATTTCGGTTTCTTTCTTAATGTTTCAATATCATTTGGGATTTTGAATGCTTCCTTTTCGCGCCATGCAGCTTGCCAATACGGCTCGATCTCTCCAGGAGCATAACTAAAGTTCTCCATTATAAAATGTTTCTCCTTACCTATCTATTCAATAGACATCATACAATAAACAATGAAAGCCATTTAGGCGATAAGTTCAATTCATTGCCGGTTAATAGCGTATAAATTTATGTTGTAGAATTTTAGCACAAAGTGGTATAATGTGTCAAAATAATTCCTTGTCTCAAGTGTATATTGGGACGCGACTTTGTTTTCAGTAATGTTGATTATGTGTCAACAAAATTCACTGAATTCTCAATATAAATGCAACAATTTCAACCTATAATTTCAACTAAAGAATTACATTACATATCATAAAGATAATTTGGTCTTTTCAAGTAGGAAGTAAATAGTGAAATACAATATTTCTCGACGACAGTTTTTCAGCTATGGTGCAGTTGCAGTAGCTTCGGCAGCAGTTGGTTTCGGTTTTTCAGGAGTCAGCCGAAAACTGATAAAGCATGTGCCTGGATTTAGACCTGATCCGCCTTATGTCTTTAATGAAACCCCTAGCCAACTCCTTGATCTCCCCGAAGGATTTGTTGCTCATGCTTTTTCTCGGACAGGAGAGATAATGAACGATGGACTTTGGGTACCGGGTAAGCATGATGGCATGGCAGCATTTCCCGGTCCAAACGGCAAAACTATCCTAATCCGCAACCATGAATTGGTTGCTACAGACAAAAACATAGGTCCTTTTGGATGGAACAACGAAAAAATCAGTCATGTTGATATAACAAAAATATATGATTTAGGTTCAAAAAAACTACCTTGTCTTGGTGCTACGACAACACTTATTTATGACACACGTTCGGGAAAACTTGAAAGACATTTTCTGAGTTTAGTTGGAACAATTCGCAATTGTGCTGGGGGTATTACCCCTTGGAATACTTGGGTGACATGTGAGGAAACAGTTCAGAAAGAGGAAAAAACATATCAACAAGATCACGGATACAATTTTGAAGTACCGGTCACCACATCCATAGGCTTAGCCACAGCAATTCCGTTGAAAGCGATGGGTCGATTTAATCATGAAGCAATTGCTGTTGACGATCGAACCGGAATTGTTTATGAAACTGAAGATAGGAATGATGGTTTATTCTATCGTTTCATTCCTCACGAACAGGGACAACTTGCTAAAGGCGGCCGTCTACAAGCATTGAAAATCAGAGACAAAAAGGCTGCAGACACAAGAAATTGGAAGACTGGTTTTCAAAAAATCGCTTCGTGGCGTTACGACCCAATGCCAGTTTCTGAAAAAATGGCAGTAGAATGGGTTGACATAGAAAACGTAGAATCACCAAAAGACGACCTTCGCAATCAAGGAATTGAAGGTAAGCATGCCGCTATATTTGCACGTGGTGAAGGCATTTGGTTCAGTGGTAAAGAGTTTTATATAGCCTGTACGAATGGTGGCGTTGCACAGAAAGGTCAAATTTGGCGTTATAACCCAAGTCCTTATGAAGGCACAAAACGTGAAGAAAAACGTCCTGGAACGCTTGAACTATTCATTGAACCAAACGATAGCAACCTACTTGAAAACGCAGATAACCTCACAGTTGCCCCATGGGGTGACCTATTTATCTGTGAAGATGGATCCAAAGATCAATACATTGTGGGTGTCACACCTGAAGGTCATACCTACCAATTTGCACGAAATGCGTCAAACACCTCAGAGTTAGCCGGTGCAACATTCTCACCTGACGGTACTACACTCTTCGTTAATATCCAGAATCCTGGTGTTACTATTGCCATTACAGGTCCTTGGTCAGATATTCGCCAAAGAAATTTGACTGTATAATTGCTTCACATCCAAAACTGTACAGTGCATCTCATCAATCACCGAATCGCGTGTCAGGTCAATCGGGGTTAGAAACCCCTCCTACGATTAATGAGATAGGTTGTAGTTATTCCTCAATCAACTGAACAACCAGATAGCAATTCGGAGTTTTTTGTTCAGCGCCGAGTGCTTCACTCATCGTTTTACATCTTTGCCAATAATCTGCATAATTAAGAGGTTTGTAATTCCTTCGTTGACCGATGAAGGTTTTTTTACAACAAGCCAATTCATTTCCATTGTCAATTGGATAACCCCAGACCCTGCAAATTACGGGTCGGTGTTCATAAACCGAACAAACACCGCCGATTAGCATTGGACATTCACCAAAAGACTTTCCTTTTACGACATCAATTGCTTCCATACCAGAATCTTTTGCCATATTTTCAGGCGTATATCCTTTTGCTTTCAAAACGTTTATTGTCTTTAATGCTTTTTGTCGTATATGTTTTCGGACTTCTTTCGGTAATAGGTCCAGTCCTTTTTTTAAATCGCGTGCTTCAACTTCACTGATAGGGATTGTTGAGGTGTTTAGACAACATTGATAACAATCTGATGGACAAGGACCTTTGCCATATTCTGAGCGAATTCGCTCAACATCTTTGTCAATCTCATCCACAAGTTCTTGGTATGTATTCAATATGTTTTCTTCTGAAGTCGCCATTTTACACATCCTCGTCTACGACGGAAAATTCATAAATTGCATGTTGGAAAACCACTACCTTAGACCCGTTTTCTAACACCATCTTAATTTCATAGGGACTGATCCAATCTACTGTTCCTTGAAATATCTCTCCTTCACGTAGGATGATGTTAATTATATTACCATCCTTTCGCGCATAACGTATTTTTTCTGCGTCAATGGAATAAGTCTCTTCTGCTGAGAGAACAGACTTGAGTTGCTTCGCTTTTATGTCTTCATTGTATTGAAGGATTGCATTTACTTTTTCTGCATCTACGTCTTTATAGCAATACTTGATGTCTATCTTGGGAATTGTTCTTTCTT
Organism: Candidatus Poribacteria bacterium; assembly: GCA_963663765.2. Lineage (GTDB taxonomy): Bacteria > Poribacteria > WGA-4E > WGA-4E > WGA-3G > MSPOR6. The sequence goes on along the minus strand of CAXXUA010000013.1, from coordinate 387,174 downwards.
GTTCGTTGGAATTTAGTGTTAATGCAGCAAGTGTTGTTTCTAATACAATGGCGGGTAACTGAACTTGATTATAGAGTGCAAAAAACATCGGTGTTTCAAAGTTAATCTGTTTTAGGATATAAAGATCTCCGAAACTTAGTTGTCTGGAAGCTTGTTCTTTCCGATCAGAATCAGACTCTCTACTGTGATGTGTTTCAGTATTTTCCTGTTTCCGTTTAGTCTGTGCGATTTTTTTCTGTGTATCTAAATCACCCTTTCCTTTGTCATCTCCCAAGGAATCGTTAGCAGTATATATGGGGTCTTGTGGTTGTGCTGGAAAACCCGAGTAACCTTTTGGGATAATAGTTTTGCCTTGACGTAGCCACCGTCGTTCAGTTGGTGTTAATAAGACTTCTACATTTTTTGCGACTAATCCTTTATCTCCCTCAACGACGTTGTATTTTACACGTTGACCGACACGTAGTTCCTCGTAATCAGCTTGTTTTATCGCTGAACTGTGTAGAAAAACATCTTCATCACTGTTATCTTGTGCGATAAATCCGAAACCTTTGTCCAAATTGTAATACTTAATCCGTCCAGTAGGCATTATCTGCTCCCGTGGTTTCCTCAACTTTGCTAAGTCTGCTTAAGTAGTCGAGTATAAACGCTATTTTATAACAGCGGTGACCTGACAAAAATCAAAATAGGTTCAATTCTCCGTGTTTGCTTCTATACAAATTGTTAGATGCTTTAGAGGTGAAAACTGACAGAAAGAAATTTAGCATTGAAACATCGCTTCGCATCCAATAAGATGTTTCTTTTGACAGAACTCTACATTTCCTATATAATCACAATAACAACACGCTAAGATCCAATTTAAAAACACATAATCTCATCAATAAATTATTCTATAACAATTCAGCTTAATCACGATACACTATAGTACATCATAATATAATGTATTTTGTCAAGTAGGATTTAATGAAACCATATTTTACACATTTGCCAATTTATGCACGTAGGAATATCTAAAGTTTAAGTGTAAGGAGTATTCAATGGCAACAGATTTAGCACACCACATCCAATCAATTCGTATGGTAGACACCCATGAACATATGCGTCGCGAAAATGACTGGGTTGAAAATGGACCTGATATACTACAAGATCTATTCGGTAACTATGTTCCTGCAGATTTACATACTGCGGGGGCAACACCGCATGCGATGCATGCCCTTATGGATGCGTCTAAAGAAATTAAACCCCGTTTTGAAGGCATCAGAGAAGCGTGGGAAGCAACACAGTTCACAGGATATGGTGAAGCAGTTAGACTTATTGCGAAGCATGTTTATGGACTTGATGAACTTACTGGTGATGCACTTACACAAGCACAGGATAAAGTTAAGTCCATTCGTACCCCAGGCAAACGTTATCATATCTTGCATGACTTAGCGAAACTTGACCACATTCAAACGGATGATTTTAGTTGGCAATGTACTCCTGACACATCCGGACCCGAGTTTTTCTTATATGACCTCTCTTGGGCGACTTTCTGTAATGGACAAGTAGATACAAATGCGATCCACGCCGAAACAGGCATTGAAGTCAAAGACCTTGACACATTGAAGAGCAGTATGGAAGCCATTTTTGCCAAACATGCCCCGTGTGCAATTGCGGTAAAATCACAACACGCATACAACCGGACCCTAAAATGGATCGAGAGAAGCGATGCTGACGCTTCTGAAGCACTGACAAGAGTGTTATCAAAACCTGCAAAAGAGATTGATGAAGCAACACGTCTGTGTCTTGGTGATTGGTGTTGGGCGCGTGGTATTGAACTTACGATTGAACACAATCTTCCATTTAAGATACATACGGGTTATTATGCTGGTAATGACCGTATGCCAGTCAGTCGGATTCCAGCAGGAAACATGTGTGCTTTATTTGCACGTTATTTGGATGCGAAGTTCGTTCTGATGCACATTGCGTATCCATATAACGATGAGTTGGTTGCACTTGCGAAGCATTATCGTAACATCTGGATAGATTTCTGTTGGGCATGGAGTATTGACCCCTATAGTTCCCGAGATTTTCTACGCAGGTGCATTCATGCGGTACCGTCCAACAAGTTATTTGCTTTTGGTGGTGACACAGGATGGCCTACGAGTGCTTTGGCATACTCAATACAAGCACGTCACGAAATTCAACGTTCCCTTGTAGCTGAAATAGCAGATGGTTACCTGACAGAAAAACAAGCCATGGCTTTTGCAACACGGATCATGCAGACAAACCAGTATGCATGCTTTGATGTTGATGGTACACGTGCTAATATTTTGAAAGCATCTTGATAATAAGTTTATACCTCCTGCATAGCCTTTAGGCTTTTTGTAAAAGGTGGACGTGCGACACCTTTTTCGGTGATTATTGCTGTTACCAATGAAGCTGGTGTAACATCAAATGCGGGACTATATACTTTCACACCTTTAGGAGCGGTTAATTTTCCGAAACCTTCGGTGATTTCTTCTGCGGCACGTTGTTCAATTGGGATTTCTGCGCCGGATGCTAATGCGAAATCTAATGTAGATGTTGGTGCGGCGACGTAGAATGGGATTCCGTGTGCTTCAGCGAGGATAGCCACGTTATATGTTCCGATTTTGTTTGCGGTATCTCCGTTTGCGGCGATTCGGTCCGCCCCGACAACGACACACTGTATTTTACCCTCTTTCATAACTTGTGCTGCCATATTATCACAGATAAGGGTTACATCTATACCTGCTTGCATGAGTTCCCATGTTGTCAGTCGTGCGCCTTGTAACAATGGTCGCGTTTCATCTGCATACACCTTTATCTGTTTCCCTGCTTCATGTGCACTGAACATCACTGCTAAAGCGGTGCCGTAGTCGGAAGTAGCTAATCCCCCTGCGTTGCAGTGTGTCAAAATCGTATCGTTCTCATTAAGTAACGTCATACCATGCTTACCGATAGCACGACACATTGCTTTGTCCTCTTCAATAATTACCTCTGCTTCCTTGAGTAAAACCTGTTTGAGTTCTGGTATCGGAAGGTGTTTGTTTTCATCTGCTGTCCGCGAGATTCTGTCAAGTGCCCAAAATAGGTTGACTGCTGTTGGTCGTGAAGTTGCAAGATAATCGGTTGCGGATTTGAGTTCGGCAGCAAAAGCATTGTAGGAATCAGTTTTTGAATTCCATATTCCCAATACAGCGCCTAAAGCGCCAGCGATTCCTATGGCAGGTGCACCGCGTACTCGTAGAGATTTTATTGCTTCCCATATAGATGGTAGGTCGTCACAGTAAATGTGTTTAAATTCGTTGGGTAACAATGTTTGATCTATTAATTTTATTTTATCATCATCCCATTCAATTGTTGAAAATGCCATAGATTGTTGTTGATTCCTCCGTTGTAAGAATAGTAAATTTGTTATGGTTTTATTAAATTGGACAAGTTAATTTACCAAGAGCATCTGTCAAGCGTAGATTTTCGTCATAATTTACTGGACAATCAATGATAGAGGGTACGTTCTGACTGAATGCGTCATTTAGAATTGGTACGAGTTCGTCGCTGCCTTCAACACGGTAGCCTTTTGCTCCGAACGCTTCAGCGTATTTGACAAAATCAGGATTTGTAAAATCAATGTTTGCGGGTCTTCCAAAACCGTTCATTTGTTTCCATTCAATAAGTCCGTAAGCTTCATCATTGAAGATGAGCGTAACAAATGGTACACCTGTTCTTGTAGCGGTTTCAAGTTCCTGTGAGTTCATAAGGAATCCACCATCTCCACAGACTGCGATACATTTTCGTTCTGGGTAAATAAGTTTTGCCACGTACGCGCCCGGAACTGCTATTCCCATTGATGCAAACCCATTTGAGATAATACATGTGTTAGGTTTGTAGCATGGATACATCCGAGCGATCCACATTTTGTGTGCGCCGACATCAGAGATGAGTATATCATCTTCTTTGAGAACGGAACGAATATCGCTAAGTATTTTTTGTGGTTTCATTGGAAAATCTTTGTCATCTCTGTGTTCATTTAGTTGTTCAAGGATAATTTTTCGCAATGTATCCGAAGCGTATCCGGCATCTTTTGGTTCTATTTCTTCTGCCATCAAATGTCTGACACTCTGTCTTATGTTTCCAACCATTTCCACATCTGTGACGTAGGATGCGTCGCTTTCACTGGGTTCAGTATCAATATGTACCAGTTTTTTGTCACGGTTTGGATTCCATAATCTTGGATGGTATTCAACGATGTCATATCCGATAGCGATGACAAGGTCTGCGCGGTCGAAACCGCATGAGACATAGTCGTTTGCCTGTAGTCCAACGGATAGGAGCGACAGTCTATGTGTCCAAGGAATACTACCCTTCCCCATAAAAGTATGTGCGACAGGGATGTTTGTCATCTCAGCAAATTGCGTTAGAATTCTGGAAGCGTTTTGACGGACGACCCCATTTCCTGCAAGGATAATCGGTTGTTTTGCTTGATTAATGAGTTGTGCGGCGCGTTCGAGGCATGCTGCGACAGGTTCCGCTTCACTGGGAAAGTCATGAGGAATAGGTTCAGCATCAATTTGCATTTTTGCAACGTCTTCAGGAAAGTCTATATGGGTTGCACCTGGTTTTTCACTTGTGGCGGTTTTGAATGCTTTACTAACGGATTCGGGGATAATTTCTGGGATATGCAGAAGCGTATTCCATTTTGTCATGGGTTTGAAGACAGAGACAACATCCATGTATTGATGTGATTCTTTGTGCATCCTATCTAAACTTGCTTGTCCAGTGATTGCGACAAGCGGTGCTCTATCCATATTTGCGTCTGCGACACCTGTGACAAGGTTCATTGCACCAGGACCGAGGGTTGCAAGACAGACACCTGCCTTACCAGTCAAACGGCCGTAGACATCTGCCATGAAAGCAGCTCCGCGTTCATCTCGGGTTTGAATAAATTGGATGTTAGATTCTAATAAAGCATCTAACATATCCATGTTTTCTTCACCCGGTAATCCAAAAATGTATTTAACATCTTCATTTTCTAAACACTTGACCATCAGTTCTGATGCTTTCATTGTTATTCTCCTTAGTCTTACGATATTGGTTGTTGATCCTGTGCAATTTCAATGCTATTTAAATATAACAGAAAAACGCTGAAATTGCAATTTATATGGTTGTGTAATAAATTTTGCATGTTGTTTTGTATCACGGATTTTTTGGATTTTGTACTTGTTGAACGGATTCTCGGATTACGCGGATTACGCGAATTTTTTGTCTGAACCAGGATTTACAGATTTTCAGGATAAGACATTTGCATTAGGTTTATTGGCTTGGTTTTTTTATCTGTGTTTTTTTTCTGAACCATGATTTACAAATCAAGAAATCAACGGTATGAATGCTATAAAGCATTCCCTGGGTATGAATGCCTTATGGCATTCCCCGGGATTTACAGATTTTCTGGATTTACATCATCAAAGGTTTTTGATGTGTGCATTTCGCGTCATACATGATTCAGAAATCGGGGTTGGAAACCCCTCCTACAAGAGATACCAGACCACAAGAGATACCAGACCACAAGCGAGGGAAGCGGCAAGATGTAGAGGTTGGATGAAGATTAATTTATTAATTCGGTAATAAATATTTCTCACACGGTAGGCGTGCTTTGTAAGCGCTCTGTTAGGTCTTAATGTGCCAGCGCGCTTACAAAGCACCAAATCAACGGTATGAAAGCCATTAAGGCATTCCCCGGGTCGCTTCTACCGGTAGAAGGGTAGGGGTTGGAAACCCCTACCACAACACAGTAATAATTATATCAACTGTGTATTTTCTCTGACTGAAGTTGGTTTTTTACTGTGGCAGTAATACCTTGTTCAATCGTTGTTTGCACATTTACGGGTACTTGATTTATAAGATATGAAAGATCAAAATTACTGTATTTGGGTTGATGTGTAAATTCTTGTGTTTTTGATGCGGAAACGGTCTTATCATCGGTGGGAGCTTCTGTGTCCTTACTGGTGTCAATTGTAAGTACTTGCTGTTTAGAAGAATCAGGCATTGTTGCAATGATTGTTACTATCACTTCACCAGTTGCCTCCAGTTCTTTTTTATATACTAATCCAAACATACACTGATCATGTGGGGTTTCTTTAACTATTTCCTTCATGACTGCATCTAAATCATGCATGGTAAAATCTGGTGGAGATGCGATACCAACAATGACTGCAGATTCCTCATTGACTTTACTCTCCTCGAATAAGGGTGAGGATATTGCGTTCCGTGCAGCGATTCCTGCTCTATTTTCGCCTTTAGCTTTACCGAAACTCATTAGAACAGTTCCTTTGTTTTGTAGCATTGATTGAATATCTTCTAAGTCTACATTTATTTCACCATTATATGTAACCATTTCTGCGATAAGACTTACACCTTGTACCAAGATTTCATCACTTTCCAAGAAAGCTTGGGGTATAGGTAAATCCACGTCAACTAAATCGAGTATTCGCTGGTTTGGGACAATGATAACTGCATCAGCTTGGGGATGCTCGTTACTGTGCAGTTCCCTTATCCCTTCTTCTGCCTGTTCTGAGCGTAGTTTACCTTCTACTTCAAATGGACGTGTTGCCATACAGATCGTTAATGCTTTTTGTTGGCGTGCCAGTGAAGTAATAACTGGTGCAACCGCAGTACCAGTTCCTCCCCCCATACCTGCAATTACAAAAACCAGACTTGCGTCTGAGACGATAGCACGTAGTTCTTCCATACTTTCCGCAGCTGCCCTTTTCCCAAGTTCCAGGTTTCCGTTGGTACTTTGCCCTTTAAGATTGTTTATACCGATTTGTACTTGTGTCACCTCATTGCAAGAACTAAGGGTTTCCTTATCAGTATCAACAACATAGAATTCAGTGTTTCTCCAACTTTCATCAATTAGGCGTTTAAGAGTGTTACATCCAGCACCGCCAACACCTATAATTTTTATTTTTTTCTGTTCGTTTTCATTGTTTTGCATGTTAGCTGACATAGTTTCTCTCCTTATAGGTTCAACCTCAAATTCTTTTCTTAGCAGTTTCCGTACTTCACTGAGTTTTGACTTTACAGTACCGACAGCTAAGTTGAGTTCGGTAGCGATCTCATTGACGTTCCACTGCTCAAGATAGTATAATCTCGCGACAGACACTATGCGTTGTGGAAGTTGATGTACTGCTTCTCTTGCATCAGATCGTAGTCTTGCGTTTTGAAAACGTTGTTCCGCTTCTCTATCAATCTGTAGAGTGAGTTCATCATAATCTAATAGTATTTCACTATGCTGATTTTTGCCCGATGCGTAGTATCTTTTGCAGGCGTTATGTGCGATTCTGCGTAACCACCCGCCAAAACTTTCTGGTTTTCGTAAACCGATAATGTTATCCCAAACTGCCATCCAGATGTCCATAAGGATCTCTTCAGCATCTTGGCGTTGTCTTGAATTTTCGTTAACTACAAACCAGATTTTTGGATTGTAACGATCCATCAATTCCTTGAATGCTGTTTCGTCACGAGCTTGGACAAGCGGGACGAGATTTTCATCTTTCAGGTCGCTTATAGGCGTAAAATTGAAGTACATATACAGAATTCCTAATTAGATTTCGGTTATAATGAGTAGGAAATTCTTAAGAACGGTTTAAAAAAATACTATAGTTTGGTCATATTCCGTTTGTTGCTAGTTGTTTTCAAAGGTGTTTCTATTTATCTACTAGATCGCATATTCGTGAAACTTTATAAAATACCGCACGCCAGCGGAGAACTATGTTTATATAAAATGGTATCCCCCATTCTTGTACTCCAGCGGATTGCTATGTGTTGTAACTCACATACCGCTCCGCTGGAGCGGAGTTGTCAGTTGACAATTTGGCTATAAACATAATGCTCCGCTGGAGCAAAGAGGGTTTGCGTTTTGTTCGTAGTGTATTGATTTGGTAACATAAGCGGTGAACCAATTTCTCATCAACTTATATTTGTAATAAACTGTCCAAACTACACTAAAATATAGCAAAATTCAAATAAATGTAAACATATTTTTTAGATTTCAATATAATATCAGGGTTTCTACAAAAACTTTACACACCTCTAATTTCAGAAAAATTTGCATAATATACTGTCATCTGATATAATTTACACATCAATAATTAAATATAATGAACGGTTCAGGTGCCGAAGTTCGGAGAATAGGGAAGCGCGGTGAAAATCCGCCACGGCCCCGCCACTGTAAACGATTTATTCCTAAATAGGAATAACCGCTGTAAAAGTCCACTGTCAATGGTTGATGGGAAGGCACAGCGGGATAGGTAGTACCAGTTTTGATTGTAAACTACCCAATTAATCGGAAGTCAGGAGACCTGCCTGGATCGTGTTTCACAAATCTGCTTTCGCGGGAAAGCGGTGGAATAAAGCACAACGTAATCCTGACAAAATAGAATAGAAATACTGATAAAATATTTCTCAATCAACCTAAATATCAGGATCATAGTTATACGAAGTGTCCCTTGTCCCCTGTCTTTCCTATGAAAGCAGGGGTTTCTTGTTTCATTACGGAGGTATTAATGCAAACAGGTTTTTTCTTTAGGCGACATTTCGGTTTCTACACAACACATAAACTACATTCACTGATACTCATCAGTGCTCTACTTTTCACATCCCTCGTAGGTTCCACGCTTGCTCAATCAGATGTCCAAAATCTTGCTGTCGTTTTGAATTCACTTGATAGAGAAGATTGGCATATCACTTCAACGATCTCAATCATTGATTTAGATGAACCGAATTTACAACGCGCTGTTGACGATGAGATTGTCACTATAGGGGATGTTCCTACTGACATTCTGGTTCATGGACATCTTGCATATATAACACGTTTTGATTGGTTATCTGGAGACCAAAGCGATACCATTGAAATTGTTAATCTTGAAAATAGAAAGTATGTTGGTAGAATTGCAATCCCTCCTGGAGCTTATCCACAGAACATGGCACTTATTAATTCTACTAAGATGTACGTTACCTGTGACAATGCTCATCAAGTATTGGTTGTTAATATTGATACACGCAAAGTGACCAAAGTTATCACCGACCCATCCATGAACAAAACTACGGGGATCACACTCTTGAATGGAAAAGCGTATGTGACCAATCCCGCTTGGGAGTGGGATGCGCTTGCAGGTAAATCCATTTACCATCAGAGCAGCGTGACAGTAATTGATACACAGACTGACACTGTGTTAAAATCTATTCCAATGCCAATAAACGCTACTGGAATAGTGAATGACGGTGAATCTACTGTTATCGTAAAGACCACAGGTGATTACAATTTGATAACGGGCAGACTCGTGCTAATTGACACGACTACTGATGAAATCATCACTGAGGTTAACACAAGGACGACACCGGGTGCAATAGCAATCAATTCGGAGAAACAACTGTTTATTCAAGGAGGGTGGCAGCATCCTGGATTGCTAATCTACGATGTCCATACCAAAGAATGGATACGCGATCGAAACAACACACTCAGTGCGTTTGCTGGTGGGTCTGGAATGGCTTTCGGACATGATGGTAATCTCTACATAACAAAACCTGATTGGACACAAAGCGGATTGTCAACAATGATTGTGATGGATTCAGATGAGACACTCCTGAAAACCTATGAACTCGGTTTTGGCACTGATAATGTTACAATTGTTCAGATTATTCCAAGAAATGAAGATGTTAACGATGATGGGTTTGTGAACATAAAAGACTTAGTAATTGTCGGTCAAGCTTTCGGACAAAGAGGTCCTGGAATTACAGGTGATGTAAACACCGATGGAGAGGTGAACATCCTTGATTTAGTCCTTGTGGCAAACTATTTCTAACTGGTATTCTTTATGCACAAGTGGGGAATCTTACCTTTTCTATTGATACTTTTCTTCGCTTGTACACAGAAAACACCTGAGAGAGAATTATCATGGCAGATATCCTTTATCAACCTCGGTGCAAAAATCCATTTTACAGAAAAGACACCGATTCAACAGGTATCTGCCTTCAATTCCGAGGGTACAATGGTTGCACAAATCAGATTTCCCAGTAAACCAAGAGAGATAGAAACACTTTTTTTTGAATGGCAAGCAGGTGAAATATATACGTTTGAAGCGACCTTGTCTTCGGAACAGATAAGTATACTGACAGTTCAAGCACCAAAGACTTCTTCGCAAGGAACTTTAGATATAGCAATTCCCTATGGTACATCAAGTGGATTATCACATCCAACGTCAATACAAAATCAACAGAAAAGTCTTATTCCGATTGATAGCGAGATGACTGCAACGATAATTGTTACCAATGGGAATGCACCGACTAACTATACTGTGGAGTTATGTCTACCTACGTCATTTGAAGTTTCTGGGATTCCAGAGGATTGGGTGATAAAAACTAAAGGTGAGCAGAAATGTTTTTCAATCACTGGCTCGTTTAGTGTTGCTTCAGAAGTCTGGTTTCATGAAATTGTTCTAACTCCACCTGATGTTATAAATGGTTCACCAAATCATAAAGATACTTATGATTTAACAGGTAGAATTCAATTTACAACATCAGATGGTGAGACATGGGAACAGGAAACATACTTACAGGTAAGGATAGTACCTATCTCCGACATTGTTGAGCAACTATCCGTTACTTCTATTGATATGCCTACAGATTCTGATGGTAAAGCAGACCAACGGCAACGGAAAGATGCAATATATCATCCACGTCCACTGTTCAGCTTGCTTGGAAAAGAACAAACGGATCCTTTTGAGCCTATAACATTTCAAACTGTTAGATTGATGAATCATGGTGATGAGACAATACACGTGGTAGTGTCCTCCATAAATCGTGATTTGAATTCTGGTGAAGCAGTATCCTTTCTTGCACCACCGGATGCAGTAAATGCAGGAACGAATCAGAGTATTAGTTTCGCGAGTTTAGCTGGAGGTGAACATACTTCTATTTCTTTACCAATTTACTTCCAACCCCATTCTGCTATTGCTGGCGAATACGAACGAGACATTACTGTTAAGCTATGGGGTACTGATACTACAATCATTAACGAAAAAAGACCACTTCACATCGTTGTTCCAAACAGACACGCACTATTTGTAAGCGGACTTGCAATTCTCTCAAGTTGTATTGGACTATTTGTTTTACTTGGGTTTCACAAACGCTTTTTTATACGTTTCTCAACTAAGCAGCTTATTGTTATAGCAATATTTGGTACAACGATATTCGTTACTGTCGTTGTACCATCAACACTCTTTTTGAATATCATTACTGCGATCCTCGGTCCATTCTCTGTCATTCTAACAGGTTTGGTCAATGAAACTCTCTATTATGCGATACTAACTGCACTATTGTTTTATATCTATGGTGCACCAGATAAAGAGAAATCACTGGAGTTTGGAAACAACCAAGATACAACAAAAGGTGGGGTTATTCTACTTGTCTCTGCAGTTCGTCTGCTACTCGGTGCTGTTACGCTGGGTCTTTTTTCTCCAATGACTATTATTTACACGGGTACAAGTATTTTGCTATTGGAGACAGGCTTTGGGCTGGTACGCAAGCGGGGATTGTTCGCATGGGCGATCGGTCTTGCAGTTTGTGATGCAATAGCAGTGTATGTAGATTTTCAACTTTCGATCCTGTTTTACCGACTTTTTTATGCAAACTGGTACATCTTATTAAGAGTAATTCTGGAAGGTTTTATGTATACCTTCATCGGTGTGCTGCTCGGTTCAAAATTAGGTCGTGGATTGTGGAGGGTGACTGAGTAGTTGATTGACATCAAAACAAAAAAAGAAACATATCACACTTAACTTTACTGGAGATATAAAATGAAGAATTTGCGAATTATTATATTACTATTGCTGTTAATTTATATACCTATTGGAGTTGTTAATGCAGAACTGAATGTTACCTGGGTTCGGACTGGGGTCGTTCTGGAAACTGAAACGAAAATTGAACCTAATACGGTTTTTAAGGTCAACGAAAGAAAACAAGGTACATCTTATGATACAGTCCCTTTTGAAAAAATTGATGAGAAACGTGTTCTTTTAACTTTCATATGGCAACCTAATGTCCAGTATAAGATTCTTGTCAATAAAGTCATTACAGAAGTAAGCTCACCGTTAAAACCGTCACCTTACCTAATACGAACGGTTGATTTGGATGGACTATTGTCGCTTATGGAGAACTTACGTCAACCTGCAAAACCGACAGCGATTGTATTCGGACACGGAACGGAGAGTCAAAAACTCGCAATCGCTACTGACAGAGGACATTTAGCGATTGTAGATCCTATTTCTGGAAATAATGTATGGAAGACGCGCATTTCAGAAGGTTATGTAAAGCACATTGCATTTAGTTCTAACAATTCCATGCTTTACATCGGTGAACAAGCAGCAGATGGATGTATCTACTGTTATGACTTGACGACTGATCGTCCAAATCTTCGTTGGAAATACCGAACTGCAGATGATATTGAAACTTCTACACCAAGTAATCCTGAGAGCGTTTACGCATGGGTGAGTTATCCTGGAACGTCCTGTATGCAAACTATGCCAAACGGTGATTTATTGGTAGCGGGTGTGCATTCATGGTCAAAAAATGGGATACCTCAAAGACGGTCAATGCTATACCGATTTGATGCAAATGGGGATGTAGTATGGAAGTATCCTCAAGATAAAGCCATACAAAAGATTATCCGATGGTTTGATGTTAGTGCTGATGGAAAAACACTCGCGTGTGTCATAGATGAAAGCGGGAATGGAAACGGCACTTTGACTATTCTTGATATAGATACTGGTTCAGAAAAATGGCAATCAGAGATTAAACCACTGACACCGTACTATAAAGGGGTCACTTTTTGGCGTGGTGTGAGTATGTCACCTAACGGTAAGTTTGTCAACGTTACAACGGATGATGGGCGCGCATTCATTTTTGATACGAACCAATCAGAACCTATATGGAAACAGAATTTAGCAACTCCCCTTGAAGTAAGCGGTGTACCAATTATCGCTACAACTGGCACAATTGGCACAACCGACACTTACGCTCTCTTTGTTACAGGAGACACCTATATCCCATACCACTTGCAAAAGGGCGCGCAACGTCCATCAGCACTCCACCCAAACGGAATGACGATGTTTGCTTATAATTGGACCGGTGAAAAAGTGTGGCAGTGGAAACTTGAAAATATGCCACAAGGATTACGAATTGATAGTAAAGGACGATATGCAGCATTGGCAGTATCTAAGAGAAGTCAGAACCCAAACGAGAGTCTACATGGGATCTCCGTATTTGATCTCACAGCAAAAGGTAGTGGATTGCAGAAATATCTCTATACTTACCGAACTGAGGGTCAACTCCCTTACGATACACTTACCATAAGTGATGATGGTTCACTAATCGCTATCATTGAGATGCCAATTGTGATGTCAGATAAGACATTGCGCGGCAATAACAGAGTGCATGTGCTGTATTAAATACTTACCATAAAGATTAACCTTGAGGCATACAATTGTCGTTTAAGCACACATTTTAATTTACATAGGTTTCTTAAGGTTGGAACTACCTCCTGGTCGCGACCGTTCCCTGTGTTGGTAGGAGCGACCTCCTGGTCGTGACCGTTCCCTACGTTGGTAGGAGCGACCTCCTGGTCGCGACCGTTCCCTGCGTTGGTAGGAGCGACCTCCTGGTCGTGACCGTTCCCTGCGTTGGTAGGAGCGACCTCCTGGTCGCGACCGTTCCCTGCGTTGGTAGGAGCGACCTCCTGGTCGTGACCGTTCCCTGCGTTGGTAGGAGCGACCTCCTGGTCGCGACTGTGAGGTCGCTCCTATAAAAACAAATCTTTCATCTGAAATTTACTTTTGAATTCCTAAATGACACAATATTAACAGGACTTACACACTATACGGTAGTCGGGGAATGCAGAAAAGGCATTCATACCGTTGATTTTGCGTTTCTCTACGCAAAAAACTTTACACACGCTACAACTAATATTAACCTTGACCATCTTTCCATCCCATTGTATACTGTAATCATTAGATCATAGGCTGAATAATACTTGCATTGCAAACCTTGATCAAATTCATATACACTTACAGAATTGAGTTATATTAAATGGCAACATACATTTCACACGGTGGAAAAGATACCACCATCACAACCGAGCAGAAACGCGCTCTACTTCACGAAGCACTACTCAAGTTGGGAGGGATTCCAAAAAAGGTTTTGGTCGTTCCACCTGATATTACCAGACTACATTCAAATGCTGGTGAACTTACGCGTATTCTCTATAAACTTTGGGAAGCTGCCAACGGTTACACCTTTGATATTCTACCTGCAATCGGCACACATTCTCCGATGACTGAAGCACAAATTGCTGAGATGTACGGTTCTTTACCAAAAGCAAAATACCATAACCATCAATGGAGAATAGGCTTGTACCACTTTGGTGAAGTTCCATCCAAATTTATCCAAGAAGTTTCTGGTGGAAAACTTGATTATAGTATTCCTGTAGCTATCAACAAACGTCTTGTTGATCGAAACTACGACTTGATTATTTCTGTCGGACAAGTAATACCCCATGAAGTTGTCGGAATTGCAAATGGGTTTAAGAACATTCTGGTAGGAACTGGTGGCGTTGAAATGATAAACAAAACACATTTCCTCGGGGCTGTTGATGGGATGGAACGGTTGATGGGACGAACAGATACATCTGTCCGGCGAGTGTTAAACTATGCACACACACATTTTCTGAAACAACTGGGAATAATATATCTGATGAGTGTAATGGATGTAGACGCAAATCACAACCGTGTGATGCGTGGACTATATATCGGTGATGATGCACAGACATTTGAAGCAGCAGCAGAATTAAGTAGAAACGTCAATATGACATTCTTAGACGAACCTTTGTCAAAAGTTGTTGTCTATTTGGATCCAAGAGAGTTTAAAAGCACTTGGCTTGGTAATAAGGCTATCTACCGCACACGAATGGCAATGAAGGATGATAGTGAATTGATTATTATTGCCCCTGGTTTACAGGAATTTGGTGAAGACCCTGAAATCGATAGACTCATCAGAAAATATGGCTACAACGGCACATCAGCGACTCTCAAAGCCGTTAGAGAAAATGCTGAACTCCGAGAAAATCTATCTGCTGCTGCACACTTAATTCATGGAAGTACTGAGGGACGTTTCAATGTTGTCTATGCAACAGAACATCTAACCAAAGAAGATATAGAATCGGTTGGTTATGAATGGACACAGTTAGATGAAGTACTTACAAAATACAATCCAGAAACACTTGATGATGGGTATAACGATGATGGTGTTTTCTATATTAGTGAACCAGGACAAGGACTGTGGACCCTACGCGAACAGTTTCCAGAGTAAATGTAATTGACTAAATGATTTGCCTCTTTTAAATACATTAAAACCTGTAATGCGACACTAATTCTTAGAATTGGTATTACTAAAACTGACACATACAATTTAATGAAAAACAAAAAACTAAAAAATGTTACACTTTCCGAAAATTATTTTTAAATTCCAATAATTCATAAAAACATCTGTAAACCCTTACTAATAATGGGTTTGCATCAAATTATTAAATGTTACCAAAAAAGCGAAAAAAGTGATCATTTGAAAACATTTTAAGATTGTATCCCAGTTATAAACTACTAATCTTTTTGAGGAAATTATGGAGAACTTGGTTAAATTACCTGCTAACTTCTCAGACTATTTACAGATTGAAAATGCGGAACTGCGTTTTTCTGAAGCAACCGAAGTCGCAACACAGATCACCAAAGCAGGTATCCGAATATATCCGAATATGGATCACGCTGCAATTTTTTGCGACCCACCACACCTTGTCGCTGATGGTCTAAAACAACTCGGTTATGTCAATGGTTGGGATGCACGTTGTTATCCATCACCTGTTGATGGATGCGACTACATCAACGTATCTGCCCAATTGTCTGCAGATAGTCCTGCTTATGATGATGGATGGTTTGACTACGTCGCAGTTGTACATCCTGTTGACAACGCAGCACTACAACACATGCTCGGACAAGGCTATGGTAACCCGTTTATCCATCACTTGACATGGGGAATAGTACCTCCAGAACCCACATCCGATGATGACTTTGAGTTTGCAAACCGTGTTGTACCGTTTATGGTCGAAAAAAGACAAATTATTGGCGACGCAATCGGTGATGAACCAGGCACGCTTATCATCGCATTACCAGAGAACGTCATGACACACCCAAAGTATGAAGACGCACTTCCAGAATGGATTGGCGACCTTGATACGGAAGAATTTCAAGTTGAGTCCATGCAAGGTGGCGGTTTTCTCATTCAATTTTTTGTGTTAACAGGTGGCAGAATTGAGGTAGCTTTACGTGTGAATACAACCCAAACATTCAACCCAAAAAGTGTCCACAAAATCTCTGAAGATGAGATAAGTGCTGTGCAGGGAGAATAACGTAAACTTTATTTATTTCTGTGAATTTTGATGTTAATAGGTGTTTTATATTAATAGGACTTACGCACCCAACGGTAGGCGTGCTTTGTAAGCGGGGAATGC
Organism: Candidatus Poribacteria bacterium; assembly: GCA_963663765.2. Lineage (GTDB taxonomy): Bacteria > Poribacteria > WGA-4E > WGA-4E > WGA-3G > MSPOR6. The sequence continues at coordinate 370,565 of CAXXUA010000013.1, read as the reverse complement.
CAAAAGGCATTCATACCGTTGATTTGGTGCTGGAAACCTAAATAATGCTGAAAATTACATCATTTTCAGCACAATTCTTGATTAAATCATGAAAACTGCCTAAGTCCTGATTAATTGAAAGTTGATGTTATGTAAAATGGAAGAAGTTATGAATCGTCCAAAAATTACACTAACCGATTCAATTCACGAACTCGCTGATTTTTGGATAAACATGACCTAACCGACTTTGAAAACCTGATTGAAGAAGTAAGTGAACTTGTCTTTGATAACTCAGTTCCTGTTCAGTTAGAAACCGAATAATTTGAGATTATTGAAGCACCTGCTAAGTCACGTGGCATCTCACCTGAAAATCTAAATCGGGAGTGGGTTATAGAACGTATTGCGGCAAGGTAGCTTGCTGTAAAGAGGAAGTATCACTAAAATTGTAGGAATAAATCTTATGAAACGAACCAGTTTTCTCATTTCAACACTACTTCTTGTCACAACCCTTTTTCTTACAAATGGCTTTGCGCAAGAATATGTTCACTATAAAACCCTTACCAGATCTAATAATGATGGGTGGGTTGAATGTGTTACGTTTAGTCCTGATGGTCAAACACTCATCAGCAAAAATTTTAACAGCATCAATTTATGGGGAGTTGGTACAGGTAAACACATCCGATCTTTCAGATTTTCTGAGATTATGCATGGGGTGATGCCTCAAAACCCTACTTCGTTTAGTCTCAATGGAGAGATACTTGCTGTTGGGAGTTTAAATGGATCTATCTATTTGTGGGATCCTACCACAAGTGAAACTATCTTAAGAGGCGGTGTTTTCTTTAGTAAGATAGGCGATGCTTTCATTAGTAAGCACTTGAACACCATCACAGGACATACAAAAAAGGTCTTAGGTGTTGCGTTTAGTCCTCATGGGTCTACTCTTGCGAGTGGAGGTTATGATAATATTATTCATCTGTGGGATGTTTGGACAGGAAAATCCAAGAAAACTCTCAGAGGACATACGGATGGGGTCTCAAGCGTTGCATTTAGTCCTGATGGTAAAATTCTTGCTAGCGGAAGTTGGGACGATACTATTCGTTTATGGGATGTATCCACTAGGAAACACCTAAAAACAATCCACACAAATCATGGAGGGGTATGTAGAGTAAATTTCGATCCAGACGGACTTATTCTTGCAAGTGGTGGTGATTACGGTAGTGATAATACAGTGCGTCTCTGGGATGTTAAAACTGGGAAGTTAAAAACCACATTTGAGGGACATACAGGTTCAGTCATGAGCGTCGTTTTCAGTCCTGATGGTAAAACCCTCGCAAGTGGGAGTGGGGATCACACAGTGCGTCTTTGGGATGTAAAAACTGGAAAGCATAAAACCACACTCAATGGACATACCTCTGACGTGTGGACTGTTGCATTCAATCCTGATGGCAGTATGCTCGCCAGCGCGGGACATGACAAAACCATCCGCTTATGGAAATTAACTTCCCCTACACCACCCAAACCCACCGCAGACCAAATCTACAACAACGCCATCCGATCAGTCATGTGGATAGTCAACCCTGGTATAGGCGAAGGCAGCGGCTTGCTAATTGACAAAAAATCCAAACTCGCAGTCACTAACGCACACGTCACCGGTAAACATAACACAATAGACATATATTTCCCCGCACCAGACGAAAAAGGTGAACTCATAAAAGATAGAAACTTCTATCTAACAAATGGCAGTGTGCTAAAGCGGCTCGGTTATTATGCCAAAGGACACGTCATCACCAAAAATGAGAAAACTGATTTGGCAATCATTAGACTTGATGGGATACCTGAAACCGCTCGCGAAATTGACTGGAAACTCACGCCACCCATAACAAAAGCAGGTGAATTGGTCTACATCCTTGGCAACCCCGCTAAACAAGAATTGTGGCGTTGGACACTTGGTGAATTTCTGAACGATCACGGAGATTTCTTGCATATCCAATCCGATGTGTTCGGTGGCAACAGTGGCGGACCCGTGCTTAACAAACAAGGCATCCTACTCGGCATCGTAACGCGGAGCGATCAACTCATGAATGCAGGTGCCATCCCCGTTAAATACATTAGTAAATTGCTGTCTGAATCAAAGGTGAAACACTCACGAATGCGTAAATAATTAGAAACATGCCATCTTTTGTCAATTCTTTTAACATTCTTTCATCAAATCCCACGCTTTAGTTCGCGTGATGTAGATGACTCATAATATTCTAAAGGGTGTGTAAATTTATTTTTTCTTGACAATTTCTGTCGTATATAATACAATAATTTTAATTTATTATTTGCAAATATATGGATGTACTTTAGAAGATGATTTCATTTCAAAACACTTCTATAATTACTACACAATATAAATAGAATTTTACCAAAGGAATTCAAAATGAAAACTATTGTATCAACAATCACTTTACTATTTTTTATCGGATTAATGGTGCCTCCTGTGTATTCCATTGATCTAAAAGATGGACTTGTCGCTTATTGGGATTTCAACGAAATAAATGGGGATATGGTAAGCGATGTCAGTGGGAACGGACATGATGGCATGCTAATCGGTGACCCTCAATGGACAATGGATGGTTACTTCGGAGGAGCACTTGAATTCGCTCAAGCTCAGGATGAAGTTAATGTCCCTTATCATGAAGATCTCAATCCAGAAACTTTTACCATATCTGCTTGGGCAAACGTTGAACCCGGTAGTACAAATCATCGTGCAGTTGTTTCCTGTCGTGATGATCTTCCTGGAAATGCACAGCAGGTAAGGGGATATATTTTTTACGCTGAACCCAATAATACATGGCAGTTTTGGACAGGTGCTGGACCGACACCTTGGAAATTAGTTCAAGGTCCTAGTGTAAACCTTGGTGACTGGGATCATCTTGTCGGCACTTATGCAGATGGCACAATGGAATTCTATGTTAATGGAGAATCTGCAGGAAAAACAGATTCTGATTTAGTGCTAAATTCAGCACAAGAATTACTCATTGGTGCCGGTCAGAATGAAGGCCAAAGCCACAGTTTTTTCTTTAAAGGTATAATTGACGAAGTGCGAATATACAATCGTGTGCTTGACGAAAACGAAATCACTGCAGTGATGGAAAGCGATTCATTATCTGTTGAAGCCTCGGGTAAGTTAGCACTTACATGGGGACAACTCAAAATGAAATAAGGGATTCGCGAATTAGTCTACTTTTTCATAACATATTCACTATCAATACCTTCGCCAATAATAGACATTCTGCCAGATTGTGCGGGCAGTTGTAGCACATTCTTCCAGATTGTGCGGGCAGTTGTAGCACATTCTTCCAGATTGTGTGGGTAGTTGTAGCACACACTGCCAGATTGTGCGGGTAGTTGTAGCACACACTGCCAGATTGTGCGGTCAGTTGTAGCACATTCTGCCAGATTGTGTGGGTAGTTGTAGCACACACTGCCAGATTGTGCGGTCAGTTGTAGCACATTCTTCCAGATTGTGCGGTCAGTTGTAGCACACTCTGCCAGATTGTGCGGGTAGTTGTAGCACATTCTGCCAGAGTGTGCATATAAATTATTCTGTCAGATTGCTGATATAGTCATTTCTATTGTCAAATTAGACGCTAAGATAAATAAAAATACTTCAACGAAATCCTGAAGTTATTTTTATTTATGTAATCCTAACAATATCACAGAGCAATAGTAAATCAACACTATATACTCATTCAACTGAAGCACTCAAAAATGGCGAAGGTATTGCACTATGAAAAAGTATTATTAAGTTGCTTTTTGTTAGAGTTAAAGTAATAATAATTCAAAATGGTATTGTAGTGAAATCCAAAAATATGTCTACATTCCCTGGTAGGTGCGGTTTCTAACCAATGCAGAATACCATACGCGTATTCTGCACGATTTATACAGGTTCAGTTAGGAAACCGAACCTACCGTCGTGTGCAAGTAATTATAGATTTCATTATAAACTAATTTTAGGAAAGGTTAAAATATGTATAAAATAAAATTTCTTTCAATAACTATATTATCTGTTTGTTTGTTAGGTATGCCAATAATAACGCATGCAGTTACTGATGGACTTGTTGCATTCTGGGCATTTGATGAAACTGAAGGCGGAATCGCAAGTGACTCAAGTGGAAACGGGCATGATGGCGCATTAGTGGGAGACCCGCAATGGGTTGATGGATACTACGGAGGCGCACTTGAGTTTGATCAAGCTATGGATGAAGTAAATATTCCGTTTCATGAAAATTTGAATTCAGAAACCTTTACCATTTGTGCTTGGGCAAACACTGCATCTGATGGAACAGGACATCGTGCTGTGATTTCTTCCCGTGATGACCCCCCACAACGTGGATTTATCTTTTATGCAAATCCCAGCAACACATGGCAATTCTGGACAGGTGTTGGTGAAGGATGGAATCCGATTACAGGTCCAGCAGTGAATCTTGAAGAATGGGATCACCTTGCAGGGGTTTATGCTGATGGCAAACAGAAATTCTACGTAAACGGTAGTTTAGTTGCAGAAGCTGACGCTACACTAAGTGTCAATTCAGCACAAGAATTACTTATCGGCGCAGGTGCAAATGAAACTGATAATCACGATTTTTTCTTCAAAGGTAAAATTGATGAAGTCCTAATCTATAACCGCGCACTAAGCGATGATGAAATCGCAGCTGTAATGGAAACCAAGGTAACTGCAGTAGAACCTTACGGTAAAGCTGCAATTACGTGGGGGCAGCTAAAAGCAAAGTAGGAGTGCTTGTAAACTGTCATTTATATTAATCCTAACCAGACGAAGGGTAAGGCATATATACCTTACCTTCCTTTTTTAGTAAAAATCAATTGAGAACAATCACTAAAAACTGATGGACATTCTCATTTAATTTTGACACACCTTAACAACTATGCTATAATAAGGTATTCATTATAGAAATTGGGGGTACAACCCCTTGCACATAAGGAGCAAAAACTTATAATGGCAGATATTATCAAAGGTGCTGTACTCGGATATGGGGCAGCATTCAATATGGGTAAATCACACGCAAATATGATGCAAAACACAGATGGCATCACATGTGTCGCTGTGTGCGATATTGACCCAGAACGTACGAAGGCAGCAAAAAAGGATTTTCCCGACATCCGTACTTACAATGATGTTGCAGACCTTGTAGCAGATGATGACATAGATCTCGTCGCAAACGTACTCCCCCACAGTCTTCACTGTGAGCCAACCGTTGCTGCACACAATGCAGGCAAACACGTAGTTGTTGAAAAACCGATGTGTGTTACAATCGCTGAAGCTACAGAAATGATTACAGCTGCAAAAGAGAATGATGTAATGCTATCGATTCACCATAACAGACGCTGGGATGCAGATTTTTGGGCACTACGTGAACTTGTCCATTCAGGTGTCATAGGAAAAGTCTATAGCGCAGAGATGTGGGGTGGCGGATACGGAAGACCAAACCCAAACTGGTGGCGTAGCGTCAAAGCTATCTCTGGGGGACAATTCTACGACTGGGGCGCACATTACTTGGATTGGCTACTCAATATCCTTGAAGCACCTATGATTAACGTCACAGGATTCTATCAACCCAATCTTGTTTGGAAAGATATTACAAACGAAGACCACGTACAAGCAGTTATACGTTTTGCTGAAGGAGAATTTGTCGCAGACGGTGCTTCAGCAAATATCCAGATGTCTAACATAGCGAAAGTCGGTGGACCACGCTGGAAATTACTCGGTTCTCACGGTTCTATCGTCTCTGAAGGAGGACAATTCCACGTCTTATCCGAAGTAGAAGGACATCCAAAGGAACAGAAAGTCGGACATCAGGGTAGACCCGGACCTCGCTACTATGAAAATATCGTGACACATTTAAACGATGGTACCCCTTTGCTTGTAACTCCAGAATCTGCCAGACGTGTCATTGCTATCATGGATTTAGCAGAAAAGTCTTCAAAGACACATAAATCAGAAACTGTGCCTTATGAGTTTGAGTAATATCTGACTGTTAAACACATTAGCAAGAGTGGAGTTCGCGCTTCGCTCTTGCCACTACATCCCAATTTAACCAACCTCCATGAATGCCCTTGTATTTGAAGAAAATCAGAAACTAAGCATACAAAATATACCGATTCCAACCCTCAAATCTGGCGATGTGCTAATAAAGCTGGAGTTGTGCGGCATCTGTGCATCTGACCTTGCTGCACTTCGAGGAGATATTTCGGACTATTCACCTCCTGTCGTCATGGGACACGAAATAGCAGGTGTAATCGTTGAGAGTCGCCATACAGATGTAAAAAATGGGGAACGGGTTACCGTAAATCCGATGCTATCTTGTGGTGAATGTTGGAATTGCAAACATGACCGTGATAGATACTGCAATGCGATCAACGGTATTGGACATGACATTGACGGTGGTTATGCCGAATACATAAGAATGCCGAAATACGCTATAGATACAGGAAAGTTGATCAGAGTGCCTGATAGTATATCTCCAGAGGAATTACTATTCCTTGAACCGTTGGGTTGCTGTCTGAACGCTATACATGAAACTCCTTTCAAACACTCCGTAGCAATCCTTGGCGCCGGTCCTATCGGTTTAATGTTCACCCAATTAACAAAACGAATGGGGTTAACACCCTATGTTTTTGATCCTCTAAACCACCGAAGAACCATCGCAGATGTTGTTGGAGCTCATGCAACTTTTGACATTACACCTGAGAATGTCGCACATCTACTTGACATCACACACGGTGGCGTTGATACCGTCATTTCCGCAACAACAAACAACAGATCAGCGATAGATCTTTCATATCAGATTGCCAAGAAGGGCGGTTGTATAAACTTCTTCGGATTAGCACCAGAAGGAGAGGAACTCTGTATCAACTTGGAACAATTTCATTATGATGGATATAAGTTGATGGCATCATGGGCATTTACGCGTGCTAGTATGGAAGAAGCACGCAATCTCATACTGCAAAACGCAATCAACTTAAGACCCTTATTAACACACCAGTTTCCAATTATACAAGGTTTAGCAGCTTTTGATAATGCAATAGCACAGCACGGGATAAAAACTGCTCTACACCCGTGAGTCCTAACAAGTTCATCTGTATTCTATTAAGTAGTATCCTTACTATTTTATGGAATTCAGTTTATCCTCTGCAATAAAGCAATCACTTCTCTAATTTTCTTTCACAAAACCAAAAAATTACTTTTTTAGCTGAATTTGTAAAATTATAATCACTTTAATTTGACTTTATTGGTCTGATATATTATAATTCAAATTAGACACAAATATGTTACCAATAAAAAGGGATAACATATTTAATTATATTAGTGTCCAAATGTGGTATTTAATTGACCAGAAATTAATCTTACTTTTCAGAATCTGCAGTTTATATACACACCAAGTATATTGGATTTCATGGTTCAAATATAGGTAGGTAGTATACTACTTACAAAATAAATCCTTCCACAAACTTGTTTCATCAATAGTTTGTGAATTGATGAACCCCTTAAAACAAACAGCATATTCTATAAAAAGTTATTCCAAATATAGTCAGATGATTGTTTTGGGTAGTGTAACCTCTTACCTATATTTAACGTGTTAATTTGTGGAGTTACAATATACTTATTTACCACATCCATTGTCTACAGCAATTGTTTTAAACTTGCAATTCATCTTTACACCATACTTTTAAACTTGCAATTACTGTAATAAATGAAAATTTATTACAATTCATTTTCTCAGTTTATAGTGGATTTTAGAATTATTTTTACACTTTCAGGTGTAGGAGGGAACTCCGATTCCCGACTATCAAGGCGTTCAGTCGCGATTCGGAGATCGCTCCTACAGAAAAAGTGTAAACTTAACTGTATATTTCACTATAAATTCAGAAGTCAGATAATTACTTATACATCCAGATAAAGGAATGCAACTTTCGTTGAAATATTATTTTCAATGGTGTTGTTAATATAATATGGTTCTCGGTGCACACGTTTCCACTGCAGGTGGTATTCATAACGCTATCAAGAATGGAGATGACATTAAATGCAGTGCAATCCAAATCTTCCTTGCAAACCCAAATCGTTGGGAATCAACACCCCCAACTACCGAAGTAATTCAGAATTTTTGTGATGCTTGGAATGCTTCACCTATTCAAGAGGTAATTGTTCACGATATTCATCTCAGTAATCTCGCTTCTCCAAAACCTGAAGTGTTAGAAAAATCACGTGTTGTGTTCAAAAAACAAATGGAACTATCGCATAATACTGGAATACAACACATAGTCACACACTTAGGAGCACATCTCGGGGAAGGTGAAGACTTTGGGTTAAAGTTGTTAAGCGAAAGTTTTGATTTGATATTGGAAACCACGGATGCACCGGACGTAAGAGTTTTGCTGGAAACGACTGCTGGACAAGGAACAAACCTTGGCTACTGCTTTGAGCATTTACGAGATGTTATCGGGATGTCAAAATATCCGGACCGCTTTGGCGTATGTTTAGATACTTGTCACGTTTTCGCTGCAGGTTATGATTTACGAACCAAAGCAGATTGTGACAAAACTTTTGAAGAATTTAACAATATTATAGGTTTGGAACGACTAAACGCATTTCATATCAATGACGCGAAATCGGAATTTCAAAGCCGAGTAGATAGACACGAACATATTGGAGAAGGAAATATCGGGACAACAGCATTTGAATATATCCTTAATGATTCACGTTTTGAAGAAACGCCACTCATTATTGAAACTCCAAAAATGAACACAATGCATGGAAAAAACCTTACAACACTTCGAAAATTAATAATAAAGTAATACATCGCTACTGATTAATCAAATTTCTAAGGAAACAAATGCATATTGGTGTAGGAGAAGTTCTATTTCTCATCCTCATTTTCTTAGGAATTATATTGGTATCTCGGATTATCACCAATGTTAGAATAAAACGTATCTGTCCTGACTGTGGATTAGCATTACGTTCTAATGATACAAGTTGTTCGTCATGTGGACACATTTTCTGAAATAAGGGTAGAAAGTTAACTTTGTGTTCCTAATACCAGATATAGATGTGATAGGAAGGATTAAAGTTGTGTTCAAAATAAATTTAGTAAACATACAAGTGACTAAATGCGTTCAATTGGCGATATTAAAGAAAGACCTAATTGCAGCTGTAGCGTTATGAATTGTATGATTTCAAGGGAATATGTTCATGTTGCAGACATGTCTTTCAAGAGAAAAGGAAAAGAAGATGGAAAATAATATAAAAAAAATAAACGATGTGTCCTTCCAACATTTAAAAAACACAGTAGAAAATAAAAATGTATTGACATGGTTAAAAGATGCTAAACTTGAAAATATATACTTGCTTCATAATTTCAAAAATAAAAAAATCAACTTCCTACAGATACACTTCCTTGGTGCAGCATTTGTTCTATTTTTAGGTATTATTGGTTGTTCAGATGTACCATATACCGGACCCGTATTAACTGTTGATAATGTTGATAGGTATATGAGTTCAACTGGTGAAGACACAGTCTGTCTTCAAGATGGGTTTGATACAATATGTCTCAAAAAAATAGAGATAGAAGAAACACCTGCACCTGCACCAATCATTGAAATCCATCCTGCAAGTGTAGTTTTTATGTTCTATTACGAAAACCGTCCAATACTACGTACTGAAAAGGCTATGGATACCACTGAATTAATACAGGAATTGAGAGATTCCGGTAGACTTCAATTGCCTCCAGATAACAATGAAAACAACGGATATACCTCAAAAGACTCAGGAGAATGGATAATTGAGATCTATTATCCTGAAGACTTTCCTGAAACAGACCGAGGTACTACACCTGATACCAGTGGATTTGACATAAGAATTGGTGAAGGGAAGGAATTAGCTACTGATAAGAAAGACGATCTTGAAATTCAGAATTTCCTGCAAATTGATGGACCAAATGGCATCCCTGGGGTTAAATTTACTATTCAATCTGAGAGCAAAGAAATAACAATTCATGTAAATGGTTTGGTCCCAGACTATACAGCAATGTTCTATATTAAAGCTGATGGTGTAGCATCAGAAGAGAATATATATACCTTCCAATTACAACCCATCAATGAACCGTAGGAAGGAGATACATCATGAATAAAAAGAAATATAGAAATAATAGGATGCTATATCAATTTTCTACTAAAACTCTAACGAGATGTTTTTTTTTATTTTTAGGGACTATTGGTATTATTCTACTCGGTGTCTCAGGTTGTTCTGACAATCCATTTACAGGTTCAATGTTGCAACCAGGAGATGTTGACCAATATCTAAACTACTCTAATCCAGAATATGTCTGCATTGACAATGGGTACGAATCTAAATGTATCACACTTGTTCCAAAAAACAAAAATAGTGATATACCAATAATTCATATTTATCACACAAGTATTGTTTATGTCTTTTATTATAGAGATCAAATGGTATTACGTGCAGAAAAGGAAATGGATACCTCTGATATTAGAGACCAAATAACAGGGGGTGGTGAAAAACCTACTGAAACTGGTGGAGAGAACACAGGTAAAGGAGATAACAACGGCGGGAACAATGGAAATAATGGGAACAATGGAAATAATGGGAACAACGGAAATAATGGGAACAACGGAAATAATGGGAACAACGGGGGTAATGAGAACAACGGGGGCAATGAGAACAACGGGGGCAATGAGAACAACGGGGGCAATGAGAACAACGGGGGCAATAACAACAACGGGGGCAATGAGAACAACGGGGGTAATGAGAACAACGGGGGTAATAACAACAACGGGGGCAATGAGAACAACGGGGGTAATGAGAACAACGGGGGTAATAACAACAACGGGGGCAATGAGAACAACGGGGGCAATGAGAACAACGGAGGCAATGAGAACAACGGAGGCAATGAGAACAACGGAGGCAATAACAACAACGGGGGCAATAACAACAACGGGGGCAATAACAACAACGGAGGCAATGAGAACAACGGAGGTAATGAGAACAACGGAGGCAATGAGAACAACGGGGGCAATGAGAACAACGGGGGTAATGAGAACAACGGGGGTAATGAGAACAACGGGGGTAATGAGAACAACGGAGGCAATGAGAACAACGGAGGCAATGAGAACAACGGGGGTAATGAGAACAACGGGGGTAATGAGAACAACGGAGGTAATAACAACAACGGGGGCAATAACAACAACGTTGGCGGTCGAACACCAACGCCTAATCCTAACCCAAGTGGCCACAATCCTCCAGACAATGTGTTGTCACACCTTGTTTATGGTCACGCTGATGACGATCCTCACGACCCCATGATGGTAGACGGATGGTTAGTTTGGATATACTACCCTCACAACTATGTGAAAGACGACGACAACAATGGTGTGGAAGACAATCCGCGTGGATTAGGCATGTATCCGATGGACCCGCTGACTGGTCCAGCTTCAGTTGACGATCCGATTACAGAATATAGAGATGATTACGGGTTTACCTTTAAGGTGGATGCTGGTGAGATACAAAGTTTTAGCCAAACAAGAGGTCCCTGCACAGACGAACGTATCGGTCTTTCACCTCCCCTTGATACTGAAGACACGCGTGAGTTGGGTCAAGACTACCGTGATGACTATAACGATGTACCCTGCGGGGCAGACGGAAATGATTATAGCGTACAGTTTTTCGTTAAAACAAGTGCGGAAAAATTAACGATTACTATTGTCTGGAAAGACGGGATGTACTCTGGCCAGACACAAAAATTCAACATCATGAAAGAAATTAGCATGAAAGATTGGGATGACGAAGGTTATGATCCTGATCATAACAACCAATACAGATGGGATTAGTAGTAAGGTAAAGAGTAAATATGAATTCTGCTTCTGAAGTGTGACGTATATGGATACAGCAAGAATTCTAATCAAAGCTGGCAACGGTGGTAATGGTTGTATCAGTTTTCGTCGTGAGAAATTTGTACCTCGCGGTGGTCCCGATGGTGGCGATGGAGGAAACGGCGGCAACGTAATTCTCATTGCAACACTTGGCATAAGTACCCTGATAGATTTACGCCATAACCCACGTCAAGTCGCAGAAAACGGAAAACACGGTACTGGCAAACAACGGGCTGGAGCCGATGGTGATGATCGAATCATAAAAGTACCAGTCGGTACTATAGTCAAAGATTATGACACAGATGAATTACTTGCGGATTTGGCAGAACCTGGTCAGACAGTTATAGCAGCAGGCGGTGGTATTGGTGGAAAAGGCAATTCACGTTTTAAAAGCAGCACTTTTCAAGTGCCACGTGTCGCAGAATTAGGCGAACCAGGGGAAGAACGGGAGATTAGACTTGAAGTCAAAGTCATTGCTGATGTGGGGTTAGTTGGCTACCCCAATGCTGGTAAATCCACACTCCTTGCACGAACCTCTGCTGCAACGCCAAAAATCGCATCCTACCCCTTCACAACACTAATCCCAAACCTAGGTGTCGTCCGCATTGACCAAGACCATAATTTTGTCCTTGCAGATATTCCAGGTTTGATTGAAGGGGCACATAAAGGTGCTGGTTTAGGTCATCAGTTTCTCCGACACATTGAGCGCACAAAAATGTTGATCCATGTTATAGACCTAAGCGCAGCAGATGGAAGAGACCCTATCAAAGACTATGAACAATTAAACCTTGAACTCGGTCACTACAATCCCAAATTGACTGACCTACCCCAACTAATTGCACTCAATAAAATTGATACACCCGAAGCTGGAACGAATTTAGAACGAGTCCAAACCTATTTTGGTAAGAGAAAGGTCTTTCCTATCTCTGCTATTACAGGACAAGGTGTTGATACGTTAATGCAACAGGCAAACCGTTCCTTACTCTACCTTGAAGAAAAAGCACGGAAAGAAGCGGATACAACGATTACCTACGAAGAAACACTACCACCAGAACCTCGAGTCCGTTTTGAACTTGAGAATACCACAGAAGGATTTATCGTTAGTGGAACTGAACCGAAACGCGCTGTCGTGATGACTGACATGGAAAACGAACAGGCACTGATTCTATTGTTTAGAAAACTAAAAAAGATGGGAGTAATAAACGCATTAACCCGTGCAGGCGTCAAAGAGGGTGATACAATTCGGATTGATGAATTTGAATTCACTTATAATCCAAGAAAAATCAAGTGAAGTAAAATAGGATGAATAATTCAGAAGAGATTTTCACGCAAACTCACACGTCTGTACAAACCGACAATACGGATCCTAAAAGACAAATTCACACCCGTGAATGTCTTACCAATGTCAAACGAATTGTCGTAAAAGTCGGTAGCAGCACAATTTCAGACAATCTACATATTAATGAAACCGCACTTGATGGTCTTGTTCACGATTTAGCGACAGTCAAACAGCAAGGTATTGAAGTCATACTTGTAACATCGGGTGCAATTGCAGCTGGTTGGCCCTATCTTGGTCTTAACACAAAACCGCAGACATTACCCGAGTTACAGGCATCTGCTGCTGTTGGACAGATTCGGTTGATGGCTGCCTATGAAGAACGTTTCCGCAATTATAATCAAGTATGTAGCACTCATTTACTCACTCAAGATGACTTTTCCGATAGGAAACGTTACACCCGAATGAACGATGCTATACAGAAATTGCTTCAACTCGGTGCGATACCGATTATCAACGAAAATGACAGTGTTGCTGTTGACGAAATTAAGGTCGGTGACAACGACACACTTTCAGCTTATGTTACCAACCTTACCCAAGCCGACCTGCTCATCATCCTTTCCGACCAACAAGGTTTTTTCACCGCAGATCCAAGACATAATCCAGATGTGGAATTAATCCATACAGTTGACTCTATTTCTGAAGAACTTTGGCAAGCTGCTGGCAATGCTGGTTCTGCAACTGGTACTGGTGGCATGGTTACAAAACTACGAGCAGCAGAAATCGTTACATCCTCTGGTGAAATGGTGTTAATTGCTTATGGTCGAGAACCTATGATTGTCACACGTATTCTCTCAAGTGAACTAATTGGCACGCTATTCCTTCCTAACACGCGAATCTCTGGTCGTAAACGTTGGATCGCCTATTCCCGTCCACCCCAAGGCTACCTTGTTGTAGATAACGGCGCGCATGACGCACTCATGCAAGGAGGGAAAAGTCTGTTGCCCGCGGGTATTCGTCGCGTAGAGGGACATTTTAATTACAGCGATACAGTCTCATGTTTCACAGAGGATGGTTTGGAAATCGCGCGAGGTCTGATAAACTATAACTCAACAGAGACTTCAAAACTTGCTGGTAAACAAACACAGGACATAAAAGAAATACTCGGATATCACGATTACGATGAAATTATACATAGAGATAATCTTGTGCTTCTAAACTGAACTCAAGTAAACTTGTTGGAAACGTTGTAAAGTAATGTCTCAATCCAACACATCAAAGGAAATCGAGAATGAACGAAAACATCCAGAAGATGATCAGAGCAAAAGCAAAGAAAGCAAAAGCAGGTATGCGTATATTGTCACGCAGCTCCGCTGACATACGTAATAGTACACTGCTAAAGATGTCTGAAAACATCCTAAACGCCGAGGACGAAATACAAGAAGCTAACCTTTCTGACCTTGATAATGCTGAAAAAACAGGTCTCGCTACGCCATTATTGCAACGTCTACTGATTGACGATAAGAAAATTGTGCGGATGGCGGATAACTTAAGGCAGGTTGCCGCACTTCCTGACCCTATTGGTGAGATTATCAGCATGGGAGAACGTCCCAACGGCCTCAAAATCGGTACTGTGCGTGTTCCCATCGGTGTAGTCGGTGTCGTATATGAGTCCCGTCCTGATGTGACCGTTGAGGTGTCGGCACTATGTATCAAATCAGGAAACGGTGTGATTCTTCGGGGTGGTTCAGAAGCGATCAAATCCAACACAATTCTGGCAAGAATCATCAGCGATACTGCCGAAGCAGAAGGTGTACCTGATGCAATCCAGTTTGTAGACACAACAGACAGACAAGCAGTCTATGAACTTATTCGTCTACCAGAATATATTGATCTTGTAATCCCACGTGGGAGTAATGAATTTGTCCAATTCTTGATGAGAGAATCTGACATACCGGTACTTGGACATGCAGACGGTATCTGTCATATCTATGTAGATGCAGCTGCTGACCTTGACATGGCAAACAAAATCTGTCTGAATGCAAAGGTAGGATACAAGGTTGCTGTCTGCAATGCATTAGAGACACTTCTCGTGCATACCGATGTTGCTAAGGAATTCCTTCCCAACTTCTGTGAATTGATGCATGAAGCGAAAGTTGAAATCCGGGGATGCGATAAAACCCAGAACATTATTACTGATGCCAAACCTGCAACTGAAGATGACTGGCGGACAGAATATCTCGATTATATCCTCTCCATTCGTGTAGTGGACAACATAGACACAGCAATTGACCACATAGAAACTTACGGTTCACATCATTCTGATGCAATCATCACCGAAAGTTATTCAGCATCACAACGTTTTCTGAAAGAGGTAGATTCTGCTGCGGTCTATGTCAATGCGAGCACCGTTTTCACCGATGGTTATGAATTTGGGTTAGGTGCAGAGGTAGGTATCAGCACACAGAAACTTCACTCTCGCGGACCTATGGGACTTGAAGGATTGACAAGTTATAAGTATGTAATCTATGGGGATGGTCAGATACGGGTGTAAGGTGAAATAAAATAGAACATATTTGTCCAATATTCTACAATAGATTTATCGCCGCCGTCTACGTTTTGGCAGACGCGGGGTCTCTTTTTCAGGTCCCGGAATTGGCACTTCAGTATCAACAGCAACTCTTGGACGTTGATACATCCCATAAATAAAGACGACACCAAACCAGAATAAGATAACACTTACTACCTGCGGGGATGTCAGCCATGACATTGCGTGGTCAGTAGGGAACACACGTGGTGTCAATCTCCAAAATTCTGCGATAAACCTCTCCACGGCAAGCAGAACAAGACTCGCACCAAAAAGCAGTCCTGGGATTGATGTAGTTCTTTTCCTTTGAGACCAGAGGATACCGAAGAAAATCAAGGACATGGAAGTCTCATAGATAGGTGTTGGATGAACAGGTACAACTGTGGGAACAGTGCCATTTGGGAATGCCATTGCCCAAGGTAGGTCTGAAGCGGGACCATAGTCACCGTCACCTGCAAGTAAACACCCTATACGACCAATACCGTATCCGAGTAGGAGTAAGGGACCGATGACATCAACGGACGGTAGAAACGGATTTGGAGAACGGTGAACAACCCAACCAACAGCAACACTCCCACCGATTAAACCACCATACCATACTAAACCAGTAGGACTAAATATTTCTCGAATTGAAAACGCTGATGCAACAAATAGTACATAGTAGATTTTTGCACCAATTATCCCACCAATCGCACCCCCAACGACTATCGTTGTGGCTATATCTCCCTGAAACCCTCGTCGATTCAATTCACGTTGTATAAACACACTACATGTAATGAAGGCAGTGGCTAACATAACACCATAACTATGGATTCCGATGGGAATGGAAAAGATTGTTCCGAAATCAAGCAGAGTTGGGTACATTCAGATTATTCCCCGAGATACGCTTGCCTTACACGTTCATCTGCTAATAGGTCATCAGAGGTACCTGAAATCGTGATTTCACCAGTTTCCATCACATACCCTCTATCCGTTACATTCAAAGCAATTTGTGCGTTCTGCTCAACCAAAAGGATTGTTGTTCCCTCCTTGTTTATCTGTTGTATAATTTCAAAGATCTGTTTTACAATCAAGGGGGCAAGTCCTAAAGAGGGTTCATCAAGGAGGAGGAGTCTCGGATTTGACATCAGGGAGCGTCCAATCGCCAACATCTGCTGTTCTCCCCCACTGAGGCTACCACCGCGCTGTTTACGACGCGTCGCAAGAATTGGAAAATAATCAAATATTTTGTCAAGATCCGAGTGAATTCCTGATGTGTCTTTTCGGATGTAAGCACCGAGTTCAAGATTTTCAAGCACCGACATCTCAGGAAAAATCAAACGTCCTTCTGGCACTTGCGATATACCGAGTGAAACGCGTTGTTCTGCTGAGGTAGCTGTTATATCTTGTCCTTCAAAGAAAACACTTCCTTCAACAGGCTTATGTACTCCTGAAATCGTCATCAATGTTGTAGATTTACCAGCACCGTTTGCGCCAATCATGCAAACTTTTTCGCCAGCGTTTACCTTAACAGTAATACCTCGTACAGCACGGATATTTCCATAGTATGTGTGGATATCTCTAAGTTCAAGCATCTTCGGATGTTCCTAAATAAGCTTCTATGACACGTTCATCGTTTTGCACATCTGCGGGTTGTCCCTCACTGATTTTCTCACCATGGTCTAATACAGTCACCCAGTCAGATATCTGCATAACAACTTTCATATCGTGTTCAATCAACAGCACTGAAATACCTTGATCCCGTATGGTATAAATTAGAGAGATAAGTTCTTGCGTCTCTTGCGGGTTCATTCCTGCAGCGGGTTCGTCAAGAAGAAGTAGTGACGGTCCCGTTGCTAAAGCTCTGGCAATCTCAACGCGACGTTGGTCTCCGTATGAAAGATTACCCGCTGTTTGGTTACTAACATCTCCTAATCCAACAAAATTAAGCATCTCTTTTGCGAATTCGGTAATCTGTTGTTCTTCTTGCTGCTGTATCTTTGTTTGAAATACTGCACCGACGAAAGCACTGAAGGCACGAGTCCGAAATGATTCTACATAATCATTTAGAAGGTGTCTCCCGATTTTTACGTTGTCCAAAACCGTTAGATCTGTAAACAACCTAATATTTTGGAATGTACGGGCAATACCAAGACCCGTAACCTCATCTGGACGTAGACCAGTAATACGTTTCCCTAAAAAGTTGACATTCCCCAGCGTAGGTTTATCTAAACTCGTAACACAGTTAAAGAGTGTTGTTTTTCCTGCACCGTTTGGACCAATCAAACTGGAGATTTGGCCAGGGAGTACCCGCATTGTTACCTGTGACAAAGCGATTACACCACCGTAGTGACGACTTAACTCACGTGTTTCAAGGATACTTCTCGGTATAGTTGACATCTTCATCTCCCAATCAGTTTTGCTCTTTTATAGGATACCTTAAGAATAGAACTTTGTCAACTTATTTGTGCAGGGTTTTTCAGTTTTCCTATTTTTCGGATTTTTCAAATATGAAACGCTTGTATGGAGCGACCTCCTAATGGATTGTCTACTCTTACATTGTAGGTCGGGTAGAGGCACGAAACCCGACATGATAGTAACAATCAATACATCTCGGGTTTCGTGCCTCTACCTGACCTACAAAATAAGTCTAGACAGTCTACTCGTCGTGATTTTCTCAGGAATCAGCTAAAATGCCTAAAACTGAATAACCCTGACATAAACCTGATTTTAGTTGCAATTCCCTTATAGATGTGGTAATATTACATGTAATTATACTCTGAATGTCTTGCTTGTAGGAGGACAGGCGAGTGGAAGTCACCGTTTTGGTACTAAACGCAAGTTACGAAGCAATCAATGTTTGCAACCTAAGACGTGCCTTGAAGATGGTATTCAAAGGTACGGCTCAGACAGAAGAAATGTCTGATACGGAGATACAGTCACCATCAACTGCGTTCAAAGTACCGCATGTTATCCGTTTGGTAAATTACGTCCATGTTCCGCGTAGTGTTGTCAAGTTTTCCCGTAAGAACGTTCTTGCGCGCGACCAGCATACGTGTCAGTATTGCCATCAAAACTTGTCTGCATCTCTTCTCACACTTGACCATGTCGTCCCCATCTCAAAGGGTGGGAAAACCACATGGGATAATGTTGTAACAGCATGCAAAAGATGCAACAACAAAAAAGGCAGTCGGATGCTGGATGAAACACAATTCAAGTTGAAACGTTTACCGAAAACGCCTTCAATTCTGACGTATTTGCAACTCAACCGTCATTTCAGAGGGTACCATCCATCTTGGAAAAAGTACCTATATATAAACTGAAATGGTAGAGTAACTTCTATATCTCATACACAATTGATGACGGAAAGAGATGACGTATTCTTACGTTGTGTTCGCAACGAAGAAGGTGACAATGAAATGAATGTGTCTTGACGTTATGTCCTATCAACAACATCCGGAAAGACTGAAAAAGTCATGGGAATTTCAAAGAACGTATAAGAAGGGGAAGAAGTACTGGGATACCTACTTCGTAATCTATGTCTGTCAAACGCAGCTGCACCAAACTCGGTTAGGTATTACAGTGAGTAAAAAAGTAGGTAATAGTGTTCAGAGGAATCGTGTCAAACGGCTTATTCGTGAAGCGTTTCGCTCGTTAAAGTCAAAACTCCAACCCCGCTACGATATTGTAGTGGTAGGTAGACCCGCTGCCTACGGTCTTTCAGGACAGCAAGCACACGCAAGCCTGCAAAGATTGTTCCGTAGAGCATCAAGTTTCACAAGCAGTGAAACGGACGAATAATAGAATATTCGGATTGAAACTCTGTGATGAGGACTAAGTTCTCACAGACGATTGTACCTTAATGGTGTATTAGGGTTTATATAAACTTCCTCAAGTGCGCGATATTGAATAATAATAATGAACCGCATCATTCTGTACGTTATCCGCGGGTATCGCCGCTTTATCTCTCCACTTTTTCCACCAACGTGTCGCTTCTATCCGACTTGTTCACAATATGCACAACAAGCTTTTGAAAAGTATGGTATCCTCAAAGGCATCTGGTTAACTATTAAACGACTGATAAAATGCCACCCTTATCATCCAGGAGGGTTTGACCCGCTTCAATAGCAGAACAATGAAACTTATCTACAACATACACTGTAAAGAAAACACTTGGAATTCGCGCTTATAATAGTAAAGAAAAGAGGAGTACCTAAATTTAAATGGGAGCACGTTATATTCTCGCACTCGTCCTGATGATTGCTGTAATGATCACTTGGACTCTGTTAGTCGGTGATCGTTTCATGCCAGAACAGGATGAACCTCCAACATCTCAACAAACACCACAAGATGGAACACCCGATGAAATAGACACCGAAGATCAGGGAGAAGAACCAAATAATACTGAACCTTCCATAATACTGCAAGACAGTCCAGATGACAAAATGGTGCATGTCAAAACGGATACTTACGACATTACTTTTAATGAGAAACTGGCGATTGCAAAGAAATGGGAATTGGTGGAAAAACGAGAAAATGGTAATTTTCGATTTCCAGACAGATCTAACACTGCTAATGACATACCGTTTAACCTGATTCCCGAAACAGCATTTAGATGTCTTGCACTAAGACTGGGAAATGAGAATTTACAAAACGATTTAGATTATCGCCTTGCTACCTGGGAAGCTGATAAAAAAGGCATTGAACTTTCTGATGCTAAACCGCAGGACACAATGACTTTCACGACAACAATTGGTGAGAAATTGAAAGTCCAGAAAAAGTTGACTTTCTATAACAACAAGAGTTACACAGTTGATTTGAGTATGACTTTTGAAAACCTTACTGATGATTCAGAACCGATAAGTATCGGAGGAAATGATACCCCCGATGGTTACGAACTGCTGTGGGGACAAGGGATAAATGCTGACCTGCTTATACACGAAAAAGATTCTGGAAAGCGCGGACGTTTCGACCCGAAAAAAGTAGGAGCTAAAACATATATCGGTACAGGAAAACCAAAAAAAGAGTTGAAAGGTGAATTTGCAAACGAAACAATACTCTGGGCAGGGTTAAGTAACCAATACTTCGGTGCATTTATAATTCCGGACCCAGTACTTCAAGCAACATATAGATTGGAAAATCCAGAACCAAAAACACCTCCAGATATATTCATTATAGCACCTACCGAAACCGCTGTCCTGACAATACCAAATTTTCAACTTCCATCACAGAAAAAGCAAACGCATTCGTTTCGTATCTACTTGGGGCCTAAGGACGATACACTGTTGAAGGAAATTACCCCTCCAAATGATCTTGAAAAACCTATCAACCTAACCAAAGTCATTGATTTCGGTTTTTTCGGTCCTTTGGCATGGGCAATGTTGTGGTTAGTTAATATGCTACACACTGTATTTGGAAACTATGGTATCTCAATCATCATTTTGACCGCGTTAGTAAAGGTAGTCTCTTTTCCACTCACACGTAAAGCACATGTATCTATGAAAAAGATGCAGCAACTTCAACCGCAATTGCTTGAACTGAAAGAAAAATTCCGGGATGACCCGCAAAAACTGAATAAAGCGACAATGCGGATATATAAAGAAAATGGTGTAAACCCATTGAGTGGGTGTATTCCGTGGCTACCTCAGATACCCATTTTCTGGGCACTCTTTGCACTGCTTGGAACTGCGGTTGAATTCCGTGGGGCACCATTCCTCTTTTGGATAAACGACTTATCGGCACCAGATGTACTGTTTGAACTCCCATTTACCATACCTTTATTCTTTTTAGACATAGATGCTATACGGTTCTTACCGTTACTAAATGGATTGACGTCATGGTTACAACAAAAATTTGTAGGAGGAATGTCCGCTGCACCAGCAACTTCAAGCACACAGATGAAAATCATGCAGTTTTTGCCACTTATTTTTGTTTTCATGTTCTATAACTGGGCATCTGGTTTTGTGTTATACTGGTTATGTAATAATGTCTTTACTGTGGCTCAACAATTAATACAAACAAAGTATTTCCATGATGATGATACCGTTACAATAGAGGAAAACAAACAAAAACGATAATTAAAATAAATTACAAAAATATTGTCCAACTAACATTTTTTTGACTTACAGACATTATCTTTCAACGGACAAAAGGAGTGGTGCCTCTTGCAAAATTATATTGAATCTGAAGCAGAAACTGTTGAAGAAGCAATTGAAATTGCTCTCTCCGAACTTGATACAACCCGAGAACAAGTCAACATAATCATTATTAACGAACCGACAAAAGGTATATTGAGTTTTGGCGCGAAACCCGCAAAAGTCCGTGCCACGCTAAAGGAAGATATTTCCAACGCTCCTGAAACCGTTTTGAATGAAATACTCAAGCGAATCGGAATAGATGGTGAGATTGAATCCGACTTTAGTGATGGTAGTTTACACCTCAATATGGTTAGCGACTCACCTGCCCTGCTAATCGGCAAGCACGGGCAAACGCTTGATGCAATTGAACGGATACTCAACTGTATCATAAATAAAAACGCACTCGCTAAAAGAAAAGTTTTTGTTGATACTGAAGGCTACCGTGAACGTCGTGAGAATATGCTCGTTGACCTCGCTCATCAGGTTGCAGCAAAGGTCAGACGCACCAGACAGGATGTTGTTCTTTCACCTATGTCTGCTAAAGACCGTAGAATAATTCATATTACCTTACAATCAGACGATTCCGTTACTACCTTCAGTCAAGGAGAAGGTGATATGCGTCGCATAGTAATTACAAGACAAGATAATTATTGACTCAGAGATTGGTTCAACATATTCAGGTGTAAACAATATTACCAAGAGATAACCCCATTTACCTCGTCCTGTACATTCGTGGAACAGGAATTGTGACATGAAATATGAGGATACCATCGCAGCCATAGCAACACCGAAAGGTGAAGGCGGCATAGGGATAGTGCGGGTCAGTGGTTCACTCGCTATTCCAATCGCATGTCAGTTGTTTCGTCCCTCACGTCCAGTTGAAATTGACAAACTCGCTACCCACACACTTACACATGGGTATGTTATAGAAGATACCTCCGCATCCGATGAAGTCGTAGATGAAGTGCTTCTCGGTATAATGCGTGCCCCGCATACATATACCACTGAAGATATTGTTGAATTCAATTGCCACGGTGGTATCGTCCCACTAATTAACGTCCTCGACTTAGTAGTAAAGGCAGGAGCAAGACTTGGTGAACCCGGTGAGTTCACCAAACGTGCCTTTCTCAACGGTAGACTTGACCTTGCGCAAGCTGAGGCAGTTGCTGATCTCATCAGTGCCAAAACAGAACTCAGCAGTAAAATTGCAATTGATGCACTTTCGGGAAAACTCTCAGAAACCGTTAATACGCTTAGTGATAGACTCGCAGATCTGCTTGCGGAAATTGAGGCATCCATTGATTTTCCAGACGAAGACCTTGACTTTATGAAGGTTGAAGCACAACTTCAAACTGCCCGTTCTGTCCAGACAGAATTAACATTTCTGTTAGAAACTGCTACGGAAGGACGAATTATCAAGGAAGGGGTCAACGTCGGCATTTTGGGTAAACCCAATGTCGGAAAGTCAAGCTTGTTCAATGCACTGGTTACCACAGCACGTGCAATTGTAACTGAAATCCCAGGTACCACGCGCGACACAATTGAGGAGACAATAAACATCCGTGGAATTCCCATCAACCTCGTTGATACTGCCGGCATCCGAAACACAGATGATATCGTTGAACAAGAGGGTGTTCAGAGAAGCAAAGATGTTCTCAATACAGCAGAACTTCTACTCCTTATGTTTGATGCATCACACCCCCTAAATGAATCTGATATTGATCTATTGCAGATTGCTAATTCTCACCGTGCTATCCTTATATTGAATAAGATTGATCTTCCCACAATTGTCCAACCGGGGATATTGTCTAATCACTGTTCTAAAGCACGTGTTGTTCAGACAGCAATCACCGAAGACATCGGTATTGATTCACTGAAAACTGCTATCCGTGAG
This sequence comes from Candidatus Poribacteria bacterium, assembly GCA_963663765.2. Classification (GTDB taxonomy): domain Bacteria; phylum Poribacteria; class WGA-4E; order WGA-4E; family WGA-3G; genus MSPOR6. The sequence goes on along the minus strand of CAXXUA010000013.1, from coordinate 346,764 downwards.
GAACTACTCGGTGGTGATTTTATCATGGGGGAATCCCCGATTATAACCAACAGTCGCCATCAAGATGCCCTGCGTCGTACTCACGAAGCACTTGAGGACGTAATATCAAGTTTAGAAAACGAGATGCCGCCAGACCTTGTTTCTGTTGACCTACGCATAAGTCTTGATGCCCTTGGCGACATTGTAGGCAAAACAACCACTGAAGACATACTTGATCGTATATTCTCACAGTTTTGTATAGGCAAGTAAACGCAATCTAAACACAATACGTTTGTCATGTTCACATACATGTTTTTCGCAAATGCAACCTTTAATAAGATACGGTGTAATTCAAACTTATTACCAGATTTTATGATTTCAATCTAATGATACGCGTCTCGTATTTATTGAGAAACCACATCTACCGTCAGGAAAATAGGTTATATACCATCAATTTTTTTAAGTACATACATGAAAATAAAAGGGTGTGTAAAGTTTTTGCACAAACTGCACATTCTCCATTGTAGAGCGGGGTCTCTGTGCCCCGCCGTATAGGTGTCAACTTAAGAAAATATTGTTTGCATTTTCTCTTGTGGGAGGGGTTTTCAACCCCGATTTGAGCGGAAATGCACTAAAAAATCGGGGTTGAAAACCCCTCCCACAAGAGGTTAAATCCTTAAGTTGACACCTATAGGGTCTCTGTGCCCCGCCGCAACTGATTAAATGAGAGATTGCGGGCACAGAGACCCATAGGTGTCAATATAAGGAAATATTGTTAATATCAACCATACTCTTCAGTCCCGTAGGGACGAAATGTTTATAGAAAACAAGTACCCTTCCCAGTTCTTTAGTCCCGTAGGGACGATATGTTTATTCTTCTATGTCGTTCCTACGGAACTCAAGAGAGGGTGATTACACCTATCTATAAACATTGCGTCCCTACGGGAATAAAGAGAACAAAAGTTTGTACCTCTGTGCAAAAACTTTACACACCCAAAATAAAATTTGTTCTGGACAGACTATTTTAAATGTGATATTATGTTGTCAACTAATAAAGCGATTTCGCTGTTTTGTGGAGTTTCTGCTTAACACAAAAATTTAGGTTCGTACCTAATTGATCGCATAAGTAAAAATAAGGAGAGAATTAATGATTAATTCTGTTTTTCACCGATACGTTCCCTGTCTGGCAGGTTTCTGCGTTCTTTTGTTACTGACGGTATCAATGCCTGTCTTTGCAGAAGGTGAAGGGGAAGCCAAACAAGACGCAACTGAAGTCAAACAAGTCGTATGGGGCATGTCTATTGAGGAAGCAACCAAAATGTCCGTTGAAACGGGTAAACCGATTATGATGGACTTCTACACGGAGTGGTGAGGATGGTGTAAGCGGCTGGACGCCGACACATTCACCGATGAACGTATAGTTACTATCGCAGAGAACTTCGTTCCCGTAAAGGTTAATCCCGAACTTAAAGAACACCCCGAAAATGCTGAAGCGCAGAAAAAATACGGTGTTAAGGGGTTTCCCGCAATCCTATTCATCGCCCCCGATGGTGGTGTTATCAAGAATGTCTCTGGTTACAAACCACCAGATCTATTCTTGCCGGAAATGGAAGATGTTCTGAAAAAAGAGAAAGCATTCCAAGAAGTATTGACGAAATTAAAGAAGATGCCTGACGATCCGAAACTGAACAGTCAGATTGCCATTTTCTATTTGCAACGTCAACAACTTGATAAAGCAATGCCAATCAGTGAAAAGATGCCCGATGATGTTGATCTGAACCGCGCATTTGGTATCTACTATCTCGGCAAAGATCAAATGAAAAAAGCACTCAAGATCAGTGAGATGATGCCTGATGATGTTGAGTTAAACACTGAATTTGCTTTAGTATACCTGAAAAAAGCAAATATAAAAGATGCACTCACGTTCAGTGAAAAGGTCATGGCAAAAGACCCTGAAAACGAATCGGGACTGCTGCCAAAATTACACACCCAATTCGGGCTCGCTTATGCAATGCAACTTCAACGTAAACCTGATGATGCAAATCTTGTCAAAAACGCTGAAATGCACTTCAAAAAAGTGGTTGACATGTATCCGAAGAGTGACGAATATGAAGATGCTCAATATTTTCTGGGTGTTACATATATGCTCAGTAAGCAATATGATAAAGCAACAGAAGTACTTGAGAAGTTAGTCAATCACACGACCAGTGAACAGATTAAACTCAGAGCGAATACTGTACTACAACGTCTTGAGCAGTTAGCTGCAGAAGGCAAAACCGATAACTAATTTTGTAAATCAGCAACTTCTGCGGGGGTAAGAAATCGATATTGCCCCTGTGGAAGATTGCCCAATTGCAACGTGCCGATACGTATCCGTTTCAAACGTGTCACTCGGTGTCCCACCGCTTTAAACATCAGACGAATTTGCCGTTTTTTCCCTTCATGTATAATTACCCTATATTTTGCTACTAATCCGAATTTGTTCGTTTTCTTTTTAACAACTTTTTTAAGTTCGTTTTTCACATCAAGCTGTTTTATTTTTGCAGGTGCTGTTTTCCCCCCTGTTATGTCCACTCCGTTGCGTAGGTGTTCAAGTGCGGGTTTACCCAAAACACCATTTACCCAAGCAATGTAAGTCTTATCTATCTCATGACTGGGATGCATCAACTGATAAGCGAACTCACCATCGTTGGTAAATAGTAGGAGACCTTCTGTCTCCAAATCTAAACGTCCTACTGGATAGATGGATTTCGGTAATTCTGTTAGCAAGTCCATCACTGTTGGTCGTCCACGTTCGTCATGCCGGGTAGTTATATAACCTGCTGGTTTGTTCAACATGATATAAACTCGTTCAGCGAGGGGTTCAACCACTTTTCCTTCAAACAGAATACAATCGTTTTCCATATCAATCGGATGTCCGGGAATGCGGATTGTTGTGCCGTTAACAGAGGCGTATCCCTCACGAATGGCTCGCTTGACTGCGCGCCGCGATGCTATACCTGCGGAAGCGATATATTTTTCAAGACGCACGACTGTTCACCATCCATGACTACGATTCTATTTTCCAATTTCTTTCCATTGCTATCCTACGGAGTTCACGATCAGGATTTACAGCGACAGGATTTCCGAATAATTCCAGTTTATAGACATCTGAGTGATGATTACCATACGCAAAAGAAGCACTGAGATCAAATCCATGTGTTGTTGCAAGTTCTCTTGCCAATGCTGCTTTGTTCTGTGCGTAAGGTCGCAAACCAACACGATTCCCAGTAAATCTTCCGTTTGACACCTCCAGTTCGTCTGCGACCATAATATCTGTTTCGAAGTGATTGTGAAAGTGTTCAACCAAAATTGACAGCGAACCGGACATTATGATAACCGCACGTCCCGCATTGCGGTGGGTACGTATGAGTGTTGATATCTGAGGAACAATGCTTGCACGAAGTGAATTGATAAAGCAGTCTCTCGCAAGGTTAATAAGGTGGTTTGCTTCTAAGCCACGCAGGTGTACTTTGTTTGATTTTGCTTTGCCAAAAGACCTGACCTTTAGATAATAGGAGGTCCATGCAAGCAAATTTGATATTGGAATCTCACCTTGTTTCAACAAATGCCTGAGAAAGACTCGTTCTGAAGAACGTCGTATTAGTGTACCGTCAAGATCGAAAATAGCACATGTGTTTTTCATATTCAATTATTATTTTATAAACAATTTAAGGTTTGCCCAGGGTGTGTAAAGTTTTTGTCACTAAGTGTTATGCGGCTTTTGTGTCTGGATACCAATATCTGTCCCAGGCATTATTCTTCAACAGACATCTCCAACTTAGAACAGCATTAATACCCGGTTTCTCCCATCTCATAGAAGCTTGTTTACACCTTTGTCCCACAACATGTTTACACGCACTCTCAATCACACCACTCCCAACCTGATACCCCTTATCTCTAAACGTTTTATATTGCATCCGTTTCGCGTGTTTTTCAAAATAACCTGTTTCTCTTACTAAAATCTCACAAACGTCTGGGTGCTGTGTGGCTAAAGCACGGATACGTGAGACAACTTCTGGAATGTTGCCATCAAAAAGAAAGGGTTCTGTCTCTGTGACCCAAGTTTCTACGTCTTCTGTTTCTGTCTCACCAAAGGCAACTTTAGCCACATCATAAAGATGTGATTTGGCATGCATGTAATCCACAATCTCTACAGCATTCGGGAAGTATTCAGCCGCTAAGTTCCATATCCACGCCGCTCCATCTCCGATAAACACGACCTCTTGCGTGCCTATATCTTCTTGATAGATGCCGCTCTGCGTTGCTAACTTATACAACGCTTTACCGAAATGAGCAGCATTCTCACGCTCCGCAACATAACGAATGCTTGGTGTTCTCGCACTCGGTGTCGCACCAGAACTATTTGGAGGTTGTGGATAATCTCTATAAATACAACCAACTTTGGTTTCTTTCCACCCCTCTTGTGAGTTGGTGTGGCATCCATCACAACTCACATACCAACGCTGATTTGCCTCAAGTTTTTGTGTTTCCACTTGTTGTGAATCCCGCAACGCTTTTGACCATTCACGCACATTTTGATTGAGGGTCGTATGACTGACTTCTATCCCTTGACGAAACAACTCCTCTGCTGCCTCCCTGAAGTCAAGACGCGCAGACATACGACACATCACTTCAGCTACACGATGTGTGTATTGACCTTTCAACTTTTCTTTCGTATCCCACGGAAAATGATAATGACCCGAAGCACAACGATACACCCAACGGTCAACACGAATAACACCACATAGCGTCGTAATACGGCGTTCTCTTTTACGATACGGACGACACGCTTGTTGACATTGTGGACATTCAACAGATCCAGAAACTTGTTCAACGGAATGTTTGAGAACACCCATTTCTAACATCATTTGACCTAACGAACGCATCGTCTCTAAGGCTATTATCTCCATAGCGTCTACATAAAGACTGTCTGAACTAAGGGTGTGTAAAACATTATTGATCTTTTCTACAAAATGGATTGCATCTTCTCTAAACTCTTCGACTTCACAACTTGCTAATGATATACTAAACATTGGTATCCTCTCTGATAAAAAAGTGTTTTTTAGAAGGATACCATTTAACCTAATACTAAGCAAGATCTGTATTCAGTACATTCTTGTGACAAAAACTTTACACACCCTTTGCCCATGTTGTAGCCAGTTTACCATTAGGAGTAACATCAAACAGCACCCCTTGGTTCATATCCTGTTTGATTTCATCATCAGAGAGTGCCCGGTTGTAGATGGCTACCTCGTCTACATAACCTATTGCACCACCGAGAGGCGTTTGGGATTTACCGATGCGGAAGACAGCATCAACGCTGGTGATGTTTCCAGCTGGTGCATCGATTTCAACATCTAATTCACCATCAATATATTGACGAACCTTTTCACCATCATAGGTAGAAGCGACATGATGCCATTCCTCTAACTCAGGTTTAATCGTTTGTTTGTTGCGTGTCCCTTTATATCCTGCAATGTCAATCCATGTTTCAATTTGTGGTGTACCTGTAAACTCTGCACTCCACTGAAGAACATAACCTCCTTTGTTTTCTGATGTTCTCCGTCCCATTAGGTTTGAATCACCTTGGGATTGTTTTGGGAAAAACCATGTTTGAATCGTTATTTCGCCGGTGATGTCAAGTTCGTCAACGTCTTCAATTTCTACATAATGTTCTGTAGTTTCCAAGTGAATACATCCATCAATTTTACCATCTGTAGACCATGTAGCGCCATTTAGGGTTGCTTCCAGATTACTTTCGCTTGCATCCATTGCCGTATCGCCATTGCCCTCATCAAAAGGGAGATATAATACAAGTGCCTTGTCATCTTTTAGTGCCCAGGTATTGATGACACTGCAGATAAGAACAAATATGAGAATAGTTGTAAATAATTTCATTTCAAACTCCTTTATAGTATTTTTGTGCTAGTTGACCTAATCTGTTTTCTACAGACAGTCAAACAACTCTGTAAATAATGCACAGCGTTAGAATTTTGAAATTTGGATTTCCTTTGCGGTGATGAATTCCAATAGTGCAGGCGTTCCTTCATTTGTTTTTTGGATACCGCGCTTGATCGCAGGTATAATCTGTTCTGGAGTTTCAACGCGTTCGCCATAACCACCGAATGCTTTAGCCATATCTGCGTAGTTACCTGAGATATCTGTACTGCGGTATTTTTCAGTTGAAACAGGCATAATTGGAATCTCAATTGCCATAGAGAAGTTGTTGAAAAGCACAGAGAGTATCGGTATTCTTTCTCGTACAGCGGTTTCAAAGTCCATACCCGTAAATCCGATAGCAGCGTCACCCCAGACGTTTATGCAGAGAGCGTCCGGTTTTGCAAGTTTCGCTCCCATCGCCAGACCGAGTCCGTATCCGAGTTGAGTCGTTTTCCCCCAACCGATGTATGTAAGCGGGTTTTCACATTGCCAAAATGGGGAAAGTTGGTCGCGCGGACTCCCTGCGTCGTGCGTGATAATCGTGTTTTTAACATCAACGGTATGGAGGAGATCCCAGATAACGCGATAGGGAGTTAACGGCACTTCCTCAGATGTAAGTTTTGGTTTCCACTGTTCCAACCATTCTGCTTTTACTGTGCGGATCTCTTCAACAACAGCAGTCTTTTTTGTTTCAAATTTGTCATCTATACGGTCTCTTACGGCTTCCACCAATCCTTCCAAAATTAACTGCGCATCACCGACGAGGGCAGCATCCACAGGAACATCTTTGTTGATGTCCGCGGGGTCTAACGTAGCATGGATGACGCGTTTACCTTTAGGAATCGTAATCCCAAAATGTGTCCTACTGAAACTACATCCTATCCCAAAAAGCAGATCTGTCTTTTGAAGGAAATGATGCACCGGTTTTGGAATGGACCGACCCCCTGATCCGAGTGATAACGGATGGTTTTCTGGAAAAGCACTTTTGCCCCCTAAACTCGTCGTGACAGGTGCTGCGAGGAGTTCAGAGAGGTCCTGCAAAGCATTCCATGCTTGTGCGTAGTGGACACCTTGTCCAGCGTATATGACAGGACATTCAGCATTGATTAACGCATCTGCGACCGATTCAATTTCTGCACTGCTTGGAGCGTATCGAACTTGTGGAACGGGTGTCGGTTCAAAGGGTTCAGGAACTTCTTGTGACATTAAATCAGTAGGGATTTCGACGAGTGCGGGTCTGGGTCTGCCATTTCGGACTTGTGTGAAGGCACGTCGCATCACTTCTGGCAGTGCTTCTGGTACCGTGAGTTGTTCGCAGGACTTTGTCACATGCCGATAGTTAAGTGCCGAATTGAAGTTCGGTTGGATTTGGGTCAATGGTCGCGCATATCCCATCGGTAAAACGAGTATGGGTGCTGAATCCCCATAAGCTTGTGCAACACCTCCGAATGCGTTTTCTGAACCCGGTCCGCTTTGCATGCAGAACACGCCAATTTGTTGTCCGGAGGTCATCCTACTCATCCCGTCTGCCATGTGCAGCCCAATTCGTTCTTGACGTACAATGACGGTGCGGATGTCTACTTTTGCAGCTGCTTCAATAATCGGGTTGACTGGATACGCAAACAGGTATTCCACTCCCTCTGTCTTTAGGACTTTGGCGACTGCATCAACAACTTTCATAAATATCTCCTATGGGATGGTAGGACTTCCCGCGTCCATCACAAGCGGAAAACTATCACCAGCTAATTTGTCACCGTCATTGACTGTAACAAACCGTTTCATAACATGGTTTCCATTTGCATCGTAAAGGGTATCACTTGTCATATAATGCACCGCTATGGCGCGGCGCGGTTGACCACTGCTGTTGGCATGGGAACCGTGCCATGTCAAGGAATGATGAAAATGCACATAACCTTTTGGCACAGGACATAATTCAACATCTAATTCATTTTCTTCAAAGCGAGCTGGCATAGAATGGATGTCCTTGACAGAATGTAGAAAAGCAATCTGATTACCCCAGTGGTATGACCCAGGTACCATCCGCATACATCCATTGCTTTCGTCAACATCATCCAATGCGACCCAAGCGGTTACTTGGCTGGTTTTCGGTGTAAGAATTGGCCAGTATGGTGAATCTTGATGCCACATATTCACACCACCTATTTCTGGTGGTTTGTATTGTATTTGGTCGTGCCACACCCGCACCTCGGTTGCTGCTGTGAGTTGTCCAATTTCTTCAACGATGATAGGGTTATGAACCAGTTTGCGATAGGCGGAACTTGCCTCCCAGATATTCACAATTTGCCAGACAGGTGTTTCTGCTCGACCTCCAAGGTTGGCGATATGTACCGGTTGCGGAATATCGTCCTTTTCGTAGTCATCAATGACACGTGCCAATTCTGAACGTAGTTCATCAACCTGTTCATCGATCAAAACACAACTTCCAAGAAGGAATCCCTTTTCTTGAAATGCGTTGATTTGGACTTGGTTTAGCATATTTGTCTCCTAATGCTTATGTTCTCGCAGGATTAGTAACTATATATTCCAGCATATTGATGCTTATGGACTAAGCAGTTGGGTTTGTCGGTACTCCAGAATCCATGACAATTGGGAAATGTTCCCCTGTTAATTTTTCTCCATCATTGACATTAACAAATTGTTTCATGAGATGATTTCCACTTTCAAAATAGACGGTTTCATCGGTCATATAGTGCACTGCGATAGCACGTCGAGCGGCGTCACTGGAATTGTCGTGTGAACCGTGCCATGTCAAAGAATGATGAAAATGCACATGCCCTTTTGGCACTGGACAAAGTTCTACGGAGAGTTTGTTTTCTTCAAAGTGATCATGCATCGTATGGATGTCTCTCACTGAACCTAAAAATTTCATCTGAGGTCCCCAATGATAGGAGCCGGGTACCATCCGCATACAACCATTGCTTTCGTCAACATCGTCTAATGCAACCCAAGCGGTAACTTGACTTGTTTTCGGCATAAGAATTCCCCACAATGGTGAATCTTGATGCCACTTATTGATGCCGCCAATCTTGGGAGGTTTGTATTGTATTTGGTCGTGCCACACACGCACCTCGGTTGCTGCTGTGAGTTGTCCAATTTCTTCAACGATGATGGGATTGTAAATAAGTCTGTGGTAGGCGGAACTTGCCTCCCAAATATTTACGATTTGCCAGACAGGACTTTCTTCTCGTCCACCGAGGTTTGCTATTCGGACGGGTTGCTGTACATCGGTTTTCTCGTAATCATCAATGACGCGTGCTAATTCAGTCCTTAATTCTTCTACCTGTTCATCCGTTAGAACACGGTTGCCGAGAAGAAAACCCTTCTCACGAAACGTGTCAACTTGGGTTTGGGTAAGCATATTTATCTCCTATGGAATTTTTATCTTACGCATTATAGCATTTTTATATTGGTGTGTAAAGTTTTTCGAGACCAGAATTGCGGATTTCACGGATTTCGCGTATAAGACAGCTGCATTAGCAGGCATGACATGAGTTCAGCTCTAACTAAGCAATACTACCTCAGGTGGTTTTTCTGTGTAATCCGTGTCATCTGCGTATTCCGTGATTCTGATTAACCCAACAATTCAAATAATACCATTTTCATGTGATAATGTCTCATTAGCAGCGGAAATCTAGTAGGAGCGACCTCCCGGTCGTGACCGGGAGGTCGCTCCTACCGAAGAGAGTAACCCTCTGCCAGTAAACAGTAGAATTCCTTAATGAGACAAGATTTATCTGAATTGGTATAACGCCATGCAAAAAACTGAGCACACCCTTATCTGGTGAGGTTGTCTGTTGTATTACTCTTTTTTATGTGAGGAATCAATGCAAATTCAATGTGTATTTCTTAAGATTTCATAAGAATTTGCTTCTATTAAACCGTACCGTACGGTACGGTTTATTCGGTTTGTGGTACGGTTTTGGAAACATGTAATGCGTCCAGTATATATAAGGCTTTCTCGGGGTTTCGATACACTTTTTGTCTAAATTAATCAGGACTTACGCAAAAACGGTAGGCGTGCTTTGTAAGCGCGCTGGAAACCGAAAAAATGCTGAAAATTACACCATTTTTGTCATAATTCTTCATCAAATCATGAAAACTGCGTAAGTCCTGTTAATTTTCAGATTTTGGTACGGATTTTTAATTTGTGTTTTTTCGTGTTTGGGAGTTGATTTTGCATAGTGTATTTGTAGTGTGCTTTTCTTTTGTATATATTATATATGATTTTTTGTGGGTTTTGTAGTTTTTTGGGTGTCTGTTTATTGGAATTTCCAATAGATCTCCATTGGGTTTTATAAAAAACATATAATTAATTGGACATTTTGTAGCACAATTAGAAAACGTTATAATCTCTGATATGTACAAATCAATAACACAAAAAATCAACTAAAAAGCCATTTAGTTGTTTTTTTCAAAATTTCGTAAAAATTGAAAATCGACATAAACCCATACCACGAAAGGATCGAGAATACTTTTGAAAAAAAGGTAAAAACCCCAAAAAAACAACTAAAATAATTTCCCACCTATAGAAATAGAGAAAGTCGGGGATGAAAAACTCCTACAATAAGAGTACATTTCAACAATATAACGTCTCTGATTACTTTGGATTTTTCAAGTTTTGGTTTGCACATTTTTAATTATTATGCTAAATTACTTGACATACAATACCTTGTAGAAATTTCACACAATAATGCATTTCAAGTGGGGAGGAGATATTCCACAATGTTTAGGATAAACATAAAAAGAAAGTTATCATTGTTGTTACCCTTTCATAACGCAATTCTGTGTCTGTTATTTTCAATTGTGTTGTTGTCTACCCTGGCACATAAAGCAGATGCAGAGAAGATCCAATTTGACCGCGACATTCGTCCAATTCTGTCTGACAAATGCTATGCGTGTCACGGACCGGATCCTGCAACGCGTCAAGCAGAACTTCGGTTTGATATCAAAGAGAGTGCGTTCTCAGATCCGAGTGGATTTCCGATAATTGTTCCCAGGGAACCTGAAAACAGTGAATTAGTGCTACGCATCACACACGAAGACATTGATAGACGTATGCCACCGCAAACCTCACATCGCCAACCTACGCAAGCAGAAATTGACCTATTGACTCAATGGATTGCTGAAGGTGCTGAATGGGAGGAACATTGGGCATACAAGCAACCGAAACGCGTTGCTCCGCCGGAAGTGAAAAAAAAGGAATGGATTCATAATCCAATAGATCAGTTCATCCTTGCAAGGTTAGAGAAGGAAGGACTTGAGCCATCATCTGTAGCCGATAAACGCACACTGATTCGACGACTACACTTTGATTTGACGGGTTTACTTCCAACTCCCGCTGAAGTGGACTATTTTGTCAGTGACAAACGTCCTGATGCTTATGATGAACTGCTCAATCGTCTCCTGTCAAAACCACAGTTTGGTGAAAGACTTGCAATTTATTGGCTGGATTTGGTGCGATATGCTGATACAAGCGGTTACCATTCAGATGAGAATGTGAGTGTTTATCCCTATAGGGACTATGTGATTAAAGCGTTTAATGACAACATGCCTTATGATCAGTTTACGTTGGAAAACCTTGCAGGTGATCTACTCCCCAACGCATCGTTAGAGCAAAAAGTGGCATCAGGATATAACCGACTTAATCAGACGACTGCTGAAGGTGGTGCACAAGCGAAAGAATATCTGTCAATTTACGCAGCGGATCGCGTACGTACTACAGCCTCCGTGTGGTTAGGTGCTACACTGGGTTGTGCACAATGTCACGATCATAAATTTGATCCATATACTGCTAAGGACTTTTATAGTTTCGCTGCATTCTTCGCCGATTTACAAGGACCCGGGGTATACAGAGGCGGAAGCAAATGGGATCCTGTGGTTATGTTGCCATCATCCGAACATCAGACTGAGATGAGAGAAATTGAGGATGAGTTAGAGAAATTACGCAGAGTGTTTGAATTGTCATCCCCCGGTTTGCAAGCAGAACAGAAGAAGTGGGAAGAGGAGATACGTTCCCTCATCAATTCAACAGAACCTGCTGAATTTGCATGGGTTGACGATGCACAATCCAACGGAGGTAAAACGGAAGGTACATGGAGATTTATTGGCAAAAATGAGGGACCTGTTTTTAGCAATGAACGTTCACGTGTTCAGACTGCTGCCCCAAATCAACTTATACAGCATACATTCCACGGTGCAAATAGAAAAATTACTTTGGCTGATGGTGATAAACTCTTTGCTTATGTGTGGTTAGATCCAGATAATCCACCACAGACAATTATGCTGCAGTGGAACGATGGTAGTTGGGAGCACCGTGCATTCTGGGGTGAAGATAAAATCACTTATGGTGAGATTGGTAATGATACTCCTGCACACAAACCGATGGGTGAGCTGCCAATATTAGGGGAATGGGTCCGACTTGAAGTAGATCCTACACTGGTAGGATTGAAAACGGGTAGTGTGCTAAACGGTATGGCATTTACACAATTTGGTGGAAAAGCATATTGGGATGTCGCAGGTGTGGAAACGACACTCGGTATGGTAACAAAGAACTCACATAACGCTTCTGTCATCAATGCAATTCAAGTTGATCCGGCAATAAGAACGACAAATCATCGTAAACAGATAACCGATTATTATCGACAGATCGCACCTGCGCTTGATGGAATCCGTCATCAAATTTCGGAACTGGAAAAACGTAAAAATGAAATAATATCAAAAAGTCCGTATTCGCTCACGTCAGTATCCGTATCACCTCGTACTACCCGAATACTACCAAGAGGTAACTGGTTGGACGATTCAGGGGAAATCGTTGATCCGATGATTCCAGAGTTTCTTGGTAATCTTGGGGTCAATGACCGGCGACCGACCCGATTAGACTTAGCAAGATGGGTAGTATCAAGGAATAACCCACTGACAGCGCGAACTCTTGTAAATCGCTTGTGGGCACTGTATTTTGGTACCGGTATTTCACGTGTCTTAGATGATTTAGGTGCACAAGGTGAACCTCCTGTACATAGTGAATTACTTGATTGGCTTGCTGTAGAGTTTATGGATAGTGGTTGGAATGTCAAACACATGGTCAAACTAATTGTATCCTCCAACGCATACCGGCAATCGTCAAAACCGAATGAAGTATTACATGAAAAAGACCCATACAATAGACAAATAGCGCGACAATCTCGTTGGAGATTAGATGCAGAAATTGTGCGTGATAACGCTTTGCTATTGAGTAGTCTTCTCGTTCAGAATATCGGAGGACCGAGTGTGAGACCGTATCAGCCTGTTGGATACTATTCAAACTTGAATTTTCCTAAACGCAAATATGTGCACGACACTGGTGAAAGTCAATATCGACGTGGGCTGTACACGCACTGGCAACGTACCTTTTTGCATCCAAGTATGATGGCGTTTGATGCACCAAGTCGGCAGGAATGTACCGCAGAAAGGTCAACTTCTAACACACCGATGCAAGCACTAACACTGCTCAACGACCCAACTTATGTTGAAGCCGCACGTGTCTTTGCTTCACGTATTGTTAAGGAAGGTGGAAAAACTGCTGAAGATCGTATCAGTTGGGCTTACCGTCAAGCTTTATCACGATTGCCACAAGAAAAAGAGTTACAAGTTATGTCTGATCTGTTTCAAAAGCATAAGACTGAATACACCAACAATCCGGAAGCAGCAAAACGTTTGGTGTCTGTCGGTCAAGCCCATGTTTCAAACGGAATTGAACCAACAGAACACGCAGCATGGATTTCCATTGCACGTGTGATACTGAACTTGCATGAAACTATTACAAGATATTAAAAAGGTATTCATAAAATGAAATCTCTGATACTGATTATAATGATTTTATGTATCCTATTCGGAATTGGAAGTGGAGTCTATTTTGAATTTTTTGATGATTCTGCTGCAGAAAGTAACACGATAAATTGGAAAAAAGGGTTATTCAGAATTGCTGTTATTATCTCAATCGTTGGTGCTGTCGTAATAGGTAGTATTTTCGCATTACTTGCTATAAAGGGAAAACTTGTTGACAAAGATGATGATGATGATGAACAGAAATATTTTAAGAATCCAAAAAAGGTTTTTTTTTGGTTTTGCTACAGTATTTTTAGGATTTGTGTGGTTAATATATTTTATTATTCAATGGCCAATTTACTATGCAGTACTCTTTGTTATTAAGGGATTTACAAGTTAGGAACATAGTTCAAAATACACTACAATTCTGTAATTTTAAGAAAAAAGGCGGGATCAAGAATGTCTAAAGATATAAATGAAGAAACCAAACTTCGCTTGACAAGGCGAACATTCTTAGGAAAATCAGCGCAAGGTATTGGATCACTTGCACTTGCATCATTACTCACACCGTCGTTGCTGAATGCTGCACCGAAGATAGAAAGATGGTCTGGTATAATCACCGAACCACACGTGTTACCGAAGGCAAAACGTGTGATACATCTCTGTATGGCAGGTGGTCCCTCACATTTAGAGACATTGGACTACAAACCGAAACTTGCAGAAATGCACGGCAAACCGATGCCACAGTCATACACGAAAGGACAGCCGATAGCGCAGCTGCAGGGGCAAGCAAACGCACTCAAATGTCTTGGTCCAACACATCCATTTGAAAAATATGGTGAATCAGGACAGGAAATGAGTTCTACGTTTCCAAATATAGGTAGTCTCGCTGATGACATCTGCATTGTACGATCTTTGAAAACTGAACAGATAAATCACGACCCCGCACATACGTTTATGAATACAGGTACTGCTATTTCGGGTAGACCGAGTATGGGGTCATGGCTGTTATATGGACTCGGTAGCGAAAACGAGAACCTGCCCGGTTATGTCGTCCTTATATCCTCTGGAGGTGGACAGGACCAACCGATCGCTACACGCCAATGGCATAGCGGATTTCTACCGGGACAATTTCAGGGTGTCCAATTCCATTCTAAAGGTGATCCTGTACATTATGTCTCAAGTCCTGACGGTGTTAGTCAGGAACAGCAACAGGACGTGGTTGGAGCGGTACAGTCCTTAAATGGCATCTTAGATGAAACTGTAGACGACCCTACAATCTCTACACGCATCAATCAATATGAGATGGCATTCCGAATGCAAACCAGTGTCCCTGAATTGACCGATATTTCCAAAGAACCGCAAAACATTCTTGATATGTACGGTGCCAAACCGGGTGATGGTTCCTATGCATCTAACTGTCTACTGGCAAGACGGTTGGCTGAACGCGGTGTCAGATTTATTCAACTCTACCATCGCGGTTGGGACCATCACGGTGGCATTGAGAACGCTATCAAGACTACTTCAGGTTATGTTGATAAGGCAACGGCAGCACTTGTGAACGACTTGAAACAACGTGGGATGTTAGATGAAACCTTAGTTATCTGGGGTGGAGAATTCGGTCGTACCCCAATGGCACAAGGCAGTGGTCGTGATCATCACATAAAGGGTTTCTCTATGTGGATGGCTGGCGGCGGCATCAAAGGTGGAATCAGTTATGGGAATACAGATGAACTTGGATACAATGCTGTCGAAAACATCGTGCATGTGCATGACTTCCATGCAACAATGCTCCATGTATTAGGTATTGACCATGAAAAACTGACATACCGATTCCAAGGACGAGATTTCCGACTCACAGATGTTCATGGACATGTTGTCCGCGATATATTAACGTAATCCATAGTATCTGATTCTGTTTTTCGTATAATATAAATGAACAAAGCACCAATCAAATTGCATTTCTATACGAAACCTGATTGTCAACTATGTGACGAAGCAAAATCTGTGTTACAAGAAATCAAAAAGAAACTGCCTTTTATTGTGATTGAAGATATTGACATAACTGAAAATTTGAGACTGTTTACTCAGTATAAATATCTTATCCCTGTACTAGAAATGGATAGTAAACGACTTCTTGTAGGTAAGGTTAATAGAAAAAAGTTGATACTGCAACTAAAATGGTATCATTTCTGTGAAGGTTTTTCAAAGAATTAAAAAATAATTAACTTTACGACTTGTGCTAAATAACTAATTGTAATACACTATTTTACAATTGTAGACGTTTTATTAGTTTTTTCATGAGTTGATTTCTTCTTTAATCACGTATAAAGATTATAAAATAAATTCAGTAATTCTACTTATCCATAATAGGAGTCTATTTATGCAACATGTCCTTCACCTATTGTAGGGTGGGATCTCTGTGCCTCGCCTTTGTTTTTGCTCATCAGATATGGCGGGGCACAGAGACCCAGGAAATACCATAATGCATTCATACCGTTGATTTGGCGTATTCACCCAAGCGCATTCATACCCGAGGAATGCCTAAATGGCATTCATACCCGGGGAATGCCAAAAGGCATTCATACCGTTGATTTCTTGATTTCGCACTACAATGTGTATGAGGTTATTTCATTAAATTCACACCTAAGGTAAATATTAGATTACCCGTTTAATAATTTAAACTTCATTAGGGACGATATGTGTGCCTTATAAAACTAATGTTGAGTCAACATACTATTGTAGGTCGAGATTCGGAGATCGGTCCTACAGAAGTCTTGTGTATTGTGTGTATTGTAGGAGGGAACTCCGATTCCCGACTATCAAGGCGTTCAGTTGAGATTCGTAGATTGCTCCTACAGAAGTCTTGTGTCTTGTGTATTGTGTGTATTGTAGGAGGGAACTCCGATTCCCGACTATCAAGGCGTTCAGTTGAGATTCGTAGATTGCTCCTACAGAAGTCTTGTGTATTGTAGGAGGGAACTCCGATTCCCGACTATCAAGGCGTTCAGTTGAGATTCGTAGATTGCTCCTACAGAAGTCTTGTGTATTGTAGGAGGGAACTCCGATTCCCGACTATCAAGGCGTTCATTTGTGATTCGTAGATTGCTCCTACAGAAGTCTTGTGTATTGTAGGAGGGAACTCCGATTCCCGACTATCAAGGCGTTCAGTTGAGATTCGTAGATTGCTCCTACAGAAGTCTTGTGTATTGTAGGAGGGAACTCCGATTCCCGACTATCAAGGCGTTCAGTTGAGATTCGTAGATTGCTCCTACAGAAGTCTTGTGTATTGTGTGTATTGTAGGAGGGAACTCCGATTCCCGACTACTATTTAGACCCATCAATAAACACTTGACTAAGTACTAATATATACGAGTTGTACTAAATGACTTTATGTAAACCATTGTTTCACATAAGCATAACGTTTTGCAGGTGTCCCTAATTGCAGGTGTCCCTAATAGGTTGAAACGATCTTCAGTCCTGTAGGGACTAAATGTTTATATATCATACCCAACATATGTGAATTTAGTATAAACATTTAGTTAACTGGCACAAATCAGGATATTGCTCAATTTACGCTAAATTACTAATTGGTAAAATTGGTAATTTTTTCTTCGGAAAAACCCAGTCATAGACAAGATTCGTGTACAGAAAAAATTACCAATTGCCTGAAAGTAGCGACTTGTGCTAAATAACTATTTATTAAAAATTACTTCACATAGACAAGAGGATTTAACCGTCCTTCTTTTGCTTTGGATGATCTTTAGTCCCGTAGGGACGAAATGTTATATACCATACCCAATATATGTGAATTTAGTATAAACATTTAGTTAACTGGCACAAGTCGTTAACTTTAGCTATAAGGAGTATATATGAATAGAATTTCCTTGACAAATATTCTTACATTTTTAGTATTAGGAATACTATTAATTTGTGGTTGTGAAACGATTGAGAAGGTGACGCATACGGATTCTACAGACGATCCGATTCGCGTAACTATGGTTTATCCCAGTGATTGTGTTGTCGATTCGACTTATTGTATTGCGTTCCATATAGGAGTAAGGGCTGCGGAAGCGGAACTTGGTATAGTCCTAACAGAAGTAAACGGTATGGAAAACGATCTTGAAGCTACAGAGATAATCTTTAGGGATGCAGCACAAAATTCAGACCTTGTTTTGACAGCTGGATACCAGATGGGAAATGTTCTTGCTCAAATAGCCCCAGAGTTTTCTGAAGTTAAATTTGCTATTTTTGACTCTGTCATTGATAACCATAATGTGACATCTGTGAACTATAAAGATAATGAAGGTTCGTTCCTTGTTGGGGCAATCGCTGCATTGAAGACAGAGACAGGAAAAATTGGATATATTGGTGGTGCGGATGTTCCAAAATTACACGAATTTGAAGCAGGATATATCGCTGGAATCCAACAGATAAATCCTGAAGCAGAAGTTTCGGTTGACTATATTAGTCTTGATGCAACAGGTTTCAATCAACCAGAAAAAGCGAAAGAGTTAGCCTTAGCGCAATATGCAGATGGAGTTGATGTCATTTACGCTGCTGCAGGGGGTGCTGGACACGGTGTTCTTGAAGCAGCACAAGAACAGAATAAGTTTATCATTTGGGTTGACTCTAATGGAAATCATCTTGCACCAGGATTAGTCCTGACGAGTATGACGAAAGAGATTTCTACTTCTGTGCATCGCATCATACAAGAAACCGTGGAAGGGGAATTTACACCCGGTCTCCGTGACTTTGGATTGGCAGATGGTGACGTGAGTTATGTCGTTGATGAACACAACCGATCTGTTCTGTCCGATGAGATTATTGAGAGAGTTGAATCGTTGAAAGCACAAATCATCGCTGGTGAGATTGTCGTCCCCGATAAGATTACACTACCACGCGAGTAGCTATTGTATAAATGTATTTTACAGTTAACACCTGTATAATACATTTATCCTACACTCCGCAGTTATGGATCTGGAAAATAGACATTTTTTACTTCTATGCCTAAAATGTTGATGATTTGTGTGTGTATTTCATTTAAATTTACAATAGACCGTTGTATATGTTCGTTTTGTTCTATCAATAATACATCAACGCCTTCAAACATTTGAAAAATACGCCTGAGTGTTGGTTTTTGCGTGGGTTTACCAACTTGGTTGGGTATTGTTTGTTCTTGTTTTTTTAGCTCTTGCCGAACCCATCGTTCGGCAAGAGCGTATACAAGTAAAGAAAGTCCCATCACCATCAGTAATGCCATAATCCGCTGGGGTTTTTCAAGATATAGACTATCGGCAAAGAATAAGGGGTCTTTCAAAAACCGAAAACCGCGTTCTACAGACACGTTCTGTGCTTTATATGCTTCAAGGATAGTCGCATCGTCAAGTAAAGTTGTATCAAGTTCATTGGTAGCTAAGACAAATCGGCCTTTGCTGCGTTTGAGTTTTTCAATCGTTTCTATATCATCAATAACTTCACCTTCAACCCGATAACGAAAATGTGTCGGTTTATCTGTCTTTTTGGGGCGTCCCGATGTGGTGTAATGTGGAACAGAAATAATGGAGAAACGAAGTTTATGATATTTCCATGACTTGGCAAGGACTGTTGCCGCAGCTGCCGCAGCTGTATCGGTCTCATACGTTTTATTTTGTAAACGATTGAGAGATGTTTGTGCGGCTGTCTGTGCTTTGGCAATCTTTTTTACTAAAGTTGCCACTTCACGATGATACGCAGCTTGTGAATAAACAACTAACCACCTTTGTGGAACATCCGCATAGGTGCTATCTACTGATAGATAACTATATCCATCAAGAGATGCTGGCTGCATATCTTCAGTCGAAATAGTTTGGTAGAGTTCTTTGACAGCTTTGAGTGTTTCCGGCACACGCGTAATAAAACGCACATCACGCAGCTTCGCAATGTTTTGTGCTGTATAAAGCGCACTATCCGCTACAAAATAAGGGGCATCACTGCCACGCAGTTGAGACAAATATTCTCGGATCGTGTTGGGAAAACTTGTTTTATCAGACTGATTTCCATCAAGTGCTTTGAACCATACAGGGAACTGAGACCGATAAGAACAGAGAAGTTGAACTACCACTTGTTTGAGATCCGGACGCTGATCACGACTATACCCGTGGGTAATGTGAATAGCCTGTTCATCAACTGTTTCGGTATCATAGTTCCCCTGAAAACTAAACGTGGTGCTATCCAGATGAACAAAACGATGGTCAATCTCATAAGTTGATAATGCTTTAGAAGCAACTGTCGCAAAAAGTTCGGTAACACCATTTTCATAAAGTGTATCTAAAGCACGCCCAAGACAATCGTCCGTGAAATCGGCAGCACAGAGATGAGGGCGTATCAATAGATCCACCGGTTTATTTGAAAAAAACTCAGGTGTCAAGTAGAGTGGGCGTGAGACAAAGCCTAAAGCATTCAAGATCATAGCAACAACAGATTCACCCACTGAAACTTTCCGTTTCGTTGGGGAAATAAAAGTATCAATAGTGTTTATCAAGTCAATACGATCACATACACCAGCTACTATGCCGAGGTGATCTAAACGTTGTGTTGTAAAAGTAGATTGAGTGATGATGTTATACTCCTTATATAAAGATATAAAGAGTATAACATAAATACTTAAAATCTGATTAAACAACTGCGGAGTGTAGGATTTATACATCACATCTATAAATTATCTGATTCTGAACGATGCATAAAAATTGTAACTAATTTCCAGTACATTCAAACTTATTTTAAAAGTAAGAGGTGACATATATGCTTAATCAATATCCCTATCCAGTAGAAGATGCAAAACGTAGTATAGCGTTTGGAATAATTATTTCACTCATCACTTGTGGAATATACGGACTCTATTGGCAATACAAACAAATGGACACACTTAATGGTTGGTTAGGGAAACGCGAGTACTCTTTTTGGTTATGGTTCTTTCTCTCAATTCTCACTTGTGGTATCTTCGGTATATTTTATGAATACAAGATGGCAAATGGTATCAATGAGATTCAACGTGAGAATGATATGCACTATGATCCAAATTTACCTATAATTTGTGTGCTATTGGCAATATTTGGAATTGGTATAGCTTCCTTAGCTATTCAGCAATACCAGATTAACAAACTCTACGGTGATTCATCTGATGTTTAATCATGTTATGCTATCCCGATTATTCTTAATTGGTTTAGTTGGGATAGGTATCTTCACAAGAATAGTGCAAAGTGCACCAGACGAGGTATCACTATTGCCATGTCCTTTTCATACGGTTACCAATGTGCCTTGTCCAGGATGTGGAATGACACGTGCCTGCATTGCTATAACACAAGTAAATTTCAAAGATGCTTGGTACTACCATCCTTTCTCGTATATGATAGTTGGATTAGCCGTTGGTATAGCATTCTTTCCAAATCACATAACTAACACTTGGTCCCGTTTTTCTGCAAATACACGTAATCTTATAGGTATTTTAGGTATTGTAATATGTTTGTCTGTTTGGATGATGAAGGTTAAGCATATTTTTTGGTAAGACTGTTGGTTTCAAAGACACATCTGTATTAGTCCATTCGTAAAATTGTGCCTTTTTCTCCAACAATCCAACCCGACTTTTTTAACAGCATAATGTCTTGCAGATTTTTTGTCGTCGGTGAAGTAGATTGATTCCAAGTTGTCCCGCTATCTATTGTATGTAAAATGAGTCCTTCTTCACCGATTGCCCAACCCTTTTTTTCATTTTGAAATGCAACAGATCGCAAACTCTGTTTCATCGGATTATTCTGTTGATGCCAAGTCTGCCCACCATTCGTTGTGTGTAAAATTAATCCGTTTGATCCGACAATCCAACCAGTCTTTTGATTTATAAAATAAACAGCAAATAAAGGTTGTTCTGCATTACTGTTCTGTCTATCCCACCGTTTACCACCGTCACTTGTATGAAGTATTTCACCATCTTCACCCACAATCCAACCGTGTTTAGAGTCAACAAAATGAACACCCCACAGATGTTTTTCTGATGGAGAATTTCTTGTCTCCCATTTGCTACCGCCATTCAATGTATGCAGTATTGTCCCTGTTCCACCAACTGCCCAACCTTCAGCAGTGTCAACAAAATACAGATCCAAAATACCTGGAGGTTTATCTGTCAGCGCGCGTGCTTGATGTTGAACCGACCACGAGTTACCACCGCTACCAGTATAATGCACTTTCCCTATGCTAACAAGCCAACCATTTGTTGGTGTCGCAAAACTAACTTCTGTCAATGTATCATTGTTTAGTGATTCATCCACTGATTGTATCCAAGTTTTTCCTCCATCTTTTGAGGATAAAACAGTAGCACTTGAACCGACTGCCCATCCCTTCTTTGCATCAATAAAATAAACACCAAAAAGATGTGCATCTGTTCCACTTTGTACTACTTCCCATTCAACTTGAGAATTATCATCTGCACAACCCAAACAGATTAGAGTAAGGAGAGTTATAATTAGAGATAATTTCTTAAGCATGAACAACTCCTAATGAAAATAATTGCGTTCTAAATAGAATTGTGATAAATTACTGTAATCTATTTCTTCAGGTATGTCAATAGATATTAATTTTCATCCTTGTACTCAGTCTCTATAAACTCTATGCTACATATTATGGAATAAAATGAAGTATATCATTGGTATTGATGGTGGTGGAACAAAAACAGTAGGGTTATTAGCTACAAAGGATGGGCAAACAATTGCCAAAACCCAAACAGGTCCATCAAATTACCATGTCGTGGGGATAGAACAAACAAAAAACGTCCTAACTGAAATCATTAGTCAACTAAAACTGCAAGTCCCAAATACAGACTTGGATTCCATCCTTTGCTGTATCGGTATGGCAGGTTTGGGACGTGAAGAGGACAGAGAAATAATTGGACAAATATGTGATGAAATCGGTATAAGTAAAAATAGGATTCTAACACATGATGCACATATCGGATTAGTAAGTGGTACTGGTAAACAGTCAGGTGTCATCGTTATATCTGGTACGGGGTCAATTGTGTACGGTATCAATGAACACGGCAGAGAAGTACGCGCCGGGGGTTGGGGTTATATACTGGGTGATGAAGGCAGCGGTTATGATATTGCTGTCAAGGGTCTACAGGCAGTGGCACGTGCTGCTGATCAGCGCGAACCTGCAACACAAATAACACAACTGATTCTAAAGAGACTTTCACTAAATGAACCAAATGATTTGATTCGCTGGACACACGCTGCAAGCAGAGACGAAATTGCACAAATGTCTGATGTTATGTTTACCGCTTCAGACCGTGGTGATACACAAGCAACACGGATAATTGATATCGCTGTTGGTGAGTTGGTATGTGCAATTGAGACCGTAGTCACGCAGTTAGAATTTACCATACCCATTGACATTGTTTTTTCTGGTGGGAACTTAGTAAATCAACCCTTATATGCAGATAAACTACGGATGCTGATTGAAGGAAGAATAACGGATGCAACGGTGAGGTATCCAAAACATGAACCAGTATACGGAGCAGTGTTATTGGCAATGGAAAGACTATAACCAATCAAACTATTAGACACGGGAATGTAACCATATCATCCAGTGATTACCGAACAGCAAAACCCAAACTCTACTGATATTGATTTGAAATCAATATCTGAGATAGTTGAGATATTTCAGCAGGAAGACCGCAGAGTAGTAGAAGCAGTCGCAGCTGAATCAGATGCGATAACACTTGCGATTGAGATTATCGTAGATGCATTCTGTCAAGGCGGTAAACTGTTTTACATAGGGGCAGGAACAAGCGGCAGATTGGGTGTGTTGGATGCATCTGAATGTCCACCAACTTTCAGCACTGATCCAGAAATGATACAAGGAATAATAGCGGGTGGAGACATTGCTTTACGTAGGTCTGTGGAAGGTGAAGAAGATAAACCTGAACGCGGTGCAGCAGCAATACGAGAACATAACCTAACACAAAAAGATGTAATTGTCGGAATTGCAAGTAGTGGACGAACTCCGTATGTCTTAGGTGCGCTAAAAGCAGCACACAAAATCGGTGCCAAAACGATTTTTCTTTCATGTGTACCACCACCAGCAGACCTTAAGGCGTATGTTGACTATTTCATAACACTAATTGTCGGACCTGAGATCATTACCGGTTCTACAAGACTAAAAGCAGGGACAGCAACCAAGTTAGTACTAAACATGCTCACGACCATCTCAATGATCAAGTTAGGTAAGGTCTACGATAACCTGATGGTGGACGTGAAAACGTCTAATTCAAAATTGGTTGATCGGAGTATCCGAATCATTCAAACAGTTACTGGAGTTGATGAAACGACCGCAAACGTTACATTAAAGGAGGCAGAAGGTAGCGCAAAAATAGCAATTGTTATGCTGATGAAGGATGTTAAACGATGTGAAGCAGTTGATTTGTTAGATAAACATCAAGGATTTTTACGTCCATTAATATCATAAGAAAAAACCTTTAGTTCATTGTAATATATTAAAGTTGTTTTTAATGAAAGGAGTAAATGTATGTCTGCTAACACTATAAAAGTAGGTCTTGCTAAGACAGGTAGACGCCGTTCTAATGTATATGAAGCATTAGACAATATACGAAACGACATCGCACCAAAAGTACAAGAACAGGTATTGTTAAAACCCAATTTCCTGTCGAGTACAAATCAGCTTGCTTCGTCTCATGTTGACACCATGCGTGGTGCATTGGATTTCTTACTCAGCACACCACACCCTTCGAAAGAAGTTATTATAGCAGAAGGGGGAAATGAATCTTTTTCTGGTGAAGCATTTCAAATATTCGGTTATGATGCATTGCAGGCAGAATACGATATACCTATTCGACTTGTAGACTTACATCAAGAAACTGAATGGGTGGAAACCACCGTTTTTCTTGCTGGTCGGGAAACAGATACTGTACGAATGCCGAAGACGGTTCTTGATTGTCCATGCACGATTTCTGTTGCCATTGCCAAAACGCATGATGCTGGTGTCGTGACGCTTGCAATGAAAAACATGATCATGGGAACGATACATAAAGCTGACCGTATCAAAATGCATGGGTATCTTCGGCATGCAGACCGTCAACTACCACTTGAAGCACAGACAATTAATATCAACTTGTTACGTTTGGCACGTTTTCTGAAACCGGATATTGCTATTGTTGACGGTACTGTTGGATTGCAAGGAAACGGTCCTGGGGGTACAAACTCTGTTCCACTCGGTATTGCAGTTGCAAGTGGTGATGTATTCGCAGCAGACGCGGTCACATCAAAAGCAATGGGATTTGAACCAATGGAGATCGGTCTTTTCAATTATGCTAACGAATTGGGATACGGTACTGCAAACCTCAACAATATTGAGATAATTGGTCCAGCTATTGAATCTGTTGCAATTCCTTTTAAACCTCATGAAACGACCGAACTACAGTTTCAATGGCAAGACACGGATTCAGAAGCATTACTCGCTGCAGACTGATTTGGAACAATCAATTTACAGCGTAACTCATAAATGCAATTTTGTCCAAAATTACTGTATCGCGTATGTGGTAAATCGGGGTTAGAAACCCTTCCACCGATATATAAGATAGGTTGTACTATGAAAGGAGAATTATGAAACGTTTACAGATAGTTTTTGTTTTTATCTTATCACTTCTCACAACTGCTGCATGTGCATGGTGGGGTGGTGGTCATGATATACTATCACAAGCAGCGGTTAAGGCATTGCCTGAAGAAATCCCAGAGTTTTTCCGTTCTGCAGAAGCTGTTAAAATGATTGCACATTGTGCTTATGATCCTGATGTATCAAAAAACCGTGATTTTCCACATGCACGGATAGCCGAATATGCTGAGCACTATTTTGATATTGAACTCATTGGAGACAATCCAGTCCCTGCTGATCGTGATGCTTTCTTGAAATTATGTGCTGAAATGAAGTTGGAACCCAGTAAAGTCGGTTTTCTACCTTATTCTGTAGCAGAGTGGACAGAACGACTCACTATTGCATTTGCAGAATATCGGAAATGGCCCGATAATCCCATTATTCAATATAAGTGTTATGTCTACGCAGGTTTTTTGGCACACTATGCGCAGGATATGTGTCAACCCTTACACCTCACGGTACATTATGATGGAATCGTTCAGGAGGATGGCACAAAATTGCATGATGGAATTCATGAGAAAGTTGATGCTTCAATTGAAGTCTTGAAACTTGATCCAACTGAACTCGCTAAGAATCAGATGGTTAAAGCCGTTGGAGAGTTGATGCCTGCGATTGTCAAACAGATGAAGACTGAACATGGATTGGTAGATCGTGTTTATGAATTAGTCAATGATTATCTAGACTTACAGAAACCTTCAGAAGAGTTACAGGAATTTACTAAAGAACGTTCACGAGAATCAGTACGTTGGACAGCATCTTTATTTCTGTCTGCGTGGAAAAAATCAGAGAAGGTAAAACTTCCTGGATGGTTAGAACGTAACTAATGAGAACTTGGATACATTATCTTTGAGTTTACAGATAGGATTAGATTAATGTCTAATCCTATTTTTCTGTATAACTGTAATCAATAATTGAGCAGAATTTATATGCCAACCTTACATTGCACTGTACATTACACCACTGAATTTTCATTGACGTTTCATTGATTATATGGTATTCTTTTCATTATGGAAGAACGAAACATTTTACCGAAAATTAAGCCTGATGCCGTCTTTGACTTAGGTGAACTTGGATGCGGTGATCTTATTATCGCACTCTTGAAATCAATGAGAACCCTTGAAACAGGACAGATTGCACAGGTCCATGCAGTAGACCCAGGAGCACCCGTGGACATCGCGGCATGGTGCAATATGATAGGCAATGAACTTCTCGCAGACTGTTGCGGTGAAGACAATGCCTATTTTTACATTAAAAAAGGAGAGAAAACTTAATGTCTAAACTGATGATAAGCATTACACACGCGAAAGATAATACCGACAAAGCCACTGTCGGTTTCGTTGTTGCGAATGCTTCTGTAGCGTCTGGTGTGGAAACTGTCGTGTTTCTAAGCACAGAGGGTGTACATCTTTGCCAAAATGGTTACGCTGATGATATACACGAGGAAGGTTTCGCACCGATGAAACAACTTATGTCTGACTTTGCAGATGTGGGAGGCATAATCTGGGTCTGTTCACCATGCTTCAAGAAACGAAACCTTGATGAAGATAATCTGGTGGATAGTGCTGTCATTGTGGGTGGTGCTAAGGCTGTTGAATTCCTAATCACGGGTGGTTCAAGCATAACATATTGACATCTAAAAAAGGAATTTCTGCTAATTGCAGCAACATCCATAAGGGATCGGTTGGATTCCCAGTCTAATGGCAGATTCCCTCCCTTTGCGTATATTTACCTCACTCAAATTTCACAGCATACATTCATACCATAAGGTGTAATCTACAAGGGAGGGTTTCTAAAGTCTAATATAAAAAAACACATTTCTAAAATTCAAATTGCTTCAACCTACCTAATAAACAGAAGAAAACTCCAAACACAACTCAAAAACAACAAAAGTCAACGATTCTTATTCCGAATTTAATGTGAGATTGCTGAAAGGACTTATGGATAAATGCGAAAAGAAGACCTACAAGCACCGGATTCGCTACAAACACCCCATATATGTGAAGGCGGAAACCTTGACTGCGGTTCCGGTCTGTTACTATTGATTCGCAAATCTATGGAGCAGGTGCCAGATGGTGAAGTGCTTGAGATTCGCAGCACTGAAATCAGCGTCAAAGAGGACCTACCAGCATGGTGTAGAATGACTGAAAACCCGTACATCGGATGGCGATCTGCACCTGAACACAACAAGTACTTCGTACGACGTGGAGAAGCAGAACAAGACGCTGATGCTGCTTATGCACAAGCACGAGATTACAAATGGCAAACTCGTATCCATTGGGACGGTGGTTTGCAGGCAAAGGTTTTCTGTAGAAATCATTCATGGTCGGTTGGACAACCGGCAAGTTTTGATGTGCGCGATGCTGCACCCAGTGCCGTTGAGTATGTACTCGGTGCTCTCGGTGCATGTTTAGCGATGGGTTTCCAGATTCGTGCGTCACAACAAAAAATCGAGATCGATGAATTAGAGATCTCACTTACCGGTCAGATAGACAATATTTTTGTATTTCTCGGAACGGAAGAAGGTGGACATAGCGGGTTTAAAGAGGTGCGCGGCACAATCTATGTCGCATCGGATGCTGATGACGATGTATTAGAACAACTCTGGGAGGAAACCCTTGCTGCCTCACCAGTGACAAATACACTTACACGTGATGTTGATATAAATGTTGACTTGCGCGTCATTTAGTATGGAAAAAACACTATAAGGAGATTTCAAAATGAAACACTTAAATTGGACTGAAGCCGATTCCCAAAAAGCAAACTGATATAGGAGACGTATCAAAAGCAAAATAATCTTTCTGAACGTATCAGAAAGACAGTCGGTATAGATCCAAAATATAGCCGTATTTGGTTCGGCGATTCAATTCAAGCGATAGTTCAACAAAGAGACAGAGAGGGTTTGGATTCTCTATTGTTTTTCCAGCGGGTTGGAGATGACACCTATTTTCGTAAGGGATGCCATAAGTGATTTACGCCACGGTCACAGCTGACGGTGTGCCGACAATCACACTGTCAATTGCCGATCAACATTGACCTGCTACTATTGATATAGGCTTCAACGGAGATTTAATTATGAAAAAAGAACAGATTGTTTCGCACAACCCAAAAGTAATGAACGGTGCCTTAGTTTTCGCAGGGACCCGTGTCCCAGTTGAGGTATTGATTCAACATCTGACTGCAGGTGATTCACTAAAAAATTTCCTTAACGATTTTCCGACCGTATCTCATGAGCAAGCTGTTGCGTACCTAAAGATGACTTTAGAGGTTGCCGATGCGCGTGTTGCTTGATGAAAATCTTCCGCTTCAACTACGAAGATTTATTTTGGACGATATTGAGGTAGTCATAGTAAGTTATCGTGGATGGAAGGGAAAAGAAAATGGTGAACTGTTGACAATGGCAGCAAGTGAATTTGATGTTTTTATCACAACAGACCAAGGTATTCCTAAGCAGCAAAACTTAGAGAATTTTGAGATTGGAATTATATTGTTGGAAGCTGAGAGTAACCGACTTGAGGATCTTGTACCGTTGATTTCTCAAGTTAATGCTGTACTGAAAACAGTTAATAGTAGGGAGATTGTGCGTATAAAATCATAACAATTAGACTATTAAATGCGTAATTTTAGCGAAATGATAAAAGTGCTATTTTGTTTATACTGAGACAGAACTATTCAGACTCGTAACGAGTTACTTCTGACAGACTTTTTGAAAATATCTTGGAGTTTCTGTTGATATCTGTTATCAAGGTATATCTGTTATCAAGGTATATAAGGGACATTGTAATGACGCAGCTATTGAAAAAGTGTGAACTGAGATTTATAAATTCGCACCTGAAAGGCAGGATGCCATCGTTTCTATTATTCTTGAAGAACTTGAAGATGAGCGCCGATGGGATAAGACTTTTGCAGAATCCCAAGATCAGCTCACTAAACTTGCTCAAAAAGCTCGTGCTGACATTAAGGCGGGTCGTGTGAAACAAATGGGGATTGATGAATTGTGAACTCATATCTGACAGAGAATTTTATCACACGTTTTGGGCGGCTGCCTCAGGATAAAAAGGAAAAAGCTCGTAAGACTATCGCCTTTGGAAAGAAGACAATAATCACCCAAGTCTTCATTTTAAACGTGTGCATACCAGAGAACCTATTTATTCAATCCGAATCGGAATTGATTGGCATGTTTTGGGTTTGCTTGAAGACAATAGCATTTATTGGTTCTGGATTGGTCATCATGCAGAATATGAGAAATTGCTCAAACAACTTTAAAAATTGTAATATGTCTTCATGAAGTCAATATTGGTTATACTTTCATAAAGTAAACCACGGACTCGCCTCGTAAATACACTTATATGAGAAGTTAAAAAAGATACAAAGCAGTTTTGTAAATCACGATCTATCGCAAGGAAGGAACCGAAATGCCAATTCATCAATACGATGTAAATCAACAGTCTATACAAACAATACTTGCTTGGAACAATTCAGATGAAATCGCTATTCCAGAAATTCAGCGTCCATTTGTCTGGAATTCCACAAAAGTTCGCGATTTAATTGATTCACTCTACCGGGGATATCCTGTTGGCTATCTCATTACTTGGCGCACTCCAGATGTCCGACTCAAAGATGGTTCAAAGTCAAACGGAAAACGTATACTTATAGATGGTCAACAACGTGTAACGGCACTTTTTGCAGCTTTGTTAGGACAGATGGTTTTCAACAAAGACTATTCTCATAAACGGATAACGATTGCTTTTCATCCTTGTGAAGGGCGTTTTGAAGTATCCAACGCTGCAAATAAAAAAAGTAATGAGTGGATACCAGATATTGCTGTTGTTTTTGATCCAGACACCCGAGCGCGAAAATTAGTAGATGAGTACTGCAGAATCAACAAAGACATGGATACAGATACCATTGATGACAATATTGATTGCTTAAAAGGAATCCTTAACAATACGCTTGGATTAATTGAATTAAAGCCTGATTTGGATGTAAATACAGTTACTGAGATATTTGTCCGTATAAATTCTCAGGGTGTTGCATTGAACACTGCAGATTTTGCAATGTCCAAAATGGCTGCAAGCGAGAAATATGAAGGTCATTTGCTACGTAAAAGTATAGATTATTTTTGTCATCTTGCTGTCGCACCAGAATCATATAACACCGTAAGCCAAGATGGTAGCTTTGTAAATACTGATTACTTCAGGACAATGGAATGGTTAAGACATGAAAGGGAAGATCTTTATGATCCTTCCTATACTGATATGCTTAGAGTAACCTTTACGACTGAATTTAAAAGAGGACGCTTGAGTGATTTAGTTGCTTTACTATCGGGACGTAACTTTGAAACTCGTAGTTTTGAAGAATCTATAGCAGAAAATTCATTTAGCATACTTAAAAATGGTGTTCAGCGTTACATGAATGAGACTAACTTTAAACGTTTTATTATGATTTTGCGATCTGCAGGATTTGTTACTGCTTCAATGATAAGATCAAAAAACACACTCAATTTTGCTTACATCCTCTATTTAACATTACGAAAGGAAAACTTAGAAGCATCTAAGATAGAGACCATGGTTAGACGGTGGTTTGCAATGTCAATCCTGACCGCCAGGTACACAGGTTCCCCCGAAACTGCATTTGACGTTGACATTCGAAACATTAATGAACATGGGGCAGAACAGTATCTAAAGAAAATAGAACTAGCTGACCTTTCTGATGCTTTCTGGGAAGTTGGTCTTCCACAAAATATGGACACGTCTGTAGCAAGTAGTCCTTATTTTAATGTTTTTCTGGCAAGCCAAGTTAAGGCAAACGATAAAGGTTTTCTCTCAAGCGATATCTCAGTTAGAGATCTTCTTGAAGGACAATCTAATATTCATCACATATTTCCACGTAAGTATTTACAGAGTCATGGGTTAACACCTGGAAGTTACAATCAGATTGCTAACTATGTTGTGATGCAAAGCGAAATCAATATCGCTATTGGTGCAAAAGAACCTGCGGCATACTTTTCGATGGTAAGTGAGCAGTGCCAAAACGGAACGCCTCAATTCGGAGGAATAAGTGATCATGCACAGTTACAAGCAAATTTAGATTCTCATTGCATACCACGAGAAATAGAAACTAAAACAGTGGAAAGTTATGATGAGTTTTTGAAAGAGCGTAGAAATCTCATATCAGCTAAGATTCAAAACTATTATAAATCATTATAACAGATAATTACAATGATTACTGTAAACTGTAACATATCTAGTTTTTATCAAGGAATTATTATTAATTTAATTTTAGGTATAACTATGACACCACAAAGCGTAAACATCCAAGTTAATTCCATCATCACATGTGTTGAGTTATTCGACCTCTTTGAGCAAAACAATATCAGTGATGATGAGTTTAGCAAAGAAGTAACTGCAGAAAATATGGAACACCTACAAGTTTCATAGCAGCCTATGGGTAACTGAACGGAAACGCAGATGCGACTATTGAAGAACTTTCCGCATACATCATAGATTTTTCTGTTGATGCCTGTATATAAAGCAGATTAAGGTTATTTCGTCATGACAAAATACGAATACAAAACTGTGAGAGTAAGTCAAAAGGGATGGGGTTTTAAGTCCAGAAAGATACCAGAACTTGAAGACACACTAAATCGCGAAGGAAATGAAGGTTGGAGACTATGTGAGGTTATTCAACCTGCAGCAGCTTTTGGTGAATCAACCGCTGTGATTATAGTTTTTGAAAGAGAGTTAGTAGAATCAACAGATGAATAAAATGAGAAGGAGAGCAGAACAGTGAACAATTTACCACAATTCCCAGTGACCGTTGTCGGCAGCATGCCACGATACAAGACAGTTTCACGGGCATTACGCGACAAACAAAAAGGACGTATCACGGATGAAGAGTTTGATACGATTGCTGATGAAGCAGTAATTGAAAGCCTCAAGTTACAAGAAGCAAATGGAGTAGACATCGTTAGTGATGGTGAACAACGTCGTGACAACTTCTATTCATTCATCACAGGATGCATTGACGGTATCAGACTTATGACACTGGCAGAAATGCTTGACTATGTTGAAGACAAAGCAGCGTTTGAACAACTACTCAACGCTCTTGATGTTCCAGCATTTGCACTAAAAAATCCGGTCGTTGATGGTAAACTGAAACGTACATCACCCCTTGTCTTGAACGACTACCACTTTCTCAAAGAACACACGACAAAACCCATCAAAGTCACCCTTCCCGGTCCCTACCTTTTGACCCGTTCAATGTGGGTAAAGAAGTTATCTTATGAGTTTTATCCTGATAAAGAATCACTTGGCGATGATGTCGTAGCAATACTTCGCCAAGAATTGCACGATTTACAGGAAGCAGGCTGCGGATTTGTGCAATTTGATGAACCTGTACTCACCGAAGTTGCATTTACGGGACCGCATGAAACCCATACCTTTATGTGCGCTGCTCTTTCAGAAAAAAGCAGCCCTGAGGAAGAACTCAATTTCGCAGTGGAACTGATGAATCGTGTCGTTGAGGGAATAGATAGCAACATCAAAACCGCACTTCATGTCTGCCGTGGTAACTGGAGTCAACAGGAAGATGTCCTTTTGCGCGGTTCTTATGACAGTCTAATTCCCTATTTTAGTAGGATGAATATTAATCAATTTGTGTTAGAATATGCTACAGAACGCGCAGGAAGTACCGAAGTACTAAGCGAGTTACCGTCTGACAAAGAGATTGGACTCGGTGTGGTTGATCCGCGCACAACCAACATTGAATCTGTTGATTTTGTCATAGAAAAGGTGCGTCCTCTACTAAAACATCGCAACCCAGAACAGATATATCTTAATCCAGATTGTGGTTTTGGAACTTTCGCTGACCGTCCAGTAAACACTATAGATATTGCAGCACAAAAGATACAGACTATATATAAAGCCGCAGAGATATTAAGATCAGAAATATAAGTGATGTTAACTTTGTCTATCTTTTGTCGTTAAAGTTTATCAATTAGAATACAATAACTGTTTGAATTTACTTTGTGAACATGCTATAATGCCGAAAAATCAAAAACATTTTATCTAAATGACAAATCTCATAGTTAAGGAGAACGATGAATTGATACATCTATATGGAGAAAACTATGATAGAATACAATTGCTTCGCCACTTGGGGGATATATCCCAAGTAGCAGAAGCGAAGGTTTACCAACTTAATGATGGTAATGAGAAAGGAACAGATGCAATCGGCTTTCGCACGGGTTCAGGATTAAACTTCACTGTGTTGCCAAACAGGGGTTTGGACATTTCCTATGCAGATTACAATGGAATTCCACTATGTTGGCGTTCAGGAACAGGTGATGTAGAAGCATCTCATTACGATCCCAATGGACTCGGATGGTTGCGCGGTTTCTATGGTGGATTGTTGACAACATGCGGAATGATACAAGCTGGATCACCTAACGTTGACGGTGATGAAGACCTCGGTCTTCATGGTAGAGTTTCACACATACCAGCGAAAAATGTTTGGGTTGATACCCGATGGGAAGGTAACAGATACATCATGTGGGTACAAGGTAAGGTATCAGAAATCACAGCATTGGGTGAACATTTATGTCGCACACGCCGCATCTGGACAGAATTAGGATCAAACAAAATACATATTGAAGACATTATTGAAAATCTTGGATATCAAGATTGTCCACACATGTATCTTTTTCACATCAATATTGGTTTTCCAATACTTGCAGATGGAAGTGAATTGCTAGCTCCTTCTTCTCAAGTAACACCCCGTGACGATCATGCAAAAAATAATATCACAAAATATAACTTTGGTGAACCGCCTTCCGTCGATTTTCAGGAACAGGTCTACTACCACAAAATGGAACCTGATGTAGATAATCATATTCGTGTAGCACTTGTTAATCATGGTTTTAATCAAGGTCAAGGTATCGGTATAGCCGTGCGGTACCATAAAACACAATTCCCTAATTTTGTTCAGTGGAAAATGTGCGGTCATGGAGCTTATGTGATGGGTTTAGAACCATCTAACTGCAAAGTTGAAGGAAGAGCATCTGAAAGAGAGAACGGTACTTTACAACATATTGAACCTGGCGGTCGTCGTCATTATGAAGTTGAAATTAGTGTGTTAACATCTAAAAATGAGATTAACGCAATTCAAGAAAAAATATCAAATACGTCTAATTAAGGCATCTAATCTAATGGAATAACAATCATAGGAGAATCCAATGAAAAGGTATTTGCATTTAAACATTATCACTATTGTTTTACTATCAATGTTGGTATTTATTGCTTATGGAACAAAAGAATCTACTTCATCAGTTGAAACTTCCCATATAGAAAGTATTATAAAGACAAAAGCAGTTATTTCTAATGAAACTGAAATAAGCAATAAATCTAATACATCTGAAGCAGAACTCAGAGAACAACTGCGCCGTTCACCTGAATCAGACCTACGTGACAGACCACGTTCACCTGAAACAATTCAACATGTAAAACCACAATTCGTAGAAGCTGATGTGAAGGTAAGAACAAGTTTTGTTTCAGCAGATGTAAAAGTTGACTCAAGTTCCAATCAACAAAATTCAGATGTCTTAAAAGAAAAAGTTGATTTACCTGATGAAAGTGTTTTAAATCTCATCCCTGAATCAGCTATGGGAATCATCTATTGTCCCAGCTTGCTTGAGTTGAATGATAGAGTAAATAGGTTAGCCGAGGATCTGATGCCGCAAGCTGGACCTGAACAAGAGGTCTTGGCTAATATTTTGGCAGGTTTGTTTAGTGCAGGATTTGAAAGTTTGTCAGAGTTAGAGGAAATTGGTCTTGATTTGAACCAAGATTTTGCTGTCTTCATGACAAGTTTAGACCCACTTAACCTATCTGCAATAGTTCACTTAACGGATCCAGTTGCAATAAAAGATGTTATTGATGCTGAAGCTGAAGGTAGTGAACCCAAAGAATACAATGGAGTTACATACTGGAGTTCAGCTGAAGGGAGCGGAAGTTTCGCTATTTTAGAAAACATATTTGTGTTTTCACAGATGCCTGAAGTATGTGAGAACATCATTGATATCAAAAAAGGTGCAAAGAACTCAATCCAAAATAATACGGATTATACTACATTTCTCAGCAATATATTGGAAGCAAAGGAACAGGTATATGCCTTATTCGACCTTGAATCCATCATAGCACCTTTTAGTGCCATGTTGATTGAAGGAAAACAGTCTATTGTAGATGCAATGGAAAGTGATCCTGCATCAATGGCTTCAGTGCCAATGTTAGAAAACATGATTGATAAATTGCTCATGTTTGTTGAAGATGCGAAATCTGTTGGTTCAACAATACAGGTCAACGGAACAGATGTTCTATTCTCGCTGGACCTAAATTTCAAGAACGACGGAAAAGTACATGATTTATTAAAGGACATGAAACCTGGAGATTTAAGTCTCATAGATGAATTGCCAAATATCGGTTTCATGGCAGGTGCACTTCAAGGTAATACATCAATGTTGCTCGACTTAAGCACGCTATTCGTAAAAGCATTATTTAACGAGCAAACTGAACAGTTACAAGATTTTGAAAAGATATTCCAACCAATGAAAGAAATGTATGAGTCTATTGGTGATGAATGGACTTTTACAATTAATTTTGGTAACAGTCTCATCCCTGACTATCTGACAATCTATGAAGTCAAGGATGAAGAAAAAGTTAAAGCCTATTACGATGAGAAAATATTAGTGCAACTTCAAGCTATGGTTGATCTTATGAAAGAACATATAGGTGATTCTCCTCAATTGAGCATTTATGAAAATGCGTATATGGGTGAACCTATCATGCATAACGAAGTTGAGATCAAGTCTTATGTATTTCCCAATTTTGGTTCAGCACTGGGAGAACTTCCTGATGAAATTGCCATGCTTATACCGCAAGAATGGCAGTGGTCTTACGCATTTTCTGATGGACATCTATATTTTGCTTTAGGTGGACCAGAATTAATTAAGTTAGCACTGGATAGTAAATCCGAAGAAGGTGACAAACTGGCAGCTAACTTGAGTTATCAAAGACTCATTGAAGTGTTGGGGAAAGATAATAACTTTATAATGGGTTTTTCTCCTTTAACGGCTGCAAAAAGCGTTGTGAATATGATGGGAAGAGCTGATCCAAACGCAGCAGCAGAAATGCAGATGTTTATGGGTATGTTGATGGGAGTACCTGAAAACTACAGCATCGGTTTTTCTGCAAAAGTACAGGATGGTGGAATCGGCACAAAATTCCATATCGCCTTTGGTGACTTCAAACAGTTGATACAAACTATGATGATGATGTCTGGAATGGGACCGATGCAATAAAAGATTAGAACTCTCCCACAAAACCTTGTGGGAGAGGGGTGTGTAAAATTTTGTAACTAAGTGTTATGCGGCTTTTGTGTCTGGATACCAATATCTGTCCCAGGCATTATTCTTCAACAGACACCTCCAACTTAGAACAGCATTGATACCCGGTTTCTCCCATCTCATAGAAACGAGTTGTGCTAAATAACTATATGTTAATCATTGTTTCACATAAACATGACGTTTTGCAGGTGTACTTCATAGTTTGTAACGATCTTCAGTCCTGTAGGGACGATATGTTTATAGAAAAACGTCATAGTACACCCTCTTTAGTCCCGTAGGGACGATATGTGTGCATTATAAACCTAATATATGTGATAACTATAAAAACAATTGATTAACTGGCACAAGTCGTCATAGAAGCTTGTTTACATCTTTGTCCAATAACATGTTTACAGGCACTCTCAATTACGCCACTACCAATCTGATACCCTTTTTCTCTAAATACTTTATAGTGCATACGTTTTGCATGTTTTTCAAAATATCTTGCTTCTCTTTCTAAACTATCTGAAACTTCCGGGTGCTGTGTGGCTAAGGCACGGATGCTTGAAACGACTTCTGTGATGTTGCCATCGTAAAGGAGCGGTTCTGTTGCTTTGATCCAGGCTTCTATCGCTTCTGTTTCCATCTCACCGAAGGCGTGTTTCGCAACATTATACAGATGAGATGTGGCGTGCATGTAATCCACAATCTCAACGGCATTCGGGAAGTATTCATCCGCTAAGTTCCAAATCCACGCAGCACCATCGCCAATAAAGACAACCTCTTGTGTATCTATATCTTCTTGATAGATACCGCTGTTGGTGGCTAACGCATACAACTCCTTACCAAAGTCTTCCGCATTATGACGGGTCGCAACATAACGAATACTTGGCGTTCTAACACTCGCTTTCGCAATAGAACCATAGTGCGGGTAATCTCTATAAATACTTCCTACTTTCACTTCAGTCCACCCATCCGGTGAGTTCGTATAACAGCCATCACAACTGACATACCACCGCTGATTTGCCTCAAGTTTTTGTGTTTCCACTTGTTGTGAAACCCGCAACGCTTTTGACCATTCACGCACATTTTGATTGAGGGTCGTCCGACTGACTTCTATCCCTTGACGAGACAACTCCTCTGATGCCTCCCTGAAGTCAAGACGCGCAGATAGACGACACATCACTTCAGCTACACGATGTGTGTATTGACCTTTCAACTTTTCTTTCGTATCCCACGGAAAATGATAATAACCCG
The DNA here is from genome assembly GCA_963663765.2 of Candidatus Poribacteria bacterium. Taxonomy (GTDB): domain Bacteria; phylum Poribacteria; class WGA-4E; order WGA-4E; family WGA-3G; genus MSPOR6. The sequence goes on along the minus strand of CAXXUA010000013.1, from coordinate 308,648 downwards.
AAGCACAACGATACACCCAACGGTCAACACGAATAACACCACATAGCGTCGTAATACGGCGTTCTCTTTTACGATACGGACGACACGCTTGTTGACATTGTGGACATTCAACAGATCCAGAAACTTGTTCAACGGAATGTTTGAGAACACCCATTTCTAACATCATTTGACCTAACGAACGCATCCTCTCTAAGACTATTATCTCCATAACGTCTACATAAAGACTGTCTGAACTAAGGGTGTGTAAAACATTATTGATCTTTTCTACAAAATGGTTTGCATCTTCTCTAAATTCTTTGACTTCACAACTTGCTAATGATATACTAAACATTGGTATCCTCTCTGATAAAAATAGTGTTTTTTAGAAGGATACCTTCGCCATTTTTGAGTGCTTCAGTTGAATGAGTATATAGTGTTGATCTACCATTGCTCTGTGATATTGTTAGGATTACATAAATAAAAATAACTTCAGGTTTTCGTTGAAGTATTTTTAATTATCATAGCGTCTAATTTGACGATAGAATCTGGCAGAATAATTTATATGCACAATCTGGCAGAATGTGCTACAACTACACGCACAATCTGGCAGAATGTGCTAAAGTTACCCACACAATCTGGCAGATTGTGCTAAAGTTACCCACACAATCTGGCAGAATGTCTATTATTGGCCAGGGTTTTTTAGTTTTCAATATTTTTGATATTATTTTGCTATGTCGTTAATTTTATGGGGTACCATCTTGTCCAGTTCTTTAGTCCCGTAGGGACGATATGTTTATAGAAAATGTTTTCCACCCCAATTGAGTTCCGTAGGAACGACATAGAAGAATAAACATATCGTCCCTACGGGACTAAAGAACTGTGGATGGTATTCGTTTTCTATAAACATATCGTCCCTACGGGACTAAAGAGCGATGTTCATTTTTCAATAATCTAAAACTGATGCAGAAAGTTCGGTTAGGAAACCGAACCTGGGTATTAACTTTCAGTAAATCTCAATAACAGAAAACTCTTAAAACTAAATAACCCTGTATTATTGGCGAAGGTATTGTTAGAAGGATACCATTTTACCTAATACTAAGCAAGATCTGTATTCAGTACATTCTTGTGACAAAAACTTTACACATCCGTGGGAGAGTTTTTTATTTAACTTTTTTCATGTTTATGGTATAATATGAAAATTAATTGTGGTAGTGCGCGGTTGAGGGGGATCGTCACATCTGCAACGTCATATAGTGAAAACCCTCTTAGAAAGTATTATTTACATAAGGAGGAAGCTGGTGAATTTACATATAGGTATTATAAACCGCTTTTTTATGATGAATAGGAAGTATCGATATTTCTTCAGTCTTGGTGTAGCCTTATTGCTAATTTTCACTTCATTCGCAATCGCTGATACCACCGAAGAAACCGCAGAAGCAACTGAAACCGTAGAACCTAAGAAAAGTCCTATAAAAATCGGTGGGGCAATGCGGGCAAATTACGTATACGGAACTTACACAGATGGCAGAGGGGATGATAATGGCGACGTCGATCTTGAGATTCTCCGTGTTAATGCCGACCTTGACTTTCATAACATCATTGGTAGACTGGAGTACCGTTGGTATCCAAGGTGGTTTGGAGCTTCAAGTGGTTACAGTATGATACACACTGCATGGTTAGGATATAATTTCGAAGATTTGGGAACACTTAAAGCAGGTATTGTACGTGCACCTTTTGGTCCAGGACCTTACGGCGTTTCTTCTAGCTGGTTTTTTGACCAGCATTTTTATGTCGGACTATCAGATGATCCTGATTTGGGTATAAACTGGAGTGGTTCTCTTAATAATTTGACTTATGATGTCGCTTACTATTTACAGAGCGAATTCCAAACCGACGGCTCCAGCCTCAACAGTTCTCGATACGCTTATGACGTTGTAAAACGTAAAGTTGAGGACGTTGAGCACGGATATGATGAGCAACATCAATTTAACCTTCGTGCAATCTATGCAGTTGAGAACATAGCAGACGTAGGTGTATCGCTTCAATACGGGTTACTCAAAGCAACAAATGTAGGGGACGATGAGAACGGAAGTCAGTATGCTGTTTCCGCGCACATGAAAAACTCGTATGCCAACTTTACTCTCTTTTCACAGTTCTCCTATTACGCCCATAATATCGCTGACGAAACGCCATGGGGTACGGGAGACCAGATTCTCATGGGAGCTTACGATTACGCATCCCCCGTTGCTTCAAACGGAATAATACCCGCTATTTCGCTGCGGTACAACGGTATAGATACAACAGGTATCTCATGGCTTGACAGTGTCACACCTTATGTGGAATGGAGCTCTATCATTAAAACAGTAGAGGAATATAACCCAAGCACTCTTGTAACAATCGGAGCAAGTTGGACGCTCTACGGTGCACTATATGTCTATAGTGATTTTGCACTTTCTGATGGCAATCCCTTTGTTGGGAACGATGGGGCTGGTGATCTTGCTGCAAACGAAGATACCGATGAGAAAAAGCAGAATTGGAGACTAAACCTTAACTTCGGGTACTATTTCTAATCAGTTCACACTATCCTAAGGTAGTCATGCTTTTAGCGTGCCTACCTCTATAAGGAGAATATTGAAATGAACGAAGAAGGAAAACAATCCCATCAGATGCCGCATCAAGTAGATGAAGGCAAGTACAGGAAACTATTCGGTTTAGAGATTTACTTGACTCCTGTATTCATAATTTCCAGTATCACTATCGTTGCATTTATCGTTGGCACTCTATTCTATATCAATCTTCAGGAAGGTAAGCTCCAAGATAAACTTCAGGAAATACATCAGAATATACTACAGGAAGGTGAACTTCAGGAAAGTGAGCTTCAGGTCAAACTTCAGGAAGAACTTCGAGATGATGATCTATTGAAAATACTGAAAATACGTCCTAAAGATGATTTTGAGGGAATACTTAAGGAAGATGAACTTCAGGATATACGTGAAGAAATACTTCAAGATGGTAAATTTACTCTTATGGATGAGAAAATTAAGTCAAAGGTACCAGTACTTTTTAATGGTCTCCGGAAATGGCTTACCAATAATCTCGACTGGTTATTCATGATCACTACCAATCTTGTATTTCTCTTTTGTCTGGTTGTTGCACTTTCTCCTCTTGGTAAGATTCGGTTAGGTGGCGCAGATGCAAAACCTGAGTATTCCTACTTAACATGGCTTGCCATGCTTTTTGCTGCAGGCGTGGGAATCGGGCTTCTATTCTTTGGTGTGTCAGAACCGGTCACCTATTTTCAAGGGGGTTACTATTCCCCGTTGGGGGCAGATACGATTTATGATGCAAATGCAATTTATAATGTTGAAGATGTCCCTAACATCGGAGATCCCAATTATGACGCAGAGGCAGATTACAGTGTTAAAGATGTCCCTAACATAATAGATACCAAAGTTCAAGCTGCAGCCTCCTTGGGAATAGCAACAACAGTTTTTCACTGGGGACTACAAGGATGGGCGATTTACGGTGTCGTTGGACTCGCTCTTGCTTTTTTCGCCTATAACCGCGGGCTTCCACTCCTCATCCGATCCGCGTTTTACCCTATATTTGGTGATAGAATATGGGGTTGGACTGGACACATCATTGATACATTTGCTATTTTTGCAGGTATTTTTGGTCTTGCTACCTCACTCGGTTTAGGTGTGCAACAGGTAACTACCGGTCTTGACCATCTGTTTGGGATACCAGCAAACAACTTGACAATGATCCTGCTGATTGTAGGGATTACCTGCATTGCACTCATATCAGTGATGACAGGTATTAACGTGGGTATCAAACGTCTTAGCCAGTTCAACATTATTCTTGCGTTTTTGTTACTCTTGGCTATTTTTGTTCTTGGTCCAACACGTTACATTTTCCAAAGTATGTTCGCTGGAGTTGGGTCCTATGTGATGAATATTGTACCGCTCAGCAACTGGGTCGGACGCGAGGACACTGGCTTCTTTCATGATTGGACGACATTCTATTGGGCATGGTGGATTGCCTGGGCACCATTCATCGGTACGTTCATTGCACGAATTTCAAAGGGACGGACGGTTCGCGAATTTGTAATCTTCGTGCTTCTTTTGCCGACGTTATTGTGTCTACTCTGGTTTAGTGCCTTTGGTGGCACAGCTATCCACCAATTCCTCACTAGTAACTTCACGGGAGTAACCGAACAAGTTGAGAAATATAATTACCCAATCGCTCTGTTCGAAATGTTAGGTGAACTACCGTGGGCATTGTTTCTCTCTTGTGCGGCAATGCTGTTGACAATAATCTTTTTCGTTACTTCATCCGACTCCGGTTCTCTGATTATTGACATCATTGCAGCAGGTGGCAAGGTTGACGCACCGGTCCCACAACGTGTGTTCTGGTGTACTGTTGAAGGATTGGTTGCTATCGCGCTGTTATTGGGAGGAGGTTTAAAGGCGTTACAAGCTGCTTCACTTGCAACAGGATTTCCCTTTGCAATTGTGCTATTAGGAATGGGTGGTTGTGTCTTATACGGTATGATTAAAGAAAGACGCGAAACTCACGAAAGTTAACAAATGAGGTAAATCGCTAATGGTACTTCTATAGGACTGACGCAGATTTACCCGGTCTTTGATGAGTGTTACTAAAAGTTTATGCCGTAGGTTGGGTAGAGTCTAAGAGTAACCTATAAGCGTCAATTTAAGAGTTTTGACCTCTTGTGGGTGTGGTTTTCAACGCCGATTATGTACTATTCCTTTTGTGAATTCGGGGTTGAAAACCCCTCCCACAAGAGATACACCAACAGTTTTTCTTAAATTGACGTTTATGGGTTTCGCTAACGGTCTACCCATAGGTGTCAACTTAAGAAAATATTGTTTGCATTTTCTCTTGTGGGAGGGGTTTTCAACCCCGATTTTTTAGTGCATTTCCACTCAAATCGGGGTTGAAAACCCCTCCCACAAGAGGTCAAATTCCTTAAGTTGACACCTATGGGTTTCGCCAACGGTCTACTTGACCTATAGCATTACTGCTATTGATATTGGGTTAGAGTGTAAAAGTCCTTATTTTGGTGTTTTTTGTTCTCAGGTGTTATCGTTATTAATCCGCACTCAATCACCTTATCAGTGAGATTGAAAGAAAAAGATAGATTTGTGAAAATACTTGGAATTGATACATCCTGTGACGAAACGGCTGCAGCAATCGTTCGTAATGGACGGGAAGTGTTATCAAATATTGTCGCTTCACAGGTAAAAGCACATCAAGAATATGGTGGTGTTGTTCCAGAAATAGCATCGCGCAAACACATCGAAGCCATCAACTTTATAGTCAACAAAGCACTGAATGAAGCAGAAGTGACTTTCAATGACTTAGATGCCATTGCGGTTACAAATCGTCCTGGATTAATTGGGGCGTTGCTTGTCGGTGTTGCTGCAGCGAAAAGCCTTGCTTATGCCTTTAACCTTCCTTTACTTGGTATAAATCATATAGAAGGACACATCTATGCTAATTATATGGTGCATGACAACTTGTCATTTCCTCATATATGCTTAACAGTCTCAGGTGGACATACATTGCTCGTAGAAGTTCACGAAGGATGGGAATACAAGGTGTTAGGAACAACACAGGATGATGCTGCTGGAGAAGTTTATGATAAAGTCGCAAAATATATGGGACTCGGTTTTCCTGGGGGTAAAATAATTGACGAACTTGCACAAAAAGGAGATCCAACCGCAATAGACTTTCCACGTCCGATGATACAGAGCGGAGATTACCAATTCAGCTTTAGTGGTGTCAAAACATCTGTCCGATATTATGTTGAAAAAGCCGATCGTGATGGAATCATTGAAGCGGGTGAAATAACAATTGAGGATATTGCTGCAAGTTTTCAAGCAGCCGTCGTAGATGTACTTGTGTCAAAAACGGTACATGCGGCGAAAACTTCTGGATGCAAAACCATAACCTTGACAGGGGGTGTTGCTGCGAATAGCCAATTACGAATCTCTTTAAAATCTGCTGCACGAGAAATTGGAGCTGAGGTCTACTATCCACCTATAAACTTATGTACAGATAACGGGGCGATGATCGCAGGAATCGCTTTTGAGAAATATCAGCAAGGATTGAGAGATGAACTATCCCTCAATGCTGCAGCTAATGGATCAATTGTAGATGTATAACAAAGGAATAATTAGTGGAAACTGATACTCGTGTTATAGCATCTGTGGATTATCTAAAGTCTGGTGGAATTATCGCTATTCCCACAGACACAGTCTATGGTATAGGGGTTGACCCATTTAATGCAAATGCTGTTCAAAAACTATATACCATAAAAGGCAGACCAGAAGAGAAACCTATACCTTTAGTCCTTGGTTCAATTGAAGATGTCAATCAAGTTGCTCAGAACATACCAGAATACTTTTATCATCTCACAGAAAGGTTTTGGCCCGGCGGACTCACAATCATTGTGGAAGCAAAGAACTTACTGCCGCAATTGACTGCGGAGGGTACTACTGTCGGATTACGGATTCCAAATCAACCGTTATTAATGCAAATTATACGCGAATTTGGTGCTCCTTTAGCAATTACAAGTGCAAATCTCACTGGACAACCTGCAGCAACATCACCACAGGAATTCAGTGAAATCTTGTATTCAAGAATAGACTACATTGTAGATGATGGAGAAACACCTGGTCCTATACCATCAACAGTCTATGACCTATCAGTGTCACCTCCAAATGTCCTCAGAGAGGGGGTTATACCTTCTGAAACACTTGACAAGGAGTGGAAGTGCTACAACAGGTATTTAAGCAACTCCTAAGCTTCCTTGCTTCACCTACAGGAAATTGGGTGATATTCGGTCTCGTCTGCGTTATTATGTTAGCCATTGTGTACCACAGATGGAAGCAAATACCCGGATTAACAATAGAAATCATGCAGGAAGATTCGTGGTTCATAAATCGTGATGACAATAACCGTATAGCTATCGTTGTTTCATTTCATCTAATAAATAAATCTTCTGCCCCCATACAGTTCACTAAGTGTAAAATGAGCGGGTACACACCAAGAATACCACCTGAACAGTTGTTTTTAGAAGGATATGACAAAACAATTGAATTAGCATATCCGAAATATGACTCTTATGCAGAGATCGTATCACAATCAGAAAACCCAAACTCTGCTTATGTTCTCAATCCCTATACCGAACAACGCATGTGGGTCTATTATGAATCAGGTATTGTAACATTAGCAAATATGCTTCGTGCACCGATTGTCCTAAAAGACATAAATCGCAAGCGGAAATCTTTACAAAGCAGAGTAACACGCAACATTGAACAAATTCAGTTATATCGCGAAGCCGCTATGCGTTGGTGAGTAGGGGTATTTAGTTTTAGGTTTTTCCTGAACCATTTTATCACAAATGTGAATGTATTGTGGGTTATATAATAATCAATAATCGGACATGGTAGTAGGCACGCGCCGTGTGCAGTTTTTAGATTAGATCACGGATAACCCACGACGTGTGCCTAATACGTTGCACTGATGCAATCAAAACTAACTATTAGTAAAACTCATGGACTTGCAATTTATCAGGACTTACGCAGTTTTCTTGATTTAATCAAAAATTATGTTGAAAATGATGCAATTATCAGCGTTTTTATGGGTTTCCAGCGCGCTTACAAAGCACGCCTACCGTTTTTGCGTAGGTCCTGTTTATAAAACTGAATAACCCTGAAGGTATTGCGTCCATTATGGTAAATGCTTGTTATTTTACTTTTGTATTAAATGTCCCCAACATGTCGTTATTTTATCTTGTGGTGATACTGCAAGCGAGCCTTCAACCCAATGTGGAAATATAGCATGTCCTAATGGAAAATCGGTAAGTTTTGTCATCTTACGACTATTTAGTTCATACCGATAAATATTACGTGGTGAATCAGATCGTTGTTCTCTGTATGCAAACAGCACAGAGTTATCATTCCCCATCCATGCTAACCCAGTAAATCTCCCTTCTACCGGAAATTTATGTATGGTACGTGTGTCTGTCCAAACATTCTGAATAATAATATGATTTGTTATGACCTTTAAGGGTTCATTTACAAATTCTGATTCATAGTACATAATATATTTGCCAGAAGGCGACCAACTTTGATACGCTCGATTAAGGAATGTATTCCCTTGATGAAAAGGCGTAATACGTTCTTTTCTGCTTCCATCTGAATCCATTATCCAAATAGTATCTCCTACATTGTGATATACAACCTTGTTACCGTCAGGAGACCAGGTAGGCCTTTGTGTAAATCCATCTTCTATTGTGTTGTTGTGTGTCAGTTGATTTAGTTTTTTACGGACTAAATCGTAACTATAAATATCCAGATATTTATTATCACGATAACTATCAAAAAGAATATATTGACCATCAGGAGAGGGAACAGGGTCTGTATCTTTACGATGATTGTCCATAAAGCTATGTTCGTTCATGCCTGTTTCATCAATAATAAAAAATTCTCTATGCCTGGTATCCCCTGTGTTTTGCTTCCCATACCCCCAATCTCTTTCAAATACTATCTGTTTACCATCAGGAAACCAACGTGGGACACGATCATAGCGTTGTGGACTCGTTATTCTACGTAAATTACTACCGTCATCTTCCATCGCATAGATATGAGAAAGTGTATCTCCTGTATGTTCTATTCTCGCTTGAAATACTATTTTGGCATCAATATTCAATGCATAAAACAGGAAAATAGCAAGCCCCATGAACACAGACAAAAACGTGAGTCTACGTTTTATTTTCATAACATAATACCTCATATAAACGATGACCTGTGGCACTGTTGTCCGCACTCCACAAGTCATCGTCCAGTAAAGTCATCTAATTGTCAACAAAATCATCAGACGAGAGTACTTCTCTATCTTCAATTTGAGCTTCATCTTGTTGTTTTTCGTGACCTGGATGCCATGCTTTCATTGTTACTAGGTTGTGTTTACATTTAATTTGTATTGATATTTTACAGATATTATAGTATTTTGTATATATGAAAAGCGAAAAAACAGATAAATCCCAAGAACTCCCGCATTCCATCAGTGACGCAGCTTGGAAAAGCCTTTTACCTTTTCTCCGAGCGTATCCCAACGTCTATATTGGTGATCCACAAGACTGCAGACGGTTTCTCTCTGCACTTGTCTGGATGACTAAAGAAGGAGCTTCCTGGCGTGCTTTGCCTAAAGTCTATGGATACTGGAACACTATCTATCGTCGGTTCGGTAGATGGTGTGAATCGGGTATTTTTCAAGCAATGCCCCAACATTTTCACGATGCGAGTGAGATTTCTACCATTCTCGTTGATAGCACGATAGTGCGTGCCCACTCCTGCTCAGCCGGTGCACCTAAAAAAAAGGAGGACAAGAAACACAAGCACTTGGTCGGAGCCGAGGCGGATTTACCACGAAACTAAATCTATCTCTCAGCGATGAATGGATACCTCTCAGGTTTACTTTGACAGCAGGACAATGCCATGATATTACGCAAGCATCTGCGCTGATCAAAGGTTATTCTTATCAGTATGTGATAGGAGATAAAGCCTACGATTCGGATGCTTTTATAGAGGAGATTGTCTCCAACAATGCGACGGCTGTAATACCGCCGCGCAAAAATCGCACTGAAATACGCACCTATGACAAAGAGTTATATAAACGGCGAAACAAAATAGAACGTTTCTTTCATCGATTAAAACAGTATCGTCGTGTAGCAACACGTTATGATAAATACGCAGACCGGTATCTCGGTTTTGTATATTTCGCATCAATTCTCATAACAATATAAGAATATGTAAACACTACCTAATCTTGCATCTAAAAATTGCAATAATGAATTATCTGCTGCGTTAAATCTAAACAAAAGAGTGATCCCAATTATCCTTAGAACACTGTGATTAGCAAAATTATCAACTTAGTGATTTCCAAGCTCTTCCCGATAAAGGCAAGCCAATTTACGATATTAACGAATGGAATCCTGAGAGTAAAGGGTGGCTGAATGTTGTTGAAGGTATACAAATAATTGTTGGATAAATTACTGAAAACGTGCCAAATGCAGAATTGACTAAATGGTTATTTGAACGGGGTAACGTTTTGATTATGTTAAACCAATATGACAAGGCAATAGAAGCCTATACGTATGCGATTAAACTCAAACCTGATTATATCCAAGCTTATAAAAATCGGGGTGTTGCTTATGCCGAAAATAAGCAGGACGATTTTGCCATAACGGACTATAACGCTGCGATTAAACTCAAACATAACGATGTTGAACTCTATTACATTTGAGCTAATGTTACAGTAAAATAAAGAAATATGACTTTGCAATTCAAGATTTCACCAAAGCAATAGAAATCAAGTCCATTTTGTATGTGCTTATCTCAATCGTGGACTCGTATATATGGAGAAAGAAGATTACACGCGTGCGGTTGAAGACCAAAACAAGGCGATAGACATTAAACCCGATAATCCTAATCCCTATTTCAATCTTGGTATGATTTACGAGAAAAAAGGGGAATTTAACCTTGCTATCGAGAATTTTACAAAAGCAATAGAACGAAAAATTGATTTTGCAGGTGTCTATAACCATCGCGGGGTCGTTTACCGTGATAAAAAGAAGGATTATGAAACTTCAATTCAAGACTTTACCAAAGCAATAGAACTGAATCCTAATTCTGCTGACGAATATTATAACAACCGTGGTATTGCTTACCGTAAAATAGGTGAATATGAACGTGCTATAGAGTAACACAATGAAGCAATAAGACGCGAACCTGATAACGCTCAAAATCCTGGATCATATCATTACAATCGTGGTGTAGTGTGTTTAATCTAGCAAGAATGGCAAATGGCAAAAGAAGACTTAAAAATTCCCAAAGAACAACAGGAAAATATTGTTTCAAATGAGTTTCGTAGAGACTACGCAAACGTTGAAGATTTTGAATAGGAAATCGGTATTCAATTACCAGAAGATTTCGCTGCACTGCTAACACCCCCGCAGGCATAGCAGTCCAACAAATAACTGTCTGAATCGCGGATTGGCGCGGAGGACACGGACCTTTTAGTCATGTCTCGGATCATGTCTCGGAGCATTTATTGGATGAGTTCACATACGATAAAACTGATATAGATAAGGTTCGTGAAAAGATACATGAAAAAATTACTGTAGACATTATTCAGACAGATCCAGAAACTAATACTATTTTGGAAGATGCGGAACACAATTTCGTGATTGAAATGATAGAAGGTAAGGAAAAGAGATGGGATTGGTGTAGGGATATCATATCCAGTGAATTAGACGCTAATAATATGGACTATCTCTTGCGCGATTCTTATTTTCCCGGAGTTAAATAAGTGTTCTATGGCATGGGGAAATTTATTGAATCTTGTCTTGTCTCTTTGTCCGGAATTGATATACCAATATAACCTGTCAAAATAAACATAAAGAACAATCAAGATTTCATTTGCATCTATAACACATTTGCAATTCCAATTCTATCTATTATTTTTTCTGCCAGAATTTTGAAGGCAAAGGATGCATTGTGAGCAGCAGTCGCATGGGCTCCAATTGCTCCGTCAGCAGGTTTGAGATGAAAAATAGGTTTGCGTGCCTCTTGCGCTATCGGGACAAGACTTCGATAGTGTTTGACTGTAGCAAGTGCATTTTGCGGATCTTTTTCCGGGGTACTAGGATAGGGACCTTTCACGTCTTCCAATAAGTTCCGAGCATATTCTTTTGGCATTCGATTAACCCATTTGTCATAAGCTTTAACCGGACGTCCAAGATGAACACCGTGTTGCTGCATTATATATCCGATAGGTTCCATCCTCCCTATAGGAAGCGCAAAATCAGGACTTTCCCAATTGTCTTTCCTAAGTTTCCAATCCTGCCGCCATCGTTTAAGTGTTGGACCTAAGTTTTGTAACCCGCGTAATGAAAACAGATCAGCACCTAGAGGAACAACTACATAATCACTTGCAATGAGTGAAGAACGGTTTATCGCGCCAAGATTCGGACCAACGTCAACTAAGATTATTGAGGCATCCATGTCGGATGCGCCTTGTTGCATAATTGTAGAAAATGCTGTCAAAATTCTGAATGGACGATACAAACTACTTGAACCCATTGCATTTGGCCATTCAGCGGATAGTATGTCCTCAAATTCCGCTAAAGCTAAGTCCCCTGGTATCAGATTTAAATCTTCAGACTGATGTGACTCTGAGGTAACTTTTTGAAGATATGGTGGGAGCAGGTCACCAACTTCTGTCAACGGTTTTACACTCTCAAAGATTGTGGCTCCGAGTTTAGCGGATGATTCACTTTCATCCCAAAGGCTTTCTAAACGTTTTTCGTCTAAAAACGCTGCTGTAAGATTTGCTTGCGGATCAAGGTCACAAGCCAATACCCGATAGCCAAGATCAAACAACATCCACGCAAGATGATAAACAAGAGATGTTTTACCAACATCACCTTTATTGTTAAAAAAAGTTAGAACTGGTACAGGCATTGCTATGTCCTCTTGGTATTTGACACCGTTTTTATTGTAGCGATTGCATAAGCATTATCAATTTCAAATATAGGTTCTGGATGACCTGCTCCTTTCAAAACTTTTCTCGCAATTAATATTCCCATGCCGAAATGTTGCACAAAACCAAGCGTCCTCATCGCTTCTGCCAAATTGGGGTTCCGATAGTCGGTAATACCTGGTTTGCCAAATTTCTCTGGTGTTAAAGCACCGAATATACCTCCGGGACTAATTATCTCAATCCGATCGTTGAACCAGTACACACGGACAGGAGCATTTGTACCTTCATACGTCCGGTGCATAATAGCATTTCGGGTAATCTGCTGTAATGCCTCAATCGGATAAAGTGACGTGCGTTTTTCAACAGGACCGGACAAAATATCAACGGCAACCCGGTTATGCGCGATGAGTTTATCATCTAAGCGCCGAATTTGGTCTGAAATTGCCCCACGGATATCCTCACTGTCAATAATTTCATCTGTCAGTTCATCGCCATCAATTCTTAGAAACTGCACGTAAGCACCAAATAAGAAATCTTGTGGATTCTTCCCGAGTGTAAGAATTCCAAGTACAGTGGGTGTTGGTTGATCATCTGCTATGATCATTTTTGTAGCCGTCAATTGTTCATTCAGGGTGCGCTCATTTTGTTCCAATATTTCTTGAGAAACAGCTTGGGGTAAGTACTCATAATTGAACATTCCTAAATTTAGATCCGAAATGCTGGAAGTAGGGATAGGATACAAGTCAAACGGACGGTCTCCATATCGTCGTTTTTCGTTGAGGATCCTTACATCTTGTGCCGTGGCAACGTCTCGACGGGAACCTATACGGATACGAATAGTACCTTTGTATCGAACTGGGGGAGAATCGGAGGGTTCCACCTTAACAACCGCAACTTCTTTCCCTTCTAACACACGTTTTTCTACGGTAAGAGATGGTGGTGGCACAATATTCCCATCAGTTTTCATATCCGCTAACTGCAGCAGCAATTCATCTGTAACCCGTAGACCTACGATAGTTTTGTCCTTCTTAACATCTACAAAAACGAATCCGGGTTTTTCGTGATTGGGTAAATCATTAGCAAAGGCACAGATGTCCTCTCTGATTTTTCCAGGAGAATCTCCAGACAATGACTCTTTAAACTCAACACGGTCTGCTTCATCCTCTGAAATTATTTCTAACAACTCCGAATCTGTAAATTGTCTCATTTCATACCCTTATAATTTGTACTTACTGATACAATTACTAAGAAATTTTTCTTGTGTAAGTATACAAGGGACAGAAGGGAATGTCAAGATGAAATCACACCAAGGAGTGCGGATATTTCATTATTAGCAACACTATTCCTAAACAATAAGCGTACTTTAGTTGAGTTTAACAGGACTTACGCAGTTTTCTTGTTTTAATCAAGAATTATGATGAAAATGGTGTAATTATCAGCTTTTTTATAGGTTTCCAGCGCGCTTACAAAGCACCAAATCAACGGTATGAATCATGGAGCATGCCATACGCGCATGCTTCTTTAGGCATTCACCGCCTACCGTTTTTGCGTAAGTAGAGTTTAATTGAATCAGATATTATTTCAAGATTGCAATATGGCATATGATTCAATAAATTACTACCATCCCATTTTCAAATCAGCCCAAGTTGTTGTCAGTTTACCTCCAGCATCAACAGCAAAGAAATCTCTTGCGTTCATTACTCTGACGACTTCATCCTCAGTTATTGCACGATCGTACACAACCAGTTCATCCATTAACCCTTTGTAAGAATTCTCAGCAGTGCCACGACCTCCAAATTCAATAGGGTTATCATTCCAGATCATCGCAGGACCATTTGCGGGTACAGGTTTCTCTCCTTTTAATTCACCATCAAGGTAGATACGAAGGCTGTCACTGTCAAAAGTGCCAACGACGTGATACCAAGTGTCTGTCTGCATCCCCAATTCAGGTAAAGGAATTGTTATATCAACATCAGTCCCGTCAAATGGCCCCATGTCCTTTTGACCAGCATTGATATACCAGTACAATCCTTGACCGTTGCCGAGTCCAAATTCCACGTTATCATCACTTGAACCAGACTTGTGAAAAAAGATATTCCCGTAGAGGTGTCCGGTACCGAGTGCTTCAGCTGATATTTCATAAGGGTATATCCAAACAGCAACTGTGAGATGCTCAGTGTAAAGCTCGCTTTTTCCACCCGGTTCGGCTATCTTTGCAGAACCCGCAGAAAACTCAATTGCTCCTCCATACTTACCATCTTCAACAAATTTCGCAGTAGCATGCAAAGTTGCTTCAAAACCCTTTGGACCAACGTCCTTAGCAATATTTCCTTCACCTTCCTCAAAAGGCATATAGAAATGTAAACCTTTGGTAAGTTGCGCACTTGTATTGAACGACAATAAACCAAATACTAATATCACAATTAGAGAAAAATAACGTTTCATATTTGCTCCTTTACTATCAAGAAATGAAAACATAACAGGACTTACGCAGTTTTCATAATTAAATCAAGAATTATGACGAAAATGGTGTAATGTTTAACATTTTTTGTTTCCAGCGCGCTTACAAAGTGCCAAATCAACGGTATGAATGCCATTTAGGCATTCCCGCCTACCGTTTTGTGCGTAAGTCCTGTATAAGTAAAATGATTAATCACCAAAGATCTTAGAAAGCAGTGTTAGTGCGTTTTACTAACCAAAAATATACTTCAGAGTATCTCAAGTAACAGTGATTTTGTATAATTCGACCAGATCGTGGGTCTGTAAATCGGGGTTAGAAACCCCTTCTATCATTCTTGAGATAGGTTGTATATTTTACTACTAATGTTAAGCCTGAGTCAAGCATTCACTTGAGTGAATCATTCCCACCATTTACTCAACGTCCATACTGTTTCATAATTTTTCTCAACTGATCCAGCGGGATTGCTGGCATAGTTCTATCGTTTCGACCTGTCGTGGTTGTTGCCATTGTCATTGAGTTGATAATTGCTTCCTCAGTTGCTTCAATGGCGGCTTGAAATAGCGTACTCAATTGTCTGTTCACAACCATCTGTATCTGGAATGTGCCGTTTTCAGTGCTGCTTGGAAATACATTCGCTGTGGAAAAAGCAATAACGAACTCACCACTGCTGTCAGTACTAGGTGTTCCTGTGCGTGCAAGACCGTGTGTTGCTCGCATTGCTAACTGTTTCAACTGGCGATGTGACATCGGTGCATCAGTTGCGATAACGATAATAAACGAACCATCCCTGCCTTGTTCCATCTGATCATCATCTAACGCTTTTCCGACTGGCACGCCGTCAATCCGCAATTGGTGCCGTCTTCCTCCGTTAGAGTTCACCAATACACCCACTTTCCAACCTCCTCTATTCTGCGGGAGCACACGTGAAGCTGTACCGATACCTGCTTTGAATCCATAACAACGCATACCTGTGCCACCACCGACACAACCTTCCGCTACTTTGCCAGATTTTGCATTTTCTATTGCATTGATTGCATGTTCAGGTTTAACATGTAAACCGCTGATGTCGTTCAACCCACCGTCATAACATTCCGTAACAATCGGTAGAATAATGTTGTCGTTAGGATATCGCTTGATAATATACCGCACAACGCCATCGTGAACAGCCCCAACACTCAAGGTGTTTGTCAGCAATATAGGTGATTCAATCCACCCTGCTTGATTTATTCGTGCGATTCCGGTTGCTTCACCGTTGCCATGTATAGTGTGTGCTGCGCCGAAATAACGTTTTTTCCATATATCATCGTGAGGAAGGATCGCTGTTACACCCGTGCGAATAGACGCACCTTCGTTCAAAGTTATGTGACCTACCTTAACTCCATCAACATCAGTGATCGCGTTAAATTCTCCTGTAGCCAATGTGCCAATGTTGATACCCAGTACACGGGCACGCATACGATCAGTTTTAGCTTCCTGTGCTGTTGTTAGATTCGTGATATATGAAAGCAAACAGCAAAATGACAAAACAATAATAATTTTGGAACTTAATATCAAGCGCGTGGTTTTTCTAATATTCATAATTTTGTGAATTATGTCACTTATGTTCATGTATTGAGTTGCTCCCTATAGATTGTGCGAATATGGTTAAAAATGTCTATGTATTGGGTGGAACGATAATCTGGATAAGTCCATTCCCACGGTTGGAAGGTTTTCTTATAGTACCTGAGAGTTATTTCTGCATAGATTCCATCACTAAGATAGATTCGGTGGGCGTTGTCTTTCGTAGATGCAAGTACTAATTTTGCCATGCAAATATAACCTACATCCAAGTTGACGCGTCTGTGAGTTGTGCCCTCTTTCAGATATTCTTGCTCCAGCTGAATTGTCAACTGCTTCTTTTTTCCTAAAGTGTCTGCATGCATCAAGTTCTCAAAACTGATAAATTGTCGTTTTATTTCATGACCCATTTCTTTCTCGTAGTAGGTTGACCATGTAAATGGAATGATTGGACTTTTGTAGTCAATGGGACCAAATTGGTGAGTAAGTTGTTTATAAACAGTAGGTAAGATTTTAGGTTCTGCTGTGAGAACACCGATGATCGTTTTAACAGGTAACTGTTCAATAATTGTACTCATAATTTTTACAGATTGATAGTTTAGTAAACGTTTTTTGCATTGCTCCAAATTATTTGTAGAAAATAGGGAATGAGGGTGTAAAGAAATTGAGAAAAACGAATATATTTTGCATTTTTTCTTGACAATACTATATGTATTAATGTATAATAATACGTTAAGGTTTTGGGTAGTTGCTAAAGTGTAGGCATGGTAATTTCTTTTATGGAAGTATACACCTTCTTCAAAAAATAGGCAACTGTTTTTGTAT
Source organism: Candidatus Poribacteria bacterium (assembly GCA_963663765.2). GTDB lineage: Bacteria > Poribacteria > WGA-4E > WGA-4E > WGA-3G > MSPOR6. The sequence continues at coordinate 291,253 of CAXXUA010000013.1, read as the reverse complement.
CATAACAACAGTGAACACAATTATCTAATGTGTGCAGGAGGTAATCAAGTGCTTCATCTACCTATCAGTCGGGTATGTGAAGTCAAGTGATTTGTCGCGCCGACTTCCTGTTAACAAAGAAAGTTTGTAGAAGTCTAATGTTCTACCTATTGTTATCATTCGTATCAAACCCATTTCCAAGGAAGAGTACATTCATACAAATAGTTTGCTTAAAACCAGAATTAACCCATAAGATACCGAATTGTCAACTGGTTAGACAATTTAGTTATCGGAAAAGACAAACCCAATTAGACTGTGTCAACTCTAAAAATTACAATCCCCGTATTTAAATTTGTAATATTCGGTCTTCAACGAATTCATATTTTTTGTGAAGACAAAGTGAAATGAACCACTTATGTTGGTTGCGAGATATAGTTTATCATCTGCTACTCACAATCCAACATGATACCGTACTGTGCTAAGATAAAAAATGTTTATGTAATCTAAGGCAAAATGAAATAGTACTGATACCTTTATCATCAGGACTTACGCAGTTTTCATGATCCAATTAAGAATTAAGACGAAAACGATGTAATTTTCAGCATTTTTTAGGTTTCCGGCGCGCTTACAAAGCACGCCTACCGTTGGGTGCGTAAGTCCTGATCATAATAAGTGAATTTCTTTTACAACGAGAACCTTTACTTAACTATTTGCTAATAAAGAGAATCATCAACTTGTCGAATAATAAAGTATAAGCGTGCGAAACTTCAAACCGTCTACAAACCGAGCAAGGTGGAAATCTATGCCTAAAAATAAAACAACGAATGGAAGACCTGCAGCGTTACGTCAGCGCGTCTCCTTTTCTAAAACCCCTTCGGTAATTGACCTGCCCAATCTTATTGAAACTCAGAAACGTTCTTATGCCGCATTTATACAACGTAATGTTCCAGAAAACGAACGCGCGTCAGTTGGGCTGCAAGCACTGTTCAAAGAAGTTTTTCCGATATATGATTTCAAAGAGACAACAAGTCTTGAATTTGTCAGTTATACTTTGAGTCCTCCAACACACGACCTAATGGATTGTCAGGCACGTGGGTTGAACTATCAAGTAAGATTACAAGCACGTCTGATGTGTGTTGAACGTGAAAAAGATGAAGACACAGGACAAACACGTGTTCTTGACATTACCGAATCCGAAGTCTATCTGGGTGATATCCCACTGATGACTGAAAATGGCACTTTTATCATAAACGGTTCGGAACGTGTTATTGTTAATCAGTTACAACGATCACCTGGTGTGATATTCCTTGATAAATCAAGTGCAACAAGTGTTCAGAAATTACCAACAGGTCAAATTATTCCATACCGTGGTGCTTGGATAGAGTTTGAATTTGATTCAAAGGACTGTATTCACGTGCGATTGGATCGTAAAAAGAAAATATTAGCAACAGTTCTCTTACGGGCTCTCGGTTGGGAAACTGACGCAGATATACTAAGATTGTTCAGTAGTTCTGAAGAGGTGAAACTGTCTCCAGATGTAATTGGTCGTATTATCGTTGATCCTGTTATAGACAAAGAAACTGGCGAGGTACTCCTTGAATCAAATACGAAGTTGTCAGAATTAGAATTTGACAGACTGACAGAAGCAAAAGTACAAAAGATTGAAGTATTAGTAGAAACAGACGAACAAGAATTGAGATATCTACGAAACACTCTTTCTCGGGACACTGTAAAAGCTTATGCAGGGGGTACATTACAAGAAGGTGCACTGCTTGAGATATTTAGGACGCTTCGTCCGGGTGATGCCCCCACACGTGAATCTGCTTCTACATGTTTAGAACGTCTCTTTTTTGATGGGGCACGTTATGATTTAGGCACCGTGGGTAGATACAAACTGAATTCACAACTCAGTGATTCTACTGTGTATCCTGATGAATCTGGAGAAATACCAAAAGAAGACATTCGTGTGCTGCGTCCCAAAGACATTGCAGCAACCTTACAACACCTAATGGACATACGCAATGGACTTAGATTGGTAGATGATCTTGACCATCTTGGTAACCGTCGTGTACGTGTCATCGGAGAGCTTCTTGAGAATCAATTCAGAATTGCTCTACTGCAGATACGTCGCGCAGCACGTGAAAAATTGAGTTCCACTTCGGATGCGCAACTGAAAAACCCCAAGAATTTGGTGAATCCGAAACCTTTGATGAGTTCACTTCGAGAGTTTTTCGGTTCAAACCAACTTTCCCAATTTATGCAGCAGATAAATCCTTTAGACGAACTTACACACAAACGTAGGATTTCCGCGATTGGACCAGGTGGATTGCACCGTGATCGTGCTACTGCAGCTGTACGTGATGTGCACCGTACACACTATGGTCGAGTCTGTCCATTGGAAACGCCTGAAGGACCGTCTATTGGTCTCATAGTCTCATTAGCAACTTTTGCAAGGGTAAATCCTTATGGGTTCTTAGAAACTCCATATCGTGCAGTTCGCAAAGGTAAAATAACTAAAGATGTTGAGTTTCTAACAGCAGATGCAGAAGACAGATATCACATCGCACCTGCAGATGCTATTTCTCCCAGGAATAAATTATCCACGCTTCGGAGTAGAAAGGGTGAGGAGATCATTGAGTGTGATCTCGAAGATATAGACTACATTGGAATAGCGCCACAACAGATTGTCGGTGTCTCAGCTGCACTTGTTCCTTTTTTGGAACATGAGGATGCAAACCGCGCGCTTATGGGTGCTAACCACCAACGACAAGCAGTTCCCTTAATCTGTCCAGAAGCGCCTTGGGTCGGTACAGGTATGGAACACCGGGCAGCGCGGGATGCAAATGCAATGGTCGTTGCACACCGTGGTGGTGTTGTTTCCAGTGTTGATGCGGAAGAGGTGCTTATCCGAACTGGTCAAGCACTGCATTTGGAAGAGGGTGAACATGGCTTTAGTGAAATGGGATACGATGTATATAAACTTAAGAACTTCAAACGGAGCAATAGTGGTACATGTATACATCAACGTCCCCGTGTGAATATCGGTGATGTTGTGGAAGCTGGGGATGTTATTGCGGATGGTACTGCTACTGAAGGTGGTGAATTAGCACTTGGTAGAAATATCCTTTGTGCATATATGCCTTGGGGTGGACATAATTTTGAAGACTCAATCCTGATAAGTGAATCCCTTATCAAAGACGACACATTCACCTCAATCCATATAGAAGAGTTTGAAGTTGCCGCCAGACAAACGAAGATGGGTGATGAAGAAATTACCCGGGATATTCCAAACATGTCTGCACGTAGTCTTGCCCAACTTGACGATGAGGGGATCATTCGTGTTGGGAGTGTCGTAGGTACTGGTAGCATCCTCGTTGGAAAAATTTCGCCAAAAGGTGAAAGTGAATATGGTCCTGAAGAAAAACTGCTTCGTGCAATTTTCGGTGAAAAAGTCAAAGAGGTAAAAGACGCATCAGCATACACACGACCAGGTGTGGAAGGTGTTGTTATTGATGTTAAAGTCTTCTCACGTCATACTTCACCAAACAGTGAGAAAACTGCATGGCGGCAAGAAGCATTACGCAAACAAATTGAGCAAACGTGGAAAGAACAGTGTGATCAGGTCACCGAACGTTTAGTTGAAGAATTACGTGAAACCTTAACTAACAAAGAACTTGCGTATCCAACAACTTTTGATACTGATGATAAAGATGATGCAAAAGATAACACGGCATCAGTTAGGCAGCTGCAAACAGGTGATGTGTTGACGCGAGAATACCTGGATGTTCTTTCACAAAATGAACTTGAAACATTGCAGATTACTGATACTAACGCTACATCATACATCAAGAGTCTTCATGAACTCGCATCTGGTAGAATCAATGCATATACAGAGGAGAAAGACGAGGCTTTGGAAAAACTTGAAGCAGGTGAAGAATTAAAGCCTGGAGTATTAAAACTTGTAAAAGTCTATGTAGCAAGTCGTCGTCCAATATCTATCGGTGACAAAATGGCTGGACGTTATGGGAATAAAGGTGTTGTTGCAAAAATATTACCAGAGGAAGACATGCCCTATTTACCTGATGGTACCCCCGTAGACATTGTCTTAAATCCCCTTGGTGTACCTTCTCGGATGAACGTTGGTCAAATCCTTGAGATACACTTAGGATTAGCATGTCACCAACTCGGATTATATGTGTCATCACCAGTATTCGACGGTGCGACAGAAGAAGAAGTGTTTGAAATGTTAGCAAAAACCGTTTTACCCGATAACGTCAAGAAAACTGGTAAAAGCATCCTTTTTGATGGTAGAACTGGTGAACCGTTCGGACAGGAAGTAACTGTCGGTCATGTATATTTCCTCAAGTTAAACCATCTTGTGGCAGATAAGATGCATGCACGTTCAACAGGTCCCTATTCCTTAGTGACGCAACAACCTCTTGGTGGAAAAGCACAACATGGCGGACAGCGTCTCGGGGAAATGGAGGTATGGGCATTGGAAGCGTATGGTGCAGCACACACCCTTCAGGAGATGTTGACGATAAAGTCCGACGACGTAAAAGGTAGAACAAAAATCTATGAATCAATTGTGAAAGGACAAAGTCCCTTAAAACCAGGGACACCAGAATCTTTCAATGTCTTAGTAAGAGAACTGCAAAGTCTGGGATTAAATGTAGAACTCTCAGAAGGTGATCGTGACGGTGCTGATTCTGAGCATTCATCATTACTTGACGCAGGCTTCCCGCTCTTACATACGATAGATACCCTGGAACCGATTGAAGAGGAACCCCCTCTTAGATTGACGTGGAATACCGACGATTCTGAATAGTTCAATATTTTCAATGAATTTGATTATATACTAAACCATTATTCGTCATTGTCTTCAGAATCCAACAGCAGATAACCGTTTTTCAAATGTCTTATAAGGAGTATTTATAATGGCAGATAAAGAAAATCAATTTAATCGTATTTCAATCAGCATTGCATCTCCTGAAACGATAAGAGATTGGGCGAAACGCACCTCTTGCAAACGGAGGAATCCAGCTGATGACACATGGTCGTGCTCGGAAAAAGGTACTTGCGATTGCGGTGAAATCAAGAAAGCTGAAACCATTAACTACAGAAGTTTTCGTCCTGAACATCAAGGTCTATTTTGTGAAGCAACTTTCGGACCTCAAAAGGATTTTGAATGTAGTTGTGGAAAATACAAGCGAATTAAGCACAAAGGACTTATTTGTGATCAATGTGGTGTTGAGGTTACGAAATCACAAGTCCGACGTGAACGGCTTGGTTATATAAAACTTGCTACTCCTGTCTCTCACATTTGGTTCTTTAAAGGTATCCCTTCACGAATAGGAACCCTCCTTGAGCTTGCCTCACGCGCCGTAGAACGTATTCTCTATTTTGAAGCGTTCATCGTCACTGAGGTTATGAATGAGGAGTGCGGATTGGTTGAAAAAGATATACTTACTGAATCCGAAATGGAGGAGAAATTGCGCGATCACCCAGATTCGTTCCGAGCAGGAACTGGTGCTGATGCAATTAAGGAACTCCTACAAAAGACTACTCTTTCTGAAGATGTTGAAAAACTCACTGAAGAACTTGAAGCAACCTCCAGTCGTCAGAAAAAAATGAAACTCTCTAAGAAATTGAGAATGGTAGCAGGTTTCAATAAAACACAGATGCAACCAGAGTGGATGATACTTGATGTCCTACCCGTTATCAGTCCGGATCTCCGCCCCTTAGTCTCTTTAGAAGGTGGAAGATTTGCTACAAGCGACCTAAACGATCTATATCGACGCGTGATAAACCGGAACAATCGTCTGCAAAAACTAATAGACCTACGTTCCCCTGAAGTCATCCTCCGAAATGAAAAACGGATGCTTCAGGAATCAGTAGACGCATTTTTGGATAATGGTCGACATGGTCGACAAGTTACTGGACCGGGTAAACGCGCCCTAAAATCCTTATCTGACATTTTGCGAGGGAAAGTTGGGCGATTCCGTCAAAACCTACTTGGTAAACGGGTTGACTATTCCGGTAGAAGTGTTATTGTCGTGGGACCCGAACTTGAATTGCATCAATGTGGAATTCCCAAATTGATGGCTGTTGAACTCTTCAAACCATTTATAATAGAAAAATTATTAGCCGCAGGTGAAGTCCAGACAATCAAACGTGGAAAATACATGACTGAACACGTCACACCGGATTCACCGGTCTGGGAAGCATTAGAAGAGGTTATCGCTGACCATCCGGTATTGCTCAATCGTCCGCCAACACTTCATAGACTCGGCATCCAAGCATTTATGCCGGTACTTGTTGAAGGTAAATCTATACGAATTCCACCACTTGTCTGTAAAGCTTTCAATGCAGATTTTGATGGTGACCAGATGGCTGTGCACATCCCCCTCTCTATTGAGGCACGCGCTGAAGCTAAGATGTTACTGTTAAGTAGTGGAAATATCCTCAAACCTTCACACGGAGAACCCATTACTGTACCAGAATTGGATATGATTTTGGGAGCAAGTTTTTTAACGAAAGCGTTGCCAGAACATACTGAACGCGCAGAATTACTCAATGCAGCATACTCAGAAAACTCAGATGAAACCAAATCTAACGGTAACTTTTCATCATTAGAAAAGGAAGAATGGGCGAAGCGCCGCTACGCAACAGTGGATGAGATTACCCATGCTCATGGATGCGGTACTCTTAAACTACACGATTCGGTTATACTCTATTTCAAAGGACATCGCGAGCCTATATTGACAACTGTCGGACGTGTGATCTTCAATGAAGTTCTTCCAAAAGCGAATGGAACTTCATCACTTACTTGGAATGATGAAACAACTGGACTTGAAATACCGTTCTTCAATGAAGAAGCACGTAGCAGACGTTTATCTGAACTTGTCAAAAGGTGCTTTAATGAACTGGGAACTACAGAAACTGTATCCCTGTTAGATCGTCTACAGACACTGTGTTTTGAATATGCGACACGTAGTGGGATTTCTCCTGGTATTCGGGATTACCTGATTCCTGATAATAAAATGGAAATCCTTAATAAAGCAAGTTCTGAAATTGAACGCCTGTCTACAGAGGAAAATCTTGAGCTTGAAGAATTAGAGAACGAAAAGATACGGATCTGGTATGATGCAGTCTCTGAAATTCAGGATTCACTTTTTGATGCGTTGCCAGAAACTGAAACACAACTGGTTGAACAGGGAAAAGAAGTAAAAGGATTTAGTCCTGTTCATCTAATGGCTGACAGTGGTGCACGCGCACGCAAGAACCCATTCAATCAAATCAGTGCTATCGTTGGATTGAAATCAAAACAGAGTGGTGAAATTCTATCTTCACCGATACAATCTTCATATCGTGAAGGTTTAGATGTTCTTGATTACTTCACATCTACTTATGGTTCTCGGAAGGGATTGGTGGATACCGCCATGAAAACCGCTGCTTCTGGTTACTTAACTCGTAAACTCGTAGATGTAGCACAAGACGTGATGATTACTGAAGAAGACTGTGGCACCACACATGGTATCCTAAAATTCACTACGGACTCAGGAACCATTAATCATAAGATTAGTGGTAGAGTCGCGGTCGAACCAATAATTCACCCTGAAACAGAGGAAGTATTAGTAGAAACTGATTCGATCATCACACCTCAGATGGCACAACACATTGAAGATATAGATGTACCCAGTGTACGTGTAAAGTCCATTCTCACTTGTGAAGCAGAAAAAGGTGCGTGTGCAACCTGCTATGGTTCAGATTTAACTTCAGGGCAATTTGTGAATGTAGGTGAAGCAATAGGAATTATTGCAGCACAGTCAATTGGTGAACCTGGCACGCAGTTGACAATGCGTACTTTCCACACGGGTGGTGTTGTTGAAGATATGAGTGAACGTCTTGCTCGTAAAATTCTGGCAAAGGCATCGGGGAATGTTCGCTTCCGTGACTATATACCCGGCCGCACCGTTCGTGAAGAAAGTGGTTTGTGGATTGCACAACAAGTCGCTGAACACCCAGACCAACCGAAATATAAGGTCAGATCGGTACAACATCCTGAATGTAAACTGCAACCAGAAGAACTCCTTACAGAAAAACAGAAGCAGGAAAACAATGAAAGGTATCCCGGTTTTGAAGTAGAAACTGTCTATTACGAAGTCAGACAGATTAACCGTCCGGATGTTATTGAAGCAGCTTCTGATAAAGATGCTTCATTGATAGTGGGTCAGTACCTTACGGAACAAGAATACCATGTGTATTCTCAGAAATACGCACTATTCCGTTGTAATGAAGCCCGTTATCCCGTCATCAGTGTATCAAAACCAAAGACCTCGTTAAGACCAGGTAGACTTTTGACTGAAAGCAAAGCAGAAGAATGGCGTGCTAAAATCCGTCCCTTTGACGGTGAATGGGTTTATCAAACTAATAAGGGAGACATCCTTACCGAAAGTGAATACTTGCAAAAGAAAAATAATAAAGAAAAAGCACAAATGAAGTATAAAATCGAAACTGTAAGTGATCCCGACTTTCCACATAGTATAGGTGATCTATTAACTCCTGAAGAAGAAAGTCAATACCACATTGAATTTGGTGACCCTGTTTATACCGTAAAAGAAGTCTATGATGATGTTGATATTGAAAAGGGACAAGAACTAACTGTTGCAGAAGTCCGCCGCACGCAGGAAGAAAATAAGTCATTTGAAGTGCAGAAACTATCAAACCCACAGTTTCGAGTTACAAAAGTTACGCATCCTGACTGTCCACTGAAACCTGGGGAACTCATTGAAAGTGCAAACTTAGAAACTTTACGTGAGAAATTTAGTGGTGTTACGGTAGACCCACTTAAACATCGGATTACAGCAATACACAATACGGACTGTAAGTTAGAACCTGGAATCCTCCTTACCGATACTGAGAAAAAGGCTTTAATGAAGCAATACCCAGGATTTGATGTAAATGTCGCAAAAAACGAGGAAGCGTTTGAAGTTGAAAGATTGTATCAAGTCGTGGCAATACATCATCCAGATTTCCCCGTTGCTGTTGATGAACGAATCACACAATCTGAATCCAACAAATTCCGAAGAAGCTACAGAGGTTTTGACTTTGAAAAACTCTATATACCTGAAACTGAAGAAAGTGATTCTGAAGAAGTACTAATGGACTCGGAATACAAAGCATTGGTAAAAACACATCGTGAGACTGACACGCCGCCGCCAGAATACAAACTTTATTACCATATTCTGGCAGTTCATCATAGCGAATGTCAACTTACTGTTGGTGAACGTATAGACGAAACCGAGTATAAACGGGCATTGAGGCTTTACAAAGGATTTGATACAGAACGCGTCTTCAAGGTAACAAAGGTTAATGATGCTGAAACCGAACTCACAGTTGATGAATTCCTAAGTGATGCAGACTATAAGAAAGTAACTGCAGCCACATCAAAGAATACTTATGAAGTTACCAATATAATTCATCCAAACTGCACTCTGACTGTTGGACAAACGCTTAAAGATTGGGAATATGCCACTGCTTATGAACAGTATCCAGGCGTTGAAGTTGATGATCTAAAAGAAAGGTTCCGTATTGATATAGTAACCTCAAACGGTGCCAGAGTATCTCACTTGATTCCCAACGGGTATTCCGGTACACTCAAAGAAGGTGAAAAGGTTAAGGCACAGCAGGCTTTGGCAGAGTTACACGAAAAAACAACTAACCTTGACATCGTAGCAGGCATACCACGGGTGACAGGACTCTTTGAAGCACGTCCTCCTAAACGGCAAGACGCTGCAGAAATCGCAGAGATTGATGGGAATGTCCAACTCACAGGTCAAAAAGCAGGTGTGCCACAATACAGAATTGTTGATGGGGCAACAAAAAGCAGACTCTATTCTATTACTGATGAAAAAAGGCGTGTAGACGATGGAGACTGGATTGAAGCTGGACAACCCCTTACTGATGGTTTCCTGAACCCACACGATATCCTTGAAATCGGAAGAACTACCATCAACGGACATTCAATTGAGGGTGAAGAAGCAGTCTGGGCTTATCTCGTTGATGAAGTACAAACAGTTTATCCCGGAAACAATACCATCAACGACAAACACGTAGAAGTAATAGTGCGACAGATGTTGCAAAAGATAAAAATACTGTCTGTAGGTGATACTGAATTCTTCGCTAATGATGAAGTTCCACGACACAGATTCCATGCAGAGAATAGACGCATTGAACAAGATGGGGGTGAACCGGCAACAGGAAAACCAGTGTTACAAAGCATTAGCAAAGCATCGCTCAGTACAGAGAGTTTCATTTCAGCAGCCAGCTTCCAGGAAACACGTAAAGTACTATCTGATGCAGCAGTAGAAGGACAAACAGATCTACTCAGAGGTTTGAAGGAAAATGTAATTCTTGGACGACTTATCCCTGCTGGAACGGGTTTCTCTGAATGGAGGGAACTTGAGGTTACAAGCAATGCAATCCCGAATCCTGAACCAGAAGAACTTCCAGAACCCACTGATGAAATAGAAGAGACGTTGAGTTAGACATTGTGAGATCTGAATCAAGATTTTATGGATCAAGCCATATATGAAAAGGACATTGACTATCAGCAAATCTTGGTTCAGTCAAGATACTCTCATGTAATACCAATTCTAAAAAATAAGATTCTATTGTCGTGGGTTCTTGTAGGGGCGACTAACCGGTCGCGACCGGTAGGTTGTTCCTACCGAAGTGAGGTCCTCCAACAGTAATAAATGTAGAATTCCTAAATGAGACAAATTAATTAGAAATGGTCTTAATCACTATAAATTCGGTGCAACCATATCACCAGGGACAACAAGTGCATCGAATTCTTCATCAGTCAACACACCTTCCTCTATTGCCACTTCCTTGAGAGTTGACCCATCATGATGTGCTTTTTGTGCAAGTTTGGCAGCTGCATCATATCCTATCTTGGGTGTCAACGCAGTTACTAACATCAAAGATGCGTTTAGATACCCATCAATGACTGCTTTATTTGCTTGAATACCGACAATACAGTGTTGTCTAAATGCGTCACACGCATCGGCTAATATCCGAATTGACTGAAGACTGTTGAAAGCAATTACAGGCATAAATACGTTCAGTTCAAAATTACCCGCGCTGCCAGCTAATGAAATTGTTGTATCATTTCCAATAACTTGAGCACACACCATTGTCATAGCCTCACACTGCGTCGGGTTAACTTTTCCGGGCATAATAGAACTTCCAGGTTCATTCTCTGGGAGAATCAATTCCCCGATTCCGCAACGCGGACCACTCCCTAACCAACGAATGTCGTTTGCTATCTTATACAATGCACACGCTAATCGTTTCAACGCACCACTTGCTGATACTAAAGCATCTCTACTTCCCATCGCTTCAAACTTGTTTGGTGCAGTAACAAAAGGAAGTCCAGTCCGGTCAGCAATTACTGAAGCAACAGTTTCGGCATAATCTGAGTGTGTATTTAATCCTGTACCCACTGCGGTCCCACCTATAGGTAATTCATATAAATGTGTAAGTGTGTCACTAATTGCTTGTTGTGCATGTGCTAACTGCTGTGCATACCCACTGAAGACCTGACCTAATGTCAACGGAGTCGCATCCATCAGATGTGTTCTCCCAGTCTTGACAATCCCGGAGAATTCTTCAGTTTTTTCCTCAAAAGTTGTTTGCAAGTCAACGGTAGCAGGCAATAAACGCTCAACAATTTGCGTCACAACCGCAAAATGTATAGCAGTAGGAAAAACATCGTTTGTAGATTGTGAACGATTCACATGGTCATTGGGATGTACAGGAGATTTCACACCGAGACCTTTCCCAGCAAGTTCATTAGCTCGGTTTGCTATCACCTCATTGATATTCATGTGTGTCTGAGTACCACTGCCAGTTTGCCAAATCCGTAGCGGAAATTGATCTGCAAGACTCCCATTTGCTATATCATCTGCAGCACGACATATAAGGTCCGCTATTTCAGATGTAATCCCACCAAGTTCAGCATTAACAGTTGCAGCTGCATGCTTGATAATTGCAAGAGAACGGAGGAATGTCGTTGGAAAATATTCATCACCGATATCAAAATTTTGGTATGCGCGTTGTGTCTGTGCACCCCAATATGCTTCTTCTGGAACTTCTACATCCCCCAAACTGTCTTTTTCTATTCGTGTCTTCATCATTATCCTCTTATTTTAGATTATCCAAAAATGTCATTATGTAATGTGTTTACGACTGCAATTCTAACGCACAATTAAGCAATTGTCAAGTAATCAGTTTTCAATCCAATTCACATCCTTGTTTTTTATCCTTGTTTCGTATATAATAGGTACAATATCAGAGAGAATATATCAGCATTGAGGTATCTGCAAATAATTTTATGGCATACATTGCAGTAATATCATGAGTAAATATAAGCACAATGAACTGAATTCCGATGTTGAACAGATCAATGTTATTGGTCTGTGTGGGAGTCTGCGGAAAGGGAGTACTACCCACGCAGCATTGTCCATTGCTCTTGCTGGTGCGAAAGAACTTGGTGCTGAAGTAGAATTGATAGATCTGAGTCAATATCAGCTTATATTTTATGGATCAGTTACAGATGTGTCACAATATCCTGACGATGTTATCAAACTTCGTGAAAAGGTCAAATGTGCACAGGGCATCTTGCTTGGTACACCTGAGTATCATGGAAGTTTTAGCGGTGTATTAAAGAATGCATTAGATTTGATGTGGTATGATGAATTTGAGAATAAGGTTGTTGGTTTAATAGGTGTTTCTGGTGGCAGATTAGGTGCTGGTAATGCATTGTCAATGCTGAGGACGGTTGGAACTACATTGCGTGCATGGGTTATTCCGACAGAGGCATCTATTGCTTGTGCGTCTGAAGCGTTTGATGAAGATGGTAACCTACATGATTCTGAATTGGCAGCACGTGTTAAAGCGGTAGGTCGTCAGGTAACACAGTTCGCAGCGCTTTGTAAATCTGGAAATAAGTTGTAACATAAATATGGATGAAATACACAATTGGAACAGATGGATAGGAACAGATGAAGCAGGTAAAGGAGACTATTTTGGACCCTTGGTTGTTGCGGGGGTATATGTTGATTGTGAAATTCGTGATGAACTTTTGACACAAGGAATAACTGATGGCAAAAAGGTCTCAAATCCACGTATCAGAAAACTGGCAGATTGGATGTGGAACCATCATTGTGAACATATCGCTGTTGCTCAAGTGATGCCAAACGAATATAATCCACGCTACAAGTGCTTGCGAGAAAATGGAGATAATCTCAATACGATGCTTGCGAATCTTCATATTGAGGTAATTCAGACACTTACTAATGTGAACGATGTAAACCATGCTTTGATCGATCAGTTTGCAAGTAACGGTATAATTGAAACGCAGCTACAGAAATATATAGAGAAAGAAAATAACCAAGATAATTCAGTTATAGAGATATTAGAGATACCTAAAGCAGAAAGGGACATTGCAGTCGCTGCAGCGTCCGTTATTGCGCGTGATGCATTCCTGAAAGGTATTGAAGCGTTGTCGCAGCAATATAAAATATCATTGCCCAGGGGATCATACCAAGTTGTTGATGCAGGAAAAGCGTTTGTGAGATTACATGGAATTGAAGCCTTGAGTGATGTTGCGAAGTTGCATTTTCGTTTAACAGAGTCAGTTATTTCTTAGATTATCTGCAATTATCAATATTGCAATCTAAGAAGATATACATAGTGATCCAACATGAATGGGTATAAAATGAAATCTACTGATAAGTACTATGTCATTCATTATGCTGAAGTTGCACTAAAAGGCAAAAATAGGTTGTATTTTGAAAAGAAACTTGCGCGGAATATAAAACTCTCCTTACGGGATACTGACTTTGTAGAAGTAAAAAGATTACACGATAGAATTGTTGTCTATCTAAATGATGAAACTGATAATAAAGAAATTGAGAACCGTCTTCGACGTGTCATGGGTATCGCTCATTTTGAACTTGTTTATCGGACAGAAAAGGACATCACAGCTATAAAAGAAACCGCTCTTCAGTTGACAGAAGGTAAGACATTTGAGACACTCAAAGTAGAAACGAAACGGACCGATAAGGCATTCCCATTGACTTCTCCTGAGATTAGTAGTGAAGTAGGAGGGTACTTGATAAAAAAGACAGGTACACAAGCGGATATGTACAATCCTGATCTGCGATTTTGGGTTAATATATCCCATAAAGATGCTTATATCTATACAAATAAACAGCGAGGGATAGGTGGTCTACCCGTTGGTGTTAGTGGTAAAATACTTGTGATGTTGTCTGGTGGTATTGATTCTCCTGTTGCTGCTTGGCAAATGATTAAGCGGGGTGCTAAGGCGGTTTTTATCCACTTCTATAGTTATCCGTATACGGATAAAGCATCTTTAGAAAAGGTAATTGAGTTGGCTCGTATCTTGTCAGAGTCAAATTATAGAAGCGAAGTTTATTTAGTTCCGTTTGCTGACCTTCAACAAATTATTGTAACAGAAACACCAACACCGTTTAGGGTTTTGCTATATCGTAGAATGATGACTCGGATTGCACAACATGTTGCTTCGCGTGTTGATGCGGAAGCACTCGTTACGGGTGAAAGCCTTGCGCAAGTTGCTTCACAGACCCTTACTAACCTTCGGTCTATTGAAGCAATTGCTGAAATGCCGATTCTCCGTCCGCTTATTGGTTTTGATAAGGTTGAAATCATTGCTAAAGCAGAGGAGATTGGTACATTTGAAATATCCACACAACCACATCAAGATTGTTGTTCTCTTTTTGTTCCAAAGCATCCTGCTACGCATGCTTCTGTTTCAGAATTAGATAAAGCAGAAGCGGGACTTGATATTACAGCACTTGTTGATGCAACGATGAAAGGTATTGAGAAACAGGTTGTCAGTTTTTCTTATGAATAGTATAATTTATCATTGATGTTGCAGAAGATTTCTTAGAAGGATAATATTTTTTAGTCGCATGTATAAGTTTCTTCATTATTTTGCGTTTTCAGATGTTGTGAAAGTTTTTGCACCAACAAAAATGGACTCAGAACTATGGAAAAGATATTACTGATTCGGCTAAGTTCTCTTGGAGATATTGTGTTGACAACCCCTGCTATTCGTGCAATCCGTACCCACTACCCCAAGGCTTATTTAGCGATGCTTGTTGCTAAACAATCAGCAGATGTTCTTAGAAATAACCCTCACCTTAATGAGATCATTCAATTTAATCGGACAGCCAAAGACAAGGATACAAAAGAGATGCTTCGGATTGTTCGTATTTTGCGTCAACGTGAATTTGCAGTTTCATTTGATTTTCAACGTAGGTTTCGGACAGAACTCCTAATGTATTTCAGCGGTGCCTCAGAACGTGTCGGAAAGGGTATGTTATGTACCATTCGTGTTCCTGTTCAGGGGAATAAACATGCCACGGAACACTATTTTGATCTATTGCGTGCTGCTGGTATTCCTGCCGAAGATCGTCAATTAGAAATATTTCTATCAAACACTGAGCGCGCAGATGCGTGTTTTACCTTTGAAGAAGCAGGTATTTCAGAGATTCCTTTAAAGATAGGTCTATTCCCAGGTGCAGGCTGGAAGTTACGTGAATGGATGCCAGATCGTTTTGCTGCTATTGGTGATAGACTTGTGGAAGAATTCAACGCTCAGGTTATTCTATTTGGTGGACCGAAAGAGGTGGAACTTGTTCGAAGCGTTTCCAGTCTGATGCAACACCCATCCTATTCTTTTGCAGGTGTACTCCATCTTCGGCAGTTAGCTGCTTGTATAGAAAAGTGTGATTTGTTTCTTTCCAATGATACTGGTCCTATGCATATTGCAACTGCAGTGAATACCCCTACTTTAGCCTTATTTGGTCCTGGTAATCATGTAAAATTCCAACCTATTGGTGAGAAGCATCATGTTATTCGTCATGATGTGCCGTGTAGTCCTTGTAAACAGTTTACAGATAAATGTAAAGATAACATTTGTATGAAAAAGATTTCTGTTGATGAGGTATGGGATACAATTTGTCAAATGATTGACTGATAGCAATTGTTTTGATGTAAATTGACATCTTATTCAGTGGGACTGTCCCATAGCAGGACTACGCCATCCCGTCCTGTGCTGGCTATAGTCTTACCATCAGGAGAGAATATTGCATGGTAGACAGTGCTGTTATGTTTTTCAAAGGTTGCTAATATTTCACCTGATTTTGCATCCCACAAAACTGTTGTAAAACTATTCCCACCTCCACCAAGTATGGTTTTTCCATCAGGAGAAAACGCGATTGAATGTACAAACGAATCATGTTTAGCAAGCAGAGAGATTGCTTCTCCTGTTGTCGCATCCCATAAACGTACTTCGCCTTCCATATCGCCACTCACAAGTCTTTTACCATCAGGAGAAAATGCAACAGCTTGAACTCTCTCAGTGTGTCCATTTAGAATTCCTTTTTCAGCTTGAGTGGTTACGTTCCATAAACGTAAGGTTTTGTCTTCGCTTGCCGATGCAATTATGTTTCCACTGGGGGAGAAGACGACAGAACGAACTGTATCGGTATGCCCGGAAAGGGTGGATATGTGTGTTTTTGTCGTCAAATCCCACAAATTCAACTCATTTCCGCTTCCGCTGACGACAGTTTTACCATTTGGAGAATATGCAATTGAATATACTACTCCTTTTTTTGAGATGCGCACTGGCTTATACGTTTTGGTGTCTACATTCCATAGTCCTAACCCATCGATTCTTCCCACAACGATAGTTTTTCCTTCAGGTGAAAATGCAAGTGAATCGCTTTCATTACTAAGAAGTTTGGAAATGAGATGTCCGGTTTGTGCATCCCACAAACATAAATGTTTTTCATCATGGTCAGTAGCGATAATTTTGCCGTCAGGTGAATAACCGATGTCATGAACAGAACTCAAATGACCATCAAAAGTGTGTTTAACTTTTCTTGTTTTTACATCCCACAGTTTTACCGTTCCATCCTCTTCGCTTGCACTTGCTATAGAATTTCCATCAGGTGAAAACACAACTGATTTTACTGCACCTTTATGTCCAGAGAGAGCAGCTTTGACTCTACCTGTGGATGCGTTCCACAGTCTTATTATACTGTTCTTACATCCGCTAACGATGATCTGTCCATCAGGAGAAAATGCTACAGAAAGTACTTCATCACGATGTCCAGTAAGGACTCGGTGAATAGATTCAGTTTCCACATCCCATAATATTACGGTTTTATCTTTACCAGCACTTGCGACAGTTTTCCCATCAGGAGAAAACGCGACAGAATAGATTTGTCCTGGTCCGTGAGCAATATGACCACTGAACGTAGCTTTTTGCTCACCAGAGGTAGCATCCCACAAGAATACATTTTGATCGTCAGCACTTGCAATTGTATTCCCCTTAGGAGAAAAGGCTATGGAATCGACCTTACCCCTAGGATGTACATTATTAGCAATTTCTTCCATTGTATTGAGATTCCAGATACGTATGTAGTTATTTCCTCCGCTGACGAGGGTATTTCCATTGAGAGAAAAAGCAACAGAAAAAACGCTTCCATAATCATGTTTTAGTCTGGTGATTAATTCTTCAGTTGTGGCATCAATCAAGTATAAGTTTTTGTTATCTCTCCCCCCATCACCGACTGCAATGGTAGATCCATCAGGTGAATATGCAACACACCGTACCCATTTATCTGCATGTTTTCTAAAGAGATGTTGTTCTTTTTCATTAACTGCGTCGTAAATCCAAACACCGATGGTTGAACAGACGGCTATCTGTGAACTATCAGGAGAAAACGCGATATTTCCGATTAACATTCCCTTTCCAAGTCGTACCTTTGCATTTTGAGGTAGTTCCCATTTGGTGTAATCTTGTGCAGATGCAGGTAGTGGGTAATATGTGAAACAGAAGAATGAGAAAAACAGTATAACCAGAGTAGAAAATGTTGATTTCATAGGAATTTTCCTTAGATAAATTCTGCTAAGCTTTCTTATTTTATGTGGGGGTTGAAGTTTTCTTTGATCTCTGGTTCATAGTTTAACCACATGCGGATTCAAAGACACGCAGTATATTTCTTCCCAAAATTTTCTGTGTTGCTGTATCTGAATAACCCCGATCTTTTAAGCCATCAGTGATTCTTGGGTATTCAGTTGCGTCTTTGAGTAAATCACCGCCACCGTCAAAATCTGAACCTATTCCTACATGGTCAATACCTGCTATATCTACTGCGTAATCAATGTGATTCAGTAGTTGTGCGAAAGTAGGTGTTTTTTTCCAACCGTCTACCGTGATGAAACCTGGTACAAAGGTGATGCCTACCACACCGTCGTTGGCAGCAATTGCCTTAAGTTGTTCGTTAGTGAGATTACGCGAATGGTTGCACAATGTTTTGCAGTTGCTATGTGAGGCGATGACGGGTGCATCAGAAACATCTAAAACATCCCAAAACCCGCGTTCACTGATGTGCGATACATCTACAAGCATTCCAATTCTATTCATTTCTTTCACCAACTGAACACCGAATTTTGTCAATCCTCCTCCGGTTTCTCCTTCATCATTGCCCGATGCTGCCCATGTGTTTGGGTTGTGCGTTAATCCGATAGACCGCACACCGAGCAGATAAAGGGACTTCAGTATATTTAGACTTCGTTCCACAGCTTCGCTGTTTTCAATTGCGAGTATAGCAGCGATTTTTCCATCAGCCTTAGCATTCTGAATGTCTACAGCATTGCGAATGATGGAAATTTCGGAGGTGTTGATTTCTACCTCTGTACTGAACCACCCGAAAGCGTCTAATGCATAGGAGAGATGATTTTTCCATGCGCGTGTTACATCTACAGCAAAGAACGCAGCGTCAATTCCTCCCTCACGCATTTTTGGTATATTGAGCTGAATGCCGATAGAATCTTCTTCTGAGGGTACTCGTCCACGTAGATAAGCAATTGTGCCGCTGTGTTGATTAGGGTTCTTTTTGTATTCGTCTGCAAGACTGATGTTTCGTCGGCGGATGTGTGCGACGATGGAATCGTTATGTGAATCAATCACGAGGGACTGTTTATGAAAATCAGGAATATTGGTAGAATCTGACATCAAAAGTTCCTTTATAGTAAAGTAGTATTCGGACAAGGAAATCCCGTCCCTACGGACGTTTTTCTCTATTGGATAACAGAAATATTTATTTAATCTTTATTTTGTTTGAGTTACAAAAGATATCTTTTACTGTGATCATATTACAAAAGACATACGACTGCGCTTTACCTCTGCCTTTCAAAGAATAAAATAATACAGTTTTTTCGTCCATCCTTGCAAAATGTTTTCAAATGAAAACATTTTTCTTTTTCTTGGAAACATTTATAAATTGCTCTTATGTCTGTCTACGTGTATGTTCATTGTGATATTTCTTTATTTTGAAAAAATATTTTCAGTTTTTGGAAACTTTTATATTTATGTTTTTATCTGTATGAATTTTCAATATATTTTATATGTTATATTTATTTTAACATGTATTTTTGTGTTTGTCAAGTTTTTTTGAGTCGTCATTACGATTTTCTAATGTCTCATATATTTTAGACATTACAAATTCTAAAGTTTGTAGGTACAAATCAACGATATGAATGCGATAGAGTATTCGTCAGATATGAATGGATGTTGGCATTCCCTGGAGACCTGCACCTACAAATTAGGTCAAATTTAGTAGAAGGTATTCCGCGGGTCGCTCCTACTGAAGATAGATTCCTCCAACCAACAATAAAAGTTGGATTTCGTAATGGGAAAATATTATTTAAAATTGGTACTATAATGACTATAAGAACAGGATTAGTGTACCGTTCAAGCCAATCAGCATAATTAGCCATAATTAGTCATAATAAATAAATTGATTTTTCTATTTAATAACTTAATAACTTTATGTTCAAAATGAAACAAACTGAAATAGTTTTCGTTATAATATTTGAATGTTTCAGGGGAAGGGTATAAACAGATGAATTTTATAGCTAAAACAGATATAGGTAATCTTCGTGAAAGAAACGAAGATTACTATTTTTTTGACGAATCGAAGCGTTTGTTTGCGATCGCTGATGGTATGAGTGGTCATGCTCGTGGTGATATTGCGAGTAAACTTGCGCTTCAAATATTTGAGGAGTGGACGGCGGAAGCAGCTAATCCTGTAAGTGATTTGGGACCTATAAATAGTCTTAATATTTTGGAAAGACTTGCTACCGAAGCCAATGAACGTGTATATGCTATGGGTAAGGAATCGTTGAAGTACCAAAGAATGGGTACGACTTTGACTGCAGGTTTTGTTACACCGAGTTATTTGGCTTATGTGCATGTTGGCGATAGTCGGTTGTATGTCCTCCATAATGATATTCTCATTCAAATAACCACAGACGATTCATTAGTACAAAGGATGATAGAGAAGGGTGAAATTACTCCTGAAGAAGGTCGTGTTCATGCGAGACGTAATATCATAACGCAAGCCATTGGATTAACCCCTGAAGTGAAGCTTGCGTCAGATGTATTTCCTCTTGCACCTGGAGATATTGTGTTAGCTTGTACAGATGGTTTGCATGACCTTATTACGAATGACACAGAAACACGTAATATAATATCTACAGCACCATCCCTTGAG
Organism: Candidatus Poribacteria bacterium; assembly: GCA_963663765.2. Taxonomy (GTDB): domain Bacteria; phylum Poribacteria; class WGA-4E; order WGA-4E; family WGA-3G; genus MSPOR6. Next base: position 270,593 of record CAXXUA010000013.1, on the reverse strand, counting down.
GCGGCGAGTGAAAACCTGATTAGTAGAGCGCTTGCTTATGGAGGTACTGATAATGTAACAGTTCTCTTAAGTAATATTGATTAGTTTTTTGAGTCTATCTGCAAATTATGATTTGATTTTTGAGAACTTGTCTTCAAACCTCTTATGACTGTCCCCCCTCTTCAGCTGAAACAAGACCTAAGACAATTTCATCTTCATCATAAACTTGTGGTTCGTCTATTGTTGGAATTGTATCCATTTCAGGGATTTGGATGTTTGGAGCTTCTGCCCACAGACGTTCAAGATTATAATATGAACGGGTTTCATCTAAGAATATGTGCACAACAAAATCTATATAATCTAATAGAATCCAATCAGCTTTATTTGTTCCCTCTCGGTGCCAAGGTGTTTGCTTCCAGTTTTCCTGAAGTTCTTCTAAGATAGCTTCGGATATTCCTTCAACTTGTACATCAGATATCCCACTAAAAATGGCGAAGTAGTCGGTAAAACAATCCAATTTGCGTAGATCAAGAATTACGGGATTTTGTGCGCGGCGACTTACTGCAGCGGATGCGGCTGCTTTTACAATTTCTAATGTATTATTATTTTCCATCATATTTTCTTCTCCTAATCAATATATAGTAAATTATAGAATTACATTAACACATTGATCAATGCGTTTAGCAAGCCTAACAGACTGCGTGTGTTGTATCACAGCTTGTTCTGTTGTGTTCGGTTTCTGCACAACCAAACAGGTTGTACTAAAGAAATGTCTAACAGGATTTATGCAGTTTTCATGATTTAATCAAGAATTGTGTGAAAATAATGTAAATTTCAACATTATTTATGTTTCCAGCGCGCTTACAAAACACGCCTACCATTTGGTGCGTAAGTCCTAGTCTAAGTAATTTTATGCTTTACTATAAATTCTTTAAGCTCTTATTTCAGTGAGTGTTTACATTAAAAAAACGGTTCTAAGTATGTCAAAACTTTTTGGTAATCCATGATAGTCAAAAAGAAATATTTTTCTCTTCCAGTGTACTGTTGTATGTATGGATAGTATTTGGATGTATTATATAACCCTTTTGTAGCAAAAATTTGATTTTGCTTAGTGCCACATAATGAACTGCTTGGTTCAAATGTTTTTCAGCAAGTTTTCTCACCTGGGCAGCTTCAATGTAATCTCGTGTAGGTTCGGTAAAGTCTGCGACATAAATAAGTTTTGCAGTAATACCCATTGATGCGTTACCTGTTGTGTGACATCTTATTGCTTCAAGAATATCTAAATCGGTAACTTGGAACAAGTCGATTGCATACTTCACTCCTACAATTGCGTGTAATAATGCAGGCATATTCTGTTCAATTGGGTCAAGTTCTATATTGTATCGTGATACAGCGGCATACAACTGATCGTCAGTCATCCATTTTACAACGTCATGTAGGAGTGCTGCGACACTGACTTTTTGAACATCAGCATTATGTAGCTTAGCTAACGTCACTGCCGTCTCTTGAACAGATAAGACATGATCGTAACGTTCAGGATCAAGTTTTTCAATTAGATAATTCTGTATAGCGATTGACTTTGGTTGTTTCCTGAGTTCAATTATTGTAGGAAACGATGATTGTATTTTTCCGTTTACAGGTAATGGTTTATTTTTCGTCATATCCTTTAATTGTTTCATCATTTAGCAACTTTTTTCAGATTTTTCCTTTAATACATCAAGAACTTGTCTTTGAATATCAGTTAATTCTTCTACCTCAGGTAGTGGTGTACTGATTATGTATTCTTCGTTTAGCCATTTTCCTAAATCTATTGACTTGCATCTGTTACTACAAAATGGAAAGTGTTCTGGCAAAGTTTTTTCTTTTTTATAGACAAATTCATAAGGTGTTCCACATAAACTACATTTGAGTTTCATCGTAAAATCCTTTCAAGTAATTATGATGTGTAAGCGTATGCTTTATTTTATCTAATATTCTGATGTGTGTTTTCTTTGCTAAGACCGACAGGCCTATATAATTGATGTTGGTTTATATAATCTGCTACTGTTTCTGGGACAAGGTAACGGATAGATATATTGTTTCGGATACGTTGTCGAATTGCAGTTGCAGACATATCAAACCCAGTGATTTGAAAGGTCTTAACCCGATTTAATATTTCTAATGGAACTTGTTGTAAGTTGTAATTTGGTCGTGTTGTTGCAATCAAAGTGCACTGTTCAAGTACTTCATCAAAGTCTTTCCATATTTTGTATTCAATTAGTGAATCTGCTCCGATGATCCATGCCAAATCGGTTGTTTCGCCATATATTCTGCGTAATACTTTAATTGTTTGGATAGTATATGAGGGGCCTTTACGATCCAGTTCAATTCGTGACACTTCAAAACAGGGGTTGTCTTCAGTAGCTAGCAAGACCATTTGATATCGATGCTCCGCAGCAATGATTTCTGGGTTTAATTTGTGTGGTGGTCGAGCTGCGGGAACAAAGATAATTTTGCTGAATTCTAATCCTTCACGCACTTGTTCAGCACTCAACAAATGTGCGTAATGTATAGGATTGAAGGTGCCTCCCATGATTGCAATTCTCATCGTGTTTTACGCATGTAGCAATAAACTTATATTCTGACAATGATTGTGTATTATTTAACTGAAAAACCGTTTGATTTATGCGATAGTTCTTGTTGAATTCTGACGATAGTTTGCATTAAACATTATAACAATGTCACTAATAAAATACAATAAAAAATGCTGTGTGTTTCCCATTGTTTTGTACAATTCAAAAGGAATATGACTACAACAACATATTGGCATAAATATTGCTATATGATAGTTAAATGGTGAGGTTAGAATATGTCGGAATCACACATTCCAGTTTTACGAGATGAGGTGATTGATTTTCTCAAACCAAAATCGGAGGGCGTTTATGTAGATGCCACCATTGGTTTAGGTGGACACAGTCAGTGTATATTAGAACATTCATCTCCGAATGGTAGGTTGATTGGTATTGATCTTGATGTGCATGCGCTTGAAATCACTAAAAAAAGGTTGCAATTATACAAGGAACGGTTCAGTCTGGTAAAAGGCAACTTTGCCCAAATTCATAACTTATTATTAGACTTTGGGATTAGCGAAGTAGATGGTGTATTGTTGGATCTGGGAGTGTCTTCATTACATCTTGATTCTGCTGATAGAGGCTTCAGTTTTCAACGAGTAGGACCTTTAGATATGCGAATGGATGTTGAGATGTCAACTTCTGCTGCAGATATAATCAACGACAGTCCTGTTGAAAAACTATCAGATATATTCAAAGAGTACGGTGAAGAACGATATGCCAAGCAAATTGCAGAAAATATTGTCTTTGTACGTGAGAAAATACCGGTAAAAACAACTATCCAACTTGCAGGTATCGTAGAAGATGTATATTCTTATTACAAGCCGAAGTCAAGATCAATCCGATCAAGCCTAAAAAAGAGTAGAAACATTCATCCAGCAACGCGAGTTTTTCAAGCATTACGTATTTCGGTGAACAAGGAACTTGAGAATCTATCTTGTGGTTTAGAGGGTGCAGTCAATGTATTGAAACCGGGTGGAGTTCTTATTGTAATTAGTTTTCACTCGCTTGAGGATAGAATAGTGAAGCATCATTTTCAAAAGTGTGCGAAAAGTTGTATTTGTCCTCCGAAGACACCTATCTGTATATGTGAGCATAAGAAGCGTTTGAAAATTGTTACAAAACGTCCGGTTTTGCCATCAGAAAATGAGATTGGTACTAACCCGCGTGCACGTAGTGCAAAATTACGTGTCGCAACCCGATTATAAGACAAATTTGTGAGTAAAAACTTTGTATCAAATTATTAAAACCTACGTATAAGTTTATATAATGCGTACTTCGGGGAATTATACTCAACTGTTTGTAGAACAACAGCAATCTGAACCAAAAGTAGCGATGTTATTTGTCTATATCGTACTTGGATTATCATTATTTGTTTTTGTAGCGAGTATCTGGTTTTCATCGTATGCTAAACAGGTTGTATTACAACAAAGACCTATTTTTGATGAACAAAGAAGCAAAATTCAGTATGAGATTCAAGGTTTGGAATTAGAAGAAAACGCGTTAGTTGATGTTGAAAGAGTCCGTGAGTTAACTGAAGAATTGGGTTTGGTTGAACCCACTGGAAAACCGATAGAACTCTTAGGTAGGTAGTTTATATTGAATTTAGAAGAAGATGTTATGAAATATTTAGAAACCTGTCTCATGTTTCTTATTACTATTGAAGGTTCATCAGCATGTTGACATAGTTTTTAGAAAGTAGAAAGATAAATGAAAAACAACACACACCTCTCAATACGACGGCTTGTATTCACGCTTATTGTATTACAGATAGGTTTTCTTGTGTTAATAGGAAAACTATTTACGATTCAATATTCTGGCTTAAGTGATGAGTTTTTGTCACGAAAGGATTGGCGAATTCGTGGTAAACAGGACGTCAAACGAGGCAAAATACTTGACCGTCATCAAAGTGTGTTAGGTATCAGCCAAGATACACTTTCAGTATCGGTAGATCCAAAGACCTTTAATCTTAAATCTAATGCGTATAGTGTTGCAACAGAATTAGCGCCAATTTTGGAAGAAACTAAAACTGTGTTGCTTGAAAAGTTGAAACGTAAGCAGAACGAAAAGTACGTAGAATTTGTGTGGCTCAAAAAGGATGTTGACTATGAAAAGTATGATGCAATTCGAAACATTACCAGTAATCATCGCGGACTGAAGATTTCAGTTGAACCCAGACGAGTGTACCCAAAAAAGACATTGGCTTCACAAGTTATTGGTTATCTTAATGATGAGAAGAAGGGAGAAGGTGTTGAGCTCTTGTATGACCAGTATCTTGAAAATCTTCATCCTTCGTTTATAGAGCACGCTTCTGCATTAACCCCTGTTTCTACACGTACACAATCTACCACAAATGCTCTTAATAATACTGGTTGTAATGTAGTACTTACGCTTGATGGATACATTCAGCGGATTACTGAAAAGGAACTTGAGAAAGGTTGTGAAGAATGGAATGCATCAAAAGGGACAGCTATTGTATTGGCTGTAGAAACTTCTGAAATATTAGCGATGGCAAGTTATCCAACTTATGACATAAATGACCAGACGAATGCCAGTGAAGAAGCGAAACGCAATTTGGGTATTTGGTATGTATTTGAACCGGGATCCATATTTAAGATTGTTGCGTCCTCAGCGGTGCTTAACGAAAACGTTTTGACTCCAGAATCTGCTGTATTCTGTGAATATGGTAGTTTTCGTCTGGCAAACAGTCGTACCATAAGGGATGTATCAGAAAAAGGATGGCTGTCCTTATCGGAAGTCGTCCAGAAATCAAGCAATATTGGCATGATAAAAATTGTTCAGAAATTAGGTATAGACTCGTTTCAGAATTATGTTTACCAGTTTGGATTTGGAAAAAAGACTGGTGTTGATCTACCCTATGAAAAGCTGGGTAACCTCTATGCGTTGAAGAATTGGGATACAAACTCACTTGCAGCTGTTCCTTTCGGTCAAGGTATCTCTGTTACGCCATTACAGATGGTGAATGCATTAGCAGTCATTGCGAACGGTGGAATATTGCGGCGTCCGTATATCACAAAGGAAATTCGCGATGCACACGGTAATATAGTACAAAAGAACAAACCCGCAAATGTACGAAGAGTATTGCGTCCAGAAATTGCCAGAACAATGACAGAGATTCTTGTTGGTGTGGTTGAAGAAGGTAGTGGCAAGAGGGCAAGAATAGAAGGAGTTCGTGTAGCAGGAAAAACTGGTACTGCGCAGAAAGCAGAAAAAGGTAAGGGATATCGTGCTGGTAAAGAGGTAATGTCTTTTATGGGATTTCTTCCCGCTGATAATCCTAAGATTGCAATTATTGTTACGCTTGACGAACCTACTGGAGCGAGATTTAGTGGACAAATTGCAGGACCTGTATTTAAGCGGATTGCAATGCAATCACTAAAATATATTGAAAGGACAGGTTTTCTTGAAACCGGTCCAAGAAAAAGGACTAACAGAAACATAAATAATGTAACTGAAAAGACGAATAAGACGGATAAAGAGAATTCGATACGGAAGTCTGCACCACTCTCTGATGACACTCTGGTGAGAAATGGAGAGGACTTATGAAACTCAATAAACTTCTTGAAGGAATAGAAGTTAGAGAGGTCACAGGGAATCGTAATCCAGAAATTGTCGGAGTTGTCAGTGATCACCGCAAAATTGAACATGGATTTGCGTTCATCTGTTACCAAGGTTTGAATGTTGATGGACATAGTTTTATTGAGGGTGCAATAAGAAACGGTGCGAGAGTAATTATATCTGAGAAAAACATACAGTACCTACCAAATGATGTGACAAATGTAGTCACTCCTAACGGTCGCATAGCACAAGCTCTTTGTGCAGCCAATTGGTATAGCAATCCAGCGAAAAGCCTAAAGTTAATAGGTATAACTGGAACGAATGGTAAGACTTCCACAGCACATTTGTGCTATGGAATTTTGAAAGCATACGGTTTAAAAGCCGCTGTATTAGGTACAGTTGGTCATACGATTGACATAGACAATAAGAGTTCAAACGACAACCAACCTTCCCCATTAGAGTTACCTGCACTATTGACTACACCCGACGCATTCCAACTGCATGCTATTCTAAAACAGATAGCCGATTCTGGAATAGAACATGTTGTTATGGAAACCTCATCTCAAGGTCTTGCACAACATCGATTAGCTGGACTTACATTTGACACAGGGGTGTTTACGAACTTAACACAAGATCATCTTGATTATCACAGTACAATGGAAAAATATCTTGCTGCAAAATTGATGTTGTTTGAGCAGTTATGTCAAGGTGGATTAGCCATATTAAATGCTGATTCTTCTGCAACAGGACAAATAAAACAACATATTTCTGACGCGAATATTCTAACTTACGGCATTGAAAATAAAGCAGATTTAATTGCAAAGAATGTTGAATTGTCATTAAGAAAGTTAGCATTCACCGCGGTTTTGAATGAACAAAACCATGTTAATGTTTCAGGTATAACCAACAGAGAGATACAAGCAGAATTGGGATTACTTGGTGAGTATAATATTTGCAATGCACTTGCTGCGATGGGTGTTGGTATACGATATAACTGTAGTGCTAAGGCAATTAGAGAAGGTCTTGCAAAGACAGTCGTTCCAGGTCGCTTTGAATGTATAGACTTGAATGGAACTCACAACAAAGATTTTGCAGTTATTGTTGATTATGCACATACACCTGATGGTTTGGAAAATGTCTTAACAGCAGCTCGTGGTATCACTGAAGGGAAGTTAATTTCTGTGTTTGGTTGTGGGGGTGACCGTGATCGGGGGAAACGTCCGAAAATGGGTTCAATTTCAACGCAACTTGCTGATATTAGTGTGATTACATCGGATAATCCCCGAACTGAAAATCCTGATGAAATCATATCAGAGATTGTGTCAAATTTGCCACATGATGCAGCATATATGTGTATTTCTGAGAGACGTGAGGCAATTCGTAAGGCAATTATGGATGCAAATTCGGGTGATGTTGTAGTAATTGCTGGAAAAGGACATGAAAATTATCAGGAAATACATGGAAAAAGATACCCCTTTGATGATAGAGAAGTTGCTATGGAAATATTGACGCAGAAGCCAATACATTCAATGCAAACATCAATATGATAGAATAAGACAAATATTCAAATGTTTACAGAGATTGATGATTTAAAAGTTGCCTATCAAGTAAAAGGGAGCGGCACTCCCGTGGTGTTACTACATGGATGGGGTGGTGAAGCGAACAGTTTTAAACCTGTATTTGATAGGTTATCAAATACTTATCAAGTATATGTTTTAGATCTGCCTGGATTTGGATTGAGTGAGATTCCACCGAAAGCATGGGATGCTGGTGATTATTCAAACCTCCTTTCTTCATTTTTCAAAAAACATGGTATTAACAAAGCCCATCTAATTGGACATTCCTACGGGGGTAGAATCTCTATTGTGATCGCAGCATCGGAACCAGAAAAAGTAGATAAGTTGATTTTAGTAGATAGTGCAGGAATTATTCCTCCGCGTTCAGCAAAATACTACATACGGGTCTGTCTTGCAAAGTTTGGTCGCTTGTTACGTCGTTTGGGTCCGGTTGGACACAGATTAGCAGATAATATCTCAAGACATGCAGGTTCAAAAGACTATCGTGAAGCAGGACCGATGCGACCTACTATGGTGAAATCGGTAAACCAAGATTTACGACCATATTTACCCAAGATCCAAGCATCGACGTTATTAATTTGGGGAGAAAACGATAAAGACACGCCAGTATCTTACGGTAAAATCATGGAAGAGGAAATCTCTGATGCTGCTTTAGTCGTTCTAAAGGATGCGGGACATTTCTCGTATTTGGATCAATTTCCACAATTTTGTCAAATTGTGGAAGACTTTTTAGCATAAACGATCCTTTGTATTCATTGATGCATTTGGTTTATTGTTGATATATATACTGAACATGGCGCGCAATAAATTATGTTGCTACTGATGTTTCTTGTAGCACCATAATTCATTGCGTTTTTGTTATCTAATTTCAGAAATTTAGAAACGTAATTAGTGATTATTCAGTTTTATCTGTTCTAGTCTACATAAGAATATTTTATAAAGTCAAAAACCCAGAATTGGTACAACAATAGTTTTACAAAAGCACTTTCTGAAAAAAATGGTTAGCAATATATTTTTTTATATACTCATTGTTTTATGTCTTATAAGGACTGTCATCAGGACGACTGGTGGATTACATATATTACAACTTGATGGGTATAAACCGGGTCGATACCTGAAATGGAGCACAACACATATAAGACATTGCTTTGAAACCTTAGAGATTCTAAGTGTTGTAATATTGCTTTCGGTTGTGATGATTTTCCCTAAAATCTTAACCGATTGGCTTTTTGTAACTTTATGTCTTATTTGGTCAACATTGCAAACCTATAGAGTTATATGGCGTAAAAAGACCACAGTAAAAAAACCCCTCGTATTCACATCGCGTGCAAAACGTCTTTACACATTAGCACTTTTGTTACAGGTTGTTGTTGCGACTTTGCTTGCAGTTTTTGTGACAGAAAACCGTTGGCGAATAGGTATTTTTCTTTTCAGCGAACTGACTGTTCCCATTCTTGTAGTAAGTAGTTATCTGATTTGGCCTTTAGAACAAATGATAAATAATGCATATTTACGCGATGCGAGAAAACGTATAAGAAAACTACAACCGAAAATCATTGGAATAACTGGAAGCTACGGAAAGACAAGTACTAAATATATTCTTCATCAGATTTTGTCACAGAAATATATCACATTGATGACACCGGACAGTTACAATACACCGATGGGGATATGTAAGGTAATCAGAGGAGATTTGTTGCCAACTCATGAATACTTTATTGTTGAAATGGGAGCTTATAAGCGTGGTGATATTAGAGAATTGTGTCGTCTCGCACCTCCAGAAATTGGCATTCTCACTGCTGTTGGACCACAGCATTTAGAACGATTCAAGAGTCTTGAAAATACAGCACGTGCAAAATATGAGCTGATTGAAGCCTTACCAACAGATGGACTTGCGGTAATCAATGTAGATAATGAAATATGTGCAGGTTTGGCTAATAAAACTGATCGTGTTCCTGTAATCCGTTATGGTTTAGAATATAACATGAATGGAAATTCAACAATAAGTTTGAAAACCAGTAACATCAAACAGAGTGAGAAAGGATTAACATTTACAGTAGAGGATGAAAAGGAGCGTTCCGTAGAAATAACAACCCGTCTTCTTGGAAAACATAACGTTTCAAATATCCTTGCAGCAATGACAGTTTCACTCAATTGTGGTATGTCATTGAAAGAAATTCAAGATGCTCTTCTACGTTTAGAACCTGTTCCACACCGTTTGCAGTTGATCGCTGGTGGTGCTGGTGTAACCGTAATCGACGACAGTTTCAATTCTAATCCAGAAGGCGCAAAAGCAGCACTTGAAGTGCTTTCAGATTTTGTAAGTGAAAAAAATGGAAAAAAGGTGTTGGTTACTCCAGGGATGGTAGAACTGGGTGAACTTGAATATGAAGAGAATAAGCGTTTTGGTTCTGAAGCAGCTAAGGTATGTGACCTTGTAATTCTTGTTGGTCCAACAAGGACTGTCCCCATTAAAGCTGGACTAAAAGATGATAACTATCCAGAGCAACAAATTTTAGTTGTTGCAAACTTAAAAGAAGCACAACAACACCTTGAAAAAAGATTGAAACCGGGAGATGTAGTTCTTTTTGAGAATGACCTACCAGACAATTATGATGAAACAGTTTAAGAGATATATTATTCGCAATTATATCTTGCTATAAAGGATAAAAAAATGAACGTAGCACTTATTTTTGGAGGTCGATCTCCTGAACATGAAGTATCTATTATCACTGCACATCAGGTCAATGCAGCATTAGATGAAAGTCATGAAGTCACGCCAATATATATTACTAAGGATGGTGCTTGGTTGACTGGAGAGACTCTATCGGAGTTGAAAACTTTTACTGAAGGAAACTTACCTCAGGCTGTAGACTTTGACAAGGTGTCCATTGAATTTGAAACGCAAGCAAGATTTTGTGTATTACCAAGACGCACAAGTTTGTTTGCAAAAAAAAAGGAACTGTCAATTGATGTTGTCTTTCCTACGATTCACGGTGTCCACGGTGAAGATGGTACGCTTCAGGGACTTCTTGAAATGATGAATGTGCCTTATGTTGGAGCAGGCGTCATAGGTTCGGGCGTAGGTATGGATAAAACAATGATGAAAGCAATACTTAATGAGAATGGTCTTCCAATCGTGCCTTATGTGCCTTTTACAAAAAATGATTGGGATACTGTGAGTGAGGATATACTCAAAGTTATTGAAGAAGAGATTTCATTTCCTATGTATGTAAAACCTGCGATTAGCGGGTCAAGTATTGGTGTAAGTCAAGTTAAAGATGTTGATACGTTGAAGGATGCCATTGAACTTGCATGTAGGTATTGTCGTCGTATCATAGTAGAACAAGGTGTTGAAAACGGTTATGAGATCAATTGCTCGGTGTTGGGAACAAATCCTCCTTCTGCATCAGTATGTGAACAACCGATTGCAAGCACTGATTTTCTTAGTTTTGACGACAAGTATATCCACACAGATACAGAATCTGAAGCCGAAGCAGATGACACGTTAAGTACAGAAGTTGCAAATGGGATGGCAGGAGCACAACGGAAAATTCCTGCACCAATATCTGATGAATTGACGTTACATATTCAAGACCTTGCGACTTTAGCTTTTCAAGTGCTTGACTGTGCAGGAATTGCCCGATTGGACTTCTTGGTAAGTGAAGAAGAAGAAGTATTTATTAACGAAATTAACACAATCCCTGGATCATTAAGTTTTTATTTATGGGAACCGGCGGGTAAGACATTTCCAGAATTAGTTTCAAAATTGGTTGTACTTGCAAAAGAAACACATCAAGAAAAAAATCGGTTAATCTATTCCTATTCAACGAATTTGTTAAGTCAAGCAGGGACGAGTTTCTCTAAACTGAAGACCGACTTACAAACTGAATAAACCTGTGGAATTTTAGTTTTGTATTTTATTTTTTGGTAATATTGTATGTATCTATGTCATGGTCAACTTTCCAATTATGTGTTTGAAAGTAGTCTGGAATCCAAGTTCCCACTGACAACAGTCAGCTTATCTGGTATCAACGCTGCAGCAAGTTTAGTTTTTATGAAAAAAGAACCAGACGTTTCAATAAGGTATAACCTAAATATTTTGTAAGATAGTTTGTCACATATTTACTTTCCGCTTTAAATAGTAGAGAAGTCATTCTAATGTTCTATCATCTTTTATATGAATACCTTGGCAACTATTTTCAACCATTTGACGTTTTCAAGGCAATTACTTTCCGCGCTGTATATTCAACTGCAACAGCTCTTGTTATATCACTTGTATTGGGTCCGTTTATGATAAGAAAGTTGAAACAGCTGCGTATAGGTGAACATATTCAAGAGGAGGTAGAGAAAGCACAACGGCACAGTGAAGACCAAACTAAAGCAGGTACTCCAACTATGGGTGGTATCCTGATCATTGTTGCAGTATTGATTTCGGTAGTCTTTTGGGCGAGATTAGATCAACACTTTATTTATCTCATGATTTTCACGATACTGTGGTTTGGAGGTCTTGGATTTTTGGATGATATATGCAAAATTAGCAGAAATCAATCACTCGGACTTCGTGGTTGGCAGAAATTCTTACTCCAAACAATTGGTGCTTTAGCTATTGCGTTTTATCTCTATCAATGGGGACCTGTAGAAGGTGATGATTCCACAAGTCGTACTGTACTAAATATACCATTCTTTAAGTCATTACAACCTACTTTAGGAATTTTCTTTATACCATTTGCTACCTTAGTTATCGTTGGTACTTCCAATGCCGTGAATCTTACAGACGGTATGGATGGATTAGCAATTGGATGTACTCTTTTCGTTGCTGGGACTATAGGAGCGTTAGGGTATATGACAAGTCATGATCTAATTGCAGAACATTTGAACCTATCTCACCTACCTGTTGGAGGAGAAGTTACTGCTATATTTTGTGCATCATTGGCTGGAGCAGGTTTAGGTTTTCTTTGGTATAATGGGCATCCTGCTCAACTGTTCATGGGTGATACCGGTTCATTACCACTTGGAGCAACCCTTGGAACATGTGCTTTACTCATCAAGCAGGAACTTCTTTTAATCATAGTTGGTGGTATTTTTGTAGCAGAAGCTTTATCAGTCATTACACAAGTTATCTCATATAGAACCTTTGGAAAACGTGTAATCAAGATGTCACCTCTTCATTTTCATTTTCTTTTATCGGGATGGAAGGAATCGAAAGTAGTCATACGTTTTTGGATTGTAGCACTTATCTTAATGCTCTTGGCGTTGAGTACGTTAAGATTAGGATAACATTTTTACGTAAATATCAGATGCTTTCCACTACAAACAAACAGAGTGTATGTTAAAAAAACCGAACTTGGACAATCTAAAAGGTAAACAGGTAACCATATTCGGTGCTAATCGTAGTGGCATAGCAATTGCTACGTTATTATATGGACAGGGCGCACATATCACCCTTACCGATAGTCGTGATGCAGATTCATTATCAGAAGAATTAGTCCAATTGGACGGTATCCCAATCCAATTATTCCTTGGAGCCCATGAAAGTTCTTGTATTGCTGATGCTGAATTAATTGTTGTATCTCCAGGAGTCCCCTTGGATATACCTATTTTGGTTACTGCTAAGAAGATAGGTATACCGATTATAGGCGAATTGGAAGTTTCGGCAAGTCTTTGTCAATCACGTATCGTAGCTATAACTGGCACTAAAGGTAAATCCACAACTACATTATTAACTGCTGCAATTCTAAGAGAACATGCTAACACTTCTAATGTTGTCGTAGCGGGAAATATTGGTGTCCCATTAGCCAGTAAAGTTGAGATATTAACCAGTAAGGATGTTGCAGTTGTTGAAACAAGTAGTTTCCAATTGGAGAGTACCATTAGTTTTAAACCCTATGTTAGTGTCGTACTGAATTTTTCACGCGATCACCTGGATCGACACAAGACGATGGAGTCTTACTTCAAAGCGAAACAGAAGATCTGTCTAAACCAGAAGAACACAGATTGGTTAGTACTGAATGCAAACGATAAGAAAGTTAGGAGTCTTTCTGATTGTACTCACGCAAAAAAAGCATATTTCACGGATATTCCACTTGAAGCACACACTGAGAGTAAGACATTGTGTAAGTCCTTAGGCAGCGATACAGTGACATACCTAAAGAAAGATTCAGAAAATAACATTGGTATTTATAATCTAAAAAATAATAGTGAAAACAGGATTTGCAATATTGCTGATGCACCGTTAGCAGGAACACATAATATCAGAAATCTTCTTGCTGCAGTTGTTATTGGCAACATTTTTAATGTAAAACCAAGAAGCATACAAGCTGCTATTCGTGGTTTTAAACGGTCGCATCCTGCACTTGAACATGCTTACGAGAAGGTCCGCGTTATCAATGGAGTAGATTACATAAACGATTCAAAAGCAACGAACGTCATATCAACATGCGCTGCTCTTGAATCCGTTGCGATTACAACAAATTCTGATGGTAGCGAAAAACGTGTCATTCTAATCATTGGAGGGTATGATAAAGGCAACGACTATACACTTTTAATTGAATTAGTTTGCAGCAAAGTAAAATGTTTGGTATTGCTTGGAAAACACACAAAAAACATTGAAATGGTTTTTGCTGGTCATGTTGAGATGTATCATGCTTCAACAATGAATGAAGCAATTGAATATTCTTATGAGCATTCAATACAAGGTGATGTTGTACTCCTATCTCCGGCAAACGCTAGTTTTGATATGTTCAATGATTACAAAGAACGCGGCGAAGTTTTTAACAAAATAGTGAACGCACTGTAGTCCATAAGAAAAATAAGAAAATCTTTTTTACTGAAAGAGATATCAAGTATCAATGCAAAATCAAAATACAGTCAGTTTTGACAATCAATCAGTTATTCCAGTTGAAAGAACTCGTCCGCAGATTAGGAATCTCGGTAGAGTAGATACAGGTTTACTTGTTGTGACTCTAATCTTGGTCGGTTTTGGTATTGTGATGGTATATAGTTCAGGACATGTCCTCTCTGCGAAGCAGTATGACAACAATTACCACTATTTAAAGATACAAGTTGTTGCCTGTTTGATAGGATTAGTAGGGATGGGTGTAGCTTCCTACATTCCGTATTGGTTTTATGAGAAGCATAGCAATAAATTGCTTTTCCTTGCATTTGTGTTACTTGCACTTGTATTTTCTCCGATCGGCAGTAGCGTTCAAGGTGCGGAAGGAGGTAGTTTTAGACGTTGGATTTATTTCAAAGGTATCCGATTCCAACCTGTAGAGTTTGCTAAAATAGCATTAATTATACATACTGCCCATTTCTTAGCCCGTAATCCAGAACGTATAAAGAACCTTTTTAATGGAGTCCTCCCCAATGTATTGATTATAGGAATTATGTTTGGGTTAGTGGCAAAACAACCTGATTTTGGTTCTGCAGTACTTTTAGCTGCAACTGCTGGAAGTCTACTTTTCATCGGCGGAATTCGTCTTTCTCATACATTCTTGTTAGTTGGAAGTGGAAGTGCAGTGCTAACAGGGTTCATCATTAGCAATCCTTACCGTTTGAAGCGTTTAACAGACTATTGGGCGACTATGCTATCGCCTGATGCCGCGAGTTATCAGTTAGGTCGTTCATTGAATGCGTTAAGATGGGGAGGGTTTTTTGGTGTTGGACTTGATGACAGTGCAGCTAAAATCAACTATCTACCCTATCCCCATACAGATTTTATTTTTTCAATTTTGGGAGAAGAATTAGGATTTTTTTGGGCGACTGTGGTAATAATTCTCTTTATGATATTTATATGGCGTGGAATTTCAATTGCAAGACGTACTGAGAATCGTTTTGGTGGGTTATTTGCTACAGGTCTAACCATTATTCTGGGATTGCAAGCGTTTATAAATATCGGTGTTGTAACAGGACTACTTCCAACAAAGGGTATAACACTTCCATTTTTAAGCTATGGAGGTTCTTCTCTTGTAATTAGTTTAGTAAGTGTTGGAATACTGTTGAACATATCACGTAGTGCCAGTAGAACTTCACTGAAATCAAGCTGAGCTAATATAGGCAATAAGAGTGTATTAAAAGAACTGGGAAATAAATAAGAGTGTTTTTGTAAAAAAGTCAACCAACTATACAAACTACTAAAATGTAGAAGTGACTATAATAGAAAAACAACTTAGACAAGAAAACGATAAAGATAATTTTGAGGGTAAAAAGTACGTGAATAGAATTGTCCTTGCAGGGGGTGGTACAGGTGGTCATATATATCCTGCGATCGGTATCGCACAAGCCCTTCAACGACTAAATCCAGAAGTAGACCTTGTGTTTATTGGAGGGGATGACCGATTAGAATCAACCCTTGTACCACAACAAGGTTACCAGTTTTTACCCATTAAAGTGGAAGGATTTCCACGTAGTTTTACTTTGAAGTGGATTCCGGTAATAATCAAGGTCATTAAAGGATTATTGCAGTCAATTAAGCATTTAAAACGATTCAAACCAGAAGTTGTCATTGGTACTGGAGGATACGTTTCCGGACCAGTTCTATTTGCTGGATGGTTACTGGATATCCCGATAACCATTCAGGAACAGAATGTAACACCTGGTTTGACGAACAGTATTCTCTCTTGTTTTGCTAAGGCAGCATTCCTTGCTTTACCACCTAAAACTCACAGGTTTCCTGAAAACATTATACAGATAACTGGTAATCCAATACGTCCAGAAATTACAGAATGTTCACGTACAGATGAAATATATAGCAAGTATAGTTTAGATCCTAATCTGACAACTGTCTTTGTCATGGGAGGCAGTCAAGGAGCGCGTGCGATAAACTCAGCAATGATTAATGCGTCTCCATTAATAGCAGAACGTGTAAAAAATATTCAACAAAACAAGGATAATGGGCATTTTATGTCTATTATTGGTGCAAAGACAAAACAAATACAAATAGTACATCAGACCGGAGAATCAGATGTAGAGGATGTTAAGGAAGCTTATTCAAAACACGGAATTCCACATCATACTCGTCCCTTCTTTAATCAGGTAGAAGAGGTATATTGTATTGCAGACTTGATGATATGTAGAGCTGGAGGTATGACAGTATCTGAAGTCACCGCATGTGGTATTCCCGCAATTTTTATACCATTGCCTGCTGCAATTGGAAACAATCAAGTACAGAATGCCGAGACGGTTGTAAATGCTGGTGCAGCGACAATGCTTGAACAGGATACGTTAAAACACGATGTACTTGTCAATGAGTTTTTTCGTATCATCACAGACACAGAAACATTTCAAGAAATGCGTTCTTCAAGTTTAAGTTTGGGTCGTCCATTTGCAGGTGATATGATCGCTAAGTCAATTTATGAACTTACATTAGTGAAGTAAACTCTAATATCACTATCTTTCGTTAGAAAAGATTGAATTTTAGCTTTAGGATGGAGATTTACGTTGTTTGGTAAAACCCAAAATATTCATATCATTGGTATAGGCGGAGCAGGTTTAAGTGGCATTGCGGAAGTGCTTCTTGACTTTGACTTTCTAGTATCAGGTTCAGATATAAAGAAGTCTGTAACCACAGAACATTTGAAATCATGTGGTGCTAAAATTTGGTATGGTCATGACTCGTCGTATATTGATGGTGCGGATGTAGTCGTCAGATCACCTGCTATTCCAGATAACAACCCAGAACTACAAGCTGCGATGCTATCGAAAATCCCGATAATAATGGGAGCAGAGATGTTGAATGAAATTACTCGGATGCGATATAGTATTGCTGTCAGTGGTACACATGGCAAAACTACAACTACAGCTATGACATCTGCTGTATTAGCTTCACTTGATCCAACGGTAGTAGTTGGTGGGAAGTTGGTTGATGGAAGTAATGCACGAAGTGGACATGGAGATGTAATGGTAATTGAGGCAGATGAGGCTTATGGTTCAATCAAAATGATTTATCCCACTATTGCTGTAGTTACTTCTGTCGATGCGGATCATCTTGACTATTACAACAACATTGAAGAAATCGGAGAAACGTTTCTAACATTTATCAACAAAGTACCGTTTTATGGCGGAGCTGTTTTGTGTCTTGATCAAGAGAATATTCAGAAACTTATCCCAAAGGTAAAAAAGAAATTCACGACCTATGGTCTTGATACACGCGCTGACCTGATTGCTGAGGAAATAGTAATTGATGGTCCTTCCTCTCATTATCGGGTCCGTTACTATGGTGAAGAATGTGGTATAGTTCATCTGAAAATGCCTGGACGACATAATATATCAAATTCATTAGCAGCAATAGCAGTAGGATTTGAATTGGATATTGCGTTTGACCAAATTCAGCATGCACTAGAATCATTTCAGGGTGTTCATCGGCGATTTGAAGTATTAGGAACGGTAGATGATATAGTGGTTGTTGACGACTATGCACACAATCCTGCAAAATTAACAGCGGCTTTACGTGGTGCCCGGGAAGGTTATAACCGACGTATTGTTGCAGTTTTTCAACCGCATAGATATGCTCGCGTGCGTGACCTCACAGATGAATTTTCTCGTTCATTCTATCAAGCAGATGTTTTGATAGTTACGTCAATATTTGGAGCAGGTGAAAAACCTATAGAAAACGTGACAGGAGAAAACTTAGCAAAGGCAATTAAAGCACATGGACATACTAATGTAATGTATGTTTCTCACATGACAGATGTTGTTGAACGTCTCATGGAAATTACACAACCCAATGACTTGGTAATCACACTTGGGGCAGGAGACATTGTAAATGTCGGTCATGATTTTTTGAGTAGACGTGCAACGGATCTGGGTTAAAAGACTATGAGATTTCTAAAGAAAACAAAAGTAAAAAATTGGGAACCAAATCATAGAATATTTCAACCCAAACATGTTCGTACATCTACTTTCCGAGCCAGACGAATAGTCATTATAGGAATGTTATTGATTACCGTGTTGTTTATTGGTAAAATTATATTGGGATTCTTTAATATAGAAAATGTATCATTTGCACTTTTTGGAAATTTGCATTATACTGAAGGACAGATATATGATGTTCTTGGTGATAATTTAGACAATATCGTCATAGATTCAGAATATCAAACAGCGATATACTTAAAAGAAAATCTGAGTTATTTAAAAAACGTTGAGGTAACCAAGAATTTAGCAAAACGTCAACTTACCATTGAAGTAACAGAAAGAAAAGTTTACGCAAGACTAAATTTCTTATTATTGGATACCTCAGAAATGAAAAAAAAGCAGAGTTCTTATAAAAAACCAGACGATAAAAGACATTTTTACTTGATAGATGATAAGGGATATGTGTTAGAATCTATAATACCTACACAATTCAATCAGACGATTTTTATCGTAGATGAAGGAGAAAATTTACCTAAAATTGGCAAACAGATGAGTACCTCTGCTACACAAACAGGAATAGAAATTCTAAAGCATGTTAGATCTAAAGAACCGAAACTGGCAAAAGATCTTCGGAAAATTGATGCACGCAAATTCCAAAAAATTATATTACATTTTGATAACATGCCCATCCCAATTTGGATCGCTGCTGATTCTATCAAAACTGGAATCCGACATATTGGTTTGTTTGTTAGACAACAATCTCACCGAATCCAGCAAAATACCATGTCAGTACCATCAGAATCCATAGAGCCACATGAAGGTACACAAAAAACAACAACACCTAAAAAACATAAATACATAGATGCGCGATATGAAGATACACTTTATTTAGGAGGGGACAGTAATTAAATGGCAAAAGGAACCATAATCACCGGATTAGACATCGGTTCAAGTAAAATTTCTGCGGTTGTGTGTCATACACTTCCAAGTTTAGATGGGCAGATGGAAATTATCGGTGTTGGCTCTGCAAGTTCAAAAGGCTTGCGTAGGGGAGTAGTGGTTGACATCAATCTGACAGCAGAAGCAATTCGAGAAGCGATAACAGAAGCGGAACTCATGGCAGGTATCAACATTGAGGTAGTATGCTTGGGTATTACGGGTGAACATATACTTGGACAAACTTCCCGCGGCGTTGTAACCGTAAAGAACCCATCACAGATTACTAAGGATGATGTAGATCGTGCTGTACATTCTGCTCGAACAATTGCTGCGATCCCTGATGGACAAGATATTCTTCATGTAATTGAGCAAAATTTCGTAATTGACATGGACAATAGGATCAAAGAACCAATTGGTATGTCGGGGTCCCGTTTAGAGGCAAATGCATATATAATCACTGGAAACACAAGTGGTATTCAGAGTTTGTTGAACAGTGTTGAAAGTTCGGAAATCCCAAGTGTAGAAACCATCACAGTTACACCGCTTGCATCAGCCAAAGCAGTCTTACAACGGGATGAACGCGAAGTTGGGGTAGCTCTTGCCGATATTGGGGACCAAACAACTGATATCATCATTTACAAAGAAGATGCGATTCAACATGTGGTAGTACTACCTGTGGGAGGTCAACATGTAACAAATGATATTGCACAATACCTTAAAGTTCCTTTACCGATGGCTGAAGAAATAAAACTTCACCGGGGATGTGCATGGACAGCATGGGTGCCAGAAGATGACACAAATCCTGTACCAATTACAACAGGTTCTACACCTCCCAAATTTATTAGTCGTTATGAACTTGCTCAGATCATTGAATACCGTATGGTTGAGATTTTGGAAGGAATATCTAGGGAAATTGGTGAAATGCAACTGCCAGGTGGACTTGTGTTGACAGGGGGTACTGCACTCATGGATGGTTTAACAGAATTGGCTGAGCAAGTATTAGAACTTCGTGTACAGGTCGGATATCCAATGGAATTAAAGGGTCTATCAGACCGTGTAAATTATCCTATGTATGCCACAAGTCTTGGTTTGGCAATGTATGGTGAAACTTTGCGACGTGAAGAAAAACAGAAACAAGCACTTAGACGTAGTTCAAGTTTTATGGGAGGTTTCTTTCGGCGTATAAAGGAATGGTTCGGATATTAATATATAGATACTAAGGTGATCGTCCTATTGTTAAGAACAGAAATTGCTGAAGAAGCACAATATTTGTGCGAATGTTTATTCTTAATATTGATTTAATTATGTTTTAAATGTATAATAAATTGTGTAATTTTACAAGTTAATGGCATTACCTTACAATTAACTTCATGAAAAAAGAAATACATACAAATCACGAAAATACACAGTATTATATATTTTATTGTTAAAGTGATTACAAAATGTAATACAATCACGCTAATATAGGTATGCTTTTAGGATTGGAAATTATACAAGGGGGTGGCAAACCATCAGTGTGTAAGATTTTACTTTGACTGTGGGGAACTGGATGAAGTGTTTATGAAAAAGGAGGAAGTAGGTTGCCGTTGGTTAAACAACATTCTAATGATAAATCAATCTGTAGTAATACTGCAGTGATGCACAAAAGGATGTGTAGTTCAAAGGTGACTGAAATTAAATATGATTCATTTTGAACAAGAAGAGATTAACAATACGAGTGCAAAAATCAAGGTTATCGGTGTAGGTGGAGCAGGCGGTAATGCTGTCAGACGTATGATCGAAGCAGCCCTCACTGACATAGAGTTTTATGCCGTAAACACTGACTCACAAGCACTCAATTCATGCCATGGTGCCGAACGGGTACAAATTGGTGTTCAAACAACTAAGGGATTAGGTGCGGGTGCAGATCCCGAAATCGGTAGGCGGGCAGCAGAAGAGGACCGTGAACGTTTGCAGGGTATTGTTGATTCTGCAAACATGGTATTTGTTGCTGCGGGTATGGGGGGAGGTACTGGTACAGGTGCAGCCCCAATTGTTGCTTCACTCGCAAAAGAAAAAGGAGCATTGACTATTGGTGTTGTAACTCGTCCTTTTGATTTTGAAGGAAGGCATCGCGCAGAAAAAGCAGAAATCGGACTAAAAGAATTACGTGATAGTGCGGATTCTGTCATAGTCGTACCTAACCAACGTTTGATTGACACTTTTGATAGAAAACTACCCATTCCTGAAGCATTCAAAGAGGGAGATAGGATTCTTCTACATGGTGTTCAGAGTATCTCCGAAATCATTAGAGAAACTGGGGAAATTAATGTTGATTTCGCTGATGTAGAAACAGTGATGCGCGATGCTGGTACTGCATTGATGGGTATGGGAAGTGCTGTAGGAGATAACCGCGCACATGCTGCAGCAGTGGCAGCGATCTCATCACCTTTGCTTGAAGAAACCAGTATTGCTGGTGCAGTGGGTATGATAGTCAATATAACTTCACCACCTAATTTTACAATGCACGAATTAGATGAAACCATGAAGGTCATAGTGGAAGCATCAGAAGATGCACAACCGATCTTTGGTTTAGTTTATAGAGATGAATTAGAACTCAACGATGAAGTGATGGTAACAGTGATCGCAACCGGTTTTGATGCACCTGCTGATGAAAATGTAATGAACAATACAGCAACTAGATATAACCCACAAGCTGGTAGTTATTCTCCTCAAGGTGGACAACCGAATCCTATGCTACAAGGTAGTCGGGTTAGGAATACCGAAGCACGGACTCCAACAAGTACTTCACGACCATCTTGGGATCGTCAGTCTCAAAACAGAAGAAACGAAGGCACACAAAGTACTCCTAATCCGCGAACACCTTCAAATCGACCGACAAATCCCAAACAACGAGCTGAACAAGAAGAAACAGAGAATAATCAACAAGAGAATGAGGAAGGTCAAGAGCAGAACCGTGGTAAACAGTGGGATATTCCTGCATTCCTTCGCGTTCAACAGAAAAGAGATAAACGGAGAAACTAATCAGTTATATTGTATTCTTGCATATTCAGTATGTGATATTATTGGTTGAATGCTTTTGGTAAGAGGTGTATATTGGATTTACGCGAACACACGTATGAACTACTAAATTCAGAAAAAAGCTCGTTTGAAAACGAACGCACCTCAACACACTTTAGGAAACCTAATAAATTTGCACTTGTATATCCAAGTACATATCAACTTGGGATGTCAAGTTTAGGTTTGCAGGTAATTCATGCTACCTTAAACTCGCGAAAAGATACTGCTTGTGAACGAGTCTTTATTCCAGAGACTCAATATATTCAGGAACTCGTTAGGAAGAAATTACCACTCTTCTCTTTGGAAACACAGAGTCCACTAAATACTTTTGATGTAGTCGGTTTCTCAGTTTCATTTGAATCTGATTATATCAATATCCCACGAGCATTAGCATTAGGCAACATCCCAGAAATTGCCGAAGAACGTACAGATTGGGATCCACTCATCATCGCAGGTGGAATTAACATCTCATATAATCCCGAACCAATTGCGGATTTCATTGATGTCTTTGTCGTAGGTGAGGCTGAACTGATCATCCACGATCTCATGAATAAATTCCACGAATGGAAATTGTCAAATGCACCGAAAGATGATCTATTGAAAATTCTTGGCAATGAACCTGGATTCTATGTTCCAAGTTTCTATAAGGTCTCTTACAAGTCTGATGGAAGTGTAAAAGAGGTATCCCCTAAGCCGGGTTATCCAGAGAAAATACGTTCGGCTGCAGTACCAGTTCTTGATGATGTCCAAACCTGTACCCAGATTCATACACCGAACACTGAGTTTTCAAATGCACATCTAATTGAGATTGTTCGTGGATGTGGCAGACAGTGCCGTTTCTGTGTTGCAGATTACGCACGTCGATGGCCGAGACATCGCTCTGTTGAGAATACACTTGCACTTGCAGAAAAAGCAAGAGGTATCACGGATAGAATAGGATTGGTCGGGGCATCTATTTCCGACCACCCACAGATAAATGAAATTGCTACTGGTTTGGTAGACAACGGTTTCCGTATTTCATGTGCTTCTCTCCGTGCTGAAACGGTTGAGACCCCATTGCTTGACGCACTGGCTGACAGCGAACAGGGTACCATCACAATCGCACCCGAAGTAGCTACTGAAGAACTTCAAAAGGTAGTTAATAAAGCAATCCCCCGAGAACGTCTTTATTATGTTTTTGAAGAAGCACTCAAACGTGACATCCTAAATCTACGTTTATATTTTCTGATCGGAGTTCCCCACGAGACTCCAGAAGATGTGACTGCAATTGCTGAAATGGCAAGAGAGATGCGGACAATCCTGTTACCACATGCTAAACGCACTGGTAAGATTGGTCGCATCAGTTTTACTATTTCACCTATGGTTCCAAAACCACATACACCATTTCAGTGGGTTGCAATGGAACCCCCAAAAACGATAGCAAAAAAACTTGATTATTTAAAACGTGAAATCAACAGTCTCGGAAGTATCAAAGTATCATCCGCAAGTGCTCGTATGGCACATCAAGAAGCAGCGTTTGCACGCGGTGACCGAAGACTTGGTAGGGTGATATTGGATATCGCACGCGGAATGTCTTGGAATAACGCATTCAGAAAAAATGGGTTATTACCAGACTTTTACGCATTAAGACAACGCGATTTCAACGAAGTAAATCCATGGGATCATCTTGACCTAAACGTAAAACCGAAATTCCTACAACTTGAATTCAACAAACACGAAAAAGGTTATATGACAAGATCTTGTGATACCACAGTATGTAAGAAATGTGGTGCTTGTTAAATACGGAATGTATCCTTTATTTTCTGGGAAATCTGACGAGTAGTTTCCTATGAATAGACACTTAATTATAGGAGGGAATCCGGTGAAAAAGAATATTGCGATTTTCGCAGCTATATTGACTCTGTTCTTAGTCAACACAACGTTATTTGCTGCTCCTGATGATGATTCTTTGGTATTATATTTGTCTTTTGAGGAAGGATCAGGGGATAAAGCAAAGGACAGTTCTACTTATGGACATGATGGAGAGCTAATAGCAAATCCATCAAGGGTTAATGGACAATTTGGGGGAAAAGCACTTGAATTTGATGGGACTAAGGGACAACACGTTAAAATACCAATTACTGATACTTTGCAGTTGAGAGAAAGTTTCTCTGTTGCTTTTTGGGTAAAACGCGGGGACACCCAAGCATCAAATTGGAACTATATGGTCGCAGCAGGAAATCTAAAATGGGCTGTCATTTTTAACAATGGGGACCAGAAAACCTATGTCTATGCACGTAATCAAACTAATTGGGCAAGAAGAAGTATCACCACTGATAATCAACCAACTGACTGGGTACATATCGCTTTAACCTACGACGTTAATACTGAAGTTCTTCTTTACCATGATGGACAAAAGGCGAGTAATGGTGAGAAACACCCAATGGTTGATGAGATTGATGGTTCAATTATGGTAGGAGCAAGACATCCAGGACAGGAATTCTTCACTGGAACTATTGACGAAGTGTACCTGTTTAATAGAATCCTTTCTGAAAAAGAGATCAACACGATTAAAGATGGTGATTTTGCAGCAGTAGAACCTAAAAATAAACTCGCTACACGATGGGGTGTTATTAAATCGAAACGGCATCATTAGAATGAGTCTTGTTAGGAGTGAATAACCTCTGTCCTTTTTTCTCCCCTTTTTTCTCACATAATAGAAAGAATAGAAAGGAATTCTAAATGCCAATCACTGATGCACTACCTGACCTCAAACGTAAACTACAATTCTTTCCCGTTGACAACGCAAAACCATCAACATTAACACAAACCCAAATTCAGCACTTTAACGAAAAAGGTTTTATCTGTCCGTTAGATGTCTTTCCTGAGTCGGAGATCACACAACACCGTGAGTATTTCAACCGCTTGATGGAAAAAGTCTTAGCAGATGGTGGAAACAGTTATTCCATTAACGGTTGGCATACACGGTGTGCTGGTATTCACGACCTTATTACAGATGACAGAATACTGGACTATGTTCAAGACCTACTTGGTGAAAACCTGATCTGTTGGGGAACGCATTATTTCTGTAAACTGCCTGGGGAAGACAAACAAGTCAGTTGGCATCAAGACGCATCTTATTGGCCCCTTTCACCGAGCAAAACAGTCACTGTGTGGTTGGCGATTGATGACACTTCTGTTGAAAATGGTGCTATGACTATTATTCCTAAATCACACCTGCACGGGCAAATAGCGTTTGAGCGAAGTACTGCTGAGGAAAAGAACGTATTGAGTCAATCTGTGTATGAACCTGAAAAGTATGGTGAGACACCCGTGCATTTTGAGATGAAAGCAGGACAGATGTCACTACATTCTGATCTGCTATTGCACGGTTCAGAACCGAATACCTCAAATAGAAGACGATGTGGACTGACAATGCGATTTGTTCCACCAGACGTACACGCTGCAAACAATTGGAATCAAAGGGCAATTATTGCAAGAGGCAGCGATCCAAACGGCCATTGGATACACAACCCACGTCCCAACGAAGATGTATTCTAATAGGATCGAAATCCCACTAAGTTTTTCTCGTGTTGATTAAGAATTATACCGTGATAATTGTTACCACTACTTTGATAGAGTTCCTTGATGTTTCCAAAACGTGTCCTTTTTGCTGCTGTTGCAATCTCTGCTGCTGCAAGTTTTCTCTTGTGTGGCTATGAATTTATCCGGGCAGTATCTAACTCACTTTTCATTACGTCATACACAGCCGAGAATCTTCCCCGTGTAATGATGGCAGTTCCGCCCAGTCTCATCCTGCTTCTTTACATTTATGGCCGGTTGCTTTCTTGGTGTGGTGCAACACGCACGTTGGCGATAACTTCAATTCTATCAGGAGCTTTAATTATAGGGAGTTACTTTGCATTATTACGGGGTTACCGCTTCGCTGCTGCCATAATCTATGTCTTTCGTGAAGCATACATTGTTATCATCATTGAACAATTCTGGTCATTTGTCAACAGTGTCCTTTCATCTAAACAAGCAAAAACCATAAACGGACCATTCTGTGCAATTGCTTCTGTAGGTTCTGTCGCGGGGGGATTACTTGTAGGAAAATGGGCAACAACCTTAGGTTCTGAAATCTTTCTCGTTTTCACTGCAGCATCACTAATACCCGCGGCTATCTTTGGTGTTATCGCATATAAATTTGCAGGAGAACCAAAACCGAGTGTTGCCGAAGAAGGTGGAAAACGTGGTCACTTAGGTGTTAAGACGTTTTTTAGTTCAAAATACCTTGTTTTCATTGGACTACTGATCCTAACTACACAACTTATTTCTACAGTACTTGACCTCCGATTCAATGGATTAGTTGAAACAGAGATAACCAATGAGGATGAAATGAGTGCGTATTACGGTAATTTCTATGCTGGACTAGGTGCAATTTCTGCAGTTCTACAATTGATTGTTGTCCCTATAACACTACGATTTATTTCTGTTCGTATAATTCACATATTCATTCCACTTGTACATCTCATTAACGGTTTCTTTCTCACACTAAGACCATCACTTAGAACTGGAGGAATTTCCTATATAACGTTTAAAGCACTTGACTACTCGCTATTTCGCGCAGGTAAAGAACTATTCTACATGCCACTTTCTTATGATGAAAGATACCGTGCTAAGCAGATAATAGATTCATTTGGATACCGTTTTAGCAAAGGGGGCAGTGCAGGTGTCATTGAATTAGTTCGTCTGTTTGTGACTACTATACCCGGAAAAGCATTTTCTATTACTGCAATGGTAGCTTCATGTATTTGGGGTGTAATTGTGCAAAATTTATCCTCACAATATCAGAAATTAGCAACAACTGAGAAAAGTGATGAGTAAAACCCATATGATAATTCAGAAAATCTGTTCTTATATACAATTGAATCACACCGTTAAGAACTGTAAAGTTTTTGGCATGTGTGCTGTCTGAATCTCGGTTTACACGGATTACGCGAATTGCGTTCCTCGGGGTGTGTAAAGTTTTTGTAGAAACCCTGATATAAAAAAAGTCCGTCCAACTTATGGTGAACTTTGAAATTAAAGAGGCACATTTTCTGTAGGAGCAATCTCCGAATCGCGACCAAAGCCACTCGTAGTCGGTAATCGGAGTTCACTCCTACAAACCCGTAATGTCTAATTAATTCTAAAATCTACCATATATCAAGTTTGCTTGACGTTAGAAAACTGTGGACATCGTAGGGGCGAGGTTTCCGCGCACGCATAAAGCCTCTGTTCGGGCGGGGAGACCCAGCCCCTACGCACGTACGCACAGCAACCAAAACTTTACACACCGTTCCTCGCGTAAACCGACAAAAAAATTGATAACCGAAAACTGGCAACTAAAAACTCAACCTGAAAGACTTTATACTGACTATAATATGACCATAATATATAGAAAAACTTTATATAAGTGATAAAAACGTTGACATTCAAACTTGTAATGTGTAAAATATAAGTTGTATATTCAAAGAATGTAGAGGTCAAAAACCATAATGTATCAATTCTTGAGAAGAATTAAAACAAAAGTTGCACATATAGTCATTTATGTATTATTAGGTGGAATGTGTGTGAGTTGTACAGTTGTACCACAACCCTCGGTTGACATATACATTGAACCGATTGAAGGTCAAACAAACACAAGAATTCATCCTGAAACGGGTGCTGTCACGGTTGTTCAAAAGGGTGTTGCAGTAACAATTGAAGCACTTGATGAAGCAGAAATTTTTGCATTAACGGAGAACCCACACAGCAATCCATATCAATATGTTAGTAACAATGGAAACGTTGAACCCATTTATACAGTCTTTGAATTAACGATTCACAATTTGAAGACATCACGGGTCTTGGTAGAAGAGAGTGCAATGCTTATTGATAAAAATGGTGCGCAGTACGCAAATCTTCCATTCGATTACTTTGAAGACCTTTATGGGAACTTAGAAAAACCAGAACAGAACGCAGTTCAAACTCCTCCCTATCCGCAGTACCATATCCCTAATCATAGATATTATCCATACTATCAAAACTATGTGGATATTGCTGCATTGCAAGAAGGTCGTGAAGTCTTAGCTCAAAGTCTGTTTGAAAGCGGTAAATTGTTCAAAGGTGCTAAGCGGCGCGGTCTTATCGTTTTTGATCGTCTACACCGTGATACTACAGAAATGAGGATTATTATACCCGAAGTTGTTTTAGTCAACTCAGATGGTAAACAAGAAAAATTGAAATTTAATTTTGACTTCAGACAGGTTATCGCTGAAAAATCTGTTATAGAAAAAGGGGAGTACTAATAAGATGAGAAATGGGTTGATTGCATTGTTATTATTTTCATTGGCGTTGGTCTGGGGCTGCGATGCTGGAGACCAAATAAGGGTTGCTGTTGCAGGACCATTTACTGGAAGCAACGCTTCGTTTGGTGAAATGATTAAACGGGGAGCAAGTCTTAAGGCAAAAGAAATAAATGACGCTGGTGGAATCAAGACTAATGAAAAGAATGATGAAGGTGAATTCATCAAGAAGGAATTAATTCTTGACTTTGAGAATGATACGGGGAAAGAGAAGGAAGCAATTTCAGTTGCGACTCGTATCTCTACAAACCCGCGTATTCTTGCAGTTATCGGTCACTTTAACAGTTCTTGTTCTTTAAGAGGTAAAACAATCTATGGAAGGAAAGGCATCGTAGCATTGTCTCCCGGTTCAACAAACGTCACGGTTTGTGAAGGTAGCGACTGGATGTTTAGGAATCTGTATCGTGATGATTTTCAAGCATCATTTATCGCAAATTACATAAAAAATAAATTGACCGACCTGACTTCGGTTGCTGTATTCTACGATAATGATGCTTATGGAAAAGGTTTAGCAGACGCATTCTTAGCTGAAGCAAAAGTAATTGGATTAAATGTTGTTGCTACTGAATCTTATGACCGTGACAACACAGACTTTAAAGCTCAACTTACCAGTATTAAAGCCAAAGATCCAGACATTATCTTTATTTCAGGTTTATATAGTCAAGCTGGTTTGATTGTCAAGCAAGCACGTGAGTCAGGGATTACTTCTCGGTTCTTTGGCGCAGATGGCGTTGATTCTCCGGATTTCTTAGAAAGTGCTGGGGATGCAGCTGAAGGCACGCTTCTTACAACTCCCTTCATGTTTGGTGCGGGTGGAGAAAAAGCACTAAACGTCGCGGAAGTTTTCAAGACTGAATACGGTGTTGAACCTGATACTTGGGCTGCTTTGTCGTATGATGCTGTAGGTATGATTGCTGAAGCAATTGAAAATACATACAAAATGGATGCTTCTATCGAAGACAAACGAAAAGCTATTCGAGACCATTTGGCTGATATAGATACTCCAGAGGAAGGTTATACCGGCATCACCGGACTAACCTATTTTGACAAAAATGGCGATACCGTCAATAAACCCGCTTATGTCAAAATCGTGAAAGATGGTAAATTTGATACAGCAGAAGTACAGATGTTGGAATAAACGCTTTGCTATATATGGTTCAAATTGGCATTCTACTATAAATGCAGACATTAGGGAAATTTAGATTATGGCTCAATTATTAGAGCAGATAATGAATGGGTTAGTCCTTGGGGGAATATATGCACTGATCGCAGTGGGATATACGATGGTGTATGGAATTATCCAACTGATAAATTTCGCTCATGGTGAAATTTTCATGTTTGGTGCATATTTTGCTTTTACACTTGTTACATTCTTGAATGTTCCCTTTTGGATAGCTCTACCGATGAGCATGATACTCTGTGCAGCGTTGGGTATGATAATAGATGTCATTGCATACCGTCCCCTACGAAACGCATCTCGTCTATCAGCATTAATTACTGCTATTGGTATGTCAATCGGTTTACAAAATCTTGCTCAACTCATCTGGAAAGCAGAACAACGCACTATAACAAGTGATCTGCTTCCTGCATTTTTTCACAGCCAAAACGCAATAAGCCTACCAGGAGGCGCATCATTACCTTACCTTGATCTATTTATCATCCTGCTTGCACTTGCTTTAATGTTTGGATTGAATCGAATGATACACCTAACAAAAATTGGCAAAGCAATGCGTGCATGTGCACAGAACAAAGTCGCATCAAATCTGATGGGTATCAATACAAACCAAGTGATCTTAATAACCTTTGCTATCGGTTCTGCATTAGGAGCAGTTGCAGGCGTGATGGTAGGTACACGCGAAGTAATTGAACCAATGATGGGATACTATAAAGGTGTTGCAGCCTTTGCAGCTGCTGTACTCGGAGGTATAGGCAATATCACTGGAGCCATGCTCGGAGGATTAATAATAGGACTTGCAGAAGTTCTTGGAGCAGGTTATATTGATTCCAGTTATAGGGTAGCTTTTGCTTATATTATAATGATTGCTGTGATCCTCATCCGACCTTCGGGGTTACTCGGAAAATCTACAAAGACGCGCGCATAACTTTTTTGAGAATATCTTCATATAAAGTGAATATAATATTTTATACAGAAACCTATGGAAAATAAAATAACACCCAACAACACAGAAAATCTATTGCGAAATAAGATCACATCTAAAACGATTGTTCTTTTTTTCGTAATTTGTCTATTCCCACTGTTTACGTACGGGATAGATTTTATCTATGGCTTATTTACAAAACAGGGCATTTATCTTCCAATACCAAGTGGAGATACAATGCTCCGTACTGTAATAGAAGTATGTTTATACATGCTTCTTGCTGTAGGATTAAACATTGTTTGTGGGTTTACTGGATTATTAGACCTCGGTTATGTTGGGTTTTACCTTGTCGGTGGATACACAGCAGGTATTCTCATGACAAGGTTAGGTATCAGTTATTGGATAGCACTCCCAATTGCTGTGGTAAATGGAGCATTCTGGGGACTTTTGCGAGGCGTGCCTACGTTAAGACTAACAGGCGATTATTTTGCTATTGTAACTTTTGGGTTTGCTGAATTACTCTTCCGTATTGTAAAAGTTGAGGATTGGTTAATTGGTGATATTGATGGCATGATAAACGATATTCCTGCACCGAAGATCTTCAATATACAACTTGATCAACTTTGGCATTACTATTATCAGATTTTCATACTGCTTGCAATCGTTGTTTTTGTAACGTATCGATTGCTTCATTCGAGGGTTGGTAGGGCTTGGGTTGCGATCCGAGAGGATGAACAGGCAGCTGAAAGTATGGGGATCAATGTCAGTCGTTATAAATTGCTTGCCTTTGCGATCAGTGCTGCCATTGGGGCACTGGGTGGTGCGTTTTTAGGTCCATTCAGAGCAGGTATAAGTGCAGGGACGTTTGAGTTCTGGGAGTCCATCCTGATCGTTTGCATGGTTGTCCTTGGTGGAATGGGCAGCATCAGAGGTGCAATTATGGGCGGAGCAGTACTAGCATCCTTAGGAGAAGTACTCAGATGGGTCCTTCCTAACCAGTTTGGTGATGCTCGTTATCTTATCTTTGGGATCATATTGATACTCTTGATGCGCTTCAGACCTGATGGGTTAATACCTAAAAAGACATGAACAGTTTACGACAAATGAGCGGCATAAGAAATCTAATTTAGCATCCTCGCGCTGTTTCTTATTTTTGTCTGAATCAGTAATTCACTAAAAAGTAAGAGTAAGGCTAACGCAACAAACCATTGAAACCTTTCTTGTAAGTCACCGTGAGCGGATGTCTGATATTTCTGCTTTTCAAGGTTCGCTAAGTCCTTCATTAAATCTGTTATACCATCATTTGCGTGATAATAGTTACCGTCTCCCGCTTCTGTAACATCTTGTAAATAACCCTCATTTAACATTGTGAGTACCAGTTGACCGTTTACATCTCTCTTGTATCCCTTGCTTTCATCTGCAAGTGGTATCGGAACTGATTTTTCTGATGCTCCAATTCCTACACAATAGAGATGAACACCCTCTTCTGTCGCCACTTTTGCTGTAACGATGGCATCGTCACCATGATCCTCTCCATCTGTGAAAAGGATCACAACTTTATGTCCACCAACATCAGTATTACTCGTTATTAATTCATCTTGTGCCGAAATGAACCGTTCAGTTGCGGTCTCAATAGCATTTGAGATATTAGTGCCTCTGTGAACAAGTGTATCAGGTGTTATTGCTGATAATATTTCCCTGGGCGTTGAAACATCAGTGGTTAATGGACATACCACAATGCTTGCCTCAGCGAAATAGAGTAAACCAATTCGTTCACCATCCAGTCGGTTCAACAAAGCAAGTATGGTATTCTTGGCATGCGTAAGTCTGCGGGTGGCATTTTCATCTATTGCAAGCATGCTTGTGGATATATCCAATGCAAGCATGATGTCTAACCTTTCTGCTACAGTTTCTGGCTTTATTCCCCACTGTGGATGGACAATAGCAATTGAAACAAACAGAAAACATAATCCTAATAACAGCACTTGAATTTTGAATCGTTTAAGATGTGTAGGACTCACATTGCTTTGAAAAAGCAATAGCATTTTCCACTTTTTTTGTAGTCCATAAAAAAGCAACAAGACAATAAGTGGTAAACCTACCCATAATATAAAGAGATAATCCGGATTTCCAAATCGTAGCCATTTCATATCTTTTTGTGGTAAAGCATATTATTTCTTGAACATTTCTGTAGCACAACCGTAGTTCGTTTGGTTTGTTAAAGGTATGGAATAAAGTGTTTAGGTAAATTTTAAAATCTACTATAAATGTAATACTAAAGTCATAGCTATTGAATTACAGGTTTCGATTTAACCACTTAATACGGTTTACGTAGTTTGTAACTTCAGCTTCTACTTTCTCCTGTGTCCAGTTGTTCTTTTCACCAATAAACTCTGCTATTTTCGTTGCAATGTCTATACCTTGTCCTTTTGTCCATCCAATTCGAGTGCGTCGCCACAACAGGTCTTCTAATGTGATAGCCATTTCCCCCCTAAAGGCATAAATGATCTCTGCCTTTAGGTATGGCAGAGAAGGCGCAATAGGTTCAGCGAGTGTGCCATCTTGCTTGATGAATTCTGTGATGGTCTGATAACCAGTGCTACCATATCGTTGGAAGAGACGTTCAGTATCAGTTTCGGAGATAGAGTTTTTCATAAGCTGATCAGTAGAACTTTGAGAAGTGTTTGGGTTATGATAGGTAAAACCTTCTGACATAGCAATTGACAAGGGACAGACGGCAGTTTTACAGTGACGGGGAACATCAAGTAATTCTGTTATTAAGTCTGTAGTTTCTTCAGCGATTAGACGGTGCGTTGTTAGTTTTCCACCATAGACATATAAGATGCCGCTTGGACTTTCGGTGATGATATGTTCTCTTGAAACAAAGTTACGACCACCTTTTTCGTCTATTTTCTTAGAATTGTTGGAAGCAATTAGAGGACGGACTCCTGCATAAGTTCCAATTATTGAGTTACGATTAAATGACATACTTGGGAAAATTCGTTGTGTTTCTGTAAGTAGATACTCTATTTCTTCTTTAGATGGTCGGGCAGACTCTGGATCACCTTCTGGCGTGGTTTCAGTTGTGCCGATAATAGTGGTATTGTGTTCACCTGGTAATAGAAAAATCGCGCGTTGCTTTTCATTTTTGTGTTTTTCTGCTTGAGTCACTGCAATCACACCATATTGAATTGAGCTATTTCCACCGACACAAGACGGTAATATTATGTGTATGCCTTTTGCATTTTTTGTCTCTAATCTCGGCTTTCCATCGTAACTTGGATCTTTACACCAAATCTGATCTGTCCACGGACCTACAGTAGAGACAACTTTTTTTGCAGTAATTTCAAAGCATTGATCCGATATAGTATCCTTCGCAATTATTCTATGTGGTACAACTGATGTACTAGGTTGGTCAATAAAACGTAGGAATTGAACATAGTTTGCTACAATACCTCCGTTCTGATAAGCATCTTTGAGCGTTGCTAAGGTCAGCCTTGCATCATCTACTTTGCTGTCCCATAAGACAACACATCCCTTTAATGAATCTGTTGAGACGGGACCTACCATGTCTTGTATCTTCTGTACATCTCGCAGTAGCATAGACTTTTCTGCATTATCAGATTGTGAGAGATGATTGTAGTATCTTGCGGCGAGTTGAATTCCTGCAAGTGGATACGGGTCACCCTTGTACCTTAATATTGCTAAAGGTATAGGTTTCACAAGGTTCGGTGCGATATGCAGCAGGATTTCTCTTTCCTTTCGTGCTTGTTTTACCAGACTGATGTCACGTTTAGCAAGGTAACGAAAACCACCGTGTATCAGTTGAGAACTTGCACCGCTCGTGCCACTGGCAAAATCTGATTGTTCTATCAAACCAACTTTTATCCCTCCATTTAGTGTGAGATCCCGAATGACAGCAGCACCGACGATCCCTCCGCCAATAACCAACACGTCTAATGGTTCTGACTTTAGTTTATTTATATTATGAGTTCGTGTTATTGTTGAAAATTCTAATGACATGTTCTAAAAAAGTCTATACAGGGTTATTTTTCATGGTTTTAACTAATAACTCTGCATGATTTGATATTTTTCGGATAGCGGTAAGTATCTTTTCAGCAGCTTTTGGTACCGGATTTGTTAAGAGTGGTAGAAAAACCAATTGTGAACAGACTTTTTCTGTAATGGGTAAGTCACCGAGAGAATATCCTTGGTAGTCTCCACCCAAATCAGATGTGCAAAGAGAACCGCGCCCCTTTGTGTATAAGTCAAGTCCATTCATAAAAAGCGGTAAAGTATGTAATAATGGATATGGGTTGCTATTCGTTGGTAGGCTTCCAGAAAATACTGGCTCACCATCACCAACTAATAGGGGAAATGTATTGTTATTAGCCAAAACACCTTCTTTACGTAATGCATGTGCAAACACTTGTGCTGAAAGACCATACATTTCATCCTGTTTATAATGTATAGGAAATCCAAAGTATCCAGCAGGTTGTGTTCCAGCATTTCGCTTGATTGCAGCTACTCCAGGAATTTCCTTTAACCCATCATTGATTTCATTGAGAT
Organism: Candidatus Poribacteria bacterium; assembly: GCA_963663765.2. Classification (GTDB taxonomy): domain Bacteria; phylum Poribacteria; class WGA-4E; order WGA-4E; family WGA-3G; genus MSPOR6. The sequence goes on along the minus strand of CAXXUA010000013.1, from coordinate 234,957 downwards.
ATTGTCGTCGGTTTTCATTGAGTTGGTCAAGTTTCTGCAATTGAATAGATGCAATCCCAATTGCCAATGGATGTGCTCGATACTTTACACCCAAACCCATAGGTGGAAGATGTCGGTAATTTAGGGCAGCAGTGTCTAATTCGGGTTCACCAATGGTATCTATACTTCGGTTAACTTGACCTAATAGACATGCCCGTTCAAAAACAGCGATATCGTTAGTTGCGAGTACGCCACCTTCACCGGCACTTACTGCTTTGCTTCCTTGCAAACTCCAAGCGCCAACATGGCCGATACTTCCACATGGTTTTCCCTTGTATGATGCTCCGTGCGCGTGTGAACAATCTTCTATTATTGGGATGTTTGTTTCTTCGCTGAGTTCCATGAGCGCATCCATATCACAGACATTCCCCCAAAGATGCACTATAACTATTGCTTTTGTCAGCGATGTGATCCGTTTCCTGACATCATCAACATCAATGAGCAACGTTTTTGGGTCAACTTCACAAAAGACAGGTCTAGCCATCAACATTAGAGCAGGTGTAATAGACGCCATCCAAGTATAGGTCGGACAGATCACTTCATCACCTGGACCGACACCAAGACCGAACATTGCACTATGTAAGGCAGCAGTTCCATTTATAAGACTCATAGTGAAATTTGTCTGATGCCGTTCACGCCATATATGTTCAAATTCTCTTACAGTAGAAGACTTGCCGGATAATTCGTTACGTAACGTCATTTCATAAGCAAGTTTAGCCTCTTCTTCAGTGATTTGCTTCCATTGATCCAGTTTTGGATATGGTTTTTCCTCTGAAATTTCAAAGACCGGTATACCTCCTAAAACAGCAGGAAGGTTTTTTATGTCTGTTTTGAGAATGGATTGATTTTCTTTGTTCATAATTTTGCTTTGTTTGGATTCAATTTATATATTCTAATAAGACTTACGCACCCCAACGGTAAGCGTATCATGCTTAGAGAAGCATGCGCTTGTGGCATGCTCCATGATTCATACCGTTGATTTCTTGATTTGGTGCTTTGTAAGCGCGCTGGAAACCTATAAAATTTCTGATATTTGCATCATTTTCATCTTGAATGCTATCTGAATTGACATTTATATATCATATCACGTTATAAGGTATACTGTCAATTATTTGCTTAATATGTGTGCGAAGTTTTTGTCACAAGATGTTTCTGATATGAAGATTAATTTATTAGTTCGGTAATAGATATTTCTCATACGGTAGGTGGGGAATGCCTAAAGAAGCATGCGCTTGTGGCATGCTTCATGATTCATACCGTTGCCTTGGCGCTTTATAGGCGGGGAATGCAAAAAGGCATTCATACCGTTGACTTGGTGCTGTTAGGACTTGATGTGCCAGCGCGCTTACAAAGCACACCTACCATTTCGTACGTAAATCCTGATTAAATGAGAGTTATCGTTCTTCAATAGCTTCAACGTTGGCGCGGGGGAGAGTTGTTTTTTCACCATCTTCAAATTCCACTTGTAGTACTCTTACCTCTGCTTCCGTTTCCAATTGCTGCAGTTCTATCGGGAGGTCAGTGACGTGTCCCAATTTACCAAAATGCGGTTCACGAATCACACGCACAGGACTGCCAATCTCTAATGTACCTTCGGACACATCAGAGTCTGTAGCATTACCATCTGAAATGAAAGGAATTACGATTTCTGGACGGACAACACCCGCACGTATTTGGGTAGCACCGTTGATAGAGGTTTTCATACCTTCGCGGGTTTTGAGCAGTTCAAAAGTGCGTTCAGCCATAGCAATACTGCCAAAACCTTCGGTAATAACAAGTGTGATGCCGAGTTCCTCGGATCCGGTGATAGCCACACCAAGTTCATATCCAAGAAGTTGTCGTAAATCCGCATCGTCTATTCCACCTGCAATGATACCGTGGACTCCGATTTCTACGGCTTTCTGAATAACATCGGTTGCGACAAGCGAACCCCCAACAATTATCTTTTCTTTGTGTTCAGGCAATATTTGCTCTACTTGCAAGTTGTCACTTGGAGAATCAACGACTACAACCAACTCACCTAACGTCTCTCCTCCTACGCCAAAAATACCTTGGACATAAGTGCCATAGGTCTCCACTGTGACACCTTCATTTGGGATAGTTTCTGTTATAGTTCCGTTTGTGTATGCTTTTACTTCAACTGGGATGGGGGGTTCACGCAGGATGACTTGTCCCGTTACATCAGATACAGCCTCAATTGTACCTTCAATAGGTGAACGTGCTTGTGATTTGAAAAGTCCAAAAATCCCTTTTGTGGAAGCAATAATTTCATTCTCTAAAATCTTCTCACCTGTCTGTTTTAGCATGTATTCAGCGATCTCTTCGGGAGAAATGCTGAGCAGGTTTGCTACGTTCAACAACTGCACGTTACCGGGTAGGTCTGCTTTAGCAACAACATCCTCTGCCTTAACAGCAACACCAGTTTCAACAAGTACTTCACCTTCAAGTGGAAGCCGTCTTCTTTTTTGTATCGTCATCCCCTCGGTAACTTTCAGTCCGGGAGTGTATGCATGAGCCATTTATTACACCTTTTATATCGTAGTTTTATCATTGCGAATTTATTATGTTCGTGAGTTTTTTCTTTAGTATTGGATTGTCAATTACATCTCTGTTCACAATATACTTTGGCAATTGTCCTGAAGCAACACTTATGATACTCTCACAAGCACTCTTACCGTTCCCCTCAAAACATTGGTCGGTCCAACAGATACTGTGTGGTGTCAGGATAACATTGTCTAAACTTAGGAGTGGATCATCATCGTCAATTGGTTCTCGTTCAAAGACATCAAGACCTGCTCCTTGTATATGTCGATGCTGAAGCGCGTCTGTGAGTGCTTTTTGGTCAACAATGGGACCGCGAGCAGTGTTAATCAGATACGCTGTCGGTTTCATCAAGCTGATGCACTTTGCATCAATAAGTTCATGTGTATCATCATTCAACGGACAGCAGATGCAAACATAATCAGCGGTTTGCATCAAAGTATCCAGATTGACAAGTTCAACGCCAACCTTTGCTGCCTCTGCAGGAGAAATGTATGGATCGTAGGCAATATGACGCATACCGAAAGGTTTTGCCAGTTTGAATGTCTCTTTACCGATATTCCCCATACCAACAAGTCCGAGGGTCTTGCCGACTAAACCCATACCCATAAAGTCTTTCGTGTCTTCCCATTTACCCGAACGGATGAGTCTGTCTTTTCTCAACAACTGATGACTTAGAGATAGCACAAAGGTCAGAATTGAAGTTGCGACAGGTCTTCGGACACCATCTGGTGCAATTGTCAGTAAGACACCATACTTAGTGCATGCAGCAACGTCAACTTTATCATACCCGACTCCAAACCTTGCGATAATTGCAAGTCTTTCATTGTTGTTAAGGGTTTCTTCTGTGATTTTTGCTCCTAACACCAATAGTGCATCATAGTCTTTTATTTGTTTTGTATGTAATGTCGAAGTTTTATCTTCAATATATTCCCAGTCTATTCCTGCTTCTTCAAACAGTGGACCTGCTATGTTATCTAAATCGGAAGTGCTATCAGGTTTGAGGAAATCTGGCGTGACACCTACACGAAATACCGAATTGTTCATTTACGATACCTACTATCTCAAATCTATTGGTGAATTATAACATTTTCTGTCCATAAATTCAATACCAACAATTTCCTTGCATACAAAACCTAAATTGCGTATACTTTATACATTACCATCAACCCTTACCGAAGGAGACATTTCTTGTCCGACAATCTATTGAGTTCCTTAAACGATGTCCAACGTGATGCTGTCCAACACACTCAAGGACCTCTCCTTATCCTATCCGGTGCGGGAAGCGGAAAAACACGCGTCATAACTCACCGTATTGCAAATCTAATTAAAAATCACCGAGTTTCTGCATTTCGTATTCTTGCTGTTACATTCACAAACAAAGCTGCAAATGAGATGAAAGAACGATTGGATACACTCTTGGGAGAGGGACCGAGCAGGAATCTATGGGTTTCTACATTCCATGCATCTTGTGCGCGCATTCTGCGAAAAGACATTGAACAATTAGACGGTTTTACCCGGAACTTTACCATATTTGACAAAAGCGAACAACTCACTGTTGTAAAGGACATCCTAAAACAGTACAATTTGGACGAAAAACAGTATTATCCACGTACAATTCACGACCTTATTAGTAGTGCAAAAAACAGTTTCATAAATCCTTCTTCTTATGAAAACACAGCTGAGGGTTTCTATGAAAAGATTGTGGCTAAAGTATATCCAATATATCAGAAGACACTGCGAAAAAACAACGCCTTGGATTTTGATGACCTGCTTAACTTTACTATAAGACTCTTCAAAAACTACCCAGATGTTCTTGAATTTTATCAGAATAAGTTTGAGTACGTGCTTGTAGATGAGTATCAGGATACGAACCATTGCCAGTATGAATTGGTGCGTTATCTATCAGGTGATAAAAGGAATATATGCGTAGTGGGAGATGATGACCAGTCAATTTACGGATTTCGCGGGGCTGACATCCAGAACATACTCAAATTTGAAGATCATTTTCCAAACACACGAGTACTCCGTTTAGAGCAGAATTACCGTTCAACCAAGAACATATTAGAAGCGGCATGGAGTGTTGTTCAAAACAACAAGGAACGAAAAGAGAAAAAACTGTGGACAGAGAAAGAACAAGGGGAACTGATCACTTGTTATGAAGCGATGGATGAGCGCGACGAAGCCGGTTACGTTGGGACAAGGATTGAGGATTGGTACTCCGAAGGGGTTGAATACAAGGGTTTTGCTATTTTTTATAGAACAAACGCACAATCACGTATTTTTGAGGAGGCACTTAGTTCAGCTAATATTCCTTATCAGATTGTTGGTGGGTTAGGTTTTTATGACCGAATGGAAATCAAGGACCTTATCGCGTATCTCCGCGTTATGTGCAACCCACGTGATACATTGAGTCTCAGACGTATAATCAATGTACCCAGTCGTGGTATTGGCGCAACATCTCTTGAACGGCTTATGCAATTTGCTGACGTTGAAGATATACCGCTATTTGAAGCAGTACAACGTGTTGACGAAATAGATACAATAAATGCAGGAATAAAGGGTAAAATCCGTCGTTTCTCAAATATATTTGATGGATATGACGAGACTGATCTTCCCGCAGATGCGCTTGAACATATCTTAGACACCACGGGGTACCTTGAAAACTTCAAAGGACAACGAACAATTGAAGCCCAAAACAGAGTTGAGAACATTGAAGAACTGCTAAACGCAGTCTACGAATATGAAATGATCGCTGAAGACCCGTCTCTATCTGAATATTTGGAAAATGTTGCACTCATAGCGGATATTGACACAATGGATACTGACGATGACACGGATAAATCCAATGTTGTGACGATGATGACCTTACACAGTGCTAAAGGTTTAGAATTTCCGTTTGTCTTTATAGTCGGTATGGAAGAAGGATACATGCCTCATCAACGTTCCGTCAATTCTGAAGCAGATTTAGAAGAGGAACGTAGATTGTGTTATGTCGGTATCACACGGGCAGAGGAACAGCTTTTCCTTGTGCATGCACAATCACGCAGAACCTGGAGTGGATCAGAATATAGAGTGCCATCACGTTTCATTGACGAGATTTCACCGCATCTGATAAAACACGTTGACAGATACAACTCAGCATTTTCTCAACAAGAAAACCAATATGTCATTGAGGAAACAGAAGAGAAGTATAGTGTTGAACAGATTGTAATCCATCCGAGTTTTGGACGTGGTAAGGTGACAAAACTAAGTGGTACTGGGTTGAATGCCTTTGTCACTGTACGTTTTGACCGCGGGGGTTCAAAACGATTTGCTGCTGCTTTGGCACCATTACAGACAGGAACATAAATTAAATGTGAAAGGAATACAATTAAATGGCAACAATAACGACTGATGGCGTTAGCCACGTAGCAAACTTAGCGCGGCTTGATTTCAACGAGGAAGAGACACAAGATTTTACAGAGCAACTCAGCAGAATCTTGGAATATATTGGTAAATTGAATGAATTGGATACGGATGACGTTCCACCGACATCACATATTCATCCGCAATATAATATAACCAAACCTGATATTGTAAAAACTTCGTTAAATCGGAAAGCAGTACTTGCGAATGCACCTGAAGCAGAAGAAGGTTATTTCGGTGTTCCCAGAGTTATTGATACTGCATAAGGAGCAGCAACTGAATGGCACTAAACCAATTACCTGCACACGAATTACATAAGAAACTCAAGACCCGCGAAATCACTGCTGTTGAATTAACTGAGTCTATCTTTAGACGCATAAAGGAGGTGGAATCACAAGTCAAAGGTTATTTGACATTAACAGAAGAACTCGCATTAGAACAAGCAGCTGTAGCAGATCGTGGATTTCAAAATGGTGATGATATGCCACCTCTTGCGGGTATACCCTTTGCAATCAAAGATGTAATATGCACCAAAGGTGTTCGGACAACATGTGCTTCAAAGATATTGGAGAACTTTGTCCCGCCTTATGATGCGACCGTCATGAACAAACTGAACCAACAAGGAGTTGTTATGATCGGCAAGACAAACATGGATGAGTTTGCGATGGGGTCTTCTACAGAAAATTCTGCATATCAAATCACACACAATCCATGGGATTTGACGGCGATCCCTGGTGGCTCAAGTGGCGGTTCAGCAGCAGTCGTCGCAGCTGACACTGCAATATTGTCTTTGGGTTCTGATACTGGTGGTTCTATTCGTCAACCTGCTGCTCTCTGTGGGGTTGTTGGCATGAAGCCAACTTATGGACGGATTTCACGTTATGGTCTTATCGCATTTGCTTCTTCACTGGATCAGATCGGACCATTTACCAAAGATGTAACTGATTGTGCATTGGTTCTCAACGCACTCTGTGGTAAAGACGAGATGGATTCAACTTCTGTTGATGTTCCTGTTCCTGAGTTTACGAAATTCCTCATCAATGATGTAAAAGGAATGAAAATAGGGGTTCCTAAGGAGTATTTCGCTGAAGGATTAGACACCGATGTAGCAGACTGTGTGCATACTGCTATCGCTGAATTAGAAAAACTGGGTGCGTTTATCGTTGAAATATCTCTACCTCATACCGATTATGCAATAGCAACATATTATATCATCGCACCAGCAGAAGCAAGTGCAAACCTTGCAAGATATGACGGAGTTCGCTACGGATATAGAACCGAAGAACCTGCTGATTTAATCAATATGTATAAGAAAACACGAAGTGAAGGATTTGGACAAGAAGTTAAAAGACGCATCATGCTTGGAACTTTTGCCTTGAGTACGGGGTATCAAGATGCATATTATAAAAAAGCACAAAAGGTGCGTACGCTAATAAAGTCCGATTTTGATGATGCTTTTGAGAAAGTTGATGTAATTGCAACCCCAACATCACCTACATCTGCATTTAAGATTGGTGAACGCACAGCAGACCCTTTACAAATGTATATGTGTGATGTCATGACGACACCAGCAAGTCATGCGGGGTTACCTGGAATTTCCGTACCTTGTGGTTTTGCCAAAAACGGTTTACCTATAGGTCTACAATTACTTGCAAAACCGTTCGCAGAGGAATCAGTCTTACGAGTTGCTTATTCTTTTGAGCAAAATACTGAACATCATCTGAAAAAACCCGATATTCATTCTACTGAAGGAAACGAATGAAAATTGTTTTTGCACCTTTAGGTGGACTCATTGGTGCAGTCTTAGGTGGCATACTTTGGGCAACATACATACAGTTGACTGGGAATACCTTTGGTTTTATCGCTGTTTGTATCGGTGCGTTCACTGGAATAGGAATGCTACTCACATGTGTGAATGCAATTGAATCAGATGAGAAGATGCATTGGTTTTTGGTCTCTATCGGAGCAGCCATTTTCGCTGTGATAGGTTTTCTTGTCGGAAAATATCTGGATGTTCATTTGAATGCAATTTCACAATTGACTGAGCAATATATGGAACAGTGGAAAATAGTTGAGAAAGATGCAAAACTTATTGCAGAAAATGTCTATTTCAGTAGTTCTAAATTTGAACTTATGAAAAACCGTATGGAATTATTTGATTTGGTATTTGGTGCTATTGCTGTAATTGTTGCTTTTTACATTACGTATAACACAAGTATAAGAAATTTAACAAACAAATTGATTAAAAATAGATAGAAAAGTTTATACATAGAAATGGAGTCAAAAATGAAAAAACATACTTTTTTTATTATACTACTTACAGTTTTCATTGCAGTTTCTCTTCAAATTAACTGGACTTCTGCAGAAACTGAAAACGGTGAAACAGATAAGGACAATCTATTAGAGAATATATCGCTTTTTACTGAAATATTGGCTTATGTTGAACAGGAACATCTTGATAATACTGATCCAAAAGAATTGATGGAAGGTGCAATCAGGGGTATGCTCCGCACCTTAGATCCTTATAGCCAATATATTCCTGACTACCTCACATTTCGCACACAAAACCAAGGCAACTACGGTGGTCTCGGCATGACAGTTGGCATGCGTGATGATATGATCACCGTCATAACACCTTTCAAAGGAAATCCGGCTGCACTTGCTGGCGTTCAAAATGGGGATATCATCAGTCAGATAGATGGAGAATCTACAGCAGTCATGACATTAGATGAGGCTGTTGACCTGCTACGTGGCGAACCCGGAACCTCTGTATCAATTACCCTAATTCGTCCAAAGGTAAATCAACCGATTGAGGTTACGATCAGGAGAGAGGTTATACGAATACCAAACGTAGAGAAAGAAATAATCGGGGATAATCTCGGTTATCTAAAAATTAATCAGTTCTTACAGACTACACCAGAGGATATTGACAAAGCCCTGGAAGAATTCATCGCACAAAATGTAAAAGGAATTATCCTTGATCTTCGTTTTAACCCTGGTGGATTACTCAGTTCAGCTGTTGCAATTTCAAGCGATTTTCTTGAACCCGGCAAGCTCGTTGTCTATAGTAAGGGAATTGAAAAAAGAGAAGATTTTCATGCTGAAGGTAAGGCAAGGGACAATTTTCCACTAATAGTATTAGTCAACGGGGGGAGTGCAAGTGCATCTGAAATCGTTGCCGGTGCAATAAAAGACCATAGCAGAGGTCTCGTCATGGGAAGTAAAACTTTTGGAAAAGCATCAGTACAGAAGGTCTTCCCACTCAGCGATTCAAAAGCTGCCGTAAAACTAACTGTAGCGCGTTACTTTACACCCAGTGGGGTAGATATTGATAAAATCGGTGTCATACCAGACGTTGAGACCGCATATTTTAGTCGATCTGAACAGCAAATGCAAATAAAACTTCGTAATCATCAAAAAATTAAAACTTTTATTGAAGAAAACGGGGATGATGTCTTAGATAAATTATATTCCGCTGAACATGCATCTCGCGATGACCGTCAAGCAGCAAAACTAATGCGGACTTATAGAAGGTTAACTGACGCTCTCACCGAAGAACAGATCATCTTAAGTGATATTGCTCTGAAGTTTGCAATTGCATTAGAAACACAGAACATAAAAGATGATATTGTCCATGATCCGCAAGTAGTCGCTGCAATGGAGCAGATGAAAGTTCTTGAAATCTTCGCAAAACAGAACTAATGGCTGTTTTCTTACGTTAAGCAAAAGGTAATTATTTTTGATGAATGAACCAACACCCATTTTGAACTATATTGACAACACATGGCAGCGTTCTGAGTCCTCAGAAATGCTTGATGTGACAAACCCCGCAACGGGTGAAGTACTAACATTGGTACCACTATCCCCCGCAGAAGAAGTGCATCAAGCAGCTACTGCTGCCACATCTGCTTTTGATGAATGGAGACGCACACCACCTGTCCAACGAGTTCAATACCTATTCAAACTCAAGAATTTGCTTGATGAGAATATTGACGATATTGCACAAACGATTACATTAGAATGTGGTAAAACCCTTGCTGAATCAAAGGGAGAAATACGACGTGCTATTGAAAACGTTGAAGTAGCATGTGGAATTCCTACATTGATGCAAGGTGCTAATTTGGAAGACATCTCTACAGGAATCGATGAGTTCATGATTCGCCAACCCGTAGGTGTTGGTGCTGTCATCGCGCCATTCAATTTTCCTGGAATGATAACCTTCTGGTTCCTGCCTTATGCCATTGCTTGTGGGAACACTTACATTGTAAAACCTTCTGAGAAAGTACCACTTACCATGCAGAAGATATTTAAACTCCTTGAACAAACAGGGTTACCAAAAGGGGTTGTGAATCTTGTGAATGGTGGTCAGGATACAGTTAATGCAATCTTGGAACATCCTGAGATACACGCAATTAGTTTTGTCGGATCAACTGCAACTGCAAAAGCAATCTATGCTAAAGCCGCAGCACATGGCAAACGTGTTCAGTGTCAAGGCGGCGCGAAAAACCCGTTGATTGTTCTACCAGATGCTGATCCAGAGTTTACCGCTAATGCAACAGCAGATAGTGCATTCGGATGTGCAGGACAACGTTGTCTCGCCGCATCACTTGCCTTTGCTGTTGGGGGTGCACAGAACTGGTTTCCAAATGCAATTAGTGATGTCGCAACAGATAGAGTTGTTGGCAACGGATTGGATGAGAATGTAGAGATGGGCCCTGTCATCACACAGGATAGCAAGCAACGAATTGAAGGATTAATTCAGACTGGTATAGATGCAGGCGCGCGGGTGCTCGTTGATGGTCGATATCCAAGCATCAATGGTTGTGAAAATGGCAATTTCATGCGACCTACTGTTCTGTCAAACATTGACCCACAAGGGGAAATCGCAAAAACTGAAATCTTCGGTCCTGTTTTAGGACTCATCCATGTCAAAACCATAGATGAAGCGATTGAACGTATCAATAGTGGTAACTATGGGAATATGGCATGTTTATTCACGAGAAGTGGAGCAGCAGCACGCAAATTTAGGTATGAAGCACAGATCGGAAATATCGGTATAAATATCGGTGTAGCAGCTCCTATGGCGTTCTTCCCATTCAGCGGTTGGAAGGACAGTTTCTTTGGAGATCTGCACGGACAAAGTTGGGACGCTGTTGATTTCTTCACACAGAAAAAGGTTGTTGTTGAGAGATGGCAATAATGAAAGACAATTATTAGCAATTAAAACCGAATTCTATTCTGTAGCATATCACAATGAAATATAAGTCAAGCACATCACTACTCATTTCATTCGCATTACATCTCATCGTTGGAGTAATTGGAATCTATTACTGGTTTAACGTTGCACCATCCAACTATGCAGACACAATGGATGCAATCTTCACAAAAGCCGATCCACCAAAAAAACGGCTCACACCACCAAAACGCACACAAATCAAACGAGAGAACACACCAACTACGAATCAGCCAAGACTGAAGATACTCACAAGCAACCAACCTGTAACACATCGCGGAGTTGTTTCAGCAGCAGAACCCACTGCCTTTCAAACAACCGACCAAGTTAATATAGGAGAAGGAATAGCCCCCGGTCCCACACAGATAGAAATAAAAGATGTCCCCAGTATACAACGCGGTGTTGAAATTCCAATACAGAAACTGCAGAAAACACCAGAAAGAAAAAAGAGTCGTTTGGTAAAGTTTATTGAAGCACAAGAGGGACCGCAGCGCATTATCTATTGTATAGACCTATCTACCAGTGTGCAAAACTACTCTGATTGGAAATTCAACAGGATTATAAACATAATGCAAGATTCACTCACCTTCCTCGAACCTCACGACAGTTTTAATATTCTGGCATTTAGTGCCGAGTTGGTAAGTTATCAGAAAGGTTTTGTTACAGTCACTGAAGACACAATAAAGAGTTCAACAGCATATCTGGCAAGCATAAAATCGCGGATACATACAAGGGGTACCGACCACGATATGCTGACTACTTTGACAGATACAGCAAAATCCACACCCACAATTGTTGTTCTGTTTAGCGATGGAATTCCTACCAGTATCAGCACACCAGACCTAAAACGTATAGGGGAGCATGCAACAGGTAACGGTCGCATTTTTTCAATGGGTATAGGTATGGCACCAAATTTCCCTGGAGCGGTGATGATGAAGCACCTCAGTACTGTCAGTCAAGGTGATTTTTGGCTCGTTGATAGATAAGATATTCCCCTCCATAAGGAATACTGCATGCAGGAAAATAGTGTAAAACGTGCTGAAGAAATTGCCGAAGGTTTATTTCCACATCAAATAGAAGGTATTGCATTCCTTTTGGGTCGTCGCCGCGCACTCCTTGCTGACGATATGGGTTTAGGCAAAACCCGACAATCTATCTTGGCAATGGTAGAAGCTGAACCCGATGGTCCATATCTTGTCATTTGTCCTGCATCTATCAAACGCAACTGGGTACGCGAAATAGAAATTGTACTACCCGCTGCTGAAACTGCAATTGTTGGACCCAAACCCCTTCCTTCAACAGATTTCAATGGTTGGGTGATTGTCAACTACGAAATACTTGGTAAAAACCTTGACAAGATCTTGGAATTTGACTGGAAAGGTGTTGTTTTTGATGAAGCACATTTTCTTAAAAACTACCAAAGTCAACGTAGTCAAAACGCTTCTAAACTCGTCCATGAGATTGAAAATGAACCTGTTGTCCATACGCTTACTGGCACTCCAATGACCAACCGGCCACGTGACTTATTTCCGCTCCTACAACTACTAAACCATTCACTTGGTAAGAGTTTTCTCAGTTTTGCAAAAAGATACTGTGAAGCATATCAAGGGGATTTTGGGTTAGTTGCAGATGGCGCAAGCAACATTGAAGAACTAACCGTCCAATTACATGGTGTGATGCTACGACGAACCAAAGACGAGGTATTAGACCTACCACCGAAAGTTCGAACATGGATGGACGTTGAACTACACCCTTATGCTATACAGCACTATAATCGATTAGTACAAGAATTCATATCTAAATTTGAGACACCAGAAGCCATTGCTGGATTACCAGAATCCATCGGAATATCAACAGCACAAAGCGATGAAATCAATGAATCAATAGACGCTACAGATTTAGGAACAGGAATGGGAAGAATAACTCAAGTTCGTCGTGCTATTGCTTTTGTCAAATGTCGGCATACGATAAAATTCGTCGAAAATGCATTGGAACAGGGAGAAAAGGTAATCATCTTCACTTCCTTTCTCAACACAATGCAACGTTTTCAAAAGCACTTCAAGGATCGGGCGGTTTACGTTTCAGGTGCAGTTCCAACAGATAAACGGCAGGATCGCGTTGATCAGTTTCAAAACGATGATGATATCAGAATCTTCGTTGCAAATATGCACATTGCAGGAGTAGGGATAAATCTTACTGCTGCAAGACAAGTGGTATTTAACGATTTAGATTGGGTGCCTGCAAATCACTGGCAGGCAGAGGATCGCGCATATCGTATCGGTCAAACAGGAACTGTAAACGTTACCTATATGATCGCAAGTGGTACGATTGATTCCTTCGTAAAAACAGTATTGGAAACAAAAGCAGCATTGATGGATTCCATCGTTGAAGGTTCAATATTGGTTCCTGGTGGTGAGGTAGCACTAAAGATGGACGTTCTCAGTGAACTCAAAAGAATGATGAACGCATTGTCCGTTGAGACCTCAAAACTGAAAGAATCAGATATTCAAAGTGTACTCCAAAATGCAGGTGATGCATATCTTGAAGAAAACGCATCACATCTTGAAGAAGCAACAAGCAAACAACTAAACCCATATTCAGAAGAAGCTATCAAAATCTTAGCACAAGTGCTAACTGGTCCTGAACGTACTACATATCATGCTGAAAGTTCATCGAGTAAAGGTAAATTTTATACTTTAGAAGTAGTCGGTGCAGATATAACCTGTGATTGTCCCGGGTTTGAGTATCGTGGCAGTTGTAGACATATACGTCCATTGAAATCTGCACTCGTCAGCGGAAAACCGTTACCCAATGGATATACTGAAGTTTAATCTGAATAGAATCAACAACATTTATGCAAAGGGAAATTTCAACAATAGAATCACAATAGATTTATCAGGTTATCTATTGTTCTCAAAACAAAAACACAACAAACCCACACAACAGTATGATATAATACCAATTCTAATAAATCTTGTCTCATTAAGGAATTCTACTGTTTACTGGCAGGGGGTTACTCTCTTCGGTAGGAGCGACCTCCCGGTCGCGACTGGGAGGTCGCTCCTACCAGATTTCCGCTACTAATGAGACATTATCACATGAAAATGGTATAATATTACCCATACGAGCAAATGAAATCCTAACTTTTAGACCTTAATTCACCATAAATGATTGATGTTACTATTGCTAAAAAACAAGAACATAAATATACAAACAGAAAAACGACAAAAAACACATTTAGTTGTTTTTTTTGAAATTCAGCAAAAACAGATAACCCACATAAATCCACACCACGACACGATCGAGAATACCTATGAAAAAAACACAAAAATCACGAAAAAAACAACTAAAATATTTCACTTTTGTGACAAGAATCAGAATCAAAAGCACTCAATTGTTGAAAAGCACTCTTGTAGGAGGGGTTTTCAACCCCGATTTCCCCGACTACTGTAGGAGGGGATTGCCTATATGGCATTCATATTTTTTTAACCTCCCGGTCGCGACCAGGAGGGCGCTCTAACCTTAGGTAAGTGAGGTTAGAAATTCCGATTAATCGACATTTGAATATATCTCTCTATACGATTTGCAAATCCTCCTTGACACACATAAGAAAATACAATAAAATGTGAATAGAAATTACAAAGAGAGAGGAAAACAGATATATGCCCCAATCTGACGCACAGCAACCGAATGTCATTGTCTTTTTCACTGACCAACAACGGTGGGACACATCTGGATTGCACGGGAATCCACTGGATTTAACACCTAATTTCGACCGGATGGCACAGCAAGGCACGCATGTCCGTCGCTCTTTTACATGCCAACCTGTATGTGGTCCTGCACGATCATGTCTGCAAACAGGTCTATACGCTACAACAACTGGATGCTACCGCAACGGAATCCCATTGTCACCTGACTTAAAAACACTTGCACATCATTTCGGGGATGCTGGTTATAACACTGGTTATATCGGTAAATGGCACCTTCATAGTGGCAGCACAGGACCTGTTCCAGAAGAACATCGCGGCGGTTATGATTACTGGTTAGCCTCTAATGTGCTGGAGATGACATCCGATGCATATCGGACAAGGTTATTCAATAATGATAATCAACCCATTGACCTGCCCGGTTATCGTGTTGACGCCGTAACTGATGCTGTGATCCGGTATGTTGACCAAAATAAAGACGATCCTTTTTACCTTTTTACATCATATATAGAACCGCATCATCAGAACCATTTAGATGACTATCCGCCACCTGATGGGTACCGGGAAAGGTATACGGGTAAATGGATACCACCTGACCTCGCCGCGCTGGGTGGGTCAACACACCAGCACTTAGGCGGCTATTACGGCATGGTAAAAAGACTTGATGAAGCACTTGGTAGGTTGTTAGATGCACTCAAAAGCCTTAATCTACTTGAGAACACTATCATTTTGTTCACTTCTGACCATGGCTGTCATTTTAAGACGCGTAATAGTGAATATAAACGTTCTTGTCATGAAAGTTCTATCCGCGTGCCAACTGCATTGCACGGTGCAGATTTCATTGGAGGTGGACAGATACAACAACTTGTGAGTCTTGTGGATCTACCACCGACACTTCTGGATGCTGCTGGTATTGCAGTACCAGATGTAATGCAAGGTCGGTCTATCCTGCCGCTGCTACGAGGTGAGTCAGATGATTGGGACGAAGAAGTATTTGTCCAAATTAGTGAAGCGCAAGTAGGACGCGCTGTCCGAACACAACGTTGGAAATACTGTGTAGATGCACCCAAAAATAGTGGTAGAAGTGGTGCAGGATCTGATGTCTACGAGGAACAATACCTTTATGACCTTCAAGCAGACCCTTACGAATTACGGAATCTCATCGAAAATAAATCCCATGAAAATGTCGCACAAACGATGAGAGAACGACTCATTAGACGGATGGTTGAAGCAGGAGAAGAGACTCCTACCATAGAAACTGCACAATATAAAGGCAGTGGACAACGCCGCGTAACAGATGAGGAAGCAAGAAACTAACCATGAAAATCACAGATGTCATTACCCTTGTTATGGGAACAAGCTGGCGGAATCTAACCTTCGTGAAAGTTGAAACCGACGAAGGTGTAACTGGTATCAGTGAAGTGCGGATGAACAATCGTACAGATGCACTCGTGTCCTATATTGATGGAGCAAAACGTAGACATGTCATTGGTAGCGACCCGTTCAATACAGAAGACTTATACCAACGGTTGTTCCGAGATGATTACGGACGCGCTGGGGAGATAGTCGCTACGGGTATCAGTGTAATTGAAATCGCTTGTTGGGATATTATCGGTAAGGTTTTGAATCAACCTGTCTATCGCTTACTTGGTGGTGCTTGTCGTAACAAAATCAAAGCGTATGCAAATGGTTGGTATCGCGTAGAACGGACTCCAGAGGAATTTCATGATGCTGCTAAAAAAGTGCTTGATAAAGGATATAAAGCACTCAAGTTTGATCCTTTTGGTGCTGGCTATTATGAACTCTCTTATGAAGAAAAACTAAAATCTGTTTCACTCGTAGAAGCTGTTCGCGACGCCGTAGGACCTGATGTGGAAATCTTGGTTGAGATGCACGGACGATTTAGTCCTTATACCGCTATAGAGATTGCAGCAGAATTGGAACAATTCCAACCGAGTTGGGTAGAGGAACCTGTACCCCCCGATAATATCGCCGCATTAGCAAAAGCTGCTGACAAGATCAATCTACCGGTTGCAACAGGTGAACGACTACATAATAAATACGAATATCGCGAGTTGATCAACTTACAGGCTGCAGATATTTTGCAACCCGATATTACGCAAACAGGTGGATTTTTGGAAACCAAGAAAATCGCTGCAATGGGGGATATGTGTTATATGACGGTCGCACCGCATAATGTAGGAGGACCGGTTTCTACTGCAACCGCATTGCACTTCGCTGCATGCACAACGAACTTCAAAATTCAGGAGCATTTCAACGATTTTTCGGAAGCATGGGTCAAAGAAGCTGCTACTGGATGTCCAGAAGTTATAGATGGTTACTTCAGTCTTCCCAACGGACCTGGTTTGGGTATGGAACTAAATGAGGATCTCATCGCACAACACCCATACCGTGAAGGTTCTTTCAACCTATGGGAAGACGATTGGCACAAACGTGAATATTAAAGATTACTACAAAGTAATGAATTCATACCATAAATTTGGATATTTAGAAGAATAGGAGCGTTTTTTTCATAAATGAGTTTTCATTATAAAGACGGATATCTCTATTGTGAGGATTTGAAAGTAAAAGACATACAAAATGAGGTACCATACAGTCCTTTCTATCTCTACAGTCTTACGCAGCTTGAAGTGAATTACGCTGCGTATCAAAAAGCACTTTCAGGAATTAATTCAATCATAGGTTATGCCATAAAAGCAAATAACAATCTGTCACTTCTCAAAAGGTTAAGTGCACTTGGAAGCGGCGCGGTTCTGGTAAGTGGCAATGAATTGTTATTGTCCCTTGCTGCTGGTTTTGACCTGATGCGGACTATCCTAAACGGCAACGGCAAGACACTGGAAGAACTCAACCTTGCAATAGAGCATGGAGTATTGATCAACATTGATAGTGAATTTGATCTAAAGCACATTCAGCAGACAGCAAAACAACTTAACCAACCCGCAAATGTGCTAATCCGCATCAATCCGGATGTTGATCCTGAAGTTCATCCGTACATCTCCACAGGCATGAAAGATTCCAAGTTCGGTATACGCAATGAAAAGCTCAACTGGTTCTTAGACGAAATCCGTAAAGACAATCTGCTGAATTTAGTCGGTGTTCACTGCCATTTGGGTTCAACGATTAAAAAAGTGCGTATTTTCCGAGATGCTACTGAAATCATGCTTGATTTTATGCGGGATATTCACACAGAAGGTTTTTCACCGTACTATCTAAATATCGGTGGTGGGTTGGGAATTGACTATGAACGTACGGGTGAGGAAATTCCAACTCCCACGGATCTCATTGATTCAATTCGCGGTCTACTCACCGATGACATCACGTTGATTATTGAGCCGGGACGATCCATCATTGGTAATGCTGCGGTCTTTGTCAATCGTGTCACGGGTGTGAAAACAAATGGAAACAAGCATTTCATCGTCACGGACGGTAGCATGGCAGAACTCATCCGTCCCAGTCTTTATGATGCATATCAACATATCGAATTTATTGAACCTGTCAACGGTCCGGTTGAAACTTTTGATGTGGTCGGTCCAGTCTGTGAATCTGCTGATTTCCTCGGTAAAGCACGCGAATTGCCAACACCACCTGAAGGTACTGGACTTGTTGTCTGTGATGCAGGCGCATATTGCCACGCAATGAGTTCTAACTATAACCTCAAAATGCAGCCTCCAGAATATCTCGTTGATGGTGACAAACTCACCTGCATCCGTCGCGTAGAGACATTGGAAGATTATCTAAAGTTGTATGACGTGTAATAATATCTATCATGTATTGGATCTATCATTCTCACTCATTCTGAATTAGTCCAAACTTGTGTGTTGCCTCTTCCTCACCAACAAAGCGACTATAAATTGCTATATGACTGAGTTTCCCTTCCCAGTTTCTACCACCACTTGCTTCATCTCCGAAAATGAGTGTGTATAGTTCCCAATTACTGAAGTCACCCTGTATACCGTGCCCAGAGTAGACTAATTCACCATCTACATAGCAAAAGACATTTGAGAGAAAATAACTGACGATAACATGGATCGAATTTCCAGCATCAATTTTCCCGAAAGTGAATTCCCCATCAAGTCCATTTGATCCTGTATGAGGTGTTCGGATACGCATTGCAAAACGGCTGCCGTCCTGCCCCAATGTAAAGTTCCGATGTGTTACATCTTTAGAAAATGAGATGATACGTGCAGGTCCGTTTTGATTTAGATTATCTGTGGTTACAACACATTCAATTGTCAATTGATTGCTTTGTTGGCAAGCTGTAAGAAGAGTATTGTTCACATTCTCAGCAAGGAATGCACCAGATTTTAGATCTATCTGTCCATCTTCATTAATGGATGCACCGTCTCGAGAGATAATTTCATTGCTATCTTCAAACGCGCTATTCCAGTAAAAAACAAGTCCATAGCGTGAACCGGGGAAGACCGTATGGGTTCCGATATTTGCTGGCACTTCTGGTAACACGTTTATTGATAGAGAAGTTATTGTTGACATTCCTTCATCATCAGTGACCTGCAGTGTGACAGTATGTTGTCCAAGTTTTTCAAAGACGTGTGTAGGATTCGATTGATCTGATGTTATACCATCACCGAAATCCCAGCGATGTGTTAAATTCCCTGCTGCTGTAAAAGCAACATTTAACGGAGCATTTCCTTGTGTGACATCTACTTCTGCTTTTGCTTCAGGACGTAGTTTTTCACCTGGTGTGTAGGGAGTAAACCGGTATACAAAATCATCATGAAGCGCATCAATTCTATATTCTCCTGGTTGTGCTGTTCCAATAGAGAGTATCTTCATGTTCCACATATCAACACCATCAATTTTGTACGGTTGATCTCCATGCAACTGTATTGTAATTGACTGTGGTGAGGTAGTATAGACCAAATAGTATTCTCCTTGTTTCTCAAGGATATATCGTCCCATATCATCGCCAATTGGTTCAAGCGTATCAAACGTTGGTGCGTCTTTCATAAAGTCTTTTAAAAATGCTATTCGCGACGGACTCTCACCATGTAGAACACCCCCTTTTGCCCACCATAGTAAGTCTTCAGGATGTTTATAGGTCTCTCCATGTCCAACATAGCAGCCAGAAGCAGTGCCTGCCCAAAAGTTCTGCACCATCTGTCTGGCAGTGATATTTCCCCATCCCTTTGGAATGTCTCCTTCATAGCGGCATTCATCATAAATAACTGGCTTGTCGTATTGCGTTCGATAGTTGATACCTTGTGCCATATTGATAGTTTGAATGCTGGTGTGTGTCACCCATGACTTGCCATGGTCATACCATTGCCGGCAATTGTGTATCCCACGCAGACGTTGATATGGATCATTGTCACGGATAATCTGGAAAAACCTGTCCCAGTCAGTTTCTTCTTTTGCAGGCATGATGTCATATTCATTTGCAAGCGACCACCATACATTGCGAAATGCAGCTAAACGTGCCACGGCATAACGGATATAGCGATCATCACTTTCCGCATCCATATTTTCAAAATCCCAGCGGTCATAGGTGTGAAAGAGGATTATATCTGCTTCAATACCAAGGTCTAATAGGTCTTGCACACGCTGTTCAAAATGCTGCCAAAATACAGGATTGAATCTGCTATAATCCCATTCCTTTAACGGCTTTCCCTCAAATGGGTAGTAGGTAGGTTCGTTTTCATTGTATATGTAATCTTTAGGAAAGATGCACATCCGGATCTTGTTGAACGGAGCATCTGCAAGGGTTTTGAGTGTCTGTTCTTCCATAGAATCACCTTGATGTACCCATGCATAACATGTTGTACCAAATTGATGGTATGGAGTTTCATCGGTATAGCGCAAATAGTAATCTTTGAATACTTGTATGGGTCCGTGGTTTCCCTCTGATGGCTTGATACATGTAAAACGTCCTGTTTCACCATCAAGTTCGGTTCGGTTACTTTTTGTTGTGTAACTCCATTCACCTACTTCATCAGGCATGAATCGGAGTTTGTAAATCCCGTTTCCATCATAGAACCCAGACAACTCAAAAGACCGACCCCCATTATGCTTAAATTCAGCTGTTATGCTTACATCAACAAATGGATTACCCGTGTCAGGTCCATTCAGTGTAGCTTCATACATACCCCATCGTTCTATCATAGACTCCTCCTTGTGTTTTTTACAACTCTGCACAGTTGTTTTTGACCAAGATGATTCCAACAATAGTTGTTGATTAATGCACTTGATACTGCAATTTATATTAAGGAAATATCAATATAACAAGGTATTCTCCTAACGTTCATTGGCTTACAATCGCTCTTCCAAAAATGCAATCCCAGGTTGCAGATCAATCTCATGTCCTCCCTGAAAATGATCCAAGACTAACCTTTCGCGTTTACCACATGCGGTATATATCTTCTCTAAGTGTTCAAATGCCGACAAAGCATCAGACTCAATAAAACACTTGTCATCAGAACCGATTTGCACCATACATGCCCGCGGCGCGATAAGTCCTGCTACATCCGAAATATCACCCGCTGCGCGAAGTCCAAACATGAACTGTGATCCACACGTATTTGCACGTCCACGGTCACCTAACGCATCTGTCAACGTGCTAAGATAACAGACAATAACAGCAGCCTTAATTCTCCGATCGAAAGCAGATATATAGGTCGTCATTGTACCACCAAACGAACATCCCATACAACCTAACCGACTGCTATCCACTTCAGGACGGTTCTGAAGATAGTCCAAACAACGTTGTCCATCAGAAATGTTGAGTTGTAGCAGTTGATAACCGAAATACCCAAGTGCGAAATACGCAGCATTACACCCATCTCTACCCGGACGGCGAACCCACGCATCTCTATCTAACCTTTCACCGAAACATCGCCAATCTGGTGCGATGGTAACAAATCCCTTTTTTGCGAGTTCCACAGCATACTGTTTCTGATAGTCATCAACTATACCGACTGCCCCGTCTTTACCAACGCCATGCCCGTGTGCACATAGTACTGCTGGTACGGGGGTGTCCGCGTTTGCGCTGTCTGGAATTAAGACATAAGCTGGAATTGAGGAGAATGCATCAGGATTGAAAATTATCTTTTCTCTTGTGTAACCATCTCGTCTTATTTTCTCTAATATCTCTACTTCCAACGGCACTGCATCAGGTTTTGGACCTAGGTACCGAGCGATGTTACGTTTGAACTTCCTTCGCCATTCTTTCCACTCCGTTTTAGTTGGGTTTCCATTGAAGTAAAGCGGTGGCGTTGTTTTCAGGAGTTGTTGTACACTCTGTTCTGCAGTTAAGTATCTCTCTGTCGCCATAATTTTTACCTCCTAATTGTACTTGCTACTGCATGTGCAAAATCAAGGTTGAAAACCCCTTCTACATTACACATCCACCAGAAATATAAGATGATTTGCCTATTACCATGGCAGTTGATACGAAGGTGCATTAACAAAACGCTCCATTCCCACTGCTAACACAATATGCGTGTTCGGTGGTAAGTGAACTTGAAGATATGTTCCGTCTACCGCAACGGTGTTATCACCGTTATCCTCTTTGAATCGGGCAGTTGTAAAATGGTGTTCACCCATTGAACCAGCTTGGACAATCACATCACGTGCTTCAGATATGCTAAGGTTTACCAACTCCAATTCAGTTGTGTCGGTAGTTAGTTTAGAAACCAATGCAGCAACATCCGTTGGCAGTCCGAGACGTTTCTATGGCATGTTGTAACCGTCCCATGGCCAAAAAGTTTGCCCTTCAAACATCCAAAATGCCGGTCCTTTTCTAATGGTGTTGAATGTTAGGACTTCCGATTGTTGCAGTATAACAGATGTTTGCATTTCTGTGTGTGTTTTTGCATCACAGAAACCAATTGCTATGTTGTATGTGTTGTGTTATAATTCACCTGTAAAATTGAGGTAAACAATGAACTTATTAGATACTAATGCGAAAAATAATATTGAAACTCTGAAACTTAATCTCGTCACATTCTACAACACACGTGCAAAAACTTACATAAGAAAAAACGATTTTGATAATGCAATCACATACCTTACCAAAGCAATAGACTTCAACTTGTATGATGTTGAGACATTTTATACTCGTGGAAAACTATATGATGAGAAAGGGGTATATGACAAGGCAATTGCTGACTTTAGCATAGCAATTAAACTTGATCCAGATCATGCTGATGCGTGGGGTTTTCGCGCGGCCCTTTACGGTGAACGAGGTGAGTACGACAAGGCAATTGAAGGATTTAGCAAGGAGATTGAACTCCGTCCCTATGATGCCGAAATCTACGAAGAGCGCGGTAAAATATACGTGAAAATAGGTGAGTATGACAAGGCTATTGCAGATTTTTCTGAGGCAATAAAACTAATTCCAACCTTCACAGATGCTTACTTTAAACGTGCTATGACTTACTTACGAATGGACAATTTGGAGTCCGCAATCCAAGATTTTGATAAGATTTCAAAGCTGAAACAAGATTGTACGTAATCTATGTTGTCTGAAGTATCATTTTTGGTTCAAATTCTCTAAGGACAATAGAATGAATAATGAAGTAGAGCAAAGACTCAATCAATTTAAGGAAGACTTAAATAAATTTTCATCAATTCAGATAGTGAGAAAGTACATTATTTTCGGAGAATGTTGTATTTTATCTCATCAAGACTATTTTGATTTGCGTTCAGAAGTTGCTGAAAACTTTGGTTTGCATCCAAATCAAGTCTTGGTAGTAGGTTCAGCAAAGCTTGGTTTTAGTGTTGCACCTAAAAATCGGTACCGTGAATTCAGTGATAATTCTGACATTGATGTCGCCATAGTATCCTCAACGTTATTCGAACAATTTTGGAAAGACGTGTACAATTATCTATATGAAGGTCCATATTGGCCCGAATATAGAGAATTTGCTAATTATCTCTTTCGAGGGTGGATAAGACCTGATAAGTTACCTCAATCGTCTATTTTTGATTTAAGAGAAAAATGGTGGAATTTTTTTCAGAGTGTTACAAGGAGTGGAAGATATGGTGATTATAAAATTAGAGGTGCATTATATAGATCATATTTCTTTTTAGAGAATTATCAGAAAATTAGTATACAGGAATGCATAAATAACTTGGAGGAAAATAATGCAGGTAGCAGCAGGCCCTAGAAGAATCCACAGTCTTTTGAATGGCCTCCGAACTGGAACCTTAGTGCCAGATCCTGGGTTCCAACGACGCTTGGTGTGGTCCAATAAACACAAGAGTGCTTTTATTGATACAGTTTTACGAGGTTATCCTTTTCCTGAAATATATATAGCCGCGGGTGAAGTAAATCCTGATACTGGAGAAGCGAAAGAAATGTTAGTAGATGGTCAACAAAGGTTGACTACGCTGAAACAGTATGTTGATGCTTCTAAAGATTTGAAGCTGTCAGGTGGAGTAATCCCATTCGCAAAACTTAGTGATGAAGAAAAAATAAGTTTCTATGATTACTTAGTTGTTGTTCGAGACTTAGGTCAAACAAGTATTAGCGAGATAAAGGAAATTTTTAAACGGATTAACTCAACAAATTATTCTCTAAATGCTATGGAGATTCACAATGCAAGATATGATGGAGAAATAAAACAATTCGCAGATAGGCTTTCACAAGATTCTTTTTTTAGAAAGCATCGAGTATTCAGTTCTACTGATATTAGGCGTATGAGGGATGTTTCATTTGCTTTGTCTGTGATAATTACAGTGATGTCAACTTATTTCAGTTTAGAGAGTGAATTTGAAGATTATCTTAGGCAATACAACGATGAATTTGAAGAAAAACACAATCTAAATACTCAATTTGAAGAGGTCTTTCAGTTTATAAAAAAGTGTGGCATCCCAGAAAAAAGTCGCGCCTGGAGAAAGTCAGATTTATTCACTCTGATCGTAGAGATTCACCGCGCATTATTCAGAGAAGAAATAAACGCTAAACCAGCAGAAGTTGGAAAAGGACTCCTACGTTTTTATGATTTAGTTAATAAATCCGGTAAAGCAGATGAAGATTTTGCAAAAAAACATCGCCAAATAATGGAGTATCATAACTCTGCTCTTCAGGGAACTAATAGTAGGACAAACCGTATAAGGAGAGGGAAAATCATACAAGATGTAATTAACGGAGATTTTGAGTTTGATACAAAAAAGTAGACGTTTAAATTATGTCTTATTCAAAAGGATGAGAACCGATAACACAATGAAAATCGCAAATGCCCCATGCTCCTGGGGAGTACTTGAATTCGATCTACAAGGTAAATCACCACACTACACCCAAGTATTAGACGAAATGCAAGCAATCGGATATCGCGGCACCGAATTAGGAGATTGGGGGTTTATGCCGACAGACCCCGCTCAACTCCACGACGAACTCGCAGCACGAGAGTTAATGTTGTTAGGTGCTTTCGTTCCCGTTGCATTAGCAGAAGCAAATGCACACGCAGCGGGTGAGAAATCAGCACTACAACATGCATGTTTATTAGCAGAAGCTGGAGGTAACAACGCTTTTATCGTGCTTTCAGATGATAATGGAACTGTAGAACAACGCACGCACAATGCAGGACGCATCAGTGCTGAACACGGCTTGACGCAGGAGCAGTGGAATATTTTTGTGCGGAGTGTGCATCGCATCGCACAATCCGTGCGGGACGAGACTGGACTCCGAACAGTCTTTCACCATCATTGTGCAGGATATATTGAAACAATAGAAGAAGTAGACACATTGATGCAACGTACGGATCCCGACTTGGTTGGATTGTGTTTTGATACTGGACATTACCGATTCGGTGGTGGTGACCCACTTGATATATTTGAAATGCACACAGACCGTATATGGCATGTGCATTTCAAGGATTGTCAACCGCAAATCGCCACCAAATCTCGTAGGGAAAACTGGGATTACTTTCAGTCTGTAAGGAACGGAGTTTTTTGTGAACTGGGTAAAGGAGAAGTTGATTTCCCCGCTATCATAGCAGAACTACATAAGCAGAATTACGATGGTTGGATCGTCGTCGAACAGGACGTGTTACCTGGTATGGGTAGTCCATTTGAAAGTGCAAAACGAAATTATCAATATCTGCGTTCAATTCTTTAGGATTCTAATGTACATTATTATATCATTTCTAATTGATTGAGTAGCATCCTACCGTAAAAGAATAATCCTACTATATACAAAATAATCTTGCATACCCGTTAGATACATGGTATAATTATATCAATTTTATCAATGGAAGACGCTATTATTACTTGAGATACACACCTTCTGATTTGCACAGTGGGTTCTCTCATTTTGAGAGACTGATGCAAATGTGAAGGAGGTGGAAGTGTAAACCCAATAAGGAACAATTTGATTCCTGTTACCCCGGAGGTTATATTTGTCAGTTACAATGAAGGAACTCCTTGAATGTGGAGTCCATTTTGGTCACCAAACAAGACGATGGAATCCAAAGATGGCAGAGTACATTTTTGCTGAACGCAACGGAATATATATCATTGATCTGCAGAAAACCCTAAGATTGCTTGAAAACGCAGTTGCCTATGTGAAAGAAATCGCAGCAAAGGGTGGTTCAGTGCTATTTGTTGGAACAAAACGACAATCTCAGGAAGCAGTTTTTGAGGAAGCTGTCAGATGTAGTATGTACTACGTCAATCACCGTTGGTTAGGAGGAATGTTGACCAACTTCCAAACAATACGACAAAGCATCAGTAGGTTAGAACAACTTGAACAAGAAGAGGAAACCGGTCAATTTGAAAAACGTCCAAAAAAAGAAGTCATTCGTTTGAAACGGGAAAAAGACAAACTTTCCAATAACTTGAACGGAATTAAAGAGATGTCTAACCTGCCAGAGGCTGTTATAGTCACAGATACCCGAAAAGAGCATACGGCTATTGCTGAAGCAAACAAACTCGGTATACCGATCATTGCTATTGTAGACACAAACTGTGATCCCGATCCAATAGATCTTCCTATACCTGGAAATGATGATGCTATTCGCTCAATTAGATTGTTTTGTTCTGTCTTAGCAGAATCCGTAATTCAAGGTCGAGGCGCCGCATTAGAAGGTGAACAAGTTGAGGAAGAAAAGAAACAGTTAGAAGAAGATCAGTTGGAAAAAGTCGCTGAAACTGAAAGGCATGAAGAGCAGACAGCACAAATCGTTGATGTTGAACAGCTTTCTGCAGAACCTGAAGCAATCGGTGAAGGTGAACAACGACAGACACGGCAACCTAAACCAAAGAGACGTCCCAGAAGACAACGGAGCACAACACAGTAGTATAATTTCTAAGAATTACCTATTACTTGTGTAGACATAAGAATAGAATAAGACTAAGTCTCTATATTTATAAAATACAGATTCAACAAAGTCTAATAAATTTGAAACAGCAGTTATTATTAAGGCTGCATCATATATAGTTTGAATCTTAATGGGAGGAAAAATGGGAATAACTGCAAAAATGGTCAGTGAGTTACGTTCTCGTACTGGTGCTGGTATTATGGATTGTAAGAAAGCACTAACAGAGACAGAAGGTGATATTGATACCGCAATTAAGAAATTGCGCGAGCAAGGCTTGCGCGCCTCCGAAGTCAAAGGTGGACGGGCTACAGAAGAGGGATTGATTATCTCATATATCCACCCCGGAAACCGTGTCGGCACTTTAGTCGAACTTAATTGTGAAACTGATTTTGTCGCCAGAACTGAGCAGTTTCAAAAATTAGCAACAGAAATCGCCATGCAAGTCGCCGCAGCAAAACCAAAATATGTCAACGAGGATGAAGTCCCTGATGAGGAACTTGATGCAGAGAAAGCAATTTTGAAAACTCAGGCACTTCAAGAAGGAAAACCTGACCATATTGTTGATAAAATTGTAGATGGACGTATTTCAAAATTTTACTCAGAAGCGTGTCTGCTAAAACAACCATATATACGAGATTCCGATAAAACTATTGAGGACCTTGTAAAAGATGCAATTGCACAACTCGGTGAGAATATCGTTGTAAGACGTTTTGTGCTATATGTTCTCGGACAGTAATGTTGATACAGTCAGCTGCGATTACATCGGAATCAATCACAATAGAAAGGATAGGGTATTCAGATGCAAGAAGTACTGCAAAATACTGAATCACGTATGCAAAAAACTGTCGAATCCACGGCAGCGAAATTATCACACATACAAACAGGTCGTGCAACAACTGCATTGTTAGACCAAGTAACCATAAACTATTATGGGAACAAAACCCCGTTAAATCAGGTTGGGACGATTACGACACCAGAACCACGTCAGCTTGTAATACAACCATGGGACAAGACACTTCTCAAGGATATTGAAAAAGCAATCGCACAGTCTGATTTGGGTTTGGCTACAAGCAATGATGGCAATCTCATTCGCATCCAAGTCCCTGAATTAACAACTGAACGACGGGTTGAACTCACAAAACTTGTAAAGAAGTTGGCTGAGGAAGGTAGAGTCGCAATTCGAAACATTCGCCGTGACGCAAATGATGCAATAAAAAAACTGGAAGGTGGAGAAGCTGGTTCTGGTAGCAGGAGAAGCAAAGGCAGAGGCGGTGATAAGAAAAGTGGACGAAGTGATACGGATCCCGTTCAAAAATTAACCGATACCTATGTTGATAAAATTAATGATCTTGCTGAAACCAAAGAAGCTGAACTCTTAGAGACTTAATTATGTTTTGGCGGCGAACTCTGAGTGTTGTCGTACTAGTTCCCCTTGTCCTGTTAGTTATTAATTTCGGTGGATGGTTTTTTCTGATACTCGTCTCCGCCGCTGTCCTGATGATGCAGGTTGAATACTGCAAACTTTCACAACACTTCAGTCAAAAATTAAACCCTATAATCCCCGCAGCATTAACTGTGGGTTTCTGCTTGTTAGCTTATTTTTTGGATTCTCCTACTGACAAGCCCCGAACATCAATCTACTTGTTTGGGTTCTTACTTGTAGTTTTTATATATACATTTGCATCAAGTATTTACAAAGGTGAAGTAAAGGGTGAGTTGCTAACAGTCACGCTAAAACTCACTGGAATCCTGACAATTGGTTGGGCATTTGGATATCACTGTATACTATTACAAAAAATTAATGAAGTCGGGACACGTATTGTCTTCTTATTAATTGGAACAATCTGGTGCAGTGATACCGCAGCTTATCTCATTGGGAAAGCTGTTGGAAAACATAAACTCAGCACCCCAATTAGTCCCCACAAAACTATTGAAGGAATTATCGCTGGATTAGTTGTTGGAACTTTAGTTTGTGTGGTTTATAGAAATTTCTTACTAATAGAAACACTTTCACTGACCGATGCAGCCTTTATAGGACTACTGTTAAGTGTTTTAGGACAACTTGGAGATTTGAGTGTGTCACTAATGAAACGCACTGCAGGTGTAAAAGATTCTGGAGATTTTATTCCAGGGCACGGTGGTTTTCTTGATAGATGTGACAGTTTAATATTTGCTGCACCTTTTCTTTATTATTATCTCGCAATAGTAGGGATTATAAAATAGACCGCTTAGACGTTGTATAAGGCACATCTATTAGATACAGTCTAATGTACAAACTAAAAAATAAGAGAATCCACAATTAATTTGCATGTGCTTCGGCACTGACACAATAATACATACACATGAAGCACATCGCAATTTTAGGCAGTACTGGTTCAATTGGAAAAAACACTTTAAATGTCGTTGAAACACATAGCGAAGAATTCAATGTCGTAGCATTGGCTGCAAACAAAGATGCTGATACGCTTGAATATCAAATACGAAAGTTTCAACCACATTTGGCAGCGTTATATGATTTTGATGCTGCTAAGTGTCTGAAAAATAGAATTAACGACATAAAGAATATTGAAGTACTTGCTGGGCCTGATGGAATACAAGCAGTAGCAACATTTGAAGCAGCAGATCAAGTATTAGATGGAATGGGTGGAAGTGCGGGTTTGTTACCGACACTCGCTGCCATCAATGCGGGTAAAGACATCGCCTTCGTCAACAAAGAAGTGATGGTCATGTGCGGTCCTATAGTTCTGGAAGCTGTTCGGAGGAACGGTGTAAATCTAATTCCAATTGATGGGGAAATGAGCGCAATATTTCAATGTTTAGAGGGGACAGAAAATAAGAACAATGAAATTCATCGCTTGATTTTAACTGCTTCTGGTGGACCATTTCGCGATCTGCCAAAAGACGAACTCAGTGCTGTAACGCCACAAAAAGCACTACAGCATCCCAATTGGGATATGGGACAGAAAATCACCATCGATTCAGCAACTATGATGAACAAAGGTTTAGAAGTGATTGAGGCGAAGTGGTTATTTGATATTGAACCCGAAAAAATAGACATTGTAATTCATAGAGAGAGTATAGTTCATTCTATGGTAGAATGGACAGACGGTTCGACACTTGCACAACTCGGTCCTACGGATATGCGGATTATGATTCAATATGCACTATCATATCCAAATAGACTCCCCTCACCTGTCCCACGATTAGACTTAACTGAAACATGCACATTACATTTTGAACCTGTAGATAGAGAGAAATTCCCTTGTATTTCACTTGCATACACTGCAGCTGAAGTCGGAGGAACTCTCCCCGTTGTTCTGAGCAGTGCTGACGAAGTCGTGGTAAAAGCATTTCTTGGTAAACACATAGGATTTATGGATATTCCCGCTATATTGCAGACTGTAATGGATAAACACAAAGTGATTGCAGACCCAACACTTGAAGATATACTTGAAGTAGACAACTGGACGAAGTCAACCGTCCGTTCAATAATTAACTCTTATAAGTAACATGGCTTTACTCAAATACTGCAATCATCATAAGGAGAAAAAACAATGGAGTTTATGGAACTAATTCTAACAGTAATTTCTGGTTTCAAAACGGTACTTCTTGCACTCATTCCTCTCGGTTTTCTTATTTTTATTCATGAACTCGGACATTTTCTCGCTGCCAAACGTGCAGGTATTAAGGTAAATGCCTTTTCACTTGGTTTCGGTCCAAAGTTAGTGGGTTTCAAAAAGGGTGATACAGAATACAAACTTTCACTGCTGCCTTTTGGTGGATATGTCCAAATGGAAGGGGAAAACCCAACTGAACAGACCGGTGCAAAAGGTGAATTTGGAAGTGCATCGATCGGACAGCGCGCTTTTGTTGTTGTCGCAGGACCTGCTGTGAATATCTTGTTTGGGATAATTGCTTTTTGGTTCATTTTTGCTATAGGGGTTGATCGTCATGCAGTAGGCTTAATTGGTGGTTTAACTGGACAGACATTTGGACAAAAACGAGATGGAGTTCAGATCGCCTTGGTTGATGATGATGGTCCGGCAGGTATCGCAGGTATGTTGCCAGGTGACAAAATTGTATCTATAAATGATGATCGCATATCCAATTTTTCTGCTTTCCAAATGAAAATATTTACCAACCCTAATAAATCATTGGATTTTGTTGTTCAACGAGATGATAATTTGGAAACGCTTACCATCGTTCCAGATGCTATTCCTAATTCAAGAGGAGATACTGGGATAATCAAAGTTATTGGATCCAACGATGTTTTAGTTTCTGATATTATTACGGGTAGTTTGGCTGAACAAGCGGGAATAATGGTTGGCGAGCAGATAGAAACCATTGATGCAGAAAACTTGTATACCGTTCCAGTTTTTGACCCAGATATTTGGAAAACACAAGAAGATTGGACATTAATAAAATACCAAGAATACTATAATAAGATAAATCAGAAACAGGATAAAATTAAAATCGGGATTCTAAGGGAAGGTGAACAGCAAACAATTGAACTTCCTGTCACTTGGCAGCTTAGAACTGTAGTACAAAAGAATAGCACCGCTGATTTAGCAGGTATTGAGGATGGAGATATTATAATTAGTGTGAATGGAAAACCAGCAGAGAGCAAAACTCTCTATTCAGAATTGGAAAAGGCAAAAGACAAACCGATTGCATTAGGAATTCTCAGAGAAGGTACAGAGAAAACTATTACAATTAATCCTTTAGAAATATCTGACAAGGATGAAAAAGGCACTATTTTTGGTATGAATTGGGCAACTTATCTATCAGGGATGAAATTAGACCCTCCGTTACCAAGATATAATTTTTTCTCAGCATTAGCAAAAGGCACAGAAACCACATGGCTTACGGTCACTTCAATTGCACGAACTCTAAAACAACTTATAGTTGGTGAAGTGTCACCAAAGCATCTTTCAGGTCCAGTAGGAATAGCTGATGTTACAAGTCGTATGTTTGATAGTGTTGGTGTAGCTTCTATTCTCTTTTTCATTGGTTTCATCAGCGTGAACCTCGCAATCGTAAATTTGTTACCGATTCCAATTGCTGATGGTGGACACCTACTTTTTTTCGCAGTAGAAAAAATACGTGGTCGTCCAGTACCCCGAAGAGCACAAGAGATTGTTCAACAAGTTAGTGTCGTACTTCTAATCGCACTTTTTCTATATATAACCTGGTATGATGGAATTAGCCTCTTTGACAAATGGCGCAACTAATTGATTGATTGATACAGGGATACCTTATGGATGACATCAATCTCAGAAAAGAGTACCTACAAATCGTTGCAACTGTGAGGGAATACGTGGCAGAACAACTTGAATTTGGCTTTACAGAAGCAGAAATAAAAGAGGCGGAACAGGAACCAAAATACGCTGCCTTGGATCTACCTGCTCTCAACACAGACGCGCAAAGTTGCATTAAATGTCAGTTACATGAAGGACGGAATACCGTCGTTTTTGGTGTTGGAAGCTCAACTGCAGATTTGATGTTTGTAGGTGAAGCACCCGGTGCTGATGAAGACAAGCAAGGGGAACCTTTTGTCGGTAGAGCAGGTAAATTACTCACAGAAATCATCAATGCGATGAAATATACGCGTGAGGATGTTTACATCGCTAATGTACTTAAATGCAGACCTCCCGGTAACAGAAATCCCGCACCAGACGAAGTAGAAACATGCAGTCCATACCTACTCCGGCAGATAGAATTAATTCAACCAAAAGTCATTGTAGCACTTGGCAGTTTTGCAGCACAGATGATGCTTGAGACCAAAACAGGTATTACTGCACTACGCGGACAGTTCCATCAATATGCACTTGCTAAACAGCAAGACAATGCACCTGTCATTATGCCGACCTTTCATCCAGCTTATTTGCTCAGAAACCCAAATGCTAAACGTGATGTCTGGGAAGATATGCAGCAAGTGATGGCATACATAGATGAAAAATAACAACTTGATAGGTTGTATTTTGAGTGTACACAAAAAACCTACTATTTATTCCAGCAGGAATGTTTTATGAGTTATGCCAAAGTTGCTTTTCCTCTTGCTGTGAATCAACTATTCACTTACGCTGTCCCAGAATATTTAAATGCAAAAGTGCAGCCGGGAGTACGGGTTTTAGCCTCCTTCCATAGAAGTCAACAGGAAGGTGTTGTGGTGGAACGGGTTGAAGAAACTGACGTTGATGCTGACAAGATCAAGAATATCTCAGAATGTCTGGACGAGATCCCTACATTTTCCGAAGAACTTCTCAAACTCACAAAATGGATGTCGGACTACTATCTGTCTTCATGGGGTAGTTCCCTTTTTTGTGCTGTTCCTGCCGCAGTCCGAAATCATAAACACAAAAGAGTACACTTACTACCGGATTATGAACCTCCACGTGAAATAGTTCAAAAAGAAATCGTAACACTTTTGGAAACTGAGGGTGATCTGTCTCCAGATCAACTTGCAAGACGAGTCGGTACAACAACAGCAAAACTTCGTCCAAAAATTAAAGCACTACAAGAAAAGGGTATTGTTGAACTCAGAATCTTACACAAACCCAAAGCAACTGCACAGTTTACAAATGTTGCATCTTTAGCATTGTCACAAGAAGATATTGAGTCAGAAATTATAGATTTATTAACTGAACAAACAGGTGTTCCTGAATCAAAAAATAGAAAAAATAGACGAATCCCCCATGCTGCAGCTATCAAACATGCACAAATCCTTCAAATATTACTTGATGAAGGTGCACCAATTGCTACATCCGAACTAACAAAGCGGGTAAAAACGGGTCCGACACTTCTCCGTACACTTGAGAGACGCGGCTTCATAAAAATTTCTAAAGCACAAGCGATACGCAATCCCTTGAGTAACCAACCGATTGCAACCACACAATCTCACACTTTGAACCAATTTCAGACCGATGCATATACAGACATTCTTAATAATATCCAATCTAATAATGAATCAAATTGTTGTTTCTTGTTACACGGTGTAACTGGAAGTGGTAAAACTGAAGTGTATATGCAGGTCATGTCAAAGGTTTTGGATAGTGGAAAATCCGTGATTGTGCTTGTTCCAGAGATTTCTTTGACACCACAAACTGCATCACGGTTTATCAGTCGTTTTGGAGAACGCATTGCGCTACTTCACAGTCGTCTAAGCGATGGTGAGAGGTTTGACCAATGGCATCGTATCAAGAATGGTGACGCAGATATTGTTATAGGTCCACGTTCTGCAGTATTCGCACCTGTCAATAATTTGGGTTTAATGGTTATTGATGAGGAACATTCAGACTCATATAAATCAGATACTGCACCACGTTACCACACACGTGAGGTGGCACGTAAACGAGCAGAGTTTGCAAATTGCCCTATAATCCTCGGCAGTGCAACACCCTCTCTCGAAAGTTATTACCAAGCACAAAACGGAAACTATAAACTCCTCAGTCTCCCGATGCGTGTTTTAGATAGAAAAATGCCCAAAGTCCAAATTGTTGATATGCGGGATGAACTAAAAAAAGGAAACCGTACGATCTTCTCACAACAACTCAGAGATGCTATCAGTGAGAGAATAGAGAAAAAGCAACAAAGTATTTTGTTCTTAAATAGACGTGGACATTCACGTTATGTATTTTGTCGCACATGTGGCTATGTAGAGAAATGTAATAATTGCTCAATTACGTTGACATTCCACTTTGAATTAAAAAAAATGGTTTGTCATCACTGTGAACACAAAAGAGATTTACACCCAACGTGTCCTGAATGCAGCAGTCCAGCAATTGATTATTTTGGAAAAAAAGGGTTCGGCACAGAAACGGTTGAACAAGAAATACTTAAAGCATATCCATCTGCAAACGTAAAAAGATTTGATGCTGATTCGACGACAAAAAAAAACGCACATCAACAGATTTTAGATGCTTTTCAACGTCAAGAAATTGATATATTGATCGGTACGCAGATGGTTGCAAAAGGTCTGGATTTCCCTAATGTAACACTTGTCGGTGTCGTGGTAGCTGACACAGCATTAAATCTTCCCGATTACCGCGCAAGCGAACAAACATTCAGCTTACTTACTCAAGTTGCGGGACGTTCTGGACGAGCTGATGCAGCTGGGGAAGTAATCATTCAGACTTATCTGCCAGAACATTATTGCATTTTAGCTACACAAAAGCATGACTATATCAATTTCTATGAAAAAGAAATATTAGAACGGAGAACATTGGGTTATCCACCATTTGCTAATATAGCCAGCCTCTTGCTGCGTGGAAAAAATGAAAATATGGTGATAGATGCTGCAAAGAATGTTAGTGAGTATTTACATCAGTTGAAAACAGAAAAGTTTCCTGAGATAACAATCTCAGGTCCAGCACCTGCACCTCTATCTAAAATCGAAGGTAAATATAGATGGCACTTTCTGCTTAGAAGTCAGAATGTTGAAAAAATTAGTAACCTCTTATATAGTTTGACTAAGGAGCCACCATCCATTCTAAAATCAAATGCTATTGAATATATAATTGATATTGACCCAACTAACACTTTGTAATACAATATAGACCGAATATGTAGAAACACCATAATAGTTTTTTCAATTTCATACCCCAATACTAAAGGAACTAATCAAATATGGGCAACCGGATATACGATAAACTTTCAGATACAGACTTGATTTCACAAAGTCCTATTCTTGTTTTTGCTGCAGACCCACTCGCTTCAGCTGGCATAAAAGGATTAGGACAAGTCCAAAAACCAAAACCACACTATCGTACGCATGCGGAGTTTTTGCAGCTCCAACGCGACCTTGTTGAAGACGGTCTGTTAGACGGACTCCTGATGACTCCCGCAGATGCTGAGACACTTGCACTCGATGAAAACCTGTTTGAAAACTCCCCTATTACACCTATCGTACGGATGAACTCTGAGACTGCAATCTGGAACCCAAGGTTCGGTGTCTATACATCCCGACCTTCCATGCCTTTTCAAACGGTCTTTCCAGAAGACATGCAACGGTATTGTGAAACGCTCATCGGTCCTGCTCTTGAATGTAGAGTCAACCTCGGATTATATTCAATCACACTAAACAATGACCCAATTGTTGACGAACGTATGCTACAAGCTTATGTCCAATTTGCTCATGTCGTGGGGGAAATTGAAGGATTCGACCATTTATTAGAGGTGTTTTTACCGAATGTGAAATTACCGGGAATGGACGAAGAAAAACGTGGTATGTATGTCGCTGATTCTATCGTTCGCACTATGAGTTATCTCCGTAAACACCAACGACCCCGTTTTATCAAAACTGCTTATACGACTTCGGATGTCTGGACAGAGTTATGTCAATTTGATACAACACTCGTGATTGGTGCTTTAGGGGGGGCAAGACAAAATGCACGCAGTACGTTTGCACTTGCTCATAATGTTGTTCAGAATGGTGGGCGCGCTATCCTGTTCGGACGCACCATATTCGGTGAAGATGATCCAATAGTTTTTGTGCGGTGTTTACGTCGCGTACTTGATGGCGAGATGGATCCACAATCCGCACATGCCGAATATCAAAAGCAACTAAGAACCAAAGTATAGTTGTAATCAATAAACACTATACACTACAGATGGGTCATTTCGCTCATGTCAAACCTGAGTGTGTTTATTTAATAGCAGGGGAATTCTCTGCAACTCGCAAAATGTTGATTTTGAAGTAGGTCAGTAACATTAGGTCTATCTATTAAATTATGGAGGAAATTCAATGCACATTTCGCCTGTATATAAGGAAATCAGTGATTTCATCGCTGCAGGGACAACCCCGCGAAACCTAATAGATTTTTGCACTTCTGAAGAAACGAAAGAACGAATCGCAGATCTGATTCATTGGGAAAAGACAACTTGGTTGACATCTGAAGAAACTGCAGAACTCAACCACTGTTTGCAGCTTGAGCATCTGATGCGTCTTGCAAAATCCCGCGCACAGCACAATCTGAAAGAATGAGCAAAACCTACGTATCCATTGCCTTAAGAAAGTTAGTCTAAACCCCTTGCTAATGGGTTGTGTGAATATTGTCTGATCCACGAGGAAGATACTTATTTCGGTTGTCAAGTAGACCATATCATTAGTGAAAAGCATGGTGGGGTTACTGAGGAAAACAACCTTGTTTACGCGTGCTCATATTGTAACCGCAACAAATGCAGTGACATAGGTTCTCTTGTGTTTCAGACCAAACAGTTTAGTCGTTTCTATAATCCGAGAATTGATTAATGGGTAAACCACTATAGGTTATAAGAAGTAAGAATAGTTCCCCTCACAACTATTGGAGAAGTCACCGCGCGTATTTTGGATTTTAATCATGTTGATCGGTTAATTGAACGGCAGGAATTGGCAGTTCTTGATCAATATCCTTCATTTAATGCTCTCATGTTGATTTCAAGATAACTCAACGATTCTATCCTACCGCTCGCTAGTCACACCAATCGCCTTACGAACCTTCGCCAAAATCGGCACAGCAATGTCACGCGCTTTTTCTGCCCCTCGTTCAAGAATCCGATCCAATTCATTTCGGTTCTCCATAAACGTATTATACTGCTCACCTTGTGCTGAAAATGTAGACTCCAACAACTCATAAAGTTCATTTTT
Source organism: Candidatus Poribacteria bacterium (assembly GCA_963663765.2). Taxonomy (GTDB): domain Bacteria; phylum Poribacteria; class WGA-4E; order WGA-4E; family WGA-3G; genus MSPOR6. The sequence continues at coordinate 197,103 of CAXXUA010000013.1, read as the reverse complement.
CATATCACCATAACCGAGACCACCATTGAGATAGAGTTGACGTTTTGCTTCAACAGCATCAGCATCAGCAAAATGACGATAAATAGCAAATACATTACATTCATCAGGATCTTTCGGTTCTTCGGGGCGTTTTGAATCGGTTACGATACGCATGACCTGTTTACGCACCTGATTTGAAGGGGCAAAAAGTGGGATAACATTATTATAACTCTTACTCATCTTCCTACCGTCGAGTCCTGAGATTGTCATCACCTCTTTCCGAATTACTGCCTCAGGTACAACCAGCACTTCATGATAGGTCTTATTGAATGTCATCGCCACATCTCGTGTTATTTCAAGGTGTTGTTTCTGGTCAAAACCAACAGGAACAATGTGTGTTCCAAACAACAGAATATCCGCAGCCATCAAGATTGGATATGTGTAGAGTCCAGAATTAATGTTTTTGTCCTCTTCACGACCTGCTGCAACATTATCGTCTACCAGAGTCTTATATGCGTGTGCTCTATTAATTAGGCCCTTGGATGTGAAACACGCTAACACCCACGACAACTCAAACACTTCTGGAATATCCGATTGTCGGTAGAAGATTACTTCATTAGGATTCAAACCTAATGCCAACCATGTAGCTGCTACTTGATAGGTTAATTCCTCTAATTCCTTTTTGTTTTTAACGGTTGTGAGGGCGTGGTAATCAGCGATAAAATAATATGCTTGATACTCTTTTGTAAGTTCCAGAGCGGGTTTTATCATACCCAAATAGTTGCCGATATGAGGTTGTCCTGTCGGTTTTATACCTGTTAATGCAATCTGTTTCAAATTCATTCTCCTTAGTTTTGTCTAACCTAATTATAACCTACGAAAACAGCTGTGTCAATCCAACCTATGCGTTACAATGGGAAATATAAGTAAGCATAACGCACAATTAAAACTAATGTTCCACAACCACAGAGATGATGGGTCAGTTTTCAAGACAGCAAACAGCGCAGTTAAAGGACTCATTAATGACAACATTGGTACGTTAGCGAACGGAGTTATCGGAAACAACGGAAGGAATGTAAGTGCAAGTACTATTCCATAACTGAATATTTTCGCCTGAATAACTGAGTGGAATGATGCGTAACATAAGCCTATCATCGTAAATAGAATAGAACTCATCAATATTACAACACCACATTTCAACAATGGTGTTAACCCTAATCCGCCTATAAAAACTGAAAGCATAAATAATGGAATTGTAAACCATATTACCCATCCTGACCAAATCAAGACTGTCGTTAACTTACCAATCAAGATATTCCAATTAGACAAAGGAGTTAGTACTAACAAACCTATATTTCCATTCTTCAACTGAAATGGATTTTGTCTTGAAATCTTTGACTGTTCCATATAAATTGAATCAACTGCATGTTGTGTCACAAAAACTTGCATGAAAAATATACAGTAAATAAATAAGGTATATGTCTGTTTGCCGACATCAATATATTTACCATCTCGTTGAGTATCTGTTCCTTGAGCATAAAACTCTAATGTTCCTACAAAAAACAGAAGCACAAGAATTGAAATAGAAATAAAAAGAATATTCCTGTATTTCTGAGTTTTGGAATATATTTGAAGGTCTTTTAGGATTAATGCAATCATCAGCCAAACTCCCGATTTTTATTGACGCATTTTATCAAAAATGTTATTTTGATTACCAGTAAATTAGCATAAAATTAAGTGACTAACATTTTAGGAATATAAGCTAAGGAGACATTTATGTCAAAACTCAATATTGCATTAATCGGTGCTGGCAGACGTGGTGGTGGTTCACATCTATCCGTAATCGCAAAACTCAAAGATGTCTACAATCTTGTTGCTATATGCGATATGGATGAGGATACTGCGACACGTTTCGCAGAAAAATACGGAGCAAACGCATATACTAACGTACGTGATCTGGTAAAACATGAACAACTTGATGTCGTTGATATAACTGTACCCGGATTAGCACATCAAGCAGTAGCATGCTTTATGGCTGATGCGGGTGTACATATCATCTGTGAAACACCAATCGCTTTGACACTTCCCGCTGCTGATATGATGATTGAAAGTGCTAAGGTAAATAACGTCAAACTTGAAGTAGCTGAAAATTACTATCGCGCACCACGAGAACGATTTCTCTCAAAAGTCATTGACGCAGGTGTCATCGGTGATGTTGCTCGTATTTACCGAATATTCTATGAAGGTGGCTATCACGGCATGAGTATGCTCCGATTACGTGCAGGTGGTGAACCAAAATCTGCACTCGGAATAACACAATCAACGCCTATCATTCCCATTATAGATGCAATGAAACGCAACCATACAAGTGAAAGGTGGAGCTTCGGTTTTATTGAATTTGACAACAATGCAACAGCATTAATGGTATACTCTAATGTCATACATGCACGTTCACTTGGACGCGGACAAACTGGTATCTCACAAATTGACGGTAGTAAAGGCACGATTGTCGGTGAAGACATATACGTTACACCCGAATCTGATTTGCAATCCGGTGCAAAAGGAATTGCACATCGTGCTAAACGGCATACAATTGATGTTAACGGAGTTGATGTTCTTGATAAAATTGAACTTGAGCTCCCCGATCAAACGGTGACATGGGACAATCCGCTGAAAAATTACCCACTCGCTGAAAGACAAATTGCTGTAGCAGATGAACTACTTAGCATAGCCAATGCAGTCCTAAATGATACTGAACCAGAATATGGGGCAACACGCGGAAGACAAGACCAAGAGATGAACATTGCTATGAGTGAATCGGGTAAACGAAGCAGAGAAACACTACTATTCCCAATAACAGAACTCACAGATACCGAACGCGGTACACACGAAAAATATGAGAAACTGTACGGACATCCAATTGAAGATGTTGCAGCAGGAATTGATACCTTCTTCCCACGACACTGATATGATAACACGATTATTTCGCAGATTCAACGAATTATATAGAAAATACAATCTGGTTATATTTGTTATTGTAGACTTCTACTTGATTGAAAGGAAATAATGTCAGCAAATCCCTTACATTACAAACCTATCACAGAATTAGCTGAACTTCTATTATCAAAGCAGTTGTCACCTGTTGAACTAACGACAGCAATGCTGGAACGTATTAACAAAGTTGACGACCAACTAAAAAGTTATGCATCCCTAATGCCGGAACATGCACTGAATACAGCACAGCAAGCAGAAAAAGAAATATTTTCAGGAATCTATCGTGGACCACTGCATGGAATTCCTATCGCTGTTAAAGATCTATGTTTTACAAAGGGTGTCCGAACGATGGGTGGTGCAAAAGTTTTAGCAGACCACATCCCAGAATACAACAGCACCGTTGTTGAAAAACTGAATGATTCTGGTGCTGTGCTACTTGGCAAACTCAATCTGACTGAAGGTGCAATGGGAGGTTATCATCCCGAATTTGATATACCTATCAATCCTTGGAATGAGAAGCAGTGGACAGGTTCATCATCAAGTGGTTCAGGTGTCGCAACCGCAGCAGGTTTTTGTGCAGGTTCAATTGGTAGCGATACAGGCGGTTCAATTCGGTTTCCTTCTGCTGCTTGTGGTATCGTTGGGTTGAAACCGACCTGGGGCAGAGTGAGTCGATATGGTGTCCTCCCACTTGCTGAATCACTGGATCACGTCGGACCGATGACACGTACCGTGAAGGACGCAGCCATCATGTTGCAAGCAATTGCTGGGTATGACCCAAACGATCCGACTTCTCTACCCTATCCAGTAACTGCTATAATTGATGGAATTGAGAACGGTATCAAAGGAGTGAAAATAGGTTTTGATGAACATTATGCAACTAAAGATGTAAATGATCAATTAGCTAATGCAGTGCAAGTAGGTGTCAAATTACTGCAAGAGTTAGGTGCAGAGATTATTGAAGTACAATTACCCGATATGGACGAGTATGTATTAGCATGGCCTACCCTTTGTTCTGCGGAAGCAGTTTTTGCACATTCTTCAACATATCCTTCACGACGAGATGAATATGGACCTTGGTTTCAAGGTTGGCTTGATATGGGAGCAAAAGTGACGGGTGCAGACTATGCTGAAGCCAATAATCTAAGAAATGAATGTTCAGGACATCTCAGACGTATATTCCAAGATATTGATGTGTTGGTTTGTCCATCAATGGCTGCACAACCACACAAAGTTACACCAGAATCGCTATACGGTCCAAAAGAGACAAGACCGGCTTGGTTTCAACGGTTTACTGTTCCCTTTGACTACAACGGAACACCGACACTATCTACACCTTGCGGTATGACTAACGATGGATTACCACTGAGCATTCAGTTTGTCGGTAAACACTTAGAAGAACCTATGTTATGTCAAGTTGGAAACGCATATCAATCTGCTACACAGTGGCATAACATCCATCCGGATTATTGATTCACCAGTTATGTTATTTCTGCGGAAGATGATAACCATCTTTTGAGACACGAATTCTATAGAGTCCGCCCCCTGCTGTGATATATAGTATTTTGCTTAATTCTCCGCGTCCGAATGCAACGTTAGTCGGTAGTTCCGGTGTTTTAATATAAGCCAATTCCGTCCCATCTGGAGTATACACACAGATACCGAATCGTGTTTTATCTCGGACTGCCACATATAGATTCCCTTCAACATCAACTTCAAACCCATCCGGTCCGTGTTCAGGTGCATAGTCAACAAGTGTTTCGCGGTATGAAGTAGTACCATCCATTGATAGATCATAAGCAAGGAGTGCCATTCTCCCCGTGTAAGTTGGCACATCCTCAGGCATCTCACGGAACGTCCCACTGTCGTTGCTTCCGACATAAAGGGTTTTCTGGTCAGGAGAGACTGCTATACCGTTGGGTTTTCCAGAATCAGCAATGACGAGATGCACGGAACCATCCGTGTCTATCCGATACACACCCATAACCGGTTGCTCTACTGACTCATGACCAACATAACGAGGATCGGTGAAATAGATACGTCCCTGTTCATCTATTGTTAGATCGTTAGGTGAATTTAAGGGTTTACCTTCATAGAGTGCGGCGATGATTTCACTTTTACCTGTTTGCATGTCGGTTCGTATAATTCTTCGTCCACCGAAGTCTGCACCTTCTGCGATAACTAAACGTCCTTGTGAGTCACATTTCATGCCGTTTGACATCCCACTGGGTGATCTAAAGACAGTCGTTTTATCTATCTCAGGATCATATTTCATGATATTTCCAGCTTGCATATCGGTTTGGTGTGTGAAGGTAATATCACTGAAATAGACAGTGTTATCTGGTGCGACGGTGGGTCCCTCAGTAAAATGCGCTTCGTCATATACCACTTCTAACTCTGATTCTTTTGGAATGATTTCTGCTACATTAATATCATTTGAATCTGACATAACTAACCTCAAATATATTCAAAATTGATTAAACTTTTACAACCTATCTCATAAATGGTAGAAGGGATTTCTAACCCCGATTTACAAGACACAAGAACCTATGAATTTGAACTAATACCAAATTAACGAGTTTCGTATTGTTTTCCCATTTTGCAAATCCACTGAAAACCGACGTGTGCCTGCACTTTCTTTTTGTTTTCGGAAAACCATTGACACCTTTTTACCAATACTTCTTCAAGTGCTGATAGTGTTGTCCAAACTTTATTTACAACCACCTCCCGCAACAGAGGCCATAGGCGTTCAGCAGGTTGAAGTTCCGGTGTATACGGCGGCAAAAAAGATAACTCAATCCCTTGTGGGACTTCTAAACCTTTACCCGTATGAAAACCCGCACGATCTAACAAGAGGATTATCTGTTTTTTGCCTTCCGGGTTCACATCACGAGCAAACTCTGCCAGCGCAAGGTTCATGATTTCAACACTCACACTCGGCATCAGAAGCCAATAGGTCTCACCTGTCTGCGGACGGACAAAACCGAAACCATAGAGCCATTTATAGGCTGGACACACCGGGGCTACCGGTCTTTCACCTTGCTTCGCCCAGACACGCCGATGAACAGGCAATAATCCTAAGCGCGCCTCGTCTTCTGCCCAAATCTCTACAGGTTTCTCCGGGTGCTGACTTTCAAGCGTAGCTACCCGATCCTTAAGTTTTTTTTTAATGTTGCTGTGCTTCGGGGGTTGCTGCAGCCTGATGTTGTGGACGAGGCGTTTGTAAAGTCCAACCGAGACGCTTGAGATATTTCCAACCTGACACATTACTGACAGGACGCTGAAGGGTCTCAGATATCCACGCAGCTACCTTCGGACCTGTCCAAAGACCACCATCGGCAGGGGGCTCAGAAAGCACAGCTTCAAGTGCTGCTTGCTGTTTCTCATCCAAAAAACGCTTGCCTTTATTGTTTTTCCGTTTATCTTGTAGAGCTGTTTCCCCTTCAGCATTATAGCGTTTGAGCAACTTGCGAACCCAGTCCGGAGTGCATCCTACAATCTCAGCAACTTCGCGGGATGTGCGTGGATGTGTCGTATCAGCAAGAAGCCAAATAATATGCCAATGCGTCCGTTCCCGAGTACATTTACATTCAAGATACCTTTGTCTAAGAACTTCTACTGGAAAGTGAGGGAGAACCTCATGTTTTTTCTTTTTCATCTGTTCACAATAGCATATTTTCAAAAAAATATAAACAAGAACTATTCCGTTAATACGGTATAAAACGTATTTATGAGATACGTTAAACAATTTGCTTTCATACTTATGAATTCTATAAGATAACCTTTTAGAATTCAAGGGGAATAATAGACAATTCTAGGGGAATTCAATTGTCATTTATGGTAGATTTTGGAATTATGGTGAATTATTGAAGTAATTATACACCTATTCTGTAAGAGCGATCTCCCCGGTCGCGCCCGGGAGGTTGCTCCTACAACTCAGAATGTAGAATAACTTGTATAATCTACCATAATTATTCACTTATAGTAAAACATACTATAGTTTGGACAATTCTCATCTTGCAAAAGTTGAGTATTCAATAGAACGTCTATTTTACTACGAGTTGCGTATATATTATGAAACTGGAGAAAATACTGCACTCCAGCGGAGTGCTATGTTTATAGAAAACGGTATACCCACAATCATGCGCTCCAGCGGAGATGTCGGTTGACAATATAGCTATAAACATATTGCTCCGATGTAGCAAAGAGGGTTTGCGTTTTGTTCGTTGTGTATTGATTTGGTAACATAAGCAGTGAACCAATTTCTAATATTTGTTCTCGTTTGGAAATTGTCGAAACTATAGTAAAACATAATGTGTTGACATTAATTTACTTTTTTACTAAAATCACAGATGTAATTAGTGACATGTTATTGTCAGGTGTTATATAGCACACTGACATTACACTCTAATCAACATCCTGGCCAAGATGTTGATTTCGTAGAATTGTAATGAATGTATTAAATCACATTTGAATGAATCACAAATAACCCTTTCAGGGAAGGAGAAGTATCATGACAAGCATTTTGAAGATAATAGGTGTTTTTCTAATACTTGTCGCGGCAATTGTCGCAATTAATACAGTGGTTGAACCTTTGTACCATACTTCAGCAACAGAAGAAGGTGCAAGTCCATACAATGATCCGGTATGGAAGTATATCAATATACTCTCAGCTATTTCTATCGTGTTGGGTATAATATTGAGTTATAGCCGTATGAGTAAAGTTAATGAGAATTCAAGTGTGCAGGAGTTTATAGCCGCAAACACACTTTTTTATGGTTTCATGTTTGTTGCGGTATTTTTCTTCTGGAATTGGTTTGGAATAATCAATCCAGGCAGAGACTATACGCCTACTCAGACTGACACTGCATCTATGGTTTGGATGATAGTGGATGCAGCCCTACCGTTATTGAACGGTGCATTGGGAGTACACTTGCTGAGAAACAGTGATAGTGGTTAGGTTGTCTGTTTTGCGATAATCTATAATAAACTTGATTCTTTAGGAGGATCTAATGTGTGGTAAGTTTTTTAAGAATATCCTTTCGGTAATGTTATTATGTTCAATAATATTTTTGACCAGTTGTGAAAAGATAATTGATATGGGGGTGACAGATGGTGTAATCACTCCCCCAGATACAACGCCTACTCTAAAAGTAGGTTTGATTCATCCCCAGCCAAATTACATTAGTTTCGGTAATGGTGCAAAACTTGCACAAGCAGAGATTAACGCGGACGGGGGAGTTCTTGGTATGCAGGTTGAGTTAGTCTTCAGACAAGAAGAAACGGATACTGTCGTCGAATCTGCAACTGATTTAATTGAAAATGAGAATGTAGTCGCTATTTTAGGACCACTCTTTTCCAGTCACGCGGTGAAAGTTGGTCCAGTTACTTCTGTTCCAGTCCTTTTAGGGGCAACAAGGGCTGAGGTAACTGCGGAAGAAACTGATCCAAACGACCTCATGTTTCTCATTGCTGGTTCTAATGTGTTGCAAGCGGAACTTCTTGCAAAGCTTGTTGTAGAGCAATTAGAAGCAGAAACAGCTGGAATGTTGTGGTTAGTTGGAGATGTATATTCAATTGGCTTTGTAGAGTCATTTAAATCGAGTTTTGAGACACTCGGTGGTAACGTCGTTGTTGAGCATACGTATCAAGGTAGCGACACGACGTATGACAGCCAACTAAGTGCTGTCAAAGAAGCAGATCCAGATGTGCTGCTTCTCGCCAGCTTTCCACCAGCAAATCCAGTCATAATGAAACAAGCGCGTGAGTTAGGGATTGAGTCTACCTTCATAGGTAGTGATGGTTGGGACGATCCATTGATGTTTACAACATTAGAGGATAATTCTCCGCTTGAAAATTCCTATTATTGCACAAACTTAGATCCTGATGCTACAGCGTTTAACACTGCCTATGAATTGGAATATGGATCTGTTGATGGCATTGCTGCCACGGGGTATGATGCCATGTATATATTAGCTATAGCAATTGAAACTACAGGATCAGCCAATGATCCGATTGCTTTACGTGATGCAATCGGTACGATTACCGGTTATGTAGGTGCAACCACTATTACTCGCTTTGACGAGAATCGCAATCCTGTCAAGAGTGTAGGTGTGCGGCAAATACTGAATGGAATGCCACAGTCAAACATAATAATTGCTGCACCAGAATAGTATCACTGACCTCAGCAATAATGCTACAAAAATGGTAGACATGCTACAATACATGTCTACCATTTTGCTAAACTTCTATATAATGTTGATGTGAGAAACAAATAATTTTGTAAAGGCAAACCTACTTATTTACTATAAATTACACCTATTCAAATGTTATTGCTGCAAGGACTCCTGCATGATCTGAGGGCCACAATCCAGAGTCTAATCTATCTTCTGCTTTATCACCTAAGGTCTGCGTAACCACTGTATATTGAGGCTGGAAATTACGGGCGAAAATTTGATCAATACGCACTGTGAGATCACTCACAGCATTTAGAATGTCGTCGTCTTGACAGCAAGTATTGCCTGAACCTTCTGAATCCGGTTGCCATAGGTCAACATACCCTGACGAAAGTATAATGTTGTATCCTGTGCCATCTGTTGCTCTTGTATTGAAGTCACCCAACATAATGATTGGAAGCGTTTCATCAGAAAGAATATCAACCAATTCCTGAGTTTGTGCCACGCGATTCACCTCTGTAAATGCTTCTAAATGTGTGTTAACAACACGGTATGTTACACCAGAAACGGTTGCGTCAACAGCTGCATATCCTCTTTGAACTTCCAATCCAAGCATATCAATTGTCAGAGCATTTTTATAGTTTGCACTTGTTGATCGGGATATGTCTACATCGCTGCGTGCCAGAATGACATCATAGTCAGTTAATCTCACATCAACAAAGGTAGAATCTAAGATCATCGGCATCTCAATATCAAGATTCTCAACCTGCGCTGCAACCTGATAGCTTAATCCTTCACTCTGAAGCGCATTCATCAAGATTTGGAGATAATCCATGAGAACTTCTTCTGCAAGTGTTGGATTGTCAGGAAGAAAATCTCCAGGATTTTGAGTGCGGATCAGCGAAATCTCTTGCAAGCCGATCACATGCGGTTTATGTGCACCTATAATTTTAGCAATTCCAGCAGCGCGACTCGGAAAGTCTGCAGCGATTACATTGTTGTACATCTTGGCTACTTCACCAGGTACTTGTGCTAAGTTCTCAACCGATAAGAGTGGTTCAGCACTACTGCCAACATATACATTATAGGTTATTACTTTCAGGGGTTCTGGATCGGACATATCAGGGGGTTGTATAACTGTATCTGTAATTTTCTCACACCCAATCATGGTGATTAACAAAACAAACAACAAAAACATTTTTCTTATCATTAACAAACTGTATCCTCCAAGTTATTTAGTGAAAATTGCTTTCAGAGAAAGGGTTTATAGGTCTTACGCACACTCGCCATAGAAATATTGACTGTCCATGTTAGTTAACTTTATCTTTAGAATATGATTAATCTTCGATTCAGGAACGTCAACAAGCACTCGTAAATAATTCTCAGTGAAGCCAGCAAGTAGTTGATTTTCACCATCCCTACTATCCTCAATTAATATGTGCTTAGATTTTCCAAGCATCCGTTGACGAAATGTAGTACTTAGGTCGTTACCCAATTGTATCATTTCACTACTACGTGCTGATGAAATAGGAGGAGGTATTTGATCAGGATAGGTTGCTGCAGGTGTGCCTTTTCTGGGAGAATAGCGGAAGACATGGAGTTGACTGAAACCAATCTTCTCTACGAACTGAAGGGAATCTTGAAAATCGGAATTAGTTTCTCCAGGGAAGCCAACCATCATATCGGTTGTAATACCGATATCGTCATTAAATTGACTTCGCAGCTTAGCAACAAGTTGGGTAAACTGCTTTGTTGTGTAACGTCTTCGCATGCTGCGTAAAACTTTGTCGGATCCTGATTGAATTGGAAGGTGAAAATGTGGCATGCACTTTGGAAGAGCAGACATACGTTCAACGAGAATATCTGGGAAATACATTGGTTCAATTGAACTAAAGCGAATCCGCTCAATTCCATCAATATCATGTATGTGTTCTATTATGTCGGCAATATTCTTGTCTCTATCTGTGTCTTGTCCGTAAGCACCAAGATGCACACCTGTTATCACGATTTCCTTTATCCCACTGTCTGCAATACGATGTGCTTCTTCCTCAATTTCAGTAAGTGGACGACTTGTCATCCTACCTCGCACATAAGGGATGATACAATATGTACAGAAAGCACTGCAACCATCTTGAACTTTGATGAGGGCGCGTGTGCGTTTACCAGCATTGCTTACACCGCTACTAAAACGGGCATGCTCACGAATCGCATCATGTTGGATAGGTTCTATCTGAAGAAGTGATTTTGCACGCAGCTTGTCAAGATAAATTTGAATGTCAGCTTTCTCACGGTTACCAAAGACAAACGTCACACCTGGTATTTGCTCAATTGCTGTCCTATCACTTTCAGCGTAACAACCTGTAACAAATACATCTGCATTCGGATTTTGACGAATCGCCTTTCGGATTGTCTGTCTTGCCTTTTGGTCAGCAGCATTTGTAACTGTGCATGTGTTAATGAGATATAAATCTGCAGGTTGAGTTTCATCAACAACCGTGTATCCATTGCTGAGAAGAGTTTCTCGCATAGATTGTGTGTCGTATTGATTGACTTTACATCCCATCGTAATGAGTTTTACAGTTTTCATGTTTTATACAAGTTATATTTGGTATTCATAAGCAACGATGATAATGGTTGCGATCACTGCGGTTTCTGTTCTCAGGATATTTGAACCAAGTGAAACAGGAATACATCCACTCTCAATTGCATCTGTTACTTCTTTATCAGTAAAACCGCCTTCTGGTCCAACTAATATTGCTATTGATTCTACATTTGAAGTCCGTTGTATGACTGATTTTATATGTTGCTCTTTTTCGTTTTCCCATAAAAGTAAACTCAGTGAATAGGATTGAAAATTGTTTAGACAGTCTTCAAAGGACTTTATATCACATAATTTAGGTAACCAGACACGTTTACATTGTTTTGTAGCGGAAATCACTACCCGTTGCCATCGTTCAAATCGGTTTATACTCGGTTCTTGTAATGACCGTTCAGTTGTTATCGGTACAATCTTTCTCACACCAAGTTCGGTAGTTTTTTGCAGTATAAGCGTCATTTTATCATTCTTTGGTATCCCTTGAAAGAGGGTAATAAGAGGTGTTTTTCTCTCATGAAATTTGTGATTGAGAACTTTTGCATACGAAGATTCTGTCTTTGTCCGAATCACTTTTGAAATATAAACACTACCTTTGCCGTCAATAATTCTGATTTTTTCATTAAGTCTTAATCGCAGTACATTTCGTAAATGGTGATGTTCTAGACCTGAAATAGTAGCTTCGTTGTTGTTGATATGGGATTGTGGAACATAAAACGTATGCATTACATATCAATGTCTGTGAATCAACTTGATTCTATTGTCCGTAATTGGTTGATAACTTTCTTTGGATTTTCGCTGCGGAAAATAGCTGTTCCAGCGACGAGAATTGACGCACCAGATTGGATAGCATGGGGAGCGATGTCAGTTGTTACGCCTCCATCAACAGATATTTCTGGCGTATTTTCAATATTCTCTATTGCCAGTCTAATTTCACTAATTTTGCTATAGGTATCTGATATAAAAGTTTGTCCGCCTAAACCGGGTTCAACACTCATGGGTAAAACAAGATCTAATTCTGAAATAAAAGGGATAACTTCGTGAGTCAATGTTTTAGGAGAAAAAGCTAAACCAACACCGATATTGTTAGCTGTGATTGATGCAATTACTGCTTCCGTATTGTCATTACTCTCAACGTGAAAGGTAATCATGTCTGAACCAGCATCAACTAAAGCATTGATATATCGGAGTGGATGTTTAACCATAATATGTACATCAAAAGGTACATCTGTTATGTTGCGAACTGATGCTATCATGAGTGGACTAATTCCAAAGTTTGGAACAAATTCTCCATCCATAACATCAAAATGTAATAGGTCAGCACCTGCGTCAACAACGCGCTGAATCTCATCACCTATTTGGCTGAAGTCTGCAGCCAATAAAGACGGTGCAATTTTTGGACTATTCTTGTATAAATTTTTCATCCATTTTATTTTATGATTTGCTAAACTTATTCAAATTAAACTATACTATTGATAATGTCGCTCAAATATTTTTTTGTTATTTTCAAAAACAATAACGATAGTTGAACCAAAAACTTTAACTCTTCGATTTGCTAAATCAATTACAGTCCCAGGGGAGTAAGATCCTTCCAAGACTTTACGGTTACCATAGTCATCTACAACAACGATCTTCACATCTAGGGAACGTGTACCTTTGTCACTAACAGTGTGTTTGTGGGTTAACAATCGACCAACTTTGTCAGATTGATCACTTTTACCACTGATTTCAAGAGTAATCACATCACCTGTTTTTACAAGCTTTTCATGAGTAATAATGTTTCCTGATTGTACTATGGGATGAGGACCGATTTTAATTTCAACATTCAAACCGATTGCTTCTAGTACGGGTAATACCGCATTAATTGGTTGATTCTGTAAATCCGGTAATTGTATATATTTAGGTTTTCTACCAAGACTTACCAATAAATTTACTTTTGCATCACGTTCAACAAGCTGACCTTCGGCGGGATTCTGTGCTATGACTGTATCTGGTAAGTAATTATCTGAATGGACATGTGCTACAGATGTTGGTAAGAAACCTGCATTTTTTAGGGTTTCGTGTGCTGCATCCTCTGATTTTCCGATGACTGATGGGATAGTAGTTAACTTTGCACCAACACTCACAGTAATTCTTACTTTGTGATCTAGTTTGATACTAAAGTTTGCAGGTGGATCTTGTTCTACAACACTACCTTTTGGTTTTGAGCTGCTTGCCTCTTGTATCATTTTCTCCACACTTAATCCAGCAGTGTTAAGCGCATGAACTGCTTGGAAAAAAGTTTTTCCGATAATGTTTGGGACCAACACTTCTGTTGACTTAACCAACTGTGGTATTACAATAAAAAGTGTCAAGGAACCCACTATCCCCATAACTATTAGAATATAGGTAGCGACCTTAACCATACCCCATAGAGTTTTATTTAGTTTATTCATCCCCATATCTGATACCCAAAAAGAAGCATTCACAGAATTTCACATGTCTGCAAAAGCTTCTCCTGTTTTGATTTTATAACCATTAACGAAGTCTTTTACTGACATGACTTTTTTTGTTGCTGGTTGAACATGAATTAACTGAATTTCTCCGTTGTTGGTTACAACATTTAGGTTTCCTTCGTTTGTGATTCTAATTGTCCCCGGTTGTTCTTGTCTTATGTTTTCTTTTTTTATATGAGAGTCTTGAAATGGAAAAGTCTGTATAATTTTGACAAGTGTATCCTCACGAAAATATGTGTATGCTCCTGGCCATCCAGCAGTACCTCTAACAAGATTATGAATATTCATCGCAGATTCGTTCCAATCAATTCTTCCAATTTCTTTTGTTAATCGTGGTGCATGTGTTGCTTCAGCGTGCTTCTGCTTCTTTGCCTTTGGTGGTTGCCATTTAGGCATATTATGCAAGATGTCAATGAGTAATTTACCTCCAATATTAGCCAATTTGTGATGGAGGTCTTCTGCTGTATCCTCAAGTCCGATTTGGATTTGTTCTGCGCTTATGATATCACCAGTATCTTCTCCAGCATCTAATAACATCAGCGTTATACCTGTTTCCTTTTCTCCATTGATGATTGCCCATTGAATTGGTGCTGCGCCTCTATATTTCGGTAACAGTGAAGGATGCAAATTTATAACACCACATGGGGGTATGTCTAACACTGCCTGTGGTAAGAGTTGACCAAAAGCTGCTACAATAATGACATCAGGTTCCAACTGTTTAATAACTTTTACAAACTCCGATTTTCTAACCTTCTCAGGTTGAAAAACTGATAGTTTATTTTCTTCTGCAACGATTTTCACTGGAGAAGGTGTTAATTTCTTCCCTCTCCCACTGGGTCGGTCAGGTTGTGTTATCACTCCAATGATGTCAAAACTATGAGCGATGAGTTCTTTTAGAGCAGGAATAGCGAATTCACTTGTACCCATATAGATTACGCGCATATTTATAGGTTACCTTTAGTGTTTTCTGCATTAAGTGAGAGTATTCTAATGAACTTTGACGTTCAAGTTGGGTAATATTTAAACAGGTCTACAAGCGTTTGCTATTAGACCATTGCCTTTCAGTCCTATATAACGGAGTAAGTCCTCCGAACCGTCTGCAAATTGATCGAGAAATCCGTTCACCCGGGCCCTGAACTCCTCCCACTGGCTCGCAAAGCGATGCATCTTAAACACGTCTACACGCAGCCATCTCCACAACTTCTCAATCGGGTTCAACCACGGTGCATAGGTCGGTAGCCAAACAGGCTTGATCTGTGGTAACTCTGATAACGCATCAAGCACATCTGGATGTTTATGAATAGACCAGTTATCTTGAACAACATAAAGTATTTCTGCTTGTGGATATACTTGTGTCAACTTCTGATACATTTCAATCACTTTCGCACGTCCTACAATGTAGTTATCAAGATAACAGACCTGCCCTGTCAACGCATTCAGTGCACCAATAATTCGCCATTGCTGGTTATTTCCATCACAACTTGCCACAGGAATACTTTCCGGCGGTGCTTGTGTCCAAACACGCCCCGCTTCAGGCCAACGAGTATATCCCATCTCATCCAGAAATACCAACTCTTGTTGACCACGATTGCCAATGGTCTGCTGTAAGCAGGAACACAAATGCAACACTTTCTCCTTATACTCAGGATCCGGACTATACTGCTGCACGCGACCTGAGCGAAGACGCAAACCACAACGAGACAGCACTCTATGAACACCGCTCAGGCTGTATCCTTCTAACCAATCAAGACTCGCACGTAGTGTCCGAAGCGTCCAACGATTTGGGGGAGGCACATCAGTAGAAACAACTTTCGCATTATCCATAACTTCAGCAGGGACTTGGCGCACACGTTCTAATAGTTCTTCTTCTTTTTTTTTTGAAAATCGTTGTCTTGCTCCACCATGTTGTCGCTGTATGAGTTCATCAAAACCTTCTTCTTCATAAATATTCAACCATCTGTAGACAGTATCAGGCTTGCGGCGTTTGAGTAACCCACTTTTTGAAACCCGGTGTGCAGGAATACCATCGTTTACTTTCAACAACGCTGCAGCTTTTTCTCTGACATCAGGCCGGGGGTGATGATCTCTGTATTTAATCAATTTCTGTCTTTCTTCTTCTGAAAGAATAAGTTCTCTGCGTTTTGCCATGATATACTCCTTATATTTAGAATTATATCATTATAACATTACCCCGTTTGAATGTCAAAGTTCATTAGGTCAAAACCTTATCTGTAAAATAGGGATGTAAACACTTTCACTTTGTTCGGCTACCCACCCATTTAGTTGTGAGTTTTCTGTAGAATATGGGTAATATCTATATTCCATTGATGTGGTATGGACATTTGCATGTGGTCCATAAGGAGTAACCTGTGTGATTGTCCCATCCGGTGGTAACTCTTCCTCTGAAGGAGGTGTTGGGGGTTTGTACCCCGGTATACTTGGTGCTGACCTGTCAACATCACGCGTATGGTACCAGTCCCAAATTCCGATAAATAGTGACAACGATACGGCACAAATACCCATTACACGATAATTTTGCGGGGTCAAAACCGGTGCTATTTTGCTGTCTTGAATCATTCTCACACCACGAACACCTAAATAACTATGTATTGCAGTAAATGGAAGTGAACTTAATGTAACAATTTCAAACCGTCGCAATGCACTTTCATGATATTCTTCCGCATCGTCTTGACTGACTTGCGCATGTATCGTAGGTGTGATTATAATCGTAGCAAAAACTGCCAGAATACAAAGGTAATTTCTAAGTAATAACATCTATTCTACCTTGACCATAGTTTTCTTGATATTTGAATTTAGTTTAGAAACTTTTATGAATTACAATAGCTGTGTGTAGTGTTGTATCAATTTGTTCCCTGATTTTGCTGACGGAAAAGGTAAACGATAAGCATGCCTGCCCCTATGCAAACACTGACATCGGCTACATTAAAAGTGGGCCAAAACAGATTCTTACTTTCAATGCCAAACTGAAGAAAGTCAACAACTTCTCCCAAAAATAGTCTGTCAAGAAAGTTACCTACTGCACCTCCAAGAACAAAACCGAGTGCCGTCTGTACCCATTTACTGTTTCTATAACGATTTGAATACAAAAAAATAAAGATAAGTGCAGCGATAGTTACTAATACAAGCAAAGTCCGTTGATTTGCCAGAATACCAAATGCTGCACCAGAGTTTCTATGATGACTGAGATAAAAAAAACCGTTGATGACTGATATGCTGTCATCCAATTGTATGTTCTCGCGTACAATCCATTTAGTTAGGATATCCAGCGTCAACATTGGTACTGCTACAACGAACAGCGGTATAGCCTTTTTAAAGTACTGTGTTAGGTTTGTCACTTACTTATTAATACCGTTTAAGTTGTTACTTTGAACTTTTCTTGTTCCTAAACAGATCCCACACTTCTATTGACTTTTCATCAGCAAAGATTTGTGGTAGACACTCCAGTTTTTCTTCAAAAATACTGTTTGATGCAGAATAACCCTTTGTGTATGTCTGTTCAGCTAAAAAAGGCAAAATTGGCGCTAAGTATTGAAGAATGACTTTGAATATCACTGGAAGTACAATATTCGCAGAATCTGAATCATTTTCTTGGCATAAGTCAATATACACCAATAGATCTATTTCACAAAAGTCTGAAATCATCCGCCACATCATAAAGAAATCTCTTTTTTTGTAAACGTCCTGTATGTCACGAAGCAGTTGATTGGTCATTGTGATTATAAGAATGTCATGCTCACTTAAGGTGTCTGCAGCATTTTCATTTGACAGATCTGATAAAAATAAATCGTTATTGGAATCAGGTTTTTTATTTTGATTGTTCTTGTATGCAACAACCTGATCTAAAACAATTCTTAGTTTATTATATTTTTTATTAGTATGATCAATTATCTCTTGAAGTGTTTGTGTTTTGTCAACTTCAGAAGGTACTTGACATAAATCTGTTGAAACGGAGAATAGTCTGATTACATCTGCTGGATATTCCTCTAAGTATTTATCCTCAATTTCTGGATCCCAGTTGCAATCGTCAAAACTATTAAGATTCAGATGCTTAAAAGGATGACTTTCTTTAGATGGACGACTGAGTTGTAATGATGCGGATAATACACTTAATTCCCCTAACCATTTCAAGAAAGCTGATCGTGGTGCAAAGACAACATTAGTTGTCGTATCTATTGAAGACTTTTTAAAGTCTGAGATGTCAAGCGTTTGTAGTAAGTTAGCGAAATGACTCTCAATATAAGTTGATTCTTTTCTAAAATCTTTTGAGTGACAGTTTTCACACTGAGTATCTGTTGGAAGTAGTTCTTCTACACTGAGTCTAAACCAGTGTTCAGAACCTCTTCGGATGGAACTTCTCACAGCTCGTAGAATCTTTTTGTCTGTAATGAGATGGTTGCAATTGTCACATCGAAGAATTGGGAAAGGGATACCCCACTGTCGCTGAGAAGAAATCTGCATATCAGAGATATTGAGGACTTGTGTCTTAATTTCATCGCGTAAGTTGTCGTTGTAGTGTTCCCAATATTCTGGTGACGTTGTAACCTCTTCAACAATATCAGTAGAAGTGGCTGAAAAAACCCAGTGACGGTAAGGTCGAGAGACAGATAAACCATCACAGTGTTCACACTGAAGTTGTTCAATCTCTTGTTTATTCGTTCTAATAAGACAATCGCGTGCTTCCAATTCATCCGTGATATACTGCATTGCATTGTTTAAATTTATTCCACACAATGTGTCTGCTTCCTCAGTAAAACGTCCAACTTCATCAAATATTGGTGTGAAAGAAGATGAAGACTCAAATCTTGTATGAATGGATTCTCTGATTTCAGACAATTTATTACAGATGTTATAACTCAATACATGATGTGCAGGGTTCAAATGAACAATTCCATTCATTAATTCCTGTTTTTCAGAGGAGTTGGAAATGCTGTCAATTATTTCCTCAGGTATAACAAAAAAGTGCAGATCTGGTAGTGAATATAATGGATGTGAAAGCGTGCAGTCTTTTAAAAGACAAGCATTAAATTTTAATAGCTGTTTTTTGTTGGTTTTTGTCTTTTTCTTCTTTTTTACATCTTGATTAAAAAAATTCTTTAGTTGTGGTTCAGCTATTATAAGATATTGGTCTTCCCATTCTATAAGATAAAACTGAGTTTTTTCATAAATTCCAATTGCAATTGTTCCAGCGATTTCCCATAATTGAGAAGATGGCAGTCCCATTGCAAAATAGACTTCTACACCGAATTCTTCAAATCCGCTATTTAGAGGGAATTTTACATAAGTAAATTGTGCATTAGTAGTTATAGGTTTAGCGGTTTTACCAGCTTCTAAAGGTGATATACATTGTGGACACCAATGACTGAGTTTCAGTTCATCGCGTAGGAATCTTGAGTCTCGCATTCTATCAAAAAAACTAAAGAGTTTGGTTTCATAGCGTGCCTCTAATGTTTTTTCAGCGGTGGTCCAATCTGCAAATATTCCAAGTTTCTGCAAACGATTCATTTGTGATTTCAACTGTTTACTGTATAACTGTCTACATTGTTTCCTAAAATTTACGATGTTACGTGAAGATGTATGGATATCTTTCTTAATTATATCAACCTCTATACTGAAGGGAAATGTTTCCCATATTGGGGCATAAGCAACTGTGTTTCCATGAATAATTTCGTACTTTAGAAAGATATCTTGCGAGATTTTACTCTTAAGAGTATTACCATTTAGCGAATCTACAGGGATCGGCATCTCTCTAATAACAAAAGTGGGTAATTCCTTCGTTTTTTCAGCAATTTTAAACACCTTTCTGGATGCCCACAATTTTAGAATTCCAGCTTCCATTGAATTAGGTCTTATGTTGCTTGAGGGATTTTCTTTTCCCTTTTTGTTATTTGGTATTTTCTCTGAAAGTTTAGTAGTTGCCTTATTGGTTGAAGAATTTGTCTGTTTCATAATACTAAATGTCATTTCTGTTATTATGTCTTATACTAATATAAACTATTTCAAGGATTAAATAACAATAACAATGGTGATACTTTATGATATTAGCATCTTGTTTAGTGTGTGAAGCAAAATCAATAATACAATCGGCGAAAAATCAATCCCAATATTTCGACTAACAGGATTTAAGACGCTACGTATTGGTTGCAGTACAGGATCTACAACTTGACCCGTAAACGTATAGATTTGTCGAACGAATGTATTCTGAATACCAAACACAACCCATGAAAGTAGAACATTGACGAGAACAATAAACATGTAGATATCAATTGCTTTGCTAAGTAATTCTGCAACAATCTGCATTATGGTCTTATCCCTTCCTATCCTTTAGTGTCAAGTTGCTTTGCACGTTCGGTTGCAGCAATTATCGCTTTGGTTAGTGTTGCGCGTATACCTCCTTGTTCCAGTGCATGGAGTCCGGCGGCAGTTGTTCCTCCTGGGGTTGTAACACGGTTTTTGAGAACAGCTGGATGTTCTTCAGATTGTGCTAACATCGTCGCAGCACCCAACACTGTATGTGTTGCCAATACTTGTGCGTCCTTTCGTGTTAGACCAACAAACACACCCGCATCCGCTAATGCTTCTATAAATAGTGCAACATACGCTGGTCCACTACCACTAACACCTGTCACAGCATTTAGGTGTCGTTCATCTAAAATTAATGTAGTACCGCATGTATTAAAGATCTGCTGTGTTATGTTGAGATGTTCATCATTCGCAAAACTCCCAGGCGTTAACACAGAAATTGCTGCTTGTACTGAAGCAGCAATATTTGGCATCACACGTACAATCGGTGGTGGAGTATCAAAAAAGGATTCAAGTGATTCAGTCCTAACACCTGCAGCTATACTGATTATCCATTGGTGTGTTTTCAGATTACGAGCAACTTGGGGTAGTAAATGTGGTACTGCAATTGGGGGTACAGCACAAAATATTACATCAGTCTTTTCAACTAATTCCGAAATATCTTGAGTAGATTTCACACTTTTTTCATCACAGAGCTTTGCAACAAGGGCTTTATCAAGATCGGTTATCCAAACTTGTTCAGCAGGGAATAGGCGGTCAACTATACTCCGAACAATGATCCCACCCATTTTTCCCACTCCGATTACACCCAATTTTACATTCTTTACCACTATACATCTCCTAACAGTATCTTGCCACAAAGAATTGACATTGTGTATTTATGAACAGAAAATTGCTCTTCCAATTCTAACGAGATTCGCACCTTCTTCAATTGCAACTTCATAATCGTTTGTCATTCCCATAGAAAGGAACTTCATGGTGACATCTGGATAATTCTGTTTTTTTACCTTTTCTGCAAAGTTTCTTAATAACTCAAAGGCAGGACGATTTTCTTGGGGTGTATCACTTAATTTTCCCATCGTCATTAATCCCTGTATCCTTACATTTGGATAGGGGAGTGATGTTTCTATGAAGTTGAGAATCTCATGTGGTACTAATCCAAATTTACTTGTTTCTCCGGTTGTATTTACTTGTAATAATAAATCTGTAACCTTATCCCATTCTTCTGAACGTCGGGAGATTTCCTTCAGAAGTCGTAAACTATCCACAGAATGGATTAAGGAAAACATCGGTAGTGCTGATTTCACTTTATTCCGTTGCAAGTGACCGATTAGATGCCATTCCCAAAGTTGAGGTATGTCTGAAGAATTAAGTTCTTCATATTTTTGTTGTGCCTCTTGCACTCGATTTTCACCTAAAATGTTTGCACCGGAATCAAGTGCCGTCTGTATGTCTGTGAATGAAACACCTTTTGTAACTGCGACAAGCTTTACTGAATGAGGAGAACGACCACTTCGTTTAGCAGCCAAGGCAATTCGCTCCATAACTAAGGTAAAGTTTTCAGCAATTTGATTCAATCATTTTGCTCCTCTTGATCAGGTTGACTCTCATCATCGTTTTTTATTGAATACATGCCTATAAAACTGAAAAGTCGTGAAAAAAGATTGGTTTCATTGTTTGTCGTTATCAGTAACCCGATGAGAGAAACCAGTAAGCCTAAACTGATCATTCCAATTCCGACAGTTACATAATAGGTTGCCTCAGTATAGACCTGTGTGACCCGTACTGCAGTAGTAGTTTCTTTTGACAATTCCTTATTGTATTTCGCTGGATGAATACATCCCCAAATTATAAAGATGAGACCTATCAATACTGTCAAAGTTGATAATATTATACATAGAGAACGCATGCTTATTCTCGCTGTGTAACAATGCAAGGTGATTACCTTACACTTTAAATGATACCATTTATTTCACGTCAATGCAAATTTGTTTAGAAGGTAGGAGTGTGCTGAATATGCCTTAAAAGTGTTTGTATAACTGAGATGGAAGAGTTACATATTTCGTGTGAGTTGAATGAAAGACAGCATTCTACCTGTCTGTCCCGATTCAGCACGATAGGAAAAAAATTTATCTGTGTTACAGGCAGTGCAATAGGGAGAATTTGAAATGGCTTTTGGATGTACACCAAAATCAACTAATTGAATTCTGTTGGCGATTTGCAAACTTATGCGATCTCCATTATGTACAGAATTACCAAAATGTTCTTTAAACTTGAATTTCAAGTCTGAACTAACCTGATAACAACATTTTTTTATTGAAGCACCTAAATGGACAATGCAATTCTTTTTGATTGTACCAAATTTTCTTTCCATTTGTGCTAATGTTTTTGTTGCGATAAGGTCTAATGTGCCACGCCAACCTGCATGTGCAATACCTATAGCGGGTGTTTTTTTATCCAATATATAAATTGGAATGCAATCAGCGGTAAATATACCAATAGTGTCATTCTGAGTTGATGAAATTAGTGCATCTCCCGTCTTATGGATTTTACTAATCGCTTCTTGGTACCATTCTAACGGTGCAATAGTAGTAGCATCTATTACAGTATCACTGTGTATTTGCTTACAGTATTTTATAGACTTGATGCCTGCTTGAACTGAGAAAACACGTTGATTTTGGGATACAGCTTTTGGATCGTCTCCGACATGTGTTGCTAAGTTAAGCGTATCATAGGGGGGAATACTTACTCCTCCTGAACGTAGACTGATTCCTGCTTTGACCAATCCAGTTTGAGTTAACTCAGAGATATTGTAATACAACTTGTCTCTCAAGATATATAATCTTCCCGTGGTGGGCTAAAGATGTCAAGGGCAATTGCCTTTTTGTCATAAGCTTTCGCACTGTGTTTCACATGAGATGGAATTAGGTATGTATTCCCTTTATGTAATATTTGAGTTTCACCATCAATAGTCAATTCAAACGATCCTTCTATTACAATTCCCATCTGTTCATGTCTATGACTGTGCTCCGCAACAACGCTATAGGGTTGTAAATGCACATACGACATCATAAGTTTTTCACCATGGATAGTTTGTATAGTTACACCATCAAATACCTGTTTTTCTGGTTGATCTTTTATATCCAAAAAAGGCATTGAAACTGCTCCGTATATTTTTCAGATTTGACTTTGTTCCTCATGGTTGTATTATGGATATGGAATTTCTGATGAAAGCGGCTCAACATATAGGGCTCGTTTACAATTTGCACAATATACCAGTTTATCGTAATTTTGCGCCTCCTTTAGATTTTGAGGTTGGATTGTCAACTGACAACTTCCACATGTACCATTCTTACCCAATGCTACAAAATCTCCTTTCTGACGTTCCATCCACCTGCTGTATAGAATACCGAGTTGCTTATCAATTTTTGGTAAGAACTTGGAACGTTGCTCCATTTTTGCATCTATACTTGCTTTTAGTTCTTTCTGTTCTTTACGAAACTGGGTTTTTTGTTCGTTAATTTTATCGTTTTCGTCTGACACTTCTGCTTCAAGTTTTTTCAATTCCTCCTTCAGTTGATCTGCGGTTTCTAAGAGTTCTAATATTTCTATCTCTGTATCGGCATCTTTATCATCAAGAAATTCTATCTGTTTTTCAAGCGCAGAATAGGCGTCATTCGTGGTGACTTCCCGTTGTTCTGTTTTATATTTTTCACGCTGTACCTCATTCATTTCTAAGTCAGCATTCTTAGATCGAAGAGATTTTTCTACTTCTGAAAGTTCATCCGATTTTGCGTTTAAATTATCATTATGTTGTGTTACGTTTGCTTCTAACTGTTTGATGTGTCGTGGAATCGCTTGAAACCGTCTGTGGATTGACAACAACTCTCTGTCATGTTCCTGAAGTTTGTAGAGTAAAGCGAGTTGCTGCCTTAGGGTTTCATTTGACATTATGTTTCAGCCTCCTTTTCAACAAGAAATGCAAAGAATATTCCGAGTTGATATAAAATATAGAGTGGGATTGCCATTAGTAGCATTGATCCTGGATCAGCGGGAGTTAGTAGGGCAGACATTACACAGATACCCATTAGTGCAAATTTTTGCTTCCCCTGAAATCCACGTGAGTCAATAACACCAATTCGTGCAAGAAACGCCATTACAATGGGTAATTCAAATGCAATACCAAAGCCTAAAATTAACTGCGCAACAAAGGTTATATAAAATTTTAAATCCCAAAGGTTTTTAAAGTCTGGAAACAGACCTGCTGCGAATTGCAAAACAACGGGAACTACGATAAAATAAGAAAAAAGTGCACCGAGTAAAAAGAAAAAGATGATGGTAACAAACAGTGGAATTGCTATACGTTGTTCTTTTCTATTTAATGCAGGAAAAACAAACATCCAAATCTGATAGAGGATTATCGGCAGTGCCAATACTATACCAATAGTGATACCAATTGTCAGATAAGCCATTATTGCTTGAAAAGGTCCTGTGAGTATGAGTTCAGTTTCAACACCTGATGATCCTGTTCTTAGTGCTAATGCTAAGAACCCAAATGTTGATCCTTCTGTGTCAGCACCTGCCTCAATTGCGCTTGCAATCATGTTAGTGATAGGACTCTTCAACGGGAGTTCAAGTATATATATTATAGGTTTACTAAAAACCAAACCTACAATGGCAAATACTCCTAAAGCTATAAACGAGATGATTATACGCCGTCTAAGTTCCTCAAGATGTTGCCAGAATGTCATTGCCACATCATCAGATTTCATAAGTGAATTTCCTCCAGAGTTTATGTTGATTTCGGCGGTTTAATCGTTTTATCGTCATTATCATCATCATCTTTATCCATCTCATCTGCAGCTTTAGTAATTTCATCTTTGATTTCATCACCTGCACTTTTAAATTCCCGGATTGCTTTACCCAAAGACTTTCCCATTTCAGGTAACTTTTTTGGACCAAAAACTACCAAAGCAATAACGAGGATTAAAAATATTTCCATACCACCTGGTCCCATGGTCTTAGTTCCTCCTTTAATGAGATCTGGCTGATTCACATAATTAAAAGTATATCATAGATGAGACATATTGACAAATAATTTTATGGTGAATTCGGATGAGATGTTAACTGAATTTTTCTCAACCCTTCTGTAATTGGATCATTCTATACTATTCAGTTCAACAAATGTTCGATTGTGACCATTCTATTTTGTAACAGTCATTGTTTTTGGCGGGTAGGAAAGTAACAAATTTGAGTTTCTGCTAAAATTTGGTTAGATTAACGACTTGTGTCAGTTAACTAAATGTTTATACTAAATTCACATATATTGGGTATGGTATATAACATTTCGTCCCTACGGGACTAAAGATCATCCAAAGCAAAAGAAGGACGGTTAAATACTCTTGTCTATGTGAAGTAATTTTTAATAAATAGTTATTTAGCACAGGTCGCTACTTTCAGGCAATTGGTAATTTTTTCTGTACACGAATCTTGTCTATGACTGGGTTTTTCCGAAGAAAAAATTACCAATTTTACCAATTAGTGATTTAACGTAAATTGAGCAATATCCTGATTTGTGCCAGTTAACTAAATGTTTATACTAAATTCACATATATTGGGTATGATATATAAACATTTAGTCCCTAATGAGTTTTGACGTTCAAGTTGTGTATTCGTAGGGGCGTGGTTTTCACACATGATCTACGCAAACTCAAAAACCAAACGGGTTGGGGAACCCAACCCCTACGAATTCAACTACCGATTTTGATTGTCAAACTTCATCAGGACTGAAGATCGTTTCAACCTATGAGGGACACCTGCAAAACGTTATGCTTATGTGAAACAATGGTTTACATAAAGTCATTTAGCACAACTCGTTAGATTAAAGACATAAAGTACTCAGGACTTACGCAGTTTTCATGATTTGATGAAGAATTATGACGAAAATGGTGTAATTTTCAGCATTTTTTCGGTTTCCAGCGCGCTTACAAAGCACGCCTACCGTTGGGTGCGTAAGTCCTGGTACTTATAAATATTAAATCAATCCATTGCGTTTACGTAGGAACCACTCAGCACCCAATAAACCAACGACAGCGATGAGAACAAATGGATGTGCCCAAACATCGCGTTTTTCGTCAACAAATATGGAGTCCTGCTCAAAGTCTATCTGTTTTGGAAGCGATTCAGCATCATCCATTGTTAGATATACACCACCAGTTTTTTCAGTGAGTTCTTTCAAAAAAGGTTCGTTAAGTTGCGGGGTCTCTAATTCAACAAGTTGCGGATGAACGAAGAAATCAAATTCGTCTTCTCCCATAGATACATTTCCCGCAACACCAAATGCACGTATTTTGTAAGTTCCTTTTTCTTCAACTTTTAATTTTGCAGTATAGTTACTTGTGTTGTGAGTCTGTCCACTTGTTTTTTCAGACTGTGTTTTTAATGAGAATGTTGATCCGCTTGGAGTTGTAACCGATAGATGGATTTTTACGTCAGTGTGTGGTTGCATCATATTAGAAATTACTCGAATGCCTATCTGGACAGTGTCACCTTGTGCATAAGTTGGTGAATCAGTCGTCAAATAGATTTGGGACTCATCCGATTGTTGAGCCATCCAACGAATTGTCTGTGCCCAAAAACGGGGATAAACTGTCTGATAAATTTCATCCTTATATGAGCTTACACCGAATTGCCAATTCCATATACCCTCAGTGGTGAAAAGGAGACTTTTGCCAAGACCAACTCGTTGAAATATCAAAATAGGTTCACCATTCTTTTTTCTGATGAGGGTTGTTGCACCTGCTCTCAATTGGAATTCATTGAAGCTACGATTAAGTGCTGGAAGGTTTTGCCATATTTCCGTGTTCCTCTCAAATTTATCGTCAAGTTGTAGAATTGGGTGAAACATGCCAGTTTGTGTCAGTTCAACAGCGAATTCAACATCTTTGACTTGACACCCATTCACTGGAATCTGAATTGGTAGTAGACTTGATAATTGCATGTTTCTAAATCCATTAGTACCTAATGCCGTTTGTGAAGGTAGAAATATAATTGCTTTTCCGCTGTCTTCTATAAAGTCAATAATCGCTTGTTGTTGTCCTATATTGAGATGTTCAGAAGATATGTCCCCTAATATCAACACATCATAGTTGCTTAGTTCTTCACGAGTGTTTGGAAATCGTGAAAATTGGGTGGGTGTATCTTGAGGGTAATATCCATCATTTTGTGCAAGCACTGATTCAGGTAATGGTTTTTTTGATAGGACAGAAAATACAGTTTCAATATCTGGGTCGCGTTCTAATGTGCGTTTTAAGAAGGTGTAATCCCAACGTGGTCTACCTTCAAAATAGAGGACATTTAGTTTGGCTTTCACAACCTTTAATGAGAATGTTCTATCATTATTTGCATCAGTCAGTTCATCTTCTAAAGTTGGGATTTTCACCTGATACTGAAAGTTGCCTTCTGTTTCAGGAGTGAGTTTCAGTTCAACTATATGTTGTGTTCCTGACAAGATACGTTGCCCATCCAAAGTAACAGACTGATTTTCATCGTCTTTGGTTAAAGGCAGAATCACTGCATCAACAAGTCGGTTGTTACTGGATTCTCGTAGAGTAACCCGGATTGATTCATCTGTATATCCTGACTGTACAATGTTTATTCTAACGATTGTTTCATGACCTGTGTATGTAACGGGTGAGACATCAACATTTG
Source organism: Candidatus Poribacteria bacterium (assembly GCA_963663765.2). Lineage (GTDB taxonomy): Bacteria > Poribacteria > WGA-4E > WGA-4E > WGA-3G > MSPOR6. The sequence goes on along the minus strand of CAXXUA010000013.1, from coordinate 168,835 downwards.
AGATTAGTATGTCTTTTGGAGGTAACGGGGAACCGACACCTACAGCATAAATGGGAATACCCAATTCCACAGTGTCGTCCACTAACAACCTTGAAGTATTGTGCGCACCATCAGTAATCAATACTATTCCAGCATTTGGTTGTCCACGCCATGTTTGAACTGTATCGCGGATAGCGGAATTAATATTAGTCAATATGCCATCTACATCTAACTTTGTTGTTCCATTAGAGACTTCCTGTAATGATGAATCAAATCGGTAGAGATGAACTTTGTAGGTCTTTTTCAGGTTTTGAAGAAAAGTACTTGATTCATCAAATAGTAGTTGATTGACTTGATCCATGCGGGACAAATCAGAAATTCCATGATAATTATCCTTTAATTCCATACTACGTGATGTATCAACTAAAATGGATAGATGCGTAGGTGGGGTAACGTCCTTCTTTTCAATAAACACTGGAGCCAAAAGACAGAAGAGTAAAATTGTGATTGCTATAATACGCAAACTTATCAGTGAATTTCTAATTAGATTGCGAATTGATTGATTTAACTTGAGATAGCTATAGATAGTGATACATGCTGTAATGACTATACCAAGCAATATTGCCCATATAGGCAGATAGTATGTGAACTGCATTCGTTCCTGTTTCTCTTTTTATTCTGTCATGATTATATCCTTTTAATAGGTTGGTTGTCAACAAATTTGCCTTACCATGTGTGTTGTCCAGAGCTATTAATTGTGAGAAAAGTTTTTCGGAGCAAAATATTTGAACGAACCAAAAAGTTTTAAGGTAATCTTTTATGAGATTTATGCACACATAGCATTTAGTGGTTTACTCGGCAATTAATATTGGTATTTTGGACACCCTAAATTCACCCACATTTATCCCCCTGCAAGCGATGGAAGGGACATTTTGGTTTTTTCTGTCCGTTCTATATATAATAAATATTTAGCGAGTAAATGACTTAGTGGTTGACTCGTCATGATATTATGGTATAATTCTTCTATCTTTTGAATTCAATAAATGGAGAGGAGAATTGAGATGGGAAAACGAATACATCACATTCGTGAGGTCAATGAGGAAGAAAACGCTGAATTGAGGAGACTTGCGAGTTCACGCACGCATCCGTTTCGGACGGTGCAGCGTGCGAAATTGATTGTTAGCATGCTTGATGACGAGACACTCACAGCCACCCAAGCCGCACAACAGGTAGGTTTCAAATCAAGCAACTCCGGTGCGTGCTGGGTCAAACGCTTCAATGAAGATGGTATTCCGGGACTTTCCGATAAACCGAAAAGTGGTAAGCCACGCATCCATTCAGATGAGGTGCGGGGGCAACTGATAGATTTAGCGTTGCGAAAACCGCGCAGTCTCGGTTATCCATTTGAATTGTGGACACTCGTCCGGTTGCAAACTGCATTTAAAGAAAGAACAGGTATTCATCTTTCTGATTCAACAATCTGGGAGTGGCTAAAAGAAGAGGGATTGCGTTGGAAGCGTCAACAAAGTTGGTTTCGTAAAACGGAGAAGCAAGACGAAGAGTTTGTAGAAAAAAGGGGGCTGTTATAGCGGCGTATCGTTCCCCGCCGCCTAAGACGCGTGTTATCTGTATTGATGAGATGGGACCGATAAGTGCTAAAACGTATCCGGGCGAAGTTTGGAAACGAGGTGTGGGTCGTGTGGAAGAAAGACCCACAAGAGCAACCAAGATACAAGTTAGAACCCTATGGAACTTCAATTGAAGAAATATCGCAAATACTTAAAGAGTGAACCATTTAGACACAAAATGCGTCTATACATAACCAAAATATATATGATTATTAACTTTTATTTCATTTTGTGTAAGTAAGTTCAATCATCAGGGGAAATATTGAAGATCTTGTGCAAGAAACACTTCATGAAGCAATACAAAATATCACACAAATCAAAAGACCCGATAGTTTTTCAAGGTAGCTTAATCGCGTTACTGTAGGAACAATGGGAAGATGGCTTAAGAAGCAGGACAGAAGACGTGAATTTCAATATACTCAGGACTTACGCAGTCTCAAAGATTATCGATGGAATTGAGAGTTGATATCACATATAATCATCCAATAAACTTTGTTTAAGTTCATAAATTGATTTGCCAAGTTTACGCTCAACACATTTCAAACAGACCTATATTTGAAAACAACATGCGATATGATTTCTTTAGGCATGCAACGGACGACATTGACATTTGCCAATACCCGTGACTTGTTTGATCTCACGATGAAGTTGTTCATTCTTCCAACGCACACGGCATTCTTGGTGTGTCGCATCCGCATCCGATTGAGATAAATCGTTTGTCGCAATATGTTCCGTGCGCCCGGTAGAGGAGGCTATCCGGAAGGAGGCTATCCGGAACAACTTTACTTGATACCTTTTTGGAAACTTCTTGATGTGCACGCTTTTCCCTCGCTGGATTTCTGTCCGGGTCCAAGATTGGTCTTGGACTTGTTGGTGCGGTTGCTCGCCATCCGTATCGTTTACAAGACGATTTCGTTTCAGGGGCACGTAGTAAATCTTAGAAAGTTTTTCAATCGCTTTCATAACTTTCATGGAGGCATACCAAGTATCCATTAGCACCGTCCGAAACGGTAGCTGTTTTTTAGAGTAAGCGTTGTGCAACATTTCCAGTAAATGGTCTATTTTGGTTTTACCATCATGATCTTTGTCATAAATACGGTAATCAATAATCCAATACTCTTCTGTCTTTGGATTGACATAGATACACGTCACAATACCAATACCTGTAACGACTTTTTTGTCGCTACCACTCCACTGAGAACGGAGGACCTCAATCTCTTTCGCATAGGGTTTAGGTAGCACAACATCGTCAAAAACAATGTAGCCATCATCATCAAACTCAATGTCGTTTTTGACCGAGTTCCAAAGTTCATTCGCGGGGATGTTTTCACCGCTCAGAAACCGATTGAGTTGATCGTGGCTCTACTTATTAGTATGGTCTGCCATATAGGTTCATGTAAAGTTTGTAAAACTTGATAACAAAAATTGACAATAATCTGAATATAAACTTTGTTTCTTTTCGGAAAGTGTAAATGTAATCATAATGGAATAGTATAGCACAAATCTATTATAGTGCGTAAGTCCTGATAGTATTACTATACTATAATTTGGACAATTTTATCTTGTAAGGACTTCCGAGACTTCCGAACTATAGTTATTCTATAACATCAAAATAAACCAAGAAAAATGAAGATATTTCAGAATCATTCAGTTTTCGGTTCTCATGTCCAAAAACTATTACCATTTTCTATTAGAAAAGTTCTTATAACGATTCGATCCTACCTCGTTTTATCGCGATCCCCCAACACCCGCAAACGAGGCTAAGAATAGCAAGCGAGGAAATTTATGAGGAACTGTGTATGTCCTATATTTATTCTTAGGTATTACTATAAGCTTCATTTTACTTGAATCAGAACTGCCCAATGTGAATCTGATGGTTGTGATAAGGTTATAATATCTCTGAATGGAATTTGTTTCTCCAGTGTCCATTTACTTTTGCGGATGTTTAGCCATCTCATTTTTATTGTTTTCGCATCAGTATTTTTGTCAACACTCAGATCGAGATCTACCGCACCACCTTTTGGAAAATAAACAGCGTATTCATTTCCGGGATTCGCGAATACATAAGCTTCATTCTCTTCTTTGTTAGAGAGTAGTTTATTGTTGGGTTCACAATTGAACACGTTCAATTCAACCGTGATCATTTTCATACTCTTTAGACACGCTTGTGCTGTTTCGGTTAAACCGAGTCCATTAGGTGGTCGGTGGAACCGCGCTGATGCAAGTCCACCAAATATATTTCGCCAGAACCGTTCCAACCCATTTCGCGTCGTACCGTATTTCCCAGTATCAGCACCGTAAATCTTAACATTATTCATTGGACGGATAGGTGAAAGTTCTGCCCGATATTTCTGCGCATGATCCCAATGTGTCTGCCGCTTCTGCATATTATTCTGTGATATATCACAAAATGAATAAATGTCTGGATGTTCCTTTGTATTTCGATGTTGTTCATGGTCTATTTCCCATGGATTCCAACTCTCAGTCGTTTCAACGGAACGTCCGACTTCTGCTGCTTTATTCTTTATATACGTTGCCCAGTATTCACCCCAAGCAGGTGTAACTGCAGTTTCGTTGTCCATACAGTAGAGTATATGTCCATAAGGAAATGTCTCCTCAAGAAGTTTATCCACATATTTTTGCTGATATTTGAGTACAATTTTCTGATTGCGCTTTTTTGGGACTGACCAGAAAAAATTGTTTTTCGCTGCACTTGGGTGGCTATTGACGACAGTGGGTAATGCTGTCTCTTCCGCGGAGTAATTGCTGTTATTTTTAGGATTAAAAGGGTTGACATCCCAATAATCTCTATAGTAGTTGAAAGTTGCCCACACCTCAATCTGGACGATAATATCCATCTCGTGTGTCCATTTGATGAAGTTACGAAAACGCGTCCAGAATTCATCGTTCCACTGATTTAAGTCATACATTCCATCTACTTTTTTGAAGGGAGGTACATCACCTGGCTCTGTCCATCCCATCGTAGACCTAACATAGTTTCCACCGACAGACTTCAGCAGCTCAAGATGCTCTTTGAGATTTGGTATCTGAAACAGATTGTCATCAACTGAACCACCGATTAGCAAAACGGGTTTGCTTTTATATTGCCAATAACGCGGATTTTCTTTGTAAATCTGGATTCTGTTTTTTTCCATCTCTGTATCCTTATGGGCTTTGGTCTCCCATGCTACTCCTGAGTAAATGAATATAAGTAGAACTAACACAAATCTGTTGATAACAAAATATGGTCGCCATATGTTATTCATAAGATTGCCTCTTAATTATGGACACGTCTCATTTTACTTGAATCAGAACTGCCCAATGTGCATTGGCAGGTTGTGATAACGTTATGCTATCACTGTATGGAATTTCTTTTTCCAGTGTCCATTGACTTTTGCGGATATTTAGCCATCTCATAGTTATTGTTTTTGCTTCTGTGTTCTTGTCAACACTCAGATCGAGATCTACCGAACCACTTTTTGGGAAATAGATAGCGTATTCTTTCCCAGGAGTTGCGAAAGCATAAGCTTCATTTTCTTCTCTGTTTGAGAGTAGTTTATTGTTTGGTTCACATTTGAACACGTTCATTTCATCCGTGATCATTCGCATGCTTTTGAGATGTGCTTGTGCGATTTCGGTGAGTCCAACGCCGCTATCTGGACGGTGAAACCGTGCTGATGCAAACCCACCGAAAATGTTTCTCCAAAATCGTTCTAAACCATCACGCGTACTACCGAAGCGTCCACCATCTGCACCGTATATCTTAATGTTATTGATGGGACGTATAGGGGTGAGTTTTGCGCGAATTTTCTGTGCGTTATCCCAATGCCGCTGTCGTTTTTGATGGTTGTTTTGCGATATATCGCAGAAGGAGTAGGTTTTAGGATGATCAAAAGTGGCTTTGTGTTTCTTATCGGATAGGTCCCACGGGTCCCACATTTCAGTTGTTTCAACGGCACGTCCTGCTTCCTTTGCTTTCTTCTGTATGTATGTTGCCCAGTATTCACCCCAAGCAGCTGTGACGGCAGTCTCGTTGTCCATGCAGTAGAGTATATGTCCGTAAGGTAATGTCTCCGCAAGAAGTTTATCCACAAACTTTTCCTGATATTTCAGAACGGTTTTTTGATTACGTTCTTTCGGGACAGACCAGAAGAAATTGTTTTTTGTTGCAACAGGATGGCTATTTACAACAGTTGGTAAGCCTGTTTCTTCAGCTGTGTAATTGCTGTTGTTTCTTGGATTGAACGGATTCTCATCCCACGATTCCAGGTAATAGGTAAAGGTTCCCCAGACTTCAATTTGAACGATAATGTCCATCTCATGCGTCCACTTAATGAAGTTCCGAAAATTGTTCCAAAATTCCTCGTTCCATTGATTTAAGTCATACTTCTCACCTACTTTTTTGAAAGGAGGTATATTTCCTTCATCATTCCACCCCATTGTTGAACGTACATAGTTGCCTCCTACAGACTGCAACAACTCCAGATGTTCTCTAAGATTCGGTATCTGAAATAAGTTGTCTTCAACTGAACCTCCAATGAGTAGAATTGGTTTACCTTTGTATTGCCAGTAACGTGGGTTTTCAGCATAGATTTTGATACGATTTTCTTCCATATTATTTTCCTTTTCGGCTGTAATTTCCTGTGCTGTTATTGAGCAAAGGGATACAAGTATGAGTAAAGTCAATACAAGTTTGTTGTATATAAAATCTGACAGACACAGACATTTCATAAATAATCTCCTGAAATGAAAGGTTGTATATGGTGTCAAAGCAATCGTATTCGTTTTGTAACGACATATAGTGTAACATAAGATTTTTTAAGAAACCAATTAAAACATACTTTAATTTCAGATAGGAAATCCAAAAACATCAACAGAAATTTGTCAGAAAAGGGATAAAAGAACAGTTAACAGCAGATTGAAAAAATCAGAGGGTTAGTAAAAAGTCGGAAAATAAAAATAGGCAGATACCCAATACGGATACCTGCTCAAAAAGTTAAGGGATTTCTTATAAGAGAAAGCGGAACTTTATTTATGCCATTATGCCAATGGGTCGTCCCTCTTCATGAAAAGAATCGGTGTCATGGTCGAATTTTATAGTGTAAAAATACGAAGCTACGGTACCATCTGGGTAAGTAATAACTGGTTGCTTGTCTATTAAACGGAAAGCCCAAATTTCAACATAAGCGTATTTATAGTAAAATTCATCATAGAAATCTATTGATTCATCTCGATCCCACCCATCCACTTTCGGAATCCAAAGGTTTGTAGCTGCTTTTGCCGTTTCATTAGTAAAGTTATTATAGTAATAGTCAGCTTTAGTATCAACAGTTTTCCAACCATTACGTCCCTGAGCATTAGCAGGTCGTCCGATTTCAGATCTCAGCCCGTAATACCCATAATATGGCAATTCTTCAAAGGCTGGGGCATATTGATCTACAGTGGCTAAACTTTGATACTGAACTCTATAATGGGATTCTGCATCCCCTAAATTCATTCTTTGTTTGTGAGCGGAAGCATCTGCCAAAGACTCTTCGTGATATCCTTCTGACTGAATATCGACGTACCACTCAACTTCACAATCCGAATACACAAAATTACACAAACATATCGCCATTAAACCGAAAACAAAAAACGCATGAAACTCTCCTTATATTTGTAAATAGAGTTTAACGACTCTATTTACAAAATTTAGGTAAAAAAACAACTAATTTGTTCGTATATCCCTTATTGTCGTGGGATCCCTAAATATTCAAAAGGGTCAATCCCATGAGTATCTATCTCAAGAACTGTTACCCCCGCGGGGAGAGGTGTATCAGCCTCTATTGCGTTGAGTATTTCCAATCGTAATTGTGCATTGCCATCACCAAAAATACGAGAAGTTCCCGCAGTATAAGGAGCTACTATTCGTTTCCTATTAATTACTCTTACGTCCTCCCCTTTATGCGTTATCTCTGAACGATAGTAAAAGGTATTTGAGTACCGTGGATACACTTTACCATCAAACCATTTTGCTCCGAGGACTTCTTTGCCTTCTTCATAAAGTTTCATTAAAACTCTATCAACCAATTCAGCTTGATACCGAATATGTTCTGGCATAAACTTTGAAGGATGCTGCCAACTTATAGCAAACGGAAAATTATCTGGTGTTGTAGGGTATGCCCCAAATCCAAATGGTGATTCTATTTCCTTAAAATCAGTTTTCTGCTCTACAGTAATTATGTCATGTGTCCTATCAGTTATATTTATGTCAGGAGGTTCAATTAAATTCTCTTTTGCCAAAGATGGTTTCTCATTGATTCTACTTGACGACATTTCACGGGGGGGCAAAACGTGTTCCCGCTCACGAGGGGGCAAAACGTGTTCCCCTTCTTTTTTTTCTGTTACCTGCGGTTTTTCACGATATACTTCAAGGTCTTCTTTGTATTTTGTGTAATCATATTGAATATAAAACATAAATCCAATAAAGAGGACGATGAGGACACCAAGTCCCCACGTTAACTTTTTATACATCAATTTTTCTTCCTAAGTGGACAGGGCGTTATATTACACTTGCACCGATTCCCAAAATTAGGACCATAATGATAGCAATGCTCAACATCTTAATTGCCATTATTATATCTACTCCTTGTAATAATTTCAAGCATATTTTGCCCATTGTAAGTTTGATTTGCAAGCATATAACTGGTATTTAGAATAACAAGCATTGAAACATTCTCCAATGCAACAACAAAAGCCCGCGACGAAGTATGCGGGCACGAAAATACTGCAAACACGAATGCTTGCAATAGCACTATGTATTGATAAATATTAACGAATGTGAAATAGGGGTGGGTGATAACTGATAGTTAAAACACGCTCACGAAACCTAACAAGTGGATAATGCCTGCTCAAGAAATAGGTGTCTGACGTGTTCACTTTGTTGGATTGCGGTTTTCATATCTCGGTTATTCAAGGGTTTACCCCCCTTTATCCCCCGCAAGCGAGGGGAATGCGTCAATCCTGTGAGAAAATATATTTGACATTGGTGTAACTTTCTATCTATCCACAACTACATGTTACACGCGCAAAACATCTTCAACTATTACATAATGTGTGTTCCATCTTCTCGGTTACAAAAAAGGACAACTTTTTTGTAGAAAATCGTCTAATTTTTCAAATTTCCACACCTTTAATCAAATTTCTTTACTTGCTACGACATACGCCTGCAAATGCCCCAACGCGCTGCCATCATCCATAACGGATTTTGTGCGCTTTATTGCGTAATGCGGGTCTGGACATATTCCTAACAGATAATCAATCATCGCTGTATTGAGCAGTATCCTATCATAAATATGTCCCTTCTCTCCTGCCAACGCACTCATACCTGCTTGTGCGAAGTCATCTGTGCTGACAGTTTCTGGACGTGGGTTGAGTTTATATTCAATCCCATAAGTTTTTGGATCAATATCCAAAGCAAAGTCTTCACGTTTTCCTTTAATACATCGGAATCCTTGCGAATAGTTCACCGCCATTCTATCCGAGGTAGAGGGTTTACCAAGACGGAGTGCGTAATGGCTTGTGCCTTCTTCACCTTTTATTGCGACCGCTCCCTGAAACCCACGTTCTAATGCCATTTGAAGTAATGGTTTTTCATAACCGATATGATAATATCCGATTACTATGTAGTTCATGCGGCGTGCAGAAAAGAATTGTTGTGCCTTTTCTGTTGCAGCCCATGGGGGACGTTTCTTGATATGTACCCGCAATTCGCGAATTCCATAAGCACCTGGTGAATACTCCCGTTGACTGATATATCCAAACCCTACAGAGTTGTTTGTAATGAGGGATGCAGTCTGTTCAAGAGAGAGGTCTGTTTTTGCACCGAGTGCATGTAGGAGATTCTCTTCGGTCACGCCGTTCTTCGGTGGCATCATATCTACGCTATGAAGGAGTGAGGGTTCTCCCAAAGCTGCTCGCACTGCTGCGACAAAAAGTGTTGGACGAAAATAGCGTGTTGCACCATCGTAAGGTTGACCGAAATGTGTTAGACTGTTCACATCAATTGGTTTGACCTGTTCAGGACCGAAATATGCATCAAGATAGCCGCGCACCTCCTCGTAAGTTTCTCGGTTCATACGTTGACCGATGAGTGCTGCAGCTTTGAGTGCAGGTTTAACATCATCAGTGAGGATAGCTTCACACATCTGCCGAGTTTCCGCATAGCTCAAATGTTTTGCTAATATAATCGTTTCCAGTGCTTTGACAACAATATTCTCAGTTGGATTTGACGGAACATAACCGAGTTCCGGTTTCAAAAGGAATTGAATCTCTTTAGGTAGACGCAGTAATAATGCAGGTAGATATTTCTGAAATGCTGTTTTCTCGGCTTGTGACCATTGCGTTGCTTCTGGGAAGTATTTGCGTAACGTCATTGCTACGAAAAATGCTCCCATCTGTGCTTCTGAAACCATCTCTTTTTCATCTAACTTTCCATCCAGTGATTTTAGAATAGTTTCAAGGACGGCATCAGGTTGCGGTCCATCGTTGACTTTCTTGCCTAATGGACGGGTTTGATGTGGACCGGTGCATACTCTTGCTTGTGCTTCAAGTAGGTCTTCGTTGGGACCAGGATATTGGGGTGTATACATTTGTTCACTCTCTTTTTTGGTATCTGTTAGGTTTAATATACCACACAGGTTGGATATAGTCAAATTTGTAAAATGTGTGTAGCAAAATACCCAAACCAAAGGGTGTGTAAAGTTTTTGGCATGAAAATGCCTTGAATGGAGTTCTTGCTCAGAATGTATACACATGGTATCCTAACCTAATAAATAAATTTCAATTTTAGGAGAGGATACCAATGTCAAGTATATCATTAAGTGTTCATGAAAGCAATGATTGGGAAGATGATTTTAGAAAGATTGTCAAAGAAGTAACCGATCTCTATGGAGACATTGATGCTGACGAGAGTTTATCTTTAGATGATGTTGAAGTTCGTGTTTCCGAAGAATTTCGTTCTCTTGAACAAAAGTTTTTAGAAGTGTGTGTGTCTAAAAAGGCAGGTAAGAAAGAGAGTGAACCTGTTGAATGTCCAGAGTGTCAAGCACCTTGTCGTCCATTACGCAAGCGTGCGAAACATCTAACAACTCTTTGTGGCAAAATAAGTCCAAGGCGTTGGGTGTATTGTTGTGAACACGGACATAGGCATGCCCCGTGGGAAGTCAAACAGAAGTTATCGGATCAATACACGCATCGTGTCGTTGAAGCGATGTGTCGTTTGTCTGCGCGGCTTGACTATAGGGAAGCATCAGAGGAGTTGTCTCATCAAGGGATAGAAGTGAGTCACACGACACTTCATCAAAGTGTGTGTAAGTTGGCAGAAGATTTGGATGTATGTGAACAAGTAGAGGCTCAAGAACTTGCGGAAAATCAGCGTTGGTATGTGAGTTGCGATGGGTGCCACACGAACTCTCCGGATGGGTGGAAAGAGGTGAAAGTGGGTGTATTTACAGAGATTATCCACAACCTGTTTCGGGTGGGACCCCGAGTGTGAGAACAGAAAGTATTCGGTATGTTGCGGGTCGTCAAAATGCCGCCGCATTTGGTAAAAAGTTGTATGCGTTAGCACTACAAAGTGGCATCTATCAAAAAGATATAAATACACAAGAGATTGTATTTATCGGAGATGGTGCTGCGTGGATTTGGAACCTTTGTAAAGAATACTTTCCGAATGCTGTTCAGATTGTGGATTATCCACACGCCGTGTCTCATCTGTATGATGTTGCGAAACTTGTGTTTGAAGAGACAGAAACGGAGCTGTTTGAAGCGTGGATAAAAGAAACAGAATGTTTTCTGCATGATGGGAACATCGCAGAAGTTGCCTCAAGCATTCGTGCCTTAGCCACACAGCACGCAGAGGTGTCAGAGAGTTTAGAAAGAGAAGCAAGATATTTTGAAAAACATGCAAACCGCATGCAGTATAAAGCGTTTAGAGAAAAAGGGTATATGATTGGAAGTGGTGTGATTGAAAGTGCATGTAAACATGTTGTCGGAGAAAGGTGTAAACAAGCAGCTATGAGATGGGAGCAACCGGGCATCAATGCTGTGCTAAAGTGGAGATGTTTGTCAAAGAATAAGGCTTGGGACAGATATTGGTATCCAAACACAAAAGCAGCATGATGTCCATGCCAAAAACTTTACACACCCTTGACAATATGTGTAATAAAAGATATAATTGAAACCTAATAATATCTGATTTATATCATCTAAGAAATGCTTCTAACAATCACAACAACCTATTCTCCTGCGACAGACCTTGGGTTTCTGCTACACAAGCATCCTGATAGACTTCACACCTTTAGTCTTGCTTACGGACAAGCTCACGTTTTTTATCCAGAAGCGCATGCAGATAGATGCACAGCAGCCTTGCTGCTTGAAATTGATTCCGTTGGACTTGTGCGTAAGAATCGTGGACAATTTAGGGATAGTTTTGCATTAGCCGAATACGTCAATGACCGACCTTATGTTGCTTCCTCATTCATGAGTGTTGCTATTGCAAAGGTTTTTCGCAATAGTTTATCCGGGAAAAGCAAAGAACGACAAGAACTTGCAGACACACCGATACCCCTAACTGTTAAATTGTCTACATTGCCTTGCCGAGGTGGAGAAAAATACCTTAGACGATTATTTGAACCCCTCGGTTATACTGTCAAGACAGAACGATATGGATTAGATTCACAAAATCCGGATTGGGGTGATAGCCGTTACTTCAGTGTTACGCTTGAGTCCACATGCCGTTTGTGTGAACTCCTTACACACTTATATGTGCTAATTCCTGTACTTGATGATGAAAAACACTACTGGGTTGACGAAGCGGAGATTAGGAAACTATTGAAACACGGTGAGGAGTGGCTTCCCGAACATCCTGAGCAAGAAACTATTGTCAATCGCTATCTGAAACATCAACGGAGACTTACACGGGAAGCACTTACACAATTGCGCGACGAAGCGATAGAAGAAGCGGAAGAACAAACGCATCAAGGAGAAGCGGAAATTGAACAACGCATTGGTTTGAATGAACTTCGTCTAACGCAAGCGACAGAAGTGATCAAGCAGTCTGGTTCAAAACGTGTTTTGGATTTAGGCTGTGGAGAAGGGAAATTGCTGCGAAAACTGATGAAAGAAAAACAGTTTGAGGAGATTGTTGGGATGGATGTATCGCATCAAACTTTGGTAATTGCCCAACAGCGACTACGTTATGATCGCATGCCAGAGAAACAAAAAGAACGACTAAAGTTAATGCAAGGGTCCCTCTGCTATAGAGACAAACGTTTGGAAGGCTATGATGCTGCTGCCGTAATAGAGGTAATTGAACATTTGGATGTGTCGCGTCTTGCTGCTTTTGAACGTGTTATATTTGAGTTTGCTTCTCCTGAAATGGTAGTGTTGACAACACCTAATGTGGAATATAACGTAAAGTTTGAGAATCTACCTGAAGGTAAGTTTCGACACAGAGACCACCGTTTTGAATGGACGCGTGAAGAATTTCAATCTTGGGCATCAGGTGTTTCCAAAAAGTTTGGGTATAATGTTGCTTTAAATCCTGTAGGGGAAACGGATGAAGTTGTTGGTTCTCCTACTCAGATGGCTGTGTTTAAGCGAGAAAGTCATGATTAGAACAGACTAAATATGTGATTTAATTTAAGATAATGAAGGGAATTAACTGACAATCCCAAGCATTTATGCTTGGGTCAAAAAACGTTGACATTTATATGTTTTCTATGGTATCCCTTATAGGACTGACTTAGTGGTAGATGTTGTAGCGTCTACCACACCACTACAATGGAAGTCAGCACCCTACAGGAGTTAGGTATGCCCTACAAAACACACAAGATTATACCAATGCAAATAAATCTTGTCTCATTAAGGAATTCTACTGTTTACTGGCAGGGGGTTACTCTCTTCGGTAGGAGCGACCTCTCGGTCGCGACCGGGAGGTCGCTCCTACCAGATTTCCGCTGCTAATGAGACATTATCACATGAAAATGGTATTACAAGCACCGATATTCTATGCTTCAAGCAAAACTTGTAGTCGTTGTAGACACAAGTAAGATGATTTGACGCTATCAGAGAGAACTTATCATTGCAGTCAATGCGACTATCAAATAGATAGAGACATAAATGCTGCAATCAACCTAAGAACCCTCGCTGTCGGATAGACAGAGAGCATAAACGCTTGTGGAGTCCGAATAAGACCTCACGCAGTTCAGGATAGAGGCACGAGAGACGGAAGCAGGAATCACACAGAGGAGAGTTATGTGTTTCAAAGAAGCACACGACTTTAGTCGTCGTGAGTATCACTATTAGAATTCCTGATCCATCACTTGTTATCCTTATTGGAGCTTCTGGTTCTGGTAAGTCTACTTTTGCACATCAGCATTTTAAACCTACAGAAATCCTCTCATCCGATTTCTGTCGTGGACTTGTATCGGACGATGAAAACGACCAATCTGCAACGAAAGAAGCGTTTGATGTCTTACATTATATCGCTGCTAAACGTCTCGCTGCAGGAAAGTTAACGGTGATTGATGCGACAAACGTTCAAGCTGAATCACGAAAAACATTACATGCACTGGCACGTGAATATCACTATTTGACTGTTGGAATTGTGTTGAACTTACCGTCAAAACTCTGTCATGAGAGGAACGAAGTGCGTCCTGACCGAAACTTCAAATCGCATGTCGTGCGAAATCAGACCAGTCAATTGCGTAGATCGCTTAGATCTCTTAAGCGCGAAGGATTCCGAAACTTCTTGTATGTCATGTCTACACCAGAAGAGGTAGAAGCAGCGCAAGTGGAACGGCAATCATTATGGACGAATCGCACAGAAGATATCGGTCCGTTTGACATCATTGGGGATATACACGGTTGCTATGATGAACTTGTTGAATTGCTTGCGTTACTCGGTTATGAATTATCTGATCTACCGGACGGTGGATTAGCTGTTAAACATCCACAAGGTAGGAAAGTAGTTTTTGTAGGTGACTATGTTGACAGAGGACCGAAGGTTTTAGAAGTACTCAAATTGGTGATGGAGATGCATAAGGCTGGTGTGGGAATTTGTGTACCTGGCAATCATGATGTAAAATTAACTCGCGCACTCAGAGGCAAGAATGTTACGCAAACACACGGTTTAGCAGAATCAATGTCTCAATTGGAACACGAGTCGGATGAATTTAAGGTGCAGGTTGCAGAATTCATTGAAGCTATGATAAGCCATTATGTTTTTGACAATGAGAAACTTGTTGTAGCACACGCTGGCATGAAAAAGGAATTACAAGGTAGAGCGTCTGGACGTGTGCGTGAATTCGCGCTTTATGGCGAAACCACAGGAGAAACGGATGAGTTCGGTTTGCCAATTCGGCTAAATTGGGCAGAGGAATATCGTGGTGGTGCTACTGTTGTCTATGGACACACACCCGTGATTGAACCGCAATGGATAAATCGCACAATCAATGTTGATACTGGATGTGTCTATGGTGGGAAATTGACTGCGTTGCGATATCCTGAAAGAGAACTTGTTTCTGTTCCTGCGCGCAAGACATATTATGAACCTGCAAAACCACTGCAAGATAAACAAACATCTTCAGATATACAAAAAGATGAAGGTATCTTGCACATTAGTGATGTAATAGGAAGGCGCACAATTAGCACTCGTTTAAATCACAATGTAACGATCCGCGAAGAGAACACTATCGCAGCACTTGAGGTGATGAGTCGCTTTGCCATAGATCCAAAATGGCTTATCTATCTGCCGCCGACAATGTCTCCAACCGAAACGACAACGATACCGAACTTGCTTGAACATCCTGCTGAAGGTTTTAAGTATTATCGCAATCAAGGTGTCACCAATGTGATTTGGCAAGAGAAACACATGGGATCACGTGCTGTCGTCATTGTATGTAAATCCTCCGAAGTCGCGAAGAGGCGTTTTGGGTCATCGGAAGATAGAATTGGAATATGTTACACACGCACTGGTAGACCCTTTTTCGACGATGAAGCATTAGAAAATGAAGTGTTGTTACAAGTTAAAAAGGCAGCTGATAAATCAGGTTTTTGGGAGGACTTGAATACTGACTGGTTCTGTCTTGATTGTGAACTCATGCCCTGGTCCGTCAAAGCACAAGAACTATTACGACAACAGTACGCACCGGTAGGGACATCCGCACGTGTCGCCATAGACCACGTGGTTGGTTCATTAGAAACTGCTGAGAAACGTGGTGTTCAGTTGAATGGACTTTTGGATGGATATCGGAAACGAACTATTGCTGCGAAAGAATACGTCAACGCCTATCAACGTTACTGTTGGCAAGTAGAGTCTATTTCGGACCTAAAACTTGCGCCGTTCCATCTTTTAGCTGCAGAAGGAAAAGTATTTATTGACAAAGAACATTTGTGGCACATGGAGATGCTTGCCAAACTATGTGAAGGTTCTGAAAATAACGTCCTATTTTCAACTGCTTACGGCACAGTAGACCTAACAGATCAAGATAGCGAAGCTGCTGCTATTCGTCAGTGGGAAGAACTTACCACAAAAGGTGGTGAGGGTTTTGTCATCAAACCGTTAGATTTCATTGTAAAAGGGAAGCGTGGACTTGCCCAACCCGCAGTCAAATGTCGGGGTAGGGAATACCTTCGTATCATATACGGACCGGAATATACTTTAGAACACAACTTAGAACGTCTGCGAAATAGAGGATTATCTCATAAACGTTCGCTTGCCATCAGAGAATTTGCTTTAGGCATAGAAGCACTTGAACGGTTCGTGAACAATGAACCCATATCCAAAGTTCATGAATGTGTTTTCGGGATATTAGCACTTGAAAGTGAAACTGTGGATCCAAGGTTGTAAGTGCGATCTGAAAACTTATCTATTTGTCACGTTTTGAATTGATAAGAATTGCATTAATTGAAGAAAACATATAAATTCTACCACAAAATCAGAACATGTATATTAAACGTTTAACACTATTCTTTTGCATAACGACTTTAGGTATCGGTTTAGCAGTAAGCGGCTGTCAAGATTCAACTTCTGCTATTAACGGTTCTATCAATGACTCGGAAAGAGTTCTACGGAATTATAAGCTTACTGGGGACGAAACATGGGAACCAGATATAACATACATTGTGCATGGGTCATTAGAGATTCCGGGTGATGTCACTCTTGAAATATTACCTGGAACAATCGTCAAATTCGCACGTGATGCTCAAATCAAGGTTTCTGGACTCAAGGCAATACTGAAGGTTGGAACGCCATTGAGACAAACAACATTAGATGAACCTGTGTATTTAACCTCAAATAATGCTAATCCAGAGACTGGAGATTGGAAGGGTATCCTTTTTGACATTACGCGTGATGCTACAAGTTACCTGAGGGGTGCAGTAGTAGAATACGCTGAAATCGCGCTTGACATCAAGACAACTTCTCCCGCGGTGTTAGATTGCACTCTTCGTAATAATGAAACGGCAATTGCTTTAGATGGAAGTGACTCAATAATCCAATATAATGATATTCTTGAAAATGAGATTGGTATCAGTACGATAGAACGACAAAATCGACCACAAATTCAATATAATAATATAAGCAGTAATGAGTTTGGAATTTTTTGTGAGAATGTACAATCTATTATTCGGTATAACAACTTTGAAAAGAACGATTTCGCGGTAAATCTAAATGTAAAATTCGATCTATCTATACCAAATAATTGGTGGGGAACACACGTTGATAACGAAATAGCAAAGGTTGTTTTAGATTCTGCTGATACAGATATAATAACAAAACCGATTGGAACGGTGTTTTATACCCCAATTGCTGAAACGCGTTTTGAAGAAGCAGGACCACGGGGGTGAATACATGCTAACGATACTAAATATCTCACAAAATCACTATGTGCGTGGTGGGTCAGACAGATACTTTTTTACGATGGGTGAGTTACTCCAAAAGCATGGACATAACGTCATACCATTCACCGCAGCAAGTCCACGAAATGAACCGACAGAATGGGATCAGTATTTTCCGCGTGCAGCGGATTTTGACAAACCAGGTCCAATTGACCTTCTACGTTTTTTGTATTCACGCGATGCGGTCAAATCAATTCATAAGTTATTAAACAAGACTAATATAGATATTGCCCACTTCCATATTTACTACGGTAAATTAACTGCTTCCATTTTGGGAAGTTTGAAAAATGCGGGTATA
Organism: Candidatus Poribacteria bacterium; assembly: GCA_963663765.2. Classification (GTDB taxonomy): domain Bacteria; phylum Poribacteria; class WGA-4E; order WGA-4E; family WGA-3G; genus MSPOR6. The sequence continues at coordinate 150,988 of CAXXUA010000013.1, read as the reverse complement.
CCGCTAATTCAAACATTACACGAATATAAGATAACCTGTCCTGTGTATAGTCATCTGTCAAATGATGAGATATGTGAAGACTGTGAAGGTAAACACTTCTGGCGAGCTCTTCCGAAAAAGTGTAATAGAGGTTCCTTTGCACGAACTACCCTGAGTGTTGCGGAGTCCTATGTTTCCCGTTTCCTCGGATGTGTTGATAAGTTTGACCATTTTATTTCTGTGTCACATTTTCTTCGGAAAAAGATGATACAATACGGTATACCTGAAGAAAAAATATCAACTGTACATAACTTTGCAGATGTTTCTGAGATTACACCGAATTTCTCAAACGGAGAATACATACTTTATTTCGGACGGGTGCATCGGAGCAAGGGAATTTTGACACTGATAGAAGCTGCTGCACCATTGAAACAGGTGCCGCTCTATATCGTTGGTGACGGTGAAGCAATGCCAGAAGTCCAGCAGTTTGTAGAGCAAAATGGTTGTGAACATATACGTCTCTTAGGCTTTAAACAGGGAGATGAACTCCGAGAACTGATTCTCAATAGTATCTGCACTGTTTTACCATCAGAATGGTATGAAAATTGTCCTATGTCTGTTTTAGAATCCTTTGCCTATGGTAAATCGGTAATTGGAGCTGATATAGGTGGTATTCCTGAACTCGTTATTGATGGAGTAGATGGATTTCTCGTTCCTTCCGCAGGAACGGAGACGCTCCGAGAAAAATTGCTGTGGATGTATGAAAACAAAGTTGAAGCTGCCGAAATGGGAAAAGTTGGACGCAAAAAAATGGAAACTGAGTTTAACGCAGACATTCATTATCAAAGAATTATGGATGTTTATCAGAAGTTTTTGTAATAAAGGATGTATTAGGAAACTTAGAATATATTAGGTAGCTTTTGCGTATGACTTGTTGAGAAGCAAAAAGAAGAAATAATGCGAATTTTCATAACTTTAATGTTCATTTTCATTCTGCTGTCCACCGCATCAAGTGAAATACAGTTTGAAGACGACTCTCATCAAGCAGGTATTACACATATTGGTGAAAGTTGGGGAAATTCATGGGGTGATTTTGATGGCGATGGGTATCTTGACCTATGGGTAACAAACCACAGACACAAACCGAGTCTCTATCATAACAACGGTGATGGCACTTTCACAGACATTATTGATGTGGTATGGGACGCAAATCCTTATGCAGACACACACGGTGTGGCATGGGCAGACTATGACAATGATGGAGATCAGGATCTTATCATTTTGTCCGGTAGTGACGGTGGTTTCAGTACTGGTACACACAGCAACCATGCCAACCATTTCTATATCAATGAGAACGGTATGCTAATTGAAAGTGCTGCTGAACTCGGTTTAGACTTTCCGCTTCTACGAGGTAGAACTCCTCTCTGGTTTGATTGGAATAGTGATGGTCATCTTGATGTTCTCCTTACAGGGGTGACAAGAACGGATAGCAGTGGAGACTTGCTTACAACTGCATTGTTTGGTCAAACAGCAGGTGGTTTTGAAAATGAAAGTGATCAAGCCGGTTTTGCACTTGATAAGAGTACAGCTTTGGCGCAGTTAGCCAGTATAAACATGACCGGGAACATGCATCTGGTTGTAAGCTATCATCGCTACCCACTTGTTGTCTTTGATACATCTATTACTCCATTTAGAAATATAACTGAAAGTTTGACGATTCCCAACGGTTACTCTGTTCAAGATGCTGTCATTGCAGATTTCAATGGTGATCTACTTTCAGACATCTTTATTGCTCGTGGACTTTACCAATCATTTGTTAAACAGGTAGAAACTCAAACATTGGAATTGAATCTTCGTAGTATTGAGACAGAAAAAGGTGTGAGTTTTGTAACTGAAGGGGATGTATCTTTTGAAATCTATTCAGAGTGGGGTCCCCAAGTTTCATTAGTAAAAATTGGCGTTGAAGGACATCAAGTAACAGAATTTCAGAATGGTGAATTTCAGGGAGTCCAGCCAACCCTAAGAGCTGCTTCCTTTAAAGTTACACTATTTCCTAATGAGCCAAAAGTAGTTGGACTCAAGGCACGTCCTGAAAACGAAAAATTCGGTATCTATGTAGGATATGAACCGGACACCCAAAAATGGACATTTTTGAGTCATAAACGTCCAGCATCTGCAATAATTAGATCCTCTGAACCTATGATAGAAATAGAGAGAATTAACTTTTCCGATTCAGACCTAAAGGAACAACCTCCATCACGGCTTCTGATTAACGATGGAAACATGTTTTCTGTCTCAACGGCAATAGGTAACATTAGTACGTTTGCAGATGGTCGCTGTGTTGCCACTGGTGATTTTGACAATGATATGGATCTTGACATCTATGTTGTACGATCAAACACAAGTGAAAACTACCCGAATCACCTCTATGAAAACCTTGGCAATGGTTCATTTATGGAACGTGCAAATTCAAGTGGTATCGTTGGAAGTATGCAGGGTAGAGGTCAAAGTGCGACCGTAGCAGATTACGATAGGGACGGTTATCTTGATATTTTCGTCACAAACGGTAGAGGCGAATACCCGTTTAGTGAAGGCCCCGATCAACTTTTCCGAAATATAGGGAGTGGAAACAATTGGTTGCAAATTGATTTAGAAGGCAATGTTTCTAATTGGGATGGTATCGGAGCAAGACTTTTTGCTACAACTCCTGATGGCAAAACCCAATTACGGGAAAACGGGGGCGGATTTCATTGGTGCCAACAAGACCAGAAACGCATCCATTTTGGACTCGCACAGAATGAGAAAGTCGGCGAATTGGCAATCTATTGGCCCAGCGGGATATTGCAAAAATTGTCTGACATTGAAGTTAACCAAGTGTTGCACATCGTTGAAAGTGGTATTCAAACGCGACTCCCAGGTGATGTCAATCAGGACGGTAATATAGATATACTCGATATGCTTGTTGTTGTAGCGCATTTCGGAGAAGATCCTCCCTCAAACGCACGACTTGATGCTAACAAAGATGGAAAAGTAGACCTTGCTGATGTGATTTGGATTATTAAGATTATTGAAGAAAAACATAATAGTAACGCCGCACCTTCTCAGACACATCAGAGAGTCTCAAATGCAAGCACGATGTTAAGTCATTTCCCATCCTTGACTGAAAACGACATCGCTCTCCTCTATTCATTTTATCTAAAAATTGAAGAAATTCAAGGTGACGCTACACAGAAAGAATTGGTAAAACGATTTTTAAGACAACTGTTGATGCCGGATAATGGTCCTATCAAAACAAAACTTCTTGCAAATTATCCAAATCCTTTTAATCCTGAGACTTGGATTCCGTATCAACTTGCAGGGGATGCTGATATCATTATACGCATCTATAACACTTCAGGTAAGGTTGTAAAGACAGTTTATTCAGGACATCAGACCTCAGGATATTATATTAACCGTAGCAAAGCCGCATATTGGGATGGACGGAATGAATCTGGAGAGGCAGTTGCAAGTGGTGTCTATATCTACGAATTAGTGACGCCAAAAACAAGCCAAACTAAACGTCTTGTAATAATTAAATAAAAAGGCAATGAATATGAAACATAGTTCATTGGTTACCGGCGGCGCGGGCTTCATGGGAGCACACGTCGTCAACGAACTACTCTGCGTCGGTGACCATACAGTTGTTGTCCTTGATGATATAAGCGGTGGGTTTCGTGAAAATGTCAACCCCGAAGCAACTTTCATTGAAGGCAGCATTCTTGATGTTCAACTTATAGAAAAACTCTTTGAGCAGTACAAATTTGACTATATTTATCATCTCGCAGCGTATGCTGCAGAAGGTCTGAGCCATTTCATCAAGCGGTTCAATTATCAAAATAACCTAATCGGTAGTGTCAACTTAATAAACGCTGCAGTCAACAACAATGTCAAAAGGTTTGTGTTTACCTCTTCCATCGCAGTTTACGGTGAAAACCAACTACCGATGCACGAAAAACTTATACCGATACCTGAAGATCCTTACGGAATCGCAAAATATGCTGTGGAACAGGAACTCATCGTCTCAAAACGTCTTTTTGACCTGGATTACACCATTTTTCGTCCACACAACGTCTACGGTGAACTGCAAAATATCAGTGATAAATACCGAAACGTTATCGGCATCTTCATGAACAAGATTATGCAGCATGAACCGTTGATTGTTTTTGGAGATGGTGAACAGACTCGAGCATTTACACATATCGCTGATGTTGCACCCCATATTGCTCGATGCGTTGACATTCCAGAAACCTCATGTGAAGTCTTCAACGTTGGGTCGGATACACATGTTTCTGTCAATAAGTTAGCGGAACTTGTCATGACTGCAATGGAACAGGAAGTGCCTATAAAACATTTTGAAGCACGGGACGAAGTGAAACACGCGTATTGTTCCCATGAAAAGTTTCGTCAGATTTTCGGAACTGCGTCTCATGTTCCCCTTGCAGAAGGACTTAACCGCATGGCAAAATGGGCAAAATCTGTTGGACCTCGTCCTGCTACAGAATTTAGTAATATAGAAATTCGAAAGAATTTACCAGATGCTTGGAATAAATAAACCCCAACAGCGATGCAATAACATCGGTTGAACTGATACCAAATATGAATTCAATATGAACCGTTTTCGCAGCCTCATCAACAAACTTTGGCATGGTCCAACGCGATGGGTGATGCTGATTACTTTTGTTGGAATGGCGTTTGGTCTCATATTCCATCTGTTAATTCCGAGACGCTTGGGAGAAGGTTCTACTGCGGACGCATTGATTACCGCGTTAAAAGTTGTCCTATTAGTAGATACTATTTTTAGGGAAGGCGCTAAGTTTAGTCTTGTCCCACTTTTTATTAATGAGGAGAAATCAAAGAAAGGTGTCGCATATCAACACTTTACGAACGGAATCCTAAATCTTGCACTGGGAGTAGGTGCGATGATCGCACTGACAATAGCGGTTTTTGCACCATGGATTGCTATAGTGTTGCTATCAAGTAGCTCAGTTGAAGCTCAAACAGAAATGACACTTCTATTAAGGTATTGTTCGCCACTACTGATTTTCGGTTGTGGAAGTACGATACTTGGTGCATATCTCAACAGTCAGAGACGATTCAAAACCGTAGCACTCCGAAATGCATTACCACCGGGCATTGCTACTGTAGTCTTTCTGTTCCTATGGAACACAGAACAAATATCCCACTGGGTTACGTTAGCTTATACAGTAGGATTCGTAGCATACTTCGGATGGTTATGCCTTGGAATGTACCAAACAGGACATCGGTATCAACTAAAATGGGTATCTTTTGAAACGTTACGTTCATTGAAAAACGCTATTACGTTACCTACACTGGGGTTTGCAATCCGACAGATCAGTGCACGTTTGTTAGTTGAAATATATCTTGTAGAGAAAATAGGTGAAGGCGCAATCACACGTTACAACAGCGCATTCCGAATTTATTCTGCTATACAAACACTCATTGGTATAAGTATTGCCACTACAGGGTTACCCGAAATGGCGACACATGATGTGGAGGATAATCACCACAAATTAAAACACACACTCTATAGAAATATAGTTGCAGCACTCTGCATTGCAATACCGGTGTCATTGCTTTTGCTTCTAAGCAATACAAAAATCATATCTATGCTGTTTTTCTACGGACAAAGTAGTCTTAATGAATCATCAATTCAACAGATTGCACAACTGCTTTTTTGGCTCAGTACGGGTATGACATTCGCATGTCTTATACCTGTGTTAAATGCTGGACTTTATGCACAAAAAGCGTATTCACTTGTTTTTAGAAACATGCTAACGATGGCTGTTATAAACTTCGTTTTAGCTTTTGGATTGGTAAATGTATGGCAACTTGTTGGAATCCCAGTAGCTGTTGCAGTGACGGCATTGCTTGCAGTTGCGAATCTAACATACCTACTGCGAAAAACCGGGATTTCTTTGTTCACCCGATATTGATCTCACTTTTACCTTGTAGCATCGGTTTAACACATGACGAATTATGAGTATTTCAACAAAAATGGTCAGTGACCATCACTATTTAATCGTTGGTGGAACAACAAAAGCTGCCACGACATCGTTATTTACATATCTTGCAGACCATCCCGCTATATGTAGTGCCACCTACAAAGAAACACGATTCTTTCTACACACTGATTACCCACTACCCTCAAAATATAGATTTACCGGTGATGTAGAGGAGTATAATCTACTTTTTCCACAATGCGGTGACGATCAGATCCGACTTGAATCAACACCAGATTATCTGTATTGTCCTTATGCACTTGAAAGAATTGCAAAGTTTCTACCCAAAGCAAAGTTTGTTTTTAGTCTACGTGAACCGATTTCAAGGTTGATCTCATGGTATCGGTTTGCAAAACAGGATGGAAAATTACCACAAGACTTTACTTTTGATACCTATGTAGAGATTTTATTTGACTATTTTGATGGTAAGTATGATTCTGATTTTTTTGGTAATAAGGATGAAACACCCGCTGAACAACATTGGGAAACACTCAAACAAGGATGTTATTCGGTTTATCTCAAGGAGTATTATAGTCAGTTTGAACCATCACGTTTGCACATCCTCTATTATGAAGACCTTGCAACAGACCCTTCAACAGTTCTCAATAACCTATGTCGTTTCGCAGACATCGATGCAAGTTTTTACGAGGATTACACGTTTAAAGTCACAAATCGGACTGAAACGATGAAAAACACTGAAGTACATAGAAAGTATAGAGACTTCCGATTCCGATTACGCAAATGGACTCATGACAAACCGATTGTACATAGTTCATTTAAATTACTCAGACGAACAATTGAACCAATTTATCTCCGACTAAACACACGTCCAACTGAAAACGTCAACATGTCAGATGAGACACGAAATCGGCTAATCAATTTTTACAAGGACGATGTGCATAATCTTGCAGAATTAATCAGTAGAAATCCACCATGGCAACTATTTACTACTGAGCTTTAGTTCAGAGGAAGTCAAGTCATTATTTCAAAGAGATGAAATTCAATGAATAAAACAATTCAACTCATGATTGTGGGAACTCAGAAATCGGGAACTTCCTCACTACTGCGTTATTTAGCACAGCATCCCGAGATACATACCCATTCACAGTCAGAGATGACCTATTTTCTCCAAGACCATGAATATGAACGTGGTTACGAATTGGCTTATACGAAATACTTTGCACAATGTCCTGAGGACAAAAAACTGATTGCAAAGAATGTTATGGTGATGTACTCACATGACATAATGCAACGGATCTATAAACACAATCCGAAGATCCATCTTGTTGTTCTCCTCCGAGAACCGGTTGCTCGCGCCTATTCTGCTTATTGGTGGGCGCGGCGCAGAGGTTGGGAAAATATCAAAACATTTGAAGAAGCACTCGCAGTAGAACAGCACCGCCTCATTGAAGATTGGTTCAAATGGAGACAATGCGCATATAAGTTCAATAGTACCTACTATCCACCTATCAAAAACCTGATAACGCAATTTGGAGAAGAGCAGATACATTGCATCCTAACAGATGAACTAAAGACCGATGCTAAAGCAGTATGTAGACGTATCTATAACTTGATAGGTATCCGTGAGGATTTTGAACCGAGCGTAGAACGGCACTATAATCAAGCAGCAATGCCACGTTCCGATAAATTTAGCTATCTGTTCACACAGTTTCTTGCATCTAAAAACCCAATCAGACGTGCAATTCGCAAGTTGGTACCGTCAAAAGCAGCTCATAAAATCAGAAAAACCATTTTGGATTTGAATGAAAAACATTTTTCACCGCCACCTCTAACTTCAAAAACGCACAAGGAATTAGTCAACTATTTTAAACCACACAACGAGCAATTGGAGAAATTAATTCACCAAGATTTATCTCATTGGAATTCGTATAAGGATTCTATCTAAGGTCTATCAATCTGCTCTTGTAGTTTAGTAATATAAAATGTCAATTATATATTTTCTCACGGGTTACTTTGCATTTGAAGAATTTGTACTTAAGTTCTTGCCTGTAAGTGATACCATCTATTCCTATCTAAGATTCTTGGGTGAAATGCTAATCTACGTAGCATTTGGGAAACTCGTTATCCACAAACTCTACAAAGGGATCCCGTTTGTCAAAACTTCAATTGATATACCCGTTATAGGTTTTTATATCGTGGTTTTTCTTTCCATGGTGATAAACCGTTCACCACTGATCGGAAGTCTTTACAATATCAGACCGTTTGCAAGATATATCGTCCTATTCTACCTCATAGCCAATTCTCCTTTGTCTGAAAAACGAATTGGGACGTTACTTCGAATTGTTCTTTGTGTTGGTGTCGTCCAACTCTTTGCCGGTATGATACAGTGGGTTGGTGGTACCGGTGCTTTTGACTTCTTCCTTCCTCGCGCCTCTAATCTTGAAGTTGGGGGTTTTACAAAAGAATACAGGTTGTTGGAATTAGGACGAGAAATAGGAAGTATCTACGGCACTTTAGGAGATACTGTCATTTATGGGGTCTTTATGATCCTTATATTGGTCATTTTTTTGTCGCGTATAAAACGATTAGAATATCTAAATTTGCTTGGAATAGCGATCCTGTTAATGTTCATTGCAAGATCATATTCACGCGCCGCAACTTTTTCCGCAATTTTGGCTTGTGCCGCTTGGTACTTCTTCCAATACGGTTGGATGCAAGCATTGCGTTTAGCATTAGCAATAATACTCATTTTTGCAGTTTTGTTGGCAATCGTGAACCCATTCGGATTGGAATACATAAATCCCCGCAAAGCAAAAGTCGGTATGGTAGGGAATATTACAGGTGTTTTTTCCGGTTCTTATGTGCATGTCGCTCAAAAACAGAGACTCGGTGCGCTCATCGGAAATGTACCGACAGTCCTTGCAAATAAACCTATTTTAGGTTATGGTGCAGACCAGAACACGACAATTGAAAGACTTAATATGAGCAAACGTTCGTTTCTTCTCAAAGTCCTAAGTAAAAAAGGTTTTAAAGATGTGTATTGGGTCGCTATTCTCTGTTTCTACGGGTTGTTAGGTTTAGGATTATTTGCCTTAATCTTTCTCCGACTCTTTATGGCTGCTTTGAGCATATATAAACATGCAGTCGGCAAATATACGAAAGAAATTGCTATGACTATGTTATGCTTAGTTACTGTGACTGTTTTTCTGCTGTTTTTCAATCGCACACTTGAATTCAGAGGTTACGGGTTCTATTTTTGGTTGTGTGCAGGCCTCATGTTTGGAAGTGACGCATCACTTCAAACCTATAGAACAATAAAAATCGGCTTGTGAGACTTATGAATCAAGAGCAAACAAAGAAATGGAAATCGTTTACTTCAATGACTTTCCTGTTTTGCATCTGTTTAGCCAGTGGCATATTATCTGTAATACTCATACGTGGATGTATTGACAGATCATATATGGATGGAGCAATCCGCTTAGAGGTTGATACGCAGACATCAACACCATTAAGAAAAGAACTCTACGGTTTCAATACGAACATGATGAGTGGGGATTACGCGTATCTTGATGAAGACTTTTTGGCTCTCACAAAAGTACTCCAACCGAAGACGCTTCGTTTTCCTGGGGGAACTGTCGGCAATTTCTACCACTGGAAAACTAAAGGTTTTATTAGAGAGGAAATGGAGACGACATTGAGTCCACAACTCAACAAACGTAATAGAGGTAACTTTGTCAGACTTCAAAAACGTCGGAATGGGATAATTTCTTTTGATAACTTCATGCAACTGTGTCAAAAGCAAAATATTACTCCCATCGTCATGGTAAATCTATGGACAGGGAGTCCCGAAGAGAGTGCTGAATGGGTGCGTTATGCAAAAAATAAAGGATACAAGGTTTCCTATTGGGAACTCGGAAATGAGCATTATCTTCCACACTATGCTAACAAATTTCCAACTGCAAAAATCTATATGAGAGAAGCAGAGAAGCACGGTTTAGCGATGAAAGCGGTTGATCCGGACATAAAGGTTTCGGTGTGTGCATCACCAGTCGCATTTCACAAAGAGGGATTCCTAATAAAAACACCGCAACGTAAATGGGATGAAGGATTAGCTAAACAAGATGATCCAACAGCATCAAGTTGGTATGATGCTTTCTCCGTTCATGTCTATGCTTACAAAGCTACACGTGATGTGAAAATTGAACAAATGCGAGGATATTTATTCGGATGGATACATCATGATTTTGATCAGGCAATGGAATACTACCAAGAGTTATTCCCCGATAAAGAGATGTGGATCACAGAATGGAATATCGCCAATCCAGCAAACCGTGTCACAAACACACAACTGCATGCAATGTACGCGGGTGATTTCTTTCTTAAAATCCTAAATACACCCAAAATTACACATGCCAATTTTCATGTAATTACTGGTCCTGGCAAAGGATTCCCAGTTTTTTCTCGTATTACTCCCCCATCTGAACGCAGTTTCTGGAAATATGGTGGTGAACCTGAATCGGACTACGGTAACACAATTCGGCGCACTGTCTATTATACTTTTCAATTAATTGGTGATGCTTTTTCAAAAGCTGACACACAGTTCAAAACCTATACCGCAAATACACCTTTGCTTGATGGACAATTGGATTATAAAGGACAGATGATGGACGGTATTCAAACACAAGCAATTGGCAGCACAGAACGACTTAACATCTTCGTCAGCAACCGTACCAGTGATGAAGTTTTACCGCAAATCATCATAGATGGGAGAAGATTTAAAAAGCAGATTACATATCGTTTTGTTGCGAATGAAAGACTAAAAGCGACGAATGGGGGAAATGCTGAGTTGGAAGGTTCGGGGGAAATTGAGGTGCGTCTCCAAGAATGGAAAGGGAAAGCAAAGAATCTGTCAATTCCCAAAAACAGTTTCGGTGTAATTGAGGTACACAAGTGAATTCTGCTAAAATGCTTTTTGTCGTTGGGAACAGTCGTAGCGGCACAACAATGATGGGACGGATATTAGGCAATCACCCAGATGTTTTCACCTTTGGCGAACTTCACTTTTACGGACAACTTTGGTCACCTGCAATAAAGGCAAAATTGAATCAATCAGAGGCAGAAGCATTGGCTGCAAAGTTGTTGTGTATTCAACGTGAAGGCTACCGCACACATGGAGATTCCCAACGTTTTGAGCGAGACGCACGGACATTTTGCGAATCGTTGACAGGTTTTCCTATTGACCCCTCAGAACTTTATTCCGATTTCCTAAGTTACGAGACTTCGTTGCATGGAAAAACCATTCCTTGTGACCAGACCCCGCGCAACGTCTTTTATATTGATGAAATCCTAAAATACTATCCGAACGCAAAAATCGTAAATATGGTACGTGACCCGCGAGATGTGCTCTTGTCACAAAAACGTAAATGGAAACGCAGATTTTTGGGAGGCACCGATATGCCAATAAAGGAAAGTTTGCGCGATTGGATTAACTATCACCCCATAACGATTAACAAAATTTGGCACTCTGCAGTTAGTACCGCAGAGAAATTTGCTGATAACGCACGGGTAATGACTGTCTACTTTGAGAAATTGCTTGAGAATCCTGAAGCCACGGTTTCGCGTATTTGCAACTTTGTGGATATAGAATATGATAAGTCATTGCTCCAAGTACCGCAAGTAGGGTCTTCTGTGAACACGGACAAACCAGGACAACTTGGAATAAATCCAGAGCGCGCAGGATACTGGAATGAAAGCAATAGGAATGTGAGTAACCTCAGTTCAGCTGAAATATACATCTGTCAAAAACTCAATAGAACATTGATGCTAATGCACAATTATTTGCCTATCTCAATTAGACCAAATGTTTTCGGCTTAGCAATAAATATACTCTCGTTTCCCTTGAAATTAGTGTTAGCACTTATTTACAATCTTGACAGAATAAAGAACATTCGCGAAACCTTAAAAAGACGACTATAATCAAGAATTGAGATAAATGAAATATGGTTGCACAAATTAATTCTGCTTATATCAAAACGCGACCAATCAAAGCAATAACACGTCTCATCAGTTATGCACTGTTTGAAGGACGTCCTCTAACAACAAAGGGTAGATGGATAAATCCAATCGTCCTTTCACTTCTGAAAAAAGCTGCAAATAGTCATAGACAATTTCAACCTATTCATAAACCTATTTTTATTCTCGGCACTGGTCGTAGTGGAACAACAATACTTGGAATAGTGCTATCCATGCACAAAGATGTAGGGTTTTTAAATGAACCGAAAGCAATATGGCACCTCATTCATCCAAATGAAGATATCATCGGAAACTACAGTCGTGAACATGCAAAATATCGTTTGTCTGCAGAGGATAAAACTGACAACATGCAACAACGTGCCACCAAAATGTTTGGTGCATACCTATCAACAACAGGCACAAAACGTCTTGTAGATAAATATCCAGAACTGATTTTTAGAGTTGATTTTGTACGTGCTATATTTCCGGATGCGCGTTTTATTTTTCTTATTAGAAACGGATGGGATACCTGCCAATCAATTGCGAATTGGTCAATGAGACTCGGCGTGCAAGTCAATGGAGAGAAACACGATTGGTGGGGTGTGAATGACCGCAAATGGAATCTGTTAGTGGACCAACTTGTTTCCACTGACGATGACTTGAAAGATGTGGTTGAGGATATAAAAAGGTGTGATAGACATTTGGACAGAGCAGCGATTGAATGGGTATTGTCTATGCATGAAGGTCTGAATCTAATACAAAACTACCCAGATTGTATTTACACAGTTCGTTTTGAAGAGTTGACTACAGCACCTGAGGAAACATTGTTATCTTTATGTGAATTCTGCGAATTACCATTGGACAAAACATTCCTGAATTATGCTAATCATACCTTACATCCTGTCCCTCCCAGAGTTCCGTTTGAATTAAATCCAAGTATTGCACAAATTTTCCTTGAAACAATGACAAAATTACGGTATAATAGGCGATAGTTAATTAGAAATCGTTGGAAAAACAAATCTACATCAGATTATTTAGGAATCATGCACGAATGAAGCATAATTTAAAATCACAGGTGCAAAAACACTTGTTTACGCGACGCGATTTTCTTTCAACAAGTTTAAAAGCCGGTACCGCTGCTTTCACAACTGCACTTTTTCCTATTCTCTCCGCAAAAGCTCAGGGACAATATAATGTCCTATTTTTCCTGGTAGATGATTTGCGCTCTTTGTTAGGTTGTTATGGTCATCAAGAAATGCATACACCTAATATTGATAGACTTGCGCATCGAGGTACACTTTTCAACCGTGCCTATTGCCAATTCCCAATTTGTAATCCCTCCCGTGCGTCAATACTCACGGGATTGCGTCCAGACACAAATAGCGTGCAAGATAATAATACACATTATCGGACTACAGTACCTGATGTGGTTACTTTACCACAACATTTCAAAACACACGGCTATCATACACGTTCAATAGGAAAAATATTACATGGTCCATTTGCTGATAGTAAATCTTGGAGTATTCCAAGTTGGTCACCAAGATTCGAACCCTATATTAATCGACTATCTTGGCAGTCCCTTGATGTTTCAGACGATGAATTAAGAGATGGTAAAGTAGCAAAACACACAATGGGAGTTTTAGAAGATGTACAAGGCGATCAGTTCTTTCTCGCTGTTGGTTTCTATAAACCACATTTGCCTTTCAACGCGCCAACAAAATATTACGACTTGTACGACACGACAATCATTGAAGATGTTGAAGATGTTGTCATACATGCCCAACATGAAATGAGGGTTTATTCGGATATTCCAACAGAAGGCGGCACATTATCTAAAGAAAAAACATTAGAGTTAATTCGAGGATATGCTGCATCTACAAGTTATCTGGACGCACAAGTAGGACGTGTCTTAGATAAGCTGGATACACTCGGACTATCTGAAGAGACAGTTATCATTCTTGCGGGTGACCATGGCTTCAATCTTGGAGAGCATGGTACATTTGCCAAAAGAACTATTTTTGAGGCTGCTCTGCGTTCACCTTTGATTGTCAGTTTCCCTGGACAGTCTCCTCGTGGCGTTAATACAAATGCTCTTGTGGAACTTGTTGATATCTATCCGACGTTATGTGATTTGTGCCAATTACCTATTCCATCAGAACTTGAAGGCTTAAGCATGACACCTGTGATTAAAGAACCAACACGTCCGTGGAAAACGGCTGCTTTTAGCCAAGTTGACATTGACGCAGCACACTCTATTCGCACAGAACGATACCAATACACGGAGCGGAAAAAAACAAGAGAACTTTATGATTTTCACACTGACCCAGATGGAACTATAAACATTGCCGATCTTCCAGAAAACGCGGAACTCGTAAAACATCTCAGCGAACGGCTTCAAGCTGGATGGCAAGCCGCTTTACCGACTGACCAAGAACAAAATTATAATTCTATATTTCTTCCGTGGGATGTGAACAATGACGGGACCATTGATATCCAAGATCTCCTTTTAGTCGCAAATAGTTTTGATGCTGATACGCATGAATATCCGAAAGTTGACGTAAATAAGGATGGAAACGTTGATTTAATTGATTTTCTATTTGTTGCTTCACATTTAGGTGAAGCAAGCAATGTTGCAGCACCAAAATCTATTCCTATACCGCTTCAACAGATCGACAGAATTGAACAATTGCTTACTGAAGCCCGTTTAGTAAATGACGGTTCTAAAGTTTTTCGTCAAGGAATTACAAACTTAGAGATTTTAATAAATTCTGTAATGCCAAGAAAAACAGTGCTATTACCGAACTATCCTAATCCTTTCAATCCAGAAACATGGATACCTTACGACTTAGCACAAGATACAGATGTTCAAATCTATATCTATAACCACAAAGGAGAATCTATACGACATCTAAAGGTTGGCTTCCAAGCCGCTGGCACAGATCGCACTCAATCGCGATCTGCACATTGGGATGGTCATAATTCCGCTAGTGAACCTGTCGCAAGTGGAGTCTATTTCTATACACTCAGCGCAGGACAAACGAAATCAACCCGCAAAATGGTAATTGCAAATTAGGTGAACTTATGAAAGAGGTAATTGAACAGAAAACATTCTCACGATCTTTAACCCGACGTAACTTTCTTTCAACAAGTCTGAAAGCAGGTGCAGCTGCTTTCACAACTGCACTTTTGCCAAATCTCTCCGCAAAAGCTCAGGGACAATATAATGTCCTATTTATCATGGTAGATGATTTGCGCCCTTTGTTAGGCTGTTATGGTCATCAAGAAATGCACACTCCTAACGTTGATAGATTAGCACAACGGGGAACGTTGTTCAACCGTGCTTATTGTCAATTTCCACTTTGTAATCCTTCTCGTGCTTCAATCCTTACCGGTTTGCGTCCAGATACAACTGGTGTTCATGATAATTACGCTGATTTTCGTGAGACAGTACCTGACGCAGTCACGCTTCCGCAACATTTCAAAACCCACGGTTATCATACGCGTTCTATTGGGAAAATTAGGCACAATACCCGTACCAGTGAAGAAATTAAGAACGGTGTTCCACCGTTGCAAAATGACAATTCTTGGAGTGTTCCTTTTTGGTGGCCAAAATGGAGAGCTTTTGGAGGTGTTCCGTCTTGGCAAGCTCTTAATGTAAATGACGACGCGTTAGAGGATGGTGCAATCGCGAAACACACGGTAGGTGTTTTAGAAGATGTTAAAGATAGTCAGTTTTTACTTGCTGTTGGCTTTGTCAGGCCTCATTTACCGTTCCACGCACCCCAAAAATATTTTGAATTGTATGATACTCAAATTTTTGATAATGTTCCACGAATAGTTTTACACCGGTGGCATGAGCTCAGAAATTATTCAGATATCCCTGTCGGAGATGCACCGCTTACTGAAAAGAAAACATTAGAGTTGATCCGAGCGTATGCAGCATCAACAAGTTACATGGATGCCCAAGTAGGACGAATTTTGAACCAATTGGATGCTCTTAATCTAACAGAAAATACGGTAATCGTTTTTGCTGGGGACCACGGATTCCATTTGGGGGAACATGGACTATTTGGGAAAAGAACTATTTTTGATGTTTCCCTCCATTCACCTTTGATTGTAAGTTTTCCTGAACAGAACGCAGTCGGTGAAAGAACAGATGCACTTGTTGAGTTAGTCGATATCTATCCGACGTTATGTGATCTGTGCAATTTACCTATTCCACCAGAACTTGAAGGTTTAAGTATGGTACCTGTCATAGAGGAACCAACACGCCCATGGAAAACTGCTGCTTTTAGTCAACTCGGAAATTCCCGCTCTATTCGCACGAAACAATACCGATATACAGAATCTGGAGAACGAAAAGAACTGTACGATTATCATATTGATCCAGATGGAACTATAAATCAAGTTGATCTACCGGAAAACACTGAACTTATCGCACACCTCAGTCAAAAACTCAGTGCAGGTTGGTACAGAGCGTTGCCAGATATGCATAACCATCCCTATGTTCCACCTACTCAACCTTATGATATAAATGATGATGGTATTGTTGATATTCAAGACCTTATTCTCATTTCTAACGACTTCGGTAAAATGAACCTGGATGATCCGAAAGTTGATGTGAACCGAGATGGTCGTGTTGACATCATTGACTTGCTTATCGTTGCATCACATTTCACTGAATCCAGTAATACAGCAGCCCCATCAAAACACACTGCTATACTGCTGAAACATGTTGACCGCATTGAAGAATGGCTCGCTGAAGCACACACAGTAAAAATTGACACCGATATTTATCAGCGGGGTATCACCGTCCTAGAAGCATTGCTTAGTAGCGTTATACCAGAAAGAACAGTGTTGTTACCGAATTATCCGAATCCATTTAATCCGGAAACGTGGATACCTTACGACTTGGCAAACGACACCGATGTCAGTATTGAGATTTATAATTTAAAAGGGGAATCTATTCGACATCTCAAGGTAGGATTTCAAACCGCTGGCACATACCGGACACAAACACGTGCCGCACATTGGGATGGACGCAACGCCGCAGGTGAACCTGTGGCAAGCGGTATCTACTTCTATACACTCCATGCTGGTGCTGGGCAGGCTAAAGCTACACGCAAAATGATAGTTACAAAATAAAGGGAAACGTTTGAAAGAGACTACAGAACTCAAAACATTCTCACGACCTTTTACCCGGCGTGACTTTCTCTCAACAAGTTTGAAAGCGAGTGCCGCAGCTCTTACGACAGGACTATTACCTAAACACCTCGCTTCAGGAGAAGAACATTATAATGTCTTGTTAATCATGGTTGATGATTTACGCCCTCTACTTTGCTTCTATGGTCATCAAGAGATGCACACACCGAACATAGATAGAATCGCACAACGCGGGACACTTTTTGATCATGCTTATTGTCAATATCCGCTCTGTAGCCCATCTCCAACTTCTATTATTACCGGACTAAGACCTCAGACAACGGGTGTACTAAATAATAGGGATTATTTTCGTGAGACAGTGCCCCAAGTTATCACACTCTCACAACATTTCAAATCACACGGTTACTATACACAATCAGTTGGTCGAATATTTCACACGCCAGATTTCCAAGACGATGAAAATTCATGGAGTGCACCTTCATGGAGACCGCCATGGTACCCACTTGATTACGAGACGACCCCTTCTTGGAAGGCACTCGACGTGGAAGACGACGACCTCAAAGATGGTCAAGTAGCAAAACGAGCTGTTGAAGTTCTGGAACAGATTAAAAATCAACAGTTTTTTTTAGCTGTCGGTTTTTTTAAACCACACTTACCCTACAACGCACCAAAGAAATATTTCGAATTATACAAGAACAAAACTTTTAATTTACCTGCCCTCTCAGGAGAACTCCCTTCCGACATAATGCCACCAACTTGGAACGAAATCCGACCTTTTGCAGATATTCCTCCAGATTATACGTCTCTTTCGTATGAGAAAATCTTGGAGTTAACTCGAGCTTATGCAGCTGCAACAAGTTATACAGATACACAAATAGGACGTGTTTTAGACCAATTGGACTCACTCGGACTCACAGAAAAAACGGTTATTGCATTTTGTGGAGATCACGGATATAATCTTGGTGAAGATGGAACATGGGGAAAAAACATCATCGTTGAAACTGCACTTCGTTCTCCAATGATTGTCAGCGTACCAGGACAGGCTGCGCCTGGAGAAAAAACAGAAGCACTTGTTGAGCTCGTTGATATCTACCCGACGTTATGTGATGCATGTCACTTGCCTATTTTGCCAGAATTAGAGGGATTAAGCATGTTACCTGTGATTCAGGAACCGACACTTGCTTGGAAAAACGGTGTCTTTAGTCAACTTAAACAAGGACACTCAATTCGCACTGAACGATATCGGTACACGGAGTGGGGGCAGCTACGAGAACTTTACGATTTTAACATTGATCCGTATTCTGATTATAACATCGTAAATCTACCAGAAAACGCTGAACTTGTCGCACGTCTTAGTGAACAGCTTAAGGCAGGTTGGCGGGGAGCTTTACCGGATATACACGACCATCCCAATGTTCCACTCAATAAAAGATTGGATATAAATAGTGATGGTGTCGTTGATATCCAAGATCTAATTCTAATCTCAAATAACTTCGGTAAATCGTCACTTGAAAATCCTAAAGTCGACGTAAACAAGGATGGCAAGGTTAACATCATTGACTTGCTAATAGTGGCAGCACATTTTACCGAGACTACAAATCCAGCAGCACCCACAACACATATAAATACTAACTAAAAAATCTGAGTCAAATTGAAAAATGGCTCACACAAGCACGCTTAGTAGACGATGGATCTGAAGTCCTAAAAAAGGGTATTACCACTTTAGAAGGTTTAATTGATAACATAATTCCAGATAAAACAATCCTTATGCCAAACTATCCAAATCCTTTCAACCCAGAAACATGGATACCTTATGACTTGGGAACAGATGCAAATGTGAAAATAGACATTTATAACATGAAAGGACAACGCGTCCGACAGTTAGCAATGGGACAACAGGTCGCTGGTACATATCGCACACAGTCCCGTGCAGCACATTGGGATGGACGTAACTCTACAGACGAACCCGTTGCAAGTGGCGTTTATGTCTATACGTTTCAAGCAGGGAATTTCAAAGCAACGCGGCGAATGGTAATTCTAAAATAGTATCAAATGACCATAGGATAGCTGGAATGCTGATGTTTATTAGCTTCGCAACCATCGTTAATGAGTGGGATAAGTTGGAATCGCTACCATTCTCTTTGAGAAATGATGCGGTTAGCGATAAACGTTTCTAAAGTTTAGCAAAGATGGGGATGGTTATCAACCCTATTTTCAGGGAAACTATCTCTGTTTTGCTGAATAAAGTTCGTCTGGAACAGGGAGTTAGGATATCATTGTGTTTCTCCTTGGTGTCCTGTTTCATCGTTTGTAGATGAATTGGTAAGGTTTGCATCTATAGCTTGAAGTTGGTGCTGTGGAATAAGGTCGAGATATTGAGTGATAACGCGTTTAGAAAGTCGTGTGATCTGTGAGATTTGGTCAATATCTGTGGTTGCTTTCCGAACGACTTTGACGCTCTCATAATCGCGAATGTATCGGTCAACTGCCTCCTTAGAATGTTTGGTTTTTGCAGCAATACTGGGGGTGAGATGTCCTTGAAGATAGAGCGTGATGATCTCTTTCTTGTGGGTAATAGCACCCGATAAATCATGGATGTTGCCCCGAGTGGGCAAGATGTCGCCAGTGGCTTTTTGCCATTCATTGACATAATCACAGACAACTGCATCGCAGACGTTCAGCAAGACAAGCTAAGTCGAGTTGTGTCCATAAAGCACCTTGGTCATAAGCTTGATAACACCAGCGGACCAAGCGATTGATTCGTAGTTGTCGTGAGGTAACACCATTTCTAAAAGATTCAATATCCTCAGTAGCGAGGTAGGTCAGGATGATGGGTTTCATCTGAGTTTTGATGATGGACTTCCCTCTTTTTGGATGTTCATCAATAGGGACAGCCATCCAAACGAGTTGTCCATAACTCAGGAAACGCTCATCAGTGAGTTGATCACCGGTGGCGAGTTTCTCAAAAGGGAGGGTAATTACGAAATAGTCCTCAACGGTCTTGAGAATATCATCAACGATGGCGGTGGCAGTGACTTTGCCTTTGTCATACCCGTAGTCATTGAGAAAGCGATGGATAAGCAACTGTCGTAAGGACTTATCGTTGATGCGTCTGAATTTTTTCTCGTTGATTTGCGTGCGTGTTAGAGGTTTGCTCATGAGAGGTCCCTCTTTTTTGTGTCCTCAGGTTCTGGGTGAAGGAGTTGGGTCATGCGGTCAGTGTGTTGGTATTCCTTGAATAGCGAGAGATACTCGCGGATTAGCTTATCAGAGAGATGGAAAATGAGACGTATCTGACCGTTAGGGAATCCTTGATGATGGAGCGTAGCAACTTGTGTGAAGTCTCTCAAGCAGCGGTAAACAGCCCGTTCGCTGTCGTTCGTTTTTTGCTTGATTTCGGTAAAGGTATAGGCTTTGAAATACAGTTCCGAGATCTGCGTCTTATGAGAAGTGCCGGGGTCCATGTCGTGTTTCGTCCCGCGCGTCATAACGAAATATCCCTCCTGTTTCAACTGACGAATGTCGCGTTTGACTGTAGAAGGACTGGTGGTTAATAAGACAGCTAAATCTTCATAGCTCAGTAAAGAATCTTGGTCATAGGCTTCTTTGGTCAATCGGAGGATCCGATGTCGTCTGAGTCCTGCAAGTCCATAAGTCGCTAAGACTTCAAGATCGGCGTTTGTGTCATTGAGGGTGAGCCGACAGGAGATTTTTTTGCTAAAGCGATGTGTTAACCTGCGGGTTCCTCAGCAGCGACAGCCTCGTAGCAGATTTGTCCTGATTTCATTCACACATCGGTATGTTGTTCAAAATAAGTAGAAATCTGTTTATAGTAGGCTTCAGTAACAATAGGCATTAGATTAAAGTCTGATGATATCTTCTGAATAATAACGGCTCTGGCATTCTTGGATTCGAGCCGGTAATACCGTACGCGGTATCCTTTTTGCGGTTCATGTTGACCTCCAGGAATAGATTAACGGGATCCGAGGACATCTACTCGTTAGTATAACTCATACTAACAGTATAACTCATGGGGTCATTTGATACAAACTATATATAGTAAGGAAATCACTTATGAAAGATGCTACACAACAACAGAAATTTTCTCGAACTTTTACCCGACGCGATTTTCTCTCAACAGGTTTAAAAGCAGGTGCAGCTGCTTTCACGACAGGTTTACTCCCCAAACGCCATGCTAATGCTGAAGGACAATACAATGTTTTATTCATTGCTGTTGACGATCTTCGCCCAATGTTAGGATGCTATGGACACTCAAAGATGCATACGCCTAACATTGATAGACTAGCACAACGTGGCACGCTTTTCAACCGCGCCTACTGCCAATTTCCAGTTTGCAATCCTTCACGGGCTTCAGTACTCACTGGGCTGCGACCAGATACAACGGGTGTACATGATAATCCTACAGATTTTCGACAGGTGCTCCCAGACGTTATAACATTACCACAACATTTTAAAAACTACGGCTATCATACTCGGTCTGTCGGTAAAGTTGCACACGGGGATGCCGCATGGGAAGATGAACTTTCATGGAGCCAGCCAATTTGGAGGGAACGTTGGAAATATATTGATAAAACAATGTCTCCCTCTTGGCAAGCTCTTGATGTTGCCGATGATGAACTGGAAGATGGTAAGATTACAAATGCTGCTATAGAAGTTTTGACAGAGATAAAAGACTTGAATTTTTTCCTTGCGGTCGGTTTTAACAAACCACACTTGCCCTTCTATGCACCAACGAAATACTTTGATTTATATACGACACAAGACTTCACAGCACCCTCTGATACGAGCCTTCCAAGAAATGCCCCGATAATAGCTGAGAACCCAAAAGGCATGAGGGCTTACCAAGATATTACAAATTATCCTCCATTCTCTGAAGAAAAAACGTTGGAATTAACCCTGGCTTATGCTGCAAATATTAGTTATGTAGATGCATTAATAGGATGTGTATTAGATCAATTAGATGTATTAGGTCTTACTGAAAATACGGTTATCGTTTTCTGGGGAGACCATGGGTTTCACCTCGGGGAGCACGGACTCTGGAGAAAAAACACCCTTTTTGAAGATTCAGTACGATCGCCTTTGATAGTTAGTATACCAGGGCAAACTCATCGTAATGTAAGTACTGATGCCTTAGTTGAACTTGTTGATATCTATCCGACATTATGTGATGCTTGTCAACTGCCGATCCTAACAGAACTTGAAGGTATTACTATGCTACCTGTCATTGAAGAACCGGCACGCCCCTGGAAAACTGCAGCGTTTAGTCAACTAAAGCGAGGTACTGTGGATGGATATACCATGCGCACCGATCAATATCGATACACCGAGTGGGGAAACAATGGAGAAAATGGCATTGAGTTATATGATTATCAGGAGAACCCAAATGAAACCGTCAATATCGTAGAAAGTCCTGAAAATAAAGAACTTGTGACTGACCTTGGTGAACAACTTCAAGCGGGTTGGATCGGAGCTTTACCAGATATAGACCACAACTATGTTCCACGAACGCCACCTTGGGATATAAATAATGATGGTGTTATAGACATATCAGACCTTGTTCTTATTTCCGATAACTTTGGCAAGGTAAACCCGGAACATCCAAAAGTTGATGTGAACAGAGATGGGCGTGTAAATATCCTTGATTTACTTATTGTTGCAGCACATTTTACTGAAACCAGTAGCACAGCTGCCTCTCCAAAATCTACCCACGTTCAACTAGAAGATCTTGACCGTATAGAAGAATGGATCACAAAAGCACATAATGTTAATGATTACTTCCACGTCTATCAGCGTGGTATTGCTAACTTAGAAGGATTGCTTAACCGCGTGATTCCAAAGGAAACGGCACTATTGCCAAACTATCCTAATCCTTTTAATCCGGAGACATGGATTCCTTACGACTTAGGCCAAGATGCAGATGTCAATATCCATATCTACAATTTAAAAGGTGAAACTATCCGACAACTTAAAGTTGGTTTTCAAACAGCAGGCACATATCGTACACAGTCGCGCTCCGCTCATTGGGATGGATATAATTCTGCTGGTGAACCTGTCGCAAGTGGTATCTATCTCTATACACTTAGCGCGGGGCAATCGAAAATTACACGCAAAATGGTAATAAAAAAATAGTATCATATGACCATAGGATAACTGGAATGCTGATGTTTATTAGCTTCGCAACCATCGTTGATGAGTGGGTTAAGTTGGAATCGCTATCATTCTCTTTGAGATAATGATGCGATTAACGGTAAACATTCTTAGAGTATAGAAAACAAGTAGCAGTTGTCAATCCTATTTTCAAGGAAACTGCCTCGGTTTTGCTGAATAATGTTCGTCTGGTGGATCAGGAGGTTTAGTATCATTGTTCTTCTCCTTGGCGTGTTGTTGCATCGTTTGCAGATGAATTGGTAAGGTTTGCATCCATCGCTTGAAGTTGGTGCTGTGGAATAAGGTCGAGATATTGAGTGATAACGCGTTTAGAAAGTTGTGTGATCTGTGAGATTTGGTCAATATCTGCGGTTGCTTTCCGAACGACTTTGACGCTCTCATAATCGCGAATGTATCGGTCAACTGCCTCCTTAGAATGTTTGGTTTTTGCGGCGATTCTGGGAGTAAGATGTCCTTGAATATAGAGCGTGATGATCTCTTTTTTGTGGGTAATGGCACCTGATAAATCATGGATGTTGCCCCGAGTGGGCAAGATGTCGCCAGTGGTTTTTTGCCATTCATTGACATAATCACAGACAACTGCATCGCAGACGTTCAGCAAGACAGCTAAATCGAGTTGTGTCAATAAAGCACCTTGGTCATAAACTTGATGACACCAGTGGACAAAGCGATTGATTCACAGTTGTCGGGAGGTAAATCCGTTTTGAAAAGATTCAATATCCTCGGTAGCGAGATAGGTCAAGATGATGGGTTTCATCCGGGTTTTGACGATGGACTTCCCTCTTTCTGGATGTTCATCAATAGGGACAGCCATCCAAACGAGTTGTCCATAACTCAGGAAACGCTCATCTGTGAGTTGATCACCGGTGGCGAGTTTCTCCAAGGGGAGGGTAATTACGAAATAGTCCTCAACAGTCTTGAGAATATCATCAACAATGGCGGTGGCAGTGACTTCGCCTTTGTCATACCCGTAGTCATTGAGAAAGCGATGGATAAGCAACTGTCGTAGAGACTTATCGTTGATGCGTCTGAATGTTTTCTGGTTGATTTGCGTGCGTGTTAGAGGTTTGCTCATGAGAGTTCCCCCTTTTTTGTGTCCTCTGGTTCTGGGTGAAGGAGTTGGGTCATGCGATCGGTGTGTTGATATTCCTTGAACAGCGAGAGATACTCACGGATCAACCGGTCAGAGAGATGGGTAATCAGGCGTATCTGAGCGTTAGGGAACCCCTGATGGTGGAGCGTAGCAACTTGTGTGAAGTCTCTCAAGTAGCGGTAGACAGCCCGTTCGCTGTGGTTCGTTTTTTGCTCCATTTCGGTAAAGGTATAGACTTTGAAATACAGCTCCAAGATCTGCGTCTTATGAGAAGTGCCGGTACCCATGTCGTGTTTCGTCCCGCGCGTCATAACGAAATATCCTTCCTGTTTCAACTGACGTATGTCACGTTTGACTGTAGAAGGACTGGTGGTTAATAAGACAGCTAAATCTTCATAGCTCAGCAAGGCATCTTGGTCGTAAGTTTCTTTAGTCAATCGGAGGATCCGATGGCGTCTGAGTCCTGCGAGACCATAATTCGCTAAGACTTCAAGATCGGCGTTTGTGTCATTGAGAGTGAGCCGACAGGAGATTTTTTTCGCTAAAGCGATGTGTTTTCCTGCGGGTTCCTCAGCGGCGACAGCCTCGTAGCAGATTTGTCCTGATGTCAGTTTCACATCGGTATGTTGTTCAAAGTAAGTAGAAATCTGTTTATAGTAGGCTTCAGCAACGATAGGCATTAGATTTAAGTCTGCTGAAATCTTCTGAATAATAGCGACTCTGGCATTCTTGGATTCGAGCCGGTTAATACCGTAGGCGGTATCCTTTTTGCGATTCATGTTGACCTCCATGAATAGATTAACGGGGATCCGAATACATCTACTCGTTAGTATAACGCATACTAATAGTATAACTCATGGGGTCATTTGATACAAACTATAAATAAGGAAATCACTTATGAAAGAGACGGTACGACACAAGCCATTCTCACGGTCTTTTACTCGGCGGGGCTTCATCTCAACAGGATTGAAGGCAGGCGCGGCTGCATTCACAACGGGACTTATACCCAAACTACAAGCAGATACCCAAGGGCAATACAACGTGATGTTCATCATTGTAGATGACTTGCGCCCTCTACTTAGATGCTATGGACATCAAGAGATGCACACACCAAATATTGATAGACTCGCCCAGAGAGGCACACTCTTCAACCGCGCATATTGCCAATTTCCACTATGTGGGCCCTCTCGCGCATCTATAATTAGTGGAATGCGACCAGATACAACCGGATTTCAAAATAATTTGATCGATTTTGGAACGACATTACCTGGTATAACAACCCTACAACAATACTTCGGAAACCAAGGTTATTATACCCACTCTGAAGGTAAAATCGGTCAGATTTGGGGAACTTTTATTTCAGGTCCATCATGGCGTTCCCTTGACGTAACAGACGATGAGTTAAGTGATGGAAAAACGGCAAAACGTATAGAAGAGCTCTTAGTTGATATCAAAGATAAACGATTTTTTTTATCTGTTGGATTTGATAAACCCCACTTACCCTTCTACGCACCCAGCAAATATTATGATTTATACGATACCGAAGCTTTCAGCTTACCAGTTACTTCAAGTTTTCCTATGAATTCTCCAATATTCGCACACAACCAATTAGGTTACTTTCGACTGTATTCAGATATTCCTGATAGAGATACCCCGATATCAGAAGAAAAAACATTAGAACTAATTCGAGCTTATGCCGCTTCAACAAGTTATATGGATGCACAAGTGGGACGTCTCCTTGACCAATTTGACGCATTAAACCTAACTGAGAAAACAGTTATTATTTTTTGTGGTGACCATGGATTTCATCTTGGAGAGCATGGAACTTGGCGAAAAAACACTCTGTTTGAGGTATCTCTCCGCTCACCGTTAATCGCTAGTATCCCAGGACAAACTCACCCCGGTACGAAAACAGATGCCTTGGTTGAACTGATTGACATCTATCCAACACTATGTGATGTGTGTCAAATACCAATAGCACCAGAATTAGAAGGCATTAGTTTTAAACCCGTTCTCAATGAGCCAACTCGTGAGTGGAAATCTGCAGCTTTTAGTCAACTCAACAGAGGAAGTACTTCAGGACGTTCAATACGGACAGACAGATTTCGATACACCGAATGGGGGAACAATGGTGAACGCGGAAAGGAACTCTATGATTACTACAACGACCCAAATGAAACTATTAATATTGCTAATCTTTCAGAAAACAGCGAACTTGTTGATACACTTGGTAAATGGCTTAACGATGGGTGGCAACAAGCACTACCCCACATCCAGAAAGAACCTCTTAAAGCACCATCTCTAGCTTGGGATATAAACAATGACGGGATCGTTGATATTCAAGATCTCTTAGTTATAGCGGGAAGTTTTGGTGCAGATTCACCAGAAAATTCAAAGGTTGACGTAAACCAAGATGGTAGAGTTAATATACTTGACTTGCTAATAGTTGCAGCACATTTTAGCGAGACTACAAATCCAGCAGCACCCACAACACAGAGAAAAACTAACTCAAAACATCTGGGTCAAATAGAAAAATGGATCATAGAGGCACGCTTAGTAGACGATGGGTCTGAAGTCCTAAAAAAGGGTATTGCCACTTTAAAAGGATTACTTGATAACATAATTCCAGATAAAACAATCCTTCTGCCAAACTATCCAAATCCTTTCAATCCAGAGACATGGATACCGTACGACTTAGGAACAGATGCAAATGTGAAAATAGACATTTATAACATGAAAGGACAACGCGTCCGACAGTTAGCAATAGGACATCAGGTAGCGGGTACATATCGCACACAGTCCCGTGCAGCGCATTGGGATGGACGTAACTCTACAGGCGAACCTGTTGCAAGTGGCGTTTATGTCTATACACTTCAAGCAGGCAAATTTAAAGCAACCCGACGAATGGTGATTCTAAAATAATCTTGTAATTTTACTCATAAGCAGTACGTCAAATTTACAACAGCATGAACACAACGGAGGTAAAATGCAACCCAATTTCATTATATTTCTAACAGATGACCAAGGCTATGGTGACCTCTCCTGTATGGGTGCTACAGACTTCAAGACACCCCATCTGGATAGAATGGCAAAAGAAGGTATCCAATTCTCTGATTGGTACTCCAACTCACCTGTCTGTTCACCTTCCCGTGCTGCATTATTGACAGGACGATACCCTTGCCATGCAGGTGTACGATCTATCTTAGCAGGACATCGTACTGCTACTGGATTACCACTATCTGTTCCAACGATCGCAACCGCACTCAAGGAACTTGGATATTACACTGCAATGTCCGGCAAATGGCATCTTGGACTCGCAGAGGGTTCAAGACCTGAAGACCACGGGTTTGATGATTGGTTCGGATTCATGGCTGGCTGCATTGATTTCTATTCACACATCTTTTATTGGGCATTAGGACGACCAGATTTTGACCAAACCCATGACCTCTGGGAAAACGGTGAAGAAATATACCGAAACGGGGAGTATTTTACTGAACTGATCACTGAATATGCCGTCAGATATATCCGAAAAGCAGTTGAACAAGACAAACCGTTTTTCCTATATGTGCCATACAACGCACCACATTATCCGATGCACGCACCACAGGAATACGTTGACAGGTTTCCAAACTTGCCGTGGGATAGACAAATTATGGCTGCAATGCTAAGTGCAGTGGATGATAGTGTGGGGGAAATATTTGCAGAACTTGAACGACTCGGTGTCGCAGAAAACACATTCTCCTATTTCCAAAGTGACAACGGTCCCTCGCGCGAGACACGCAATTGGTTAGATGGCACACAAGACCCATATTATGGGGGCAGCGCAGGAAAACTCAAAGGACACAAATTCAGTCTTTATGAAGGGGGAATCCGTTCTCCAGGGATTATGAAGTGGCCAAAAGAAATTCCGCCCGGTAACGTATTAACTTTATCAAATCTTTATGGTGCGGCAATGGATGTCTTTCCGACTTTCTTATCCGCAGCTGATGGTGATCTTTCCAATTATGAACTTGATGGTCTCAATCAATTACCTGTTGTCTGTGACGGCCAATTCACACCACACACAGATATTTTTTGGGAAATGGGAAAACAGACTGCAATGCGACGCGGAAAGTGGAAATTAGTCCTAAATGGTCAATTGGTTGAAGGAGCACCCTCAGAGGACGATGTACACCTTGCAGACCTTGAAACAGATATGGGAGAAACCACAAATCTGAAAGACGAATACCCACAAATCACCGCTGAGTTGACAGAAGCAGCACAAACATGGCGACAAGGTATTGAAGATTATTGGGAAGCACATAAAGAGGAACGGAACGGAACAACAGGTTATGTCCGGAAGTAGTTATGTTTTCATAGAAATGATCGCAACTGAAATACAGGTTCACAGTAAGAGGATGGACACACGAATTACAGGATTATTTAGTTTTAGGTATTTTGGACGTTTATTTGTTACAATTATTAATATTTTGAAGTGTTGTAGGTCGGGTAGAGCGTTAGCGAAACCTATAGGTGTCAACTTAAGAAAATACTGTTTGCATTTTCTCTTGTAGGAGGGGTTTTCAACCCCGATTTGAGCGGAAATGCACTAAAAAATCGGGGTTGAAAACCCCTCCCACAAGAGGTCAAAATCCTTAAATTGACGCTTATGGGTTTCACTAACGTTCTACCCGAACTACAATATAAACTTTTTGAAATACTCATCAAAGGGTAATTCATAAAACTAAATAGCCCGGCACCAATTGAATGCAATATTGACATAAGTAAACCCAATATGCTACAATTTTACAAAAAAAGATTGATGCTATGACACCCTTCAAATTTGCCTTTATCACTGATACACATCTCTATCCCTACGCAAAGCAAAACTTTGCTGGTGGCTTGCAACAGCAAAGTCATAGTTTCGCGTTATACGAAAAACTAATTGAACAACTCAATGACTTTGATCCGGCATTTGTCATACATGGCGGCGACATCGTCTGTGGTGGAAAAAGTTTTGATATGTCAGCTGAAGAGTATGAAGAAGCACTGAATACTGTTCAACTATTGGGACAACGACTAAAAGCGAAATGCTATTACATCCCAGGTAATCACGATCTTGACCCAGAAACCGGTTCAAAAGACTCATACCTAAAGAGATTTGGGATAAATGGTATGGGTTCCACCAGTTTCGCAAAAGAAAACATCCGATTCATACTAATGGATGCACAAGAAGTACCCGAAGACCTAACGCACGGATATGTCAGCACAAATCAACTCGCATGGGTTGAACGGGAGATGAAAAAGGCTGTAGACTACGGGGAAGACATTATCTTTTTTACACACCAACTCCCTTTTCCAAATGTAGAATTCCAAGGGGTTGGATCCAGAATCGCAAATTCTGCTGAAGTACTTGAAATCGTAGCACCCTTTGAGAAACATATTATAGGTTTCTTCTGTGGACACCAACACCTTAACCGTGTATTCAGAGAACAAGGCATGTTGTGTATTGTAACATCCGGAATTATCTGCTACCCAATGATGTGGCGACAGGTGCATGTATATCCTGATAGAATTGAGGTGAATTCCGTACCTGTTGACCTACCGGAAGTACTTGCAGCATCCGAAGCCGCCAATCCAGATAATAATCCATACCTTTCCGGACGTCCCAGAGATCAGCAATTTACTATCCAACGGAATATGGATAGTGTTTCAGATTAATATTATGAATACTCAACTCAATTACCTTTTTAACTGACTACAAATACCCAACTACTGATAACCACAATGATTGAAGTTCAAGATCTATCAAAAAACTACGGTTCATTTCAAGCTCTCAAAGACATCTCTTTCAGTGTAGAAAAAGGGCAAATTGTTGGATTTCTCGGTCCCAATGGCGCAGGAAAAACAACAACCATGCGCATACTCACCTGCTTTATGCCTGCAAGCCGTGGAAAAGTCACCGTCGCAGGATACGACGTCTTCAAAGAATCACGTGAGGTGCGCAAAAGAATCGGATACCTACCTGAAAACATACCACTTTATACAGAAATGACAGTCACACGGTACCTCTCTTATATGGCAATAATTCGTGGTATTCCGCGAAAACAAATTAATGCACGAGTAGACGTTGTGATTGAATCATGCGGTTTAACCGAAAGACGCAAACAGATTATCGGACAACTATCACGGGGTTTTCGACAACGCGTCGGTTTAGCACAAGCACTGGTGCATGAACCCAATGTGCTAATTCTTGATGAACCCACTTCCGGCTTAGACCCACGACAAATCGTTGAAATCCGAGAATTAATCAAAGAACTCGGTAAGGAACGCACGATCTTATTTAGCACACACATTCTTCCCGAGGCAAGCATGACATGTGAACGACTCCTATTCATCAGCAATGGCAAAATCACGGGTGATGTCCAATTGTCCAACGGTCGAGCCACCTCAAATATAAACACAAATGATGATGAACGCAATATCCCAATCAATACACTCACCCTTGTAGTCGATGGCGAGAACCCTGAGGAAATTATCATAACCCTTACAAGTATTCTTGATGTTTTTTCAGTTGAAAAGGCAAACGAAGACCTTCATGATACTTTGACTTTTCACATAAAATATACTCCAACCAGCGATGTCCGCGCAGAAATTGCAAAAACAGTGATTGAAAACGGATGGAACTTACTTGAAATGCGCTCAAATGAAAAGAGTTTAGAAGAATTGTTCCTAACCCTAACAGCTGAAACAACTGAGTAGAGAAAACACCTAACAGCACGGACATAATACTGGTTATTGATATGAAAGTTAACGTCATTTTGTTGTTCATGGTTGTGTTAATAATTGGATTGATTGCATGCAATGACGACAACAATGCAGATCTTCCTGTCCAACCTAATGACAATGTAGAGCAGGTTGTTAATGTTGACGATATGGTCTTGATTCCCTCAGGTGAAGTCATCATCGGCACTGATAACAAAAACGATCTAACGTCTGCGAATGAAGTAGATGCACGCAACGTTTTTGTGGAAGCATTCTATATTGACATGTATGAGGTAACAAATAGACAATATGCGAAATTTCTGTCTGAAACTGGACATCGTGAACCGAAATTTTGGAAAGATCCAAACCTTAATGACACCGATCAGCCGGTTGTCGGTGTCAATTGGGAGGATGCTGAAACTTACGCAAATTGGACAGGGAAAAGATTACCAACTGATATAGAATGGGAAAAAGCTGCACGAGGTACTGAGGGACGTTTGTACCCATGGGGAAATGAATATAACCCTTCACTCGGTAATTTTGATGACGGCAGTAAAATGGATGGAAAATACGATGGTTATAAAATGCAACCCGCTCCTGTCGGAAGTTTCACAAAAGGCATTAGTCCGTACGGACTACATGATATGTCTGGCAATGTGTGGGAATGGGTAACAAGCGACCTTCCTGAACTGCAAGACATCAAGAGAGATATTGCAGACGAAAAATCCGAACTAACAAACGGCATAACATACACAATACGGGGTGGTTCGTGGACAAATGGACCTGACGATACGCGCACCACTGTCTTTTATATTTATCCCGCACAATGCAGCGACCACAGCAGTTCTGTCGGGTTTCGTTGTGCAAAAACACCTTAATATAGAGTGAATGTGAGAATAAATTTAGGACTTACGCATCCCACGGTGGGCGCGCTGTATATAGTAAAGCATATTATTAATTGGACATATTGTATCACAAACTGTAAGTTTGTGCAGTTACGAACACAAACTAAATGAAGATTAATCTATTAATTCGGTAATTCTAATTTTCACCAAACCCTGTAATCGTGCTTTGTAAGCGCGCCGGGATTTCACTGCAAAATTACCAAAGTTATTTTTTAATCTTCATACAGTTTGTGATACAACACAGCTGATATGTTCGGTTTCCTAACCGAACATAATGTCCAATTAGTTCTAAAGTCTACTATATGTATCATATGACAAATCAAACTTTTTGTGGGAGGGCTTTGTAAGTCCGATAATCAACGTTAATTGTACGATATGAAGCAATATGAACTTAAAAACTCTATATAAATCATTGATCACTCTCTTCATTCTATTGATTACCACTATATACGGGTGTGGAAGCGATGAAATGATTCCTAATGAAGAAGTAGAAACCGTAGAACCAACCGATGAACAACAACCTATGGTAAATCTTCCAATGGAAGAAAAAGAAGAAGAAAAAGACTCAATAGACATACCCGAAGGTATGGTTTATGTGCCTGCAGGTGATTTCATCATGGGAAGTGACCCAGATCACGACCCATTAGCAGACCCACTTGATGAGTTCCCACAACACACAGTATTCTTAGATGCCTATTTCATTGACAAGTTTGAAGTCTCTAATGCTGATTACACCAAATTCGTTGAAGCTACTGGACATAGAAACTCTATCTTTTGGGACAATCCGAAATTCAATCATCCAGATCAACCAGTAGTAGGTGTAACTTGGGGAGACGCTGCCGCTTATGCAGAGTGGATCGACAAACGACTACCAACTGAAGCCGAATGGGAAAAAGCATCCCGCGGAACTGATGGACGTATCTGGCCATGGGGCAACGAATTTGAACCCACAAA
Organism: Candidatus Poribacteria bacterium; assembly: GCA_963663765.2. GTDB lineage: Bacteria > Poribacteria > WGA-4E > WGA-4E > WGA-3G > MSPOR6. Next base: position 117,926 of record CAXXUA010000013.1, on the reverse strand, counting down.
ATGTAACTTTGATGACGACAAAAAGTTTGATGGACATCTCGACGGGTATGCAACGGCTGCCCCTGTGGATAGTTTCCATCAAGGTGCAAGCCCTTACGGCGCACTTCACATGGCAGGAAATGTTTCAGAATGGGTTTCAGATTGGTTTGATATGGATTACTATTTAGTCAGTCCAAGAGAAAACCCAAAAGGACCAAAAACAAGCGGTATGGGGAAGAAATCTTGGAGAGGCTCCAGTTGGTTCGCTGGTTTCGACTACGTGCGTTGTGCATACAGAGACTATGACGACATCGTCGGCAGCTCACAAATCATCGGATTCAGATGCGCAATGGACGCACCAATACAGCAGTAAATCCTACTACAAGAAATGGAAGAAAAAATGTCATCGCATGTTTCTGCACCGAGATTACAACGCAATTATTTTTTGTCTATTTACCTAATTTCCGTTATCACATTAGCGCTTATCGGTTGCGGAGACGAAGGCACTTTACCAATGAACGAAGACATTGAGCCAGAGATTGACATTTTTACAGAACGTGAATGGGCAGTAATCCAAAGTTTATCCCCACTTCCCGCAGTACCTCCCCCAAGTCTAACCAATCGCTTCGCAGACAATTCTGACGCAGCACTATTAGGACAAAAAATCTTCTTTGATGAGCGATTTTCTATAAATGCTACCGTCTCATGTGCAACATGTCATTCACCATTTTACGGATTTGCAGACGTTGAAGCAACTTCATTGGGAGCAAGCAGAGGCACAAGAAATGCACCAACACTACTTAATGTCGCATATAACCAATGGCACTTTTGGGATGGTAGAGCTGACACTCTCTGGTCACAAGCGTTAATCGCACTTGAAGGAGAACCAGAACAAGCAGGCACACGCCTTCAATATGCACATCTCATCAAACAGATGTATCAACATGATTATGAAAAAGTCTTCGGTCCACTACCTCATTTAGATAACATAACCCAATTCCCTCTAAATGGGAAACCAGGAGATACGCAATTTGACAATATGTCAGAAACTGATAAAATTGCTGTAAATACTGTTTTCGCAAATATTGGCAAAGCTATAGAGGCTTATGAACGCCTACTAATCAGCCGAAATGCTCCGTTTGATCAATATGTCGCAGGTGATGTGAATGCAATCAGCACGGAAGCAAAACGCGGACTAAAACTATTTATCGGAAAAGGGTTTTGTATCCTCTGCCACGATACACCAAGTTTTACTGACAACGAATTCCACAACCTCGGTGTTCCACAAGGTAAGCTACCAGAAGACACGGGACGATATGACGGCATTAAGCAACTCTTGGACAACCCCTTTAACGGTGGTGGAATCTATAGTGATGAACCAGACGTACCACAAAGAATACTGAACTTTCTGGAACCTACCCAACAACATCAAGGACAGTTCAAGACACCAACTCTTCGAAATGTCGCACTCACTGCCCCCTATTTCCACACAGGAGAGTTCCCTACATTAAAATCAATCATCGAATTTAACAACGCAGGTGGTGTTCCAAACGGATTTGTCGGTATCCGTGAAGGAACTCTTGAACCCCTTAATCTGAATGAACAAGAAGTACAAGAATTGGTGGATTTTCTCATTACCTTAACAGGTGAAACGCCACCTGAACACCTATTGAGAAAACCTGACCTTCCCTAAGTCAACACATATCAATACTCTTTCAGGCTTATTCAGTTTTCCTAATTTTTGGATTTTTCAAAAAAGAAACCCCTCGGTAGGAGCAACCTCCTGGTCGAGAAAATCCCAAAACTATTGAGTAAATCTTGACAATTGAATGCCTCTGCGACAAAACGGGTGTGTAAAGTTTTTAGCGTACAGAATCGCGGATTACACAGATTTCGCGGATAACGCGGATATAAGATGCCTACATGAGGATTTATCGCGGAGAATAGGCGTTTTCTAAGCAACACGTTCAACTATACGAGTCTTATCCGCGATCTCCGTGTAATCCGCGAAATCTGCGATTCAGTCAATGCAGCAATCAACCATCAGATCACCAATAGCCAATCCCCAAGTCTATTGTATATCTATTGGAAATCCCAATAAACAAACCTCAATAAACCTTCCATATCACCACCACATCATATATAATATTATCAAACATAAACCAACAACAAAAAACAAAAAAACACAATCAAAAAAACCGTACCAAAAAAACAAAAATAAATTCCAAAATACCACTACAAAAACAACGAACAACCCTTATGAATACTGGACGAATAACCCCTTTTCAAAACCGTACCAGAAACCGAATAAACCGTACCATATGGTACGGTTTATTAAAATAGAAATTTCTTATGAAATCTCAAAAAATACACAATATTTTGCAGTCAATTGTCACTTATCATATCTTGTGGGAGGGGTTTGTAACCCCGATTTTTCGGTAGGAGCGATCAGGGGAATGCCAAGTGGCATTCATACCGTTGATTTTTTGATTTACTGGTCGCGATTTTCTCAGGAAACAGCTAAAATGCCTAAAACTAAATAACCCTATATTTTATATATTTTACTTGACATTGTTTTTTAGTTTTCGTATAATTTTATAAAGGAAAATTAAATAAGAAATGTAATTGTTCCTTGTCACATTGTAGAAACTATACTACAACATTACTATTATAAGGCAATTAATAAAAGGATGAATTTGAATGAAACAATTGATAACACTTACGACTATCACCTTAGGGTGTATTCTTGCAGTATCCGTTAATTCGGTTTTCAGTGAAGCAGGACCCCTGGGAGAAGTCGCAATCTATACCGAACGATCTGGATGGATTGCACAAACAACTGCAAAAGCCGAAGGAGAAGAATTAGCAGAACTCTTGAAAGAACCTGCTGATGTTGTCACGCTTGGTGAAAACGAACTAAAAACATGGGCAGAAGAACATACTGATAACGGTTTTTCTGATATTATTGTCTTGTTCGGTGATTTTCCAGCGACTCTTTATCCTGCAGGAAACACACAACCTGATGGTTCAGTTGCAGAAAATTTCCTTGAGGGAGGAAATATATTCTTCAATACTGCTGATTATATCTTTTACGTGGTAAATGGTGCAGGTACAAACGCTGTCGGTGGTTTACAAAATATGATGAACATCAGCATAGACTTGTGGACCGGTGGAACAGCTATCAAACCAAGTACCGACGCTGAGCAATATACACCAAGTATGGTGGCTTTCACCTCAGAAAGAGCCTTTAAAGAAAGCCAAGTTGTTGATCCATGGGAAGTTGAGGTGGTATTCGGTGATAACGGGGCAGGATTATTTGATCCTGCAATTGTCCACGACACTGATTCTGGTGGACGTATAGGTATCGCTTTCCAAGAACCCAATAATGCTGGACTTCCGCGCGGTGAAGTTTTTGCTGAAATGATTGATAACTATCTCGCTAATGTCCTCGGGGCAGCAGATGTCGATCCTAAACAAAAAGTAACTACTACATGGGGACACATCAAATCAGATTATTAACCATTATCTGTAAGGACGTACATTGCGTTACGTCCTTACATACAAAAATCCAAGTTTTTTATCAAACAAATTAAAAGGAGAATCTAATGAACATTAGACCTATGATATTACTATTTACAATCCTCGCTGTTTTCGCTATGGCAACAACAACTTGGGCTGGCCTCGGTGATGTTGCAATCTTTAGTGAAGGTGTTGGGTGGATTACACAGGAAAATGCTGACATACAACGCGCAATCGTGTTTGATAACCTGAAAAATACTGTTACTGCTGTGGATGAAGTCGTATACAAAACTGATGCTGAAATCGGGCCTTGGGCTGAAGAACGCATTGATGATGAACACACGGACATCATTATTCTCTTTGGTTGGACACCAACAACGTTATACACTCCCGGAAATGTACAAGTTGACGATTCAATAATGGAACGGTTCATATACGGTGGTAATGTTGTCCTTAACTGCTCTGATTACATCTTCTATGTAACTGAAGGTGGCGGCGCAAATGCTGTAGGTGGATTGCAAAATATCATCAACCTTAATGCTGATTTGTGGGGTGGTGGAACTCAGATCACACCGACTGATTTGGGAGCAGAACATACACCTTCATTGGTGAATTACACGTCCGAACGTCCGTTCAAAACACCACAAATTGTTGACCCATGGAGCGTCGAAGCAGCTTTTGGAGACAACGGTGCTGATTACTTTGATCCCGGTATCATTAAGTTAAACGACAGCAGTGGCCGAGTTGGAATTTGCATGCAGGAACCAAATGGCGGAGACCTGCCTCGTGGTCAAGTACTCATTGAGATGATTAACTTTATCTCACTACAAGCTGATGTCGCAACACCCGTTGAACCTGCTGGAAAAGCAACTACAACTTGGGGTCACATCAAAGACATAAAGTAAGTTCATTTAGTAACTAATTCAATTTACATTATATAGAAGATAGATACCTCTAACAAGGCAATGCCGTGTGCAACTCACGCACTCGGCATTGTTTTTGCACTCTCCTTACAACCTTACAACTTACAACCTTACAACTTTTATCTTGACTTTTATTCAGAAATCATATAAAATATCTTAAAGGATTAATAGATCAGTCAGCAAACTTTTCATATTATGATGGAATCTGAACGTCTTCACCTTCTACACACAATATTTTTGAATCGGATTGCAACAACGAGCGAGATATACGTGGACGTATCAGATTCATGACTAAGGAGATTTCATGTTGAATAACAGTACGGAGGCAAAGCGAGAAGAGGCGGTCAAAAAAATCGTGTCTGAAGTTCCCCAAGCCTCAACGTATGCACCTGTAAATAAGTCAATGGCACGGGCAACTACGTTAGGCGAGGGAGAAATTGCTGCAGCACTCAAGAGTTTCAGCTCAATGCCACAATCCACAAATGTTTTTGCAAACCCCGTTTTACACCAGACCGCCGTGGAGTGTGGCGATACACAGATTACCCTCAATGTCCGAAGTTTTGGTATACGCGGTATCGTTTCTGAAAGCGAAATTATTGCAAAACAACTTAGCCCAGCGCACGTTATTTTCGTAGGTCTATTCGGAAGAATACCTAACACTAACCAAGATGATTTAGACGAAGAAAACCTTTTTTCAGAGATAATAGACAGAACGTTCTATGAATTCATTGAGATACGCAGAGACGGTCTCACAGGCAACCAACGTCTCATCAATCAAGTCGCAGATTTTGTAAAAGCCTTCCCAGAAACCGGCCCCGAAGCAGTTATACAGCATTTTTCCACACTCCGCAAACTTAGCATCCCAGATCAAAAAGGTATAAATACAACAAGGGAACAAGGGGATCTATTATTAGAACTCATTAATACCCACATGGAAAACGTCGCATTGGGAACAATATCTGTTTTTATGCGACACCAACTGAGAGAAAGCAACGCATTGCACCCACAAGTACTCGCAATGCGCGCAAATGACCTTATTATTGAACACCAGAAAAATGGAAAAAACCGCTTTTCAAACGTGCTATAGTCTCCTTTTAGGCAGAGAAGCAACTTCCGTTGAAGCCTTCATATTAGAACGTATGGGTATCATACAAACGCACCACGGTTCCGCTGGGTCAAACGTCGTTGCACGTTACCCTCGCAACTCTACACGCAGGTGCAGTCTCAGACTTATTCGTTGCCGCACAAATGGCTTTAGACGGTGACCGACATTTCGGTGCTATCCACGACATGACTGACTTTATCAATCAGATTGAACCGCTCAATTCCGATGAGAGAGAAGCTGCAATCCGTGAACGCATGCTCACGGCTCTTCCAACCTTCGGACACCCAGAAATTGCAGCCGCGGGTAGAACAGATGAAATACAACAAGACCCAAGACCCGCAATCTATTTTAATCCTTTCTTAGATGCCGTGAATAAAGGTGAAATTCAACTTAACGATAGACAGAAAAAACGCTTATCAATTATGCAACGTATCTATCAAATTGCCTTTATTGAAGGGATTGTGCGTCCGGGTCGAGAAAATGAACCACCGCTACGGCTAACTCCAAACACCGATTTTGGCGGATGGTCTGTCCAAGAAGGTTTGGATATTTATGAAAATGACAGGACTTTTCTAACTTATATTTTCCGTGGATTCGGTTGGATGATGGATGCACGTGAACAGCTCCAACTCAAAATTATACGACCCGTAATTCCACCAGACCCCGAAATTATTCCGAAGCCTACCGATGATATGACAATCGCTAATGAAGTCGTCGCATTGCACAACCGAATGGCAGGGGATGAAATATTTGACCAATAGAGACACCTACCCTAATCCCTAAAAGCACAAATCTAAATCCGTGAGTATATCCTATAGATACTTGCGTGAATCAAAGAGGAATCCCAGTGATTGAATTTGATCAATTAACAATCCCAACAGATGGTGAAATAATACAGACTGCCAATGGACAGAAAGCTGTTCCAGATAACCCGATTATTCCTGTCATTGAAGGTGACGGTATCGGACGAGACATCATGAAAACAACGCGTCGTGTCGTTGATGCCGCTGTCCAAAGTGCCTATGATGGTGAAAAGCAGATCGTCTGGTTTGATATATACGCAGGCGAAAACGCCATGGAAAAATACAATGAATGGCTACCGCAAGATACCTTCAAAGCAATTGAACATTTCCGCGTTGCACTAAAAGGTCCCTTGACAACACCAGTCGGCGGCGGTTTCCGCAGTCTAAATGTAACATTACGCCAAGTGCTTGAACTCTATGCGTGTGTGCGTCCTGTTCGTTACTTCCAAGGTGTACCTGCACCTGTCACGCATCCGGAAAAAATGGATGTCGTCATCTTCCGTGAGAATACTGAAGATGTTTACGCTGGTATAGAATGGGAACAGGGAACACCAGAAGTAAAAAAGGTGATTGACCTACTTCGCACAGAAATGGGAGTGGAAATCCGTGAAGACTCAGGTGTCGGTATAAAACCAATAAGTATTTTCGGCACAAAAAGACTGACACGAATGGCGATCCAATATGCTATTGACCACAACAGACGCAGCGTCACCTTTGTTCACAAAGGAAATATCATGAAGTTCACTGAAGGTGCTTTCTGCGCATGGGGTTATGAACTCGCAAAAGAGGAATTTGCTGATACCACCATTACCGAAACCGAACTTTATGACAAATATGATGGTAGCGACCCAGAAGGCAAAATTATCGTAAACGACCGAATTGCAGATAGCATGTTACAGCAGATCCTAACACGTACTGATGAATACGATGTTATCGTTACACCAAATCTGAACGGTGATTATCTCTCCGATGCTGCCGCAGCTCAAGTCGGTGGTATCGGTATGGCACCGGGGGGCAATCTCAACGATGAAGTCGCACTCTTTGAAGCAACACACGGTACAGCACCGAAATATGCAGATCAGGATGTTGTTAATCCCAGTTCGCTTATCCTCTCTGCTGTGATGATGTTAGAACACATCGGTTGGCAAGACGCAGCCGACCTCATTATCACTGGACTTGAGAAGACTATTCTACAGAAAAAGGTGACCTACGATCTGGAACGACTAATGGAAGGGGCAACAAAAGTTCGCACTTCTGAATACGGCGAAGCAATCATTGAGAACTTTTCATAAATATATATCATAATAGGATTTACGCAAAAACGGTAGGCGGTGAATGCCTAAATGGCATTCATACCCGGGGAATGCCAAAAGGTATTCATACCGTTGATTTCTTGATTTGGTGCTTTGTAGGCGGGGAATGCCAAAAGGCATTCATACCCGGGGAATGCCTAAATGGCATTCATACCGTTGATTTCTTGATTTGGCGCTGGAAACCATAAAAATGCTGAAAATTGCATCATTTTCATCATAATTCCTGATTAAATCAAGAAAACTACGTAAGTCTTATCATTAAAAGGAGCAACATTTGTCTTTAAAAGCAAAAATCTATTTCGGAATCGGAGTAGTAGCGGCGGTCGGTTTCGCAATCGGTTTTGAGTTATATCGGCTTCATAAACGCATCTTAGATGAGTTGATTACAATACGAAAACAAGGGGAATAATAGTAGTCTAATCACAAATCATTTCAGGATTTACGCTCCAAACGGTAGGCGGTGAATGCCTAAATGGCATTCATACCGTTGATTTGGTGCTTTGTAGGCGGGGAATGCAAAAAGGCATTCATACCGTTGATTTGGCGCTGGAACATCAATAATGCTGAAAATTACATCCTTTTCAACACAATTCTTGATTAAATCATGAAAATTGCGTAAGTCCTGCATTTTATAGTCCAAAACGGAGGAAGAAGTGGCAAGAAAAAAAATTAGTGTTATCGGTGCAGGTAACGTCGGCGCAACAGCAGCATTTCTAATAGCACAAAAACAACTTGGCGATGTCGTCATGATTGACATTGTTGATGGAGTCCCACAAGGTAAAGCATTAGATATGGCGGAGATGGGACCGGTAGAACTGTTTGACGCTTCAATAAGCGGCGACCTTGATTATTCCGCAACCGCAAATTCCGATTTAGTTATCATCACATCAGGGTCCCCACGTAAACCGGGTATGACACGCGAAGACCTATTGCAAACAAACGCCAACATCGTCAGAAGCGTCACAGAAAATGTCGTGAAGCATTCACCAGATACTATAATCATGATGCTCACCAACCCGCTTGACATCATGACCTATCACGCATGGAAGGTATCAGGATTCCCATCACACCGAGTCGTTGGACAGGCTGGTGTGTTGGATTCAGCACGGTTCCGCTATTTTATCTCACTTGAACTCGGTGTATCGGTTGAAGACATCCATGCACTCGTTCTGGGTGGACACGGTGATACAATGGTTCCCCTACCGCGCTATACGACCGTCAACGGTATTCCAATTCCACAACTGATTTCAACAGAACGTATTGAAGCGATGGCACAGCGCACTCGTGATGGCGGTGCTGAGGTCGTCAATCTTCTCAAGACAAGCGGATATTACGCCGCTGGTGCTTCGTTAGCACAGATGGCAGAAGCGATCGTTTTGGATAAGAAACGGCTACTGCCGTGTTCAGCACATCTTACAGGACAATACGGTATCAACGATCTCTATATAGGTGTTCCCATAAAACTCGGTGCAAACGGCATCGAGGAGATTATTGAGATTGAACTGACAGATGATGAGTTGGGTGCTTTGCAAACATCTGCACAAACATATCGTGAAGGGATTGCACTGCTGGGGTATTAAAACAGTCTTACATCATATTGTGTTGCATTCAACCTTGACGGAGAGTATAATTATTGCATAGGGAAACACAAAAACGCATCTACATTGATACGTCAATTCCCAGTACCTACTATACATTGCGGACCGACGAGGGATCTCTCGCGAGGCGGAGGGTAACTCGGCAATGGTGGAACAAATATGCGAATTTATTTACCCTCACTACAAGTCCTACCGTAATTGAGGAACTTAGTGACGGGATAAGCGAAAAAACGCGTGACCGGATTTCATTAATTGCAAATCTTGAGATATTGCCGATTACTGCTGAGATACTTCAAATCACGCAAATTTATATTGATAGATTGATAATGCCTCAAGATCCTTCTGGAGACGCGCTGCACTTGGCAATTGCTTCTTTTCACAATATGGACGAACTCCTCACATGGAATCAATCACATATTGCCAATGCCAACAAAATTTCTCTTATCCAGCGAATTAATCAAGATATAGGTTTAGCAACACCTAAATTAATAACCCCATTGAATTACTTCGGAGATAATGCTTAAAATGAGAGACAGAGAAATCATAGAAAATACCGAATGTGAGATAGTCAACGAAGTTCGCGAAATTCGTCACAAGATTTCGGCAAGGTTTAACCATGATGTGAGTCGGATGGTCGCGCACTATCAAGAGGTCCAGGAAAAGATGCGACGGTCTGGCAAATATAAATTCGCAGTCTTACCAAGTAAAAAACCAATACTCCCAGAATCTGTGGATTCTGAAGTTGCTGATTGATGCGGTGTGTTAGGTGCTTTCAGACTTATCGTGAGGGAATTGCGCTGTTGTAATATTGAAGATGGGAGGTTAGAATATTTTGAATGGCTCGCAAAAAAGTATTCGGTAACTGCCGTATCTGTGGAATATATACGAAATTATCTTTATTATCTTTTGAACATGTTCCACCCCGCGCTGCGTTTAACGACTGTACTGCAGCAGGTAAACAAATATTTGAACTTATCAACAAGGATCCTGACCACTATTTTGAAGGAAAACGACACATATCTCAGCGGGATGCTGGTGCTCATACGCTTTGTGAGAAATGCAATTATGTTTCCGTGCCGAAAATTTTGAGATATGGAGAAATAAAGAATTTGATTCAATGTAAAATTTGCACGTTTTGTTATTTTGTGATAACATTGACAACAAAATTTTGACGAGATGCTATAATGTTGAAAAAACATTTTAAATTCTTATTGATGGCAACATCACTTTCTCCAGTAATGGTAGTATTTGGAATAACTCAATTAAGATTTATTAAATTTCCAATATTTGATTGGATATGTTGTATACCACTATATAAGATAATATTGTTTATAATTATTTGCCTGGCTATACCTATTACATTGTCTATAATATGTTACAGACTTACAAAGGGTTTGTCTAAGGAAGGTACAAAGTTTGAGTTGAATATAAAAGAGTTTGGAAGAAGAGATCAAGGGTTACTTAACTTTATGTTCTTGTATATACTTCCTATAATAAGACTGCAGTCAGAATTGTTGTGGACAGACTATATAATATACGGTATTGTATTTATATTCACTGTATTTATAATGACAGATATAGGATCTTACAATATTAACCCTATAATGAGATTGTGTGGATATAAGATTTATACATTGAAGAATAAGAACAACCTTAATTTATTGCTGATTACAAAAAGAACGTTAAGATCTTGTGATCCAATTAATACAAGACGCGTGTGTCATGATGTTTTTATAGAAGAGGGCTTATGATTGATAAATTTTATCTATCAGTTTTGACTAAAACAGATAATTTGAAAACTACAAGTGGTGTGGTGAGTATAATGGAATTAGAGGATCCTACGTTTAATTCTATGATTGAAAAATGGGATAGGCAGTATAGGAGATTTACAGATGATATAGAGGAGTTGGATTTAGAAACTACATTGAAAGCAGAAGGTCATTATCGAATTGCCATACATGATTATGATCTTCCAAACTGGATAGAGAAATGGAGTATAGAAGAGGATACAATAATGGAAATGGAAGAGGACCCTGAAATTCATGAAAAGCACATAAAATGCCTTATTGCCTATATGCAGGATCAGGATAATGAGGACAAGGAGATTCTTTTATTTCAAAGTTTTAAGCCTTCTAAAATAATTGGGCAAGAGGATCTTATAAGTAAAAATAGAGAAGGTCAATACGGATATATAGATAGCACTGGATACATAATAGATAGAGATTTGGCTGCTGTATATTTTAGAAAAGATAGAAAATTATTGATAAAGAGTTATCATGTAGCAAGTCAATTTCTTCCGTTAGATGAAGAATATGAAGAAGCTACTACCAAAGAAATTATTGGAATGTTGAGTAGAGAAATTTTCTACTGTCCTAAAAAACATCATATTGCACACAACTGCAGCAGAAGTCTTAGAAGGTATTTTTCTAAAACTAAACGTTATGGAATTTTAAAAAAACTAACAATCAGTGATGTTCCAAGAATAGTTTCGTATGGAAGAAGTATGGGAGCTATAATACACACTAGAGATGAAAAGATATATTTTCCTGAACAAGATGAAGATTATACGAAAGAAACACTAATAGCGGTTAACGGAGACTATTACAGAAAACATGGAGACGGTGCAGTCAATGAAGCTATGACAAGTAGACCAAAATAGTTGATTCATGTTACATTTCTATCAATTTTATGATATAATACTGCACAGAAGAATTGTCAGTGAGATGTAACTCACTGACAATTCTTAGGCAGTCCAGTCCGATGTGACAAATCGGTTCAATACGTATCATTACTTTTCAAGCCCAGACCGAACTTACCCTTATAATGTGAAAGTTCGGGATGCATTAATCCATTCCGAACTTTCATATAACACTATACCGTAGGTTGTGTAAAAAAGCAAGCACGAAACCCACCTCCACCTGCACATCGGAGGCGTATTATTCTTAAATATAACAGAACCTCAGATACACGTGTTTGGGTGTGTAAAGTTTTTGGCATGGACATCATGCTGCTTTTGTGTTTGGATACCAATATCTGTCCCAAGCCTTATTCTTTGACAAACATCTCCACTTTAGCACAGCATTGATGCCCGGTTGCTCCCATCTCATAGCTGCTTGTTTATACCGTATTAACGGAATAGTTCTTGTTTATATTTTTTTGAAAATATGCTATTGTGAACAGATGAAAAAGAAAAAACATGAGGTTCTCCCTCACTTTCCAGTAGAAGTTCTTAGACAAAGGTATCTTGAATGTAAATGTACTCGGGAACGGACGCATTGGCATATTATTTGGCTTCTTGCTGATACGACACATCCACGCACACCCCGCGAAGTCGCTGAGATTGTAGGATGCACTCCGGACTGGGTTCGCAAGTTGCTCAAACGCTATAATGCTGAAGGGGAAACAGCTCTACAAGATAAACGGAAAAACAATAAAGGCAAGCGTTTTTTGGATGAGAAACAGCAAGCAGCACTTGAAGCTGTGCTTTCTGAGCCCCCTGCTGATGGTGGTCTTTGGACAGGTCCGAAGGTAGCAGCGTGGATATCTGAGACCCTTCAGCGTCCTGTCAGTAATGTGTCAGGTTGGAAATATCTCAAGCGTCTCGGTTGGACTTTACAAACGCCTCGTCCACAACATCAGGCTGCTGCAACCCCCGAAGCACAGCAAACATTTAAAAAAAAACTTAAGGATCGGGTAGCTACGCTTGAAAGTCAGCACCCGGAGAAACCTGTAGAGATTTGGGCAGAAGACGAGACGCGCTTAGGCTTATTACCTGTTCATCGGCGTGTCTGGGCGAAGCAAGGTGAAAGACCGGTAGCCCCGGTGTGTCCAGCCTATAAATGGCTCTATGGTTTCGGTTTTGTCCGTCCGCAGACAGGTGAGACCTATTGGCTTCTGATGCCGAGTGTGAGTGTTGAAATCATGAACCTTGCGTTGGCAGAGTTTGCTCGTGATGTAAACCCGGAAGGCAAGAAACAGATAATCCTCTTGTTAGATCGTGCGGGTTTTCATACGGGTAAAGGTTTAGAAGTCCCACAAGGGATTGAGTTATTTTATTTGCCGCCGTATACACCGGAACTTCAACCTGCTGAACGCTTATGGCCTCTGTTGCGGGAGGTGGTTGTGAATAAAGTTTGGACAACACTATCAGCACTTGAAGAAGTATTGGTAAAAAGGTGTCAATGGTTTTCCGAAAACAAAAAGAAAGTGCTGGCACACGTCGGTTTTCAGTGGATTTGCAAAATGGAAAAACAATACGACACGCGTTAATTTGGTATTACACCTTTCTCCGACAACATGTTTACATGCACTTTCAATCACACCACTTCCAATCATATACCCTTTTTCTCTAAACGCTTTATACTGCATGCGGTTTGCATGTTTTTCAAAATATCTTGCTTCTCTTTCTAAACTCTCTGACACCTCTGGGTGCTGTGTAGCTAATACCCAATTAACGTGAGTCGTCTTGCTAAGTGTGCGGTTAGGAAACCGCACCTACCGTCGTAAACAAGATAAATTCCATTAATTTGGTATAAGGCACGAATGCTTGAGGCAACTTCTGCGATGTTCCCATCATGCAGAAAACATTCTGTTTCTTTTATCCACGCTTCAAACAGCTCCGTTTCTGTCTCTTCAAACACAAGTTTCGCAACATCATACAGATGAGACACGGCGTGTGGATAATCCACAATCTGAACAGCATTCGGAAAGTATTCTTTACAAAGGTTCCAAATCCACGCAGCACCATCTCCGATAAATACAATCTCTTGTGTATTTATATCTTTTTGATAGATGCCACTTTGTAGTGCTAACGCATACAACTTTTTACCAAATGCGGCGGCATTTTGACGACCCGCAACATACCGAATACTTTCTGTTCTCACACTCGGGGTCCCACCCGAAACAGGTTGTGGATAATCTCTGTAAATACACCCCACTTTCACCTCTTTCCACCCATCCGGAGAGTTCGTGTGGCACCCATCGCAACTCACATACCAACGCTGATTTTCCGCAAGTTCTTGAGCCTCTACTTGTTCACATACATCCAAATCTTCTGCCAACTTACACACACTTTGATGAAGTGTCGTGTGACTCACTTCTATCCCTTGATGAGACAACTCCTCTGATGCTTCCCTATAGTCAATACGCGCAGACAAACGACACATCGCTTCAACGACACGATGCGTGTATTGATCCGATAACTTCTGTTTGACTTCCCACGGGGCATGCCTATGTCCGTGTTCACAACAATACACCCAACGCCTTGGACTTATTTTGCCACAAAGAGTTGTTAGATGTTTCGCACGCTTGCGTAATGGACGACAAGGTGCTTGACACTCTGGACATTCAACAGGTTCACTCTCTTTCTTACCTGCCTTTTTAGACACACACACACTTCTAAAAACTTTTGTTCAAGAGAACGAAATGCTTCGGAAACACGAACTTCAACATCATCTAAAGATAAACTCTCGTCAGCATCAATGTCTCCATAGAGATCGGTTACTTCTTTGACAATCTTTCTAAAATCATCTTCCCAATCATTGCTTTCATGAACACTTAATGATATACTTGACATTGGTATCCTCTCCTAAAATTGAAATTTATTTATTAGGTTAGGATACCATGTGTATACATTCTGAGCAAGAACTCCATTCAAGGCATTTTCATGCCAAAAACTTTACACACCCCACGTGTTTTACCTACTTGACGTTTCACGCGTGGTGTGGTACTATACACACATCTTGTGACGATTGTGATTCTACAAACTTCATCATTCTACAACTCGACTATATTTCTGCTATACAGAATCCACACGCTTTAGCGTGTAGTGTGACGTCAACGAGGTACGTGAAATACGGCATAAAATCTCTGCACGGTTTGACCATGATGTAGGACGGTTGGTCGCGCACTACCAAGAGATGCAGGAAAAGATGCGGCGGTCTGGCAAATATAAATTCGCAGATTTACCAAGTAAAAATCCAAAACTCCCAGAATCTGTGGACTCTGAAGTTGCTGATTGATGCGGTGTGTTAGGTGCTTTTCAGACCTATCGTGAGGGGACTGCGTTGTTGGGGTATTATGTCGGTGATCTAAGTCAATATAATAAAATATTAAGAGGTGTAACAATGCCAAATTATCTTACAAAATCAAAATATTTGTATGGTGTACAGTGTCATAAACGTATCTGGAATGAAGATAAACATCCAGACAGAGCTGCAAAAATTTCCATATCACAACAGCGAAGATTTGATCAGAGTAAAGATGTTGGAATTTTAGCTCGTGACTATTTTCCAGAGGGAGTGCTTATTAATGCCATAGACCCTCTGGTTTCCGTAGAACAAACCAAAGAAGCCATAAAACGTGGTGATTCATGTATTTTTGAAGCTTCATTCACTTTCAATGATGTTTTGGTTAAATGCGACATTCTTCAGAAAGACTCAAAATCGTGGCGGCTCACTGAAGTAAAGGCATCAACAAGTGTCAAAGAAGAACACTTGCAGGACCTAGCAATCCAAAAGTACGTTTTAACTGAGCATGGGTTATCTATTTCTGAAACCCAATTAATGTTCATAAATAGTAAAGATTGTGTTTACCCTGATCTGTCAAACCTATTTACTATTGAGGATGTAACAGATCAGGTCAATCAGTTGATGGACGATGTTCACAGCAATGTAGAAAAGTTCAAAACCATACTCAATGGAAACGATGAACCACAGGTTTTGATTGGGGACCACTGTGATAAACCCTACACTTGTCCGTTTAAGAAAACGTATTGTTGGAAGTCCGTTCCTAAAAAATCCATTTTTACTATTTCACGCCTTAACCGAAATAAAAAGAACGACTTCATAAAAAAAGGTATATTTGGTCTTAAAGATGTCCCTGCCGATTATCCACTGAGCGATAGGCAACGGACGTACGTAAATAGTGTTCAAGATGAACAACCAGAGATTGATATTCCAGCAATCCAAAGCCTTTTGACTGAATTAGAATATCCAATTCACTTTCTTGATTTTGAAACAGACAATCCTCCGATTCCGATATTTGACGGATTACGACCGTACCAACAGTTTCTATTTCAGTACAGTTGTCACGTCCTGCAACAAGATGGATCGGTTACGCATCACGAATACCTACATACTGATATGTCCGATCCGAGAGAACAATTGTTAGCATCTTTACTTAATCACATTTCCACTAATGGTTCTATAGTGGTTTACAACGCAAGTTTTGAAAAAAGATTGCTTGAAGATCTAGTGCAATCTTTTCCCGATCATGCTTCAATACTTCAGTCAATCATAGACCGCCTTTGGGATCAGTTAGTGATATTCCAAAAACATTATATGCATCCTGATTTTTGCGGTTCTAATTCTCTCAAGGATGTGCTTCCTGTTTTAGTGCCTTCGTTGTGCTATGAAAATATGGATGTACAAGATGGTTTAGAAGCCCAGGCTGTCTGGAATCTGATGCTCAATACGAAAAATGAAAGAAAGAAAAGCGAAATGATTAAACATTTAAAGGAGTATTGCGAACTGGATACCCTCGCTACAGTCGAAATCCATAGAGTATTGCTCGCTCTCTAAATTAGCATACGGTAGAAGGTCATCTATGTGGATTAGAGCTCGTGTGGAATACCTAATTCACCGATCAGTCAAGAGGTTTTGCATGGCGCGCAAAAAAGTATTCGGTAACTGCCGTATCTGTGGCAGACATGCGAAATTATCATTTGAACATGTTCCGCCCCGTGCTGCATTTAACAACCATCGCGTAGCAGGAAAACACATCTTTGAACTTATCAACAAGGACCCTGACTACTATTTTGATGGAAAAGGGCGTATATCTCAACGGGGTGCTGGTGCTTATACGCTCTGTGAGAAATGTAATAACGATACAGGGGCATGGTACGGAGATGCATTCGCTAATTTTGCACATCAAAGTCTTGATATCCTTAAGCATGTGAAAGGGCAACCATCGCTCTACTATCCATTTCGCATCTATCCTTTGCGAGTGATTAAACAAATTATCACTATGTTTTTTAGCATTAACAAGGATCAATTTAGATTCAGCCATCCTGATTTGGTAAAGTTTGTTCTTAACAAAAATGAACGTTACCTAAGTCCGGACATTCGAATTTTCGTGTATTTTTCTCTTGGTCCCCATGCGCGTTATGTAGGTGGAACATCAATATCAGCAATTGAGATCAATCCGGACGAAATAAGTCGCGATATGCTTGATGACATGTTAAATCAGTATCAGAGAGATTCTCCGAAAAGTCTTTCTTCCAGTGAGATTGCATTTCCTCCGTTAGGTTATGTATTGAGTTTTGGCTTAGAACCACTTGATAGCGAACTTACTGACATTTCATTTTTCGCGAAATATCCTTATGATGATTGGACATCACACCATTTGAAACTGCCGGTTTTTCCTGTACACACGTGGTACCCTGGGGATTATCGGAGTAAAGAACAAATCCGTAATAATTTTGAAGAAAACACCCAGATAGAAAAAGAAATTCAGGAAAGGAAGCAAACGGAGAAAAATCAATAATATCTTCCCATAAAACTGGTAGGGACTGGAAAGTTACTCATCCTGCCGAAAGATTTTATCAAAAACGGAAGGCAGAATCCCATCAAGTTCGTGGGTTGTCTGAGCTTGGAAGATTTTGATACGGTTTACCTTCTTCTGGAAGTCACCTAAATAGTTTACAATGCTCTGCTGCTCTGCAGGTGGAGGAATTGGTACCTTGAGGTTTGCAAGTTTCGTCGCGTTACAGTTTGGTTGGGCACTTCCAATGGTGTTTTCTAAAACTTGTGCCCAATAATATGGTGACTGGAAAAACGCATAGAGATATTGTGGCGTGACCCACTCACAAACACGAAGGCGAATAAGATATGATGCAAATACGGCTATCGGACACTCTTCTACAAGGAAACTTCTACCTGTTGGTCCAGTTCGAGCAAATAAGATGTCGTCCTTTTGGAGAAGATATTTTTCAGGTTTCGGACAATCACAGTATGGAACTGTTTCCCAGTTAACCGAACCATTTTGGATATCTGTAATGCGTAGAAAACGCGGTCCAATTTGTTCAGTCGTAGCAGAAGCTGTGTATCCATACTGTGGTTTCTCACACAATTCACTAACATATTTAATATTCCAACTTTCGTTGGGTTTTAGTGCATCGTTGTAAACTGATACACATTTCAGTCTGATTTCCTCCATCAATTCTAGGATGCTCTGCTCTTTCCGAGTAATACTTTTGACAATTTCAATGGGAGGCAAAAGATCTAAAGTTTCCGCGCTGTTAGGATTCTTTAGATCCAAATCCACGGAGGCGATCTTGCCTTCTTCATCATATTTTAAAACATCCTTAACGTTAACCTTCCATGCATATTCATTTTCCTGTCTTTCTGCGATTGGATGGAACCACTCAATACAATCCGAAAACCCTTCAAATTTCATCGGTTTTGTTTTGGAATAACTCTTCCAACCATCCGGAAGCGGAATCTCATAAAACCATATTTCCTTAGTCGGATGGGAACGGTTAAAAAAGAGCAAATTAGTTGGTATGCCAGTATATGGCGCGAAAACCCCTTTTGGCAATCTAACAATCGTGTGAAGATTGAAATTCGTAAGGAGCTCTTCCTTGATACGGGCACAGACTCCATCCTCAAAAAGCGTTCCGTTTGGCACGACAACAGCGGCACGTCCCGGTTTCCCCTTATTGCGTTCGGGACGTTTGAGTCTTCGCATGATGATCTGAAGAAATAGCAACGCGGTTTCTGCGGTTTGCATGTTGGTTGGGAAATAGTTTTTAACGCTGACCTCTTCTTCACCGCCAAAGGGCGGATTGGTGAGAATAACATCGTATCGGTCACTGTCACCAATTTCGTTGTACCTCTTGACAGTCAGAGAGTTGCCAAAGTTAATCTGTGGATTTTCCAATCCATGCAAAAGTAGATTCATCTGACCGAGAAGATAAGACATCGGTTTAGCTTCTATCCCATAAATAGTCGATTCTTGGAGCGTTTGCCGAGTAGCAATGGTTGGACACTGTTTTTCAAGGTGGGTAAATGCCTCAACGAGAAAGCCTCCAGTACCGCAAGCAGGATCAAGCACAGTTTCACCGAGTTGAAGATTGGTTACAGCAACGATAAATTTGACAACGGGACGAGGCGTATAAAATTCGCCAGAGTCACCCGCGGCATCACGCATTTCTTTAAGCATTGTCTCATAAAATCGGCTCAGCGTGTGCATTTCCTCAGATGCATCAAAATGTATACTGTTGACTTTGTTAACAACATCTCTGAGTAGGTAACCGGATTGTATCCTATTAATGATACCTCTAAAAACAGTTGCAATGACATCTTCTCTGCCCTTACCATCTGCAGATCGAAGGTTACGCAAATAGTGGAAAAGTCCTTGTCCTTTAGTGTTATCTGGTAGATTAGCCTCTTCAAGGTTGATAAAGTTTATCAGATCGTCCCCCGTGATGCCGCCTTCATCTGCTGCCCAATCTCGCCAACGGTAAGGTTCTTCAACAAGTGGGTGAAAATCTTTGCCTGCAAGTTCAGCTTCTGATTCTCTGATATGTTCCATGTCATCAAGGAATTTAAGGAACATAATCCAAGTTAGCATCGGAATGCGGTCTAACTCACCACTTAATCCTTTGTCCTTTCGCATAATATCACGGGCAGACTTGATAAGGGTTTTTAACTCCTGAGCCGTTGTTTGTGAGTTTTCTAATTTCTCTAAAAGCTGCAACTGTTTTGGGTTTTGTGTCATATTATTTCCTTTTTTTGTACATATTATGCCTCATAAATCAACTTCTGAAGTTTTTCGACCGCTTTTCGGAGTTGGCTTTCATTTCCGAAAGACTTGGCAATTTCAGCAACATTACCATGATCAGAAATAGGAGGCATATTTAATGCACCAGGGATTTTCAGTTCGTCGGGTCCGTGTTGACTATATTTATCAAGTAGCGTATACAGTATATACTGTCCAAAAACATTATACTGTTTAAAAAATTCAGTATCTCTTCGTACTCGTTGCGCGCGTTGCTCTCTTGTTTGGAGATCGGCTCCGAAAGCGACATAGCAAAACAAATCGATTGAATCAAAGGTGTCACCATCTGGAAGTTGTAATTCTTTCACTAACTGTTCTCTTTCAATACCGAATTGTTCCAATTCCTCAATAATTTCACGCTGAGAATGTTGGTCAATCCATTTTTCACGCAGTTTTGATTCTGATTCGTACAGCGTATAGATTTTTCCACTAACATATTCCACGTAAGTTTTATGTTGTTGACTTCCGTCAGGATTCAGGATTAAAACCCCTTCCTCAGCAATTGTCACAGTGCCTTCATCAACATAGAACTTTTGCCCTTCTGACGGTTGAACAGAAGTGCCATTTCCTTTACGATTACTCTTTTTATCGTCGCTTTCTATAAAATCATCATCTTCGTCTATTGGTTCGCCATCAAAATCAGGGTCTGCAAAATGTTTAAACGAAGCTCCTGTATAATCAATTATATTAAAAGTAAATTTTTTGTATTCCTCACAGACACGAGAACCTCTCCCAATCATCTGCTTAAATTCAACCATTGAACCAACACCTCGTGCAATAGCGATATTTTTCACTGTTGGTGCATCAACACCAGTAGTGAGGAGTTTAGAAGTAGTTACAATGATAACAGAATCATTCTCAATATCTTGAAATCGACTAAGACGTTCACGTCCAAAATCACCTTCATCTGCAGTGATACGACTTACATAGTCGGGGTATCTTTGGACATGCTCAGCGTTTAGATTAGAGAGGATTTCCCGCATAGTGTCTGCATGCTTTTGGTCAACGCAGAAGACAATAGTTTTGGCATAAGGATCAGATTCCAATAGACCTGTCAAATGTTTTGCAATCGCTTCCGTACGCGGTCTTAAAGCAAGTGTATTTTCAAAGTCTTCAGTGTTGTACTCCCTCTCAGGTATTCTTTCACCATGTCGATCAGTCTGTCCAGGGGTAGGTTGCCAACCTTCTGCGTCTGCCGTAGTTTTAACGTGCCGAACACGATAAGGTGCAAGAAACCCATCTTCAATACCCTGTTTAAGTGTGTAGGTATAGACAGGATTGCCAAAATATTGATAGGTGTTTCGGGTTTCCTCATGAAGAGGTGTTGCAGTCATGCCAAGTTGCACCGCAGGTTCAAAGTATTCCAGCACTGACCGCCACAAACTATCCTCTTGAGCAGAGCCGCGGTGGCATTCGTCTACAATAATGAGGTCAAAGAAATCTTTTTCGTATTCGCGATAGATGCCAGGATTATTCTCTCTGGGACCGATAGACTGATAAAGCGCGAAATAGATACCTCGGCTTTTGACAACTTTACCATGTTCCAACCGATGTCGTGCCTCTCCAAAAGCGGCAAAATCTTTATTCATTGGATCGTCAACGAGGATTTTTCTATCAGATAGGTAGAGAATTTTCGGATGACGCGGGTTCCCCTTGAGATTCCAACGCTGCTGCCAAAGTTTCCAACAAATTTGGAAAGCGGTAGTGGTTTTTCCTGTTCCAGTTGCCATTGTCAAAAGAATTCGTTTCTGATCTTTTACTATGGCTGAGATAACATTATTAATCGCAATTTGTTGGTAATATCGGGGAGTTTTACCGACAGTAAGGTCAAAAGGTGAAAGGATAAGATTTTCTTCTTGTGAAGAAAAACCTTCATGCTTTTTCAGACGTTCCCAAAGTTCCAACGGTGAGGGTATTTTGTAGAATTTAGTTTCTACACCTAAAATAAAATCATGCTCTACGAAAAGTTCACCATTTGTAGAGTACGCAAATTTAAGCCCTAACATTTGTGCATAGGTTTTTGCCTGTTGGAGACCATCAGATGGACGTTTATAGTCTGCTTTTGCCTCAACAACAGCAATAGGAAAATGGGGTTGCCGGTAGTAGAGGAGATAATCGGCACGTCTTGCTTTTCCGCGTATTCCTTCACCTTTTATTTTTCCATCGGTGAAATAGTGTTCCCGTTTAAAAGATGGTACATCCGGGTTGTTTGAATCACTCCAATCAGCTTCTCTTAGCAAAGGATCTATATTTTTGATACGCGTATCGGCTTCATTCATAATCAAAACTACATTTGCATGCAACCCCATATAATCAAATTACGACTAACTTTTACGTGTAGAACGTTTTCGGATCTTGCCTGAAGAATCCATAACGCCAATCGTTGTGTCTTCGTAACGATCCAAAGCCTTTGGAATAGCCTTATCATCTGTTACTGCGACATAGACGGGACCTTTATGTCCCCGAAGTTGACGACCAGCATCTCCAATGGTGTTAGGCGTTTCCACTTCAATGGTTTGACGGGATGTCTTAATATCTGGACCTGGTCCCTTATTATAATCGGCACCTTTCTTGTCAGCAATACTTTGGGCGGTTTTATCATGTTTAGTAACCATTTTTATTCTCCTTTGTAATTATTTGTGCGTTGTAGGTTTGTGAACAAAAACATTATTTCTATGATGTTGAACGTTATTTCACACCTTTTGTGCTACCATGCTGGAGAGGATTCCGAGGATCCTGTCACATCGCTCAATCGTATAGGTTGACATATCAAGTTGCAAGCACTTTCCGTGCAACTTCAGGAACAACCCCACTCAACTCCTGTGGTACTGGCACCATTTACGCAAAGGATATCATTTCCTATTTCTGCGTTAAAACGTTGGGCAGCGATCATCTCCGCGATACACTGCCCAAGCCCAAGTTTCAAGTCAAGGTTTTTTGCTTCAACAAGTATAAGGACAGGTGCTTCCAAGTAAAATTGGTTTGGTGATAGGCTTACTAAAAAATTACATACACCAGTTAAACCAGATTCTACATCAACGTTAAAGTCAATTCCAGAGAAGAAACTGATACGCTTTTCACAATACTCGCGGAGTTCAACCAGTATATCAGCGACAATCAGTTCCGATCGTGCTTTCTCTGTGCCGATAACGGTAGCTAATGATGCCTTTCTCTCCAACCCTGTTGTGAGATATGCACTTGGAGACACCGTCTCTACGTCAGAAAACAGACCGACGGTGTCAATCGTTTCAAGTTAAAATGTCGTAACTACCAATTCTAAGGTAAACTCACTATAAGACTTCAATAACGCCTCTTAGATATAAGTATGCAGTTAATAATGGGCTACCTACTTCTCGTCCTTATTCTCATCCTCGTCAACGACTTCGTATTCAGCGTCAACGACTTCGCCTTCAGCAGCATTTTCAGATGGAGCATCTTGTTGGGTAGCATCCTGTTCAGCTTCCGCAGTCTGCTGATACATTTGCGCTGATGCCTCATGCCAAATCTGCATCAAGTCATCTGTCGCAGCCTTAATCTCAGCATTGTTATTCGCTTCAAGTGCTTGTTTCACGCGTTCCACACCCGCATTGACCTTCTCCTTAGTCGCATCTTCCACCTTGTCCCCGAATTCCTTCAGATTTTTCTCGGTTTCATAGACTAAAGAATCGGCGCGATTGCGTGTTTCAACTTCTTCCCGCTTTTGCTTATCTTCTTCAGCATGTGCCTCCGCATCTTTCACCATCTGTTCGATTTCGGCATCGCTGAGACCGGAAGACGCAGTAATCGTGATCTTCTGTTCCTTCCCCGTTGCTGTGTCCTTAGCAGATACATTGAGAATACCATTTGCATCAATATCAAACGTTACCTCAATTTGTGGGACACCTCTGGGAGCAGGTGGAATGTCACCCAATCGGAACCGACCAATCGTTTTGTTGTATACTGCTTGTTCCCGTTCCCCTTGAAGCACATGCACATCAACAGCAGTCTGACTATCTTCTGCAGTAGTGAACTTCTCTGACTTCTTTGTTGGGATAGTGGTATTCTTTTCTATCAATCGAGTAAACATTCCACCGAGTGTCTCAATACCAAGTGAAAGCGGAGTTACATCAAGCAATAAAATGTCCTTGACTTCCTCATCACCAGCAAGCACACCACCTTGGATTGCTGCACCGACCGCAACAACCTCATCGGGATTGACACCCTTGTGAGGTTCTTTTCCAAAGAGCTGTTGCACCGCCTCCTGCACTTTTGGCATCCGTGTTTGTCCACCGACAAGTATCACTTCGTCGATCTCGTTGGGCTGCATCTCTGCATCCGATAATGCCTGTCTACAAGGTGCAAGCGAACGTTCTACCAAATCGTCTGTTATCTGTTCCAGTTTTGCTCGCGTAAGAGTCAAGTTAAGGTGCTTGGGACCACTCGCATCCACCGTGATAAATGGCAAGTTAATATCCGTTTGTAGAGTGCTGGAAAGTTCGCATTTTGCTGTTTCTGCTGCCTCTTTCAACCGTTGCAGTGCCATCTGGTCATTTCGCAGATCAATCCCTTGACTACTCAGAAATTCCTGTGCCATCCAATCAATAATCTCTTGGTCAAAATCATCACCACCGAGGTGTGTATCTCCATTTGTGCTTTTAACTTCAAAAACACCATCACCGATTTCAAGAATAGAGATGTCAAATGTTCCACCACCAAGATCGTAAACAGCGATCTTCTTATCACCTTCATTTTGCAACCCGTAAGCGAGTGAAGCAGCAGTCGGTTCGTTGATGATCCGCAATACTTCTAAGCCTGCAATCTTCCCCGAATCTGCAGTCGCTTGCCGTTGCGAATCGTTGAAATAAGCAGGCACAGTGATTACTGCTTGTGTAACCTCTTCACCGAGATACGCCTCCGCGGTTTCTTTCATCTTCCGCAAAACCATTGCTGAGATTTCTGGCGGAGAGTATTCTTTGCCGTCTATATTTACGCAAACGTCTCCATCTTTGTCGCCTTTTAATTCATAAGGTACACGGGAAGATTCATCACCGATTTCACTGAATTTTCTCCCCATGAACCTTTTTATTGAAAAAATTGTGTTTTCAGGATTTGTGATAGCTTGTCTTTTTGCGACTTGTCCGACAGGACGTTCTCCTTCTTTAGTGAAACCGACGATTGAGGGTGTGGTTCGATTACCCTCCGCGTTTTCAATCACCTTCGCATCGCCACTCTCTAATACTGCGACACACGAGTTAGTTGTTCCTAAATCAATTCCAATTACTTTACTCATTTTATTCTCCAAATCGTAATAAAATTGTTAATATGTAAAATCTTGTTAATAATAAAAGTGCAATATCTATGCCAACCTATATTAACTTATATATCAGGACTTACGCAGTTTTCTTGATTTAATCAAGAATTATGATGAAAATGATATAATTATCAGCATTTTTATTGGTTTCCAGCGCGTTTACAAAGCACGTCTACAATTGTGTGCATCAGTCCTGATAAGGTTTTCGTGTTACTATCCTCTGTGGAAGTCAAGGTCTAATAGTGGTTTGGGTTGTAATTTGGTCTGTTTTCGCGCTATCACTTTCCGAAGTGGCTATAACTTTAACCTTATAATCGCCGACAGATGCAAGTGCAGTAGCCGGAATCGTCAACGTCACTTTTGCAGAAACACCAGGCGCAAGCCATACTGAGGGTTGACTTAACGTCGCATTTATATTGCCCGATGTTGCTAATTTTATCGTATCTTTTGTATTGCCGGTATTTGTGACTTTAAAAATATACTTGATACCTGTCCTTACATCCGTCGCCTCAGTTTTTAAATTGCTCACACCTTCTAAAGTAGCACCAAAAACAGGAGTAGTTGTTGGAACTCTATAGACAGTGAATACCTCAGCATTTACTCTAACATGCATGCCCCAGGGACCTTGCCGCTCACTAACCTTCACAATCAGGAGATTATCACCTTTATTCAAGTTAACTGTGAAAACATCATTGTTTTTCCGATAGACTCGGTTTGTTGAGTGACTCCAAACGACTTCACCGTTAAGCCAAACTTTTATAGAATCGTCACTTCCAACTCTCATTTTCACATTAGGTTGATCCGTTTTGGACACAAGTGTAGTAAGCGCATAAGACGTAAAATCGTCGAGATCGGTGTTTTCTGTCATACCTATATTCACGAGCATCGTGTTGATATTTCCATTTGCAGGAATTTCACCGAGCGTCCACGTATAATCGCCGACGGTGTCCCCCTTAGTAGCCCCATACTTAGATACTGTTTTTTCATTAACTGTATTACCACTGACAACGGCTAAGGAATCAATATGCGTAGAATTCTTTCCCCCTTGATTTTGTACAGTTGGAGCGATCATCCAAAGCCACGGACCACGAATGCTATTATAGACTTTATAAATCGGCATCACTGGAGGGTCCACAATATCTTCTGCATCAGGGACAGTATCTGAGTGAACATTGGTGATGGTTCTGATTTGATCTGTCTTCGTATCATCACTTTCTGAAGTGGCTATGACATTAACCGCATAATTGCCAGCAGTAACGAGAGCTGTGCCTGGAATCATCAATATCACTTTTGAAGAAGCACCGGGAACAAGTGATACAGATTTCTGATTTAGTGTTGAGGCTACCTCACCTGATGTTGCCAATTTTATTGTGTCTTTTGTATTGCCAGTGTTTGTCACTGTAAGGGCGTACTTAACATCTGCATTCACATCAATGGTCTTAGCAGTCAAGTCATCCACACCTGCTAAAGCGACACCGTGAACAGGTATAATGGTGGCGGTGGTTGTGACTTGAGCGGTTTTTGTGATGTCGCTTTCTGAAGTGGCTGTGACTTTGATCTCATAATCGCCAGCAGTAGCACGCACAAACCCCGGAACCACCAATGTCACTTTTGAAGAAGCACCGGGAGCAAGTGATACAGATACTGGACTCAATGTCGTATCAACCGATACATCATTGTCACCAAGTTCCTTC
This sequence comes from Candidatus Poribacteria bacterium, assembly GCA_963663765.2. Classification (GTDB taxonomy): domain Bacteria; phylum Poribacteria; class WGA-4E; order WGA-4E; family WGA-3G; genus MSPOR6. Next base: position 90,863 of record CAXXUA010000013.1, on the reverse strand, counting down.
TTACCACGTAGATAGGTGGTATTGCCTGATATTGCCAATTTTATTGTGTCCTTTGTATTACCAGTGTTTATCACTGTAAGGATATACTCAATATCTGCGCTTGGATTGCTCATTTCAGGTGTCAAATTGCATACCGCTGCTAAGGCAGGACCATAAACAGAGGTAGTCGTTGGAACTCTATAGACAGGGAATATCTCAGCAGCCACGCCAACATGCATGCCCCAGGGGCCTTGTCGCTCACTAACCTTCACAAGCAGGAGATTATCACCTTTTTTCAGGTTAACTGGGAAAACATCATCGTTTTTCCTATAGACTCGGTTTGTTGCGTTACTAAAAACGACTTCACCGTTAAGCCAAACTTTGATAGAATCGTCACTCCCAACTTTCATTTTCACATTAGGTTGATCTGTTTTGGATACAAGTGTGGTGAGTGCATAAGACGTAAAATCGTCGAGATCGGTGTTTTCTGTCATGCCTATATTTGTGAGCATCGTGTTGATATTTCCATTTGCAGGAATTTCACCGAGTGTCCACTTATACTCTCCTACGGTGTCTCCTTCATTTGCCCCGTATTTAGATATAGTTCCTTCGTTAACCGTATCTGCACTGACAACGACTAAAGAATCAATATGAGTTGAATCCTTTCCACCTTGATTTTGTTTCGTTGGCGCGATCATCCAGAGCCATGGTCCCCGAATGTTGTTATAGTGTTGATCTGGCGCATCTATGACCTCACCAGAAATGTCTACTATCAAATTCGGCTTAATATTGTCAAATGAAAACAAACCTAACTTCTTTGCATTTCCATTGAGATCAACGGTTGCAACATTGACTCCTTTACCCATTACTTTTGAGGTATTGAATTGGACGATTGCCTGATCTCCGGATATAGACTGGCAACTATGCATAAGTCGATTAGCGTGTCGAAATCGGACAAGATAGAGTCCATCAGGATCCGTTATCTTAAAAAAGAGATGCATATTATCTGGTGGATATGCTATAGAAGATGGAAGCATCTCAACCTTTACCCTTCTTTCAACCTCACGAATTCTACCGCCATTGAAATAGGGATTGAGATCCAACCATGCTGCTGCACATTTTCCGTAGGACATTCTAGGTCTACCATCACGGAGAGCGTGTGGTAATCCGAAAGCGTGTCCGAGCTCATGCGCAGCGACCTCCCAGCCTCCCGACACTGGGATCAGTATACGCTCTCCTGCATAAGCCACGCCATAATAACCAGCTACTCTACGACTACCATGGTCTAGCACAACAAATAAGATCGTGTTTGGCGTTTGAATCCTACTTGCACATTCATTAAACACTTCATAAGGTTTTTTCTGATATTGTGTGCTATCTTTTTTTCCAGTTACATGGTGCACCACTATATCTCCGTTTGTATCAGTTTCCAGTCTAAAGGTTTTTCTATTATACCTATACTTTTCCATCTCGTCGCCGTAAAACTTCTGCGCACGCTTCAGTATTTTTTTGATCTTAGTATCTATTTCCTTTTGAGGTTTTCGGTCTTTTGCAACAAAATAGACCAGTTTTACTATATATTTTTCCGGTGTATCTTTCTGGGCAAAACAAGGAAGCAAAAAAGTCCAGAGCGCAATTATCATAACAAACAAACATTTGAATTTCATAATTGTCCTCATATTTTTAGACGGGACCAATGCCATTTAGGCATTCCCCGTGTGGTATTCGGCGGATGCGGTTTCCTAACTGCAACTATTCTCCCAAATTACTTATATCGCGATCTCACTTTAATATATCAGGACTTACGCAGTTTTCATGTTTTAATGAAGAATTATGACGAAAATGGGTGTAATTTTCAGCATTTTTCCGGTTTCCAGCGCACTTACAAAGCACCAAATCAACGGTATGAATCATGGAGCATGCCACACGCGCATGCTTCTTTAGGCATTCCCCGCCTACCGTTGAGTGCGTAAGTCCTGTATTTACTATAGTTTGGACATTTTCTATCAGTTTCTTGTAGAGTTATCAACCAGAAGTCTATTTTCTACAAATTTACTTATAAGGGCAACCTCAAGTAAAACGACGCACTCCAGCAGAGTGTTATGTTATAGAAAATTGTATATAAGTCTTCTTGCCCTTGAGCGAAGTGCTATGTTAGAAATCACATACCGCTCCGCTGGAACGGACATGTCGGTTCATTATGCTACTATAAACATATTGTTCCGCTGGAGCAAAGAGGACTTCCGTTATGCCAATTGTATCCTGATAAGGTTTATCAACTTATGAATAAAATTGTCCAAACAATAGTATCAATAATACATTGTTCTTGTATGTAACGAGTTGTACTAAAGAACTGATTGCAACATATTTCTACACATAAGAAAAGTGTATTATTGTGATTTCACTTATATTGACATACTCTTTAGTGGTTCTTTCGGCAATTAATTTTTGCATGAAATAAAAGTCCAATGCTGAAGAACCCCGTAGTCTTATGTTTAAGTAGTAGATCGTCAATGGAAACATATCAGAACTTATGCACCCAACGGTAGGCGTGCTTTGTAAGCGCGCCGGAAACCAAAAAATGCTGAAAATTACATCGTTTTCGTCTTAATTCTTGATTGGATCATGAAAACTGCGTAAGTCCTGCATATAATAAATACTTAGCAAGAAAACCACTTAGTGGTTCTTTCGGCAATTAATTTTAGCATAAAATAAAATTTCAATGCTGAAGAACCCAGTCGTCATCTGTTTAAGTAGAAGATCGTCAATGGGAACATATAACAAATACTTAGCAAGAAAACCACTTAGTCCCGTAGGGACGATATGATTATAGCACTAATGCGAATATATGTGAAAACCAACAAAACAATCTGTTAACTGGCACAAGTCATTGTATGTAGAGCGTATCTCATAAATCCAATTATTGGATTGTCCTATTTGGATAACATCGTAGGGGCGGGGTTTCCCCGCCCGTTAAATCAAAAAAATATATTTATGAGATATGCACTAGTGTTCAATCAATCGCTAATAGATGGGTATAGTCGTTTGAGTTTTATTCGCGCATCATCTGTTCTAAATCGCCAATTCATACTTGTTCGTTATTCATTTCTACGGGGTTGCCATGAACGGATCTCCTGCTTTAAAGTTTCTTGGCCGGGGATACGCCTTGAAAGACAACCCCTGGATAACACTGATAACTCAATCTCAGCCATATTCAACCAACTTCCATGTTTAGGTGTATAGTGGAACTCAAGTTTTTCGGCAATTCGCCTGGCTTGATCTGGTTGGAAAGCTTTATACAACGAAGTCGACTTGTGAGTATTGAGATTATCGCAAACAAGAATGATCTTATCAGCATTAAGGAAATAAACATCAACTAAATCTCGGCAGATATGATCAAAATCAATACTTGTGCATGTGTCGGTTACTTCAACGTGCCGAAATCCTTCAAGTGGTGCGAAAATCATGTTAAATATATAACGCAATATCTATGCCAACTTTTATACCTAATAATAACAAGTTTGGTTGGATAATAGGTCAAATTGGCAGTCTTGCATCAATGAATGTACTAACAATATCTGTCAATTTGGCACACTGCGAATACCTTTTTGCTTAAGGATTCCCCATGTTGTTGAGAGCTTCCCAGTCGGTTCAACTGCCAAAGTTTTCTTGATACCTCTTTGAATTTGCCTAATTTCACTCTGAGACAGTCCACGATTATAAATAGCGAACTCATCCATATCACCATTATAGTAACGTTGTAAAGTGAAAGGTTGTTCAGTTCCCAGTAGTAGTGGTGCTTCAACAGGATATAGTTCCGCATCCACTTCTGGATAATCCATCAGTTTTTCGCCATCAAGGTAGACTCTCCACCAATCTCCTGACTGAAACGATACGGCTACATGCTGCCATTTTGCTTTAACCACAACGTTAGAGCTCTTATTCGGTGCAACCCGTCCCGTAGTAAATCGCCAACCCATCCATATAAAACCTTGCGGATGTAAGAGCACTTCAAAAAACTCGTCTATATCAGAACCTTTCGCTGCTATCAGTTGCCATTCACCGGGACCTTCAATCAACGTCGGACGAATCCAAGCACAAACGGTAATACCTTCGGTAAACTCAAAGTAATGTGAATGAACAACGCTTACAATACCATTCTCACCGCCGAATTTGAGACCTTTACCAAATTTGCCATCTGTCCAGTCTGTGTCACCTTCTAATGTCCCGTGCTGTCTGTTACCAGACAAATCAGTGACAGTATCACCTTCCCCATCTTCAAATCCAAAATAAACGACTAATCCTTCCAATTTGTCCGCTGTACTGCTAATTGGAAAACTCAATGCCAGAGAGATTACAGTCAATAGAAAAATCTTTATGCTTTGCATAAGTTTTTACATATTAAAATTGATTCTGGATAGGGTTACAATAGTCGTCGAATAAGAATGATTCTCATCTAAGCAAATGGAAATGTGCCTTGATACCCGCGTGGACGCGAAACATGCCAAACACCATCATACATCGGGGTGACCTGATAATGGCAAACAACATTGCTGCGTTCCATGTCGTCCCGTTCCTTTGCACCTTGATGTGGGATATGGTTGATAAACACAACGCAATCACCCGCTTTCGGATACAGAATTACATGTTCTTGGGATTCACACCACGTCTCAAATTTGGGACGATCCATTGGATACAGATATGGCGGTTCGTTTAAGTGTCCATCTTTCACAAACTTTAGGTGTCCTTCACCTGGTGCATTATCTTGAAAATAGTAGGTAGTGTTGATACCAGCTGGAGCCATTGCGAACGGGTGTTCTTCAACGTATCGTTTTTCGTGCCAATAACCGTAAAAATCCATGTGCCATTCTTGTAAATAGGGACCTGGATTGATATGCGCGCGCAGGCTACGAAGTTGACACTGCTTCCCCATTAAACCTTCAAGATAGGGTCGAACACTCGGATGCCCAACAAGCGGCGCGTAGGTGTCAGGTTCCTTATCCAGTAAGGAATCAAACCACATATTGCCAACCGCGTTCAAACCTTCTTCCCAACCCTGTTCGCGAGCGTAGTTCACCCGTTGCCGTATATTTTCTGTTTCGTCTGGGGTTAACGCACCATCTATTAAGATGAATCCATCCCGTAACAGTTGGTCAATCTTGGTTTTCTTATTTTCCATGTTTTTCCTTCTTATGAAGATGTCAAGGAATTTGATTATTGTCTTCGCACGCGTTAATCATCAAAAGCCGCTACCACAAAAACAAGGTCCTGAATGTTGACTGTGCCATCACCATTGACATCCGTAACGTATACACCTGTCTTACCGAAGTCTGCCGCAACCAATCTCAAATCTTGTATGTTGACAACACCGTCCGCGTTGACATCTGCTAAGTGTTTTTCTGGTTCAGGTGGCGCGGGGATATTATCCCACAAGAAAATGGTGCCACCCACTCTGCTGATTGCAAGGACCTGTCCATCTGGACTGAACAACACATTTGTAACCCTGTTACTATTCCCCGTGAGCGTGTCTTTCAGATTACCTGACTCAACATCCCACAAATAGATGGTACCGTCAAAACCTCCGCTTGCGAGTGTTTGTCCATCTGGGCTGAGCGATACACTGTAAATCAGTCCACCTTGTCTTATGGGTACCTGCAGAAGACGACCGGTTTCAACATCCCACAATCGGATGGTCGAGTCCCAACTTCCACTTACAAGCGTCTTTCCATCCACACTGAAAGATAGACTCCTGACCGAATCCCCATGCCCATAGAGTGTGTGAAGAAGTTTACCTGTACCAACATCCAACAAATGTATGGTACTATACGAATCGGTGTGCTTATCATAATGCGTTATTGCAAGAAATCGCAAATCTGGACTGAACAAGATATGACCATGAAAACGGATGCTAATATAACGAGCAAGTTCCGAGAATGTATGATGAAGACCATTCGTTTTTACATCCCATGAATAGATTGTACCATCCCTATCCAGAATACCAAGTTTCTGTCCATCACGGTTGAACGATATATATAAAGGATCAGTATCTAACTCAAGGGTTTGTTGGATTTTACCTGTACTAATATTCATCAAACTAACATTGGGATTTAATCCTGCGATAGCAACCGTTTGCCCCTCTGGACTGAAAGAAACCGTATTTCCCAGAAACGTGTGTTGAATGTCACCAGTACCAACTTCCAACAAACTAACGGTTCCCTGACTTATATTGGCAAGTGTACGACCATCCGGACTAAACGATAAACTCCAGATACCACCGCTATGTCCCAAGAGTGTGTATCTGAGGCTACTTGTACTAAGATTCCATATTTGGACGTCACTGTCCTGAGTACTCACGCTTGCTAATGTCTCCCCATCCGGACTGAACGATAAACCATCGACACTATATTGGTGGCCTGTGAGTGTCTGAAGGTGTTTAACGGTTCTAACATCCCATATATGGACATTACGATCTACCCCTCCAGACGCAAGCATCTCCCCATCTGGACTGAACGATAAACTAAAGCCCCAATCTGCACTTCCAGTGATTGCGTTGTGGAGTTTACCTGTCTGAACGTCCCATAAAAGGATAGCATTGTCAAGACTGCAAGTTGCAAGTAATTGCCCATTAGGACTGAACGTCACACGAGTGACTCTATTCAGATTTCCTCTAAGTGTATGAAGGAGGTTACCTGATTTGACATCCCACAAGTTGACTACAGCGTCTGTTCCACCACTTGCGAGTATTTGTCCATCTGGACTGAAGGATAAGGTACTGACATATCTATTTACATGAGCTTCAACTGTATAGAGAAGTTCATCTGTCATAATATCCCACATGCGAATCAGTCCATTTGAACTTGCAATAGCGACGAACTGGCCATCTGGACTGATTGATACGTCTAATATAAGATTTATTGTTCTGAATGTCTGTTGAAGTTCTCTTGTTTCAAGATCCCACACGAGAACGGAACCTCGCACATCTGAACCGGCAACGGTTTTACCATCCGAACTAAACGATATGTTTATTACAGAATTTGGGTGTTCAATTAATTCTGGGTCTTCACTAGTTTGCGTCGGGTAAAGCCAAACGCCTAAACCACCAGCAACCGCTAAACTTTGTCCATCTGGTGAATATACTACTTCGCTAACACTACCTTTATTGAGACGTACTATCTGACGGTCATCTTCTGCAAAACTCAATGCTAAGAAACAAAATAAAAATATGACAGTAAAGAACAAACGTTTGATATACATTTTGGTAATACCTCCTTAGCAAAAAAGGTAAACTGCGACCATCTCAGTACAACACAAGACTTTAAACTGTCTCAAAGTGCTTGCATAAGTCATAAGTTACTATCTGCTGTTAACTAAGTGGTTCTAATGGTTGTGAATGTCCAAATACAGGTTTGGGAGTATCTCCAGGTGCAGCCCATCGCGCCGCATTCGCAATCACCTGACGCACATTCTTATCGTAATAGATTGGATATGTTTCATGTCCGGGACGAAAATAGAAAATCTTACCTCTACCCCGATAGTAACAACAGCCACTACGGAATACTTCACCACCAGGGAACCAACTAATGAAAATAAGTGTGTCCGGTTCTGGAATGTCAAAGGGTTCGCCATACATTTCGGTCTTTTCAATCTCAAAGTATTCATCAAGACCTTCAACGATGGGGTGTCCGTGTTCAATCACCCAGATACGTTCCTTTTCTGCTGCTTCTCGCCATTTAAGACTACATGATGTTCCCATCAGACGCGTGAAAGGTTTTGAATAGTGTCCAGAATGCAACACAATCAGTCCCATGCCTTGCAGCACGCGGTTTTTGACTTTATTAGCAATTGCATCTTCAACAGCACCGTGTGCAGCATGTCCCCACCAGATCAACACGTCTGTCTTATCCAGTACTTTGTCAGTTAAACCGTGTTCTGGCTCATCTAACGTTGCTGTTAACGTTTCAATACCATGTTCGCTTAATCCATCGGCAATCGTGGCGTGAATACCTTCGGGGTAAAGAGCGCGAATCCTTTCGTTGGATTTTTCGTGTCTAAATTCGTTCCAAACTGTTACAAAAGGTTGTGACATAAGTTTCTCCTTAAAATGTTAATTCTGTTTCCACTGCTTCATCATAGGCAACGTCTTCAACTTCAAATCCGAAGAGATTTCGGAAACGTCTTCTGTAACCAACATAATCAGAAAGGTCATGAAAATTGTCGGTATCAATTTTTTCCCATCGTTCAGTAACCGCATCTGTCACATCTTGTCCTAATTCTCTATCATCAAGTCGAATGTAACGGTCACTATCAAGCAGGGGTTGTAACCCAGGACCAAGATGTTCCGAAAATAATCGCTGCATCTGTCCGATTGGTGCCTCATTAATCCCCTTTTCATTCATAATATCGTAGAGAATACTGATGTAGAGAGGTACAACAGGGATTGCCGCAGAGGCTTGTGTGACGACAGCCTTATTCACTGATATATATGCATTACCACCAAACAGATTTGCAAGTTTTTCATCAAGTGCATCAACTCGTTGCTTCAGGTCATCTTTCGCCTTCCCGATAGTACCATCACGGTAAATTGCCCAAGTTAACGCACTACCGATGTAAGTATATGCAACGACCGTAACCTCTGGTGCAAGCAACTCAGCGTCATCTAAAGTATCAACCCACATTTCTAAGTCCTCACCCCCCATCACAGCGATTGTGTCAGCAATTTCTTTGTCATCAGCGGGTTCAATTGTCACGGGCACAACGGATTCGTTGTTTAGATCAATCGTTTTTCCCGTGTAGGAATCACCTATCGGTTTCAGCACAGAATTATGCGTTTCACCGTTACGTGGATGGGTTCGGCGCGGTGCAGCGATACTATAAACCAGAAAATCTATTTTCCCAAAATTCTCTTTGAGTTGTGTTATTGTCCCTTGCTTCACCTCGTCCGAAAAGGCATCACCGTTGATACTTTCAGCAAGAAAACCATCTTGCTGTGCATATTGATGAAAAGCAACAGTGTTGTAATAACCTGCTGATGCTGTCCTTCTGGCATCCGCAGGACGTTCGTAAAGTAGCCCCAAAGTATTTGCACCGTATCCCCACGTCAAGGCGATACGAGAAGCAAGTCCATATCCCGTTGACGCACCGACAACAAGCGCGTTGAGACCTGAGGCATTGTGTGATGTATTCTCTCTTATATATGCTATCTGATTTTGAATGTTTGCTTGACAACCGGCAGGATGGGCGTTTGTGCAGATAAACCCGCGAATACGAGGTCGAACTATTTGAACTGCCATTATAATCTTCTTTCCTAAAGAGGTTAGTCTTCAATTTCTACGATCATTTCAATTTCAACAGGAATACCACCGGGCAATTGCACCATACCGACTGCAGAACGTGCATGTTTGCCTTTATCACCGAAAACTTCTACAAACAGATCCGATGCACCGTTTAGTACAGCCGGTTGGTCAGTGAAATCTGCAGAGGAGTTGATAAATCCTACGACCTTCACAACGCGTTTAATCCGATCCAAATCCCCTAACGCATGTTTAAGTGTGCTGATCAATCCAAGTGCAACCTGTCGTGCAGATGCGTAACCTTCTTCAACTGATGCATCCGTTCCCAGTTGACTTTTATAGATTTTTCCTTCACCTGTACCAGGACCGTGCCCAGATGTAAAAACAAGGTTTCCTGTTTGAACGGTCGTAACGTAATTCGCAACAGGTGTTGCAGGCGGGGGCAATTCAATACCCAATTCTTCCAGTCGTTTTTCTATTTTCATCTATTGAAAGTTCTCCATAAGTGTTAGATTTTGGTGTTGCAACACGTGGTGTTACAGCACCTTAAATATAATTCTATAGGTCTTAGTTAATGTTACATAGATTTTTACATTCCATAAGATTATAGAGCAACTCAAATTAAAAGATATTAAATTCAAGGAGTAATTGTTGTTTCTTGGTTTTTTATACGTTCAATTTCCATAGTATTATTAGAATTTCTGACGGTATAATCAAACATAGAAAGTATATTCTGTCCTAACACCCCATCTATGTATTCTTCTTTGGTCAATTCAATAATTCCTACACGAACATTTTTGAAACTGCAACCAAATACCGTTAACATACTTAGTTTTATACATCCCATATCCATATATCCATTCCCAGTAATAATATTTAATGTATTTATGGGATTAAATATATCATAGTTTAAACTGCATAAGACATCTGATCTGATTGTGGTAAGTGATGCAGCAGTATCCAATGCTAAATTTAACTTTCTAAATATACTGTCACAATTAGCATCATATATTTGGGATTCAACTATAATTAAACCGTCTGCTAAACGTCTAAGACTAATTGTAGTCATTACAGTAAATACAATCTTCCTTCAGGGATCTCACCAGTAAAATGTATAGCTGCACTGCCTATATATTCACTTGATGCTTTGTCCACATCGTGCCTTGAAGGGCTATTGACAGTAACTACACCTGACACAAGTTCTGTAGTATTTTCATTAATTTCACAATCAATAATAAACAACCACTGATTTGGATATTTATCTTTCATTTGTCCTATAGTCAAGCGTTCTTTTTTCACATTTACTACTCCTATTTAGAAAACTTAATTGTGAACAGCTTAAATATGTAATGTATTATATTACATATATGACTGTGGAGTCAAAGGAAAAACATGCAAGATAGGCCTATACAGTTTTTGAAATAATACTATTTCCAATATATTACGAGTCGTGCTAATTAACTAATTAAAATATATTTCTTCATATAAGCAGAACGCATTATGGTGACTTCACTTATGTTGATATACTCTTTAGTCCCGTAGAGACGATATGTTAATAGCACTAATGTGCATATTTCTGAAAACCAACACAGCATTCTGTTAACTGACACAAGTCGCATATAGTATGTCTCATTAGCAGCGGAGATCTGGTAGGAACGACCCGGCGAATGTCAAAACGGAATTTATACTGTTGATTTTTGGTTATACTTCTCTCTATCTAACCTACAAAATTTAGATTTATTCGGTACCAAAAACCTGTACAATTAAACCGTTATAATGTCTATTATTTATCAGTATTGATTGCTGTTTACGATTCCTTCTCATCTTCTGCGTAAGAATGTCCGCTGAAGATCGCACGGACCTGTTTAGCTGTTTTTGGTCCTGACAACAGTTGCTCAATCCTGTTCCCTTCCGCTTTCAACAATGCTTGCACGTTTGTCAATACAGTTTCTAATTTCTCTCCTGGGAACTTACATGCTCCGTTTTCGTCCATGTGGATAATTTCTCCGGGTGATACATCCATTCCTGCTATTGAGACAGGGACATTGACAGCATGCACCGCCATGCCACCGTGTCCGGGTGAGATTCCGCTCAATAGATATTGGAAATCCATTGGACGGATTTCATCAATGTCGCGCGAGGGTCCGTTTGATATTGCCCCTAAACACCCAACAGACTTCATAGCAGCAGTCATATTGCCACCTGCTAAACCGACTTTGTTTGCCAATTCTGGTGGGAACTTTTGTTGAAGTGCCAGAATTGTTGGTTTCTTGGATCCGTCCAACACATCAACTACGTCCATAAAGGATAGACGGGAATAATCAGGATCTGGCATACCGTAGACGCATGTGACTGCATACCCCGCAACTGCACCCAACTCTGGATACATGCATCGGATTGTGGTATCTGTGTACCAGTTTTCTGTCCAAGGGTTGTAAAGTCCAAGACAGAGTGGGTTATTTGGATATGTCGCGACTACATTTGTTATTGATGGGGTATCATATTTTCGTAATTCGGATAGTATTTCTTGTTCTGTAAATGGCATCGTTTACCTCTTTTCTTGAAGTGCCAATTGAGTTCGGTTAAACAGGCATTGTTCTTTTAGTATATGCGCGTCCGATACGAGCTGATTGTTCACCTGACCCGCAGATTCTGACACCAGCATCAATGCTTGCTTCTATTGTGTCTGGTGATGCACTCTCTAAAAAGCGAAGACCAGCAGATTTGCATGCTGCGAAGATACGATCTCGTGCATCTTGGAGTTCCTGTGGTCGTGGGTTTGGTTGGTGTTTATGACCGAAAGACATGCTCATATCTCCCGGACCCCATTCTGCAAAAGCGATTCCTGGCACCCTTGCAGTCATTTCAACGTTTGCTAAAGCGCGTTTGTTTTCAAACTTGAGTCCGAGTAGCAGTTCCCCGTCCGGATTAAGGGGCCACGGGTCAGCGACATCCAGATATTTATCAGTAGAGATACCCCAGATGGGTGCAGCGGAACCTTGTCCTGCTGAGCCGCGTCGTCCTACGTCCAATTGCGTCCCAACTCCGATTGTCTGGAATGGGTAGCGACATGCTTCAACGAATGCTTTTACGGCTTCAGGAGATTCTGCATGGCAGAGCAATAATCCATGCACGCCACGCGCAAGCAGCTGCCGCATCTGCCATCCGTTTGCACGAATTGTCTCTGAACTGATGCCGTCTACGGGAAGTTCAACAATGACAGCGGGAGTTTTATGTCCACTATTTGTGGGACCGCCATCTGCTAGTCCGCGCATAAATTGGTCTAATCCGGATAGGTCAAAGCACCCGTGTTCCATACCGATGTTGATATAGTCTGCCCATGTTTTTGCCATAGCGCGTCCAGCGTCATAGTTTAAGTCAGCACCTGTGTGGCTGCCAGTATAGAAAACTGGCTGTTCAGCTTCTAATAATTCAATCGCTTTATTAACCCGTTCGGGCATTGTGATGCTCCTTCTAAATTTGTAATATGAAATGCGTATTTGAAAAAATATCTATATTCAATTATGAGTTTATCTTATAGCAATCTTCGGTATCTGTCAATAGAATTTGTAGTAGATGTCAGAGGCATTCAATTGTCAAAAAGCATATTTATTTTAGCAGCTTCTCACCCCGAATTATCAAACTCAGTATCTATGGATATCAATTGGAAATCCCAATATACAATCACACAACAAACTATATACACAATCAAAAATCACTTACAATATATTCACATCAAAAACATACGAAAAAACTCTATGTTAAACTAACAGGTAGGTGTAAACAATGAAGTGCCAACGGTAATTCAGATCAAAAATCAGCATAGTTAAGACAAGTTTTTTAGTTGAAATTCCACAGGTGTCAAATACCCTAAAGCAGAGTGAGGACGTTTGTGATTGGACACTTGTGTAATAAAATGCCCAATGTGGGTTATTGCTTCGTGGATTTCCTTATAGTTGTTGAGGTGAATTTCTTCTTATTTGAGAGTGCGGATAAGTCTTTCAGCATATCCATTCTCCCAAGGACAGCCTCTACGGGCAACCGATACCTCAACCTTATGTTGCTCTAACATTGAAACGTAGGCTTATGACAGATACTGAACGCCTTGATCAGAATGATGGATTTCTGGAACACTTTGACGTAATGCTGCCTTTAAATGTTGTGATACGCCTATAACCGTATGTCGGATACTGAAGATACAACGCCTCTATTTCCTCTCGCAGACCCGTTTCAGAAGGATCCCTTTTCAGGTGATAATAGAGATTGCTTCGGATAAAACCGAGTGTATCACATATCTACCGAACCGAATAGTCTGTCTGTAGTGCCTGAACCATTTCCCGCTGCTCCATTGGGGTAAACTCAACCAAGTCGAGTCTTTTTTTTGGATGTCAAGTGCTACGGTCAACCGTCCAACGAGTTGCTCAAGGTGTGCAATCCGCTCCGCATCAGCATTAGACCGCTTATCAGAGGGTTCAAAGAGGGTCGTAGCATTTTATGAAGTTGTCGCTTCCACTTTGAGAGTTGTTCATCGCTGAGGCTGTGTCTCCGACACAGTTCTGCCTGTGAACTTTCACCCATAAGTGCCTCAAGAACGACTTCGGCTTTAAACTCGGGAGTGAAGTTTCATCGTTTTCGTTTCGCCATCGGATACTCCTTTCAGTAGTTTTGCTATTATACCACAATCTTGTTTTAGAGAGTGGCCAGAATTTCCGATGGCAGTACAGTTTTACGTGTTCTCTCAATAGTATGTTTTGATACGTCAAGAGCTTCTTTTATCTGATTTTCGTCATAGGCGGATCCACACTCGCCTTCGTCGGCTTTCCATAAGAACCTAACACGCGTAAGTTTTCGTGCAGAATCAATACCAGAAGAAATTAAATCAATGAGATAATCTCGTTGATCATGATCAAGAATGTCTTTATATTGTTTTGCTGGCATAAGAGACACCAAGTAATTTAGATAATTATCTTAAGTCTACAATACCTTCGCCAATAATAGACATTCTTCCAGATTGTGCGGGCAGTGGTAGCACATTCTGCCAGATTGTGCCTATAAATTATTCTGTCAGATTGCTGATATAGTCATTTCTATTGTCAAATTAGAGGATGTGATAACAGGGTTATTCAGTTTTCAATATTATTGATAATATTTTGCTATGTCGTTAATTTTATGTGTTGCCATCTTGTCCATGTCTTTAGTCCCGTAGGGACGATATGTTTATATAAACATGTTATCTATCCCTCTTGAGTTCCGTAGGAACGACATAGAAAAATAAACATATCGTCCCTACCAAATCAACGCCAAATGCGCGTATGGCATTTGTCGGGACTAAAGAACTGGGGAGGGTATTCGTTTTCTATAAACATATCGTCCCTACCAAATCAACGCCAAATGCGCGTATGGCATTTGTCGGGACTAAAGAGCGATATTCATTTTTCAATAATCTAAAACTGATGCAGAAAGTTCGGTTAGGAAACCAAACCTGGGTATTAACTTTCAGTAAATCTCAATAACAGAAAACTCTTAAAACTAAATAACCCTGCTATGATAAAAAAATACTTCAACGAAAACCTGAAGTTATTTTTATTTATATAATCCTAACAATATCACAGAGCAATGGTAGATCAACACTATATACTCATTCAACTGAAGCACTCAAAAATGGCGAAGGTATTGATTAAGGAATTCTACTGTTTACTGGCAGGGGGTTACTCTCTTCGGTAGGAGCGACCTCCCGGTCGCGACCGGGAGGTCGCTCCTACCAGATTTCCGCTGCTAATGAGACATTATCACATGAAAATAGATATAATTTAGCAGAGATGATGAGAAATTAAAAGAAAAAATCAAACCATTTAATATTTATGAGATACGCTCTACTTATACTTCATAGGTGTCTATTTATGCAACATGTCCTTCACCTATTGTAGGACGGGGTTTCTTACCCGAGTTCCCATCCTACCAAGTATTCGTTTAAGAAGCGTCAAGTGGGAATTTTTCTGTGATAAGCATAAGAGGTTTGCCATTTGCAATGATTCTATAGGTTCTACAGAGGAAAGGTTGACCTTCTAAATGTGCAATACTACTGGGTAGTCCTTTTACCCTTTCAATACCCCACCAGAGCAGGTCGCGGAGGGTTTCTAATCTGCTGTGTTGTAGGAGAACACCCAACCCGTTTATTCCAGCATCTACTCCTTCTACGACAATATTTGGTAAACGTCCATAGACGATTTGAGACACAGCATAGGCGTGTATGTTTGGTGTTTTGAATTCCGTGGAAGGGGATTGTAGGACTACTTCTCTTGCGATAATACTTCCCCCTGTTGGTAGACCCAGCCAAATATGTTCGTTGTGGAGAGTGCGTCTTGCCTGTGATAGAAGCACAACCTGTACTGGTGAAAGTTTATATGCTTCAATGAATCGTGTGACGGTGCCGTCCGCTACCAATAATGAGCGTTGAAATGCTGTTAATCGGTTTAGACTAATATCCTTGAAAGTTGCAGGTCTATCAGACTGTGCGATAAATAGTTCTTTTACACTATTATTAACGGATGCGTGACGTGTGGAGGATGTATCTAACTTCATAGTTTTGTGTTGCAGTAACTGTTTCAATTTTTAAGTTCATTCAGATTATATAGGATACCCTAAAAACAGCGTAGAATGCAACTTGATTTGTATTTAAGGACTGTGTGTCTATTGAAACAAGGATTCTGATTATAAAAAGCTGCTGTTCTAATTATACTATAGTTTGGACAATTTTTTTACAAAAGTTGATAAGTCTTATGAAGATACAATGGATAAAACGGAAGTCCTCTTTGCTCCAGCGGAGCAATATGTTTATAGCGGCAAAATAAACCGACATCTCCGTTCCAGCGGAGCGGTATGTGATTTCAAACATGGCACTCCGCTGGAGTGCAAGAAAACTTGTATACAGCTTCTATAAACACAGTACTCCGCTGGAGTGCAAGAAAACTTGAATACAGCTTCTATAAACATAGCACTCCGCTGGAGTGCATGGTTTTATTTGGAGATAACCCTCATAAGGAACTCGTAGAAAATAGACTCCTCGTTGATAGCTCAGCAAGAAACATATAGAAACTGTGCAAACTATACGACTTGTACCAGTTAACTAAATGTTTATACTAAATTCACATATATTGGGTATGGTATATAAACATTTCGTCCCATAGGCGTCAATTTAAGAAAAAAGTGTTAGCATTTCTCTTATAGGAGGGGTTTTCAACCCCGATTTGAGTGGAAAAGCGCATAAATTCGGGGTTGAAAACCCCTCCCACAAGAGGCCAAAATCCTTAAATTGACGCTTATGGGTATATAAACATTTCGTCCCTACGGGACTAAAGATCATCCAAGCAAAAGAAGGACGGTTAAATCCTCTTGTCTATGTGAAGTAATTTTTAATAAATAGTTATTTAGCACAAGTCGCTACTTTCAGGCAATTGGTAATTTTTTCTGTACACGAATCTTGTCTATGACGGGGTTTTTCCGAAGAAAAAATTACCAATTTTACCAATTAGTAACTTATAGTGAAATATACAATTAAGTTTACACTTTTTCTGTAGGCGGGGAATGCCAATAGGCATTCATACCCGGGGAATACCATAAGGTATTCATACCGTTGATTACTTGATTTCGATCTCCGAATCGCGACTGAACGTCTTGATAGTCGGGAATCGGAGTTCCCTCCTACACTTGAAAGTGTAAAAATAATTCTAAAATCCACTATAACGTAAATTGAGCAAAATCCTGATTTGTGCCAGTTAACTAAATATTTATACTAAATTCACATATGTTGGGTATGATATATAAACATTTCGTCCCTACAGGACTGAATATCGTTTCAACCTATGAGGGACACCTGCAAAACGTTATGCTTATGTAAAACAATGGTTTACATAAAGTCATTTAGCACAACTCGTAAACTATAGTATTTATAGTAAAACATATAATTAATGGTGCACTGTTGTAGCGTAAACTTTTAATTTGCGCTCTTATGACACAAACTAATAGTTTATGCTACAACTTCTGTTGTCCGTTATGTTGCAAAATAGATTTATTGAGTGCCCTAATAATTTCAAAGTTTACTATATATGCAGGGTGATGGCTTAATTATGTCTATTGATATTTAGACTTACTGGATAGTGAAATGTTCGTGATGGTTATTTTCTTTTCAGTGAATGAGACATCATCTATACGAATGGTTTACTTATTCATGTCGTAATGCTTCAGTTGGTGTAAGTCCGGCGGCTTTGTTTGCGGGATAGATTCCAAAGAATACACCGATGAAAGCAGAGACACAAAATGCTATGACTGCAGCTTGAACAGAAACAACCGCGGGCCAATTTGCATCTTTAATCAAGAATTTTGATATAACCCAACCCGATCCTGTAGCCAGAGAACTACCAATAAGAATACCTATTAATCCGCCACAAATACTTAGGACAATCGCTTCAATCAGGAACTGCAATAAAATGTCAATGCGTCTTGCACCGATCGCTTTGCGTAAACCGATTTCGCGAGTACGTTCAGTTACAGAGACTAACATGATATTCATTATACCGATACCACCGACGAATAGTGCTATACTTGCAACTGCTCCGAGGAGTACCTGTATGATCTGACTAACATTGCCTACCTGTTGTATGACCTGTTTGGCGGTGAAAAAATCGAAGTATTTTTCATCACCGTGCTGTTGTCTGAATGCTACCTTTATTTCAGCGACTGCTTGCTCTACTTTTTCATAACTGACTGCTTGAGCAAAAATGGCAATCCATCCTTTCCGTTTTCCCATAAAGCGAATTTGCATAGTGGTAATGGGTATTATGACCCGATTATCCCATCCTTCTGTTGCCATCTGATTGCCTTTTTCTTCCATGACACCAACGACGGTGAACCGTTCATTAGCAATTTTTATTTCTTGTCCGATGGGATTTGTCCAGTCAAAGAAGTCTTCCTTTACTTTTGAACCGATAATACAGATAGGGTCTCTGAGTTCCATGTCACTTTCGGTGAAAAACCTTCCAGTATCTATGTGCCAGTTATTGACTACCTGAAATGAAGGGGTAACCCCGTGTACCTGAAGGGACTGATTGACATGTCTGTGTGAGACGCGTCTTTCCATTCCAGACTGAGCACTTGCTGTTTTAAGTGAAGGACATTTTGCAAGGATAAATGGTAGGTCTTCGTATTCAATGAATTCAGGATGCTTGTTTTCAATATACGAACCATCAGTTCTTTGGAGATGTGACCGTCGGAAGCAAACGATCATACCTGCACCACCAGTGCGTTCCAGTTCAATTAGGACGAGGTGTTCTGCACCGCCGCCGACCGAGACGACAGCCACTACGGCTGCTATACCTATGATGATACCGAGTGTTGTAAGGACGGAACGTAACTTATTGCGTCTGAGTGCTGAGATGCCAACACTAAGTCCTTGCGTTATCTGCATGCTATAATAGTCTCAATTTGAATGTATGTTATTCCGGTTGCATGGATTCCCCGCGTAACAAGAATGCTCGGATGTCGTATCTACCGGGTCGTACAACAGGTAATTCACCGCTTTCAATCATCAAGTCCAGTGGGTTCGCATGTGTACGAAGTGGTAATTGTACGACTTCGTGCATTCGTGCTGATTCATAGATAGCCATGATAATTTCAACAGCTGCGCGTCCGTGTTTTGCTTCACCTCGGTGTTCTGGACCACCTTCAAGCCAATCAACCAGTTCCCTTGCTTGAGCGACATGTTGGTCGATTCCTTCAGATGGACGTTCTTCCCAATCTGCGGTTTTGTTGTTTAATATTCGTACGCGGCGTTCTGTTACATCCGCAATTCCATCAGTACCGTAGACGATACCCCCTTGATAATTCGGTCTACCGATTTCCTGTAACAGCATGCCGATGCATCCGTTTGAAAAACCGACAATTCCTGCGCTACGGTCTTCAATTTGTATATCTCGTTCAAACCTTTCAGTTTTGCGTTCAACGTTTCCGATAACCCATTGCGGATCGGGGTCATTTAGTAGATAGCGCATCATATCGAATAGATGTGAGCAGTCATTTAATAATCCCTGTCCACCGTTGCAAACAATTTGCCGAGGTTCCCCGATAGCGCCGTCAGCGATGAGGTTGCGTGCATCAGTCCATGCGGGATTAAAGCGGCGTTGATGTCCTATAACAAGTTTGACATTATTTCGGTTGGCAGCGATTGACATCTCATTACATTCTCCGAGGCTAACCCCCATAGGTTTTTCGCAGAGAACAGCCTTTGGTGCTCTTGCGCAGGCTGCAATAGTCATCGGTGCATGCAGTTTATGCCATGTGGTAACACTGACGATGTCCAAGTTTTCGTTATCTAACATCTCGCGCGCATCTAAATAACAGTTATCCTTTGATACATCGTAGTTGTCAGCGAATTTATATAGTGCTGCTTGAACGGGGTCAGCGAGTGCGACAATATCAGTTTCTTCAACACCTTGATACCCGCGTGCATGTGCATTAGCGATGCCACCACAGCCAATAATCCCAACACGATATTTTGATGCCATATATATATTGTTCTCCATAAGGATAGGCACGCCAATTAGCGTGCCTAACGGTTGTTCGTTATCTTGAACTTACTGATTCTCTTGAACAATTTCAACATGTGATTTGCCGAAATATGACGCTACCTGAACAAGGTCAAGGATATTCACAGTGCCATCCATGTTCACATCACCAGAAAGACCATCACCGGATTCACCAAACTGATTGGAAACGAGTACCAGATCCAAGATGTTTACTGTACCATCAGCGTTGAGATCCCAAGGGACAGGAGTAATCGTTGTTGTAGTCGTTATTTCAGCAGTTTTCGTATCGTCAGATTTTGAAGTGCCTGTTACAACGATTTCATTTTCACCTGGTTTTGTGAAAAAGTCACCTTTAGCAGTGAATGTAACTTCCTTAGAGGCACCGGGTGCAAGCATTACCTCGATCTGGCTTGTGGGTATTTCTTGATCATCTGATGCAGTGAATAATCCGATAACGGTTCCCTCAATACCAACTTCTGCTGACGAACCGAGTAAGAAAGTATCTTCAGCATTACCTTCGTTTGTAACGGTCAACACATAACTTACACCTTTTAAGGGATCCATTGTTTCACCTATCAGTTCGTCTTTACCCTGTAACTTTACACCGTAGGTGGGAGTAATAGTCGTTTTGGTTGTGACTTCAGCAGATTTTGTCTTATCTCCTTGATGTGTTGCAATGACTTTAACATCATACTCACCTGCTTTTTGAAGACTTTCAGCAAAAACATAAATTGAAATTTCTGCTGTACCACCGGGTCTAAGAAATGTAGTAGTTTGATTACTTGCTGTATCAACACTTGGTGCGATATAATCAATCACAAGAATTAATTCCTTACCATCTTCTAAATTTGTCACAGTATGTACTCTTATTTCAACTGGGATTTCAGCTTGAGCAACCAGATCCACCGTACCAGAAGTGTTACCAGTATTTTTTACTGTAAATACATATCTTATCCAATTGCTTACTTCAGTGGTTTCAGTTGTAATATCTCCTTTACCAACTAATGTGACATTGAAGACAGGGAGAATAGTCGTTGTCGTACTGACTTCTGCGGTTTTTGTGCTATCGGTTTTTGATATTGCGGAAACGTTGACTTCATACTCACCTGATTCTGTATATGAATCGCCAGCAATAGTAAATAACACGTCCTTGGATTCATCTTCAGCGAGTTCAATCTCCAACTGGCTTGAAGTAGTATCTTGATCGTCAGTTTGTTTGAAAGTACCAAGGATACTCCCTTTACTTCCTGTTTCAGCTGATGACCCGAGAACAATCGTATCATGCGTGTTACCAGTGTTTGTGACTGTGAGTGTATATGAAATACCTTCCACTGCATCTTCTGTAGAACTTGTGAGTTTACCTTTTCCTGTTAATTCCACACCGTAGACAGGAGGGACGGCAACAATTATAGTCGTTGTCTGGACTTCAGCAGTCTTTGTGCTATCTCCTTTTGAGGTTGCAGTAACAGTGATTGGATACTCACCAAGACTTGTTAGCAGGTCACCTGAAGCAATAAACAACACATCAGTAGATGCGCCTGCTGCGAGTGTTATCTCCAACTGCGCAGTAGGTATTTCTTGTTCTTCTGTTCTTTTGAAAGCACCGAGTACTGCCCCCCCTATACCGACCTCAGCTGATGACCCGAGAATAATCGTATCCTCAGTGTTTCCTGTGTTTGTAACAGTAAGGTTATAGGTGACACCTGTCACACTGTCTTGCGTTGAACCTGTAGTTGGACTCTTTGATATCAACGTGACGCTGTAGACTGGTAGGATAGTAGTAGTCGTTGTGACTTCATTGGATTTTGTGTTATCCCCTTTTGAAGTCGCGGTAACTGTGATTGGATACTCTCCTATTCTTGTTAGCAGGTCACCTGAAGCAATAAACAACACATCAGTGGATGCGCCTGCTGCGAGAGTTATCTCCAACTGTGCGGTAGGTATTTCTTGTTCTTCTGTTCTTTTGAAAGCACCGAGTACTGCTCCCCCTATACCGACCTCAGCTGATGACCCGAGAATAATCGTATCTTCTGTGTTTCCTGTGTTTGTAACAGTAAGGTTATAGGTGACACCTGCCACACTGTCTTGCGTTGAAGCTGTAGTTGTAGTTTCAGATTTCAACGTGACACCGTAAACAGGTAGGACGGTTGTAGTTGTTGTGACTTCATGAGTGATAGTATTGTCACTTTTAGATGTTGCAGTTATCTTGACTTCGAAATTACCTGCTCTTGCTAAATCATCAGCAGAAATAGTCAATGTCACTTCTGCGGATTCACCATAGGCGATTGATATTTCATTTTGGCTCAAGATCGCTTTTGTACCTGATGTTGCTAAAGTAAATACATCTTCTGTGTTTCCATTGTTAGTGATTTTGAACGTATAACTGACATCTTCAGTTGCATCCGCTGTTTCGGTTGATAACTCACCTACCCCTTCCAACGTAAAACCATAGACAGGTAGGATAATAGTAGTCGTTGTGACTTCATCGGATTTTGTTGTATCCCCTTTTGAAGTCGCGGTAACTGTGATTGGATACTCCCCTGATCTTGTTAGCAGGTCACCTGAAGCAATGAACAACACATCAGTGGATGCGCCTGCTGCGAGAGTTATCTCCAACTGTGCGGTAGGTATTTCTTGTTCTTCTGTTCTTTTGAAAGCACCGAGTACTGCTCCCCCTATACCGATCTCAGCTGATGACCCGAGAATAATCGTATCCTCAGTGTTTCCTGTGTTTGTAACAGTAAGGTTATAGGTGACACCTGTCACACTGTCTTTCGTTGAACCTGTAGTTGGACTCTTTGATATCAACGTGACGCTGTAAACTGGTAGGATAGTAGTAGTCGTTGTGACTTCAGCGGATTTTGTGTTATCCCCTTTTGAAGTTGCAGTAACTGTGATTGGATACTTACCTGATCTTGTTAGCAGGTCACCTGAAGCTATGAACAACACATCTGTGGATGCTCCTGCTGCGAGTGTTATCTCCAACTGTGCGGTAGGTATTTCTTGTTCTTCTGTTCTTTTGAAAGCACCGAGTACTGCTCCGCCTATACCGATCTCAGCTGATGACCCGAGAATAATCGTATCCTCTGTGTTACCAGTATTTGTAACAGTAAGGTTATAGGTGACACCTGTGACACTGTCCTGCGTTGAACCTGTAGTTGGACTCTTTGATATCAACGTGACGCTGTAAACTGGTAGGATAGTTGTAGTCGTTGTGACTTCAGTGGATTTTGTGTTATCCCCTTTTGAAGATGCGGTAACTGTGATTGGATACTCCCCTGATCTTGTTAGCAGGTCACCTGTAGCTATGAACAACACATCAACGGATGCTCCTGCTGCGAGTGTTATCTCCAACTGTGCGGTAGGTATTTCTTGTTCTTCTGTTCTTTTGAAAGCACCGAGTACTGCTCCGCCTATACCGATCTCAGCTGATGACCCGAGAATAATCGTATCCTCTGTGTTACCAGTATTTGTAACAGTAAGGTTATAGGTGACACCTGATACACTGTCCTGTGTTGAACCTATATTTGGACCATTAGTTTTCAACGTGACGTTGTAGACAGGTAGGATAGTAGTAGTCGTTGTGACTTCAGCGGATTTTGTGTTATCCCCTTTTGAAGTTGCAGTAACAGTGATTGGATACTCCCCTGATCTTGTTAGCAGGTCACCTGAAGCAATGAACAACACATCAGTGGATGTTCCTGCTGCGAGAGTAATCTCCAACTGTGCGGTAGGTATTTCTTGTTCTTCTGTTCTTTTGAACGCACCGAGTACTGCTCCGCCTATACCGATCTCAGCTGATGACCCGAGAATAATCGTATCCTCAGTGTTTCCTGTGTTTGTAACAGTAAGGTTATAGGTGACACCTGCGACACTGTCCTGCGTTGAACCTGTATTTGGACTCTTTGATATCAACGTGACGCTGTAAACTGGTAGGATAGTTGTAGTCGTAGTGACTTCAGCGGATTTTGTGTTATCCCCTTTTGAAGTTGCAGTAACAGTGATTGGATACTCCCCTGTTCTTGTTAGCAGGTCACCTGAAGCAATGAACAACACATCTGTGGATGTTCCTGCTGCGAGAGTAATCTCCAACTGTGTGGTAGGTATTGCTTGTTCTTCTGTTCTTTTGAAAACACCGAGTACTGCTCCACCTATACCGATCTCAGCTGATGACCCGAGAATAATCGTATCCTCAGTGTTTCCTGTGTTTGTAACAGTAAGGTTATAGGTGACACCTGCGACACTGTCCTGCGTTGAACCTGTATTTGGACTCTTTGATATCAACGTGACGCTGTAAACTGGTAGGATAGTTGTAGTCGTAGTGACTTCAGCGGATTTTGTGTTATCCCCTTTTGAAGTTGCAGTAACAGTGATTGGATACTCCCCTGTTCTTGTTAGCAGGTCACCTGAAGCAATGAACAACACATCTGTGGATGTTCCTGCTGCGAGAGTAATCTCCAACTGTGTGGTAGGTATTGCTTGTTCTTCTGTTCTTTTGAACGCACCGAGTACTGCTCCGCCTATACTGATCTCAGCTGATGACCCGAGAATAATCGTATCCTCTGTGTTACCAGTGTTTGTAACAGTAAGGTTGTAGGTGACACCTGCGACACTGTCCTGCGTTGAGTTTGCGGACGGTCCTTTTGAATCTAACTTAACACTGTAAACAGGTAGAATATTAGTACTAGTTGTGACTTCATGAGTGATTGTATTGTCACCTTTAGAAGTTGCAGTTAGCTTGACTTCGTAATCACCTGCTTTTGCTAAATCATCAGCAGAAATAGTCAATGTCACTTGTGTTGATTCACCATAGGCGATTGATACTTCATTTTGGCTCAAGGTGGCTTTTGTGCCTGTTTTTGCTAAAGTAATAACATCATCTGTGTTCCCAGTATTCGTGATTTTAAGTGTAAAACTTACACCTTCACTTGCATCCGATGTTTCGGTTGTTAACTCACCTACACCCTCAAATGTGAAACCATAAACTTTAGAAATGGTTGTAGTTGTTGTGATTTCATCTGTTATTGTATCATCACCTTGAGATGTTGCAGTTACCTTTACTTTGTAATCACCTGCTTTTGCAAGTGCATCACCAGAAACTCTTAGGGTGACGTTAGAGGATGTATTTTGCTTGAGAGTCACAGAACTGGAACTGATTGTTGCGTTGACATCCCCTGAAGTCGTTAATCGTATTGTGTCTTCAGTATTTCCATTATTGGTAATTCGGAGAGTATAACTTGCGCCGGTTTCTGCATTGGTCGTTTTCTGTAAACTACCGACACCTGTTAATGCAACATCATAGACAGGAAGGATTGTAGTCGTCGTTGTAATTTCAGAGGTCTTTGAGTTATCCCCCCGTGAAGTTGCTTTCACCTTTACTCCGTAATTATCTGCAGTTGCTAATGCGGATCCGGGCAGTGATAAAGTTATGTTAGCGGAAGCTCCTGCGTTGAGTTGGACCGAGGTTTGGCTTAGTGTTCCCGTGACATCACCTGAAGTTTCCAAATTGAAAGTATCAGTTATATTTCCGTTGTTTGTCACCCGTAATGTGTAATTCACTCCCGAACTGGCATCGGATATGCTTTTGGTTATTTCCCCTACACCGGTTATTGCAACACCGTAAGCAGCAGCATTTGCAGTGGCGGATGTCGTATAGATATAATCTCCCGAAGAAGCACTATTGTTATTTGCAGCATTTCCTGTGGAATAGAACGTAATTGGTCCGACATCAGTAGACGGTGCAGTCCATTTGAACGACCATTGGTTTCTGTTTCGTGTTCCTTGAGCAGTTCCAGCTGTTGTCTGCTCAATATATTGCTTGCTGTTCGCTACTGACAATTGTGTATTTGCATCAACGGTAGTAAAGGTACCTGCCCTTGCATTATTACCATTTAGTGCGGTCATCTGAAAACCCCAACGACTTTGGCCTGTCCGCATTAAATCTACGACAATACTATACTCTTCACCGGGAACATAGACTGTAGGTACTGTCAATACGAATGAACCGCCAGCGCTGTTTAGGACATTTCCAAGGTGACAGTCGGTACAGTCACTTTGATTTGGTGCTCCGGTCTTTTCATCGGGTGGATTGAAAGAATAGGCGAAAACATTGTTGCTGACAACGAAGATGAGTAGTAGTATAATTGAAAGAGTGGATATTCTACTGAGATTAATCAAATTTTACCTCCTTACCGTATACGCGAAAAGACACCCCACCGCCGACGCTAATCATTGTTGATTCGCGGTCGAAAAACCGGCAGTCGGGGTGTCTTTTTATTGCGTAAAATGGTAATGTATTCTACTTGAGAATGACCATGCGACGGGTTGCAGTGAAATTAGATGCTTGTAGTGCATAGAAATATACACCGCTTGCAACGTGTTCACCCGTTTCATTTTTGCCATCCCAATAGGCTGCAGTTGAATTGGTCATGTATGAACCAGTAGTCTTTTGACCGAGGTTCAGCGTTCTGACTGTATTACCTGATATATCAAAAATGGAAATCTTAACGTTAGCATCTTGATGTAACTGATAAGGAATCCAAGTTTCAGGGTTGAACGGATTTGGGAAGTTTTGTCCGAGCATAGTCTCTTTCGGACGGACATCGCCAACACGCATGTTTATGCTTAGATATGCGTTGTGAATATCTGAGGTTTGTACGGTGCGCTGGAATGGTCCAGAGACAATTGTATCGTTTTCATCAACAAGTGCGATTTCAACTTTATCACCGGCTTGAACAACACTCTTTCGAGTTAGGTCAGCCCAGACAGCATTAACATGCCCATTTTCGTTAACAACTTGCTGTGATGTAACAACCCCAGTACGGAGGTTTTTAGCGACCATGGTGTATGTAGAACCGTCTACTGCTTTTTGTATGTCGCTTGCGACGATAAACGCCCATGCACCATTTGTTGTGATACTTGGTGCTGCAGCTTCCCCATCATCATCTGCGGGTTCAGTAGACCAAGCAGTACCACTGAAAGTTACCGTTCCACCAACGGGAGTATTAACGATATATCCTTTTCCACCTTCAATATAGAAACCGTGGCTTTCTTCGTTTGCGACATAACCTTCAAACCTTTGTGTTTCACTGTTGAGTCTAATAACAACAGTAGAACCGACCATTTCAGAAAGTGTTTTTGCTGAATAGGGTTCTGCTGGCATCAACGGTACAGAGATCATGTTCAAACCGGGTTCAAGGGTAACATCATAAGTGGGTAGGGGTGGTGGTGGTATTACTGGTGGTTCTGGCACATAAGGAGCGATGGTCAGCATTGCTGTTGGTTCTGTCCAAGCAAAGGAGTCAGCGACATCACCGACACCCATGATACCGGGATGATTTGTAATAACGCCACCTTCAGTGGGAACACGAGCATTTGTACCTTCAGGGTCTTCTTCTGCAGACAGACCAACGGGTCCTGGAATATCTGTTCCACGTTCCGTATTCTGTTCACTACCTGCATCATAAGATCTTAGATCAAGTGTTGTTGTGATTGGCATACCAGCTTCATCGTAGAGTGGTAAGTCTGCAACACCGATAAATGCATCGTTTGTAGATACTAACATTGTTGTGAGAGAGAGAGCTGAATTTATTGCATCAGCAGAAACCATGACTGTAACAGATGCACCTGGATGTACCATTCCGTCTGCGATAACACTGTTTGCGCCGGCAACGGTTGCAAGTGCGGCAAGTCCTGTGACATCTCCACCTTCAGCGAGTGCAACCATGTAAGGTTCAGCTTTTTTACCGACTTCATAGATTTTGACACCAGCAGGATGTGCTGCGAAGATTGGCGGTGAGAAGATTTGTCCACCAACACCTGGATCGCCGGTAGTTAGGTTGGTAAGAGTAATACTGAACACTTGTGGTTCGGGGGCAACGGGTTCAGTGCTCACAGTTGTAGTTGTAGTGACTTCAGCAGTTTTTGTATTATCGCCTTGTGAAGTCGCAGTAACTTTGACTTCATGATCTCCTGGTGTAGCAAGTGCTGTAGCGGGAATAGTTAATGTTACTTCTACTAAAGCACCTGATTCCAGTGATACAGAGGTCTCACTTAAAGTAGCATCAGCATTTGATGCAGCTAAATCTATCACATCATCTGTATCGCCAGCGTTTGTGACATTGATCGTATAGGTAACACCTTCACTTGTATCAGATACTTCTGCTGTCAAATCACCTACCCCTGCTAACATGACTCCATAAACAGGGTCAGGTTCGGGTTCAACGGGTTCTGATATAGTTGTAGTTGTTGATACCTCAGCAGTTTTTGTGCTATCACCTTGTGAAGTCGCGGTAACTTTGATTTCATAATCCCCTGGTGTAGCAAGTGCTGTAGCGGGAATAGTTAATGTTACTTCTGCTGAAGCACCTGATTCCAGTGATAGAGAGGTTTCACTTAAAGTAGCATCAGCATTTGATGCAGCTAAATCTATCACATCATCAGTATCGCCAGCGTTTGTGACTTTGAGCGTATAGGTAACACCTTCACCTGGATCAGATGTTTCTGTTTTCAACTCACCTACACCTTCTAACATAACACCATAAACAGGGTCAGGTGCAGGAACAGTCACAGCACCATCTGCAGTTGTGACATCTAATTGTTGACCTGCAGCATCAGCGAGTGAAACTTTCGAAAGTGTAATAGCAGATGCTTTTACCTCAACGACTTCAAATGTCACTGTAGCAAGTGTGCCATCCCCTTCTCCAGTTCCTACTTGAATGGATGTTCCTGCAATGACAACATGTGAATCACCTGGTCGTATTAGTGTAAAGAAAGTTCCAGCGGCTGGGTCGCCGGGAATATAGTCTCCCTTTGCTGCGGAAACATATTTTAGAGCAGTATTGTCATAATTAATTTGAGCTTCGAAACCCCCGACACCTTCACCATCTGCAATATTGATATTCACTGTTAACTGTTCGCCGACAGCAGGAGATTCAACCGTAGCAGGATCAACTGAAACGTTAGCTGCACCGTAACTCAATGCTGTCAAACCAAATAACATTACAACAGCCATAAAGGAACATAAAACTTTCCTCTTAAAAAGCTGATTTTTCATAAAACACTCCTTACTAATTCATTTACAATATATTGTTTTCTCTACCTTTCGGTACAGGTTTTAATAGTCGTTTGAGAGAAGAAATCACCGCAAACCATCGGGAATCATGCGCGCCTAAGTATCACCGAAAATACGACACAGGTGAATCGCTCAAACGTGTTTATACACTTATGGGATAAATTTATTCTAACTTAAATACGTAATCAAGTCAAATTATATTTCAAATAGAAGAATTTCGTAGCAATAGAATTCAAAATATTATCATAAATATATTATATCACAGTTAACAGAAATAACGCAAATTAAAAATCAAGTGGGATGTGTACGTTTTTCACAGACAGAATCGCGGATTACGCGGATTACACAGAGAACGCGGATAATTCATCTACCATAGATCGTATTGCTTATATGATGTTTATTGAGTAGTATATCACTTTAGTCAAAGATTCTATCCGCGTAATCCGTTACAACTGTGAATCAGACAACACCATGCTTAAGAACTTTACACAGACATTATCTGAAAAACACTTTACTAATAGATCGTTACTATGTTATAATTCACAGAAATTCATGAGCGATTGAGAGGAGATACATGAGTAATAATCCTGCGTATAATTTGTTAGCAGAAACCTTAGAAAAACAGGGAATTCAGGCGGATGAAGTAAAGACTCACCTGAAGCAACAACATATTGAGACACCATCTTGGGGTTATGGTAATTCTGGTACACGTTTTGGTGTTTTTGAACAAGCAGGTGCGGCGAGAAATGCAGCGGAACGGTTAGAGGATGCTGCGACTGTGCACCGTTTTACTGGTGTTGCGCCGACTGTAGCGCTACACATTCCTTGGGACAAGACAGACGATTGGGGTGCGTTGAAGCAGTATGCTGCAGATGTTGGCATCGGAATTGGTGCGATTAATCCTAACGTATTTCAGGATCAGGTCTATAAACTTGGTAGTGTGTGCAATCCAAGGGCAGAGGTGCGGAGACTTGCTATAGATCACATGTTGGAATGTGTTGATATAATGAAGAAAACGGGTTCAGATTTGCTAAGTTTGTGGTTTGCTGATGGGACAAACTTTCCCGGTCAAGCCAACTTTCGGCAACGCAAACAGTGGATGACAGAAGCATTGAGTGAGGTCTACGATGTACTTCCAGCAGACTCACGCATGTTGATTGAGTATAAGTTCTTTGAACCAGCATTTTACCACACGGATTTGGCTGATTGGGGTACTGCTTATTTAATGGCAACGAAACTTGGAGCAAAAGCACAGGTACTTGTTGACCTTGGACACCATCCGCAAGGCACAAATATTGAGTTTATCGTTGCATACTTGATTGATGAAAGCAAACTTGGTGGTTTCCATTTCAACTGCCGCAAGTATGCAGATGATGACTTGACGGTAGGTTCTATCAATCCACAGGAACTCTTCCTAATTTATACAGAACTTGTTGCAGCTGAGCTTGATCCAGAAACGGAAACAGACATAGCCTATATGATAGACCAGAGTCATAATTTGAAACCGAAGGTTGAAGCGAGTATACAGTCTGTATGTAATCTACAGAAAGCTTATGCGAAGGCACTGTTAGTTGATCGGGAAGCGTTATCAGAAGCACAGGAAGCAGAAGACTTGGTAGAAGCAGAAAGCATCATCCAACGTGCTTATGAAACCGATGTGAATCCGCTATTGGAAGAGGTTCGTTTGGAGATGGGTCGTGATCCACATCCGTTGGCTGCATATCGAAAGAGCGGTTATTATGAGAAGATCAGTAAGGAACGTATTGGTGGCGAAAGTCAAGGTTGGGCATGAACAGAGAACACTTGAAAAAAATAGCAGCAGAAAAAGCCACTGAAGAGATAGAAGATGGCATGATATTAGGATTGGGGACAGGCTCCACGGTCTACTATGCGTTGTTAAAGATTGGACAGATGGTGAAAAACGGGGTGAATATAATTGGTATTCCTACCTCGGATGGTACGGAGAAAATCGCAGTAGAACAAGGTATCCCTTTGTCATCGCTTTCAGTATATTCATCGATAGATTTGACAATTGACGGAGCAGATGAAGTGGACCCACACTTAAATCTAATTAAAGGTGGGGGTGCTGCTTTAGTTCGAGAAAAGATCATTGCTAATGCATCGGAACGAATTCTGATTGTTGTTGATGAAAGTAAGGTTTCACGTATAGTTGGTACTTCTTTTGCGCTCCCAGTGGAAATTGTTAAGTTTGGCTGGGAAGCAACGCAACGTGTAGTCAATAAAATTTGTGTGGAATCAGATATACGAGGGGGTATTGTCAATCCATTGATCACTGTTAACGGTAATTATATATTGGATTGTCACTTTGATGGTATACCGAGACCAGAGTTAGTTGAGCAGCAATTGAACAATATTCCTGGTGTCGTTGAGAATGGTATATTTGTTAAGCTTGCAGACAAAGTGTTTGTTGGAACTTCAAACGGTATTCACTACTTGGAATAATCGCAATGCTTCGACACCTATTGCTTGTCACCTTGTTGCTTTTTTTGCCCTTCATGGTTTCTGATATTGTATCTTCTGAAATATTTACTGATACCGGTTTTGTAGATATACCATCAGGAAAGGTGTTAGATCATGGGATTTTTGGTGCAGGTGTGTATACCTCATTTAAGAATGAATCAGGTTTACGCCATGATTCAATTGTATTTCGTGTCAACTTTGGCATGTATGACCGCGTTGAATTCGGATTATCCAATTTAATGCCACGTGAAAGTAAGCATACTAACTATGCTTTGG
Source organism: Candidatus Poribacteria bacterium (assembly GCA_963663765.2). Classification (GTDB taxonomy): domain Bacteria; phylum Poribacteria; class WGA-4E; order WGA-4E; family WGA-3G; genus MSPOR6. Next base: position 59,184 of record CAXXUA010000013.1, on the reverse strand, counting down.
CACATGTAAAAGCACAATTATTAAAAGAATCAGGGGCAATTCCACATGTTGCAATTGGTATTGAGAATCTCGGTGATAAATTAGATACCAGTTGGGAAACTTACCAATCTCAGTCAGCTTTCCTGTGTGTTAGCAAGACATTTAATCTCCCCCGAATCCACTTGATTTCAGGTCATTTTGGTATAGGTAATCATCGTTTTGCGTATGAAGATCGTCCTGTCGGTGTTTTTGCTGGTATAAGTACTGAATTTGATCCTGCATTTACAAGAGGAAGAATCGTCTTGAGTATGGAATATGACGGTAACGGTGTAAACGCAGGTTTGCAGCATATTGCTGATAGTGGTTTACGTGTTGCTCTTGGGGTTGAAACCGTGAACAAATCTGAAGAAATACGGTTTCTTACTTCTGTCTCGTGGTCGAATGCTGAGATGATGGGTCAGATTGAAAGTGCAAAACGGCTTGCGCTTCAAGCAGCAAAACTTGCGGGTCAGTCAAAGCGGACATCAGTACAATAATTTTGGTAGGAGCGACCGGTTAATCAACGGTATGAATGCCTTATGGCATTCCCCGGGTCGTTCCTACCAAAATTATCGGGGTTACAAACCCCTCCCACAAGAGATGTAATACCAAATTAACAGGATTTATCTTGTTCTGTTGAAATCAGGTGCGGTTAGGAAACCGCACCATAAGCGTCAATTTAAGAAAATATTGTTTGCATTTTCTCTTGTGGGAGGGGTTTTCAACCCCGATTTGAGCGGAAATGCACTAAAAAATCGGGGTTGAAAACCCCTCCCACAAGAGATGTAAGTGACAATTGAATAGTTCTGCAATACTTGAAAAATGCTCTTTACTCCACGTTTGCATCAATTGTTTGCATGACATTTTGAAGTGATTTGAGCAGCTCTGATGAGAAATCTTGTGGTGGAACGAGGATAATCTCAATCCGTCTATTTTTTGCTTTTGCTTCCTCAGTATCTGCTTTATCTATAGGTTGATAGAATGCATATCCCGTTGCAGTTAGCCGTTCAGGTTCAATTTTGGCATTGTGTTGTAGATATTTGACAGCAGCAATTGATCGGTCAGTGGATAGGTCCCAGTTGCGTAGTTCATCCCCGGCGATTGGGTTGTTGTCTGTATGTCCTTCAATCCGTATATCATATTCTGAGTATTCTGTATTTAATAGAACTTCTTCTGCAATTGCGTCAAGAAGTTCTTTGCCTTCTTTGCTAAGTTTTGCACTCCCTGTTTCAAACAAGATTTTACCTTTAACATCAAGTGTTAGCCTTCCTGCTTCATCCAGTACTGCCCCGACCGAATCTTTGAACCTTTCTTGAATAGATGCGATTGACTTTTGTGATTGATCACGTATACGTTTTAATTCCGCTTCAATCTCATTCAATTTTGTTCTTAGGTTGTTTTTTTCGGTTTCAAGGCTGCTCTTGTCTTGTTGTAATTTGTTTCTCTCAGCAGCAATTTTTTTGGTAGCTTCACTTGCATTTTCCAGGATTTCTTTTGTTTGGTTAAGTTCAGTTTGTGTGTCTTTCAGGTTCTTCTCAGTTTTTGTTAACTTTGTTTCTAATGCTGTTTTTTCTGTTTCAGTAGTCTGTAATGTTGTTTGTGTTGAAGACAATTCTGTTTGTGTTTCCTTGAGTTCTTCGGAAGTTGTATATAGCAGCACACTCAGAACGATGGCAGCGAAAACAGCAATGACGATAGAAATGATTGATATTATGCCCTTTGTTCCCATCTTATACTCCTTGTAGTTTTAGAATTGCATCAAAGTTATCATCTTCTGATGTTTTATTCTTTTTTATTATACCACAATTTGTGCAATGATGAATAAGAATGTATTTACTTTGTTTTAATCCGAACCCAATAGGTTCCATTAGACCTTTACAAGTTTCGGCGCGGTCACCTGGATTGACATCTACGTGTTGACTCCATAGGCATTCTGTACAGTGGTTGGTATAGCCGTTTCCTTTTACGAAATGACCGCAATTGCTGCATGTAAAGTCTTCAATGTTGCGTTGGAATTTCTTGTTCATTTGTCACCATTTCTTGTGTGAGTCGGTCTATAGTGCGTTTTAGAGATGGAGATACGGTTGCAGCGCGTTCTAAATTCCAATGGTCTTGTATAAAATCACTTAAATACTCGTTATATTGTGGTCCAACAGAAAGGTTTGTACCTGGTCCTGGAACTAATGCTTGACGTACTCTTTTCTTTTGACTCTTTCGTGCTAACGATACCAAAAATTCTTTAGGGTTAAGGATGTCGACTGTCGGTGATGGAATTCGATGTATAGGTATAGATAGGAAATTAGCAAATCCTACTCTATCTGCCATCACCCAAGATTCAACCTCCATGACTGCCACACGAATCAAGAAATATGGATTAAGTGGACCTCTAATCCAAGATTGAATGAGTCCTGGAGGGCAATCTTGAGGAGAGTCTAAATCTGTCAACATAAAGATACTACATTCTTTGCGAGCTCCTTTATTGAAACTTTGTGCTTTCTGTTGAAGGTAAGAATTACCCTTATATCCAGCTTTTTGTATAATTTCACCACCGAAATGATTAAGAATTTTAGTAGCAACAACATCACTGAGTCTATCCTCAATTGCAAGAATTACGTTGTTTAATGCCATTCTAATAGACTCGATTCTTTTGGACATCTTGTCATGACAATTTCACCTACTGTAACGCCATTCTTTAGAAGTGTACACACCGTATCAGAATCAGAGGAAGGTTTAACTTCAGTTCCGTTTTTTGTAGTCATAAGCAGAATCACTTCTGAACCATCAATACCAGGTTCTATAAGGAGTGTGTCACTTTGTGTGCTGGTTAACACTTGACATCGTCTATCCTTTTGCATATTAGATATCAAAGGGGCAAGTTGTGCAACAATTCCAAGGTTTAATGAAAGTTCAGGTTCTTCTAACAGAATTATAGAGTCGTTTTCAAGAAGGGACCACATCAATCCAATAAGTCGAAGCATTCCATCAGAGAATTGATCTTCTTGATGTGTTGTTTCACTTGAATGCCAATGTTCATATCGTGCTTGTAAATGTGGGTGTCCTGTGTTTTTATCCCGAACAAATTCCAATTTCTCAAACTGCGGTATAGCAAGTTTCAACGTCCGTTCAATCCTTTTAAGACGTGATCGACGGGTGCTGTGATGTGTACTTGCTACTCTTTGAAGAAATCCTTGTCCAAATGGATCATCTTCAATTATCTTGCCTTGAATTACATCCGAATAGCGGATAAATTGCGGTACTAAATGAAGATATTTAACATTTCTAAGGAATTTTCCGATTTCCCGGAACTTTGCATTGGCAGCGTTCTGTTCAAGGGCTGTTTGGATAAGACGGTCTGGGTCTTCGTTATCCTCCGAATCCGGTCTATTTAGCAGTAATTCTCCTTCTCGCCAAACTCGTTCATAGGTGAGATAAGCGGGACCTTCTTGATATTTCTCTTGATGGAATCCAATGCTATATCGCCATGTTGCGGGTGCATCTGGTGTATCAGCAATGTGGATCTCAATCTCAACTTTGGGGTCACGTTGGGCTGCTAAACACCGAATTTTGGAAACACCACCGCGATCTTTAACTGCTTTCTGGATTCCTCCACCTTCCGCTTTAGCAATATCACGAAGAAAGCGGAAAATGTCCAGCAAATTAGATTTACCCGAGGCATTTGGACCTACGATAAATATTCGTTCTCTCAAAGGAACATTTATTTGCTGAAAATTTCTCCAGTTTTTTACGATAAGTCGATTAACAATCATAGTGATAAGTTTCCTCTACAGTGGATATGTACACAAATGTGATATAAAGATGATAGCATGTTTTGAGGATAGAATACAACATAAGTAGTCATAATAAATTGGACAGCATCATGATTACGCCAGATAGAAGCTTAGCAAATTCTTTACATATCTATAAAAGGTATTAAATCCCATAACAGGATAATACCATCATATCCGCCACTTGCCAGAAGTTTGCCATTTGGAGAGAATGCAAGGGATTGTACGTCTGTGTTATGTCCACAAAATGTATGGATATTTTCGGCGGTTTCAACATTCCATAAACGGATTGTTGTTTTTTTCATTCCATGCTCCCACCAACTCCCAGAGGCAAGATACCGACCACATGAAGAAAAAGCGAGTGCATACGGTTGTCGGTTGTTCCCAGGTTGCGGTATCGTCCGAATGAGGCTCAATCTTTCAGCACACCACAAACGAATTTCGCCCTCAATTCCACCAGCAATTATACTGCCACACTGAGAATAGGTTATTGTCCGAATTGTTTGACCGGTTTCTGCTGTGGCAATTTCTTCACCAGTATTAACATCCCATAATTGGGCAATTCCATTCCAACTACCTGTAACCAATCGACTCCCATCCTTAGAAAACATCATACAAGGAATGTAATCCTTATGTCTTGTGTCCACTTCAATCTTTTTGCGAGATTGAAAATTCCAAATATAGAGTGTTTGCTCATCACTACGTTCTTTGTTAGACTTGATACGCAGCATTGCAATTCGATCACCTGTTGTAGCGAATACGACATGAGCTCCTAATCTACGGATTGAGAAACGAGCAATTAACTTGGATTGTTTACCCAAATTCCATATCTTAAGTGAATTTTCATTAAATCTGTCAGCCGCAAGCAGACTACCGTTATCTAAAAATGTGAAAGAACAAATATGTCCATCTTTCATTAATCCTTTCTGTGCTTGCTTGCGTTCAACGTCCCATATTATAATACCATTCCAGACTCCTGTACTTGCTAAAGTCTTTCCATCCGGTGAAAATACTATCGGTTCTGGAAAACAGGTAGGTTCACGCAATGTCAAAAATGTGTGCGTTTTAACGGATGTCTTTCCTTTATCAGAAAGTGTGTGGACTATTGCCAATTGTGGACATTCTGAAAACCAGACAGCACCGATGCTTTCCGTTTGCCGTTCATAAGTGCGTAGTTTTTCATTGCGGTCAACATCCCATACTTCAATAATATCAGTTTTACGGGGTAAAACGGCAGCGTATAACGTGCCTTTCTGCGAATAGAATGGTTCAACCCGAGGCATGATCCATCCAGCGTTTTTTGAATCAATCTTTTTACTCATCCAGTGCAATAATTTCACAATCAAATTCTTTGAAACATTTTCTGAGTATATATAATTCTTATTTAGCTTACCAGTTGCCAGTTCCCACATGCGTAATGTTCCGCCTCTATCACATGACGTAAGAAACTGACCACACGGTGAAAAGGTAACAGCATCAATCCAAGGTTTGTTTCCTTGCAAGCATGCGATGCGTTTCCCCGTTGCTATCTCCCATACTGAAATGGAGTGATGGTGTGAACAATATGTCTTATCACTACTACCGTCTGAACTCGCGCCTGCAATCAGACGACTGTCTGGTGAAAATGCAAATTTACTGCAGGGAAATTTGGCTATTTGTTTGCCAGTCTTCGGATCCCAGATAATAGTTTGCGAAAGTTCATAAGCAACAACAGATACTCCCTTTTCATGTCGTGAACTGCGCAATGGAATTCCTGTTACAGCAAGATATTGCCCGTCAGGTGAAAATTTAAGTTCGTCTTTTTCATCGTGTTCCCCAAAAGGATCAGCTGGTTCTAATTCCATTTTTGTGACGTGCATGTCTCGTTGAACATCTAACACCTCAATCTCACCGTTTTGATTGTCCGTAGCAATCCACCTACTGTCTGGTGAAAATCCAATACAGTGGACAGATGAATACATGTAGTGTTTTACTTTTGCTACGCATTCTCCGCTCTCAACATCTAATATTTTAATTTCGCCATCCCAATTAGCGGTAACAATCCACTTTCCGTTTGGGGAAAAATCAACCGCCATGATTAAGCCTCGTTCCGTTTCCCACAAGGCGATTGGCAACATGGACGACACATCATACCACCACAACCCCATGTTGGTCCTAGCAACAAAATGTCTACCATCAGGAGAAAGGGCAACATCACCCAAATTTGCGTGACGAGTATGTGTGCCTTTTCCAAATCGTGCAATTGCGTCTTCCGGTAATGCCCAAGTATCTCCTGTTGGGTCTTCAGGTATAACGTTCAAAGGTGCTGGTTTTGGGTTAGGCAATGATGTAACTCCTTGATTATAATTCCGAGCGTGTCATAAAAATGGCGTATATAGCACAAGTTCGTACCAGATCGGGAATATAGACTCGTTCATTTATTGCATGTCCGCCTTCCCCGCGCGGACCGTAGCCTATTCCCGGTATACCTGCATTTACAAAATAGTGTAGGTCTGTGAATCCTGCCGTGCTTTTGAACTTCGGTTGGTTGTAACGTACAGTACGCACAGCATCTGCAAATTTTTCTGCTAACACGGACTCTGTATTTGTGAGACAAGGCTCAATGCGTAGGATAGTTTTCATTTCTGCTTTAAGATTTTCATAGTAATCACAAGCACCTAAAATTGCTTCGCGCAGTTCAAGTTCTGCTAATTCCAGTTTTTCATTAGGGGTAACTCTTCGGTCAATTGAGAACGTGAGATGTGCGGGGACCGTATTAACTTTATCTCCTTCGGTTCCATGGAACGTTCCGCCGATGTTCATAGTTGGAAAGCGTTCATTCCCATCGCGTAATTTAAATGCTCGTGTATTTGATTTTAAATCTCTTTTAATTCTTTGGAGTGCAAACACAAGTTCAGCAGTCTTCTCAAAAGCATTTACGCCTTTGTCTGGTTGAGAAGCGTGTGCTGCTTTCCCCTGGACTTCAATTTCTAACCAGAGTACACCGTTGTGTCCGTTGCCGATGTTCATTTCTGTTCCACCTTCACAGTTGACAACGTAGTCCGCTTTGACTAATCCCTTTTCGACAATATACCCAGCACCTAATTGTCCTCCTGTTTCCTCATCACAAGTAAACGAGCATTCAATGTTAAAGGAAGGTTCAAGTTTGTATTCTTGAATAGTTTGGATTGCAAATAGCAGTGCAGCGATGCTATCCTTCATGTCATCGGCACCGCGTCCATACAGCCAATCACCTTCAATTTTGGCACTGAACGGGTCTCCAAACCGCCATTCACCTGCAATAGGTACAACATCGTAATGTGCATTGAAATGGACTGTCCTTTTGGCACCGACATCCCACCTTGCAATGAGGTTTAATCGGGGATGAGTTTTGCTGTTTGAAATTACCTGATCAGCACGTCGTTTTGGTACCTTTACCACCTTTGTTTTCATACCCATTGTCTTGCACTTTTCCTCAAGAAGTTCCACCATCTCTGTATAGTTTTCTCCTGGTGGATTAACGGTAGGGATTCTGACAAGTTCTTGTAGTAGACGGCACAAGGATTCTTGTTTGTCCTTAATATATGCTTGTATGGACATTTTAATATATCCTTTAGTTTAGGAGACAACCGCTTGATCACCTGCAGATAAATGTGCGACTGTTTCACCTGTGTCGGTAAAAGTGCGAGTAACATCAACGGACGCATAGGTCCACAAGATCTTCATTGGTGCATTACTTTCATTCCAAAACCGATGTGGAATTCCAGTTGGAACATAAGTGGTGTCGTAGGTGTGCAATGTGAAGACATCACCGTCAACTTCGCATTGTGCTTTCCCCTCAAGGATTGTAACGGATTCATCACAGTTATGGAAGTGTCTTGCAATTGCTGCACCGGGTTCAAACATTGTAATTCCGTTGGTGAGTGAAGTTGAATTGTTCCACTTACCTGCTAAAGGGACGGTCCGTACACCAGTGCCTCGGTCAATAGGTTTCAGTCTATCAAAATCAATTATCAATGCATTTCTGCTCATTTTCTGTTGTTCCTCTATATGTATATGGAATTATCATAGTTTCACATAAATACACAAATAATTCAACAAGAAAACAGTTGGTTAGAGGTATTAATATTTCAAGTATTTCATTTTTTATGCTGGAATTTAGATTTGTATGTCAATGCTAAATTTGTGTAGAAAAGTTTGTATTTATTATATCTAATTTTTCAATACCTTCGCCAATAATACAGGGTTATTTAGTTTTAAGAGTTTTCTGTTATTGAGATTTACTGAAAGTTAATACCAAGGTTCGATTTCCTAAACGAACTTTCTGCATCAGTTTTAGATTATTGAAACATGAACATCGCTCTTTAGTCCCGTAGGGACGATATGTTTATTCTTCTATGTCGTTCCTACGGAACTCAATTAGGGTGGAAAACATTTTCTATAAACATATCGTCCCTACGGGACTAAATGGTTGACTCGCTAAGTATTTGTGTTTTAAATTCCCTAAATCCACCCCCTTCCCCCCGAAAGCGGGGGGAAGGGGCTTTTGGGTTTATTCTGTCCGTTCTCTACATGATAAATGTTTAGCGAGTGAACCACTAAAGAACTGGACAAGATGGTACCCCATAAAATTAACGACATAGCAAAATAATATCTAAAATATTGAAAACTAAATAACCCTGGCCAATAATAGACATTCTGACAGATTGCTGATATAGTCATTTCTATTGTCAAATTAGACGCTATTGTAATTAAAAATACTTCAACGAAAACCTGAAGTTATTTTTATTTATGTAATCCTAACAATATCACAGAGCAATGGTAGATCAACACTATATACTCATTCAATTGAAACACTTAAAAATGGCGAAGGTATTGATTTTTGTGAAGGGTTTTAATTATAATTCATCTGTTTTTCTGGATGATCATTTTCTTAAAATGTTTTCAAATGAAAACATTTTTCGTTTTTTGGTAACTTTTTAAAATGGATGTTATCCCAGATGTAGTAAGGGTTAGAGATATTTTTTTGTGAATTTCAAAAAAATATCTCTTGGAAAAGTGTAACATTTTAGATTATTTTGAAATTCTGCATTTTTGACATATAATTTTTGAGTAATTTTGTAGTTTTTTGTTTCCTGTTGATTGGTGATAAATTCATTTGATTCACACCTATATTTTCGGTAGATGTAATATTGATCTAACACTAAAACAATATGTTAAATATAGTATAGTACTAATTCAAATAAATCTTGTCTCATTAAGGAATTCTACTATTTACTGGCAGGGGGTTACTCTCTTCGGTAGGAGCGACCTCCCGGTCGCGACCGGGAGGTCGCTCCTACCAGATTTTCGCTGCTAATGAGACATTATCACATGAAAATGGTATAACATATAAAATTACTATAGTTTCCTTGTTTTCGTCCAAACATATCGGGATCCAGTTGATCAATGAGAGGGTATCAATCCCAGTCCCTATCTGATTTCAAAAGGGATCGAATGGTCTCAAATCACGATTCCCTACCTTTGAAACCCTCATCATAACTAGTAGATAGTCCAGACTAATTGTTCGGGTATAGATGTTTTAATCGTACGCGCGCATCGTCCGTTGTAAATTGCCAGTCTACCTGCTTTTGCTCTGCATTTCGCCGTTTTTGCCAGGCTTGTGTCTCTCTACGGAGTGTCTCTATATCTGGGATACGCCGACACAAACATTGACGCGTAAGGACACTCAGTTCTATTTCCGCTATATTCAACCAACTCCCATGTACTGGCGTATGCACGATTTCTAAACGCTTACGCAACCTATTTGCTTCCTCATCTCCAAACACTTTATTGAGCGACGAAAGTTTGTGTATATTCAGGTTGTCACAAACTAAAATCACACTTTCTGCTAAAGGGTAGTCCTGATCCAATAGTATTTTTACTTCTTCTGCCCATGCCCAATCCTCTGTCTTTCCGTGCGTCCGAACAGACACACGCCTCCATCCCGATAATGCTTCTGTGAATAGGAAGATATTTGCCGTACCTTTGCGTTTATACTCATTATCTATACGCTTGACTTGCCCCGGTTTCACAGGATGCGGATCCCGAACATCATCCCTAAGCGTGACAGATTGTTCGTCCATGTTCACAATAGGTATTTCTGTATCCAAAGGTTTCTGGTAAAGATCAAGCACTTCTTCCATCGACTTTACAAACTCAGCATCTTTTTCAGGGGGGATCACCCATTGTTGCTGAAGGTGTGGCTTCAAAGCGTTTTTTTTTAGTGTCTGTCTTACCGTTTCTGGAGAAATGTTTTCCACGATTTCAAGTCTTACCAATTCTGACGCAAGTAGGCGTAAAGTCCATTTAGCAGCACCTTCGGGAGGTTCGCTACAACTCAGTGCTATCAAGTGGGCTTCAGCTTCACCATCAAGTTTACGAGGTGTGGGAGGATGCTCTCGCTTAGCACGAAATAAGACACGAGAAAAACCACCTTCAGCAAAACGCTTACGCACTTTCGCGACTGTCCTATCAGTGCACTCATACGCTTCAGCTATTTTCCCATCAGTCCAACCGGGGCCATTGACATCTGATTTCAGCAAAATATGAGCATTCCTTATCTTATACGCCTCTTTTTTACCTGTGTTTATACAATCTAACAACTCCTGCCGCTCCGAATCAGTGAGTTTTACAACATATTTCTTAGTCAAGGTTGTGTTCCTCCTTAAGTTTTGCTATACTATAAGAGAAAATCTCTTGTTTGTCAAGATACTAAGAAACAAAAAAATAAATACAAACTTTTAGTCTGGACTATCTACTAGTGCTTAGTCAACTGTTTATTGATGGGTCTAAAAAGTAGTCGGGAATCGGAGTTCCCTCCTACAATACACACAATACACAAGACTTCTGTAGGAGCGATCTCCGAATCGCGACCTACAATAGTATGTTGACTAAGCACTAGGCACCAACATTTTCAAGGCATCTTTGGTGTCGGAAAAAGCGGTAAAAATCGTAGTTTTTGTTTACTTTTTCTTTAAAAGGTCCGTACAAGTTCTGTGCTACCTTTTGAGGTGTTATTTTCTCAATGCGGGTATGGGTTTGTGTTCGCTCATAGTTGGTATGGTTTTCCACATTCATAGGACAAAAACAAGGTAGTTTGGACAGTTTTCGTGTTTTCGTTTGTAAATGTTTTTTACACCTTTCACACCGCAGGTGCTGCCAATATTGACAAAAGAATTCTTTTTCTATGAGTTTCAGACAGTGCTGTAACTCAACGAAAATATATCAGAGATCAAAGTGGCGGTCACAGAAGGACGGAATGTGTATAGATCATTACCAGTCCCACTCCAAGCCACAGAGGGCGAAATGTGTTTTAGCACGAGATTCAAAATGAAAATGAAAAGCATCACGCCTAAAAAAACTGTCCAAACTCACGATAGAAAAGATATTTGAATACCGTTCACAAACACTGCAGGAATTGCTGAACTAAACCAGTAGCGTAATCAGAATCAAATACACAAATTTGTCCAATTTTATCTGCCATGTCCAAACAATTTCAGCATATTTCACGATTTTTTGTCTAAATTCCACAAAATATTCTATTTTTCTCAAAATTAACTTGATTTTTTTTTGCATAAGATAATATAATCATATAAAGTCAGATTTATATTATAAACTATGCAATAATATACTTAATGATATTATATGGTTATGATTAGGTTGCATTGTTATCCATCAAAAACAAAGATTTGCAGTCAGTCAGTTAATATATGCTTATTGTTATATAGATTATCTATGTGTTGCATGATTTCTAACTTAAGATTTACATTGTTGACAATTTTTAGATAAAGAAATTTATTTACAGAGAAAATCAACTACCATCAACTAAAGAAACATCACTATTGTCTTTGCGAGTGTTGCTGTCTTGTTTGGTATTCAAGTGAATGGACACAAGACAGAATCCCACTGATCATCCAGTAAATTATTAGAATACATCCCATATATGGATACAACAAATAAAGGAGAACGGATATGATGACATTTATAAGAGACTTTTGGAAATCTTTTCTACTCGGTGCACTTGGCGCACTTGTGTTGCTCTACATCGGACTCTTTATTTACAATGGGCTGACCCAGGGCACAACATCAGAAGTAGCAGATGATGGCACCCACCACACCACAAAACCACCTCCACCCGGTGCAGCACCTGGCGGACACTGGCACGGAGACGAATGGCACGATACACCTCACGACACAACGCCAAAAATCAAACGCGCGCGTACCAAGACGAATACCCGCCAAAACCTTGTGTTGAAGAACAGTGGTCCTCCGCTTCCCATCACTTGTGCCATTTTACCACACCCCGCACCCCTGCCAACACATCTTCAGGCACGTCTCAACCGGATATATCAGGAAATGATTATCGCAGGTACCCGGTATGAGGTGGTGGGTGGCGAAAACGTTATCACAGTGGAAGCCTATGAAAGAGAATATGAGGTTCTCGTTGGCGATATGTTACCAGAGGACGCTGTAGTCTTCCTTGAAACACACGGAATCTATAATCCTCTCATTTTAGATAAGCTGGAAACCCGTCGCGCTATAGACTACCTCTATAAAGTAAATGCACCTCAGGAATACAGAGAAACTTACGCGAGACGTGTGCTTGCCAGGGACCCAGACAACACAGATGCACAACTGGTGCTGCTAAGTACAGAACCGGACAACGTTATAGCAGCAGCTGGTTACCGAGAGATCGTTAACAGGGACCCTGAGAATCTTCGTGCCCTTAGTGCATTAGGACACCGATTGCATTATGACTATCCAGAAGAGGCGATTCAGTACCTAAAGAAGGTGAACAGTCTTGACGCTACACTCGGATATTTAGGGTTAGGGTTGGCATCCGAGCGACTCGGAGATCTCAAAACCGCATGGCTTTACTACAGAAAGCAGCAAACGATACTGAACAGTGGTTTGACTGAACTGCGTAAACGCGCGATTGAAATGGGCAAACCATTATATAAACCGATTTCGCGCACACCTTCCTTGATACCCGAATTCGATGAAATGCTAATAGATATCGGAGAGATGACACACGAAGAATCGTTTGCCCCAGTTGATCAAGAAACCCCTTGGATCCCGGAACTCCCACCTGAAGAGCATGACACATCGGAAAATCAACTAACAGATAAGGAAAGTCGAAAAGCTGCACGTGCCGAAGCTGCACGCACAGAATTCCAACGACAGCAAACAACCGCACAGCAGGAATTTGAGAAATTCCTCAAATGGGCAGAGAGTATCATGAACGCTGAGGAGTCTATTGACTTTGATGACTTCCTTTCCAAGGAGTTTGCTGCACATCTCAAGGGCGGCGATCCTCTGTTTGCACCAGAACGTACTGTCCGCGCTTTTGAAATGATTGAACGATACGGTCCCGAAGAAGGCTTGCAACGGCTTAAGGAAAAAGACCCTGAACTTGCGGAACAGATGGAACGTCTTATTGAAGAAAGACGACCCCCTCGCCGCAATAATCCGCAAAACAGGAAGTGAAAAGGAGTTCTATGTTTCGAACTGTTCCTAACAAAAAATCCCAACCACGGTAGGTGCGGTTTCCTAACCGCACCAAAATGAAAGAAAATGTTTAACTGTTATTGATTTAACTATCAAAGAAGGAGAATCATTATGAAATTCACATATATTTTACTCGGCATCTTATGCCTCCTATGCCTTTTTACCCCCGGAAACACCAAACTTGTAGCACAACAAACACCATCCATTGAGATTGCAGTGACAAACCATGAAACCTTGCTTCAAAATTGGAGACCAGACATTAGTAACGAACCAGACATTAGTAACGATCTGACGTTTGCAATAGAGATCACCGTTCCTACTGATTTCAATAGTGGTAAACTTGTCGCAACTCTCCAGAATGTGACTCAGTATGCAGGTAAGAGTGGAAATGTATCTGACCCAAATGACAAACTCGATGCTACAACCGGCGCGTTAACAATAGCTCCAGATCTAGGACTTGATGAAACGACGAATTGGACTGGAAGCGAAAGTCAGCTTAGCTACGCGCTCAACGGAACGAATAAGAAGTCAATAAACCTTACTGTTAATTGTTACGACTCTGCCGCTTATGGCGAATTAGCATTGACTGCATCCGGATCCGGCTATACCTCCAACACCGCCACTGTCAAAATTCCCAAAGATGATAATGGGAATCAAATCGCCGACTGCTGGCAAAACGACGCAACCATGAACTATGGGCGCGATGACGATAACGATACGGGCCCCAATACAAGGACTGGCGATAATATCACTGTCATCAATGAGTACCGAGGTTTCCATGTCAACGAGAGTTTGACAGATACCGATCCAAATGGATGGGATGTCTTCGTCAAAATCGGTCCTGATCTCGCTATGGCATATAGCATCAGCGGTGCGTACGCTTTACCAATGACTATTCACGAAGCACCGTGGGTGAATATGGTTGATGGATACGTCTTTCCTTATGAAATCGCAGGTGGAAGCGGTGGGCCATCTCCAAGCGTTTACGCCATTAGACTTCAGCAGGATACAGCCGAAGTGGAACTGGACGAAGATGATAATGTTGAAGATGATAATGTTATAGATAATCGTCTGGGAAGTATGTATGTGGGACCTCCATCAGTAAACTCATTGGGGACCATCTACACCGAACGGTTATCGTATTATTATAAAGACGATGATTTAAATACTATAAGAACAGATTATATAAATGCTGTCATTGCCCATGAGATCGGGCACGCTGTTAATCTCGGGCACTGTCCATGCTTGGATGATCTCAACTGCTACATGTGGAACCTACCTGATGATGTGGTTCACCATGAAAATGTATTTGCGAGTCATCATAATGGTGACTATAATTTAGTATTTGATGGTTACTTCTGGCCACGGATAGCAGATTACAACGCCTATTATGTTGATAGAATCTATGTGGAGGGGGTGGGAATACGTGCACGCCAAGTGGAAGATGTGAATGCGGACGGTGTTGTTAATGCTTCAGACTTAGTCATTATTGCGTTAAACTTCGGCACAAGTGTCCCGCATATTGCCAATGTTAACGGTGACGACGCTGTTAATATACTTGATTTAGTGAGGGTTGCTAACGCAATGACGACTACGGGATCCGTGTGTTTTACCAGTCTTCGAGAAGATGTGAATGCGGACGGAGTTGTCAATATTTTGGACCTTATCCGGGTCGTATCAGAATTGGGTTCAAGTCTTATAAGAGCCATTCCTGAAGATGTTAACGCGGATGGTAAAGTGAATGAGACGGACTTGAATCTTGTAGCAGATGCGTTTGGGAATACGGTTGCTACTTCTTCACAGTAGTCCGCCAGTCTATCCCTGTGTCTACAATGACACGGCATAGGTGGAGGCTGAGTCTCAAATTTGCTCCAGTGAAAACTGTAAAGACATAAGACAAGAAATAACCTTTTACACTATATTCATATCTTTCAGGACTGACGCGACGTGAGCTGGAACAGTCACATTTTCCTAAAAAGTCCCCTTTTAACCCCCCGAAAGTGGGGAAGAGGACCTTAAAGGGAAAATGCGTCTGTCCTGTCTTTATCTGTCTTGTCTTTAAAAGGAGAACACTATAATGAAATCCAAATTATTTTTAATTTTAGTCGTTTTGTTTACGATGCTTACATTTATACCCAACACCTTTGCCCAAAATTCACCACACTGGCATCTACCCGATGGAGCCGTCCTGCGACTCGGTAAAAGCGTAATTTACAATATTGAATATTCTCCGGATGGCACGCGGCTTGCGGTGTCTAGTGCTCTCGGCATTTGGCTCTACGACGCACAAACGGGTGAGGAACTTGACCTACTCACAGGACAAAAGGGCATCATCTTGTGGGATGATGCGGACACAGGACAACACCTGCGCCCCGCCACACACATTCTGGAGATCGCAGAGCCTGGAAGGGGCACTACTGTCGCGTTAAGTCCGGATGGAAAAACAATCGCAAGTAGCAGTGAAGATGATTTGGAAAATGGTAGATACACTATCCATCTGTGGGATGTGGACACAGGCAAACTCATCCGCACCATTAGACAGGATCAGTACACGGGTACCCCACATCCTATTCGATACCTAGAATTTAGCCCGGATGGCAAAAAACTCGCAAGCTTCAATCACGTTCACGGCATCTTCATGGGGTACATTCTGTGGGATGTGGACACAGGCAAAAGAACAATTCTCAGGGCACCGCATAGTATAACGCATGTGATATATGGGAGTGTAACATTCAGTCCAGATAGCAAAACAGTCGCAAGCGAGTATCCATATTCGGACATCTATATCTGGGATACGAACACAGGAAAAATTCTCCAAACGCTCATAGGGCGTACGGGTAGTACGGTCCGTAGCGTCGAATTTAGCCCGGATGGAAAAAAAATCGCAAGCGGCGATTCCGATGGCACCCTCAAATTTTGGGACGCAGAAACGGGAGAACATATCCGGACAATCAGAGAGCATACGAGAGATGTCAATAGCGTTGCGTTCAGCCCGGATGGAAAAAAAATAGTAAGCGGAAGTGACGACAGAACGCTCCGTTTGTGGGACGCAGACTCAGGAGAACACCTCCACACACTCACTGGGCATACAAATGATGTTTATAGCGTTGCGTTCAGCCCAGATGGAAAAAAAATCGCAAGCGGCAGTGATGACGGCACCCTCAAATTTTGGGACGCAGACACGGGCGAACATATCCGCACAATCAGAGAGCATACGGGGCCTGTCAATAGCATTGCGTTCAGCCCAGATGGAAAAAAAATCGCAAGCGGAGGTGAAGACCAAAACTTCAGTTTATGGGACACAGACACAGGACACTTGATCGGCCTCCGTGGGGGGAATTGGTATACAATTCGTAGCGTTGCGTTCAGTCCAGATGGGAAAACAATCGTATACGGAAGTTATAAGACCATCGTCTTGTGGGACGTAGGCACGGACGAACATCTCCGCACAATCAATGGGGATCCGTTTGTCGGCGGTTTCGACCCGGATGGGCATACGAGGTATGTCAATAGCGTTGCGTTCAGCCCAGATGGAAAAAAAATAGTAAGCGGAAGTGACGACAGAACGCTCCGTTTGTGGGACGCAGACACAGGAGAACACATCCACACACTCACTGGGCATATAAATGATGTTTATAGCGTTGCGTTCAGCCCAGATGGAAAAAAAATAGTAAGCGGAAGTGACGACGATACCATCCGCTTGTGGGACGCAGACACGGGCGAGCAGCTCCGTACAATCACAGGGCATACGAGGCCTGTCTATAGCGTTGCGTTCAGCCCAGATGGAAAAAAAATCGCAAGCGGCAGTTTTGACAGCACCATCCGTTTGTGGGACGCAGAAACGGGAGAACACATCCACACCCTAACAGGACATACGAGGCCTGTCTATAGTGTTGCGTTTAGCCCAGATGGAAAAAAAATCGCAAGCGGCAGTGGGGACATCCGTTTGCGCGGCGGCACCGTCCGCTTGTGGGACGCAGACACGGGACAACATCTCCGCACAATCACGGGGCATAGGGATAATGTCAATAGCGTTGCGTTCAGCCCAGATGGAGAAAAAATCGCAAGTGGCAGCGGTGATGGCACGGTGCTTTTGTGGGATATTACACCTTTACCACTGACTGAAGATGTGAACATGGACGGTGTTGTCAATATTCAGGATTTGGTGATTGTGGCAAATTCGTTTGGCGAAGCGGCACCGGATCTCAACGGCGATGGGATTGTCAATATTCAGGATTTGGTGATTGTTGCACAAGCATTTGGGAATACGGTTGCTGCCTCTGAAGAATAGCACGTTTGATGCCACGCGAAAAGTTGGTGCGGTTTCCCGACAAATACCATACACGGATTCAGCGGGAAACCGCACCTGATGTGTCATTTAACGTGCAGGTTCTTTGTGACACATTCTTTAGATTGTTTGGATAGATAACATCAAAAACACAAACTACGTGATCCGCACGTACCGTGTCATCCGCGCATCAATCAACACGAGATGTGTAATGAAATTTCTTTGCTTACTATTACTATAGTTTCCTTGTTTTCGTCCAAACATTTCGGGATCCAGTTGATCAATGAGAGGCTATCAATCCCAGTCCCTATCTAATTTCAAAAGGGATCGAAAGGTCTCAAATTACGATACCCATAGGTGTCAACTTACCGATTCATATTATTGTAGGTGGGAAACCTTGAAACCACGATTTTCTCACTCAAGGTAGGCGTGCTTTGTAAGCGCGCCCCGTACTCACCTGCAGGCGTGATTTGTAAGCGCGGCCCCTAACTGCCCTCCCCCGCAGGTGTGCTTTGTAAGCGCGCCGTTGCCAATCCTGTGTTTATCGGCGCACTTACAAAGCACGCATACCGGGATGGGGTATTTAGCACTTGACTTTTTCTTAAGTTGACACCTATGGGTCTCAAATCACGATACCCATAGGTGTCAACTTAGCGATTCATATTATTGTTGGAGGGAAACCTTGAAACCACGATTTTCTCACTCAAGGTAGGCGTGCTTTGTAAGCGCGCCCCGTACTCACCCGCCCTCACCTGCAGGCGTGCTTTGTAAGCGCGGCCCCCTAACTGCCCTCCCCCGCAGGCGTGCTTTGTAAGTGCGCCGTTGCCAATCCTGTGTTTATCGGCGCACTTACAAAGCACGCATACCGGGATGGGTATTTACCTAGATTTTGTCCATTAACAAGAGTATCTCATACTGTCCGAAAAGTGCCTTGGTAGCAGTGGTGATTTGCTGTCCGAAGGGGTATAATGGGTTGATCCGTATGCCAACGACCTTCTTACCTCTTTCGATGCAGACTTTTCCTGGGATCACCAAGATGTCTCTCCTCAACCGTTTCAGTCCTCGTTCTTCAAGCATCTTTGTCGCCTTTCGGTGTGCGTTTTCGGTTTTCTCCGAGGCATCTTGAGGTGTCTCAACCGCTTCTATGAACCACTCTTTCATCCAAATCATCAAGTTGTGAGCGAGTTCAAAGAGTAGAAGCAAAACTTGCTGTGCGATAAATCCTGCTTTTCGGTATTTTCGTAAAGAGAGTGCTTGATAATCCTGGCAGAATGAGTTCTCCGGCCCCCCACTGCGTAGGTCATATTCACACACAAGGTCTTCAAGCGTAGCGGTAGTGTCGGTTGAAACCAACACCGCATAACTCCAACTGCCATCTTTTTTCGGTGTTCTCACAGCGACTTGAACTGTCCGTCTTGCATACCGATGCGGCTCTCTAACCCATCCCGCTTCTCTACCCTTTACGCCTTTGGAAGTCGGAACAGGCTCCCACGCCTCCACGGTTCCTACTAACTTCTGGATGCGGCGGGTGTTATACATCTTCCCAAGCAGTTGATATCCGCGCCATAACGCATAATTGATATTGGCATCCGTGCCGAATCCAGCATCAAAGCGAATCCGAACTCGGTTCCGTTTCTCAACCGTATCAAGTGTCAAAACAGTCTCAAGTTTACCAAGCATCGGCTTGAAAACAGTATTACTGTTGGTTTTACCGGAGTATAACCCCTGCGTAAATATCTCTTGGGTGTCTCCACAGACCATCCGGGCCAACTGACGGGTATAAGTGTTCGGCTTTTTCGCAACGTAACCTTTCTCTGAACCCTCGGCACGCTTGCTAATCGGCAAGGAAGAGAGGTCTATATCCACATGTATCGCCTCTTGAGACGCCAGAGACACCTGACGCTTATGACCTTGCTGGAGACGCATCTCCGCTAAAGTCGCTTCAAGAGAAGCAACAGTCGCCTCCGTTGATGCATCTAATGTTTGCTGGATCACTGAGGCATCCGCACATCTTTCGTAACCAAACGCCGCTAACAAACCACGATCCGGGCGAACTTTGGTTTGGATTTCAGATACCGTCTCCGCTCCGGATAGTATCCCTAACACGACGAAAACTAACTTGTCTGTCGGACGATACACAACTGTTTTCTGCGGAATGCTCACGCGGTCATGGATCGGCTGAAATACCTCACGAACACGCAACACCTCTCCGAGAGCACACAACGGTGCCTGAGGCGTTACGACCCATTTTTTTACATTGTGCTTGCTCCGTTTTCTTGCTATACTTCTTTTTGCCATTGTATACCTCTAAAAGTCTAAGGCTTAAATACTTTTAGTATAACCTTTTTAGATGTTCAATGGTATATTATTCCTACTTTCAGACACTCTAAAGTAAATAATGAAAATATGTATTCATTGGACAAAAACAAGGAAACTATAGTATAAAATTATCTATTGCCAAATTAAAATATACTTTATTGTTTTTCTACAGAATAATTGGAAATATTGAATAAATCTTTAAAATCATGTTCAAAGATTTACGATGTTCTTCCATGTAACAATTTGAGTTTACTTCTTCATAATATACTTATTGTGGTTAGGTTTTTGAGAGTAAATTCTATTTTCAGTTGCCATTAAGTAAAAAGTATGTTATAATTCTTTCAGAAAATATCATATACATATTTTACTATAACAGACACTACATCAAAAATTTAGCGTATCTATTAGGTTGTGTGGACTCAAGATTGAATGTCATTCTTTGATGCGCGCCATAGTCTGCTGCATAGTTGTTTATGCAAATAATTAATGACGTTAAAATACGAGGCGATTGGTTTTGAACAAGAACACTAAAAACATGTTCGTTTGGTTTATTTTGGGTTTGGTGGTTGTTGTCGCTATCTATCAACTTATTAATCGAAATGACCAAGTTATTGAATTAGCAACATACGATTTTCATTATTACATCAATCAAATTGATGATAAAGAAGATATTAAAATTGAAGAAGAAAATCCTTACTTTGAAGGTTATCTGCTTCTTGATGACGAATGGATAGAAGGGAAGTTTCATCCAAATTTCTTAGGACATGTATTTCGAGACTTTGAAGTGAGACAAATACCGATTTCTAAAGATTGGAAAGGCTTATTTAAAACAAGTCGGGATACAATTGAAGATTACAATTATCAAGAAAAGTTGGATCTGAAAGGGATAGGTTATACTGTAAAAACGCCATCCGGTTTTCCTGACTGGTTGCTTGTTATCGGTACTACAGTCGTACCGTTGATGATATTTCTGGGTTTGATGATATTCTTGTCACGTCAGATGCAAGGGAGTGGGAATCGTGCGCTTTCTTTTGGTAAGAGCAAAGCGAGGTTGCATACGGAAAATGATAAACCTATAACATTTGATGATGTCGCGGGAGTGGATGAAGCAAAAGATGCTCTTGAAGAGGTGATTGAATTCCTGAAAGCTCCGAAAAAGTATGAGCGACTGGGTGGTACTATTCCGAAAGGTGTTTTGTTAGTTGGACCGCCAGGTACGGGAAAAACGATGCTTGCGAGGGCAGTTGCGGGTGAAGCAGATGTACCGTTTTATACTATCAGTGGTTCAGACTTTGTAGAAATGTTTGTCGGTGTTGGTGCATCCCGTGTTCGTGATCTTTTTGAAACGGGTAAGAAAAACGCCCCTTGTATTATATTTATAGATGAACTTGACGCTGTAGGTCGTCACCGTGGAGCGGGTATTGGTGGCGGTCATGATGAAAGGGAACAGACATTAAATGCATTGCTTGTACAAATGCAAGGTTTTGAGGAATCTGAAAGTGTTATTTTAATTGCAGCGACAAACCGTCCCGATGTTCTTGATCCTGCCTTACTTCGTCCCGGAAGATTTGATAGACAAGTTATTGTAGATTTACCAGATGTGCGTGGGAGAGAAGCCATTCTTGGCGTGCATACGAAAGAACCTTACAAACTTTCTGAAGATGTAAATTTAGAGATCTTAGCGAAAGCAACTCCCGGTTTTTCAGGTGCTGACTTGAAGAATATGGCAAACGAAGCCGCATTGCTTGCAGCAAGAGAGGACAAAGAAAATATTGATATGAGATGCTTTGATGAGGCGAAAGACCGAGTTCTGATGGGACCGGAGCGGCGGAGTCTGGTTATTAGTGAAGAAGAAAGACGTATCACTGCCTATCATGAAGCTGGACATGCGCTGATGTTACATTTTGTTCCCGAAAGTGATCCAAACTACAAATGTACTATCGTTCCTCGTGGTAGAGCATTGGGTGTAACTGCAAAACTCCCTCTTGAAGAGCGTCACAATCTGAACAGAAAAGGTCTCCTTGCGCATATCATTTTTGCGTTAGGTGGACGTGTTGCTGAAGAGATCATTTTTGATGAGCAGACTACCGGTGCGCAGAATGATTTTGAACAAGCTACACAATTGGCACGTAGGATGGTGACTCAATGGGGCATGAGTCCATTAGGACCTTTGACTTTCGGTAGAAGGGATGAACAGATCTTTCTCGGTAAAGAATTAGCAGTTCACCAAGACTACAGCGAGGAGACAGCTATTTCAATTGACAAAGCAGTTTATGACATCGTTATGGAGTGTTATGAAAAGGCGAGAAAAATCATAGAAACCAACCTTGATGGATTAAAACTTCTTGCTGATGCATTGTTAGAACGAGAGACCCTTATCACTGAAGAGATAGAAGAAATCCTCGGTCCCAGACCGCAGTTACCATCAAAACCTATTACATGAACTGCCGAGGCAAAGAACTTATTTTTGGTGAACACACTCATATCATGGGTGTTCTAAACGTTACCCCAGATTCATTTTCGGATGGTGGAACTTACTTAGATATTGATTCTGCTGTGTTGCATGCCAAGACAATGGTCGTAGAAGGTGCAACTATTGTTGACATTGGGGGTGAATCTTCACGTCCTGGTGCTGACCCTGTACCTACAGATGTAGAAATCAACCGAGTAATACCTGTGATTAAAGCACTTATTTCTGAGCAATTGGACGTATTATACTCAGTAGATACCACAAAAGCTGTAGTTGCAAGAAAAGCGCTTGAAGCAGGGGCACACATCATTAACGATATTACTGCTTTACGCGGTGATTCTGCGATGGTAAATGTTGCAGCTGAAATGGATGCTGGTGTAATCTTGATGCACATGCAGGGAACACCCGAAACAATGCAACGTTCCCCGAAGTACGATAATGTTGTCAAGGATGTTTGTGATTCATTGGAAAGATGGATTTTTTTTGCTACAGAAAACGATATTGACCCAGACAGTATTATTATTGACCCTGGATTAGGGTTTGGCAAAACGATCAATCAGAACTTAGAGATATTAAAGCACCTTGAAGTATTTAAACAACTTAACAAACCAGTTCTAATCGGAACATCCAGAAAATCCTTTATTGGCAAATTGTTAGATTTACCTGTAACTGAAAGGCTTGAAGGTACTCTTGCAACGGTGTGCTGGGCAATAGCACATGGGGCTGATATTGTTCGTGTTCATGATGTCCAGGCAACAATACGTGTAGCGCGAATAACAGATGTACTATACCGATAAAATAAATAAAATTATATTAATAGATGTTTCAACAAAGAATATATGGGATCGGCATTGATATTATTGAAGTTGAACGAATTAGACAACTTTCTATTAAATGGGGAAAGCGGTTTGAGCATCGCGTTTTTACGCTAAGAGAACTTGACTATTGTGGAATCACACCAACGCGTTATGCTCGACTTGCAGCACGGTTTGCTGCTAAAGAGGCAACATTGAAAGCACTTGGAACTGGGTTAACGACAGGGATGAATTGGCAAGATGTAGAAATATGTTCAAATAGTGTCGGTAAGCCGTCTATAGATTTACATGGTAAAGTTAAGGAATATGCCGTAGAACTTGGTGTTGTTGCAACATTTGTCAGTCTATCACACTCGGTGAATTATGCAGTCGCACAAGTAACTCTTTGTTCAGAATAAGCTACAGATTACTTTTCTACAAATAATCATGGTTATTTAGTTTTGATCATTTATTACAATTTTGTAAGATAATCGCGACCGGGAGGTCGCTCCTACCGCGGACTGATTTTAAGTATCAAAATATTAGAATAACTATTTTGTGAGATAATCGCGACCGGGAGGTCGCTCCTACCGCGGACTGATTTTAAGTATCAAAATATTAGAATAACTATTTTGTGAGATAATCGCGACCGGGAGGTCGCTCCTACCGCGGACTGATTTTAAGTATCAAAATATTAGAATAACTATTTTGTAAGATAATCGCGACCGGGAGGTCGCTCCTACCGCGGACTGATTTTAAGTATCAAAATATTAGAATAACTATTTTGTGAGATAATCGCGACCGGGAGGTCGCTCCTACCGCGGACTGATTTTTCAAAAAATCAAAATATTAGTATAACTAAATAACGTTAGCAAATAGAAAAAATACGAAATGTTAAATTTACTAAGTCTTATGGTACTCTATAGACATCGTTTCGGTAGTTTGTTATTATTGGGATTTTGCATAATTTGTTTTGCTGTGGTTCCAGTTGGATTCGCATCAGAAACGGCTGCAAATGCTAAAGCTGATATATTCTTGAAACAACTATTTGGTGCTGAGTATCGTGGTATGGGTGGTAGTTTTGTGGGGTTAACCGATGGAGCTGATGCTTTGGGTAACAATCCTGCGGGTATATCCATGGATTCAGGGAATAGATTTTCAATTCACATGGTTCGCTTCCCGCGGACGATTGCACTTCTATCCAAACAAAATTATGATGACAACTATGAGGACTATAGTCAGTATGAAGAACTTGCTTCTGGTATAGAAACATTGAATTGTGCATTTCCGATAGGTAAGTTCGGTACTTTGGGAATATCCATTTCGACATCACATGAAGGTACTTTTCGTCGTGTCAATCACGAAGGAAAAGCACTCAACAATTATCCAGAAAATAACCTTGCAGCTGGAGCAAGTTATGGTATAAAATTCATTGATAACACCTATATTGGATTTGATGTGAAGTGGTTACGTTCCAAGATAACTGATGAGTCTGGTTTTGAACATTTTGGCCGCGGTTATGCCTACAATGTTGGTCTCATTCAACGGATTGGAGGACGTTTTCAGTTTGGCGTAGTTGCACATAGTTTAAGTAATGGTCTGTCATTTATTGATCCGATTATACCTGACAGAATCCAACGGAGTATCAGTGCCGGTTGTGTCTATAAACATGATTTTTCAAACGCCTCGTTGAGTCTTAGTTTTGATATTCATCCACCATTTAATAATGGTATACGAACCAACGTTGGAACTGAAATCTGGTATCTTACTCGTTTTGGTTTACGAATAGGTTACATTAGGGACACAGATAGTCGTTATGCGTCAGTTTCTCTTTTGGAAAATACGTCCGTTGAAATGGAGGAACGAATATGGAAAGCAGAAGGTATCTGTTTGGGATTAGGTGTACGTATCGGGAACTGGACACTTAATACAGCATATACGCCGCAATACACACCAACTGTAGGAACTGATGAACGGTTACATATTGTTCAAGGTGCATCTGTATACACCTTCTCAATTGGACAGACATTTTAAAGGTCAAAACTATCTAATTTATTTTCAGTGTATCTCATAAATGCAATTTTGTCTAAATTTACCGGATCACGTGTCCGGTAAATCGGGGTTACTGATCATCTGCTTATTATGTCAGGAGAAAACAGAACCATTGTTGGAATTGCTTCTGCTAAACATGTAGTGAAGAAGTCAAGGTTTATTGCCGAAGCTACAGCTATTGGTGCCCTCACAGAAGTTAAGTTGTTTGTTGCTGATGTTCAAGCACGAGTTCGGCAAGCCACACACTACTGTTATGCGTATACTCTCGGTGGTGGTGTTGAAACAACGGAATATGCTTCTGATGCGGGTGAACCGAAGAATTCTGCAGGACCTCCAATTCTTGCAGCGATTCGCAATAAAGGTCTATCTAATACAATCTTAGTGGTTGCACGGTACTATGGGGGAATCAACCTCGGTATAGGAGGATTGATTAGGGCTTACGGTGCATGTGCTCGGTCCTGTCTTGAGAATGCTTCAGTTAAGAAACTTTTGAATTACAACAACCTCAAGATTAGTACATCTTATCATCAGATTGGCAGAGTAGTTTCACTCTGTATACGTTTAGGAGGTAAAATAAACAACATAGAATATAACCCAAACCCACTCATTAATATACAAATTCAGACAAATGAATTGGAAACTTTCCAAGCACAGCTTCAAAGCATTGGAATTACAATAAACGAAATACATTGATGAAAATACTTGTTGGAGGTATGCACGTTGAGTAAAGTAAAATATACAACAACACATGAATGGATTGAAGTTGTTGACTCAGATGGAACCATCGGCATTACAGAGCGCGCCCAACACATACATGGAGAGATTATTTACATTGATATTTCACCTGAACAAGATTGTGAACAAGGTGAGATTATTGGCAGGATTGAAACTGAAGCCGGGAGTAATTTCTACCTCTATGCACCTGTAGCAGGAGAAATATACGAAGTCAACCCAGTACTTGAAGATGATATTGATATAATAAATAGTCTACCAGAAGGGGATGGTTGGATTTGCAAAATTTATATTGACAACCTAAGCGAATTGGAATCGTTAATGACACTTGAAGAATACGAAGATTATGAGGAAGATGAACTAGATGAGGGTGAGTACTTACCAGAAACAGATTTTTTTGAAGACATTGATGATTATTGATCAGCGTTAGAGGTTATAAAGACGCGACGAATAAGTTGTAATTTTGGGACAGGAATAATTGTTTCAACTCTATACCCTATGTCCGTAAGTTGTTGGCTTATGTCACGAATATCAATGAAAGCGGCTTTAGGAGCGCATGTACGTAGATTAGCAAGTATGTCGTAAGTTGCGTCTGAATCCTTTACGAGGCTGAGACCGTAAGGTAGGTCTGTAGCGATTGCGTCAAATGTATTTTGGATCTCACGTGCATCTTTTAATTGAACATCGGCATGAAGTCCAAAATGTGAAAGGTTTTTTGTTGTAGCGCCTACCATTCGCGGGTTGATATCAGATCCGCTTGCTTTCATACCGTATTGAGCTGCTGACATGACAATCGTTCCAGTTCCACAGCACGGGTCAAGCAGGTGTTCACCTGGTGATGAGATTATATTCACAAGTGCCAGCGCTAACCTTGCGGGTAGTGAACTGGAAGTTACATGGGGTCTTTGGTTATATTCAACCCACTTACCGTCTGCTTCAGAAAGAAGTCTGCCAAACCAGATTTTTTCGGTAGTAATCACGGTTAAGAATACCGTTTGCGGTTCGGATAAATTCGGTTTGCCAGCTATCATACTACCAATCTTGTGCGCCAAATCCATGGAGTCAATTTTAAGGCTACGAGGTTTTTTTACAACTGAAACTCGAAACGCATCTGCATGTAAGTTAGCGGCTTTAATGTACTTGAAGAGTTCTGTAATACTTGTTGTTTCTAAATATATTTCCGAACAACTTTTTAAAAACGCGCCTCTATGCGTATCAACACATGTGTTAGAAAGCGTGATACCGTATTCGTTTGGCGTAGCACCTGTCAATGACATGGATTCTGCTGAAGCTAATTCGTCTAATTGAAAAGGAATTGCAACAAGATAAAGGAACTTTTTTGTTGTCATAAATCTATTAATGAATAGGATTAGAATAAACAATACCTTCGCCAATTATAGACATTCTTCCAGATTGTGCGGGCTGTTGTAGCACATTCTGCCAGATTGTGCGGGCTGTTGTAGCACATTCTGCCAGATTGTGCATATAAATTATTCTGTCAGATCGCTGATATAGTCATTTCTATTGTCAAATTAGACGCTATGATAATTAAAAATACTACAACGAAAACCTGAAGTTATTTTTATTTATGTAATCCTAACAATATCACAGAGCAATGGTAGATCAACACTATATACTCATTCAACTGAAGCACTCAAAAATGGCGAAGGTATTGAATAAGCAGAAACTTTTTTGATCATGAATCTATTATCCAACTACGAAGAATAGGTATGTTGAATCACCATAATAACATAAACTTTTGAAAATAACAATGTTAGAAAGGACACCTGATGTCAGAAACAGAGAAAATTAGGATCGGTCATAGTCCCGATTCTGATGATGCTTTCATGTTCTATGCGCTTGCAAAAGGGCTGATACCGACCGGACCTTATGAAATTGTCCATGTAATAGAAGACATTGAAACCTTGAATAAACGTGCGTTAGCAGCCGAGTTAGAAGTTACAGCAATATCTGTTCATGCTTATGCTTATGTTGCAAAAGATTATACCCTAATGCCATGTGGTGCCAGCATTGGAGATAATTACGGACCACTGATTGTATCTAAAGAACCGATGAAATCAATTAAGGGCAAACGCATTGCTATTCCGGGTGAAATGACGACTGCCTATTTGACGATGAAACTTTATCAACCTGATGTAAAGATAGAAACACATCCATTTGATGAGATAATTCAAGTAGTGCAGAACGGCAAAGTTGACGCAGGACTCATCATTCATGAAGGACAACTTACTTATGCTCGCGAAGGACTACACAAAATTGTTGATTTAGGGGAATGGTGGCATGAACAGACTGGACTGCCGTTACCACTGGGGGCTAATGTGATCCGTCGCAATCTTGGTGCAGAAAAAATAAAGTCTCTCACAAAGTTACTAAAACAGAGTATACAGTACTCGCTTGAATATCGTGACCGTGGACTTGAATATGCTATGACGTATGCACGTGACATGGAAACAGATCTTGCAGACAAATTCGTTGGTATGTATGTAAATGATTATACTCTTGATTATGGAGAAAACGGTAGAAAGGCTGTTCATGAACTGCTCCGTCGAGGGCATGAAGCGGGTATTATTCCACACAGAGTAGAAGCGGATTTTGTTAACATCTAAGATAACCCAGTTGCCACTTACAATATTTTGAGCAGTTAGATACATTTTTATTACGGAAAAAATGATGATTAACTAATTTTGATGTTTTTGTTTTAAATCGGGGTTACAAACCTCTCCTACAAGAAGGTTTAACAAAAAGGTCCAGATATGGACACGAAACGCCGTAGATGTTTTCAGCTAGAAGATGATAAGGGTAATAAACTGGCATCTGGTATAATCTATGATGAGGGTAATGTACAGGTAATGTGGCGTAAAGATATAGGTTGGACAGCAGAACAGTATTCGTCAATCAATCTTGTATTAGATCTCATGCCGGGTGTGGTTCTGATACGTCTCCTTGAATCTGATTGAGTAAATCTCAACATTACTAACGTAATCGCTTATCTGCAAACTTAATTATCTGTCCACTTTCCTGTGCAATATACATATATCCAAGACCATCTAAAGTTACGCCTTCTTGATCATTACCCGGTAACATGTAATGATGAAATTGGTTTCCATTGCGTTTCATTTCAACCAGCAGGTTTGTCGTATCACTGATAACCATGAGATAATCCGATTGAGCATCATAAGAAAGTCCGGAAATATCAACGAAATCCATCTGAATATATTTGGCAATGAAGGCTTCAGAGACCTTCGCTTTAGAAGAGTTCAATGGTGCCACAACTTCACACACGATGGAAGGTTCATCATCTGGTTTCAAACTATCGGATTGATTTCCAATCCAAAAAGTTCCTCCCTCCTTATGTGAAGAATCAGGGACAAATACAATCCCCTCTACACCCATCCCACCTTCTATCAATAGTGTTTTATCCTCAAATGTTCGGTTGATAGTAAATTCCCTATCTATAGTGAGTGTTTCAGGGTTAATTTCCAAAATAGATTCATTATCTTCAACCACTGCGTACAATATTCCTGTTGTCGGATTTGTTGTTACACCTTCAAGGTCACGTTCTTGGAGATTCTTTGACTGAATACTTGAGCCATCTGTACGGATTTCATATATAAATCCACCATCATCTACAACGAACAATGTTTTCCGTTTTTGATGAAACGTAATACCAGATGGTTCAGCAATTTCTGCTTTATTTATATTACCTTCCCATGTGTAAGGCAGTTCAACGGGAGTATTTAATGCTCGTTTTTTCTGTTCAGATTCCTCTATTTGTATGAGAAAATAGACTAAGAAAGCGCAGACACAAAACAAGGTAAATAAGAGCAATATTTTTTTCATGGACATCGGTCTAATTCCAGTGATTCTGAACAGATTGTTAATTAGGTAGGGTGATTTTTCATTTTTTTATTATCTGCAAGTATGAAAAATTATCATATTCTTTCTTAGATGTCAAGTGTAAAATTGGACTGGTCAAGGATATTCAGTTTTCAATATTTTTGGATTTTTCAAAAAAGAAACCCCCCGGTAGGAGCGACCTCCCGGTCGCGATTTTCTCACAAAAATGTGAAAAATGGTTAAAACTGAATAACCCTATGGACTGATGGTCTGTAAAGTTCTTGGTTTACAGAATTGCGGATTTCACAGATTACGCGGATTTCTCGGTTTTCGCGGATAAGAGTTCCACCATAAATTGCATTGCATAGACTATGCGTTAATTAGACAATATGTTTTCGGTAGTATAATGAATTATAGTAGGTTTTAGGATTACCTGAACACTTTGATTTATGCGTTTAGCAGACCGATCATAATGTTCTATTTATTCTTAAAGTCTACTATACATGCAAAATTTGGTTAAAACAACGCAAAAAAAGAACAACAAGATGCTTTAAATTTAACTTTAAACACCCAAAATGAAGATGTGTTTTTCATTTCCCTTGACAAATCAAAAAATGAATGATATAATAAATTATTAACATCGGAAGTAAAATATTATGACCTACGGCAAAGGATATTAAAATGGCGAGTAGGCCAAGATTGGTTGTTGAAGTCTTTGAACATGTCAACTATCATGGACGCAAAATAACCCTTATAGATTCCATTCCGAATACTACCGAAATTGGTGCACAGGACGTTATATCTTCCGTAAAGATATATAAGGGGCCCAGTTTCACTGCGGCACCAAACTACAAAGCAATTTTTCATGAACACCACAATTTTCGTGGTAGAAGACTGGTTTTAGCACCTGGATTCTATCCGAATATTCATGAAATACCTTACAATTTTGGTGATGCCATCACATCAATAAGTTTTAGTCCTGCTGCGCACTCGACTCCACCTGAGTATGGTTCAGTGCCTATCATCATAGAAGTTTTTCGCGAAATAGATTTCAGTGGACAGCAAAGCGTGATCCTTCGAGATGTGAGTTCAATGTTTGAAATTGGTATGAATGATGCAATTTCTTCCATCCGTATTCAACGTGGTCCGAATTTTCCTTTTAGTGGATGTCATATTTTCTTATACGAACATGTGAATTTTGAGGGTCGTAGAATTAATTTAGGTCTTAACTCGCGCCAATTCCAACAGTCCATCAGGAATATGCGCGCACTTCCAAACTCACAATCATTTTCAGACATTATCTCATCTATAAAGATTGTCCCATTAGGCGTATTCAGGGTGTTGATTGTTGTAGGGGATAACCTTACGGGTGAACCTGCCGTATTAGAGTCACTCACGATGCTTGAAGGTTTAGTTTTTGAATATACAACTGTGAATATTAATGACAATCCTGATAACCGTGGCGATGCCAACAACGCTATAAGACTGTCAACTTTACTTCTATCTGAATACGACATCATTTGGTTCACTTGGAATGCACCGGGACATGATGGTGAATACTTCCTTGATGATGCTGATGAGGAAATAAGAGAATTCGTTAGAAAGGGTGGTATCGTCTGGGCATCGGCGATGGACAACAATATTGTGAAACCCGATGGTGTGCATGCAACTGAACCCGAATGGCGTGGTGATTGGCTCCCAGTGCACCGCCATCCAATAAAGGTTACCAATTCCAGTGATTCAAATGTAGAAATTACAGAAGACGGAGAAAAAACTGGGATGTTTACATGGCCACATAAAATCAATGTAGATTCCTTAATAACGGATGACCATTGGGTTACGAATGATCCAAGTTACCACAAACTTGCCATAAGAGAAGATAATAAGGATGCCGTCAGTATTTTGTTGCCTTGGGGTGAAGGTTATTATGTGGGTTTTGCAATTGATACCCGTGATGCGCATAAGACTGCTATCGCTAAACCTTTAATTGAAAACATACTCTGTTATTTAGCAAACCTTGCGTGGCAGACATCTCCACGTCAACCCCTAAAGGGAAGGCACGCTGCAAACCAAAACAGTGAAATCATGTTTCAAGTAAAAAAATAATTCAAGAGAATCTGTATCTGAAAGTGAAATATTACCAGAGGAGAAATAAATGCGTCTCATTTTTGCAGTAATCTTTTTAATCTTTGTCGTCAGTGTAATCGGTTTCTTTGCATATAGATATCTGATTCAGGACGATCCAGCTAACCAAACTAACGTGCTTCGATGGATGGGTGTAATTGGAGTAGTATTCTTCTGTGGTTTAGCTGCTTTTGTCGGTTCTGTTATTCGCTATAGAATACCGAAAGCTGATGTAGCACTTGTCAGAACTGGTGGTGCAAGAGAAAAAATTGTTACTACCAGCGGTCTCTGGGTGAACACTATCATACATGAAATAAAAGAGATCTCACTCAATACGATGCGCATTGAAGTTTTACGTGAAGGTAGCGACTCCCTAATCACTAATGACTTCAACCGTGCGGATGTTGAGGTGGTTTTTTACCTGAAAGTGTATCCAAATGAACCTGATGAAATTGATATTCTAACAGCTGCGCAGGCTCTTGGTGACAAATCCATGACACCAGAGACAGTGCGAGAACTCATAGAACCGATGTTGGATGGTGCATTAAGAAGTGTTGCTGCAGATAGTATAATTCAAGACCTGCTTCAAAAACGTGTTGAATTTGCTGATAATGTGTTAGACGCATGCGGTGCAAACTTAAAGCTGCACAATGGTTTAACTCTGGATACTGTTTCTATCATCAGAGTGGATCAAACACCAATTCAAGACTTAGACCCATCCAACCGATTTGACTCAGTTGGTATAAGAGAAATTACTGAAATTACAGCTGAGCAAGAACGGGAAAAAGAACGTATTGTACAGGAAAAAGAGGTCGCAATAAAACAGATTGAAGTTGATGCGGTACTACAAAAACTTGAATTAGATCAGAATGAAGCTTGGGGTGAATCTGATCAACAGAAAAACATTGCCATTTATGCTGCTGACCGAGAAGCTGATACGATAAAATTCCAGTATGAAATGGATCAGAGTATTCAAGAACGTGAATACGAAATGAAACAGGAAGTTGAACGTGCACGAAT
Organism: Candidatus Poribacteria bacterium; assembly: GCA_963663765.2. Taxonomy (GTDB): domain Bacteria; phylum Poribacteria; class WGA-4E; order WGA-4E; family WGA-3G; genus MSPOR6. Next base: position 26,196 of record CAXXUA010000013.1, on the reverse strand, counting down.
CGCACAGGAACAGATCATACAAGAACGTGAAATTGAAATGTTGCGAGATGTAGAAGTCCTCCGGGTACAACAGGAACAGATCGTACAAGAACGTGAAATTGAGAAAAACCTTATTGTTGAAACAAGACAAATTGAGCAATCCAAAGTTGTACAACTCGCTGAAATTGAACAGCACTTAACTGTTCAAATGGAGAAAATTGAACAGGAACAAACAATTGATGTTCGCGAAATTGAAAAAGAACTTATGGTTGAAAAAGCACGCATTACCCAAGAAGAGGGTGTACAGTTGCGTGATGTTGAACGTGAATTGGTCGTTCAAACCGCTAAGTTTGCACAAGAACAACAGGTACAACAACGCGAAATTGAAAAGAACCTTGTCGTTGAAACCGCACAAATTGACCAAAACAGACAAGTTGAACTTGCTGAGATTGCAAAGATGTTAACAGTTGAAATTAGCAAGATTGATCAAGAACAACAGGTACAGGAACGAGAATATCAGAAAGAACTCTTCGTGGAGAAAGCGCGTATCGCTCAGGAAGAGGGAGTTGAACTGCGTGATGTTGAACGTGACTTGGTCGTTCAAACTGCTAAGTTTGCTCAAGAACAACAGGTGCAACAACGCGAAATTGAAAAGAACCTTGTTGTTGAGACTGCACAGATTAATCAAAACAGACAAGTTGAACTCACAGAAATTGCCAAAATGCTTGCAGTAGAAAAATCGCGAATTGACCAAGAATTACAGGTCACAATCACAGACGAAGACAGGAAAATTGATGTTGCAAACAAACAGCAAATTACAGCGCTTGCCGAAAAAGAGCAACTTGAAGCGGAAGCTGAAAGAATGGGAGCGGAAGTGCTTGTTACTGCTACTGAACAAGTTAAAGAAGCTGAATGGCAGCGCGATGTTGCTATCATCGGTGCAGAAGCACAAGCTCAACCGATTGAACGTCTTGCAGATGCTGTCTTGTCAGAAGCGCGTGCGAAAGCACAAGGCGAAATGGCTGAATATGAAGCACGGAACGCAGCCGACCAACGAGTCCTTGTCCAAGAAGCAGTCCTTGAACTGATTGATGAAGCACCAGATATTATTGAACAGATGATGCGTCCCACTGAGAAAATTGAAAGCATCAAAATTCTTGATATGGGTAACAACGATGGTAAAGGCGGAATCAACCGAAGTAGTATGGGACGTTTGGCAAATGCATTGCTTGATACGGGTGCGATTTCACCGATGCTTAAAGAATTATTTAACTTTGCTGATGTTGATGCTGAACAGGTCGCAGACAAAATTGCGGAATACCTTGCCGACCTTGTTAACCGTCCAAATCAATAGTTGTGCATAATAGAGACATATTGACATCATTTTAATGTACATTTTTTTTCAGGTGAGATCTATATGCACGATATTGCAGCATATTGTGTGTAAGAGCTAAAATCTAAGTTGATGAACTGTAGCAATTTTATTTTCCCTGAGTACTTGCCAAATTTCATTTTATATAAAATGAAGTACCGATATAACAAAAATGCGCCAACAAAGAATTCCTACTAGGCATAAACGTACTAAAACGCAGCGATGCCGATCTTGTCGTAATAATAATGGGAAACGTTCTTGTCCTGCTCTTAGCGGTACAATTATCTGTCCAGAATGTTGTAGTTCAAAACGTGCAAAAATCCCAGGATGTGATCATCGCTGTAAATTCTTTAGTCCGCTCATCGTCCGAAGTCGGAAAAATGCACCACCCGAATATCCACTACATCTGTGCCTTGTGAGTCATTCAAAAGATACAGGTATGGTGATTGTGGTTGGCACTCGCAAACGTCCTAACGGTAATCTAAAGGCAATGTTCCTTTTATTGGACCTATGGAAGAAAGGTATACGAGACTGTTTCTATGATGCGAACTTATCAGAAAAAGACTTAGAACGGACCTGTCAACGTTTTGGTAACAGTTTCATTGTCCCTAAACAATTTTTGCCTGAAGAGGAAAGTGATGAAGAGGAGCGTGATGGTAAGGATGCAGATGACAAAGATGAATTGATACGTATACCAAGAAATACTCTTGTTATTGAAGCTGAAACTGCATCACATTATGATAATGGCATAAAAATTATAAATAACGATGAAGCATCAAATAATAAGGCAATTGATAGTCCGAAAAATGCCCGAGGAATCTATGAGGTCTTTATTCCAAAAACAGGGAAATGGTATGTGTGGATTCGTACATTTTACAAAGCACAAAACCAGGATTCATACTGGATTGGTATTGATGATGCGGAACCATACCCTTGGGACGAACAAGGCGGTCCAAATGCCATCAAAATATGGGCAATTCCTGGTGATGAGTCTAAATGGAATCGTTGGATTTGGGATACCTCAACACATCCGCGCGGAAAGTCTATCCCTGGATACTTCCGTATAAAACGGAAGGGATACTACCGACTTTGGTCAAAAGGTAGAGAACAAGGCACACTGTTAGACCAAATACTCCTTACACGTTCTCGCAGATTCAAACCGCAAAATGCATCGGATGGAAGACCGATCCCTCCGCTTACAGTTCCACATCCGTATGTCCCCGCAAGTTTTGAAGAATGTAAGAGATTGATTGGTCATGCAATTGAGATTTCAAAAGCTGTAGAGGCAGAATTCCCCTGGGAATTTAAATATTGGGTGAACGATATTTGGGGAGACGTAAGGAAGTTTCCAAAACTTGAAGGATCACTCTACAAGTGCCATAAGTGTGAAGAAGACCTACCTGACCAAGCAGTTGATCTCATCAAGCAACACGCTCATTCCGATGAAATTCATTTCTATATCTTATGTAGAAAATGTGGTGGTGAATTTGACTAATAGACCTCTAATCCAAAGTCTATTCTGTTTTGTCTGTATACTAATGCTGACAACTCTGAGTCAGGCTGCCCCTCCCAGTCCTTATCTCTATTTTGACATTGATACTAATACCGGTGCGATGCGTCCAAAAACACAATCAGGAAATAGTAATCAGCTTGGAGTCTCTGAATACTTACAAGCATTGGATGGGTGTTGTAATGCACGTGAATTGAGTATCATACAACCAGACGGTGTTGAATATGTACTTGCCCTTAAAATAGATTTCAGCGATCAACCGGGAAGACGAACAAGTGCTGAATTCAATGAATATCTATTTGCCGATAAAGGTGTTTCTTTAAAGACCTATTTTCGCGAAAACTCATACCATCAAATGGATGTTCAGCCGGGACCTGCTGGCGGTGTTTTACCATCTGGAAATGAATGGATTCGCGCAAAGCATCCTATGAAGTATTACGGTGAAGGTACAAGAAACGTTTTTCGTTATCAGGAACTCGTCGCTGAAGCTTGTAACGCTATAAATGCTTCCGTAGATTTTTCAAAATACGATCGAGATAAAGATGGAATAGTTGACCATCTTTTCCTAATACATGCTGGCAACGATGAAGCAACATCTAAACAACCCGATGATATTTGGTCAATATTGACACCAAATGTAAATATCACCGTGGACGGTGTTCAAGTTGATACTGCAGTCGTAGTTGGTGAGGAACCCGATTTTACGAAACCGCATTTAGGCATATACTTTCATGAGTTTTTCCACGACTTCGGTGCACCTGATGTATACGGATTGAACTTTACTGATGCTCGTGACCATAAGTATGGGTTGATGGGGCAATTCGGTCCCTTCCAAGGTCCAGTTGAAGGGGAGGTCGGCAACGGTCTTGCGCCAAGTCATATCATGGGTTATTTGAAATGGGATTTTGACGCACGTCCGGAGAATGGTAGACTTGGTTGGATTGAACCTGTAAACATCACAAAAGGTGGTCAGTATATCATTCCCAGTTTTGAGCTACCTCCCAAGACTGAAGTACTCTACAAAATTGATATTCCCCTTGCGAGAAGTGACTTTACATCAGTTATTAACCAAAACCAATTACCAAACGGTGAAACTAATAGAGAATTCTTTCTAATTGAAAACCGATATATAGATTCTGGTGCTACTTTTGATACTTACCTTCCAGAATCTGGAATCCTCATCTGGCATATTGATGAAACAGCGGTACGTCCAGTAGGAAGTTATGATGCCGGTTATCAAATTTGGCTTGAAGACCCAAATGACCCGAACCATCTCGGTATACATCCCGAAGACCCTAATCATATAGATATACTAACAATCACCGATGGCGCAGCCTATTCAGCGAATGATGACCAAACCGCTTTTACTCCAGGAACCTTACCTAATAGCAATTCAAATAATGGTATTCCTTCCGGTGTTTCAATAACGAATATAGGTCCAGAAGGAATGAATATGGTGATACAGGTTTCGTTTGGTGATACGTATGAACCTAATAATACAATACCTACAGCGTTCCCCGTATTTTATAGTCAACCATACTATTCATTTATATATGATGCAGCGGATAATCAAGACGTCTACAGAGTTGAAGCTGCAGGAGGAATTACTATACGGGCAACCCTTTCAGAGTTTCCTCCTAACCTGAATTACCTTATATCTCTACTTTCATCAACTGGAGAGACTTTAGCAATAGGTGAAAAAGCACACGATGGTTTGGGTTATGAAATACTATATCAACCGATAGAAACACAGACGTTGTATTTACTCGTATCATCAGATGGCACATACAGTAGCACCGCATCATACAAATTCTCTGTTGAACAAATTGCACCTCAACCCTTTGCTCTTACTAAGACACGTGTTTATCCAAACCCATTACGGCTTTCAAATTCAGATTCCAAGATGACATTCATATATCAACTCTCCCATTCCCAATCTGCAGACACTGTATCTCTTGAAATTTATACGGTAAAAGGCGAACGAGTCTATAGTCAAACGCACAAAGGAGTAAATGGTCCTGGGAAATTTCATTGGGAAGGCACCAATTCTAAAGGAATACCGCTTGCGACAGGTATCTATATTTACCAAATTGCTGCCACTCAAAGAGAAATTGTTGATCGAACTATCGGTAAACTTAGTATTCTCAGATGATCCATCCCCCGTGGTTTGTTTGATAGTAATGTTGTTTCTATTATCCCATTTTCTATCACATCAAATTAATGCAGGATATTAAAAACTTGACGAAAAATTGCATCTGTGGTATTTTTAGGTTACCACTACGACAATAACAAAGTTTAATATTCAAATGGTATACTAAGGAGGCAATTTTATCAATGAAATGGCTTTATAATCTCACAGAATCATTCACTGTTGTAACAAGACAAAGGGAAGGACCAATCTATAGAAATGAGCAGATTGACAAGAACTGTATAAAAATGTCAATTCTGAATTTGGGATGTTGTATTCTAATAGGAATTGTTATGATCGGTTGTGGTCAATCTCTGCAAGGTCTATCACCAGTTCAACCGGTGGACAATGTTTCAGTAGCATTGATGGAAAAAGCCGAAAATCCAAACCAAGAATTGAAACTGCCTGCAATTCCAGCTATAGAAGATGCAAAACCGGTATTTGACAAACATGGTTTACAAATTATTGGATATCGCTTTGAAAAATCAAAAGAGGCAAACACTAACGATTTAACGTATTTGTTAGCTTTTTCTGAATATACGCATGCTTTAGAAAAATGGAATCAATTTCTTGTCGATTGGTCAGATGTGAAAAAGAAAATAGAATTACCAAGACCCGGCGAAAACACAAAAAAAGTTGACGTAATACTCTTATCAGAATATCCAGAGGCATTTGACATTCATGCTAAACAACGAATCGCTTCAAAAACAATAGATGGAATAACTATATCAATATGCTATTGGCGCCGAGCAGACTTAGATCGTAAATATAATAGAGGAAATGCATTTTCACCATTTTATGAAAGAGAAGCAATGAATCAAGGTGATAAGACTGATGTGTTTTATGTCAAAATCACTAATAATCGTAATGAATATATCATTGTTGATGTAAAAAAATGCTATCTGTTTGACCAAGGAGAAACTGTTTATTACGGTCTAAATTTTGAGAACTTGAGGGATCGTTTTACTGATATGACTCGGGTGACTGGACTCTATGTAAAAAAAGGTCTTGAAACAGCACGTCAGATTCTGCTTGAAAAACGCATGCCGATTGTTGAAAGACAAGTTGGTTTACATCGCACTGGTGTTCAACCCGGCGAGAGTGTAGAAGGTTTCATTCCATTTATTCAACTGAAACCTAATACTGTGAAACTTCAAATAGTCCTACCGATTGAAAAATCCCCGCCTCCAGGCGGTGCACAACGTTATCAGACTGTTGATTTCATTTTTCCCTTCACTCACAACAGAGGGATTCGAGTAGCACAACCGCCTCCGCAACGATATTAATTTCTATAATTGAAAACATAAGTTTTTACACAGTAGACATGTCTATTAGAACTATAAGCAAAAGAACGTAGAAGTTTGGGGTAATTATACAGCAAACTGCTACGTTCTTGAATAGCAAGTTAAGGTAGAAGCGACCTCTCGGTCGTGACTGGGGGTCGTTCCTACATGTTAGGTGAGTAATTATTTCTAAATTCTACAATACATATCTACGTAATAGGCCAACCATGTGTTGGTTCAGAGCGGAGTGCCTCAATATCATAAAGTTCATCCACGTTGATTTCACGTCTAAGTTTTGCTGATAAGAGCGCGCCACTCATGATCTCCGTTACATTCAAACCGATATCTCCATTGCTAACGGGTTGTGCATCACTATTACAGGCATTCAGAAAATCACGGAACTTATCAGGAAAATGTTTATCAGGAAGTTCCAACTGAGTCTCAACCAGATTTTCACGATAACGTCTTCGATTCCCTTTATCATCAGTGTCCCACTCACCTTTTTCAAGAAAGAGTCTATCATTGCTAAACGAACCTTTCGAACCGAAGATGAAGAGGCCTTGTGGTTGTCCCGTCATATTACTTGACCAACCGTTTTCAAAAGTACATGACATGCCGTTTGTAAATCGGACAAAAACAGATGCATGCTCTTCAACATCGTTGATTTCTTCTCCTGTATATTCAGGTAGCATACCGCGATAGGCAATACCACTTATGGTTGCAGGTTGTGGTGAACCAAGTAAATAAAGTGTGCGGTTGATTGCATAAACACCGATATCATATATTGTACCACCACCACTATAGACTGAATTAAGAAACCATCTACCGAAACCGAACATATCAACATTCGGTCTTCCACGAACACGATAACTTGTCAAACGACCATAGTAGACATCACCGATTTTTCCCGATGTAACATAATCTCGGATAGCATAACTCCTCGGATCAAGACATGTTCCACCACTCTGATATGCAAGTTTCACTCCTGCTTTATCACATGCGTCGCGCATGTTTCTTGCTTCAGTTGCTGTGCGTGCCATAGGTTTTTCGCAGAAGACATGTTTACCCGCTGTTGCAGCTGCGACTGTCGGTGCTTCATGCACGAAAGGCGGGGTAGCCAGACTCACGGCATCTAAATCACATTCCTTCAACATCTCGTTGTAATCATTGTATATTTTGACTCCGTTATCTTTATATTCTGTCCATCGTGCTGCGTTCTCTTTTAATCGTTCACGTACATCAGCAGCGTCTGCTTTTTTTGCATTTTCAGTTGCTTCGGTAGCTCGGGTCTCTGCACCAGCAAGCACTTGTGCTGCCCTTCGTTTCGCGTTTTCCTCTACGGTATCACATACCGCGACTATTTCAGCGTGTTGTGGGTGTGCAAGATATCCGTTGATATGCGAACCAGAGATCATACCACAACCGATTAGTCCGATTTTTATCCGTTTAGCCATTATAATGCTCCTTAACGGTGTAATAGTTCTAAGTATTGATTCTTTATTTAATCTGTTCAGCAATAGTTGTTCTGGAAAATTGTGAGTTGTAATTGCTATTCAGAATTATAGGTGTTTACTGATTTTTGTCAAGAGGTTAGTGAATAGCGATCATGGGTGTGTAAAGTTTTTGCACAAACTGCTCATTCTCGATTGTAGAGCGGGTCTCTGTGCCCCGCCGCAACTGATTAAATGAGAGATTGCAGGAACAAGACCCATGGGTGTTGTCAACATAAGGAAATATTGTTAATATCAACCATACTCTTCAGTCCCGTCGGGACGATATGTTTATAGATAACTAATCCAGCCACGGTAGGCGTGGTTTGTAAGCGCGCCCCCGATGGTAGGCGTGCTTTGTAAGCGCGCCCCGGATGGTAGGCGTGGTTTGTAAGCGCGCCCCCGATGGTAGGAGGCGTGGTTTGTAAGCGCGCCCCGATGGTAGGCGTGGTTTGTAAGCGCGCCCCCGATGGTAGGCGTGGTTTGTAAGCGCGCCCCCGATGGTAGGCGTGGTTTGTAAGCGCGCCCCCGATGGTAGGCGTGGTTTGTAAGCGCGCCCCCGATGGTAGGCGTGGTTTGTAAGCGCGCCCCCGATGGTAGGCGTGGTTTGTAAGCGTGCCCCCGATGGTAGGCGTGGTTTGTAAGCGCGCCCCCGATGGTAGGCGTGGTTTGTAAGCGTGCCCCCGATGGTAGGCGTGCTTTGTAAGCGCGCTGGCACATCAAGTCCCAACAGCGCACTTACAAACCACGCCTACCATTTGAGAAAAATTTATTACCCTATAAATAAATTAATCTTCATACGGGACTAAAGAGAACAAAAGTTTGTACCTCTGTGCAAAAACTTTACACACCCGGCAATCATGGGTGTGCAAAGTTTTGGTTACTGTGCGTAGGGGCGGGGTCTCCCCGCCCGAACAGAGGTTTTACGCATGCGAGGAAACCTCGCCCCTACGATGTCCACAGAATCCTTACATCAAGCAAGCTTTGATAGAAACTTTAGATACTTCTTTTTTAGTGAAATATACAATTAAGTTTACACTTGTTCTGTAGACGGGGAATGCCAATAGGCATTCATACCGTTGATTTCGATCTCCGAATCGCGACTGAACGCCTTGATAGTCGGGAATCGGAGTTCCCTCCTACACCTGAATGTGTAAAAATAATTCTAAAATCTACTATAATATCAGTATTTCTACAAAAACTTTACACACCCGGCAATCATACACGACTTGCAATTTTTAGTTGATTTTGATAACCTATTGTCCTACACAAACAGCAACTTTGGAGTAGTTTTATGTATACTATTCATTCCACTTTAACCGATAAAGAAAAGTGGTTTTTTGATTTACACGGTTACCTTATATTGCGAAATGTTATTTCAAGTGATGAAGTTAATGAGATGTTAAAAGTGCTTCAACATTGGCTTTCAATTGATGAATCTAAAATCCCATCACCTTTACACCGTGGGAGACAAGAACCGTGTAAGACACATATTGGTCATATCCAATACGGGCATCGCTTGTTTCAAGACCTTGCGATGAATTCACACATTATTCGAGTTGTTGCTGGGTTAATGATGAATGCCCCTCGTCTGTTTCACTACAATTTCACAATGATGACGAAACACGACTACCCTCAACATTTTCATCGGGATGATAGCGGTTTCAAGTTTCCATTGGGATTTCGCAATCCGCACAATGACTATCAGACTTCAGCTGATCATATCTATTGTAATCATTTAGCTACGTGGGTTGCTTTAGTAGATGTGCCACCAGGTACTGGATTTTGTCTTGTCCCTGGTAGTCATAAGTCCAAATTTCGGACACCTGAAAACCTGCCTGTTCGACACGATCCACCAACATCAATAACGCTCCCTATGCAAGCAGGTGATGCTGCTATTTTTTCAACAAATCTTCTGCACGATGCAAGTCCATGGACAGAAGATTATCCTCGTATGAACATATTTCAACGTTATCAGTTGAGTGTCTATTTCAATGAAAATGGAAAGGGAGGATATCCGTATGAAGAACATCGTGACAAGATCTCAGAAGAACAGTATGAATTGGAATCATTTTCAAAAGAGGTGAAGAAAGCTGTCAAACGTATTCTACCTAATGGAGGAGAAGAATGAGACTAAATGAACAAGTGTGTATCATCACTGGTGGTGGGAGTGGTATTGGTCGTGATGCCGCTATGAAATTAGCACAAGAAGGTGCTAAAGTGGTCATTGTCGGTAGAACTGAATCCAAACTGGATGACGTCAAATCTGAAGTTTTGACCAATGGTGGAACAGCAGTTAGTTACTCCCTGGATGTTGCAGACTATGATGCAGTTAAAAAAATGGTTGACGATGTGATTGAAAGATTCGGACAGATTGATGTGCTTGTGAACAATGCTGGACACAGTTCATTTAATCGTAGACTCCTCAATACGACACCTGAAGAGGTTCAGTCAGTCATTAATTCAAACCTGATAGGAACGTTTTACTGCACGCAAGCAGTTGTACCCTCAATGCTGAAAGCAAAGTCTGGTACGATCATCAACATCTCATCACTTGCAGCAGTAACACCAGGACCATTTAGTGGTTTTGCTTATGGTGCAGCGAAGGCAGGTGTCATCAACTTTACAGAATTTCTGAACAATGACTTAAGGAATACCGGTATTAGAGCAAGCGTGATTATACCGGGTGAGGTAGCAACGCCGATTCTGGACAATCGTCCAATTCCACCAGATTCTGATGCACGCACGATGATGGTTGATGTTGCTGAGACATCCGAAGCGATTCTTCTCATAGCAACGCTGCCTATACGTAGCAACATACCAGAATTGATTATCCGTCCGACAATGTACCGAAATATGACAGGAGAAGTTGTTGTATTGGACGACTGACTAAGGCTTGTAAATTGATGTATTCGGATAGAAACGTGCCCAAGCGAACCAATAGATGTTGAGGGCAGTTAACCGCTCTAAGGACACATCCTGTTGCTTACTTGATGTTACCTTACCTGTGATGAGATTCCACTGTCTTCCTTGACTATCTTGGCTAAGGTAGTCATCTTTGAGTTCAAAGTTCTCAACCTTTCCATCTACATTGCGTTTGTAGACTGCAGTAGCAAAAGAATCCTTGTTGTGAAATATTAATAAAGCAACACCGTTAACTGTGTCTTGGATTAACGCTGTTTTTGCAAATTGCGTGAGTGGATATGCACGATAATGTTTCTTTCCATTCTTGTCTTTAATTTGAACACCAATCACAAGGGATTTGTTGGGTAATCTCTTGTCTGTGTATTGAGTCCCGCTCACACCGGCACGTTGACTCTTGTGGTAGTTAGCATAATTATCTCTTTCCAGACTTTCTTGGTTTCTGACTGACAATACTCTTGTCTGTGGGTAATTTGCCATCCATGTTTTCCAAGCAATCTGTGGCATAGATATAAGCGGCGTCAATTTTTTGCCTTTCAGTTTCCCCTGTATGGCTTCCCCTGTGATGTGTGACCACAAGGATCGCGTCTGATGATCATACATCAACAAGGCATCACGCCACAATTTACCACTGACACCAAAGGTGTAGGTCTTACCATCAATTTCCCTGCTATACACGATAGCGGTATTGCAGAGTGGTCACCATGTAGTAGCGATTTTTTTACCACCGACAACATCATTGACGATCTCATGTGCGTTCAGGATATATAGCGAGTAAGCATGACTTTCGTCATTGAAATTTACACCAATAACGGGAGCATCTGCATCTATTTTTGCTTTAGTCGATGAAACAAATTGCGGCTTTATTATTGCGGGAATCGCATCATAAGGCAATAGGGTACGTATTGGATCTTTTTCATTCTCAGCTGTTGCGTTGAATGTAATTGAGAATAGCATGAGAAGGAATAGATATGATTGTATTACTTGATAGATTTTCATTTTCACATGGATGATAGGGTTCTTGTTTATTGCAAGCGATTTCAATATTGGTTTTTTATTGTTTTTAGGTTTATGTGGGAAATGGAAAGTTTAGATAACAAATTGCTCAATCATATTGAAAATACATCATAATGCCAATTGAGCTTCTATTATTTTTAATTTCATTTCTGAGTTATTCATTTACATAATGGTGTATTGAACAAATTCTATATTACCGCGTAAACATTTATTCTATTATGTGTCAGTAAATTTGTCATTATTAGTTTTCCGATTCTGAAAATGGAAAATCTGCTATTAGTACATAAGAATTACCTTCCTGTTTTAAGGACATATTGACTGAATTCATAGTAAATTCAAAATATTTTGACAACACCTCCGTTAATTCGTATTGAAGTTTTTTCATTGAGTCTTCACCCACATCAAATCGATCCTGTTTGAGAATGAGTTGGAGACGTTGAGTTGCGATATTACTTGATTTTGTTTTTCGTGAAAATAATTTTCTAAAATCCATAGTTACCTCTACTGATTTCTTGAAAACCAAGTTAGTAGTTTTGAAAAGAAGTTGTCATCTCGCATTTCAGGGATTGGTATGCGTTGTCCTGTCATTCTGCGTGCAATACGCATATACGCTTCAGCCCCAGGGGATCCATCGTTGTGAACAAGGGGGATACCGCGGTTCGTAGAGGCAATAACACCAGTATCTTCAGGAACAATACCAAGAAGATCAATATTTAGTATATCTAATACGTCATTCTTACTAATCATATTTCCCTTTTTAACGAGTGTTGGGGATAATCTGTTTATTATTAGGTTTATTGGTTCGATGTTTTGGTTCTGCAAAAGACCGATGATGCGGTCAGCATCACGGATTGCAGAGACATCAGGTGTTGTAATAATGATTGCTTCTTCAGCTCCAGCAGCAGCGTTGTGGAAACCTTGTTCAATACCTGCCGGTGAATCTACAAGCACAATATCATATATTTCTTTTAATCTTTCACAAATATCTTGCATCTGTTCAGGTTTGATATCATCTTTTCTGTTTCGTTGTGACGCGGCAAGAAGTACTAATTGCTCAACACGTCTATCTTTGACTAGAGCCTTGTCAAGATCACAGTTTTTTTCTATTACATCCATAGAGGTAAAAACGACTCGGCTCTCTAAACCCATGACGACATCAAGGTTCCGCAACCCGATATCTGCATCAACGAGAACGACCGTCTTACCGAGAATCGCTAATGCAGTACCGAGGTTTGCGGTAGACGTTGTTTTACCAACGCCTCCCTTACCAGATGTGATTACGATAACCTTACCCATAGTCAACCTTCCTTATTTTAGAATTTGATAAATTCCTCTACGATGATTATATCTTCTGCTCCAACTCGTGCAATTTCGGGGTAACCTCGTGGTTTTTGTCCAATCGGTGGGCGATTCACATAGGATCCAATTTGTAATTGTAGTGGTACCAATTCCATAGCGATTATTACGGCGGAAAGTCGACCGTGAACACCAGCATGTGCACTACCGCGCAAAGAACCGAGGACGATAATATCACCCGCTGCCACGACATCACCACCCGGATTAACATCTCCATATATGATGACACTCCCGCCTAAACAGGAAGTCGTTTGTCCAGACCGGATTGTTTGACGTACAATCTGAGCTTTGCCAAAGTCAGGTAGATTCTCCACTGGCAAGCTCGTTGAAATACTATGTGTTGCAGGAGCCGCCAAGATTGGTTGCTCACCTTTATCATCAACAATACTGACTCCACTCACAACAAGATCGTGTTTTTGTATAAGGAGCGTTTCTAATTCTTTTAGATCATCATCAGTTAGTAAGGATGGCGACATATCAATATGAACAGAACTACCTGCTAAAGTCTGATTCATGCCATCCATCAGATCTTGTATTGCTTCCTCTACATCTGTGAGAGAAAATTTCGGTGTTATAATGAGATGTAGACCGTCTTTATAGCCTCTAAGTTTAACGATAGAATTTGCCATTTCCATACCCACTTCTTTTTCCTATACAGCAAAGCCAGTTTGGAAGTAATAAAGAAAACATCATAGTATTTATTATGTTTATCCACTGTTCACTTTAGCTAAAACATAAGGACCTTCTGGTATCGCTGCAATTTTGACATCCTTTCCGTATCGAGTTAGAAATTCTTCAATACCTTCTTGAGGATTATTTAAAGGATGTACAAATAATTTTGATCTATATTGATAAGGTATACCATCCGTATAAAAATATATATCCGCTTTACGTGCAACTTTTGCCAATTCTTCCAGTTGCCACTGATCAATCACAAAGTTTGCTGGATTGTATAGTCCGTTCACAAATGCAGTTAAGTCATCAGTCTTAAAAAGTAGATCTGTAAATGGTTTGCTTCCAATGCCTTCACTACAAGCAGCAACGAGCAAAATACTACCGCCTTGTTTGACGATTTCAAACGCAGTCAACAACCCTTTAATTGCTTGATAAAATGTAGAATCCAAAGGATACCCAGCACTGGAAACTACCACAACATCAACAGGTTCGGGGATCGTCACTTTCGCTTGTTCTTCAACGAATTTTGCACCGTTAAGATGAGATTCAACGACATCTCCTGCAAAGACTCCCATTATTTTTCTTTGTTTGTCTATTGCTACATTTAGACTGAAGTCTACTCCAGCCATCAACGCGATCTCGGTTGCTTCTTCGTGAAATGGATTTCCATCCAATATACCAACAGCAGAATTTGGATGTTCCATCAATTCAGGTCCGTGCATCACCTTCATCGTTTCAACAGAAGCGAGTCCTGGACATATTGCTTTCCTACCACCAGAATAACCTGCCATCAAATGGGGTTCAATCAATCCGGTCACAATTTTTAAATCGGCTTCAAGGTATGTCTTGTCAATAAAAACCGGTGTACCGTTTTTTGTTTCACCAAGAAAAGTGTGTGTGTCAGGTTTTTGAGAAAAATGGTTGACTATGCGGTAAGAGTCCATTATTGATCGACCAACCAGTTCCTCAAGTTCATCACCCTCATTTGGACGGTGAATACCTGTTGCGATCAAGATTGTAATTTTTTCACGTTGTACCCCATTTTCTTCAAGTATCTCCAACATCGGTGGAAGAATGACTTTATTAGGTACTGGTCGTGTAATATCTGAGATTACAATGCATGCAGAATTCTTACCCTTAGAAATTTCTGATAGTGGTTGGGATGCAATTGGCTGCATGATTGCATCGCGTACTGCTTTGTCTTCATCAGCTAACGGAGTGCTTTCCCTCGTTTCCAACACAGCAGCTAAATTCTTATCTGGAATTTCTACGGAAACAGTGCTATGACCATATCTCATATCAACTTGCATAATGTATTTCCATTAATTGCAAAAAATGTGTGTATGACTATTCCAATTTATACAAATTATGATTATATCATTGACAAATATTGAAGTCAACACATTAAATTCCTGACATTAAATGATCTTTAACACAATAGATATTACCTTGAATTCTTTTCCACGACATGTTAGAATTTACATGTTTTTGACCAAGTTCCTAAACCATAAGAATAGTTATTAGAAATGGAGAATAAATATGCAACGTATAGAAGTTACAACTAAACCTAACGGAGCTGGACGGAATTGGCTTGAGGTTGGAGTCTATGAAGTTGACTCACTCGGTCGAAAACAGTGGATAAAGAAGAATGTTCCCTATCAAGATTCAAAATTGACCGTAGATAGAAACTATACAGAACGTGGCGAAAAGATTGACTGGATCGTGCTAATTCCTGAAGATTATCCGTTTACACTTGTCAAAATCACTTATGATCGTTTAAATCCCAAAACTGTTGAAGTGCTCTGGGAACCGGGTTCATCCTCTTCAACTGAAAACTCTCTTGAAACTAAAAAGAAACGTGCCTTTGAATTGGCTGCAGACAATGAAGAACTTTCATCACTGCTTAAGGAACTTTTATCCGATTGAATAGTAAGTGTATTTTTTATGTTACAGACTCCGATATCTCACCAACCATAACGATTTGGTCCCCACTTTTTTGAAACTAATTCCTGTTTTACCATTACCATTGTCTTACTGGGTACATCCTCATAGACGATCACTCCTGGACCAACAACACTGTATGACCCTATTCGTCTTCCGGGCATGATCATTGCATTAACACCAGTTCGGCAATAATCCCCCATGTAAGTTTCGTTTGCTCCGTAATTTGGTATTTCGTAACGTCCCTCTACTTCAATCTGTGTGTCACGGTCATCAAAACGCAATGTACCGCAAACAGTTGCAGCCCCTATATCAGTTGCACTTCCAAAAACACCCGACATTTCACAATAGTGGTAGAGATATACCTTATCAAATAACACACCCAACATTTCAGCTCCATGTCCTATAATGCATCTATTGCCGATGGAACTGCTTTGAACCAGGCAATAATCTCGGACACGACAGTGGTCTCCAATTATCGTTTGTCCTTTGACGATTGCACCGTTTGTAATTTTACTATTTGGTCCAGCAATAAGAGTGCCGTCTACAACGACGCGAGGTCCAATTACTGTGTCTTCTCCCAAAACAACATGTCCGTTGATTTCTGCAGTGTTAGATATTTTGGCACTATTTGCAATGCGGTTGTCATCAACTTGTGATGTCAGAAACTCTACATAATGTCGGTTTGCTTCCAATACATGCCAAGGTTTATCTACGTCAACAAAAAAGCCTTTGGTATCAATAGCTAATACATCTAAACCATCATCAATCATCAGTTGTATAGATTGTGCGATTTCAGCTTCAGGTGGTGGCATTCCTCCTACTGGCACTTGTGTAACAATCCCTGGATTTCTTAATAGGAATCGTGTTGCAGATGACTTAAATGCAAATACACCGCATAGACGATGTGAACCTCCCCGCGGATGCCCTTCAATATTGACTAAACATCCATTCTTCGTTTTGGCACAAATCCAATTACTGGCATCTTCATCGCGAAGTGTTTGAACTAATGTAGCAACTTCTGCATTTTGATTGTAAAACTCTTTAACTATATAACGTATATTGTTTGGATCGGTTACAATATCTCCATATACAACAAGATAATCTTCATCATCTATAAGTTTTAGAGCAGTTAGAACAGCGTCTGCTGTGCCTTCTGGTTTTTTCTGTGTGACGAATTCAACATTTTGCAAATCTGCAACAGCTCCACGCACCTGTTGACCGTAATGTCCTACCACAACTATAATTCTTGTGATACCTATTTCAATAAGGTTTTCTACAATTCGACGGATTATTGGCTTATTTGCAATTGGGATGGTGCATTTCTGTCGAAATTCGCCGTAGGGCCATACTTTTCTACCTAATCCTGCTGCTAAGACTATTGCGTTATGCATATCAACACCAAAAAAATACAATTAAACCTTATGCTGACCTTTGTAGAAAAAAACAAAGAAAAGGTAGCATAAGGTTAGGTTCATTACTAACAGAAAACATCACAAATGGATTATTTTGTCAAGTTCCGTTAATATTTATTTCATGTTAATTATAAACGGTGCAAGCTCTACCAATACCTGAAGAGGTGGTTTCTTGTCAGATAGCAAGACTTCTAACATACCTTGATTATTATTCACTGTTATCCACGCTACTATTGAAGATAAATCATCAGGTAATTTATCTAATTCATCAATTGGTATTGCTCCAGCAGTTAACTCCAATAATTTCAATAGATTGATTGTTGCTACTGCAAGTGGTGCTTTCGGTACCTTCTTTAGGAAAGACGGTTTCTCTTTTTTTCCGAGTCCATCAATGTTTGATTGCATCTGTTCTTCAGAAAAACATAAAAAAGATAATCCATCCTTCTCAACATAGTGTATATTAGAAGCGAATACTGACACATCAGTTCCCTTGTATTGATATTTTGAAATTGATGTGTTCTGTAAGTTGGAAAGACTATTTCCCAATTGTTCCCATTTTTGCGGTTTGCTTGGGGAGAAAATGAGACTACCGGGTGTATGAACGTTAGCTGCATCAACATAAAGGCTGTTTTCTAATTGAACATCAAGACTATTCAATGCATTTGGTTCAAACATTGCTAAATCGTTGACAGAGAGTGCGACTTCACCCGTTAAACTGGCAATTACATCTTCTTCAAAATTTAGATTCAGCAATCCTTCCAGATAGGATATAAACTGATTGGCTTCATCGGAGTCATCGTTTGCTAATGCGTCTTGCATCATCTCCCATCCGGTTTCCAGTATACCTGGGGCAACTGCCACAAATAATTCTTCATCACCAGATAAACTGTTCAGTGTATTTAACTCTTGACCCGCCTTTAGAAAACGTGTAGGGATGCTTTCAGGAAAATTTGAATCAAATTTTGTATACACTTGAAGTAACGGTCCTACTTCCAATAGATTGAGACCTGCACCTATCTTAGAGAATGCTTGTAGTTGAACACGAATGTTTGTGTCAATATCGTCCATTAAAGTCAGAATTCTTTGGAGATTACAATATACTTTTACTTGATCAGATTTTATTTTATCAAAAACTTCTGTAAAGGATTGATTTTGCTTGATTGATTCAGATTTCTTTCGATAGGTATCAATAAATTTTTGAAAACTACTAGGTCCTATACCGACAACGAGAAAATCTCCGACAAAACCATAAGTTATATCAACAGTATCTGGGGTTTCAAGTATGCTATATTTTACATCTCTATGTTCCCCCGCATCTATTTTTAATGTCCCGCCTGACATACCAATAAATCCTGTTAAGATATTGGTTAATCGTTGTAATTCAGCAAGGTTACCTCCTGAATGAATAACAAATCCACCACGGGGTTGACCGATGGTTCGCTGCCACATTGCTACACCAATTTGGTATCCGACTGAGTCTATTACACTGAAAAGATCTGCGCCAATGATGTTTTCAATAAACAGAATTCCTTCTTGCATTTCCTGCATCTCTTGTTCATCTATGAGCTGGTTTTTTAGATTGTCCCAATTCTCTGACATACTTAACTCACTGACGATTTCATCTAAATTGTTAAATTCACCATAGATGATACTGTCTTTTGGTATAAAGTCAGTTACTTTGGCTGCATATCCTGAAACAGGAATACTAAAAATGAGTGTCGCAAGAAGGATATTGGTTAATATATATTGGTAAGGTAATAAAAATGATTCAAGCCTTTGTAAAATGATTTTAGTTTTCATCAATTAGCCTCCATATTATGGAACGCGTATATCTTCCACCAATGTTTGCACCTCATCTGGTGGTGGTGATGTGTATTTAGACACGACTATAGCAACGATAAAGTTTAGTATCATACCGATAGTACCGATACCTTCTGGGGAAATACCCCATAACCAGTTTTCTGGTGTGTTTAGGTCTGTATTGATATAATTGAAGAATATAATATATGCTGCAGTAAAGGTAATACCGACTATCATACCAGCAACTGCCCCAGCTTTGTTCATCCGTTTTGAAAAGATACCCAGGACGATTGCGGGGAAGAACGAACTTGCGGCGAGTCCAAACGCAAAAGCAACGACTTGTGATACGAATCCCGGTGGATTTATCCCCAGATATCCAGCGATACAGACTGCAAAACCTGCTGCAATTCGTGCTGCAAAGAGTTCGTTTTTTTCGGATAAGTCTGGTTTGATACAACCTTTTAGTAGGTCATGTGCTATTGCTGTTGATATAACCAAAAGCAATCCAGCAGCTGTTGACAGGGCAGCCGCCAAGCCACCTGCAGCAACTAAACCTACAATCCAATTCGGTAGATTAGCAATTTCTGGATTCGCCAACACCATAATATCAGGATCAATTTCCAACTCATTCTCTATGTCAGATTTTGCCCCACGATACTGTATCACTCCGTCTTCATTTATATCATTGAATTTAATTAAATCTGTTTTTTCCCAGTTCTTGAACCATTCTGGCATATCTTCATACTTAGCACCTACTAATTGTCCATCTTGTTCTTGAGTTACTGTCGTTAGTAGATTCGTGCGTGCATAAATTGCCACTGCTGGTGCTGTTGTGTAGAGAATAGCAATGAAAAGCAATGCCCAACCTGCAGAAATTCGTGCTTCTGATGCCTTTCGAACTGTATAAAAGCGAATAATTACGTGCGGTAGTCCTGCAGTACCTAACATGAGAGCAGCAGTTATAAAAAAGACATCTATAGTAGATTTTGTTCCATCTGTGTACCTATCAAAACCCAGTGCTTCATGCAGTCCATTTAGTCGTTCTAAAAGGTAAACACCTGATTCATCTGCTGCCCCCAAACCCAACTGCGGTATAGGATTATTGGTTACTAAAATTGATATGAATATTGCAGGTACAAGGTATGCAAAAATCAGAACACAATACTGTGCAACTTGTGTATATGTGATACCCTTCATACCTCCAAGCACAGCATAGAAAAAGACGATTCCCATGCCGATAACGACACCCATGGTAACATTAACATTGAGGAACCGAGAAAACACAATTCCAACACCACGCATCTGTCCTGCAACGTAAGTAAAGGAGACAAAAATTGCGCATACAACAGCAACTATACGTGCTAACTGAGAATAATATCTGTCACCAACAAAATCAGGTACTGTGTATTTTCCGAATTTCCGCAGATAGGGTGCAATTAGGAGTGCAAGCAGAACGTACCCACCAGTCCATCCCAACAAGTAGACCGATCCATCGCGTCCGAGAAATGCGATCATACCTGCCATTGAAATAAAAGAGGCAGCACTCATCCAGTCTGCAGCCGTCGCCATTCCATTGACTATTGGATGCACGTTACTTCCAGCAACATAAAAGTCTCCTGTGGAACGTGCTTTTGACCAGATGGCAACACCGATATACAGAGCGAAGGAGATGCCCACCATGACGAATGTCCAAGCTTGTACATTCATGCTTCTTCTGATTCCTCCCCATTATCTTGTTCTGCACGAAATTTCTTTTCTAAACGGTTCATTAACCATGCATAGACAAAAATAAGTTCAACGAAAATCCAAATAGATGCTTGTTGTGCAAAATAAAATCCGAGTCTATAACCACCGAACCTTATTTTGTCCAGTTGCTCAACAAAAACTATTGAACACAAATATGATGTGACGAACCAGATTCCAAGTAGGATAGCAAGATATTGAAGGTTTTTCCGCCAATATGCGCGGTTTTTTTCAGATGTCGTCAATAAGTTACCCTCCATTGTGATGCTGTCTGTGTTGTAGATTATATTTCAAGTAAGAGTTCAATAGTATCAGAAACGTATAATTTTGTCAATAGTTCTCAGGAAACATTAACCGCTCAACATGTTCAATCAGAATATGCAAAACTTTTATATGTATTTCTTGTATTCTGTCCGCTGTCTCTCCAGGTGCGATTAGATAACTATTGCAGCGGTGTTTTAGTTTTCCTCCATCTCTCCCAAGTAGTCCGAACACATGCATCTTTTTAGTCTTTGCTGCCTCTGCTGCACGTATAATATTTTCAGAATTCCCACTCGTTGATAACACAACTAACATATCGCCTATACCACCCAATGCCAATACTGGACGCGCGAATACCTCAGAAAAACCGAAATCGTTTGCTGTACAAGTGATGTGTGCTGGATCATTCAATGTTATCACAGGTAGGGGTTTCCTGTTGTCTCGAAACTTGCCAGTACATTCTTCTGCAAAGTGGACAGCATCACACATACTCCCACCATTACCACAAGTAAATATCTTAGATTGATTCTCAAATACTTTGCACATCAAGGCAACCGTCTCTGCAATTACAGTGATATTGTTAGGATTCTGTATAAACTGATTGAGTGAGTTTTGTGCGTCTAACAACGCACTCCGAATACTGCGCGATATTTCCATTTCGTGATTCCTTCAGTAATTAACCAGTAATTAACTTTTATTGAATTTATTTCAGAATTAACATCCTTTTTGTTGCAGTGAAATCTCCTGCAGTCAGTGTATAGAAATAGACTCCACTCGCTACAGTTTCACCAAAATTATTCTTACCGTCCCAATATGCGGCATGTTGTTTGTCGAGATAAAAGCCTGATGGTTTATATCCAAGTTCAAGGTTGCGGACAACTGTACCGTTTAATGCAAAAATCGTTAGTTTTACGTTAGTTGTTTTATCAATATGATAGGGTATCCATGTCTCAGGATTGAATGGATTAGGATAGTTCTGAAAAACTGCAGTCGTTTTTATCTTACTCCACTTAGTGTAAGTCTTACCATTTGGATCAACTGCACGCGTATCATCAATTTCAATATCCCACAACAGCACAGTATAATCATAACTTGCACTTGCGAGGGTGCGTCCGTCGGGAGAAAAAGCCATGCTTGTAACCCATCCCTGATGTCCGGTTAGTGTCTTAAAGAGTGAACCATCTTTTGTGTTCCACAAATTGATAGATCCAAGAAATAATGTACCTGGGGCTGCAATTGTATTCCCATCAGGACTAAATGTATTGCCACGACCTGACCCGTTAATATTCTCTGATAGTGTGCGGATATGATTACCATCTTCCACATTCCACATACGAATGGTATTGTCCGAACTTACGCTTGCAAGCACTGTACCATCCGGACTAAAAGAGACGCTTTTGACCCCACCCGTATGTCCTGATAGTGTCCGTATATGTGCTCCTGTGGTTGTATTCCAAAAGCGGATTGTACTGTCCTCACTTCCACTGACAAACATGTCCCCATCCGGACTAAAAGAGATGCTGTTGATCCAACCCGTATGTCCTGTCAGTGTGCGGATAATATCTCCTGTGGTTGCGTTCCACAAACGGATGCTTCTGTCACGACTTCCACTGACAAGTATGTTCCCATCAGGACTAAATGATAAACTATAGATTTCACTCGTATGTCCTGATAATGTTCGGATATGGTCTCCTGTGTTTGCATCCCACAAGCGGATATCACGCTCAATACCTCCACTTGCGAGGGTATTACTATCCGGACTAAACGCTACAGTTATGACACCGAAAGTACTTTCATTTAGTGTGTGTATATGTGTACCATTCTTGGCATTCCATAAATGGATTGTACTGTCTTTACCACCACTTGCGATCATGGTGCCATCTGGACTAAATGCTACTGTTTCGACAAAATGTGCGTGACCTTCTAATGTGATTGTGCGTATATTTTCACCATCATTCACATTCCACAGTTGGATGGTGTTTACCCAACTTACACTTGCGATTGTATTACCATCAGGACTAAATGATACACCACTAATATCGGACTCAACACCAGTGATTGTTCGTATGTTTTCTCCTGTATCAGTGTTCCATAGACGGATGGTTTTGTCTCCACACCCGCTTGCGATTGTGTTGCCATCTGGACTAAATGCAGCGCTATAGACCCTGCCCGTATGTCCTGTTAATGTTCGGATATGTTCACCTGTATTTGCATTCCACAGTTGGATGGTGTTTACCCCACTTACACTTGCGATTGTGTTACCATCTGGACTAAATGCAACGCTATAGACCCGGTCCGTATGTCCTGTTAATGTTCGTATGTTTTCTCCTGTATCAGTGTTCCATAGACGGATGGTTTTGTCTCCACTCCCGCTTGCGATTGTGTTGCCATCTGGACTAAATGCAACGCTATAGACCCGGTCCGTATGTCCTGTTAATGTTCGGATATGTTCACCTGTATTTGCATTCCACAAACAGACAGTATAATCGCCATTCCCATTTATGATTGTGTTGCCATCCGGACTAAACGATACGTTGCTGACTGGGGCTACAGTACCCGATAACGTGCGTATATGTTCTTTTGTGTTTGCGTTCCACAAACGGATGGTTTCGTCATTACCTCCACTTGCAAGCACTGTACCATCAGGACTAAATGCGACGCTATTGACAGACGCTGTATGACCAGCAAATTTGTCCAATTCTTCACCTGTCTTTGTATCAAAAGTCAGCACACTAAAATTAGTTGCCACAACCAATTTATCACCATCTGGTGAGTATGTAATATTACTAGTTATCTTACCATTCCCAAGCTGCGCCCTTGCACCATCCGGTAAACCCAAGTTTGATGCATCTTGGGCAAAACTATTTGTGACCGATAAGAATATCGTTAATAGAATCATTAAGTATCTTTTTCTCATAATTTTAATCTCCATTTATTTTCAAGGGTGTTAACTATGGTGAAATATGAAAATAATTTTACATTGCTTTCAGTTAGCTGCTTTGGTAGGTGTGTTATTTATTTTGCCTCTTGTATTCGGTAGGAGCGACCTCCTAGACACGACTGTCTTGATTCATGTCCTCTATACGGTCGCGACCAGGAGGTCGCTACTACCGAATACAAGTGTGTAATTAATTCCATAATTTACCATAAATAATGATATTCCGGGCTATATCGCTGGTATTTAAAATATCAAATACGTTGCAATTGATACGAAAACGTGCAAACAAAGCAATCGTTAGGTCCACCATCTGCACGCTTTTTGAAACAATATTGGATTTGCGTTTGAAGCGTCTGAACCAATGTCTCATTAAGCAGTTATAACGTTCTATCCGATGCGTTTCTGATTTCGTCTGAACATGTTTTGAAGCAGGCATTATAGTTTCATGAACGTGCCGTTTATCAGTAAAATATACTCTAACATCTATTGCAGTAAGGCGTGTTGTGGGTGTCTCAAGTATTTTTTGTTGCGTCCGCACATTCCCAATCTATGAGATGTCCGGTATTCTATCAAGTGCCTTCCTTTTCCAAAAGTCATTCTTGTTCCTGACATAGTGCCACATCTCATTGAGTTCTAAGACAACAAGGGGTCGGGTGAAAGCATGGGTTTAGATGCATGCTGTTTTATGAAGGTACGTATCCATTCCAGTACAGCAGTTACAGAGACTTCAAAAGTTATGAAATAGCATGCATTGAAATACCATGACAATATAAAAACACAGACAACCTTTTAGTCGCGCGTGGGTGTCCTCGGGGTGTCGTGGGTGTCCATTGATACCCACAACGATTGCATTTATAGCGTTGATTTTCGTTGACGAACCCATTTTTCACTAAGTGCTTATTTTGACATCTTGGACAACTATTCATGAAATCCACTGGGTAGAAGTGAACTGTTATTATAAAGGATACAGATTGACGATGTCTAAGTCAATAAAAATCGTGTAATAATACCATTTCTATTAATTGTCTCTCTCATTACCTACTGTTACAAATGAAACAGAAATGGACACAAACTGTAAGTTTATGCTACAATAAAGAGGCATTATCAATTAGAAATGGGATAAGATAAATTACATTGACTCCTTCTGTAAAATATGATAACATTTAGAAAATGGTTTTGATACAACACAGTTTTGAGGACTGTGAACTTTTGCATCATTATTTGGTTTATACCCTCATATATATAACTTCATGCACTTCAGGTTTAAATCAAGAGAAAAAATACATTTTGATTTCCTTACCATGTATCACGCACACTGACACCCTCATCTTTTAGATAGTTCTTGATGCTATCAATTGTGAATTCCCCATAGTGCGTAATAGAAGCGACAATTGCAGCATCCGCATTGCTTTGGACAAAAACATCACGCAAATGTTTTGGATTGCCTGCACCCCCAGAAGCAATGACAGGTACAGAAACAAGGTCTGCAATCGCACCTGTTAAGTCTAACTCATATCCTGCTTTAGTGCCATCTGCATCAATACTGTTTACGACTATTTCTCCAGCACCTAAGTCCACACCTTTTTTTGCCCATTCCAGTGCATCCCAACCGATAGGTTTTCGTCCACCATCAATATAGATTTCATAGCCGCTTGGTATCAGTTCGCTTTTTTCAACCTTTTTCACTTGCATGCTCAGTACAACACATTGACTTCCAAATGCGCGCGCTCCTTCAGCAATTATGTCTGGATTTCGCACTGCTCCTGAATCTATACTCACCTTTTCAGCACCTGCAAGTAGTACTCGCCGCATATCTTCAAGTGTGCGCAACCCACCACCAACAGAAAATGGAATGAATATTTCTGACGCAACTGCCGAAACAACATCTATCATAATATCACGTCGTTCATTGCTTGCAGTTATGTCGTAAAAGACAAGCTCATCAGCGCCACCATCATAATAAAACCGCGCCATCTCAACAGGATCACCCACATCAACATTCCCTTTGAAGGCTATGCCTTTTGTCACCTTTCCATCACGAACATCTAAACATGGAATAATACGTTTTGTTAGCATAATCAACCTAATTTCTCCAGGACTTACGCACCCAACGGTAGGCGTGCTTTGTAAGCGCGCCGGAAACCTAAAAAATGCTGTAAATTACATCGTTTTCGTCTTAATTCTTGATTGGATCGTGAAAACTGCGTAAGTCCTGGTCTCATTACTATTGTTTGTGTATTTTTCGTTTGAATATATTCAATATATCATCAAATTCAGTAACCTTCAAGAGTTTATACATCATTGCC
>CAXXUA010000012.1:0-33035 GCA_963663765.2 Candidatus Poribacteria bacterium | reverse complement strand
ATTAGTGGCATTTACGCAATAATTGGTAATATTACACTACCTTTTCAGCCGACATTTTGATGCGCTGACATACTCCCTGTGCATCACACTCATAGAATATGTATCAAATGGCATTGACAGACGTTGATATATTCAAATACTATTTGAATGGCAGGTATTGGATATGTCAAAAATAACGATCAAAGAATCGCTGGAACTGGTAGACGTGTCGGAATCAACGCTGCGACGTGCTATCCGTGAGGGTGAGTTGTCAGCTACCAAAGACGAGAAAGGGAGAAACCTGATAGATCCCGCAGAGCTTGAACGTGTGTATGGGAGATTAAAACCTGTCAATGAACAGGTCAATGACAATGAAATGGCAGGTAATGACACAGCAAAAGTTGTTGATTTACTGGAAGTGCAGGTAAGGGATCTGAAATCTCAGCTTGAACAGTCAAATGAACGAGAGAACCAGCTGATGAATATGCTAAAAATAGAGCAAGAAAAAAGCAAAATGCTGATGTTGCCAAAGCCGCCTTTTAATTTGGTTCGCTTTTTAGGTTTAGCCAAAGAATCGTCATAGTGCCCCACAACCTAAAGGTTGGGGCTTGTGCTTCACAGACAGTGCCGATCAGATTTGGTTAGAATAGTTGTAATTTGACAAAATATAATAGGTATCAAAATAGGGGAGGGTACTAAAAAAGTGACCATCGGCATTTTTGACTGAATTGCGTAGGCCAGTTCCCACCAAATGTTGGAGGGGTTTCCAACCCCGATTTATAGGTATCAAATTAGGGGAGGGTACTAAAAAAGTGACCATCGGCATTTTTGACTGAATTGCGTAGGGCATAGGCTTTACGGCAATGTTTTCAAATTTCACTTTTTTAGTACATCCCTATAGCGAGAAACAGCTCAGGGTATTTAGTTTTAAGGATTCGTAATTATTCAGGTCTGTGATCATGAATCACACACAGAATACATTGAGGTAAACATGAAAGGCACAAGACCTCTTGACAACAATGAAATTCGGCAGGTCTCTGAATGTTTTGACGGCATTTACCAAATTCGCAACCGTTCGCTTTTTCTTATTGGCGTGTCTACAGGCGGGACGGATCAGTGAGCTGCTAGAGCCTATGTATCGGAGATGTTCTACCAGAATGGATCCCCGGTGAGAGACATGCTTTTTGATAAATCTATAGTCAAGGGCAAGGAACACTCCCGTGCTGTCCCGGTGAATTCTGATGGTAGAGCAGCGATCAGTGATGTTGTGAAATGGCATCGCAAGACATACAAGAGCATCGCAAAGCAACGACCATTATTCCCCTCTCGTAACGGACAAGGCAGCACCAAGATGTCAAGACGCGCTGCTCATGATGTTTTGAAAAAGGCTTTTGAGTTGGCTGGATTGAACGGAAAACTCGCGACACATTCAATGCGTAAGTCATTTGCTCAACGGCTTTATGATCGCACCGGTGATATTTATGCGGTGCAAGAGATGCTTGGGCATAAGAACATCACGACAACTCAGAAATATCTCGGTGTCAACTATCAAAATGTCCGTGCTGCTGTTGAAGCGATGGCAATAAGTTCTGAACTGCACATAAGGGACATTTTAGGCAGTTCACTCAAGACTTTCAGCGACGAAAAACTATTCCTTGAACTTGCCACCAGAGGCTACGACTTAACCTCACTGGAAAAGGACAAGATACAGCGGATAACACGCACCGCATAAAAGGCTATCAATGTTCAAATACTGCTTATGACTCCAAAAAGACGGGGCACCACGCACAATACGCAGATGGGCAACAAACGACAACTGGAATTCACCTTGATTTAAAATCTAAAATATGTTATATTGTACACAACACAGCGGAGCACATTTTGAAACAGATTAGAACCTTCTGGAAAGCTGTCCGAGACTTCTGGAGAACAGGAAAAACAGGCGTTGCTCTATTCCTAATTTCTCTATTTGCTCTCATATACGGATACATTGCACTGGACTTTGAACTCACACAAGGCTGGAAGGGACACGTATCCGTTCAAAATGTCACAAAAGATATTTCCGCATTTATACCTGTGGGTGCGGCATTCGCCGCAATGATAATCGGAGGCATAGACCTGATCATGTTATTATCAGACTTTATTGAAGCAAGACGTGAGAAACGGATAGAAGCAGCTAAAGCAGAAGCCAAAGCGGAGGTTTACCGCGAGATCGCAGCGTGGGAACATAGGCGAAAAGAAGCGGAAGCTCGGGGCGAGGAGTTCACAGAACCCCCGCCAACACAACCGCAGGAGAAATCACTGGAGAACTCAAAAGAATAAAGGTATTACAAATGGGTCGTCAGTTCAAACTGGCGACCCGCAACTTTTAAGGAGGTGCCCTCATGGAATCTATGAACGTAAATTGGAAAAAGGATAAATATAATTTGCTTTGGTGCCGCTTCAATTCAGAACTCTTAAACGATCCACGTCTTACACATAAGTTTCAGATCGGGTTTAAAATCCTTGAACTTGATGTTAGCGGCGTTTATATCATTTGGGAAGGTCTTCATAACGACAAAACCTTGTATGTAGGAAGCGGGTATATTAAACAGAGATTCAGAGAACATCTCAGTAAACCAGAATTTCAAGATTATGGACTATATGCAACGTGGGCAATTCCACCATTGCATCCCGTGCGCGCAAATCCATCCAGATACCCCACTCTAAACCGATTCAGTGCAACAGAACTATTGAAATCTACGAATCCACTTCCCGGTATAGAAAAATATCTCGGGCTTATACTTAATCCTGTGTTAAATAAGCGTTTACCTGAAGATGTAGATCTAATATCTGTTAATATACCCGATTGGAGCAAACCGACTAATTCATTTTTCAGATCATCCGACCCGTTTATAGCTCCGGGTGATCCGCATATAATTTGGTAAATGGTATTTGAAAGGAAATTTGAAATGACCGCGTAATGGAGAGAAAAACAATACCCTTTGGGCGTTTCAAGCGCAAAGGAGGTGTACCATGGGCAAAGGATGGTTAAAAACTATAACAAATGACGCCAATCTTTATCTAAAATACGTTGGACATATCACAGCAGTCAAAATTCAGAAGCAAGTCATGGTGCCTACGGAAGAAGAAATAGATCATTGGACATCAGGGCTTTACAACTTAGGATATCACATGTACCACATATTGCATGCTATGGTAGATATCATCATTCCAATTGTCTTATTCGTTGTGTTCATCAAAGTAAGCTGGAAGGTAGCGACATCAGATGTCGGAAAAATAGACGAATTGCAAACATCAAGATTAAGTGAACCGACAGATGATTAGGTGAAAGTATCACGACAGCGCGTGTTTAGCACACAAGGCACGTATTTTGGCGTATCCAAAGTTTTAGTAGTGTATTCTCTCGTCTGTTACTACCGGCATCCGCGTTTATCTCCACCTTAGAGTAATTGGAGTCCACGGCAACTCTTCTAATTATACGATCTATATCCTTATCACTAAGAGTACTTTTCTTTTCCTCTGACATGTCAATTCTCCTGATACATCACCGCGACGGCGCGTGCTTAGCAGGTTTGCTGCGCCACTTGCTTATTGCTCCGTCTGCTGTGCTGGACGCTTGCGCTATGTGGCATAGCCTCCGTTTCGTTCCGCTTTTCGTCCCCTTGGCACCGCTGCGCTTTGACTGCGGGGACTCGCTCCACTACACTACGGCAACTCCACAGACGCGACGCTTGCTGCGGGTTTAGATGCGAGAATACGCAACGCACCCTTGCACCAGCAGGCAGACTACGCAAACGCTGCGGGCTTGCTGCACACTGCACACACACCGCCTCGCTGCTTCGGCGGGCTACGACTCGCACGCAACACACACTAAAGCGTGCTTTTGCGGCTCACCTCCGCCCGCCTTATATCCAATTGTAGACTTGCAACTCTACTTTTTTGTTCACGCAGATAAAAAAAGCCGCCCGGCAGTCCCCTGTATCTAACCCACTTTTCGCAAAGTTTGTCCCGAAATTAAAAATGCTCAGAATGCCCTACAACGCTTTTATTAGAACACCCCTTTACTAAAACACTAATTTTACATACGTTGACGCTTTGGGATGGATAGCATGTGGTAGTTTGCTAAAATGGGACAATTTGAGTACCCAGATTCCAATAATTACCCGAAATCTGTCAATTTTGAACTCAAAGAATTCTGTGACGATTACCGTGAGGTAACCAATGCCCCCATCAGAAAAACGATACAACGGACTCCTAATAGACACCCCCATTGTCAAAGATACGCAGTCAAAAGCGCGCTGCTCTGACTCCTTGTTTGGATGGCAGCACGTCCGCCTAACCGCGCGAGAGTGGACGATTCCACAGAACAATAACGGATTTCCGTGAGTGCGAATCTGAACTTTGTTAAGTTTCTTAACAAATATTTTTTGTGGCTAAGGTTCACGCACCAAACAACTGGTATCATGGCTATATTATACATTTCATAACAGGGTGTAGACACACATCAAAAACACGGAAAATGAGCATGTTTTGTCATAAAAATGCATGGTATACGACAGAAATAACGAAAAAATTGGATTGCAACAGTGGGGTGGTTATGGCATACTATGTTGTAGACGATTTGTCGCGGACTTTGTCAGCCGCTATACACGCAACTCGTCAAGGTTGTATTAAAACCTCACAACCGCCTAACACGACCCCTAGTCGTGCCTTAAACTTACAAAGAACCGTGTCGGTAATCCGATGCGGTTTTTTGTTTAGGTATACATGCGTGATAGGTTCACGTTATGATAAGTTGTATTTGATTGTTATATTATGCGTCTGATGCAATTTTCTCCTTGACTATGAAACAAGATAATGGTATAATGGTATTAGTTTAATGGAACTTTGGATACTGACAATATTCAAGTATATTTAAGTTTAAGGAGAAAAACAATGAATTTTCACCAAGCAGAAAAATATTTACTTATAGTAAACTGGTGGCAGTGCATTGGTTCTCCTATTTTCTATCAACAGGAGATTATCAATGAACACAGACAAAACACTCGAACTGAGAGGATATCAGCATGAGTGTGTAGACCTTATTAACAATTCCGAAGCCACCCGAAAATCAATCGTTATCCCTACAGGCGGCGGTAAGACGGTGATCTTTGCGTCTTACGCTCGTAAGCACAACCTCAAAACTTTGGTGTTGGCACATCGTCAAGAACTGATTCAACAAACTAAAAACACATTTCTAAATCTTGATCCGTCTTGCGATGTTGGGATAGTGATGGGGCAGCAGAACGAAACCAACACACAGATCACAATCGCATCTGTTCAGACACTTGCCCGCAGGTCGCGACTTCACCAACTCCCCACCGATTACGACCTCATTATTTGCGATGAAGCACATCACAGCACAGCCGATTCATACCGAAGATTGTTCTACAGATACGGCTTGATAGACCTGTTCACTTGTGGTGTCTCTAACGCTGAAGAAATAGAACCGAACCACCACCCTGACCGAACCTTGCTCGGTGTTACCGCGACACCAGAACGGACGGACGGTGAAAGCCTTGATAAGATTTATGACGAAGTGGTATACCGTCTTTCTATTGCTGACCTAATCCCCGATTATCTTTCAGATTTTCGGTGCGAGACACATGACGCTGGAGTGGATATATCACATGTGCGAAGCAGTGTCGGTGATCTCAACAAAAACCAACTCGGTGAAGCGATGTCTGAGGGAGGACTTTTAGACAATCTCCCACATGTAATTGCTGACAGACTCAACGACCGTAAACACATCCTGATATTCCTGCCAAATGTAGCATCTGCTACCGAAGCTACAAACATATTGAATGATGCGGGTATCCCTTCAGGGTGTGTGCTTGGATCAACACCAACGGAGCAACGCAGACAAACACTACACGATTTTGAAAACGGAAAACTACGCGTCCTTGTCAATTGCATGGTTTTGACGGAAGGTTTTGATTGTCCCTGTATAGACGCATTGGTCGTGGCAAGACCTACCAAGAGCGGATTACTTATTCAACAAATGGTGGGGCGAGGACTGCGGAAAGCACCCGGTAAACAGGATTGCTTAATTCTTGATCTCGCATTCAAACGCAGACAGAGTGATTTGATCTCTGTGGCAGCATCCGGCATCTTTGGCGGGTATGCGAATTTACACTTCACCAGACCAGACCTGTCTATACTGGAGTTGATTGAGTGGCAGAAAGCCCGCGCACCACACCTGCAAGCGTTGCATAGCGTATTATCACAGAGACTTGAAAGTGTAAAAGTAGATGCGAAACAGGCACTCATAGCAAAAAAAGAAGCTGAATACGACATATTGCCTGACGACATTGACGCAGAAAGTCTGTCAGAAGGGCTGCTCTTGTTAGTTGACACAAAACTACTGAGACGGATTTGTGGTGAAGCTCACGACTTTCAAGCTGTTTGGAAACGATTGATGCAAGCCTTATCTCGCACTTCGTTTTCAATGCGATCCAGATCAGCTACTCACAAACAGAAAAAACTACTATCTGATAAGTTTGATTTTGAATTCGCTGAGTTAGACCTGTTGAACTGTGCAGATGCCTCAGCACTCATTTCAACGCTCATTGATTTTGAACCACCGACTCCTAAACAACTCGGCTG
Organism: Candidatus Poribacteria bacterium; assembly: GCA_963663765.2. Lineage (GTDB taxonomy): Bacteria > Poribacteria > WGA-4E > WGA-4E > WGA-3G > MSPOR6. The sequence goes on along the minus strand of CAXXUA010000012.1, from coordinate 26,408 downwards.
GCTACGTTGGCGGGGTGTTTCTCAGGAAGATACGCCAACCACCAAAAAAGCAGCAAGCGAAAAAATTAAAAAGATGTCTGCACAAACAAGAACGCAATTACGACCTTCGCGGTAGAAGAAAAATCTGTGTGATTCTCGGTCGGAGATGACAAATTATGACAAACTTTTTGTTGACAAATACAGATGGGAATGGTAAAATGTGGTCAGATAAAAAAGTGAAGGGTTGCCTTCAGGCAACCCCAAAAAATCACGAGCTTTGTTGGACACATAGTTTCGTGGATTTTGTATATAAGACAAATGCTACAGTGTCTTATACGAGCATATCAAAACACGATTTCTTTGTGAGGAGAATTTCGCGGATTGATGTATCAAAACACGACGCTGTAAAGAGTTCGCAGATTGACGTTCATAGCATATCAAAAAACGACATTGTAAAGCCTTCGCAGATTGACATGTATAGTATACCAAAAAACGACATTGTAAAGAGTTCGTGGATTGACGTGTATAGTATACCAAAAAACGACATTGTAAAGCCTTCGTGCATTGACGTGTATAGTATACCAAAAAACGCAAGAGATTGTCAAACTTTTTTGGGCATGCTATTTTTTCACAAATCTCCTTTACAACGTCGTGTAAGGAGATTTTGACATGAAGTGGAAAGAGTCTGATTTTAGGTATCCCTTCAAGCACTGGACACTACCTGAACTGCTTTATCCGTGTCCCCCGCAAGAGAAAGACGCTCTGCATGCTTTGAAATCTGATTTTCACCCGGTGCCTCCATACAAAGAGATGGAAGCAGCAGCGAGAGAGCAGGACACGCTTGTCTCTATCGATGTACCACTCCCCGATGGACAGATAGCATTCCTTGAAAACACTGCCGAGAAATGCACATCTCCACAGACAAAACATTCTCAAGCAGGTATGCAAGGAGCGAGACACTGGATACAACGTGTTGATACACCCGATGCCGTGTTTAGAAGACTTACTGATGGATATGGCGTATCGTTGATGTTTGGAGAGAGGTGTCATCAGTATATCCGCAATTCCAACACATGGCGTGGTGTCTCTGGTGTCTTGCTGGATATAGATGTGTTTCGAGATGAGAAACACCTGGATGCCCCTGAACCTGTTTCTTCTCAAGCTGAACTCTTTGAACGTTATCCCTTACTGCAGCGTATCTGCTCTTACCTTATCCCTTCCGCATCCTCGCTCCATGAAGGTAGACCTTTCAAGGCGCGTGGCGTTGTAATATTATCACAACCCATTACAGATCAACGAGTGTTTAGAGCTTTGGGTGATATTCTCTGCGGAGAACTTGATTGTATACCTAAAAATGTCACGAAGAACCCAGTCGCGGTAGGGTTTGGAAACACACACAATGCAATGGATGCTTTTTATAACTATGATGTTGATACGGTGTGGCTTGCGTCTGCTTTGGAAGTAGCCAAAGCCGCAGTTATGACAAAAACACAGCACCAGAAACAACAGCAGAAAAAGGATACAGAACGCAAAGAACATCACAAAGCTAACAGCGAACGGAATAGAGAAATAAACGAAACTTTGACACAGCGAGGGTATGATCTCAGTGTGTCAGATCTCCAAGAACCCATCTCAACATTCAACAAACTTGATCCTGCTGCTTTATTTGTTGAACATGGTTTAGCAACAAACATTCGCGATAATGTATGGCATTGGCATGCGTCTGATGTAGATCGGTCTTTTGAACTTGATGACGGGGTGCTCAAAGTCTACTCCAACACAATGCAGTCTGAATTCCCCTCAACAGCCGACCAAAACACCATCAACGCTCACAGATTTTTAGCATGGCACATCTATGGTCATGACATGACAGAGAAAAGCCAAAGACATGCATTGCGTTGTGCTTTGGCAGATGCCGGTATAGGCACACATCCTGACATATTCAAAGAAGCCGCCAAGCAACGCGATGCATTCGCACGCAAAGAAGGACTGTTGAAATCTAATGTTCCGATAGACGAAGAGATGACAACGCCAGGAGTTCCCATAGAACCTGTCACAACACTGCCACCTGATCACCCAATAATCAAAGCAGCACCCACAATAGAAGTTCGTGAAATAGCATCATATCCGTATTTCTCTACAGAGGCGCGCAGTGTCGTGCGTGAGTACTTAGCGATGTCGCCTGATGCGGGGTGGCATGGCACAACACCTGTTTGGACACCTAAATACAAATACCTACATCCACTCACCAACACATTTGCTATGAACGGACAACCTACAGAGGTTGAAAAACGGCGCGTGTGGTCAACGCTGTTTGGCAGCTGTCAACACTGCGGAGCTGATACTGCAAAATGGATAGATAGGTATTTGTTGACAGCTGGGGTGTATTGCGATGGGTGTCACAAGGACTATCCGATAGGTTCGTATCTGGAATATGAACTTAACCGCACATTGCCAAACTCTATCATCTCAGATCATCAAGGTTTTATCGGTGATGATCCTGAGTTTGCTGATTTTAGGCTGTTTGAACCTGGTATGTTGACTCACATGGGGTCAGGGATGTCTACAGGGAAGACTACAGAGATTTGTAAAGATTTAGTCATGCTTGCAAATGCTGGGCTTGGGAAGGGTGTTATTGCCACGCCTAACATTGCTGTCGCGAGATTCCTCGCACACCAGTTGCGTAAACAATATGGACGCAATGCATGGGGCTTATGGCATGAAGGTGTTGACCGAGATGACAGATTTATCGGTGATTGTGGTGCAATCGCTTGTTTACCATCCTTGCCAAGTATCGTTCGCCACGCACAGGATAACGGAGCAGAACAGTTATATGTTGCTATAGACGAACTGGATTTCTCTTATGGATTACTTGCACTGTCCATTGACAATGCTACAGCTGTAAAAAAATGTCTGCGGGATGTTTTGGAATCTACTGGATTGGTTGTGAGCGGACAAACCGAGTCCACGCTTGCATTGGAAGCATTTGCTGAGGAATTAGAAACAGATAACGTTCAAGGATTTTACAACACTGCTACACAAGCACAAGGTTCTGTGGTTTTACACAAACACGAAAACACAAAAGGAAAACAGAACGCTATTGTCGCATCGGGTATACAGGATATAACCGACATCCTTGAGCAAGGGTTCAACGCTTATGTGTTTACCAACACACGCAGAGATGCTGAACTGATCGCTAACGAGTTTCGAGAGGAATCCCCAGTAGTGTATTCTGCCTATACGAAAGGCATGCCACGTGCCGATGCTGTGCTACGAAACCAGAAACTTACGGACACAAGAGTCTTTGTCGGAACATCCGCTGCAGGTGTTGGGCTCTCAATCTTAGACCCAAAAGCGCGCACGGTGGTTTTGACTGGTATTAAACACGGGGCGCGAGATGCAAGCATGACGGTGCAGCAATGTGTGAGAGATCGGGGACGCTGCGGTGTGTCCGTTCATTATACCGACTACAACCTGGCACTCCCTGTTAGACCCACAGAAAATTACGATGTGAGTTTATATCACGAAATATTGAAACAGATAGAGTCTGAAAACGCACATATATCCACTAACGGCTTACAAAAAGTTGCTTATGCCCAAGCACTCAACTCATTAGCGGATCTTCAATTTGAGCAGTTTGTAGAGCATCATCTCACTAAGTTGGCAAATATGCCGGTGTCTCACGCATCATCTATACCACACGCACCCGAAACGCTTACATCTATGTCGACAATACGAAAAGAACTCCGCAACAAAGAAAAAGATGCATACATACCGAAGGCAATAGAATTTATAGAAAAATCCAAGTTGTTGACATCCTCAGAAATACGCATCCAAAGCAACAAAGGACGACTCACACCAATCATGCGGCTTGCTTATGAAGCTGCCAACGCTGCGTCGCAGTCGGTCGGTTGGGATGATACACGCACCAATGCCGATGATACCGCACTGGATGTTGAGGATATGTTGCTTGCTGTCAAATTAGTTGACAATGGACTTGTCACAAATGACATTTCCGCCAAGAACCTTGCGAAACAACGACGCGGATATTTCGCTGTGCATCAACCGAAATGGACAGCAAACCAATTACAAGCCGAACTTGAATGCGTAGATGCTGAACTGGTGATGTCCGGTGGTGGTGTTGAAATCACATCAATATGTGATGATAGGCGGACAGGAGAATTGCTTACCTGCCTACTGGATAGACTTACGAAAGAAGTGTTTGATGAGAAAGCACTCGCAACAACCGTTCGTGAAGTTTTGCATTCAGAGACTTCCACTGGTAAACCTTTCATAACAGAACTACAAAACGGAGCGTTTAGAGCATCTGGATACCGTAAAGCAAGATTTTTGAAAATAGCTACAGACGCTATGGTCGTTGAATGGGTGCGGGCATTCATTCAAGAATGGTATCCACAACGTATCGCAAAATTGGGTGAAAACTACTACTTGACCGATACAGAACACATGGATTTACGGCTTGCGTCTTTCAAAAGGTGGCTTCTCAATCAACCCAGCACACCGGAGGGGACAGAGATCACACTCGACACCTATGATACTATCGCACCGCCAGAAAAGAACGCTGATCTAAAAGAAACTGCACAATTCCGCAGACATGCCGGTGAAACTATAAAAGCAATCGCTGAAGATTTAGAGATACACCCACAGACTGTTGGAAAGTGGTGTAAAGGGATCAAACCATTACCGCCTGCTCAGCAGAATGTCTTGGATATACTCGGTGATGGTGAAGTGTGGAAAACAAATGATATTGTCAAACACGCAAGATTTGCGAAGCGAAATGTTTGGAGTGCTATTAAAGCACTTTTGGAAGCAGGCAAGGTGTCTAAACCAAAGCGCGGATATTATCAAAAAAATGGAGTTACTGATGCAAAACGTGGGTCAATTTCTAATTAAAGAGTACGTACTTATAAATTGACCCACGTTTTGCATCAGTAACAATATTAAAATTAACCATGTGATATGTTCCGTATTTAATTTTGAACTGGCGGAAAATCGCCAGTTGAACAAAAAAAGGAGAGTATTTGTGAGTATTGATATTTTCGCGAGAGGATTTAGAAAAGGGGAACAGATATATGAATATGGTGATTGTCCAAGCACTATTTCTTGTGACGGCATTCTTCTTGAGTATGGTGATGAATGCAGGTGTAACGGGTGCGGTAGGATTTATAATCGCAGTGAAATAACCCCTGTTGAAGCGTCTGATATTGTTCGGGAAATATGGGAAAAGGAAGAAGCAGTCAACGGGATTTGGGATCCAGAAGACGACCTCAACAAAACCCAAAAATTGATTAGTTGGTGGGGATTTGAGTTAAATTCAGAGATATGCAGTGGTAATAATTATCCAGGGGGATATATGCCCTATGAAGCTTACACGTCGCTTTTAAAAATTATTGCCCCTGACCAAGCCCCTGTGAGTGAAGATATATTTATGAGAGTTATAGAAAGGGTGTGGCGGTAAATGGTGGTAACAGAAAAGAATCTTCATTTACAACTGAAACTTATCTTAACTGCAAACACTGTTAGCACCTGAACAGACGAAAGGGTGTGTAAAGTTTTGGGCACTAAGTTCTCACCAACCATTGTCTTGCGGAGTCTCCGTGCCCCGCATTCTTTCAGTCTCAGAAATACACCCAGCTCATTGATAATCTCTTATTATGACTGAAGCTAACTCTATTTTTTCGCGAAGGTTTTTCATAAATAAATCCAAATTATAATAGTAATTAATGCAATTAATGCAAACATTCATGACATACGCAGAGGTATGCAATCGTTGAATAATTGCTGTTTTGCCAAGAACTTTACACACCCCAGACGAAACGATTTGATGTTTGTTTTGCGGACATGATATAATATTAAAACTTGCGCATAATCCATTTTAAGAGTAGGTTTAAAATTGTTGACATAGAAAATCAGGCAACGTACTATGTTTGACTTGATAAAGCGTTTGACCCATTTCATATGAAGGGAATAATTAAGCATTTCGCGTAAGTCCTAATAATAGAATACCTCAGTAAGACCAAATTTGGCATAGGTTATACAACTATTTTCATGGCAATTATACTGAGACCATGAGGGAAAATGAAGATGCAAGGCTATAATTTACGTGGTAAACTAATAACCGACCCCTATTTTGAAGAAGTTCCAACCCATGAAGCAATAGATAAGTACATTCCTCATGATTACAACTCTTCAAAAATCAAAAAAGTCACCTTTAGTTTTTGTCGGGATGGTAAATCAAAAGAAGAATTAAAGGTGGAAGTTTATGGTCCTTTAGCAATTAAGGTCGATCAATACTTCAGACTTGGGGATAACTGTATACTTATATTTGATCGGATAGTTGGTGCAAGTTCCCCACTCTATCCAAATGAAATTGAACTGCATTATCGTTAAAAGAGAACGGAGAAGTTGTAAACTTTCGCCGCTGTTAAGATTAGATGGATTAGCCAAGATAGTTTGGATTGAATGGGACAGTCTTGTCCCAAACGCCAATTCCAAAAGACATTTGATAATCCCAAATCCCTTTGTTACAATTACATTTATTAGGTCGTTTTTTTGAATTTAAAGATGAAAAAGTTTGAATAATATAAATTATGTAAGGAGAATATCAATGAGTAATTTAGCAGAATGCCCTATTATATCACCTATGCCTCGCCAAACACTTAAGTGGGGTGATTATAACGAAATTATTGTATATGTAAAGAATACTGCTGCGTTTAAATGTAGTGTTATCGGTCCTTGGATCGGTCTAGCACATAGCAGGGATGGTAATAAAATTCGCATATATGGAGAAATACCATTAAAAGAGGATAGTGCTGATAAAAGGGACAATGGGATGATTGAAGTCAAAGCATTTAATGAAGCAGGAGAGGATAATATAGAAGTTCATTTTGATATTATATAAACTCAAATAGCATTGACATTACTCCCAAATGCGATTAACATCACCTTAGGTCAGTGTATTGACCTATTCAGACCCCACTTGACACAATCCCCCTTCCCATGCTATCCTTTTCCCCAAAACACGACGTGGAAAACACCGATGACACAAAACTTTCCCGACAACGCATTATACGAAATGGACAACCTTGAAGTGCTACGCGGCATGAACAGCGACACCGTAGACCTCATTGCCACCGATCCGCCCTTCAACATCAAACGCAACCGAAGCGGCACAGCCGGACAGTATGTAGACAACTGGAAATGGGGAGACACCGGCATACTGCCAGACCAATGGAAATGGAACGAGGTGCATCCCAAATGGCTTGAAGAAATCAAAGACAACCACACCGAACTATACCATGCCATAGACGCTGCCAAACATTGTCAAGGCGAAGATACCGCAGCGTTTTTATGCTTTCTCAGCGTCAGGCTCATTGAAATGCACCGTATCCTAAAAGAGACAGGAAGCATATATTTGCATTGCGATCCCACCGCAAGCCACTACATCAAAATGTGTATGGATGCCATATTTGGTAGAAAAAACTTTAAAAACGAAATCGTGTGGCGCAGAGCTATTGCTCACAATGATCCAAAGAAATATGGTAATAACTCAGATAGATTGTTGTATTACTCCGGAGCCGGAAAGACAACTTGGAACGGATCTGCCATCGCAGTTCCGAAAACCCCAGAAGAAATTGATAGGGCGTATCCCCTCCAGGACGAGCGTGGTAGGTATAGATCGGATAACTTGACAGGCCCATCTCACGGTTATAGTGGCGGGGAAAGCTCACAACCTTGGTCAGGGTATGATGTAAGAGCTAAAGGTCGCGTTTGGTCAGCCCCGTTAACTGGAAATTATGCCAAATGGATTGAAGACAATCTCATTCCGAACTATAGATCTATAAAAGGCGTTCATGATAGATTAGATATTCTTGATTCTGTAGGATTAATTCACCATCCAAAAAAAGGTCGTTCTGGATGGCCTGGGCTTAAGCGGTACGCTGAAGCAGACTCTGGCAATCCAGTTCAATCTCTATTCATAGATATTTCTGGTTTCACAAATTATAACAAAGGAGATGAATGGACAGGCTCGCCCGATCAAAAACCGATTGCTCTCTATGAACGCATTATCAAAGCAAGCAGCAATGAAGGCGACCTCGTATTAGACCCGTTCTGTGGCTGTGCAACAACGATAATCGCAGCAGACAACCTCAAACGTCGGTGGGTAGGCATAGACAGACGCGTAGATGCACGCTACCATATTATCACGCGTCTGATGAAAATTGACCGCAAAGCTCGCGATCTACTTCTGAATAAATATTCAGACACTGCGGACCTAAGAAAATATCTTGACGAACAAACAGAAAAGAGAGGAATCCACTATTATCAAACCGAGCCTCCGCCCCGCCCCGATCAAGACGTTCCCACAGTCCCAGAATTATCCCATGTCTATCAACACCATCTCGAACCGCTGCACAGCCATGCCGAGATGCACCAAATCCTTGTAGATCAGTTCGGATTGAAATGTTGGGGATGCAGCTTTGAGCCACCCGACAAACGCTATTTACACCTTGACCATATCGTCCCGAAAAGTGATGGCGGCACCAACGACATAGACAATCGTGCGCTCTTATGCCAACCGTGCAATAGCAAAAAATCTAATACGATGAGTCTCACCTCGCTACGTAGACAAAACAAAAAAGAAGGATATATCCAACCGGGCGAAGCGATAGACCTCCAAGCTGCTTTGTCATGGACGCGATCCCTTTTAGTCCAAACACTCCGAGAAACACCATATCAACCGCCACTCCCTGTTGTAAGTGACGGATAACATACCGCAACGATCGGCGTTCGGTATAAGGCGTGCACTGCTTGCGTTGGCAGGCAGAAGCTTGCGCTCTGTGGTAGTGTGTCGTTTCGCTCCGTTTCGCAGTCGTCATCGTCACGCTTCGCGTGGCTCCGCTTTGACGTGACGATGTGCTACACTTCGCTACACTTACCACACATCCACATGCGCGTCGCTTGTTGCTGCGTTTGGTGCTTCGCTTCGCTTGCACGGCACTTGCAACCCTGCTGTGCCACCGCTTTGCACCGCACGTGCCTTTATACCGTATGCCTGATAATACCGATTTTTGAGAAGAACACCGTTTATTTTGTGAATGAGAAAATAAAAAGATGTTCAGATTGCTCCAGAACACATTTATTGATACGCCCCTGTGGGTAGAATACACAACGAGATAAGAATAAACAGCCATCAGTGAAAATGCCGTAGAGAGAAGCGAAATAGAAGGACATCCCAGCGAAAACGACACACTGGATACACTTGAACAACTTGCGGCTTTGTAGGTATGCTAAAATGCCACACACATTTTTTGAATCGCACACTTGTAGCAGAGTTTGCCAAGTCTCTTCCACGTGTGCCAACTTCACTTCTACATAATTCTGTATATCATGTAGAAGTGAAGGACGTTGATATATTCAAATACTATTTGAATGGCAGGTATTGGATATGTCAAAAATAACGATCAAGAATCGCTGGAACTGGTAGACGTGTCGGAATCAACGCTGCGACGTGCTATCCGTGAGGGTGAGTTGTCAGCTACCAAAGACGAGAAAGGGAGAAACCTGATAGATCCCGCAGAGCTTGAACGTGTGTATGGGAGATTAAAACCTGTCAATGAACAGGTCAATGACAATGAAATGGCAGGTAATGACACAGCAAAAGTTGTTGATTTATTGGAAGTGCAGGTCAGTGATCTAAAGTCTCAACTTGAACAATCAGCCGAGCGAGAAAGACAGTTGATGGATATGCTAAAGATAGAGCAGGAAAAAAGCAAAATGCTGCTGTTGCCAAAGCCATGCAAACGCACCTTATTTGAGCAAATGAGTGATTTCTGGGGCATCGTCGCGTGGAACGTGCCAAAACGAGCGATTGTTGCTTAATCGTAGGACATCAGTTAAAATAATAGAAGATTGCCAAGAAATATTAACATGCTTCCTAAAATGGAGATTCACATGAAAAGGTTAATAACTGTGCTGGGGGACCCCGACGTGATCACTGAAGAAGATGGCGAGACGGTTTGGAAATGGCTACAAGGAGAAGACGCTACAGGGCAAGTGTTGTTCTTCTCTGTGCAGACTTCCGCGGATGAGCAGGAATATATGTATAACTACACTGCTAATGATGACGAAGAGATCATGGATTGGGCAGAAATCGATGAGATTGTAGAATACGCGAAAGAGTTTCTCAAATATGTTCAACAAGCGAAAGTGTGATGATACACCCAAATATACTTTTTGCTCACCTGTAGTTGTAAGATCGGACCCCTTTTTTAATTGATACCCTACAAACTGCATTTTGAGTCCTGATAGCATAGAGTCCGACATTTTGAAATATGTCAACTGATTTATTTCAGTTGATACAACCAAACGCATCTTTTGCTCACTGCTGTCAACTGATTTATTTCAGTTGAAAGACAACATTTATTCAGTTGATATACAACATTTATTTCTAATTAGTGGCATTTACGCAATAATTGGTAATATTACACTACCTTTTCAGCCGACATTTTGATGCGCTGACATACTCCCTGTGCATCACACTCATAGAATATGTATCAAATGGCATTGACAGACGTTGATATATTCAAATACTATTTGAATGGCAGGTATTGGATATGTCAAAAATAACGATCAAAGAATCGCTGGAACTGGTAGACGTGTCGGAATCAACGCTGCGACGTGCTATCCGTGAGGGTGAGTTGTCAGCTACCAAAGACGAGAAAGGGAGAAACCTGATAGATCCCGCAGAGCTTGAACGTGTGTATGGGAGATTAAAACCTGTCAATGAACAGGTCAATGACAATGAAATGGCAGGTAATGACACAGCAAAAGTTGTTGATTTACTGGAAGTGCAGGTAAGGGATCTGAAATCTCAGCTTGAACAGTCAAATGAACGAGAGAACCAGCTGATGAATATGCTAAAAATAGAGCAAGAAAAAAGCAAAATGCTGATGTTGCCAAAGCCGCCTTTTAATTTGGTTCGCTTTTTAGGTTTAGCCAAAGAATCGTCATAGTGCCCCACAACCTAAAGGTTGGGGCTTGTGCTTCACAGACAGTGCCGATCAGATTTGGTTAGAATAGTTGTAATTTGACAAAATATAATAGGTATCAAAATAGGGGAGGGTACTAAAAAAGTGACCATCGGCATTTTTGACTGAATTGCGTAGGCAGTTCCCACCAAATGTTGGAGGGGTTTCCAACCCCGATTTATAGGTATCAAATTAGGGGAGGGTACTAAAAAAGTGACCATCGGCATTTTTGACTGAATTGCGTAGGCATAGGCTTTACGGCATGTTTTCAAATTTCACTTTTTTAGTACATCCCTATAGCGAGAAACAGCTCAGGGTATTTAGTTTTAAGGATTCGTAATTATTCAGGTCTGTGATCATGAATCACACACAGAATACATTGAGGTAAACATGAAAGGCACAAGACCTCTTGACAACAATGAAATTCGGCAGGTCTCTGAATGTTTTGACGGCATTTACCAAATTCGCAACCGTTCGCTTTTTCTTATTGGCGTGTCTACAGGCGGACGGATCAGTGAGCTGCTAAGCCTATGTATCGGAGATGTCTACCAGAATGGATCCCCGGTGAGAGACATGCTTTTTGATAAATCTATAGTCAAGGGCAAGGAACACTCCCGTGCTGTCCCGGTGAATTCTGATGGTAGAGCAGCGATCAGTGATGTTGTGAAATGGCATCGCAAGACATACAAGAGCATCGCAAAGCAACGACCATTATTCCCCTCTCGTAACGGACAAGGCAGCACCAAGATGTCAAGACGCGCTGCTCATGATGTTTTGAAAAAGGCTTTTGAGTTGGCTGGATTGAACGGAAAACTCGCGACACATTCAATGCGTAAGTCATTTGCTCAACGGCTTTATGATCGCACCGGTGATATTTATGCGGTGCAAGAGATGCTTGGGCATAAGAACATCACGACAACTCAGAAATATCTCGGTGTCAACTATCAAAATGTCCGTGCTGCTGTTGAAGCGATGGCAATAAGTTCTGAACTGCACATAAGGGACATTTTAGGCAGTTCACTCAAGACTTTCAGCGACGAAAAACTATTCCTTGAACTTGCCACCAGAGGCTACGACTTAACCTCACTGGAAAAGGACAAGATACAGCGGATAACACGCACCGCATAAAAGGCTATCAATGTTCAAATACTGCTTATGACTCCAAAAAGACGGGGCACCACGCACAATACGCAGATGGGCAACAAACGACAACTGGAATTCACCTTGATTTAAAATCTAAAATATGTTATATTGTACACAACACAGCGGAGCACATTTTGAAACAGATTAGAACCTTCTGGAAAGCTGTCCGAGACTTCTGGAGAACAGGAAAAACAGGCGTTGCTCTATTCCTAATTTCTCTATTTGCTCTCATATACGGATACATTGCACTGGACTTTGAACTCACACAAGGCTGGAAGGGACACGTATCCGTTCAAAATGTCACAAAAGATATTTCCGCATTTATACCTGTGGGTGCGGCATTCGCCGCAATGATAATCGGAGGCATAGACCTGATCATGTTATTATCAGACTTTATTGAAGCAAGACGTGAGAAACGGATAGAAGCAGCTAAAGCAGAAGCCAAAGCGGAGGTTTACCGCGAGATCGCAGCGTGGGAACATAGGCGAAAAGAAGCGGAAGCTCGGGGCGAGGAGTTCACAGAACCCCCGCCAACACAACCGCAGGAGAAATCACTGGAGAACTCAAAAGAATAAAGGTATTACAAATGGGTCGTCAGTTCAAACTGGCGACCCGCAACTTTTAAGGAGGTGCCCTCATGGAATCTATGAACGTAAATTGGAAAAAGGATAAATATAATTTGCTTTGGTGCCGCTTCAATTCAGAACTCTTAAACGATCCACGTCTTACACATAAGTTTCAGATCGGGTTTAAAATCCTTGAACTTGATGTTAGCGGCGTTTATATCATTTGGGAAGGTCTTCATAACGACAAAACCTTGTATGTAGGAAGCGGGTATATTAAACAGAGATTCAGAGAACATCTCAGTAAACCAGAATTTCAAGATTATGGACTATATGCAACGTGGGCAATTCCACCATTGCATCCCGTGCGCGCAAATCCATCCAGATACCCCACTCTAAACCGATTCAGTGCAACAGAACTATTGAAATCTACGAATCCACTTCCCGGTATAGAAAAATATCTCGGGCTTATACTTAATCCTGTGTTAAATAAGCGTTTACCTGAAGATGTAGATCTAATATCTGTTAATATACCCGATTGGAGCAAACCGACTAATTCATTTTTCAGATCATCCGACCCGTTTATAGCTCCGGGTGATCCGCATATAATTTGGTAAATGGTATTTGAAAGGAAATTTGAAATGACCGCGTAATGGAGAGAAAAACAATACCCTTTGGGCGTTTCAAGCGCAAAGGAGGTGTACCATGGGCAAAGGATGGTTAAAAACTATAACAAATGACGCCAATCTTTATCTAAAATACGTTGGACATATCACAGCAGTCAAAATTCAGAAGCAAGTCATGGTGCCTACGGAAGAAGAAATAGATCATTGGACATCAGGGCTTTACAACTTAGGATATCACATGTACCACATATTGCATGCTATGGTAGATATCATCATTCCAATTGTCTTATTCGTTGTGTTCATCAAAGTAAGCTGGAAGGTAGCGACATCAGATGTCGGAAAAATAGACGAATTGCAAACATCAAGATTAAGTGAACCGACAGATGATTAGGTGAAAGTATCACGACAGCGCGTGTTTAGCACACAAGGCACGTATTTTGGCGTATCCAAAGTTTTAGTAGTGTATTCTCTCGTCTGTTACTACCGGCATCCGCGTTTATCTCCACCTTAGAGTAATTGGAGTCCACGGCAACTCTTCTAATTATACGATCTATATCCTTATCACTAAGAGTACTTTTCTTTTCCTCTGACATGTCAATTCTCCTGATACATCACCGCGACGGCGCGTGCTTAGCAGGTTTGCTGCGCCACTTGCTTATTGCTCCGTCTGCTGTGCTGGACGCTTGCGCTATGTGGCATAGCCTCCGTTTCGTTCCGCTTTTCGTCCCCTTGGCACCGCTGCGCTTTGACTGCGGGGACTCGCTCCACTACACTACGGCAACTCCACAGACGCGACGCTTGCTGCGGGTTTAGATGCGAGAATACGCAACGCACCCTTGCACCAGCAGGCAGACTACGCAAACGCTGCGGGCTTGCTGCACACTGCACACACACCGCCTCGCTGCTTCGGCGGGCTACGACTCGCACGCAACACACACTAAAGCGTGCTTTTGCGGCTCACCTCCGCCCGCCTTATATCCAATTGTAGACTTGCAACTCTACTTTTTTGTTCACGCAGATAAAAAAAGCCGCCCGGCAGTCCCCTGTATCTAACCCACTTTTCGCAAAGTTTGTCCCGAAATTAAAAATGCTCAGAATGCCCTACAACGCTTTTATTAGAACACCCCTTTACTAAAACACTAATTTTACATACGTTGACGCTTTGGGATGGATAGCATGTGGTAGTTTGCTAAAATGGGACAATTTGAGTACCCAGATTCCAATAATTACCCGAAATCTGTCAATTTTGAACTCAAAGAATTCTGTGACGATTACCGTGAGGTAACCAATGCCCCCATCAGAAAAACGATACAACGGACTCCTAATAGACACCCCCATTGTCAAAGATACGCAGTCAAAAGCGCGCTGCTCTGACTCCTTGTTTGGATGGCAGCACGTCCGCCTAACCGCGCGAGAGTGGACGATTCCACAGAACAATAACGGATTTCCGTGAGTGCGAATCTGAACTTTGTTAAGTTTCTTAACAAATATTTTTTGTGGCTAAGGTTCACGCACCAAACAACTGGTATCATGGCTATATTATACATTTCATAACAGGGTGTAGACACACATCAAAAACACGGAAAATGAGCATGTTTTGTCATAAAAATGCATGGTATACGACAGAAATAACGAAAAAATTGGATTGCAACAGTGGGGTGGTTATGGCATACTATGTTGTAGACGATTTGTCGCGGACTTTGTCAGCCGCTATACACGCAACTCGTCAAGGTTGTATTAAAACCTCACAACCGCCTAACACGACCCCTAGTCGTGCCTTAAACTTACAAAGAACCGTGTCGGTAATCCGATGCGGTTTTTTGTTTAGGTATACATGCGTGATAGGTTCACGTTATGATAAGTTGTATTTGATTGTTATATTATGCGTCTGATGCAATTTTCTCCTTGACTATGAAACAAGATAATGGTATAATGGTATTAGTTTAATGGAACTTTGGATACTGACAATATTCAAGTATATTTAAGTTTAAGGAGAAAAACAATGAATTTTCACCAAGCAGAAAAATATTTACTTATAGTAAACTGGTGGCAGTGCATTGGTTCTCCTATTTTCTATCAACAGGAGATTATCAATGAACACAGACAAAACACTCGAACTGAGAGGATATCAGCATGAGTGTGTAGACCTTATTAACAATTCCGAAGCCACCCGAAAATCAATCGTTATCCCTACAGGCGGCGGTAAGACGGTGATCTTTGCGTCTTACGCTCGTAAGCACAACCTCAAAACTTTGGTGTTGGCACATCGTCAAGAACTGATTCAACAAACTAAAAACACATTTCTAAATCTTGATCCGTCTTGCGATGTTGGGATAGTGATGGGGCAGCAGAACGAAACCAACACACAGATCACAATCGCATCTGTTCAGACACTTGCCCGCAGGTCGCGACTTCACCAACTCCCCACCGATTACGACCTCATTATTTGCGATGAAGCACATCACAGCACAGCCGATTCATACCGAAGATTGTTCTACAGATACGGCTTGATAGACCTGTTCACTTGTGGTGTCTCTAACGCTGAAGAAATAGAACCGAACCACCACCCTGACCGAACCTTGCTCGGTGTTACCGCGACACCAGAACGGACGGACGGTGAAAGCCTTGATAAGATTTATGACGAAGTGGTATACCGTCTTTCTATTGCTGACCTAATCCCCGATTATCTTTCAGATTTTCGGTGCGAGACACATGACGCTGGAGTGGATATATCACATGTGCGAAGCAGTGTCGGTGATCTCAACAAAAACCAACTCGGTGAAGCGATGTCTGAGGGAGGACTTTTAGACAATCTCCCACATGTAATTGCTGACAGACTCAACGACCGTAAACACATCCTGATATTCCTGCCAAATGTAGCATCTGCTACCGAAGCTACAAACATATTGAATGATGCGGGTATCCCTTCAGGGTGTGTGCTTGGATCAACACCAACGGAGCAACGCAGACAAACACTACACGATTTTGAAAACGGAAAACTACGCGTCCTTGTCAATTGCATGGTTTTGACGGAAGGTTTTGATTGTCCCTGTATAGACGCATTGGTCGTGGCAAGACCTACCAAGAGCGGATTACTTATTCAACAAATGGTGGGGCGAGGACTGCGGAAAGCACCCGGTAAACAGGATTGCTTAATTCTTGATCTCGCATTCAAACGCAGACAGAGTGATTTGATCTCTGTGGCAGCATCCGGCATCTTTGGCGGGTATGCGAATTTACACTTCACCAGACCAGACCTGTCTATACTGGAGTTGATTGAGTGGCAGAAAGCCCGCGCACCACACCTGCAAGCGTTGCATAGCGTATTATCACAGAGACTTGAAAGTGTAAAAGTAGATGCGAAACAGGCACTCATAGCAAAAAAAGAAGCTGAATACGACATATTGCCTGACGACATTGACGCAGAAAGTCTGTCAGAAGGGCTGCTCTTGTTAGTTGACACAAAACTACTGAGACGGATTTGTGGTGAAGCTCACGACTTTCAAGCTGTTTGGAAACGATTGATGCAAGCCTTATCTCGCACTTCGTTTTCAATGCGATCCAGATCAGCTACTCACAAACAGAAAAAACTACTATCTGATAAGTTTGATTTTGAATTCGCTGAGTTAGACCTGTTGAACTGTGCAGATGCCTCAGCACTCATTTCAACGCTCATTGATTTTGAACCACCGACTCCTAAACAACTCGGCTGGCTACGTTGGCGGGGTGTTTCTCAGGAAGATACGCCAACCACCAAAAAAGCAGCAAGCGAAAAAATTAAAAAGATGTCTGCACAAACAAGAACGCAATTACGACCTTCGCGGTAGAAGAAAAATCTGTGTGATTCTCGGTCGGAGATGACAAATTATGACAAACTTTTTGTTGACAAATACAGATGGGAATGGTAAAATGTGGTCAGATAAAAAAGTGAAGGGTTGCCTTCAGGCAACCCCAAAAAATCACGAGCTTTGTTGGACACATAGTTTCGTGGATTTTGTATATAAGACAAATGCTACAGTGTCTTATACGAGCATATCAAAACACGATTTCTTTGTGAGGAGAATTTCGCGGATTGATGTATCAAAACACGACGCTGTAAAGAGTTCGCAGATTGACGTTCATAGCATATCAAAAAACGACATTGTAAAGCCTTCGCAGATTGACATGTATAGTATACCAAAAAACGACATTGTAAAGAGTTCGTGGATTGACGTGTATAGTATACCAAAAAACGACATTGTAAAGCCTTCGTGCATTGACGTGTATAGTATACCAAAAAACGCAAGAGATTGTCAAACTTTTTTGGGCATGCTATTTTTTCACAAATCTCCTTTACAACGTCGTGTAAGGAGATTTTGACATGAAGTGGAAAGAGTCTGATTTTAGGTATCCCTTCAAGCACTGGACACTACCTGAACTGCTTTATCCGTGTCCCCCGCAAGAGAAAGACGCTCTGCATGCTTTGAAATCTGATTTTCACCCGGTGCCTCCATACAAAGAGATGGAAGCAGCAGCGAGAGAGCAGGACACGCTTGTCTCTATCGATGTACCACTCCCCGATGGACAGATAGCATTCCTTGAAAACACTGCCGAGAAATGCACATCTCCACAGACAAAACATTCTCAAGCAGGTATGCAAGGAGCGAGACACTGGATACAACGTGTTGATACACCCGATGCCGTGTTTAGAAGACTTACTGATGGATATGGCGTATCGTTGATGTTTGGAGAGAGGTGTCATCAGTATATCCGCAATTCCAACACATGGCGTGGTGTCTCTGGTGTCTTGCTGGATATAGATGTGTTTCGAGATGAGAAACACCTGGATGCCCCTGAACCTGTTTCTTCTCAAGCTGAACTCTTTGAACGTTATCCCTTACTGCAGCGTATCTGCTCTTACCTTATCCCTTCCGCATCCTCGCTCCATGAAGGTAGACCTTTCAAGGCGCGTGGCGTTGTAATATTATCACAACCCATTACAGATCAACGAGTGTTTAGAGCTTTGGGTGATATTCTCTGCGGAGAACTTGATTGTATACCTAAAAATGTCACGAAGAACCCAGTCGCGGTAGGGTTTGGAAACACACACAATGCAATGGATGCTTTTTATAACTATGATGTTGATACGGTGTGGCTTGCGTCTGCTTTGGAAGTAGCCAAAGCCGCAGTTATGACAAAAACACAGCACCAGAAACAACAGCAGAAAAAGGATACAGAACGCAAAGAACATCACAAAGCTAACAGCGAACGGAATAGAGAAATAAACGAAACTTTGACACAGCGAGGGTATGATCTCAGTGTGTCAGATCTCCAAGAACCCATCTCAACATTCAACAAACTTGATCCTGCTGCTTTATTTGTTGAACATGGTTTAGCAACAAACATTCGCGATAATGTATGGCATTGGCATGCGTCTGATGTAGATCGGTCTTTTGAACTTGATGACGGGGTGCTCAAAGTCTACTCCAACACAATGCAGTCTGAATTCCCCTCAACAGCCGACCAAAACACCATCAACGCTCACAGATTTTTAGCATGGCACATCTATGGTCATGACATGACAGAGAAAAGCCAAAGACATGCATTGCGTTGTGCTTTGGCAGATGCCGGTATAGGCACACATCCTGACATATTCAAAGAAGCCGCCAAGCAACGCGATGCATTCGCACGCAAAGAAGGACTGTTGAAATCTAATGTTCCGATAGACGAAGAGATGACAACGCCAGGAGTTCCCATAGAACCTGTCACAACACTGCCACCTGATCACCCAATAATCAAAGCAGCACCCACAATAGAAGTTCGTGAAATAGCATCATATCCGTATTTCTCTACAGAGGCGCGCAGTGTCGTGCGTGAGTACTTAGCGATGTCGCCTGATGCGGGGTGGCATGGCACAACACCTGTTTGGACACCTAAATACAAATACCTACATCCACTCACCAACACATTTGCTATGAACGGACAACCTACAGAGGTTGAAAAACGGCGCGTGTGGTCAACGCTGTTTGGCAGCTGTCAACACTGCGGAGCTGATACTGCAAAATGGATAGATAGGTATTTGTTGACAGCTGGGGTGTATTGCGATGGGTGTCACAAGGACTATCCGATAGGTTCGTATCTGGAATATGAACTTAACCGCACATTGCCAAACTCTATCATCTCAGATCATCAAGGTTTTATCGGTGATGATCCTGAGTTTGCTGATTTTAGGCTGTTTGAACCTGGTATGTTGACTCACATGGGGTCAGGGATGTCTACAGGGAAGACTACAGAGATTTGTAAAGATTTAGTCATGCTTGCAAATGCTGGGCTTGGGAAGGGTGTTATTGCCACGCCTAACATTGCTGTCGCGAGATTCCTCGCACACCAGTTGCGTAAACAATATGGACGCAATGCATGGGGCTTATGGCATGAAGGTGTTGACCGAGATGACAGATTTATCGGTGATTGTGGTGCAATCGCTTGTTTACCATCCTTGCCAAGTATCGTTCGCCACGCACAGGATAACGGAGCAGAACAGTTATATGTTGCTATAGACGAACTGGATTTCTCTTATGGATTACTTGCACTGTCCATTGACAATGCTACAGCTGTAAAAAAATGTCTGCGGGATGTTTTGGAATCTACTGGATTGGTTGTGAGCGGACAAACCGAGTCCACGCTTGCATTGGAAGCATTTGCTGAGGAATTAGAAACAGATAACGTTCAAGGATTTTACAACACTGCTACACAAGCACAAGGTTCTGTGGTTTTACACAAACACGAAAACACAAAAGGAAAACAGAACGCTATTGTCGCATCGGGTATACAGGATATAACCGACATCCTTGAGCAAGGGTTCAACGCTTATGTGTTTACCAACACACGCAGAGATGCTGAACTGATCGCTAACGAGTTTCGAGAGGAATCCCCAGTAGTGTATTCTGCCTATACGAAAGGCATGCCACGTGCCGATGCTGTGCTACGAAACCAGAAACTTACGGACACAAGAGTCTTTGTCGGAACATCCGCTGCAGGTGTTGGGCTCTCAATCTTAGACCCAAAAGCGCGCACGGTGGTTTTGACTGGTATTAAACACGGGGCGCGAGATGCAAGCATGACGGTGCAGCAATGTGTGAGAGATCGGGGACGCTGCGGTGTGTCCGTTCATTATACCGACTACAACCTGGCACTCCCTGTTAGACCCACAGAAAATTACGATGTGAGTTTATATCACGAAATATTGAAACAGATAGAGTCTGAAAACGCACATATATCCACTAACGGCTTACAAAAAGTTGCTTATGCCCAAGCACTCAACTCATTAGCGGATCTTCAATTTGAGCAGTTTGTAGAGCATCATCTCACTAAGTTGGCAAATATGCCGGTGTCTCACGCATCATCTATACCACACGCACCCGAAACGCTTACATCTATGTCGACAATACGAAAAGAACTCCGCAACAAAGAAAAAGATGCATACATACCGAAGGCAATAGAATTTATAGAAAAATCCAAGTTGTTGACATCCTCAGAAATACGCATCCAAAGCAACAAAGGACGACTCACACCAATCATGCGGCTTGCTTATGAAGCTGCCAACGCTGCGTCGCAGTCGGTCGGTTGGGATGATACACGCACCAATGCCGATGATACCGCACTGGATGTTGAGGATATGTTGCTTGCTGTCAAATTAGTTGACAATGGACTTGTCACAAATGACATTTCCGCCAAGAACCTTGCGAAACAACGACGCGGATATTTCGCTGTGCATCAACCGAAATGGACAGCAAACCAATTACAAGCCGAACTTGAATGCGTAGATGCTGAACTGGTGATGTCCGGTGGTGGTGTTGAAATCACATCAATATGTGATGATAGGCGGACAGGAGAATTGCTTACCTGCCTACTGGATAGACTTACGAAAGAAGTGTTTGATGAGAAAGCACTCGCAACAACCGTTCGTGAAGTTTTGCATTCAGAGACTTCCACTGGTAAACCTTTCATAACAGAACTACAAAACGGAGCGTTTAGAGCATCTGGATACCGTAAAGCAAGATTTTTGAAAATAGCTACAGACGCTATGGTCGTTGAATGGGTGCGGGCATTCATTCAAGAATGGTATCCACAACGTATCGCAAAATTGGGTGAAAACTACTACTTGACCGATACAGAACACATGGATTTACGGCTTGCGTCTTTCAAAAGGTGGCTTCTCAATCAACCCAGCACACCGGAGGGGACAGAGATCACACTCGACACCTATGATACTATCGCACCGCCAGAAAAGAACGCTGATCTAAAAGAAACTGCACAATTCCGCAGACATGCCGGTGAAACTATAAAAGCAATCGCTGAAGATTTAGAGATACACCCACAGACTGTTGGAAAGTGGTGTAAAGGGATCAAACCATTACCGCCTGCTCAGCAGAATGTCTTGGATATACTCGGTGATGGTGAAGTGTGGAAAACAAATGATATTGTCAAACACGCAAGATTTGCGAAGCGAAATGTTTGGAGTGCTATTAAAGCACTTTTGGAAGCAGGCAAGGTGTCTAAACCAAAGCGCGGATATTATCAAAAAAATGGAGTTACTGATGCAAAACGTGGGTCAATTTCTAATTAAAGAGTACGTACTTATAAATTGACCCACGTTTTGCATCAGTAACAATATTAAAATTAACCATGTGATATGTTCCGTATTTAATTTTGAACTGGCGGAAAATCGCCAGTTGAACAAAAAAAGGAGAGTATTTGTGAGTATTGATATTTTCGCGAGAGGATTTAGAAAAGGGGAA
The DNA here is from genome assembly GCA_963663765.2 of Candidatus Poribacteria bacterium. Classification (GTDB taxonomy): domain Bacteria; phylum Poribacteria; class WGA-4E; order WGA-4E; family WGA-3G; genus MSPOR6. The sequence continues at coordinate 4,269 of CAXXUA010000012.1, read as the reverse complement.
CAGATATATGAATATGGTGATTGTCCAAGCACTATTTCTTGTGACGGCATTCTTCTTGAGTATGGTGATGAATGCAGGTGTAACGGGTGCGGTAGGATTTATAATCGCAGTGAAATAACCCCTGTTGAAGCGTCTGATATTGTTCGGGAAATATGGGAAAAGGAAGAAGCAGTCAACGGGATTTGGGATCCAGAAGACGACCTCAACAAAACCCAAAAATTGATTAGTTGGTGGGGATTTGAGTTAAATTCAGAGATATGCAGTGGTAATAATTATCCAGGGGGATATATGCCCTATGAAGCTTACACGTCGCTTTTAAAAATTATTGCCCCTGACCAAGCCCCTGTGAGTGAAGATATATTTATGAGAGTTATAGAAAGGGTGTGGCGGTAAATGGTGGTAACAGAAAAGAATCTTCATTTACAACTGAAACTTATCTTAACTGCAAACACTGTTAGCACCTGAACAGACGAAAGGGTGTGTAAAGTTTTGGGCACTAAGTTCTCACCAACCATTGTCTTGCGGAGTCTCCGTGCCCCGCATTCTTTCAGTCTCAGAAATACACCCAGCTCATTGATAATCTCTTATTATGACTGAAGCTAACTCTATTTTTTCGCGAAGGTTTTTCATAAATAAATCCAAATTATAATAGTAATTAATGCAATTAATGCAAACATTCATGACATACGCAGAGGTATGCAATCGTTGAATAATTGCTGTTTTGCCAAGAACTTTACACACCCCAGACGAAACGATTTGATGTTTGTTTTGCGGACATGATATAATATTAAAACTTGCGCATAATCCATTTTAAGAGTAGGTTTAAAATTGTTGACATAGAAAATCAGGCAACGTACTATGTTTGACTTGATAAAGCGTTTGACCCATTTCATATGAAGGGAATAATTAAGCATTTCGCGTAAGTCCTAATAATAGAATACCTCAGTAAGACCAAATTTGGCATAGGTTATACAACTATTTTCATGGCAATTATACTGAGACCATGAGGGAAAATGAAGATGCAAGGCTATAATTTACGTGGTAAACTAATAACCGACCCCTATTTTGAAGAAGTTCCAACCCATGAAGCAATAGATAAGTACATTCCTCATGATTACAACTCTTCAAAAATCAAAAAAGTCACCTTTAGTTTTTGTCGGGATGGTAAATCAAAAGAAGAATTAAAGGTGGAAGTTTATGGTCCTTTAGCAATTAAGGTCGATCAATACTTCAGACTTGGGGATAACTGTATACTTATATTTGATCGGATAGTTGGTGCAAGTTCCCCACTCTATCCAAATGAAATTGAACTGCATTATCGTTAAAAGAGAACGGAGAAGTTGTAAACTTTCGCCGCTGTTAAGATTAGATGGATTAGCCAAGATAGTTTGGATTGAATGGGACAGTCTTGTCCCAAACGCCAATTCCAAAAGACATTTGATAATCCCAAATCCCTTTGTTACAATTACATTTATTAGGTCGTTTTTTTGAATTTAAAGATGAAAAAGTTTGAATAATATAAATTATGTAAGGAGAATATCAATGAGTAATTTAGCAGAATGCCCTATTATATCACCTATGCCTCGCCAAACACTTAAGTGGGGTGATTATAACGAAATTATTGTATATGTAAAGAATACTGCTGCGTTTAAATGTAGTGTTATCGGTCCTTGGATCGGTCTAGCACATAGCAGGGATGGTAATAAAATTCGCATATATGGAGAAATACCATTAAAAGAGGATAGTGCTGATAAAAGGGACAATGGGATGATTGAAGTCAAAGCATTTAATGAAGCAGGAGAGGATAATATAGAAGTTCATTTTGATATTATATAAACTCAAATAGCATTGACATTACTCCCAAATGCGATTAACATCACCTTAGGTCAGTGTATTGACCTATTCAGACCCCACTTGACACAATCCCCCTTCCCATGCTATCCTTTTCCCCAAAACACGACGTGGAAAACACCGATGACACAAAACTTTCCCGACAACGCATTATACGAAATGGACAACCTTGAAGTGCTACGCGGCATGAACAGCGACACCGTAGACCTCATTGCCACCGATCCGCCCTTCAACATCAAACGCAACCGAAGCGGCACAGCCGGACAGTATGTAGACAACTGGAAATGGGGAGACACCGGCATACTGCCAGACCAATGGAAATGGAACGAGGTGCATCCCAAATGGCTTGAAGAAATCAAAGACAACCACACCGAACTATACCATGCCATAGACGCTGCCAAACATTGTCAAGGCGAAGATACCGCAGCGTTTTTATGCTTTCTCAGCGTCAGGCTCATTGAAATGCACCGTATCCTAAAAGAGACAGGAAGCATATATTTGCATTGCGATCCCACCGCAAGCCACTACATCAAAATGTGTATGGATGCCATATTTGGTAGAAAAAACTTTAAAAACGAAATCGTGTGGCGCAGAGCTATTGCTCACAATGATCCAAAGAAATATGGTAATAACTCAGATAGATTGTTGTATTACTCCGGAGCCGGAAAGACAACTTGGAACGGATCTGCCATCGCAGTTCCGAAAACCCCAGAAGAAATTGATAGGGCGTATCCCCTCCAGGACGAGCGTGGTAGGTATAGATCGGATAACTTGACAGGCCCATCTCACGGTTATAGTGGCGGGGAAAGCTCACAACCTTGGTCAGGGTATGATGTAAGAGCTAAAGGTCGCGTTTGGTCAGCCCCGTTAACTGGAAATTATGCCAAATGGATTGAAGACAATCTCATTCCGAACTATAGATCTATAAAAGGCGTTCATGATAGATTAGATATTCTTGATTCTGTAGGATTAATTCACCATCCAAAAAAAGGTCGTTCTGGATGGCCTGGGCTTAAGCGGTACGCTGAAGCAGACTCTGGCAATCCAGTTCAATCTCTATTCATAGATATTTCTGGTTTCACAAATTATAACAAAGGAGATGAATGGACAGGCTCGCCCGATCAAAAACCGATTGCTCTCTATGAACGCATTATCAAAGCAAGCAGCAATGAAGGCGACCTCGTATTAGACCCGTTCTGTGGCTGTGCAACAACGATAATCGCAGCAGACAACCTCAAACGTCGGTGGGTAGGCATAGACAGACGCGTAGATGCACGCTACCATATTATCACGCGTCTGATGAAAATTGACCGCAAAGCTCGCGATCTACTTCTGAATAAATATTCAGACACTGCGGACCTAAGAAAATATCTTGACGAACAAACAGAAAAGAGAGGAATCCACTATTATCAAACCGAGCCTCCGCCCCGCCCCGATCAAGACGTTCCCACAGTCCCAGAATTATCCCATGTCTATCAACACCATCTCGAACCGCTGCACAGCCATGCCGAGATGCACCAAATCCTTGTAGATCAGTTCGGATTGAAATGTTGGGGATGCAGCTTTGAGCCACCCGACAAACGCTATTTACACCTTGACCATATCGTCCCGAAAAGTGATGGCGGCACCAACGACATAGACAATCGTGCGCTCTTATGCCAACCGTGCAATAGCAAAAAATCTAATACGATGAGTCTCACCTCGCTACGTAGACAAAACAAAAAAGAAGGATATATCCAACCGGGCGAAGCGATAGACCTCCAAGCTGCTTTGTCATGGACGCGATCCCTTTTAGTCCAAACACTCCGAGAAACACCATATCAACCGCCACTCCCTGTTGTAAGTGACGGATAACATACCGCAACGATCGGCGTTCGGTATAAGGCGTGCACTGCTTGCGTTGGCAGGCAGAAGCTTGCGCTCTGTGGTAGTGTGTCGTTTCGCTCCGTTTCGCAGTCGTCATCGTCACGCTTCGCGTGGCTCCGCTTTGACGTGACGATGTGCTACACTTCGCTACACTTACCACACATCCACATGCGCGTCGCTTGTTGCTGCGTTTGGTGCTTCGCTTCGCTTGCACGGCACTTGCAACCCTGCTGTGCCACCGCTTTGCACCGCACGTGCCTTTATACCGTATGCCTGATAATACCGATTTTTGAGAAGAACACCGTTTATTTTGTGAATGAGAAAATAAAAAGATGTTCAGATTGCTCCAGAACACATTTATTGATACGCCCCTGTGGGTAGAATACACAACGAGATAAGAATAAACAGCCATCAGTGAAAATGCCGTAGAGAGAAGCGAAATAGAAGGACATCCCAGCGAAAACGACACACTGGATACACTTGAACAACTTGCGGCTTTGTAGGTATGCTAAAATGCCACACACATTTTTTGAATCGCACACTTGTAGCAGA
>CAXXUA010000011.1:0-181490 GCA_963663765.2 Candidatus Poribacteria bacterium | reverse complement strand
AACTACGTATTGCGTTACTTATTCGTATCAACAACACGCGGTCTGCCACCAATTGACGGTGGAAGCAGCATCCGTTTCTGCTGCTCTGTCAACTCACCATATTCACTTATGTTGTAATAGTTACCGTTCCAAGCAGAATGTCCGGGACTATATTTATACAGCAAAGCACGTCTTTGGTGATCTGCCTTCCAAGGGCATCGTTCCATGAACAAGTGCTTCCGTGAAAAACAGCACATCACCCGCACCAAGTGGCGGTTGAACCAACATAATGTGTCGCTCGTTCAAAGTTACGAACATCTCCAGGAATTTCTCGCAGAAAGTTGCTTTTATGACTACCTGGAATACATGCAAATCCTCCAGCACCTTCATGAGCATCCGCGAGGTTATAAGTCATCACACACAACCCGTTCCGCATCACACCATCACGATATTTTATACCAGTGATCACCTTCGGGACCACCCGGACCACCACCATCTTCACCACCGTGTAGTCTACCAAGCCTGTCACCATTCTTCATAAAGATTGGATAATCATGGTCAAGCCGCACATTCGGACCTAACAATTCTACCAAATAGGGCAGAAATCTTCGGATGATCAATCAACCGCTTGAAAGGTTCTCCCCATAGACTTGGACGACCTTTCATCTCACCCCTTGTCAATAAAGGTATTCATCTCCGATACTTCATCGTCTGTCAAGACATCCTTAATGATGAGATACCCCTCAAGGTCTACCTGAAACTTCTCTTCACCTGTCATTGATTCTATATCCTTTCATTCTCTTATTTTTTCGTAAAATTGTCACTTGTTCAATTTACGGTACTTATTAACCGCCATTTTCATTTCGCATCAACCACACGCGGTCTACTGCCAATAGAAGGCGGTAACAGCATCCGTCTTTGTTGTTCTGTCAACTCACCATATTTGCTGATGTCATAGTAATTCCCATTCCAAGCAGATATGACCAGGACTATACTTATATAGCAATGCACGCCGTTGATGTTTTGCTTTCCAAGGCATCGTTCCGTGTATCAGTGCTTCCAGTAAAAAACAGCACATCCCCTGCTTCAAGAGGCGGATTCACCACATAGTGTGCTGGACGTTCAAAAACTACGCACTTCTCGCGGTATATTTGGGACAAAGTTACTTTTATGACTCGCAGGAATACATGCAAAACCACCCCCAGCAGCAGGGGCATCCGCCAGATTATATGTCATCACAGACAAACCATTTCGCATCACACCATCACGATACTTATACCAATGATCCCCAACAGTTCCACCTGCGCGTCCCCCATCTTCACCACCATGCAATCCACCCCTTTTTTCACCTGCATTCATCAGAATAACATAATCGTGATCAAGACGTACATGAGGTCCAAAGCAACTCAATCAGGTATGGTAGTATTTTGGGATGGTCAATAAGTTTCTTGAAGGGTTCACCCCACAGAGTCGGCCGACCCTCCATCTCCCCTCTATCTACATACCCATTCAACTCCGCGACTTCAGACTGGTGTTAACACATTCTTAATAACGAGATATCCTTCAAGGTCTACTTGAAACTTCTCTTCACCTGTCATACAAAAAACTCCTTCCATCAAAACAGTCAATTCCACTAATATACAAATAATAGCATATATACTCAATTTGTGTCAACGGGTCAGGGTGTATAAAAATTTTTGCACAAACTACTCATTCTTCATTGTAGGGTGGGACTCTGTGCCCGCCCCAACTGATTAAATGAGAGATTGCGGGGCACAGAGCCCTAATGAGTTTTGACGTTCAAGTTGTGTATTTTGTGTATTCGTAGGGGCGTGGTTGCCACACATGATCTTCGCAAACTTAAAAAACCAAACGGGTTGGGGAACCCCAACCCCAACGTATTCAAATACCGATTGATTGTCAAACTTCATTAGGTGTCAATATAAGGAAATATTGTTAATATCAACCATACGCATCAGTCCCGTAGGGACGATATGTTTATAGAAATACATATCCTCACGTCTTTTTTTTGTCCCGTAGGGACGATATGGTTTAACCTTTTATGTCGTTCCTACGGAACTCAAGAGAGGGGTGATAACGTCTTTCTATAAACATTGCGTCCCTACGGGACTAAAGAGAAAAAAGTTTGTACCTCTGTGCAAAATCTTTACACACCATAGGCGTCAATTTAAGAAAATATTGTTGTCATTTTTCTTGTGGGAGGGTTTTTCACGCTTGATTTGAGAGGAAAAGCGCATAAATTCGGGGTTGAAAACCCCTCCCACAAGAGGTGAAAATCCTTAAATTGACGCTTATGGTGCAAAATCTTTACACACCCACGGGTCAACGGGTCAACGGGTCAACGGGGACAGTAAAGATTATCCAGGGTTATTCAGTTTTCCTAATTTTTGGCTAAAAAAAGAAATCCCGCGGTAGGAGCGAACTCCCGGTCGCGATTTTCTCAGGAAATAACTAAAATGCCAAAAACTGAATAACCCTGAAAGATTATCATTGTTATCCAATTTTTATATTCTCATGTTATACAGGTTAACTTTGGGTTAAGATTACTGATAAATATAGGGATTTTTGGTTTTTTTTGTTTATTGTCTGAACAAAGATTTTCAGGATTACCAGATTTTCAGGATTTACCTCATCAAGAGTTTTTGATATGTGTTTTTGCTCTCTTTTGTGATAGGATTTGATGAAACAAATCTTGATAATCTACTAATCCCGGGGAATGCCATAAGGCATTCATTCCCGGGGAATGCTATATGAAGATTAATTTATTAATCGGGTAATAAATATTTTTCAGATGGTAGGCGTGCTATGTAAGCGCGCTCTTGGGACTTGATGTGCCAGCGCGCTTACAAAGCACGCCTACCATCGGGGGCGCGCTTACAAAGCACGCCTACCATCGGGGACGCGCTTACAAAGCACGCCTACCATCGGGGACGCGCTTACAAAGCACGCCTACCATCGGGGGCGCGCTTACAAAGCACGCCTACCATCGGGGACGCGCTTACAAAGCACGCCTACCATCGGGGGCGCGCTTACAAAGCACGCCTACCGTGGCCGGATTAGTAGAATTACCCAAAGTATTTTTTAATCTTCATCAAAGCACGACTGCAGTTGGGGGCGCGCTTACAAAGCACGCCTACCATCGGGGGCGCGCTTACAAAGCACGACTGCAGTGGTAGGCGCGCGGACAAAGCACGACTGCAGTTGGTGGAGCGCGGACAAAGCACGGCTTGCAGTTGGTGGCGCGCGGACAAAGCACGGCTTGCAGTTGGTGGAGCGCTTAAAAAGCACGACTGCAGTTGGTGGCGCGCTTACAAAGCACGACTGCAGTTGGTGGCGCGCGGACAAAGCACGACTGCAGTGGTAGGCGCGCGGACAAAGCACGACTGCAGTGGTAGGCGCGCGGACAAAGCACGCCTACCGTGGCCGGATTAGTAAAATTACCCAAAGTATTTTTTAATCTTCATATAGCATTCATACCGTTGATTTCTTGATTTGAAAATCCTTGTTCAGACAAAGAAAAAGTTGACTCCTAAAAATAAACTAACTCAAGGAATAACAACAGTGATAGAATTTACTCAATAAATTGAAAACTGAATAACCCTGGTTCGTACCTTGACAACACTTTTGCAGCATGGTAAACTTGTATATCACTAAATCATTCTAACAGCACATCTATGCGATTAAATTCAAATCTCATACAACAGACTATAGAAACAGGTCTCTCTTTCCTATATCCTTCCCAATGCAGAGTTTGCAATAATATACTCGGCCTTGAAGCAGTTCCTTATGTTTGTAACAATTGCTGGCGTAATATTGAGTGCATCAATCCGCCTTGGTGTGAAATCTGTGGACTCCCAACATCAGAAAATCTATGTGACAAATGTGCTGCAAATCCACCACAGTATGGAAAATTACGTACGATTGCAAATTATGCCAATGTACTTCAAACCGTAATACACTTATATAAGTTTGAAAAAAGAAAGACTCTTTCGGTACCTCTTGTGAATCTGATATTGAAGCACTTTCCTTATGATTGTCTGCTATCAGAATATGATTACATCATACCAATACCCATACATAAAAAGCGATTGCGTGAACGGGGTTTTAATCAATCAACTTTACTATCAAAACATATTGGTAATATAGGACATTTAGATGTTGTAACGGACATATTGATAAGAAAAAAGAACACTTCACCACAGAGCAGCTTGGATAGGCAAGCACGTCAAACAAACATAATCGGTGCTTTTGAACTACAACAGGATTCAGCTGTTAGAGGTATGAGAATTCTCGTTTTTGATGATGTATTTACAACTGGCGCGACAGTGCGTGAAGCAGTTAAAGTATTATGGAAGGCTGATCCCATTGAAGTAGATGTATTAACATTAGCAAGGACAATAAATCCAGAATGAAACCAAATTTACTGATTTTGCGTATAAAATAATAGGTTAAATGTGTAATAATATAGCGTTAACTACGATAATTATGTCAGAAATAATTTTACGGTAGGAGGTTAACCTTGCATTTAAGTAGCATTAAAATAAAAGGATTTAAAAGTTTTGCCGAGGAAGTAGTTCTGTTACTGGAACCAGGAATTACGACAATCGTTGGACCAAACGGATGTGGTAAAAGTAACGTTTCTGATGCGATCCGTTGGGTACTAGGTGAAAAGAGTGCCCGTGCATTGCGATGTACAAATATGCGTGATCTCCTATTCAACGGTGGTGCAAATTTTAAACCCTCTCAAAAAGCAAGTGTTACATTATCTTTTACAAATATCTCCGAAAGTCTATCTGTTGGATCTCCTGATGTGGAAGTTGGTAGACAGTTGTCACGAGATGGCGAAAGTAATTACCTCATTAATCAAACACCTTGCAGACTTCGTGATATAACAGAACTTTTTATGGATACAGGAATTGGTGTTGATGCTTATTCTGTCATGGAACAGAGTAAAATTGATCTAATTCTCAATGTGCGACCAGAAGAACGCCGATTTCTATTTGATGAAGTTGCAGGTATTACGAAATACAAACATAATAAGAAAATTGCTGAACGAAAATTAGAAGAAACTCAACAAAATTTAGTACGAATCAACGATATTATTCAAGAAGCACAACGAGATACTGAATCACTTAAAAAACAAGCAGAACAAGCCAAACATTATCAACAAGTTAAAGAAAATCTACAACAATTAGAATTAGGTCTTGCATGTCGTGAATATGAAAAACTTGCCACAGAATACCGAGAAAAACAGGAAGAATTAGATTCTATCATAAACGAAGTTACTGATGCAAATCAACTCATTCAAGACGTTGAGGAACAGATAGAAAAGGCAAACAATCGCAGATCAGAATTGGATGGTGCTATCAACAAATCTCAGGAAGAAATTCGCGAAATTGAAGCAAAAAGTGACAAAATTGAACGTGAGATTGTTGTTTATAAAGAAAACCAATTGAATATACAACAACAACGGCAAAGAGCAGTACAAACATTGGAGTCATTAAATTCACAAATAGTGCATATACAGACAAGGAAAAAAGAACGGATACAAGAACAGAAGAAACTTGAAGCAACATGCAAGATTGAAGAAAGTCGCTTGTCTGCACGCAAGAAAACTTTAGAACAATTTGATGAAAGGATAAAAAAATCAAAATCTGACCATCAAGAAGCACAGATTCTACTCCAAGAAACAACTTCAACACTTTCTGAACGTAAAAGCAACCGTCTAACCATAGAACATACGTTATCAAGTACACAGAGCAACCGCAACCGTCTTCAGACAACAACGGATGCTTTAAAAGCAGAGTTGAAAACAGCAATAGAAAAACGTGAACAAATTCAAAGTGTTGAAAACGAACTAAATGCACAGTTTTTTCAAGTGGATACAAGCAAAAAACAGGTTGAAAAAACATATAATGAAACGCAGGATGAACTACGAAAACTTGAAGCTGAATTATCTGGTCTGCAAAACAACTTAGGTGTAAGTTCTTCCCGGTATAAGTCATTAGAGCAATTGCATTCCGCTTATGAAGGTTACTATGCAGGAGTGCGTTCTATCATGCAAGCAAAACAACACTATCCAGATCAGTTTAATGGAATTTGCGGTGTAGTCGCTGAACTTATTAGTACAAAAACAGAATACGAAATCGCAATAGAGGTAGCGCTCGGAAGTGCTATCCAAAATGTTGTCGCTGAAACTGCTGAAGATGCTAAGACCGCAATCAACTTCCTGAAGAAACATCGTGCTGGCATAGTCAAATTCCTACCTCTTGATACTATTAGACGTAGAACATTTTATGACGATGATTTACTTGATAAATATGGTGTGATAGGGGTTGCTGAAGACCTTGTGGAATTCGACTCCAAATATGACACAGTAGTTCAGCAACTATTGGGCAATACACTTATCATTGAAGACTTTGACGCAGCAATTGCACTAAAACGTAAGTTCAATTCAAGAGCAAGATTAGTCACTCTGGATGGAGAACTTTTTGAGACCACTGGAGCAATTACAGGTGGACATTCTGATCAAAAGAAAACAGGACTTCTCACTCGTACTAACGAACTTGATATACTCAAATCTAAGATAAGTGAAATACAAATTAGGGTTAATGAGAAAGATAATAAGCGCAAGTTATTAGCCGCTACAATTGTAAAAGCACAACAAGAAAAGCAGAAACTTACAACCGAGTTACAAAATGTACAGATAGAAATAGGATCCATCAAAAAGGATATTGAGTTGTCTGACCAAAACATCTCACAACTTAAAGAAAGACTGACAGAAGTTGAAACCGAAAACAAAGATCTCCAAGAAACCTTTGATATATCACGTGAAGAAATGCAGAAACTCACTGATGAAATCGATGCATTAACAAAAAAACAGACAAATACAGAACGAAGAATAAATAGAATTTTTGAACAAATTGAGAGTGAAACAAAAAAACATGAAGAGATTGCTAAAGGTTGTCAGAGTATGGAAATCTTCTTAGCAGGACAATGGCAAAAGTTGGAAAGCATTGGAACTGAACTGAAAGGGTTTGATGAAAATGTGATTCAAATTGAACAGAATATCAAGGAACAACAAGCAATCATAGATTCTGACGAACAAACAAAGCAAGATATTTCCGATCAAATTGCTGAAGCACAACGTAAGTTTCTAAGAATAGAAGGGGATCGTGCTGAGGCGGAAGCAGAATATGAGGAATTGTCCGAAGAAAAACAATCAAACTATACGGAAATTGAAACGCTTCAAACAGAGATACGAAGTACAAGAAGAAAATTTGAAAAACAAAATAAACGGCATCATCAACTTGAAATGAAAATCACTCAACTTGAAATGCAGTTGAAATCTATCTCAAAACATATTCTTGATAAATACCAGGTTTCTATTGATGAAATACCTAAACCGATTCTCCAAATTGACGAAGCAATAAACCAAGAACAGGATACAGGTCAAAATACTACCATACACAATGAAATTGATTTGTTAGACAACATTGAGAAACTGAAAGCAGAACTTTCCGCTATGGGGGCAGTAAATCAGAAAGCAATCCAGGCTTATGAGGAACATCAAAAACGATTAAACTTCCTTGAATCGCAACGCGAAGATATACAGCAATCCATTGAATCTGCTTATCAAGCAATAAAGAAAATCAACAAAACTTCTCAAGAGAAGTTCCTAAAAACCTTTGAGAAGGTAAAGGTGAATTTTCAAGATGTATTTACTGAACTTTTTGGTGGCGGAGAAACTGAACTAAGATTGACAGATGAAGACAACGTGCTTGAGTCAGGTGTTGAAATCATAGCGCGTCCTCCCGGTAAACGTCCACAAAGTATTACACAACTTTCTGGTGGTGAACGTTCACTTGTAGCAATTGGATTGCTATTTGCTGTCTTTAAAATCAAACCGAGTCCTTTCTGTGTACTTGATGAAGTTGATGCAGCACTTGACGAAGCAAACGTTCTGCGTTTCACGAATCTTATCCGCAATTATTCGGATAAGACACAGTTTGTAATCATCACACATAACAATAGAACTAAGGAGATTGCTGATGTGATGTATGGTGTGACGATGGAACAAGCTGGAATTTCAAAAATAGTGTCATGGAAGTTTAAACATAGATAGCATGAGTAGGTCTAATTAATGGAGTAGTTTATGAATTTAGAACTAAAGGAAAAGGTGGTTGTTGTAACGGGAGCAAGTAGAGGCATTGGTAAAGCCATCACATTCGGTTTTGCCGAAGAAGGTGTACGTCTTAGTATCTGTGGAAGAGACCCTGAAAACCTTGAGAATGTAGTTAATGAACTGAAAACCCATAATATAGAAATATTCTCAAAACCTACTGATGTGACTGATGCTAACCAAGTCCATGCATTCATGACACAGACGTTTGAACGATTTGGAAGGATTGATGTTGTAGTTAACAATGTCGGTGGGAGTCGTTGGACACCTCTAAACGAGATTACAGATGACGAATGGCACGAAATACTCGATCTCAATCTTGTTTCAGCAACTCGGATTAACAGACATGCAATCCCTGTTATGCAGAAACAAGGTGGTGGTGTAATATTGATGATTACCTCAATTTATGGTAGAGAAGGTGGTGGTCATATCACCTATAATGCAGCGAAAGCCGCAGAAATAAGTATGACAAAATCGTTGGCAAAGGAATTAGCACCTGACAATATCCGTGTTAATAGTATTGCCCCTGGTTCCATACTTTTTCCTGGGGGTGGTTGGGATAGACGTATCAAAGCGGATCCTGAAGGGATGCAAGCATTTGTTGAAAGTGAAATGCCACTTGGTCGTTTTGGGAAACCTGAAGAAATTGCAAATGTTGCTGTGTTTCTTGCATCCCACCGTGCAAGCCTCGTTACGGGTGCTTGTATCAATGTTGATGGGTGTCAGTCCCGTTCTAACATATAGAGTTAAGATTTTTGTAAAGTTACCTAAGTTGCTACCAATGTAACACAATCTGTATGAAGAGTAATTTATTAAATCGGTAATAAAATATCTCTCCGACGGTAGGCGTGCTTTGTAAGCGCGCTTTTCGGACTTGATGTGCCAGCGCGCTTACAAAGCACGCCTACAACTGTGGGTAAGATAGAATTGCCTAATTTAACGACTTGTGCCAGTTAACCCATTGTTTTCAAAGTTTTTACATATATTAGGTTTATAATGCACACATATCGTCCCTACGGGACTAAAGAGGATGTACTTTGACGTTTTTCTATAAACATATCGTCCCTACGGGACTGAAGATCGTTTCAAACTATGAAGGACACCTGCAAAACGTCATGCTTATGTGAAACAATGGTTAATATATAGTTATTTAGCACAACTCGTTAATTTAGTTATTAATTTTCATTTAGATTGTGCTTCAGAGAACACAATCTAAATGAAAATTATTTTATTAAATCGGTAATAAAATATTTCTCAAACGGTAGGCGTGCTTTGTAAGCGCGCTCTGGGGACTTGATGTGCCAGCGCGCTTACAAAGCACGCATACCGCTGTGGATAAGATAGAATTGCCTAATTTAGTTATTAATTTTCATAAGGCATTCCTACCGTTGATTGACTAATTCTGTCTGCTATAACTTTACACACCCCTGACAGATGGGTGTGTAAAGTTATAACACAAACATCCCACTCTCCATTGTAGGGCAGGTCTCTGTGCCCCGCCGCAACTGATTAAATGAGAGATTGCGGACACAGAGTCCTAATGAGTTTTGACGTTCAAGTTGTGTATTCGTAGGGACGTGGTTTCCACACATGTTCTACGCAAACTCAAAAACCAACGGGTTGGGGAACCCAACCCCTACGAATTCAACTACCGATTTTGATTGTCAAACCTCATTAGGTGTCAATATAAAGAAATATTGTTAATATTAACCATATTCTTCAGTCCCGAAGGGACGATATGTTTATAGAAAGACATATCCCCACGTCTTTTTAGTCCCGTAGGGACGATATGTTTATCCTTCTATATCGTTCCTACGGAACTAAAGAGAGGGATGTGATAACGTCTTTCTATAAACATTGCGTCCCTACGGGACTAAAGAGAACAAAAGTTAGTACCTCTGTGCAAAAACTTTACACACCCCTGACAGATTTTTAACTTGTTTTATTTTTTATAGCATGTTATTATATAAACAATTCAGTGCTTATGATACATAATGTGGTTCACAGAAGTATGAAAGTTGAAGAAATATCGCTGTTTCAGTTTAAAGCAATCAATAAAATAGAACATATTAAGAACATTCAGAGCATATTTTACAAATTCCATTACGTCACACATTGACATCTTCCCCGCAGATGTGAATAAAATGTTGACATATCGTTGCGGGTAAAATATGGAGAAGCATTCTATATGTATTAAGGATGCTTATACAAAATGAGTATTACTACAGAATTGTGGGTTCCTGAATATGATTCACCTGAACTGTGGCATAAAGAAGTATCTCGTCGCGGTTTTTTGAAATATGGTGTGAGTAGTTTTCTTGGACTTGTAGCATTGCAACACTTTGGTTCTACGGGTACTGCAGAATTATCAGAGGTAATCCCTCGCGCTAAGCATTGTATTGTTATGTTTATGAGCGGTGGTCCCAGTCAGTTAGATACCTTTGATCCAAAAGATCCTTCTGAAGACAATAGCGGTCCCTTTATGCCAATTTCCACGAGTGTTAAAGGCATTCAGGTTTCAGAACATCTACCGCAAGTTGCTGAACAAGCACATCACCTATCCATAATCCGTTCAATGGTAACCCGTGAAGGTAATCATGAACGAGCCCGGTATTTACTCCATACCGGTTATGCACCAGGTGGAGCAGTCAGACATCCTACCTTGGGGTCGTTAACCTCTTACTATCTTGATGATAATGTATCTAAACTACCCAGTTGTGTAAACATTAACTCACCGACTTATTCAGGTGGATTTCTTGGTGCAGTTCATGATCCCTTCGTTGTCAACAATCCGATGAAACCGGTTGACGATATTTCATATCCAGCACAAATGGATACCTACCGTTTTCGTGAACGGCTTAAGATGCTGAACAACCTTGAAAAAGATTTCATCGCAAAACGGACTAGCCGTGGAACAGAAGCACATCAAGCTATCTATAAAAAAGCTGACGAACTCCTCAACTCACCCAAACTAAAGGCTTTTGAACTCAATGAAGAATCGGTCGCTGTGCGTGAGGCTTACGGAATGAACCGCTTCGGTCAGGGATGCTTGATGGCAAGACGGCTTGTAGAATCTGGTGTCAAATTTGTTGAAATCACACTTGATGGTTGGGACACTCATGAAAATAACTTTGAGAGAACAAAAGACCTCCTTGAAATCGTTGACCCGGCGTATGCAATGCTAATAAAAGATCTAAGTGAACGCGATCTACTTGATGAAACTGTTGTTCTTTGGCTCGGTGAATTTGGAAGAACACCTAAGATCAATATGAATGATGGACGTGACCATCATCCGAATGGATGGTCCGCTGTTATAGCAGGTGGCGGAACCCGTGGAGGTCAAGTCATTGGGAGCACTACTGAAGACGGATTAAAAGTTGCTGACAATCCAATCGGTGTTTCCGATCTATTTGCATCGATGTGTTTTGCTCTTGGGATTAACTACGAAGAGGAAAACATTTCTCGTTCTGGCCGTCCAATACGCGTTGTAGATGAAGGTAAAGTCATTGAAGAATTGTTCGTTTAACCTCGTGCAAGTCAAGTGTCTGGTAGCAAGATTCTAATAAATTGACAATATAATTAGGTGTCAAAAATGCGGGTGATTGCTGGGAAATATAAAGGCAGACACTTGACTACTCCTAAAAACAAGACAGTAAGACCAACGTCTGATAGAGTCAAAGAGTCTGTTTTTAGTATAATTCGAAAGCATGTATTTAATGCAAAGTTTTTAGACTTGTGTGCTGGCACTGGGAATATTGGAATTGAAGCACTCAGTCAGGGCGCAAGTCATGTTACCTTTTTAGATAATAGTTTAACATCCATCAAATTGATTGAGAAAAATCTTCTGTGTTGTGGTTTAGCAAGAAACCACTCGCAGATTGATCTGTTACATGCAAATACAACAATTGGACTATTATCATTGAACAGACAGAAAAAGATTTATGATCTGATCTATTTTGATCCCCCTTACGATGCAGCACTTTATATTAAGTGTCTACAACAAATTTCAGATGCATGTATATTACATTCTAAAGGTATACTCTTAGTTGAACATCATCGAAAAACAGCATTACCTTTGGATATTGGTTCACTTATAAATTTTAGAAATAAAAAGTATGGAAATACATGCATCAAATTTTATCGTTATCCAGATGTCTGACGCAAAAGCCGATAATAATTACCGCGTAATACAATTACTGGATATACAAATATATAAGTATTATTGACAATTACTCTCAGCAGGATATTTAAAAGGCATTGCATTGATAATTTATTATTCTGCTGACATTTTAGGACTTTTAGAATCAGGAATAATTGTTTCGTTATCAAGAATTTATAACATAGAATAAAACAATTCAAAATTGCTAAATTTTAGAAGTTAATTCCGCAAACGAAACACATGCTTTATTATCTCCTGATATATATCGGTATGTTACCCTAATAACATAGAATACTATGCTGTAAATTTAGATTTCTCGTCTCTGATTAAGAGTTCTCACTTCAATTATATTTGGTGTTGAATAGAGTGAACAACGAATGTCTATTATCAGATACACAATTTTAAACAAAAACGACATTCTAATGGTCGTTTCACAGTAAGTACTTTAGGGTGATTGCCTGCAAGTGGAAATAGAAGGAATACGTGCATGAATTTTGACAAGTTAGTCGTTTCGCGTCGTGGAGAATGTGTAGTTTTAAATCATCAAGAATACCAAATTGAGTATAGTTTATCAAAAGGCACATGGAATTATAAAGATAAATCTGGTAAAACAATCATAAAAAATGGGTTCACGCAAATTCAATTGTCAGATGGAAACGCATTAAAGACAATTGATGATGGATATCGGGAATTTCTTACCGAACCAATGAAATCTGACACTTATGGAGTTTCACAAACTTTGAAGTTTTCTTATGAAAGTACTGAAACCTATGAGAATCGAAACGTCTCAACAAATAAGAACTCCGATAAAGAAAATACACATGCCACCCACAGTTCTTCAAGAAAAATCTCAAAAGAAAAAAGTAATGACTCTGAAGATACTGGTATCCGTATTCACACGTATCTGACCTGTTACGCAGAACACCCGTATATTTTACTTAGAGTATGTGTTGAAAACACATACACAAAACCAATCAAAATATCAGATATAACACTGGTTGATATTTCAACACAGTATGGTTCTATACAATTAGGGGGACATCCTTCTCAATACCATCTCCTATTAAATATGCCTCCAATTTCTCCCTGCGCCAGTGTACGGCATAAGATTTATGATGGGTTTGAATTAAACCAAGATAACACATTGCAGCCAATTCAAGATGGTATCTTATACGACACCGAAAGCAAGAAATCATTTGTATTTGGATTCCTTACTGCAAAAAAATGGTGGCCACGTATGCAAATTGGCTACAAGATACCAAACAGTAAAACTCAACAAGGTTTAACAACTTGGTCACTATATAATGATTGTGAAAATATGGAATGTCAATCTGGAGAAGCATTTACTTCAGAAATCGGATACCTTGATTTCTCAGATGAAGCACACAAATCACTTGAGCGCTATACTGAACGGATGGCTGCTGAACATAAGACACACACCCAAAAATCCTCTCAACACATATCTACAATTAATCATACATCTTCAAAAGACAATACAGAGAAAACACTAACTGGTTGGACTTTTTCAACTGAGAACATTCAAGAAGAATTTGGTGCAAAAACTATCAAAGAGCAAACTGATTTTATCACAAAAAGTCCAATCTTTAATCCAAATCTTTCTGGAGGTATTGAATATATTCAAATAGAAACAGGTTGGCAGCAAAAACCGGGATACTTGTCACTTAGCAAAGATAACTTCCCTGATGGTATGTCACCAGTAGTTGAACAGTTACATGCAGAGGGATTTAAAGCGGGTATCTGTATTGATCCTTTCTGTATTGATACCAATTCAGATCTGCTAAAAAAGTTCCCAGATGCTTGTTTACGCTACAGAAAAACGACACAGACGAATTCCAAGGATAACAAACTTAAACAAGCAAAAGCTAATAAACCTATTGAAGTATATTTGCCCGGAAGAGAAAAAGCATTGGCTATATTGGATGCATCCCACCCTGAAGTGAAAAAACACATCCGGAAAGTCGTTAGAAAATTAGTAAACGAATGGCAATTTGACCTAATCAAAGCTGATTTTTCAAGTTATACATGTGGTCTGATGGTTGTCGCACCAAATGCAAAATGGTATGAGAAAGCACTAACGTCTACTGAATTGTATCAACACGCTGTCCAACTAATGACTGACTCTGTTGAGACAACTAAAAAAGATGTTCTTCTTGCTGGATACAATGTAATTGAATGCGTTAGTATTGGAAGTTTTCAGTTGAATTATCCCCAATTACGTCATAAGAACATAGATAACAGCGACGCATGGCATCAACAGAATGGAACAAAGCATAGATTAAGCCGGTATACAGGTAATCTTAACACACAAAAAACACTTTGGAATCAGATATATGGAGAATTAAAAGTAGATCAACCGCGCCCTGTAAATGAAGCAATAGTTGAGATGACAGCTGCTGCATTGAGTGGAGCTGCTGTTTTGTGTGCAAATACACCAAGTACGTTTTCTACGCACCGTGCAGAGTTAATTGCAAAGTTATTCCCACTCTCTGGTAATGCTGCTACATCGGTTGATCATTTTGATGAAACATGTCCACAGATTTGGAATCTCCCAGTTACAACAAAGCGAGAATCTTGGAATCTCATCGGTGTTTTTAACTGGAAAGACCAACAAGAAGATGTCCACCTAAATTTGGAAGATGCTGGACTCAATTCCAATAAAGATTACCTTGTCCACGATTTTTGGATGCGGCAATATTTAGGTGTCGTCTCAAAAAATGTAACACTCCTGAATCTTGCGCCACGTTCTGCAAAATTGCTATGTTTCAGAGAAGAGCAATCAATACCCCAACTACTTTCAACAGACATACATTATACACAGGGAAGTGTTGAGATTTTGTCAGCAGGTTGGGATGAGTTCAGTCAAAGTTACCTCATTGTCAGTCAACCACTGCGGCAAACACAAGGAACATTCTTTATACACGTACCAGAAGATTATATTCCAATCGGTGTCTCAGCTTACGGTGGTAAGTATCAATACAGTTGGGATAAACCTATTTACCAATTAACTATTGACACAACTGACTCATTAATACATTCAAGTATCCAATTTATGAAGACAAGTGGCGGTTCACAGAAAATTTGAGAAGTTGTCATTAAGTTATCATTGGTTAGAAAAAACATGGATTGCTAACACTCCTTATAGATAAAACCACATCAGATGCCAACAAAAAAACAAATTGCTATCAATGCTGTCCTAAAAGCAGGAGAACTTTGTAAACGCGTACAAGCTGAAATGGTCTTGTCAGACACAATTCAGAAAAACGACCGAAGTCCAGTTACCTTAGCTGACTTCGGTTCTCAAGCTGTGATCTGTAAAGCTATTTCCGATACTTTTCCTAATGACACTATTGTTGCAGAAGAAGACGCACAATCCTTAAAACAGAATCCGTTTCTGCTTAACCGAGTCAAGGATGTTGTTAATGAAACTTTAAGAACAAACGCGTCTGAGACAAGTGTTTGTGATTGGATAGATAAAGGAAAGGGTGAAGTCAATAATAGTTTCTGGACACTTGATCCAATTGATGGTACAAAAGGTTTTCTGCGTCAGGACCAATATGCTATTGCGTTAGCGTGGATTGTTGACGGTAATGTTGAACTTGGTGTATTAGGCTGTCCAAATCTTCCACACCGTTTAGACGATTCTGATTCAGGGAGGGGTTGTATTTTTGTCGCTGTCAGAGGAGAAGGAACAACAGTTTTTACATTAGAGGGAAAAGAATTACATAAGGTGCAAGTATCTGAAGACAATCGTCGTTTAGCAGAAAGTTTTGAATCTACACATGGAGATAGTAGCACACATCATAGAATTGCAACACAACTTGGAATTAATGACCCACCTATACAAATTGACAGTCAAGCAAAATACGGTATTGTTGCACGTGGTGAAGCCACGTTATATATACGTCTTCCTAATCCAGAGTTTCCTGACTATCGCGAATGTATATGGGACCATGCTGCAGGTATGATCGTTGTTGAAGAAGCAGGTGGTAAGGTTACTGATGCAAACGGAAAACCGCTAAACTTTCTAAACGGTAGACGAATGACTGAAAATAGAGGTGTTGTTGCTACGAATGGGGCATTACATGAACATGTCCTATCTGTCATATCTTCTATCTAATAGGAAATAACATTTTATCAAACAGGAATAGTTTAAATTTGAAGGGAGTTTTTATGAAAGCGGGGCAAATAATTGCACCACATCATATTGAAATTGTTGATATTGAAAAACCGAATTTGGCAGATTATCCTGACGGTATTGTGATGATAAAAACACTTCATAGTGCAATCTGCGGGAGTGATATGCCATCTTTTGTACTGGAACAACCTCCAGACACATATCCGCAACGAGCAGGTCTACACACACACGAAGCAATTGGAATTGTAGCTGATAGCAAATCAAAAAGATTCAAAACAGGTGATGAAGTGCTTGCACTCCCAAGGCAAATTGGTGGTTGCTCAGAATATTTCCTTTCTGATGAGAGTGTGACTGTACCTTTGGTAGACTACCACAAAAAAGATTGTATCCTAATGGCACAACCACTTGGTACGGTCGTTTGGGCATGTAGAAAGTTAGGGAATCTGCTGAATTTGGATGTAGTGATAATTGGACAAGGTCCGATGGGTTTGTTGTTTAGCCACATGATCAGTAATCTCGGTGCAAAAACTGTCATTGCTTCAGACTTGGTAGATTTTCGACTTGAAGCCTCTAAACAGATGCAAGCAACACACACTATCAATTGCGCAAACGAAGACTTAGTTTCTGCTGTCCGCGATATTACCGATGGCAGAATGGCAGATCTTGTCATTGAAGTTGTTGGTCATCAAACAGAGACAATCAACACTTGTATAAATCTGTTGAAACGCAGTGGTACACTCCTTGCTTTTGGTGTTCCAGATGATGAAGTATATAATTTTCACTTCGCAGAATTTTTCAGGAAAAACATCAACTTCATAGGTTCTGTCAGTCCAGATGTGCAAAACGATTTTCCATTAGCAATGGATATGATCGCACAAGAACGAATTGATGTGTCACCGATTATCACGCATCACATGCCATTCACGGAAGCACAAAAAGGTTATGAAATGGCATTGCATAAGAAAGACGAAGCGATTAAAATTGTGTTTGACTATCCATAAGAATCAAGGTTATTCTTCATTTGTAAAAGACTTGACAAACAAGTTGTAAAATCATTAAATATAGACTATTTGAGAGGTAATTCAACAGGACGACCTTCACGACTTGATTGATAGATTGCAAGAATAATTTCTACCGATTTACGACCTTCACGTCCATCAACCAAATGAGATTCGTCGTGTTCAAGACCTACGATAAAGTTTTCCATCTGACGACGGTGATTGTCATTATTGATTGCGCGCGGATCCGATGCACCACCACCCGATTCTGTCTTTTGTGCAAACTTTTCACGTATGGCTGCATCTTCTGGAAGTTCAGGATCAAACTGCCATATAACTATGTCCTCTTCCTCTAAAGTTGCAGTACCTTTTGTACCACAGATTTCGGTTTTTTTGAACATGCCAGGATAGGCAGCGGTAGTACCTTCAATGACTCCTAATGCCCCATTTTCAAAACGAAGGACTGCAACAGCAGCATCTTCTACTTCAATACGTTCATGTGCCAACGTGTCAGTAAATGCTTGCACAGAATGAACAGGACCCATATAATACTGCAGTAAATCAATGGCATGTATAGATTGATTCATAAGTGCTCCGCCGCCATCAAGGTTCCAAGTGCCACGCCAACCACCGCTGTCGTAGTATTCTTGTGAACGATACCATTTGATGTATGCACTGCCTAAGGTCAACTTACCGAAACGGCCGCTATCAATAGTGGTTTTGATAAGTTGTGCACCTTCTGTGAAACGCGAATTGAATATTGCACATAATTTTACTCCTGCTTCATCACAGGATTGAATAATTTCATCACATCGTTGAAGGGTAATTTCTAAAGGTTTTTCAACAATCACGTGTTTACCAGCTCTTGCAGATGCAACGGCTGGTTCAAGGTGCGCCCCACTGGGAGTGCAGACACAAACAATATCGAGATCGTCTCGTTGCAACATCTCATTGTAATCGGTATAACCTTGAACATCATACTTATCCGTGAGTCGTTTTGCATTGTCAGTATTGCGGGAACTCACAGCAACTAACTGCCCGTATTCTAAATCGGAAATCGCAGCAGAATGAAAATCAGAAATCATTCCACAACCTATGATACCAAAACCGTAAGTTTTCATTTAACGTATTCCTTATTGATGTTATAAAACCTATTATGAATCATTTTTCAAAAAAAAAGACAAAAAACTATGGCTGCTAAAGAAACTCAAGATCATGAAAATCAATCTATAGATGAACTTGATTCAGATTCAATCGATTATCAAGAGTATGAAGTAATAGAAGAGAATGAAACTGAACCAATTGAAAATCAAGAGCATGAATCCGAACAGAATTCAGAATCCGAACAAAGACCGATCAATAAAACCTTCAGAATGGGTTGTATGACATTTTGTCTTGCTGTGACTTTCCTGTTTATATGGATTTGGCAGCATCAATCACAATTTAACGATAACTACCGTGATGCTCTCTTCTTGATGAAAAAAGGTGAACCGGAAAAAGCTATTGAAGCATATCAAAAAGCTATCAAAAACAAAAAGCGAACGATCTTTTTCAAATATGACCCATCAGCATACAACAACCTTGGACACGTATACTTGCAGACAGGACAATTTAACAATGCTATTGACACCTTCAGAATTGCTATTGATATCGCACCTGAAATGCCGCAAGGTTATGTCAATTTAGCAACCGTCTATCTCAGAAAAAACGAACCTGATGATGCACGTGAAATCTGTACACATGCACTACAAACATTCCCTGATGAACCCCGCTTATTCTATAATCTTGCTTGTGCTTATGCCTTATCGGATGACACCCTAAATGCCTTAAACTCGCTGAAAAAAGCTTATGCGCTTGATCCGGAGCTTATCAATCAGCTGATACAAAATGAAGATTCACTCAAGCAGATTTTACCTGAATTTCAGTAATTGTATTTTCTTCAGGACTTACGCAGTTTTCTTGATTTATTCAAGAATTATGTTGAAAATGATGTAATTAATCAGTAATTTTATAGGGTTCCAGCGCGCTTACAAAGCACCAAATCAAGAAATCAACGGTATGAATGCCTTTTGGCATTCCCCGGGTATGAATGCCATTTAGGCATTCCCCGCCTACCGTTTTTGCGAAATTTCTGTTCTTTTATGAATTCATCTTTACTTCAAGTTGTGTAAGTTCATTTAGCACAAGAATTTTAGCATTCCAATCGGGTAATAACCGTACAGGATCTGCACAAGTATACGTTTCGATGTAATCAGGTGTTGGTTCTTTAGTGTATCCTTTCCATTGGACACATGCGGCAAGCGGTTCTGACTTAATCGCATTCCCCGTACCAACATGAAATGTACCACATGTCTTGTAATGTTTTGCTAACATAATAGCACTCACAACATCAGACACATGCACATAATCTCGTTGTATGTCCCAAAGCACTTCTAAGTTATGTACTGCCAATCGATGTGGTAAAGATTGACAGTGTACAAGTTTGCAAGTTTCACCTTCACCCCAGATATTGAAAGGTTGAAGTATGCACACATCTAAACCAGATATTGCTAATAATAGAAGTTCAGCCATCTTTTTGGAATGTCCATATAACGTTTCCGGATTCCTCGCTGCTTGTGATGAAATGAAAATCAAGTGAGTATTTTGTTTGACACAAAATTTTGCAAGGTATTCCATTGCATACGCATTCCAGTCGAAAATATCTGTCGATTTATATTGATTATTACTTATTGCTCCAGCTGCTATGACCGTTTTAAATGTATTGTTTTTGAATAATGATTTTACAGTATCACACCAAGTTGAGTAGTCTTCTTCACGGTCAAGAGTCCTATGTTGTACATTGCTTATTGTTAGATATGTTGAAATTGCATTACCAAGAAATCCTTCGTGACCTGTTACAAGTATCATGAAACCTCCCATAACGAATTAGAATCTCATTCAAGTGTTGTGTCATCAAGGAATTACAGCAACATATACTTGTGAATGACCAGACACATCCGAAGTATAAACTACCAACTTTTCATCAGGACTAAAGGAAGGATGTGGATGCGTCCATTGCGGTCCATAAACCGTATCCACTTTCATCTCCATCCAACTTAGTGATTTTTCTCTTTCGCCTGCTTGTTGTGCTGCAGCCCAATCTTCTGCGACAGCATACCGATCCTTTTTCCATTGGCTGCCACTACAAGAACTCTTCGGATAACATATTGGTACATGTTCACTTGACTCCACATCAACCAATCGCAAGCCAATATCAGGATGCACAGTATCACAAAGTACCTTTGTTCCCGCGCTATTACTTGCAATATGCCATGCATTGAATTCGGAGATTGTTTGCATCTCAAGTGTATCTAAAGATATACGCCGCAATGCGTAAGGCCAATGTGTTACAATCAATTCATCCATCGAACCCAAAAAAGTCTCATGCAAAAGGAACTCATCATTGCTATGTTGATAAAGCAGTCGGTTTTCTGTACCATCGCGTTTTATCGTCCACATACGTGGTGCAGGGTCACCAGAATAAGCGATCAGGTCCGGATGCTTTGGGTGGAATTGCGGATGTATAATCGTCTGATCAGGTGAAGTATAGATAATCTCTGCAGCACTTCCATCGGTTGCTGTGATAGTAATGTGTGACTTTCCATCTCGTTTCATTGCGGTTACAATAAATTGTTCATCAGCACTGACACTACATTCTCCGAGACTCCCCCTCGGAAATTCTGCAAGAACACGTTCAGCAAAGGTGTCAAAATACACTAATTTTATGGCTGAACCTTCGGTGTAGTAAAGCTTGGTTCCATCACTGGAAATGACCCCTGAATATCCATGAATTTCATCTCCATCGGTCAGTTGTATAATGTTTCCATCAGGAAAACCAACCATGAAAAAATTCGCTTTTCCAGATCGATATGAGGTGAAAATTAGATTTTCTTGGTCAGGTGTAAAGGATGACGTGAGAAAATAGAGGTTATGGTTAATCGTATTATCATCTGTCAGTTGATAAATATGCGCCCCTGTTTGCTTATCCTCAAACTCCCGTAACTCTGATGAATGTATTGAACCTTTTGTGTATTTTGACATTGATTCACCCTAATAATAGTGTTTATATTAGTCCTGAAATCACAATCCTACTGGTCAGCAACGAAACTGAAACGTTAGAAAAGCTTTCATTAATATTTTTCTTAATAATAGCAAAATTCTTCCGTTTTGACAAGTGGAATAATTATAGATTTAGTGTAATGTTGGGTTGCATTTTTTCATTAATTATTTCATGTTAGTTTAGTGAGTCTGTCTGTCAAGACTTTACATACAAAACACTGCGGGGTGTAAAGTTATTGGCATACAGAATCACGGTTAGCACGGACAAGACACCAGCATGAGGCTGTATTGTAGAGGAAAACGTTATCTAAGGAATACGGTTAGATGTAGAGGTCTTAAATCAATGATTCTGGGTAGTGTCGGAATCACCACATGCTAACAACCTTAAACACACCAAACCCGACACTCCAGGGTTATTCAGTTTTACACATTTTACCCGTTTCTTGAGAAAATCTCGACCGGGAGGTCGCTCCTACCGTGGGGTTTCAATTTGCAAAATTCGATTATTTGGAACACTGAATAACCCTGCCAACACTCCGATTAACTTGAAAAAAATACCATAGATATGGTAAAATGAAAATCATAAAGAAAAGAAACTACATATTATCAGGAAAATGGACTTAATACGGAGAATATGAACCCATGAAACGATTGATATTATTTGCACTTGTTACCTGTGTTGTATTGCTAAGCAATTCAAGTGGTTATGCCCAACAATCTACCCCTTCCGATTCAAAAAATGTCCCTGCAGATGTCAACAAAATGAATGCTACGCTAATAGGTAATGTTGTATGGAGAGGTAAAGATCTAACACAAACAAATGTGTCTGTCTATCGGGATGAGAAGCTCAAAGACCTATATACCACTGGACTGACAAATGCAGGTTCTGGAGCCTTCACACTGCGAGTAGAACCCGGTAAGTATTATCTGGTGGCTTATGTGGATATTGACAAATCAGGTAAATTTGACGAAGGTGACGGATATGGAGTCTTTGGAATAACGGAATGGCAGAATAAAGAACAGAAGCATCAGCATGTAGAAATTGCTGAGAAAGCAAAAAAGGAAGATATTCAGATACAGATTACCGCGCGACTCCAACGTATTGATGATGAACTAAAACTTGTTCCTGCGTCCCAATACAAACCAAGTAACATTAAGCAGTTTCAATCAGATTTAACACTCGCAACTTCGGGGTGTCGTGGAATTGTAAAATATACAGAAACACCTTCAAAAGAAAAAATCCGAACACTGATTCTCGCCTACACCGACACCTCTTGGAAGTTTCGTGCTGGAATCACCGTCGTTGATCCAAATACAAACACTTGGGAACTCCGATTGAAACCCGGTAAATACTATATCATGGCAGTCGTTGACAAGAATTCCAACGATAAACTTGATGTTGGAGACAAATATGGTTTTTACGGTGTATCAGATATGAAAAAGCGGAGATCATTTCCGCTACCTGTCTTGGTCAAATCAAATACCTTTACTTTACACATCGATATCCCCATTACTGCCACTTATGTCACAACGCCCAAACCAGATAATAGAGAAAACAGCGCAATAATCAAAGGACGTGTTGAACCCCTACCAGACAAGACAAGCAAGGTTCAGGTTGAAATTTACGCAACTTCTGCATTGGTAAAACCTATTGCAACAGCAAAAACCGATTCTGAAGGAAAATATAGATTCCAACTGCCTCCAGGTGATTACTATCTGATAGCAAATCATGATGCAGATGGGGACGGTAGGTATAGTGAAGGAGACGGTCTCGGTGCATTGGGAACATCAGATATCACAACGAATCCACCACCAGCAGTCGTTTTTCATGCTGGTGAAACACGTGCAGTCAACATTCAGTTGAGTGCACGATATGAAGCAGATGGACAACTTGTCCCAATAATAAAAACAGAGAACAGTATGCCTATTACGGATATAGGTCCTACACCTATAGGTTCTGAACCTGCAGAAAAACAGATGGGAAGAATTACTGGTAGAATTACGTCATTTTTATCTACTAGTACCATACAACAGGAAAACGTTCAGACCGATGGAGATAATCAAGAACCGATCCCTACAGGTCTAATAAGCTTAGCAACCACTCAAGATTTTAACGACACCATGTATATGCCACTCTTTCTTGACGAGAACGGCACATTTATCGTTGATGTCAAACCCGGTAAATACTATGTCATGGCAGTGATTGACCAAAACAGTGATGGAAAATCTGGAATTAAGGATGGAATCGGTATCTATGGCACCCACCAACCCGTACGTGGCACACCTGCTGCTATTAACGTCTATGCAGGGAAGACGACACCCCATGTAGATATTGATATTTTAGCGTCTTATGTTGATGAAGAAGGCACAATGGCTGAACTTTCTCATGGTGGAAAGTGGAATATCGCAAGGATGTACGGTGAACCTGAAGACATCTTCAAATACACTCAGAACGGAAAATTGATTGAAGAATGGATGTACTGGACAAAAGGTATGGGGTTCTATTTTGAAGCTGATGGAACTGGATGGAAACTGACAAAACAGGACAAGTTTAACCTCAAAAAAGAAAACATAAATACTGATACAACAACTCCTAAGAACGACAAACAGGTCAGCGATGAAACACAGAATTCAGAAGTATTGTCACATCACAGTACAAACGGTTTTTCACTTGCATCTGAATCTGTGTTCGTATATTACAGCCACGATGGTGTTTTATGGCGAATTGCCCCAACCACAGCTGAGGATTTTGCTCTAAATGCTAAAAGGAAAGTACCAATTGACACACGAGTCGCACCACTTGATGCAGGATTTCAACCATCTGCTTCAGCAAACGGTTTGTTAGTATATCATGATTTTGATGATAATGTCATTCTCAAAGATATCGCTTCAGGAAAAAGCAGAGTCTTCCTTGACAAACGAGAACTTATTGAAGATGCAACTATTTCACCCGATGGTGAGTATCTTGCTTATGCACATAGGGAACCAACAGGAAGAAAACGCATCGTTATCCAGCATCTTCGGAGCAAAGATACTTTTCCTATACCATCAACTGCAATAGAAATGACCAATCCTGCATGGAGCAAAGATGGACGTTTACTTGCTTATGCAACTGCTGGTAGTATTGAAAACGAAAAATCAGAAACTCCTCGCAATATCTATGGTTTTAACACAAAGTCCAGCAGCATTGAACCGATTGTCGTCTCTCCCGCAGATGATGCGGAACCTGCATGGCATCCTGAAGACAGAAATACACTTGCATTCTCACGCAGTATTGATGAGGACACACGGCAAATATGGATTGTCTCATATTCAAATACTGGTAAACCCACTGAAAAACAGGTCACAGAAATGGGTGGAAGTCATCCCGTGTGGGTACCCTCCAACGGACGTTGGATTCTCTATGAGAACAACGGTCAGCTTTGGACTGTTGATGTCCTTGATCGCGGTAGCGAAGCACCATTATTGAGTAATGGAAAAGCAGTTTTCGGGTATCAACCGGTCGCTGTGTCTTTTGATTAAGGTATAATGATTTTCTGCAGGATTTACGCACTTCCTCTTAAAGTACCCTTGATAAGGGGGATGGCGTAAGTACTGTAAAATTGAAAACAAAATTGATTGACTTTTGTAGAAAAAACTAATATTATATCCTTGTTAATAATGAAATAATTGTTATCTGAAACCTTCATTAGTGCTTGTTATTTTACACCAAAGGAGACACAATTGAGTAGACCGAACATCTTATTTATAATGTCAGATGACCACGCATCTCATGCAATGAGTTGCTACGGTAGTCGTATCAACAAAACACCGAACCTTGACCGCATCGCAGATGGGGGGATGATTTTTCAAAACTGCTTCTGCGTCAATTCTATTTGCACCCCCAGTCGAGCAAACATCTTGACAGGATTGCATAGTCATCTAAATGGTGTCAAGACATTAAATGACAAATTTGATGGTAGAAAACAGAATGTAGCCAAAATGCTTCAAGCTAATGGGTATCAGACATCGATTGTTGGTAAATGGCATCTTGGTCATGGGGGTGATGCTGACCCGACTGGTTTTGACTATTGGAACGTCCTTCCTGGTCAAGGAGCGTATCATGATCCAGTCATGATAGAAGAAGATGGAAGAAAACAACACGAAGGGTATGCTACCGACATCATCACAGATTTCTCGTTAGATTGGTTGAAAAATCGTGATAAAGATAAACCGTTCTTCCTGATGAGTCATCACAAAGCACCCCATCGTCCTTGGGATTCCGATGAAAAGCACCTACATATGTTTGAAGATGAGGATGTCCAGATGCCAGACAACTTTTTTGATGACTATTCTAATCGTTCTAATGCTGCCAAAGAAGCAAAGATGCGAGTATTCGGTCATATGAACGATAGAGACCTGAAAATTGAAAAATTTGGACCACCCCCGGAAGGTTTATCTGATGAAGAATTGGCAAACTGGCAATATCAACGCTACATCAAGGAATATCTCCGCTGTGTCGCATCTATTGATGACAATGTTGGCAGATTACTGGATTATCTTGATGAAGAAGGGATTACCGAAGATACTATGGTGGTTTATACATCAGACCAGGGATTCTTCTTGGGTGATCACGGTTGGTATGACAAACGGTTTATGTATGAAGAGTCATTACGCATGCCTTTCATAGTCCGTTATCCTCGGGCAATTGGCGCGGGTAGTTCTACTCATGCGATGGCTCTGAATATTGACTTTGCAGAGACGTGGTTGGATTACGCGGGCATAGAAATTCCTGAAGATATGCAGGGTGCAAGCTTGCGACCTATTCTTGAGGGAAGTGTTCCAGACGATTGGCGGACGTCTATGTATTATCGCTACTGGATGCACCTATCTCACCACTATGTTGGCGCGCATTACGGTATCCGGACACATAAGTATAAACTCATCTATTACTACGGTGAAGCTTTAGGTACATCGGGATCAATTGACGAATCAAAGGAACCGGAATGGGAACTCTTTGATCTTGAAAAAGATCCAAACGAAATGTGTAGTGTCTATGATGATCCTGAGTATGCTGATGTCGTTAAGGAATTGACTGCGGAGTTATATCGACTCAAAGAAGAAGCCATGGACGATGAGTAGTCCTACATAAAACGTGAGTACTATAGCACAAACTGTTAGTTTGTGCATCTGTGGAATGCAAACTAACAGAGGTATTCAATTGTCACAATATATCTTTGTGGGAGGGGTTTGTAACCCCGATTTGATATGCTTGTTCTATGAAATCGTAGTTACAAACCCCTTCCACAATTGTCCATTTCGGACAATTGAAAACCTTTACATAAACTAACAGTTTGCTCTACAAGACTCTTACCGATCTCAAGTTACAACAACGCAACTGCACTAAGATATTTGCTCAGATTTTACCAATATGTGTATGGAGGAAAAATGGCTAAACAAAACCCATTGAAAAACATTGAACCTGGAATGAAAGTGACTGCACAGATGTCTCCTGAACCAAGCGAAGCAGATTTGCAGTTCGCGAAACAGATGGATGTTGAGTATGTTGTTCTCTGGACAAACGGCAAGAATGCGAATTATGACTATTTTATGAGCCGTCGTGAGATTTTTGAGAATGCCGGATTGAAGATATACGGGTTCGGGAACAGCGATGTTCACAATCAAGATGGGATTGTGCTTAACTTAGAGAACCGGGATGCTAAAATTGAACAGTACAAGAAATACATCCGGGATTTGGGGAGAGCAGGTATTCCTTACACAACGTATGCACATATGGGAAACGGCATTTGGAGTACTGAACGTGAAACAACCCGTGGTGGCGCCAGTGCGCGGGCGTTCAATTTCCAGACTGCACAAGAAGGACACTGGAGCGGTCAAAAATTCAAAATGCCACTTTCACATGGACGAGAGTTTAGTGAAGATGAAATATGGGATAACTATACCTATTTTATCAAGCAGGCGGCACCAGTTGCTGAGGAAGTAGGTGTCATGATTGGCATTCATCCTGATGACCCACCCGCACTCAATCTTGCTGGAATCCCAAGATGCATTTTCAGTAGTTTTGATGGATACAAACGCGCCCTTGAGATTGCCGACAGTCCGAACGTTGGAATGTGTTTCTGTGTTGGCTGCTGGCTGGAAGGCGGGGATTTAATGGGTAAAGATGCAATTGAATCCATACGCTATTTCGGTGAACGCGGTAAGATTTTCAAAATTCATTTTCGTAATGTAGATAAACCACTACCTCATTTCGTTGAAACCTTTGTTGATAACGGTTATCAGGATATGTATGAGGTAGCGAAAGTTTTACGTGAAGTTGACTTCAATGGCGTGATGATACCAGATCATATACCAAGCATGGCAGGTGATCATCGTGTCGGTACTGCATATACGATTGCTTATATGAATGCTCTTGTGAAACGTGCTAATGAAGAATATGCGGCTGCAGCATAATGAATCGTTTAAACATTACGTCTCCTTATTTGTGTAGCATCTCCCTGGATATTTTTATTATATTCTTCAACCGTGTCTTAGTAAGTTTTCATTTGGCTTTTTAGGAGTTTAGTAAGGACTTTTTCTATTTCTGTGTCATATTGTTCACATTCAAATTAAATTCTCAAGCAGTTGCACCGCCTGTTTCGGCTGATAGTTTGGCTGCTGACATCATATCTTCAACCGGTATCAGAATACTGGTAAGCATCATAGAAAAAGTGAAATGAACAACACAGTGGACAAAAGAATAAGCAAAATCATTAGATATATTCTCTTAAAATTAGTTCCAATGTAATGACGAAGGACCGGTTTAAGGAGAATAACCATAAATATAATTATAGCAACTATGAATATAGCGATAGTGGGGGTATCCAATCCCAATGGCGAATCCAGTCCACTCTTTAAGCTTTTGATGATGAAAAATGTCACAGTGCCAAAGATGATCGTTCTTAATCCCCATGAAAGTCTACGAGTCGTAAGAGACTTTTTCTTCCGATCTGTATAGCGAAAAAGATTGTTATTAAGCATGTTAAAATTGATCAGAAAGTCTTTGTATTTCTGTCTCCTGTTATGCTTCAATTATATCATGAAGCAAGGTTTATTTGTTTAGTCAGACTACAGAAATTGGCAGGTCAGTGATTTTGCAATCCCTATAGAGGTTTCTGGTTTCTACCGTCAGTTATGAACTGGTGAATTACAAATATATTTTATTACCATAGAATAAGTGTGATATAAAGTCAAGAAAAACATTTTCAGGGTTATTCAGTTTTAGGTATTATTGATGAATTTTTGCTATGACGTTAATTTTATGTGTTGCCATCTTGTCCATGTCTTAGTCCCGTCGAATGCGCGCATGGCATTGTCGGGACTAAAGACCGATGTTCAGGTTTCAATATTTTAAAATTAATGAAGTTTAATTTACTAATTGGGTAATCCTAATCTTATCCTAAAATTCCAATTTGAAGGAATAGAATCTATTCTGAGTTATAACGTCCTCTGTTGTCTGAACCAGAATTTTCAAATCAAGAAATCAACGATATGAATGCCATTTAGGCATTCCCCGGGTATGAATGCTATAAAGCATTCCCCTGGATTGAATGCGCGTATGGCATTATATGGGATTAATAGTTTTTTTGGATTTTTTTCATCAAATCCTATTTCAAAAGAAGACTCCAACGCGCATCAAAAAACCTTAATATGGTAATCCTTGTAATCTGATAATCCTGATAATCCTGGTTTAGACAGAATCTCGGATGACACGGAACAACTCGGAGAAGACATCTGCATGAGGTTTTTTTGCGTAGGATAGGGTATTCTAAGCATTAGTGCTTAGTCAAGTGTTTATTGATGGGTCTAAAATATAGTCGGGAATCGGAGTTCCCTCCTACAATACACACAATACACACAATACACAAGACTTCTGTAGGAGCGATCTACGAATCTCGACCAACAAGAGTATGTTGACTCAACACCAGTGCTTAGTCACGTGTTTATTGATGCGTCTAAAATATAGTCGGGAATCGGAGTTCCCTCCTACAATACACACAATACACACAATACACAAGACTTCTGTAGGAGCGATCTACGAATCTCGACCAACAAGAGTATGTTGACTCAACACCAGTGCTTAGTCACGTGTTTATTGATGCGTCTAAAATATAGTCGGGAATCGGAGTTCCCTCCTACAATACACACAATACACACAATACACACAATACACAAGACTTCTGTAGGAGCGATCTACGAATCTCGACCAACAAGAGTATGTTGACTCAACACCAGTGCTTAGTCACGTGTTTATTGATGCGTCTAAAATATAGTCGGGAATCGGAGTTCCCTCCTACAATACACACAATACACACAATACACAAGACTTCTGTAGGAGCGATCTACGAATCTCGACCAACAAGAGTATGTTGACTCAACACTAGGATCTATTGCAGGTATTTTTTCCACCCAAGCCGCATAATCTGCGTCAACCGAGATTCTGATGGTACGGAATCGGTGTGGTCACGGATTATTTATGAAACAACGCTTTTATTACTCTCTACTTCTCATTTTTCCCATATTAATTCTTATTAACATTTGTCCTTTTGCCATATCTGATTCAGATTGGAATGATTTTCTCGGTCCCAATCGCAACGGAAAATCTGAAGAAAAGATAAATATCACGCCGTGGGAAAAGAAAGGACCCCCTGTGTTATGGAGCAATGAGATTGGCACAAGTTATGGTGCACCCACAATTGCTGATGGTAAGGTGTTTGTCTTTGCTCGTTATGCAGACATGGCACGACTCACGTGTCTGGATAGTAACAACGGAAACGAACTTTGGTCTTATGAATATCCGACTGACTATGAAGATATGTACGGTTACAACAACGGTCCCAGGAGTTGTCCCGTTGTTGATGAAGATCGTGTCTATATATTTGGTGCAGAAGGAGAATTGCACTGTGTCAATACCAATAATGGCAAACGGATTTGGAAAGTAGATACAGCATCAAAATTTAATGTTGTTCAGAACTTTTTTGGCGTGGCTTCTACCCCTGCAATTGAAGGAGAATTACTAATCGTTCATGCTGGTGGATCCCCAAAAGGCACACCCAAAGATATATGGGAATCAAATGGTAATCCTAAACCAAATGGTAGCGGTATAGTTACCTTTAACAAACGGACAGGTGAAGTTGTTTATCAGATTGCTGATGAACTTGCCAGTTATGCCAGTCCAGTCTTTGCAACAATCAACGGAAGACGTTGGGGATTTTCATTCTTACGAGGAGGGCTGATTGGGTTTGAGCCGGATACAGGTAATATAGATTTCCACTATCCTTGGCGTAGTTCAAAAATGGAGTCAGTCAATGCATCTTGTCCTGTTGTAGTAGACGACCATGTGTTTATCAGTGAATCCTATGGGATTGGTAGTTCGGTAATTCAAGTGCGTCCGGGGGGTTACGATGTTGTTTGGAAAGACGAACGAAACAGTAGAAACAGAGCAATGGAGTTACACTGGAATACAGCAATACACCATGAAGGATACCTGTATGGCAGCAGCGGAAGGCATTCTGGTGGTGCAGATTTGCGATGCGTAGAACTTAAGACAGGTATAATAATGTGGAAACAAAACGTCAATGAACGTGCGTCATTGCTCTGGGTGAATGACTACTTCATTTTTCTCGGTGAATATGGACGATTGATGTTACTCAAATGTACACCTGAAAAACCTGAACTTATCTCTGTCGCAGTACCAACAGATGAAAATGGCAATCAATTGATTAAATATCCAGCATGGGCAGCACCAGTATTGTCGGATGGTCGTTTATATGTTCGAGGAAAAGACCGACTCGTCTGTTTCCAACTGGAATCTAAGAATGAGTGACACTCTCAAATTAAGGTGTCCAGAGAGTTGCTTCAATAAATCTTTCACCATCGGGTTCCTCATTGAAATAGTAGACCGTTACCATGACACCGTCCGCCCGTTGAACAGTGCGTGGATAACCAATATCGTGATCCCCTCCATTGTCGCGCAGGACGATCTCAGCACTCCAGTTTTTTCCATCATCCTCACTCAACTTTGCGCACATACGGTGGGGTGCATCTCTGAATCCGTAAGTTACACACAATCTACCATCCTGTAGTTGTGTTAGGGTGGGGGGATTACCGCCACGACCTGTGTTTTCCACAGGACAATTCACATAATTCCAAGTTTGTCCATTATCTTCAGAAGCATACAGATCAATCCAATTTTGTAGTTGTTCCCAATCTCTGTTTTGTTGTCTACTTCTACCCCGACACCGCATTGCGACTAATATACGAGAATCAGATAGTCTTACACTTGCAGGCATAATAGCAAAACCTTCTGGTTCTGGACCAACCTGTGAAAAACGTGAGAAAGACTTTCCACCATCGGTTGTATTAGCACAGAATACCAGACCTTCTTCTCCATTCGTTTTGGAAGCAGTTAGAAACAGCAAACACTCCTTTGAGTTCGTAATTAGATAATCTGTACGTGCAGCTATACCTGTGTAACCAAACATTGGGAGTTGGTAAGGTCCATCCCAACTGTGGCATCGGTCGGTTGAAGTATAAAACCAAGAGTTCGCCCCTTTACTGAGTCCAGTTCTGCTACACATCATAGCAAAATCAGGATGTTCAAACTCAACTGATTGCGGTATACAATATTCTGCTTTACCTTGTTGTTTGAGATTTGCCTGCACATGCTCATCTGCTGATAGTGAACCTGAACCTGGAAGACTGCACGGAGTTTCAGATACAGTCCATGATTCACCACCATCGGTACTTCTCGCTTGCATTGCTGTAAATGGCTTGTCCCTATCTCGGCGGTGAAAACCTGCGTCCGATTTGTGGTATCCTACAGTAAATCCGACAACAATTTCGTTGTCCCATGACCATATTCCGTAGTTTGCAGGCCATCCCGCAAAACGTCCCGATTCGCGATATATTGTAACCTGTTTCATTTCTATGCTCCAATCATTTGATGTATTCTTGATAGTATAACATCACAAGATTACATATTCAACACTCATGTTAAGGGATGTGTAAAGTTCTTGTCACCTTTTTTGTCAGAATCGCGAACTACACAGATTTCGCGAAGAAGACTTCCACCAATAATGGGTGTGTAAAGTTCTTACACAGAGGTACAAACTTTTGTTCTCTTTAGTCCCGTATGAAGATTAAGTTATTAAACGGGAAATAAATACTTCTCACTCGGTAGGTGGGGAATGCCTAAAGAAGCATGCGCTTGTGGCATGCTCCATGTTTCATACCGTTGATTTGGTGCTTTGTAAGAGCGCTGGCACATCAAGTCCAACAGCGCGCTTACAAAGCACGCCTTCCAGGGTGGATTAGATAGAATTACCTAATTTATTTTTTAAACTTCATTAGGGACGATATGTTTATAAAAAGGCGTTATCACCCTCTCTTGCTTGAGTTCCATAGAAACGACATAGAAGGTTAAACATATCGTCCCTACGGGACTAAAGAACTGGGAAGGGTACTCGTTTTCTATAAACATATCGTCCCTACGGGACTGAAGAGTATGGTTGATATTAACAATATTTCCTTATATTGACACCTATGGGTCTCTGTGCCCCACCGCAATCTCTCATTTAATCAATTTTGCGGCGGGGCACAGAGACCCCGCTCTACAATGAAGAATGAGCAGTTTGTGCAAAAACTTTACACACCCCAATGATCGTATTGCTTAGATAGAACTTATCCTTATCAATAACGTCTCAGACACAATCTTATCCGCGATATTCGTGATTTATAGATTTCCAGGATAATATGCTGGCGCATCAATCCCTTTCCTTACGATAAACACTATCGTAATAGACACAAATATGTAACCGTTTAGAATGGAAAATAACACCATCAGACTCTAATCCTGAAAATCTAATAATCCTGAAAATCCTGGTTCAGATATAAGGTATATCGACTCTACACACCCTCATTCATGCCAAATTCTATACATGCCTTCATGTTTTTCTTGAGAAAAAACAGAATATTACATAGAATATTATAGGCTTCATAGATCATATAGAAATATATATCATATCAAAGGACACATAAATGGAA
Organism: Candidatus Poribacteria bacterium; assembly: GCA_963663765.2. Classification (GTDB taxonomy): domain Bacteria; phylum Poribacteria; class WGA-4E; order WGA-4E; family WGA-3G; genus MSPOR6. The sequence continues at coordinate 147,813 of CAXXUA010000011.1, read as the reverse complement.
AAAATGCAACATTTTCATACTCCTCACCTTCATGCAATAGCACGTACTATCTTTGTCGGAGCAGGAACCCCTCAACACATTGCTGAGGATGTAGCAGAGATCCTAATCAATGCACACTTGACAGGTCATGATTCCCATGGTGTACTTAGAATCCCAACCTATATTAGAAGAATTGAAGAAGGTGTTATTAATCCTTCCGCAGAACCTGAAATTGTATCGGAAACCGACAACACTCTCCTTTTTGATGGACATGGATGTTTTGGACACTATGTCTCAAGAATAGCAATACGAAAAGCAATTGAGAAAGCAAAGAAAGCAGTTATATGTTGTGTGAATATAGACAACACCGGACATATTGGCCGTTTGGGTGAGTATGCAGAAGACGCAGCTGCATCTGGTTGTATGAGTCTCATCACCGTTGGAAATGGAGGTAAGAATGTTGGTCCAGTGGTTCCTTTTGGAGGTGCAGAAGGTGCATTCGGTACTAATCCTATTGCTATCGGTGTTCCTACCGGTGACGATTCTCCATTCATTGTAGACTATGCTACGAGTATGATTGCAGAAGGTAAGATACAGGTTGCACGGAGCAAAGATATTGATTTACCGAAAGGATGTATTTTGGACAAAAGCGGTGTGCCAAGTATCAAACCCTCCGATTTCTATGAAGGGGGTTCACTTCTTCCATTTGGTAGACATAAAGGCTATGCACTATCGATGTTTACGTGTCTGCTTGGTGGATTAACGGGTAAGTTTGATGTTGAAACCGGACGGATGAGTGGAATATACATGCAAGTGATTGATGTAAATGCCTTTACACCTATAGAAGAATATCAACAAGGTGTCCGTGCTTTTTTAGATACTGTAAAAGATACACCACCTGCACCTGGGATTGATGAAGTCTTAGTTCCTGGAGATTATGAATCCCGCTATCGTTCACAACGTTTAATAGACGGTATTGAGATTCCAGATACAATCAACACGCAACTTCATGAATGTGCATCAAAACTGAATATATCACTCGGTGAAGAGATAGTAGAAGAAGCAGATCGTAGACGATACCAATAAGAAAATTTATGTTTAACAAATACATTTTTGTTTCAATCACATTTTTAATCTTCTTATCACTTACTGCAAATTCACAAGAACATACCACATTAACGCATGGTGGAAGTGTCAATGCAGTTGCCTACTCACCTGTCAATTCCTCATTAATTGCCAGTGCTGGAGGAAATAACACCGTCAAAATATGGGATTTAGCGGATGGTAGAGTTGACACTTTAGGGAGTCATAAAAATACAATCAATTCATTAGCTTTTTCCCCTAATGGCACTCGTCTTGTGAGTGGTAGTGATGACTATACAATAGTAGTTTGGAATGTTACCAACAAGCGAAGACTAACGACACTATCACATATTACAGACCGTGTCCGTGCACAGGTCAAAGCAGTAAGTTTTTCTTCAGATGGTCAAATGTTTGCCTCTGCTGGGTGGCATCTAAAGTTGTGGGATATTCACACTTTGCGAGAAATTAGGACAATCAGACATTCCAAATGGATTATTGCTTTAGCATTTTCGTATGATGGAAAGTTATTGGCAATTGGTGATGCCGATGGACAGATAATAATTATTAATCTACAAAATCAGCAAGAAATCATACAGTATCGTGGTGATTCTAACTATATAACTTCAATGGAATTTTCACCAGATAACAAAATGCTCGCTAGTACAGGATTTCACGGTGATGTTAAGTTATGGCGAGTATCTAATTGGGAACTTATTGGAACTTTACCGACCTCTTCTACAGTCACAGACCTAAGTTTTTCTCCTGACAGCAGCAAACTTGTAAGCGTGGATTATGAAGAAGTAAATCTCTGGTCACTTAACAATGGTGAAAACTTAGTTACGCTTAGAGGTCATACTGGATGGGTTAACGCTACTGCGTTTTCTCCAGAAGGAACTTCACTCACAAGCGGAGGAAGCGATGGCACCTTACGTTTATGGGATGTTACATCATATCAATCGGGTGAAAAACCAATGTTGCGAATAATCTATTTTGTTCCTCGCGATCGAAGTAGCCAAACCGACATGTGGACAAAACTTAATCGCTTGATCAAAGATGTTCAAACCTTATACGCTGACCAAATGGAAGCAGATGGGTATGATAGATTAACATTTTCAATTGAAAAAGATGAAAACGAGCAGACGATTGTTCATAAAGTCAATGGAAACTTCAACGACAACTATTACCATACTCATACAACTAAAAAGATTAGCAATGAAATTGATGCATTGTTTGATTTAGATAAACATGTCTATCTCATCGTGACTGAGGTGAGTACGCAGGTTCTTGAACATGACGCTGTGTGTGGCGTAGGCGGTAGTAACTGGCATGGTTTAGGTCATCAGGTTAAATCACAGGGAGGCTATGCGATTGTTCCCGCATCGGGGAAGTGTTTTGATGGTAAGGTTGGAACAATTGTCACAGCACACGAACTTGGACATGCATTCGGTTTGGAACACGATTTTCGTGATGAAAGCTACATCATGTCTTACGGTTCAGAAGCCGACCGATTCTCAGACTGTGCTACAGAATGGTTGAGTGTTAGTCGCTTTTTTAATACTGAAGATATCTCTTTCAATGATCCGACGACAATTCAAATGCTCACTTCAGAAACATATCCATTAAATGCAACAGATTATTCTATCATATTTCAGATAACTGATTTTGACGGTATACACCAAGTTCAGTTATTTGTTCCAACTACAGATTCCGACCCAGCTGCCGGGATTAAATTACATAGTTGTCAACGAATTGACGCATTGAGTACTGCTGTTACATTTGACATCGGTTCACTCACATCACTTCCCACAAATACCATTCAACTTCAGACAATAGATGTATATGGTAATATCTCCCGTCAAGAGATTTTACTAAAAGCAGGTGAATTTCCTTCTGAACAAAACCGCGCCGACATCAATGGAGATGGTAAGGTCGATACGACTGATCTTGTGTTGGTTGCTGCTAACTTTGGTGAAACAATAACTGAAAATGTCAATCCAAATCCTGATGTCAATGGTGATGGTGTTGTGAATATTATAGATCTATTAATTGTCGTAAATGAGATTAATTCTGAAGCAAATGCTGCGCCTACCTATTCACAAAACATAAACACTTTCAACGATAAGACGATACAAGCTTGGATAAATCAAGCAAGGCAATTACCTAATAAGGATGCTACTATCGTTAACGGAATTGCTTATCTTGAAAATCTCCTTGCAGCTGCGATGCCTTTTGAAACCCGTCTGTTGAAAAACTACCCGAACCCCTTCAATCCAGAGACTTGGATTCCGTATCAACTAACTGCACCTGCTGATGCTGTGATTACCATATACGATGTGCGTGGCAACCTGATCCGAACTTTAGATTTGGGACATCAACCTGCTGGTACGTATTATAGGCGAAGCCGTGCTGCATATTGGAACGGTCGTAATAATAGCGGTGAGTCAGTTGCAAGTGGTTTGTATTATTATACCTTGTCTGCAGGAGATTTCACTGCGACTAGGAAAATGCTGCTGCGGAAATAGGTTTTATCTTGTGGTAACCTACTTCTGAAAAATTAAGAATTATGAATGAAGATAGCCTGAGAAAATACATCAATGAGTTTAGGAAATTACGAATAGATAGGGCGCATGGTAATGCACCACATCAGCCAGTACTCTTGTTAACAATTATTGAAATGATTGAGCAAGAACAGATTGAAATTAACAAAATCCCTCCATCGCCCCATTTGGTTGAGAAATTTCTAAAGTATTGGAATTGCATCACAAATAGAAAACCAAATCCTGCTCTACCATTCTTCCACCTAAAGAGTCGCAGTTTCTGGCATCATCACCCAAATCCTGGTTATGAAAAAGCATTAGAAGTTGTTTCTCAAATAAAGACTTTTCCTAAACTACGAAAGATGATATCACATGCAAGTCTTGATGAAGAACTATTTACTCTACTAATTCAACCTTTAGAAAGAGAGATATTAAGGAAAACTCTCATTGACAAGTATTTCCTCAATTTAACAAATGAAATCCAAAGTGTTATTTCAGAAGAACAACAGATTAGTGGTTATAGCAAGGAACTATTGGATTATGTTCAACATGATTTCTCAACAAAACTTGAGGAACCAATCGAAAGTGAAAAAAAGATTCGGGAACCTGGTTTTCGCCGCACAATCATGAGAATTTACGACTATACTTGTGCAGTCTGCAAGTTGCAGATTATAACATTGAATGGAGAAAGTGTTACTGAGGCTGCTCACATAATTCCATTCAATAAATCAAATAATGACGATGTTCGGAATGGAATTTCTCTATGTAAATTGCATCATTGGGCTTTTGATAGATACCTGTTTTCAATAGACGAGTCGTTTAAAATTATTGTTTCAGAACTAATGACTGAACGGGGACCAACAGAATGGATGTTAAAAACATTGAATGGTAAAACAATACTATTACCAGAGCAAAAAGAACTGTGTCCTGATCAAAGTGCTTTAGCATGGCATCGTGAGAAAATGTTTAAACGGTAATCTAATGCAGTAGTCAATGCTATTGTTTTACTGCTGCGGTATTAAATCGTGACTAACTATTGTCGCAAATTATAGTGAAATATACAATTAAGTTTACACTTTTTCTATAGGAGCGATCTCCGAATCGTGACTGAACGCGTTGATAGTCGGGAATCGGAGTTCCCTCCTACAATACACAGAATATTGTCGGGAATCGGAGTTCCCTCCTACATTACACAGAATATAGTCGGGAATCGGAGTTCCCTCCTACAATACACAGAATATAGTCGGGAATCGGAGTTCCCTCCTACATTACGCAGAATATAGTCGGGAATCGGAGTTCCCTCCTACAATACACAGAATATAGTCGGGAATCGGAGTTCCCTCCTACAATACACAGAATATAGTCGGGAATCGGAGTTCCCTCCTACAATACACAGAATATAGTCGGGAATCGGAGTTCCCTCCTACATTACACAGAATATAGTCGGGAATCGGAGTTCCCTCCTACAATACACAGAATATTGTCGGGAATCGGAGTTCCCTCCTACAATACACAGAATATAGTCGGGAATCGGAGTTCCCTCCTACAATACACAGAATATAGTCGGGAATCGGAGTTCCCTCCTACATTACACAGAATATAGTCGGGAATCGGAGTTCCCTCCTACATTACACAGAATATAGTCGGGAATCGGAGTTCCCTCCTACAATACACAGAATATAGTCGGGAATCGGAGTTCCCTCCTACACCTGAAAGTGTAAAAATAATTCTAAAATCCACTATAATTCCCATTATTGGAAAATGGTGGTCAAACGCAAATGCCTCTGAAATTTTATGAACACGGCAAATTACAAAACTGGTGCAATCTGTAAAGGATAGTTGTACTGAGTCATACTGTCGGAAAAGTGATTTTACTGCCTCAAATACATTTTTATCGATTTCTGCAATGGTTAAAAATTCTGTTTCTTCCAGAAGTTCAATACGGTTCAAGAATTCAACAGTAAGTGTGTGGTTCGTATCGTATCTAAAGCGAGTAACGGTTTCGTCAATCACATAATCTGTAGTAAGTAATCGCATCCGATGTAGTTGCAACTTGTTAAACACAACTACAGCATCATGATGGTATTGATCCCTCTGATTTAATAGAGCAATCCAAGCACCTGTATCAACAAAAATCATGTTTTAGATTGCTCTTCAAATATAAAATTATCGTGATTGACAGAACCATCAGTTGAACCAGAATTGGTAATTCCAATCATCTCACCCATAACAGCATATCCTGCTGCCATCTGATTTTTTTCAACTATTTCACGGATTTGTCCACTTTTCACAAGCATAATAAAAAAATTAAGAACTTTAGTTGCGCTATTGAGAATTTCAGTAAAAACACCACTTAGATTTTGGTTCTCTATTCCGAAGTGCTTCGCAATTTTTTCGTATTTACTTCCATTCCGATGTTCACTACCACTTGAACGAAGACTCTGGAGTTTTCTGAAAAAATCAACATGCCCGTTTGTTCCTTTAATTTTATTCAAATGTAAAGCAGCTTCAAGTAGTGCAATGCCTCTTTTCTCTTTATATTCCAGTCGTTTCCTAAAAGGAATCATCTTTTTCAAATATGCTTCGTTAAGAGAATCAATTAGTATCTTTGTCAGACTCAAAACCAATTCATCAAAATGGCGATGTTCATCAGTAGCGGGAATTCTCAGGCATTCAAGGAGATATGTATCTGCAGTGCTAAGTGGTAACAACCATTGCTCGGCAAGCTCTTCTTGACTTGCCTTTTGTAAATCACGATAACGTTGTTTAAAGATATTTTCAGGCATATCTGAATCTGTGAACTGGGTACCTAACTGACGATCAAAAAAAGTTTTGTTTATCCCACCTGTTGGTGAAATATTGTGTTGTCGCCAATGTTGCTGTTCGCTGTATGGAAGATCGTGTCCAAGATCACCTAACCACGCACAAACTCTGTCTTCATGATGATTGTCAATAAAGACACCCCACAAACTCCCACATCTCAAAATTGAATCCTCTACACTGTATTTTCTTGGTTCATGGTAATATTTTCCTAACACCTTCTTACTGAAATGGATGGGAGTTAGATAACTTGGTGCATCATTATCCACTCCACGAATATTCTCTGGGTCGGCAGGTGTTTTCAGTTCATCCGGGTTAGAAGTGTATAGAATTTCTTCTCCATCTTCATCAACATCAATAATAAATTCCTCATATTTTACATCTGTTTCCTCAGCGAAGGGCCAAAAACCGCTTTTTGCTTTTGGCAGGGGTTCAAGAAGTCGTTTCCCGACCAAATAACTAAAAGTCTGACAGTTCCCAATGCCAGTGAGATCACCATAGCGGTGCAGCCAGCACATAAGTCCATCCCGTTTGTTATCTTCACCAGCTTGCAATTCCAGTTCCTCCAATGAATATATTGAATTTTGATGAAAAACGAATTGAATCGCGAGGTGCATCTCCTTGATAGCTAAAAATTGACGAATTTCTTTGAGCCGAATCTGTATGTGATCTGGTGTGACCATTGCTACGACTTCTTCATTTCCAACATCATCTATTTTGAGGTATTGATTCGTTTTTTGGTCGTGATAGAGATTATGAAACAGACGGAATTCTTCAGATATTTCATTGTATTCTTCCCACAATCTATAAAAGTTTCTATTGATAATCAAGGGTTCAACGCCGTTATCAACACCGTAGCGTAGGTATTCGCGATGCAATTCACCTTGTTTATGGTAGGTTACCCCACCAGGTATGCCACGATAAGAAGTCAAATCCGAATCTGAGTGAGCAAGCGATTCCTGAATTTGAGATGACGGAATCAGAGCACAATAGATGTAACGTTTACTATGTTCTTCTTTGTCTTCATATTCCTGGTATACAGTGACCATTTCGTTTAACTTTAACTTACGCCGCATTTTTGTCAGTGTATGCACTTGTGAAAGTCGTATTTTGTCTGCATTAATACTCATGATGCCCTCCTTCTATCATCGGATAGAATATACTCCCAGGACTTACGCAGTTTTCTTGATTTAATCAAAAATTATGTTGAAAATGATGCAATTATCAGCGTTTTTATGGGTTTCCAGCGCGCTTACAAAGCACGCCTACCTTTTTTACGTAAGTCCTGTACTCCTTTATTATATCATATTTTTTCCTTGCATTTCCAACTGAATATCGTCTAAACTAATGCATCAATACAATTGCATTTCACATAAGGAGATAACGATATGGCAATACGCGTTGGGATTGTTGGGACGGGAGGTATTTCACGTGCACACCATAGAGCCTATACAAGTGTTGATGGGTTTGAGATTGTGGCTGTGTGTGACATATTCCGGGAAAAGGCACTTCAGGCAGCAGAAAACTGGGGTGTTCCAAAAAAGAATGTATTCACAAGTTACAACAAGATGTTGGAGATGGATGAGATTGACACGGTGAGTGTTTGCACCTATAATCAGGCACATCGACGTCCGACGGTTGCTGCATTGAACGCAGGTAAGCATGTATTCTGTGAGAAACCGATGGCAGCAACACTTGCTGATGCAACCGCGATGGTACGCGCCGCGAAAGCATCTGGTAAAATACTACAGATTGGCGTGAAAAGTGCTTTCTCACCATCCAATCAATTGTCTAAAAAAATCGTTGATGAAGGCATTCTCGGTGATATATACTATTCTGAATCTGCTAATTGTAGACGTCGCGGAACACCGGGAAGGACGTTTATCTACAAGAAGACAGCCGGAGCGGGTGCCATCGTTGACATCGGTATCTACAACTTACACAACTCCTTGTATGTGATGGGTTATCCGAAACCTGTGCGTGTGTCTGCGATTACTGAAGATTACATCTCATTACAAGATCCGAGATTCAAAGACAAAATGGATGTAGAAGAATTCGGTGCTGCGTGGGTTCGTTTTGAAAACGGTGGTGTGATGGTCTTTAAGATATCCTGGGCAGTGCATCAGAACTCACTTGGTGGTAGTTTCTGTCTTGGAAAAAAAGCGGGTATCTCGTTTAGTGGACCGACCGTGTATGCTGACTCCTATAGTAAAGAATTACAGAAACTGGTGGAATCTGAAGGACTCACAGCGATACCAGAACCCCCAGAAGGTATGACAACAATCCGTTTTGCAGGATTGCCGAAAGTTGATGTTTGGAATGCACAAATGACTGCTTTTCGTGATGCAGTTTTAGCAGATCGTCCATCTCCACTTCCACCAGAAGGTGTGCTTCTAACGAATGTAATAATGGATGGAATTTTCCGTTCTCATAAGACAAAGAAAGAGGTAGCAGTGAAGGTTCCTGAGCTTTAGATTGAGAAATTATATTTTTGTATTAAGGTATAGATTGAATTTTTACTTGCATTGCAACCGAATATAATCTAAATTATGGCATTATAACAACTATATTTCCGAACAAGGAGATAACTATATGGCAGTAAAAGTAGGTATTATTGGTACAGGTGGTATTTCACGAGCACACCGGGGTACCTATGAGAAAGTAGGCGGTTTTGAGATTGTTGCCGTGTGTGACATCATCAAGAGTAAAGCCAACCAAGCCGCAGAAGAATGGGGTGTACCAAAAAAGAATGCATTTACAAGTTACAACAAGATGCTTGAAATGGATGAACTTGATGCCGTGAGTGTCACCACTTACAATCAGGGACATCGGCGACCGACGGTAGCAGCATTGAATGCAGGTAAACATGTTCTCTGTGAAAAACCGATGGCAGCGACACTTCCTGATGCAACAGCGATGGTTCGTGCCGCTAAAGCAACAGGTAAAATCTTACAAATTGGTCTCAATCCCACATTTAGTCCGAGGCTTCAATTTGCCAGAAAGTTATATGACGAAGGCTTACTCGGTGATATCTATTACTCTGAGTCCGCTGGCTGTAGGCGTCGTGGAAATCCCGGACATACATTCATTTATAAAAAGACAGCTGGTGCGGGTGCAACTGTTGATATTGGTGTCTACAATATGCATAGATCGCTATTTGCGATGGGTTATCCGAAGCCTGTTCGTGTCTCTGCGATAACCGAGGACTACATTTCAATGCAGGATCCAAGATTTCGCGACAAGATGGATGTAGAAGAGTTCAGTGTAGCATGGGTTCGGTTTGACAATGGTGGCGTCATGGTATTTAAAATTTCTTGGGCAGTGCATGCAGATTCACTTGGTGGCAATTTTCATCTCGGTAGAAAAGCAGGGATTTCATTGGACGGACCGGTTGTTTTTGCAGATGCTTATGCTGGTGAACTCAAGAAATTTGTTGAATCAGAGGGATTAACTGCAGAACCGAATCCACCTGAAGGCATGACAACTATTCGCTTTTCTGGTTTCCCTAATGAAGATAACTGGGCAGCACAGATGATTGCCTTCCGTGAAGCCATCAAAGCAGATGCACCGTCACCTATACCACCCGAGGGTGTTCTGCTTACGAATGTGATAATGGATGGTATCTTCCGTTCACATAAGATGAAAAAAGAGGTTGCAGTGAAAGTTCCTGAAATATAGAGTAAAATGTATGTTATCAGGCGGGGTAATTGTTCTCCGCCTTTTTTTCTACCTAACATAATGTCGAATTAATTCTAAAGTCTACTATATTTCTGAACAACAAAAATCCTACCTTGTTTCCCTCCTATATTTATTCCAACCTGTTGGTATGTTCTCACATGTTCTTGTCTTTTGAGTATTTTTTCTAATAGATTTGCTTGTTGTGAGAATAGCACCATTCTTCCACCAGGTTTCAGAACATTTTCACATTGCAATATGACTCGCTTATACAGAGTAGTTATATACGGTTGATTTTCATAACCCGTTATTGATGGTAGGTTACAGACAATTTTGTCTATTGAATTTTGTTGTATAGGCAAAGTTTGTGCATCCCAATGTATAAACTGTCGGGGTTGATGCTGTCTACCAAAATTCTTTCTTGTTGCCATTATTGCTTTTGTTGAGATGTCACCGCCAATCAGAAAGCGGTAGCGACCTGCGAAAGCGCGTTCTAACAATATAGTTCCCGCACCACACATAGGGTCTAAGAAAACATCGTTTGGTTGTGGTTGTGATAGATGCACCATAGCAGAAGCAATTGTTGGTTTTAGCGTATTTGGAACGTGTTCGTTTTTGTAAGATCGCTGAGCCAATTCAGTATTAGAGAGTCGAATGCTGATGTATGCATCCTGTCCGTGCATTTCAATCCATACATTTAGTGCTGTTTTTGAGGATGATAAATGCCATCCACGATCTATTAAGGATCTTTCAATGACTTGTTGCATTTCTCGTTTTTGGAAATTTCGGAATCCAGTCATGCGACTGATAACACGAAACGTTGTCCGTTTTCTAATGTTGATACCTACCTGCCGACAACATGTCAATGCTTTGTCAAAGTTGTAGTGAATGAGAGATTTTTTCATTTGTGATAAAGAGCTGCGTGAACGAGTTCTATTTGGTAGATGTTTTATGACGAGGAATAGTTGTTCTGCAGTCCGTATTGATAGTAGATCTTTTGGGTTTCCTGTGTATTGGAAAATGATACGTTGGGGTTTACGGTTTATGATTTTGAATCCTTTTGTATCTCCGAAACGTGCTATAATTTCTTGTCGTGCAATATTTTCGAGGCCGGGTAATACGAATATTGAGTATATCATCTGTTGTGTCTGTTTTTGTGAGTGTCTATTCATAAGCGTCTCAAATCGGGGATGAAAATCCCTCCGACAAGAAATTCTATCATTAGTAAATGTCGGAGATAACAGTTAATATTTGGATAATTATGTTCTGTAATCAGCATTGATGCGGATATAATCGTAGGAATAATCGCAAGTCCACATTGTGATGTCAGCATTACCTGCTTGTAAATCAATTGTAATCCGTACTGGGTCATTGTCAAATAATTGTGTAGCCTTTTTCTCATCGTATCCTGCATCCATTCCATTTTGAACGAGCGGATAATTATTGAGTAGGACGTTTACTTTGTATGGATCAAACTCGGCTCCCGATTTTCCGATAGCCATCATTATGCGTCCCCAATTTGCGTCATTTGCGAAGACTGCGGTCTTTACGAGTGGTGATTCTGCAACTGCACGTGCGGCTTTCTCAGCATCTTCTCTGTTTTTTGCATGTTCCACGACGACTTCAACAAGTTTAGTAGCGCCTTCACCATCTCTTGCTAACATTTTCACTAATTCTGTACAGACAAATTGTAAGCCTTCACAAAACGCTTTGTAATCCTCACCATTGTTTTGAACAATTTCTGAATGTTCAGCATTTCCAGTTGCTAATATAATCACAGTATCGTTAGTGCTTCTGTCAGTATCAACTGTTAATAGATTGTATGTATTATCAACGACGGTATTTAATGCTGATTGGAGCAAATTACTATCTATCCGTGCATCGGTCGTCAAGTATGAGAGCATTGTCGCCATATTCGGAGCGAGCATCCCTGAACCTTTTGCAATTCCGCCGATTCTCACAGGTTTCCCACCGATTTTTGTTTCAATGGCAACGGATTTTGGATGTGTGTCTGTTGTCATGATTGCTTCAGCTGCATCTCCACCGCCATCACTGTGTAGTGAATCTACTACAGAATGAATGCCCTTTTCAATCTTATCCATTGGTAATTGCTGCCCAATAACGCCTGTTGATGAAACAAGTACAAGTTCTTTATCTATACCCATACATTCTGCAACAATAGTTGTCATACGATATGCATTTTCTAATCCGATCTCACCAGTGCAAGCGTTTGCGTTTCCACTGTTGATTACAATTGCTTGTGCAGTGGTATTTTTTAGATGATGTCTACTTACCAAAACAGGGGCAGCGGTGACACTGTTCTTGGTGAACACACCTGCTGCTATTGCGGGTTTTTCGGTATAGATTAGTGCTATATCTTTCGTTTCTGTTTTTTTGATTCCTGCATGAATACCTGCAGCTTGTATTCCTTTGACTGCGGTTATTCCTCCATCAATTTGTTTCATCGTTCGCTCCTTAGCATATTCTATTTGTAATTCTAATACATAATTGTGTTATTGTCAAGTAAAGTAGATTTTTCGGGTTTGTTATTTTTTTGCTTGGTTTTTTTGTTTTTTGTTCATGGTTTATGTGTTTTCTTGTCTGAACCAGGATTTACAGATTTTCAGGATTTCAGGATAAGACCTCTGCATTAGGTTTTTTGCTTGTTTTTTTGTCTGAACCAGGATTTACAGGATTTACAGATTTTCAGGATAAGACCTCTTCATTAGGTTTCTTGGCATAGAATAAGCATTTTCTAAGAAAGCAGCTTTGCGATAAATCCGAATACGGTCGCGACCAGGAGGTCGCTCCTACCGGATGAAGGATCGGGGTTGGAAACCCCTTCCACAAGAGGGTGGGTGCGAAATCTCGGATTACGCGGATTGCGCGGAGAAGATAGTTCGTCTGAACCAGGATGGACAAATCAAGAAATCAACGGTATGAATGCTATAAAGCATTCCCCCAAATCAACGCCGATTGCGCCTATGGCATTCGTCGGGTATGAATGCCTTATGGTATTCCCCGGTATTTCCAGATTTTCAGGATTTACCTCATCAAAGGTTTTTGATTTGTGCATTTCGCGTCATACATGATTCAGAAATCGGGGATGGAAAGCACTCCCGCAAAGATGTATAGTGACAATTGAATGCCTCTGCATGATTCTACTTGATAAATTAAGGAATTAAATGTAAATTAACAAACAAGAAAACAATCTGTCAATAATTTATAATGCTTTTTCTTTTCCCTTGGTAATTTGTGAGTTGCTTTTTGAAATCTTTTTCATAAACATCAAAAAAGGTGGAAATATTGCAAATTAAGTCTGCATTAAACTCAGAACAACTTGATAATGTTGAACATGATCTGCGTGAAGTAGGTTTTCATATTATTGAGAATGTAATTTCAAAGCAAGAAGCGGATGAAGCACGTGAAGTAATTTTGGAATTGGTTGAGGAGGACATTGATAATGGTCGAGACCATACTTATGGAAATGGTAAGATCCGACGTGTCTGGGGAATTGTTGGGAAATCACCGATCTTCCGTAGACTTATTCAACATCCCACTGTAGTTGCAGTCTGGAAGCGGATGCTTGGTGAAGATGTGATAGCATCTACATTCACAGCTAATATTGTTGGTCCTGGTGCACCACAAGGTGGGTGGCATGTTGACTATCCTTATTGGTCAATGCAACAACCGTATCCATTGGGTTTTCTAACTGGTCAAACTGTGTGGATGTTAGATGATTTCACTGGAGAAAATGGTGCAACTGCTTGTATTGCTGGTTCTCACAAAACGCTTCGTAGACCAAAATTGGGAGAGGCAGAAGGACTTGAGATGCATGCTGCAACCGCACCCCAGGGTTCAATTCTGTTCACAAACGGATCAATCTGGCATCAATGTCTTCCGAATTCAACTGACAGTTCAAGAATTGGGTTACTCGGTATGTATAATCGGTCTGTGATATATCCACAAGAGGATATGGCAAGACAGTTAAGTGAAGATACTTTATCTGGTGAAAGTGATATTCTTAAACAACTTTTGGGAAGAAATATTCCCTTCCGAGAACCAGACCAAGGAATAAATTGGTTCAGAACAGAAACAGGATTTCGTCAAAATTGATTATCAGTCTGTTACATTGTGTATTCTGTGTAAATATGCTATACTTAAATTTACATTAGAATAGGACTTACGCAGTTTTCTTGATTTAATCAAGAATTATGACGAAAATGATGCAATTATCAGCGTTTTTATGGGTTTCCAGCGCGCTTACAAAGCACCAAATCAACGGTATGAATGCCATTTAGGCATTCACCGCCTACAGTTTTTGCGTAAGTCCTGAAGAAATACAGTGGATCTCATAAATGCGGTTTTATCCAAATTCACCGGATCGTGTGTCTGTTAAATCGGGGTTAGAAAACATTCCTATTATTTTTAAATTGGGTGGAAGTAATTTCACAATTTGGAGAATCAAATATCAGTGGTTGCATTATATATGCACCTGCTTTAAAATTGTGTAACAAATGATATATGTCATCACACCACACATGAGAAGATTTAATTGCATAGAGGAGTATGTATGCCGATAGTATCTCACACTATTTTGAGGAAATTTGTCTATAATATTTATTTGGGTGCGGGTGGAACTGAAGAAGATGCGCGTATTGTCAGTAATCATGTGGTTGATTCAAATTTAGCAGGACACGATTCTCATGGTGTGATTAACGCGACCAATTACATCGGTGGAATGGCACATGGACCAGCATCCGACAAAATGGAGATTGTTAGAGAGAGTGGGGCAGCTACGGTAATAAATGTGAACGGCGCGCTGGGTATGGTGGCAGCACGAAGGGGTATGGAGTTAGCAGTCAAAAAAGCACAACACTGCACCATTGGTGCAGTGGGACTGCATCGCTGTGGACATGCTGGTCGAATGGGAGAATATCCACCCATTGCTGCGCGTGCAGGAATGATAGGGATTGTCTTGCTGAATGGAGGTGGAAGGTTCATGCATCCTCACGGAGGAACTTCAAGAAGACTTCCACCGAATCCGATTGCTATTTCAGTACCTCGTGCAAACGGTGAACCCTTGTTGTTAGATATGACCCTTAGTGTTGTTGCGGGAGGGAAATTTTTGGTGCAATCCGCACGTGGTGAATCTATACCTGAGGGATGGATGATTGATACTGATGGTAATTCAATTACAGATCCTAATGTGTTTCGCGAAAGACCACAAGATTCAGCAGTAATGCCACTTGGTGGTTTTCAGTTTGGACACAAAGGTTTTGGACTTGGTGTGATGATAGATGCAATTGCAGGAGGACTCTCATGGGCAGGATGTAGTCGCGAGAAACCCACACGTGGTGCAAGCGGTATCGTGATGTTTGCAATTAATATAAAGGACTTTATTGAATTACAAGACTATGAACAGGAAATTGAATATCTTGTGGAGTGGGTTAAGTCCTCTGCAAGATTACCAGATGTTGACGAAATTTATCTACCAGGTGACTTTGAACAACGTAGTCGAGAAAAACGATTAAAAGAAGGTATTCCAATAGAGGAACCTACATGGGAAAAGTTATTGGAAGCTGCTAAACGGTATAATGTTGATATTCCATCGCCCCTATTTCCTTGAACAAAAAGAGTTATTATTTACATTTTCAACCTAAATGTACAACGTATCTCATAAATGCAATTTTGTCCAAATTCACAGAATCGCGTGTCCTGTAAAATGGGGTAGAAGCCCCTCCCACGATTTGTGGGGTAGGTTGTATAAACATTTTTAATCAAATATGGAGAAATCACATGAGAATTTTAACCACTTTTTTTCTCTTACTTATTGGTATAATTGGATGTGCTGTTCTGAACCAACCAATTTTTGAAATTGCTCCATTGCACTTAACTTGTGAAACTAATCCTGAATTTGTTGATGGAAATATTGAAACTGCAAGTGCTTTTGCTATACATGGTCACCTTGAAAAAAGGTATCAAACATTCTATGAAGGAAATTCTGTTAGTAGTGGTACAAGAAAATATATAACACAAGTTGAAGGTAGCCGTCGTACATTTGCAGTTATTAAACTGAATTCTCCAATTTATGTTTCATACATAGAGATATATCCAGAATCTCGTGTCCCGAATGTATCACTCATGACAACTTTGGAAGACCCACCAAATTTTGACACATCATTTGAAGTGGTACACGATAAGCTTCATACAACCTTAGAGAATAAACAATCCATCAGAATCCAAATCAATCGTGAACTTCTTTACTTACGATTGGCAGCAGATGGTATTGAAGATAAGCAAAACGCCATCCGTGAGATTCTACCAGAAAAAGTTAAGTACCAAAAACAATCGGAACAAAAACTTAAAGACAAAGATGCACGAATACGCGTACCACTAACTGGCGCATCAATTCGTGAGGTTAAATTCTATGGGCAATAAAATTGCGAGTATAAGTTTTATTGCGTTATTATTTGTTCAATTGAGTCTGACAGGATGTGCATTACTGTCAAATTCACCAGTTGTAGAAGTAGTTCCATCACGGTTATCTTGTACTACGAATCCAGAAATGGTTGATGGTAAATTAGAAACAGTGGGTACGTTTCGATCTAAGGGAAAAATTCGGAAAGTCTTTTTTGAGCGAAATTCCGCTGTTTACAATGCAAATCCAAAGAAATACAAGGTAATTCTTGATGGTTCTCTGAAAACTAATACACTGATCAAACTTGATAAACCCACCTATATCGCATATATTGAAATTCACTCAGGTTCTGATATTCCAAAACTTGCTATTGATTTCTCAGCCGAAGAAAAATCACCGACATGGAGAAATTCATTTGTTGAAGTCCGAGAAAAACGTCATTCAAACATAAAGAACTATCAAGTAGTGCGATTTGATATTAGACAGAAGGTCTTATATTTACGTCTAACTGCAGAGGGCATTGAAGATTTTAAAAATAAGAAACGGGTAGACAGAAAAGAACACGATTATGCCTATGAAGTTCACACCCCATTGAAAGGGGCTAAAGTTCGCGAGGTTAAGTTCTTTGAACGTATGTAAGAATCTGCTTGTATTAGCCAACATATAATTGTATAATAATCAAATCATTTATTTCGTTATACAATCCTACTCAATTGTGTTAGCTGCAACACATAACTTTCTTGGAGGAATTAAACCCGATTGCAAAAACAAGAATCAAAAGGCGTTCCTATACAGAACAACGCTGAAGTTCAAGTTCTATTTGGACATAGTGATGCTTTCTTAAAGATCATTGAAGAAGCTTTTAATGTACGTGTTGTTTTAAAAAGCGATAGAATCGCTGTGCTTGGCGAAAACGTATCAGAGGTTAATAGGGTCGTAGCTGTATTGGAATCGCTTCTCCATCGTATCCGCAAAGGAGAACGAATTCAAACGACTGATGTCAACTACGCTATTCGTGTAACAACAGAAAATGGTGTAGAAACATTAGACAAAAAACCTACAGAATCTATTCCTGTGTTTTCTAAACGCGGTACGATTCGTCCTAAGACTGCTGGACAGAGAAGATATGTTGAAGCGATCATAAATAACGATCTTGTGTTTGGTATTGGTCCGGCAGGAACGGGCAAAACATACTTGGCAATGGCGATGGCTGTATCTGCGCTAAAAAAGGGCGAAGTAAGCCGTATCATCTTGACACGACCAGCAGTGGAAGCAGGAGAACGGCTCGGATTTCTACCGGGTGATATCGCTGCAAAGGTACATCCATATCTACGTCCCCTGTATGATGCATTATACGATATGATTCCTCCAGATACTCTTGACAATTATATTGAACGTAATATAATAGAAGTCGCTCCGATTGCTTTTATGAGGGGGAGAACACTCAACAATTCTTTTGTAGTACTTGATGAAGCGCAGAATGCTACTATTGAGCAAATGAAGATGTTCCTAACACGACTCGGGTTTGATTCAAAAGCAGTCATCACTGGAGACATTACACAGACCGATCTGCCTACTCATAAAATTTCTGGACTCGCTGATGCCCAAGAAGTACTTTCAGGAATTAATGGTATACAATTTATTTATTTTACAAGAGTTGACGTTGTACGTCATGAATTAGTTCAACGTATTATTGAGGCTTATGAAAATTCATCAATCGCAAACAATAAACCTTTAGTGGCTGAATTTGATGAGAAATCTGAAGGAAAAGAGGTGTGATAGATATTACTAATGTCAGTAATTATAGTTTTTTTGATGTTGACATTGTCTATCAATCTGTTTTAGTTACTTTAAACGCACATGAGAAAGTTGACAAAGAAGTAAGTATATTGTTAACAGGCGATTCATGTATAACAGAATTGAACCGTGATTATCGTGGCATCAATTCACCTACAGATGTATTAGCATTTTCTCAACTTGAAGGTAAAGATTCAGATTTGATGAATTCCGATATCCTTGGAGATGTTGTCATCTCTATGGAAACCGCGGAACGGCAAGCACTGAAAGCTGACCATTCACTTGAAAATGAGGTAACACTCTTGACTGTTCACGGCGTACTGCACTTGCTGGGATATGACCATCAAACGGCTGAAGAAGCTACAATAATGTTTGATAAACAGAATTCTATCCTACATGAGTTATCTGTATCAGGAATTACGAACTAAACGTTAGGCGAGTGTGAATACCTAAATTGCATTCATACCGTTGATTTCTTGATGGGTACTGGAAACTAAAAAACTGCTGAAACTTACCTCATTTTCGCCATCATTCTTGGTTGGATCATGTAAACTGCGTAAAACCTGTATAGAAAGTAAATTTAGAGTCTTGTCACAAGTACTATATAATACCATTTTCATGTGATAATGTCTTATTAGCAGCGGAAATCTGGTAGGAGCAACATCACGGTCGCGACCGGGAGGTCGCTCCTACCGAAGAGAGTAACCCACTGCCAGTAAACAGTAGAATTCCTTAATGAGACAAGATTTATTTGAATTGGTAAAATACCATTTTCATGTGATAATGTCTCATTAGCAGCGGAAATCTGGTAGGAGCAACCTTACGGTCACGACCGGGAGGTCGCTCCTACCGAAGAGAGTAACCCCTTGCCAGTAAACAGTAGAATTCCTTAATGAGACAAGATTTATTTGAATTGGTAAAATACCATTTTCATGTGATAATGTCTCATTAGCAGCGGAAATCTGGTAGGAGCGACCTCACGGTCGCGACCGGGAGGTCGCTCCTACCGAAGAGAGTAACCCCCTGCCAGTAAACAGTAGAATTCCTTAATGAGACAAGATTTATTTGAATTGGTATAATACCATTTTCATGTGATAATGTCTCATTAGCAGTGGAAATCTGGTAGGAGCGACCTCACGGTCGCGACCGGGAGGTCGCTCCTACCGAAGAGAGTAACCACCTGCCAGTAAACAGTAGAATTCCTTAATGAGACAAGATTTATTTGAATTGGTATAAGAATGTAGTTCAATTCATAATAGTGTCATTTATCTACAAGAGACTACAATTTAATTACGCACGGAGGTGTGATTTAACATTTGGATGACCATCATATAATATTAAGAATAGTTATTCTGGGTGTTCTGTTAATTTTTAATGCTTTGTTTTCCGCTGCTGAAGCTTTACTTGCGCGTCTAACTCGTACGAATATATTAGAATTTGCTGAAGAAGGCGGTAGACGTTATGAAGTATTGACTTCACTGTTACATTACCCACGGCGTTACTCATTGACCATAATTACAGCAAAAACATTACTAATGGTTGGTAGTGTAATTCTGTTTATGTCCTTTTGGGATAACCTTATCTTGGCGGGTATAATCGCAGTGTTGTTTCTTGTTATTTTTACAGAACTATTCCCAAAAAACTATGTACAGAATAGTTCCAGTGGAACGACTATTCATGCTTTGCGTGCGTTACGTATAGTTTATTTAGGTGGATTTGTAATTTTAATTCCTCTGAATTTTCTTGTGAATTTATTTATCCGCATCTGTGGTGGTAAGGTAACATCTGTTCAAGATAGTCTTGTTTCACCGGAGGTTTTGGAAACTCTTGATAATGTTGCCCAAAGCATGGATTTGATAAATCAAGATAACCGTGAAATGATTTCACGTATTTTAGATCTGCCAGATAAAGTTGTGAGAGAAATCATGGTAGCACGAACGGACATGGTGTGTCTTGAGGTGGGAACACCTGCTGATGAAGTTTTACAGACTACGATTGCATGTCGTCATACAAGAATTCCGATTTACGAAGAGACAATCGATCAAATTGTAGGTATATTGCATGTCAAGGACATGTTGGATTGTTGGGCAGATGACACACCGATTAAACTTGAAGAACTCATTGTTGACCGTTCACCATTTTTTACACCTGAAAGTAAAAATATTTCTGAATTGTTTCGAGAACTTCGAGGACACAAACAGCATATTGCTATTGTTGTTGATGAGTATGGTGGAACTGCAGGCATTGTAACACTTGAGAATATTATTGAAGAGATTGTTGGTGAAATCCAAGATGAAGATGAAATAGATGAAGAAGACGCATACATAGAAATTGCTCCTGACACCTTTTCTATTGATGCAAGAATGAACTTGGATGAATTAAATGAGAGATTGGATACTGAACTTGATGCCGAGAGTATTGATACTATCGGTGGTTACATTGTTGACCACCTTGGAAGAGTACCAGCAATAGATACAGTTTTCACATACAAAGGAATAGAATTCACAATTTTGGAAGCAGACGAACGGCGAATTCAACGAGTAAAAATACAAATGCCAAAGATGAGTACTCTTGACTCTGATTCATGATATGTATTTTGATTTGACATTGTTAGCAAAGTAAGATATAATTATATGAGAGAACGGGGCGTAGCGCAGCCCGGCTAGCGCGCCTGCTTCGGGAGCAGGAGGTCGGAGGTTCAAATCCTCTCGCCCCGATCTACCCACACCTATTGAGACATCATCAAATATTGAAACATGCCAACTCAAAAAACTGCAGCTATTGTATTGCGTGCTTTTCCCATACGTGAAGCTGACAAAATCATCACTTTTTATACGACCGATTTCGGGAAAATTAAAGCCGTAGCTTATGGTATAAAAAGTCCAAAGAATAAACTTAGCGGAAGTTTAGAACTACTTAATCACGGTATGCTTCTTTTTAATTATCGTGAAAATAGAGATTTACAAAGCCTTTCAGGATTTGAACTTATTGAAGGTTTTGACGGTATACGTACAGATTTTGCGCGTATTTCGTACGGTTGCTATTTAGCTGAATTGGTTGATGCTGTCGCTTCAGAAGGGGATGCGAACTCTGAGATATTTGCCCTCCTTCGCAATTCATTCCAATTGTTAGAAGATATACATGATGTGTCATTACTTGCACGGTATTTTGAAATTAAGTTTCTTGACCTTTCAGGATTCGCACCACAACTTTCCATATGTGCAAATTGTGGAACAGATATAACTCCGTCCTTCATTCAGAAGTCATCTCAATCAACAACTCAAACCCCCATACTTTACTTCAGTGTTTTAACCGGCGGAATGCTATGTGATAACTGCAATTCCAGAGATCCATCTGCGTTCACAATATCACCCGGAAGTTCTGAATTGTTAAAAACACTTAGAAAAATTGAGTTGCATAAATTAAAGAGTTTACGCGCTTCGACCCAAAATCATTTTGAACTCAAAATGATACTTAGTCGTTTCATCAAATACCATACCGGAAGGAACTTAAAAAGCCTCAAATTTATTGAAAGTGTTTTAGATGTCTAAGATTTGCTAAACATCCGTATATGATCTTATATCATATCTACGAAGATAAGGAGTATTTAAATGAAAGTAGATAATATCTTCAAAATTTGGTTGATTATTTTGAGTATTTTCACCTTTACCAACTTCATCTTCATACAAAGTATGCATGCTGCGACTACAGGCAAGATATCCGGTATCGTCACTGCTGAAGCCACAAAAGAACCTATTGCAAATGCAACAGTTACAATTGTTGACTCAAGCACGACTACCACAACAAACGAATCCGGTTATTTCGTTATGACCAACATCTCTCCTGGTGATTATGATATACAAGTTGAAATCACCGGCTACCGTTCAAAGACAATAACAGAATCCAAAGTATTTGCAGGCTTAACTACAACAGTAAACTTTTCTTTAGAAGCATCTGAAGTTGTTGAACTGGAAGGTGTAACTGTAACAGCAACCAAACCGCTTATCAAAAAAGATGTTACACAAACGACTCGGATAATTGAAAAGGATGAGATTTCTTCAATGCCGCGTGATACCGTAAACGGTATTCTTCAAACACAAGCTGGAATTGCTGTCCTAAATTCATCTGGTTCACTACATATACGCGGTGGAAGGTCAATGGAGACAAAATATCTAATTGATGGGATTCCAGTAAATGATCCAATATTTAGAGGACTGGGATTGCAAATTAGCACAAATGCACTTGAGCAGATGGAAGTGATTACTGGTGGATTCAATGCCGAACACGGTGATGCACAATCCGGTATCATCAATCTAATCACTAAAGTTGGTACAAACAAATTTAAGGGGAGTTTCAGGTATAGGGTAGGTCAATGGGGACAGCATCATGGTGACCCTGTCTATGGAGCTTGGTTTGACCCAGACAACGACTTTCGTCCGATTGCACTTGAACCTTTTAGAGGTGTATTCTTAGGAAAACCCTATGAATATCAGAAACCCTATCGTGATGCCGAACTAAGTCAACTTACTGTAGAAGACTTAGAAAATCTTGAAGGTGATGAAAAGATTGTCTTCACGGAGATCTATCCGGGTGTATATATAGATAGAACAGTAAATCCGCTACAACCAGTAACCGATCAAGAAACTGGTGAACACATGGTTGATCCTGATACAGGTGAAATCATTATGGACCGACAACCCTTCAAAGGTGCTGATGGTACTATTATTGACTACGAGAAAAAACAGGTTACATTATTTGATGGTTACATAGTGGATTTGGAGGAGTACAGTGGATTGTTTAATGATAATAAAGACTATGGTTTATCACCGAGTCATATAGGAGAATTCGCACTTAGTGGTCCAATATGGGACAATCGCTTAACGTTCTCCTTCGCCAGTCAGTTGCGTCGCGATGAAAGTTATCTACCCAATAGTGGTAGCGGAGGACACACGTTACAGGGAAAACTCAAGTATGAGATTACCCCTAAAGTCAAACTCACAGCAAGTGGGCTCTACGATGTCCGGGAAATCAATAGATATGGTGGTAGTTTGCGGTTCGTCCCAAACGCGATTGAGGTAGATAATAGAGATGGACGTAGTCTTTCTGTTCAACTTTCACACAATATTAACTCAGGTACATTTTATACACTGACTTTTGGACAATTCCACCGTTCCTATAGCAGTCATCAACCCGGTAAAGTTTGGGAACCGCTTAATAAAGAGTTTGATGAAAATGCTTGGGATCCTGAGATTACTGTCGACCCCGTAATTGCTGAACAGTATCCCGATCCAGCAATAGCTGTTTTTATGCAGAATCAAATAGAAGGAAGAATTAGGAACCCAGCCCAGCAGGCATATAACGATTCAACTTATTTTGTCGCAGGAGATAACAACTCTTGGATTGATCGCAATTCCACAACATCAATATTCAAAGGGAATTATGCAAGTCAAATTACGGAAAATCACCAAATTCAGACTGGAATTGAATTTTCCACAAACCATCTCTACTATCTTGGCACTACGAACTATGGTAGTTCAAACTTATATATGGAGTATTATGATGTCACGCCATCTTCACTCAGTTTATATGCTCAAGATAAAATGGAGTATTCTGGTATGATTGTCAATATCGGATTACGGTATGACCGTTATGATCCAGATGGTATCTCACCTAAAAACCCAGAGGACCCACTTGAACTGAATGATGATGGCACAATCAAAACAATCAGACACGAAAGAAGTGAAGACGGTAAAGTTCAACTCGTCACAAGTTCCGGTGAAGAAGTTAAAAGAGACGAACTACCAGACTACCTGACTGATCTCTTTGATTCCTTTGCACGTGAAGATAAACTTATCAAATCTGGATTACCTATCATCAATGAACCAGTTAATGCCTCTATCAAACACATGATCGCACCTCGTCTTGGTATTTCCTTTCCAATAACTGACCAGACGAAATTGCACTTCACCTATGGACACTATTATCAAATACCGAGAGGTGACGATCTCTATGAAAATCTTAGTTTTGACATGCGCGGCGCAATCCGAAGACGAGGGAATCCTGATCTTGAACCGGAAAAAACTATTGCTTATGAAGTTGGTATCATTCAACAGTTCACGGACGACTTAACAGTTGACATCACTGGTTTTACAAAGGATATAAACAACCTTGTCAGTAGTGTATACGTAGGGATAAATAACGATTATAGTTATTTCATCAATGATATATATGGACGCGTTCAGGGTTTTGAACTTGCTATCCGAAAGTGGCGAACAGGAAATAGTCCTGTCTCTGGGATGCTGAGTTATACCTATTCTGTTGCCAAAGGTAAGGGTTCCAGTCGTGCATTGGGATATCTAACTGCATATCGTTCTCAACCGGAAGTGACCGAAAGTCATCCGTTAGATTGGGATCAACGTCATATTGTATCTGCAACCTTGGATATTCAGTTACCCTTTACCTCTGCTGTGAACTTAGTTGGAAGATATGCAAGTGGCTTGCCCTACACACCAAATCCCCGTGCACCCATCAAACCTGCAGTGAACTCCAAACGTTACCCTGCAACCTACAATGTTGATGCACTTATTAGCAAACGGAGTAAAATCAGAGGAATAACCTATACCTTCTTCGCGGATATTCGTAACATCTTCAACACAAAAAACCTATATGATCTGATTGATGAAGTTACCTATGATAGGTATGGTATTCCATTGTCTGCACAGAAACATACAAGTCCAGCTTCATGGAGTTCACCGCGATTGATGATGGTGGGAGTGAGTTTGGATTTTTAGGAGGGCAGATTCAATGAATGTGGTATTGGCGAAGTTTAAGCAGCAGATTTACGCCAGCGCTTTTCAACTATTGCAGAATATTGGGAAAGTCCTGAAATAAGTATCTATGACAACTATGACGTGGAAATAGCCAAGTTACTGAAGCGATGATTGAACATGAGTGTTCAAAAAACATTGTCAAGCCGGTTCTAAGTTGACATTATGGAATTTGAATGGGACCCTAACAAAGCAGCAAATAATTTTTCTAAACATAATGTATCTTTTCACGAAGCATCAACTGTATTTGCGGATCCTTTGTCCCTTACATTTTTTGATCCAGATCATTCACATGATGAGAGTAGAAACATTACAATTGGTGAGTCAATTCAAAGAAGGTTATTAATTATTTCTCATACAGATCGCGGGCAGCGAATCCGAATTATCAATGCTCGTAAAACTACACTCAGAGAACGGAGAATATACGAAAATGGATAACAAATCCGATCTTAATGACGAATTGCGTCCTGAATACGATGAAACGTTGCTAAAAAACGGTATCCGTGGAAAATATGCTGAGCAATACACTGCCGGTACAAATATTATCAAACTTGATCCAGATGTTGCCGCAGCTTTTCCGAACGAAAAAGTCGTTAATGAAGCATTAAGATTCGTATTAAAAGTCATGGACGACACTAAACACCTAAATATTCATCACGAACGATAACAAGTATTGTATGGGAAACTCAAATGAACCTACAAAAAACAAAACCACTATCCGAGATATATAACCGTGAAGAGGAATTCTCAGCGGATCTTGCCAATACTCTTGACGCACTTAACGTCGGTGATTTTGAAGACCCAGAAACAGAAGCCAATGTCGGCACACGAAGAGCAGATATTGTTGCTGATGGAGAGGATGGTACACTTGTAATTGAAAACCAATTTGGTAAAGCAGATTGGGATCATTGGGGTAGACTTGAAGCTTATGCACGATTAAAGAAGGCTGATGTAGCAGTTTTAGTTGCAGAAGACTTTGAAGAACTAATGATAGTTACCTGCAATCTACGCAATGAAGATAGTAACGTCAATTGGTATCTGATTCAAGCACAAGCAAATTCACACAACGAACTCTCTTTTCATCATGTTGCGCGCCCCGCAATAGATATTCAAACTGAAAAACACGGTGAAGTTGGGTATAGCGAGTTTTGGGCTCCTATCCGAGAAGGTAAGTTTGGTGAGTTATTTACTGGAAGACCCGTTCCTCTTAGTAATGATGGTTGGATACCGAAAAGTATTCGCAATATTAGTGTCTGCCTTTTTGTTTCCAACCAACGTTGTTATATTCAGTTGTACTTCCAGGGAGAAAATCCTTTGGATCGTAGAGACGGTGTGATGGAATTATTTCCGGAATCTGACTATACCTATGACTATAACGACTCTCCGAAGCAGATAAGAGTTCAATTTCCTGTCCTAAACAAAGGTAAAAATGACCGAGATGATTGGGATGAAATTCGAGAGGAATTGGTGACCATGGGAACTGACATCTACAATAAAATAAACGAATCTGGCTTATAGTAATGAAAGGAATATGAATGGATAAAAACTACAACGTTGCAATAGTCGGTTGCGGTGGTATTTCACATATGCATGCAGGATGGTATGTGAACGAACCGAGAACTAATATTATAGCAATTGCTGACCTTGACGAAGAACGATTAAACTCGTTCGGTGAAAGGCATAACGTAGAGAAAAAATACACTGATTACGTTGACATGCTTGAAAACGAAGAGATTGATCTGGTTTCAGTGTGTACGCGCCCGAAACACCATGCACCGATTGTGGTTGAAACTGCTAAACGAAGGGTCAAGGGTATTTTATCTGAAAAACCGATGGCAGAAAACCTTGGACAAGCAAAATCAATGCTTGAAGCATGTAAACAACATGGTGTGAAACTTGCAATTGACCATCAAGTACGCTTTAGCACTCCCTACCAACATGCACGACAGATGATTGCAGACGGTGCGATAGGTGAAATTTACCGCATTCACGGAATATGTGGTGGTGGAGACCTAAAGGATAACGCTACACATACAGTCGACCTTATGTTGTATGTCTATGGTGATAAGCCAGTCAGTTGGGTTATAGGACAGATTGAAAGAATCGGCACACCAACAAAATACGATTTACACTCTGAAGACTTTGCAATTGGATATTTTAAGTTTGAAGATAACGTAAGAGGAATTATTGAATCTGGGAACGATACAGCACCGGGTTATCATCACATATACTGTTATGGATCAGGTGGTGAACTTGAACTTGCTGCACCGGGTGGTCCTGGGATTCGTATTCGTAACTCAGAATCCAATGGAGAATGGGTGTCTCCAGAATTACCATCTGGTAGCAACCCTGTTCGTGACATGATAGAAACCGTTGAAGAAGATAGAGAACACCGTTCAAGTGGTTATGAAGGTTATGCAACGTTGGAACTACTCATGGCAATATATGAATCATCACGGAAAAGGCAACGCGTAAGATTACCAATGGAAGAGATGGAGTCCCCATTAACCCTGATGATTGAGGATGGATGGGTTTAGGCAACAAACACAAAGTAAATACCAAAATAGGAAGAGACTGTAAGTATTTCAGCAACTCGCGACATCATAGATGATTTTTGAAAATATAAAC
Source organism: Candidatus Poribacteria bacterium (assembly GCA_963663765.2). Classification (GTDB taxonomy): domain Bacteria; phylum Poribacteria; class WGA-4E; order WGA-4E; family WGA-3G; genus MSPOR6. Next base: position 120,046 of record CAXXUA010000011.1, on the reverse strand, counting down.
TCAGATAGGGAGTCTCTTGTTGTTAGAATCATTCTTATTTGTATATTAATTTCATCGTTTGTATTGGTATTGCGAAACCTTGGTCACAGTAAGACACACTATTGGGATGAGAGTTATCATGCAATTGTCGCTCGTAATTTGACGAAACATCCCTTGAGGTTTACATTATACGACCAACCGTGGCTTAAATACGATTACACTAAATGGGGAGAAAACCATATATGGCTACACAAGCCGCCAATGGCAATGTGGCAGATATGTCTATCACACTTCATATTTGGTATCAACACATTTGCACTCCGATTACCATCGGCGATTAGTTTGGTTCTCTGTGCTTGGTTAACATTTAAAATAGCATCTGATCTTTTTGATAAACGAGCAGGACTAATTGCAGCGTTTCTTCAGGCTTTCAACCCGTTTCTTTTTGCTTCTGTTCACGGTTATCGGTATTCGGATCACATAGATATAGCACTGCTTCTGTGGGTGCAAGTTTCATGTTGGTTCTTGCTTCTTGGAATGCGGAGTGGAAGTCGTAGAAATTATATCTTAGCAGGGATAGCAATGGGAATTGCATATCTCTCAAAAAGTTACCTGGCACTGATTACGTTTGGTATAGCATTTTCTGTGTGGTTTGTTGTGTGGTTCAAACGACATATATTGCCCAGAATCCCTACTTATGTTGAAAAGTTAAAAAAGCATTTATACCGCAGAAACTCTACAAAGGATAATATTGAAAACGAAGAAAACCGAGAATTATTTAAAGAAAACATACAAATTCGACTTAAGGATGTTGGTATAATTCTACTTGCAGGAATTGCAACTGTAGCACCTTGGACAGTCTATTGCTTGATAAGACATACGAAGGAGTTTCTATGGGAACACAAACGTGTCATTGACCATTTAAATACGAATGTTGAAGGTTGGGGGGCATCGTGGGACAGACCTTTGTTTGAATATATGCCGATGTTCTACCCGTGGATTTATGCAGCACTGTTTGCAGTCGTGTTGTGTCTGCTTGTTGTCTTGGTTAAAAACTGGCGAATGCCTGAACTGTTTTTGTTGGCTTGGGCTATAGGTGTTATTGTACCGCATACATTTGCAACTACAAAAACACCTTCAGCGACAATGATTTCTGTACCACCGTTGCTAATATGTTTGGCTGCTGTCATTAGTCGGGTTTGGAAACGAAAGGATTGGATTTACACTGCTATTTGGGGTTCATCAATGCTGGCTATTGTTGGCATTGCTCTTGGGGGAAAGTTAATCCACAAAGAGAAATGGACTTCGCTAATGGTAAGTGGGAAAGGTATCGGATTGTTACAAGTTGATGCAATAAATAGATTTGCAAAGATTATTCACAAGCATTTTGTTATTGTTGAACAACTTATTGTATTTGGAATTTTACTGTCAGTATTCTGTGGGATTTATTTACTGATACGCAAAACAGGATGGCAAAAATGGATATGGATGGGTGTTCGAATTGCAGCACTCGGTATTGCATTCTTTTATGTAGGTAGATATGTAGATGCTACTAACAACGTAATAGAACGGAATGCACAAACACCATTGTATGTAGAAAGCGGGAAACGTATACAAAGTGAATTTCCTGAAAATGCTTGTTTTTTCACGGATGATCAACGCATCGGCGCACATTTTGACTTGATGTATCATGCTGACAGATCAACATACAGAATCATCCAAAGTGGAGCAAGTACATTGGACAATCTTATACAAAGGGCAAATGAAGCACGCGCAGCAAGGGCAATTCCGTATCTCTTCTCAATTACACAAACAGAATATGATTTCCCATTGATTTATGATGAAGAAGTTAACGTTGGTAATGGTAATAGACAAAGGTACCGTATTTATGAGATCACTGAAGACCAGTGAATGCTTTAGTAGAGTTCAGAAAACAAAAACGTGAAGTATGATATAATTAGCAATAAGAACTGATATTTTTGCAAGTGTCTGAAAATGGTTGAATTTGAGAACACCGCACTATAAGAGGGAAAAAGGAGAAAAAAATGAAATTACTGCGAAAAAGTTTGTTATTCACGGTTATAGCAGTTACTGTCCTCTCTGCAAATGCTGCAGAAGAATGGGAAGCCCTTGATGTTGGAAATCTATCATCTGCTATTTTCAATACAGGTGTAGTCGGTTTTCCAAGTAACCCCACGTTGAACCCTTCAGGATGGTGGCCAGCAGGTACAAACGACTCCTATATTTATGAAGGTGATATCTGGATTGGCGCAAAAAAGAACGGTGAGGTCGGTGTCGCTGAGGCTGATGGAAGACAAAGTGAGATTTGGCCTATTCCAATTATGCATCCAGAGACAGGACTACCTGTAAATATTTACTCTCAAAAACCTGGTGTAACATCTAAAGGAACACCAACACAGCAGCGAATACAATTCAAATGTACTGATACAAATACAGAAGTTAACACAGATGTAATTCTCGGTTTAGAAATTGATGTCAACTGCTTTCAGTGGAGCTATGCACCACTCTATGATTTCTTTATCATTGAGTATCAAGTTAAAAATGTTGGAAACGACACACTTGAAGATGTATTCATGGCTTTTCGGTATGACGTTGATGTATCCAGTAACGAAACTGGAACAGCAAATTACTCTGGGGATGATTTTGTTGCATTGGATCAAACACCTGATGGGTTGAATCCAGAAAAACACCCAAACCGTTACTTATCCTATGGATATTCTAACGGATCTGCTCCAGGGTATATAGGTCTACGTGTATTGGATGCGTATATGGGTAATGATCCACACGTTGAGGATGCAGTAATTGATTTTATTGCACATAAACGAATCACCATAGACACTGATCCATCAACAGATGCAGAAATGTATGCACTTATCAGTACCCCTGGTATTGAACCCCTTCCTGCAAACTATGACGATCAACGTTTTATCCAATCCTACGGTCCAATTGATACACTTGCTCCTGGTGAGACATTCAACGTCATCATCGCAGTAGCAATTGGTGAAGGACTTACAGGATTACAATCTGCTTCAGATTGGGCACAGAAATTATATGACGATGATTATGTTGCCCCCGCACCTCCTCCCTCACCACTGGTGTCTGCAATCCCTGCTGATGGACAAGTTACTCTTGTATGGGAAAGTCAAGAACAATGGGTTGATAATGAAGAAAAGAAGAGTATCGAAGAATATGTTGACATTACTGATCCAGAAAAGATTTTTGAAGGATACAGAGTATATAGACGTGATACTGCTTTTGAAGAAAATAGTGGAAAACCTATAGAAAAATGGGAATTGCTAATAGAATACGACCAATTCAGTAACACAGGAAATTTTTTCACTACTTCACACGTCGGTAAAAAGTCAGATGCAATTATAGAAAGTATGGGTGATGAGCCGTTCTTTGCCGATTTCTTTAAAAGTGCAACCTATGCCATCAAGTTCAATTCCAGCACAAGTTTCGAAATCATTAATACTACACTTTGGGAAGTGATGGAATATAACCCAGATTTTCCTTCAAATGGTGAGGGTTATGTTGTAGTAAAAGATCCAAATACAGGGGAACCCTATCCAGATGGAACATATCGGTCTGGCGAACAGATATATTTCGGAGGGCTCTATGTTAAAATCACCGATGGACCTACTGGTCCACCAGTAGCAGGTGACATCTTTCAGATTGTTTCCACTCCGTCAATTGCACTTGGTGAAGATGTCGGTATCAAGAATTTCTTTACCGATACCGGTCTCACCAACGGACTCCAATACACCTACGCTGTCACCTCTTATGATACTGGTAATCCTAAGAAAATGTTACCCGCAATGGAAAGCAGTCAGATTGAAACGATGGTTCATGTTGTTCCACGTGCACAACCTGCAGGATATAGAGAACCGATCATTGAGATTGACCCCACAAGCTCACTTGCAGTAACAGTTGAACCGATGGTACTCATCCCCGATAAGGTTACTGGGAATCAATACAAAATAGTTTGGTATGGTGCAAAACAAACAGGAGCTGGAGCATACATTACGGGTCCCGGTTATCAACCTCCTGCTTATGAAATTATTGATACTTCAACCAATAAAACAGTGGTTGAAAAACAGCCTTTTGGATGGTACGATCCTGAACATCAAGAAGCTGTTGAAATTCTCTCTCCATTGTTTGATGGAATTATTTTGAAAATTATAGGTTTTAATGTATCTTATGATTCCCCAGGTGAAAACTCAGTTAACTCTGTAAAACTAACTGAAGGTACTGTTACGGATTATTCTGTGATAACAGAATCACCCGGGGTCGGTGAGAATTCATGGCCAAATGTCTGGTGGTCAACATATTTTCGTCCCCATACCTATACTATTTCGTTTATAGACGATACCCATGTCAAAGTTGTGGACGAAGAATCAGGTGAGGAAATTGAATTCAACCCTGAACGTGCCGATGGATATGCAATATTGACTGGTTCAGTTTGGAGTGATGAATACAATCCAGAGGATACACCTGGTTTTTTCCGGATTTACATCCGCAGTGCTTACGTATATATCTTTGATCCCAATGGTGAACTCTCTGCTGGTGATGTATTTACAGTTGAAATGGGTGGTGAATCTGCACCTCAAGACGGTGACGAACTATTATTGAATACAACGGGTGGATCACTCGCAGATGAAAGCATAAAGAATGATCTTGGGAATATCCGGGTCGTACCAAACCCATACTTTGTAACAAATAAAGCAGTGAATTCAGAAGGAACTGATAAGGTATTTTTCACAAAGCTACCTCCTCGTTGTACAATTCGGATTTATACCTTGGTTGGTGAGTTGGTTCGGGAAATCAAACACGATAGTGATACAGACTTCAATCCTGATGAACGATTGGCACAAGGGAACAAAGGAGGAACTGCCGAATTTGATTTGCTAAATCGATATAATCAAGCACTTGCAAGCGGTGTCTATATTTTCCATGTTGAAGCACAAGATGAAAAGAACGATGTAATTGGAAATAAAATTGGAAGATTCGCAATCATTCGTTAAGAATACTACCTATTAGGAGAAACTTATGCGAAATGACAATTATTGTAATAGTCTTGTTGACTATAGAAACGGATTAAATAGAAAAGGAAAATCAGTATTTCACTTGTTATTGTTAGCAATTTGTGCTTTAGTTTTTACTCTTTATTCAAGTGTAACTGCCAGTGATGCGACAACGAATGTTGGCACTGCGGGTGCACAATTTCTCAAAATAGGACCGGGTGCGCGTGTGGATAGTTTAGGCGGTGCATTCAGCGCAATAGCTAACGATGTCACTACTATCTATTGGAATCCTGCGGGTTTAAGTCAGCTGGATAAGACCAGTTTTTCTGACACACACACGATATGGCTTGCTGATGTCCGATATAACTATCTTGCATTTGCAACACCGATAGAAAAGGTCGGCACATTAGGTGCAAGTGTTACTTTCCTCAATGTCCCCGATACAGAGATTACAACCCTTGCCCAACCTGATGGTACAGGACTTTGGTATTCTGCCTGGGACACCGCAGTCTCCTTAGCTTATTCAAGGGAACTCTATCACAAGGATTCTGGTGCTAAACTTTCTCTTGGTTTCAATGTGAAATACATTCATCAACAGATACATCGTGCAAATGCAAGGGGTGTTGCAATTGATATTGGTACGTTATACCATACAGGTTGGAGAAGTCTGCGTATCGGTATGTCGTTCTCAAACTTCGGACCAGAGATGAGTTTCGGCGGTCCTGACCTTGAAACCGGTGTTGAACAGGCTGGGGATGAACTTACTGCTGAATATCAACCTTTTCCAGATACAACAAATCCTGCCCGTAAAGCAGAATTGGATACCATTGAGTATCCATTACCCTCCAATTTCCGACTTGGAGTCGCTTATGATTTAATAGACAATGATAGCAACCTACTCACAGTCGCGCTTGATGGCAACCATCCAAACGACAACAGCGAACGTTTGAACTTAGGATTTGAATATTGGTTCAAAAAGGCAGCAGCTATTCGCGCTGGTTATAAATTTCGATTAGGTCCTGACCAAAGTGATGATGAAGAAGGACTGACTCTTGGTTTAGGTATTCACCTAAATTTCCGCGAAACAATGATTTCGCTTGATTACGCATTTGCTGACTTCGGTTATTTGCAGGATGCACACCGTGTCAGTTTAGGCATAAAATTCTAATATTTATTTTTGTCATGACAAACAAACCAAACATAGTCTATCTCCTTTCAGATCAGATCCGCGCGTGTTCATTGCCTGTCTATGGAGAAAAACAGATTGAAACACCTCACATAGATAGACTTGCACAAGAAGGCACTGTTTTCTCCAATGCAATTGCTACTGCACCTGTATGCACACCATATCGTTCCATGCTACTCACTGGACGACACCCACAGACAACTGGACATCTAATAAATTTTGTCAATACACGACACGATGAAATTGGACTTGGTGATGTGTTTAAAAGAAATGGATATCGGACTGCGTGGGTTGGAAAATGGCATCTACATACAGGTTCATTCCCAGAAATCGGCGGCCGTGACTATGTTCCAGAAGGACGCGACCGACTTGGATTCCAACATTGGCGAGGTTACAATTTTCACACAGATTATTTCAATGGTACTGTCAATCTGGACAAATGGAGAAACGAAAGATGGAACGGATATGAAACTGACGCGCTAAACCGATACGCCTTCCAGTTTATGGATGATGTTGACAACAATACACCATTTTGTCTGTTTATCTCTCCTCATCAAGCACACAATACACCTTTTGAATATGCCCCGCAAAAATACTATGACCGACTTCCTGACGAACTCATTTTACCAGAGAACGTACCAGAAAAACAGCGAGAAAGATCAGTAGTTGCATACCGTCATTATCTTGCTATGATCTTAGCAGTAGACGATATGTTAGGTGAGTTGATGTCGTTTCTTGAGAAGACAGATCGTGTTGAAAATACCTTACTTGTTTTCGGATCTGATCACGGCACACAAGGTGGTGCACAAGGCTTGAATTTCTGGGCAAAGAGAGAACCTTATGAGGAATCCATCAAGGTACCACTCATCATGCGACTACCGGGTGTTTTTGAGGGAAATCGCACTTGTGACACACTTACCGCACCTGTTGACCTATTCCCATCACTTTGTGGTTTATGTGGAATTCAACCTCCTCGTACAGTGGAAGGTTATGATTTGTCTACATCTTGGTGTGATGAATCAGATGCCTTTGAACAGGATGCTGTCCTGACTATGAACTTTGGTTCTACTTATGATTACCTTGTTGATGGCAACGAGTGGCGAGGTATTCGCACAAAAAGCCATAGTTATGCGCGGTGGTTATCAGGCAAGCGGATGCTATACGACATAGTAGTAGATCCGCTGCAGATGAACAACTTGATTGAAGATCCAAAAGCAAAGTCGTTGGTAGTCGAAATGGAGAATACCTTGACATACCTGATGGATGCTCGAAACGATAAACTCCAACCTGCCACAAGTTACAATGATTGGTATGACTCACAACGTCGTATCGTCAAGAATGCACACGGTCCTCTTGGTGACCCGGAAGATGAACCTGACTGGTCATTGTTGAAATGAATTGTTGACCAGTAAACTATAGTTATACCATTTTCATGTGATAATGTCTCATTAGCAGCGGAAATCTGGTAGGAGCGACCTCACGGTCGCGACCGGGAGGTCGCTCCTACCGAAGAGAGTAACCCCCTGCCAATAAACAGTAGAATTCCTTAATGAGAAAAGATTTATTTGAATTGGTATTACAACTTTCCATATAGTATGAATTACTTTCCTACCTATTCCAAACCCCACTGTTTTTTTGCTTCTTCAAATGATATTTTCTGTCCTCCCGTGTGAGATATTGGATTTTTCCCAACCCAACGTTCATCAATCGGGTGTTCAGCGGGTTGAAACCTGATATCACAACTGATACGCCACCGATCCGATAGATTTTTTGTTGATGTATGCATCGTGTGCATTGTGAAGAGGATGATATCTCCCATTTCAAAATCCGCTGTCTGCCATTCTCCACCGTATTTTTCACTGATTGCCAATGGGTCTCTTCCAAAATGTCCGGGTGTGCCATCCTTGTCAACATCAGTTTTTCCATAAGTATCACGAACCGGTGCAAAACTGGGTAGGTTGTGTGAACCGACAAGAAGAGTCAAAGTTCCCATCGTTGCGGGGACATCACCGAAAGGAATCCAGCATGTATGAAGTTGCTTTGATCCTCTCCCCATATAGACGAAATCAAAATGTGGTCCGGACCATCCATCGGGACGAACAAACCGAAGCCATTTGTAGTCAAAGGTGCGAGTATCTCCTCCAAAGAACTTTCTGAAGAAGGCAAATAGTTCATCACCCTCCAAGACAGACAGAACATCTGGATGATGTGTGACAGTTGGTGCACCCATCGTCCGCCCCGGACTACCTGAACCTGCGATAGCATCCATCATCTCTGTTCCTGGTTTAAATACTTCATCTTTTCCGTTCTCTTTAGCATGTTCAAGAATAGCACGTCGTGCAGCAATCAACTTATCTTTGTCAATTAAACCACGAACAAGCAAATACCCATCTTCAGCGATTTGTTGATGCAATCCTTCTGCTGAGTCCATGACGGCATTGCAATCCCGCAATACACCAAGGTGTGGTCCAGGAAAAGTAACTTCATGATCGCCTACAAATACGGTTTCAGCCATTATCTTCCTCCGATTTCATTGTGTGTAACATTTTTTGTGCAACAATATATTAGCAAAATCCAATAATTGATACAATAAGATTAATTTACTTTCAGGATTAATCAGTTTTAGGTATTTTTGATGATTTTTTGCTATGGCGTTAATTTTATGTGTTGCCATCTTGTCCGTGTCTTTAGTCCCGTAGTGGCGAAATGTTTATAGATAAATGTTATCATACTCTCTTGAGTTCCGTAGGAACGGCATAGAAGAGTAAACATATCGTCCCTACGATACTAAAGAACTGGGAGGGTATTCTCGTTTTCTATAAACATATCGTTCCTACGGGACTAAAGAGCTGGGGAGGGTATTCTCGTTTTCTATAAACATATCGTCCCTACGGGACTAAAGAGCGATGTTCATGTTTCAATAATCTAAAATTGATGTATAAGGTGAAGTTAGGGAACCTCATTTGGGTATTAACTTTCAGTAAATCTCAATAACAGAAAACTTTTAAAACTGAATAACCCTGATTTACTTTGGGGTGTGTAAAGTTTTGGTTACTGTGCGTAGGGGCGGGGTCTCCCCGCCCAAACAGAGGTTTTACGTAGGTGAGGAAACCTCGCCCCTACGATGTCCACAGTTCCCTTACGTCAAGCAAGCTTTGATAGAAACTTTAGATACTTCTTTTATAGTGAAATATACAATTATTTTTACACTTTTTCTGTAGGAGCGATCTCCGAATCGCGACTGAACACCTTGATAGTCGGGAATCGGAGTTCCCTCCTACACCTGAAAGTGTAAAAATAATTCTAAAATCCACTATAATATCAGGGTTTCTACAAAAACTTTACACACCCTTTACTTTGTATAGTAGTTGACAAACTTTTGTAATTGTGAAAAACTTAAGAAAACACATGGAAAGGATGTATTTAACATGGCAGAATATGAAGATAAGGGATCTCAAATTCGGGTGACGGACCTTGTTGCGTATCCGATGGGAGAAAAAGCGTACATCAAGATCGAAACCAACATGGATGTTACCGGTTGGGGTGAGATCAACAATATGGAGACAAAAGTCACTTGTGAATTGGCACGTTCTCTTTCGCAAATGATTATTGGTGAGAATCCAACGCGAATAGAACATCACTGGCAAAGGATGTTTCGATCACACCGCAATATACGTGGTGGTGGATTGATGGTGCATACGATCTCCGCTATTGATATGGCGTTATGGGATATTGCGGGTAAATTATGGGGTGTCCCTGTATATCGCTTGTTAGGCGGACCTTGTAGAGATAAGATTTGGAAATATCCGAGTCCAAAAGCCATAAAAACTGGTCCGGGAGGTTCAAAACCATTCGCTGGTACCCCTGATGAAATTGCCAATATGGTTCAACGAGTGCATGATACACGTGAAAAAGTTGGTACTGATGGAGCGGTGATGTTTGACGCGCATAGCTGCCTACCCCCACCGATACTGAAACAATTTGCAGGACACTTGAAATCAGACGATCTCCTGTTTCTTGAGGAGGCATGGGTTCCAGGTAACATAGAAGTGATGCGTAAGATACGTGAATTCGTACCAGTGCCATTAGCAACAGGGGAACGTGACCGTACAATTTGGGAAGTACGCGAAATTCTTGAAGCACAAGTGATAGACATCCTGCAACCTGATGTTGGACATGGTGGCGGAATTACACAAGTCAAGAAGGTTGCTACACTTGCGGAAGCACATCATGTGCCGATTGCACCGCATTGCACGATGTCCTATCTCGGTTTAACTGCGAGTTTTCAACTATCAGCTGCAGTGCCATTCTTCCTAATTCACGAAGGCTATGATAACGTCCTACCTGCGGGTGTTGCACACAAGACGTGGGAAATGGATGCTGAAGGTTATGTTACACTCCCAGAAGGTCCTGGTTTAGGTGTTGAAGTAGATGAAGCAAAGGTCATTGAAGTCAGTAGCGCTGGAAGAGGATTTAGTTGGCCCAATAGTCGTTTAGCTGATGGGTCAGTAGCTGATTATTAGCATTACAATTATGCTTCTAACAATTGTGTTTTGTACTCATCAACAATAGATTTCAAAACAGCATCAGAGATGGTTTCTAACTGTGCTGCTAATTCTTCTTCAACATTGACCATCATGCTATGATCATAAGTATCGCGTTCAGCACAAGGATCGAATGATATACTGTGTGCGTCCAACATTTTAGTTAAACGTGCTGGTGTCAATCCTGTTGAGACTCCGTGAAGTCCCCAAGCAGTACCGCGATATCCTTTTTCATAATCGCTTCCAATATGTTTCTTTAGGGTTTCTTCTCTTTCTGCACCTTTAAGACTACTATTTTCAAGTGCGTCTTCAGCTGCTAATACATTGAGATCCAATTCTATTTGAAATGCAATGGACGCATCTGCTGATGCAACTGGATAGATTTTATATGTTTTCATGTAACAATACCTTCGCCATTTTGAATGCTTCAGTTGAATGAGAATATAGTGTTGATCTACTGTTGTTCTGTCCTATTGTATGATTACGTAAATAAAAATACCTTCAGGTTTTTGTTGAAATGTTTTTATTTTTCATAGGTTCTAATTTACATCTAATTTACAATAGAAATGGCTATTCAGCAATCTGACAGAATAGATGAGTAGCACAATCTGGCAGAATGTGCTACACTTCAAATGCAGTTACAATCTGGTAGATTGTCTATTATTGGCGAAGGTATTGATGTAACTCACATTTTATTTCTGTTTAGTATAAAGTTGATATTGCCATTGGAATCGTGTTTAAAACATCAGTTGCAATGAGACCATGTGTACCTTTGGATTTTGCGACTATGTCACCTGCTAAACCGTGTAAATAAACACCGAGTGTTGCAGCAGTATGGTTTTCTACATTTTGTGCTATTAAACCGGTAATTATCCCAGTTAAGACATCTCCCATTCCTGCGGTTGCCATACCCGGATTACCTGTAGAGTTGATCCATATTTCATTATTTGGTTGTGCAACAATAGTGGGTGAACCTTTAAGTACAAGAGTAACACCGTATTTTTGAGAAAATTCTTCTGCAACACGAATTCTGTCTGTTTTTAATTCCTCAATAGAGTAGTTGGTTAACCGTGCCATCTCTCCCAGATGTGGTGTAAGAACGGCATGATTGTCAAGCAAATGGATGAGTTCTGTCTTTTGTGCTAAGGCATTAAGACCGTCAGCATCAATAATAAAATTTAACCCAAGCTGATCATTCTTATTCCTATAAATCAATTGATGAACAAGTGCAACTGTTTCAGGATGTTGAGAAAGCCCCGGACCGATTGCAATTATAGATTTGTGCTTGAGTGCATGGTCAAGGATCTGTTCAGTTGCCGATTCTGCAATACTCCCCACATCCGTTTCGGGGAGTGGTAGAGTCATGACTTCAGACAGTTTTACTTCCAAAATAGTGTTGAGACTTTTTGGAATTGCAAGCGTAACTAATCCTGCGCCTGTACGTAGTGCTGCTTCACTTGCGAGTGCTGCAGCCCCCGTCATTCCGGTAGATCCTGCAAGAACGAGTACTCGTCCATAACTTCCCTTATGTGAGTCGGGTGAACGTGTAGGTATCCACTTAGTAACTTCTTTTTTAGATGTCCAATTACACTTTATTCCTTGTGCCTCAATTACTTTTTTTGGGAATCCGATGTCAATAATATCTAATTTACCTGTATATTGTCTCCCTGGTGGTAACATCAAACCTCTTTTTGGCAAACCAATTGAAACTGTTCTTTCCGCTTGAATGCAAGTACCCAATGGTTTTCCAGTATCTGCATCTAAACCTGAAGGCAAATCAACTGAAAGGATAGGTTTATTGAGTTTATTGATGGTTTTAATTGTATTTGCTATGGGTTCTCGTACTTCACGATTCAATCCTATCCCGAAAATTGCATCAATCAGTAAATCACAGTTTTCTATAAAGCTTAGTTGTTTCTGTATAAAGACATGATGGTTTTTGGATGTATCTCTCTCCAAACCATCACTGAGTGGATTACCTACTAAGATTTGCTCACAGTGTAGACATAATTTTCTAACAATTTCCAGATTCGTTAGTGCTTCTCCAGTGAAACTCTCAGGTGGAGAAACAAGGAAGATATTTACTATATGTCCTATGTGTGCAAGTTGTCGTGCGATGACAAGTCCATCTCCACCGTTATTGCCTTTACCTACAAAGATTGCAAAACGGTGAGCATTTGGATAATGCTTTTCAATAGAACGTACGATTTCGTTCCCAGCAGTTTCCATGAGAACTATACCTGGTATACCGATACCGTTGATAGTATCATCGTCAATCTTACGCATTTCCGCAGCAGTTACAACTTTCATTCCATTTTCACCTGGATTTGTAGAGTCTTTGAATATAACATATTGTTGTTAGTTTTGTGTTGCTCTAAACTGTTTCCTCTTGTTTGAGGACATACCAATTGGTATGTATTTACATACCGTTGGTATGTCGTATAAATTGGCTTTTAATCCTGTTATAGTAAGGGTTGAAGACATTTATTTTTAGGAGTAAGTACTTTATGTAAATGTTTTGTTTTGTGTTTTTTCGTTTTTTGAAAACATTTTATAATTTGGTGTGAACCCAGTAGTGGCAAAGTTTTATTGGTGTTTTCTTGTGAATGTAAAAAATAGTTTTGGAAAATATAACATTTTGTAACTTTTTGTTTTTAAGACGAGAAAAATGTGTCAGTTTTATAATTATGTTTATATATTTTGTTATGTATCTAATATGTAATATATATTGTAACTTATACAATTAAGTTTGTCAAGTATTATTGTATTTTTTTGGTGAGTAGCGTTTTTGGTATATCGTTTGTCAGGGTTATTCAGTTTTCAATTTATTGAGTAAATTCTATCACAGTTGTTAATCCTTGAGTTAGCTTATTCTTGTGAGTTAATCCATTCTTTTTCTGAACCAGGATTTTCAGGATTACCAGATTAGCAGGATTTACCTCGTCAAGGGTTTTTGATATGTGTTTATGCTCTCTTTTGGATTAGGATCTGATGAGTAATATCTTGATAATCTACTAATCCTGAAAATCCTAGTTCAGACCAAAATCAAGAATACCATAAAAATCCTATATAATTACTAATCTTACGACTTGTACCAGTTAACTAAATGTTTATATTAAATTCACATATATTGGGTATGGTATATAACATTTCGTCCCTACGGGACTAAAGATCATCCAAAGCAAAAGAAGGACGGTTAAATCCACTTGTCTATGTGAAGTAATTTTTAATAAATAGTTATTTAGTACAAGTCGCTACTTTCAGGCAATTGGTAATTTTTTCTGTACACAAATCTTGTCTATGACTGGGTTTTTCCGAAGAAAAAATTACCAATTTTACCAATTAGTAATTTAACGAGTTGTGCTAAATAACTATATGTTAATCATTGTTTCACATAAGCATGGCGTTTTGCAGGTGTCCTTCATAGTTTGAAACGATCTTCAGTCCCGTAGGGACGATATGTTTATAGAAAAATGTTATCTATCTCTCTTGAGTTCCGTAGGAACGGCATAGAAGAATAAACATATCGTCCCTACGGGACTAAAGAGGTAGGGAGCGTATTCGTTTTCTATAAACATATCGTCCCTACGGGACTAAAGAGGTGGGAAGCGTATTCGTTTTCTATAAACATATCGTCCCTACGGGACTAAAGAGCGATGTTCATGTTTCAATAATCTAAAATTGATGTATAATACCAAATTAACGTGATTAGTATATTTTTTAGTGCCGAGGACAGGGGCGGGCACAGAGCCCCGCGCTTACGAGTTAGGTTAATTTGGTATAAGGTGCAGTTAGGAAACCTTATTTGGGTATTAACTTTCAGTAAATCTCAAAAACAGAAAACTCCTAAAACTGAATAACCCTGATCGTTTGTTTGCTAATCGTTGTTCAAACAGCATCGCGGATTGGGTTTAGAATCGCTGATTATACGGATTACGCGGATAAGACACCTGCATGAGATCGTTTTACTTATGTTGCGTTATTCGTGTGCCAAAACTGTTGGTAGAGAAGTCTTATCCGCGAAACCGTGATTCTGTCTAAACCAGGATTTTCAAATCAAGAAATCAACGGTATGAATGCCATTAAGGCACTCCCCGGGTATGAATGCTATAAAGCATTCCCCGGGTATGAATGCCTTATAGCATTCCCCGGGATTTACAGAATAACAGGATAAGATTTCTGTGACTAATGTTATTGCTTAGATGATACTTTTTCTAAGTGATATAACCTCTGGCACCTGTTTTTGTAACATGGAACTCACAAAGGAAAAAGGCACTAGTTTTCAGTCTACTGTCACATTTTCAAAAACATCAACCGGATTACCCCATGTATTACCCGATCCACTGTTATTAACCTGATACTTGATATTAAGTTGATCTTTATTATAGGATAGTGGATTGACTGCAAAGGATACGTTATTGTAAATAAAGATTGAAAACACACAAAGGATAAGTGTTAGGAATGAAAGTGTTTTAAAAATGAAAATTTCTCCTTTTATTATGGAGTGGAAAGTGGAAGTTTCAAATCTTCAATGTGCACTGGAAAATAGTCTGAAGGTGACGTACGCCACCCTTTTTCATAAAGCGGAGGAACGTCTGATTCAGGAAAATGCGGCCAGATTAACTTCATTAAATCACAAATGCGCGCTATTGCATCATGATCGTTTGCGGTATACGCCTCCCTTATTATCTTCTGCCTAGGCTCTGCCTGCCTCCAAGCTGCACTATTTGCTTTTTTGTATTCGGGATTGTTTGTATCTCCAATAGTTTCATATTAGATAAGGCGATATCTCGCCCGGGCGATCTCAGCTGCTTCCTGATCGTCAGGTGGAAATGGCGGTATCCATTTAGCGCTCCAATGTCCGCGTTCTTCTGCTTGCAGGCGAAGTGCTTTCACGGGATTTGTTTTGAGCAGCTCCTCGTGAAATGTCAAGGAACCTTCATGCAACGGCATAGATTCTTTTTGTGCCATCGGCACTTCATGCCAATGATCCCCGTGCCACTCATACTTACGTCCATCATCTGGCTGTGGTGGTCTGTTATCCACTTCAGGCACTTGCGCCTGTTCGGGGGGTTGTTCGGTTTCCGTTTTGGGGTCTGGGCCGGCAAGTTCCTCCTTGAAGTTTTTCATGTCTACATGCAAGTATATTTGCAATGCCACGAAACCCACTATAAGTAGCACGAGTCCCCCTAATGCCAACTGTAATTGCTTTGTCATGTCAATAATTCCTTAATTGTGTGTCCCCTTGCGAACTAAATACGTCTTGCTGGCAAGGTTCGGTTAATGCGGGATTGATGATCCCCCGTTCTGGAATAATATGGTTACCAGTATATCTCCTTTGTGATATATTGTTAAGATAAATCTATATGTTATCCAAAGATGCAAACTCTAAATCAACGCATCAGTATGAAATATCCTTCATAAGTTACAATACCTTCGCCATTTTTGAGTGCTTCAGTTGAATGAGTATATAGTGTTGATCTACCATTGCTCTGTGATATTGTTAGGATTACATAAATAAAAATAACTTCAGGTTATCGTTGAAGTATTTTTAATTATCATAGCGTCTAATTTGACGATAGAATCTGACAGAATAATTTATATGCACAATCTGGAAGAATGTGCTACAACTGACCGCACAATCTGGAAGAATGTGCTACAACTGACCGCACAATCTGGAAGAATGTGCTACAACTGACCGCACAATCTGGAAGAATGTGCTACAACTGACCGCACAATCTGGAAGAATGTGCTACAACTGACCGCACAATCTGGAAGAATGTGCTACAACTGACCGCACAATCTGGAAGAATGTGCTACAACTGACCGCACAATCTGGAAGAATGTGCTACAACTGACCGCACAATCTGGAAGAATGTGCTACAACTGACCGCACAATCTGGAAGAATGTGCTACAACTGACCGCACAATCTGGAAGAATGTGCTACAACTGACCGCACAATCTGGAAGAATGTGCTACAACTGACCGCACAATCTGACAGAATGTATATTATTGGCGAAGGTATTGTAAGTTAAAGACACAGTTTTAGACCGAAGATGAAATTATAAAAGTGTGTAAGTAATGATAGAGTTCACTATAAATAGGGAGTTATCGCACTTTTTGACAACTTTTCAAGTCCAAAACGACTTATTCTGAAGAAAAAAGGCAGATACCCAAAAAGGATACCTACCTGTAATAAAGTCTCTCAAAACCTAAGGTGTTTAGGATATGTAAATTTTGAAACTATACTCATAACACGTTTGATCCGACGCACTGGGATGCGGGTGAATATACGCCGTAATGGTACACACACCCGAGACATCATTGGGTATGTCAATCTCAAGCGACACTTCCGTTACAAGAGATGAACTTGATGGGCGAAGCGTATCGCCTAACTGGTTGCCATACCCCGTGTCATTAGCGTCAGCTAAATACAAGTAAATCTGAGAATACCCTTTGCCGGAAGGCATCACCAAAATCACGCTGATATCTTCTTGCCCGGGGTAAGAATCTACCATCAATTCGTCATAAATCGTGATAGTAGAGTCATCATCCGATGGCGGATATAAACCTGGCTCGGTAGGCGTTGCAGAAGTTGATGTCTCAGTTGTATCGCATGCAGAACACTCGCTCGTACTCGTACATGAGGCGCAATCGGTAGATGCTGACGCGTCACCATCACTTGAACAAGTTGAGCACTCGCTTGTACTTGTACATGAGGCACAATCGGGTGAAGTATCTGAAGCGAGTTCAGTATCATCGTCGGGCGGATCTTCTAAAACATGGCTTTCCGGGTATCCGTTGGTAACCCCAGCGGTAGCTTGAGAGATGCTACCATCAGAGTGCCCTTTCCAAAACCTAACACGGGTCGTACAATTCCCATTTTTACAATGTCTAAATTTATCACCGCAAAGTGGGAAATATGTAATTGAAGCGGGATTCGTGCAAGTACGTACCATGTGCCAGGCATCCTGAAGTTTCTCTTCTTCATCTGTGCAGTCGTAAATAGGTTCACCACAGCCTTTAGGAGTACCATCAAGTGGACAAGTGCGTTTCACGTGATCGGTTTCAGTATGCACAGATCTCTGACAATTAGGACAAGTTGCACATGGAGCTGGAGGCTGTACATTTTCCCCAGAAGGAGAATTGTTGTGGAAATCTGTGTCGTTTAGTACTACCGTAAAGGAACCATTAAGACTTGCAGGTGTGGAAGTGTTGCCGCTATGATCATCTAAAGTCCATCCCCACTTTAAAGTTTCTGATTTCCCACCGCCGAAACTTGCATCACCACCAGGTGGCCAAGAAGCGCCAACGGTAAAATACTTTTGCAATGCTGTTTCGGTGCCGTAGGAAACCGTAATTTGTTTAGATGTAACTATTCCAGAAGCACTCAAGTTTTCAGTGCCTGCCTTAATCTCAGTATCGTATCCTTTGTTTTCAACAGGGTAACACGTGTCGTAAATAGATGGGACATACGACCCTACATAAGAGCGAAGGTTCGTATACTTCTCTATACGGTATGCCTCAAGGTTTGTTTCAACCGTAAGAGACGTGGGTTGTACATTTTGGGGACGAAAACTACCGACATCATAGCTTTTCGTCGTTTGTCCACTTATTGACATGAGTATCACGCCTTGACCCGTGACACGAGATGTTAACGTGTAGGTGATAATCTCATCAGGTCCTTCCTTCCCTTCCTTCGGATTCGGCGGATCCCAACTTTCATCGTAAATCAGTTTCTTTGTTGCTGTGGAACCCGGAGCAGGTGGAATGACATTCCGTGTCCCTGTGTAGGTAACACCATTCTGTGGTTCGGAACTGAGCCAAGAATCACTGAAATTGACAACACCTGAAGTTGTCGTGATCTCTGGGTAACTATTAACGTTCAAGAAAAAAGTAAGAAATAGGACGAAGAAAAAGAAAATTTGGTATTTCTGATGTGTATAATGCATTATTATATTCCCTTTTATAGATGTAATGAGACTGCGCTTCTGTGCAGCCTACAATTATTCGAGTTCATACAACTCATAGAGATGCGGAATTTCCAATCGTTTGTAAAGATTCTTTATCGCATCTGCCTGCCGTTTACTTCGCACTTCTGGTGGGTCAGGTCCCGGTCCAACAGGATCACCATAGAATTCTATAAAATAAGAATATGGATTGGGGATTTCACCTTGTGCGGAGGAAACGAGCGTATCAATCTTTTGTTTTTGTGCTTCGGCGGTACTGGAATCGCCCAAGATAAGCGCGCCTTTATAGAGGTCTTGCAACTCGTTATATTGTTCTAATTGCTCCGGGGTCGGACGAAATCCGGTACGCGTTGTATAATTCGTCACAAGAGCAACATTTCGAAACATTTGTAGCGGTGTGCCGTGGTTATCGACTACAGCTCGGTAAGGATGAACACCATTTTCTCCAATATAGGGAAAATCAAAGCCCCAGAAATTGCGGTAGGATTCCCAAGTCAACGGATCAAACCAATCAACCATCCCAATGATTTCAGGCATTCTCCCCCAATCTATTATAAGTGGATTCCCCTTTGGGGTTATGTTTGCTTCGCTGTGATCTGACCAGCCCGGATCCTTGAGATAACGGGTACCTTGTCGTGTGGTATGATATTCCCACCCAATCTGTACCAAAGGCACAGATTGTTCTGCATCAATAGACGATTCGTTTTCTAATTCAAGCACTTCATGCCAATGATCTCCGTGCCACTCATACTTACGTCCGTCATCTGGCTGAGGCGGTCTGATATCCACTTCAGGTACTTGCACCTGGTCGGGGGGTTGTTCGGTTTCCGTCTCCGTTTTAGGTTCTGGGTCGGCAAGTTCCTCTTTGAACTGTTTCATGTCTACATGTAAGTATATTTGCAATGCAACGAAACCGATTATAAGTAGCGCGAGTCCACCTATTGCCCACTGTAATTGTTTTGGCATGTCAATACCTCCTTATTTGTGTGTGTCCTTGCGAACTTAATGCGTCTTGTTGGCAAGGTTCAGTTAATGCGGGGTTGATGATCCCCCGGTCAGGAATAATATGGTTACCAATTTTGTCTACCTTCTGAGGACACGATATTCTTTTGTTTGGACAGATTATGTATGGTTTTTCACAGTCCTGTCTTGTTATGCACTCAGGCTTGAATATGGGTATCAGACCAGATGGGGCTTCGGTTGAGAGAGGCGCATCAGATAACCCATGTCCGAAGAGCGTCATAAAACTGAAAATTGTGACCATAACAATGACAGTGAGTAAGCATTCACCTTGATAGGTGCGGATTAATTCTAAAGGTCTTTTAATCATCAATTGTATGTCCTTTGTGATATATTATCAATATAAAACTATTAGTTAATATCCTGTATTGTGCATATAACACAACACGGATGACAAGCATTGAAATGAATTCCAATGCAACAACAAAAGCCCGCGACGAAATGTGCGGGCACGAAAATACCACAAACCGAATGTTTGCGGGAAGACTTTGTAAATAATAAATATTAACGAATGTGAATTGAAGGGGGGGGGTGGTAATAACTTATAGTTAACTATAGTTAAAACAAACCTACCAAGTCCAATACGCAGATAATACCTGCTGAAAAAATCGGACCAAAAGGTGTTCACTTTACGTGTACACTTTTTGGTTTGCTGTTTCCATATATCGGTTAATCAATATTAAATCCTCATGTGTGAGAAATAATGTATAGGAGGATGAAGGTAAATCACAGAAATACCGACTTTTTCCCTCATAAACCCATGATCTGGTGCATTCTACGAAGCAATCATCCAATAAATTCTAAACTCTACAATAGTTATAATACGACATTTTATAATAAATGTCAAATTTTATTTTTCTTTTAGTCTATATGTTACTATTTAATAATAGGGTGTTTTCCTAAAAAATAAGTTATATCCACAGGGCTTCAGGGTAAATCAGATTTCGATTTTCGGAGTAAATTTTATCACAGGCGTTGGTCTATCGGTTTGCTTATTTTGAGGTTTTATCGCATTCTTAATCTGAACCAGGAAAATCCTTGTTCAGACAGAATCACGGATTACACTCCCGTAACGGGTGTGTAAAGTTTTTGCACAGAGGTACAAAATATTGTTCTCTTTAGTCCCGTAGGGACGCAATGTTTATAGATAGGTGTTATCACCCTCTCTTGAGTTCCATAGGAACGACATAGAAGAATAAACATATCGTCCCTACGGGACTGAAGAATATGGTTAATATTAACAATATTTTTTTATATTGACACCTAATGAAGTTTGACAATCAATCGGTAGTTGAATACGTATGGGTTGGGTTCCCCTACCCGTTTTGTTTTGAGTTTGCGTAGATCGGGCGTGGCAACCACGCCCCATAGGCGTCAATTTAAGAAAAAAGTGTTAGTGTTTCTCTTGTGGGAGGGGTTTTCAACCCCGATTTGAGAGGAAAAGCGCGTAAAATCGGGGTTGAAAACCCCTCCCACAAGAGGTCAAAATCCTTAATTTGACGCTTATGGGGTGCGTTTACAAAGCACGCCTGCAGGTGGGGGGCGAGGATGGCGCGCTTACAAAGCACGCCTGCAGGGGAGTGCAGGTGGGGGGCGCTTACAAAGCACGCCTGCAGGGAGTGCAGGTGGGGGCGCGCTTACAAAGCACGCCTGCAGGGGAGTGCAGGTGGGGGGCGCGCTTACAAAGCACGCCTGCAGGGGAGTGCAGGTGGGGCGCGCGCTTACAAAGCACGCCTGCAGGTGGGGGGCGAGGATGGCGCGCTTACAAAGCACGCCTGCAGGGGAGTGCAGGTGGGGCGCGCGCTTACAAAGCACGCCTGCAGGGGAGTGCAGGTGGGGGCGCGCTTACAAAGCACGCCTGCAGGGAGTGCAGGTGGGGGGCGCGCTTACAAAGCACGCCTGCAGGGAGTGCAGGTGGGGGGCGCGCTTACAAAGCACGCCTGCAGGGGAGTGCAGGTGGGGGGCGCGCTTACAAAGCACGCCTGCAGGTGGGGGGCGAGGATGGCGCGCTTACAAAGCACGCCTGCAGGGGAGTGTAGGTGGGGCGCGCGCTTACAAAGCACGCCTGCAGGGGAGTGCAGGTGGGGGCGCGCTTACAAAGCACGCCTGCAGGGGAGTGCAGGTGGGGGGCGAGGATGGCGCGCTTACAAAGCACGCCTGCAGGGGAGTGCAGGTGGGGGGCGAGGATGGCGCGCTTACAAAGCACGCCTGCAGGGGAGTGCAGGTAGGGGGCGAGGATGGCGCTCTTACAAAGCACGCCTGCAGGGGAGTGCAGGTGGGGGGCCGCTTACAAAGCACGCCTGCAGGGGAGTACAGGTGGGGGGAGCGCTTACAAAGCACGCCTACCATGAGTGAGAATGAGCAGTTTGTGCAAAAACTTTGCACACTCCCGCAACTGAAAATACATTGACTTCCAAATACAGTATATGATAATCTGTAATTATCAATGTGTTTTTATAGATTAGCGTGATATAATGCGAAACATCAAACTTGTACTTGAATACGATGGGACGAATTACAACGGATGGCAGAAACAACCTAACATGCCGACAATTCAGGGAACAGTTGAGGAAGCACTCACACAATTAACCAAAACATCAGTACATATTATTGGTGCGGGGAGAACTGATACGGGTGTTCACGCTGAAGGACAGGTAGCAAATTTCCACACGGAAGTAACAATTCCTATCATCGCTTACAAAAAAGGACTGAATACTCTATTACCACACGATATTGTTGTTTCTTCAGCTTCGGAGGTGTCAGTTGATTTTCATGCACGATTCAGTGCTACAAGTCGTAGATATAGATATACGCTACTAAATCGAGATTACCCTTCAGCACTTACTCGACATACGGCATACTTCTATCCAAACGATATTGACGTGAATTCAATCGGTGCAATTTGCAATTGTCTTGTTGGTGAAATGGATTTTTCCTCTTTCCAGAAAACCGGGAGTGATCGGCACAATCCTGTATGTGAGATTTTTGAAGCGATTTGTTGGAAAACCGATCATGAAGTCTTCATTGAAATAGAAGCAGATTCTTTTTTACGTGGAATGGTTCGTGCTATTGTCGGGACAATATTAAAATGTCTCAGACATGAGTCATGCAATGCGGAAAACGCATGTGTACTATTCCACAAAATATTGTCAGAAAAGGACAGATCAGTGGCAGGTCCATCTGTACCTGCTCACGGGTTGTCATTAATTCGTGTTAAATACGATGCCAGATAAGAAAAGAGGTTTATATGAATTACACCAAAGTCTTGAATGAATTGGAAACCCTTGTCAACGACACTTTTGGTCTTTGGGAACACAACCGCGTTGGTTTCCAATGGCGACACTATACTTGGAACCACACGATGCGCGTCAGAGCGATGAGCATGGAGTTAGGTAGACGCGAAGGTGGAGATGTCAAACTGTTGGAAGTCGCTGGAACGTTACATGACATCACAAAACGTTACGACGGTGTTATACTAACCGATGATAACGGAAAGCGAATTTTTGACCACAACGGATTCTGGCTTAATGAAATGCTCACCCCTGCAGGAAAGAATATTGTTACCGAACTTTATGATAAGCACAATTTACATGGAAAAGTTCATCATGAATCTGGTGCTGTCATCACAGAAAACATTTTGGCAATGTACGATTTTGATACTGCATTTGTTGAAGCCGCCACCTCTGTTGTATTAGCACACTTGAAGCCTACAAATCTAACTGCTGAAGACTTTAAGTTGTTGTATGGTAGTATAGAAAACCAGATTCTTTACGATGCTGACACAATGGATCCGAATGTTGGTTATACAGGCTTTTTCCGCAATATCCATATCCATGCATATTTTGCACTGCAACGTGGGGATTTTAATTTAGAGGAATATGTCAGAAATCTACCACGTTGGATTAATTCCAAGCAGGAGTTTGTTGATAAATTACTGACTGAATCGTCGCGTGAAGTCGCACAAGCCAGACAGGATCGGAACCAGCAACTCTTTGCACAAATGGTAGGAGAATTAGAGGATATGGAGATCAATCGTAAATACGGTTTACTTGGTATTATTGAATATTTTGTCAGTGAAACAGAAGACCCACATTTCCTGAATCAACTCAATTATCTACAAACTGATTGGCTTCCACAACGTCAACGGTGGTTAGCTGAAGAAGAAAAAAGCGAATCTGCACGCCAACGCGCCGAAGAAGCTATCTATCGTGTGAGTGATTTCTTAGTATTACTGGAACGCGAAGGACGAGGTGATATATAAAGGAGTTTTATTATGGAACAACAAACAGGTCCTGCTCAAGAAATGGCACCATCACAAACACCAATTCTGTACCCTGAATATCTTTACCAATATGATACGGTCGCAGATAGCATCTCTGGTGGTTTCTCTGCAGTAACCAATGCTGAAATCCAATACTTTCATCAGAACGGGTACCTTGTTATACAAGATGCGTTCTCAAATAAGGAAATTCAGGATGCAATTGATGGCATGGTATATCTGATGGATGGGAAGAATCCAGATTTTCGAGGTATTCAATTCGAACCGAAACTTGTTAAATACAAAGATGAAATGAATCCAGATGAGCGACGTGATGCGATAAGAAAAATACACGGTTATATAGAATATGATCCACGTTTGAAATATATGGCTACGCATTCTGGCATGTTGGGAGTCCTTGAAAAAATCATGAGTGATAAACCACATTTATATCAAAACATGGCGTTGGTCAAACCTCCACACCACGGCACTGAGAAACCTTGGCACCAAGACTGTGCATACTTCAATGTCAAAAAGGAAACGACAATCGTTGGTGTGTGGATTGCATTGGACGAAGCAACACCTGAGAATGGATGTATGCATATCATTCCTGGGTCTCACAACGAGGGTCCGATGATTCACTTCAAACGTAGAGATTGGCAAATATGTGATACACACGTGCCCGTTGCACGCGATACGATGGTTACGCTCCCACCAGGAGGTTGTCTATTTTGGCACGGATTGCTACATCACGGCAGTCCTGTCAATCATTCATCGCAACGTCGCCGGGCGCTACAATTGCATTATAAACCTGCAAGCGCAGCAGACATCACGACACAAGAAAGAATGGATGTATACGGAAGTGATGGGAAAGATGTTGAATGTTAATATGTTTTAGGGCGGATATTACCGCCCTAAATAAGTGTTTGGATAGGATAATGAAATGATACGTTATTTCTTCTGTTCGGGGAATGGAGCACGAATGTCATATCGTCCTTCAACAAATACAGGGAGTTTTCCACCTTCAACCAACAAATCAAGCGGGTTCGGACGCGTTTTTAACGGAAAAGTAACAACATCCTGGAGACGCACTGATTCATAAAATGCCATTAGGATTTCAATAGTACAAAGTCCGTGCCTACCAGCATTGCGGTGTTCGTCAATATCACCTTCAATCCATTGCAACATCTCAGAGAACTGATTCGGTTCACCTTGACGCGGTTTGATTGACTGCCAACCAGAGGATTTACTATTCAAGAGTTCAATTGTACCATCAGGACCACGTCGCAGCATCCCATCATCACCATAAACAGCATCTCCGCGCAAGCCTGGTCCGGGTAAATCACTCTCATAGATACCGCGGATACCACCTTCAAAGCAGATTTCCGCCATACACTTGTCTTCAGTTCTAACACGTCTTTCCCAACGATCAGTTTTCCGTGATACTTGACCAATAAGCCATTGCGGGTCGGGATCACCGAGGATAAAACGCATTTCGTCAATCTCATGTGTGCCGCGATTTAACAAACCGTGTCCATCTCGGCGTAACATCGTTTGCGGTTGACCGATTGCACCTTCTTGAATTAGTCGTCTTGCTTCACAGTTTTGTCCACTGAAACGTCTTTGGTGTCCTACAACCAATTTCGTTCCGTTCTTATCACAGACATCCATCATATCCTGTGCATCGCCAACAGAGGCAGCCATCGGTTTTTCGGTGATTACCCCAATAGCTCCATTTTCCGCCGCAGCAATTGTCGGTTCTGCACGAACACTTTGCCACGTCGTGATGCTGACAATATCAAGATCCTCTTTTTCACACATTTTATCAAAATCGGTATAGTATGTTGGTAAAGATAACTCATCAGCAAATCTTGATGCAGATTCTTCACTAATATCTGATGCTGAGACCACCTTTGCGCGACCGCTATTGTTCCAACTTCGCGCATGCGCTCGTCCCATGCCACCACAACCGATTACTCCAACACGATATGTTTTTTCTGCCATCTTCATACCTCATCTTATATATAGAAGTTGATTCATACATTGAAGTTTAACAAATTGATGCAGTCATTGCAAGTGAATTTTCAACTACAAATTATGACATAGAGAATTCATGTGTCTAATTTAACACAATCTTCTAATTGTATTTTTCACTGGACAACTATATTTGTAACAGATATAATATTGGCATCGTTTATGCAAGAAAACAGATACTATAAAAATATAAACATATCAATCTTGTATAAATTGATCAGAGAATTATGAGGAAAACAAAATGCAAAAATTCATCGTCAATGGCGGAACAAAACTTAATGGTAAGGTTAAGATAAGCGGATCGAAGAATGCTGTTTTACCGATCGCAGTCGCTGCAGCGATTCTGGGGGATAACATCAGTGTACTCCACAACGTTCCAAATCTAACAGACGTAAAGACACTCAGTGCAGTGCTTGAAGGACTTGGGGCATCTATCACGCGGAAGAATGGCTCTCTTTATATTGAACCGATCAACCGAATGGAGTTTGAAGCACCTTATGATTTGGTTCGGCAGATGCGTGCATCCATATATGTCTTGGGTCCCCTTGTGGCAAAACTCGGCCGCGCAAAGGTATCTTTTCCCGGTGGATGTGCTATCGGACCACGTCCGGTTGACTTACACATCCGCGGTTTAGAAAAATTAGGAGCACAAGTTGAAGTAAAAAGAGGGTATATTTACGCACAAGCGGATCGTTTGGTAGGTACTGAAATAGACCTGCTTGGACACCACGGACCAAGCGTTGGTGCGACCGCAAATGTTATGATGGCAGCAACTTTAGCCGAGGGAGAAACGGTAATAAACGGTGCTGCTTGTGAACCGCATATCTGTGACCTTGCAAATTTCCTCAATGCTATGGGAGCAAATATCGAAGGAATTGGGACGCCTACTTTGAAGATTGATGGTGTGAGACAACTAAGAGGCACGGAACACAACGTTATTTCCGATGATATTGAAGCAGGGACATTTATGGTTGCAAGCGCAATCACAAACGGTGATGTCTACGTTGATGGCATCACACCCAAACAAGTTACTGCAGTAACAGAAAAATTAATAGCAGCAGGTGTGCAATTAGATTGGGATGATAAAGGTGTTCGTGTTACTACACCTAACGGACTAAAACCAACTAATGTCAATACCGCTCCTTTCCCCGGATTTCCTACGGATATGCAAGCACAGTTTATGGGTTTGCTTAGTCTTGCTTCAGGAACAAGTACAATCACAGAGAACGTCCATACTGATCGTTTCATACACGCGGCAGAACTCAACCGAATGGGAGCTGATATTAGACTTGAAGGACGACAAGCAATTATATCAGGCGTTTCTTCACTGAGTGGTGCACCCGTCATGGCTTCTGATCTGCGCGCTGGTGCTGTACTTGTTATCGCTGGAATAGCAGCTGCTGGAGAAACTACGGTATCACGAATCTATCATATTGATAGAGGGTACGAAGGAATTGAGAAAAAACTCAATGCACTCGGTGCTGATATAGTTAGGGTTAATTAAAACGATTAAACCAATTTTTTATCGTATTGATCGTATTCAATAATCTTGTTAGATATTACAAACTATCTCATAAATGGTAGGAGGGGTTTGTAACCCCGATTTTCCAAACACACGATCCGGTGAATTTGGAAAAAACTGCATTTATGAAATGCACTGTAGATATTACAAGTTATCTCATAAATGGTAGGAGGGGTTTGTAACCCCGATTTTCCAAACACACGATCCGGTGAATTTGGAAAAAACTGCATTTATGAAATGCACTGTAGAAAGGGTGACTATAAAAAGTCCATAGAAACAGAACATGTTACGTATATTTGAAACAAACACTCCAGAATGTGATTCCTTTATTGCCGATTTAAATCATCGCGGAAAACTTATGGATGAAAATATCCTAAGAACTGTACGTCGTACTCTCGTTGAAGTACAAGATGAAGGTAATAAGGCAGTCGCTCGATATACACGAAAACTGGATGCACCGCGATTTTCTACGAAAGGATTGCAGGTGCGCCCAAACGAATTCAAACAGGCTTACTCAGATGTAGACTCAGAGTATGTTGATGCTATTGTTCATGCTAAGGAGAACATAGAAAGATTTCATCAAAAACAGCTGCGTACTTCGTGGTTCTCTACTGAGGAGGATGGCGTTCTGTTAGGACATCTAATTCGTCCGTTAAAACGTGTTGGTGCTTGTGTGCCGTCCATAAGCCAACTCTTAGTTTCTTCTCTACTCATGAGTGTAATTCCTGCGACTGTCGCTGGAGTGGAAGAGATCGCTGTTTGTATGGCACCTATGCGGAATAGACGAATAAATCCTCACATGTTGGTTGCAGCTGCCGAATGTGGAATCAATGAAATATATAAATGTGGTGGTGCACAAGCCGTCGCAGCATTGGCTTACGGGACAGAGACGATCCCTGCAGTTGATAAAATAGTCGGTCCAGGAAACTTGTATGTACAACTCGCTAAAAAAGAGGTATACGGACACGTTGACATTGACAAATTAGCAGGTCCAAGTGAAATCCTTGTAATTGCTGACAGCACTGCTGACCCCGATTTTGTCGGATCCGATTTAATTTCACAAGCAGAACACAGTCCAGAATGCTCTGCTATTCTTGTTACGACTTCTCTCGGTTTTGCTGAACAGGTCAAAGCGGCAATTGAACTTCAAGCACAGACACTCCCAAGGCAATACGAACTTGTGAAAGCATTTGAAAACTACGGCGGTGCATTTGTAGTTGAAGATTTAGAAGAAGCAGTCGAGTTTACAAACAAAATCGCACCAGAACACGTAGAACTCCATATTGAAAACCCACTTGAATGGATTGGAGAAATTCGCAACGCAGGAGCTATTTTTATAGGTCCGTATTCACCAGAGGCAGTTGGCGACTATATCGCTGGGCCTAACCACATCCTACCAACAGGAACCGCAGCTCGTTATGCTTCACCACTAAGTGTTGACGATTTCCTGAAAAAGACAAGTCTAATTTCTTATACCAAGTCGGCTTTAGAAAAAGTTACACCTCATGTCGTCAAACTCGCTGAGGTGGAAGGTTTAGAAGGACATGCGGAAGCAATGAAAATCCGTTTTGAAGACGATTAACATAGCAGATTTTTACAATAACCTGATGAAACCAAAACATTTACAGACCAATCTATTGGTTCCTATTTCCACATTTTCCATCGTAGGATACGATCCAAACAATAACGATTTCGGTGTCGCTGTGCAATCCAAGTTCTTTGCAGTCGGGGCTGTCGTTCCTTTTGCAGAGGCAGGTGTCGGCGCAATCGCTACACAAGCCTGGGCAAATACAACATACGGTCCGAGAGGAATAGAGTTACTAAAAATTGGACTGACAGCACAACAAACATTAGACCACCTTCTAAGGGATGATGATGGCAGAGAATCTCGACAGGTTGGAATCGTTGACGCAAACGGAACAGTCACTAATCATACAGGTAAAAAATGTAATGATTGGGCTGGGGCATTTTCCGGACAACACTACACTGCTCAAGGTAATATCTTAACAGGCGAAGATGTCGTCGAAGCGATGGGAAAAGCTTATGAAGAAACAAAAGGTGAATTGGCTGACAAATTGATGGCTGCCCTCGCTGCTGGACAAAATAAGGGTGGTGACAAACGCGGACAGCAATCCGCAGCACTGCTTGTTGTCCGTAAAAACGGGGGATATAGTGGATTTAATGACCGATACATTGATCTCCGGGTCGACGATGCAGAAAAACCTATACAAGAACTACAACGTCTCTTAAACATACACAAAAAATTCTTTCCACGATAATCCTTATACCGTTAATATTATGTAATACCATCTTGTCCATGTTTTTAGTTCCGTAGGAACGATATGTTTATAGAAAATGTTTTCAACCCCAATAGAGTTCCGTAGGAACGACATAGAAGAATAAACATATCGTCCCTACGGGACTAAAGAACTGGGGGAGGGTATTCGTTTTCTATAAACATATCGTCCCTACGGGACTAAAGACACGGACAAGATGGCAACACATAAAATTAACGTCATAGCAAAAATTCATCAAAAACACCTAAAACTAAATAACCCAGTCCGATCCCATAATAAATTTGACATATAAAGTAATTTATCAAGAATCACGACAAAACCCCTACCTTTAGGTAGTGGGATGTATTCGTGCTAAGTGCTTGTGTCAAGAAAAAACTTGATTTTATTGTTGAAATGTTGTATAATTATTAGCACAGTTTGAGTTGTTTCCAAATATAAGAACTAAGAACCCCCATGCTTTAGCTTGGGGAGTATGTCAGAGTATTATACATAATATTAATCTACATCCTTATCACATAATTTTGGCAATTTGGGGTAACAGGTTATCCCTTAGGAGTGCAATTATAAATCATGCCTAATGCCCTATTTGTTTATCCAAAGTTCCCACCATCATATTGGGGTTTTAAATACGCCTTAGATTTCCTCGGTAAAAAATCATCAATGCCTCCTCTCGGATTATTAACAATTGCAGGTATGTTTCCCAAAAACTACAACCTTAAAGTCGTTGATATGAACGTTGAACCACTGACTGACGAACATCTTGAGTGGGCAGACATGGCGTTAACGTCTACGATGATAGTACAGAAGGCATCTCTATATGACGTTGTTGAAAAATGCAATCGTGCAGACATACCGATCATTACTGGTGGACCCCACCCTACATCTTACTACGACAATATTAAAGAAGAGTGTGATGGGGAAGTTGATCATTTCCTATTCGGTGAAGTAGAAGATATCTTTGAAGACTTCCTAACAGATTTTGAGAGTGGTGTTGCTACAGAAGTATATCGAGAAAAGGGAAAACCTGATATAACAAAGACCCCTCCTCCTCGCTATGACCTAATAGATATAAATACTTATGGGTCAATGGCACTACAGTTCTCTCGCGGATGTCCTTTCAACTGTGAATTTTGCGATATAACCAAACTGTTCGGGCGCGTACCACGCACAAAAACAAATGAGCAGATGCTAAATGAATTTGAAATGCTATATAAACTTGGTTGGACAGGTTCAATGTTCGTTGTTGACGACAACTTTATTGGAAACAAACGTGATGCAATGCGACTCCTACCCGCTGTGAAGAAATGGCAAGAGGAACGGAATTTTCCGTTCTCGCTTTATACAGAAGCAAGTGTGAACCTTGTTGAAATTCCTGATATGCTTGATGCAATGAGTATTGCTGGTTTTAACATGGTGTTTCTCGGTATTGAAACACCCAATGAAGAAGCACTGATTACCACATCAAAAGGACAGAACACAAGTAAAGAAGAGGATGCAGGAAGTTACCTTCTACACGCTATCAGGAAAATACAGCATAAGGGGATGGAGGTTACAGGAGGGTTTATCATCGGTCTTGATGGTGACAAAGAGTTTGATTCCCATATTAATTTCATTCAGGAAGCTGGAATTCCTATGGCTATGGCTGGATTACTTACTGCACTAAAGGAAACAGACCTCTGGCATAGACTGAAAATAGAAGATAGATTGCTCGTTGAATCCAGTGGGAACAATACCGATATGTCACTAAATTTCGTACCAGAAATGCCACGAGAGAAACTTATTGAAGAATACCGTCGCGTAATATCTACACTATATGATCCAACTTTGAAGAACTATTTTACACGATGTCTAAAAATGCTTAAACATAGACCTTATACCTCACATAATGTCAGAAAAATTCACAAGGCTGAAGTTCAGGCATTCATGCGTTCAATTAAACGAATACTCTTTTCTCAACAGGGGCTTGAATATGTAAAATTTCTGATAAGAGTCTTGAAACATGATCACAGGATGTTTCCTGATGCTATTCGTTTAGCAGTAATGGGATATCATCTGGAAAAAATCACAAGACATACTGTTGCAGTTGAAGATTTCAGAACCTTTTTGAACAGAGAAATGGACACATTCCAAGAAAAGATCTCACAATTTGCTCATACAAAAGAGAATCGTATGCACGAAATTCAGAATTACGCACAGAAACTGAGTAAACGAGTTAAGAAGAAATACGAATCCATCCACAAAGATTTTCGTTATGCTGCACATAGCGCACTTGAGAATTTTCAAAAGTCCATGTTTAAAACATACTTAGATGCAGAGTTGAAAGCATTCAAAGAGACAGTAGGTGCTTTCGCAAAAACACAGAGCGAACGTCTGAGTGAATTACAAGTGTATCTTCACAGTCTTTTTGCACGGGTAAGTAAACAACAAGCACAATTACACGACGATTTCAAACAATATGTTCAGGATACTTGCGATGCATTTCAAGAGTCAGTTAAACGACACATAGAGCAGCTTTTCGGTTCAATACCAGAGCAATTTGAGGAACTGCATCAAAACTGATGGTCATCATGTGTTATTATGGTGCCAATTCAGATTGAGAACCTTTCTTACACCTACCCAAGTCGTGATATTCCCACGCTTTACGGCATCAATGCTGAAATCTCATCCAGTGATCTTTTGCTACTAACAGGACCTACTGGTTGTGGAAAAACAACATTACTCCGCACTATAAACGGTTTAATACCACACGCTGCTTCAGGTAAACTAACCGGTGCTGTCCACGTCAATGGAAAACTCGTTGCCACACAATCACTCAGTACAACTTGTCAACAGGTATCCCTACTATTCCAAAATCCAGATGACCAACTCTTCTGTACACATGCTGAAGACGAGATTGCATTTGGACTTGAAAACCTTGGGTTTCCACCAGATGAAATTAGACAACGAATTACTTCGGCATTAGAACAGGTGGGATTAACCGGATTTGAGAATAGACGCATATCGGAACTTTCTGGTGGAGAAAAACAACGCGTCGCACTTGCTGCCCTCTGTGCTATGAAAACACAAGTATTGCTATTGGACGAACCTACCAGTCATCTTGATCCACGAGCAACAAGCGACATACTAAGCATTGTCAAGCAGCTTAACACGGAAACAGGTATGACGATAGTTATTGCAACACATCAAGTCAAACAGGTTGCACACCTATGCAACAGAGTTTGGCTGATGGACAAGGGCAACATTTGCTTAGACTTACCAATATCAGATGCATTACAAGAAGACTCTGTTTTTCGTCGTTTAGGTGTGCAAATTCCTGAAAAAGTGAATTCTAAAATAAACACTACAACCAAACCTACAGATACGCCTCCAAGGTCTGATCCAATCCTTACCATCAGAGATCTCAAATATCAATACCCAAACAGTGATGATTTAGCAGTAAATGACGTATCTTGTGATATATCACGAGGAGAGATAATTTCAATAATGGGAGCAAATGGATCAGGGAAAACAACGTTGCTTCATCTCATAGCAGGTCTACTGAAACCTACTACTGGAGTAGTCATGATAGAGGGAAAACCTATGAAACGTCTAAAACTCCATCAGTTAGCGGGTAAGATTGGTATAGTCTTTCAAAACCCTGATCTGTTGCTACAAGCAAAAACCGTCAGGGAAGAAATTGCATTTGGTCCAAAGAACCTTAAGTTGAAATCCCAAGCGCTAATAGACCGTGTTGATAAAACCGTCAATCAATTCAATTTAGAAGAACTAACAGAAGATTCCCCTTATTCACTTTCACGCGGGCAACGCCAACGTGTTGCAGTCGCATCAACATTTTCCTTACATCCTGATGTATTCCTACTTGATGAACCCACTACAGGTCAAGATGAACAACACCTACACCGTATGATGGACCAACTCTGTCATCAGATCCTACAAGAAAACAAAACACTAATTTTCGCGACACACAATATTGAACTTTCCAATAAATACGCAAACCGTGTGTTGTTACTAAACGGCGGTGAAGTGTACTATGATGGAATACCAACCAATGCCGCGGTTGATCCACCCTACCTTCCATAATTACTATAGGACTTAAGCACCGAACGGTAGACGCGCTTTGATGAAGATTATAGGAAAATCCATAATTATACCAATTCAAATAAATCTTGTCTCATTAAGGAATTCTACTGTTTACTGATAGGGGGTTACTCTCTTCGGTAGGAGCGACCTCCCGGTCGCGACCGGGAGGTCGCTCCTACCAGATTTCCGCTGCTAATGAGACATTATCACATGAAAATGGTATTACTTGGACACGATGGCATGTTAGGAAACCGCACCTTATGTGTCAATTTAAGAAAAAAGTGTTGGTGTTTCTCTTGTGGGAGGTGTTTTCAACCCCGATTTGTTATGCTGGTTCTCTGAAATTGAGGTTACACACCTTCCCACAATAGTCCATTTCGGACAATTGATTACCTCTGACCCAAAGAACGGGTGTGTAAAGTTTTTGTAGAACTCCCACTCTCCATTTTAGGGCGAAATCAAGAAATCAAGAAAACAAGAAATCAAGAAATCAACGGTATGAATGCCTTTTGGCATTCCCCGGGTATGAATGCCTTTTGGCATTCCCCGGGTATGAATACCATTTAGGCATTCCCCGGGTCTCTGTGCCCCGCCGCAACTGATTAAATGAGAGATTGCGGACACAGAGTCCTAATGAGTTTTGACGTTAAAGTTGTGTATTCATAGGGGCGTGGTTTCCACACATGATCTACGCAAACTCAAAAACCAAACGGGTTGAGGAACCCAACCCATACGAATTCAACTACCGATTTTGATTGTCAAACTTCATTAGGTGTCAATATAAAGAAATATTGTTAATACTAACCATATTCTTCAGTCCCGTAGGGACGATATGGTTATAGAAATACATATCCCCATGTCTTTTTAGTTCCGTAGAGACGATATGGTTATCCTTCTATGTCGTTCCTACGGAACTAAAGAGAGGGGTTGTGATAATGTCTTTCTATAAACATTGCGTCCCTACGGGACTAAAGAGAACAAAAGTTAGTACCTCTGTGCAATAACTTAACACACCGCAAAGAACTTATTTCTTGTCTAATTTCAAAAGGTTTGGTAAAATACGGACATGTTACACAGTGAGTCAAATTTATATAAGGACACTGAAAAAACCACACCATTTCGCTTTATTGTTGGTACTCTCCTCTTCGGTTCTATCCTCATAATACTAACATGTTATTGGATTATCTCCGCAGAAAACCGCGTGGTTTGGGAACTTACTGATTTCTCTATCTTTCCAACAGTCCTCTTCACGTTCTTTCTTCTTGCAGCAATTGCACCCTTACTGAGAAAATACTTCAAACGTGCTGCACCAACATCACGTGAACTTGCAATGACCTACATCATGGTTTCTGTCGCGACAGCACTTGCAGGACACGACATCGTTCGTCAATTAGTCCCGATGATTGCAAATGCAGGATGGTTTGCAACACCAGAAAATGAATGGAGTGAAATTTTCTTCCGCTACCTACCAACGTGGCTAACGATTACAGATAAAAGCATACTACAAGGTTATTTTGAAGGAGAAGATACATTTTGGCAAGCTCGCTACATAGACGCATGGCTATGGCCGATAGTCGCTTGGAGCAGCTTAGTTATTGTCCTGCTCTTCATAATGATGTGCATCAACATCATCATCCGTAAGCAATGGATTGACCATGAAAAACTTAGCTACCCACTAACAACACTCCCTGTTGAATTACTTGGTAACACTTCCAGTCTTTTTCGAAATAAACTGATATGGCTCGGTTTCGGTATTGCATTCGGACTGGAAATCCTTGCTGGATTGAATTTCCTATTTCCAGTAATCCCATCATTGAAAATAAAGTATCAACTCTTTTTTGCTGAAAGACCTTGGAATGCGATGGGTAGATTACCCGTCTATGTCTACCCGTTTGCGGTTGGACTTGGGTATCTCATGCCTTTGGATTTAGCACTATCATTTTGGGTGTTCTATCTATTTTGGGGTGTTCAACGTGTCATTTTCAATGCCACAGGTTGGACAACGGCAATTGCATTTCAAACTGAACAACGAGCAGGCGCATGGATAGGAATAGGATTGCTTGCACTCTGGACAAGCCGAAGAGAGATATTAAGAGTCTTAGGCAGCGTTTTCTCATTTAGATCAAAGGATGGATTGTATCAACTTGCTGTCTTCGGTTTGATCTTTGGATTAGCTTTTGTTGTAATTTTCTGGTATTTCGCAGGCCTATCTCCATGGGTTGCTCTTGGCTATTTCGGCATCTATTTGGTTTTGTGTATAGGTATGACACGTATGCGTGCTGAACTCGGTCCGCCAACACATGAACTACATAGAGTGCATCCTGACCGAATAATGCTGCTATTCATGGGAAGTCGACCCTTAGGTGCACAAAACTTGACAAACACTACACTGTTATCATGGCTTGCTTACGGCTATCGTTGTCATCCAATGCCGCACCAGTTGGAAGCATTCAAAATTGGTCGACACTTCAAACTGAGTGAAAACCGTTTAGTTATCGCATTGATAGTCGCATCCATAGTCGGCGCGATTATCTCTGTCGTTGGACATGTCGCTCTCTATTATGAATACCGATTTGCCTATTGGGGAGTCGGAGAGTTTAGAAGATTACAAAACTGGATCACTTCCCCAGCAGCACCTAACCTAACTGCAATTCAACACATGGGATTTGGATTCCTTTTTACTGGTGTGCTGACAGTCCTAAAGAGACAGTTCCTTTGGTGGCCATTCTACCCCGTTGGATATGCTGTCGGTAATGGATGGGCAATCGGATGGATGTGGTTCTCCATCTTCTTAGGATGGCTGTTCAAGAGAATACTATTCACCGGAGGCGGCGTACGGGCATACCGTAAAGCATTACCCCTATTCTTAGGTCTTATCTTCGGACAATTTCTCGCTGGCAGCTTATGGAGTCTATTAGGAGTACTTTTCAACCAGAATATGTACACCCTATTTCCGTAATGCTCAAAAGTCTTCTAATGCTTCTGCTTCAGACGCAAACACACCGATGCTCTGTGTCAAACCTATCGTATTAAATATCGTTCGCACCTGCATGGCAGGATGTGCGATCCGCAGCTCTTGACCTTTATCACGTGTCTTCCACAGCAGTTTAATTATAGTTCCAAATCCACTGCTTGTAATAAAACTTTGCCGATCAAAATTTAATAGTAGTTTCTTAGTTTCCTGAACGCCGTTGTCTGCATAAGCATCGCTGATCGCATCTTCAGATTCGTTCGTCAAATACCCGGTAATGTCAAATATCGCTATGTCATCTTCGTGCCTAATAGAGATCTGTGGTTGTGCTCTCACATTTTCCTCCTAAAGGATACTATCCAACAACTTTAAAACAGTATCATCAATTTTCAGTAAAAGTGCGCTGCAGTGGTGCATGCTCAGGTTGTTCACGCACAATAGTTCCATTGTCCAGATGAAGCCAAGTTTCAAATCTTCTTTCATCTTCAGTTAATTCAATTACCCGTGCTCCTCGCGGAAATCCGTCTCTACCATAAGTATTGTAACCTGTAGCTCTACCATAACAAAGTCGTATTCCGTGTAACTCTCCCCAGAAATCGTTGATATGTTCATGCCCAACGAAGGTCCCTATCACATCCCCGGCTTCGTGTAGCGCAGCAAAAAAACCTGTATTGATTCGAGGCGCACATACGTCCTCATACTTAAAACCATAACAAGTGTGAAAATCCCATACTTCATCATATTCAGGAATCGGGATATGAAAAAAAGCAAGCGCTGGCAATGGATTCTCTCTCCCCGCATTCTGATTCAAAGATTCACCGAGATACCACTCTATTTGTTCCCTCTTGATCCAGCCATAACCACTAATATCTGTCGTCGCATAACTACCAGAATCAAGAAAATAGAGCAGCGCGGCAGGTGAGTTGTCATTATTATGTTGGACAGTCAAAACAAAGTTGCCAACACCGGGAATATCCGCCGGACCTGGTTCAACAACTGACAAATCACTCTCCTGCATGACTGACATTAAATCATGACGACTTGCAGTTCCTTCGTCATCATGATTACCGAACACTGCTGTCCAAGTGAACCCGCATTGCTCCATTATGTGAACAATCTGCCGCATAGATTCTGCAGCATCATCACATCCACCACCAGATAAAATATCTCCAGTCAACACAATCAAATCGGGCGCTTCAGCTTTTGCCACATTCTTCATTAGATCAGCAGATTTCTGGTCAACAGATTCACCATTTTGCCAATGTATATCAGTGAATTGAACAATTCTAAATCTACCATTATCGCGAAACTTAAGTTCAGCTTTCATACCCTATATTAACCTCCCGCTTAACTATAAACATAAAATACAAAAAATGCAAGCAAATAATTTGGTATGTACAAACTATCTCATAAATGGTAGGAGAAGTTTCTAACCTCGATTTAGAACAAATATCATCAAAATAGGTGGAAAATCGTGGGTGTGTAAAGAATATCTCATAAATGGATCATGAAAACTGTATAAGTCCTTAAGAAGATATTGTTGTCGTTTCTCTTGTAGGAGGGGTTTTCAACCCCGATTTGAGAGGAAATGAGAAAAATCGGGGTTGAAAACCCTCCCATAACAGAAAATGCCAACAATATCTTCTTAAATTGACGTTTATGGAGAGATATATTTAATCAGTCGTTTAATAAATAAATCTTCATAAGGTATTCATACCAGTGTCTCGCCTTCTTTGTCCAAAGCGACTAAACCCCACAACAGCACAGTGCCGTCTCTACTTGCACTCGCGAGTGTCTTACCATCCGGTGAATATGCGATACTATCAATCACATCCGTATGTCCACTATAGGTATGTAGCAATTCTCCTGTTTGCATGTTCCATAAGTACATTATACCATTCGTTCCACAAGAAATAATCTTACCATTTAGAGAAAATGCCACTGAATATACGCATTGTTTATGTGTGTTGAGAGTCTGTCTGAGTTCACCGGTCTGACTGTTCCAGAGGTGGACCGTTCCATCACATCCTCCGCTGGCAAGGACACTACCATTTGGTGAGTATTCCACTGCGTGGACTCTTGCAGTGTGTCCAATAAGTGTTTTCCTCGGATTTCCAGTTTTGACATCCCATAATCGGACTGTGCTATCATCACTGCTTGAAGCAAAAGTATCTCCATCTGGCGAGAAGGTCACATCGGTAACTTTATCAGTGTGTCCTGCCAGTGTCAATAACAAATCGCCAATAAGATACAGTTCACCTTTACGGACTTCCCATAAACAGATTGTGTTGTCATGACTACCAGTGGCAAACATGCGACCGTCTGGAGAAAACGCCACTGCAGATATACTTTCCTTATGCCCAACGAAGGAACCAAGGAATCTTCCGTTTTGAGTATCCCATAATCGAGCTTTTGTTGTATCCTCAGCACTTGCAAGTATTTTTCCATCTGATGAATACATGACTGAACGGACGTTTTCACGCGGTCCTGTGATAGTTGTTTGGATTTCTCCTGTATCTGGATTCCTAAAATGAATTTCGTTCCCATAGCAACTTGCGAGAGTCCTGCCATTTGGAGAATACGCAACAGAAAAGGTTCGTTGAGATGGTGGATGTGTCCCCTCTGTTTTTTGCGTAGAAGAGTGATGAGGTGTATGTTCCATAATCACTCTTGAAATTTTAGCGGTGTATACGTCCCAAAACCGAATCGTTCCATCCTCACTTGCACAAGCAATTGTTTCACCATCGGGTGAAAATGCTACAGAAGAGGGCAAAGAATCTAAATCTTCCTCAAGTTCAAACTTTTTCAACAATCTTCCAGTGTCAATATCCCAAAGACAGACATCACCGCCATGTATTCCAGTAGCGAATGAGTTTCCATCAGAAGTAAATGTAATGGGGGAAAAATCACTCATCCAACTTTCTGCTTCACACGATTTCAGTTTTTTACCTGTGTTAGCATCCCAAAAATTAACTTCTACACAAGTTTCTCGACTAATGAGTATGTTACCATCAGGACTGTATACGATATATTCTATCCAATCTGTCTCTCCCTCAAACAATTTTAGGAATTCGTAGGTGTTTGCATCCCAAACCCAAATTCCGCCTTTTCCACCCCAAGCCTCACTACTGGCAAGCACAGTACCATCTGGCGAAAACACTGCTGAAAAAACTTTCTCCGTATGCCCCTCAAGCTTTGCTATCTGTTCTCCCGTGTGCAAATTCCAGATACCAATCGTTTTGTCGTCACTTGCAGTGGCAAGCAATTCGCCATCTGGACTGAAGGCGACGGAGTTTACAACGTCCTTATGTCCTACGAAACTTGCTTTGTTCTCACCTGTAATGGTATCCCACAAACGTGTAGTCTTATCATCACTCGCGGTTGCAAACGTTCCACCATCTGGACTGAATACTAATGAATTGACTGGACCAGTATGTCCAGTAATCAGTTCAAGGGGTTTGCAGGTTTGCACATCATAAATCCAGACCCCTATTGTGCCGGCAACAGCGAGTCGTGTGCCATCCGGAAAGTACTTAATCTCATTTATCCCTCCTTTTCCGATACGTTTCTTGGCACCTGGGGGAAGCCTCCACTGTGTGGAAAGTTGCGGTTTTTGCATGTTCATGTCTTCCTTATCTCTATTCTTGATGTATGATTCCTACGTCGTTAAATCCCATAAAATTACTGTGCTGTCCCTACAGCAACTCGCGAGTGATTTACCATCTGAAGAAAAGACTATAGAATTAATACCACTTATATGCCCTTTTAAAGTTTTCAGAAGTTTTCCTGTGACAACATCCCACAATAATATTTCATCCCCAACATCAGCACATGCAAGTGTATTCCCATCTGGTGAAAGGACAGCATAATAACCTTTTGCTTCTAAGTGTGTCATAGGTTTTGGATCCGCAGTTACCACATCCCAAAAATTGATTTTCGTTCTGTCGTCTGCGGTAACAAAGGTTGTCCCATCAGGAGAAAAATCTATAGAACAGACATCAACATCTGTTTCCATTTTTATAGCATTCACAAGCTTCCCCGTTGCAACATTCCTAAAACGAATTGTTTCATCTTCTTCAATACTGGCTAAGATCTGTCCATTAGGTGAAAATAAAACTGTGCGAACACTTGATGCATGCCTATCAAAGGTTTTTAAGTTTTCTCCTGTGTGAGCATTCCACAATCGGATCGTCCCGTTCCAGCAGCCACTAGCGAGTGTTTGTCCATCTGGACTAAAGGTTATCGAGGATACGCCATCTGTATGTCCTTTGAGTACACCTCTTTTTTTCCACTTGTGGACATCCCATAGTACTATCGTTTTATCCATAGTTCCACAAGCGAGTATCTCCCCATTAGGAGAATACGCGATTGCCCTTATTGATCCTTTTACAGAAAGTGTTTTAGGGGAAAGTGTTTTTACGAGTTTCTGCGTGTCTAAGTCCCAAATACGGACGAAATTGTCTAAGCTCGCTAATGTTCTCCCACCAGGAGAATATGTTACACTACTTACTACATCAGAATATCCGGTGATTGTCTTTTCAAGTTCACCAGTATTCACATCCCAGAAATATATTTCTTCCGCTGTTTTAACGGCAAGTGTCTGCCTATCTGGAGAAAATTGAAAATCAGTAACCCATTCTGCATGTTCAGGCATTTTAAGAAAATGTAATGGCTCTCCCGTGGCAGCATCAAATAGTTGGACTGTTGCTTCTCCATAACACTCACTACATGCAAATATTCTACCATCTGGAGAATACTGCACTACCTCAAGCTCTCTATCTTGTTTTATTGTTTTTAGTTGCTCACCGGTATGTGGGTTCCACAATCGGACATTTTCATCGGAATTCACACTCACAAGAGTTTTCCCATCTTTTGAAAAGTCAATATTCAGACCGTGCCAAGAAGGGTCTTCTGTAGTAAGTATGCGCAAAAATTCACCAGTCCGTGCATTCCATAAACAAACATTGTTATCCCCACCTTGACTGACAAGCACCTTTCCATCTGGAGAATACTTCAGAAAATCGACAGAATTTGCGTGTCCTGCAAATGTTAACTGTAGTTCACCAGTGGTAACATCCCATAAACGGATTACCTCATCAATACCACCGCTTGCGAGTGTGCTGCCATCTGGATTGAACGTTAACGTTTTGACTGGTGGTGTGTGTCCTATGAGAGTTGTTTTTAGTTCGAATGTGGCACCATCCCATAAATGAATTACTCCACCACCGCCGCTTGCCAGCGTTTTACCATCAGGACTAAATACAACAAGATATGTATCCTCTGTTAGTACCGCTATAAAATCACCAGTTGCAGCATCCCATAAACGAATAACATCATCGCCTTGGTATCCTTTACTTAGACTTGCAAGTGTTTTACCATCAGGACTGAAAACAACGTATTCGACATAATAAGTATGTCCAGTTAAATGACCAGTATGTCCAGTTAACAGATTGATTTCCTCACCGGTTGCTACATCGATCATCCAGACACCTATTGTGCTTGCTAAAGCAAGTCTGGTGCCATCTGGCGAATATGCTAAACCAAATACACAACCTTTTCCGAACCGTGTTATTGCGCCTTTCGGTAGATAGTTTTCAATATAATTCGCAAGATTTTGTGATCCAACGGATTCTAACGACATAATATCTCCTTGTTGAGGTTCAACAGCAAACTCCTTCCGCAGAAGTGAACGGACTTCTCTTAATCTTGTCTTGACTGTGCCTATAGCTAAGTTAAGTTTGTGTGCAATGTCTTTGACACTCCATGATTCAAGATAGTACAATATCGCTATAGGACGTACCCGATGCGGAAGATGATTCACCGCTTCTCTGGCATCTGCGCGTAATTGTGCTTCCTGATAACGTGCAGGTGCATCTTGGTCAATATGTTCCACTAAATCTGCATCGCTCTGTGGGATTTCGTCTCGTGAGCGGCGATGAGAAGAATAATATCTCTTACAAGCGTTATATGCAATGCGTCGCAGCCATGCACCAAAACTATCTATATTACGGAGACCCCCTATATTTTCCCACACAGCCATCCAGACATCAGTATGAATTTCTTCCGCATCCCGATGTTGCCTTGATTTTGAGACAACGATACGCCAAATCCGTGGCGTCCAACGGGACATGAGTTCCGCAAATGCGGCTTCATCACGGTTTTGGACGCGCTGAATAAGTTCTATATCTGTAAGATCGTTTAGATTTTCCATATCCATAGAAATCTACAAAAAATCAATTAGGTTTTAATATAAAGAGAAAGGGATATAAGGTGAGGGTTTAAAAAAATGAAAAATTACCTGTCTGATGTTGTCTAATAGATGTATTTTGTATTGATGTGTCATGTTTTTTCTTTGTTTGAACCAGGATTTTCAAATCAAGAAATCAAGAAATCAACGGTATGAATGCCTTTTGGCATTCCCCGGGATTAGCAGATTATCAAGATTTTTCTTATCCAATCCTATTCCAAAAGAGAGCATAAAGCATATCAAAAACCCTTGATGGGGTAAATCCTGAAAATCTGTAAATCCTGAAAATCTTGGTTCAGACAAGTAACACATACTGGACACACCCTTACAGTCCAAATTCACCTGTTATCACTTATCAATTTTCTGAGATCCCACAAAAGAACAGTACCATCAGAACTAACACTCGCAAGTGTTTCTCCATCTGGTGAATATACTATAGCATTGATGATTTTTGTGTGTCCAGAAAAGGTATGCATCAGTTTACCTGTCTGCACATTCCAAAAGTTGATATATTTGCTATCACTATTTATGCTTGTTAGAATCTTTCCATCAGAAGAGAATGCTATAGCATTGACATTCCCAACATTTTCTATTGGTGCATACAAGATTTCATAATCATCTATTTTCAATAATCGTATAGTACCATCTTCACTGCCACTTGCAAGTATTTTACCATCTGGTGAAAAGGCTAATACGTTCACCCCTTTTTCATGTCCAGAGATTGCTTTGAGGTGTTTACGCGCCTTCACATCCCACAAACGAATTGTCTTGTCAAGGCTGCCACTTGCCAATGTTTTTCTATCTGGTGAAAACGCAACGGAGGTCACAGTCTCTGTATGCTCTGTAAAGGTTGCAAGTTGTTCCCCAATTAGATATTGTTCTCCTGTGCGTATTGCCCATAAACAAACCTCATTGTCTGTATCACCAGTCGCAAGTGTGTTACCATCAGGTGAGAAAGATACAGAAGTGAATTTTTCTTTATCTCTA
Organism: Candidatus Poribacteria bacterium; assembly: GCA_963663765.2. Lineage (GTDB taxonomy): Bacteria > Poribacteria > WGA-4E > WGA-4E > WGA-3G > MSPOR6. Next base: position 75,905 of record CAXXUA010000011.1, on the reverse strand, counting down.
TAAGCACTATAAAAATACTTCTCATGATTTCCGATAAAACTTCCAAGGAACCTTCCCGTTTGTCTATCCCACAAACGTGCTTTCATTGAAGTACCTACTGTAGCAAAAATATTACCATCAGGAGAATATTCTATATCAACGACTTTACAACGTGGCTCCTTTGTGGTTTTTAGATGTTCGTAGGTGTGTGGATTCCAAAATAGGACTTTGGAATCTGCACCACACGCAAGCTTATTGCCATCAGGTGAAAAAGCCATTGAGAAAATTGATAAATCTAAGTGTCCTTTGATAGTGTTTTGGAGTTTTCCCGTAGAAGTATCCCATATCTGGATTGTGCCATCGTCAATACCACATGCTATTGTCCCGCCATCTGGTGAGTATGCCACAGAATTAATCGGTTCACCATGCGCCACGTTGTATAATTCTTCAACCGTGTCTACATCCCAAAGACTTACATACTCCCAAGAACCACCTGTTACGAGTCTACTTCCATCGTGAGAAAATGCAATATACTCATAATCCACATCACTTTTCTCGGCATTTTTGAGATGCTTTCCTGTCTTCACATCCCAAAATTGGAGAGGGTGCGAATTATTCCCAGTGACAGCAAGTATTTTGTTGTCTGGAGAAAACGCGGCATCAGTAATATTTGTTTCTATCAATATATCTCTAATCAGTTCACCTGCACCTGTATCCCAATATTCAATACACGATGTGTTTCTTTCGCAAAACCCAACAGTAATAAGCATATTGTCTTCAGTTGAAAATGCCATTGCGTTTATATCTGTATTTCTTGAATCTTTAATTGTCTTAATAAGTTTTCCAGTATGTGCATTCAATAATTCAATGAACCATGATCTACTAATACATGCTACTATATCACCCGAAGGACAAAAAGTTAATAAATTTATGTCTTTTTTGCCTTTATCAAATTCAACATTTTTCGCTTTGATTTTACGTGTTTCTGTGTTCCAGATGATGATAATATTGTCCGCACAACTTGACGCTAACGTTTGTCCATCTATACTAAATGCAATTGATGTAACAGGCGCATCATGACCTGTAAGTAGGTCAACTGCTTGTAATGTATTAACATCATACAGCCAGATACCTATGGACGTTGCGACTGCAAAATACTTGCCATCAGGAGAATACTTTATATGCTTTATTCCGCCCTTTCCCAGACGCGCTTTTGCTCCCTCTGGTAATCCTAATTGATTATGAATTTGAGCAAATGCTGCTATGGAGTAAAAAGTGAAAAAGAGTACAATAGAAAGCAGTGGTAATTCATTTAACAAGAGATTTGTTATTTTCATCTGATTGTGGGTTCCTTAGGATTTGTGTTGCCTTAGAGTTTATATATATAAAATTAACGTGGAGCATCCCATAACAGCACAGTGCTGTCCCATCCTGCGGTTGCAATGGTGCGTCCATCCGGTGAATACCTAACAAAATAAGTACGCTCGTACCTTGAACTTTTTTTATGTTCATCAGAAATCGTATGCAATACCTCATGAGTATTAGCATCCCAAAATGATATAGTTTCTCTGGGACCGGTACCCACAATTGTTTTTCCATCTGGTGAATACTCCTGAAAATAGGTTCTTTCTTCCGGTGTGATGGTCTTAACTGGTTCGTCATCCCCCATATTCCAAAACTGCGTAGTACCACCCTTTACCCAATTAACACATACAAACTTATCCCATCCTGGTGAGATAACAATTGAAGTCGCAGTAATTGTTTTTACCGACTTGCCAGTGTTTATATCCCAAAAACAGACTTTTGAATCATTGGTACTGACAAGGGTTTCACCATCTGGTGAAAATTCCACCGTTCTGACAATATCTTGTTCCCATTCAATTATTCTTACTTTTTCACCCGTTTCAACATCCCACAAATAGATGTTACCATTGTCATCGCCACTTGCAAGCGTCTTCCCATCAGAACTAAATGCTACTGATTCAAAACCTTCATAGTCACCTTGGAAGATACGTCCAAATTCACCCGTTTCAGTGTTAAGTAGAAATACTGTGTCGTATTCGTATGGACCAGGACCACACGCAAGTGTCACACCATCCGGTGCAAAAGTAATACAAGTGATGTTTACCGTACCCGGATAGTAAGTCTTTTTTAGCTTGCCACTGTTGGTGTCCCATAACCGAAGACTCGGACCGCTACTTACAGTAACAAGGGTACTACCATCAGGTGAATAAGCCATATCCCTAAACATCTCAGCATATCCAGTTAGGGTAAGTTTAGATTTAGAAGTAGCAACATCCCAGAACAGGATTGTTCCGTCACCCCCTGCATTCACAAGTGTCTTTCCATCTGGCGACAATGCAAGATGATAGGTTGTATCCTCTGGACTATCAATGGTTTTGAGCAATTTACCTGTCTCTACATCCCAAAACTGAATTTCATCATCTCCGTAATTTGAACAGACAAGTATACTATCAGTTGGACTGAATGTTATTGTACGAAAACCGTGGAGTGCTGAAGTGGCTTCTATTTCTAAAGTTGGTTTCTCGTGACTTGTATGTAGTTCCCACAACCGTATTCTCCCATCCCCACCACCACTTGCAAAATACTTACCGTCATAAGAGAATAAAATTTCAGAAATACTGCCTTTATGTCCGTTAAGGGTATGCATGAATTCTCCTGATTGAGCATTCCATAAGTGTATCATCTTATCACTTCCATAACTGATAAGGACTTTTCCATCTGGGGAATAGATGACTTCAGAAACACCACCCCCATGCCCAGCAAAGGTTCGTAGGAGTTCCCCAGATGCAACATTCCAAAACCGAATTGTCTCATCATCACTTCCACTCGCGATTGTTTTACCATCAGGACTAAACACAACGGAATTAACACTATCTTGATGCCCCTTTAGAGTTGCCTTATGCTCTCCAGTAAAGGGATTCCATAATAAGATAGCGTTATCACTACCATTAGAAGCAAGAAGTTGACTGTCCGGACTGAAAGCGATAGTTCCGGAACTTTCCATGTTTTCCACAAACAGGTTAAGTTCTTTTCCTGTGTTTGCATCGTATAACCAAATTCCGATCGTACCTCCAGCAGCAAGCAGTTTGCCATCAGGGGAATATGCCATATCAAATATGTGTCCCTTTCCTAACCGTGCTTTTGCTCCATCGGGTAATTTCCATTTTGTTGAATCTTGGTGAAGATTGTTCTGCATTTCTTTATTTCCTTTTTGGAAACCATTGTTACTACTGTTCCCAGGTGAAGTGTTGCTACCAACTCTTTTTTGTTCATCAGATGTAGATTTAATTTCAGTTATAATCGGTGCTTCAACAATTTCTATGGTTGTTTCTGATTGTGCATCAAGACTATAAGGTAACTGATATTGAGTCAAGAATTGATTACTCATTCCTAAAAGAAAAACAATTAAGACTATAGAAGATCCTAATGCCCCTAAAGGCAACAGCGGTTTACTATCAGAAGGGGGTGTCTGTTCAATGTTTCTGATTTTTTCCAAGATATTCTGTGTCAGATTCGGAGATAGTGAAACACTCCCAAGCGTTTCGCGTAAAATAGCATCCTCCTCCCTCAAACGTTTTCGCGCACGACTCAAACGACTTTTAACTGTGTTCGGTGACACACCTAAGAACTTACCGATTGCCTCACACGTCATTTCTCCAAGGTAGTGAAGTACCATGACTGTCCGTTCAATCTCAGGAAGTTTTTCCAGTAAATTTTGCACTATTTGATAACGGTATTCAGATGCTGCGTCCTCTCGCTGTTCTGAAACATACTGCGAATAGGCTGTATCATCCAATCTTTCTTGATTCATGGTATCCACTGATCGTATTGATTGTTTGTTCTTTCGTTTCCATGCAATACACTGCCTTTTCGTGATGACATAGAGCCAACCAGAAAAAAGGTTCTGGTCTTTTAACGTAGGTAATTTTTTGTAGACCTGAAGAAAGACATCTTGCGTAATTTCTTCAGCGAAATGAAAATCCCCAATTTCACGCCATGCAACTGCATGCACACTTTTTTGATGTTTTTGGACTAAATCACCAAAAGCAGATTCATCACCTACCAAAATCTGTTGAATCAATTGAACGTCGTCTTTTTCCATTAAATTCCACCCATGTTCATTTTATGCATACAATAATAGGTGACGCGATTATGCAGTGGAAAGGTTGCATAAATGACATAATTCAGAATTACTGTAATTCTTGATAGGACTATTGCATTCCCTATGAATGAAGATTGTAGTGAAATCAAAACTACTATGACATTGACTTAAGTGCGGTTTCCTAACCAATGGAGAATACCACAGGGGGAATGCCTAAAGAAGCATGCACGTGTGGTATGCTCCATGATTCATACCGTAGATTTCTTAATTTAGCGTATTATATCGAGTCCTAAATTCTGATTTATCAAACTCACGTTAAACATTAGGCAAGTGAAATTTAGGGATTTATTTCCCAAAGAAGCACAGAACCATTACTACTACCGCTAACAAGCGTTTTTCCATCCGGACTAAATGCGATACTATTGACATGAGTGATATGACCCGTGAGTGTTTTCTTATGTTCGCAGGTCTGGGCATCCCATAATTGAATAGTGCCGTCACCACAGCCACTTGCTAAAGTTTTACCATTAGGACTGAACCTTAAGCACATCAAAAATGGATGTCCGTTAAGTGTATATTTGATTTTCCATGTGTTTGTATCCCATAGGTGGATTATCGCATCATTACCTCCACTTGCGAGGATTTTTCCATCCGGACTGAACGCTAAACCTTCCACCCAGTCATTATGCTCAGTAAGTAACATTTTATTTTTCCCAGTTGCAACATCCCAGAGACGAATAGTTTCATCCAGACTTCCGCTTGCGAGGATTTTTCCATCCGGACTGAACGCGATACTACTGATCGACTTATTATGTCCAATGAGTGTTCTATTATGTTCGCCAGTGTGTGCATCCCAGAGGTGGATAGTATCGCCATCTTCACTTGCAAGTATATTTCCGTCCAAACTGAGTGTTATATGCTTAACAAAACCGGTATGTCCAGTAAACATCAATTTGTGTTCGCCAGTGTGTGCATCCCAGAGGTGGATGTCATCGTCAGTCCCACAAAATAGAGTTTTTCCATCTGGACTGAACACTATACTATAAGCCGATTCTATCTGCCCATTTTTAGGCTCGTTAAGTGTTCTTATGGGTTGCCATGTATCCGCATCCCACAGACGAATAATTCCACTAGCGCACCCACTTGCGATATAGTTCCCATTCGGATTGAATGCCACACTGCGGACCTCCTGCGAATGACCAGTGAATATCTCTTTCGTGTTGCCGGTGTGGACATCCCAGAACCGTATGGTGCCATCGCCACCTCCACTCGCAATTGTTTTTCCATCCGGACTGAACGTTAAACCCCCGCTCCCTGCACATCGCGGGTGTTCGGTGAGTATTCTCCTGTGTGTACCAGTGTGTACATCCCATAGACAGATTGTTTCATCTTCATAAGACGTAGTAGCAAGTCCTTTTCCATCAGGGCTAAATGCTAAGTGGATAACGTGATCCTTATGCTCAGAGAGGATCATCTTCAGTTCGCCTGTGTTTATATCATAAAGGTAGACAGTGCCATTTACACTACCAACAGCGACTGTTGTTCCATCTGAGCTGAACGCTACACCTATAGCAGCACAATCAGGGTGCAAAGCAAAAGTTTTCTTGTGCTCACCTGTGTTCAAATTCCACAGATTGATCTTGTCTTCACTACTTACAACCACAATGGCATTGCTATCTGGTGTGAATGAAAAATTATGACCCACATCATTCATGAGAGTAAACTTCGCCTCTCCAGTGATAGCATTCCATAATCGGATAGTGCCTTCCCGATTACTACTCGCAAGTATTTTGCCATCCGGACTGAGTGCTATACATGTGATATATTCTCCATTATGCCCAATGAGCGTTTTTTGCGTCCCTGCGATTATATCATACAGAGTAATAGTGCCATCAACATTTCCACTCGCTAAGGTACGTCCATCCGTACTGAAGGCAAGGCAGTCGTTTTGAAAACTCGTATTTCCTGTGATTAGACTTGCCTCTTGATGTACTGTCACATCGTAAAGCCAAATACCGATGCCACTTGCAACAGCCAGAAACTTACCATCAGGAGAATATTTTATATCGGCTATATACCCTTTACTGAGACGCGCTTTAGCATCTTCAGGTAGGTTCCATTGCATAACATCTTGTGCTGAGTTGTTTTCCACTTTGTTTGTTCCTTTTGTTAGACCGTTGTTACTGTTTTTGCTGCGATTAGCACCATCAACCCGGTTTTGCAATTTTGGTTTTGAGTGAAGATTCAGAACAATCGGCGCGTCAACAATTTCAATTGTTGTTTCTGATTTAGCATCAAGACTATATGGCTGCTGAAAATTTGTGATGAGTTGCTTGCTCGCGCCCATAAGCAAAATAACCAAAATAGCAGATGCTCCTAATGCTGCAAATGGTGCCAATGGCTTACTTCCTGATGGAGATGGTTGTTTGATTGTGGCAATACGCCGCATGATGTTTTCAGTTAGATTTGGAGATAATGGCACACTACCAAGCGTTTTGCGAATTAGGGATTCTTCATTCTGTAAACGTTCTCGTCCACGTTTAAGTCGACTTTTTACTGTATTGGGAGATACACCTAAAAACTTGCTAATCGCTACACAACTCATTTCTCCGAGGTAATGCAATACCATAACCGTGCGTTCGCTCTCTGGTAGTTTTTCCATGAGTTTTAGCACAATTTGTCGGCGGTGTTCAACGGCTGCGTCTTCGCGCTGTTCACACACATAGTCTGCATAAGCACTTTTCTCTAATGTTTCTTCACTGGTAGCTTCAAGCGATTGTGTATGAAATCGCTTTTTTCGAAACCATGCTTTGCAACGTCTATCTGCGATTACATACAACCATCCAGCAAACTGATTAGGATTTTTCAATGCTGCAAGTTTTTTATACGCCTGCAGAAAAGTGTCTTGTGTGATTTCTTCAGCGATATGGAAATCACCGATTTTACGCCAGGCAAGGGCGTGAACACTTTTTTGGTATTTTTGGACTAACTCACTGAAAGCAGTATCGTCACCTGATAATGTCCTGTGGATTAATTTAACGTCATCTTTTTCCATCCGACACCTCCATCATCAATTTTGTCTTACAATTATAATTATCGGTGACGCGTTTCTTCGGCAAATAGGTTGCAGAATTGTCACAGAGTACATAACACGAACAATGAATTGTGCTATTACCAACGCAGATATTATGATTGAAGACATTAGGGATCTACCTCCCAGAGAAGCACAGAACCATCGTCACTGCCACTAACCAACGTTTTACCATCAGGACTGAAGGCGACACTGTTAACGTGATCTGTATGACCCGTAAGTGATTTCTTATGCTCACCGGTGTGTGTATCCCAGAGGCGGATGTCATTGTCCATGCTCCCACTTGCGATGGTCTTTCCATCAGGACTGAACGCTAAACTGTACACCCTATCTGTATGCCCAACAAGTGTAAATTTGGTTTTCCCAGTGTCTATATCCCATAGTTGGATTATCCCGTGGCCGTCTTCACTTGCGAGGGTTTTTCCATCAGGACTGAACGATACGGTTTCAACCGGCTCTGTATACCCAGTAAGTATCATCTTAGTCTTACCAGTTATAGCATCCCACAATCGTATCGTATTGTCGTCACTGCCACTTGCGAGGGTTTCATTATCAGAACTGAACACTATGGTCTTAACCCAATCCGTATGCCCAGTCAGTGTTTTTTTGTGTTCGCCAGTGTGTAAATCCCATAGCCGTACGGTATTGTCTTTATTTTCAGTAGCGAGAGTTTTACCATCAGGACTGAGTGCCATACTAAGCTCCATGCCGATAGGACCCCACCTATGTCCAGCGAATAGCATTTTGTGTTCGTTAGCGTGAACATTCCATAGAAGGATGGTCGTGTCCTTACCATCGCTTGAATATTGTCTAGCAACTATTTTTCCAGCTGGAGTGATACCTATAATATCTCCGCCATTCGGAAATTCTAACTTTTTGATGTGTTCTCCTGTGTCTGCATCCCACACGCGAATAGCAAGCAGATTTGCACTTATATAAAAACGACCATTAGAATTGAACACCACTTTATCAACATTTTCAAAATGCCCAGTGATTATATTTTGGAGGTTACCCGTGCGCGCATCCCAAAAGCGAATGGTACTGTCATCGCTTCCACTCACGAATGTTTTCCCATCTGGACTGAACACTATATCGCGAATACTGTACGTATGTCCTGTGAGTGTCAGCTTGTGTTCACCAGTGTGCACATCCCATAGACCGATTATCCCATAATATGATGAACCTGCGAATGTTTTTCCATCCGGACTGAATACCATATATTCAACATCCTCAAAAAGTCCATCCACAAAATGTCCAGCAAGCGTAGGTTTGAGTTTACCTGTGTTTAAGTCGTAAAGATAGATGGTGCCATTATGTTTCTCATCAAAATGTCCAGTAAGAGTAGATTTGAGTTCACCTGTGTTTAAATCATAAAGATAGATGGTACCATTTTGTGCCTCGTCCGGACTGCCCATAGCGAGTGTTTTCCCATCAGGACTGAGCGCAAACCTCCATGTGGAATCTGTGTCTGTGTGTCTATGAATTGTTATCTTATGTTCACCGGTGAGCGAATTCCAAAGACTGATATCTCCGTCCCAATTCCCACATACAATTGTTTCACCATTTAGTGTAAAAGATAAGAAGTTATTGAACTGAATTGCAGGACTGGTAACCGTAGATATTAGTTCTCCTGTGATAACACTCCATAATCGGATAGTATCGTCAATTCCACTTGCAATTGTTTTTCCATCCGGACTATATGCAATGTTCAAGTCTGATACTAAACCTATGTGCGCGTTAAGCGTTTTTTGCGTCCCCGTGTTGCTATCCCACAGGATAATGGTACCATCCTTACTTCCACTCGCAAATGTGCGTCCATCCGGACTAAACGCAAGGCAGTCGACTACACTCGTTTGCTCTGTGAGCAGATTCACCTCTTGACGTGTTGTTGTGTCGTAGAGCCAGACACCAATACCGCTCGCAACAGCAAGCAACTTGCCATCGGGTGAATACTGGATTTCGTATATCCTACCTTTTCCGAGTCGCGCTTTAGCACTTTCTGGTAAGTTCCATTGCATAACATCTTGTGCTGAGTTGTTTTCCACTTTGTTTGTTCCTTTTGTTAGACCGTTGTTACTGTTTATGCTGCGATTAGAACCACCAACCCGGTTTTGCAATTTGGGTTTTGAGTGAAGATTCAGAACAATCGGCGCGTCAACAATTTCAATTGTAGTTTCTGATTTTGCATCAACACTATATGGCTGCTGAAAATTTGTGATGAGTTGTTTGCTCGCGCCCATCAGTAAAATAACCAAAATAGCAGATGCGCCTAATGCTGCAAATGGTGCCAATGGCTTACTTCCTGATGGAGATGGTTGTTTCACTGTGTCAATGCGCCTCATGATGTTTTCAGTTAGATTTGGAGATAATGGCACACTTCCAAGCGTTTCGCGAATTAGGGATTCTTCACTTTTCAGACGTTCTCGTCCACGTTTAAGTCGACTTTTTACTGTGTTGGGAGATACACCTAAAAACTTGCTAATCGCTACACAACTCATTTCTCCGAGGTAATGCAATACCATTACCGTGCGTTCGCTTTCTGGTAGTTTTTCCATGAGCTTTTGCACAATTTGTCGGCGGTGTTCAACGGCTGCGTCTTCGCGCTGTTCACGGTCATAGTCTGCATAAGCACTTTTTTCTAATGTTTCTTTACTGGTAGCTTCAAGCGATTGTGTATGAATTCGCTTTTTTCGAAACCATGCTTTACAACGTCTATCTGCGATTACATATAACCATCCAGCAAACTGATTAGGATTTTTCAATGCTGCAAGTTTTTTATACGCCTGCAGAAAAGTGTCTTGTGTGATTTCTTCTGCTATATGGAAATCACCTATTTTACGCCAGGCAAGGGCGTGAACACTTTTTTGGTATTTTTGGACTAACTCACTGAAAGCAGTATCGTCACCTGATAATGTCCTGTGGATTAGTTTAACGTCATCTTTTTCCATCCGACACCTCAATGTTCATTTTAGGGATACAATTATAGTGACACAATTTTTCAGTGGATGGGTTGCTAAAATGTCATAATTCAGAACAAAAATGATTATTACTCAAAAACTTTCCATCTTCTTCCAATAGGAATTACTTTCAAACTCTAATTATGAACTTCCAAAAACCGAGTCTATAAGTATGGAGTCAAATCCCAAAGCAAGATTGAACCGTCATAACTTGCACTCGCTAATAGTTTGTTATCAGGGGAAAATGCAAGTGCCTGCACATCTGTAGCGTGTCCCCAAAAGGTAACAATGCGCTTACCAGTCTCTACTTCCCACAAACAGATAGGCATCTTCTCCATACCTTGTTTCCACCAAGCACCAGCAGCAAAGTAGTTACCACACGCGGAAAATGCTGTTGCATACATACGTTCACACTCTTGTGGTAGAGATAACCGAACATGAATTTCATGCTGTCTCAAGTCATAAAAAAACATTTCATCACCGCTGCATGCCAAATACCTTCCACATGGAGAAAATGTCGTTGGAAGTGGAAAAATATTCTGCAATTCTAAACAGATCTTTTGTTTTTCTATATCCCACAGTAATGTTCCTTTTTTGCTGATACTGCACGCAAGATACTGGCCACAAGGTGAATAACCGAATATATCCGAAATTATATCACTTGGAAAAGCAATTATTTCAGTATTGTTTTCTACATCCCACAGCATACTATAATAATAGTAATGTTCGGCAATCGTGAGGAATCTCGCATCTGGACTGAACTCCAAAGAGAAAGAAAGATCGTCTGGAATATCATCAGGATTATGTTTACCATGATGCAGTTTGAACTTACATAGTTGTTTTCCACATTGTATGTCCCACACACTTATTGTGGCATCTTTATCTGCACATGCAAGCAGGTTAGCGAGTGGTGCAACAGCTGGACGAGACCATTCGTCTGCATGACCAGTAACCGTTCCAACTGTTACCACACTATTACCAACATTCCAGAGTGTGACAACGTTACTGTCAATAGTAGTGATATGGTATTCATCGTGAGGAGATACATAAAGGTGTTGTTTTTTATTTCGAGATTTTAAGTTGATTACAGGTCGCGAACGTTTGCTTTCAACATTCCAAAACAACGCGTCGCCACACGCATACTCCACCGCGATTGTTTTTCCATCTGGGGAAAATGTCATTGATTCAGATGTATTTACAAATGAAACATGTGTATGAACGGTTCGACGTGGTTGTGGGTTATTCATAGTCCAAACTTCTAAGTATTCATGTCCATATTGATAAGCTAACTGGGAACCATTTTCAAAAGTCATTGTTCCTTCTGAATTAGCGGTGTACAGTTTTTCTTTGTTTTCCAATTCCCATACAGTCACGGTATAATCCTTGTCAGATACAGCTGCGGCATGGAGAATCCCTTCCGGTGTATAGGAAGGGATCATGTGAGAATTACCGTAACATGTATATACCTCTACCTGTTGCCAGTTCTTAATATTCCAAACACAGACTGTTCCGCTTCCTTCGCCACCAGATGTAAGAAACTTTCCACACGGTGAAAAACAGATACTATAGATAGAGTTGTTATGATTCGAGAGACAAGTAATTTGTTCGCTGCTTTGGACATCCCATACTATTATAGACTGCATATTGTTTCCTGAGTCTGAACACTTAATGGAAGCAATTATTTGGTTGTCGGGTGAAAATGCGATTGACCCTAATCTACTACCATCTTCGAACTGACTAACAAGTTCTGTAACGATTTCACCGGTTTCATGTGACCTGATTTCTATATTTGGAGTTGACCTGTTAATGGTAGCAAGCCAAAGGTTATCGGAAGAAAAGGTGAAAGAATCCCAATAATCCACTGCTTCAATCCGTGTGGTACATTTACCTTGCTGTACATCCCACACCTTGAGGACCATATCCGAATTGCTGGTGGCTATCCATTTTCCATTAGGTGAGAAAACGATATCATCAATCATTCCACGTTGTGTGTCCCACAAGGCAATTGGTGACATAGTTGTGATTTCATACCACCATATCCCAATTTTTGTTGTGACAGCAAGATGGTAACCATCGGGAGAAAATGCCAAATCGTGTACACCGCCACGTTCTAGCCGCGCAATCGCGCCATCAGGAAGTGACCATGTTGTCACATCGTCTCCTTCGACGAAAGCAGCCTCGTCACCTGACAATGTCCTGTGGATTAGTTTAAAATCATCTCTTTCTATCATAGAACTCCCGTAATCAATTTATGCTTATACCATTTTCATGTGATAATGTCTCATTAGCAGCGGAAATCTGGTAGGAGCGACCTTCCGGTCGCGACCGGAAGGTCGCTCCTACCGAAGAGAGTAACCCCCTGCCAGTAAACAGTAGAATTCCTTAATGAGACAAGATTTATTTGAATTGGAATTACAATTATTGGTGACGCGTTTTTTCGGTGGATAGGTTGCCAAAATGTCATAATTGGAAAAAAAATTACAGATATGGAGTCAAATCCCAAAGCAAGATTGAACCGTCATAACTTGCACTCGCTAATAGTTTGTTATCAGGGGAAAATGCAAGTGCTTGCACATCTGTCGCGTGTCCCCAAAAGGTAACAATGTGCTTACCACCCTCTACTTCCCACAAACAGATAGGCATCTTCTCCATACCTTGTTTCCACCAAGCACCAGCAGCAAAGTAGTTACCACACGCGGAAAATGCTGCAGCATACATACGTTCACACGCTTGTGGAAGTGATAACCGAACATGAATTTCACTCTGTTTCAAGTCATACAAAAATGTTTCATCACCGCTGCATGCTAAATACCGTCCACATGGAGAAAATTCAATATATTCGTAAGGTCCATAATTTAAACCTGTAAATCGGAGTTTAAAATTTATGGTGTCCCACAGGAGAATTTCATCGCCATTACAAGCTAAATACTGTCCACACGGAGAAAAACCCATGATTGCTGGAACAATATCAGAAGAAAAACTCCCAATCTCTTTTCTACTCTGCATGTCCCATAGTTTGATGCCACCAAACTTTGACTCACTTGCAAGTATTCTTCCATCATTACTGAATTTCAACGTTTTAATCTTATCACGATCCTCTTCATCAAAATCATCATCCTCATCATCAAAATCATCATCAAAATCATCTGCTCCAAGTTCTTCATAGATGTCAATATCAGTCTTAAGAGGATGGGTCAATTGATTTTTCTGTTTCCCTCTTTGTACATCCCACACCTTCAGGATTCCATCTTCATTAGCATAAGTGAATAGTGTGCCTGTTGGTGATAATGCAGGAAAAGCACTCCAGTATTTTCGTCCAGTCCCTTCAGTAAGCGGAACACCATTCGCATCAGCTTCCCAAAGTCTAACATTATCATCTTTAATACTTGCAACATAGAGTTTTCCACTATCGGTATTATATACAAACTGATTTTTGCCTGCTGTTCCCGCATTCACTGCTGAACGTGAACGTTTACTCGCAATATCCCATAAAACAACACCCTCATGATGATGCTGAACGGCTAACGTCTTTCCATCATTTGAAAATACCATTGAGGTCGGAAATGAGATAGGTGAATGCGTGAATTGACGTTTGTTAGGATTAGCAACTGTCCATACGTTGATAAATTCGTGTCTGCATACGTAAGCAATTTGGGAACCGTTTGAAAATTCTACCGTGTTACCCCAATCACCAATGCAGGAAAAATCTATGGTATTGCCCCAAAATTGATCCTTGTAAAGTTGCTCATCACTTACAAGGTCACGGATCGAGATAATAGCTGGACCAGTCTCGTCATAATGGACAATTGCTGCACGTAGAATGCCATCGGGTGTCCAAGAAGGAAATATACGATATACTGCACCATATTCAGTAAAACATTGCACCTGTTGCCATGTCCTAACGTCCCAAACGTACACAGTACCATCTTCACCACCGGAAGCGAGGAACTTCCCACACGGAGAAAAGCAAAGCGTCGATACCCAAGATGTATGGTCGTTGAGGACTGCAATTTGTTCCTCATTGCCAACTTCCCAAATTACTATTTCATCTGCCTTGTGATATGTTTCACTGCTAAATGTAGATGCTATCAATTGCGAATCAGGTGAGATACTGATAGGTCTGTAGAAACTGGCAAAATCAATATATGGATAATACTGTCTCACAGATTCATATGTTTCAGTTTGCCAGATTTCCACGGTAGAAGAACTTGCATACGCGGCTGCAAGATATTGACTATCAGGTGAAAACATCAGTCCAGAGATATAATCATCCGTTTCTGTTTCTGCTATACATTCACCGGTCAGGATGTCCAATATTTTTAGAATATGGTCTGAATTGCTGGTAGCAATCCATTTACCGTTAGGTGAAAAGGCGACGCGTCCCACCATACCCCGTTCCGTTTCCCAGAGAGTAACTGGAGATAGCGTTTCCAAGTCATACAACCAAAGTCCCATCCAGGTTCCGACTGCAAGATAACGTTTGTCTGGAGAAAATGATATATCAACCACCCAGCCGCGCCCTAAACGCGCAAACGCTCCATCAGGAAGTGACCAAGTTGTGACATCACTTTTATTAACATCTACGGGTGAAGGAATTACTGATTTTTTATTTGCCATTAAATATCTCCAAGAGTCCTGAATCCGTCATGGGTTGTTCGTATTACTTCAGGGTTATTCAGTTTTATAGTAGAATCCGAAAATATGTTTACACGCCGCGATAGGATCGCACATAACACTTTTGTAGGGATTGGGTAACCTTACTCCATAATCGACAATTTAAGGCAGCTAATCCTCGTACACATTGTAGGGGCGAGGTCACCTCGTCCGTGTAAACGAACTTCCAATCGGGCGGGGAAAAACCCCGCCACTACAATAAAGGTGCCATCTGAAGGAATTAGAACATCCAAGGTTTCACTTACACAAGATAAGAGAACTTCTTACTTAAATTGACGCCCATGGGGTTGGGTTATGAAGATTAATTTATTATTTATTAATCGGGTAATCCTAATTTTATCCTGGATATGCCATTTTGAAGCAATATACCCTATTCTGGGTTGTTGCGTCCTCTGTTATCAGAACCAGGATTTTCAGGATTACCAGATTTTCAGGATTTACCTCATCAAGGGTTTTTGATATGCCTTTATGCTCTCTTTTGGAATAGGATTGGATGAGAAAATCTTGATAATCTGCTAATCCCGGGGAATGCCATAAGGCATTCATACAGTTGATTTGGGGGAATGCTTTATAGCATTCATACAGTTGATTTCTTGATTTGAAAATCCTGACACAGACAAAGAATGAGGTTACTCCACCAAAAAAACTAACTCAAGGATTAACGACTGTGATAGAATTTACTTAATAAATTGAAAACAGAATAACCCTGCTTAACTGCTTTGTTAGATGTCCAATGATTTTCTCTATTGTATTCGGTAGGAGCGATTCGGGGAATGCCATTAAGGTATTCATACCGTTGATTTCTTGACTTACCGATCGGGAATGCTTTGATGCATTGTCTCCATACGGTCGCGACCGGGAGGTCGCTCCTACCTGTGCAAGTGTGTAATTAATTCCATAATTTACCATAATTGATCAATTAAGTAATCAAATTATCGTTTTCAAGCTGTTCCGAAACCGCTAACTCAAGCAGTTGCCAAATCTTTAGATGGTCTGCAGGAGTTCGTGGTTCCCACTTCGGAGTTAACAGATGCGGAAGCGGGATCAATTCCTGATTTAGAAATGGACGTAAAGTAAATCGAAACTTCTCAGCATAAGATATATTACCTGCAGAATCTTGAAAACTTGTATATCCCGCTTCTTCAAGACGTTCATGTAGTCCATTAACTAATGTGTTAAACCACAGGTATAAATTAAAATCTACTACTGCATTCAAGGCAATACCGGGAAAACCTTCAAGACTTGTTCTGTTTGTAGCACTAAATATAAAAGGCAGCTTATGCAATGATTTTGTCAACAGATGCATTGCTTCCTCTGGTGTGTCAACTTCGGTTGTAAGTTCCTCATCTTCTGGGATCATCTCTTTAACACATGCAAGCAGCAGTTTCCAAATTTCTAAAGACTGCTTCACTTCCGGATGACAAACATAAAAACGATAAGAGACATATACTAAAATAATTGGTATACCTGAACTGTCCAAGTTTTCTGCATGAACCTGTTTAAATCGCTCACGTTTTGCTTCGTTAGAAGTCGCATTATCATTCTGTGTATCACGCGCTATTCGGAGTGGAGTTGGTAAGTATGCATTTTTCTCTGGCATATTGGAATTATCTAACAGCATTAACAGATCAACAATAAAACGCATGGTTGTGAGTATGTTTCCGTTACCGAATGAGGCAATCCCAATATATCCTCCATAAGGATCAGGATCTTCTCGAGTTGGATGACCACTACAAGAACTTCCATTTGTCCTTATGTGGGGAAATTGATTTAGTAAACTCACAAGTGTCCTTATCTCAAGGTCAATTTCCTCCAGTGGTGGAAGCTTAACATTCTTGTGCAGATCGTTTAATGATGATGGTTCAGGTTGTAACGCTTTCTCTTCCGAACTTTCTATGTCAGACAGTTTATATTCTTTGTGATCCCGATATTGGATAGAAAAATGAGTCGCAATTCGGAATCCATAGGACTGAATTGACCCTATAAATCCATGCTTATGCAAATTCTTGACAATATTCTCTACAATATGCTGTTCAATCCTTTTTTTCTCAACTTCAGAACAGGGTATTCTAATTGCAGCCCGTATCCCATATTCACCGTTTATTACACGATCTTTCAGTTCTTCCAATGCATCGGTATCATGATCTTTTACTGCCGCGACTATCAATCTTTCATCTGAAATGTTTGACATCAGTAAACACTCCATTATTTTTTTGAACTGAGTTAAATCAACATATATGCCTTAAGAACCGATAAATGGTTTCAGATCCCAAAGATAGATTACACCATCATGTCCAGCACTAGCGAGAACAGCACCATCAGATGTAAAGTGAAGATCCTGAATATCGGTCGTATGTCCCCAAAAAGTAGCGATATTTTCACCACTCGCAATTTCCCACAATCGAATAGATACCAGTTTTAACTCCGGTTGCCACCATGCACCAGAGGCTATATATTTTCCACACGGTGAAAAGCACAACGTAATGGGTCTTTGACTGTCTTCCGGTTGTTGTAACGTCATGTGTATTTGACCAGTTGTCGCATTCCATAACACAATCTCGCCCCACTGTCCGGCGGCAATTAAATCGCCACACGGTGAAAACGCTATTCCCATAGCCCATTCACGAAAACACTCCATTTGATTCAAAAAAGAGGGTAGTGATAAATCTGCAATTTGCTTGCAATCATTAATATCCCACAATCGGGCGTTACGGGTACTTTGATCTTCTATTGAACATGATATACTCGCGAGTTGTTTTCCATCCGGACCAAATGCCAACGACCTAACAGGTGCTGTGTGTCCGATGAACGTAGTATGTTTCCTCCAACCCTGTCCCTCTGTTTCACTTCGGGAAGACTGTATACACTCCCAAACGTGGATATTATATTCACCATCGGAACTTGCTAACCTTTGAGCGGCAAGCGAGTATGCCTTAGAATAATTTGTCCCTATCCAAGGGGCAGTAAATTCTGCTACTGGTTTAGGATTTCCAATCTCTGAAATCCATAGTGTATCTTGATCATCTCCACCCGTAGAAATAAATTCACCACTAGCAGATAGATAAACAGCATGTCCTGTTCCCCGCAGTTTTTCTCCACCCCGGCTTTGTGCACGCTTCCTTTTCACATCCCATAAAATGACATTCGCATCCCAATATGCAGCTGCTAATGTTTTTCCATCGGATGAGAAGGCAACGCAATCTGCAGTGTCTGTATGTCCATTAAGTATAGTTAGTGTATGACATCCATTCTTTTCATCTGTCCAGAGGGAGAATTCGTTTGGTATTGACACCGCAAGTCGTGTGCCATCGCCTGAAAAACGGACACGATGTCGTGAAACATATTCACCGTTAATTTCAAATTCGTCAAATTTATCATGTCTTTCCATATTCCATAGTTCGACCTTTTGCTCAAATATTCCGGCAGCAAGCAGATTCCCAATTGGTGTATAGCATGGATACATCTTCGCGTCTCCGAAGTCAGTATATGTTTTTTCTAAAGTTCCACTTTTTAGTTCCCAAACCCTGATTTTTCCATGAGAATCACCGATGGCAAGGTAGCATCCACACGGCGAAAAGCAGGGATTCAACCATACTAAATCGTGTCTTTCACATTTTTCACTGAGGCAGGTAATTTGTTCACCAGACTCCACATCCCATACAACAATCTCTGTGTGATCATTATTGAAATCAAATCTCTCTGCTATCACCAGACTTCCATCTAAAGAATAGGTGAAAGAGTCAGCGACATTTGTAGAGTGTGGGTGCCATAATTCAATTTCGTCATATAATTCACCGGTTTGCACACACCACTTGAGAGACCGACCAAAAAGGTACTTGCCATCTTGTGAAAAGATCGGGCGGCAACTACCCGGTTGATATGAATCTTCCATTTGTGCAATGCAAACCCCTGTTTGAATATCCCAAATCTTTAAAGTTTCTTCATTGTTACTGTAAACAGCAATTGTACTGCTATCAGGTGAAAATGTGACTACTTCGGTATGCCCGTTTTCCGTATCCCATAACGCTACAGGGGATAGTGTAGGTAATGTATACAACCAAATCCCTATGTCTGTGGCAACTGCAAGATACTCTCGATTTGGCGAAAATGCAATATCATTTACATCGCTGCGTCCGAATCTGGCAATTGCACCTTCGGGAAGTGCCCAGGTCGTCACATCGCCTCCTTTAACACTTACTGCTGCGGAAATTGATGATATTTTGTTGTTCATCAAAAATCTCTATGTATCCTACAGATACGGTTTCAAATCCCAGATTAAGATTGTACCATCAAAACTACTACTTGCAAGCATTGCCCCATTTGGTGAAAACGCAAGCGATTGCACATCTGAGTTATGCCCCCAGAAAGTATGGATATTTTCACCGGTAGCAACGTCCCATAAACGGATAGCCATTTTTTGCATGCCCTTCTCCCACCATGTTCCCGATGCGAGATATTTTCCACACGGTGAAAAAGCGAGTGCATAAGTCCGTTGGTTGTTGTCTGGCTGTGGAATTGTGCATATTGTTGTAATTTTCTCAGCACACCACAAACGGATTTCGCTGCCCAATCCTCCAGCTATTATGTTACCACAAGGAGAGAATTTTATTGACCTTGTTGTAAGAGGCACGTCTACAGGCAATGTGCCAATTTCTTTGCCCAACGCAACATCCCACAAACGTGTAGTATTGTCAAATGCCCCACTCGCAAGCATCCCTCCATTTGGGGAAAACACCACTACCTCAATGGAATCTGTATGTCCCGTAAGAAGTACTGGATGTTCAGGTTGCTGTAAGTTCCAGATATAAACTGGTCCGTCGTTACTCCCTGCAGCCATAAGATCGCCTGCGGCAGTGAACGCTTGGTGCCTTTCCCACCACAAATTTGTATGGAACTCAGTGATGGGTTTTTCAGGATTTGCTACATCCCACACCTTAGTCGGTTCGTAAAGAGAACTTACTAAAGCAGCTAACATTTTACCATCAGGTAGAACTGTGAAGATATGGATATATTCTCCATCTAACAACCTTTCACGAACCCGTTTTTCCACAATATCCCATAACACGATACCTTGCCTAAGGCTCCCACTCGCAAGAGTCTGATCATCTACCCAAACTACCAATGGGTCCGGTGTGGCAAAATGAATTTTATGTTCTATTGGATGTGTCCACTGTATGCTATTTATTTGTTTGTTAGCAATTATTTCAGCGATTTGAAATTGATGTTCTTGCATGTAGACGAAAACCCAACCTTTTGCGAACTGAAAATTAATACTTTGAGGTAGTTCCAGCACTTTTTGCTGAGAATCTATGTTCCAAACCTCTATCGTATCATCGGTAACAAATACAAACCCAAATAACACACCATCCGGGGAGTAGAAGGAATCATAGCACTTCTCATACGCCATCATTTGCGTGCCGGTTGCCAGTTCCCATACTCGCAGCGTTTCATCACATGAAGCGATGAACTTGCCACACGGTGAAAAAGTGATAGCCTGTACCCAATCGTCATGTTCTGTGAAGTGGGCAATACGTTCCCTGTTTTTAATATCCCACACCGAGACACAGTGGTCAATACGTTCTACATCACTGGAGGAATGGGAATCATCCGGAGATGCGCCTGCCAACAAACGACTATCTTCCGAAAAGACAAAATCGTTGCCCGCAAATTTGAGTATTAACTCCCCTGTTTCTGGATTCCATAGGTATATTTGTTCGCCTTCTCTGTCGGGGATAAGCACACGGTCATCGTCAGGCGACCAGAATTTTTGATTTTGTGCAGTGCCAGCAAGGAGGTTGCCATCTGGTGAAAAATCAAGCTGAGAAACATCGTTTGACTTCCATTTATGTTCTCCACGATCCATCTGTGCTAAAAATTCACCTTTCTGTATATCATGTACTCTAACAATTCCTTGCCCATCAGATGATGCAATCCACTTGCTGTTTGATGATAAGGTGAAATTTGAACCTTGCACTTCCATTTCATAAATACATTCAGCAGTTTGAACATCCATGACCTTAATGATACGATCCCAATTGCAAATCATAATCTGTCTGCCATCATGAGAGAAATCAATTGAACTAATATTTCTTTCCGTTTCCCAGAGCGAGATCGGCAACATAGACGTGGTATCATACCACCATAGACCTATCCCAGTGCCAACGGCAAGATACCTGCCATCGGGGGAAAGTTTAGCAGACTTCTGATCCCCTGTTCCAAATCGCACAATTGCGTCTTTTGGTAATGCCCAGGTATTCCCAGTCGGGTCGTTCGGAACAACATTAAGCTCTGCAGGTCTACGATTTTGCATTATGTTTACTCCTTGTTGTCTATAGATACGGTCTCAAGTCCCACACCAGGATTGTACCATTGTTACAACCAATCGCTAACATTGTACCATTCGGTGAAAACGCAAGCGATTGCACGAGTGAGTTATGTCCCTGGAAAGCATGAATTTGTTCACCTGTAGCGACATCCCATATCCGAATTGCTGCAATATTTTCCGAACCCTCCGGCCACGAAGTCGCTGCTGCAAGGTACTGACCGCACGGTGAAAATGCAAGTGGATAAGTCTGCCTGTTCTTCTCCGGTTGCGGTATTGAAAGGACCTTTGTGAACTGCTTAGCGCACCACAAACGAATCTCATTATCCAAGGATCCCGCGATAAGGCTACCACAGGGTGAGAACACAAATCCCCACACTGTGCAAGACTCGTCCATAGGCAATCTGGTAATTTCTTTGCCTAATCCCACATCCCACACACGGGCAGTCTCGTCACTTGCCCCACTCACGAGTCGTTTCCCATCCCACGAAAACGCAACTCTGTAAACGTAATCTGTATGTCCCTTGAGACGTATGGGGTGCTCAGGTTGGTTGAGATTCCACACATAGACTGTGCCTTCACTACTTCCTGTCGCAACATACTCACCAGTCGGTGCAAATGCGCGATAACGATTCAATTCCAATAGTTCATCAGGAAAAGTGAACTCAGCAATTAGTTGATCAGGTATGCTGGCAACACACATGCTATCCTCATCAGGAAAATAAGAAACCAGCATTTTACCAGAGGGTAGAACGGTGATAGCATCCAGCCAGCCATCTATGGACACTGTATCTCGGTAACATTTCTTGTCGACATCCCACAACACTATTCCTTTGACATCATTGCTCACAAGTATCTGGTCATCTAACCAATTTATCTGCAGCACGATCCACGGGGGGAACTGAGGTTCTTGCATTCTTGAGAACGCCGGTATTTGGGCATCTGTCTGTTTGTAGGATGCTGTTTTAACCACGTGTTCTATATAGACCCGGGCAAAAGAATATGCCAAACCATCAATATCAGATATCTCAAATATCTTTTCACGATGCTCTACATTCCATATTTCAATAGACAAATTAGGTGAATTAGGAATTATTACTGCAAACAGTTCTCCATCCTCTGCGAAAAAATAATTGTTAAAGTCCGGAAAGTCCGGAAAAAACTTTACTTCTGAACTTGTTGCAATATCCCATAACCGTAGGACCCCATCACTTGATGCAACGAGTTGTCCACAAGGTGAAAAAGCGACTGCATCTATCCAATCGTCATGTCCTGTAAATTGTGTGAGGAGTTCCCTTGATGTTACATCCCATACTGAAACCCAACGGTCAACGCTTTCGTCTTCGTTCAAGGTTTCGTCAGGACATGTAACCGCTAACAAGCGACTGTCTGAAGAGAAGGTAAATTCTTGTCCTGCAAACTTGAGTATCATCTTACCCGTTTGAGGGCACCAAATATAAATTTGAGGTCCCTCTGTATCAGGATTCAAGAGTTCGTCGTTGTTTGAATAAAGTTTGGGGTTCCCAGCATGCGCGGCAAGCAATTTACCATCCGGGGAAAATTGAAGGTTGGTAATATCGTTTGATTGCCGTATGTGTTCTCCACGATCCATCTGTGCGATGCACTCACCAGTTTGGATATCCAACACCTTTACAATGCCTTTCATAGATGCTGTCGCCACCCATTTTCCATTTGATGAACATACAAGATCGTTATAGGCATCATGATAATCAATCTGCATGACGCACTCTCCGCTTTTTATATCCATTACCTTGAGGGTTTTGTTCCCTGTATATATGACGATCCATTTGCCATCTGGTGAAAAATCAATGGAACTGGCGGAGCCTTTACCCAGTTCCCATAACGAAATAGGTGATATTGAGGAAACATCATACCACCATAGCCCTAACCGAGTCCCGACAGCAATAAACTTTCCATCAGGTGAAAGCTTAAGATCTTCGTCGTTCCCTTTACCAAACCTCACAATTGCGCCCTCTGGTAGTGCCCAGGTATTCCCTGTAGGATCGTTCGCAACAACATTCAGCTGTGCGGGCATTTGGCTTGGTTTGGTTTTATTTGTCTCAAGCTGAATTGGACTGTGTGATTCAACATTTTTTGAAGACATAACGTCTCCTCTTATCGGTTCTGCATTAAATTCCTCACGCAGGAGTTTTCGTATCTCTCTTAATTTCGTTTTAACTGTACCAATAGCAAAATCAAATTCCTCCGATATTTCTTTAATACTCCACGAATCTAAATAAAACAATTCCGCTACAGAACGCACCTTTTCTGGTAAGTTATGAACAGCTTCTTTTACATCAGCAATCAATTGTGCTTCTCTATATCGCGCTGCAGCATATAGGTCAATGTTTTCAACAATCACAGAATGTTGATATGGAACTTCACTGCGTGATTGTCTTGCCACAGTGTAGTATCGCTTGCAAGCGTTGTAGGCAATACGATGCAACCAGGCACCGAAACTATCTACATTTCTGAGTTCTCTGATGTTTTGCCATACAGCTACCCAGATGTCAGTGTGAATCTCTTCAGCGTCTCGACGTTGTCGTGAATTCGCTACAATGACACCCCTAATTCGTGGTGTCCAACGGGACATCAGCTCGACAAAAGCTTTCTCATTCCTGTTTTGAACAAGCCGAATTAATTCTTCATCTGTTAGGTCACTGAAAACAAGAAAATCGTTGTACATAAACAAATTCCTGAGCCAGTTTTATTGTATAGAGGAGGGTTTTGGGGTAAAAGGTTTAAAAAAGTCATATCTTTATGATTTTTGACGATCACAGATAAGGAGCGAAATCCCAAAGCAGGACAGTACCATCATGACTCGCACTGGCCAAAAGCTTGTTGTCTGGAGAAAGAACAAGTGCATTCAACTCTGTGCTGTGTCCCCTAAAGGTGATAAGATGATTACCACTCTCCACTTCAAACAGACAGATTGGAAAACTCTTTGAAACCTTGTTCCACGATGTTATAAATGCAATGTACTGTCCACATGTAGTAAATACCGGTTTTTCAATATATTCATACTCTTTGGGTAGTGACAACCTCGATTCAATTTCAATCTGTTTCGATTCATATAGGCATGTATCATCCTCACAGAATTCTCGGTTAAAGACATCCCAATATGGAATAACTTCATCGCTAAAGCAAACAAGGTGCTGTCCACACTCACAAAACCGAAATCCCGTAACTCTACCATCTGGTAACAATTCTATTTCTTGTCCAAGTTCCATGTCCCACACTCTGACATTTCTTGCATTTGAAACACTTACGAGTAATTTTCCATCATGACTGAATTCCAACTCATAAACAAAGTCACCATCATCTTCGTCATCGTCAACGTTGTTATCACTCGGTTCAAGGGGATGTGTTAATTCATATAGTTTTTTTCCACTATTCACATCCCAAACATGTATGTTACCATCTTCATCAGCATAGGCGAATAGTGTACCTGTTGGTGATAATGCAGGAAACGCGCCCCAGTATAAGCGTCCAGATGCTTCAATAAAAGGGGTCCCATCACCATCAGCTTGCCAAAGCGTAACTGTGTCAACTTTGATACTTGCAGCATAGAGTTTACCATCATTAGTCTTATATACAAACTGGTTTTTACCTGAAGATGTCTCTTTAATTGCAGAACGTGAACGTTTACTTTCAATATCCCATAAAACAACACCCTCTTGATGATGCTGAACGGCTAACGTCTTACCGTCATTTGAGAATACCATTGAGGTTGGAAATGAAATAGGCGAATGCGTGAATTGACGTTTGACAGGATTTTCAAGAGTACTAATGTTGATAAATTCATGTCTGCCTTCATACGCAAGTTGTGAACCGTTTGAAAATTCTACCGTGTTACCCCAATCACCAATGTAGGAAAAATCTATGGTATTGCCCCAAACTTGATCCGTGTAAAGCTGCTCATCATTTTCAAGGTCACGGACTGAGATAGTTGTTGGTCCAGTCACATCATAATGGACAATTGCTGCGCGGAGAATGCCATCGGGTGTCCAAGAAGGAATAATACGATATACTGCACCATATTCAGTATAACATTGCACCTGTTGCCATGTCCTAACGTCCCAAACGTACACAGTACCATCTTCACCACCGGAGGCGAGGAACTTCCCGCACGGTGAAAAGCAGAGAGACGTTACCAAATAGGTGTGCGCTGAGAGATATGCAATTTGTTCACCGCTTGCTAAGTTCCACAATACTATAGATTCCGCATCTTCAGTTGTTCCTGAGCTGCACGTAGAGGCTATCAGTCGAGTATCAGGTGAGAAACAAATAGGACGGTAAATACCACCTCTTTCAATGTCTGCAGTCAATTTTGCAAACGGTTTACCGGTTTCCGCATGCCAAACTTCAACACCAGAAGTACTCCAATAAGCCACAGCGAGATAACGGTTATCGTGGGAAAAGACCATTCCTTCTAAGAAGGTCTCTGATTTCATCTGTGTCACACACGTACCATTTTGGACATCCAAAATCTTAATGTTTCCACCTGATTTGTTAACTGCTATCCATTTGCCGTTAGGAGAAAAGGCTACAGATGCGACTACACCTTGTTCTACCTCCCAAAATGCTACAGGTGAAAGTGTAGCAACATCATATAGCCAGAGCCCTATGCCGGTACCAATAGCAAGATAGTTCCCATCAGGTGAGAACGCCATTTTCGGTTCACTGCCACGACCCAATCGCGCAAGCGCACCTTCAGGGAGTTCCCAAGTTGTAACATCACCTTCAAATGATCTTAATGGTACAGGATTTGATGCCGTTTGGTTTTCCATAAGAATGTCTCCCTGTAGTTGGTTAGGTGCCTCTTGAAGTATGGGTTCTTCCAGTCTTAATAGATTTCGTGCTCGGTTAAGCCTGCTTTTTACCGTGTTCAAAGAAACACCCAATAATTTGCTGATTGCTTGACAAGACATTTCTCCGAGATAGTGGAGGATCATCGTTGTGCGTTGAGTATCTGGCAACTTTTCCAGAAGACTATCAACAATTTCACGACGACGTTCAGCGGATGCAAATTCACGTTGTTCTGATACATAGTAGGCATAAGCGGTTTTTTCCAGTATTTCTTCACTTGTTGAATCCAACGATTGCAACACCAGTCTTTTCTTACGCAACCATGCAATACAACGACGATTCGCAATGACATACAACCATCCAGCAAATAAATTATGGTCCTTTAGGGTGTGCAATTTTTTGTATGCCTGCAGGAAGGTATCTTGCGTGATTTCCTCTGCGATGTGATAATCCCCAATTTTCCGCCATACAAATGCATGAACGCTCTTTTGAAGTATTTTTTTACCAACTTACTGAAAGCAGATTCATCACCTGATAATATATTCTGGATGAGTTCAATATCATTGTTTTCCATCAAAATACTCATGAATAGTTGTTCCAATTAAACATGACGCGTTTACTATTATTGAAGGTTGCATTGAGGACATAATTTGAATATGTATGTAAAGTAATCCAACTATTCTAACGCAAGTTGCTACCAATAGGATTATAGACCTGCAGATTCCGTTTATTCTTAGGATAATGTCCTTTTCACAAGTTATTGTAGCACAAACTGTCAGTTTGTGTTCTCTGATGTCCTTTTCACAAGTTATTGTAGCACAATCTAACAGATTGTGCTACATTGGTAGCAACTTAGGTTATTCTAATAGATATACGCGATTTCTGAAACACGGTAAACACATAGATTAGGAATTGAACAAGGTAGGATCAGGTTTAATTATTATTTCTTAACAATACATATTATACAGGTCTTATGCACTCAACGTTAGGCGAGGAATGCCTGAAGAAGTATGCACGTGTGGCATGTTCCATGATTCATACCCCGGGAATACCATAAGGTATTCATACCGTTGATTACTTGATTTGGTCCCCGCCCGTGTTCTACACATTAAAATCAATACAAATCAGATTAATTTGGCATAAGAACACGTTTATAGCGAATACCGGAATATGTTGACCTATTCTTCTGAGTTGATGAGTTTATAGCAGGTATTTCCTAAACTCATAGGCATCAATACTACAGACGAACCTATTGTTGGAGGGATTTCCAACCCCGATTGAGTGATTGTCTAATTTTTATCAAAAAACTCCATATATCCTATAGATAAGGATTCAGATCCCACACCAAGATTGTGCCATTGGAACAACCACTCGCTAACATTGAGCCATTCGGTGAAAAGGCAAGCGATCGCACAAATGAATTATGTCCCTGCAATGAATGAATTTGTTCACCTGTAGAAACTTCCCATATCCGAATTGTCAGATTCTCCCTACCCGCCTGCCACCAAGTTGCTCCTGCGAGATACTTTCCACAAGGTGAAAATACGAGTGGAAATGTACGTCGGTAAACTTTACCTTGGGTTATTGTGAGTTTCGTTGTGAATTCCTTAGCACACCACAAACGGATTTCCTGATCCAATTCTCCAGCAATCAATTTACCACACGGAGAATACGCTAATGCTAAAGGTGAACATGGAGTGTTCATAGGTAAAATTGCAATCTCCTCACCTAACAGCAGATCAAATACCCTCACCGATTTATCACATGCACTACTCACTAATCTACATCCATCAGCAGAAAATGCTAATGAGTTGATTTCGTCTGAATGTCCTGTCGATAAAATAGACTGGGAAGATTGTTTGAGATTCCACACATATATATTACCATCTTTTCTTCCAGCTGCAAGATAATTCCCGTTTGGGTCAAATATCTTTTCACTGGTCCAATCAGATGGCAATGAAAACCTTATGACAGATTTTTGGGTTTTGTTACTATCCCACACCGTTGCATTACCATCTATTTCTAAGGCAAGTATATTTCCAGAATTTAGAATCGTGTAATGATATATCCATTTATCAGCTAATAATCTATTACTTTGACACTTTTGTTTAACATCCCATAGTTGAATGCTATAACCCATTCTGCTACATGTAAGTGTCTGGTCATCAACCCAATTTATCAATGGACTGGGATTCGGAAAATCAGGTTCACTTTGTATTTTATATTGTGGAAGCTTACTACCAGATGATATGGTTGATGGTGATTTTTCATGCTCATTTAATAAATCAATAACCTTTGTAATGGCTAAGGATTTAGCGAAATCATAACCACCAATTCCAACTTCTATCTCCAGCATTTGTTCTCTTTTTTCTACATCCCAGACCTCAATCATTTTGGAAGAGTAAACATAGATGAATGAAAATAACTTACCATCTCTTGTGTAGAATGGATATTCAAAGTTTGGATATTCCATTATCTGTGATTCATTTTCAAGATTCCAGACCCGTAATGTGCCATCCCTTGAACTGGATGCAACAAATTGGTTACAAGGTGAAATGGTAACAGCATCTATCCAATCGTCATGACCAGTAAAGTGTGCTATGCGTTCACGGGTTGTTACATCCCACACCGAAACACTCCGGTCAACGCGTTTTTCATCTAACCTGCTCTCATCCATTGATGCTGCCGCTAACAAATGACTATCTGAAGAAAACATATAGTCTCTACCAGCGAATTTGATGATCGGTTCTCCAGTTTCAGGTTTCCACACATAAGTCTGTGTTCCTTCTGCATCAGGATTCAGGAGTTGTTCATCATCTGAAAAACATTCTGGGTTGTCTACTGTAGCAGCAAGTAATTCTCCATCTGGTGAAAACTCAAGTTGCCTAACATCATTTGATTTCCATTCGTGCTTTCCGCGATCCATTTGCGCGATACATTTTCCTTCATGAACATCCAAAACCTTTATAACACCATCCCCACCAGCTGTTGCAACCCATTTTCCATTTGTTGAGCATGCAATACCCCCAAAACCGTCTTGATCCTTAATTTGCATGACTCTCTCACCACTCTGCACATCCAATACCATAATAATATCGTCTAACGTGTCAATGATAATCCACTTACCATCATGAGAGAAATCAAAGGAACTAATATTACCTATATAGGGTTTCCACAACGAAATAGGCAACATAGAAGAAACATCATACCACCATATTCCAATCGTTGTTCCCACAGCAAAATAATTGCTATTTGGTAATAGCTTAACATCCCCCATGTTTCCTTTACCAAACCTCACAATTGCGCCCTCTGGTAGTGCCCAGGTATTACCTGTTGAATCGCTTGAAACAACATTAAACACTGCAGGTATTCGACTTGGTTCTACCTTATCAGTCTCAATCTGAATCGGACTATGTGATTCAACATATTTTGTATGCATTACTGCTCCTCTTATCGGTTCTGCATCAAATTCCGCACGCAGGAGTTTTCGAATCTCTCTTAATTTTGTTTTAACTGTACCAATAGCAAGATTAAACTCCTCAGAGATTTCTTTGATACTCCACGATTCTAAATAAAATAATTCCGCTACAGAACGCACCTTCTCTGGAAGGTAATGTATAACTTCTTTTACATCAGTAATCAATTGTGCTTCTCTATACCGCGCTGCAGCATATTGGTCAATGTTTTCAATTATCACAGACTCTTGATGTGGTATTTCAGTCCGGGATTGCCGTGCTAATGTGTAGTATCGCTTGCAAGCGTTGTAGGCAATACGATGCAACCAAGCACTGAAACTATCTATTTTTCTGAGTTCTCTGATGTTTTGCCACACTGCCACCCAGATGTCAGTGTGAATCTCTTCAACGTCTCGACGTTGTCGTGAATTCGTTACAATGACACCCCTAATCCATGGTGTCCAACGGGACATGAGTTCTGCAAAAGCTTTCTCATTCTTATTTTGAACAAGCCGAATTAATTCTGCATCTGTTAGGTCACTGAAAACAAGAAAATCGTTGTGCATAATCAAATTCCTGAGCCAGTTTTATTATATAGAGAAGGGTTTTTGGTTAAAAGGTTTAAAAAAATATACTAACAGGACTTATACCAAATTAACCTAAATCGTAGGGGCGGGTCCCCGTGGAATACAGAGGTATTCAATTGTCCGAAATGGACTATTGTGGGAGGGGTATGATTCCTCGATTTCAGAGTAATCGCATAACAAATCGGGGTTACATACCCTCCTACATAGATGTATTGAGACAATAGAATGCCTCTACCGGGGAATTCCAAAAGGCATTCATACCGTTGATTTCTTGATTTGCTGGTCACGATTTTCTCAGGTTTCAGCTAACATATCTAAAACTGAATAACCCTGATTTGAGTAGAGAAGTAATTGAAAAAACATCGTGAGAAATTTCAGCACATTTTAAATTCTTTACCAATTCGTATAAGAACCATCATCACGTTCATAACCAACAGGCGGTGAAAACTCAGGTTTTGTTACGTTAAAAAGTGCTTCCTCGTTGAATTCAATACCGAGACCAGGAGATTTTGGGGGTAAGAGATAACCTGATTCAAATGGTACTTGAACTGGAAAAACATCTGTAAGTGAAGACATCGGTGCGCGCGGCAGTTCTTGTACACCAACAAGCGATGATGCTAAACAGAGATGCAAACACGCTGCGGTGGATACCGGACCAAGTGGGTTATGAGGTGCAAGATAGATGTAATGTGTTTCGCACCAACCCGCAATCTTGCGTGCTTCAGTCAATCCACCGGCAATACATAGGTCAACGCGGCAATAATCCAATAAGTCTTCTTCAATCACTTCACGGAAACTCCATTTACTATCAAATTGTTCACCAACAGCAATTGGTACAGATGTCTGTTGACGTAACCTTCTGAGACTTGCAGGATTTTCGCTACGGAGCGGATCTTCAATAAAAAACGGATTGTAGGGTTCAACTTTTTTGCAAAACTCAAGACTGTCTGCGGGGTCAAGACGTGTATGTACATCAACAAGAATGTTTATCTCATCACCTAATGCGTTTCGCACTGCTTCAACCTGCTGAATACCGTACTTAATAGCACGTTTCGGTTCAAATGTACCAGTACCTGCACCATCTGCCAAACCCCATCGTGCAAATCTCCATCCAGCTTCATACGTTTTACGGCAACTTTCAACGAGGGCTTCAGTAGAACCACCGCCATTGTGTGGATAACAAACAACCTTGTCCCGCGTACGTCCACCTAAAAGTTCGTAGACAGGAATGTTCAGCGCTTTTCCTTTGATGTCCCATAGGGCAATATCAACTGCACTAAGAGCAGCAGATTGAACAACACCGCCAGGGAAAAAACCTCCTCGAAACATGACTTGCCACAGATGCTCAGTCTGAAATGGATCAGCCCCGATGAGGGTAGGTTCAAAAGATTGCACAACTTCTGCTAAGGCGGTGCCACGCCGCCTCAACCCGCCTTCACCGACTCCGTATATACCAGCATCTGTTTCTACTTTTACAAAAAAATGTCCTGATGATGAAACAAACGAATTGACATTTGTAATTTTCATAGAATCAAATCCTCATTACAAAAAAATCATGATAGTACTGTATAACGACTTGTGCCGTTAACCCATTGTTTTCAAAGTTTTTACATATATTAGGTTTATCATGCACACATATCGTCCCTACGGTACTAAAGAGGATGTACTATGACGTTTTTCTATAAACATATCGTACCTACGGGACTGAAGATCGTTTCAAACTATGAAGGACACCTGCAAAACGTCATGCTTATGTGAAACAATGATTAACATATAGTTATTTAGCACAACTCGTTATATACTAAACTGCATCTAAATTCGGCACATTGTCCTGACAATAAACAGGACGGAAAAGTGTCTTTCGTTTAAACGGCATCTCTTCAACATGTTTTGGGTGCGGTTCCCATCTGTGCCATTTGTTGCCAACTGTGTTATAGCAGTTAAAGATAGACACACGGTCATTTTCTTCATCTGTCCATCTTGCACCCGTATGGGTAATTGCCTCAGTGAAAACCAGCATAGAACCAGCGGGACAACTATAGTCCTCCCACAAATGTGAATTTCGGTCTGCAGTTGACTTTGGTGCAGGAAAAGCACCTTTGTGGCTGCCTGTCAGGAACATCGTGCCACCACCACCTTTTTTCACAGGATTGAGTTCCCACACAACACGTGTCAAACCACTGTGCGCTCTGTCGTGATGTAGATGATATGTGTGCGAGTTACCAGGAAAATTTAACATTCCTCTCCCACCATGCGGCCGAAAATTGTCATGTCCGTTCCCGCGAATAGTAAGGAATGTACCTTCTAATCGAAAACCGTAACAGTTGTCGTTAGCATATCCAGAAGTCAAGAACTCGTTCATATATCCGAGTACAACTGGATGGTCAGTAAGCGATTCTAATGGACCACCAACTGATGAACGATGATGTTCAGGAATTGATTGTGAATCATGTTTTAGTTGATAACAGAAATCACGCATCTCTTTGATTTCCGATTCTCTCAATATACCTGGAAACAGAAGCCAACCACGGGTATCAAAAAGAAACCGTTGTTCCTCTGTGAGGGGAATCGGAGGTAAATTGTCAGCATTTGTTGTCGGATTTGGCATAGTTTTCTCTCACTTTATGATTACACCTTATAGTCTAAGCAGGACTTACGCAGTTTTCTTGATTTAATCAAGAAATAAGATGAAAATGATGTAATTATCAACATTTTTATGGGTTACCAGCGCGCTTACAAAGCACCAAATCAACGGTATGAATGCCATTTAGGCATTCACCGCCTACCGTTTTTGCGTAAGTCCTGCTAAGTTAATTGTCTATGTCGTTTAATTTCCATAGAGACGTTCATTTTCTAACGATAACCAAGAATCATTATCACGTGACATCTCTTTGAGCGGACAATGCCCGATTTTACTTATAGTAGATTTTAGAATTATTATTACACTTTCAGGTGTAGGAGGGAACTCCGATTCCCGACTATCAAGACGTTCAGTCGCGATTCGGAGATCGCTCCTACAGAAAAAGTGTAAACTTAATTGTATATTTCACTATAATTCTAATTTTCACCAAACCCTGTAGGCGGGTTTACAAAGCACGGCTACAGCTGTGGGTTAGATCAAATTACCTAATTTATTTATTAATCTACATTAGGGACGATATGTTTATAATACAAAGCCCAAAACTTGTGAATACAACAAGTTAACTAGTGCTTAGTCACGTGTTTATTGATGGGTCTAAAAAGAAGTCGGGAATCGGAGTTCCCTCCTACAATACAAACAATACACAAGACTTCTGTAGGAGCGATCTCCGAATCTCGACCTACAAGAGTATGTTGACTCAACAACAGTGCTTAGTCACGTGTTTATTGATGGGTCTAAAATGTAGTCGGGAATCGGAGTTCCCTCCTACAATACAAACAATACACAAGACTTCTGTAGGAGCGATCTCCGAATCTCGACCTACAAGAGTATGTTGACTCAACAACAGTGCTTAGTCACGTGTTTATTGATGGGTCTAAAATGTAGTCGGGAATCGGAGTTCCCTCCTACAATACAAACAATACACAAGACTTCTGTAGGAGCGATCTCCGAATCTCGACCTACAAGAGTATGTTGACTCAACAACAGTGCTTAGTCACGTGTTTATTGATGGGTCTAAAAAGAAGTCGGGAATCGGAGTTCCCTCCTACAATACAAACAATACACAAGACTTCTGTAGGAGCGATCTCCGAATCTCGACCTACAAGAGTATGTTGACTCAACAACAGTGCTTAGTCACGTGTTTATTGATGGGTCTAAAAAGTAATCGGGAATCGGAGTTCCCTCCTACAATACAAACAATACACAAGACTTCTGTAGGAGCGATCTCCGAATCTCGACCTACAAGAGTATGTTGACTCAACAACAGTGCTTAGTCACGTGTTTATTGATGGGTCTAAAAAGAAGTCGGGAATCGGAGTTCCCTCCTACAATACAAACAATACACAAGACTTCTGTAGGAGCGATCTCCGAATCTCGACCTACAAGAGTATGTTGACTCAACAACAGTGCTTAGTCACGTGTTTATTGATGGGTCTAAAAAGAAGTCGGGAATCGGAGTTCCCTCCTACAATACAAACAATACACAAGACTTCTATAGGACCAATCTCCTAATCTCAACCTACAATAGTATGTTGACTCAACACTAGCGCAAGTCGTTAAACTATGTATTGACATCTTTTATGTGGCAGGTAAGACATCCAAGAGTTGAGCTATTTCTGATTCAGCGTTATAAAAATGCGGCGATACTCTAACGCCACTTCCACGTTCTGCAGTAATAATATTATGTTTGTGCAACATCTCAAATAGTTCTACCGGTGTGTACTGATTACTTTCAAATACCACAATCCCTGCGCGTTCAGAATGTTCAAGTGGTGTATTCACCTGATAACCTTTTGACAACAACCCATCAATTAATTGTGATGTAAGATGAAGGATTTGTGTCTCAATTTGTGATATACCAACTTCAATCAATAAACTAATCGCTGCATTTAGTCCATACAACCCGACACTGTTGTATGAACCTTCTTCAAAACGTGTTGCATCAGGTTTTTGTGTAAGATCGTAGTTCAGAAAATCACGCGGATTCACAACACTTGCCCAACCGATATTGGTATTAATCAATCGCTCCAGTTTCTCTTTATCACAATAGAAAATCGCTGCACCTTCTGGCGCCAACAACCACTTATGCCCATCTGCTGCAAGTATGTCAACATAACTTGATTTTACATCCACTTCAATAGCACCGAGACTCTGAATAGCATCTACGACAAACCAGATATCTCGCTCACGACATATCTTACCTATTTCCTTGATGTTATTTCTGAAACCGGATGCAAATTCTACATGACTAATTGTAACAACTCGTGTTTTTTCGTCTATAGCAGCAGCAAGATCCTCAATTAGGATAAGACCTTCTCGTTCAGGTACCATCCGAGTTTCAACACCATACCGTGCCTTCAAACTCCACCATGGATATACATTTGCTGGAAACTCCACCGAGGTTGTTACTACATTATCACCTTCGTTCCAATCTATTCCATTCGCAGCGATGAGAATCCCCTGTGTAGTGTTTTTCATAAACGCAACCTCTGTTGCATCTGCGTTGATAAGTTGCGCCGCATTAGAACGACACAACTCAGCCATCTCCACCCAAGTGTCCACATGAACTGCGCCGTTGACAGTAGCATCATTTACAAATGCAACCATCGCATCCCTAACTCTATTAGACAACGGGGCAACTCCTGCGTGGTTCATATAAATGAAAGATTCTGTAACTGGAAACTCGGTTCGCCAGTTTTCAATATTGTTATTCAACACGTTTGACATCTCTTTTCGCATCCAAAAAAATCTCTACTTTATAATCTATTACCCGCTTCGCATTAGCATACACAATCGTTTCCCCAAATAGACCAAAATAGAATATCAGAGTCCCTAAACACATGAGGATAATACCAATATCCAAAAAACCGAATATCAGAATAAATCCAATAATTAATAGTAAGGCACCAAAGGGACCAAAACAACGTACAGGTCTTTTTGCACAACGAAAAACAAAAAATCGCGCAAGCGCACTTAATTCCACAGTATCCCGCTGCGCTATAGTAAGTGTGAAACCAGTCATCAAACCAATGAAAATGAACGATATACCTAAACCAATACAACTCAATGCAGCAATGCTTGAAACATTGATCAAAAGTGAACCTATGAGAATAAAAAGAAGACTTGAAAAAGCAGTAATGCGGTAAACATTTAACTTTGGATTCATTCTGTTGCGATATGTCTGATCTGTAGAAGTGATACTATCCGAATTCGATCTGCTTGCAAAAATTGTCAGTATCAGTTTAAATGCAAGGATATCAAGGATGACTCGCCAAATTCTACCAAGACCATATTTACTTGTACCAAAAATACGTGGGTGATGTTGGACAACAATTTCTGCAATACGTGCACCGACCACAGTCGTCATCGCAGGAATAAACCGATGCATCTCACCATAAAGCGGAACCTGCTTGATTACTTCTGAACGATAGGCTTTTAATGAACAACCGTTATCATGGATTGTAACGCCTGTCACCTTACCAATTATCCAATTTGCTACGACTGAAGGCACACGACGCGACCAAAACTTATCTTGACGTTCTTTCCGCCAACCACATACCAAATCGTAATCTTCCTCAAGTTTGTCAAGTAAATGAGGGATATCAGCAGGGTCATTCTGTAAATCACCATCCATACTAATAATCCGTTCACCACGCGAAAACTTAAATCCTGCTGCCATCGCAGCTGTCTGTCCAGCGTTCTCTTGAAAACGTATTACAGACAAATTGGTGGATGTCTCTCGCATTTCTGTAAGGACTTCAAAAGTCTTATCTTGACTCCCATCATCAACAAACAGCACTTCGTAGGTCTTTCCAATACTATCACAAACATCCCGTATTTTCTCATAGAGCGGGCGGACATTCTCCTCCTCGTTGTAGACTGGTACAACTATGGACACATAAGGTTGCTCTGTAGCGTTCAATGCTACTCCTTCCGATTTAGAATCATTTGGTGTGCTTTAGTGAGTGAGTCAAAAGTGCCAGCATCAACCCAATCCCCTTGTAAAATGCTGTATTCAAGCTTACCACGATCAAGATACACATTGTTGACAGCAGTTATTTCATACTCTCCGCGAGGTGATGGGTGGATAGTCTTAATTATCTCAAAAACGGTACAATCATATAGGTAAACACCTACGACCGCATAATTACTCTTAGGTTGCTGCGGTTTCTCTTCAATAGATACAATTCGGTTTTCATCTAATGCTGCTACTCCGAATCGTTCAGGGTCATCAACCTGTTTTAAAAGGACGCGCGCACCAGACTGTTGTTTGTGAAAATCGGAAACAACATGTTTGATGGACTCCTGAAAAATATTGTCTGCCAATAAGACAACGGTGCGACCACCGGCTGCGAATCCTTCTGCTAAGGCAAGCGCATGTGCAATACCTTTCGCTTCTTCTTGCACCCGATATGTAAAATCACAGTCAAAGTCATTTCCACTACCAAGTGCCTTCACAAAATCCGAGACATATTCTGGGTTAGTTACAATAAGAATATCCCTGATTCCCGCATCCACAAGCTGCTTGATTGTGTGGAAAATCATCGGTTCATTGCCTACAGGCAGAAGATGTTTGCTTGTAACCTTTGTGAGAGGGTACAAACGAGTACCTAATCCCCCCGCAAGTATCACTCCTTTGATGGATTTATTTACTGTTTTTTTTGACATTCATCGTGTTCTTTCGCGACTCTTCAAAGTAAGAATCACATCAGTTCCCATTGCAAAAAGGAGTTATTTGTTCTTGCCACGTCCTGGGAAAGTCAGTTCTGCAACACCGGACTTATCTAAATCCCCTAAACCAAGTTCAATCATACGGTCATATTGGTCTTTTGTAGCTTGTGCAAGTGGTAGACTAATTCCCTGATCATTTGCAAGGTCAAGCGCGATACCAGAATCCTTTGATGCGTGTGCTGCCGAAAAATAGCATTCGTGATCTCGTATTTGCATATCTTCACCATCCGTCTCTAATACGCGAGAATTCGCACCGGTTTGAGCAAAAACTTCTTGCAACATCTCCAGATCCAATCCCAATGCAGCTCCCAATCCTAAACCTTCGGCTAATCCAGCAGTGTTAATATTCATCACCATATTTACCAACGCTTTTACTTTGGCTGCCTTACCTGCTTCGCCAATATAGCTTAAAGAAACACTCATTGAGTCTAATATATCGTGAACTTTGTCAAAAGTCGCTTTTTTGCCACCACACATAAGGTAAAGTGTCCCTTCCAGCGCTTGCGTGATGCTGCTTGCCATACAGCCTTCAAGACTTTCCGCACCATGTTTAACAGCAAGGTCTTCAATATCAACATGTACTTGTGGACTAATTGTTGCACAGTTGATAAACACTTTACCAGATGCACCTTTTAATAAACTGTCATCCGCACTTTCCGAATAAATCTTACGCATTGCATCGTCATCCGTTACAACAGTGATAATGTAATCTGCAAGTTCAGTAACCAGTACTAATTTATCTGCTGCTGTCGCCTCAAGTTCTGTTGCCAATTCCTTTGCTCTATCACTCGCGACATCGTAAACAGCGACAACTGTAAAACCTTCGTCATTTAGGTGTCGAGCAATGTTTGCACCCATCCTACCTACACCCACAAACCCTATTCTATAGTCTGAGTTTGCCATATCCTCCTCCTTTCTCTCTACATAAAACATTCTGTAAAACCCTATTTGTGAATAATTTATTCTACAAATAATGTTAGAATTTGTCAACAGGTTTTGTAGTATGACTAGGGTTATTCAGTTTTCCTAATGATTGAATAATTCAAAATGAAAACCCCCTTAGGAGCAACCCGGGGAATGCCATTTAGTCATTCTCCGCATGCTGTGTGAGAAAAATTTATTTCCGAATTAATAAATTAATCATCATAAGGCATTCATACCGTTGATTTCCCAGACGCGATTTTCTCATAAAA
Source organism: Candidatus Poribacteria bacterium (assembly GCA_963663765.2). GTDB lineage: Bacteria > Poribacteria > WGA-4E > WGA-4E > WGA-3G > MSPOR6. Next base: position 37,319 of record CAXXUA010000011.1, on the reverse strand, counting down.
CGGGTAAAATGGGGTAAACTCAATATCCCGCAGTATGTAAGAAGTATTCAATTGCCAATTAAACACACATTCATACATAGGTTTCTTAAAGCAATACCTTCGCCATTTTTGAGTGCTTCAGTTGAATGAGTATATAGTGTTGATCTACCATTGCTCTGTGATATTGTTAGGATTACATAAATAAAAATAACTTCAGGTTTTCGTTGAAGTATTTTTAATTATCATAGCGTCTAATTTGACGATAGAATCTGACAGAATAATTTATTTGCACAATCTGGAAGAATGTGCTACAACTACACGCACAATCTGGAAGAATGTGCTACAACTACACGCACAATCTGGAAGAATGTGCTACAACTGACCGCACAATCTGGCAGAATGTGCTACAACTGACCGCACAATCTGGAAGAATGTCTATAATTGGCGAAGGTATTGTTAAAGTAAACCGAGTTGCTACATAGTAACACAAGCTTTTAGTTTAACTCGTATTTGCGCATACTGAAAATGGACGCTACAGCAGGAAAAGATAATTTCAGATTTTACGAAAAATATCGTATTGACATCAACTGTCTTTATTTGTATACTATCACAATACAATCATCTTTTATCTAAGGAGAAATAATGGCAACACAACTCGCCGCTCAACTCTATACACTTAGACAATTTACAAAAACTGAATCGGAAATCGCTGAAACAATGAAAAAGGTTAAACAACTCGGCTATGATGCCGTTCAATGTTCTGCCCTCGGTCCGATTGAACCGAAAGCACTCAAAAACATTATTGACAATGAATGTATCACGATCTGTGCTACACACTCCAGTTATGCACGCATGAAAGACGAACCACAGGCAGTCATAGATGAACATCAATTGTGGGGATGTAAACATGCAGCAATCGGTGGTCTTCCCGGTGAATATCGCACTGAAGAAGGATACGCAAAGTTTGCAAATGAAGCTTCTGAAGTCGGTGAACGCCTCGCTGAAGGCGGATTAACCTTCTCCTATCACAACCACAGTTTTGAACTGGAACGCTTTGGGGATCGCACCGGACTACAGATTTTATATGAGGAAAGCGATCCAAAGTATTTCAACAGTGAAATTGATACCTATTGGATTCAACATGGTGGCGGTGATCCCGCAGACTGGATCCGCAAACTAAAAGGACGCGCACATATCGTACATCTAAAAGATATGGCAGTCAAAGGCAACTCACAAAGATACGCAGAAGTCGGTGAAGGCAACCTAAATTGGACAGCTATAATAGAAGCTTGTGAATACGCAGAAGTGGAATGGTACATAATTGAACAAGATTCATGTTATGAACGAGATCCATTTGAAAGTCTGGGTATCAGTCTCAAAAACTTACAAGCAATGGGGTTATCGTAATAATAATTCTGAAATATCCAACCAAAAGCAAAGGAATTCAAGATTATGGCAACCGATAAATCATATCGTGTCGGAATCATTGGCTGCGGTGGTACGGGAAGGTCACATTCAAGAAACTGGCAAAAACAACCAAATGTTGATGTCGTCGCAGCAATGGACATCTATGAAGAATCCGCAAAACGATTAGCTGATGAATTCAATATTCCCGCAGTTTATACAGATGTTCATGATATGTTAGCAAAAGAAGATTTGGACATCGTCAGTATCACAACATGGCAAGGACCACGTGCAGAAGCCACAGTCGCTGCCGCAAATGCCGGTCTTAAGGGTATCCTCGGTGAAAAACCCATGGCAGCTTCTCTCGGACAAGCTGACGATATGCTCAATGCTTGCGAACAGAACAATGTCAAACTTGTTATTGGACATCAACGCAGATATAGTCCAGTAAACATAGAAATCCGTAGGCTTGTCGCTGCAGGGGCAATCGGAAAACCGACAACACTCCACCATCGTGCAAAACCGCATGCGGGACTACTCAACACCGGCACGCACGCAATTGATGGATGGCGTTTCATCCTCTCCGACCCTGAAACTCTTTGGGTAATCGGACAAACATCACGAACAACAGATCGGTGGGAACGCCGCACCATCTGTGAAGACCTCTGTATGGGATTCGTCTGCTTCGAAGGGGGCGCGCGGGCTATCTATGAAGGGGATTTACCTGACCCATCCGTTCCCCACCCAACTATAGCAGGAACAGAAGGACAAATCCGAAACGGTGAAAATGGAACAGTCCTACTTCAAAACAATGACGCTAAAGGATGGCAAACGATAAAACCTCCCCCAGAACCAAAGAACCAGTTTCAAGAACTAATCGAATGGATTGAAGGCAAAATACCAACACACAGGGGTAGAGGCGAACAAGCACGGTATACCATTGAAATCATGATGGCAATCTACGAATCCCTACGCATAAAGGATGTCGTAAATATGCCGCTTGAAACCAAGGAATTACCCTTGGAATTAATGGTCAATGACGGAACGCTCCCTGTCCTTGAAGAAGGACGGTATGATCTACGTACCCCCTTTGAAGGGCAAACACGAAAAAGATAATCACTCTATCCACGCTCACCTTCCCGTATGAGACCCTCTTGTAGGAGGGTCTCTCTTGTGGGAGGGTCTCTCTTGTGGGAGGGTCTCTCTTGTGGGAGGGTCTCTCTTGTGGGAGGGTCTCTCTTGTGGGAGGGTCTCTCTTGTGGGAGGGTCTCTCTTGTGAGAGGGTCTCTCTTGTGGGAGGGTTTTTCAACCCTGATTTCTGTATCATGAATGACGCGAAATGTACACATCAAAAACCTTGATGAAGTTAATCCTGAAAATCAGAAAATCCCGGGGAATGCCATAAGGCATTCATACCCGGGGAATGCTAAATAGCATTCATACCGTTGATTTCTTGATTTGTCCATCCTGGTTCAGACAAAATGTCTTCTCCGCATACCTCCGCGAGTCCGCACCCACCCTCTTGTGGGAGGGGTTTTCAACCCCGATTTCTGTATCATGTATGACGCGAAATGCACGATTCAATAATCTTGATGAAGTTAATCCTGAAAATCAGAAAATCATGTAAATCCTGGTTCAGACAAATTGTCTTCTCCGCGTCTTCCGCGTCCTCCGTGATTCCACACCCCAACCCCTACGAATTCAACTACTGATTGTGATTGTCAAACTTCATTAGGTGTCAATATAAAGAAATATTGTTAATATTAACCATATTCTTCAGTCCCGTAGGGACGATATGTTTATAGAAATACAAATCCCCAGGTCTTTTCAGTCCCGACAAATGCCATACGCGCATTTGGCGTTGATTTGGTAGGAACGATATGTTTATCCTTCTATGTCGTTCCTACGGAACTAAATAGAGGGGATGTGATAACGTCTTTCTATAAACATTGCGTCCCTACGGGACTAAAGAGAACAAAAGTTATACCATTTTCATGTGATAATGTCTCATTAGCAGCGGAAATCTGGTAGGAGCGACCTCCCGGTCGCGACCGGGAGGTCGCTCCTACCGAAGAGAATAACCCCCTGCCAGTAAACAGTAGAATTCCTTAATGAGACAAGATTTATTTGAATTGGTATTAGTACCTCTGTGCAAAAACTTTACACACCCATCCCACAATCCCATCATTTCCTATTGATTTAAAAACGTATTTCTAATAAAATGCAAACGCGGATTTCTTATGAAAAAACAAAAACGCATTGCTGATGATGACACACTTATAAGGAAATAGTTGTATGAATATCCTTGTCCTACACGGACCGAACCTAAATCTACTGGGGAAACGCCAACCAGAGATTTACGGACACCAGACATTGAACGATATAAACGCCGCTCTTGACCAGTTTGTCGCATCATCATCTGTAAATGTTGTACTTAAAATCAAACAATCAAACCATGAAGGTGAGTTAGTGTCTATCATCGGTGACCACATAGAGTGGGCAGACGGTATTATGATAAATCCGGCAGCCTATACGCATACCAGCATTGCAATACGTGATGCCCTATCCACAGTTGGAGTCCCGGTAGTTGAGATACATCTTTCCAATATATATGCACGTGAAGAATTCCGTCATCATTCACATATATCAGGAGTTGCAGCAGGGGTCGTCAGCGGTTTTGGCGCTTATAGTTACATCTTGGGACTACAAGCAATGATACATATTCTCGGTCCAAATACACTAGAAAATTTAGAATAGTAATTCAAAAGGATGCATTTGTGGAACAAAAACCTTTTATACCCTTTAGTCGTCCGTGGATTGACGAAACCGAAATAGATGCAGTTAGTCAAGTCCTTGAATCTAAATGGATCAGTACTGGTGGGAGAGTACGTGAGTTTGAACGCGCTTTTGCAGAATATCTGGGAGTCAAACATGCAATCGCTGTCAGTTCATGCACCGCAGCTCTACATCTTAGTCTTGTTGTTACGGGAATCGGTGTCGGTGATGAGGTAATCACAACACCCTACACCTTCACAGCAACCGCAGAAGCCATCCGATACGTAGGAGCAAGACCTGTTTTTGTTGACATCTGTCCTGAGACACTTAACATTGACGTCAATAAAATAGAACAAATGATTACCCCAAAAACAAAAGCCATCATGCCTGTCCACATCGCTGGATTTCCTTGTGATATGGATACATTACGTGAAATATGTGATACAAACAAACTGATACTAATTGATGATGCCGCTCATGCCATTCCAACGCAATATAAAGGTCATTTCATAGGCACTCTCGGAGACCTGTCCGCTTTTAGTTTCTATGCAAACAAAAACCTAACCACCGGCGAAGGAGGAATGATTACGACCAATAACGACACATTCGCAAAACCTCTACAAACAATGCGACTACACGGAATTGACAAAGACGCATGGGCACGCCAATCTAAACGCACTATGTGGAGATATGACATTACAACAGAAGGCTATAAATACAACATGACTGACATTCAAGCAGCCATGGGATTATGTCAACTCATGAAATTGAACAAACAGCAAGAACGCCGGCAAAACTTCGCACACATATATCAAACAGAGTTGAAAAAAATACCTCAAATTAAGACACCCACTGTCCCAAATAATCCTGCAGAGCACTCTTGGCATCTTTATATGATTCAACTTCAAAACGGTGACCGTGATGCTTTCGTTGATTCTATGCGCGAAGAAAACATTGAATGTAGTGTCCACTATATCCCACTCCACCTCTTTGATTATTATCAGAAGCAATATGGTTATAGGATCGGAGATTTTCCAAATGCAGAAAGCGTTTTTGAACGTGTCGTGAGTCTGCCTCTTCATCCCGGGTTAACTGAAAATGACATTCATACCGTGATTGATACAATTGGCAAACTTCTTTCATCTTAATGCGTACAAGCGATAGCACAACATGCCAAACCAAAGACTTTACCAAATCATCCCTAACGACGTTTGTTTATCTTGCGATGTGTGCTGTAGATTCTTGGAGTCGGATAGTCAACTCGCACCTATTTTCACAGAAAAAGAAAAGCAAAAGGTAATATCTGATGGTGCTGATCCAACGCTGTTCCAACCACAAACAGATGGAAAAAGTTCACAAATAAAACTGAAACCTCACAAACATTATTACTTATGTCCATTCTTTGAACCGAAAACGAATGAATGCACTATATACAATAATCGTCCGTTGGACTGCCAACTCTATCCTTTTGCATTAATGTTCAACGAAGATAAAACTCAAGTAGTTTTAGGGGTGGATATGCTCTGTCCATTTAGTGAGGTAAAATATGATACCAAGACCTTTCAGCAACATCTACAGTTAGTCATAAACTATGTTGAAACAGAGGAAATAAGTAATATAATCACTGAAAATTGGAGTCTGATCGGAAATTATCAGGATACGGTAAAGGTCTTTCATACACTCAATCATAGCATACAAAATGCAACTACGTCCCCTAACTCTTGACGATAAATCTGTTTTTGATAGTTATGTTACCCAAATGCAGACCCACTTATCCAGTTATGCATTCACTCCCATTTATATATGGCAAGACCATTTTCAATTCTATTGGACACTACAATACCACTACATAAGCGTTTTCGCAAAACAAGGTAATGATTATTTCATGCCTATTCTGCCGATACCGTGTGATGCCAACAAACCTGCATATATGGAGACTGTTCACGAAACGTATCAATTTATGCTTGAATCAAATCGGAATTCGCAGATTGCACGCATTGAAAATGTGCCTGAAGAATTACTACCAGCATTTAAAGATGAGGGTTTTGCTGCAATCAAAAAAGAAACTGAATATGTCTATAGATCAAAGGACTTGAGTGAGTTACGAGGAGACAGATATAAACGGCAAAGGAACGTTTGCAACGCTTTTATAGCACGTTTTCCTGCAGTGAAATCTGAACCGTATCACATATCGGATAGAAAGTCATGTTATGATTTATATGAGTACTGGAGAAAATCACGAATGGGAAAATATGATGACCCAATTTATCTTGCAATGCTGGAAGATTCACAAACTGCACATCATATTGGCATAACTAATGCCGAAGCATTAGGATTGATAGGAAGGGTTATTCGCATCAATGGCAGACTTTGTGCTTACACCTTCGGATACCCATTAAATAGTGAAATGTTCTGTATACTTTTTGAGATTGCTGACTTAAATATGAGAGGTCTTGCACAGTTTATTTTTCGAGATTTCTGTAGAGAATTGACGCATTCATACCAGTGGATTAACACAATGGACGATTCAGGATTGGAAAACTTAAAACGAGTCAAACTTGCTTATCATCCCAAACGGTTGCTACCGACTTACAACATTTTTTTAACATGACTTATGTAGTTTTCATGATTTAATCAAAAATTAAGATGAAAATGATGTAACTATCAGAATTTTATAGGTTTCCAGCGAGCTTACAAAGCACCAAATCAACGGTATGAATACCTTATGGTATTCCCCGGATATGAATGCTATTTAGGCATTCACCGCCTACCGTTTCTGCGTAAGTCCTATCTAAAATAAAATGAAAACTGTACTGATTTTCCTCAACGGTTACTACGATTTAACAAAACTCCATTTTTATTTGCAGGAGATTGAGACTGGTAGGAAAAATGGTGCGTCTCTTATTTGCGCAGACGGTGGAATTGCTATCTTTGATGAACTAAATAAGATGGACGGTCTCAACTTAACGCCTGATTGCCTTATCGGTGACCTTGATTCAATCAACAATGCAACCACAAAACCGAAGCAAATAGTTAGTGAATGGGTTGGGCAAACGGATAAAGATTATACTGATGGTCAGTTAGCAGTCAGGTACGCTATAGAAGAAAACAAATCCGGACATCTCATCATTTACGGAGGTTTGCCTCGTTCTGAGGTGTATGAGACAGATCACTTTTTGGGTAATCTCAAACTGCTACGTATGGGGTATTTCCTTGCAAAAGAGAATAACTACCATTACAAAGCTGAAATGCGAGACCCACAACAAACCATCCACTTTGTTACGTCCAACCTGCAACTCACACGAAAAAACAGTGGTATACAGCGCGTTTCTCTTATTGCTGATGATGCAAAAGTTGTCGTAAAACATAGTCAAAACTTGCGTTGGAATTTGGATTCGTTACAGATACATCCCGATATGACAAACGCGTTACGAAACGAATTCATTGAAAACGCAAAATGGGTGAAGCTCCAATTAACAGAAAACTCCACCCCTGTTATTGTGATCCATAATTGGTATGATTACGACTGAGAAAGCACTTCCTGTAGAGTCTTCATATCCAAATTACCACCACTCATTATAATAGCAACGTTCTGACCTGTCAAAGTATCTGACAGTTTATATGCAGCAGCAAGTGACGCAACACCTGCACCCTCTGCTAAATTATGTGTATAGCGTAACGCAGACCGAATCGCATCACGGAGTTCATCTTCACTTACCAATACAATGTCGTGAACGCCTTCTTTGATAATTGAGAACGGTATCGGAAATGGAATACGCGTTGCCAAACCATCCGCAATTGTATTGCATGACTCGGTCTCAATATGCTTTCCCGCTTTCCATGAAGAGTAAACAGCAGGGGCATTCTCTGCCTGAACACCGATGACTTTAACATTAGGATTGATCGCTTTTGCAACGTTAATTGTACCACAAACTCCACTACCACCGCCTATAGGCACTATTATTGTGTGTACATCAGGAAGACTTTCAAATATCTCAAGCGAATAAGTACCAACACCGTGGACAAGCGCTGGTTCCATGCACGGATGAACGTAGTATAAACCTTGTTCTTCCTGAAGTTTCTCACACAAAACAAGTGCTTCATCAAAATCCTTACCGTGTTCAATCAGTTCTGCACCCATGGCACGCATCGCGCTGTTTTTCTCCGAGTTGTTCCCATGCGGAACTACTATTGTCGCTTTCACACCAAACTGTCCCGCAGCATAAGCGATTGATTGACCGTGATTCCCACGCGTTGCAGTAACTACTCCCTGCTTTTTCTGTTTTGCAGGTAAATTCGCCATGAAGTTTATACCACCGCGAACCTTAAAGCTTCCGGTCGGTAAGTGATTCTCATGCTTAACATAAGCTTGAAATCCAAGTTGTTCAGATAATTCCTCATAGTATCGTAATGGTGTCGGTTGTAAATATGGGTTTAGGATTTGTCTCGCAGCGACAATGCCGTGAAATGTTACTGTTTTCATTTTTCTCCAATGTGTTTTATTACAGTTTTTGAGTATAATTTTAGTTATGTGTATATTTATTGTTTATTTTAAGCGAGTGAAACAGTTTTGCTTTATACCTGACCATGATCGATCATACAAATGCAAAAAATAATGACACTCTTGATTATAATTTGTTAGTTGTCATAAGGAAACATTTATGGTAATATAATAGCATTATTTGAGAGGATATTCAATCAATAATTAAATGTAAATTTTACAACTACATACAACTTCTTGGGTAGTGGATTCAGAAAAATATATCGGAGAAATGCCAATGCCTGTACTTATAAATGACCAGAATAACAAAAATACAGAAAACCGAACGCCAACAGGACCTGATAACATCAACCGCAGAACGTTTATAAAAAAACTCAGTATTGCTGGAGCAAGTACATTATCACTTTTGGGTTCAAACGCAGTCGCACAGAATGTCCAAAATGCAAACGTTGATGCAAAACCGAACATCCTCTTAATCATGACAGATCAACAACGTTGGGACGCAATGAGTTGTAGTGGTGACTGGGTCCAGACACCAAATATGGATAGAATCGCAAATGAAGGTGTCCGATTTACCAACTGTGTTACAACATCGCCTGTCTGTATTCCAGCACGACTCAACTTGGCAACAGGTCTATACTCACACAACACAGGTGTTTGGAACAATAGCACCCACACAATGTCACCAGATACGCCGACTTGGATGCAAACCGTGCGCGATGCGGGGTATCGCACGAGTGTTTTTGGAAAGACACACTTTACTCCCCACTCTAACGGTGTAGATTTACGTACGCGTGAACACTTGATGCATGCGTATGGATTAGACGATGTGGACGAGATTCCAGGTCCCAGAGCTAGTCGACGTGTACTATCGCACATGACCGCAATCTGGCAAGAAAAAGGACTATGGGAGGCTTACCGTGCTGACCTTGAAGAACGTTTCAGTACTAAACCCCATGTTATCCGTCCAACCATCCTTGGACTGGAATACGACGCTGATGTTTATGTTGGACAGCAAGCAAAGCAATACATAAAAGACTATAGTCGTGAAGAACCTTGGTGTTGTTGGGTCAGTTTCGGTGGACCTCACGAACCATGGGATACACCTGAACCGTACGCAAGCATGTATGACCCACATACTATGCCACCAGCAGTACCCCGACCACCCACTGGCGGTAGAGAGGTTGGACATTTGGATAATCTCATGCAAACAAATCGCAGGAGTCCTAATTTTGAACAGGGCGAAGTAGAAAGACTGCGAGCTGACTACGCAGGTAACGTCACAATGATTGACGATCAGATAGGTGAAATCCTACAAACAATACAGGACCGCGGTGCACTTGATAATACCGTGATTGTCGTATGCTCTGATCATGGTGAAATGAACGGGGATTACGGACTGATTTACAAAAGCAATTTCCTCAACGGCTCCGTGCGAATTCCATGCCTTGTGCGCACACCAGATACGCTAAACAATCCCACACTTGACCGTGTCTGTGATAGTCCCGTGGAATGGATTGACATCGGACCAACCCTTGTTGAACTGGCAGGAGGTGAAATAAACTATCAACAGTTCGGCAAATCTTTATGTCCTGTACTACAAGATACCAATGTTACACACCGTGATTTCGCAATCTCACAGATTGAAGGAGAAACAATGCTCCTAAATCAAGAATGGAAACTTGCACTAAACAGTCGCGCAAAACCCTATCTATTATTTGACGTAAATAGTGATCCTGAAGAAACAAACAATCTCGCAGGAAGATCGGAAGTGAAAGCACTGGAAACCGAGTTACGATTGCAGATTTTCAAACACCGTTCTCAGACACAAGTTAAAATGGATGTTGAACCTAAAGGGAAAAAAATCGTTACACTTGGTCAGATAAAACGGAATCAACTACTACAAAACTACCCAAATCCATTCAATCCAGAAACATGGGTACCCTTTCAATTAGCTAATGAGACCGATGTTACAATTCACATTCATGACACAACTGGAAACTTGGTAAAAACATTAGCACTTGGCACTTTGGCAGCAGGAACTTATGCATCACAGGTACAAGCAGCGCATTGGGATGGACGCAATGATAGCGGAGAACTCGTCAGCAGTGGTGTTTACTTTTACACTATTGATGCAGGAGATTTTTCTGCTACCCGCAAAATGCTAATACGCAAATAGAAAAGATAATTCTGCAAATAGAAAGATAATTCTGAATGAAACACAACGGCTTTTTCATAACATTAGAAGGTGTTGAAGGTGCAGGAAAAACATCACAGATACACCGTTTAGCAGAAGCACTTGATGGAGACGTAATAGTCACACGCGAACCGGGTGGCACCCCGATTTCAGAACAGATTCGGAACATTTTTCTTTCAGATTCAAATATGGCAGCAACAACAGAATTGCTACTGATAGCTGCAGCAAGAGCACAACACGTCACCGAACTCATACTACCCAGTTTAAACTCTGGCAGGATTGTCATTTGCGATAGGTTTAGCGATGCAACTGTGGCATACCAAGGCTATCGAAAAGGAATTGACCTGAAACTCATTGAACAGGTAAATCATATTGCAACAGCAGGATTAGTTCCAGACATAACTTTTATTCTTGACCTACCCCCCGAAATCGGACTACAACGCAAACGAGATTCTGATGAACCCTTAACCCGCCTTGAACACGAAACACTTGCATCCCACAAAAAAGTGAGAGAGGGATATTTAACAGTCGCAACAGCGGAACCACAACGTGTAATACTCATAAACGCACAACTTGACGAAAATTCTATACATCAACTCCTTGTCAATGAAACAAAAAAGCGAATGCTGTTAGCACAAAATATCGTTACGCAAACTGCCACACGGTAAATGCAGAATGTTAAATTGTATTCATACCAGGGGAATATCTAAATGGGAATCATACCGTTGATTTCTTAATTTGGCAATAAAATTGAGCAAAAAATAAACTAAAAGTTAACCTGAAAATCAAAATTCTTATCCCTAAATAACCCTAATTAAATTTTGTTTATCTTGAAAATTTCGCCTTTTCAGTATATAATACATATATGGCACAAGACTACGATAATATGGTGAAAAATCTGTTAACAGATTATGCCACCGATATCTCTCAGTTTGTCCTCGGCGTGACAGACGTTGAAGTGATCGAAAACATTGATACAGAACAGCAAATAATCGTTGGACAACGCACTGATAGCACCAAACGTATTCGTGTAAATAATCAAGATGCAATTTTACACATTGAATTGCATCTTCGTGATAGCACGCAAAAACCGATGTGGGCACGAAACGCAGCTTATCACGGTTACCTTGTTGGTGAACATCAGTTACCTGTTTATTCTAATGTTATTTATTTTCACCCGAATGCGGGAAGAAACGACACTGGAATTTACAAATATAGTTGGCAAGGTTATGAATATAAGTTACAGTATAAGGTGATCAGACTTTCCCAGATAGATGGTCAAACGATCTTGGAAAAGCAGACCCCCGGATTGCTACCGTTCCTGCCGCTTATGAAACCCAAAACAGGAATGGATACAGAAAAGTGGGTTCAAGATTGTATTGATGCAGCAATTGCTGTCTCAACTGATCAACAGATGCAAAGCGATTTGCTCTGTGCTTTATCTCTTTTCGGGAGTATAGTCCATGATGCTGAACTCTTCAAAAGACACATACCGGAGGAAATCATGCAAGAATCTAAATATTACCAATTGCTTCGTGAACAATTCATTGCACAAGGCATTGCACAAGGCATTGAACAAGGGGCAAGGAATACTACAATTAGACACATTTTAGCATTGCTTGAAAGCAAATTTTCTGAAGATGCTGTCAAAAACATATCTAAAAAAGTTGAAAGTATAGATGATTTACAACGATTGGAAGAACTACACTCCGCAGCATCAAAAGTACAAAATCTTGATACTTTCCTAGATATGCTGGATGTATAACAATCTGCTGTATAGTCAGAACTTACGCAAAAACGGTAGGCGGGGAATGCCAAAAGGCATTCATACCGTTGATTTCTTGATTACTTGATTACTTGATTTGGTGCTTTGTTAGCGCGCTGTGGCGTTTTGACATACCAGCGCCCTTACAAAGCACACCTACCGTGGCTGGTTAGTAGAATTACCCAAAGTAATTTATTTTCTTCAATTAGGTTGTGCAGAAACGGAACACATGAACGTCAATTTAATGATTTTAATCTCTTGTGGGAGGGGTTTCAACCCCGGATTTGAAAGCACGCCTACCAGGGTTACATAGAATTACCGATTTAACTCTAACGTCGTATACTGAAGAAATCTATAATTTATACAAAATCAACAAAAAATGGAAAATCCAATAATCGGTCATAAACAGATTGTCACACAACTTAAAAACGCTGTCGTATCAGAACGCGTAGCAGGGGCATACTTGTTCACAGGGCAACAAGGTGTCGGTAAAGAGACTGTAGCACTATATTTCGCTAATTTAATACTCTGTGAAGGAACTACGGAAGGTTTAACACCATGTAAGGAATGCAGCGCGTGCCGAAAAATAAAAAATAGCAACCATCCAGACTTACGTATTATACGTCCTGACGGTGCACAGATGAAGATTGACCAAATTCGCAATATACAACGCGAGATAATCTATCAACCCCTTGAAGGCACAAGAAAAATATATATCTTAGCAAATACCGAACGGATGAACGACTCAGCAGCCAACGCACTTTTGAAAACGCTTGAAGAACCCCCCGCTGCATCAACGCTAATACTATTGACCGAAAACCTAATATCTATGCTGCCCACAATTCGGTCCCGCTGCCAAATACTCACATTTAATACACTGCCTACAGAAGAACTAACAGAAGCATTAGTAGAACGATTCTCTATTGATACACAGACCGCTTCAGATGCAGCAATTCTCGCGCGCGGAGTAGTAGGCAAAGCCATAACACTTATAGAAAAAGATATGACCGAAAGCGAACCTATGCCAGAAATCCTTATGGAAACTGACCCGTTAGCAGCATTTCGTTTAGCGGAACAATTTGAAAAGAACATTGATAGTTTAGATGATCTGATAACATGGTATCGCGACCTGCTAATGCTACATCAAGACGCTCCAAAAGAACTGTTCACACACATCAATGCAATTGATACACTGAAAACTTATGTGCCACACTATTCTCACATCCGACTCCAACGAGCTATCAAAACTATTTTTCAAACAAAATCATCCATACAAAATACCAATGTCACCAAAATCTTTGCACTTGAGATGATGTGTATAAAGTTAATAATGGGAAGGTGAATCACTGGCTACCACCATAATTGTATCTTCAGTTAAAAACAGCAATAACCTATGTCAAACTTACTTGAACGTGCTAATAAATTAGCATCTGAAGCAAAAATAGCAGAAGCAATACAAACCTATGAGGAAATCATACGCAGTGACAACGATCACACAACGCTTGCCCAAGCTTATCTCAAACTCGGACACATCTATCAAAATTGGGGAGAACTCTTCGCTGCACAAAGATTCTTATCCCACGCGCACAAACTTGATCCGGAAAACAAAGAAATCAGAGATGCAGTTGACAATCTCAATCAATACTTCACACAGAACCATGAACAAATTACAGACCAAATGTCACGTCAAAATAGTGATCAAATAGTATCACTGTTTCGTATAGCAACAGGAATCAAACTCATAGCAATGGATAAACCAATACAGGCATATCCACTCATGAAAAGTCGGACAAAGATTTTCCCAAACGCCGCAGTCGCAAAACATCTCCTCACAGACATCAGTATCACAGAAGCAGAACGCAATTCGGCAATTGATTTTCTTATAGAAAGGGAATGGCTTATCAATACAGGTGATGAACTATATTCTATCGCTGAAAGTGGATTACACGCGTTTTATATCGCACTTGCTCAACTCCATATTGATAATTCTGCTCATTCTGAAGCAATAGAATGTTATGATCAAGCGTATTGGCTTGACAAATCAAAACAAAACACACTTTTTCAAAAGGTTATCTGTTATGCTGAACTTGAGTCATGGAATGAAGCGGCAGCTACAATTAATGCTCTACCCGCGGAAGTACCAGACGATATTGATAGGGTAAAATATTATACTGCTATTGCACAAACCTATCATCACTTATTTCAAGAAAAAGGTGCTGATGCTGACAAACAGCAGGTGATCTATGCATGTGAAGAAGTTTTGCGAATAGACAAAAAGGACAAGAACATTTCAAAATTATTCGCATCGTATCAAGACAAAAAACCGTGGTGGAAAAGATAAACTATTTACCAAAAAATCGATCTAAAACCATTTCAGATATATATCTCCATTATCTCGTTGATTATTACTCCAAACAACAACCCATTCACCATTACCCATACCAACAACAACGGGTGGTGAATGCTGTCCCTTAGTTGTAGATATCGGCACGCCATCCTCCTCCCACAAGAGTTTGCCATCAATGTTAATTTGCTGACAGTAGATAGCATCCTTACTCTCCTCACCAAAATCCCCCCTAAAATCCAACCACGCAACAAAAAGCTGATCTTCACCCGTTCGGATGATGGAGGGTTTATCCTGATGTCCTCCTGCTGTGCAAAGCGGTTTACCATCCTTTACCCACGCTAATGTACCATCGGAACGGACCCGTTGCATATACAAGTCTCCAAATATATCACGTTCGTCACGCCACACAACAATAATACCTTCATTTCCATCGTTGACAATTGTTGCGTGTTTTTGAATTCCATCAGCAATACAGATGGGTACACCTTTTTCTTCCCACAGTTTCTTTCCATCAGCAGTAATACGTTGTGCATAAAACTGATCGTTGATGAAATCCTCATATATCTGCCAGACAACGATAACACCACCAACACCATCAGATACTACTCGGGGATCCCCTTGCATACCATCGGTAGGTGTGATTAACAGCGGTGCGTCCCATATAGGTTCACCACCAAAACTCAACCGATAAGCCATGATATGCCACGCATCATATCTCACAACATCCCACCACACAACATAAAACCCGTTCATACCATCAGCAATTAGGACCGGATCACTCTGGAGTGATTTAGATGGAAATACAGGGATACCGTCCAGTTCCCACTTCACTTTCCCAGCTGGATTGATATGCTGTATATATAGGTCTTGGAATTCGGAACTCTTACGTTCATCCTCCCAAACAACAATCACACCACCTTTACCATCACTCAATATCGCTTGTGTGGATTGGTCAGCAACATCTGTACAAAGCGGAATTCCATCCGTCTCCCACAGCACATCACCATCAAGATTTACCGCTTGCGCATATATATCCCAACTACTTCCGTGCCGTCTATCGTTCCAAGCAATGATTGCGTGTGAACCGTGCCGTACTGTCCTCAACCGCCGCTGATTTCGTTCCTTAAGAGATAGAGGGAGTCCATTGGGTTGCCACACCGTTCTGTTATTCAGCAATCGTTGAGCATAAACATCCCAATCTTTTCCTGTACGATAATCTTCCCATACCACAATAACTCCACCTTTACCATCATCCACAACAGAAGGAAAAAATTGCGCATCTTCAGCAGATGATACCAAAGTAATTTCAGAAACAGCAATGGAATGAAAGAGGAGGAAATGTCCAAAAATGAGAAATAACAAAAGTCTAACAGGCAGAGAACTCAATCTGTAAAAAGTGTTTTGGGGGTCCATAGATTAACCAATTTCCCTCTGGTAGAAGTATCAAGCATATCCCATTCCTCAATTGGCAGTTCAATATGAGCAAGCGCAGCAGTAGGCATTGGCAAAATCTGTCCTGTCAGATGTCGCACAAGTTGTTCCATCGTTGGATTATGTCCAACAACCATCACACGCTGATATTTATTACGCAATGCTTGCAATTCTTCAATATAGACACTTGGTGCTGCATGGTAAAAATTATCCAAACGTTTGATTTTTCTCTCATATCCACATGCCTTTGCAACTTTTGATGCAGTTTTTCTTGCACGCTTCGCTGATGATGTGAGAATACGGTCAGGAACAATATTTTCTCGTCGAATGTGTTTGCCCATGCGCGGAGCATCACGTCTACCGCGTTTATTCAACGGTCGATCATAATCAGACAATGTTGGATTATCCCAACTGGATTTAGCATGACGAAGGATAAGAAGGTTTTTCATAATTAACTATATACTTCAGAATTCTTTAATAATTTGTCCAATCCATTATCACACCCAAATACTTATCCCTTTGGTCAGTCAAACCATCATAGGCAGATTGTGCATCTTTTGGATCTATTGTATGTGTCAACAACTCCTGAGCTTTGAACTTACCTGCTTTGATTAGTGAGTAGACAATCTGTGAATTCCGTTCCAACGAGTGCTTCGATTCCCCTGAGTGCATAGTTGGATATACCCATTCATGTGCACTCTTGAGTGTAATCGCACCTCTACCAATAAGATGCGTGTAATTAAGTATTTCTGTTACATTAGCAATATATTCTCCACGTGGTGAACCGAGAAGGATGACTTCACCTTTAGTACGTGTCAACTGGTATGCTAATTCCACAAGACGAGGATTACCGATCGCTTCTACTGTTACCTCCGCTTTCCGCGAATCAGTTAATGCCCTAACGCGTTCAAGCACATCCTCTTCGTCCGAATTTATCAGATGTTGAATACCACATTTCCGCGCAATTTGAATCCTTTCTGGAACTTTCTCAACGCTAATGACATTCATTCCCGCTAAGTTGAATAATTGCGCTGCAGAATTTCCAACCAATCCCAAACCGATGACCACCACGGTATCTCCAAATTCTGCCGATGACACCCTTAATGCAGTCATTGCTACCGTTGCCATCCGAACAAACGGAATTAACTTTGCATCAACGTCTAACGGTCGCATAAACGCCAACATTACTGAATTAGTCTTGACGATAGAAGCATGTGGACTATAACTGAATACCATGTCACCGATCCCACACTTCGTTACATATTCACCTACTTGAAGAACTTCACCGATAGCAGTATAACCGGATCCATGTGGATATCTTGTTCCACTATTCAAACCGGTATAACCAGCACCCTCAGTTCCAGGACTGATTAAACTGTAATGTATTTTTAGCAAGACTTGGTTCGGTGCAAGCGTTTCATCCAGCTCAAAATCCTCAAGTGTAACCGAACGTTTTGCGGGTATAATAATCCGTGTACCATTCATGGGATCACTCCAATGTCGCTCACCGTTTTTTTCGTAATAATAACAGATTCAGCTTAAAAGTGTCAAGGTAAATGATGGCTTAGGGTGTGTAAAGTTTTTGTAGAAACATCCTACTCTCCATTGTAGGGCAGGTCTCTGTGCCCCGCCGCAACTGATTAAATGAGAGATTGCGGACACAGAGTCCTAATGCGTTTTGACGTTCAAGTTGTGTATTCGTAGGGGCGTGGTTGCCACACATGATCTACGCAAACTCAAAAACCAAACGGGTTGGGGAACCAAACACCTACGAATTCAACTACCGATTTTGATTGTCAAACTTCATTAGGTGTCAATATAAAGAAATATTGTTAATATTAACCATATTCTTCAGTCCCGTAGGGACGATATGTTTATAGAAATACTTCTCCCCACGTCTTTTTAGTCCCGTAGGGACGATATGTTTATCCTTCTATGTCGTTCATACGGAACTAAAGAGAGGGGATGTAATAACGTCTTTCTATAAACATTGCGTCCCTACGGGACTAAAGAGAACAAAAGTTAGTACCTCTGTGCAAAAACTTTACACACCCATGGCTTATACAGGCTTATTTCAGTTTTCAATATTTTGAGTAAATTCTATCACAGTTGTTAATCCTTGAGTTAACTTATTTTTGGGAGTTAACTCATTCTTTGTCTGAATCAGGATTTTCAGGATTAGTAGCTTATCAAGATTTGTTTCATCTTATCCTATTCCAAAAGAGAGCAAAAACACATATCAAAAACCCTTGATGAGGTAAATCCTGAAAATCTGGTAATCCTGAAAATCCTGGTTCAGACAATAAACAAAAATACCACAAAAATTTCTATATATTTCACTAATCTAAACCAAAATACAAACTCCTAGTTAACTAACAAAACCTTCGCCATTTTTGAGTGCTTCAGTTGAATGAGTCTATAGTGTTGAATTACCATTGCTCTGTGATATTGTTAGAATTACATAAATAAAAATAACTTCAGGTTTTCGTTGAAGTATTTTTAATTATCATAACGTCTACTATAGTTTGGACAATTTTCATCTTGTAGAAGTTGATTATTCAACAGAACGTCTATTTTTCTCCGAGTTTCGTCCATTTGTGAAACTGGAGAAAATGGTGTGCTCCATCGGAGTGTTATGTGCGGCTCCAACATACCGCTCCGTTGGAGCGGGGATGCGGGCTGACAATGTGACTATAAACATATTGCTCCGCTGGAGCAAAGAAAGTTCCGTTTTGGTCAGGGTTATTCAGTATTAAAAGTTTTCTGTTATTTTGATTTACTGAAAGTTAATACCCAAATGCAGTTTCCTAACTGCACCTTATACATCAATTTTATACATCAATATTAGATTATTGAAACCTGAACATCGGTCTTTAGTCCCTACGGGACTAAAGACATGGACAATATGGCAACACATAAAATTAACGACATAGCAGAATATTATCAAGAATATTGAAAACTGAATAACCCTGTTATCATAGCGTCTAATTTGACAATAGAAATGACTATATCAGCAATCTGTCAGAATAATTTATATGCAGATTCTGGCAGAATGTGCTACAACTACCCGCACAATCTGGAAGAATGTGCTACAACTACCCGCACAATCTGGAAGAATGTGCTACAACTACATGCACAATCTGGCAGAATGTCTATTATTGGCGAAGGTATTGAACTAACACAAGTCGTTAATTATATGCTTTACTATATGTTGGGTGCAGTAGCAGCATTCTTAGCTGGAATTTGGGTTGAACTAACTGAAATACATAAAGCAATGCGTGAATCTGAAGAACAAACATTGGTTCGTGACACAGAAACATTTACTGATTGAAACTTAGGGCAGGGAAATTAACCACACATTTCTGTAATTCCAATTCATGTAACTTGACGATTTCGCGCGGTGACTTCCCAGGTTTCGCGACAATACCCATCTGTATCTATGACATAATAGAAGGGATGCAATGCAACTGATGGACAGATATGCGTTGGACAGACATACACCTCTTGTCCGATATGTACTTGTGTGTCTATGGGTATGTTAATTGCCCAATGTTCTTCATGTTGTGTGTCTACCTCAGCATTTTCAACGTTTAGAATAGTACCGCGTGCTCCAACTGGATCAGCTGCGATTGCCTTGTGTCCTAAATCAAGCGTGATGCGACTTGGAGTTGGAATGCTAATGATACGACTTAGTAGCAATGCTGCAGGTGTAAAACCAAGATCGGGATAGTGTGACACGTAATTGTAATCGTGAAAAACAAATGTACCCGGTGATGATTCAACCCCACGTGTTTCGGCATAGATAGGAAATGTCGGTGTACCACCCATTACCACTAACGGAACTTCAAGTTCTATAGCAGAAAGCATGTCCTGCATTTGTTCAACTTGGGCAAGACTTTGATTGCAGGCAGTTCTACGCGCTAACAAATCTTCATCGTGGATATGTCCATCATAGACATGCAACCCCCATGGCTGTAAACCATCGGACTGATCAATGCATTCATAAATATCAACAGCAGCTTTCCCAACTGCTACTCCCGTGCGGTGCATACCAACATCAAGGTCAAGCATGACTTTGACATTCAAACCATGTGCCATCGCAGCTTCGGAGAGAGCAGTTACTGCATCCACGTGGTCAACGATGACCTTGAATTCAGCATCTGGATATTTTTCCTGCAACAAGACAAATCTGGTGATGTTTGGTCCAACCATTTGGTAAGCAATAAGAATATCCTCTATACCTGCTTGTGCCAGCATCTCTGCTTCTCGTAGAGTAGCACATTTGTGTTTTAGGATACCTGCTTCTCGTTCCATTTCAATTATTTGCGCAGTCTTATGTGTCTTAGCATGCGGTCTAAGTTTAGACACAACACCATCAACCATAGCAATAGCTCGATCAATGTTTTGCTGCACCAATTCAAGGTAGACTACTAATGCAGGACTGGGTATCTTTTCAACGTTTTGTATATGATATTTTTGATCCATACCGTTTTGTTCCTTTTACAAATTCAGCGAGTATTGAATCTGTTCATAGCAGTTTGTATACCTTCTTCTACAATTGATTCAATCGCTTCAACTGCACGTACAACTGATTGCTCAATCTCAGTTTCTTCTTCTGCGGTAAATTCTGATAGGACATAATCCGAAATGTCACCTACAGGTTCCCCAATGCCAATACGCAAACGTGGAAACTCAGTTGTGCCTAAGCGATGGATAATAGACTGCATGCCTTTTTGACCGCCGTCACTCCCTTTCCGACGTATCCGAATCATCCCAATATCTAAATGGACATCATCGTAAATAATACAAATATGAGATGGTGGAATCTCAAAACGGTTGACCAGTGATGCAACAGCCACACCACTATTGTTCATATATGTCATCGGTTTTGCAAGGATAATGGGTGCATCGCATATTTCTGTGTGTATGACGAGGGAATTACAGACTGAGGTTATACGCTTTGCTGTAAGGTTGTTTGAGTCTTGTTCTGAAATTAATTTGTCATAGAGTGCATCAATGACTCGGAATCCTATATTGTGTTTGGTTCGTTCGTAGCGAAGACCGGGATTTCCAAGACCGACAAGAAGTCTCAAGGAGTGTGTTGTAGTGTTTGGACATTCCATGGTTGAGAGTTTTACTCGAAAAACCGCATAGGTTGAGAAAGATTTATGTGTCCAGAAAGTGTTTCTACCTCTTCCCCATCAATGAGAAATTGGACGTGTTTTATTTCATCAGGAAAAGCATCAAAGACAGTTTTCAAAATAGCAGTTACGGTTAGGTATTCCCCTGTTGTACCACCTATATGTCCTTCGGAAAGATGATGAGAAAAATCTAAATAGGCTGTCTTGCGACTATCAATGTATACTTCGTTAACTATTGTGCCATTTGGAATAGGGTTTCTATAATTAGGAGGACGTTCTTGCACCAGTGCAGATATAATCTGTTTCAATCGTTCTGTCGTTTCAGGAAATATACGTAACTCAACTTTGAGGGGAGTAAGTTCTACGCCTGACGACTCTAAAAGAAATAGGTTAATCTGTTGAGCTGGTGGTAAATTATCGGATTGATTCGCACTGTCCGGAAGTTTAGGTGGTACCTGTTGAATGTCAGTTTGTTTCATGTTAGCAATCAATAACAGTGATATTGCAAGGCAAATTAATATGACAACCAGGGTTATCCCCCATAATATAAAGAGTCTTGAATGCGTTATTCGACGTATTATATTCACAATGAAATTCCAATTCAGTTAAGAAATAATCGCATTGTTCAAACTCCAATAAATCATTAATGATACTTGGATTTGAGTTTCGTTCCATTTTTTCTGTCCAACATATTAACATAAAACATAAGAGTATACCCTAATCAGCATTTAAGGTTTCTTTAGGTTTGTCTATCTGTTTTATTGATGTAGAATATAGTTGGACTGCACGGACAATGGCTTCTGCAATTTCAGAAAGATATTCTGATTTGGATAGTCGATTAGCATCATCCACATTAGATAGATAACCGAGCTCTAAAAGAACGGCTGGCATATAGATTTCTTTCAATGTGATTATGGGAAATTCAGAGATGACAATCGGTTCATCTAAAACGAAATTTAACTCTTTTTCTAAGAAAGAAGCAAATTCTTTACTCTGATTCAAGAAATTTGATTGTGTGCGAATATTTAGACTCTTTTTACCGAATACAGGCATGGACGCAGCACTAAATCGGAGTTTCCCATTTGGATTATTCAAATAAATTCGCATGCCTTTATGATTAGGTGAGTAAGATGCATTGCAATGTAAACTCAGAAATAGTTGTCCCTGATTCTTGTTAGTTACCTGCACGCGTTGAACACGTGATTTTTTGATATCTTGGTCGCGGGTAAGTTGAATATTAATCCCGCTCTGTTTGGCGAGATCTTGCAACTGTTTAGCAACAGCCAATACAATATCCTTCTCAATTAATCCATTCTGACTCTTGCATCCCAAGTCAACCCCGCCATGTCCAGGATCAATAATGACTGTCCATTCTTGAATATCTTCTACGTTATCATTATCCCAAAACGTTTTGGGTATGATCCTAATTCTGTGCAGATTCGGGTTATACATCACTTCAACGTCATCAAGATGAGGTAGTATTTCAGTAAAGAAAGCGACAGGTAACATGGGTTGTCCCTGAAGTACAAGCGGGGGGGCAGTGAGGGTGTGAGTCTGTTTTCCTGAATCAATACTGACCAGAACTTTACCCATACCTAACTGGACTTCCTTGCCTTTAGTTTTTATGACAAGTTGCTTTTTGGGTCGATGAAATAGGTCAGTCATCTCCGAATCAAAGACAGATTTGAGGGTATCAACAGGAAGGTATAGCTTTTCTTGATGCAGCATGTATTCTACTTCATCAAGTGTTTCCCCATCTGCATCAACAAAACGCACGGTTGCTGCTTGTGCATAACCGTGCGGTGTGGATACAAATATAAGGATGAAAAGTATAAGGATTGAGGGTTTCAATGTGTGTAACCACATCTTAACATTTATCCAGCGTCGCCATCATTTCTACGTCTACGTGAAATTACCTCGGGTTCAGCGCGTTCTTCAGCATCTTCTTCGGTAGCACCTTCTTCAGTTGCGCCTTCTTCACCTTCCTCGCCTTCTTCACCTTCCTCGCCTTCTTCAACTTCTTCTACCTCTTCAACAATGACACGTGGTTGAGCTACGGAGACGATGATACGTTGAAGATCGTCTAATACTTCTATTTCTTCATCAAGGTCAATGTCTTGGACATAGATAAGGTCCCCAACTTCCATATTCGACACATCAATGTTTATTTCATTTGGCATAGATGCTGGTAGACAATTCAATGTTAGAACGCGGAGCGAAAATTCAACAACGCCGCCATGTTGTAAACCTGTGGGTGTACCTTCTAAAATTATTGGAACTGCAGAGGTAACCGGCTCATCTAACGATATACGTATAAAATCTGCATGGAGTAAAGTTTGTTTCTCAACGGGATCACGTTGAATTTCTCTTATGATGACAGGTTCTAAATTGCCATCGGAGACCTCCATATTGATGATGACGTTTTCACCATAAGTTCTGAGGAACTGTTTAAATAGCCGTTCATTTATTTTAAGTGGAACGGTGTCCTGTTTGCGTCCGTATACGACTACGGGTACATCCCCCGCACGCCGAATAGCACGAGCGTTTTGCTTACCAAACGCATCTCTTTGTTTAACTTCTAAATTCGCTTGTTGCATGATGTTCTTCTAAACCTTATTATGTAAAATAAACAGGGCGGGTAGGATTCGAACCTACGCATGCAGGTGCCAAAGACCTGTGCCTTACCGCTTGGCCACCGCCCTTCAATTATCAAAACACACACCCATAGATGTGGTTACTGTTGTTGAACAAAAACTGATCTTGTCTTCAAAGAGAACTTTACACCGGTTCGATGCATCGGCGTCTTCCATCAAAGCGAACATTGTTGCACCGCTGCCCGACATCAGAGCACCATAACAGCCAGTCTGCGTAGATAACTGGACTTTGAGTTTAGCAAGTTCGGGGTGTTTAGCAAAAACCGGGTTTTCAAGGATATTGTATAGGTTTCTACCAACACCGATGATGTCACTCTTCTCAACACAAGTCCTTATAATTATACTTTCTTTTTTCTGCTTTGTCAAGGTAATGTTAAAGTTTTTGAATACTTCGGAAGTAGAGACCGCAATACCTGTGTTTAGTAGAACGAGCGGTATGTCAGTGAAAGCAGGTAAAGGTGTTAGGATGTCACCTTTAACCGTTCCGTAAGCTGCACCCCCACGCAAGCAGAACGGAACATCTGCACCCAATTTCCCTCCGATATCCATTAACTCCTTTGTAGATAAACCTAATTTGAAAAGTTCATTTACACCGTATAACACTGCCGCAGCGTTGGCACTGCCACCAGCAAGTCCCGCTGCAACTGGTATCTGCTTGTTAATCTGTATCTCAAGTCCACCAATTCCCCCGACGACATCGTTCAGGGATTGTGCTGCTTGATAGGCAAGGTTGCTGCTGTCCGTTGGAACATTGGGATGTTCACAATGAATTGTAAATTCTTTATTATATCGTTCACGAAGAATTACCTGATCATGCAAGCCAATAGAATGAAACACTGTTTCAAGGTAGTGATAGCCATCCTGCCGTTTGCTGACAACATCCAGATATAGGTTGATTTTTGCGTGGGCGCGAATGCGTAAATCATTTTGTGCTTTCATTCATTCGTATCTGTTCCATCAGATTCTGATATAGGAATCACTGTGAGATCACCATTTAAAAACGGTGAGAGATCAAACCTACTATCTTTAATGTCAGTATGCAGTTGTACATCTGACATCTTCACAACAACACGGGTCTTATCAATGGGTCGTTTGATTTCAACTCTGTGGGGTCTGAGGATTCCATCAACTTCCCTATAATCGTCAAAAATAGCATGTTGCAGTATTTTTCCTTCATTATTATTGATATGCCACTCAGTGACGCGGGGTTCACCCTCCTGCACAAGAAGTGTGATTATTTCAGTGTGTTCCTCTTCAACACCCGGTCTTTTTACAACGAATTTTTGACCAGATTGCGTGACTTTTAATACATCGGTACGACCGTCAAGAAAAGGATTTGCAAAGATTGCACTTAACACATCAGAAACGCGCAAGTCAATACCAAAGATCTCACGCAATACACCATCAGTCAACTTGCCGTAATATGCTTCTTGTTCCTCTATAAGCACCAGCAGAAACTGATCATCCTTTGCAATTGCAACCCCCTTCGCATCATTAAATGCACCTAAAACTTGAATGCGAAGTTGATCGTCGCCATTAGATGATTTTTTGTACCATAGCATCTCGCGAAGTTCTTCCGCATCACGGTCTCCTTCCTGAATTGTCACCATCATCTTCGTCGTCTTTAGACTTCGTGTAAGGTCGTATCTCGCCTTTAGGGTATCTAAATATGGCGTAATCTCCGATACTGTAACTGAAGTGCCTTCAATTTCGGAGGTCGCCGTAACACAACCCGCAAAGGAAACAAGTCCAAGGAGGATAATAGCGAAACATAACGTTCTTTGTTCAAGAAGATTTACATAGATTCTCATCTAAAAGACCTCGGACATTGATTTTTCAACGATATTCACTGCTTCTTCTACATGTGCAGCGTTGATATTGAGGGGTGGTAAGAATCGCAAAACGTAATCATTCGTACAGATTGTGACTAAACCGTTTTCTATACATTTTGTTGCAAGTGGTTTAGCATCAACATCCATCACAAGACCTCGTAACAGTCCCTTTCCGCGTACCTCTTTGATCGGATATTTCCCTTTGAGTTCCATCAGACCACCGGCAAGATAGTTACCCATCTTCACTGCGTTTACTGCAAGGTTCTCTTCAAATATAGTCTTAATTGTCGCAACGGCGGCAGCACTGGATAGGAAGTTTCCACCGAATGTAGCTGCATGTGTACCTGGTACAAAACTTTCTGCGACTTCTCTTTTTGCTAACATTGCACCAATCGGCACACCACTACCGAGAGCCTTTGCCATCGTTATCACATCCGGCACAACACCGTAACTCTGATAGCCGAAAAATGTACCCAATCTACCCATAGCAGTTTGCACTTCGTCAAACATCAACAACAGATTGTGCTTATCACATAGTTCACGTAACCCTTGAAGGTAGCCATCGCTTGGAATATTCACACCACCTTCGGATTGGATCGGTTCAACTAAAATCGCACACGTTTTTTCACTTATTGCTTCTTCGGTTGCAGCAATATCATCAAACGGTACATATTTGAAACCTTCAAGCATCGGTTCAAATCCGACGTGATATTTCGTCTGTGCAGTTGCAGTGATTGTTGCAATTGTTCTGCCATGAAATGAATCATCCATCGTGATGATTTCATAAGCATCTGTTCTACCACTGTCTTTCGTATATTTCCGCGCCAATTTGATCGCCGCTTCATTCGCCTCGGCACCGCTATTGCAGAAGAAACACTGATCCATGTCTGAATTATCTATCAAGAGTTTCGCTAATTCTGCTTGTGGTTGTATATAATATAGATTGGAAGTGTGTAATATGTTTCCTGCTTGTTCGCGAATTGCTGCAACGACTTTAGGGTGGGCATGTCCTAATCCGTTGACTGCTAACCCCCCTAAGAAATCAAGATATTTCTTCCCTTCTGCATCCCATAAATAAGGACCTTCTCCTTTCACGAAGGCAAGGCTTCTGTCACCATAAGTGTTGATTATATATTCCGTTGCCACTGCTTTTATGTCAGTTGTTGTCATATTTGTTCTCCTTACGTTACGTTAATTTGGTTACGGTATTAACCACAATTTTAGCACAAATGTATATCAAACATGTCAATCTTTTTGTTTAGGGTTATTCAGTTTTTCTAATTATTGAATTTTAAAAAAAGAAACCCCGCGGTAGGAGCGACCTCCTGGTCGCGATTTTCTTAGGAAACAGCTAAAATACCTAAAACTAATTAACCCTGCCAACTATATAGGATAGCACTTACATCAACACAAGAATTTATTATGATGTAGACTATGCATGCGCGGGAATCTGTTTCTTACGAGAAGATACCGTTTCACCTAAGTTTTGCTCATCACCGATTAACTCACGACAGACATCCGCAATGTGTCTTGCAGCACAACCATTTTGTATAGGAGTCAATTGGCGCAACTCATCCATATCAAGCACAGAATATACCTCTTTTCCAAGAGCTAAACCCACATAAATCGTAGATGAATAACTGGTTATCAACGCAGCAGAGTTTGCAATCATCTCCTCTGCACTACCAGAAGTATAAACAAGTGCATCCGGTGCCAATTTCTTTATTTCTGCAGTGCGTCTTTCAAACTTTTCGTTAGGATGAAGTTTAAAGATCAGCTGCCGTCCATCTGCAATTTCAAGTGCGTTCTTGATGAACTTTTTCCTATTCTCATATCTGAACTTCTCACGCAAATCAGATGTACACACAAGTACATATCCTTTATGAGGGAAATCGTTCTCATGGTATTTCTTGCAATTGTCAAAATTCGGTATACCAGTAACACGAATCTTATCCGGTTTAACACCTTTTCGGATAAACAACTCACGATAACCTTCTCCAGCTACACAGTAGTAGTCAAAGTTGTTGCTGATTCCATTTGCAGATGTCCCCGCAAACCATTTTGGTAGGAACTCAAAGGTTTTTACAAGGTGGTAGGAAAATCTTTCAGGGTCAGTGATTCCTTCTTGAACAACAATACGCTTATTGTCCATTATATTCTTTTGTACGACGAGATCACTGCAAGTAACAATCAGATCATAGTCATGCTGTATCCCGCCATAGTCAATACTAAGGTCCTGTTCTTTGAGGTACCTTTGACATTCACCTGCACGTTTGTCACCTATAATCGTAAATTCTACAAGCTTAAGTTTATTAAGAATTTTGATAAATCCGTCAGCATAAAACGGTGTGAAATACTTGTCATATTCTGGTAATTCTTGAGCGATCTGTTGCATCTGCGTTGTAATGTTCATTGAACCGCATATAAACAATACCTTCTTTTTCATTAGATTTCACCTTTTTTCGCTAATACAAAAACTATAAATATTAATATATAAATATTAAAACCTGTAGAATACAGATACTTTAACAATTAAAACTCAATGATATAGATAATAGGGTGAATTATGAAAATAATTGTACACTGTTTTCAGTTAACTGCTTTGTTAGACGGCTATTTATACACCAAGCCACATTCCTATGACTGCTGTTAAAACTCCAAGAAATGCACCTGCAAGAACATCAGATGGATAGTGAACACCAAGATACACCCTTGCAATACCAACCATTGATGCCCAAATAAACAATCCTATCCGTAATGTAGGTACTTGAAAGAAACTTGATACCAATGTCATCACGAGAAACGCTGACGCAGTATGTCCAGATGGAAAACTGAATTGGTCCGGTGGACGAACCCTGAATTGAACATCATCCATCTTATTAAAGGGACGATCCCGTTTCAATGATTGTTTGAGGAAATGATATAGACATCCCTCAATAAGAAAAGCAATTACTATTGAAAGTAAAAACGGATTTCTAATACTTGGTGCATAAGAATAATAAATATAGAGCACAACGAAGGGATACAGATACCCACTGGCACTCCACGAAATAAGACGGAACGAACGATTAAGAAATCGTTTATCCCCCCAACCAAAGATTCGATTGAATAATTGCGTATCCCATCGGGTCACATTATTAGTTAATTCTCTTAACATCGGTAAATTTAGTTATGTATGCAAACTCTTATCACATACAACATTTTCGTCATATTCCAATCAATAGGATTAGGACGATAATGAATCTTTCCTCCTTAATCTTTCCATAGCAATTTTTTTCTTAAATTCTCAGTTGCACTGCTGTTTTGCCCTTTTTTCGTAGGTAAATCAATATCAAGAGAGTCCCTTGTTAACTTCCATTCTGCAAGTTCCCAATCTTCAAGATTATCAATATCTGTGCAATACTTCGGTTCAATAATCAAAGGCAAAACGGACTCACCGCTTAGAGATTTTTTCTCTACAATGGTTTCATACCGAATAACATCAAGATGTCCAGTCTGCCAATATGTTTTCGGCAAACGTTGCCGTGGCATGTTATACGGTTCTGGAAACTCATCACCCAATAGCGGTGTAAGATATTTTTCTCCTGCACGCCACATTTTATACGGATTCTGTTGTGAAGGTATCACTGTCCGAACACAATCCGCATCTTTGTCTTCTGATATTAATCTTACTGCAGCATCTATCAACCCTTTTGGACGAAACGGTGATGTTGGACGTAGCTGCACAATTATTTCTGGGGAATAATCCTCTCCATTTTTCAGCATAGACAACGCATGCTCAAACAAAGGAAAATCCTGCGCATCATCTGTGGCAAGTTCATCCGGACGCAAAAATGGAACTTCCGCGCCATAAGCCTTAGCTACTTCAGCGATTTCAATGTCATCTGTAGATATAATCAACCTTGTGATTGATGCCGCAGCAAGTCCAGACGCAATACTATAAGCGATTAATGGATGTCCACCAAGTTCACGAATGTTCTTTCCAGGGATACCCTTCGAACCACCTCTCGCTTGAACAATACCTAATACCTCTAACTGAGTAGAATTATCTGATGTGTCTACTCGGTCTGTTACCATGCTGTCCAACCTCCATCAATAACCAGATTCGCTCCAGTCATATAGGATGCTGCATCAGATGCCATAAATATTAACGCACCACAGTACTCGGATTTACCAGCCATACGTCCCAGTGGTGTGCGGTAACTATACCTCCTGACAAACTCATCATCATGCTCATTATACACTCCACCAAGAGTTAAAGCATTGACTCGAATGTTCTTACCTGCAAAATACGTCGCAAGATACCTTGTAAGACCTAACACAGCACTTTTTGTTACTGAATAGGTGATCGGTTTAAATGTCTTCGGTGCTGAGGAGTCATCTCTTTCATATAACCTTTGATCCGGTCCAACAACCCCATAGGTTGAACAGATATTGATAATAACACCTTGATTTTCTGCCAACATAGGCTTAGCAACCGCCTGAGAACAGAGGAACATACCAGTCAAGTCAACAGCAACGCTTTCATTCCATAATTCCAATGGATAATCCTCAAATGTATTTGTGTGTTCGGACGCATGTTCAGCGTCAAATTTCGGATCAAGTGCAGCATTGTTCACAAGAATATCTATTTTACCAAATTCATCAATAACTCGGTTTACCATGGATTGCACAGACAATTTGTTGGTGACATCTGTTTCTACACCTATAGCTTTTGTGTGATTCCCAACGTTGATTTCGCTTGCAAAGTCTTTAGCAGCTCCACCACGCAGATCAGCAATGACCACATGAGCAGATGACTCAGCAAAAGCACGGCAATACTCTCGACCTAACATCCCCGCTCCACCCGTTACAATTACGACTCTTCCACACAAATCAAATGGATCTTTATTCATCTGCATCCTTATCGCACCAATGACGTCAATTTTAGAAAAAAATGCAGGACTTACGCACCCAACGGTGGGCGGGGAATACCAAAAGGCATTCATACCGTTGTTTTCTTGATTTGACGTATTCTACCAAGCAGGATTATGGAATTACCAAATTTATTTCTTATTCTTCATATAAAGGGGTTATGCGTGAATCCTGTTCAGATATCCAACAACTATGTTATTGCTATTTCTTTACCTTCCTGATTTGACTGTTTTGCCGCAAGTACTATCTTCTGCGTAGCAATCCCATCATCCAAATTTACACAAGGTTCTGTCCTATCTTCTATACAACTTAGCAGATGTTTTGCTTCATCAAGAAAAAGTGTGTTGCGTTCAAACTCTGAAGACATCGCAATTGTCTGCCATGCCTCCTTATCTGTTTGATACCAACGCACAGCTCCATCTTCATTGTCCCAAAGTATACGTCCATTCTGTCCATTGATGGTAAGATTATGTGAAGGTGGACGTTGAACATAGTCAAGATGAACTGTGCCAAGTGCATCATTTGCAAAACGTAGCATCACATTTGCAGTATCCTCCACCTCAAGATCTAATCCACCATCTTGTACAAACATCGCTGACACTGCAACAACTTCACCAATAAGCCAACGCAGGTAATCAAATGGATGACAAAGGGTAAGTAAAACACCACCACCAAGATCGTTTCGTGCAGCGTACCCTCTCCTATAATCTTCCCAGGGATGCCATGCTGGTAAGTATTCCCCCCAATGTGCATGAACAGAAGTAACCGGACCAATTGTGTTATTGTCAAGCAGTTCTCTAATATACCGAATACCAGGATGAAACCTAAATTGAAATCCCACAAGCACTCTCAAGTCGTTCCGCTTCACAATATCCGATAAAGTTGATACACGCTCCATCGTATCAGAGATAGGTTTTTCTAATAACAGATGACAACCCGCTTCTGCAGCTGGAATTGCAATGTCAAGGTGAAGTGATGTTGGATTTGAGACAACGACAATATCAGGACTATGTTTCTGTAGTGCTTCCTTCAAATTATGTTCAACAGGTAATCCTTCAAGATCATCATCCGGTAGAGTAGAACGTCTTGTGCGAAATAGCACAAATTCACCAGCATTCAACGTTTGAAAATTCCGCAGATGCCGTCTGCCAATTGACCCCAAACCCGCAATGAGTATCTTCATTATTACAACATCATCTCCTTATCCCTACATTACTAAGGAGTTAAACACAGACAAAAAATGCTTAATAAGTATACAATAAAAAATACTATATTTCAAGCATAATCAATTTGAAAACTATCCAATTCAACTAAATTTAAACAAATTATTGTTTTTGATAGTAATTGAAAAATGTTACTTAAATATTTCTTTGTTATGAAAAAATGGTAATATGGTATTACCGTGCCCCACCCTTTTGTGGTTGGTGTTTCTCTTGTAGGATGGGTCTGTCTTGTGGGAGGGGTTTTCAACCCCGATTTCTGAATCATGTATGACGCGAAAATGCACACATCAAAAACCCTTGATGAGCAAATCCTGAAAATCTAATAATCCTGAAAATCCTGGTTCAGACAGAATCCGCAATCCAGATTCAGACAATCCTCCAAATCCAATATATATCTATTAGAATTCCCTTGTCCGCAACCCCACAAAACCTCCCATCCCTATCACACCACCAATTATAATAATAACATCATTACTGATCTTTGTAGCACAAACTGTATGAAGATTAAAAAATAAATTAGGTAATTTTATCTAACCTACATCGGTAGGCGGGGAATGCCAAAAGGCATTCATACCGTTGATTTCTTGATTTGGTGCTTTGTAAGCGCGCTGGCACATCAAGTCTCATCAGCGCGCTTACAAAGCACCAAATCAACGGTATGAATGCCATATGAAGATTAATTTATTAATCGGTTAAAAATATTTTTCAGATTGTAGGCGTGCTTTGTAAGCGCGCTCTTGGGACTTGATGTGCCAGCGCGCTTACAAAGCACGCCTGCAGGTGGGGGGCAGTTGGGGGGCGCGCTTACAAAGCACGCCTGCAGGTGGCGGGCAGTTGGGGGGCGCTTACAAAGCACGCCTACTGATGGCGGGGTGGGGCGCGCTTACAAAGCACGCCTGCAGGTGGGGGGCAGTTGGGGGGCGCGCTTACAAAGCACGCCTGCAGTTGGGGGGCGCGCGGACAAAGCACGCCTACTGATGGCGGGGTGGGGCGCGCTTACAAAGCACACCTGCAAGAGGGAAAAGAGGGCGCGCTTACAAAGCACGCCTACTGATGGCGGGGTGGGGCGCGCTTACAAAGCACGCCTGCAGGTGGCGGGCAGGTGGGGGGCGCGCTTACAAAGCACGCCTGCAGGTGGGGGGCAGGTGGGGGGCGCTTACAAAGCACGCCTGCAGGTGGGGGGCGCGCGGACAAAGCACGCCTACTGATGGCGGGGTGGGGCGCGCTTACAAAGCACGCCTGCAAGAGGGAAAAGAGGGGCGCGCTTACAAAGCACGCCTGCAGGTGGCGGGCAGTTGGGCGGCGCGCTTACAAAGCACGCCTGCAGGTGGGGGGCAGTTGGGGGGCGCGCTTACAAAGCACGCCTGCAGGTGGGGGGCAGTTGGGGGCGCGCTTACAAAGCACGCCTGCAAGAGGGAAAAGAGGGGCGCGCTTACAAAGCACGCCTGCAGGTGGGGGGCAGTTGGGGGCGCGCTTACAAAGCACGCCTGCAAGAGGGAAAAGAGGGGCGCGCTTACAAAGCACCAAATCAACGGTATGAATGCCATTTAGGCATTCCCCGCCTACCGTTGGAGAAATATTTTATTACCGAATTAATAAATTAATCTTCATTTAGTTTGTGCATTATTCCGCATCATTCCTAACAAACCAACGAGGACAAAAACATGCAACAACAAACCTTCCAACTTCAACAGAATGTCTACACTTTACTTTGGAACATAATCCAAGATGTAATAAAGCACTTCAGAAAAGGGAAAAAAACCCCATATGACCTGAAACTCCTAAAAAAGGCAAAACAACGAAAACATAAACTGTCTCGCACCTATGAAATCATGAAAAAACGACAAAACATAGAAACGCGCGGCTTTGACACCAACGCCTATGTAAGCTACAAACAATCTCTGAACAAGAAACAGACTGCCACGATCATTTCGCAAATACGGGCAGACAAAAACAAAGACGCACCAGAACCTGGAGAAGACGATATCTATGCTGCGGTAGAATAACATCATTTTGAAGAGTTAGAAGACACCAATGAAAGCATATTAGCGATTAAAGAAAACTTCGATCCACAAAACAACATTGAGGAATTATTCTTTTACGTCGACGATTTTGACAGAGAGATTCGCTCTTACGACATACACTCAAGGCGCGAAAACATAGAAACCCGCGGCTACGACACCAACGCAACCATCACCCGACATGAATACAGGAAACACGAAGCAGCCTCAGAGCAGGAAAACGCAACCGAAACCGAAAACCCACCAGTACTTATACACCTGCACCACGAAATGCAGGAATACGAACAGAACCTCCCAAAACTTCTTGTAGGAGGGGTTTCCAACCCCGATACAGTAACCCATGAAACCGAAACCAACGATCAAAACATCAGAATAATCACCGATCAACCCACAATCCTCTAACAACCCACACCCATCATCCAATACCATCCAAAGGGCTTCAAGCCTTATGGACAAATGCAAGATGTCTTCAACTCACACGCACCTGTCAAAATAGTCGGCGGCACCTATGACGCAGGCAAAACCTTTAGTTGTGTTGCATGCATAGATCATCTCGCAAGAAACTACCCTGGAGCGCGATTGACCTTCATCCACAGATACCATAACAGGATATTTCACAACATCATCCCAACCTACGAAAAATATCTCGGTTTCAAACCCACAAGG
The DNA here is from genome assembly GCA_963663765.2 of Candidatus Poribacteria bacterium. GTDB lineage: Bacteria > Poribacteria > WGA-4E > WGA-4E > WGA-3G > MSPOR6. The sequence goes on along the minus strand of CAXXUA010000011.1, from coordinate 2,469 downwards.
ATAGACGTTCCGAATCCAACACCCATCGCAAAATACGGCGGCGAACAACCCCCATTTTACGAATACTGGAACGGAAGCAGAATTTACATGAACGGACTTGACAAACCCAGCAACCTACTCAGCGACTTCTTCGACGCAGCCTTCGTCAACCAAGCAGAACTCCTCACCTTTGACGGATGGGACGAACTCACCGCACGCATCTCAGAACGCACAGGAGTCCTCCCTATCGCATTTCTACTTGGTGACTGCAACCCAAGCACCCCAAACCACTGGATACGACAGCAGCCCAAAGCAGGAAAAATTGAATACTTTGAGATGACATACAGGGACAACCCCGAAATCTACGACCAAGAAACAGGAGAACTCACAGAAACTGGCGAGAGACGTGTGGAAAAACTGAGAAACCTTGAAGGCATGCGATACAAACGCGGCTACGAAGGCGTGTGGGCATCAGCCGAAGGACTCGTCTTTGAGAAATTCTCACCAGACATCCACATCATTGACAACTTCAAAATCCCAAAAAAATGGGTACGCTACCTGAATATAGACTGGGGTTTCCGAAATCCAGCAAGTTGCATCTAGTAGATAGTCCATACTAAAAGTTTGTATTTATTTTTTTGTTTCTTAGTATCTTGACAAACAAGAGTTTTTCTCTTATAGTATAGCAAAACTTAAGGAGGAACACAACCTTGACTAAGAAATATGTTGTAAAACTCACTGATTCGGAGCGGCAGGAGTTGTTAGATTGTATAAACACAGGTAAAAAAGAGGCGTATAAGATAAGGAATGCTCATATTCTGCTGAAATCAGATGTCAATGGTCCCGGTTGGACTGATGGGAAAATAGCTGAAGCGTATGAGTGCACTGATAGGACAGTCGCGAAAGTGCGTAAGCGTTTTGCTGAAGGTGGTTTTTCTCGTGTCTTATTTCGTGCTAAGCGAGAGCATCCTCCCACACCTCGTAAACTTGATGGTGAAGCTGAAGCACGCTTGATAGCACTGAGTTGTAGCGAACCTCCCGAAGGTGCTGCTAAATGGACTTTACGCCTACTTGCGTCAGAATTGGTAAGACTTGAAATCGTGGAAAGCATTTCTCCAGAAACGGTAAGACAGACACTAAAAAAAACGCTTTGAAGCCGCACCTTCAGCAACAGTGGGTGATTCCCCCTGAAAAAGATGCTGAGTTTGTAAAGTCGATGGAAGAAGTGCTTGATCTTTACCAGAAACCTTTAGATACAGAAATACCTGTTGTGAACATGGACGAACAATCTGTCACGCTTAGGGATGATGTTCGGGATCCGCATCCTGTGAAACCGGGGCAAGTCAAGCGTGTAGATAATGAGTATAAACGCAAAGGCACGGCAAATATCTTCCTATTCACAGAAGCATTATCGGGATGGAGGCGTGTGTCTGTTCGGACGCGCAGAAAGGCAGAGGATTGGGCAGAAGAAGTAAAAATACTATTGGATCAGGACTACTCATCAGCAAAAAGTGTGATTTTAGTTTGTGACAACCTGAATATACACAAACTTTCGACGCTCAATAAAGTGTTTGGAGATGAGGAAGCAAATAGGTTGCGTAAGCGTTTAGAAATCGTGCATACGCCAGTACATGGAAGTTGGTTGAATATATCGGAAATAGAACTGAGTGTCCTTACACGTCAATGTTTGTGTCGGCGTATCCCAGATATAGAGACACTCCATAGAGAGACACAAGCCTGGCAAAAACGGCGAAATGCAGAGCAAAAGCAGGTAAACTGGCAATTTACAACGGACGATGCACGCGTACGATTAAAACATCTATACCCGAACAATTAGAATGGACTATCTACTAGTGGTCGCGCGACAAAGACAAACGCCTATATGCATAAAAGAAATCTACAAAACCAAGCTTTCTGTCCGCGAATTCATAGAACGTATCAAAGCCAACTGCAAGGATGGCGAAACTTTCAGATATGTCTGCGTAGACAATGCCGACCAAGACGCAATCGCGCAGCTTCGCAAAGCAGGATTCAGAATCCAGGAACCCAAAAAATCGCGTATCGCGCAAATCGGTATCATCAAACAACGCTTAAGGGTAGACTCAACAGGCAATCCCGTAATCTCTTTCTTCCGCGAAAGATTAGTCCACGACCCCGACGAAAACCTCAGAAACGAATATCGTCCATTGGATGTCACCGATGAGTTTCTCACCTGCACCTACGAAGAAAAACTCACGGGTACCGGCAAAGACGACGAAGCAATAAAAGGCGACCATCACGGTATAGACAGTAGAGCCTATCTGCTGCTAAGTCAGAAAGAAAACAGCACTGTCGACACCGGCAAACACCTATTCTGGGCAATGGGCATTCCAAAAGAAAAGTGGGACCCCGAAAAGCACATCGGCGGCGTCCCCCAAAAGAAGTCATGAAAAAATTAAATCAAAAACAAACCATGCATCAGAATCACCGATTACACGGAGAATATACCTA
>CAXXUA010000010.1:0-25277 GCA_963663765.2 Candidatus Poribacteria bacterium | reverse complement strand
TGTATACCTTTTTAGAGAGTGTATTACATTGGATAGGTCATGTGTCTCACCAAGCTGAAAAACTGTATGCAGGTGATCTGGCATTATCATAATACAAATCCATCTAATACGGTCTTCTTTTTCAACCAATTAAAGGCACCTATAATGATGGACGCAGTTGCGTCGTTTGCAAGAATAGGTTTACGCTTATACGTTACAGTCGTGACATGATAGTATGCCCCTTGGATAGAGTGTCTACCTTTGCGTAATTCTTGACTACGATATGTTTTTACAGTATCCATATTTGTCTTATATTTCAGTTATTAGTTTTTAAACGTGCTTACAAAGCACGCACAGTCACGGAGCGCGCTTACAAAGCACGCCTGCAGTTGAGGGCGAGGGCGCGGCTTACAAAGCACGCCTGCAGTTGAGGGCGAGGCGCGCTTACAAAGCACGCCTGCAGTCAGGGGAACGTAGGGAGCGCGCTTACAAAGCACGCCTGCAGTCAGGGGAACGTAGGGAGCGCGCTTACAAAGCACGCCTGCAGTCAGGGGGAACGTAGGGAGCGCGCTTACAAAGCACGCCTGCAGTCAGGGGAACGTAGGGGGGCGCGCTTACAAACCACGCCTGCAGTCAGGGGAACGTAGGGGGGCGCGCTTACAAACCACGCCGCACACTCAACTGCAGGCGTGCTTTGTAAGCGCGCCCCGCAGTTGAGTGTGCAGCGCGCTTACAAAGCACCAAATCAACGGTATGAATGCGCGTATGGCATTCCCCGCCTACCGTTCCGAAGAAACACACGCCTACTATTCCCCAGGTTGAAATTTGTTTGCATCAACGAGATACAAGAATCCGATACACATTTCATCTGTGGTTTTGTCACCCCAACCGACAGGGACAGGTGGGTCATGCGGGTTGGCGGGGTTCTCTGCGGAGTTGTCGAAGTGCGCAACGAGGGAGACACGCGTGCCTGCTGGTAGGAAAATCGGTTTGTTGTAATGATAGATGTCCTGCCAGTTGAAATCCCAATCCTGTATCCAGATAAGGTCAATCGGGTCACCCGTTGGTGGTTTTGCAGTGATATGCATGTCGCGGCCGAGGAGATGCATGTGCGGCATCGTAGCTAATAGATAACTGTCTTGCTTCACCTGTTTATGTGTTCTGACAGCATGTTTTGCTTTACCTGCGGGGATTACGAATTTTTGGTTGATCATGGATGCAATATGCAAGGGAGTCGTCTTCTCGGTCTTTGAGAAGTAGAGTGCAACTTTGGATTGGTCGCGTTCGGTGTGTCCAGTGCGGTAGTAATGCACCTGTAGCACAATGTCCGCGCCTTTTGGCAGTAGATACCCGACACCATTTGGCAGCACAGACGGCGTAACACCGGGCGCCCATCCCCCAAGTGTACCCGCAACTTCAATACCGGGACCTGTGCCTTGTGTGACATAGCCGGGTTTCGGGTCTCTTGCAGCACGTTTCCGCGCCTGACCTTTAGTATCCAAATAGACGATGACATGATGCACGGTCTTGCGATTACCCGGTTGCACATCAACGGCTTGGACATACATATCTGTATCAAAGTTGGTGGGTATAATGAAGTGTCGGTATTCGTCTTCACCTTCCGGTTCAATCTCGTATTCAACAGGCATTTCAACGAGGTGGTCAGGTTCACCGAGTATCCATCCTTGATGGAATGTCGGGTTGGGGGGTGTCTTTGAGAGATCACCTGCAGGTGCACCTGCTGCTGCCCACTTGCTAATCATTTTGATTTCTTTGTCTGTGAGTCGTCTTTCATTTTTGAATTCGCCGTAGCCGTGTGCGGGTTTCCAAGGCGGCATTAGCTTGGCTTTAGTGTATTCTGCGATTTCAGTTGCCCACGCTTTCGCTTCACGGTAGTCGGTCAACGAAAATGGCGCAACCTCACCTTGTCGGTGGCAGGATTGGCACTGTTTCTGTAGGATGGGTGCGATATGTTCGCTATAAGTGATCTCTTCGGATTGCACATTCGTTGCAAGTAGTGTGAGTGTGGTTAGAATAAGTAAGAACGGTTTCATCGGTTTAATATTGTCCTCCTGAGTAAAGTTGTGTAAGAAAATCCAATCTTATCTATGTAATTATATCATGTTTGATGGTAGATTGCAAAGTGTTTCTGTTTGGGATGTACCCAACTGCAAGCGTGCTATGTCCGCGCGCCATCCCCGCCCTCACCTGCAGGCGTGCTTTGTCCGCGCGCCATCCCCACCCCCACTGCAGGCGTGCTTTGTAAGCGCGCCATCCCCACCATCAACTGCAGGCGTGCTTCGTCCGCGCGCCCCATACTCCAAAAAACTGCATGCGTGCTTTGTTAGCGCGCCGATTTATTTGCTATGCCGTTATTTTTTATGGGATACTATCTTGTCTGTGTCTTTAGTCCCGTAGGGACGATATGTTTATAGAAATCGGTGAAAAAACCTCTTTAGTCCCGTAGGGACGCTATGTTTATAGAAAACAAGAACCCCACCCACCCTCTTTAGTCCCGTAGGGACGATATGTTTATTCTTATATGCTGTTCCTATTCTATAAACATATCGTCCCTACGGGACTAAAGACCTTGGAGGAAATGCTTTATCTATAAACATAGCGTCCCTACGGGACTAAAGACCTTGGAGGAAATGGTTTTCTATAAACATAGCGTCCCTACGGGACTAAAGACCTTGGAGGAAATGCTTTTCTATAAACATAGCGTCCCTACGGGACTAAAGACCTTGGAGGAAATGCTTTATCTATAAACATATCGTCCCTACGGGACTAAAGACCTTGGAGGAAATGCTTTATCTATAAACATATCGTCCCTACGGGACTAAAGACCTTGGAGGAAATGCTTTTCTATAAACATAGCGTCCCTACGGGACTAAAGACCTTGGAGGCACTGGTTTTCTATAAACATATCGTCCCTACGGGACTAAAGACCTTGGAGGAAATGCTTTATCTATAAACATATCGTCCCTACGGGACTAAAGACCTTGGAGGCACTGGTTTTCTATAAACATATCGTCCCTACGGGACTAAAGAGCGGACAAAGCACGCCTGCAGTTTAGGGCCGACACGACTGCGGGTGAGTGCGGACACACCCGCAAAACAGAATAAGCGATGGACGAGCGTCCATCGCTTATTCTGTTGGTAAGGTTAGTAAGAATATCTAGGTTAGTTTAGAATATCCCTGATTAGTCTTGTAATTTCAAATCGCCCCAAGTCGTTGTCAGTTTGTTCTTGGCCGAGAGCAAACCTTTCAACTTGGTAGTAGCAAGCATTTGACGCTCACCTGCGAAAGATACATCTTCTATTTGGTAGTAATATACAGCATCGGGTTTCGCCGAAGCATCAACCCATTTGTAAGTATTACGTTCACCGGTTGTGCCAGCACCTTGAATCAACTCTGCGTTGACCTGCTCAAATTCACCATCACGAATTTCACTACGATAGACATTAAATCCAGCGTTGTCAAGTTCGGATTCGGTTGTCCAACGGATAACGACTTCGCCGTTTTCCAATGCTGGACGGAATGAGGACAAGTTTACAGGCAAAGGTGATTTCACTGTTTGACCTGGTGTGCTAATATCGTCTTTGTTTCCATAGTAGACGAGATCAATTCTTTCGGTTCTACCATCAGCGTTGGAAAGTATCCAACCACCTGGTTCTGTGCCGTCAGAAATTCCACTGGTGAATGATCCACTTCCATCATTCATAACGTCATTCGCACGAGCAAGCGAGATACGATCTCCCTCAGCGGTGTGTGCATCAGGCCATGCCCATCGTGGCGGATCATAACGTTCGGTATCAGTTCTCTCACCTCGTTCTGCTGTTCTACGTGCAGCGAGGTTGCTGATTTCGTCAACTAACTCCCACTTACTACTTGCTTCGTTGCCTTTGGTGTGTAGTGTGAGTGTAAAACCATAGAGATTGAAAATATCATCGCCAGGACCTGTCATACCGAAGGTTGACCTATGAGTTGGATACAATACGAAGACATCAGCTGATGGCATGTATAATTGACTCCGAGTCGCTCTGGCTGAGGTAATCAGCACAGTAGAATTCGGATCAAGTTTCAAATTATTAAGCAGGATACTTGCATCAGGTTTACCTTGCCATTCTGTACCTGCAGCATCAATACTATCATGATTGATGATGGTCAGCCGCCAGTTATGTAAGTTAACACCAACAGTTTTTGATGGATTACGTAGTTCAATCCACTGTGGTAATGCACCACCCGGTCCATCAGCATACATAAATTCACTTATATAAACTGGACTTGTGACAGCACTACCAGATGACTTCTGTGTGCCGTTATCATACCCAGGTGTTCCGCCAAACATATTACCACTGGTAATTCTACGTTTATAACCAACACCTGTGAAACCAACATCGCGGAATGCTGCATCACCATCTCCGGTGCGATTTCCATTTCCACCAACACCACTACGACCATCGTTTGTCGTGACATGCTGACGACGATGAACAGTGTTTACTTTTAAACTGTTTTTGTCCGTTAAAGGTACCTTAAACGCTTTCAGTGGCCATAACTCGGTGGATGAAACTGAATTAGAATAGTTGGATTTGGACAGATTGTCGTCCCATCCAGCAATATCTTCAATTTTATCCAGATCATTAGCACCGAGTTCAGCATGGTCATTTTTAGCTGCATTGTCGGGTCTGCGCACGATCAACACGAACTTACCATCGTCTGGTAGACCGTTATTTTGGAAAGATATGACCTTATACCGAACTGGACTGTTCCATTCATGTTGTAGATGTTCTGCTTCCGTCTTATCAACATTGCGTCCAGGAAGAAGCGGATGTTCTAAATCTGTTGCTGGATTAGATGCAACTAAAAGCAGCACTTGTCCTGCTCCAATTTTCGTTTTATCATCGTTCGGAAAATCAATTAGAAGTTGGTCACTTGAATTACTGGTAACCTTAGAAATTCTATATTTCCGTAGATTAATTGTACTACTGGAGACATTGCGAAGTTCAATCCACTCATACTGTTTTTGTGCATTAGCACGGTTTGCAACCTCGTTAATGATAACCTTATTGCTTGAAACACTTGTACGACTATCTCTTAAATGCGGTTGCGTTTCGGGTCTAAACGAATTGACTTGTCCGGGTGTACCATGATATTCATAAATCACAGTTACATCGTTATAAATCGTTGACCTACGTATATACGGTGTATCGGATGTAGACCAATGACCGTCGTTTCGTCCATCCCGATTGCTATAACGTGCACCATCGGCATCGGCATAAGCAGACTTCTTATCCGGTAGAATACGTGACATTGAGGTGAAATTTCCACCAGTAAGACTGTTACCGTTTGCTCCCGGTACATCCCATGCTCCGAACCCCGGTCTATTGTCAAAGAAGTTCGTCACAACATCTATTGTAGGTGCTGAGAGACTCCCTGTGATAGCACTTTCTTCAGTAATTTCACGCCCGGTCAATGAGGTCAATGTAACAGTAACATCAGTACTTGAAATATTGTGTAGTTCAATCCACTGTGAAGCTTTTTCACCGGCTTCATCACCGAGTTTGCCTTCATCAATACCCCACATGATTTCACTGATACCGACTCTTCCGACACCGATAGTACCACTGTCTCCTGCAGCATCTTCAACAATGAGTGCACCACCACCACCAGGTGCGTTTCTATCAAAAAGTGTTCTAAGGTCCGGCATAACGTTATCTGCATCCGGTGCTGACCATGCTACCTTATTAACACCTGTACGGAATACCTGTCCATCGGGGACTGGTTTCGTTATGACACCATCGGCATCCATCAACGGCAGTGTAGCATCTCTGACAACAACGACAAAACTATTTTTTGGAATTTCAATTGAATCGCTTGTGACACGAGACGTTACATCGCCTGGATCAGTCTCAGTCTCAGTCTCAGTATCTACATCAGCACCAGGTATAGAGAAATTCTGACTATACTGTCCAACGGAGACTGTTACTCTACCCGTTGCGCCCGGTGCAGGATCGTCAGGATCAATAACCAAAGTGTATACAGTTGATGATTGTCTGTTGAACGTTCCTTTTGTACCATCCGTAACTGTAACACCAGCGGCGGTAAGATTAGCTGATGGTGCGACAGTATATTCAATTTTGACTGTAAACGCCACGCCACCTTTTCGATCACCTGCATTAGAATCTGTTGTGATATCAATCCGTTGTGATAGTGGACGACTGTCTACTTTAATTACTGCCGATAGGATAAAAGGAGCTCCAGCTACCGCTTCTAATTCAATATCAAAGAAGTCACCAATACCACCTTGAGGAACAATGACAAATGTATATTCTGTCTTATCGGAGTTTACCAGTAATCCTTCATCAACATCTGTGGTGTCAGGGTCATCGGCAACAAGAAATCCATTTGTAATTGTAAAGTTACTTGTAACAGCGGGGTCAGCAATGGGATCTGCACGTCTGGGTTTATCCGCATCTGCGGGTTCAGTAGAAAACGTTAACGTAACCCTAACATCTTCATCAAGTCCAATCTTTGTTTTAGACTTTGCTACATTCGGCCTTAACAGTGTCTTCGGAATGATAGTAAAAGTCTTACTTGCTTCTTGGCTACCTATCCCAGGAACTGCTGCCTGTGGAACTCCGTTTACAATTCGAAAAGCCGTGCCAACACCGAAAACAGCATCAGCGTTGAGTGTAAGGGTCAATACTAACGGTGTATCATCATGAGAAACTGAAAGTGTTACCAGAAATTCGGTCTTGGACCATACTTCAGTTGCAGGATCCTCAGCTTCAATTTGCGCTGCAGTCCTTGTGTCAACTCGGCTAACACTTGAGATGCTTATACCAGATAACTCTGTACCACCGACAACTGCGCCAGCCACGATACCCCACTCATCTGTACCAGTACCAAGATCACCCGCTGCAAGTGTTGCTGCATCTACATCGGTCTGATCAGCATCTGCAAAAACAGGTTCACTAAATGTGACCTTCACACGAAAATTACCTGTCTCACCAGGCGCTGCAAGTTCCGTACGAGCTGTATTTGTCAGCAATACATTATCGCCATCCGTTGTATCTGCTGAAGTGTTGTCACCTACCATGTCTATATCACCATCAGGACCAGGACCTATCGCTGGTGAGTCGTCAATAACGATGGTCGCTGTCGGACCGTTTTCCGCTGCCATCACGGCTGGGGCAAAAATTATCCCAACAGCAAACAACACAGCAAAAACTATGTGAAATGTCAATTTATTTGACAGGTTCATTATTTGTTCTCCTCTAAATAAAATCTTACTAATTATTAATTAACCTTTCGGGTGTTCAGCACCTAATAACCGGACAACCCGAGAAATACCTATTCAAAGTTATTGTAAATTCAATTACTTATCAAATATAAAGAACAGATTCAGGGAAAGAATCTATTCTACTAACCTTTTAGTTTTGGAACTTTCAGTTCCGTAAGCACTCACCACCGTTTTGCCTTTTCAGTTCTGAGTGCGGGTTATACATATTTTATAACACATATTACGTCTATGTCAAGTTAAAGTTACAATTCTATATATTTATATGACATATATTACGTATATATATTCGCGTTCGTTACAAAATAAACAAATCGGTTGTAAATACCTATTATTTACGTATTTTAACACCATTATAAGTCTTTGTCAAATATTATTGCCAATTTCTTATATTTTACCACTATATATGATTTCTTTCCACATTAAAACAGAAGTTCAAAATTTTGTCAATATAAATTGCCGTATTGACTAAATTATTTACTTATTATAACATCATTACATGTCTTTGTCAAGTAAATATTCAATAAATTTACTTTATCTGACTATATATGTTATAAATCCATATTTTCGCGATTTATTTGCTTCTTATAGTGCTAATAAATGCTTATAGTTAAGTATTATAGCATCATTAAAAGTCTTTGTCAAATATAATATATAGATATTTGTATTTTTTGACATTTTATTATGTGTTGTTATTGTAGATAAGCGAATGCTGTTCAGTTCTATTTTTATATCATATTTATTGGATTTTGTCAACACATACTATGTTTATGTTTGTTATATGTCTTTGTATTGTGTATTTGGTGTTCAGAATCGCCATCCCCGCCCTCACCTGCAGGCGTGCTTTGTAAGCGCGCCCCCCACCTGCCCCGCACCTGCAGGCGTGCTTTGTAAGCGCGCCTACCATAAAATCGGCGCGCTTACATAGCACGCATACAGTTTGGGAGAACGGAGCGCGCTTACAAAACACGACTGCCAAAAAAAAAACGGCGCGCTTACAAAGCACGACTGCAGTTTTTGGGAGAACGGAGCGTGCTTACAAAGCACGCCTGCAGGGGAGGGCGGGGATGGCGTGCTTTGTAAGCACGCCTGCAGGGGAGGGCGGGGATGGCGCGCGGACAAAGCACGCCTGCAGTTTTTGGGAGAACGGAGCGCGCTTACAAAGCACGCCTGCAGGGGAGGGCGAGGCACGCCTGCAGGGGAGGGCGGGGATGGCGCGCTTACAAAGCACGCCTGCAATTGTTCCTGTCAAGCACCGAAGGGATGTGTAAAATTTTGGTTACTGTGCCGTAGGGGCGGGGTCTCCCCGCCCCTACGATGTCCTCAGTTCCCTAACGTCAAGCAAGTTATGATAGAAATCAATACCTTCGCCAATAATAGACATTCTTCCAGATTGTGCGGGCAGTTGTAGCACATTCTGCCAGATTGTGCATATAAATTATTCTGTCAGATTCTATCGTCAAATTAGACGCTATGATAAATAAAAATACTTCAACGAAAACCTGAAGTTATTTTTATTTATGTCATAGTACATCCTCTTCAGTCCCGTAGGGACGATATGTTTATAGAAAAACGCCATAGTACATCCTCTTTAGTCCCGTAGGGACGATATGTTTATAGAAAAACGCCATAGTACATCCTCTTTAGTCCCGTAGGGACGATATGTTTATAGAAAACAAGTGCCCTTCCCAGTTCTTTAGTCCCGTAGGGACGATATGTTTATAGAAAACAAGTGCCCTTCCCAGTTCTTTAGTCCCGTAGGGACGATATGTTTATAGAAAACAAGTGCCCTTCCCAGTTCTTTAGTCCCGTAGGGACGATATGTTTATAGAAAACAAGTGCCCTTCCCAGTTCTTTAGTCCCGTAGGGACGATATGTTTATTCTTCTATGTCGTTCCTACGGAACTCAAGAGAGGGTGATTACACCTATCTATAAACATTGCGTCCCTACGGGACTAAAGAGAACAAAAGTTAGTACCTCTGTGCAAAAACTTTACACACCCATACCGTTGATTTGGTGCTTTGTAAGCGCGCCCCCGATGGTAGGCGTGCTTTGTAAGCGCGCTATTGGGACTTGATGTGCCAACATGCCTACCAGGGTGGGTTAGATAGAATCACCTAATTTATTTATTAATCTCCATATGGCATTCATACCGTTGATTTGGCGCATTTGGCGTTGATTTGGTAGGGACGATATGTTTATAGAAATACGCCATAGCACATACTCTTTAGTCCCGACAAATGCCATACGGGGAATGCCTAAATGGCATTCATACCGTTGATTTGGCGCATTTGGCGTTGATTTGGTAGGGACGATATGTTTATTCTTCTATGTCGTTCCTATGGAACTCAAGAGAGGGTGATAACGTCTTTCTATAAACATTGCGTCCCTACGGGACTAAAGAGAACAAAAGTTAGTACCTCTGTGCAAAAACTTTACACACCCAAAATAAATCTTGACAAAAGTTTGTACATAGATTAAACTATTAAATGTATATACGTCTTAAACTGAAAACTTATTCAGAGGACTCAGTGGTGAAGTTATTAGGTGTCTTAAGAAACTTGTTTGTGCGTCTTGAATATGACATAATTCCCAAAAAGGAAGTATTATCATGCTAACTTTATAGGTTTTAGGTCAAATTCAGATTACTACTGTTTCAGTGGTAAAAGCGCAGGTCTATTCCTATTTCGTTGGGATTGGACACTTCGCGAATGAAGAACCGCGAGGCTCTCCACAAAAGAGAACAATCGCGTTTTTTGTTTTTATAGAGGTCCTATGAAAATGGCAGATGGTATTGAAGCAACTGTTGCAGATATGTTAACGCCTCTCCTTAATACAGAGGGTTTTGAACTGGTCGCTGTAGAAATAGCAAAAAACCGAAAAAATCAGATATTACGTCTGCTAATACACAAACAAGGCGGTCTTTCCGTATCAGATTGTCAAGCAGTGAATCAAACGGTTCGTCCAATATTAGAAGTACACCAGATACTAACAGAATTCAAACAACTGGAAATTGCTTCACCAGGAATTGATCGTCCTTTGACAACAGAACCTGATTTTCAGCGAAATATAGGAAGAACCGTTCTAATTGAGGCTACCGCATCCAACGGACAACTGCACGAAGTTAAAGGAGAAATAATAAATGCCGTTGATGGGTGTGTAACTTTGCAACAAACATCGGGTGAACCCGTCCATATTGAAATTGCGCGAGTATGTAAAGGATATATCCAACTCGTGTGGTAATCAGTCGGAATCATATCCACTTACGAACTGCACCATGATTAGGAGAAATATGAAACAGAGAACTGAAGATAGAAGAGAAAGTTTACAGCAATCTATTCGGCAAATGATGGGACACACCGATTTGCCGGAGGATGTTTTTATCGGCGCTATTGAAGATGCATTACGTTCAATCGCATTGCGACACTACGGTTCTGAGTCAAAGGTATCCGTAGATATCAATCTTGCTAATGAGGAAATTAAGTGCCACGTACCAAAAAAGGTCGTTAATATCATGCAAGATTTCTCAACTGAGATTCCTATTGAGGTGGCACAAAAACTTGATCCGGACGCGAAAATAGGGGATATGATCGATGTTGAAATCAGTCCTGACGAATTCGGACGGATACAAGCACAATTAGGACGGCAGATTCTACTGGGGAAACTTAGAGAAGCGGAACGCGAACTAATTTACAGTGAATTTGAAGGACGAGAAGGCGAAATCATTGTCGGCTACCTACAACGGTATGACGGACCAAATGCCATTATTGATTTGGAACGAACAGACGTCTTACGCACCGAGGCACTATTGCCAGCAAGCCAGATCCCACTACACCACCGGTACACTCGGGGCGACTCCTTGCGGTGTCTGATCTTGGAAGTAAAAGATACCATGACTGGAGAACAGATAGTTGTATCCCGAACACATCCAGACCTAATAGCAAGGTTATTCGAACATGAGGTGCCAGAAGTTTATGATGGACAGGTCCGGGTACTCAATGTTGTACGAGATCCAGGATTCCGCGCAAAAGTTGCTGTCACTGCTACCGAAGACGGTATTGACGCATTAGGGACATGTGTAGGTGTTAGAGGCGCACGAGTACAAACAATTGTTCGCGAACTTAAAAACGAGAAAATTGATATTATTGAATGGAGCGAGGACCCACGTACCTATATTTCTAACGCTTTGAACTTAAAACCCGCAGAAATACGTCGAGTTGAACTCAACGAAGAGGAAAAGATCGCAAACGTCATCGTTATTGATGATAAATTGTCTCTTGCTATCGGTAGAAGGGGACAAAACGCACGTCTCGCTGCAAAACTCACCGAATGGCATATTGACATAAAGAGCGATTCCGAAGCACCTGTTACGCTGGAGACGTTATTTAAAGGGGATTCAAATGAAACTGAGGATGCAGCAGAAACAGAAGATACATCTGATAATCCCGATGAGACGTCTACGGACAATGGAGATGAAACAGCCACTGAAGACGTTATTGAAACTCTCTCAGAGGATACAGCAGAAACAGCAGAAACAGAAGATACATCTGATAATCCCGAAGAGATGTCTACGGACAATGGAGATGAAACAGCCACTGAAGACCTTATTGAAACTCTCTCAGAGAATACAAATGATTCGGATATCGAAACTGAACCCGAATCTGAGGAGAATATATAATCCCATTAAGAAAATATTGTTGGCATATTCTCTTGTAGGAGGGGTTTGTAACCCCGATTTGAGTTGGCATATTCTCTTGTAGGAGGGGTTTGTAACCCCGATTTGAGTTGGCATATTCTCTTGTGGGAGGGGTTTGTAACCCCGATTTGATAGGTGTCAACTTCTCTTGTAGGAGGGGTTTGTAACCCCGATTTGATAGGTGTCAACTTCTCTTGTAGGAGGGGTTTGTAACCCCGATTTGAGTTGGCATATTCTCTTGTGGGAGGGGTTTGTAACCCCGATTTGAGTTGGCATATTCTCTTGTAGGAGGGGTTTGTAACCCCGATAGGTGTCAACTTAAGAAAATATTGTTGGCATATTCTCTTGTGGGAGGGGTTTGTAACCCCGATTTGAGTTGGCATATTCTCTTGTAGGAGGGGTTTGTAACCCCGATTTGAGTTGGCATATTCTCTTGTAGGAGGGGTTTGTAACCCCGATTTGATAGGTGTAAACTTAAGAAAATATTGTTGGTATATTCTCTTGTGGGAGGGGTTTGTAACCCCGATTTGATAGGTGTAAACTTAAGAAAATATTGTTGGCATATTCTCTTGTGGGAGGGGTTTGTAACCCCCATTTGATAGGTGTCAACTTAAGAAAATATTGTTGGCATATTCTCTTGTGGGAGGGGTTTGTAACCCCGATTTGATAGGTGTCAACTTCTCTTGTGGGAGGGGTTTGTAACACCGATTTGATAGGTGTCAACTTAAGAAAAATGTGTTGGCATATTCTCTTGTGGGAGGGGTTTGTAACCCCCATTTGATAGGTGTCAACTTAAGAAAAATGTGTTGGCATATTCTCTTGTGGGAGGGGTTTGTAACCCCCATTTGATAGGTGTCAACTTAAGAAAAATGTGTTGGCATATTCTCTTGTGGGAGGGGTTTGTAACCCCCATTTGATAGGTCTCAACTTAAGAAAATATTGTTGTCATTTTCTCTTGTGGGAGGGGTTTGTAACCCCCATTTGATAGGTGTCAACTTAAGAAAATATTGTTGGCATATTCTCTTGTGGGAGGGGTTTGTAACCCCCATTTGATAGGTGTCAACTTAAGAAAATATTGTTGGCATATTCTCTTGTGGGAGGGGTTTGTAACCCCGATTTGAGTGGAAATGAACATAAAATCGGGGTTGAAAACCCCTCCCACAAGAGATCAGAATCCTTAAGTTGACACCTATGGGTAGAGCGTGAGCGAAACCCGACATGATAGACTACGATATAAACTTTAAGTAACACCCATTAACTGATAATTATTAAAACTAAATAACCCTGTATGTTTATAGAAATCCTTGACAAACCCTCTTTAGTCCCGTAGGGACGATATGTGTGCATTATAAACCTAATATATGTAAAAACTTTGAAAACAATGGGGTAACTGGCACAAGTCGTTATAAAAATAACTTGTCTACACAGTCAGCCAGTGAAAAGTATGAAAGTTCCTATTCGCACCTGTATTGGGTGCCGTTTTAAATTTCCACAGAAAATGTTAATCCGTTTTGTATGTCGCATAGGTAACGTTTTGGAAATGGACTCAATAAAAAAACTTCCCGGACGTGGCGCCTATGTCTGTCGTTCTAAATGTTGCATTGAAGCAGCATTTAATGCACCCAAACGGATAAACGCATTGCTACGAGTGCACCTGACGAAATCGGTTATCACCGAGTTCAAACAAGCACTACTTGAAAAGGAGATAATCGCCGATGAAAAAAACAAAACAGCAATCCGCTGAAACTCCCAAAAAATCTACGCAAAGCCAAAATGTGAGAATCTATGAATTAGCAAAACGCCACGGATTAAGCAGTAAGCAGCTTATTAATGTACTAAATGGTTTAGGTGTGGCAATAAAAAATCACATGAGTTCTTTGGATCCGGATACCATCATGTTAGTTGAAGCCGAACTGAGTCCCAAGCAAGAAATAATTGATAAAAAAGAAACTGAGTCACAAATCACACAAGAAGAAACCCACAAGGAGACACAAGAAGAAACAGGTGATATTGAAGAAGTAGGTGATGTTGAAGAAGCAGGTGATGTTGAAGAAGCAGGTGGTGTTGAAGAAGTAGATGACAAAACACCTGCAGATAGACGTACGCAAGTACAAGAGGGTATTACTGTCGGTGGGTTGGCAAAACTGCTTAACTTGCAATCTACACACTTGATTATGCAATTGATGAAAATGAAGGTGATGGCATCAATTAACCAAAGGTTAGATTATCAGACATTGTTAGTGTTGGGGGCAGAATACGATTTTGAAGCAGTGCCGGAACAAACACTTGAAGAAAAACTTTTGTCTGAGGAAGAGGATCTGCCTGAATCGCTTGTATCACGTGCACCTGTTATCACGATTATGGGACACGTTGACCACGGTAAGACATCCCTATTGGATTCTATCCGCAAGTCGAATGTAAGTGAATCTGAGGCGGGGAACATCACCCAGCACATCGGTGCATATCATGTAGAATTAGAAAATGGCAACATTGTATTTCTTGATACTCCAGGACACGCAGCGTTTACCGCAATGAGAGCGCGTGGTGCACAAGCAACAGACATCGTTGTTCTTATCGTTGCTGCGGATGACGGTGTGATGCCGCAAACAATTGAGGCAATTAATCACGCGAAAGCAGCGAAAGTACCGATTGTGGTTGCTATCAACAAAATAGATGTACCAGGTGCACGTTCAGATTATGTAAAACAGCAGTTGGTAGATAATGACTTGGTACCAGAAGATTGGGGTGGGCAAACGATCTGTGTAGAGGTGTCTGCCATAGAAGGTACAGGGATAGAGTTGTTGTTAGAGATGTTGCTATTGGAAGCAGCACTCTTGGAATTAAAAGCCAATCCAAACAAATCTGCACGCGGTGTTGCGATTGAAGCACAAGTGGATAAAGGTCGCGGAGCAATTGCAACCGTCTTAGTACAGAGTGGCACACTAAAAGTTGGTGATACTTTTGTATCTGGGAGATACTCCGGCAGAGTTCGCGCGATGATGAGTGATGATGGCAAAAGGATTAAAGTCGCCGGACCTTCTACGCCTGTCGAGGTGCTTGGGTTTACAGGAGTACCTGAAGCGGGGGACCTATTCTTTGTCGTGGACTCCGAAAAAGACGCTCGTGCTATCAGTGAAGAACGCCAAGACAAGTACAGAATTTCTAAACTGGGGACACACAGCCACGTCAGTTTGGATGACCTATTCCAGCAGATTCAGGAAGGGGACATCAAGGAACTGAACGTTATTGTTAAAGGCGATGTACAAGGTTCTGTTCAAGCAATAGCGGAATCATTGATAAAATTGAGCACTCCTGAAGTGAAGATCAATATAATTCACGAAGCGACGGGTGGAATCACAGTGACAGATATACTACTTGCCTCCGCCTCCGATGCTATTGTTGTTGGGTTCAACGTGCACCCTACAACAGAAGCGGTGAAAACAACCGAAACCGAGGGAATTGATGTCCGCACCTATACCGTTATCTACGACATTATCTCTGATATCCGATCCGCAATGGAAGGTCTGTTAGACCCAGAGGTACGTGAAGTGATTATCGGACGAGCTGAGGTCAGGGAAATCTTTAAAGCACCACGTATTGGATTAGTTGCTGGCAGTTATGTTAACTGGGGTCGAATCGCATTGGACCAACCGCTCCGAGTTCTACGCGATAATCGTTTGATTTACGAAGGTAAGGTCGATTCATTGAGACGTTTTAAAGACAATGTGAACGAAGTACAAGCGAATTATGAATGCGGTATCGGTATAGACGAATTTGACGATATTGAAATTGGGGATGTGTTGGAATGTTACGTCCACGAACAGATCGCACGTACCCTTTGATTGATACGTAGTTCAACGGTCGGTAGGCGTGCTTTGTAAGCGCGCCCCCAACTGCAGGCGTGCTTTGTAAGCGCGCTCCATACTCCCAAAAACTGCAGGCGTGCTTTGTAAGCGCGCCATCCCCACCCCCAACTGCAGGCGTGCTTTGTAAGCGCACCCCATAAGCGTCAATTTAAGGATTTTCACCTCTTGTGGGAGGGGTTTGCAACCCCGATTTTATGCACTTTTCCTCTAAAATCGGAGTTGAAAACCCCTCCCACAAGAGAAATGACAACTTAAGGATTTTCACCTCTTGTGGGAGGGGTTTGCAACCCCGATTTTATGCACTTTTCCTCTCAAATCGGGGTTGAAAACCCCTCCCACAAAAGAGGAGTTCCCTCCTACACCTGAAAGTGTAAAAATAATTCTAAAATCCACTATAATATCAGGGTTTCTACAAAAACTTTACACACCCGATACTTATAAACATCTTGACATTTCTTCATAAATGCATGTATAATAATTATATGCCGTATTATGATGAAATCTTCAACACGTTACTGGGGAGTTCCCACAGGACTTGGCAGTGTTAGCACTGAAAACATCAGAGGTGGAAGTCGTGGAACGGTTGAGCACAGAGCAAGCCACGGTTCGGATGCATCATAGTGATATGACGTTTCATGTGCGCCTGCCCGATGAGGAGGCGATCCTACATATAGAGGCACAAACCGACGACAGCATCCATAAACCGATGCCTTTACGAATGCTGGCGTATTCGAGTTTTCTTGCCCTTGAACATGAGAAGAATGTTTATTCAACGGTGTTGTATTTCCGTCCACCCGCGGGACAAAGGGACCCTGGTTTCTATAGGTATGGAAACGCACAACGTGGCGGCGTGTGGTTTCAGTATAACGTCATCCGTATCTATGAGTTGGAGGGTGAGGCGTTCTTGGACCCCGAAACTGTAGGGTTATTGCCTTTCACGGCTTTGATGAAACCGCCCGCAGACATGACTCCTCAAAGCTGGGTTGAGAAGTGTATTCAGACGATCCAGACAGTTGATATTGACAGAGAGATGCGGGCTACCCTTTTATTTGCACTCTCGCTTTTCGGGAGTTTAGCACATCCCAAAGAATTTTTTCAGGACCCTTTACTGGAGGCAATCATGCAAGATTCACCTTTTTACGAACATGTGATCCAACGAGGCATTGAACGAGGCATTGAACAAGGCATTGAACAAGGCATTGAACAAGGCATTGAACAAGGGGCGCGCCAAACGAGTATTGAAAATACATTGGCAGTCATCAAAGCACGTTTCCCGCATGCAGATGTCAATGTCCTCATCCCCAGACTTGAGGCTATTGCTGACATCAACCAACTCAAGCAGGTGAACCTTAATGCTTCACTTGCAACCTCTTTTCAGGACTTCCAAGAGACCATAGACGTATAAATACGATTGCTATAATCATATCCATCAAACCGAGTGTCGGGCAAGTCCTGTTTCAACGTTATGTGAGATGCGGTGACTGGACAGATCGCAGGATACGATATGATGTAGCGGGGCAGGTACAACAACATCAGGAGACATCTTGTCAAAAAGTTTGCGGACATCGGTGTATGCTATGACACCAACCTTCGCAGCACCCTGCATCCGCTGATTCCTGATGAGTATCGCATACTGTCACTACGTTTGTGCCTTCCATTTCAGAACAGTCTATTCATGTGACCATTGTCGTTTCTACCAGAACCGATTTTGATTTCTTTCATATTTTACATTTCTTTTATAATTTTGTTATGTCTTTCCTAAACAACAAGAAACACTATGGTAACGACTTGTGCCAGTTAACCAATTGTTTTCAAAGTTATTACATATATTAGGTTTATAATGCACACATATCGTCCCTACCAAATCAACGCCAAATGCGCGTATGGCATTTGGCGGGACTAAAGAGGATGTACTATGACGTTTTTCTATAAACATATCGTCCCTACCAAATCAACGCCAAATGCGCGTATGGCATTTGGCGGGACTAAAGATCGTTTCAAACTATGAAGGACACCTGCAAAACGCCATGCTTATGTGAAACAATGATTAACATATAGTTATTTAGCACAACTCGTGATACTTATAAACATCTTGACATTTCTTCATAAATGCATGTATAATAATTATATGCCGTATTATGATGAAATCTTCAAACACGTTACTGGGGAGTTCCCACAGGACTTGGCAGTGTTAGCACTGAAAACGTCAGAGGTGGAAGTCGTGGAACGGTTGAGCACAGAGCAAGCCACGGTTCGGATGCATCATAGTGATATGACGTTTCATGTGCGCCTGCCCGATGAGGAGGCGATCCTACATATAGAGGCACAAACCGACGACAGCACCCATAAACCGATGCCTTTACGAATGCTGGCGTATTCGAGTTTTCTTGCCCTTGAACATGAGAAGAATGTTTATTCAACGGTGTTGTATTTCCGTCCACCCGCGGGACAAAGGGACCCTGGTTTCTATAGGTATGGAAACGCACAACGTGGCGGCGTGTG
The DNA here is from genome assembly GCA_963663765.2 of Candidatus Poribacteria bacterium. GTDB lineage: Bacteria > Poribacteria > WGA-4E > WGA-4E > WGA-3G > MSPOR6. The sequence goes on along the minus strand of CAXXUA010000010.1, from coordinate 6,929 downwards.
GTTTCAGTATAACGTCATCCGTATCTATGAGTTGGAGGGTGAGGCGTTCTTGGACCCCGAAGCTGTAGGGTTATTGCCTTTCACGGCTTTGATGAAACCGCCCGCAGACATGACTCCTCAAAGCTGGGTTGAGAAGTGTATTCAGACGATCCAGACAGTTGATATTGACAGAGAGATGCGGGCTACCCTTTTATTTGCACTCTCGCTTTTCGGGAGTTTAGCACATCCCAAAGAATTTTTTCAGGACCCTTTACTGGAGGCAATCATGCAAGATTCACCTTTTTACGAACATGTGATCCAACGAGGCATTGAACGAGGCATTGAACAAGGCATTGAACAAGGCATTGAACAAGGGGCGCGCCAAACGAGTATTGAAAATACATTGGCAGTCATCAAAGCACGTTTCCCGCATGCAGATGTCAATGTCCTCATCCCCAGACTTGAGGCTATTGCTGACATCAACCAACTCAAGCAGGTGAACCTTAATGCTTCACTTGCAACCTCTTTTCAGGACTTCCAAGAGACCATAGAGGTATAAATACGATTGCTATAATCATATCCATCAAACCGAGTGTCGGGCAAGTCCTGTTTCAACGTTATGTGAGATGCGGTGACTGGACAGATCGCAGGATCAGGGTTATTTAGTTTTAGATATTTTGGCAGATATTCATAACATTCGTGAATTAATATCGTAGGTCGGGTAGAGCGTGAGCGAAACCTATAGGTGTCAACTTAAGAAAAAAGTGTTGGCATATTCTCTTGTGGGAGGGGTTTTCAACCCCGATTTTTTAGTGCATTTCCGCTCAAATCGGGGTTGAAAACCCCTCCCACAAGAAAAAATGCAAACAATATTTTCTTAAGTTGACACCTATGTGCTTTGTAAGCACGCACCCATAGGTGTCAACTTAAGGATTTTACCTCTTGTGGGAGGGGTTTTCAACCCCGATTTTTTAGTGCATTTCCGCTCAAATCGGGGTTGAAAACCCCTCCCACAAGAGAAAATGCAAACAATATTTTCTTAAGTTGACACCTACGTGCTTTGTAAGCGCGCCGGAAACGAAAAAAATGCTGAAAATTACATCGTTTTTGTCTTAATTCTTGATTGGAACATGAAAACTGCGTAAGTCCTGTATAGAAAACGTCATACTACATCATCTTCAGTCCCGTAGGGACGATATGTTTATAGAAAAACGTCATAGTACATCATCTTTAGTCCCGTAGGGACGATATGTTTATACCAGGACTTACGCACACAACGGTAGACACAGGCTTATACAGTTCTATCAAATATACACGTTTCCTGAGAAAATCGCGACCGGGAGGTCGCTCCTACCAGGGGGTTTCATTTTGAAATATCCGAACAATTGGTTAACTGGCACAAGTCGTCATATTTAAATCTTTCTTTTATTCGTATCTTAAAGTTAATTTCAAACGTTTTAAGATTAATTATTTGTAGGCAAGACGAATGAGTCTTTTAGACTTGTTTGTGAAACAATTTCAGTGTAATATAACAAGACAAAAGCGATGCATATTGGTGTTTGTAAAATCAAGTTATATATACCGGAGAGTCAGTCCCTGAAGGAAAAACGGAGGGTACTAAAAAGTCTAATTGCCCGTATAAAAAACAAATTTAACGTCGCAGTGGCAGAAGTTGAAGCACTTGATGTACATCAATCAGCTGTCTTAGGTATTGTTTCAGTTGCGAACGCAGCAAAGTTTGTAAATCAAATATTATCGCAGTGCGTTAAATTTATTGAAGTGAATTCTTCTGTTGTTTTAGTTGATTATGAGACAGATTTTTTCTTCTAAGAACGTTTGTGTAAAGGGACGCATTTGTGGGTTGGGTTTACCCCCGATAGAATAGTAAACTGAGGGGATACAATCATGATAGAAAATAGAAGACAAGACCGGGTAGGAGCACTTGTTCAGAGAGAGTTGAGTGAGATTATTCATCGCGTTGTGAAGGACCCGCGTGTTGCGTTTTGCACCGTCACACATGTGGATGTATCCGCGGATCTGAAATATGTGGATGTGAAAGTCAGTGTTATCGGTGAGTTTGAGCAAAAGGAAGAAACACTTGCCGGACTCAAGAGTGCTGCCGGGTTTATTCGACGTGAGATCAGCCGACGTTTAGTACTCAGATATTCTCCAGAACTCCGATTTAGTTTAGACGATTCTGTTGACCATCTGATGAAAATAGATGGACTTTTAAAAGAAATAGGTGATGAAGATGATGATTCGCAAAAATCAACCGAAAACGATTTACTGATATGAAAAGTTTTCGTTCCCTCCTCGCTTTGTTTCGACAATATCAGACGTTTGCAATCTCAACACACGTTAATCCGGATGGTGATGCTATCGGTTCTGAGTTGGCACTGTTCCTGTTTCTGGAAAAGTTAGGGAAAACAGTCAGAATTTTCAATACGGATCCAGTGCCAGAAAAATACCAGTTTCTACCGTATTGGGAAAACATTGAAAATGCGGAAGCAGCGAGTGATTATTGCACGGATGTACTCATCATTTTGGATGCAAGTTCGAGAGAACGGATTGGTAACTTTCTGCGGAAACGGTTGATACCAATGCACGCTGTTGTCAACATTGACCATCATAGCACTGCGGAGGCTTTTGGGGATTACAACATAATTGAAACTACTGCTTCGTCAACTGCAGAAATTATATACAAGTTTATTAGGTCTACGGACATTGCGATTGACGAAGCAGGTGCGTTGTGTTTATATACCGGCGTGATGTTTGATACAGGTTGTTTTCGGTTTAGCAATGCGACACCTGAGACACATCGTATCGCAGCAGAACTGATAGAGATTGGTAACTTTGCTCCTGATGAAGTCTACCGACACGTGTTTGAACAGGTGTTGATGGGTAAGATGTATTTGTTAGGACAAACACTGCGGACATTAGAACTGACACCGGATGGTAAGATCGGTTGGGTTCGCGTCACACAGGCAATGTTGAATGATACCGATACGACCTTGGATGATGTTGAGGGGTTTGTGAATCAGGTGCAAGCGATTGGCGGTGTTGATGTGGCTATATGTGTTTGTGAGTTGGCGGATGGCAATACAAAAGTGAGTTTGCGGAGTGCGGGTAAAGTTGATGTCGCTGCCTTGGCTGCTGAGTATAATGGTGGCGGACATGAACGTGCCTCCGGATGTCGCATTGAACTACCGACTGCAGCTGCTATAAAGATGATTGTAGCCAGCGCACAACGGTACATTGATGAAAATGGTTGATGCGTAAACCTCGGTTCAGATAATATGAAATGTAACTAAGGTGTATGTTCATGGGACATAGACTCGTGGAGAAGAATTTTGCAAACCTATTTTAACTTGGACTCTATCCCTGTTTTTACACAAGACTCGGTTGTTACGTTTGGCGTATTTGATGGATTGCATGTTGGTCATCAAGAGGTGCTTGGTGCAGTACGTGCGCGTGCCGATGCTGATCAACTGTCAACTATCTTGTTCGGTTTTTATCCGCATCCCCTTGCGTTTCTTTCACCTGAAAATTGCCCTCCTGTTCTGATGTGTTTGCCCAAACGTATAGAAATCCTTGAACACCTCGGTATGGATATCTCTATTTTTGTCAACTTTAATGAACGAATCGCTTCTATGTGTCCAGAGACGTTTGTGAACCGCATATTACTTGGCAAGTGCCGTGCGAAACATGTGGTAGTCGGTTATGCTTGCCAATTTGGGAAAGACCGGCAAGGCAACGCAGAACTCTTGAAGGCACTCGGCAAGCAAACTGGATTCGGCGTGACGGTTGTGCCGCCGACAGAGTTAAATGGGTTGCCAGTACATAGTACACGCATTCGTGAAACGATTGCGCGCGGCGACCTTGGTTTAGCCTCACAACTGCTCGGACGCACATATTCCTTGAGTGGTAACATTGTGCATGGCGATAGGCGCGGGTCGGCAGCTCGGTTTTCCGACAGCAAATATTGAACCCGGTGAACAACTGTGTCCACCCAATGGTGTTTATGCTGTTCATGCAAAATTATCTGGACGAATGTTAAGAGGTGTGCTGAATATCGGTACACGTCCCACCTTTAACGGGTCAAAGTTTTTGGTTGAATGCCATCTATTTGATTTTGATGAAGTTGTTTATGGCGAAACCATTGAGATATTTTTTGTTGAGAAAATTCGTAGTGAACGCGAGTTCCCAAATATACATGCGTTAGTGCAGCAGATTCGTCGAGACATTCGTACTGCAACGGATATTCTTTCGCAGTCATAGCAAAACCTTCTATATTTTTGGATTTCTGAAAAAGAAACCCCGCGGTAGGAGCGACCTCCCGGTCGCGATTTTCTCAGGAAACAGCTAAAATGCTAAAAACTGAATACCCCTGCTGTACCCCTACGATGTTTGTGTAACAGAACCTACCCAGAGAACACCTCTACGTATCACCTCCTGAAAGCTTGCGTTCTCCAAGACTACCATATCATGTCCTAAAGCAAAATAGAAGACTTTGCCATCCCCGTAATTGTGATGGAACGCCATGACATGCGTTTCGTCTTTAGTGTTGTCGTACGCTGACATCAGGGGGTGTGATGTTGCGGGGTTGTGTTTTAGGTAGTAAAGTTCATCAGTTACCTCAAAATCGGCTAACCCCTCGGTAATGGGATGTTTGTTATTTGTCACCTTAACAGTAAAGTCCATATAAGGACTGTGTCCGTTGAAAAATCCGTTGAGCATGTGGTGGTATGGTTCGGAGTCTCTGAAGGATGCGGCTGCGGTGTGGAGTCCGAAGAATCCCCCGCCGGACTTGATATAGTTGAGTAGACCCGTTTCTTGTTCGGGTGTCAATTCACCGATATCTGTGTAGAATAGCACTGTGTTGTAGGTGTCAAGCCCGTCTGCGAGGATTTGGTAGTCGCGTGAGAAGTCGGCTTGGATGATGTCGGTTTCGTTGAGCATGGTTGTTAGGTATTGCCCGTTACCTTGGTGGTCATGGTACCTTCCTTCTGTTCCAACGAATATGAGCGTTCTTGTGTTGTCCATAATTGTCTCCTTTTTTGTGTGAGGAATTAGTGCAATTTGTTTGTGCATCTCTTGAGATTTGATTTGTAAGCGCGCCACGCACTCACCACGAACTCAAACTGCAGGCGTGCTTTGTAAGCGCACCATCCCCGCCCTCACCTGCTGGCGTACCCAACTGCAGGCGTGCTTTGTAAGCGCGCCACGCACTCACCCAAATTCAACTGCAGGCGTGCTTTATAAGCGCGCCACGCACTCACCCAAACTCATCTGCAGGCGTGCTTTGTAAGCGCGCCGGAAACCTAAAAAATGCTGAAAACTACATCGTTTTCGTCTTAATTCTTGATTGGATCATCATGAAAACTGCGTAAGTCCTGAATAGAAACACTTTTGAAAACCAACTTGCAACTAACGGAATATGTCCAAACTATAGTTGTATATATTATATGTGATTTTATATAGTTTTTGTAGTTTTTTGGGTGTTTGTTTTATGTAATACCCTCTTGTCCATGTCTTTAGTGGTTCTTTCGGCAATTAATTTTAGCATAAAATAAAATTTCAATGCTGAAGAACCCAGTAATCATCTGTTTAAGCAGTAGATCATCAATGGTAACAAATAACAAATACATAGCGAGAAAACCATTTAGTTCCGTAGGAACGATATGTTTATAGAAAATGTTTTCTACCCCTCTTGAGTTCCGTAGGAACGATATGTTTATAGAAAATGTTTTCTACCCCTCTTGAGTTCCGTAGGAACGATATGTTTATAGAAAATGTTTTCTACCCCTCTTGAGTTCCGTAGGAACGATATGTTTATAGAAAATGTTTTCTACCCCTCTTGAGTTCCGTAGGAACGATATGTTTATAGAAAATGTTTTCTACCCTCTTGAGTTCCGTAGGAACGATATGTTTATAGAAAATGTTTTCTACCCCTCTTGAGTTCCGTAGGAACGATATGTTTATAGAAAATGTTTTCTACCCTCTTGAGTTCCGTAGGGACGATATGTTTATAGAAAAATGCCATCTAACTCTCTTGAGTTCCGTAGGAACGACATAGAAGAATAAACATATCGTCCCTACGGGACTAAAGAACTGGGAAGGGTACTTGTTTTCTATAAACATATCGTCCCTACGGGACTGAAGAGCGATGTTCATGTTTCAATAATCTAAAATTGATGCATAAAGTTCGGTTAGGAAACCGAAACCGTGTATTAACTTTAAGTAACACCCATTAACTGATAATTCTTAAAACTGAATAAACCTGAGTTTTTTGTGTGTTTGTTAATTGGGATATCCAATATATATCCAATATATTTCCAATGGTGGTTGGTTGTTGGCTTGCAGCGGTTAGTTTTTGGAATCGCGGAGGGCGCGGTGAGGGTGCTGAATCTCGGATTATAATCTTGGATAATCGGGGTTACAAACCCCTCCCACAAGAGATACTCCTCCCACAAGAGATACTCCTCCCACAAGAGATACTCCTCCCACAATAGTACATTTCGGACAATTGAATACCTTTGATCCACCGAACAGGGTTCTTCAGTTTTCAATGTTTTTGATAATATTTTGCTATCCCGTTAATATTATGCAGGACTTACGCAAAAACGGTAGGCGGTGAATGCCTAAATGGCATTCATACCCGACGAATGCCATACGCGCATTCGGCGTTGATTTGGGGGAATACCAAAAGGCATTTATACCGTTGATTTCTTGATTACTTGATTTGGTGCTTTGGAAGCGCACCCCGTGCACTCCCTTGCAGGCGGGGAATGCCTAAATGGCATTCATACCCGGGGAATGCCTAAATGGCATTCATACCGTTGATTTCTTGATTTGGTGCTTTGTAAGCGCGCCATCCCCACCCTCACCTGCTGGCATACCCCCACTGCAGGCGTGCTTTATAAGCGCGCCACGCACTCACCCAAACTCAA
>CAXXUA010000009.1:0-6984 GCA_963663765.2 Candidatus Poribacteria bacterium | reverse complement strand
AGAAATAAACAATGAGTTCATTGCTGATGGTATTGAAAAATGCGAGAAAAAAATAAAAGAGTGTGATTTCACAGGGGCGGTTACATCTGCTCGATCATTACTCGAATCTATTTTGAAATATATATACAAAAACATATTCAATGAAGAAGTGATAAATATGGATTTGCCTAATTTATACAAAAAGGTCACCAAGGAATTAAAACTCCATAGCACTTCAAATTTAGATGACAGCTTAAAAAAGGTTGCTAGAGGGTTAAGTGCAAGTGTGGTAGGAATTTCTGAGGTTAGAAATATGACGAGTGATGCACACGGCAATTTGGAACCTAAGTATTCTATTGAAGAACATCATGCCCTATTGGTTGTCAACGCAGTGAAGACAATAGCGCAGTTTTTGTTTCACAGCTACACGAAACAGCATAAAAATTCTAAATAATTAAGTGAGTAAATAAGGATTAGATGGAGTTCTGAAAAATGTGGGTGGTGGTGATACACTATAGGCATGCAGAAAATTGGACTCACCGAGGGTGAGAGAAGGGATGTACTCAAATGTATTGAGTCCGATAAGCCATTGCCAGAGAAGTATCGGTATCTGTTGTTTGAGGACAAGAAGCAAATGGAGTTGATGTGGAATGGGAAGACATCAGAGGTGACAAAGGTGGTTTTGCCATTTCAAACTATTGAGACAGTGGATGAACCAAGGGCGGAGAACACAGCAGATACAAAAAATGGAATGCAACAGATGCTCTTTGATATTGATGAACGCGGGCGGCAGATTGCAGGGTGGACAAATAAACTTATCTGGGGAGATAATAAGTTAATCCTTTCAAGTTTAAACAATGAGATTGTCCATGAAGAAATAGAAAAACAGGGAGGGTTAAAACTCATTTACATTGACCCACCATTTGATGTAGGAGATGACTTCTGTATGGAAATGGAGATTGGCGATGACAAGATGATAAAAAAGCCGAATGTCTTAGAGGAAATGGCCTATCGGGACACTTGGGGAAAGGGAGCGGATAGTTTTATCGCAATGATTTATGAACGACTCAGTCTAATGAAAGATTTGCTTGCTGACGATGGGAGTATTTATGTGCATTGTGATTGGCGAGTAATGCACTATTTGCGTTTTGTTTTAGATGAGGTATTTGGGTATGATAATTTTCTTAACGAAATTATTTGGCATTATAAGAGTTTTCATGGTCAAGTAAAAAATTATTTTCCAAAAAAACATGATGTTATATTTTTTTATCAAAAAACAAATCATAAAAGAAGTTTTACTCTACCTCGTCAAGAAACTGCAATTGAAAACTTATCTGATTACAAAAACTGGGCAAAATATATTGTGAATGGTAATGAGATTAGAGGTGATTTTTACCCCACTGATGTTAGATTTAAACGCAATGTTGATAAGTGGAGAAAAAATAACCCAAACAAAGAACCATCAAAGAATGATGTGCTGTATATCTTTCAAGGTCAGACAGAATCTGATGTGTGGGATATAAATTACATTGATCCAAAAAATACGAAAGAAAAGGTTGGCTATCCAACCCAAAAACCAGAAAAACTTCTTGAACGCATTATCAAAGCGTCTTCCAATGAAGGTGACCTTGTTGCTGATTTCTTCTGCGGTAGTGGAACAACTCTTGCGGTTGCTGAGAGACTTGGTCGGAAGTGGATTGGATCAGATCTTGGCAAGTTTGCTATTCACACCACGAGGAAGCGGATGATTAGTGTACAGCGGGAAATGAAAAAATCAGGAAAGGACTTCCGAGCTTTTGAAATCTTGAACCTCGGCAAATACGAACGACAACACTATATTGGTGTCAATACAAATTTGCGTGAAGAACAACGGGCAAAACAACTTGCTCAAAAGGAGACAGATTTTATACATCTAATCGCCAAAGCGTATAAGGCGGAACCGATAGAAAATTTCAAAACTTTTATCGCTAAGAAAAGTGGGAGGTTGGTCGCCATCGGTCCGATTAACCTGCAGACATCACGTCTTTTTGTTGAAGAGGTTATCAATGAGTGTATTGAAAAGCACATCACTAAGGCGGATATTCTCTCCTTTGAATTTGAGATGGGATTGTTTCCGAGGATACAGGAAGAGGCGAAAGAGAAAGGAATTGACTTGGCGCTTAAGTATATCCCACGTGAAGTATTTGACAAGCGTGCAGTTGAGAAGAATCAAGTGGAATTTCACGATGTCTCCTATATTGAGGTGAAGCCACATGTGAAACGAGCTAGCAAGCGAACACCAGGAACCGTTGCTATAGAGATAGTTGATTTTTCTGTTTTCTATAATCAAGATATTGTGGACAATATAGTAAAGAATCTAAAGAAAGGAGCAAGTCGGGTGGTGGTTGAAAACGGCACCATCATAAAGGTTTTGAAAGATAAGGACGGTATCGTCAAACGGGAGGAACTGACCAAAAAATGGACGGACTGGATTGACTATTGGGCAGTTGATTTCAGTTTTGAGAGCAAGAAAGAGATTATCTGCGGAAAAAACGACAATGGTGAGATTGAGGAGATCTGGACCGGTGACTACATTTTTGAAAATGAATGGCAGAGTTTTCGCACCAAGAAAGATCGCTCCATTGAACTGAAAAGTGTTGCACATGAATGTAGAGCCGGCAGGCATAAGATTGCCGTTAAAGTCGTTGATATATTCGGCAATGATACAATAAAAGTTATTGAAATTACTGTTTAAGGTATGGCGTTACATAAGGAATTTCCAAACTCACCCTATGCAATACTTGACCCAGAAGTTAGGTGGTTTCCTGCCGACGAGGTATTGCGCAAGAAAGGGTACGAAAAATTACTTCCTCCACTCGTTGATAAATTGCGACGGGAGGTTGCACAGTGGAGGTCAGGAGGATATAACGGAACAAGCGAAACTAGCCATGCATTATTACGATGGTGGTTTGAGCCACCCCACTCAAGGGAGTTTCGATACTACTTTGCGCAGCGAGAGGCGGTGGAGACCATCATATATTGTTATGAAGTGGCTGGAGTGAAAGATAAGTACGACCTCATTCGCTACGATAGCATTGACGTACTTTCTCCTGCCATGTTTCCAGAGGATTGGTTACGGATGGTAATAAAAATGGCAACAGGGAGCGGAAAGACAAAGGTGATGAGTTTACTTATCGCATGGAGTTACTTCCACAAGGTGTACGAGGAAAACTCTCAACTATCGCGCAATATTCTACTTATCACACCGAACATCATCGTGCTTGACCGTATCAGGAGCGACCTTGAAGGATTGAAAATATTCAAAAATGATCCAGTTGTGCCAGATAATGGCTTTGAGGGAAGGAATTGGCAAGATGATTTCCAGATGACCATACACATGCAGGACAACATAAGAATTACACAAAAAACAGGTAATATATTTCTGACCAACATCCATCGTGTGTATAACAACAAAGATACTATTCCAAATGCGGAAGACGATGACACAACGGATTATTTCCTCGGTGAACGACCAGTTGCCCGAACAAGCGACTCAAAGATAAATCTTAATGATATCGTTCGCAATGTTGACGAATTGATAGTATTCAATGATGAAGCGCACCATATTCACAATAAGCAACTTGCATGGTTCAAATCCATTGAAGATATCAATAACCACATGAAGATGAAAGGTACTAGCTTATCCCTACAAATTGATGTGACTGCAACCCCAAAGCACAGCGACGGGTCAATTTTTGTACAAACTATCTCGGACTACCCTCTTGTTGAAGCGATACATCAAGATGTGGTGAAACATCCTGTACTTCCTGATTCTGCGAGTCGTGCAAAATTGCAGGAACACAAGAGCTTAAAATTCACTGAGAAGTACAAAGAATATATTCACCTCGGCTATCAGGAATGGAAGAAAGCGTATAAGCAACATGAGGAGATGGGAAAGAAAGCGGTGCTGTTTATTATGACTGATGACACTATCAACTGTGACGATGTAGCGGAGTATCTTAAAGACAATCCCGCATACCCCGAGTTTCAATCAGACAGAGATGTGTTGGTGATTCACACGAAAAATAACGGGGAGATTTCCGAAGATACGACCAGTAAAAGAGAAGAAGAGTTGAAAGGGTTGCGGAAAGCGGCGAGTGAAATTGATGACTGGGATAGTCCGCACAAGGCTATTGTCTCCGTCTTGATGCTCAAGGAAGGGTGGGATACGAGGAACGTGACAACAATTGTCGGTCTACGCGCATATGTCGCCAAAAGCAACATTCTGCCAGAACAGACACTCGGGAGGGGCCTACGTCGCATGTATCTTGATAGTAATGTGACCGAATATGTAAGTATCGTCGGAACAGATGCTTTCATGGATTTCGTAGAATCAATCAAGAGTGAAGGTGTTGATCTTGAGAAAAGAAGTATGGGCGAGAGTGTGACATCGAAACCACGGTTAGCAATTGAAGTGGATAATGAAAACACCAAAAAGGATATTGAAGAACTAGACATTGAAATTCCCATCCTCTCGCCACGCATATACCGGGAGTATAAGAATATTTCTAACCTGGATGTCAAGTCATTCACGCACGAAAAGATTATCATCAAGGAATTCAGCAAGGAGGAAAGAAGACAGATTGTTTTCCGTGATATCGCCTCTGGAGAGATAATGCACAAGACAGAACTGGATAGTGACAGTGTGCCAAATTACCAAAGCGTCATTGGTTATCTCGCACAATTAATCAAAACGGAGCTTCGGCTTGTAGGCGGGTATGACATCCTATACGGAAAAGTGAAGGAATTTGTCATCAATCACCTCTTTGAGGAGGAAGTAGATTTAGAAAATTCCAATATATTGCGTAATTTATCTGAACTTGAAGCAACAAAAACTATCATTGAAACTTTCAAAAAAGAAATAAACGAGATGACCATTCTGGATAAAGGTGAGACGGAAATTCAGAATTACATAAAAATCAGTAAGTCACGTCTGTTCATCGTCAATAATCAGAACTATATCGTGCCGAAAAAGAGTGTGTTCAACAAAATTGTCGGTGACAGTCATTTCGAATTACAATTCGCTGATTTTTTAGAGAAATGCGATGACATTATTTCGTATGCAAAAAATTACCGTTCAGTCAATTTTAAAATTGACTACAAAGATGCAGACGGAAACATCAAGAACTATCATCCAGATTTTTTTGTGAAAGTATCGGATTCGGAGGTGTATGTTGTGGAGACCAAGGGACGAGAGGATTTGAATGATGTGGAGAAAATAGCACGATTACGCCAGTGGTGTGGAGATGTAAACGAGGTGCAAAAAAGAGGCACATTTGCAATCCTATATGTGAAGCAGGAAGATTTTGAGAAGTACACGCCAAAAAACTTTAGTGATTTAGTGAGGAGTACTACTATAAAAGGGTAAGAAATCAGAAGTATAGTACGATGTAAATGCAAAGAGTGTGACTAATGCAATCTCTGAGTTCCAACGCCACTCCGCTCTCCATAACGATATCAGGTTCTTACAAATCTTTGTTCAGTAACTATAATTTCGTAAACCAACATAGAAACAAAAATTTGTAAAATAAAGAATAATAGAATAAGTATTGAGTTTGAATCAATAAAAATTTCAGAAAAGCCACCTGAAATATGGAATATTATCTCCATCTAATGGAACAGATACTCTCTACTCAGCACTTATAACAATCGTGAAAATCCTATCTTGCTTCGTACTTTTATGTGCCACACTGTAGCTACACACTGAGTACATATAACCATGTCACCAAAACAAGAAATTGTTCGAGCTCGAATTGAAGCAGACATCAAACAGTATGCGGAGCGTATCCTGCAGTGCCTTGGTCTCACCCACAGTGCTTTCATCACCCTCTCCTACAGGGCAATCATTGAACATGCGGGCATTCCGTTTCCTGTCTCGGTGCCAAATGAAGCATCGCGGAAAGCAATCACGGAAGGTCGAGAGAGAAGGAAGATCACTACGTCTTCCATCTCCCCTTGGCGGAAGTCATTGAAATCAATCTAACGTATGCGGGATGTCATTGAGACCACCCGCTTTCGCAGAGAGGTACTCCGGAATATGGAATACTGTCTCCACACTCTCCGCAATGCAGGGTTATAAAAAATACTCCTTATATTGGGAGCATTGGCAACCGACGAGTAAGTCTCACACAATCTGTCGGCTCACTACACCTAAACCCTGCGATGCTATCGCAGGGTTTTTCACAACATTTATACACCTCTAAGTACTGAACTAGCATACATAAAAAGATTTCCGTAGTAGCATAAGTGTATATGTATGGTGTAAGTTTTTGGGTACCCGTTATAGGAGCAGGTGCTGGTGCAGTAACACTACTTACCGGCATTATTTGCGTCTTTTATAAACTAGGTAAGTGGGATGAAAGAATGGAAACAGTGAAGGGGCTAAAAAGTGATATGTCTAGTATAAAGGATTCTATCGCAGATCTAAACGCTAACGTAAAAATCATTTTTAATCATTTAAAGATAGGGACAGAGCGATCAGATAGTCCTACAAAATTAACAGAAGTTGGAGAGGAAATTGCTGAAAGCATACATGCAAGAGAGATAATTGATGAAAATTTTAAACTATTGAAACCTCGTTTTGAATGTATAGAAACCAGATTTGATATTGAACTTGAAGCAAGAGAGATAAGCAGAGAAATTTATGCACAGCTGAATACAGGTACTCAGAATAAAATAAAGGAAGCGTTGTATGATAGAGGACTACCTTTAGCACAAGTGTATCCTGTTTTTGCTTTACTGCTACGAGATAAAATCTTTAAAGACAGGGAAGATAGTAAAGGAATCTCATAATCCTATACTCTCGCCACTCTATCTTTTTTACTGTATCTATTAAATATGTTTTTAACAGTTAAAGAAGTAGATATATTCTCTACACATACCTAGTTTGATGATTTGCGATCTGTTTTAGAAGTCCTTTCTATCAACGCTTTATAATACTCATTAGTTTTGACATCAAACTCATGT
>CAXXUA010000008.1:0-116319 GCA_963663765.2 Candidatus Poribacteria bacterium | reverse complement strand
TGCTTGTGTTTTCGACGTTTCAAGGACAATTGTGGTAAAATCAGCAAAAGACTCAATCTTACTCAGGTAACTATTTCCGGTTGGGTACAACAGCTTTACTGGAAAGAATTCAACCGACATTTATCATGAATGTGCGGTGAAAGGAGAATCAAAATGGGAACTAAGAAATTGCTTGTGAACCCTGAACCCACTTCTGATGATTCTGAAAAGACAGCGGAAGCGGAAGCACACGAGGCATTACATCAACAAGAGTTAGATAAATTACAACGTCTTCTTAAAGAATGTGAAGAAGATCCGACCCTCATAGAATGCATTGACGATCCAAAAGAAAAGGAGGTAGCGCTTCAACTCGGTAGGGAGATAATAGCAGAATTGCCCGAAATCATGAGGTCAAAACTGCCCGATTCTGCAACTACGGAGGAAAAACGTACAGAGAGGCACAAACGTTTGGTCGTTTTCCGGGAGAAGTTTGGGGCGAGACTTATAAAGACGATGAAAGCTAGAAAGGTAATTACTTCAGAAAGCCGCGAAAAGAGCGAAAAGAGCGAAAAGAGCGAAGCTCTCATGAAGTTTTTAGATGGTAACTGATACAGATGAGCCTTCCAAACCTGAAGAGAAAAAGCGTGACGAAAGAAAATCATAAACTTTGAACAGGTACGTTTGGCATTACATGGGGAATTCTATCCAGCTCGGATCGTAGTCGGAGCAAACAGCAATGATGCCTTTCTTTGTGAGGATGTCGGTGCAGATGTCACAGAGGTGGCACGCAGTATTGGGCTTGACTCACGGATTGGACATCGATTCCTCCGTGCTGGTCTGGGTTGGGGTGGTAGCTGCTACCCGAAAGATACCGCAGCTCTATTAGGTGTTGCAGCACAAGCTGGATACGAGATGCCGATTACAGAGGCTGCACGAACGGTTAACTTTCAACAGCGCATAAGAATCGTTCAAAAGTTACGCGATGTTTTGAAAACGCTTAGTGGGAAAACTATCGGTATCCTCGGCCTCACCTTTAAGCCGAATACAGGCGACATTCGAGAAGCACCATCACTTGATATTATCCGTCAACTCGTTGCTGAAGGTGCAAATATCCGTGCACACGATCCAATCGCCATTCCAAAAGCACAACACGCAATGAGCGACATCCCTGTTGATTTCATTGAAGATGTGTATATTAGACATTAGACATTATATAAGTTTAATCGAAATGTTTGTCATAACACCAAGGTCTGAAGTTTAGACGAAAGTTATGTAATCCACAACAGATTTTCATGACTAAATCGCTGAACCCTTGTTTCCTCCAATTGCGCAACTTGTCTTTGACTATGCGGTATCTTTTGACACTACTAATCACATGTTCTACACGGATACGGATAGACGATATTTCCCGGTTTCTTGCTTTTTCAGCTGCTGTCAGTTCACCACCTTTGGGTTTCTTTTTCTGTTGGACAACAGTAATACCAGCAGGATTAAAACCTAAAAAACCGGAATCTTGGTATAAATAACTACCACTTGGCAAAAAAGATATTGTTTCATCGGCAATACGTTTATCATGCCTGCTGCCTTTGTAAGTAGGAGACAATACCAATACCCTGCACGCAGCATTAATAAGCAGATTATTCTTTACAGTATGTTGTTTCTTTTTGCCACTATAATAGTCCTTCTGTGCTTCTTGGTCTTTCGGACGCTGTATCGGACGCTCTGTGCAATCTTGGAAAAAATGTTCGGGTGCCGGTGTGTCACTTTCAACAGCTGTCTCTTTTTCAAAAGTATCAGGAGTTGTCTCACGAGATGGCAACTCACCGAGTTCATCTAATGCCTGGTCTAATATCGGTGAAAGTAGGTGTATCCATTTATTTGTCTCACGACTTGTGCCAGTTAACCAATTGTTTTCAAAGTTTTTACATATATTAGGTTTATAATGTGCACATATCGTCCCTACCAAATCAACGCCAAATGCGCGTATGGCATTTGTCGGGACTAAAGAGGATGTACTATGACGTTTTTCTATAAACATATCGTCCCTACCAAATCAACGCCAAATGCGCGTATGGCATTTGTCGGGACTGAAGATCGTTTCAAACTATGAAGGACACCTGCAAAACGTCATGCTTATGTGAAACAATGATTAACATATAGTTATTTAGCACAACTCGTTTGTCTCAGGTTGAGACATATCAAAGAACATACCATGAGCATCTTGGGTCCATGCGTGTCGTAGATAAATCAAAATAAACAGAAGTTTATCTTCCATATTTGACAAACGACTATTTTTGTAAGTGGTATAAAGCCGTTTTTTTTCGTTCTTGACCATCAAGTGTTTTTGTAGAGACAAACGCTAAAAAATGTGTCGTAAAAATCGGAAGAAGTGCCAAAATTTCTTCAGTCGTAAAACCCGTTAGTTTTTGGAACTTACCCGGATCATCATTGATTTCATCATATTTGTTCATGAGTTAATCTCCAAAGCATAATTTTCTTTATTATGCCAGAAATCAACTGTAATTTAAATTTATATAATGTCTAATACTTTATTAAACGATTACAAGATATCTTTAGTCAAGTGGCGACAAATCCTCTTCCATTACGAAATTCAAAAAATGTTCCATTGTACCTTCTGTGTTTTGCAGCTGGTAATCCCAAAGGTGCTCCGATTGCGGTTAAAATTGCACAGGGTATAATTTTGAAACAGTTTAGTCAAAGAAGTAAATATTAAATGAATTTAACCCTTTAAAGGAACTATAATCATGGCAACCATTTCATCAAAAATTGAGTGGACTGAATCTACATGGAATCCTGTACGCGGATGTACCCGCGTTTCAGATGGATGCCGATTCTGCTATGCTGAACGTATTGCAGCAAGGTTCTCTGGGGAAGGGATGGCATTCGAAGGTTTTGCGGAAAACACCAAAAACGGTCCACAATGGACGCGCGAGGTACGTCCAGTATGGACACTCCTTAACGAGCCATTAAAATGGAAAAAACCGCGCCGTATTTTCGTTAATTCCATGAGTGATCTGTTTCACGAAAAAATAGAATTTGATTTTATTCAAGCAGTTTTCTCTGTAATGGAAAAGGCGTATTGGCATAAATTCCAAATCTTAACAAAGCGTGCAACACAACTATTGAAATACAGCACAAAATTACCGTGGCCACCAAATGTATGGATGGGTGTAAGTGTTGAGGACGACCGAGTGATAGATAGGATTGATGACCTACATCAGACAGAAGCAAAAATAAAATTTCTGTCACTTGAACCACTAATTGGACAGCTTTCAGACTTAAATTTGGATGGAATAGATTGGGTAATTGTTGGAGGTGAATCTGGTCCCGGTTCACGTGTGATGAAAAAAGAATGGGTTATTGACATCAAAGACCAATGTAAGAAAAACGGTGTAGACTTTTTCTTTAAACAGTGGGGTGGAGTACGCAAATCTAAAAATGGTAGAGAACTAGATGGAGTAACATATAACGAAATGCCAGGGTAAGGAATTTATTCTTTGCGAAGAGCTTCTATTGGGGATAACATAGATGCTTTTATGGCTGGATATAATCCGAATGAAATGCCGATCACTGCGGAAAACAGACAGGAAATCAGTACCCATTGTGCTGAAACAACTGCTGGCCATTCAGGAACGATTTTTGCGATTTTGACTGCAAGAAATGACATTCCTTCACTTGCAAATACACCTAAACAGATTCCGATAATTCCTCCTATTGCACACATGGTTATTGACTCAATGAGGAATTGTAGCATGATGTCCAGTGGTTTTGCTCCCATGGCTTTTCGTAGACCGATCTCACGTGTGCGTTCCGTTACAGCGACTAACATCATATTCATGATGCCGATTCCACCAACAAGAAGCGAAAAACCTGCAATGCTGCCAAGAGCGATTTTTATCATTTTGCTTATTCTTTCCAGATGCCTGATACCTTTTCGCATCTCATATATTTTAACGAATTTATCTTCCCCTTTGTGACGTTGTCTGATAACCTGTCTTACTTCAGAAACCGCAGTAGGTACGTCGTGAATGGAATGTGCATATACGACGATTTCCTGAATCTTGTCGTCACCGGTAAAACGTTCCTGCGTGGTGGTGATAGGGAAGAAGACCATACTATCAAAACTCCAACCGAAACGTAGACTTCTTCCTCTTGGTGTCATTTTTCCAACAACCGTAAATCGATCTGTTAAAAGCTTGTTACGTCTTTTTCCACGATGGTCGTAGTATTTTACCCGTCTTGCGATTTTTACCTCTTGTCCCAGTGGAGAGATGTTTCCGAATAGGTCTGTTGCGACTTCATCCCCAAGTATACAGATTTGTGCTGCATTTTTTACATCCTCATCTGTGATGAATCTACCGTCTTGTAACTTCCAATCCATTGCGTCTTTAAAGGTTTTATCAACGCCGTTATATCCTGCACGGGTTTGCGTGCCACCTGGACCTTGGAATAACAAGCCTTTCCAATCCCGTATCCTTGGCGTTACATAGTTGACAGATGGACATTCAGTTTCTATTGCGATGACATCATCATAGTTGAGATATTCCTTAGTGCGAATTGGTACTTTATGCCTTCCAATTCTGGTAGATGATCTACGATATAAAGTGAATTGGTTTGCCCCACCAAGTTTTTCTGCGTCTTGAAGTACTACCTCTTTTGCACCATCTCCGATTGCTATCATTGCGAGTACAGCTGCGATACCGATTATAATTCCCAACATTGTTAACATAGAACGCATTTTGTTTGCACGTATTGAGGCTATACCGATTGATAGCCCATCGATTAGACTCATAAAACCTCCTGACGTTTTTGCGACATTGCACAAAAAACACGTGTTAAACGTCTTAAAGGAGGTTTCGTTTAGTGGAAGATATTTATGCCATTATACCAATTCAAATAAATCTTGTCTCATTAAGAAATTCTACTGGTTACTGGCAGGGGGTTACTCTCTTCGGTAGGAGCGACCTCACGGTCGCGACCGGGAGGTCGCTCCTACCAGATTTCCGCTGCTTATGAGACATTATCATACCAATTCAAATAAATCTTGTCTCATTAAGGAATTCTACTGGTTACTGGCAGGGGGTTACTCTCTTCGGTAGGAGCGACCGGGAGGTCGCTCCTACCAGATTTCCGCTGCTAATGAGACATTATCACATGAAAATGGTATTACTATAATCAAGTAAATTTGAAAAAAATAAAGGCGGATGTGGGATTCCGCCTTATAGGAGGAAAACTTTACTTATTCTTACTTGGGATAGGCAGTATCAAGTGAGAGGATTGCATAACTTGTTGCTAACACTGGGAGTGATTCCATCCAACGCTTGCTTCCATCATTAACCCAATATCCATCTGGTTTCTGCTCTTCAATCAGTTTTTCAGCAAGTTCTTTGTACCAGTCGTGTGTGACACCTTTTGCATCTGTAATTGTATCTTTACCGTATAACCGCAATGCTTTTGCCATAGTGTGATAGTTGTAATAGAGGCCTTGTGCGCCCATACCATAGTTTTCTTCAACGGTGAAATGTTTTTCTATCCACTGCACTGCAGATTTTACGCGTTCATCATCTTTGTCAACATTAGCGTAAATGAAACTCAATAGACCTGCATAAGTCATGCTGGCATAGGAACGGGGTGAACCATTTTCGTCATTGCCTGCTTTGCTTTCACCATCTGGTGCGTATATGAATCCGCCATCGTTACCAGCCCATTTTTGGTCATTACTTTCGCTTCTGTTCTGTGTGCGTTCCAAGAACTTAATGGCTTTTTTCCAGACTTCATCATCATCAGAACCGCTTTCTTTCAATGCTTGTAAAGCAAAGTTTAAGTTAGAGAGATCATTTACGGTCTCACGACTTCCGTAACCGATGCCACCATAATATACACTTTCCTCATCTTGTATTTGCAGACTTTTTAGGAATCCTTGTGCTTTTTTGATGACTTTTTCATACTTTTTCGGATTACTTGTTGAAGCGAGTGCCATTACAGTAGTAGCAGTGGTATAGTTTGGTAGTGCGGGTTGTTTCTTTATATCGTAGATTGCACCGTTTTCTTGTTGCATTGCAATAAGTTGGTCAATTGTCTTCTGAATAAACGGGTGTTTTTCTTCGGAATATTTTTTTTGTGGATGTCGTAAAAATGCTGTGATTACAAGTGCAGTCATTCCAGGGTGATCAGCAAATAAACCATCTTCGCCTTGTTGTGTTTCCAAC
The DNA here is from genome assembly GCA_963663765.2 of Candidatus Poribacteria bacterium. Classification (GTDB taxonomy): domain Bacteria; phylum Poribacteria; class WGA-4E; order WGA-4E; family WGA-3G; genus MSPOR6. Next base: position 110,110 of record CAXXUA010000008.1, on the reverse strand, counting down.
CATTCTAAACCTTTGTCAATGCTTGTAATAACGCGTTTGTTTAGATCATCATACTGTGTTGTCTCTTTTTTATGATTTTTATGGGAATCGCTTTGTGCGGAGAGACTGATGCATAGCACCATCAACATCATCGCAGTAAGTTTTTTTAGATACATTCTGTTTCTCCTCATGTTATTGTTAGAATATACTCAGCAAATATAATGCCAATGCAATCAGTTTGCATCTGTAGACTATGTTTGGGTTTATATCTTAGTATTTCCTTGAACTGTCACAATTTAATCAGTGGTGTTCACAATTTGAACAGTAAATTGATTAATCATTATATTTAGGCAGGGTTATTTAGTTTTAAAAACTCTCAGTTATCAAGTTAACTGCGAGTTTAGGTTTTGAAGCTAAGTATTTTATCTCATCTGCTATACGCGTTATCCCAGCAAATCGCAACACTGCTAATGCTGTATTTCGCAAAGCAGCCATGATTTGTGGAATAGCACCGCATCGGACAGACGATGCGTCTTCTCCAAGTTGTGTATCACGCATCCAATGCGACTTGTTCTCTATTGACCAATGCCCACGGCGTAGCTCAAGTAAACGTTGGGCAGAAGTTTCTTCGGGTGTCAGACTTGTAATACCATAATGGATTTTGGTTTTTTCTTCTCCTGTTTTCGTATTTTTGTAAGTATAACGATATTGGAACACTTGTGCTATACCTGGCCAATCCAGATATGCGTTGAGACTTGTGCTTGCTTTCAAACACCTTGTCTCTATTCTACCATGTGATTTTTCAGAAGTCTCGTGAGTGTAAATAGGGGCTCCCAATTTAGGATGTGGTGTGTTATCAGAAAGCGTGTCTGGAACGTCTTGAAAGAGTTTTTGGATCTCATCGTAAAGGTCCGGTTGGTTCTTTTTGACAGGGAGCACATAGTCTCCATTACCCTCTATGATGGCGTGGCAGAATGGTCGCTGTGTCAAAAGTGCGTCTGTTGTGATGACTTTACCACTCACATCAAAGTTTTTGAGGATCTCTGTTGAGATCGGTATTTCGTTGGTTTTATCACTGACACCTTTTTGTGTAAGTGTGACGCCTAACTCATGAGACACAACAGAGAGTAAATGGCTTATTGTCGCACCACTTTTCTTACTGGCACGCATCGTTTTACCGTCTATAGCGACTGCGTCAAGACAACCTTCTAAATCAGGTCGACTTTGACAAACGTCTTCTACCCAGTCTGTAAATGTCTTTTCAACAGCATCAGCATCTAAATCTTTTAGAACATTATGTATTGTTGCGGGACAAGGTGTTTTCTTATGTGTAAAACCGAGTGTTCTTGCGAGGTCTGGTTGGGTTCGGGCCCAAGTTGCGATGGATGTATATCCTTTATGTCCAGTCATAAAACCAATAATGTTAAGTCCGATGATTGATTTCAATGGGTGTCGTTTTCCTTTATTGTTGCGCGGGTCTTGGATTTCTGCTAATCTATCTAACAAGTGTCGAGAGTTTTTCTCTGGCATTTTTCACCTCAAAGGTAAGATTTTTTAGGTGAAGTATAGCAGATATAGCGCGATAAATCACGCTATATCTGCATATCCAAAAATATTAACGATTGTGATAAAAAACAACCAAAACTCCTAAAACTAAATAACCCTGATATTTAGGATAAAGATTTGTGCATTTATTGCAAGTTAGAAATATCCCAAAGAAGAATCGTACCGTCCCAACTACCGCTTGCGAGTGTTTTTCCATCAGGATTGAAAGCAATACTTTTGACCTGTTTATTATGTCCATTAAATTTCTTTATTTGCTTACCAGAATCAACATCCCACAAGAAAACTATGTTTTCAGACCCAGTTCCTCCGCTTGCGAGTGATTTTCCATCACGACTGAATGCTACACTCAAGACCGATCCAGTATGTCCAATGAGTTTTTTCATAAGTTCTCCAGAAGCAGCATCATACAATAGGACTTCCTTTAAACCCCCAGCAGCGAGGATAGTACTGTCTGGATTAAACGCAAGACAATTCGCTCCAAATTTATGACCTATGAGTGTTGTCTTCTGTTGTGTTGAAGCATCCCATAAGAATATGTTATCGCTACTGGCAGTAGCGAGTTTCTCAGCATTTGGACTGAAAACAACGCTATCCACCCATTTGTCATGTCCTGTGAGTTTGTCAGTTTGACTCATTGTATCAATATCCCATAAGAAAACTGTCTTATCTCTGCTTGCTGATGCAAGGATTTTTCCATCAGGACTAAAGGTAACACACTCAACACCATCGGAGTGTCCTACTAATTTTGCGATTTCTTGTCCGGTTTCTGAACTCCATAGTCGTATTATTGGATGCAAATTCCCTGTTGCTATGATGTTGCCATCCGGACTAAATGCGATACTTAGTCCCATCAGGTCATCTCCGAAGGCAATTATCTGTTGTCCTGTCTGTGCATCCCATATTCGCACATTTTTCTGTCCACCACAAGATGCAATAGTTTTTCCATCTGGACTGAATGCAATACTTGAGACATTTCCAATAAACCCCGAAGTTATTTTTCTAACTTTGCCCCCACGACTGTTCCAGACTCGAACCGTACCATCAAGACTCCCACTTATTATATTACCACCGTGAAGACTATATGCTACGTTTGTGACTCTGGCAGAATGTCCAATGAAAGACGAGATCATTTTTCCATTAGACACATCCCATGTATGCAATCCATCCCAACTTGCAGATGCAATTGTGTTTGAATCTGGACTAAAAGCAAGGTCTTCAAGGAATATATGATCCGTTTGAATAAACGTTTCTTCTTTTGTAGTCAATTTCCGAATAACAATATTTCCATTTATATCACCAAAAGAAAACGTATTACCATCGGAACTAAATATAACACTTGTAATATTCTCAGTTTTATGGTAAATAGTCTTTTTTAAAGTGCCTTCCTTAACATCCCATAGACGAACTGTTTTGTCATCACTTCCAGTTGCAATTGTTTTTCCATCAGGACTGAACACAACACTGTTTACACTATTCTTATGAGAATTTAGTCTTAGCAATCTTTTTCCAGTGTTAATATCATATAGAAACACCGTATTTATCTTACCACCTGCAGCGAGAGACTTTCCATCAGGACTATAAGCAACACTATTTACAATTGTCAAATCACTAGCGAAAAGTGTTTTCATTTCTCCGCTGTTGACGTGCCATAAATGTATAGCATTCAAAGTTCCGCACGCAAGATATTCACCATCTGAGGCGTACGAAAGCGATGTAACATAACCTGTGTCACTTTTGAATGTATTCATAAGTTCATGTGTGACAGCATTCCACAACATTACTGTATTTCCATATCCACCACTGGCAATCGTGCTTCCATCATTACTTATTGCTATTCTACGTGAAGCTTTCTGGTCTGGTGTGTTAATTGTAGAAATAGGTTTTGCCCCTGCGATATCCCACAAAAATATTTCATGTTCAGTAGCACTTGCGAGTGCGGTACCGTCGGGACTAAATGCAAATGACATGACATGTCCTTTATGCAAAAAATGTGAAGCAATTTGTTCTCTAGTGGTAACATCGTGTATATATAATCGATTATACCCACCTACCGCGAGGATTTTCCCATTAGGACTAAACTCAACACGATTCATAACGGGAGTTTTAACTTCTTTCTTATTGAGTCTGGTGGCTTCTAATTTCCAAAAATACAAACGGATAGTTTCAGAATTACTGTTTCTGATTGTCACTATAGTTTTGCCATCAGAACTGAATGCGATATCATTGATCGTTTCTTTATGTGCAGAATGAGTAGAGAGATTCTTTCCGGTAATTGCATTCCATAGATACATTTTACCTACATCAACTCCAGTACTTGCAAGTGTTTTTCCATCAGGTGCAAATGCAAATTTCATACCCCATGATTCGTTTTTGATTGTAGTTCTTGGTGTACCCGAAGCGGTATCCCATAAAATAATCCCAATACTTGAAATGCTACTCGCGAGCGTACTGCCGTCTGGACTGTAAGCAATTCTATAAACACTTCCTGTATATTCGCCAGACAATACACTTTTCTGCGAAAATGTCATACCATCAAACAGTATGATCTGATTCTCATGACTCGCAGCTAACGTTTTTCCATCTGGACTGAATGCAATGCTGCGAATATAGTGTGTATGTGGGAGGAGTAGTTTCTGTTTTTGTTGAGTCTTATTGTTGTATATCCAAATACCGATATCGGTAGCAATTGCAAGGGTTTTACCATCAGGAGAATACTCAATATCATTTATATTTCCATTACCGATTCGTGCGATTGCGCCATCAGGTAGGTGTTCTTGTGTAGAGTGTTGCGCGTTGACATCTGCAATAAAAACAGGGAATAAGAAGAATAAGATTAGGAATTGAAAAATTACGGATTTCATATTATATTCCATCTTGAATTAGAATTTTACTGTTTCACCCGTCTCCGCAGATAGCATTGCTGCATCATAGACTTGCATAACTTTTCTCATTTCTTCTGGTTTGACAACGAGTTCTGCACCTTTATTTAGGACATCAGATATGTTTTGGTAGTAGGATTTCCAAGTGCTACGGACACTTTCTATAACGAGTTCTCGTTTTTCTCCGTTTGCCTCTGTCCAGACTTTTGCATAGTTTTTTGGGTCTTGTTCGGCAGCATCAATATTGCCTTCTCGCATCGGTCCTTCTTGAGGGTCTAACCCGTATTTGATCAAACCGCCTTCATCACCGACCACGTACCAACGCGGTTTTTCTGCTTTAGACAGGTTGCCAATCTCAATTTGATAGCGTACATCGTTTTCAAACTTTATGATGCAGTTTGCGTAGTTTCCAATATCAGTGTCCCATTTTGTGTTGTAGTGTATATCACAATAAACAGAAGCTACGGGTGCTTGTACGAATTGCAGTGCTTGATCAACGAAGTGTGCGGGCCAATCGAACAGGATTCCTCCACTTTGGCTTTTGACGCCTCTCCATCCACCCGGTGCACCATAACGCATGATTGCGACTTGAAAAAGGTAGGGTGTTCCGAGCAGTCCGTCAGCGATAACCTTTTTGACAGTGATATAATCCCAGTCCCAACGGCGATTATGAAACACACTAAATAGAACGTTATTGCGTTTACCTGCGGCGATCATTGCATCTGCTTCGGCAGTATTCATTGCGATAATCTTATCCGTGACAACATTCTTGCCGGCATCCATTGCCGTAATTGCGAGTTCAGCGTGCGTATCGTGTGGCGTTGCTAAGACCACGAGATCAACTTTATCGTCTGCAACGACCTCATCAATTGTCTGATATATTTGTGCGTTAGGATATGCTTTGCGTGCGGCGGCACGACGTTCTTCATTCCGTGTTGCTATACCGTATAGGTTTAACCCATCAGCAAAACCTATCAGATATGAGTGGAATGCCCGTCCAGCATAACCGTAACCAATAACAGCTGCATTTTTCATATATAGTCTATATATCGGTTTTTGTAATAACCAATTATTCCTTTCATTTTTTATCGTTCAATGACCAATCGTAGTCTAAGTAATGAAACTTCACATCTTTTTCCAGTACAAAATCTGCGTCTTCAGATGGTAGGAAATCCGCGAGGAAATCTGCGACACCCGTGTATCCTTCAGTAAAATCTTTTTTATACCATTTGAATATTTTTGATAGATAAACTCTCTGCTTTGTTTTATCTAGTCTAACTTTTTGAGGATTGGTAACAAATTTGGTCGTTACGGCATCCAATTGTTCATCAATTGTTTCAGGTAGAAAAACTTTGTTTTCAATTGGTGGACAACCAATAGAGGCACATACCAAAGCAAAATGGACGCGCGGGTCAACAAATTCTTTTCGGAGGATGTCGTGTTCAATGTGATCCAACGTGTATTTTTCACCTGCCACATGAAACTTTAGTCGTGAGAAAAAACCACCAAACGCCTTTATTTTACGTACACTTTTTGTTGGGTAGTGGTCTATAACGCCTTTTATGACAAGTGCGTTGTATGCGTTGACCCAAAATGCCATCTGAGCGTTGTAAGACATTTCAGAAGGTTTTGCAGCAGCCAATAAATCCAAATACTTCTCAAATTCTTCAGGTTTTTCTTTCAGTTTAGCGTAGTCAATTTTACCTTTTTCAACGTGTTTTTTCAATACCTGATTGAATATGTCGTGTGAGAAAGCGGTGGTATTGTTTTGTAGGTCTCGTGAATCTGCTTCGACTCTATAGTGGTATTGAAAAAGCACACTGAGTATACCTAATAGTAGTAGGATGCCAATTAGCAGGTGATTTTTCATGATTTCTACCCTCGTTTTGTAACTATTTTAGCATGATTGTTGATATTATGATAGTAAAATAAAGGGACGCGTGTGCAATGTATCTGTTTCTTGTCTGAACCAGAATTTATTGGATTAGTAGATTTATAGGATTGTTCCTCTTATGAGATGATCTTTCAAGTCGATATTAATTATCAAAATTCCTCTTGAAGAACTATAGTTTTTAACTCATGATACGTGATTTTTTCAAGCTTAAATGTTTTCAAATGGAAACATTTTTCGTTTTTTTGAAAACATTTTAAAATTAGCTATACACCAGTTACATCAAGGGTTTATAGGCATTTTTTCCAAAAAACAAAAAAAGTTTTTTCTGAGAAGTGTAACATTTTGTATTTTTTGAGAAACTTCATTGTTTATTGACATCCATATATGTTATTTTTTTATGTTTATGTTTTGCTTGCTGAAATATCTCTAATGTTGTAATTATTATGTAAAATATATATTAACAAATTAAATTAACGTTTGTCAAGCAAAAATGAACTTTTTTGAGTTTATCAAAATCACGGATGCCGCGGAATACGCGGATAAGACACGGGGTTGATGTCGTATTGCTTAGGATAATCTTCATTGAAGGTTTAGGATTCAATGCTGGTATTTTATCCGAGTTCTCCGTCTAAGTCGCTCCTACCACGGGGTTTCTTTTTAGATAAATCCAAAATTAGGAAAACTGAATAAACCTGACTTTAAAACGGGTGTGTAAAGTTTTTGTTGCTGTGCGTAGGGGCGGGGTCTCCCCGCCCCATAGACGTCAATTTATGAAAAAGTGTTGGTGTTTCTCTTGTGGGAGTTTTTTTCAACCTCGATATGACAGAAGATGAACATAAAATCGGGGTTGAAAAAAACTCCCACAAGAGGTGAAAATCCTTAAGTTGACGCTTATGGGGTGCGCTTACAAAGCACGTCTACCATCGGGGGTTCGCTTACAAAGCATGTCTACCATCGGGGGTGCGCTTACAAAGCACGCCTACTATCGGGGGTGCGCTTACAAAGCACGTCTGCAGTGGGGTACGCCAGCAGGTGAGTGCGGGGATGGCGCGCTTACAAAGCACGCCTGCAGTGGGGTATGCCAGCAGGTGAGTGCGGGGATGGCGCGCTTACAAAGCACGCCTGAAGTTTTTAGGGAGTATGGAGCGCGCTTACAAAGCACGCCTGAAGTTTTTAGGGAGTATGGAGCGCGCTTACAAAGCACGCCTGCAGTGGGGGGTGTCTGCAGGTGAGTGCGGGGATGGCGCGCTTACAAAGCACGCCTGCAGTATTTGGAAGTATGGAGCGCGCTTACAAAGCACGCCTGCAGTTTTGGGAGTATGGAGCGCGCTTACAAAGCACGCCTGCAGTTTTTAGGGAGTATGGAGCGCGCTTACAAAGCACGCCTGCAGTGGGGGTATGCCAGCAGGTGAGTGCGGGGATGGCGCGCTTACAAAGCACGCCTGCAGTGAGGTACGCCAGCAGGTGAGTGCGGGGATGGCGCGCTTACAAAGCACGCCTACTATCGGGGGCGCGCTTACAAAGCACGCCAACCGTTGGAGAAATATTTTATTACCGAATTAATAAATTAATCTTCATTAGGGACGATATGTTTATAGAAAACGAATACCCTCTCAGTTCTTTAGTCCCATAGGGACGATATGTTTATTCTTCTATGTCGTTCCTACGGAACTCTATTGGGGTTGAAAACATTTATCTATAAACATATCGTTCCTACGGAACTATAGTGAAATATACAATTAAGTTTACACTTGTTCTGTAGGCGGGGAATGCCAATAGGCATTCATACCGTTGATTTCGATCTCCGAATCGCGACTGGACGCCTTGATAGTCGAGAATCGGAGTTCCCTCCTACCCCTGAAAGTGTAAAAATAATTCTAAAATCCACTATAATGTCAGGGTTTCTACAAAAACTTTACACACCCCTTTAAAACATCACACTTGACAATCTGCGTTGTATATGCTAAATTAAATACATCATTTTTCACCAAATTAAGTTTCTTTCTTAAGACTATAGAGGTAATGATAGATGCCACAAATCAAGATTCTTCCTGCAGATGTAGCCAATAAGATTGCCGCAGGAGAAGTCGTTGAACGTCCTGCATCGGTTGTCAAAGAGCTGATAGAAAATGCTATAGACGCGGAAAGTACAAGTATCCGTGTTGAAATTCGTGCGGGGGGTAAACGGCTTATTCGCGTATCCGATAACGGTGTTGGGATGGAGCGTGAGGATGCACTCCTCGCATTAGAACGGCATGCAACAAGTAAAGTGAGTCGCATTGAAGATCTTGAGTCAATCCACACATTTGGGTTTCGGGGTGAAGCATTAGCGAGTATTGCGTCTGTCTCTCAATTTGAATTACTAACACGCACTGTAGATGCAATTCAAGGCACAAAGATCTCGGTTGATGGTGGTGTATTCCGTTCTGTTGAAGAGAGTGGTTGTTCCCCTGGCACGCATATATCCATCAATAATCTCTTTGGTAATGTTCCTGCGCGTTTGAAATTCTTGAAGACTGATACGACTGAGATCAATCATATTCATAAACAGGTGATGTGGGCTGCACTTGCCAACCAGAAGATACATTTTTCTCTTTCACACAATGGTAGATCCATGTTGGATGTCCGTGCTTGTGATACCCACTTGGAACGCGCGCGTTTAGTCTATGGAAAGGAATTTGCAGACAACTTAATTGAATTTGCAGAGGAACTACCAGATTTTAAACTTACTGGCATGCTTGGGAAACCCGACTTTACCAAACCAAATCGCGAATATCAACTCTTTTTCATGAATCAACGTCCGATTCGTAGTCAAATGATTGGTGCTGCATTGAAAGAAGCACTCAGCGCGACTGTTCAGAAGGATAGACATGCGGTAGCACTGCTATTTCTTACGCTTGAACCTGGGATGGTAGATGTCAATGTGCATCCCGCGAAAATAGAGGTGCGTTTCCGTAATGAAAGGTCTATATTTAGTGGTATTGTTCGGATGATACGCGCAGTCATCAACAAAGAGAAATTCATCCCAAAGATTGAAACATCCGTAGAGAATGAACAGACGCCGACTAAAACAGTTGAGTTAGAGACAACAGATATAGGCTCATCAAAAACAACTTCTATTCCACGGCCTCGTCCACAAACGCCTTTTTCTACCAGCAGAAGAGAAGAACCAATTGAAACACAGCAGCAGAGTGCAGATGTATCAAATGATGAACCTCAGACGACTCAAAAGGACATACAACCGACGACTGATAATGAGAGTAAACCAAGAACAGAAGTAACCAAGACTGTTGTACAGCCACCACAACAAGAAATTCCTGAAGGTGCAATGCTCAAGTTACTTGATTTTGAGAATGTTGAGTTGAAAACAAATCTCTTCAAGACTTATATTGTCGCTGAAGGGCAAGATAAGGTGTTTTTTATTGACCAGCATGTTGCTGCAGAACGTGTGTTGTATGAGAGATTTGTGCATCAATTGAAAGCTGATGGTATTCCTGTACAAGGGTTACTCTTACCCGTGACGCTTGAAATAACACCGCAGCAGCTTAGTGTTCTCAAGGTTCACGGTGCGCTGTTTAACAAGATTGGATTTGAATTGGAGGAATTTGGTAGCAATACGATTCTGATTCGTGCTATACCCGCGACACTCCCTACTCGCATAGCAGCGCAGACTGTCACAGACCTTCTTGACAAACTCCCCGAACAACCGCACACTGAGGTGGAAATCCCCGAAGCGATTGATAATGCATTGATAACGCTTGCTTGCCGTTCTGCTGTGAAAGCTGGGGATACGTTAGACTCTAAAGAGATGATCAACCTTGTTCGTGAGTTATCTGAAGCGAAATTACCTTTCAATTGTCCGCATTCAAGACCTATTATAATTGAAATGGGACGCGATGAGTTGGAACGTCGATTTCATCGGAAATGATAATTTTAGAATTTTGAGTTTATTACAGTTGTCTTTACAAAGATTTTCAAATCTACTTACAAGACTTACGGCAAAGGTTATTCAGTTTTCAATATTTATGATAGTATTTTGTCAGGACTTACGCACCCAACGGTAGGCGTGCTTTGTAAGCGCGCCGGAAACCTAAAAAATGCTGAAAATTACATCGTTTTCGTCTTAATTCTTGATTGGATCATGAAAACTGCGTAAGTCCTATTTGTTATACCGTTAATATTTTGTAATACCATCTTGTCCATGTCTTTAGTTCCGTAGGAACGATATGTTTATAGAAAATGTTTTCAACCCCAATAGAGTTCCGTAGGAACGATATGTTTATAGAAAATGTTTTCAACCCCAATAGAGTTCCGTAGGAACGACATAGAAGAATACACATATCGTCCCTACGGGCCTAAAGAGCAATATTCAGTTTTCAATAAATTAAAAGTGATGCGTAAAATTCGGTTAGGAAACCGAACCTGGGTATTAACTTTCAGTAAATCTCAAGAACAGAAAACTCTTAAAACTGAATAACCCTGACTTACGGCATTCCTCCTTGATAAGGGAGGCTTAAGGGGGTATAAATGTCGTTATTTTAGTTATTAACCCACACCCTCCCATACGCTATTGCTATGGGAACCCTTCCCTTATCAGGTGGACTTTAAGAGAAACTGTGTAAGTCCTGTTCTATAAACATTCGTCCCTACGGGACTGAAGTGAATTATGAAAACAATTATACACTGTTTTCAAAATTCACTATTAATAGCATTACAATCCTATAGAGACATTCACTTGTCAAAATTTTCTTAATTATTTGGAGATTTTTACGACCAGTAAATCAACGGTATGAATGCCATTTAGGCATTCTCATGGTCGCTCCTACCGAAGAAATCGGGGTTACAAACCCCTCCCATAAGAAACGCAAGTGACAATTGAATGTCTCTGGTTATCCTATTTCGATATTTGATTTTTGTATATATGTATGATATAATTTGCTTATCAATCTAAAGGAGGATAAAATGGCAAAGATAAATACACTTGTTTTCGCTGGCGGTGCAATCCATAACTGGAAAGGTTGCAGCGAAGAAATTGTTAAAGCACTTTCACAACGAGACGAGTTTGAAATAACTACAGTTGAGGACGATCTTGACGCACTTGTATCACCTAAGTTAGACCCTTACGACCTGATTGTATTCTATTATACGGTTGGTGAAATATCTGATGCGCAAAAGAATGGTTTGCTCAACTATGTTGCATCAGGAAAAGGTTATGTCGGTATACATTCGGCGGCGGATTCGTTCCGAGGATGTCCAGAATACCGTTCAATGGTCGGTGGTTACTTCACAACACATCCACGTTATCGTGATTATCAGGTGAGTATTGTAGACAGTGAGCACGAAATCACGCATGGTCTCAATGAATTCATGGTAAAAGATGAGCAGTATATTTTGGATTATGACCCTCGTAATCATGTGCTTGCTTCGGCATTGTGGAAAGGTGATGTGATGCCAGTTGCATGGACGAAGAATTGGGGCAAAGGTAAGGTTTTTTATCTTGCACTTGGCCACGATCCAGCAGCATGTCAACACGAGATGTTTGGAACACTTCTGCAACGTGGTGCGTTATGGGCAGGTACCAACGGTAGTGAATAACCAAACATTTTCGTTAGGTTGCACTTAGATGCTTGCTGCAATTTATACATAACAAGATTCCAGGTTTCAGAAATAATTATGGGCGGATTTCTCAATCTGCCCATTTCCTTTGGAATCAAGAACAATGAAACAGAAAATCACAGATATAAAAACGAAACAAGACAATGACTCTAATTGCAGAATATATCTGGACGATTCTCCTTCTGCGGAAATTCCTTCCATACTTGTAGAGAAACTTGGGTTGCGAGTTGGGTTAGAAATTGAAGCAGATGTAATCGACAAACTTGTTGCTGCCGATGAAACAATGCGCGCAAAAAAATACGCACTTGATTTACTACAGGAAAACATCTACAGCAAGAAGCAAATGACATATCAACTTACACGAGAAGGTTTTAGAGAAAAAACAGTAGAAATAATCATCACTGAACTCATTAATTCAGGACATATACGGGATAGACTGTATGCTGAGAAATGGGTTCAACGGAGACTAAAATCAAACCCGAGAGGACGGATCCTGTTAAAACAGGAATTGATAGAAAAAGGGGTTGACAGAGAAACAGTAGAACAGGTTGTGGCAAAGGTAAAGTTTGAAGACGAGGCAAAATTAGCATTTTCAATTGCAGAAAAACGTGTGAAACAATATAAACGATTTACGAGAGATGTTGCAAGACGTCGACTTCACGGGTATTTAGCGCGACGTGGATTTGAATTGGAGACTATCATACGGGTGATTGATCAGGTTTTATGATGCGTTATTGGTAATAGTTGTGAACACAGGATCACCAAATCAACCCAGAAGTGCGTTTAGCTTCTATCGGGTTTAAAACCCCTCCAACAAAAAGGCAAAATTCTTATATTGACGTTTATGTGCATTCCCCGGGTATCTACTATGATGGGGTTTCATTTTGAAAAATCTGAACATCAGGCAGATTCATTGACCCTGCTTTTAACTTGACTCCTTCAGTCAAAATACTCTATAATTAGAGACACGAGGGAAGGTCTAAAATATGACATCAGACGAAATCAGAGCAAGCTTCTTAGAATATTTCCGCCAAAAGGGACACGCCGTTGTTCCCAGTGCATCACTCATCCCAGCAGATGATCCAACACTGTTATTTACTAATGCGGGGATGAATCAATTCAAGGATGTATTTCTTGGAATTGGGCAGCGTGAATACACTCGAGCAGTTGACACGCAAAAGTGTCTGCGAGTGAGTGGAAAGCATAATGACCTTGAAGAGGTCGGACATTCACCAAGTCACCACACATTCTTTGAGATGCTCGGTAACTGGTCATTCGGAGATTACTACAAACAAGAAGCCATTGCTTTTGCTTGGGAATTAGTAACTGAATTGTGGAAGATACCATCGGAACTGCTCTGGGCAACGGTATATGTTGATGACGATGAGTCAGAAAAACTTTGGCTGCAGGAGACCGATCTTCCGCTTGCTCGGATACGCAGGTGTGATAAGGATAATTTTTGGGAAATGGGAGAGACGGGACCTTGCGGTCCGTGTAGTGAACTCTTTGTTGACTTAGGGGTTGAAGCATTCCCTGAAACTGCCAACGATCCTGATGCAGGTCCGAATACAAGTGAACGTTTCCGCGAATTTTGGAATCTTGTATTTATTCAATATAATCGTGACCAAGTTGGGAACCTTGAACCACTGCCCGCTACTCATGTTGACACAGGCATGGGTTTTGAAAGAATTACATCTGTTTTGCAAGGTGTTGATTCTAACTACAAAACAGACCTATTTACACCGCTTCTGCAAACTGTCTCTGATATGACAGATACTATATACTCAGAAGACATCAATGGACTTCCTCACCGCGTCATTGCTGACCATATACGATGCCTAACCTTTGCGATTGGTGATGGTGTTATGCCGTCTAACGATGGGAGAGGTTATGTCATCCGCAGAATATTGCGACGCGCGGTGTTATATGGGAAAAAACTGGGGATGGATGAACCCTTCATCTATCAACTCGTAGACAAGGTTGTTGCTATGCTTGGAGACGTTTTTCCCGATGTCTTACCACGGAAGGAGTTTATTCAACGCACCATTCATGCAGAGGAGAACCGATTTCATCAGACTTTGGCACGTGGTTTGGATATGCTTGAGCAGTCTATTGATACGCTCAATAAGGAAGGAAATACACAGCTTGACGGAAAACGTGCATTTGAGTTATATGATACTTTTGGGTTTCCACTTGACCTGACGCAACTGCTGACGCGTGAGCGCGGGTATACAGTAGATGAAACCGGTTTTGAAGATAGCATGGAAGCACAGCGTGCACGAGGACGTGCTGACTGGCAAGCTGCCGGTAGCGGTGCAAATGACGATGAAATCGCACTCTATGCAGAAATACTAAAAGAAACTGGAAGCACGGAATTTGTTGGATATTCTGAACATGAGACAGATGCAGAGATTGTTGCGCTTATTGCCGGGTCAGAATCGATAGCAAGAGTAACCCAAGATCAAGAGGTATCCGTGCTGCTCAATCGGACTCCGTTTTACGGAGAATCGGGTGGACAGGTTGGCGATGTGGGTACACTTGTATGTTCTGATGCGAAACTTGCGGTTGTTGACACGATAAAACCTTCTCCGGACCTCATTGTACATAAGTGTAAGGTGATTGAAGGTGAAATCACACCATTTACCAAAATAAAAGCAAAGATTGACAGCAAACGGCGTAGTTCTATAGCAGTGAGTCACACTGCGACCCATCTACTTCATAGTGGTTTGCGGAATATCCTTGGGACCCATGTTGCTCAAGCGGGATCTCTTGTGCAAGCAGGCAGATTACGTTTTGACTTTAATCATTATGAGGCTGTTTCAACAGAGCAGCTGCGTGAAATTGAGACTTACATTAACAAGAAGATACGTCACAATGATGTAATACAAATAAACGAAATGTCGTTGCAACAAGCAAAAGAAAAAGGCGCATTGGCATTTTTTGGCGACAAATATGGTGACATCGTACGCGTGGTACAGTCAGGTGAATACAGTGTTGAACTCTGTGGAGGAACACATGTTTATGCAACGGGTGATATCGGTTTTGTAAAACTGATGAGTGAAAGTAGTATCTCGGCTGGTGTGCGTCGTGTAGAAGCATTTACTGGAGATGTTGCTCTCTCAACGATACAAGATGATGAGCAACTCCTTTCTAATGTATCCAGTTTGCTAAAAGCACCGAAGACAGATTTACCGGAAAGAATTGCGCAACTACTTCAAGAATATAGGGAATTAGAACAGCAAGTTCAACAACTAAAAAGTAAAAACGCATTATCAAATATTGATGACTTGATTGAAGGGGCAAAATCTGTTGATGGTGTGAAGGTTGTAGCATCACGGATTGATAAAACAGATAGAGATAGTTTACGGCAAATGGTGGATGTGTTGAAAAACCGAATTGAGTCTGGGGTTGTCACACTTGCTTCTGTATCGGGGGATGATGCAGCATTTATTGTGGGTGTTACACCCGATCTCGTTAAGAATCGTGGTTTAAATGCTGGAAAACTCATCCAAGCAATTACCAAAATTGCGGATGGACGTGGTGGGGGTCGTCCTGAACTTGCACAAGGCGGTTCACGTAATCTTGAAAAAGTCAACGCTGCTATTGAAGCAACTATGGAAATCATAGGAACCCAACTATAGAAAATTGTTTTTTAGCAAAATAATGTATTTTAATAATAGTAGCATATCGGAGGAGGAAATTAATGGATCCAAATGTCATTGTATCAAATGTCATTGTATCAATTGTATGGAAATGTAGTCTGAGCTTAGCTTTAATTGCCTTAACTGTTTTATTTATTTATCTATGTGCCGCTCTTTCAAGTATCAGGAAATCTCTAAATAGTATTCAAAACACATTGAATTCTACCGAAAGTCTGGTGAATCAAGAAGTCGGCATACTTATCAATGACGTAACACAAACTGTGAAAGAGATCAATAAGGAGTTACCCCAACTACTCCAAAACATCAATGGTATAACTGCATCATTACAACAGATAAGCGAAAATGAGATACAAACAACTTTACATAACGTACAAGAATTGACAGAAGCATTGAATCATAGTATCCATGAATTTGAGTCAGTCGTGCATAAAGTATCCTCTTTTTCGGGTCAGACAATTGAACAGGCAGAATATTTTAGGAATCAAGTTGCTGTATCCCTTGCAGATATAATTGGATTGTGGCATGGTGTGAAAGCTGGATGGGAGAGACTATACAACAAAGCATCAAATTCCAGTGAGGTAAATGTATCTACCACTGAGCAGCATGGACAAAACTCATCTGATGATACAGAGGACTCTCACTCAGAAGAACTGGACGAAGTCAGTTAATCATCAACAGATTAGATATGAAACCAAGTGTTTAAAAAGCAAATGAATCCATAGGTTAATAGACTGGTTGAAATGTGGTATACAAAAATTACTGATTGACAGAGAATAAAATAGGAAAATTCACAGAATTGAAAAGAAATATCCAAAATTAACGTATATACTAAAGAGATGAACATTCATCTAAATAGAAGTAAAACTGGATTTGTGTCAACTTCAAACTTAAATATAGGAAGGATAGACCCATGAGTAATAACGAAAACAACAATGGCTTGACAATGATTTTTGCCTTTTTCACTGGCTTCTTGGCAGGTGCAGTGTTGAGTCTGCTGTATGCGCCAGCACCCGGTAAAGAAACCCGTGAGAAAATCAAGGAAACCTCGCTTCAAGCAAAAGATAGGACATTGGAATTTGCACAACAAGCAAGCGAGTCTGCTAAAGAAAATGTACAGAATATCGTGGACCAAGGAAAGCAAAGTGTTCAAGGTATCGTGGAAGTCAGTAAGGGACATGTCAAGGACGCATCAAAACAAGTAAAATCGGCTGTTGAAACTGGTAAAAAGGTCTCTTCAGATGTACGTGACAAAATCACTGAGACGATACCTGGGCTCTCAGGTGACAAGAAATCTGGTAAGAAGAAGACTGAAGATGCTTAGAATATAGATTCAATGTAGTGAATACCGTATTTGTCACTTGCTAATCAATTGAAAATCATTACAAAAATCAATGTCTCATTAGCAGAGGAGATATGGTAGGAGAGACCTCCGAATCAACGGTATGAATGCCTTTTGGCATTCACCGGGTCGTGACCGGGAGGTCGCTCCTACCGTAAAGTCGGCCTACAACCCGCAAAATCAGTGCAACTACTTAATGAGACATGTATTATAGTAGATTTTAGAATTATTTTTACACTTTCAGGTGTAGGAGGGAACTCCGATTCCCGACTATCAAGACGTTCAGTCGCGATGGTGTAGGAGGGAACTCCGATTCCCGACTATCAAGGCGTTCAGTCGCGATGGTGTAGGAGGGAACTCCGATTCCCGACTATCAAGGCATTCAGTCGCGATTCGGAGATCGCTCCTACAGAAAACGTGTAAACTTAATTGTATATTTCACTATAATAGAAATGGTATGACAATACCTTAAAGTGTAATTTCAACATGTATGGAAGTTGAAAAGCTAAGAACTCTCCTTGAACAGGTCAAACGTGGTGAGATTGAGGTGGTTGACGCACTTCAATCTCTCCGCATCCTCCCTTTTGAAGACCTCGGTTTCTCTAAAATTGACCATCATCGGCAACTACGCACAGGATTTCCTGAAGTTATCTTCTGCGAAGGCAAGACAGATACCCAAGTAGCCAAAATCAGTGAACGTATTTTGAGTGCCGGTCATCCTCTCCTTGCTACCCGTGCGACCCCATCAATGTATGAAGCAGTAAAATCCGTTGAACCAGAAGCACGATACAATGAACTTGGACGAACGATTTCTGTTGTGCAATCTGATATACAACAGAAGCCGGGTGTTTTGGTTGTATCCGCAGGCACTTCTGACCTACCCGTTGCTGAAGAAGCAGTCGAAACCGCTTATATGTTGGGCAGTTCCCCGGAACGTTTATATGATGTTGGCGTTGCGGGATTACACCGACTCATTGGTAATCACGAAAAACTTCTAAATGCGCGTGTTATTATTGTTGTGGCGGGTATGGAAGGGGCATTGCCAAGTGTTGTTGGGGGATTGGTAGATTGTCCTGTCATCGCTGTCCCAACGAGTGTTGGCTATGGTGCAAGTTTCGGTGGTCTTGCAGCATTGCTTGGTATGTTGAACAGTTGTGCCTCTGGTGTAACAGTCGTTAACATTGACAACGGTTTCGGTGCAGGTTATAGCGCTGCCTTAATCAATAGATAATCAGAACCGGTCTGAATCACTAATCCACGAAATTCACGTTTCTGTCCGAAAAAAACTTTATAGACCTACATAGATAATATTTTTGACTTTTGACCTGTTATATGATAGAATTTCTGTTAGTCTAATGGGGCTTCGCTATTAAGAAGATTTCAACATATAGAAGGTATAGACAAAATTTGCTTTAAGAGACAAAACATGGTTGAATTTTACGATACAACGCTCAGGGATGGAAGTCAAGCCGAGGGTGTTTCATTCTCTGTTGAAGATAAACTCATCATTATTGATGCACTTGATAAATTGGGAATTCATTACATTGAGGGTGGTTACCCTGGTTCAAATCCTAAAGATATTGAGTTTTTTAAACGCGCAAAAGACCTAACATTAAAAACAGCAATAGTTGTTCCATTCGGTAGTACTCGTTATCCTACATATACAGCAGAGAACGATCCCAACCTTGCTGCACTACTTGATACAGGCACAAGAATCGTTACTATTTTCGGTAAAAGCTGGCAGCTTCATGCAACTGAAGTATTGCGCGTTTCAGCTGAAGAAAACTTAGAACTAATTGAGAGTTCCGTACGGTATCTTGTGGAAAATGGACGTGAAGTCATTTACGATGCGGAACACTTCTTTGATGGGTATAAGGATGACCCTGTTTATGCTATAGAGACACTACATGCCGCTGCATCAGGTGGTGCAAATTGTATAGTTTTATGTGATACCAATGGCGGAAGATTGCCTTTAGAGATTCAGGAGGGTGTAAAAGCCTCAATTTCTGCGCTTTCATTACCAATCGGTATTCATGCACACAATGATGCTGGAATGGGTGCAGCGAATTCTGTTTTAGCAGTTCAAGCTGGAGCGAATCACATTCAGGGTACCTTCAACGGATACGGTGAGAGGTGTGGAAATGCTAATCTTGCGTCGATTATCCCAACCGTTCAACTTAAATTAGGTATTGAATGTCTAAGTGAAAACCAATTGCAAGCATTGACAAGTGTATCTCGTCTCATCAGTGAACTGGCAAACCTACCGCACGACGAACGTCAACCCTACGTTGGACAATCCGCTTTTGCACATAAAGGAGGTCTACACACGGACGCAATACGTAAGAACCGACTCACCTATGAACACATTGTGCCTGAAAAGGTTGGAAACACCCAGCGCATCCTCGTTTCTGATCAGGCGGGCCGCAGCACTATCATGAAAAAAATCGAGAAAGAATACCCCAATTACGATAAGAATTCTCCTCAAGTTTTAGAACTTTTCAACAGACTAAAGGAGTTAGAAAATTTGGGATATCAGTATGAAGCTGCAGAAGCTTCTTTTGAATTATTGACTCACAAAGTTTTCAATGGGTATGACTCCTTTTTTGAACATCTCGGTTTTCGTGTCATTATTGAGAAGTTTTCAGACCACACGATGCGGTCTGAAGCAACTGTGAAAGTAACAACACCAAATGGAGAAGCTATACATACCGCTGCAGATGGTGATGGTCCTGTCAACGCTTTAGATACCGCACTCAGAAAAGCACTTGAACTTTACTATCCTGAACTACAGAAAGTCAGATTGATGGATTACAAAGTTCGGGTGTTAGACACGAAAGCAGGCACCGGTTCTAAAGTCAGAGTACTTATTGAAGCAGGAGATGGACAGATAAGTTGGAGAACAGTCGGTGTCTCTGAAAATATTATATCTGCAAGCTGCGATGCCCTCATAGATAGTTTTGAATACAAACTGTATAAAGACAAGGACTACATCAAATAAATCTAACCAGTTAATTCTTCGCTTTTTGAAACTTCAATTCCTGCCGCTTATACGCACAATCTGAAAAAAATTAAAATCCAATTTTGCATAATTAATTCTTGACGCAGTATTTCATATATGTTATACTAATTATAACATATATTGGAGGTGTTAAGATGGGACAATTAGATCAGATTGAAAAAAGTGCTGAGAAGTTAATCGCACTTTGTCAAAAAGAGAAACCAACAAAGACTGATAAGCAAAAAATGATGGGACTCCAAGCAGATATTCTTGCTAGTATTGAGGACCTTACAGAATGTGAACTCTGTGGCGCGATTAGTGAAATGATTGTAAAGATGACATTGGTTGATGTAACAGCAAAGTTGTGTAAACAGTGTGGGATAAAAGCCTTGGATGCTGGTAAAATTCAGAAAACGAAAACAAGAAGACGCACAACTACTGTAAGGACAACAAAAACAAAACCTGCTCAGAAGGTCAAGGAACCTGAATCAACAACTGATTTGCATACTCGTGTTGAAGAGCAGACTGGGATTAAGAAAACGGATGTAAAACGTCTTCACAAGATAATTCAGGACATAGCAACTCCAATGACTCCAACCCACACGTTAACCTATGTTAAACGTGAAGTTGCTAATGCAAAAATGAAAGTGGATGAAAAAGCATTAGAAAAAGCTGTGAATATTTTGTCTGCTGCTTAACCTGTTGAAATATCCTTTAACCAATCACGATGCCTTTGGTACCATTTTACAAGGTTGGTAATTCCTTGGCGATATGTAGTTTCAGGACTCCATTCTAACAGTTGCTTAGCTTTTTGAATGTTTGCCCAAGTAGCATTTACATCTGCTGGATGTACAGGTTGATGAGTGAGTTTAGCTTTCTTACCTACCAGTTCTTCTATAGTTCGAATCGTTTCAATTAGGACAATTGGACTGTCAGATCCGAGATTGATCACCTCATAACCGAGGGGTCTCAATCCTGCTATAACACCTTTGGCAATATCGTCAACATAAGTATAATCGCGTGAGGATTGTCTTCCATCACCATATACGATAACAGGCTTCCCTTCACTTATCCATTGGACAAAACGGAACGCACTCATATCCGGACGTCCTGCCGGTCCATAGACTGTAAAGAAACGACATATAGTCATATCAATATCATACAGATGGTGAAAACTATGGCAAATGGCTTCTGCACCTTTTTTGGATGCTGCATAAGGGGACAAAGGATGATTTGTATCAGCTTCTTCGCTAAATGGAAGGGGATTCTTTGAACCGTAAAGGCTTGACGTAGACGCTAAAACAAACTTGTTTATTTCAGATACTCGACAAAGTTCAAGTAGATTTAGAGTTCCTGTGATGTTTGTATCAATGTAAACCCACGGTGTTTTAACCGATTGGCGTACACCCGCACGCGCAGCAAGGTTAATCACTGCATCATAGGTTATATCAAAAACTGCTTCCAAATCTGAGTAATTACAAATATCTATACAGTGAAAATGAAAATCTGGTATTGTCTGAAGATGAGAAAGCCGCCATTTCTTGATTGTAACATCATAAGCATCGTTGAGGTTATCAACACCGATCACAGTATGTCCGTCCATCAACAGAAATTCGCTGACTTTCCATCCAATAAATCCAGCACAACCTGTGACAAGATACTTCATACAATTCCTTTTATATCTTATAGGTAACCTCATGAAGACTTATTGGTGGACAATAACCCAGGACTTACGCACCCAACGGAAGGCGGGGAATGCCAAAAGGCATTCATACCCCGGGAATACCATAAGGTATTCATACCGTTGATTACTTGATTTGGCGCTTTGTAGGCGGGGAATGCCAAAAGGCATTCATACCCAGCGAATGCCAAAAGGCATTCATACCGTTGATTTCTTGATTTGGCGCTGGAAACCGAAAAAATGCTGAAAATTACACCATTTTCGTCATAATTTTCATCAAATCATGAAAACTGCGTAAGTCCTGTAACCAATAACTTTGAAAATATTAATAATATCCTTCATTAAATCGGTCAAGTTGTGACATAAAAAATGTTAGTTCATTCTTCGCTTCATCTCTTTTATTTTCCATAGATACCAAAAGTTCTTCCATTTGCTTTTCTTCACGAATCATCAATTTTTCATAAGTATCAACCTTCTGTTTTATATCGAAAACAGTGTCATATTTTGAATCATCATTATCATTACAATGTATCAACAATTCACGGTAGTATCTAATTCCATGATCTAATCGCTTTAGGCTGCTGTCAAACTGTGATAGTTTATTCCGATACTGTTCTAAATGTGAAAATGTAAATACCTGTGAAAGTGCGTCTAACTGTTCACTAAATTCAGTGAGTTTAACTTGCTTTTCAGACCAGATAATCTTTTCAGCAATCCCATTGGGAGCGACGTTGTCAATTATTTGTGATGTGATATTTGACTTGTCATGAAGTTCTTTCTGTATTTTCTTTAACTCTAACCGCAGATTTCTTAATTCCTTACGAGAAATATCATAATACTCACGAGTATCACTGAGTTTTCCGTATAGTTTCTGATAATCTTGTTTCAATGTTTCTAACTTCATAATGTAATTTGGATATTGGATCTTTATAGTCTTGATAGTCTCAGATTTCAATTTACGAAATTTTTTCTGACTGGGTGGGTTTTCTTCTAAAACCATAAGACCACACAAAGTCACAATTGTCCCTAAAAATGATAGAGACATTGAAAAAATGAATAAAAGTATACTTTCTGCTGTCTGTGCTAATCCTAAACAACCAAATACACCAACCAACGATCCAATTCCAATGAGTCTCATTGGAAAAGTAAAATATCTTTGTACCTCCGCATTGAAATTCATTTTTTTTCTCCTCTACATCTTCTAAACAAAAATCAACATTTACACATCTTTTGCTTAAGGCATATTCTTTAATTGAGTTTCAATTTGTTTTTTGAGATCTGTATAAAATTCTGGTTTAAAATCAATCTTACGATGGTAGACAATTTTTCCTTTGGATGAAATTAAAAATAGATTTGGTTTCTTTTTCTCTGTGTGATACTTTTTATGTACCTCCCCCTTCCAATCAAGCAGGAATTTGACTGGTGGGGGATTTCTATTGAGTTGGAATCTCACGAAACGTTTTGGAATGAATCCTGGTACACTCCGCAAATCGCCTATTATATAAGCCGTAACAAGTTTGTTGTTCTTATAATCTTTTTGAAACGCTTCTGCCCATTTGTCATCTTCTTTACGAATTTTCCGATTACCCATTATAAGAAAGACCATTTTTCCGTTCAACTTCTTTAGACTATGCTCTTTTTCCTTAGCATCTTGCAGTGTCCAAAGGGGTGCGTCATCACCAACTTTCGGAGGATCGTCATTTCCATTACTTGTTCCATATATGAACAGAAAGCATAAGATTAAACAAACTTTTAATTTCATCATATATACATTTTAACATAAGACAATAATGGTGTCAAGTGTTACAAATCCAGATTTAAAAGGGTGTGTAAAGATTTTGCACAGAGGTACAAACTTTTGTTCTCTTTAGTCCCGTAGGGACGCAATGTTTATAGAAAGACGTTATCACATCCCCTCTCTTTAGTTCCGTAGGAACGACATAGAAGAATAAACATATCGTCCCTACGGGACTAAAAAGACATGGGGATATGTATTTCTATAAACATATCGTCCCTACGGGACTGAAGAATATGGTTAATATTAACAATATTTCTTTATATTGACACCTAATGAAGTTTGACAATCAAAATCGGCAGTTGAATTCGTAGGGGTTGGGTTCCCCAACCCGTTTGGTTTTTGAGTTTGCGTAGATCATGAGTGGAAACCACGTCCCTACGAATACACAACTTGAACGTCAAAACTCATTAGGGCTCTGTGCCCCGCAATCTCTCATATAATCAGTTGGGGCGGGCACAGAGCCCCGTCCTACAATGAAGAATGAGTAGTTTGTGCAAATATTTTACACACCCAATCCAGATCTGGGAATTGGGTGTGTAAAGATTTTGCACAGAGGTACAAACTTTTGTTCTCTTTAGTCCCGTAGGGACGCAATGTTTATAGAAAGACGTTATCACATCCCCTCTCTTTAGTTCCGTAGGAACGACATAGAAGAATAAACATATCGTCCCTACGGGACTAAAAAGACATGGGGATATGTATTTCTATAAACATATCCCCCCTACGGGACTGAAGAATATAGTTAATATTAACAATATTTCTTTATATTGACACCTAATGAAGTTTGACAATCAAAATCGGCAGTTGAATTCGTAGGGGTTGGGTTCCCCAACCCGTTTGGTTTTTGAGTTTGCGTAGATCATGTGTGGAAACCACGTCCCTACGAATACACAACTTGAACGTCAAAACTCATTAGGGCTCTGTGCCCCGCAATCTCTCATATAATCAGTTGGGGCGGGCACAGAGCCCCGCCCTACAATGAAGAATGAGTAGTTTGTGCAAAACTTTTACACACCCGCTTTAAAACTGGGATACTGGGAATTTCTTTTCTTTACATTATTCTACAAAAATGTTATAATTGAAATTTATATTCATAATACTGATACCCCAGAATAAAAGAAACTCGTTCTAATGCGAAGACAATTTAGCCAAACACCCAATAGAAACCCTAATATCGTGCTCGTAGGTTTTATGGGTACTGGTAAGACTTCAATTGGCAAAAGACTTGCTGCACAAATGCGTATGCGTTACATTGATACCGATAATGTCATTGAACGGGACAGTCGGCGTCGTATCAGTGATATTTTCGCAGAGGATGGAGAAGCAGGTTTTCGAAAACTTGAAAGTGAAGCAGTTGAAAAAGTTTCACAACTATATAACTTTGTTATTTCTACCGGTGGTGGCGTAGTCTTGAAAGAATCGAACGTATCAAAGTTAAAAGAGAATAGCATTGTCTTCTGTCTAACTGCGTCACCTGAAGAAATATACAAACGTGTTGGTCATCAAACACACCGTCCCTTGCTCCAAACCCCTGATGCATTGGAAACAATACGAACAATGTTAGCGGAACGCGCTCCTTATTATGCACATGCAGACCATATCATTGAAACTACCGAAAGAACCTTTGATGAAGTTATCGCTGATATAAGAAGGATCTTTCTCAGGACAAGATATTCCACAAAACCAAGATATAAGACAAATCGTTATGATAAAAACTCTACACGTCGAACTCAAAGAGAACAGTTATCCACTCCTCGTCGGAGTAGGAATTCTCAAGCAAATCGGTGACATTCTTAAGTCACACATTAAATCAAGAAAAGTATTGATCATTACTGATGCTTACGTAAAAGATCAATATGCTTCTTATGTGACAGAGTGTCTAATAAATGTTGGGTTTGATGTTGATCTCATTGAAGTACCAGTCGGTGAAAAGAGCAAATCGTTAGAACAGTTAGGAAGGATTTTGGATAGTCTTATTACGCATCAACTTGACAGAAGTTCAACGTTAATCGCAATCGGTGGTGGTGTAGTTGGTGATTTAGGGGGTTTTGCTGCAGCCGTATATATGAGGGGAATCTCTTACGTACAAATTCCTACGACCTTGCAAGCACAGGTTGACGCAAGTGTAGGTGGGAAAACAGCAATCAATCATCCGAAAGGTAAAAACCTTATCGGCGCATTCCATCAACCGAAATTGGTTTTGATTGATGTGGATACCCTAAAGACTTTACCAAGACGGGACATTCAAGCAGGTCTCATAGAAGTCATAAAGATGGGTGTTATCCGTGATAAAACTTTGTTTGAAATGGTAGAAGAGGAATTAGAGTCAATCATAAATTTGCATACATCCACATTAATTGAGATGATTGCGCGTGCATGTGCTAATAAAGCAGATATCGTAGCAAAAGATGAAAAAGAGAGCGGTTTGAGGATGGTGCTAAACTATGGACACACATTTGGTCACGCGCTTGAAGCACTAACACATTACAAAAAATACAGACACGGGGAAGCGGTATCAATTGGCATGAACTGCGCAGCACAATTAGCAGTCAATTTAGGAATGTTCTCTGAAACAGACTTTGAACGTCAAAGAACTCTATTAAATCAAGCACATCTACCGCTCACTTTTCCATCAGACATCACACCTCAAGAAATATATGCTGCAATGTCACTTGATAAAAAAGCTCTCGATGGTAAACTTCGACTGATATTGCCAACACGGATTGGTGAAGTCGTTATCCGAGACGATGTAACAGAAAAAGATATTAAACTTGCAATTTCACAGTGTTATTAATCTGAAATGATCACTCTTTTTAGAGGAAATATATGAAACATAATAAAACAATTTTATGGGTGCTCACTTGTTTGGTTTCATTTTTATGTGGCACCTTCGCGTTTAGCCAAGAACCTAGTCCTCTGTCAAATGTAAATGCAAAGGATACACCGAGCGACGCTACCAGCATCACCATCACATGGGGAAAGACACCTGAAGATAGCGATATTATAGGATACATCATCCTACGAAACACTAATGAAGGTGAATTTAGTGTATTAAGTCCGCAGTTAAACGCAGATGCAACAATGTATAAGGATACTAAGGCAATTAAGGACACGAAACATGCGTACATTGTTCGTGCCATTTATGAAAACGAAACAACCATTGATTCCGCGCAAACTGCTGCTGTCCAAGCAACAGACCAATGGTTTCATACAGGCAAAATTGCTCTATTTCTTGCCATGCTCCTTTTTTCAGCTGCAATTTTAGGCAGTGTCTATTATGCGCGGAGTGGAAAAGAGGTGTTTGTCCGACGTATCCCAGGCTTGGAAGCAGTTGATGAAGCAATCGGCAGGGCTACAGAGATGGGACGTTCAATTCTCTACGTGTTAGGATTAGGCAGTGTAGACAACGTTGCAACTATTGCCAGTATGACGATTCTGGGCCAAGTTGCACGACGAACTGCTGACTATGAAACACCACTACGCGTGCCATGCAATGACCCAATTGTGTTGAACGTTGTACGTGAGATGGTGAAAACGTCTTATCTTGACGAAGGTCGTCCAGATGCCTACCAGGAGGAAAACATCTTCTACCTTACCGGTGATCAATTCGCTTATGCTGCCGGTGTTGATGGTATGATGATTCGCGAAAAACCGGCAGCAGTTTTCCTACAAGGCACATTTTTTGCAGAATCACTTCTTATGGCTGAAACCGGTAATTCCATCGGGGCAATACAAATTGCCGGAACGGATTCAGAGCACCAACTCCCCTTTTTCATCGCAGCGTGTGACTATACCTTGATTGGTGAAGAACTCTATGCGGCAAGTGCGTATCTTTCCAGAGAACCGATGCTTCTTGGAAGTCTCAGAGGACAAGACTGGGGTAAAGTTGTCATTTTTGTGACGATTATACTTGGTGTCGCTCTTGAGTTGTTCGGTATCAACTGGATCACTACACTTTTACAAAATGTGAGATAGGAGATTTATGAAGCGACAAATACCTTTAGCTCTCTGCTTCCTTTTTGGCATAGCAATGATCTTCACCCAATTTAGCCCACATTCATATTCACAAGCAGTTTACAAAGAGGTGATTAATTGGGGACTCATCATATCGCCTTTCGCTTTGGTCTTGGCAGTGGTGACACTCATCCAAACCCACGCGACGCGCATCCGCCTCCGTACAGAGCATTGGCAATACAGTTTAATTGTATTCGTGGGCATGATAGTGATGGTCTTAATTGGTGTTCCTGATGGACCGCAAAATTCAGTATTTGTGTGGTTATATGATAACGTCCAAGTACCAATGGATGCAACAATGTTTTCTTTACTCGCCTTCTTTATTGCTTCAGCGGCTTTTCGTGCATTCCGTGCACGATCATTTGAAGCAACGCTGCTTCTTATCGCCGCCATGCTTGTCATGATGGGAAATGTACCAGTCGGCGATCTGGTTTGGAATAAACTGATTTCTTGGATCCCAGGGTCGGACAGTCCGGAAAGCTGGGTAAATAGTACTGCTAACGGTGCATCAGGAATTCGCCAATGGATTTTAGATGTCCCGAACCTCGCAGCGCGACGCGGTATTATTCTTGGGGTAAGTTTAGGAGTCATCTCACAATCTATCCGAATTATATTGGGAATTGAACGTTCGTATCTTGGTGGAGGAGATTAGTCAATGCTTGAAAAATTCATGAATATGGATAGACGGATAATTTTTATGTTAGTTGCCTTAGTTGTTATCATTCCAACTCTGATCCCTGTCAGGTTACCAATTACGGTGTCAGAACCGACACAAAAACTTTACGATTATATTGAAGCACTTCCATCAGGATCAACTATTATAATGGCTTTTGACTATGGTCCGTCCTCACTCGCAGAACCGGAACCGATGGCAAAGGCAGTGATGCAGCACTGTTTCAGTAAAGGCGTGAAAGTCATCGGCATGACGCTTTATCCTAATACACCTACCTTAGCTGATAAACTCATGCAAAGAATTGCAGCAGAAAACAATGCAGTCTATGGTGAAGATTATGTATTTTTAGGTTACCGTCCCGGAGCATTACAAGTTATCCTTGGTATGGGAACTGACATCAGTAGTGTCTTTGAAACCGATTATGAAAAAACAGCTATCGCCGAAATTCCGATGATGGAGAATATCACGAACTATGATCAGATTGATCTGTTGCTTGATCTTGCTTCTGGTAGTACAACTGAAACTTGGATCATTTATGCAAATACGAGATACGGTTTGAAAATTGCTGCAGGTGTTACTGCTGTCATTATCGCCCAGATGTACCCTTATCTGCAATCAGGGCAGTTGGTAGGCATGATGCCCGGTTATTTGGGAGCCGCCGAATATGAGAAACTTTTGAATGCCCCCGGAGATGGGACTGTAGGATTAAACACGGCATCCTTTGCACATCTTCTGATTATCGGGTTGGTTATTTTAGGCAATATCGCTTTTTTTATTCATCAAAGAAGGGAGGCGTAAATTGATGGAAGTTTTTGGAATCTGGGTTGCAGCATTTTTAACGCTCTGCATCTATAGTTTTCTTTACCGAGATAACCCGTTCTATCGGTTTGCAGAACATCTCTTTGTAGGAATATCAGTTGGATACCTCATTGTTATAGGGATCCACCAAGGAGTCATACCGTTAACTTGGGAACCATTATCTAAAGCAATGAGCGCACTCTGGACCGAGATAATAGGGGAAACAACTCCAGAAACAAGGCAAGCACTTTGGGGACTATTCAAAATAATTCCAATTGCTATCGGTTTGCTGTTTTTTGCTCGTTTGTCCCCACGGCATACATGGTTGATTCGTATTCCCATTGCCATCCTTATCGGGTTTGGTGCAGGTGCCGCAATCCCAAATATGTTGCAGGCGAACATTTTTAAGCAGACACACGGGACAATTGCACCTTTTGCTGACATTAATGCAGGAACGCTTTCCACTTGGGATACTTTCGGAGCAGTCCTCATGGTCGTCGGTGTAATGTGTACGCTCACCTATTTCTTCTTCTCTGTGGAACATCGCGGTCCCATCAATTGGCTTTCAAAGGTCGGTATCGCTTTCCTTATGATAGGATTTGGTGCGGCGTTCGGTAACACCGTTATGGGACGTGTTGCGCTCATGATTCACCGTGTCGGTTTCCTCATAAACGAGTGGCTCGGTTCATTTGGTGCACTTTTCTGACAAAGACGAGTGACTTATCTCAAACTATAAGGAGAAACCCACATGAAACTTGGATATAGCACATGGGGCATGCCGACTGTTCCTATAGATACGGCTATTTCACACATTGCGGATCTTGGTTTTGATGGAATTGAACTAACCATCATACAACGTTTTACAACCGAACTCAGTACGCTGGATGCAGCAGAACGAAAACGCATTGCAACCATGTTGAAACAGTATAATTTAGCGTTACCCGCGATCGCAGCACATTCGAATCTAATGGATGTCCATGCAGAATCGCACGAAAAAAATATGTGGCGTTTGAAAGGTGGTGTGGATTTAGCAGTTGAACTTGCACAAGGTGACGAACTACCTGCAGTAAATACCACTACCGGTGGAAAACCTGATGAGTGGGATACCAAGAAAGATTTTCTCGTTGAACGTGTTGGTAAGTTGGTCGACTATGCTACTTCGCGTGGTGTGACCATTGCAATGGAACCCCACATCGGTGCAATCATTGATACGCCTGCAAAAGTACTTGAACTCCTTGAAATCATCAATTCTCCCTACCTGAAAGTCAACTTTGACATCAGCCATTTTGATATAGTCGGTATGTCTACCGAGGAGACGGTCTCGGCTTTAGCTGCTGTCTCAATTCATACGCACGTCAAAGACCAACGCGGTAATGCGCCAGATTTTGAGTTCCTAATTCCTGGAGAGGGAACTTTTGATTATGTTGGTTATTTGAAACTCATGCAGGAACATGGGTACGATGGATTCATTACTGCCGAAGTAAGTTTTATGGTGCAGGCACGCAAGGACTATGACCCACTCGCTGCTGCGACGTTAACATACCAAACGTTGTCAAAAGCATTTATTGATGCTGGCATTGAACGGAACTGACGCATAATGAAACCTATAAGAAGGATATAATATGAAACCAAACATACTACTTCTCATGACAGACCAACAGCGATGGGATGCAATGAGCTGCAGCGGCGACTGGGTACAAACCCCGAACTTAGACCGAATCGCAAGTGAAGGTGTCCGATTTACCAACTGTGTTACTACTTCACCCGTTTGTATTCCAACACGACTGAGTTTAGCAACTGGTTTGTATCCGCACAACACCGGTGTTTGGAACAATATGACACACACCATGTCAGCAGAAACACCTACCTGGATGCAGTCTGTTCGCAATGCTGGCTACCGTACCAGTCTTTTTGGAAAAACACACCTCCACCCTCACAATGGTGACCTCCGAGACCGCGAAGACCTAATGAACGCTTACGGTTTAGACGATGTGAACGAGATTGGTGGTCCAAGGGCAAGTAGTCGTGTACTCTCTCACATGACAGAGATGTGGGAGGAAAAAGGTGTTTGGCAAAAATACAAAGCTGATTATGGTGAAAGATTCAAGAAAAAACCCTATATGGTTCGTCCCTCACCACTTGATCTTGAAGATTATGCAGATGTCTATGTAGGACAACAAGCAAAGCAGTACCTCCAAAACTATAATCGTGAAGAACCATGGTGTTGTTGGGTAAGTTTCGGTGGTCCGCACGAACCTTGGGATACACCAGAACCCTATGCAAGCATGTATGACCCAAATGACATGCCACCCCCCATTCCTCGACCACCTGCTGGGGATCGTCCACGTGGTAATTTGGATAATATGATGAATCGCATGAATCCAAAGTTTGAAGCAGGTGAAGTTGGGAGAATGCGTGCAAACTATGCAGGTAATGTCAATCTGATTGATGCACAGATTGGCGAAATCCTTGATGCAATACAGAAGCGCGGTGAATTAGAAAATACCGTCATTATCCACTCCTCTGACCACGGTGAAATGAATGCTGATTACGGTCTAATCTATAAAGGTAATTTCCTTAACGGGTCAGTGCGAATCCCCTTACTTCTCCGAACCCCTGAATCATTGAAAAACGCTTCAGAGAATCAGGTTTGTGAAAGTCCTGTTGAGTGGATTGATATTGGTCCAACACTTGTGGAATTGGCAGGTGGAGAGATCAAACACCGACAATACGGTAAATCATTATGTCCAGTCCTTGATGATACAGAAGGAACACATCGGGAATATGCAATCTCAGAGATCTCTGGTGAGATAATGCTGCTTAATCAAGAATGGAAAATCGCATTGAATAAAGACGGAGTACCCTATCTCCTGTTTGATGTGAAAAATGACCCAGACGAAACAAACAATCTTGCGGGTTTACCGGAAATGAAAGAGTTAGAAACCGCATTAAGATTGCAAGTTTTAGAACATCTGTTCCATACCCAAACGAAAAAGTAAACAGTGAATGTCCTTACTATGATGAAATTTGAAAATAAGTTTACAGTTCTACAATTTACCATATTGGTTGTAATGTAAGTATCCTAATCTTTTCTATAATTTACCATATTGGTTGTAATGTAAGTATCCTAACGAGTTGTGTTAAATAACTATATGTTAATCATTGTTTCACAAAAGCATGGCGTTTTGCAGGTGTCCTTCATAGTTTGAAACGATCTTCAGTCCCGTAGGGACGATATGTTTATAGAAATACGTCATAGTACATCCTCTTCAGTCCCGTAGGGACGATATGTTTATAGAAATACGTCATAGTACATCCGCTTTAGTCCCGTAGGAACGATATGTTTATAGAAATACGTCATAGTACATCCGCTTTAGTCCCGTAGGGACGATATGTTTATAGAAATACGTCATAGTACATCCGCTTTAGTCCCGTAGGGACGATATGTTTATAGAAATACGTCATAGTACATCCTCTTTAGTGGTTCTTTCGGCAATTAATTTTAGCATAAAATAAAAGTTCAATGCTGAAGAACCCAGTAGTCATCTGTTTAAGTAGTAGATCATCAATGGACACATACAATAAATGTATAGCAAGAAAACCATTTAGTCCCGTAGGGACGATATGTTTATAGAAATACGTCATAGTACATCCGCTTTAGTCCCGTAGGGACGATATGTGTGCATTATAAATCTAATATATGTAAAAACTTTGAAAACAATGGGTTAACTGGCACAAGTCGTTATCCTATCCTTTTCTTTTCTTTGGTAGGAGCGACCCGGGGAATCATGGCGAATACCAAACGCGTATTCGCCCAAGGCATTCATACCGTTGATTTGCCGGTCGCGACTGTTTTGATACATGGTCTCCATACGGTTGCGACCAGGAGGTCGCTCCTACCTGTGAAAGTGTGTAATTAATTCCAAAATTTACCATAATACAGAGGCACAAATGAAAAAGCAAAACAAAACCCAAAAAACAGAATGTGATAAAGACACACCGATTGCCAATACAGACAGTATTAACCGCAGAACTTTCATCAAAGAATTGAGCGTTGCAGGAGTTGGTACAATATCACTTCTTGGTTCAAATGCGTGGACACAACAGAACAGTGACATTAGTGTTAATCAACATAAGAAACCCAATATCCTTTTCATCATGACAGACCAACAACGTTGGGATGCAATGGGTTGCAGTGGTGGTTGGGTCCAGACACCAAACATGGATAAGATCGCGAGTGAAGGTGTCAGATATACGAACTGCGTTACCACTTCTCCAGTTTGTGTGCCAGCACGACTCAGTTTAGCTACTGGGTTATATGCACATAACACCGGTGTTTGGAATAACGGAAAACACAAGTTGGCAGCTGAAACACCCACATGGATGCAAGCAATACGGGATGCTGGATACCGCACCAGCCTATTTGGAAAAACACATCTACACACAAATAATGGTGATCTACGCAAACGTGAACACTTGATGCATGCTTACGGGTTAGATGATGTGAACGAAATCGGTGGCCCACGAGCAAGTATGAATTGCTTGTCCTATATGACAGAGATGTGGGAAGAAAAAGGTGTCTGGAATGCGTACAAAGATGACTATAAGGATAGATTTAAAACGAAACCCCACCTTGTTAGACCAACACCTCTTGGACTTGAAAACGATTCGGATGTATACGTCGGACAACATGCAAAGCAATACATAGAAAACTATAAACAGCAAGAACCTTGGTTCTGCTGGGTAAGTTTCGGTGGACCTCATGAACCTTGGGACTCACCTGAACCCTATGCAAGTAAGTACAATCCTAAGGATATGCCACCTGCAGCACGTCGACAGCATACAGGAAATCGTCCACAAGGTAGTTTAGACAACCTCCTGAAAAGCAAAAAGAAGAGTCCAAAATTTGAAAAGGGTGATATTGAAAAGATGCGTGCGGACTATGCAGGCAACGTCACCCTGATTGACGATCAGATTGGCGAAATCTTGGATACAATTGATAAACGCGGAGAACTTGATAATACTGTCATCATTTTCTGTTCCGACCACGGTGAAATGAATGGTGATCACGGATTGATTTACAAGAGCAATTTCCTCAATGGTGCAGTCCGTATTCCGCTACTTGTGCGAACCCCCGAAACTCTAAAAAGCGATGAAGCGAAAGGTGTTTGTGAAAGTCCAGTGGAATGGATAGACATTGGTCCCACACTGGTTGAAATGGCAGCCGGTAAGATGGAAAATCGTCAATTCGGAAAATCCTTATCACCTACTTTAGTTGACACTGAAGCGAATCACCGTGATTTTGCAATATCGCAAATATCAAAGGAAACTATGCTGCTAAATCAGGAGTGGAAAATCGCTTTAAACAGAGATAATAAACCCTACCTCCTATTTAATGTGCAGGAGGATCCAAATGAAACAAACAATCTCGCGGGTCTACCAAAAATGAGAGAAGTGGAACGCCAACTAACTTCTCAAATCATAGAACACATCTCTCTAACACAAACAAAATAGTATTTGTTGTGCAATTTAGACATAATTGTACAATTAGTATCTATGCTAAAAAGTTTCTTGATATGAATTTACTGACGACTGCAATGCACGCAACATGGTCATACCAAATCTAATTAATATTGCCTCATTAATGAATTTCACTTTTAGTGCTGGTTGGAGGCACCTCTCTTTGGTAGGAGCGACCTCCCGGTCGTGACCAGGAAGTCGCTCCTACAATATCTCCGCAGTTAATGAGGCATTGTCAAATAGACATGGTATTACTATCCAACCGATAGATGCCGAAAACCCAAACTTTGATACCTATTCTGATGTGTCAGAATAACAAATTAGATCAGCTCAGATAGCAGAAGAATATTCTACCACATATAATTTGTGATTTTAAGTGTGAATGGACATACTTATTTTAGAAAAGGAGTGTCGCTAATATGTCACATCAGGTTTCAAACCGTTGGGCAAAATCATATATCAACGATGGATACCTGTTAGTTCCAGATGTCATTACGCCTCAGGAATGTGATGAACTGAAATTAGAAATGGTAAAAATTTTTCGAGGTAAATATGAATGTGACGCAATTCCAGCGATGTCAGAGGATGCAACTGAAATTGAAGTCTTAGACCGAATAATGTGTGTTGGTGAACCCCATACATTCAGTCCGATTGTGCGTCGTTATGTTGAACATCCTAAAATATGTGCGATCCTACGAGAAATCGTCGGTGCACACATACCATTTTGGAATGGGGGTGTTAAGTGTATGCAGTCAATGATGTTGGGGAAAGTACCGGGACATACCGGAAATCCATGGCACCAAGACGAACATCCGATACCGACGCGTGACAGATCACTTGTTGGGGCTTGGATTCCTTTGGATGACGCGACAGTTAACAATGGATGCATCTGGGTGCTGCCCAATAGCCATAGATCTGGCGTAATCTATGATCGTCACCCGCACAACAAGCAAGATGAGTTTGACAGCTGCTATGAGGCACGTGGTTTTGACGATTCCACAGAAGTTCCAATTGAAATGACAACGGGTAGCGTCCTCTTTTTCAACGGTTACCTATTACATCGGTCAAAAAAGAATAGAAGCAATTCCTATCGACGCGTTCTCGTGAGTCACTATTGTTCAACAGCATCGTGGCTTGGATGGAAAGGACAACGGAACTATCGTGGGGTTGTGGTTGTTTCAGGTGATGATCCATACAAGGATGAAGGTTACATTACTCCAAATGTATGGGCACGGTGGGAGTAGAAAAAGCACAGTATAACCTATAGTAAATTCCCATTACCTGCTATAACTTGTAGTGCATCCTCTATTTCAGTAATGACATCATTATCATTTTCAGTCTCCAAACGGGTATTCAATACCTGTTTAGCATCATCCCCACCGATTTGTCCTAATGCCCATGCTGCATGCCCTCGTATTAGCGGTTCATCATCAGTCATTGCGTTACTGAGTGCGGGAATAGCAGTTCGTGATTTCCAGTTACCGATTGCTACGATGACATTTCGTAGAAACCCCCTACGTTTTGTGCGTTTGATTGGACTTCCCTTGAACCTCTTGCTGAACTCGGCTTGTGTCATTCCGATGAGTGATAGCAGCTCAGGTGCAAGATTGCCCTTTCGGGGTCTAAACGCGAGTTCTGTTGTTGGCGTTGCTTTGCTGTTCCATGGGCAGACCTCTTGGCAGATGTCGCAGCCAAAAATCAGATTACCCATCTTGGGTCGGAGTTCCTTTGGAATACTGTCCCTCAATTCAATCGTCAGATATGAGATGCATAACCTTGAATCAAGTAGATTTGGTTCAATAATTGCGTCTGTTGGACATTCCTCAATGCACTTTGTGCAGCTGCCGCAACTTCCTATCAGTGGTGGTAAATCATATTCCAAGTCAATACTAACAAGTACCTCTGCAAGAAAGTACCATGAACCTGTACGCCAGTTGATTAGATTAGTGTTTTTTCCTATCCAACCGAGTTTTGCTTTTTGTGCATATTCCCTTTCTATGATAGGACCGGAATCCACAAAAACCCGACTTTTGAGTTCGGTTTCTGCTTTGCTTTTTATATACTCGACAAAGTGTAACAAGCGTGCACGTATGACATCGTGATAGTCATCCCCCCATGCGTATCGAGAGATTTGTCCTCTGCTGGGATCCTGTGCAATTTCCGTTGGTGTGTCAAGCGTATAATAGTTCATAGCGAGGCAGATAACGGATTTTGCTTCTTGGAGTAGTTTTCGTGGGTCTTCCTTTAGAGGTAAGTGTCTTTCAAGGTATCCCATTTCACCGGCATACCCATTGTCAATCCATTGTTTGTATCGTTGGATGGTTTGGCTCTCTTGGACAGGGGTTATACCGACAAGTTCAAATCCGAGTTCATGGGCACGTTCTTGGATCTGTTGGGTCAATGTAATTGCCATTGTTCTTTAAAGGCATCAGTAGAAATTCAATAATAGAGAAAACGTCTAAGAACCACATAAAAGTGAATTATTTTTCACCCCGAGGATATGAACCGAGGATTCTTACCTCTCTGCAGAGGTTCTCAAGGTCGTCAAGTACAGTATGAACTTTTTCATCCTCAACATGTCCATCAATATCTGCGAAGAAGATGTATTCCCACTGTTTGCTGCGTGAAGGGAGTGATTCCAAATAACTAAGGTTCAGTTGGTATTTTTCAAGGACTCCCAAGATTTCATATAATGCACCAACTTTGTTTTTTACAGAGAAAAAGATGGAAGTGCAGTCATTGCCACTCATGCCTACTATCTGGTCTCCAATTATAAGAAAACGTGTTGTGTTATTTGGGTCATCCATTATTGAATCGGCGATTACAGGCACTTCGTATATCTTACTTGCAAGTTTGCTTGCGATGGCTGCGGTGTTAGGTTCTTCAGCAGCGCGTTGTGCTGCGTCCGATGTGCTGACAACTTCAACCTGCTCAACATGTTTCATAAAATTATTCAACCACATACGACATTGAGCGAAAGGTTGACTATGTGAGTAAATGCGTTCTATATCTTGAAGTTGCGACTTTGAAATCAGGTGGTGCTTGATCGGTTGATACATTTCAGCACAGATTTTTAAATGTGTATGTTGGAATCGCTCTAACACATCTCGGACAGTACCGTATACTGAGTTTTGGATTGCTACCATACCAAAATCCGCGCGATTTGTTTCTACTTCGGTAAAGATATCAACCTGGGGAGTGATTGGAATCATGTCTGATGATGGACCGAAAAATGCCTCACAAGCGGTGTGTCCGAAACTCCCTAAAGGTCCGAGGAAAGCTACACGTATTGGTGTTTGTACAGCACGTGATGCCGAGAAAATCTCATTCCATATTATTTCAATAGAATGTTCAGGATAAATACTGTGATTCAGGTTTTTTAGACGTTTAAGAATCTCGTATTCTCTCTGTGGATCATGAATAACAGACCCCATGTCTGCTTTTAAGGAACCTACTTTCCCCGAAATCTCAGCTCGTTTTTGAAGGATTTCAAGAAGTTGGTCATCAAGTTTATTAATTTGATCTCGCAGTTTTTTCAAGTTCACGCAAACAATCTCCGGTGTGAAATTGGCGCGCTTTCCCGAGCACGCCTGTCTTATGAACAATATTTAGCTATTTAATTCCTTCATGGCAGCAATCATCTCATCATCTGATGGATTGTTTTTCACCATGTCAACGAATTCGTCAGCAGATATTTTATGTTCCTCCAGGAACATTTTGTCTTGTGGTCACGGATATATGTATTCACCGATGATACCTTGTAGTTTCGCGCTGGCTTTGTCAGAGATTCGTGCAAGCCACGGAATACCACCAATAATCATATCCCTGTGTCGTGGTTTCCAATCGAGAGACATGTGTTTCACCTCCTTATTTATTGTATAAGAAATAAATTCAATTACTCCTGAATATTTTGTTCCATTTGTTTCAAAACATTCTCTAACAGATTTAGGTTGTTTCCAAATTCCGCCCAATTACCGTTACGCCGTGCAGTTTGCGTGTTATTAAAGTAAGTGTTCGCTTGTTTAATTAACTCGTCAAATGTTGATGTAGCGGTTTCAGGGATTTCGGTTGTGTCAGGAGTCCCCTCTGTTACATTTGTGGGACCAGTTTGTCCGCCTAACCTTGTTATAAACATTTCTCTGAGAGCATCATCAAGTGTTTCACCCCAGACAATATAAGGGCTTTCTTTATCTGTCTCTCTGTATCC
Organism: Candidatus Poribacteria bacterium; assembly: GCA_963663765.2. Taxonomy (GTDB): domain Bacteria; phylum Poribacteria; class WGA-4E; order WGA-4E; family WGA-3G; genus MSPOR6. Next base: position 71,486 of record CAXXUA010000008.1, on the reverse strand, counting down.
AACAACTACCCGACGCAATTCAGGAATTGCCGAATCAGCATCTTCAGATTGAATATAAATTGGTTCTACATAAAGGAGTGAGTTATTCATCGGTAAAATCAAAAGGTTACCACGAAGTACCCGTGAACCTTCCTGATTCCATAAACTGATATCTCTTGAAATATCCGGGTCCTGACTAATAAAATTCTCAACGTGCATCGGTCCAGGAATTTGTTCTTGCTTAGGAAATCTGTAGACAAGCAGTTGTCCATATTGAGGTAAATCACATCGAGCTCCGAGCCATGCGATCAGATTCAGTTTGTTACGAGGGGTAAATGGTAACATCAACATAAATTCTGCTTTTTCTTCACCTGGAAGTTTGAGAATAACATAGTATGGATCTACTTGTTGTATATTTCGCTTTTGACTTTTTTCAACAACTCTTTGAGGTGCAAAAGGACTTGTTTGCTGAGGTACTGTCACCTGTGTGGTCTGCTTATTGGTATTGTCATACAATTCTGTTCCTATTTCCCACTGGTCTTCACTGGCGTAAAAAGTAATAGGATCCTTCATGTGGTAATCTTGATAAACCCGTGATTGGATGCGGAACAGTGTTGTTGGATATCGGATATGTGCTTGTAAATCTGCAGGCATCTCGTTGAACGTTTTAAATAGATCAGGGAAAATTTTGCGATAGCATTCAGCGATAGGGTCGTGTTCCTGTTCAATCAGGTAGAAATCAACATTACCATGGTATGCATCAATAACGACCTTTACAGAATTACGAATGTAGTTTCCCCATGGACCTCTATCGCGTTGACCGAATTTCTCTATTGGAGAGTATGGATAGCGATGAGTGGTCGTATATGCATCAATCATCCAAACCAGTCTTCCATCATGTATGACAGCGTAAGGGTCACCATCATATCGGAGAAATGGAGCAATTTTTTGTACGCGCTTTATGATATTCCTGTCATATAGTACTTTACTTGTAGATTCAATTTCTCCAGGAAGGATAAATTTGATTTCGTTGTTAAACTTGAACATGTATGCAAGTTTGCGCCAGAACGAAGAAAGTACAACACCGCCTTTGCCTTGGTAAGCATTGACAGCGAACTGTTGTCCCTCTATGGGATAGTCAAATTCAAGCTTTTCGGTATCTATAGAAAGTTTAGGATCTACAATTACATACCGGTCTGTACCTTCACCATAATAGATCCGTGGTCCTGGCTCATCATCAAATCTATGAGTCCATTGGTCATCGTATTTGATTTCTGGTGGTAAGTCTTTTATATACATGCTTGGGCTGCCATCATAAATTTTTGTGACTGGACTGACGACAGCACCGTATCCATGTGTATAAACATACGTCTGTTGGAACCAATCATTCTTAGCATCAGGAAGTTCGTTTATGTTGAGTTCGCGTGCTGAAAGCATCACTTGTTGGAGTTCGTCATTAACGATGTATCTGTCAATATCTACATCAAGAAAATCGTATTGTGAGCGAATTTCTTGAAGTTGCTGAAAAGTTTTACGTAATGGACGCCAATCCCAGAGTCGAATGCTATTAATTACAGCTTCATTTTCTGGACTTGTTATTTCATCATAGGTGAGTTCATCTTTAATCGGATATTCTTGTTCAGTTACTGTGTTGGTTTCTAAGTCATAAGCATGCAATGTTGATTTGATGTTGTAGTTGATATACTGCTGTTCTAAAACCTGTTTGTTGGGTTCAACTCGATATGTTTGAATAAGTTTTGGATAAAGTTGTCCAATTAGACCCGCGACAATAAAAATTGCGAAACCAGAAAAAGCATAAACATTCTTTCGTATGAAGATATTCGTGATAAACACGGCTACGCAAAGAACAGTGATAACCGACATGATCCATAGAACAGGTAGTCTTGCGTTCATTTCTGCATATCCACCACCACCGCGAACAAGATCGTTTGAGGCATACAATAGGTCAAACATAGCAAAGCGGTAGTTCAAAGCACGGAATAACAGTGTTAATCCAACAAGCGTAAAAAGATGTGCTTTCACACCAAAAGGTGGTCGGAATTTTAACTGATTTGATTCACCTGTAATCAATCCGTGGAAAAAGTAGATGACGACAGCAAAAAATGTGACTAATAGAAAAATGCCGAATAATGTACCTATGATATATCTTTCCATAGGCATTTTGAAGACAAAGTAAGAAACGTTTTTTTCAAATATTGGGTCTCGTGCAAGGGATTTAAAATATGCCTTTTGTCCGCTTTCTATCTGTATATCTTGGTTTAATCGTAATCCAATTGGAACGGTGATCTGTTTATCACCCTGTTTTATTTCTTCTGTAATCACTGCTTCAACTTGAGCTACAATGGGATCATTCTCTTCAATGTGTACGTTGACTTCGTCTCCAACCTGTACCTTTTTTGCTTCAAGTTCTAATGTTGAAACAGGTATCTCGTTTGAATTCAAATTCTCTTGAACTTCAATAGGAGTGGCGGATTGGAAGTTGAGGTCTTCAGCGTGTGTATAGCGTAAAAAGACTTCCCAACGGTCAGTTGCAGAATACCCCATCAAGATACTGAATAAAACTGCGAGGATTGTGAGTCCTCCGTAAATCATTTTTCGTGTGTTTGTTTCTCCACCCGTAAATTCTGTGCCTCCCATAAAGGCAGGACTAAGCTGCGCAGGTGTAAGTTTATATATGATGAATAGATTTACTAAGAGGATTGCAAGATATGCGACTCCAACGACTAACCCTATAACGACTTTTGTAGTTAGGATTTTGGTGTAAATGTTCAGATATTCCACCATCCCAAACCAGAGGAAATCTGGATATATTTTGACCCAAGCGGCGAATGTACCACCGATTATTGCTAATATTCCTATTGTGATAATAAAACGTTTAACCCTTGCTTCCATATTGACTCCTTCTTTTTTTAATCCATAATGTCCATTATACAGTAAACTGAAAATAATAGATATATATTTTTGTACGGTGGATGGTTATTCAGTTTTCGATATTTTTGATAATATATTGCTATGTCGTTAATTTTATGTGATACCATCTTGTTCATGTTTCAATAATCTAAAATTGATGTATAAAGTTCGGTTAGGAAACCGAATCTGGGTATTAACTTTCAGTCCATCTCAATAACAGAAAACTCTTAAAACTGAATATCTCTGTGTTCGGTGTGTTATTTTTCATTGCATGAATTGCAAATTCCTAATTGTGTAATCTATGATTCCTGATACCTACACGGTAGGCGCGCTTACAAAACGTGCTTACCGTTTTGTAAGCGTATGTCTTAATTAAAATGCTTGTCCTAATCCGAAATGGTATTTGACGCCGGGTTTTATACTTCTTAGGTCTGTATGTCGTGCTGCGGCAAAGTCTAAAGAAAACACACCGAGTCGTAATCTAAGCCCGAGACCGATAGAACCTTTTAGATCGTTAAGGCGTAATCGTAAACCGTCGCGTTCAAACATTTGATATGGGTTGTCAGGACCATAAATTAAATCTGACCATGTTCCGCCGAAATCAGCAAAGACTAATCCGCCGATTCCACCTATTGACCATCTTATTGGCCATCCAAAATACAGGACATCTATAAACGGAATGCGTAATTCAATGTTGAACAGACCGACTCTTGAACCGACAAGGTCTTCGTAATTATATCCTCTGAGTGTATCTATTCCTCCGAGATAGAATAGTGAGCGATCACGTCCAAAACTACCCCCAAGTAATAGTCGTGTAGCGATTGTACTGCGTCTTCCCAAACCGATGTAGTTCCTATAATCAAAAACAGTATTTGTAAGAGATAACTGACTTCCAAGCGCTGGTATTGATTGCTCAATTTCCAAGCGATAGCGTGAACCGCTGTACGGTGCCCATTCTCTCCACATAGTGTTATCACCGACTAAAGCAATTGAACCGAGAGAAAGCCGTCCTCGATCATCAAAATCATAAGGTTGACTTGTCTGATAGTTATATGTTAATGGTGTTGAATATAGAGAATACTGCAGATCTAATCGAAGGTATCTATTAAATGGATAACTCAAGTATGCGCCGAGTCCAGTGACACGCTGCAAAACGCCACGTTGATTGCGTATAGAACCGAGTAGATGATATTGATGATAGTTGTAGACGACAGTGCCGATGTCTGCGCGATGTGTTAGAAATCCGTATTGAGCGATAAAATCTGGTATTAGATACCCACCTGTCTGATTTATTACACTTACTCCGACACGGTGATTTCCAAGCATATCGCTTGCACTCAGTTGTATTTGACTTCGGAGAAGTCCATCTGAGCCGTAACTAAATTCAGGGAAAATTGAGTCTAAACGAAACGAGGAGCGTGTGCTATATTTTCGTCTTGCGATTCTAAGTTTTGGTTCAATAATCTCAGACTCTAAGACAATAGGTTCTGGTTCTGATTCTATGTTCTGTATTTCGATTTTCTCGTCAAGTATACTATCAGATTCCATTACACAGATATCATACTTCCCATTATCATAGGCGCTAAATAGTAGACGTTTTTCGTCTGGTGAGTAACTTGGGTTGAAACATCCTGTGATAAAGTTTGTTAGACGTGTCAACTGCAGATCATTTATATTGAGTTTGTATGCGTCAAACACACCGTTTCGATCATCACAGAATAGGACAGTATCACCATCTTTCAACCATTTTGGACTGATTGCATTTGATTGATTGCCAGTGATTGTTCGCTCGGTCTGTTCTTCTAAATCTATGAGGACAAGTCTATTTTTCCGTTCTCTCTCAGATGCGTATATGATTGCATTTCTTTCAGGATGCCAAGAGGGGTGTGTGTCGTTAAAAGGGTCTCTGGTCAATCTGTTTATTTTTTGTGTTTCTAAATCAATAATGTATAGGTCTGTTTGTCCATCATTTAATGCAGAAAAGACGACGCGTTTACCCGTACCATCATAGTTAGGAGAAGTGACTGCATCAAAATCAAGTTTTAGGTAGTGCGTGAGTTTGTGTGTTAGTATATTTACTTGAAAAAAATAATTTGTATCATGGTGTTTCCCGATAAATGCTATGTGGTCGCCGTCTGGTGCCCAAGTTAGGCTTTGATCAAAACCTGTGGAATCGGTTCTGATTTCTTCATATTTGTCTCGGAAGAGGCGTTTTGTTATTCGGTCAAGCTGTTTTCCTGTTTTAGAAGACATTAGGACGATTTCTAAGAAACCTTCATTTGCAGTGATATAAGCGACAATATCTCCACTGGGTGACCACACAGGTTTGATATTGTGAGAGAATCGTACTTGTTCAGTAAGTTTCCTTGCTGCGATATAGGGTAGTTCTTTATCCTCAATCAGTGGCCAGTATCGTTTTCGGACCATCTGGCTGAAACCTATATCAAACTCTTTCAAACCGACTCCGAGTACGTTTTTAAAGACGTGGTCTAAGTTTTTTGTACGGCTTTGTCTCAACCCTTGTAAGATTTCAGCGATTTTTTCGCGACCATACGTCTCTACAAGGTACGCGACAGCTATTTGCCCGATTTTGTATCCGATGTATGGAGAACTGAGTCTATTGAAGTTTTGTAGTTCTGTTAGCGGTAGAAAATTGTTGTTTATACTTGCATCTCTAAGTACCATTTCTCCGATAGCGTCATTGTCTTCGGCGAAATAATCCGCCATACCTTCAATAAACCAGATTGGAGGTGAATATAGGAATTCGCCACTATATATACTTGCATGAGGTTTTTGATAGAGTATGTCATATTGAAAGATGTGGATGAGTTCATGATAAATAACCTCTCGAAACGCTTCCAGTGAACCGGTAAATGGGATAACGATTCGGTGTTTAAAGAGTTCCGCAAATCCGCCGATACCTTCATGTAGTTCTTGTAGTATCACATTTGTTTCCTGAAAATCTTTATGTGATTTATATAGGATGAAAGGTGTTCTACCTTCAAGTTCGTGTTGTAAGTCATCGCTATGTTTATCATAAGCATCTTCAGCGATTGCTGCCATGATTGGGACGAGTTTGGCTGCACTTGGATAATAGTGTATATCAAAGTGTTCTGTGCGATGTATGTGCCAGTCAAAACGTTGAGCTGTAATTTTATTTTTTCCAAAGCCTTGTGCGAAAACGTTTGATGAAATCAGCACTGTTATGCTAATACAGAGGAAAAATTGCGAGATTCTATTAAGGATGAATATATTTTTTTTTGATTGTTTTATTGTAGTCTTCATCGGTTTTCCTCTGGGTGAACTGTATGATTACAATTATTGTTCAGTATTTCGCGTGTAATTATTTTCTGTATTTTACCTCATCAGGAATCGGTCTTCCTGTTCGTAGTGTGGTGAGATTTGTCTTGCAAAATCGGTAAGAGCGCGTTTGCTAAGTTCACGCATAGTGGTTTGCTGAGGAGCCATCTGCGAAAAGACGAAAGAACCGATATTGTGTGCTTCAGCGGAACGTTGTTGATATAATTCGTCCCAGATAATTTTCTGGGTATCAACATCAATAATCATGACACGTAACGCAAGCAGATAAGTTTTCTGCACATAATCCTGATAATCCATAACATAACGTTGTTGTTGTGGTGAATAGCGTTCACCGTAATACCGTCTTGGCCGCGTATCAGTATAAAATCGGTAACTTCCGACGATCACACCTTTCACCTCAAAGTATTCTCCTAACTCACTCAACCGTTCTGTATTTGTAAGCCAATCATCTTCAATCTTTTCACCTGTCATAATTCGTTCTGTTTCTTGCTTGTTAACGACATCAAAATGTTTTTGTCTGCCTAAAACACTTCTGAGTATTTGCGCGATCTCAGGTCCTATATCAGTAGGGAGTTCATCTAATTTCTTTGTGTTTTTGTCGATAACAAAAGGTAACACTGCGAAATTTGAGTATGTATTTATATCAATTTCGGATTGAACTTTAATGTTTATAGGGACACGTGCAAACTTTTTTCCACAGGAGCATAGAGTCAATGTAAACAGCACGATGATAAAGGATGGTATTAACTTAATCGTTATTTGAGAAACATTGTGAAGTGTCTGTGAAAACGGGAAGTGTTGTTTTTTCAACATAAGGTTAGTTCCTAATTTATTCTTCTACTTGTTGTTCAGTAGTTTCAAGAATATTTTCTTTACCTTCAGTACCACTTCTGCGAATGTGTAGTCGGCATCTGCGATAGTTGATTCGGAAGTATTTGCTGTTAGGTTCAAGTTCTGTTGCCCGTTGGTAGGCTGCTTCTGCTTCTTGGATATTGCCCTTTGCCTCATAAGCAACACCGAGGTTGTTATGTGCTGCAGCGTTATCTGGGTCAATAGATATGATCTGTTTCCATCGAAAAATTGCTTCATTCCACAACCCAACTTGGGCCGTTTTTATAGCAAACTGATTATATGCTTGTATTTTGGCTGTGTCGTGAGAGGCACACCCAATAAACATGAGCATTACAGTAAGAACTGTCAATGTAAGTATGGTATATATTTTTCTCATGTAGTCACCTATCCTTGTGTTATCAATTTTACAATGATTATGATTGAAATGTCAAGCAAAAATAGGGTTATGCTGTTGTTTCTGATTGGCATGTGATTGTAATTTTGTTATTATGCATGTGTATTTATTGAACGACATCAAAGACTGGAGGATTACAATGTCTAAGAGTAGCCCTTTGCGAACAGTGATTGTTGGATGTGGTATGATTGCATCAGGTGGTTATCAACCTCGTTGTCAAGCCTATCCAGATAAGATTGAGTTGATAGGATATTACGATCAAGACGTAGAACGTGCTTCTGCGTTGGCAGAGAGAGGTGGTGGTAAAGTATATTCATCGCTTGAAGCGGTATTCAACGATCCGCATGTAGAGGCAATAGTAAATCTAACTATCCATATCTCACACTATCCGGTTTCACTTGCTGCATTGAAAGCGGGGAAGCATGTATATTCTGAGAAACCGATTTCGATTAGGACAGATGAAGCGAATGAACTTGTAGAGACAGCAGATACAATGGGATTGAAACTTGCATGTGCGCCATCAGCAATACTTGGGTATGTTCAGCAGAATGTGTGGCAGCGGATACGTGAGGGTGAGATTGGTGATGTGATTTCCACGATAGGTAATTTTGGGGGACCATTGGAACATTGGCATCCGAATGCGGATGCGTTTTTGAAACATGCGGGACCTTTTCGTGATGTTGCTCCGTATCCATTAACTGCGATGACAACAATGATAGGTCCAGTGAAAACGGTTCATGGGTTTGCGAGGGTTGCTGTTCCTAAACGTGTGCTAACACAAGGTCCGCGTCAAGGCACCTCGTTTGAGGTCACAGAAAAAGATCACGGTTTTGCAGTGCTTGAGTTTGAAGTGCCACTTGCAGATGGAACACAAGGTCTTATTTACCATAGTTTTACGGTAACCTCCCAAATTCCGCCCTATGAGATTCACGGTACGAAAGGTGCATTTTCAATTCAAGCCCATGACGATGGGCGCGGAATCAAGAAATTTACACCGCAATCTGGATGGCAAAATGAACCCTCTCCCTCAAAAGCGTTTACTGGACTGGATTGGGGTAAAGGTGTTGCAGACTTTGCTGATGCAATAAGAAATGACAGACTTCCAAGGTGTAATGGCGCACAAGCGCGCCATGTGTTAGAGGTATGTGAACGTGTGATTGAATCATCTGACTTGGGTAAACCTGTAGATGTTTCAAGTCGCTTCCCCGCACCAGCTGCAGTTGCCGAAGTAGCCCCTTGGGAGAGTAATTAACGACTTGTGCTAGTTAACTAACTGTTTTCACGTATTTTGGGTTTTGTGTTATAAACATATCGTCCCTAATGAAGATCAAAAATAAATTAGGTAATTCCATAACCATGCTCGGTGCGGTTAGGAAACAGCACCATAAGCGTCAATTTAAGGATTTTGACCTCTTGTGGGAGGGGTTTTCAACCCCGATTTTATGTTCATTTTCTGTCATATCGGGGTTGAACACTCCTCCCACAAGAGAAACACCAGCACTTTTTTCTTAAATTGACGCCTAAGGTACGGTTAGGAAACCACACCTACCAGGGAGTGTGTACATATTTTTAGATTTCACTATAAAACAGGGAATTGCGTAACATCTCAACACTTTTTGGCACGCCAGTGTGTGCGTCCTCTTTCCCTTCAAATTCAATAGATACATATCCGTTGAAACCCGCTTCTTGCAGAATCTTACTAATTCTTGCATAATCGAGATCAAGGGTGTACCATTCCCCTTCACCGTAATAGGTTTTTGCATGGACAAGAACAGCTTCATTTGCGATTTGTTGTAGTTTTTGATAGGGATCAGAGAGAAAATTACCACAATCCATAGTCACCTTTAGCCAATCTGAGTCTATGGCGGAGACAATACGATTGACACCTTCTGGTGTGCAGGTCAGTCCCCAATGATTTTCCAGACCGAGTATGACTCCATATCTTTCTGCATCTGGTAGGCATTCTTCAATTGAAGAAATAACCCATTCAAAAGCTTCATCAATCGTATGGTTAGGCAGTGTTGGTTCTTGTCCTTCGGTTTTCATTAATTCATTAAATGTTTTGATAGTCCCCCATCTTCCGGAGTTAAGTCGAATTGCTGGGATACCGAGTTCGTGTGCCAATCGGATGCAATGTATTGTATGGTTTATGTTTTTCTGTCGTGTATTTTCCTCTGGTGACACGAACCCTTGATGAATTGAGAGTGCATAAAGGTCAAGTCCGTTGATATACGCATGACGTTTGAGTTTCTGTAGATAGGGGGTTGCTTCTGATTGCATCTGTTGATGTAAGATTTCAATCCCATCAAGTTCCAACCGTGCGGCTTCTTCAATAACATGTTCAATTGCTACTCGTTCAGGAGTGAAATGCCAATAGGAATAAGTGGATACTCCAAGTTTCAATTTATCACCTCAATGTTATGTTAAATCATATCTTATTGAATATATTATATCATTTCTATCAATATCTTCGCCAATAATAGACATTCTGCCAGATTGTGCGGTCAGTTGTAGCACATTCTGCCAGATTGTGCGGTCAAGTTGTAGCACATTCTGCCAGATTGTGCGGTCAGTTGTAGCACATTCTGCCAGATTGTGCGGTCAGTTGTAGCACATTCTGCCAGATTGTGCGGTCAGTTGTAGCACATTCTGCCAGATTGTGCATATAAATTATTCTGTCAGATTCTATCGTCAAATTAGACGCTATGATAATTAAAAATACTTCAACGAAAACCTGAAGTTATTTTTATTTATGTAATCCTAACAATATCACAGAGCAATGGTAGATCAACACTATATACTCATTCAACTGAAGCACTCAAAAATGGCGAAGGTATTGTTCTATATGTAATAGTTCTAATATAATGTGCGGGGTTATTCAGTTTTAAGAGTTTTCTGTTATTGAGATTTACTGAAAGTTTATACCCAGGTTCGGTTTCCTAACCGAATTTTACACATCAATTTTATAGTAAATTATAGAATTATTTTTACACTTTCAGGTGTAGGAGGGAACTCCGATTCCCGACTATCAAGGTGTTCAGTCGCGATTCGGAGATCGCTCCTACAGAAGAAGTGTAAACTTAATTGCATATTTCACTATAATTTATTGAAAACTGAATATCGCTCTTTAGTCCCGACAAATGCCATACGGGGAATGCCTTAATGGCATTCATACCGTTGATTTGGCGCATTTGGCGTTGATTTGGTAGGGACGATATGTGTATAGATAACGAATACCCTCCCCATGTCTTTAGTCCCGTAGGGACGATATGTCTATTCTTCTATGTCGTTCCTACGGAACTCTATTGGGGTTGAAAACATTTTCTATAAACATATCGTTCCTACGGAACTAAAGACATGGACAAGAGGGTATTACAAAATATTAACGGTATAACAAAATACTATCAAAATTATTGAAAACTGAATAACCTTGCATAATGTGAGAGTTGATTTTTTAATTTTCATAGTTATATTATACCATTTTCATGTGATAATGTCTCATTATCAGCGGAAATCTGGTAGGAGCGACCTCCCGGTCGCGACCGGGAGGTCGCTCCTACCGAAGAGAGTAACCCCCTGCCAGTAAACAGTAGAATTCCTTAATGAGACAAGATTTATTTGAATTGGTATTATACAATATTCGGGTGTGAGGACAAATTATATTTTGTGTTTAGTTATTGGGATTTCCAATAAGTTTAATGTATATAGGACTTACGCACCCAACGGTAGGCGGGGAATGCCTAAATGGCATTCATACCGTTGATTTGGCGCTTTGTAGGCGGGGAATGCCAAAAGGCATTCATACCGTTGATTTCTTGATTTGGCGCTGGAAACCGAAAAAATGCTGAAAATTACACCCTTTTCGTCATAATTCTTCATCAAATCATGAAAACTGCGTACGTCCTGGTATATTTAGATCTTTTTTCGGAAGAAAGGTAGAAATTTGGTTTATGGTTCATTTGTACAAGTATCTCCCGATAATGATAATCTAAAATCATTATCGGGAGATACTAAATAGTCTATAGATAAATACCGAACAACTGTAGGCAAGATGTGTTATTCAGTTGCTCCGGTTTTCGCTGCTTCTGGTGCACGTGTTGGTAGTTCTTTCTGCGCTAAAGTGTCTTCAGGCACATAGCCAGAGTAATCGGCAATTGACCCGTGTGTTAGAGAATACACAACCACGTTTGTCATAAAGCGATAGACACCTGGTGAATAGTGTACACTTCGTGTTGGTAAACTGACAGATTCCATTGCGCACATATAGTCGCGTCTGACGACGATAACAGCTAATTTTTCACCGACAGAGAATCCTTCAAGATAATTTCGTTTTGGTGGTCTTGTTCCCCACCAGAAAATATCAAAACCGACTGGGGGTCCACCGATTTCATAGAAGTTATTATATATATCGTGTGTATTTGAGATTCGTTCAATTTGGTGTTCAGGCATGACGTTACGCATTTGTGCGATGAATAACCGCACCATTGCTTGTGCAGCGGCATTCACACCACAATCATCAAAGACGAGGAATCCACCTTTTTCAACGAGGTATTCTCGTAGTGCGGTAGCTTCGTTGGGAGAGAGCCTGCTATCCATTTTACCGCCACCTTGGTCTCTTGCAAGTAAGTTTCTTGATCTGACAAGAGCGGGATCGTGTCCAGTCATGAATGCGAGTGGTGTTTTAAATAGGTTGGAGTCGGTAAGTTTTAGTGCGCCGCCTTCAACGTTCATGTCAGTTTTGATTTCAGTTCTTTCGTTCAACCATTTCGTCAGTGCGTTGAGAGAAGATGAATCAGCCCACCAGTCAGAAAGGTTATGGCGTATGCGTGTGAAACGTAGAACACCACGGATATCGCGTCCTTTTCCTATAACGCGTCCGCCGGGTTCTCCCTTAGGTAAAGGTGGCACTTCAACGTTTCCAAGTGTAATTGTATCAGTGACTTGTCCGAGAGCTTCACGTGCAACCCCGACGTTTTGTACCATTGCTAACCCTGCTGGTCGTTCGACTGAAATGTTTACTTGAACACTTCCTGCAATACCGCGTACGATGTTAGCTGGACCTGCTGCTGGTGCGCTTGCGACGGGACCAGCAAATGCTAATGCCGTCGGGGAATTGGAAACAGGTAAATCCGTATGTGTAACCACTTCGGGGACAGGTGTGTTGGGTTTCACTACTTTGGGTACGTTTGGATTAATCGGTGCATCGACCTTGATGACCTGATTGGAGAATTCCAGAACTGCTTGTGTTTGTTGTGCTACTTCCTTAGGGGCAAAAGCTGTAGTAAGACGTGGCTGAACTTGAACTTGTTCTGTCACGTGGGTAATCTGGTTTGGAACGATAGGTTTAGTAAATTGTTTGACGATAGGTTTACGTACCTTAGGCTTCGGTGCATTAGGGGGTTTAGAAAATTGGATACCGACTAAGTCTTTAAACTTCTCAGATTGTGCTACAAAATAGACACCAGCAAGAAGAATAATGACTAAGTGGACTACAACCGAAGTCATTAAGGCACCAGAAGTTCTCTTAGCACTCATTTGGTTTTACCTCACAATTATGTTTCGTTAAAACAGGACTTACGCAATTTTCATGATTTTATCAAACAATGTTATGAAAATATTGTTTTTCCAGCGCGCTTGCAAAGTACGCCTACCGTTGGGTGTGTGAGTCCTTGTTTAGATTAAGTCTTGATAATAAATTTTATTAATGACAACAAAGTTATATCTACCTATGCAATTTATATGCCATTAGATAAAACTGAAAACAAGCGTTTGTATTAAGGCTCAGCGAACAAAACATGCACAAATAGGTGCATATTGAAATTAGGCTGCACAAATTGGGGCAGCCTAATTTACTTTTGTATCTGGGTCGTTAAAGTATTTAGTAATACGTGGATTAGGAGGGTGTTGTGAGTTTAATGGTTTGCGATTGTTTAAAGTATTCTGTGTATGACTGTCAACTTGCTGAATTTTCCAATCTTCATGCTTTAGTTTTACTAAGTAGACAAAAGTTGAACCAGCACCACCCTGATTTCTGTAGGAAGAATAACTTCTTGCGCTTGCTTCTAATGTATTTGGGTCGGCTGCCCTTCTTCTGATATAAAATTCGCTGAAGCTGCTACTTCCTGTCCATTTATCATTTCTTGTGCTGAGATGAGCCCACAAACCTTCTATCGTTGCGCTGATTTGAACCCATCCAAATGCCGGATCAACCTGTTCAACATATCCTCCAACGAACCATGCGACTGCAAATGCATCTGAATTATCAGATGGATTATACCATATTTTCTTTATATCATTTAGATCTCGTGCATTGAAAGCTCTATAGAATTCTCTGAATGTAGCATTAATTTCCGCTTTTTCTTTCGCATTATCAATAGGTTCTGCTGTTGCTACATCTATTAGCTGAGACGAAGGAGATACCATGGAATCACTATCATCGTCATCCCCACAACCTATGATACTTATACTGATTATGCATACTAATGTCAGAACGTATAAGTGCCAATTTAATTTCCTTTGCATTTTCTAATCCTCCATAAATCTATTTTGAAATACAGATGTAAATATTCAAAATGTTATATCAATCAATGTTCTGAAAAAATAAAGTTAGGAATATGTAAGTAACCTTCTAAAAAAACTAAAGTATGTCTTAAAGAACATATTATCTTTTGTGCCAAAAAAAGTCAAGTTAATTCTTATGAAAATTCTAATACAGATTAAGCATTTAAGAAGAAATTTGGATAAATAGAGATAACTGCCTAACATTAATTCATTCTATTTATAGAAATTTATGTGCTTCAAGTGTCTGGATCACATCAGTTACCTGTATAGTTGACATACATCCTTGTTCACCGAATCTGCAAACTTGTCCTGTGCATGGGGGACAGTCAAGTTTTTTCCGAATAGTTGCACAATTGTGCCCGATCGGTCCAAACCTTTCTGGGTCTCCTGGTCCGAATAATCCGATTGTATTTGTTCCAACCGATGCAGCAAGATGCATCGGTCCGCTGTCATTACCTATAAACATAGTACATCTGAGCAATATTGATGCCAATTGCGTTAAATTTGTTTTGCCAGCGATACTGATTGATTCTCCATGCATGATGTTTTGTATTTCAGTAATTATCGGTATTTCGTCTTTCACGCCGACAAACAGAATTATTGCATTTTTTTCTGCAATCAAGTAGTCAGCTAATTCAGCAAAACGCTTTGGTATCCATCTCTTCAGTGTAATCGGAGAACCGGGATGTAATGCGATAATCGGTTGATCTAACTGGATATTCTGATCTAACAGGAATTTGGATGCCCATTCCTCATTTTCAGGAGTAACAAAAAAAGTTGCATGTTGAATGGTTGTTGGTATCCTCACTTGTTTCAGAACATCAAGATTACGGATTGTTTCATGTCTACAGCTAAACTGAGTGATTCCAACTTTATTTGCTACTTGTAAGGATGGACGGTCGATGCGGTTTGAACTGACGCGAAAGATTGAAAACAGGACAATTCGCCAATCCCCACGTAGATTTATCAATAGGTCGTAATTTTGACCTTTTAAGTTTCGATACAACTGTAAGACTTCCTTTAGACTTGTTGGTTTTTCAGAACGTGAAAATGCTGGGGAATTGTATACCCATACCTTATTTACATTGGGGTGGTTTTCAAGTATAACACGGCTCCATCTACCTGTTAGCGCGTGGAGTTCAGCGTTTGGATATGCGTGGTGTAAATTGGAAAAAACTGGTGTTGATAGCAGTACATCTCCAATGTGGTCAAGTTTTACAACGAGGATACGTTTAGGGGTGAATTCCTTGGGTAACCCTCTCTTATAGAAGATACACTGCACGATGGTTGAAGCGATTAAGGTGAGAATCTCAATTATTTTTTGAAACATCTGTTTCAGTTTACAAGAATTTCATAGAAATATCAATCAGAAATAAATTTGACCAGGGTTATTCAGTTTTCCTAATTTTTGGATTTTTCAAAAAAGAAACCCCGCGGTAGGAGCGACCTCCCGGTCGCGATTTTCTCACAAAAATGTGAAAAATGGTTAAAACTGAATAACCCTGTAAATTTGACCAGGGTTATTCAGTTTTCCTAATTTTTGGATTTTTCAAAAAAGAACACCGCGGTAGGAGCGACCTCCCGGTCGCGATTTTCTCACAAAAATGTGAAAAATGGTTAAAACTGAATAACCCTGTAAATTTGACAGATCCATAAACATTTAGTATAATGCAGATTTACAATGAAGTTGATGCTTCATACTCTCTGAAGAATCCCATGATTTTTACAGAATCACTTCAATCAGTTTCCCATTCTACAATACGATTATTAATTCTATCACTACAAAGGGGTGATAAATGTTTGGTGCAATTATAGGTGACATTGTTGGTTCCATCTATGAATGGGACCGTATTAAAACTAAACATTTTGAGTTTTTCTCGTCAAAATGTTTTTTCACAGATGATTCTGTTTGCACAGCAGCGGTTGCTGATATTTTACTTCATGATCTGCCACCCGCAGAAACAATGCAAGCATGGTGTCAACGTTATCCGAATTGTAGTTATGGTGGTATGTTCAGAGAATGGATCTCTAATGAACTACCTGAGCCATATAACAGTTATGGTAACGGTTCTGCAATGCGTGTTTCACCAGCGGCACTCTTAAATCGTAACGACCTGAATGCTGCCCTTGATGCCTCTGATAAAGTAACTGCCATTACCCATAATCATCCAGAAGGTATGAAAGGTGCGCGTGCAACAACACATGCTATCTGGCTTGCGTTTCAAGGAGAAAATTGTGACACTATCCGGGAAGTGATTATTTCTGAATATGGTTATGATTTATCTCAGTCAGTGGACGAAATTCGAACGCATTACTATTTTAGGGAAACTTGTCAAGAAACTGTACCACAGGGAATAACTTGCGCATTGGAATCAGTGAGTTATGAAGATGCTGTACGAAATGCTATTTCTTTGGGTGGAGATTCTGATACACTTGGTGCAATTGTTGGTGCCATATCAGAAGCACTACACGGTATCCCTGTTGAATTCATTGAAAAAGTAAAAAAAGATTATCTTGCTGATGCACCGGACATTTGTGATGTGATTCAAGAAATATATTAGGTTATCAATCTTCCCGCCAAGACCCCATGCTTTAGCTTGCGGGATGTAGGTGGACGTTGGGTTTATGGTTGAAAACAAATTTGACATTTTGCGAAAAATATACAACCTATCTCATAAATGGTAGGAGGGGTTTCTAACCCCGAGATGTCAAACACACGATCCAGTGAATTTGGACAAAATCACATTTATGAGATACGCTGTAGTATACTTAACAATATCAAGTTGGCAGACATGTAAAGCATTGTCGCTTGACAATGTGTCTGCCTACCCACTTTACGGGGGTTAAAGACTTGATACTTGATATACCATGAAAACCTATAAATATAAAATATCTAATCAGTCTAATACGATACGTCTTGGCAATCTGCTTGACGATATGTGGCAAGTGCATGCGTATTTCCATAAGTGGCAGCGTCAACGTTATAAAGAAGGTTTGCCGTATGCGAACTATAATGCTATGTCTGCTCACCTTACAGAACTCAAGGCAACCACGCATCCCCATTGGAAAACGTTGCCGAGTCAAGCGATTCAAGAAGAATTGAAACGTATTGACGCAGCGTATCAACGTTTTTTCAAGAAACTTGGCGGTAGACCGCATATCAAACCGAGACATAAGTTTAAATCTATTACTTTTCCTGGACACGCGGGGTGGCATCTGAAAAACAATCGTATCACCATCACATTTCGTAAATGGAATTCCAAGACGCGTAAATGGCAATTTGATAAAGTGCCTTATACGTTCCATAAACACCGTGAGTTTCACGGACGTATTGCACGTATCACACTCAAACGTGATGCCTGCGGGGATTATTGGCTTTACATCATAACAACCTACACAGATTTTAGACCGATGCCGACAACAGGTCAGAACGTTGGGGCAGACTTCGGTATGAAAGATGCTTTTTTGACACTTAACACGGGTGAGAAAATCCAACACCCGCAACCTTTGAAACAATCCTTGAACCAACTCCGTAGTCTCAACAAATCGCTTTCTCGCAAGGTTAAAGGTTCTAACAGATGGTGCCGTGGTATCCGACAACTCGCAAGGTTGTATCGCAAAGCGGCTAACCAACGCAAAGATTGGCATTGGAAACTTGCCACTTATCTGTGTGAAAGGTTTGATACGATAGTCCTTGAAACCTTGAACCTTGACGGTATGAAACGGCTTTGGGGGCGCAAGGTTTCCGACCTTGCTTTCTACCAGTTTGTTGAGATATTGAAATATAAGTGTCAAAAACATAGGCGTCAGTTCCTTCAAGTCAGTCAATGGACAGCTACGACAAAGCCATGTTCGGATTGTGGTTTCCACAATAACAATCTAACACTCTCTGATAGGCAGTGGACATGCTCTGAATGTGGTTCACACCACGACCGAGACATAAACGCTGCTATAAATATACTTCAGGCAGGGATAGCTGCCTGATGGTGGAGCGACAGTCAGACGGTGGACTTTATGAGAAAACCGCAGTTGCTATGAAACCGAAGCCCTACCTTTAGGTAGTGGGTGCTATCACTGAAAACAAGGAAGATTACAATAAAACTTTGAGATTTTGAGTGTTTTACTCTCAAATGCAGGACTTACGCATTTCCTCTTAAAGTGAAATATACAATTAAGTTTACACTTCTTCTGTAGGAGCGATCTCCGAATCGCGACTGAACGCCTTGATAGTCGTGAATCGGAGTTCCCTCCTACACCTGAAAGTGTAAAAATAATTCTAAAATCCACTATAATCTTTATACGGGACTAAAGACACATACAAGATGGTATCACATAAAATTAACGACATAGCAAAATATTATCAAAAATATTGAAAACTAAATAATACTGCGATCTTTTCAACCTACAATAAGACTTGTGCAAAAACTTTACACACCCCATCTTTTCCTACCCTCTTGACTTATGATGAATTATCTGCGAAAATGATGCTATGCCACGTCAGAACAAAATACTCAACATAGGTGATATAGCACCGGAATTTTCACTTCCGTCACATCGACGTCAGGTTGTGTCGTTGGAGAATTTTCGTGATGAACAGCACGTAGTTTTGACCTTTTTTAGGGGAACATGGTGACCGAATAGTCGCCGCCAGTTGGCTGCAGTGCAAGCTCACTCTGATGATTTTGCCAAGTATCATGGAACTCCGATTGGTATTGCTGGACAATGGCCTCGAGAACTGCGTGGGTTTGCTGAACGAAACGGTATCACTTTTCCACTTTTGGTAGACAAAGATAGAAGTGTCATCAAGAGTTATGGTGTATATCACTGGCTCAGTTTTGAGGCTTACAACATAGCAAGACCTGCAACCTTTATCATAGACAAATTTGGGACAATTCGGTATATGTATATAGGGACGCATCAGTTTGATTTGGTTGATCAGACAGAGGTACTTGAGTGCTTAGAGGCAATGGATGTTCCCAAAAATGATTTTGATTTAATCTGAATTTGTGGTATACTTATATATAAAGCACTGTGGGTGATACATTGCGATGAACAAGACGCATGAAGCGTTTATGAACCGCGCATTAGCATTGGCAGAACAGGGGAAGGGACGGACAAGTCCGAATCCACTTGTTGGTGCGGTGATTGTTAACGCAGGGGTAGTTGTCGGTGAAGGGTATCATCAGAAAGCGGGTGCACCCCATGCAGAAATACACGGTTTGCGTGATGCGGGGGAAAAAGCAGAAGGTGCGACGCTTTATGTGAACCTTGAGCCTTGTTGTCATTGGGGACTTACACCACCTTGCACAGATGCAATCATAACAGCGGGTATTGCACATGTTTACGCTGCACATTTAGACCCAAATCCGAAGGTGGCAGGAAAAGGTTTCCAGCAGTTAGCGGATGCTGGCATAAAAGTTAACGTAGGATTGTTTACAGAAGCAGCGGAAAAACTGAATGAGGTATACATTAAACATGTGAAAACGGGTTACCCGTTTATTATATTGAAAATGGCGATGAGTCTGGATGGGAAGATCGCAACGTCAACAGGTGAATCGCAATGGATAACATCGTCAGAATCACGAGAAAAGGTGCATGCGCTACGTGATGAGGTAGACGCAATTCTTGTTGGAGTCGGGACGATTACAAGCGATAATCCCGCTTTAACCACGAGACTGACTCAGAAACAGGGAAAAGACGCAACGCGCATTGTGTTAGATTCTAATGGAAGAACGCCTACATCGGCAAAGGTATTCAACTCAGAGAGCAATGCAGGGGTCATTATTGCTGTTACACCGCAAGCACATGCTGAGAATATAGTTGGTTTGGAGAAAGCGGGTGCTGAAGTTGTTGTAATACCTGCAAACGATGGACGTGTCTGTTTTAAAACGCTGATGGAGAACTTAGGAGCACGTGGTTTAACAAGTGTAATGATAGAAGGTGGTGGTAAAGTTAATACGAGTGCGTTGGCATCCGGACTTGTTGATAAAGTCATGTGCTTTGTAGCACCTAAATTTATCGGTGGAAACGACGCTCCGGGTGTCTTTAATGGTGTAGGAATAACGCGTTTGGTTGATGCACCAGAATTGAAACGTTGGACTATCACCGAAATCGGTTATGACCTATTGATTGAGGGGTATTTCTAATAGCATGTTTACCGGTATCATTGAAGAAGTTGGAACGATAACCGAAGTCCATCCGAAATCCAGTGGTGTGACTGTCAAGATAAACGCAGGAACAGTGCTTGAAGATGCCAAAATAGGTGACAGCATTGCAGTTGATGGTCCGTGCCTTACCGTCCGATCGCTTGAGGATAGTGGATTTGTTGCAGATATTAGCGAAGAAACATGCCGTAGGACAACCTTTCGTTCATGTAAAGTTGGTATGCAAGTCAATCTGGAACGTTCCCTTCAATTAGGGGATCGGTTTGGGGGACACATCGTATTAGGTCATGTAGACGAAATTGCTACCATCACCAGTTGGGAAAACGAAGGCTCATCTGTAATTATGCAGGTCACAGTCAGTTCCAAGGTGAAACCCTATATTGCTTATAAAGGTTCTATTGCTGTTGATGGTGTGAGTTTAACTATCGCGAATGTGATTAACAATAGTTTTGAGGTAGCTTTAATTCCACATACATTGGAAGTCACAACCCTTGGTAGAAGACGAAATGGTGATATTGTGAACATAGAAGTGGATGTGATGGCACGTTACATTGAAACATTGATGCAAAATCAGATGCCATCATCAAAGACAATAGACTTAGAGTTTTTACAAAAACATGGATATGGATAAGGAATAAAAAACAGTAGAAAATAATATATCATGGAATTTAGTACCATACCTGAAGCCCTTTCTGCAATTAAAGCGGGTGAGATGATCATCGTAGTTGATGAACCTGATCGTGAGAATGAAGGTGATCTCATCATGGCAGCAGAAAAGGTGACAGCAGAATCAATCAACTTTATGGCAAAACACGGACGCGGGTTGATCTGCCTTCCAACCTGCTCGGAACGTCTCGCTGAACTGCAACTAAACCCGATGGTGATGGAAAACACCGCACAGATGCAGACTGCATTTACCGTAACGATTGACGCTAAAGAGGTCACCACAGGGATTTCTGCTCAAGAACGAGCATATACCATTCGTAAATTTGTTGATGAAGACGCTGTTCCTTCCGATTTCGTAAGACCCGGACATATTTTCCCATTAGATGCAAAACCTGGTGGCGTGCTGAGACGTGCTGGACATACCGAAGCTACGGTTGATTTGGCACGTCTCGCAGGCTTGTATCCTGCAGGAGTTTTGTGTGAAGTGCTTAACGATGATGGCACAATGGCGCGTGTACCAGAACTGTTAGAATTTGCACAGCAACACGATCTGAAAATCATTACGATTTCTGACCTGATCGCTTATCGTCGCAGCACTGAAACGTTGATTAAGCATGTTTCAACTGCGGAAATACCGTCTGATCACGGAGAATTCAAACTACATGCTTATGAGAGTAACGTTGATGGCGAACCGACACCTGGTGAACCAACTGATACACATATTGCATTAACGAAAGGACAGATTGGTGATGGTAGTCCTATATTGGTGAGGGTACACTCACAATGTTTAACCGGTGATGTTTTCGGCTCTCTTCGCTGTGATTGTGGTGAGCAGCTGCAAATTGCACTACAAAACATAGAAAAAGAGGGACGCGGCGTGTTGCTTTATATGCGTCAGGAAGGTAGAGGTATGGGTCTTAAAGACAAAATTCGCGCATACCAACTTCAGGATAATGAAGGTTTGGATACAGTTGAAGCAAATGAACGTCTTGGGTATCCACCAGACCTACGCGATTATGGCATCGGTGCTCAGATTTTGGTAGATTTAGGTGTTAAAAAAATGCGACTTATGACAAACAACCCGCATAAAGTCAAAGGTCTATCGGGATATGGGTTGGAGATCGTTGAACAAATTGGTTTGCAGACAACACCAAATCCGCATAATAAGCGTTATCTACAGACAAAGCGCACGAAACTGGGACATCTTCTCTAAAATCCAAGAACAAATCACCTTATAGGAATATATAATAAATATGCCAAACATATATGAGGGCAACCTGAATAGCAACGGGCTTAAATTCGGTATTGTTGTCAGCAGGTTTAACAGTTTTATAACATCAAAATTATTAGATGGTGCACTTGATGCTATAAAACGCCACGGTGGTAACTTAGGTGATGTTGATGTAGTGTGGACTCCTGGTGCTTTTGAGACGCCAGGTATTGCTAAACAACTTGCCGAAAGCGGACGCTACGATGCACTGATTTGTATTGGTGCTGTGATTCGAGGTGCTACGCCACACTTTGATTATGTTGCGGGTGAAAGTACCAAAGGTATCGCACAGGTTTCATTACAGACCGACCTTCCAATTATCAACGGTATTATTACCACAGATACAATTGAACAAGCGATTGAACGCGCAGGCACAAAAGCTGGCAATAAAGGTGCTGAGGCAGCGGTAACTGCGATTGAAATGGCAAACTTACGTAAACAACTTCAAACGTTATCAAGTTAATTTGGTATTTGTGAATGAACAAAAACTATTCTTTAGTTACTAACCTGCAAGGAAACGTTAAACTCCATGCTATCAACAATGGAGAAAAGCTATGAATAAACTAGGTTTTAAAGCACTTCTTGAAATGAGCGATGAGGAACGTAAGAAAACTTGTTAATGAAGGCTTGTCTCATAAGGAAGACTATGTCCATTCTAAATGGTTCACTCGCTAAACATTTATCATGTAGAGAACGGATGGAATAGATCCAAAAGTTCCTCTCCCTTGATAAGGGGGGCAGGGGGGTTGGAAGTTTAAGAATTTCAAACATAGAATACTGAAATTACTTAGCGAGTCAACCACTAAAGCATTAGAAAAATATCATGAGGCATTAAGTTATGTAACAAATAAAACACCTATAACTTTTAAGGGTAGACAGAAATGTGAGTGGGGTGATCAGATTCGCAGTGAAATCTGGAATCTGATCACGAACATTCATCAAGACAATGTATATACTGCTTTTAAAGAGTCAATCAAATATAATAGTCAACGCCTAAGATCAGATGTATTTGGTATGTTATCTACTTACATAAACATCCAATAATACCGATATTCGTAACAAAACAGTACCGTATTTTTACACGATATCCTTAAGCAAAATGTTATACCTCTCATAAAAAAGGAGACTTCATGGATATGTATAAATGTTGGTTTTCAATAGAAATAAAAGATGATAAGTTGGTTATATCTTATAATGATAGTCATAAACCAAATCACTATGATGCTCAAAAAACAAGCAATGATATTACAGAAATATCATTGCTTGAGTCAGATGACGAAAAAAGAAAGTATTTTTTTGAGGATTTGCAATGTGGAATATTAAACCAAATCGGGAATATATTATATTCTAAGAGTTTAGAATTAATTGGGCAACATGTAGCGGCTAAATCAGATGGGACAATTGAATAAACGTTCAAAACCGCACGGAGATGTAATACCTCACGCCAACTAACAAAGGAAGAAATGCTATGTTTGTTAAAACGAATAAAGGTCCTTGGGTTAATCTGAACACATGCAGAAGTGTTGAGGTAAAAGAACATCCCGTAAGTCGACAGAAATGGGTAATTGAGTTGCGGTCTGCAATAATACTACCAGAACGTCAATCAGTATATTTTATTGGACCTTACGAAGATGAAAATCAAGCAGAAAATGATAGCATTCTTATGTGGAAGGCACTTCATAATAATTGTCCTACTTGGAGTCCATCCAAGGATAATATTCAAATTATTGAAGAAAATTCATTAAATGTTGATGAATTTTAGATTCGTAGACAATGCTCTTTAATTTGGGTGGCAATCATTGAATGTCTGAAACCATACTGTATTTCAGATGACAACCTCGCGAGGTGATGCAAAACCTATATTAACAGAGGAAATATTAAAATGGTTGAATTAGAATACAAACATGTAGTTAAGACTGTGAATGAGGTACTTATTGATTCTGAGTATGAAGGAATAGAATTGGATGAAGTTGGTCCAAAAGCAGTTGATCGTTTATGTTTTCAAGTATCTAAGAGATGTACTAATATAATATGTCTAGCTGATGATGTTGCTAAAGATCTTAATAATTCCCTTGAACTTACGGATAAACCGAAATATAAGCCAATGAACCATAGTAATTTTGTCGTATTTCGGTTGCATCTTATAGATATAGATTAGTGTATAAACATCCAAAACCACACCGTATTCTACACCAGCAGGGAGACGCAAAACCCGCGCTAACAAAGGATGTGTATGATGAGTAATAATCACAAACAGGAAAAGATTGTTATTCAAGAAAATGCTTTACGACATACTGTCCCTGGTATGTTGCAATCAGTCGTAGTTATTAATGAATCAAGTCAATCTGAAGATGGAGACATTAACCCATTTTTTATTGGAATGACCTTATCTGCATTAATGATTATTTGTCATTGTATAGAATTGTTATTAAAATATAAAATTCAGCTAGAAAATAAAAAAATAGAGAAACATCATAACCTTTACAATCTCTTCAATACACTAACTTCTAAATCTAAATCGGAAATAGAATCTCTATTTGACGAAATAAAATCGGATATTATAGTTCGTAAAGATTTAGATAGTGTAGAGGTTATATTGAAAGAGTATCAAGATGCTTTTACTGATTGGCGTTATTTTATGACTATAGATAAACCTTTGAGGACATTATATCTGGAACCGCTTTACAAAGCAGCTATGTGCATATATAAATCTTCCCCGATATATACAAACGAATTAACTTTTCATCGTGTTAGCAAATGAACGTCCAAAACCGAGCCGTATTTTCACACGACAACTTACCTATCCTACGCGGAATAGACAGCGAGTCTATTGATCTAATTTATCTTGACCCGCCGTTTAACTCTAACCGCAACTATGCTGCGCCGATTGGCAGCGAGGCAGCTGGTGCTGCGTTCAAAGACACATGGACGCTTTCTGATGTAGACAACGCATGGCACGGTGAGATAACAGACCGTGAACCAGCACTCTACATAGCGATCCACGCAGCGGAGTTGACACACGGTAAAGGTATGAAGTCTTACCTAATCATGATGGCAGTGCGGTTGTTAGAGATGAAGCGTGTGTTGAATAACACAGGGAGTATATACTTGCACTGTGATCCAACTGCAAGTCACTATCTCAAAATGCTGATGGATACGGTGTTTAGTAAGAACAACTTTAAAAATGAGGTAGTATGGAATTCAGCAACGGGTGCTAAAAATAATACCAAATCCCGTTTCGGTAGAGGACACGATATTATAACGTTACACGGATGAATCTATGGGACGTCCCGAATTGGATAATTGGACAGAAATAGGCGCACTCAATTCGCGATCAAAAGAATCCACAGGTTATCCTACACAGAAACCTATAGCGTTGTTAGAACGTATCATCAAAGCGAGTAGTAACAAAGGTGATTTTGTGTTAGACCTGTTCTGTAGGTGTGCAACTACCTGTGTCGCTGCTGAACGTTTACAGCGTCACTGGATCGGTATAGACATAACACCGAAAGCAATTGAACTTGTGCGCGTCAGTCTGGAGAAGAAGTTGGCATGTTCGGAGATGTTATCCATCGCACCGACATACCGAAACGGAGTGAACAGCTCCCTAATTACCGCACCCACAAACACACCTTGTTCGGTTAACAGGAAGGACTATGCAATGGATGTCGAACTCAATTCCCGTTTAGGAATATGACGGTTGACCACATCGTGCCACATTCCCAAGGCGGCACTGACCACGAAGATAATTTACAACTACTTTGCGGCGCGTGCAATTCGACGAAAGGTACAAACACGCAGGCACAACTTATTGCACGTTTGAAAGAACAGGGAGTTTTGGACAAAATAAATGGATATAATGCGAATCAAGATAATAAACTCCACATTATTTGGAACACAAACATTGACGAAAATAAACCAATGCAATATGACAAAAACAGATACAAAATACATGCGCTACCTCACCCTCTGGTCTTTATCTGGATATTAAACCCGCTTGTGATAATCCACGAACTGATTTTGGGGGTACGGTTGCCAAAGGTAACGTTGATAGACAAAGAGAGCTGTGACCCTCTTATGGAACGTAGTTATGTTCCGTGTCCCCACTGCGAAACGATAAATGATGGACGTATATGGATGAAAGCACATGCATTAGGACATTGGTATGGATTTGTTTGTCCAAATTGCGAACAAATAATTCCGTGCCTATGGAGTTTATGTAGTTACGCAATCTTAATCATTACATTTCCACTTTGGTATTTCCCTATTCGGTTCTTCCGCGATAGATGGATAGTGAAAGAAAAAGCAAGATTGGCAAAAGTACTTGAACGGCCTTTACTTCAAGCGAATGATGTAAATTGGAAATTAATAGGCACTTTCTTTTGGGGGGGATTTATGTGGTTGTTTATGGTAGTAATACCGGAGGTGTGGAATGTCATGAATGGAGAAGAGTGGAACTTGAAGATGTTGTTTGTTTTTGGGTTACCATTCTGGTTGGTAGCAGGTTTCGGTTGGGGATTGTGGATGCATATTATCATGAATAAGAAGGGGAAAAAGAGAGGTTAAATCCTTGTATACTTATATAGATTGAAGAAATATGTGTATTGGACAAATATAAATGATTGCAATTATAGACTACAAAGCAGGAAATCTAACAAGTGTTGCCCGTGCTTTGGACCACCTCGGTTATAGAAACCAAATCACTGATGATGCCGAAACCATTCTTACTGCAGACCGAGTTATCTTTCCTGGGGTCGGTGCAGCAAAAGCGACTATGGGAAACCTGCATGACTTTTCACTTGACGAAGTTCTTGTCAAATATTACAAATCTGACAAACCAATGTTAGGTATTTGCATCGGCATCCAAATCCTCTTTGAACACAGCGAGGAGGAGGATACTGAGTGTCTCGGTTTGCTTCCCGGTAGAGTGAAAAAATATCCCGCGAATAAACAACTCAAAGTGCCACAGATTGGATGGAATGAAGTGTGTCAAGTCCGTCCGCATCCGATATTTGAAGGTGTTCCCGATCCTGCTCATTTTTATTTCGTCAACTCCTATTTTCCTGTTCCGAATAATACTGTAACTATCATTGGTAAAACGACTTACGGTCTTGGATTCTGCAGTGCAATAGCACATAACAATCTCATCGCAACACAGTTTCATTTAGAAAAGAGCGGACGTGTAGGACTAAAAATGTTGGACAATTTCTTAAAGTTGTAACGACGTTAAATCCATTAGTGGGAACAACCATAACCCCAGCAGGACGCAAACGTCTCATGAGAACACTATTATTAGCACTCGGTGTGATCGCTGTCAATATTGTTATATATGCAACCGGTGCCGTTCAGTATTATTTTACCGTTTCACACCTTTATTACGGTGTGATGTTGTTAGCAGCGATTCATGGAGATTTGCGTAATCAAAATATCCTGCTCGGATTGACAACGGTTGCCAATTGGGTATATGCATTACAAAATCCACTCCAGATAGCAAGTTTTGCAGTAGCGTTTCTATATCCAATTGTAGCATTTGTTTTTGTTAGAACAATACGTCAACTAAGAATTCAACGATTATATCGTGTAAAAGAGATTGATAGGGTCAGTAGCGAAAAGACAACATTAGAGAAACGGGTGCGAGACCTATCCATCGTTTTTGAGGTAAGCCAAGCGGCGAATGCTGCACTTGAATTGGAGGAACTTTTTCACCGTATAATTGAGATACTCTCTGAACGTCTCGGTATCTATCGCGGTGCGTTGAAAATCTATGAAGACGATGAACTTGTGACATCCGTTGAGGTGAATTTAGGGTTAACAGCAGCAGAGCAGAAACGTGGAACAGACGATCAGATAGAGGAAATTGAGAAGCAGGTGTTAGCAGAGGGTGAAGCAGTGGGTGTACCGCAGTATCGCATCCCTCGTCCCGATATCAAGTTGTTTCCTCCTGAGATGGTTGAATCAAAGGATACTATTGGATTTTGGGTGCTACCTGTTTTTGTAGAGGAACGTGTTATCGGCACTTTGACGATTGACAAAGCCAAGGATGAACTCTCTGCCGCTGAAGATGAACAAGTATTAACAATCATTGCATCTATTATCGCACAACGTGTAAAGATCAAACAGACGATTGAGGCGTTAGTGTATTCGGAACGACTTGCTGCGCTCGGTAAGTTGGTGACGACAATCGCGCATGAAGTGCGAAATCCACTCGGTAGTATTCGGTTAGCAACGCAGCTGCTGAGTGAACCCGATGATCGTTTTGCACCGTTACCGAAAGATGAACGCAGCGAAATTGACGAATATACACAAATTATTATCAAAGAGGTAGATCGGCTTAATCGTTCTATAGAACAGTTGCTAGCGTTCGGTAAACCTGCAATCTCGGACACAGAACTCTGCAAAATTGACCAACTGCTTGATAACTGCCTTGCAACATATCAACCCGAATTGGATCGTAACCATATAGAAGTGGTTCGTGATTTCGCTGAATGTCCATCTGTGAATATCAATCAAGATGGGATTACGCAAGTTATTTTCAACCTATTCTCTAACGCGATTGAAGCAATGGAATCAGGTGGAACGTTAACTATTAAGACATACACAGAGAACGAAGGGAAAACCGTAAACATTCGGATACAAGACACGGGTCCTGGAATTTTACCTAATGAAATTCCGCATCTTTTTGACGCATTCTATACAACAAAACAAAAAGGAACAGGACTTGGACTTTACATCAGTCAAAAGATACTGGGACTCCACGGAGGAAACATAGAAGTTGATAAAAACCTATCTACAGGAACTGCTTTTATTTTGTCTATTCCTTGTACTGTGGGTGCGGAGATGCAATTCACCGATCAATAGGAAACAAAAAATATGCCGTATTCAGTGCTAATTGCCGATGATGATCACAGTCTACGTTCAGTTTTGAGTTCTGCTCTTAAAAAAGCAGGTTACGACACCTTCAAAGCACAAAACGGAAAAGAAGCAATTGATAGTGTTGAGAAGGATGAGTTTGATGTCATTTTACTTGACATCTTCTTAGGAGATTCACATGGGTTGGACTTGATAGAATCTATTCAAGAACTGAATCCTACTGCATCAATCATCATTATTACTGGACACGGCACAACACAAACTGCCATTGAAGCGTCCAAACGCCAAGCTTACAGTTATCTTACCAAACCTATAGATCTAAAGAATCTGTTAGACCTTGTATCGCGCGCTGCATCCGCAACGAACCAGACCAAAAACGTCCAAGCAGAAATTACATCTATTGACACAAACGGTCAAGGTAAGATGGTCGGTCAGAGTCCTGCTATGCAAGCAGTCTATCAAATAATTGGTCGAGCTGCAGTCAGTGATGAGACCGTGCTTATTATGGGTGAAAGCGGTACGGGTAAAGAACTCGTGGCGGAATTGATACATCAAAACAGTCCCCGCAGTGATAATCCATTTGTCGTTGTTGATTGTAGTGCGATTCCCTCAAGTCTAATAGAAAGCACGCTTTTCGGTCATGTCAAAGGTGCGTTTACGGATGCACACACGGATAGGAAAGGTAAGTTTGAACAAGCAGATAGTGGCACTATTTTTCTTGACGAAATTGGGGAGTTACCGATTGAAATCCAGATGAAGTTGTTACGTGTGCTTCAAGAACGTGAGATTGAACCTGTCGGTAGTAATAACACACGTCCTATAGATGTGCGTATCATTGCTGCAACGAACCGAAAGCTTGTTACTGCGGTTTCACAGAAAACATTTCGCGATGATCTATACTACCGGCTGAATGTGATTCCTATTTCGCTGCCACCCCTCAGAGAACGTAAAGAGGATATTCCGGTACTGATAGACCTTTTTACAAGTCAATTTGCACAAGAATATGAACTGCCCAAAGTCGGGATTTCTTCTGAGACAATCAATAAACTGGCGGAATACCCGTGGCCTGGTAATGTTCGTGAACTTGAGAATGCTATCAAACGCGCACTTGTAATGTGTTCTGGACAGATGTTACTCAAAGAGCATTTTTCACAAATTTTTGATAAAACACCGGATAGTACTTTAGACAATCAAGATTTGGATCAACAGGTCTTCACTTTATTACAAGGAGAAGTAGCACGTTATCTGGATTCTGATGCAGAGGAAGGAGAATTACACGCTGCAATCCGAGCAATTTTTGAGAAACCACTCTTTGAAATCGTGCTTGAACATACTGAAGGGAACCGTAGCAAAGCGTCTGAGATTCTTGGAATTAACCGAAACACTCTTCACACTAAGTTGAATGAGTACGGCATAAAATAAAATGAATTATTTCAAATTGAGAGAATACTAAATGGATATAGGTAAAGTCATAGGCACTGTAGTTGCAACGCGAAAAGATCCAAGTTTAGAAGGCACACGTCTTCTCATTGTACAACCTTTAGATGAAAAACATAATCCTATTGCGGAACCACTTGTCGCAGTGGATACACTGCAGGATGCAGGTGTTGGTGAGACTGTATACATCGTTACTGGTGGTGATGCTGTTGGTGTGCAACCCGGTAAGCGGATGCCGGTAGATGTGGCGATTGTTGGGATAGTGGATTCTGTTACTCTACTCAAAGAACTGAGCTAAACACTGTCTTAATAGTATTGTTCATCCAAGTTGGTAACAATAGTTTTGCAAATCTATGTCCTGGTCCCCCGAAAATTTTACGTGTCGCTTCATGTGATAGTCAGACGAATTTGACATAGACACCTCCACGGGGTGATAGTGGGACTACGATTACAGATGAAGAACAAGCAGCATATACACCCATCGGCATATCTGTCTCGGTATATAATGCGGATACAAAAATGCGTTTATCTATGCACACGCAGCAAAACGCTGGCACACTGTCCGTATTGGCGTTAAAATAGATGATGAAGTAGACATGAGATTCAAGAAAAATGCCTTATCTGATTAATCTAATGATGTCTCAGTTGTTCATGGTGAGAGTTAGCAAATTGAGTTAAAAAGAAAAAACAATGAAACTTCGTATTGAAAACCTTGCAACATTACTAATGATAGCAGTAATCCTACTCAGTGGTTGTTCGGGGTGTGAGCAAAAGGAGAAAAAAACCGCACCAGATAAACAATTACCAAATGACGTGGTAAATTCCAAACATGATCACCATAGCACTGCATACACCAAAGTACCCGAAGCCCTGGAAAGCGATACGTTTTTCAAGTCTATTGTTTTTCCTAAAATTCCACCACACAGACCTTATGGTCACTACAGAACCCCTAAAAATCCGTTCGCTATACCAGTCTACGTCAAGAATAATCCGGATCACTTTAAGATAGATGAAAACGGTTTCTGGTATATTCAATACCCAAAAGAAAAAAAGAAGAAATTAAATAAGTTCAACGGTGCATTTCTTCCTGAAGAAGATGCGGATCAAGAAGTCGCATCAATTGTTACAAAAGGATTAGATACACTCGCTGCCATCACATTTCTGTATGAAATGGGAGGAATGAGTAAGCAGGCAAATTTGTTGGTTGAACAAGCATACATAGAAAATCCTAATAATTTTTACATACTTATATATTGGAGTAAACTACATGCCCATGACAAACCTGGTGAAGCAGAAGCAGGACTCCGAAGGGCTGTTAGATTGCGTCCAGATTCAATATTAGCATTATATACCTTAGGACAGTTTATTGTAGATAATCATCCTGTACCTCATGAAGCCATTCCTTATCTGGAAAAGGCATATCGTTTGAACACTGATTGGTATGGCCCCATCCTTGCATTAGGAGAAGCCTATTTCGGGTTAAGAAAATACAACAAAGCACTAAAGTACTTTCAAGCTGTTGAAGTGATAACAGGTGGTCCTGGTGACGTTTCATCAGAGTTTATTTCTGCTGTTAAACGTCATCTTTCCTATAATGAAAAGGAGAATCAATTCAATGATTAATAAACATACTGATATTTCTCAAAGTTCTTGAGATTTCAATGTTTATCATTGTTTAGTTGGTATTTATTCATGAAAATGCTTTTTTAGTTCTAACAGCATATTTCTTTTTCCTGTAAGTTCAAGTTGTATTTGATGAAATGTTTTGTGTTGCAAACGACTCATATTTTGTAATAGGAGATAGCTCAACACTTTTATACCTAAACTGGCATACGCGCCTTGCTGTTTCCGTAATCCTATTTTTGATAATTTCAAATCTGTTTTTAGGTGTCGCCAAAATTGTTCTATACCGTAGTGTTGAGACCAAATCCTGAGTATCTCACACGCCCGTAAGGATTTACCGAATACCAGCATCGTTCGGATTTTTCCCATA
Organism: Candidatus Poribacteria bacterium; assembly: GCA_963663765.2. GTDB lineage: Bacteria > Poribacteria > WGA-4E > WGA-4E > WGA-3G > MSPOR6. The sequence goes on along the minus strand of CAXXUA010000008.1, from coordinate 39,048 downwards.
GAACTTGTAGCGAGTAAGAGTTAAGAATTCAAAGTAAATGGAAATCTAAAGCAGAAAGAAAAGGACACAAATTATCTCTCTTTCTTTCCCCATTTCACCATATCCTTATGTTTTACTCACTATGACTTCATATCTAAAAAAAAGAGAAGCACAAGAGAGCCGAATGTCCGACTTGTCGCTTGGGTGCGATAATGAGGTTTATCACACCCCCATTTTTCCGTGTTCAGTTCTACTTCCTTTTTGTGTTCCGAAAGTTTTTTGGACTTGTTATCAATGTCCATCACATAGTTGTTTTTCCCGTGAATGAGTATGCTATCAAATCCCATTTCAGACAGAATGTCGGTAAGTTTTTTACCGACATACCACGAATCAACAGTGATGCGGATATTTTCTTATATCAATACCCGCATCATCAAAGAAACTTAGGACTTCTTTGAGTATAGCTACAAAAAGACTCGGTTTATCAGTGTTGCCACGCCCTTGTTTGCTAACAATACGGAGGTTGAGAGGAATGATCGTATCCCCATTCTTGATGGTGATGCCTAATATATTCCGACCTTGAACCGATTTATTGTCTTTTTTTGACCACCAACTGAAGCAGTATGACAACAGTTTGCCATATCTCTGGTCATTTGTATTATCTACACTGATTGTAATGCGACGACGGGATTGTGTAGAAGCACTTTTAGATTCGGTATCACGTATCTCTTGGATTGCAATGGAACACCCGATACGCACTAATAAACACCGCCACTGATAAAGGCTGAAACTTTTTAGACACCGATAGAGTTTCGCTTTCGGTTTAGACAATGCGTCTGCTATTTGATTCAAATTGTAAAGTCCAAATAGATGACCGGTTGAAAGTAAAAGTAAGGTTTCTTCAAGTTACGATGTCATTTTTCAAAAATTAGAGTAGAGAAGTGTTTGAAAAAACTTTAGAGATGATATCTCATGTGCTAAAAGTCAAGAAAAATCAATAAAATCAAATCGCATTTTCATAACACTATCCCTTCTATACATTGATTGTTAGCAGTATAAACAACCTTGTGATAAATGTCAGATTATCTGTTTTACCAAGCGTATAAGGAAAACCCCGATGACCTTTATACCGGGTTAATCTATTCCAATAGGCTTGAAAGACTTGGGCAACGTGAGGAAACCGAAACAGTTTTACGTAGACTTGTCAAAATGTATCCTGACTCAATAAAAGCATTATATAAATTGGCGAAGTTTATTTCAACAGAGCCTGATTCATCGGACGCGCATCGGCGCGAGGCAATTCCTTATTTTGAAAAACTATATCATAAAAAGTTTTTCTGGTATGCCCACATATATCAATTAGGGGTTATCTATTACGGTTTGGGAGAATATGAAAAGTCGCTGAGTTACTTTCAAGCGTCCGAAGTGTTTACCGGACCACCCGAACGCACTTCCCCTTATATTCATCTCAATAAAAAACAACCTTCAATGCAACAAAACAAGGAATAGAAAAATGCCACGTAAACAATTTATCTTTTTCTCAGAAAAACATCTGTTTCTTGTATTACTCAATATATGTGTATTTTGTGTGTTACATCTAACTTGTCTTGCCATCTCTGCCTCTACATTTACACTTACACTTGAACCAGAGAATCCTATGACGTGACAAAATGGTGGCAAGAATACAAAGCAAATGCTATTATTGCGACAGCATGCAAAGGGTACAAATTAAAAGGAGAAAACAAATGAAACTTCGTATTGAAAACCTTGCAACATTATTTTTAATAGCAGTAATCCTACTCGGTGGTTGTTCAGGATGCGGACAAAAGACCGTTCCCGAAACGCCTGTTACACCACCGAATCAATCAACACCAGATAGCACATCTAAGTTATCTGGTGTAAAGCAGAATAAGACAAACCCCAAATCACGCGGAAAAACAGCAAAGTTATCTCCAAAGAACTTCAGTGATTTGAATTACCTTGCGTCACTTAAGGATGTAGAATATATACAAGTAGCACGCGAACACGATGGCGGGATACCGTTCCCGTGGGAACCGACTATTGTTCATCTTGAAACATGGAAAAAAATAATAAGAGTAGAAAGGGACTTGTACGAACGCTGGCGAGCAGGTGAGTTAACTATTGATGAGTTTAATGAAAAACATCTTCAACTTTTCCGGGACCTCGGAATTCTAACTTGGGCGCGGATAGTGCTTGATTTAAGTGGAGGTTCTATTGACGATAGGATGATCGCATTAGCGGATCTTGCGTATAAGGAAAATCCAGATGATTTTGACACATTACTCACATGGGTATTTGCAGGAGAAAATCTCACAGATCTTTACGGTAAAGAAAAAACTGCGGCGACACGTCGTTTATATCAAATGAACTCTAATCATCCTTGGGTGTTGCATAAACTCGCAATGTGTATTTTGGGAACACATCCTGAAGAGGCACTCGGCTATGCCCAAAAGGCACAGGAATTGGACCCTGGTTATCTTCACTTGGGTGTTGAAGGTCTCTGTTATTACCAAATGGGTGACTACAAGAAAGCATTGGCATCGTTTAAACGCTCACACGCAGCTGCTGTAGCAACTTCACCATCGTATATAATACGTGCGATCGCTTGGTGGGTGGAGGATACCAAAAAAGTTGTAAATAATAATGGAGTTGGAGAAGATGTCCGTGAAAAGATTAGAAAAGCAGGACAACCAATACTAGGACTGGATCTACCAATACTTTATCGTTAGAAAAAAATTAAGTAATGATTTTAGATAATAGGTTTCAAGATAAACTTTTATAGGTTTTTCTATCAGAGTCATATATATATATATATTCCGAAAAAACTTTATTAAGGAGTTCTAGCATGAAACAGAAATATTGGATTTTTCAATATCTTTTTTTATTTGTATTTTGTGTGGTGTATCTAATAGATCTTGCTGCAGCGACACCAACGTTTACACTTGATTTTGAACCGGCGAATCCGACGGAATGGGCAACAGAATGGCGACCGGGATATAAAACGAATGCGTCATTTGTTGCTACGCTCAAAGGCACGACATCGTCAAATCAAGACGTTACATTTGGTTCGGTGACTTTTACGTTTACGCTTAGCTCAGTATCTCGGTGGAAAGGTGTGTGCATGAATTATAACGGGGATCCGGATACGGGCACCTCTTATGATTTGTATTTTCGTAAGAAAGATAATCCCAGCGGTTCTGGTTATACATATACGGTGGAAAAAATAGATACGAAAACAAACGCCGAAACAGTGCCAGGAGAGGTGGATGAGAACAATAATCCGCTTACAACAGGATTGAAACTTAATGTGACTGGAACAGGTATTAGCAGTGTAATTGTCTCTGTTCGTGCTAATGATTATGCGGCAGTCGGCATTTTATCAGCAAGTGCTACCTTCAACTACGAAGACCCCCGTTCAGGGAGCACATCATCGGAGTTGATATGTATCAAACCCAAAATCCTGTTTGACATCCCGGAACGCCGTTTCAATCTAACATCTAACGGTAATACTGATATAAGGGTGTGTAAAGTTTTGGTTACTGTGCGTAGGGGCTGGGTCTCCCCGCCCGAACAGAGGCTTCACATAGGCGAGGAAACCTTGCCCCTACGATGTCTACAGTTCCCTAACGTCAAGCAAACTTTAATAGAAACTGGACGGACTTCTTTTATTATCAAGGTTTCTACAAATACTTCACACATCCCGATATAATTTTTAGGTTAACATTCTTTGAAACCAATATAATAATAGGGGATGTCAGTTAAATAGGACAACATTCGGTTTGATATAAATATAAGGAATTTTCAGACATGGTAAGGTTTTCAATCCCAAGGACACAAACCGAATGCCAAGGACGAAGGGTCTGAGCAACGGCAAATGCGGGGATCCGATACGTTTAGGTTAGTTGAATAGATTGCTACTGAACCTGAATCTGTTGCACATTATTCATTGAGTTACTATGGGGTGCAAACGTGCAATAAAACGCACATCAACCCCGAAATGTTAAAATTATACCAACATAACTCTTATTATTAACACGCTTTACTGGTTTTGCATCTCTGCCTATATTCACACTTACGCTTGAACCAGAGAATCCTATAACGTGACAAAATGGTGGCAAGAATACAAAGCAAATGCTATTATTGTGACAGCACGCAGAGGGAACAAATTAAAAGGAGAAAACAATGAAACTTCGTATTGAAAACCAATACCTTCGCCAATAATAGACATTCTTCCAGATTGTGCGGGCAGTTGTAGCACATTCTGCCAGATTGTGCCTATAAATTATTCTGTCAGATTGCTGATATAGTCATTTCTATTGTCAAATTAGAGGATGTGATAACAGGGTTATTCAGTTTTCAATATTATTGATAATATTTTGCTATGTCGTTAATTTTATGTGTTGCCATCTTGTCCATGTCTTTAGTCCCGTAGGAACGATATGTTTATAGAAACATGTTATCTATCCCTCTTGAGTTCCGTAGGAACGACATAGAAAAACAAACATATCGTCCCTACGGGACTAAAGAACTGGGGAGGGTATTCGTTTTCTATAAACATATCGTCCCTACGGGACTAAATGGTTTTCTTGCTAAGTATTTCTTATATGTTTCCATTGATGATCTACTGCTTAAACAGATGACTACGGGGTTCTTCAGCATTGGACTTTTATTTTATGCTAAAATTAATTGCCGAAAGAACCACTAAAGAGCGATATTCATTTTTCAATAATCTAAAACTGATGCAGAAAGTTCGGTTAGGAAACCAAACCTGGGTATTAACTTTCAGTAAATCTCAATAACAGAAAACTCTTAAAACTAAATAACCCTGCTATGATAAAAAAATACTTCAACGAAAACCTGAAGTTATTTTTATTTATATAATCCTAACAATATCACAGAGCAATGGTAGATCAACACTATATACTCATTCAACTGAAGCACTCAAAAATGGCGAAGGTATTGGAAAACCTTGCAATGTTACTTCTGATAGCAGTTACACTGCTTGGAGGATGCTCTGGCTGCGGACAAAAGACACATGATTACAATCATGAACTGGAAAATATGAAACAAAACAAACCGGACGCAATGGAAGAAACAAAAGGTTTATCAACTGATGAACGTGATAGAAAAAGGATTAAGATGCTCGTTGAAGGACGAGATGAAATGGCAGCAGCACGTGCCCTTATTAGCAATAACATTTCAAGGAAAGCAGCACGTCCCTATCTTGATAAAGCACTCGCGAAAAACCCGAATGACTTTGAAACCATGCTGTTCTGGGCAGAATATGCTGTATCAACACTTAAAAATGAAATTGATTACACACATAAAAGAAAAAAGATAGAGATATATCGGAGTCTATATGAAATGAATCCAAATCACCACAAAGTGTTATACGGCTTAGCTCGGAGTATCTATATAGTGTACCCTGAAGAAGCCCTCGGATACGTAAAAAAGGTATTCGAACTTGAACCGAAACACTACGCAAATTCCATGCTTCTTGGAGATTGTTATATGTATACAGGTCAGTATGAAAAGGCGTTAGCAGAATATCAAAGAGTATTTGAATCCGCAGGTGATAATGTGTCCCCCGACATTATGGGGGCACTGTACAGACTACACTGGATTCTTGAGTTAAAAGATGACGCGTTCCGCAAACAGATTGAAAAAAACGTTAAAAGAGAGCGTACGGAACAACGCAAACGCTTGGGATTGGAGTAAAACTGATGCGAAACACGAAGTGTCTTTTCCTAATTATTGTCTTACTTTTTTCTATTTGTTTTCGGACTATGTTTCTACTGATGTCCAGGCAAACGGGGATGATAAGACAACAACGTTCGAGCTGAACCAGAGAATCTTATAACGTGACAAAATGGTGGCAAGAATACAAAGTAAATGCTATTGTTATGACAGCACGCAAAGGGAACAAATTAAAAGTGGAAAACAATGAAACTTCCTATTGAAAGTTTTGCGACTTTATTTCTTGTAGTAATTCTATTAGGTGGTTGTTCAGGATGCGGACAAAAGTCTGCTCCCGAAACGCCTGTTACACCACCGAATCAATCAACACCAGATAGCACACATAATTTATCTGGTGTAAAACAAAATGGGACAAAACCTAAACCACGCGGGAAAACAGCAAAGTTATCTGCCGAACAGTTTACAGATTCGGAATACCTTGCTACGCTCAAGGGTGTCGACTCTGTTGAAATCTCACGCGAAAATATAGGTGGTATTCCTTTCCCATGGGACCCGCTTTTTGTTTCTATTGAGTGGTGGCAAAGGTACGGGGAAAGATTAGATGAATTGCGTATAGCCCGAAGACAAAAGACGATAACTGCTGAAGAACATTATGAAAAAATCCTCCAAATTCTTCGTGAATATGGTCTTGTTGCATACGCGCAGTTAAGCATTGAGCTCAATGGTGGAGGCGTTGATCACACAGATAGGAATTTAGTGAACCTTGCGTATGCTGAGGATCCTGATGATTTTGACACCTTGTTGATGTGGGTATCCGCAGGTGGCAATAAAGGCGATCTTAGGTATGGAGAAAAAAAGACAGCAGTGGCGCAGCGTTTGTATGAAATGAACCCGGATCACCCGTGGGTGCTGCACTACCTCGCGAAATGTCTTTTAGGCTCTAATCCGCAAGAGGCACTCGGTTATGCTCAAAAGGCACAAGAATTAGATCCGCGTTATCTTCCGTTTGGGATTGAAGGGATGTGTTACTTCCAAATGGGTGATTACCAAAAAGCGTTAGCATCGTTCCGTCGCTCACATCAATATGCGGTGGCAACCTCACAACCTTCTTACATCATCGGTGCGATCAGTTCGTTGTTCCTTACAGCGGAAGATGTTGTGAACAGTGGTGGCAAAGGTGAGGACGTGCGTGAAAAGTTAAGAAAGGCTGGACATCCGATCCTCGGCCCCGATCTGCCGACACCACTGCGTCGTTAGAGAGAAGTTGGTGAAATCATTTATTGTAATTATTGAGAAGATAATCATCCAAACAGAATTAGGAGAATATTATGCGAAAGAGTCTTATTATTTCATTGATACTTTTAGCTTTGGCTATTTGTTCACCATTTTACTTACCTGTTTGCTCGATAGAGACAAACATATAAACCAACACGCCAACGTTTGAGTTGAGTCTTGAACCGATGCATCCGCAAGCATGGTTGCAGTGGCGCCCTGAATATAAAACGAATGCGTCATTTGTTGCTACGCTCAAAGGCACGACATCGACAGGTCAAAACATTACAAGATTTACGAATGTCCGGTTTACGTTTGATCTTGGAACACCTTCAAAATGGAAAGGTGTCTGCATGAATTTTAATGGAGATACCGATGAAAATGTAAAAGAGACCTATGAAAATGTAAAAGAGACCTATGAAAATGTAAAAGAGACCTATGAAAATGTAAAAGAGACCTATGAAAATGTAAAAGAGACCTATGAAAATGTAAAAGAGACCTATGAAAATGTAAAAGAGACCTATGAAAATGTAAAAGAGACCTATGAAAATGTAAAAGAGACCTATGAAAATGTAAAAGAGACTATGAAAATGTAAAAGAGACCTATGAAAATGTAAAAGAGACCTATGAAAATGTAAAAGAGACCTATGAAAATGTAAAAGAGACCTATGAAAATGTAAAAGAGACCTATGAAAATGTAAAAGAGACCTATGAAAATGTAAAAGAGACCTATGAAAATGTAAAAGAGACCTATGAAAATGTAAAAGAGACCTATGAAAATGTAAAAGAGACCTATGAAAATGTAAAAGAGACCTATGAAAATGTAAAAGAGACCTATGAAAATGTAAAAGAGACCTATGATCTGTTTTTCCGCAAAGAAGATAACGCGAGTGGTTCGGGATATACGTATACGGTGAAGCGTCCGATAGAGGTTCCGGGTGAGGAAAATAATGTGTCGGGTCAACCAGTTGAGATAGGATTAGAGATCACAGAAACGGAGGGCGGAAATAGTAGTGTTACTGTCACTGTCCGTGTTAACGATTATGCGGCAGTCGGCATTTTATCAGCAAGTGCTACCTTTAACTACGAAGACCCCAGTTCAGGGAGCACATCATGGGAAGGGAATGCGACTAATGAGATTAGTATTCCTTTAGACAATAATGGAAACGATATTGCAGATGGCTGGAATCCGGTATCACATAGTCTTGATTTGTTATTGAGTTCTGCTGATATGAATGTAAACTACGACCCGTGGGCAGATGGTGAAACGGGCCCAGGTACCAATATGTATACAGGGGACGGCTTCACAGTATTTGAAGAATATCGCGGATTTTATGTAAAGGGTTCACACACCTCTATAAATCCATCTCGAAAGGATGTCTTTATATCTTCTCAAAATGTAGAAGGCATCGGACATGCAAGTGGGTTACCATATCCCATTGTTACACACGAAATTAACTTTAATGAAGCCAATATGCTGCCGGATCCGGATGGAATACCATTTGCCCCAGACCAGATACCGGATCCTTGGATAAACTTCAATTCTTGTGGGGACCTGCTAACAGTTGTCCAACAGAATGCGCTATGGATAAAAAATATGGGGATCGATCGGGATGGTAGTACACTCTTGGGTGTAACCGCCAGTGCTGGTCCTGTTCATGAGGTAGATTATATTTGGATTTTCGTTAATACAATTGATAGACTAGTAGATAGTCCATACTAAAAGTTTGTATTTATTTTTTTGTTTCTTAGTATCTTGACAAACAAGAGTTTTTCTCTTATAGTATAGCAAAACTTAAGGAGGAACACAACCTTGACTAAGAAATATGTTGTAAAACTCACTGATTCGGAGCGGCAGGAGTTGTTAGATTGTATAAACACAGGTAAAAAAGAGGCGTATAAGATAAGGAATGCTCATATTTTGCTGAAATCAGATGTCAATGGTCCCGGTTGGACTGATGGGAAAATAGCTGAAGCGTATGAGTGCACTGATAGGACAGTCGCGAAAGTGCGTAAGCGTTTTGCTGTAGGTGGTTTTTCTCGTGTCTTATTTCGTGCTAAGCGAGAGCATCCTCCCACACCTCGTAAACTTGATGGTGAAGCTGAAGCACGCTTGATAGCACTGAGTTGTAGCGAACCTCCCGAAGGTGCTGCTAAATGGACTTTACGCCTACTTGCGTCAGAATTGGTAAGACTTGAAATCGTGGAAAGCATTTCTCCAGAAACGGTAAGACAGACACTAAAAAAAACGCTTTGAAGCCGCACCTTCAGCAACAGTGGGTGATTCCCCCTGAAAAAGATGCTGAGTTTGTAAAGTCGATGGAAGAAGTGCTTGATCTTTACCAGAAACCTTTAGATACAGAAATACCTGTTGTGAACATGGACGAACAATCTGTCACGCTTAGGGATGATGTTCGGGATCCGCATCCTGTGAAACCGGGGCAAGTCAAGCGTGTAGATAATGAGTATAAACGCAAAGGCACGGCAAATATCTTCCTATTCACAGAAGCATTATCGGGATGGAGGCGTGTGTCTGTTCGGACGCGCAGAAAGGCAGAGGATTGGGCAGAAGAAGTAAAAATACTATTGGATCAGGACTACTCATCAGCAAAAAGTGTGATTTTAGTTTGTGACAACCTGAATATACACAAACTTTCGACGCTCAATAAAGTGTTTGGAGATGAGGAAGCAAATAGGTTGCGTAAGCGTTTAGAAATCGTGCATACGCCAGTACATGGAAGTTGGTTGAATATAGCGGAAATAGAACTGAGTGTCCTTACGCGTCAATGTTTGTGTCGGCGTATCCCAGATATAGAGACACTCCATAGAGAGACACAAGCCTGGCAAAAACGGCGAAATGCAGAGCAAAAGCAGGTAAACTGGCAATTTACAACGGACGATGCACGCGTACGATTAAAACATCTATACCCGAACAATTAGAATGGACTATCTACTAGTGTTGGTGTTTCTTTTGTGGGAGGGGTTAAAAACCCCTCCCACAAAAGAAACACCAACACTTTTTTCTTAAGTTGACACCTAATGAGTTTTGACGTTCAAGTTGTGTATTCGTAGGGGCGTGGTTTCCACACATGATCTACGCAAACTCAAAAACCAAACGGGTTGGGGAACCCAACCCCTACGAATACAACTACCGATTTTGATTGTCAAACTTCATTAGGGTTTCTGTGCCCCGCCGCAACTGATTAAATAAGTGATTGCGGGAACAGGACCCATAGGTGTTGTCAACATAAGGAAATATCGTTAATATCAACCATACTCTTCAGTCCCGTAGGGACGATATGTTTATAGAAAACGAGTTCCCACGCCTATTTAGTCCCGCCAAATGCCATACGCGCATTTGGCGTTGATTTGGTAGGGACGATATGTTTATTCTTCTATGTCGTTCCTATGGAACTCAAGAGAGGGTGATAACGTCTTTCTATAGACTTATCGTCCCTACGGGACTAAAGAGAACAAAAGTTTGTACCTCTGTGCAAAAACTTTACACACCCTTTTAAATCCATTTTCTGGTATAATTGGTAAATCAATGAGATATAATTATTTTCCCTTCGCAAAGTCTTTACATAAATATGTAAACAAAACTGGTCTTGCCTGTATACTACTTTTATGCCTGAGTTGTTTCAATTCGTGCTCTATTGGACAAGTCGGTAATTCCCTTATGGAAGGAATTACCGATGTAAACATCTTCACCGACGAAGAGGAATTGCAGTTTGGCAAAGAATATGCTGAACAGCATGCACGAAAAGTAAAGTTCTACACCGATCCAATTGTAACTTCCTATATTAACGACCTCGGACAGGCACTTGTCAAGCGCAGCAAGCGGAACAATATACGCTATATCTTTACAGTCGTCGACTCAAAAGATATCAACGCTTACGCAGTACCAGGAGGTTTTATCTACGTTAATCTCGGTCTTATCCGTGCAGTCCAAACCGAATCCGAGTTAGCATTCGTTTTAGCACACGAAATTGGACATATTGTAGGACAGCACTCCATGAAGAAACTGACAAAGATCTATGGAATTGAGTTACTAAAACAGATCATTTTAGATGAAGACTCAAGCGAACTAAAAAAATTGGTTGCAGATATCTTGTCAACTGGTTGGTTGTTTAAATACAGTCGGGACAATGAACGAGAATCTGATTTCTATGGCGTACAAAATGTCTATGATGTAGGTATTACCCCCGAGGGTGGCATACACTTCTTTGAAACACTACAAAAATTGCAGCCTAAAGAACCCTCTGCCTTGAAAAAACTTCTATCCACGCATCCAATACATAAGGAACGGATATCAAATATACGCACACAGATAAATGGGTTACCTGCAAAACAAGAACTACGATCCAACTCATCCCGTTTTCAACAAGTAAAACGGAGAATACGGTAATATACGCAAAACATAATTGCTCAGGACTAACGCACCCAACGGTAGGCGGGGAATGCCATAGGCGCATTCGGCGTTGATTTGGGGGAATGCCAAATGGCATTCATACCGTTGATTTTTTGATTTGGTGCTTTGTAGGCGGGGAATGCCAAAAGGCATTCATACCCGGTGAATGTCAAAAGGCATTCATACCGTTGATTTCTTGATTTGGCGCCGGAAACCTAAAAAATGCTGACAATTACATCGTTTTCGTCTTAATTCTTGATTGGATCATGAAAACTGCGTAAGTCCTGTGTTGATAATTTAGCCATTGTTTACGAGTTATGCCTTCATGAACTGTTACTTGTCAAAATATTATTTCCACACAAAAAACGATCTACACAGGAAGTAATCATTACGCTATGGTAACTTTGCTACCCAAAACCCTTAATGAAATCTGCCAGCATGCAATGCAAGATTTTCCTAATGAATGCTGCGGTGTCATCTTGCATACAGAAACACAGGAATTTGTCAGACCATGCAGAAATATTCAAAACGACATGCATAGAGATGACCCCAAGACATACCCACGCGATGCACGCACGGCATACCTAATGCACCCTGACGACCTAATATCAATACACAAAGAAGCAGAAGCACAACAACGACCCATAAAAGCATTTTATCACTCTCATCCAAACCATGAGGCATACTTCTCTGAAAAAGACAAATCGGACGCATTGATGTGGGGTGAACCCGCATATCCAGACGTAGCATATCTCGTCATTTCAATATACGAAGACACCATCCGAGTCGTCAAAGCTTTTGTATGGGATGAAAAAAAATCAAATTTTATTGAAACACCAATTCAAACAACAACATACGGAGCAATATAGATGACCGCTTTAAAAGTCCGTCTCACATTCCCACCAGAAAAAATCACTGAACCTATTATTTACAACATTGGACAACATTTTCAGGTAATCACCAATATACGTCGCGCAAACGTTACCGAAGAAGCAGGTTGGGTGATGTTAGAAATCCGTGGAGAATCAGAAAATATTGAACGCGCCATCGATTACCTGAAAAATATCAAAGTACAAGTAGAACCCGTTGAAGGTGACGTTGTTCAATGAAGGTAACGTTATTCAATAAGAGTGTTGTTTAAAATTAGTAAGTGGACTTTCTGTCTAAAAGTGACTTTTTTCTTGATTTTAAAATAGAAATCAGTAAAATAAGAAGTGTCTCTATACATCGTTCCGAAAACAACGAATTTGACTTTAAGTCCTACCATTATGGGAGCGGATATTGAAAGATAAACTGAGAGTAATCCAATTTTTTTTGTGTGCTATTATAATCAGTAGTTTCGTTGGGTGTGATTCACCTAACGCCAAAAAACAACCTTACGAAACACTCGTTTTTAATGTTGATGCAACCTTACTTGAGCCTGCGTTAACAGACACACTGCTCAAGATCAAGATAGCACCACCGAAAAATTGGAAAACGATTGACAATTCAATGTTTGCAGAAGTCATCAATAGATTGGATGCCCAACTTATAGGGGACATAAAGTTAAATCCACGTTTGATATTTTTAAATGAAGATTCGCGTGCAATGTGCGCCGTGTCCAAATTAGATGGTATAGGCATTGCACCAGACGAAACTTTTTTTTTAACTCTTACAACTGCTTACCGGGAACGTTTTCCAAACGCTGCGGTTGAGCAAACTATTTTTATGAAAGATGTTTTTCGCATCCACCAATTGATGATTATTGCTGCCGATTTTGTCCTCATCAAATTGATATGTGATGCCCCCGAAACACTAGTTTTTCAGGTGGATTATCACATTCCCAAAGATGTCTATAAAATAGAATTGAAAGCCATTGAATCATCAATTGGGTCTATTAATCTAATCAATAACAGTCAGTAGTTAGGGCTTTGAAAGCCTGTTACCGAAAGGAGAAATTATGTTTACAAAAGTTTCTGCAGTCCTACTTATTGTAGGAATCCTGTTTGTTATCGGTTGTGCTACACACATCCACAAAGTCGGGAATGGGGCACAAGGTAATGATATAACAGCAGCGCGTCAATGGTACATCTTGTGGGGTATAGTCCCAATTAACAACGTCGACACCAATACAATGGCAGGACAAACAAACGACTATGAAATCATGACTGCAATCACACCAGTCGATTTTATAATCAACGTGATTGCGGGTGTTGTTACACTCTCTTCTCGAACGGTGATCGTTGAGAAATAACCGATTGTAGATTCTAAAATTGGGCAAAGTTTGTGTGCTTTTTTTCGGTATTGGCTTTGTCTCTTGTTTTAGACAGTTAAACGTAAAAGACCGCTTTCGTCCCGATATGTTATAATTGACAGGACTTACGCATTTCTTCTTAAAGTCCCCCTGATAAGGGGACTTAGGGAGTTAAATCACTGAAATAACGATTTATTAACCCCCTTATCAAGGGAAATGCGTAAGTCCTGATTGAATAGAAATTGGTGCACCGACCAGGCCACTAACTGCCTCGTAATCAAAATTGATGTTCACCCTGCAAACACGACGGTTCCGTTCCATCCAAAAATTGCTACCAGACCTTAACATAAGTTTCAGTGTCCACCTCCGACCTTATGTACGTCTCGTCACAATTTCAGCAGTTTCCCTTGCAATAGGAATAGGAATTGCACTCCAGAAACATCTCGAATTTGGCTTCCATGACACTTCGCAGGTAGTCGGTTGGATTAGCGTTAAACAGTATCCCAAACAACAAGAATTCTTCTACTACCTGCTTGCACTTATCGGAATCCCCATCGTTATTTGGCTGTACTGGTTCGCATGGCATACCTATTCACAATGGGCAGCCATCAAAACAAAGCGACCAATAGACCGTGTCCTAAAACTAAATGCTATCGCTTCTGTTCCATTATGGTTGTCTTGGTTACAGTTATTGAACTTTGAGCAAGCTAAATTGCTTGGACTATTACTTCCAATTGGATTAACCCTCTTATTCAAAATTGTCCTATTCTGCATCAAGTTTCAACCCATTTTGGGGATTTCTGATACCGTCTCATCAGAACCAATTTCTCCACAAATTGAAACACCCACAATGCCAAAAGGAATGCGTTTGTTCCGGCGTGTGTGTGAATACTTCCTCATACCTGTCTTTATCTACTTGCTGATGTATAGCGGCAGTATTGATGGGGGTATTGATATGTTCCATGAAGGTGAACGGCTTGCGCCTCTCAATGAGATGCTTCATGGAGGTGTTGTATTCCGTGATATTTATGTCCAACATGGACTATTTCAAAACGCATATTTGGCTTGGTTCGGCAGTAAGTTCTTTGGACCGACTCTGATGGGAGTCCGCACGATGGAGGATGTTTTAGGTCCACTCGGTTATGTTGCACTCTATATACTCGGATTGCAGGTCTTTCGGGGACGGTTTATCACTGCCTTCTTATGCTTCCTTATCTGTTCTGGTGCCAACTTTTCGGTCTCTCCCCGCCACAGCCTCGGTTTACTCAGTTTTGCATGCGTTGCAAGTTATCTTACCTACCATCGCGAGAAAGGACTTTTTATGCCTTGGCAACGCAATTTTACTGAAAAACCAACTTGGCTAATGCACCTAATCAGACTTGGATGGAAACTCATTCTCGCTGGTGTTTTGACAAGTTTGGCATTCTGGTACAGCACAGAAGTCGGTTTATACACACTCGGAGCAATAGGACTATTTCTCACAATTTATTGCCTACAACGACGGATACAATTGCACCTCCGACCACTACCGCTAATCGCTTATTGTGGTGGTCTACTGTTAGGATTTCTTCCTATAGCACTCTATTTTCTGTCACACGGTGCTTTAGATGATGCTATCTGGAACTCTTATATACAATGCAAATATCAGCTTGCTACTTGGGGAATAAAGTTTCCATTGCTATCTGACACCCTCTCTATTTTCTCTGACAGCGGATGGCAAGCGTTTTTCCTGAGCGAAAGATTTCGATGGTATCTTCCAATTTGTGTTTTCATCTTTACTGCATCATACCTGACATACCGCAAACTTTGCAGAACGAATATTTCTCCGGACGATGCGATGAAACTCCTGCTTTTGCTACTCGGGGGTATAGCATTTTTCCGCACTGCACTTGGCAGATCCGACATCGGACATTTAAAGTATGGTTCAACGTTTCTATGGTTACTCTGTCTGTTCCCATTAGACATCGGAATATCAGGATTGCTCAACAAACTATTTTATAGAGGAGCAGAGGAAGGTTCGCGTCATCATCTATCAGTCTTGACAGACAGAGAACATCGGCTACGTGTGTTGAACGCTGCTTGGATACTAATTCCGACTGTCCTGGTTTTTTGGTACGCAAGTGCAGTACATCACCCATTAAAAGGCTTTAGCAGCAAGTGGAACCGGATGTGGTCAAACCAGTTTACACAAAGAACAGCAGCTGAGGAATTGGAACGTGCAGGAAAAGTGGACATTCCTGACGAACAAGTCGCACAGATACAGGAGGTAGTGGCTTACATTCAGAAAAACACAGAACCAGAGGAAAAGATATTTGACTTTACAAGTCAGGGAGCATATTACTTTTTCGCAAATAGACCCAGTGTCACCCGTTTTCACATGGTCTCGTATGCATCAACACCGAGCATGCAGCAGGAGGTGATTTCTGCACTTGAGCGCGACCAGACGCGGTTGGTCATCTTCAAAACTGGGGGTTGGTTTGATAATGTGGACGGTATTCCCGTAGAAGAACGACATCCTCTAATTGCAGAGTACTTGGAAGAACATTACGAACATGCTATTGACATAAATAAGACAGAGATTTTACTACGAAAATGATGTTCTGGATTGGCATACAGTGAATTTCGTAAGAAACTAACAGTGTTTCGCTAAAATCGGATATTTCAGTTAATCAGGACTTACGCACCCAACGGTAGGCGTGCTTTGTAAGCGCGCTGGAAGCACAAATAATGTTGAAAATTACATCATTTTCATCACAATTCTTGATTAAATCATGAAAACTGCGTAAGTCCTGTTAATAAATGTATGTGTAAAGTTTTTTTACTAGAGCGTATCTCATAAATATTAAATGGTTTGGGTGTGTAAAGTTTTTGCACAGAGGTTCTAATACCAATTCAAATAAATCTTGTCTCATTAAGGAATTCTACTGTTTACTGGCAGGGGGTTACTCTCTTCGGTAGGAGCGACCTCCCGGTCGCGACCGTGATGTCGCTCCTACCAGATTTCCGCTGCTAATGAGACATTATCATATGAAAATGGAATTCTACTGTTTACTGGCAGGGGGTTACTCTCTTCGGTAGGAGCGACCTCCCGGTCGCGACCGTGATGTCGCTCCTACCAGATTTCCGCTGCTAATGAGACATTATCATATGAAAATGGAATTCTACTGTTTACTGGCAGGGGGTTACTCTCTTCGGTAGGAGCGACCTCCCGGTCGCGACCGTGATGTCGCTCGTATCAGATTTCCGCTGCTAATGAGACATTATCATATGAAAATGGAATTCTACTTTTTACTGGCAGGGGGTTACTCTCTTCGGTAGGAGCGACCTCCCGGTCGCGACCGTGATGTCGCTCGTATCAGATTTCCGCTGCTAATGAGACATTATCATATGAAAATGGAATTCTACTTTTTACTGGCAGGGGGTTACTCTCTTCGGTAGGAGCGACCTCCCGGTCGCGACCGTGAGTTCGCTCCTACCAGATTTCCGCTGCTAATGAGACATTATCATATGAAAATGGAATTCTACTGTTTACTGGCAGGGGGTTACTCTCTTCGGTAGGAGCGACCTCCCGGTCGCGACCGTGAGTTCGCTCCTACCAGATTTCCGCTGCTAATGAGACATTATCACATGAAAATGGAATTCTACTGTTTACTGGCAGGGGGTTACTCTCTTCGGTAGGAGCGACCTCCCGGTCGCGACCGTGAGTTCGCTCCTACCAGATTTCCGCTACTATTGAGACATTATCATATGAAAATGGTACAAACTTTTGTTCTCTTTAGTCCCGTAGGGACGCAATGTTTATAGAAAGACGTTATCACCCCTCTCTTGAGTTCCGTAGGAACGACATAAAAGGTTAAACATATCGTCCCTACGGGACTAAAAAAGACGTGAGGATATGTATTTCTATAAACATTGCGTCCCTACGGGACTGAAGAATATGGTTAATATTAACAATATTTCTTTATATTGACACCTAATGAAGTTTGACAATCAAAATCGGTAGTTGTATTCGTAGGGGTTGGGTTCCCCAACCCGTTTTGTTTTTGAGTTCGCGTAGATCATGTGTGGAAACCACGCCTATACGAATACACAACTTGAACGTCAAAATTCATTAGGTCTCTGTGTCCGCAATCTCTCATTTAATCAGTTGCGGCGGGGCACAGAGACCCGGGGAATGCCTAAAAGGCATTCATACCCGGGGAATGCCAAAAGGCATTCATACCGTTGATTTCTTGATTTCTTGATTTCGCCTACAATGGAGAGTGGGATGTTTGTGCAAAAACTTTACACACCCGAATTAATTTGACATCCTTGTAAATACATGTAAAAATACATATGCTCTAATGGAGTTTCTATACAATACAACCTATCTCATAAATGGTAGGAGGGGTTTCTAACCCCGATTTACTCAACACGTGAACCTGTGAATTTGAAAATGAATCGTATTTATGAGATACGCTATCGCTACCCAACCCAAGCTGCACTTGACGCACTCGATGAACGGCTTGACCAGATGTGGGGTGAGTTTAAAGAGCGAGTTATCTAACTGCTTTCAGAACTCCCGACAGAGCTGCAACTGGCATACATCATAGAGATAGACGAACATATTTCTAAAACCCAAGGAGATGAAGCTGCCAACGAGCTGACCGCAGAACTTTTGGATAAACTCAACCTCTGAGCCCTTGTCAAATAACAAAAGGAGGATTCCTAAAATGAACCTTGAGATGCAGATACAGATTGACCCTATCAGAACCCTTGAAAATCAATACAAGGAAAAGCTTGAGAAAGGGACAGACCCCTATCCGACCCTCGCCGATTTTGGAGTAAAAACCCCTTTAGAACTGCTTGATCATTATCCAAGTATACCCATTATCTTGACCGTCAGGAAAATTGCACGATTGGATGATGTTACACCGTTTCTCAAACTTCGAAAACCGATTGCAAACCTGCCAGAAAACGAACAGAAGGACCTACTCCGGTATATCACAGAGATCGCATTCGATTTTATTCCGCAACGCGTTAACGGAAATAACATCATTCCCCGATCCGGTGCGTTACAAAATGGGACAAGTGTTTCACAACAAGCCTTGGCCTCGGCTTTAATAGACCAACTCGGACTCCATTTTACAGAAAGCGATATTGAAGCCTGCCCCAAATGCGGAGATAAAAAATGCACGCCAAAATTTCAAGTGATATGTTCAAGGTGCCATCAGGTTATCTCTCACTGTGATAAGGGATACATCAATCATTATAGCGGGGAAAACACCTGTAAAGTTTGTGGAGAGAAACATGCTTTATGTTTGGAACACGTCCGGACCCCCGGCGAAAAAACATGCGGCGTCTATCCCCGAAAACGGTCTAATCTTCAAGAATTCTGTGACGTCGTTTCAGTAGAGACCCGCCGTCTGTTACAAAGCCTCAAAATAGAAACCCGAAAGATACTAAAAGAAATATGTTCTTCATTTCCGACACTCGTAGATTTTCACACGCGTTATCCCGAGACGTTCCTCCAACAGTATCCGATTATTCCAGCAATTCTCACATACCTAAAAATAGAGAAAAATCCAAATTTGGGTTTAGGCATCAATCAAAATCCTAAACAGATGGTATCCGCTATGAGAGACATCACCGCAGCGGAATGGGGGGACACCCTTGCAGATACATCAACAACATTTTTTATAAAAGACTTCAAACTGAAAAGTTCTCTTGCGGAGATTGATACCTGCCCAAAATGTGGAGACCCCACATGCGCGGGCAAAAACGTATTCTGTGGCGATGGGATGGACATGGAGGGATGCTATAAACCATTCTTCCCATGTGAGCCCCAGCACAGCACAATACTCACCTGTGATAACCCATTGTGTACGCGACCGAAAAAATATCTCAAATGCACAGAACACAAATGTGAAATAAAAGACCACAGCGGGCTTGTTCGTCTCCTCTTTGAACTTGAAAACGACAACAGACTTACCCTGAACAAGAAAACTGTCGTCAAACCTAATGTCGAACGTCTCAACGCACTCACGCCTCCCCAGCAGGCAGATTTCGTCAAACAGTTTCACACCACGGTGGCTCAGATGGATTCTATTGAGAAAACCGCAGCAGTAATCCAAAAGACGCTCCGCGATCAAGGACTAAAAATAAGTTTTGAAAAACCGCTGGATTAAAAGCCAATTTTTGACACATACCAATTGGTATGTGTTCGGACAATCAGAGTTTACGTCTAATTGAATGCCTCTGTAGGTCGGGTAGAGGAACGAAACCCCTATAGGTGTCAACTTAAGGATTTTAACTTCTTGTGGGAGGGGTTTTCAACCCCGATATTTTAGTGCATTTCCGCTCAAATCGGGGTTGAAAACCCCTCCTACAAGAGAAAATGCAAACAATATTTTCTTAAGTTGACACCTATAGGTAGAGGAACGAAATCCCACATGTTTTGATTGTGGCTATCATCTCGGGTTTCGTTCCTCTACTCGACCTACGGAAGAATGGTTTAAAAATAATTTGAATTGGTATCTGATTGAACACATACACGAATAAAGTAGAATCTCTGATATTATGATAAAAACATGCATCACGATTCTTTTAATACTATTACTTGTTTCCATTTTATTTCAATCAACCACTATTGCTCAACAAGAATATATACGTTGGGGTTTACCCGAAGGTGCAATAGCACGTTATGGGAAAGGCCAGATCACCGGAAACATAGCGTATTCTCCAGATGGAACAAGATTAGCAGTAGCAAGTGCTATCGGTATTTGGCTTTATGATACCACATCCTATAAAGAAATATCTTTACTTACTGGACATACGGACACCGTCTACAGTATCGCATTTAGTCCTGATGGACAAACACTCGCAAGTGCAAGTGGAGATAAAACAATCCGCCTATGGGATCCTTCCACCGGTGAACTGAAGCAGATACTCACTGGGCATGAGAATATTGTTAGCAGTGTAGTATTCAGTCCGGATGGACAGACACTTGCGAGCGCAAGTAGATACGAAACCACAATCCTTCTTTGGGATGTTGAAACCAGTGCTCTGGTACACACGCTCTTTGGACACATAGATTCGGTTACATGTATATCGTTTAGTCCAGATGGAAAAATACTCGCAAGTGGAAGTGAGGACAATACTGTCCGTCTATGGGATACTGTTACCGGAACAAATAAGTTGACACTCTCTGGACATACAGGATCGGTGTTAAGCGTTGCGTTTAGACCAGATGGGAACAACATACTCGCAAGTGGAGGTAAGGACAATACCGTACGCTTATGGCTCGTTGACACAGGCGAACATTTTGTAACCTTAAAGGAACATGCAACTTGGGTCGATAGCGTTGTTTTCAGTTCGGACGGACAAACGCTTGCAAGTGACAGTAGCGACAGAATCCATCTATGGGATATTTCAACTGTTACACGAAGATTGACACTCACTGGACATACAAACAGTGTTGATAGCTTAGCATTTAGTCCAGATGGTCGCACACTTGCGAGTGCAGGTTTTGATCAGACTATTCGTTTCTGGGATTTTCACACTGGCACGCATAAAGGAACAATCACTGGACATATGCTCAATATAAATAGAGTAGCGTTCAGTCCAGATGCTCAAACAATTGCTTGTGTCTGGGAAAGCTATGACATCCGTGCATGGAATGTTGAAAACGGCAAGCAGCGGAATCTGAGATTCTCTGACTATCCTGTTGTGTTTAGTCCAGATGGTCGCACTATCGCCAACTCAGATAAGAAAACCATTCTCTTATGGGATGCTGAAACTGGTAAGCGGAAACAGACACTCACTGATCATACAGAATCAGTCCTTAGCGTCGTCGCATTCAGTCCGGATGGACGTACACTCGCGAGTGAGCATCAGGACAATACCATACGTTTGTGGAATGTTACCACTGGTATACAGACTATAACCTTGAAAGGACATACAGATCGGGTGAGAGGTGTATCATTTAGTCCTGATGGACAAACACTCGCAAGTGGAAGTCTTAACGGAAACATCTATGTGTGGGATGTCAATTCAGGACAACGAAAACCATGGCGCATAAGGCATTCTGTATGTGTTTTTTGTGTAGTATTTAGTCCTGATGGGGAGATGTTGGCAACTGGAAGTGATAACTGGAACATACAATTGTGGAATGCTGACACAGGTGCACACATCACTACATTAACTGGGGAGAATGATTGGAACAGAAGTTTAGCATTTAATCAAGATGGGAGTATGCTTGCAAGTGGTGTCGGATCAAAAGTTCAAGTGTGGGATGCAACCAACAGCAAACTTATACGAACATTAACTGGACATACCTCTGCGGTCACAAGTGTAAAGTTCAGTCCTGATGGGAGTATGCTTGCAAGTGGGAGTGCGGATGGTACAGTACTTTTGTGGGATGTTACTTCTTCTGAAGAACCGATGGAGTAATGCCAAATTAACCTAAATCTTAGGGGTGGGTCTCTGTGCCCGTATTGGTGTAAACTTAAGGAGCAACTTTCTTGTGGGAGGGGTTTTCAACCCCGATTTGGCAATTTGATTCCTGTATAATCGGGGTTACAAACCCGACAAATGCCATACGCGCATTTGGCGTTGATTCACTCCCACAAGAGAAAAGACAACATTTTTCTCTTAAGTTTACACCAATAGGATGGGCCTCTGTTCCCACCCGCGGTCTCGGCACTAAAAACAATACAAATCACGATAATTTGGTAGAAATTAGTATATTGATTCTTCATGAATTCAGAAGTGTAAAGTGGAATAGCAACGTTTTTACGTATACAGAACAATATTTAGTTTTCTTGTTGTGCGACAAAGATGCGGTATATATCTTCAAAAAGGCGAACATCCGTGAGTGTATCTTCAGCGGAGGAACGGAAGGGTTCGGGATTATGTAGGTTCTTAATAAAGTATTCCGCTTCGCGGTGATATGCCCATGTCCATGAAGGTCTTGGAATCGGTCGTGTAATCTCCTGTTCTTCACCAGCACGGTAAATCTCTACCTCTGCAGGGGTGTTCTTCAGCAACAGCGGTGGCGCCCAAGTGTGAATCCAACCATGCTGAAAGTAAATCTGCGAATGCTCATCCCAACGGTAATGCGAAACATGTCCAGTTTCCAGTGTCACGCGCGTGCCGTTCATATCAAAAATGACAACCCCTGTGTAACCGTTTTCGTTCAAATCAACTGCTTTCACGGTAACGTTATCACCAGCATCAAGAAACCAGCGCATGAGATTGATATTATGCGTATACTGCTGAAGGTATCCGATGTATTTGCCTTGCCACTGTTCTGGAAGCCATCCGGGGAATTTCTGCGGTGCGCTCGGTTTCGGTTCATCTGTACCGTCCATCGGTGTGTCAAGACCGCATATCCAATCACCACCGAAACCGTGATTTCGTGCATACGTAATACGACCAAGTTCACCAGTTTCTCGGAATTGTGTGATCTTCTGCTTGACGATCGCATTGCCAGCATCGTAGCGTTTCATGTAGCCGACCATCAACTTTTTACCAGATTCTCGGGATGCATCTACCATCGCTTGCGCTTGTTCAACAGAAACAGCCATCGGTTTTTCCATAAAGACGTGTTTACCAGCACGCAGTAGGTCTTTCGCAATTTCGCCTTGTAACGCAAAATCGGCAGATACCGCCACCGCTTCAATATCGGTGTTTGCTGCCAGTTCGTGATGGTCCTTGTACAGATGAGGTATGCCAAACCGCTTTTGCACTTTAGCACCGAGTTCAGAACGCACTTCAGCAAGTCCAATGATCTCACATTCAGGAATACTCGCGAAATTCGGGATATGCACCTTCTGCGCCATAAAACCGCATCCAATATAACCGATTTTAACTTTTTCCATTTAGCCATCTCCTTAGTCCGAAAGGGATTCTATCTGTTCAATTGCTGTTTGTGCCCCTTGACGCACGAGTGCTGATGTGTCGTTCTGTGCAAGCTGCTTGAGTTTGTTGAGACTAAGTTTAGCTGCTAATTTGCCAAGTGCAACAGCAACAAAGTATCGGACATCAGCATCCTCATCGTCCAATGCTTCCAGCAGTGCATCTGTATCTGATGGAGACGCAAGATGCCGCTCATCATTGCCTATGTTTATCAATGATTGCGCTGCAATACGTCGAGAATGGATATCACCATATCGTAGAGACGCGAGCAATTCGTCATTCCCATTGACAATTGCCGAGAGATTGTCCCAATCGCAATCCAAACAAAACCACGAGTTTGCGTCTATTTGCTGGATATTTGCATTACCACACTTAGGGCATTTCCCAAACTCCTGTTGTTTCATGAGGGACCTATTGCCTCCAATTCTGGTAAATCTCGCCAAATTTCAGGACCTTCTGGTTTGAAATTTATTGTTGCGATAAACTGCATGCCGTGATAGAAGTTGATTTTGAACTTCCCTCCGCCAAAGTGCTGTTTGAGATAATCCAAAGGGGCATCAATCAACGGACCCATTTCGTCAGCATAATAGAAGGCAAGCGGTTTGAAACGCACAGTGTTGCCAACGGGTTCCTGCACCAATAGCTGCGCGGAAGTAGCAGGGAAAAGCACTTGAAAAGCATCCCACAGGTCAGCAACAGTAGGATTCGGTTTGCCTATTCGCTTTTTGAAGTCGTTCTCAAGGTATTCAGAGAACGTGTTGAAAACCCAATCCATGGTTTGTCCTTATCAAATAGCATACGAACTGTTAATCAAAATCAACGCGTCTATAAACATCGCTTAATGTAAGTTTGCAACCTATGGAGGAAAGTGTAAATGTATCCTGAAGTGCCTGATGTTCTTTTATTTTCCACTGATTTTCTTGAAGACGATGGTGTTCAACTTTAACCTTGTCTTGTGAAACGAGGATATATTCTTGTAATGTGGTGATCTGTTTATAGTATTCAAACTTCTCAGTTCTGTCATATACTTCGGTTGATGGTGAAAGCACTTCTATGATAACAACTGGGTTGAGAAGTGTATCAAAGGTCTCATCCTCAAATTTTGGTTCACCACAGAAAACGACAACATCTGGGTAGAGATAAGAAACTAATTGAACAGTCTTTACACGCAAATCATTACTAACGACTTTACAATCTTTGCCTCTTAATTGGATGTTTAGTTCGGTAGTTATATCCACCGTGATGAGCGTATGTGCAAGAGTAGCACCTGATATTGCGAAGATATCACCGTTAAGAAATTCACTTTTGAGCGTCCCCTTTCGTTCTAATATAAGATATTCTTCTGGTGTATAGATTGTTTGAACAGCAAGAGATGACATAACTTACCTCCATGCCTGTAATTATAGTTGAGTTTGCGATTAACAGCGCACCTTTAATCAGCGCACCTACCAATTATATCACATTATAAGCCAGGAGCCTTCAAGAAGTCCTTCCAATCAAAATTCGGCAGAGGGAACTCCTCTGTGGCTTTACATTGTCAAAACGTTGCCGCTTGTTCAAAGAACTCAATATCTACGCGCTCAATCTCTGATGAACGTGCATTCTCTGCCACACGCTGAACCACCATCTCCCGTACAAATGGTATCGGAATACGTTTCACACGATGCACAACCTCTTCCGTGCAAGGCACGTTTGTATTGTCAAGGAAGGGACCGTCATGAACTGCAGCTTCTGCAGGATGATCACATGTCTCAGGCACAAGTTGCTGCAACCGCATTGACACATAGTCAGTCACCCATTGTTGAAACTTTTCTGTGTTTTCAGTTTCCGCAACATTGGCTTGTGGAGTCTGTTCCAACTTATCATTGATACTTGTTAACAGGTTTTCCAAACGTTCCATACGGTCTTCAACACTCGTCAACCGTTCTTCAACTTTATTTTGTTCGCTCATGTTTCCTCCTTATATTTTCCAATATTTCCATAGGTCTTCTGGAATTTCGTATCTGATTTCTTCACGTCGTTTGTGATGGTAACGTGCAAATAATCCAATTCGCGGACTATTCCTTATATTTCCTGAACCTGTATGACATAAATAGGCGTGCCATAGAACTACATCTCCCGCAGATGCAATAAATTCTCTGGGTCCCTCTGGGGATAGATCTGAAAATACATGCCATCCCCATCCATCAATTTTTGTAAAACTTCCATCTACCTGTTCTGGGTGTTTCAAAAAGTATTTATGTGTTGACTTATGACTCTTCGGCCAGAAAACGAATGCGCCACCACCTGGTTCAACATCGTAGAGATATGTTGTTGCCCCCATCAAAAACGGACTCCATCCTCCAGGACCATAAGCGTCAATGTGTCCACTATTTGGCATTTTCCATTCGGCATCAGGTTTAGGCCATCTCACAAGTGGTGCGCCACCTCCACCAGAAAACTGACCACCCCCTAACTGCTCAACAATTTCTTGCATCACAGACAATTGTCCGAAGTTTGGGGAAAAGCCAAAGTTCTGCACGACATATTCATCTGGCCACGTCTCGGGTGTCTCCAAACTGGATTTGAAATGTGTCCAGATCTGTTCCCGCCAAACATCAATTATCTCTGAATCGATAAGTTTTTCAAGAATTAGGTATCCATTTTCTTGAAAAAATTCAACTTGTTTTGTTGTTAGCATGATATCCTTTATTGTTCAGGACTTACGCACCGAACGGTAGGCGTGCTTTGTAAGCGCGCTGGAAACCTAAAAAATGCTGAAAATAACATCATTTTCGTCGTAATTCTTGACTAAAGCATGAAAACTGCGTAAGTCCTATTGTTAAGATATTAGAAAGATTGAACTAACGTCGCGGCCTAAAGGAAGGAATACCTGTTTTATCAAACCGCTCTTTAACCGCTTTCATGAGTTCAGGAGTTATTTCGCGATGTCCATGTTCACGAGCGTATTTTTCAACGCTTTTGACAACCATTCCCCGTGCAAATGAGGGAACTTTTTTCAGCCTCTGCTCTGCAGCATCATTCCACAATAAATCGTAATCTGGTTCTGATGCAAATGCTGTCCGTTTCTCAAGTTGGACAGGCTGTGGTCCGTGCTGTCCCGGTTGATATTCACAAGACTCGTCTGCTGCGAGATAGTTACCAGTCGTGGCATAAGCACGCGCACGACAACCACCACAGACTTCTCTGAATTCACATGCACCACATTTGCCTTGCAGCATATCTCGATTTCGTAACTCATCAAAAGTTTCTGATTCATTCCAAAGTTTAACAAAACTCTCGTCTTTGAGATTGCCGACACTGACAGGTAGATACGGACACGGTGTCAGTTCACCCTCCGGACTGATGCGACAATAATAGATACCGCAAGGACACGTGCCACTCGGATAACCTTGCAGAAATGCAGAATCGGACTGCTGCTCATAGATAACGCGCTTATAATGGGGAGCACATTTCGCTGCTATGAGCATCTTACCGCTATATTTTGCCTGTAGATTGAACATAGTTTCAAGCATCTTCTCATATTGTGTGGGGGTGATGTCCATTACCGTCTTACCCCTTCCTGTTCGCACCAGAAAATAGAGGTTTAGCACCTTGGCACCTAACTGATATGCATATTCAACAATCTCCGGGATTTCGTCATAGTTCCACTGCGTCACAGAGGTCTGGACAAGGAAATCAAGTTGTGCGCGTTTTAGTGCATCAATGCCGTTCATTGTTGCTTTCCATGCACCTTCCATACCCCGAAACTGATCGTGGTTTTGGGGTTGGATAGAATCAAGGCTTATACCCGCACCCGTCACACCGTGCTGTCGCATCTTCTCAACCACATCATCGTTGAGTAGAACACCGTTTGTTCCCATCACAACCAGAAATCCTGTATCCGACGCGTATTTTGAAATCTCCAGAATATCCGGACGCAACAAGGGTTCACCACCCGTGAGGATCAGCAAAATATGCGGGTTGATTTCTGCTATCTCATCAATGACACGAAAACATTGGGATTGTGTCAACTCTGTATCCCTAACAAAACCTTGTGGGAACTCGTCTGTGTCAACAAAACCCGCAGGAAGATAGCAGTGTGTGCATTTCAGATTGCACAATCTGGTGATATTCCATGAGACTGCTTGAACTTTTGTATTATCCATTTATTTGTTTCAATAGCAACGCAAGCGCGAAAACAATTAGTCCTGAAAAAAGTGTTAAATGTCCGAAAACATTGATATGACGAGGAACATCAACTTTACTATCCGATTCTGATGCCTCAAGGTGTTTGCGATACAGTGAACTGAACAGTCCCCAAAAAAGTGCCATCAATCCAAATGCTGCTAACTTTACGAAAGAATATATCATATACTTAGACTCTAATTGCATTTTGTTATTCCACGCAACAATAAAGATGACAATTCCACCTGTGAGAAGAAGCATATTTATCATCAATCGTATCCAGTGTCGAAAACGATTGTGTATCTCCAGCAAATCTTGTGCTGGTAGGTCTTTCCGATAAATCGGCATAGCAACCAAAGTTGTGAAAAACACACCTCCAAACCAGGCTATTGCTGCGATAAGATGGATATATCGAATAAGAAGTTCTACAAACGTTCGCATTGTTTTAAATCGCCATAGTAAGCACCGTTATGACAGGGTTATTCAGTTTTAAGAGTTTTCTGTTATTGAGATTTACTGAAAGTTAATACCCAGATTCGGTTTCCTAACCGAACTTTATACATCAATTTTAGATTGTTGAAACATGAACATCGTTCTTTAGTCCCTACGGAACTAAAACATGGACAAGATGGTATCACATAAAATTAACGGCATAGCAAAATATTATCAATAATATTGAAAACTGAATAACCCTGCCGTTATGATTGTTCAGGGAGTTCCATGTGCAGTATCCATTTATTTACCAACAATTATATGACATTACGTGCGTGCTTGTAAACGTGCGATCTCTTCTCGGAGTTGTGCGTTTTCCGCTTCCGCTTTCTGCCGTGCGTTTGCCTCTTGTATTGCGCGCGCCTCGGCACTATCAGCACGTATCGCCTCAGTTTCCGTGCATGTTCGCACCCAGTCATTTGCAACAGGATCAAAAATTGCTATTTCCTTATCCTTTATCCGAAAATCTAAACCCAGAGAAGAAGCATGTATACCTCCGTTCTCACCTGGTTGAACTTCTTCATAGGCACCATCAATTAACTCAAACCCCATCAGTTGTGTTGGCAAATACATTCCCTCTGCATCATATAAGAAATAGTTCTGAATTCCAAGGGATGTGTAAACATCCATCTTGTCTGTCAAGTCATTCCTATACGTGCTTTTGCTACTGAACTCCATCACGAAATCTGGCACTTTCCCCTCTTCCCAAACCAAATATGTTCGACGTAGTTTCATTCCTATGCCGAAGGAGACAAGAACATCTGGTGATATAGACTTATTGGGAACACCTTGCACGTAATACATCAAAATATCACCAGAGATATAGACCGATGGGTCATGTGAGAAATGTGCTTCAAGCGCTTCTAATGTCCAAAATAACTGACGCCTATGAAAGTCGCTTGCTGCCATCGGTTTTCCATCCTCTTCAGGATAAAGTGCATCTGTTGGGACAAAAGGGATCTTGTATTTTTTAATGTCAGTATCCATAATGTTCTCCTTTAGTATAAGATGCGCGAACTAAGGTTCTGATTTTATTCTTTCCATTTTATCTATAAATTATAGTCTAAAATTGTAAGGGCTTCAAGTGTTTTAAGGACAGGACTTACGCAAAAACGGTAGGCGTGCTTTGTAAGCGCGCTGGAAACTTATAGAAATGCTGATATTTACATCGTTTACATCATATTTCTTGATTAAATCAAGAAATATGCGTAGGTCCAGAAGGATTTAGAACTGTGCAGGGAAGTTTCCACGTGCAGCATCCATTACTTCAGCAGTGATTTCGGCGTGACCGTTCTCTTTAGCAAAACTCTCAATACCCATTTTTGCCATCGGACGCACAAAACTTGGGATACGTTCCAGACGTTCCAATGCTTCTGGTGTCCATTTAAGACCATCTGGTTCAGCAGGTTCGGATGTTTCCTCAAAAGCGTCTGAGATGACTGAGGTAAAGGGACATTTTCCACCTTCCGCGGTATCTCCAGTGTCAATTCCTATGACGTTGTCTGACATTAAATCCTGCTTCCCAGTCTCTAATTGTGACCGCACCATTTGCATCGGTTGTGCTGTTGCGTTGTTGCCGCCAAGTTTCAGGTCCAAGGATTTTAGCATCTGCGTTTCCGATGGGTTTAGAAACATGGCTATCTCAGTAAAACATTCGGGACATTCAAAAACTGCGGTAACAGACCCCTGTTCAGGACGGGTTACGTCCTTAAACTTCATTGCAGTGTCGCAGTCTATACATAAGAATTTCATTGTTCAATCTCCATATTTTCGTGGACAGGTGTCTCATGTTATGTCTTCAGGACTTACGCACTCAACGGTAGGCGTGCTTTGTAAGCGCGCTGGAAACCGAAAAAATGCTGAAAATTACACCATTTTCGTCATAATTCTTCATCAAATCATGAAAACTGCGTAAGTCCTGTCTAAAAGAATTCTTGTATCTTTTGTGCTACCTCTCTTATGGCTTTACTTGCAGAGGAATTGGGATATTCATTCAGATAAGGAGTGCCGTTGTCGTTACAACGTGATAATTTTGGATCAAAAGGAATTTTACCGAGAGTTGTTAATTGGAATGCGTTATTGGGTGTGTCTTCAACGGAGAAAAGTTGTTCGTGTTCACCACAGTGTTTGCACACATAGAACGCCATATTTTCAACAACCCCGATAATCGGCACTTTGAGGATATCCCTTGCCATTGTTACAGATTTTTTGACAATCAGATGTGAGACTTCAGAGGGAATTGTCACTACGATCACACCACCCAAATTCGGGATAAGTTCAACCACATTCGGTAGGCGATCAGAACCGGGTGGCAGGTCCAGCAAAAGATAGTCCAATTCTCCCCATTCAGTATCACCGATAAACTCTCGTAGTGCGCTAACCTCCATTGAAGCACGCCATGTGAAAGCATCTTTTTGCGAGTGTGCGTTCCATAACACAGGTGCATCATCTTCAGTTAGCAGCAGATCCATTGAGATGACTTTCGTGCCGAGTTTGGTAGTTGCTGGTTTGACACCGGTAGCTGCATATTCAACCGTCGCGTTGCGCACACCCATCATCTTTGCAATCGTTGGACCGTTGATGTCAGCGTCAACAATACCGACAGTTTGTCCGGCAAGAGTCAGCGCAGTAGCGATGTTAGCAGTAACAGCACTCTTACCAACCCCGCCTTTCCCACTCATAATCGCGACCGTCCGTTGGACAGAAGCAAGTCGTTTAATCACACGGTTGGTTTGAGCTGTGACTTGTCCCACAATGTTGGAACCGGCATCAGCCGGGAGTTCTTTGTAACTTTTCACTTTTACTTTTTCTGTCCGATAGCGTATAGTGCGTCATAACTACGCAAGTACAGTGTGCCATCTGCAATAACCGGGGATGCCGCAACAGTTTCGCCTATTGAGTTGGTCGCCACGATTTCAAAATCGCGTCCTGCCTTAACAACGGTGACAACACCGTCTCGAGCTGTGAGATATAGGTATCCATCAGCATAGACAGGTGAAGAACGGTGTCTGTGCCGGTGTGTTCGCTTCCGATAAAGTTCTTCACCTGTTTTGGCATCAATACAGATAAGATCACCGTTTTCTCTGCAAAGATAAACGAGTCCATCATGGATAAGTGGGGAAGGTACGTCTGGCGTGCCTCTACCAAGTTTCCAAATTTGCCATTTGGTGTCAGTAATATCACCAGTTCCAGACGGGTCTAAACCCAGAACAGGTCCATTCTTTGCAGAAGGCACCACAATAAGCCCCGCTGTTGCCACAGGTGTTGCAACAAGACGGAACGAGGAATTATAGTTATTCTGTGGATTTAAGCCACCACATCGCCAAATTTCTGTACCATCTTTCAAGTGATGTGCTGTTACGTAGTCAGCACCATGCACAACAAGAAATTCACGTTCTGCATCTCGGTAAAGAATTGGGGAAGTGTAGGCGTGTTCACATTCTCTCCTTGCATCACTTTTGCGGTCATGCTTCCAAACCTCTTCACCCGTCATTTTGTTCAGTGCAAGCACTAACCACGCGTTGCTATGGATGAGTTGAAGGTATAGCTTATCTTTATATAGAATCGGTGACATTGACATAAGAAAACCGAGTCTAAAGCGACCGTAACGTTCCTCAAGGTTTGTCTTCCAGATAGGATTTCCTTCAATATCATAACAAGCGAGATCACCTGTCCCGAGAAACGCCCAAACATGTTTACCATCAGTCGTTGGTGACGGTGCAGCGAAGTTGACTTCATCACCGCGGGAAGTGCGATTACCTTGTGCCATAGTGCGTTTCCACAATGTTTCCCCTTTCGTGCTAATACACATGAGCACGAGGGAACTTTCTTCAGCGGATGTTAGGAAGATTTTCTCTCCCCACACAACGGGCGTGGAAGCTGCTTCACCTGGAAGTGGAAGCCTCCAGAGAACATTTTCAGTCTGAGTCCACTGAACTGGTACATCCGTTTCAGAACTGATACCATCGTTATTTGGTCCGCGCCACTGATGCCAATTCTTAGAAGATGTCGCAGTAGGAACGGTCACTGTATCAGCTGTATTTTGCGCACAACTCGTTATACAAAAAGCAAGTGTTGCCAAACTTAAAATGGCAGTTAGTGCATTTCTAAAAACTTTTTTCTTCATCATGTCCCTCCGTTTCAATGATTTTCGTCTGTCCATAAACCTCTATCATCACCATTCCATTGGTATGGAACTATTTTTGATAAGCTACCCACTTTGTATTCAAGGAACTTATACCAATTCTAACGACTTGTGCCAGTTAACCAATTGTTTTTATAGTTATCACATATATTAGGTTTATAATGCACACATATCGTCCCTACGGGACTAAAGAGGATGTACTATGACGTTTTTCTATAAACATATCGTCCCTACGGGACTGAAGATCGTTTCAAACTATGAAGTACACCTGCAAAACGTCATGTTTATGTGAAACAATGATTAACATATAGTTATTTAGCACAACTCGTAATTCTAATAAATCTTGTCTCATTAAGGAATTCTACTGTTTACTTGTTGGATGTTACTCTCTTCGGTAGGAGCGACCTCCCGGTCGCGACCGTGAGGTCACTCCTACCAGATCTCCGATGCTAATGAGACATTATCACATGGAAATGGTATTATACCAATTCTAATAAATCTTGTCTCATTAAGGAATTCTACTGTTATTTGTTGGATGTTACTCTCTTCGGTAGGAGCGACCTCCCGGTCGCGACCGTGAGGTCACTCCTACCAGATCTCCGATGCTAATGAGACATTATCACATGGAAATGGCATTATACCAATTCTAATAAATCTTGTCTCATTAAGGAATTCTACTGTTATTTGTTGGATGTTACTCTCTTCGGTAGGAGCGACCTCCCGGTCGCGACCGTGAGGTCACTCCTACCAGATCTCCGATGCTAATGAGACATTATCACATGGAAATGGCATTATACCAATTCTAATAAATCTTGTCTCATTAAGGAATTCTACTGTTATTTGTTGGATGTTACTCTCTTCGGTAGGAGCGACCTCCCGGTCGCGACCGTGAGGTCACTCCTACCAGATCTCCGATGCTAATGAGACATTATCACATGGAAATGGCATTATACCAATTCTAATAAATCTTGTCTCATTAAGGAATTCTACTGTTATTTGTTGGATGTTACTCTCTTCGGTAGGAGCGACCTCCCGGTCGCGACCGTGAGGTCACTCCTACCAGATTTCCGCTGATAATGAGACATTATCACATGGAAATGGCATTATACCAATTCTAATAAATCTTGTCTCATTAAGGAATTCTACTGTTATTTGTTGGATGTTACTCTCTTCGGTAGGAGCGACCTCCCGGTCGCGACCGTGAGGTCACTCCTACCAGATCTCCGATGCTAATGAGACATTATCACATGGAAATGGCATTATACCAATTCTAATAAATCTTGTCTCATTAAGGAATTCTACTGTTATTTGTTGGATGTTACTCTCTTCGGTAGGAGCGACCTCCCGGTCGCGACCGTGAGGTCACTCCTACCAGATCTCCGATGCTAATGAGACATTATCACATGGAAATGGCATTATACCAATTCTAATAAATCTTGTCTCATTAAGGAATTCTACTGTTATTTGTTGGATGTTACTCTCTTCGGTAGGAGCGACCTCCCGGTCGCGACCGTGAGGTCACTCCTACCAGATTTCCGCTGATAATGAGACATTATCACATGAAAATGGTATTATACCAATTCTAATAAATCTTGTCTCATTAAGGAATTCTACTGTTTACTTGTTGGATGTTACTCTCTTCGGTAGGAGTGACCTCCCGGTCGCGACCGTGAGGTCACTCCTACCAGATTTCCGCTGCTAATGAGACATTATCACATGAAAATGGCATTATACCAATTCTAATAAATCTTGTCTCATTAAGGAATTCTACTGTTATTTGTTGGATGTTACTCTCTTCGGTAGGAGCGACCTCCCGGTCGCGACCGTGAGGTCACTCCTACCAGATTTCCGCTGATAATGAGACATTATCACATGAAAATGGTATTATATCCAGTTTCTATGACATTACCTTCGTTTGCAAAAATCGGGAACTTGATTTCAGTGAGAGAAAGATATGGTTGAATTTCTATCCATACATCAAGTTCACCGAGAACTGTCTTATAAAAAAAGTCTGCAGAATGAGTTTCATGCTGCAGATTCATAATTACTTCGGATTGTTTAACCTCTCTGTTAGACGAGAGGACGTTCAAACCTACGACAAGATCCTCTGTCGGTGGTGGATGTGACTTTAACTTAAACCATAAACCTTGTGTTGAACCTTCCGCTGCTCATTCATTTTGACCGAGTATTTGAAACGTAATAGTCGGAATCACTGCCATATCTTAATTCTGTTTTAGTTTTCTTGATTCTTCCCATTACTTGATTGTTGATAGTACTCACCTAATACTTCATTTGCAAGACTTCTGCCATCTTCTATGACACGTGCTGCGAAGTCAAGTGTGACCTGTGAAATACCTGCTTCCTGTGCACGTTGTTCAATGCGTGTTTGCGTAATTTTTCTCATAAATCCTGCAGGGACTAAACTCAACCTTTCCACTGCATCATCTACCCATTGTAAGGCACTTTCAAAGTCAACGTTGATTTCAGTGCTATTTGCTTCGGATTGCGTTTGCATGGCTTTGAGTTCAGGCGCATCTTCACGGACAGCTGCTGCTTCTCCCATGCTGTCATCAATGATTTGCATAGCAAATTCATTTGTAATAGTGTTGATTTTTTGGGACCGGGCAGATTTTTCAATTCGTGCTTTCACATTACGTCGCATATAGCCGCGCGGCACTGTGCGTAGTGCTTTCTTTGATTGTTCAGACCATTGCAAACGGACACCATCAAATGTTTCTTCTTCTGCTGTCCCACCTTCATCAATAGCGATGTGTTCAAGTGAATCTTTATCAACCATCTGGAAACGTTCGGGTGGAGAACTACAGACAGGACATTTGACAGGTTGATGATCATGTGCTGCATAGCCACATTCTCCACAGATGTAAGTTTGAACAGCACCTGCTTCTAAGACCTTCTGCTCCGCTATCTCTTTCGCGACACGCGTCAGTTTTTCGGATGCGCGCTGTGGCATTATGGCTTCCATCGCTTTGTCAATCACACTTTCGGTAATTACGGAATGTCCACGTTCTATAGCAAAGCGGTGCACAGCAGTTTTTGCGATGCCGCGCACCAATGGTGGCGCTTTCTCCATTCTGTCCATCGCCTCTTGTGTCCAAACGAGAATTTCCTCTGCCTTCACATCAATTTGGGGAAAGTAACGTTGACTTGTAAGTAGAACGTTGCACGGTGCAAGTCGTAGTAGGTTTTCAGCTGTACTACCGATGTCTGAATCTTGCTCATTATGTACACCGATTTTACCTACAACAAGAAGCCACGGATCAGTTTTACGTGTGTATTGTAGGATTTTTTCGTATGCTTTGCCATCAAGGAGAGTGATTTTTAGTTGGTAGTCATGTTCCTCTTTAGCGATAGAACGGGCGACTTCAAGATGTGACTGATATATTTTGGCAAGACCCGTATCAATTACTTCCTCGTGTAGCTGCTCCTGTTCTTTGAATCTGAATGTTCTTGCGGCACGTTCTGTTAGCACATTCACAACGGAATTGAACACGATATAATGTAGATAGGGGTCGTAAACACCGACAGCTTCCACTTGTCTGTTGAATTTTTGCCCAAGACGTATTGCGGTTTTCAATCCTGAGAAAGACTCAGGGCTTCCGTCAATACCGACGAGGATATTACCGGATTGTTCTTTAATAGGTTCAAGGTTTCGAACGACGAGTGTATCCGTGGAAATACGTCGTATCACGCGTTCACACACACCACCGATGAGGCTATCCTTGACTGCACCCATACCGAGCGCCCCCATGATCACCAAATCGTATTCGCTTTCTTGAATGTCTTCTACCAGTTTGATGTAGTGTTTGCCTTCGGGCATTTTTGGTTCAAACGGAATATTAAACTTCTCGCATTTCTGTTTCATCACTTCAAGATAGGAATCTGAGATGAGTTGGAGCCCCATTGTAATGAGTGTATCGTGAATGCGGCGCTGTTTTTCAAGTTCAACTTCGTCTTGATATTCTTCTGGCAGTGTATATTCCATCTGCTTAAAGCGGACATCGTGCATTTTCGCAGCATAAACATGCGATCCGATTAACTGCGAATCAAATTGCTTCGCAAACGCAACAGCTAAGTCAATACTGGCATCCGAATAGTCTGAATTATCTACCGGAACGTATATTTTTTTCATAATTCTTTTTACTCATTGTCGTTCAATAGAAGGTATTTACTCTGTTTTCGTGTCATTATAAGGTTTGTCGCGAGAACCGATAACGCCTCCAAGGATATGTGCAAGTAGGACCGCTGGCCATAAGTATATCATTGCTGTTTGCCATTGCCAGTGGAGAACAAAACGTCTAACAACAATATTGAGCACAATCGGTATGTATAGACATCTGCTCCAAGGACGACTGAATTTTTTATAACTTACGCGAAAAAAACCAAAAGGAAAATGAACTACAAACGCTGCAATGGAAATTAAAAGATTGATATCCTTCATTTTTTAAGGAGTGCTTTGACATCCTTACGTAAATTGTTCATCATAGGTTTGCTACGACTATCGTAGTAGTCATGAATGTATCCATCTGATGTTACGAGTGCAAACCTTGAACTATGGGGAAATCCGCCCCCATGATCTGCTGCAGCCAATTTAAATCCTTTGTTAGCTAATTTGTATATCTGTTCTTTATCACCTGTTAGGAAATGCCACCTTTCTTGGTCTGCTCCATATTGCGCGGCATAACGCATCAGGACATCTGGCGTGTCTCGTTCAGGGTCAACTGTGAAGGAAACGAAATAGACTGGATCCGCACTGAATTCCGATTGTAGTTTTGCCATTTCCTCTGTCATTATAGGACAGATTGTCGGACAGCGCGTAAATATAAAATCTGCGATCCAGATTTTACCTTTCAAGTCAGGTAATTCAACCGTTTGTTCTTTCTGATTCGTGAGAGCAAAATCAGGCACGTTGATTGGATCGTTATTTTCCGTAGCCTCTTGTTTGTCATTGAAAACTGACCAAAGATTGAGTACAGAAATCCCGATAACAATTAGTCCCAACACTATCCAGGGTATTGTTTTCTTGTCAAGTTTTCGTTCATCCTCGTTGAGGTTGCCTTGCTGATTCTCCATATATATGTTGCCCCTGAAATTGATAGCATTTTCCGATATTTACTGGTCATTGGTATCAGCGACCTCTGCAGCAGGCTTAGCAACTTCATCAAGTCGTGAGTCTGTAGTCAGATCAGGCATTAACATAATGACAAGGAAGACACAGATAAGAAACGGAGTAATCACAATAACTGCTAAAGTGCGTTTCTCAAGCTTCAGGTGCATAAAATAGGCAGCAACCAAGAACGCTTTACCGCATGCCAAACCGATGAGTAGGATAGCTTTGAGGACAATAGAATATTCAGGAATTGCTACACCAACTTCAATAGCAGTCATGATAGCAAGCCACATGAAAATGTACATATATTTTGGATGTTCATTGTGTTCGTTTTGAGCCATATTCATACCCTCCTACAGTAGATAGATGAAAGTGAAAACCATAATCCAGATGAGGTCAACAAAGTGCCAATATAAACCAACAATTTCTACTTCATGGTTAAATTCTGCTGTATATCTTCCCCGTAAGCCATGTATCAATATAACAGCAAGGTAAATCACACCGCCTGTTACATGTAATCCGTGAAATCCTGTGATTGCATAGAACATTGGACCAAAGAGTTTTGAACCGCTAATTGCGGCACCAGACAGACCTTCATGGGGAATTTCTGTGAGTGTTAATCCATGTTTTATCAGATGTGTCCATTCATACACCTGTAATCCAAGAAATATGACACCCCCTAAGATAGTTAAACCAAGGAAGGTGCACATCCGAGATACATTGCCTTTTTGGATAGATTCAAGTGCTTTAACCATTGTAACACTACTGCAAATTAATAGGAACGTCATACCCGCAGTCAGGTTAATTCCAAGTATCTCGCTGGGTGGGACCCAACCGATTGCGCCTGCACCTACGCGGATTGCTGCATAAGCTGCCAGCAATGCACCAAACGACATAGTATCCCCGATGAGGAATACCCACATGCCAAGTTTGCCGAGGCTATCCGGTGTAAGCGAAGGTTCGTATACGTCTTCTGTATGTTCTAAAGTGGTAGCTTGTTCCACTATACTTCACTCCTTTTTTATTGAAATGCCAAACACAGTAAATTTGTGCTTCATATTAGTATTTTTTATTAATGCGTGCCGACTTCAATACGTTTTTCTGCTTTAGCTGCCATTTCGCTGTCAATCTCGAACCCGATAAAGTTTCGACCTTCTTTTCGGGCAGCGACCCCAGTAGAACCCGATCCAGCAAAAGGATCACATACAACAGAACCTTCAGCAGAGAAGATCCGGATGAGGTGTCGCAGCAAAGGCACGGGTTTGGCAGCGATGTGACCAAATTTCTCACGCGGTTTAGGCACAGGGATGACAGTACCAGGGAATCGGTCATTTTCAAGAACCGGTTCTGAAACATCAATGAGTCCTGTCTGGTGTTGCATCCAATTGTCTACAAATGTTCCTTCCCGTGGAGCTTGTGCTAAAATAATAACTTCCATCTGTGGCTTGAGTTGTGGCGTTTTTCTGCCACCTAAAGCCTTGATTATTCTCTCTTTTTCATCTGTAGGCAGATTTCGTTTTCGGACAAAATGATCCTGTTTGAATGCT
Organism: Candidatus Poribacteria bacterium; assembly: GCA_963663765.2. Lineage (GTDB taxonomy): Bacteria > Poribacteria > WGA-4E > WGA-4E > WGA-3G > MSPOR6. Next base: position 60 of record CAXXUA010000008.1, on the reverse strand, counting down.
TTTGCTTGTCCTTCGTATCTCCACGCCAACAGATCACGTATTTCAAACCCAGCGTCCTCT
>CAXXUA010000007.1:0-146740 GCA_963663765.2 Candidatus Poribacteria bacterium | reverse complement strand
TAAAACTGAATAACCCTGAAGGAAACAAATAGAATGTTATGTTAAAATACAGAGAAATGATATAGAATGTGTTAACTGCTTGCATGTTGTGATTTAGTTGGTGCTTTGTATGTGACATTGAGATGGGGAGTTTCAATACGTTTGTTTCCTTGATGGCGTGATGTAAGACAACTTTCCAATACCCCACTTACTAATAATGTTCTATCCGCTGGATACGGTGCTACACCTGTTTCAAAAAGTTCTTCAATCTTTGCTATGAGACACGCAGAATAGGTGACGTTCGGTGTTGGTGTTAGGAAGAATTGTGTTGATACTGGTACCGATTCACCTTGTAGTTTTGCTGCAAAGCAATAATCCTTTATTGCACCGTTCAACATCAGAAGTGTTGCTTTGAATCCATCGTTATATTCAATAAAATACGCAGATGGGTTCTGCACAAGTATTTGTAATTCTCTATTTCTAACCATATCTTGTGTTCTGCCATCTTCTTCAGTTAAACCGCATGGTGTATCGCTTCGTGAAAGTGCTGCCTCCAACAATTCCATAGACCAACGTCCATTTTGTCCAGCTTGCCAGACATCTTCACCATCAACCAGTTGGACAGATGCAACTCCAGTTTCACCACCTTTTCTGCGTTCAACCATACATTGCATCGCCTCTAAAGCGTGATAATCCATCGGGTCCGATCCACCAACACCTATCATGAGAACGTCTTCTAAATCACACTCCAACGGCAATTCAACATCTGGTAATCGCCAAGTGACAGGCAGCGAGGAACCTGCAAACAAACCAAAGCTGAGACGATGTGCATCATCCACCATCTCCTTTGCTTTTTCAAAACTGTAGGAAAGGTGTTTGTCATTGAAGATAGGTACGGCACAACCATCCTCTTCAAAGACCTGAACGCATTCCTTGAAAAACTCGTAACGTGGATACAAAATTTGACTCAATTCATTTTGAGGATAATCACCGTGCTCACCAATCAATAGAACTGCATCCACAGCAAGTTTATCCCCACCACAACGGAGTGCTTGTGCAATAGTAGGGTAAACTGAAAAACCGAATTCTTTTGCACGGTCTTCGCTCTGATCTCCTTCTGGTTTCTGGTCAACATAGAGAGAAACGACTTTCATATTGGGATGATGCCACTTACCTGCTTTAGGATAGCCGACGAGAAATCTATCGGTGAAATGTTGGGCATGTGACAGGTAACGATATATAGTCGTAATAACAGCAATTCGTTTCATATCTTCATGTCCTCCAGAAGGTTGATTCTTCTGTTGGCTGATAAGCTATGTCTAAATGTGGAGTAGATTGCTTTGAACCGTTGGCATAAAGACTGTCAACCCCTGCAGTAACAAGTCCTGTTGTCAGTAAAGTGCGTTCCACAGGATAGATTGCTTCACCTGTCAAGAACATTTGCTCAATAATATTAACCAACGGTGAGAAGAAGTTTGCTAAAGTTGTTCGTGCGGGTGGCATTGGGAGATACATCTGTGTTGATAGGACATCGTTCTCTGCTCCTACATAGGCAGCAAAGTTGAAATCCTGTACCAATCCATTCATCAAAATCATGGTAGACTTTAATCCATCCCTATGTTCGTAGTGATATACAATTGGGTCTTTCACAATCTCCTTCATTTCGTTCAAAGTGGGAAATGGATTGTTAAATCCAGGTCGAGAAGGAGTAAGCGTATGACTGCGGCACAGTGCAGATTCAAAGAGTTCTCGCGACCAAAGTTCAGCATGATGTGCCTTCCAAAAAGCATCACCACGGTATGCTTGTAGCCATTTTCACGCCTCTTTCTCCACCTTCGCGTCGTTCTACCATGCATTGCAACGTTTCTAATGCGTGGAAATCGTAACTATCCACACCACCATAACCGACACAAACTGCTTCTGAGACAGGAACTCCGAGTGGCATGTCGATAGAGGGAGTGCGCCACGTAACAGGTAGAGATGACCCCGCCATAAAAGCAAAACCCATTTCTTGAGAAATGTCGTACATCTCACGCGCCCACTCCCAATTCCATGATAGGTGCTTATCAATGAATACAGGCACACTGCGTTCGCTTCGTTCAAAAATCTCAATCATCTGCATAAAATGTTCATATCGCGGATAGAGACGTTGTCCTTTTTCATTGCTTGGATAGTCACCGTGTTCCCCGATGAGCAAAACACCATCAACCGACAATTTCTCACCACCAAGTGTCAACGCTTCTGCAATTGTCGGATATCCCTTAATTGTAGGAAATCGATCTAATCTATTTTTGCTTAGATCGTTGTCCTTAACCTGTTCAACGTATAACGAGACGAGGTCCATTGGTGGATAATGGTGTTTGCTATTCCATCCATATCCTTCCAAAAACCGATCAACGATGTGTTGCGCATGTGAGTATTTGTGGTAAATCGTTGCAATTACAGCAATTTTAGGACGGGTTTGCATGCGTCATCCTTTATTTTTTTCAGTAGTTTATGGCATGCTGTCAATTCTATTTTTTGAATATAATTTTGTCAAGGAGAATTCTGGTGGGAAGATAGAAAGAGAAAGTTAAAAATACAAAATATTCGACAAATAAAAACATTTAGCGTGAACACAGTAATAACTATGTTCACACCAAATAGGTATGTTTCAATTAATCTGATAATGCAGAGAGCGCATCTTCTTCTGTGTTGAATTGTTCAAAGTGTCTAACAAGCTTACTAATAATAATCAAGTTTTTAATATTTTTATCTACATGTATGATCCCTATCCGACCCTGTTTTTGTGTTGCTTCTACATACGCACCGATAAGTATAGCGAGTCCCGAACTGTCCATCTTATCAACCCCCTCAAAATTGATGAGAATGCGCGGTTTATTTGAAGCTTCTATCAGTGGAGAGATTGTCTGTTTGAATTTTGCTGCGGACGTACCAATGATTTTCCCAACGGGTTCTATAATCGTGATGCCATCTTTCTCGCGTATTTGGGTTTTCATGCTTTTCTCCTTGTCTCATTAATCTGTAATTGTGTCTTGTCTTTGTTTTTTACTTTTGACTAATTATGTCAAAAAAGGTTCGGTATAAAAAGTATTACGTTCATTAATTGCTATGAGTTACGTGAGTATGCATGGATTCCTACAATACATTTTGTTAACCGTAATACTCAAACTAATTGAGGGAGGCTCAGATATCACCTTACTATTTATTCACCCACCGATTTGGACCGGGTCCGGGTTGGTGCTGATCTCGAATCTGCTTAAACTCCTCAGTTGTGGTAACGACTGCATCAGGATTCAGTTTACTTCTTGCGAGAAATCCAGCTTCAGGTTGATAACCAGTTGGTTGTGCAGCATCTTGATAACGTGCATCAACACTCCATCGCACCTGATTGCTGACATTAGGAATGGAGCGGTGCGGAGTAAGATTGGTAAGCAATAAGACACTACCGAACTTTATAGGTACGATAACAGGATCCACATCGGGTAATTTATCTTCAGGAATTTCAAGATAAAAACGTGCTGAGTGACGATGTTGGAAAACACCGGCACGATGTGCATGGGGTATAACTTCAAGGCAGCCGTTTTCAACGGTTGCATCAATTAACGGAATCCAGATTGTAAGTTGCAGAACTGAATCACATTTTGGTTCCATATATCCTGCATCTTGATGCCATGGGACAAGTGTTCGTTCATATTCTGGTAATTTAGGTCTGACACGGTAGGCAGGGTGACACATAATCTCGGATCCGACAAGTGACTCTGCAATGTCAAGCAGTTTTGTATTTACAAGCAGATCGAAAAGTGCGGGTCCGGTGTGAACACCACTAAACACTCTTTGGAAAACGGCATTAGATTGTTCAGTAATTTTTGCTAATCGTGTATCAAAACCTTCAGACTTGAATTCGGAGTCAATTTCACCATCCGCATAAAGCTGCGCTGCACCTTCGTCTACAATCGCTTCAAATTCAGTCATGAGTGGTTTTAAGTCTTCTGGAGCAAGCGCATCTTCAATCAGTAAATAACCATATTCGTAAAAGTCATGTATTTGTGCTTCATTTAAACTCTTCATATTACCTCTCATACTTGAACAAGTTCAATTAGTATACCATCAGGATCTTTCGTACATACGACACCTGCTGCATCAGGTGCACTTATGGGTTCAGACAGGAATTCGACTCCATTCTGATTCAGGTTTTCTATGGAATAATGAATATCCTCAACAAAAAAGGTAAGCCACCGGACTCCAGCAGAAAACTCATCAGTGGAAGGCTTAGGTGGGTTTTCAATTTCCATCAGTTTAATAAGCGTATTCCCAGCTTTAAGACGAACCTGTCTAAATCCTGTTGGTGCAAGGCCAACACCTATTGCAAGTTCAGTTGGAATCTCAAGGTCTAACACAATTTCAAAACCCAACTTGTTATGGTAAAAGTCAAATGACTCATCAAAATTGCTACAGGTGATAGCAATGTCAACGGTAGGATACGATAATTTTAGCATATTCTTTATTCTCCCTTTACGACAAGGATAGCTTCACGAAATTGCCCCAACGGTTTGTCATGATAAGTGATTTCAAAAGGGATAATAATTCTACCAGTATTATTACAGTCAGTTGGAATCGCGATCGAAAACTGAATATGTCCATCTGTTTTTGCAGGGATTGTTGTTCCTTTTGGTTCAATTTCAATTCCCCACGAAAACGGCAGAATCGGTTTAGCTATTGCAAGTCGCGGTTCATCCGAATGATTTGTTATTTCTACACTCAACGTGACATTATCTCCAGGTTTGACATCTTGTTGATATGGAAAACAACGTACCCACTGATCATCCATTCCGTAGTTTGCATGATCCCAAGGAAAGAGATCGGTATAGCATTTTTCTCGTTCCGCAAGCGTGTCCAACATGAAGTTGATCTCTTTATCTGTGAAATCAAATGCTTGATCAACATGACAGTTGAATATGTGTGTCGGTTTGTGTTCTTGAATTAAACGTATACACTTTTCGTAACCGACATCCTTACCGAGAGAATTCCGATTTCCTGAGCAGTAGTCGTCAATACCTGCCATCGTGAAAGAATCCCCAGAAAAGAACATACGCACACCATGTCCTTCAACGAGTAAACCACCGTGATAATAGGTCTGACCAGGAAAATGGTACGCAGTCATTGTGAATTCATTCCACTGCCACGAGTCATCGTCACGTGTTGTTCGATCCACATGTGTAACAGCAGGTGAAATACACGGAAGTCGAAAAGCATTGGGATTAGTGATGACTTTCGCCACGATTGCCTCTGTTATCGTTTCACACGGAAATGCCTGCTGGAATTCAGGAATAGCATTTACATGGTCGTCGTGGTAGTGTGTCACCCAAAACTGCGTCACCTCTGAAATTTCATTATCTGCCTGCAACTGCTGTATCTGTTTAATGATATTCGGTGAACCGCAGTCCATAACAAACGCCTCACGATTTTCAGAGATGATCAACCATGTTGTACCAAAATGACGCAAGAAATCAGGTGGTGGTTTGCCTTCTCTGATAGGCATGTGGTCAGCACGTTTTTCAAAGTCGGTAAACAATTTTGGGAAATAATGTCGGAGTGCGGATATTGAAACATATTTATCGTAACAATAATCTAATTGATAATGGAGTATTTCAACTGCATCGTCAGGATTGTTCATGATAATGCCATGTGTAGGAATGAGTGTGGTTGGAGATGACTTGCAAACCTTTTCAAGGCTCTCTTTTAGTTCATCCCGCGCACCAAGAAATCCGTGATAATCGGTGGTTTGCTGCCCTTTCTGTAGACTATAGAGTTCCCAAATTTTACCTTCATCGTAGATCAGATCACCAGTAAAAGCAAAACGTTGACTGTCTAAATCAATAAGATACGTGACACTTCCATCTGTATGACCAGGTGTTTCAAGAACTTTAATAGATGCAGGGCCCCATTCTATCTGATCACCATCCGCATAAGTATCGGTAATTTGGATGGAATTGGCAAGCATAAGATTGTGTGGGTGGCAGTTGTAGAGATGCCATCTATATTTGGGGTCATTCCAAAAGGTTTCTACCTCAGCAAACCACTGCAATTCAGCTTCCGGAACACCAATCCGAACATTATCTGGAATAGGGAATCCTGCTGTGCTATCACGATGATGATGTGTATATAGGATGTGTTTTATTTCGGTGATTCCCAATTCATCAAGTGTTGTTTGTAATGTTGTACCACTTGGATCAATGAGAAAGGCGCGGTGTCCATCACGAATAATACCTGTATTGACATTTCCGTGATGGATAAAAAGGTGTTGGCTAAGTTGGGAGTATGTAGTTTTCATTTGGAAAACTTTGGTATATCAACTGTTGGATATACCAATTCTATTGAATAGATTAGTGAAGTAGTTATGGTTTAAATTAAAAAGAATTATACATTCAAATAGGGAAATCAACTACATTCGATAGGAGCGACCTCCTGGTCGCGACTAGTAGATAGTCCATTCTAATTGTTCGGGTATAGATGTTTTAATCGTACGCGTGCATCGTCCGTTGTAAATTGCCAGTTTACCTGCTTTTGCTCTGCATTTCGCCGTTTTTGCCAGGCTTGTGTCTCTCTATGGAGTGTCTCTATATCTGGGATACGCCGACACAAACATTGACGCGTAAGGACACTCAGTTCTATTTCCGCTATATTCAACCAACTTCCATGTACTGGCGTATGCACGATTTCTAAACGCTTACGCAACCTATTTGCTTCCTCATCTCCAAACACTTTATTGAGCGTCGAAAGTTTGTGTATATTCAGGTTGTCACAAACTAAAATCACACTTTTTGCTGATGAGTAGTCCTGATCCAATAGTATTTTTACTTCTTCTGCCCAATCCTCTGCCTTTCTGCGCGTCCGAACAGACACACGCCTCCATCCCGATAATGCTTCTGTGAATAGGAAGATATTTGCCGTGCCTTTGCGTTTATACTCATTATCTACACGCTTGACTTGCCCCGGTTTCACAGGATGCGGATCCCGAACATCATCCCTAAGCGTGACAGATTGTTCGTCCATGTTCACAACAGGTATTTCTGTATCTAAAGGTTTCTGGTAAAGATCAAGCACTTCTTCCATCGACTTTACAAACTCAGCATCTTTTTCAGGGGGAATCACCCACTGTTGCTGAAGGTGCGGCTTCAAAGCGTTTTTTTTAGTGTCTGTCTTACCGTTTCTGGAGAAATGCTTTCCACGATTTCAAGTCTTACCAATTCTGACGCAAGTAGGCGTAAAGTCCATTTAGCAGCACCTTCGGGAGGTTCGCTACAACTCAGTGCTATCAAGCGTGCTTCAGCTTCACCATCAAGTTTACGAGGTGTGGGAGGATGCTCTCGCTTAGCACGAAATAAGACACGAGAAAAACCACCTACAGCAAAACGCTTACGCACTTTCGCGACTGTCCTATCAGTGCACTCATACGCTTCAGCTATTTTCCCATCAGTCCAACCGGGACCATTGACATCTGATTTCAGCAAAATATGAGCATTCCTTATCTTATACGCCTCTTTTTTACCTGTGTTTATACAATCTAACAACTCCTGCCGCTCCGAATCAGTGAGTTTTACAACATATTTCTTAGTCAAGGTTGTGTTCCTCCTTAAGTTTTGCTATACTATAAGAGAAAAACTCTTGTTTGTCAAGATACTAAGAAACAAAAAAATAAATACAAACTTTTAGTATGGACTATCTACTAGGAGGTCGCTCCTACCTGTTAGGTGTGTAATTATTTTTATTTTCTACCATAGTTATTCAAGCACTGATTTTACTCTACTGGGTCAGTTTTCATTGCGCGCATGCCATCCTTCTCAATGACTGCTATTTGTACACGTTCTCGAAATCCATCATCCGAATCTACTGCCTTCCACCGTCCATCTTTTGACATAATTGCGGAATTTACACTTTCACCTGTATAACGGGATGATGCAGAAGGATCAGTTAAATCTTCTAATGGCCAGTTAGTATATGCAATTTGCTCACCAGTGTCCCACTGCCATTTACTTCCAAACGCTATATAGGACAGACCAATCCAATATGGAGCATTTCCGAAAGCGACTTCAAGCCAAATCTGTTCACTCTCACTTGTAATTGTAACGAGATGTGCATCTTCAGCATCTGCTATCGTTTGTGCTTCCTCACGGTTTTCACAACGAACAGCCCTATAAGCGTGACCATTCTCTGGGTTTACTATCCAGACCTTGGGAATATCCGGAGCAAAACGATAAGGATCGTTCTGTGGTTCACCGTTTTCTTGGGGAGGATCAACAAAATCGTTAGAATTACCATCCAGTGTCATAACTAAATCTTGTTGCTGTTCATCTTCATTTACAATAAACATATCTGAGAGAGATGAAAGTCCACGGTGCTCAATTGACAATGTATAAATACCGGGTGCATACACAGAAAGTAGGAAGTTTCCATTGGCATCGGTCTGTATCTTACGACTGAATGCATCTCCTTCTGTGTCATAGATATCCATCTGTCCTATATTGGCTTTAAGGGATGCGTTTGTAAGTGGTGTACCATCCTTGAAAAGGATTTTACCTTGAACCATCAGTTGATTTCTCACATCAGATCCCATTAATACTTCAACGTTTTCGATTTTTGACCCAGGTTTGATAGCAAATGTTACTCCGCCGGATTCAGGTGAATAAGAGAATTCATGTGGATAGAACGTATACTTGCCAAACTTTATTGAATTAATCATTGGTGGGATAGTATAGTTAAGATGTTCACGTCCAGGTGGTGCAGGCTTTTTCTTAGGAGGATTTGCATGCAATACCATGATTTGAACCAATCCAGAGGTTACATCTGAAAAAGTAAATCTTCCTTCTGAATCTGTAACAGTTTTTAGATAAGGAGGTTTTGTTTGCATTTCTTGTTCATTTGGCATTTTTCCCATCATTCGTTCGCGGACTTGGGCAGGCAAATTGGCTGGTAGAGATGGTCGCTGCCGGAGAAAAGGATACAGAGTCTTATCGTAAATAGTTTCTATTCCTCCCTCATCTCTAATTTTGACATGAAAAAGCACTATAGGTGTTACTCCAAGAGGGTCACCTTTTATAGTAACTACACGACCTGATAACGTTGAGGATTTTTCTTCAGCATAACTATAGTAAGCAATTGTAGAAAACAACAAACTCAATAATGTTAAGACTAATAAGGTGTTTTTTCGGATGTAGAAATGAGTCATAATCAATTCCTCCCTTGATTTAACAGATAGAATTGTCAAGTAAGAATCTTGTCCATTGCAAGTATCTGTTTATTTCTCTAACGTGGGTTTTGGCACATTTAAACCTTCTTTTTCAAGGATTGCGTGCTTCACAGAAGACAAGAATAGACTATTAGATCCGATGACCATCCATTTCTTCGTGAAGAATCCCAAAACAAAAGGATCATTTCTTTCATTGACAGAAATGTAATCGGGTTTTGGTGATATTCTCCAATTGGTATAAGTGATTGGTTGTCCATTATCCCATTGCCAAGATGCTTTATTCTCAGGAACTCTCAATCCGATCCAGAAAAACGATTTTTCATGAAAAAGTCCTTCCAACCATTCCTGTTCAACTTCATCGTTAATAGCAACGAGATGTGCATTTAGTGCAGTAGCTTTTGCTTTAGCATCTTTCCAACTATCACATTCGATTTTTTTATATCCATGTCCATTGTTAGGATTTACTATCCAAACATCCTGATATTTTTTGTCTCTATCAAAATTATTGAGGACAAACACAAGGTCATCGTATCGCTCTCCCTCATTTAGGATAATATTATCTGAATTTTCAACCATCCCTTTATATGTCATTTTTACTCTGTTCCCAGCTGGTGCTTCTGCATTGTACGATACAAAATAACCCTCGTTATCAGTGGTAACTGTATATCCAGTACTACCTCTTCTACTACTACTTCCTCCTGGAGAATGATGATACCTACTGACTGTGAGTGGAACTTCTGCATTAACAAGCGGAGTGCCATCTTGTAGCAGAATTCTTCCACGAATCCTTGTTCGTGGTGTTTTCACATTCACAATAACATTTTCAAGATGTTCACCTTCCTGAACTTTGAAGGTTAGTTTCCCAAATGCAGTTGGCATCCCGCGGCGAAACGCTATGGAATGGAATGATAAGTCGTCAATTGTCATGGAAATAAACTCATATTCAGACCCATGTTCTGGAAACATCGTAATTTGTGATGTCTCAGTATCAATGTTTTTGAAAGAGAAACGTCCTTCAGAATCAGTCTCTGTTCGTGACCACATTAGAAAAGGTTTTCGTAATGTCATTTCTCCATACGAACTAAACTTTACCGGTTTTATACCAAGTTCAAGACCTGCGACTGGTTTCCCTTCTTCATCTAACACTTTACCAGAAAGGCTTGTCATTGTTTCCTGTGTATGAGCATTCCAAGATATGACAAGTGCCATTGTAATTACAACAACAATGAAAATAATTGAAGATTGGCTGAAATATGAGTGTGTCAAAACGTATTCTCCTTTCTTGTTAAGTTAGTCTAAGGTTTATTGTCAAGTTTGAAACTAATTTCAAATTCTATACAAACACTGCAGGTGCGATCTGAAACCTTGCTGCTAAAACGTGTATGTTTTTGATTGTTAAATCACTTTCACCTTCAATGATTGCCTGAACGATGTCTGGTGTGCCAAGTTCAGGCAAATCTGAAGGATCAAGTTGATGTTCCTCCATTAAGTATTTTAATACTTCAATACCACTACAGTCGGGAATTGGATGATGTCTTTCTTCATAAGCATGAATGACGGTACCAAGTGTATCAAGGAGTACATAAAGTGGGTGTTCTTCATTAGTTCCGACTTCATCAAGTAAAGCGTTTAGAGTTGCAATGGCCTTATCGTATTCGCCTTCATTGCGAATAGAAATGAGCGGTTGCACAACACGCCAATGTTTCTGTATATCTTTAGCAATGATACTTATTTTTTCCAAGTTCCTCTGTCATATTCATCATGAGCTAAAACACGACGAACATACACTTTCTTGCGGTTAAGATGGATTGAGGTAACCAAACGATATTTATTACCTCCGATGTTAAAAATAATTAAATCATCTACGAGATCAGCATTTGGAAACACTGCGCGTAATTCAACAAGATTATTGAAAGTATTCTTGCTTAAAAGTTTATACCAAACGTCTAAGCGGGATTTGACTATCAGTATATCTTACCTAAATTTCGCGCAGTGTCTTTTTACCTAAAATGTGCACTCTTTAGACTAAATTCTATTCCTCAGCAAACTGAGGCCTACCAAGGGCATCCGTTCTACCTTGACGTTTGTATTGAGGCAGGTGTCCATCCGCATCAGCCAAAATCCGTTCATGGGCAAGTGCAATTCGGTCTTCGCCTTTGTCCGCAATGTTATTTTGACATGTCGGATCTGCTTCAAGATCAAATAGACGTGTACCACTATTGAGATCAACACTTGAGAAATACCAACTCTTAGCATCTTTATACCATACTGAATTGACATAGCGACAGGTAAGATATTCTCTTGATGTGAACCCATCTTTTCCTTCAACAAGGGGCAGCAGACTCTGTCCTTGAATTTCACCTGCAGGTTCAACCTGACTTGCTGCCATCACCGTTGCAGGTACATCAAGTGTATAGACAAATTCATCACACGTCGTTCCAGCATTCACGCCAGATGGATGACGAACAAGCAGTGGTATGTCCATCGTTCCGGGATACATAAAGTTAGCGGGTTTCCCAGTTGCTTTGTCAGGATTCTCAGCGAAGTTGGTTCCATGATCACTCAAGAAGACAATCAATGTGTTATCACGAAGTCCGAGATTATCAATAGTATCCACTAACCTACCGAACCATGTATCCACGAGTGTAACTAATCCTGCATAGTTTGCTTTAACACTCGGCAGGCGATTTTCAAGCTCCTCATTTTTCAGTGAACCGTAGGGTAGGTTGAGACAAATCGGTTCTCTGTCTTCTCTGCTACCGTATAGGTCATAATAGTGAATGGGAGCTTCCCATGTTTCGTGAGGCGTGAACCCATCAACATAGAGATAGAATGGTGTATTCTTATGATTATGTTCAACGAATTCTATTGCAGAGCGAAACAGTCTTGAAGTTGGCCAAGTTTCCTCTGGACGTTCTGGTTGAACATTCATGATATGAGAACGTATCCGTCCTTCATTCCCACGATAACGTTTTACTTCTCTCGGATCAACATGGGCTGCACCCCGATATCTGTCTTCGGCTTGTCCCCGCACAAACTGCCATTGACGAAAACCGCGGGTAAAATTCATTCCAGGTACAAAATAGTGTGGCACATCCGCAAAGAAACCTGTGTGATACCCGTTTCTAACAAGCGACTCGGCAATTGCTGGTTCCTCAGATGACATGGGCTGCCATCCTGGCGTATAGACATTGTCCCACGGTACAGGATTGTATGTCTTAAATGGATAAATCCGCCTACCTGTATGAAGTGTACGACGTGTAGGAATTGTGGGTAAACATTCCGGATGTGCATTAGTAAATCTAACACCTTCTGATGCGAATTTAGCCAAATTTGGGGTATGTACCCAATCATTTCCATAAGGGCTTAAATAGGCAGTGCGTAAGGTATCTGAAACAACGACGACTATGTTCCAACTCATATAAATAACCTCCATAGGTATATGTGAAATATCTTTTTTGCGATTACAACATTTAAACTAAACTGTATAATCAAATACTAATACATCTTCTACAAGTGGTCGAATATGTTCACTTGCAATTTCTCGGTGAAACGGATGCGGTAAATAAGCATCTCGTGCTGCTTCGTCTGTGAACCGCACAATAAAACCGTATGAATATCCTTGACTCTTACCTTCAGGACTGTTGTTAGTCCCCGCAGTGATAGATTCAATACCGGGTATTTCGTCAATCATTTTCATTAAGGCAGCAGGTAACGCATCCATTTGTGTTGGGGTGACATCCGACTTCAACTTAAGTAAAACAATGTGTTCAACCATATACGTTCTCCATTCATAATTGGAAGGATTTTAGTTGTGGAAAGAGATTGAAAAGTGTTATATAATATAGTATCTCATAATCGTTGATTTTTCTCAAGGATTTTGTTGGATACTTACCGCTTGCATTCACTACAAACATACATCTCTATGACGGAGTAAAATCTATGTCTCGAATTAGTATTTATATTCTGATCCTATTTCTGATTTCTGTTTCAGTTTCTACCAGCATGGCACAAGACAACACACAGGTCGGCCTACCTGAGGGGGCAATCGCACGGCTTGGGAAAGGTGGGATAAATATCATGCGATTTTCACCGGATGGCATGCATCTCGCTGTAGGAACGACCGTCGGTGTGTGGCTATACGATGTGAAAAACGGCAATGCAAAAGCACTATTCCCTACTAAACCAAGACATGCAAATAACAAACTGACCAAACCTATTGACCCTGACGAATGGATTGTGCACACAGTCTCTTTTGTGAGAAATATAGCGTTTTCACACGATAACCGTATTCTCGCTGTAATCGAAGCAGACAACTTTGTCATTCAATTATGGAATGTGGATACTGGCGAACAACTTTCAATGTTACCGGCAACCTTTCCTTATGATAAGGCTAATGCGATTGCATTTTCCAATGACAGCAAAACACTTATTACACCGCATCATTTTGGAGATATAATTCATTGGGATGTTGATACGGGTAACAGAAGTCTGATCTTGAATAATTTTTCAGATCATTCTATTGATAGATTAGCAATTTCCAAAGATGGAAAAACTTTTGTTAGTGGAGATCCTAAAAATGGAGAAATCCGTTTATGGGATGCCTATACTGGTCGTCAGCTTACTCATTTTAAAGCAATAACCCCATTTTCCGGCATTTCACAGCTTGACCCAAAACCTATGAAAGGCGTTTACGCTCTTGCTTTGTCACCTGATGGAAAAACAGTTGCGAGTACACATGATGACAGCACAGTCCGATTGTGGGATATCGCATCCAGCACGGAAATTGTAACTTTCAAAGAACATAAAGAACGGGTCAACACAATTGCATTCTCAATCGACAGCAAAATCCTTGTTAGCGGCAGCAACGATAATACAATCATTCTATGGGATGTTGCTAATAAACGCAGGGAAACAACACTCACTGGACACAACAGTAGTGTCCGGGCAGTTACATTTTCACCGGATGGGAAAATCCTTGCCAGCGGTAGTTCTGATGGTACTATCCGATTTTGGGACGTGAATACAAAAAAGGAAATGGCTAACTTTGCATCTGGACATACGGTTGACATAAAATCGGTAGCATTCACTGCAGACGATAAAATGTTAGCAACTGCTGCCGATAACGGTACAGTTCAAATATGGGATCTAAAGACCAGACAACAGTTCCTGCCACCATTGATTGCACATCACGATAGAACTGAAGCAGCGGCTTTTTCGCTGGATGCAACAATGTTTGTCAGCCATGGGGCAGATACTATCGTGCGTTCAGATGGAGGTGGCACGCGTACAACTTTTAGTCCACATAGCGAAACGCGGCTATGGACGCTCCCAATAGGTGATGAACTCCACACGTTTCAGCAAGATGCAGATTCACTCGCATTCTCTCAAGATAACAAATTGCTCGCAGCCGGCACACGTAAAGGTATTCGCATATTGGATACGAATACTGGCGATGAACTTTTCTGTATTAACACGAGACAATCACATGGGGATAAATTGCTGTTCTCACCTAACGGTAAATTCCTTGCATCGTATGACACTCATGCCGAAACTAAGGTGTGGGATGTTACCACGCAGAACGAAATCACACCACCTAATATCAAGGGGGCTTCTGGTTTAGCTTTCTCACCCGACAGCACGATTCTTGCAAATGGTAATCATCAGGGAATTGTTTTGTGGAAAATTACGCCAACTAGTATGCAAGAATTAGGACCAATTCCTAATAGTCAGAATGCTTTCTGTGAAGGTCTTGTCTTCTCTCCTGATGGTAAAACCCTTATTGGCTCAAAACCTAAGGGTAGAAAAGATGTAATCCAATTATGGGATGTGGATTCAGGACAGGAATTAGGTGCTTTATCCGGTCATGCATGGGCGATTCCATCACTTGTATTTTCACATGATGGCAAAATACTCGCAAGCGGAAGTGGTGACGGAACTGTGCTGCTATGGGACTGGGAGAAAATCATCGCTAAAGCAAGGTAAAACAAAGGAAATTAACCATGAAATTGAATTATCCATATTTCATCATTGTTCTGTTGATTGTTGCTATACACTCAACCAGCATTGCGCAAGACAGCACAAAGATTGGCCTACCTGAGGGGGCAATCGCACGGCTTGGGAAAGGTGGGATTAATGTCATGCGATTTACACCAGACGGCACGCGTTTGGTTGTTGGGACAGATGTCGGTTTGTGGATATATGATGTTGAAAGTGGGGAAGAAACTCAATTATACACGGTACAACTTGGACAGGTTAATGTGTTGTCATTTTCTTCAGATGGTAAGATTCTCGCAAGTGGCGGATACGCAAACCCAATCATACAGTTATGGGAACTTGATACTGGAAATAAACTATCAAAACTCAATTTACGCAAATCTAATGAAGAAATACATTCTATCACTGGCTTATCATTCTTCACAAATGATGAAGGGATCATCGTATTAGATGGAAAAGGTAAGATTACAAAATGGCATATTGATACAGATACAGTTGAACTTTTACCGTACAATGCAGAAATCAGTAATGCGGTCTTAGTATCAGAAAAACCTTGTGTAATAGTTGTGGAAGATCGGGATAATAATCTTATATGCTTTGAGGTTATATTGGGTAGACAGTCGATAAATCAAACAGGACATATTACAATTCGTGATGAACGTTGGAAAAATATACGTGTATTTGACTATTCTCCTAACAATAAATATCTCGCCACAGGCAGTTTTAAAAATACAGTATTGTTGTGGGATATTACTAAACAGGAATTGTCTACAACTTTCAAAGGAGATTCTGCTCTGTTTTCTGCCATAGCATTCTCCCATGACAATATGACACTTGCTGGTGGTGATGCACATGGAAATATAAAACTCTGGAATATGGAAAACCGTACTGAACTATTGGATTTAAAAAATCATACAAGTGGGATTAGTGCTTTGGTGTTCTCTCCTAATGGAAAAACATTGGCAAGTGGAAGTTACGACGGCACAATCAGATTTTGGGATTATCAAACAGGTAAGGAAACTTCTACTTTTGCTACAGGTCACATCAAGTGGGTCAAGAAGTTTGCATTTACAGAAGACGACTCTATACTTAAGTGTGTTGACTTTAACGGTAATTTGTTTGAATGGAGTTTAAAAACACATCAAATTTTATCTACACAAAGTTTTAGACAAAGTGGTTTCAGGGAATCCGTTGTATTCTCACAGGATGCTAAACTTTTGGCATTGCAAGAAAACAAATGTGACTTTGCCTTTGATCCGTTGAGTCCAACATACCGAGCGAGATATGTCGGTGAAATTATACCATCAAAATTTAATATTTTACTATGGGATTTATCCAAGGATAAGATAATTGATACGACTTGGAACGACAATATAGGTTTTGTAGACGCTTTGTTGTTCTCTCATGGAAACAAGATTATTAGTGCATGGATAGATCAAAAAGGGATTTTTTCTTGGGATATCAATACTGGTGAGATGTTGTTTCAATATGAAATTTTAGAACCCGATAAAGTTAAACTGACATTTTCCCCAGATGAAAAATTACTTGCAACCAGTGGGAGGCATATAAAAAGTCAGGTATGGGATTTTGAAACACAACAAGAATTAATCTTGCCTAAGTTAATGACAGCATTGTCTGTTTCCTTCTCACCCGACGGAACGCTCATGGCAATGGCACAACCCAACAGTATCCTGTTATGGCATATTACACCAGATGGATTGGATGAGGGAAATTCTATTGAAAATGTGAGTGTGAATGAAGACCTAATTTTTTCACCGGATAGCAGGACTATAATTTGTTCAATAATTAATAATTTTCAATATTATATCCAATTGTTAGATGTACAAACTGGAACAGAAATTGGTTCATTACCTGCACATACTGAAAGGATTACAACTTTATCATTTTCACACGACGGGAAAACACTTGCAAGTGCAAGTTGGGATGGAACGATCATGCTATGGGATTGGGACAAAATCAACTCAATTAAATAAGATAAAAAGGCAGGGAAAATAGCAAGTGATGACTAAACTCAGACTAATCATGATTGTTCTGTTGATTGTTGCTATACACTCAACCAGCATCGCGCAAGACAGCACAACGGTAGGATTACCTGATGGTGCTATTGCACGCTTGGGAAAAGGCGGAATCAATATTATGCGTTTCTCACCTGATGGCACGCGTCTGTTAGTTGGTTCGGATGCTGGTTTATGGATATATGATGTGCATAATGGCAATGAGACACCTCTCTTTAACGAACATACTGGTCAAGTGAATGTGCTTTCATTCTCTTCAGATGGAAAGATTTTTACAAGTGGGGGGTTTGAAAATTCTGTCATACAAATATGGGATTTGGAAAAAGGCATACTGCTATCATCACTTGATTTACACAGAATCAGCGAAAAAACCCTAATCATTTCAGGATTGTCCTTTTTCGATAACGACAAGAAATTAATCATATTGGAACTTAAGGGGACGGTAGCTCATTGGGACATAGAAAATGACCAAGTTGAAATATTAACTCACAATATTGATGTCAAAAATGCAGTTTTAATATCCGATAAAGATAACATCATTGCAATGGAAGACAAGAAAAATAACATCCTTTTCTTGAATGCGATCACAGGTAGATCAGGGGTTAGTAACACGGGACATCATAACATATATGATAAGAGTATAAAAAATATTCGTGTTTTTGCCTTTGCTTCCAATAGAAAATATCTTGTTACTGATAGTATTGGACATAATGTAATGCTATGGGATATGGAGACTCCGAAACCGTCTACCACACTTAAAGGAAATTCTGCCAGATTTTCTGCTATAGCGATTTCAAGTGACAATAAAACACTTGCAGCAGGCGATGCGAATAACGTGATAAAACTATGGGATATGGATACTCAAATTGAACAGAGAGAATTAAATGTACACACAAGCGGAATTGCTGCCTTAGTGTTCTCACCTGATGGAGAAACATTAGCAAGTGGGAGTCATGACGGTACAATTCGATTCTGGGATTATATGTCTGGTAAAGAAATTAATATTTTTACGACAGGACACACAAAATGGATCAAGAAAGTTACATTTACAAATGACGACTCTATCCTAAAAAGTATAAACTATAACGGGATTCTGAATGAATGGAGTTTAAGTACACATCAGACTATGTCTACGCGCAGACTTGCACAAACCGGCAGTAGAGATTCAGTTGCATTTTCGCATGACGGTTCACTCTTGGTGATACAAGAAAACACATGGAATTCTGCGTTTGACCCATTTAGTATGGGAGCACAAAGTTCTGGTAGTGCAGTGAAAAAACCAAAAATTAATCCTGTATTATGGGACATTTCCATTGATAGGAAAATTGATACATCGTGGATGGATAATTTAGGTAACGTTAACACATTTCTCTTTTCAAATGACAACAAAAACATATTTTCGGTTATAAATGATAAAGGTATTATTTCATGGAGTATTAATACAGGAAAGGTACTTTTCAAACAGAATATAGAATTCGCACCTATG
This sequence comes from Candidatus Poribacteria bacterium, assembly GCA_963663765.2. Classification (GTDB taxonomy): domain Bacteria; phylum Poribacteria; class WGA-4E; order WGA-4E; family WGA-3G; genus MSPOR6. The sequence continues at coordinate 127,992 of CAXXUA010000007.1, read as the reverse complement.
AATGAATTGAAGATTTCACCAAATGGTAACCTTCTCGTCTTGTGCCAAAATATAAAAAATATTATAGTTTGGAACTTGACAACACAACAGGAGATAATTCTTCCTGTGTTGGAGTATCCAAGAACTGTAGCATTTTCATCGGATGGAACTCTATTGGCAATTGGCTTCCAAAAAAGTATTGTTCTCTGGCATATTACTCCAGATGGGCTGGATGAGGGAAATACACTTGAAACAGACATACTTGTAAAGTTTTTAAATTTTTCTCGCGATAATAAGACATTGGTTTATTTATCGCTGATAGATTTTCAAGAATATATACAACTGTTAGATGTACAATCTGGTAATGAGATTTGTACTTTGTCTGGACATACTGAAAGAATCACGTCATTATCATTTTCTCACGATGGGAAAATACTTGCCAGTGCAAGTTGGGATGGAACGATCATGCTATGGGATTGGGAAGAAATCACTTCAAAAAACAAAATAAACAGAGGAAATTAAATTATGAAAACAAAGTATAAACTCATTTTTTCTTTTATGTTTGTTGTATTGCAGTCAGTTTGTTTCGGACAAGACAATACACAAGTTGGATTACCTGAAGGTGCAATCGCACGACTTGGTAAAGGTGGGATTAATACCCTGCGATTTTCGCCAGATGGTAAACATCTTGCAGTTGGGACAGATATCGGTTTGTGGTTGCATGATGTCGCTACTGGAAAAGAGACAGCATTGTTTACAGAAGATCCTGCACAAGTGAACGCTTTAGCTTTTTCTACAGATGGCAAGATGATCGCAAGTGGAGGATATGCAAATCCAGAAATTCAACTATGGGATATAGGGAATGATAGGAAAATCTTAATAAAAACATTAATTAAAAATAGGAACGGAGCATCATCGTTGTCATTCTCAAAGAATGGGAAAACAATCATGCGTTTGGATAAGCAAGGAAGAATAGCAGGTTGGAACATTGATACTGGTGATAAACTACCAAATCTTCACAACAGAATTTACTCTTACCATAATGTCGCAACTTTTTCTGAAAAAAACAATTTTTATGCTATTGGTGAAAGTTCTGGGAGAATCCGTATATTCAATGCTTCAACTGACAGACAGCTCGCAAAACTTTTAGGACATAGTGGATTACTCCAATCTTCCGATTATGATATTTCCGTAGTGGCTTTCTCTAATGATGTGAAAATGCTTGCAAGTGGCGGATATGATAGGACTGTCAGACTATGGAATATTGATAAAAGGATGAATCTTGCAAAGTTTAGTGGTCATGAATCAAAAATTAGTTCGCTCGCTTTTTCAAAGGATGGAAGAATTCTCGCCAGCGGTGATACTAATCGTATCATTAAGATTTGGGATACAGAAAATCCAAGAGAAATTTGGACCCTTCACGGGCATACAGATGAAATCTGTGCACTCGCGTTTTCACCTGATGGAAACACATTGGCAAGTGGATGTTACGATGGTACAATCAGATTTTGGAATCCACACACTGGTAAAGCAATTTCTACTTTCACAGCAGGACATATAGACGCAGTCAAAACGGTCACCTTTTCTGATATTGACAACGACCTATTAAGCCTTACTCATAGTGGTTCTGTTGAAGTTTGGGAGGAAAATACATTAAAAGAAACTTTGACGTTTTCTGATAATGATGAAAACAGAATAAGATCCGTTGAATTATCTTCAGATAATACCCATATAGCAGTTATTTACAATAATCGGTTCATTAGCAATAACAATCTCAAAGTATGGAATTTATTTTCTGGTTTGGAACTTCAAGGACCTTGGTCAGATTTTCAGGGTACTGTGAATACAGTTAATTTCTCACCTGACAGCAACATTCTTGTTGTAAATTATGAACGAAAAGGGGTGTTCTTTTGGCACATAAACGCAAAAATGGAAATATTTAATTTCAAAATAGAGTATTCTAGGTATAGGAAAATCACTTTCTCCCCTGACGGGAATTATGTCTTTATTTATGGAGGTTATGCCGAATCATATATGTTAAATGCCAAGACGATGGAAGATATAGCTGAAATTAACATCAAAGATATTAAAACGTTGGTGTTTTCTCCAGATAGTACAATCCTTGCCACGCTTGTAAATAAGGAAATCATCCTATGGGATGTAACTCCATCAGGTATCAAACAACGCGGAAGAATTATAGACAACAACATTGTAAATGGATTGGTATTTTCTCCTGATGGAAAATTCCTTCTCTCCATCATAGATGGCATAGATGGATATAGTTTGGAACCTTATACTCAAGTATGGGGGATAGACACAGGATGGAAATTTGGTAAAATAGTTGGTCATACAGATAAGATTACAACGTTGGATTTTGCAAATGATGGTAAAATTCTTGCATGTGGAAGTCTGGATGGAACAATATTATTATGGGATTGGGAGCAGACTCTCTCAAAACTGATATTAAAAAATATAGGTGAAAACAATGATGTGTTCTTATTACCGCCTAAAAGTGCAGTGAAATACAATGACTCAACAACTGAAGCGGATGCAGTGAAAAATTGGCTGCGGATTAATGGATATGTGATTAAGAAATCACATAATTTATATAGGGTTAGCCATCAAGGTAGTTCCTCCGGACTACAAGGTGAAATTGGAAGCACGTATAATACAGGCGACCTAAAAATAAATTTTGAATCTGTGGGTGTTCTTCAAATGCAAGTTAAAGATGTTGGTTTGGCAACATTCACAGTTGACGAGGAAGGTAATCTAAATCACAAAAAAAGAAACCAAAACAGATAACATTATCGATAGGAAGTAACTATGAAAACAAAATATAAACTCATTTTTGCTTTTTTGCTTGTTGTTGTATTGCAGTCAGTTTGTTTCGGACAAGACAACACTCAGGCAGGATTACCTGAAGGTGCAATTGCGCGGTTGGGTAAGGGAGAAATTAACGCTATTCAGTTTTCTCCAGATGGAAAACAAATTGCTGTAGCTACAGAAATTGGTGTGTGGTTATATCCGATAGTTGATAATAAAGAAAAACTGCTTATTTCAATTCCACATCAACCCATCAGATCTCTGGCGTTCTCATCAGATGGGAAAACTCTTGCATGCGGTGGAAGGGCAAATTCTATCATTCAGATATGGGATTTGGAAACCAGTACGAATGTTAACTCCTTCACATTACCCCACAAATATTTTGATGTTACAGAATTAACTTTTATTGATAACGACGAGACTTTAGTTAGTATTGATTACAACGAATTTATAATTGAATGGGATATGAACTCAGGAAAAGTCATATCAAAGACGAAATTTCATGAAACGGACCCAGAGACTGCATTATCAGATGATGGTAAAACAATTGTCTGCAGTGATCAAGCAGAATGCTTAATACGTTTATGGGATGCTAAGACAACAGGTTTTAGTGAAAATTATAAGTTGAAACCCAACCCGTCTATTAATGAGTTTGTCTCAAGGATACTTGGGAGAAATCCACCTAAAAAGGAAAAGAAAGAAAAACTGGGTGTTCAAGAATTAGCTATCTCACCCAATGGATTAATTGTTGGAAGTGCACACGATGATAACTCGGTAAAAATATGGGATACTGAAACTGAATCAGAACTTGTAGGCTTTAAAGGACATACTGAAGTGATTAACAAACTCAGCTTTTCATCAGACAACACAAGATTAGCCAGTTGTAGCACTGATGAGACAATCATCGTGTGGGATGTTAAAAAAAGAAAACAACAATCCAAACTAATCGGACACAAGGACAATATTAAAGCTATAACGTTTTCACCAGTTGATAAAGAACTACTGGTAAGTGGTAGTTCTGATGGGACTGTCCGTATGTGGAATTCAACCACTGGAAAAGAACTTGCTATCATTTCAACCGGTCACACTTCATCTGTCAAAGCATTAGCATTCACAGCAGACAATGCAATGCTATGTAGTGGTGCATCTAATGGTACAGTGCAAATTTGGGATGTCAATACTGGGAAAGAGTTTCCTTCACCTTCCTTTCCACATCAAGACACAACAACAGTTATTGGATTTTCCTCCGATGCGACACTTTTTGCAAGTAATGGAATAGAGACAAAAGTCAATTCAGAAGGAAAAGCAACTATGACATCTTGGATGAATTATGGTAAAACGCAATTTTGGATGATGCCGACAGGGGATGAACTCACGACCTTTAAAGGCGATGCCATAGATATAGCATTTTCTCCTGACAACAAGTTAGCTGCATTTGGTCTTCGTGAAAGTCTAATAGTTTTCTTTGATGTCAACTCTGGTGATCTTCTACATAGTATAGAAGTAGATAAGGCTTTTGATAGAAAAGTAGTATTCTCACCTAACGGTAAGTTAATCGCTACTTATGGGAAACGCGTGAGTACACGGATATGGTATACCGACACTCTGAAGGAGATTTCACCTCCACAAATGGATAATGCAAATGCATTAGCTTTTTCTCCTGATAGTAAACAGTTAGCACTGTATCATACAGACGGAATTGAGCTCTGGAGTGTAATGGAAACTGAAATAAAACAACTGAAAACAGTCAAATTCCACACGCAAAATCATCTGTATTATCAAAATGTAATTCTGTTCTCACCAGACGGTAAGTATCTTCTTGAAGCAACTACCTCGTGGTTGGAATATCCAATCCAAATATGGAATGTAGAAGATGGCAAAAAGATAAACTCTCTTAATGGTCATAAGCAGTGGATTCATGCTTTAGCAATCTCACACGATGGGAAACTACTTGCCAGTGGGAGTGCTGATGGTACTATTCTGCTTTGGGATTGGGACAAAATTACTGCAAATGCAATAAAGTAAATAAGAAATTAGTCAATGAAAACGTGATTTTGATTATAGATATATGAATTTCATTAGGTGTTGATTCACACATAAAAGAGGACATGCTAACAATAGAATCCCAATAGATTATACATGCTATCTATTGATCTAAAAACATGATTGCAACACATTTACACAACCGTATGGTATAATATTTCCCGTAGGCACAAATGAATTCCAAACTTTTGGTTTTACAAACAAGGTGCATCAAAATGACAGACAGAAAAATCAAAAAACACAAAAGCAACTAACAAATTCAAAACAAAATACACAGCAAAAAAACGATAAAAAATCCATTTAGTTGTTTTTTCAAAATTTCGTAAATTCACAAAACCGACATAAACCCATACTACGACACGATCGAAAACACTTATGAAAAAAATGCGAAAATCACAAAAAAAACAACTAAAAATTTCCACGATAGTAACAAAGTTCACAACTTGAGGAATTATCTACCTACAAAAGAAGCGAAAATCAAGGTTGAATACATCTCCTACAAAAGTACATTTTGACAATTGAATGTCTCTGTAACATTTATCAGGTTATTCAGTTTTCCTGACTTTTGGATTTTTCAAAAAAGAAACCCCGCGGTAGGAGCGACCTCCTGGTCGCGATTTTCTCAGGAAACAACTAAAATGCTTAAATATAAATAATACCAATTCTAATTGATTATATCTCATTAGCAGTTTTTATAAAATACGAGAACCCTGTGATTTTTGCGATGACATCGTTAGAATAATCAGATAGTATGTGTGTGATGCTTTCTTGCATGTGTTTCAAGGTTTGATATGTTTTGCTAAATAACTTTGCTTTGATATCTTGCCACAGACGCTCAATCGGGTTCAATTCCGGACAATAAGGAGGTAGAAAGTGTAGGACAACGTTTTCAGGCACTTTCAACGCTTTTGCGTGATGGAACCGACCATTATCAAGGATCACCACATTTAGGGTATCGGGAAAAGTCTCACTGAGATGGTCTATAAAGATCTGGAAACAGGCTGCATTCAGATAAGGGAGTTCAAGAAAACACCCTTTGCCCGTAAGGGGTTCAACAGCTCCATATAGATAAACTGCCTCATAAGTATAATCTATTTTGGCAACAGGTTTGACACCCCGTGCGGTAATCCGTCTATGAGTGTCCGATAAAGTGCCATATCTGGTTTCATCTTCACAGAAAAGGCGAACACGCTGACCAGTGGAACGCTTTTCTGAAATAGCAGAGAATACTTCTGATGAAAAGTTCTTTACGAACTCATCTGCTGCATCGGCGTTTTTTTTATATGACTTTTGCGTGGCACTTTGAGTTTCGCATGCCATCTATCATGCACCAGTGCATAAATCGCCTGATAACTTATCTCAACTCCAAACGTCTCAATGACATATCGGTGGATCTCAACATAACTGCTAAAACCTTCTGGTTCGTTCAATTTTTCTCGGAGTGTCTCAAGTTGATCGGGTGTCATAAAGGGTTTGCGTCCCGGAGCATAACGGCGTTCTAACAACTGCTCAAGTCCCCTTGCTTCATACTTGGATAACCATTGGCCAATCGTTTCTCGGCACATACCGAGCAAAGCGGCTACACCTATACGATTTTTCGCTTCACCGCTTTTTAGTAGATAGAGCATACGAATTTTGTCTTTTTCAGTCGTATCCTTAGCGGTGCTCATGAGGGATTTTAGTTCTTTAACACTTTCTGTAATATCAGGAACTTTTTTGTTCATAGAAAACTACCTTTCTCTAAATAAAATTTGTCAAATATTATACAATAATAATGAGAATAAATCTATTGGAAATGGTATAACCCTGTGCAATTAGAGTAAATTATTGAAAAAAAATGGTAGATATGATATGATGGTGCCCTATGAGATTATCGCATAAACAGAGAACAGAATTAGGTTCCCTAACGGATTTCATTCTTTATGTTGATTGTCAGTAGTTTGAACAATATTATGAAAATCAGTTGTACTTATATTAGGAGGACAATTCCGATGAAATTCGCAATTTTTTATCCTTTCTTGGTTATGTTAATTTTTTTGACTGTTGGTTACGTAATGGGGGCACTTGAAGACGATCTGGTCCTGTACTACACCTTTGACAATGTTAGCGGTAACACAATTCATGATAGTTCACCTAATGGACTAAATGCAAATATCGTAGCAAATGCTCTGATTGTAACTGGTAAGAATGGCAAAGGAGTCAGAATCACCGCTGAAGGTACAGATTGCGTGAACGTTCCTGCCGATGAGAAACTAAAAATCAGCGACGAGATTACCATGGCAGCATGGATTTACCAAGATTCATGGTCTACCGATGGACAGTGGTTTGATAAGAACTGCCATAATGGTGGTGAGAAAACTTCTTACGGTATTGGTGTTTTTGAGAATGGTAAGAACATACATATGCTCTTAGGCACAGGTAGTGCACGACCACGTTTAGATAAACCACATACGCTGACAGAGAAAACGTGGCATCACGTCGTTGGCACTTACGATGGCAACGCAATGAAAGTATATATTGATGGTGAATTCGCACTTGAGCATGCCGAGGCATTCAATTTTACTGGAACAAATGACCAAGACCTACGAATCGGTTGCGCTAAAGACAGGTCACAATATACCTTCGACAACGGTGTAATTGACGATGCTGCTATTTGGAGTCGTGCACTCACTGAAGCTGAAATCAAAGAAGTTATGAATGGTGGACTCCTTGAAGTTACACCAAAAAATAAAGCAGCAACTACTTGGGGTGAGATCAAACAAAAATTTGCTGAATATTAGTATAAGTCATCATAGTTTTTAACCTGCACAAATGTCGGTCTACGTTAGTTAGGCATTTGTGCATTCTTACGTAATAAATAAGGATTTGTAAATATGATAAATATTGGTATAATCGGTATTGGATTCATGGGTATGATACACTACTATGGAATCCAACGAGGAACAGGTGCGGAAGTGACTGCAATCTGTACTCGTAACCCGAAGAAATTGGAAGGCGATTGGACAGAAATACAAGGCAATTTCGGACCTCGCGGTAGTATGGAAGACCTATCAAACATCAACAAATATAGCGAGATTGAGGATCTACTCGCTGATGATAATATTGATCTTGTTGATATATGTTTACCGACACATTTGCACAAATCCGTCAGCATTGCATCTTTAAAGGCAGGAAAACACACACTCGTTGAAAAACCGATCTCTATTGATATTGACGATGCAAACGAAATTGTTGATATTGCTGACCAAACAGACAAAGAGTTTATGGTAGCACATGTTTTACCTTTTTTTGCTGAATACGCTTATGCAAAGCAACTTGTAGAATCTGGTAAATATGGTGAACTCTTAGGCGCACATTTTAAGAGAGTGATTGCTAAACCCAGTTGGTCACGTGATATTGCAGATATAGAAAAGAGTGGTGGACCAGGTATAGATTTGCATATTCATGACACACATTTTATTCAACTGCTATGCGGCGTTCCCGATGCTGTCTTTTCGCAGGGTAAGTTAGTTGGTGGTAATTTCATTGATTATTTGACCACACAATATATTTACAACGATAAAGAACTTACGGTGAGTTGTTCGTCTGGTGCTATTTCTCAAAAAGGGAGAGCTTTTTCACACGGGTTTGAAATGTATCTTGAAAAAGCTACACTACTGTTTGATTTCTCCACGCTTGCTGGTGAACCTACCACCGCAGTACCCCTCACATGCATTACTGAAGATGGCACCGTTGAACAAGTAGATTTGGGAGAAGTTGACCCTATTGACGCATTTACCGCTGAAATACAATATGCTGTTGATGCTATTGATTGGGAGGAAGAACCCACGGCTTTGTCAGGTGTCGGTGCAAGAGACGCACTCCTACTTTGCTATAAAGAAGCGGAATCTGTAAAAACTGGAGAAATTGTTGCAGTTCAATAAACCCAACACTGAGATTGATGCGTTTTATTCCGTCAATCCTATCGGAGAAGTCTATGTACCTGCTGAATATCGTGAAGCAGTCTTTGCACGAGGGAGTGTAAAGTTATTTGTAGATCAAGAATTAGAACATCTCGGACGTATTTTTACACACATTCAGCGAGGTGGGGTTGCTATTGTTCAAGGCAAATGGTCACAAATTCTCACCATGAATGAATATATTCAGAAACATAAATCGGAATTGACTCCATCAAATACCTCGCGTAATAAAAAAAGCAGGTCGTACACACAACGGAACAATCACAAGCAAGCACGGGAAGCAGCACTCTTAAAGTTGATGTGTTGGGTAAATAAGGATGGAATCTTACAAGTTAACCCTAATCCAGACATACCATATCTATTAGAACTGATTGGTGAAAACCCAAATGCAAACGAAGATTGTCCGTTTCTTGTTCCTCTTGTTACTTTACAACGGATACAAAGTTCTCTTGAAAAAACCTATCCAATCAATGCATTAGGTAATTCCCTTGTTGCATCAGAAAATGTACTTGCCCCACGTTCTCAGGAAACAACTGAATGTTTTCAAGAAGCATTACAAGGTGTGCGGAAAGAATTCGTTGACCAAAAAACTATGATTGCAGATGTTGGTTGTGGAAGCGGATGTTTAACATTACTTGCACAACAAGAATTTGGAGAAAATGCAGAGGTTTACACATCTGATATACTACCAGAAGCAACCGCATCTACAAGGATGAACATACAACGGATAATTCCAAATGCAAGCAATATCCATGTAATGCCACCGGGTGATCTGTTTGATCCGTTTTCTTCACACACTTATGATTTAATCATTTTCAATGCGCCTTGGGTTGTTGCGCGTGTCCGAAACAGAGCAGAACTGGCTATCCATGATGAAAGACAACAGACATTGACACGCTTCTTTGAAAATGTGAAAAACTTTTTGAATCCAAATGGAATCATTCTATTGGGATATGCAGATGCTTCAGGTCCAAAAGCCATTGCAAGCCTGGAGTCTATTATTGATGAATCTGGTTTTATCTGTAATGACATATTTAAGAGACGTGTCGCAACGCATCGCTCAAAACGAAAATGGGAACACATTCAAGTGTATGTTTTGATTAGAGAATAGAAAGTTCGATTATCATGTATTCCCTTACCTTGATTGATTTACAAAAGAAACGTAAATGAAAGATACAACTTTGTGAGAGAACTATGAAATCAAATAACTATCCAAATCGAGATGCTATTCGTGATGCAAATGATATTTATCTTGATGTCATGCGTTCCTTCATATATCATCAGTTAAAACAAGTCAAAGGAGAAAAAGTTGAAGATTTAATTCAAGAATCTTTGAAAGATGAACAATTAGATATTTTTCGTCAGATGGTAGATGAACATAATGACGTTGAATCTGCTATAGATTTCAATCATATCCCTCAAATTATAAAATGGAATTGGAACATAGCCTTTGGTGCGAAATTTGGATGGGATTTGGTAGTGCAGAGTATGTTATGGTTAATTAGAAATGGACGTAACAGTAGTGAACACAGATCAACAAAGGATTTAGACCACGAATTCGCACGTACACATCTATATTTAATCTCAAGTGTACTTGAAAAAGTCAATAGACAAGATAAACAAAAGGAGATTGATAGAATAAAAAATAAATTTATGTCTGATGTATCAGAAAAGGAGATTGCAGCTGTTACTGAACAATTGGAAAAAGAAACTATTGAGAAGAAAGAATACAAAAGACATCATAACGAATTAGAAGAACAACTGAAAGAATTACAGCGTCAGCAACAAGCGGATCAACATAAACTTACTAAAACAAAAGAGCATATCACTAAAACGCAAGAGGAAAAAGAAAAACTTGATGAGCAACTCGCTGAGAAAACTAAAGAATTGAAAGAAATTACAGATTTATGGAGTGAGTGTGATAAGGATTTGACGATTACCAGAAAACATCTTAATCAAGAAAAAGAGACGAAATACGATTTAGAAGAAGAACTTACCACCCTACAAAAACAGTTCAAAGATAAAGAAAAAGAGATAAAAGAACAGAAGAAACAACTTGCATCCACAAGAAACGAACTAAAAAAAGAGAATATAGAAAAGAAAGAAACTCAGGATAAACTTTCAGATTTTAGCAATCTGTTTGCTGTAACAACAATTGCTAACTCAACAGTAAATAATTACTATCCTGATGTTGAAACGATTTCATCAGTGCGTCTACTGGATAGACGAAACATAGATAAAAAGAACTATCTGCTAAAACTATTGGAATTAAAACAACCCTCACTTATCTATGTTTTCAATCAAGCAAAAATCAAACAGTTCTTAAATCTTGTTGGGAATGAGAAAGCCAAATCAATTGGAACACATAATGAACATACCTCCAAATCGGAGACGAAAGATATGTTGAAGAAACTTGAAAATGGAGACTTAAGTGCTATTGTAACTGATACAATATTCACTAATTTTACGAAAGATCACTGTATAGGACATTTTGCTTTTTGTCACCCGGTTGTGGGTATAGATGATTTCTATCAACGATGTCAACCTGCTTTTGCATCCGCTAAACCAGCGTTTCTCCATTTAATCTATGACAAAACGCAAGATTTTCAAGAGATTATAAGTGAACTTGGCAAAAAGTATTTAAATTACGAAAAATTAACTAAACTATACAAAGGATTGAAGAACAGTACAGGGTCAGAAAACATTTTAGTGAATCTTGATAAAGTTAATGATGAATTGAATTTACCAATAGAAGGATTTGAGACAGGAATCACAATTTTTGAGGAATTAAAATTCATTGAGCGAAACGAGAAAGAGATAAGACTTTTACCAAATGCCGAAAAGAAAAAATTAGATGAATCCGAAACTTATGCTAATGGAGAAAAACTAAAACATGGAATCAATGAATTTCAGACATTTCAAAATGATAATACATTAGATCAAATCTGGAACAAAATACAAGAATTTGTTGATAAATAGAATTCTGTAAATAATACTCGTATGCGAATGAATTTGTAGCTTTATAGATCGGGTTGAACGTGCGATACCTATAGCCATAAATTTTATGAAAATAATGGTTGGATTCTCTCTTGTGTCAGGACTTTGTAAACCCAATGTTTCAAGATTCAAACAAGTGTATTGGGATTGAAAACCCCTCCTACAAGAAAATACATGGTTAATGCCAAAAACTTTACCCACTTCTGCAATTCGCGAAAGTTGATGTTATACATGTTTTATGATAAAATGCATTAAAAACATAACCATCATACATGGAGGAAAGCATGTCATCTGTAGCAGCCAAAAAATACATTTCACCTGAGGAATACCTCACTGCAGAACGCAGAGCAAAATATAAAAGCGAATACATCTACGGTGAGATATTCGCAATGTCCGGAGCGAGTAATGCGCATAATCTCATTACTTTAGATATAGCCACTGAACTAAACATTCAATTAAGGGGAAGCGGTTGTTTAGTTTACAGTAACGATATGCGCGTTAAAACGAAGCTGACAGGTTCTTATTTCTACCCAGATGTCGTTGTTGTGTGCGAAAAACCCCGTTTTGAAGATAATGTTTTCGACACCCTCTTGAACCCCATCCTTATCGTAGAAGTGCTTTCGCCATCAACCGAGGCGTTTGACAGAGGCGAAAAGTTCGCACATTATCAAGAACTTATGTCCTTACAAGAATATATCCTTGTATCACAAGATAGAATGCACGTTGAACACTATCGTTTGGTTGAAACGCAGTGGGCAGGAAAGACATTTGAAGCACCAGAAGATGTCCTGAAGTTCAAGTCCATTGAATGCGGGTTACCACTGCAGGATATGTATACCCGCGTTACTTTATTGGAATGAAAAGCGGTAACACTATATTTAAGTGTTACGCAGTGAAAAAATACTTACCAAAAATTCCGAGAATCAAACCAGAAAAGGTGTAAACACATTTGTAACTTAGGAGAATTAAATGCTCAGAAACCTATTCAAAGGTGGTGAAAAGAAACCTGTTGAACCAAAGGATACAACGGAAAAAGAGAGTTGGTTTAATCGTCTAAAGTCCAGTTTAGCAAAGACACGCCACCAGTTCGTCTCTCAACTGTCAAGTCTGCTTCGCGTCGGTAGAAAAATTGACGAAGACCTCATGGAAGAAATTGAAGAAATACTCATCCAAGCAGATGTAGGTGTAGAAACCACCTTGACACTCATGGATAATGTCAGAGACACTGTCAAAACGAAAGGTCTGGGTGATTCTTCTGAACTCGGCGGCGTCATCAAAGATGAAATCCAGAATTTACTCGGTAAAGATACTCCATTGAAACTTGATGGTGATTCTCCCTATACAATTTTAGTTCTTGGTGTGAACGGAGCTGGAAAAACGACCACTATCGGTAAACTTGCAAGCCGTTTCAAAACGGATGGCAAGCGAGTTCTTGTTGCTGCAGGAGATACGTTCCGTGCCGCTGCCGAAGACCAATTAGCTATTTGGTGTGAAAGGGCAGGTGCGGACTTAATTCGTGGTGGAGAAGGTGCTGAACCCGCTTCAGTCGTTTATGACGCAGTTCATGCAGCAAAAAACCGCGAAGTTGATGTCCTTATCGTTGATACTGCTGGCAGACTCCATACAAAAAAACCATTAATGGATGAACTATCAAAAATCGGACGTGTGATGCGACAAGCACATGAAGATGCCCCCCATGAAGTGTTACTCGTCATTGATGGCACAGTCGGACAGAATGCATTGATGCAAGCAAAGGTTTTCAACGATGCAGTACCAATTACGGGTGTCGTAGTGACAAAACTGGATGGAACAGCAAAAGGTGGAATTGTCCTAGCTGTCAAAGCAGAACTCGGTGCTCCTGTCAAACTTATTGGAATTGGTGAAAAACTTGATGATTTACGAGACTTCGCTGCAGAAGATTTCGTTGATGCACTCTTTATTACAGAAGAAACTGCAGAAGTTTAATCCAATTCTTCTTCTGTTAAATTAAAATCAAATACGTCTTCCTCAAGATCTAATTCATCTTCTGTTAGCTGAAAATCAAACACATCTTCCTCTACATCCGTTTCTATCGGAGTATTATCCTGTGGAGTAATTTGTTGCGTTTCATTTTCAGTCGGAGTCGTATCTTGAGTCTCAAGTTTCGGTGATTTAGCACCAAGAATCGTCAACCCCACTATTCCAATAACACAGACGCTTGTCACTGTCAATGCAATAGGACGTTTCCAAAGTACTTCTCGATCTTTTCTGTCTAAAAAAGGCAGGAACAATAGTAACAACATTCCGACTGTTGGAATGATAAAGGTACCAAGAATTTCAAATGGACCTTGAAAGTATTTTAGTAATTGAAAGAGGAATAAAAAGTACCATTCAGGACGTGGATCGTAATCTGCGTTCGTCGGATCAGCAACATCTTCAAGCGGCACATCAGCAAATAGTGCTGCACAAGCAAGGATGACGAAAAGAATCAGCATTCCGACGACATCCTCAAAGACTTGATCCGGAAAGAATGGTTTACCTGTTTTCATATCTTCCGGAATATTCTTTGTTGTACCAGAAGACCCGTAATATCTGACCAAAAATAGATGAATAGCAACTAATCCAAATACCAACCATGGCAACCAAATGGTATGAAGTGCATAGAATCGTGAGAGTGTCACAGCACCGATTTCTGAGCCACCACGTAAAACTTTTGCAACAAATTCTCCCAACACAGGTGCAGTACTCGCTATTTCCACACCGACTACCGTTGCCCAATACGCCTTTTCGTCCCACGGCAGCAGATAACCTGTAAATCCAAACCCGAGTACTACCAATAGCAAGAAAACACCGACAACCCATGTGAGTTCACGAGGCTTCTTATATGACCCATAAAGAACAACGCGGAGCAGATGCAAAAAGACGATGATAACCATTGCACTTGCACCCCAATGATGCAAACCACGTACAAAACCACCGAATGGCACCTCTTTAGAGATATACTGAACTGCATTATGCGCATGATCAGGAGATGGAGAATAGTATAATGCTAAGAAAGCACCCGTTGCCGCTTGTAGTAAAAGGAGAAACATTGCCAAACTGCCTAATGAAAAAAGAAGGTTTATATGCTTCGGCAATGGTTTGCGTAAATGCGACATCATCCCATCTAACGGGAGACGATCATTTAGAAACTGTTTCACTTACACCTCCTTAACATACAAAATACCCGCTTCTACTTTGGTTTCGAGTTTCTGCAACGGTTCTGGTGGAGGACCTTCAACAACTGCTCCATCTTTGTCAAACACAGCACCGTGGCAAGGACAAAGGAAGGACTCCTTATTCTTGTCCCAACGTACAAGGCAACCCAGATGCGAACATGTCCGTGAAAAAACATTCCACTCTCCATTACCAAGATCTGTTACATATACAGAACGTTTTTTGGTGGCTTTCACCCAACCATCTTTCGCTGTGAATGTATAATTTACCTTCTTGAAACGGCTGTTTATAAGACGATCTACCAAACCCAAGTCAACCCACTGGGATTCGCCTTTTTTCCACGCTGGGGAGATTGCAAAACCTATCAGTGGAATGCCGGCAGCTAAACCTACCAACCCACCAAGAAAAGCGGTAGCAATTTGCAAAAAAGAACGTCTACTCTCATTTGACATCCGTATTCTCCTTTGTCATAAACATTTTCATGGGCTTCCTATACAATACCTATATAAATTATATCATAATTCTGTTTTGCTGTGTAAAATATTTGACTTTATTCTTCTTTCTTGTTAGTATTAGTCAGACTATCAAAACGACACGCTGACTTACATGAATGGAGATTCTATGAACACAAAAACAACTGGTGAGGACAGTAAATATAAACTGACAGCAGAAGAACTTGACCATTGGAACGACAATGGATACTTTGTCCGTCTTGATGTATTCACAAGAGAAGAAAACGATGTGTTACGTCAAATTGCTGATGACATTGCTGTTGGAAATATCCCTTTTCCAGCATCACATATTAATCAGAATGCACTGGTTACGGAAGGAGAAATAGAAAAAACTGGTATCCATGCAATGCACAAGATTCATCATGCAAGTTGTTATAATCGGGATTTCCTTGCCAGAACACGTGATCCGCGTTTAGTGGGTCCAGTCATTGACTTAATCGGTCCAGACATTGTCGGACTTAATAATCTCTATATTTGGAAGGCTCCTGAGATTGGTTTAGGTTTTCCTTGGCATCAAGATAGATGGTATTTTAACCATCAGTTTAAGACAGATAAGACAGTTGGAACGTGGACTGCTATTGATGATGCAGATCTCGACAATGGTTGCCTATTTGTTATTCCCGGCAGTCATAAAGGAAAGATATATGACCATTATGATCTGGAAGGTCCACAACAGGGTGAGTTCAAACTTGCTCGCGGCGCCCGTGACGAAGATGGTGTTGCCGTAGAAGTACCCGCAGGTGCTGTTATATGGTTCGACAATGGACTCCTTCACAAAAGTGCCGACAACGAGAGTCAACGATTCCGACGCGCGAATGTCGCACACTATATGACTGCAACAGCAGAATGGGCAAGACCTAATATTGACATGTCAAAACGACCCATGATGTGGATACGTGGAAAGACCTACCCCGGTAAAGTTGACCAAATAGAACATGATATTATACCAATTCCAGAATAGGAATCACAGCCTATCTGAAATTGATTTTTACCATCAGTGAGTCAACAGATCTACACCATCCAATTGCAACAAGAATACGGACATAACGTTGCATTAAATTTATTATTCTTTATCTTCAACAAATTTGAAATCCACTAACTTATTTTCATGCATTTTAAAGTCCATTTCTACAAGTTTGTCAGGTGGTGCAGCCATTGCTGTACCTTCTCCTCTTTCCTTGAAACTGACAGAAACAATGTCGGACGGATCCATTTTGAAACCTACGCTTTCAATCTTTACCCGATCCCCAAGTAGAAATTGACTTACACTTTTTAGTGAAGTCTTATCAATTGCTGTCATGTAATAGAAACTTCCGCTTCCACCCCAATTATAGGAAACTACAGCATAAATATACTTATTCCCTTCAACAGCATACTGATTTAGGAAAGCATACTGAAATTTGTGGGTTTCACCACCACCGATTGAATATTCACCTTCACCACTAAACTCACTCGCCAAAGTAATTACCAACGGTTTACCATCTATGCCCTTTTGTTCAGGCGGGATAAGTCTTATTTTCGGTAAGACATCTTTTAGCGGTTCCTCCAATTTGATGAAGTCACCACTTTGGTTTTGTTTACAACCATATACAAGCACAACCATAAGTATAAATAATACAAAGGTGAAAGTTCTATATGGTTTTTGCGAAATCTGATGGGAACTCTGATTGAACATTTGTTTTTCTCCAATATGATTTTCAAATGGAATATTGTTACATCTTATTCATTGCATTCTAACCGCAAATTATAAGATATGTCAAACAAAAACATCCAGGGATATTCAGTCCTTAGGAGTCTTCTAATACCAATTCAAATAAATCTTGTCTCATTAAGGAATTCTACTGTTTACTGGCAGGGGGTTACTCTCTACGGTAGGAGCGACCTCCCGGTCGCGACCGTGAGGTCGCTCCTACCAGATTTCCGCGGGTGTGTAAAGTTTTGGTTACTGTGCGTAGGGGCAGGGTTTCCCGCCCGAAAAGAGGTTTTACGCAGGCGAGGAAACCTCGCCCCTACGATGTCCACAGTTCCCTAACGTCAAGCAAGCTTGATAGAAACTTTAGATACTTTTTTTATAGTGAAATATATAATTAAGTTTACACTTGTTCTATAGGAGCGATCTCCGAATCGCGACTGAACGTCTTGATAGTCGGGAATCGGAGTTCCCTCCTACACCTGAAAGTGTAAGAATAATTCTAAAATCCACTATAAAAGAAAAATTCAAACAAATAAATATTTATGAGTTACACTGATGATATTTTGACAAACATTTAGTTCCACCTTACGCCCGACAAGTTATTTGTTAACGGAGCACGTGAGTTGTTAGGCAGTATCTCTGTTCTCCGTATGTGAGCATAATGTATCCAGGACTGGACGATATAAGGTGCCTCGTTCCAACTGTAAATTTTGGAAAATCCACATGCGACGTTATCGTATAGTCTTGGCGGGATTGTGCGGGGATCGTAGTGTTTACCGGGGGGTCTTGGATATGTTGGTAACAAAATACCTAAAAGTCCAGAGCGGGTGTTGTATTCTGTCTGACGTATACTGGAGCTTATCCCCCAATCCACCGATTTCTGTTGCCATGTATTAGCACCGATCAACACGACAGTCACTGTAGAATCCCGGAGATATTTATCACGTATGTGCTGACGAATGCGTTCTGTTGAGAATGTCGTACTATCAAAGTCTCCTATTTTGATAGACCTTGACACTATGACGCCGTAGACATCTAAAAACAATTCTTCAAATCGTTCCTGATAGTGCCGGTCTTCAGTATGGCAGAAGTTGATAAATACTTTGTGTTGATTATTCATTTGATTTTTTGTTTGTTGAATATTCAAATATATGTTTGTGAAATAGGTCCACACTTCATATATTAAAGACACAGTCAGGACTTACGCACTATAATAGATTTGTGCTATACTATTCCATTATGATTACATTTACACTTTCCGAAAAGAAACAAAGTTTATATTCAGATTATTGTCAATTTTTGTTATCAAGTTTTACAAACTTTACACAAACCTATATGGCAGACCATACTGATAAGTGGAGCCACGATCAAATCAATCGGTTTCTGAGCGGTGAAAACATCCCCGCGAATGAACTTTGGAACTCGGTCAAAAACGACATTGAGTTTGATGATGATGGCTACATTGTTTTTGACGATGTTGTGCTACCTAAACTCTATGCGAAAGAGATTGAGGTCCTCCGTTCTCAGTGGAGTGGTAGCGACAAAAAAGTCGTTAAAGGCATTGGTATTGTGACGTGTATCTATGTCAATCCAAAGACAGAAGAGTATTGGATTATTGATTACCGTATTTATGACATAGATCATGATGGTAAAACCAAAATAGACCATTTACTGGAAATGTTGCACAACGCTTACTCTAAAAAACAGATACCGTTTCGGACGGTGCTAATGGATACTTGGTATGCCTCCATGCAAGTTATGAAAGCGATTGAAAAACTTTCTAAGATTTACTACGTGCCCCTGAAACGAAATCGTCTTGTAAACGATACGGATGGCGAGCAACCGCACCAACAAGTCCAAGACCTATCTTGGACCCGGACAGAAATCCGGCAAGGGAAAAGCGTGCACATCAAGAAGTTTCCAAAAGGGTATCAAGTCAAGTTGTTCCGGATAGCCTCCTCTACCGGGCGCACGGAATATATTGTGACAAACGATTTATCTCAATCGGATGCGGATGCGGCACACCAAGAATGTCGTATACGTTGGAAGATTGAACAACTCCATCGTGAGATCAAACAAGTCACGGGTATTGGCAAATGTCAATGTCGCAAGTTGCGTGCCCAAAGAAATCATATTGCCTGTTGTTTTCAAATATGGGTCTGTTTGAAACGTGTTGCGCGTAAACTTGGCAAAACAATTTATGAACTTAAACAAAGTTTATTGGATGATTATATGCGATATCAACTCTCAAATCCATCGATAATCTTTGAGACTGCGTAAGTCCTGACAGTTTTAGACCGAAAGGGTGCATAAGGTAAAAAATATTTGAATTTTATCTAAAATTTGGTGAAAAACGCAGGAAAATAACAAACTAAGCAAATTTTATTGGCAAGGTGTTCCGCGTGAGAAAGATTTTGCTAATATTAAACGTAAAACACGAATACAATCCCGATTTGTCTATTGATGAAATTACAAAAGTGTATAAGTATTTTTAGATTTCACTATAACCTCTTGTGGTAGGGGTTTTCAACCCCTACTTTTTAGTGCTTTTCCGCTCAAATCGGGGTTGAAAACCCCTATCACAAGAGAAAATGCAAACAATATTTTCTTAAGTTGACACCTATAAGGTTGAAAACCCCTACCACAAGAGGGGTCGCTCCTATTGTCTGAACCAGGATTTTCAGGATTTACAGATTTTCAGGATTAGAGCCTGGTGCGGTCTGACGCTATTCAAAAGTAAGCATAAACGCGCAGCAAAATACCTGGATGAGGTAAATCTTGGTAATCCGATAATCCTATGAATCCTGGTTCAATAAATAATGTATACACGTATAAATGTATACACGTATAAATGTATACACGTATAAATGTATACACGTATACACGGAAAGAATGGCATTCCACGGCGACCCCGCCCTACGATGAGGTGGGTGTGATGGTGCCTGTTTTGATTTGACGTTGGGTCTCCTCGTATATGGCTTTGAGTTCTTGGGTGCCGATGATAAGTTTGATTTCGTTGCGGACGACAGGTGCGGTGTCTGTGCTGGTTGGGTTCGTTGTTTCTGTGGTGAAGCCGTCAACGAAGTGTTTTGTGAGGTCAAGTGCGGAACGTCTGCCGAGTTCCGTTGCAGGGTGATGTGCTTGGTTGATGCCGGCTTGTCGTGCGATTGCATCGTTGATGGGGTCGTCGAAGCTGTCGGCGTAGAGTTTGGCTGCACCAAGTGCTAATCCGCTACCGATGGCGAGTGCGGGGTTTTGCTTTGCTGGCAAGCACGGGGACAAACGTACTGATGATGCTACTAATGGGATTGTCGCTGGTGTCGGGACGGGTTGCGGTTGTCTGTGTCCCGACGAGGGTGTTGGTGATTGCGGCTGCGGCGCGGAGTTTGAGCTGCTCGGCTATCATGCGACCAATGCCTGTGATGAAGTTTTGGACGACTTTCTGGAAACTCTGTATTTTGGCTCGGTTGGCTTGATGCTCTATTTGGATGCGACGTTGGGCGGCTTGCTGTTCAATCCGTTGTATCTGGTCAGTTTTTTGTTGTGCGCTGAGGATGTGCGAGTTGTGGATTTCAGCAAGTTGCACGGCAGTGTCGCGGTTGAGTTGCTGGAGTGCAGCACGGGTTTGAATCGGTATCTGAATGATGGCGTTGTAGGTGGCATCAAAGAGGTCGTCTGGTAGCTGCGATAATCGTGTGTGTTGTTTGAATTGCTGTAGAGGGTCGGGGTTGATAACCCCTCCCACAAGAAAGATACACGGTCGAAACCAGTAAATCAAGAAATCAACGGTATGAATGCCTTCGGGCATTCCCCGGGTCGCTCCTACCAACGCAGGGGAATGTACTCCGCTACTCTGGGGTACGGAATCACGGATTACGCAGATTTCACGGAAAACGCGGAGAAGATACCCCCATGAGGGCGGATTGCGTAGAAAATACATATCCTAAGCAGAAAAATATCGGGCAGAATCGCAGAGGACGCAGATTGGACGTTCTGAATCGCGGATTACGCAGATGGAACTTACACGTTGGTAGAAGCGACCTCCTGGTCGCGACCGGCTTCAACACAGTCGCGACCAGGAGGTCGCTCCTACCAACACGTGAGACATCCTCCGCGTAATCCGTGATTCCGTACACCAATCCGCGAAATCCGGGGAATGCCATGCGCCCATTCATACCTTTGATTTCGCCCTACATTGGGTTGTGGTGGTACCAGCATCACTCACTCACATCCCACAATCGGACGGTGTTGTCTTCACCGCAACTAGCAAGCGTGCGACTATCAGGACTGAACGCAACACTCAAAACAATCGCCTCATGCCCAGTGAGGGTGTCGAGATACATGCCGTTTCTTCCGTTCCACAAACGAATGGTGCCGTCCCGACTGCCACTGGCGAGTAGGCGACCATCCGGACTGAACGCAACGCTGTTGACCCAACTTGTATGCCCCTTCAACGTGCTGATATTGATGTTGTAATATAGGTTCCACAAACGGATGGTATTGTCACTACCGGCACTAGCGATAGTATTGCCATCCGGACTGTATGCGATACTCATGACACTCCCCTGCTGCTTATATAGGAGATCGAGCCGGGTGCCAATACGTGGGTGCCATAACCGGATGGCTCCATCAAGACCGCCACTGACAAGTGTGTTGCCATCCGGGCTGTACGTTACGCTCAAGGTAACTCTCCTATGCGCGTCAATGGTGTAGAGAAGCATGCCGTCGCTTGCGTTCCACAAACGAATGGTGCCGCCCCAACTGCCACTGGCGATAGTGCGACCATCCGGACTAAACGTAACGCAAAAGATTTGGTACATTTCCCCAGTGAGGGTGTGGAGATGCATGCCATCGTTTGCGTTCCACAACCGGACGGTCTTGTCGCTACTGCCACTGGCGATAGTACGACCATTCGGACTAAACGCGATGTATTCAACAGCATCCGTATGTCCAGTGAGGGTCTGGATAAGCGCGCGATTGCTTGTGTCCCACAAGCGGAGGGTGTGGTCATCCCCGCCACTGACAAGTGTGTTGCCATCCGGACTGAACGCAACACTTCTGACAAAATCCGTATGCCCTACGAGTATCTCTGTATCATAAGTTTTGACAGTTGGGGTTTCCATATCCATTTGATTGACAGTCGTATCCTCATCGTCGCCACACGCAACGAACATCATGGAGAGCAGTATGCTAAGTATCAAAAATCCTTTATTCATAATAAACCCCTTTTGAAAATATAACAAAACTATGAGCAAATATCGTGCCAAAGTGAATCATTGGAAATTCAGCAAATTTCAACCAAATTGTGTCACAATTTGATCAGCAGTGTTCATTATCTAAACACTGTGTGTCAATCTCTGCTGTTGTCGAGTCGGTGTGTACGGAATGACCAAATCAAGTAATCAACGGTATGAATCATGGCGAATGCGCTTGGTAGAATACCATACGCGTATTCTACCAAGCGCATTCGCCAAAGGGCATTCCGCGGGATTTACAGATTTACAGATTTACCCTGGCACGGGTGTTTGATGTGTATTTATGCTTACTTTTGGATAGGAGGATAACGAACAAAACTCTAATCCTGCAAATCCGATAATCCTGTGAATCCTGGTTCAGACACAATCCCAGATTACTCTGATTATGTCCATCGCATGCTGGTAGTCGCAACCGTATTCAACACAGTCGCGACCGGTAAATCAAGAAATCAACGGTATGAATGCCTTTTGGCATTCCCCGGGTCTCTGTGCCCCGCCGCAACTGATTAAATGAGAGATTGCGGACACAGAGTCCTAATGAAGTTTGACGTTCAAGTTGTGTATTCGTAGGGGCATGGTTTCCACACATGATCTACGCAAACCCAGAAACCAAACGGGTTGGGGAACCCAACCCCTACGAATTCAACTACCGATTTTGATTGTCAAACTTCATTAGGTGTCAATATAAAGAAATATTGTTAATATTAACCATATTCTTCAGTCCCGTAGGGACGATATGTTTATAGAAAGACATATCCCCACGTCTTTTTAGTCCCGTAGGGACGATATGTTTATAGAAAGACATATCCCCACGTCTTTTTAGTCCCGTAGGGACGATATGTTTATAGAAAGACATATCCCCACGTCTTTTTAGTCCCGTAGGGACGATATGTTTATCCTTCTATGTCGTTCCTACGGAACTAAAGAGAGGGGATGTGATAACGTCTTTCTATAAACATTGCGTCCCTACGGGACTAAAGAGAACAAAAGTTAGTACCTCTGTGCAAAAACTTTACACACCCGATTTCCGCGGGTGTGTAAAATTTTTGTAGAAACCCTGATATTAAAAGAAGTCCGTCCAGTTGCTATAAAGCTTGCTTGACGTTAGGGAACTGTGGACATCGTAGGGGCGAGGTTATGAAGATTAATTTATTAAATTGGGTAATCAAATATTTCTCAGTTGATATGCGTGCTTTGTAAGCGCGCTGGATGTCAAGTTCTAACAACGCGCTTACAAAGCACGCATACCAGGGTGGAATAGTTCGTCTACCGTGGCGGGATTAGGAGAATTACCCAAAGTATTTTTTAATCTTCATTTCCTCGCTTGCGTAAAGTTTCTGTTCGGGCGTGGAGACCCCGCCCCTACGCTCAGTAACCAAAACTTTACACACCCGATTTCCGCTGCTAATGAGACATTATTACATGAAAATGGTATAATATTGAGATTTACTGAAAGTTATAGTAGATTTTAGAATTACCTGAACACTTTGATCTATATGTTTAACAAACCTAAACGACTGCTTGTGTTGTAGCACAACCTGTATGAAGATCAATTTATTAATCTTCATATGGCATTCCCCGCCATCTCTGATGAGTGGAAACAAAAGCGGGAACACAAAGACTCGAGGAATGCCATAGGGCAATCACACCGTTGATTTCTTCTTTTCTTGATTTGAGAATCCTGGTTCAGACAAAATATACTACTAACAAGAACCTAATTGATATCTATTGCTTATCTATTGGAAATCCCAATAAACAGACACCCAAAAAACTACAAAACCCATAAAAAATCACATATAATATAAACAAAAGAAAAGCACACAACAAAAACACTATGCAAAACCAACACCCAAACACAAAAAAACACATAAACAAAAAACCGTACCAAAAATTGAAAATAATTTAGAAAAAAACACAACAAATACCCCGATAACGCCTTATAAGCACTGGACGCATTACATGTTTTCAAAACCGTACCACAAACCGAAAAAACCGTACCGTACGGTACGGTTTTAGTAGTAGAAAATTCTTAGGAAATCTCAAGAAATGCACATACAATTTGCAGTGATTCCTTACATAGCAGGACTTACGCACCCAACGGTAGGTTTGCTTTGTAAGCGCGCTGGAAGCACAAATAATGTTGAAAATTACATCATTTTCATCACAATTCTTGATTAAATCATGAAAACTGCGTAAGTCCTGATTGTATTTCAGCGGCGCAAATTACGCGCAAAAATAATTATTGTACAAAACTCTATACATACGACACTCAGATTATACCTTGCACTGTATATCATTTTGAAGTATTATAATTGTATAATCAGATATGTAAATAAGCTTTGTGGTAATAGAGGAAAAAACGGTGTGGTCTCATTATTTCACTTATATAAAAAGTCATCCAAAACACTTCACATGGTTAATATTACTATTTGTGCTCTTGACTTCTTTATCATCTTTATTGACAGCGAATGTATCAGCAGATTCCAAAGTTGAAGACATAATCAAACACATAGATCAACTTTACCGCAGTAATACAAGTCATGCTGACATGGAGATGCACATCGTCACACCAAATTACGAACGCACATTGAAAATGTTGATTTGGACAAAGGGGATGGACAAAACCTTCATACGAATTACTGCACCAAAAAAAGAGGAAAATGTCACTACATTACGCATCGGAAAACAGATGTGGAATTATCTCCCAAAAGTCAACAAGGTAATAAAGATTTCACCATCAATGATGATGGGTTCATGGATGGGGTCCGATTTCACCAATGATGATTTAGTCAAAGAATCATCTATGCTGGACGACTATACCTACCGTATGATAACACCAGAAGATGCATCCCCAAAATTGCTATATGTAGAACTTATTCCAAAAGAGGACACTGCAATTGTATGGGGTAAGATTGAAACTGCTGTCAGAAAAAGCGACTACTTACCGGTTTGGCAGCATTTCTACGACGAAAAAGATAATTTAATGCGTGTGTTGAACTACAAAGAAATCAAAACTTTTAACAAGAAAACCATCCCAACGGTCATGGAAATGATTCCACAAAACAAAGAGGGACACAAAACGGTTGTCAAATGGTTAAATGCTACATTCAATTCAAAGGTTGACGATAATATCTTCACACGTAGAAATCTGCAGAAACGAAGATGACAAATTTTCACATCAGATTATTAAATATAGGTAACAATGATATACAATACAACACAAAAAAAACAGATAGTTTCCGTTTCACGACTTATATTCATAATGAGTCTATTTCTTGTTTTCTCTGCTCAAGCACAAGAATCAAACTTAACCAAGAACTTCGGTATCGGTTCTCATGGTGCTACACCCGCATATGGTGGCATTAGTTTCAAATACAATGGACTGAAACCTGTATACCTACAAGCGGTCGGACGTTTTATTCTAAACGATCAGATTGGTGACCACATGTTAGGTGCTGGGGTTTCCTATGCAATATATGAGCATCAAGGTAAATGGAACCAAGCACGGTTATATTTCACGTTGGAAGGTGGGTGGCGATTTCAATCTGAGGTGAATATGCAGAATGAAACTGTTAATATATCAACACTGGCTGCTGGAATAGCTTTTGGTGGTGAGCTTGTGTTTTCGCTGGGTGGAATTCCACTTGGCTTGAACGTGGGTATTGGTCAAGGTATTGGTAGAGAAAACAGTAATTCTCAATCTGAAGGTCTTGCTGGCGTTTATGTCAGTGCGGGTATACATGCATATTTTTAGTTCACTTTCTCTACGCATGCTTTCTATAGCGATACTTTGCGTGTGCTTCTCAGGTTGTGCAAAGACTGTTCGTGAAGATGTCCAACCAGAGAACGTCAAACCATTTTCTTATGAACAGCATAAAATCAGCATCGGAACTGCAAAACACCAGCAAACCACTTTGACCGGTTTTCTTCTGGGAGAAGATTTCGCGAATCTTGTTACAGTGAGTACTGGCAAGACAGTGAGTACTGGCAAGAACAAGGCACACAAATTACATATCTATACTTTCAGAGATGAGCAGTGGACACTGAGTATTGACACCAAACTAAAGCAAAAAGTGTTGTTCGTTGACATTGCACCAATTGATGGACGTGATAGACTCATCACATATCAACCCGGGCGTCTAAGTTGGTTTGATACTGATTCATTGGTGGAACGCAAGCTGATGAACGTCACAACTAATTTTAATCCTATCCATGAGAATGAAATACCCCATATTGACATCACTCGTGACTTGAACGGCGATGGAATGGAAGACTTCATTTTACCAGATGTTGATGGATTTAGGGTTTCCACTCAATTAAACAATGGTTCCTTCACTGCACCGATAAAACTCGGTCCACCCGATCCGTTCCTTGATGAGATCTCAATGGAAGATGGGATTATTTACCGAGAAGTAGGGATAAACCGGTTGACTGTTCTATGGTATCTCAGTCGTGTTCATCAAATGGATTACAACCAAGATGAACGAAAAGATATTGTATTCTGGAACAGAGATCATTTTGATGTATTTCTACAAAATACTGATGGAAGGTTTTCAACAACACCTGTCGCTTTCACCCCAGACGTGCCATTTGACACTGACGGTGCATATTCAATTGCATTTGGATTCAGTGGTGAGAACATGTTCTCACTTATCTTCGGATTTAGAGAAAATACCAAACGAAGAGTATTACACACTTTCCGTGATATGAACGGTGATGGTGTAACTGACATGATAATTCACTCATTAAACGGACGTAGTATCGGCAAACACCGCAGTATGTACGAGGTACATTTCGGATCATCAAACCAAAACGGAATATCATTTGACAAAGATATTGGGATGATAATCAAACCACGAGGCATAGCAGGCGCGTTGATGCCATGGGGTTATTCATCTGTAATAATGCTGGATTTTGATGGTAATGGTGAGATTGATGTTATGTTCAATGATGTGAAAACCGCTATCGGTGGGATGACTCGCGCAATGGTTGGCAAATCCATCGCAATAGACCTTGAGTTTTATCGTATGGAAGATGGAAAATTCCCAGACCAGCCCGCAACCAGACGCAAAATTAGACCTAAGCTTGACATCTTTGAAACAGAAAGAGTCTTCTTCCCAGCAGTACTATTGGGTGATGTAAACGGGGATAGACGTTTGGATTTACTTATAGGGAAAAACTGGAATGAAATGCACGTCTTCCTTGGTGTACAAGGAAACCATCTATTTATGAAGCGACCACAAAAAGTGAAAATCAATATGCCTGAAGATGAGCAAAATATCAAACTGGTTGACATAAATCGGGATAACAAGAAAGACATTCTCACCTATCACCGTTCTAATATCGACCCGCATCAGGTGTCAATGTTGATTTCAAAATAAGTAATCAACCCTCAATTTAAATTTCTAATATCTAGCTTAGAACGAAATTCAACAGTTTTTATGATACTGAAAATCGCATTTCGTAACATCTTCCGACAAAAACGTCGGACCATCTTAACCGCACTTGCAATGATTGTTGGGTTTACGCTCTCATCTTTATTCATTGGTTGGTCTGACGGCACATATTCCAACATGATTTCAACATTTACAGGTAACCGAATCGGACACATTCAGGTACATAGTAAAGGTTATCTTGATAAACCATCGATCTACAATACAATAAATGGTGTTTCTATTGTCGGTGACACAATACAAAGTATCACAGACGTTGAAGCATGGTCTCCACGTTTGTTCGCATCAGGGATCGGTTCAGTAAACGAGAAAAGCACCGCCGTTCAGATCATTGGAATTGATGTACCACGTGAAACCAAAGCAACCCAATTTGACAAGAAGGTGATTGAAGGAACAACTTTAGCCAATATAGCTTCAGGTCAAGCCGTCATAGGGAAAGGTCTTGCCAAAATACTTGCTGCAACGACTGGTAGTGAGATCGTTCTTTTTTCACAAGCCGCAGACGGTTCCATTGCAAATGAGCTGTACGAAATAGTCGGCATTTTGGAAAGCGGGGATGCAATAACAGATAGGGTTGCATGCTACTTGCACATAGCAGACGCACAGGAACTTTTTGTGCTGGAGGGACGTGTACACGAGATTGTTGTCACTGTGACTAAAATCAATAAGGTCGCTATGGTAACAGAGGATATGCGAACACGTATCAATGATTCCTCGCTTGAGGTGTCCCCATGGCAGGTAGTTGCGAAATCCTTCTATAAAGCTATGAAAGCTGATCAGCAAGGGGATGCAATAGGTCGAGTAATTATTATGTTGATTGTTGCTATCGGGGTTCTCAATACAGTCCTGATGTCAGTGTTGGAGAGAACGCGTGAATACGGTGTACTGAAAGCTGTCGGCACAAAACCGATGCAAATCTTCTCGTTGGTCATCTCAGAGGTAGTAATCATAGCCATCGGAAGCATTTGTATCGGCGCGATACTCGGTATAACAATCAATTATTTGCTCTCTATTAACGGTATAAAACTACCACAAGAATTCACTTATGGTGGAATGAAATTTGGCACAATGTATACAGAAGTGAATATGCGAAGTCTAATCATTCCCGCAATTACAGTTATGCTGTCAGCAATCATAGTCAGTCTTTTTCCAGCGATAAAAGCAGCACGTATATTACCCGCAAAAGCAATGCGAACACACTGATAGGTCAATTCTATGTTCTTCATCCTATTCAAACTCGCTTGGAGAAACCTTTTACGAAACAAACGCCGCACCATCATCGCATCCATTGCTATCGGTATCGGTCTGGCTGCCCTAATCTTTGTTGACGCACTCATGATTGGGATGACAGAAAATATGATTAAAACTGCTACCGCGTCTTTCCTCGGCGACGCACAAATACATCGCAAAGGTTACCAAGACGAACAAGAAGTATCATTGACTATTCAAGAACTTGAGAAAGTTACCGCAAAATTGGCAAAGGAAGCCAATGTACACTATTTTACGCGTAGAACCTTTTCCTTAGGTATGATTACATCACCAGCAAATGTGAGCGCGATTAACCTTGTTGGCGTTCAGCCATCTACAGAAAGATACTTATCACAAATAGACGATGCAATTACGGAAGGTAGATACTTTGAAGGCAATGATAGCCGGGATATCATCATCGGAACGAAACTTGCAGAAAACTTGGAAATTGGTATCGGGGACCGTGTGGTCGTAACCATAACACAATCCGAAAGCGGTGAACTTTCACAAGAAAGGTTTCGTGTTTCTGGTATATTCCACTTTGTTGACGAAGCAATGAACACTGGTATGGCATTCGTTCGAATCTCAAAAGCACAACAGATGCTTGCAATTGGTAACAATGTTCATGAAATTGCAATCAAATTCACATCAACAACTTACGCGCATAACCAAGAATTAACTTTTTGGAATACATATTCCCAATATGGTAATGAAGCGTTAAGTTGGGCTGAAATACTGCCACAATTAAAGACAATTCTGGACATGTCGAAATATAGCAAGTACATAATGGGAGTGGTGTTATTTGGAGTCGTTATCTTTGGGATTATCAACACGCTTTTTATGTCGCTCTATGAACGTATGTTTGAGTTTGGTGTGTTACGCGCAGTTGGAACACGACCTTTTGGCATGGCACGAATCCTCTTATTTGAAGCGGGTACTTTAGCAATAGTTAGCATTATCTTGGGAGGTATCATCGGTTTTGGATTAACCACACTGTTTGCACATCTCGGTATAAACTATACCGGTATTGAGATGATGGGGGTTACAATACAAGAGTACATTTATCCTGTTCTTAACATCCAACAATTTATACTTTATCCTATAGCGGTATTCTTGTTTACAATCATCGCAGGTTTATATCCTGCATGGCACGCTGCAAAGATAGCACCTGTTGATGCTATGCGACGTAGTTTTTAGGACAGGACTTACGCACCGAACGGTATGCGCGCTTTGATGAAGATTAATTTATTAGATTAATTTATTAATTGGGTAATAAATATTTCTCATACGGTAGGCGGGGAATGCCTAAATGGCATTCATACCCGGGGAATGCCTAAATGGCATTCATACCGTTGATTTCTTGATTTGGTGCTTTGTAAGCGCACTCTTGGGACTTGATGTACCAGCGCGCTTACAAAGCACGCCTACCAGGGTAGGTTAGATAAAATTACCTAATTATTTTTTTAATCTTCATGTAAGCGCACTGGAAACCTCTAAAAATGCTGATAATTACATCATTTTCATCATAATTCTTGATTAAATCAAGAAAACTGCATAAGTCCTGTAGGAAACATTATGGAACAAACACAAAATCATGAAGTAATTGTTACTGATAGTGTAATAAAAATATTTGATCCGGATGGCATTCCCGTTAATGCCTTAAACGGTATAGATCTAACTATCACATCAGGAGAATTTACAGCACTCGTCGGTCCCTCCGGGTCTGGAAAAACGACCTTCCTAAATATCATTTCGGGTTTAGATTCACCCACTGAAGGTAAAGTTTGGCTTTCTGGAAAAGTCATATCTGAAATGAACGGAAATGAACTGTCCGATTTTCGACGCGACAACATCGGGTTTATCTTCCAAGCATATAACCTAATTCCAGTCTTGACAGTTGAAGAAAATGTGGAATACATTATGCTTTTAGCCGGTGTGTCAAAAGGGGAACGTCACGAAAGAGTCAAGAAAATGCTTGAGGCTGTTGGACTTGAGGGGGTGGAGGACAGACTACCTACCCAGCTATCAGGAGGACAGCAACAACGGGTTGCAATTGCACGCGCAATGGTCTCTGAACCTACTATCATTCTTGCAGATGAACCAACCGCAAACCTTGATTCAAAAACTGGCAGTGACCTACTTGAAATGATGCGTCGACTCAATGATGAAACCGATATGACTTTCATCTTTTCAACGCATGACCCAATGGTTATGGATAGTGCAAGACGCTTAATCACGCTCAGAGACGGTCAAGTAGACACTGATGAAACAAAATAACATCGAAGCAGATGAAAAGAATAATTTCTATACTTTTCTGCATATTATTAACGAATCTATTTAATTCTGCTCAAGCGGATTTAAACGCTGGCGGTTACTACAAAAACTTCTTTACAACATACAAATCCACATACACAAACGAACCTTTAATGAGTACTGTGGTCAACCGATTGCGTTTCAACTTATCTTATGCTCCAACAGACGCTTTTTCTCTATACTTAGCTTACGATTTTGCACCGCGTGTTCAAGATCCTTCTCTTTTCTCTCAATCTCCTTTTGCTATCGGTGTTGCATCTTCAAAATATCGCATATCAGATTTTGATTCTCGATTTTATCCAAGTGAAAATGAACAGGTTGGTAATGTTGGCATTTACCATAATCTTGACCGTGCCTCAATGCAGTACAGCACAAGTTTTGCTGACATCGCTATCGGTCGAGATGCAATTGCTTGGGGGAGTGCAAGGACAATAAATCCAACGGATGTTATAGCACCTTATACGTATGACCAACTGGACACAGAGGACAGAGTGGGAGTAGATGCGATCCGAATACGAATTCCAGTCGGTATACTCGGTGAAATAGACACTGGATATGTAATTGGAAGCAATTTCAACTTAGACAAGAGTGCATTTTTTCTACGTACACAATTAAATGCAGCTGAAACCGATTATTCTATCTTACTTCTGGAATATCAGAGGGATCTGCTTATAGGTCTGGATATAACTCGCGGAATCGGTGGTGCAGGTTTCTGGTTGGAAACTGCTTATGTCTTACCGGAAGTTTTTGCAGACGATACAAATGTATCTGACAACTATCTACGTTCCTCTATCGGTTTTGACTATAGTTTCGGTGGAGAGACTTATGCATTTATTGAATACCACTTTAATGGCGCAGGTGTAACCATACCTGAAGATTTTCTGGAAAATATTGAACAATCTGCATACACCCGTGGTGCCGTTTATTTACTCGGAGTTCACTATCTTGCTCCTGGTGTCACACACCAACTCACACCACTAATCAGTTTCAGTGGTCAATTGCTGTTAAATCTAAATGATACATCTGCATGGCTTGTCTCTCAGATTGGTTATAATATTGTTGAGGATATTCACATATCTGTTGGTGGTATGTTAAGCATCGGAAAACCTCCAAAGAATAATGACCCAACGCAATTCCAATCAGAATTTGGGACATATCCTAACCTTTTCTTTACCTCTTTATGGATATATTTTTGAAGTAAACTGGTGTTTTACTCATAAAAATGGTAACATAATAAACCAGAATACACCATTACATAGTGTGATGTGAGATATTGAGATTATTATGGATAATTGCTGTCACGATAAAGCAGATGAACTTGAAGAACTCCGTGAAAAACAGTCCAAAACTTTATGGATTGTACTTGGAATCAACGGTGCAATGTTCTGCTTGGAATTAATCGTTGGTATAATGGCAGGTTCCGTTGCGCTGCAAGCCGATTCGCTTGACATGCTGAGTGATACGCTGGTCTATGGATTCAGTCTTTATGCTATTGGTAAGAGTCATCGTTGGCGGGTAGGTTCGGCAATGCTTAAAGGTAGCATCATGGCTATCTTTGGTATCGGTGTCTTGATCCAGAGTATATATAGATTTCTCGCTGGTGGTATCCCAGAATCTCACTTCATGATTATAATGAGTGTCATCGCCTTGATTGCAAATGCAAGTTGTCTGTTTCTCCTATCCAGTCACAAAACAGACGATATAAACATGCATTCTACTTGGGTGTGTTCGCGTAATGACATCATTGCAAATACAAGCGTCTTTTTGGCTGCCGCATTTGTTGCTGTAACACAATCCAAACTGCCAGATATCATTGTAGGTTTGCTCATCACAACAATTTTCCTAAAGTCAGCAATCTCTATATTAAAAGCATCATACAAAGAACTACGACTACCAGATACTGACATACCCTTCCCCAATGTTGTCGTCCCAATGCCAAAACTATGTACTGCTGGAACCTGTCCAGTAAACGCATGCACCTGTGAAGTCATCTAACATCTCTATATAGATTCACAACATTTAAACCATAGTTCTATAGACATTATTATCTTGATATTTCAAAATATAATGATTTTATTATAACCCAAGTTAACGAGTTGTGCTAAATAACTATATGTTAATCATTGTTTCACATAAGCATGACGTTTTGCAGGTGTCCTTCATAGTTTGAAACGATCTTCAGTCCCGCCAAATGCCATACGGGGAATGCCTTAATGGCATTCATACCGTTGATTTGGCGCATTTGGCGTTGATTTGGTAGGGACGATATGTTTATAGAAAAACGTCATAGTACATCCTCTTTAGTCCCGACAAATGCCATACGGGGAATGCCTTAATGGCATTCATACCGTTGATTTGGCGCATTTGGCGTTGATTTGGTAGGGACGATATGTGCGCATTATAAACCTAATATATGTAAAAACTTTGAAAACAATGGGTTAACTGGCACAAGTCGTCAAGTTACTACCTACATCGGAATACTCTTGTAGGAAGGGTTTCTAACCCTGATTTAGAATAAATATCATCAAAATAGATGGAAAATCGTTGTTATATTAGAGCGTATCTCATAAATATTAAATGGTTTGATTTTTTCTTTTAATTTCTCATCATCTCTGCTAAACTATATCTATTTCTACTATAAGTAAGGGGATGATTTGAATGGAACTTAGTGATAAGGAATGGGAAATTATTGAACCCCTAATGCCAGAACCACCATCGGATAAACCGGGGAGACCTTGGCGTGGTAATAGAGAAGTGTTAGATGGGATACTGTGGGTGTTGCGAACAGGAGCTCCCTGGCGGGATTTACCAGAAAAGTATCCACCCTATCAAACCTGTCATCGTCGTTTTCAGCAATGGTCATCGGATGGAACGCTTGAAAAAGTTCAAATGGTACTCACAGAAATGCTTGAAAAACGAAAAAAAATAAATATGAGTGAGTGTTGTATTGATGCGAAATTCGTTCCTGCCAAGAAAGGAGGCATTTGTGTTGGTCCAACGAAGTGCGGCAAAGGGACAAAACTGGTAGCGATTACAGAAAAGTCTGGTAGACCTGTGAGTGTTCTGATTACAAAGGCTTCTTGTCATGAAGTGCGCTTGGTTGAACCGGCATTGGATGCGTGTTGGACATCCGAAAACCCCGCAGTGTTGATTGGGGACAAAGCTTATGACTCTGATCCTTTAGATGCTTCTTTGAGGGAACGTGGTATTGAAATGGTAGCACCTCATAAAAAGAATCGTAAAAAACAGGCTACACAGGATGGTCGGCGTTTACGACGGTATAAGCGTCGTTTCAAAGTAGAAAGATTTTTCAGTTGGTTAGAGGATTATCGGCGTTTAGTTGTTCGTTGGGAATACTACGCTGAAAATTATTTAGGTTTTGTACTTCTTGCTTGCATACGTATGTCACTAAAATATTTATGAGATACGCTCTAGTAATGACCAGTAACTATCTGCTTAAAAGCTTGTAGGTAGAAACTCAAGCTATTATAAAAAACTAAGGTAGTGATCCGAAGACCACTACCTTTTAATCGCGATTTGGTTAGCGCGCCTACCCAAATCGCGATCTGTTGTAAGCACGCCCTTAAGGGGAGAGGGACAAGCGCACTTACAACCAAATGGCACATACATAGTGCCTAATATCTATTTATTCATCTTATCTTTTTCCTATTTTATTTTCATAGAAGTGCGCATAAGTTATATCTATTTTAATATACATGTAAGCATTAGACACCTTATTGTGTTAAACACAAACATCAGTGATACTAACACTATAAACATCAGGACTTACGCAAAAACGTTAGGCGGTGAATGCCTAAATGGCATTCTTGCCGTTGATTTCTTGATTTGCCGCTTTGTAAGCGCGCTGGAAACCTATAAGATTGCTGATAATTACATCATTTTCATCATAATTCTTGATTAAATCAAGAAAACTACGTAAGTCTTGAAACATATTTAAAATTTGTTTTGGTTTTGAATTGCGCGACTATAAACCAACTTCTGCTAATAAAACATCGCTTGGAGCAATCTACTCACTGGGATGCATTACTAAGCAATTACGCACATACCTATTTTATGTTATTATGTTAACTCAAAATGAGTATTTTTTATTGTAGATGTAGTAAAAATCAACATCCAAGATTTTATACTTTTGAGTTTTATATTTTAGTTATTGACAGGAACATTATTAGCAAGTTTTATGCCATTCTTTAAATAAAACCGCAATAATATGTTACAACAATTCTAATTTACATGCTACACAAATCTGTGATATATCAAGAATTTGCGTGTACAATGGGTTTAATCAGTGGAAAATGTTAACGATTAACTAATTATATTTTTTGCTGAATAAATTATGTTAAGCGAATTTCTTAACTGAGAATATATCATTTCACATTTATTGCATCCGTAAGACACTAATAATGTCGGTAAATGTAGGATATTATACACAGAAACGACAATTAATGCTATTCAATACAAAATATGCATGATGAGAATTCTTGACTGTAAACCTAACTGTAAAAATAGTTTACTAATGATTGATTTTTTAGTCAACCCAAAACCTATATATATCGTTTATTGTAAAAAATAAAATGTGCTGCATTATATATCCGCAAAGAAAGGAAGGATTCGGTCATGGTAATGACGCATCACACCGAAACCTGACTTTTAGGAATGTAATAGCTTAAACCTAAAAAATACTTCGTCGAAAAAATAACGACAGGAGCACATTCATCATGAACATGCAACCAACTTACATCGAATTGCCATCTAAACAGATGCAAATGATATATACGAAAATAAAACAGGTTGTAAATTCAAATATTCCATTCTTAATTACAGGTGATACAGGAGTAGGTAAAGAAGGAATTGCAAAGTATATTTATGAAAATAGTCAGCGGAAGGAAAAACCTTTTGTAGCAATCAATTGCGGAAGATATTCAACAGAACTCCTACAAAGTGAATTATTCGGTCATGAAGCTGGCGCATTTACAAGTGCAATACGACAAAGACAAGGGGCATTTGAACTCGCAAATGGAGGTATTCTCTTTTTAGATGAAGTGCCTGAAATGTCAATGGATGCACAGAAAATGCTACTACGCGTCTTAGACACATCAAAATTCACCAGACTTGGGGGAAATCAAATATTAACTGTAGATGTTCATATACTCACCGCAACGAACAGAGACATTGAAAAGGACGTCGCTGAAAAACACTTTAGAGAAGACCTATACTACCGTCTGAAAGGTATGAGGATTCATCTACCACCACTCCGCGAACGAACAGAAGATATTTCTCCATTAATAGATGCTTTTATCAATGAATTTAGTGCTGAATATGATAAAGATGTGTCTGGAATCACTATAGAGGCACTAAAACGTCTGAAACAAGCGGCATGGAAAGGTAACATACGGCAGCTGAGAAGTACAATACAAACAGCTATCGCACTAACAACAGCAGAAAAACTTGAACTCAAGGATTTTCCAAATATCTATCCAGATTACCTACAAACACTAATAACGCTATGGGGTGAACTCTCTAACGAAACACAACATGCAATATGGGATGCACTTCATCCAGAAATGCAACATATCATCACGCATGAATTCTCAACACAATTACCACAACCCTGGTATAGCGATAGGAATTCGATAGATAATCAATCGGATGTGCATAGTGAATCTATAGATATTCAAAATATGAATCAGAACCAAATTCTTTCTGAAGTTGCAACTTTGCGTATAGATAATCATACATCATTACGTGAAGCTGCAAAATCGTTAGAAATTGATATCCGAACACTACAACGATATGCACAATGGAAACGAAATTCCAACTAATACCAAATTAACGCGATTTATAACGGTAGGTGCGGTTTCCTAACCGCATTTGTCTTCAACAAAACAAGATCATGTCTGTTAATTTGATATAACAGACATGATCTTGACTGATTTCCATAAAATAACCAAGTTATATTTCAATACAGCATCAACGCAGTACATACCTTTTATTGAGTAAATTCTATCACAGTCACCAGTCCTTGAGTATGCTAATTTTTGGGGAGTTAACTCATTCTTTGTCTGAACAAGGATTTTCAGGATTAGTAGATTATCAGGATTTTTCTCATCCAATCCAATTCCAAAATAGAGTATAAACGCATATAAATAACCCTTGATGAGGTAAATCTTGTAAATCTACTAATCCTGAAAGTCCTAGTTCAGACAACAAACAAGAATACCACAAACATTCCTATATATATCACTAATTTTAACCCAAAGTTAACTAGCATAACGATAGATTATTAGAACTGAATAACCCTAAAACTATATTGACAAAGGTATAGTACTAATTGTAAAATGAATTTACTAAATACAATATCCTGAAGAAAGATCTTTTATATGAATAAAAAAGGCATTCTTATTGTTGTTGTTTTGAGTGTGATTGTAATATGTGT
Source organism: Candidatus Poribacteria bacterium (assembly GCA_963663765.2). GTDB lineage: Bacteria > Poribacteria > WGA-4E > WGA-4E > WGA-3G > MSPOR6. The sequence goes on along the minus strand of CAXXUA010000007.1, from coordinate 90,068 downwards.
TGGTCTTTTTATCTGGAACAAACAACGAGAAGAAATCTACGCACAGGCTCGTGAAATAGTTGCACCCGTTTATGATTATTCTGGTAGATTGACACCAGAGGAGCTAAAAAGTTATTCAGAATTTGCAGTATCAATAGAAAAAGTCGACCCTAAATTAGCAAAAAAACTTGTACTCCCTAAACGAGAAAGCCTAAAATTGGAAGCACATTCCATGTCGTTGTACCAAAATAATCCTGAACTGTTCTTCATTCCCGAAGGGACCTTCTCAACGGACACAGAAGTCAAACCCCTCCAAAGAAATTGCGGCATCCGCGCCTTAACTGCAAAAACAAAATTAGCTGATTTTCCAGCGGATAGTCGTTCAAAACTGTTTCAACACCTTGATACACTCAACAAAAGATTGGTAATGAACAGCGTCGAATCTGCAATCGTAAAACTTAAAGAGAATGAAGATGGTACATCCACAAAGTTTCCAATTAATGTATTTGGTGTAGAATCGTATACAGATAGCGGTGCATCGCAACCTATCTTTCAGGAAGATGGTTCTGTTAAGATTCCAGAGGAACACAAACGTGGTATAATTAATATAACCGATGTATATGGTAATAAGTATACAATAGACCTTGATTCAAATGAAGATATTAGCATGACAGAAGATACAAATGAATTGTATACCGAAATTGATCAATTGTTTGACCATCTCACAGACACGGAATTCCAAAGACTTTCAAAACTCAGTAAAACAGAATTAGATGCAGAAATCGACAAGTTGATTTCGTTAGAATAGAAGAACACCTTTCAAAATATAGTCAGAACACAATGTCACTTATCACCACTATGACAAAACTGCGATCTGACGGTACACACCTTATTGAACTTGATCCACTTCTAAAACCCTATATAACACCATTGCGTGAAAGGCATAAGCACTACCAAAGTTTCAAAGCAAAAATTGAGAAAACTGACGGCATCTTAGGTGAAATCAGCCAAGGTCATCATTATTTCGGATTCAACCGTGGGGAAAATGATGACGAAAGCGGTGTGTGGTATCGCGAGTGGGCACCAGGTGCAAAATACCTATCACTTATTGGAGACTTCAACGAGTGGAACCGTGATACGCACCCCATGTCCGTGGATAAATGGGGTATTTGGCATCTGTTTCTACCCGATACACACTATGCGAATCGCTTCACGCACGAAAGTCGCGTGAAGGTACATGTCAGATCTGATCAAGGTCAGCATGATAGAATCCCGGCATATATCCAGCGCGTCATTCAAGAAAATGATACCGATTTCACAGGACAATATTGGCATCCTACCAATCCCTATCAATGGAAAAATCAAGTTCCAAACTTAGACTTCAACAAAGAAGGAATACGCATATACGAAACACACATCGGTATGGCACAGGAGGATGAAAAGGTCGGTACATTCGTTGAATTCACACAAAACGTACTACCCAGAATCGCCAATTTAGGATACAACACCATACAACTGATGGCAATTATGGAGCATCCATATTATGCAAGTTTCGGGTATCACGTAAGTAATTTCTTCGCTGTATCAAGCCGTTTTGGAACACCTGAAGAACTGAAAGAACTCATTGATACTGCACACGGTATGGGGTTGCTAGTCATTATGGATCTGGTGCATAGTCATGCTGTGAAAAACATCAACGAAGGATTGAACCGCTTTGACGGCACAGATCATCAATACTTTCACGCAGGTGCAAAAGGAGAACATGTAGCTTGGGATTCACTCTGTTTTGATTATAGTAAATACGAAGTACAGCGGTTCCTACTCAGTAATATCCGTTATTGGTTAGAAACCTATAGGTTTGACGGCTTTAGATTTGATGGTGTTACAAGCATGCTCTATAAGGATCACGGACTTGGCAAAAAGTTCTCCCACTACGATGCATATTTTGATGACAATGTCGAGTTAGATGCGTTTACATATCTGATGTTAGCAAACGATGTCGTCCATGCTGTTAACCCAAACGCAATTTCCGTTGCTGAAGATATGAGTGGCATGCCCGGTCTCGCGCGCCCCATCAATGAAGGCGGACTCGGTTTTGATTATCGATTAGCCATGGGGATACCAGATTATTGGATCCGGTTGTTGAAGGAGAAAATGGACGAAGAGTGGCACATCGGTGAAATATACGGTATGTTACGCAATCGCCGTAGGGACGAAAAACACATCGCTTATGTTGAGAGTCACGACCAAAGTATTGTCGGAGACAAAACGCTTGCAATGCAGTTGATGGATGCCGAACTCTATACGAATATGAGTGTGATCACACCGAGTCTTCGCATTGCACGTGGCGTAGCACTGCATAAACTGATTCGACTTCTCACATTTAGCTTAGGTGGAGAGGGGTATCTCAACTTTATGGGTAATGAATTCGGTCATCCGGAATGGATAGACTTCCCTCGTGCTGGTAACAACAACTCCTACTGGTATGCACGCAGACAGTGGCTTCTCGTTGATGATGATACACTCTATTACAAACACTTAAACGCTTTTGATATCGCCATGCAACTACTTGATACAGAGTGCCATTTACTCTCTGATGATGACATACATTTGCTGTTCATTCATGAGGACGCAAAGCAGATAATCTATACGCGCGGTAATCTTGTGTTCGCCTTCAACTTCCATCCGACAAATTCTGTCAAAGATTGGCGTATACCCGTTCCTGAACAAAGGGATTACCTTCTCATTCTCAATACAGATGACACCAATTTTGGTGGTTTCGGTGCAGTTGAAGGAGTCCATTATCCTTGGCAAGACGTAGCAATAGAGGGACATACTCAATCTATCCAACTCTACGTCCCTGCCCGAAGTGCATTGGTATTAGCCGCAGACCAGAATTAACAACACCGCACCATAGACGTCTATTTAAGTCCGCTAATCCTCGCACACATCGTAGGGGCGAGGTCTCCTCGCCCGTGTAAACAAACTACCAATCGGGCGGGGAAACCCCGCCCCTACGATCTTACTTTTACCCATAAGTCAAATTGGAGGTACAAAGGCACGACATGCTGCTGTAGGAGGGGTTTCTAACCCCGATAGATTACAGAAAACTGGTCATAAGAACTAAAAAATCTTGTGAAACTTGTCTAAAAAGCCTATAACGGTATTCTACCATCTAAAATATTGGTCAGTTTTCAGGTGTTTTTGAGCAATAGGCACCCACAAAAGACTTAACGGACAATACCCAAAAACTTATGGGTAAAAGAAAGACCTACGATAAAGGTGCCATCTGAAGGAATTAGAACATCCAAGGTTTCACTTACACAAGAATAGAGAACTTCTAACTTAAATTGACGTCTAGGTTCGGTTAGGAAACCGAACCTACCGTCGTGTCCAAAAAATTATGGATTTTACTATAAGATATAGCAGCACGCAAAACTCTTTTACATCGTGCTATTATCCAGTGAATACGCACGATTACCACCAGGACCACCACCAATCGCCCACGTCCCGCGGAACAACGATTGTCTTCTCGTCGGCATTGTTTCAATAATCTCATGACCCAAATTCAACCGATGCCACTGTGCCCAAATAGAGTTATAGCAATTGAACACCGCACACCGAGGATTAGAAGGATTCGTCCAATCATTCGCAGCATGCACAAGGCTTTCGGTGAAAATAACCACTGAACCGGGTGGGCAGCTATAGTCCTCCATCATCTCCCGCATGCTATCCTCCCAAGGAGATTCACCGATATTCGGACGATAGGGATCGGGGCCTCCATAGTTGAAATGTGCTTTATGAGAACCGCTTAGAAAAGAGGTGCCACCTTGTCCTGCTTTTACCTCCTCAAGTTCCCACACAACACGTGTTAATCCGGCAAATATCTTTCCACCTGCGACCTGATACCGCATTGCATTTGCTTGTTGTGGAGGTCGCACGACGTGTGGTAAACCGTTGTCACCTCGTGAAGACTTGCTCCAACCAGATTCTCGGACAGTCGTGAATGATCCTTCACATCTAAATCCGTAGCAATCATCATGGACGAAAGGGTTTTCGGACAGAATCTCATTCAGAATACCGACAATCCCAGGATGGTCAAGTAGCGATTGAAGTGCACCTTGATAACATTGCCTTGCCCCTGCATACACTTCTGCTTTCATATCTTCTATTTCCGAGTCAGACAATAATGATGGTAATAAAATCCAACCGCGCAAATCAAAGAAAAACTTCTGTTCTTCAGTCATTGGCACAGGTACATCATTTAACGTTTCTTTTGACATTTATATCTCCTTAATAGTCTTGGAATTATTTGGTCGTATTATCCAACGAATACTGACGGTTTCCACCAGGACCACCGCCTATCGCCCACGTCCCACGGAATAAGGATTGACGTTTTGTAGGCATCTTTTCTATTATTTCATGACTTAGATTCAACCGATACCATTGAGCCCAGATTGAGTTGTAACAATTAAACACAGCACAACGCGGATTGTCAGGATTCGTCCAGTTGTTGGTCGCATGTATCAGACTTTCAGTGAATATAAGCGCAGACCCTGCCGGACAACTATAGTCATCCATCAGATCCTTTATTTTTTCTTCCCAAGGTGATTCACTAATATTCGGACGATTTGGATCCGGCCCACCATAGTTGAAGTGAGCCTTGTGCGAACCTGTGAGAAAAGTAGTACCTCCTTGTCCTGCTTTCACCTCCTCCAGTTCCCAAACCACACGGGTGAGTCCAGCAAATATCTTACCACCTGACACCTGATACCGCACTGCATTCGCTTGTTGAGGCGGACGCACGACATGTGGTACTGCAGTACCTCTTTCAGATGGAGTTTTCCACCCAGGCTGCCTGACCGTAGTAAACGAATTCTCACACCGAAAACCGTAGCAATCATCAAATATAAAACGTTCATCCGCAACAATTTCATTTAGAATTCCAACAATTGCAGGATGATCAAGTAAATTCTGAAGTGCACCTTGATAACAATGTTTGGCACCAGCATACACTTCCGTTTTCATCACTTCTATTTCCGATTCCGATAAGACCGATGGTAATAAAATCCAACCACGAAGATCAAAGAAGAACTTCTGTTCCGGAGCCATCAACTTCTCAGCAGGAGCCAACGGCATAGGCTCATGAGAATTACGAACATTTTGCATAATGATAATATCCTTTTGTGCTAAAATTTACTAAGTCATCATAACGCCTGTTTCAACCCAGGCAAGAAATAATCCCTAACGACAACTTCCCAACTCATTCGAGAGGCAATCTCATAACCTTCTCTAATCATATCCTCAACGTCACGTTGTTTTCTTGGTAGACGACCAAGAAGTTTCGCTGCAATGTCACGGCTATTCTCAACTTCAATCTGTGTCCGTTCCGCTAAACCGATGTCCAAGACATTTTCTAAAGACTTCGGAGGCGAATTCAGGTGCGTATAGTCAGCAATAACAACATTCGGCACCTCGTTGTTATCAGTAGCACGTTGGATGAAACCGCAACATCCGCATACATTGCTGACAACACAGATCGCACCAAAACTAAGTGGTTCTACTTGCGCAATACCAAAAGGTTCATAGATTGACTGTCCAAATTCTGCATCACTCCCTTTACGAATGTCCATAAACTCCATATCCATTGGCATTCGTGTGCCACAAGACGCTTGATCCCAACCAAATTGATTGACAAAAACGACCTTAATTGCTTTAGACTGTAAATTAAACGCGGAGATACCATTGTTCAATTCTATCTCCGCACCTACCAAATCAGGATAACCGATTTTATGGTGGACAGGCCAACCATATTCACGTTCCATTTCACGAATATCCTCGTGTGGACGACCCGTTGCAATCTCTGTTGATAGAATAAACAACACCGCAGTCTTGTCATTAGATGCAAGCAGTGAATCCAAATGTGTTAACACTTGTAGATCACGCCACAATCCTTTGCTTTTGACAAGACGTGTGACATGTGTAAATACATAATCAGGACGATAGTCAAGAAGCGTTCTGGTATACTTTTGAAGACGAGATTTTGACTCTAACTTATCCTCCATACTCGTCTCAAAAGCAGGTATTCCATTGTAAACAAGATTGATAGGATACGATTCAAACGGTTGTGACAGAAAGCGGAGTTCATCTACAACAAGATCACCAACAGCAAAGATCGTATCACAGAGATGCGCTTTGTCAATCAATGCGTGCTTGTAATACCAGAACGGATCCCCAAACACGTCACGGATTAACTTACCTTCATTCTTAGCCTGTTCTAAAGCATTGTAAAAACGAACATCATGACCGGGATGTCCTTCAACGATAGGTCGTATTGTCGCAACTTCATGAGCATAAAAGACAGTCCGCATATTTGATGCACCATTACCGTTTTTCCGTTCAATCTGCGTTTTGAGTGCAAGCGGCATCCCCATAAACTCATGTGATATAACATACACTGGCGTACTGGTTTCTTCACCCATGAGTACCCGTAACGCATCATAAGCAGGTTCAGCAAGACGGACATATTCCTCAAACTCCCATTGATTCTCGTAACGGCTTGATTCAATGCCAAAATGTTCGTAGAGTTGCCACTTGAACTGACCCACTAAGTCTACATTACCATTAGATACATCAATCAACAATACATCTGTCAGTGTAACGACCTCGTGATCTTTACCTTCAAAACGCCTTAGTCCATAGACAATTTCAACATGAAAAGTCTTTTCAATATCACTCAGTGCGTCAGCGTGTGGTGTTGTCCTAATACCTTCGACTGCATGATACAACACTGAATCCAATGCTCCTAAATCGGCACCAGAAAAAAGCGGTCCGACAAGAAACGTACGCTCAATCCCTTCGTTGTAGCTACGTGTTGTTAGCAACCCTTCCAATACTGCACCGATTCCACCCATTTTTTGGATTGCTTCGTGTGTAACGTGAACAACAATACTCAAGTTCTCACCTCACCTATACAATAACTTTAGATTGTTTAAAATACCACGCAAAACATGAATATGTCAAGAAGTTTTGGGAATTTATGTCAAGAAGTTTTGGGAATTGGTAGGGTTATTCAGTTTGCCTAATGTTCGGATTTCTAAAAAATGAAATCCCGCGGTAGTAACGAACCGGGGAATGCCAAAAGGCATTCATACCCGGGGAATGCCATACGCGCATTCATACCGTTGGATTTCTTGTTTTGCCGGTCGCGATTTTCTCAGGTATCGTGTAATATGCATAAAACAACCCTGAGGAGTTGGTAAGGATTATTTTTTAAAAATAGTCAGATAATAAGCATTACTGATAGTATTGATTGAAGAATACCTTACGCATGTGTCATCCGTATGTGTTGATGTAGTCTTGCCTAACCTGTTTGATTCGTGGATTACACAGATTTCTCGGATTTGTAAGTTTGGATCTCCAATCATCACAGCAATAGTTTGTGTATATTGTTTGAAAAGGATTTAACAGGCAAAAACTCAATAGTCCGGGTTCTCCGTGTAATCCGAGATTCCGGACTCACACCACAATTCAGACAATGAACTAATACGTACACCCTCTCAATTCATGTAAAAAACTATACAAACCGTTCATAAAATTCGTTTTACGTTATATTTGACAAAAATATTACTTCATGCTACAATATACTGAAATATAACCGAGGGACTATGAGAAAACAATAGTTGGAACTTATCTCGTAGCACAAGCAAGTACGAATGTGTTGTAGAATCTCAACTATGCAAAACACATCAGTAAAGTTTATAGAGAAAAATCAATTGAATGGAAAGAACTTGACTGAAAATATGCACCATTTCCTCAAAAATATTAATGAAGATTAAAATGAAAGATAAACTTAATACGATACGTAAATCCTTTCCTGCTTGCACTTTGTTTTCAAATGTGGTATTCTGTAAGATATAGAAGGGAAAATTGTATATGGCACATCCAGAACTTACATTAACTGAGCACCGACCCTTTCAAACCCAACGAAAAGATACCTGGTGGGTACAACCTTTAGCAGTATTTATCGGTTTAGGTACATTCATAATCTATGCAACTTTTCGGGTTTTTGAAGGCAACCATTTTCTACCTGAGAACGCTCCTTATTTGACACCTTTTTATTCACCACTGCTTTTTGGTACATCTGAACATTCTATTAGCCACAGTTGGTTTGGAGCGATGCCCGGTTGGATGCCTGCGTTAATTACTCCCGCGGTCCTTATTTTGTGGGCACCACTTGGATTTCGTTTTACTTGCTATTATTACCGTGGGGCATACTATAAAGCATTTTGGGCAGACCCGCCATCATGTTCAGTATCAGAACCACGAAAGGGGTACCGAGGTGAACATTCATTTCCATTGATAATCCAGAATATCCACAGATATTTTCTTTATGTCGCAATTGTCATAGTTGGAATCCTTGCTTATGATGTCTGGAAAGCACTCTGGTTTGAGGATGGGAACGGTGGTAAGACATTTGGTATCGGTCTAGGTACTGTGATATTAGCAGGAAATGTGGTATTATTAGGTGGATATACATTTGGATGTCACTCATTACGTCACTTGGTCGGTGGAATAGTTGACCTGCTATCCAAAGCACCAGTACGCAGAAGTTTGTATAACTGTGTGAGTTGTCTCAACCAACGACACATGCTCTGGGCATGGATGAGTCTGATTTGGGTCGGTTTATCTGATTTGTATGTCCGCACAATAGCGGTTACAGGATGGCAAGATTACATAACATTTTAAACAATGTCTTAGAGAGGATACATTAGTTTGGCATCTATTGAAACTCACGAATATGATGTATTGATAATCGGTGCTGGTGGTGCAGGGTTACGTGCCGCAATTGAAGCAGCGACAGATGACTTGAAAGTCGGATTAATTTGTAAGTCACTGCTTGGAAAAGCACACACTGTGATGGCGGAAGGTGGAGTCGCTGCTGCATTAGCAAATGTAGATGAAAGAGACAGTTGGAGAGTCCATTTTGCCGACACAATGCGTGGTGGACAGTACCTCTCAAACGCGCGAATGGCTGAACTTCACGCAAAGGAATCCCCCGACCGTGTCCGAGAACTTGAAGCATGGGGGGCACTCTTTGATCGTACACAGGACGGAAGCATCCTGCAACGAAACTTTGGAGGACATCAATATCCACGTCTCGCTCATGTCGGTGACCGTACAGGTCTGGAAATGATCCGTGCCTTGCAAGACCACGGTATTCATCAAGGCATTGAAGTCCACATGGAGAATACAATCGTCTCACTCCTTAAATCAGGGGATAGAGTCTCAGGTGCTTTCGGTTATGAACGTGAGAAAGGTCGTTTCAAAATCTTTGCTGCGAAAGCAATTGTATTAGCAACAGGTGGCGTCGGTAAAGCATATAAAATCACAAGCAACAGTTGGGAGTATACAGGTGATGGAAATTCTCTTGCATATCACGCAGGTGCCGAACTAATCGACATGGAATTTGTGCAGTTCCACCCAACAGGAATGGTCTGGCCACCCAGTGTCAGAGGAATATTAGTTACCGAGGGTGTTCGCGGAGAAGGCGGAATATTGACAAATAACGAAGGACGTCGCTTCATGTTCGACGATATACCTGAACTGTATGTAAACCAAACTGCCGACAATCCCGAAGAAGGTTGGCGTTATACACAAGGTGATCGTGAAGCGCGGAGACCTCCGGAATTGTTAACCCGTGACCATATTGCAAGGTGCATCGTCCGAGAAGTTCAGGAAGGCAGAGGAAGTCCACACGGTGGTGTGTTCTTAGACATTGCTTGGATTAAGGAGAAAATTCCAAATGCTGCAGAACATATACGCAGAAAACTACCGAGCATGTATCATCAATTTACGGAACTTGCTGACATAGACATCACCCAAGAACCGATGGAGGTAGGTCCAACGACACATTATATCATGGGAGGCATTCGGGTTGATGCGGATACGCAAATGACCTGTGTACCAGGTCTCTTTGCAGCAGGTGAATGTGCAGCAGGTTTACACGGTGCTAATCGACTCGGGGGTAACTCTTTGTCTGACTTACTCGTATTTGGAAAAAGAGCAGGTGAATTCGCATCACAATTTTCTCAGGAAAATGGTGATGTGCCACTTGAAGAGAGTGAAATAGAAGAAATAGCAATTCATGTGCTAAAACCTTTTGATAACCCAGAAGAGGGAGATAATCCTTACGAAATACAGGCACAACTTCAAGACAAAATGCAGGAATTAGTGGGTATCGCACGCAGCCAAGACAGTCTTACACAAGCATTAGAAGAAATACAGATTTTACGCAAAAAAGCAGAGAATGTTCACGCAATTGGCAATCGTGAATATAATTCTGGATGGCATACTGCTCTTGAACTTGACTGTCTACTCACAGTCTCAGAAGCCATCGCACTTGCAGCACTTGAACGTAGAGCAAGTATCGGTGCACATTCACGTGATGATTATCCAGAGAAAGAGGAACAAGGAACAGGAAAATATAACACTATCCTTAAAAAAGCTGACGACGGTACAATGGAAATCCGACGAGAAAACGTAACTGATTTGACCGAAGAATATCAACAGATTATTGATGAAATCGGATAGGGAATACACAACGGAAGGAATTTATAATGGCAAAAGCAACTTTCAGAATCTGGCGCGGGGATGCCGACAAGGCACAATACGTTGATTACGAAACAGAAGTCTCCGAAGGGATGGTCGTGTTAGACGCTGTACACCGAATCCAAGCTGAACAGGCAAATGACCTCGCTGTCAGATGGAACTGCAAAGCAGGGAAGTGCGGTTCCTGTTCTGCAGAAGTGAACGGTAATCCTAAATTAATGTGTATGACGCGCCTCAACGATCTACCACTTGACCAACCTGTCACCGTTGAACCGATGCGTGCATTTCCTATCATCAAAGACCTTGTTACTGACGTATCTTGGAACTATAAGATCAAAGAGAAAATGAAACCCTTCACGCCACGACCACCGGATGCAGAAGATGGCACATGGCGTATGGAGCAAGCAGACATAGACCACGTGCAAGAATTCCGAAAGTGTATTGAGTGCTTTCTATGCCAAGATGTGTGTCACGTCTTGCGTGAACATCATTTGCATGATAAATTCATCGGCCCCCGGTTATTCGTCTACGCAGCATCATTAGAGATGCACCCAATAGACACTGAAAATCGGTTAGAAGAATTGAAAGATATTGACGGTATCGGATATTGTAACATCACTAAGTGCTGCACAAAAGTTTGTCCAGAACACATCACGATTACAGATAACGCAATTATACCATTGAAAGAACGTGTAGTAGATGAATTTTATGATCCGCTCAGAAAACTATTCAAAGTATTTACTGGATAAGTATGGAAAAAATGTCTAACTAAGAAGTTTGGGATGAACACTTAATTGATCAGAAGGTTACATACACGCTTGAAATGGACGGTAAGTTTCTCTTAATTGAGAATGTTCCTGCCCGTATCAATGTTGAAACGGGAGAGCAATTTTCTCGCCTAATGTTGTTGACCGTTTACAACAAAATGTGTGGAATCAGCAGCAACCCTTCCGAACTGTCACGTTGCTTGTATATGAGTATATAAATTAACATAACTATATTTTTTAACCTATCCCGGAGACATTAAACAATGCCAAGCAAGAACGATATATTAAGAGTCGGTGTAATCGGTCCTGGCGGGGCAGGACGCGGAAATACAATGGGTTTTGCTACACGTCCCGATTGCCAAGTCGTTGCTGCTGCAGATGCTCATGAAGGAAGTATAGACGCTTTAGAAAACGCATTGCAGCAACGGGTTGAAGATTACAAACCTAATAGTCTAAACCGTTATCTCGGTGAGCATGAATTTATTGAAATGCTAAACCACGAAGACTTAGATATAGTCGGTGTCTTTTCACCACACTCTTTGCACGACATACATGTTAAATACGCTCTCCGTGCTGGCTGTCATGTCATCGTAGAAAAACCTATGGCAAATATTGTTGGTGATGCAATTACTATAACCAAAATAGCACTCAGTAGCGAATTACATCTTGTCGGCGGTTACCAACGACACTACGAAGATACATATATTAACGGTAGACATGCTATTGCTGAAGGTCTTATCGGGAATCTCAAAAAGTTTGAGGTATACATGGCACAACGTTGGGGTGCTGGTGGCTGGCGTGGCGACCCTCGTTTTTCTGGTGGTGGGCAACCTAACGACTCTGGTAGCCATCTACAAGACATCTTCCTGTGGATGACAAATGCTTTACCTGCTGAAGTTTACGGTACTACCGACATGAAATTTGAAGACAATGATGGGAATATTGTCCCAAAATTCGTTGAAATCAATTCCTACTCAGATGTCAAACTTGACAACGGTGCAGAAGGAACAATCACAATACTCGGTAACACACGTGTTGGGTTCGAAGAATGGGTCATACTTGAAGGTGACAAAGGAACAATTGAAATCAAAAAAGGAATCCGTTTTATTCATAAAGATGGTGAAGCTCAACCAATTTCATACTCACGTCCTGATGGATACCCCCGTAGCAAAGTTGACCAACTTGTAGGACTCGTTAAAGGTGAATATGATACAAACTATACCTCAGGCATCAACGGGATACGAACCAGTTGGTTGACGAACTCCATTCTCGAAGCAGGAAAAGGTCCGGATGCCAAAAACAGAGTTGACTGTGATGAACTTATTGAAAAAGAAGGATATAATCGTCAAGAAGTCTTAGACCTAATTGACCAATGTACTGCAAGACAGATGTATTAGAACAAACCTTCACCCAGATAATATGCATCACTGATATAAGAGTTATTTTCTTTACAGAGTCTTGTGAATTCCTGGGTGCCGATCTAAATTCATTCTAATACTTAAATTTCTATAGAAAGGAGAAAAATCATGAAATATGTTAACTACTGCATACTTACTGCCATAGTCGTCCTAACAGCAGTATATACTGGTTGTATATCCGGTAACGCATTAGACGCTGGTGATAAATTAGTAGAGATGAAAGATTACCGCGGTGCGTTAGAGGCATACCAAAACGTTGTTAACACAAAACCCGGTACTCTTGATGCCAGAAAAGCACAACTGGCAATAGGAACACTGTACTTCAAACACATGAATCAACCCGCGAAAGGTGTCCAAATCTATGAAACTCTCATCGTTGACGCACCTGAAAGTGATGAAACGGCAGAAGCTCATTATGAACTTGGTATGCATAACTATAGACTAGAAAACTATGATGAAGCACAAACCCAGTTTGACACAATTGTCAATCAATTTCCACATCTGGAATTGAGCCACAAAGCACAATTAATGTTAGCAAAAAGTTATGAAGATGGCAAAAAATATGAGCAAGCTGTCGAAGTTTTTGATAACTTTGCACACCGAAATCCAAAAAGCACGCGCGCCACACAAGCACTTGTGAATAAAGCACGAATCCAACGTAATTACCTCAAAAATGAAGATGATGCAAAACAGACACTTCAATCCATGGTAAAGAAATATGGAAAACTTGAAGGAGCAGAACCTGATATTGAGAAAGCAAAACAGGAACTGACCGAACTTAACGCACAGATTCCTGAACCCGATAATCCTGAATCAACACAGATCGGACGCGCTATCCTGAGGCAACAAGAACGTCGTGAACGCGACAGACCCAGAAATGTTGAGCAAAGTCCTGTCTTGAAACCAAAAGTCGTTTTAGCAGATTCTGGTTTCGGAGTCAGTGCTGAAGAAGTCATGGGAAGTTTTGGCGGCGGAACATCTATTGCAGGTGATGATCAAGGCACATATTACGATGCCGAACTTATGGTCGCAAAATTTTTATACCAAGATGAAAACTATCGTGATGCAGGGGCGTTGTATTTTGATGCAATCGCAAGGGCTGAAGCAGAAAAAGCAAAATTAAACCCATACAGCTACTTAAGCCTATCAATCTGCTACAGAAAACTTGGAATGCATAAAAAGGCAGCAGATGTTCTAAAAAAAGCTGCAAGTAAAGATAGTAAAGTTGTTGATGCTGTTATCGCAACTGGTGAAAACCAGTATACAAATGAGGAATATGAAAAAGCACTTGAAACTTTCCAATCTATTGTTGGAATCAATCGTAATAAAGATGTACAGATCTATTGGAATATTGGGAAAACTTATCAAAAACTCGGTGAGTATGAAAAAGAAAAAGAGGCATTTGAACATGCAGTCGCATTAAATCCTGAAGACACAGACGCTTTGCAAAGTCTTGCTGAAGTGTTACACTATAGACTCAGAGATAGTCAGAGAGCAGTCATTTTCGATGACCTTGCCAAACAAAATACCAGCACTTTCGTTGCTTTAAAAACACTTGGAGATGTGTGCTATAAATACGGTCAATATAATAAAGCACAAATCAAGTATAAAGCAGCCGCACGGGTAGCAGAACGCCTGTTGAACAAAACCGATAATAAAGTGGAAAAAGAGATTTTAAAGCATCAGCACGGATATGGTTTGATCCTTGCAGCAATAGCAGTTTTTAAGCAGGGACGAGACGCTGACGCACAAACTCTGCTTGACGACATTACAAGTCAATATCCTGAGCATGCCCTACTTCCCTATGCAAAAGGAGAATTTGCACTCCTCAAAGGTGACGAAAAAGTAGCAGTTGAAGCGTTCAAAGAAGCAATTGAGAAAGATCCGCGTTCAGAGATCGCTGTTATCGCTCTCGGAGATTACTACGTCTCAAAAGGATATAACGATGAAGCCATTGCATTATGGGAAGGATTCTTAGAAAAGGATAAATACAATGCAAAAATCCGACGTAGGTTACAACCTTTAAAAGGCAACAGTGAATAGAAATCTTCGTTGTTAGTACATTCACGGGAATGTACTAACAACATTTTATGCAATTGCAAACAAAAATATGAATCAATTTACCAATATCTGATGTTTATCATGAAAAAAACTTGACGAATAACCGAAAATTATGTATAATATACATTAGAACGGTTAAAGCAATCGGGCAAATATAAAGTCCCAACTGTAAAAGGATGTCTAATTCCTGCCAACGCTTGAAATCGGACCCCATAATATAAATCAAAAATTCTGCTTTTGTCAGATAGCAACCCTCCAAAAAATACCGGATGTGCTGCTGATCGTGATTATTCACGACACACAACGCATAATTCTCCAACAACATATATATATGTAACTTAACAAAATACCAATACAATTCATTCTAAGAATACACTAAAGAGTCATTATTTCAAATATTATTAGTATATATTCACGACAGTCATACGTAATTGTAATACGTCCTGTCTGATTCATTCGTTTTCACCTGATTCCCTTGCCACGATTTCTAACACACAGTAACAACCTGTGCTGAATTGTAAAGGGGACGCAGGTATTACTGAGGAGTAAACGTCAATATGGAGAGCTTGGAAATAGGCAAGCTCCAGGATATGGAGATTTCCACACTAAATACCATGGCACAATCCTATGGTATTGATGATTATAATTCATACCGAAAGGATGAACTTATAACGCGAATCCTTAAAGCAGTATCAGATAGAAACATACCGCTTTACGGAAAGGGCGTACTACAAATCTTAGATGACAATGACCAAAACTTCGGTTTTCTAAGATCACCCCGATCCAATTACTTACAAAGTGATGAAGATATTTACGTATCTTCTTCACAGATAAGATTGTTCGGACTGCAAACTGGACACATAGTAGAAGGTTTGGTACGACCTCCTAAGAAATCGGAAAACAAGACTGAACGTTATTTTGCTTTGTTACAAATAGAGAAAGTCAACGGTGAACCCCCTGAATTAGTAAAGCAAAGAACACCCTTTGACACACCTCAACCTGTATTCCCTTATGAAAAACTAAAATTAGAACATAACCCTTCAGAATTTGGCACGCGTATGATTGACCTTTTCGCACCAATCGGGAAAGGACAACGTGGTCTCATAGTTGCTCCACCATTTAGCGGTAAGACAACACTTCTGAAAAACATCGCACTCGGAATCGAAGCTAATCATCCTGAAGTTTCCCTGATCTTTTTACTAATTGATGAACGGCCTGAAGAGGTCACGGATGTCATACGTACCGTCAAAGGAGAAGTCATCAGCTCCACTTTTGATGAACCACCAGAACGACATATACAAGTTTCTGAAATGGCTATTGAAAAAGCAAAACGCATGGTTGAATGCGGACAGGATGTTGTCATCTTGCTGGACAGTATGACACGGCTTGCAAGGGCACACAATATGACTGCACCCCATAGCGGAAGAACCCTATCTGGCGGATTAGATGCTATGGCTACTGTGGAACCACGCAGATTCTGCGGCGCTGCACGCAAATTTGAAGAAGGTGGAAGCCTTACCATACTCGCTTCCGTACTCGTTGATACAGAAAGTCGTTCCGATACACACATCTATGAAGAATTCAAAGGTACAGCAAACATGGAAATCCACATGGATCGCACCTTGTTAGAACTACGGATTTTCCCCGCAATCAATTTAGAAAAATCCAAAACACGACGTGAAGAACTCTTATTAGAAAGCGATGCACTTAACAAGGTATGGGTGCTACGGAAATTTATCAGTCAGATGAGCATGGCTGAATCCATGGAACTATTAATTCGAGAATTCGGTAGGAACAAAACAAATGACGAATTTCTTGAAATGATGACCACCGATGCAGGACAAACTACAAAACCACGACCTAAAGCTATCAGAACGGGAAAATAAATTAACATGCTAAAAAGGAGTGAAAATATGAAACCTGAAATCCATCCAGAAACAACGGAATGCACTATCAGTTGTGTGTGTGGTGCTTCAATCAAGACGGTTTCTGTTCAATCAGATATGAGGATTGACGTATGTTCAAAATGTCATCCTTTTTTTACTGGACAACAAACAAGATTTATTGACACTGCTGGACGCGTTGAAAGTTTCAGAAAACGTTACGGTATAACTGAAAAAACGTAAGTTTTCTGAACTAAACCATGCAAACTTTTGCTTAATGTAAATTGGTACCGCTAAACTCCAATTTTGTTTGCTGTATCAATATCTATCAGTTCATGATAGATATTAGAATTTTTTATACTATTACACATATTGCCCTGTGAAGGGAATTCTAATGTTAGATAAACTTAAAGACATTCAAGAGAAATTTATTAATGTCGAAAAATCTTTGAGTGATCTTGAACAAATTTCTAATCCAAAACGTCTGCAAGAACTCTCAAAGACACATGCCGAACTGTCACCAATAGTTTCTGCATATAAAGACTATCAACAGGTAGAAACTTCTATTGAAGACACACATTCACTGTTAGCAGATGAATTAGATGCAGACATGCTTGCGTTAGCACAAGAGGAGTTGGACTCTCTAAGAAATCAACAAGAACAACTCACAGATAATCTGAAAATGCTGCTGATACCAAAAGACCCGAACGACGAAAAAAACGTCATCATTGAAATTCGAGCGGGGACAGGTGGCGAGGAGGCAAGTCTATTTGCCGCAGAGATATTCCGTATGTATACCAGATATGCTGAAAGAAATGGTTGGAAAGTTGAAATGCTCAATGCAAACGCAACTGGGTTAAAAGGGTTTAAAGAGGTGGTTTTTTCAATTGAAGGAAATTCCGCATATAGCCTACTCAAATATGAAGGCGGAATACACAGAGTTCAACGAATACCAACAACCGAAACAAGCGGAAGAATTCACACATCTGCTGTTACTGTCGCTGTCCTACCTGAAGCTGAAGAAGTTGATATTGAAATAGAAGAAGCAACAGAATTAAGAATCGATACATACCGATCATCAGGACCAGGTGGTCAAAGTGTCAACACAACAGATTCTGCAATCCGCATCACACACCTACCAACTGGTTTAGTCGTTACGCAACAAGACGAAAAATCACAACACAAAAACCGATCAAAAGCCATGAAAATCTTACGCGCACGCCTACAAGAAATAAAACAGGCAGAACTGGATAGCGAACGCGCTGAAACAAGACGATCAATGGTCGGTAGCGGTGACAGAAGCGAAAAAATTCGCACATATAATTTCCCGCAATCAAGAGTAACTGACCACCGCATCCAATTTAGCTCACATCAATTAGATAACGTTTTAGATGGTGATTTAGAAGCATTTATTGAACGATTGACTACCGCAGACCAAGCAGAAAAGTTAAAAAGTGAAGGAATCTAATCACATTAAAAATAATTGATATATGCCAATGAATCAAGAATCCTACTTTATAGTTTTATGGCTTTAAATCCATCCACAAAATTTATCCTACCAAATTCTCTCTCTTACAGAGTTCACGGAAATAGTATAACAATATATGGCTACTAAAATCTGGCATGTGCTTGAACTCCTTGAGTGGACAACAGGTTATTTTGAAAAGCATAACATACCCAATCCTCGTTTAGATGCTGAGGTGTTACTCGGACACCTTCTTAAAAAAAGCAGACTGCAACTCTATCTGCATTTTGATATGCCTGTTTTCCAACACGACCTAAGTGTATTCCGAGAACTAATCAAAAAACGAATCGTACGGACACCTATCAGTTATATTACAAACAACAAAGAGTTCATGTCACTTGATTTTTTCGTGATGAACGCGTACTTATTCCGAGACCAGAAACAGAATTCATCGTAGAAACTATTCTAAAGTCTGAAGAGAACACATCGCAAAATTTGTTGGAGATAGGAACAGGAAGTGGCGCTATTGCAACAACAATCGCAGTAAACAAACCGGAATGGAAAATTACCGCTACTGACATCTCTCAAGATGCATTAGTGGTGGCGAGAAAAAACATAGATAATCATGGCTGCGAAGATCGTATTCATCTTCTACATGGTGATCTATTTGAACCAATTAAAACACTAAAACAGAAAAGCTTTGATTGGATCGTTGCCAACCCGCCTTATGTCAATAGCGGGACAATAAATGAATTGAGTGCAGAAATTCTCGAACATGAACCCAATATCGCACTGTTTGCAGGTAAAGACGGGTTAACCATCATTCGCAATCTAATTGCCGAAACACCACACTATCTATTACCAGAAGGAAAACTCATCTTTGAAATCGGGGACACACAAGCAGATCAGGTTGCAGCATTGATTCAAGAACAATCCGCATATAAGAAGTTTCAGTTCATCAAAGATTATGCGGGGATAAAACGGGTCGTTCTCGCTACTGTGAATTAAGTAGCCCTACTACTATTCGGACAACAAATTCGGAACAATCAATCTGGTCGTAATCGAGATAAGATAGAAAACAACAGTATTATGATGCTAACTCCAATCAATATACCGATAGAAGATGGCAATCCGAGGGCAGCGGGAAGATAACCACAGATTAATGCTATGACAGCTACAGTGAGGGCGTACGGCATTTGCGTCCGCACATGATGCATCGGATCACAACTACTGACAATAGCACTCAAAATGGTTGTGTCTGATATAGGTGAACAGTGGTCTCCAAAAATTGCACCGTCCAGAACTGCACCCAAGCAAATAATTGTCGTGAGGCCATACATGTTATTATCAAGTACAAAAGCAACCGGTATTGCAGTCGGTATTAGAATCGCCATCGTTCCCCAACTCGTTCCTGTCGCAAATGAAGTAATTGAAGCAACTACGAATACAAGTGCGGGAAACCACAAAGGTGAAACAACATCACTGATGATTGATGCGATAAACTGTCCGGTCATCAGTTTATCACAACTCGCTTTAATCCCCCATGCACAAAGGATTATCGCAATCGGTAAAAGCGTTCCTGTTAAACCTTCCTTCACTGCTTTCCAAATATCTGAAAACGTCATTTGAGAAAACAATCTTGCACAAATAATCGCAGCAAGAAATGAAGTAATTGCAGCAGTCGCAAGGATTTTTACATTATTCGCATTTGAAAGTGCATCACGCCAAGATGTCAGTGAAAAAATTGAGCCTGAACCCTTACCATCTATCCATAAACCACCCAAAATCAGACTAAAAAGAAGGGTAAGAGGAATCACTGCAGAAAGAATTTGTGCTTTGATGTTTCCTGTTTGTATCTCCGATGCAATATTTCCCATGACTTTCGCATCAGGTTCTAAAACATTACCCGTTTCCCTTGCTCGCATCTGTGCTCGCCGCATCATCCCATAATCACGACCACTGATAGTGTTTATGATAACGAACAATATCGTCAATATGCAATAGAAACGGAACGGCAGCGCGTCAAAGAACATTGAATAACCATCACTATCTAATCCAATAGTTTTAGCTACGTCATTAAATAACCCAACCTCATATCCGATCCATGTGCTTACAAAAGCAAGTCCTGCGATAGGCGCACTCGTGGAATCCACAATATATGCCAACTTCTCTCGACTTACTTTGAACTTGTCAGTGATGGGTCGCATCGTGGGACCAACCAGCATCGCATTGCTATAGTCACCAATGAAAATTAACGTACCCATTATCGCAGTGATGAACTGCGTTGAACGCGCTCCCTTTGCCAAGTGAGATAACAGAGATATGACACCCCCAATACCACCAGAGGCAATAACAACTGTAATCATTGACATCATGAAAAGGACAAACAGAATTACCCATAAATTGAACAGATCAATTCCATCATTAGTAATGGTGACTGCACGCGCAAACCATATTAACTCAGAGAAGAAAGAATTAAACGAAAATCCTTGCTGTCCCCAAGCAAGTATAACACCAACACCAACTGCAACACCAAGACTAAGAAACAACCGCGTTGTAATTACTGCTAATGTGATAGCAATCAATGGTGGCAATACGCTATACCACCATGCAACATCCGAATCAAATAGAATAGAAAACAACGAAAGTATAGCGTTTTGCCGCCATACAACATCCCCACCATCCGATGCTACATTTGGAAACTGCCACATCAAAATAATACAAATTACTAAACTGAATGGAACACATATCAGTGCTTTTTGTTTGTAATTCAATTCTAACCTCAGAATAAGACCAATTAAAGATTCAGTTTAGATACATTAGCATGAATGTACAAAAAAAGCAAGATGAACAAATATCTTGGGTGTGTAAAGTTTTGGTTACTGTGTGTAGGGACGGGGTCTCCCCGCCCGAACAGAAACTTTACGCGGGCGAGAAAACCTCGCCCCTACGATGTCCACAGTTCCCTAACATCAAGCAAACTTTAATAGAAACTGGACAGACTTCTTTTAATATCCGTGTTTCTACAAAAACTTTACACACCCTTTAGACACCGCAGTGTAGAACGGTTCTCTACGCCACACCATGTCAGACATACAACAACGGCTGGCATAGAGAACCACCGCTACAATGAGATAGAAGACTTACCGCTTTGATATGCTCTGCTAGATGGACTGTATATCTGAATTGATACATTCGCTGACAATAGAGTAATAACTAATCATTATATATTTTAAATATATAGATATTATAACTTGACTTATTAGGATTATATAAATATAATTATTATATTTGACATTACCAAAAGATAGTGAGTATTTCTTGAATACTCACTATCTCAATAGAATACATCATTTGTGAATTGTAGTAATGCTTGGCGTGCATGTTACCAGTTATGCAGATGTCGCATCAGTCAGTGAGCGCACTTCGCAAGTTCTGATGCAATCGTAGTGGCAATAAGTGGCGTATCTTCTCCAATTGAAAACAAAAGTGTCCTTTGATTATGATACTAAGAACTCATACTCAGTAACTATAGGTGCGGTTTCCTAACAGTACTTTTAGAGATGCATCATCAGCGTAGCCGTGCTGCCCATATGGGTGGCAAAAACGCACAAGGAGAACTTGTGGCGTGTGGCGTGTAATTCTACACATTCACAGCAGGGAAGGTCTGCTACACGGAAGGTGTAAATACGGAAATAGCAGTCAATATAAGGAGAATAATAATGAAAAACATATTATATTCAATCTTGATAACACTGACTATAACACTAACCTTTACCTCCAACACCCCCGCCCAAGACTACACAACAATAAGTCTACGCGAAGGCGCAAAAGCACGTCTCAGGAAAGGACAGATTATTGGGAATGTTGCCTATTCTCCCAATGGCAGCAAATTGGCAGTAGCAGGTAGCACTGGTGTTTGGATCTACGATGCACAGACAGGTGAAGAACTTGACCTCCTCTCAGGGCATACGCGTGCGGTCAGAAGCGTGTCTTTTAGTCCTGATGGTAGCACAATCGCAAGTGGGAGTTATGACACCACCATCCGTTTGTGGAATGTAACCGATGGCACACACATACGAACACTCTCAGGACATACGGGTTTGGTCTATAGCGTATCTTTTAGTCCTGATGGTAGCACAATCGTAAGTGGGAGTAGGCAAGAGATCCGTTTGTGGCAGGCAGACACAGGCAGACACATACGAACACTATCAG
The DNA here is from genome assembly GCA_963663765.2 of Candidatus Poribacteria bacterium. Taxonomy (GTDB): domain Bacteria; phylum Poribacteria; class WGA-4E; order WGA-4E; family WGA-3G; genus MSPOR6. Next base: position 67,669 of record CAXXUA010000007.1, on the reverse strand, counting down.
GGCATACGTGGAATGTCTATAGCGTATCTTTTAGTCCTGATGGTAGCACAATCGCCAGTGGGAGTTATGACAACACGATCCGTTTGTGGCAGGCAGACACAGGCACACTCATACGAACACTATCAGGGCATACGGATTGGGTCTATAGTGTATCTTTTAGTCCTGATGGCACCATAATCGCAAGTGGGAGTTATGACAACACGATCCGTTTGTGGCAGGCAGACACAGGCACACTCATACGAACACTATCAGGGCATACGCGTGCGGTCTTAAGCGTATCTTTTAGTCCTGATGGTAGCACAATCGCCAGTGGGAGTTATGACAACACGATCCGTTTGTGGCAGGCAGACACAGGCACACACATACGAACACTATCAGGGCATACGCGTGCGGTCTTAAGCGTATCTTTTAGTCCTGATGGCACCATAATCGCAAGTGCGAGTGAGGACGGGACGATACTCCTATGGGATGTTCCCTCAACAGACGAACCGCCACCGCCAGCAACGGATGAAACTAACAACACGCGAGCAGATGCGACACCGCTGCCTATAAGTGGCTCCCTCACTGAAGATATAGCCCCTGGCGATGATGTGGATTACTTCAGCATCCAAGTTGAGACAGCAGGTGAACTGACAGTCTGGACAACAGGAGCTCTTAATACTGTGGGTGCGTTGGAAGATAGTGATGGGAACACCGTGGCAACGAATGACGATTATTCCGGTTATAATTTCAGCATAGCACACGATGTGGAACCAGGTACGTATTACGTCAAAGTAGAAAGTTATGCGACAGCGACTGGTGCCTATACCATTTTCGCTGAGTTTTCCGCTGCAGTAATAGATGTTAGCACAAGCGATGCTATCCGCACCTTCATAGGGCATACGAGTTATGAAAACCGCGCGCCGGTGTTTACAGAAAGCACAAGTACAACTCGGTCTATCGCAGAGAATAGGGCTGCAGGAGAAAATATTGGTGAACCGGTTGCTGCAACTGATACGGATGACGATCCGCTTACCTACAGCATTGGGGGTGCAGATGCATCATCATTTACCATTGATACCGCAACGGGACAGCTGAAAACAAAAGCGTTACTTGATTATGAAACTAAAAACTCATACTCGGTGATGATAACTGTCTCAGATGGCAGTCTGACAGACACAATTAACGTGACGATTAACGTTACAGATGTAGATGAAAGTCCCACGAACAACGCGCCAGAGTTCACCGAAGGTGAAAACACCACCCGCTCCGTAACGGAGAACACCGGTACCGGTGTGGACATCGGAGCTGCAGTTTCTGCCACCGATGCGGATGGACATACATTGACTTATACATTGGGTGGCACGGATAAAGGATCGTTTAGCATTGACAGCACAACAGGACAACTGCGAACCGATGCGTCCCTTGACTATGAAACAAAGTCATTGTATTCAGTAGCAATCACCGTTTCTGATGGCAACGGTGGTAGTGATAGTATCACCGTCACGATAAATGTTTCCGATGTAGACGAAACGCCTGCAAACTCCTCACCGGAGTTTACAGGAGGGAGTAGCACGACCCTCACTGTAGCAGAGAATACAAGCTCAGGTGTAAACATCGGCGATGCTTTTGCTGCGACTGATGCGGACAATGATGAATTGGCTTATAGTCTCAGTGGCACTGATGCGTCTTCTTTTAGCTTTAATAGCAATTCAGGACAACTGAAAACGAGCGCAACGTTGGACTATGAGAGCAAATCCTCCTACTCGGTATCTGTCACTGCCTCAGATGGCACGGACACAGATAGTATCTCTGTTACCATTAACGTCACCGATGTCAACGAAGCCCCTGCGTTTTCTGATGGCGATAGCACAACCCGCTCAATCGCTGAGAATGTTGCTGCAGACATAAACATCGGAAGTGCTGTTTCTGCAAGCGATCCGGATGGGGACGACCTGACATATACCCTCGGTGGAACGGATGCAGCATCATTCAGTATTGATGGTGAGACTGGACAGTTGAAAACAAAATCTACCCTTGATTATGAAAAAATGACAGCCTATTCGGTGACAATCTCTGTTTCCGATGGTAGTTTGACAGATATAATCACGATAACAATCAGCGTCACGAACTTAGACGAATCGACTTCTAACAACCCCCCAGTATTCTCTGATGGTACAAGCACAACACGTTCTGTCGCTGAAAATACTGATGCAGGTTCCAACATCGGCACACGTATTGGTGCTACAGATGTGGATAAAAACACGCTTGCGTATCTGCTAAGCGGAACAGATGCAGCTTCGTTTAGTATTGACAGTGCTAACGGGCAGTTGAAAACAAGTGCTGCGCTTAATCATGAGGCGAAATCCTCTTATAAGGTCACCGTCACCGTATCAGATGGCAATGGCACAGACAGCATCGCCGTCACGATTAACGTCGCTGATGTGAATGAGGCACCTGTCATCGCAGCCGATGCCAAAACGACTCTGTCAATCGCAGAGAATACGACAGCAGGTGTGACTATCGGTGGTGTACTTTCCGCAACCGACCCGGACGATGGCGATACCTTGACATATTCACTCGGTGGGACGGATGCATCGTCATTTGACATTGTTAGTACAAGTGGGCAGCTGCAAACCAAAGCAGCATTAAATTATGAATCCAAGACCTCTTACTCAGTAAAAATCACGGTTTCTGACAATACACTCGCGGATACGATTGACATTACCATCAACATCACGGATGTAGACGAGAACCGCGCACCTGTGTTTACAGATGGCGATAGCACAACGCGAGAAGTTGAGGAGAATACTGCGTCCGGTGTGAATATCGGGAGTGCGATTGGGGCAACCGATGCAGATGACGATGATCTCACTTATAGTCTCGGTGGCACCGATGCTGCCGCGTTTAGGATTGATAGCAGCTCTGGGCAGCTGCGAACGAAAGCCGCTCTGGATTATGAAATAAAAGACTCCTATTCTGTCACAATCACCGTGTCTGATGGAACACTCACAGATGATATCGATATTACAATCAATGTAACGGATGTGGACGAGAACCGCGCACCTGTGTTTACAGATGGCGATAGCACAACGCGTTCCGTTGCGGAGAATACGGGGTCCGGCGTGAATATCGGTAGTGCGATTGGGGCAACCGATGCAGATGACGATGATCTTACTTATAGTCTCGGTGGAACGGATACTGCCTCGTTTGGCATTGATAGCAGCTCAGGACAGTTGCGAACGAAAGCCGCTCTGGATTACGAAACAAAAGACTCCTATTCTGTCACAATCACTGTGTCTGATGGAACGCTCACAGACGAAATCGATATTACAATCAACGTGACAGATGTAGACGAGAACCGCGCACCAGTGTTCGCTGATGGCGATAGCACAACCCGCTCTGTTGCGGAGAATACGGGGTCCGGCGTGAATATCGGGAGTGCGATTGGGGCAACCGATGCAGATGACGATGATCTTACTTATAGTCTCGGTGGAACGGATGCTGACTCATTTAGCATTAACACTACAAACGGGCAGCTGCTAACAAGATCAGCCCTAAATTATGAAACCAAGACATCTTATTCCTTGACAATCACAGTGTCTGATGGGAATGGTGGTAGAGATAGTATCAAGGTCACTATTAGTGTCACTGATGTGGACGAAAACCGTGCCCCTGAATTCACTGATGGCGATAGCACAACTCGCTCTATCACTGAGGACACAGAGGCAGACATGGATATCGGCAACCCGGTAGTTGCGACAGATGCAGATGACGATACGCTCACCTATAGTCTCGGTGGGACAGATGCAGCAGCGTTTAAGATCGTTAGCACATCAGGACAGCTACAAACAAAAGCACCGCTGAATTCGGAACAACAGGATACCTACTTCGTCACGGTTACAGTTTCCGATGGGAATGGCGGGAGCAACTCTATCGTTGTTACAATCAGCATCATAGGTAGTATCAGTTCACAACAGCAACAAGTTGTCAATAGTGCACCGATGTTCACCGATGGCGATAGTACGACTCGGTCTGTTGCGGAAAATACGGAATCTGGACAGAACATCGGAGACCCTGTTGCTGCAACCGATGCAGATAACGATACGCTTACATATACTCTCAGTGGTACGGATGCGACATCGTTTAGCATCGTCAACACGAACGGGCAGCTACAGACGAATGCCGCACTTGATTATGAAACGAAAACCTCTTATACGGTAACCATTTCTGTCTCCGATGAGAATGGCGGGAGTGATAGTATCACTGTCACAATCAGTGTCACAGATGTGACCGAAATTACAATTACGCCGGTAAGTGAACGCACACCGCAAATACGCGATGAAATTGTTACCACCGCAGGCGTGGATTCTGCTGAAGATGTGACACCAGAACATCTCGCAGCAATTACGAGCCTTGATCTTCAAAGTAAAGGAATTACATCACTCAAAACAGGAGACTTTGATGGGCTTATTTCACTGAAATGGTTATCTTTCAGATTCAACAATTTGACCGATATTTCACCGTTGGCAAATTTGACACAACTCACAAATCTAAGTCTTTATCATATCAATATCATGGATATATCGCCGCTGGAAAATCTTACAGAGTTACAGTCCCTTGATTTAGCAAATAATAAGATTGTTGATATATCCGCACTTGATGATCTAACAAAACTAACATTTCTCAAACTTAATAGGAATAGAATCAGCGATATATCCGCACTTGATGATCTAACAAAACTATCTCACCTCAATCTTAGCAATAACAACAAAATCAGTGATATATCCGCACTTGATGATATGACCGCACTGACATTTCTTGAAATAGCGAATAACAATATCAGTGATATATCTCCACTTACAAATATGACCGCACTGACATCGCTTAGTCTTGATGAAAACAGCATCAGTAATATATCTCCTCTTACAAATATGACCGCACTGACATTGCTTAGTCTTGGTGAAAACAGCATCAATGATATATCTTCTCTTACAAATATAACCGGTCTAAGATTTCTAATTCTGGATCATAACAGTATCAGTGATATATCCGCACTTGATGATATGACCGCACTGACCAGCCTCAACCTTAGTAATAACAGCATCAGTGATGTATCCGCACTTGATGATATGACCGCACTGACCAGCCTCAACCTTAGTAATAACAGCATCAGCGGTATATCCGCACTTGATGATATGACCGCACTGACCAGCCTCAACCTTAGTAATAACAGCATCAGCGGTATATCCGCACTTGATGATATGACCGCACTGAAGTCTCTATATCTGGCCAACAACAATATTAGTGATATATCATATTTGGAAGGTTTCACAATGCTGAAGTATCTAACGCTCCATGGAAATCCGATAACCGATTTCGGTTCGATCGCAACAATATTAGACAAGGATACGGGAATTACGATAGCAAGCTATATTGGAAATAGGTATCCTTGGTTCATAGATGGTAACAGCACAACTCGCTCTGTAGCGGAGAACACTGAACCTGGTCAGAACATTGATCGAAGGATTAGTGCAAAAGATCCTGATGGGGATGCGTTCAGCTATTACCTGCGTGGCACGGACGCAGCCTCATTCAGTATTGTCAGCACAACAGGGCAACTGCAAACCAAAGAAAACTTAGATTATGAAACGAAGTCATCTTACAGTGTAACGGTTTATGTGATAGATGTAAAGACCAAAAATGATAAAATCTCCGTTACAATCAATGTCACCGATGTAGAGGGTGCTGCGCCGTCTGCTCAGCCATCTCCTGATACGACTGCACTCTTATCCAACTATCCAAACCCGTTCAATCCGGAGACGTGGATACCGTATCAGTTGGCAAATGCCAGCGACGTCCAGATTACGATTTACGATGCGCGTGGCGTTATTGTGCGTCGGTTGGAATTGGGGCATCAACGGGCGGGATACTACATAACCCAAAGCAGTGCTGCTCATTGGGATGGTCGGAACAATCTCGGTGAACGCGTGGCGAACGGTATTTATTTTTTTCAACTGCAGGCAGACAGTGTGTCTTTCCTGCGTAAAATGGTTATTTTGAAATAGCAGTCAACATAAGGAGAATAATAATGGAAAACATATTGTATTCAATCTTGATAACACTATTCATAACACTAACCTTTACCACCAACACCTATGCCCAAGACTCATCGCAATGGCATCTACCCGAAGACGCAAAAGTACGTCTCGGGAAAGGACAGATTACTGGGAATGTTGCCTATTCTCACGATGGCAGCAAGCTGGCAGTAGCAGGTAGTATCGGTGTTTGGATCTACGATGCACAGACAGGTGAAGAACTTGACCTCCTCTCAGGGCATACGGGTGATGTTGAGAGCGTATCCTTTAGTCCGGATGGCACCACAATCGCAAGTGGAAGTGGATCGCCGGACAGAATCATCCGTTTGTGGAACGCAGACACAAGAAACCACCTACGAACACTATCTGGGCATACGGGGGATGTCTATAGCGTATCTTTTAGTCCGGATGGAAACACAATCGCAAGTAGGAGTGGACAAGAGATTCGTTTGTGGAACGTAGACACCGGCACACACCTACGAACACTATCTGGGCATACGGATTTGGTCAATTGCATATCTTTTAGTCCGGATGGCACCATAATCGCAAGTGCGAGTTATGACACCACCATCCGTTTGTGGCAGGCAGACACCGGCACACACATAAGAACACTATCTGGGCATATGGATTGGGTCGAGAGCGTATCTTTTAGTCCGGATGGAAACACAATCGCAAGTGCAAGTTTTGACAGAACCATCCGTTTGTGGAACGTAGAATCAGGCACACACATAAGAACATTATCTGGGCATACGGGTGTGGTCTATAGCGTATCTTTTAGTCCGGATGGAAACACAATCGCAAGTGCAAGTTGGGACACCACCATCCGTTTGTGGCAGGCAGACACCGGCACACACTTAAGAACACTCTCAGGGCATACGCGTAGGGTCTATAGCGTATCTTTTAGTCCGGATGGAAACACAATCGCAAGTGCGAGTAGGCAAGAGATCCGTTTGTGGCAGGCCGACACCGGCACACACATACGAACACTATCTGGCCATACGGATGATGTCGAGAGCGTATCTTTTAGTCCGGATGGAAACACAATCGCAAGTGCGAGTGTGCACAATACCATCCGTTTGTGGCAGGCAGACACCGGCACGCACATACGAACACTATCTGGGCATACGGAAGATGTCGAGAGCGTATCTTTTAGTCCGGATGGCACCACAATCGCAAGTGGGAGTAGGGACTACGCCATCCGTTTGTGGGAGGCAGACACAGGCACGCACATAAGAACGCTATTAGGGCATACGTATTGGGTCTGGAGCGTGTCGTTCAGTCCGGATGGCACCACAATCGCAAGTGGGAGTAGGGACAACACCATCCGTTTGTGGGAGGCAGACACAGGCACGCACATAAGAACGCTATTAGGGCATACGGAAGATGTCGAGAGCGTATCTTTTAGTCCGGATGGCACCACAATCGCAAGTGGGAGTAGGGACAACACCATCCGTTTGTGGGAGGCAGACACAGGCACACACATAAGAACACTCTCAGGGCATACGAGAGATGTCAAGAGCGTATCTTTTAGTCCGGATGGCACCACAATCGCAAGTGGGAGTTGGGACGAGACCATCCGTTTGTGGAACGTAGACACAGGCACACACATAAGAACATTATCAGGACATAGGGGTGTGGTCTATAGCGTATCTTTTAGTCCGGATGGCACCACAATCGCAAGTGGAAGTTGGGACACAACCATCCGTTTGTGGAACGTAGACATAGGCACACACATAAGAACATTATCAGGCCATACACGTAGGGTCTATAACGTATCTTTTAGTCCGGATGGCACCACAATCGCAAGTGCGAGTGATGATGGCACCGTGCTGCTGTGGGAAATCACACCCGCAGAAAGGTAAGTCCGTGATCGTCAGTTTGAGGAGGAGTTGGACGATTATAAATCGTATAGCCTCACGGCTTTGGCACCGGATGGGAAAATGCTTTGTCTGCATAGTGCCACTGAAAATGAGGCTTCAGTACTTGATGAATTAATTGATATTGAATGGGTTCAGAAAACTTTCACTCCCGTAAGCCTTGGAATCTATTATGCAAAACAGTATTAACGGGATTTATCTTATTTTTAGACGGTAGGTGCGGTTTCCTAACAGTACTTATAGAGATGCGTCATCAGCGTAGTCGTGCTGCGCATTGGGATGGTCGGAACAATCTCGGTGAACGCGTGGCAAACGGTATCTATTTTTATCAGCTGCAGGCAGACAGTGTGTCTTTCCTGCGTAAAATGGTTAGTTTGAAGTAAGAAGTAACCTACTGGTCTATCTACTCATATATTGTAGATCGGGTAGATGCACGAAACCCGACTTTACTGATGATAAGTAGATGCGTGTGGGGTTTCGCACGCTCTACCCGACCTACAATATCCGTTTGACGAAACGAAGGGTAACGCTGTGTCTGATGATAGTGGCAACGTCCACAACGCTGAACTGATAGGCGGTGCTGAATGATTGTCTACAAAAGGCAGGCATGACGGTGCTATCAGTCTGGACGGTAACGATGGTTGTGTTGTTGATGAAAACGGTGGCAATTATATCAATGGTCTTACTGCTTTCACTGTCTCTGTGTGGGTAAAGTCAACTGAAACGAATCACGACAGAGGTCTCCTGATGGGGATTGATCCTTAAGGTAAAGACGAGGTTTTCGGTTTACGCTATGACAAATCCAGTTGGGATGTGAAGGGTGGAGTAGATGTCATCAAGCGACCCTGATAACTATAGGTGGCACGCAAACCTATGAAAGTAAAAGCGATGTGCAAACAACGGAATGGCAACACATCGCATATTCTTGGGAAAGCGGTCAAAAACTGTCTTTGCATATCAATGGTATATTTGATGACACCCCTACGCATAATAGTGATGCGACTGAAGGCGAAGTGTCTGATGTTGTAAAACTCATAGTTGGTAAAGGTGCTAAAGATACAAATGGTTCTTGGTTGGGATTAGTTGATGAATTTCGTTTGTATAATAGAAGTTTAAGTGTAAGAGAGATTGAAATTTTGAGGGTAAACGTTACGTCGGTTACTCATTTAGAAAAACTTACAACTACTTGGGGTAAAATTAAGCGTATGTAAAAACTTATGGGACGTGGGTTTTTACCTTTTGCATGACACGTCCCACTTATTTGGCATATTCATATATGGTGAAATGTAAAATACGTGCACACTCCCCGGTAGATGCAGTTTCCAAACCACATCCATGAGACTGAACAAACACCGGTTCGGTTGGGAAACCTCGCCTACCGTTGATAGAAAGTGTAGATATAATTCTATGATTCACCATAGTGATTGAACAAACACAATATGGAAGGATGTGCTACGAGATACGCAATCTAACAGAATGTACTACAATCAGAAAATGTCTCATTAATTTCAAGGTTTACTATAAATCTGACAAATAAACAATTTTGGAGGTGTATATGTTTAGAAGAACACTCGCATATTGTGTATTTCTGTTGCTTGTCCCTATTATCGTATTGGCACAAGAAGCAGAACAAACTTTTACACTGGCAGACGGTATTCGTCATGCATTGAGTCATAGTCACGAGTATCAAGTGGCAAAAAAAGATGTTGAACTTGCAGATGCGAAAATCAAAGAGGCGCGTGCTGCGTTTTTACCGCGTTTGTCGTTAGATACAAGTTATACATTCAACGGTGATTTACCGACGATTGTGTTAGATAGTGAATTGTTATCCGTGCTGAGCGGCACACCGGACGCTTCATCAAGTGGTAGTGGTACGGACATGGAAACGATAGAATTTCAGATGGGGGCTGTGCATAATATTCTGGGTCAAGCCCGTGTGTCACAGCAGATTTTTACGTGGGGGCAGCTGAGCAACACGTATAAGCAGGCGGTACTAGGCAAGCTTGTAACAGAACGCAAGTTGATAGCCGTTCATCTCGATACGGAGTTGAAGGTGCAGCAGGCGTTTTACGGTGTGCTGTTGGCAGAAGCCTTTGTTAAGGTATCGGAACAGTCGCTCGCACAAGTAGAAAAACGGCATAAACTCGCAGCGCAACAAAAAGCGATGGGGGCAACGACACGGTTGGAAGTGATCCGTGCCAATGTGCAAGTTGTCAATAGCCGTTCACAATTGATTCAAGCGCGTAATCAGCACAAACTTGCGGTTGAAAACTTCAAATTGACACTGGGGCTTTCACCTGAGCAGCCGATCTCGCTTTCGGGTAGCCTACAGGCTGAAATTAAAGATGTAGAGCTTGACGCTGCGATCACAAGAGCTGTTGTGCACCGTCCTGAAATCCAGCAGCTAAACCTACAGGAACGGATTAGCGAGGCACAGGTAAAGGTGGCAAAAGCCGGGGATAAGCCGAAAGTGTCATCTTATGGCAGCTATGTGTTCAATGACAATGAGAGACAATCGCTTGATACATCTTGGAGTGTTGGCATGTCGATTTCGTTTCCGATATTTGACGGATTAGCGACACGTTCGCGTGTGAAGCAAGCGCGTGTGAAGTTAGATCAGGTTCAAACAAATAAAGACCGGCTTATTGACAGTATCAAACTTGAGACAAAATCCGCTGCCTTTGATCTGGCAGCTGCTGCGGAATTGATTGCAGCACAAGAGGGAATTGTTGAGCAAGCCGCAGAAGGCTTACGAATTGCCAATGTAAAACATGAAGCGGGCATGATTACGGGTGTTGAGTTGACAGACGTTGAGCTGTCCTATACCCAAACCCAAGTGAATCGGTTACAAGCGATACATGATTACATGGTCGCGACTGCACGGTATAGACGTGCGATCGCCCTTAGACTTGAATAAGGGATAAAGGAGATAACAGATGCTACGAAATAGATTTTCATACATTCTTTTACTTTTATGTTTCGGGTTCGGTGCGCTGTTTTACACACAAGCACAAGAAGCGTCGAAGCCGAAACCTGTTACAGTTGCCACGCCACACCGTGGCAAGATAGAACAGAAAACCACTTATACCGGCACCCTTGAAGCGGATGCGATGGTAGAGATTTACGCGAACACTTCAGGCAAATTAGTGGCGTTTAAGGTTAATGAGGGGCAACCTGTCAGAAAAGGAGATGTGCTTGCGCTTACGGAATCACACGAACTACAACTAGCGTTGACACAAGCACAAGCCTCACAAAAAGCAGCGGAATCCAATCTCTTGAAGGTGAAAGCAACTGCACAGATAAAAGTTGAAACGCAATCTATAAACGCAGAAGCCTCGCTTGATGCAGCGAATGCGAAGTTGAATCAAGCAGAGGCGTTGGCACAGGCACAAGTTTACGCGCAGTTTGAACAAGCCAAAGCGGGTGTTGCTGCTGCGGAAGCGAGTCTGAAAAAGGCGAAGTCAGGTGCCAGAAGTCAGGAAGTGGAACAGGCAAAAGCGGCGGTTTCTGGTGCCAAAGCATCATTGGATAACGCAGAGGTAAACGTCAAGCGGTTGCAAAAACTCTATGAGATAGAGGCGATAACCGACCAAGACTTAGATAACGCGAAAACCCAACGGGACGGTGCCAAAGCACAACATGAAAGTGCCGTTGAAAAGCTCAGCTTGGTAGAAGAAGGCACGCGTGAAGAAGATATAAACGCAGCCGAAGCCCAACTGCAACAAGCACAAGCAGCTCAAAGACTCGCGAAGCGGACAGTGGATACGAAAGATTGGGAGAAACAAATTGCACTAGCGCAGTCACAAGTCAAGCAGGCACGAGCGAATCTGCGTTCAGCGGATATACTCGTTGAGATACAGGTGTGGGAACATGACATCGCCGCTGCACAGTCACAATATGACCAAGCGACCGAACAGGTGAACCTTGCGAAAAAGCGGTTGTCAGACGCAACAATAACGGCACCTGTAGCTGGTATCGTGGTGAACAAGACCGCGGATACAGGGGATTATGCTGCAGCTGCGGGCAGTCGCGCAGGTAACCCGATACTTATGATTGTCAATATGGATATTGTCCATGCGGTGTTCACTGTCTCTGAAACAGAGATCACGAACATCAGCGTTGGCGCGCCAGTAAACATTACCGCAGGAAAAGACATTATCCAGGGACAAATCAATTACATCAGCCCGATTGTCAACCCCGCAGATCGCACGGTAACCGTCAAGGGAAAAATACCTAATCCGAAGTATCAACTCAAGCCGGGTATGTTTGTGGAAGTCAATATAGACAATTCAGCACTTGAAGAGTCGTTACTGCTTCCCCGTGAAGCCGTTTTAAACATTCAAGATGATGCGGGGCATGTTTTCGTTGTGGCAGACGGAAACCAAGCACAAAAACAGAACGTGAAAGTGGGACTTGTTTGGGGCGATAGTATTTCTATTCTTGAAGGTGTAACCGAGTCCAGCCGTGTCGTTGTCAACGGGCACCGGCAGTTAAAAGATGGTATGGATGTATTGGTTGTGAAATAACCTGTCAACATTGGTATGTACAGATACCTCGCACTACAAAATCAGTTAGCAGTCCCTGCAGATGTAACGGTGACGATCTATGATGCAGATAGCAAAATGGTTAGGACGTTGAACTTGGCACATCAGTCAGTCGGTATCTATCAAAGTCGTGGTCGTGCTGCGTATTGGGATGGCAAAAATGCTCTGGGTGAAACCTGTGGCAAGCGGCGTGTATTTTTATACACTCACCGCATGTGATTCAGTGTTACACGGAAGATGTTGATACGAAAATAAGCTGAAGAAGATAGGAATCAATGGCTACCGGCAGTTGGCAGATGGTATGAAAGTGTCGGTTGTGGAAATAACCTGTCAAACAAAATAGAAGGAATTTGTATTTTATGAATTTAGCAAGAATCTGTATTGAACGTCCGGTCCTGGCAGTGATGCTTAATTTGGTGTTTATCTTTTTAGGGATTGTCGCGTTTGCTACGTTGACGATGGACTTGTTCCCGAAAGTTGATATTCCTGTCGTCAACGTCAGGACAGTATGGCCGGGGGCGGGTCCGAAAGAAGTTGAAAGTCAAATTACCAAAGAGATAGAAGATGTTGTTGCTACGATTAGCGGTATCAAGAACCTCGAATCTTACTCACTTGAGAGTGTCTCTATTGTTACTATATGGTTTGTCTCCGGCACCGATGTCAACTTCGCACATATTGATGTGAAAGACAAAGTAGATACTATTCTCGGTAGATTGCCTGACGGTATCATTTCACCAGTTGTTGAAAAGTTTGACCTTGGAGCCTCTCCGCTTATGGAACTCATGCTGACAGGTGAACGTCCACTTCCGGAGTTGTATGAATATGCTGATGGTAATGTCAAAGACGCGTTGTCGCGTGTGCAAGGTGTTGCCAACGTTGATGTTTTAGGCGGCGAAAAACGCGAGATACAGGTCAACCTTTCCAAAGAACGATTGAAAGGGTATGGACTCTCTATCACGGATGTAACGCGCGCAATCAACGCAGGGAATATGTCAATGCCCGCAGGACGTATCACACAATCTAAAGATGAGTTTACCGTTCGCATGGAAGGCGAATTCAATAGTCTAAATGAACTGCGGTATTTAGATGTTTTCCTGCCTGCTGGCGGCACCGTTAAACTCAGTGAGCTGGGTTCGGTTGATGATGTGTTCGTTGAAAAGCGGATGACCGCGCGCTATGGTAGATCAGAAGGGATTTCGCTCAGTATTATCAAACTCAGCGAAGCACAACCTATCCAACTCGCAGATGATGTGCGGGCGACCATTGCAGCACTCAAGACGCAGCTACCAGCCGATGTTGAGATTGAAGTGATCAAAGATGAATCTGTTAGTATCTTAGACTCTGTCAACGATGTACAAACGAACATCATTATCGGTATCATCTTGACATCTATTATCCTTTACCTTTTCTTACACAATCTCCGCATGACGATTATTGTTGCTGTTGTAATGCCAGCGTGTATCGTTTCCTCATTTTTCCTGATGAGTATGTTCGGCTTTACACTTAACATTATGTCTATGCTTGGACTCGGACTCTCTATCGGCACACTTGTTGTTAACGCGATTGTTATCTTGGAAAACGTTACCCGACACCTTGACGCTGGGGTACCTGCTAAAACAGCAGCAGCGGAAGGCACAAGAGAGGTGACTATCTCTGTGATCGGCTCAACCATGACAAACATTTTCGTGTTTATACCTATTGCCTTTATGTCCGGTATCGCGGGTGCATTTTTCGTTGAGTTTGGACTGACCGTTGTGTTTGCGACGTTCTTTTCACTCTGGATGTCGTTCACACTGACACCAATGTTGGCTGCATATCTTTTGAAACCGAAATCAGAGGAACGAATGCCTAACGTCTTTTTCAGACTGTGGGACAGCGGTATGGCACGTTTAGAAAGCGGATATGCAAAGATACTCACATGGTCATTGAATCACTTATGGGCAAACGTAGCAATTGCGATTGTTTTGATTGGTGGAGCTGGCTATTTAGGAAGATCGTTGGGTAGTGAATTTATGCCGAAATCTAACGGTGACTTCCTCATTATCAATGTAGAATTGCCACCCAGCACAACATTAGCCGAGACAGATGAAATGACTACAGAGATAGAAGCCGTCCTCAAGAACGAGCCTGAAGTCAAAGATGTGTTCACCAAGATCGGTAAAAGTGGCAGAGGTAAGGAAGGTGTTGAATATGCTGAGTTGTTAGTCGTGTTGCCGAAAGGACATGAAAAACATATTATTGAGGTGAACAACGAACTGCGCACTGTTTTAGAGGGTAAGTTCCCCAGCGTGACTCTGCAACAGATGCTACCTGGCACTGGCGGTCTGCCCAGTGGTGCGGACATCAAAATTGAAGTGTTAGGCATTGAAAAGGATAAACTGATAGAGATAACACAACAGGTCAAACGTATCGTTGATGAAATGCCGCAGTTGATTGAGACGAAATCCACTGTCCGCACAGGGAAACCAGAAATCACGTTCATACCAAACAGAAATCGGCTCAAAGATTACGGTATCACCGTCGCGGAGATCGGACAAGTGCTTAACTACAGTATCACGGGATCGGTAGCGTCTACCTATACGGAAGATGATGACGCTTACGATATTCGGGTGCAACTGAACAAAACGGATATGAATATCGCTGAAAAAGTTGATCAGGTACTGATACGCACACAAAAAGGATTAGTGCCGTTATCGACACTCGGCACCGTCGTTGAACGGTTAGGTGAAACGCAGATCGCACGTAAGAACAAGCTGAAGTTGTTTGTCATTGAAGCAAATCTGATACAAGGTGCACTCGGCGCAGCGACAAAACAGATCGAGGAGAAGGTAGCACAGATAGATTTACCGCCCGGCTACCAGATACGCATGGGTGGCGATGCGGAAGAACAGGCTGAGTCTTTTCAAGCCATCGGTGTGGCAATTGTGCAAGCAATTATCCTAACATATATGCTACTCGCAGCACTTTTAGGGTCTTACACACATCCATTCACGATTATGCTCACACTGCCGCTTGGTTTCGTGGGTGCTGTGTTGTCTATGTCGCTTTTTGGATTGACTATCAATATCTTTTCACTCTTGGCACTAATCATGCTGATCGGAATTGTTGTCAATGACGCTATCTTGATACTCACACAGACCCGCATATACCGGGAAGAAGGACTTCCCATCAAAGAGGCACTCATCAAAGCGGGACCACTCAAATTGCGAACGATTATCATGACAAACTTGACCATCGTTATTAGTATATTTCCGCAGACGCTCGGAGACCAAGGTACCGCGATTATGCGGGCAACATTAGCTGGCGTTGAAATCGGGGCTATCGTCATACAGACGATCTGCACGCTTACGATTATTCCTGTTCTATATTGTATCCTTGACCGCTTTACTGTCCAAAGGGGAGTTGAAAACGATGCAGGATAACAACAATAGAATTGTGCTGCGGCGGGTGGTGAGAGAAACGATACTCTTAGCGATCGTTTTCCTTATCGCACTCGCACTCTTTATTGGAACGATCTACTTTATAGCGACCAGAGAAGCAGCGCACGAACTACAGAATCGACCGAAAGGTTTACTCTTAGGTTGGTTGACAACACTCACATTGGGACTTGTGCTTGGCAAAACGAGGCAGGATGAAGTGGAGACGCTGCCGATACCGATTCTCATTGTCCAAAAAACGTTACAAGCCGTTATATTGCTATTCTTTTGTTGTGTGCTTGCCTATGCTGCTTACTTCTTACATACAACAAGAGGATTGGCACTGCAACGACCATGGGCATTGCTCATCGGTTGGTTCGCTTTCTTTGTGTTTATCGCATGTGTTATGAAAATTCGTAGCATTGTCCACACTGCAAACAGAAACAAGGATCGAAAATGAGTTTATGATGCGTAAATTTTTGTGCTATTGTGCAATGGTGCTTTCTTGTACCTTGATCGTAGATTAATCCACATTAACTTTGCCAGCGTTCTAGAAAACGTTCAAGGCACAATACAAACGGACAGGCGGGTGTAACATCTGTCATTTTTCAAAGAAAAGGGACAATTCACCAAACCCTTACCGCAGAGCTTTTTTACATAACGGCATGAACCGTGCAACTTTCACACGCATTGAACAGATGGAAGCGGACAAAACGGATTTAGTAATTTCATTGAAATCACTGCCCGTTCTTATCCCAGGCATGCTGGCAGCATACCTGAAAAGTGGCGGTCCCCTTGTACCGATACAGAATAACAGTCCGCCACTTTTCGCTCATATCAACGGCACACTACCTGTTTTCGGCAAACGGGTATGGCTCGGTGCTTCCTATTTTGATGGGAATAGTTATCCATCTGATCCTGATACCGGTGATGTCAATATATCAACGCTGGTCTACAAACGACGGTTCGCGTTGGCGACAAGTTTCAAACTCTAGTGATATGATAACGCCACAGAATGGGTCCGCGGACAAGATACACACCTCTCGATATATCTACACGAACCATTACCCACCACAGCACAAAAAACAAAAGTGCAAGAGTATTACCTATACGCTGAAATACCACTCACGAATGCTTTAGATGTTTGCCTCAAATGCGATCTCTGGAACCTAGATACCTACAGTTTCAAACACTAACAGCCAATCGTGAACAAGAAGATTCGGAAAGTCCTTCCCGTTTGAAGGGAATTGACACCTATACGCATCTTTGAATATTACACACCCCGGACCATTTTTATTGAATCGATTAGTTGCGAAAAACACACCTCTTGTAGCACCTAAATCTCCACTAATAAGTTTATAAAATAACTCTCCTGATTTTCCCTTCACCTTGATTTCACTTTAATATTTGCCTATTCCGTGCAATAATAGCGTTTGATAGTGTAATTATCAAACGCTATTAGAATTTTAATTCCACTCAACAATGCAGCAATTCGCAAATGTTGCAGTTCTACCCATTATGTGCTAAACTGCATGCAGAACACATTATTAATGTCTAATAACGAAAAACTCTTAAAACTAAATGACCCTGTGTAAAATAGGGTGTGCAAAGTTTTTGCACAGAGGTACTAGCTTTTGTTCTCTTTAGTCCCGTAGGGACGCAATGTTTATAGAAAGACGTTATCACATCCTCTCTCTTTAGTTCTGTAGGAACGACATAGAAGGATAAACAAATCGTCCCTACGGGACTGAAGAATATGGTTAATATTAACAATATTTCTTTATATTGACACCTAATGAAGTTTGACAATCAAAATTGGTAGTTGAATTCGTAGGGTTTGGGTTCCCCAACCCCTTTGGTTTTTGAGTTTGCGTAGATCATGTGTGGAAACCGCGCACCTACGAATACACAACTTGAACGTCAAAACTCATTAGGACTCTGTGTCCGCAATCTCTCATTTAATCAGTTGCGGGGGGGCACAGAGACCCGGGGAATGCCTAAATGGCATTCATACCGTTGATTTCGCCCTACAATGGAGAGTGGGATGTTTGTGCAAAAACTTTACACACCCTGTAAAATACATTGACATCAATATGAAATTAGATTACAATTATAATCACAGGATTGAATACCTTTTCAAAATAATACCTGATAATTCAGATTTCCACACTTATACATATACACTCAATGTTAGATATGCGCAATATAAACTATTTCCAAATTAACATTTTACGACTATTTTTTGTCGTCTTTCTTTACTTAACCATTTTTGTTACTCCGATCTCTGCTCAGTCAGAAACCCAAGTTAACCTACCTGAAGGTGCAATTGCAAGATTGGGTAAAGGAAAAATAACCAAATTGCAATTTTTGGACAATGGTTCTCTCCTTGCAGTAGGATCGGATATCGGAGTGTGGATTTACGAAGTCAACACAGGAAACGTAAAACATTTGCTTACACCTCATCCCGGTGGTGTTGACAACTTTGCACTTTCTCCTGACCAAAATACACTTGCAAGTAGTGGCTGCAATAGTAGGAAAGTAATTCTGTGGGATCTGAATACTGGCAAAAAAAGACTATCTCTTAGTGGAGAAGTGAATGTTAATGCGAATGTATTGGCTTTCTCAAAGGATGGAAAAGAGCTTTTTGGTCTGTTTACAATCATGTCAACAGAGAATGTAATAAAACGATGGAATGTTAAAACTTCCAGAGTGTTGTCAAGAGATTCCATCACAGGTTTTGGGCTTCCTTTGACATACAACGTGGAAAAAAACATTTTTGCTGGTGTTTCTCAAGAGGGGAAAGTAAATCTACTATTTCCGGAAGCACGTAATCCAGGTGTTCTACTCGGTAGGAAAACAAGTAATTTTCTCTCAAAATTTTCAAGATCAGGAGATATGAGAAATCGTGTTAGACGGCATTCAATGATTAGTATTCAATTTTCTAAGGACGGTGAGACCATAGCCACAGGAGATTACGAAGGAAATATTAGGCTATGGACCGAAAAAGCACATACCCAAAAATTATCTCTCAAAGCACAAACTGTTTGGATCACAGCCCTTGTATTCAATAAAGATAATACGATTCTTGCCAGTGGTGACGCAAGAAAAAATATTCACTTGTGGAATGTAAAAACAGGTGACAAACACGGTACTCTCAACGGTCACACACATACAGTAACAGCACTGACTTTTGCACCTGATGGAAAAATACTCGCAAGTGGTAGTTTAGACGGCACAATACGTTTCTGGGACATAAATACTGCAAAAGAATTGTCTGTTTTTGCTACCGATCATGTGATGGGATCAAAATCAGTTGCATTCACACCAGATAACACAAAAATTGTGACCAGTACATTTAACGGTAAAGTCCAAACCTGGGATATTAATTCCAGAGAAAAAATAAAAACTTTTGATGCAGCACCGATCGCACTCACTGATGCAATGGCAATTTCACCAGATGCTTCACGTTTTGCTGTATATGGAAGACTAAACGCCAGAATTGCTACATCTGCAAACGGTAACAGTATTGGTAGAAAAGCCTCACAAGGCACTAATACTATTCGATTTTGGAACCTGAATACTGATACTGAACTACCACAATTAGAACACATATTTGGTGGAAGAGAATTCCTATATTCACCTGATAGCAGACTTCTCGTATTTGCAAAAACCTTAGGTGATTCTGTCGTTTGGGATACTAACAGTGCAACTGAACTCTTTAAATTTAAGACACAAGATACCGTCATTGCGTTTTCCTCTGATAGCAATTTCCTTGCAACTGATGGAAGTTACCGTGAAACGTTTATATGGGATGTAAAAAAAGCTAAGATTCATTCAAAACTTACAACGGATGATGCCGAAACCCTTGCATTTTCTCCCGATAATTCCATTCTTGCTATTGGTACTCGTAGGGAAATACATCTATGGAATCTTAACACCGGAAAACCACCCAGCACAATTCTTACAGAACATTTGATTAAATTAGAATATGATGAAAAAATATTTGCATTAACATTCTCACCAGATGGGAAAACGCTGCTCGGAGGAATTGAAGAGCGAAGAAATATACAAGGTCGCTTTGGATGGGCATCTGAAATCATTAACGGAATTAGATTGTGGGATGTACAAACTGCAAAGACAATCACTACCTATTCAGGACATTCAAACAAAGTTGAAAAACTACAGTTTTCTCACGATGGAAAAATACTCGCAAGTACCTCAAACGATGGCACAGTCATCATGTGGGACTGGGAAAAACTCAAAAATAAATGAGAATTCAACGAAAATATGAAAAAATGTGAAAAAATATTGATTTTATGCTTGACATGAAGGTTATTAATGTAATACAATGTTAAAAACTCAGAAATTACCCTTATTTGATGATTACTCCAATTTACATGATCAGCAACGTCTCACTAGCATAGTTAACAAAACCGTAAAGAAAAACTGTTTTAAACTAACTGTGTCTTACAGGAGGTTTTCTTAATGCAGGAAAAATTGATTCTTGAAAAAATTCAACAAGTGCGTCGACGTTTAAACGTTCAAAGTTATTTACAAACACTTGCGATGTTTCTCCTATACGGACTATTGATATGTGTCCCGGTAGTTATTGTTGATAGTGTTATGACCTCTTTTAATATTTCACCTCTGGTGTTCCTCGGTGTCGCAGGCGGAATCTGCGTTATTGCTTTTGTCTACCGACTCATTCGTCCGATTGATCTCCACCAAGCAGCACATGCAATTGATGTTGACGCATCACTTAAAGATCGTGTTATTAGTGGTTTAGAACAGATTGAACGAAAAACAAATGAATCCTTAACTGCGTTGCAGCTTCAAGATACAGCAAATTGGTTACAGAGCATATCAATCAAAAAAGTTGCACGATATGTTGTCCCACGCGAAACAAAATACTTTGCACTTGTAGCAGTATTTCTCGTGGCTTTCTCGTTTGTTGAGTTTTTTACACCGCAAGCTACTTCTGAAATTGACTATTCGCCGCAAATCGCAGCGGAAGCAGACACTTTATTGAAGACTATTGAAGAAGCAAAAAAAGAAGCTGAACAGACTGAAGACCAAGAACTCAAAGAAATCTTGGAAGAAATTGAAAAAAGAACCCAAGAATTGAAAAAACCCGAGATCCTTCCTAAGGACGCTCTTAAGAGAATGACCGAATTAGCAGCTTTGCTAAAAACAAAAGTTGATCCACTTAAGATGGCACAGCAAGAAGAACTTATGAAAGGACTCGGACAGGAATTCATCGGTAATCCTATACTCAACGATTTCGGACAGCAGCTTAAACGTGGAGATTACGATAAAGCAGCTGAAAAACTTGATAAAGTCGCAAAAGATGTCCCTAAGTTTGAGCAGGAAAAAAAGCAAAACCTATCTGAT
Source organism: Candidatus Poribacteria bacterium (assembly GCA_963663765.2). Classification (GTDB taxonomy): domain Bacteria; phylum Poribacteria; class WGA-4E; order WGA-4E; family WGA-3G; genus MSPOR6. Next base: position 46,364 of record CAXXUA010000007.1, on the reverse strand, counting down.
GAACTCAAACGCGCTGGAAAAACAGTGAAAGATACCGACCTTGAAGGCCTCGGAGGACAACTTGCCGGTGCTGGTGAAGCAATGGAAGGTAACGATTCAGAGGGTACACAGCAGAAATTAAGTCAAGTCAGCAAAAGCCTACGCGATTTTGATCTTCTCAAAAACCGTAATCAAAAGTTGACAGACTTGTTGTGTGCATGTGAGGAATGCAAAGCATGTATCGCAGCATGTTGCGCAGGTAAAGGTGTAAATCCCGCTACAGGTCTAACAAATCTGTTGTCAAATCAACCCAGTAATAGTGCAGGCAATAAAACTACTGAATCACAACTTGGTAAACTAACCTCTCTTGATTCTACCCTAAATCTTGAACATATCAAAGGTGTTCAAGGTGAAGGAAGTTCTACTGTTCAAACCGAAAAAGCATCCGCTGAAGGACAAGAGTCTTCACTCAGTTATAAAGATGCATATATGAAGTATCAGAAACTTTCTGAAGATGCTCTCACAGAAGAACAGATCCCACTCGGATATAAGTTCTACGTGAAACGCTACTTTGAATCAATTAAACCGACTGATGAGTAGGAACTGAGTACCTGACCAAAATCACCGCAGAGATACCCTATCTTTGCGGTGATTTAACGTAGAATCACTACTACCTGTAGGGAGAATTATGTCCGAACAAATTGAACAAAAACATGAAGAATTCCGTGAGACCTTCTTGAAGATACATGAAGAGGTATCTAAGCGAATCGTCGGTCAAAAGGAAATTATTGAAGGTGTTCTAATATGCCTTATGACAGGTGGACATGCACTCTTAGAAGGAGTTCCTGGCTTAGGTAAAACACTACTCATCAGCACTCTCAAAGAAGTCCTTGACCTTGAATTTCAACGAATTCAGTTTACACCCGACCTAATGCCTGCAGATATTGTGGGGACGACTATTGTAGCAGAAGATGAAACTGGGCAAAAGTTCTTTGAATTCCAACCTGGACCTATCTTTGCAAATCTTGTCCTTGCTGATGAGATAAACCGTGCAACACCCAAAACACAATCAGCACTGTTAGAAGCAATGCAAGAAAAATCTGTTACTGTCGCAGGACAGCATCGCAAATTGGATTTGCCCTTCTTTGTAATGGCTACACAGAACCCATTAGAAATGGAAGGCACATATCCCTTACCTGAAGCACAACTGGACCGATTCTTTTTCAAACTAAAAGTTGAATACCCAACACTTGATGAACTTGACCTTGTCATGGAACGCACCACAAAACGTGAAATGCCTGCGGTTGGAAAAGTCAGTCATGGTCAGCAAATAAATGATTTGGAATTGATTGTACGCGACATTCTCATAGCAGAAGATATACGTAGATACGCATTACGTCTGGTTTTAGGAACACACCCAGAAGCTGATGACGCACCAGAAATGACAAAACAGTATGTACGTTATGGTTCAAGTCCACGCGGTGCACAAGCATTAATTTTGGCAAGTAAGGTTCGTGCCATTCTCGACGGTAGATATAACGTCGCTCGTGAAGACATACAAACTGTGGCTTTACCCAGTCTACGTCACAGACTCATCCTGAGTTTTGAAGGCGAAGCAGAAGGAATTGACCCCGACGGTATCATTCACCATCTGTTAGATGTCGTTGAATAATACTTCCTGTCTGATTCTTTTCGCGTAGTGAGTAACCCGTAATATTTGTTGCCTATTGATTCCCATAATACACAAGGTTTTAATATGAATAACGAAACAGAATCCGCATTTGACAGTGATTTCTTAAAAAAGCTTGAATACCTTTATATTGTCTCAAAAAAAATATTTTCAGGTCGGATCAAAGCTGAACGCCGCAGCACACGTCGGGGTGTAAGTGTTGAGTTTGCAGACTATCGCAACTATACACCAGGTGATGATTTCCGCTATATTGATTGGAACGCTTTTGCACGGTTAGACGAACTCCTGTTAAAACTATATGAGGAACGCGAGGACTTACACATCTATTTCCTCGTAGATGTCAGCCAATCCATGACCTACGGTGAGCTGCCAAAACTGACTTACGCCAAACGCGTCGCAGCTGCCCTTGCATACATCGGACTCTCAAATCTCGACCGAATCGGGATTACCGCATTTAACACCACCGACACAACTCGGTTACCAACAGAACGTGGAAAAGGAAAAATCTTTACCGTTCTCAATTTCCTTGATCAGATCAATTGCACAGGGGAAACAGATCTTGAACACGCTTTCCGTAATTTCGTGCATTTTACAAAACGCAGAGGGTTGGTCGTCGTTATATCCGATCTATTCGATCCAAAGGGGTTTACTGCTGGACTCAATATGTTGAAATTTCAAAAGCATGATCTTTTTGTCGTACATATTATTGATGAAAAGGAAGCAGAACCCAATCTTCTTGGAGATTATCACCTTGTTGATGTCGAAACTAATCAACTCCGTCCTGTTACTATCAATGAAAATCACATAAAACGTTACCAAGCTCTTTTCCAAAAATACTGTGATGACATTGACAGATACTGCACACAACGTGAGATTAGCATCGTACGAACAATGACAAAAACACCTTTTGAAGAACTGATCCTGAGAATTTTCCGTATGGGTGGTTTTGTTTCATAGTTGATTTCACATAATATTCACTTACCAGTGCAAATTATATATTGATGAATTTTCTTGCTCCCACATCGCTTTTCCTATTTGCTCTTGCTGCACCTATCATCGCGCTGTACATCCTAAAACTGCGCAGACGACGTGAACCTGTCTCTACTTTGATGTTTTGGGAACAGTTATTCAAAGAAAGACAGACGACATCACTCTTTCAAAGACTTAAGCATTTATTGTCGTTATTGCTTCAATTACTATTCCTGTTACTTTTAGTCTTAGCAGTTGCACGTCCACAATTCGCATTCATGACAAAGTCGGCAAGACAACTCATACTCATCGTTGATCATTCAGCAAGTATGAATGCTGTTTTGGAACTTGAACCTGAGAATCCTACTTCAGAAACACGTTTAGACTCTGCAAAAGAACAAGCATTACAGATAGTCCAACAACTTCGTTTCATGGACGAGATGACAATCATTAGTTGTCATACACTTCCTGTAATCCATACCCCTTTTACCAACCATCAAAAAACTCTAAGAGAAGCAATTGAATCTATCAAACCTACTGATATAAAAACAGATATAAAACCCGCTGTGGATTTAGCTTATTCTGTGGCAGAAACAAAACCTAACCCAGAAATTATTGTGATGAGTGACTTTCACTCAGTACAAGAACAATTAATCACACAGTTCCAAGATACACTCACCGAGAATGAAACTACAGAAGAAGACCAACAAGAGCAAAAAAAGATAAAATTGCATCTTATCAGGATAGGTGAAAAAAGTGATAACGTCGGCATTACGCAATTTCGCGTCCGAAAAAGCATCGTAAACGCATTCGATTACGAAACTTTGCTCACCGTCGTAAACGCATCTGATGAAGAAAAACAGTGTAGTGTTGAACTCTATTTCAACGATAATCTTTTTGATGTCCGACCTTACACGCTCGCACCCGGAGAAAAGAAATCAGAAATCTTCAGTAATTTTGCATTTGAAGGCGGCGAACTAAAAGCTGTATTAGACATTCAAGACATACTCATCACTGATAATGTGGCTTATGCAACGCTACCAAAACGTGAACTAATCTCTGCGCTACTGGTGACAAACGAAAATCCGTTTCTTGAAAAAGCACTTTCCGTTGATGAAAAATTAGACCTTACCATTACAACTCCTGAGGAATATGAATCTTCCGCACTGACAGCTGAAGTCGTGATTTTTGATCGCTACAGTCCAAACACGCTTGATGATGGAAATTACATGTTCATCTATCCTCCAAAAAACAATGAGACGCCTGAAGAAAATGCTGTAAAACCCGAAATAGTCTGGAATATAGGGAACCCACTTGATACCCCAATTATCACAGACTGGGAACGCACACATCCCGTCCTGCGACACGTTCATTTGGAGAATGTACTCATCGGAGAGGCATATCATATTACACCTCCATCTACCGCACAAGTCTTAGCACGTTCTTTTGACTCACCAGTCATTTTTGTGGATGTAACACCAAATAGAAAAATTGTTTTTGCAGCAATCAATATCTTGGAATCTGACTTACCGCTAAGAATCGCATTCCCTGTCATAATGGCAAATACGATTCAATGGTTTCAACAGAAACAAGGTATGGAGGAATATCATTTACACACGGGTGAAGTGCTTCGCTATAAAGTTGAGCCACAGATTACACAAGATACCGAAACAGAACAAGAAACTGAAACCACAGTTGAAAATACACAGGAAACTGTAAAGATAACAGGTCCAGGAGAAGAAACGTGGGACATACCAATTGAGAATGACGAGATGATCTTTGATAACACACAAAGAGCAGGATTTTACGCACTGTCTATTTCAGAACAAGCAACAACGGATATAACTGACAAACCGAATACAGAAAAACCTGATGAACCCACTACTGATGAAGCAGAAACCGAAGAACCAGAACAGGTATGGGCAGTTAATCTCGCAAGTGAAACAGAATCTCATATTGATATTGTAGAAGAAATTGAAGACCTTATAACAGATGCAGAAATACTAAGTGGGAGTTCGTTATTCCGTTATCCGCCTTGGATTTATTTAGTGTTTTTTGCCGTTATTCTAACAGTGGTTGAATGGTTCCTTTATCAACGAAGACGAATTGATTAAATAAACCATAGAGAAAAATGTTACACATTATGAAAATATTTTTTAAATTTGGAAATTTACGAAAAAAACACCTATAAACCCTTACGATGACTATGTTTACTATCGGTTTTGCAATGTTGCCAAAAAAACGAAAAAAGTGTCCATTTGGTAACTTTTTTGAAAAATCTATGTTTAGAAAAGACATATATTTTGTTACTATATGCAAGTAGACTTTACAAATAGTGCTACTATATGCAAATAGACTTGACATATAGTAGCACTATACGATACGATTCATGTATGATAAAACGAGAATTCTGGTTAAATCGTATTGAAGCTGCTTGGGAACGACGGTCAGTCGTGTGGTTATCTGGTGTACGAAGGGTTGGAAAAACCTGCTTGTGTCAAACAATTCCTGAGATTGAGTATTTTGATTGTGAACTGCCTCGTGTCAGACGATTGATGGAAGACCCGCAAGGGTTTCTGAACAACATCAGAAGCGGAAGAATAGTCCTTGATGAAATACACCGTTTGCAAAACCCATCAGAACTATTAAAGATTGCGTCAGATCACTATCCACAAATATATATTGTTGCTACAGGTTCATCAACACTCGGTGCTAGTACAAAATTTCGGGACACACTTGCTGGACGCAAGGTAGAATTGTGGTTAACGCCAATAATAACTAACGACCTGCTCGATTTCAATCAGGAAAATCTGCAACATCGTCTATTACATGGTGGGTTACCTCCATATTTTCTTGAAGCAGAATATCCTGAAAAAGAATATCAAGAATGGATAGATGCATATTGGGCAAAAGATATACAAGAACTATTTCGACTTGAACGTCGTTATTCGTTTCAGAAATTTACTGAACTACTGATGACACAGAGTGGTGATGTTTTTGAAGCATCCCGTTTCGCTGCACCTTGTGAAGTAAGTCGTAGTACAATTTCAAACTATCTGTCTGTTTTAGAAGCGACCTACGTAATACATATCGTTAGACCCTTCAGTTCTCGTCGTTCAACTGAAATTGTTGCTGCACCTAAAGTTTATGGATTTGACACAGGTTTCGTCTGCTATCATAAAGGGTGGATGCAACTGCGACAAGAAGATTTAGGTATATTATGGGAACATTTTGTTCTAAACGAAATAATAGCACATACACAAACTCAAGATATTCAATATTGGCGGGATAAAAGAGGACACGAAATAGATTTCATTCTTTCACACCACCGAAAAGAACCTATAGCAATTGAGTGTAAATGGTCTGAAGCAGGTTTTTCACCACGCCAATTACTTGCATTTCGAAGACAATATCCTGATGGTGCAAATTATGTCATAGCGCAGGATGTTGACCATCCTTTTGTTACGGAATTCAACGGTATTTCAGTTAAATACATCAATTTAGAAACACTAATTGCTGATCTACAACGATGAATATAAAATAAAAAGTGTAAAGAACCAAAAAAGTCTGAACATACACTATTAATATTGTCTACCTAAAGTTGATATGTTATAATGAAACAACAACTTGATTACCAATCTTGTAATCTACTCTATGGGAAAATAACGCAGATATGGAAATAACACGCCCATTTTTACTATTGCTGCTGGTTTTATTACCAGTCCTTTACTATGGCTTTCGTCGCAGTCTCGTAGACTTGTCACTGACGCAGAGAATTGTTAGTTTATGTGTCAGAATCATTATAGTACTTCTACTTATCCTAAGTGTGGTAGACTTCCAGTACCTAAAGACGGATAACAAACTTGCTGTGATGTTTTTGACAGATATTTCTGACAGTATCTCTGAAGAAGGATTGAAAAAATCAACGGAATTTGTTGATGAAGCACTCAAATCCCAGAGTGGGAATCAGCAAATTGGTGTTATAGCATTTACTGAAAATGCAGAGATTCTAAATTCCCCAGATACTCAAGATCAACAACAATCTGAAGCCAAAATTGATTTCGCAGACATAAAGAAAACTTGGTTAGAGAAAGATGAGGATGTCGGCGACACGACAAATATTGCACAAGCAATTGAAACGGCATGGAGTGTTTTTCCAGCAAATGCAAACAAAAGAATTGTCCTAATCACAGACGGAATTGAAACCCAAGGTGATGCTATTCATACAGGGCTACGGGGAAAGGACTTTGACATACAGATTGACACAGTACCTATCTATCCCAGCGACTCACCTGAAGTCATGGTACAACGAATTGACGCTCCTGCACAAGTCAAACAAGGTGCACCCTTCAATTTAGAAGTAATTATCCACAGCAATCACGAGGATATAGCAGAAGTCAAACTATACAAGAATAAATTTGAAGCTGCGAAGAAAGAGGTTCGACTCGTTGAAGGTGAGAATCGCATTGTTTTCATGGAAACATCTATGGAAAGCGGAACGTTGACCTATGATGTAACTTGCAGAACAACAGAAGATACACGCTACGACAATAACAAAGCTCTTGGAATAGTTTCTGTCTCTGGAAAACCAAAAGTGCTGCTAATTGACGAAAACGAGTCTCAGACCAGATACCTTATGCGCGTACTTGAGGAAGCAAAGATTCGTGTGGATGTCCGTAACGGCATAGGTGTCCCTAATGAATTAGCAGATCTCCAAAACTACGAACTCATCATCTTCAGTGATGTTCCTGCCAACCGTCTCAGTGAGAAACAGATGGAACTCATACGCACTTATGTCCAAGACCTCGGCGGTGGATATATGATGCTCGGAAGTGAAAACAGTTTTGGATTGGGTGGATACTATAAAACCCCAATTGAAGAGGTACTACCTGTCCGCACCGATACCGAAAAGAAAAAAGAAACACCTTCATTAGCCATGCTGTTAGTGATAGATAAATCAGGCAGTATGGGTGGGATCAAGATAGAATTAGCAAAAGAAGCAGCACGCGCAACTGTTGAACTTCTCGGTCCACGCGACAAAATCGGTGTCATCGCATTTGACGGATCTCCATTCTGGATCACTGAAATGCACGATGCATCCGATAAGCAATTCATCTCAAATCAGGTCGGTTCTATTACTGCAGGTGGTGGAACAAACCTATATCCTGCATTGCAGCAAGCATACTATGCACTTACCGAAACAACTGCGAAACTTAAACACGTCATCGTTCTGAGTGATGGTCATTCGCAAGGTGGAGACTGGTACGGAATCGCGAATTCAATGCATTCTGAACGCATCACAATATCAACCGTCGGTATCGGTTCTGGTGCAGATATGAACCTATTGGGGAATCTTGCCAAGTGGGGTGGTGGACGCGACTATTTCACACAAGACCCATACAATGTACCACAGATTTTCGCAAAAGAAACAGTCACTGCTTCTAAGTCTGCAATCATTGATACACCATTCATACCGCAACGCATCAAACCGACACAAGTTCTAAACGGGATAGATTTGGAACTTGCCCCCTTCCTACTCGGATATGTGGCTACGCAACCAAGACCCACTGCAGAGATTTTCCTCGTCTCTGACAGAGGCGATCCTGTTCTTGCAAGCTGGCAATACGGTTTAGGCAAATCTGTAGCTTTTACTTCAGATGCAAAAGCACGGTGGGCTTCTGATTGGTTAGAGTGGCCGGGTTATGGCAAATTTTGGACACAACTCGTGCGTGATACAATGCGAAAAACAACACTCAGTAATTTTCAAGCACAAATCACAAAAGATAAGGGAATTGCACATCTCACCATTGACGCATTGAGTGAAGACGGTGAATTTCTGAACGAGTTAGACAGTGATATTTCCCTAATTGGTCCTGATCTCAAAAAGAAACAGCTCGCAATCTCACAAACTTCTCCCGGAAAATATGAACTTGAATTTCCAACACAAGATGTCGGTCCCTATTTCTTAAACATCGTACAAAAACAAGGGAGTGAAATCGTCAATACCCAAGTCTCCGGAACCGTTGTATCCTATCAAGACGAATATCTTGTCCACAATGCTAACGAATCACTTCTCACGCAGCTCTCAAATGTGTCTGGTGGGAAATTCAACATTTCCGCTGAAGATGTATTTCGCACACCTGAAAACCCAGTAACACTGCGGATACATCTGTGGCGACCTTTCCTCATCGCAGCCCTAATCCTATTACTCATAGACATCGCCCTCCGCCGCATTGATATGAGACGATCTTAAGCAACCATACTGTAGGTAAAATGATCTTCAGTTTCCTTACATAATATGCTATACTTTAAATAGGTTCACGTGCAAATGGTAGACGTGCTTTGTAAGCGCGCTGGAAACTCGCAATATTGGTTCACGTGCAAATGGTAGACGTGCTTTGTAAGCGCGCTGGAAACTCGCAATATTGGTTCACGTGCAAATGGTAGACGTGCTTTGTAAGCGCGCTGGAAACTCGCAATATTGGTTCATGCGCAACGGTAGGCGTGCTTTGTAAGCGCGCTGGAAACTCGCAATTCTGTCTTTCCGTGATATTATCATGAGCATTACACAATTTACAATGGAAGAGGTCCGTTGTTTTGCTGGACGGCAAACACTTGAAATCCGCCCGTTAACCTTCTTGGTTGGAGAAAACAGCACCGGTAAGACGACTACACTTGCATGTTTTCATGTATTAGCAAATTATTTACGACATGGAGAGTTAGATATTAATCCTTATCCCTACTCACTGGGAACCTACCGAGATATTGTCAGAAATAGTAAGAAAAAAGAAAAATATTTTAAGCTCGGGTTTACGGGTAGATATAGTTTTGCAGGTAGATATAGTAATGAAAATGTTGAAGTGACAGTTGAATTTGTTGAGAAAAAAGGAGGAATTGAGCCGACTGTTAGTTCAATAAGAGTGAAATTCGTTGATGGTGAAGTCATTCTTGAAACTGGACAACAAATCGCAAAGACTGTGCGTTTAGCCTCTTATGATAAAAAACGAAATCAATATCAAATAATTTGTGGAACTGATACCTTAACTCCACCTTATATTAAAATACTTTCACTCCATTTCAGAGATGAATCTGATGCAGAAATTGCCTTAGAGGAATATCTAAGTAAAAAGAATCACTATATAGGAACAGGTGATTACCGACCGTGGGATTCCTTTGGTAGTTTATCTGTATTTAGTACATCGCCGATTAGATCACGACCTAAACGTACTTACGATCCAACACGGGAATTTGATGATCCAGAAGGCAGTGATGTCCCGATGCTACTAATGCGAATAGAGGCGACTGAAAAAAAGGAATGGGAAATACTAAAACAACAACTAATCGAATTTGGGATAAGTTCTGGACTCTTCCAAGACATAAAAATAAAAAACTTTGGACGATCTCTTGGCGGACCATTCCAATTACAATTCAAGGTCCGAGGACCTACTTCAAATATAATCGATGTCGGCTACGGTGTCAGCCAAATTTTGCCAATTTTGGTGCAAATACTAAATCACGGTATTCGCAAGAGGACTCAACCTGATTATGAGGATATGTCTTATTTCTTATTACAACAGCCAGAGGTGCACTTGCATCCAAGGGCACAAGCAGAACTATCTTCTTTATTAGCAAACTTTACAAGCCAAGGGAATAGGTCATTCATAATTGAGACACACAGTGATTACATGATTGACCGTGCACGCATTGAAATAAGAAAAGGAAACATCAAACCTGAAGATGTATCCCTAATCTACTTTGAACCAAAGGGAAATATCGTAAAGGTGCATAATATCGGTTTTGACAAAATGGCAAATATGGTAGGTGTGCCGCCACATTATGGTAAATTTTTCTTAAAAGAAACTAACCGACTCATGGGTTTTGAGGATTAACTATGTGTGCTATTTTAGATGTTAATTTGATTGGTAGATTTAAAAAGGATCCAGTTGATGAAGATCTGAAGTTTGTGCACCAGTGGTTAGAAAGAAAAAACGGCAAAATTGTTTACTCTGATACCGAGAAATTTAGAAAGGAATGGGATAAAGGAGGTGGGTACACGTTAAGAAGACAACTGCAAAGAAGGGGTAAACTCAAATTAGTATTAGCCCAAGATGTGCAAGAAAAAAATGATAAAATAAAAGACGAAATTAAATCAGACGATCCGCACATTATTGCATTAGCACTCATTGCGGAAGTAAAAGTTTTGATCTCCAAAGATAATAAATTGATTGCAGATTTTAAGGTGCATGTATCTCAAGGAAAAGTATACAAAACAAAATCACATAAACACTTGCTAACCAAGGACACTTGCCCGTAAACCCAAAATGAGTCAGGGTTATTTAGTTTCAGGTATTTCTTGCGAATTTTTAACACATGCTATATATTCCATGCTGGTAGTTGCGGTTTCTAACCAATGCAGAATACCAAACGGGGAATGCTATATAACATTCATACCGTTGATTTGGCGTATTCTGCTGAATTTGGATCAAAAACCTTCATGGCAACTTTCCCTATTAGGATTCGGTGCGGTTTCTAACCGCACCTACCGGCCTGGGGTATTAACTTTCAGTAAATCTCAATAACAGAATACTCTTAAAACTAAATAACCCTAAAAATGAGTAATTTCATCTAACAAAAAGTTTCGAATGTGCTATAATAGACGAAACTATAGTTCTCACATAGGAGGAAACCCATGCAAAAGAAAAAACGCATGAAACGATATGGTAATCTTCATGGAAATTCGGGAATCGCTGCTTATGAAGCGGGAGCTAAATTTATCAGAATCCAGTTTACGAGCGGTAGAATCTATCTGTATACTTATGAGAGTGCAGGTAAGGATGACGTTGAGGAGATGAAAGAATTGGCGAAAGAAGGAGAAGGATTAACAAGATTCATCAACGACTATCAACCAGGCTATGCTAAGCGAGAACGTTAACAGGCTTTGATAAAACATAGATTTGGTTCTTGTATGCGAAACTCCGAATGCTCTAAAACACGGTAACTTCACAACAGAATAGGAAAAAATCACATGCCAATTAATTGGAGAGATCATATTATTAGCACATTAGAGATATTACGGGGAAAACCGCGGATAAAAGGCACGCAGATTCCAGTTAGTCTCTTACTTGGATACTTGGCAGCAGGATATACAGCACATGAAATTATTGCAGAATTTCCTGACCTAAAAGTAATGCACATTCATGCTTGTCTGGATTATGCTCGTGAGTTAGCAGAATTTGAGGAAGTCGCTTAATGAGATTGAGGTTATTTGCCGATCGATGTTTTTCAACTTTAACCATCAGAGATAGGCAAAATCTAATTTTCGCGAACCCAACAAACGATATCAATAATACCATTGACACCTCACCTATTACCGTATAAAATGAACCGAAACAAGACATCCATATGCGGAGACATCACATGCCAAATATCGAAAAAATGTTTGACGCGCCAGGACCACAACCCAACGGTATGCAAGCCATCAAAGAAGGACTCTGGATACTCGACCAACAAACAGACGAGGTGCATTTAGTCTCTTATGATGGGACAGTAAAAAAGACACTTGCAACCGACTCCGACAAAGGCAGCGGCATTACACACACTGGCACAAACCTTTGGCTTGCGTCTACCTATAGTTGTGAAATCCTGCTGACTGACCCAGAAAACGGCAAGACACTTGCATCTTATGATACACCCGGTGCAGGACAGACAGGCGCGCACGGCCTGGAATGGCGTGATAACAAACTCTGGATGGCAGTACCGCCATCTGCAACAATCTATCAAATTGATGTTGAAAACGATTTCACAGTAATGCATTCATTTCCTGCACCTGGAGACAGACCCCACGGAATCGCTTGGATCGCAGATGAACTTTGGTGCGTTGAAACCAATCATCGCGCGATATATCAACTCAATACAGAAAATGGCAGCCTTAGTAATAAAATAGAAATACCTGAACCACATCCTGAACCGCACGGCATGACCTACTGGGATGGATATTTCTGGTATTGTGATGCACATACAACTGCTGTCTGTCGGATAGCATATCCCAAATGAAAATGACTGGACGCCTAATAGAAATGGACAAAAACTGCGCAGCCATGAATATGGCAATTGACGAAGCAATTCTCATCGCGCAGAACTGCCAAGACAACCCAACACTACGGTTTTACGATTGGACAAAACCAGCATTCAGCTTCGGGTACTTTCAAGATATTTCCTCTGAAGTTGACGTTGAAGCATGCCGTTCAGAGGGTATTGAATTGGTGAAACGGATGACTGGCGGGGGCACCGTCGTGCATGGATGGGATTTGACGTATACACTGATTCTCCCACGCAAATCGGGAGAATACCCTGTTTCTGAAACATACAAATTGATCGGCAAAGGTCTGGTTAGAGCATTCCAAAAACTCAACATACCAGCAGAATGTTATAATGAAAGTTCAACTACATCAACTGAAAATATCTGTTTGACAAATCCTGCCGAAAACGATGTCATGTGCAACGGTAAGAAACTCGCAGGTGTGTCGGTCAGACGCAACAGAAACGGTATCATGTTTCAAGGATATATTTCATTAGACATACCACCCAAACACATCCTAAAACATGTATCAAAAAATCCGATGGCACAACAGATATTGTCAGAAAAATCCTCTGCAATTAACACAAATGGACGTTTTATCACCAAAAAATCCTTAATCACAGCAATCTGTGAAACCAATGAAGTTGGGTATACATTTAAAAAAGACAGACTGATGTTTGAAGAAATTGCACAAGCAGAGACATTGGAAAATACAAAATATTCTACACCTGCTTGGAACTTCGAAAAAATAAACAACTTAGGAAAAGGATGATGTCAAAAAACCAGATAAAAGTCGCAGCATGTCAGCTGTTAACAAGTAAAGACGTTAATGCAAGCACATCAAAAGTGCTTAAGCAAATAGAAGCATGTGCAGAAATGCAGGTTCAAATAGCTGCATTTCCTGAAGGATGCTTATACGGTTATTGTTGTGATACTTCCTATTGGAAACATATTTCTACACAGATATTTAAGGAGGCAGAAACAAGAATCGCAGATGCAGCACGACGACACAACATTGCAGTTATAGTTGGTTCAGCTAAGCATGATAGTGATAATTGGCATAACGACTTGGTAATATTTGATCAACATGGCAGCATTAGATATCGCTACAGTAAGACTTTTCTCGCAGGTGAAAAATGGTGTACCAATAATCGCGGCAAACTACCAATTGTGGAGTTAGCTGGGGTAGACTGTTGCTTTATCATTTGCCATGATGTCCGCTATCCAGAATTAGTCAAACTGCCAGCTGCAATGGGAGCACAAATCTGCTTTTATTGTTCATGTGAATCAGGTCTGTTATCAGAAAATAAACTCTCTGCTTATCGTGCTATGCCCATTTCACGCGCAACTGAAAACGGCATCTATCTCGTTATGACAAATACACCTGCGAATCCCAATGATCTTAGGTCATCTGGGTCATCACATGGCAACTCAAAGATCATTCATCCTAATGGAAATGTTATAAAGGAAGCAGGATTCTTTGGTGATCAGATCGTTACTGCTACAATAGACCTAACACAAGCAACGGGAACACAAGCAAAACGTACCTCCAATGAAAACACTATTCTTCAGCAGTGGTTTCAAAAAGGAACAGAATTTGTTGTGAAAGTTTGAAATCGTTGATTCAGGAAAAACAATACAATTTAACTTGACAATAATTGATCAGTATTTTATATTAGAATTACACTGTACAAAAATTTAAACGCTTTAGGTTAGTAGTCTTTTTATGACATCAGACAAAAAAAGCATCCGTTTCTGGCCATTATATATTATCGTTAGTCTTTGCGTCATAGCGATCATATTAGTGTGGTTACTGGATGCTCGCCATCGCCAAGAAAAAGTTATGTTGACCCAAGTGATACTCATCATAACCACAATTCTTGGGATAGTATGGTTGATGGCACTCTCGCGTATTGCATGGCGAATTAGATTAATTTCCTTTGCTGTTACCCTTTTCACTATTGTTTCTTTTTCTATTCTATTCCGGTTCGATGGTTTCAGTGGTGACCTTGCACTGAAATTTGAATGGAGATGGCGCAAACCTACACAACGTGCTGTCGGTTCATTAAATGGACAGACTCTAACAGCACATATATTGACAGATTACCCTCAGTTCCTTGGACCGAATCGCAACGCATCAGTCACCAACATCAAACTAAACACCGACTGGGAAAACACCCCACCACAGTTAGTGTGGAAACAGCCGATTGGTGATGGATGGTCTGGTTTTGCTGTTGTCGGTGATTCAGCAATTACTCAGGAACAGGAAGACGAATGGGAAAAGGTAGTATGTTATGACCTACTCACTGGTGAGGAAAAGTGGACACACAAAGATCAAGCGCGATACTATACAGCTCTTGGAAGACTTGGTCCACGCGCAACCCCAACCATTGATGGAGAAAGTGTCTTCACCGTCGGTTCAACTGGTATCCTGAACTGTTTGGATTTTGCAACAGGTACGCAGATTTGGACTACTAACATCTTTGAAGAGAACAACGCAAAAGCTCCACCATGGGGTGTGAGTGTTTCCCCACTTGTTCACGATAATGTGGTAATAGTCAGTGCTGGTGGGGCAGTCGCATACTTCAAAGAGACAGGACAGATAGCTTGGAAAGGACAGAGGGTACAAAGCGCCTATAGTTCACCTGTCCTACTAAACATTGCAGGAACTGAACAGGTAGTACTTTTTGATCAAGGACTTGTAACTTCACATGAACCTACCACAGGTGAACTCTTGTGGGAAAAACCTTGGCCTAATACCAGTGTAGAGTGTATCGCACAACCAACACCATTACCTGAAGATAGGCTTCTCGTTTCCACTTCTTATGGAATCGGTGCTAAATTATTCCAGATTACCAAAAGTAACCAGACAGACAATTTTGACGTTAATCTTATATGGGAGAGTATCTTTTTCAAAGCAAAGTTTACAACAATTATTTATTACAAAAACTTTGTATACGGCCTTGATGACGGAATTTTCACTTGTATAAATGCCGTTGACGGTACTCGCAAATGGAAACGAGGTCGCTACGGACACGGTCAGACAATTTTAATCTCAGATGTCCTGTTAATTCTCACCGAAGATGGCGAGATTGTGTTAATTGAACCGAATCCAGATGAACATATAGAACTGGCTCAATTTCCAGCTTTGTCAGGGCAAACATGGAACAACCCCGCACTCGCGGGGAATTACCTACTCGTTCGAAACAACCGCGAAGCCGCTTGTTACCTGTTACCGACCATATAAATGGTATACGGTCGACATAACACTATCAACTAAAGCAATCATAATCCCACTTATAGGGAATATTTTATACCCGCTTTTGTTTTATTTTACATATCACATGACATAAAAAGAGGAAGACAAAATCTGATGAAAGCTCATTATAATAATATCTCAAAGTTCTTAGTATTCTGCGGACTCTGTGTCTTACTCATTGGACCCACTGGGATTCATGCGACACAAGATCCTTCTATAGATTCTCCACTTGAACAAAAGATCGATGACTTTATAAAAAAGTATCGACGAAAAGGACCATTGGCTTCAACAGAACGGACAAGTTTTGTCGTTTATGATATTACAAAAGGGAAAAAACTAGTTTCTATCAACGAAGATCAGCAAATGATGGCTGCTTCATTAATTAAGAACTTTGTCATGCTTGCATATTTTCATGAAGTGAAGCAAGGTCGTTTAACGCATACAAATACAAACCGGCGTCATTTGGAAAAAATGATACGTTACAGTTCAAATTCTTCTACAAACTATTTTATTCGTAAAATAGGTGGACCATACACCGTAAATCGTAGATTGAAAGCCAACTATTCTTACTTTAAGCAGACCAAGATTATTGAATATATCCCCACAAACGGACGCACCTATCGCAACACCACAAGTGCACATGATCTAAACAAGTTCTATGTTCAATTATGGCATAACAAACTACCATATTCACATAAAATGAAGTACTATCTTGAACTTCCCAATGGAGATTACATCTACAAACGAACACGAATACCATCTTCTACCAAAGTCTACAACAAAACCGGAACTGTCTACGGACTCGTGGGTGATAGCGGTATTTTAGTACTTCGTGATCCAAAAGGGAATCCACGTCCCTACGTTTTCACTGGACTTATTGAAGACAAAACTAAGACTAGCACTCGCAGACGACGTATCTCATTCGGCGCATGGGTAAATCAACGGGCAAGTATCCTACGAGGTGTGTCTGAACGTGCTTACGGTTATATCTACAATAGTTATGGTGGTAAATTCACTATCCGATAACAGAACATTGTGAAAACATTTCACAAAATCCAATGGATACTAATATGAACAAACATTTACACACCGTCTATTATATTGGAATTGCTTTATTAATCTGTTGTACTGCTGTCTTGTATGCTGAAAAAGATTCCTTATATGATTCTCCACTTGAGCAAAACTTAGATGAATACTTCAAAACACTCAAAGAAAATAAGGATTTAACATCCTCGGACCAAATCAGTGTTGCTGTCTATGACCTGTCAAGTGAGAAAACATTGGTATCCATTAATGAGGATCGTCAGACGATGGCTGCCGATTTCGTTAATAATTACATTATGCTTTTATATTTTCATGAAGTGAAGCAAGGACGATTAACGCATTCAAATACAAATCGACATCATTTAGAAAAAATGATTCGTAACAGTTCAAATACTTCAACAAACTATATAATACGCAAAATAGGTGGACCAAGCACCTTAAATCGTAGATTGAAAGCCATCTATCCTTATTTTAAGCAGACCAAGATCATTGAATATATTCCCACTAACGGACGTGCATATCGGAATTCAACTTCACCACAAGATTTAAACAGATTCTATAAGCAACTATGGCACAATAATCTACCTTACTCCAATAAAATGAAGTATTATCTTCAACTTCCTAATAAGGATAACAACTTCAAACAAACCCGAATTCCACCGTCTACTAAGATATATAATAAAACGGTAAATGTTTACGGACTCGCTGGAGATAGCGGTATTTTTGTGCTTTATGATCCAAGTGGAAATCCGCGTCCTTATCTATTTACTGGATTGATTGAAGACAAGACCAAGACAAACACTCATACACACCGCATTCCGATTGGTGCATGGGTAAATCAACGTGAAAAAATCATGCGCGGAGTATCAGAAAGAGTTTATGACTATATCTACAAAAGTTATGGTGATAAGTTCCCTGTCCGTTAAGTGGTAATTCAAGGCATTCTATGGCATCCGTTGTTAATATCGGTAGACGTATTGAACTTGTTCCGATTGATCCGCATTTCAAGGATATTACGATAGCACTTTACCAACAGGAACTTGAATCTCGTGCTGTTTACCGTGTGCATACCTATAGTAGTTTTGAAGGTGCTGAGAACCGCATACAGGAAGTCAGCTATGCAATGCGTATATTAGGTGGAATGCAGCAGAATAATGATGGATTACTCTGTTTCCCTTGTGGTGATAAACATGAGGCAGCATGCAGACGTGTCTTTTTAGAAGCATGCAAAATCGCACCTGACACATCTATACAACCCCGTCCACTAAAAACACTGGATAAAAAGTCTAAACAGACAATTACAGTTGATTCCGTGGAAAACGGTATCTATAGTGTTCGTTCCAATGGTGAAGGACGTAGTGCAGAACGAAGGGTTGCTGCGATTGCTGCAGGTTTAGCAAAATTAGGAGAAATGAATAACTCCAAGGATAACGATCCTAATTCAGTTGTCTTTCCATGTGGTCAGTCGCACGATGAACTCGTTGGTCTCCTATTAGTCCGTGCCCCAAATGTCCGAGTCATCCTACGTGAAGAAGAATCCGTTGCTGCTCGTGGTGTCCTAACTGCACCAAGTCAACAATCATAAGGAAAAAATCGTGGAAAGTTCAATGCAACATACCGTCAAACAGATGTCAGGTAGAGAAAGGGTTCTCGCAGCACTACGTAACGAACCGACTGACCGCACCCCAGTTTGCAATCCCACCTCTGTCGCCACCGTCGAACTGATGGATTTGGTTGACGCACCGTTCCCACAGGCAAATCGCGAACCAGAACTCATGGCAAGACTCGCTGCCACAGGATACACAGAACTCGGTTTTGACACCATCATGCCAGTCTTCACGATTATCCAAGAGTCAAGCGCACTTGGCTGCAAAATCCAGTGGGAGCAAAAAGACAACTGGCCAACTGTCAAGATGCGTGAACCGATCTGGGAAGATGTTGACGACATCAACATTCCAAAGGATTTCCTAACACACCCAGACACACAATGTGTTTTGGAAGCGATAAAGATACTAAAGAAAGAATATGGCGATGAAGTCGCTGTCATCGGCAAGACGATGGGACCTTGGTCGCTTGGGTACCACTGCTTCGGTGTTGAACCCTTCCTATTGTTGTCCCTTGATGATCCGGGCAAAACAAAACTTGCACTGGATAGAATGAAGGAAGCAACAGTGCAATTCGGTATCGCACAGATTGAAGCAGGCGCGGATGCTCTCACTCTCCCTGATCACGCAACGGGTGACCTTGTCAGTGGTGAATACTACAAACGTTATCTACGCGACCTACACATTGAATTCGTGGAACGGATTCCAATTCCGCTCATCCTCCATATATGTGGACGCACCGTTGATCGCATGGAATATATAGCACAAACAGGTATGGCAGCCTTCCACTACGACTCCAAAAATGAACCTAAAGAATCGATGGATATCGTCCAAAAACGAATCGCATTGATTGGCAATATCAACAATCCCGAAACCCTTTTTGCTAAAGAACCAGAAGATGTCAAAATAGAAGTCGTCAAAAACTTAGAGGCAGGTGTACCTCTCATCGGTCCTGAATGTGCGATACCCCTCCAAACAACAATAGAGAACCTTCAAGAAATCCCAATAGCAGTGCAGGAATGGCATAGAAAAAACGGATAAACTCTATTTTTCAAAAAATATTGACATTAATTATTTTATTGCGAAACAACATTGAAGGTCTTCAAGGTTGCACCGGCTTTTTACGTGCGCTTAGTTGGACACTTTCTTGCTGCGGGGGTTTTTGCGTCCAGAAACACAGGATTCAGAAAACCTGTTTATCTTATAGTAAAATCTATAATTACCTATACACTTTTATAATTTCATCAATAGACATATTGGGATTGTATTCGCGTTTACGCTTAATGTTTGCAAAATCTTTTTCAATAGGATTAAGTTCAGGTGAATAAGGTGGCAAAAATAGTAAACTCGCATCACACGCAGCGATGAGTTCTTTTGTCTTTTTCCCTTTATGGAAAGACGCATTATCCAATACGACGACATGTGACGCATCAAGTATCGGACATAACATGTTTTCAAGCCAAGCATTGAAGGCAAGTCCATCACAAGCACCCTCAAAAAGCATCGGCACTGTAAAACAACCATTGACTCGTGCAGCAATCAGTGAGGTGTGTCTATACTGATTGCTTGAGATTGTCCCTTCTATGCTAACCCCCTTGGGAGCATACGCATATTGCCGGACACTTTCTATAGTAAAACCGCTTTCGTCAATAAAGACAGGTGTTTTTCCATTCTGAAGTGATGTCTGAAGTTCAGTCTTATATACCTCCTGCTTTATAGGACATTGTTCCTTGTAGGTGAACGTCTTTTTTTTCGGGTACAACCGAGTTTCTTTAGACCATACCAAACACATTGCTGCGACACGCTAAAATGTGCAGCTCGTTCTTTCTGGGTGCTGTCTGGGAACTTTTTGACATGTTCAGCCAGTGCTTCTGGGTCAAGACGATGGGGTTTTCGGGGTCCCGGTTTTTTATACGAGAGAGGATCTTTTGCGTCAAGCCATGTATAGATACAAGGGCGCGATATTTTAAACCTTCGTGCAGCTTCAGCTATACTGCCACCATCTGCTATAAAATCTAGAGCAAGTTTTCGTAAATCTGTTGAATATCTCATAATAACATTATTAAAACAAAATTCAAAAAAAATGTAAACATAATTATAGATTTCACTATAAACCGGAGATGTGTTAACATGTGACTTTATATACGAAATATACAAACTCCGAACAGAGAAATCCTAACAAGGAAATAACGAAATGAAACATTTCCCCAAAAAACTTTTTATAGGTGGACTAGTAATAGGAGGCTTAATTCTTATTCTTGGCGTTTTCGTTATTCTTGATGCGATAATAACCCCTTCTTTTCATAAATACAAGTTCCCAATAGATGCTGTTGGACGAATCGGGCCAAATGGAGAGGTTGAGTATTATACCCCACCCAAGAACGATACCTCAACTATAACCAAAGAGAAATCTACCAAAACTGATGATGCTGAACCCTACTTTGAAGGGACTACAATTCCTAAAATGACAGAACAGGATTTGTGGGTTGCAATGATGACATGGCATAAAGGCCCGCAAACCGTTGAAGCACTCATGGATTCCTATTATATAGCGTACATGCAAGATGAATCGCGTAGAAGGATTGATAAAAGAGTTCCTCCTGAACAGTGGCTGCAATATTTGCTTGATAGAGGAGTTATCTTCCACAATTTTCTTGAATATGCTCAGTATATGGATGCGCGAGTGGTAACAGATAGGATTGATAACATCCCCGGATTGCTTCAGGAAGAATCAGAGACATTTGGAATACCTGTATCAGACATAGATAGAATCAAAAAAAGATATCTTGAACATCACCTTCTTTTTCTAAAGCGGAAGCACACGATGGAACGCACAGTAGGTGAACCGGTTACAGGGGGTATCCACATTGGGGACAAAGTTCTGCCGTTTTATCAGAACCGAGATGTTGTCTATGTGCAACGTAAAGATAATGGACCTAATGTACAATACTTTGGTACACGACTTAATTCCATGCAAATATTCCTTCTCAATATTTTTGGAATTGAACCGAAAGGGGTTGAGGTTATATACATTGATAAATTGGGTAATAAACTTTCAAAGTAACACCGCGTATCACTCGTGAAAAATGCGATAATTGCTGTTAAAAGTTGAAATACTCACTTCTATGTTGATGGTGAAGCAAGAATATGCTCATTCCCAATTCTAATATTTTTGAGAAGTTCCACAATCGGAACAGGTTAAGTCCCTAATTGAACCATAATTAACATGAATCCATTTATTGAACTCACGTTATAATGCTTAAATCGCAAGTTCAGACAACTTGACAGTGCGTCCTCCCGCTTCTGCAGACTGGTCCGCAGCAAACACAACGCGGTGCGTCTCAAAAGCAGTATTAAAATCAGTTAACGGCATCGGTTCATCACGTCCAATGCTATCCACAAATGCTTGGAACTGTGGTTCGTAAGGATGGTCACTCACATCACCAGAGTCAATCAGCGATGTTTCAAGTGTGCTCCATCTACTCTTATCCATACCTTTCAGTTTTGCAGAATAGATACGATTGTCAAGCAGACTCCCTTCACTGCCAACAAGGTGTATGTGGAAGTAGTAGGGTTGTAGACAATCTACACAAGATGTAACCTTACCGATCTTCTGTCCACCTTCAAACTTCAGCAGACTCACGCTGGTAGTTTTGTATTCATAAGGTTGGAATGCTTCCCCTATGGATTGTGTGTGGTAACTGGTTACCTCCTCAACATTTCCATCCATAAAAAAGAGAAGTGCATCAAGTGCATGACATCCTGCCGTAAGTAGGGTGCTGCCACCGAAGTCCTTTTTGATGTTCCATTCATATTGTCCATACCAAGGACCGATACCGTGGTAGTAATCAACTTCAGCGTAGTGCAGTTCACCGAGTAGTCCATTGTCAATCACAGAACGTATCATTGTGAAATGTGCACTAAAACGACACTCAAAACAGACACACACGTTGACACCAGTGGATTTCACAACATCTCGTATTGCAATCGCATCTTGATATGTAAGACAGATCGGTTTTTCAATGATGAGGTGTTTTCCTGCGTTTGCTGCAGCGATCGCTTGTTCCGCATGAAAGGGATGTGGTGTGCAAATATCTATGATATGTATATCCGGATCAGCAAGCATTTCTTCATAATCCGTATAGGCTTTAAGTGGTGTACCGTAAGTTTCCGCAAGCACTGCTTCATCGTGTTCTCGGCGTGAACAGATAGCGGTGACATCTGCCCCAGATACAGCTTTGAATGCTTCAATATGTGCACCAGCAACCCATCCAAGACCAACAATTCCAACGTTAAGATTCTCCATTTAATTTCTCCTATTGTTCAATAGTTTTTGGTATTTTACCATAGTTACGAAAATTATATTAGAGCAAAAATCTGATAGAGAGTGTAAAAAGTTCTTGGCATTTGTCTGAACCAGGATTTTCAGGATTACAAAAATACCTACATAGGAGGTTGAAGCAGTAGTGTGCCATTCCCAATATACGCTTATACTAAGCAGAAACACCTGATGGGGTAATCCTGGAAATCTGCTAATCCTGAAAATCCTGGTTCAGACATAAGTAAAAACTTTACACACACATATTAAAATATTTTTGACATGAAAGTGTTAATATGCTATAATATATTAGAGTTGGTAAGTCGTGTAATTATGGCACATTCACAAGCCTTTCTCACCCACCTTTAATCTACATGATGAAGGAGATGATTCCGATGGACACCAAAATTTCCGATGAATTTCCTCCAAAGTTTGCAAAAGAAGGGTTAACATTCGACGATGTATTACTCATTCCAGCAGAATCGAGTATCCTCCCGGATGACGTTGACACAAGCACACAACTGACTCGAAACCTTCGGTTAAATATCCCTATCTGTAGTGCTCCAATGGACACTGTTACCGAATCTACTCTTGCGATTGCAATTGCCCGAGAAGGTGGCATCGGAATCATTCATTACAACTGCTCTATTGAAGAACAGGTCTCTGAAGTTGATCGTGTAAAACGGTCTGAAAGTGGTATGATTACTGATCCGATTACGTTGACAGCGGATAAAACGATCCGTGATGCACATCATTTGACAGCTCGTTACCGCATCGGGGGAGTGCCTATTGTTACCGAAGATGGGTACCTTGTCGGTCTAATTACCAACCGTGACCTAAAATACGAAGACAATCTTGACCTACCCATCACTGCACGAATGACACCTGCAGAAAAGTTGATAACTGCGTCCCCCGGTGTTACCCTTGATAAAGCAAAAGAAATACTTCACAAACACCGGAAAGAAAAACTTCCTATCGTTGACAGCAATTCTAAACTGCACGGGTTGATAACAATCAAAGATATAGACAAAGTACAGATGTTTCCACAAGCCTGCAAAGATGAAGCAGGTCGTTTACGCGTTGGCGCAGCTGTTTTGCCATCTACACCATTGGACAGCATCGGTATGCTGATTGATGCTGGTTTAGATGTACTTGTGTTGGATACCGCACACGGACATTCAAAAAATGTTATTCGGTCAACAGAATATATAAAATCGGAATTTCCAGACGTAGAACTTGTCGCAGGTAATGTTGTTACTCCTGAAGCCACACGAAGCTTGATTGATGCGGGTGCAGATGCGGTCAAAGTCGGTGTCGGACCAGGTTCTATTTGCACCACACGCGTAGTCGCTGGGGTGAGTATCCCACAGATTACAGCGATTTATGACTGCTCACAGGAAGCAGACAAAGCAGGTGTGCCGATTATCGCTGACGGTGGAATACGCTATTCAGGTGACATTGCAAAAGCAATCGGTGCAGGTGCAAGTTCTGTGATGATCGGTAGCCTACTTGCTGGAACTGACGAAAGCCCAGGTTCCACGGTGATTTACCAAGGCAGGACATATAAACTTCATCGTGGGATGGGATCATTAGGAGCATTGCGAAAACGAAACGCATCTCTTGGAGTTCAGAGCAGTGACGAAGAAATAGAAAAACTGGTGCCGCGCGGAATTGAAGGAAGGGTGCCACACAAAGGAAAACTCAGCAATTATGTTTATCAGTTAGTCGGTGGGATCCGTTCCGCTATGGGTTATTGCGGAACACCTGATATGGAGTCGTTACGCAAAGATGTCCAATTTGTCCGGATGACAAGTAGCGGTTACCGAGAAAGCCATCCACACGATATTGATATTACCGAGGAAGCACCCAACTACACAGTTGCTAAACTAAACACGTAAACTGTTTTGCAACGTATCTTATAAACCAAGGAATATAGGTCAAAGTTTTAAAAGAAAGGAAAGCGTATATGAAAGTTAACGAAGAGATGTCATTTTGGGATAGACTCTATATCCCAGCGTTGATTAAAGGGATGTTCACAACGTTAAAACACATCCCAAAAAAGAAACTCACAGTTCAGTACCCTGAAGACCCGCGAAGCGTCAATGAACGCAATGATCGATATCGCGGCATTCACAAACTCACCACGACTGAAAAAGATGAAATCAAATGTGTTGCATGTTTCTTATGCGCAACAGCGTGCCCAGCTGACTGCATCACAATCCAAGCAGCACCTGCACCAGAAGGATGGACAACAAAAGAAGGTTATCAACGAGAAAAATATCCTGACGTATTTGAAATAAATATGCTACGCTGCATTTTCTGTGGGTACTGTGTTGAAGCATGTCCCGAAGATGCTATTCGTATGACAGGTTTGACATTGCCACAATACTTTCGTGAACGTCAAGCAGAAGGTGAAGACCTTGGTAGTTCACGAAGTGATTTCATCTTTGACCGGGATATGCTGGTCGCAAACAACGACATCGCTCAGGAAGGACTAAGCGTTGAGGCACAATAGAATATAAATGGAATCAGTTTCCTATTCTATTCAAGTGACTCACGATACAGTCAGCAACAACGCACTAATAACGAAAGGTGCTGTCTGTAAACAACTATGTTATCACACCCACCATTTCCGAAGAAAAAATATCAAATTCTCTACGCTGACCCACCTTGGGATTACAAAGGGCAATTGCAGCACACAGGTACTGACGGCAAAGACAGCGGTGGAGCAATCCGACATTATCCAACCATATCTGTAACAGAGATGGCACTTTGGAACATTGCATCTATCACCACTGAAAACTGCCTTCTATTCATGTGGAGTACATCCCCTCATCTTGACCAAGCAATCATGTTAGGAAAAGCCTGGGGATTTCGTTGGGCAACTGTTGCATTTGTTTGGGACAAGTGTCGCGTCAATCCTGGATTCTATACGATGAGTCAATGTGAATTATGTCTCGTCTTTAAACGTGGCAGGATACCACAACCCAGAGGAATGCGAAATATACGACAACTTGTTCAAGCAAAACGAACACGGCATTCCGAAAAACCAGATGAAGTCCGAAACCGCATAAATGAAATGTTTCCAGATCAAAGTAAACTTGAACTTTTTGCAAGAAAAAAAGTAGAAGGTTGGGACGTTTGGGGACTTGAAATAAAACAAGAAATTAACTTCGAAAATATACCTAAAGAAACTCGTTAAATTAAATAATATAAACCGATTAAAGAACACATACATTTTCGTTTAAATTGAGATAAAACACAGCAGTCAAACGCTTTGTTTAAGTATAGCCTATCTCATAAATAGTAGGAGGGTTTCTAACCCCGATTTACCAAACACTCGTTATAGTGGATTTTAACAAAATCGTATTTATGAGATACGTTAATAGGTATATAAGTTATTAATATGGAGGACAATTTAAAATTGACGCAATGCAAGATATTTCACTAAATTTTCACGCAGACTCACTTTTTACATTAACGGATAAAATCAAAGCAAGTGTTGAAGGACGGATAAGTTGGGGAGACACTTTTGGGGTAACACTCGGTAGTGGTAACACGAAACATCTTATTGTATGGACACCGAAAAAGTCCTCTGAAAGCCAAGTACTTCCCGGTTTTGACTCCAAAGATGGGAAACTGACACTCAAAATGAAATATCGTCCAGGTGCATGGGTGTCTTGGATTGACGAATCCATCATACAAGCCGCAGCAATTGACGATTATGACCGCGTACAAAAAAGTGTGCAGGAATTAGAACGCAACATCCGACAAATAACGGATTTCGCTGACGGTGTATTAGCAAATATCACTGTTCAACACTTAGGGAAATCCCTTACTCTTACTCAATTAACTGAAGAAGTATTACAATCTCGACTGATCGTACCAAATACTATCAAAACAGGAGGGTTTATACTTACTGATACAACTAAAAGTTCGCAACAAGTAGAAAAAGTTATCATTCCAGAACAGACTCATATCAATCGCGTAAATCTCAATGACGATGAATTATTATCCGAAATTGACAAAAATGGTGACAAGACTGTATTTGTGTGTATACGTACACACATAAAGCACTATCCTGATTTGACTGACTTAGAATACAGTTTAGCATTAAAGAATCGGATTTTGGATCAAGAAAATTCAGATACAGTGCGATCTCTGCGTATTTTACCTATTGCAGCAGTATATAATCCACTTGAATCAGAAAATGTTAAACTCGTCCCGATTGAGATCGTTGGGAAAACAACGGATATTGAGGATGCGATAAATGAATGTTCCAAAAAAATCGGAAATTATAGAGAGAAAGTAAATCAACATGCATATCAGTTGATGACACAATTTCAACAAGGTGTAGATAGTCGATTAAAGGCACTGATGTTAGACCGTGGACAACGACTTCATCATAAAGTGTGGGATGATCTCATCGTACGTGAACTACGAAATACAAACTTAGTATTCTGTGATTATTTCAATACATTCATCAGTGATCATTTTGACGAGGAAATATCACTGAATGCAACAAACCTGCTAAAAGAAAAGATTGACCCGATAATTGAGTTATGGCAATTGCAGGAAAACCAACAGTTTACCTATAACAATATAATCCAATCAAGTTACATCTTAACGTATAAAGTGATGGATCAAGCCGCAGCTCTTTATTATGACCTTGTTTTTCATTCAGATTTTATTGATACAGAACTTGTTAAAAAGGTACAACTACAAATTACAGAAGATGACGTTCTACTTGAAAATATTCATCTTCCAGAATGGACATCTGGTACTGTACAGGAAAAGATCACACGAATAGGTCTTCGCTCTACATGGCACCCATCACAGATCGAAAGAATGCGAAATGTCTGGTTATCTTGCCTTGAAATCGCTAACCATGCAAGTCAGCACAATCAGATTTTTGAAAAGGTGATACACCCACTGGAGACCATACTCTTAGCTCCAAAGTCTATGTCATCACAACGGAACAATAATGCAAACAGACATTCAACAGCAAAAATCAATGGTTTTGAGATTGCGGAAAAAGAATTTGTAGATATACTAAAACGTGTCGAATATCATCTTCCAATCATAAAGTCTTGGATTGAACACGCCCCGAAAGAAACAGACACAATCCAAAAGTATTACGCAACATTATGGACATTAGTCCTAAATGGTAAAACGCGGGAAAAACTTCTCCACGATTTTCAACCTACTTGCGACATCAATATCAGTGTGCCTGACCAAACGAAACGACTTATGAACCTGACATTGGAAAGTCAACTGATTATAGATGATGAAAGGGACCGGAAAACCTTGGAACGAAATCTCAATAAAGCACTTGTGAAAAAAACAGGACATAGCTTAAGAGATATTACGACTGCAGAAAAACTCGCTATCCATGGTGATATGACTCTATCTTTGCTTCGCGAAGAATTAGAACAATATAATGTAACGTTATCAAAACGTGCAAGCCGTCTGACAAACACATCGCGTAAAGAAAAAAAGCTCAACTCAGTCAATGTGAATAACAACGGCAATCTAATTTCAGATACTATCCAAACAGTACAAACAAAAGTTAACGACATGATCGCTTTCTTGAAACCGTATGATGAAACCGAAGCTATAAACACACTTGCAAATGCAGGTCTAAGGAAGAACGGATCTACAATTGAAGAAATACGTAAGAAACAGGTTTTGAGTTTTGACCTAAATGAACTCCCTTCAATTGGGGATACTTGGCTAAACGATATAAAAACTGTGAACGACTATCCGAATCTGCGAGTATTTCTCCTACAAAACAAGTTACCTATTTCAACAACAGGTCGAATCCTTATGGAATTAAGAAGTATTTTGTCCGACTCACTTTTCAATCAAGTATTAACACTAATACAAGAAGTAAGAGAACTTCAAAACAGTAATTATCAAGGTAAATCATTAGATCTGTTTGTAGAGTATATCTCTGAAAAAGTATGGAGATGGGAACTAACACAGATAACACAAGAAGAACTCCCTGTTGTTATAAAAGAGAAGGTGTTAGCCTCAACTGTCTGTTATGAAAAGGAAGTAGAAACCTTAATGGAATATGCCGAACGTTACGACGAATTGCTTGAAACAAAACTAAAACCCAGTGCGGATATGTGCAAACAGCGTGAAAACCTTGAATCTCGTTTCCAAGAAATTGTAGATACGCTACTATAGGAACAAAGACATGAAAATAGCTATTATAGGTGCAAGCCAGATGGCACTTTCGGTGACATGGGGTATTTGTCAACCGGAGTTAGCACAGCAAATCATCTTTTACAATGACACACAAACTGGTAGTAAACTGGGTAGTCGTACTGCAAATCTACAAAAAACGCTCAGCAGTAGTATAGAAGATTTGGCACTGGCAACTGCTATGAGTTCAAGTGACACCAAGATTTCAATTACGAACAAGAGTGAAGATTTATCTGATTCAGATGTGGTAGTCCTCCTGCCAACATCTTTGCCTTACGGTTTTCATTCATCACAAGCATTGAAAACGACAAATCTTTCAGTCACTCGACAGATTGTGCCTAAAATTCAAGAACATCTCCAGAATGCCATCATCCTGATCGCCATGCCTTATGCAAATTATATCGCAGCATGGATACATCAGAAGCATGGTTTGAACAACATCATTGGTATTGCAAACGGCGTTTCAACTGCACACCTAAAATCTGAAATTGCTAATCGGTTGGGTATTTCTGTTAAGGATGTCTCCGCATTAGCTATCGGTAACGACGAAGTAACGCACCCGTTAACTCAGTATTGTAGAGTCAATGGAATCCCTCTATCACAATTGATGAAGGAATCCGATATTCAAAGTATATCTGAAGCTGCTGTTGAACGGTGTCCTTATACTTCCTCAAGCGATTTTACATTAGCAAGTCATATTCTACAAGTCGTTTCAAACATTAGCCTTGATAAGAAACGCGTGATGTGTGTCGGTACGTTAATCTCTACTGACACAACTTCTGTTTTCCTCAATGTTCCCTCAAAAATGGGTAGTAAAGGAATTGAGAACATTTTTCCATTGGAACTCACAGGTACACAGACTGAACAGTTCAAACAACTTGTAGCGCAAAGTGCAGCATCACAAAACTATAGTTGATATCCTATAACATATCTCATAAATCACTTTATAGTAACATTGGACTGGAGACCCCCTTATGATGAGAGTGAAATAGGAAGTCTAACAATCGGATTTATGAACTACGATCTATTATTAAAAAGCATCTTATGAGTGCATTAACTATGAGTAATACATGTCGAAGGCCGCTAAGGTCGCTCCGATCTACATTGCGCATTTATAGTAGAATCTGAAAATATGTTTACACTCCGCTGTAGGATCTTACATAATACATTTGTAGGGGTTGGGTTACCCAACCCCTGCGTTCCGTGCAGCATGTGCAAATAATTACGAGTTTTACTATAACCCCGCAGTACTGATTGGGGACAAAGTCAATGACGCTGATCCTTTAGATGCGTCATTGAGAGGAAGTGGTTTTGAAATGGTAGCACCTCATAAAAAGATATTTAACCAAAATAATTATGAGATACGTTGTAATCTCTAATTCCTAATGTGCTTCTATATGGTAGATTATACAATTAATTATACACTAAACTGGTAGGAGCGACCCCGAGTCGCTACCGGGAGTCGTTCCTACAGAAGATGTGTAAACTTATTTGTAAATTTCACTATAATGTGGTAATGAGAAAAGAAAAAATAACGCAGCTTTTTTTAGTGTGTGTGTTATTCTGCTATATTTCACACGCAAATGATTTGCCTGAAGATATGGTACTTATACCTGCTGGCGAGTTTGAAATGGGGCATCACGATGGTCCCACCGATGAAAGACCGAGACATACCGTTTATGTAGATGCGTTTTACATGGACATCTATGAAGTAACGAACGCACAATACAAAAAATTCATTGATGCTAATCCGAATTGGCAAAAAGAAAACATTGCAGAGCGATTCCATGATAGTACATATCTGAGGTTATGGAATAAGAACAATTACCCGTCGGATAAAGGGAATCATCCAGTTATTTATGTAAGTTGGTATGCCGCGATGGCTTACGCAAAATGGGCAAGGAAACGATTACCGACAGAAGCGGAATGGGAAAAAGCGGCTCGCGGCGGTCTGGTTGGTAAAGCATATCCTTGGGGGAATGCAACGGATCCTGAAAAGGCAAACCATGCTAGGTATATCAATGATACCGAACCTGTTGGACAGTACGATCCCAACGGCTACGGATTATACGATATGGCTGGCAATGTATGGGAATGGTGTTTAGATGAATATGATAAAAAGTTTTATGTGAAATCTAAGAAACAAAATCCCTTCAACAAAGGTTCTATAACAGATGTTATAGATAATTTCAATAATAGCAAGACTTATCGCGTCTTTCGAGGTGGTTGTTGGACAGACAACATCAAATTTCTACGTGTGGATAACCGAGATGCTGGGGCAACAAAATACTCAAGTGCCTTTGGCGGTTTTCGTTGTGTGTATATTCCCCGTAAGCAATAACAAATACAATTATAATGCTAATAGGCATTCATGCTCGGAGAACACCTTAATTGCATTTATATCTAGGGAACACCTTAATGGTGTTCATACCTTTGATTTCATGAATTCTTGACTTGGTGCCACAACTGTATTTTCGTTTATTCTAAACAAGCATGTACTGGGTCCCCGTTATACAAATGATTTATGAGATACACTCTACTTTGAAAGAAGATGTTGCATTCATAAATGGGGCAATTTGAAAGTGTAGACACAGATTTGAAATCTTTGAATAGCAGATTTCTAATTTTTCTTATCTATCTTTTGACTAATAGCACTTATTGAGTTCGCAGTATGTATACTGCATATCATTGTTATTTGCTGTGCTGCAAATGACAATGAAGAGAAAAGAAATAATCAAAAACTTAGATAGAAATTAGGGTTATTCAGTTTAAAAGTATTTTGTTATTGAGATTTACTGAAAATTAATACCCCAAATGAGGATTCCAAACTGCACCTATTACATCAAATTTAGATTATTGAAACATGAACATCGGTCTTTAGTCCCGACAAATGCCATACGGGGAATGCCTTAATGGCATTCATACCGTTGATTTGGCGCATTTGGCGTTGATATGGTTGGGACGATATGTTTATTCTTCTATGCCGTTCCTACGGAACTCCATAGGTGTAGATAACATTTTGCTATAAACATATCGTCCCTACGGGACTAAAGACACGGCCAAGATGGCAACACACAAAATTAACGTCATAGCAATAAATCATCAAAAACACCTAAAACTAAAAAACCCTGCAGAAAATAGACGCACTAAAACAACAGCGTATTGTCTACCCTTGACATTTGTAAATTATGAGAGAGATATATCAGAAAATCCAAGAGTTAATCGAATCGGATCAAGTAGGGGCATACTGCACTGTGGTTGAAACCAAAGGATCAACCCCACAGAAACCTGGTGCAAAACTGCTGATTCTACCAGACTTACGCAATATCGGCACACTCGGTGGGGGTTGTGTTGAAGCTGAAGCACGCCGACAAGCCATCGGACTCATGCAAGAAGGTCATCCGCGTTTGCTGGAGTTTCAATTGGATAGCGATTACGGTTGGGATGATGGACTCATATGTGGCGGTAACATGAAAATCTTCATAGATTTACCCAGAACCCATGCTGAAGCAGAAATGTTCACACGTATGCAGGAACTAAACGCAAGGAAAATACCCCTAATTTGTGCGACAGTTGTGAAAAGTGATGAGCACAACACCGATGTGGGCAAGAAGATGGTTTTTGCTACTAACGGAGATAAGATCGGGACTTTAGGAAATTCGGATTTGGAAACAGAAGTTGAAGGTCAAATGTCCGACATCCTTCAGAAAAACCGTGCGGAT
This sequence comes from Candidatus Poribacteria bacterium, assembly GCA_963663765.2. GTDB lineage: Bacteria > Poribacteria > WGA-4E > WGA-4E > WGA-3G > MSPOR6. The sequence goes on along the minus strand of CAXXUA010000007.1, from coordinate 13,491 downwards.
GTATTCCAAAAAAATGATACAACTTCCATCTTTCTTGAACCCCTTCAACCCAGACCAACTTTACTTATTGCCGGAGCAGGACACGTTGGACAAGCACTTTGTCACCTGGGCAGTTGGTTAGACTTTGACATCGCAATTGTTGATGACCGCGCTGATTTTGCTTCCTCTATAAGACTTCCTGAAGCAGATGAAATAATCATCGGAGATATTTCGGAGGAACTCAAGAAATATCCAATCAACCATCTCACTTATGTCGTGATTGTAACACGTGGACATCAGCATGATGAATCAGCACTGCATAGTGTCGTTGAATCTAACGCAAGATATATTGGCCTGATTGGAAGTCGCAGGAAGATAAAACTAATCTTTGACGATCTGTTGGAAGTCGGTGTTCCGATGGAAAAACTGAAGCGAGTTTACGCACCAATCGGATTGGACATAAACTCTAAAACCGTACCTGAGATTGCAGTAAGTATCGCTTCACAGTTAATTCAGATACGCAACGGTGAAGAAACGGAAGACTCGTTGCATGCACAACCTTCCAAAATGCCTACCATAAAACTCAGTGAAATGGGAGATAATTCGTGAAACCAGAGCAAAGTGTATCAATTGAAGAAATTGAAATATCGGTTGATAATTTGGACCTAAAACAAGCAGCAGATATATTTGAAGAACACGGATGCCTTATCGTGCGCGGGTTGATGAAACCCTATATCAAAGCAATTCAACAAGACATTGAAGCCGCTGTTGCGGAATCTTTGTCACTTCTTGACAAGGCACAGCAGATTGTTGAAGGGTGGCGTACACCTAACGGGACACTTTTTATTCCTGCACCACAAGGCTATGACAGAGATAAACAGATCATGGTGTTGGCTTTGAACTATCAATCAAGTGCAGCGTTTTTCCATGCTGCTTTTGATAAAAATGCTGTGAGTATCGTTGAAGCGATTTTAGGACCGAATGTTGAGATTTTCGGAAATGGACAGTGTCTCTATAAGGAACCTGTTGGAGGACATCCTAAGCACCTCCACCAAGACTCCGCCTACTTTGAGCATCGCTATCAGGGACCAGTCGGTATTTTGAACTATGTTGTAGACACTGACCTTGTGAACGGTGCGCTACATGTTGTCCCAGGATCACATAAACTTGGACAACTCAAGCATATTGACACGTTCTCACACCTTGGTTTGGAAGAGGATGAGTGGCCCTGGGAAAGCGCGTTGCCTGTAATTGGTGATGCTGGTGACTCAATCTTTTTTAATGTCAAAACGGTGCACGGTTCTAAACAGAACATGTCTGACAAACCACGACCGGTTTTTATCAATCGTTATCGTCGGACAGATGACTTTGTGACCATTGGTGGTACAACAGCAGCAAATCGTGCGGAATCGGAGAAACGCGCTGCAGCAGCAGAGGAAGCAAAAAAATCCAACAGTGATCGTGGTTTAATGGTGCGAGGATTCCGTCCCTATTCTGCATAGAAAAGACCAATCTGAACGCGAACATTTCTATGACTAGTGCTTAGTCAACATACTATTGTCGGTCTTGATTCGGAGATCGCTCCTACAGAAGTCTTGTGTATTGTGTGTATTGTAGGAGGGAACTCCGATTCCCGACTACTTTTTAGACCCATCAATATACACTTGACTAAGCACTAGAGTGGTTTTTACGTCAACTGCTTACGGTTTCACATCCCAAATAAGAACCGTCCCGTCAGCATTCCCAGTCGCAAGTGTTTTACCATCAGGACTGAAAGCAAGAGAATTCATACCTACGTGTCCTGATAGGGTAGATTTTATCTGCAGTGTACTCATATCCCAAAAGTGAATTGTTCCATCTCTATTTGCATTTATGAGTGTTTTTGCATCATGACTGAAGACAAGTGAAGTGATCGCACTACGTCTCCTTGAAGTAATATTTGGTGGATCATCTTTTCTATGAGGGAGACTTGGAGGAGCTGAAAAAAGATCATTACCTATGAGAGAAGTTTTGTGTTTGGCAGTTTTTACATTCCATAAATGGATAGAACCTCTACCACAACCACTAGCAAGCGTTAACCCATCTGGACTGAATGCAACAGTTAATATTTCATCAGTATGTCCTTCAAGTGTAGTTATATGTTTACGATTTTTAACATTCCACAGACGGATAGTTTTATCTTTACTACCGCTTGCCACTATGCGTCCGTTTGGACTAAATGCAATCGCCTTAATCTGGTCCGTATGTCCTTTATACTCACGAAATTGATTACCAAAGACAACACCTCGAATTAGCCCTATTAGTGATTTACTTGTTAATTTCTTTACATCCCACAGCCGGACTATATTGTCACGACTACTATATGCGAGAGTTTTTCCATCTGGACTGAAAACGATGTATCCAGTATGGTGTATGATATTACCATTCCGCGAATTCTTGCCATTTCCATTGAAAATTGTAACCTTCTCCGCAGTAGAAGCATCCCATAAAGTTATGTTTAATGGAAAATAAGGATGTAATCCTGCAAGCATTTCTCCATCTGGTGAATAAGCCAAAGATACATTTTCTGATTTATACAGTGTATCACTGTTAGGTTGTTTCTGATTATTAGTCGGAAGATCCCAAAGTTGAAGTGACCTAAAATGTCCACTTGCGAGGGTTTGACCATCAGGACTAAATGCGGTTGAATTTACCTCACTATGATGTTCTGTAATTGTGTGCTTCAATTTAGATTTTTTGATATCTTTTGTATTTATATCAGATAAAAAGATGTTGTAACCTTTCATTGAAACAAGGGTATGTCCATTAGGACTGAACAACAGACGAGATACATTCCGCAGTCCTTTTAAAGCTGCTTGACGTTTTCCAGTTTTTATGTCCCACAACACTACATTCTCATTCAAATAAGATACTGCAAGTGTGTTTCCATTGGGACTAAATGTAATAGATTTCACCCGATTCGAAGGCACTTTGATTTCTTTCTCTGAACCATCCTCATTGGTTATAAATTCCTCAACATATTTCGGTGCTCCTTTAAATGTATTCTTCAGTTTACCGGTTTGTACGTCCCATAATTGAACTGCGTAATAGTCTTTTCTTACGGTAGCAAACCATTTTCCATCAGGCGAAAAAGCTAATATAGTTTCCTCTATTGTATCTTTAAACATCATTCTAATTTTTCCGGTTTTAGTATCCCAAAACAGAGTGTCCTTCCCTTTACTACTTGCAAGGATCTGTCCATCAGGACTAAACTCAAACCGAAAGCAACGTTCTGTATTTTCAAATATGTGTTTGAGTTTACCTATATTCGTGTCCCATAACATGATACTTTTTCTACCACTGGTTGCGAGTGTTGTTCCATCAGGACTAAACAAAAGCATATCAGGTCTATATCCAACATTGATAGTCTTATAGTGATCAGTGTTAGTATTCCATAATCGTACCGTCTCGTCACCGCTCCCGCTTGCAAGCACGCTCCCATCGGCATTAAAGCCAATACAAGTGATATTATATGCATGACCTGTATACTTTTTGATCAGTTTCTTAGAAAGGATGTCCCAAAAATGAATTATACCGTTTTTGTCTCCACAGACGAGAATATTACTGGTAGGTTTGAAAGCCAACCGCCATCTGACTCTATCCAATTCCATTGGGAAGAGTGCAAGCTCCTTTGCAGTTTGAACATCGTATAACCATGGGTGTGTAAAGTTTTTGTCACTAAGTGTTATGCGGCTTTTGTGTCTGGATACCAATATCTGTCCCAGGCATTATTCTTCAACAGACATCTCCAACTTAGAACAGCATTAATACCCGGTTTCTCCCATCTCATAGAAGCTTGTTTACACCTTTGTCCCACAACATGTTTACACGCACTCTCAATCACACCACTCCCAACCTGATACCCCTTATCTCTAAACGTTTTATATTGCATCCGTTTCGCGTGTTTTTCAAAATAACCTGTTTCTCTTACTAAAATCTCACAAACGTCTGGGTGCTGTGTGGCTAAAGCACGGATACGTGAGACAACTTCTGGAATGTTGCCATCAAAAAGAAAGGGTTCTGTCTCTGTGACCCAAGTTTCTACGTCTTCTGTTTCTGTCTCACCAAAGGCAACTTTAGCCACATCATAAAGATGTGATTTGGCATGCATGTAATCCACAATCTCTACAGCATTCGGGAAGTATTCAGCCGCTAAGTTCCATATCCACGCCGCTCCATCTCCGATAAACACGACCTCTTGCGTGCCTATATCTTCTTGATAGATGCCGCTCTGCGTTGCTAACTTATACAACGCTTTACCGAAATGAGCAGCATTCTCACGCTCCGCAACATAACGAATGCTTGGTGTTCTCGCACTCGGTGTCGCACCAGAACTATTTGGAGGTTGTGGATAATCTCTATAAATACAACCAACTTTGGTTTCTTTCCACCCCTCTTGTGAGTTGGTGTGGCATCCATCACAACTCACATACCAACGCTGATTTGCCTCAAGTTTTTGTGTTTCCACTTGTTGTGAATCCCGCAACGCTTTTGACCATTCACGCACATTTTGATTGAGGGTCGTATGACTGACTTCTATCCCTTGACGAAACAACTCCTCTGCTGCCTCCCTGAAGTCAAGACGCGCAGACATACGACACATCACTTCAGCTACACGATGTGTGTATTGACCTTTCAACTTTTCTTTCGTATCCCACGGAAAATGATAATGACCCGAAGCACAACGATACACCCAACGGTCAACACGAATAACACCACATAGCGTCGTAATACGGCGTTCTCTTTTACGATACGGACGACACGCTTGTTGACATTGTGGACATTCAACAGATCCAGAAACTTGTTCAACGGAATGTTTGAGAACACCCATTTCTAACATCATTTGACCTAACGAACGCATCGTCTCTAAGGCTATTATCTCCATAGCGTCTACATAAAGACTGTCTGAACTAAGGGTGTGTAAAACATTATTGATCTTTTCTACAAAATGGATTGCATCTTCTCTAAACTCTTCGACTTCACAACTTGCTAATGATATACTAAACATTGGTATCCTCTCTGATAAAAAAGTGTTTTTTAGAAGGATACCATTTAACCTAATACTAAGCAAGATCTGTATTCAGTACATTCTTGTGACAAAAACTTTACACACCCTATAACCATATTCCAATTGAACTCATTACTGCAAGCTGCGTGCTGTCTGGTGAAAATATATAGGGAGGAAATTGGTTTAACCGGTTTGTATGAATTCTACCTTTTCCAAGCCGTAACGTTGCACCTTCAGGTAATTCCCATTGTGTGTAGTTTTGTGCAAAAGTGGTTGAGAAAAGCGTTATAGTGAACAAGAGTGTTGTCATAAAAACGCGTGTAGGTCTCATAGCTTAATTTCTCCTTATAATCTACTGTAAAACATATTTCCACTATCGTTCAACCCATCTGATATAGCATCAGATAAATTAGTACGCCTGTCACAGATACATATAACCAGATTGGAAAGGTAATTTTTGCGATGCGGCGGTGCTTTTCAAACTTTTCACGCCATGCTAAATAGAGTGTACGTAACGCTAAGGGGACAATCGTGAATGCCAAAACAATGTGTGAAATCAATATTGTAAAATAGACAGGACGTATCCAACCTTGCTGTGTGAACTTCGTCGATCCTGCATTTGCATGGTATATACAGTAACTTATCAGAAAAAGGACAGATACACCAAATGCAGCAAGCATACATTTCTTATGCGTGTCAATTTTCCGCAGTCGAATTTGCACATAACCTATTACTAACAGGCTTGCACTAATTGTATTTAATATTGCATTGATTGTTGGCAAGTCTGAGATTTTAATCATTTTTTTATTCTTGTATAAATTACCTTTCAAAATTACATACAGTATTTTAGGTTTATAAAGTATACCTACCCTTTAGATAACCTTAACTTAGATTGCTACTGCGCGGGCTCCATTTACGTACATACTCAGATGGCATTTCTCGCACAAACATGGACGTTGCAAGTTCACGGTCACCATAGCGATAGTTTGTAGATGAGAGATAGAGTTGATCTTGTGCGCGGGTCATACCAACATAAAACAGCCGGCGTTCCTCCTCAATTTCTTCTTCGGTCATACCCTGTTTCCACATAGGGAAACTTCCTTCCTCCATACCGATGATGATTACAACAGGAAATTCTGTGCCTTTCGCTGCATGTAGTGTCATGAGAGTAACCAGTTCTGCGTTATCATCAAGTTCATCAAAATTGGTTAGGAGTTTCTGGTAATCCAAAAAATCAGAAAGACTACTGCCAGTTCCGACCTTTTTAAACTTCATAACGAGATTTCGGAACTTCGCTCTTGCTTCTAACCATTCAGTATCTTCCCGTAGAATCGGCACATCAGATTGACTCAAAAGATCTATGAATTCAGTTATCTGTTCCTTTTCAACTGATTCAAGCGGTAGTTCGTCAAACAAGTTGGTATGGTATGCTTTTACATATCGTTTTGCAGCATTTAGGAACGCACTTATTTCGGTGTTGGTGATACGTTCGTCAGGAACAGCTGCTTTTGCATGAATTGCTACACCAATAAGTGGTAGAAATTCAGTTAGAGATTTTACCTCCCGCTTCTGCAAATCGGTTTTTATCAACTGCTTAAAGATGAGTCTATTTGCCTCAACATCTTTCATAGCCCTATGCAACTTGCCATGTTGAATACTAAATTTTTCGGCAAGTGCTTCAATGCTGTGCCGTTGTCTTGGAAGGAGTTTACGCGCTGTAATTAAGGTGTCGTAATGGGGATTTCTCAGATTCCTCTTGAGATATGTTTGTAGGTCACGTTCAAGAATTGGGTTATCATACCGCGCGACATTATGTCCTATTAGGATACGGTCTTGTATGAAACTACAAAATTCTGGGAGTACTATCTCTATACTCGGTTCATTCTTGACACCCTCTGTACTAATGCCGTGCACACGCGTGACGGATCGCGGTATGTAACCACCGGGAGGCTTAACCAAACGGTGGTAGCTTTCAATTTCATTACCAATTACGTTCAGTCGTTTCGCTGCTATCTCAACAATGTTTGCGCTTTTCGGATTGACACCTGTAGTTTCCAAGTCATAGATAACCATGTCAGACATGTTTGGCGTTTCAAAGCGACTCAATAGCCGCTGACACAACTTGAGTGCAGCGATACTACGGACACCTTCGGATTGTAGTTGAATCGCACCTGATTCTTCAGATTGGGTTGTACCGATCAGTATTGTTCTTGATTCCTGATTTCCCTCACCAAGTTCACCGAACTCTCCTATAAGTAAATTGACTGCATTGTGTTTAAGCAATTGAACACTTTCCTTGCTATCTGACTTCATTGAATTGCTTTCATCAGATTTAACAGAAATGTTTTTTGGTAGGAATTGGATATGTACATCCTGATTTAAATAAGTCTTTAGGGTCTCACTAAAAATAAGAGCTGCACAGTATTCGTCAATTCCATACCTTGCGGTGACTTGTATGGCTTCACCACGATCAAGTGCACTATATAACACATCTTGTGCTAAACCCAATTTCGTTAACTCTGGTTGGTTTTCAATAATTGACAACTCTTTAGCTCGGTAGGGTGAACGAAAAAGTTCTAATCTTGATGTTAACATCTGTTCAATAGATTCAATATTGTGGTCTTCAGTTTTTTCTCTCAGTGTGTCAAGTTCATGCCAGAATTGAATTATATTTTTACGTGTCAAAGGACCGACATCTTCTTTATATGAGTCTATATCTTTCAAAAGTTCAACTAAGGTCAGGTCTTTGCGTTGTGCTAACCATTTGAGTCGTACCCAAGTTAGGTCGTCAATTCGTTTTTCAGGAAAATTGATTGCATATTCCAAGTCGCGCGGGAGTTGCCATTGCACTAAACAGAGATAGGAAAGAAACCCTTTTAAATATACATCGTCAAATGTGTTAGTTGACCTGATTCGCTGAAACCTGATACCGGTTCGGTATAACTGTTCTTCTAAGACATCCGCGAGTCTATGCGTACGATAGAAAATAGCAATATCCCGATACGAGACCTTGCGCTGTTTAACTAAGTTACGGATGATCTTTATGATAGAGCGCGCTTCTTCTGTAGGTGTCGTGAATGTGTAATGGTATATTGTGCGTCCCTCGTCCTTGTGGGGTTTAAGGACATGTTGCTGCTGCCTTAGTGGATTCTTTGCGATGACTTCCTGTGCAGCATGTAAAATTGTCTCACTACACCGATAGTGGTCGTCTAATGTTACAATGTGTGGAGTATAGTCTGTCTTGAAATCTGCAATATACTGCGGATTGGATCCACGCCAACTGTAGATGGATTGATCCTCGTCTGCAACCACCATCAGATTCTGTGTTGATGGATCACAGAGGAGTTGTAAGAGACGGTATTGCACGCTATTTACATCATGATATTCATCAACAAGGATATGTGAGATTGACTTGTGATATTCCTGTTGCACATCTGGTGACTGCTTGAGAAGTGTCATTGTTTTTATTAGTAAATCATCAAAATCAAGTGCATTGTATTCATCAAGTTTCTCTTGATAAGCATTTAGAATACTTTTTATGCTTGCTATTGCATCCGGATCATCAATTTCAGAGATCGTTTCTACATTATGCAACACTTCATCTGGTGATTTGTCATTATTACACTTTGTTTCACTTAGGACATTACGGAGTAACCATGTTGGATAGACATTAGGATTGAGATTCAGTTCACGGACAACCTCTGCTATGATTTCGTCTTGGATTTCCTGATCGAATATAGCGAAGTTTTCACTCAAATTGATATGTTGTGCATGTTCTCGTAGTGCTTTCACACAAAAAGCGTGGAAGGTACTGACATGAATATTGGAACCGTGTGGTTCACCGATTTCCTTGTTCACACGATCCCGCATCTCTTCTGCTGCTTTATTTGTGAAAGTGATTGCAAGGATACTTTCCGGCTTGACCTTGTGTTGTCGTATTAAATGTGCGATACGATGGGTGATAACCTTTGTTTTGCCAGTACCTGGTCCAGCGATCACAAGGATTGGACCATTCTTGTGAATTACTGCCTCCACCTGTTTTTCATTTAATTCATGCAGTATGTTCATCTTTAACGCCTTTGTGTTTTCAGACTGAATCTTATATATGGTGAATTATTGAATTAATTATACGCGTCTTCTGTAGGAACGACCTTCCAGGCACGACCATCCGCTGCGTTGAAAGGAGCGATCTCCCAGTCGGGTCCGTATGGAGACAATGTATCAATACAGTCGCGACCAGGAGGTCGCTCCTACCAACGCGAGTGTAATGATCAATACCGATGTTTAGTATATCCTATATTAAGCAAGAATACAAGCATTGAGTTTAGCATGAGTATGTAAAGTTTTTGTCACCTTTCTGTCTGAATTGCGGATTTCGCGGAGTGCTTCCGAATATCGGATTTCGCAGCGTGTGTACGAAATATCGGATTTCGTCAAATCAGCGATTCCGTAAAAAAAGGAAATATGAAATTTCTAAATTGACGCATATAGTGACAGAAACTTTACACATCCCTTCACCACAGAGGTATTCAATTGTTGAAATGTACTATTGTAGTAGAAGTTTTCAACCCCAATTTTCCCCATCTACAACAATATATATTATTAGCGTATGTGATTAATCTACAATTGAATGTCTCCAATTTGTGTATTGTGTCCTCACCGTGGAATTATTTAGTTGTTTTTTTCGTGTTTTTTATAAGTATTTTCGATCGTGTTGTGGTCTGGGTTTATGAAGGTTTTATGAATTTACATAATTTTGAAAAAAACAACTAAATGGGTTTTTTGTTGTTTTTTGTTTGTGTATTTTTGAATTTATTCTGGGCTTGTCAGCTGCATTTTGTTCTTTGATTTGTCTACCTGTGATTTTGGTGCGCTTTGTTTGTATTAGACTAAAAGTTTGGATTTCATTTGTGTGTATGGATTATATTATACCTTATGGTAGTGTGGGTTTGTTGTGTTTTTTGTTTTGAGAACAATAGAAATCATGTATAATCTATTGGGATTCTATTGTTGAAATGTCCTTAATCTACCATAGATCCATGAACTCAAATCAAACAATCGCTGAGTTCTTCTAATACGACTGTTGCGTATCCTCCAGCTGGTAGGGTAAAGCAAAGTTGTAACCTGTCGTCTATAGATTTTACTTGATGTACTTCCATCTGTATGCGAAGGGGTCGTCGTGTTCCTTGTAACCGAATTCCTGTTACTTTGCGAAATGCTGTGGGTTCCACCATCTCTTCAGCAAGAAGTTCAGACTCCAACTCCTGCATCTGTCCTGTTGGCTGTCGCATTTTGAAACCAAAGATAGGACCGGAAGGACTAATCTCAAAGGCGTCTGCTCGTGGTTGTTCAATTATAGCATTTTCAACATGGAACGGTGCGCCGTTACTGTGCTTTATTGCAATATCCCCATCCAGAAGTTCTGCTAAATTTGGAGAACGTTTTTCCAAAATCCGATTAAACAGAAACGCTTGATAAGCGGACAGATACAACTTGCGTAACCGATGGGGAATGTATGTGATTGTCTTTTCTGGCGAGTGCCGTTCTCTCTCAGTCTTTAGCTGTACTCTTATATATGATGCTCCATCTTCAAGTAGGTAGTCAATTACCTCATCCCATTCACTATTCACCATTGCCTTGCCAATAAGATGTGTATTGTGCTTTTTACCGAATCGCTGTGAACCATACCGATTTGGAACGCCTTGCGTTGCTAACTTCCTCATTTTTGCTTCAATTACTGGCATTGTATTTATGGAGACATCCCGCAATGTGATCTCAAACCGATTACCACGCAAATGTCCTATACGTAATTTGTGGGGATGTCGTTTTGCCCATAAAACGTCAATTCCTGGTAGTTCTATAGTTAGCACTTGTTCGGGGGGAATCGCTTCTACAGATATTACTTGTGTTGTCACCGCATGCTTATCCTTCAATCCAGCGTACCCGATACTACTGGGTTTCACATTAAGTACACGTGATATTTGGCGAATTGCATCCAAAGTACCAATATTCCGTTTGCAGATTGCAAAGAATGTGTGTGTGCCAACACCTGAAGGTTCATATTTTGGTATTTCCTCAACAATAAAATCTTCAGGTTTTTGTATTATCTGTTTCATCAATTGTATATTAAAATTCCAGGACGGTCGCATCTCCTATTATAACGGAGGTTGCTACAGACATGCTCTTGATAATAGGTCTTAAAGTTTTTACACTTATGTTGATGAAAATGAATAAGTATTGTCATAACTTCGCTCGGATGAAAACACCTGGGTCTGCCACGGGTATTGCTTATCCCGGGTATTTCTGGTAACTGGTGTTTTGCTTTATATATAGTAGATATGCAAGAAAAAAATCTTCAATTATACAGAAAAGTGTTATGATCTCCATCAGAGAACTCCTTATGTAAGTATTTGGTATACTTCATAATAACAAAGGGGTTCTCTATTTACCAGTTTTTGATTATCAAACTCACGTTAATTCAGCATAGATATGGTAATGTTATAGTGAGGATTGTTGAAAAACTGTATCTGAACCAACATCAATATTGACCGGTGCAAGAAATGGACGAATAGCATCAGTATCAACATCCACACCGAGACCGGGACTGTCCTTAACGCGAACTAATCCGTCAGGATCAACTTCAAAAGGATGCTTTACTATGCTCTGAGATAGTTCAGAATTTGCAGCAGGAAATTCCAATAGGTTGAAATCGGGATTCGTAGCAAAGACATGCAGTGCAGCAGCAAGGCTAAGATGGCTTTTAAAGGTGTGGTTGACATACTGTATGCCATGCTGTTCAGCTAACTTTCTTACTTGAAAGGAGGACATGATACCTCCTATACGTCCAGTGTCAATTTGAATAAAATTGACACCGCCGTTGACGACAATGTCTTCTGCCATACGGTAGGTACTTGACCCTTCACCTGCAGCAATCGGGACACGTGGATTTTTGTCCGTGAGTGCCTTGTAAGCAGTTATTGCATCTGGTGCAAGGGGTTCTTCTAACCATGTCGGAGAAAATTCGGCAAACACATTAGCACGGTTGTATGCGGATTCATAGTCGGTGCCCCACACGACACCTGCGTCAATCATTATCTGTGACTCAGTTCCCATACCTTCGCGGGCAGCCCGGACAAGGGCAATGTCATTTTCTTCACCGTGTTTACCCATGGGTCCCCATCCGAACTTAGCAGCGATGTATCCTTGTTTACGCAATCCCACTGCAATTTGATAGGTGGATTCTGGTGTATCCCCAAATAGAACTGATGCATAAGGCAACTTCGGATAGGGTTTACTTTGTGTTTCAGTAATCTCAGCAAGGATTTGGTAAACAGGTTTTTCTAACGTTTTGCCGATGAGATCCCACAATGCTATTTCAGCACCACTATAAGCGTGTTGAATATGTTGTATATCTAACGCATTTCGCAGGACTTTTTTGTTCAACCGTAGCACATCTTCAGGTTTATCAAGTGTTTCACCAAGCAAGGATTCACGGATATTGATGATGTTTCCATGCGACATCGGACAGCAATACACTGCTATGCTGACCAAAGGTGAAGCATCACATTCTCCCCACCCTTCAAGTCCAGAATCTGTGCGAATACGGATTATGAGTGTGTCTTGTGTGCCATCTGCTGCGTTTGTAATCTCAGACATCCGCAGATAGAATGGATCTACAGCAACAATTTTCATTCGTCATCAGATGGTGCATCATCAACCGATTGATCTTCCTGAGTAGGAATAGCTGCAGGTGTTGATGCGTTTTCTTCATTAGCAGCAACTGCGATAGCACGCATTACAGAAACAACGAACCAACCGACTAAACCAGCTGCTGCTCCAGCACAAACAGCGATTGCTGCCCCTCTCGGTGAAACAAACTCATCTAATGTTTCGCTATCCATTGTGCAGGTGATATTGTTGATATTTTTGATAGAAACACTACGCGATTCACCTTGTTGCACATATTCTAAAGTCGGTGGATCGTCAGTTTCCATCTTTACTTTTGCGTTCATTTCACCTGTATCCACCGCGATGCTACTATCCCCTTGATTTCCAATCCAAGATGCCTTAATTCCCATAACGTCTTCGTCTTCACGGATCGGTTCAACACGTGTGTTTGATAGCATGCCACCAAGAAAACTGAGTGTAATGTCCTTGGATTTCGTAAATGCTAAGCGTAGATTTTCGGTATTCATTTTTATTTCCTCCTAACAGAATCAATATAAACATTTTCACACATTCATTTTAAAAAATCAACCTTATTTGAAGTATTGATTAACGTGAATGATCTCGGATTTGTAAATAATTTTGACACAATCATAGACTATAACTTAAAATGTATGTATGACTTAATGTTCTATGAAGATTTAACGTGAAACCTGTATAAGTGTTAACACATAATAGTGTTCTTATTCTGATATATAGTATGGATTTGATATTGTGAAATTATTTAATTCATTAGATGG
>CAXXUA010000006.1:0-521609 GCA_963663765.2 Candidatus Poribacteria bacterium | reverse complement strand
TGCGTCTTCTCCAAGTTGTGTATCACGCATCCAATGCGACTTGTTCTCTATTGACCAATGCCCACGGCGTAGCTCAAGTAAACGTTGGGCAGAAGTTTCTTCGGGTGTCAGACTTGTAATACCATAATGGATTTTGGTTTTTTCTTCTCCTGTTTTCGTATTTTTGTAAGTATAACGATATTGGAACACTTGTGCTATACCTGGCCAATCCAGATATGCGTTGAGACTTGTGCTTGCTTTCAAACACCTTGTCTCTATTCTACCATGTGATTTTTCAGAAGTCTCGTGAGTGTAAATAGGGGCTCCCAATTTAGGATGTGGTGTGTTATCAGAAAGCGTGTCTGGAACGTCTTGAAAGAGTTTTTGGATCTCATCGTAAAGGTCCGGTTGGTTCTTTTTGACAGGGAGCACATAGTCTCCATTACCCTCTATGATGGCGTGGCAGAATGGTCGCTGTGTCAAAAGTGCGTCTGTTGTGATGACTTTACCACTCACATCAAAGTTTTTGAGGATCTCTGTTGAGATCGGTATTTCGTTGGTTTTATCACTGACACCTTTTTGTGTAAGTGTGACGCCTAACTCATGAGACACAACAGAGAGTAAATGGCTTATTGTCGCACCACTTTTCTTACTGGCACGCATCGTTTTACCGTCTATAGCGACTGCGTCAAGACAACCTTCTAAATCAGGTCGACTTTGACAAACGTCTTCTACCCAGTCTGTAAATGTCTTTTCAACAGCATCAGCATCTAAATCTTTTAGAACATTATGTATTGTTGCGGGACAAGGTGTTTTCTTATGTGTAAAACCGAGTGTTCTTGCGAGGTCTGGTTGGGTTCGGGCCCAAGTTGCGATGGATGTATATCCTTTATGTCCAGTCATAAAACCAATAATGTTAAGTCCGATGATTGATTTCAATGGGTGTCGTTTTCCTTTATTGTTGCGCGGGTCTTGGATTTCTGCTAATCTATCTAACAAGTGTCGAGAGTTTTTCTCTGGCATTTTTCACCTCAAAGGTAAGATTTTTTAGGTGAAGTATAGCAGATATAGCGCGATAAATCACGCTATATCTGCATATCCAAAAATATTAACGATTGTGATAAAAAACAACCAAAACTCCTAAAACTAAATAACCCTGGATTTCCGCTGCTAATGAGACATTATCACATGAAAATGGTATAATACCAATTCAAATAAATCTTGTCTCATTAAGGAATTCTACTGTTTACTGGCAGGGGGTTACTCTCTTCGGTAGGAGCGACCTCCCGGTCGCGACCGTGAGGTCACTCCTACCAGATTTCCGCTGCTAATGAGACATTATCACATGAAAATGGTATAATACCAATTCAAATAAATCTTGTCTCATTAAGGAATTCTACTGTTTACTGGCAGGGGGTTACTCTCTTCGGTAGGAGCGACCTCCCGGTCGCGACCGTGAGGTCACTCCTACCAGATTTCCGCTGCTAATGAGACATTATCACATGAAAACGGTATAACCTTGTATTTTCAGATGTTCTTCACGTTATCTTACGTTGTATCAGGTGGATAACCCTATACTAGTTTTCGTGTAAGAAGAACAGTATTCCAATAATAAAGCATGCACAAAAAATACCAGGCAAAATAACATCGTATAAAGTATACGAGTTGTGCTAAATAACTATATGTTAATCATTGTTTCACATAAGCATGGCGTTTTGCAGGTGTCCTTCATAGTTTGAAACGATCTTCAGTCCCGACAAATGCCATACGGGGAATGCCTTAATTGCATTCATACCGTTGATTTGGCTCATTTGGCGTTGATTTGGTAGGGACGATATGTTTATAGAAAAACGGCATAGTACATCCTCTTTAGTCCCGACAAATGCCATACGGGGAATGCCTTAATGGCATTCATACCGTTGATTTGGCGCATTTGGCGTTGATTTGGTAGGGACGATATGTATGCATTATAAACCTAATATATGTAATAACTTTGAAAACAATGGGTTAACTGGCACAAGTCGTTTATGATAAATGTAAGTGCAAAACTCATGGAAAAATACAGATGTCAAAATCCCGTATATAGTGTATTAGATCTTAAATCGCACTACCGAGGTCTGAAATATATACACGAAATATTAATAATACTTCCGCAAAAACCTGAACCAGTTGTTATTCAGCAAATCACTGAACGCCTGAGTTCAATCGGTGCTATTCACAACACTCAAGCCAATCTTAATCCTGGATAATTGGCGAAGGTATTGTTTATATTAACCATATTCTTCAGTCCCGTAGGGACGATATGTTTATAGAAAGACATATCCCCACGTCTTTTTAGTCCCGTAGGGACGATTTGTTTATCCTTCTATGTCGTTCCTACGGAACTAAATGGTTCACTCTTTAAGTATTTGTGATATATCTTCAATTGAAGTTCCATAGGGTTCTAACTTGTATCTCGGTTGCTCTTGTGGGTCTTTCTTCCAATGGTAAGGGTGTTTATGGGCATTCCACCAACACACCGCGCTCTCAATGGATTCGATGAGTTCATCTTGTGTCTCAAACTTTCTCCCTTTCAATGACAGTGATCTGAGTTGTTCCACCAAGGTTCTATCAGGTTTAACCAACATGCATATTTCGGAATAAACTGGACACCTACATTCGGCCACGCCAATAATGCGGTTTTTACATCACGACTATGGTGAGTAGAAAGATTGTCTTCAATCAAAAGCCACTTGTCTGATGGAAACTTCTCTATGATTTTCTCAAGCAATGCTATATGACTTGCACTATCTCTTCTCTCTGAAATCACTATTTCCGCCTGACCCGTCGCAGGTTCAAACGCACCATGAACCCACACTTTACCACGACGACCATAGTCCGGTTCAAAGGTCGCACGACCCACACCTCGTTTCCAAACTTCGCCCGGATACGTTTTAGCACTTATCGGTCCCATCTCATCAATACAGATAACACGCGTCTTAGGCGGCGGGGAACGATACGCCGCAATAACGGCCCCTTTTTTCTACAAACTCTTCGTCTTGCTTCTCCGTTTCACGAAACCAACTTTGTTGACGCTTCCAACGCAATCCCTCTTCTTTCAGCCACTCCCAGATTGTTGAATCAGAAAGATGAATACCTGTTCTTTCTTTAAATGCAGTTTGCAACCGGACGAGTGTCCACAACTCAAATGGATAACCGAGACTGCGCGGTTTTCGCAACGCTAAATCTATCAGTTGCCCCCGCACCTCATCTGAATGGATGCGTGGCTTACCACTTTTCGGTTTATCGGAAAGTCCCGGAATACCATCTTCATTGAAGCGTTTGACCCAACACGCACCGGAGTTGCTTGATTTGAAACCTACCTGTTGTGCGGCTTGGGTAGCTGTGAGTGTCTCGTCATCAAGCATGCTAACAATCAATTTCGCACGCTGCACCGTCCGAAACGGATGCGTGCGTGAACTCGCAAGTCTCCTCAATTCAGCGTTTTCTTCCACATTGACCTCACGAATATGATGTATTCGTTTTCCCATCTAAATTCTCCTCTCCATTTTTTGACCTAATAGTTTTTGATCCGATAGATAGAAGAATTATATCATAAATTCTTGACGAGTCAACCACTAAAGACAAGTATATGGAAGGAATGGAAAACCTCGCATCCGCAGGTTTACAAGACCATTACATTGACGAATCAGGGAACATGACAGTGATACAGTCCCATTCAGATACACTTATAAAGAACCAGAGTCAACCTCGCCCTAAACGGGATAAAGTGAGAAGACGTAGACGACGCAAGAAAAGATAATAGCACAACTTTTCTCTAACCTCCCAGTACGTTTTCTACTGTAAGAGCGATCTTCTGGTAGCGATTCACAAAATACCTTTTTGTTTTAGAACTCCTGTTACATAAGACATTCCTTTTGATTGATGTTAACCGATAGTATTTCTTTTCACTTTGATTTCTCTTAGATCCGTGCTGTAATAGATAATGCCCCGATGTAATACCCGCAAGCGTTTTATACCTTTCTATGATGTCCCGTGTTTCATTTGTCACATAAAGCGCGGTTGCCGTTTCCTCTTGATCTGTTTTGGATATTCGAACTATCAGAGTTGCTTTTCAAAATCCGATACATCTACCGCGACCATTTCAGAGACCCACAGTAAGCAGTCAGACATAAGCCGTATCATTGCTACATCCCTATACCCTAGCTTTTCAAGAAAAATTAACACCAAGTGCGCGGTCCAACTCATCAGTTGTTAGCAAATGCATTAGCGACGGTGACAAGGTCTAAAATGTTAACTTTACCGTCACCGTTTACATCAGCTGGATTAGATATTTCTCCTCCTAGATTAGGTATAACATCCTGCTCTGACCATAAACCTTTCTTGGTTAAACGTGCGCGTTTACCGTATTGCCTAAATAAATCAATATATTCAAACGGAAAATCTGTATACACTAATCCATATCCCTGACGTATGATCTCTCAATTCACGAACAACCCATCAGGCGCACGGTAAAGATATGCTAACTTCCGTCCAAATATATCTGTTGTGTTCTGAGGATCAGTATCTAAATAAACAGATTCACCTTTTAAAAGATTATGAATGAATATTGATGCTTCTTTACCATATTTTTCTTCCGGTTTGTTCGGATGCACCGTTTCTGGTGTATCTACACCGATAAGTCTTACGCTTGTATCTGTGCCATCAATATCAATTCTAACTGTATCGCCATCAACAATACGTATTACTTTGTAAGCGGTGTATTCAGTGAAATCTTTAACCGGAAAAGGTATAGCTGGAGGAATAGTTTCAGGTGGGGCATCAGAAACTGCTGGAATATCTTCGTCCATTTGCGAATGATAATGATACTCTCCAGTTGCATGGTTAGTGTGTCCGCCATTTTCGTCAAGGCCCCCACTATGTGTGTAGGCAAACATCGCAGTAAATAGTAAAACCAGTAAAAACGATATTATGATAGTCCATTTGTTCATGCTGTTCTCCTTAGTATTTAGATTTTGCGTTTCTCCACATGATACCCCTAAATGACATAGAGTGAAGTTATTTAGGTTGTGAAGACATCCTTGCATAAACCAATATTATTAAATAAGTTATCTTGGGTAACATCATCGGTTTCAGTTACATCTTGAATTTTGCAACCGAGTATGTTTTCAATTAACTCTGTCTTATCTTCCGTTAATTGTGTTTTGGAGTTGTGTACATCACTACTCATTAGAATGCGTTCTCCAGTTTCATAAGAAATAAGGCGTGCATCCAAGTAAATGGTCAGAAGGACACACGCCTTGTGTTTTATTCATACCAATCGGACAGATTAGTCTTTAATCTTGCTTGAGGTCTCCCCAAGTGGTTGCTAACTTTCCAATTGGTTCAACGGGAAGGACACCAGATGCTAATTCGTCAATTTCGTTTGCATCTATGATCCTGTCGTAGATACGGAGTTCATCTATTAGACCTGTCCATGAGGTTCCTCCGTTATCCTTACCACCTTGTCCAACAATAAATTTAGTTGCATTTGAAATGGATCCGTTTCTTATATCTTGATTATATTGGGGTTCATCGAGTGTTCCATCAATATATAACATAACAGGATCACCACTACTCCACGTAATCGCTATATGTTGCCATTCTGTCGTTTGTGTGTTGTCAGCACTCTCATACTGAATTCCGCCACCTGTGGTTGTAAAACCTGCTTTTATCAGACTTACTGCTGCGGTATTTTTAAAACCAGCGGAATCGTATCGTAGAGTAAATGTATCATCACCACCCTCAGGATCCTTTGCGATGAATATACCTCTGTCGTGCGGTGCAGTATCAGATTTAACCCAGACAGAGACGGAAAATTCCTCAAGTCCGTTGATATAGTCTGCACCATCTGCATCTTCTGCGGAACTTGCTGACCCATCAAGTCTTAAAGCACCACCAATTTTTCCTTCGTCAGTTGCCCATGCAGCAGTACCAGTGAGTTCTGCATCGTTTCCATTCTTACTATCATCTGTTGCTGAGGTGCCGGATGTTTCATCAAAGGGATAGTAAACGATTAAACCATCGTTAATACCTGCACCTGTAAATGTACTGAAATACACAGTGAATATGAGAGTAAATACTATAAGCAATAGTTGGTTACGCATTTTTTCCTCCAAACTAACTAATCTAAAAACAAATTAATTAGTTTAATCTTGTTTTTTCATAGTAGACGCACTACGAAGTACGCCTACTGTGTTATTATCCATAAGCGGTTTTACCATAGATGTTTTAGGTTACCCCAAACAGTTACTAATTTGCCACGCACTTCAACGGGGGTGACATTAATGCCGGATGCTAAGCTTGTAATTTCTGTTTCGTCTAGTACCCTGTTGTAGAGATGGAGTTCGTCAATCAGACCGTTCCATGAGGCGTTGGCATCTTTGCCACCTTTTCCGATCACGAATTTTGTGGCATCGGTGATTTCACCTTCCACGCCATCGTAATTATCGGTTGGTTCATCAAGTTCGCCATTGATGTAGAGAGCGAATTGGTTGCCACTACTCCACGTTATAATAAGGTGTTGCCATTCAGTAGTTTGTACCCCACTTGCACTTTCATACTGTTGTGGACCACCGGTTGTATTAATGCCTATTTTGATAACGTTTGTACCGCCTCCAGTAAAACCAGCGGAATCATAGCGTAGCGTAAATACAACATCTCCTCCATCAGGATCAATGCCGTGAAAAATGCCTCTATCGGAGTTATCCGCTGCGGATTTTACCCAGACTGAGACTGAAAAAGCAGTAAGTCCATTGATGTAGTTTGCCCCGTTGCTATCTTCAGCGGAGCTACCGGCGCTGCCATCAAGCTTCAAAGCACCACCAATTTTTCCACCGTTGGGTTCCCAACTGGCACTACCTGTAAGTGTTGCTTCGTTGCCATTTCCTAACACGTCAGAAGCAGTTGTTCCATCCGCTTCATCAAATGACCAATAGACAAGTAAACCATCTTGTAAACTCGCTGCTGCAACATAACTGAAAAAAAGCATAACGAAAAGTATGAAGAGTGGAAGTTTAAACCATTTTTGCATTTTATATTCTCCTTATTGCTCCAATGTACGTGAATTTTGATACATACACTGAATGAAATAATTATATAAACTTAAGATGCTGCCTAACCAACATTTTTGGTTAGGCTCCTATTCTATATCAAGACATATTGAAAACTAAATTTCAATTAATATTTCAACTGTAATGTATTTAACCTAAGTTGCTACCTATGAAACACTTTTAAATCCATGGGATTTACTCTATAATGTTTTTATAGAAATAAAACAAAAGGAGAACCCCATGGAAATAACAATTGTAGCAGTTTAAGTGTCACCAAAAATGCTAATATCACTATGATGCAAAAATGAATTATTCACATCATCTTTAGCATCTCGTTGTGCGTCAAACACTGCAAGAACACTATCAGAGGTCTGTTGAGCGAGTGCGGCACTAGGTTGGACAACTGTAATTATCTGGGTTAGAAGTACGATAGACAATGTGCAGGACAATAAATTAATTCTCATACTAATCTTTCCTAAATGCGGCGGCTACCAAGACGAGATCTTTGATATTGACAACGCCATCGCCATTCACATCCTCTTTATTGTCCCCTGTTTGCCCGAACTGTGCGGCAACCAAAACCAGGTCCTGGATATTGACAACACTATCATCATTGATATCCTCTTTGAGTTGTTTTGACACTCTAACTTCCCATAGAAGTAACGTGCCATCAATACTTCCAGATGCCAGGATGGTACCATCATCATTGAAATTAACTCTGTAAACATCAGCTGCATGTCCTTTGAAGACGGTGATGGTGTCACTCGTAGCGATATCCCACAAATGAACTGTATTGTAGATGCTTGCTGCGAGTGTCCTACCATCAGGGCTAAATTTAACGCTCCTGATATTTGGCGTATGATCATTAAAGATTGTGTCAAATGTGCGGATAGTGCCTGTGGTGATATCCCACAAACGCACCTTATCATCACTCCCTGTAGCAATGGAGTTGCCATCGGGACTGAAACTTACACTATAGACATTGCCGGGATTCGGGAAGAATTTAGAAGTTTCACCGGTGACAGCGTCCAACAAATATACGTTGTTGTCACTCGCTACAGCGAGGTAGCTATTATCAAAGTTAAAACTTATGCTATAGACATTCCCGACATGTTTCATAAAATTGTTTTTCTGTTGTCCAGTGGAGACATCCCATAATAACAATTCGCCTTTTTTCTTCTGTTCCATATTTGTGTTCAGAGTAGAAGTAGCAGGTTCCGTTAACAGATAATCAGGCTGGAAATAGACACTCCCAGAAGCGACTGTGCTGCTATCGGGACTGAATTCCACACTCATAACGGTATCGGTATGCCCTTTAAAGATATTGCGAAGTGTTCCTGTTGGGACATCCCACAAATAGACCCAGTTATAGACAGCAATAGCAAGACTTTTGCCATCCGGACTGAATGAAACGTCTCTTATAAAACCGATATGTCCTTCAAGAGAATAATTGCGTATTGCACCTATAGAAATATCCCAAAGAAGATGTCCAGTAGCAAGTGTCTCCCCATCAGGACTGATTGCGCTGTGAGGATTTAGTATTTCTTCTTTGATCCGATCGCGAATTTCCCTCTTGATGACATCCCAGATGAAAACTCCTTGATTCGTTAAAACTGCGAGGGTATTCCCATCTGGGCTGTAACTCATGTGTTCGACACAAGAATAAGGTCCATTGAGGATATCACGTATTGTGCCTGTGGGAACATCCCATAGATATAGTGCACGTTTACGTGAGATTGTATTGTGAGAATATGTAACTATAGTGCTACCATCAGGGCTGAAAGTGATGTTAGCATTTAAATTTATTTGGTCAATCAACTCGACGGGTTTTTCAAAGGTTTGAATCAGTTCATAAGTGGCAACATTCCATAAATGTATTGTTCCATAACTATTATAGGTTGCCATCGTGTTACCATCTGGACTAAAACTCACGCTCTCTGTTCCCCCACTCTGTCTTCCAAGAGTTTTGCGGAGTTTTCCTGTGGCGACATCCCACAAATGTACTTCGCTATATTTACTCGTAGAAGCAAGTGTAGTACCATCGTTACTGAAACTTACCCCCATTTCAGCAGGATTATCAATTGTTTCATGATGGCCATCAAGGATTTTATGAAATTCTCCCGTGGTAGCATTCCAAAATTCTATTGTACCATTGTCGATACCTGCAGCAAGGATGGTACCATCTGGACTGAAACTCACGCTTGTGGCAAAACGGCGAAATCTGGAGAAGTTATGTCGCCAATGACCAGCTGATTCATCCCAATAGGCTATGCTCGGATGTGGAGTAATGGTTTTGCGGAGTTCTCCTGTGGCGACATCCCACAAATCTATGTTTCCATCGTAATACCCAGTTACGAGAGTGTTCCCATCGGGACTGTAATTCATACTCACAACATTAGGATAGGGTTTTGAAAGCAAGTCGCGTGCCTGTAATGTCTCAGCATCGTAGAGCCAGATCCCAATTAAACCCGGAACAGCCAATTGCGGATTTTTCGCATTAGGCGAATATGCAAAGGTAGGTCTGAAATCATTGAAAGGTCCTGTTCCAAGGCGAGCTATTGCCCCTTCGGGTAAACCCACTTGCATGTGAGGTGCATATTGGGCAAAACCGTTTGACAGACTGAGTGTTGCTAAGATAGAAAAGATTAGTAGCGAAGTTGTTGTTTTTATTTTCATTTTATAATCTCCGTATTACAAGTTAAGATTAGATAAACAAAGGCAAAATGATTACGTAGTGTTTACATTTAGAAGTTATTGACATTTTGAGCATGGATTGGTAGACTATTTTCCATGAAAACTCAAAACATAGATAACACTCAAGATTTTCCTATTATGATTAGTGATGCTGCTTGGCAGAGCATCCACCCGTTTCTGAAAACGTTACGAAACGTTTATGTCGGTAAACCCGAAGACTGTAGACGTTTTCTCTCAGCAATCGTCTGGATAACAAAACAGGGAGCCACTTGGCGTGTGCTGCCGAAAGTTTATGGTTATTGGAATACTATCTAAAGACGTTTCGGCAGATGGTGTGATGCCGGAGTCTTTGAAAAACTCCATGAATATTTCCATGATGCCGGTGAATCTCTGCGTTCCTCGTTGATTCAACGATCGTTCGGGCGCATTCATCTGCAGCGGGTGCCCCTAAAAAAATGAAGGACAAGCCGATGAAGCCCTCGGTCGAAGTCATGGTGGCTTTACCACGAAACTCCATGCGGCGATCAAGGAAGTGTTCCGGTGACCCGTCCCCGCAAGAACCGTCTTGAAGATCGCCCTTATGATAAAGACTTGTATAAACTTCGTAATGTTATTGAACGTTTTTTTCATCGGTTGAAGCAGTATCGTCGGGTGGCTACAAGTTATGATAAATACGCCCGTCGCTACCTCGGTTTCGTGTATTTCGCAGCCATACTCATTACTGCGAAAAAATGTAAACACTACGTAGTAATAACGTGAGTTTGAAAATAGTTTAGAAGTTAAAAAGCATAGGTAAATCGTTGATTTCCTGAAGTTTTCGCAGATTCACCGAGGGTTTGTGCTCTAAAAGTTGATAAGCAATCAGGGCAGTAACCACATTTACTTGAAAGTTGACAATACTTCTATGTCGCCTGTGTTAAGGTTTACCATGTTCCTTCAATTTCAGGTTTTCCCATTAAAAAGGAGGATGAACGGATACGGTATGGACGGAATTTGTGTCCTTCGGGTATTCTACTGATTTCTGTAGGTTCTACCATGCCTGTGTTAGGAAAACCTGTTGCAGCAGGCAGATTAATCTTCTTCATCTCTGCGTAGGGGAGTATGCTTAGAGATGATTTCTGGTGCTTGTCTCCTTCTCCAACAAGCAGGGCAAGGTAATCTTCACCGACAATCTCAGCTCTGGTATATCCTTTTTCCACAATAGCTATGAAACGGGTTACATAAACTTGCTCACCGAGTGCATAAATATCTTGAACTCGGTGCTCTAAGTAAATTGGAAGATGGTAATCAAGTTTTCGATCAATAACAATCTCACAAAAAAAGTCTACGTAATCTAAAACATTATTTTCTTTTGTGATATACGGATGTCTGAAGCTCCTTTTAATTCCAACAATAGGTGGACCTTCGGGGACGATGATACCTCTTTCAATAGTGTTTATCACTATATAAGCATTATCTTCACCGGGTACTGGTTCAAATATATTTGTATAAATGAGTAGTCCGTCATCTGTGGGTTCTATATAATCAATTTCTAAATTATCATGACTTACTTCTTTGCCACGTGGACGGACTCCAACTTTGTATGTCTCACCTGTTGAAAGGTGAACAATATCGCCGGTCTTTGGATCATCAATAGAATACTCTTTACCAATATCTATGGGATCACCCCACTTGTCTGTAAAGACTTCTACTTCGGGTTCGGTTGGGACATCTTCACCACAAGCGAATAAGCCGATGCATAAGATGCCGATGAGGGTTAGCCTACAAGAGTATCTACAATAAATCATAAGGGGTATACTCCTAAAATATCAGATAGAGATAGAACACACACGCCATAGAAGTTGTGCAAAGCAAATTTTCAAGTGAACACAGTTCCTGCCTTGATCACTTCTACTTGTCTGAAGAAAATACTATCACTCAAACATAAAGAATTACAGGAAAAAGACTTTCAGATACCAATGATATGTAACTTCTAAAAATATTTATCAAACTCACGTTAGTAATATTCCATTTTGGAGCTGTTTCAGAATCCATATCCAAAATGGTTACAACCACTGCAAGCGTCAAAATCAAAAATGTCGTCAAACAAATCATCTGATTCGTTACTTACATACATAACGCAACCTATACAAGCCCCTACACCGATGAGAATTCCAACTATTGTAGCAGCGTCCCGTTGATTTTTTGTCTTTTCTTGTTTGTATATTGTTGTATATACACCAACATACTCAGGTGATTTACCAATAAAACTTTGTGCTGGGACAGGAATTGTGTTCGTATCTGCCATATTTACACGAATAATGTTGTGAAGGCATGCTTGCATATACCAAGATATGCCTTCAAAATGTTCTTCAATATCAGATACGACTGACGCTTTTATAGCAGAAAGATTTATGCTTTGTTGTGCATTAGAAACAAATGGCATGCATAACATCAATATTATTAAATAAAATACTAACACTTGAAACATTGAATTTATATTCATTAGATTTTTTCATTATATTAATTATTAATGGAAGTCTGGAAGAATAAATTAGTTCGGTTATTCCTTGATTGCGTAAGTCCAGCGCGCTGATGGTAGCAAGATGTGCTTCGGTTACGTCTGCTGCGGTGTCTACATCTGATATTGCTGCGACGATCACATCCCGCACTATTGCCGTGCGATCAACAACTGCTGTTATGTCAGCATAACTCCATGTTCCAAATAGTGTTAACAGACATGGTAACATTAAAAGAAATACCTGTTTCTTCAACAAAATACCACTCTCCCTTGTAAGACGTGAGTCATAATAAATATATGTCAATATAATATATTATTACTTTAATATCATATTAAGTCAACTATTTATAAATATAAAACAATTATTTTCTATTGAATCTTGTGTTTCGTAGGTGGGATAGAGTTTTAGAACTTTATTCAAGATGATTTCTTGAATAAAAAGCAAGTTTGTATTACTATAGAATTATGAATAATATCTTAAAAAATCTAATATCACTTTGCCACGAACGGCGCAAGAATCCACTTCGGCAACGTAGGACAGAGATAATGCCCGCCGTTCACAACAGAGGCTATCCGCATCAACACACAGTCTATTGTGCCCGCAATTATTCTGTGCTTCTTGATGATATAGAGGATGCTGGTATATCCTTTATGCCGATAGGGCGCGCCCCTGAAAATGACCATGGTCCGAGTTTCTTTGGCGGAGACCGTTTTTTTCAACGCCAAGGGATAACAAATTGGGCGATGGAAAGGTGGGATAACTCGTGGGGTATTAACGTTTATACTGGCACGTCCTCCGGACAAGACGGGGCACACTGGCATGACATTGTATTTACTTACGCGGGAATATGTGCTGCCCCAGATGCTGTTCATCTCTGTGTTGAAGCACTTGTTAATTTTGTTGAAAACCCACTCTTGACATTAACAAAATCAGGAGGTTTACGCTTTTCTTGTAGGGTGCAGGATTACCTCCATCCAAATACCGCTGAGGCAACATATTATATTCATAAAGGTACACCGACATCGGAAGATCCACATCAACGTGTTGTCTTTCTTGAGATGTTAGCGCAAG
The DNA here is from genome assembly GCA_963663765.2 of Candidatus Poribacteria bacterium. Taxonomy (GTDB): domain Bacteria; phylum Poribacteria; class WGA-4E; order WGA-4E; family WGA-3G; genus MSPOR6. The sequence goes on along the minus strand of CAXXUA010000006.1, from coordinate 508,273 downwards.
AGGCATATAGTTGCTGGGATGCACGCCACGAAATCCTGCTTGGAAACTTATTAGATCCGCCTGTTATTGCAGAAGAAGTCCTGTTTGCACCTATCAATGCCCTTCGTGCTGAGCTTCACGAACCGGTATCGTATGGAACAGATAAACCGAAGATTAAACCTAATATGACTCCCTTAGATCTTGGTTCATATCTGCTTAATCTTGCAAAGCAAGCATTTCTAAAACGCGGTTTTTCTTATTTTCGAAAAGATAACAACACTCACCTTTGGAATAAAAACTTTGACAATGTTGATGATGGACATGTTGCATTGTGGGAAAGCGAACACATTGTTTGGGTATGTGCATCCACAGATGGTTTTGGCATACCGACGACTGCTACACCAATCACAGATGTTTGGGACGATACTGGCATACTGCCACAGATACCCGATGCGGGGATGCCTATTAGCAGTGAGATATTGGCTGTGCAAGAAGGAAAACTGAGTCCTCTGGCGATAAAACGCTCAACACCGATACTAAAGAAGTCAGAACTTACGCATACAGTAGAAAATCCTACAGAACAGATTGCGGACAAGTTAAAACATTCTTTTGATCAAAATAACCGAGTTATTGCTCTGGTGACTGAAAACAATGAAGAAAAAAACTTTGAATTGGAATTGGATCTCCTCACCAATTACCCAACTTGCATAAATCTACCAAGTAGCAAATTAGCAGAAGCAGCAGAACAACGAATTCAGCAGAGTTCACAGTCAGTCGTTCGCTGGAAACCTCGCATGCATCTATGGGAAAAAGTGAAAGACATCCGTGTTGATGAACGCATGGCAAACCCATTCCAACATGGAAATATGTGTGAAGATGCTGAACGGTGTGATAGTCTTGAAAAAAAGGGTGGCAACGCGAGTGAAAGTATCTGTCCGCAGTGTCCCGTCTATAAAACATGTCAAGTTCACGGCTATTTATCACAATACCACACATTACAGCATGCAAAGACACAAGTAACGGCTATACCTCAACTGTTATTCAATCCACAATATGCTGATATTGCCAGAAAAATGCTCAAACAAAAGGATAATACAGAACGGCTATGTATCATAAATGGGATACGTTTCTTTAGATTATTCCCTGAGTGTGAACTTTCAAGAAAACAGATAGAAGAGTGGACTGTGAACTGGCAAGGAGATGTTTTAGGCGATTTTGCTAAAGTCTTATTGAATGCTTTAGAAATCAAATATAAATCCCAGACAGAGGCTGCCAATAGGATTCGGCTTGTAATCAAGATGTTTGAATGGCAGGAAGAAATGATCATTGAACAGATGTGTCAAGTCAAAGTGCCGAGAAAAGGAGTACCGCTGTCTATGGCACGAGCCATTCAGTTAGACATTTTGGATACCGAAACTGTTGAAAACATAAATGGATTCCCGACCGTTTGTCAAAACCCGAATTGGACGTATTGGCATCAACTCAAATGTTTCTGTACACACTATTCTACGGGTAATAATCCGCCGATGGAATGGGATGACAAAATCCTAAAGTTCCGAGTGCCACCCGTGCTGCACCAAGATGTCAAACGTTTATTGTTAATATCTTCTACCAACCTAGATAGACATCTCCCACAGGCATTTTCAAACGAGGAAAGACAAGTCATTCGTATTAAACCTGCTACATGGTTACCAGGGAATAACCTTTTTCAAATACGAACAGGCACCTATCCTCGGAATATGATGTTAGACGTTGACAAGAATTGGCAATATATCGGTATGTCTAAACTTGGACAACATTTATTTCTTTCTATTCTTGCAGAAGTTGAGAGAGTACCGAGTGTAAAGCATGCAATTATCACGCATAGCACACTGATCAGACACTTAAGAGCTGCTGCCCAGAAAGAAAACGTTTGTTTCGTAACGCACTTTGAGGAAATAGAAAGATTTGAAGCAGTCTTTGGGGCAGCAGATGTTATCTGGGTCGTCAGCACACCAGAAGTCGGACCGCGTGCTGTTTGGTCAAGAGCACATATTCTGTTTGGAAATGACGTTAATCCGCTGCGTCATGAAAGAGATTCAGAAACAGGATACTACAAAGATGAACGCGTACAAAGTGTTTATGAAGAAGAAGTAATTAGTATACTCACACAGATTATCGGGAAAGCGGGATTAGATCGTTTCACAGACAAAAAAATCGTTTTAATATCAAGTTTAGAACTACCGAATATCACTAACAGACCGGAAGTCCTACTTTTTGACTGGGAAGATTTTGAGATTGCCGGTGGGATAGATAGGTTTGCGGAGACGATACGCACAAGACAACGTTTTGAAACTGAACGAGAAAGTATTACTGCTGAAACAAGCAGAGAAGAAGTGGAGCGTATTTTGGGATGCTCTGTCCGGCAAGCGAACCGTATCCTACAAAAGATGAGAGGTAGGAATATCTTACGTGCCCCTTACCGAGATGAAATACTTTCTTTGCTGGCTGATGGTGAGAAAAAAACAGCCGAGTTAGTTGCTGCACTTGATGGAATGCCACAGGCGATAAACTATGCACTTTCTCGGCTTGTTGATAAGGGGGAGATTGTCCGAGTCAAACGAGGACTATATACACTCCCAAAATCTTAGAAAACGTCAGGGTTATTTAGTTTTCGGTTTTTTGGCAGATATTTATAACATTCGTGAATTACTTGCGTAGGTCCAAAACAAATAATCAAGAAATAAACGGTATGAATCATGACGAATACCATAACCGTATTCGCCCTATGGCATTCCCCGAGTCGGTCCTACCAAGAGGTTTTATCCGCGTACCTCCGCGCAATCCGTGTAATCCGTGTAATCCGCGATTCTGTCTGAACAAGGATTCACAGAATGGACTGATTACAATGAGGTAAATCCTGAAAATCCCGGTTCAGACAAACAACACCCCCGTCGGTAGGAGCGACCTCCCGGTCGCGACTGTTCAGGCGTATTGTATAAACACGGTCGCGACCAGGAGGTCGCTCCTACCAAGAGGTCTTATCCGCGAACCTCCGCGCAATCCGTGTAATCCGCGATTCTGTCTGAACAAGGATTCACAGAATGGACTGATTACAATGAGGTAAATCCTGAAAATCCCGGTTCAGACAAACAACACCCCCGTCGGTAGGAGCGACCTCCCGGTCGCGACTGTTCAGGCGTATTGTATAAACACGGTCGCGACCAGGAGGTCGCACCTACCAAGAGGTCTTATCCGCGAACCTCCGCGCAATCCGTGTAATCCGCGATTCTGTCTGAACAAGGATTCACAGGATGGACTGATTACAATGAGGTAAATCCTGAAAATCCCGGTTCAGACAAACAACACCCCCGTCGGTAGGAGCGACCTCCCGGTCGCGACTGTTCAGGCGTATTGTATAAACACGGTCGCGACCAGGAGGTCGCACCTACCAAGAGGTCTTATCCGCGAACCTCCGCGCAATCCGTGTAATCCGCGATTCTGTCTGAACAAGGATTCACAGGATGGACTGATTACAATGAGGTAAATCCTGAAAATCCCGGTTCAGACAAACAACACCCCCGTCGGTAGGAGCGACCTCCCGGTCGCGACTGTTCAGGCGTATTGTATAAACACGGTCGCGACCAGGAGGTCGCTCCTACTAAGAGGTCTTATCCGCGAACCTCCGTGTAATCCGCGATTCAGACACGCCTATTTCAAAATCAACATCTTACGCAAAGCACTATAATTTCCTGCTTTGAAGTGATAAAAATAGACACCACCTGCAACTTTTTCACCATGCATATTTCGACCATCCCAGTGGATAGCACGACGACGGTTCGTATATACGCCAGAAAGTTTATACCCTAACGACATCTTACGCACCACAACACCACGGACATCGTAAATCGTCAGCGTGACATCAACAGACTTAGCAAGTTGAAACGGTATCCACGTTTCAGGGTTGAACGGATTGGGATAGTTCGCCAGCAGTGCGGTTTTGTCTGGTGTAAACTGTCTCGGTGATTCGGGGATAGCGTCGATTACCGTCAACGGCAAATCTGACGAAGTTCTAACAAGTGTGTACCCGTCGTGTAATGCTGGCAATGATGGTAAAGTGCCAATGTCAACGGTGACAGCAGCAGTTGTGCCAGCGGTGCGTGTGATAGCGACCACCCCACTCTCCACCGTCCCAGTGGAAATAGTGACACTCGTTGCATTGTCGCTGATAGTTCCGTTCGTGGCAGTCAGCGGTACCTCAATATCAAATGGTGCGCAAATAGGACAAACCGCCTTGAACTGACCATCAATAACTTTTTCCAATGATACCATGATCAGTAGCGGATCAACGGTGTTATCTTCAATAAACAGTGATGACAGCGCGGTCAGTCCTTTAAAGAGACCTGATGGCAATGTGCTTAAGGAATTTTCGTATAGGTCAAGTGTTGTTAATTTTGTAAGTTTCTCAAATATATCGGAAGGCAATGAACTCAAAGAATTACTACTGAGGTCGAGTGTTGTCAGTGCCGTGAGATCGTCAAAAATACCCGACGGTAAAGAACTCAAAGAATTACTGCTCAGATTCAATGTTGTCAGTGCTGTAAGATCGTCAAAATCACCGGCTGATATGGATCTAATTAATTCATTAGACAGATCAAGTGAGGTAATTGATGTGATGTGTGTGATGGTTACATCATCAGCATTATCAACGCCTTCTATCGCATCAACAATACTATCTTGCACCTGCTGTGTGCGTTCATTGACCGGTGTCCTTATTTCCGCTACATTCGTGACGTTGATGGTGACAGTGATCCTATCTATGCCACCATTGCCATCAGAGACAGAAACGGTGACCGTATACGACGACTTTGTTTCATAGTCCAGAGCTGCCTTTGTTTGCAGCTGCCCCGATGTGCTGACAATATCGAATGATGATGCATCAGTTCCACCGAGCGTATAGGTAAGCGTATTCTCGGTGTCCGTATCTGTGGCAGTAACGGCGCTGCCGATGTTTTGTCCTGCAGTAGTATTCTCAGATACGGAGCGGGTAGTACTGCTGCCATCTGTAAAGACAGGAGGATTGTTATCAATATCAATATCAAACTTAATATCAGGATTCGCTGCCCTGAGTCTACGAAGCGGCCCGTAATCTGAAATTAGATTTCCACCAATCTGTAAATCCGTTAGAGATGTCAAATGTTCAAGTTCCGAGACATCGCTAATTTCGTTGTTTTGCAGATAGAGCGTTTTCAGTGTTGTGTTATTGTCAAAAATACCGGAAGGCAATGAGGTCAAACCGTTTATTTGCAGATAGAGCGTTTTCAGTGCTGTGTTATTGTCAAAAATACCGGAAGGCAACGAGGTCAAAGCATTATTGTACAGATGGATCGTTGTCACTGCTGTGTTGTTGTCAAAGACACCTGAAGGCAATGAAGTCAAAGAATTACCGGACAACTCAATACGTGTCACTGCTGTGTTATTGTCAAAGACATCTGAAGATAATGAGGTCAAAGAATTCTCGGCTAAATAGATCGTTTTCAGTGCTGTATTATTGTCAAAAATACCGGAAGGCAACGAGGTCAAAGCATTGTCGTACAAATAGATCGTTGTCACTGTTGTGTTATTGTCAAAGACACCTGAAGGCAATGAGGTCAAACCGTTGTCGTGCAGATTGATCGTTTTCAGTGCTGTGTTATTGTCAAAAATACCTGAGGGCAATGACGCCAAACCCGTGCCGTTGCTGGACAGATTGATCGTATTCAGTGCTGTATTATTGTCAAAGATACCTGACGGCAATGAGGTCAAATCGTTTAGGTGCAGACGGATCGTATTCAGTGCTGTATTATTGTCAAAAATACCTGATGGTAATGAGGTCAAAGCATTATTGTTCAGATGCATACTTGTCAGTGCTGTGTTATTGTCAAAAATACCGGAAGGCAATGAGGTCAAATCGTTGTTGAACAGATTGAGCGTTTCCAGTGCTGTGTTATTGTCAAAAATACCAGAAGGCAATGCGGTCAAACCCGTGCCGGACAGAGTGAGAGTTGACAAAGCACTTAGTCCATCAAAATCACCAGATTTTAGCGAGGTGATCGAATTTTGATCTAGATACAATGATGTAATTGCTGCGAGGTGTTCTGCTGTCACATCGTCAGCAGAATCTATCCCATCAATAGCGGCAACAATCGCATCCTGCACCTGTTGTGTGCGCCCGTTGAGTGGCGGATTGATTGGCGTTTCGTCTATATTTGCGCCTTTTGTATTCACCACATTTTCATCAATGACTATTAACGGCAAACCTGTTGTGGGTTTAACTAGGGCATATCCGGAATGATCACTGGGTATTGTTGGCAATGTTCCAATATTCACAGTAACAGCACCCGTTGTGCCAGTAGTGCGTGTCACCGTATATGTATTACTTTCAATGCTACCGGTGGAAATAGAAATACTTGTCGTTCCACCGCTGAGACTTCCATTTACAACGGTAATAGGTAAGTTTATATCAAATGGTGCGCCGGTATGAACTGTTGTCTTGAACTTACCTGATTCTACCTTAACCAGAGAAACAGTCACTGATAGTGGGTCCACCGCATTAGATTCCAATTTCACCTCGCTCAATTCTGTGAGTCCCTTAAATATATTGTCCGGCAACGAAGTCAACCCGTTTTGTCGTAAATCAAGCCTTGTCAGGTTTATAAGTTTGTCAAAGATGCTACTTGGCAACGAAGTAAAATCATTGTCATACATTTTGAGAAATGTCAGGTTAGTCAGTTTGTCAAAGATACCCGTGGGAAACGATGACAATTCATTATTGTTCAGATCCAGTCTGGTTAGATTAGTGAGCTTGTCAAAAACACCGCTTGGCAACGAAGTCAATTCGTTCCTTTGCAGATATAGATGTGTCAGTGCCGTGTTTTTATCAAAAATGTTGTTTGGTAACGTAGTCAACTTATTATCTCGGAGTTCAAGTGTATTCAGTAACGTGAGAGTGTCGAATACACCAGCAGGCAGCGATTCTAAGTTGTTGCTATCAAGATTGAGGGATGTCGGCTTAGTAAGCTTATCAAAAATACCGCTTGGCAATGAATGCAACCCATTTCTATTAAGGTGTAGGTTTTCCAGTTTGGTATTATTGTCAAAAAATCCTGTTGGTAATGAATGTATCTGATTCCTACTGAGATCGAGAGTTACCAGTTCTGTGTTATTGTTGAAGAACCCTGTCGGTAATGATGACAATTTGTTATCGTGTAGATCAATCTTTGTCAACTCTGTATTATTATCAAATAAACCTCCCGGCAGCGATCTTAACTCGCCAATATCCAAAAGGATAGTCTTCAGTTTTGTATTATTATCAAATAAACCTCCCGGCAATGTTTCAAACAGATTGAGGCCCAGACCAATATATTCCAGGTTAACGAGATCATCAAAAATACCCGCCGGCAATGAACGTATCAGATTATGTCCGATATACAACCTTACCAAACCTGCGAGTCCATCAAAATCCCCAAGTTTAGGTGATTGCGTTGAAATAACGATTTCGGTAATTGATGCGAGGTGTTCTGCTGTAACGTCATCGGCATCTACACCGGACAATTTACTTAATATAGCCGAACGTACCGCACCGGTACGCCCTTCAAGCAAGGATTCTGTTACATCGGTGATGTTGACCGTGACGTTGATGGTATCTTCACCTCCGTTTTGATCGTCAACGGTGATAGTGATCGTATAAGACGACTTTGTCTCATGATCTAAAGCGTTCTTTGTTTTCAGTTGTCCTGTTGTGCTAACGATATCAAACGATGCTGCATCGGTGCCACCGAGTATGTAAGTAAGCGTATCTTGATCATCATCGGTTGCGGACACAGGTGTACCAATATCAGTATCCGCCGTAGTATTTTCTGCGACAGAACGTGTGGTGCTATCTCCATCTGTAAACACTGGGGCATCATTGACATCAATGACATGGATAGCCACATCAATCGTGTCAATGCCACCATTGCTATCGGATGCGGTGACAGTCACCTCGTACGTGCTTTTTGTTTCAAAGTCAAGCGATGCCTTGGTTACCAATCGTCCGATGTTTGGTCTGATCCCAAACGAGTTCATATCTGTGCCACTGAGACTGTAGGTCACTTTGTCACCATCTACATCCGTTGCTACCACCCTATCACCGATAATTTTATTTCGTGGTGTGTTCTCTGCAATTGAACGTGTGGTGCTATCTCCATCTGTAAAAATGGGTGGATCGTTTGCATCGGTGACATTGATGGTAACATCAATGGTATCTTCTCCGCTATTTCCATCCATTGCTGTAATAGTGAGTGAATAAGATGACTTTATCTCATAATCTAATGCGTTCTTTGTTTTCAGTTGTGCTGTGGCAGTGTCAATATCAAAGGAGTCTACATCAGTACCACCGAGTGTGTAAGTAAGTGTATCTTGATCATCATCAGTTGCGGACACAGGTGTGCCGATATTTACACCACTCCCCGTATTTTCTGCGACAGAACGTGTCGTGCTGCTACCTTCTGTAAATACAGGTGCCCGGTTCTCGTCTACATTAGTAACATTAATGGTTACATTGATACTATCGCTGAGATTGTCTTCGTCTTTGGCAGTGATGGTGACGGCGTATGACCTTTTGGTTTCATAGTCCAGTGCTGCCTTTGTTTTGAGTTGGCCTGTGTCCTCATCAATATCAAACGACGTTGCATCTGTGCCACTGAGCGTGTATGTCAAATCATCACCATCGGGGTCATTTGCCGAAACGGCACTGCCAATGTCCATACCAGAGCTTGTATTTTCAGCAACGGAACGCGTTGTGCTTTCACTCAAAAACACAGGTGGACGGTTCTCATCAACATTCGTCACATTAATCGTTACCGTGATAGTGTCTGAAAGTTTGCTGTCAGAGGCAGTTATTATTACGGAATATGTGTCTTTCGTTTCATAATCCAACGCAGCCTTTGTGCGGAGCTGCCCTGTTATGCTATCAATATCAAAGGATGCCGCATCAGTGCCACTTAACGTATATTCAAGCGTATCACCATCCGCATCAGTTGCGGACACAGGTGTGCCGATATTTACACCACTCCCCGTATTTTCTGCGACAGAACGTGCGGTGCTGTCTCCTTCTGTAAACACAGGTGCCCGGTTCTCGTCTACATCTGTGATATTGATGGTTACGTTGATACTTTCGCTGAGGTTGTCTTCGTCTTTGGCAGTGATAGTGACGGAATATACTCTTTTGGTTTCATAGTCCAGTGCTGCCTTTGTTTTCAGTTGGCCTGTGTCCTCATCAATATTAAACGACGTTGCATCGGTACCACCGAGTGTATACGTCAAATTATTGCCATCGGGGTCGGTAGCGGTAATGGCACTGCCGATGTTAGTATTCGCAGCTGTGTTTTCTGCGACAGATCGTGTTATGCTGTCATTTACAAAAACGGGGGATTCGTTGACATCTGTGACGCTAATCGTCACCATGATAGTATCGGTAGTGCTGCCATCAGAAACGGTGACCATGACCTCATACTCGTCTTTGATTTCGTGGTTGAGTGATGCCCTGGTTTGGAGTTGCCCTGTCGTGCTAACAATGCCAAACGATGAGGCATCATCCCCACTCAGTAGATAAGTGAGTGTGTTATTATCCACATCGGTTGCAGAAATAGGGGTGCCGATATTTGTGCCAGCCACTGTATTTTCTGCTACCGTGCGGATCGTGCTATTCCCATCCGTAAAAACAGGTGGATTGTTGGAGGGTGTTTCGTCCAAGTTTGTGACGTTAATTGTTACCATGATTGTATCTGAAAGTGTTCCATCAGATACAATCATGATAACTGAATAAGAGTTTTTGGTTTCGTAATCAAGGGCTGCTTTCGTTTTTAACTGACCAGTCGTATTACCAATATCAAAAGCTGCACCGTCTGTTACGCCCAGCGTGTAGGTGAGCGTTTCCCCATCATCAGGATCGGTTGCAGATACAGCAATTCCGATGTTGGCACCTGCCCCGGCGTTCTCTGCAATGGCGCGTGTTGTGGTAGCACCATCCGTAAACTCAGGGGATTCGTTTACATCTGACACATTAATCGTGACACTAATGCTGTCTGTACCACCTTTGCCATCAGAAACCGATACGGTTACCAAATAGGAGTCTTTTGTTTCGTGATTGAGGTCTATCTTTGTTTTCAGTTGTCCAGTGTTGACATCAATACTAAAAGAAGCCGCGTCTGTCCCGTTAAGACCGTAAGTCAAGCTATCGTTGTCGTCATCTGTTGCGGTGATAGCAGCACCAATGTTTGTATTTGCCGCCGTATTTTCCGCAACTGAACGCGTGGTACTGTCCAATGCGAACACAGGCGCACTGTTTGGCACTGTTTCGTCTACATTGGTAATGTTGATGGCAACCAAGATCGAATCGCTACCACCCTTACCATCAGAAACACTTATTGTCACTGAATAAGTGGATTTGGTCTCATAATCCAGCGATGCGTAGGTGCGCAACTGGCCTGAACTGCTATCAATCGTAAATGAACTGAAATCCGTTCCACCGAGACTATAGCTGAGTATATCATCATCCGCATCAGTTGCAGAAACTGGGTCACCGATGTTCACACCTGAGCCGGTATTCTCATCTACAGAACGGCTGACTCTATCACCCGCTGTAAATACAGGATCGTTATTTGGCAGTGCTTCATCTACATCCGTGACGTTAATGGTGACACTTATGCTATCGCTACCACCATTCCCATCAGAAACGGTAATAGTAACGGAATAAGCGTTTTTCGTTTCAAAATCCAATGCTTCCCCGGTTCTCAATTGCCCTGAACTGCTATCAATCGTAAATGAACTTGCATCTGTTCCACCGAAGGTATAGGCTAACGTATCGCCATCCGCATCCGTCGCAGATACTGCACTACCAATATCCATTCCGCTAACCCTATTTTCCGCTATAGAGCGCATGGTGCTGTTCCCATCTGTGAAGACAGGTGCATTATTTGGTGTCGGTGTTTCCTCTTTATCGTCATCAGTGGTTACGACAATATCATCTTCGTCTTCATCAAGTAGAACGACGACCTCATCCGCTTTCAATGGTGTTTCGTCTACGTCTGTGATGTTGATTGTAACGGCTATTGTGTCGGTCAGTTTTCCATCAGTAACACTGACCGACACTGAATAAGAGGTTCGGGTTTCATAATCAAGCGCAGCCTTTGTTTTCAACTGTCCTGTTGTGCTAACAATGTCAAATGCTGCGGCATTTCCCACAAGCGAGTAGATGAGCGTGTCTTTATCAAGGTCTGTTGCACTCACAGGATTACCGATGTTGACACCTGCATCGGTGTTTTCTGAAATGGTGCGTGTCGTGGTGCCTCCTTCTGTGAAGACCGGGGCGCGGTTCTCATCAACATCTGTGATGTTGATGGTGACATCTATCGTATCTGTGAGTGTTCCATCACTCACGGTGATTGTTACGGAATAGGAATTCTTCGTTTCATAGTCAAGTGCAGTCTTAGTTTTCAATTGACCAGTTAATTTATCAATATCAAACGCTGCTGCATCCGACCCACTCAAACTATATGTCAAAGTATCGTTGTTGGCATCTGTCGCACTGATGGTATTACCGATGTTTGTGCCTACAGCCGTGTTCTCTGCAATACTTCGTATGGTTGTCGTACCTTCTGTAAACACAGGGGCAACATTAATAGCACCGGACATCTCTAACGTATTAGATTTAGCAAGCGCATAACCACTATGTGATGCTGGTAGATTAGGTAACGTTCCGAAGCCTACCATAACAGCACCCATCGTGTTAGGTGTCCGAGTAACAGCAAATGGCATGCTCTGAATAGTACCGACAGGAAGTGTGATAGCATTCACGTCACCCGCAACACTGCCATTTGTCACACTGATCGGCATCTGTATGTTAAACGGTGTGCCTGTCGGCACTACTACCTTGAATTGATTACTGCCGACCTTTTCTAAAGAATAAGGTATCAAGAGAGGTGCTGCCGCGTTTCCGCTCAGATTAAGATGTGTCAATGACAACAAACCCTCAAAAATGTGATCGGGGAGTTCGGTCAACTGGTTATTGCTCAGGTCAAGCGTTGTGAGTAATAACATGCCTTCAAAATCGCCCGCCTCAAGCGATGTGATAGATGCATTTGACAAATTAAGTGATGTAATGGAGGCGAGGTCAACATCAGTAACGTTTCGGCAGTCAGTTATATCTGAAAGTGCTGCTACAATACCATCGCTTACTTGAGACGTGCGGTTGCAGGCAGTGGATTTCGCAAGGATATACCCGTAATGATTTGCGGGGAGTGAGGGTAATGCACCTATACTCACATTTGCCGATGTTGATGTAAAGACAGGACTTTGGACACTACCTTTTGGAATTGTGATCGTTGTTGTATCCGCATTGTTTATAAGCAGCACGACATCAAATGGTGCCCCTGTATGGATGAGTGCTCTGAATCTACCTATCCCGATCCGCTGCAACGACACTATCAACGGCATCGGGTCAACGAGGTTTCCGCCTAATCGGAGGCTTGTCAGAACAGTCAATCCTTCAAACACACCTATCGGTAATCGGCTGAGCATGTTGCCATATAAATTAAGGTTCGTAAGTGAAGTGAGCCCGGAAAAGTCGCCTGATTGGAGTACAGTGATACCTTTACCGCGTAAATCAAGTGAGGTAATAGATGCAAGGTGTGCGACAGTTATATTTTCTGCTGTGCTGATACCCGGCACAGCGGTAACGATCGCATCACGGACTGCTGGTGTGCGGTTACTTACAGTCAGGAATGTCGTCGTTAAAGCCATCTCTGCAACATCTATAACGCTAATAATGACAGAGATTGTGGCAATTAGATTACCATCAGAAGCAGTGATTGTTACCGTATATATTCGTTTCGTTTCATAGTCTAACGCTGATTTTGTTTTCAGTTGTCCCGAACTGCTATCAATGGTAAATGATGACATATCAGTGCCCCTCAGCGTATAAGTAAGTGCATCCTCATCTACATCCGTTGCACCCACTGCAGTGCCAATATCCACATCCGCAGCCGTATTCTCTGCAATTGATCGGACCGTGATAGTACCGTCAACAAATATCGGTGCGGTGTTTGGTGCGGGGCTATCGTCTGTTTCTGTTGTGTCTGGTGTTTCTTCTGTGGGAGGGTTTTCTAATCGTGAAATAACTTCCACCGGTAAAGTATCAGATTTGGATAACATATAACCGTAATGATTAATGGGCAGAGTGGGGAGTGTACCGATATCAACGGATACCACGGCAGTTGTGCCAGCGGTGCGTGTAACGGTCAGGCTAGTGCTTGTTGTGCTACCTTTGATGATCGTGACTGAGGTTGTCCCGCTGCTGATGCTGCCGTTTGTGGCAGTAATCGGCACCACGATGTCAAACGGCGCACCTGTGGGGACGACTGACTTGAATTGTCCATCTCCGACTTTTTCAAGAGACACAGTAAAGGGTAAGGGAGTAACCTTGTTCTTCCCTAAACGGAGCGCTGTCAGAGCAGTCAGTCCTTCAAAGATGCCATCTGGAAGACTACTCAGTTCGTTGTTATATAAATTAAGGTTCGTAAGTGAAGTGAGCCCGGAAAAGTCACCTGATTGGAGCGCAGTGATACCTTTACCGCGTAAATCAAGTGAGGTAATGGTGGCAAGCTGCGCTGTGGTAACATCGGCTGAAGTATTCACATTCGGTATCGCATTAACGATTGCATCGCGCACTTGCACTGTGCGGGATGCTACGGGCGTTATACTTATATTTCCTGCTGTGCTAAGAATTGTCAAGGCACACAATAGAATAGTTAATATAGATAATTTCAAAAATAACATCCTTCCATTGATAATCTATAAGAAGCAATAAATAGTAGTCTATAATATTTAATTTGCATTAATTATTATAATAGTCTAATATTGTTTTAATTTCAAATGTTTTTGATCAAAAATATTGAAATTTAATTTTGTTAGGGATTTATATTAATGCATAGTTTTGGCAGAATGCCGTCCGGATAGGATGCGTGGTTTTCCCATAAGATATCTTATCAACTTGCATCACCGACTAATGTTTCTATCACGATCTACGATATTAGTGGAAACGTTGTGTGTCAACAAGGCTTTGGTCAGCAAAGGCTGGATTCTTTACGGATCCTAACCGTGCGAGGCGCATTGGGATGGTCGGAGTGCTGTCAGTGAACGCGTGGCAAATGGTGTTTATTTCTATGAACTGAAGGCAGGCGATTACACATATCAGTGGAAGATATTGATAGCGAAATAGCAATCGGTTTTCAGCTAAAAGTAGCCAGTAAACTCGGTTTCAATACGCACCTACCTTCGGAGGTTATTGTTAATTAGGTAATACCCTATTTTTCTGTTGTCGGTGAGTCAATTAATGCAAAAACAATCAATTCGTTTTTCTTTTACTTTTCCGGTTTATCTACTCATCTTATTATCTTTTTTATCTGAAACAATGGCACAACCCGTTAACATTCCGGATCCCGGACTTCGCGTTGCAGTGGAACAAGCACTTGCAAAGAAACCTGGAAATATAATTACCGAAGCAGAAATGAGGAATGATGATTTCACCTTCCTTTTTGGAAATGATATGGATATTAGAGATTTGACGGGACTTGAATATGCTACGAACTTACAAACTGTGTACCTTGATGGCAACGTAATATCAGATCTTACACCTTTATCTAAATTAACCCGTTTGGAACATCTACACCTTGCTAACAACCAGATATCAGACATTTCAGCACTTTCCAACATAGCTGCTTTACAGAGTCTACACCTTGAACACAACAATCTTACAAGTCTGGATGGGTTGCCAGACCTAAGTTCAACGTATGCACTACATTTTGATTTCAACCAAATTAGCAATATTGAATCTTTAGTCAATCACACTGAGTTGACAGATGATGTTTATATTAACTTGGAAGAAAACCCGCTTGATGACACATCCCTGAACACCTACATTCCAATACTCAAAGATAGAGGTGCAAATGTAATATTCTATATCAAATTCATAAAAAAGGTATCAGGCGATCATCAAACAGCAAACACCAACACAAGGCTTCAACCGTTTGTCGTAGAAGCGTATGATAGAAATAACAACAAACTCTCAGGAAACGATATCAGGTTTTATATTTTAAGTGGAAGCGGCTTAAGTGGAAGCGGCGATTTTGGCGCAGACTTTTACACGAAAACTGATGCCGATGGCAGAGCCTCGGCAACTTTCACAACTGGATCTGTCACAGGTACATACCTTGTTATTGTAATTATGCAAGATGCGAGCTCGGAAACTTTTAGGGTAACGGTTACAGAAGGACCTACTCCCCTGCCATCATTACAAGAACAACCATCCCAGCAGGAGCCGATAGTAGATGGATCTGATACAGATGTACCACCTCAACAACAGGAGCAACAAGAACAACAAGAACAACAAGAACAACAAGAGCTGCCACCCCAACAGGAAGAACAGACTCCACAGCAACAAGAACAAGAACAAGAACAGCAAGAACAACCTCAACAGGAAGAACAGATTCCACAGCAAGAACAAGAACCACCAGCAGATGATCCTGATACGGATATTCCACAGCAACAACAGGAACTACAACCATTAGACTCAGATCCACAACCTGCACCAAATTACACTATAATTCCTTTTGATTATGAAAAGGAAGGTGTTGGTAAAGTAGTATTTAGTGAATTGATGTTAGCACAGTTAAATAGATATCCTCAATGGATCGAATTATATAATACTACGGATCAAGAAATTAATATTAATGGATGGAAACTTGTCGGGAGATATTTAGATGATTCAAATACAATTAATATATTAGAATCTCAGGTTATTTCAGAATCTTCTTTTACAATCAAAGGTAAAGGAACAATATTAGTAGTAAGTTTTGCAATTCCGAATTCCAGAGATAGAATTTCTAAAGGTTTAGCAGAGAAAACTTTTGCTTTACAATCAACACCAAAGAACTTCTGGAATTACGAGGGGTTTGTATTGGAATTACAAGATGTAGAAGGTAATCCTATAGATCGTATTGGTAACCTAAACAAAGAAAACGAGATTGTTTGGGACATACCTGTGGTTGTTCGGAAAAAAAGAATTTCTTTGATTAGAAGACTGAAATCCGTTCGATCAAAAAAATATAATTTTACCTTAAGCATAAAAGGATTTGGATGGTTTCCGGCTGAAAAAGTAAAAGGTCTGGTTGAAGATAGAATTCAATATTATTACGGAAGATATACTGATATAGGAAATCCGGGTTATAGGAATGAAGAAGAAGGAATTTTACCTGTTACACTATCTTCGTTTCGTCCTCAATTGAATAAAGATGGGCAAATTACGATAAGTTGGATTACTGAATCAGAACTTGAAAATGCGGGTTTCAACATCCTGCGAAGTCAATGTAAACAGGGTCCGTTTGTACAAGTCAATCCGAAACTTATCCAAGGTGCTGGCACTACAGGCAAACGCAACGAATATACATGGACAGACACAACTGCTAAACCAAATATTGCGTATTACTACCAAATTGAAGATGTGTCTTTTGCTGGACTGTGTCAAACGCTCACTACAACCCGATTGAAAGGTCTTATCTCTGCCAAAAATAGATTCACTACACGGTGGGGAAAATTAAAATCAAGATATTAACACAACAATGTTACGATAGTCTAACTAATGAAGTGCCATCCATTTTTTAGACCCAAATTCAGTTATAGTTAGAACTGTAGCCATCGGAAATTCAGAACACTGTCTAAGAAGTCATAGTGAGTAAAACATAAGGATGTGGTCAATTGGGAAAGAAAGAGAGATTATTTGTATCCTTTTCTTACTGCTTCAGATCTCCATTTACTTTGAATTCTTAGCTCTTACTCGCTACAAGTTCTAATATAAGATTGTGATATAATATCAATCTAAACTAAAAGGAGAATCCGATGGAGACCAAACGAAGAAGATTCACACCCGAATTTAAAGCTGAAGTTGTGATTGAGGCACTTAGCGGTCAAAGTTCACAAGCGGAACTGTGTCGTAAACATAATCTCAGCGATGTTCAACTCTCAAAGTGGAAACGCCAACTTCTTGAAAATGCAGCAACCCTCTTTGAACCTATTGATAAACAGACCCACGTGTCTCAACAGATGATTGTTCAACTTGAGCAACTCGTTGATAAGTTGACCCTTGCTTTGGACATCCAAAAAAAGTCTCAACCTTGCTGAGTTGGCTCCAGCAGAAAAACGAGGAATTGTAGAAACTTTGCGAACCGACTACTCTGTGCGAAAAATTTGCGACACCCATAAGCGTCAATTTATAGTGGATTTTAGAATTATTTTTACACTTTCAGGTGTAGGAGGGAACTCCGATTCCCGACAATCAAGGCGTTCAGTCGCGATTCGGAGATCGCTCCTACAGAAAACGTGTAAACTTAATTGTATATTTCACTATAAGAAAAAAGTGTTGGCATTTTCTCTTGTGTGAGGGGTTGAAAACCCCTCACACAAGAGAAACCTCACACATTATTACACACGCATGAGAGTGTCTCACAGAAGATAAGTGTTAACTAAGTAATGAGATTAGTGGTTGGAATAGAATATGCTTGTTTTATAGATGAAATAGGTTTTGATAACTCCTTATCAAAAGATAATTCCGTCTAAAATACATCTGCGAATATTGTGCATCTCATTCAGTCCAGCGTATCAGAAAATATCAAGAAAGTATATCATTGGGCACTGCAAGTAAACGATAGAATGCGGAAGATCTTGCGCAATATAGTGAAAAGACTGACATTCATCTCTGCACACTGTTTTGGCAGATACGTCTCGGATATCGTATACAAAACCTTGATAAGCGTTTTCAAATTACTTCACAATCAACATTTTCCGCGTGGCAGAATAATCCCCTGCTTTTAGAACATAGAAATACATGCCACCAGCAACCTTTTCACCAAACACATTCCGACCATCCCAATGGATAGCACGGCTACGAGTGGTATACACACCCGTAGGCACATGTCCCAACGTCAACGTCCGCACAACAACACCTCTGATGTCAGAGATCGTCAAAGACACATCTGCAGGTTTTGCAAGTTGATAAGGTATCCACGTCTCAGGATTGAACGGGTTGGGAAAGTTAGGGAACAGTGCAGTTGAATTTGGTTTCTGGTAAGCAGGAGCAGCCCCTGCATCAATCACCGTCAAGGGCAGGTTCGTCGGTTTTACCAGATTGTATCCCGTATGAGGTCCGTGTCCCGGTATGTCAGGTAAATCACCCATACCTACCGTAACTGCCGCAGTTGTACCAGCGGTGCGTGTCACCGTCAATTCACTGCTTTCGATGCTACCAGTAGGAATTGTGATGCTGGTGGCACCATCACCGAGACTCCCATTCGTGACGGTAAGTGGCACTTCAATACTGAACGGTGCCCCCGTGCGGATAGACGCTTTTATTTTCCCCGATTCAACCAGCTCTAATTCCACAGTCAGATCAAACCAATCTATAAATTGACCCTCTGAGTCTGTCAAATTACTATGCACCTGTACAACCATCAAAGAAGTTAAACCTTCAAAAATACCGTCAGGCAGACCTGTATGAAGTGAACGTCCAGCAACAAGGTATGTTAGAGACGACAATCCATCAAACAGACCTGCTGGGAAACTCGTTATTTCTGAACTTTCTATCCACAATTTTTCAAGAGAGGATAATCCATCAAATATATTTTCAGGCAAGCTGGTAAAAGGATTGTTATCAATAAAAAGCACTGTTAAATTCGAAAGTCCATCAAACACATCTTCAGGAAAACTGGTTATTTCATTATGTCCTAAGTATAAGTTGACAAGACCTGTCAACCCAGAAAAATCTCCATTTTTGAGCGAACTTATCTGTTTTGAATCTAGGTACAGTTCCTCAATCGCTGCGAGATGTTCAGCGGTAATATCAGTCTCATGCGTCTGTCCAGTGACATTGATTATTTCTCTTGCAATCTTTTCCGTGCGATTGGTGAGCAGGTTATTTTCCAGAACATCTCTCACTTGAATATTGACAGTAATACTGTCGGATAGTGGATCATCTGTGTCACCATCAGTTACGGTGATAGTCACGGAGTAGGAGTCCTTCGTTTCGTGATTGAGTGCAGCACTCGTTTTCAGTTGTCCGGTGGTGCTATCAATACCAAAGGAGGCAGCATCCGTGCCACTAAGCGTGTAAGTAAGGGTATCGTCATCATCTTCATCTGTCGCGGTCACAGGGGCACCTAAATTTGTGTTTGTAGCGGTATTCTCATCAACAGACAACGTGATGCTATCGCCATCGTCAAACACAGGTGCTTCATTTACATCGGTGATGCTGATAATGACATTCATCGGAGTGCTCTTATCGTTTGTATCCGCCCACACTAATACTCTATATGTATCCTTCGTTTCATGATCCAGTGGGGCTTTTGTTTTCAACTGTCCTGTGCTTCTCACAATATCAAACGAGTCCTGATCCAATCCAGCATGTCTATATCGGATGGAATCCCCATCGTCATCGGTAGCGGCGATCGGTGCGCCAACATTTTCACCAGCACCCGTATTTTCAGCGATAGAACGCGACGCTGGGAAACTATCCGTGAATACAGGCGGTTCGCTGACATCGTTGACATTGATAGTGACCGATATTGTATCTTCACCACCATTTCCATCATTGACAGTGATTGTAACGGAATAGGTATCCTTCATTTCGTAATTCAGCGCAGTATTCGTTTTCAACTGCCCTGATGTCCTGACAATACTGAAAATAGAAGCATCCGTACCATGGAGTGTGTATGTCAAATTATTGTTATCGTCATCTGTCGCAGCAATTGGACTACCGATATTCACTCCAGAATTCGTGTTTTCATCAACAGACCGCGTGGTGCTATTTCCTTCTGTGAATGTAGGTGCGTTATTAACGACTATGGGAACTTCGTCTACATTCGTGACGTTGATTGTAACGTTGATAGTGTCATCGGCATTATCTCCATCTTTCGCAGTGACAATAACTGAATAGGAGGCTTTTGTCTCATAATCCAGTGCCGCTTTTGTTTTTAGTTGTCCTGTCGTGCTAACAATGTCAAATTCACTTGCATCATCACCGCCGAGGGAGTATTCCAATGTGTCGTTGTCTTCATCTGTGGCAGTAATAGGAGAACCGATGTTTGTGTCTGCTGCCGTGTTTTCCACAACGCTACGGGTTACACTATTGGATGCGAAAACAGGGGGATCATTCCTATCGGTAACGTTTATCGTCACGTTGATAGTATCCTCACCGCCGTTGTTATCGTCAACGGTAATTGTAACAGAATAGGAGGAATCATCCTCATAATTTAGTGCTGTCCTTGTTCGTAGCTGCCCCGATGTGCTATCAATACGGAACGAACTTGCATCCGCGCCACCGAGGGAGTATTCCAAAGTGTCGTTATCCGCATCAGTTGCAGAAACAGCAGATCCGATATTCACACCCGAACCTGTATTTTCATCAACAGACCGCGTGGTGCTATTTCCTTCTGTGAATGTAGGTGCGTTATTAACGACTATGGGAACTTCGTCTACATTCGTGACGTTGATTGTAACGTTGATAGTGTCATCGGCATTATCTCCATCTTTCGCAGTGACAATAACTGAATAGGAGGCTTTTGTCTCATAATCCAGTGCCGCTTTTGTTTTTAGTTGTCCTGTCGTGCTAACAATGTCAAATTCACTTGCATCATCACCGCCGAGGGAGTATTCCAATGTGTCGTTGTCTTCATCTGTGGCAGTAATAGGAGAACCAATGTTTGTGTCTGCTGCCGTGTTTTCCACAACGCTACGGGTTACACTATTGGATACGAAAACAGGAGGATCATTCCTATCGGTAACGTTTATCGTCACGTTGATAGTATCCTCACCGCCGTTGTTATCGTCAACGGTAATTGTGACAGAATAGGAGGAATCATCCTCGTAATTTAGTGCTGTCCTTGTTCGTAGCTGCCCCGATGTGCTATCAATACGGAACGAACTTGCATCCGTGCCACCGAGTGAGTATTCCAAAGTGTCGTTATCAATATCCGTTGCAGAAACAGCAGAACCGATATTCACACCCGAACCCGTATTTTCAACGATTGAGCGGGTTGTGCTTGTGCCTTCGGTGAACACAGGTGCTCGGTTCTCGTCTAAATTATTGATAGTGACCGTAACCGATATAGAGTCAGAGAGCGGATTATCCTCATCATCATCGGTCACAGTAATAGTCACCGAATAGGAGGTTTTTGTCTCATAATCCAGGGCTGTCTTCGTTTTTAGTTGTCCTGTGGTGCTATCAATGTCAAAAGAACTAGCATTCGGTCCACTCAGTGCGTATGCCAACGTATCGTTGTCCTCATCCGTTGCAGTGAACGCAGCACCGATATTTGTGCCTATAGCAGTATTTTCATCAATAGAGCGCGTCGCACTACTTGATGCATACACGGGTGCATCGTTCACATCATTGACGTTGATTGTGACAGTGATAGTGTCTTGAAGTGTGCCATCGTTCACGGTGACAGTAACAGAATAGGACGCATTTTCTTCGTGGTTCAGTGCAGCATTCGTTTTTAGCTGCCCGGTCGTGCTAACAATGCTAAACGATGAGGCATCGTCTCCGCTGAACGTATAAGTTAGCGTGTTGTTATCCGCATCAGTTGCAGAGACAGCTGAGCCGATATTTGTGCCTGATGGCGTATTTTCGTCAACGGAACGCGTAGTGCTATTGCCATCGGAGAACACGGGTGCATTGTTTGACGGTGTTTCGTCTAAATTGGTAACATTGATAGTGACTACGATTGTATCCTCAAGATTACCATCGGAAACGGTAATCGTCACGGAATAAGAGGTATTGAGCTCATAGTCTAACGGAGATTTGGTCTTCAGCTGCCCGGTCGAGCTTTCAATATTGAAATCCGTTGCATTAGTGCCGCTGAGCGTATAAGTCAACGTATCGCCATCCACATCAGTCGCGGAAACAGCAGAACCGATGTTTGTATTCGCCGTTGTGTTTTCTGCGATGGATCGGTTTGTGGTATCACCATCGGAGAATTCAGGTGCTTCATTCACATCTGTGACGTTTATCGTGACAGCAATAGAATCGTTACCACCATTGCCGTCAGTCACAGACACGGTCACTGAATAAGATGTTTTCTCTTCATAATTCAGTTGTGTACTTGTCTGCAGCTGCCCAGAACTGCTGTCTATGCTGAACGAGGATGCATCCGTGCCGCTGAGTGTGTATGTTAGTGTATCGTCATCTACATCAGTCGCAGAGACGGCTGAACCGATCTCTACGCCTGAACTGGTGTTTTCCTCAACAGACCGGGTTGTGCTACTGCCATCGGTGAACACAGGCGCGTTATTCGTGGGTGATTCGTCGACATTCGTGATGTTGATGGTGACCGAGATTGAATCGCTACCACCTTCGCCATCAGTCACAGAGACGGTAACCGAGTAAGATGTTTTGTCCTCATAATCCAACGGTGCGCTTGTCCGCAATTGTCCGGAACTGCTGTCTATGCTGAACGAGGATGCATCCGTTCCATCAAGGCTGTAGGTCAAAGTATCATTATCCTCGTCAGTAGCAGATATTGCTGAACCGATGTCTACGCCTGAGCCTGTGTTTTCCTCAACAGACCGGGTTGTGCTGGCACCATCGGTGAACACAGGCGCGTTGTTGGGTAGCGTATTCTGTATTGGTGGTGTATCATCATCTGGTGTAATGACAATATCATCATCATCTGGTGTAATGACAATATCATCATCTATAACCGGTTTTGGCGGTGTTTCGTCTATGTTTGTGATATTGATGGTGACAGAAATTATATCGGTCAAACTGCCATCGGAGACATTAACTGTTACTGAATAAGTGGTCTTCGTTTCGTAGTCAAGATCGGACTTTGCTTTGAGTTGTCCTGTTCCTCTGTCAATTTCAAAATCAACGGCATCTGTTCCACTAAGCGTATAGTTAAGCCTGTCATCATCCGCATCTGTAGCGATGATAGGGCTACCGATATTTGTACCAGCATCTGTGTTCTCAGAAATAGAACGCGTGGCAGAATCTCCCTCGGTGAATACAGGTGCGTGGTTCTCCGACACATCTGTTACGTTGATGGTGACAGCGATTGCATCGGTCAAACTGCCATCGGAGACTGTGATGTTTACCGAATAGGTGGTCTTCGTTTCGTAGTCTAGATCGGACTTTGTTTGGAGTTGTCCAGTTGTGCTGACTATACTAAACGAGTCGGCATCTGTGCCGCTGAGTGTATATCTCAATGTGTCGTTATTCGCATCAGTCGCTGTTATAGCAGCACCGATGTTTCTGTTAGCTACAGAGTTCTCTGCGATGGTACGTGTCGTGCTTGTTCCATCTGTGAACACTGGTGCAACATTGTTTTCACTAAAAATCTCAAGCGGTTCTGTGTTAGATTTCGTAAGCGAATATCCTGTATGTAGCGATGGAAGGTTCGGCAATGTGCCAAGGTCAACGGTAACGGCAGATAATGTATTATCGTTGCGTGTTACGAGAAGTGTATCGCTTTCCGTCATACCCTTTTGCACAATCAGCATACTACTACCGATCGTACTGCCGTTCACGACAGTGATAGGCAAACGCATATCAAAAGGTGCACCTGTCGGCACAACGACTTTGATGCTATTGTTACCGACCTTTTGCACTCTGACTGAAAGCGGCAACGGGTCAACGGCATTGACACTCAGGTTGAGTTCATCCAGCGTTTTCAAGCCACTGAAAATACTATCGGGTAGACTTGTCAGCTGGTTGTTACTCAAATTGAGTGTGTGAAGTGTGTATAATCTTGCGAAGTCGCCTGACATCAGCGAGTCTATCGACATACCGCTAAGATCCAGGCTTGTGATCGCTGCGAGATGCACATCACTTACATTCCGACAATCTGTTATGTGTGGTACTACCTCGGTGATCGTATCTGACACTTGCTGTGTACGGTTACACACATCGGATTTGGTGAGGATATACCCGAAATGCGTTTTTGGTCGTGTTGGCAGTCCATCTATATTGGGAATATCAGCCGACATAAATGTTTCACTTGCAATGCTACCTTTCGGGATTGTTATGGTGCTGCCGTTAATTTGAAGCATAATATCAAACGGTGCCCCTACGGGAACCACTGCCTTAAACTCACCATTGCTGTCTTGCTGCAATGCCACAGTCAACGGCATCGGATCAACAGCATTGCCTCCTAAGCGTAACGTTGATAATCCGGTTAACCCTTGAAAGATACCATTCGGCAGACTACTTAACATATTGCCGTATAGGTTGAGATTAGAGACTGCGGATAGTCCGCTAAAGTCCCCTGTTTTGAGTTCTGTTATATTGGCATTCAGTAAACTGAGAGAAGTGATTGTGGCGAGATGGGTTTCGGTAACATCATTTGGGTCATCAACATCGGGGATCGCTGCGACGATGGCATTGCGGACAACTGGCGTGCGATCGTTCAAAGAGAGTGTATTTGAGACAATCGTGGTTTCTGCAACATCTATGACGCTAATAATGACAGAGATTGTGCCTGTAAGACTGCCATCAGAAGCAGTGATTGTGAGGGTATAGATACGTTTTGTTTCATAGTCTAAAATTGCTTTTGTCTTGAGTTGTCCTGTCGTACTGTCAACAGCAAATGATGCTGCGTCTATACCATCAAGTGTATAGGTGAGCGTATCTTCGTTTGCGTCCGTTGCTGCTACGGGAGTGCCGATGTTCATATCTGATGCTGTGTTCTCTGCGATGGATCGGACTGCTGAACTACCGTCTGAAAAGGTTGGGGCAGCGTTTTGTACAGGTGTTTCTGTTTCTTCTACTACGGGTGGGGTAGGTGTCGTCTGTTCTTCTTCTGTTGTGCTAATATCTGAGATAACTTCCAGTAGCAGATTAGCAGATTTACTCAACACATAGCCGTAATGATTTATTGGCAAACTGGGCAGTGTTCCAATGTCTGCTGTTACGGCTTCGGTTGAGTTAGCGGTGCGTGTTACGGTGACAGTGCTGCTCTCTGCGCGACCCTTGGCGATAGTCAGCGAAGTTGCACTATCTGCAATACTACCGTTGGTTGCCGAAATTGGCACTACAATCCTAAACGGTGCGCCTGTGGGTGCAACTGCCTTGATCTGATCTGTTCCGACTTTCTCAATGGCTACTGTTATCGGCATCGGATTAACGGTGTTGCTCCCTAAACGGAGGGTTGTCAAAGCAGCCAGCCCTTCAAAGATACCATCTGGAAGGCTGCTCAGTTCGTTGTTGTATAGGTTGAGATTGGTAAGTCCAGTAAGTCCCGAAAAATCGCCTGATTGTAGTTCGGTAATGCCTTTGTTGCGTAGGTCAAGTGTTGTGATTGCAGCGAGATGTGCTTCGGTTACCTCTGCTGCGTTGTCTACATCTGATATTGCCGCGACAATTGCGTCACGCACTTCAGGTGTGCGGTCTGATACGGGTGTTATGTCGCT
Source organism: Candidatus Poribacteria bacterium (assembly GCA_963663765.2). Lineage (GTDB taxonomy): Bacteria > Poribacteria > WGA-4E > WGA-4E > WGA-3G > MSPOR6. The sequence continues at coordinate 482,782 of CAXXUA010000006.1, read as the reverse complement.
ATAAGCTGACAATCCAATCATTAACAAGAGCGTTATAGTTATAGGTAAAATACATTGACGATTCATACAATTCCCCTTACTTATTTTATTCAGGACTTACTCATTACACCCTAAATCCCCTTATCAAGGGAACGTTTAGAGGAAATGCGTAAGTCCTATTATATTATTTGGCAGGACACAAAAGCCATGCCTTACACTGTGAAAATACTACTTCAAAATCAACATTTTCCGCAGGGCAGAATATTCGCCTGCCTTGAAATGATAGAAATACACACCCCCCGCAACTTTCTCACCGACCGCATTGCGTCCATCCCAATGCAGTGCGCGGCTACGCGTGGTATAGAACCCCGCAGGCTGCTGTTTCAACGCGATCTGTCGCACCACAACACCACGGATGTTATAGATCGTCAATGATACATCTGCAGGATTTGCCAGTTGATAAGGTATCCACGTCTCAGGGTTGAACGGGTTTGGGAAGTTCGGGAGTAATGCGGTGGAATTTGGTGTCTGGTGAGCAGGAGCAGCCCCAGCAGCAAATACTGTCAACGGTAGACCTGTGGAGGCTTTAGAAAGCGCAATCCCATCAAATATGTTCTTGTTACTGGTAAGATTCGGTAAAGTGCCGATATCTGCTGTAACTGCACCTGTTGTACCTGCAGTGCGTATCACAGCGACCGCTTCGCTTTCAACTGAACCTTTAAGTACCCGGATGCTGGTCACATCCCCACTCAGACTACCGTTCGTGATAGTAATTGGTATATCAACGTCTTTCGGTACCCCGATAGGGATTTGCACCTTCACACTACTGCCATCCAACACAAGATTCACCGTGAATTTAAGCGGATCGGTTGTATTATCCTCAGCCCAAAATCTCGTCAGTGATGTAAGTCCTTCCAGCAAACCATCAGGTAGACTTGTTAGTTTGTTCAGGTATAAGTAAATCTTATTAAGAGAAGACAATCCATCAAATAACCCGGATGGCAAACTCGTCAACTCATTTTTGGGCAGATTAAGTTCCTTAAGCGAGGTTAATCCATCAAAAATATCTTCCGGTAGAGTCGTCAGTTCGTTATAAGAGAGACGTAGAATTTCAAGAGATGTTAGGTCCTCAAATAGGTCCTCGTCTAAACTTGACAGCGAATTTTCCCCTAAACCGAGGTCTTTCAAGGCGGACAACCCATCAAACACATTCACGTCTAAACTTGACAATGAATTAGAGCTGAGGCGGAGTGCCTCTAATGTGGATAATCCATCAAAAGCATCTTCCGAAATACTTGATATGCGATTTGCACTCAAGACGATATAGGTGACTGCCGTCAACCCTTTGAACACATTATCCGGTAGGCTTGTCAAAGAATTATTATCCAAATCAACGCGCTTAACAGACGATAATCCATCAAAATCACCTTCCTTCAAGGAAGAGATACTCTTTTCACTTAAGTCCAGTGTTCCATCAAGTGCATTCAGTATCTCTGCAGTCATTGAATCGGCACTCTCAAGATTTGCCTTATCTAAGATACCTTTTACCACCGCAGGCGTACGACCTACAAGCAATGTATCTTCAACGATGTTCGTGACGTTGATGGTGACATCAATAGAGGCATTTCCACCTTCATTTGCAGCTGTAACTTTTATGGTGACCGAATAGGATGTCTTCGTCTCATAGTCAAGGGCAACACTCGTTTGCAGTTGACCGGTTGTGCTGACGATTGAGAACGAAGACGCATCTGTGCCGGTAAGTGTATAAGCCAATGTATCCCCATCCGCATCCGTTGCAGCAACAGCAGTTCCGATGTTTGTACCTGCAGCCGTATTCTCTTCAACTGAACGTGTTGTATTTGCCCCATCGGTGAAGGTTGGTACGTTGTTTACGGTTATATCGGTAACATTTATAGTAACTGTGATACTATCTAAGCCACCGTTTCCATCAGAGACAGTAATGGTTACCGTATACAAGGTCTTTGTTTCAAAGTCTAATGCAGCCTCTGTTTTCAACTGACCGGTCGTGCTGACAATATCAAACGATGCAGCGTCTGTTCCAGTTAGGGTATAGGTAAGTGTATCGCTATTTGCATCTGTCGCGGCAATCGGTGTACCGATGTTGGTATCCGCAGCGGTATTTTCAGCGATGGTTCGCGCCGTCTCTGTCCCATCAGTGAAGATAGGTGCAGCGTTGGCGGCATTCCTTGGTATGATGGTTACCGCTGAATCCAATCCATTTACGAACTTATAGCCTGAATGCCCGCTTGGTAGGCTTGAAAATGTACCGATATTCGCGGTAACAGGTTCAGTCGTGCCAACCGTCCGTGTTACGCTTACAGTACTGCTTTCCACTGTTCCAGCAGAGACAGTAATACTCGTTGCACTATCACTCAGACTGCCATTTGTAATCGTAACAGGAACACTCACATCATACGGTGCACCGATGGGTATTTGCACCTTCACACCAGTGCCATCTTTTACTAATCTTACTGGTATATGAACGTCTTTATTACCCTCCGAATCTCTGACTCCATTACCATTAAGATCCAAGGTCTCCAACGCTGTAAGCCCTATAAATATACCATCCGGTAGACTTGTCACATCAATGTAACTCATGTCTAAATAATTAAGTGAGGACAATCCATCAAATATCTCTGCTGACAGGCTTGACAGTTCGTTACCATATATTTCAAGGTGATCCAGATTTGACAATCCATCAAATATGTTTTCTGGTAGACTTGTCAATCTGTTACTTGACAGATCAAGGAGTTCCAGATTTGACAATCCATCAAATATGTTTTCTGGTAGACTTGTCAGTTCATTGTTCCATAAAAAAAGTTTTGTTAATCCTGATAACCCATCAAAATCATCTTCCATAAGAGAACTTAAGCTTGTTCTATTAATTAACAATCTTTGAATTGCTGCGAGATGAGCTTCTGTTATTTCAGCCTCATTACTCACACCAGTTTCTGATATGATTTTCCATGCGATATGGGGTGTGCGATTCACAAGCAGTGGGTTTTCAAAGAGGTCATTCAGAGTTATTGTGAGATCAAGCGAATCTGTTCCATTATTCCCATCACTTGCAACCACTTTCATGGAATAGGATCTCTTTGTCTCATAGTCCAATGCATCACTGGTCTTAACCTGCCCCGTATTTTCATCAATATTAAAGGAATCCTTATCAGTACCATCAAGTGACCAAGATATGTCATCGCCATCTTCATCGGATGCCGTGAAAGGGGAACCGATATTTGTGTCTGCAGCGGTGTTCTCATTCACACTGAAAGTCGCAGAACTGCCTTGCTTGATGATAGGTGCTTCGTTGACATTGCTTATATTGATGTTAATGAAAATTCTATCGGTGCGTACAAGGGGTAAGGTATGATCACCATCCCATACAGTTACACTCACTCTATAGGATCGCTTTGTTTCAAAATCCAGCGGTAATTTCGTCTTTATCTGCCCGGTTGCACTGTCAATTGTGAAAACATCTGGATCAAAGAAACCGAGATCTAAATGTCTCATCGTGTATGATAATGTCGTACCATCCGCATCCGTGGCGGTGACAGGAGCACCGACGTTGACATTCGGACCAGTATTCTCTGGGATTGACCTTGTTGAAGAATCTCCCTCGGTAAACACTGGGGAAGCGGTGTTGATATCTCTCACATTAACCGTAACAATGATCGTGTCACTACCACCGTTCCCATCAGTCACTTTAACGGTGAAAGTGAAGGAACTCCACGATTCGTGACTTATGGGTGAATTTGTTCTGATCTGTCCGGAGTTACTATCAATCGTGAACCAACCGTCAATATTATCTATTGCAACGTCAGTACCTTCATCACCAGTTCCCTTTGCACCTTCAATAACCAGGGTTATTTAGTTTTAAAAACTCTCAGTTATCAAGTTAACTGCGAGTTTAGGTTTTGAAGCTAAGTATTTTATCTCATCTGCTATACGCGTTATCCCAGCAAATCGCAACACTGCTAATGCTGTATTTCGCAAAGCAGCCATGATTTGTGGAATAGCACCGCATCGGACAGACGATGCGTCTTCTCCAAGTTGTGTATCACGCATCCAATGCGACTTGTTCTCTATTGACCAATGCCCACGGCGTAGCTCAAGTAAACGTTGGGCAGAAGTTTCTTCGGGTGTCAGACTTGTAATACCATAATGGATTTTGGTTTTTTCTTCTCCTGTTTTCGTATTTTTGTAAGTATAACGATATTGGAACACTTGTGCTATACCTGGCCAATCCAGATATGCGTTGAGACTTGTGCTTGCTTTCAAACACCTTGTCTCTATTCTACCATGTGATTTTTCAGAAGTCTCGTGAGTGTAAATAGGGGCTCCCAATTTAGGATGTGGTGTGTTATCAGAAAGCGTGTCTGGAACGTCTTGAAAGAGTTTTTGGATCTCATCGTAAAGGTCCGGTTGGTTCTTTTTGACAGGGAGCACATAGTCTCCATTACCCTCTATGATGGCGTGGCAGAATGGTCGCTGTGTCAAAAGTGCGTCTGTTGTGATGACTTTACCACTCACATCAAAGTTTTTGAGGATCTCTGTTGAGATCGGTATTTCGTTGGTTTTATCACTGACACCTTTTTGTGTAAGTGTGACGCCTAACTCATGAGACACAACAGAGAGTAAATGGCTTATTGTCGCACCACTTTTCTTACTGGCACGCATCGTTTTACCGTCTATAGCGACTGCGTCAAGACAACCTTCTAAATCAGGTCGACTTTGACAAACGTCTTCTACCCAGTCTGTAAATGTCTTTTCAACAGCATCAGCATCTAAATCTTTTAGAACATTATGTATTGTTGCGGGACAAGGTGTTTTCTTGTGTGTAAAACCGAGTGTTCTTGCGAGGTCTGGTTGGGTTCGGGCCCAAGTTGCGATGGATGTATATCCTTTATGTCCAGTCATAAAACCAATAATGTTAAGTCCGATGATTGATTTCAATGGGTGTCGTTTTCCTTTATTGTTGCGCGGGTCTTGGATTTCTGCTAATCTATCTAACAAGTGTCGAGAGTTTTTCTCTGGCATTTTTCACCTCAAAGGTAAGATTTTTTAGGTGAAGTATAGCAGATATAGCACGATAAATCACGCTATATCTGCATATCCAAAAATATTAACGATTGTGATAAAAAACAACCAAAACTCCTAAAACTAAATAACCCTGTTCAATAACGATTGTATAGGTGAGCGTATCATCGTCCGCATCAGTTGCAGCAATTTGACTACCAACTACGGTTTTTCTGTTCTGCCCCTCATTAACTGACCGTGTAGTTGTTTCGCCATCGGTAAACACTGGCGCGTTGTTTGCACCTATTTCGGTAACATTGATCGTGACAGAGATCGTATCTGTGCCACCCTCACCATCATAGACGGTGACCGTCACCGAATACGAATTATTCGTGTCATAATCCAGTGCTGCACTTGTGCGGAGTTGTCCGGTTGTGCTAACAATGGTGAACGATGCTGCGTCCGTGCCGCTGAGTGTGTATGTGAGTGTATCTGAAGTATCTGCATCTGTTGCGGAAATGGCATCCCCGATATTTGTACCGGTAGCAGTGCCCTCTTCAACCGACCGCGTAGTGCTTTCACCATCGTCAAACATAGGTGCATTGTTCACAGCACCTTGTTCAGAAATTTCAGGGTGAATGTTGCTGATATTGATCGTGACGCCAATAGAATCATAACCATCTCTGCCATCGGTGACGGTGATTGTAACAGAATAAGAGTCCTTATTTTCATAATCGAGTGGTGCGACGGTTTTCAGCTGCCCAGTGGTGCTTGCCAGTGAGAATGCTGCTGCATCCGTGCCACCGATACTGTAGGTTAGGGTATCGTCATCTGCATCTGTAGCAGCTACTGGCGCGCCGATGTTTGTGCCAGCGTCCGTATTTTCTGCGATGGAACGCGTCGCGCTGGTGCCATCGGTGAACACGGGTGCGTTATTCTCTGTCGTGTCATCCGTTATGTTGATTGTGACGGTGATGCTATCTGTACCACTCTTGCTATCGGATACTGAAACGGTTACCGTATAAGAGGCATTTGTCTCATAATCCAACGCAGATTTTGTTTTGAGTTGTCCACTTGTGCTTACAATGTCAAATGATGCAGCATTTGTGCCACCGAGTGTGTATGTCAAATCGTCATTTTCTGCATCCGTAGCAGCTACTGGCGTGCCGATGTTTGTACCAGCATCCGTATTTTCTGCGACAGACCGGGTCGTGCTGTTGCCATCTGTGAATACAGGTGCGCGGTTCTCATCTACATTCGTAACGTTGATTGTCACCGTGATACTATCTGATAGATTTCCATCAGAAGCAGTAATGGTGACGGTATAAGAGGCATTTGTCTCATAATCCAACGCAGATTTTGTTTTGAGTTGTCCACTTGTGCTTACAATGTCAAATGATGCAGCATCCGTGCCCTCAAGCGTATATGTCAAGGTGTCATCATCTGGGTCAGTCGCAGAGACAGCATCACCGATATTCGTATTCGCAGCAGTGTTTTCTGCGATAGACCGGGTCGTGCTGTTGCCATCTGTGAATACAGGTGCGCGGTTCTCATCTACATTCGTAACGTTGATTGTCACCGTGATACTATCTGATAGATTTCCATCAGAAGCAGTAATGGTGACGGTATAAGAGGCATTTGTCTCATAATCCAACGCAGATTTTGTTTTGAGTTGTCCACTTGTGCTACCAATGTCAAATGATGCAGCGTCCGTGCCACCAAGCGTATATGTCAAATTGTCATCATCTGGGTCAGTCGCAGAGGCAGCATCACCGATATTCGTATTCGCAGCAGTGTTTTCTGCGATAGACCGGGTTGTGCTATCACCATCTGTGAATACAGGTGCGCGGTTCTCATCTACATTGGTGATATTGATAGTGACGCTGATTGAGTCGCTCTCTTTGCCATCGGAAACAGAGATGGTCACTGTATAAGAGGCATTTGTCTCATAATCCAACGCAGATTTTGTTTTGAGTTGTCCACTTGTGCTTACAATGTCAAATGATGCAGCGTCTGTGCCACCAAGCGTATATGTCAAAGCGTCATCATCTGGGTCAGTCGCAGAGACAGCATCACCGATATTCGTATTCGCAGCAGTGTTTTCTGGAACAGACCGGGTCGTGCTTGCACTGGCAAACGCAGGTGCGCGGTTCTCATCTACATCCGTAACTTTGATTGACACCGTGATACTATCTGTTAGTTTTCCATCAGATGCAGTGATGGTGACGGTATAAGAAGGTTTGTCTTCAAAGTCTAACGCATCTTTTGTGCGGAGCTGCCCATTTGTGCTATTGATGTTGAACGAACTTGCATCTGTGCCATCGAGTGTGTATGTCAAAGCGTCATCATCTGGATCCGTAGCAGAGACAGCATCGCCTATATTCACGCCCGACCCCGTAGTTTCAGCGATAGACCGCGTTGTGCTTGCACTTGCGAATGCGGGTGCGCGGTTTTCGTCTACATTGGTGATATTAATCGTGACAGCAATAGAATCGGTTTTCTTGCCATCGGAAACAGTGATTGTTACTGAATACGATCTTTTGGTTTCATAGTCCAGCGCGTCTTTTGTGCGGAGCTGCCCATTTGTGCTATTGATGTTGAACGAGGCAGCATCTGTACCACCAACCGTATATGTCAAATCCTCATCATCTGGATCCGTAGCAGAGACAGCATCGCCTATATTCACACCCGACCCCGTATTTTCGGCGACAGACCGCACCGTCTCATCGCCATCTGTGAACGCGGGTGCACGGTTCTCGTCAATATCGGTAACCTTTATGGTAACTGAAATACTATCTTCAAGATTGCCGTCGGTAGCGATTATATTTACAGCGTATGATGATTTCGTCTCATAATCCAACGCTGCCTTTGTTTTGAGTTGTCCCGTGTTTTCATCAATATCAAATGACACCGCATCATCACCACCGACCGTGTATGTCAGGTCATCACCATCTGGGTCGGTTGCCGTGATGGGACTGCCGAGGTTCGTATTCGCCACGGTGTTTTCTGCAACAGTATACGTTTTGCTATCATCAGCAAAAGCAGGTGCTTCGTTGACATCTGTGACGTTGATAGTCAACGTGATGGTGTCTCTGTCGCCACCGTCATTGACAGTAACAGTCACCTTATAGACATTTTTCACCTCATAATTCAGTGCTGTGTTGGTTTTCAGTTGCCCTGTGTTGAGGTCAATACTAAACGCAGCCGCATCGTCTCCACTCAACGCATAAGCGAGTGTGTTTTGGTCAGCATCGGTCGCAGCAATAGGTTTACCGATGTTTGTGCCTGTTGCTGTGTTTTCTGCAACGGAACGTGTTGTGGTTTCACCATCCGTGAACACGGGTGGATTGTTAGAAGGTGTTTCATCAAGATTTGTGAGGTTAATCGTTACGCTAATAGTATCCGTAAGACTTCCATCGGAGACAGCAATCGTCACCGAATAAGTGTTTTTGGTTTCAAAGTCCAACTCGTCCTGCGTTTTCAACTGTCCGGTTTTGCTATCAATACTAAACGATGCGCCGTTCGTGCCACCGAGTGTGTATGTAAGGGTCGCGCCATCATCTGGATCGGTTGCGACAACAGCTGCCCCGATGTTTGTATTCGGTGCTGTGTTTTCAGCGATGACACGTGTAGTGCTACCCGCAGCAAACATAGGTGCTTCATTCAGATCAGTGACGTTGATGGTGACACTTATGCTGTCACTCCCACCTTTCCCATCAGACACGGTAACGATGACTGAATAGGAACCCTTTGTTTCGTGGTTAAGGGATGCCTTCGTTTTGAGCTGACCCGTGTTACTGTCAATATCAAACGACGCAGCGTCCGTTCCTATCAGTCCATAAGTCAACGTATCGTTATCCGCATCGGTTGCTGTTATAAGACTACCGATATTTGTGGCTGTCTCACTGTTTTCATTAACCGAACGTGTAATACTGTCTGAAGCAAATACTGGTGGATTGTTAACAGGCGTTTCATCTACATCTATAACATTGATAAGTATGCTGATACTATCACTTCCCCCATTTTCATCAGACACCGTCATGATCACAGAATAGGAAGTTTTTATCTCATAGTCTAAGGATGCACTGGTTCGCAATTGCCCGGAACTACTATTAATACTAAAGGAGGCGGCATCTGTGCCACCGAGTGTGTAAGTGAGGGTATCGTCATCTGCATCTGTAGATGATACTGCAGAACCGATGTCTACACCGGTTCTTGTGTTTTCATCAACAGAACGACTCGTGCTATCGCCCTCAGTGAACTCAGGTGCGTTGTTTGTGGGGGTTTCGTCTACATTCGTAATGTTTATCGTGACCGATATAGAATCACTGCCACCATTAGCATCGGAAACAGAGACCGTGACGGAATAGGTGTCCTTCGTCTCATAATCTAAGGATGCATCGGTTCGCAATTGACCAGAGGAACTATCTATGCTGAATGCAGATGTATCCCCCGCTTCAAGAGAATAGGTAAGCGTATCGCCATCTGCATCCGTCGCGGAAACTGGAGTGCCGATATCCACACCAGAACCTGTATTCTCTGCAATAGAACGGATGGCACTACCACCCTCGGTAAATACAGGTTCATTGTTTGGAATGTCTTCATTTACATCGGTAATATTGATCGTGACGGAAATAGAATCGGTACCGCCATTATCATCTGAGACTGTGATGGTGAGAGAATAGGAATCTTTTGTTTCATAATCAAGTGCAGCATTGGTTATTAATAGGCCTGAACTGCTATCAATACTAAACACACTCGCATCGGTGCCATCAAGACTGTAGGTTAACGTATCTTCATCTGCATCGGTCGCAGACACTGCAGAACCGATGTTTGTATTTGCTGCTGTGTTCTCTGCGACTGATCGGGTTGTGCTATTTCCATCGTTAAAGACAGGCGCATTGTTCGGTGTTGTTTCGTCAATATTGGTGACATTGATAGTAACGCTGATGCTATCTGAAAGACTACCATCAGACACAGTAATAGTAACTGAAAAAAAGGTTTTTGTTTCATAGTCAATTGCTGCACTGGTTTGCAGCTGCCCTGAACCGCTATCAATGCTAAACGCGACGGCGTCCGTTCCGCTCAGTGTGTAGGTGAGTGTATCTTCATCTGCATCTGTCGCGGAAACCGGACTGCCGATATTTTGACCGCTTTCGGTATTTTCTGCTACGGAACGGGTTGTGCTGTTCCCATCTATGAAGGTCGGTGCGCTATTTTGTGGGGGTGTAACAATGACCTCATCCTCGTCATCGGGTATAACAACGACCTCATCATCCTCGTCATCAGGTATAACAACGACCTCATCCTCATCCTCTTTCGGCGGTGCCTCGTCCACATCTGTAACTGTGATGGTGGCTGCGATTGTATCGGTCAAACTGCCATCAGTGACAGTGATAGTTACCGAGTAAGATGTCTTCGTTACATAGTCCAACATGGACTTCGTTTTGAGTTGTCCTGATGTGCTATCAATATCAAACCCAATTGCATCAGTACCCCCCAGGGTATAGGTGAGTGTATCATTGTTTGCATCTGTTGCTGTAACGGGATTACCTATATTTGTGCCAGCATCGGTGTTCTCTGCAATGCTGCGGTTCGCTGCCGTGCCTTCTGTGAATACAGGCGCAACGTTTATTTCACTAAAGATCTCAAGCGGTTGTGTGTTAGTTTTGGTGAGGGCATACCCTGAGTTCAACGATGGTAGGTTCGGCAGTGTGCCAATATCGGCTGTAACTGTACCTGTGTTGCTTGCGCGTGTTACGAGAAGTGCTTCGCTTTCTGTCATACCCTTTTGCACAATTAGCTCACTGCTACCGCTCGTACTGCCGTTCACGACTATGATAGGCAAACGCATATCAAAAGGTGCACCTGTCGGCACAAACGCTTTGACCATATTGCTACCGACCTTCTGTAGAGAAACAGAAAAGCGAATAGGTGATGCGGTATTGCCACTTAAGTTGAGGGCTTCCAAATTTGTCAATCCCGCAATAATACCATCGGGTAGACTTGTCAGCTGGTTGTTACTCAAATTGAGCGTTGTGAGGCTCAACATCCCTGCGAAGTCGCGCGCATCCAGTGATGCTATTGACATACCACTGAGGTCAAGACTTGTGATAGCAGCGAGCTGAACATCGCTCACATTCCGACAATCGGTTATGTTCGGGACTGCTGCGGTGATCGCATCTGACACTTGTTGTGTGCGGCTACAAATGGAAGATTTAGCGAGGACATATCCAAAATGATTCGGGGGTAGTGACGGCAATTCACCGATACTCACGTTTGCGGATACTGATGTAAAGGCTGCACTTGCTATGCTCCCCTTCGGTATTGTGATGGTGCTGCCGTTGACAAGTAGATTGACATCAAAAGGGGCACCTGTCGGTACCACTGCTCTGAATTGTCCTGCACTAACCTGCTGCACCGACACTATCAAAGGCATCGGATCAAGCACATTGCCGCCTAATCGTAGACTTGTGAGCGCGGTTAATTCTTCAAATATACGCACCGGCAAACCGTTGAGCATATTGCCGTAAAGATTGAGACTTGTGAGGGCGGTGAGTCCCGCAAAATCGCCTGTTTTGAGTGCGGTTATACCTGCACGGAGTAGATTGAGACTTGTGATTGTGGATAGATGTGTTGCGGTTATAGCATCTGCAGAATCCACACCGGACACGGCTGCTACAATTGCATTCTTCACTTGTTCTGTGCGTTCACTCACAGGTAGCATCGTTGAAACGAGCGGAGTATCTGCTATATCAATAACGCTAATAATAACTGAAATTGTGGCTGTTTGTGCGTCATCGGAGACAGAGACAGACACAACATAAACACGTCTCATTTCATAGTCTAATGCTGCTTTTGTCTTGAGTTGTCCTGTCGTACTGTCAATAGCAAATGATGCTGCGTCTATACCACCGAGTGTGTATGTCAATGTGTCGTTGTCAGCATCTGTCGCAGAAACAGGGGTGCCGATAATCGAGTTTGCTGCCGTGTTTTCTGCGATGGTGCGGACTACTGAACTGCCATCTGTAAAGGTTGGAGCAGCGTTTGCAGATGGTGTTTCCTCTGGCTCCGTTGTGGGAGGCGGTACCTCTATTTCGGGAGGCGTTACCTCTGTTGTTGGAGGGGTTTCTAACCCCGATATAACTTCCAGTGGCAGATTAGCAGATTTACTAAACACATAGCCGTAATGATGTATTGGCAAACTGGGCAGTGTTCCGATGTCTGCTGTTACGGCTTCGGTTGAGTTAGCGGTGCGTGTTATCGTAATGGCACTGCTTTCTGTGCTACCCTTAGCAATTGTAAGGGATGTCGCACTATCTGCAATACTGCCGTTGGTTGCCGAAATTGGCACTACAACCGCAAACGGCGCGCCTGTGGGGGCAACTGCTTTGAACTGATCTGTTCCGACTTTCTCCAGGGATACTGTTATCGGCATCGGATCAACGGTGTTGCTCCCTAAGCGGAGAGTTGTCAAGGCAGCCAGTCCATTAAAGATGTTATCGGGTAGACTACTGAGTCGGTTATTGAAAAGATTTAGGTTTGTTAGGCTGGTAAGTCCCGAAAAGTCACCGGATTTTAGTTCAGTTATACCTTTATTCCTGAGATTGAGACCTATTATTGTAGCGAGATGTGCTTCGGTTACGTCTGCTGCGTTGTCTACATCTGATATTGCTGCCACGATTGCGTCACGCACTTCAGGTGTGCGGTCTGATACGGGTGTGATGTCTCCATAAGATGCTACTGCAACCATTAACAAAATCACTATAGCAATAAATTGGACACATTTACGATTTATAGAACTTGTTTTCACAAAACTTCTCCTTATTTTATTAGTTGGTGGGGTATCACACTACTTCACAATCAACATTTTCCGCAGGGCAGAATATTCGCCTGCCTTGAACTGATAAAAATACACACCCCCCGCAACTTTCTCACCACCCGCATTCCGACCATCCCAATGGATCGCACGACTCCTACTCGTATAGATACCCGCAGGTTTATGTCCTAACCTCAACGTTCGCACAACAACACCGCTCACATCATAGATCGTTAATGACACATCGGCAGGTTTTGCAAGGCGGTAAGGAATCCACGTATCAGGATTGAACGGGTTGGGATAGTTCGCCAAGAGTGAGGTTTCATTAGGTATCTGTTGTGATGGAGCACTACTGATAGCACCAATTACTGTCAACGGCAGACTATCCTCTTTAACGATAGTGAAACCATCATTAAAGTCGTTGTAAGGTTTACTGGGTAAACTACTAATATCTACAGTAACAGCACCAGTTGTGCCATCGGTCCGGGTGACGGTGAACGTGCTGCTTTCCACACTACCAACATCTATAGTGACACTCGTTGTACCACCACTAATACTGCCATTCGTGGTGCTGAACCCAACGGAAAAACTCATCGGGGCACCGGTAGGCACTTTTACTTTGAACTGCCCATCTGCGACCTTCTCAAGGATCACAAGTATCGGGAGCGGATTATCTGTGTTGTTACGTAGATCAACCAATTCCAGTCGGGTAAGCCCTTTAAAGAGATTATCTGGTATAGAACTCAACTCGTTATTATCAAGTTCCAGAATTTCTAACGCAGTAAGGTTTCCAAATATACCGGCTGGCAACGAAGTTAAATTGTTTCTATAAAGTTGTAGTCTTCTCAAAGATGTGAGTTTGTCAAAGATATCCTCTGGTAACGAGCTCAAATCGGTAAGAATTATCTCCAATTCTACCATGGATGTAAGTTTGTCAAAGATCCCGGATGGCAAAGTAGTTATGTCGCCACCGATCATACTAAGACGGTAAAGACTCGTGAGTTTATCAAAGATAGTTGCAGTGAACAAACTATTACTAACTGCACTCATTTGTAAGTATCTCAGACTCGTCAGTTTGTCAAAGACCCCGGTAGGTAACGATGAGAACGTGTTAGAAATTTCTAACCTTCTCAGTGCGGTGAGTTTATCAAAGATACCCGATGGCAATGAAGTTAATTTATTAGAGGATAGATAGAGATATTCCAGTGCGGTGAGTTTATCAAAGATACCCGATGGCAATGAAGTTATTTGGCTGCCATCCATAAATAGGTTTGTCAACGTGGTGACATTATTGAAAACATCCGCAGGTAAGCTACTTATGTTATTACCACTAAGACTGAGCTCGGTGATCGAGTTGAGTCCAGACAAATCAGATGCGCTCAACGTTGTGATACCGGATCTGTGTAGGTTTATTTCTGCAATACCCGCGATATCCGCGGACGTAATAGTAGCCTCTGCCTTATTCAATGCGTACAGGAACGAGTCAATTACTTCACTTTTACGATTGAGGAGTAATGGATTTTCAATTAGATCATTTACATTTATGCGTACTTCAATGGAATCTGTACCACCGTTCCCATCTGAGACGTTGACATCTACTCTGTATTCAGACCTCACTTCAAAGTTATGGATGATAGTTGTTTTGATTTGTCCAGTGCTGCTGACAATTGTAAATGTTCCAGCATCTGCCCCACTCAGCGTATAAGTAAGTGTATCGCTCTCCTCATCCGTTGCAGTAACAGGTATACCAATATTTGTACCTGCTGATTTGTTTTCATCTATAGAACGTCCTCTAAAAGAACGTCCTCTAAAGTCCTCGATACCGAAGTCAGGTGGCGTGTTAAAGGTTGTTGATCTTTCTGCTTCGGGATCTTCATCTGTAACATTGATAGTGACGCTAATTCTATCGCTACCACCTACGCCATCGTTAACATGAACAGTTACAGAATAGGATGCCTGCGTCTCATAGTCAAAACGTCTTGCAGTTTTGATTTGTCCTGTGCTGCTATCAATAGTAAAGAATGCTGCATTTGTACCACTGATGCTGTAAATAAGAGTATCCTGACTATCTACATCGGTCGCGGTGACTGCTGCACCGATATTTGTACCAACAGATAAGTTTTCTTGAACGGAGCGCAATGTACTATCACCGTCAGTGAATGTAGGGTATGAATTATCCGTTGTGTCATTCGTAATGTTGATCGTGACCCGGATAGAGTCGGTCTTCCCATTACCATCGCTCACAGTGATGGTAAACGTATAAGAAGATTGTCTCTCGAAATCCAGTATTTTCTTTGTTTTCAATTGGCCTGTCGCACTATCAATAGTAAAGGATTCTGAGTCTGTACCATTCAGTGTGTAGGTAAGCGTATCTCCATTGATATCAGTTGCAGAAATTGGATTACCTATATTGGTATCCGGAGGCGAGTTTTCTATGATGGATCGGGTGATACTCTCACCATCTGTAAACACAGGTGCGCGGTTCTCATCTACATCCGTAACCTTCACTGTCACAATAATCACCTCTGTATTGTCTGCATCTGTAACCCACACAGAAAAAGCGTAACTCTTTTTCGTCTCGTAATCCAATGACTCCTTTGTTTTCAACTGTCCTATTTCCTCATCAATACTGAACGCATCGGCATCATCACCCGTCATGTAATAGGTAAGTGTATCACCATCCTCATCTGTTGCAGCGATTGGAGTACCTATGTTGGTATCGGGCTCAACCTCTTCTTCAACAGAACGAGATGTGCTATTACCATCGGTGAACTTAGGTGGATCGTTGACATCTGAGATATTGATTGAAACGTTGATACTATCGGTACCACCTCCGCCATCAGAGACAGAAACGGTAACAGAATATGAATTTTTGTTCTCATAATTTAATGCAGCCTTCGTTTTCAGCTGCCCTGATGAACTAACGATGTTAAACGAGGACGCATTCGTGCCACCGAGCGTATATGTCAATGTATCGTCATCTTCATCCGTAGCAGAAACGACATGACCTATATCTGTGTTTGTTGCCGTATTCTCAGCAACGGACCGGGTCGTGCTTGCACTGGCAAAGGCAGGCGCGTTGTTTTCATCTACATCGGTAACATTGATTGTCACCGTGATACTATCTGATAGTTTTCCATCGGATGCGGTGACTGTTACAGAATAGGTGCGTTTGGTTTCATAGTCTAACGCGTCTTTTGTTCGGAGTTGTCCATTTGTGCTACCAATGTTAAAAGAGGCAGCGTCTGTTCCGCCCAGTGTATATGTTAAATCATCATTATCAGGGTCGGTGGCGGAAACCGCATTGCCAATGTTTACACCAGACCCTGTATTTTCAGCAACAGACCGGGTCGTGCTTGCACTGGCAAACGCAGGAGATCGGTTCTCGTCTACATCGTTAACATTGATTGTCACCGTGATGCTATCTGATAGTTTTCCATCGGATGCGGTGACTGTTACAGAATAGGTGCGTTTGGTTTCATAGTCTAACGCGTCTTTTGTTCGGAGTTGTCCATTTATGCTACCAATGTTAAAAGAGGCAGCATCTGTTCCGCCCAGTGTATATGTCAAATCATCATTATCAGGATCGGTGGCGGTGATGACACTACCAATGTTTACACCAGAACCTGTATTCTCAGCAACGGACCGGGTCGTGCTTGCACTGGCAAACGCAGGCGCGTTGTTTTCATCTACATCGGTAACATTGATTGTCACCGTGATGCTATCTGATAGTTTTCCATCGGATGCGGTGACTGTTACAGAATAGGTGCGTTTGGTTTCATAGTCTAACGCGTCTTTTGTTCGGAGTTGTCCGTTTGTGCTACCAATGTTAAAAGAGGCAGCATCTGTTCCACCAAGTGTATATGTCAAATCATCGTTATCAGGGTCGGAGGCGGAAACCGCATTGCCAATGTTTACACCAGAACCTGTATTCTCAGCAACGGACCGGGTCGTGCTTGCACTGGCAAAGGCAGGCGCGTTGTTTTCATCTACATCGGTAACATTGATTGTCACCGTGATGCTATCTGATAGTTTTCCATCGGATGCGGTGACTGTTACAGAATAGGTGCGTTTGGTTTCATAGTCTAACGCGTCTTTTGTTCGGAGTTGTCCATTTGTGCTACCAATGTTAAAAGAGGCAGCATCTGTTCCACCAAGTGTATATGTCAAGTTATCACCATCCGGATCAGTGATGGTAATAGCACTCCCAATATTTGTATTCGCTGCGGTGTTTTCTGCGATGGTGTGTGTTACGCTATCATCCTCAAATACGGGAGCTTCGTTGACATCCGTAACGTTGATAGTCACCACAATGCTATCTGTGCCGCTACCATCATTGACAGTAACTGACACCTCGTAGACTTTTTTCACCTCATAGTTTAACACTGCGCTGGTCTTCAGTTGTCCTGTGTTGAGGTTAATACTGAACGTTGACGCATCGTCTCCACTCATGGCATAAGCAAGTGTGTTTTGGTCAGCATCGGTCACAGCAATAGGATTACCAATATCGGTGCCTGTTGCTGTGTTTTCTGCAACAGAACGGGTGGTGGTTTCACCATCTGTGAAAACGGGTGGATTGTTAGAGGGCGTTTCGTCAAGATCTGTGACGTTTATAGTTACTGTAATCATATCCGAAAGATTTCCATCGGAAACAGCAATTGTCACAGAATAAGTCTTTTTGGTTTCAAAGTCCAAGTCGCCCTTCGTTTTCAACTGTCCGGTTTTGCTATCAATACTAAACACTGCAGCATCCGTGCCACCAAGTGTGTATGTAAGCGTTGTGCCGTCATCCGGATCCGTAGCAATAACAGCTGCCCCGATGTTCGTGTTCAACGTTGTGTTTTCAGCGATAGAACGGGTCGTACTTTCTCCTGAAAATGACGGGGATTCATTCACATCCAAAACGTTGATAGTGATACTAATGCTATCACTCCCACCTTGTCCATCTGACACGGTGACAATTAATGAATAGGAGTCCTTAACTTCGTGATTGAGGACTGCTTTCGTTTTGAGTTGTCCTGTGCGGCTGACAATACTGAAAGACGCAGCATCAGTTCCAGTCAGTCCATAAGTCAATGTATCGTCATCCGCATCCGTTGCGGTGATGGCAGCACCAATGTTTGTATCTACCACCGTATTTTCCGCTATAGTGCGCGTTGTGCTGTCAGATGTGAAGACAGGGGAATTGTTCGCGGGTGCTTCATCTATGTTTGTGATATTTATTGTGACACGAAGACTATCACTCCCTCCATTTTCATCAGAAACTGTCAAGACCACAGAATAGGAAGTTTTTGTCTCGTAGTCTAAGGAAGCACTCGTTCGCAATTGACCGGAACTACTATCAAGACTGAAGGAGGAGGCATCTGTGCCACCGAGTGTGTATGTGAGCGTATCCCCGTCCACATCTGTAGCTGAAACAGCAGAACCGATGTCTACACCAGAACCTGTGTTTTCAGCAACAGAACGACTTGTGCTAACACCCTCAGCGAACTCAGGCGCACTGTTTGTCGGGGTTTCATCTACATTCGTAATGTTTATTGTAACCGATATAGTATCACTACCACCATTGCCATCGGAAACAGATATTGTGATGGAATAGGTATTCTTCGTCTCATAATCTAAAGCAGCACTCGTTCGCAATTGACCGGATGTGCTATCAATACTGAACGCTGCAGCATCCGTGCCACCCAAACTATAAGATAACGTGTTACCATCATCCGCATCCGTTGCTGAGACAGGTGTGTCTATATCTACACCAGAACCGGTATTCTCTGCGATAGAACGGATGGCATTACTTCCATCGGTAAATACAGGGTCGTTGTTTGGAATATCTTCGTTTACATTCGTGATGTTAATGGTGACGCTAATGCTATCGGTGCCATCTTTTCCATCAGAGACGGTGATTGTGACGGAATAGGAGTTCTTGGCTTCAAAGTCAAGTGCTGCACTGGTTTGCAATTGTCCATTTGTTCTATTGATGGTGAAGGCAGAGGCATCAGTTCCATCAAGTGTGTATGTAAGCGTGTCACGATCCGCATCGGTCGCACTCACAGAATTGCCTATGTTGGCACCAGAAGTGGTATTCTCCGCTATGGAACGGGTTGTGCTGTTCCCATCGGTGAACATAGGTGCGTTATTTTGTGGGGGTGTATCTTCTACAACGACCTCATCATAGTCATCGGGTAGAACAACGACCTCATCGTCATTGGGTATAACAACGACCTCGTCCTCTTTCGGCGGTGCCTCGTCCACATCTGTGATGTTTATCGTCACGTCAATGGTATCTGTCAAACTACCATCGGAAACCGTAATCACTACCGAATAAGATGTTTTGGTTTCATAGTCAAGTGCCTCTTTCGTTTTCAGTTGTCCAGTAGTACTATCAATATCAAAGCAAGTTACATCAGAACCACCCAAGGAATAGGTGAGTGTATCATTATTTACATCGGTTGCAGATATTGGCGTGCCAATGTCTGTACCAGCCTCCGTGTTTTCTGCTATGGAACGTGTAGCGGTAGTGTCATCTGTGAAGACAGGAGCAACATTAATTTGTTCAAAGATTTGCAACGGGGTATCATTAGAATTTGTGAATACATAACCTGCATGGTTTGTTGGAAGGTTCGGCATTGTGCTGATGTCCGCAGTGACAAAATCAAAGGTGTTAGGCGCACGTATGATTGTCAGTGGTTGACTTTCCATACTTCCTTGCATGAGTGTAATGGTATTTGTACCCCCTAAAATTCCTCCATTCACCACATTTATCGGCAATGTCATCTCAAAAGGTGCACCACTTGGAACAACAACTTTGACTTGATTTGTGCCGACCTTTTCAAGCATCACATTGATTGACAATGGGTCAAAAGTGTTTCCACTCAGATTGAGTGCTGTTAGTGATAGAAAACCATCAAAAAATCTCTTAGGGAGATTGATGAGTTGGTTATCACTGAGGTCAAGCGTGGTAAGTGAGAGTAAACCTGCAAAGTCGTCTGCTGCAAGTGATGTTATAAAGACACCACTTAAATCCAAACGGGTTATCTGTGCAAGGTGAACATCGCTAACATTTCGGCAATCAGTAATGTCTGAAAGTGCTGCAACAATAGCGTCGCTTACTTGCAATGTGCGGCTACACACATCAGAGTTTGCAATGATATACCCGAAATGGGTAGCAGGTAGTACCGGTAACGCACTTATAGTGGGTATGCCTGTAGCGGTGAAGTTTTCACTGGTCAGGCTGCCTTTAGAGATTGTGACCATCATATTACCGATTGTGAGGGTAACATCAAAAGGTGCACCTGTGAGGATGACAGCTCGGAATTGTCCTGTTCCAACTTGTTGCAATGATACGGTAAGCGGCATCGGGTCAAAGAGGTTGTCACCTAAACGAAGTGACAGCAGAGATGTCAATCCATCAAAAATGCCATGCGGTAGCCTGCTCAACATATTGCCGTATAAATTAAGACTGGAAAGAGCTGTGAGACCAGAAAAATCACCTGTTTTGAGGGATGTAATACCTGCGCCCCGCAGATTAAGACTTGTGATGGAGGCAAGATGCATTGCGGTAATGTCGTCAGCAGAATCCACACCTGACACCGCATCAACAATAGCATCGCGGACTGCCGGTGTTCTATCACTGACAGCAAGGGCAGCTGTTGAAACAAATGTAGTCTCTGATATATCTATAACGCTAATGACGACGGTAATAGTATCTGTAAGAACACCATCAGAAGAAGTGACAACCACTATGTAGACACGTTTTGTTTCATAGTCAAGGCTTGCTTTTGTGAGTAACTGTCCGGTATCACTGTTTATACTGAACGATGTTCTATCTATTCCACCCAATGTGTAAGTGAGCGTCTGGGTGTCTGTAGCGGATATTGGCCTCCCGATGTTGGTGTCTGATTCGGTGTTCTCTGCGATTGATCGGATGGTAATACTACCATCTGTAAAGACAGGCGTAACGTTTTCAGATGGGGTGTCCTCTGTCTCCGTTGGAGGGAGAACCTCCGTTATGAGAGGGGTTTCTAATGCCGATGCCACTTCTAACGGTAAAGCACTCGATTTTGATAGCACATAGCCATAGTGGTTAGTAGGCAAACTCGGTAACGTGCCGATGTTAGCAATAACTGCCACGGTGGTGTTTTCGGAGCGTGTTATGATAACCGGGCTACTCTCTGTGCTACCTTTAGCTATAGAGAGTGATGAAGCATTATCTGCTATGCTGCCGTTGGTTGCCGAAATTGGTACTACAATTGCAAACGGTGCGCCTGTGGGTGCAACTGCCTTGAGTTGTCCATCAGAAACTCTCTCAAGAGAAACAGATATTGGCATCCGATCAACGGTGTTACCTCCTAACCGTAACGTCGTCAATGCAGTCAAACCTTCAAATATACCGTCAGGTAGGGTGTTCAACTCATTCCCGTAGAGATTGAGGCTTGTCAATCCGCTCAGCCCTGACAAATCACCTGTCTTAAGCTCTGGGATACCTGCATTCCGTAGATTGAGACTTGTGATTGCAGCAAGATGAGTTTCAGTTACATCAACTGCAGCATCTACACCTGAAATCGCATCAACGATGGCATCACGAACCTCTGGTGTGCGGTCTGATACGGGTGTTATGTCGCTATAAGCTGTCAATCCAATCATTAACAAGAGCGTTATAATTAGAGATAAAATACATTGACGATTCATACAATTCCCCTTACTTATTTTATTTTTTGGCAGGACACAAAAGCCCTGCCTTACACTGTGAAAACACTACTTCACAGTGAAAATACTACTTCACAATCAACATTTTCCGCAGGGCAGAATATTCGCCTGCCTTGAACTGATAGAAATACACTCCCCCGGCAACTTTTTCACCGACCACATTGCGTCCATCCCAATGCAGTGCGCGGTTACGCGTGGTATAGAACCCCGCAGGCTGCTGTTTCAACGCGATCTGTCGCACTACAACACCACGGATGTTATAGATCGTCAATGATACATCTGTAGGATTTGCCAGTTGATAAGGTATCCACGTCTCAGGATTGAACGGGTTGGGATAGTTTGACAGCAAGGCAGTTTGATCGGGTATTGGATTGGAATCAGTGTTAACAGGAGCGGCACCCGCAGCGATCACTGTCAGCGGTAGATCGGCAGATTTCACGAATTCGAAACCTAAATAACCGTACTCATACGGTTTCCTTGGTAATGTGGAAATATCCACAGTAACTGCACCAGTTGTACCAGAGGTACGCGTGACGGTGAACGTACTACTTTCCACACTCCCCACATCTATAGTCGCACGCGTTGAACCCCCATTGATACTGCCATTCGATACACTCAATTGGAACTCCACTTCAAGGGGTGCCCCCGAGTGCACTTTCACTTTAAACTGTCCATCTGCAACCTTCTCCAACGAGGCTGTTATCGGTAAGGGGTTAACTTTTTTAGAACGTATATCAAGACCAAACAAAACACTGAGACCTTTAAAGAGGTTATCCGGTATTGAACTTAACTGATTATCAAACATTTCAATGAATATTAATTTCGTATTAGATTCGAATATATCTGCGGGTATTGTTGTAAAATCATTATCATACAGATGAATACGTTCCAAATTCGTTAAGCCACTAAAAACGTCACTCGTTAATGTAGTTATATCGTTGAAACCAAGTTCAAGTTTAACAAGTGCTGTAAGATCCTCAAATGTATCATCAGCGAACGTCGTGAAATTGTTATGTTCTAAACGTAAATCAGTCAAACTTGTAAGTTCATCAAAAATATCATCTGGTAGTGAAGAAAGATGGCTTCCACTTAAGCTGAGAACCCTCAGTTTCGTCAGATTATCAAACATACCCGATGTTAACTGAACTGTACTACTTTGAGACCCTATTTGGAGCACTTCAAGATTTGTCAGATTATCAAACAGTCCATCGGGAAATGAAGTGAAGTTGTTAGCCCACAGAGTAAGTCTTTCCAATGAAGTGAGTTCGTCAAAAATGCCAGCCGGTATAGATGTCAGGCTGTTTCTATCCATCAAAAGTTCTTCAAGACCCGTAAGTCCATCAAAATCTCCAGCTTTCAAAGACGTGAGTGTATAAACAGCTAAATCCATATATGTTATATTTTGAAGGTGCTCAGTTGTAATATCATCTGCCGATTCCACAATTGCCCTTTCAACAATTTCATCTATCACTGCTTGCGTGCGAGTTGATATAAGGTTCACATTTTCAACATTTATCGTGACAGTGATGGTATCTGTGCCACTCTCACCATCAACGACAGTGACCGTTACCGTATAGGTAGTTTTTATGTCATAATCCAGTGCTGCACTCGTTTGTAACTGTCCGGTAGAGCTGACAATACTGAAAGAGGCCGCATCTGTGCCGCTAAGTGTGTATGTGAGCGTATCGGCATCGGCATCAGTAGCCGTAACGGGGTCACCGATATTTTCACCAGAGGCTGTTCTTTCGGGCACAGAGCGAGTGGTGCTGTCACCCTCGGTAAATACAGGGGCATTATTCGTACCACCTTGTTCGGCTATTTCAGGGTGAACGTTCGTGATGTTGATCGTGACAGCAATAGAATCCGACCCACCATTGCCATCGTGAACGGAGATTGTGACAGAATAGGAGCCTTTTTGCTCATAATCAAGCGACGCAACTGTTTTGAGTTGTCCTGTAATACTAACAAGCGAAAACGACGCTGCATTAGTACCGCTGATGGTATAGCTAAGTGTATCGTTATCCGTATCTGTCGCTACGATAGGTGTGCCAATGCTTGTTCCTAAATCGGAGTTTTCAGCGATACTACGCGTAGTGGTTTCGCCATCTGAGAACACGGGCGGGTTATTCTCTGTCGTGTCATCGGTGACATTGATAGTCACATTTATGCTATCTTCAAGATCCCCATCAGAAGCCGTGACAGTGACGGAGTATGAGTTTGTATCCTCATAATCAAGAGATGATTTCGTCTTCAGTTGTCCTGACGTACTTACAATTGAGAAAGAATTTGCATCATCTCCACTGAGTGTGTAGGTCAAGTTATCCCCATCGGGATCGGTGGCAGTGATTGCATTTCCGATATTCGTACTTGCTCGCGTATTCTCAGCAACAGATAACGTTGTACTATCATCCGAAAAGACAGGTGCACGGTTTTCATCTACATCCGTAACCTTCACTGTCACAATAATCACCTCTGTATTGGCTGCATCAGCAACCCACACAGAAAAAGCGTAACTGTTTTTCGTCTCGTAATCCAATGACTCCTTTGTTTTCAACTGTCCTGTTTCCTCATCAATACTGAACGCATCGGCATCATCACCCGTCATGGAATAGGTAAGTGTATCACCATCCTCATCTGTTGCAGCGATTGGAGTCCCTATGTTGGTATCGGTCTCAACCCCTTCTTCAACAGAACGAGATGTGCTATTGCCATCGGTGAACTTAGGTGGATCGTTAACATCTGAGATATTGATTGAAACGTTAATACTATCGGTACCACCATTCCCATCAGAGACTGAAACAGTAACAGAATATGCGTCTTTGTTCTCATAATTTAATGCAGCCTTCGTTTTTAGCTGCCCTGATGAACTAACGATGTTAAACGAGGACGCATTCGTGCCACCGAGTGTATATGTCAATGTATCGTCATCTTCATCCGTAGCAGAAACGGCATCACCGATATCTGTGTTTGATGCCGTATTTTCAGCAACGGACCGGGTCGTGATTGCAAAGGCAAACGCAGGCGCGTTGTTTTCATCTACATCGGTAACATTGATTGTCACCGTGATACTATCTGATAGATTTCCATCAGATGCCGTAATGGCCACTGTATAAGAGGCTTTAGTCTCATAATCCAATGCAGATTTTGTTTTGATTTGTCCACTTGTGCTTACAATGTCAAATGATGCAGCATCTGTGCCACCGAGTGTATATGTCAAATCGTCATCATCTGCATCCGTTGCAGCTACCGCACTACCGATGTTTGTGCCAGCATCCGTATTTTCAGCGATGGATCGGGTTGTGCTGTTGCCATCTGTGAATACAGGTGCGCGGTTCTCATCTACATCCGTAACTTTGATTGACACCGTGATACTATCTGTTAGTTTTCCATCAGATGCAGTGATGGTGACGGTATAAGAAGGTTTGTCTTCAAAGTCTAACGCATCTTTAGTGCGGAGTTGCCCATTCGTGCTACCAATGTCAAATGATGCAGCGTCCGTGCCACCGAGTGTGTATGTCAAATCATCGTTATCAGGGTCAGTCGCAGAGACAACATCGCCGATGTTCACACCAGTACCTGTGTTTTCCGCTACGGAGCGTGTGGCGCTATCACCAGCAAAGACGGGTGCGCGGTTTTCGTCTACATTGGTGACATTAATCGTGACAGCAATGCTATCTGATAGTTTGTCATCAGATACGGTGATTGTTACTGAATACGATGGTTTGGTTTCATAGTCCAGCGCGTCTTTTGTGCGGAGCTGCCCATTTGTACTATTGATGTTGAACGAGTCAGCATCTGTGCCACCGACCGTGTATGTCAAATCGTCATCATCTGGATCCGTTGCACTCACAGGATCACCTATATTCACACCCGACCCCGTATTTTCTGCGACAGACCGCGTCGTCTCATCGCCATCAGTGAACGCGGGTGCGCGGTTCTCGTCAATATCGGTAACCTTGATGGTAACTGAAATACTATCTTCAAGCTTGCCATCGGAAGCGATTATATTTATTGAGTATGATGTTTTCGTCTCAAAATCCAACGCTGATTTTGTTTTGAGTTGTCCCGTGTTTTCATCAATATCAAATGACACCGCATCATCACCACCGACCGTGTATGTCAGGTCATCACCATCTG
Source organism: Candidatus Poribacteria bacterium (assembly GCA_963663765.2). Taxonomy (GTDB): domain Bacteria; phylum Poribacteria; class WGA-4E; order WGA-4E; family WGA-3G; genus MSPOR6. The sequence continues at coordinate 457,104 of CAXXUA010000006.1, read as the reverse complement.
GATCGGTAGCCACGATGGGACTGCCGAGGTTCGTATTCGACACGGTGTTCTCAGCAACGGAACGCGTGGCAGTATCATCGACAAAGACAGGTGCATCGTTCACATCCGTGACGCTAATTGTGACAGCGATTGTATCTTGAAGTGTGCCATCGGAGACGGTGACAGTGACAGAATAGGACGACTTCTCTTCGTGGTTCAGTGCGGTATTCGTTTGCAACTGACCGGTTGTGCTAACAATGCTAAACGATGAGGCATCATTACCACTGAGCGTATACGCAACCCTGTTGTTATCCGCATCAGTCGCAGAGACAGCTGAGCCGATGTTTGTGCCTGTTGCTGTATTTTCTGCAACGGAACGTGTTGTGGTTTCACCATCCGTGAACACGGGTGCGCGGTTGGTGTCTGTCGGTGTTTCGTCAAGGTTTGTGATGTTAATCGTGACTGTGATGGTATCAGAGAGGGTGCCATCGGAGACGGTGACCACCACGGAATACGAGGATTTTGTCTCATAATCCAATGCTGCTCTCGTTTTGAGCTGCCCTGTAGTGTTTTCTACACTGAATACCGCGGCATCTGTGCCACCGAGTGTGTATGTCAAGGAATCGCCATCATCAGGGTCAGTCGCACGCACTACACTGCCGATGTTTGTGTTCGCAGAGGCATTTTCTGCAATAGCACGGATCGTGGTAGTTCCATCCGTAAATTCAGGTGCTTCGTTGACATCTGTCACACTGATAGTAACGTTGATGTTATCGCTGCCGCCTTTGCCATCAGAGGCGGTGATTGTCACCGAATAGGACGACTTTGACTCATGGTTAAGTGCACTCTTTGTTTTCAGTTGTCCGGAGGTGTTGACGATACTAAAGTCACTTGCATTCGTCCCGCTGAGGGTATAGGTTAATGTATCGTTGTCTGCATCTGTTGCGGTGATTGTTCCACCGATATTTGTGTCTGCGGCTGTATTTTCTGCGATGGTGCGCGTAGTGGTGCTGCCATCTGTGAACACTGGCGCGTTGTTCGTCGGTGATTCGTCTATATCGGTGACGTTGATCGTGACTGCAATAGAATCATTGCCACCGTTGCCATCAGACACAGAGAGCGTAACCGAATAAGATGTTTTCGTCTCATAGTCCAAGCTTGCGCTGGTTCGCAACTGCCCTGAACTGCTATCAAGACTAAACGAACCCGCATCGTTTCCACTAAGTGTATAAGTCAGGGTATCACCATCCGGATCCGTCGCTGAAACAGCTGACCCAATGTCAACACCTGACCCCGTATTTTCTGCTGTGGCGCGGCTGGTGCTATCGCCATCTGAGAATATAGGTGCGTTATTTGTGGGGGTTTCGTCTACATTCGTAATGTTTATCGTGACCGATATAGAATCACTGCCACCATTAGCATCGGAAACAGAGACCGTGACGGAATAGGTGTCCTTCGTCTCATAATCTAAGGATGCACCGGTTCGCAATTGACCAGAGGAACTATCTATGCTGAATGAAGATGTATCCCCCGCTTCAAGAGAATAGGTAAGCGTATCGTCATCTGCATCCGTTGCACGGACAGGCGTGCCGATATCCACACCAGAACCTGTATTCTCTGCAATAGAACGGATGGCACTATCACCCTCGGTAAATACAGGTTCATTGTTTGGGATGTCTTCATTTACATTCGTGACGTTGATTGTGACGCTAATCGTATCGGTGCCGTCATTGCCATCAGAAACACTTACCGTCACTGAATAGGAGGTTTTTGTTTCATAGTCAATTGCAGCACTGGTTTGCAGCTGCCCTGAGCTGCTATCTATACTGAACGAGAACGCATCTGTGCCGCTGAGTGTGTAGGTGAGTGTATTGCCATCTGCATCCGTTGCACGGACAGGCGTACCGATATTTTGACCGCTATTGGTATTCTCTGCTACGGAACGGGTTGTGCTGTTCCCATCTATGAAAATCGGTGCGTTATTTTGTGGGGGTGTATCTTCTACAACGACCTCATCCTCATCGTCATCGGGTGTAACGACGACCTCCTCATCGTCATCAGGTATAACAACGACCTCATCCTCATCGTCATCGGGTGTAACGACGACCTCCTCATCGTCATCAGGTATAACAACGACCTCATCCTCATCGTCATCGGGTGTAACGACGACCTCTTCATCGTCATCGGGTGTAACAACGACCTCATCCTCTTTCGGCGGCACCTCGTCCACATCTGTAACTGTGATGGTGACTGCGATTGTATTGGTAAGACTGCCATCTGTGACAGTGATAGTTACCGAGTAAGATGTTTTCGTTTCATAGTCCAACATGGACTTCGTTTTGAGTTGTCCTGATGTACTATCAATATCAAACCCAATTGTATCAGTACCACCCAGGGTATAGGTGAGTGTATCATTGTTTGCATCTGTTGCAGCAATTGCAGTACCAATATTTGTGCCAGCATCGGTGTTCTCTGCAATGCTGCGGTTCGCTGCCGTGCCTTCTGTGAATACTGGTGCAACGTTTATTCGACTAAATATCTCAAGTGGTTGCGTGTTCGTTTTGGTGAGGGCATACCCTGAATTCAACGATGGTAGGTTCGGCAGTGTGCCAAAATCGGCTGTAACTGTACCGGTGTTGCTTGCGCGTGTTACGAGAAGTGTTTCGCTTTCTGTCATACCCATTTGCACAATTAGCACACTGCTACCGCTCGTACTGCCGTTCACGACAATGATAGGCAAACGCATATCAAAAGGGGCACCTGTCGGCACAACCGCTTTGACCTGATTTGTGCCGACCTTTTCAAGAATCACACTGATTGGCAATGGATCAAGGGTGTTTCCACTCAGATTAAGTGCTGTAAGCAATGGTAAAGATGCAAAAATACCATCGGGTAGACTTGTCAGCTGGTTGTTACTCAGGTTAAGCGAACTGAGTGAGAGCAAGCCATCAAAGTCGTCTGCTGCGAGTGATATTATAGACGAACCGCTTAAATCCAAAGTGGCTATCTGTGCGAGTTGCACTTCGCTCACATTCCGACAATCGGTTATTTTCGGGACTGCTGCGGTGATCGCATCTGACACTTGTTGTGTGCGGTTACACACATCGGATCTGGCGAGGATATACCCGAGATGGTTGGCAGGTAACGCAGGCAACGCACCGATAGCGACTGATGCGTCTATTTCAAAGGGCTCATTTTCCGTGTTACCTTGAGGCTCGCTGAGGAGGCTATCACTAAGAGTTATTAGGCGGCTTTTCACCCTACCTTGTGGGATCTTAGCCATTATAATCGAATTCGTAATTGGCACAACGACATCGAACGGTGCACCTGTGGGGATAACTACTCGATATACCCACAATGAATCCTCTTCTAATGAGACGGTAATCGGCATCGGGTCAAGCAGGTTACCGCCTAAACGAAGTGACGCCAGTGATGTCAATCCTTCAAAAATGCCTTGTGGTAGGCTACTCAACATATTGCCGTATAAATTAAGGCTGGTAAGTGCTGTGAGTCCACCGAAATCGCCTGATTTGAGTTCTGTAATACCTGAACGGCGTAGATTGAGACTTGTGATTGTGGATAGTTGTGTTGCGGTTATCGCATCTGCAGAATCCACACCGGACACGGCTGCTACAATTGCATTCTTCACTTGTTCTGTGCGTTCACTCACAGGTAGCATCGTTGAAACGAACGGGGTATCTGCTACATCTATGACGTTAATAATGACCGAAATAGAGGCGGTTAGGTTGCCATCATTAGCGGTTATTGTGAGGATATAGACACGTCTCATTTCATAGTCTAATGCTGCTTTTGTTCTGAGTTGTCCTGTCGTGTTGTCAATGGCAAATGATGCTGCGTCTATACCATCAAGTGTGTAGGTGAGCGTATCTTCATTTGCGTCCGTTGCTGCTACGGGAGTGCCGATAAACCTGTTTACTGTCGTGTTTTCTGCAATGGAGCGGACTGTTGAACTGCCATCTGTAAAGGTTGGGGCAGTGTTTTGTGCGGGTGTTACTGGTTCTATAGGTTCTGGTTCATCATCCTCTCTATCGGGAACTGGGGTTGTTGTGCTAACTTCACTGATAACTTCAAGAGGTAATCCTGTGTCTTTGATAAGGGTATACCCGTAGTGATTTATTGGGAGGCTTGGTAACGTTCCGATGGTTGCGGTAACCGCTGCTGTTGTACCTGCGGTGCGTGTTACGGTGACAGTGCTGCTTTCTATGCTACCCTTTGTGACGGTGAACGTTGTAGTCCCATCGCTGATGCTACCGTTCGTAGCAGTTATCGGAACCATTATAGCGAACGGCGCACCTGCGGGGACGACTGCCTTGAATTGCCCATCTCCTGCTTTTTTAAGCGACACAGTAAGGGGTAGAGGGTCAATCGTGTTGCTACCTAAGCGGAGAGTTGTCAAGGCAGCCAGTCCATTAAAGATGGTATCGGGTAGACTACTGAGTCGGTTATTGAAAAGATTTAGGTTTGTTAGGCTGGTAAGTCCCGAAAAGTCACCGGATTTTAGTTCAGTTATACCTTTATTCCTGAGATTGAGACCTGTTATTGTAGCGAGATGTGCTTCGGTTACGTCTGCTGCGTTGTCTACATCTGATATTGCTGCCACGATTGCGTCACGCACTTCAGGAGTGCGGTCTGATACGGGTGTTATGTCAGCATAACTCCAAGTACCAAATAGTGCTAACAGACATGGTAAAATCAGAAAAATTATTTGTTTCTTCAACAAATTATCACCCTTCCTTAGTAATAAGTCAGAATATAATAAATAAATGACACTATATTTAATAATAACATTATAACTATTATATGACAACTATTTATTATTGCTATACAGGGTTATTCAGATGTTTCTTGAAAATAAAACAAGTTTGTATTACAATAATATTATGAGTGACATCTTGAAAAATCTAATATCACTTTGCCATGAACGGCACAATAATCCACTTCGGCAACGCAGGACAGAAGTAATGCCTGCGACGGACAACAGAGGCTATCCGCATCAACACACAGTTTATTGCGCGCGCAATTATCCTGTGATGCTTTATGATATTGAAGATGCAGGTATTTCGCTAATGCCGATCGGTCGTGCTCCTGGGGAAGACCAAGCTCCGAGTTTTTTTGGTGGAGAACGTTTTTATAAACGCCAAGGGGTAGAAAACTGGGCGATGGATCGGTGGGATAAGTCGTGGGGTATTAACGTTTACACTGGTGCTCCCTCTGCACACAATGGGGCACACTGGCATGATCTCGTATTCCCTTATGAGGGAATTTGCGCAGCACCCGAGGCTGTTCTTCGCTGTATAGAAGCACTTGTTAGTTTCGTTGAGAATCCACTCTTGGTGCTTACAAAGTCTGGGGGTTTACGGTTTTCTTGCGGGGTAAAGGATTATCTCCATCCAAATACGGATGAGGCAATACATTATGTCCAAAAAGGCACACCTACATCGGAAAAACCGAATCAACGCATCGTCTTTCTTGAAATGTTAGGGAAAGAAGGATATAGCTGCTGGGATGCACGCTATGAAATATTGATTGGAAACTTATTAGACCCACCTGTTACTATCAAAGAGGTTCTGTTCGCACCTATCAACGCACTCCGCTCTGAACTTCACGAACCTGCATCAACGGGAACAGATAAACCGAAGTTTCAACAGAATACTCCTCCTTTATCTCTCGATTCGTATCTGCTAAATATCGCAAAGCAATCATTTTTAAAACGCGGTTTTTCTTATCTCCGAAAAGACAACAATGTTCACCTTTGGAGCAAGAACATTGACAAAACAGGTGATGGGCATGTTGCATTATGGGAAAACGAACACACTGTTTCGGTATGTGCCTCCACAGATGGTTTTGGTGTACCAACAACTGATACGCCAATAACAGATGTCTGGGACGATACAGGACTCCTGCCACAAATACCCGCTACTGATATACCTATTAGTAATGAGATGTTAGCTGCGCGAGAAGGACAACTGAGTCCTTTAGCAGTAAAACGTCCATCACCGATACTAAATTATCCCGAACCAACGAAGGCAGTAGAATGGACTGCCGAACAGATCACTGCACAGCTGTATCAGGTTATTGATCAAAATACTCGAGTTATCGCACTTATTACTGAAAACAATGAAGAAAAAAACTCTGCTTTAGAATTGGATCTCCTCACTAAATACAATACTTCCATAACTCCGCCAAGTTACAAATTCGCAGTAGCGGCAGAACAACGATATCCACAGAATTCACAATCAGTTGTTCGCTGGACACCTCGCACGCATCTATGGGGAAAAGTGAAAGACATCCCCGTTGATGAACGCATGGCAAACCCTTTCCAACACGGCAATATGTGTGAAGACGCTGATCGGTGTGATAGTCTTGAGCAAAAGGGTGGAAACGCGAGTGAAAGTATCTGCCCGCAGTGTCCTGTTTATACTGAATGTCAAGATCACGGCTATTTATCGCAATACCACACATTACAACACACAAAAACACAAATATCGTCTATACCACAAATGTTTTTTAATCCACAATACGCTGACATTGCCAGTAAAATGCTCAGACAAGTGGATAATACAGAACGGCTATGTATCATAAATGGAATACGATTCTTTAAATTATTCCCTGAGTGTGAACTCTCAAGAAAACAGATAGAAGAGTGGGCAGTTAACTGGCAGGGAGATGTTTTAGGCGATTTTGCCAAAGTCTTATTGAATGTTTTAGAAATCAAATCTAAATCAAAGAACGATGCCGTAAATAGGATTCGGACAGTAGTCCAATTGTTTGATTGGCAGGAAGAAACGCTCGTTGAGCAAATGTGTCAGGTCATTGTTTCTGGAAAAGTGCTGAAGCAGGGATATGTTGATACCGATACCGGTCAAGAATTGGCACATTTCACTGTTGCGTTTGATAGTGGATGCTCAGCCTATATCCCTTTAAATCAACAAGCTGATGCGAAACTTGTAAAGATGGGACACGCTACCTTCCAACTTGAATCGTTCTATCCTAACGAAAATATAAAGATACGGATGTCCATGGCACAAGCCATTGAGATGGGTATTTTGAACACAGAAACCGTTGATAACATAAAAAGATTTCCAACAGTTTGTCATAATCCGAATTGGACATGTTGGCATCAACTCAAACGTTTTTATCAACACTATTCAGCAGCTAATAATCCACCGATGGCATGGGATGGTGAAATCCTAAAGTTCCGAGTACCACCAATGCTGCACAAAGATGTGAAACGTCTATTGTTAATATCTTCTACTAACTTAGATAAACATCTCACACAAGCATTTCCTGAAGAAGCTGTACAAATTGTCCGCATGAAACCCACAACATGGCTACCGGGGAACACTGTTTTTCAAATCCGAACAGGCACCTTTCATCGAAATATGCTGTTAGACACTGACATTAATTGGCAATATATTGGTATGTCTAAACTTGGAGTGCATTTGTTTCTTTCTATTCTATCAGAAATTGATAAAGAACCGAGTGTAAAGCATGCAATTATTACACACAGCACATTAATCAGACACATAAAATGTGCTGTCCAAAAAGAAAATGTCTGTTTCGTAACACACTTCGAGGAACTGAACGGACTTAATAATGGTTTTGAGGCAGCTGATGTTATCTGGGTTGTCAGCACACCAACAGTAGGCGCGCGTGCTGTCTGGTCACGAGCACATATTCTGTTTGGAAATGATACAAATCCGATCCGTTATGAAGTAAATTCAGAAACAGGATACTACAAAGATGAAAGAGTCCAAAGCATTTATGAGGAGGAGACAGCCTATTTTCTCAGTCGCATTGTCGAATATGCAAGGTTGGATCGTGTCGCTGATAAGAAGATCGTCTTAATTTCAAGTTTAAAACTACCGAACATCACGAACAGACCAGAAAACCTACTTTTTGACTGGGAAGATTTTGAGATTGCTGGAGGGATAGATCAGCTTGCAGAGACTATACGCACACGAGAACGTTTTGAAATTGAACGCGAGAATATAACCGCCGAAACAAGCAGAGAAGAAGTACAACGTGTTTTGGGATGTTCCGTCCGTCAGGCATACCGATTCCTTCAAAAAATCAGAGGCAGGACTCTCCTACGCACACCATATCGTGATGAGATACTCGCTTTGCTTGCTGATGGTGAGAAGAAAACGGCAGAATTTGTTGATGCCCTTGATGGGATGCCTCAGGCGATAAACTATGCACTTTCTCGGCTTGTTGATAAGGGGGAGATTGTCCGAGTCAAACGAGGACTATATACACTCACAAAATCTTAGAAAACGGCGTTGAAGGGAATTAACTAACAATCCCAATCCTTATGAAGATTAATTTATTAATTGGGTAATAAATATTTCTCACACGGTAGGCGGGGAATGCCTAAATGGCATTCATACCGTTGATTTCTTGATTTGGCGCTTTGATGAAGATTAATAAATTGAATCGGCAATTCTATGTAACCCCTCCGCTGTAGGCGCGCTTTGTAAGCGCGCTGTTGTGACGTGATGTGCCAGCGCGCCTACCAGGGTGGGTTAGATAAAATTACCTGCCCAGGGATTGCCAAAAGGCATTCATACCGTTGATTTCTTGATTATTTGATTTGGTCCTACGATGTATGCGCTACAGTAAGTGCCAGTCGTAGATGTCCTATTGGCTAATTGCTATCCTATGGTCATTTGATACTATTTCCGTATCAACATCTTGCGCGTAGCAGTGAAATCACCCGCTTTGAATGTATAGAAATACACACCACTTGCTACTGACTCACCGCTTTTATTTTTACCATCCCAATACGCCGCACGGTTACGATTCTGATAAAGTCCCGCAGGCTGATTGCCTAACGCAAGTGTCCGAACCAACGTCCCACCCACAGAATAGATGGATATGACGACCTCTGCAGGTTCTGCTAACTGATACGGTATCCACGTCTCTGGGTTGAATGGATTTGGATAGTTCGGCAAGAGTGCTGTTTCTTGCGGATGTATTATCAACAGAAGTTGTTCAAGCACAAGAATCCCATGTTGAAATGTTGAATCCGTTGATTTAACTGTTCGCGCTTCAAGCAGCCATTGTTTGATGTTGGATGCCGTAAACGTCTCTTGTACATCTACATAGACTGCTGGCGCACCCGCAGTATCTCCGAATGACCCAGCGACTAGGACAAGGTCAATGATGTCAACCCTTCCGTCACTATTAACAGCTGCTGCAATTCCCCCTCCATGTCCAAATTTAGTAGCAACAAGGATTAAATCTTGGATATTGACAAGGCAATCCTTATTCACGTCTTCACTGATATTTGTTGAGCAGGTGATACTTTGACCATCCTCTGTAATTGTGTTTTTTAGCAATTGTACTCCTTCAATCCATGCATAAGATTTATTGCCTTCGGGGTCGGATAAGATGACATCTCGTAAACCCAATTTTGAAGTTCTAATTGCGTTTACTTTAAACTTAATAGTAGCGAGTGTCCCATCACCATTACTAGAGCGTATCTCATAAATATTACTATAGTTTGGACAATTTTCTTCCAACATGTTTTGATAAGAAATTGGTTCACCGATTATGTTACCAAATCAAGACATAATGACCAAAACGCAGGGTTATTTAGTTTTAGGTTTTTTGATGATTATTTGCTATAACGATAATTTTATGTGTTGCCATCTTGTCCATGTCTTTAGTCCCGCCAAATGCGCGTGTGGCATTTGGCGGGACTAAAGAACCGATGTTCAGGTTTCAATAATCTAAAATTGATGTATAAGGTGCAGTTAGGAAACTGCATTTGGGTATTAACTTTCAGTAATTCGAAATAACAGAAAACTTTTAGAACTGAATAACCCTGACCAAAACGGAACTTTCTTTGCTCCAGCGGAGCAATATGTTTATAGTCACATTGTCAGCCCGCATCCCCGCTCCAGCGGAGCGGTATGTTGGAGCCGAACATAACACTCCGCTGGAGCACATCATTTTCTTCAGTTTCACACAAATATACGAAACTCGTAGAAAAATAGACGTTCTGTTGAATAATCAACTTCTACAAGATGAAATTGTCCAAACTATAGTAAATATTAAATGGTTTGATTTTTTCTTTTAATTTCTCATCGTCTCTGCTAAATTATATCTATTTCTACTATAAGTACAATACCTTCGCCAATAATAGACATTCTGTCAGATTGTGCAGTCAGTTGTAGCACAATCTTCATGAAGATTAAAAAATACTTTGGGTAATTCTACTAATCCGGCCACGGTAGGCGTGCTTTGTCCGCGCGCCTACCACTGCAGGCGTGCTTTGTAAGCGCGCCCCTCAACTGCACTCCCTTGCAGGCGTGCTTTGTAAGCGCGCCCCGCACTCACCCGCACTCCCCTGCATGCGTGCTTTGTAAGCGCGCCCCTGAATTGCACTCCCTTGCAGGCGTGCTTTGTAAGCGCGCCCCGCACTCACCCGCACTCCCCTGCAGGCGTGCTTTGTAAGCGCGCCCCTCAACTGCACTCCCCTGCATGCGTGCTTTGTAAGCGCGCCCCGCACTCACCCGCACTCCCCTGCATGCGTGCTTTGTAAGCGCGCCCCGCACTCACCCGCACTCCCCTGCAGGTGTGCTTTGTAAGCGCGCCCCGCACTCACCCGCACTCCCCTGCATGCGTGCTTTGTAAGCGCTCCCCGCACTCACCCGCACTCACCCGCACTCCCCTGCAGGCGTGCTTTGTAAGCGCGCCTACCAACTGCACTCCCTTACAGGCGTGCTTTGTAAGCGCGCCCCTCAACTGCACTCCCTTGCATGCGTGCTTTGTAAGCGCGCCCCTCAACTGCACTCCCTTGCATGCGTGCTTTGTAAGCGCGCCCCTCAACTGCACTCCCTTGCATGCGTGCTTTGTAAGCGCGCCCCTCAACTGCACTCCCTTGCAGGCGTGCTTTGTAAGCGCGCCTACCAACTGCGCTCCCCTGCAGGCGTGCTTTGTAAGCGCTCCGTTGCCAATAGGAGGGAAACCTGGAAATCACGATTTTCTCACTCAAGGTAGGCGTGCTTTGTAAGCGCACCCCTCAATTGCACTCCCTTGCAGGCGTGCTTTGTAAGCGCGCCTACCAACTGCGCTCCCCTGCAGGCGTGCTTTGTAAGTGCGCCGTTGCTAATCCTGGGTTTATCGGCGCACTTACAAAGCACGCCTACCGAGATGGGGTATTTAGCACTTGACTTTTTCTTAAGTTGACACCTATGCGGCGGGGCACAGAGACCCCGCTCTACAATGGAGAATGAGCAGTTTGTGCAAAAACTTTACACACCCCCTCTGCAAATATTATTGATATTATTGTATAGAATATGCTTTACTGTACAACAACATTACGGAGGACATTTTTGAAAAACGTCAGCACCTTCTGGCAAGCTGTCCGAGACTTCTGGAGAACAGGAAAAACAGGTATCGTCCTATTTCTAATATCTCTTTTAGCACTCATATACGGATATATCGCGCTGGAATTTGAAATTTCACAAAATTGGAAAGGACATGTATCCGTTCAAAATGTCACGAAAGACATTTCGGCGTTTATCCCTGTTGGCGGGGCAATCGTCGCAATGATAATAGGAGTTGTAGACCTAATGATGTTACTATCAGACTTTATTGAAGCAAGACGAGAGAAACGCATAGCCGCTGCCGTAGCAGCTGCAAGTGAAGAGGCCAAGGCAATAGGCAAAGAACAAGGTTTGGAACAAGGTTTGGAACAAGGACGCGAAGAGGTTTATCGCGCATGGTATGCAAATTGGGAGAAACGCAAAACTACTGCTACTGAGAAGGGACTCCCATTTGATGAACCTCCACCGCCTAACCCCAACAACCATTCAAAGGTCAAGTAGTTTTGCTGAACCAGGATTCACAAGATCTTCAGATTACCAGGATTTTCCCATTAGATGTTTCTTCTTAGAGAAAGTCTATCTTCGGAATGGAACTCAACGGCATAAAACTCATAATCCTGAAAATCATGGTTCAGAAAATACCAAAAAAGTCAGTCCCTTGAAAACCTGTCCAGATGGAACGGTGCGATTGTGTCTGATGTCTCACCTGTCAAGACCAGTTTAGCGATTTCGTCAGCGGTGATAGGTGTGAGCAAGATGCCGTTACGATAGTGTCCTGTTGCGTATATCAGATTCTCTATAGGTGTTTTACCGAGTATGGGAGCATTGTCACTACTACCCGGACGTAAACCTGTCCAAGATTCAATCAGCGGCAATTCATAAATACCCGGTACCGCTTCACACGCACCGTGTAGCAATTCATATATACCGCCAACGATCAAATCCGTGTCAAACCCGAGTTCCTCCGTTGTTGCTCCGACGACCAGTCTGCCATCCGTTCTCGGCACTAAATAGACCGGCATCGGATACCTCGCCTTGACGGTGCGGATGACGTTATTGATCTTTACTTTCCCACGCATTTGTAACGCCAACATCTGTCCTTTTACAGGACGCACAGGTGGGACAAACGTATCCGGTATACCGTCGATCTGTGCGGACCAGCAGCCTGCAGCGAGAATCAACGTATCAGCAGCCTGAAACCCATCTTGTGTTTGAACACCGGTTGCAGTGCCATTTTCTATCACAATTTGGTCAACAGCACTATTTTGATGTAGCACACCGCCACGTCCCTGAAAAGCACGTTGGAGTGCCTGCACCATCAGCCGGTTATCAACTTGATGGTCAGTTTCACAACGAATCGCTGCCGTCACATAGGGTGAAAGTGCACCCTCAATCTCACGTGCTTCTACTCCGCTCAACCATTCAACATTCATCCCTAAACCTTGATACAAGGTATAAGCATGCCGGAGTTGATCTGCGTCTTCAGGTTGAATGCCGATAATGAGTGTGCCTTCTGCTCGGTAACCGATTGACATCTCAGTTTCTGTCTCTAACTCATCGACCCATACTGGGTATCGTGCTAAACTCTGGTTGCTGAGTTTCAGCAGGTCAAGTTCGTCAATATGTGCCTCAGCAATTGGTCCGAGCATCCCGCCGGCTGCCCACGAGGCACCGCGTCCGGCTTGTCCGCGTTCATAAACGGTGACATCGGCTCCAGCTTTCGCCAGTTGCCATCCGATACCCAGTCCAATCATTCCGCCACCGATAATGATAATCTTATCGTTATCCATCAACATTTCGGGCAGTCGTCCCCTTTTGCCGTGTTGCCGTGTTATGCTGGGGCTGCGTGCCCACTCCTATTCAATGTGTGTTCTGCTCGCATTTTAGCATGTAACGGCTAATGGTGCAACACATGTGTTTGGAATGCAGGGTTATTCAGTTTTCCTAATTTTTGGATTTTTCCAAAAAGAAACCCCCCGGTAGGAGCGACCTCCCGGTCGCGATTTTCTCACAAAAATGTGAAAAATGGTTAAAACTGAATAACCTCGTTGGAATGCAGAGGTGTGTGTAAAGTTATTGCACAGAAATCCAATTTTCCATTGTAGGGCGGGGTCCTTGTGCTGTCATCCCTATTGTCAGAACCAGGATGGCAGTATAGGTTTCCTTAAACGTGTAGTTGGCTCGTATAAAATTTGTGACATTTTATTGCTATGAGTAGGGAGCATGTGGTATGATTAACATCAAGGAGAAAATGGTTATATGGCGAAAGAAGGACCAAGTCGGGTTAGAACACTCGGCGGTTTTTTGAAATGGGCAGAACAATTCAACGACGGTCAATATCTATTCCGTGGGGTGCCAAACAAGACATACAAAATTGAGGCATCTGCCAGTCGCCGTCTACAAGGTTTAGACAAACATAATCCTGTTAGACTTCTCAAAATAAATCAGGAATTGATAGAGAATGCTCGCCTTCTTGGCCATGATCAATTACATGGAAAACGACTTTCTGATTTGGCGTTGTTGGCAGAACTTCAGCACTATCGTGCTGCCACCTGTTTAATAGATTTTACCAGTAATGCATTAATTGCCCTTTGGTTTGCTTGTGAACATCTCGCTACTAAAATAGAAAAAGACTTGAGTAAAGAGAACAATCTTGATGTTGAGAAAACAAACGATGAGAAGAAAGAAGTAGATGGGAAAGTCTATGCAGTTCGTGTTGACGATCCATCACGATATAGAACAGTTACTTCCGAACTGTTAGAAGAAAATACCATTGGAGACTTTTTCACTGAGGATAACAATAGTAGATACCCGCTTTATCAATGGCAACCGAAGCTACAGAACAATCGTATTATTGCTCAGCAATCCGTTTTTATCTTCGGCGGTGCAAAGATTGAAGCCGCAGATGAATGCGTCATCATGAAGATTGGAAAACAACCCATTCTGAGAGCATTGGATAAAGTCACTGGTATTAAAGACGCAACAATCTATCCTGACTCAGAGGGTTTTGCAAGTTTACATGTCCAGAGCAAACCAGACTTCAAACCCGATGCACAAGGTTATCTGCAACGAGGTATTGAGGCACATCAAAAGAACGAGTTAGTGGAAGCAATCAGATGCTATACGGAAGTAATCTCCCCACCAGATAAAAATATGCAAACCGTGGATAAAGATATACTTTTCTGGGCACATCAATATCGAGGTATTGCCTATTTGGATGCAGGTCCAATTGAAAATGCTCTAGACTTAGCGAAAGACGATTTTGACAAGGCGATTGAACTGAAGGAGGAGATATTAGCAACAAGTAATGAAAATCCTACCAAGGTGAAACGGTTGGAAAAAGATCTTGCTAAGACTTATGTCCACCGTGGTATTATTCGCTATGAGAAGGTAGATTTTGACAATGCAATCTTAGACTATACCCGAGCAATAGAACTTGATCCAGACTTTGCTGATGCCTATAAAGAACTTGGGTTTGTATCTCTCAGTAAAGGTGACATTGATAGGGCAATAGTTAGTTATACCGATGCAATAGACCTTGATCCGGACCTAACTGATGTCTATAAAGAACTTGGGTTTGTCCACTTTGGCAAGGATGATCTTGAAAAGGCAATAGATAATTATTCTAAAGCTTTACAAACAATACCTTCGCCAATAATACAAGGTTATTTAGTTTTAAGAGTTTTCTGTTATTGAGATTTACTGAAAGTTAATACCCAGGCTCGGTTTCCTAACCGAACTTTCTGCACCAGTTTTAGATTATTGAAACATGAACATCGCTCTTTAGTCCCGTAGGGACGATATGTTTATAGAAAACGAATACTCTCCACAGTTCTTTAGTGGTTTACTCGCTAAACATTTATTATGTAGAGAACGGACAGAATAAACCCAAAAGTCCTTTCCCCCGCTTGCTGGGGGATAAAAGGGGGTGGATTTAGGGAATTCAAAACACAAATACTTAGCGAGTCAACCATTTAGTCCCGTAGGGACGATATGTTTATAGAAAACGAATACCCTCCACAGTTCTTTAGTCCCGTAGGGACGATATGTTTATTCTTCTATGTCGTTCCTACGAAACTCAATTGGGGTGGAAAACATTTTCTATAAACATATCGTCCCTACGGGACTAAAAAACTGGACAAGATGGTACCCCATAAAATTAACGACATAGCAAAATAATATCAAAAATATTGAAAACTAAATAACCCTGGCCAATAATAGACATTCTTCCAGATTGTGTGGGTAGTTGTAGCACATTCTTCCAGATTGTGCGGGTAGTTGTAGCACATTCTTCCAGATTGTGCGGGTAGTTGTAGCACATTCTTCCAGATTGTGCGGGTAGTTGTAGCACATTCTTCCAGATTGTGCGGGTAGTTGTAGCACATTCTGCCAGATTGTGCATATAAATTATTCTGACAGATTGCTGATATAGTCATTTCTATTGTCAAATTAGACGCTATGATAAATAAAAATACTTCAACGAAAACCTGAAGTTATTTTTATTTATGTAATCCTAACAATATCACAAAGCAATGGTAGATCAACACTATATACTCATTCAACTGAAACACTCAAAAATGGCGAAGGTATTGTTACAAAAAGACCCAGATGATACCGATACCTATATATACCGCGGTTTAACTTATCTTCAGAATGGTGATCCTGACAGTGCTGTTGATGATTTTAGCAGAGCAATACAACTTCATCCAAGTGATGGTAAGGCATATTACAATCGAGGCACTGCGTACTTGAAATTAGAACGTTGGCAAGAAGCTAAGGAAGATTTAGAGTCCGGAAAATCTAATGGAATGGAAGTTGCTAAGAAATTTCAAGAAGATTTCGGTAGCATTGAAGAGTTTGAACAGAATACTGATATTACATTACGAGAGGACATCAAAGAGATCCTAACGCAAAGTGAAAATATATGATTACACCGTTACCAATATCTAAAATAGAAACTGATCACATATTCAATGAAAATTTATTGACATCTTTTCAGGTATTATGTAATTTTTGTTGAAATTCTAATACATACGATTCCAATGATTCATAGTGATTCTCTGGTGATTAATTACATTTTAAAATGGAGGAAGTCTAATGGCAAATAAAAAAATAGCAGCCGTTTCCGCAGACAGCAAGAATATGCAAACAAGTGAATTCAAGCCTTTAAAAGATACCATATACAGTGTAAGCGAGGCAATTCTTAAGACTTTAAAGAACGACTTTTTTAAAGGCATAGATATTGCTCCACCAGCAGATGCAAAAAGTGAACTGAGGAAAGCGATATCCGATGCTGTCAGAGATGATGCAGAAGAAAGCACATTCACTTCTGTAAAGGAAACCAAGCAACGCAGACGCGATATAATATTTAATACGATTATGAAGCACGCAAGAAACTTGGACAGTTAACTGTAGGAGGGAACTCCGATTCCCGATGACAATGAATATGCCAACGAAACTTAACTCTCAAGATAACGTACAAAAGGCTGCTCTTGAAATTATTGAAGAGATAAAGGCAATATCAGCGGATAGTGAATGCATCTATCGTGGTGAACCAGAAGATACTGGTAAAATCTTCTCAAGTCTTTATAGAGAATTTGCCGATTGTGATGAAGAATTGATTGATCTGGAACTCGTTCAAAGAGATATGATTGGCGAAGTCAAGCAATATCTTTACAAAAAGAATGACTTAGACATATTAACCGAACTTCAACATTATGGTGGCAAAACCAATCTGATAGACTTCACGACTAACCACTTGATAGCACTCTTCTTTGCTTGTTATGGGGCACTTGGCGAAGATGGAAGAGTAATTGTGCAGAAAACTGCAATGATAGAGGACTGGATACTAAAACCAAAAAATCCTCGGCATCGTCTCAGCGCACAGGAAATAGTATTTGTTCAGCCACCCAAAGGTTTTATTGAACCAGACAAATCACAGATTGTCACTATTCCTGCCAATCTTAAGCAACCGTTACTACAACATCTAAGGACAGAACACAACATCTCAACAGATACAATGTTCAATGATCTTTACAGTTTCATAAGAAAACAGGAAATACATCGGGATGCCTACTCTGAATATTACAGTGGACTTTCCTTGCAGAAGATCGGCGATGAAGCAGACTCTAATGAAAAGGAAAAGGCTGCTTATACTGAAGCAGTGGGATGTTATACTAAAGCAATAACGTTGAAACCGGATTTCTTGAATAGCTATAAGAACCGAGGGATTGTCTACACCAAAATGGGTGATGACGATAGTGCAATTGAGGATTACAACACAGTTATTCAACTGGATCCAAATTATTCTAAAATATATTTCTATAGAGGGGTTGCTTACCTTGGTAAAAATGAATTGGATCAATCTATTGAGGATTTTACCAAGGAGATAGAGTTAAACCCAACAAATGTTCTGTATTTCTATCGTGGGGTTGTTTCTTTACTTAATCAAGAATCCACTCAGGCTCTCAAAGATTTTAGCATGGCAATAGAATTGAATCCAGAATTCTACGAAGCTTATCAAAGTCGAGGACTTGTTTATGCAGTTGAAGGAAAAGTTGACCTTGCCATACAAGACTTCACTAAAGCGATAGAACTCAAACCTGATGATAGTAAGACATATTTGGAACGTGGTAATGTTTACGCGAAAATAGATGATCATGAACATGCAATACAAGACTTTGGAAAGGTGATAGATCTGGATCCTGAGGAAGGCACAGCATATAATGACCGTGGTATTGCTTACGCGAAAAAAGGGGATTATGAACGCGCAATTCAAGACTTTAGTAAAACGATAGAACTGGATCCTGAGAAGCGTGTAGCAAATATCAACCGTGGTAGTGCTTACGCCGACAAAGGGGATCTTGAACGTGCAATGCAAGACTATGACAAGGCGATTGAACTGGATCCAGAGGACAATGCGGCATATTACAACCGTGGTGAATCTTCGTTGCATCTTCAAGAATGGGAAAAAGCAAAATCAGACCTCACGACTGCAAAAAACATGGGTTATGATATTATTGAGTCATTCCGCAACGACTATGAAAATGTTAAAGACTTTGAACAGAAAACTAATATAGAACTCCCCGCTGACATCGCCGCAATGCTAACGCCTCCACAGCAATCGCAGTGATATAAAGACAGTCTGCTTGTTGATTACTCATTACTACAGAACATCAATCGTTGGAATAGTGGTGATAAACCTTCCGCATTCACTACTCTACGTTGGAGTGGGTTATAGACCAGTATCGTATCAAGACAGACAAACGCAGTGACATCGTCAACGACTCTCCAACCATCCTGATTCAGGGCTATTGATGGGCGTTTGTGTTGTTTATTAAAGGGCAGCAAAAAGCACCAGACTCACAATCTTGGTAATCTGTTCATCCTGGAAACCCTGGTTCAGACAGAATATCGGAAATCGCTCCTACCAATGTGAGAGTAACCTCCGACATTACCTCATTCTATATTGTATTCACCAGCAAGAATGTCATTTAACCATTTTTTACATTCTTCTTTTTTGCCTTTGCCGACTATAATATAGTGTTGCTTGTCTCCGATACCCCACATTCCTGGGTATCCGAAATTGAGGTACGCAGTAATTTCTGCGTTTTTCTCTGATCCGATTACATAGAAGTGTGTGACATGTTCTAAGTTGAAAATTATGTCTTGAAATTGTACCCAATTCATCAACATTTCGGGCAGTCGTCCCCTTTTGCCGTGTAGCCGTGTTATGCTGGGGCTGCGTGCCCACTCCTATTCAATGTGTGTTCTGCTCGCATTTTAGCATGTAACGGCTAATGGTGCAACACCAGTTTGGAATCATCGCGGGCGCGGTGAAGGGACGGAATTGGACAAAGTCTTACCTAACTTCTGATAAAGCATATAACCCGCGGCGAACTCTGACAATTTCATCCGCCTCCACGAGCCGTGAGAGTTCGTGTTGTATCGCCTCTGGATGTCCGTTGATGGCATCAGTGATTTCGCCTGTCTTTTTCTCGCCTTCGGAGAGGAGAGAAAGGATTTGCTCTCGGAAGGTTTTACGTTGGATGTTCCCCCCTCTAAGCCTTTGCAAAACTCTGTTCGCTTGTCTCTGGGAGCAACCCAATACCCGTTGCACTTCCGCTCTACTGGAGTCAGCCGTAAGGTTTTCCCGTTCCTGTTCAAAACGTTCGCGTATGTCTATTATCTCAGGAAGTTTATCTAATCCGCCCGCAATTTCAAAATCTTCCCAGTCAAAGATGGAAGTTTCAGGCCTGTTTGTAATGTTGGGAAGGGGTACCCCTGCGATCAACACAATCCGTCTATCCGTCAATTGATCCAATTCAGCTTTCACAATAATTTCTGTGAGTGTATAAATTACATCCTCCTCATAAATGCTTTGTAGCCGTGCATCTTTGTAGGTACCGGTTTCTATTGCGTATTCATAAGAAAGCGGTTCTTGATCATTGCCAAACAACATCTGTGCGCGCTGCCAAATAGCGGTCGTTGAACGACGTGGCGTTCCAATCACCCAAATAACATCTGCAGTTAGGGTACCGGGCATCCTGATTTTCTTTACATTATCTACGAAGCAAACGTTCCTGTTCTTTGTTATATTGTCCAAACGTCTGGCAATATCTTTATTGGTTAAAATCGCATGTTTAACTTTCAAATCCGACTCAATCTCCGCTTGGATGCTACTAAGAAAACGTTGTCCTGTTTTTGAAAGTCTGATCTGACTCCAGTTGTGGTAATCAAGTATAGTTTCAGACGGATAGGTGCCAGTGCGGACCTGAAAGACGCGGCTTACGTGGCTCCAGGGTATGGGGTCAGTCCAATGGGTCTGCAGGTTTTCATCGGGGAAAACTCTGTGGAGATGTTCTTCAGAAAATACTGACGATACCAACAAAAGCCGTTTGACGTTTTCATGCAGCACGGGTGGCACCCAAAAGCGCAGAACTTCGCCATCCCATCGGATCGGTGCGTCAGTGTCTCTTTTGTAATATGCGAAAAACCTTTTGAGTTGGTGCCAATATGTCCAGTCTTGCTGCCGACAAACGGTGGGAAAATGCTCAATGGTGCCAACAGTGTCTGTATTCAAGATACCTAACGCAATTGCCTCCGTCATTAACATCGGAACGCTTATGTCTTCTGCGTCGAGCGGAAAAGATGCAGGTAAAACGGGTAATCCTTTTTCGTTGAGTTTGTCTGCAGCACTACTGTCTAAGGGGATATATGCAGAGGCACCCCCTTCAAATTCTATGGAAAAACATGCCAATGTCCTTCTGGTATCAGGGTCAACGAACTCTTGTTCGACTAACCTGCCGCGTGCAATCACTTGACACATCTGCTGTATAAGCGTTTCTGCTAACAATTCAAAGGTTTGCATCACTGCACGGATACCTTTGACAGCATCGCCATATAACTTGTCCTCAATATCCAACGCACTGAGCAATGTTTTGGCGAAGTTACCTAATTCAGAACCTTCCCAGTTCGTAACCCATTCCTCCATAACGTTCTTTGAGAGGCTACATTCAAGGAATAACTTATGTGTTCGCTGTTGATTGATAACACAAAGTCGTTCGGTTGCGTCATTTTGTGTGAGAATCTGTTCAACTAATTCGGTATATTGTGGATCAAAAAACAGGTGCGGGATCGTCAACAATTGTACCTTTGCCTTTTGTGCTTCGGCAAATTGGGACAAATATCCGTGTTGCTGACACTCGACATAGACGGGACACTGTGGACAGATGCTTTCATTCGGGTTTCCACCTTTCTCCTCAAGAGCGAAACACCTTTCTGCGTCTTCACAGACGTTGCCATGTTGAAATGGCGTATTGATACGTTCTTGTATCGGGATATCTTTGACTTGTTCCCAGAGGTGTGTTCGAGGTTTCCAATAGACAACCGAGGGTATATCTTGCTCCTGAAAGTATCTCTCTGCTCCCTCTGCGGATATTAGATTTGGCGTATTTACGGTAATTACGCCCCCGTTAAGGAAATACGTTTCTTCTGCTTGTTGGTCCCACGGACCTATGCCTGTGATGATTCCAAGGATACGTATACCTTGGTCAAACACGTTTTCTATCTGAAACACATCCCTTTGGAGTGTCTCTTGCTTTTCGGTGTTATCATCTTGTCCTAATACGGGAGAGGGTCGTTTTATCGCCAATGGACTGAGTTCTTCTTTTCGGACCTGCTTCATTTTTACGTTCGCAGAAGGGCTTGCACTATCTATCAAGGGTGAAATACCTGTATCGTCCCAAATATCTGTGATCGGTGTAGACTGAGTCGGTAACCCACTATCAGCTGTAGATGCGCGGATCCATACGACCCCTTCGCTTTCAAATAATACTACTTCTTCATCACCATTAGTTTCTTCGGATTGTGTCCAGTGGTGAAAACCGTCCTTTTGTCGGAGATAAGAAAATCCACGCCGCAAAAATGCTTCTTTTGCATGATCAAGGTTTTCTGAACCGAGAGGTAGAGGGATGCGTGTGACAATTTGTTTCCCTTCTGTGTTATCAGGAGCAGGTTCGTGAAGTTTCGCACGGAGCACATCAACGGGGGCAAAAAGCACATCTTTGTCAATAACAGGTGGGTCCAACAGGTTCCCAAAGAGGAGCTCATAGCGCGCATCCCACCGAGTATGTCCTTCATCACCAAATATCTCAAGATACACGTCACGTTGATAGATATTTTCTACCTTTGCTATGTCTTTGTAGATATACAACTTCGCTGCTTCAGTATTGGGATGAAGATAATCTTGGACTCTACATGAGAAACGGAGCCCCCCCGATTTGCCTAATGTCAAAAGCGGGTTATTCATGATATTGAGAAGTGCTTCGATACAATCAGAAACAGCATCTGGCGCTGCACAGATCGCCTCATACTTGAAGTGCAAATTGTGCCATCGCGCACCGTTGCGTTCCGAAGGCATACCTGTATATAACTTGATACCCCACGAGGCATTCCACTGTTTAATCTCCCAATCTGTGATTCCCTGACGTTTCAAGAAACGGTTGCCTTTAAAATACTTTGGACCCTGATCGTTCCAAGGGGCACGACCAATAGGCATAAAAGAAATATGTGCTTGCTCTAAGGCATGAAGCATCACAGGGTAACGGTGCGCACAGTAAACCGTGTACTGATTCGGATGATCCTTCGTATAGACGGCAGGTGTTACCTCTGTCCTACGTTGTCGTAAAGGCTTTTGATGTCGCTGATGACAGAGCTGGATAATATCTTTTAATGACTTCATTGATATTGACAAACTCCTAAACTCAATGGCATAACCTATCACGCACCGAGTTTGAATTGTATCACTATTATATCAAAGATCACTTGTACAAATCAAGTTTTCCGTTCAATAATCAGGGTTATTCAGTTTTCATTTAATTGAGTAAATTCTATCACTGTTGTTGATCCTTGAGTTAGCTTATTTTTGCGAGTTGACTCACTCTTTGTCAGACAGAATCACGGATTACACAGATTACGCGGATAAAACCGCTAATTATCTTTAGAATACCTTCGCCAATAATAGACATTCTGTCAGATTGTGCGGTCAGTTGTAGCACAATCTTCATGAAGATTAAAAAATACTTTGGGTAATTCTGCTAATCCGGCCACGGTAGGCGTGCTTTGTAAGCGCGCCCCCAACTGCAGGCGTGCTTTGTCAGCGCGCCCCCAACTGCAGGCGTGCTTTGTAAGCGCGCCCCCAACTGCAGGCGTGCTTTGTCAGCGCGCCCCCAACTGCAGGCGTGCTTTGTCAGCGCGCCCCCAACTGCAGGCGTGCTTTGTAAGCGCGCCCCCAACTGCAGGCGTGCTTTGTCAGCGCGCCCCCAACTGCAGGCGTGCTTTGTAAGCGCGCCCCCAACTGCAGGCGTGCTTTGTAAGCGCGCCCCCAACTGCAGGCGTGCTTTGTCAGCGCGCCCCCAACTGCAGGCGTGCTTTGTCAGCGCGCCCCCAACTGCAGGCGTGCTTTGTAAGCGCGCCCCCAACTGCAGGCGTGCTTTGTAAGCGCGCCCCCAATTGCAGGCGTGCTTTGTAAGCGCGCCCCCAATTGCAGGCGTGCTTTGTAAGCGCGCCCCCAATTGCAGGCGTGCTTTGTAAGCGCGCCCCCAACTGCATGCGTGCTTTGTAAGCGCGCCCCCAACTGCAGGCGTGCTTTGTCAGCGCGCCCCCAACTGCAGGCGTGCTTTGTAAGCGCGCCCCCAACTGCAGGCGTGCTTTGTAAGCGCGCCCCCAACTGCAGGCGTGCTTTGTAAGCGCGCTGGCACATCAAGTCCCAAGAGCGCGCTTACAAACCGCGCCTACCAACTGAAAAATATTTATTACCCGATTAATAAATTAATCTTCATCCAGATTGTGTGGTCAGTTGTAGCACATTCTTCCAGATTGTGCATATAAATTATTCTGTCAGATTCTATCGTCAAATTAGACGCTATGATAATTAAAAATACTTCAACGAAAACCTGAAGTTATTATTATTATTTATGTAATCCTAACAAACTCACAGAGCAATGGTAGATCAACACTATATACTCATTCAACTGAAGCACTCAAAAATGGCGAAGGTATTGATCTTTAGAATTAATTTGACTTATAAATTGACGTGTAGTATAATATACTGATATTAGGACAGATAAATAATAATACATATATACGATAAAATATGTCCTATTATTGTCTTTATCTGCTACATGCTCTTGTTTTGATAGAAACTATTTATCAGTATTTCGCCACAGGACACCATTTATCTATTGATATGTGATTGGAGGAAACAAAACATGATATTTGAATTAAACAAATATTCAACGGTCTTTTCTCTTTTTATATGTTACCTATTCTTATTCTCCAGATGTCCTATGCAGGTGCGATTCGTGCACACGGAGGCGAAGCACAGAACCTAAAGGACGCGTTCTACAACTTGTACAAAATAATTTATATATATATCGTAAATAAGGTTCTCACAAATTGGGATTCTAATTGACATATTCTCTTACTCAAGCGGGGATTCTTGAGATTCTCCACTTAAGAATTGGGGCACATACATTATGTTCATCACTATATCTGAGAAAGAAGATATCGTTATTTTTAGACTGAAGGGAGAATTTATCTCCCCAAGCACTGAACAAGTTTTGGAAACTGTGAAGAAGACAGTCTGCGGACGCACCCTATCACCAAAACTTGTGTTTGACTTTCAAAAGGTTACTCAAATAGATGCTGCTGGACTCGGGACACTCTTGAAAATATCTGGAGCGATATTGCCATGTGGAGGGAGAATCGCAGTAATTAATATGAACAAGCACGTCAGAAACGTTACTGTCATGACGCGATTAAATAGGGTCTTTGAATGCTTTAAATGTGAAAATGATGCTGTTACAGCCTTGTTAGGACACTCCTACAAGATGTCAACTAACTTCAGTGAAAGATACGCTGCAAACGCAAAAAACTGGTAATTTTGCCTTCTGTTGGATACAAGACACATTGGTAGGAGCGACCTGTGGAATCATGGCGAATACCATACGCGTATTCGTCCACGCGCATGGGGTGTGTAAAGTTTTTTTTACTGTGCGTAGGGGCGGGGTCTCCCCGCCCGTGTAAACGAACTTCCAATCGGGCGAGGAAACCCCGCCCCTACAATAAAGGTGTCAACTTAAGGATATTAACCTCTTGTGGGAGGGGTTTTGAACCCCGATTTTTTAGTGCATTTCCGCTCAAATCGGGGTTCAAAACCCCTCCCACAAGAGAATATGCAAACAATATTTTCTTAAGTTGACACCTAATGAACTTTGACAATCAAAATCGGTAGTTGAATACGTAGGGGTTGGGTTCCCCAACCCGTTTGGTTTGTGAGTTTGTGTAGAACGGGCGTGGAGACCACGCCCCTACGAATACACAACTTGAACGTTAAAACTCATTAGGTGTCAACTTAAGGATTTAACCTCTTGTGGGAGGGGTTTGCAACCCCGATTATTTAAGTTCATTTCCGCTCAAATCGGGGTTGAAAACTCCTCACACAAGAGGGGCGCGCTTCCACAAGAGGCTTACTTTTACCCATAAGTTTGATGTATTGAGTAAACATCTTCTTTTTTGTTGAGTTATGTCTGTTGTTTTGGTAAAGATGGTATAGTTTTCAAGTCAGTTCTAATATTCCTTGCATAGCAAAAGCAAATATGTTATGTTCAAAAGTGATATTTACAAAGTCGATAAACATTTATTACGCTTATGCTATAGGAGTGAATGATGTCTTTACACAATCCTGAAAACGATCAAGAGTTATCTGCATCTTGGAGCCGTCAAGAGTTTGAAGGTCTTGATTTGGGAGATATGCGTCTCAATGAACGGCTGCTCAGCATTGCGGAGGCTTTAGAGGCACAACCCGGTTCGGCGATCAACGCTGCGTGTGGCGATTGGGCGTCAGTGAAAGCAGCCTATCGTTTAATTGACAATGAAAAAGTCTCATCGGAAAAGATATTCAAACCGCATTTTGAAAGAACACTTGAACGGATGTGTAAAAATCGTCGTGTTTTTGCGATACAAGATACGACTTTTCTTAATTACACTGATCACCCAGCAACAGAGGGTTTAGGTTCAATCGGCACCAAGTCTCAACAGATTCAGGGACTTGTCAAACACACGACCCTCATTGTAAGTGATGCGGGTCTTCCGTTAGGGTGTCTGACAGATAAAGTTTGGGTTCGCGAACCCTCCGTTCAAAGTGCCCCTAAGTTCAGACCGCTCATAGAAAAAGAGAGCTACAAATGGATTGAGGCATTATCAGCGTTGCGTTCAGACACATTAGCAGATGTTGAGGTGATTTGTGTGTGTGATCGTGAAGCAGATATTTACGAGTTTTTCGTAGAGGCAAAAGAACTGCCTTTTGTGATACGCGCGGCTCAGGATCGTGTGGTTGCTGCTGATGTCGGTAAACTGAGTGATTTGGTGAGAAGTCAACCTGTTATTGGCGAGATTACGGCACAAGTGCCAGTGCGTGCGTCTCAACCTGCTCGTGAGGCGACCTTGAGTGTCCATTTTACAACAGCGACGCTTCGCCCACCACATCGTTCACAAGCATCACGATCACAAGAGTTGCCTGCTGTAGATGTGTATCTTGTATGGGTAGTAGAGAAAAACCCGCCTGAGGGTGCTACGCCCTTGGAATGGCTTCTGATAACAAATGTAGAAGTGTCGGACTTCGCCGATGCGGTTGAAAGGATAAGCTGGTATCGCCAACGCTGGCACATTGAAGTTTATTTTAAAGTGCTCAAATCTGGGATGAAGGCGGAGGCAGTTCGTTTGCAGACCAAAGACCGGCTTGAACGCTATATCGCATTGCTGAGTGTAATTGCGTGGCGACTTTACTGGCTGACCCACATCAATCGGCACTCACCGGATGTAGATTGCACGAGCGTGTTGACAGAGATAGAATGGCAAGCACTTTACTGTATAACGCATAAGACCCAAATTTTACCCGAAAAAATACCGAGAGTGTCTGAAGTCGTTGTCTGGATTGCTAAACTCGGTGGATTTTTAGCACGCAAGTCCGA
Source organism: Candidatus Poribacteria bacterium (assembly GCA_963663765.2). Lineage (GTDB taxonomy): Bacteria > Poribacteria > WGA-4E > WGA-4E > WGA-3G > MSPOR6. Next base: position 430,235 of record CAXXUA010000006.1, on the reverse strand, counting down.
TGGCAATCCGGGGGTGACTGTTATCTGGCGAGGATGGAAAAGGCTTTCTGATATTGCTGCCACCTATGCTCTCTTTCAAGCGGCTGGACAAAACAATACCAGCTAAACAACCTTGATAGACACTATAGCTGAAAACTTATGGGTAAAAGAAAGCACAAGAGGGTGGGTTGTTATCGTTAATTACGGTGTTTGGACATTACATTTGCTTTAGTCGTTGACGTACAAGTTGCGGCAAGTCGGAAACTCACTGACTATCGGAAACCGGATAAAGCGTTAGTCTTGCTTTTTTACCCGCACCCTCATCAGCAATTATGAGTGTGCTGTCCTCGGTGAACGTTATACCTTCAGCCTGACGATGTTCCTGAGCAGGAAACTGCTTAGCTGCAATGACCTTACCCTTTGGTGTAATCTCAGCAATAGCCTTCTGACGCGCAGCCACGACAAAATAATTTCCTGAAACAGGGTGGCGTTCAATACCGGAAGGTTGAAATATCTTTTCCTCAATATGACGAGAGAATTCAATGACAGGTATGACTATATGTGCACCTTCAATAAGTTGTTTCTCATCTGTTGACCAATAATATATGACCAACTGTTCTTTTTGGTCTTCACTACGAGCTTCTTTACACATCAGTAAAAGTGCCTGATGATTTACATCGTATGCTAAACCCTCTATTTCGTAATCTCTGCCAACTCCAGTTGTATAGATATTATATAAAACGGACTCTCCATCAGTTCCCTCACTGCACTCGTATAACCGTCCGGAACTTGTAACCATATATATTTTGTCTTTTACTGTTGCAATACCCTCAAAATCATCGGTTACTGGATCCTTCATATCCGCTAATTGAAATTCTTTTACGATGACCCCATTTCTATAATCGATCTCGTGAATAACACCTTTTTCATCGTTGTGAGCCAAGAGTCGGTCATCCTCGGTCATTGCTAAACCAGAAATCTCCTCAAGACGTCCGGGCAGCTTCCATTGAGTCATGTCTTCTTCTTTCAGTTTATAGCTTACGAGAGATATATTCCTTTGTGTTGATACCTTTTTCTCCACTAGAAGGTCATCAATCATAGTATCGATATCGGCAATTAACACATTTTCACTCAAGTCTGCTGAATCATTCTCGTTATGTACCTTCTCATTACTCAAGTCTGCTGAATCATTCTCGCTTAAAACCCTCGCCAACAAGAAGATAAGAAGACTGAAACCGATGAATCCTATTAAGAGTTTATTTCCGTAATTCTGCATTGTGGTTACACCCTATTAGGTTTTTGCATTGTCAGTTTTACGTTGTTGATATATCCTTTTCCGCTTTCTTCAATATCTTGGATGAAAGTAGTCAAGACAACGCTTTTCTTTAACCAAATATCAAACACGACGATGTCAGTTCCATCCGTATTCTTAATCACATCCGTTATCTTCCATCGCTTAGTATTAGGTACAAGAATTAGAGCCGTTGCTTTTTTAGCTGCATTGACCTTCGTCGTGTACACTTCAATTTGGGTATTATATGCTTCTTTAGTAGGGTTGTCCGCGTCAATAGAGGCTTTACCCAATTTATCAATACTATCAATTTTCCAGCCGGTTATTTCTACGGGTAGTGCTGCATAATTGGTTTTCCACACCCCTAAAATTAGGAAGGTAAAAATCACTGATGCAATATAAGCTACTGTCGTAAGTTGTGTGCCAGCTGCGAGACCTATTCCGATTGCCATCAGCATGTATACACAATCAATAGGTTCTTCCAGTGAGGTACGAAAACGGATAGCGGCTACGATTCCTGCCAAGCTGAATGCTAACGCGAGACTACCCTTCACCAAAAAAACTATCAGTGAAATGGTGATAGGTATTATGAGCAAAGTGTGTACAAAAGATTGAGTGTATTTCTTTCGCGGTCGCGTCCAACGATATAACCAGGTAATGGGTAGCGTAACCCCAAATGCCAGTATCATCGCAACCAATACCGGAATGGTGTGTGCCGGATCAACAAGTCTTGCTACTCCTTCCTGGATGATTCCCATCGGAACGGATGCCGCGGCTCCTTCCTCCAATCCTTGTCCCACAAAAATTCGTTCACGCTCTTTGGCAACGTAATAAAGAATTTGCGGAAAGAGGCGAAAAATCCCATTCAAAGCTAAAAGCCATGCGGCATAGTAAGCAATGAGACGTATAATTATGTTGTTGAGCATACGAGATGCCTCCTATGTGTACTGTTAAAACATGAAACCAGCGCGTAGATACAGTCCGGTCAAGTCATCGCCATTTACGATTGCAACACTCAATGTTTGCTGGTGTCGGAGGAAAGAGAGCCAAAACCCGCCTCCGATGCTACTATGCCATTTGTCGGCATCGTTAGGATCTTCGGAAAAAAACACACGTCCAGCATCAGCTGCAATGAACAGACCTAACTCTCCAGGCACTATGATCGTGATCGGCACGAGACGCAACCGCAATTCAACATTACCAAACAGTGAGGTGTCTCCCGCAAATCGATTTTTATGGAAACCGCGTAAATGACTATCCGACGATCCGATACCTACAAAACCGGGACCACCCAGAAAAGCACTCTCATGAAAAGGATAGGTTCCCCATACTTTCTTACCACCGCCCCTCAGAGCCAGTGTCGGTTTAGTCGGAATAGGTGCCGTCACATAAGTACTTATTACGCCATCTACGCTGCCAAATACCGACTCTACATCCCAGACACTTGGGTAGATGGATGCAGTAGTCCTGACCAAAAAGCCTCGCGTGGTATACGCTGGGTTGTTACGCGTGTCATACATGATTTTACCAAATGCTCCAAGTTGACCGAAGGAACCTGTACCGTAAAGCGGTTCATCCAACAAACTGATGAATCTATCTTTGTTAGCATCTGGTGACGTGTTTGAATACTTGATGATCGGTCCAAAGCGGATGATTAGTTCTGAACGACTCGGTTCCATAGAATCACTGTGCTCATCTCCTTCACGCTTATATGTATGAAAATTTAAAGATGGCGCAAAGAGAAAATGATTCTGTTCTACCTTATAGAAGGATGAAGAAGCTGGAAGCTGAGTGTTATTGCCAAATCCGTTGAACCGGATCATCTGGATTCCAGAGTATTCGAGATGAACCCTCACGTCGAGATCGTGCAGGACATGGCGATAGTTGCCAGTATAAGACACAAAAGGATTAAAACCATTAGACGCAAGACCGAGGTCAAAAGAATGCTGCGAGGAATATGGATATTTTCGATAACCGAAATATTGCAAACTGCTGTGCCCCTTCAAAAACACACCCAGATCAGGATTCACCGTAATCATCGGGAAAGTAAACGTTTCCATGCCCCAATCCATGCCATATCTTGTTTGATTTGGAAGGAGAATCTGTGGAGGAGGACGCTTGTATGGACTTTCATCAATTTTCGCTCCTTTTCCTTTCACATACATGTTATTTCCACGATAATCATAGAACCGAGTCTTTGAAGCACCAACTTCGGATGCGTTTGTAAAGGTGTCGTCTCCACCGCCACCATCAATACGAACAGAAATACGACCTTTTGTCCCTGATATTTCCGCACGGTCGTCTCCACCTCGAAGGTATATTCGGACTTCTCGAGACTCATCGGGATGAAATGTCCTCTGAAAATAAGGTTTCATCCTTTCTTCATCACTACCTTCTATCAGACCGATACGGACAACTAAATCTCCATTGGAGAGATGTTCACATTGGACGTACTCGTTCTGATCGGTAGCATGAATTTCTGGACGACGGGTAATCAACTTATAATATCTGCTGGCGAATTCAGGTAATGTGTCTCGTCTTGATTTTAAAGCCTTCGTAAGAGATACCCCGAGCATTTCGTAATACGGGTGTGGAAGTTTTCGGACTGCATCCTCAATGACCTGATCCGATAGATCTTTGCAAAATGTTGTTACTACAGAGTCCCATGCAGCCTTATTAAGTTCAACAAGGAACTCTCGATCAAGTTCCCAAGCAGAAACTGTCAAACCCGATAAGTTCGGATACTTATCCTCGAATTTAATGAGAAATTTGGGAAGCCTTCTCCGCGCTATTGCCATGGCGAACCCATCAAGGTCTACAAAAGCAAGATCTCGATCCTCTGGTATTGGTTTCCAAGTATAACCTTCGCCATCAGGGAACCGCGCCCATCTCCACTGACCATGATGCCGGTCCCTGTCGTTGACGAGAAAATCCATCAGTCTCGCCTTTAGAAAAGCTCGTGAATCAACGCGATTGCTCGGTGTTTCTTCTAAATGTTCCCACAACTTCTCTGTTCCACTGATCTGTCGGGAACCAACAAAGCCGGGGGTACCTTCCGGTCCTTCGGATGGGTGTTCCTGCAGCATACCTATAAGACCCGCAAAATCTTCGCGATACTCCTTCAACCTGGGATCATCCGGAATAACAACGAGCGTATGTTTTGAATGGAGGATACCCGTAGCTGCCATCAGTGCATCAACGACAAGTCCACCTGTTGGGAGAAAAGCACTGATCAGGTCTTGAAGGACATCGTCGGCAATTGTATCCTTGAGTTCTTCCCACCTCCGTTTGGTAGGATCCTTGTCCAGAGAACGAACTGTATACCGGCGACCATCCTCTCCTGTAAAATGAAGCGATACAGACTGACCGAATCCACCGGTGCGAAGCGGAGTTAACCCGCCACCTACACTGTCGAGATCAAGGACCGCAACTTCAATTGGAGTGGTCCAGAGATCCCGGTAGTCACTGCCGTAGAACCAACGTTTGAACCCGCCAGCGCGGAACCTCTCTGCAGGAACAACGACGTGGGTCTTTGCTCCCTGCGGAGGAATAGACCGATGGATCCTTTTTCCTTGAACAGGTGATTCCTGCTGAGATGTCGATTCTGCAGGAAGAGAAAGGGTAATCATTAACATAAATAAAACCACATTCCATTTAGAAAATATCATCATAATATTTGGGCATTCCTTCCCATCCTTATAAGTTGGTGAGGAATGTCCGCTCCTATTATTGTCTAAACTAAAGTAACGTTTAAAAAAACACACCAACTAAGATTTATAGATAAACTGTAATTATATTATAAATAGTAGATTTAATCCACTTTATTATTTGAATGGGGTGTGTAAAGTTTTTGTTACTGAGCGTACGGGCGGGGTTTCCATACATGATCTACGCAAACTCAAAAACCAAACGGGTTGGGGAACCCAACCCCTACGAATTCAACTACCGATTTTGATTGACAAACGTTATTAGGTGTCAATATAAAGAAATATTGTTAATATTAACCATTTTCTTGAGTCACGTAGGGACGATACGTTTATCCTTCTATGTCGTTCCTACGTGACTCAAGAGAGGGATGATAACGTCTTTCTATATACATTGCGTCTCTACGTGACTAAAGAGAACAAAAGTTTGTACCTCTGTACAAAAACATTACACACCCATTTGAATGTATTCAAGGCTTGTTGAAAAAGGTGAGGTTGTCCGAGTCCAACGCGGTGTATATGCACTACCAAAATCTTAGAAATATAATCACAAAATGTATAGCCGAAACCTTACAAATAGGTTTGATAGTGCTAATATCACGTAGTAGCCAGTATGACAAGGAAGGCAAAAGCATAACTGATCAAAGACACTATGAACGTTTGTCCTCTATTATGTCGCCATCCACGTCGCGACTAAAGGAATAAGTATATAAACAAAAATCGATAGCAAGACCACCAAGCACTATTGCAGTGCCCCACTCGCTATTGTATTTAAACCACAGAATAACTGAAGTAAGTGCGATGACCATGAAAAGAATAAATCTGATAAGTTTTATCATACGATATTCCCTTTTTGAAAAAGTGTTGAACTTTGTATAATGTTTGATAATGCTAATTATCAAAACCTAACTCATTTTAAAATAAGCATATTCTATTCCAACCCCTAGTGTTGAGTCAACATATTATTGTCGGTCTCGATTCGGAGATCGCTCCTACAGAAGTCTTGTATATTGTGTGTATTGTAGGAGGGAACTCCGATTCCCGACTTCTTTTTAGCCCCATCAATAAACACGTGACTAAGCACTAGTGTTGAGTCAACATACTATTGTAGGTCTCGATTCGAGGATCGCTCCTACAGAAGTCTTGTGTATTGTAGGAGGGAACTCCGATTCCCGACTTCTTTTTAGCCCCATCAATAAACACGTGACTAAGCACTAGTCCATTGCTAAGTTAACACATATCCTCTATTCTTGTTTATTGTCAAAACCATGATTTTCAGTATTATTATCATTTCAGTATTTCCCTCTTCAAGTGATTTTGATATGCGTTTATGTTCTCGTTTGAAATAGGATCTGATGAGAATAATCCTGGTAATCTGTCCATCCTGGTTCTGACAGGATCACGGATAAGACCCCTTCCTGATATTTTATTGCAGAGGATAAATGTTTTCTAAGGAATAAGATTAGATGTAGGTATCTTCTCCGCGTTCTTCCCTGTAATCCGAGATTCCGAACGCATAGTGATTATAGTGGATTTTAGAATTATTATTACACTTTCAGGTGTAGGAGGGAACTCCGAATCCCGACTATCAAAGCGTTCAGTCGCGATTCGGAGATCGCTCCTACAGAACAAGTGTAAACTTAATTATACGAGTTGTGCTAAATAACTATATGTTAACCATTGTTTCACATAAGCATGACGTTTTGCAGGTGTCCTTCATAGTTTGAAACGATCTTCAGTCCCGACAAATGCCATACGGGGAATGCCTTAATGGCATTCATACCCGGGGAATGCCTTAATGGCATTCATACCGTTGATTTCTTGATTTGGCGCATTTGGCGTTGATTTGGTAGGGACGATATGTTTATAGAAAAACGTCATAGCACATCCTCTTTAGTCCCGTAGGGACGATATGTTTATAGAAAAACGTCATAGCACATCCTCTTTAGTCCCGTAGGGACGATATGTTTATAGAAAAACGTCATAGCACATCCTCTTTAGTCCCGTAGGGACGATATGTTTATAGAAAAACGTCATAGCACATCCTCTTTAGTCCCGTAGGGACGATATGTTTATAGAAAAACGTCATAGCACATCCTCTTTAGTCCCGTAGGGACGATATGTGCGCATTATAAACCTAATATATGTAAAAACTTTGAAAACAATAGGTTAACTGGCACAAGTCGTTAATTGTATATTTCACTATAAAAGGCTGACGACTGATGACTGATAGCTATCCCCGTTTCTATTCCAAACTGGTTCGATTAGAAGTAGTCGGCAATATCAAGAATCCTCAATGTCTGACACGTTTCTATTCCAAACTGGTTCGATTAGAAGGATTGCATGGATGCAACACTCATTCAAATAATGAATGTTTCAATTCCAAACTGGTTCGATTAGAAGACGAAGGATGAAGCAACTATGTTTATTGATGCTATACTTCAGTTTCTATTCCAAACTGGTACGATTAGAAGCAATACCTTCGCCAATAATAGACATTCTGCCAGATTGTGCATGTAGTTGTAGCACATTCTTCCAGATTGTGCATGTAGTTGTAGCACATTCTTCCAGATTGTGCGGGTAGTTGTAGCACATTCTTCCAGATTGTGCATGTAGTTGTAGCACATTCTTCCAGATTGTGCGTGTAGTTGTAGCACATTCTTCCAGATTGTGCGTGTAGTTGTAGCACATTCTTCCAGATTGTGCGTGTAGTTGTAGCACATTCTTCCAGATTGTGCGTGTAGTTGTAGCACATTCTGCCAGATTGTGCGTGTAGTTGTAGCACATTCTTCCAGATTGTGCGTGTAGTTGTAGCACATTCTTCCAGATTGTGCGTGTAGTTGTAGCACATTCTTCCAGATTGTGCATGTAGTTGTAGCACATTCTTCCAGATTGTGCGTGTAGTTGTAGCACATTCTTCCAGATTGTGCGTGTAGTTGTAGCACATTCTTCCAGATTGTGCGTGTAGTTGTAGCACATTCTGCCAGAATGTGCATATAAATTATTCTGACAGATTGCTGATATAGTCATTTCTATTGTCAAATTAGACGCTATGATAACAGGGTTATTCAGTTTTCAATATTTTTGATAATATTCTGCTATGTCGTTAATTTTATGTGTTGCCATATTGTCCATGTCTTTAGTCCCGTAGGGACTAAAGACCGATGTTCAGGTTTCAATAATCTAATATTGATGTCTAAAATTGATGTATAAGGTGCAGTTAGGAAACTGCATTTGGGTATTAACTTTCAGTAAATCAAAATAACAGAAAACTTTTAAAACTGAATAACCCTGACCAAAACGGAACTTTCTTTGCTCCAGCGGAGCAATATGTTTATAGTCACATTGTCAGCCCGTATCCCCGCTCCAGCGGAGCGGTATGTTGGAGCCGCACATAATACCAATTCAAATAAATCTTGTCTCATTAAGGAATTCTACTGTTTACTGGCAGGGGGTTACTCTCTTCGGTAGGAGCGACCTCCCGGTCGCGACCGTGAGTTCGCTCCTACCAGATTTCCGCTGCTAATGAGACATTATCACATGAAAATGGTATTATACCAATTCAAATAAATCTTGTCTCATTAAGGAATTCTAATGTTTATTGGCAGGGGGTTACTCTCTTCGGTAGGAGCGACCTCCCGGTCGCGACCGTGAGTTCGCTCCTACCAGATTTCCGCTGCTAATGAGACATTATCACATGAAAATGGTATAACACTCCGCTGGAGCACATCATTTTCTCCAGTTTCACAAATGGACGAAACTCGGAGAAAAATAGACGTTCTGTTGAATAATCAACTTCTACAAGATGATAATTGTCCAAACTACCTTGTTTTTGTCCAATGAATGTGGAAAACCATACCAACTATGAGCACACACAAACCCATACCCGCATTGAGAAAATAATACCTCAAAAGGTAGCACAGAACTTGAACGAACCTTTCAAAGAAAAAGGAAACAAAAACTACGATTTTATCGCTTTTTCCGATAACAAAGATGCCTTGAAAATGTTGGTACCCAGTCATGATGTGGGTTTCAAAGGTAGGGTATCGTGATTTGAGACCTTTCGATCCCTTTTGAAATCAGATAGGGACTGGGATTGATAACCTCTCATTGATCAACTGGATCCCGACATGTTTGGACGAAAACAAGGAAACTATAGTAGACGTTATGATAATTAAACAGAACTTACACAAAAACGGTAGGCGTGCTTTGTAAGCGCGCTGGAAACCTATAAAAATATTGATTCATTACATCATTTTCAATATAATTCTTGATTAAATCAAGAAAACTGCGTAAGTCCTGATAAAAATACTTCAACGAAAACCTGAAGTTATTTTTATTTATGTAATTCTAACAATATCACAGAGCAATGGTAAATCAACACTATAGACTCATTCAACTGAAGCACTCAAAAATGGCGAAGGTATTGATAAGAAGAATATAAAGTTATTAAGCAACATCAAGAAGACAATGACGTTTCTATTCCAAACTGGTTCAATTAGAAGTTTCCTGTTTTCAGGGGGACCTTAGATGTTAAAACAAGTTTCTATTCCAAACTGGTTCGATTAGAAGTCGGGTATGTCTAATGCTGCGCGTCACATGCATCCGAGTTTCTATTCCAAACTGGTTCGATTAGAAGCATAATGTGCAGTACCCATGAAGTGGAAACACCAGATGACGTTTCTATTCCAAACTGGTTCGATTAGAAGCCCTGCTGATATGCTACCTTGTACATTTACATTCTACTACTGTTTCTATTCCAAACTGGTTCGATTAGAAGGTTTAGTATTTGCACGATTGATTTCTTGGCATTTCAAGTTTCTATTCCAAACTGGTTCGATTAGAAGAATTGTTTTTACCACTCTTGCTTTTGCTAAGACGTGTTTCTATTCCAAACTGGTTCGATTAGAAGTTTTGATATTAGCAGCCGTATTAACCGATTCATCGTTTCTATTCCAAACTGGTTCGATTAGAAGTGTAGGTGGGTTTCGTTATGTAGTATTTACGGAGGTTTCTATTCCAAACTGGTTCGATTAGAAGTATAAAAGTGAATTGCTTGAATCCTGTATTGGTCAGTTTCTATTCCAAACTGGTTCGATTAGAAGTCTGGCGATGTCGATTGATGACGTTGTTTTTGCGATGTTTCTATTCCAAACTGGTTCGATTAGAAGTGGGGCTGCATTACGTCGCGGTGTTTGGGTATCACCGCGGTTTCTATTCCAAACTGGTTCGATTAGAAGCGTATCCGATTCATGCTATAGCGACCTTTTGCAAAGTTTCTATTCCAAACTGGTTCGATTAGAAGAAAATTGGGACACATTTTGGGGTATATGGCATGCGGTTTCTATTCCAAACTGGTTCGATTAGAAGGTTGATATTCTCACCGGTTTCAATGCTATTAGTAGCAGTTTCTATTCCAAACTGGTTCGATTAGAAGTCCACTGATAAGGGAGTTCAAATTCATCTTGAATCGGTTTCTATTCCAAACTGGTTCGATTAGAAGACATCTGAGGAGCAAACGTCAATATGCATCATTTGAGTTTCTATTCCAAACTGGTTCGATTAGAAGTATCACATGGCAGTTGATTTACACAAACCTCACACTTGTTTCTATTCCAAACTGGTTCGATTAGAAGGATTATCCTTACCATGTTTTCATAAATGGTAAATTGTAGTTTCTATTCCAAACTGGTTCGATTAGAAGTTCGGACGTGGCGTTTATACTTCTACTGAGTCCCCCAGAGTTTCTATTCCAAACTGGTTCGATTAGAAGTCTAATATGAAATTACGTGACGAGTTGACTGAGTTTCTATTCCAAACTGGTTCGATTAGAAGAGAATCTAAGTTGACAACCTACCTCTACAGCATTGCAGTTTCTATTCCAAACTGGTTCGATTAGAAGATCGCATTCGGTAGTCTAAGCATACTCGAAGCCAACATGTTTCTATTCCAAACTGGTTCGATTAGAAGTATGCCTTTCTGCTTCGTCAACTCATAAAACATATTCTCGTTTCTATTCCAAACTGGTTCGATTAGAAGCCCTGATGATCAAGATCGTCCATCAGTTCACGATACAGAAAGTTTCTATTCCAAACTGGTTCGATTAGAAGTAAGACTTGCCATCGTTTTACTTACTCCTTTTTGAAGTTTCTATTCCAAACTGGTTCGATTAGAAGAACACCGCGCATAATTATGCAGTGGACAACTCCACAAGTTTCTATTCCAAACTGGTTCGATTAGAAGTCAAGATCCGAATTGTTATTATATTGCAGTTCTCGACATGGTTTCTATTCCAAACTGGTTCGATTAGAAGATAGATGGCGATCTCAATGTGTCTGTAGACAGAGGCAGTTTCTATTCCAAACTGGTTCGATTAGAAGTTTCCTCTCACACTCTAATAAGACTGACTATGGAGTAAGTTTCTATTCCAAACTGGTTCGATTAGAAGTCAGAGGAAACCGCCTGCGAAGCCTACAATACACCAATGTTTCTATTCCAAACTGGTTCGATTAGAAGCAGGTAAATAAATTACCCTCAGTCACCACGATTGCAAGGTTTCTATTCCAAACTGGTTCGATTAGAAGGTCCTCGTCCTCCTCTGCCCAACGACGCGTGCCCGTAAAGTTTCTATTCCAAACTGGTTCGATTAGAAGTAACATCAGAAACCGCTTGCTTTGTTAAAAGCAAATCGACGTTTCTATTCCAAACTGGTTCGATTAGAAGTGCATGCAGAAAACATGATGAAAGCCAACGATAGAAATGTTTCTATTCCAAACTGGTTCGATTAGAAGTTTAAACGTATTACCGATGAAGAGATAAAAGAGAAACTTCGTTTCTATTCCAAACTGGTTCGATTAGAAGTTTGTAGCTAATAGATCGTATCCAGATATTGAAGAAGTTTCTATTCCAAACTGGTTCGATTAGAAGTACAAGTATGACAGAATGCTAACGTCTCAATTTGGTGTTTCTATTCCAAACTGGTTCGATTAGAAGAGAGCAACGCAAGCAAGCAATCAAAACCCTGCAAGAGCGTTTCTATTCCAAACTGGTTCGATTAGAAGTCAACTTGCCGTAGCGTTTGCTATGTCGCAAAACATAAAGTTTCTATTCCAAACTGGTTCGATTAGAAGTTAAAAAACTACCTACACATAACATCAATAGACTGCGTTTCTATTCCAAACTGGTTCGATTAGAAGGACTTTATGGGGAGTTCAGTTTGGACTTGAGGAATTGGTTTCTATTCCAAACTGGTTCGATTAGAAGTGACCTCCCAACAAGCGAAAAATACATATTCGTAAAAATGTTTCTATTCCAAACTGGTTCGATTAGAAGCGACCGAAGTCACGCCCTGTTTAGCAGTTACTCGTGACAGTTTCTATTCCAAACTGGTTCGATTAGAAGGATGTTTCGTTTGATTGAAGATGGGCAATTTCAGTTGTGTTTCTATTCCAAACTGGTTCGATTAGAAGAAAAGTAGGGTAGACTCTAATGAAACTCTGTGTAAAGTTTCTATTCCAAACTGGTTCGATTAGAAGTCTTGTAATAAATACACATCCCTAAATAGCTGACCAAAGTTTCTATTCCAAACTGGTTCGATTAGAAGCCCAAGCACCGAAGCCGATATTATTTCACTTGTCAACGTTTCTATTCCAAACTGGTTCGATTAGAAGTGTATAAGTAACCGCGCCGCCCTCGTGCATTTTCCTTCGTTTCTATTCCAAACTGGTTCGATTAGAAGTCAAGAACCTTGAACCCATACTCCGAAAATACGCAAGTTTCTATTCCAAACTGGTTCGATTAGAAGTGAGTTATCACATTTATTGATAGATAATTCTGATTACAGTTTCTATTCCAAACTGGTTCGATTAGAAGGCATACCCATATTTCTCAATATATGCAGCACTCCAGTTTCTATTCCAAACTGGTTCGATTAGAAGAAAAAGTTGAGGAGGTCATCCGAGTTGTGGAAGTTCCGTTTCTATTCCAAACTGGTTCGATTAGAAGGACACAGGAAAAGCCATTTACAAAGCCAGACAGGACAGTTTCTATTCCAAACTGGTTCGATTAGAAGTCATAAAACTCTTTATCGCTACAAGCGATAATATCGTTTCTATTCCAAACTGGTTCGATTAGAAGCATCGTGCAGTCTGCTATTAGTCCGCTGACGGGTAAGAGTTTCTATTCCAAACTGGTTCGATTAGAAGGCATAATTGCACTATCAGTGATCTCAACTTCAGCAGGGTTTCTATTCCAAACTGGTTCGATTAGAAGGCAAACGGAACTATCCCACCAGGATTGTCTCTCAGGTTTCTATTCCAAACTGGTTCGATTAGAAGCTGGTGTCTGTGACGGTGCTTGGCAAGGAAGAGATAGTTTCTATTCCAAACTGGTTCGATTAGAAGTTACCGGTAAATCCCAGCAACGGCAATGCCGACTCACTTTGTTTCTATTCCAAACTGGTTCGATTAGAAGTCTGACAGACAAGGTTGTCAGGTTGGTAGGACTGGAGTTTCTATTCCAAACTGGTTCGATTAGAAGTCATCAAGTTTCTCCATCAACCTTTTTTCAACATAGTTTCTATTCCAAACTGGTTCGATTAGAAGTACAGAAGATTATGCCCTTGAAGTTGAAATATACAAGTTTCTATTCCAAACTGGTTCGATTAGAAGGCGTCTAATAACTTGTAGGGTATCTCGTAGACATGGTTTCTATTCCAAACTGGTTCGATTAGAAGATGAAATTAGCTTAACAGTCATTCATTCCTACAAATGTTTCTATTCCAAACTGGTTCGATTAGAAGCCATGACTCGCATTGCGTTTGTCGCAGACAACAAAGTTTCTATTCCAAACTGGTTCGATTAGAAGTGCGACTCAACATGAGTATGCGGTATTTTTATTGGGTTTCTATTCCAAACTGGTTCGATTAGAAGTGATATTTCCTTGTTAGATACCCGTGAAGTGAAACGATGTTTCTATTCCAAACTGGTTCGATTAGAAGAAATTGTTGCTTCAAGAGAATATGAAAGTATCTGGTTTCTATTCCAAACTGGTTCGATTAGAAGACAAATATAGCCGAGCTAAATATGTATGCTATTATGTTTCTATTCCAAACTGGTTCGATTAGAAGATGACTTTATACAGAGAACCTCACGGTTCTTTGGGGAGTTTCTATTCCAAACTGGTTCGATTAGAAGAAGAATATGATGGCGATAAAAAACAACTTGTCAATTTGTTTCTATTCCAAACTGGTTCGATTAGAAGGCAATCCATACATATCGCCTATTTCATCTAAGGAAACATGTTTCTATTCCAAACTGGTTCGATTAGAAGTATTGCTGATACGTTAGGTTCAGTCCCAATTGAATGTTTCTATTCCAAACTGGTTCGATTAGAAGTGAAACTGTGTCCAGTGTGTGCCGTCATCAGTAGCAGGGGTTTCTATTCCAAACTGGTTCGATTAGAAGGTCAAAGATCATATTCGCTACTTCGTCCTTGCGCGTGTTTCTATTCCAAACTGGTTCGATTAGAAGCGTAATGTCCACCGCGGTTCGTCTTCCGTGATGACTATGTTTCTATTCCAAACTGGTTCGATTAGAAGGTAAAGACATTCAAAACGATTATGAAGCAGCAAAAGAGTTTCTATTCCAAACTGGTTCGATTAGAAGAAGTATTTAGACGTGCAATCGTGCCATCAAAGTCTGTGTTTCTATTCCAAACTGGTTCGATTAGAAGTCACGCGCACCCTTGCCGTCATTCAAGTCAATCTCAAATGTTTCTATTCCAAACTGGTTCGATTAGAAGGACGAAATAATTGAGGAGATAAAGTAAGATGAAATCGTTTCTATTCCAAACTGGTTCGATTAGAAGGAAAACAAGAATGTGAAAGTAGAGAAAGGCAAGCAGGTTTCTATTCCAAACTGGTTCGATTAGAAGGTTTGTTACGTTCCGTCTGAACAGAATGGATTGCGTGGTTTCTATTCCAAACTGGTTCGATTAGAAGGTCACGTTATGCTTGACGTTGGGGAGTTATTAGAGCGTTTCTATTCCAAACTGGTTCGATTAGAAGCGGGTATGGGTTGACAGACAAATACATCTGCCAACGTTTCTATTCCAAACTGGTTCGATTAGAAGGTTATCAGACACAGAACAGCAAGAGTTAACTGATAAAGTTTCTATTCCAAACTGGTTCGATTAGAAGATAGTCCTTGTCCGAATAAGTGTCTTTGAGCGTTTCAGTTTCTATTCCAAACTGGTTCGATTAGAAGTAACCGTATCGGAATTGCCCGGATGGCACTGTGAAGGGTTTCTATTCCAAACTGGTTCGATTAGAAGTATATTCCAGTCGTCAAATAGTCTGTCAAGTTCTGGCAGGGTTTCTATTCCAAACTGGTTCGATTAGAAGGATCCGCACCGAAATGATAAAGGCAGGAACGATTGAGTTTCTATTCCAAACTGGTTCGATTACAAGGCTGCTTCGGTTGTCCCATCCGAGTTGAAAGTCCTGCAGTTTCTATTCCAAACTGGTTCGATTAGAAGTATTGACACGTGCTTTTTCTGCATCGTTTGCTTCGTTTCTATTCCAAACTGGTTCGATTAGAAGGTTAAATTCTTCCCACAACTTGGGAGCAGCAACGGCTTGTTTCTATTCCAAACTGGTTCGATTAGAAGCTGAAATGCGTAAGATGACTATATTGAAATAACCTTAGTTTCTATTCCAAACTGGTTCGATTAGAAGCAAAATCCTTACGGAAGTGTCGAAGACGGACAAGTTTCTATTCCAAACTGGTTCGATTAGAAGGTAGATCATGAGCCTTCACCTCAGCCTCAGTCTCACGTTTCTATTCCAAACTGGTTCGATTAGAAGTGTATAACTGGACATCTCGGGTGACCTATAGGATAGTTTCTATTCCAAACTGGTTCGATTAGAAGACTAAAACATCAGTAAAAATATATATAGGAATTGCTTGTTTCTATTCCAAACTGGTTCGATTAGAAGTGAAGCTTGCCAAGCACGGATATACCCTTGTTAAGTGTTTCTATTCCAAACTGGTTCGATTAGAAGTTAAATCACTTCTGAAATCTAATCCTCCGGCAGTTTTGTTTCTATTCCAAACTGGTTCGATTAGAAGTCAACGTTCTGCTACCAAACCAGTAGCAGCACCGTTTCTATTCCAAACTGGTTCGATTAGAAGCCGATACGCGCTGCTTGCAGCGCACTTTCTTCATACGTTTCTATTCCAAACTGGTTCGATTAGAAGTATAGGTTAAGGCGATTGAAGTTTCGTCCACTGATGAGTTTCTATTCCAAACTGGTTCGATTAGAAGTCTGTATAACATAGAGTCGGGACGCTATTTGTTAAGTTTCTATTCCAAACTGGTTCGATTAGAAGTAATATTCCAGAGGGTTTAATCTATGGAAACTACGTTTCTATTCCAAACTGGTTCGATTAGAAGACTATCTCTTTCCCTGAAAGAGAGACAAAGTTTGAGGTTTCTATTCCAAACTGGTTCGATTAGAAGGTATGTTGAAGATGGGGAACTGATTTTGGATATTGACGTTTCTATTCCAAACTGGTTCGATTAGAAGTCTTGGATCTTGAGTTATGATACTGTTATAGATTTTGTTTCTATTCCAAACTGGTTCGATTAGAAGAAAAGCGTCAGGTTGGTATGCTCATATTGTTTGTGAAAGTTTCTATTCCAAACTGGTTCGATTAGAAGTCTATTGGTAGTGGTAGCCTGCCTGCGATGTTTACACGTTTCTATTCCAAACTGGTTCGATTAGAAGCAAACGATGTCTTTTCAGGTGCAAGACTTTCTATCTCTAGTTTCTATTCCAAACTGGTTCGATTAGAAGATCAATACGCTGCATAACCTTATCTGCCAACGCAGCATTGTTTCTATTCCAAACTGGTTCGATTAGAAGGCTCTCCGAAAATGACATGTATATGATAACAAACCCCCACAGTTCCTGTCAAGTTAATTTTTGTTTTGCACAGATTTTTTGGGTGTCTGCTGTCGACCTCCAATCGTGCAAATTCTCTGGGAGGTTGACGGCAGTATGTCCTGACTGCGTTTATAGACACTTTTTACTATATTTCGTAAGAGAGTATTAACGCAATATTCGCTATAATTCAGAGGTTGACGGCAGATGTGTTGACCGATTATTGCCCTAACACCAGTCTATAACAAGTTTGTGGCGGGATTTTTGTCTACACCCATCACCTCTTTGGTCATCCATTTCGCATCGCGCAGTTGAAAGATGATGACAGAGTCTTTTTCGGGATCGGTAATCTCTGCTAAACCCGATTTGACGCGGGCGAACTGTGCTTTGGTTAATTGTCCTTCAAATACTGAGTTTTGAATCCAATTGAGATGTTGACGCAGATATTTGCATACCTTTGCCACACGTTTTACCTCAATGTCATAAACGAGTATGATATACATTGTGAATGCCTCCTTGTATTTCGGGCGAGGTGATCTCGCCTCTACCACCACGGGCGGAGTGCTTGATACGTCTCCATGCCGACAAGATGTTTGATGAGTTTGTAACACTCCAATCTGATAAGTCGCTGATATGAGACGTGCCGTTTCAATGTTCGGTGCGACACGGTCTGCTTGAGTTGTTCATCAAAAGCAGCAATAAATGTTTTGCGTCCTTGTTCATTCAGATAACATGCACCAACGGTCGTTTCAAAATGTTTGGATTCGTTGAGCTGACCGAGGTTGAATAGACGAAAGATGATTCTGTTAATAATCAGCGGTTTGAAGATTTCGGCAAGGTCAAGGCTGAGCGAGAAACGACGTTCTCCCGGTTCATGCAGGAAACTGATTGTCGGGTTGAGTTGTGTCCGATAGATCTCTGTGAGACACGCTGGATACATCAATGAGTTGCCGAATGAGATTGCGGCGTTGATAGGATTGTCTGGGGGACGACGAACGCGTCTTTCTAAAGGTGTTTCCAACGCCAGTATTGTATTGAAAGCGGAGTAGTAGGTGTCTCGGATTGTTCCTTCGTATCCCATCAACTGATTTGTATTGGTAGCAGTTTGACTTTCGTTAAGTAGTGTTTCTATTGTTTGAATTTGTGTGCTGCAATCTTTGCCACGATTGGTATGATACCGCAGTATTCGGAGCATATTGAAAACTGCGGAGGCGACGAATTCGTGTGCGATTACCATCCGTTTCGTCGGTTTTTCATAGTGCTGCACCTGTTTAACGAGCAGTGAACCGGAGTTGAGATATTCTCTCGGATAGTAGCTTCCAGAATAGTAGCCGTAATAGTTGAACACATGGAAGGCTATTTTCTTTTGTGCGAGGAAGTTGAGCAGTTTGGTGTTGAGGTCAAGTTCTCCGTAAAAATAGAGTGCGTCTATGTCTTCTACGGGTATAGGGATACGTTTGGCATCTTCGGGTTCAAGGTAGATAGTGTTATCTTTTCGGCGAATTCTGCCGGGTTGCGTGATGTAGTAATTGCGTGACATATTTTGCCTCCTTTGACTCTTTTCTTCTTCTGTAGGAGGGAACTCCGATTCCCGACCTAACGCGATTCGGAGGTCGCTCCTACAGACTGCTAAATCTCTTGTTATAGTCCAATAGAAATCGCACCTACCTGATTTTGACACTTGCATTCTTCTGTAGGAGGGAACTCCGATTCCCGACCTATCGCGATTCGGAGATCGCACCTACCTGATTTTGGCTCTTGCTTTCTTCTGTAGGAGGGAACTCCGATTCCCGACCTATCGCGATTCGGAGATCGCACCTACCTGATTTTGGCTCTTTCCTTCTTCTGTAGGAGGGAACTCCGATTCCCGACCTATCGTGATTCGTAGATCGCTCCTACAGACTGCTAAATTTCTTGTTATAGTCCAATCCGTATAGAAATCGCACCTACCTGATTTTGGCTCTTTCCTTCTTCTGTAGGAGGGAACTCCGATTCCCGACCTATCATAATTCGGAGGTCGCTCCTACAGACTGCTAAATCTCTTGTTATATTCCAATACGTATAGAAATCGCACCTACCTGATTTTGGCTCTTTGCTTCTTCTGTAGGAGGGAACTCCGATTCCCGACCTAACGCGATTCGGAGGTCGCTCCTACAGACTGCTAAATCTCTTGTTATATTCCAATACGTATAGAAATCGCTCCTACCTGATTTTGACTCTTGCTTTCTTCTGTATGAGGGAACTCCGATTCCCGACCTATCGCGATTCGGAGATCGCACCTACCTGATTTTGACACTTGCCTTCTTCTGTAGGAGGGAACTCCGATTCCCGACATATCGTGATTCGGAAATCGCACCTACCTGATTTTGGCTCTTGCTTTCTTCTGTATGAGGGAACTCCGATTCCCGACCTATCGCGATTCGGAAATCGCACCTACCTGATTTTGGCACTTGTTTTCTTCTGTATGAGGGAACTCCGATTCCCGACCTATCGTAATTCGGAGATCTCTCCTACAGAATGCTAACTCTCTTTTTATAGTCCAAAACGTATAGAAATCGCACCTACCTGATTTTGGCTCTTGCCTTCTTCTGTATGAGGGAACTCCGATTCCCGACCTATCGTAATTCGGAGATCGCACCTACCTGATTTTTTCTCTTTCCTTCTTCTGTATGAGGGAACTCCGATTCCCGACCTATCATAATTCGGCGATCGCTCCTACAGAATGCTAAATCTCTTGTTATATTCCAATAGGGATAGAAATCGCACCTACCTGATTTTGGCTCTTGCTTTCTTCTGTATGAGGGAACTCCGATTCCCGACCTATCATAATTCGGAGATCACTCCTACAGAATGCTAAATCTCTTGTTATATTCCAATAGGGATAGAAATCGCACCTACCTGATTTTTTCTCTTTCCTTCTTCTGTAGGAGGGAACTCCGATTCCCGACCTATCATAATTCGTAGATCGCACCTACAGAATGCTAAATTTCTTGTTATAGTCCAATCCGTATAGAAATCGCACCTACCTGATTAGGATATTTTTAACTCCAACATAGTTCTTGATAGCTGCAGGATTTACATATTTTCATATAATCTGCGTGTGGAGGTGTAGGTAGTGCTGATATTTCGTTAACCTTTGCGATAGAATCTTCCACCTCTTCTTCTCTTTCGGGTGTGAGTTCAACTTCTGTCGTCTTCCGTTGGCGGGGATAGTTGATGATGCCTTTCCTATTGGATACGCCTTTCTGTTTGAGCAGATAGAGGTAGTAACATATCTGCATGATGTGTGCTGTTTCCATTGATGTGCCAAATTTGATGTCGTGGAGGATGCCTTGTTTGTCGACGAAGTCTATCTTGATGAGGCTGTCGATATCCCATTCTCTGCGTTTTTCGCGTGGATAACTCTCATCGTGGAGGTGTTTGCCGAGGTCAACTTTATCGGAGGTATGCTCCATTTCGAGATGGTGTGTGTAGAACCAGAGTTTGCGTTGGCAGATGTAGAGGTAGTTGATGGCTGTGCCAGTGATGTTGGGGTGTTCTGGGTTTTGCATTTTTGTGTTCTCCTTATATCATGTTTGTAGGTTTCTCTAAACCTACTGGAAGCCCAATATCAAAATTATAGTCCGCATGGATTACTGTAAACGGAATTTGATGAGTCGTACTCTTTTTTGTCTTTGGATTTCTAATCTCAAGTTTACCCTCTTTAAGGTGAAGTTGGTTCCCCTTTTCAGCCTTCCAAAATGCCCAGGACGGGATACTCAGGTGATAGTTTTTGAATTCCCGATAATCCTGCTTGACGATTTCGGCAAATTCATCATAAGGAACAACATCATAAGTACGATATTTCTGTTCTCGAATGACGACTCTTCCCTCCTCGGCTTTTTCTCCTGCATAGTTGTCTTGTGGCTTTTTGCCAAAAATTAGATCGTTGTGTATTGCTTTTGAAAGTTCGGTGTGCATAAGTACTGGGCAATCTTGATATACTTCATTTACCCACTTGCATGCATCAGCAAACGTGTAACGATCTCCAATAACATTCCATGATTTGCCTAAGATGTCAGGTTCGTAAGGTAAACACGCTTTTTCGTCCTCATAAGGAGGCATAAGATAGAGTCGATATGTGCTATGGTTTACATCCCTATCTTGGTCACAAGTTCTACAGCGGTCATATCCACAAGGTGCATCAATATTCCATCCGTTTCGGTGCAATCGTCCACCCCTTTGTACAATAGAGTCTATCGGTGCGATTTCAGAATACATCACATCTGCGCTGATGTCCAAACTAAGTTCACTTACTTGAGTTGAGACCAACACACAAGAATCTGAACCCTTGAAAAGTGAACGTATCATTATTTCTTTTTCAACGCGATGTTTGCCAATAAAACCGGAATGATAGCAGATTAGGTTTTCACAGATACCTTGATCTTTCAATGCAAGATAAACATGTTTTGCGCAGTTGACTTGGTTAACAAAGATGATTTGTTTTTTATTTTGGTTCTGATTGACCAAATCCACAAGTTCTGGTGAAATAGCGTTATCCTTATCCAATGGGGTTTCTTTCAGTTTGACTATCTCAAAAGGAGTCTTTGGGTCTGATGTGCCGTTGATTAGTGCGGGGGCTTTTTGAAATGGGTATTTTTCAGGATAGTTGAAACGTTCACGCACAGCGTCTGGTATCGTCGCGGTCATCACAAGATGCGGGATTTTTAACTGCGTTAAGCGGCGTATTGCCGTTGCGATTGCTTTAGTTGTTTTTCCTTGATAGTAGTGGACTTCATCGAAAACTACAAGAGAGGAGGCGATATTGAAAAATGCGCGATCGGCATATTTGTAACCGTGATATAGACTCATCAACAAATGATCTACTGTTGAGATCGTAACAGGTTTGGCATAGAAATTATTCTCAAATTCCTGTGCTTTAACATTCTCATTTGTTTCCTCAGCTTCGTTCTGCTTTTCCTCATTCTCAACTTCATTCGGCTTTTTTCCATCATCTGAGAGTTGCGTCAGGAATTGTTCTGAATCGCCATGTACGATCCCAACTAATTGCTCAGGAATATCGTATCCATCTGGACTAACCAAATCCCGATATAGATTATTTGCTGTGAATTTCGTTGGCAGTGTCAGAATGATTCTTTCAATTTTATTTTCCTGTAACAACCTTTGTGCAAAAAGCAATGCTGCTGCAGTTTTACCTTCACCACATCCCGCGTTTAGAATCATTCGGTCAGAATCGGATGCTACTATATTTTGTTGCATCTTGTTGGGTTGTGCACCTTCTGGTAAAAATGACAACAATTTCAGAGGCGTATTGTCGTAAAGCGGGAATTTATCGTTGATTAGCATAAGTTGCCCGAGAGTAAGATTTCTACCATGGGGTTTATCTTGGGAACCGCCTTTCGGTTCATTCTTGCTTGCGTAGTTATCGGATGCTGTTAGTATGTTGAGAATGAGGGTATAAAGGGTTTTAAATTGTAAATCAGGATGATTTCGTACTTCTGTTTTGAATTTGTCTAAATATTTACAGAAAGGATTGAACTGAAGTTGCTGCTTATTCCATTCATCTATTTTGAAGTTAGGTTCAATTTTACGAAAAGCTGCGAAATGTTCGTTAAGATATGATAAAGGTATATCAATACTGCGCCGATATCTCTCTTCAGGAAAAGAACCGTTATGGAGTATTTGCGTGTGATGTGCTAAAATCGCGAAGAGTGCAGCAAGTCTTGGACTTTTCTCAAATCCCCGTATGTCAAGACTCATCGCGCCGATTGCAAAAGATGGGAGCGCGTGTGTGACTGATTTACCATTTCCCTTTATGTATTCCTGCCACTGATTTGATGCTTTACCGATGTCATGAAACCAAACTGCAAAGCGAACGCAACCTTTCACTTCCTCCCAATCCCAATCATATTGATCACATAAGTTCTGCAAAAAAGGTTCGCGCAAGGAAAGTATTCTATCACAGACAGTCATGCAGTCACGGGTATGCCCAAGCAATGTTTGATTTGATTTACCAAGAATTTCCATTGAATACTATATTCCTCCCTTCAATTGGATATGCTAATTTCGGTTCACTCAACTGAATTCCTCTCTCAGGTGGAATCGAGTAGAGTTGTTGTTCAACGTGCCAACTTTTACCTTGTTTTTCAAATCGGTGTGGGACTTTTACTAACCGACAGTCATGTTCTAATCCTGGGATTATTGAATGGATACGTTTTACTGGAATTGGTTCAACTTCGATAATACGAGGTGAAAGCACATCAACAAGGTCATCGGATTCGCCCAAGTAAAGGGGCCAGTGTGGAGATAGTAATGCTTGATGTCCTTCAATAAGTTGTTTCTCTGGTGCCTTGAAATAAGCCTTATATTCAACACCGATCATTTTCTGGCGCATGACTGTTATCTTATAAAATAACGCCTTACCAAATTCGTCTTTTGCGGCATCCGCTTTACTCCGTTTTTCTTCATAGATTTTCAGTATTTTGCTGAATGTCTGAATTGACTTCCCTTTTGACTCAATAACAAGAGAAACCTGCCATTCATCACGGTCATCCTGCCAGTCTTGTGGCATACCACGTGCTGCATTTAACATGCCATAAAGTGTAGTTGGCGGAGGGAACGGATAAGTTACATGAACATTCACCGTACTTGGATTTCGGAAAGATGTCCAGAATGGACAAAGCAGACCGCATGTTAGAATTTTTTCCATGATTATCTCCAATCGAAATTAGAGTGAAAATTGATTCACCCTAACCGATTTTTACTCTTACGTTGCATTCTCAACAAATTCCGACAGATTTCTCAATGACTGAATCGGATTCACAGGTTCAAGTTCGAATTCCTTAACGGTTTTAAGAAGTTCGTCGTCATTTTCTACCACACTTGGCGTGAATCCAAAAAACAACTTTGCCCCGTCGTCTTGTAAATCTTTTAATATAAACTTTAATGTATCGGTTCTGACTTTGCCATTATCATCACACTCCAAAGCACGAAGCGTTCTGTGTGAATAACGATAATGGATTGATGCGATAAAAATATCGGGTGAGAGCGATGCGGCGTTTCGTGCTTGTTTCGCAAAATCTGCAATGCCGCCAATTGCTTCTAATACAGCAAGAGCGCGTTTTTTACGATCGTCCAAACTAATGTTAGCAAGTTCTTCCCATCCTTTAAATTCAGCCTTGTTACCAGAACCATCGTACTTGGCTTTTTTTGCGAAGCCAATGTTTGCAAAGTCAAGAGAAAGCCCTATACGGTATACGTTAGACATCATTTGGACGTACGCTATACGCTGATCTCTCTTTCTCTGTTCTTCGTTGTCAGAACTTTCTTGTTCATCTTCTGTTTGTGCCCTTCTGGTTCTCGGTTTAGGTTTTTCACTCATCCGAATTAGCATATCGGTAACAATGTCACTTGCGATCTGTCCCAAAGCAGGTGTCGCTTTAATGGGTGACCATCTGCGGTCAAAACCTTCATCAAGTTTTGGATTTAAAAAACCAAAAAGATCGCAAAGCCAGCAATTATCAATATCACCGCAAGGTGATTCTGGCGTACAATGGAACACTCCAGGATTGTTACGTTCTATTGCCTCGCGGAGCGCATGTCGGACTGACTGCCCGGAGGCATACGGTTTACCGTTGTCATAAGTCTTAAGTTCGGTAACGTTACCGCCACCACCCTCACCTGCGTTGAGATTGCTCAGGTCGGTTTTACTCAACCAAACTATAGTGATACCTTTAAGTTTATTCATTATCTTTCTCTCCTTGGTTTTTAGATTTGAAAAAGTTTGCCTTAAATGCGTAGAGGCTTGCAAACGTTGAAAGGGTCTCTGCAATCAGTTTCCAAGCGTTAGTGTCTTCAGATAACTTATCTAATATGCGTGTGATTCGCTCTTCCTTGACATTAGATATTGACTTGTTCTCACCCTGCACATCAGCGTGTAGAAAACCATCGACTTTTACTTCACCCACCCGGCCAATTTTATAAAGTCGATATTGGGACTGCTTCAGAAATTCACGAAGTGCGTTCTCGCTTGAAACGTTGTAAAGTTTACTAATCAGCGTTACATCGCTTGAAAAAACGGACCCAATTGTGCGTCCTAATTCTTGTAAATCCTTACGGATTTCATCATTTAACACAGTATTCACCTCCAAGAAATATCTAATGAAATGTGGTAATAATCTGATTGGATGTGGTCGAGCTTCTTGCGGACGAAAATTGATTGCATCAGCATGCTTCCAGATTCCAAAAATTGCAGTTTTCATCAATTGGGAATCACTGATTGCAATTGCCTTGCTTAATAAACGAACAGCGTTTTCCCCACCGGCACTGAAACTAATACGACTCAGGATATCCAGTACAAGTCGGATGTCATCGTTTTCATTGTACCGAATCGGTTTAATAAAATCGTAAAGTCTATGGTCCACCTCTATTGTATTGAAATTTCCGAAACGGATATTTTGTTCTCTCGCGAATGGAATAATCACCCACCGAGTTACTTGGTGTCGAATTTCTTCAGGTTCTTTCCACGGGGCTAAATCCCATTCATCTTTTGTTGTAAACTTGTAGAAAATATTATGAAACAATGTGATTACAAGCGAATATGCATCTGATGTCCGCAGAATCCCACGAAGGTTTGTTGCTGTGGAAAGTTCATTTTTATCACTAATATCCTTGAGATTTATCTGCAATAAGCCATATACCTTTGTCAAAAGTGATAAGTTAGCAATTTCTGGTAAAATCAAAAATGTTGTCGGATGTTTGTAAATATATGGAATAGACGGATCCAATGTAGTGCAAAGGTTGACAAATCTTAGTATCGGGCTAACCTTGGAGTAAGTGTTTGTTCCACCAAAACCGCGCACTTTAACGTTTTGATGCTTATTCAAAAAAGGGTTAAGCACTTGATGTGCCTCTTCTAATTTCTTACTTACACGTCCAGAAATTTCGCATATTTTTTTACCTTCAGGTAAAATCCAATTTTCAACGAAGGCTTGAACAATGTTTTCCTTTTCCCTTTTTATCTTTTGAACATCTCTCGTTTTTCCTTCTCCCAACGTACCGATGAAATTCAATCGGTGCGATGCAACTCGTATTTCATTTTTGACTTGGGTTTGCGGCGATAATTTCTTGATCCGCTTTTTTTGGTTCTCCATAATCGGTATTTTTTCGTCGGTAACAACGAAACCTTCCGTATCAGTTTTTAGAGATAAGTCATGCATCAATGACTTATTGTAAATTCTTGCGTCCTTGCTCAACCAATATATCTGATTCCACTGACTTTTCAGTCTGTCATTAAACCAAGCCTTTACCGACTCTTTATCTAAAGCATTAATGGTAATTGTTACCTCGTTTTCTGTCAAAGTAGGCCCTTCAATCAAGAAATCTGGGGCACCCATCCGTAATTCTTCACATAAACTCACAATGCCGAAATCTGTCCACGGATTGCCTGTTAGTTCTAAAACTAATTGAGATGAATTATCTTCTAAATTAAGGGTGGATTGTTCTGCCATTCCAAACACCTCCTACAAAAGACTATGTAAAGATAATTATAACGTAAGTAAATAACGGTTGTCATGTAAAACTATTACATATCGGATTAAATTGTCAATAACTTATCAATTTTTTACTTACTACACAACAATATACTGGTATTATACCTTAATAATTAGTGGATGTCAAATCTTTTTTTATTTTGGGCGTAATTCTTGTTTATCGTGAATTATTTAAATTATTATACACCACACTTGTAGGAGCGATCTCCCAATCGCGACTAAAGGCACTGATAGTCGGGAATCTGAGTTCCCTCCTACAGGCGAATAATGTCCAATTAATTCTAAAACCTAACATATTCCAAATTGGTTCGATTAGATAATTACAGTTCTTAATAAAACTATACAACAATATACATTTCTATTCCAAACTGGTGCGATTAAAACTAACACTTCCACCACGTGCAATTTAGCAAGACAGGTTTCTATTCCAAACTCAACCTACGTATGCTTTTCTCTCTGAAGCGCGGACATTTAAGACTATAATGCTTTTTTCTGATAGTCTGCGATGATTTTACCTAACGTTCGCAAAACATCGTTGACAGATTTCGTATCAGGGAACATCTTGGCAACATCCGCATCAAGCCTAACCATATTTCTTACTGCGTAGTATTTTTCAGCATATTTACCTCGTATACCTTCGCTGAAATCATATTCATCAAGCATTTCTGTGTTATGTTGACTATCCCATTGAAATTTCAATCCTACAACCTATATTAATTCTAAGACTTCTAAAAAAGCATTAACATTATACAAGGTTCTTGATATATCTGTCAAGATGAAAATCGTGACTCTCAAACCCCAACCATCCCAAAACCAGCACTATTCTTATCCCCAAACCCGCATTCATAACCCGTCTGAATCAATGCCACGCTGCCAGACACACGAAACGGACACAAAATCCCACGTATTTTGATGCCCTTGAAATCAACAAGCCGAGTGACGCGTCCCTGTTTCCTATGGATATAGCGGTCATCAAAACGGAAGGATAACGAATCGTCTTGCGGTGTGCGTTCATAAATCGCTTGATGTTTGCGGATAAGGTTTTGACGGATGAGTTCGGAGAGTTCAGAATCGTCAGGCAAGCAGTAGTGCATGCCACGTTTGCCTTCGTGTTCACGCACAGCCGACATCACGATCGGAGACAAGCATCGGAACGCCATCTCCGACCGAAAACGCGGTGCGCGCGGGATTGTCACATCCCGAATCTTGAGGTCGTGTTTGCCAACCGAAAGTCTACCTCCGGTGAGGAGTGTATCCGCAAAATGCGATAGGAATTGTTCAATAGGAGAGGAGACAAACCACGTCAAAGCAGAACGAAAATGTATCTGATCACCGTTGATATGTCTGCGTTCAGCCATCAGTTGCGAGAAGGTAAAGAGTTTGAACCGTTTCGCATCAACGTGGTAGCCTTCTTCGTGGAGAAAATCGGCATATTCCGAGTTAGATTCTGCAAGGAACTTGTAAATTACACCTACAAGCAGGTGATTGTAGTTGATGGGTAAGGTGATGCCTTTACCGACATCCGCAAGGATTTGTATGCGCATACACGATTATACTTTGTGAAGGGGATAGAAAAAAACATTCAAATCAGTATCTGTATTTTACCAATATTTGCCTTCCTTGTCAATAATTAATTACTATACAGAACTTACGCAAAAACGGTAGGCGGGGAATGCATAAAGAAGCATGCGCGTGTGGCATGCTCCATGATTCATACCCGGGGAATGCCAAAAGGCATTCATACCCGGGGAATGCCAAAAGGCATTCATACCCGGGGAATGCCAAAAGGCATTCATACCGTTGATTTCTTGATTTCTTGATTTGGTGCTTTGTAAGCGCGCTGGAACCCTATAACAATACTGATTAATTACATCATTTTCAACATAATCCTTGATTAAATCAAGAAACTGCGTAAGTCCTGCTATAGTTTGGCAGGGTGTGTAAGGAATCACGGATTACACGGATGAAACTCCCCGCGTTCTTCCGCGCAATCCGCATAACCCGCGATTCCGTACCCCAACCCGCGTTCTCCGCGTCCTCTGCTCTTGTGTTTGAACCGGTATTTCCCTCTTCAATTGTATTTGATATGCGTTTATGCTCTCTTTTGAAATAGGATCTGATGAGGTAAATCCTGGTAATCTGTCCATCCTGTCCATCCTCGTTCAGACAGACTCACGGTTAAGATCCCTTCCTGATATTTTATTGCAGAGGATAAATGTTTTCTAAGGAATAAGATTAGATGTAGGTTTCTTCTCCGCGTTCTTCCGTGTAATCCGCGATTCCGAACGCATAGCGATTAAAAGGCTTACGGCTGACAACTGACAACTATCCCCGTTTCTATTCCAAACTGGTTCGATTAAAAGGTACCCCATAGGTGTCAACTTAGCGATTCATATTATTGTAGGAGGGAAACCTTGAAACCCCGATTTTCTCACTCAAGGTAGGCGTGCTTTGTAAGCGCGCCACCCAACTGCACTCCCCTGCAGGCGTGCTTTGTAAGCGCGCCACCCAACTGCACTCTCCTGCAGGCGTGCTTTGTAAGCGCGCCCCGCACTCACCCGCACTCCCCTGCAGCGTGCTTTGTAAGCGCGCCGTTGCCAATAGGAGGGAAACCTTGAAATCCCGATTTTCTCACTCAAGGTAGGCGGGGAATGCCTAAACAGCATTCATACCGTTGATTTGGTGCTTTGTAAGCGCGCCTTTTCCAATCCTGTGTTTATCGGCGCACTTACAAAGCATGCCTACCGGGATGGGGTATTTAGCACTTGACTTTTTCTTATGTTGACACCTATGGGTTCGATTAAAAGTTACCCCAAGGGTCTACAGCGTAGCATAGATCGTTATGTTTCTATTCCAAACTGGTTCGATTAAAAGGATGAAAACAACGTGTATTATATCAATACCTTCGCCAAAAATTAGTTGAATAAAATGGGCTTTTGTCCTATAATGTTTACATTATAATCACAAAACAAAAGGACAAATGCCCATGTTAGAAATTATAGCACTTTTTTCAATTCTTAATCCATGTATTTCAAAAACAACGATCCGTCAGTTATGTCAAGTTGTATTCGCACTACTTGCGATGACAGGACGGGTCACCATGTTAAATATCTCTCGTTGGACATTAAAAGGAGGTAGTTACCGCACTATACAACGCTTTTTCAACACAGTTCTTCCTTGGACGACAATGTGTTGGACTTTTTTTCGCACACACTTGCTTGATCATGAGAGTGTTTATATCTTAGCAGGCGATGAAGTTGTCAGAAGCAAAGATGGAAAATGCACCTATGGTTTATCACGCTTTTTTTCCTCATTGCATGGGAAAAGCATACCCGGTTTATCGTTCTTAGCCATATCCTTAGTCAGTGTATCTCAGCGACGTTCCTACCCGATGGCTATTGAGCAAATCGTTCGGTGTGAAAAAACTTCAAAGCCTGCTGCCGCTCCGACTAAACAGTCAGACATCACCAACAAGACAGCAAAATCTAAAGGTGGACGTCCAAAAGGGAGCCGAAACAAAAATAAAAGAGATGTCGTTCTCAGTGATACTTTGAAACAACTTCAAACGCTGCTCAAAAAAGTGCTACAACTAATAAATAACTTGATACCCATCCGTTATTTTGTCCTGGATGGCTATTTTGGAAATAATAACGCTCTACAAATGGTAAATCAATGTGGTCTCCATCTTATTTCAAAACTACGCACCGATGCTGCGTTGCATTTTCCACCGACAACACCTTACAAGGGACGCGGACGGCGTGCGATCTATGGAGAACGTGTCAATCCACATAAGATTGATGAAAAATACTCTATTTTTACACAGACAGAGGACAATCTGAGAACTGATGTGTATCAAATGGAACTACACCACAAAAAGTTCCCCGACCCATTGAATGTCGTTTGTATCAAAAAAACAAACCTAACCACTAAACAGCAAGCTTACGTCTTATTATTCAGTTCTGATTTAGAACTTGACGCAGAAAAAATGATAGATTATTATTCGCTCCGTTTTCAAATCAGGCAACGCAGGACAGAGATAATGCCTGCTATTCACAACAGAGGTTATCCGCATCAACACAGCATCTATTGTGCACGCAATTATCCTGTGTTGCTTGATGATTTAGAGGATGCTGGTATTTCCTTTATGCCGATAGGTCACTCCCCTGAAGATGACCAAGGTCCGAGTTTCTTTGGTGGAGAACGTTTTTACCAACGCCAAGGAATAAAAGATTGGCCAATGGAACGGTGGGATAACTCGTGGGGGATGAACGTTTATACTGGTTCCCCTTCTGGTTACAACGGGGCAAATTGGCACGATCTCGTATTCACTTATGAGGGAATATGTGCAGTCCCAGATGCTGTTCTTCACTGTGTTGAATTTCTTGTTAATCTCGTTAAAAATCCACTCTTGACACTTACAGAATTGGGTGGTATACGCTTTTCTTGCAGGGTGCAGGATTACCTACATCCAAATACCGGTAAGGCAACATATTATATCCATAAAGGCACATCGACATCGGAAAATCAACATCAACACGTCCTCTTTCTTCAAATGTTAGGGAAAGAAGGATATGGTTGCTGGGATGCGCGCTACGAAATCCTGCATGGCAACTTATTAGACCCACCTGTTATTGTCAAAGAGGTACTGTTTGCACCCATCAATGCGCTCCGCGCTGAACTTCACGAACTTATACCAAATTAACGTAATTTATCTTTTTCCAACGGTAGGTGCGGTTTCCTAACCGCACACTTAGCAAGACGACTCACGTTAATTGGGTATTAGACACTTAAAAGGGACTGTGGAAAAGGAAAAGGTTTGTTTCATATCAGGCTTTAATGAAACCGGAAAATTTAAAGCATCTTTTGAGGCAGCAGATGTTATCTGGATCATTGGCACACCAGAAGTAGGACCGCGTGCTGTTTGGTCAAGAGCACATATTTTGTTTGGAAATGACGAAATTCCGCTGTGTTATGAAAGAGATTCGAAAACAGGATACTACAAAGACGAACGCGTACAAAGTATTTATGAAGAAGTAGTAATTAATGTATTCATGCAAATTATCGGGCACGTTGGATTAGATCGTTTCACAGATAAAAAAATCGTTTTAATATCAAGCTTAGAACTACCCAACATCACTAACAGACCGGAAGTCCTACTTTTTGACTGGGAAGATTTTGAGATTGCTGGTGGAATAGATAAACTTGCGGAGAAGATACGCACACGGCAACGTTTTGAAACTGAACGCGAAAATATTACTGACGAAACAAGCAGAGAAGAGGTGGAACGTATTTTGGGATGCTCTGTCCGGCAAGCAAACCGTATCCTACAAAAGATCAGAGGTAGGAATATCTTACGTGCCCCTTACCGAGATGAGATACTCTCTTTGCTTTCTGACGGTAAGAAAAAAACAGCCGAGTTAGTTGCTGCACTTAATGGAACACTGCAAGCGATAAACTATGCCCTTTCAAGGCTTGTTGAAAAAGGTGAGGTTGTCCGAGTCCAACGCGGTGTATATGCACTTCCAAAAGCTTAGAAATATAATCACTAAATGTATAGCCGAAACCTTACAAATAGGTTTGATAGTGCTAATATCACGTAGTAGCCAGTATGAAAAGGAATGCAAAAACATAACTGATCAAAGACACTTTGAAACGTTTGTCCTCTATTATGTCGCCATCCACGTCGCGACTTAAAGAATAAGTATATAAACAAAAATCGATAACAAGACCACCAAGCAATATTGCAGTGACCCACCCGCTATTGTATTTAAACCACAGAATAGCTGAAGTAAGTATGATGACCATGAAAAGAATAAATCTGATAAGTTCTATCATACGATATTCCCTTTTTGAAAAAGTGTTGAACTTTGTATAATGTTTGATAATGCTAATTATCAAAACCTAACTCATTTTTAAAACAAGCATATTCTATTCCAACCCCAGGGTTATTCAGTTTTCCTAATTTTTGGATAATTGAAAAAGAGACCTCGCGGTAGGAGCGACCTCCCGGTCGCGATTTTCTCACAAAAATGTGAAAAATGGTTAAAACTGAATAACCCTGCTTTCATGCGTACCTCCTTGCAGATATTTTTCCGTTTTCTGCATATATTTCCCATTATATGCTTTTCAGATTACTTTTGCGTTGAATTCTTAGACTTTTCAGACGATTGTGTTGATGCTGCTTTGGCGTAGTAGTGTTCGAGTTCCGCTTTAACCCAACGGCGTATCATTTTTTCGTGTTGGAAACTCAAAGCATCAGGGGTTAACATGATGAGTGCCATCATCTCTTCCAAATCAAAAGGGTATTGAAATTTTCCATCAACAACAATATCAATGCCCCCATCAATTTCGTTTTGCACTAAGCATGCCCAATGCGGTAGGAGCGACCTCCCGGTCGCGATTTTCTCACAAAAATGTGAAAAATGGTTAAAACTGAATAACCCTGCTTTCATGCGTACCTCCTTGCAGATATTTTTCTGTTTTCTGCATATATTTCCCATTATATGCTTTTCAGATTACTTTTGCGTTGAATTCTTAGACTTTTCAGACGATTGTGTTGATGCTGCTTTGGCGTAGTAGTGTTCGAGTTTCGCTTTAACCCAACGGCGTATCATTTTTTCGTGTTGGAAACTCAAAGCATCAGGGGTTAACATGATGAGTGCCATCATCTCTTCCAAATCAAAAGGGTAACGAAATTGTCCATCAACAACAATATCAATGCCCCCATCAATTTCGTTTTGCACTAAGCATGCCCAATGCGGTAGGAGCGACCTCCCGGTCGCGATTTTCTCACAAAAATGTGAAAAATGGTTAAAACTGAATAACCCTGCTTTCATGCGTACCTCCTTGCAGATATTTTTCCGTTTTCTGCATATATTTCCCATTATATGCTTTTCAGATTACTTTTGCGTTGAATTCTTAGACTTTTCAGACGATTGTGTTGATGCTGCTTTGGCGTAGTAGTGTTCGAGTTCCGCTTTAACCCAACGGCGTATCATTTTTTCGTGTTGGAAACTCAAAGCATCAGGGGTTAACATGATGAGTGCCATCATCTCTTCCAAATCAAAAGGGTAACGAAATTGTCCATCAACAACAATATCAATGCCCCCATCAATTTCGTTTTGCACTAAGCATGCCCAATGTTGATAGTCGTTGCTCAAAACGAGTGTGCCTTTTAGCGCGTAAGGGACAGCGTTCACCGTCCCATTGTGAAAAACTGAGACGCTCCCGTCCCAAGGCTGTCCCATGTAGACGAGGTGAAGCCCATCAGGACTGACAATCAAACGTCCTACCCATTTCAATGATGGGCCGCGAATAGTGTCAGAGACAACAAAGTTGTCGCTGTCACAACTTGCCTTGTAGAATAATGACTCCCCCGCAAAAGTAAGTTGATTGACGCTGCTAAAGGCTAAACTGCGTTCACCATCTCGGATAATGAACCAGCTATCGTTCAGTTCGGCAGCATAGGCATACTGTCCGCCTTGCGAGAATTGAATGCTGCCTAAGTTATCAAAGACTTCACTCTTTTGACCATCTATTACTGCTTGCCATCCGTCATTGTATCGAGCCAGTATACCTAATTTGCCGTTTGGACCGAAGGTGAAATCAGCAAGTAAATCAAACGGTCCCAGCAATTTCTCATCTAAGGCGAGGTATTGTTGATCACCTATTCTGGCAACATAGACGAACTGTTCACCTATAGGTACGAACCGAAGCATACCAATAGCGTCATAAAGTGGGTCAGCCTCTCCGTCCACAATGACACGGAATTGATTACCCTCAACAACCACGAAAGCGAGGCGGCACCCCCTGGGTGATAAGGTAAGCGATCCTTGCATTACAGCTTCAAACGGAGAGCTCGGTGTGCTTTCGAGTATAACTCGCCAACCTTCCGAATCCGCAGCAACATAAGCGAGTTGATGCTGAGGACCAAATACGACTTCTCCGACGCCTGTCCATGGACGGCTATGCACGCCATCAGCGATGACAACCCAACCCGAATCTGTCTCAGCAGCATAGGCAAAACGTTTGGAATCTTTACTAAAGACAATGGTTTCCAGTGCCACACCAAGGTAAGGTTGCGAAAGTGTTGCGTCTAACTTGAGTTGTTGACGTTTATCTTTTTCAATGACTTCTACTCGGTGGAGGCGGTCAGGACTGTGACCGTACCAAACGAGATATTCCTTACTACAACCGCAAATGAGTAGTGCCAGCATCAACGTTAGCCAGCGAAAGATGTACATACAATTTCTCCTTTCGCAACGCTTTGCCCATTGACTTCGGCTTGTACTGACCAACTCTGCACGTCTGGGGTATTCTGATAGACCTGATACGCAATGGTACATCCCGCGAAAATCGGAGAAAGCAGTTTTACGCGTAATCTAAGGGGCAATTGCTCAAGCTGACGTAACCTTTGTAGGGTATCAAGCACACGCTGACACAGAACTTGATCCACTTGAAGTTGTAACGTATAGCCCCTTTGAAGCTCAAGAAGTCCGTCAAGCATCCCTACTTTTTCCAGTTGGCGAATGACATCAAGAAGTACACAGCATTGTCGGAGACCCTCAATAGTGTGAACACCGGGCCACAATTTTAAATCTGGAAAATGCCCAACAAATACCGGTTCGTTAGCAGACACATAGCGTTCGGCAGATAGTTGGAGTCGCGGTGAACTCCTATAACCAATAACCCGATCAACCATAATCATTGGATGCCGCTCAGGTATCAAGTGTGCAATGACATCGGCACCGATAAGAAATTTTCTATCATCTTTCAAGAGGCGTATTCCCTGAACAAGGTCAAATAAGAGAATTTGGGACTACTTCATATCAACGCTACTTTTGCTTGGGGGAGATTACGACGTACCAAATAACGGAGTGTTCTACCCGGACCTGCTATCACGAAACGTTCAACCCCTAATGAGGCTAAGGTGGCGAGGGCAGTCGTCCAATGTAAGGGTTCAGTCAATTGTGACAGAAATTGAGACACTATATCTTTTGTGTCATTGATGCAAGCCCCAGTGATTCCAGAAATAATAGGACGAATATTTTGTCTGATGCACACCCTGTCTAACGCTGCAGCAAGTTCTGGGGTTGCTTCTTTCATAAGCGGGCTGTGCCAGGGACCGCCCACGTTTAAACGGCGGGATTGGCAAAGAGGTACGACTGCTTGTAATGCCGGAAACGTTCCCGTGAGAACGACTTCTTGAGGTGCATTGTATGCTCCCACGGTCAACCGACCGTGTGTCTGTCCAATAGTCAGCATTTTTTGCACCCCACCCGCATCAATATCAGTTAACGCGAGCATATCGCCTTCATAGATACGAGCAACGGCCCCCATGGATCGTCCCCGAACTGCAGCGATTTCGATGGCATCTTCAGCGGACATCGCGCCCGCGAATGTCCATGCTGCGACTTCTCCTAAAGAATGACCAGCAAAGAAATCTGCTTCAAAGCCCTCCTCCCGCGCCCTGAGTGCTTGTGTCAACGCTAAAGCAATATGTAAGGGTTGAATTACCTCGCTTAACTGCAGCATGCGTCCATCATCAGAAAAAAGCGAGTCAGCAGTACAGTTGCTGGCACGAAGAGCACATTCAATCAATCGAGAATCTTGTGCCATTTCCCGCTGCAGGACTGTGTGCGTAGTGGGATCACCCAGACCGCTAAAGAGAAGGGCAGTCTTCACAATGACAACCCTCCGTCTACGACTAACTGCTGCCCTGTGATATAACTCGCCTCATCGGAAGCGAGAAAAAGCACTGCGTGAGCAACCTCTTCGGGGTTTCCAAAACGGGCTAAGGGAATGTGGCATCGCTTCTCTTCAGCAAGGTGTCTATTCATTCGCTGTGCCATACCTTCTGTGAGAAGTCCAGGCACCACAGTATTAACACGAATCCCTTTAGGGGCAAGTTCAGCCGCTAAAGTACGCGTCAAAGCCATAATTCCACCTTTAGATGCTGCGTAATTGGCTTGTCCAGGACTAGCAATAAGCCCCGCTACAGAACCAATATTTACAATAGAACCTTTACCTTTTGCCATCATTGAACGGACCACTGCTCGTGAACAATTGAAAACACCGCCGAGGTTAGTTTCAAGGATTGCTGTCCAACTCTCTGTAGACATGAGCGCGAAAGGCTTGTCCTCTACAATTGCTGCGTTATTTACCAACACATCAATACCTTCACGCTGAACAAGGAAAACTTTAATCGCCTTGTCAACTGCTTCAGCATCGCTCACATCTGCTTTTACCAGTGTAGCACTTCCACCATCTCGGCGGATCTCGGCAAGCGTTTTCTCAGCACCCTTGTCAAAGCGACGGTAACCAATCCCGACGAAGGCACCTTCGTCTGCAAACGCTTTAGCGATGATCCCTCCCAATCCTCGAGAAGCACCCGTGACTAACACAGTTGAACCTTCCCAACGCATCAGATTAGGTCCTCCGCTCGCGTGTGAAAACTGTGACGGTAGGGGCTAACTTTTAAACTCAGGTTATTGATCGCTGGAGCCGAGATGGTCTTTAAAGGAATATCACCGACTTGAAAGGCATCCAAACCAGCGTGCCAATACGGTTGGCGAAGCAACGCCTTACCCACGTAATCACCTCGCGCAGGCGAATATCCTGCCACTAAAACATGCCCAACGACTACACCTTCACAGGTAATTTCTGCATCAGCATTTACAGGGTCCGGTGTAGTAAAACAGGTGAGCCTATGCGTCCATCCAGATTGTCGGCGCGCGTGTATCGCTTCAGCACCGGGATACGCGGTTTTCTGTGAGGACAACCGCCACTGTAGCTGCAACTCCAAAGGTGTCAGATTATACGCACCTTCTCTATTGATATCAAAGAAGAAATTTTCTAATACACATTGGGCTCGGACAGACGCATCGGCGCGTGCTATCTCGAATGCTGCACCTGTAGCAAGCAAATTTTCAATCCAACTGTCTTTTTGGTCCGTCGGCACCAATAGGTGATACCCATATTCCCCTGTCCTGCCCGCACGAAACACAAGCATTTCATTCAACACCTGCATCCCCAAATAGGGTAAACCGAGCATATCAGCCCCGAATACTTCCGCACACAGTTCCCAAGCATAGGGACCCTCAATTGTCAAATTATCGTATGACTCGCCAAGATTGACCACTGAAAAATCGGTAATACCGGTTGCGCGATTGGTAATCCAGTCGGTAATCTCATCAGCACTGGATCCATAGCCAATCAGATACGCATTTTCGTCTTCTCTGCAAACATACACATCAGCAAAAGGGACACCCGTATCGTCCAGCAGCAATGTGTGCTTCATCTGCCCATCTTGAAGAAAGATATCGCATGGACATACGGCATCAAGCACATCAATGGCTTGGCTACCAGTCAGCTGCAGGCACCGCAGCTCAGGTTCTTCAGCAAAAGCAACCGAGTTACGAATAGCATGATAACTAATTTCAGCTTCCGTCATCAAGATTATCCTCACTTTGACTCAGTACCACATCCACAAGGGAATTAATTGTGCGTAGGGCGAACATGCTATCACCTTCCTCAAGTGAAACACCGAATTCCGATTCCAAAGCCACAACGATCTCAACAGCATCTACAGAGTCAAGCCCGAGTCCGGTACCGAAAAGGGGTGTATCCGGATCTAATTCTTCATAAGAACGATCAAGTTGCAGACCGGAAATTAGCAGTTCAATCACACGATTGAGTGTATTTTCACGATGTTCAATTTTTTCTTTTAGTTCAGGTTGCATGCTTTGCTCCCAGTTTGCAGAATGACAGCTGCGCCTACAGATCCCTCACCTCGGTTACATATAAGGAAAGGCCCATTTGCCCCTGCTTTTAAGGCATCCATAGCAGCGATAACTGCCCAAAGTCCAGCAACGGTAGGGGGTCCCGGAACAGCCATCGGCACAACCGCTTCGCGGTTGAGAGATGCATTCGCCAAAGCCCGTTCAGTAGCTAATTCACAATTTGTTGCAAGTGCCCATCCGGTTAGATTAATAGGAGCAGACGCTTCTCCCGCTTTAAGAAGAATACTGGCAGCTCCATTTTCATAATTATCCGATTCGTCCGATTCGTCAACTGCTGCAGCCAATAGGTGATTAACATCATCACGCCAGGCGAGATGGTCTGCCGCAAAAATAAGAGCCGTAAGTCCACTATCCACTCCGGTTGAAAGTGTCGCTGTGGGACCTTTTAATCCAAAAAGTCTGCAACAAACACCGGTCGCATAATTACAGACCATTCGCGTGAAGGCAGCTACCGAAAGGTGTGTTAATCCGCCTGCTTGAACACTTTTATCAAAGGCTTTGACACTCTCTGGCGAGACTCGGGTCTGACCAACGAAAAGACCAACCTCTTCGCAGCCTGATGTTCGAAGGCGGACTCCGGCATCTGCTAAGGCAGCACCGGTCGCACCGGCGAGAAGGCGCGCTGACATATCTATACCTCGCAGCTCAGGACGCGGCGCGAACTGGATAACTTGTTGACCATCTTGAACTGTTCCCTCGCCAGTAAGGCTTATAAAACGTGGAACTTCTCTCTGGTCTCGTGGTGTCCCATCTGCTTGCCCAAAAACCAAGGCAGTGTTGACACCTCCAAACGCCGCATTGGTACTTATGGCGTGCCGTATCATATACGGTCTCGGTTTTGGTTCTGCAACGGGATCCGTCGGAGCGTTGCGACGGAGTTGCGTAACATTGATGGTCGGAGGGACAACTTTGTGCTTCATAGCCATCAAAGTTACCACTGCCTCAAGTGCACCGGCAGCACCTTGTGCGTGGCCGAGAAAACTCTTGCTTGAACTAACTGGTAATAGGTTAGCAAAATCGCCGAAGACGCGCTGAATTCCCCGCCATTCAGACGCATCGTTCGAGGCTGTGCCTGTGCCATGAGCATTAAGATAGTTAATTTCCTCGGAGGTAAGTCCTGCATCCTTCACAGCAACAGTAAGTGACTGTGACATCCCTAAGCCTGACGGGATAGGCGTTGTATCGTGGTAGGCATCGGCAGACAATCCGTAGCCCATGAATTCTGCCAGAGGTGTAGCATCCCGTGCTTTCGCTGAGCATTCAGATTCAAGAACCATAAACGCAGCACCTTCACCAAGGGTAGTTCCAATATTTGTACTGAAGGGCGCACACGGGTGTTTAGAGAGAAGACCCAAACTGTGAAATCCAGCGAAAATCTCTGCGCTGAGAATATCTACGCCACCTGCAAGAACAGACGTAACGACACCGTGTTGTACCAAATCTGCAGCGAACCCTATCGCATGCGCGGACGATGCACACGCTGTTGAAACAGTAATAGCGGGTCCTTCAAGTTTCAAGGTGCTCGCGAGATCAGTGCTTACACTGTGTAACTCTCTCCCCAACAATCCATTACAAGTCCCAAGCACCAAGCCAACTCGATCCCTATTGCCAATTTTGGCATGTTGGAGCGCCTCAGTGGCTGCAGCACACCCGTAAGCCAAGAGACGTTGTGCGTCGGTGTCGTAGCGATCGCCCGAACACACCATCGCCCCCAACTCGGTATCAAATGAATCAACGTTGAAGCGATTGATAGATGCAATACCGCTGCTGCCTTGTTCTATAGCATGCCAGAACGTTTGAATGTTTTTGCCCAAAGCACAGTGTACCCCGAGACCAGTGACGACAATTTTCATGGACCATCAAATATATCTATAATACCTCCGATGAGGATAATACAACAACTAAACATCCCAAGTAACACAGCTCCGATGGTCATAATTGCTCCAACGTTGCCCACTTCTGAATCTATGCCACCACCAATTGCGATGAGTCCCAAACCGCTCACAAAGACTACACTACTAATCCCAAGCATAAATAAACCTGATCTGTACCAACCATCACTTGGCTCGCTACCACTTTGGCTCGCTATATTTCCCGGTTTCGGCAACTGCTGTGGTTTGCGTTGATCTTGGCTGGCAACATCTGGCAAATTTTCGTCGTTTATTCCTTTATCTGTCACCGGTTGATAGCTAATGGGAATATCTTCAAGATCCTGCTTTTGCCAATACCGAACCGCGTTTTCTGCTTCCTTAAGCCGGGCTTTAAAAGCTGCCTGCCCTATGCGCGCCGCCATAAATCGCTGCGTTTCAGCAGCGGAACCTGATAAGGCTGCAAGTTTTTCGCATTTGGTGACATATTCGTTAATAAACATGTCTGAGGAATGCTTCAAACGATCAATGATACGTTGCCCTATCACATGCAACTGCTTTCGGCGACGATTAGATGCCCCGACAGCAGCAGCTTCAAGGTCCATTGCCTCAAGCGTTTGAGCACCAAGCGTGGGATCTTCACGGAGAACTGATTGAATATCGGCACGCGCAGTCGGAGACAGCGACCTCATCTGATTCATTGTACCAAAGGCCGCTGCACCCATCTCTGGAGCAGAGTAGTGAAGCCTTTTCTGGACACCCGGATGCACTTGGCCAGCTACAGATAAATCACCGAAGTTGCCGACGAGTAGGAGAGAGCGCATACTTTGACGGAACAGCTGTGCGTCTTTTTCACGCATCGGTTTCTGTTGAAGTTTACTGATAGCGTGCCCTCCGTCTGGGTTTTCCACAATGCGATTCATTGCTTCATCCGAAGCAATTAGAAAACGATCCATCTCCAAAGGCGTAACATCGGACCAACTTGGGGCAATAACTTGGTTGATCCCCGCACAACCGGTGACACCGGCTGCCAGGGCACCCATACCACCTATCAAGAAATCTCTTCTTTTCATTTTATTTTCTCCGTTTGTTTAGCGAAATTATGTAGCAATTGCTTGCCAGTTTTTAATCCTATTTGAAAATCAGACACAAACTTTGCAGCGGCTTCACCTATCTGTGCCGCTGCATATTCTGTGCTACCCGTAAAAGCACAAGCAGTACCGACCCCTTGCCAAAGTTGAATACGTCGGTCCGGTAAAAATCTGTCAATCGTGTGTACAATAGGTTCAACGCGACCGATATGAACAAACCACAATGCACGTCCGAGACCTATATCATAAAAATTGCTTAATACGCCAGTGTTCATAGGAAATCCTCTGCCTGTGAACCGCTGGAGATGGAAGAATCCTTGGTGAAAGCCGTACCCGTCTACAACTGCGGACATATAATGTGAACCTAACGCCGTCGGTGACCAGTCAAGCGGTTTGCCCAAGCGCGCACTTGCCCATCCGACACCAATCGCAGCAAGTGTCTGTTCTTCAGCTGATCTACCATCAAACAAGACACAGAGCCTACTATATGGTACTGGGCTTAATTCATCCATTAAGGTAAGTGCCATAGCCATACCTTCAATTGCGAAACCACGCCCTTGAAATGGCGTAACCTGCAAAAGATTAGGCAGTGCTTCCGGTGGAACCTTCAGTGCTTCACTGAATCCACGCAAAAAGTATGCACGTGCATCCGATACACGCTCATATATTTTTGGATGGACATCAATAGGCGAAGGCTGTGGTATATCACGGAATAATTGAGATAACCGCACCCTCACACGATCAACGTGTATACTCACCTCACAATTTCCT
The DNA here is from genome assembly GCA_963663765.2 of Candidatus Poribacteria bacterium. GTDB lineage: Bacteria > Poribacteria > WGA-4E > WGA-4E > WGA-3G > MSPOR6. The sequence goes on along the minus strand of CAXXUA010000006.1, from coordinate 388,235 downwards.
CTATTGTTTTGCTAAAATCCTCTAAGATATCTATATTTTCTTTTAACCGGGCTTTGAGCACATCAACATCTTCTAAACGGTCTTCACTGGACAAATAGAGCGACTGAACATGCTCAACATAGGCTTGATCAATAAAGTACCCAGCGTAAGAGTTTCTTGGTGATTCATACCGTTTGAAATGGTGTATCATACGCTGTTGCAGACTCTCTAATAGGGCATTTTCCTTTTTAATCATCTGGTGAAACCCAGGGTCACAGAAATGATCGTTACAGAAAAGCAGAACATTGTAAGCGAAGTAAACGGCAGTGTCCCATGCAACCTTCTGTAGCATGGTTCCAGGTCTCCCCATCAACGCGTAGTTTCCGTGATACAACCCAAAATAGTGCCGGAACATGCCTTTAAGCAACCCCTCACCAAATCTGGCAAGAATTGCTAATCGGAGTCGATCTTCGGCGTAATCTGCCGCAATCATCTGTGTGATGAGGGTGTTCCCCACAGCGATGAAATCGCCGCCCGGTGAATAGAGTGCATCTACAAAAAAAGCGGATTCACCGCAGAGTGCCCAACGATCCGCCGAAAGTGTCCGACGACAGAGATAAGATCTCGCTTTCATGGCGTGAAAGTCCAGATGTTCCATAGAACTGACAACCTCAGCCAGTTGCGGTTCCCGTCGTTTAAGCCAAGTCAACACCTTTTCAAATCGGTTGAGTTGCTCAAGCGCATGCCGGTTAGGATCTGCCATAATGCCGACGCTCGTAGCACCACTTGGAAGTGGAATCAGCCAGATCCAGTAACCGTCTCCCATTAAATGATTCGTGCTTAGCCAACGTAGACCTGGACGTGTTCTATCGTGATACGCTGTATCCTCGCTCCAACAATCTGGGTCTATCCGTCCAGCAAGCCGAAACCATGCAGCATTGACCTCATGTTCTCGCGTCTGTCTAAGTTTCAAACGCCGCGCGAGGAACCCCGCACGACCAGTTGCGTCAATAATCCAACGCGACCGTAGTTTTGAATTGGGCATACTTGTGTCGGTGACAAGTTCATGCGGATCACCGAGATTCAAACTTTTAACTTTGCACGCTTCTATAACTTCAGCACCAATCTTGCGACAGCACTCCAGAAGATGGTTCTCTAAACGTCCCCGGTCAATGTTATATGTCGGCAGATGGATTCCCGGCAGGTTCATCTTTGGTTTAGTGGGCATATCTTCTGGAATTCTGAGCAGACCATATTCCGGACGGCATCCCAGATCCCTGTTGTCTGAGTTACTCATAAAAAAGCGCAACCCAAACTTGGGCAGGTGTGACGCAAGAAGATGATCGCCTAAACCCAACGTTTCTCGAAGATACCAAGAAGAGACCTCGACCATTGACTCACCAACCTTGAAAGTTGTTTCAGGAACAGGGTATCGGTGCCGCTCAAGCACTGTCACACTGAGTGTCGGAAGCGTTTGCCGCAGCTGAAGTGCCAAAGTCAACCCCGCAAGGCCGCCACCAATGATTACTACATCGGAATAGCGCGTCATAAATAATTCTCCAATTGTGCACCCACTATCGTACCATGGGTGACAACCTGGGTTTCAACAGATGCTTGTACCGCAAAGCTGACGAATCTTCCAAACACACGTGTCAGTTCTATCCTATATTGAAGTAACTTGCCTGCTTGAACATTACCAACGATCTCAACATCTACCGAAGCTAACATGCCTTTTCTGGAAACATCATTCACTGTTTTGTCTGTCAAATTTTCTAATAATTGCGCCAAAGTGTAGTCGTTATCAACACTCTCTGTGTTTGTGAAAAGATCACTCACATTTTCCGCGCCTAATCCATCCGCCTCACACCTACGTTCACATGCCCAAATAAGAGTCAAGAGAATACAGCATTGTGCCAGCCCTTCAATGATGTACACCGATGGCCAATGCAACGGCGGTTCAACACTGAAGAACACGGACTCAGAGGGACAGATAGGTCGCTCCGCATTGAGAATAGGAGTATCACCACCTATGTATCCAATGATTGATTCAACCATTAAAAATGGAGGGCGATGCGGCAACAGAGATTCTATAATCTTCATTGATTGGATACCAGACCGGTTAAGTATAAAGCAAGCCATCCAGCCAAACAACCCAGAAAACAGGACCTGCTTGACGGTTCCGGACCTTTGCTTTGTAAGTTTGTATACAAATACAGTTATATTCTAGCGATTTTCCAACGAACCGTGCTGCAGACGGTGGTTACAGCGTAAAAACCACAATAACCGTCGGAAACCACATAGGAACCCCACTCCACTTGATTAACAGCGACTTCAGCATCTTCCAACTATGAACTTTCTTGTGCCAAAATAGTAAAATGCATACAGAGAACCATTAATGCCATAAGAAATACTAAAACATCAAAGGTTGCCTTAATCTTCACTTTACCCTCTTTTTAGACCGAATCTTGAGAGTCATAGTTGCCCACTGCGTAAACGTTGGGGCTTGTGCTTCCTCGCGGACAGCCGATCTGAGCTACGTCTTACATCTGCTCCATTTTAGGCAGCTAAGCCTGCCTGTTTTGAAAGTTGAAAAGTGGTAGCAAACGCAACGTGTGCATTTCACTGCTACTACGAGATTACGCGATGTTACCGATATAGTTTTTAGTGGAATAGCACTTCACACTCATGATACTTCTCACGGGATCGGTTAGGGTTCTTCCCTCTCTCAGAGATTGAGAGAGGGAAGAACCCTAACCAAGTGCTAATAGTAATACACCACATTTCTGTGTGAATTTCAATTGTTTTGGACTATCACACCTTTAGCCGTCAACATCCTACAAGCTAAAGCATGGGGATTTGACGGAAGAGCGTAAAATTTACTCCTTACAATTATGGCAACTCAATATGCTACCAACATATTACCAATACATAAAACATAATAGGATATAGACTGATTAATATATCTAAATGTGACTAAATACGACCTAAAACGACCTAATACGACCTAATACGACTAATATGTATATATTATACACGTAATATAGCATAAAAACAATTAAATATATACCAATACCTTCGCCATTTTTGAGTGCTTCAGTTGAATGAGTATATAGTGTTGATCTACCATTGCTCTGTGATATTGTTAGGATTATATAAATAAAAATAACTTCAGGTTTTCGTTGAAGTTTTTTTATCATAGCAGGGTTATTTAGTATTAAGAGTTTTCTGTTGTTGAGATTTACTGAAAGTTAATACCCAGGTTGGGTTTCCTAACCGAACTTTCTGCATCAGTTTTAGATTATTGAAAAATGAATATCGCTCTTTAGTCCCGTAGGGACGATATGTTTATTTTTCTATGTCGTTCCTACGGAACTCAAGAGGGATAGATAACATGTTTCTATAAACATATCGTCCCTACGGGACTAAAGACATGGACAAGATGGCAACACATAAAATTAACGACATAGCAAAATATTATCAATAATATTGAAAACTGAATAACCCTGTTATCACATCCTCTAATTTGACAATAGAAATGACTATATCAGCAATCTGACAGAATAATTTATATGCACAATCTGGAAGAATGTGCTACAACTACCCGCACAATCTGGAAGTATGTCTATTATTGCCGAAGGTATTGATTAAAAGGAAAGACTTAAAATCAGTAGGAATGCGTGGCAAAAGTTTCTATTCCAAACTGGTTCGATTAAAAGCAAACCTAGCCATTCCATACTACATATTTAAAATCAAGTTTCTATTCCAAACTGGTTCGATTAAAAGAAGCGAGACGGCTATATGAAGAAGGACAATAAGACCGTTTCTATTCCAAACTGGTTCGATTAAAAGTTTGGGGTTGGCTTCGGTGTTGGGAGATCTGAAAATGTTTCTATTCCAAACTGGTTCGATTAAAAGAAACCGTTCACTCACAATTCAGGAAATGCTACATCAGTTTCTATTCCAAACTGGTTCGATTAAAAGGCAAAAGACAAAGGCATCACAGGCATCAGCAAGTTGAGAAGTTTCTATTCCAAACTGGTTCGATTAAAAGAAAACCAAGTTCAACTTTGATATGCCGACCAATTACAAGTTTCTATTCCAAACTGGTTCGATTAAAAGTTTAAAGAACGCTCAATTAGATGCAATAAATGTGTTGTTTCTATTCCAAACTGGTTCGATTAAAAGTATATGATTTGAAATCAAGTAAGATACGATTGGTTGAGTTTCTATTCCAAACTGGTTCGATTAAAAGGAAGTTGATGCGTCAACCGAAAAATCCACCGTGCTTGAGTTTCTATTCCAAACTGGTTCGATTAAAAGGGAAAAAGAGTCGCCGCAGCCCCAGAGACCACAGCAGAGTTTCTATTCCAAACTGGTTCGATTAAAAGAGCAAAGTACCCAGTTGCGTAATGATAATGGAGCCAACGTTTCTATTCCAAACTGGTTCGATTAAAAGTACCTTCTCTCTTTGTTCTTCTATGCTTATAGGCAGGTTTCTATTCCAAACTGGTTCGATTAAAAGTAAAAGTTCATTTTCAATTTTAGTTAGGATTAGGATGTTTCTATTCCAAACTGGTTCGATTAAAAGTTTATTTCTTATTTTCATCCTTTCTATTGTACTCTCGAGTTTCTATTCCAAACTGGTTCGATTAAAAGTGATTTGGTACCACTACGTCAAAGACCTTTTGAAGTTTCTATTCCAAACTGGTTCGATTAAAAGCTGAAGACATAATGTTTATTGATGTTTATGCTAAGTTTCTATTCCAAACTGGTTCGATTAAAAGTGAAATTTATTATCTTCTAAATACTGGTTTTACTTAGTTTCTATTCCAAACTGGTTCGATTAAAAGGATGGAACAAAACGCTGAAGACGGGGGGACACGAAACGTTTCTATTCCAAACTGGTTCGATTAAAAGGTTTAGCATGTTTTTTGATAGGATTACGGGGAAGTTGTTTCTATTCCAAACTGGTTCGATTAAAAGTCTTCGTTGAGTCGTCTCTCGTCGTCGCGGGCTTGTTTCTATTCCAAACTGGTTCGATTAAAAGGTTTCTGGTGGCATGTCGTACTGTCGCATCAAAAGTTTCTATTCCAAACTGGTTCGATTAAAAGCGTCTTGGGGGATTGCGAGACCTGCTGCTAATACGAGTTTCTATTCCAAACTGGTTCGATTAAAAGATCAAAACCCAGAAGCGATATACATCGCAAAGGAAGTTTCTATTCCAAACTGGTTCGATTAAAAGCCTTAAAATTCGTCATAATTCGTCATAATTCGTCAAAGTTTCTATTCCAAACTGGTTCGATTAAAAGCGACGCTTTTATCCAGTAGAGGCCTGAGAAGTAAATGTTTCTATTCCAAACTGGTTCGATTAAAAGTCATAGAAACTGCAGAAATAGTTGAGGATAAAGATTTAAGTTTCTATTCCAAACTGGTTCGATTAAAAGTCCAAGTCCTCCTCGTCATCCCTGAAACCGAACGTGAAGTTTCTATTCCAAACTGGTTCGATTAAAAGCTTTTTGAGTTCCACCTCGCCGTTCTTGTAAAAAGTTGTTTCTATTCCAAACTGGTTCGATTAAAAGTGCGGAATTGGAGGATATGTCTGACCTGAAGCAATGTTTCTATTCCAAACTGGTTCGATTAAAAGTCACGTTATACCTCTTGATGTTGTTTCTTACCAAAGTTTCTATTCCAAACTGGTTCGATTAAAAGTAGAATATGGAATTTTGACACAGTAAGGCATGGTTCGTTTCTATTCCAAACTGGTTCGATTAAAAGAAAGAAGAGTAAAATAATAATTGATTTAGCAGGAATGTTTCTATTCCAAACTGGTTCGATTAAAAGTTAACTCGTCCTGTTTTCTTTCTTCCATTGCGTGCAATTGTTTCTATTCCAAACTGGTTCGATTAAAAGGAACCTAAAGACATACCTTATGACTTTGCTTATATGTTTCTATTCCAAACTGGTTCGATTAAAAGGGCACAACACTTTCTATTGACACTGCTACATTTAGGTTTCTATTCCAAACTGGTTCGATTAAAAGGTAAATAGCGGATCAGATGATGCACTCGTTGTCAGGTTTCTATTCCAAACTGGTTCGATTAAAAGATCCAAAATCTATCATACGAAAGTGAGTCCAGTTAGGGTTTCTATTCCAAACTGGTTCGATTAAAAGCTTTAAGGGAACTGAAAACACTTTTAGATAAGACGTTTCTATTCCAAACTGGTTGGATTAAAAGTAATGAACATTACCTCCGAACGCTTCATCCAAATGAGTTTCTATTCCAAACTGGTTCGATTAAAAGCGTGATTACAGACACAGGATCATCTGACAAGACGGGTTTCTATTCCAAACTAGTTCGATTAAAAGATATTAAGAGAATGTCCACGCGAATGTCTAAATACTGTTTCTATTCCAAACTAGTTCGATTAAAAGTGTGATTTAGACTTTACTCTGCCCACACGCACCTCTGTTTCTATTCCAAACTGGTTCGATTAAAAGCTTGTCGTTTACCAGTTTTGCCACGATGATGCGTCTGTGTTTCTATTCCAAACTGGTTCGATTAAAAGCCTGACAAGCACCAAGCAGTACTACAACACCGTGAAGTTTCTATTCCAAACTGGTTCGATTAAAAGTTCCTCCCTCGTCTTGTAATCCAGCATAATAAATTTCGTTTCTATTCCAAACTGGTTCGATTAAAAGACGTGTTCATGCGTTTGTTGTGAACAACACCAACCGAGAGCGTTTCTATTCCAAACTAGTTCGATTAAAAGACAATCGGAGCAGTGACCGTATAAGGACCAAAAATGTTTCTATTCCAAACTGGTTCGATTAAAAGAAAATTGCGTTGTCGATGGTCGCCAACCAAAGAAAAGGTTTCTATTCCAAACTGGTTCGATTAAAAGTTTGCATAAAGTAATCACGTGACCATACTGGCTTGTTTCTATTCCAAACTGGTTCGATTAAAAGTCACTATGTCAGGATTGTCAAAATTAGTCGCATATTCGTTTCTATTCCAAACTGGTTCGATTAAAAGGTAGATTCTTGCGTGATATTGATTTCAGCAAGATACGTTTCTATTCCAAACTGGTTCGATTAAAAGTCGTTGGTGATCCTGCCACTATCTCTGAAAATGTGGTGTTTCTATTCCAAACTGGTTCGATTAAAAGGTGAATATTACCCTCTTTTATTTGATTGCGATGTTCCGTTTCTATTCCAAACTGGTTCGATTAAAAGGCAATGCCACTTGATCTCGTAGGATATGCAGAAGTCATGTTTCTATTCCAAACTGGTTCGATTAAAAGTTTAATAATATCGCTAACATTTTCAATGTCAACTAATCCATGTTTCTATTCCAAACTGGTTCGATTAAAAGTGCCACAAATCAGGGAAAAATACGGCTCGGCTCTTTTAGTTTCTATTCCAAACTGGTTCGATTAAAAGTGAACTCAGAACAATACTGGAAAAACAATCTATGATCTCGTTTCTATTCCAAACTGGTTCGATTAAAAGAAGGCGTTGTCTGATAAAGATGGCACAACATACTTGAATGTTTCTATTCCAAACTGGTTCGATTAAAAGTCGGTTGCGGTATCGGGCAACATTAGGAAATGATAGTTTCTATTCCAAACTGGTTCGATTAAAAGTAGAACGCCTGCAAAACCTCAGCTGCGACCCAGAGGAAACGTTTCTATTCCAAACTGGTTCGATTAAAAGGTAACACCTATCAGAACCTACTCGTAAAAAGCGTCAGAGTTTCTATTCCAAACTGGTTCGATTAAAAGCATGACATATAAAAAACACACACTAGGCGAGGACGACGTTTCTATTCCAAACTGGTTCGATTAAAAGCCTTGCACAATCTAAAAATGATGCTGTGAGTGTGTTGTTTCTATTCCAAACTGGTTCGATTAAAAGTTCCTGAAATACTAAATCCTGTTGGTATCGAAGCATCGTTTCTATTCCAAACTGGTTCGATTAAAAGTCATACTCAGCACCTATCAAAAGCACATCGTTAGCGTTTCTATTCCAAACTGGTTCGATTAAAAGGAACACGTGCGGCGTAGTTCTGGTGTGCATGAGATGCTGTTTCTATTCCAAACTGGTTCGATTAAAAGCCACTCACACATCAGGAGTTAGAATTATGTTAGCCTGTTTCTATTCCAAACTGGTTCGATTAAAAGTGAACCGACGGATGCGAACATCACGTTGCAATTCCCACAGTTTCTATTCCAAACTGGTTCGATTAAAAGTTGTCACTGCAAAAGATATGGACTGATGGCAGTGTGTTTCTATTCCAAACTGGTTCGATTAAAAGTCTATCTTACAACTATTTCACTCAATCAAGAAGTGAGTTTCTATTCCAAACTGGTTTGATTAAAAGATGATCGCTTTCTCCACAAGTTGTCTAATCCAAATTGGTTTCTATTCCAAACTGGTTCGATTAAAAGTCAATTTTAATTGTTGACCTTATTTATCCCTAATACAGTTTCTATTCCAAACTGGTTCGATTAAAAGTCGTTTGTGTGCGGAATACACACCACACCCTTGCACCCCACGTTTCTATTCCAAACTGGTTCGATTAAAAGCAAACTGCGATCAACCTAAAATCCGCGCGCAAGGCAGCGTTTCTATTCCAAACTGGTTCGATTAAAAGCAATAACTTGTCAGTCGCTTTTGATGAACTTGACGGTTTCTATTCCAAACTGGTTCGATTAAAAGTAACACTCGGCACATTCCTACCTCTTTATATGTCGCCGTTTCTATTCCAAACTGGTTCGATTAAAAGTCTCAATTGCTGCAATTATATAAGGATTTGTTATAGAGTTTCTATTCCAAACTGGTTCGATTAAAAGTAAAAGATGAAAACAGAGCTATTGTCATAGCGTAGTTTCTATTCCAAACTGGTTCGATTAAAAGTAATATGATACGCATTGTGCTTGTGCCGAAAAGCGTTTCTATTCCAAACTGGTTCGATTAAAAGTCAAAGTTTTGTGTTATATATAAAGCGCGTCAAGAGTTTCTATTCCAAACTGGTTCGATTAAAAGGACTTTGAGGAGACATCAGAGTAATGAGTAATCCATTGTTTCTATTCCAAACTGGTTCGATTAAAAGGTGGATAGACCTTGCAGCAACGGCACTCACACATAATTTCACGTTTCTATTCCAAACTGGTTCGATTAAAAGGAAACAATTCGTGCATCGTTGAAGCTTGCCAAACAGTTTCTATTCCAAACTGGTTCGATTAAAAGTAATGTAAAGAAGCAGTTTGAGGTTAATGCGGAGTCGTTTCTATTCCAAACTGGTTCGATTAAAAGACAAGGTCATAACGTTAAAGGCAAACTGGTAGTATTATCGTTTCTATTCCAAACTGGTTCGATTAAAAGACGCACCGATCCCAAGAAATTAACAGATTTCATAAAGGTTTCTATTCCAAACTGGTTCGATTAAAAGGAAGGAACATCAGGTAGAGTCTCGCAAGGACTTGAGTTTCTATTCCAAACTGGTTCGATTAAAAGTTCACAAATTTATTGCTGCTGTGAAATCGCAAAACTGGTTTCTATTCCAAACTGGTTCGATTAAAAGTTTGAGTGTGTCGCTCAGTATGACGGAGAGATTTGTTTCTATTCCAAACTGGTTTGATTAAAAGTATTTGCGTTAATTTGTCTATGATATAGTATATCACAGAGTTTCTATTCCAAACTGGTTCGATTAAAAGGATGGGAACTAACTTGGCTGGTCGGCTTGGTGGTACTACGTTTCTATTCCAAACTGGTTCGATTAAAAGTCACCATCAATAAGAGTATAAGCGTTTAATTCTTCATTGTTTCTATTCCAAACTGGTTCGATTAAAAGATTACATGTTGTATTTGGGACGTATCAATCGTCATAAGTTTCTATTCCAAACTGGTTCGATTAAAAGATTATCCTTTCCCGTTAGGGTGTAATGGCTTTCCGTGTTTCTATTCCAAACTGGTTCGATTAAAAGAATTTGTTTTTATCATTCATAGGTTTTTGATGTAGGTGTTTCTATTCCAAACTGGTTCGATTAAAAGTGGCAAGCACGTGTTCAGGCGATGTATCCTATGCCAAAGTTTCTATTCCAAACTGGTTCGATTAAAAGTCCATTGCGTTTCAATCTGATTATGATGTGCCAGAGTTTCTATTCCAAACTGGTTCGATTAAAAGAACAACGGAAAATTGGGAAATCCTTGCAGGAAGTCAGTTTCTATTCCAAACTGGTTCGATTAAAAGTAGGTTTCAATGATAAGAGCCTGATTTTCTATTAAGTTTCTATTCCAAACTGGTTCGATTAAAAGTCTCAAGTTCACTTTAAAAGTTAGTGCATCACCGGTTTCGTTTCTATTCCAAACTGGTTCGATTAAAAGGCGAAGACTTGACTTTTGAGGTGTATAATCTATATCGTTTCTATTCCAAACTGGTTCGATTAAAAGTGCAACCACGCCAACGGCACGGACAGCGGGGACGATGTTTCTATTCCAAACTGGTTCGATTAAAAGTATAGCTATTACTTTCACCAAATATGAACAAATGAAAAGTTTCTATTCCAAACTGGTTCGATTAAAAGTTGGCGACAACCCGTGATAAGAAAGAAAGTCCTTTAGACCGTTTCTATTCCAAACTGGTTCGATTAAAAGGCACTCGTAAAGCACCAACTGAATCCGGATTTGCTGAGATGTTTCTATTCCAAACTGGTTCGATTAAAAGCCAACCACACACAGTACCAAAGCACCCACACCTAAGTTTCTATTCCAAACTGGTTCGATTAAAAGACGTGAAGGGGAGTCAGACGAACAATGGGTTGAAGTTTCTATTCCAAACTGGTTCGATTAAAAGGTCATTTACAAGGGAGAATATTATGAAGGAAGAAGACGTTTCTATTCCAAACTGGTTCGATTAAAAGGGTGCTGCCATACTTCAGGGCGAATTGGACACAGAGGTTTCTATTCCAAACTGGTTCGATTAAAAGTCGGTAGTTTTTTTGGACCCAAAGGTGCTGCTATTGGGTTTCTATTCCAAACTGGTTCGATTAAAAGCCTGCGTTGCATGTCCTGGTGCTTTTTCAACGTACCAGTTTCTATTCCAAACTGGTTCGATTAAAAGCACGTAATCCGTGGGAGACGTGGGAGTTCAAAGAGTGTTTCTATTCCAAACTGGTTCGATTAAAAGCAGACATGTAGGTTGGCTGTTTCAAATGAAATTAGAGTTTCTATTCCAAACTGGTTCGATTAAAAGATTTCAATTTGGAGATTGATTTTGTGAGAGCGTTCCTCTGTTTCTATTCCAAACTGGTTCGATTAAAAGTAGGTATCCCCTTTTGGTTAGGAAGGATGGACTATGTTTCTATTCCAAACTGGTTCGATTAAAAGGCTCCCCAAAAACAACAGTTACATCATAACAAACTCCCACAGTTATCGTCAAGTTAAATTTCAATATATTTACGATTTGCCGTCAACCTCCAATCGTGCAAATTCTCTGGGAGGCTGACGGCAGTAGAAGTAGAAAGGGTTTACACGCAATTTTGAGGATAATTCGCAAAATATGTCCGTAAAAAAATCCGCATAATTCGGAGGTCGACAGCAGAATACTTGAACGATAGTTGCTGTGACCCCTTATCTAAAGTAGGTTTGTAGAAGGATTCTCATCTACACCCATCACCTTTTTTGTCATCCATTTTGAATCACGCAACAGAACCGCGCATACCATCACCGCCACCGACCCGTAACCTCTTCAAATTTGCCAACAGGTTCAAAAGGTTCGTCATAATCACCACCGTTGTGGCTAACCGCACATGAGCGGAGCCATTCGTGCAGAGTCTTACGCGTTTGTGCCATACGGTCGCTCTGTTCCTCTGCCAAGTTAGTCGTTTCTGCGCGGTCTTTTATCATATCAAAACAGAGATCTTCGCTGCCATCATCTGACAAGTTCGTCAAACATTTGTAGCGATTGTCTGTCATTGCGATGGTCGGTGCACCAAACATACCGTTTTTACCACTATTGAACCGATACGGAATCGGAGTGGGACGTTCCGTCATGTTACCCCCAATCGCCGGTAGCAGACTGATGCCGTCGATTGGTCGGTTATCGGGCATTTCATATCCCATCACCTCAGCGATTGTCGGGAAGTAATCCAACGTGCTGCACGGCATTTCCATGACGCGTCCGGCATCCGCATGACCCGGCCAGTGCAATAGAGCTGGCACCCCAACACCACCATCAAACAGAGACCGTTTGCGTCCACGTAAACCACCTGTTGACCCCCTGTTACGTCCATCTTGACCGGTACGTCCTTCCGGACCGTTGTCCGAACAGAACCAGATCATCGTGTTTTGGGAGACACCCCAAGCAGCCAATGTGTGATACAATCGTTTCACCTGATCGTCTATCGCGGTGATGCAGCCGTAATAGTGCTGTTCATCTTCGCTGTAGTCGGCATACATAGCACGATATTCCGGCCCAGCAAACACGGGCGTATGCGGTGCGTGAAACCAGATTGACGTAAAGAACGGTTGTCCGTTATCTACGGATTGTTCAATAAATGGAATCGCGCGATCCATCAACACACGAGAATCACATCCCGACAGATTTTCTGTAGCCAGTTTTCCGTTCTCATAATATGGCGAAGCCCAGGGGCGCTCTGAACGTCGGTTTTTCCCTTGCACACCGACAGTAGGATCCCAAGTCGGCACGGCATATTCGGTCGCAAAAGAGGTATCGTAATCCCGTTCCCACGGTGGTGCGTAGTTCCGTGCAGGATTGCGGTTCGGTTTGCCCGAATACTCTCTGTCCAACGTCCCAAGATGCCATTTACCAAAATGTCCCGTGGCGTATCCATAAGATTTTAGCATACGTGCCAGAGTGATTTCCTGTGCAGGTAAGTGTCCGCGATTAGCGTGAGTCACGCCATAACGAAAATAGTGTCGTCCGGTGAGACAGGTGCCGCGTGTCGGCGAGCAGACGGGACCGCCAGCGTAAAACCGCGTAAATCGGATGCCATTGTTCGCCAGATTGTCCAAATTTGGGGTTTTGATGGTGTCGTTTCCGTTAAATCCCACATCACCATATCCGAGATCATCGCACATCATTAGAATTATGTTAGGCTGGTTCATTGTCTGTTTGCTCCTTGTGAAATCAGGGTATGCATGATAGGTTATCACAAATCGTGTTTTCTTACAAGTAACCCCATGGATGAGGCAGGGTTATTCAGTTATAAATATTTTGGCAGATATTTATAACATTCGTGATTTTATATCGTAGGTCGGGTAGAGCGTGAGCGAAACCCGACATGATAGACAAAATCAATAAATGTCGGGTTTCGCATACGCTCTACCCGACCTACGATATTAACTTTAAGTAACACCCATTAACTGATAATTCTTAAAACTAAATAACCCTGTGGATGAGGGGTGTGAAAAGTTTTTGCACAAACTTCACATTCTCCATTGTAGAGCGGGGTCTCTGTACCCCGCCGCAACTGATTAAATGAGAGATTGCGGGCACAGAGACCCATAGGTGTCAATATAAGGAAATATTGTTAATATCAACCATACTCTTCAATCCCGTAGGGACGATATGTTTATAGAAAACAAGTACCCTTCCCAGTTCTTTAGTCCCGTAGGGACGATATGTTTATTCTTCTATGTCGTTCCTACGGAACTCAAGAGAGGGTGATTACACCTATCAATAAACATTGCGTCCCTACGGGACTAAAGAGAACAAAAGTTTGTACCTCTGTGCAAAAACTTTACACACCCATGGATGAGGTGACTTATCCGTGTTTTTCCATGTCCTCCGTGATTCCGTACACTACCCCGCGCGCTGGTAGGAGCGACCTCCTGGTCGCGACTGTTCTTTTTATTACTACTGAGGTAGTAGAGCAGGTCAACGTAGGAGCGACCTCCTGGTCGCGACTGTTCCCCTCTTGTAAAAGCGCGCCCCTTCCTCCAATGGTAGGCGGGGAATGCCTAAAGAAGCATGCGCGTATGGCATGCTCCATGATTCATACCCGGGGAATGCCAAAAGGCATTCATACCGTTGATTTCTTGATTACTTGATTTGGTGCTTTGTAAGCGCGCCCCACCCCGCCATCAGTAGGCGTGCTTTGTAAGCGCGCCCCTAACTGCAGGCGTGCTTTGTAAGCGCGCCCTCTTATCCCTCTTGCAGGCGTGCTTTGTAAGCGCGCCCCTAACTGTAGGCGTGCTTTGTAAGCGCGCCCCTAACTGCAGGCGTGCTTTGTAAGCGCGCCCTCTTTTCTGAACCAGGATTCACAGGATTACCAGATTTCCAAGATTATGAGTTTGTCTCTTTCTGCTCCTAACCAAAAGTAAGCCTAAACGCGCATCATATATACCTGGATGAGGTAAATCCTGGCAATCCGCTAATCCTGTCCATCCTGGTTCAGACAACCAACATCACTCAGTGAGGTCCCACATGCGGACGGTGATGTCACCATTGGCACCGGCAAGGGCTTTACCATCCGGACTAAACGCTACGCTTGTGATCTCATAGAAATTCCATAAAAGCGTGCGGAGATGCGACCCATCACTTGCGTCCCACAAACGTATGGTATCGTCACCACTCCCACTTGCGAGTGTGCTACCATCGGGACTAAACACCACGCTTAAGATAGAACCTGTATGCCCAGTGAGGGTGTGGAGATGTATGCAGTCATTTGCGTCCCACAAATTGATGGTTGCGTCCCAACTCCCACTGGCGAGGGTGCTACCATCCGGATTGAACGCTACGGTGAAGACACCCAGCAAATGACCTGGGAGCGTGCGAGGAAGCTTGTCATCACTTACATTCCACACGCGAATGGTACCGTCATCACTCCCACTGGCGAGGGTATTACCATCCGGATTGAACGCAACACTCCGGACAGCTCCCCTATGCCCTGTGAACGTGCGGATATGTGTACCGTTACTTGCGTTCCACAAACGGATGGTACTGTCATTACTGCCACTGGCGACCGTGCTACCATCCGGACTGAACGCAACACTTCTGACCTCATTCGTATGCCCTGTGAGGGAGCGGAGAGGCGTGCCGTTATTTGCGTTCCATAATAGAATAGTATAGTCCTGACTGCCACTTGCGATAGTGCTACCATCCGGACTGAACGCTACGCTACTGACAGGCCCCCTATGTCCTGATAATATACGTATCTGTGTCCCATCGTCCGTGTCCCACAGACGAATGGTTTTGTCATAACCCCCACTGGCAAGGGTGTTCCCATCCGGACTAAACGCTACAGTGTAGACACTCTTTGTATGCCCTTTGAGTATGCCTGAAAAATACGTCTTGTCAGGATCTATGATAGGTTCATCATCACCACCACATGCAACCAGCATCATGGCAAGGAAAATACTGAGTATCAATAAACTTCTTCTCATAAGAAACTCCTTGTGTTGTAATATTTGGATATATTACATTTATGGTAGACTTATGAATAAAAAAGCAATTCGCGTGCCAATTTAAGAAACCCGTAATACTTGTAAAAGCAGAGAACAGCCACAATGAAATGCACCATTAGGTGCAAATATTATCTTTTGCTGCACAAAAAGGAACAGCTGACATATAGAAAAAACAGCAAGATCAGCATATTTATATATGATTGATTGGCAGAACTCTTCTCCGCGATTCCGAACGCTCCAGGATCGCGAATGACACGGATTCCACCCCTCTTGTGGTATGCGTGCTTTGTAAGCGCGCCCCTAACTGCAGGCGTGCTTTGTAAGCGCGCCCCTCTTATCCCTCTTGCAGGCGGGGAATGCCTAAATGTCATTCATACCCGGGGAATACCATAAGGTATTCATACCGTTGATTTTTTGATTTGGTGCTTTGTAAGCGCGCCCCTCTTATCCCTCTTGCAGGCGTGCTTTGTAAGCGCGCCCCTAACTGTAGGCGTGCTTTGCAAGCGCGCCCCTAACTGTAGGCGTGCTTTGTAAGCGCGCCCCTCTTACCCCTCTTGCGGGCCTTACTATTACCCATAAGTTTTTGGGTATAGTCCGTTAAGTCTTTTGTAGGTGCCTGTTGCTCAAAAACGCCTGAAAACTGACCAATATTTTAGATGTAGGATACCTTTATAGGCCTTTTAGACTAATTTCACAAGGTTTTTTAGTTCTTATGACCAGTTTTCTGTCCTCTATCGGGGTTAGAAACTCCTCCTACAGCAGCATGTCGAGCCTTTGTCCCTCCAATTCCACTTATGGGTAATAGTAAGCTTGCGGGCGGGGAATGCCTAAAGAAGCATGCGCGTATGGCATGCTCCATGATTCATACCGTTAATTTGGTGCTTTGTAAGCGCGCCCCTCTTACCCCTCTTGCGGGCGGGGAATGCTTAAAGAAGCATGCGCGTATGGCATGCTCCATGATTCATACCGTTGATTTGGTGCTTTTTAAGCGCGCACCTCTTATCCCTCTTGCAGGCGTGCTTTTTAAGCGCGCCCTCTTATCCCTCTTGCAGGCGTGCTTTGTAAGCGCGCCCCACCCCGTCATCAGTAGGCGTGCTTTGTAAGCGCGCCCCACCCCGCCATCAGTAGGCGTGCTTTGTAAGCGCGCCCTCTTGTGTGAGGTTTCTCTTGTGGGAGGGGTTTTCAACCCCGACAGTCTTACAAGATAAACCCCACACAGTTGGAGTTAAAAAAACCACTCCCACAAGAGCGAAATTCGACAATTGAAAACCTCTGATACTGCTATATTTGAATCTTGACTTTGTGTAGTAATTATGATACTATATGTAAATATAGTTTATGATAACTTTTTTTTACTCGCTTCCCGAATAATAACCTGTGAAATTCGTCAATGCGTGACACTCGACCACGAACAATTGATACTTACCAACGACCAAACGGAACCATACCATTCACCGATTGGTTCAATTCAATTCGGGATAAAAAGGTAAAAGAACGGATTCAAGCTCGTGTAGATTCAGTCGAAATTGGGAACCTTGGCAAATATAGATCGGTAGGTGACGGGGTTTGGGAATTGAAACTTGACTTCGGACCAGGTTACCGTATCTATTATGGTGAAGTGGACAATACAATCGTTCTTCTGCTTTGTGGTGGAGACAAGTCTTCGCAAAATCGGGATATAAACCTGGCAAAAAACTATTGGAAAGATTACAAGGAGAGACAAAATGAATAAAGCACATGGAACATGGAGAGCATTTCTAATTGAACAACTTGCCGAAGAGGAAGATATGAGTGGATACCTCTCTGCCGTAATGGAAGAATATCAAACCCATGGCAATGCCGCTGTCATTCAAATTTCCTTAGAGAGTATCGTTGAAGCAAAGGGTGGAATTGCTGAAGTCGCAAAGAAAACAGACATTGACCCACAAATCCTCTCCGATGTGTTAACGAGGAAAGAAGCACTGCATATTGATATGTTTACTACCGTCCTCAACGCTATTGGGTGTCGGCTTTCAATTGTGCCATTAGATGGTGTTGAGACTGATTATCAGAAAGCTCCTACATTAACTGAAGAACAAAGCAATTCAAAACTCAAAACCGAGAGTCTTGAAATAATGCAAACCTAACCGTCTTGCTTGTCATCCTAAAACAAGAAAAACCCTAACCAAACCATGCCTATCCTAAAAATCCTGGTTCAGACAGCCTTCAATGTATGTGATACACATTTATGTTTTCTTTTGAATGGAAGCCAGATGCAGCAAACTCTAATCCTGATAGTCTGGTAATCCTGTCCATCCTTGTTCAGATAACCCGCATCACTCACTTACATCCCACATACGCACGGTGTTGTCCCCACTGCCACTTGCGAGGGAATTACCGTCAGAACTGAACGCGACGCTCAAAACAACATTCAAATACCCTGTGAACGTGCGGAGATGCGTGCCGTCGTCTACATTCCACAAACGGGCGGTGGCGTCCCAACTGCTGCTAGCGAGAGTTTTACCATCCGGACTGAACACTACTTGTGAGACACCATTCAAATGCCCTCTGAACGTACGGATAAGCGAGCCGTCACTTACGTTCAATAAACGGATGTCCTCTCTACTGCTGCTGGCGAGAGTTTTACCATCCGGACTGAACGCGACGGTTTCCGGATGTCCTGTGAACGTGCTGAGGTATGTACCATCACTTATATTCCACAAACGGACGGTGTTGTCCCCACTGCAACTGGCGAGAGTGTCTCCATCTGGACTGAACGCTACGCTTCTGATAATATGCGTATGTCCTGTGAACGTGCGGATGTGTGTGCCGTCGTTTACATTCCACAAACGAATGGTGTTGTCAGAACTACCACTCGCAATTGTCTTACCATCCGGACTGAACGCTACGCTTCTGACAAAATGAGTATGCCCTGTAAGTGTGCGGAGAAGCGTTCCGCAGCTTGTGTTCCACAAACGAATGGTGTTGTCAGAACTCCCACTGGCGATGATGATGCCATCCGGACTAAAAGCGACGCTATAGATACTGCGCCAATGTCCTGTAAGTGTGCGGAGAGGCGTGCCGTCACTTGTGTTCCACAAACGAACGGTGTTGTCCCAACTTCCACTGGCGAGCATGCTCCCATCCGGACTAAACGCCACGGATTCAACATAATCCCAATGTCCTGTGAGTGTGCCTGAATAATAGATCCTGACAGGTTCTGGTAGTAGTTCTATAGGCGTTTGTGTGCCGTTATCCATCACCATATTATCGTCTTCTATAGGTGTAGTTATCTCATCATCACCGCCACACGCAACGAGCATCATAGCGAAAAAAATACTGAGTAACAATAAGCATCTTTTCATACAAAACTCCTTTTGTGTTGTAATATTTGGACATATTACATCACAAACGATAACATTACCTGCAGGCGGGGAATGCCTAAATGGCATTCATACCCGGGGAATACCATAAGGTATTCATACCGTTGATTTTTTGATTTGGTGCTTTGTAAGCGCTCCCTCTTGTCTGAACCATGATTTACAGGATTACCAGATTTTCAGGATTATGAATTTTATGTCGTTGATTTCCATTGAAAAGATACACTTTCCCTATACAGAAACATCTAATGTGGAAATCCTAAAAATCCTGAAAATCCTGGTTCAGACAAGAGGGAGCGCTTACAAAGCACGCCTACCGTTCCTTCAGATACGGACGTTCAAACAATGCTGTCCTCACCGATAAAAACGAGCTCATGATTGACTTCTATATCCTCAAAAATATGGAAAACGAGGGGCAGGGACGCGAGTTCCGCACAAGCGAAAAACTGATACGCGCCATTGAATACGGCTTGATAAATCAGATCTCAGTCGGTTTCTACGGCGAGCGAGAGGTCTGCAACCTCTGTCAACGCGAGTTGCGTCGCTGGTATTGGTGGGACAACACAGACACTGATGAATACTGCACACACAAACCCGGAAAACAATACGATGACGGCAACGGCAGGATACAAACCACCACATACAACGTCTACGATGCCCATCTCAAAGAGGTCTCCCTCGTTGAGTTCGGGTCAAACCGAGACACCGCCATCCAGAAAAAACACGAGATGCGTAGTGTCATACAGGAGATACTGATGACAGACCAACAATGGATAGACAAAATCCGCACCGCTTTGGATATGCCGCTCACGGGCGACCCTGAAACTGTCGTCCACACCTTACAAGCAGAAGTTTCCAGCTTGCGTGAACAGCTGGACCTACTCACAGGCGATGCAGAAGCAAGCAAAACCTTCCGACAGGCAGAACCACTACCGATACCCACGAACCGCCAGAGGACCTGAAAGCACGTCTCAAACGCCGCGCCCCCCGTAAAAGATAATTTGCGCTTTGGTTGCGGATTTCGCTGATGGGTGTGCAGAATCACGGATTACACAGAAGACGCGGAGAAAACCTCTTGGTAGGAGCGACCTCCTGGTCGCGACCGTGTTTGAATATGGTCGCGACCGTGTTTGAATATGTTCGCGACCGTGTTTGAATATGGTCGTGACCGTGTTGGAAGACGGTCGCGACCGTGTTTGAATATGTTCGCGTCCGTGTTTGAATATGTTCGCGTCCGTGTTTGAATATGTTCGCGTCCGTGTTTGAATATGGTCGTGACCGTGTTGGAAGACGGTCGCGTCCGTGTTTGAATATGTTCGCGTCCGTGTTTGAATATGTTCGCGTCCGTATTTGAATATGTTCGCGTCCGTATTTGAATATGTTCGCGTCCGTGTTTGAATATGGTCACGTCCGTGTTTGAATATGGTCACGTCCGTGTTTGAATATGTTCGCGTCCGTGTTTGAATATGTTCGTGACCGGTAAATCAACGGTATGAATGCGCGTATGGCATTCCCGGGTCGCTCCTACCAAGAGGGAAGAACATCATCCGCGGCTGGACACCCTGCGAATCTTCAATATCTTAACTCATTTCAGGTTCATCCAAAAGGGGTGAGGCATTAACATCAAAATCAAAACCGTATTGGTGAATGACCGACCTAACTGTATCTAAAATCCATTCCTCTTTTCTCATATATGGTGAGATGACGACTTCGCAGATCAAACTATTGAGATCTACTTCAAGAGACATACCCGTATTACAAATATCTTCAAAATCAATCTCTTTTATTGGCGTTCTACGATTGATGAAATTACCGTTGTCATCAATATAATTTGTAAAGGGCCTTGGAAAGTGAAAAAAAATAGCACGAAATTCTCTTTCGTACTCAAACGTTTTCCGCTTATGAAAATACCAAGTATAGAACATACTCATTTCCGATATATTTTGCGGAACTGGGTATTCATAGTGATTGATATATTCAATTTTGCCGAGAAATACACGATAGTCTTCTTTCAAACACTCTTTAAACTTGCTGAATGTTGTTTTGATAGCAATACCGCTATTCTGCATGTGATATTTCTCCCACATCGCTATTGATTCTTCCTCAGCATGGTGCCAGCAGCTACACAACGCATATTTGGGTAAGTTTTTTTGGAACTCTATTATGGAATTCGTATCTACGGAACGCTCATAGTCTTTCTTTACTAAAGGCGGTGTAAAACCTTCAAACTTGTCGTCAAATTTATCAGCTCTTGTAAAAAATAAACTTTTCGTATTCAACAGGCTTACGAACTTCTCAAAACTCATATATCTCCACAGAAGGTCTGTATCTTCAGGTAGACCAATTCCGGGTAAAGAACTATACATAATACATTCCTGATGCGGATGAACTAATTGTTTTCAACGCGTTTAATGTGAAATGAAACGGAGAAGCGTGACGGAGTGGCATCAAAATTACCATCTTTCGGGATAAACATCATCCAATGCTCATAGTCTTCTGAAGGTGGGGTAAACGTAGATATTTCAGCCCGAAATGCCCGTTCCAATGCAGATGCAAATTTCTTAAATACCGCTATCTCTGTTTCACCTATTTGTGGACCGCATGCAAGCTTAGATATCGTTTGTTCAATGTCTTGAACATCTTCGGCATCAATGTTCGTAGGGGATATTTTGATTTGTTCAATCATGAAATCGTGTTTGTTAGTCATTTTTTCATCCTCATAAAATGATAATGGTGTCATTTAAGTATCGTATATTATGAACGAGTTGTCAAGTAGAAATTGTATCCCTTCAGTGCATTCCCCTAAGTATGTGCGGTTTGTAACTTCTTATTGCGCTGACAAACGTGCGGAATCACGGATTACACGTATTCCACGTAAGCCGCGGAGAAGACATCTCGCCAATATTCTATTACTAAGGATAACGAGTTGTGCTAAATAACTATATGTTAATCATTGTTTCACATAAGCATGGCGTTTTGCAGGTGTCCTTCATAGTTTGAAACGATCTTCAGTCCCGACAAATGCCATACGGGGAATGCCAAAAGGCATTCATACCGTTGATTTCTTGATTTGGCGCATTTGGCGTTGATTTGGTAGGGACGATATGTTTATAGAAAAACGTCATAGTACATCCTCTTTAGTCCCGACAAATGCCATACGGGGAATGCCTTAATGGCATTCATACCGTTGATTTGGCGCATTTGGCGTTGATTTGGTAGGGACGATATGTGTGCATTATAAACCTAATATATGTAAAAACTTTGAAAACAATGGGTTAACTGGCACAAGTCGTAAGGATAGAGGTTTTCTAAGGAATCCGCGTCCTCAGCGCTTTTTTCTGAACCAGGATTATCAGGATTACCAGATTACCAGGATTTACCACATCCAGGTATATATGACGCGCGTTTATCCTTATACCAATTCAAATAAATCTTGTCTCATTAAGGAATTCTACTGTTTACTGGCAGGGGGTTACTCTCTTCGGTAGGAGCGACCTCCTGGTCGCGACCGTTCGCGGGTTTTATATTTCTGAACCAGGATTATCAGGATTAGCAGATTAAGAGGATTTTCCACATCCAGGTATATATGATGCGCGTTGATGCTTATACCATTTCTATTGTATTATGTCTCATTAGCTGCAGAGTTCTGGTAGGAGCGACCTCCTGGTCGCGACCGTTCCTGGTTTTATTTTTCTGAACCAGGATTAACAGAATTTACAGATTAACAGAATTTACCACATCCAGGTATATATGGTGCGCGTTTAGGCTTACTTTTCATTCGTGCTTCTGTCTGAACCAGGATTCACAGGATTAGCGGATTACCAGGATTTTCCATATCTGGGTATATATGATGCGCGTTGATGCTTACTTTTCATTAGCACCATAACGAGCCAAACTCATAATCTTGGAAATCTGGAAATCCCGGGAAATGCCATAAGGCATTCATACCCGACGAATGCCATAGGCGCATTCGGGTTGATTTGGGGGAATGCTTTATAGCATTCATACCCGGGGAATGCCTAAATGGCATTCATACCGTTGATTTCTTGATTTCTTGATTTGAAAATCCTGGTTCAGACAAAAGGAGCGACCCTTCCCACAAGATGTCAATATCCTTAAATTGACGTCTACGGGGTTGTCCACAGCAAGACAGTGCCGTCATCACTCCCACTGGCGATTGTCTTACCATCCGGACTGAACGCAATACCATAGACTTCATCCGTATGTCCCGAGAGTGTTTTTAGATGCACACCGGTGTTTGCGTTCCACAAACGGATGGTTTTGTCTATACTCCCGCTTGCAATCATTTCTCCATCTGGACTGAATGCTACGGTTTTGACTTCATCCGTATGTCCAGAGAGTGTGTGTATGTGCGCACCGGTGTTTGCGTTCCATAAGCGGAGCGTTTTATCCCGACTTCCACTGGCGACCATGCTACCATCTGGACTGAACGCAACGCTGCTCACAACGGCTGTATGTCCGGAGAGTGTTTTTACATGCGCTACGGTGTCTACGTTCCACAAAAGTACCTTGTTCTTACTCGCACCGGCGATAGTTTCTCCATCCGGACTGAACGCGACGGTGTAGATATAATCTGGAAATCCAGAGAGTGTTTTTAGATGCACACCGGTGTTTGCGTTCCATAAGCGGAGCGTTTTATCCCAACCCCCACTTGCGAGTGTGCTGCCATCTGGAGAAAACGCGATGCTTGCGACACGAATCTTATGCCCTAATAAAGTGTTTAGAAGCTCACCCGTGTGTGCGTTCCATAGCTTGATGTTCTCATAACTTGCATTTGCGAGTGTGTTGCCATCCGGACTGAACGCAACGGTGAAGATATAATCTGTAAATCCAGAGAGTGTTATCATATTCGCGCCCGTGTTTGTGTTCCATAGCTTGATGCTCTTGTAACTTCCACTTGCAATTGTATTTCCATCCGGACTGAATGCAACGCTTCTGATAGGATTTGTATGGTCTGTAATTGTATTCAAAAGTTTGTCCGTGTTTGCGTTCCAGAAACGGATGGTTCCGTCCCTACTCCCACTTGCAAGTGTTGTGCCATCCGGGCTGAACGCAACGCTGATGACAAAACGCTTATGTCCGGAGAGTGTTTTTACATGCATTCCAGTTTTCACATTCCATATGCGGATCATATTATCATCACCCCCGCTTGCGAGTGTTGTGCCATCCGGACTGAACGCGATACTATAGACTTCATCCCTATGTTGTGTGAGTTTTTTCATAAGCGTTCCCGTGTTGGCGTTCCACAAACGAATTGTGTCGTCATCACTTGCACTTGCGACAGTTTTACCATCTGGACTGAACGCGACGCTTCTGATCCGAGCCGCATGTCCCGAGAGTGTTTTTAGATGCACACCTGTGTTTGCGTTCCATAAGCGGAGCGTTTTATCCCAACCCCCACTTGCAAGTGTCTTGCTATCTGGAGAAAAAGCGATGCTTCTGACCAAATCCGTATGTCCTGTAAACGTTTCTATAAAATCACCTGTGTCTGACCATAAATGAATCATGCCTTCATAATCTCCACTGGCGATAGTTTCTCCATCCGGACTGAACGCTACGCTTCCGACCGAGCCTGTAAATCCCGAAAGTATTGCTATCTGTGCGCCCGTGTTTGTGTTCCATAAATGTGTTGAGCCGTCCCTACTCCCACTGGCGATAGTTTCTCCATCCGGACTGAACGCTACGCTTCCGACCGACTCCGTATGACCTGTGTAGAGATAGAGTTCTTTGCCTCGCTGTGTTTCGTACAACCATACGCCGATGCCACTTGCTACCGCTAACTTTGTGCCGTCAGGTGAATACTGCATTTCGCCAGCCCAACTTTTTCCAAATCGGGCCTTCGCACCTTCGGGCAGGTTCATTATTGTGTAATCTTGTGCAAACGATGTGTGTGCGTTTGTGAAGGTTATCGCAAGGGTCATCAAGAGTGAAAAAAATAAATGTTTCATGTATGTTTGTTCCTTTTCTCTGAATATTGCTACCAAAATATACAAAAGGTCGGTGAAAAAGTCAAGTATCTTCTGATATGGGGGTGTGTAAAGTGTTTTGTAGAACTCTAATATTAAAAGAAGTCCGTCCAGTTACTATCAAAACTTGCTTGACGTTAGGGAACTGTGGACATCGTAGGGGCGAGGTTTCCTCGCCCGCGTAAGACCTCTTTTCGGGCGGGGAGACCCCGCCCCTACGCACAGTAACCAAAACTTTACACACCCCTGATATGGGGAATATGTTCGGAATCGCGGATTACACGCATTACACTCCCCGCAGTGGTAGGAGCGACCTCCTGGTCGCGACCGTTTGCGGGTTTTATTTTTCTGAACCAGGATTCACAGGATCACCAGATTTACAGGATTTACCACATCCAGGTATGGAAAATATGTTCGGAATCGCGGATTACACGCATTACACTCCCCGCGTTGGTAGGAGCGACCTCCTGGTCGCGACCGTTCGCGGGTTTTATTTTTCTGAACCATGTTTATCAGGATTACCAGATTAACAGGATTTTCCACATCCAGGTATATATGATGGGCGTTTATGCTCACTTTTCATTACCAGCAGAAACAGCAAAACTCATAATCCCGGAAATTTGGAAATCCCGGGGAATGCCATAAGGCATTCATACCCGACGAATGCCATAGGCGCATTTGGCGTTGATTTGGGGGAATGCTTTATAGCATTCATACCCGGGGAATGCCTAAATGGCATTCATACCGTTGATTTGGGGGAATGCCTAAATGGCATTCATACCGTTGATTTGGGGGAATGCCTAAATGGCATTCATACCGTTGATTTGGGGGAATGCCTAAATGGCATTCATACCGTTGATTTGGGGGAATGCCTAAATGGCATTCATACCGTTGATTTGGGGGAATGCCTAAATGGCATTCATACCGTTGATTTGGGGGAATGCCTAAATGGCATTCATACCGTTGATTTGGGGGAATGCCTAAATGGCATTCATACCGTTGATTTCTTGATTTCTTGATTTGAAAATCCTGGTTCAGAAAAAATCCAGGTATATATGATGTGCGTTTATCCTTATACCAATTCAAATAAATCTTGTCTCATTAAGGAATTCTACTGTATACTGGCAGGGGGTTACTCTCTTCGGTAGGAGCGACCTCCCGGTCGCGACCGTGAGGTCGCTCCTACCAGATTTCCGCTGCTAATGAGACATTATCACATGAAAATGGTATTACTTGTGATTCGCACCATAACGAGCAAAACTCATAATCCTGAAAATCCTGGTTCAGACAATCCAGTCAATTGATTATCCGTTGTATATCTATATGAAATCCCAATAAACAACATCCAAAAAACCTCCCAAACACCTCACCCGTTCATATATAATATTAACGAGTTGTGCTAAATAACTATATGTTAATCATTGTTTCACATAAGCATAACGTTTTGCAGGTGTCCTTCATAGTTTGAAACGATCTTCAGTCCCGACAAATGCCATACGGGGAATGCCTTAATGGCATTCATACCGTTGATTTGGCGCATTTGGGGTTGATTTGGTAGGGACGATATGTGCGCATTATAAACCTAATATATGTAATAACTTTGAAAACAATGGGTTAACTGACACAAGTCGTGTGTATACATTTATACGTGTATACATCCAACAACTCTGCTGTCAACCTCCCAGAGATTTTGCACGATTGGAGGTCGACAGCAAACACCCCAAAAATCCGAGCAAAACCAAAATTGACTTGACAAGTACCGAGCGGGTAAGTTATTATATTAATATAGTTTTTGGATGTCTTTCTAATCGAACTAATTTGGAATAGAAACTTTTGCTCTTACCCCTTTGATGAGGGGCAGGGGTTTTCTTCTATCTAATTGAATCAGTTTGGAATAGAAACAAACCTATACAAATATGAAATCAGTTCTGCATAAATATATTATAATAATTACTCAGAAAATAACAACATAGAGGTAAAACCAAATGCGTCAAACTATATTAATACTCTGCATACTCACACTTTTCAGTTGCACCACAAATCCCTCAATCTTTGAAAATAGACACCAAAATAACTTCATAGGACAACATATAGATAACGTTAAAGAGTTCTATAAAGAATATAAACACCCAACACCCCGATGGGTCGATAGAGATAGCACACGAAAAGGCTATCTGTTTGAATATGAAACTCAAACAAAAGAACGTAGAATTCATGAATATCATACATACATCGTTGAAGTAAAAACAGGAAAAGTCATTACCGTTGGTGTTGAATACAAAAACATAATGAAAAACCGACCAACCAGTTTCAATAAAAAATAACCAACATAGAGGTAAAACCAAATGCGTCAAATAATATTAATACTCTGTATACTCACACTTTTCAGTTGCACCACAAATCCCCCAGTCTTTGAAAAAACACATCAAGATAACTTCATAGGACAACATATAGATCACGTTAAAGTGTTCTATAAAGGATATGAGTATTCAACACCCCGATTGGTCAATGAAGAACTCACACTAAAAGCCTATCAGTTTGAATATGAAACTCAAACAAAAGAACGTAAAATTCATGAATATCATACATACATCGTTGAAGTAAAAACAGGGATAGTCATTAGTATCGGGATTAATTTCAAAAATATACCAACCAGCTCCAATAAAAAATAAATTTAACAAATCTGCAAAAAGGAAAACTTCTAATCGCACCAGTTTGGAATAGAAACGGTAATAACCATCAGCGGTCAGTCATCACCTGCGAAGGACAAGTACCGAGACAATCGCGACAGGTAAATCAAAGGTATGAATCATGGCGAATCATGTAGAATACCATACGCGTAATCTACCAAGCGCATTCGCCCAAGGCATTCCCCGGGTCGCTCCTACCAACGCGATGGATTTAATTCCTCAAAACCCTAATCCTGTAAATCCTGGTTCAGACAATATACAAGTATACATTTTATTTTTTCTTCTCATTTTGCTGTGACTGCGGGGAAGGAAGGACATTATGGACACGCCCCGCAAAAATTTGTCCAAGTATGTATTTACCATCTGATGCCGATTTAACCAATGCACTGACCGCCGAATAATCGTCCGGTGATACCCCAACCGGTTCGCAATCGTCTGGTAGTTGATCGCATCATCACCGATAGTCGTCGTCAGCATACCGTTTTTCGTATTGAAGTTCATCTTCAAGAATGCGAAGACTGCTCAAGTTGCCCCAGAGGCTCTATTCTTGTTCAGGTTCTCCGCTTCCTGCTGTGTGATCTGTGCAAACGGCATATTCGCATACTTCTTAACGAATTGTGCTAAATAACTATACGTTAATCATTGTTTCACATAAGCATGGCGTTTTGCAGGTGTCCTTCATAGTTTGAAACGATCTTTAGTCCCGTAGGGACGATATGTTTATAGAAAAACGGCATAGTACATCCTCTTTAGTCCCGTAGGGACGATATGTATGCATTATAAACCTAACAGGACTTACGCACTATAATAGATTTGTGCTATACTATTCCATTATGATTACATTTACACTTTCCGAAAAGAAACAAAGTTTATATTCAGATTATTGTCAATTTTTGTTATCAAGTTTTACAAACTTTACACAAACCTATATGGCAGACCATACTGATAAGTGGAGCCACGATCAAATCAATCGGTTTCTGAGCGGTGAAAACATCCCCGCGAATGAACTTTGGAACTCGGTCAAAAACGACATTGAGTTTGATGATGATGGCTACATTGTTTTTGACGATGTTGTGCTACCTAAACTCTATGCGAAAGAGATTGAGGTCCTCCGTTCTCAGTGGAGTGGTAGCGACAAAAAAGTCGTTAAAGGCATTGGTATTGTGACGTGTATCTATGTCAATCCAAAGACAGAAGAGTATTGGATTATTGATTACCGTATTTATGACATAGATCATGATGGTAAAACCAAAATAGACCATTTACTGGAAATGTTGCACAACGCTTACTCTAAAAAACAGTTACCGTTTCGGACGGTGCTAATGGATACTTGGTATGCCTCCATGCAAGTTATGAAAGCGATTGAAAAACTTTCTAAGATTTACTACGTACCCCTGAAACGAAATCGTCTTGTAAACGATACGGATGGCGAGCAACCGCACCAACAAGTCCAAGACCTATCTTGGACCCGGACAGAAATCCGGCAAGGGAAAAGCGTGCACATCAAGAAGTTTCCAAAAGGGTATCAAGTAAAGTTGTTCCGGATAGCCTCCTCTACCGGGCGCACGGAATATATTGTGACAAACGATTTATCTCAATCGGATGCGGATGCGGCACACCAAGAATGTCGTATGCGTTGGAAGATTGAACAACTCCATCGTGAGATCAAACAAGTCACGGGTATTGGCAAATGTCAATGTCGCAAGTTGCGTGCCCAAAGAAATCATATTGCCTGTTGTTTTCAAATATGGGTCTGTTTGAAACGTGTTGCGCGTAAACTTGGCAAAACAATTTATGAACTTAAACAAAGTTTATTGGATGATTATATGCGATATCAACTCTCAAATCCATCGATAATCTTTGAGACTGCGTAAGTCCTGCCTAATATATGTAATAACTTTGAAAACAATGGGTTAACTGGCACAAGTCGTACTTCTTAGCCATCTTCTATCTCACTATCCTCCGGACGTCTCGGTTGCGAGTCCGCCCAATTTGGACGTCTGCCTGTCATCTGTTCCAGCAATTTCGCGGTTTCCTTCCGCGAATGCATCAGCGGTTTATTCGCTTCGTTCCGAGCAGACTTCTCTGGCACATACAGTATCTGATACTCCTTATGTTTCGGTTGTATCAGACGAAACTCGCCTTGCACGCGTTGATTGACATACCCCAGCAGGTCAAACACAGCGAAATAAACCTCGCGGCCGGGATATACATATTCGTTGTCCGGACATTCATTTGCGGCAGCAGATAACGCACGTCTTACTATCTGTGCAAACTCTGTAAGCGTATATTCTTTCTGGTCATCAATATGGATAAGGTTTTTCATCGGATTATTTTCCCCTTGCGTGTAGTTCAATATTAGTATTCGTATGCTGTTCAGGACTTACGTACCCAACGGTAGGCGCGCTTTGTAGGCGGGGAATGCCAAAAGGCATTCATACCGTTAATTTGGCGCTGGAAACCGAAAAAATGTTGAAAATTACACCATTTTCCTCATAATTCTTCATCAAATCATGAAAACTGCGTAAGTCCTGCTGTTAATATTGACACATAAACGCACCATTGTCAATGTAAGATTGAAATCCGGGTGTGTAAAGTTTTTGTAGAAACCCTGATATTATAGTGGATTTTAGAATTATTTTTACACTTTCAGGGGTAGGAGGGAATTCCGATTCCCGACTATCAAGACGTTCAGTCGCTATTCAGAGATCGCATTCAACGGTATGAATCATGGCGAATGCCATACGCGCATTCGCCTATTTGCATTCCCCACCTACAGAAAAAGTGTAAACTTAATTGTACAGAACTTACGCACCCAACGGTAGGCGTGCTTTGTAAGCGCGCCCCTTCCCTCAGTGGTAGGCGTGCTTTGTAAGCGCGCTCCTTCCCCCAATGGTAGGCGTGCTTTGTAAGCGCGCCCCCAACGGTAGGCGTGCTTTGTAAGCGCGCCCCTTCCCCCGATTGTAGGCGTGCTTTGTAAGCGCGCCCCTTCCCTCAATGGTAGGCGTGCTTTGTAAGCGCGCCCCTTCCCTCAGTGGTAGGCGTGCTTTGTAAGCGCGCTCCTTCCCCCAATGGTAGGCGTGCTTTGTAAGCGCGCCCCCAATGGTAGGCGTGCTTTGTAAGCGCGCCCCTTCCCCCGATTGTAGGCGTGCTTTGTAAGCGCGCCCCTTCCCTCAATGGTAGGCGTGCTTTGTAAGCGCGCCCCTTCCTTCAATGGTAGGCGTGCTTTGTAAGCGCGCCCCTTCCCTCAATGGTAGGCGTGCTTTGTAAGCGCGCCCCTTCCCTCAATGGTAGGCGTGCTTTGTAAGCGCGCCCCTTCCCCCGATTGTAGGCGTGCTTTGTAAGCGCGCTCCTTCCCCAATGGTAGGCGTGCTTTGTAAGCGCGCCCCTTCCCCCAATGTTCCCCAATGGTAGGCGTGCTTTGTAAGCGCGCTCCTTCCCTCAATGGTAGGCGTGCTTTGTAAGCGCGCCCCTTCCCCCAACGGTAGGCGTGCTTTGTAAGCGCGCCCCTTCCCCCGATTGTAGGCGTGCTTTGTAAGCGCGCCCCTTCCCTCAGTGCTTACTTTTACCCATAAGTTTGATGTATTGAGTAAACATCTTCTTTTTTGTTGAGTTATGTCTGTTGTTTTGGTAAAGATGGTATAGTTTTCAAGTCAGTTCTAATATTCCTTGCATAGCAAAAGCAAATATGTTATGTTCAAAAGTGATATTTACAAAGTCGATAAACATTTATTACGCTTATGCTATAGGAGTGAATGATGTCTTTACACAATCCTGAAAACGATCAAGAGTTATCTGCATCTTGGAGCCGTCAAGAGTTTGAAGGTCTTGATTTGGGAGATATGCGTCTCAATGAACGGCTGCTCAGCATTGCGGAGGCTTTAGAGGCACAACCCGGTTCGGCGATCAACGCTGCGTGTGGCGATTGGGCGTCAGTGAAAGCAGCCTATCGTTTAATTGACAATGAAAAAGTCTCATCGGAAAAGATATTCAAACCGCATTTTGAAAGAACACTTGAACGGATGTGTAAAAATCGTCGTGTTTTTGCGATACAAGATACGACTTTTCTTAATTACACTGATCACCCAGCAACAGAGGGTTTAGGTTCAATCGGCACCAAGTCTCAACAGATTCAGGGACTTGTCAAACACACGACCCTCATTGTAAGTGATGCGGGTCTTCCGTTAGGGTGTCTGACAGATAAAGTTTGGGTTCGCGAACCCTCCGTTCAAAGTGCCCCTAAGTTCAGACCGCTCATAGAAAAAGAGAGCTACAAATGGATTGAGGCATTATCAGCGTTGCGTTCAGACACATTAGCAGATGTTGAGGTGATTTGTGTGTGTGATCGTGAAGCAGATATTTACGAGTTTTTCGTAGAGGCAAAAGAACTGCCTTTTGTGATACGCGCGGCTCAGGATCGTGTGGTTGCTGCTGATGTCGGTAAACTGAGTGATTTGGTGAGAAGTCAACCTGTTATTGGCGAGATTACGGCACAAGTGCCAGTGCGTGCGTCTCAACCTGCTCGTGAGGCGACCTTGAGTGTCCATTTTACAACAGCGACGCTTCGCCCACCACATCGTTCACAAGCATCACGATCACAAGAGTTGCCTGCTGTAGATGTGTATCTTGTATGGGTAGTAGAGAAAAACCCGCCTGAGGGTGCTACGCCCTTGGAATGGCTTCTGATAACAAATGTAGAAGTGTCGGACTTCGCCGATGCGGTTGAAAGGATAAGCTGGTATCGCCAACGCTGGCACATTGAAGTTTATTTTAAAGTGCTCAAATCTGGGATGAAGGCGGAGGCAGTTCGTTTGCAGACCAAAGACCGGCTTGAACGCTATATCGCATTGCTGAGTGTAATTGCGTGGCGACTTTACTGGCTGACCCACATCAATCGGCACTCACCGGATGTAGATTGCACGAGCGTGTTGACAGAGATAGAATGGCAAGCACTTTACTGTATAACGCATAAGACCCAAATTTTACCCGAAAAAATACCGAGAGTGTCTGAAGTCGTTGTCTGGATTGCTAAACTCGGTGGATTTTTAGCACGCAAGTCCGATGGCAATCCGGGGGTGACTGTTATCTGGCGAGGATGGAAAAGGCTTTCTGATATTGCTGCCACCTATGCTCTCTTTCAAGCGGCTGGACAAAACAATACCAGCTAAACAACCTTGATAGACACTATAGCTGAAAACTTATGGGTAAAAGAAAGCCCTCAGTGGTAGGCGTGCTTTGTAAGCGCGCCCCCAACGGTAGGCGTGCTTTGTAAGCGCGCCGTTGCCAATCGTGTGTTTATCGGCGCACTTACAAAGCACGCCTACCGGGATGGGGTATTTAGCACTTGACTTTTTCTTAAGTTGACACCTATGGGGTTGAAAACACCTACCAAAAGAGAATATGCCAACACTTTTTTCTTAAGTTGACACCTATGGGTAATCTGCATGATTCCCGGCCTACCATGGGTGGACGATTACGGCGCATTCCACAGCATGAGGATGCCTTTTTCACACTGGCTAGCGAAGGTTTTGCCATCGGAGGCGAACGCAACGTTCTCTACTGTGGTGCGGTGCCCTGCATACAAGCGAATTGCGTTGCCTGTCGTCGCTTCTAATACGCGGACCTTGCCTGTGGGACTGCCGGTCACAAGGTGTTTCCCATCCGGACTAAAAGCGAGACTGGTGACATTTTCCTCTTGTTTTACAAGCGTTTTCTTTGCTGAGTTGATGTTGCCATTCCATAGAACGATGGTTTTTGTGCTGTCTGCGATTGCGATGGTTTTCCCATCAGAACTATAGGTGAGACTGGAGATAGCATTTGCACGTAAATGCATGTGGTTCTGTTCGCCTGTGTCAGCATTCCAGTGGCGGACTGTCCTATCATCACTGCCAGTGATAATGGTTTTACCATCCGGATGATATACAACTTCATTGACTTTGTTCGTATGTCCTTTGAACGTGTGCTTGTGTTGACCTGTTTCGGTATCCCAGAGACGGACGGTGTTATCAGCACTGCCAGTGGCGATGGTTTTGCCGTCCGGACTAAAGGTCACACTCAACGCATCGGACTCATGTCCCTGCAACCTACTCTTCCGGTCACCCGTTTTCGCATCCCACAGCATGATGTAATCTCCGTAACTGGCGGTGGCGATGGTTTTGCCATCCGGACTGAACGCAACGTCAGCGACTTTGAAGTAACCCTCTTTGTGAAAGCTGCTGTTTATCTTGGTGGTGGTAGCGTTCCACAGCCACACGGTACGATCCAAACTCGGAGAGACGATGGTTTTGCCATCCGGGCTGTAGGCGAAACAGGCGAACCCACCTAAGTGATCGTCATAGGTGTGCATCTTTTTACCGGAGCCGACATTCCATAAGCTGAGTGTGCCGTCCAAACTGGCACTTGCAGCGGTGCGTAAATCCGGGCTGAAGTCTATGGTTTCTACCATATCTTGATGTATTAGATGCCTCTTTAAACGTTTGCCGCTGTCTGACTGATAGATGTTGATAACACCGAAAAAGTCACCTGTGGCGAATACACCGCCATCGGGACTGAACGCGAGGCTCATAAACGCGATGTTTTGATCTCCAATGGTGTGTTTCTGTTTGCCAGTATCTGTGTTCCAGATTCGGGCATTCCCGTCCAATCCTGAGCTGACCAATGTTGCACCATCCGGGCTGAATGCCAGTTTGAGCGGGGTGGCTTCATGTCCCTCAAGTGTATGCGTGTTTTCACCTGTTAATATGTCCCATAACTCTACCACGTTGTGTTGATGTGAGGTTGCGAGTAGAAAGACTTTGGGACTGATGATACATCTGAAAAGACCTTCTTTTATTTCATCTATCTGTGCGATCTCTTTCTTCTTTTCACCTGTCTCAGTATCCCAATAGATCACTTGCCCGATAGTGTTTACTGTCATGATGGCGTCTAAATCTGTGGTGAAAACCATTTCTATGATAAATTCTTTATTGTCAAGTTTATATTTGTGTTCGCCTGTTTTGCTGTCCCATAGGTGGACATGCGACCTATTATCCTTACTTGCGAACAGGTTGCCATCCGGACTAAAAACGATTTGTAGGATAGGATAGTTGTGTTTAGTGAGCCAGTGAATGGGTTTATGTTTGAATGCGTCATATATCCAGATGCCAAGTTCTGTTGCGACTACAAGCTGCGTGCCGTCTGGACTATATTTGACTTCGTGTATGTGTCCTTTACCGAGCTGTGCTTTTGCACCGTCGGGTAGATCGACAGAGGTATCGGGGGTTTGCGCGAATAAGGTAGATAGGCTGAAAAGCAGTAGGTATAGTGTTATGTGTACTGTGTTACGTGTGTGTTTTGTTGGCATGTGTATATCTCCATTTTTGTTATTTGTTGGTGTAGTATACCAAATTTGTCAGGTTTCTTGCAAGGGGGTTGCTCCAATTGTCTGAACCAGGATGGACAGGATTACCAGATTTTCAGGATTAAAGTTCGGTGCAGTCTGACCCTATCTAAAAGTAAGCCTAAACGCACATCATATATACCTGGATGTGGGAAATCCTGGTAATCACAAAATCCTGAAAATCCTGGTTCAGTCAAAATCTCAGAGGACGCGGAGGCACGCGGAGAAGCCCTCTTGGTAGGAGCGACCTCCCGGTCGCGACTGTCCGCGGGTGTATTGTCTGAACCAGGATGTACAGGATTACCAGATGGATAGGATTTCCCACATCCAGGTATTTTTGTGTGCGTTTAGGCTTCCTTGTGAATAGCATCAGACCGCACAAGACACTAATCCTAAAAATCCGTAAATCCTGAAAATCCTGGTTCAGACAAAATCCCAGAGGATGCGGAGGCACGCGGAGAAACCCTCTTGGTAGGAGCGACCTCCCGGTCGCGACTGTCCTCGGGTGTATTGTCTGAACCAGGATGTACAGGATTACCAGATGGATAGGATTTCCCACATCCAGGTATTTTTGTGTGCGTTTAGGCTTCCTTGTGAATAGCATCAGACCGCACAAGACACTAATCCTAAAAATCCGTAAATCCTGAAAATCCTGGTTCAGACAAAAGCACAGAGGACGCGGAGGCACGCGGAGAAGCCCTCTTGGTAGGAGCGACC
This sequence comes from Candidatus Poribacteria bacterium, assembly GCA_963663765.2. GTDB lineage: Bacteria > Poribacteria > WGA-4E > WGA-4E > WGA-3G > MSPOR6. Next base: position 352,695 of record CAXXUA010000006.1, on the reverse strand, counting down.
TCCCGGTCGCGACTGTCCGCGGGTGTATTGTCTGAACCTGGATGGACAAGATTACCAGATGGAGAGGATTTCCCACATCCAGGTATTTTTGTGTGCGTTTAGGCTTCCTTGTGAATAGCATCAGACCGCACAAGACACTAATCCTGAAAATCACAAAATCCTGAAAATCCTGGTTCAGACAAAAGCACAGAGGACGCGGAGGCACGCGGAGAAGCCCTCTTGGTAGGAGCGACCTCCCGGTCGCGACTGTCCGCGGGTGTATTGTCTGAACCTGGATGTACAGGATTACCAGATGGACAAGATTTCCCACATCCAGGTATTTTTGTGTGCGTTTAGGCTTCCTTGTGAATAGCATCAGACCGCACAAGACACTAATCCTGAAAATCACAAAATCCTGAAAATCCTGGTTCAGACAAAAGCACAGAGGACGCGGAGGCACGCGGAGAAGCCCTCTTGGTAGGAGCGACCTCCCGGTCGCGACTGTCCTCGGGTGTATTGTCTGAACCTGGATGTACAGGATTACCAGATGGACAAGATTTCCCACATCCAGGTATTTTTGTGTGCGTTTAGGCTTCCTTGTGAATAGCATCAGACCGCACAAGACACTAATCCTTAAAATCCGTAAATCCTGAAAATCCTGGTTCAGACAAAAGCACAGAGGACACTGCATGGGTTTTGACGATCGGGGTTGAAAACCCCAACCACAAGACGCATCGTACACACCTCTCAAGTGAGACAAAGATTGATATGTTTTCGTTGATGTTGTAATATGTCAAGATATTACATACACAAGGAGTTATATATGAAAAGAAGTTTAGTGATACTCAGCCTTTTCCTCTGCATTATAATGGTCGCGTGTGGCGGCGATGATAATGTTGACTCAACAGATAAAGACCACCAAATGATGGCTAACAACATGGATAACCAAAAGAATGGAACCAAACCGGAAGAACCGGAAGAACCGGAGGAACCGGAAAAAGTCTATTTTGTCGGCACTCTCACAGGACATACTGATTTTGTCACCAGCGTAGCGTTTAGTCCGGATGGGAGCATACTCGCAAGTTGTAGTTCGGACAACACCATCCGTTTGTGGAACGCAAATGATGGCACACATATCCGAACACTCACAGGACATACAGATTGGGTCCGCAACGTAGCGTTTAGTCCGGATGGGAGCATAATCGCAAGTGGAAGTCGGGACAACACCATCCGTTTGTGGAACGCAAATAACGGCACACATATCCGCACACTCACAGGGCATACACATTGGGTCTACAGCGTAGCGTTTAGTCCGGATGGGAGCACAATCGCAAGTGCCAGTGTTGACAATACCATCCGTTTGTGGAACACAAATAACGGCACGCATATCCGCACACTCACAGGACATACGGATTGGGTCTACAGTGTAACGTTTAGTCCGGATGGGAGCACTATCGCAAGTGGCAGTGTTGACAGAACCATCCGATTGTGGAACACAAGTGATGGCACACATATCCAAACCCTTACAGGGCATACACATTGGGTCTACAGCGTAACGTTTAGTCCGGATGGGAGCACTATCGCAAGTGGCAGTGGTGACAACACCGTGCGCATGTGGAACGCAAGTGATGGCACACATATCCGCACACTCATAGGGCATACGATTTTTGTCACCACCGTAGCGTTCAGTCCGGATGGGAGCACTATCGCAAGTGGCAGTGGTGACGATACCGTCCGTTTGTGGAACATAAGTGATGGCACACATATCCGCACACTCACAGGGCATACGAATTATGTCAACAACGTAGCGTTCAGTCCGGATGGTAATGCCCTTGCCAGTGCTAGTTCGGACAACACCGTGCGCATGTGGGATGTGCGTGAGTGATGTTATTTGTCTGAACCAGGATTTACAGGATTTACAGATTTCCAAGATTATGGGTTTGGCTCGTTATGCTCCTAACCAAAAGTAAGTATAACGCACACCAAAAAACATAGATGAGAAAAATCCTGGTAATCCGTAAATCCTGAAAATCCAGGTTCAGACAAAATCCCAGAGGATGCGGAGGCACGCGGAGAAACCCTCTTGGTAGGAGCGACCTCCCGGTCGCGACTGTCCGCGGGTGTATTGTCTGAACCTGGATGGACAAGATTTCCCACATCCAGGTATTTTTGTGTGGGTTTAGGCTTCCTTGTGAATAGCATCAGACCGCACAAGACACTAATCCTGAAAATCACAAAATCCTGAAAATCCAGGTTCAGACAAAATCCCAGAGGATGCGGAGGACGCGGAGAAGCCCTCTTGGTAGGAGCGACCTCCCGGTCGCGACTGTCCACGGGTGTATTGTCTGAACCAGGAAGTACAGGATTACCAGATGGAGAGGATTTCCCACATCCAGGTATTTTTTGTGTGCGTTTTGGCTTCCTTGTGAATAGCATCAGACCGCACAAGACACTAATCCTGAAAATCACAAAATCCTGAAAATCCAGGTTCAGACAAAATCCCAGAGGATGCGGAGGCACGCGGAGAAACCCTCTTGGTAGGAGCGACCTCCCGGTCGCGACTGTCCGCGGGTGTATTGTCTGAACCTGGATGGACAAGATTACCAGATGGAGAGGATTTCCCACATCCAGGTATTTTTGTGTGCGTTTTGGCTTCCTTGTGAATAGCATCAGACCGCACAAGACACTAATCCTGAAAATCACAAAATCCTGAAAATCCTGGTTCAGACAAAATCCCAGAGGATGCGGAGGCACGCGGAGAAGCCCTCTTGGTAGGAGCGACCTCCCGGTCGCGACTGTCCGCGGGTGTATTGTCTGAACTTGGATGGACAAGATTACCAGATGGAGAGGATTTCCCACATCCAGGTATTTTTGTGTGCGTTTTGGCTTCCTTGTGAATAGCATCAGACCGCACAAGACACTAATCCTGAAAATCACAAAATCCTGAAAATCCAGGTTCAGACAAAATCCCAGAGGATGCGGAGGCACGCGGAGAAGCCCTCTTGGTAGGAGCGACCTCCCGGTCGCGACTGTCCGCGGGTGTATTGTCTGAACCAGGAAGTACAGGATTACCAGATGGAGAGGATTTCCCACATCCAGGTATTTTTGTGTGCGTTTTGGCTTCCTTGTGAATAGCATCAGACCGCACAAGACACTAATCCTGAAAATCACAAAATCCTGAAAATCCAGGTTCAGACAAAATCCCAGAGGATGCGGAGGCACGCGGAGAAACCCTCTTGGTAGGAGCGACCTCCCGGTCGCGACTGTCCGCGGGTGTATTGTCTGAACCAGGAAGTACAGGATTACCAGATGGAGAGGATTTCCCACATCCAGGTATTTTTGTGTGCGTTTTGGCTTCCTTGTGAATAGCATCAGACCGCACAAGACACTAATCCTGAAAATCACAAAATCCTGAAAATCCAGGTTCAGACAAAATCCCAGAGGATGCGGAGGCACGCGGAGAAACCCTCTTGGTAGGAGCGACCTCCCGGTCGCGACTGTCCGCGGGTGTATTGTCTGAACCTGGATGGACAAGATGTCCCACATCCAGGTATATATGATGCGCGTTTATGCTTACTTTTGGTTAGGTGGATAACGCGTCAAACTCATAATCCTGGAAATCCGAAAATCTTGTAAATCCTGGTTCAGACAAAAGCACGGAGGACGCAATTCAGACAACCCCTTGTCATGATCCTGGCAGGTTGGGTATAATATATATACATATTGACTTAATAAAAACGCACGGCACACACACATGCAGACCAAAAACCGAATGCACATCACAATATACATACTCATCTTGACCCTTTCAACACTCTACCTGCCCGATGTTTTTGCGCAAGAACCACACACCTTTTTCGGCTTACCTGATGGTGCAAGAGCACGACTCGGTAAAGGACTTATATACGACGTCAAATACAGTATTGACGGCAGGCAGCTGGCGGTGGCAACATCTAACGGCATTTGGCTATACGATGCGGTCACATTCCAACCGCAGCACTTACTGACGAATTCCCGTGCCTCTGTTGACCAACTCGTGTTCAGTCCGGATGGTGAACGGCTTGCCGGTCTAGACAAGAGGGGTAATGTCAATCTATGGAACAGCAAAACGGGTGAGCATCAATATAAACTTGTAGACCGAGTTCGGCTTGTAGACGGGGATCAACATATACACGAACATCTTGTAGTCGAAGACAATATCCAAGTCGTCGGTATCACGTCTAATGCGAAATTGCTTGTGACAGTAGACAATGCTGGACACATCAAACATTGGTCGCTTGATACCGGTAAAAAACAACATGAGATTGGTAAGATTAAAGAACTGCATGAAGGTGTGCATACTTATGCGATCAGTCCCGTAGATATGTTGCTTGCGACTGGACCTTATAACAATCAAGTGAAGTTGTGGGACCTACTTTCTGGGGAACGTTTGCACACGCTTGAAATAAATGAATGGTCACTTGATTGGCTGGTGTTCAGTCCGGATGGCACAACGTTGGCGTATTTGGGTATGTTTAGTGGTGTCAGTATCTGGAACACGGAGAGATGGAAACAGACACATACAATTGCTGGTAAGTTCGGTGGTTCAATCCGCATCGCTTTCAGTCCAGAAGGTAGTCTCTTCGCTGTGGATCAAAACTTCAATTCAATTGTAATTTACCAGACAAGCACAGCCGAACAGAAGCAAATTCTGAAAGGACATCGAGAGCCAATTCAAGCGATTTCGTTCAGTCCGGATATGCGTTCCATTGCCAGTGGCAGTCGTGATGGCACGTTGCGTGTGTGGGACGTTGCTGCCGGTAAGAACAGGCACACCGAAAAAGAACATTTTGGCGGTTTTTCCTGTTTCGCTTTCAGTCCGGATAGTAAGTCCATCGTCTCTCCGAGTAGGGAAAGCTACATGTGTCTTTGGGATACGGCGACCGGTAAATTACTAAGAACTTACAATAGTGAACGACAAGACTGGGTTGATGATGTTGCGTTCAGTCCGGATGGTAGAACGATAGTAACTGCAAGTCGGAACGGCACAGTCCGTTTGTTGGATCGCAACAAAATCAGAAGGGGAAAGACGCTGCTGGTGGATATGGGTGGGGTTTGGAGTGTCACCTATAGTCCGGATGGGAACACGTTGGTAATGGGTTGCGGGGATAATACTGTTCAGATGTGGGATGCGGACACACACCAGAGGAAACGGACACTTATGGAATATAAAGAGAGTATTAGGGGACAGAATAATAGTATTAGGGATGTCGCCTATAGTCCGGACAAGAAGACGCTTGTGACTGTCAGTTATGATAGGAAGGTGCGTTTCTGGGATGCGGAAACCGACGAGAGAAAACCTGACATCAAACCGCAGATAAATGACATAAGGTGTGTTGCCTATAGTCCGGATGGGAACACACTCGCAATTGCTGACCAACGCGGCACCATTCATCTGTTGGACACCAGCACCTATAAGGTCAAAACACATTTTGGACAACCGCAGCTTTCTGTGAATAGCCTTGCGTATCATCCGGATGGGGAGAAACTCGCGGTGGGGTATTCTCAAGAGAAGATTCACATCTTGGATGCCACGACAGGTGCAGTGCTGCAGACGTTTAATGGTGGTGGCACCTCAGTTTTTCAACTGGAATTCGCTGCGTTCGGCACGACGTTGGCAAGCCTGGATAGGCAGGGGCAGTTGCTGCTGTGGGAGATTGAGTAGATCGTTTGTCCTTTTCTGTTGATGTAGGGTTCTTTTTCTCTTGTGATATTCTTGTTTATTGTCTGAACCAGGATTTTCAAATCATGGTTCAGACAAAAGCGCGGAGGACGCAATTCAGACAGGGTTATTCAGTCTTCCTAATTTTTGGATTTTTCAAAAAAGAAACCCCGCGGTAGGAGCGACCTCCCGGTCGCGATTTTCTCACAAAAATGTAAAAAATGGTTAAAACTGAATAACCCTGCAATTCAGACAACCCCTTGTCATGATCCTGCAGGTTGAGTATAAAAAATATATTAACCTTGAGAAAACGCACAGGAGGCACACACACATGCAGACAAAAAACCGAATACACATCACAATATACATACTCATCTTGATCCTTTCAACACTCTACCTGCCCGAAGTCTTTGCGCAAGAACCGCACACCTTTTTCGGCTTACCTGATGGTGCAAGAGCACGACTCGGTAAAGGACTTATATACGACGTCAAATACAGTATTGACGGCAGGCAGCTGGCGGTGGCAACATCTAACGGCATTTGGCTATACGATGCGGTCACATTCCAACCGCAGCACTTACTGACGAATTCCCGTGCCTCTGTTGACCAACTCGTGTTCAGTCCGGATGGTGAACGGCTTGCCGGTCTAGACAAGAGGGGTAATGTCAATCTATGGAACAGCAAAACGGGTGAGCATCAATATAAACTTGTAGACCGAGTTCGGCTTGTAGACGGGGATCAACATATACACGAACATCTTGTAGTCAAAGACAATGTCCAAGTCGTCGGTATCACGCAAGATGCGAAATCGCTTGTGACAGGAGACAGTGCTGGTTACATCAAACATTGGTCGCTTGATACCGGTAAAAAACTGCACGAGATTGGTAAGATTAAAGAACTGAGCCGTCGTCACAGAGGTTATGCCATCAGTCCGATGGATATGTTGCTTGCGGTTGGTATTCATAAAAACAATGAAAACACAGTGGAGTTGTGGGATCTGCTTTCTGGGGAACGCATGCACACGCTTGAAGTAGATGAATGGTCACCTGATCGGCTGGTGTTCAGTCCAGATGGTACAACGTTTGCGAGTTCTGGACTCTTTGATGGTGTCAGTCTCTGGAACACAGAATCGTGGGAAAAGATACACACGTTCGGTGCGAATATCGGCAATTCAAGTGACATCGCTTTCAGTCCAGAGGGTAGCCTGCTCGCCGTCGGGTTTCTCTTCAATACAATTAGTATCTATCAGATACATCCAGTTGAACAGAAGCAAATGCTGAAAGGACATCGCGAGCGAATTCAAGCGATTTCGTTCAGTCCCGATATGCGTTCCATCGCGAGTGGCAGTCGTGATGGAACGTTGCGTGTGTGGGACATTGCTACCGGTAAGAACAAGCACACCGAAAAAGAACATTTTGGCGATTTTTCTTGTTTCGCTTTCAGTCCGGATGGCAAGTTCATCGTCTCTCCGAGTAGTGATAGCTACATGTGTCTTTGGGATACGGCGACCGGCAAATTACTAAAAACTTACAATATAGGACGACAAACCTTAGTTTCTGATGTTGCGTTCAGTCCGGATGGCAGAACGATAACAACAACGAGTCGGAACGGCACAATCCGTTTGTTGGATCGCAACAAGATTAGAAGGGGAAAGATGCTGGAGGTGAATAGGAAGGGTGTTATGTGTATTGCCTATAGTCCAGATGGGAACACGGTTGCGATGGGTTGCGGGGATGATACTGTTCAGGTGTGGGATGCAAACATACAAGTGAAGAAACGGACATTTAGAGGACATGTAAATAGAATTAAGGAGGTCGTCTATAATCCGAATGGGAACACGCTTGCGGTTGTTGCTGCTAGTGCGACGATACGTCTTTGGGATGTGGACACTGGCGAGAGAAAACCCTCCATTAAAACGCAGATAAATGACATAAGGTGTGTTGCCTATAGTCCGGATGGGAACACACTTGCAATTGCTGACCAACGCGGCACCATTCATCTGTTGAACACCAGCACCTCTATGGTCGACACACATTTTGTGCAACCGCAGCTTTCTGTGAGTAGCCTTGCGTATCATCCGGATGGGGAGAAGCTCACGGTGGGGTATTCTCAAGGGATGATTAACATCTTAGATTCCACGACAGGTGCGGTGCTGCAGACGTTTACTGGTGGTGGCACCTCAATTATTCAAATGGAATTCGCTTCGTTCGGCACGACGTTGGCAAGCCTGGATGGGCAGGGGCAGTTGCTGCTGTGGGAGATTGAGTAGATCGTTTGTCCTTTTCTGTTGATGTAGGGTTCTTTTTCTCTTGTGATATTCTTGTTTATTGTCTGAACCAGGATTTACAAATCCTGGTTCAGACAAAAGCGCGGAGGACGCAATTCAGACAGGGTTATTCAGTCTTCCTAATTTTTGGATTTTTCAAAAAAGAAACCCCGCGGTAGGAGCGACCTCCCGGTCGCGATTTTCTCACAAAAATGTAAAAAATGGTTAAAACTGAATAACCCTGCAATTCAGACAACCCCTTGCCATGATCCTGCAGGTTGAGTATAATAAATATATTGACCTTGAGAAAACGCACAAGAGGCACAAACACATGCAGACAAAAAACCGAATACACATCACAATATACATACTCATCTTAACCCTTTCAACACTCTACCTGCCCGATGTTTTTGCGCAAGAACCGCACACCTTTTTCGGCTTACCTGATGGTGCAAGAGCACGACTCGGGAAAGGCATCATAAACGATGTCAAATACAGTGTTGACGGCAGGCAGCTGGCGGTCGCAACAACTAACGGCATTTGGCTATACGATGCGGTCACATTCCAACCGCAGCACTTGCTGACGAATACCCGTGCGACTGTTGACCAACTCGTGTTCAGTCCGGATGGTAAACGGCTTGTCAGTCTGGACACGAGGGGTAATGTCAATCTATGGAACAGCAGAACAGGCGAGCATCAATATGAACTTGTAGACAAAGATGAAATGCAAGATTTTATTGATGACAAAGACAATATCCAAGTCGTCGGTATCACGTCTGATGCGAAATTGCTTGTGACAGTAGACAAGGCTGGATACATCAGACATTGGTCGCTTGATACCGGTAAAAAACTGCACGAGATTGATAAGACGAAAGAACTGAGCCGTCGTGTGAAAAGATATGCCATCAGTCCAGTAGAGATGTTGCTTGCGACTGGAATGAATAAAAGCAATGACAACAAAGTGGAGTTATGGGATCTGGTTTCTGGGGAACGCATGCACATGCTTGAAGTAGATAATAAGTGGCCTGTGCAATTGGTGTTCAGTCCGGATGGTGCAACGTTAGCGTATTCGGGGATGTTTATTAGTAGTGTCAGTCTCTGGAACACGGAATCGTGGGAAAAGATACACACGTTCGGAAAATCAAGTGACATCGCTTTCAGTCCGGAAGGTAGCCTGCTCGCTGTGAATCTTCTCTTCAATACAATTAGTATCTATCAGATACGTCCAGTTGAACAGAAGCAAATTCTGAAAGGACATCGCGAGCCAATTCAAGCGATTTCGTTCAGTCCCGATATGCGTTCCATCGCGAGTGGCAGTTTTGATGGTACGTTGCGTGTGTGGGACATTGCTACCGGTAAGAACAGGCACACCGAAAAAGAACATTTTGGCGATTTTTCCTGTTTCGCTTTCAGTCCGGATGGCAAGTTCATCGTCTCTCCGAGTAGTGATAGCTACATGTGTCTTTGGGATACGGCGACCAGCAAATTACTAAAAACTTACAATAGTGGACGGCAAGACGGGGTTTCTGATGTTGCGTTCAGTCCGGATGGCAGAACGATAGCAACGGCGAGTCATGAAGGCACAGTCCGTTTGTGGGATCGCAATAAAATCAGAAGGGGAAAGACACTGCAGGTGAATAGGAAGGGTGTTATGTGTATTGCCTATAGTCCAGATGGGAACACGGTTGTGATGGGTTGCGGGGATTATACTGTTCAGGTGTGGGATGCAAACATACAAGAGAAGAAACGGACACTGAGGGAACACAAAGATGGTATTAAGGCAGACAATGATGGTATTAAGGATGCCGTCTATAGTCCAAATAGCAAGACGATTGTAACTGTTGGTTATGATAGGAAGGTGCGTTCTTGGGATGTGGACACTGGTGAGAGAAAACCTGACATCAAACCGCAGATAAAGGACATAAGGTGTGTTACCTATAGTCCGGATGGGAACACACTCGCAATTGCTGATCGACACGGCAACATTCACCTGTTAGACACCAGCACCTCTATGGTCGACACACATTTTGGGCAACCGCAGCTTTTTGTGAGTTGTCTTGCGTATCATCCGGATGGGGAGAAACTCGCGGTGGGGTATTTTCAAGGGATGATTAACATCTTGGATGCCACGACAGGTGCAGTGCTGCAGACGTTTACTGGTGGTGGCGACTATATTGTTCAACTGGAATTCGCTGCGTTCGGCACGACGTTGGCAAGCCTGGATGAGCAGGGGCAGTTGCTGCTGTGGGAGATTGAGTAGATCGTTTGTCCTTTTCTGTTGATGTAGGGTTCTTTTTCTCTTGTGATATTCTTGTTTTTTGTCTGAACCAGGATTCACATATCAACGGTATGAATCATGGCGAATGCCACACGCGCATTCGCCCAATGGCATTCCCCGGGATTTGCAGATTACCAGGATTTTTCTCATCAAATTCTATTTCAAAAGTAAGCATAAACGCACATCAAAAAACATTGACAAGGGACATCCTGGAAATCCGATAATCCTGAAAATCCCGGTTCAGACAAAAGCACAGAGGACGCAATTCAGACATCCTCTTGCCATGTTCCTGCAGGTTGAGTATAATAAATATATTAACCTTGAGAAAACGCACAGGAGGCACACACACATGCAGACCAAAAACCGAATACACATCACAATATACATACTCATCTTGACCCTTTCAACACTCTACCGGCACGAAGTTTTTTCGCAAGAACCGAAACCCTTTTTCGGCTTACCCGATGGTGCAAGAGCACGACTCGGAAAAGGCATCATATACGATGTCAAATACAGTGTTGATGGTAGGCAGCTGGCGGTGGCAACATCTAACGGCATTTGGCTATACGATGCGGTCAACTTCCAACCGCATCACTTACTGACGAATACCCGTGCCTCTGTTGACCAGCTCGTGTTCAGTCCGGATGGTGAAAGGCTTGCCGGTCTGGACATGAGGGGTAATGTCAATCTGTGGAACAGCAGAACAGGCGAGCATCAATATGAACTTGTAGCCGAAGACCTACTTGTAGCCGAAGACCAACTTGTAGAACGAGATCAACATATACACAAACATCTTTTACACAAAAATGATGTCCAAGTCATCGGCATCACGCCTGACGCGAAATTGCTTGTGACAGTAGATAGGATTGGATACATCAGACATTGGTCGCTTGATACCGGTAAAATACTGCACGAGATTGATAAGACTAAAGAACTGAACCGGGGTGTGAGAAGTTATGCCGTCAGTCCGGTAAATCTGTTGTTCGCGTTTGGAACTCCTTTTATTAACAATGCTAACAAAGTGGTGTTATGGGATCTCGTTTCTGGGGAACACAAGCACAAGCTTGAGATAGGTGAATTGTGGTCTGCTGATCGGTTGGTGTTCAGTCCAGATGGTACAACGTTAGCGAGTTCGGGTATTTTCGGTGGTGTCAGTCTCTGGAACACGGAATCGTGGAAAAAGACACACACAATCGCTGGAAAGTTCGGTGGCTCAGGCAGCATCGCTTTCAGTCCAGAAAGTAGCCTGTTCGCTGTTGATCAAAACTTCAATTCAATTGTAATCTATCAGACAAGCACAGCCGCACAGAAGCAAATTCTGAAAGGGCATAGCGATACCATTCAAGCAATATTTTTCAGTCCCGATATGCGTTCTATGGCGAGTGGCAGTCGTGATGGCACGTTGCGTGTGTGGGACATTGCTACCGGCAAAAATAGGCATATTGAAAAAGAGCATTTTGGCGGTTTTTCCTATTTCGCTCTCAGTCCGGATGGCAAGTTCATCGTCACTCCGAGTGATGATAGCTACATGTGTCTTTGGGATACGGCGACCGGCAAATTACTAAAAACTTACAATAAAGGACGACAAACCTTAGTTTCTGATGTTGCGTTCAGTCCGGATGGTAGAACGATAACAAAGACGAGTCGGAACGGCACAATCCGTTTGTTGGATCGCAACAAGATTAGAAGGGGAAAAATGCTGGAGGTGAATAGGAAGGGTGTTATGTGTATTGACTATAGTCCAGATGGGAACACGGTTGCGATGGGTTGCGGGGATATGACTGTTCAGGTGTGGGATGCAAACATACAAGAGAAGAAACGGACACTGAGAGAACACAAAGATGGTTTTAAGGCAGACAATGATGGTATTAAGGATGCCGTCTATAGTCCAAATAGCAAGACGATTACAACTGTCGGTTATGATGGGAAGATACGTTCTTGGGATGTGGACACTGGCGAGAGAAAACCTGACATCAAACCGCAGATAAAGGACATAATGTGTGTTGCCTATAGTCCGGATGGGAACACACTCGCAATTGTTGACCAACGCGGCACCATTCACCTGTTGGACACCAGCACCTCTATGGTCAAAGCACATTTTGTGCAACCGCAGCTTATTGTGAGTAGCATTGCGTATCATCCGGATGGAGAGAAACTCGCGGTGGGGTATTCTCAAGGGAAAATTAACATCTTAGATGCCACGACAGGTGCAGTGCTGCAGACGTTTACTGGTGGTGACACCTCAGTTTTTCAACTGGAATTCGCTGCGTTCAGCACGACGTTGGCAAGCCTGGATAGGCAGGGGCAGTTGCTGCTGTGGGAAATTGAGTAAATAGTTTGTCCTTTTCTGTTCATGTAGGGTTCTTTTTCTCTTGTGATATTCTTGTTTATTGTCTGAATTAGGATGGACAGATTACCAGGATTATTCTCATCAAATTCTATTTCAAAAGTAAGCATAAACGCACATCAAAAAACATTGACAAGGGACATCCTGGAAATCCGATAATCCTGAAAATCCTGATTCAGACAAAAGCGCGGAGGACGCAATTCAGACAACCCCTTGTCATGATCCTGCAGGTTGAGTATAATAAATATAACGACCTTGAGAAAACGCACAGGAGGCACACACACATGCAAACCAAAAACCGAATACACATCACAATATACATACTCATCTTGAGCTTTTCAACACTCTACCTGCCCGAAGTTTTTGCGCAAGAACCGCACACCTTTTTCGGCTTACCCGATGGTGCAAGAGCACGACTCGGTAAAGGACTTATATACGATGTCAAATACAGTGTTGACGGCAGGCAGCTGGCGGTGGCAACATCTAACGGCATTTGGCTATACGACGCGGTCACATTCCAACCGCAGCACTTGCTGACGAATACCCGTACCTCTGTTGACCAACTCGTGTTCAGTCCGGATGGTGAACGGCTTGTCGCTCTGGACATGAGGGGTAATGTCAATCTATGGAACAGCAAAACAGGAGACCTTCAATATGAACTTCAAGATCTTGTTGACGACAAAGACAATATCCAAGTCGTCGGTATCACACCCGATGCGAAATTGCTTGTGACAGTAGACAAGGCTGGATACATCAGACATTGGTCGCTTGATACCGGTAAAAAACTGCAGGAAATTGGTAAGATTAAAGAACTGCATGAAGGTGTGCATACTTATGCGATCAGTACCGTAGATATGTTGCTTGCGACTGGACCTTATCACAAACAAGTGAAGTTGTGGGACCTACTTTCTGGCGAACACAAGCACACACTTGAAACAGATGCGGGGTTTATTATGTCTCTGGTGTTCAGTCCGGATGGCACAACTTTGGCGGGTTCGGGTATGTTTAGTGCCGTCAGTCTCTGGAACACGGAGACATGGAAACAGACACATACAATTGCTGGTAAGTTCGGAGGTTCAAGCCGCATCGCTTTCAGTCCAGAAGGTAGTCTCTTCGCTGCGGATCAAAACTTCAATTCAATTGTAATTTACCAGACAAGCACAGCCGAACAGAAGCAAATTCTGAAAGGACATCGCGAGCCAATTCGAGCGATTTCGTTCAGTCCCGATATGCGTTCCATCGCGAGTGGCAGTCATGATGGCACGTTGCGTGTGTGGGACGTTGCTACCGGTAAGAACAGGCACACCGAAAAAGAACATTTTGGCGGTTTTTTCTGTTTCGCTTTCAGTCCGGATGGCAAGTCCATCGTCTCTCCGAGTAGGGTAAGCTACATGTGTCTTTGGGATACGGCGACCGGCAAATTACTAAAGACTTACAATAGCGGACGACAAACCTTAGTTTATGATGTTGCGTTCAGTCCGGATGGCAGAACGATAGCAACTGCGAATCGTGACGGCACAGTCCGTCTGTGGGATCGCAACAAGATTAGAAGAGGAAAGACACTGGAGGTGAATAGTGATGGTGTTATAAGTGTCGCCTATAGTCCGGATGGGAACACGCTGGTAATGGGTTGCGAGAATAAGACTGTTCAGATGTGGGATGCAAACATACATCTGAGGAAACGGACACTTATAGAACATTCAAATGGTATTAGTGATGTCGCCTATAGTCCGGATAAGAAGACGCTTGTGACTGTCAGTTATGATAGGAAGGTGTGTTTCTGGGATGCGAACACTGGCGAGAGAAAACCTGACATCAAACCGCAGATAAACGACATAAGGTGTGTTGCCTATAGTCCGGATGGGAACACACTCGCAATTGCTGACCGACGCGGCAACATTCATCTGTTGGACACCAGCACATATAGGGTCAAAGCACATTTTGGGCAACCGAAGCTTATTGTGAGTTGCATTGCGTATCATCCGGATGGGGAGAAACTCGCGGTGGGGTATTCTCAAGGGATGATTAACATCTTGGATGCCACGATAGGTGCGGTGCTGCAGACGTTTACTGGTGGTAATGACACTATTGTTCAACTGGAATTCGCTGCGTTCAGCACGACGTTGGCAAGCCGGGATGAGAAGGGGCAGTTGCTGCTGTGGGAGATTAAGTAGATCGTTTGTCCTTTTCTGTTGATGTAGGGTTCTTTTTCTCTTGTGGGAGGGGTTTGCAACACCGATTTGAGCGGAAATGCACATAAAATCGGTGTTGCAAACCCCTCCCACAAGAGGTTAAAATCCTTAAGTTGACGCCTATGTGTATCTTCGGAATGGAACCAAACTCCTTCAGACACTAATCCTGCTAATCTCAAGATCCTGAAAATCCTAGATCAGACAGACACAAGGAATTTTCCTGATCGCAAGGCTATCTTCGGAATGGAAACCAAACTGCTTCAGACGCTAATCCTGAAAATCCTGGTTCAGACAGATTCGCGACCTCAGCGATTCAGAAAAAAATGATATTGACTTTTTATTTAAAATATGTTATGGTAGAACACAAGTTAGTAAAAATAAATACGTGCAGTGCAATCAAACTGCACAAAAACTTAACATGAAACTCACGTAAAAGTGAGATTCATTACATCTAGGAGATAAAACATCATGAAATCTATCTTGGTATTCGCAGGAATTGTGTTGATGATAGCCTGTTTTGTTATCAACACGAGCGATATAGCACATGCAGAAAAAGTCTTAGGCACACAAACAGCATCACTGCTCGGCGGCGACCTCACCGACCCAGAAGACGACGGTGCTGCTGACGCAGATGAAGGATACAACGCCACGTTCACATCTAGCGAGGAACCCGGATTCGGCGGCGGTGAAAATGCGTTTAACGTCTTTGATAACCAACTCGGCGGCGGTAATGCAAAATGGTGCTGAGGACCTCAAAGCCTTCCGGCGGGAGGCATACACGTAACTGCTGAGTTTGAAGAGGCATACGCATTGACACATTTCACCGTATCTTCAGCGAACGATACTCCTAATAGGGACCCAACAGTCTGGGAAATACAGGGGTCGAACAACGGCGAGGATTTCACGACCATCTTTTCTCACGACGGCGGTAGTTTGTGGACTGAGCGGCTGCAAGTCATCCGTTTTGATGCAGGCGATGATTACGAAGAGCCAAAAACCGGATATCGGTTTTTTCGGTTTATTGCTTTTGAAACCGTACAGAACTTTCAACTTGGCGAAATCGAATACTTCGGCGAAACAAGCTTTCCCGTAGACCCAAAATCCAAACTTACAACTACATGGGGAAGCATCAAAAACAAACGATAACCCAAATGCAGGCGGGGAATGCCTAAATGGCATTCATACCGTTGATTTCTTGATTTGGTGCTTTGTAAGCGCGCCCTCTCGTCTGAACCAGGATTTACAGGATTACCAGATTACCAGGATTTACCGCTTCAAGAGTTTTTCTGATCGCAAGGCTGTCTTCGGAATGGAACCTATAGCTATCTTCGGAATAGAACCAAACTGCTTCAGACACTAATCCTGAAAAACTCAAAATCCTGTAAATCCTGGTTCAGACAGACACAAGTGTTTTTGCTGATCGCAAGTGATTTTTCGGAATGGAACCCAACTGCTTCAGACTCTAATCCTGCTAATCTGAAAATCCTGGTTCAGACAGAATCACGACCTCAGTGATTCAGAAAAAATGATATTGACTTTGTTAATAAAAATTTGTTATAATAAATCACTCTTAGTAAAATAAATAGATGCAGTTCATTCAAACTGCCCGAAAACTTAACATGAAACTTACGCAAAAGTGAGATTCATTTCAAAATCTTTAGGAGATTAAACAACATGAAAAATATGTTAGCATTAACAGGAATTGTGTTAATGACAGTTTGTTTTGTTATCAGTAACAACGACATAGCACAGGCATCAGAAGTCTTAGGCACAGGCACAGAATCACTACTCGGTGGCGACCTCACCGACCCAGAAGACGACGGTCAGCCTGATGCAGATGAAGGGTACAACGCCATATTTACAGCCAACGACGAACCCTCATTCGGTGGCGGAGAAAATGCATTTAACGTCTTTGATAACCAACTCGGCGGCGGCAATGCAAAATGGTGTTGCGGACCTAATGGCGGCATTCCAGATGATGGACTACACATCACAGCTGAGCTTGAGCAGACATACATCTTGACACATTTCACCGTATCTTCAGCAAACGATGCACCCGCAAGAGACCCGATAGTCTGGGAAGTTCAGGGGTCAAACGATGGCGAGGATTTCACGACCATCTTTGCTCACGAAGGCGATAGTTTGTGGACTGAGCGGCTGCAAGTCATCCGTTTTGATGCAGGCGACGATTACGACGCTCAAACCGAAGCATACAAGTTCTTTCGGTTTGTCACTTTGACCACTGCAGCGGGCGAGACTGGGGCATACTTTCAACTTGGCGAAATCGAATACTTCGGCGAAGTCGGAACGACACCCGTAGACCCAAAAGCCAAGCTCACAACCACATGGGGAAGCATCAAAAACAACAAATAACAACCCACCCCCGACAGATTTCGCGGATGACTTGGATGTAACGGGTCCGCCGCGATTCTGTCTGAACCAGGATGGACAGGATTACCAGATTACCAGGATTATGAGTTTGGCTCATTAGGCTGCTAATCAAAAGTAAGCATAAACGCACATCATAAATACATGGATAGGGGAAATCCTGAAAATCTGGAAATCCTGAAAATCCTGGTTCAGACAAACTCAACAAAATAAATAGGTGCAGTGCAATCAAACTGCCAGAAAACTTAACACAAAACTCACGCAAAAGTGAGATTCATTACATTTAGGAGATAATATAGCATGAAATCTATCTTGGTATTCGCAGGAATTGTGTTGCTGATAGCCTGTTTTGCTATCAACAACAACGACATAGTACAAGCAGAGGAAATCTTGGGCACACAGACAGCATCACTACTCGGCGGCGACCTCACCGACCCAGAAGATGACGGGCAACCGGATACAGATGAAGGATACAACGCCATTTTCACAGCCAACGACGAACCCGGATTCGGGGGCGGGGAATCCGCATTTAACGTCTTTGATAACCGACTTGGTCCCAGCAACGACAAATGGTGCTGCGGACCTGCAAACGGCGTTCCAGAAGACGGTTTACACGTGACGGCTGAGTTTGAAGACGCATACTTATTGACACATTTCACCGTATCTTCAGCAAACGATTATCCCGGGAGAGACCCTTCAGTATGGGAAATTCAGGGGTCAAACGACGGTGATAATTTTACGACCATCTTTGCGCACGACGGCGATAGTTTTTGGAATGAGCGACTTCAAGTCGTCCGTTTTGATGCAGGCGATGATTACGACGAGCCAAAAACCGGATATCGTTTTTTTCGGTTTGTTACTTTTGAAACCCCATTGCACCCGACTGGCGCATACTTTCAAATTGGCGAAATCGAATACTTCGGCGATTCCAGTTTTCCCGTAGACCCAAAAGCCAAGCTCACAACCACATGGGGAAGCATCAAAAACAAACGATAACAACCCCGATTTCACAATCGCGGATTACACGGAGTTCGCGGAGAAGACATCTGCAATAGATCCTATTCCTTAGAAAATGCCTATCCTACGCGATAAATGTTGATGGGGATCTTTTCCGCGTTCTTCCGCGCAATCCGTGATTCTGTGCCCAAAGCCGCGTAAAAGGTCGGGGTTGAAAACACCTCCCACAAGAGGGGATACACGTTGGTAGGAGCGACCTCCCGGTCGCGACTGTGAATGTGTTGGTAGGAGCGACCTCCCGGTCGCGACTGTGAATGTGTTGGTAGGAGCGACCTCCCGGTCGCGACTGTGAATGTGTTGGTAGGAGCGACCTCCCGGTCGCGACTGTGAATGTGTTGGTAGGAGCGACCTCCCGGTCGCGACTGTGAATGTGTTGGTAGGAGCGACCTCCCGGTCGCGACTGTGAATGTGTTGGTAGGAGCGACCTCCCGGTCGCGACTGTGAATGAATTGGTAGGAGCGACCTCCCGGTCGCGACTGTGAATGTGTTGGTAGGAGCGACCTCTCGGTTGCGACTGTGAATGAATTGGTAGGAGCGACCTCTCGGTCGCGACTGTGAATGTGTTGGTAGGAGCGACCTCCCGGTCGCGACTGTGAATGTGTTGGTAGGAGCGACCTCCCGGTCGCGACTGTGAATGAAATGGTAGGAGCGACCTCCCGGTCGCGACTGTGAATGTGTTGGTAGGAGCGACCTCCCGGTCGCGACTGTGAATGAAATGGTAGGAGCGACCTCCCGGTCGCGACTGTGATTGAAAACGCTCCTACCAAGAGGTCTTATCCGCGTAATCCGTGTTATCCGCAATTCTGTCTGAACCAAGATTTACAAATCAACGGTGTAAAATATTTTAGGTTTGACTGGAAATGGTGTCAATTGCTTCGCAAACATCTTGGATAAAATCAACTGTGCTTGTTACGTCTGCAGGAGTGATTGATCTTCTGATAATAGTGCCTGGGTAGGTGGGATCTAAATCAGCCTCATGGACAATTTGGTTGCGGCGCTTGACGATTGCACGCACCCGATTTTTTACATCTTGAACATCAATGTGAAGTTCTCGCGCTACAGACGGCCACAACTCACATGACGAAACCTGAAATGATAAGTGACTATGTCTTTCTCGGATTTCTATATCAAGCCAATCGCTTACAGTGGGGTTGGCAATACCATCTATTGCTGTACCTAAAGTTACCTGAAATCGTAAAAAAGAATCCGTTTGTGGTCGGTTTCCATTGTAGATTTCCAACATACCCGCTCTTGTGATCTCGTGGACATAAAGGTCATGTGCACTCACAATCATGACGATTTGTGCGCGTAACAAATCCGTTAAATCAACTACAGCAGTCGTAACATTACTAAAAGTTGTATACACACCACCGAGATCACGTATTCGTGTTATATTCTCCCGAAATTGTTCTATAGGATTAAGCATTGTCGGTAAGAGTTATTATCCGATCTGCCCCATCAGAAAATAAAACACGAAACTTCTTCATAGATTTTTTCATATTTTCAAGGACGTTCCCTTCTTTTTCAAGCTGTGCATCGGTTAAATTAAATATCGGAACGTTATATTTTTGGGAAAGCGGAATAAGCGTATTGAAATTAGGTAATTGGAGAATCGGCTGGCTTGCAATGCCGTCAAAAAAAAGAGGTATCTGCTTTACATCAGATCCAATCATACTCGCCTCATAATAGATTTCATCCGGTAGGAGCATATTGCTATCACCTAACGCAGGCATAAGTTTTGTTTGGACACCTTTTTGTATCTCATGAATCCATTGATTAAAAGCAGCAGCAGGTTTTCCTTTCCTGATGTTATAATTCTGAATTATCGTTCCAAGAAATTTAGGGTGTTTGCCTGGAAAAGGATATATCGCATCTTTGAGTATGTCCAATGTCTTAGCGTTTTCTGCCCACGCTGACCATTTGGGTAAGATTGAAGCGAGACTCTCTGTCGCCATCGCTGAGAAGTAATCTGGAAACATCGGAACAATAAAATAGTCACTTGTCGTCAATAAATTTTGATTGATCGGTCCCAAACTCGGACTCATATCTATCAAAATATAATCAGCATCATACTTTTCTGCGGTTTTGTTAAATAGATAATTCAAGGACCCCGGTAAATTCTGAAGCGTTATCAGTGAACCTGTTAGTGCCTGAGCAATTCCCAACGTAACTTCATATTCTGCCAGACCGATGTGTCCCGGCAAGAGGTGCATGTTCGGTTGTTCATCAATTGATACACATTTTACAGGTGCAATGTTCACAGGTTGTGATTCAAAAGCGGGTGCCAATCCATCTCTGATATTGGTTACACCATCGGATGCATACATTGACGCAAAATCATCGCTACCCTTAAACCCAAGCACCATTCCCGTGAGATTGCACTGCGGGTCACAGTCAACGATAATGACCTTTTTCCCTTTTTCTGCCAGCATCCAACCAAGATTAAAAGTTGTTGTTGTTTTACCGACTCCACCTTTATGATTGAATAGTGCTATCTGTTTTGCCATTATGAAACATCCTTGTAATCAAAAAAATTGTTGTTTCATATGGTACCACATACATCCTAATCTGTCAATACTTTTGCACAATTGACTAAGAGGCATTCAATTGTCACTTGAGTTTTTTGTGGGCGGGGTTTGTAACCCCGATCTTTTCGGTAGGAACGACATCATGGTCACGACTGTGAATGAAAACGGTCGCGACCAGCAAATCAACGGTATGAATGCGCGTATGGCATTCCCCGGGTCCCTCCTACCAACGCAGGGTGTGCGTACGGAATCGCGGATTACTCGGATTACACAGATGAACGCGGAGAAGACACCTGCAATAGATCCTATTCCTTAGAAAACGCCTATCCTACGCGATAAATGTTGATGTAGAGGTCTCATCCGCGAAATCCGTGTAACCCGCGTAATCCGCGATTCAACCACAAAGCCACCCCATATCTATTGTATATCTATTGTTCTCCACCCCAAAATTCCCCCCAAACACACACACCATAAGATATACTACTTACAACACAAACACACAAGGATAACAAAACAATGATAAATCCAAGATACAGCGACAACTCATGGTTCGCCATCGCCAGACAAACAGACAACGACACACTCACAAAATTCGTCCAGAACCGATTTCCGTTCACCGCACTGGATTTAGACCTGCAATCCGAACTTCAGACAAGCGAGAAGATAGATGGAAGACGCTCAGACACACGCGATCAGCAAGGACAGGAGGGGCAAGTAGCGGGATCAACGAAATGCAACTCTACACGCAAAAAATGGACGAATTCTGGCGGGTTATCATCAACAGCGGCACACCCATAGCCACCTACATACCCGATACCGAATTCTACGCAACAACCGCATTCAAAAAAACCATCTCCACTGCAACCGAACTCACCGCATCAACTACACCCGGATAACTGGAAATAGCACTCACCAGCACCGACACCGCGAACCACCCGCTACCCGCAGACGCAGACCTCGGCACCTTCTATCCCAACTAGGGCGGATGTCTGGAGGAAGAAGGCATCGCTACAATCTTCACCGACCTCAGCCTCAACATCAACCAGAACCTCGCGTTCCTCCCCGGCATCAAAGCAAGCCGATATAGACTCCCTGCCGCCGCAACCAACGAACGTTGCAACATCACACTCACATCCACCGTCTTCTACGACCTTGATGCATCCAACGAAAAATGGACGCAAGTGTTCGCAGACAACGCCCCTCGTAGCCTCACCGCCGCCTGCTACTACTGGGACAATGACGGCAAAGAAACATCACAGAAATTCAATCTTCCTGTCAGTTATCTGACAGAATCGCCACGTATTGGCATAGAGAACCGCGGACCCATCACCCGTGAACTCGCATTCAAAGGAGTCCCCCTCAGCGACACCGATCCCGACGAAATCCAAATTGAACTCCTCTTGTACGCGCGCACATTACATAAATGCAGGCGGGGAATGCTTTATAGCATTCATACCGTTGATTTGGTGCATTCTAAGCGCGCCCTCTTGCAGGCATGCTTACAAACACCGAATGTCTGTCTGAACCAGGATTTACAGGATTATCGGATTATCAGAATTAGAGTCTGAAGCAGTTGCGTTAAATTCCAAAGATAGCTATAGGTGTCAACTTAAGGATTTTAACCTCTTGTGGGAGGGGTTTGAAACCCCGATTTTTTAGTGCATTTCCACTCAAATCGGGGTTTCAAACCCCTCCCACAAGAGAAAATGCAAACAATAATTCTAAAGTTGACACCTATAAGTTCAATTCCGAAGATACACTTGCCATCAGCAGAAACCCTGGATGCGGTAAATCCTGGAAATCTGCTAATCCTGAAAATCCTGGTTCAGAAAAGAGGACAAGACCCGCTTGTGGGAGGGGTTTCAAACAACGACTGTGTTGGGTGCCCCTGGTAGGAGCGACCCGGGGAATGCCTAAATGGCATTCATACCGTTGATTTACCGGGCACGACTGTATTCATTCACGGTCTTGACCCTGGGAATGCCAAAAGGCATTCTTACCGTTGATTTCCTGATTTAGAGGTCGCTCCTACCAACGCAGGGATATTATCCGCGTCTTCCGCGTAATCCGCGTAATCCGCGATACCGCAAACCAACCCGCGAAATCCTTATTATTCTTTTGCATGATTTCTCTAAAATATGTTACATTGTTTATAGCATAAACTATTATTTTGCCCAGAAGATGCACAAACGAAAGGAGAAATACCATGAAATACATAAGAATCTTAGTGATTTTCACGACGCTATTAACCTGTCTACAACTCAGTTTTGCACAAGAGAATAAACCGAAAGAATACTATGTCAAGGTCACCTACATCCGACCAAATGACCGACCCCCGCGAAAAGATATTGACAACCAGATTGATCAGCGGGTGAAAAAAGCACAAAAGTTCTATGCTGACAATATGGAAAACTACGGATTTGGGAATAAAACATTTCAACTCGAGACAGATAAAGACGGCAAAACGATCGTGCATCATATCATTGCGGAAAAAGATACCGCATACTATAAAAACAAAACAAACCGCGTTTCTGCTGCTGTCAGTAAAATCAAAAATCCGAAGCATATCTTATTGACCTTCATTGACTTTGAAGGCGTATCGGTTTGTGGTGTGGCTTTCGGCACACGCGCGATGGTTGATGCTTACGGATACTGCTTCAACTGGAATGCTTTTGCGCATGAACTCGGACACTGTTTCGGACTGCCACACGACTGGAGGAGTGGACATTACATCTTATCCTACGGTCCCAACCAACACAAAATCTCGCATGCAGCAGCCTTATGGTATGATGTTCACCCATATTTCAACCCAGAAAAAAAAGATGGCGAAAAACATGTGTCTACCGAAAAAACTACCATTAAGAAAATAACTCATTTCAGTTATCCCGATACACACAAGAACGCTTATTACGAAGTTGAGGATAAGGACGGACTTCACCACGCGCAGCTGCTAACGTTAGATCCCAAAGGCGGTTGGCAAATGCACGATGGTCGTGTATTGAAAGGTGAAAACGACATCGTCAACTATGTATCAAAAGGCAATGGCGCAAGACTTACTGTCAAAGATGTTTATGGCGGCGGTAAACAGCACTGGATTTCTTTCAAAGATGTCAAACTGGATTACATCATTGATATTGAGGTGGAAAATACGAATGCTGATGACTCATTAGTAGGACACTGGACTTTTGATGAGGATGGTGGACGAGTCGCCTTTGATGCCAGTCATAATAACACCTACGGCATAGTTTCTGGTGATTGTGCATTAACAATAAATCACGGAAAAATCGGTGGTGCATTGAAAGTGAAACCCAATAAGAGTCATGTGAATATACAGGATGCCAAAAATCTGATTAATGGGCTGAACGCTTTTTCTCTATGTCTTTGGATAAAATCTGATAGCATCGGAACGGATAAAGGTTTCATTTCACCAAGAACACCTAATGGAAAAGATGAAAAATTCTCTTTCCGATATGATAAAGAAGGAACAAGCAGCAAACAGCGGAACATCATCAAAGTGGGGTTCACAACAGAAAATGGAACTTTTGTTTATGAGAGTTCCGCCAACGTGCAAACGACTGAATGGCAACACCTTGCATTTACTTGGAAAAGCGACGAACAGATGAAACTCTATATCAACGGCAAACTGGATACACCTTCGTCTATGAGTGATGCTTTATCAGGAACCATCACAAATGTAGATAAGCTCCTCATCGGCAGAGGCGTTAAGGATGCACAAAGTTCATGGCAAGGCTTGATTGATGATGTCAGACTCTATAACAGAGCGATAAGCGAAGATGAAATCAAAGTATTAACCCGTCCTACATCAGAAAATGACATCTATGGTGTATCCCTAACGGCGAGCGTCAATACAAGTCCTGAACACATAAAGGCAGATCATATTACCTACACCATGACCGTGACCAATAGTGGAAATGTGGACGACAAAATCAACTTCGCTACATCCGGCAACATGCCGACCAATCTCAGACCCTTTACAGCTACTTTGCCAGCGGGTACATCGCGCAGTTATGATATAACAATCCCGAAAGATAAAATCGCTGTTGCAGGTAAATATATGTTGATCGTTACCGCCACTTCAAATGCAGATATATCAAAGTCATCTTTCGTCAAATTAGCAATAACCACGATTGACGAAAAATAGTAATACCATTTCCTCTTGTGGGAGGGGTTTTCAACCCCGACTGTGCCCCTAACTGCATGCGTGCTTTGTCCGCGCGCCCTCAACTGCAGTCGTGCTTTGTAAGCGCGCCCCCAACTGCAGTCGTGCTTTGTAAGCGCGCCCCCAACTGCAGTCGTGCTTTGTAAGCGCGCCATGCACTCACACGAACCCAACTGCAGTCGTGCTTTGTAAGCGCGCCCCCGATGGTAGGCGAGGAATGCCTAAATGGCATTCATACCGTTGATTTGGTGCTTTGTAAGCGCGCCCAGCACTCACCCGCACTCACCCGCACTCACACGAACCCAACTGCAGGCGTGCTTTGTAAGCGCGCCTACCAACTGCGCTCCCCTGCAGGCGGGGAATGCCATACGCGCATTCATACCGTTGATTTGGTGCTTTGTAAGCGCGCCCCGCACTCACCCGCACTCACCTGCAGGCGGGGAATGCCATACGCGCATTCATACCGTTGATTTGGTGCTTTGTAAGCGCGCCTACCAACTGCGCTCCCCTGCAGGCGGGGAATGCCATACGCGCATTCATACCGTTGATTTGGTGCTTTGTAAGCGCGCCCCGCACTCACACGAACCCACCTGCAGGCGGGGAATGCCATACGCGCATTCATACCGTTGATTTGGTGCTTTGTAAGCGCGCCACCAACTGCGGGCGTGCTTTGTAAGCGCGCCACCAACTGCGGGCGTGCTTTGTAAGCGCGCCACCAACTGCGGGCGTGCTTTGTAAGCGCGCCACCAACTGCGGGCGTGCTTTGTAAGCGCGCCACCAACTGCAGGCGTGCTTTGTAAGCGCGCCACCGACTGCAGGCGTGCTTTGTAAGCGCGCCACCAACTGCGGGCGTGCTTTGTAAGCGCGCCACCAACTGCGGGCGTGCTTTGTAAGCGCGCCACCAACTGCGGGCGTGCTTTGTAAGCGCGCCACCAACTGCGGGCGTGCTTTGTAAGCGCGCCCCCCACCTGCAGGCGTGCTTTGTAAGCGCGCCCCCCACCTGCAGGCGTGCTTTGTAAGCGCGCCCCCCACCTGCAGGCGTGCTTTGTAAGCGCGCCCCCCACCTGCAGGCGTGCTTTGTAAGCGCGCCCCTCAACTGCGCCCCTAACTGCAGGCGTGCTTTGTAAGCGCGCTGGCACATCAAGTCCCAAGAGCGCGCTTACAAACCACGCCTACCATCTGAAAAATATTTATTACCCGATTAAAAAATTAATCTTCATCCAGATTGTGTGGTCAGTTGTAGCACATTCTTCCAGATTGTGCATATAAATTATTCTGTCAGATTCTATCGTCAAATTAGACGCTATGATAAATAAAAATACTTCAACGAAAACCTGAAGTTATTTTTATTTATGTAATCCTAACAATATCACAGAGCAATGGTAGATCAACACTATATACTCATTCAACTGAAGCACTCAAAAATGGAGAAGGTATTGTTTTCACATCGATAGTTTTCTTTCCTTTCTAATGAACCATTGACCCACCTGCTACAGGTATAGCTAACCCTGTTAGAAAGTTTGATTGTTCTGATGCCAGATATGATACCATATTAGCAACGTCTGTTCTTGTTGCCAGTCTACCCAGTGGTACTAAACCGGATCTATTCTGTATGAGTTCCATATATTTATCTTTGAACTGTTCATCATCTTCTGTTAGAGCATTAACAAGCTGGGTAACCCGTTCTGTATCCACTAAACTTGGACAGACAGCATTGACGTTTATCTGATAAGGAGCAAGTTCAAGTGCAAGTGCTTGAGTGAGTCCTATAATAGCGAACTTTGAAGCACTATACGCAGCGTATTTAGGCATAGCTTCTTTTCCCACTACAGAAGATATATTGATTATCTTACCTTGTATTTTTCTTTCTATAAAATGACGAGCGACAGCTTGTGAGGAAAGAAATGTACCTTTAGCATTTATTCTTATGACTCTATCCCATTCTTTTTCATCTAAGTCAACAGCAAGAACTCGGTCTTTGCCCGGTTTAGATCCAGCATTATTAACAAGTATATCTATTCTACCCAACTTAGATACTATTTTTTCTATCATGGCAGATACTTCATTTGAATTTGTAATATCTGCAACAAAACCGCAGGAGCGTTTACCAAGCGATTCTATTTCAATAACAACATCTTGTAACCCTAACCATTCAGATTCATCTAAGTTATAAGGTTTTTCTGCAACATCATTAACGACGACATCAGCACCATCTTTTGCTAACCTAACGGCAATAGCACGACCTAAACCAAACTCTCCCGCAGCTCCTGTTACTAAAGCAATCTTTCCATTTAGATTACTCATATAGAATCTCCTGTTGTTTCCTAACACGGGTTAATAGACAGATTTCAAACCGAAGCATCAACAATAAATAACAAGTTGTGCTAAAAAACTATATGTTAATCATTGTTTCACATAAACATGACGTTTTGCAGGTGTACTTCATAGTTTGAAACGATCTTCAGTCCCGACAAATGCCATACGGGGAATGCCTTAATGGCATTCATAACCGGGGAATGCCAAAAGGCATTCATACCGTTGATTTCTTGATTTGGTGCTTTGTAAGCGCGCCGGAAACCTAAAAAATGCTGAAAATTATACCAATTCAAATAAATCTTGTCTCATTAAGGAATTCTACTGTTTACTGGCAGGGGGTTACTCTCTTCGGTAGGAGGGACCTCCCGATCGCGACCGTGAGGTCGCTCCTACCAGATTTCCGCTGCTAATGAGACATTATCACATGAAAATGGTATTACATCGTTTTCGTCTTAATTCTTGATTGGTTCATGAAAACTGCGTAAGTCCTGCATATAATAAATACTTAGCAAGAAAACCACTAAATCAAGAATACTGCGCAAGTCCTGACATGATACAATCTAATTGACAAGCGACATTTAATATAATATGTTTCTTAATTTGAGATACCGTATTGAGAAATGTTCCATACTGTTATTTTGTCATAGACCGATTAAACTCAGTCAATAAATTCCCAATCTTATCCTGAATCACACGTGCAGTCGTTGCAGAGCCAACATAATGACTGATCAAAATACCAAACGCAAACACCTCTCCATCAACTGTACGCGTATAACCAGCAAGTGTGGAAACACCACTCAATGTCCCCGTTTTCGCACGCAATGTCTTTTCAGCATACATCCCTCTCATCCGATTTCTCAATGTGCCATCAACGCCAGCGATCGGAAGGGATGACGTAAATTCCGGCATCAACTCAAAATTGTGATACATACTTACGAGTAACTGTGTAAGTAATTCTGCACTGACAAGATTATATCTTGAAAGACCAGAACCATCTACAAAACGATGTGGAAAAAGCTCTCCCACAGTCTCTCTTAAATACGCACTGATTGTTTCTCTACCCTTTTGCCAAGACCCCGGTTCACCCTTCACTACAGCACCAAGTGTCTTGAAAAGCATCTCAGCAATCCAATTGTCACTCGGTTTATTCATCAACGTTATAATATCTGCAAGCGGAGGTGATTCATGGATAGCAATGATACGTGAATCAGAAGGAACAATTCCTATGATTACTTGACCTGCTATCTTAACACCTTGCTGTTTCAGTGTTTTCTTCAGAAGCTGCCCACATGCAATTGCTCTACTACCAGTGCTTGATTCTGGTTCAAGATTTCGTATACTCAATGCACTTATCCAATACGGACGGTCATCCCACATCCACCCTGGACCTTCACGAACCGAGTCAAAATACGACTCATCCACGATAATCTTTCCATCAATGGACGAGATACCAGATTCTACCACTTTTAATGCTAAATTCTCAACATCTGCTGCCATAAGAATCGGATCACCACTACCTTTAAGATAGATGTTGTTAATTACTTTCGCATCTGCATCTGCATCTGTATATAACGTAGTTGTGAACCTAAAATCTGATCCAAGTTTCGTCAATGCAGTAGCTGCAGTAAAGAGTTTTGTGGTGGAAGCAGGATGGTGCAATTTCTTTGCATTCCTTTCGTATATCACCTCGTCTGTTTCCACTTCAACTACCTTAATACCAATACTTGCGTTTGAAAAAAGTGAGTCTTGCAGAACACCCTCTATTTCAGAATATAGTGTCCCAAGCGCGTCAACAGGTGTAATTGGGGGTTGCGGTTCAACTGGTTTTGTTCCCAGTATGCCACAACTTGTAAATAATAAAGCACATAAAATCAGAAATATACTATAGACTTTCATGATTTTATTTTAGCATGAATTCATAGATTATGAAAGAAATACATCTTGTAAAGTATGTGAGATAGGAAATACAGTAAAT
Organism: Candidatus Poribacteria bacterium; assembly: GCA_963663765.2. Classification (GTDB taxonomy): domain Bacteria; phylum Poribacteria; class WGA-4E; order WGA-4E; family WGA-3G; genus MSPOR6. The sequence continues at coordinate 323,528 of CAXXUA010000006.1, read as the reverse complement.
GAAGATATATTGTGAATTACATGACAGGACTTACGCAAAAACGGTAGGCGGTGAATGCCTAAATGGCATTCATACCGTTGATTTCTTGATTTCTTGATTTGGTGCTTAGTAAGCGTGCCCAGCACTCACACGAACTCAACTGCAGGCGTGCTTTGTAAGCGCGCCCAGCACTCACCCCGAACTCACCTGCAGGCGGGGAATGCCATACGCGCATTCATACCGTTGATTTGGTGCTTAGTAAGCGCGCCCCGCACTCACCCGCACTCCCCTGCAGGCGGGGAATGCCATACGCGCATTCATACCGTTGATTTGGTGCTTTGTAAGCGCGCCACGCACTCTCCCGCACTCCCCTGCAGGCGGGGAATGCCATACGCGCATTCATACCGTTGATTTGGTGCTTAGTAAGCGCGCCCCGCACTCACCCGCACTCCCCTGCAGGCGGGGAATGCCATACGCGCATTCATACCGTTGATTTGGTGCTTTGTAAGCGCGCCACGCACTCTCCCGCACTCCCCTGCAGGCGGGGAATGCCATACGCGCATTCATACCGTTGATTTGGTGCTTTGTAAGCGCGCCTACCAACTGCACTCCCCTGCAGGCGGGGAATGCCATACGCGCATTCATACCGTTGATTTGGTGCTTTGTAAGCGCGCCACCCAACTGCACTCCCCTGCAGGCGGGGAATGCCATACGCGCATTCATACCGTTGATTTGGTGCTTTGTAAGCGCGCCACCCAACTGCACTCCCCTGCAGGCGGGGAATGCCATACGCGCATTCATACCGTTGATTTGGTGCTTTGTAAGCGCGCCACCCAACTGAACCCCAATTGCAGGCGTGCTTTGTAAGCGCGCCACCCAACTGAACCCCAATTGCAGGCGTGCTTTGTAAGCGCGCCCCTAACTGCAGGCGTGCTTTGTAAGCGCGCCCAGCACTCTCAGGAACTCACTGCAGGCGTGCTTTGTAAGCGCGCCCAGCACTCACCCCGAACTCCCCTGCAGGCGGGGAATGCCATACGCGCATTCATACCGTTGATTTGGTGCTTTATAAGCGCGCCCCGCACTCACCCCGAACTCCCCTGCAGGCGGGGAATGCCATACGCGCATTCATACCCGGGGAATGCCAAAAGGCATTCATACCGTTGATTTCTTGATTTGGTGCTTTGTAAGCGCGTCGTTGCCAATCCTGTGTTTATCGGCGCACTTACAAAGCACGCCTACTGGGATGGGGTCAGGGATATTCAATTTTAAGAGTTTTCTGATATTCAGATTTACTGAAAGTTAATACCCAGGTTCATTTTCCTAACCGAACTTTATACATCAATTTTAGTTTATTGAAACATGAACATCGCTCTTTAGTTCCGTAGGGACGATATGTTTCTTCTTCTATGTCGTTCCTACGGAACTCTATTGGGGTAGAAAACATTTTTTATAAACATATCGTGCCTACGGGACTAAAGAACTGGACAAGATGGTATCACATAAAATTAACGACATAGCAATATATTATCAAAAATATTGAAAACTGAATAACCCCATCTTGTAAAGCTTGTGTGATAGGAAATACAGTAAATGAAGATATATTGTGAATTACATGATACTGAAACTAAATATCATGAAGTTGAAATAATACAGAGTCTCAATATCAAATATAAAATGATAATGAGACTCAAATAATATAAATAATGTTTTAAATGAGTCTCAATATCATTATATATTTTTCACACATATTATTACATTAATTCACATCCGTTATCAACTCCTGATATTATTCAGTTTGTTATAGAAACATCATAGTAAAAAAACGTTTGTTGTATTAGCAACACCGTATTTCTAATATCAATATTGTCACTTATTTCTTGTCAAAGACTTTCCATAAATCTAACTCAATTTTCTTGACAATTTACGTTAAATATATGCTACAATATGTGAAAAATAATTAGAAAACTTAGACTTGAAGGTATCAATACTTATGAGTTTCCCGATCCTACCAGAATCAAGACGTTTAGAGATGCTGCAGCCTCCTGAAGGACGTGTACGTATGGTCCTTGATACAGACACATACAATGAAATTGACGACCAGTTTGCAGTAGTACACGCTATTCTCTCACCTGAAAATCTTAACCTTGAAGCAATTTATGCTGCCCCTTTCCATAACAACCGTTCTTCTAACCCTGCGGATGGTATGGAAAAAAGTTACGATGAAATTATTAGACTATTGGATTATCTTGATGTCAAATCGGATGGATTTGCCTACAAAGGTTCTCAGGCTTTCTTAACGGATGGTAATACACCACAACAAAGTCATGCAACACGTGATATGATTGAACGAGCAACAACATCTACTAAAACACCACTCTATGTAGTAGCAATTGGTGCAATAACAAATGTTGCTTCAGCTATCTTGATTGAACCCGATATAATCAAGAATATAGTCGTAGTATGGCTTGGTGGTAACCCTTTATATTGGTCTCATACACGAGAATTTAATCTTGCACAAGATATACATGCAGCAAGAGTGGTTTTCAACTCTGGAGTGCCTTTAGTCCATCTACCTGCACGCGGTGTGGTATCACACCTACTTACAACAGTATCAGAAATGGAATGTTATGTACAAGGGAATGGGAAAATTGGTGATTATCTCGTTAAGATCTTCAAGGACTATCAGAAAGACCACTTCGCTTGGTCAAAAGTTATCTGGGATATTTCCGCAACAGCGTATCTCATCAATAGCAGTTGGGTTCCTACAGAATTAGTCCATAGTCCAATTCTAACAGATTATCCAGCTTGGAGTTTTGACAACAGTAGACATTTTATCCGTACTGCAGCCAGCGTCAACCGTGATGCTATTTTTGGAGACTTATTTAGAAAACTTCAAAATGCTAAATAGAAGCATTATGAAGTTTAATAAATAAATTAGGTAATTCTATCTAATCCATCCTGGTAGGCGGGGAATGCCAAAAGGCATTCATACCGTTGATTTCTTGATTTGGTGCTTTGTAAGCGCGCTGGTACATCTAGTTACAACAGCACGTTTACATAGCACACATACCGTGTGAGAATTATTTATTACCGAATTAATAAATTAATCTTCATTAGTTCTTACAACCGTGTAGTATTATGAAAATCATTGAAGAAAGAGAAGCATGGATTCACACCCTTTTCATCGTAGATAGTTATTTCATTACAGAACATGAACGTAGACAGATAAAAATCAACATTGAACCTGAGTTAATGCACATAGGAATCTGCTATGGTTTGGATTTTATTGTTGCACCGTCCAAACATTCAGCAATCATTGTACTGGAATGTATTCCTTTTGATAATATTAAGTCGGTTGTGAAGGATTTAATCAATTTAACTATAAAGGATTTTCCGGTACGACATCCAGACCAACGAAATGTAGTTACCAACATTTCTGTTCATAATGAGGATACTGATATACAGAACATCAGTAACCAAGTCCAGGAGCAGTAAGGATTTGTGTTCCTACAGTACCATCTGTAATGTTGAAAATTTCAGGATATGCATCCCGCCAACCATCATTTGCACTTGGACAAAATTGACGTGCATTGCCTTCAATAGCAGTAACGCCATGAATACGCGCAGCAAGTCCCGCAGAATGCAAAAACGAAGCTCCTGGACAGGTTAAATCTTGCACAGCAAGGAACATATCAAATTCTTGCGCAACCGCACCCATCAGCAATGCCTGGGATTGACCCTTACACGCTTTTAACGCAACTCCAGAATAACCCTGATCGCGTGCTAATAGCAACGTCTCATAATCAGTGAGTGATTCATCAATGACAACTGGCTTTATCGCCGCTGCTTTGTGCATCTTATTTTCTGGGTGTGCTTCAAGGTTGCGATCCGTAGGTTGCTCAATGTATGCCAGGCGGTTAAATGCTTTAGGTTCTTCTTCCTGAATACGATGAAGAAACTCCAAAAGGTAATCAACATTCTGACATGTCTCATTGAAATCAGCCGAGTAATACCATGTATTGAACCCTCTCCATGCCTGTGTTTCTGCCGTTATCCTGTCTATATCCAGAACACGGGATACATCCCATTCAAGATTATCTCCGTTTAGTTTTATCTTCAAATGAGTCAACCCATCAGCGATGATCCATTCGGGAAGAGTTTCCGGTAAGCCATCATTTAGTCGTTCAGAGATATCCGCATCTGTGAGAGGATCTAATGCACCAATCAGGTGATAGATCGGGATATTAGGTTTTGGATGGCGAGATGTATACTGATCAAGGTATTTTCCTGCAAACTGTCCATCTAAGAAATGTGATAAGTCCTTCTGAACATAGTCTTCATCCAATCCATTATAACTATTTATGCCATTTGCTTTACCAAACGCATCGTGAATAGCGGCATCAATCGGACTTGTTGTAACGACAGTACACAGTTTAGGAATGGGTGTTAATAGTTCCATTGATTGAGATATTTCATCTGCAATTTGTAAGAATTGAGGTTCAAGTATCTCTGAGAATTCAAGCGGATGTGCTGTTAGGCTGCATTTAGATGTGACGTCTACTGCTTTTTCAGCAAGAGTTATCATCGCAGAAAGACTCTGGTCAAACGGCACATAGCGAGGTGGAAATGCCCAAACATTTCCAAGAGGCATAGAACCTTTACCCTCAGCTTCGTAACCATTTAATGTTTGCACATGTATGCGAACATTAAAAAGTACACAGTGATCTGTAGGGACTCCACCAAACTTTAGGGGAGTCCGGTATTGGTGTTCTTCAAAATCATATTGGACATCAAGTATTCGTATATCGGTTGGTTTTGGCATAATTTTTGTTTAGAGAAATTTACTCAGAATGAATTTCTTATTTTTATATTAAACAATTTAAGGGTGAGAACATTTATGATAAAAGGATTAATACCGAAAAATGCTTAATTGAACCATTCATGTTTAAAATCGGTTTAATCTAATATGACAGATATTCCACCCTTATTGTTTTCTTTTTTCTAATCACTTATTCCTAAGTGATCGTTAATTTCCTTTTGGTATCCTTCAAGTTCACAGTTTTCTATTTCTGCAATTGTAACAGGACGACCCCAATAACCAGATTCATAGGCAGCCATACAGATCGCTTCGGAACGCATGCCTTCAACCGCATCTACTTCAGGTTTACCACCAGTTTTTATTGCATCCGCAAAATATTTCAACTCAATCGCTACTGTGTCACCAATACCAGCAGGGTTGTAGTATTCCTTCTCCTCATCGGTGAGACTGTCAGTAAATTCTTTCATCAGATCGTCATTAGAAATCGCTTCACCACCACGAGGAATTAATCCTCTTCCCCAATCAAGAGCACCTTCACTTCCATAGATTGTGTGTTGACCAAAACCGTGTGCGGGAGCAGAACCGACCCAAGTCCATTGAGCTGTTACACCCTGTTCAAACTTGATGGTTGCTATCATTGCGTCTTCAACATCGACTGAATAACCACCTTCACGGGCACCAGCATTATCGTAACGGTAGGGTTCATAAGCCTTATTGATTGCATATACTTCTTCAGCTTCTAAACCGAGGATATATCGCATCAAATCCGTAAAATGTACACCACCGTCTAATGCCCATCCACCACCAGCATCCATCTTAAAGTTTCGCCAACCCCATTTACCCAGGGCTTCACCCACTTCAATCCAAAAGAACATACGGGGATCACCTATACGTCCTTGTGCAATCACCCAACTGCGGGTGCGTTGAATCCTCGCTAAACGATAGTTTTCAGCAACAGAAATAATTTTATTATTACGTTCTGCCGCTTCCATCATCAGTTTGCATGCACGCATTGTTACACCAAACGGTTTTTCAATAATAACATGCTTCCCTGCTTCCAATGCTGGTACAGCAAGAACATGATGCGCGCTATGCAAGGCGCATATATCAACACAATCTAAATCAGGATGTTTATCAAGCATCTCATCAAGGTCTGTATATACTGCAGGTTTTGTACCTCCTTGAAACTCATACGCCTGATTTGCTCGTTGTTCCGCTCTTCCTTTTTCAATATCACATGCGGCGATTATCTCATATTCTCTCAACTCTTTTGACCACAACTCACGATACCCATTCATGTGGGCACCGGACATTCCTCCACATCCGACCAATCCCATTTTAATTCGTTCCGCCATGAAAAAGCCTCCTTAGAAGATATTACCTTCGTTCAATAAGGGTTTACACATGTCATAATTGGAATTGTATAAAAGTTGATATTTATTGTCAACAATTTTCTATGAACAGCAGGATTATTCAGTTTTCAATATTTTTGATAGTATTTTGCTATGTCGTTAATATTATGTAATGCCATCCAATACCTTCGCCAATAATAGACATTCTGGAAGAATGTGCTACAACTGACCGCACAATCTTCATGAAGATTAAAAAATACTTTGGGTAATTCTACTAATCCGGCCACGGTAGGCGGGGAATGCCATTTAGGCATTCCCCGCCTACCATCTGAAAAATATTTATTACCCGATTAATAAATTAATCTTCATCCAGATTGTGTGGTCAGTTGTAGCACATTCTTCCAGATTGTGCATATAAATTATTCTGTCAGATTCTATCGTCAAATTAGACGCTATGATAATAAAAAATACTTCAACGAAAACCTGAAGTTATTTTTATTTATGTAATCCTAACAATATCACAAAGCATTGGTAGAACAACACTATATACTCATTCAACTGAAGCACTCAAAAATGGCGAAGGTATTGACCATCTTGACCATGTCTTTAGTTCCGTAGGAACGATATGTTTATAGAAAATGCTTTCTACCCCAATTGAGTTCCGTAGGAACGACATAGAAGTATAAACATATCGTCTCTACCAAATCAACGCCAAATGCGCGTTTGGCATTTGGCGGAACTAAAGAACTGGGGAGGGTATTCGTTTTCTATAAACATATCGTCCCTACGGTACTAAAAAGCGATGTTCATGTTTAACAATACCTTCGCCAATAATAGACATTCTTCCAGATTGTCTGGGTAGTTGTAGCACATTCTGTCAGATTGTGCGGTTAGTTGTAGCACATTCTGTCAGATTGTGCGGTTAGTTGTAGCACATTCTTCCAAATTGTGCGGGTAGTAGTAGCACATTCTTCCAGATTGTGTGTGTAGTTGTAGCACATTCTGGCAGATTGTGCATATAAATTATTCTGTCAGATTGCTGATATAACGAGTTGTGCTAAATAACTATATGTTAACCATTGTTTCACATAAGCATGACGTTTTGCAGGTGTCCTTCATAGTTTGAAACGATCTTCAGTCCCGACAAATGCCATACGGGGAATGCCTAAATGGCATTCATACCGTTGATTTGGCGCATTTGGCGTTGATTTGGTAGGGACGATATGTTTATAGAAAAACGTCATAGTACATCCTCTTTAGTCCCGACAAATGCCATACGGGGAATGCCTAAATGGCATTCATACCGTTGATTTGGCGCATTTGGCGTTGATTTGGTAGGGACGATATGTGTGCATTATAAACCTAATATATGTAAAAACTTTGAAAACAATGGGTTAACTGGCACAAGTCGTTAATATATATTCACCAATCTTAACCCAAGCTCAAAAGATAATCCTAAGAATTGTGTTTTTAGAGGCTACCCTCAAAAACCGAATACTACATCAAAAAATTACGCTACAACTCTACAACTCTACTATTTTAGTTTTTGCTTCAAATCCAAATTCGTTCTCACGCCTGTATAGGTAAGGATTTAGTCGGAATCTAAAAACTGGGAGGGTACTAAAATTTTGAGGGCGTTAACTAAACAGGACTTACGCACTATATAGATTTGTGTTATACTATTTCATTATCATTACATTTACACTTTCCGAATCATATGATCAAACAAGTCACTGGTATTGGCAAATCAATTTATGAACTTAAAAAAGTTTATTGGATGATTATATGCGATTTCAACTCTCAAATCCATCGATATTCTTTGAGACTGCTTAAGTCCTGCTAAATGTAATAGTGATACAAAAACAATTTTTTTTGAATTAAATCCTAAATTGTGTTAAACTATTATGACGCAGATATTGTGAAATAATTTGAACACTCAGTTTACCCATCAATTTTTTGGAGGAATTCCATGAATATCAGAGGAATATTTACCATTACATCTCTTTTGGTCATTTGTATTATCGCTATAGGTTGCGGTAAGTTAGATGAAAAAGAGTTTGAAATGTGGAAAAATCAACACGTTGCGGAGATTAACCAATCCAATACAGAAGTAAATACAAAAATTACTAAACTTGAAGGAAAGGTTGATCAGAACAACAAATCGACGATGGAGGCAATCTCTAAGGGAAAAGACGAGGCTATTGCTGCTTCACAACAAGGAGATGCCGATACTATCGCTGCTGCTGACCAGAAAGCAAAAGAAAATGACGCAAAACTACGAGCAGCCCTATCAAAAGATATTGAAACTCAAGGTAACAAATCAAACGAATTTGCAAAAGCAGAAGATGCCAAGTTAAAGAAAGATTTGGTGAATCTAGCAAATGCACTGAAGACACAAGACATTGATTTGAAAAAAGTCATGGCACAAATCGCCTCTATTATAGCGGACATCTCAGAACTCAAAGCTGAAGTTGCAAATAAACCTACACTCTTGGTTACCGTTAATTTTGCCAGTGGCCACACTAGGTTGTCTAAAGAAGGCATGGAAATGCTGGATGGCATTGTCGGACAGATCATGGAAAATCCAGAAGCAACAGTACTTGTTGTCGGACATGCTGATGGAACACCAGTACTAAGTGGTTCACACAAGAGCAATTGGGATCTGTCTCAATCAAGAGCAAACGCTGCAGCGAAATACCTGAAAGATAAAGGTATAGATGCAGCAAGGATAAAAGCCGTAGGAAAAGCTCATACTGATCCGGTAGCACCGCAGAATAACTCTGCTGGAAGAGCAATGAATCGCCGCGTTGAGGTCATTCTTAACCCAACTGGCTCAATGATGTAAGCTTCAATTAATGTATTACCTTTATTTTTCTGTCTATTATAGTTAGGATGTCCTTATTCGGGCATCCTAAATTTTTTATGATATAAAAATGTAACAGAGAAGAAATAGATGGTCTATAAAATGAATCAACACAATAGGTATTTTATATGCCTATTAATCATTTTTTATTTCATTTCTATACCCACAATTGCCGATGTTGCTGATGCACAAATGAAAAACCCATCTACCATCGGCAACAATTTCTGGGATCACAACATACAGAACTCATCCTTGCAATTCGCACTCTATTCTTATAAACCAGAGTTAGGTGATCTTACTAATTTTCTTCAGAATGTTGGTGTAACAAATCCGCCTGTAGCACTTATGCCAACACTTTCAGCAGTCTTTCAACACAGACCTGAACTTGATTCTCGGTTAGAAATTGGGTATTGGCGTACAGAACTTCAAACCGCGGAACAAAACTCTTTAACACTAACGACAACACTTGTCCCTTTGTCTTACCAACTCTTGTATCGTCCCATCCTGCTAAATCAATATATCCCTGTCTATTTGGGAGTCGGATTCGGTTTCTTGAGAGCGAGTTTTCATGGGAATGTTGTTGAAATACTTAAAGAACAAGGTATCGTGCTCTCAAATAGTACTATTAGTTCAACAGGTTACGTTATAGTAGGTATTGAGTTATTTCAATGGCAATCACAGACAAACACACAAGCAAAAATAGGGAATAACGCTTATGTCTCCTTTGAATTAAAAAGGATTTTAAAAACCGTTGAAACTAAAGGCACCGTTCCTTTAAATATTATTTTAGACGGAACCGCGATTGGAATGGGAGTTAGAACCCAGTTCTAATCCGTATTAAGCATGTCCTTTAAGCAAGCATACCGTATTTTACCCTTTATAGTTTGCATTGTGTTAGGGACAATCGTTGGCTACTTTTCTGAAACACCGCTTACTGTTCTGTGCCTATTAGCTGCAACCGGTGCCTTTGTTTTTATCGGTATGGATATGGCAACTTATTTGTTGTTAATCTGCCTACCGTTTTCCTTTCGTTATATTATACCCAATCTACTTGAAATACAGACACCTACCGAACCGTTGTTAGGGATGCTTTGTGCAGTCTATTTGCTTAAGAAGATTTTGGATTTTGCACTTGGTAAACAGCAACACAAGCCTACCTTTCCATTTCTTTTGCCTCTGTGTTTATTTATCTTCGTTACGTTCCTATCTGCAATTAACACACCTGACCTATTTGGAACATTGAAAGGTGCAATCAGGTATTCTACTTATGTCCTGTTCAGCTTAGTCGTTTTTGATTTAGTCCAACATCGTCAGAGTCTGAAACACCTATTTATAGCTTCATTTCCAAGTGCAGCAATAGCAGTTATTTGGACAGTTATCGTGCTGTTTTACCATATTGACGAATGGCAGTGGACAAGTGCGTATAGGAGTTCACCCTTCACGAATTATTCTGTTTACGGGTCATTTACTGCTGTTTTTTTCCTAATCTGTCTGAGTCGCTTGCTATTTGATAATCAAAAATATGACCGCGTCATGTGGGTCGGATGGTTTCTATGCTTCAGTGTGGGTCTAACCATGTGTTTCTCACGCGGGGTATGGTTGTCAGTTATTGTTGCCGTTGGATTCATGTTGTTGCAGTTGGGTAAAGGTTTTACACATAAAAAGGTACTATTCGTAGGGGCTGCAGGTGCAATCTTACTGATATGTTTGAGTTTACCGGGTGTGTATAGTGCAGTTTTGGATAGGATTTCAACGACGGTGGATTTAGACTACGCTTCCAATCGAGCACGCTTGTTACGTTGGGGACAATCGTTCTCAATGTTCCTTGACAGTCCAATTTTAGGAAAGGGTTATGGTGCATTTGGAATGCTATATGAGGAGGATGTTGCGCTTGTCGGCAGCTATATTGCTCAGTTTCAGTTAGGTGCACACAGTGAATACCTTCAAGTTATGGCAGAACTCGGTAGTATCGGTTTAGTCGTTTGGCTATGGCTTAATCTCGCTTTTCTTATATACGGATTTCGTGCTATCAAACGAATTGATGATGGGTTTTACCGGTCAATTATTATTGGCCTCATGGCAGCAGAAATTTCATTGATGGTACATTTCGTTGTGAACAACTTGCTTAACGGTGATGCGATCGGTGTACCTTTCTGGGGGATATACGGTTTACTACCTGCAGTCGTGCAAATAGCTGATAGAGAAAAGGAAATATCACCACAAGAAAGCGAATATACGGTATAATCTAAAACATAAATATCAAAGAGGAAAACTATGAACATCATTCACATTATTTCAGATACATTCAGACGAGACAATTTAGAGGTATTTGGGGGTAAGGGTTATTGTCCTGCACTCAATGCCTTTGCAGAAAAGAGTGTTGTCTTTAACAAGGCATACATCTGCAGCTTCCCAACCGTCCCGATTCGCGGAGATTTGGTCACTGGGGAAGTAGGGATCTGTCGGCGCGGCTGGGAACCCTTACCTCGCAACGTCCCTGTCATAGCAAACAATCTAACAAAAGCAGGTGTTGTTAGCATGATGATAGCAGATACACCACACCATCTCAATAACGGCTTCTTCTATAACAGAGGGTTTACAGGTTGGAACTGGATCCGAGGACAGGAATCCGACCTGTATGAAACACATCCTTACGATTTTGATACAGAAGAAGTGTTACGTTATAGAGAACACACACGTCCTAATCCGAACAGATTACCACCAGGCCTCGTTAACCATCTCAAAAATTCAGATTTTCGACAGAATGAGGGTGATACCTTTGTTGCACAAACAATGCAAACCGCATGCGATTGGCTTGAACGCAACTATCAGCATAAGAATTTCTATCTGATGGTGGATACCTTTGACCCACACGAACCTTGGGATGTACCAGATTGGCACATCAGACGATTTGATCCTGATGATTACGACGGTCCAGAACCCATCTATCCTACTTATGGTCCAAATCAGATGGATGAACGAACAACTCAACGTCTCAATGCACTCTACCGTGCTGAAGCATGCCTTGTTGACAAATGGATTGGACATCTTTTGAGAAAAATAGACTATATGGGATTGATGGAAAACACGATGATTGTTTTCATGGCTGATCACGGATTTCTGTTGGGAGAACACGATCTCATTGCGAAAAACCTGAGTATGTATGAGGAGATAATCCATATTCCTCTCTTAATATATCATCCAGATGTCGCACCAAGACAAACTGATGCACTGGTAAGTATTATTGACATTCCACCCACCGTGATTGAAGCATTTGGCGCTGAACGCGGTAAGCAGGTTGAAGGGAACAGTCTCCTACCCATAATCGTCGGAGACACCGATAAAGGTAGTGAGTATGCTGTCTCTCACGGTGCTTGGGGTGGTGGTTGGAGTCCTGATGGCGGAAGTCCACACGGTAACGTCACTGATGGTGAATGGTCATTATTGTTAGAAAACAAAGGCGCACCAAAAAGTTTATTCCATCTAACAACTGATCCAGAACAGAACCATAATCGGTTCGACTCAGACACAGACGAAGCACGCCGACTCTATCAAGCCTTTTTGCACTTTTTAGGGCAGCACGGTGGTCCTGATGCTATGGTTGCACAATTCCAAAATAGATGGCCACTTTAGTGCTAAAAGTCTGTGATGACTAAACAAAAGAATATGATTAGAAAAAAATACATTTTATGGTTTTACGAAAATTAGTTGTAGAATTTATAGGTACTTACGCCCTTATTTTTATTGGTGCTGGTGCGTTAGCAATCAATCAAGATGCTTTGTTAGAAGTTGCTCTTGCGCACGGATTAGTTGTTGTCGGCGTCATTTATGCGTTTGGACACATCTCAGGAGCACATATAAATCCGGCTGTAACTTTGGGTTTTCTCATAGCAAGAGAGATCCGATTTTCTACAGCAATGGGATATTGGTTTTTTCAGTTTGCTGGTGCAATATTTGCAGCAAGGATGCTAAAAGGACTCCTACCAGTGTATGGTGATTTAGGGGTAACAATCTTAGCAGAAAATGTCACCGTAACACAAGGATTCTTCGTTGAAATAATATTAACATTTTTCCTCGTAAATGCAATATTTAACACTGCGGTAAGTGGGAAAGCAGGAAACTTTTCTGGGATTGCAATCGGTTCAACCCTTGTATTTTGTATACTCATGGGAGGACCATTGACACGTGCATCGCTCAATCCTGCACGGACTTTAGGACCTGCAATGTTTGCTGGGGCAGAGTATGCTCAGTGGGGAAACATCTGGCTCTATATTGTCGGTCCATGTATAGGTGCAGTCCTTGCTGCACTTGTCTATACAGGTATTCTAAAGGATAAGGAAAACAGCAATTAGCTTAAAAAGAAACAGGTTAGTGTCTATCAGCACTAACCTTCAATATAAGCCTCTTATCAACGTCCAAACAAAGCATTTCTACTTTAGTCGTCAGTATTAATAGGGACTTCCTTTGGTTTAGCATCTTCAGTTTTTGAAATCACAATAGTTAATACTCCATCCTTGAATTTAGCGTTGATTCCATCTGTATTAGCATGAGGTGGAAGTGGTAAAATTCGTCTAAATTTTCCATATCTGAGATCAGAATGCATGACCTTCCTTTTTTCGTCCGATTCTCCACGCTTTTTTTCGCCTCTAACTATCAGAACCTTGTCAGTCGTAGAAACCTTGATTTTTTCTTGCTTAACACCTGGGAGTTCAACTTTCACTTCAAATCTATCTTCATAAACTGAAAACTCAACAGGTGGATTCCATCTGGATCTACCTCTTTTCGGGTTTCGCTTACCGTCCGTAAATCCTCTGTCAAAAAAGTGCCTCATCCGACTGTTACGTTGCATCGGTAGTCTCATCGGATTCTGTGAACCGAAGTTTGAATGATGTGCTCGCTTATGCTGACGTCGTCGCCTATTTTCTCGGTCTTCTTTCGGACGGTTCTGTCGATTACCCCTTACGTGTGGGGGTGGACCCTGTCCTTGCATTTCAGGATTTGACTGATTTCTTTTTAATCTGGATGGTCGTTTGGGTCTATCTTCTCTGGGTGACCGTTGGAGTCTATCTTCTCTGGATGGTCGTTGGGTTCTATCTTCTCTGGTTGGTCGTTGGGGTCTATGTCTCCCTTGACCTCGATGCTGTTCTTCCCGATGATGTCTTCTTTCAGAACGTGGGGTACTTGGACTACCTGGACCTTGAAAAGTTCTTCTTTGGTCTGGTCTTGGTGAGTTTCTCATCTAATTTCTCCTTCTCTTGTTTTATTATTAGTTTTCTTCACTCATTTTGTTTGACCATTAAAACCAATAATTGTTCGTAATATATGGATTGCTATGGTGAAATATGAAAATAATTGGACATTGCTTTCAGTTAGCTGCTTTGGTAGGTCAACTATTTATTCTACCTTTTGTATTCGGTTGGAGCGACCTCTCGGTCGCGAATGATTTGATTCCTAGTCTCTATACGGTCGCGACCAGGAGGTCGCTCCTACCTGTACATGTGTGTAATTAATTCCATAATTTACTATAAACAGGTAACACCAATAGGGTTGACATATTTGACTATGTCAACCCTATTGGTTATTGCCGTGACGTAAGAAACTATTGAACACTTGTCTCCTAATCAGTAACCGATTGGAATTTCCTTCCGTTTCACTTCTTCAGGCTTTGGTATAGATAAGGTCAAAACACCATCTGTATATTCAGCCGTGATGTTGTTAACATCAACTTTGGGGGGAAGTGAAAACCTCCTTTCAAAGTTCCCAAACTGACGTTCAATCCGACGGTAATCTTTTGATTCATCTCCATTTTCCCATCGTTTTTCACCTTGTATGGTAAGACAGTTATCCTTGACTGAGATTTGCACATCGTCTTTTGATACACCGGGTAGTTCTGTCCTAACTTCATATCCGTCTTCAGTTTCAGAAATGTCCGTATGTGGTTGCCAATTGTGAGTTTGTTTTACTGGACGTGTATAAAACGGTGAAAGCATGGAGTTGTAGAACTTGAAAGGTTTCGGAACAGGTCTGCTTAAAGTCATATATGTCATTGTCTTACTCCTTATTCTGTTTGAAAAATTATGTGTATTGGACATGCCTCGAACATATAGAATATACGAAGCATGTCTATTGTTTTCCTGTTATTCACTGGTAGCGATCTGGATTTCAGTCGGCATTGCTTCTTCAACTGTTGGGATTGATAACGTCAAAATACCATCTTTAAATCCAGCCTTGATGTCAGATGTATTCACTTGACGTGGCAGTGTGAAACTTCTTTGGAAATTACCATACCTTCTTTCTACACGATGGTAGTTCTTACCTTCTGTTTTCTCCGCTTGCCGTTTTTCTCCTTTTATTGTCAGAAGGTTGTCGGTTACTGAAACATTGAGATCCTTATCAGTTACACCTGGGAGTTCAGCATGAATTTCAAAACCATTCTCATTTTCGGATATATCTACCGTAGGCATCCAAGACGAATTTTCTGTGTTTGAATCTCCATCCTGAGAGGACAGTAGATCTCCAAATAGTCTTCCCATTTCGTTATGTAGACCGAACAGATTTCCGATTGGTTTGCGAGTTGTCAAATATGCCATTTTTCTTTCTCCTTTATATATTAGTTTTCTGAAATATAAAATGCAAATTCTATGCCGATGTTCAAGACACTTGTAATGCCTTCTCAATCTCTGATATTTATTTAGCAAATTGTATGCCAAAAATAAATTATTATACTCAAATGGGTTGATGAAATGTATGGAATCAACTTCTCACATCAATACCGATGCGGAATAATCATCTCTTTGGTATTGAAATCAATAGGTAGTGATTCCAACTCTTAACAGAAAATATCCTAAAATTATACTTCTGAGATTAAGGAATATAAGGATGCCACATTGACATACATTTGCCATTTTGAAATAGTGAATATGCCAAAAAGACCTACTGATTAGTTGATTGTGTATTGTAAGGGTATTAGATGAAAATTCTAACAATTTCTTTTGGTCAGTTGGGTGCGGATTCCAGCTGTAACAGTTTGCAATGCAATCGGATTTTCGTTTAGGAAGGGGATAATAAGGTCAGCGTATTTCTTACACGGTTCCGTGTAAATCGGATAATTTGGTAGGACATCACGGCGATACCAACCAATTGCACTTTCAAGATTCGCACTGCGTGTACCGACATCTCGGAGCATACGTCGTAGCACACGTTCATGCGCATCCACTTCTAAGTAAAGTTTAATGTCTAACAACTCACGTAATTCCTGATTCCAAAAGATAAGGTGTCCCTCTACAATCACGACATCACTAGGTTGAATAGTTTGTTGATCATCGCCACGATTTGCAGCACGTGTACCAGGTGCAGGTATTTCAATTGTAGTGTTAGAACGAAGTTTTTCTAAATCAGCTATAAGAACATCCCAACATACAGCATCTGGATGGTTTGCTGTTATCACCTGTTCTCGTTCCTCAGCTGTGAATTCAGACCAATCTCTAAAATAAGAGTCTTGATGCAGAATAATAGGTGAGAATTCCGCCAGGAGTTCTCCTAAAGCATTCGCAAAAGTTGTCTTCCCAGAAGCTGAACCACCCATTACACCAACTGTAATTGGGGTAAAAATACCTGTCTTATCCATATCTCAATACGTATATTCCAATACAATAATTTTTATCATGCAAATATAGAATATCATTATTTATCACCATTGTCAATCTGATTTTTATGTATATTTCACCTCAAATCGGGATTGAAAACCATACCCAGAATGAAATACTAACAATTTCTTAAATTCACTGCTATGGTGCGGTTAGGAGAATACTCCATAGGTGTCAATTTAAGCAGGACTTACGCACCCAACGGTAAGCGTGCTTTGTAAGCGCGCCCCCCACCTGCTCCCAAACTGCAGGCGGGGAATGCCTAAATGGCATTCATACCGTTGATTTGGTGCTTTGTAAGCGCGCCATCCCCGCCCTCACCTGCAGGCATACCCCCACTGCAGGCGTGCTTTGTAAGCGCGCCCCCCAACTGCAGGCGTGCTTTTTAAGCGCGCCATCCCCGCCCTCACCTGCAGGCATACCCCCACTGCAGGCGTGCTTTGTAAGCGCGCCCCCAACTGCAGGCGTGCTTTGTAAGCGCACCCCCCACCTGCACTCCCCTGCAGGCGTGCTTTGTAAGCGCGCCCCCCAACTGCAGGCGTGCTTTGTAAGCGCGCCCCTCAACTGCAGGTGTGCTTTGTAAGCGCGCCCCCCAACTGCAGGCGTGCTTTGTAAGCGCGGCCCCCAACTGCACTCCCCTGCAGGCGTGCTTTGTAAGCGCGCCCCCCAACTGCAGGCGTGCTTTTTAAGCGCGCCCCGATGGTAGACGGGGAATGCCTAAATGGCATTCATACCGTTGATTTGGTGCTTTGTAAGCGCGCCCCGATGGTAGACGGGGAATGCCTAAATGGCATTCATACCGTTGATTTGGTGCTTTGTAAGCGCGCCCCCCAACTGCAAGCCGTGCTTTGTAAGCGCGCCCCCTAACTGCACTTCCCTGCAGGCGTGTTTTGTAAGCGCGCCCCCCAACTGCAGGCGTGCTTTGTAAGCGCGCCCCGATGGTAGACGGGGAATGCCTAAATGGCATTCATACCGTTGATTTGGTGCTTTGTAAGCGCGCTGGCACATCAAGTCTCAACAGCGCGCTTACAAAGCACACCTACCGTGTGAGAAAAATTTATTACCGAATTAATAAATTAATCATCATAGAGTTTGTGCTACAAATTGTCCAAATAATTATATGTCTTACTATAATCGGGGTTGAAAACCCCTCCCACAAGAGGTCAAAATCCTTAAATTGACGCTTATGGTGCGGTTAGGAAAATACTCCTACCAGCCTGGGTATACAGCAGGTGAAAAACATTCGAAGAGAATACCTAATACTGAAAAACCATACCTAAATCATTTTTGGGTTATTCAGTTTTCCTAATGTTTGAATTTTTTTAAAAAATAACCACGCGGTAGGAGCAACCTCCTGGTCGCGATTTTCTCAGGAAACAGGTAAAATACCTAAAACTGAAAAACCTTGGAATCATTTGACTTGTGTAAAGGTAATATGGTATTCTATATACAGATAAAGCATAAAAATTCCAATCATATTGATTAATTGAAAATAGCATTAACAAAGAGTTATTCTGGAGAAAATGATGTTTTGGGATAGAATAGAAGCACAATACAAAGTCTCAGCTGCACACCAATTTTTACTGCATTTTAACGTGAATGATTTGCTACATGACGAAATATTCGGTTACCTTCCAGCAATGGAATTTCTGATGGAACAACTAAACGTACTCGGGTGTCAAATTGTAATCAGATACAATGCAACTGAAGGATTCTTGTGGCCCCATGTCAACCACTGGCTACAAACTCAACGCATTTTAGGTCTGGTTCCAGAAGAATATAAATTACCGGAACCGACTGAAGAACGCAAAAGAATAAATTCTCAAGTAAACACCCACGAACTTCATAAAGATCCATTTTTGGGAACTGATCCATTACCTACGAAAGACTTAGCAAATAGAATAAACGAGTTGTTCAAGCAAGATAGAGTCAGAGTCGGTTTGATAATTAATCATCTTGAACAGATTTCTCCCAACGACCCATTCCTTGATACGGGTGCAAAGGACAATCTACAGATTTTTTTCCATAGACTCCAGAATTGGGCTTCAAATCTGGATATTAGAAGAAAAAAGCATATCATCTTACTTGTAGCACAAAATACACTTGATATTCATCCAAATTTCCTTTCAAATCAAGAAATACCTGTCGTAGAAATACCATTTCCAGATTACGATGAACGCCTGAAATTTATTCAACACATGAGTAAAATACCACAGGAAATCTTACAAGAAGATTCTCCTGATGAGAAAGTAAAAGTGGAATTGAACCTTGGGAATAATCGTGACAAGCAAGCATTAGCACGAGAAACTGCGGGTTTAAATCTGTTCGGAATTCACGATTTAGTGCGGCATGCAGCATCAGAAAAACAGAAACCTGAGGGACGACTCCTTGCAAATTATCGACGTGAAAGTGTAAAAACTTTCAGTCACGGTATTATTGAAGTCAATGAACCCATTAATAATCCAAGACAACATTGGTCACCCCATGTTACAAGAGTGATAGAGGATATAGCTGATGGTTTGAAAGAACAAGATATGAGACGTGTACCACGCGGTTTGTTGATTCTTGGTCCCTCTGGTAATGGAAATATCTTTGCAGCTCGTATGTTAGCAGGACAGACAAACATGGCATTTATTCAGCTTCGTTATGCAAGTCAAGTAAGTGAGATTACAATCAATATAAATGAGAACGGTAATAACTATGACAGAAACCTAAATTCCGCTATAAGTTTCATTCGTGGCCTTGCCCCTGTTGTAGTTTTTATGGATGAAATTGAACGTTCTGCACCGCAATCAAGTATGAATTCTGGTGATACTGAACGCGGATTTCCAGCAATTCTTACAAATGCCATCAGTGATGCTACACAACACGGTCAGGTAATATGGATTGGATCCTCAAGTCGTCCAGATCTAATTCCACCAATATTCCGCCGTTCCGATATTTTCAGTCATAAATTAGTCCTTTTACCCCCTGTACGTGACAGTCGTGCAAATATTTTGCAGTTTTTCTGTCGGTTCCACACACGTGAAAATATAAACTTTCAAGAAATTTCAAGAGAACAAAAATTACGTGGAGTGACCGTTAATGACCTTGCACAAATTGCACAACGCAGCCATAATATAGCGAAGCGAAAAAAACGAAATACATTCAATGAGGAAGATTTGCGCGAAGCAGTAGCAGATTATATGCCGGACTATTCACGTGAGATGCAAATGTTTATGGCTCTACTCGCAATGCAGGAAGCAAATTCTCGTGCAATGATACCAGACAGAATCCCACCGCCATATCAAGAATTTGTTTCTGAAAATAGGATTGACAAGACAAAGATCAACGCACGTATTATAGAACTGAGTAAGGAACTCGGTATGAGTGTGTAGAATTCGGGTTGTACCCAATAGGTATAGACCTTTAAAACAGAAATACTCCCGTTGTAAACAACAGGAGTATTGTAATCCGCTTAGTATTTCTAAAAATATTAGAAATATCTCACAGAATGCTACTATTCTTCTTCGTAACGATTTTGATATCTGGGTTCAGGTCGCCTTTCACGGGGACGTGCGGGATTGACTTTCAATGGACGTCCCATTATCTCTTGACCGTCAAGAGCTTCAATTGCACGTTCGCCATCTTCTTGGTTTTCCATCTCTACAAACCCATATCCTTTAGAACGACCATCATAACGGTCGCGGATAATTGTTACTGAGGTGAGCGGTCCATGCGGCTCAAAAATTTCTTCCAAGTCAGTCTCTGTTGCTGCATAGGGCACATTGCCAACGTAGATGTTCATCTCGTTTCTCCTTTTAATATTGAAATAAACGGGAATGTGAGAAAACTGAGTACTGTCAGCATGTTCTATAGGCAGACATTTGGCAGTGCAAAGATTGGTAAAAATGAACTCGGGATTTTCATCAATCTTTGTCGGAAGCCGCAATACAATCTTCAAGAATGCTTCTGGTTCCAAACTGTAAAACTGTCAAAATACTACGTATATCGTTCTTCGCAGACACCGTCACATTTCCCAAACGTTAACATGATACTATAAATATTTAAAATTGTCAAATTTGAATTTACTTTATATTCTTATTTCGCTTCCATCCAATTATCACCGATCCCTGTTTCTGTTCGAAGAGGGACTCGAAGTAACATTGCATTTTCCATCTCTTTTGATACTATTTCTGCATGTGTTTCTGCTAATTCTTTCGGTGTTTCAAAGATCAACTCATCATGAATTTGCAGTAACATCTTGATAGGAAGTGCGTCGCGGTCAATACGGTGTTGAACTTTCACCATCGCTGCTTTTATCAGATCTGCTGCAGTACCTTGAATTACCGTATTAATCGCAAGACGTTCACCCAAACTTCTACGACTATGGGACGATTCAAAGATCTCAGGTATAGCACGACGTCGTCCTGTTAACGTTGATACATACCCTTGATCTAACGCTTGTTGTACACATCGATGCAGAAAAGTATTAATACCTGGGAAACGTTCCTTGTAATCCGTTATCAACTCTCGCGCTTCATCTACTTTCATGCCTTGAATCCGTCTCGCCAATCCCGATGGTGAGACACCATAGATAATACCGAAATTGATGGTTTTTGCTTTATCTCGCAGTTCACGCGATACTTCATCGTGGGCTACACCAAAGACTTCAGCAGCAACAGATGTATGGATATCCATGTCTTGAGTGAATATATCAATCAGTTTTTCATCTTTACTAAAATGAGCGAGGATGCGGAGCTCAACTTGTGAATAATCTGCACAGATCAATTTATGTCCATCCGGAGATCTAAATGCACGTCTTAATTGTCGTCCAATTTCTGTCCGAACAGGGATATTTTGTAGATTTGGACTATCAGATTTTAAACGTCCCGTCGCTGTTGTCAATTGATATAGGTGTGTGTGAATACGGCGTGTGTCAGAATTTACGGAATGTCTCAACTGTCCCAAATATGTACTTTGGAGTTTCCGGTATTGACGGTACTCAACAATTTTACCTGGCACCGTACTCTTAGGATCATTAATATCTTCTGATAACGCAAGTGTTTCTAATACATTAACATCAGTTGATCGTTTACCACTCTTGGTACGTCTCACAGGTTTGAATCCAATTTCATCAAACAGAATATCCGCTAATTGCGTGGGTGAATCAATGTTAAATGAGTAACCGACAATATCATGAATTTCTTTCTCGCGTTCATTCACCAAATTCTCAATCACTTTGCTCTGTCGTTGCAATTCCTCTGTGTCACATACGATTCCATTAAACTCCATTAGAGCAAGCACTGGAGCAAGTGGTGACTCAATCTCCCTAACCAATTCTGCCGTATCCGTTTCCTTCAGTTTCGGTTTGAAATAGTGATAGAGTTGTAGTGCAATATCCGTATCTTCGGAAGCGTATTGTGTGACCTCTTCAAAAGGGATTCTATCAATGGATGTAGAGTTTTCTCCTTCACCGAGTAATTTTGAAATCGGAATCATCTTATGATTTAAATGTAAAAGAGCAAGGTTATCCAGATTATGTGAGGGTTGTCGTGGGTCAACAAGCTGACTAGCCAACATCGTATCAAAAACAACACCTTGTAGTTGAATACCATGTCTAATGAAGATACTTGCA
Organism: Candidatus Poribacteria bacterium; assembly: GCA_963663765.2. Taxonomy (GTDB): domain Bacteria; phylum Poribacteria; class WGA-4E; order WGA-4E; family WGA-3G; genus MSPOR6. Next base: position 301,252 of record CAXXUA010000006.1, on the reverse strand, counting down.
TCAAACTTTAGGTTGTGTCCACATTTAGGTAAATCAGGATTTTCCAATATCGGTTTGAGATGTGAAACGACTGTATCCTCATCCAAATGCTTGTTGGGATTAGGAGAGCGAACAGGAACATAGACTCCTTGATGTTGTTCCCATGAAAAACTAATTCCACACAATGCTGAATTACGATATAACCCATCTGTTTCGGTATCAACCGCAATTATTGGTTGCTTTGTTAGTATTTCAACAAGTGATTTCAATTGTTCTTCTGTTGTAATTGCAGAGTAGTCTGCTGTTTCAGCTGTCGTGAAATTGCCTTCCTCCAGAATAGCATCTTTCTGCTGTTCCATTGCTTCTAATCGTTCTTTTCTTGTCGTCTTCACTTCTGCTTTTACCTGATCCGTAGCATCGCTACCTGATGCAAGTTCAGCAATAGACTTTTGAAATCTATTTAGTTCAAGTTGCTCAAACAGTGGTGTGATTTTACTAAGATCGGGCGGTTTGAACCGTGCCTGTTCCAATGAAAAATCCAGATCAGCATCATACCTTAGGGTTACAAGTTTTTGAGATAAGGATATATACTCTTGGGCTTTCTCCAAATTCTCTCTACGTTTCCCCTTTATCTGGTCTATATTTGCATAGATGTTTTCAATCGAACCAAATTCTTGGATTAACTTCGCTGCGGTTTTCAATCCAATACCTTCCACGCCAGGTATATTATCAGAAGTATCACCCATCAAAGCGAGAACATCAATAACCTGATCGGGTTTAATACCTTTATCTTCCCACAATGACGCAACATCAATAGTCTTTTCATTACGGATATCAAACATCGTTACTCTATCACACAGTAGTTGCTCAAGGTCTTTGTCTTTAGAGATTATACTAACATGTACATCTTGTGTATCTGGAGAATCCAAAACGTGTTGTGTGACAGAAGCAATTATATCGTCTGCTTCTAAATCGGGTTGACCAATTACTGGTATTTGAAAGGTTTCAAGTATCTGTTGTATTCTTGGAATTTGTGTGACAAGGTCATCTGGTGGAGTTCTGCGATGTCCCTTATATTCTTCATACATTTCGTTGCGGAAGGTATCACCGGGCATATCAATCGCAGCAATAATGTATTCTGCTTTGTAGTCAGTTAATAGTTTCATCAATGTTCCAGTGAAACCGAAGATTGCATTGGTCGGTTCACCAGTCACAGCACTGACTAATCTGGTTTGTATGGAATAAAATGCACGAAAAATCTCTGCTAATGTATCAATAATGTATAACTTTTTTGGTTCTTCGCTTGGTGTCATATCATGTTCCTTATGAGAGTATAGTGAAAATAAAATCAAGTAAGCATCTACACTATAAATTAAAACGAATAAACTTATATTATATTTCATTGGTGTGTAAAGTTTTTGACATAAAATATCATAGGAACCATGAAAATAAATCTTCAATATGATAGTAGATTCTACATTTAACTTACATTTAGATTTCTTGTCAATATTAAAAATATAGACATTCAGAAGCATTCAATTGTCGAAATGTACTCTTGTAGTATAACGTGAGTTTGATAAATAGTTAGGACTTCCACGTATCTTCTTAAAGTCCCCTTAATAAGGGGGAAGGGTTCCCATAGCGATAGCGTATGGGAACGTGGGGGTTAAAAACGCCAAAATAACGATCTTTTTCAACAAATATACCCGTTCTCTGTTCAATTTGCACCGTCCAGTTAATTATCATACTCATGTTATTATACCTTATGGTGGTGTGGGTATGTTGTGTTTTATGATTTGAGAACAATAGAATTGATGTATAATCAAGTGGGATTCTATTGTTGAAATGTCCTTCAACAAAGATACTCCGTGACAATTGAATGCATCTGATTTGACATTTAGGGTTATTCAGTTTTGAGAATTATCTGTCGATGAAAGTTACTTAACGTATAAGGTAGTTTGGACAATTTTCTTCCAACATGTGTTGATAAGAAAATGGTTCACCGCTTATGTTACCAAATCAAGACATAATGACCAAAACGGAACTTTCTTTGCTCCAGCGGAGCAATATGTTTATAGTCACATTGTCAGTCCACATCCCCGCTCCAGCGGAGCGGTATGTGAGATCCGCACATAGCACTCCGCTGGAGTGAAAGCATGTGGATAGTCCGTTTTCTATAAACATAGCACTCCGCTGGAGTGCAGCATTTTCACCAGTTTCACGAATATACGAAACTCGTAGAAAAATAGACGTTCTGTTGAATAATCAACTTCTACAAGATAAAATTGGGTGTGTAAAGTTTTGGTTACTGTGCGTAGGGGCGGGGTCTCCCCGCCCCATAAGCGTCAATTAAAGGATTTTCACCTCTTGTGGGAGGGGTTTTCAACCCCGAATTTATGCGCTTTTTCTCTCAAATCGGGGTTGAAAACCCCTCCCACAAGAGATACGCGTGCTATGTAAGCGCGCCCCTGCTGGTAGGCGTGCTTTGTAAGCGCACCATCCTCGCCCCCCACCTGCAGGCGTGCTTTGTAAGCGCGCCCCTCTTATCCCTCTTGCAGGCGTGCTTTGTAAGCGCACCATCCTCGCCGCCCACCTGCAGGCGTGCTTTGTAAGCGCACCCCTCTTATCCCTCTTGCAGGCGTGCTTTGTAAGCGCGCCATCCTCGCCGCCCACCTGCAGGCGTGCTTTGTAAGCGCACCCCCGATGGTAGACCTGCTTTGTAAGCGCACCCCATAAGCGTCAATTTAAGGATTTTGACCTCTTGTGGGAGGGGTTTTCAACCCCGATTTTACGCGCTTTTCCTCTCAAATCGGGGTTGAAAACCCCTCCCACAAGAGAAACACCAACACTTTTTTCTTAAATTGACGCCTATGGGGCGGGGTCTCCCCGCCCGAACAGAGTCTTTATGCGGGCGAGGAGACCCCGCCCCTACGAACTTACTATTACCCATAAGTTTTTGGGTATAGTCCGTTAAGTCTTTTGTAGGTGCCTGTTGCTCAAAAACGCCTGAAAACTGACCAATATTTTAGATGTAGGATACCTTTATAGGCCTTTTAGACTAATTTCACAAGGTTTTTTAGTTCTTATGACCAGTTTTCTGTCCTCTATCGGGGTTAGAAACTCCTCCTACAGTAGCATGTCAAGCCTTTGTCACTCCAATTCGACTTATGGGTAATAGTAAGCCCTACGAAGCCCACAGTTCCCTAACGTCAAGCAAGTTTTGATAGAAACTGGACAGCCTTCTTTTAATATCAGGGTTTCTACAAAAACTTTATACACCCATAAAAATTGTCCAAACTATAGTAACGTATATAACGTTTTTTGGACATACGCATATAATTCACGAATTTATTAAATATCTGCAAAAACTACTAAAACTAATTAATATTGTAATTTATTAGAAAATATTTGACAAAAATGAATTTTTGGTGTATGCTCGGCAATAGAGTATTAAATCATTTTAAGCAATATAGAATAATGAGGCAATATTGGGAAAGATAGAGAGGCAATTTATGTTTATTTCTTTCCACACAAATTCACACTTGCTTTAAAATCTTTGCTTCTACTCGCTAAGAGTTTAATGATACGACTATATGAAAAACAAGCAAGCGAATCGACGCTATACAGAAGATATATACTAATCCAAAAATACTTTGGAGATTATTCTCCAGGGCTTACGCATTTCCTTAACCACTAATACCTAATTAATGTGTTTTATCTTGTTAAGTGTGCGGTTAGGAAACCGCACCTACCGTCGGAAAAAGACATATTCCGTTAATTTGGAATTACACTATATTCACCCAAGTTGCTACCTTGTAGCATAATCTGTTAGTTTGTGCATCTTAGTGGTTGACTCGCTAAGTATTTGTGTTTTGACTTCCCTAAATCCACTCCCCTTTATCCCCCAGCAAGCGGGGGGAAGGAACTTTTGGGTTTATTCTGTCCGTTCTCTACATGATAAATGTTTAGCGAGTGAACCACTTAGCACACAAACTAAAGTTTGCACTACAAAAACTTCCAAAAGTGCATTGTAATCTATTAGAAACGGTGTCTGCAGGTCTAAAATCCTATAGGTAGCAACTTGAGTTATATTCATATCTTTCAGGACAGACGCGAGGACCTCAAAAGAGAAAATGCGACTGTGCTGTTTACAAAAGGAGAACGTTGCAATGAAATCCAAATTATTTTTGATCTTAGTCGTTTTGTTTACGATGTTTGCATTTATGCTCAACACCTTTGCCCAAAATTCTTCACACTGGCATCTACCCGAAGGAGCCGTCCTGCGGCTCGGTAAAAGCGTAATTTACAATATTGAATATTCTCCGGATGGCACGCGGCTTGCGGTGTCTAGTGCTCTCGGCATTTGGCTCTACGACGCACAAACGGGTGAGGAACTTGACCTACTCACAGGACAAAAGGGCATCATCTTGTGGGATGATGCGGACACAGGACAACACCTTCGCCCCGCCACACACATTCTGGAGATCGCAGAGCCTGGAAGGGGCACTACTGTCGCGTTAAGTCCGGATGGAAAAACAATCGCAAGTAGCAGTGAAGATGATTTGGAAAATGGTAGATACACTATCCATCTGTGGGATGTGGACACAGGCAAACTCATCCGCACCATTAGACAGGATCAGGACACGGGTCGCCCACTACGTATTCTATTCCTAGAATTTAGCCCGGATGGCAAGAAACTCGCAAGCTTCTATCACTGGCACAGCATCTTCATGGGGTACATTCTGTGGGACGTGGACACAGGCAAAAGAACAATTCTCAGGGCACCGCAAGGTATAACGCAAGGTATATCGCATGTGATATATGGGAGTGTAACATTCAGTCCAGATAGCAAAACAGCCGCAAGCGAGTATCCATATTCGGACATCTATATCTGGGATACGAATACAGGAAAAATTCTCCACACGCTCATAGGGCGTAGGGGTAGTACGGTCGATAGCGTCGAATTTAGCCCGGATGGAAAAAAAATCGCAAGCGGCGATTCCGATGGCACCCTCAAATTTTGGGACGCAGACACGGGCGAACATATCCGCACAATCAGAGGGCATAGGAGAGATGTCAATAGCGTTGCGTTCAGCCCAGATGGAAAAAAAATCGCAAGCAGCAGTAAAGACGGCACCCTCAAATTTTGGGACGCAGACACGGGCGAACATATCCGGACAATCAGAGAGCATACGGGGCCTGTCAATAGCATTGCGTTCAGCCCAGATGGAAAAAAAATCGCAAGCGGAGGTGAAGACAAAAATTTCATTTTTTGGGACACAGACACAGGACACTTGCTCGGCCTCCGTGGGGGGTCTTGGTATACTATTCGTAGCGTTGCGTTCAGCCCAGATGGGAAAACAATCGTATACGGAAGTTATAAGGCCATCGTCTTGTGGGACGCAGGCACGGACGAACATATCCGCACAATCACGGGGGATCCGCTTGTCCGCGGTTTCGACCCGGATGGGCATACGAGAGATGTCAATAGCGTTGCGTTCAGCCCAGATGGAAAAAAAATCGTAAGCGGAAGTGACGACAGAACGCTCCGTTTGTGGGACGCAGACACAGAAGAACACCTCCACACACTCACTGGGCATACAAATGATGTTAATAGCGTTGCGTTCAGCCCAGATGGAAAAAAAATCGTAAGCGGAAGTGACGACAGAACACTCCGTTTGTGGGACGCAGACACGGGCGAGCAGCTCCGTACAATCACTGGGCATACGAGTTCTGTCAATAGCGTTGCGTTCAGCCCAGATGGAAAAAAAATCGTAAGTGGCAGCAGCGACGGCACCATCCGTTTATGGGACGCAGAAACGGGAGAACGCATCCACACCCTAACAGGACATACGAGGTCTGTCTATAGTGTTGCGTTCAGCCCAGATGGAAAAAAAATCGCAAGCGGCAGTGGGGACATCCGTTTGCGGGGCAGCACCGTCCGCTTGTGGGACGCAGACACGGGACAACATCTCCGCACAATCACGGGGCATACGTATAATGTCAATAGCGTTGCGTTCAGCCCAGATGGAGAAAAAATCGCAAGTGGCAGCGGTGATGGCACGGTGCTATTGTGGGATTTTGCCTCTTTACCCCTGACTGAAGATGTCAATTCAGATGGTGTAGTGAATATTCTGGATTTGGTTGTTGTTGCGAACGCTTTTGGCAAAGCGGCACCGGATCTCAACGGCGATAGGATTGTCAACATTTTAGACTTGGTGATTGTTGCACAAGCATTTGGGAATACGGTTGCTGTCACTGATGAATAGCACGTTTAATGCCACACGAAAAGTTTGTGCGGTTTCCCGACAAATACCATACACGGATTTAGCGGGAAACCGCACCTGTTGTGTCATTATAACGTGCAGGTCTTTTGTGACACATTCTTTAGATTGTTTGGATAGATAACATTAAAAACACAAACTACGTGATCCGCATGTACCGTGTCATCCGCGCATCAATCAACAGAAATTTGTAGTGAAAATTCTTTGCTTACTTTTATACAAAAGGAGAAAATATACCATTAACACTAAATCAATACCTTCGCCAATAATAGACATTCTGTCAGATTGTGCGGTCAGTTGTAGCACATTCTTCCAGATTGTGCGGTCAGTTGTAGCACAATCTTCATGAAGATTAATTTATTTATTGGGTAATCATATATTTTCCCACGGTAGGCATGCTTTGTAAGCGCGCCACTCAATGGTAGGCGTGCTTTGTAAGCGCGCCACCCGATGGTAGGCGTGCTTTGTAAGCGCGCCACCCGATGGTAGGCGTGCTTTGTAAGCGCGCCGGAAACCTAAAAAATGCTGAAAATTACATCGTTTTCGTCTTAATTCTTGATTGGATCATGAAAACTACGTAAGTCCTTCATATAATAAATACTTAGCAAGAAAACCACTAAATCATTGTTGATATTAACTATTTTATACGAATTACTATAGTTTGGATAATTTTTTTCCAACATGTTTTATAAGAAATTGGTTCACCGATTATGTTACCAAATCAAGACATAATGACCAAAACGCAGGGTTATTTAGTTTTAGGGTATTTTGATGATTATTTGCTATAACGTTAATTTTATGTGTTGCCATCTTGTCCATGTCTTTAGTCCCGACAGATGCCATACGCGCATTTGGCGTTGATTTGGTAGGGACGCTATGTTTATAGAATAATGTTATTTACTCCTCTTGAGTTCCGTAGGAACGGCATAGAAGAATAAACATATCGTCCCTACGGGACTAAAGAACTGGGAAGGGCACTCGTTTTCTATAAACATATCGTCCCTACGGGACTAAAGACCGATGTTCAGGTTTCAATAGTCTAAAATTGATGTATAAGGTGCAGTTAGGAAACTGCATCTGGGTATTAACTTTCAGTAAATCTCAATAACAGAAAACTTTTAAAACTGAATAACTCTGACCAAAACGGAACTTTCTTTGCTCCAACGGAGCAATATGTTTATAGTCACATTGTCAGCCCGCATCTCCGCTCCAGCGGAGCGGTATGTTGGAGCCGCACATAACACTCCGCTGGAGCACATTATTTTCTCCAGTTTCACAAATATATGAAACTCGTAGAAAAATAGACATTCTGTTGAATAATCAACTTCTACAAGATGAAAATTGTCCAAACTATAGTCAATTTACGTTAAGTCACTAATTGGTAAAATTGGTATTTTTTTGATCGGAAAAACCCAGTCATAGACAAGGTCCGTGTACAGAAAAAATTACCAATTTCCTGTAAGTAGCGACTTGTACTAAATAACTATTTATAAAAACTACTTCACATAGACCAATACCTTCGCCAATAATAGACATTCTGCCAGATTGTGCATGAAGTTGTAGCACATTCTGCCAGATTGTGCGGGTAGTTGTAGCACATTCTTCCAGACTGTGCGTGTAGTTGTAGCACATTCTGCCAGATTGTGCATATAAATTATTCTGACAGATTGCTGATATAGTCATTTCTATTCTCAAATTAGACGCTATGATAACAGGGTTATTCAGTTTTCAATATTTTTGATAATATTTTGCTATAACGTTAACTTTATGTGTTGCCATCTTGTCCATGTCTTTAGTCCAGTAGGGACGCAATGTTTATAGAAAGACGTTATCATCCTTCTCTTGAATTCCGTATGAACGACATAGAAGGATAAACATATCGTCCCTACGGGACTGAAGCGTATGGTTAATATTAACAATATTGCCTTATATTGACACCTAATGCAGTTTGAAATCAAAATCGGTAGTTGAATACGTAGGGTTTGGGTTCCCCAACCCGTTTAGTTTTTGAGTTTGCGTGATCGGGCGTGGAAACCACGCCCCTACGAATTAAAATTATTAATCAGAAATGAGGCAAGAGCGGTATGAGGGACCTCTATCTCATTATTTTACCGAAAACCCCCAAAAGGAGAACACTACAATGAAATTCAAATTATTTTTGATTTTAGTCGTTTTGTTTACGATGCTTACATTTATACCCAACACCTTTGCCCAAAATTCACCACACTGGCATCTACCCGAAGGAGCCGTCCTGCGGCTTGGTAAAGGCAGAGTAACGGATATAGCATATTCTCTGGATGGCACGCGTTTTGCAGTGGCAAGTCCTGTCGGAATTTGGATTTACGACGCAGAAACTGATGAAGAACTTGACCTACTCAGAGGAGAAACAGAACCATTCTACTATTCATCCGTTGCGTTCAGCCCGGATGGGACGAAAATTGTAGGCGGAGGTTCGAGGTCTAACATTGATATGTGGGATGCAGACACAGGAAAACTCATCCGCACTATCACACACTTTCCGAATCCCACAGCACCTGGAAGTACGATACTTAGCGTTGCGTTCAGTCCGGATGGCAAAAAAATCGTAAGTTGTAGTAAGACGCCGTTGTATTTAGCATTTAATGAAAGACGCGCATACGCTATCCGTCTGTGGGATGCAGACACAGGAAAACTCATCCGCACCTTTGGGCAGCATCAGTATAATGTCTCATACATCGCGTTCAGCCCGGACGGAAAAACAATCCTCAGTGGCGCTACTGGATTTCTTGAGCAAGACATCATCGTTCTATGGGATGTGGACACAGGCACACAACTCTTCACAATCTCAACGTATGATGCTGCCTTCCCTGTGTCTGATTTGAGCCCTCGTGTAAAATTCAGTTCGGATGGCAAAAAAATCGCAAGTGGGGATATTAACGTTTATATATGGGATGTAAACACAAGACAACGCCGCATGCTATCAGGACATACGAAATATGTGAGGAGTCTCGCGTTCAGCCCAGATAACAACATCATCTCAAGTGGCAATGACGATGGTACCATCCGCTTGTGGGACACAGACACGGGAGAACCTCTCCGCACTCTCATTGGACATTTAGGGACTGTTTCGGGAATCGTGTTCAGCCCGGATGGAAAAATAATCATAAGCCGCAGTTATGACGGCACCCTTAGATTCTGGGATGTGGACACGGGACAACAGATCCGGATGATCACAGACCATGCAAATTCTATCAAGAGTATCGCATTCAGCCCAGATGGCAAAAAAATCGCAAGTGGAGGTCATGATAGGTCCATCCGTCTGTGGGATACAGACACAGGAAAACTTATCCGTATGCTCACTGGGCATGCAAGTGGTGTCCTCACCGTTGTGTTCAGCCCAGATGGAAAAATAATCGCAAGCGGCAGTTTTGATAACACCCTACGCTTGTGGGACGCAGAAACGGGACAACATCTTCGTACGTTCACAGAGCATGTAGGTGATATCGATAGTGTTGCGTTCAACCCAGATGGAAAAATAATCGCAAGTGGCAGCAGTTCCGGCACCTTCCGCTTGTGGGATACAGAAACGGGACAACACATCCACACTCTAACAGGAAATACGGGAGGACATACGGGGCGTATCTATAGTGTTGCGTTCAACCCAGATGGAAAAATAATCGCAAGTGGGGTAAGTGTTCCAGATTTCTCCATTCGCTTGTGGGACGCAGAAACAGGAAAACACATCCACACCCTCATAGGGCATACTAGTACTGTCAGAAGCGTTGCGTTCAGCCCGGATGGAAATAAAATCCTAAGTGGTAGTTGGGACAGAACGCTTCGTTTGTGGGACGCAGAAACGACAGAACACCTCCGCACTCTAACAGGACATACGGGGCCTGTCTATAGTGTCGCGTTCAACCCAGATGGAAAAACAATCGCAAGTGGCAGCAGCGACGGCACCCTCCGCTTATGGGATACAGAAACGGGACAACATCTTCGTACGTTCACAGGGCATGCAGGTGATAGCGATGACTTAACGCACATAGGTGTTGATATCTATAACGTTGCGTTCAGCCCAGATGGAGAAAAAATCGCAAGTGGCAGGGGTGATGGCACGGTGCTTTTGTGGGACTTTGCCTCTTTACCCCTGACTGAAGATGTCAATTCAGATGGTGTAGTGAATATTTTGGATTTGGTTGTTGTTGCGAACGCTTTTGGCAAAGGGACACCGGATCTCAACGGTGATGGTGTTGTAAATATTCAGGACTTAGTGATAGTGGCAAACGCACTTGGGAATACGGTTGCTGCCACTGAAGAATAGTCAACAATAATCAAGCTTTTGGATAATGCCACTTTCGCAGTGAATCCGATGCAGATAAACCTGCTTCTTGACCGAGTGCAAATGCCGTTGCAATCAGGTTCCGTTCACCTGATATGATGTCCCCCGCAGCATAAAGACCGGGAATAGCTTCACCAGTACTATCAAGCATCTGCATATCTTCGTTAGCAATAATCAAACCCTCCTCATCTTTTTGGTAGTCCCACCCATCCAAGAACTTGGTATTAGGTATTAACCCTTCGTCTACGAGGAAACCGTGGAAGTACAACTCTGATCCATCCATCATTTCAAAACCGAGGAGATCAGTCTTTTCTCCAATGTGTCGCTTTATTTTTGTCTCAATGATATTGATTTTTCGTTCTTTTATCTGGTTGAGAACGGGAGGGGAAATTCCGTGGGGTCTTCCATTTGTAAGGATAGTAATTTTATCAGTAAAATCTTGTGCGCCAATAGCAGCTTCATAAATATAATCACCGACACCGAGTAATGCAAGATGCTCATTTACATGCAAATGTCCATCACAACGGATACAGACGTGCCATCCTTTACGATTTCCAGCATACCGAAACACAGTTGCGTACTGCTTATACAAACGTTCAGCATTGGATTCAAATTCAATATCTGGCCACTTATCGTCAAAACCTGAAGCAACAACGACGGTTCGTGATTTGTAATGTTCTATTTGTATAGGGGTATTTTTCTTTAGGACTGCTATAGAGGCTTCTAATTCAAAAACATCGTTATCTCTTGTCAGTCGAGTTACGAGACCGTCTCTGATCTCAATACCTGTTTTTCGGTGTTCGTCCCCCAGCATGAAATCTACTACAGGTCGACTCTCCATCCATTTCATCAGTTCTTTGGCAAAATGGGGACCGGTAATACCGGGGAAAACTGGGGCATCCTCAATTTCTACCGACTTCGACCAATAGGCTCTCCCTCTACTGAAACTCACCTTACCAGAATGAAGCACTAATACATGTCGCATCTGATGACTTGCTGAGACTGCTGCCTGTGTACCTGCGGGACCTGCACCAATTACTGCAACATCGTAAATTGTCTCTTTCATTTGTTCCCTCCACGATTTCTATCTATTTAAACGAAAAGATATGAGGTACAACTACAGAAACAATGTTAATGTTTACAACCCGTATTTTTTCCATTTTTCGTTGACAAGTTCAATTATATCATCAGACATAATTATCTCTGGGGGCCAATCTCTGTGGTAGCCTTCTTCTTCCCATTTCGTTGTTGCATCAATACCCATTTTCGAACCTGCTCCAAGTAATGGTGCAGCGTGGTCAAGCACGTCAACCGGTCCCTCAACGATGGTTACATCACGTTTTGGGTCGACATTACTACCTACGTAAAAAAGCACTTCTTCAACATTCTGCACATCTACATCTTTGTCAACAACGATGATGATTTTGCTAAACATCAATTGACCGAGTCCCCAAAAACTGTGCATAATCTTTTTCGCATGATATGGATACCGTTTGTCAATTGAAATTAAAGCAAAGTTATGAAACACACCGAATAGCGGTAGATTCATATCAACAAGTTCAGGAAGTTGTGTTTTTATCAGCGGCATGAAGATGCGTTCGGTGGCTTTCCCCATAAAACAATCTTCCATGGGAGGCTTACCAACAATAATTGATTGGTAGATTGGATTCTTGCGATGCGTAATTGCGGTGATTCTAAAAACGGGGTACTCGTCTGGCATGGAATAAAAGCCTGTGTGGTCACCAAAAGGTCCCTCAATACAGGTTTCATCTGGTTCAATGAAACCTTCAATAACGATGTCCGCATTTGCAGGCACTTTCATATCAATGGTTTTTGCATCAACCATTTCTACATTTGATTTTCTGAGGAAACCAGCGAACAACAGTTCGTCTATCCCTGACGGTAGTGGTGCTGTGCCGATGTAAGACATGATAGGATCCCCACCGATGGCGATAGCTACGGGCATCTGTTCCCCGGCATGCTTATATTCACGATGATGTGATGCACCATCGTGATGTATCTGCCAGTGCATTGCTAAAGCATATTGATTGAGCTTTTGCAATCTGTAAGTGCCTACGTTTCGTTGACCAGTTTTCAGACTGTGTGTGAATACTTGTGGCAATGTAATATATTTGTCAGCATCCATCGGCCAACATTTAATCAGGGGCAATTTATCCAACGAAGCCTCTTCCCCTGTTAATACTACTTCTTGAGATGCACCCTTTTTAACATTTTTCGGTGGAAAGTTCGTAAGTTGTGACAGGATGCGGAGTATTTTGACCTTATCCATAAGAGATTCGGGTGGACCAATTTTGATCATACCTTCGATCTCGTAAGCTATCCTTGACAGGTCGTCAACGCCGAGTGCCATTGCCATTCGTGAGTAAGACCCATAGGTGTTGATTAGCAAGGGCATATCACTACCCTCAACATTTTCAAACAAAAGTGCAGGACCACCAGATTTACTTATGCGATCCGTTATCTCACTGATTTCAAGGTCCGGTGATACTTTAGTATTAATTCGCTTAAGTTCACCAGCTTTTTCGAGTGCTTTGACGAAATCTCTTAAACTGGAATATGCCATTTTCTTAAGTCCAAGATGTAAAAATAGGTTGATAGAGTCACAAGATTAGGTTAACAGCATACTCTTAAACAGGAAAAAAGTCAACGTAAAATGAAAAGTTATCCTGGAAAAATGAATGTGCAAATACTTTATACTTAAATGAAGCAGATTCAAAATATGTATATTTCATAAAACCACCAAAATAATTAATGCTCACGTTAGCGTATAACGCATTTTTTTATTCGTTTTGATATGATAATACACTAAGAATCATTTCAAGAGAATTGTCTTATGCCAAGGTTCTACACATGAAGATATTAGTCTTGCGAAAGCCCACCGAACGCAGTCTCAAACCGTTGCCGCAATATATCGGGACTTGTGTGCATATAGATAAGTGTTGCATCTAAACTGGTGTGTCCTAATGCAATACGTACAGATTCTAAATCGTGTGTAGCTCTATAGAGTTCAGTGCCGAAGGTATGTCGCAGGTCGTGTGGTGTGAACCTGAGTCCGATGTTTTCGGATGCTGCTTCCATGATACGTTGAAAGTCGCGGGGGGCGAGTCTATTTTTTGTACGGAGAGTACAGAAAAGGGGACTATCTAAATCGTCTTTCTCTTTACGTTCTAACTTCCAATCCAAGAAGTCGTATAATGTGTCTCGTACATCATTGACGAGGGGTATTCTTCTGGAGACATTGTTTTTTGCGATTTCTGACCGAACTTCTAAAGTCGTTACGATATTGCCGAATTTCATGACATCCCCGATATTCATACCACATGCTTCAGCATTGCGAAGTCCGGTACGTAGACAGAAGAGTACGAGTGTTCTATCGCGTTCTCTATTTCTGAGTGAGTCTAAAATGATTCTCTGTTGTATTTCGTCAAGGACTCTGGGTTGTTGTGTTTTTCTTCTTCTTGAATTCGACATTAAGGTTCTCCATTAATATTGACCAGATAATTCTATCATATTTCTGTTTTTCACACCAACATTTTAATGACGTTTTGCACGTACAATACGTCATTAAATGCTCGTACAGTTTCATTTCCTATCATGTTATTTTCACATCTCTTCTCTTCCAACCTTTAAACCCAACCTAAAATTTTCTACAAACCCTACCCAACGAAAAATGTTGCATTTGTTTTCGCGATGGTGTATTCTAATTAATAATCTTTATTCAATTTTCCTATCCCTAATTAAAAATGTGACATTTTTCCAACTGGTATTCTCATGAACGTTTTTTCACCATGAGATTCTTTTTTAGCTTTCAATTAATAAGTTTTGATATTTTCACAAAAGATTCGTTCTATTTTGGATAATTAACAGCAATTACAATATTTGAGATCGTATCTCAAATAAAAACATGCTTTTGAGAATAAATCTCAATACGAAGATTGTTATTGATATGTATTCTCAATATGACAATTTCGCAACTTTTGAGACCGTTTCTCAATACAGAATGTGTTTTTGAGAATATGTCTCAATAAACAGTTTGATTTTGAGATCGTATCTCAAATATGGTTTTATCGCTGCTTCGTCAAAATTCATACAAAAAATCCAAAATCAATAGTCGGAGTGCTCCCTAATGAAAAAATTTTTTCTGTTGCTAACAATAATAACCATGAGTCTTGCATTTATCGATAATGTTACTGCTACTGTTAAAGTCGGTCTTATTTATAACGTGCGCGGACGCGGTGACCTTTCTTTTTGCGACGCAGCATACAATGGTGCAAAAAAAGCTGAAGATAAATGGGATATAAAACTTACTGAAATATATCCCGCACAAAATGCTGAATACGAACTGGCAATGCGAAGACTCGCAAAACTAAAATATGACATCATCATCGGAGTCGGTTTCGTATTCAAAGAACCTATGAACCGAGTCGCTGCCGATTTCCCAAATGTCAACTTCACACTTATTGATGAAGAAGCAAAACACTCAAACGTAGCATCCCTTATTTATAAAGCACACGAAGGCACTTTCCTCGCAGGTGTCATCGCAGCACTAAAAACTGAATCAAAAAAAGTGGGATTCGTCGGAGGTATGAAAGTTCCACTGGTGGAAGCTTTTGAAATCGGTTTCGCCGCAGGTATAAAACATACGAATCCAGATGTAGAACTTCTCGTCAACTATGTCGGTGTTACCCCACAAGCATTTGATAATCCAGCTAAAGGAAAAGAACTCGCACTCGCACAATATAATAAAGGTGTAGATGTTATCATCGCAGCAGCTGGCGCAAGTGGTTTAGGTGTACTTGAAGCTGCAAAACAGACAAATAAATATATTATCTGGGTGGACTCTAACGGAAATCATCTTATTCCTGGACAAGTATTGACAAGCATTATTAAAGGTGTAGAATTGTCTATATATCAAATGATTGAAAAGGTTGTGACGGATACGTTCACAGGTGGCGTAAAAAACTACGGTCTAAAAGAGGGTGGTATTGAATATATTGTAGATGAACATAATAAAACGCTATTAACTGAAGAGATCCTAAAACAGGTCGAGGATTTTAAAGCAAAGATTATCGCAGGTGAAATTGAAGTGCCTTCTAAGCGGCAAAAAAAGAATACTAAAGAAAAGAATAGGAAATAACGATTGAACCGTCCCAAAATTGTTGTCCCCGGTGACGCAACTCCACAGAAACAAGGATCACCTTTTGATTTTTTTGGATAATTGGTGTAAACTAATTTTGAGTTAATCATCTGTAATTTATTTTAATTTGGGTTGACTGTTGCATTCCATATATCTCAAACAAAATGAAAGGAGTACTAAATGTTTCGTTTTATAATTACTGAAAAGTTTGTTATAGGCAGTTTCGTCTTCCTAATATTTTTCTGTGTTGGTTGTGTAATTTATTATCAATACAATACTGGAACTTACAAACAAGAGTTAGACGAGTCCGTTGAACTTCAAGACCAAACTGAGAATACAACACAGCAAACGGCGGATGTATCTGTTGAAGGCAATACACCAACCTCTGAAGAATCTGAATCGGTAAACACCAATGATATATCTGATATTTCTTATTCTGATGAAACCTTGCAGGAGGAAGATGAATCAGATGAAACAATTACCGTAGCAGGTAGAGTCATACGTCTTTCAGATATTCCTCCTATACCTGAGGTCTCCCCTCACGGGTTTGGACCATTTCCAGAAGTACCTGAGGATTACCCTCTAGGTGCTGTCTGGCGAAGGATAAACTATCACAAGCTCTCACCCGCAGATCAGAGAAATTCTGAGCTGTTTGATCGGGTTTTAATCAAACTCTGGTCTGAGGGCAATAAAACTTTCACAGGAGCCATAAGAGATGGGAATACCGGCAAAGTTTATCCCAATTTCCCTGACACAGTTTATATTACTGTGAAGGACCTTAAATACCCAGATGGAACTGTAGTGCCGTATATAACGCGGCAATTAGGTAGTGCTCCTGGTGTAGACCTGTTTAATCCACCACCCCACATAAAGGTTTTTGACTATGTGTCTTCAGGTATTGATCCATTTGAATACCTTGACTTACCATAATATGGACCGTCTCAAAATTGTTGTCCCTGGCGACGCACCTCAACAAATACAAGGATCGCATCATCTAAAACGATTGGAACCTTATGGAGATGTAGTCATATATAAAGATCGTCCCGATACGGACGTAGAAAAAATCTGTCGGGCAAAAGATGCTGACATTCTTATCAATTCCCGCGGGATGGTGAAATGGTATGCTGATGTTCTAAAACAACTACCTAAGCTAAAGCTAATTTCCTTATGTTCAATCGGCACTGATATGATTGATCTTGAGACTGCAAAACAGCAAGGAATTGTTGTTTGTAATCAACCGGGACGTACTGCTCCTGTTGTTGCTGAACACAGTTTTGGATTGATGTTCGGGCTTGCTAAACGGACAGCATACTTGACCCAATCCTTGAAATCAGGAATCTGGCCCCGAATGGATAACATCTATTTACAAGGTAAGACGCTTGGGATTATCGGTACAGGTCATATCGGTTCGGAGATGGCACGACTTGCAAATGCTATCGGTATGAACGTTATTGCATGGACATATAATCCTACTACCGAAAAGGAAAATAAACTCGGAATTCGGTATGTTCAATTAGAAAATTTGCTCAAAATGTCTGATGTGGTAAGTCTTCACATAAAATTGACAGATGATAGTTATCACCTTATAGGTGAAAGAGAACTTGCAATGATGAAATCCAATGCACTCCTGATTAACGTCGCACGTGGAAATATAATTGAGACGGATGCACTTGTTGAAGCTTTGAACAATGAAAATATCGGTGGTGCTGCAATTGATGTGTTTGACCAAGAACCCATACCAAAAAACCATCCACTCTTGTCTTGTGAACAGGTAATTTTGTCTCCACATTGCGCGGATATGACTCCAGAAGGTGTTGATCTCCTTAATGAAGGTGCGGTTGACAATATCATCGCATATTTACAAGGTAAACCAAAAAACGTGGTAGAGTAAAATATACTTGTTACCTTAATATATATATAACCAACAGATGCAAAAAGATAAAAATATAAAGAAAATTGGAGTTGATACTGGTGGAACTTTCACTGACATTGTTATGTCTTTGGAAGGTTCACTATTAACACACAAGGTACTATCTACTCCAATGAATCCTGCATATGCTGTTATTCAGGGAGTCAGTGAAATATTAGAACAACACAATATTCACTCTCATTCTGATGTTGAGATTGTTCACGGTTCTACTGTCGCAACAAACGCGTTACTGGAATATAGAGGTGCAAAAATTGCACTGATTACAACAAAAGGTTTTGAAGATGTCATAGAAATCGGTAGACAGACACGTCCAAATCTCTATGATATTAATGTACAACGACCCGCGCCACTAATACCTACTGAAAGACGTTTTGGCATCATCGAACGCACGCTGCACACTGGTGAAATTCAAACAAAAATTACTACTACAGAACTTGAGAAACTCTCTAACAAACTTACCACATTAAAAATAGATGCAATTGCTATCTGTTTCCTTTTTTCGTACGTGAACCCAAAAAACGAAAAAATTGTCGCAGACCATCTTTCCTCACTAAATATACCCATCTCATGCTCCCATGAAATATTACCAGAATATAGAGAATATTCTCGGTTTAGCACTACTGTTGCAAACACTTACATTCGTCCGACTTTGGAGAAACATCTCTCGACGCTTATTGACTCTGATACATTTCCAAAGTCATTCCGTCTGATGCTTTCCAACGGTGGTTGTATCTCTGCAAAGAGATTTGAATCAGCAGGTATACAGACTGTGTTATCGGGTCCTGCAGGAGGTGTCGTTGGTGCATATCAATCCGCAAATACTGCTGGATACAATAAAATAATTACTTTTGATATGGGGGGAACTTCTACTGATGTGAGCCTGTGTGATGTTGGCATCTCTATGACGACAGAGAGTACTATCAGTGGGTTACCTATTAAAATCCCGTTGATTGATATCCATACAGTCGGTGCAGGTGGCGGGTCAATAGCAACGGTGGATTCTGGTGGTGCGTTGCGGGTCGGTCCTGAAAGTGCCGGGGCTGTCCCCGGACCTATCTGTTATGGTAACAAAGGCACAGATATTACAGTGACAGATGCAAATCTGTTCCTTGGACGCATTTCACCGACACATTTTTTGGGTGGGAGAATGTCTCTCACAACTGATAAAACACAACAACATATAGAACAAATTGCTAATCAACTCGGATTATCACCATTTGAAACTGCGGACGGTATTTTGAAAGTTGCAAACGCAGCAATGGAACGTGCTATCAAGGTTATTTCAGTTGAACGCGGATTTGATACACGTGATTTTACGCTTGTATCTTTTGGTGGCGCAGGTGGACTGCACGCAGCATTTCTCGCAGAAAATCTGGGTATCGCTAATGTGTTGATTCCTCCAAATGGAGGATTGTTATCTGCTTATGGAATGTTATTTGCTGATGTCGTAAAAGATTATTCCCAAACAGTCTTATGGAAAACTGAAGACCTCGGTAGTAATTTACAACAAAAACTGAATAACGGATTTGAGACTCTTCTGAATAGGGCAAGAGATGATATGACATCAGAGGGATTTGATCTGTCGCATCTCAAAATCAGACGTTCTTTGGACATGCGTTATGTTGGTCAATCTTATGAGTTAAATGTCCCTTATGAGGAAATTGATACAGATTTTGTTGCACGATTCCATGACATGCATGAAAAGAGATTTAGTTATGCACGCCATAATGCGTCGGCAGAGATTGTAACCCTAAGACTCTCTGCTATCGGGGAAACCGAGAAGCCAACACTCACACCCGAACCGTTAGCAAGTTCTGAATCATTGCATGCACAGATCGCTGAGAACTCTGTTATCTTTGAAAATGAAAAGTATCTAATAGGTTTTTATAAACGTGAGTCTTTACTACCCGGTAATAAAATAATGGGTCCTGCAGTTGTAACAGAATTCAGTGCAACGACAATAATTCCTCCCAATTTCTCCGCTGTTGTTGATGTTTATGGAAACCTAATTCTTAAGCAAAGATAATTTGTTCCACAATCAAAATTTGACTTTTTCTATATGTTGTGTTAAAATTCTGCTACATTTGAATTAAAAAATGGAATTAAATTAAAGACTACTCTACAAAAAAGGAAGTGATTCTAATGAAAATTATGTATTATGTTATGTCTATTACATTTCTCTTTATGTGTGTGAGTTTAGGAATGACAGCCTTGGATGATGGTTTGGTTGCTTATTATCCATTAGAGGATAATGCAAATGATGCATCTGGAAATGAGAATAATGGCGAAATAATAGGCTCATCAGACTGGGATACGGGGCAATTTGGTCAAGCAATTCACTTAAATGCGGGTACGCATATTCAGATGTCAGCATCCGATACACTACATGGTGACCTATTTAAGACAGACCCATACACAATCTCAGTTTGGATTAATCCCACATTTGAAGGTGGTGATTTTCAACATATATGGAGAAGTTTACCAGGTGCTTCAGGACACAACACACTCTTTCTCAATAGGGTTGGGGGTTATCTTTCTTGGCGCGGACGGACAGCTGCCGGTTGGTCTGTGCTTTGTGAAACTGACCCTGGTACCATTGAGATGGATGTGTGGGCGCATGTGGTAGTACAGAGTAACAACTCCAATTTTAAAATATATATTGACGGTGAAATAGTTATAGAAGAGGCTTTTCAAGAAACCGTCGGTGCAAATGACACCTACAGACTTGGAGGCGCAGATGGAGAAGGATATGGTGGCGCGATAGATGATGCTGCGGTATATTCTCGTGCATTAACAGAAAATGAAATTGCTGATTTGGGTAATGGGTTTGACGCAGCCTCTCCAGTACAACCTACAAACAAACTTACCACAAGTTGGGCAAACATTAAAAAATCAGGACTTACACGTTAATTGTATTAGCAGCAAAAAACTGAATATCTCTAAATTGGTTCTGAGATATTCAGTTTTTATTGAATAATTTTTATTGAATAAATTGAATACTAAGGAGTGCCCAGTTTCTGTTTTTTCTCCCATTCCTTAGCGCCTTCTCTTGTTGTTTTATTACCAACCTTATGAACATGAACATTGTCACCATATTTACGTTGGAGTTCTTTTTCGCGCCGATCTAAATCAATCGTAATACCACTACGGATAATCTCTCTACCTTTCTTCAAATGGTATTTATATGTGTCGTTATCAGGCATCGGTCTCACCTCTTTTTACAACAAAGTTAAATATTTTGTTAATGTCAATTGTACCATAATATGCGTTGAAATACAAGTTTATTTATCATTTAGGGTGTGTAAAGTTTTGGTTATAAGTTTCATGCTGCTTGTGGGCGTTGCATCCAATATCTGTCCAACGCCTTATTTTTGACTAAACACCGTAAAGCAAGCACTGAGTTGATACCTTCTTTTTTCCATCTCATAGCAGCTTGTTTACACCTTTGTCCCACAACATGTTTACACGCACTCTCAATCACACCACTCCCAACCTGATACCCCTTTTCTCTAAACGTTTTATATTACATCCGTTTCGCGTGTTTTTCAAAATAACCTGTTTCTCTTACTAAAATCTCACAAACGTCTGGGTGCTGTGTGACTAAAGCACGGATACGTGAGACAACTTCTGGAATGTTGCCATCAAAAAGAAAGGGTTCTGTCTCTGTGACCCAAGTTTCTACGACTTCTGTTTCTGTCTCACCAAAGGCAACTTTAGCCACATCATAAAGATGTGATTTGGCATGCATTAATCCACAATCTCTACAGCATTCGGGAAGTATTCAGCCGCTAAGTTCCATATCCACGCCGCTCCATCTCCGATAAACACGACCTCTTGCGTCCCTATATCTTCTTAATAGATGCCGCTCTGCGTTGCTAACTTATACAACGCTTTACCGAAATGAGCCGCATTCTCACGCTCCGCAACATAACGAATGCTTGGTGTTCTCGCACTCGGTGTCACATCAGAACTATTTGGAGGTTGTGGATAATCTCTATAAATACAACCAACTTTGGTTTCTTTCCACCCCTCTTGTGAGTTGGTGTGGCATCCATCACAACTCACATACCAACGCTGATTTGCCTCAAGTTTTTGTGTTTCCACTTGTTGTGAATCCCGCAACGCTTTTGACCATTCACGCACATTTTGATTGAGGGTCGTCCGACTGACTTCTATCCCTTGACGAAACAACTCCTCTGCTGCCTCCCTGAAGTCAAGACGCGCAGGCATACGACACATCACTTCAGCTACACGATGTGTGTATTGACCTTTCAACTTTTCTTTCGTATCCCACGGAAAATGATAATGACCCGAAGCACAACGATACACCCAACGGTCAACACGAATAACACCACATAGCGTCGTAATACGGCGTTCTCTTTTACGATACGGACGACATGCTTGTTGACATTGTGGACATTCAACAGATCCAGAAACTTGTTCAACGGAATGTTTGAGAACAACCATTTCTAACATCATTTGACCTAACGAACGCATCGTCTCAAAGACTAATATCTCCATAGCGTCTACATAAAGACTGTCTGAACTAAGGGTTTGTAAAACATTATTGATCTTTTCTACAAAATGGTTTGCATCTTCTCTAAACTCTTTGACTTCACAACTTGCTAATGATATACTAAACATTGGTATCCTCTCTGATAAAAATTCTGTTTTATAGAAGGATACCATTTTACCTAATACTAAGCAAGATCTGTATTCAGTACATTCTTGTGATAAAAACTTTACACACCCTTGGAAGATTTGTTGTTGCATGTTTTTGTCCTCGTTGAGTTGTTAGGAGTGATGCGGAATAATGCACAAACTAACAGTTTGTGCTACAAAGATCAGTAATAATGTTATTATTATAATTGGAGGTTGGGTGCGGATGGGGGTTTATGTGGGGTTAAGGACAAGGGATTTCTAATAGATATACATTGGATTTGGGGGATTGTCTGAATCTGGATTGCGGATTCTGTCTGAACCAGGATTATCAGGATTTTGAGATTTTCAGGATTTACCTCATCAAGGTTTTTGATGTATGCATTTCGCGTCATACATGATTCAGAAATCGGGGTTGAAAACCCCTCCCACAAGACCTACTTTTACCCATAAGTCAAATTGGAGGTACAAAGGCACGCCATGCTGCTGTAAGAGGGGTTTCTAACCCCGATAGATTACAGAAAACTGGTCATAAGAACTGAAAAATCTTGTGAAACTTGTCTAATAGGCCTATAACGGTATTCTACATCTAAAATATTGGTCAGTTTTCAGGTGTTTTTGAGCAATAGGCACCCACAAAAGACTTAACGGACTATACCCAAAAACTTATGGGTAATTGTAAGCCCATAAGAGGGTGGGTGTGAAATCACGGATTACGCGGATTGCGCGGAGAAGACAGTTTGTCTGAACCAGGATTTTCAGGATTTTGAGATTTTCAGGATTTACCTCATCAAAGGTTTTTGAATTGTGCATTTTGCGTCATACATGATTCAGAAAACGGGGTTGGAAACCCCTACCACAAGAGGTTGGGTGCGAAATATCGGATTACGCGGATTGCGCGGAGAAGATACCTGCATAAAGTGTTTTGGCTTTGAAAACGCTTATACTATGCAATAAGACTTTATACAGGGATCTACTCCGCGATTCTGTTTGAACTAGGATTTTCAGGATTTTGAGATTTTCAGGATTTACCTCATCAAGGGTTTTAGATTTGTGCATTTCGCGTCATCCATGATTCAGAAATCGGGGTTGGAAACCCCTACCACAACACAGTAATTATTATATCAACTTTGTAGTTTTGCTGACTGTGGTTGATTTTTTACTGTGGCAGTAATACCTTGTTCAATGGTTGTTTTAACATTTACGGGTACTTGATTTATAAGATATGAAAGATCATAATTACTGTATTTGGGTTGATGTGTAAATTCTTGTTTTTTTGATGCGGAAACGGTCTTATCATCAGTGGGAGCTTCTGTGTCCTTACTGGTGTCAATTGTAAGTACTTGCTGTTTAGAAGAATCAGGTATTGTTGAAATGATTGTTACTATCACTTCCCCAGTTGCCTCCAGTTCTTTTTTATATACTAATCCAAACATAATCTGTTCAGGTGGGGTTTCTTTAACTATTTCCTTCATGGTTTCATCTAATTCATGAAAGGTAAAATCTGGTGGAGATGCGATACCAACAATGACTGCAGATTCCTCATTGACTTTACTCTCTTCCAATAAGGGTGAGGATATTGCGTTCCGTGCAGCGATTCTTGCTCTATTTTCGCCATTAGCTTTGCCGAAACTCATTAGAACAGTTCCTTTGTCTTGCAGTATTGATTGAATATCTTCTAAGTCTACACTTATTTCACCATTATGTGTAACCATTTCTGCGATAAGACTTACACCTTGTACCAAAATTTCATCACTTTCCAAATATGCTTGTGGTATAGGTAAATCCACGTCAACTAAATCGAGTATTCGCTGGTTTGGGACAATGATAACTGCATCAGCTTGGGGATGCTCGTTACTGTGCAGTTCCCTTATCCCTTCTTCTGCCTGTTCTGAGCGTAGTTTTCCCTCTACTTCAAATGGACGTGTTGCCATACAGATCGTCAATGCTTTTTGTTGGCGTGCCAGTGAAGTAATAACTGGTGCAACGGCAGTACCAGTTCCTCCCCCCATACCTGCAATTACAAAAACTAGATTTGCGTCTGAGACGATAGTACGTAGTTCATCCATACTTTCCGCAGCTGCCCTTTTCCCAAGTTCCAGGTTTCCGTTGGTACTTTGCCCTTTAAGATTGTTTATACCGATTTGTACTTGTGTCACCTCATTGCAAGAACTAAGGGTTTCCTTATCAGTATCAACAACATAGAATTCAGTGTTTCTCAAACTTTCATCAATTAGGCGTTTAACAGTGTTACATCCAGCACCGCCAACACCTATAATTTTTATTTTTTTCTGTTCGTTTTCATTGTTTTGCATGTTAGCTGACATAGTTTCTCTCCTTATAGGTTCAACCTCAAATTCTTTTCTTAGCAGTTTCCGTACTTCACTGAGTTTTGACTTTACAGTACCGACAGCTAAGTTGAGTTCAGTAGCGATCTCATTGACGTTCCACTGCTCAAGATAGTATAATCTCGCGACAGACACTATGCGTTGTGGAAGTTGATGTACTGCTTCTCTTGCATCAGATCGTAGTCTTGCGTTTTGAAAACGTTGTTCCGCTTCTCTATCAATCTGTAGAGTTAGTTCATCGTAATCTAATAGTATTTCACTATGCTGATTTTTTCCCGATGCGTAGTATCTTTTGCAGGCGTTATGTGCGATTCTGCGTAACCAACCGCCAAAACTTTCTGGTTTTCGCAAACCGATAATGTTATCCCAAACTGCCATCCAGATGTCCATAAGGATCTCTTCAGCATCTTGGCGTTGTCTTGAATTTTCGTTAACTACAAACCAGATTTTTGGATTGTAACGATTCATCAATTCCTTGAATGCTGTTTCGTCACGAGCTTGAACAAGCGGGACGAGATCTTCATCTTTCAGGTCGCTTATGGGTATAAAATTGAAGTACATATACAGAATTCCTAATTAGATTTCGGTTATAATGAGTAGGAAATTCTTAAGAACGGTTTAAAAAAATATAAGAAAAGTTTGATTTTTGTAGAAAAAGTGAAGGTTTTGAAAAGTCAGTTATGATTTTCGTGAAGCCATGTCAAATCCGACAGCGGTGACAAGGACTATACCTTTGATGACGTCCTGCCATGCGATGTCCATATTTGCCATGCTCATTCCGTTGCTGAGACTTGCCATAACGAATGCGCCTAAGATTGCGCCGAAGATGGTGCCGCGTCCTCCCATAAGACTTGCGCCGCCGATGACACATGCGGCAATTGCGTCTAATTCCAGTAACCTACCAGCACCTGGTCCAGCACTGCCGAGACGGGTAGTCATGACAATACCTGCGATTGCCATCAATGCGCCCATTAGAGCAAACACAAGTAGCGTAATACTTCGGACATTGACACCAGATAAGTATGCTGCTTCTGCGTTACCGCCGACAGCATAGACATATCTACCGAAACGAGTGTGATTCGCAATGAAGTGGAAGATAAAGGTTAAACCTAAAAGGATACATGCGGGAATTGGTATGCCTCTATAGGAATTCATGGAAACTACAAACGCTATAATACATCCCCATGTAACCAGAGTTTTTATTATAATTGGTATGAGTGATTTATTGTTTTCTTGTAAATTTGCTGTATTTATTTGTCGGAAAAACACAAAACCACTAAGAGCGAGACCGACACCCATGAGTCCCCATCCGATACTATGTGGAAGATATGCGTCTCCAATGTCTCTTAGCCAGTTGTCGTGTAAAAGGATGGTCTCACCTTTTGTAAATGCCAACATCAAACCCCTGAAAACCAGGAATCCACCGAGTGTGACAATAAATGCTGGTATTCGTTGATAAGCGACAAGGTAGCCTTGGACAACACCTATAATGCATCCTATACCGATAACTGCCATTAGCGTTACGATGATTGGTATCTTCCACTGTACATGGATAATTGCTGTGATAGCTCCGAGTAGTCCTGCACCGAAACCGACAGATAAATCTATATTTGCGGAAATGATGACTAACACCATACCTAATGCGAGTATTGCAGTCACAGTTCCTTGTCGTGATAGATTGGATAGATTACGGTTGCTAAGGAAAGTTCCACCAGTGAGGAATGCAAAAATGATCCAGATACAGACGAGTGCAATGACCATCGCATACATACGAAGATTCAGATGCTTCATAGATAATAATTATGGTTTCTTTTTTGAGATACCAAAGAGTGTGTTGAAATTCTTTGTAGTGATTTCACCGATTGCCTCAGTTGAGGTATGACGAAGCTCAGCGATTTTTTTTGCAACTGCTACCACGTAAGCCGGTTCGTTGCGTTTACCACGTCGGAATTGAGGAGTTAGCCATGGACAATCGGTTTCAATCAGTAGTTTATCTTGAGGAACTGCCTTTGCGACAGTTTGTATGTCTTTTGCATTTGGGTATGTTACAATACCCCCAATACCTATGTGAAATCCGATTTGTAGCGTTCTGTGCATTAATTCAACATCGCCAGTAAAACAGTGTAGGACGCCTTTGACTTTACCGCATCGTGCTTCTAAGATTGGGAGTATATCCATATAAGCATCTCGGTTATGTATGATAATTGGCAAGTTGTTTTCTTCAGCAATGTCTAATTGCTTCTCGAACGCGTCTTTTTGTATATCTGTTGGTGATAGATTTCGGTAATAGTCCAACCCTATTTCCCCGTATGCAATTACTTTTTCATGTTTTATGAGTTCACGGAAGGTCGTGAGAGTGTCTGGTGTTAGTCTTTTTGCGTCGTGTGGGTGCATTCCAACTGTGGCATAGAGATTATCATGTTTTTCGGCGAGTTCAATCGCACTCCTACTGGTTTCTAAGTCAAATCCTATTACAAGGATTGTGTTGACTTCGGCTTGGATTGCACGTTTGAGTACTTCTTGTTGATCATGTTGAAATTGATTAAGCTGAATGTGTGCGTGTGAATCAATGTACATTTTATCTCTGGTATGTAATTTACATTAATTGTGTTCGGATAACAGTCTCAAGAGTATGTGCGCGGGGAGATTGTGAAACAAGGAATAGTATCAGGTCAGCGACATCTTCTGGTTGTGTGAGGTTTTCGATGACATCGTTTGGGTGGTTATCTCGTCGCATCTTGGTGTCAACTGGACCGGGACATACGACTGATGCTTTTACACCGTGTGGTTTACCTTCATTATTGGTCGTCTCGGTAAAACCGATAACAGCGAATTTTGATGCACAATATGCACCTCCATTGGTATGACCAAATTTACCGGAGACCGATGAAACGTTGACAATATGCCCGCGTTTTTGGTCACACATGTTGCTAAAGACAGCTTGAGTGCAAAGAAAAACACCTTTTAGGTTGACTGCCATTGTGATGTCCCAATCTTCCTCACGTATGTTAGGAATGGGGTTATGGATTGCAACGCCGGCATTGTTGACAAGAATATCCACTCTACCGAAAGTGTCAAGAGTATGTGTAACCATGTCGTTAACTTCGGATTTGTTTTGGACATCAGTTGTGATTGCATGAGCACGTCTACCGAGTGTTGTAACTACATTTGCGACATCGGTTATCTCTGATGAAGTCCGAGCTGCGAGAATGATATCTGCACCTTCTCTTGCAAATGCTAATGCGGTTGCGCGTCCGATGCCGCGTCCGCCTCCTGTGATGATTGCGACACGATTTTTAAGTTTCAATTAGATTTCCTCGCATAGTAATTGTCTATGAGATTTGATATTGTTTTAGTTTCTGTTTATCAAACAGAATGCCGTGTCCGGGTCGATTTGGGGGAGAAAAGTGTCCATCTTTGAGTGTTAGTGTATCACTTAGTACTGGGTCAAGTGATGGAATATATTCTACAAAAAGTGAATGTGGTACAGCCGCAGATAGATGTACGTGTAAATCCATGAGAAAGTGGGGAGAAACTGAAAGACCGAAACATTCAGCGGTATGCGCGACTTTCATCCATTCGGTAATTCCACCGACGCGGACAGCATCTGGTTGTAGTATATCGGCTGCCCCTTGTGCGATATATTCCTGAAAGACATATTTATTGTAGATTGTTTCTCCGATAGCGATGGGGATAGTTGTTTTTTCACGCAAGTCTATATGGCTATCAACATCATCTGCTTCTATCGGTTCTTCGAACCAAAAAATGTCTGCTTCTTCAATACGGCAAGCGAGTTGGATTGCTTCACGTGCATTCCACTTCATGTTTGCATCAATCATCAGGTAGGGTTCTTGTCCGATAGCTTCTCGTACTGCGAATATACGTGCAACATCCTCATGTAAATTGTCAAGACCAACTTTTATTTTTACACCCTTGAATCCTTGTTCCACATAACCTGCTGATTGTCTAACGAGTTCGTCCTGCGTAAGATGTAACCATCCGCCATCAGTGTTGTAAACAGGCACAGAATCTCGTGCACCACCGAGGAGTTGATATAGTGGGAGTTCAGCGCGTTTTGCCATTAAATCCCATAGGGCAATATCTACAGCTGCCATCCCTAATCCGACTATGCCACCTCTACCAACCCAGTGCGTTTCCATCCACATACGGTTCCAGATACGATCAATGTTAGATGCGTCCTCTTCAAGCAGAATAGGTGTTAGGTATGCATCTATAATTTGTTTGATTGCTTTTCCACCTTTACCAATTGTATATGAAAATCCAGTGCCAACGATGCCATTTGTATCTTCTATTTCAATGAAAGGAAATTCCATTGAGACAAATGCTTGTATAGCATCAGTACGTTGGACTTGCGGTGGAATATCGTATAAGGAAGTACGAACCGATCTAATCTTCATGTCTGTTAACTTGACCTTTCAGTCGTTCTATTTCGGCTTGAAGTCGTGTGACTTCGTTTTCTGCACGTTGTCTTGCTTGTGCTTCTTGTTGTCTTGCTTGTGTTTCTTGTTGTCTTGCTTCAGCTTCTTTCTCTGCTTTTTCAACAGGTGTTGGTAGCCATTCATCCGAAGTAGGATTGTAAATTCCTAAATCATCTTCTTGAATATAAAACTCTAACCCTAAAACAGTTGATGGGATTCCACCATTTGGTTGTGGTGGTATTGTTACATATTGTCCATCATCATTTAGTCTTAGACCGACCAATGGATCGTCTAAGTAGCTGCGTTCAGGGTCGTATAGAAAATACTCTTTTACACCTAAAAGTGCATATCTTTTCATTTTCTTATTGAGATCGGATCTATATGTGGTTTTACTTGAAAATTCCATGACGAGGTCAGGTGCTTTTCCTTCTTCCCAAGTTTTGTAAGTGCGTCTCATTTTTTTCTCAATACCAAAGACAACCATGACATCAGGAGAAATAGAGCGTTGTGTTTTACCGGGAACATCATAGATGAGTAAGTTCCCAGAAACGTAGACATCATCTCTATCTTCATAATAAGCATTTAACCTGTGATATGTGTCGATTATATGGATACGGTGTAGGTCGGATTCTGCGAAGGGTCTACCATCCGTTTCCGGATAGTAGATACCTGCATCATCTGTTGGGACGTATTGAAATCGTTTATTTGTCTTTTGGTTTGACATTTTCTACTCCTATAGGTGTCAACTTAAGGATTTTAACCTCTTGTGGGAGGGGTTTTCAACCCCGATTTTTTAGTGCATTTCCGCTCAAATCGGGGTTGAAAACCCCTCCTACAAGAGAAAATGCAAACAATATTTTCTTAAGTTGACACCTAATGAACTTTGACAATCAAAATCGGTAGTTGAATTCGTAGGGGTTGGGTTCCCCAACCCGTTTGGTTTGTGAGTTTGTGTAGATCGGGCGTGGAGACCACGCCCCTACGAATACCCAACTTGAACGTCAAAGTTCATTAGGTTGACATTTTCTACTCCTAATATGGTGTTTATTTTATGGTCAGGACTTAAACATTTGACATGATTTAATCA
Source organism: Candidatus Poribacteria bacterium (assembly GCA_963663765.2). Classification (GTDB taxonomy): domain Bacteria; phylum Poribacteria; class WGA-4E; order WGA-4E; family WGA-3G; genus MSPOR6. Next base: position 271,050 of record CAXXUA010000006.1, on the reverse strand, counting down.
AGAATTGTGATAATAATGCTGTAATTTTCAGCATTATTTATGTTTCCAGCGCGCTTACAAAGCACGCCTATTATTGGGTGCGTAAGTCCTGATGGTTATATTACCTTTGTCATTCGTATAGTTAATGCGTGACATAAGACAGCATCTGTATCTTTTACTACAATCTTATTTTTCATTTGTGTTTAATAAGCCTTTTAGTCGTTCAATTTCTGATTGAAGTCGTGTGTTTTCCTGTTCTGCTTGCTTTCTTACTTGTGCTTCTTGACGTCTTGCTTGTTCTGCTTGCTTTCTTGCTTGTGCTTCTTGACGTCTTGCTTCAGCTTCTTTCTCTGCTTTTTCAGATGGTGTTGGTAGCCATTCATCTGAAGTAGGATTGTAAATTCCTAAATCATCTTCTTTAATATAAAACTCTAACCCTAAAACAGTTGATGGGATTCCACCATTTAGTTGTGGTTGTATTGTTACAAATTGTGCATCATCATTGAGTCTTAGTCCAACCAATGGATCGTCTAAGTAGCTGCGTTCAGGGTCGTATAGAAAGTACTCTTTTACATCTAATTGTGCATATCTTTTCATTTTCTTATTGAGATCGGATCTATATGTGGTTTTACTTGAAAACTCCATGACGAGGTCAGGAGCTTTTCCTTCTTCCCAAGTTTTGTAAGTGCGTCTCATTTTTTTCTCAATACCAAAGACAACCATGACATCAGGAGAAATAGAACGTTGTGTTTTGCCGGGAACATCATAGATGAGTAAGTTCCCAGAAACATAAACGTCCTCTCTTTCTTCATAATAAGCATTTAGTCTGTGGTATGTGTCGATTATATGGATAAGGTGTAGGTCGGATTCAGCAAAGGGTCTATCATCCGTTTCCGGATAGTAGATACCTGCATCATCTGTTGGGACGTATTGAAAACGTTTATCTGTTTTTTGGGTTGACATAACAAACTCCTAAATTAGTGATCAGAAGAAAAGTTGAAACAACTACTGTAATTTTCCAATCATTCCTTGTAGTTTTTCAATGCAAATACGCGATGCTTCTTCACCTGCTTCGGAGAAGGCTTTTCCACCGGGTCTGTTAATGAGATCATCGTCAATTTTGAGAGTGGGTCGCCAATGCGTTTCAAGGCAGAGATGTCCTTCATATCCATCGTCAACAAATGCTTGAAGCTGCCCTTGCCAGTCAATGACACCGTCGCCGACAGGTACGGATTCCATTTCACCGGTATCAGGATTTGGTGCAGCGTCCTTTAGGTGTGCATGGATCATGGTCGGTTTCATCTGCTGGTATGCGTCGGGAAATGGTGTAACACCGTCTTTTGCGTGTGCTTCATTTGCTGGGTCCCAAATTCCACGTATGTTAGGAGAATCAATTTCTTCAATAAACTTTGCTGTGAGTTTGGCAGTACTTAGCGAAGTTGTAGATTCGTTTTCCATTCCCAGTATAATACCTTCACCATCTATTATTTTGCGTGGTTCATCATAAGCAGAGATGATTTCGTCCCAACGAACCACTGTTTTGCCAGTGTCCCAAAAGACAAATGTGCGAATAAGATTGGTATTAAATGCTTTTGCTGTGCGGATGCATCCTTTCAAAATGTCAAGATGTTCTTTACGTTCCTCAACGTTGTCCATATCGCATTTGAAAAATGGAGATGCAACCCCAATGATCTGTATATCCGTCCCATCTAACATACGTTTCATTTCGTCAATGTCGGAATCTGTGAGTTGATGTGGGAGTTTGTCCCATACCGACCGTATTTCTATGGAATCAAGGTTGAATTCTTTTACAAAATTGACTACGGTTGCAAAGTCTTGTGATACTTCGTCACCAATTACACCTACTTTAAACATATATTTCTCCTTTGTAACTTTTCTGATATATTATCATAGTAAGGCATAATATGCAAGTGTGATTTTCTATGGACAGGGTTATTTACTTTTAAGCATTTTAGTCGTTTTCTGAGAAAATCGCGACCGGGAGGTCGCTCCTACCGCGGGGTTCTTTTTGGAAAAGTCCAAAAATTAAGAAAACTGAATAACCCTGTTCTTTGGGGATGTATAAAGTTTTTCGCAGACAGAATCGCCAATACAAGAAATCAACGGTATGCATGCCTTTCGGCATTCTCCGTATGGTATTTCAAGGATTATGCGGAGTGTAGGGTGTGTGCGGAATCGCGGGGGACGCGGAGGACGTGGATAAGATACCTGCTTGAAGTCGAATCGCATACAGAGGTATTCAATTGTCGAATTTTTCAAAATATCTTGGTGATTTACGCGACTCAGGAGCCGATTCTATTCAAGTAATCGGGGTTACAAACCCCTCCCACAAGAAACTCAAGTGACAATTGAATGCCGCTGGTATCGCCCACCTATTTTAATTTTTATTGCAAATCAAAATATGGTATAATAAAATATTGATATGTCATATATCGGTTATCAATAATTTTTCGCAAATTATTGGCATAAACCATACATATTTTTGAAGCGATGCCCGGTCGTCTAATGGTAGGACGCATGGCTCTGGACCATGTAGTGAAGGTTCGAATCCTTCCCGGGCAGTTTTTCTGACACATGACAGGAATATAATGAACCAACCGGAAAGGATACAAGATGGAACGTGTTGATACTCGACCAGAAGATTTTATTGCAAATCAAGAAACAGAAACTCAGTCAGTTTTAGAAAAAATTCACAAACTCATTAGAAGGGCGTTACCAGATCAGGAATATTGTTTATGGGAAGGTGTTTTCTGGGGAGGTAGTCAACAACAGATCATCGGTTACGGCAATTTTTCCTACGTGCGTTCTGATAAAAAGAAAGTCGAATGGTTTCTTGTTGGGTTGGCTCGCCAGAAGAATTACTTCAGTGTGTATGTGAACGCTGTTGAAGGTAAGAAGTATCTTGCAGAGATATATGCTTCCAAACTTGGTAAAGTCAAAGTGGGAAAAAGTAATATCAGTTTTCGGAAATTGGAAGATGTGAACCTTGATGTGTTAAGTGAGATGATTACACATGCTGGAAGAATAACATCAGAAAAGGAATCTTGAGCATCAAGTCATAGCTTACTTATTATGCCGCTATCGTCTATGGGTGAGGACGGATGGTTCTCAGCCATCAAACCGGGGTTCGAATCCCCGTAGCGGTATTTTTTTATACAGACGGTAGAAAAAGTTCCGTCTGTTTTGATATAGTGTAAATCTGTACTAAACTATGGTAGATTATGGAATTAATTTTACACTTGCACAGGTAGTAGCGACCTTCAAATCAACGGTATGAATTCCTTTTGGCATTTCCTGGGTCGCGACCATGAGGTCGCACCTACCGAATTCAAGATGGATAATAAATAGTCTGTCTTTTAAATCAGTTAAGTGATAACTATGTATAATTATTTTCATAATTCACCTTAATTTTCTTATATTTTGGAGAATGCACACATGCATGAAACTCCCAAACACAGCAACCGTCTTATCAACGAAACGAGTCCTTATTTAATCCAACATGCACATAACCCCGTTGACTGGTATCCTTGGGGTGAAGAAGCGTTGGAACTTGCGAAACGTGAACAGAGACCTATCCTGCTTAGTATTGGATATTCTGCTTGTCATTGGTGCCATGTGATGGAACGCGAATCTTTTGAAAATGAGGAGATTGCGGCTATAATGAACGAATTATTCGTCAACATCAAGGTAGACAGAGAGGAACGTCCTGATTTAGATGAAATCTATATGAGTGCTGTGCAAGCAATGACTCGTCAAGGTGGTTGGCCAATGACTGTTTTCCTTACTCCTGAGTTGAAACCATTTTTTGGGGGTACATATTATCCACCGGAAGACAGGTATGGAAGACCCGGATTTCCCAAAGTGATGCATGCTGTTGCAGAAGCATTTAACGAAAAACACACACAAGTGCTCGAACAAGCTGACCAGCTTACACAGCAGCTAAATCGGATGAGTAACCTTGTGGATCCCAGTATAAGTGAACTCACTGACGAACTCATGACGAAAGCATTTCAACAATACCGATCCCAATTTGATTCTCAGTATGGTGGCTTTGGGAATGCGCCAAAATTTCCACCGAGTATGGGTTTGCCGTTCCTATTGTGTTATTGGCAACATAGTGGGAATGCGAATGCTTTAGAAATGGTTGAGCTTACGCTTGAGAAGATGGCGCGTGGTGGTTTGTATGACCAACTTGGTGGTGGATTTCATCGATATTCCACAGATCAACGATGGTTAGTTCCACACTTTGAAAAGATGCTTTATGACAATGCACAACTTGTTGTAGCTTATTTTGAAGCATACCAAGCGACACAAAATACTTTCTATCGTGACATAGGCACTGAGACGTTAGACTATGTGCTGCGGGAGATGTATGATGCAGAAAATGGGGGATTCTATTCCACACAAGATGCAGATAGTGAAGGAGTGGAAGGTAAATTTTTTGTCTGGGAACCCTCCGAAGTTGAAGATATAATTGGAGAAGATAATGCAAAAATATTCTGCGAGTATTACGACATCACTCCACATGGTAACTTTGAAGGTGAAAACATTCTACATGTGCAAACACCCTCAGACATCTTTGCACGTAAGTTGGGAATGGATCAAGATGAATTGGAATCGCTCCTTTCTGATGGGAGAAAGAAATTATTTGCAGAAAGAAAACAACGGATCAAACCGGGACTTGATGACAAAATCCTTACTAGTTGGAATGGGATCATGATACGTGGAATGGCAATGGGATATCAGTTGACTGGTAATTCTGCGTATCTGACTGCATGTGAAAAGTCTGCGGAGTTTGTTTTAACCACACTTACTCAAGATAATGGTTTGTTGTTCCGTACTTACCGTGCTGGTAAAAGTCATCTAAATGCTTATCTTGAGGACTATTCTTATTTTATCGCTGGTTTAATTGCGTTATACGAAGCAAGTTTTGATTCAAAATGGCTTACAGAAGCAGAACGTCTGACAGATCGGATGATTGAACAATTCGGTGATGATGATGGTGAAGGATTTTTCTTTACTGGAAAAGCACACGAATCACTTATTGTCCAATCAAAATCTGCCTACGATGGTGCGACACCATCTGGCGCATCTATGGCAATTCATAGTCTGTTACGAATTGCAAAACATCTTGATAGACCTGAATTGCACGATAAAGCAGTAAGGACGTTAAGACTCTATTATCACCAAATGGATGTGATGCCTACCGGTTCTGGTCAATTGTTGTGTGAGTTAGCGTTTTTGCTATCTACACCGAAAGAAATTGCTATCATTGGCAATAAAGAGGATGCTAAAACAAAGGCAATGTTAGCTGCGATGCATGGAATGTATTTGCCAAACAAAGTCGTTGCTTTATGTGAACCGACTGAAGAATCGCAATTACCACTCCTTGTTAATAAACCGCAGGTTGAAAATAGTGCAACTGCTTTTGTCTGTGAAAATTATGTTTGTCAAGAACCGACAACGGATGTTGATGCGTTTGTGGAGATGTTAGGATAATTCAAGTTGATAACTATACTATAGATTGGACAATTTGCAAACATGAATTAGTATAACGACTTGTGTCAGTTAACTCATTCGTTGGTGCGCTTACAAAGCACGCATACCATTGTGGGTGCACTTACAAAGCACCAAATCAAGAAACCAAGAAACCAAGAAATCAAGAAATCAACGGTATGAATACCTTTTGGCATTCCCCCAAATCAACGCCGAATGCGCCTATGGCATTCGTCCAAATCAACGGTATGAATGCCATTAAGGCATTCCCCGCTTACCGAGTGAGAAATATTTAATTACCCGTTTAATAACTTAATCTTCATTAGGGACGAATTGTATATAAGATGGGGTTCGAACAAACATATCGTCCCTACGAGACTAACGAATGGTTGTTCGTGTATGTTCTATAAACATATCGTCCCTACGGGACTGTATATAAGACAATCCCAATAACATTGGGTATTGACAAGGAGTCATAGTAATACAAGCGTATTTTTAAGTTTTCACCAATATGGGAGGGGCTTTCAACCCCGATTATACAGGTTTCAAATTGCTAAATCGGGGTTGAAAATCCCTCCCACAAGAGAAACACCAACATATTTTTATTAAATTGACCCATAGGTTCGGTTAGGAAACCGAACCTACCGTTGTGTATCAGTAATTATGGATTTTACTATAAATGTTTGTACATCTTTGTTTCAACTTAGGTTATGATAATACCCCAGTAGTTCTCATATTACAATCTATGTTCTCATTCCTAAATAATACATAGGAGGTAAAACAATGACACACGCTAACGAAGCAGTAAATAATCTTGATTGGCATCCACTCTCTGATGAAGAGATCCGCCATTTTGACGACAAAGGCTATCTCATTATACGTAATGTTCTGGACTCAGATTCCATCGGGCAATTGATTGAGGTGAGCGACAGAATGATAGCGAGTGATCGTCGTGAGTACCGTCAACTCAATAGTCGCAATTCATACGATGGTTTCCGAAATTGCATCTCTATTGACGATGCCTTTATTCCATTGCTCACGCAGGAGACTATCCTCCCGATTGTGGTGCAGTTGCTTGGTGCGCATTTACAACTGATGACCTCACACCTGATATACAAATACCCAAACCCATCGGGTACACCAGATACCGTGCGTGAACCCGGTTGGCATCGTGACTACAGCATGGCAAAGAAAACACATGGAAATACGGTACCCCGTCTATTGCTAAAATGTGCATACTACTTCACTGATCTGAGTGAACCCAATTCTGGTGTAACGCTTGTTGCCCCCGGAAGCAACCACCTTCTGGAAAGTTTTGCCATTCCGAAAGGACAGACGGATCCCGATGGTGCACTTGAAGCAAGTCTACAACCTGGTGATTGTCTTCTGTTTGAAAACCGTACTTTTCATGCTGGTGCTGCGAATTTAACTGACCGGACCCGTAAGGGGGTGATGATCGGTTACGGATACCGATGGGTGATGCCGATGGATTATCGGACACAGGAGAAGACATTGTTGGACAAACTCACCCCACTTGAGCAGTATTTAGTGGGTGAATCCTTCAATAAAACGAAAGAATTTATTCCCAGTGGTGGAGAAAGTCCGCTTGCATCATGGTGCGAAAAACATGGCGCACCATCGGTGAGACCAGTTCATTAGCCCGATTACGTCAGCGTGATAACATCATGCTTAACAATATCTTTTGTATGTGAAAGGTCGGCGTGTGAAATAAGTTCTATAGTTTCTGGGGATAGTCTTTCTCTAACTTCTGCAGACACTCTGCTCTCACCTCGATTTTGTGGTCTATAGCGTAAGGTTAAGATGCAACGGTATCGATCTTTTGGTATCCAAGGCAGTGCACCGTGTGACAAGAGTTCGGAGATAATCACTATATCTCCAGCGTTTGGTGTGATGTTGACGACACCCTCTGGTATATCAATGACATCGTCAGGTGTTCCATTGTTGAAAAGGGTTAGAGGCCGGTCAAATTCGGCTTTGTGTGAACCGGGAATAACTAGGAGTCCTCCATCACCGGGCTGTACATCAGTGAGGTAAGGAAAAACGACAAAATCATCGCAGTAGATTTTACCGTTTCGGTTTTCGAAACAGTTTCTGTCGCGTCCATAATCTTCTCGTGCGCAATGTAGTCGTAAGGCTTCTCCCCCCTCTGGTACACCAAGCCTGTCGGCAATCATCGTGCCACGTGCAAGTTGTGGTTTATTATCCGTTAGTTCCTTGATGATGGACCAACTCGCTGGGTGGAGTGTAAGTGCTTCTAAAGGTTTGGCGAATGCAAAACCGTTTGGTAGATGTTTCCCACTTGAATCGAAACCGGTTGGTAGTTCCTGTGGATTTGCATTTATGTATGAATCAGCAGCTTCCTGTGCAGCCCTGAGTTCTTCTCCCTTGATTACATTTTTGAGATGCAGGTAACCCATGACATCAAACAGATACCGTTGTTCTGGAGTCATCATCATATTAGTCCTTTTTTACACATCGGAATCCAACACTCGTAGTAGCGAAGGAGGGTATGTCTCTCATCCTTCGTGTCAATCGTAAGGAATCAGGAGAATAATACCATGTTCCTCCGCGAAAAACACGAGAACCGTCTATCTCTAAATAGTGCGATAACAATATGTCCATATTTTCACCAGCGATTGGATTGTTTCTTGGTGAATTTTCGTAGAAATCAGATTGGTAGACATCCAGACACCACTCCCGAACATTACCTACCATATCATATAACCCGAATTTATTTGGTGGAAAACTACCGACGGGTGTCGTAGCGATTGAAGAGACTCTGCCGTCCCAACGGATACCGTAATTTGCTTTGTTTCTACTTATTGTGTCTCCCCAGGGATAGGTTTTACTGACTAATCCACCTCTTGCGGCTTTTTCCCATTCAGCTTCTGTTGGTAATCGTTTACCTGACCATTGTGCATACGCCATTGCTGCATACCAACTGACAGCAACGACAGGATGATTGTATTTTCCCTGCCCGTAACCCTTCTCTCTATCCCAAAGTTTTAAATAGTTCCCATCGTGGTATTCATTTGGTATATTGTTTTTGCTCCACTGCGGGTTTTGATCAACAAAAGCTTGATATTGTTCATTTTTCACTGCGTACCTATCCATATAGAAATTGTCAAGATAAACTGAATGGATAGGAGTTTCGTCAGTATCTCCAGTGGTGCATCCCATCAGATATTCTCCATCTGGTATCAACACCATCTCTGCACCGTCATCCCCATAAACCATTTCGTACCCAGGTTTTGATGTGAGATTTTGATTGTAACGTTCTCGTTGCGTATCATCTGACAGCACTTCATAAGCTTCTGTTGCTTCTCTAAACTTCGCAGCTGCAATGTCATCGTTGGGATTCTTATCTGGGTGGTATTTGAGTGCAAGTTTATGGTATGCTCTTTTTATTTCGTCAGCAGAGGCATCACGAGGTACATTTAGTATTACGTAATAATCTCGTTTTTGCATCAAAAGTACCTGTATTTATCGTATGCCTAATGCGGATTGGAGACATTTATCTATCTGCAACATTACAGCATCGGAAAAGTTACCAATAACGCGTAGGATTCGGTTTTGATTGTAAGCGATTAACTTTTCACATTGAACTACTGAATTAAGACGAAGTCCTGTTTCTTCCCCTTCAATCGCAGAAATATCAATATAATACTGTGTAGGTGCACCGACTCTTCGAAGACGACTACTTGTGATACCTGCGAGAATTGTGCTATTGAGCCTTTGGTTCCAAACATCCGCTTGAACAACAAGTGCTGGGCGTATTTTACTTTCCATCTGATTACTATAAGGAAAATCCACAAGAACTATGTCACTGCGTTGAACCTTCATTATTCCTCCGTGGATCAAGTTCGTTGTAAACATCCATTTCAGGATTATCCCATCCCATGCTCAGCCCCATTTCTACAAGTAACTCACTCTGCTCCTCATCGGAAAGTGGACCGTCGTCGTAAAATAGTCCTTCTTGAATTTGATCAAATGTTTTTGCGGGTAAAACAACATATTCAGCATTTGTCTCTGGATCCACAAGACGCACAAAGTTGTCTTTGGAATCCTGTACTGCCTGTTTAAGTTCTTCAGAAATTGTAATCATCATTTCACCTTTTCAATCCTAATATTTCGGGGATTTCAGTCAAGGAAGTCACTTCGTAGTCAGGTTGAATTCCTGTATCGTTCCTTACACCTTCACGGTTGAGCCAAACTGATGATGCACCAACATTCTTTGCTCCTGCTACATCATTTTTGAGTGAATCTCCTACATGAAGCAATTTTGTGAATTCACAACCTACTCTCTGAGCAGTTATCTCAAAGATTTTTGGATCTGGTTTTTCAACTTGCACATCTTGAGAAAATACAACAAACGCGAACCGATCCTCAAGTCCACATCGTTCAGGGTAGGTATTTCCATTTGAGAGTAGACCTAACTTGAAATGTGGTGCTAACATGTCAAGTGTTGAAATGACATCAGGATATAGTTCTATATTTTCAAAACGGTGTCTAATATATTTATTATGAAGATGTTTAGCAAGTTTTTTGTTTGGAGAACCAACGAGTTCAAGAGTCCGTTCAAATGCACCGCGTCTAATTTCTACAAGGTTCCAGATTTTACCTTTAACTTCTTCCGCATACGTATTTCTGATTTCAATCATCTTATCAATGGTGAGATCTGAAGCATGTTGGGTTTTAACATATTTTTGTAATTCAATCAATGTCTGATTCAGAGAATGTCGCATGACCTTAACAAAATCCCATAAGGTCATATCACCATCAAATGAGATAACAGAAATATTCAAGAACTTTACCTCAAAGTACTAAGATATAGAAACTCCAATGGACGCATGAATTTGTGCGAACTTCCAAGACTCATCAATCTTTTCTAAAACACCTGTTATTCGCATCACAAATTCTTCTGAATTACCTTTCCACTTGAGTTTCCAAAGTTGACGTGTGTAGAACCAAGCAACATTTTCGCGTTCTTGTACATCAAGGTTGATGAGATTGATGCTGAAATCCTCAGTACTCGCAACATGGTTACGGTAATATTCCACAAGACCTTCCTCGCCAACAATAATTTCACCTGCATCTGTACCTATTTTTACATAGTGTGTAACAGGGAGCATCATTGCAATAAGGGTTTCAGCATCTTTTGCAACAAGTGCGTCAAAATATGCTTTCACCGTATCAAGCGCATTCGGCATCGTGGATTCCTGTAAGTGCATCCCATAAAGCACGACTCATCTGTTCGCACGCTTGTATCACTGTCTCCTGCAAATCTGCTGGTAATGTATTTATCTGCTCAAGTAGTTTTTCAGCTTCGTGTTCATTGTGTGAATGTGTTACGAAATACGGTTCAACTTTATCAGGTAATTGATAGAATTCCTTCAAACCTGCTAATTTTGATTTCGCGGTTTCAGGTTGCTGTACCTCAAAAGCATAGAGCGCCCCTAATGCGGTGTTACTGTTTGAAAAAAGGTTGTCTGCTGTATCTAAAAGAGTCTTCACCTGGGGGATTTGTGCATCAGAAATTTCTGTATTAAGACCGTCAGCAAAATCTTGCCACAATTCAATATGTTCTGTTTCTTCTTCTGCTGTTTCTACATCATTCAATGTTTCCCATCCCTTTGGCATTGTAGAGATAAATGCACCATATTCACGTGCATAACACTTCAATGCATCAATTGGTAGTTCACCGGCACTCCATGCTTGATAGAAGGGATGTTTAAGAAGATTGTATTCTGAGATTCTATTGTCTAAAGTTTGTTTGATATCCATGAGTATTGCACTCCATTTCTAATCTAAAATGTTTGAAAATACATAAATTTGGACTTTATTTTCCATAAGAAAAACTGTTTATTAGTATAGCATATCAACATTGAGTTGTCAAGAATCAGAATTCTTACGCAGAGGCATTCAATTGTAGATATTAGTTAGTGTATATTCGTATATATCAAATATAGCTTGCCTTCTCATGCTAAATCTGATATATCCCAGAGGTATTCAATTGTCCGATATGGACTATTATGGGAGGGTTTCTAACCCTGGTTTTAGAGAAGCAGCATAACAAATCGGGGTTACAAAACCCACCAACAAAGATATAGAGTAACAGTTGAATAACTCTGTACACACCCATTTTTCCTGTTGACTAATTATGATTAGTTTGAATATAATAGGTACTACGATATAGAATAGAGTGATTAGGATAACATTAAGAAAATAGAGTGATTAGGATAACATTAAGAAATTAGAACTGAATCCTTTTATGATATAAGGAGTAGTTTTTATGAAGAAGATGCTGATTGCGTTTGCTTTAACATTGCTGTTTGTAGTAAATATCCATTTGCAGTACAGTTTTGCACAGAGTTATACAACTATTGGATTACCAGAAGATACAAATGCACGTTTGGGTAAAGGTGAAATTAAAGATATTGCATTCACGAAAGATGGCACGAGACTGATTGTTGCAGGCAGCATCGGAATCTGGTTTTACGATGCAGAGACAAATGAACCACAGGATTTACTCACTGGACATACATCCACTGTCAACAGTATTGCGCTTAGTCCTGATGGAGAAACACTTGCATCTGCGAGTAGTGACAATACGATACGTCTATGGAACATAAATACTGGTAGTCATCTCCGAACATTAACTGGACATACTAGTGCTTAGTCAACATACTATTGTAGGTTTCGAATCGGAGATCGCTCCTACAGAAATCTTGGTATTGTAGGAGGGAACTCCGATTCCCGACTTCTTTTTAGATCCGTCAATAAGCACGTGACTAAGCACTAGGCCGGTCGTTAGCGTATCGTTTAGTTCAGATGGAGAAATGTTGGCCTCGGGTAGTTCCGATAAAACTGTCCGGTTGTGGGATGCTGGTACGGGTGAAGAGGTGTATACACTGGAGGGACATACTGATAGAGTGCGTAGCGTTTCTTTTAGTCCTGACGGTGAAATACTTGCCTCGGGTAGTGAAGATAGTACGGTACGGTTTTGGAATGCACGTACTGGTGAACATCTTCGGACCCTGTCGGGGCATATATATTCTATAAATGATTTATCGTTTACCCCTGATGGAGAAACAATCGCTACGGGTAGTGCTGATACTACAATTCGGTTGTGGCAGGTCAGTTCTGGTAATCATCTCCAGACACTTGAGGGACATACTTCATGGGTTCTGAGCGTCACTATCAGTTCCGATGGTGAAATGCTTGCATCATCGGGTACAGATAACACGATTCGATTGTGGGACATTAGTAATGGTGATCTAATTAGAACGTTGACAGATCATACTGGACGGGTCCATACTGTTGCATTCAGCCAAGATAATCAGTTACTTGCATCTAGTAGTCTTGATCACACAATGCGTCTATGGGATGTTAGTAGTGGGAATTTAATCAAGACTTTTTCAGAATATTTTTTTTGGATTAGGGGTGTCTCTTTCACTCCGGATAGCCAATTACTTGCATCAGCGAGTTTTGACAATAGTATTCAAATATGGGATTTAACCAATCGAAGTCACGTCCGTACACTGCCCGGACATACGGGTCCGGTTCTAAACGTAGATATCAGTTCTGATGGAGAAATATTAGCTTCTGCTAGCTATGATGATACGATTCGGTTGTGGGATCTTGACACAGGTATCCATCTACGGACGTTGATTGGGCATACAGAGGATATTTCAGATGTTGCTTTCAGTCCAGATAATCAAATCATCGCTTCAGCAAGTGAAGACCACACAATTCGACTTTGGGAGGTAAGTACAGGTGATCATCTTCGAACTTTGAGCGGACATTTTGATTGGGTGTTAGGTATTTCATTCAGCCCTGATGGTAAGTTGCTTGCATCAGGCAGTAATGATGGAGACGTTCGTCTCTGGGAAGTGGATAGTGGTATCTTTCTAAGAATACTGACAGAACATAGAGGTACAATCATGGATGTAGCATTTAGTCCCGATGGTGAAATACTTGCATCTGCAAGTATTGATGATACGGTTCGGTTGTGGAATGTAGACTCCGGTACTCATCTCCCGACTTTGACTGGTCACACGGATAGGGTCAACTCTGTCTCATTCAGTCCGAACGGACGCACACTTGCATCAGGGAGTAGCGATAAAACGATTCGTCTCTGGGAGGTTTTTACAGGTAATCCTATCAAGACAATGATTGGACACACTTCTGATGTTAATCGCGTATCATTCAGTTATGATGGCTTGACACTTGCTTCAGCAAGTAATGACGGCACAATACTATTGTGGCCATTTTCAATTGATGGTACTCTCTCGGTTGACCCTAAAGGAAAGCAATATACAAGGTGGGGAACAATTAAGACGACTGCGGTTTTCCAAAATTACCCTAACCCGTTCAATCCTGAGACGTGGATACCTTATCAACTTTCCAAACCTGCGAATGTCTCAATTGAAGTTTTTGCTGCTGATGGAATATTAATTCGGAAGTTAGATATTGGACATCAGCAAGCCGGTCTTTACACCTCACAGTCGAAAGCCGCGCATTGGGATGGAAAAAATGAGAATGGAGAAAATGTATCAAGTGGCGTTTACTATTTTAAATTTACCGCGGAGGATTTTACGTCAACCCGAAAAATGCTTATTTTGAAGTAAGGGATGAGTCGTTCATAGAAATAGTAATCACTGTCATCCGCGAGTCAGATTATTCCGCGAACTCCGTACTTCACATTTACAATCATTTTGTGCTTCAACAGAATGTTGTTTCACGGTAGTGTAAAGTATTTGACATGTTGTTATACCATTTGAAATAAATCTTGTTTCATTATGAAATGCGACTATTATTGCCGAATGTAGATCCTCTCCTCGGTAGGTGCGACCTTCTGGTCACTCCTACCTAATCTCTCCCTCTTATGGCAACTGCGTAATCTGTAATTCAAATCGGGGTTGAAAACCCCTCCCACAAGAGAAACACCAACAATTCAGATAATACCTTGCAAAAAACTTTACACACCCCATTTTGTTCGGGTTATTCTGTTTTCAATATTTTTGATAATATATTACTATGTCGTTAATTTTATGTGATGCCATCTTGTTTATGTCTTTAGTCTCTACGGGACTAAAGAACTGGGGAGGGTACTCGTTTCTATAAACATATCGTCCCTATCAAATCAACGCCAAATGCGCATATAGCATTTGGCGGGACTAAAGAGCGATGTTCATGTTTCAATAATGTAAAATTGATGCGTAAAGTTCGGTTAGGAAACCGAACCTGGGAATTAACTTTCAGTAAATCTCAAGAACAGAAAACTCTTAAAACTGAATATCCGTTCCGCTTTGTATAATTTTTTGACATAAAAATGTATACGTGGTAAAATGACAATGGAATTTGGAATTGAATATTTCATGTCTAATGTCTATATTAGTGAATTATTTCTATTATACACAGGGTAATGAATTGGAGGATTGGATTGTTAAAAGTATCTAAGTTTGGCGGGAGTTCACTCTCAACGGGTGAACAGGTCCGCCAAGTATGTGACATCATCACAGCAGATTCTGACAGACGTTTAATTGTCGTATCAGCGCCGGGAAAACGACACAGTCAAGATATTAAGGTGACGGATCTACTGATTGCAGCGGCATCAGAAAGACTCGCTGGAAAAATCGGTGCATCCGACTGCGCTGAGGCTATTGAACGTTACAGGAATATCGTAAAAGAATTGAAGCTCCCCGCTGAAGTCGCTGAACCGATAGCCCGAGATTTAACTGAACGTCTTGAAAACGACACAGATGATGCTGATCTCTATATGGATACGATGAAAGCGGGTGGAGAAGATAATTGTGCCCGTTTAATAGCGCAAGTATTGCAAGCCCGTGATGTTGATGCACACTATGTGAACCCAAAGGATGCTGGCTTGCTTCTCTCTGATGAACCGGGGAATGCACAAGTGCTTCCTGAAGCATACAACCGTCTGCGCAGTCTGAGTGAACGACCAGGAATAACGATTTTTCCAGGATTCTTTGGATATTCAAAAGAGGGTCACATTGTAACATTTTCACGTGGTGGTTCTGACATAACTGGTGCTATCCTTGCAGGTGCTGTAAGAGCAGAAGTTTATGAAAATTTCACTGATGTTGATTCAGTATTTGCTGCAAACCCATCCATTGTAACCAATCCTGCTCCAATCTCAGAACTTACTTACCGTGAAATGCGTGAACTCTCTTATGCAGGTTTTTCAGTGTTTCATGATGAAGCACTTGAACCGGTATATCGTGCTATGGTACCTGTTCACATTCGCAATACAAACAATCCGAAGTCTGCAGGTACATTGATTGTTCCTCACTGCAATTCAAGAGAAACTCCTGTTGTAGGTATCGCTGCGATGGGTCATGTGTGCTGTATTTATCTAAGTAAATATCTGATGAATAGACAGATTGGTTTCGGTAGACGTTTATTACAGATTTTTGAAAGTGAGAATATCTCCTTTGAACACATCCCGTCAGGTATAGACAATCTATCTGTTATCATACGTGAAGAGAACTTACCAACGAATAAAGAGAAAAGAGTAGTCGAACAGATACGTAAAACCCTTGCGCCTGAGGATATATCAGTTGAACGTGGGTTAAGTCTCATAATGGTCGTTGGTGAAGGCATGCAGCACACGGTGGGTATTGCTTCACGAGCAACAACCGCATTAGCAGATTCTAAAGTCAATATAGAGATTATAAACCAAGGTTCAAATGAGGTGAGTATGATGTTTGGAGTGAAATCTGTTGACATGGCCACTGCGGTTAGAGCGCTGTATAAGGAATTCTTCAATGGTGATAACAGTTCAGCCTAAGGAAATTTCCTCAAGTCTACTAACAGAAAAACGGGTCAAGCAAGCGGTTGATGCTATTAAAGTTGCAGGCTATGTTATTATTGAGAACATTATCAATCACAAAAGTCTTGATATACTGCGAGAAAAGATGGATGCAGATTCTCAATTGTTGTTGAAGTCTAAGCATTGGGGTGGTGCTGGCATGTTAAAGGGACATCTTCAACAGGGACCACCACCGTTTGCACCATACATCTTTAGTGATATTGTTGCAAATCCTTTTGTAGTGCAGGTAACAAAGGCTTTACTTGGACCTGGTGTATACAATAATTTTTACAACGGGAACACCAATTGTCCGGGAAGTATGACTCAACCGCTTCATAGAGATGGTGGTCATTTGTGGAATAATCAGGAGGTAGCACACCCAGCTGCTGAAGTCGTAGTAAATATATCCCCACAAGACACAACAGAGAAAAATGGCAGCGTTGAACTTTGGCCCGGTTCCCATTTGGTATTCGGTGGTACAGACATTGATGCCAATATTGAAGCGAAACGACGCGAAATCGCCCCACCTATCAGGGGAAATGCTAAAAAAGGTAGTGCAATGATTCGGGATATACGTTTGTGGCATAGAGGTGTCCCAAATCTATCCAACGAACCACGACACATGATAGCTATGATACATCGTATACATTGGCTTCGAAGCAGAAGACGTTTGAAGTATCAAACAGGTTGTGAAGCAGCCTTTGAAAACAGTGAACTTGATCATAATGCAGAATTTGTCTCAGATAAACTCAATGATTATCTATTCAATCCAAAATTTTGAATATATCATACGCTACAAACATATAAGACTTCAGAATTTGATGAGGATGACTTTACCAAGGTTGTGAGTGAACTATGCACAAAAGAAATGACTGGTTACCAACGGAACCTGATCTCAAAACGGTTTGTGATACCTATAGTAACCCAATTTACACACTTTCGCAAGTGGAGATACCTGCTATAATTCTGCGAAATGCTTATCCTCGTGAACAGTGTGATGGATTAATCAACCGGTTCACAAATATGGGTTTGATGCGTGATGAAGCAGATATTAATTCCGCTGACAAGCGAAAAAGGATTGATATTGGGACAAGTCTTGGTAATCGTGGGAGTGATAGAGAGGGTTTTTTCGCACATGCCGAAGCAACACATCATCTCTTCCAATTCCTATTTGATGGGTATGAGAATCCAATAAACTTAATATATCATTCCCTTGCTGCGCTTGCTCCTGGTAAAGAGGTAAGGGTTGCACAAGAACCTGATAGCAAGAAATATGGTCCTGCGATATTCAGAGTTCATTATGAAACACATAGCTACAAACCACATATTGATAGCGTAAAATACCGTGAGAATCGCACAGACTATGCGGTGTATCGCTTTGAACACCAATTCGCGGGTGTGTTGTGTATGCAAAATGCAGATGAATCTGGTGATGGTACACAGGCTATACTTCATAGATGTCTATGGACGGAAGAGGTGCAACCGTTCATTGAGGCTGTAACATTTGATAAATATGCCAGCGAGAATAACATTGAAAATTGTCAAGTCAATTTAGAACAAGGGGATCTGTATTTTTTCAATACTCGTTGTATACACGAAGTTCCACCTGTCAAAGGAACACGTGCCAGAATTGTCTTAGCTGTATTCGTCGGATATTCTCCTGATGATAATGAGGTCTTTGTCTGGTCATGATTTATCTAATCCATACAAAACATTTCTTTTAGCATTTTTTTCATTATTCAACGGTGTGTACTTTAGTGGGGACAATTTATTTGTTATGAAATAAACGAATTTCATAATATTCTGTCAAATAATGGTATTGCAGGAATAATGGTATAAATTATCTTGACTAATTAAGTTAGAATTGTTAAAATATTTAAATGAATAGATTTTTACTTGTATAAAGGAGATTTTTGATGCGTAAAATCGTTTCGCTTACAATTGGTGTAATATTGGTAGCAGTGTTGGTATATTTTACACAAGCGCAAAAGCTGCCTGACAAAGCACAACTGGGGCGAGAGTTATTCCACGACCCGACTTTTAAGGGGACTTTAAGCCCCAAAAGAGTGAGTGGTCTTGCTTGTGCTGACTGTCACGCGGATTTTGACGAGGAAGCAAATCCAGATGGTTTAATTCGTGCAGGACATAGTGTCATAGGTGTGACACAACGTGGTGAAGCAAAAGGTGGGATGATTACTGGTGCAGACTTTGCGCGTGCCGCTGGTGGCGGTGGATTCTGCTACGAACATTTCTTACAAAAGGTCGCTCCCGACAAAGTTAACCCAACTGCTATTCCAGCTGAACATGCAGAAGCGCTCATGGCATATTTTGAAGTTATCTCAGGTGACAACAAAGGTCCTGAATTTACAATGGAAATGCTTGATGAGGAAGCAAAAACAACTGCATCCGAGAAAATTGCTGCGATGAGTGGAGATTCTAAGAAAGGTTGGAAACTCTTTGGTCGTGCATGCATCGTTTGTCATACCACACCCTTCAAAGCTGGTATCGGACCACGGATCGTTGGTACAAGATTACCACGGGATGTTGATAAAACAGTAATTCGTTGGGCAAAGACGATTCGAGGTGGAGGTCCCATACTTATGCCTTTTTATGCCTCGGATATCCTGAGTGATCAAGATATTGCTGACTTACTTGCATTCTTACGAGAGCAGTTAGAGAGTACTGCAAGATAATACACTTTAGCAGGGATGACCATCTCTGCTAAAATTATTTTAGCAAACTCACCTATTCATGTAACTATATTACTGATTCATTCGTATTTTATAACGTATCGTTGTATTAAGGTTTTACATAGATGCAAAATTCTGTATAATGTGTCAGCATTTTTTAAATGCTTTTTATGCTTATTTTATATAGATGGATAGAATCAAGTTATCATTTTATGATTGTTATAGGAATATTATAAAATTAGGGTGGAGTTATGTTAGTTAGTCGTTGTCTTGTATTGTTTAATGTGTTGTTAATTGTATGTCTTGTTCTTAGCAGTTTGAGTTGTGGTGGAAGCAGTGTGACAGACACTGTATCAGATGCAGATGTGATGGATGATGAAATGGAGAATGGTGATGATTCAGTTATTGAAGTAGTAACAACAGAGGATGAGGAACAAGCCGGTGATCTTGATGTTACAATAACCGTTACAAAAACAACTGTAACACCGGGAGAACAGATAGAGTTAACAGCATCGGTTCAGGGAGTAAATGCATCGGACATCGTGTTAAATTGGCTCAATATAACAGAATATGGAACTCTTTCTTCCACAAAAGATTATTCTGTTTCTTGGACTGCACCCAGTACTTTAGGAGAAGAAAATACCCAAGTTGAAGTTCTCCAACTTGTCGTGACAGCAATTAGTGAGGTTGTCTCTGTTGGTTCTTCTGGAATTAAGACTGACACACAAATACTCACAGAAACAAATGAAATATTACTAAAAATTGTTCAAGAATAGAATTTAGCAGCAAAATAAAATAAAATAAAATTGGAGTTACGAACTTTAATTACATAATTATGTCATAAATTAATATAAACCTTTACTTACTAAAACTACTGTGTATCTCATAAATGCGATTTTGTTCAAAATCACAGGTTCATGTGTCTGTTAAATTGGGGTTAGAAACCTCTCCTACCATTTATGAGATAGGTCGTAATACTATTTACTTACTATTAACAAGTTAACTCTGATTAGCAATACTAAAATAAGGAATGAAATGAAGAAAAACAAAATACAAGCTATTTTAATCGTTTTGTTCATAATAGTTTTATCTGAATCGTGGACATCTTCGTGTATTGGAATGCTGCATAAAGTCAAAAGAGGGGAGACTCTATCGGGAATTGCCAGAAAATATGATGTGCCTATGAAATCCATTGCTCAAACTAACAGTATAACATCTTATGATCGTTTACAAATCGGTGAAAAGTTACTTATCCCAATTGCTACTAAACCGGTAAATGGTGAAAATAGTTCTGATGGAGTTTGGCACGTAGTAAAAGCTGGAGATTCGTTATACAGTATTTCTCAAAAATACAATTTTCAAAATTGGAAACAACTTCAACGAATTAATGATATTTCCAATCCAAGACGTCTTAGAATTGATCAGAAAATCTATATACCAAATGAAGAAATAATAGGTTTTGCGAATCCCTTGAAAATAAAGTTGTATGTTACATCAAAGTATGGTTATCGTCACCATCCGATTAGACGCAGATACATGATGCATGAAGGTATAGATTTCCGTGCAGCTACAGGTACACGCGTATATGCATCCAAGACAGGTAGGGTTAGTAAAGCAAAATGGATGAGCGGTTATGGTAGAATAGTTGTGATACAACATACAGATGATTTTTCGACAGCGTATGCGCATTTATCAAGAATAAGTGTCTCCGTAGGTGATATTGTCAAGCAGGGACAGGCGATTGGCTTAACAGGAAATTCTGGACTTTCTACAGGTCCCCATCTCCACTTTGAAATCAGGTACAAAGACAAAAGTGAAAACCCAGCTCGACACCTTGATATACCGTGAACGAAGTTGGTTTTTATTAGTCTTCTTTCTTCTCTTTTTCACGGTTCCCCTTTTTAATAAGGATTTGTTTGCTGAAACACGCAATAGTCAGTCCAAAAGTGGTAATAATGGCCTGAGACCCGTTGTTGGTACACGTGGTTTGGGTTTAAGCCACGCTTTTATCAGCACTAATGATGATGCGACAAGTCCCTTATGGAATCCTGCTGGACTTGCGTCTCTGCATCATGGTAACCTTATCTATGATTTCTCTCAAGGTGCCTTTTCTTTTGCTTACCCCATCAAACGGATTGGTACTTTTGGTATCAACTTCCTTGATCTGAACACATCTGACCGTTTCCTTGTAGACCATATTTCTAATCCTATTGGTACATTTGAGTATGGTTACAATCAGGCATTACTCTCCTTTGCAAGAAAATTCGGTCCGCTGCAGTTTGGTGCAAGTACTGGATATACGCGCGCACCATTAAGCAACAGTCTTTGGGCACCAAACTATGACGTTGGTGCATCATTGGTACTTTCCCCTTATGTTGTTGTGGGAATGCAGTATAAGGATATTAGTGGTGTATCTATACCGCATCAGAATGGTACAGTATTACAAACATTTGATCAGCAAATTGCTCTTGGAACAACATTAACCCCCCATCCTGTGATTAGGTGGCATTCCTGCTATAATGTCTATCCTGCAAGTTTTGGTACGAGTCTTGAACTTGTTACTGGACCCTTTGCAGCAAATATTGGGTCACTCTTCTCCTTCGATACAGAGTCGTCTCATCAATCTTGGAGTTTAGGTTTATCATTCAATAAGTGGGGAAAGCAAACATATTATACTTTCTTGCATGATGAGAATCTAAAGTATAAGCACATGTTTGCCCTAGGTATCACATTTGGTGGTTCACAGAATATATTTGCCTACGGTAATAGTGTAAATAATGAAAAAACATCTACAAGTGCCAATGACCAGATATTTATTGAACCGAAAGATAACGATTCAAGCATTAGTGATTCTTCCTCTGGCAAAAATCCCAAAACCCTTGATAATTCTTCACAAGATTCAACAAGAAAAAATAGTCTACAAATAGCCAAAAAGCACAAAATATCAATAGAACTCTTGCTTGCAATTATATATGTTGAATCCAACTTCAATCCTGTTGCAGTATCAAAAACAGGTGCTGGTGGGTTGATGCAGCTGGTACCTGGAACTGCAAGGGAAATCGGGTTGAATGTTCCTTATTACAAAAACAGACTCAAACCGAGTCTGAATGGAAGTGTTGATGAGCGATTTGATGCTATGAAGAACCTTGAAGCAGGACTGATCTACTTCAAAAGACTTCTGAGAAAATATGAAAATAACCTTACATTAGCGCTTGGTGCATATAATGTTGGACCGGGTAGAGTTAGGGTAGGCGGACCGCTTATCAGTAGGGGTAAAATCTATGCTGCGAAAGTGTTAAACCGACGCGATATATACCGTAAAGATACAAGGTTGTTTGAAACCGATTTGAAAAGATTAGACATAATTCTAAACCGTTAGGAAGTGATATGGATAAAATTCGTCTTGCAATTGTTGGTTGTGGTGGGATGGGACATAGGCACATGTATGGATTAGCAGAACTGCATCGTGTAGGCTGGGAACGGTTTGACCTTGTGGGTGCGTGTGATCCTGTGATTGAAAATGCAGAATCACTTGCAAAAAAAGCTGAAGAACGTTTCGGAAAAAAACTAACTGTTGTTGAAAACCTTGAACAGCTTGCTGCTGTTGGCGTAGACGCTGTAGACGTAACGACTACACCCCCGTATCATCACACAGTTGCAGTGGAGACACTTGAGCGTGGATGGCACACAATGGTGGAAAAACCGATGGGGTTAACCGTTCGCGCGTGTAACTTAATACGTCGTGCTGTAGAATCCTCAGATGCAGTGCTAAGCGTAGCAGAAAACTATCGTCGTGATCCTATCAATCGTCTTGCAAAAGCACTGCTCACTGCTGAAGTTATTGGAGAACCGCGCTTTCTTGTTCATCATGCAATTGGCGGATCAAATCGCATGCTTATCTCTGTTTGGCGACATCAGAAGGATCAAAGCGGGGTACTGCTTGATGTCGGTGTGCATTATGCAGACATGATGGAATATCTATTGGGTGAGATTGCTACTGTGTATGCACAAACACGTTTACATGAACCTATCCGTCACAATCCGGCTGCGACAACTGGCGAATCCGGCTCAAATCCTGCTGGGGTTTATACTGAATGGCAACGGAAGATGCCTGCTGAATTTGAAGCGTCCGCTGAAGATGCAGCTTATGCAACATTGACATTCAAGAATGGAGTCGTTGGACAATACATAGAAGACCATGGTGCATGGGGACAAGGTAGTTGGCTGCGTCAAATACACGGTTCACAAGGGTCTATGACGTTACCCGGTGACCGAAGCGGAAGAAATATATCATTACAGATTGATGGAATAGGTACTATTAACGATGAGAAGGTATTGGAACTTGTACCGGATTTCAGTCTTGATGCTGTAACTACTGACCTGTTTGGTGGTGACCGACTGTGGCAGTATGATTTGCCGTTTGCTGATACGGATGCAAAAATCATCGCTATTGAGTATGGTGATTTTGCAGAAGCAATTGTAGGAAACTGTGCTATTGAAGTAGATTCGTATAATGGCACGCGTTCTGTAGCCGTTTCTTATGCGATGTTAGAATCTGGTGCATCTGGCGATATTATCCATATAGAAAAAATGTTAGATGAATCTATCAATACTTACCAACGAGAAATAGACGAAGGGATAGGTATTTAGATTTACTTATCAAGCGTATTTCTCAACCAAACAGAAGAATCACACTTCACATGTTAAATAATCAAGATTTCGGCATCGGACTAATAGGTTTAGGTATAGGACAACAACACCTACACGGTTATCAACGCAAGGATTTGCATGTTGCAGCAATTTGCGATAAAGATGAAACACGACTACACGAAGTTGGCGATAGATTTGGAATCAACAGAAGATATACGCGCATTGTTGATTTGATTACTGACACGCAAATTGATGTGATTGATTTAGCAGTGCATCCATGGATACGATCCCCCATAGTACACGCCGCAGCACAAGCAGGTAAACACATCTTCTGTCAAAAACCCTTTTCAATGACGATGCAGCAAGCAGTTGAAATGGTAGATACGTGTGAAAAGCACAACGTGCAGCTGATGATCAATCAGAACGCTTGTTTCGTACCTGGGTTTCTCACCATTGGACCTTACATCAATGTTGAACACCTTGGTGATATCTACCATGTATCCATAACTTGCAATGGATTCTATACAGGGTATCCCGCTAAACATCTCATAGCAGTGATGCAAGTGCATCACATCAGCCTTATCAATAAATGGTTTGGAGAAATAGAAAGCGTTTATTGTCAAGCACATGGACATGATCGTTCCGTTGAAGAAGGGGAAACAATGTCTGTAGTACTCTTCAAATGTCGTAATGGTGTAAAAGGTTTGCTTTCATGCAATTGGTCATTTCTTGCGAATACTGGACATAATTTTCAACATCCACATGAAGAAATCCGAATACAGGGAACGAAGGGAGCTATCATTGGAAACAGTGCAGACATGACTGTCTATCTCACAGAACCAGAAATTCAGGAGATTAGACCTGAAATACATGGCACATGGTTTCCCGATGCCTTTGGTAATGCAATGGTACACTTTCTTGATTGCTTGCAAACCGAGAAAAAGCCGCTTACTGATGGACGTAGCAACCTGCATATTGTCCAAACTATTTTCGCAATGTATAAATCTGCTTTATCAGAAAGGGTAGTTATGGTAGAAGACATTTCATTGGAAGGAAACTATGACATCAGTCCATATCCGGTACATACATCCGATGATGTAAGTGTCTTATCGTAAAAATAAGTTAATTGCTTTTAGTAGGAATAGTAGAGAAATAAGAGTGAGATTGCAGGGGTGGGATTTGAACCCACGTCCTCCGGGTTATGAGCCCGACGAGCTACCAGACTGCTCTACCCTGCGATAAGATATACTCTTTGGTATGAGAAGTGGTCGAGGAGGGACTTGAACCCTCACGCCTGTTGTATGGGCGATGGATTTTAAGTCCATTGTGTCTACCGATTCCACCACTCGACCAAAAATACAATACTATAGTATACACCTTTTCAAAGATGTTGTCAACTTTTTTTAAAATGTATATTGTGTAAAGTTATTTTTAGACTGAATCACAGATTACACCAAATCAAGAAATCAACGATATGAATCCGCGTATGGCATTCCCCGGGTATGAATGCCTTTTGCATTCCCCGGATGACACGGATAATACACCAACATTAGGTTGTATTGCTAAGCAAAAGCGTTATCTAAGGCATACAATAAGATATAAGAGTCTAATCCGAGAAATCCGAGGTATGGCAATATCGCATTCATACCTTTGATTTCGCGCTACTATGGAGAATGATTTGTTGTGCAAAATATTTACAGACCCTTTCCTGCAATGTTTGTTGCAAAAACTTGCTTAGTTATGATAATATAATGATGTGAACTTAACAAAAATATTAGCACAATTTCAAAATAAAAAGGTTACTATCATCGGAGATATTATTTTAGATGAATATGTCTGGGGTGATGTCAACCGTATATCACCAGAGGCGCCAGTACCTGTTTTTGAGAGTGTCGGTGAACATATTGGTTGTGGAGGAGCTGCAAACGTTGCACAAAATGTTGTCAGTTTAGGAGGACAGGTAGAATTAATTGGAGTCATCGGTAAAGATAGAGACGGTGAAAAACTCATCCGGATGTTGAATACATTGGGTATCGGGTCTACTGACATCTGTTTAGATATTCAACGACCTACGAGTAAGAAATCTCGTGTAATTGTCCGTCCTAAAATCCACAACTCAACTACCCAAAATCAGGAGAATTCTGAAAACCTGATTTTAGAACAAGGTTATCATCTTCTCCGAATTGATAATGAATCTAAGCAAGAAATTGGTGGGTTAATACGTGAACGGTTGTTAAGAGGCACATTATCTCACATAGCAAATAGTGATGCTGTCATATTCGCAGATTATGATAAGGGAGCGATTAATTCCGAGTTAATTAAAGCAGTCGTCGGGCAAGCAAAGCATCAAGATATACCCATAATAGTAGATCCCAAAAGAAATAATTTTTGGGACTATGAAGGTGTCACAGCACTTACACCTAACCACAAAGAAGCTGGTGCTGCCGTATTGGAAGAAATAACTGATATTTCTCACCTAATTTCTGTGGGAGAAAGAATATTAGATCGGTTATCATTACATTCACTATTGATTACGCGTGAAGAAGAGGGCATGTCTCTATTTCAACGAGACAGTGCTGGCATTTTAAAAGTTAAACACTTTCTACCTCATACACACAAAGTCATTGATGTAACGGGTGCCGGTGACACAGTTTGTGCTATTTATGCACTTGCTCTTGCATCAAATGCTGATAACTATAGTGCTGTACAACTGTCAAACATTGCTGGAGGAATTGTTGTCAGGAAGATGGGGTGTGCAGTTGTCACGCCAGATGAACTCCATAAGGAAATTCACACAATGCAGTAATAGTTATTAGGTAGTGTCAATGATTGTGTATTGTATAAATCATGTTCGTCTAATTGGAGAAAACAATGAAAACCGTTCTTCTGGATAGAGACGGTGTCATCAATAAGAATCCTCCCGATAATGGCTATGTTTGTAACTGGAAAGACTTCGCATTCCTTCCTAATAGTCAAAAAGCAATTAAGAAACTCACTGATCACGGTTATGAAATCTATATTGTGACCAATCAAGCAGGAATTGGACGCGGTATTTTTTCTGAGCAGCAACTTGCTGATGTTCATCGTCAAATGCTTGTTGAAATTGAAAAATTTGGCGGTAAAATTAAAAAAATATATTATTGTCCACACCATCCTAATGACAATTGTAATTGTAGGAAACCAAAACCTGGTATGTTGATGCGTGCTTCCCATGAATATAACTTTAATCTATCTGAAACATTTTTCATTGGTGATTCCATTTCAGATATTCAAGCTGCTCAATCTGCTGGTGTATCTCCTATTCTCGTATTAACAGGACACGGTTATAATTCTTATCAACATTATATGATTCCTCATCTAACAAACAAGACGTCAAAGCCTGATTGGATTTTTACAAACCTCTATACCGTATCACATTGGATAGTAAATAAATAAAATATCCATTTTTCGTAAGGAATTCAACATTCTTATTTAATTGAACCATGATTTATTTGGCGAATACGAAAGTTATCTTTACTGTCAATAAGGAATCAGAATGGTTGAATTATTACATTTAATGCTTGACTATGTAGTGCATTTTTTGTATAATGACTTATCAAATAGTGTATTAACTAGTGAAGTAGATACTAATCAATTAAAAAAATAAGGATCATTTACATAAAACGGTGCATATTTTGTTGTAAGAACATTAAATGATAGTACTGTAGAACATATATGACAATTAATCACAATTTGCGCCATCACAAATACCAGTATTTTCCTGAAAATCCACCTGTTAGAATTATGTTTATCGTAGAAAAAACAAATAATTGTGACTAAAAACATTAATATAATTGAAGTTGCTACCATTAGGTTTATACATACATACACCGTTTCTAATAGGTTTTTATACACTTTTAAGATGTTTTTGCATTACAAACTGTCAGTTTGTGATTTAAGATGCACAATCTAACAGGTAATGCTACATGGGTGGTAACTTGGGTTATTTTAACAAAAACTGCTTATCCTTTAGATAGGAGGAAAGAAACTAATACTCCCTACCGTCATATAGTTTTTCTCAATTGATATATTTCATTTGTTTTTTGAATTTAACGCGTAATGCTATATGAACTTAGAGGAAACGGAGGACTTTCATGTCTAAACTAAACCTAAAATTAAAATTACATCGAGAACAACTAAAATGGTTTCTTGAAATGTTATTAAATGAGAGGGAACTTTTCAGTATTCTAATGAATACAAAACTTGTCAGTGATCCTGACAAGTTATATTCTTCCTCAAAACATGAGCTATTAAATAGATTAACAAATGCTTTTTTTAGACAATCCGACATTGATGAAATTGTCTTTGAACATTTATCACAGAAAGTTTCGAAAGCAATTTCAAGAGTGGGATATATGTTGGAAGATGAAATACATACTTATTTTAAATCACCCGGTCCCTTGATTGAATCAGGAGAATTTCCTGAAGTTGTTTGGGCTTTAATAATAGATAATCGTGAAGAAGTCCACGCCCATGGATGCCATTTGTTAAATACTGCCTATGATACATACAATGTACAAAATGTATGTAACGGACAATTTCGTTTTGTTGAAAATCCAACCAAACCAATAGTTCCTTCTACCGAGATACAAGTCATCCAAAAAGATTGTCCTGTTGAGAATCAGGAATCAGAAATAAGAATTGATGATTTGAAAAGCAATTTGGAATTGTTAGACAGTGACTATAATGAGTTAAAAGATAAATTCGCTGCAATAGAAAAAAAGAATAGAATGTTGGAACAACATTGTCAGTTTCTAACTGATGAAAACAAGCAGAACAAAATAAAGGTAACTGCATTTAAAGATATAGAAAAAAAGTTAGTGTTTCTTCAACAGGAAAATGAAAGTTTGCATGAAAAAGAAGCACAATATAACGAAACAAATGCTTCACTTATGAAATTAGATGTTGAACACCAACAGTTAATCACGAAGTATGATCAAATTTCCTTACAGCTAAATGAACTATCTCAGCTCAGAACATCTAAAGAAGTTTTTACTGTTGAACTAAAACTGGTTGAAGAAGCGCTCTTTAGACAATCCCAAACTTATGAAGAGTTTAAGTCTAATCTTCAGCATCAATTTGACAATTTTGAAAGATCGCATGTTGTATCCCGAAATGCGCTAAACAATATTCGTCAAACGGTAAATCAATTGAGTTTACAACAGGAAGAGACGAAAGAAGACAATGTAAAAGAAACTACACAACCCCGTGTAGGTGTTTTCGTTGATGTACAAAATATGTTCTACGCAGCAAAAGACAGATTTGAAAGACGTGTAGATTATATTAAACTTCTTGACCTAATCGTAGGTCCCCGCCAACTTATATCTGCTTATGCTTACATTGTGCAAATACCAGAGATTGACCAATCAAACTTTTTCTCACTTTTAGAACATAACGGATATACAATTCGTAGTAAAGACTTGCGTTTACGCGGAGATGGTTCTGCTAAAGGGGATTGGGATGTAGGGATTGCAGTTGATGTGGTTTCCATGCTGAGTTCTTTGGACGTTATAATCTTAGCTAGTGGTGACGGAGATTTTTGTCCATTAGCAGAACTCATCAAACAGCAGCATAAACGAATTGAGGTAGTTGCGTTTGAGCATAATACATCAATGGACTTGCAGTCAATGGCAGACCAGTTTTTCCCAATCGGTGAAGAATTATTGATGTAAAAAAGAGTATTTTGATTATGTTCAGGAAATTTGATTTTCCACACTCTCATATCATCCGTTAAAAAGATATACAACAACTTTTTTCAATTAAGGGGTTTATCTTTTTTAACGTTAGGTTCGGTTTCCTAACTGTTCTGATGTTCTCGGATCCGGTGCGGTTAGGAAACCGCACCCTACTAATACGTATCCCGTTAATTGGATATTACTTTGACTAAGTACTTCCTACTAAATTCCCTTCTTATAATTTTATGCTTAAATTTATTCCTGTTAATTGCTAATTCAGAATGGCAGGTATCAGACAACCTACTTATATGCGCTGCAAAGAACGCACAACTCTTTCCAGTGCTGACATCTGATGGCGAAAACGGGGTAATTGTTGCGTGGAGAGATGCGCAAAATGAAAACTACGATATATTTGCACAAAGGGTAACTGACACTGGAGACATACTCTGGGATGCTAATGGTATCGCTGTCTGTGAACACAACAGTTCACAAAGTGCACCAGTCATCGTATCAGACTCAACTGGCGGTGCTATAGTGGTGTGGGGTGATACACGCAACGGTTCCCAGGACAGTTTTGCCCAACGGATTGATGCAAACGGTAAGAAATTATGGCAAGAAAATGGTGTTTCTATTTGTACTGAACCTACTCTTCAAGACGATTTCTCTGCAATCGCAGATGGAAACGGTGGGGCGATAATTGTTTGGGAGGATTGGCGTTCTGGTAACCAAGATATCTACACCCAGAAAATATCTGCTGATGGTAAACCAATTTGGAATCAGAATGGAGTATCAGTATTTGAGGGAAAAGCAGACCAATATGATCCCACATTAGTTAGTGACGGTGATGGGGGTGCAATATTCGTATGGTGGGATATCAGCACACCCGATTGGGATATATTAGCACAACGTATTGATAGCATGGGAAATGCTGTATGGGAATCTCCCATTCCTATCTGCTCAGCACAAGGAAACCAAGGCGGTCCTAAAATCGTCGCGGATGGTAATGGTGGTGTTTTTTGTGTATGGCCCGACTATAGAAATGACCCAAATTTCCTCACGACTGCACAACTCTATGCACAACATATAGATGCAAATGGAAAAGCATTATGGCAAAAAGACGGAATTTCTATCTGTGATGTCAAAGCAAATCAACAACAACAAGAGTGTATCAGTGATGGCAATGGAGGGTTCATCGTGGTGTGGTGGGATGATAGGGATATCTTTGCTGACATCTATGCTCAACGCGTCAATGCAGATGGTAAGTTATTATGGAACAAAACAGGTGTACATGTATGTACTGCTGGTGGTGTACAACAGAATCCTAAACTTGTTTCTGATGGGGCTGAAGGTGCTATTATCTACTGGTTAGATTATAGACAAGATTTTGGGGATTCAACTGAAGATGCAATTTATGCACAATGGATTGATATGAACGGGAAGTCACTTTGGAAAGAAAATGGGATACCGGTTTGTGATGCAGAAAAGCAACAGATTTCACCTATGGCAATCGCAACAGGAAATGGCAGTGCCATCGTCGTTTGGAGTGATGCACGTGGTAAAGATCACGACATTTATTTACAACGATTACAATAGTTAGAAAATAGGATTAAACCAATTCAATCGGCTACGTTTTCACTCCAATTCAGCAAGACGAGTTAAATGCCAATTGGGATTCTCTAATGCTTCATAAACTACACCGCCTTCTACATTTTCAGGCATTGGTAACCCCAAAAGATAGCAGATCGTTGGTGCGACATCAACTACACGGACTTGACGTTCCAAAGAAACTCCATTCCTAACACCCGCGCCAGAAAGAATAAATGTGGAATGTTGACCTCCTATACCAAAACTCACAGATGGTAGCTGCTTGCCATGGGCACCATCGAATTCTGGACGAAGTGCGTAAACTACATCACCGACAAGATCGCCTTGTAGGTTCAACATTTCTGCATCCTCACGTGTTACCGCTAATGAAAACGGGTGTCTACCGGTCTCTTCATCCTTATATGCATGCAATGCTGCGATGATCTCACGTTGTGTCATCTCATAGTCTTCTGCAGCAACTATGCCGTTAGGTTCACGACCTGCGAGGTTGATGAAAATATGAACTAATCCAACATTTAAAGCTCGTGTTTTAGTCCAATCAATATCACCATTTTTCTGCTTGACGATAAACCCAGTCTTTTCCAAGACTTTCTCAATATCTACTGCACGGAATTGATTCGGAGTGCCTCCATGGTCAGCACAGATAAGAACTACCGTATCTTCATCAGCAAGTTCAGCAATCTGTCCTATCATTCTATCAACAGATTCATAGGTCCGGCGCAATCCTTCTCTGCAACGATGGATTGTTTCTGCTGAGGCACCGCTAACCTCATCTGCTTGACTCAGGAAGAAGTGGCTTGCATAATCTGGCGCATGTGTTTCTACCATGAGTACATCCCATTCATTTTCGGATGCAAGATATGTCGCTACATCTGCGAGTCGTTGATGATGGTAATCTAACAACTCAAAATAGGTGTCATCATCTACTTTCCCAAGTGCGTCACGTGCAGGATTCTGTAGGAATGAACCAACATGCTTATCAATGTCAGTTGCAATTTCTGATGGGACAGTGTAATCTGTTCTTGGCCAAATCTGTGGTACAAAGAGTTCAAAAGCATCTGCATTCGGAGTAAGAGTAACGAGTTTCATTCGCACATATCCTTCAACATCACTATCATCAATAACGAATGAATCAATCCACCAGTCACTCCAATCACTTACAGCAAGATCAGCGACAACATCATCATCAGAACGCTTACTGAACACCCTAATTCTATCATAACCATCTTGTCCCATTGCATATATAAGGGCATAATATGTTTTTGATTTGCCGGTTTTACCCCGATTCATATCCGCTCTTCCACGTGCTAATGGTTGGATCGTTAGTTCCACTTCCAGCAAAGGTTTCTCTGAATCAGGGAGTTCTCCTTGCCATTTATTTAAATCAACTGGTACAATATTCACAGAATCGATGTGTTTAATCTTTTGTAATGCACTTGGATCAAGTGTTTCAGGGTCACGTTGTCCCCCGATTGGTCGCGGTGCCCATTCTCCCGATACAAATAGATGGTACCCAGCGATTTGATGGTGATTTGAAACACCCGGTCCTGTTCCCTCTACCTGAATACCGGTTTTCACTGTGGGTGGCCAGGACATTTCCCATTTTACAAGTATGGGTTTTCCACCGGCGCGTTCAACAAGATTCCATAAATATTCAGATTGGCACAAACCTGTGTTTATACCCCATACTGTCTTATTGAGTTCTTTACCTAAAGCGCGTATGTTAAAATCCATAACTTGATGGGTACCAGGCCAAGACCCGGTAGAAAGAGCCGTCCAACCTGGTGGTGTTAATGTAGGAAAAACACCAAGCATTGGACGGTAGACGCCTGTATTTCGGATTTTTTCCATATTGGGTGCATGACCCCAAGCAATCATGTTATTGACAAGTTCCATGCTTGCTCCATCCATACCGATAATGATAGCGCGTTTTGCAGGGGCAAGTTGTGATCGTTTCATAGCATATTCCCTTCACTCTCCATTCTTATGTAATATCTTTCGGAGTTTATCTAATGGGTAGGTATTAATTACATCTTCTTTGGTCAATCCACTGCGTCTTGCTACATTCACACCATACTTACGGTGAACAAATTGGCGTACAGCATGGGCATCAGTATTGATGGAAATTAGAACACCTGCGTCTTTTGCTTTGCGGACATATTCTGGTCCTAAATCCAATCTACTCGGAGAACCGTTTATCTCCAATATTGTATTGTTCTCTGCAGCCGCGTGGATTATCTCATCAAGATTGATTGGGTACATCGGTCTACTACCGAGCAGTCTGCCTGTCGGGTGACCTATGATATATACATAAGGATTCTCAATAGCAGCTATCATCCTTTTTGTCATTTCTGTTTCGGATAAAGTAAAATGACTGTGAATACTTGCTATAACTATATCAAGCTGTGCAAGAATCTCGTCTGAATAATCCAGCGAACCATCCCTTCTAATATCTACTTCAGATCCTGCAAGTATTGTTATATCTTCCGTTTGAGAATCCACCTCGCGGACATGCTTTATCTGTGCTAACAGCCGTTTTTGGTCCAATCCATTAGCGACCGTTGAGGAGGCTGAATGATCTGTAATTGCAAAATAATCAAGACCGAATTCAATAGCGGTGGTTATCATCTCATCCATGGTGTTTCTTCCATCGCTCCATTCAGTATGCGCATGCAAATCGCCTTTCATGTCTTCTAATTTAATGAGTGTTGGCAAATTATTATCCAATGCTAACTGAACAGTATCAGCGTATTGGCGTAATTCGGGAGGAATATATGACATTCCTTGCTTCTCATAAATCTCTATCTCAGTGCTATCTTGTGACTGCTGCAGAAAATCATTTGTCTGGTTTAGAATGTGTTTGTCAATGGGTAGTGCTGAAATGTGTGCATCTGTTGCTGTTGAAAGGAATAGGATGCATTCAAACGATGATGGTGTTGTCAGATAGATAACTACAGGAAAATCATTGTCTATAAAAAGTATAATGTTCTCAATAGTTTGTAATAATGGCTTATTTGCTATTTGCTGATTGTCAGAATCGATGAGATTGGAATGAAATTGCTGTTTATGTTCTGTTAGTTGTTGTAGTATTGTATCCCGTGTTGTATCTATGTTTTCAGCACATTCTACTACAACTTCAAGACTTCGGATTAATTCTTCACGTCTTCGTAATTCACCTGTTAATTCAAACCTTGTGATATCAGAACAAGCATTCAAGACATCAGTTAGTTTCTCTGCGAGTGCAAAGGACACTGAAATTACCCTTACACCCCGATTCTCATTTTGGAACTGTAGACTATTTGATATAGTAGCAAGTGTCTTTTTCCCAAAACCTTTCATTCCCTGAAGTCTTCCTTCTTCAAGTGCTTCTGTGAGTTGATTCAGGTTTTTTATACCCAATTCTGAATATAGACGATTTGCTGTTTTACTACCAATCCCCTGTATATCCAAGAGTTGCAGAACCCCTACTCCCATCTCATCCTTCAGTTTCTCATAGGCTTGGCAAGTTCCCGTTTCAAGGATCTCCTTTGTCTTTTCCTCAATCGTCTTTCCTATACCGGATATATTTTGGAAAGTACCACTTTCAATTAATTCGCTAACATCAACAGTAAGGTCTGCAATAACTCTTGCGGCTTTTTCATAGGATCTGATACGAAATGATGCATCTCCGCGTATTTGTAAGAATTCGCCAATATTACTGAAAATTTTGCTAATTTCAATATTCTTCATGATATAGTTTTGAATAAAGAATTCAGTTTTGAATAAAATTTGAAGCTTGTTCGTTCTATGTATTAATATATAACCTTATTTTTACTGCAAGAAACTACATAATTACGATAGGCAAGAATACCAGCAAACATTCCAATTATTGTACTGGATGTTACAACAGCAATTAGTTGATAATATGGTAGAAACTCTAACACACCAAGTTGAAAAGTGAACACGCTGTACAGGAAATAGAAACATGCCAGACCTAAGGTAGCACCAATAAGACCGATGAACATCCCATGAAGTACGAATGGAATCCGAATGTAGCCTCGTGTTGCTCCAATTAGATTCAATAGTTGTATTTCTTGATGTCTATTCTTACCAGTTTTAAGAACGGCAGTATATATGAATAGGAGTGACAAAAGAATGGTTATAGCAATACTTGCAACTGTCATTCGATTTGTTTGACGAAATATATCTGTTAGTACACCGTGTCCGGTGAGTACAACATCATCAATCTTGTCATACGCTTCTAACTCAAAAGCAATTTTCTCTAATGATTTTCGTGATGTTTTTGTAGGATCAACATATATTTCTAATAAAGCTGGAAAGGGATTACTTCCGGACATAGCATTCTTAATTATTGTACCGAGATGTCCAAATTGTTGTTCAGCACGGTTATAATGTTCTTCCTTTGAAACATATTCAATATGAAGGATTTGCTGTGTCTTGCGAATTTGATTTGCAAAAAGCCGTGCATCTTCCTCAATAACGATGTCGTTTGCAAATGCTATAATTGGGGCGGTGGTTTTTCTATGTAATAGTTCATTGTAAATTGAGGAATGATTAAAAAGAAATGTACTCAGTAATAAAGTAAGAAAACAGAGCGTAATAATACAAAATAAATTGATTGTACTTTTCTGTCTAATGTGAGTAAAGGCGTTTTGAAACTGATAACGCATATCTAATTCTAACTTCTTGTTGATTAATTATTTTTTTGGATACAATCACTTTGTAATGATTCAAAAGACGAGACAGATTCTTTCTCTTGAGATTGTTTCAGATAGCGAAACTTAGGTTGTAATATAACCATCCTTCAGTGTGAAAACCCGTTTGGTTGTAGCATTTTTTGATTGCACAAATTTTTCAGGGAGTTCTGGATCTGCGGTTGCGACTAATACCGTAGTTCCTTGAAAATTTAGTGTATCAAAAAGCGTAAGCATTTCAAGTGTAAGCATTGGATCAAGAATTTCTGTAGGTTGATCTGCGATCAATAACAATGGACTGTTTATGATCGCACGTGCTATAGCCAGTCGATTTCTTTCGTTACTTGAAATATCTTTTGGAAATGCTTTTCTATGGTGTATTAACCCCATTTGGTGTAGTAAATTATTGACATTATCTCGCAGGATCTGTTTTTTCGTTCCGATTAATTTCTGTGGAATTGCGAGGTTTTGTTCAACAGTTTTCGTTTCAAC
Source organism: Candidatus Poribacteria bacterium (assembly GCA_963663765.2). GTDB lineage: Bacteria > Poribacteria > WGA-4E > WGA-4E > WGA-3G > MSPOR6. The sequence goes on along the minus strand of CAXXUA010000006.1, from coordinate 234,851 downwards.
CAGATTACAGTCTTGAAATACAATACCTATTTTTCGTCTGAATATAGGTAGGGTTGATGGTGTTAGATCTGAAAGTGATTGCCCGAGTACATTTAATGTACCTGACGATGGGATAAATTCTCTGTATAGTAGCTTTAGCAATGTAGTCTTACCTGCACCGCTTTCACCAACGAGGAACGCGAATTCACCCCTTTCAAGTCGAAAACTTGCCTTTTCAAGCACGCTTAGATTATCATAACTGTAACTGACTTGATGGAGTTGGATCATTATTATTCACTTTATAGTAGGAGGAAAACCTATGGAATCTCATGAATTGAAGACTTTACATTTTAACTAAGCAGGAGTATTGGAATAATCGCATTCTTTTGAAGCACAAGTTGTTATAATTTCACCAGACTTTTGTGTCTTTTCGACTAGATATGTTGCATCACATTTTGGACATGGTTCTGGAATCGGTTTATCCCAACTTGCGAATCCACATTTTGGGTAGTTGCTACACCCGTAGAATACTCTACCACGTTTACTGCGACGTTCACCTAAATAACCGTCACATTCTGTTTCTGGACAGTCAACTCCCATCGGAATAGGTTTTGCATTCTTACACTTTGGATAACCGCTGCATGCCAAGAACCGTGCGCCGGATCGACTCTGCTTTATGACCATCTGTTCGCCACACTTCTCACATAGTGTATCTGTTTCTTCAGGTTCCGCAGCAGGGGTATCGTCTCCATTTATTGCCTTGATATTTTCACATTCAGGATAATTGGAACATCCAAGGAATCTTCCATATTTACCCCATTTGACAATCATGTTACCCCCACATTTTTCACACTTTTCATCTGACTCAACTTCCATTGCTTTTCGTGCTTCGTACATTTTATCAGGTGCTTCTTTGAGTGCTTCTTGAAACGGTGGGTAGAATTCACCCAGAGTGTCAACCCAGTCTACTTTTCCTTCAGCAATAGTGTCAAGTTTTTGTTCCATCTCCTTCGTAAATTCAACATCTACGATTTCAGGAAAACCGTGAACTAATAATTCATTGACGAGTCTACCAATGTCAGTAGGTAGTAGTCTTCGCTGTTCTTTTGTTATATATCCACGATCTTGAATTGTAGAAATTATTGTTGCATAGGTACTTGGTCTACCAATTTCCTTTGCTTCTAATGCTTTGACAAGAGTAGCTTCATTAAAACGTGGAGGGGGTTGTGTGAAATGCTGTTTTGGATCTAACTTACGTAGATCAAGTATTTCCCCATCCTTAAGTTCAGGTAAATTGACATTTTCCCCATCTCCATCATTTCCATTTGAGGCAGCATCATCCTGACCTTCCATATACACACGTCTAAAACCATCAAACTTAATTACAGAACCAGTAGCGCGGAATAGATATCGACCGGCTTTAATGTCAATCGTCGTCGCGTCAAAGATTGCTGGTTTCATTTGGCTTGCGATAAATCGTTTCCAGATAAGATCATACAAACGGTATTGATCCTTAGTCAAATGTTGTTTTAAAGAATCTGGTGTATGTAGTGGTGTTGTCGGTCGGATTGCTTCATGTGCGTCCTGTGCGTTGTTTTTGCTCTTGTGTGTTATTGCCCGTGCAGGTAGGTATTCAGATCCATAAGATCCTTTGATATATTTTCTTACGGCTGTAAGAGCTTCTTGTGCCACTCTTGTTGAATCTGTACGCATGTAGGTGATGAGTCCAACTAGTCCTTCTTTGCCGATATTCAGACCTTCATATAGTTTTTGTGCGACCATCATCGTCTTTTTTGCAGTAAATCGCAGTTTGCGTGAAGCTTCCTGCTGTAGAGTGCTTGTTTTAAAAGGTGCAGCTGTATTCTGTTTTCTTTCACGTTTTTGGACCTTTTCTACTATATATGTTTGGTCTTTTGCATCGGATGCTAACTCTTTTGCGCGTTCTTCATCTATTTTGAAACCGTAATTATTTATTTCACCTTTCTTTGTACTTATCTTATGTAGTTTCGCTGGAAAAAGGTGTTCATTTTGTTTAGGAGTAAGAGTAGCTGTGAGTGTCCAATATTCTTCTGGGTTAAATGCTTCTATTTCCGCTTCTCGTTCACATATTAGTCGAACAGCAACGGATTGAACTCTACCTGCACTCAAACCGGGTTTTACACTTCGCCATAAAATAGGACTTATTTTGTAGCCAACGAGTCTATCTAATACCCGTCGAGCTTGCTGTGCGTCCACAAGAGCTTGATTTATCGTTCCAGGATTTTCAATAGCTTCTAAAATTGCACTTTGTGTAACTTCATTATATATAATGCGATAGATAGGTTTATTCGCTTTTTTGAGTTCGGTTGCGAGGTGCCAACAGATTGCTTCACCTTCTCTATCTGGGTCTGCTGCGAGGTAAATACAATCTACCTTTTTTGCTTTATCTTGAATAGCTTTGACGACAGGACCTTTCCCTCGAATCATGACATATTTTGGTTTAAAATGATTGTCAAGATCAACTCCGAGTTCTTTTCTTGGTAGATCGCGGATATGTCCAACAGAGGAGTCAACGATATAGTCTTTCCCAAGTATTTTTTCTATTGTTTTGGCTTTAGCAGGTGATTCAACGACAACTAATGATTTTGGCATTTTGAATTCGTATGTCCTTCTGATATTAACATTTATTATAGTATGTGTTCTTAAGATATAATAACTATCGAGATGAATGTAGTCTCTATTAGTTCATAGAGATTAAGCGAATGTATGTATATTTATCTTAAACGTGTAATTTACAATATAGTGACAGAAAAAGGGGAGTTTCGTAAGTTTAGCCAATGTGGTTATTTTATTTTGGATGTTACGAGAGAAGCATTAGATACTTTAATAGATAAAAGAGAGCAGGTCGGTTAGTAATTGTTGCATTGCATTTCTGTGTATTATATGGTCTATAAATCCGTGTGCTACTAATGATTCTGCCTTTTGAAAGTTCTCAGGTAATTCTTCTTGTAGGCTAGCGACAGCAAGCGGACCGGCAAAACCCACGCGTGCCCCCGGTTCAGCAATAATCACATCACCGAGAGAGGTATAACTTGCGGTGGCACCACCAAATGTTGGATCCGTAACGACAGATATATAGATTCCGCCTTTTTGTGCGTACTTAACACATGCGGCAGCAGTTTTTGCCATTTGCATTAATGCCATTGTACCTTCTTGCATCCGCATGCCACCACTCACAGATACAATTATAAGTGGTAAGTCGTTGTCTGCAGCATGTTCAATGCAGCGTGTTACTTTTTCTCCGATGACAGCACCACAAGTGCCACCTATAAATCCGACATCTCCAATTGCGATTGCGACTGGATAACTCCCAATTTGTGCAGTGCCAGATAGCATTTCTGATCGGAGACCGGTCTTTGTTATGTCTCGTTCAAGTTTATCGGTGTATTCCGGAAATTCTAACGCATCAATAGAGTACAGGTTTACATCAGTTTCATTAAAAGTGTCTGCATCCACAAGTAGATTTAGCCGTTCTTGAGCACTCATTGGAAAATGAGCATCACAAGCGGGGCATACCTTGAGGTTATCAATAAAGGCTTTTAATTGTATATCTTCGCTGCAGTTTCTACAGGTTAAGGTTTCGGATGTATTGTCCATTATATAACAAATTGTTTTATTAAGAACTAACTAACGAAGCGAAAATACTTTCTCTATCTTCTTCAAGTTCCCTTGCATATTCAACCATGTCTTTGGTTCGACTTATAAGTGGAAAAACAAGAAAATCTTCTAATTCCAAGTCAGGGTCTTTGCTTTCACTTATTCGTTTGACTGCTTGTTCTGCTGCAGCAAAATGATCATTAATCCTACTTTGCATTTGTTCGTCAAGAAGTACTGCATCATCAAAAGCTCTCCGTAATTAATCTTTCTCAGATTCTGTTGGCAACGAAGAAGGTATCGCTTTTAGTATTGAATTTACTTGGTCATGTTGTTTACTGTAAAGTATCACCGATAAGACTTGGCGTTCAAACTCCCTATAACGCTCAGAGAGCTGACCGTTTAAGACAGAGTGATAACGAGAGAGACCGGCTAACAATTCCTTGAGCCGTAAGTCTACAGATTCTAAACCTTCACTTCTTATATATTATCGTTCTTCCTCATCCTCTTTTTCAGGCAAACGACGACTTACAGGAAGCCAAACGATTGGCACTAAGGAAATTAATTTAATGTCTAAGATATTTTGTAAATTGACCAATAATATAGAATATAAAAAGTGCAGAACAGTGGTTTTACCAGATCTGTTTGGACCTATCAATATATTTACATCACTGTTAAAAGGCAGATTAATGTTTTGATACCCCCACAGCTGAGTTACTTCAAAGGACTCAATATAATAGTTACGCATCATTCACCCATTTTGACAAAACTAACCTTCAGAAACCTTTATAAATTACACCGTTCAATCAACGTCTAAAATAATAACACATTTGACGATAAAAAGCAAAAGTTAAGCGAATAAATGATAGGGTGTGTAAAGTTTTTGTAGAAATACTGATGTGTAAAAAGATGTTGCGAAATTAAATAAAAAATGGCACCCTTTCCTAATAATCAGAATATAATCATATTTATAGGAGAGGATACCAATGCTCAATATTATTATATGTATACCATCAGAGTGTCTCGAAATCAAGGAGATTTTAAAAGAGATCGCTGAGGTTACTGGAAAACTTTCGTCATCCCCTTGCGTCCCATTAGAAGAAGCTGAGGCTTGTGTGCGAGACCTTATCCTTAGAAGTGCTAAGTGCTCACAAGTTAGTAGAAGTTTTGTATCAGCAGATGCTTCTCAGCAATCAGAAGAACCTGTTGAATGCCCAGAATGTGAACAAGTGTGTCGTCCGATACAGAAGCACGGTGTGAATATCACGACACTTTGTGGCAAGATCCATGTGAACCGTTGGGTGTATAAATGTAGTTCGGGACATTATCATAGACCTTGGGATGTGCGGCAAAAGTTGAAAGGTAAATGGACGCGTCGTGTTGTAGAACGGATGTGTAATGTTGCTGTGCATTTTGACTATAGAGCCGCGGTACAAGAGTTGTCTTTTCAAGGGATAGAAGTGTGCCATACGACAGTGCGTGAAAAAGTGCTTGAATGTTCAGAAGATTTGAATGTGTGTGAACAAGTAGAATGCCAAACCCTTGAAGACAATCAGTGTTGGTATGTGAGTTGTGATGGATGCGACACCAACTCACAAGAGGGGTGGAAAGAAACCAAAGTTGGTTGTATTTATAGAGATTATCCACAACCTCCAAATAGTTCTGATGCGACACCGAGTGCGAGAACACCAAGCATACGTTATGTTGCGGAGCGTGAGAATGCGGCTCATTTCGGTAAAGCGTTGTATAAGTTAGCAACTCCGACTAAATCCTTACCTATACAGGCGTGATAACGAATTTAGCTTTGAGGTAAAAACTAAAATAGTGGCGTTGTAGCGTTGTATCGTAATTTCTACAGCGTATCTCATAAATGCATATTTGTTCAAATTCAGCTGATCGAGTGTCCAGTAAATTGAGGTTAGAAACCCCGATTTATGAGATAGGTTGTAAATTACTCAAAGAGTGGATAGGATCCCCAACTGCCAGAACAGACCTTGAAAGGATGTTATGTAGTGTTTTGGGTTGAAAATATGGCATCCTTAAGAGTATGTTGCATTAATTGCATTATAATTCCGTGTTTTTGAAAAACATTATATTAAAAACCTTCGCGAAAAAGGAGGGTTAGATGCGGTTGTCACAAGAGGTTGTTGCTGATCTGGTTGTGTTGCTTAGGCGCACTTCTGTGAGTTTGGCATGTGAAGAAGCGGGAGTGAGTGTTGGTTCGTATTATCGTTGGCATTGGGAGTCTCGTAAGCAATCTCGTCGGCGTGTTCCGAATTCCGTTGATATACACCTTATGAGTGTTTGCTTCGTGAGTTCGGCAGGCGGACTCGTGCGTCTCGTAAGTATTATTTGTTGTGTAAGCGTGTAGTGCGTGTGGAAAAAGGAGTGGTACGAAAACGTAGTGTGAAGTTGGAAAGTAGAACGGATGTCAATAACCGTAAACGGGTTCACGAACTTTGTACAGAGTATCTCATAAATATTTTAGCGACATAGGTATGCAAGCAAGAAGTACAAAACCTAAATAATTTTCAGCGTAGTATTCCCAACGAACAACTAAACGCCGATAATCCTCTAACCAACTGAAAAATCTTTCTACTTTGAAACGACGCTTATACCGTCGTAAACGCCGACCATCCTGTGTAGCCTGTTTTGGACGATTCTTTTTATGAGGTGCTACCATTTCAATACCACGTTCCCTCAAAGAAGCATCTAAAGGATCGGAGTCATAAGCTTTGTCCCCAATCAACACTGCGGGGTTTTCGGATGTCCAACACGCATCCAATGCCGGTTCAACCAAGCGCACTTCATGACAAGAAGCCGTTGTAATCAGAACACTCACAGGTCTACCAGACTTTTCTGTAATCGCTAGCAGTTTTGTCCCTTTGCCGCACTTCGTTGGACCAACACAAGTGCCTCCTTTCTTGGCAGGAACGAATTTCGCATCAATACAACACTCACTCATATTTATTTTTTTTCGTTTTTCAAGCATTTCTGTGAGTGCCATTTGAACTTTTTCAAGCGTTCCATCCGATGACCGTTGCTGAAAACGACGATGACAGGTTTGATAGGGTGGATACTTTTCTGGTAAATCCCGCCAGGGAACTCCTGTTCGCAACACCCACAGTATCCCATCTAACACTTCTCTATTACCACGCCAAGGTCTCCCCGGTTTATCCGATGGTGGTTCTGGCATTAGGGGTTCAATAATTTCCCATTCCTTATCACTAAGTTCCATTCAAATCATCTCCTTACTTATAGTAGAAATAGATATAGTTTAGCAGAGATGATGAGAAATTAAAAGAAAAAATCAAACCATTTAATATTTATGAGATACGCTCTATTAACTTTAGTACCCTCCCAGTTTTTAGAATCCTTCTAAATCCTTACCTATACAGGCGTGATAATGAATTTGGCTTTGAGGTAAAAACTAAAAGAGTGGCGTTGTAGAGTTGTACCGTAATTTTTTGATGTAGTATACGATTTTTGAGGGTAGCCTCTAAAAGAAACAATTCTTAGGATTATCTTTTGATCTGGAGGTATCCCAAAATACTCGGTTTTTTCTTTGGACTTGATAGCCTTATTTTGCGTAAGTCCTGCTGTAAATTCTGGAAGCCCTGGTTCAGACAAAAAAATCAGATTTGCATTCTATAGGTCGGCGCTGCTATACTAATTCAACTTCTACCATCATTAGCCGTCAAATCTGTAATATGCAATTAATAAAACATTTTCCAGAAATAGATGAGGACGATCTACCACTTGTAGGTGGAAAAGGGTTGAATCTCGGAAAATTAACACAAGCAGGATTTCAAGTACCAAACGGATTCTGTGTGACTACAGATGCTTACCGAAAGTCTGTTGAGAGTATATCTGAACAGAACTTGAGCAGCATCATAGACATAGAATTATCAAATGTGTTAATTGAGGAAATTCTGAAAGCGCGTGAAAAATTGCAGACAAACACAGTGGCTGTTCGGTCCAGCGCAACTGCAGAAGATTTGGATACAGCAAGTTTTGCTGGACAACAAGACACCTTTTTGCATGTTAAAACCGATGAACTCTTCCACGCTATAAAGAAGTGTTGGACATCTCTCTGGTCAGACCGTGCAATTGCATATAGACGTTCAAAAAACATCCAAAGTGACGGATTAGCAATGGCAGTTGTTGTGCAAGAAATGTGCAACGCAGATGTTTCTGGTGTGTTATTCACCGTCAGTCCTTTCAACAAAAACGTTAGTATCGTTGAGTCCAATTGGGGATTAGGTGAATCGGTGGTGTCTGGTGAAATAACACCGGACAGTTTCCAAATCTCACGTGACACTGGTGATGTATTAGAAAGTGCTATTGCAACGAAACAAGAGATGATCACCGCAACTGGTGTGAATGAGGTGACCACAGACCAACAGAACATACCAAGCTTAACCCATGCTCAGTTAAAACAACTCATACAAATCGGACTTGATGTTGAAACACGCTACGGTCAACCGATGGATATTGAGTGGGCAATAGCAAATAACGTGTTACACTTATTGCAAGCACGACCAATAACGACACAAACACATGCACCAATTAAAAACTCTGATAGCAAAATTGAGATGTTACGACAGGAGGAAATTCAAAAACTCAAAACGTTAACAGAAGCTAACCCAACGATCTGGAGTCATCACAATCTCGCAGAAGTATTACCTGCACCATTACCATTGACATGGGAGATCATGAAGCATTTTATGTCTGCAGATGGCGGGTTAGGTACAGCATATCGTGGTTTAGGTTTTTATCCAAGCAATCGCGTTCATAAAATGGGGATTCTTGACCTAATCTGCGGAAGAATCTTCGTTAATTTGAATCGTGAGACTGAACTTTTCTTTGATGGATTCCCGTTCGCACACGATTTTGATGCGGTGAAGCAGAATCCCACAAAAGCTATGTATGCGCAAGCAACATTTAATATCAAAAAATGCACTGCAGCATTTTGGTTCAAACTGCCTCTCTACATTGTACGTATGACGAAAGCAGAATTACGACTGAGAAAATTACGATCTAAATTTGACACAGAGTTAACAGCAGAAATCTTTCCAATATTCAAGGAAAATGTTGTTAATGAACAAAACTTGTCGTATTCAGAACTATCGGACACGGAATTAGTCAAGAAGTTTAAGGAATGGTGTAACAAGACGTTGGATGACTTTGCACCGAAAGCACTGACTGCTACCGTACTTGCTGCTTTTTCGTTACAACGTTTGGAAGCTGCACTACAGAAATGTGTTGATGAAACAACAGCAAAAAACCTCGCAAGTCGTCTCATCAGTGGGATTGCTGGTAATCTTACGGTTGAAACAAATGCAAAACTACAGCAAGTTGGAACTGGTGAGTTGACGCTTATAGATTTCCTAAAGGTATACGGACACCGTGCGGTTGGAGAGTTCGAATTGGCAAAACCCAGGTGGCGTGAAGACACTACTTTTCTTGAACAGATCATCGCATCCCTTTCTAAAGAAGATGCTGAAAACGGACAACAAAAACAGATTGAAAATCAACACTTTGCGCGACAAGAAAAACTGCGGGAAGCTGCGGAGAAAGAACTCACTGGAATTTTAGTTAAGAAAAAGGGGTTGCACAATCAGATAGTAAGCGAACTAGTTTTTACAAGACGATATATGCCGTTTCGAGAAACAGCGAAATTCTATCTGATGCTCGGATATGAACAGATTCGGCGTGCTTTGGTTGTGTTGGATAACAGATATAAACTCAATGGAGGAATATTCTATCTTCTACCTGATGAATTGTATCTACTTATACAAGGTCACGACTTCAGTGAGAAAATAGCAGAACGCAAAAATAGACATGAACTCTTACTGCAGATTGAAGTGCCTGATGTCGTCTTTAGTGATGCGGTGGATTGTATAGGAACATCACTATCAACAGAATCAGCGGACACTTATACAGGTGTAGGTGTTTCAGCAGGGATTGCAAAGGGACCCGCCAAAGTCCTATCAAACCCATCCGACCTGCACGCATTTGAAAAAGGTTATATTCTCGTTTGTCCTTCAACAGACCCAGCATGGACACCGTTGTTTCTCAATGCTGCCGGCTTGGTGATGGAACGGGGTGGGATGTTGTCACATGGGGCTGTTGTTGCAAGAGAATACGGACTCCCCGCTGTTGTAAATATATCAAATGCAACACAAAATATAAGTGACGGACAAGTAATTCAGGTAGATGGAAATCAAGGAACAGTTTCTTTGCTATCCTAACATTTCTAATAGAGTATAATACACTTCTTGGAAGTTTTTGTAGCACAAACTGTCAGTTGTGCCTTGCTTGGAAGTTTTTGTAGCACTATCTAACAGATTGTGCTACTACTTACTATAGTTTGGACAATTCTCATTTTGTAGAAGTTGAGTATTCAATATAACTCCTATTTTTCTACGAGTTTCGTATATTATGAAACTGAAGAAAATTACGCACTCCAGCGGAGTGCTATGTTTATAGAAAACGGTATACACACAATTTTGTACTCCAGCGGAGAGGGTTATTCAGTTTTAAAAGTTTTCTGTTATTGAGATTTACTGAAAGTTAATACCCAAATGAGGTTTCCTAACTGCACCTTACACATCAAGTTTAGATTCTTGAAACATGAACATCGGTCTTTAGCCCCGTAGGGACGATATGTTTATTATTCTATGCCGTTCCTACGGAACTCCATAGGGGTAGATAACATTTTTCTATAAACATATCGTCCCTACGGGACTAAAGACATGGACAAGATGGCAATAAATAAAATTAACGTTATAGTAAATACTTATCAAAAATACCTAAAACTGAATAACCCTGTCCAGCGGAGATTTCGGTTGACAATGTGGCTATAAACATATTGCTCCGCTGGAGCAAAGAGGGATTCTGTTTTTTTCGTTGTTTTTTTATTTTGTAACATAAGCGGTGAATCAATTTTTTATCAACTCATGTTTGGAAAAAATTGTCCAAACTATAGTATGTTTATAGAAAACGGTATACCCACAATCTTGCACTCCAGCGGAGTGCTATGTGTTGGAAATCACATACCGCTCCGCTGGAGCGGAAATGTCGGTTGACAATGTGGTTATAAACATATTGCTCCGCTGGAGTAAAGAGGGTTTGCGTGTTGTTCGTTGTGTCTTAATTTGCAGGACTTACGCACCCAACGGTAGGCGGGGAATGCCTAAATGGCATTCATACCGTTGATTTGGCGCTTTGTAGGCAGGGAATGCCAAAAGGCATTCATACCGTTGATTTGGCGCTGGAAACCGAAAAAATGCTGAAACTTACACAATTTTCGTCATAATTCTTCATCAAATCATGAAAACTGCGTAAGTCCTGATTTGGTAACATAAGCGGTGAATCAATTTCTTATCAACTCATGTTTGTAAAAAACTGTCTAAACTATAGTATGACTTAGTAATACCATTTTCATGTGATAATGTCTCATTAGCAGCGGAAATCTGGTAGGAGCGACCTCCCGGTCGCGACCGGGAGGTCGCTCCTACCGAAGAGAGTAACCCCCTGCCAGTAAACAGTAGAATTCCTTAATGAGAAAAGATTTATTTGAATTGGTATTAGTTTCTATTAGGTGAAACAGCACATGTATATTTTAGATTACTCAACAAAACTACAACAAAAAAGAAAGAAAATGACACGGGCATTTCTGATGTCGTTAGCATTGCATATCGCTGCAATCGCACTAATAAGTCTGAGTTATATTACAATCTATCGTCCGATGTATGCTTCTGTCCCTTTAACGAAAGATGAAATCACTGTTTCCTCAATCAAACGTTTCCATATCAGTAGCAAGCGCAAACGATCAATACCAAGACGACGTTCTTTGTCTTCCAATACTGTGAAAATCACTGAACATAGTGCTGCTCAACCGATTAATTCGACGCGCCCAATTACTACTGGGAACGCACTGACAACAATTGGAACAGATGCAGAATTACCAATAGCAGAGACATCCCTCAGTGAAATCGTTATCGATTCTCCGCAATGGAAAGCGATAGCGATAAAGAACCCAACAACACCGACTATAGCACCCGTAGCAGAAATGTCGCAAGAACAAACTGAAGAATCACAAGATAGTTCGGAGAATGCTCCTATGCCTGTTGATAGAGATGGTATGATGGGTGAGGCGTTAGAGGGAATAGCAGAAAGTGTTGCTGACGCCACAGATGACAGCATTGTTGATGTTGTATTTCTACTTGACATCAGTGGAAGTATGATAGATAATATCCGCGCTGTCGGTAGACAACTCAATCAGATGGCTACAGTATTTGAAGAAAAGGGGATTGACTTTCGGTTGGGTATTGTCATTTTTCGATACCTTGAGGGTGACACCATCGTTCATCAACCCAAACAGAATATAGATCAGTATAAACGGTTATTGACATCTCATGTCGTTGCTGCTGCAGGGGATGAACGTGCACATAATGCAATTGTCAAAGCAATTCGACGGGTCAAATTTCGGGAGGAAGCAAAAAGAAGGTTTGTCCTTGTGACAGACGAGGCAAGTAAAGGATCATACCAATTATTAGATGTGTTGCGGCAGTGTCAACAGAACAAAATCATCGTAGATGTTATCGGCATTCCTGATACTACACACCTCGCACTATCATCAAAAACTGGAGGACTCTGGTATCCAATACCTATTCAGGAGTAAAAAAGTATGAAGTGGTCATTAAACACATATCAGACATGTCAAGATTGGGAACTCAAACGTATCCTTGATACCGCCGAAGCAACAGGGTATCACGGTGTAGAACTCCTAATGGATTACAAACAGAAACACGGATTTGAGTGGGATACACCCAAAGATCAATGGGAAGAGCTGAAAGCAAAAGTAGATGCAAGCGGAGTTGTTATTTCTTCACTAACAAGTTGCCAGAACTTTCACTCAGAAAATGAATCTGATCGCGAAGAAACCGTTCGACGTGTTTCACGCGTCATTGATATGGCAGACTATATGGAATGTGATCACGTGCGGGTACTCGGTGATAGATACACCAATGAAAACCGGAACGCAGTTATCGGTTATGTGACTGATGGACTTAAGGCATTAGGTTCCTATGCTGGAGAGAAGGATATTACTGTTTCTATTGAGATGCACGGTTCTTTCACAAACCCAGACTCTGCGATGGAAGTGATTGAAGGTGTCAATCTACCGAATGTCGGATTCGTTTTCAATTCACAATTTGTTGGTTGCGAAAATGGCAGTATTGACCCTCTCTTTTCACAGGTTGCACAGCATATTACAGCAGTGCATACGCACAAAGTGGAATTACCAGAGACATTTGAACTTTACAGGCAGATGTTTCAATGGCTCAATCGCATCGGCTTCACAGGTTACATCTCCAATGAATGTGCATATACTGGACCGGATCCTGAGAAGGTCCTCGCCCTTTATGTTGGACTATTCAAAGCTTTGTCTAAATGAACACACCACAAGCAGCACATCTCTATAAGCGAGTTGCGATCCCATCCGATTTTCTCAATGAAACTGACGGTCAATCATGGGGTGGAGATATTAGAATAGGGGATCTCACAGGTGATGGAGATGTTGATTTTCTCGTGTACAAGTCACTCGGTGGTATTCATCCATGTTTTCTCGGTGCGTTTAATCTTGCGGGTGAACCACTGTGGCACATCGGTGACAAACATCTTGAAATCAAAGACAAAGATAATAAGCATAACCGTCTAACTACACGTTCACCTGATAGACCTGGTCCCGTTGCAATTTACGATATAGACGCGGATGGACATTCAGAGGTTATCTGTTTTTGGTTAGACAATGAAGTGACTGAAGCAAGCAAATGGGATTTGTCTGCAATCAAGTTGATGATTTTAGATGGGGCAACTGGTGATGTTAAACGTTGTGTCGTATCTGAAGAACTTCAGCAGTGTAATGCTGTCGCAGAAGGTGAACGTCATATCCCAAATTATGTACATCAACGGTTGATGATTGCCAATTTCAGTGGTAATCAACAACCACAAGATTTTGTGGTCAAGGTTGGTGTGAATGTACTCGCGTTTAACCATAAACTTGACCTGCTTTGGAAACATACAGACAGATGGTTTCGCTATCCGAAGCATTCTGCATATATCCCGGCAGTTGGTGATTTCAACGGTGATGGTCTTGATGAAGTCAACGGTGGTAATTTTGGACTTGCTTCTGATGGAACAGTGCTATGGGATAAATACCTTGGTGAAAATATAGACTCGGTTTTAGTTGAGGAGTGGAATGGAAAAAAACGGGCTATCCTTTCAGGTGGTGGACAAGTTCTTGACTCAACTGGTAATGCTGTTCTCTCTCTCGGTTTTGAGGTTATACCGCATGGACAAGAAATCCGTTATGGAAACCTGCTTCCGAACGCATCGCCGAACTTAGTTATCCGCTATAACGGACACTATCCCGATTTGATGGTCGTGGACAACAAGGGACAGATTCGGAGTCGTTTTCGCGCCGATGAATCCCCGAACAACACAGGATTAGAGGTTATCCGCTGGAACGGATTAGATGATTCCGAACTGATATACAGTCCCGCTGCACTTTATGAAGGCGAAGGCAATAAGGTAGTAACGTTTCCAAACCTTCCACCGCCGACTGGCGGTAAAATGGGGTGGTATCACTGCATACCTGCTGATGTTTGTGGGGATGTACGCGAAGAGGTTGTCCTCTATGACCCATATAGTGATGCTGTTTATATCTATACACCTGATCCTTTTGTTCCTGAGCGATATGAGGGTTATCAACACACTGCGCGGCAGTACAATGCAAGGTTAATTGATTAAATAATGGCTAACCAACCTATAAATAAGTTCCTTCTCATCTCGATTGATTGTTGGCGATATGATGCACTAAGTCGGACTAATCCCTTCTTCAACACACCAAAGTTCGACCTGCTGACTAAAGATTTCTCACTTGCTGACAAGTTCTTTGTATCTGCTCCTGCGACCCGTCCTTCTCATACGTCATACTTCACAGGACTTTATCCGTTTGAGCACGGGGTTTATGGACAAACTTATCTCAAAATGTTTGAAGGTATTCCAAACCTTTTTCAGATTTTTTCTGATGCTGGCTATCACATCACGGGACGTTCTGAACGCGCTGAGGTATTCCGTTTCCTTGATTATGAGTCGTTCATCACACCGATTGACCCCAATGCGGATGCACAACAACTCGGTTCGCTTGAGGACTTGATGCATCATCTTAAGCAACCATCGGATACGCCACAGTTCTGTTTTCTGCATTTTTGGTATACGCACGGTGGGTATGGCATGAATGGTATTCCTGGTGCACCGAGTCTGGCGTCACTTGTGAAAAAAGGTAAGACAGATGAAGCACTGCGATTTTATTATGCAGCTGCAATACATATTCTTGAGTTCAAGTTGGTTGAAATACTAAAGCAGCTTGAGTTACCGGAATGGACTGTGTTTATTTTCGGGGACCACGGGGAAGGTATCTGTGACGAAATTGTTGACCATGGTGGAACACTACATCAGAACGTGTTGCATGTACCGTTGTTAGCACATATCCCCGATGTTGATACCATATCATTTCCGAATGCACCGATTTCGGCAATTGATCTGTTTCCAACTATAATAAAACTTGCTGGTATTGAAACAGATTATCAGGGTTATGGTCAAGATTTACTGTCTCCAACGGATATTGATGAGGATCGTTTTGTATTGTCAGAGTTAGATAGTTTGTATGGTATTGGTTTCCTTAGTCGGAAAAACTTGGAGATGCCGCATCACCGTGTGACTTCTCGGACGACGGTAGACAACGAAGAAATTAGCAGTTATTCCCAAGGAGTGCGACTCTGGTCACTGACAGATGGTGAATACCTATACCGTGAAGATGAACAGACTGGTGAATATGTGTATCGGCACATAATGAGCGGTGAAGATACGGTCTGCGAAGATACTGAACGATTCCGTGATACTTATGATGAGATTTTGATGAATTCCAATTATCAACACCTGCAGGTACAATCTTCCACTCCCGAGGAAAAACAGATTTTGGAGGGGAGGCTGCGGAACTTAGGATATATTGAGTAGAATCAGCATCTATCAGTTGTCAGGAAGTGGTTGATCTAATACCACCCATAGGTGTCAACTTAAGGATTCTGACCTCTTGTGGGAGGGGTTTGCAACCCCGATTTTATGTTCATTTCCACTCAAATCGGGGTTACAAACCCCTCCCACAAGAGAATATGCCAACACTTTTTTCTTAAGTTGACACCTATGTGGTTGATCTAATACCACCCAAGCACGCGCATCCTTTTTCTGGATTGAAAACGGGTTTTGATATGCAATTACATTTTCGATGTGAATGAGAGTTGCATATTTTGAGACGGTCCACTTTTCCCAAAAATCTTGATAATGTGTATTGACAAAAATTTGACGATGATAACTTCTACAAATATCGTGAAGCAGTTCGGGAGTCAAGTCTGTGTAAGTTTCCACTTTGGATGCAGTGAATTGTCCTTTGACATATCCGCCACTTTCCTTCAAGTAGACAAGATCTCCAGTATTAACTTTGAGATATGGCGCACACCGAATTTTTGAGAATCGACTATCAATTGTTTTCCTTCCCATTAAGATAAGATCGAGCAACGGTTGTGTAAAAATACCGAGATGATGTTGCATTACTGTGTTTCCATGGGAACGACCTATTCGTAGTATGGTCTCTTATAATTGCATTGCAAACATTCCATTTGCCATGTAATACCATTTCCATGTGATAATGTCTCATTAGCAGCGGAAATCTGGTAGGAGCGATTTCACGGTCGCGACCGGGAGGTCGCTCCTACCGAAGAGAGTAACCCCCTGCCAGTAAACAGTAGAATTCCTTAATGAGACAAGATTTATTTGAATTGGTATAACAAAGGAGCTTAATTTTGAAGAATGATGAATTTGTAGATTTACATGAAGACATTTATATACTTGAAGCCGTTGGTTTGAAACGTATTGCTTATGCAGATGGTATTTTGAGAGCTGCAGCTGTAGGAATAGAATCTCGACTTGCTTATTCTACATCAGCAGAACAGATAGCTTATGTATCAGAAAAGACACCATTTTTGAAGTTGTATCCTGATCCGAAACAAGTTTCAGTGATGCGTATGCTGATCGCTGATGGAACTTTACGAGAGATCATGTTGTTAGATTCTGTCATACAACAAGAATTGCGCGTTCACTGGTCAAACATTCATTTTGGAGAGGAACATCCCACAGAATTAAAAGCGAATCAACTCAAATACGGAAGAATATTGATGTCCTGTAGCAATACTTCTTTTGAAGCAATGGATAAGACGTTAATCCCTGAACCTGGCCAAGAATGCAAATATTGGGATAGAATGGTTGAGGTGGCGGATTCCCTAAAAGGCTTAGACGCAGCAAAGCATCTCTTTTCATAAGAACCGTGTAAATGCCATAAAACAGAAACACGAACGAACAACCTTATCAAATTTCATGTATTTTCGTTTCAAGCGTATCTATTTCTACGACAGCAACTGTTGCTTTTCCTGTTGTCCAACCCCCTGTTTCACCTGGGTTGAGTAAAAGCGCTGCTTCTTTTTGGATGTCTATTTTGTGTGTGTGTCCATAGATGACGATGTCGTATTCACCACTCTTTGCTATTGGGATGGCGAGTTCAGGATAGTGCATCACAGCGATGGTTCTGTCACCGAGTGTTGCGCTGGCAAGGTTGGGATGCACCTCTCCGATAGGTTCAAACTTTTTTACGAGGACGACACGTTCACCGTCATTGTTACCAAAAACAGCGACGACTTTACAGTTTAAATCGGCTAATGGGTCAACTGCAAAAGGTGCGATAAAATCACCTGCATGGACGACAAGGTCTACCCCGATTTCGTTGAAGAGTGCGACAGCGCGTTTGACATTTGGAATGTTGTCGTGACTGTCGGACATGACACCAAGTTTCATAATAAGTCCTTTTGCTTTATGCTGTTATAGTTATAGGTAGTCTGTGAATGGCATTACCGAGGTATCCTTTTGGGTTCCACGGTTGGGTGAATGGTTGCACGTTACCTTTATCATCATTAGCGCGTGCCCAGATTTCATAATACCCTCTGTTCCTAAAGTTGAGTTCTGTTTGCCAATGGTACCACGCGTATTTATTTGTGGGTTGCATCAGCTGTGTTTCTTCCCATTGGATACCGAAATCGGTAGAGACGAGGACTTTTTCAATTAGGTTTTCTCCTGCCCAAGCGTGTCCTCGTATCTTTAATGGTGTGTCTATGTTGAATTTCTGAAGTGGTTCAGGTTGTGTGATGAGCGACTTTACCCGCAACGATGTTGCTATTATCATATCCTCTATGGGTGGGATAACACCGGGTTCTACAGGATACGCTGGGATTCGATATGCATATTCACTCATTTTTTCTGAGTCGTGAATCCGATCTCTTATCCAGATACGGTTTAGCCATTTCTGCATAGCACTACCGATCCACCCGGGGACAATCAATCTTGCTGGGAATCCGTGTGCTGCGGGTAGCACTTCTCCATTCATTCTAAGAGCGATGAGTGTGTGTTCATCCATTGCTTTTTCAATTGGGATTCCACGTGAGAATTGCTCACTTCCATCGGTGGAGACATCGTCTCCGTAGTTTCCGGTATAAACGGCACTTGGTTTTACACCAGATGCTTGTAAGACATCACGCAATCGTACACCGGTCCATTCACTACAGGCGACTGCTCCGCGTTCCCATGGATTGCCATCAACCATAGGATCGAATAGACTTCTACCATTTCCTGCGCATTCCAGAACTATCTGCATGGTCACTTGCGGATAACGTAGTAAATCATCCATCGTTAAAGCAAGTTCTTTATGTACTTCACCATCAATAACTAATTTCCATTCGTTTAAATCTCTTGTAATTGCTCGTTTTGGCAGGCTGTCGTTATTGCGAACGAAATGCCGTGCTGTAGGTGTAACATCGTCATTGAGGAGATGTGGATGAAACTCACCATTAAAGGGGTGATTAGAATGGACAAGCATGCCTGTTTTTGGAAGATCTGCTGCTGTCAGGTCTTCCGTGACAACAGGCATGAGTTCTCTATCTAACAAACCCCGTTTGACTGCATCACAACCTGCGCCAAACATGCCTAAACTCGTGAGAAGTGTTGCCTTACCTACCTTGGTAAGAAAACCCCGTCTTGAATGGTTATCAGAAATCGACTGTTGGTTGGTCATTGTAGTATGTTGTGTATGATTTTCTGTCATGGATGTCTCTTGATTGATTATTATACCATTTTCATGTGATAATGTCTCATTAGCAGCGGAAATCTGGTAGGAACGACATCACGGTCGCGACCGGGAGGTCGCTCCTACCGAAGAGAGTAACCCCCTGCCAGTAAACACTGGTAGGAGCGACCTCCCGGTCGCGACCGTGAGTTCGCTCCTACCGAAGAGAGTAACCCCCTGCCAGTAAACAGTAGAATTCCTTAATGAGACAAGATTTATTTGAATTGGTATTACTTGATAGATATTAGTCATCGTCGCGTTCGCTGAGTAGTTCACCGCGCGCGAGTCGTTCTGCGTTTTCGGTGGACCACAGGATGTTCTTCATCAGTTTTTGTGCTGTGATGTAACGTGTCGCTGCCAACAGATGCATGCGTTGTTCTTCAAAGTCATCTGACAGGTCGTAATGTCTGAAGGCGACTTCAAGCACTTGGAACATGTGGAGTTCAGCGTCTTCACGGAGTAAGATATGTGCAAGCGTTTGCTTGAGTGCATCAACGTCATGTCCTTCTTCAAGATACTGATTTACCAAAATCTCTGCTTCATAGACTTTTTGGAAGTCAGCGAATTCTTGAAGACGTTCTAACATTTTCTTTGGTGAGGTGTAAGTTTCATCTGGGATTCGTTGCCCTGGTTTAGGGACACGGGCAGCAGGCATGTTCAACCAACGCATGTATGCTAAGAACACCACACCGTGGAATATACCGCGTAGCATATCTGCGCTTGGTGCATATTGA
Organism: Candidatus Poribacteria bacterium; assembly: GCA_963663765.2. Classification (GTDB taxonomy): domain Bacteria; phylum Poribacteria; class WGA-4E; order WGA-4E; family WGA-3G; genus MSPOR6. The sequence goes on along the minus strand of CAXXUA010000006.1, from coordinate 215,210 downwards.
AATGCTTTGTAAAGTGCGTGTGCATAAGAGTATATGTTAGCGACATCGTGCCAGTCACCTTCGTTTTTGAGATGGAATCGTGCAGTGCGCACTGCTGATGCATAGGTCATTGCGCGGCAGATGTCAGTTGGTTTGACGCCGCTACGGAGTGCTTCCTCAACTATGGCGACTGTGGGTTCAAAGTCGTCTGCGAGCAGTGTTTGTGAGAATGCCGATATATCCAGTTCTGCTTCGTTATTTTGATTGTCTTCCCAAATACTCTCAATCCTCTTAAACACAGGTCTAAGGACAGGTACAGCGTCTGCCCATCTTGAAGTTTCCTCATGCCGTGTTCTACTGACCAAATCCACGACGATTGGTCTCAAGATTTCGTGTGATTCTTCCCAGTTAATATATTCCAATGCTTCAAACATCTTATTTGCAAAATCAACTGCGTGTCCGTCACCAGTGAAGTAATAGTCGGTTGCTGCAGTGTAAATGAAGTCTGCGATGATAGATTTGTCAAAACCTCTGTCATTTAGTGTGAGTAGAATACGTTCTGCTGCACCTCTGTGGCGTTTATTGATAAAATAACGGAACCAACGTTTCAGTGTTTCAAGGTCGTGCTCCTCTTTGACTCGTGGAAATGGTGCGCGATAGGGTCTTGCGCTTCCTGAAGTTCTTCGGCTGATCTGGCTTAATCCGTGGACAAGGAACAGATTATGGTCATTTGGGTCGACATCGTCCCACATGTTCGCAGCGAGTGTAAGGATTGCCACACCTGACGACCAACCATCACTGCTTTTGTGTGCACCGTAGTGGAGTCCCTGATGAATAATCTCTGCTGGTGGCGCACCTGCGTCACGAAGTGCAGTAACTGCTTTTGCAATGAAGAATGTGCTTCGGTCTTTTAGTCCGCGCTCTAATGCACGTTTGCCGTTTGCGATGACACGTTGTTTTGCTGCTTCTCTTTCACCTTTTGCTAATCCAACGTATAGATAACCGTCCTCTCGGACTTCAACCGGAAATGCTTTCAGATCATCCCCTGAAGCGAGGAAACAGGCACCGGATCTGAGGTCAAATTCCCAGTGATGCCAGTGACAGATTAGGACACCGTCACGAATACTTCCTTTAGACATTGGATAGCCCATGTGTGGACAACGGTTGTCAACTGCAAAGTAATTATCGTTGTTCTTGAAGACAGCCAGATGCGTGCCGTTGACATGGAAGGGTTTGCCTTCCAGTTCCTCAAAATCGTCAGCGGGACAGAGTTGGTGGTAGATGAGTTGGGAATCATCTATTTCTGTTGGTGGAATTGGATCAACGTGGATGGAACCGATGCCGGTTTCTTCAAGGGCAGAAGTTGGGGTTTGCATTGTGCGCCTCCTATTGAAGTTCTTGTTTCTCATTTTTGGATAGCAGATATTTCAAGTGCATGGGTTTAAAAGTATATTGAATTTTCAGAATGATGTAAAGAAAAATTATGCGGGTGCAGGGTTATTCAGTTTTCAATTTATTGAGTAAATTCTATCACATTTGTTAATCCTTGAGTTAGCTTATTTTTGGGTGTTAACCCATTCTTTGTCTGAACCAGGATTTTCAGGATTACCAGATTTTCAGGATTTACCTCGTCAAGGGTTTTTGATATGTGTTTATGCTCACTTTTGGAATAGGATTTGATGAGATAATCTTGATAATCTACTAATCTTGAAAATCCTGGTTCAGACGCTAATAAAGAATACCATAAAAATCCTATATAATCACTAATCTTAACCCAAAGTTAACTGGAATAACGATAGATTCTTAAAACTGAATAACCCTGGTTTCATCCTGGGTTATTCAGTTTTTAATATATTGAGTAAATTCTATCACAGTTGTTGATCCTTGAGTTAGCTTATTTTTGGGAGTTAACCCATTCTTTGTCTGAACCAGGATTTTCAGGATTACCAGATTTTCAGGATTTACCTCGTCAAGGGTTTTTGATATGTGTTTATGCCCTATTTTGGAATAGGATCTGATGAGAAATATCTTGATAATCTACTAATACTGAAAATCCTATTTCAGACCAAAATCAAGAATACCATAAAAATCCTATAAAATTACTAATCTTAACCCAAAGTTAACCGACATAACGATAGATTCTTAAAACTGAATAACCCTGTGTCAATAGGCTTATACAACGTTAACATAATACAGATACAAGGGATATAAAACAAAAATCAACACAGGAATAAACGATAATGTTAACATAACGCCATTGGTGGAGATGCGGGTGCTACATTTGTAATTGTAAGGGAACTATTCGATTCAATAGATATAGAACAAGTCACCCGGCATTTAACGGTAGGGGTGGTAGAGGCGAGATTCAATTCCCTTCAAACGGGAAGGTCTTTCAGAACTTGCAGGGGGGCGGGATGTAATACTGTGTATGTATTATGTTTCAATTCCCTTCAAACGGGAAGGACTTTCTGAACGAAAACCCCGATATTTTGTTGAGTTTAACAACCGAGTTTCAATTCCCTTCAAACGGGAAGGACTTTCAGAACTTTGCTGATATGTCTATCCAGTTATTGACAAAACTGTTTCAATTCCCTTCAAACGGGAAGGACTTTCAGAACTGGAAGCTGAACGATGTTACAGTGGAAGTTGATGAGTTTCAATTCCCTTCAAACGGGAAGGACTTTCAGAACTTTCGTAATATTTACAATGATCATTATGCAGAAACGGAGTAGTTTCAATTCCCTTCAAACGGGAAGGACTTTCAGAACACTTTATTGATATTCTGTATGGTGAATTTGCCGTTAGGTTTCAATTCCCTTCAAACGGGAAGGACTTTCAGAACACCAGTTGAAAAAGCGATTACACTATCGGAAGCTAAGTTTCAATTCCCTTCAAACGGGAAGGACTTTCCGAACTTTGTACCCCTTGAAATGTGGGGCAGGCAGGCAGAAGTTGCGTTTCAATTCCCTTCAAACGGGAAGGACTTTCAGAACAATGACACGAATGCGTTTACGGACGAAGAGAAAACAAAGTTTCAATTCCCTTCAAACGGGAAGGACTTTCCGAACTGATCCAAGTGCTACAGCAGATATAGATTTTCAAAAAAGTTTCAATTCCCTTCAAACGGGAAGGACTTTCCGAACTCTATTGTTCCTGATCCTGACTATGAGTATATCCTGTTTCAATTCCCTTCAAACGGGAAGGACTTTCAGAACTCGGTGGGCATCATAGGGCAGCAGGGTTGGTACTCGCACGGTTTCAATTCCCTTCAAACGGGAAGGACTTTCCGAACTTTACATGTAGGCGTAACTGCAACACCAAACAGAACATTGTTTCAATTCCCTTCAAGCGGGAAGGACTTTCAGAACTGCCTCAGTGCGTGGACCACGCCCGATGGAGTTGAGTTTCAATTCCCTTCAAACGGGAAGGACTTTCAGAACTGAAATATGTGCCTGGCTATGAAAAAATTATGAAGTTTCAATTCCCTTCAAACGGGAAGGACTTTCAGAACGCATAATGACGAAGTATAGCATAACGTGTTTTCCGCCTGAGTTTCAATTCCCTTCAAACGGGAATGACTTTCAGAACCCGAAAGTGATTCAGGTGGAGGCAACCCTGGTGCAGGTCGGGTTTCAATTCCCTTCAAACGGGAATGACTTTCAGAACCATTCTATAACGTACAAGACGCAATCAGCGTCTGTGTGTTTCAATTCCCTTCAAACGGGAATGACTTTCCGAACACAAATGTTGATTACACGTACACTGGCGACATCGTGTTTCAATTCCCTTCAAACGGGAAGGTCTTTCAGAACTAAACGCGAGGAAAAGAATCCTGCTATATGGGCATAGTTTCAATTCCCTTCAAACGGGAAGGACTTTCCGAACGACTTGCAACCTCTATCAGTTGCATTAAAAGAAGTTTCAATTCCCTTCAAACGGGAAGGACTTTCCGAACTTTGCTGCCATGAGTGTATGGAAGCCAGAATAAAGTTTCAATTCCCTTCAAACGGGAATGACTTTCCGAACGAAGAAACCATTGATGCATGGGAACTGGCAGACCGAGTTTCAATTCCCTTCAAACGGGAAGGACTTTCCGAACTTCACAGATAAAACCGAATACGTCAAAATTACCGATGTTTCAATTCCCTTCAAACGGGAAGGACTTTCCGAACAAAATGGGGAGATGGGCAATCATCTGCTGGAACATTAAGTTTCAATTCCCTTCAAACGGGAAGGACTTTCCGAACTGTTCTGTGAATATGAATTTGTCTTCTAATGAAGACTGGATATGTTTGAGTTTCAATTCCCTTCAAACGGGAAGGACTTTCCGAACTGCCAACCCAGCAGCGTGACGTTTTTATACTTAGGTCCCAAGTTTCAATTCCCTTCAAACGGGAAGGACTTTCCGAACAGAAAAAGCAGAGTTAATTGCAGAAGCGAAAGCAGAAGTTTCAATTCCCTTCAAACGGGAAGGACTTTCCGAACTCAATTCTGCCTTTGCGTCAGCCTGTAGATGAAGCTCAAGTTTCAATTCCCTTCAAACGGGAAGGACTTTCCGAACGAAGATTATCCTGTTTTTGCACCATTCCAAGTTACGAGTTTCAATTCCCTTCAAACGGGAAGGACTTTCCGAACAATGGTGTTCGGGACACGAGTAAGGATTTATCTCAGTTTCAATTCCCTTCAAACGGGAAGGACTTTCCGAACGTAGGAATTGTGTGCCCGATCGTATTGTTCCCAGTATCGTTTCAATTCCCTTCAAACGGGAAGGACTTTCCGAACAGCACCCCTTCGGAAGCCAGTCACAGTGCGGGCTAAATTAGCCAAAACCATACGCGACGATTTTTGGCACATTTTCAACCCCCCAATATTCGTCAAATTGCCTCTGAACCCGCATGAACATTGAACCATACGCGATTTTTTTAATAGAAGTGTCCTAAACCGTGTTCCTGTCTGTGTTCAGAGGTGTTTTTGTATACATTCGCGCTTAAAAATAATTCGCGTTTGGGTTTATATGCATAGTTTATATGAAGTTCTCAAAAATGTCAATACCATTTTTATAACTTTTACTATCCTTTTTTACTTATTTAGACTCTATACAGCCGTCTACTCAATTCTTTATGTTCTTAATAACCCAAAACACACTTATGTTCTTCAATAGACACACAAACTCACATGTGCACAGAAAAGGAGGAAACTCATTGTTTAGCCACATTGAAACAACATCTCTAACGAACCAGTTATGTCAACTTAAAAAATATAATTGTTTATACATTTAGGAGGAACAGATGGCAATACTCTATATCACACAGCAAGGAGCGGTTCTCCATAAATCTGGAAATCGTATCATCGTTAAAAAAGACCAGGATGTGCTGCAAGAAATACCAATCGTCAAGGTCGACGAAGTTGTTATTTTTGGTAATGGACATATTACGACTCAAACGATGGGTTTTTTACTTCATAAAAATATACCTGTTTCATTTCTGTCTTCACAAGGAAAATACAAAGGAAAACTTCAACCGCCTTTTGCTAAAGACACGCTCCTTCGACAGTATCAATATGCAGTTGCACAAGACACACCACAGTGTCTTGAATTAGCGAAATGTTTTGTCCATGGCAAACTTACCAACGCTATCCGGTTCTCTCAACGACAACGTTCGCAAAATGCTGAAGTGAAGGCAGCAACAAGCACAATACGTCAAACATTGGAAAAACTTGAACGTGCTAAAAATCTGGATTCACTGCTCGGTTACGAAGGAAGTGGCACCGTCGCACATTACCGCGCATTCAGACAATTCCTCACACGCGATTGGGGGTTTACGACCCGACAATTTCGTCCATCACCAGATCCAATAAACGCCATGCTTTCACTCGGTTATACGCTCCTACACAACCACGTTTACACATTCATTAACGTCGTCGGGTTCGACCCGTATTGTGGATATTTCCATCAACCTAAACACGGTCACGCTGCATTAGCATCAGATCTGATGGAAGAATTCCGACAAATCATCGTAGATGGATATGTCCTTACACTTGTCAATAACAACAGGATAAAACAGGAAGACTTTCAGAAGACAGAAAAAGGTATTCGCTTTACCAAGAAAGCGTTGGACAGTTTCCTCGGCGGATATTATGAGCGAATGCAGCAGACGTTTCAACACCCAACAAAAAATGAGAAAACAACTTATCTTCGTTGTATTGAGCTTCAGGTTAGACATTTAGCACGCATGCTTAGAGGCAAAGAAGCAATATACAAACCTTTTCTCATTCGGACTTAGAAAATATATGCCGTCCCAACAGAAAAAAGATGGAAGTAACGTTATCCTTCCATCTTTTTTTTACCTGTTCATTTGATTGTAATATGAAAATATTACTTGACTTTTATTCAGATTTAATGTATATTTTATGCAGAAAAACCAAACGCGATTTTCAAATCGCGTGTTGATACACTTAATATTGCCTGTGAATATAGATGGTGACTGGATTCTAAGCCTGTTTGCACAAAAAATCGCGTAAGGTTCAGTGTTCATGCGGGTTTAGAGGCAATTTGACCAAATTTGGGGCAAAAAAAAATGGCTAAAATTCGTCGCGTTTGGTTTCGGCTAATTTAGACCGCACTGTGACTGGCTTCGCAAGGGGTGCTGTTCGGAAAGACCTTCCCGTTTGAAGGGAATTGAAACTCAATGGCGTTTGTCCGATTTGCTTGTGCAATTGCGTTCGGAAAGACCTTCCCGTTTGAAGGGAATTGAAACCAAGCTCTTTTTGACGTTGTCCTTCAGGAGTCGGTTGGTTCGGAAAGACCTTCCCGTTTGAAGGGAATTGAAACGTTACCCGCTGACGTTGACGAGACAAGTATAGGGTGTTCGGAAAGACCTTCCCGTTTGAAGGGAATTGAAACATTATTATTGATTGAGGGTGATGCGTGGGACGATGTTGTTGCTAAGTTCGGAAAGACCTTCCCGTTTGAAGGGAATTGAAACTTCGGTTTCCGAACATAACAGAATGTCCAATTAATTCTAGTTCGGAAAGACCTTCCCGTTTGAAGGGAATTGAAACAAAGTTTCAGAACCGAAATAAGTGTGTGTTGGTCCAGGAGTTCGGAAAGACCTTCCCGTTTGAAGGGAATTGAAACAAAGTCCATTTCTTTCTGCTGAATAGGCAAGGGTATAGTTCGGAAAGACCTTCCCGTTTGAAGGGAATTGAAACCATATCGCCACTTTCAAATGCCTCTGTTATCTGTGTTAAGTTCGGAAAGACCTTCCCGTTTGAAGGGAATTGAAACCAGACAAAACGGGTCACGGCTGTAATCTGTTTCTTTTCGTTCGGAAAGACCTTCCCGTTTGAAGGGAATTGAAACTTCCATCGCTGAGACTCACTGTCATATTTTTTTTCAAGTTCGGAAAGACCTTCCCGTTTGAAGGGAATTGAAACTCAGAAATGCTTTCACAACAGTTGAGAACAGATTTTCAAGTTCGGAAAGACCTTCCCGTTTGAAGGGAATTGAAACTGGCTGTAAAGTACTTTAACGGTACCTTGTGCTTTTCCGTTCGGAAAGACCTTCCCGTTTGAAGGGAATTGAAACCGTATGCTTTGAACTTCGTTTTCTGCGTTGAGGATTTGTTCGGAAAGACCTTCCCGTTTGAAGGGAATTGAAACACACCTCTATTTCTGCGTTCTCTAAAATGAACATAGCGTTCGGAAAGACCTTCCCGTTTGAAGGGAATTGAAACGGGATCTTCTACAACATCAAGCATTTCTTTTTGGTACAGTTCGGAAAGTCCTTCCCGTTTGAAGGGAATTGAAACTGCCAATCATCTTCGTAGATATGTTCTGCCTGTACAGTTCGGAAAGACCTTCCCGTTTGAAGGGAATTGAAACTCCACTACGTCCCGTTGGAGTTGTGGGGCAGGCAAGCAGAGGTTCGGAAAGACCTTCCCGTTTGAAGGGAATTGAAACTCAAAAGCCTTTGCAAAATCCACTGTATCTCCGCGCTGAGTTCGGAAAGCCCTTCCCGTTTGAAGGGAATTGAAACTTTTGATTGAACAGTATATTGCTATTGTAAGCAATGTTCGGAAAGCCCTTCCCGTTTGAAGGGAATTGAAACTCGTAGTACCCCTGCATTTCGGGGTGAGACACATCGTAGCGTTCGGAAAGCCCTTCCCGTTTGAAGGGAATTGAAACATTATTCATCGGTTTTTATCCTTGCTTCTATGAAATCATGTTCGGAAAGCCCTTCCCGTTTGAAGGGAATTGAAACATCATCAATTTGGCGAATGCTGACGTGTGCTTGGTGAGTTCGGAAAGACCTTCCCGTTTGAAGGGAATTGAAACTCTATCTCACCTAAGTCAATATGAGTCTCGCCTAAATAAGTTCGGAAAGTCCTTCCCGTTTGAAGGGAATTGAAACTACCTGTATGCGTATCTCATAACATATAGACGGTATAGTTCGGAAAGTCCTTCCCGTTTGAAGGGAATTGAAACTGAGTTTCCGCAGTTCCGTTTAAGGCAACTTCGTAATCCCATAGTTCGGAAAGACCTTCCCGTTTGAAGGGAATTGAAACTTTATTCCATGCATCAGGATAAAATGCAACCGTTCGTTCGGAAAGACCTTCCCGTTTGAAGGGAATTGAAACTGTTAGAACTGATAAATATATGTCAATGAACTCCGAGTTCGGAAAGACCTTCCCGTTTGAAGGGAATTGAAACTCTTCCTTGCTGGACACTTCTTTACGATGTAGTTCGGAAAGTCCTTCCCGTTTGAAGGGAATTGAAACGATAAACTTAACTCATCGGGTGTAACGTCTTTGACAAGTTCGGAAAGTCCTTCCCGTTTGAAGGGAATTGAAACTTACAAACAAAGATATAATAATCATTCCAGTCATTAACTAGTTCGGAAATCCTTCCCGTTTGAAGGGAATTGAATATGCAGTGAATCGTGCGACTATAAACGCTGATATTCACTAATCCACGAGTCATGCAAAGAAAAAGGCGCGCTTTTGAAGCGCGCCTTTATTGCTACTGATGTTGTTCTTAAGTTCTATGTAAATCCAATATTTGGATTACATATCAAACGATAATTGTATTCGATTCCGATGTTATGTCCCCAACAGCAGGCACTTCAATGCGTTCAACGCAAGCATTACAGAGTGCGTAGTAACGGATTGAGTCTTCTGAAGCATCAATGATACCAGCAACTGTGTTTATTAGCTCATTAAACTGCTTTCGGTTCAATTGTGCCTCAAACACGCTATATTGGACACGAGTGCCGAATCCCTTTAGTGTTTTCGCAAGTTGATTCCGCCTTTTATTGTCTGGGACATCGTAACAAATAACATAAAACACCAAGTTTCCCTCTGTTTGTTATATCCTTATCAGTTTATCATATTCCTACGAAATCGGTGTCTCAGGTGAGATTAGACGATATTGCCCGTATCCAAACGCTGTGTGGTGTCCGATGTGCATATACTCACCAAGATGGATGAACGGCAAGAACTGCCCTAATTCACCCATATAACGCACCTTCCCGATAAACCCGTCCATTGGAATAGAACTCTCCGCACGATAAGAATAACGGTTTGACTTGAGCCAACGGAAACGGGATTCGTGTGAAATAGCACGTGCAGCATCAATCAACGCATGTGCATCTACATCTAAATCCTCTCCACAATGAAAATAACTCAAAAATCGGATACGTCGGAGTAGATTACGAATAAGGTGTTCAAATGTCAACTCATTCGTCCATTTTCCATCTACCTTGATGCTGGTAGGTGTGATAAACTCTAATTCAATCTTATCAGTGATGTCGAGTGTGTTGTGCATCACATCGTCAAGGTTGAGTATGATACCATCATCTGTCAACATCTCGGTCACTGCGGTGAAGATTGTCTGAGGTTGAGGATTGCTATGTGCAGGTAGGCTTTCCACTGTGTCCAGTTTACATTGTCCGCGTTTGCCTTGTAGTCCGATGCGTCGTTTACCCATCTCATGAAAGGTCAGCACAACCCACGGCAATAGGTCAATCGCCTCTCCGATGAGCGTGATATTACAAGTAAAGGTATCGTCTCGGACATAATCCTTTTTAGATGTGTGAGGTGGCTGAAGGATGAAGGGGTGCGGTGCAAAGGGTTGTCCTCGCAACATGGGACTATCTTTAGGAACAGGTGTTTCAAAGCACTTGGAGTAGACACATCGGTCTGCGTGTTGGCACTTTTTTTCGCATTCACCCGCATCTCCGATACACGCGATGTGGCGGAGTAGGTATCCGAACCGTCCGCGGAAGATGTTGCCTTTGTATGTTGGCATCTTCAGCGGTTCTTGGACGGTGTAGGTGAGTCGGTATTGGGCGAATCGGAAGTTTGTGAGCATGGGTTGAAGGTATTATTCTCTTATACTGCGAAATCTATGAAGTTCTGATAGTTCTTTGCGTAGAATTATCAAAACTATTATAGCACGGTAACATAACAATTACTATAGTTTGGACAATTTTTATACATAAGTTGATATGCCTTATCAAGATACAATGGACAAAATGAAAGTTCTTTTTTCTTCAGCGGAGCAATATGTTTATAGTGGCATAATGAACTGATATATCCACTGGAGTGAGTGGTTTTGAGGTTCCTATCATAAAGAAACACGTAGAAAAAAAACTTATCAGTGATAATTCAACATGCATCAGATAGAAACTATCCAAACTAATGTAACATAATTAGGTTAGGTAATGCTCAGTAAAAAGTGTTGCCGGCAGCGTATTGTTGTGTTATACTATAGTTGTCAACACCTGAAAGAAGAATTTAGACGATGCGGATTTGTCTAAAAATTGGAGAGAATCATCATAGAGACTACAACCTACCAACCATCAGATACCCCCCATATTCTACTGACTAGTAGATAGTCCATTCTAATTGTTCGGGTATAGATGTTTTAATCGTACGCGTGCATCGTCCGTTGTAAATTGCCAGTTTACCTGCTTTTGCTCTGCATTTCGCCGTTTTTGCCAGGCTTGTGTCTCTCTATGGAGTGTCTCTATATCTGGGATACGCCGACACAAACATTGACGCGTAAGGACACTCAGTTCTATTTCCGCTATATTCAACCAACTTCCATGTACTGGCGTATGCACGATTTCTAAACGCTTACGCAACCTATTTGCTTCCTCATCTCCAAACACTTTATTGAGCGTCGAAAGTTTGTGTATATTCAGGTTGTCACAAACTAAAATCACACTTTTTGCTGATGAGTAGTCCTGATCCAATAGTATTTTTACTTCTTCTGCCCAATCCTCTGCCTTTCTGCGCGTCCGAACAGACACACGCCTCCATCCCGATAATGCTTCTGTGAATAGGAAGATATTTGCCGTGCCTTTGCGTTTATACTCATTATCTACACGCTTGACTTGCCCCGGTTTCACAGGATGCGGATCCCGAACATCATCCCTAAGCGTGACAGATTGTTCGTCCATGTTCACAACAGGTATTTCTGTATCTAAAGGTTTCTGGTAAAGATCAAGCACTTCTTCCATCGACTTTACAAACTCAGCATCTTTTTCAGGGGGAATCACCCACTGTTGCTGAAGGTGCGGCTTCAAAGCGTTTTTTTTAGTGTCTGTCTTACCGTTTCTGGAGAAATGCTTTCCACGATTTCAAGTCTTACCAATTCTGACGCAAGTAGGCGTAAAGTCCATTTAGCAGCACCTTCGGGAGGTTCGCTACAACTCAGTGCTATCAAGCGTGCTTCAGCTTCACCATCAAGTTTACGAGGTGTGGGAGGATGCTCTCGCTTAGCACGAAATAAGACACGAGAAAAACCACCTTCAGCAAAACGCTTACGCACTTTCGCGACTGTCCTATCAGTGCACTCATACGCTTCAGCTATTTTCCCATCAGTCCAACCGGGACCATTGACATCTGATTTCAGCAAAATATGAGCATTCCTTATCTTATACGCCTCTTTTTTACCTGTGTTTATACAATCTAACAACTCCTGCCGCTCCGAATCAGTGAGTTTTACAACATATTTCTTAGTCAAGGTTGTGTTCCTCCTTAAGTTTTGCTATACTATAAGAGAAAAACTCTTGTTTGTCAAGATACTAAGAAACAAAAAAATAAATACAAACTTTTAGTATGGACTATCTACTAGTTTGGGAATGAAAGCCATCCCAACAACCTACGAGTGGAACGAGAAAACTGTTAAGGCAGATCTGTCTCCTCTCGCTTTAGTACAGTTTCTGGAAAAGTCAGCTTTACCGAATCATGTTGTCACTTTGGTTACAGAAGGTGCGAAGCGTGAAACGTGGCAACGTTTTCGTGCGGGAATTTGTAGGATTCTCAAGTTTAGTCCTGAATTAGTTGAGATCCCTGACGGAAATAGTCCTGATGAAATTCATCAGATACTTGAATCTGTTGCGAATCGCATTCCAAAAGGTGCGGATCTTACGCTTGATGTTACGCAGGGATTCCGTCACTTCCCTTTTATCTTTTATGCCCTAGTGCTCTACCTCACATCGCTCCGTAACGTAAAGATTCGTGGTGCGTACTACGGTATGATAGAAGGAACACCAAAAGATGCTCCGAAGCCTATCGTTAACCTGCAGCCATTGCTTGAATTGCCGGAGTGGTTCCATGCAGTTCGGATGTTTCGAGATCAGGGAACGACAAAGCCCATCGCGGACCGCCTCCAGCCGTTGGCAGATACGTTGAATCAGCAAACTCGACGATTGTTCAAGGATGGGGAGGAAGCAGCAGGAAAAGAACAGTCACAGCAACTGAAACTGGTCAAACATTCCATTGATTCGCTTGAAAAACAAGCATTTGCCTACGAATCCGCGTTGCCTCTGGAAATGGGAAAAGCGAGTAAAAGACTTATCAATTTGATCCAAGATCTACCTGCCATAGAAAATCCCGGTCTACCGCCACTACTTACTGAACTGATTAAAACGGTTATTAACGCAGCGAAGAAATCGGCATTCGAAGAACCACTAAGCAAAGATGGTATCTGGAAAGAGAGCATTCATTTAGATAAGAATGAGTTAGAGCGTCAGGCTCGTATGATTGATTTATATTTAGGTCGCGGGCAAATCCCTCTCGCAACAGGGTTAATGCGGGAGTGGGTTGTCTCTTGGGCGATTTGGAAGTCAGGAAAGACTGAAGAACATAAAAACTGGTTAAATAACAAAGTTCGAGTGTGCTATGAACGTCGGCTCGGTGCTATCGGGGCGTTTGCGAGAAGCAATAAGTTTCGGTCAACTATTACATTGGAACAGCAGGAATTCGGAAACTTTTGGAATCAACTGACGAATACACTGCGAAATGCTTTACACCATCATGGGATGCGAACAGAGGCACTTGAAGAACCACCCTCATCTTTTGAAAAAGTTCAGTGTTTTTGGAATCAATTAAAAAAAGATTGCATAGATATACCATTACTGGGTGGCGGAGGCGGTAAAATGCTTATTTCACCACAAGGGACGCGACCGGGTGTTCTGTTTTCGGCATTAAAGGTTGCTGAAGCCGATACTTGTCTTGTTATCTGTTCAGATGCTTCAGCAAACAGTGTTCCTGAAGCCGCCAAACATGCTCACTTTACAGGTTGTGTTCATCAAATTCAAATGGACGATCCACAAGGAGGCTTTAATGAAATCAATGAAATAACAAAGCAAGCACTCCACTACTTATTGCATGCGGATGTGGTCGTAGCTAACATGACTGGTGGCACAACACTCATGGGCGTAGTTGTTCAACGACTCGTGGAAGAAGCACAAAAACTGGATAGACCGGTGAGGCGTTTCGTCCTCATTGATCGACGCTCGTCAGATGAGCAGGCAGACAATCCGTTTGTCAAAAGTGATTTTGACTGGCTTGACACGCCTACGGATTTATCATCATGAACAACGAATCATTTGTCATTGTAATTGACATCCCTTCTATCAAGAATTATGTATTTGGTACTGATCCGTTGAATGAGATACGAGGTGCAAGTGCTCGGTTAGATTGGCTGAACCGATCCGAGATGGAAAAGTGTTTGAACGAATACCCCAGTATAGGAGATGTGGACAAGATTTATGCCAATGGCGGGTCAGCACAGTTCTTAGTTCATAGGTCAGATGCTACAACAATCAAAGCAGCCTGTGAAAGCATGACTCGCTATATCCGTGAGCAGACAGGCGGTGAAGTAGGTGTTGTCTACGGTATTGCACCATTTAAAGATGACGCATCCTATTCGGAGGCAGCACGAATGGCACATTTTCAGTTGCGCTGCCAACGTGAGTTCGCAACCTGTCATCGGAGTAGCTCGCTAATTCCAATCATGATGGAATGTGAATCTGCTTCGGATTTGCCAGCATCTTGTATAGGTCGAAACGGTGATATATTATCCAAATCGAGTTATGAAAAGGCAGAAGAAGGACGTAGGACACGGCACTATGGACTTTGGAGCGGGTGGATGGCGCATTTAGCCCGTACCGGACCGTGGTTAGCAGAGGAAGATTGGCAGGAATTACGATGTCAGAGTATCACAGAGATCGGAGATCGATCCTCGTGGAACGGTTATCTTGGTGTCGTTTATGCTGATGGAAACGCTATGGGGAAATTTGTTCAGGCAATCGATCAACGAGAGACGTTCCGCCAATTTAGCAGAATCGTTGATGAAAGCATACGAGAAGCATGTTTCAGTTCCCTCAACGAGGTTCTGAAATCAGAAATTAACAAAGTTCAAGAAGCTTTTGAACAACAGGTGTATCCTGAGCCACTCCCCGCCGACATTTTACTCTTAGGTGGTGATGATTTGTTGGTCGCAGTGCCAGCTGACCGCGCCCTTGATTTTGCCTTGAGGGTTACAAACGCGTTTGAACGTTTGACGAAAGCAAAAATCGCTGACCTTCCAGATGCTGAGAGGCAATTTTTCCGCGATAGACTTGGCGATCAGGGTTTCACGATTTCCTGTGGTGTTGCTGTTGCGAGAAGCAACTATCCATTCTATCTGGCACTTGATTTAGCAGAGCAACTGTTGAAGAACGCCAAACGACAGGACACCTATACTCAGCAACACTCTGAACAAGACCGTGCTCGCATTGATTTTCATATTGTGGCTAGTGCAAACAGTTATGCCCTTAAACAGGTGCGTGAAGATACCTATCATATACTTACCGACGCGCGCCGCACACTTCGCCCGATGTCTTGCTCCCAATTGGAGACATTACGGACGAGTATACAAGAACTGGACGCGGTTATGTTTCCACGCAGTAAGTTACACGAACTACAAGAAGTCGCTTTGGCATCATCGGAAAGTCAGGCGGAATGGCGTATTTGTGACATCTTTGCCCGCTGTCGGCATGGGAGAGATCGATCCCAACGGCGTGCATTGTGGGAGGCGGTAGAGCGTCTGTGTCCGGAAGGATACAGTTTTAACTTTCCGTGGTTTGAAAATGGGGATCAACGGTTGCTCTGTGTGGCGGATCTGGTGGATGCCCATCGCTTATTTCCTGAGTAGAGAGGAGTCCGATCTATGAAGAAGCCCCAACGTTTGGATTTGGAATACCACATCGTTTGGCAAGGACGGTGGCACGTCGGGAGTGGCTACGAGTCAGCGGCAACGAATAGATTGTTGCAGCGCATGGGCGGCGTTGATGGATCCCCTTTTGTTCCGGGTTCTCAAATCAAGGGTGTTCTGCGCCATCAATGCGAACGATTTGCTTTTGCCTTAGGTCTTGAAGCGGTTAACCCACACGACGGCATAAAAGAAGATAACCAAAAACTGGTAAAGCATTTTAAGCCGCTGGCGGAGTCGAGTTTGGTAGTGGATCGGTTGTTCGGCAGCCGTTACCAAGGGGAATGTCTGTTTGTAACGAATGCGAAACCCGTGTCACCAGAAGATAAAGCAATTACTTCCGTTCAACCTCGGACAGCCTTGGATCGCGTCACAGGAACAGTAGCAGAACAGCACTTGTTCACAACTGAGTTTGCGGAGCGTGGTGTGAACCTTCAAGGGGCTATTCGCGCCCGGCATCCGGCAGACATTCTGACGCAGTATAAAGGTGGATTTCCATACGAGTACGCGCTTTTAATCGCCGCGCTATTGTCTCTCGACACCTTAGGTGGGGACAAAAGTATTGGCTTAGGTCGATGTGAGATCCTGCTCAAAGAGGATTCTTTGTGTTGGAACAGTCAAAACATTTCATCAGATGAAGCTCTTCAGAGTTTCAAGGATGAACCTGATGGATGGGGTCTAATGTTGGAAATGTTGCGTGAGGAGCCAATTGCGTGAAAAAAATAGGGATAACAGCAAAACTGCTTTCGCCGGTGGTTATTAAAAGTGACTGGAAATCCGAACATGCCGAAGGTGGACGTTACATAACCGGTACAGCGGTCCGTGGCGGGATGGCGACGATCTACTTGCAACACCATGGAGAAGTAGATGAGACTTTCAGGAGCTTGTTTTTGAATGAGGCTTCATGCCGATTTGGTCCGTTGGATCCGGGAAGGAAAAATTCACCATTGACTGCGGCTGTCTGCAAGCGTGAAGGGAGAGAGCATGCTTTGGTGGACCTACTGTGGTATCGGACTGCCCAACACTATATGGCTGGTCGTATGCCAAAAGATGTAGGCGTTGACTGGCGACAATGTAAAGCATGCGATCTTGACTTGAAAGGATATGCGGGTTTTTGGAATGAAGGGGCAAACAGCAGTTTACAAGAGATGAGCGACAACCGTCACCACGTTGCTACGCATGTTGGCATTGATCGACACACTGTCACCGCAGCGGAATCCATATTGTATACGCCCGAATCCATATTGCCTTCAGATCAAGCAGAAGACCTATACGGCTGGTTTATGGCAGATGACAATGCACTTGTTGGTTTGAAGCAACTCTTGGAATCAGAAGATTATCGTATATCCGTTGGACAGCACCGCACCCGCGGCTACGGAGATATGCGTATCACATTAGGTGAAGTCGATGATTCGGACGATTCGCAGGCGCATCCGGAACGTTGGAAGAAATGGAGTCTTGACTTGATTGATTTTCTCAGTAACCAACCCTTCTCTGTTCCTGGACTTGATTCCGAGGATTTTTATTTTAGTCTATCGTTTCCGACGGGTGCTGTATTCGTGGACAAGTTTTTGCGCTACAGTCTTGATCCGGCTTCTATGATTCCGTGGTTGTCGTCTATGTCCTCTGTGGATGACGCGTTTCCGATAGAAAATCGCCTGACGCTCCAGCCTTCATTTGGTGGCACGGTCGGTTGGATCGCTGCCGCAACTCGGCATGAGCATCTACATGGCTGGAACACAGCACAGGGTTTGCCGCGTCAGGATGAATGGGGTGTGGCACGTGGCTCTGTCTATGTTTATTGCTTCCGAGGAACAGCCGAAGAACGCGAGACACTCTTGGAAAAACTTATGACACTATCCAAAGATGGTGTGGGGTTGAGACGCAATGAAGGTTTTGGTATAGTAATCATCTCGGACGATTTCCATCGTCAGTTTCGCAATCAGGAGGAATGAGCGTGATTGTCTTGAATGACCAGTTAATCCAAGAGGTAAATCTTTACATTGAAGAGAACCATCAAACGTTTTCTGAATTAGGCAAACGTTTCTTTGAGAAATTCAGTTATGACAAAAGTAAAAACCGAGTTAGTGCCCAAATTCGCAATCTGGAAAACATCACCTGCTCCGCGACGCGCTTTACGGACATTGAAGATTTTGTTAAGAACCAGATGGGGAAAGAAAGAACAGATGAGCGGAATCCGCTAAAGTGGAAGGCGTTAGGGGGAGAGGTACTGCAACAGTTAAAGCAGCTGCGCGACAAAAGCCAAGAATTGGATGCTGATCCTTACATCCGTATGGCTTTGCGTCTACACCTCGCTCGCGGTTGGGTGCGTGCAGTTGTCGGCGAATATCTTTATCAGGTCGCGCGCGATCAGATGAGGGAAAATTCATGAGACTCATTGACCTATTATCTGATACTGTCTACCGTGATCAAGCAGTAAAAGAACTGCATTCATTAGTGCAGAATGCCGTTAAATTTCCAGTAGAGACTTCACAGATTCACGGATTGCGCCAAATCGCTCGGCAGCAGCCTGCTAAAGTTTCAGAATTTGCCGGACACCAGAAGGAACGCGCTGAACGCAAATGTGAAATTGCTTCTGAAACAGCAAAATTGAAATTGGAAGCGGAAATCGACTTTTGGACCCTGGTGCTAAATTTATGTGGTGCTCAAACTTCTGATTGGTCGGTCCTCAAGGAGGGACATGCCCATCTACCGGAAGAACTCCGTGAAGAAAATATTCCAGCAAGGCAATCGGGCATGACACAAGAAGAACAAAGGCACCGTAATGAACTGAGGAAACGTCAGCGCGAGTGGCTTAATCAATGGACAACCGAGCACATTCCAGTGTTTTTTCAACGTTTCTGTACGCAGTGTTTATATCGTAAATCTTTGATCGAAATGCATCAACCAAGTAAGGAATAGTGATAATATGTTTCAGTTAGAGAAGAAAATTCGCCTTACAGCGTCCCTTGTGTTTGACACCGCATGGCGGATCGGTTCTGGCAAAGAAGGGCAAACCACGAGCGATTTGGGAGTGATGATTGATTCCAAGGGACAACCTATTCTTCCAGGTTCCTCTCTCAAGGGTAAATTGCGGAGTACTTGTGAGGTTTTGTCACACGCATTAGGACTGAGTGCATGTATGTTAAACCACGCCGCAAGCGGGGTTAGCTGCACCAGTGACATCAACTATTACAGCGGGGTTCTACGTCAAGCATATCAAGAAGCACTACAAAAAGGGTTACAGGCTCGCTTGAAATGGATTGAAGATAACACCTGTGATGTTTGTAAATTGTTCGGCTCTGCGGTGCAGACAAGCCGATTGTCGTTAAGCGACGGGAAACTGAAAGAATGGGCATCGGTTATGCAGGTTCGCGATGGCGTGGTGATTGATCGCGATAGCCAGACAGCCGTAGACAACCTTAAATACGACTACGAAGTCGTGCCCCCAGATAGCCGATTTGAACTGTGCATTGATCTCGAAAACCCGACTGACGCAGATCTGGCTTTAGTCGGTGCCGCGCTGTTTGAATGGTGTGCTGGTAGCAGCATTGGAGGATTTACGAGCCGCGGTCTTGGACGTTTCCACTTAAAAGATGTCAAACTTTCTGGTGTTGATATGAATGACTCGAAGCAACGCGTAAATTTCCTTACCAAAACAGATGCTAAAGAACGCTTCAGTGATTTGGGGGATTGGGAGACCTATTTTACGAAGCACATCGAACGGCAGCTAAAACCGGCACCTGAAACTGAGGAGGGCTAACCATGTTGCGGAAATGGCTTTGTCAGGCTGACATAAAAATTATCATTGAACCAGTGGATCCGGTATTAATTAAGAGTGGTTATTCTACTTTGGACGATGCTGAAATGGTGCCTGTATCAACGTTCAAGGATGGTGAAAGCAGTTATTACTTCCCGGGTACATCACTCAAAGGTGTGCTCCGTAGTCATCTGGAACGTATTGCCCGTACTCTGAAACAAGGCAGCGTGTGTATTCCTTACTATGATAAGCCAAGCAAGAAAGATATGATACCTATCGCAGCGGAACAAGATTCTTTTGGGTGTGGGTTTCGTTCACGGCAAGATGGTAATACCAATTCATCTTCAACTGCCTACGCGGATTCGTGCGTAGCGTGCCGTTTGTTCGGCTCATTGAAGTTTGGGGGGCGGTTCAGTATCAGTGATGCTTATCCGCTACCAAATCATAAACCGTCACCTGAAGCGCGCGATGGCATCGCGATTGATCGTTTCACCGGTGGGACAGTACGGGGTGCTTTGTTCGACCTAAAAGTACTCATCGGCGGAAAATTTAAAGCGAACCTAAGGTTGATAAACTTTGAACTCTGGCAACTGGCGGCACTGAATCTGTTGTTATTTGATCTGAAAGATGAAATGATTACCATCGGTTCTGGACGCAGTAGGGGGCTTGGGCGCGTGCGTATTACCGTCCCTGCCTACTGTCTAACCTATGTAAGGGAGGTGGAGCATCTTGCTGGTTTGTACGAATTGGCGACTGAGGAGGAGCGGGATAACTATTGTTTACATGATTGGACACCACCTATGGCTATTAACCTACCAGAGGGCGATTCTCGCGGATTGCGGAACCGATACGTTCTGAGTACTGATTGGTGTAAAAAACTGGATCCTCTTTTACCGTCGTTTGAGGATTTTTTAGGGTGGCACCCTGGACCTCAGGGAGAGGTGTCAGCGTCCAAATCCACTGACGAATAGGAGCGTTGATTATGACTGCGTTTTTGAAAGCGGCAGATTTGACGCAAGAACAGTTTCTGAATCTCATTAAAGATCTTCAACTTGATACTGTATCAGACCTCTGTTATATTTGGTTGGAGGCTCCTGATGGCTGGACTTTGGATCGGTGGAATGATGAAAATGAACTGCGTTGGTATGGAGCGGGTTGTGAGTCCATAAAAAAGTCTACTCAAGACTGCCTCAGATGCTCTACTGCAGGTCGGTTATTTGCGTCAACGGGCGAACTCCGTTGGCGGACGATCCCGGTATTGGGTCAATTGTGCTGGCGGACGGTCTTTATCGGAAATGTTGATTGGGTAGGTCCGGTATTGGAAGACCATTCTGATACACTGAAGGCGTTGCATTCGCATCAAGAGAGTTTTCTGTTATGGGGGCAGCAGACCTTAAAAACGCCAGACGAATGGATTGAACTCCGGATCCCACACCGTTTTCGGTATCCGATTACTGGTAATCCTGAGCGGGTAAAAGTTGTTGTAGAGCAGTGGGACGATAACGCGGGGGCACCTCACTTCGTTCGTCTGTGTGGTCTTGATGCATTTGAGGGAGGAAAGTGATGCCACAGGGAGAGAATTTCTGGAACCCTTATCGTTGGGTTACGGTAAGCGATGAACCTATCGAACACGATGTGCCAAATTATCACCATACCTTGCGTGGAATTTCTGGTCGTCTCTGGTGTGAAATTGAGGCACTAACCCCACTGTTGATCGGTAATGGTGAACAGAACAATGTTAAATTTACCCGCCGACGTAATGGACAACCCTATATACCTTCAACTTCACTCAAGGGTCCAATACGTTCCTTAGCAGAAGTTATCGGTAACGCTACGGTGCCGTCTGCAAATATGTCAGTTGATAGCGAGCACGAACTGGCGAAGGCACGAAAAACCAGTGGTGGTGTCGTGCAATTTGATCCTGTGGCGAGAATATTCGGCTACTGGCATGGGAATAATTCGCTTACGGGTCTGGTGCATTTCAGTGATGCAGAAATTTCTGTAGAACCATTACCAATGAGTCAATGGAAACAGTACAATATCGCCAGCAGTCATCCGAAGCCAGAGCATGCTGCTTTTTATCCGGGTAAGAAGAACAGACGCAAATTCTACCATCACCATCACCCAGAATCGGAGGCTGCCCAACTTACCAAGCCACATAGTGGTATCACACGAACTACCAACGTAACACCTGCTCCCCCAGGGACGTGTTTCACATTTAGAGTGGACTTTACGAACCTAGGTGATGCCGAACTCAATTTGCTGCTTTACTGCTTGGTACTTGAAGAACAGGTTACCGCCACGCTTAGTCCAGCAGCACTCGGTAGGGAAGCAGGTGAGGATACAGTTGTATTAGAGGGACCGCTTCGTCATAAAATAGGGGGTGCTAAACCTCACGGGACAGGCTCCAGTCACATTCGGATAACGAAGATGGAATTGTGTGGGGACGCAATGGCGCGTTACCGACGTAAGAACGCGACTGACATCTTGGAAAAAGATAACCTTACAGAGGAACTCAACGAACGGACAAAAATGTTTCGGGATCGTACGGATTTAACAATGAGAGAACTGCGTTCCATGTTAATCTATGCCACTGATGACCCCAGAAAGCCTATTCATTATCCAAAGTATGACTGGTTCCAAGATGAAAAGAATAAACCAATGGATTCAAAAACGCCATTAAAACCGACTATCTAACCATGTCATAATTTTTGAAGATCAAAGCAAATTCACTCCGTTTCATACCACGAAATTTCCAATTTGCTCGCTATCGCTTCACCTACACCGTCCAAGATTCGCTGAAACTCCCACCCTACAAAGGCAACGTTTTCCAAGTCGATTTGGGTATTCGCTTCGTGATACTACCTATATCGGTAATACTAATGCATGCGACAACTTGCCAATTCCTTGATAAGTGGTCTATTCCAGATGTTTTGAAACGCCTATGCTTGACGATAGCCTGTTCCTCCGCGGTCAGACGTTTGCATCGCACCCTTTCGTTCTTGAACCGCCATACACGGGGAAACTGGAATACGCCCCGGCGATAGACTTGCCTACAACCTGATCCTCATCGGTGAGGCGATCAACCTTCTGCCATGGATAGTATTTACTTTCAACCAGAACGGTAAAAAACGCACCGGGCTACGCAGATACCACTCGCTTGAAATATTCAACATACTAACAATCTCTAAAAACTTGGCATTAAATCAAAGCCAAGACTTCAGTTCAGTAATCTTCCAGAGTGAGTAGTTTTCGGATAATATTTTTGACAACAATACACGTGACATTTACCTTTATCAAACTCACAAAATCGGTATCCCAAACCCTATATTAGCGTCGTATAAGCGGATTTATCAAAGGCTATTAGAGCACAAAATACAAGGAATATAAAACAAATATTAACACAAGAATAAACAACAATGTTTTACATAACGCTATTGGTAGAGATGTAGGACTACATCTAAGATTGTGAGCGAACTATTCGATCCAATTTCAATTAAATATAGAACAAGCCACTCGGAATTTAACGGTGGGTAGAGGCAAGTTTCAATTCCCTTCAAACGGGAAGGACTTTCAGAACATTTATCTAGTGCCATATTGATAACGACTCCGAGTTCAAGTTTCAATTCCCTTCAAACGGGAAGGACTTTCAGAACTTGAGGAAGCGATCTGCTACTTGGGTGACAAGTATAACGAGTTTCAATTCCCTTCAAACGGGAAGGACTTTCAGAACACAGCGTACCGATAACCAAGGCAACCGAAAATATTTCGGAGAGTTTCAATTCCCTTCAAACGGGAAGGACTTTCAGAACTGCATGTTTGGCGAAATCAATCCAGTGCCTGCGAAATTTCAATTCCCTTCAAACGGGAACGACTTTCAGAACCCAGTAAGAAGTGACGAAGAAATCAAAGCAATAAAGTTTCAATTCCCTTCAAACGGGAACGACTTTCAGAACGACAAAAAACTGCCACAGGTGATCGTATAGATGTCAAGTTTCAATTCCCTTCAAGCGGGAAGGACTTTCAGAACCAAATGCGGAATACCTCTGGAAGTTCCTTGAGAAGTTTCAATTCCCTTCAAACGGGAACGACTTTCAGAACATGGATAGTTGACACTTTCGTCCCAAATTCCAGAAGGTTTCAATTCCCTTCAAGCGGGAAGGACTTTCAGAACCAAATGCGGAATACCTCTGGAAGTTCCTTGAGAAGTTTCAATTCCCTTCAAACGGGAACGACTTTCAGAACATGGATAGTTGACACTTTCGTCCCAAATTCCAGAAGGTTTCAATTCCCTTCAAACGGGAAGGACTTTCAGAACAACCTGATGAATATATTACCACAGGCAAAAATGCTGGGTTTCAATTCCCTTCAAACGGGAACGACTTTCAGAACAACTCCTGTATCTTCATCTACCGACCAAATCCTAATTGCGTTTCAATTCCCTTCAAACGGGAAAGACTTTCAGAACGGTTCGGTCGCCATATTTATTACCCTGAGCATAACATGTTTCAATTCCCTTCAAGCGGGAAGGACTTTCAGAACAGTGGCAAACATGAACTTAGCGATTAACGAAAGGTAGTTTCAATTCCCTTCAAACGGGAACGACTTTCAGAACGCTGACAAACTTAGAGAACTCTCGGAGCATCTTGTTGTTTCAATTCCCTTCAAACGGGAAGGACTTTCCGAACTCGGTATAGTCCACACCACTTCAAAGATTGTGCATTAGTTTCAATTCCCTTCAAACGGGAAGGACTTTCCGAACAATGGTTACGAATTGGACGAGAAAATGAACATCGTTGTTTCAATTCCCTTCAAACGGGAAGGACTTTCCGAACATGATTACTAATCCTTTTTTATAGCATAACCGCAAATTACGCTGTTTCAATTCCCTTCAAACGGGAAGGACTTTCCGAACTTTTGATGGAGAGATGGATACGGATGCGAAGGATGAGTTTCAATTCCCTTCAAACGGGAAGGACTTTCCGAACAGCACCCCTTCGGAAGCCAGTCACAGTGCGGACTAAATTGCCCGATTCCATACGCGACGAAATTTAGCCGTTTTTTCATGACCCAATTTTCGTCAAATTGCCTCTGAACCCGCATGAACATTGAACCATACGTGACATATTCTACAAATGGGCTTAGTATCCAGTCACCATCAGCATTCATAGGCAATATTAAGTGTATCAACACGCGATTTGCAAATCGCGTATGGTTTTCTGCATAAAATATACATTAAATCTGAATAATAGTCAAGCTGATATTTCCCAAAAATTGTCTAATCTCAATAGTATTCAAGGTTCTTTTGCGTTTAGTTTATGAAAATGCGATATAATTTCTTTTAACATGTCTCTTTCTCCGGTAAGTTGCAGTTGTATTTGATGAAATGTGCGACGCTCTAAGATACTTACATGCAACAACATAAGGTAGCTCATAACTTTTATACCGAGACCCGCAGTCGCACCTTGCGTGCTTTCTAAACGCATATCAGATAAATGCAATCTGGATTTCAACTCATGCGAAAACCACACGCGTATTCTGCTGGCATTTGCGCGACAGACAGGTTTATCACCACATCCTCATTGACCTTGATGCAGTTGTATAGAGTTCTTATGAACCGAAAGTTTCGCTTTTTTATCATCTATGGTCATCACATAGTTGTTTTTACCATCAACCAATATGGACACAAACCCTAAACCTGATAAGAATTAGATCAGTTTCTTGCTACCATACCACGAATCAAAAGTGATCGGATATTTTCTTATATCAATGTCTTGTGCATCAAAGAAATCTAACACTTCTTTCATCATGGCAACAAAAAGAACCGATTTCTTTGTATTACCACGTCCTTGTTTTGAAACAAGGCGCGTATTGAGTGGAATTACCACATCACCAATCTTGATCGTGATGCCTAATATGTTCTGCCCCCAAATGGTGTTATTGTGTTTTTTAGACCATCAGTTTGAACAGTAAGCTAATGTTTTTCCATATTTATCCACATTACTGTCATCTACACTGATGGTAATACACCGACGCGATTGTGTTGAAGCACTCTTGGCTTCAGTATCTTTGATCAAATCAAGTGCCATAGCACACCCGAGCCGCACATTCAAGCGTTTCCAGTGATACTGGCTCATTGAGTGAAGATCCCTATAAAGACACGTTTTGGGATCTGTCAACGCATCCGCAACTTGGTTCGGATTATAGAGACAAAAAAGATGGCAAACGGATAACAAAAGTAAAGTGTCAATGATTTGTGATCTAATACGACAAAAACGAGAAATAAGAAGATGTTGAAAAAACTGTAAAGATGTGATAATCTGATGATGCATGAGATGTCCTCCTAAATATAATCAAATAAAGTGAAATTTTATTATATAGGATGACATTTCATGTGTATAAAATCAAGTCAACTTCTCAAAATATTCGCATTTTCATGGTTCAAAACCCTCGTTGTAGTGATATTTAGCGGATTCTCTGCTAATCTGAAAAATGTCAGTTATATTATATTGCAAACTTTAATGCAACACAATTTTTACAAACTACAAACGGACAAACCTATATGAAAACAAATAAAGATCTTAATTGGAAAAAGTTCCTTTTCAGGCTTATGAAAATCCTATCAATCATAGTTTTTATTATTGGTTTCATTATATTTGGCTACATCATAGATAATTTCTATGAAGCTATCATCAAGGAAGTACTATTTGGTGCTATTCTCGGGGGATTATACTATGGAATCCGTTGGATCTATAGAAGACTACATGGTAAAGACAAATAGCAATGGACACACAACACAATTCTTTCGGAGGGTAAAACGATTTAAATATTGTTAGTAATTCAAGTTACAACGGATCTTTACACAAAAGGAGACATAAATGAATTTCAAACAAAAGTTAGTCTATATGCTCGTTGGAAGTCTATTCACAATCGCAGGATACCTCATCGCATCACTTCCAAACAACCAATCACAAGACGCACACGCACAAGAAAACGCAAACAATGTCTTTGATGAAATAGTTTGCAAAAAATTGCTAATCGTAGATAATAATGGGAAACAATTGGTAAAGATGGGGGAAGTAAGAGGAGGGATGGAAGCAGGAAAAGAAGGAGAAGGGGGTTATATCTTCGTTTATAACAATGAAGAAATGGCAGTAGTTGGAATAGATACTGTTCAACAAGGACACGGAACCATATCTGTTAGTAATAAACAAGGAAAAATCACAGTTGACATGCAAGGAAAAGCACTTTTTACTAACGGGGGTGGAATTACTGTCAGTAACTCTGATGGACATGAAGGTGTTTTTATAGATGTCGCTGATGGTAACGGTGAAATAAGAGTCTTAGACACAACAAAAAGAAAATGGCGTTCACTCAGTAAAGACTAAAAGGAATTCGCAAATGCTAACTATAACCGAATTGATTAATTTAGGGAATTAGTCGTTTTGGGATTAAGAATCTCGCCAGAAATTTATTAAGATGAATTCTATAACAGATCAACAAGGGACTATTTCCCAACAGAAGTTATTCAGAAATATTCAGATCGTATAAAAACTCTAAACGAGTTTATAGAAATGCTAACGTTTACTCTTGAATAGTATAAAACTCATGGCATAGCATAAGGATACGCCACTTTAAAGCATCAAATCTTATATCAAAATTTCTTTCTCTTGAAACTTACACTTTCATTGACAAACTTATCAAAGATGTCAATGCTCCTATAGTTATACTTATAGCACGTCTCTGCCAGATACATAGGCGTATATCCAGTTGAATAGTGATGGTGACTACCATACCAAGCGCGTTTGACAAATGACCAAAATCCTTCAATCGTGTTCGTATGAAGTTCACCTGCTTCCCATTGTTCACTTCGGTTCAGAGTTTCGTGTTCCATCTCTTTCCCGATGATATTATATCCTGTAAATTGATCTGTATAGAGTGTCGCATTTTCCGTATCCACATTTTCGCGTATAAAGTTCGCAATCGTTTCACCAGAGATGTCAGGTATCATTTCAGCAACAACGTGTCCATTGCGTGCCACCGCTCCGATAACAGCGTCTTTCATTGTGCCACGACCGCGTTTGCGGGGTTCATCTTCGTCTCGGTCGTAATCCTTCTTTCGTTTTCCCCCGATGTAAGTTTCATCAGCTTCAACGATACCTTCTAATAACGATTAATTTTTTACCATCTCTACACGTATCTTCATCATTATACGCCATGCAGTACGTTGCTGCAAACCTAAATCGTGTGCAAGTTGGCAACTTGATAAACTTTTCTTTGCATTTGCCATCAGCACAATCGCCAAAAACCACAACTGCAGCGGTATTTTTGTGCCTTGAAAGATTGTGCCACTGGTCACTTTGAACGATGCACCACAATCCCCACAGTGCCAGCGTCCAATGCGTTCTGTTCCGCTCTCATTTTTGCGTTTTAGGTGTTTACCTTCACACTTCGGACATCTGGACTTATTTCCCAACCGTATCCCCTCAAGATGTTCAATACACGCCCCTTGATTAGGGAATCGTTCCATTACTTTGATCAAATCCATCAGATACACCTATTGACAGGGTTATTCAGTTTTAGGAGTTTTCTGTTATTGAGATTTACTGAAAGTTAATACCCAAATGAGTTTTCCTAACTGCACCTTATACATCAATTTTAGATTATTGAAACATGAACATCGCTCTTTAGTCCCGTAGGGACGATATGTTTATAGAAAACGAACACTCTCCCCAGTTCTTTAGTCCCGTAGGGACGATATGTTTATTCTTCTATGCCGTTCCTACGAAACTCAAGAGAGTTAGATAACATTTTTCTATAAACATATCGTCCCTACCAAATCAACGCCAAATGCGCCAAATCAAGAAATCAACGGTATGAATGCCTTTTGGCATTCCCCGGGTATGAATGCCTTTTGGCATTCCCCGTATGGCATTTGGCGGGACTGAAGATCGTTTCAAACTATGAAGGTTGCCTGCAAAACGTTCTGATTATGTAAAACAATGATTAACATAAAGTTATTTAGCACAACTCGTTAACTTTGCATGTAATTCTTCATGTCTGATTTTATGTCATCTTTACCAAACTTCTATACCTTCTTTTAGGTGGATGTCTTGATTTCTAATATACCCATGAAGGTCGTTGTAGACTGTTTGGGTTGAGAGACCATGATGTTTTTGCAAATGGACTAACATAGGTTTTTTGAGCAATCGCGGAAATGTCTGAATCGCGTATTTACACGGATTAACGCCAAATCAACGGTATGAATCATGGAGCATGCCATACGCGCATGCTTCTTTAGGCATTCCCCGGATTATTTTTTTGGTATTTCAATGTGCTTTTCACAGAGTTGGGTTGTCCGCACAGCAGAAGACTAATCCGCGTAATACGTGCAATCCGTCCGAGATGCTGAACTGCCCTACATAGTATTCATTTTCATCTCAGCAATGTAGCCACCGTTTGCCTATTTTTTCTCCATCATGTGGTTGGTGGCTTGAATTGCCGGTTGAGGTATAATCGATTGGACTTCTCGAATGGCATTCCAATCAATTGCCGCTGTCCATAACTTTTCTTCTACTGAGTAGTGAACGACACCCTCAACCTGTAATTCTTCGCTATAGATGATAATGGACTGTCCATCTTGCAGTTCAATTCCCTGCCGTTCGATATCTGCTACTGTACCGGCGCAGTTCAACCGCACTCTGCCTTTTACGTCTGCGTTGTGGAAGTCTGCGAAAATTCTTAGTGTGTTCATCTTTTCTCCAAATCGCTATTCCGTTTCAAGGACACTGTTTGCAGAGAGGGATCCCACCCGTGCTCCGTTGAGGCATGAAAATGCACATCATCTATTATTAGGTGAACAGTGTCAGTGATTGGTTTTATCAGTTCGCTTGAATGAACAGATAAATATTCCGCCACTTCAAGATTCATCCGATCTATTTCGGACAGAAAACCGCCCGCGGATAACTCATAATTCCGTGGATTGGTTTCAAACGCTTTGAGTTTTTCAACTATTTTTTGAAAGTGCTCAATGCGATTCAGTGTTGCTTTAAGTTCCCGATCATTTTGAATCATTTTGAATTACCTCAACTATACCGCGTCGCGATTCGTCACGTTTAATTTGCCAACCTTCTATGACTTCCTGTTCATTGCTATACATTATCTGTTTACGAATCCAAAAAATGCTCGCTCCCAAAACATCTTGTGCCTTCTGCAGGTCAAAAACGAGAGCGGCATCACCATGCACTTGAGCAACATCAAAAGAATCCTCCACAGGACTTTCGCAGTTTTTATGATTTAAACAAGAATTGGTATGAAAATGATGTAATTTTCAACATTATTTATATTTCCAGTGCGCTTACAAAGCACCAAATCAACGGTATGAATCATGGCGAATGCCATACGCGCATTCGCCTTTAGGCATTCCCCGCCTACCGTTTGGTGCGTAAGTCCTGGCTATGTTATAATCTTTGACAGCAAGATCAAGCTTGCCTTTTCCGTGGTAAGCAACTCCGCGATTGTTAAATGCTGCTGTATTATTGGGACTGAGTTCAATTGCACGTGAGTAAGCCTTTAAGGCATCATCTATTTGCTTCAGCATCATTAGGAAGTTGCCCTTTTGCACCATTGAATCAGATAGAAATTTTATTTCTTCGGGTGTTATAGTAGGCGAAGATTGTTTCTGAGCTTGCATCTCTTTAATGACCTTTCGAATGCCATCTACTACACTTTGCCAACCTTTACTCTCAGGAATCCATTCGTTAATGTCGTATATTGGTCTTCCCTTATCCGGTAAGGCTTGAAATTCGCTGAGTTTGTGGTTTTTCCAATCACAGTGTTCAAGAATAATCGGAATCACTCTTATGTTTGGATTTAACGCTGCAGTTAATTCTTTATTGCAATTTTCAGAAGCGAGACTATACCGACAAGTAAGGTAAAGTAGCATATCCGAATCGGCAAGATTGTTGAAAATTTCATCCCGCCATTTGTCTCCAGGTAGGATTTCGTTGTCGTGCCATACATCAATTAATCCGTTTTGCTTCAGGACAGCAAGACTGGTTATCAATTCGTCTTTTGCTTCTGAATTTTTATGTGCATAAGTGATGAAAACTTTTAGTCCTTTGCTCATTCTTTTTCCTTCACAATGGCGATTCAGACAGTTTTTGTTGGACTGCTATGCCTGTGAGGGAGTTAGCAGTGCAGTGATGAGTCAACGAATCACTCGCCGAAAATATCCTTGTGCAATACCTTATAGACCTCCATACCGGGTTGAATGAGCGGGGCGAGGATATCTCTCATGAAACTTTCTTTACTATTTCCCAGGTTAACTGATTTTAAAACATTTTGCGAACGAACGTGAATATCTTGAGCAATAGGTTTAAGATCGTCAGAAGATTTTGATTTGTCTTCATTTATCCGTTTTTTGAGGATTTCGTTTTTTACTGTAAGTAAATTTTGAGTCTCGTCAGGGTTGCCATAGTTTTTACACATTTTCGTTAGCACCTCATCATCAAGAAGATAACTTTCAATAGATTTACGTGACAAAGTGCGAATACCTTCTTCGGTATCCCTTTCGATTTCACCCTCTGTTGCTTTGTCTCTGTCTACAACCCCGATAACTTTCGCTCCCTTTGCAATTCTTCCTTTTAGTTTTGATACGGCATTTACTACGTTATTTCGACTACCGATAGAAATGAAACGGGTTTCCGGGTGATGACTCGCAAAAATATTATGATAACACTCCGCATCAAAGTCATCACCTTCACAAAACACGTATTGTTCAGATGCAACTAACTCAGAAAGATCACCGAGAGCAACGTGATAAGTTTGTGCCCATAAATTGGGGTTGGGTTTAGCTGGTCTGATTGTCACCTGTTTCTCAAAATCTCTGTCTTGACCGGTATCGTCTTTACCGAAGTCAAGAAAAACGACTGATTCTCCATCTGCTTGCCATAAGTCTTGTGCTTTACGCACCATGCCTATGGAATGCGTGGCAATCCAGAGTTGAGAATTAGGGGATATCAGGTCGTAGAGTTTTTCAAGGAGAGGTCCTTGGAGTTTTGTATGTATATGCGCTTCTGGCTCGTCGATGCAAAACACGGTATCGTTGAATTCTGCCTTAGCAACTATTATATCCAGAATCAAATCTAAAGCTGCCTTTTCTCCACTAGACAGATTCTCGTATGAAAATCCGTGACTTGTTCCTTTGTTAAATTCAAAAATTCTTCCATCTTTTGGAGAACCCAATCCGATTAGAGTTAATTCAGGGTCTCTAAATAATTCACCTATTGTATCTCGCAGTTCCCCATAAATGTCGTCTTCAATCTCATCTGCTGTTTCTTCACTCTGTCTCCTTGCTGAAATGCGTTCTACCCACGGGCTTAATATACGATCATAGTTTGATGCCACAGCTTGATCATTTTCTGACAAACGATTAAATCTTCGTTCCTCTATCAGAGATTTAGTTTTACTTAAAAACTGGTAGGAAGTGTCTATTGCATCATTTCTATAAGCTGAACGCAGGTGTACACTTTTTCTCCACACATCTTGTTGGATAATCTGAGATTCTGTATAAAATTCTATCTCTGGCTCTTGGTAAATCTTTTCTGATAAGTCGAATTTGATTAGATAAGAATCAGGTAAAATATGATTGAGTCGTCCTTTCTCAAACTTTGTTCTTAGTAGAGCATCGAATATTGAAGACTTTCCACTTCCATTTGGACCTATCATTACTACGAGACGTGCTGTTTCAGGTAACTCTATTGTTAGGTTTTTGAAACGTCTAAAGCCTTCCAATTTAATTGATTTTATCTTCATATTTTTTCACTCCTTATCATCAACGCCATAAAGTGCGGATACTTCCTTATCCAAATTCTTTTCAAGACGAGCTACCTTTCTCTCAAGTCCTTTACGTTTCGCATCAAGAATTTTGTCAACTAACGCAATAATTGGGACTTGCTGTTCAGATGATACATCAGGAATAAGCAACTGTTTCCAGTCGTCAGGGTAGAGACTGATATTGCTACGACGATTTGTCCTCAAGAAATTACGAGCAAAAGTTGAGTTCATCACGCCAAGCAAATATTTTACGGAAAAACGTTGGCTACTCCTTTCAAGTTCTTCTCGTTTGAATAAGTTGATTTTTTGCTTTTCATCTCGATAGCGTGCCTGTTTTTGGATGGATCTGTTGCGAACACCTGTTAAGTTATGCCAAAGAATAAAACCAACACTGCTTGGTGTAAAAACGAGTTTCTGATTATCATAACAAGCCTTTATATTTGGTCCCGGTAGTCGTTGAATTAGTATTTTTTCGTCTACTGTATACATTTCTGGGAACGTTGGTCTATAAAATTTTGCTGGTGCACGATTCGTGCCCCACTCAATCCAAAGGTTTGTTTTTGGAAGCCAACGATCTAAGTGTTTTCCCTCAACAAATGGCTCGCTATGAATACGATCTTTTTCATCTGAAACAACATCGGAAGTAACAAATTTCTCTTTATCTTGTGGATCACTATTTGGTCTCAGTCCATAGCTGATATAGCAAATTTCGTCGAGTGGTATAGTTGAAGCTGCAAATTGAGATTGGTTGGAATCTTCTGGGAAAAATGCCCGTTGCGTAAGTTTCTGCTGTTCGCCAGTTGATAAAAAATAGACTGAACCAAATTCTTTTTGATGCACTCTACGTTCTGGCTTGTTTTCGCTTCCATCCACCTTTTGAAATAGGTAGATTACGTTCTTTACTGCAGCATCAAAAATCTGAATTTTACCGAGAAAATCCAACCGTAATATCTTGCCATTTCGTAGAAACCACTCTTGAGATTTTATTGCATATTTTGCGTGGCAATAGGCATCGGAAACGATTAACGTTGTAAATCCGCCAGGATTAAGTAATTTGTAACTCCGTTCAATGAAAGGAATAAACAGATCCCACTTCTCATAAAGTGTTTCATACTGCTTACTATTTCTAATCTGCTGTCGTAATTCAGCGTTTCTTTCATCTGCATCTGCTCTGACATAAGGCGGATTGCCGATGGTAATGTCAAATCCACTGTTCACCCCGTACATCCATTCTGGGTCAAACCAATCAGCTTTTGCATTCTGGTCATAGGGTTTCCAGTGGGCAATTTTACGAGCATTTTCAAAGTCTTCATCAAATTCTTTCTTAAGTGCTTCAAACTTTTTCTGTTTCTTTTCCCGGACCTGTCTACGCTGTTCTGAATTGCGAAGCGAGGAAATTTCATCTTCAATTTTTCGTTGCCTGTTTTCTGTCCACTCTGTTCGCTGCCGTTCCAATTCGTTCTCAAGTTGCTGGCGACAAGATTTTTCCTGCTCTTCCAGTATTCGTTTTTGTCCTCGGTTATTTGCAAGAAAAAACTTCTCACGAATTGTGTCAATTTCTTTTAACAATTGCTGGACAGTATCATCTTGGAACAGTCCCCTTGTTTCAGATAAATTGATACCTATCAGTGTGTTTGCAGCAACAAACCTTGTCTCTAAATTTGGCAAGGGCTTTATGCCGAAGTTATTATCTGGATCTCTGTTCGGCTCCTGCTCAATGGCAAGCGAGATAAAGAATCGGAGTTTGGCAATTTGGCACGCAATCGGTTGGATATCCACACCGAAGATACTGTTCTGAATCAGATACAATTTCCGACCGAAATCCGATTCCCGATAACGTTTGAATGTGTCGTCAATTTCAGTAAGTTCTTCTGGACGTTCTTGATCATTTTTTGAAGCAAATGTTTCCTTTGCACGTTCTCCTGCTAAGTCTCTCTGTAATGCTTCCCAACGGGTATTATCTGGGTCAAGTCGTCTGAGTGCCAGCGTCAACTTGTGCAACACCCCCATAGGAAACGCACCTGAACCGACCGCTGGATCCAGTATCTTGAGTTCAGAAATTGCCTTAACAACTCTATCTGCGTTGTCGTCATCTAATGTTTGTTTAGGATCGTCATAGTTTTTGGTATAATCAAAAAGAGAACGTAGTCGTTTCTCCCAATGTTTCTTATCGGAATCGGTCTGTTGACACTTTTGAGATAGTGAGGCGACCAACACCTCGTTCACCATATAGTCAACGATGGTGCGTGGGGTGTAGAAGGAACCTGTCATCTTGCGCGCTGTCTCTCCCGTTTCCGGGTTGATAGCAGCGAGTAGGTTTTCAAATACTCTACCGAGCAGTTCAGGGTCAAGTGCTACCTCTTGATCTATCGGTGTGTTTTCCTCAACAGTGAACTTGTAATGTTGAAGGAGGGGGATCAGTCCTCGTTTGGCATCAAAAAAGAACTGATTGGGAATGCTTAACTTGTGGTATTGATTATCAGAAAAGCAGTCTACACGATAGCCGCCATCTGTTGTCGCATCAAAGGAGTCTAAACAATCAAACAAACCTCCATTAATGAAGGGTGTTTTGGAGAAAAGGTCTAAAAGTTTATCTGGATCGTCCATTTGATTCTTGTAGCGATATTTAGAGAAGTTACGGTGATTTTGATTACCTCCCGTGCTAAACTTGCGTTTTTCAATTTCCGTGTTTAATGTTGCGAAAAATAGGTTTTGTAGCACGGCGCGATAGTAGGAATCCCCGTTCTCAAGGTCATTTTCTTTCAGCAGCTCAAGCACTTCATATCTGTTAAACAGTTCCTCCGCGACCAGTCCTTTCTCCTTGATGAACCAGATAAAGAGTAGACGGGTGATGAGTCGGATGACATGTTCCTCTCGTTTGATGACGCGGTTCTCATCTGTTGGGAACTTGACATTATTATCGTCAACTGCCCATTCATACCATGCAAATAGTTTACGATAGAATTGTTTGTTGAGTTCTTCTGTATCCAGTTTTGCGAGCCATGCAGCGAGTAGTCCGTCGAAGTTTTGCGGTTTTCTGTTATCGTTCATCCACTGGATACATTGGTCAAGTGAGAGTTCGGAGAGGATTTCCAAATGCGCGCGGTGTGGGTCTTGTTCTGTGTGATTGAGCCTGATGTCTTTGATGAGGGTGACCTGTCCTAACACATCACGATTCGCGTCCGTTTCACTTGGTCGGCGATCTGCAAATGCAATTGTTAGATGTTCTCCTGCACGAAATATAATCACTGTTGGGGCAAAAAGTCTTTTGTTAATTTCACGTGTAAACTCCGCATATTTGGTGCGGGAGTAGTGGTTGTCTTTTAAATCAACAGCACAGATAAGGAAACAGTGTGCATTACCTTTATCAAATGCAGCAGGTTCAAGCAATGATAACTGTGGATTATTTACGATTTCGTCTTTGGTCAATTGGAAGATAATGTGTGCGGATTTGGCGTTATCACGGAAATGTTGTTCTGTTTTGGTGTTTGGGTTCTGTCCTCGGAATTCCTCAAAAAAATCGTCAACTGTGCCGGAGAGTTCCAGTGTAAGTTCACTGCGGTAACCTAAAGTGGATAGCAGATCTATTGATTTTTCTAACAGATCACCGGTATGCATTGCTGCTAATGCGGATTTTATATCGTTTTGGTTCATATATTGTGTTCCTATAAAGATGTTGTAATTATTGTGTGTAGGAGCGATCTTCGAATCGCGATTTGTATGTAATCGGGGATCGGAGTTCCCCCCTACAAGAAAATCGGGAATCGGAGTTCCCTCCTACAAGAAAATCGCCAAGCGGAGTTTCCTTCTACAAGAAATCGGGGATCGGAGTTCCCTCCTACAAGAAAATCGGGAATCGGAGTTCCCTCCTACAGGCAAGAGACAACCTACATAATAACCAACCACGTCACCAATTTAAAATTACGACTGTCTTTCGGAGCTTTGGATGCTGGCGTGAGCTTTGTGTCGCGCGGGCTACCGCTCCTGATAGATTGTGTCTGTGTTTTTGTATATGTTCGGGTGATGTGCGAAATGACAGCATCTAAAAGCTTGTTGTAGTGCTCCATGTTTTCGCCAAACTCCGTCTCTTGGTCAAACTTCAGGCACAAATCATCTATGACGTTCTCCTTGCCAACAGCAGTTGCCTCAAACAGATCCAACACCTGTTTTGCATTAAGACACCCGTAACGGATATCGCCACTGTTGCGGATATATACCGTATAGTAAGGGTGGATAGGACTGGCAGTTTTCTCCTGTTTGTTTTCACTGGCATTTTCTAAACGTAGAAAAAAGATCACACCTTTTTCAGTAGGATTACTTTCGCTGTTCGTAACAGCATAAGCACCTTCGGGAGTCGCCTCAAGTTTTGCCCTGTTCCTTTCCAGATATTTCAGGAGTTGTGCAAAGAAATAATCCAGCGTAAAATCGCTCATCACAACGCCATCAGACATGTCATCTATATCAAAGACATCTTCACGAAGTCCCACCAACTGTTTATCACGAAAATTGAGTTCCATCTGTGCTTGTTCGTAAGTCAATTCATTGAGCGGGTCATCATCACCGCTTGCGGTAGCATCCGCGAGTGCCATACGGGATTCCACACGGTTTCGTAGATGTAGATAGACCTCCATATCTTCGGTGGGCCAGTAGTTAATCATCTTTATTTCTGTGTTGCGAGTGCCGATGCGGTCGATCCGTCCAAAACGTTGGATGATTCGCACAGGATTCCAATGTATATCATAGTTGATGACAGTATCGCAATCCTGAAGGTTTTGCCCTTCGGAGACGCAGTCCGTAGCAATGAGGAGATCGATGTTGTCGTCTGTGTTATCCTTACGCAACCTACCCCACGGTGCGAAGTTTGTGAGAATAGCATTGAAGTTGTTTTGTCCGCGGGTTGTCTGCGTCTTGTCTCCCGAGACCATTGCCATCTCAAGTTCCAACTCCGAGGCAAGTTCTGACAAGTTTTCAAAAAGATATTCAGCGGTATCTTTGAAGGTGGTAAAGATGAGTAACTTCCGATTTAGATTGCCTTCCTTGTCTTTTTTCGGCTTTTGCAACTTTTTCCGAATATCAGTATTAATTTGCTTCAGTTTTCCATCTCTTTCTGGTGTGATGGATCTGACTTTATCCGATGCTGCAGTTAAGGTCTGTTTATCTTTGAGAATGTCTTGTTTCCAGCGTGTGCAATCCAATTCCTTTAGATGATACGGATTTCTGGCACGGTTGATTAAAAATTCCTCATCGTCTTCATCTTCATCAGGGAGGATATCTGCTTGTCCGTTGGGAATATCTTTGTTCTGTTCGAATCTTTCTATTTTCTCTAACATATCATCATGTTTATTGATAGTGCGTTCAAGCGTTTC
This sequence comes from Candidatus Poribacteria bacterium, assembly GCA_963663765.2. GTDB lineage: Bacteria > Poribacteria > WGA-4E > WGA-4E > WGA-3G > MSPOR6. The sequence continues at coordinate 177,725 of CAXXUA010000006.1, read as the reverse complement.
GGAGAGTGAGTGTGCAGAACTTTCAAGCCGTTTGAGAAAGTTTGTCTGCATCATACCGATAAGGAATTTTTCCCGATCCTCCTGATTGAAACGGAATCGTTTTTTCTCATCTGCTAAACGTTGTTTTGCTGTTTCACTAACAACATAACTGGAAGGTCTATAGATTGTTAACTCAAAATCACCGATCTGGTCTGCTAATGCTTTGTAGGATAGTTCACCATTTAGGTCGGTTTGTGGATGTCGATTAGTTGGTTTCTGTGGTTTAGGAAAGTTTCCAATTCTTTCTATCTCATCGGCATAGTATTTTTTGATTAACTTGCGTGAACGTGCAATAGAGACACCACCGAGTAGTTGAAAAAAGTCTACGCCTAAAGTATTGAAGAGTTCTGTCTTGTTTCTTGTGCCTTTTTCTTCCCACACCTTGAACGCTTTCTGTGTCTGTTTGATGAGATTGCCAATATTACTGATGCCTAAAGTATTTCTGAAAACATCCTCGCGTTTTTCAGTCATCAGATATATCTGGTTGCGGAGGTCAGTAAGTGAGGTATTGACAGGCGTTGCTGAAAGCATCAAGACTTTGGTTTTAGTGCCTTCCTTGATGACCTCTTCTAATAGACGTGAATAACGGGTGTGACGGAAATTACCTTCATCATCCGCACGCGGTTTGCTATCGTTTCGGAAGTTGTGTGATTCATCAATTACGATGAGATCAAAACTACGCCAATTGAAATTCTCCAAATTTATGCTACCGGATTCTCCTGTGTATCGTGATAGATCGGTGTGTGATAGGACGGTGTAAGTAAATTTATCATCAAGGAATTCGTTAGAGTCTTGTGCGTTGTATGCTGGATAGAGATCCCAGTTTTCTCGGAGTTTTTTCGGACAGAGAACAAGCACGCGTTCGTTTCGCAATTCAAAGAACTTTATAACTGCCAGTGCAGTATATGTTTTTCCTAAACCGACACTATCCGCTAAGATACACCCGTTGTGTCGTAATAATCGGGCGATCACGCTTTTTGCACCATCTTTTTGGAAATCATATAACTTTTTCCATATTTCCATGTCGTATAGATGGACATCTTCAAGAGTCTGTTCATTCGTTTGTCGCGTCTCAATTTCTTTACGGAAGAGTTCGTAGAGTGTTTTGTAATAGATGAGTTCTGGCGGGTGATCTTGTCCTATCTGCTTCAGTTTTGCCAGCACTGTATTCTTAACATCTTCAACGAGCTCATCATTATTCCAGAGTTCGTCAAACCATGCCTTCAGGTCAGTTCGGTCGCGATCACTATCCACCTCCAGGTTGAGTTCAATGTTACTGCTATTGGAACTCAGTCCGAGTCCATGCACGGTAAAGTTAGAACTGCCCAAGATGGCTTTGTCAACACCGTTATTATTGATATGATACATTTTCCCGTGAATCAGTTTTGATCCGCGAGTAGAGCGGATTTCTATCTTTTTGTCTTTTATCCATTCGGCACAAGCTCTTGCAATCGGTTTTTGTCGGAGTTGCTGATTGAGTGCTAAACCTTCATCTGTAATCTCAAATGCTTTTCTATCTTTATTATTTGGGTCCATACGTTTGACGAAATCGGGATCACCGAAAAGAAAGCGGAGTTCCTCTATTTCGTTAAGAGGGTGTTGCATTTTTTCATAGGCATAGATCGTGAAGTAAGCAGAAACGATAGAAAGCACGGAACCTGATTGGATTTCTCGCTCTAAAAAGTCATGAACTGTGCCACGAAGAAGGTTGTCTCGGATACCAGACTTTAGTAATCGGTTATTATCTGACATGATGAACCTTTATTTTTTGTGAGTGTGCATGCCCTTGGGATTATAGGTATCTACCAATTGTGCAGGGTAGGTTTGGACGGTGTCAATTGGACGTTTGCCGATGTAAAAAACGCACTTACAGCAACAACACTATCAAGGATGAGGTGTAGTTTGTTTGTCATATTCTTCTTGTGGAAGCTCCTCAACTGCACGTTGGACATCCTGATATACTTCTTCCTCGCTAATGCCTTTATTTTGCTCGTGGACAGTGCTCATCACTTCCAGAAGTTTGTCCCAGTCTTCTGGTGTGACTGATTTTTTGGGTGTGATTACCACACAATCCCCTTCTATCCTTGTATCCACAATATCACCCTTCTTAAGTCCCAAACTCTCTTGGATTTGTTTAGGTATAGTAATCTATCCACTCGTCATCTGTCAATGTCATCGTTTTTGCTTCACGTAGGAACTGTTGCGCAGCTGGATTATCACTCAAAACTTTTTTTATAGACGTTGGCATCTTACCAGTCATAGCAAGCAAATCATCTGGAGGCACACCAAGAACCTCACATATCTTGACAATAGTATCAGCTGCGGGCGGTGGCATACGATCATTTTCAATCTTACTGATGTAGGAAAAATCTACACCCACTTCTGTTGCTAAATCGCGTTGGGTTACATCTTTTCAATAGTAAATATAACATAACTATGAGTTGAATATCAACACATAGTTATTGTATCATTAAATTACGACAATTGTCAATTATACAGACATTTGAATCAGGGTTATTCAGTTTTAGATATTTTGGCAGATATTTATAACATTCGTGATTTAATATCGTAGGTCGGGTAGAGCGTGAGCGAAACCCATAGGTGTCAACTTAAGAAAAAAGTGTTGGCATATTCTCTTGTAGGAGGGGTTTGTAACCCCGATTTGAGTGGAAATGAACATAAAATCGGGGTTGCAAACCCCTCCCACAAGAGGTCAGAATCCTTAAGTTGACACCTATGGGTAGAGCGTGAGCGAAACCCGACATGATAGACAAAATCAATACATGTCGGGTTTCGCATACGCTCTACCCGACCTACGATATAAACTTTAAGTAACACCCATTAACTGATAATTCTTAAAACTGAATAACTCTGCATTTGAATCGGTATTGTATTCGCGTTTACGCTTAATATTAGCAAAATCTTTCTCAAGCGGAACACCTTGCCAGTAATTTTTGCTTGGTTTGTTATCTTCCTGCGTTTTTCACCAATCTATAGATAAAATTCAAATATTTTATACCGTATGCACCCTTTCGGTCTAAAACTGTGTCTTTAAACTACAATACCTTCGCCAATAATAGACATTTTTCCAGATTGTGCGGTCAGTTGTAGCACATTTTTCCAGATTGTGCGGTCAGTTGTAGCACATTCTGTCAGATTGTGCGGTCAGTTGTAGCACATTCTGCCAGAGTGTGTGGTCAGTTGTAGCACATTCTGTCAGATTGTGCGGTCAGTTGTAGCACATTCTTCCAGATTGTGCGGTCAGTTGTAGCACATTCTGTCAGATTGTGCGGTCAGTTGTAGCACATTCTGCCAGAGTGTGTGGTCAGTTGTAGCACATTCTTCCAGATTGTGCGGTCAGTTGTAGCACATTCTTCCAGATTGTGCGTGTAGTTGTAGCACATTCTTCCAGATTGTGCGGTCAGTTGTAGCACATTCTTCCAGATTGTGCGGTCAGTTGTAGCACATTCTTCCAGATTGTGCGTGTAGTTGTAGCACATTCTTCCAGATTGTGCATATAAAATATTCTGTCAGATTCTATCGTCAAATTAGACGCTATGATAAATAAAAATACTTCAATGAAAACCTGAAGTAATTTTTATTTATGTAATCCTAACAATATCACAGAGCAATGGTAGATCAACACTTTATACTCATTCAACTGAAGTACTCAAAAATGGCGAAGGTATTGTAACTATAGAGGCTATTTCATACTGATGCGTTGATTTAGAGTTTGAATCATTGGATAACATATAGTTTTATCTTAACAATATTTCACAAAGGAGATATAATTGGTAACCATATTATTCCTGACCGGGGGATCATCAACCCAGCATTAACCGAACCTTGCCAGCATGACACATTAAGTTCGCAAGGGGACACATAAATAAGGAGGTATTGACATGCCAAGACAATTACAGTGGGCAATAGGCGGACTCGCGCTACTTATAGTCGGTTTTATAGTCGGTATCGTTGCTTTTCAAATCTATTTACATGTAGACCTGAAAAATTTCAAAGAGGAACTTGCCAGCCCAGACCCCAAAACTGAAACGGAAACCGAACAACCCCCCGAACAGGTGGAAGTGCCTGAAGTGGATAACAGACCACCACATCCAGATGACGGACGTAAGTATGAGTGGCACGGGGATCATTGGCTTGAAGTGCCGATAGATGTACAGCAAGCAGACCAACCCGTGCAGAAGGATAAACCGATCCAGTTGCTTGAACCAAAAACGACACGAATCAACCCATCAGAAATCAATGTGCCGCGGGCGAAATATGAAGATTTCAAACACGTTCTCAAAGACCCTGAGGGCACTCTTCGGAAAAATGCAGCAATTATGGTCGCAGACTACCGTTCTCCTGAATCATACCGAGCATTAGCAGAACTTAATCATCTTGAGAATGCAATTGCTCAAGGGTATATTGGGGGAAGCATGTGGAGCGATGAAGCCAAGAAATTAAGGGATTTGATGGAAGAAGTGTACTGGAAACCACTGGAAGCAGCGGGCCACATTGTTCGTGTCCCTGTTCCAAAAGTGAGGGGTATTAAAAAATACCGTGAATTATACGGTGAAAGTGGTGAAAACCGATGAAAAAGATTTATATGTCCTGACAATTCTGATGTGTGTTGTCATTTACAGCGGAGTCTTAATATCATCAAGTAGCAGAAAATATGCGGCAGCTACTCATCGCACAAGAATATCTAGAGCAACTTTTAGATTATCTCCTATGTCGTGGTAAAAAGTTAAACAAAAGTTGGGAAGATTGTGCAAAGAAACTTGGTATTGATGTGGAAAAAAATAAACGTTTGTTTGATACTCCTGAGGCTGATCATCTGTTCAGGGAAAACATCAAACGTGCTGCTGAATTAGGTATAAAAGCATCTCCAACGATTTTCGTAGATGGATAAAATTTCCAACGAGTCAACTACTACGTGCAAGCGGGACACCTTACCAGTAATTTTCGCTTGGTTTGTTATTTTCCAGCGTTTTTCACCAATTTTTAGATAAAATTCAAATATTTTATGCCGATGCACCCTTTCTGTCTAAAACTGTGTCTTTAACTACAATACCTTCGCCAATAATAGACATTCTGCCAGATTGTGCGGTCAGTTGTAGCACATTCTGCCAAAGTGTGTGGTCAGTTGTAGCACATTCTTCCAGATTGTGCGGTCAGTTGTAGCACATTCTGTCAGATTGTGCGGTCAGTTGTAGCACATTCTGCCAGAGTGTGTGGTCAGTTGTAGCACAATCTTCCAGATTGTGCGGTCAGTTGTAGCACAATCTTCCAGATTGTGCGGTCAGTTGTAGCACAATCTTCCAGATTGTGCGGTCAGTTGTAGCACATTCTTCCAGATTGTGCGGTCAGTTGTAGCACATTCTTCCAGATTGTGCGGTCAGTTGTAGCACAATCTTCCAGATTGTGCGGTCAGTTGTAGCACAATCTTCCAGATTGTGCATATAAATTATTCTGTCAGATTCTATCGTCAAATTAGACGCTATGATAAATAAAAATACTTCAATGAAAACCTGAAGTAATTTTTATTTATGTAATCCTAACAATATCACAGAGCAATGGTAGATCAACACTATATACTCATTCAACTGAAGTACTCAAAAATGGCGAAGGTATTGTAACTATAGAGGCTATTTCATACTGATGCGTTGATTTAGAGTTTGCATCATTGGATAACATATAGTTTTATCTTAACAATATTTCACAAAGGAGATATAATTGGTAACCATATTATTCCTGACCGGGGGATCATCAACCCCGCATTAACCGAACCTTGCTAACAAGACACATTAAGTTCGCAAGGGGACTCATAAATAAGGAGGTATTGACATGCCAAAACAATTACAGTGGGCAATAGGCGGACTCGCGCTATTTATAGTCGGTTTTATAGTCGGTATCGTTGCTTTTCAAATCTATTTACATGTAGACCTAAAAAATTTCAAGGAGGAAATTGCCGGTCCAGACCCCAAAACGGAAACAGAAACAGAAACCCCAACAACACCAAACGTTGTATTTAGTGAAAAAAAACCTGTAGATATTCCCGGCTTCAAATGGGAATGGGACGGCGACCACTGGGACAAAGTGCCGATCGGAAATCCTGATGCGCCTGTTGAGCATCCGGTTGTGCAGATTGGTGAAAGTTCTAACGAAACTCCTGATGTGACACCGTCACAGAAGACAGTTCCTATTCATGAAAACAATCCTGAGCGAAACAAACCCCGATATATAGGGGAAGCGACTTACGATGCTTATGAAAAATACGTAACTGAAGCGTGGAAAAACTATGAACATAATCGAATGTCTCCGTTTCCTGCATCTCCAGTGGGTATACCGTTTCGTACAATAGAGGAGGATGAAAAAGCGTCTGAATTATGGCATAAACTTGTTAATGAAGACAGTGAACGGATAATCAAGGAGATAAATAATGAATAATCGTTGTGTATATAAGAAAGTGCTATGTCTCTTACTAATTTGTATAGGGATTTAAATTATACCAGCAATAGCCTCGTCAGCAATGACGTTCAAAGAGTATGAAAGGATCAAAGACGCATTCACAAATGCCCTTGGGGAGTTAAGAGATAATCTGGGAAATTATCGTGATCTCAAACCTGAACGGGATGATCTGAAGGTTTTGTATGATGTCAACGCGGAGGAGATGCGTGAACAAGGCATAGAAGCTGCACATCAAGGTGTTTCTTTGATATTTTTTGTTGCCCTAAGTCTTATTACCCCAACTGCATCAGTAGGAGAGTTAAGGCAAGCTCTCACAAATGCAAATCTCACCGCTATAGACATTTCAGGTCAGATACGTTTAGCGAGTTCGTTGGATATCGCTATAAACGAAACGAGTAAAATACGGACGACGATCGGTGATCTTAAAAACGGTTCTCAACAGGCAACAGGTTTATTCAAGAACAGGGATGATGCTTATACGGCGTATGTCGCAGCCTATGCGGCATATCACGGTACCCCCACTGCAACTCTTACAATAGGGGTTAACACCGCACCGATTGACAATATAGTTTTTGAATATGGTTGTTTTGGCAGTGATGATTGTAGTGTGACGTATACTTCTCCTGCAGCTTTGATGGCGGATCATTTTACACAGTGCCAAGAGGAACTGCATAAGACAAATAAGTTCGGTTGGTATTCTTGTGAAACGGATTCTTGTCCGAAACCGGGACCACACCATCGACTTTGCCCTGGTATTTGCGGTAAAAAGTTTGCACCATTGAAAAAATTAATCTACACCACTGCCCTGTCAGGAATGAATACTATAAGCGCATTAGTATATGAATATGTAGATGACTCTCCACACAAAATCGTATGCTGGAAAAGAGTCTATAATGGGTTTTATGATGTCATTCTGAATTTTTGTAACCTGAAATATGATGATTCCATATGGTATACTTGTGAGCACAAACAGTGTCCGAATTCTACCTATCACGAAGATGATTCGAATGATGATAACGATGAGTCGGCTAATGTTGTTGGTACTGAGACATCCACTCTTGCAAGTGAAGCCAACACGGAGACTGCGTCCACGAGCACATCAACGCCTACCGCGCCCGGTTTATATATATATCCTGTGGGTGCATCTTTAGCGACTGTGAACGGTCAAAAGATGCCTTCATTAGCACCGGGTGACTCACATACTGCCAAGTTGATTACGAAATCAGGTGGATATGCAATAGTGCATTGGTATTTATTGCCGCCTGGGGATAGTAGAACTTACGGTGATGAGTTGTTTCCGACAACTTACGCGCAAGATTCTACTGTTGAGACAGAGGTAACCTTTAGTTTTACGATTCCTTCTGGTGCCGTAGGTGGTGTGTATAAACTCACAGCATACATTTATCCGCATTCCAGCGCATCGGATCAGACATGTTATGAGTATAGTTACCTCATTTATGTTTCCTGACAAAGTGAATCTATAGTTGTTTTTCACATAGGCAGGTATCCTTTTTGGGTATCTGCCTTTTTTCTTCGGAATAAGTCGTTTTGGACTTGAAAAGTTGTTAATAAGTGCAATTACCCCCTTCTTTTAGTGAACTCTATAATTACTTATACACTTTTGTAATTTCATCAATAGACATTTCGGGATTGTATTCACGTTTACGCATAATATTAGCAAGATCTTTCTCAAGCGGAACACCTTGCCAGTAATTTTCGCTTGGTTTGTTATTTTTCTGCGTTTTTTCACCAATCTTTAGATAAAATTCAAATATTTTATGCTTTATGCACCCTTTGCGATATAAAACTGTGTCTTTAATTATGAAGTGTGAACCTATTTCACAAACATATATTTGAATATTCAACAAACAAAAAATCAAATGAATAATCAACACAAAGTATTTATCAACTTCTGCCATACTGAAGATCGGCAGTATCAGGAACGATTTGAAGAATTGTTTTTAGATGTCTACGGCATCATAGTGTCAAGGTCTAACAAAATAGGAGACTTTGATAGTACGACATTCTCAACAGAACGCATTCGTCAGCACATACGTGATAAATATCTCCGGGATTCTACAGTGACTGTCGTGTTGATCGGTGCTAATACATGGCAACAGAAATCGGTGGATTGGGGGATAAGCTCCAGTATACGTCAGACAGAATACAACACCCGTTCTGGACTTTTAGGTATTTTGTTACCAACATATCCAAGACCCCCCGGTAAACACTACGATCCCCGCACAATCCCGCCAAGACTATACGATAACGTCGCATGTGGATTTTCCAAAATTTACAGTTGGATCGAGGGACCTTATATCGTCCAGTCCTGGATACATTATGCTCACATACGGAGAACAGAGATACTGCCTAACAACTCACGTGCTCCGTTAACAAATAACTTGTCGGGTGATAGGTGGAACTAAATGTTTGTCAAAATATCATCAGTGTAGCTCATAAATATTTATTTGTTTGAATTTTTCTTTTATAGTGGATTTATTCCATTTCCATGTGATAATGTCTCATTTGCAGCGGAAATCTGGTATGAGCGACCTCACTGTCGCGACCAGGAGGTCGCTCCTACCGAAGAGAGTGAACCCCTGGCAGTAAACAGTATAATTCCATAATGAGACAAGATTTATTTGAATTGGTATGATAATGTCTCATTAGCAGCGGAAATCTGGTATGAGCGACCTCACTGTCGCGACCAGGAGGTCGCTCCTACCGAAGAGGGTAACCCCGTGCCAGTAAACATTAGAATTCCATAATGAGACAAGATTTATTTGAATCGGTATGATACTATTTTCATGTGATAATGTCTAATTAGCAGCGGAAATCTGGTAGGAGCGACCTCCCGGTCGCGACCGTGATGTCGCTCCTACCGAAGAGGGTAACCCCGTGCCAGTAAACATTAGAATTCCATAATGAGACAAGATTTATTTGAATCGGTATGATACCATTTGCATGTGATAATGTCTCATTTGCAGCGGAAATCTGGTAGGAGCGACCTCACTGTCGCGACCAGGAGGTCGCTCCTACCGAAGAGAGTGAACCCCTGGCAGTAAACATTATAATTCCATAATGAGACAAGATTTATTTGAATCGGTATGATAATGTCTCATTAGCAGCGGAAATCTGGTATGAGCGACCTCACTGTCGCGACCAGGAGGTCGCTCCTACCGAAGAGGGTAACCCCGTGCCAGTAAACATTAGAATTCCATAATGAGACAAGATTTATTTGAATCGGTATGATACTATTTTCATGTGATAATGTCTAATTAGCAGCGGAAATCTGGTAGGAGCGACCTCCCGGTCGCGACCGTGATGTCGCTCCTACCGAAGAGAGTAACCCCCTGGCAGTAAACAGTATAATTCCATAATGAGACAAGATTTATTTGAATCGGTATGATACTATTTTCATGTGATAATGTCTAATTAGCAGCGGAAATCTGGTAGGAGCGACCTCCCGGTCGCGACCGTGATGTCGCTCCTACCGAAGAGAGTAACCCCCTGGCAGTAAACAGTATAATTCCATAATGAGACAAGATTTATTTGAATTGGTATTATTAGAATGTTAGTCCCTCTACTCAAAAACTTCTGCATTCGGTTGTCCGCGGTAAAGAACAACACGATACCGCAAAGTCAGGTTCTCATCAGGGGTAAGGTGGATCGGTTGATGATAGACAGGGGAAGGATGAATTAAGCAGTAGTTTTCTCGGTTGCGTACCCACCATGGTGTTGGATGGCGAGGATTATCTGGATGGTCAACGATTGCGATACCGTAGGTTTCGTTGTCGGTCGGGTGTTGTGAAGTGAAACTACACCATTTGCTTTGTTTACCGAAAATCTCCATTGGTTCGGTGCGACCGTCAGCGTCTAATAACTTACCCGGTGTGATGATATTGTCAAATCGAATAGCCAAACCGCTGTAGTATCTACCCATACCGCCTGGGTCACCGCGCCGTAGATCAAGCACTACCTCACGTTGGTTTGGACGGAGTGTCAATCCTACAGAAATGTGCATAGTATCTTCAGAAGGTGCATGGACGGTAATTTTTCGGTGTTCTGTCAGATGGGTTATACCTTGCCAATCAATCCATGCGTTTTCTGTTGTTATGCTTGCGCGGTCGGTAGTCGTATTTAGTGATATAATCCGCTTGTGAACGATCTTACCGAACCCTGTGGGGTCAGCACCTGGTGCGGGTTGTTCCCAGAAGTTAACATCGTTTACCATTTTCCACGCGACCCATAATCCCTGATGATGGACGTGATCCCCCGGTTCATTCATAGTGAGTGTAGGTGCTCCGGGTAGGTTCAATGGATGGCAAAAGGGACGGTTGCCATCTTTAGGAAAATGGTATCCTAAGACTTGCTGGTCATTCCAAGCGATAGTTAGGCTGTATTGTGTTTTTGATAGTGAGAACATATAACTGTATCCTTACTTAAGATGCCGACCGCGCGATAACTCCTTGTCAGGACTTACGCAGTTTTCACAAGGTTATTCAGTTTTTAATATTTTTGATAGTATTTTGTTATACCGTTAATATTTTGTAATACCCTCTTGTCCATGTCTTTAGTTCCGTAGGAACGATATGTTTATAGAAAATGTTTTCAACCCCAATAGAGTTCCGTAGGAACGACATAGAAGAATAAACATATCGTCCCTACGGGACTAAAGAACTGGGAAGGGTATTCGTTATCTATAAACATATCGTCCCTACGGGACTAAAGAGGATGTACTATGACGTTTTTCTATAAACATATCGTCCCTACCAAATCAACGCCAAATGCGCCAAATCAACGGTATGAATGCCATTAAGGCATTCCCCGTATGGCATTTGTCGGGACTGAAGATCGTTTCAAACTATGAAGGACACCTGCAAAACGTCATGCTTATGTGAAACAATGGTTAACATATAGTTTTTTAGCACAACTCGTGAATCGTTACTCCTGATTGTTATAGTGAAAAACCGTGTTCTACGAGCGCAGTAGCTACAGATTCCCATATAGCATGCGCTTGTTCGACAGCATTGGACGCTTCTGTTTCGGTAGCATCTTGTATTTTCTCCGGGTATCTGGCTTCAACTACCCATAGGTCTCAACTTAAGGATTTTTACCTCTTGTGGGAGGGGTTTTCAACCCCGATTTTATGCGCTTTTCCGCTCAAATCGGGGTTAAAAACCCCTCCCACAAGAGAATATGCCAACACTTTTTTCTTAAGTTGACACCTATGGGTATCTGGCTTCCACTACCCAACGGGTTAGATTCGACATGTTTGGATTTATTTTTTTGAGTTGGCAACTCTCAGGAAACATGTCCCGCAGTTCAACCAAGTCATGTGTTCTACGAAAATCAATTTGTAAGAAAATTAATGCTGCTTTTAACGCTTTTTCTGCTGCTTGTTGTGCTAACCAACATGACTGGCGAGGTGGCACGTGCGGATGTCCTAAGAATGTTTCAGCAGTGATCAAATCTTCCTCTGCATAGCGTAGCCATCTGGAGGTATCTTCGAGTCGATCATTTGTATGTATATCTGTGTTTTCTTGCTTTTCGTATAGACCACTAAACTGAGATGATTCGGATGGAGCTGCGTTCCAACTCTTCCAAAGAATTTTACCTTCCTGTTGTGCGTAACGTAGGACTGATCCGATTCGCGTGCGGCTGCGTTCAAGTTCTTCAGGTGTTGAGACAATGATGTCCTTTGCGATGGGTAAGTCAGACAAGGCATTCATTATATCAATTGCCGTTCTCCGTTTATCCGATAGTTCGTCAAAAACAACAAGTAGATCTATGTCACTATGTTGATCAGCGTCTTCTCGTGCATGCGAACCGAATAGGATAATTTGCACGGGATCAAAATCTTGTACTATGCGTTCTGTCATCATTGAGATAAATTCGTTATGCATTTATCTTCAGTCTCCAAGTCTAATAGTGTACTCCCATACGATCAAACTATACATAACAGTTATAGAATTGTGTTATTCCAACGCTCTTACATGAAGATTAATAAATAAATTAGGTATTTCTCCTAATCCAGCCACGGTAGGCGTGCTTTGTAAGCGCGCTGTTAGGTTTTGACATATCAGTGCTATAGGTGTCAACTTAAGGATTTTAACCTCTTGTGTGAGGGGTTTTCAACCCCGATATTTTAGTGCATTTCCGCTCAAATCGGGGTTGAAAACCCCTCCCACAAGAGAAAATGCAAACAATATTTTCTTAAGTTGACACCTAATGAGTTTTGAGGTTCAAGTTGTGTATTCGTAGGGGCGTGGTTTCCATACAAGATCTATGCAAACTCAAAAACCAACCGGGTTGGGGAACCCAACCCCTACGAATTCAACTACCGATTTTGATTGTCAAACTTCATTGGGTTTTGACATATCAGCGCGCTTACAAAGCACCAAATCAAGAAATCAAGAAATCAAGAAATCAAGAAATCAACGGTATGAATGCCTTTTGGCAGTCCCCGGGTATGAATGCCTTTTGGCATTCCCCGTCAACCGAGTGAAAAATATATGATTACCCGTTTAATAAATTAATCTTTATCAAAGTGTACTTACTATTTTGCGTAGGTACTGCATTAGTTGAGATATGGGTTTACGACCTCGCGTTCAATGGTTAAGCCTTCCCATTCGTTATCATCCGGTCCATCGTAGATAAGGGTATGCGGTCCGGCAAAACCCGCATTTTGGGTAAGTTCAAGGCATTGGATATAATCTTCTTCGTCTATTTCGCGCGGGGCAGCAAAATGTGCTTTGGTATGACACGATTCTGCTTTCGGTGCGATTGCAGCAAGGTCAGTGTATTTTGTATCGCCACGCCAGTTGCCGAAGTCAAGACATAAGCCAACTTTTCCATCCAACCTGTCTAATATAGTGTTGACATTTTTAGGTGTTGAGAAAATGGAGAACCAATTTTCTGTCATTAAGCGAATTCCAGCAGTTTGTGCGCGATCGGTTAATCGGGAGAGGGCATGTTGACTTTGTGCTAATGTTTCATCAGACGGTGTTGCTTTGCCCCCGATGACGCGTGCACAACTTGCATCGAGTTCCCCTGCAATGTCAATCCATTTTTCTATCCATGTGATGTCTCGTTCTGCGTTATTAGCGTGTGTAATGTCACCATCATCAATAAGCAAAGAGAAAAGTTCAACATTGGCATTTTGAAGTGCAGCACGGAGTTCATGCAAGTAAGACTGTTCTATGGATGGTAGGTGAAAATGGCAAATCTCTACAGTGTTTATGCCGAATTCCGCAATGCGTGATGGTAAGTCCAGCAGTGAGATGGGACCTTTATTGTGGGTTTCAGTAGGGATTTGCATGTCATGAACTGGACTGGTGAAACCGGGTTTACCGAGTTGTCGATGCAAACTCCATGTTGAGACTGAGAGACGTGGTGATGGCATAATATAAAGACTCCGATACATTCGTATATGAAAAATTGTATTTACAGTTTTTTGTTAATCCACGCGACAACTTTTTCAACCATGATGGGTGTGCCATCATCTGAAAAGACATGGTCTACGCCGGGGAGTTGAAGGAGTTCTGTTGGTTCATTTGCGTATTTTAGGATGTCAATGCTATCTTGGACTGGCACGATGTCATCCTCTGAACCGTGAACTAATAGCCAGGGGATAGCAAATTTACTTGCGTGTTTTGCGACACTGTCGATCGCTGCCATGTCGTCCATATAGGTTTGTGATAGGGGACATTCGGGATCATCCCACATAAATCCGCTGTTAGGTGTAATATCACCGAATTCTCGGTCAGCAAATGCTTTTGTATGCACCATGCCTGCAAGCGACACAAGTACTTGGATGCGTTCATCGGATGCAGCACGTAGCACACCGACTGCGCCTCCCATACTATGACCAACGTAGCAGACTTTGTGTTCTCTGAGCTTATCTAAAATGCAACCGAGGTCCGCAACCTCTTTTGTGATAGTGGAGTCAGAAAATGTTCCTTCCGATTCACCGTTGCCAGAGAATGAGAATCGCAATGCGGAAAGACCAGCATCAGTGAGACCTTCTGCTAAAGCGATGAGAGCAGGTCTATCTTTATTGCCTGTGACTCCGTGACCAATCACTACAATTCTGTTGTCTTTGCCTTTTTGATATGTATAGTCAAGACGTTCACCGTGTTCGTTTCTAATTTCACCAAACATAAGTTATTTGTTTCCTAATGTGGACAGTTTTTTGTCAAGTGTAAAAATAGATTCAGAAAATTGACGTTTATGATTTTTAATATAGGATACCAGAATACTATAATGAATGTCAATATTAGTTAACGATGGGGCAGGGTTATTTAGTTTTCAATATTTTTGGTATTATCTTGCTATGTCGTTAATTTTATGGGATACCATCTTGTCTAGTTCTTTAGACCCATAAGAAGATTAATTTATTAATCGGGTAATAAATATTTTTCAGATTGTAGCCGGATTAGTAGAATTACCCAAAGTATTTATTAATCTTCATTAGGGACGATATGTTTATCCTTCTATGTCGTTACTACGGAACTAAAGAGAGGGGATGTGATAACGTCTTTCTATAAACATTGCGTCCCTGCGGGACTAAAGAGAACACAAGTTAGTACCTCTGTGCAAAAACTTTACACACCCGTCAACACTGTTAGACGTTTACCAATATTTTTAACAAAGCAATAATTTATCACAATTCAACTTGCAACTCAATACACTTTTTCAAACGTGTATAGTTTTTGTCAACATGGTTCAGACAAAGAATGCGATAACGACTAAAAATAAGCAAACCGATGGACCAACGTCTGTGATAAAATTTACTCAGAAAATCGAAATCTGAAAAACTCTGAAGTTCTGTGGATCAATACCTTCGCCAATAATACAGGGTTATTTAGTTTTAAGAGTTTTCTGTTATTGAGATTTACTGAAAGATTATACCCAGGTTCGGTTTCCTAACCGAACTTTCTGCATAAGTTTTAGATTATTGAAAAATTAACATCGCTCTTTAGTCCCGTAGGGACGATATGTTTATAGAAAACGAATACCATCCACAGTTCTTTAGTCCCGTAGGGACGATATGTTTATTCTTCTATGTCGTTCCTATGGAACTCAATTGGGGTGGAAAACATTTTCTATAAACATATCGTCCCTACGGGACTAAAGAACTGGACAAGATGGTACCCCATAAAATTAACGACATAGCAAAATAATATCAAAAATATTGAAAACTAAAAAACCCTGGCCAATAATAGACATTCTGTCAGATTGTGCGGTCAGTTGTAGCACATTCTGACAGATTGCGCATATAAATTATTCTGACAGATTGTTGATATAGTCATTTCTATTGTCAAATTAGACGCTATGATAATTAAAAATACTTCAACGAAAACCAATACCATCGCCAACAATAGACATTCTGTCAGATTGTGCGGTCAGTTGTAGCACATTCTTCCAGATTGTGCGGTCAGTTGTAGCACATTCTGCCAGATTGTGCGGTCAGTTGTAGCACATTCTTCCAGATTGTGCGGTCAGTTGTAGCACATTCTGCCAGATTGTGCATATAAATTATTCTGTCAGATTCTATCGTCAAATTAGACGCTATGATAATTAAAAATACTTCAACGAAAACCTGAAGTAATTTTTATTTATGTAATCCTAACAATATCACAGAGCAATGGTAGATCAACACTATATACTCATTCAACTGAAGCACTCAAAAATGGCGAAGGTATTGGTGGATATAACTTGTTTTTTCAGAAAACACCCTATTATTAAATAGCAACATATAGACTAAAAGAAAAATAAAATATGACATTTAATATGAAAATATAGTATTATAACTATTGTAATGTCGTATTATAACTATTGTAAAGTTTAAAACTTATTGGACATCTGCTCCGGTAGAATGCACCAGATCAAGGGTTAGTGAGGGTAAATAGTCGGTATTTCTGTGATTTACCTTCATCCTCCTATACGTTATTTCTCACACATGAGGATTTAAAAATGATTAACCGATATGTGGAAACAGCAGATCAAAAAGTGTACACGTAAAGTGAACACCTTTTGGTCCAATTTTTTGAGCAGGTATTATCTGCGTATTGGACTTGGTAGGTTTGTTTTAACTATACTAAACTATAAGTTATTACCCTCCCTCTTCAATTCACATTCGTTAATATTTATTATTTACAAAGTCTTCCCGCAAGCATTCGGTTTGTGGTATTTTCGTGCCCGCACATTTCGTCGCGGGCTTTTGTTGTTGCATTGGAGAATGTTTCAATGCTTGTTAATCTGTGTTGTGCATATACACAGGAGATATAATTGATGATAAAAAGACCTTTGAAAATAATACGCACCTATCAGGGTGAGTGCTTACTCACTGTCATTGTTATGGTAACAATTTTCAGCTTTATGACACTCTTCGGACATGGGTTATCTGATGCGACTCTTTCAAACGAAGCCCCGTCTGGTCTGATACCCATATTCAAGCCTGAGTGCATAACAAGACAGGACTGTGAAAAACCATACATTATCTGTCCAACCCCAAGAATATCGTGTCCTCAGAAGGTAGACAAAATTGGTAACCATATTATTCCTGACCGGGGGATCATCAACCCCGCATTAACCGAACCTTGCCAACAAGACACATTAAGTTCGCAAGGGGACACACAAATAAGGGGGTATTGACATGTCAAAACAATTACAGTGGGCAATAGGCGGACTCGCGCTTCTTATAGTCGGTTTCGTGGCATTGCAAATATACTTGCATGTAGACATGAAACAGTTCAAAGAGGAACTTGCCGACCCAGAACCCAAAACGGAGACGGAAACCGAACAACCTACCGAACATGTGCAAGTGCCTGAACTGTATAACAGACCACCACATCCAGATGATGGACATGAATATGAATGGCATGGTAATCATTGGGATAGAGTTGATCAACTACACGGGCAGTCTGCGCTAGTACCAAAAACGTATGATGGTCCCTTAACCTATCATGCGGAGTTGCTTGAATCAAATCCTGTGAAAGCACTACGCCTGCAGACTGAAGAACGCGGACACTGGAGCGCGAAATGGATACCGCCATTTCCACCGGACGACCTTGAAGCCACAGCCATTGCACGTAACATCTATCTCATGACATACTATGAAAGCATTGGCGACATAACCAATCCAATCTTCATACAAGCCTGGAAGAATCACTCAGCGCGTAGGAAGGCCGATCATGTAAAATTTGCTGAGTTGAATGAACGATTGGATACATTTACAATTGAAGATAGAGTGCCTCCCAGTGAGGTATACAAACAATTTTTGTGGGAAAATGCCCGGTTGACTGACTTAATTAAATTAACATGGGGACGAGGCACGTTAGATGAAAACATCCTTCGTCCCAAACGACAACGCTCAAATTTCCCGTTACCAAAATAGGAGGTATATCATGAATGAGACTATTTTTAAGATTAACCTTTACTTTTTTTCTATCTGTTTTTCTCTATTCACCGTGTCATCGGAAGCAAACTATGAAGAATATGTTGAGAACGCTTTTGAAGACTTGCGCAAGATGGAAATCCATGTCATTAATCAAAAAATTGATGTAAATGGAGCGTGGGATGTTGAAGATGAAGTAAGTGATAATTGGGATGATGCACTAGACGAAGTGCGTTTGCAAAGTATGGGGAGTGCTATAGAAAAGTATTTGGGTGATGGACTGGTATTGACAGCTGCTAGGTTATTAGGTTTTTTTGAGACAGACGCAGAGAAGGCACTTAAAGACCATTATAGATTAATTGATCTGTCTACATTTTATAGTGATGTACTTGAGGCATTGAAGGAAGAGATAGAGATTTTCAATTCCACTGTTAGCCGTTATAAAGGTTCTCATAAAGTTGCCTTACAAGTTGTCAAGTTGCATGAGGCAGAAAGCCACGATTCACCTAGTGAACCCAACCATACCGTGTCTTCTTTGACATCGTATACGTGTAGAGATAATTTACCATCTTTTTCCTGTAGAGGGAATTACCTTGCGGGTAAGACGGTTTGTGACGAGTCGTATAACACACCAAACAAGGCGTTCTATACGCATCAACAGACATGTGGCGATGAGGAGGATGAAAACGGAAATAAGACATTGATTTCGGGGGATGGAATTCATTACTACACTTGTGATCCAATAGAAGTCAGTAAGCATAGAATCCGTGAGTGCAAACTTATGGCAATAGATAGAGATGGAAATGAAGATGTTTGCGGCGAAAGTTATAGAAGGTGCATGAAGTTGAAGTATGATCATGATTTAAGACGTTTGAGGCGTGGGACAAAACTCCATTCTGATAGTAGTGATGAGAGTGCGGATGCTGGCGATTCGGATGATGACGATGAGGACGCTACAACCGCAACCTACCATGTGTGTGATTCTCATGAGTCTTGGCAATCGGGTGATCATTCACGTATAACTCCACCGTGTGGCGATTCATCTCATTCTCATATTGAGTTATTTGCATGTCAAACAGGGAGTACCCATGCAACGCAAATCACGGGATATTTTGGAACGTTTTATGAGTGTCAACCGCATACTACGTATGGGTGCGGTCATACGGATTTGACTATAAATTCGATGTATCATGTCTACAAGGTGAGTTGTACGACAACGAATGGTGTTGGTGTGTGTACAGGTACGAATTTCTATATTTGTCAACATACGGACACATATCCCGTGCCACCGCCACCTGCAGTCTTTACACCGAGTTTATCTTTGACGTATACCAGCAGCACAGGTTCTGTGTCCATGACTGCCACTGCCAATGCACCGATTATCGGTGCGGATCTGTATATATATTTTCCAGATCGCACCTATGATGAGGATAATAAATATGGCACGAAAATCGATAGGACTTCTGGGAATAGCGATGCGACGACGTATTCGTTACCAGTAAATTATTCATTTCCGGCATCTGCTGCATCTGGGACGTATAAATTCACTTTACGTGTGTATCCGTTTAATAACAGTGGATTGGGTGATGCGTGGGGTGTTCCGTATGATGTTTTTAAAGATGTGACAGTTGACTGAAAACTATTGCCTTGAAAACTAACAGACAGGTATCCTTTTTGGGTATCTGCCTTTTTCTTTTGTGAGTTCCATGTTACAATAACAGGTGCCAGAGGTTATATCACATAGAAAAAGTTTCATCTAAGCAATAACATTAGTCACAGAAATCTTATCCTGCTAATCTGTAAATCCTGAAAATCCTGGTTCAGACAAGAGGGCGCGCAGACATTCGGGGTTTGAAACCTCTCTCACAAGAGGGGCGCGCTTACAAAGCACGCCTGCAAGAGGTGCAAGAGGGCGCGCTTACAAAGCACGCCTGCAAGAGGTGCAAGAGGGCGCGCTTACAAAGCACGCCTGCAAGAGGTGCAAGTGGGCGCGCTTACAAAGCACCAAATCAACGGTATGAATGCCATTTAGGCATTCCCCGCCTGCAAGCGGTGCGCGCTTCCAAAGCACGCCTACAATTAGTCAATCTATTTGTTCTCGTCGCTTGGGATTGTCCACAGTAACACGGTGCCGTCCCTACTTCCACTGGCAAGAGTTTTTCCATCCGGACTGATCGATATGTTCCAGATTTCATCCGTATGCCCAATAAGTGTTCGTATGTGGTTGCCAGTGTTAGTGTTCCACAAACGGATTGTGTTGTCCCAACTTCCACTGATGATAGTTTTTCCATCTGGACTGAACACGACAGTAGAGATCAAATCTGTATGTCCTTCAAATGTGCGGAGGAGGTCACCCGTTTTTGCATTCCACAAATGGATTGATTTGTCCTTACTTCCACTGACGAGTAGCGTGCTATTCGGACTGAATGCTACACTGTAGACCTTATCTGTATGTCCTTCAAGCGTGAGGAGGTGATCACCCGTGTCTGCGCTCCACAAACGGATTGTGTTGTCCCCGATGGGACTTGCTATAGTTTTCCCATCCGGACTGAACACTACATAGTAAACCTTATCTGTATTTCCTTTAAGCGTGAGATGGTGGTCACCTATGTCTGCGTTCCACAAGCGTATTGTGTTGTCCCGACTTCCACTGACGATAGTTTTTCCATCCGGACTGAACACGACTCTAAAGACATTCGTATGTTCTTCAAGTGTGTGTAGGTGGTCACCTGTGTGAGTGTTCCACAGACGGAGGGTTTTGTCAAAACTGGTGCTTGCGATAGTTTTCCCATTCGGACTGAACGTTAAACCTCTGACCGTTTTCGTATGCCCTTCAAACGTGCGGAGAGGGGTAGCAGTGTCTGCGTTCCACAAATGAACAACTGTATCCTGACCGCAACTGGCGAGAATGTTTTCATCCGGGCTGAACGCCACATCAAAGACCTTATTCGTATGTCCTTCGAACGTGCGGAGGTGGTCACCCGTGTCCACGCTCCACAAGCGTATTGTGTTGTCCCGACTTCCGCTTGCAATTGTTTCACCATCCGGACTGAACGTTACATTTTTGACCCATTCCGTATGTCCTTCAAACGTGCGAAGGGGTGCCCCGGTGTTTGCATTCCACAATCGGATGGATTTGTCATGACTCCCACTGACAAGGATACTCCCATCCGGACTGAATGCTACACTGTTGACCTTATCCGTATGCCCTTCAAACGTGCGGAGGTGGTCACTCGTGTTTGCGTCCCACAAGCGGAGCGTATTATCCTTACTGCCGCTTGCGATTGTTTTCCCATCTGGACTGAATGCTAAGGTGTAGACCAGATCCGTATGCCCTTCAAACGTGCGGAGAAGGGTTGTAGTTTCTACGTCCCACATCCGGATTGTGTTGTCCCCACTGCTACTTGCGATAGTTTTCCCATCCGGACTGAACGCGATAACGTTGACCTCATGCGGAATGCTTTCAAGCGTATAGATGTATGCATTTCTTTTCATCTCCACCAAGTGCCACATGCGGATACGGTTTGTCGCACTTCCGCTTGCGAATGTTACCCCATCGGGACTGAACGCGACACTGGTGATCCAAGTCCTATTGCCAATTACGGTACGGCTGGTTTTATTGGTGTTTGTATTCCAAAAATGGAATGTGTGTTCCATGCTTCCACTTGCGATAGTTTTCCCATCCGGGCTGTACGCGACGCTGATGACTGGAGATGTATGTCCTGATAAGAGATTAAGTTCTTCACCTGTCTGTGCATCGTATATCCACACGCCGATGCTACTTGCTACGGCTAACTTTGTGCCGTCGGGTGAATAGGATATACTACCAGCAATCCATCCTTTCCCGAGTCGTGCTGTTGCACCATCGGGGAGATTCCATTGTGTGTAGTCTTGTGCAAACGTGGTGGTGGATACTAAGGTCAGGACGATCAATAGTGTATAGAATATGTGTTTCATGAGTGGTTTACCTTTTGTGATTTGGGTTGGTGGATAGTTAAATATCTGATTGTTGTGTGTGATTGTATTTTATATGGTGGTTGTGTTTCTTGTCAATGGTGTTTTTGTGTGGGAGTGTTTGTGTGGAATCGCGGAGGATGTGGGTTGTGTTTCTGAATCGCGGCTTACACGGGGTGTCTGAACCAGGATTTTCAGGATTTACAGATTTCCAGGGTTTCTGCTGAGTGAAAGTGTATCTTTGGAATTGAACGCAACCGCTTCAGACTCTAATCCTGATAATCCGATAATCCTGGTTCAGACAGACAGTCGGGGTTACAAACCCCTCCCACAAGAATCCATTTCGGACAATTGAATAACCCTTGGGTAAGACAGAAAGATTTGACAAGTACTTGCTTATAAGTATACACTACTAAGGTAGTGTATAACCATAATTAGACACTACTAAAAAAATCACTACGTATATGATCTAATACCCAATTAATGTGATTTATCTTGTTAAGTGTGCGGTTAGGAAACCGCACCTACTGTCGGAAAAAGACATATTCCGTTAATTTGGTATAACGACTATCTATGCTTGAGTGGCATCATTTTTACGATTTCATGTGGATAGAAGGTGTGTGAAAAGACAACCTCGACATTGGTTTCCGCAGCTGACGCGAACCTACCTGCCGATCAACTCACTTATGATGGGAGTGTAGGTTAGGCAGAGCATATTTACCTAACATACAAGACTACAGATGATCACATATTGAAATCGAAAGGAGTATTTTATGAACACACGAGTTTTAAAACAAAAAGACTTTGTATTCATTCTGGTATCTATTTTGATGGTTACCTTTGGAATACAAACCATCAGTTATGCACAGGAAGGAACCCCTACAATTACAGCTACCGTTGAAGCACCACTAACGTAGGCAAACCTGAGTGGTAAAGTGGTGACACTGACACTGAGCGGTGCAGCATTTGAACGTTCTACATTTACGGTTAGAAATGGAGTGACAGTCTCTGGCATTGCAGGTATAACTGTTGGATCTTTTGATGTCGATCGTGTCAGCGATACGAAGGTAACCGTTGAACTGACATTTTCTGGTAACATAGATACAGATACGAACCTTGTCTTTACAGTGGGAGCAAGCGCAATAGCGGACTACGACGGTGCTGCGCTCACTGCACAAGTGCCCGTCATGGCTATAGCAGAGTCGTTGACCGCAACAACGGTGGCACCCTTGACAGAAGCAACCCTTAGCGGAAGTGTAGTAACACTCACACTCAGCGGACGTGTTTTTAACACCTCCGGTACCGTGTCTGTATCTGGCATTGATGGCGTAACCATAAGTAGGGTCAGACGCGTCAGCAACACACAGATGACTGTGTCACTTGCATTCTCCGGCAATATTGACGCGGATAGCACATTCACCATCACCGTAAGTGCAGCTCGCATAGCAGGTTACAATGAGGCGTTTACTGTCCAATTACCTGTGACAGCAGTAGAGGAGTCACTTGCTGCAACAACGGTGGCACCCTTGACAGAGGCAACCCTGCACAATAGTGTGGTAACACTGACACTTAGTGGTCGTTCTTTCGTAAGCTCTGAATATGACATTGAAAGGGCTTTGACAGTATCTGGTATTGAAGGTGTTGCTGTTGATCAGTATGATGTGGATCGCGTTAGCAACGCAAAAGTGGAAATTCCACTGACCTTTTCTGGCAACATAGATGCAGACGCAACGCTCACTATCACCGTAGGCGCGAGTGTCATCATAGGCTACAACCAACCGTTCACCATCCAACTCACTGTCACTGCAGTTGAGGAGTCACTTGCTGCAACAACGGAGTCTCCATTGACGGAAGCAACACTGCACGGTAACGTGGTGACACTGACACTTAGCGGGCGTAGTTTCGCTAGTGAATACAATGTCTATAATGCTCTGACGGTCTCTGGCATTGAAGGTGCATCATTTTACAAGTCTGGTGTAGATCGCATAAGTAATACGAAGGTCACCGTGCCACTGACCTTCTCTGGCAACATAGACACCGATGCTACACTCACCCTGACCGTCGGGGCTGATGCTATCAATGGCTATAATCAATCATTTTCCTTTGAACTCCCTGTGACAGCAGTAGAGGAGTCACTTGCTGCAACAACGGTGGCACCCTTGACAGAGGCAACCCTGCACAATAGTGTGGTAACACTGACACTTAGTGGGCGTTCTTTCGTAAGCTCTGAATATGACATTGAAAGGGCTTTGACAGTATCTGGTATTGAAGGTGTTGCTGTTGATCAGTATGATGTGGAACGCGTTAGCAACGCAAAAGTGGAAATTCCACTGACATTTTCCAGCAACATAGATGCAGACGCAACGTTCACCCTGACCGTCGGGGCAGATGCTATCAATGGTTATAATCAATCATTTTCCTTTGAACTTCCTGTCACGGCAGTAGAGGAAACGCTTGTTGCGACAACGGTAGCACCCTTGACAGAGGCAACCCTTAGCGGCAGTGTGGTGACACTGACACTCAGTGGACGTTCCTTTATAAGCTCTGAATATGACATTGAACGTGCTTTGACAGTCTCTGGTATTGAAGGTGTCGCTGTTGATCAGTATGATGTGGAACGCGTTAACAACGCAAAAGTGGAAATTCCACTGACATTTTCCAGCAACATAGATGCAGACGCAACGTTCACCCTGACCGTCGGGGCTGATGCTATCAATGGCTATAATCAATCATTTTCCTTTGAATTTTCTGTCACGGCAGTAGAGGAGTCACTTGTTGCAACAACGGTGGCACCCTTGACGGAAGCAACCCTTAGCGGCAGTGTGGTGACCCTTAAACTCAACGGGAGACAGTTCACTGGGGCATCATGGGATATCATAGATGCCTTGACAATAGTTGGTATTGAAGGTGTCACCACAGGCAGATGGACAACCTTAGATCGCGTTAGTGATACGGAGGTGACTGTTCCATTAATATTCTCTGGCAACATTGACGTGGATAGCACACTCACTATCACCATGGGTGCAGATGCTATCAATGGTTATAATCAATCACTTTCCTTTGAACTACCCGTCACGTTTGTAGAGGAATCGTTAGTCGCCACAGTAGAGACACCTTTGACAGAAGCAACACTGCACGGTAACGTTGTGACACTGACACTTATCGGGCGTAACTTCATCAGTCGGGAATCGACCATCAGAGATGTATTGACGATTTCCGGGATTGAAGGTCTTTCTGTTTACAGGAATGGCGTAGAACGTGTGAGCAACACAGAAGTAAAGCTTAGTTTGCTCTTTTCCAATGACATTGACACGGATAGCACGTTCACGCTCACCGTCGGCGCGGATGCTATCGCTGGATACAATCAAGGATTTTCCTTTGATTTCAATGTGCCTGCTGTTGAGGAGTCGTTGGTAATATCAACTAAAACACCCTTGACAGAAGCGAACCTTGGTGGGTATGCTATCACGTTCACGCTCAGCGGGCGTAATTTCAGCAGTGAATCATTTATCAGATATGCATTGACATTTGCCGGTATAGAAGGCGTTTCTGTTAGTAGGTATAATGTAGAACGTGTGAGCAACACAGAAGTAGAGGTTTTCTTGTCGTTTTCTGGCAACATTGACACGGATAGCACACTCACTATCACCGTCGGGGCAGATGCTATCGCTGGATACAATCAAGGATTTTCCTTTGATTTCAATGTGCCTGCTGTGGAGGAGCGACTGGAAGTCTCAACCGAAGAACCTTTGACAGAGGCAACCCTGAATGGTGGCACTATCACACTCAAACTCATCGGACGCCAATTTACATGGTGGCTATGGGATATTGAAGATGCTGTGACATTATCCGGCATTGAAGGACTGACTGTTGGTAGATTCAGGGTTGATTCTGAAAGTGCGTCTGAAGTGAAAATTCCACTTACTTTCAATGGAAACATTGATACCGATGGTGTTCTTAACATAACAGTGGAGGCGGGTGCCATTGCAGGATTCAACGAAGCATTCACCGCACAAATACCCGTTACTGCGGTCAAGGAGTCACTGGATATATCATCCAAGTTTGAGTTGACAGAAGCGTCCTTACACCAGAGCGTTGTTATATTGAAACTGAACGGACGGTTTTTTGAGGATTCGTCCTTTAGGCTTCGAGATGCAGTGTCAGTAACTACCGATATTGAAGGGATTACTTTTCGTGATTTCTTTGGTGTGTATCGTATAAGTGATACTCAACTTGCAATTACATTGGACTATGATGGCACAGATTTTGACACCGATGGCACGCTCAGTTTTACAGTCGGTGCTGAAGCCATTGCTGGATACAATCAAGCACTGACTGGACAGATACCCGTTACTGCCATAAAACAATCTGATGCGACGATTAGTATCACACCAAACCCAATCGTATCTCCAGCACTCTATGAACAGTTGACCATTAGTCTAAATATCACAGGTGGTAAAGATGTCGCTGGTTTTCAGGCTATTGTCTGGTATGATGATGATTCCCTTGCATACGTGGAAAGTGCTAAAGGGAACTTTCTGCCATCGGATGCTTTCTATGTGTTCGAAAACGTTCCAGAGTTTGGATTTTATGAATATCCTTATGTGCCAGTCGCCGCAACTACTCTTGATAACCTGAGCAACGGTAATGGTATACTTGCTACACTCACCTTTAAGGTTTATGATGTTACAGATTCCACGATAACTTTGTCCAATGTCTACATTGTTGACAAAGAGGGTGTGCGTTGGGAAGTTGAGATTGAAGGGACTGAGGTGACTGAACCGACACATGATATTACTGGGGATATCAACCGGGATGGTATTGTTAACATTCAGGATTTGGTGCTAACCAGTTTACGTTTTGGATGGCGGGGAGAATACCGGGAGGATATCAACGGCGATGGTATTGTTGATATTGCTGACCTTGTGCTCGTGGCAAATGCGATTGGTACTGGTGCTGCTGCACCACAGTTGAACCCACAGATAATGGATATGTTGTCTGCCGCCGATGTTAAATCGTGGCTGAACCAAGCACAGCAGTTGAACCTCACGGATGCGAAGTCCTTACAGGGTATTCTGTTTTTACAACAGCTTCTTGAGGCGTTGACACCGAAAAAGACAGCACTCTTAGCGAACTTCCCCAACCCGTTCAATCCGGAGACGTGGATACCCTATCATTTGTCAAAGGATGCGGATGTGTCAGTGCATATCTATGCTGTGAACGGCACATTGGTGCGGACATTGTCGCTTGGACATCAGGCTGCGGGTATGTATCAGAACCGTTCCCGTGCTGCATATTGGGATGGTAAAAATGAGTTTGGTGAGAAGGTGGCGAGTGGCTTGTATTTCTATACACTCACCGCAGGCGACTTTTCTGCTACGCGTAAGATGTTGATACGGAAGTAATTACCTTCTCTTGTAGGAGGGTTTTGTCCTTTTTTCTGAACCAGGATTCACAGGATTATGAGTTTTATTCCGTTGAGCTCCATTCCCAAGATAGACTTTCCCTCAGCAGAAACGCTTGATGCGGTAAATCTTGGAAATCCGTAAATCCTGGTTCAGACATTCGGTGTTACAAACCCCTCCCACAAGAATCCATTTCGGACAATTGAATAACCCTGGGGGACGACCAGGGTTATTCAGTTTTAAACATTTTTCACATTTTTGTAAGAAAATCGCGACCGGGAGGTCGCTCCTACCGCGAGGTTTCTTTTTTGAAAAATCCAAATTTTAGGATAACTGAATAACCCTTGGGGACGACAGGAAGATTTGACAAGTACTTGTTATTAAGTATACACTACTAAAGTAAAACATCGTACAGTCAGCAGAAATTACAATTGAGCAGTCAACATAAGGAAAACTATAATGAACAATATATTGTGTTCAATATTGATAACACTTTACATAACACTAACATTTACAACCATCAGTCATTCCCAAGACTACACAAAATTCAGTCTGCCCGAAGGTGCAAAAGCACGTCTCGGTAAAGGTACGGTCAATGAGGTAAAGTATTCACCTGATGGCACTAAGTTGGCAGTGGCAAACAGCATCGGGATTTGGATTTATGATGCAGAAACAGGTGAAGAACTTGATCTGCTCTCTGGACATACGAGTTTGATCTCCAGCGTCTCTTTCAGTCCGGATGGCAACACCATAGCAAGTGGAAGTCGGGACAACACAATACGTTTGTGGAACGCAAACAGTGGACAACATATCAGAACGTTATCAGGACATACGGATAAGGTCTACAGTGTAGTGTTCAGTCGTGATGGCAACACCATAGCAAGTGGGGGTGTTGACAAAACGATCCGTTTGTGGCACGCAAACAGTGGACAACATATCAGAACGTTATCAGGACATACGGATATGGTTTTCAGCGTCTCGTTTAGTCCGGATGGCAACACTATAGCAAGTGGGGGTGTTGTCAAAACGATCCGTTTGTGGCACGCAAACAGTGGACAACATATCAGAACGTTATCAGGACATACGGATATGGTTTTCAGCTTCTCGTTCAGTCCGGATGGCAACACTATAGCAAGTGGGGGTGTTGTCAAAACGATCCGTTTGTGGCACGCAAACAGTGGAGAACATATCAGAACGTTATCAGGACATACGGATATGGTTTTCAGCTTCTCGTTTAGTCCGGATGGCAACACCATAGCAAGTGGGAGTGATGACAAAACGATCCGTTTGTGGCACGCAAACAGTGGAGAACATATCAGAACGTTATCAGGACATACGGGTTCGGTCAGAAGCTTCTCGTTTAGTCCGGATGGCAACACCATTGCAAATGGGAGTGATGACGGCACGATCCGCTTGTGGCACGCAAACAGTGGAGAACATATCAGAACGCTCTCTGGACATACGCGTGGTGTCTCCAGCGTCTCGTTCAGTCGTGATGGCAACACCCTCGCAAGTGGGAGTGATGACAAAACGATCCGCTTGTGGCACGTAAGCACTGGAGAACATATCAGAATGTTATCAGGACATACGGGTTTAGGACGTTTGGGTTTGGTCGAAAGCGTCTCGTTTAGTCCGGATGGCAACACTATCGCAAGTGGGGGTGATGACCACACGATCCGTTTGTGGCACGCAAACACTGGTGAACTTATCAGAACGTTATCAGGACATACAAATCGGGTCAGAAGCGTCTCGTTCAGTCGTGAATACAACACCCTCGCAAGTGGGAGTGATGACAAAACGATCCGCTTGTGGCACGTAAGCACTGGACAACATATCAGAACGTTATCAGGACATACGCGTTCGGTCGAAACCGTGTCGTTTAGTCCGGATGGCAACACCATAGCGAGTGGGAGTGCTGACCACACGATCCGTTTGTGGAACGCAAACAGTGGACAACACATCAGAACACTCTCAGGACATACGGATTGGGTCAGAAGTGTCTCGTTTAGTCCGGATGGCAACACCATCGCGAGTGGGAGTGAAGACGACACGATCCGCTTGTGGCACGCAAGCACTGGACAACATATCAGAACACTCTCAGGACATACGGATTGGGTCAGAAGCGTCTCGTTTAGTCCGGGTGGCAACACTATCACAAGTGGGAGTGAAGACGGCACCATGCTGCTGTGGGATCTCAACTCTATCCAATAGGTGTCAACTTAAGAACAGATTATATTGTTTTAATCTGCGATTTTTTCTGAACCAGGATTTTCAGGATTAGCAGATTGCCAGGATTTACCGCATCCAAGGTTTCTGCTGAGTGAAAGTGTATCTTTGGAATTGAACTTATAGGTGTCAACTTTAGAAAATATTGTTTGCATTTTCTCTTGTGGGAGGGGTTTGAAACTCCGATTTGAGTGGAAATGCACTAAAAAATCGGGGTTTCAAACCCCTCCCACAAGAGTGGCTTCAGGCTCTAATTCTGATAATCCGATAATCCTGTGGATCTTGGTTCAGACATTCGGGGTTTGTAAGCATGCCTGCAAGAGGGCGCGCTTACAAAGCACGCCTGCAAGAGGTGCAAGAGGGCGCGCTTACAAAGCACCAAATCAAAAAATCAAAAAATCAACGGTATGAATGCCTTTTGGCATTCCCCGGGTATGAAAGCCTTTTGGCATTCCCCGCCCGAATTTTTGTAATGTGCGCGCTTCCAAAGCACGTCTACAATTAGTCAAACTATTTGTTCTCGGCGCTTGGGATTGACCACAACAACATGGTGCCGTCACTACTGCCACTGGCAAGGGTTTTTCCATCTGGACTGATCGATATGTTCCAGATTTCATCCGTATGCCCAATAAGTGTTCGTATGTGGTTGCCAGTATTGGTGTTCCACAAACGGGCGGTTCCGTCTATGCTGCTACTGATGATAGTTTTTCCATCTGGACTGAACACGACAGTAGAGATCAAATCTGTATGTCCTTCAAATGTGCGGAGAAGGTCACCCGTGTTTGCGTTCCACAAAT
Organism: Candidatus Poribacteria bacterium; assembly: GCA_963663765.2. Taxonomy (GTDB): domain Bacteria; phylum Poribacteria; class WGA-4E; order WGA-4E; family WGA-3G; genus MSPOR6. The sequence continues at coordinate 147,432 of CAXXUA010000006.1, read as the reverse complement.
GGACGGTTTCGTCATAACCGCCGCTTGCGAGTAGCGTGCCATTTGGACTGAACGCTAAAGTGGCGACTCCTTCAGTATCTGCTTCAAGCGTGAGGTGGTGGTCACCCGTGTCTACGCTCCACAAGCGGATTGTGTTGTCCTTGCTGCCGCTTGCGATAGTTTTCCCATTCGGACTGAATGCTACGGTGTAGACCTCATCTGTATGCCCTTCAAGCGTGCGGAGAAGGGCACTCGTGTTTGCGTCCCACAAGCGAAGCGTATTATCCTTACTGCTGCTTGCGATAGTTTTCCCATCCGGACTGAACACTACACTGTAGAGCTTGTCCGTATGTCCTTCAAAAGTGTGTAGGGGGGCGCCTGTGTGAGTGTTCCACAGACAGATGGTTTTGTCAATACTGGTGCTTGCGAATGTTTTTCCATCCGGACTGAACGCTAATCTTACGACCTCATCCGTATGCCCTTCAAGCGTGCGGAGAAGGGTAGCAGTGTCTGCGTTCCACAAATGAACAACTGTATCCGGACCGCTACTGGCGAGAATACTACCATCCGGGCTGAACGCTACGCTATAGACAGCATCCGTATGTCCTTCAAATGTGCGGAGGTGGTCACCCGTGTCTGCGTTCCAAAAATGGGGGGTTCCGTCAAAACTGCAACTGGCAATTGTTTTTCCATCCGGACTGAACGTTACACTTCCGATCCCTTCCGTATGTCCTTCAAACGTGCGAAGGGGTGCCCTGGTGTTTGCATTCCACAAGCGGATGGATTTGTCATGACTCCCACTGACAAGGATACTTCCATCCGGACTGAATGCTACACTTCTGACAGCATCCGTATGTCCTTCAAACGTGTGTAGAAGGTCACCTGTGTTTGCGTCCCACAAGCGAAGCGTATTATCCTTACTGCCGCTTGCGATTGTTTTGCCATCTGGACTGAATGCTAAGGTGTAGACCTCATCCGTATGTCCTTCAAACGTGTGGAGGGGGTCACCCGTCTCTGCGTTCCCTAAACGGATCGTGTTGTCCGCACTGCCGCTTGCAAGTAGTGTGCCATCCGGGCTGAACGCTACAACGTTAACCCGATGCGGATGCTTTTCATGCATGCGGATGTGAGCACCTGTGTTCACGTTCCACTACCGAACGGTCATGTCACCAAATCCACTTCCACTGACGATTTTTTTTCCATCCGGACTGAACGCGACACTTGTGAACCAATGCTTATTGCCAATTATGGCGCGGATGGGTAAAAACGCGTTTGTATCCCACAAAATGATGAAGGTGCCACCAACATCGGCGAGGATGCTTCCGTCCGGACTGAACGCGACGCTGTCAACATAGTAAGTATATCCTGATAAGAGAGCAAGTTCTTCACCTGTCTGTGCATCGTATATCCACACACCGATGCTACTTGCTACGGCTAACTTTGTGCCGTCAGGTGAATAGGATATATTACCAGTAATCCGTCCTTTCCCGAGTCGTGCTTTTGCACCTTCGGGGAGATTCCATTGTGTGTAGTCTTGTGCAAACGTGGTTGTGGATGCTATGGTCAGGACGATCAATAGTGTATAGAATATGTGTTTCATGTTGGTTTGCCTTTTGTGATTTGGGTTGGTGGATAGTCAAATATCTGATTGTATTTTATATGGTGGTTGTGTTTCTTGTCAATGGTGTTTTTGTGCAGGGTTATTCAGTTTTCCATATTTTTTCACAAGTGTTATTTTTATGAAAAGCAGATATAGCGCGATTTTTGCATCATATCTGCAATACTTCACCTTAAAAATCCTACCTTTGAGGTGAAAAATGCCAGAGAAAAACTCTCAACACTTGTTAGATAGATTAGCAGAAATCCAAGACCCGCGCAACAATAAAGGAAAACGAGGGTGTGTAAAGTTTTTGCACAGAGGTACAAACTTTTGTTCTCTTTAGTCCTGTATGAAGTTTAAGTTATTAAACGGGTAATAAATATTTCTCACACGGTAGGCGTGCTTTGTAAGTGCGCTGTTTGGACTTGTTGTGCCAGCGCGCTTACAAAGCACGCCTGCAGGTGGGGGGTGCGCTTACAAAGCACGCCTGCAGGTGGGGGGCGCGCTTACAAAGCACGCCTGCAGGTAGGGGGCGCGCTTACAAAGCACGCCTGCAGGTGGGGGGCGCGCTTACAAAGCACGCCTGCAGGTGAGTGCAGGTAGGGGGCGCGCTTACAAAGCACGCCTGCAGGTGAGTGCAGGTGAGTGCGGGGCGCGCTTACAAAGCACGCCTACCGTGGGTGCGTAAGTCCTGACCAGTTAACTTTGAGTTTAGACAAAGAATGAGTTAACTCCCAAAAATAAGCTAACTCAAGAATTAACAACTGTGATAGAATTTACTCAATAAAATGATAACTGAATAACCCTGACGTTGTAGCCAGAGGTATTCAATTGTCACTATACATCTTTGTGGGAGGGTATGTAACCTCTATTTGATATGTTGGTTCTCTGAAATCGGGGTTACAGACCTCTCCCATAATAGTCCATTTCGAACAATTGAATACCACTGCAAACATCTCAATTTTTCTTGACTTTAAATTGACATTATTCTATAATTTAGTTATACCTAAAAATAATTCTCAATGATTCTAAATATTTTTAGTAATACTACCTAAACTTTGGTTGGTAAGATCTACCATAAACCGCATTATTAAGGTGCGCGTTGCGTGTTCTTTGCGGATAGGAAAAACGAATGCTCTCACATGCTGCGGAAGACTACCTGAAGTCTATTTATAAGTTGCAAGAGAAAGAAGGTAAAGTTTCAACGGGTGTATTAGCGGAATATCTTGAAGTTAAACCTGCCTCAGCAACTGGAATGATCAAAAAGTTGAAATCGATGAATCTTGTAAGACATGAACGTTATCAAGGAGTTACTTTAACAAAAGCGGGTAAAGCGATTGCGCTGGAAATTATCCGACATCATCGTTTGTTGGAACTTTATTTATATAAGGCACTTGGAGTGCCGTGGGATGGGGTTCATGAGGAAGCAGAGAAGTTAGAACATGTGATTTCAGAGGAAGTAGAGGCGCGAATGGATGCGTTTCTTGGTTACCCGACTGAAGATCCTCACGGTTCTCCTATACCCGATAAGAATGGTATTGTACCTGAGACATCTTCTATTCCGATGACTGAGCTGCAGGATGGACAATCTTGTGTTGTTGCTGAAGTCAGTGATAACGATTCAGCCTTGCTTCGGCATCTGGGTAGTTTTAATCTTTATCCTGGTACTGCATTTCGAGTGATAGAAGTAGCGCCATTTGATGGACCTTTTACAATTGATATTGCTGGACAGCAAGCAGTTATTGGACGGGAGGTAGCGAAAAATATTTTTGTAAATGATGTGAACGAAACTGTAAATGTGTAGACGCGCTTTGAAGGCGCGCTTATCCTCATAAGGAACTCAAAATGGAAGAACAGCAACAAGACCGACCAGATAGCAAGACTAAAAAAATATGGTGTCACCATTTGCAAGATGAAGTAGATGCAAGTTACTTATATAGTGAATTTGCGATCCTTGAACCTGAACCGGATCGTAAAGATATTTTACTTGAGCTTGCTGAAGTAGAGAATCGGCATGTAGCGCGCTGGTTGGAGATTCTGACTTCCTACGATATAAAGATTAAGAAGCAACGTCCGACTATCAAAGCGAGATTGTTGGCGTGGTATGCTCGTAACGTTGATAGGAAATTTCCGCTATCTCGCATGTTATCTGAAGAAGCGAATGAGGTGAAAGATTACCTTACGTTGTACAAAAATAGCACTTTGGAGGATGCTAAAGAAACAGCATTGGATTTAGCAAAAGATTCGGCATTACATACAGAGAGTTTGCAGGTATTGACGGGTACTGGTGATGAACCGTGGCACAGGACGGAATCTGGTGGGACGCTTGGGAATATCATCTATGGATTTAATGACGGTTTGACTGCGAATTTCGGTTTACTTGCGGGGATTGTTGCTGCTACATCAGATATATCTCAAATCCTTGTGGGGGGTATAGTTGGTACGGTAGCAGATTCTCTTTCTATGGGTGCATCTGGATACCTTGCAGCGAAGAGTGAACAGGAGGTATATGACCATGAAATTGAGATAGAAAAAGATGAGATCATGCTTATGCCGGAGATTGAAAAGGATGAGTTAACCTTGATTTATACAATGCGTGGTATTCCAAAAGAACATGCCCGTCAACTTGCTGAAGAGGTGATGAGTGATCCTGAAAGAGCCTTAGAGGAGAAGATACAGTCTGAGTTGAAAATTGGCAAGACTCACTCTACGCCTATTAGAGAAGGCTGGATAACAGGTTTGTCTACTGCGATTGGAGCATTTATACCTGTAGCTCCGTTTTTGTTTTTTCCAGTGGGAACAGCTATCTGGATTTCGTTCTCTATTGCGATGTTATCGCATTTTATTGTTGGTGCTGCGCGAAGTCTATTTACTGGTCGCGGATTATTTCGGAGTGGTATTGATATGTTTGTTGTAGGTTTAGGTGTTGCGGGATTTGGATTTCTTGTTGGTGAACTTTTGGAACGTTATGTATTAACCTACTTTTTAGTCAATTGATTTTTTACAGGACTTACGCAGTTTTCATGGTTTGATGAAGAATTATGACGAAAATGGTGTAATTTTCAGCATATTTTCGGTTTCCAGCGCGCTTACAAAGCACCAAATCAACGGTATGAATGCCATTTAGGCATTCACCGCCTACCGTTGGGTGCGTAAGTCCTGTTTGATAAAGGATATATAATGCCAAGTAAATTATTGAATCGGATTATTGATACATTTACATCTGTAACAAATTTAGTGTATATTTCACTATTTCTATTCGTCATTTTGATAATTATTGGATGTAATTCAAACCAGTCTACAGATGGTTCAAAGGATGGCAAAATTCGTGTTGTATGTACTATTGGTATGATAACAGATATTGTCAAGAATGTGGCTGGTGATAAGGTTGAAGTGATAGGGATGATGGGTGCTGGCGTTGATCCGCATTACTATAAAACGACACCTAAAGATATTCAGACATTGAGTTCCGCTGATATAGTTTTTTATAATGGTTTACATCTTGAAGCGAGAATGGGTGGTGTGCTTGCGAAGATGTCAGGTGATATACAAACCGTTGCGGTGACAGACGGTATTGACAGAGTGCGCCTTCTAAAACCTGATGAATTTGAGGGACAGTATGACCCACATGTTTGGTTTGATGTGTCTCTATGGATGAAGGCAGTGGAAAAAGTTCGGGATACTTTGTGCAAGAATCATCCAGATGATAAGTCAGTGTATCAGAAGAATGCTGAAGCTTATCTTGCGAAATTATCGGAATTGGATAAGTATGTAAGAACTCAGACAGAACTTATTCCAACAGAACAACGCGTGCTTGTGACAGCACATGATGCATTTAACTACTTTGGTAGTGCTTATGGTTTTAGGGTACGCGGTTTACAAGGCATAAGTACATCGACTGAAGCGAGTATTGCAGATGTACAAAATTTAGCGATCTATATAGTAGAAAAGCGTATACCCACTATTTTTGTAGAAACATCAGTATCTACACGTAAGATTGATGCGGTGAAAGCCGCTGTGAATGCGAAAGGTTTTGAAGTAGAACTTGGTGCCCCACTTTATTCGGATGCGATGGGAAATGAAGGAACTCCTGAGGGTACTTATATCGGTATGATTCGGAGTAACATTGATACAATTGTCAGAGGATTGACCAGAGAACTATCTGTAACAGAGGAAGATTAGAATTGCAAACCCAAGAAACACAAGCTATTCAGGTAACAGATCTTACCGTTGCATATCGAGAAACACCTGTATTGTGGGACATAGATCTTGATGTGCCTCCGGGAGTGCTTTTATCCATCGTTGGTCCGAATGGTGCGGGGAAGACAACGTTGATCAAAGCGATATTAGGTTTAGTGCGTCCTGCAGCGGGGAATGTTTTAATATATAATAAACCTTATGCTGTTCAGCGAAAGATTGTTGGCTATGTTCCGCAACGTGGTAGTGTAGACTGGGATTTTCCGACAAATGTGCTTGATGTCGTGATGATGGGAAGATATGGGGCACTTGGTTGGGTAAGACGTCCTGGAAAGCCGGATCGCGAATTAGCGATGCAAGCCATTGAGAAAGTTGGTATGGAGAAGTATATTACACGTCAGATAAGCCAACTTTCTGGTGGACAGCAGCAGCGTGTATTTTTGGCGCGTGCTCTTGTTCAAGATGCGACTATTTATTTGATGGATGAACCGTTTCAGGGTGTTGATGCGACAACTGAACGTGCAATTATTGCGTTACTACAGGAACTCCGAGAGAACGGTAAGACTGTTGTTGTTGTGCATCATGATTTGCAAACGGTGACAGATTATTTCGATTGGGTGATGCTATTAAATATTAGGCGTATTGCCAGTGGTCCTGTTGAAGAGACTTTTACGTCAGATAATTTGCGTGAGACTTACGGTGGACGTATTGCATTTATTAAGAATTGATAATATAAAAGGACATACGCAGTTTTCATGATTTAATCATGAATTATGACGAAAATGAATTAATACCATTTCCATGTGATAATGTCTCATTAGCAGCGGAAATCTGGTAGGAGCGACCTCCCGGTCGCGACCGTGAGGTCGCTCCTACCGAAGAGAGTAACCGCCTGCCAGTAAACAGTAGAATTCCTTTATGAGACAAGATTTATTTGAATTGGTATTATACCATTTCCATGTGATAATGTCCCATTAGCAGCGGAAATCGGGTGTGTAAAGTTTTGGTTACTGGACGTAGGGACGGGGTCTCCCCGCCCGAACAGAAGTTTTTCGCGGGCGAGGAAACCTCGCCCCTACGATGTCCACAGTTCCCTAACGTCAAGTAAACTATAATAGAAACTGGACGGACTTCTTTTAAAATCTGGGTTTCTACAAAAACTTTACACACCCGCGGAAATCTGGTAGGAGCGACCTCCCGGTCGCGACCGTGAGGTCGCTCCTACCGAAGAGGGTAACCGCCTGCCAGTAAACAGTAGAATTCCTTTATGAGACAAGATTTATTTGAATTGGTATAATTTTCAGTATTTTAGGTTTCCAGCGCGCTTAGAAAGCGCGCTTACCTTTCAGTGTGTAAGTCCTATACAGTTATTCGTTTAGATTCCTATTCATGATTTTGATTTTCTCCTAAAGACATGTTTGATTTTTTATTTATTATACGTTTTGATTATACGTTGATGGTTGTGTCTATCGGTGCAGCTTTACTGGGTGCGATCAGTGGTGCGCTTGGTACTTATGCAGTATTGCGTCGGCAGAGTCTGCTTGGTGATGCGATCTCACATGCGTCTCTTCCTGGTATTGCGATTGCGTTTATATTGACTGGGAGTAAGACCCCGCTGATTCTGGTTCTTGGTGCGGCGATAGCGGGATGGATTGGCACCCTGTTTATACTGAGTATTGTAAGACTCACACGTATCAAATATGATAGTGCGCTGGGAATTGTTTTGTCAACGTTCTTCGGTTTCGGTTTAGTGTTGCTGACTTGGATACAACGTCAAGGACTTGCAAATCAGGCGGGTTTAGATACCTTTATCTTTGGTCAAGCAGCGACTTTGCTGCAGCGAGATGTTGTCACGATTGGGGTTCTTGGTGGCTTTGCGCTATTAATTACCTTTCTTTTTTGGAAGGAGTTAAAACTCCTTGCATTTGATGTAGGTTTCGCTGCATCAATTGGGTTACCGACACGTATTCTTGATATAGTCTTGACAAGTTTACTTGTGATTGCGATAGTGATCGGTTTACAGACGGTTGGTGCGGTGTTAATGAGTGCGATGTTGGTTGCTCCTGCAGTGGCAGCACGGCAATGGACGAATAGGCTCAATTTGATGATGCTGCTTGCTGGTTGTTTTGGTGCGTGTTCTGGTGTGGTTGGTACTTATATCAGTAGTACTGCGTTAGGTATTCCGACTGGTCCGACAATTATATTATGTGTTACTTTGGTGGTAGTGTTTTCCATTGCATTTGCACCGAATCGAGGTCTATTGTGGAATAGTATAAAACAACGTAGAAATAGACGTAGTTTTAAGTTAACTAACAATAGATTAGTTGGATCGGTATCTGTCAATAACCGAATAGAAGATAATGATAACAGAAAACATTAACTTTTTTACAGCTATTATTGCGATTGTTACTGCATCAGCGTGTGCTCTTCCGGGAGTTTTTTTGGTTTTACGTAGGATGACGTTGATGAGTGATGCGATTAGCCATGCGATTCTACCTGGAATTGTTCTTGCGTTTTTTCTTACGCATAGTGTTTCGTCACCATTGCTTATACTTGCTGCGACTACAATGGGGATCCTTACGGTTATTTTTGTTGAGTTATTACAAAAAACTAAATTGCTGCAAGAGGATGCTGCGATTGGATTAACATTTCCTGCTCTATTTAGCATCGGTGTAATTCTAATCTCAAGGTACACAAAAAACGTTCATTTAGATATAGATGCGGTTCTACTTGGCGAGCTTGCACTTGCGCCATTAAACCAACTTGAAATCAATGGTAAAGAGATAGGTCCTGTATCACTTTATGTCATGGGTTTTATGCTGGTTCTTAACGTAGTTTTTATTCTTGTTTTTTACAAAGAGCTGAAGTTGGCAACGTTTGATGCGAGTTTAGCTGCAACATTTGGTTTTGCCCCGACACTAATACATTATGGGTTGATGGCTTTGGTGTCCATGACAACTGTAGGTGCATTTGATGCGGTCGGTTCAATTCTGGTTGTTGCACTGATTGTAGGTCCACCAGCAACTGCGTATTTGATGACTGACAGTCTTACGCGTATGCTTATTCTTAGTGTTGTTATTGGAAGTATAAATGCTGTCTGTGGTTATTGGTTATCCATTTTTCTGGATGTGTCTATTGCAGGTACTATTGCGTCAGTGACATTGCTTGTTTTTATTCTTGTATTATTGGTTGTCCCGAATCGTGGTCTTGTATCCATAGCGCGTCGACATATTCGTCAGAAGTGGGAGTTTGCGCAAACTATGCTTGTAATCCATCTTTTTAACCATGAAGGGTTACCGGAAGCAAAAGAGGAGTCTGAGATAGCACATCTTCACGAACACTTGCAATGGGAACCGACATTTGCTGCCCGGGTCGTCAATAATGCGTTGAACAATAGATATGTGTTACAGGATGCATCGCAACTGACGCTTACAGAAACAGGACGTGTGAAAGCACAAAGGGCGCTTGTACAATAATTGGAGAAAATTATGAATGACACTGTACGGAAATTTCTATTATGTTTAATTCTGTTGCATCTAACATTATGTACGTATGCTGACGAAGACGTGCTAAAGAATGCTGATGGTACTTGGAAATGGACGAATCGGTTGATTGATGAAACAAGTCCATATTTGCTGCTTCATGCACACAATCCTGTTGACTGGTATCCGTGGGATGATGAAGCATTGGCACGAGCTAAGAAAGAACACAAGCTCATCTTTCTGTCTGTGGGGTATTCCACGTGTTATTGGTGTCATGTGATGGAGCGTAAGGTTTTTTCAAATCCTGAGATAGCGGCGCAGATGAACAAGCACTTCATCAATATTAAAATTGACAGAGAAGAACGTCCGGATTTAGACGAAATTTATATGACAGCTACGCAATTGTTGACACAGCGCGGTGGATGGCCAAATTCTGTATTTCTTACGCCTGACCTTAAACCGTTTTATGCTGGTACATATTTCCCGCCGACTGATATGCCGAATAGACCTGGATTTCCAACTGTCTTAAATGCGGTGCATGAAGCATGGGTTACACGTGAAGCAGAAGTGGTAGAAGCAGAGAATCAACTGACAGGATTTATTGAAATGGTTTCAAGTAAAGGTTTCACTTATCTTGCTACAAAGCAGCTTGATTCCTCAGTTATAACTGCTGCAGTTGCGTATCTTAAATCCAGTTACAGTCATGCTTATGGTGGATTTGACACAGCGCCTAAATTTCCGAGTCCTGCTAATCTGGAGTTCTTGTTGCGAGAATATCAAAGGCAATCTGGTCAATCTGATGACAGATTAAAGAAGAAGAAGTTGGATACGACTCAGCAGAATGAGAAACCGCTAGTAGACGAATCCCTGTTGAAGATGGTGATGCACACATTGGATATGATGGCGTATGGCGGGATTTATGACCAAATTGGTGGTGGTTTTCATAGATATTCGGTAGATGCGAAGTGGCTTGTCCCGCACTTTGAGAAGATGCTATATGACAATGCGCAATTGTCTAAGATTTATCTTCAAACGTACCAGATGAGCAAGAAACAGCGGTGCAGACGCATTGCCGAGGAGATATTCAGTTTTGTTGCACGAGAGATGACTTCTGCTGAAGGTGGTTTCTATTCTGCGCTGGATGCAGAAACAGATGCAGAGGAAGGCAAGTATTATGTTTGGACAGCGGATGAAATAAAAGATGTGTTATCTAAAGATGTCTACAAGACTTTTGCTACAATTTACGGTATAGAAAAGGGTCCAAATTTTGAAGGTAAGAATATAATCTACGTGCCGGAAGGTAACAAGGTTGAAACAAGACTCAACACAATGAAATCTGCGCGTGAAGAACTGTTGGCTGCGCGGTATGAACGTGAACGTCCGTTGCTTGATACGAAAGTGATTGTCAGTTGGAACGGTCTGATGATAGATGCACTTGCTTATGGATATGAGGTATTAGGTGAGGAAAAGTATTTGACCACAGCATCAGAAGCTGCACATTTTATCCTTAACAGAATGATGCAACCGAATGGTGAGTTATGGCATAGTTTGACTGCGGGTGTAGTGAAATATGATGCATTTCTTGATGATTACGCGTTTTTCGTACGTGGTCTGTTAGGAATATATAACGCAACTGGGAACAAAACATGGTTGAACCAAGCAAAAACACTTACGGATAAGATGATTGAACTCTTTTGGGACGAAAAGCATGGTGGTTTCTTTTATACTAAGGACAGATGCAAAGCAGCTGATCGTCCGTACAAAAAAACCGCATGACACTGCTATTCCTTCGGGAAATGCAGTGGCTGTCAATAATCTCTTGATGTTGATGGAAAGTGAAGTAGATACAGACTATAAACCTTATGTGGAAAAGACACTTCGGAGTTTTGCACAAGGGATGAAAGAAACTCCATCTTCTTTTATCCACATGCTTTATGCATTTATTGGTTACATTAATTTGGATATGGATGAGAAAGTATCAAAGCAATCACATGTAACCGCAAATGCAAATATAATATCAGCTAAAGGGAGCATGCCGATTCAGGTGGAATTAAAAGTAAAAGTCGCTGATGGTTGGCATATAAATGCTAATCCTGCAAGTCAAGTTAACCTAATTCCTACTACCGTCACCGTTGCAGAAGACGCACCGCTTGAGATTGCTGAAGTGAAGTATCCGATAGGTAAGTCGGTTCAGTTTGAGTTCAGTGATGAGACTTTGAAGGTATATGATAAGACCATTACGATCTCAGTGAAGTTAAAACAGAAAACCAATGCAAATGTCAAGAAAGAGAAACAGATCGTATTGAAGCTAAACTACCAAGCGTGTAACGAAACATCGTGCTTGCTGCCTGAGACATTAGATATACCTTTGACACTGGATTAGTATGTTTCTTATATAGTTGATTTTGGAAATAATTACATACTTAACATGTAGGAACGACCTTTTAGTCGTGATCAGTAAATCAAGAAATCTACGGGATGAATGCCTTAGGGCATTCACAACCTACCTTTTTTAAGTAATACCATTTTCATGGGATAATGTCTCATTAGCAGCGGAAATCTGGTAGGAGCGCCCTCCCGGTCGCGACCGTGGGGTCGCTCCTACCGCAGAGAGTAACCCCCTGCCAGTAAACAGTAGAAATCCATAATGAGACAAGATTTATTTGAATTGGTATAATACCAGTTTCATGGGATAATGTCTCATTAGCAGCGGAAATCTGGTAGGAGCGCCCTCCCGGTCGCGACCGTGAGGTCGCTCCTACCGAAGAGAGTAACCCCCTGGCAGTAAACAGTAGAAATCCATAATGAGACAAGATTTATTTGAATTGGTATAAGCCTGATTGAATTATAAGGAGGAAAGATGATCTGTTTGAGCGTGAATGTCAACAAAGTTGCAACACTGCGAAATTCCAGAGGGGGTGATATACCCAATGTGCTAACTGCTGTGGATACTTGCATAGATGCAGGGGTACAAGGCATTACCGTGCATCCCCGTGAGGACCAACGGCATATCAAACCTTCGGATGTGTATGAAATAGCACAGCATTTAAAAGAAATCAACTCACAACTGGATGCTGAGATTGAGTATAATATTGAAGGTGATCCGCGTCCAGACCTTCTCGACATGGTGTTAGAAGTCCAGCCTACGCAGTGTACACTCGTCCCTGTGGTTTCTGGAGAAATCACAAGCCATACTGTTTGGAATATACAACAGGATGGTGATATGCTGAAACCGGTGATAACTTCACTACGTGATGTGGGGATTCGTGTGAGTTTGTTTAGTGGAACCGACTTGGAACAGATTGAACGGTCGGTTGATATTGGAGCGGATAGAATTGAACTTTATACAGAACCTTACGCTATGGCAGAGACAGATGCTGATATTGAAAGAGAGTTTACATTGTTGAGAAAAGCAGGTGAAAAGGCTCTTGAATTGGGTTTAGGTACGAACGCAGGACATGATTTAAATCTTGACAATCTACCTTTAATGCAACAACTACCGGGATTGCTTGAGGTATCCATTGGACATCATTTGATGGCAGATGCGTTGTATATCGGTTTGGTAAATGCAGTAAAAGCTTACCGTTCTGCTTTGGGACAGCAAGTCGAATGATGTGTTAGCGAACATATCTGTACATAACTTTCGTGTTATAGATTTCACTATAATTGAAAACTATGTAATTGGCGAGGTTAGGAACCTCGCCTACCTTGTATGAAAGTGTCGATTTAAGAATTCAAGCAGTTATTCCTTAGCGTGATCAGACAAAATATCCCAGGTAATTCCGAATTTGTCAGTACATTTCCCGTAGTACGAACCCCAGAACGTATCCTGCATCGGCATCATCACTTTTCCACCGTTTGATATTTTGGCAAACACTTCATCTGCGTGTGTTCTGCTGTTTGCATTAAAGCAGAGAGAAAAATTGTTCCCCATGATTCGTGGTGGACCAAAAGAGGTGCATGAGTCGCTTCCCATCAACACACTGTCACCGATTGGAAGAGAAACATGCATAATTCGGTCAAGATCATCTTCTGCAATACCCAGGTCCTCCGGTGCCTCACGAAATGTTTGAGAGGTTATGAACTCACCCCCGAAAACCGAACGATAGAATTCAAACGCTTCTTGACATACACCATTAAAGGTTAAGTATGGATTTAATGACATTAGATACTCCTAAAAATGTTTATTTTATGTTTTTGTAGGATGTTAACCTTACGAATGAATTCACGTATTTTACTTTATTTTGGTTTCATATTTGTATTGTATTTATTCTGACAATGATTGATTTGAAAATATCCAGATAGAAACTATTTGAGAGAAGGTGTACATAAAATCCAAATCAACGGCAGAAGTGCGTTTGACTTATGGCGGGGTTGAAAATCCCTCCCACAAGAGGTCTAAATCCTAAAATTGACGCTTATGGTACGGTTAGGAAACCGCACCTATTTCGTATTTTCGTGAAACTGGAGAAAAGGCTGCCCTCCAGCGGAGTGCTATGTTTATAGAAAACGGAATATCCGCATTCGTGCCCTCCAGCGGAGTGCTATGTTACGGTTCCCACTTACCGCTCCGCTGGAGCGGCGATGTGGACTAATACCATTTTCATGTGATAATGTCTCATTAGCAGCGGAAATCTGATAGGAGCGACCACACGGTCGCGACCACACGGTCGCGACCACACGGTCGCGACCACACGGGCGCTCCTACCGAAGAGAGTAACCCCCTGCCAGTAAACAGTAGAATTCCTTTAGGACATATTCACACTACGGAATTTTGGTGCGAGACGGTAATTATTTCGGAACCTTCAAAAGATGTATGTCTCAATACCCAATAATTATCCAGCATAGTTTTTACAGTGAGCGATTAAAGAAATGTTTTCGCCATTTTGAAAGGGATCAGATTCTGATAATTATCTATGAACAGACGATTGCCTCATCTATTTCAGAGACAAAAGAGATAGTAGCGAATTTCCTCAACATTGACGTAGAACGTTTCCCATCAACAGCCGGCGCCGCAAAAGTCGCAGCAACTGGTATTCCCAAGGCACACGCCGCGTAGCTTTTCTTTGACAAAATCGCTTGGTGGCTTAAGGATATGCGCTTAGATTGTATAGTCAGTTGGTCAAAAAAACTTGGAATTAAGCGGCTGTTCGGTAAGAAACTTCCACCTCAAATGAAAGATGAAACTCGACAGTTTCTAAAAGATCTCTACAAGTCTGAAATTCGGGAACTTGAAACACTCTTAGGTACTAATTTAGACTGTTGGAAATAGTCTAAAGATGATATTTCTCTATGCTGTGACGAAACCTGTTCAACGACCAAGAAAAGTACCGCATACGTTATCTAAAACTTTTTTTCAAATCCATGTTTCTGAAGGTTTTGTAGAAGTGTATGTTTTGCGGCTTCCTCCTCTTCTATGGCTAATTCAGCCATAGAAAATACTTCATTTATGACTTCGTATTGTTCGTCAGCTGAGAGAGCGTTGAGTTGGTGGACGAGAGTCGGTGCGATCTGATTGACCATAGTTTTGAACTCTGATTCGGAAAATTTTACTTCGCCTTTGTTGAATATAGGAGACAGAATACTTTCAAATCTCTCGGCACTAATGAGCGCGTCTGCAACTAATTTCTCAATTTCAGCACTTTCTGCTTCTAATGCTGCCGATTTCTTTTTTCTCGCTTCGTCTATCGCAACTTTTTCTGCTGCTCGTTTAGACATCATCTTACCCTTCACTTTTTTGACTGTAGCGTCACTGGGATTTTTTATATTACCGGTGTGTTCATCATCAGTCTGTTTTGCTATAGGTGCTAAGGGAAAATCCGCGACATCAGATTTTTGTGAAGTGTTATACTTACCCGAAGACTTTGTTATTTCTTGGATAGTATTTTTGCCGTTGGTGTCGTCTGTTTCGGGTGTTACCAAGGTAATGGTAGGAATGAAACTATACTGTCGCCATAACATCACGCCACCAATAACTGCTGTGCAAACAATCAGAACAATTATAACACTTAATACGCTTTTCATTTGAATACTCCTTTTTTATGTGGTGCGTTGGGATAATAAGAAAAATACCTATAATAATTTGTTTCTTCATTTATTTTGGGAATTAGTCGTTTTGGGATTCAATAAAACTGCTATAAGCCTGTACTATAGAATGGATTTACCGCTTGTATTAATTACAAAATATGATACAATATTGATAAGTATTAGGGGTTGTCAACCCTCTAAATGAACCAGAAAAAAGAGTTGTTTTTTCTGGTGTTCAACTTATCTGATTATTGTATCAGAATTCATCAGAAAAAAAAACTCCTAAATCAATAGGCCAGAGGCATTCAATTGTCGATATTAGTTTGTGCATATTCTGTATATATCAGATATAGCATGACTTCTTGGTGAGGATGCGTCTCAAGTGCGGAGTGGCAACATACCTCATGTGATGTGTGCATTACGGAATGCGACCCTTAGTCTGTTCTCAATTCTCCTCTCCATTTTATGAATTCAATAGATAGAAGAATTATACCATAATATCTTAGCGAGTCAACCACTAAAGAAGCAATAACACTCTTAGGAGCAAACATCAACAATTGAATGCCTCTTCATAAGACACAAAATAACATGATTTTATTTTTGCAAAATGCTATCATGTTTTAAAGTTAGTAGCAAATTATACGATTCAGAAGTTGTGTAAAAACCACTAATATATACTATAGTTTGGACAGTTTTAAGAATTGATCAGCGACTCGGACATCTATTTTCATATTTATAAACCTTATGCAGCATGCCATACGCGCATGCTGCCACCGCTGGTGCTTGGTTACGCGGTTCATTTACGTTTCTATACACATTCCGCACCGCTGGTGCTGCCAATATGTTTTTTGCTTCGTCTAAGGCAAAAATTGATAATGGTGATCCTCAGAACCATCCAGTTGGATTTACTGTCACCGCTGATGCTTCGTTGTATGTCTGTGTAGATCCTGTTAAAAACTCTCTTAACAAGAAGATTTCTGCTGAGGTAGTGTTGCAAAATGGACAGAAGGTATTGGATACGACTAATGCTGTCGCTTCGTTGTTTAGTTGGGGATGGCCCTGGCAAGGGAAGGAGGCTGAAGCAAAGGTTGCCCATATTCCCAATTTTCGGGCGATTAAGGTTTATCTTGATGGATGTCCTTGTGGATCATCCTCATAGTTGCAAAAGCATCTCGGGGCAAGTCCAAGACATTCCCACAAACCCACATAGGAGGCAAATACATGTCTAGACAAAAATTGGTCGTGATAACACTTTTAGCAATTGTGGGGATCTCTATATTCTCTGTGATAATAGTGCGCAAGTTGATATTTAAGGATAGTTGGGACGTTTGGGTAGAAAAGCAGGTTGACTTCTCAATAAAACAGAAGTTAGCCACAGCGAAGCGAAGCAACATAGTGATACCTAATGAAGATATTACTGAGATTCGCGAAAAGATGCAAACTGAGTTAAAAGCAGATGCTGCTGGCCTAAAAGAGATTCTCGGCGAACCGCCTCTGGTAATGGGAAAGGTCTTTCAATTTGAATATGAACAAAACATGCCGAAAAAATACGAGGGTCCTTGGCCTCAAACAGCACAGTCGATCATGGAAGCTTTCGACGGGCTTGAAAATCATCAACATGATTATGATGATGAACTGGATGCCAAATATCCGCGTGCCAAGTGGATTGCGATGTTATTGGAGAAAGGTGCTACCTTTGAACACTACGGCGATTATTCAAAGTATATGAATGCTCGGAGGGGACTAATGGGTAGAGAAAACAATCCAGAAGCTTGGCAATCAGGGAACTTCGGTATTGCACCAGCCTCAGATTGGGAATCCTTTAAAAATAATTATATTGATAGACAGATATGGGAAGTTCAACAATATAACGAGGCGAGAAGAGTTGTTCCCAACCTTAGTGGTGGGACTTTTATGGGGCATAATGATTCAGTCTTTTTACCATTTGATGGAAATACTATTTACATCGATCAATCTGATAGTGGGTTTATGAGTTTAGGAGTTCAACTCACTGTCCGAGAAGCACGAGATTTGATGTTTAAAGGTATACACCCTGAAGGATTAGAAGTTATTTTTATTGATGACGAAAGTGGAACCTTTCTCAACGAAAAACCTTCACCACTTAGATGGGAGACTATTATTGACAAGGCGGGTCCTCCACCGCCCGGTTGGGAGAAGAATCTCCCAAAAGGTTGGGAACCGCCCGCTAAACTGGTAGAGGCTATTAACGATAAGTTTTCTGTTAACACACCTAAGATTCCGGCCGATGCGGTGGAAAAAGCAAACCAAGGTGACATCATTCCTGATATGGTTCCGGACGAACTACCCGAAGACAATACACTAGATCGGTTGAAGCCAACACAAGCAGAAATGGAAAAGATTAGACAGGCAGAGGAAAAGATTAGACAGGCAGAGGAAAAATTCCATGAAATGTTGACGAAAAACGATGCTGAGCTTCAGGCTGCATTTGAGACAGAACTTGCAAAATTTCTTACACAAGAAGGAATAGTAGTGCCTTCCGAAGTAGATTTTGAGAAGGAATTTCGAAGACAGTTTGAGGTAGAAGTATTGACCCCGCAGCGTTTTGATAAGGCGATGGCAACTCTGGAACGGTACGGAATGGTAGAGGGTTTCAGGAAGATGCAAAAAGATGATCCGGAGGTTGCCAAAATGATAGGAGAGTTGTTCGGGATGCACAGTTCACAACGAAAATCGCAACGTTATACACCACCAAAGCCGCCTGAAACGGTGAAGGATTAACATGTATGATATTTTTCAAAATCGTCAGAAACCCACTAACTATCAACACTAAGAACGTATAACAACATGAAAATGCTCTTTATCTTAGATGGTTTTGCTTGATTTTTGTGTATTTATGACCACTCTAATTGACAATGCAGTACTATTTGGATTGAAAATTAATAGATAATCATAAATCATATCCGATTTTCAGATAGCATTTTCATGTCCGCAATTCAAGAGAACCCTTGTCTATATTGACATATAAGCCATTTGAGAAATATCAGTTAATTTAATATTTTTGTAGGATGTTAACCTTACGAATGAATTCACGTATTTTACTTTATTTTGGTTTCATATTTGTATTGTATTTATTCTGGCAATGATTGATTTGAAAATATCCAGATAGAAACTAATTGAGAGAAGGTGTACATAAAATCCAAATCAACGCCAGAAGCGCGTTTGACTTATGGCGGGGTTGAAAACCCCTCCCACAAGAGGTCAAAATCCTAAAATTGACGCTTATGGTTCGGTTAGGAAACCGCACCTATTTCGTATTTTCGTGAAACTGGAGAAAAGGCTGCACTCCAGCGGAGTGCTATGTTTATAGAAAACGGAATATCCGCATTCGTGCCCTCCAGCGGAGTGCTATGTTACGGTTCCCACTTACCGCTCCGCTGGAGCGGCGATGTGGACTAATACCATTTTCATGTGATAATATCTCATTAGCAGCGGAAATCTGGTAGGAGCGACCTCCCGGTCGCGACCGTGAGGTCGCTCCTACCGAAGAGAGTAACCCCCTGCCAGTAAACAGTAGAATTCCTTAATGAGACAAGATTTATTAGAATTGGTATAATACCATTTTCATGTGATAATGTCTCATTAGCAGTGGAAATCTGGTAGGAGCGACCTCCCGGTCGCGACCGGGAGGTCGCTCCTACCGAAGAGAGTAACCCCCTGCCAGTAAACATTAGAATTCCTTAATGAGACAAGATTTATTTGAAATGGTATTATGCAGAAAACGCGAGTGGTATTCTGCATTGGTTACGAAACCACACCTACCGGGGATGTTATAGCACAGATGTTATGAAGATTAATTTATTAATTCGGAAATAAATATTTCTCACACGGTAGGCGGGGAATGCCATTTCCCGTTAAAAAGGCAAAAACTTAAAAATTACCAGTCAGCATCAAAAAACGGAGTACTCGGATAACTATAGACATTCCCTTCATAGTTTCTGAGTTTGATTTCGTCGTCATCAAATGCAACAATAGGATCAGGACTAAGTGAGATTTTTCCACCGCCACCTGGTGCATCGATCACATAGTGTGGCACGCCAAGTCCGGATATATGTCCACGCAAGGCAGCAACTATTTCCAATCCAGTCTTTACCGCTGTCCTAAAATGATCTGTTCCCACGACAAGATCAGCTTGATAAATATAGTAAGGTTTTACCCGAATGCGGAGTAAGCCTTTCATCAACTCCGCCATAATTTCAGGGTCGTCATTCACACCTTTGAGAAGTACTGCCTGATTACCGAGTGGAATTCCAGCATCTGCTAACATACCACATGCTTTTTCAGTTTCAGGAGTAATTTCCCGAGGATGGTTAAAGTGTGTATTAATATAGAAAGGATGGTACTGTTTCAGTATTGCACATAATTCAGGTGTAATCCGTTGCGGTAATGTTACTGGTACACGTGTTCCTATTCGTATAATCTCTATGTGATTAATTTCCCGAAGTCCTTTGATGATCATGTCAATTTTCTTATCAGTCAACATCAGTGGATCACCACCAGAAATAATGACATCTCGAATCTCTGTGTGTTCACGAATGTATGCAAGCCCGATTTCTATATTGTTTTCAGAGATAGAGTGAGGATCTCCAACTTTACGTTTGCGTGTGCAGAAACGACAGTAGATTGGACACATATAGTTTACATAGAAAAGTGCGCGATCTGGATAGCGATGTGTAACGTTGGGGACTTCGCTGTCGTCTTCTTCATGGAGTGGATCTTCCACACCCGTACTGATGAGTTCATGGGTATCTGGCACGACCTGCTTCCAAATGGGATCCCCCGGTTTTTCTATAAGACTTAGGTAGTACGGATTGATTCGGATGGGGAATTCTTTGTGTATTCTCCGCATTTCTTCAACATCAATGTCTAATGCGGCAGCAAGTTTCTCTGGTGTATTAACAGTATCCCTAACTAATTGTTTCCATTCTTCCATATAAGAGAGATCCTTTTTATGTTAATTTTTGAAAGTCAGACTGTACGGTTTTCAGGAGATAGTGTAAGTGAAACTTCCCTAATGACATCTCTTTCTCGCAGTGCATCTACAACATCAAGACCTTCAATTACCCGTCCAAATGTTGTGTAATTACCATTTAGATGTGTGTATATGCTTTCATCTTCACTTAGACATATATAAAATTGACTACCAGCAGAATTGGGTGATGGTTTCCTTGCCATTGCAACGACACCTTTTTGATGATTTGGCATCTTTTCTCGTAGTTTTGTGTCCTGAAATTCTCCATAGATTGTCCATCCCGGTCCACCTGTTCCATTTCCATCTGGGTCTCCACCTTGAATAACGAACTTTTTGACATACCTGTGAAATGATAGTCCATCGTAAAATTCTGCTTCAATCAAATTAATAAAATTCGCTACTGTTTCTGGTGCTACGTCAGGATAAAGTTCAATTAATACGTTTCCTTTATCGGTTTTAAGCGTTACAATTGGTAAATCATGGTCAGTACTTGAAAACAATGCGGATGTGGTGGCACTGAGTAAACTAAACTGCATTTAACCTCGTTTTTTAGTTTCGAACTATTTTCGTGGAATTAGAATTTTTCAATAAAGCAAAGCCATGTTTTAATTAAGCCTCTTTTAATAAGCCGCTTTAAATAGCCTTAGGGAAAAATTACAATTTTGTATCGGGGTACTAAATATTTCCTAAATCATGATACATGCATTTGCAAATGAAGTCAAGTGAAATATTTATTAACATTTGTATCATTTAAAATCTCTTCAGGTAGAATATAACTAAATTTCAGATGTCTTGATTGATAACCTTGATTTTGATAACTTTGATATGTTATACTTAATTTATAATGAAAGGTGAGAGTAGTGCAACAAATATTTGCTAAAAATCAAAGGGAACGTGAATTAGTTTCAACATTGAAATTACTGTCACCAGGTACCTCTCTAAGGGAAGGTATTGATTATATCATCCAAGCGAATACAGGCGGGTTGATAGTAATCGGGGATTCTCCTGAACTTTTAAATTTGACTGAAGGTGGTTTTCGCATAAATTGTCCTTATACCCCGATGCGTCTGTCAGAATTGGCAAAAATGGATGGAGCAATCATTCTTTCTACTGATATGAAACGCATAGTACGTGCCAATGTTACACTAAGAATAAGTCCTTCCATTGCCTCAAAAGAAACGGGATTGCGTCATCGCGCAGCAGAAAAATTCGCTAAAGAAACTGGAAATGTGGTGTTAGCTGTATCACGAAGACGCAATACACTCACATTGTATAGAAGACATCAACACTACTTGTTCCGTGATCGACCTATTCTTATTTCTGGCGCAAATCAGGCGATGCTTGCGATTAACCAATATGTTAAAACAATGCAAAACGCATTAGCGGCATTAAACTGGGCAGAACTGAGTGGAACGGTAACTTTGTCAAACGTCATAACTGCCATCCAAGTTTGTGAGCGAGTACGAAGAACTGAGTACGAATTAAACAGATACCGGATTGAGCTTGGAACAGAAGCACAATCATTGCAGTTGATTCCCTCTGAATTAACAACAGAAATTGAAAGAGCACAACTCATTATAAAGGATTATTATAGGGAAGAAGAAAAGGACGAATTTCAAGCTTATGAGAACATCCTGGGATTAGATGCAGTAAACTTAGCTACAGAAAGCAATATTAGTGTAGCACTCGGTTACCCTCAGGATGTTTATAGGTATGTTGAACCGTTGGAACCACGTGGATATCGGATGTTGAGTCAAATACCCCGTATTCCCATGAATATTGTTGAAAACATCGTCCAGAGATTCAAGAAATTGGAATCTATCATCACCGCATCTATTGATACATTACAGTATGTTGATGGCGTTGGAAAAACTCGTGCTTCAGCAATTAAAGAAGCACTGTTACAGATGAAAACAGGAGCGTCCCAACCACCTGTTCTTTCTTTATCCATTTTTGAATGGGATTAATATATCCAAATTACTTCTTATATCGTCAGGACTTATGCAGTTTTATTGATTTAATCAAGAATTATGATGAAAATAATGCAATTATCAGCGTTTTTTTGGGTTTCCAGCGCGCTTACAAAGCACCAAATCAAGAAATCAAGAAATCAAGAAATCAACGGTATGAATGCCATTTAGGCATTCACCGGGTATGTATGCCATTTAGACATTCACCGCCTACAGTTTTTGCGTAAGTCATGATCGTTAAACACGTTTATTCTATTAAAAAGTAAAATTATTTTGAAGGAGTCAAAGTGATGAAGGGAATACACATCAATGGGAAAAGTAACAAGAAAACTCAATTAAATTGTCTCTTATATCATA
Organism: Candidatus Poribacteria bacterium; assembly: GCA_963663765.2. Classification (GTDB taxonomy): domain Bacteria; phylum Poribacteria; class WGA-4E; order WGA-4E; family WGA-3G; genus MSPOR6. The sequence goes on along the minus strand of CAXXUA010000006.1, from coordinate 124,809 downwards.
TATTCGTTGTTTTAGTACTTATATTGCCGATTTTTCTGACAGCATGTGGTACTAAACTCGGTAATATTGAGTCCAAAGATGTTGATAGTCTGATTTTGCAAGCTGAGATGACTATTCAGTCAGCACGAGATGCAGGTGCAGCATCCCTTGCGTTTGAGGATTTTGAAGAAGCAGAAACTTATCTTGAAAAGGCGAAAGATGAATTAAAAAACAAGAACGGATTTGACGTTATCAATTTTGCCAACCGCGCTATTACAAAAGCAGAAATTGCTCGGAGAAAAGCGGAACAAAACAAGATGAATGCTGAACATAATGCAAATATTATTGGAAAGGATGCGCTCATCACAGAACTGCAAAAACAACTTAAATCAAGTGAAAAGAAACTAACTGATTTAGATACGAAACTGCAGCAATTTAGTGAGACTGAACAACAACTAAAACAGAATATACAGACGCTTGAAACTGAGAAAAAAGAAATAGGTAATACTAAGAAAGTTCATGAACAAAAGATTGCGGAACTTAAGGAAACATTAAAATCTATTCAAGCACAAGCCTCTCGATCTGAAACTGAAGTCATTAATTTTGGAACGCAAATAAAGAATTTTTCAAAGAAAATTGATGCAGCAGAAGCGATGGCGAAAACAGAAAGTCGCCAAAAACGCGCTGCTATTGCTGAAACAGAATCTCTGAAAAAACAGCTACGTGAACAAGCAAAAATATATACCGACATGCTTGCAGAAGCCAAGAAACGTAACGTTGCAGCTGACCACGCAGAATTTATCCGCAAACAGGAAGAGAAAGCCCGTGCTTATGTCCGTCAACTTGAAAATGACAAACCGAAAAGAACAGGACGCACATCGCTTTCCACCCAACAAATAAATGCGGGTAAAGCCGCACTCACGAATTGGCACAAGGCATGGAATAGCAAGAATCTTAAAGGACACTTTGCACTCTATACAGCGACGTCAGAATTAAATCAGATTATAATAAAAGAGAGCAAAGAACATAAAACTTCACTTGATAAAACGAAAGTTGAAACCAAACTACGTGAGATGAATGCTCAAGGATGGTCAACGTCTGACAAATCTTTTGAGGTTGAGCAAGAGAGTGTCATCGGTATCTATCGTTTGAGTCGGTTGGTTTCACCTCCAGCAGAAACAGAGGATGATACTGCATTATATAATATCTGGATTCGCGAAGTTTGGATGCATCAAATTCAAGGTACTTGGAAAATATACCGTGAAACTTGGCAAATATACGAAAATATACCGAAATTATAAGGAGAAGGGTTGATGAATGACTTTCAAAACACTGCAATTAATGACTCAAAAAGTTCCTTTTCTTTATCAGACAATCTGAAATGGGGTGCAATAGTTAGTGTTATTGTTATCCTTATTGTTGGTATTATATGGTTCTCAAGGTCAAGTGAAACACCTGTAGCGTTTTTAGTGAAATGGAAAAGTGCACTTGAATCAGGCGATATAAAAAAATATGATTTACTCTGGGGTAAAAATGCAAGTAATAAGACTAATTCCGGTTATCAAGATACCGCGCAGCTTTTTATTCAAGACATGCAAATTGATGTTGATATAAGACTGGCTGAAAAAAGAACTCGTAAGGATCCTCAGGACCCACATTATTTGCGAATTGAGAATATCCCCATCTTAATAAATGCGCCAGGAGAACCTTTAGTACAGTCAAGATCACTTATTATTGCAAAAACTGGACTGATACAACAGCGTTGGAAACTCATCAGAGATGAAGTTGTCAGTGAAGATATTTCTTCAGACCTAACAACATTTGCAGAAGATTCGTTGACCGATCCCGATACGACTGTAGATAGTCCTGTCGCAGATGTTGTATTGGAATGGAAAGAAATCCTTGAATCCCAAAATAAGAAAAAGTATGAATCGCTTTGGGACAAATCTGCAAGAAAAAAACATAACAGTAATTACCAGTTAGCTTTGCTACAATTATCTCAAGACTTAGTTGTTGACCTAAGTGAAGCTTCATATACTCCGGTAACATATTCCAAAACGCGACATGTGGTGAATAATATCAGTGTTTCAATCAGTAGTGCTGGTACTTACATTGAAACCCACACACGCACACTAACTATTGAAAAGAAAGGTTTTTTTGTTAGAAAATGGAAACTCATCAATGATGTAGTTGGAGGAGATTATATTTCTGATGAACCTATTTCTCAATCAGACCAGTTGCCAGAGGAGATAATTCCTGAAGAGTCGGTTTCAAATATCTTTGATGGAAATGCACCTCTTGATACACAACTCAAAGTCAGTCAAATTTTGGGAAAATGGCAAAAAGCATGGGAAGACAAGGACATAGATACTTACATGTCAATTTATGCAGACAGAGCATTAATCACACGAGTTACTGTGAGAAATGGAACTGAAACATCTACCTTCTTGCGCAAAGATCAACTGAAACAGAAAATGAAAAAGTTGAATGTTCATTATGCTGATATTCAGGTTGTGATTTCTAATCTCGTTATTAATGGAGATAATGCAGTCGCGGATGTGAGTTTCATGCAAAAATTCAAAGGCACACCCGCGTCCGGAAGTCGTCCTGCGTATTCAGACTATGGAACAAAGAAGTTGAACTTAATGATTGATCCTGCAGATGGATATTGGAGAATATATTCAGAAACTTGGAGTCGTTACGAGGAAGTACCAGAATATCCAAAAAACTAACTGATTAACACTGAAATTATGCGAACTGAGTTCCGAACTAAACGTAAAATTGAGTTTGTGGATACGGATATGGCGGGGATTGTCCATTTCACAAGGTTTTTTGTCTTTATGGAAACGGTTGAACACGAATTCCTTCGTAGCCTTGGAACGAGTGTAGTTACTGAATGGGATGGTAATAAGATTGGGTGGCCCCGTGTTACCGCTTCATGTGAATATCTTAGTCCACTACGTTTTGAGGATGAAGTAGATATTCTGTTGTGGATTTCTAAGAAGGGCACAAAATCACTAACCTATCAATTTCAATTCATGCACAATGAAATTGATGTTGCACGCGGACAGCTCACAACAGTCTGCTGCATTACAAACCCAGGTGAAAAAATACGCTCAATTCCAATACCTGACTTTATCGTATCTCAGATAGTAACAGAATGAATGAATTTGAAAATAATCCGCATTCACTAAAAGTATCACAACTTACCAAGGACTTCGGAACTATTCAAGTCTTACGAGATATATCTTTTAGTTTTTCGGATGGTACTGCAATTGCAGTTACGGGTCCATCTGGTTCTGGCAAAAGTACACTTCTACACATCATTGGAACTTTAGAGAAACCTACAGATGGACATGTGGATATTAACGGAATAAATCCATTTACACTCACCGAACCAGAACTTGCACAGTACCGCAACTCAGCAATCGGTTTTGTCTTTCAAGATCACCACCTTCTTCCACAATACTCTGTAATTGAAAATGTACTCATTCCTACTCTTGCATTCAAACAGAAACCGGACCATAAAGATCAAGCACATGAACTGCTTGATCGGGTAGGTTTGAAGGATAGAATATCACACCGTCCTGCCGAACTCTCAGGTGGAGAACGTCAACGAGTTGCGATTGCTCGCGCGCTTATCAACAAACCCAGTATTCTTCTCTGTGACGAACCAACTGGAAATTTAGATTCGACGACTGCTGGTAATATTGTAGATTTACTCTTTGAGATACACAATACAGAAGAAAATATCTTAATAGTTGTGACCCACAATCTTGATTTAGCTTCCCGTTTTGATAACCATCTAAGACTTTCTGATGGCGTTTGTAGTATTGTCAATGCTAACGAAAACCAGAGTTAAAGAAAGAGATTGAGATCGGATTTTGACAATTATGCGGACACTATGGTCATCTGCAAAACATTTCTGGCAAATTCACCTTACCGTTGCGCTTTGTACTGCCGTTGCAACTGGTGTGCTTGCTGGTGCATTGATTGTAGGGGATTCAATGCGGGGCAGTTTGCAAGATATTACACTGGAACGTCTTGGTAACATTGAACATGCGATCATATCTGATCGTTTTTTTTCACCAGAGATAATCAGTCATGAGAACAAAGTTTCAGCAATTCTTACCAACGGTTCAGTTGTTGTACCACAAACAGAAAACCGTGCTTCAACAGTCAACATTTGCGGTGTAGAGAATTCCTTCTTTGAACTTTGGGATAATGGAGATATACCTAATTGGAATCAATCATCAGATCAACCTTTCGCTGATGTTGTTATCAACCAGACTCTACAAAAGGAATTGAATGTAAATGTCGGAGATGCGATCTTTGTTAGTTTTCAGGAAACTGCTGATATCCATCCTGAGTTTCTACTTGGTAATCGGGATGCGACGGATGTTATTCAACGCATAAGACTAATCGTTAGCGACATCATTCCGACTGAAAATGCTGGTAGATTTAGTCTGCAACCACACCAGAGTCTCCCCTTAAATGCCTACGTATCACTACCTATAATACAAAATGAACTTGGTCAGTTGAATAAAGTCAATGCTGTTTTTTCAACTGATATTAATCCAATTACATCCGATTCACTAACAATCACTCTTGAGACACTTGGATTGAAGATCAATGCGTATGAAAACTATTTTGATCTACAAAGTGATCAATACTTGGTTGAACCTGTGTTGTCCGAGTCTGCGTTGTCCGTTGCCCAAGCGAACGATATTCCAGCACTCCCAACCTTGACCTATCTTGCCAATACTATTTCATTAGCATCTCAAGTGGAAGACAATAACGAAAATTCTACCAACACCATACCGTACTCCACAATGTTGGCGATACCTATTGAGGACAGTGTGTTTTCAGATGTCAACAATAGTACCAATAAAGAAGAACGGTTGGGTAACCTGCCAAAAATCATTCTCAATACTTGGGCAGCCGAAGACTTAGGTGCACAAATTGGTGATAAAATCTATATATCATATTTCAGTGTCAGTGCAGATGAAGAATACGAAACAGAAAATGCCACCTTTGTTCTCGGAGGTATTGTTCCAATAGAAGGTTTCTGGGCAGACAGGAACATTATTCCAACTTTTCCCGGTATCCACGACACTGCTACTATTGCAGATTGGGAGCCACCTTTTCCGTTTGATTACTCCATAATCCGAAGTAAAGACGATGATTATTGGGAACAATACAAAGCAACACCGAAAGCGTATATTTCCTTAGAAATTGGAAAAGAACTTTGGCAGAACAGATTTGGCGATCTCACTACAATCCGCATGGATGCTGCGACGGATAACAATCTTCAAAACACTCGCAACCTTTTTGAAACTGAGTTTCTCAAGAAGATCAAACCCGAACAGATAGGATTTCGTTTCCTATCGCCGAAAGCAGATGGACTCAACGCGTCGACAGGTTCCACTGATTTCGGTATGTTATTCGGTAGTTTGAGTGGGTTTATCATTATTGCTGTTGCATTGTTAGTTGGTATGTTGTTCAGAATCGGTGTTGAACAAAGGTCGCGTGAAATTGGTATTTTGCAGGCTATCGGCTATACGCTTGTAAAAATTCGCCACCGATTTCTTATAGAAGGTATCATCATTGCTGGTATTGGTAGTCTATTCGGTTGCATTCTGGCAATAGGTTACGGACAATTGATGATCTATGGTTTGAAGACATGGTGGTTACCTGCTATCGGTACACCGTTTATGAATCTTCATGTAAGTGGTTGGAGTTTAGTTTTTGGTGCGCTTATTTCTCTGCTTGTAGTTATATTTTCCATTATAATGACTGTTCGTAAATTAGGTAAAACGTCCACCGTATCGTTATTGGCTGGTAAAACTGACTTTGAGAAGACAGATCTATTGATAAAGAATGATAAGACTTCTACCAAGGTAAATAGGTTTTTCTTCATATACCTATTTCTTACTGGATTAATTTGTAGTCTTATATTTAGCGATATGTTATTTGAAGAAGACTATATTAGCAAAATTGTAAATATTGTTTTTGTGTTATTTGGAATTTCTGCAATTTATTTATTACTATATTTTTTTAAAAAACTATCTGAATATAGACTCACTTTAAATGTAAATAAAGCAATGATATTTCTATGTATTGGCATTATAGTCGGATTACCTATTTCTTACTTCCCTTTAGGTAAGACTCTATCAGTTAAGTTAGCGGAATTGTATACAAATCCTTTATTTATATTCTTTATGTTAACTTCTGTCATATTGGCTATGGGTCTGTTGATATTTTCAAAATGGATAAATACCCAAAAAGCAAACGAGAAGTTGACCAGAGTAAAGTTGTCATTAAAAAACGCTGCACGACAACCGTCAAGGAGTAATACTTGTGTAATGACTATAAGTTTAGCTTGTTGTATCATCGTGGCAGTTGGGGCAAATCGGCATGATGGCGTTCCTCAAACTGAATATACATTTGTCGCAGAATCGTCATTACCTATACATCAAAACATGAATTCACCAGATGGCAGGTCAGAACTCGGTTTTGATGAAAACGATGAAGTAATATTGTCTGAATCAACTGTATATCCATTTAGAGTACTACCGGGGGAAGATGTCAGTTGTCTCAATTTATATAAACCAGAAAAACCCCAGATCATAGGAGCGCCAGATACGATGTCAGATGAAATGTTGTGGTTAAACATTGCAGATGAAAATGAATTGGAAGAAGATATAATCCGGGCAATTGGTGATGAAAATTCTCTTCGTTGGATTTTACATCATGATCCAGAAGAATCTTATGCGATTCAAGATGAATCAGGTAAACCTTTACATCTACTTCTTGATACAGTAAATAATAGCCTATTTCAAAGCCAACTGATTATATCAGAAGATAATTTTAAAAAGTATTTTCCAAGTCAAAGTGGGTATCAATATTTCCTGATCAAAACTACTGATGGATATCAAGAAAGCACATCAAGCATACTTGAGAAAACACTAAGTGATTACGGTTTTGATGTTACATTAGCAGTAGACCGTCTGGCAAGTTTTCGTGCGGTTGAAAACACATATATTTCTACTTTCCAAAGTCTTGGAGGCTTGGGTGTTCTACTTGGTACATTCGGATTAGCACTTGTTCTTTTGAGAAATATCATTGAACGTCGTGGGGAATTAGCGACACTCCGTGCGTTTGGTTTCAGAAGACAATTACTCTTACGTATGTTGTTCTTGGAGAGTTTCTTTCTTCTTGCTGCGGGTATGTTCATTGGAGTTTTTGCGGGGTTAGTAGGTATTCTCAGCTTAAAAGGAAATCTTAACTCATTACCTTGGTATTCGCTCTCGATTACCTTGTTATTCATCTTCGTTTTTGGTATAATTGCAAATGCATTTGCAGTCACTTTAGCACTTAGAAGTCCACTACTGGCAACGCTAAAATCGGAATAAGAAATCAATATGAGAATGTTCAGAAATTCAACCTATTCAACACATGAAGCCATGAAATACCATAATCTTAGACATCCATTCATATTGTTTCTCATTTTATCTGTTTTAATACTTAGCTGTTCAAGCGATTCTGAGACTGTTTCTGCTACTGCAATCACTCATACACAGCAAGGATGGATTGCTTATAACTCGGGTGATTTTACACAAGCACTGCTAAATTTTGAGCGCGCATTAAACTCGGATCCTGAACATGCTGATGCACACAATGGGGTTGGATGGAGTCATCTGAGTCTTTCATTGACAGTTTCTTTAGCACTGGATGCATTCCAAAATGCCGTGCGTTATGATTCTACGAATGCTGATGCTTGGATAGGCCTTGCTAATACGTTATATTTGAGATACAAGGATACTTCGGACTTTGGGGATGCGATAAAAGCAATCGATAACGGTCTGAACGCAGATACAAAATACCTATACCGACATGATTATTATACGAATGCCGAATTATTCGCACTCAAAGCATCGTGTTACTTCTATCTCGGTGAAAACCAGAAAGCAATGCAAGAGATAGAAAAAGCACTACAGATTGATGCTGCAAATAGAACTGCAATCGTGCTACAGGATTTATTAGATGAATAAGATCAGGACTTACGCACTATAATAGATTTGTGCTATACTATTCCATTATGATTACATTTACACTTTCCGAAAAGAAACAAAGTTTATATTCAGATTATTGTCAATTTTTGTTATCAAGTTTTACAAACTTTACACAAACCTATATGGCAGACCATACTGATAAGTGGAGCCACGATCAAATCAATCGGTTTCTGAGCGGTGAAAACATCCCCGCGAATGAACTTTGGAACTCGGTCAAAAACGACATTGAGTTTGATGATGATGGCTACATTGTTTTTGACGATGTTGTGCTACCTAAACTCTATGCGAAAGAGATTGAGGTCCTCCGTTCTCAGTGGAGTGGTAGCGACAAAAAAGTCGTTAAAGGCATTGGTATTGTGACGTGTATCTATGTCAATCCAAAGACAGAAGAGTATTGGATTATTGATTACCGTATTTATGACATAGATCATGATGGTAAAACCAAAATAGACCATTTACTGGAAATGTTGCACAACGCGTACTCTAAAAAACAGATACCGTTTCGGACGGTGCTAATGGATACTTGGTATGCCTCCATGCAAGTTATGAAAGCGATTGAAAAACTTTCTAAGATTTACTACGTGCCCCTGAAACGAAATCGTCTTGTAAACGATACGGATGGCGAGCAACCGCACCAACAAGTCCAAGACCTATCTTGGACCCGGACAGAAATCCAGCAAGGGAAAAGCGTGCACATCAAGAAGTTTCCAAAAGGGTATCAAGTAAAGTTGTTCCGGATAGCCTCCTCTACCGGGCGCACGGAATATATTGTGACAAACGATTTATCTCAATCGGATGCGGATGCGGCACACCAAGAATGTCGTATACGTTGGAAGATTGAACAACTCCATCGTGAGATCAAACAAGTCACGGGTATTGGCAAATGTCAATGTCGCAAGTTGCGTGCCCAAAGAAATCATATTGCCTGTTGTTTTCAAATATGGGTCTGTTTGAAACGTGTTGCGCGTAAACTTGGCAAAACAATTTATGAACTTAAACAAAGTTTATTGGATGATTATATGCGATATCAACTCTCAAATCCATCGATAATCTTTGAGACTGCGTAAGTCCTGAAGATAATACTATCTTTCTTTTTAGGAGACGAATATGTCAAATAACGTTATAACATCAACGAAGTTAACAAACATAGAAGCTGCACATCGTGGGAAGGTCCGCGATCTATACGATCTCGGTGATGAATTCTTGATTGTGTCAACTGATCGTATATCCGCATTTGATGTGGTTTTGCCTAATGGCATACCAGATAAAGGTAAAGTCCTAACTGGATTGTCAACTTTCTGGTTTGATTATACTAAGGATGTAGTTGAAAATCATCTTATCTCAACAGATGTTGAAGAATACCCTAAAGCACTTCAAACAGATGCTGACATCCTAATTGGCCGTTCAATGTTGGTCAAGAAGGCAAAACGTGTAGATATTGAATGTGTTGTTCGTGGGTATCTTGCAGGTTCCGGCTGGAGTTCGTATCAGAAAACGGGTGAAATATGTGGGCAAAAACTACCAGCAGGACTACGAGAATCGGAACGTTTACCTGAGCTATTGTTCACACCGACTACCAAAGCAGAACATGGCGAACATGATGAACCGATTTCAATAGACGAGATGCGTAATCAGGTCGGATCTGAACTGACTGATGAACTCATAAACATCAGTTTTGATCTATTCCGTGCTGCAAGTCAACATGCAGAAAAAACTAGTATCATTCTATGTGACACAAAGTTTGAATTTGGAGAACGGGACGGATCAATAATACTCATTGACGAGGTATTTACACCAGACTCTTCACGTTTTTGGCCCGCAGCCCTATATGAACCCGGTAAACCGCAGCAAAGTTTTGATAAACAGTTTGTTAGGGATTATCTATCTGAAATCGGTTGGAACAAACAACCCCCAGCACCACAGTTACCAACAGATGTCATCACGAAAACAAGCGAAAAATACCGAGAAGCTTACCGACTCATTGTCGGTGAAGAGCTTGCATCCAATTAGTAGTATGCACCCCTATTATCCAACCAGTTGGTGCGGTTCACATCTAATTCCATTTCGTATTACGTGTGTACTGCCCATACTGATTGGAATAAAGATTTGTTTGAATGACACTTCCCTAAATTGGCAAGTGCGTCCTACTCAACGAAAAACAGATGACTACGTTCAAATAGATCGTCAAGGAAAACCTCTACAATCCATTCACCGGGTAGAAATTGGTCGCCGCTCAAGCCACCCCGTGGTGTATCAATATAGAACCAAGTGATTTTTTCACCTGTCGTTGAGGAAATAGTTCTCTCTTCTGACCAAAATGGTTCATCATCCAAATCGTCTTCTGGCGAGAACCATGAAACTTTTATTTTGTGAGTTTCGTCAATATTACCCCATAATATCCATAAATAGACTTGGTCGTTAAATTCTGCACTAATGGTATCTGTTATACCGTCAGGACGGTCATCAAAGACTGCAATAGCAGTGACTGATTCGACAATTTTTGGTTCGCCTCGTCCTAAATCTGTGACTCCACTTCCACCTGATGTGGTTTCTTCACACCCGTTCAAAACAATTGCAGCTGAAAATAGAAATAAACAAAATATTACCGTGTATGATTTCTTCATCAGAAAATCTCCTTAAGTTTTTAGTAATGATGTATTTTTTATATCGTCTTCATCCGTTGCTGTGTTAGATTAGAACGTTAAACTCATTTTCTTGTTTACATCATAGGAAATTGCAACAAAGAAATCCGCATAATACCATTTTCATGTGATAATGTCTCATTAGCAGCGAAAATCTGGTAGGAGCGAACTCACGGTCGCGACCGGGAGGTCGCTCCTACCGAAGAGAGTAACCCCCTGCCAGTAAACATTAGCATTCCATAATGAGACAAGATTTATTTGAATCGGTATGATACCATTTTCATGCGCTAATGTCTCATTAGCAGCGAAAATCTGGTAGGAGCGACCTCCCGGTCGCGACCGGGAGGTCGCTCCTACCGAAGAGAGTAACCCCCTGCCATTAAACAGTAGAGTTCCTTAATGAGACAAGATTTCTTTGAATTGGTATTGCTTTAAGGTTTGCATAGAAGAATATCGTTTAAACTTGATATAAACCGATGATATTCCCGCTCGGATCAGCAAACATTGCTATGGCTCCCATACCATCAGGAAGCACCTGTTTTGTCACAAGCATTTTTCCACCCTTGTTCTCAATTTGATTGAGTGTTTCTTCAATATCCTCAACTTGTATGAAAATTGAGACACGATTGGACAAATTCATAGCGTCTGGAATTGGAAATATATGACCTTTTATCCCTTCATCAGACATTGGTGGTGGTGTTGGATCAATAGCAAAAATATCATTAGGAAAGTGCGATTTAGACCACCCAAAAGGTAGTATAGCCCATTCATCAAACAGAGCAGAATAAAAGTCACGTAATGACTCACCATTTTTACCTGCTATTTCAAAAAACATGACAGGATTTCCCATAGAAAAATACTCCTTATAGAATAAAAATCAAGCACGGAAGAAAAAACTTTTAACAATTTAATTTATGGGTTTTGATGCAATCCAATAAAGTTACCACTTGGGTCTGTAAAAATAGCAAACGAACCCATATTGTTTGGTAACCCCTGAGGCTTCATAAACACTTTTCCACCAAGCCTCTCTAAGTTATTGATGGATGTCTCAAGGTCATCCACCCTAACATAAATCATCACGTGATTTGAATAATCTGAATCATCTTCAACTGGATGTAAGATTCCTTGTATGCCTTCCTCTGTATCAGTGTCTACTCCTAACACACCATCAGGGGCAGGACTCATTTTCCAACCGAAAACTGAAGCGTAAAACTCACTTAATTTTTCAATACCTTTACCAGCTATTTCAAAAAAGATTACAGGATTTGCCATAAACATATCTCCAAATAGAGTCAGGACCTACGCAGTTTTCATGATTTAATCATGAAAACTGTTGAAAATGATGTAATTTTCAACATAGTTGTATTTCCAGCGCCAAATCAAGAAATCAACGGTATGAATGCCATTTAGGCATTCCCCGCCAACAAAGCACCAAATCAAGAAATCAACGGTATGAATGCCATTTAGGCATTCCCCGGGTATGAATGCCATTTAGGCATTCCCCGCCTACCGTTAGGTGCGTAAGTCCTGAGAGTATTATTTTTAGATGTTATTAATTTCGTATAAACCCAAAAGATTTCCACTTGGATCGCTGAACATCATATAAGAACCCATTTCTTCAGATATTAAAGTAGGGGGTACAACAACCTTACCGCCTAATTTCTGAACTATTTTCGTAGATTCCTTAAGACTCTCTACTGGTACAAAAATAGCGACATAGTTTGAAGATGGGGAACCGTTTCTTGTTGGTTGAATGTTGCCTTGTATCCCATTTTCATTGTCCGGAATGCAATAAAATCCACCCGGGTAATTTTGGATATTCCAATCAAACACATTACTATAAAATGTACTTAACTCCGCTCCATTCTTTCCCGCGATTTCAAAATTTGTAACTGGATGACTCACGATTTATATTCTCCTTATCCAATGTATAGTATTTGCATGTTATTGTTGATACAAGCTGATTCGGTTGCCGCTCGGGTCGATGAACATTGCTATTTTCTCACCTTTATCTGACACAACTGTAGGATGCATCAATACTTTTCCTCCGAGACCAACAAGTTTCTCAACGGTAGCCATGATATCCGCGACTGCAACATAAATGGTGACATTGTTAGAGAAAGGCACGTTTTCGACTAAATTCATATCATCATTGGGTGGGTAGATAGTTCCCTCAATACCATTATCGTCGTCAGAACCGGTCTCAAACCAATAGTAACCCTCTTCATATTCATTGATGTCCCATTCAAATACTGCACTGTAGAAGTCTTTTAATGATTTGCTTTCCTGACCTACAATTTCAAAATTAAACACCGGGTTTCCCATTTATACTTGCTCCATTCCTGTATTGATTTAAGTCAGACATCCGATATTCTTCTTTGCAATAGTCCAATACGGTTGCCATTCGGGTCACTGAATATTGCATAGTGACTTGTACTTCCAGGTATTTCAACTGGGTGTACGAGGATTTTACCACCCAACCATTCCGATTTTTCTAAACATGAATGTATATCATCAACTTGAACATAGATGATGACAAGATTTGTATAGTCCATCTGATCTGTTGTCTGAAACAGATGTCCCTCTATACCTTGGTCTGATGTGGGATCAGCAATGTAAAAAACGTTATTTAATGGAAAGATATTCCAACAAAATGTGCTACTGTAGAAATCAATTAGTTCATTGACATCCTTACCCCCTATTTCAAAATGCAAGACTGGACTGTTCATAGCATAATCTCCTACAGAGGGGTTAAGTAAAACTTCATCATAATAGAAGTAAGTAGTCGTTCAATGCATTAACAACAAGCAAATTGAAACGACTACTAAGAGTTGATTATGACTGGAACAAGCCGAGAACGTTACCGCTTGGGTCTGTGAACATAGCGAACGTTCCCTCTCCTTCTGGAACAGGCATCGGCCCCATAATTACTTTTCCACCATGACTTTCTACCTTTTTCGCTGATGCATTAATATCATCAACCGAAATGTAAAAAGTGACATGGTTCGTAAATGGCATCTGTTCGGTTGTTTGCACGATGTGTCCTTGTATTCCTAACTCTGATCCTGTGTCAATTGTGTTACCACAGTCTTCGTCCTGAACAATGTCCCAATTAAACAATTCACTATAAAAATCACATAGAGAATCTTCTTTCTTACCTGCTATCTCAAAGATTGTGACAGGATTTACCATTAGTTTTGACTCCTTTGTATTTATTACGTGGTTGGCATTCGGTATAAACCGATATAGTTATTGCTTGGATCCATGAACATTGCAAACGAACCCATATTTCCAGGTATTTCCTGCGGTGGAATACAAGTTTTCCCTCCAAGGCTTTCTACTTTATCAAGATATGCTTGAAGATCATCTACTTGAATATAAAAAGTTATATAATTATCTATACCCATATCGTCAGTTAATGGAAATAAATGACCAGGTATCCCTTGGTCCGATGTATTATTTACCATACGAGTACCACTCTGAGGGTCAGCTTCAGTTTTCCAACCAAAAACGGAACTATAAAATTCATTCAATTTATTGACATCTGTACCTGCTATTTCAAAAAATACAACAGGATTTCCCATTGAAATTTACTCCTTTTATGAATTGAGAAATATGAAAAATAAATGCCTATTGAATAGGCTTAGGAAATAGTGTATGTTGAAAAAAATATGTGGGATTTTATCTGTTTTTCCAACGAAATATAATACGCAATATTTTGCTGATCGTTGCATTATTTATTTTCAAAATGCTTCAATGCACAACATCCTTTTTACCAGAGGTATTATGGTGAATTATTGAAATAATTATACACATGCTCTGTAGGAGTGACTTCCCGGTCGCTCCTACAGAGTGCGAAAAGTTCTTTGCGTACAGAATCGCGGATTACGCGGATTATACGGATTACGCGGATAAGATACACGCATGAAGAATTATTCAGATAATCAGTGTATTTTAAGCTATACGCTCAATTACAGCAATCTTCTCTGTGCTCTCCGCGTAATCCGGGGAATGTCAAGAGTCATTTTTACCGTTGATCTGGTGTAATACCAAATAAACGGAATTTATCTTTTTCCAACGGTAGGTGCGGTTTCCTAACCGCACACTTAGCAAGACGAATCACGCTAATTGGGTATAATTCGCGATTCTGAACAACACCATGCGAAAAACTTTGCAAATGTAACATAGAAAAGATTTTCTCATTTCACCACATTTCTGATATACTATCCATTAACCAAAGATTCTGTAGTATTACACCAAATCAGAGACATTCTCTGTAAAGTCACCTTGACAGGGAGAAATAAAATCAGGAGAAGTCCAATGAGTTTAGACATGTTCTATTTTGACAAGAATCGAGAATTTGTCACACAAACAGCATCCGGCATGGAAAAGGCAATTGAAGAAGCAGGTTTTGATTTTGTTAATTGCACAGACGAGTTTTTAAAGGAAATAACAGAAGGGGCGGGAAACTCGTATGCCAGAGCTCTTTTTGAATACTTAAAAATTAGGCGGGACCTTCAAAAAGACAAGTCCTCCTGATAAGTATTTCTTGCTCTGTGTAATGTTTAACAACTACATCAAAAAAAATTGGAATATCAGATAAATTGAAACTTAGCAGGAGATTGCTATGAATGAGTCTAAACACGGAATATCTGAAGATGCACAACGCGTGTTAGAACTTTTTAGTGTTAAAGAACATGTAATTGATAAAGATTTAAGCAAACTTGAATCAAGGTTAAATGATAGAATTAATGAAGTAAAAAAAGACCTACATGACAGAATTAGTCGTCAGGAATCGCGTCTACAATGGCGTATGACTATTATTTTTGCGGGTGTAGGGATATTTGTGTCTATACTAACGTGAGTTCGGAAATAAAGTTCGAGTTTGTGGTATTTAGAGAACCCTTTTGATATAATGAAATCATTATCCAATACAAAAGGAGTTCTCTGATGTTTATCATATCACTTTTCTGTAATATTGACGACTTTTTTAATGTCTACTATAGTTTGGACAGTTTAAACCTGTCAGGACTTTCAACAGCGAAAAAAATTGTTGTGTAAACACTTTTTTTACTCATTTTCTGTTTGAAATCACAGCATTTTAGACTATATTTTTGAAAAAAATCGCAAAAATACAAAAATCTGCTAAGTTCATGTCGTATCTTCCACTATTTTTAGACATTTCTTTGAGTTTTGTTTTTGATCGTTACTCGCAGAAAAATATTTTTGCTGGAAACAGAAGCGTAAATAAGCGACCATTAATCCACGTGTTAGATATTTCGGTTTATACCAATGGATACCGAGCGTTTGTAGCACAGCGTCTAAATCAGGAACATCATTTTCTTCAGTATCCGATGATATGTTTGATGTTGTATCAGTCGGTGTATCTGTCCAACAGAGTTGTGTGAGACTTGCTGCCACAAAACTGATTTGCACGTGTCGGTTCAAACTCACACGATTTCGGACCTGATATGTATCAAATCCAAACTCCTGTTTGACATCCCGGAACGCCGTTTCAATCTGCCATCTATTTCTATAGTGTGTGATGACTTCGGCAACGGAGAGCTGTAAATCAGAGGTAAACATACAAAAATACTTATACGGTTTAGATGGATTTGGCTTTTTGCGTATCACAACAAGCCTTACGGGTTGTGGACACATCTTTGTTCGCACAACTTTGTCAGTGACAGAATATGTTTCATTATCCACGACGAAATCTCTATATTTTAGATAGGGTTTATGCACACGATCCCCATAAATACGCTTTCTGCCGGGTCCCTTTGGTTTCTTTTCTTTGGGGATATAATAGAACACAGCATTAGACTTTGCACGACAGAGTAAATGATGTCCTTGTGAAAGGATCTCTGCAAACACTTTACGCCTATTAAAACCTCTATCAAATATGATCAACCCTGGCGGCACATTGGCACAGATAGACGCAAGCACTTGTAGGCTATTATCTTGTTCTTTTCTCGGACACATCACCCTGGCTGCCAATGGAAACAGGCGCGTGCCGTCTGGTGTTTCACAGAGCCATCCGATCGCACCAAACTGGTGGCCGTAATGGAACTTGGATTGATTTTTGTTGCGTTTGTTATACCGAGTGTTTCTGAAAAAATGTGTGCCATATTGATGACGACCCTCGTTAGTAGACTTGGTTTCATCATAAACATAAACACCCTTGCTGTAAACTTTTTGAACTTGTTGGGTCAGAATGGATGTGAGTTCATCAATACACCATTGGCTACGAGATAGAAACTTCGGTAAAGTCCAATAGGTGGATGTTGGTTTTGTTGATTGATATATCTGTGTCATCGTTCCACGATAAGGGGTAGAGATCAAACCTTGGACGAATGTTTGAAAATGGTTGAAGTTACTATTATACTTGAAAACCGACTGATATTCTGATAACATTGTTTCTAAGTGGGAAAGAGGTTTCATTGTTATATCCTTTCAAAGAATGTATTTGTTTTGAAGGATAACCTCTTTTCTACATTTTGTCTTTAAAAATCTTAAAACTGTCCAAACTATAGTAATGTCTATAAAAAATATAAAACCTCTCAACAACTGCCAGCGGATCGCCCCCTTGAAACACGAGGCCGTCCACGCACTCTACATCCCAGTGAGGTGATGACGATCCTTATTCTTTTTCATCAAAGCGATGATCGAACCTTAAAAGCTTATTATGAAAAACACGTCCGGTGCTACTTGCGGTGGGCATTTCCGAACTTAGTGAGTTATAACCGCTTTGTGGAACTTCAACAAGAAGTCCTTGAACCTTTGTCTATATATCTTTACACACGCTTTGGTATCTGTGATGGTATTTCCTTCGTAGATTCTACGCCAGTGCCAGTTTGCCACAATCGCCGAATCCCAACACATAAAGTCTTTGTTGAACAGGCATCCCTTAGCAAGAACTCTGTCGGTTGGTTCTACGGGTTCAAACTTCATCTGTGTGTTAACACTTCTGGCGAACTTTTAGGTGTTGAGTTCACACCTGCTACAACAGATGACCGGAAAGTTGTTCCGAAGTTGGGAATCAACTTATATGGCAAACTCTATGCGGATAAAGGCTATATCTCACAAGACCTGCGTGAATACTTGCGAACCCAAGGTATTGAGTTGGTATATAAGGTTCGCAAGAACATGAAGCCGCAACCTTTATCAGACTTTGATGCGCTCCTGCTGAAAAAACGGATGCTGATTGAATCGGTAATTAAAGAAATAAAAACACAGACACAACTTCAACATACGCGGCATAGAAGTTTTATCAACTTCCAAGTGAATATGGTGGCTGCCTTAATTGCTTATACCTATTTGGAGAAGAAACCCTCGTTGAACTTGCCGGAATGCGAACGGATCCCGACAGCAACGCTTTCTTTAGAACCCTAAATCTTTTTCCGAACTCACGTTATACTAACTATCGTTGTCCCTCTGATTTTTAAACATTTAACCTCTAAAATACCATAACAATACTGCTGTTCGCATACATTCCCAAAGACACTTGAACTGAAATAAACAGAAAGTCATTGAATCCTACAATGGAAACAAGCACGCCAAGACCTTTTAAAACATGCCAAACGTGCGGTTGAGATTGTAATTGAGCAGGACGAATAGGATGCTATGAATTGGTTGGAATCTGTGGATATGTCTCATTCACATCTGCTTTAGGTTCAACTGGCAACTGACACTCAAATGATTTCAATATCGTGTTGAGCATATCTAAAAGCGGGACATCCTCGTTAGAGAGGGTATCCGAGAGCGTTTCAGCATCAATGCTCGTTCTTTTGGAAAGCTCAGAAACCGCATTCTGTGCTTCTGCAACATCACGAAGTGCCATCCAGAGTGCCTCTGTGTTACCATCTTTCTTATAGTCCGCTAAGGATGCCTCAATATAGTACATCGCGAACTCTGTATCTGTGAGGTCGTTTTAAAGGTCGTCTTTAAAACTGGTAGTTTGCTTAACTATTGTTTCCGTGTTCATTGTCCCTGCTCCTTATTTCGTTCCAATAATTGTGAGCTCTTGCAATATCCCGTCGGTGCGTCCCTTTTTGCCAACCACAAAGCAAAATAACAATATGAGTAGTAAGCGTGCTAAAATAGATCCTGTATCCTGGTCCGTAGTCTATTCTCAGTTCATATAAATCACTCCCCAACCTTTTACAATCACCGAAGTTTCCCTCTTGTAGACGTGCAATTCGTCTCTGAATGTTTGCACGTGTTCTTTTATCTCGGAGTTGTGTCAACCATTGACGGAACGGGTTACGTCCTTCTGGTGTGATATAGTTCCTGACCTCTCTGTCAATGATTTGCATATTTTAAGTATAACACATCTGCATGGCATCTTCAAATTATAAATCTCGAAGATCTATTGCTTAAATCTTGTCATAGATTTTGCCATAATAAAAACAGCCATACCTATATTGCCCAAAGATAAACAGACAGAAATTCAAGAGAAAGTGCTTGAATTCTTTCGTTTACGTGATCAAGCCAAAGTGCCTTTTGGAAAATGCCAAACGTGCAGTTGAGATTGTAATTGAGCAAAACGAACAGGCTGCAATTGAGTGGTTGGAATCTGTTTCATAAATGCCTGTTATTCGGGTGGTTGCTGAACCTGAAGAGGTTGATGCGCTTTAAAAAACTCCTTGAGAATTTTCACAACGCTGTCAAACTTTACGAAGTGGTCAACATTTTTTTCTTTACAAATCCAATCACAAAATTTCTGCTTTTTAAACTCAGGAATTTTGCTAGATTTACCGTGAATCCCTTTTTTAAGTTTCTCTTCATAGAAACAATCTTTAAAAAGGTCTGAAGGAAAAAGATTCTCGATTCCTCTCTTCTCTTCGACATCTTCAACCTTCTTTGGGATTGACCTAACCCAAAGTTTCTCAATCTGATCCGCTGGTTTATTGCCATCCCAATCATATAGGAGGAGTATCGCATGGTTGAAAGACAAGGGATGTGCAGCGTAAACTTTGAGGAAATTGTTTAATCCTGTATGCCCACCACCATCAGACCCCTCGTTGCCTTCTCTACCAACAGGTCTGATATCCAAAGAATTTAGGAGTTCTTCTTCACCAAACAACTCCAATGCTGTTTTAATGTAGCGCGCATCTGTCTTTCCTTCTGTCAACACAACAGGTTTTGTTGCATTAGCGATAAGTTGTTTTATATCTTCTTCAGAACGTTTTGTTTTTTTATAAATTTTAAAAGCTTCTTCAAATTCAGAATACCGTTCGCTATTAATTCTATTTCCTCTCGGTAATTCATGAATGTTAATTCTGTCCGCACCGAATTTATTTTCCATGCCGAGTAGAAATAGCGGAGAATGAGACGATACGATAAACTGTACCTTCGGGAACAGACTCATGAGTTCAGGAAGGACATCGTGCTGGAGAGTCGGATGCAAATGGGCAGCAATTTCATCTATAACAACAAGTCCTGTAATCTGCGGGAGATTCACACTCCTATTGAGATCAGTGCGTTCACCGTATCGAATAATTGTCGCAAAAAGATTGAATAATTGTGATTGTCCCTCTGATAGTGATTGTAGTGTCGGGATAATTCGCCCATCGCTCATCTTTATACTAATTCTTGATGATCCAATATTCCGAAAGTTTAGAATTAACTTTGCTGTTTCATCTTGAAGTATTGTTTGCAATATCTGTTCAATATTCTTGCGAGTTTGTGCAAAAACGAGTCTATTCACTACAGGTAATAATTCCCGCGGTAATGTATTTTGTTGTGCTGTATTTTGTCCTTGTAAACTGTTTACAAAATTGTTAAGTTTATGTTGTTCATCAAAATCAACTAAAGAGTCAAGAAACACGTCCAATACCCAAGAAAGGTTTTTCTCCGCACAAGATTCTATCCAGAGAGGTTTGTCAAGGTTCTTACTAAAATGTTGCGAGAATGAGGTCGGATGTGCTTTTAAACTCTTAGGGTTTAGCCAATCAGGGTCCTCACTACGACTTGCGGGGAAAAAAGCGTGTACACCGTTTGTCATTTCAGTTTCAACAGTCTTTTCGTTAACCGATACATTTTTATGGTTTTCTGCTGTTGGCCAGTTCCAGACTGGAGTAAATATAGATCTTACGTTCGGCGAATAAGACGCTGCTTCAAGCATTCCCGATTTCTCACAGTAGTATAAATTGTCATCATTCGCTTTAAAATGAAGGAGGCTTAGGCTAAAGTGTGCTCTACTTCTTATTGCCCTTGGATGGATGATTCTAAAATATGGTGTGCCTAAGCCATCTGTAGGCACAATATCAGTGAAGGCTTTTTTAGCAAATTCAGCAAGAGCGTCAACGATATAGGAAAGAAAAATAGTCTTACCAGATCCGTTGGGACCAACAATCACTATAGGGTGGGGATTTCCAGTTTCATCAAAGGACAACTTGACGTAGCATTTTGAGATGGGACCGGTGTTTTCTAAATATAGTTCGTTAAGATACATAAAGCTTCATTTAAAAATCGTAATTTTGAATTTAACATCGGTTTTATTTAATTCCTAATTATAACATGTTAAGTTACACTATGGCAAATTAATATAAGACGTAGAACAGCAATGTAATTTTACCATTTTCTTTCTAACTCACGCAAGCGCACCAAATGCCTTATTTTTTACATTTCGATTGTAATTCAGGACAAATTTTGTTATACTTGTGATTCAAGATTCTAAATGACTGTGTATGTGATCATTTACTTGACATAACCGAAGGAGGTAATAAAATGGAATTTTCTTATTTTGCGATTAATTTATCGTTATTCGCAGTTGTTTTAGTACTTGCAAGTATCACTTTTGCAATCCGCAAAGTTTATCAAGAACTAAGCGAATTAACAAAAACGTCCAAATATATTGCCGAAAGTTTATCAGAAATTAAGAACTCTTTAAGTAAATGATGAACATATAAGGAATTGATTACCGATTTAACTGTTATTACTATACCGTTTTGAACAAGAGACACTGTGCAAAAATCTGTACCACCCATTGTTCTTAGGAAAAATGATGCGACTTGCTTTTGTTATCTTATACATAGTTATTTCCACAGTTTTAATAGGTTTTCTTGGATACAAATATTTTTCTAACATTTTGTATCTCGCTAATAATGGAATCCTCTTGTGGACTGTTACGGTGGGCTTTGTTCTTTTAGTAAGCCTTATTGTCTATATATCAGCAACAGTTCGGTATCAAATACCTAAACCCAATACTGCACTCATAGATACTAATAAACCCAAAAACAACATTGCATTTGCTGGAGGTCTTTGGGTCAATACAATTTTCCATAAGATTAGAGAGATTCCGCTAAATACTATGCGTCTTGATATTTTTGGTGATAGTATTCTAACTAATAATTTCAGACGGTGTGATCTTGAAGTTACATTCTTCCTTAGAATCATCCCTGATGAAGTTGATATACACAAAGCGTCGCAGTTTTTTGACGAAAAACCGATTACACCTAAGACCTTGCAAATGTGTTTAGAATCAAAATTGGTAGGAATCCTGAGAAGTGTTGTTGCTGAGATTGACTCATATAACATCACACATGACAGGAAAAAGTTTATAAATCAAATTAGTGATACATGCAAAGACGAACTAAAAACACAGTATGGGTTTACTCTGGAGCATACTTATATCAACCATGTAATTCTATTACCTGAAGATAAGACCAATGTTTGTACTTCGTTTGGTGTCATTATTGACGATGATGTATGGGAACAAACAGTTCAGTGCGATATTTGCGGAACTACAGATTGCTTTAATGGTCTTATTTCCAAAAGCTTTGGAAAAGGAGAAACCCTTCTGATAATTGAGGATGTACCAGTGATTATTTGTAAGAACTGTAGAAAAAGTTATGCTACTCGGGAAACACTACAGAAAATTGAAGTGATAAAACGTGATCATGAAAATGTTGCTCAAAAACGCTCCGTACCAGTTGCTGTTTTTAAATGATGCACCAAAGAAAGGAACACAATGCAAACATCACACCAATATCTTGACCCAGTAGCACTTACACGTATCGGAGGTATGGAGCTCGTTGCAAGGCTCGTTGTAGAAGGCTTTGTCACGGGGTTACACAAGAGTCCGTATCAAGGTTTTAGCGTGGAATTTGCTGAACATCGTCAATATATGCCTGGTGATGAAATCCGATATATTGATTGGAAAGTCTTCGGTAAATCTGATAGATTCTATGTGAAAAAGTTTGAGGAGGAGACAAACCTACGGGCATATATCCTGCTTGACACCAGTGCATCAATGAACTACAAACACAATGATGATACATTGACGAAGTTTAAATATGGGTGTTATCTCGCAGCAACGTTAACCTATCTGATGTTGAAACAACGTGACTCTGTTGGATTAGCACTTTTTGATACTGATATTCGGCAATATATTCCACCGAGAGGTGCTGCGACTCATCTACGTGCGATCATGACTGCTTTAGAAAATGCTACTCCTGGCGAAGAAACTGAACTGAGTAGTTTATTCCACGAACTTGCTAAACGGATTGTACGTCGTGGCTTGGTTATTGTTATCTCTGATTTACTTGATGAACCTTCCCATGTAATCTCTGCACTCAAACACCTTCGTCATCAAAAACATGAGGTAATCGTTTTCCACTTACTGGACAACGCTGAAATCACTTTCCCATATAAAGGTTCTGTTATATTTCGGGATATGGAGACTGGACAAACACTTTCAACTCAGGCTGATTCGTTGAAAACCGCATACCTTGAAAACCTTAATTCATTCATACAGAATTACAGACGTGGATGTGGTGCAAGCCAGATTGATTACGTTCAAATGGATACAACCACGCCATTTGACCATGCCTTGTCAGCGTACCTATCCAGACGGAAGTAACAACGGAACCAACTACCATTAAGCAGAATTTGTAAACTTTTCTTTGTCCTTAGACGTTATTTACTAAACGTTCTTGAATTCTAAACGTTCTTTAATTCTAAACTTTTTTGAATTTTGTATAAAACAACAACTATAATACCAATTCAAATAAATCTTGTCTCATTAAGGAATTCTACTGTTTACTGGCAGGGGGTTACTCTCTTCGGTAGGAGCGACCTCACGGTCGCGACCGTAAGGTCGCTCCTACCAGATTTTCGCTGCTAATGAGACATTATCACATGAAAATGGTATAACTATAATTAGGAGATATATTTATGAGACCTTTAGTTTACTTTATGTTATTCGCATCAATTTTTATGTTTGGATGCGGAGAAGACACCGATGAAGATATGGATAAAGAGATGGTTGAAACACTTACACCATCAGAACAAGCCGAAGCTGCAATGGCGAAGGTGATTGAGAGAAGAGATGCGTTACAACAAGAAACTGAAGAATCAGGTGATTATTCTACCTTTTTAGATGATATTGAAACTATTTACCAAGAAGAACTTGGATTTGGTGAAACAGTCTGGGTACAAATGCTAACTGCTTGGGAAACTAAATTAACGCTTCTTGTTGCAGATGGAACAATTGATAATGCTGATCTACAAAGATATACCAGTTTTTTAGCAGCATACATGAATGCAGACGGTACATTCATAGAAGAGTCTTTTCTTGAATTTATGAGTGCATTTGATGGAATCGTCGAAGAATATGTTAAACTTTCCCTTGAGAATCCCAATAGCACCGAGTTGCAAGTGATTGGATTGCTTGATACCTCTATCAAAGCAGGAGATATAAGTATTCAGTACCCAGAAGGACATTGACTTGTTATGAGTGCGGATTGATTGAGATTAAACTCTATAATTTGAGACCTACCACTTATTGCAGGATGTACGCAGTTTTCATGAATTAAGGGATTATATCAAACCATACAACATAGGAGATTGATACAAATGCGTTTATTGACTTATATGTTCTTGTTAATTGCTGTTTTGGCAATCGGTTGTGGTGAAGATACTGATACAAATACAGGTAATCAAGTTCCAATTGTAAGAAAAGATCCTTTTACGGATGAGGCAGTGGAAGCAATGGAGCGTGTCAATCAGAGGAGAATTGAGGAACACCAAAAAGTTCTGGAAACCGGCGAGTTCTCAAAATTGTTTGAAATTTCTGACCTAATATTAGAAGAAGAAGTCGAATTTGATACTGAATATTTCTATGATGAGATACTTGCTGCTTATGAAATAGCACGCGGAGAACTTCATAATGAAGGAAAATTGACTATTACTGATTCGGACAAGTATCTAAATTTTCGTCAGGAGTACCACAGAAAAATTATGTGGGATATGGAAACAACGGGTGGTGAGTTCCTGTTTGAGTTTCTGAGTGCTTATGATGAAATCGTTACTGAATATGTCCGTCTTACCTTCCAATATCCATCACTAAACAACGAAGGTCTGCTTACAAAACTAACAGCAGCAGCAAAAGCGCGAAAGATAGAAGTACAATATCCTGAAGGATTTTAAGGTTATTTAATTCTTACATTAACTGAGAGATTATCGCGTTTGTTTGCAATCCAGATTCGCCTGAACAACGGATCGGTTCACCTATTTTGAGATGATTGATAAAATTCTGTACAAGTCCAGTGTGCGTGTGCGGTAAAGGTGGCTGTTTCAAATCTACAATTTCATCAGATTTTGTCTCAAGTGTTAAATTCCCTGAATTCAACGGTGAACACTTTAAGCAACCTGCTGTACCATATACTTCAACATCGTCTTTTCCAACACCGACATTCCAGTTGATATTTGCAACAGCGTGTGCACCACTTTCAAAACGGAGGGAAAACACAGCAGAATCATCTACCGCAGCATCTATATGAACCGTCTCCGCGTAGCCTTGTGCAGATGCGATGTGTCCCATCAAGTATTGCAGCAGACTGATGCGGTGACTGCCGATGTCCATCAACACACCGCCACCACTAATCTCAGGACTAAGTCGCCAGTTCTTTAAGTCATTACGATTTGGGTTAAAGTATGCTGTGCAGTTGATACGGGCAAGCACAACATCACCGATTGTGCCTTCATCTATCAGTGTTTTCATTTTGACGACATTCGGATAGTGGTTTCGGTAGTATGCTATCATCAAGGAAACACCCGCATGACTGCAAGCATCCACCATCCGTTGACACTCATCCACTGTCATAGCCATCGGTTTTTCACAGAGAACGTGTTTGCCTGAGTGTGCTGCAAGGGTAGTCTGTTCGCAATGCAGATTTGGAGGGGTTGCAATATAGACTGCATTGATTTCATCGTCTGCAAGGAGTTGTTGCACATCGGTATAGATACGTTTTGCGCCGTGTCTCTTGGCAAAGTCTTCTGCTTTAGCGCGGTCACGCCGCATCACTGCAATGAGTTCCGAATTGTCTACAGAGTATAACGGTGGTCCACCTTTATGTTCAGCAACATTCCCGCAACCAATTATACCCCATCTGAGAAGTGCCATGAAATGTGTCCCGTTTTGCTGTGTTATGAGTTTTCAGCAGGACTTACGCACCCAGTTGTAGGCATGCTTTGTAAGCGCGCTGGAAACCGAAAAAATGCTGAAAATTACACAATTATCGTCATAATTCTTCATCAAATCATGAAAACTGTGTAAGTCCTGTTCAGATGGAATCAGTTCCGTTAGTTTCGTTAGTTTCGCTGTCTATTTCCAAAGTTTGCTGGAATGCATTAAGGTTCGGTGTCTGTATCGACGCACGGCGCAACTGTTTAAGATGTTGTAACGTATCGATACTCTCAAGCATAGATTTTATCGCTTGTAAGTTATGGACCTGGAAACGCACTTCCAAATTTTCAACAATTGCCTCTATAAGACTTTCCCGCGCTCCTTGTTCAATTCCTTGTTCAATTCCTTGTTCAATTCCTTGTTGTAGGAAATGTTGAATGACTGATGATTCGTGCATAGTTGCCTCCAATATTTTATCACGTATAGTCTCGTAGTCAAATTTTAAACCGCTCAAAATCGCTAAATCTGTCAGATAATCTGCCTTAGCAGGTGTATCCACGAACACGGAATCCGCAACCTGAACACATTCTCGCAACCAGTCATCAAGTGGCATACCTTCTGGTGGCTTCATCAGAGGTGTAAAGGGAATCAAACCTTTCAGTCGCGTTTCTAAAAACGCTTCACCATCTAAATCACTCAATCGGATAACCTTGTATCGGATACGGATTTCATATCCTTGTACTTCTTGAACATATTCACCCGGATCCATCTTACCTGCCACCGGATGAAGATAGATAACATGCGAATAGACTGGAAGTCCAAAGAACTCAATACCTCTCCCCACATAACCCGCGATACGACGCGGCATCGGTACTTGTGTACTGTCGTGTGTCTGCATTTCTAAATGCACGATAATTTCCTTACCCTGTACATTCGCGTGTATGAAACTATCCGCACGATTGGACTTGACAGTGGGTTGTTCGGTATCAAGTATACTGATTACTTCACTCTCAGCGGTGTCAAGACAAAACCAGAGCCAATCTTCGGGGTTTTGATGAATGAGCAGCTTTGAAACAGTATCATATTGTTGTTTGGTATTAGATGCCGACTGCTCTGACTTTTGTAACATAGTAAGGACGCCTACTGAGAATATAGAGTTAATGTAAGCCCTTTCCCACGAATGTGTTTTAAAGTTTAACATACTCCGGTAGTGGAAATCAAACAATTTTTGGCTCTAATGTATTTTTTCAAAGAGAGACGCTCCTTCAAGAATACAGGTGAAGTGTCGATGCAATATCCACATTTTCTGTTGAACGTTAATCGAAAATCTATTAGGATATTGTGAAATAATAGGAGTGCGGACGATGACATCAAATTCGACACTTGAAAGAATCTATCCCTTTTTCATCGTTGATAACCTTGCTGAGTCAATCGCGTTTTACAATCAGAAACTCGGTTTTCAGACAGATTTACTTGTTCCTGATGACGATCCGTTTTTTGGAATAGTTTCTCGTGATATTGTGCGGATACTGCTCAAACAGATTACTGAGGATATTCACCCAATTCCCAACCACACTCGGCATGTATGGGCGCGTTGGGATGCTTTTATTTTGGTTTCTGATCCGGATGCGCTGTTTGCTGAGTATCAATCGCGAGGATTAGCATTTCATGAACCGCTTGCTGATACTGATGACGGTTTGCGTGCTTTTGAAGTGAAGGATCATGATGGATATGTTTTGTGTTTTGCACAGCCAATTTGAGTTTAATGATTTTACGATTGAAATTTGCAATATTGATAATGTTTATTTGTCACCATTTTGAAAGTTTTTTACTCTTTCGAGTCCTGTTTATATATACCGTCAATAAGCATTCTCTTCTCAATCATGCTTTTTAGATCTAAATTACCAGAATCTTCTGCTAGTTTCAATGCAACTTCATAATCCGATTTTGCTTGTTGAAACCTATGAAGGTAAATGTTCACCTTTCCGCGATTATAATATATAAGGGCGCTATTTGGTTTTAACTTAATTGCAAAATTAAAGTCCTCTAGGGCAGATTCATACTGCTCAAGAAACAACTTTGCATAGCCACGATTATTATATGCTATGGTATATTTTGGATCTAACCCAATTGCCAATTCGTAATCTGCAATCGCTGATTCATATTTGGCTAGTTTTAACTTTGCACCGCCTCTAGTAGATAGTCCATACTAAAAGTTTGTATTTATTTTTTTGTTTCTTAGTATCTTGACAAACAAGAGTTTTTCTCTTATAGTATAGCAAAACTTAAGGAGGAACACAACCTTGACTAAGAAATATGTTGTAAAACTCACTGATTCGGAGCGGCAGGAGTTGTTAGATTGTATAAACACAGGTAAAAAAGAGGCGTATAAGATAAGGAATGCTCATATTTTGCTGAAATCAGATGTCAATGGTCCCGGTTGGACTGATGGGAAAATAGCTGAAGCGTATGAGTGCACTGATAGGACAGTCGCGAAAGTGCGTAAGCGTTTTGCTGAAGGTGGTTTTTCTCGTGTCTTATTTCGTGCTAAGCGAGAGCATCCTCCCACACCTCGTAAACTTGATGGTGAAGCTGAAGCACGCTTGATAGCACTGAGTTGTAGCGAACCTCCCGAAGGTGCTGCTAAATGGACTTTACGCCTACTTGCGTCAGAATTGGTAAGACTTGAAATCGTGGAAAGCATTTCTCCAGAAACGGTAAGACAGACACTAAAAAAAACGCTTTGAAGCCGCACCTTCAGCAACAGTGGGTGATTCCCCCTGAAAAAGATGCTGAGTTTGTAAAGTCGATGGAAGAAGTGCTTGATCTTTACCAGAAACCTTTAGATACAGAAATACCTGTTGTGAACATGGACGAACAATCTGTCACGCTTAGGGATGATGTTCGGGATCCGCATCCTGTGAAACCGGGGCAAGTCAAGCGTGTAGATAATGAGTATAAACGCAAAGGCACGGCAAATATCTTCCTATTCACAGAAGCATTATCGGGATGGAGGCGTGTGTCTGTTCGGACGCGCAGAAAGGCAGAGGATTGGGCAGAAGAAGTAAAAATACTATTGGATCAGGACTACTCATCAGCAAAAAGTGTGATTTTAGTTTGTGACAACCTGAATATACACAAACTTTCGACGCTCAATAAAGTGTTTGGAGATGAGGAAGCAAATAGGTTGCGTAAGCGTTTAGAAATCGTGCATACGCCAGTACATGGAAGTTGGTTGAATATAGCGGAAATAGAACTGAGTGTCCTTACGCGTCAATGTTTGTGTCGGCGTATCCCAGATATAGAGACACTCCATAGAGAGACACAAGCCTGGCAAAAACGGCGAAATGCAGAGCAAAAGCAGGTAAACTGGCAATTTACAACGGACGATGCACGCGTACGATTAAAACATCTATACCCGAACAATTAGAATGGACTATCTACTAGTATAATATTTGATTGCGTCTGGTTTAAGACGAATTGCCTCACTATAATCGGTAATTGCCTGATCATACTGACCTATATCTTCCTTTGTAATTCCACGATTAAAATAAGCAATCGCAGCATCTGGTTTTAACTTTATCGTTTCATTATAGTCATCAATTGCACTTCTATATTGACCAAGTTTGCTTTTTGCATTGCCTCGTTTAAAGTGGATTTGAAAATCATCCGGTTTAAGTCTAATAGCATCATCATAATCTTTGATCGCTGCTTCATGTTGCTTAATTGCATCTTTGGAAATTCCCCGACTGTAGTAAACCCATGCAAGCGTTACGTTTTGATCTTTGTAAAACCCTTCAAAATCTGATTTCAAATTTATGGCTTTATCGTAATCTTTGATTGCTTCTTCATATCTCCCAAGAACCTTTTTCGTATGACCCCTTTTTACCAATGCTACAATTAAATTAGGATCTAGTGTGAGAGCTTCGTCAAAATCTCGGATTGCTTCTTCATATTCTTTAATTGCATCCTTTGCAAAACCACGATTGTAGTATACGTCGGCTAGGGTTATCCCCTGATTCAAGATAACTTGATCAAAATCCTGTTTTAAACTAATTGCATTGTCATAATCTATAATCGCCTCTTTATATTTTCCAAGTGCATTCTTCGTTATCCCCCTATTAGCATAGGCTAAGGCATAATCCGGTTTTAGATTAATCGCTTTGTCCAAATCCTTAATAGCTACTTTATATTTCTCTAACTTACTCTGCACAGTGCCTCTATTTGCATACGCTTCAGCTGATTCAGGATCCAAATCTATAGCTTTATCAAAGTCAATAATTGCTTCCTCATGTTTTCCAAGAAAACTCTTAATACTACCTCGGTTTAGGTATGCATCAGCAAAATCGGGCTTTAGATTAATTGCCTTATCATAATCAGTGATCGCATTTTTATGTTCTCCAAGAAAACTCTTTATATTACCTCGGTTTAGGTAAGCAAAAGCAAAATCGGGATTGAGTCTTATGGCCTGATCATAGTTAACAATTGATTCCTTATACTTTTTTAGTTTTCCCAATACAATAGCTCGATTATAATAAAACGCAGCTATCTCAGGATTAAGACTAATTGCTTTATGATGATCAGCAAGTGCATTCACAAATACACCAAGTTTCTCATAGGAATTTCCACGGTTTGTGTAGGCTACAGCTTAATCGGGTTTTAGATTTAATGCTATATTATGATCTTCAATTGCCTCTACATGTTTACCCAAATCATCTTTTACCGTTCCTCGATTTGTATATGCCACAGCATAATTAGGTTTTAGACTTATCAATTTGTCGTAGTCAGTAATTGCTTCTTTATGTTTACCAAGATTCTTCAGGACATTTCCTCGATTTAAATACACTTCAACAAATTCAGGTTCAAGATTAATAACTTTATCATAGTCAGCAATCGCCTCTTGGTGCCTATTAAGAGTACTAAACACATTACCTCTGATAAAGTAGGCAGGAGCGAAATCTGGTCTTATTTCTATAATTTTGTTGCAACCTGCTATCACTTCTTCATATTTGCCAAGATTCTTCAGGACTATTCCACGAAACAGATAAGCATTAACAGAATCACTCTTCAATTCAATTGCTTTATTGTAATCAGCAATTGCTTCCTTATGTTTACTAAGAGCGTTCAAGGCATTACCACGAATCAGATAAGCAGACGAAGAGTCAGGTTTTATTTTAATTGCTTTGTTGCAATCAACAATGGCTTCTTCATACTTACCATAATTATTCATAACGTTTCCACGAACCACATAAGCAAAAGCAAAATCAGGTTTTATTTCAATTGCTTTGTTGCAATCAACTACACCTTCTTGATGTTTACCAAGGTTACTCAGAGTATTTCCTCGAGTCAAGTAAGTAATAAAATAATCAGGTTTCAGTTCAATTGCAGTATTAAAGTTAGCAATTGCTTCTTCATAATTGCCAAGTGAATCATATACACTACCTCGAAACACATAAACTTTAGCAAATTCTGGCTTTAAGGCAACAGCCTTATCGTAAGCTGATAGAGCCTGTTCTCTTTCATCCTTTTCTGAATAGAGATTACCAAGAAAGAACCAAGAAGCTGCGGTTAAATCTTTTTTGGTTCCTTCTACAACATTTACAATAGAAAGCCATTTTTCAATGGACTCATCAATTCTCCCATCTTGTTGCAACCTGAAGGCTTCTACCACCGCCTTGTCCATAATAGAAGCCTTAGTACTTTCCTCAACCTTCTGCAGTGATTTTTCAATTTGTGACGTTTCATCAGATTTTACAGCTTGAATAAACTTGACGATATCTTCACCTTTTAAGCTCAAATTTGAGCTGTCAGGACGAATTGCAGCAATACCAAGAAGAAGTGTACCAATACCGCCAAGAACTACACCAACGCATGTAGCAGCAGCTAAAGGATGTTGAAGACAAAATTTCCAAATGCGTTCAAGAATTTTTCGTTTATCAATGGAAACATCTTCATCTGTCGTATTATCAGGAGAATCTTCTGTTTGTTCAGATTCCACCTTCTGTACGATCTCAGACGTTTGTTGATCGCCTTCATTCAATTGTTTAGTATCCATTTATACGCCACCTAATTTCTTACACAAAATAATTTTCTTAATTAGGATTTCACTCACCATCAACCTTTGTCTCGTCCTCCTGTTCCTTCGCAAGTTCCAATGCTTTGTCCAAATCCATCTGTGCAGCATCCATCTGATTTAATGCACGGTTCGCTGCACTACGATTCATATATGCCTCAGCGAACTTTGGACTGAGTCGGATCGCTTCGTCATAGTCACCGACTGCATCCTTATGCTGACCCAGCGCGCTTTTAGAAACACCCCTTTGTACATAAACAAGTGCAGAATTCGGATTGAGTCGGATCGCTTCGTCAAAATCAAAAATCGCGTCCTCATGTTTTTTCAGAGCGAGTTTTGCAATTCCACGATAGAGGAATGCCTCAGCGTAATCAGGTTTTAGTCGAATCGCTTCGCTATGATCAGCAATTGCTTCCTCATTTTTTTCAATTGCGCTATTCAATATACCCCGACTCATATATGCATCAGCAAAAGTTGGCATGAGTTCAATAGCTTGGTCATAAGCGGAGAGTGCCTGATCCTTTTCATTCTGTTCATTATGAAGATAACCTATAGAGAAAAACGCGCGTGCCACCAAGTCATTATTCTTGCCTTTTGCAGTGTCAGCTATTGATTTCCATTTCTCAATTGCCTCTGTATTTTTACCCTGATGCTGCAGACTATACGCTTCAAGAGTAGCCTTGTCTTCAAGAGTTAATTCAGGATTCTGTATAATTTCTTGAAGGGTTGTGTTAAGAATTGTGGCTTTATTGGGATTACTAAAGTCTTTACTTGTTAGTTTTGATACGATTTCTTTTATTTTTACTTGATGTTCCTTAATGACTTTGAGAGACTGTGCAGCTTCATTGGCACTCGTTTCAGCTGTTATAGCAAAGTTTTTCGCTTCATTCAGATTGTTTTGCATTTGGGTTTGTGCTTCCTCAAATTTAAAATAAACAAAATACGCTGCTATAGCAGTTATTGCTGGAATTGCAATTGTAAAAAACACCAGAACGATGCATATAAAGACTAACAACCGATTAACGAAATTAGATCGTGTGTTTAAATACTCGCTTTTTAGTTCATTGAACTGGTTTTGAATAGATGTTTCTATAGAGGTAGTCGCATCGGGTTTCGTATCAGCGACACTGTTTTCCGCATTTGTAAGTGCTTCTTCATTTTGCTTGTTCTTATTGTTATTTGTGTCTTTCATTTTCACCACCTTTCCAAAAGCATTTGTAGGTTACATAATTCATTAGATAAAACATCCCCACTCCCCTTGCTATGATGGGATTCTATCACAAATAGGTTTTTATGTCAATTCGTTATGTTTGACAATTCTACTTGCAATATATCGAATGCTATTATAAAATACACGATAGTATTTTGAAATATCAGGAGTAACACCACAATGCTAAAAGCAGGATTTATCGGTGCTGGCGGACGCAGTCAGGGAGCACACTATCCAAACGTCAACCGTCTTGAAGATGATGTCCAAATGTTATCTGCATGTGAACTTGATGAAGGTAGACTTGCACAGGTTGCACAGAAATATGAGTTTCCACATACTTTCACCGATCACCGGAAAATGTTGGATACAGTGGATTTAGATGTTGTCTATTGTGTCATGAATGAAAAGTGGATTTTGCAACCAGCACTTGACTGTCTCAACGCTGGAAAACACCTCTTCATTGAAAAACCACCCGGGGCAAATAGCGATGAAACACAACAATTACTGGATGCTGCAATCGCCAACGATGTCTACTGTATGGTCGGATTTCAGCGGAGATATGCAGCTGTGACACGAGAAGCAATGCAACGGGTCACTGAAAAAGGTCCTGTCTCATTAGCAGTCACAACGTTCAACAAACAGATACTCGGCGGCAAATCAGAATTTACGACAACGCTTTGGAATGATGTCTGTCACGTCGTTGACCTACTTCGATATATGGCGGGTGGTGAACCGACTGAAGTTACTGCTCATCGTGACAATTTTAGCTCAGAAGTACGCAACTTTTATACGGCATTTGTCCGTTTTGACAACAATGCCACTGGTGTAGTATTTGGAAATCGCGCATCAGGCGGACGTGTGCTACGTTCTGAATTGCACGGCGTCGGAATCGGGTGTTACATGAAGATTCCTGAACAAATTGAGATTTACGAGGATAACAATAGGAGTGTCATGGGAGGTTGGGAAGTTGATGGAGAAGACCAACGGGATACTGCAAGTTATGAGGGTGTCCTTACAATGCATCAGCATTTCATTGATTGCGTAAAGAACAATAAAATTCCTAACTCTGACCTTCGGGATGCCATCCATTCAATTCATCTTGTCGACAAAATAGAAGGTGAACTACCTTAGTTGATTGTAGGGAGAAATTGTAAATGCTTGATGAACGTCATCTGCAACATCAAATCACTGACGAACAACTATCTGCGTTAAATACAGATGGTTATTTACTCGTTGAAGACGCACTCCCATTAGAGCTTGTTGTTCAGTTAGAGCAACGTATTGATGCTATCTATAAAATGCATCTGGATGCTGAATATGACCCCTACAGAAAACAACGGATGACACGACACGACAATTTTTTCTATCCAAATTTTCTGGGTAAAGACCAGTTATTTATAAATGTCTTGGATTGGTATAAGACTTTTCCAAAGGTATGGGGTATTTTGGGATGGAATATATACTCATATCATAGTCATTTTATCATCACACCACCACGTCCAGAATCAATGCGTGGGAAAACTTCATCACTCGGTTGGCATCAGGATAGTGGTCGTGTCAACATAGAAATAGAAAGTACCCCGCGACCGCGTTTGTCACTCAAAGTTGTCTACTGGCTTTCTGACTGTGCACAGGAAGGACGAGGGAACTTCTATGTAATTCCCGGAAGCCATCTATGGGATACACTAAAACGAGCTGAAGACGGGTCGCTTCCTGATGGAGCAACGGCAGTTTGCTGCAAACCTGGAGATGCAGTCTTTTTTGACAGACGGATATGGCATGCACGCAGCCAAAATGACTCTGACATCACACGCAAAGGACTGTTTTATGGATATGGATATCGATGGTTGCGTAGTAAAGACGACATGACAATACCAACAGAATTATTCCAACAAAACGACCCCATTCGGCAACAACTCCTTGGCGGTGGCACGAATGCAAACGGTCATTTTTCACCGAAAGACACGGACGTACCTTTGAAGGTTTGGCTTCAAGAAAAAGGCGTTATTTCCAAATGAAAACGGGTAAGGTATTTAATTGTCCGAAATGTACTATTGTGGGAGGGGTTTTCAACCCCGATTTCACAATTGGAATACCGTATAATCGGGGTTGAAAACCCCTCCCACAAGAGAAATGACAATACCAACAGAATTATTCCAACAAAACGACCCCATTCGGCAACAACTCCTTGGCGGTGGCACGAATGCAAACGGTCATTTTTTACCGAAAGACGCGGACGTACCTTTGAAGGTTTGGCTTCAAGAAAAAGGCGTTATTTCCAAATGAAAACGGGTAAGGTATTTAATTGTCCGAAATGTACTATTGTGGGAGGGGTTTTCAACCCCGATTTCACAATTGGAATAGTGCATAATCGGGGTTGAAAACCCCTCCCACAAGAGAAATGACAACATTATATTCTTAATTTTGCAACCTAATGAGTTTTGACGTTCAAGTTGTGTATTCGTAGGGGTGTGGTTTCCACACATGATCTACGCAAACTCAAAAACCAAACGGGTTGGAGAACCCAACCCCTACGAATTCAACTACCGATTTTGATTGTCAAACGTCATTAGATGAAAAAACTTTACACTCCCAGTGTAGGGTTATTTAATTTTCAATATATTTGATAATATATTGCTATGCCGTTAATTTTATGTGATACCATCTTGTCCAGTTCTTTAGTCCCGACGAATGCCATAGGCGCATTCGGCGTTGATTTGGTAGGGACGATATGTTTATAGAAAATGTTTTCCACTCCAATTGAGTTCCATAGGAACGACATAGAAGAATAAACATATCGTCCCTACGGGACTAAAGAGCGATGTTCATGGTTCAATAATCTAAAATTGATGGATAGTGTTCGGTTAGGAAACCGAACCCGTGTATTAACTTTCAGTAAATCTCAAGAACAGAAAACTCTCAAAACTGAATAATCCTGCTCCCAGTGAGTTTTCTTGACACCAAGATGAGAATAGATTATACTTTACATAATGAACGCTTATTATTGGTTTTGGTCATGAAAAAACGAATAGAATTTTTCATTATGTAATTCATCCTAAATGTGAGGTATTCATAGATGCTAAAAAAACCATCAATTATTCATTTTGGAATAGTACTGTTAATTGCAACATTGATTATTCCATTAGTATTAGCGGAGAAAGAAGTGGAAAAACCAAAAGAACTCAAAGTTGGCATGATTGCACCGAATTTCACACTAAAAGACGAAACTGACACAGCACGAAATCTTAACGAATTTTTGGGTAAGAAAAACGTCGTCCTTGCATTTTACCCCAAAGACTTTACGGGTGGTTGAACGACCGAACTAAAATCGCTCCGGGATAAATTGAGCGAAATAGAAAAAAACGAAACTGTCTTGTTCGGCGTCAGTGTTGACTCAGTTGATTCACACAAAAGGTTCAAAACGGAACAACAATTCGGTTTTTCGCTCCTTGCAGATACCGAATTTGAAGTCAGCAAGCAGTATAGCGGTGTCATGGAAAGGTTCAATGCCTCAAAGCGTACAACCTTCGTTATTGATAAGGCGGGATATATACGCGCTATTGACAAGAAAGTTAAGGTAAAGACACACGGGGAAGATGTCGTTAAACTTCTAAAGAAAGCCCTACCTAAAATAAAAGTTGGACAATTTGCACCAGATTTTATCGTTATGGATAGTGAAGAAAAACAGCACCAACTCAGCAAATTCAAAGATAAGAAGAATGTCGTATTATCGTTCTATCCAAGGGATTTTGGTAATCGCTGAACTGCACAAGTTTGCTCGCTCCGTGATGAGTCGAGTAGTTTTGAAAAGCATAACGTGCAAGTCTTTGGAATAACACATAATGATGCTGAATCTCACCAGAAGTTTACAGAAGCAAATAAGTTGAACTTTCCACTATTGTTAGATACCAACAGGAACCTTGCATTGCTATTCGGTGCAGTAAAGAAACTGGATGATGAACGTCTAAAACGAATGGCGATTGTCATTGATAAAGAAGGTAAGATCGTGAAGATTGTGAAAGAGGTTAATCCCAGTACACATGGGGCAGATTTAGTAGAAATCGTCAAGAACCTTGAAAAACCAAAAAGCAATTAATGGAACATAATTCTTTATCGGTATTTCCCGCACGGATAGCTCTGGTTACTTCTATTGTTTTTAGTCCGTTAATTGTTCCAATAATTACTGCAATATTCGTTATTGGCAAACTTGCAAATACGAGTCAGGAATTATTCCTTTGGCTAACAATCGTTGCGATTTTCGTATCCATCCTACCCATCTTAGGTATAGTCCTGCTATATCGGTTTTCAAGGGTTAGCAATATACATTTACATACAAAAGAGGAACGACTAATACCACTATGCTTTACTTTCTTAAGCATGTTTGTAGGTATAATCATGCTAAATTGGATTGATGCAAATGATACAGTAATTTGGGTGTGTCAAGCATTCATCATAAACGCTATTGTTTTTACTATCATAACACCGTTCTGGAAGATTAGTTTCCACACAAGCGTTGCAACGGGTTGTATAATTGTCCTGTCATTGATTGTTAACAAATACTTACTGTTGCTTTTTTTGTTGATACCCCTAATTGCTTGGGCGCGGATTTACCGCAAACGACATACAGTCCTTCAAGCAATCTTTGGAATACTGGTGGCACTTGCAAACACACTACTCTATTACCATTTTTTGCCACCAGCAAATTAGTGATAAAACTGGGTACGCAACCAATGCAGTTATTTACTTTTTGCAAAACGTTTTAATATTGGAAGATCATCCCAATCACATTCCAAACAAAAATAGTTTTTGTCTATACGTCTAACTTCACCTTTACATTCTGGGCAGCAAGTAAGGTTTTCATCCGATTCTGATTCTGTGTCGTCTAACGATGGAAACATCAACAGTTGCTCTATGGATAAAGCACTATCTCGGTTTACTAAGTTATGTAGTATAGTTTCACTTAACTCTTGTGCATTTATATGAAAGGATGGAGGGGTATATTCGGATAGATCGGTGAATTGACTCCGCTTATAGCGGGTGATTTCAGTATCTTGAATACTTCGGATAAAAAGTGTATATTTCTCTGATGAGACTAAGAATGCTGAGGTATCAGTAATAAAGTGCTTTGCTCTTAATTCAATTTCATAACCGTTATATTCAAAAACCATATTACCATGTTCTAACCTATGCGAGTCGGGAGCATTTAGAAATATCTCATGCAGTTCGTACCAACGTGGGACAGACACCAATAAAGAAAAACGATAGTTCGGATATTGTGATAGCTGTTCTACGGGAAGAAATGGCGCGGGTTCGGAAAATTCTTTCAAAAATACTGTAAATGCTCTATACGCTGCTTCCCGTACACGGCGCAAAACCATCCGATCCAAACCAGGATAATCAAGAACCTCTTGATGGGAGTTTGTGCCAACAAATTCACTGACAAAGAATTCAGTCTCTACCTCAACATCTCCTATGTGAAGATGCAAAATTGGTTCATCTACTTCAACAAGCTTAAAGGGTAGCATAGGGATCGGTTTCTCTCCAAGTGTTTAAGATATGGCAATTGTACCATACTTACGATAGTTACATCAACAAGAAAACACACTCTACAGGGTTATTTAGTTTTCAATATTTTTGGTATTATTTTGCTATGTCGTTAATTTTATGGGATACCATCTTGTCTAGTTCTTTAGTCCCGTATGAAGATTAATTTATTAATCGGGTAATAAATATTTTTCAGATTGTAGGCGGATTAGTAGAATTACACAAAGTATTTTTTAATCTTCATTAGGGACGATATGTTTATAGAAAATGTTTTCCACCCCACTTTAGTTCCGAATGCACGACATAGAAGAATAAACATATCGTCCCTACGGGACTATAGAGCGATGTTCATGTTTCAATAATCTAAAACTGATGCATAAAGTTCGGTTAGGAAACCGAAACTGGATATTAACTTTCAGTAAATCTCAATAACAGAAAACTCTTAAAACTAAATAACCCTGCACACTCTATGATTTATGATTAATGTTTCTTGTCAGTTATTCACTTAATATGATACAATATTTAGTTACGTATTCAGGACTTACGCAGTTTTCATGATTTGATGAAGAATTATGACGAAAATGGTGTAATTTTCAGCATTTTTTCGGTTTCCAGCGCGCTTACAAAGCGCGTCTACCGTTAGGTGCGTAAGTCCTGGTATTGATAATCAATTACTGAAATGATTTTGAAAACACATGCTTGAACACTAGTATAACATCAAGGAGAATATTTCCCAACATGTCCATTCCAAGAATGTCTGTGAACAACCCGGTATTTGCCAATATGTTGATGATTCTTATCATCATTTTTGGGTTGTATGCATGGATAAACCTACCACGTGAACTCACACCAGAAATTGCACTCCAATCAGCGACCGTAACAACCTTGTATCCGGGAGCATCTCCCGAAGAGGTAGAAAAACTCGTTACTGCAACTATTGAGGATTCTATTGAAGAAAATGTTAATAAAATAAACTTAATGCTTTCTACATCCTCAGAAGAAAGATCAATTATTACTATTGATTTTGATGAGATGAGTGATCGTGAATTCGATAAGGAGATGGAGAATCTAAGAACTGCTGTTGAACAAGTTAATGACTTACCAGAGGAGATTTTAGACGATCCAGCAGTACTTGAATTGGACATAGCGTCCGGTTTTCCAATGTTAACTATCGTTGTTGGAGGAAGCATTACAGAGTTACAGATGCGAGAAATCGCTGAGGATCTTAGGGATGAGATATTAGAAATCAAGAATATTGCATCCGTGCAAATTGCTGGATTACGTGAACGTGAGATATGGATTGAAGTAGATCCAGACCGTTTAAAGGCATATAACCTACCGATTGAAAGAGTCTCAACAGCATTACAAGTTGGCAATTTAAATATACCTGCAGGCACCATGGAAATTGGCAACTCCGAATTTATGGTGCGCACAATGGGCGAATTTTCAAACACGGAAATTATTGGGGACACGATTATTGCAGTACAACCTTCTGGAACACCGATTCGTCTGCGCGATGTTGCAAAAGTTTCCTCTACCTATGAGGAAGCACGCACGCTTTCTCGAATCAGTGGACAACCCTCCATTAGTCTGAGCGTCCAGAAAAAAAGTGAGGGGAACACAATCACATTAGTCGCAAAACTACGTGATTTAGTTAAAGAAAAGCAAAACGATTTACCCGAGGGTGCAGTACTAACACCAGTCAATGATTATTCTGTTATATTAAAAGAAAGGTTGGGTATTCTTGAAACAAATGCTATTTTCGGACTTATTCTTGTTATACTGATGCTGTTCCTATTTATTGGCTGGCGAAATGCGCTCTTTGCAGCACTTGGTATTCCTGTCGCATTTATGGCGACTTTTTGGTTCATGTCAATTGCTGGTTACTCGCTAAGCGGCGTGGCACTGTTTGGTCTCATCTTGGTTGTTGGAATTGTTGTTGACGATGCAATTGTTGTTATAGAGAACACATATCGTCATATTGAGGCAGGCGCATCTCCAAAAGTTGCTGCTATTCGTGGTGCCGAAGAGGTCGGTTGGCCCGTTGTTGCTGCAAGTTTGACAACTATTGGTGCTTTTGGTCCCTTGATGTTTATGTCCGGTGTTTCTGGTCAGTTTATGCGGATTGTACCGATAATGGCTATCATTGTCTTGGTCGCTTCTCTCTTTGAAGTCTTTGTTATTTTGCCAGCACACGTATCTGAATGGGGTAAAGCCAGAACACGGACTGGACGTAGTAGACTTGAAAACCTGCGAACTCGGTCACGTGGTGCTTTTACTGCGAGTATCCGCGTCATTGGGTTTTTTGCATGGTTTCTGACAATCTTTGATTTTATCCGGAACCGATATGTCAGAATTCTCAAAATTACGATACGAAAACGATATATCTTTGTAAGTAGTGTGCTTTTTATCGGTTTGATTGTGTGTGCTAGTGGGTTCATACTTCTTGACAAAGAACTCTTTCCGGGAGAAGATTTTCCGCAATTCTACGTCAAAGCCGAAATGCCACCATCTTATGGGATACAACAAACAACGGAGGCAATTGCCAAAGTTGAGGAAGCAGCAGGTCAACTGCCTGAAGATGAGGTCGATGCAATAGTCACAAATATCGGACTGCATACACCTACTTCTGGACTTCTTGAGGGAATCACTTACGGCTCAAATTATGCAGAACTTATCGTAGAACTTGTACCCAAGAGTGAACGTAAACGAAATACTGATGAAGTCATTGCTTCTTTAAGGGAAAAAACTACTAACATCAGTGGAATCGAAAAACTAAACTTTGTCAAACTGCAAGGAGGACCACCCCAAGGACAGGATGTTGAAGTGAAAGTCAAAGGTGATAAATTTGAACAATTGGTAGAAATTGCTGAAAGACTTAAGGGAACACTTGGTGAGATTGATGGTGTCGAAGACATTCGGGACGATTTTCGTATAGGTAAATCAGAATTACGCATCTATTTGAAATCTGAAAAAGCTGCATATTTCGGTATGTCAACGCTACAAGTTGCACAGACTGTTCGGACAGCAATTGAAGGCGCAAAAGCTACAACATATCGTGAAGCGGATGACGCAATTGATGTCATCGTCAAATATGATGAAAATCGCTTACAGACAATTGAACAAATAAAGGATATGCTGATTACAACTCCTATGGGGACAACAGTGCCTCTTAAGGATGTTGCGCATATCGTTGAAGAAAAAGGTTATTCGGATATCCGACGGTTTGAAGGTGAACGTGCAATTTCTGTTTATGCCACCGTTGATAGAGATAAAACCACTCCATTTGCAGTGACCGAAGCATTGATGACG
Organism: Candidatus Poribacteria bacterium; assembly: GCA_963663765.2. GTDB lineage: Bacteria > Poribacteria > WGA-4E > WGA-4E > WGA-3G > MSPOR6. The sequence goes on along the minus strand of CAXXUA010000006.1, from coordinate 82,562 downwards.
TCGTTTGCAAATATAGAATCGTTATACCCAGGATATCGGTTGGATTTTAGAGGTGTTTTTGATGAAATCCGGGAATCATTCGCAGACCTACAGAAACTCTTCATTGTCGGAATCCTGGTTATCTATATGATATTAGGTGCACAATTCAAGTCATTTACGCAACCCATAATCATTCTCTTTGCGGTACCCTTCGGTATGATAGGGGCGATGGTTGGATTGCTGATTTCTAATGCAACGCTCAGCATGATTGCAATGTTTGGTATAGTCGCACTCGCAGGAATCGTCGTTAATGATTCTATTGTAATGATAGACTTTATCAACAAATTCAGAGAACGAGGACACAACCGATGGTATGCTATTCTGAAAGGGGGGAGTATCCGCTTGCGTCCAATTATATTGACATCAATGACGACAATTATCGGACTTATCCCAATGGCACTTGGATTAGGTGGAAAATCTCCGATCTGGATGCCGATGGCATATACCATTATCTTCGGACTTGCATTTGCAACGTTGATGACGTTGTTTGTCATGCCTGCATTATATGCAATCATCACTGACCTTCGGGCATTTTTCCTCAAAGACCCAGAAGCACGTTTCCGCCCCGTTTCTGATGAAGAACTATTAGGTGCTGCCGTCCCCGCAGATGATTAGACCGATACCGATTGTTGAGAATTAAACACTTAAAACCTTTATTTTTCGTATTAGAAATTCGTTCACCTGCATGTGCTACAAAATGAACAATTTTAGTTTTCAAAAGTGACTTGAAGTGGTATAATGTCCAATATTGTCACAATGTTCACAAGAATCCTTTATATCACCGATAATCTGAATATTTAATTTTCTAAAAAGTTTTGATATAGGACAACAATATGGGAAAAATAGCTGATGCAACCTTTCAAGGTAAGACAGGTACTTACAATTTTGGGGTTTATACCACGGACACAGTTTTCATCGATGTTGGAGCAGTTTACATATTCTCAAAGCGTGTAGTTGGATCCGATGGAAGGGGAACACACACGTTTATATATATCGGTCAAACAAATTCACTGGAGGAAAGAATCCCATATCACGAGAAGTGGCCTTGTGCACTAAGGAATGGAGTAAATTGTATATGTGTTCATCAAGACGATGATGCTAGTTCCCGTTTAAAGAAGGAGGTAGATCTTCTTGCTGCTAACCACACCCCGTGTAATCCGAGATAGTTCATACTTACATTAGGAACTCACTCAAGGAAGATTATCAAATGGCAATATTAGAAGGTTTTAGAGTAAGAAACTATGGAGTCCTCAATGATGTAACACTAGGGCGGCTACAGGGCCAAAAAAAAACAGAAGCACTCACTCCCATAACAACAATAATTGGAAAAAATGGAGTTGGTAAGACTACACTATTTGATGCGTTTGGTTTCCTAGCAGATGCCCTAAAATTTGATGTTGAGGCAGCATGTGATGAGCGCGGGGGGTTTGAGAGAATTCGGTCACAAGGTGCAATAGGTCCTATTGAATTTGATGTATATTATAGAGAACATGGAAATGCAAGACCTATTACATACAAAATTGCTATTGCACCTGACAGTGTAGGACGTCCTTATGTTCGCTATGAAAGACTCAGACAGAGACGAAAGAATCAGAAATACGGCCAACCTTTCTCTTTTTTAGATCTTATTAATGGAAGTGGCGTGGTATGGAAAGGTAATCAAGACGGGTACCAATTTAACGACCTGAAAGAACTAATTAAATCCATTGGATCAGAAGTGTCCAAAGAAACTGATGTTCAAGAAGGATTCCAGATTGAAAAAGACAATGAAGATTTAGCCATTCAATTCAACCTAGATCTACAAGCTGCTCTTGAATCTATAAAAGCAGAGGAGTCAAGTGAAACAGAGACTATTGAATTGGATAATCCTCGAAAACTTGGTATTGCTACGCTCGGTGCCTTAAAACAGCATCCGAGAATTTCTGCCTTCCGCCGTTTCATTGAAGGATGGTTTCTTAGTTACTTCTCTCCAGATGCAGCACGTAACTTACAATTTGCTGGTCCGCAAGAATATCTCAATAAACAAGGTAATAACCTAAGAAACTTTGCTCAATTTATGGAGGGCGAACACCCTCGACGTTTCCAAGTAATTCTAAAAAAAATCGCAGAAAAAATTCCAGGTATAGAAAAAATTGACACTAAAAAGACAGAAGACAATAAGTTGTTACTTAGATTCAACGAAAAAGGTTTTCAAGACCCATTTTACGCACAGCAGATGTCCGATGGAACACTAAAATTGTTTGCCTATCTCCTAATGCTGGAAGCACCAACGTCACCACCTTTTCTCTGCATTGAAGAACCGGAAAACTACCTATATCACAAACTTTTGGAGATTCTCGCCACTGAATTCCGAGCACATGCAACGGGACGCAAAGGTGGCTCGCAAGTTTTTGTTACGACGCATCAACCATACTTCATTGATGCATTGGACCCAAAAGAGGTTTGGATTTTGGAAAAGGGTGAAGACGGTTTTTCCAAAATCCACCGAGCAAGCGAAGATCCGCTTGTAAACAATCTTGTGGAAGAAGGATTACCCTTGGGTGGACTCTGGTACAGCGATTATCTTGACCCGAGGTGATAAGTGCATTTTGAAATATTGGTTGAAGATCAATCTGGTGAAAAGACACTTAAAGTTCTGATGCGAAAGATTATTGGCAACCAACATACATACAAAATCCATAGTTACCGAGGAATCGGTCACATTCCTAAAGATCTACAAGGGCACACTGACGCGAGTAAACGCATCTTACTTGACCGCCTTCCAAACTTGCTCAATGGATACGGTAAAACATTTTCCAATTACCCTCACAACTTTCCAGCTGTTTTAATAGTAGTTTGTGATTTAGATAGAAAGTGCTTAAAAACATTTCGACAAGAACTTAATTCTGTCCTAAATGCATGTAATCATAAACCAAAAACTCGATTTTGCATTGCTATTGAAGAAGGTGAAGCATGGTTTCTTGGTGATCTCACCGCAATCAAGAAAGCTTATCCAAAAGCGAAAACCAACATCCTGAATAGTTATCAAAATGACTCCATTTGCAATACGTGGGAAAATCTGGCTGATGCAATATATCCTGGAGGGTCAAATGTGCTTGAAAATGAGCCTTGGTTTATAATCGGTAAGGAAAAATCAGAGTGGGCAAGAAATATTACACCATATATGGACATCAATAATAACAAGTCACCAAGTTTCTGTTATTTTCGTGATAAAATCCGGGAACTAATCTGAGATTTTGAATTGCAACGATTAATCCAAAGAACTTAACGCACCATCCACACGGGTTATTTAGTTTTTGGTATTTTTGATGATTTATTGCTTTGCCGTTAATTTTATGTGATGCCATCTTGTCCATGTCTTTAGTCTCGTATGAAGATTAATAAATAACAATACCTTCGCCATTTTTGAGTGCTTCAGTTGAATGAGTCTATAGTGTTGATTTACCATTGCTCTGTGATATTGTTAGAATTACATAAATAAAAATAACTTCAGGTTTTCGTTGAAGTATTTTTAATTATCATAACGTCTACTATAGTTTCCTTGTTTTCGTCCAAACATGTCGGGATCCAGTTGATCAATGAGAGGTTATCAATCCCAGTCCCTATCTGATTTCAAAAGGGATCGAAAGGTCTCAAATCACGATACCCTACCTTTGAAACCCACATTATGACTGGGTACCAACATTTTCAAGGCATCTTTGGTATCGGAAAAAGCGATAAAAATCGTAGTTTTTGTTTCCTTTTTCTTTGAAAGGTTCGTTCAAGTTCTGTGCTACCTTTTGAGGTATTATTTTCTCAATGTGGGTATGGGTTTGTGTGTGCTCATAGTTGGTATGGTTTTCCACATTCATTGGACAAAAACAAGGTAGTTTGGACAATTTTCATCTTGTAGAAGTTGATTATTCAACAGAACGTCTATTTTTCTCCGAGTTTCGTCCATTTGTGAAACTGGAGAAAATGATGTGCTCCAGCGGAGTGTTATGTGCGGCTCTAACATACCGCTCCGCTGGAGCGGTGATGCGGGCTGACAATGTGACTATAAACATATTGCTCCGCTGGAGCAAAGAAAGTTCCGTTTTGGTCAGGGTTATTCAGTTTTAAAAGTTTTCTGTTATTTTGATTTACTGAAAGTTAATACCCAAATGCAGTTTCCTAACTGCACCTTATACATCAATTTTAGATTATTGAAACCTGAACATCGGTCTTTAGTCCCGTAGGGACGATATGTTTATAGAAAGACGTTATCACATCCCCTCTCTTTAGTTCCGTAGGAACGACATAGAAGGATAAACATATCGTCCCTACCAAATCAACGCCAAATGCGCCAAATCAAGAAATCAACGGTATGAATGCCTTTTGGCATTCCCCGGGTATGAATGCCATTAAGGCATTCCCCGTATGGCATTTGTCGGGACTAAAAAGACGTGGGGATATGTATTTCTATAAACATATCGTCCCTACGGGACTGAAGAATATGGTTAATATTAGCAATATTTCTTTATATTGACACCTAATGAAGTTTGACAATGAAAATCGGTAGTTGAATTCATAGGGGTTGGGTTCCCCAACCCGTTTGGTTTTTGAGTTTGCGTAGATCTTGTGTGGAAACCACGCGCCTACGAATACACAACTTGAACGTCAAAACTCATTAGGACTCTGTGTCCGCAATCTCTCATTTAATCAGTTGCGGCGGGGTACAGAGACTGTCCTACAATGGAGAGTGGGATGTTTGTGCAAAAACTTTACACATCCATTATGTAAGGGTGTGTAAAGTTTTTGGCATGAAAATGCCTTGAAAGGAGTTCTTGCTCAGAATGTATACACATGGTATCCTAACCTAATAAATAAATTTCAATTTTAGGAGAGGATACCAATGTCAAGTATATCATTAAGTGTTCATGAAAGCAATGATTGTGAAGATGATTTTAGAAAGATTGTCAAAGAAGTAACCGATCTCTATGGAGACATTGATGCTGACGAGAGTTTATCTTTAGATGATGTTGAAGTTCGTGTTTCCGAAGAATTTCGTTCTCTTGAACAAAAGTTTTTAGAAGTGTGTGTGTCTAAAAAGGCAGGTAAGAAAGAGAGTGAACCTGTTGAATGTCCAGAGTGTCAAGCACCTTGTCGTCCATTACGCAAGCGTGCGAAACATCTAACAACTCTTTGTGGCAAAATAAGTCCAAGCCGTTGGGTGTATTGTTGTGAACACGGACATAGGCATGCCCCGTGGGAAGTCAAACAGAAGTTATCGGATCAATACACGCATCGTGTTGTTGAAGCGATGTGTCGTTTGTCTGCGTGGCTTGACTATAGGGAAGCATCAGAGGAGTTGTCTCATCAAGGGATAGAAGTGAGTCACACGACACTTCATCAAAGTGTGTGTAAGTTGGCAGAAGATTTGGATGTATGTGAACAAGTAGAGGCTCAAGAACTTGCGGAAAATCAGCGTTGGTATGTGAGTTGCGATGGGTGCCACACGAACTCTCCGGATGGGTGGAAAGAGGTGAAAGTGGGGTGTATTTACAGAGATTATCCACAACCTGTTTCGGGTGGGACCCCGAGTGTGAGAACAGAAAGTATTCGGTATGTTGCGGGTCGTCAAAATGCCGCCGCATTTGGTAAAAAGTTGTATGCGTTAGCACTACAAAGTGGCATCTATCAAAAAGATATAAATACACAAGAGATTGTATTTATCGGAGATGGTGCTGCGTGGATTTGGAACCTTTGTAAAGAATACTTTCCGAATGCTGTTCAGATTGTGGATTATCCACACGCCGTGTCTCATCTGTATGATGTTGCGAAACTTGTGTTTGAAGAGACAGAAACGGAGCTGTTTGAAGCGTGGATAAAAGAAACAGAATGTTTTCTGCATGATGGGAACATCGCAGAAGTTGCCTCAAGCATTCGTGCCTTAGCCACACAGCACGCAGAGGTGTCAGAGAGTTTAGAAAGAGAAGCAAGATATTTTGAAAAACATGCAAACCGCATGCAGTATAAAGCGTTTAGAGAAAAAGGGTATATGATTGGAAGTGGTGTGATTGAAAGTGCATGTAAACATGTTGTCGGAGAAAGGTGTAAACAAGCAGCTATGAGATGGGAGCAACCGGGCATCAATGCTGTGCTAAAGTGGAGATGTTTGTCAAAGAATAAGGCTTGGGACAGATATTGGTATCCAAACACAAAAGCAGCATGATGTCCATGCCAAAAACTTTACACACCCATTATGTACAGGGTTATTTAGTTTTAGGAGTTTTGGTTGTTTTTTATCACAATCGTTAATATTTTTGGATATGCAGATATAGCGTGATTTATCGCGCTATATCTGCTATACTTCACCTAAAAAATCTTACCTTTGAGGTGAAAAATGCCAGAGAAAAACTCTCGACACTTGTTAGATAGATTAGCAGAAATCCAAGACCCGCGCAACAATAAAGGAAAACGACACCCATTGAAATCAATCATCGGACTTAACATTATTGGTTTTATGACTGGACATAAAGGATATACATCCATCGCAACTTGGGCCCGAACCCAACCAGACCTCGCAAGAACACTCGGTTTTACACATAAGAAAACACCTTGTCCCGCAACAATACATAATGTTCTAAAAGATTTAGATGCTGATGCTGTTGAAAAGACATTTACAGACTGGGTAGAAGACGTTTGTCAAAGTCGACCTGATTTAGAAGGTTGTCTTGACGCAGTCGCTATAGACGGTAAAACGATGCGTGCCAGTAAGAAAAGTGGTGCGACAATAAGCCATTTACTCTCTGTTGTGTCTCATGAGTTAGGCGTCACACTTACACAAAAAGGTGTCAGTGATAAAACCAACGAAATACCGATCTCAACAGAGATCCTCAAAAACTTTGATGTGAGTGGTAAAGTCATCACAACAGACGCACTTTTGACACAGCGACCATTCTGCCACGCCATCATAGAGGGTAATGGAGACTATGTGCTCCCTGTCAAAAAGAACCAACCGGACCTTTACGATGAGATCCAAAAACTCTTTCAAGACGTTCCAGACACGCTTTCTGATAACACACCACATCCTAAATTGGGAGCCCCTATTTACACTCACGAGACTTCTGAAAAATCACATGGTAGAATAGAGACAAGGTGTTTGAAAGCAAGCACAAGTCTCAACGCATATCTGGATTGGCCAGGTATAGCACAAGTGTTCCAATATCGTTATACTTACAAAAATACGAAACAGGAGAAGAAAAAACCAAAATCCATTATGGTATTACAAGTCTGACACCCGAAGAAACTTCTGCCCAACGTTTACTTGAGCTACGCCGTGGGCATTGGTCAATAGAGAACAAGTCGCATTGGATGCGTGATACACAACTTGGAGAAGACGCATCGTCTGTCCGATGCGGTGCTATTCCACAAATCATGGCTGCTTTGCGAAATACAGCATTAGCAGTGTTGCGATTTGCTGGGATAACGCGTATAGCAGATGAGATAAAATACTTAGCTTCAAAACCTAAACTCGCAGTTAACTTGATAACTGAGAGTTTTTAAAACTAAATAACCCTGCATTATGTAAAATATATTTGACATAAACTGATATTATGTGTAAAATATATGTCAAATTTAGTTTGTATTGTCAAGTAACCATAGTAAAATAATATGAAAATGAGTCTCAATATCATGACAAATTGGTTGAGAGTATTCTTCAGTGTAAGTCTGTTTTTGTATCTATTGAAACTTCAACCTATGAAAACAAGATTTTAGAAGAAGAAAAACTCACGCAATATATTGAATAATCATTGATCAAAAAGGAGATGTAAATGTTTAGAAAGCAACCCGTTTTATATAGTAGCATACTACCTATTCTACTACTGCTTACACTCATTGGAACAGTGTATGCCGAAACAATCACACTCTATTCTGGTAGAAGTAAGAGTCTTGTTGAACCGATTATACAACAGTTTGAAAAAGAAACTGGAATTGAAGTAAAGGTGAGTTATGCCAATACAACTCAATTAGCTGCAAAACTCCAAACAGAAGGTGATAAAAGTCATGCTTCTCTTTTTTGGGCACAGGATGCAGGTGCACTTGGTTCTGTCAGTAAAAACAATTTGTTCACAAAACTACCAAAATCTATCCTCAAGAAAGCACCAAAAACATTCAGACAATCCGATGGATATTGGATCGCTACGAGCGGAAGAGCGCGGGTCTTAGCCTATTCCCCTGAACGTGTTAAAGAAGACAAACTACCGGAAAGTGTTTTTGAATTGACAGATCCGAAGTGGAAAGGAAAGGTTGGTTGGGCACCACTGAACGCATCCTTCCAAGCTTTTGTAACAGCGTTGCGAGCACAGGTTGGCGAAGAACGCACAGAAAAATGGGTACGTGATATGAAAGCAAACGGGGCAAAAGCATATCCTAAGAATACAGCGATTATTGAGGCACTCGCAGCAGGAGAAATTGACCTCGGGCTGCCAAACCATTACTATCTATTCCGTTTTAAGAAAGGCAATTCAAATTATCCTGTTGAACAGACCTTTTTCAAAGCAAATGACCCAGGAAATCTCGTAAACATAGCAGGAATTGGGTTGCTTAAAAGTAGTGAAGATAAAGAAACAGCTCTCAAATTCATTGATTTCCTCCTCTCTTCAAAAGCACAGCAATACTTCGTTGGTGAAGTTTTTGAATATCCTATGATACAAGGTGTAATACCTAATCCGAAGTTAGTCCCCTTAAAAGATTTGTTAAAATTAGTTCCCAAATTCAATCTAAATGAGATGGATGATCTTGAAGGTACCATCAATCTACTACGTCGCGTTGGTATTATGTAGACAAGTATTGAATGTAATTGCAGCAATATTGAGGTGAATCATCAATACACAACGAAACTTTTTAAACGTTGTACAGAGATGGTACATCTTCATTCCAGCAATCTGTGCTGTAGTCTGTGGATTGATACCCTTAGGATATCTTGTTGCTAAAGCGTTTGATGTTGAAGGAACAGCACTCGTTGAAAATTTGTTTCGCATGCGAAATGTGAAACTATTTTTGAACACGCTTTTATTGATGGTGGGTGTGATCATACTGGATATCCTATTAGCAACACCTGCAGCATGGTTGACTACACATGCACACCTTCAAGGTAAACGAACTTTCAGTGTACTTTGCGCGTTACCTTTAGCAATTCCTGGTTATGTTATGGCTTATGCCCTCCTTGCACTCGGTGGAAACAATGGAATAATTGCAATACTCTTCGGTAAAAGCATCCCACGTCTTAGCGGTTATTGGGGATCTCTAATCGCACTCTCCTTTTACACATGTCCATATCTGTTTCTAAATTTACGGACTGCTTTCATGGGACTTGACCCGAATCTTGAGGAATCAGCAAGAAGTCTCGGACACAGTCAGTGGCGTGTTTTCGTTCATGTTATACTTCCCCAAATACGTCCTGCTTTTTTTTCTGCAGGACTACTCATTAGTTTGCATGTACTGGGAGATTTCGGTGTTGTTTCGTTGATGCGTTTTGAGACATTTAGTTATGCACTGTACCTTGAATATAACGCTGCATTTGATTATAACTATGCTGCATGGCTCGGGTTAATACTGCTTGGTTTTACTGGCTGTCTACTCTATATGGAAACGAAATTATTGGGTAAAGTATTACTATATAGAACAGGACAAGGTGCGACCCGTCATAGAACACTAATACCGCTACGAAAATGGAAAATATCCAGTTATATATATCTTTGTATATTGATTTTTGTAACTGTAGGAATACCGGCATTAACTGTTTTTTTATGGGTATTCAGAGGGTTTGAAGTATTAGCACTAAAAGATCTGTTTGAATCACTAATCGGTTCTATTGGTGTTGCAGTTCCATCTGCTGTGTGCTGTGCGGTCTTAGCAGTTCCTTTTGCCTATGTAAGTGTACGCTATACTTCACGTTTGCCTGATATTTTAGGTAGGATTCCATACATTGTCTATGCAATTCCACCGCTTGCGTTTGCATTATCAATTATCTTTTTTTTAGGAAGTTACGATACAATTCTTGTTCTTATTGTAGCGTGTATTTTACATTTCCTTGCTGAAGCAATTGGACCGGTTCGTAGTTCTCTCTATCAAGCCTCACCTCATTTGGAAGAAGCAGCGCGTTCACTTGGTTGTTCACATGTAAAAGCATTTTTTAGGTCGATAGTACCACTTCTAACCCCAAGTGTGTTGACCGCGTCGGTTCTCGTTTTTCTTGCTACAATGAAAGAATTGCCGCTGACAGTTCTCCTACGACCTGCTGAATATGAAACCTTAGCTGCGAATGTCTGGGATTACACGAGTGAAGCGATGTTTGCACAAGCAGCACCTTATGCTCTACTTATCCTACTATTTTCTGCAATCTTCATAGGTCCCCTTACCCGCGTAAATAATAATTGACACATTTATTACCAGGGTTATTTAGTTTTCAATATTTTTGATAATATTTTGCTATGTCGTTAATTTTATGTGATACCATCGTGTCCAGTTCTTTAACCCCGTAGGGACGATATGTTTATAGAAAATGTTTTCCACTCCAATTGAGTTCCGTAGGAACGACATAGAAGAATAAACATATCGTCCCTACGGGACTAAAGACATGGGGAGGGTATTCGTTATCTATAAACATATCGTCCCTACGGGACTAAAGAGTGATATTCAGTTTTCAATAAATTAAAATTGATGCGTAAAATTCGGTTAGGAAACCGAACCCGTGTATTAACTTTCAGTAAATCTAAATAATATCCATTCAAATAAATCTTGTCTCATTAAGGAATTCTACTGTTTACTAGCAGGGGGGTTACTCTCTTCGGTAGGAGCGACCTCCCGGTCGCGACCGGGAGGTCGCTCCTACCAGATTTCCGCTGCAAATGAGACATTATCACATGAAATGGTATAACAGAAAACTGTTAAAACTAAAAAACCCTGATTTATTACAACAATTCTTGCGTATTTTTGTCTAAATCTGATATAATATTCATTGAATAATTGGCTTTGTTAACAGAAATATAAATGTGGTGATCCGCACACAGATCTGTTACACAACACGAAAAAAAGTGTCAAGTAACACATCTATTGGTATAAAAAAGAAGAAAAAATGGAATACATATTTTGTTAGACTTTATTACATTACCGACGGCTATCTCGCTTGGTGAGAATGCACTTAGAATCCTCCTTTCTTTTTCACTGAGCGTATTTATTGTATTAATCTATCAATGGACACATGCAAAAGGTCCTCAGAAATCTTTTACTGATACACTTATAATATTGTGTATGTTGATATCAGTGGTGATGGTCATCATCGGTGATAGTATTGCACGTGCATTTAGTCTTGTCGGTGCACTATCTATAATTCGTTTTCGTACTGCAATTCAAGACCCGCGTGACATTGGTTTTGTGTTTTATGCATTAGCAGCAGGAATGGCTGTAGGAGCGGGAAGTCCTACCGTTGCAATTCTAGCAACATTTCTAATAGGTATCATTATTCTTTGCATCTATTATTGGCATCAACATTTTGCTAAAGATAACGAATTTCATCTTGAGTTTTGTCTACCACCGAATGAACAATCTGAGCAAGTATATCGTCCAATCTTTGATAAGTATGTCATACATGAACGACTAACTGATAAACGTATAAAAAGATCACAATTAATAGAAATGAACTTTCGGATAAAATTGGCAAAGCCCGAAACTTGGATTGCATTTTTTAATGAGTTGTCAAAGAATGATTATATTACAGAAGTAAAGTTAGATAGAGAATAAAATCACGAACAATACTCATTACTTGCTGTCTTATATTGAAAAACTTATATGGAGACAATCATGAATCAAGTGAAATTAATACTACTGATTGGAATACTATTATGTTTAACAACTTATACCTATGCACAAGACAGTGAGTCTGCTAAACTTACAGATGATCAAAAACGTTTTGACCTTGATGACAACGGAATACTCACTCCTGATGAAGATCAACTTTTGTTTCAAGTTACAAGTTTAGAAGCATTTACTGATGAAAAACTCACACGCGATGAAATTGAAAGAATTGCAAATAGTGGGGCAAACAGAGGAGTAGCTGGACCTCCACCAAGCTTTGATAGAGGTGGTCCGCCACAAGGTGCTGATAGGGGTGGTCGCCCACCTCAAGGTCGCCGTGGTGGACCTCGTGCTCCTGAGAAAATAGTCACACTATTTGATAAGAATAAAGATGGACAACTAACAGGAGATGAACGGAAAGCAGCACTTTCATCTCGAGGTAGGGCATATAATCCTGAACAAAGTGCTGGAACACCCACGGGTAATATTCAAGATGACGTAAAAGCAAGTCTGGACGCAAAACCAGAAAACTCACCTGATTTCTATGATTCTGGAACACTACGAACACTTTATCTGCGATTCCCAGATGATGATTGGTATGCACAACTAAATGCATTTTATCGCACCGATGTTGAAGTACCCGCTGAACTGGTCGTGGATGGTAAGGTTTATTCAGAAATAGGCGTCAGAGTTCGAGGTACGTCCTCTTATTTCACCGTTGAATCTGAGAAAAAGTCCTTCAATTTAGCGATTGACTATGGGGATGATAAGCAACGTTTGTATGGATATAAAACACTCAATTTGCTGAATGGACACGTTGATACTTCCTTTGTGAGAGAAGTGCTTTACAACCGTATTGCAAGAGATTACATGCCTGCAATGAAGACGAACTTTGTAAAATTAGTAATCAACGGTGAAAACTGGGGGATCTATATTAATCTACAGCAATACAACAAAGACTTTTTGGCTGAATGGTTTGGAACCCGAGACGGTATCCGTTGGAAAATAGGTCCAGGTGGTGGCGCCTTGACATATCTTGGACAGGAAATCGCACAGTACGAACGTACATATCAACTAAAAACTGCTAATGTTGGAAACCCCTGGGAAAAGTTGATAGCACTCACAGAATTGCTTGATTCAAAGACATCTGATGCAGAATTAGTATCAAATTTACCTGAAAAGTTTAACATTGACCAAGCACTTTGGCAGCTTGCAGTCTCAAATGTCTTTATGGATGACGATGGGTATATACACAAAGGCGGCGATTATTCAATCTATCAAGATGTCAATGATAGATTTCATCTTATTTCGCACGATAACAATGAGAGTTTCAGATTCGGTCGGGCTGGACGTGGCGGTCCTGGTGGTAGAGGACCGGGTGGATGGTCTTGGGGAGAATTAACTTCAGGATTGGTCTCTCCCACGACACATAGTGAAAACGAAATGAGACCAGTCATAAGTAGACTACTCAGTGTCCCAGAATGGAAAGCAAGATATATTGCACACGTTCGAACAGTTGTTGATGAATGGCTTGATTGGGATGTGCTTCAACCAACCGTAGAGGAATATCAATCACTTATAGATGATGAAGTACAAAAAGATGACAAGAAACTATATAGATACCTAGACTTCACAACAAGTGCTGATGGTCAAGGTACCGGTCGTTCATCAAGTTTAAAGCAGTTTGTAACACAAAGACGAGAGTTCCTACTCAATCACCCAGAATTGACAAAACCAGTACCAGAGATTCTATCGGTTTCAACACCTGACAAACCTTTGCACAATAAACCTGTCAAGATTTCAACTGAAATAGAGAAAACAGTTGAACCAGATTCGGTTTTACTGTACTATGCAACTGATCGCTATGGCGTGTTTAATGAAATCGAGATGGAAAAGCATGGATATGAATACAAAGGAACCATTCCTGCGTTTCCAGCGGGAACAAGCGTTTATTATTATGTTGAAGCAAGTACAGTGAAAACACAAGGGACAACAACTTTTTCTCCTGCACGTGCAGAATTTGGAGCAATGCATTACAATGTTACAGTGCAACATGCTAAGAACTCAGACGTTATAATTAACGAACTCATGCCAGCAAATACAAAAAGTATTGTTGATCCGCAGGGAGAATACGAAGATTGGTTGGAACTTCACAATACGACAAATAAACCCGTAATACTCACAGGCATGTATCTTACTGATAAAACTGACAATCTTAAGAAATGGAAGTTCCCAGAAAACACAACGATACCCCCAATGGGATACTTGATCATTTGGTTGGATGAAGATGGTAAAGCGACTGAAGGATTACATGCAAACTTCAAATTGTCTCGCAACGGCGAAACGGTTATGCTCGTGGATAGTGATGCACGTGGAAATCTGATTCTTGATACAATAACTTTTGGAAAGTCTGAAAATGATAGTGCAATAGGACGATTTCCTAATGCATCAGGTAATTTCCAACTCGTTCAGATGACACCAGGTGCAAAAAATAAGATACAGTAAATTCAAATTAACGGAATACTCCAGAAAAAATGAACCTTTATATTTATCTTTTGTCTAAACGATTAAAAGAATAACTTTGTAGTCACAAATCTTTGTGGAACTCTATTTATCTTCTGGAGGAATTAATGTCCGTTAAGACGCTTACCACAAATATGGAAACATTTTCGGATATAATCCAAGTGGAAGATTTTGACACTCAGCAGGAACGTGAACTCATATTACGCTGTCAAGAACGGGATACGGACGCAATGGGTACCTTAATTGTGCAGTACCAACATTGGGTCTACAACATCGCTTATGGTATTCTTGGACACCATGAAGATGCACAGGACGCAGCACAAGACACTTTCGTATCAGTGTGGGAGAACATACACAAATTTCAGTTCAGATCACGTTTCTCTACATGGCTTTACCGAATCGTCAGGAATAAATGTCTGAATGTAATTGATCAACGTAAACGTAGAAAAACTGATCCTATGGAGATTGATGATTCCCAACCTTGGGTACCACTTGATACCGTTACACCAGAACAGGAAGTTCTCCGATCTGAACAAAGTGAAATACTCCATACTGCTTTAGGTAAATTAAAAGAAAGTTATAGAACAATCCTGATCCTACGTGAATTACGTGAACTCTCTTATGAAGAAATCGCTGAAGTACTCAATTGTACACTTGGACGCGTAAAATCCAGATTACATGAAGCGAGAAAAGCATTAAAAGCTGAGCTTGAGAGAATTGATTGGTAGAACTGTCTGATTTATTAAAGGTAGATAGAATATTAACCCAAAAGACTATAATGTGCGTTACATTGGTAGTCGTTAACTATAAAGTGGTTTAGAAATATGAAACATCAACGAATACAAAAGCATATTTCAGCATATTTAGATGATGAATTAACACCCGAATTACGTAGTAAGATTGATAACCATCTTCATTCTTGCCAAGAATGTACTGAGATGTTGTCATCTTTTCGACAAAACCGACAGATGATTGCTGCGTTACAACAGCCTACTCCATCAATAAAGCATGTTGTATTAGCAAGAATACGGGATGCAAATACTACTTCGTGGGAAAAGTTTGTTCACGTTTTCAAACGCTGGGTATTTCGTCCATTTACTGTTGGTACTACAGCCTTTTCAACCATCTGTATCATTGTTGCGTTCTACTTTCTTACGTATTCACCCGCTCCTCAATATGATGAACTCCTTGATTTCTACTATGGAATTCACACAGAAGAGGTTGCAAATAATCCGCTGAAATCAAATATAGCAATACCAATAAGTGATACTACTACATATATTGAAGAAAACGGTGATAATACTGAGGAATTTCTTATTTTGTATTTAGGTGAATAAACCTTCAAATATTTAGGTGAATAACCTTCAAAATGAATCTACTTCTGGGGTGAACTCATGCAAATAAAAACAGTATATGTTTCTACATGTATATCATTATCGCTTGTTTTCTTTGCATCTACCTCTATATCAGCTGATGTAACTACGTTAGAACGGGTCGCAGACGCTGAAAAAGATGTGGCATATATAGGTCTCCGTCTGAGAACATATATTACCTCCAACGGTTCACGGACGATGGAAGAAATTGTAGTACATAATACTGCTAAGAACTCATTCTATAAGGTAGAATCAGTACTTGGACAACATAAACCCGCTGAAAAAGAAAATGATCAAGACAACCAAAACCAAGATACCGACAGAAACAGAGATGATCGTAGAAGAAGAGGAAGAGAATTTAGGTGGGAACGACAAAGAAGTCAATTCACTACAAAGGAAATTGAACTCGTTGCACAGAATTATGAATTAAAACATACACGTTGGGGAGAAAAAATCGCAGGATATGAGACAGATATCTTAATCATAAAACCCAAATTCCCTGGTAGACCTTCTAAACACATCTATTTTGCACGAAAAAACGGAGTCATCCTAAAAGTACAGGATTTTGATGCAGATGGTATCTTTAGAAGAATGTTTGTTTACACAAGAATCAGTTTTGAACCAAAAGTCGTTAATAATAAATGGGATGTTATCAAGGAAGAAATAAATTCAAACCCCAGAAAAGACAGAACCATCACACTCGCTGAAGCAAAAAAAGTCCTAAAGAAAAAACCTATCCAACCGAAATTTATCCCACAAGGATTCCAACTACAGAATATACAAAAACATCAGTATAGAGATAGTCATCCAATCCAGTTCAAATACACAGATGGCATGTTGGAGTTCAACATAATTGAAGTTACTGGTGATACACCGCGCCGAGATAGACCTGCTCCCGTTATAAAAATAGCCAATACAGACGTTCACAAATTTCACCGTGGACCTACCACGGCATTCGGTTGGTCAAGTTCTGACATTCGCTTTCTGTTAATTGGTACACTACCATCCCCTGAGATGCAGAAGGTCGTTGAATCCATTATTCAAGTAGCAAATCAGAAGTAGACCATATAATACTATTAATTAACATTTGGTTGGTATACTTGTCTATAGAATCCATCATGGAGACAACCAAAACAACCCGTCATACAGTATAATACCAAATAAACGGAATTTATCTTTTTCCAACGGTAGGTGCGGTTTCCTAACCGCACACTTAGCAAGACGAATCACGCTAATTGGGTATAATACATTATGCTTAGTACTGAAGTACGCACACCTATTTATAGCCTATACAGACATTAGAATAAAGGAGAATTTATGAAAAACTATGTAATTTTTTTGTTATCTATCTTTTCGTTAGGACTGTTCTTGGCAAACTATGCAAATGCTGACAGCATAATAGAACAATTAGAAAAATCACCACGGCATGGAGAGTGGGTAAAAATAACAGTATCCGATAAACGCGAAGTCAATGCCTTCATTGTATTTCCAGAGGTGAAAGAACCTGCAACTGCAATCATCGTCATACACGAAATATTTGGTTTGACCGACTGGATTAGACTTGTAGCGGATAAACTTGCTGCTGATGGTTATGTTGCGATTTGTCCTGACCTGCTATCGGGAATGGGACCAGAGGGTGGGGGTACCGAGAGTTTTGACTCCGGTGATGATGCACGCCGCGCCATACGAAATCTCACACAAGAAGGTGTTAACACTGACCTTGATGCTGTACGAAAATACGTACAAGAATTACCTTCAACAAACGAAAAAGTCGCAGTTTCAGGTTTCTGTTGGGGTGGTGCAAAAACTTTTAGTTATGCAGTACACTCTGACAAAATCGCTGGTGCTTTTGTGTTTTACGGGTCTGCACCACGAACTGAGGATGTCGCTAAAATCACTGCACCAGTCTACGGCTTTTATGGTGAAAGTGATAATCGTATAAACGCAACTATTGAAACCACAAAAAAGGCAGCTGAGGATGCAAAAGTCACTTATGAACCTGTAATCTATAAAGGGGTTGGACACGCATTTTTACGTCGCGGAATGGATGAAAATGCAAACGATGCTCAGATAGCTGCTGTCAAATCAGCATGGCAACGGTGGGTAAAACTTCTGGGTGAACTCTAAACTTACATTGGATTTTATTCAAGATATCAAGATTGAAAAATGGCAAACCGTTTAAATGGTAAGATTGCAATTATAACAGGTGCAGCGAGAGGAATTGGTGCAAAATGTGCTGAATATTTTGCTGCTGAAGGAGCATCCGTTGCTGTTTGGGACATAAATGATGAACGCGGTCAGAAAACTACGCAGAAAATACTGGAAAATGAGGGTACTGCGATCTTCTGTTCGTGTGATGTTACAGATACAAAGCAAATACAAGCTGCAATACAACGGGTTACCTCTGAAATCGGGATCCCAAATGTATTAGTGAACAATGCTGGTATCGCTGTCGTAGGTGAATTAGAACAGATTTCTGATACAGATTGGGATAGACAATACGCTGTCAATGTGAAGAGCATTTTTCTCGTATCACGAGAAATAATACCGTTGATGCGGGAAGCAGAAGGCGGTTCAATCATAAACATGGGAAGTGAATCCGCTTTTGTCGGTTTTCCAATGCACCCTGCCTATACATCATCAAAGGCAGCTGTGGTACATCTCACTCGCAGCATGGCGGTCCGCTATGCAGAGGACAACATACGGGTCAACAGTCTATGTCCTGGAACAATTAACACTGAACTATATCAAGATTTTCTCTCACAACAAGCAGACCCAACTGGTGTAAATAGACAAATTGAAGATATGCACCCTTTGGGTATCGGTGAACCTGAAGACATCGCATGGGCTGCAGTTTATTTGGCTTCTGATGAATCCAAGTATATGACAGGCGCTCCAATGCTTGTTGAAGGTGGTATCTTGTCAATATAGTATCAATTTAGTAATACCATTTTCATGTGATAATGTCTCATTAGCAGCGAAAATCTGGTAGGAGCGACCTCCCGGTCGCAACCGGGAGGTCGCTCCTACCGAAGAGAGTAACCCCCTGCCAATAAACAGTAGAATTCCTTAATGAGACAAGATTTATTTGAATTGGTATAATATGCTTTTGGTCTATATCAAGAAAGGTGGAGATTTGATACTCCACCTAACAGTTTAAATAAAGATAGAATCTACAATGCATGATCCGCAGGTTTTAGTCCCTTCTTAAACGTAGCAAAACCGAAGAAAGTCGCATCATAATCACCAACATAGTCAACAACACTTTTATCAGGAATGGAATCTTCCATCCCCATACACCAATAACATCCGTTAACGAGTAAACGTCTAAGTCCTTCACTTTCCAGATCAACAGATGCCCCCATTGTCGTATTGAAGATTCGTGATGTATGTCCGGTTTCTCCTGTATACGTTTTTATCCACGCTATTGGCTTGGTTACTGTATCCGGTTTTGGAACATCGGTCGGTTCCATTCCAACTAAGACCTGTCCGTGCACTAACACTTGTGCATCTCCGGTCAATTCTTTAATACCATATACATCCGACGGACCCCAAATATCTGAAACACCCTTTAAAATAGGATGATTCTTCATCTCTTCATCAATAACACCACGAGCACTTTCTTTACCGTGATGTCCATGATGATTGATCCACGTTTCACCGAGAACTTGTCGACCATATCCTCCATCAAAATCTTTACTGTTGAAACTGTATTTCGCATAAGGACTGTCAAGGTTTTGTTTATAGTTAAAAGCATGTGTTGCTGTGCGTAGCCCCATCACAGGTTTACCAGCATTCGTATAATCTACAATGTACTTCATCTGTTCGTCTGGTAACTCACGGAAACGGGTGAACAATACCATCATATCTGCATCTTCAAGTTGATGTAGACCGGGAATATTATGTTGATTATTCGGATCAATCTCTCCCGTGTCAGGGTCAATTGCAAATAGCACAACACAGCGAAAACCATGATGTTCTGCTAACACTTGACCTAACATTGGCAACGCTTCTTCAGAGCGATATTCCTCGTCACCACTTACCAATACGATCTGTTTACCCTTACCGGGTCCATCTTTTCCTTCGTAAACAACCCAATCATTACTCATCTATAGTTATTCTCCAAATCAAAAAGTATATTGTTGCAGTATATCATATTTCAGGTAATTTTTCATGTTGAATATTATTCCATTCAATAGGTCAATAGGATTATTCAGTTTTCCTAATGATCAAATTTTCCAAAATGAAACCCCGCGGTAGGAGCGACCTCCTGGTCGCGACCGTCCCCGGCGTTGGTAGGAGCGACCTCCCGGTCGCGACCGTCCCCGGCGTTGGTAGGAGCGACCTCCCGGTCGCGACCGTTTTGATTCATTGTATCCTCCCGGTCGCGACCGTCCCCTGGGTTGGTAGGAGCGACCTCCCGGTCGCGACCGTCCTCTGGGTTGGTAGGAGCGACCTCCCGGTCGCGACCGTCCCCTGCGTTGGTAGGAGCGACCTCCCGGGTCGCGACCGTCCCCTGCGTTGGTAGGAGCGACCTCCCGGTCGCGACCGTCCCCTGTGTTGGTAGGAGCGACCTCCCGGTCGCGACCGTCCCCTGTGTTGGTAGGAGCGACCTCCCGGTCGCGACCGTTTTGATTCATTGTATCCTTACGGTCGCGACCAGGAGGTTGCTCCTACCAAGAGGGTAATGATGAAAAAAACACATTCCGCGTTTGCTGTGTTCTCTGTGATTCAGACATAATACGTAAGGTTCCTGTTTTATTCGAGTAATCCGTGATTCTGACAACACATCTGCCAAAAACTTTACACACCCCTATGTGCATAACTTTTTTTTTTGGGTGTGTGTCTGTATCTCGGATGACGCGGATGAACGTGTCCTCTGCGCTTCCATCTGAACCAGGATTTACAGGATTACCAGATTTACAGGATTTACCACATCAAATCCAAATCAAAAAACAACATAAATATGTACGGACTTACGCAGTTTTCATGATTTGATGAAGAATTATGACGAAAATGGTGTAATTTTCAGCATTTTTTCGGTTTCCAGCGCGCTTACAAAGCACGCCTACCAGGGTGGGTTAGATAGAATTACCTAATTTATTTCTTAATCTTCATCAAAGCTCGCCTACCGTTGGGTGCGTAAGTCCTATATGTATCAAAAAGCCTGGATAGCATAATCCTGATAATCCGCTAATCCTGTAAATCCTTGTTCAGACAAATAACACCCGCATACTCCGCTATTCAGTCAATACTCAAAATATCAGTAACACAACCCCCACCGTTAGCGTTTTATAATTAGAGTCTTGTAATAAAAAATTAGAGTCTTGTAATAAAAAAAGGATGTGTCCAAATGAACAAGTGTAATATGTTATGTATCAGTGTCATGCTGGGTGCGTGTATCGTTATGTTCGGATGCACTGGTCCCACTTCGCCCGTGATGGATGTCGTGACGACCCCTCCCCCAACAACAACAACACCCGATGAATCATCAAACGAGGTCATCACGACAAACCAACCCGACATCATTGAGACCAAAACCGAACTGGAACACACCGTGTATGAGCACAACTGGGAAGCGATCACTGATACTGCCGTTCAACAGCAGATTGACGATACAATACAATGGGTGAAAGACAATTGTGACAGGTCGTTTCAGACAGGGACGCCACCGGTGGTGCAAATCCTATTCACAACCCGCAACGCCCGCACTGATTATATTGATTACCTCCACGACCGCTTGGAACATTGGCACATCTCAGATAACCGCATTCACGATGTAGACGATACATATTACTATTTCCTTGAATTCACCGTGAACCGTGATGACGCAACGGTCTATGCCAATTGCATCGGCTTGTTCGAATGATGTGAACCAGACAAGAGCACGGAGGACACAGATGACACTCCCCGCATTGGTAGGAGCGACCCGGGAAATCATGGCGAATACCACACGCGTATTCGCCCAAGGCATTCATACCGTTGATTTCTTGATTTACCGGTCCCGACAGTGTATGAATACGGTCGAGACCAGTAGGTCGCTCCTACCAAAAGGCAGGTGTGTAATCTGCGATTCCGTACACAAAACCGCGTAATCCCGATAATCTGGCAATCCTGTCAATCCTGGTTCAGACAAATAACACGCGTCCTCCGCAATGCTGACAGTTGCCAATAACGGCATCATTTTCCTTGAAATTCATCACAGATGCACATATAATAGTTTCTAAACCAGCATCAACTGGGAGAAGAAACAGTGGACATCCACATTAACGCAAAAAACTTCGGTCCGATAAAAAAGGCAGCGGTAGACCTGCGTCCGTTGACTGTCTTCGTCGGTGAGAGCAACACCGGCAAGACGTATCTCGCCGCCCTCATCTACGCGTTACACCAACATTTTCAGGGGTTTTCACATATTCCTTGGGCAGACTCTGCTACTTTTTTCCTCGGTCTCATTTACGGACCGCGAAGTCGCCTTTCCCCAAGTCTACAAGATAAGGTAGAACAAGAAAAATTAGAGATACTCGAAAAGTTAAACACACCTAAGCGTCCATTCAAATTCTCTGATTTACCTCGGGAGATAACCTCTCAGTCCGAGTGCAGACTCACGGAACGGGAAGACTTCGCAAATGAGCTTATAAGGTGTTTTGACATTGAGGCAGTTTCTAAGTTAATTCGATTCACTGGTAGCCAAGGCAACGAGATGAACGTTGTGCTGTCGGTTAGCGAGGAAGATCAAACGTGTTGGGATTTTGATGTGCGGACCGCTGGATCCGCTGATCCCACTACAACCGGGAATATCAATCCAGACATGATTCTCTTTGACGTAAGACGTAATACTGAGTTCCTTGAAAAATCCGATGTTGAACGTTTTTTTCGGACTTTAGGTGCCCGTCAGTGGCGAGCAGGTAATTCATTTTACCTACCTGCTGCTCGGAGTGGTATCATGCAAAGTCGAGATATACTCGCGACTGCGCTTATCAGAAGAGCGACGCGTATTGGTTTAGATCACCTTGAAGTGTCTACATTATCCGGAATGATAGGGGATTTTCTGGAGCAGATTATTAACTACAAGGAACGCAAGAAATCTTCAGAGGAAATAGAGGACATCGCTAAGAGGCTTGAGGACGAACTACTGGAGGGCAAAATTGAGGTGAAACGTTCCGCACCAGAAGCGCACCCCGAATTTCTGTACCTTCCCGAACATGCAAAAGAGGGACTACGGATGAGCCACTCCGCAGCGATGGTGTCCGAACTCGCGCCTTTAGTCCTTTTTCTGCGAGGTGTCATCAATCAGGGTGACTTGCTTATTATTGAAGAACCTGAATCCCACCTACATCCGGGCGCGCAAACCAAAATCGCCCAGACACTTGCCCGTTTAATCCGTGCGGGTGTCCAAGTCTTGATTACAACGCATAGCAACTATCTCCTCCAACAGATCGGCAACCTGATACGCGAAGGTGAATTACGTAAACAGGGAGAATCCACAAGTGAATCCGCAGACTATCTGAACGCGGAAGAAGTCGGGACGTGGTGGTTCCATAAGAACAAGCCGGTTACAGAACTCCCATTTAAACTTGTTGAAGGCATAGAACCAGAAGATCACTTGGATATAGCGGAAGACCTCTATAACCAGTCCGCTGGACTCCAAAACAGAATTGAGCAAACGAAAGGGAGCAATGCGGTTGAATCTGAGTAAAGGACTTGCCGAAATTCAAGCGCAGGTATCCCCAGACAGTCTTACCAACTCATGCGGCGGAGAGGGATGTTGAGTCTACCTCACCGACATGCCCAGACAGAAGCTCATGATCGATGTAGAGAAAGAGTTTGACGCACACCCAGACAATCGAAAAAGGTGTGACCGGCTGCTATTTTACGGAAACACCACTAAAAAGACCTTTGTTGCAGTTCCAATTGAACTCAAAAGCGGAATAGCCGATGAATCGGATGTCCGTGAAAAGATTGAAATTAGCTTGAGGTTTGCCACAACCCTTGCACCAGACCCAATGCAATACGGTAAAACCGTCTTTGTGCCAGTGCTGTTCCATGGACGCGGTATTAACTGGACGAATCCAAAACACCGACAAATAACCGTGAACTTCCAAGTCAAAAATGTCTCGGTTCTGATTGGACGTTGTGGTAGAAAAAAGAACCTTGCGACTTTGCTATCAAAAGCAGGTTATCTCTAATCTGATACCATTTCCATGTGATAATGTCTCATTAGCAGCGGAAATCTGGTAGGAGCGACCTCCCGGTCGCGACCGGGAGGTCGCTCCTACCGAAGAGAGTAACCCCCTGCCAGTAAACAGTAGAATTCCTTAATGAGACAAGATTAATTTGAATTGGTATGATTTGTCTGAACCAAGATTTTCAGGATTATGAGTTTGGTGCATTGTGTCAATATTTAGAAGTAGACGTCCAATGTGCATCAAAAACCGTGTGTATGGTGAATCTTGGTAATCCGCAAATCCAGTAAATCTTGGTTCAGACAATTAGCAGAAGACGCGGAGAAGATACCAGCATCAAATGGTGTTGCTTAGAAAACACCTATCCTTTGCAAAAAATATCGGCGAGATGTTTTCTCCGCGTGCCTCCGTGTAATCCGCAGACCAATCAACTGTAATCTATTTCAATATCAAACGTATCAGACTGCGCTGTGCCTTCCCTATTCGCAAGACTTACCCGCGCAGACATCCGATCGCCATCTTGCGGCGGATTGCTGGTGCTGAGACTGATGATGCCTGTTGAGGAGATATTCACATCATAATATCCCTCACTGGGGTCATACTCAAATAGCTGCACACTATAGCGACCGGGCGGTTTGCCCTGCGTGAACCACAACGAGACATCCAACGTGTCGGTAGATGCATCGGCAGTCCAACTTTTTCCGCAGTGTTGCTGATATATGCCGGTGCAGCGAACGCAGCGTAGACGGTGAAGTCCACAGGTTCGCTATCGGCATGTCCCAATCCGTTAGTAGCACGGAAGATGGGGGCATACACGCCAGCAGTGGTGAACCTGCCCGAGAGCATGTTGTTGGTGGTAAGCACGAGACCGGGTGGGATCGTCCCGGAGAGGTGTGTGACCGTTGGTGTCGGTGTGCCCAGGGCATAACTTGATAGATTCAGACTGAACGACTGCCCGATTTCGCGATAATAGGTTGTGCCATCGGGGATGTTCCGCCATCTCGGTGCTGCCCCGGTGCCGAAGATAAACGGGATTTGCGCGGTGTCTGTCAATACACCCGTAGCGACCTGTACGTCTAAATTGCCTTCGGTTTTGATGAAGTCTGCATCTACGGTGCGTGGCACAGTGCCGTAGACACGGATACCCTGCGGATGCGGTTCGGACTTCATGCCTATCCACGCACCCCGCACAGCAACATGTGTCGGATTGTTGCTGACAGGAATGATGAACTCGTTGCTGATACCGCGTATCAACGTCTGCTGGGGTAACGTTGTGATGACAGGCGCAACAGGGACAACACTGAATAACGCGCTGCGGGACTCGGCATCGGCATGCACGGTGACTTGCGCGTTGGTATCAGTCGTGTAGCGGTGCCGCGTATCTGCACCACGTTCCCTGTCCAGTGGTAGTGGAATCCTTCTAATAGTTCCTCAACGAAAACGCGTGCGGGGTTGCCTGTGATGGCGATGTCCAAGCTGAATTCGGTGCTGATTGTGATCTGTTGGTTCGCAAACGGCGCAAATGTTAGCGTCTGTTTACCTGTTGCATCATATTCTATCCCTATTTTGCAGATACCGACCCTCGTTGTCACGCCTCTGTTTGCAGTTCGCATTGGGATTTCTATTAGGTTTGCGTGGTGATTTGTTGGGTGATTGTGGGGATCTCGGTTTGGGCAGAGGTTCTATCCGCGTTTGTGTCTGAATCAGGATTTCCCACATCCAGGTATATATGATGTGCGTTTATGCTTACTTGTGGTTAGGGGAATAACGCGACGAACTCATAATCTTGGAAATCTGGTAATCCTGTGAATCCTGGTTCAGACAAGAGGCGCGCTTACAAAGCACCAAATCAACGGTATGAATGCCTTTTGGCATTCCCCGCCTACTATCGTGTGCGGTCATCGCGGTTGAAAACCACGACCACAAGAGAGGCGCGCTTACAAAGCACGCCTGGCAGTTAGGGGCGCGCTTACAAAGCACGCCTGCAGTTAGGGGCGCGCTTACAAAGCACGCTTACTATCGTGTGCGGTTATCAACGTCACTGGGTGGTGTTGACTCTGACACTCTTTGTGCCGACAACGATGAAATCGTCAATCGTGACGGTTGTTTCAACGGATGATGGTGTTTCATCTTCTGCTTCCATGCCACCATTGTCCAAATCATCAAAACCGAAGTCAAAATCAAAGAAGTCATCACCAAACTCGTTTGTTGGTTTCAGGATTATAGTCAGGAGCCCAGGATTGTCCACCAGCCCCATGCTTTTCCTTTTGATGAGTTCTTCAAGGTTTTCGGGTGGTAGATTTTCTTCTTCCTCTTTATCATCCCCATCAAGAACAGAAATGATTTCATCAACTATGTCGTCACCAAAAAACGCACTAAATGCACTGGGCGGTCCATCCGGATACGGAGAAACCACCGTGAATTTATACTGATCTTCCGTCCAACCCTCTGGGATGTCCAACGTAATTTCTTTCTCAATTTTACGTCCGTTTTCCACACCTGTCCAATGGGGTAGCAACTTCACCGTAAACGTCGCCGTTTCACCAGCCGTGATGGTGTCCGGTGCGACGATTTCGTGGATAGTAGCTAACTGAATTTTCGGGGAGTCTTGGACGGTGATGGATACGTTCTTGATTGTGGCTTTCCCCGCGCTATTCAACGTTATGTCAGTAAAGGATGTGACAGCGTTGGAAACATAGAGCAATACATCTATGAACGGATCTCTGGAGGCACCGTAGAACTTATTCGTGTAGGTTTTATCTGTTTCTTCGAATTCGAGTGTGATTGAGCCTTGCACCGTACCGAAGTTGACCTCCTGCCGAAGTGCATCGAATGTCAAGGCTGCGATGACAGGGATGAACCCTTCTAGTCCGTAAGCGACTTCGTGGGTTTTCGTTATGGTTTCATCCGAGTCTAACTGGTAGGAGAAAGTGACAGGTATCATGTCCGGGACATCGTTCAATTCACCGACGATACAGGGAAGCAGGTCTTTTGTGATAGTGCCGATGGGGTCACCATAAGCGTAGACGGATTTGTATGAAATCTGTAAGCTTGGTACGAGCCCGTTGACGACTGCTCGGTAGACTGGCATTGCGGTTTTGCCAGATTGTGTCATTGGATGTCCGAAAGCGAGGAATGTATCATCATCGTAGACCTGTGTGACTGTTCCGAATCCGATTGCGTTGACGACATCGCCTGTTGCAATTCCAACGCCGATCATATCACCAGCATTGAGGCTATGTTTGACTTCTGCGGGTGCTTGCTCTTCACCTCCCATACTGGAGAACATCTGAAGGTACTGTAAGTTGTGACCTTCAAGGTGTTGTTCTATTTGTGAGAGGCGATGCGGTTGGATACCAGTGATCATCAAGGGTGTTTTAACGGGTGCGAACGTTGAACTGATGGCTGAGGGTGCGCCGGGTGCATTCCCGTTCGCTAAGCGGTCGCCGAGTGTGAGTCGGTCTTTTGCTTCTTCCATTGCATCAATTGATGTGACCCAAAACCGTGTGGGTGTGCCGGAAAAGGCATTCCCATAAGCGAGTGCGCCCATCACCTGTCCTGGTGGTCCGACTGGACTGCCGGACATACCTTGTGCGATGCCGCCCATATTCTCTACACTTTGGTCAAGTAGTTCGCATTCGTAGACGGGGAACCCGAATCCGAAGTCGCGCACGCCTCTATATCGTGCTTCTATTGCGACGCGACCTGTACCTTCCAGCACGGTTACGATCTGTAGACGTGTTTTGTCTGCGAGTAATTCTGCTTCTTCTTCGGACATGCTTGTGAGTTCAACATCGTCGCCGATCGGTGCTGCTGAGATGCCACCGAGTGAGTCTTTTGCGACTGGGTTATCTAAGCGGTTTTGAGTATCTTGTGAGGAACATGCGAATTGATATAATGCAAGTAAGGCTATAGTGAAAAACGTCAAATTGCGTTTCATTCGTTTAGTCTCCTTATGACTTTTGTTTGTGTTCAAAATTTTTTATTTGATATGTTTATTTACTCAGCATGCTTTGTAAAACATTATGTCTAACGATGGTATGAATTTTTGGTTTACATTGGGGTTGTTTTGTCTGAACCAGGATTTTCAAATCAAGAAATCAAGAAATCAACGGTATGAATCATGGAGCATGCCACACGCGCATGCTTCTTTAGGCATTCCCCGGGTATAAATGCTAAAAAGCATTCCCCGGGTATGAATCATGGCGAATGCCATACGCGCATTCGCCCAATGGCATTCCCCGGGATTAGCAGATTTCCAGGATTTTGAGTTTGGTGCAGTCTGACCCTATCCAAAAGTAAGCATAAACGCACAGCAAAAAACCTTGATGAGAAAAATCCTGAAAATCCGTAAATCCTGTGAATCCTGGTTCAGACAATTCGCACCACAAAAGGGGCGCGCTTACAAAGCACGCCTGCAAGAGGGGCACAGTCGGGGTTGAAAACCCCTCCCACATAGGTGTCAACTTAGCGATTCATATTATTGTAGGAGGGAAACCTTGAAATCCCGATTTTCTCACTCAAGGTAGACGTGCTTTGTAAGCGCGCCCCGCACTTACCTGCTGGCATACCCCACTGCAGGTGCGCTTTGTAAGCGCGCTCCATACTCCCAAAAAATGCAGGCGTGCTTTGTAAGCGCGCCCCGCACTCACCTGCTGGCATACCCACTGCAGGCGCGCTTTGTAAGCGCGCTCCATACTCCCAAAAAATGCAGGCGTGCTTTGTAAGCGCGCCCCCCAACTGCACTCACCTGCAGGCGTGCTTTGTAAGCGCGCTCCATACTCCCAAAAAATGCAGGCGTGCTTTGTAAGCGCGCCCCCCAACTGCACTCATCCGCAGGCGTGCTTTGTAAGCGCGCCCCCCAACTGCACTCACCTGCAGGCGTGCTTTGTAAGCGCGCTCCATACTCCCAAAAAATGCAGGCGTGCTTTGTAAGCGCGCCCCGCACTCACCTGCTGGCGCGCTTTGTAAGCGCGCCCCCCAACTGCACTCATCCGCAGGAGTGCTTTGTAAGCGCGCCCCCCAACTGCACTCACCTGCAGGCGTGCTTTGTAAGCGCGCCCCCCAACTGCACTCACCTGCAGGCGTGCTTTGTAAGCGCGCCGTTGCCAATCCTGTGTTTATCGGCGCACTTACAAGCACGCCTACCGGGATGGGGTATTTAGCACTTGACTTTTTCTTAAGTTGACACCTATGGGGTTGAAACCCCTCCCACAAGAGAAAAACCTCACACAAGAGGGGCGCGCTTACAAGCACGCCTACAAGTGAGACAAAACAATTGACATGTTTTCGTTTATGATATAATATGTCCAAATATTACATACAAAAGGAGTTTAGTGATATTCAGCATATTCCTCGCCATGATGCTCGTTGCGTGCGGTGGTGATGAGACCACCACGCCTATAGAAGACGACAAAATGGTGATGGATGACGATAAAATGGATAACGACACACAAACACCCGTAGACCCACCACCAGAACCTGAAAGAACCTATTATGAAGGCACGCTCGTAGGACATACGGGTTATGTCACAAGCGTAGCTTTTAGTCCTGATGGGAGCACAATCGCAAGTGGGAGTGAGGACAATACCATCCGTTTGTGGAACGCAAATGACGGCAACCATATCCGCACACTCACAGGACATACGAGTTGGGTCTTAAGCGTAGCGTTTAGTCCTGATGGTAGCACAGTCGCCAGTGGGAGTATGGACATAACCATCCGTTTGTGGAATGCAAGCAACGGCACACATATCCGCACACTCACAGGGCATACGTCGCAAGTCACCAGCGTAGCGTTCGGTCGGTTGGTAGCACAATCGCAAGTGGTAGTAGAGACCACACTATCCGTTTGTGGAACGCAAATAACGGTACGCACATCCGCACGCTCACAGGGCATACGGATTATGTCAACAGCGTAACGTTTAGTCCGGATGGTAGCACACTCGCAAGTGGTAGTTTTGACAACACCATCCGTTTGTGGAACGCAAATGACGGCAACCATATCCGCACACTCACAGGGCATCCGGGTAGGGTCCGCAGCGTAGCGTTTAGTCCGGATGGGAGTACGCTCGCCAGTGCCAGTCGGGACAACACCATCCGTTTGTGGAATGCGAACGATGGCACACATATCCGCACACTCACAGGGCATACAAATGATGTCGTAAGCGTAGCGTTCAGTCCTGATGGTAGCACACTCGCAAGTGGCAGTTATGACGACACCGTGCGCATGTGGGATGTGCGTGAGTGATGTTGATTGTCTGAACCAGGATGGACAGGATTAGCAGATTTACAGGATTTCCCACATCCAGGTATATATGATGCGCGTTTATGCTTACTTGTGGTTAGCAGCATAACGCGCCAAACTCATAATCCTGTAAATCCGTAAATCCTGAAAATCCTGGTTCAGACAAAAGCACGGAGGACGTCACATGTGTTTTGACGGTCGGGGTTGAAAACCCCATAGAAACCTATTGACAAACAAATATAAATAGACTACACTATGCATGCAAGGAGCCCCGCAAATGAAAACTTTATGCATAACCGCAATCTTATATAGTCTTATCGCTGTGCCAGCATTCAGTCAAGTCTCCCTATCTACCGAAGACCTGGATAAGATCAGGTTGATTGTCAACGATGTCGTCAAGGAAGAGATAGCCGCGTCCGAAGCACGGATCAAGGATTATGTGAATGTCAGATTTGATTCTGTTGAAAAAGAGATCCAGAGTGTAGATAAACGGGTCACGTATGGCATCAACATCACTTATGGATTTATTGCGTTGATTGTTTTTGCTATCGGCATTCCGCAGTTCATCTCTGTGCTGCAAGGCTGACAACAAAGGGACTTTGAAAGAAAACTTGAGGATCTTTACCGAAAAATAGAGGTGCTGGAACAACAACGCATTGTGAGTTGATGACGCGGGTTTTATTTGTCCGAACCAGGATTTTCAGGATTATCCCATCACATCCTATTCCGAAATGATCATATACACATATCAAACACCCATCTTGTGGGAGGGGTTTGTAACCCCGAGTATTTAGGTTTCAAATTGCTAAATCGGGGTTGAAAACCCCTCCCACAACATGTTCTGTCTGAACCAGGATTTACAAATCAAGAAATCAACGGTATGAATGCCTTATGGCATTCCCCGGGATTACCAGATTTTCAAGATTATGAGTTTGGCTCATTATGCTGCTAACCAAAAGTAAGCATAAATGCAGATCATATATTCCTGGATGTTGGAAATCCTGGTAATCTGGTAATCCTGTGAATCCTGGTTCAGACAAGAGGGCGCGCGGACAAAGCACCAAATCAAGTAATCAACGGTATGAATACCTTATGGTATTCCCCGGGTATGAATCATGGAGCATGCTATACGCGCATGCTCCTTTAGGCATTCCCCGCCTGCAAGAGGGGCGCGCTTACAAAGCACGCCTGCAAGAGGGGAAGGGGCGCGCTTACAAGCATCAAATCAAGTAATCAACGGTATGAATGCCTTTTGGCATTCACCGGGTATGAATCATGGAGCATGCCATACGCGCATGCTTCTTTAGGCATTCCCAGCCTACTGGTTAAAGCCGGGGTTGAAAACCCTTCCCACAAGTTGGGGAACAAGGGAACAGTGGACATCGTAGGGGCGTGATTTCCTCGCCCGCATTAGCCTCTATTCGGGCGGGGAGACCCCGCCCCTACGGCACAGTAACCAAAACTTTACACGCCAGATTTTGAAAAAGCAATTGACAAATGTCCAAAAATAGTATATCCTTTATAGTATATCCTTTAATGAATATTGGTAGCATGTGTCCTTACCTGCTAATGGAAAAGTAATCTTGAATATAAAAAACGATACAGAATAGAATCCACGCAGGTCATTACCAAACCACATGCTGTGCAGCATGCGTTGAAAGAAGGATTTGAACGTAAGCATATTCTTGAGGCAATTCTCAATGGCGAGATCATAGAGGAATATCCAGAAGATAAACGAGTCTTAATCAGTGGTATGACAATGCTTGAGGATGGCACACATGTCTATCTGCATGTTGTCTGTGAGCATGCACAACCAGTGATTCTTGACATCATAACCGCCTATATTCCTGATGTACTCCAATGGGAACCACCGACCTTTCAACGTAGGAAAAGCAGAAAGAGGTAACATACCATGACAAACCCGAAACCCATCTGCACAGAACATAAGACAGAAAAAGTGTGGCGGCAAACGGTCTTTGAGTATACCGAAGACGACATATCGGTTCGCGTAGAGAAGGTCTGGGCATGGGTGTGTCC
This sequence comes from Candidatus Poribacteria bacterium, assembly GCA_963663765.2. Taxonomy (GTDB): domain Bacteria; phylum Poribacteria; class WGA-4E; order WGA-4E; family WGA-3G; genus MSPOR6. Next base: position 50,343 of record CAXXUA010000006.1, on the reverse strand, counting down.
AGAAGATGGAGAACCCTCCTTCACACCTGAAACAGTGGATGCACTCATTGACACTGTCAAGGAATTAGTAGAGGCAGCTAAACGTGCAAAGATGCGGAGTCCATCTTTAACCGATTACGCCATCGCTGTCGGTTGACATACTCACCAAACAGAAATGGTCCTATTTGTCTGACCCAGGATTTTCAGGATTATCCCATCACATCCTATTCCGAAATGATCATAAACACATATCAAACACCCTTCTTGTGGGAGGGTTTGTAACCCCGAGTATATAGGTTTCAAATTGCTAAATCGGGGTTAAAAACCCCTCCCACAACATGTTCTGTCTGAACCAGGATTTACTGGATTATCAGGATTAGTGTCTGAAGCGGTTGGTTTCCATTCCGAAGATAGACTTTCCTTGAGCAGAAACCCTGGATATGGTAAATCCTGGTAATCCGAAAATCCTGTGAATCCTGGTTCAGACAAGAGGGCGCGCTTACAAAGCACCAAATCAAGTAATCAACGGTATGAATGCCTTTTGGCATTCCCCGGGTATGAATCATGGAGCATGCCATACGCGCATGCCATTTAGGCATTCCCCGCCTGCAAGAGGGGCGCGCTTACAAAGCACCAAATCAAGTAATCAACGGTATGAATGCCTTTTAAGCATTCCCCGGGTATGAATCATGGAGCATGCCATACGCGCATGCTTCTTTAGGCATTCCCAGCCTACTGGTTAAAGTCGGGTTTGAAAACCCCTCGCACAAGTTGGGGAACAAGGGAATAGTGGACATCGTAGGGGCGAGATTACCTCACCCGCATTAGCCTCTATTCGGGCGGGGAGACCCCGCCCCTACGGCACAGTAACCAAAACTTTACACGCCCTACCTCTTTACACGCCCTACCTTAAGAAACCTATTGACAAACAAATATAAATAAACTACACTATGCATACAAGGAGTCCCGCAAATGAAAACTTTATGCATAACCGCAATCTTATATAGTCTTATCGCTGTGCCAGCATTCAGTCAAGTCTCGTTATCTACCGAAGACCTGGATAAGATCAGGTTGATTGTCAACGATGTCGTCAAGGAAGAGATAACCGCGTCCGAAGCACGGATGAAGGATTATGTGAATGTCAGATTTGATTCTGTAGATAAACGGGTCACGTATGGCATCAACATCACTTACGGATTGATTGCTTTGATTGTTGTTGCTATCGGCATTCCGCAGTTCATCTCTGTGTTGCAAGGCAGACAATAAAGGGAATATGAGAGAAAACTTGAGGAACTTTACCGAAAAATAGAGGTGCTGGAACAACAGCGCATTGTGAGTTGATGACGCGGATTGGTGTGCGGAATCACGGATTACACGGAGATTGGCGTTCAGAATCGTAGATTACGCGGATTACACAGAAGACGCGGATAAGATCCCACAAATCCTATCCCTTAGAATACGCCTATCCTCTGCAAAACACCTTGATGCAGTAACTCTTCTACGCGTCTTCCGTGTAATCTGTGTAATCCGTGATTCTGTCTGAACCAGGATTATGTTGAAAACCACTCCCACAAGATGCATCATACACACCCCAAGTGAGACAAAATAATTGACATATATTCGTTTGTGATGTATTATGTCCAAATATTACACATAAAAGGAGTTTATTATGAAAAGAAGTTTATTGATACTCAGCATCTTCCTCGCCATGATGCTCGTTGCGTGCGGTGGTGATGAGACCACCACGCCCGTAGAAGACGACAAAATGGATAACGGCACACAAACACCCGTAGTAGATCCTGACAGAACCTATTATGAAGGCACACTTGAAGGGCATACGGATGCTGTCGGAAGCGTAGCGTTCAGTCCGGATGGGAGCACAATCGCAAGTGAGAGTTGGGACGATACCATCCGATTATGGGACACGAACGATGGTAGACTGATACGTATATTATCAGGGCATACGGGTGGTGCCGTAAGCGTAGCGTTCAGTCCGGATGGGAGCACACTCGCAAGTGGGAGTTGGGACGATACCATCCGATTGTGGGACACGAACGATGGTAGACTGATACGTATATTATCAGGGCATACGGATGGTGCCGTAAGCGTAGCATTCAGTCCGGATGGCAGCACACTCGCAAGTGGAAGTCAGGACGATACCATCCGTTTGTGGAACGCAAACAGTGGCACGCATATCCGCACACTCACAGGGCATTCGCGTAATGTCTTGAGCGTCGCGTTCAGTCCGGATGGTAGCACCCTTGCGAGTGGAAGTAGGGACAACACCGTGCGCGTATGGAACGCAAATGATGGCACACATAAGCGCACACTCACAGGGCATACGGGAACTGTCAACAGCGTAGTGTTTAGTCCGGATGGTAATGCCCTCGCCAGTGCCAGTGCGGACAAAACCGTGCGCGTATGGAACTCAAATGATGGCACGCATATCCGCACGCTAACAGGACATGAGTTGGATGTCTGGAGCGTCGCGTTTAGTCCGGATGGTAATGCCCTCGCCAGTGCCAGTCCTGACGAGACCATCCGTTTGTGGAACGCAAATGATGGCACACATATCCGCACGCTAACAGGACATACTGATTTTGTCACCAGCGTCGCGTTTAGTCCAGATGGTAATGCCCTCGCCAGTGGTAGTTATGACAGCACCGTGCGCATGTGGGATGTGCGTGAGTGATGTTGGTTCTCTGAACCAGGATTTCAAATCAAGAAATCAACGGTATGAATGCTATATAGCATTCCCCGGGATTTACAGATTACAAGGATTTCCCACATCCAGGTATATATGATGCGCGTTTATGCTTACTTGTGGTTAGCAGCATAATGCGCCAAACTCATAATCCTGATAATCTGGTAATCCTGTAAATCCTGGTTCAGACAAGAGGGCGCGCGGACAATGCACGCCTACATTGACATGTTTTTGTTTATGATGTAATATGTCCAAATATTACATACAAAAGGAGAATATTATGAAAAGAAGTTTAGTGATACTCAGCATATTCCTCGCCATGATGCTCGTTGCGTGCGGCGGTGATGAGACCACCACACCTATAGAAGACGACAAAATGGTGATGGATGACGATAAAATGGATAACGGCACACAAACACCCGTAGACCCACCACCAGAACCTGAAAGAACCTATTATGAAGGCACACTTGTTGGGCATACGGGTTATGTCAACAGCGTAGCTTTTAGTCCTGATGGGAGCACAATCGCAAGTGGGAGTAATGACGATACCATCCGTTTGTGGAACACGAGCGATGGCAGACAGATACGTATACTATCAGGGCATACGGATAATGTCTACACCGTATCGTTTAGTCCGGATGGTAGCACAATCGCAAGTGGCAGTGGGGACAGAACCGTTCGTGTGTGGGACACAAACAATGGCACAAATATCGGCACGTTGACAGGGCATACGAGTAGTGTCAGGAGCGTAGCATTTAGTCCGGATGGTAGCACAATCGCAAGTGGGAGTAATGACGCTACTATCCGTTTGTGGAATGCAAGCAACGGCACACATCTCCGCAGGCTCACAGGGCATACGGATAGGGTCAACAGCGTAGCGTTCAGTCCGGATGGTAGCACAATCGCAAGTGGCAGTGCGGACGATACCATCCGTTTGTGGAACCCAAACTTTGGCACACATATCCGCACGCTCACAGGACAGACGGATTGGGTCAACAGCGTAGCGTTCAGTCCAGATGGTAGCACACTCGCAAGTGGGATTGGGGACGATACCATCCGTTTGTGGAATGCAAGCAACGGCACACATCTCCGCACACTCACAGGGCATACGCATTATGTCGTAAGCGTCGCGTTCAGTCCGGATGGTAGCACACTCGCAAGTGGCAGTCCTGACGATACCATCCGATTGTGGAACGCAAACAGTGGCACGCATATCCGCACACTCACAGGGCATTCGGGTAATGTCTTGAGCGTCGCGTTCAGTCCGGATGGTAGCACAATCGCAAGTGGGAGTGTGGACAACACCGTGCGCATGTGGGATGTTAGTGAGTGATGTTGGTTATCTGAACCAGGATTTCAAATCAACGGTATGAATGCTATATAGCATTCCCCGGGATTTACAGATTACAAGGATTTCCCACATCCAGGTATATATGATGCGCGTTTATGCTTACTTGTGGTTAGCAGCATAACGCTCCAAACTCATAATCCTGTAAATCCGTAAATCCTGAAAATCCTGGTTCAGACAAAAGCACGGAGGACGTCACATGTGTTTTGACGGTCGGGGTTGAAAACCCCATTGAAACCTATTGACAAACAAATATAAATAGACTACACTATGCATACAAGGAGCCACGCAAATGAAAACTTTATGCATAACCGCAATCTTATATAGTCTTATCGCTGTGCCAGCATTCAGTCAAGTCTCGTTATCTACCAAAGACCTGGATAAGATCAGGTTGATTGTCAACGATGTCGTCAAGGAAGAGATAGCCGCGTCCGAAGCACGGATCAAGGATTATGTGAATGTCAGATTTGATTCTGTTGAAAAAGAGATTCAGAGTGTAGATAAACGTGTCACGTATGGCATCAACATCACTTATGGATTGATTGCGTTGATTGTTTTTGCTATCGGCATTCCGCAGTTCATATCTGTGTTGCAAGGCAGACAACAAAGGGACTTTGAGAGAAAACTTGAGGAACTTTACCGAAAAATAGAGGTGCTGGAACAACAGCGCATTGTGAGCTGATGACACGGGTTTTATTTGTCTGACCCAGGATTTTCAGGATTATCCCATCACATCCTATTCCGAAATGATCATATACACATATCAAACACCCTTCTTGTGGGAGGGGTTTGTAACCCCGAGTATATAGGTTTCAAATTGCTAAATCGGGGTTGAAAACCCCTCCCACAACATGTTCTGTCTGAACCAGGATGGACAGGATTAGCAGATTTCCAGGATTAGTGTCTGAAGCGATTGGTTTCCATTCCGAAGATAGACTTTCCTTGAGCAGAAACCCTGGATATGGTAAATCCTGGTAATCCGAAAATCCTGTGAATCCTGGTTCAGACAAGAGGGCGCGCTTACAAAGCACCAAATCAAGTAATCAACGGTATGAATGCCTTTTGGCATTCCCCGGGTATGAATCATGGAGCATGCCATACGCGCATGCTTCTTTAGGCATTCCCCGCCTGCAAGAGGGGCGCGCTTACAAAGCACCAAATCAAGTAATCAACGGTATGAATGCCTTTTAAGCATTCCCCGGGTATGAATCATGGAGCATGCCATACGCGCATGCTTCTTTAGGCATTCCCCGCCTACTGGTTAAAGTCGGGTTTGAAAACCCCTCCCACAAGTTGGGGAACAAGGGAATAGTGGACATCGTAGGGGCGAGATTACCTCACCCGCATTAGCCTCTATTCGGGCGGGGAGACCCCGCCCCTACGGCACAGTAACCAAAACTTTACACGCCCTACCTCTTTACACGCCCTACCTTAAGAAACCTATTGACAAACAAATATAAATAGACTACACTATGCATACAAGGAGCCCCGTAAATGAAAACTTTATGCATCACCGCAATTTTATATAGTCTTATCGCTGTGCCAGCATTCAGTCAAGTCTCGTTATCTACCGAAGACCTGGATAAGATCAGGTTGATTGTCAACGATGTCGTCAAGGAAGAGATAGCCGCGTCCGAAGCACGGATCAAGGATTATGTGAATGTCAGATTTGATTCTGTTGATAAACGTGTAACGTATGGCATCAACATCACTTACGGATTGATTGCGTTGATTGTTTTTGCTATCGGCATTCCGCAGTTCATCTCTGTGCTGCAAGGCAGACAACAAAGGGAGTTTGAGAGAAAACTTGAGGAGCTTTACCGAAAAATAGAGGTGCTGGAACAACAACGCATTGTGAATTGATGACGCGGGTTTTATTTGTCTGAACCAGGATTTACTGGATTATCAGGATTAGTGTCTGAAGCGGTTGGTTTCCATTCCGAAGATAGACTTTCCTTCAGCAGAAACCCTGGATATGGTAAATCCTGGTAATCCGAAAATCCTGTAAATCCTTGTTCGGACAAGAGGGCGCGCTTACAAAGCACCAAATCAAGTAATCAAGAAATCAACGGTATGAATGCCATTTAGGCATTCACCGCCTACTTGTTAAATCGGGGTTGAATACCCTTCCCACAAGTTGGGTAACAAGGGAATAGTGGACATCGTAGGGGCGAGTTTTCTTCGCCCGCATTAGCCTCTATTCGGGCGGGGAGACCCCGCCCCTACGGCACAGTAACCAAAACTTTACACGCCCTACCTTAAGAAACCTATTGACAAACAAATATAAATAGACTACACTATGCATACAAGGAGCCCCGCAAATGAAAACTTTATGCATAACCGCAATCTTATATAGTCTTATCGCTGTGCCAGCATTCAGTCAAGTCTCGCTATCTACCGAAGACCTGGATAAGATCAGGTTAGTTGTCAAGGATGAGATAGCAGTAGCCAAGAAAGAGTTAAAGCAAGAGATAGCCGCGTCCGAAGCACGGATGAAGGATTATGTGAATGTCAGATTTGATTCTGTTGAAAAAGAGATTCAGAGTGTAGATAAACGGGTCACGTATGGCATCAACATCACTTATGGATTGATTGCGTTGATTGTTGTTGCTATCGGCATTCCGCAGTTCATCTCTGTGCTGCAAGGCAGACAACAAAGGGAGTTTGAGAGAAAACTTGAGGAACTTTACCGAAAAATAGAGGTGCTGGAACAACAGCGCATTGTGAGTTGATGACGCGGGTTTTATTGTCTGAACCAGGATTATCAGGATTATCCCACCACATCCTATTCCGAAATGATCATAAACACATATCAACACCCTTCTTGTGGGCTTACAATTACCCATAAGTTTTTGGGTATAGTCCGTTAAGTCTTTTGTGGGTGCCTATTGCTCAAAAACACCTGAAAACTGACCAATATTTTAGATGTAGAATACCGTTATAGGCCTTTTAGACAAGTTTCACAAGATTTTTTAGTTCTTATGACCAGTTTTCTGTAATCTATCGGGGTTAGAAACCCCTCCTACAGCAGCATGGCGTGCCTTTGTACCTCCAATTTGACTTATGGGTAAAAGTAAGTCTTGTGGGAGGGGTTTTCAACCCCGACCGTTTGCGCGGATTTGGTGTTCTGAATCAGGGATTACGCGGATTACGCGGGTGTTATTTGTCTGAACCAGGATTTGCAGGATTAACGGATGGACAGGATTATGAGTTTTATGCCATTGATTTCCATTGAAAAATAGACTTCTCTAAGCATAAACACTTGATGGGGAAAATCCTGGTAATCCGATAATCCTGAAAATCCTGGTTCAGACAACGTTGGAGTTCGTCTGGGTTGAAAACCCCTCCCATAAGAGGGAACCCTCCAAAAGATAGGATGCAGTTACCACAGCAGTATGGTGCCGTCCACACTTGCACTTGCGAGTGTCTTACCATCCGGACTAAATGCTAAAGATCTAACATCTCCCCTATGTCCTTGAAGTGTGTGGGTATGTTCAGCTGTCTTGGAATCCCACAGTCGGATAGTTTTGTCCCTACTCCCACTTGCGAGTGTGTTACCATCCGGACTAAATGCTACAGAATTAACATAATCAGTATGTCCTTGAAAGGTGCGGAGATGTTCAGCTGTCTTGGCGTCCCACAGCCGGATAGTTTTGTCCCTACTTGCACTTGCGAGTGTCTTACCATCAGGACTAAACGCTAAAGAATTAACAGACACAGTATGTCCTTGAAGGGTGTGGATATGTTCAGCTGTCTTGACGACCCACAGCCGAATTGTATCGTCATAACTTCCACTTGCGATAGTGCTACCATCAGGACTAAATGCTACAGAAATAACAGACTCAGTATGTCCTTGAAGGGTGCGGATATGTTCAGCTGTCTTGGCATCCCACAGCCGGATCGTATCGTCCCCACTTCCACTTGCGATAGTGCTACCATCCGGACTAAATGCTACAGAAATAACAGACTCAGTATGTCCTTGAAAGGTGTGGATATGTTCAGCTGTCTTGGCGTCCCACAGCCAAATTGTATCGTCCTCACTTCCACTTGCGATAGTGCTACCATCAGGACTAAATGCTACAGAAATAACAGACTCAGTATGTCCTTGAAGGGTGTGGATATGTTCAGCTGTCTTGGCGTCCCACAACCGAATTGTATCGTCCTCACTTCCACTTACGAGTGTCTTGCCATCAGGACTAAATGCTACAGAAAGGACAATCCCTGTATGTCCTTGAAAGGTGTGGATATGTTCAGCTGTCTTGGCGTCCCACAGCCGGATAGTTTCGGCCCAACTTCCACTTGCGAGTGTCTTACCATCAGGACTAAATGCTACAGATCTAACATCTCCCCTATGTCCTTGAAGTGTGTGAGTATGTTCAGCTGTCTTGGCGTCCCACAGCCAAATTGTATCGTCCTCACTTCCACTTGCGATAGTGCTACCATCAGGACTAAATGCTACAGAAAGGACAATCTCTGTATGTCCTTGAAGGGTGTGGATATGTTCAGCTGTCTTGGCGTCCCACAGCCGGATCGTTTCGTCCGAACTTCCGCTCGCTAGTGTCTTACCATCAGGACTAAATGCTACAGAAAGGACAGCCCTCGTATGTCCTTGAAGGGTGCGGGTATGTTCAGCTGTCTTGACGTCCCACAGCCGGATCGTTTCGTCCCAACTTCCACTTGCGAGTGTGTTGCCATCCAGACTAAATGCTATAGAAGACACATATCTCGTATGTCCTTGAAGTGTGTGGGTATGTTCACCTGTCTTGACGTCCCACAGCCGGATAGTTTTGTCCACACTTGCACTTGCAAGTGTCTTACCATCAGGACTAAATCCTACAGAAATAACAGCCCCCGTATGTCCTTGAAGGGTGCGGGTATGCTCACCTGTCTTGACATCCCACAGTCGGATAGTTTCGTCCCAACTTCCGCCTGCGAGTGTGTTGCCATCAGGACTAAATGCTATAGAAGACACATATCTCGTTTGTCCTGCATATAGGTCAATTTCTTCACCTGTTTTTGCGTTGTAAATCCAGATACCGATACGACTCGCTACGGCAAGTTTGGTGCTGTCTGGTGAGAACTGAATCTGTCCGATAGTTCCTTTACCGAGTCGTGTTTTTGCGCCTTCGGGTAGAACAATTTGTGTATTTTGTGATTTTGAGTTGTTGCTGCATGCTGTGATGAGGGTGATGATCATTGTCATTAGGATTGGTATTAATAGTTTTTTCATTATATACCTTCTTTGATTATTTGATTTAGTGTGTAGTTTAGCATAGATTTCTTATTTAGTCAAAGAGGTCGTTCCTACCGGGTGTGTAAAGTTTTGGTTATAAGTTTCATGCTGCTTGTGGGTGTTGCATCCAATATCTGTCCCACGCCTTATTTTTGACTAAACACCGTAAAGCAAGCACTGAGTTGATACCTTCTTTTTTCCATCTCATAGCTGCTTGTTTACACCTTTGTCCCACAACATGTTTACACGCACTCTCAATCACACCACTCCCAACCTGATACCCCTTTTCTCTAAACGTCTTATATTGCATCCGTTTCGCGTGTTTTTCAAAATAACCTGTTTCTCTTACTAAAATCTCACAAACGTCTGGGTGCTGTGTGGCTAAAGCACGGATACGTGAGACAACTTCTGGAATGTTGCCATCAAAAAGAAAGGGTTCTGTCTCTGTGACCCAAGTTTCTACGTCTTCTGTTTCTGTCTCACCAAAGGCAACTTTAGCCACATCATAAAGATGTGATTTGGCATGCATGTAATCCACAATCTCTACAGCATTCGGGAAGTATTCATCCGCTAAGTTCCATATCCACGCCGCTCCATCTCCGATAAATACGACCTCTTGCGTCCCTATATCTTCTTGATAGATGCCGCTCTGCGTTGCTAACTTATACAACTCTTTACCGAAATGAGCCGCATTCTCACGCTCAGCAACATAACGAATGCTTGGTGTTCTCGCACTCGGTGTCGCACCAGAACTATTCGGAGGTTGTGGATAATCTCTATAAATACAACCAACTTTGGTTTCTTTCCACCCCTCTTGTGAGTTGGTGTGGCATCCATCACAACTCACATACCAACGCTGATTGTCTTCAAGGGTTTGGCATTCTACTTGTTCACACACATTCAAATCTTCTGAACATTCAAGCACTTTTTCACGCACTGCCGTATGGCTCACTTCTATCCCTTGAAAAGACAACTCTTTTACCGCGGCTCTATAGTCAAAATGAGCAGCAACATTACATATCCGTTCTACAACACGACGCGTCCATTTACCTATCAACTTTTGCCGCACATCCCAAGGTCTATGGTAATGTCCCGAACTACATTTATACACCCAACGGTTCACACGGATCTTGCCACAAAGTGTCGTGATATTCACACCGCGCTTCTGTATCGGACGACACACTTGTTCACATTCTGGGCATTCAACAGGTTCTTCTGATTGCTGAGAAGCATGTGCTGATACACACGCTTCTACTAACTTTTGAGCATTTCTAAGCATAAGGTCTCGCACACAAGTCTCAACTTCTTCTAATGGGACGCAAGGGGATGACGAAAGTGTTCCAGTAACCTCAGCGATCTCTTCTAAAATCTCCTTGATTTCGTGACACTCTGATGGTATACTTATATTAATATTGAGCATTGGTATCCTCTCCTATAAATATGATTATAATTTGATTATTAGGAAAGGGTACCATTTTTTATTAAATTTCGCAACATCTCTTTACACATCAGTATTTCTACAAAAACTTTACACACCCGTTCCTACCAACGCGGGGTGTGCGTTCTGAATCGCGGAGGACACAGATGTTATTTGTCTGAACCAGGATGGACAGGATTACCGGATGGACAGGATTGTGAGTTTTATGCTGTTGGGTTCCATTGAAAAGATAGACTTTCTCTAAGCAGAAACATCTAATGCTGTCTGAACCAGGATTTACAGGATTACCAGATTTTCAGGATTGTGAGTTTTATGCCGTTGAGTCCATTGAAAAGATAGACTTTCTCTAAGAAGAAACATCTAATGGGGGAAATCCTGTAAATCCGTAAATCCTGTAAATCCTGGTTCAGATAAGAGGGCGCACTTACAAAGCACCAAATCAACGGTATGAATGCCATTTAGGCATTCCCCGCCTACAACATGGCACAGTATAGATTAATTTGGTATAATATATACAGGTGATACACATGCATATCCAAAACAGATTTCACACAACAATATGGCTGCTGCTTTTTGCCCTTTCAATCCTCTATCATCCCACGGTTTGTGCACAGGTCTCGAGTGCTTTCATAGACTTACCGGAAGGGGCAAAAGCACGTATCGGTAAAGGTCGCATAAACGATATACAATACAACGCGGATGGCAGACAGCTGGCGGTAGCAACATCTCTCGGTGTCTGGATTTATGACACACTCACCTTTCAGCCAATCCGTTTGCTGAGCAAACATAAAACGTATGTCACGAATATCGTTTTTAGTCCGGATGGGCAGCTGCTTGCCAGTAATGGACTAAAGGGTGTCGTCCATCTGTGGGATAGCAAAACAGGCACGCATAAATATAGACTTAACTACGAGGCACGTGTCCTATATGTCGCTTTCGCATCAGATTCAAAATCCTTTGTGACCTTTGATGACAACGGGGAAACAATTACTTGGGATGCTGACACAGGCGAGAAAAAACACGAGCTTGCACAGATACAAGATATTGGTGAACACATTTTTTGCAGTGCCATCTGTGATGCTAAGCTACTGTTAGCAACCGGATATGATAACAATAATAACATACATGTGTGGGATCTCTTTACCGGTAAAAATATACGGACACTCAAAGGACACGAGACACATCCGAAGTCTTTAACGTTCAGTCACGACGGTGCAATCTTGGCAAGCGTGGGAGGTGCAAAGAACATTCGCCTCTGGAACACGGAAACAGGCAAACAACTACACACCATCAATATTCAGAAGGACGTTTTTAATAGCATCGTCTTTAGTCCGGACAGCACCCTTTTTGCCACTTGCAACTCAGATGGAACGATCCAGTTATACCTGACAGACACCGCCGAAAAGGCGCAAACGCTTAAAGGTCATAATGACCAAGTGATGACAGTTGCATTCAATCCTGATTATCGCACCATCGCGAGTACCGGTATAGACAATACACTCCGTTTCTGGGACGTTGCTTCTGGGAAAAACATATATACGGAAAATGAACACTTAGGCATTTTCACCTGCTTTGCTTTCTGTCCGGATGATGACAATATCGTCTCACAGGGTTTTGCCACTCATGTCTATCTATGGGATGTGACATCGTGCGGTCTACAGAAAACATTTATCAATGATGGATATTCGCCTTTCGCTGACGTTGCGTTGAGTCCGGATGGCAAGATGATCGCTATTGCGAATTACGGAAGCGGTGTCAACGTGTGGGATCGAGGGACAGGTAAAATAAAAATGGTGCTGAACGGACATAAGTCGTATCCCTTGTGTGTCGCATATAGTCCGGATGGCAAAACACTCGCAACGGGTCGTAAGGATAACACGATTCGCCTCTGGGATGTCGGAACAGGTGAACATCAACGCACACTTGAAGGGCATAAACAGAGTGTTACGGATATTGTTTATAGTCCGGATGGCAAAACCCTGGTAAGTGGCAGTAGTGATAAGACTGTGCGTCTATGGCATGTGGACACTGGCACGGTCAAACATGTCATCCGAGAAAAGTTTGACAGGATTGCAAGTCTCGCCTATAGTCCGGATGGCAAAACGTTTGCGATTGCGGACCATACCAAAACCATATATCTGTGGGATACGCAGAAGCACACGATGAACACGGCATTCAAGCACCAAGACGATCATGTCTTGAGTCTTGCTTATAGCCCGGATGGTAAGCGGCTCGCCGTGGGGTATAATTTAGGTGCAGTGAAGGTATTAGATGCAACGACAGGGACTGTGCAGCACACATTTTCGTGGCATTACGCTTCTGTTACCAAAGTTGCGTTCACATCAGATGGAAAGACGTTGGGTAGCCTGACTCGTCAGGACACGGTCATGCTCTGGGATGTTCAGTAGTATGGTGTGAACGGAAACAAGGATTACACGGAGGACGCTGGTTTGTGTTCGGAATAGCAGGTGAGGCGGATTTGTGTTCTGAATCGCAGATTACACGGAGTGTCTGAACCAGGATTTTCAAATCAAGAAATCAACGGTATGAATGCTATATAGCATTCCCCGGGATTAGTGGATTATCAGGATTATGCTATCAAGGATTTTTGATACACATTGATGTTATCTGGTGAATGGAGGCAAGATGCACCAGACTCTAATCCTGAAAATCTGGTAATCCTGAAAATCCTGGGTCAGACAAGAGGGCGCGCTTACAAAGCACCATAGGCGTCAATTTAAGGATTTTCACCTTTTGTGGGAGGGGTTTTCAACCCCGATTTTTTAGTGCATTTCCGCTCAAATCGGGGTTGAAAACCCCTCCCACAAGAAAAATGACAACAATATTTTCTTAAATTGACGCCTATGGGGGGCGCTTACAAAGCACCAAATCAACGGTATGAATCATGGCGAATGCCATACGCGCATTCGCATTTATGCATTCCCCGCCTGCAACTGGATAGCGTAATCCTGGAAATCTACTAATCCTGAAAATCCTGGTTCAGATAACCCGCATCACTCACGTACATCCCACAGACGGATGGTATTTTCCTGACTACCACTGGCGAGGGCATTACCGTCAGAACTGAACGCTACGCTCCACAAAACATCAAAAATCGATGTGGATGTGAACGTGCGAAGAAGCAAGCCGTCGTCTACATTCCACAAACGGACGGTCCTGTCAATACTGCAACTGGCGAGAGTTTTACCATCCGGACTGAACGCGACGTCCCAAACACTATTCAAATGCCCTCTGAGTGTACGGATATGCGAGCCGTCACTTACGTTCAACAAACGGATGTCATCTCTACTGACAGTGGCGAGGGTGTCTCCATCCGGACTGAAAGCGACGATTCCTGTTAGTTCTGTAAAGATTTGGAGCTGTTGACCATCACTTACATTCCACAAACGGATAGTGTTGTCCCCACTGCAACTGGCGAGAGTTTTACCATCCGGACTGAAAGCGACATCCAAGACAAAATGCGTATGTTCTGTGAACGTGCGGAGGTGTGTGCCGTCGTCTACATTCCACAAACGGATGGTGTTGTCACTACTGCAACTCACAATTGTCTTACCATCCGGACTGAATGATATGCTGAGGACAGCAAACGTATGCCCTGTAAGTGTGTGGAGAGGTGTGCCGTCACTTGTGTTCCACAAACGCACGGTGTAGTCATAACTCCCACTGGCGAGTATGCTCCCATCCGGACTGAAAGCCACGGAAACAACATCACCCGTATGTCCTGTGAGTGTGCGAAGAGGCGTGCCGTCACTTGTGTTCCACAAACGAACGGTGTTGTCTCTACTTCCACTGGCGAGAATGCTCCCATCCGGACTAAACGCGACGGAATCAACATCACCCGTATGTCCTATGAGTGTGCCTGAATAATAGGTCCTGACAGGTTCTGGTAGCAGTTCTATAGGCGTTTGTGTGCCGTTATCCATCACCATATTATCGTCTTCTATAGGTGTAGTTGTCTCATCATCATCACCTCCACACGCAACGATCATCATAGCGAGGAAAAGACTGAGTATCATCAATAAGCATCTTTTCATACATAACTCCTTTTGTGATGTAATATTTGGACATATTACATCATAAAACGATAACATTGTCAATTGTTTTGCCTCACTTGCAGGCGGCGAATACCATAAGGTATTCATATCCGGGGAATGCCAAAAGGCATTCCCCGCCTGCAACTTGATAGCGTAATCCTGAAAATATACTAATCCTGAAAATCCTGTTTCAGACAGAATCACGGATTTTCAGGATTTACCACATCTTGACATAATTTTGTTTATGAATTATAATTGCAGCAAAATTCAATTAAAAAGGAGTATAAGATGAAAAAAAGTTTAGTGATACTCAGCATTCTTGTCTGCATTATGATGGTCGCATGTGGCGGCGATGATGATGACACAACAGATAAAGACGACCAAATGATGGCTAACAACATGGATAACCAAACGAATGGAACCGAACCGGAAGAACCTGAGGAACCGGAAGAACCTGAGGAACCGGAAGAACCCGAAGAACCGGAAGAAGTCTATTTTGTCGGTTCTCTCACAGGACATACGAATACCATCTACAGCGTGGCGTTCAGTCCGGAAGGCGACATGATCGCAAGTGGTGCTTATGACAACACCGCCAAGTTGTGGGACGCAAGCGATGGCACTGAACTACACACGCTCACAGGACATACGGATATTGTCAGAAACATAACGTTCAGTCCGGATGGCACTATGCTCGCGACTGCTGCTTTTGACAACACTGCGCGTCTGTGGGACACGAGCGACGGTTCTGAAATCCTCACCATCACAGGACATACGGATAGTGTCACTTATGTTGCGTTCAATCCGGATGGTGATATTCTTGCGACTGCTGGTTTCGACCGCACCATCCGTTTTTGGAACCCAAGCAACGGCACGGAAATTCGCAAGCTTGAAGGACACACGGATGCTGCCAGAACGGTTGCGTTCAGTCCGGATGGGGACACGCTCGTCAGTGGCAGTTATGACGATACCGTCCGTATGTGGAACGTCAGCGATGGCACGGAGATCCGCACGATGACAGGACATACGCATGATATAAACAGCGTCGTGTTCAGTCCGGATGGGAGTATGATCGCCAGTGGCTGTTCTGACAACACCGCTCGTTTGTGGGACGCATCCGATGGCATGCACCTGCGTACGCTCACGGGACATACGGCTCAAGTCATCGGCGTTGCGTTCAGTTCGGATAGTAGCAAGGTCGCGACTGCCAGTTGGGACATGACCGCGCGTCTGTGGGATGCAAACAGCGGGTCGGAACTGGAAACATTCACGGATCATGTGGCTCAAGTGAACAGCGTTGCATTCAGTCCGGATGGGAGTGTCCTTGTGACTGGTAGTGCTGACCATTCTGTCATCACGCGTACCGTGGCTGAGTGATGTTAGTTAGTAGTTTTTAGTTTTCAGTAACAACGGATGACGCGGATTGGTGTGCGGAATCGCGGAGAAAACCTCTTGGTGTGGCGTGCTTTGTAAGCACGCCACACCACCCGACAGTCTGCGCGCTTCTGTCTGAACCAGGATTCACAAATCAAGAAATCAACGGTATGAATGCCCTAAAGCATTCCCCGGGTATGAATGCTTTAGGGCATTCCACGGGATTACCCTATCCAATCTTTATGATACACATTGATGTTTTCTTTTGAATGGAGGCAAGATGCACCAGATGCTAATCCTGGAAATCTACTAATCCTGTGAATCCTGGTTCAGACAAATCCGCTAATCCTGGTTCAGACAACTTACACGGATCGCACAGCTATCATCTTTTACCTTTTAAAACAGCCCATCGAGTTATCAGTTTACCACTTGCAGACACTAATCCTCTCAGACGAACAGTGGCTAACTGCTCGCGTTCCCCCGCATGCGACACATCTTTAATACGATAATAGTAGATAGTATTCAGTTTAGCAGTGGTATCTGTCCAAGTGTATTTATGACGTTCACCTGTTGTACCTGCGCCTTGTATCATAGTGGGATTCACAACCTTGAATTCACCATGTCTTGTTTCACTGCGGTAGATGTAGAAACCAGCGTTGTCTACCTCTGACTCCGTAATCCATTTCAGCTTGACACCCGCATCGGTATGTTCGGCACGGAAATAGGATAGGGTGACAGGTAACGGTTCGCTTTCATTTTTTAGGTATATTTTGACATTACGATTATTTCGCAAAAGGGTGAGAAGCGGTTCTCGGTTCGTAATCGGGTTACCCACGAGGTCTAACCTATCAAGGTTTATCAGTCCCGCAAGTGGCGTGACATCGCTAATGTGATTGTCCTGTAATGATAACTCAACCAATGTGATCAACCCACTGAGAGGACGAATGTCACTTATTTGATTATCCGTGAGAACTAAATTCTGTAGATTGATTGCATATTCAAGACCGGTGAGGTCGGTGATCTCTTGATTAGTAGCGGAAAGACTTTCAAGTTGTTCCATATCAGATTGGGTGATGTCTGCATCTACCTCTAAACTGAGCGTTTCACGGATTGCCGATGCCAAATTCTCATCTGGTATTGTAATTATTTCAACTTCAACCGCTTCATCTATGTCTTGTAAGTTTATGTTAACCGTGATTGTAGCGGTAAGACCTTCAGAATCAGTGGCAGTCACCGTTATGGTGTAAGAGGGTTTTGTTTCAAAGTCAAGTTCAACGCCTGCTTTGGTTTTCAATTGTCCAGTTTCGTTATCAATAACAAAAGCATCTTTATCCGTGCCACCGAGGCTGTAAGTCAAAGTGTCTCCAGTGTCCGGGTCGATGGCGGTCACAGGGTCACCAATGTTCGTACCCGCGCTTACATCCTCAGGGACCAATCGTGTAATGCTACTATCACTGAATACAGGCGGGTTGTTGTCTGCAGTTTCATTTACGTCTTGTAAGTTTATGTTAACCGTGATTGTAGCGGTAAGACCTTCAGAATCAGTGGCAGTCACCGTTATGGTGTAAGAGGGTTTTGTTTCAAAGTCAAGTTCAACGCCTGCTTTGGTTTTCAATTGTCCAGTTTCGTTATCAATAACAAAAGCATCTTTATCCGTGCCACCGAGGCTGTAAGTCAAAGTGTCTCCAGTGTCCGGGTCGATGGCGGTCACAGGGTCACCAATGTTCGTACCCGCGTCTACACCCTCAGGGACCAATCGTGTAACGCTACTATCACTGAATACAGGCGGGTTATTGTCAACCGCTTCATCTATGTTTTGTAAGTTTATGTTTACCGTGATTGTAGTGGTAAGACCTCCAGTATCAGTCGCAGTCACCGTTATGGTATAAGAGGGTTTTGTTTCAAAGTCAAGTTCAACGTCTGCTTTGGTTTTCAATTGTCCCGTTGCCCTATCAATATCAAAAGCATCTTTATCTGTGCCCTCGAGGGTGTAAGTCAAAGTGTCTCTAGTGTCCGGATCCGTGGCGGTCACAGGGGCACCAATGTTCGTCCCCACCTCTGTGTTCTCTGGAACTAATCGTGCCGTGCTGATACCATCACTGAATACAGGCGGGTTGTTCGTAACAACAGGGGCTTCATCTATTGTAATTTGCAGTTCCGGATTCTGGTTTTTAAGCGTCTCAAGTGGTGTTTGATCAGTAATCAGATTGCCCAATAGACTTAAAGTTAGTAGACTCGTTAAACCTGAAAGTGGACTTACATCGCTGATTTGATTATTAGTCAGGTATAATTGACTTAAATTTGTTAACGTTCTAAGTGGTCCGATGTCTACTATTTGATTATTTGAAAGATCTAACACTGTAAGTCTCGTTAAACCCGCTAAAGATGTTATATCACTAATTTGATTTCTGGTAAGATGGAGCGTATCCAATTGTGTTAATCCAGCAAGTGAGCTTATATTACTAATCTCATTATTACCAGCGATCATCGTTTTCAGTTTTGTTAATCCCGACATCGGTAAAAGGCTACTAACACTATGGTTACTGATATTGATAGATTCAAGATTGATTGCATGCTCAAGTCCGGTTAGATCAGTTATTGGTATTCCTATTGGATCGTTGATAAATCCTGTAGCACCTTTTGCTGTAAAAGTTCTTAGTTCCCACATTTTCTGCTTGGTAATAGTAGCATTGGATGCTAAATTAAGGCTTTTTCGAATAGATTCTGCTAAACTCTTATCAGGTATTTCAGCATTTCCTGTAACCGTCAGTATTGAAGAAACATCAATAAGAAAGGTCTTGCTTGTGAAGTTTCCCTGTACATCCATCACCAGTAAAGCTACGTAGGTATTCGCTGTTCCGATTTCGGTTGTATCAAATTCAATTGTAGCACTGTCTCCGCTTAAAGATTTACAATCCACCACACCACCTCCGTCAGTAAATTCACTTAATAAGACTGCTTGATGGAGACCGTCAGAATCTGTCACCTGAAAACTGAATCGGATAGTATTCGGTGCGGATACAAGTGTCAGAGTTGACATGCTAATCGTTGCAGAAAATGGGTCAGATGATGTCTGAGATGAATTAAAATAGCGACTTGCATCTAACCATTTTGCGGAACAGAAGGAGAGTTGATCTTTATTTATTGGATTCCCGTAAGACATGATGTAATAATCATCTCGGAAATCGTGTGGTAACCCAAAAGTATGCCCAAGTTCGTGGGCTATACCGACAAGAGTTCTATCGTAAACATGTGATATTTCATTAGCAATGTGAACCCGAGCGCCAGAGACTTGTGCAGAACCACTAAACGAATTCCCAGATCCCCAACCTCCCACACTTAGTGTAGAATAATCATTATTCGGGGGGGCACCGTAGTCAATATCTGTCCAGATAAGATAAACAACATTTAGTGACAGATCAAACATTTCACCTACTTCTTGAGTTATATCTCCAGTTCCAGCTGCATATTCTGTATTAGTAGATTTTCCAGTAACAGTATGTACTAATGTATTGCCAGATGTATCAGTTTCAGTCGTAAATGTCTTACTACCGAATCCATGGTTTGCCATTTCGTCAGCAAAAAATTGTTTAGTAGAATCTACCAAGGATCTTAGAGTTGAGATACTATTTGCGTGAGGTGGAATGTCACTCGGATGAAAGTAGATCGTCCTTACATAATATTCGGCTGATGCGGTTTTAGAAAATATATACAATACAAAAGTGAGTAGTATAAGTGTGAGAGATAGTGTTCTTTTCATGTGTGGTTTCTCCTTCAATGTAGTTATGATAGTTGCTCAAAACAACGATAGCAGGTATCGGCAGATGTCACTCACGTGTTCCACTCCAACCCCACCACGGGTTCCATCGGCTAATTGATGATAACGATTTACGCTCATCCACCTCCACTTTACCGTCTAACAGATATAGATAGTACTATCAATATTTATCTGAATTGCATCAATAAAACTATTCAGTATGTGAAGCGTCCCATCATCAAGAATGGATATCTTAAGATCTGAGCCAGGATAATAACAAATGTCCTCAGACTGTAGGATATCCCCTGTTTTACAAAAAGGTCCATCAACAGATTCACTTGGACTCGGCGGATTCGGTAATGTAAAATTTATCTTTAAGGTTGCTATTTCAGGTCCAGTCTTATCATCTCCCTCACCACAACTGCAAAGAAGTAGTGATATTATTATCATGATAATTGTGTAATTTGAAATTACGATTTTACGGTCCATTTATATATTCTCCTTTATATATGACAGATATAAGTTTTGGTGTTATTCAGGAAGTGTATATGTTTTAATCATAATGGAATAATATAGCACATGTTAATATAATTATACAAGTCCTAATATTATCTACAAAGTACCTCTCTTGTGGGAGGCTCCCACAAGAGGGAGGGGTTTTCAACCCCGACCGTCACCAGTAGGCGGGGAATGCCTAAAGAAGCATGCGCGTATGGCATGCTCCATGATTCATACCCGGGGAATGCCTAAATGGCATTCATACCGTTGATTTGGTGCTTTGTAAGCGCGCCACACCCCAATGGTAGGCGTGCTTTGTAAGCGCGCCATCCCCGCCCTCACCTGCTGGCGTACCCCACTGCAGGCATGCTTTGTAAGCGCGCCTCTCTTACCCCTCTTGCAGGCGGGGAATGCCTAAATGGCATTCATACCGTTGATTTGGTGCTTTGTAAGCGCGCCTGCAGTGGGGTACATCCTGGTTCAGACAACCCCTCCCACAACCCTGACAAACACCCAAAAACACTTGACACAAACCCAACCCCATGCTACCATAAACCACATGCAACAACTCAACCTAAAACCCGCACACAAAGCCATCAAAGACTACTACACAACGATGCACCAATACGCAGCACAGCACATCACACACGAAGGCGCCGTCAGCGGACCCTTCGCAAACCTACTCCAACATTGTGCCAAACAGATAGATGCAACCTTCCTACAGCAATACACAATGCACACAAACACCGGCAACCGAATCGTCATAGACGGCGCCGTCACACGACTCGGAATTCCAATGGCATATTGGGAGGCAAAAGATGTTCACGACAACCTCACACAAGCCGTCCAACAGAAACGCAACGCAGGATACCCGCTCGACAACATCCTCTTTCAAACACCACAACGCGGCATACTCGTCCAGAACGGACACACAGCACTCGACACTGACATCACCGACCCGACCAACCTCATCAACGCACTAAAAGCACTCTTCTCCTTCAGAAAACCCGCACACGAGAATTGGGAGAAGGCTGTCACCGACTTCAAAACACACCTACCGGATATGGCTACCGAGATGCAACACATGATTGAGCAGCAATACGCAGACGACACCACATTCAAAACCGCATTCAACGCATTTTACGAGACATGCAAAGCTGCCATCAATCCCAACCTGTCTCAAACTACTGTCGAGGAGATGCTCATACAGCACATCCTCACGGAACGTATCTTCCGCAGAGTGTTCGCACGCTCCGACTTCACCAGACGCAACATCATCGCCAGAGAAATCGAGAACGTCTCCGATACACTCATGCGGCACGCTGTCAGCCGAGACGCGTTCCTACAACCGCTCGACACATTCTACAACGCTATTGAAAACGCCGCCAATGAGTGCCGAGACTTCACACAGAAACAGCACCTGCTCAACACCTTCTACGAGCAGTTCTTTCAAGGCTTCTCCGAGGATGTCGCAGACACGCACGGCATCGTCTACACACCGCAACCCATCGTCGACTTTATGGTCAACAGCACACAGCACCTCCTCAAAACCGAGTTCGGACGTTCACTTTCCGACACAGGGGTGCATATCATTGACCCCTTCGTCGGCACAGGCAACTTTATCGTCCGACTGATGCGGGACATCAACGGCATCGCTCTGCAACACAAGTATCAGCACGAACTCCACTGCAACGAGGTGATGCTCCTGCCATACTACATCGCCAGCCTCAACATCGAGCAGGAATTCTACCAACGCACGCAAACATATCTCCCCTTTGACGGCATCGCACTCGCCGACACCTTTGAACTCCAGGAGGATAAGCAGATGCCCCTCTTTTCGCAGGATAACACGGATCGTGTGGAACGGCAGAAAAATACCGATATGTTCGTCGTCATCGGCAACCCACCGTATAATGCAGGTCAAGTCAACGAGAACGATAACAACAAAAACCGCAAATATAAAACCATAGATACGGTGCTGAAAGAGACATATTCTCAAGACTCAAAAGCAACCAACAAGAACGCACTTTCTGATCCCTATGTAAAAGCGATATTGTGGGCATCAAGACGGATTGGAGAGGAGGGAGTCGTCGCTTTCGTCACAAACAATAGTTTTCTTGATAGTATTGCATTTGATGGCATGCGGAAACATCTTGCACAAGATATTGACGCGATATATGTATTAGATTTAGGTGGTAACGCACGAAAAGGTTTGAAGGTCTCTAATGCCAATGTATTTGATATTAGAGTCGGTGTGAGTATCAACTTCTTTATCAAAACGCAACAAAACTCATCAGAAAAAGTGCGTATCTATTACTACCGAACCGATGACGAGTGGAACAAAACTAAGAAATTTGATTTTATGAATGAGAGTCAACATGTTGGTAGTATTGATTGGCAGGTAATACACCCGAATAAGGAATACACATGGTTAACAGAAGGACTCCACGAAGAATTTAACACCTTTATCCCAATTGGAACAAAGACAGCAAAAGCATCAAGTAGTGAACAAACGGATGTGATTTTCAAAACTTATGGACGAGGCATTGCAACCTGCCGTGATGCCTGGGCTTACAATTACAAAATAAAAACACTAACACAGAATGTCTCTTGTATGATAAATACTTACAATGCAGAAGTAGCCAGGTGGATACAACGAACAGATCGCGAATTTGAAGTTGACAGTTTTGTAGAATCTGATGAAACAAAGATTAGTTGGAGTGAAGGATTAAAGAGAAACTTAAAAAGTGGTAAATCTCTTGATTTTGTAAATGAAAGAATTAGATCATCTACTTACCGTCCGTTCACCAAATCCAACTTGTATTTTCATCGCATGATAAACGAACGTGTGTACGTTTTCCCATCAATCTTTCCAACACCAGAAACAGAGAATGAAAATCGGGTTATTTGTATCAGTGCAATTGGTGCTATAAAACCTTTTCATACATTGATGGTTGATGTAATTCCTGATCTCCATCTCACAGGCGATTCTCAATGCTTCCCCTTCTACACCTACAACGAGGACGGCACCAACCGCACCGAGAACATCACCGACTGGGCATTGCACAAGTTCCGCACACACTACAAAGACACCAACATCACCAAGTGGGACATCTTCCACTACACCTACGGCATCCTCCACCATCCCGACTATCGTGAGAAGTATCAGGCGAACCTCAAGCGAGACCTCCCGCATATCCCGTTTGCACCTGACTTCCGTGCATTCGCATCCGCAGGCGCGCACCTCGCCGACCTACACATCCACTACGAAACACACCCCATCTACGATAAACTCCAGCATCACGAAACCCCCGATGTGCCTGTCAACTGGAAGGTAGCCAAAATGAAACTCAACCGCGACAAAACCGAGTTGACATACAACGAATTCCTCACACTCACCAGCATCCCCGTAGAGACTTACGAGTATCGGCTCGGCACGCGTTCTGCGTTGGAGTGGGTTGTGGATCAGTATCGCATCAAGACGGACAAACGTAGTGGCATCGTCAACGACCCCAATCGTCCCGACCAACCGCGTTATATTGTTGACCTCATCGGGCGCGTCATCGGCATCAGTCTCCGCACCGTAGAGATTGTCAACGCATTACCCTCATTGTAGAGGTGTTCTGTCTGAACCAGGATGGACAGGATTACCAGATTACCAGGATTTTATTCTATCCAGTCTTTTTGATACGCATTTATGTTATCTTTTAAATGGAGGCAAGATGCACCGAACTCTAATCCTGTAAATCTGAATATCCTGTGTATCCTGGTTCAGACAAGAGGGCGCGCTTACAAAGCACGCCTGCAAGAGGGGTAAGAGGGGCGCCCTTACAAAGCACCAAATCAACGGTATGAATCATGGAGCATGCCATACGCGCATGTTTCTTTAGGCATTCCCCGCCTACCATCAGATGATGGGGTAAATCCTGTCCATCCTGGTTCAGACAAATAACACCCCGCAAAAGCCACTAAAGCAGCTGCTTGATCTTCTCAACAAGCGATGTATCCCCAGACGTTTCAGCCAATTGTAAAGCCTCCTCAAAATCGCGAGTTGCCGCAGTCGTGTGTCCAGTCGCGTTCTTCGCCAACCCACGATTCAGATACGCCAACGTATCGTCCGGATTGAACCGGATCGCTTGGTCAAAATCCGGTATCGCCGCCCTTGCGCGACCCAGTTTATATTTCGCCAGACCCCTGTTATTGTAGGTGATGCCATCGTTCGGGTCTAAAAATATCGCAACATCATAATCTTGAATAGCCTCACGATAGAGTTCCAAATAGTATTTTGACAACCCTCTGTTGTAATAAGCGTTCTTGTTTTCTGGATCTAATTGAATAGCCGTGTTGAAATCAGCGATCGCCGCAAGATATTGTGCGATACTGCTTTTAGCACACCCCCTATTGATGTATGTTGTCGGGTCATTTGGATTGATGCGTATTGCCTCGTCGTAGTCTTCGATACCGTGTCGGTAGTTTTCCAGTCTACATTTTGCGTTGCCTCGGTCGTTATAGGCGGGGGCATTTTCAGGTTCTAAACGTATCGCTTCGTCAAAGTCAGCGATCGCTTCCGTGTGTTGACCGATATTGTTTTTCGCCAATCCCCTGTTGTAGTAGGCAATTGTGTTTGTCGGTTCTAATGCGATAGCCTCGTTATAGTGCGAGATAGCAGCGTCAAAGTCGTACTGGTCGAACGCCTCATTACCGATTGTTATATGTTCATCAGCAGTCCTTGTGTCATTATTTGAAGGTTGTTTTTTCAACATATTACGCCCCTAATATATAGAATTGAACAATTCCCTCATTCCCCCTTTCGTCATTGTAGATAGTATAAAAAAGGGTTTAATCTGCTGTCAAGCAAAAAATAGGACAAAATATGTCAGAAATGTCTGAACAAGGATGGACAGGATTACCAGGATTTTCCCCATTAGATGTTTCTGCTTAGAGAAAGTCTATCTTTTCAATGGAAATCAACGGCATAAAACTCACAATCCTGTCCATCCGCTAATCCCGCGGAATGCCTTAAGACATTCATACCCGCCGAATGCCATAGGCGCATTCGGCGTTGATTTGGGGGAATGCTTTATAGCATTCATACCGTTGATTTCTTGATTTCTTGATTTCTTGATTTGTCCATCCTGGTCCAGACAGAAGCGCGGACTACGCAGAGGAGACCTCTTGGTAGGCGCGGGTGACATCCTCTAAATATATTCAATTAAATTTACATACACTTATTTGATTAAACCATTGACAGACACGCTAAATTATATTATGAATTTAAGAAAAAGATAAGGAGCAAAAAAATGGCAAGGATTGGACCGATGAATGTCAACGTGGGTAACAATAAATACCAATTTGTTGTTTTCGACCTCAATGGACCTGAATACAATGTCCCAGGTGTCTACATCTTTTCAAAAGCTAGACCAAATGCACAAGGTGGAAACACACATCAGATCCTATACATCGGGGAGACCGACAAAGGACAAAAACAGCCAAAATATAACGGTATTCCGATGTAGGTTTCGCGTAAGGATTTCAACCAATATATTTTACCACATTTATCAAAACGTATAAAAGGTCCAAAACCGAAACTTTCCCCTTACAAGATATTCAACTATATCCTCTATGTTTTACATACGGGTATTCAATGGAATCAACTCCGAACCCGGCGTAATGAACTCCATTGGTCTAACGTCTATAAATGGCATAATCGGTGGTCAAAAGATGGTTCTTATGAGAAACTTTTTGAAGCATCTATAATACATCTTCATGATACCGACCAACTTGACACCACTCCACTTCATGGTGATGGGTCAAATACCGTCGTAAAAAAAGGGGAGACGGCACCGGTTATTCAGGACACAAACATAAAAAAGGTGAAAAAGAGTTGACCATCACTGACAATCAAGGGTTCATCATTGGACCGATAACGGTCAAACCTGTCAATGAACACGGGACAACGATTTTGCCCGAAGTGTTCAGCGAGCTCATCACCTTTAGCCATCGGATTGGCTTGGATCTGAGCGGTTCTGCTCTAATACCAAATTAACGTAATTTATCTTTTTTCAACGGTAGGTGCGGTTTCCTAACCGCACACTTAGCAAGACGACTCACGTTAATTGGGTATAACACTAGATTCTGGTTTTGACTCTAAAGCGAATCATAAGCTTATCAAAGAACAGGGTTTGCTTCCGGTGATCTACCCGAACCGCCGGAATGCAAAAGAACCTATTGTGATTGCTCGCAAGTTTCGTTGGCATAATAAAGAAATTTACAAAGACCGATATAAAGTGGAACGAACTTTTGGTTGGCAAGATACTTACCGGAGACTCGTCCTAAGTTATGATAAACTCAAAGAAACCCGTTTAGGTTTTCGCAATTTAGCATATTCAATGATAAACTATCGGGTAACTTTCAGTGAATCTTAGAGGTTACTCAATATGAGTTCAACATAATATCATATACTGTTCGCTACAAGAATCAAATCTAATATATTCACAACACCATCACCATTCAGATCAGGCTCAGGTTCTCCAAACGCATTCGCAACAATCACCAAATCGAGAATATTGACTATACCATCGCCATTAAGATCATAAGGAGTGATGGATTCAGGCTCAGAAAGAAATAGATCTGTCCAATGCACTGGATACAGTTCATCCTTTTCAAGGTTTATTTGAGGGTTAGATTTCTGCCATTCAGCAACAGCAGAAACCAGTTTTCTCACCGTAACATATTCCTCTCCAAATTGTCGTATATTCCATATATTCACAAATGGCAAGTATCCCCGCATTTTATAGGCGTTCAACGATTCATAAAATAGATCTATACTTCCCATATCATTATCTTCAATCTTTTCTGCCAAACCGTATATCCTTACTGATGATCCGAATATAAATGTGCTGATCGGATGCGGGTCAAGATGTCTCCATTTACCGACACCTAATTTGCGTTGTGCGAAATTCTCCAGCAAATTCGCCTCGTGAAACAACTCGCCAGCAAGCACTATATTAGGAATTGCTTCTTTCAGTTCTTTCTGAAGCATAACTGCACCTTGTGCCGCGCTCAGACCATCAATTAACCCATTATTATCATTTTCAACAAGGTGATTGACATCAAGAAAAATCGCATCAAAAGGCACAGCATCATGGACAGTTTTCATTTTATCTATAAAAAAACGTCTGAATTCTGCACTCGCAGGATTAACATAGATATGTCCATCTATCGGATTAGGTGAGTCCCAACCAAACCCTAAATAAGTCCCTGTCCACGGATTCTGAAGTTGATACTGTTTGAAAAAATCAAAAGACAACTCTTTCACAAAAACACCACGCGCGTTAGTACTCATCATCACCTTAAACCCATGTGCATGTGCAACTTCCAAAAACTTAGCGAAATCCGGTCTTATGTTATACTCAGGATAATCTTGATGCACAAACCCATTACCCACGACAAGCAACGTTTCTTCTGGATTGATCCCAAGTTCAATCATACGAAGCGGTATATCCGGATTCAAAGAACTTTGAAAAACAAAATTTATATTCTCAACCCAATCAGGCGGTGTCGTGATATGTTGGTCAAACGATTCCTCCATCCATTCACGATATTGACGCGCTGGAACACGCCAATTCCCACGATAGACATTTAATCGCCATTCAACAGATTTGATAGAATCATGATTTTCGAACGGTGCTTGATTTTGAGAGGTCAAGGTAAGATAATAGGAATGTTGATGTTTTTCCCATTCGCGTGCACGTTTATAGTTCAGTTTTTTGTATTTGAACAGTGTATCGGTGCTGCTAAGAAAGAAACCACCCAAAGATGAGTGTGCTATTGCCAGTTGTGCCTCCCAATACGTATTCGGATACGGAAAACTACCACTAAAATCTGTTGATTCCTTAATAGAGACACCTCCATCTGATGGAACAATAATCTCCATGTCCGTTATATCCAAATTACTCAACGTCCACCACACCTCTGCCAGCCCGCTTTTATCTGAAACAGCCGCTTGCTCAACAACAAGATCGCCTGACTCCAAATCAATTCTGATAATATTCGTCAAACGATTTTCACCGTCCTGACTAACAATCTGTACCTCTACAGAACTTACTCTGACAATATCAACAACCTCAAAATCTGTCTCACGAACGATTTTCCAATCTTCCTCTAACCACGCAACACCAGACTCATACTTTGTGCCTACCACACGTCCATCTTCTAACGGCAGTGTGTATGTTTCACCAGTGAGTTTATTATGCAAATATGTGAATGTGCCATCCTGAAAATGAGCAGTATAGACATCCGTATCAGCGATAACAGTATTATCAACAATCTCAATAGAGGCTGCATGTCCAAAAACACAGCATAAGAACAAACTAAAAATGAGTGTGCAATATCTTATCTTTTTCATCAAATATACTCCTGACCCTCAAACAGAACAAACTAAATAATATAGTGCATGCATTATAACATATTCAGTTTGCTACGAAAACCAGATCAAGAATATTTCAGGGTATTTTTGTTTTTCCATTATTTCAATTTGTGGTTTTGACTCTCCTCTGTAGAAACACCTCCCAGACGCGATTTAACAACATTACACATAAGCACCAGCAGTGCGGAATGTCTATAGAAAACGACTTAAACACAATCCTGAACGCAAGAGGGTGACACACAAACTAATGTTCTTGTAGGTCGGGTAAAGCCCGAGAACCCAAACTATGCTACTATGATCCCAAGAAGGTGGGCGGAGTGGGTAGTGTTATTTGTTCCCCCATAGGCGTCAATTTAAGGATTTTTACCTCTTGTGGGAGGGGTTTTCAACCCCGAATTTATGCGCTTTTCCTCTCAAATCAAGGTTGAAAAACCCTCCCACAAGAAAAACACTAACTCTTTTTTCTTAAATTGACGCCTATGGGTAGTGTTATTTGTTCCCCCATAGGCGTCAATTTAAGGATTTTCACGTATTGTGGGAGGGGTTTTCAACCCCGAATTTATGCGCTTTTCCTCTCAAATCAAGGTTGAAAAACCCTCCCACAAGAAAAACACTAACTCTTTTTTCTTAAATTGACGCCTATGGGTAGTGTTATTTGTTCCCCCATAGGCGTCAATTTAAGCGACAAATCCCGCCACACATTGTAGTGCGGGGTCTCTGTGCCCCGCCATGTATACAACAAGGAAACAATGGTCAGGGACAGG
Organism: Candidatus Poribacteria bacterium; assembly: GCA_963663765.2. Taxonomy (GTDB): domain Bacteria; phylum Poribacteria; class WGA-4E; order WGA-4E; family WGA-3G; genus MSPOR6. The sequence continues at coordinate 20,768 of CAXXUA010000006.1, read as the reverse complement.
GACCCGCCCGTACAATCAATATGACGGTGTTGTTTGTACTAAACTGAACAAAACCTTGAAATAGATCCCTAAATTGACACCTATGGGGTAGTGTTATTTGTTCCCCATAGGCGTCAACTTAAGAAAAAAGTGTTGGCATATTCTCTTGTGGGAGGGGTTTTTAACCCCGATTTGAGTGGAAATGAACATAAAATCGGGGTTGAAAACCCCTCCCACAAGAGGTAAAATTCCTTAAGTTGACGCCTATGGGGTAGTGTTATTTGTTCCCCGCTCATAAGTCTTTAGGCTCTCCGTCATCCGCAAAGAAACAATCGGCATCTAAAAGTAGCACTTTGTCATATTGAGTGATCTCAGAATGCCATCCAATTTCTAAACGTTTGAGCATTCTCCTGCCATCTGTCGGAATCGATACCTGTTCCTCAAAAAATATTATCCATTCACGAGGCATACCCACCAGATCCGTTCGTTGATAAATCTCATCTTGATACTGTTTCTCAGCATGGATATAAACAGCAACACACCCCTTCACAGCATCTGTGCGTTTGAGAAGCGATTGGATTGACCAAAGCGCACTGTGTAGGAAAACATTGTAACCATCTTCACCCATGATTGCATAGGTAACAACCTGATACATAGAGTTTCTATCGTAGTCTTGAATAGATAGTTCTTCCAAAGGCGGTAGCGCATGGATAAATCCACGATGGGCACCCCGTGTTTGCCGGAGATTATATTCACCTTCTGTTTTCAATTTTTCCACGATTGTAACCCTAAGTCCTTATATGTTATCAGTGGGATACCCAATAAGCCTATTGAGAAAGGCTTGTAACAGGTGTGTGCCACTACGTTCACTGCTACACACAATATATTATCAATCTGTCGCATCTTCCGACTGTATTCCTTTCGCAACAATCACTAAATCCAAGATATTTACAACCCCATCACCATTGAGGTCAGGTTTCGCTGTGTTAAAACGGTTAGCAACAATCACTAAATCCAAGATATTGACAACTCCATCACCATTCAGATCTGCGGGGTTTGATACCTCTCCATCTATTTTGAGATAGATGTCACCATCTAAATCAGGAATCGCGTGTTGCCATGCATGGATACCGCTGGTGACACTTGCAACAGGTTCTGAGAATAAGACTTTTTGTGAAGCGTAACTACGGTTGTAAACGACCCACCCATTTGTAAATTCGCGGATAAATAACCCATCTTTATCCTCGTAACGTTGTCTTTTTTCTCCAATCGGTTTACCGAGATCCGTGTCCCAAAAATCATACCAACGATATTCTCTACTATATTCCTTTCGAAAACTAAAAAAAGCGTTAGACATAGTAAGAATAAGCGTTGTGCAACAACGCATCATTTGCAAATTGTCTGGACTATCATACGGTTGATCTTCTATAGCATTAAAATGTACAGCATTCACGCGCGGTTCCCGCATGTTTTCTGATATCCAAAACAATGCGTCATCTATCTCGGAAAGACCGGCATGGGTGTATCCGCCAGGATAATCAAGTCCAAGTTCCATTGTGGAACCATTACATGCCCACGCGGTGCGCATGTTTTTTCCACGATTTCCATTTCCGATAATAATAAAATCTTCGGGCACCTCTGCACGGATACGTCGTAAGATTTCGTCACGCGCATTTTGTTCTACTTCCACACCGTGTACTGGGGGACGACCGTCCTCTGATCTATCTTTTAGAATTGCATGGTAGTCTGTCCACCTATCAAAGACAATACCATCAAATAAACCACATCTTGCAACTGCTACCGCTTGTTGAACAATAAAATCAATGGTCTCAGGCTTCGTAAAGTCAATGTAATAAGACAAATTAGTAGGTTCACCTGGAACACTTCTTAATCTTTCACCATTTTTACCTCTCAACCAGTAGGGTGAATCTTCTGGAAATTGTGTGTGCCACGCCTCTCTATATAGCATACCTATCAGATGAATCACTTCAGGATTTTTTATCCTAAATTGTTCATAACGGGACATAACGAATTCTTCACTGCTTTCCTTATATTGTACAATATCTGCTCCGATGATTCTATCTAATTTATACCAATAGGGTCCAAAAAACAATCCTACTTTGGGATGTTCTAATCCGTATTCTTCTTCAAGTCGTATGTTCCACACGTGAACATGTGCAGGAAAATTCCTTTCTTGAAGTCGACTCGCAACATCTTTCATGGGTACATCACAAATCCAGTCATGTTCAAATGTTTTAAGTGGTAGGTTTCCAACTGCCGTAAAGTCTACAAGGATATTATTTGTGAGAATTAATGTCTCTAACTGTATTAGATTTGCAAGGGGTATTATGTCCGATATATGATTGTTACGTAAATCAAGATATTGTAGCTGAATTAGATTCGCAAGAGACGTTATATCCGATATAGCATTTCTACCTAAATCTAAATATGTGAGCTGAGTTAGATTTGCAAGGGGTATTATGTCCGATATATGATTGTTACGTAAATCAAGATATTGTAGCTGAATTAGATTCGCAAGAGACGTTATATCCGATACATCATTTCCATTTAAATCTAAATATGTGAGTTGAGTTAGATATGAGAGCGGCGTAATATCTGTTAATTCTGGATCGTTTCTATCCAATTTTAAAACCCGAAGATGTTCAAGTGTGCTTAACTTCTCAAAAGGCTTCAAATCAAGTATTTCGCAACTTTCAAGGTCAAGGTGTTCAAGATAGGTTGCATGTTCTAAGCCTGTAATATCGCGTATATTACCATACTTATCGTCAAAATGAGTGAGCCTTTTGAGTTCTATTTTTGTGAGAGGAAAGTTTTCAGGCAGTTTCAATCGCTCCCTGATTTGGTGGCGTAAGTTTGGGTCAGGCATCCACACAGAGGCATCTTCTTGTGCGTATGCAAGACTTACGTATAAAAATAAGAATATTAGAACAAATATCTTTTTCATGTAACACCTGATTCATCGTATTTAAATATCTATACTTTCGCAAATAATAGACATTCTTCCAGATTGTGCGGTCAGTTGTAGCACATTCTGCCAGATTGTGCGGTCAGTTGTAGCACATTCTTCCAGATTGTGCGGTCAGTTGTAGCACATTCTGCCAGATTGTGCGGTCAGTTGTAGCACATTCTTCCAGATTGTGCGGTCAGTTGTAGCACATTTTTCCAGATTGTGTGATCAGTTGTAGCACATTCTGCCAGATTGTGCGGTCAGTTGTAGCACATTCTTCCAGATTGTGCGGTCAGTTGTAGCACATTCTTCCAGATTGTGCGGTCAGTTGTAGCACATTCTTCCAGATTGTGCGGTCAGTTGTAGCACATTCTGCCAGATTGTGCATATAAATTATTCTGTCAGATTCTATTGTCAAATTAGACACTATGATAATTAAAAATACTTCAACGAAAACCTGAAGTTATTTTTATTTATGTAATCCTAACAATATCACAAAGCAATGGTAGATCAACACTATATACTCATTCAACTGAAACACTCAAAAATGGCGAAGGTATTGCATTAAGTGATGAAAATAACATGTTTAATGTTAAACATGCTACATACAAATAATCATCGTCTTTCCCATAGAACGACCAAGCTGTTTCTGTAAACATTCCCATGCGTTGATTAAGTGATATTCCCATCTGTTGTATCCCTATTTCACTCGCAATCGTCGCTTGGATGACCGTCGCATTGTCGTGAGGTTTCAAATCTCTAATCAGATCAATAACTTGAAGTGGCACCGGTTCAACAAAAAACCCATTAAAATATTCAACATTATTGAATAACGATACAAATTCCGATAGAAGTAATCCAGTCCCTACGTTCCGTTGACGCTAATCAGCGGGCAATAAATCACGACCTGCCGAATATCCACCACCTATTTTGAAGTAATTTGCTATCATTACAATCCATTCGCAATTAAAACAAGGTCAAGAATATCAACATTACCATCCCCGTTGATATCAGCTTGTTGTGATTCCATGCCAAAGGCATTGGCAACAATCACAAGGTCAAGAATATTCACAACTCCATCATCATTCAAATCAAGATCAACTTTGATAAAAATTTCACCGTCTATATCAGGAACTTCATGTTGCGTGCCAATACGTTTACTATGAGTGCCTTGGACAGGAACATCAAATTGAAGTGTCCGATTAGCATAACTACGGTTGTAGACTGCCCAACCGTTCGTGAACTCACGGATAAATAAGCCTTCTATGTTACTATCGTATAATTCCGCTTTTCCGCTGATAGGTCTACCGAGATCCGCCTCCCAGAAATCGTGCCAGTGTATTCCATTACTACCACCATACTGCATATTGAAAAACCCATCGGAATGGGTGAACGTCAACGTCGTTCCAGTGCGCATCATTTTGCTGTTAAGCGGTCCATCATAAGGTTCACCAGGAACACCATGACCAAAATGAACAAGATTCACACGAGGTTCTCGCATATTTTCCGATACCCATAGTAGGGTTGTTTCAATTTCAATTAGACCCACATGCGTCATACCACCAGGATAATCCTTACCACATTCCATTGATGTGCCGTTACATGCCCATGCAGTGCGTTTATTTGCTTTCCGGTTACCATTACCGATAATAATAAAATCTTCGTCAACCTCTGCACGAATACGTTTAAGGATCTCATCGCGTGCATTTTGTTCCGCTTCATTTCCACGTAAGACGATTCGCTTATTAGGATCACTTTTTTTATCTACAAGTACAGGGTCATAATCCGTCCAATAATCGAAAATAATACCGTCAAAAAGTCCACACCGAGATACAGCTATTGATTGACCAACTATCCAATCAATAGTTTCATCTTTCGTAAAATCTATGAAATAAGCAGTCGCGCTACCATCTGAAACTCGATCTCCATTTTCATCTCGAAGCCAAAGTGGTGAATCTTCTGGGAAATCTCCATCTCCCACAGAACGATGCCACATACCAAGTAATAAGATTATATTGGGATTAATCGCTCGTATTTTTTCAACTTCAGTCCTTGCACGTTGCATATTACCTAATAGCCTTGTTAATTCAGGCACTTTAGGCATTGTTCGGTGTGAATGTAACCCACCAGGAGTTGTATGCGTATTTGCACCAAACCATAAATCGTGGAGTGCTAACTGCTCCTCACTGGAAAGTTCCAGACGATTTAATACTGCACTGTTATATTCTGGACGTGCTTCCCATGTAAATGATCTAACAATTGATGGAAATGAACGAGAATCCAATCTATCCTGTACGGGTAATCCTGGAATCTCACAAAAATCATCTCTTTCAAACGTTACTAATAATGGTAAATTTTCCACAGGTGAAAAATCTAATATATGATTGTTCGTAAGTTTCAATGTTTCTAATTTGGTCAAATTCCCAAGCGGTGTAATATCCGTGATACCATTCCAACGCAAATCCAAATATCTCAATTCTACCAATGTTGCAAGCGGTGTAATGTCAGCAATTTGGTGATTTCCATGTAAATCAAGATGTTTCAGTTGTCCTAACACACCGAGGGGTGTAATATCAGTAGGTCTTGGAACGTTGTTTGTGAAATCCAAAATCTCAAGGTGTTTTAGCGATGCTAACTTAGCAAAAGGTTTCAAATCTTGAATATGATTTCCACCTAAAAGAAGTGATTGCAAATAAGTCGCATGCTCTAAGCCTGTAATATCACGAATACCGCTAACCGATCCATTAAATACTGTAAGCCGTTTGATTTCTGTTTTTGTAAGTGGCACGGAATCAGGCAGAGCCAACTGCATCCTGATTTTGTGACGTAGATTAGGGTCAGGCATCCACACAGAGGCATCTTCTTGTGCATAAGCAAAACTTATGAATAACATTAACCCTATTAGAACAAATAACTTCTTCATCTATTCTCCAACATGTTTTATACCATTTTCATGTGATAATGTCCCATTAGCAGCGGAAATCTGGTAGGAGCGACCTCACGGTCGCGACCGGCAAATCAACGGTATGAATGCCTTTTGGCATTCCCCGGGTCGCTCCTACCGAAGAGAGTAACCCCCTGCCAGTAAACAGTAGAATTCCTTAATGAGACAAGATTTATTTGAATTGGTATCACTTCGAACCTTTGCAGCTTTTCCTTCAATGTTTGATAAAAACCTTTCAATCTCATTCCTGTCATGTCCTTCTATATTTATACGATTAAAGTCTCGCATTACCGCTACATTACGAGAATGCGCCACAAACTGCCTTCTGTTAATGACATCAACGGTTTGTATTTGTTCATTCGAATCTGAGAATTGTTGTAGATAGAATTGTGATACATAATGATGTCTTCGTGGTTCGTTCGGCATAGTATATTACCTCCTATTTATGGATTTAGTTCATAAAAACATTCAGATGTTATTGAGTATCCAAATACGTTTGATATACGCGACACAAACGGTTTATCATCTGCGTCTACTAATGAATACCAGTCACTCAAATAGTCTCTGAGAACCCCTATAGAAGTTGGCAATTTGCGAATGGCATTCCATCCAGTAGGCGTTTCCTCAAAAATAGGCAAAAGTTCGTATGCTACTAAAGCGTTTTTCTTTCTTTGGTATTCGTCTTCGCGTAAAACATCTTCGTGTTCCAAGAGCCAAGAATTGAGATTAACGTTGTCGGTTAAATTAATACCATAATCATCTAACGTTTTATGGTAATACTTTTCAAAATTACAAGCATAATTTTCCCAATTAGAGTATGGTGGTTCTGAACGCCATCGTTCAGCCATGCGTCTATGTACGAAAAAAGATGATAGTTCACATATTGCTTCATGAAACCTATTATTAGGATTATTTTTCAGCTTATCATGATCAGAAAGAACATGACAAAATTCATGTGCAAACTGGTACGCAAATTTATCCCATTTTCTATTCCGTTTTCAATATTATTAACTTTATGTATAAGCGTGTCGTCAAAGCGTATCGCCTTAGTTTCATTTATACTTTTTTCTGTCTTTATACGCCTGTTTCGCATTTTCCAAAGTAATGGGTTCTTTCCAGTCAAGAATGAGATTACACTTCAATATAAATGCGTAGCCAGCACTAACCTTTTCTCTGCAATATAGTCCGTCTAATGCTTTATGTAAATTTTCATCTATACTTCTGTTTTTCTCATAGTTCTCAAGTTCCATCTTATATCTATCAGGAGTTTCTTTCCGCCAGTTTGCGTAGAAAATTCGCCCTTTTTCTCCCATCCTTTTCTACTCAGTTGATCCTTTGAATTCAACAAACTCCAGATGATAAACAATATATTTTGTGTCCAAAAGTCTGTGAAGTTCAGAACAAAAAGTTTTTTGTGAACTCCTTTCTTCCAAGGTTTTCTCATGTTTATCCATAAGGGGTTCAAGTTCATTAAATTGGTGTTCAATGTATTTCAATTTTATCTCTCCTTTGTAAGTGCCATCTATTGCTACTTCCCTGTTGTGTTGACTGTGCTCCTTCTGTATTTGTGGCAGTGTAATCAGGTTTGCGAATTTGAAGTATAAACGAATGAAAAAACAGATTGATTTCAATTTACGGTGACCTGTCATAGGAATTCAGTTTGTTTCGGTGGTTTTCTCTTTGCTGGCGGTGCAGTTGAAATATCGGTAGGTAAATGACTAAAGGAATCTCAAAGAATGTTTTGGGTCTCTTTTCTGATGGTTTCTCTGATTTTGCGTTTTCTTGCTATTTTGCCAAAAATTAGAACAAGCTTTATGTTACCCTTTTTTATTCTGCATTAAATTAGTAAAATTTCTAAAAAAGCACATATTTTTTGAAATCTTAAAGTGGGCTTTATCGTCTTTATAGGTAAAATCATTTCATTTTTTCGTGATTTATTATTTTTTCAAAATAGATGTTGACATGAATCAATACCTTCGCCAATAATAGACATTCTTCCAGATTGTGCGGTCAGTTGTAGCACATTCTTCCAGATTGTGCGGTCAGTTGTAGCACATTCTGCCAGATTGTGTGATCAGTTGTAGCACATTCTTCCAGATTGTGCGGTCAGTTGTAGCACATTCTTCCAGATTGTGCGGTCAGTTGTAGCACATTCTTCCAGATTGTGCGGTCAGTTGTAGCACATTCTTCCAGATTGTGCGGTCAGTTGTAGCACATTCTTCCAGATTGTGCGGTCAGTTGTAGCACATTCTTCCAGATTGTGCGGTCAGTTGTAGCACATTCTTCCAGATTGTGCGGTCAGTTGTAGCACATTCTGCCAGATTGTGCATATAAATTATTCTGTCAGATTGCTGATATAGTCATTTCTATTGTCAAATTAGACGCTAAGATAAATAAAAATACTTCAACGAAATCCTGAAGTTATTTTTATTTATGTAATCCTAACAATATCACAGAGCAATAGTAAATCAACACTATATACTCATTCAACTGAAGCACTCAAAAGTGGCGAAGGTATTGATGAATGACACCTATTTGAATATTCAAACGTTATTATATGTAAGTAACAGAAAAGTAAGCAGACTGTGCTAACAATCTGCTTGCCTCGACGTTCTTTTTTAAAAGGGGTGAACTTATATGTTATCCCAAGTGGGACTGTATGTTCGGATTGATATCCATCCCCGCTTTTACTTGGCTGTGCAAGCGGTGGTTGGTATCTTCCGAAAAGTCATCGGGACATTAATGTTGAATTGACGTTCCCGAGTTTAATTTTCACCGTTAAGGCACTGGAAAGCAAATTTATATCTCAACCTGACTTGTTTACGGTGCCTTAACAAATTCAACGATAAGGATGAATTTCGGTTACGTTATAACAGAGAAATCAAAACTACCGATATATATCGGTTACACAACAGCATTATTTTACTGTATCGTTAATCCGCTTGCAAGTAATTTAATGACGTTTTGCACATCAAACCCGCCAAACCCGAACGCAAAAAGGACACCCGCACTAAACAGAAGTGGTATCAGCACGGATACAACTACGTTGGGTTCGTTCAAAAACTTTTTCAAAGACCTGATTATTCTCCTTTTAGTTTGATACCCAATCAGGCATCTAATTTTGAAATATCAACACACCTACAAGGTACGCACATTATGCGTTTGTTTCTCAAAACGCATTCTACTATGCTCCCAATAGGAGACGCTATAGTGAAATCTATTGGCTGCCGCTTGTTTTTCGTTCTATGTCTTTGCCAAGTAAGGCTTCATATCCCAAAGTAGAATAGTGCCATCATAACTACCACTTGCTAAAAGTGTTCCATCGGGCGAAAAATTGAGCGATAAGACACACGAAGAATGTCCCCAGAAGGTATGGATGTTTTCGCCAGTGGTAATATCCCATAAACGGATGGATGTTTTTTTCTGTCCATCTTGCCATCGAGAACCAGCGGCAAAATAATTGCCACATGGTGAAAATGCAAGTGCATAAGGTTTACAGCATTCTGCAGGAGGAATTATTGCCATACGCATTTCTAAGGTGGTTGTATCCCAAACTCGGATTTCGTCCTTCATGCCGCCTATGATGAAGTGACCACAAGGTGAGAACCTGAGTGACCAAATATGTCTGGGAGTCAATGTTCTGTGTTCAAAAACGCGCTGGATATCTTGTGATGTGCCTCTATACAGTGAGGCATCTAAAGGCGTAGCTGTAGTTGTGTCAAGGGAACCCAGTTTTTCACCGCTTTCAAACTCCCAGACAAGAGTATCCCCCTCTAACGGAATAGTGATAAAACGTTTACTGTTTGGGTAAGGTATCAATCTCAACCCATGATAATTCTGTATTGTAAGTGGTTTATGGTACCTTTTTTCCCATTGATAAACATTCCACACAGTGAAACTCTTATTATAAACAGTGACGAAATATTCCCCCGATCGCGAAAACGCCATTTTTACCCTTGAAGTTGGAGACGACGAATTTCTGTCGAGTTCTGCGACTTGGATGCCGGAGATAACATGCCAAACTTTAAACGGTTCTCGGTGAACTGCACCGACAAGATACTCTCCTGTCGGCGAGAATGTCAACGCATTTACTCGTCTTCGATCTGTAGGTAGGTCTGCGATTTGTGTGTTTGAAACAAGATCCCAAATTTTTAGCGTATGTTCTTTCTCTTCAGTGGTAGCCAATAAGTTTCGACTCTTTGATAAAACTATACCACCAAGAACAGTAGATCTTTTGTATTGGTAATGGAATGTCTGACGTTCTTCCACTTGTTGTCTTGCGACATCCCATACTGTGACACCGGCGCGAGTCTGGTGGTAACTTACAAGTCTAAGGTTATCCTTTGAAAAACCTACATGACCAGTATCTCTTAAATGTTTTGGGAAATACGTTACCTTTGAAGGTGTGTCCTCTGTCCACACCTGGAGTTCACCACGTCCATTAGCAACTGCAAATCGTGTGCCATCTTTTGAAAAACAAGCACTTATCCGGTCTGGATTCCAAGATTCAAAAGCACCTATCTTGTCTTTAAGCGTTGCATCCCATAGCACTACTTCACTACTACCGATACCGGCAACACGCAAGGTCCCATCTGACGAATAGGAAGGTATTCCATATTGTATGTAGTTATCTTCACCGTAAGGTGTCGGTGGCATCTCATAAGTGCCGTTATGAATGTTCCATACGTGAACTTTGTTACCCTTGTTACAGGCAGCAAGAAACTGTGCACAAGGTGAAAAGACAAGTTTATAACAGCTCTTTTCAGAGTTTCCATTATACTCATCAGTAAATTCTGCGACGTGTTCTCCGGTCTTCACATCCAATACAGATGTGGTATTAGCATCAGAAGTATAAGCAAAAAGGTGTCCATCAGGTGAAAACGCAGTGGGATGTATGTAACGTCTACCCGGTTTGGGTTTTACAGTAAAACTATCTATAGGTGTGTTAATGTTTGTCTGCCAATCGTGAACAGTACAATGCATACCTCCACCGTAAGAGATAGCATTTGAAAAGGTTAAGTGCTGTCCATCTCGTGAAAAAGTGAGGTTGTCAGCACATGACATTCTGCTCATCGAATTTCCGGGTACGTCTATTTTTTTAACACATTGCAGATTTTGCGTATCCCATATTTTGACAATACCATCCCAGTCACCTATAGCAATCCATCGGGCATCATGGGAAAAGGAGATGGCATAAACCATCCCCCTTTCAGTTCCCCACAATGCATGGTGCGTAATTGTACCGAGGTTGTACCACCAGCAACCTATGCGAGTTCCCACTACAAGATGTGTCCCGTCAGGTGAAAACGCTGTACTGTGTATTTGACCTCTTCCTAAACGTACAGTCGCACCTTCGGGAAGTGCCCAAGTAGTAACATCATTACCATTAGTTTCCTGAGTGTACATATAATCTTCCTCCAACGTTACTCTTCAAGCACACTTTTTAGCGCCTCATCAATACACCATTGCTGGAAACGATGATGACACGTTTGATACGATGTATACTTCTTCGGTAAATCACGCCACGGCGCACCCGTCCGTAATATCCAAAGTATTCCATCTAATACTTCTCGATTTCCACGCCAAGGTCTCCCACGGTGTCCTGTCGGGAGTTCGGGAAACAATGGTTCAACGATTTGCCACTCTTTATCATTCAGTTCCATATATAACATCTCCTAACTTTTACGTGTTCTCAAAAGTTTAACAGAGATGATCATAAATTAAAAGGATTTATTATACTATTTGACTATTTATGAGATATGCTGTAAATATTATCAACATTTATATATAATACCATTTTCAAGTGATAATGTCTCATTAGCAGCGGAAATCTGATAGGAGCGACATCACGGTCGCGACCGGGAGGTCGCTCCTACCGAAGAGAGTAACCCCCTGCCAGTAAACAGTAGAATTCCATAATGAGACACGATTTATTTGAATTGGTATAATACCATTTTCAAGTGATAAAGTCTCATTAGCAGCGGAAATCTGGTAGGAGCGACCTCACGGTCGCGACCGGGAGGTCGCTCCTACCGAAGAGTGTAACTCCCTGCCAGTAAACAGTATAATTCCTTAATCAATACCTTCGCCAATAATAGACATTCTTCCAGATTGTGCGGTCAGTTGTAGCACATTCTTCCAGATTGTGCGGTCAGTTGTAGCACATTCTTCCAGATTGTGCGGTCAGTTGTAGCACATTCTTCCAGATTGTGCGGTCAGTTGTAGCACATTCTTCCAGATTGTGCATATAAATTATTCTGTCAGATTCTATCGTCAAATTAGACGCTATGATAATTAAAAATACTTCAACGAAAACCTGAAGTTATTTTTATTTATGTAATCCTAACAATATCACAGAGCAATGGTAGATCAACACTATATACTCATTCAACTGAAGCACTCAAAAATGGCGAAGGTATTGCTTAATGAGACACGATTTATTTGAATTGGTATAAAGACATACTCTTATATCATTTTTGTATGTCTTTTCATCATAGCAAAATATTAGAGAATATTTGACTATTAAGTTCTATAAAAGATAGGGTGTCATATCCCAGATGAGAATAGTGCCATCATAACTACCACTAGCCAGAAGTTTGCCATCTGGTGAAAAAGCGAGATCCTGAACATCTGTTGGATGTCCTCGGAAGGCGGTGATGTTTTCGCCACTTGCAACATCCCATAGCAACACCGGACACTTCTTAATACCAAATCCCCTTATCCACGTTGCGCCGGAAGCCAAAAATCGACCACATGGTGAAAATGCCAATGCAAATGGATACGTACTATCCTTCGGTTGAGGTATCCTAATAATAGTTTCACAACATTTGATATTCCATAATTCTATTTCTGATGGACGACCTATCTGAGCGAGTGCAATCAAGGTGCTACAAGGTGAAAACGCAAACGCATAATTTCTTTCTGGAAACGCTTTGATAAATTCACAGCTTTCAACGTTCCACAACTTGGAAACAGGTCCGGTTCTTGTCATACTCACAATATTCTTTTCATCTGGACTAAATGCTATGAAATTAATCCATTCCGAATGGGCTTTAAGCGTGTGTTGTATGAGCTGTTGCTGTACATCCCACACATACATTGTGCCTTCACTATCCCCACATGCCATCAGGTTAGTTTTGTGTGCAAATGCTGCTGTTGATACCTGCTGTTCTTGTACTGCAAGTTGACTATTTTCGTTGGGTAATGTGAAAGTAGCGATGGGCGTTTCGCTGTTTCCAATCTTCCACACCTTGGCGGAATTACCATTGACACCGGCAGCGTAGATATTCCCTTGTGGTGATGCAGAAACAACATAACTACCCGGTAGATTAACACAAGTGGGCATTAATGAAGGTTTGGAAATATCCCATAACATTACCTCCTCACCTTTGTTCCAATAGCCACCTGCGAGTGTTTTTCCATCTGATGCAAAAACCAGCGAAAATGGTACACCCGTATGTAAATGCTGCATTGAATTCGGCTCGGAATCATCGACTCTCCATTTCCGAAATTCGCGAGGGTTATTGAAAGGTAGAACAAAAGGAGTTCCTTTAGGAACAGGAACACCTTGTAGAGAACTATGTTCATCTAAGGATAAGTCGCACTTTTCACCGCTTGCAACATCCCATACGACAAAGGTTTCATCAGATTTTTGGGAAGCGTAGAGAATACCAGATGGTGAATAGAATAGTTGCATCCGTCCTGTACCAAAAAAATCGAGATACTGCTGAGTCTGTTGCCAATTGTCAACAGACCAGATCCGAACCGATCCTCCCCGCCCACCAGCGGCAAGGAACCGTCCACATGGTGAAAAACAAATGCTCCGTACAACTCCGTCGGTATTTGTAAGGCATGCAAGTTGTTCTTGTGTTTCTATATTCCACACTGCGATGAATTCGGTAAAATTCTCAGGAAGATGGATGGTTCCACCGGGTTTGGCTTGTATGTCCAAACTGTTATCAGGTATTGGACACGCCAATAAGCGGCTATCTGAAGAAAAAGTGATTGGTCGCCTTGTGTAACCGCGCCATCTGAATTTATTCGGGTCGTCATTGAGTTTCGCAAGACGTTGACCAGTTTCTGGATGATAGACATATAGGATATAATCACGGACGCTGGACACAGCAAGACGTTGACAATCGGGTGAAAAGACGAGGTAAGAAACCAAATGGTGAGATTTCTCATCTTCATCCCGTTCCATCTGCGCGATACAGATACGGTGCTGCACATCCCATATCTTGACAAGACCGTCACCATCGCCAGTGGCAAGCCATCGACCATCTGCAGAAAATGAAACTGTAGAAATAAAACCTCTGTCTGTGTCCCATAGTGCAATAGGGGTCATGGTGGATAAATCATACCACCATAACCCAACAGCACTTCCAAATGTAATGAACTTACCATCCGGAGAGTATGCAATGTCAGACATTATTCTCCCTTGTCCTAATCTTGAAATTGCGCTATCAGGTAATACCCATGTTGGAATCTCACCCTCATTTGCAACCCCATGAAATAATGTCTTTTTATTGAAGTCCTTACGGGAAACCTGCTTCGGAATACTTTTGTATTTCGGTTGTTTTTGTGTCTTTTCTGTTATAATAATAACACCTCTCATAATACCATTTTCAAGTGATAATGTCTCATTATCAGCGGAAATCTGGTAGGAGCGACCCCCCGGTGTGACCGTGAGGTCGCTCCTACCGAAGAGAGTAACCCGCTGCGAGTTAACAGTAGAATTCCATGATGAGACAAGATTTATATGAATTGGTATTATACCATTTTCAAGTGATAATGTCTCATTATCAGCGGAAATCTGGTAGGAGTGACCTCACGGTCGCGACCGTGAGGTCACTCCTACCGAAGAGAGTAACCCCCTGCGAGTAAACAGTAGACTTCCTTAATGAGACAAGATTTATTTGAATTGGTATTACAATCCATTCGCAATTAAAACAAGGTCAAGAATATCAACATTACCATCCCCGTTGATATCAGCTTGTTGTGATTCCGTGCCAAAGGCATTGGCAACAATCACAAGATCAAGAATATTCACAACACCATCATCATTCAAATCAAGATCAACTTTGATCAATATTTCACCATCTAAATCAGGAACTTCATGTTGCGTGCCAATACGTTTACTATGAGTGCCTTGGACAGGAACATCAAATTGAAGTGTCCGATTAGCATAACTACGGTTGTAAACGACCCACCCATTCGTAAACTCGCGGATAAATAACCCATCTTTATCTTCATAAAGTTGTCTTTTTTCTCCAACCGGTTTACCGAGATCAGCATCCCAGAAATCATACCAATTAAAATCACGTTGATTATCAGGTCTATAACTAAAAAAAGCATTAGACATCGTAAGGACAAGTGTTGAGCAAACACGCATCATCTGTTGATTGTTAGGGGAATCCCAAGGTTCATATTCAATACCATCAAAATGAACAGCATTCACGCGCGGTTCCCGCATATTTTCTGATACCCAAAATACCGCATCATCAATTTGGGTTAATCCAGCATGTGTGTATCCGCCAGAATAATCAAGTCCAAGTTCCATTGTGGAACCATTACATGCCCACGCGGTGCGCATGTTTTTCCCTCGATTTCCATTTCCGATAATAATAAAATCTTCTGGTACCTCTGCACGGATACGACGCAATATTTCGTCGCGTGCGTTTTGTTCTACTTCCACACCGTGTACTGGGGGCCGACTATCCTGCGATCTATCCTTTAGAATTGCATGGTAGTCTGTCCACCAATCAAAGACAATACCATCAAATAAACCACATCTTGCAACTGCTACCGCTTGTTGAACAATAAAATCAATGGTCTCCGGCTTCGTAAAGTCAATGTAATAGGACAAATTATCAGGTTGACTCGGAACACTTCTTAATCTTTCACCATTTTTACCTCTCAACCAATAAGGTGAATCTTCTGGAAATTGTGTGTGCCACGCCTCTCTATATATCATGCCTCTGAGATGAATTACATCAGGGTTCTTTCTCCTAAATTGTTCATAGTGAGATGTCACGGATTCTTCGCTTGGTCCTATATACTCTATGATATTTGTTCCGATGACTCTCTGTAGTTTAAACCGATAGGACCCAAAAAATAAACCTACTTTTGGATGGTCTAACCCTTCAGCCTCACGTACATGCCACACGTGAACAATTGCAGGAAAACTTCTTCTATCAAGTCGGCTTGCAACATCTTTCATTTGAACATCACAAATCCAGTCATGTTCAAATGTTTGAAGCGGTAGGTTTTCAACTACCGTAAAGTCTATAAGAATATTATTTGTTAGAATCAATGTCTTTAACTGTATTAGATTCGCAAGGGCTGTTATGTCCGTTATATAATTGCTACGTAAATCAAGATGTTGTAGTTGTGTTAGATTCGCAAGGGGTGTTATGTCCGAAATTTTATTTCTACCTAAATCTAAATATGTTAACTGAATTAGAGATGAAAGCGGTGTAATATCTGTTAATTTTGGATCGTTTCCATCTAATTTTAAAACCCGAAGATGTTCAAGCGTGGCTAACTTCTCAAAAGGTTTCAAATCAAGTATTTCGCAACTTTCAAGGTCAAGATGTTCAAGATAAATTGCATGTTCTAAGCCAGTAATGTCACGTATATTACCTGCCCGAGCATTAAAAAATGTAATCCGTTTGATTTCTGTCTTTGTGAGAGGAACGTTTTCAGGCAGTTTCAATCGCTCCCTGATTTGATGACGTAAGTTTGGGTCAGGCATCCACACAGAGGCATCTTCTTGTGCATAAGCAAAACTTACGAATAACAATAACCCTATTAGAACAAATATCTTCTTCATCTATTCTCCAATATGTTTTACTTGTGAAAAGTATAACTCATTGAAATTCTCTTATGCCAGATTTAATAAACATAATATCATACCATTTTCAAGTGATAATGTCTCATTAGCAGCGGAAATCTGGTAGGAGCGACCTCACGGTCGCGACCGTGTCGTCGCTCCTACCGAAGAGAGTAACCCCCTGCCAGTAAACAGTAGAATTCCTTAATGAGACAAGATTTCTTTGAATTGGTATAACTTCCATTCCCTAATGACCTTATTATTACGATATACAAATGCTTTGGTGTATGAACAACCAACATCAAGCACCAGAATATCCATCCTAATTTCTACCTCTATATGTGTGTCGCGACAACCGTTAGATCCAGAATATTGATAACACCATCACCATTGACATCTGCACGTGGATTTGCTTCGTCAACTGGAACCTCTAAGTTATTGGCTACAATCTAAAAGGTCACCGAGCCACGGATTCAAACTTATGGCTTCTTTGAGAGCTAATAGATTCTGTATATCAGATACATCATGCAACTTATTATAGGTCTTATCTGATATACGGGCAACGATCTCTTTCATGGTTGATCAATCCTACAACGTTCACCCATTTGATTTGTAACAGTTACAAGATCTAATATATTAATTACATCATCAAAGTTGACATCAAGGGCAGATATTTCATCAGATAGTGGTTTACCAATAGCATTCGCAACAGCAACAAGATCTAAAATATTTACGATACCGTCATCATTTACATCTGCTGTTGGAACTATACCTTCATTCCATATAATTTCAGTGTGTGGTAACAAATGGAATAGTGTAGATATATCATCTATCGGATTACCGCTTAATTGGAGAATATTCAAATTACATAAATTCTCAAGTGGAGACACATCAGATGATTTTGTCCCCCTAAGATCCAACTCTTTCAAATTTGTTAGACCTGATAACGGTGACAAATCCGGTATGGGGCTACCGTGGAAATCTAAAACTGTCAAACTGGGCAATGTTGTTACAACAGAAATATCAGAAAGAGATTTCATACCACCAAGTCCTACGTCCCATAACTCTGGCAAATTAGCAAGTGCTGATAAATCACTGAGTTTTTCACAATGATATAGACTTAAGCTTCTCAACGCTTTCATATTAGCAACTACTGATATATCCGTTACATTTGACCAAGAAATTCCTAACCTCTCCAGATTTATTAAATCCCTAATTGGAGAAATATCAGATAATTGCCAACCACTAAATGCAATATATTTCAGCTGCGTAAGCCTTGCAATTGGTGATAAGTCAGATACCGGACTGCCGTGCATTTCCAATTCTTTTAGGTTTACGAGATGTGCTAAAGGTTCAATATCAGATATATTATTTCCACCCAGTTTCAATGTACTTAGATTAGTAGCACATTCTAATCCAGATAAATCGCTTATATTTTTATTTTCTGCTCTAATTTCTTTTCTCAATGATTCCATTTCAACCTTCGTAATTGGAGCACCTTGGGTTTTGCCAAGATAATCTTCAATAACTGTACGTAGATGCGGGTCAGGAAAATATACATAACCGATTGGAATAAGCTCTCTACCTGGGTCATCAGGCGTTTCTATACTTCCGTCTGGGAAATCTAATATGTAAACAATTTCTTGGAATCTGGCTGTCCATGTATCGCGTTTTATTGTGCCATGATTACTGAATACATGTAAACCTAAACTTTGTGAGTTGATATTCTCACTGATTTTCTGAATAAACGTCTCAGTTCCTAAACCGAGTGCAGCTGCAGCATGTGCAGTTGTAATTGGTTTCTGAAATGTTTCGTAAAAGCGGTGTATCGGTTCAATACCGCCGATTGTGCCACCCGTTTGTTCAAGTGCACCCTTGTAGCGCAAGGCATCACCTTCCACAAGCGCGTCCATCACCCATTGCTCCACATAAAGCTGTAATGCGTGTTCTTTGTTATAGAGTGTGACAGGTGTCTGCTCAATCGCTTGGCGGACAGTATCCTCAAAGGTTTTCATCCCTTCGGTATGGCAACCGATACAAGATAACCCATTCCGCACGCGCTGATCACTTGCCGCTGGATTAGATACAATGTCAATCGGTGCTACATCCAGGCGTTTGCTCTTTGCATTAGACAGATAATATGCTTGTAAGCCGTTTGGAAGGTTAAACACTACTTCACCGCCATCGTGTATAAATGATATTGGATGCACAAAAATGTTTTGCCTACCAACACTTCCCGCAAAATCGTAGCTTTTCCAGTAGGCGCCGTATAGCGATGTATGTCGTTCCACAACACGGTTGTTGCTTGATACTTTAGATTCACTAAACCCTGCGCGCCACACGCGATGTCCGGGTGCGTTTAGAAGATTTCCAACAACATCTATGCCTAACCGTTGTTCTAATTCAAAGTCCGTTTCCGGTAAATTGAGTATGTCATGATATAACGGTGGTAACGAGGCATTCGCAAGAAACCAATCTATATGAATCATTGGCACTTTAGAACTTATCTCCAGTTGTAAAGACGATAATTTTTCGTTTAGATACGATTGCTCTGGCGCATTAAAAGCAATATGATACGGATAAACCTCTTCAAGCTCTGTCCAAGCATCGCTTTTATCCCAATCATAATCTCGTATATCTATGTAAAAGATCGTCTGTTCTGTGTCTATCGGTTGTGGATTAACAATTTCTAATTCCCACGATAGGCTGTTCACCAGCTTGTTAAGAGCTAATCGATAATCAGCAAGCACATCAAGAGGTTCACCAGCATTATACAAATGTGTCATCGTAAAATACCGCGCATAACTGCGGTCAGATGTGTTAAGTGTATTAAGATGTGTTTTGATAGTATCCAGTATAGCGCCTTGCGTAATGAATGCGCGATCACCAATGGTTACTGCCCAATCTGGCGCGCCAATCTCTATCCATCGACGGATCGTTGCGATGGCATCTGCCGAAAGTGCTGGCTGTCCGAGAGGCATCTGTGCACCGTTTTCCGTCGGTCCGAGCAATCGTTTATATAACTCTGATCCGTCAGGATTATTCGGTATAACACTCCCTATTTCAATCAAGTTGTTATATTCAATATAGAGTGTTTCTTTGAATGTGCCAGATTCACCATGACAACCGAGACAATTATTTTCAAAAATTAGATATGCTTCTTGTGCAATATTATTCTGTCCGTATGCTATATTGGATATTAATAACAAACTCACGATAACAAAATATTTTTTCATACTACTACCCCTTTTTATATTAGTATGGGAATTTATGAATCCCGCAATACATTCTCTCTAACGATAAAACCGAAAAAACATTCTTTGTAATGATTCAGTTGATCACTCCATTGACAAACCTCACCAAAAATATTATATCTGACATTTTTCAGATTATCAGAGAATCCGCTAAATATCACTACAACGGGGGTATTAAACCATGAAAATGCGAATATTTTGAGAAGTTGACTTGATTTTATACACATGAAATGTCATCCTATCAGGACTTACGCAGTTTTCATGATTTGATGAAGAATTATGACGAAAATGGTGTAATATTCAGCATTTTTTCGGTTTCCATCGCCAAATCAAGAAATCAACGGGATGAATGCCGTTTAGGCATTCCCCGCCTACCGTTGGGTGCGTAAGTCCTGCCTATATTATAAAATTTCACTTTATTTGATTATATTTTGGAGGACATCTCATGCATCATCAGATTATCACATCTTTACAGTTTTTTCAACATCTTCTTATTTCTCGTTTTCGTCGTATTAGATCACAAATCATTGACACTTTACTTTTGTTATCCGTTTGTCATCTTTTTGGTCTCTATAATCCGAAGCAAGTTGCGGATGCGTTGACATTCTCCAAAACGTGTCTTTATCGGGATATTCACTCAATGAGCCAGTATCACTGTAGATGACAGTAATGTGGATCGGTATGGAAAAACAATAGCTTACTGTTCAAACTGGTGGTCTAAAACACACAATAACACCATTTGGGGGCAGAACATATTAGGCATCACGATCAAGATTGGTGATGTGACAATTC
>CAXXUA010000005.1:0-1823873 GCA_963663765.2 Candidatus Poribacteria bacterium | reverse complement strand
ACGACATCCACCGTAGGTGTTGCATCAATCTCAAGGTTAATCACATTCGGGGTACGGCGATGCATACCAGCACCGAGATCTAAAATACGCGCATCAGGTCCCAGTTCACGTAACACACGTTTGACAGATCGGTTCCAACGGGGAGCGGGATAAGGACATCCCATCAGAGGTGATAAGAAACGGTGCTGTCGCAATCGGCGTTTAATTCGGTCTATCATGTTTAGATTATAAAAAAACGGGGTCAGACTGCTGACCCCGCTATCACTTCTTTGTCTTAGAATTGAGGAAACTCTATATTCGCTTCATCCGCCGCCTTTACCAAATCTTTTACAATTCGCATGGTCAACTGCGCTAATTTCCGTGAGTATTCGGCATCCGAAACCGATCGGTATCGTGAAGGTTGCGCCGTACCGAGACGTTCATTCGCCACCGTCAACGCACTGGTAACAAGGGGTAATGCAACCTCAATCGGTGTTTCAAGCGGTGGTATCTCTAATGTTTCTGTGTCTTTGTCCGTTTGTGTGTCAATCTCTCCATCTAACAAACGTTCCCGGTTCTCATGGATCGTCTCAAGTATCTGTTTCGCGGCTAATTGATGCGCCCCTTTTTTCGCACCCGGAATCGGTTCCGCCGTCTCGTGTACCCGATCTCCATAGACGACTGTAACCTTCCAACTCGGTGCATCTGGCGTGCCATGTTGCGTTTCTGAAAACTGCGGATGGCTTAAACCGCGTTCTTGGCAATATTGAATTAAAAGACCTTTATAGTTTCCATCAGGTTCCACAACATCCCCAACATACATATAAAATACCTCCTGGAACTGCTTTATCTGCTGTGATCATAGCGTGGACGATACTCTGTCGTGCGTGGTTTGACTTTCCGCTGACGTTTCAACTCAATTCGACGACGTTTCTCACTCGGTTTTTCATAGAAACTCCGCTTTTTTATTTCTGTGACAACCCCCGCTTTGCCACACAACTTCTTAAAACGAGAAAGTGCCCTATCAAAAGATTCACCAGAATCTACTGTTACTTCAACTTGAACCATAATACATCCCTCCTTATAAAATTTACTACAAATTTCCTACATTAGTATATCACATCAGAGTATAGATGTCAAATTTATTGGGTCTGACTCAGGGTTATTTAGTTTTCAATATTTTTGATAATATTTTGCTATGTCGTTAATTTTATGTGATACCATCTTCTCCATGTCTTTAGTCCCGTAGGGACGATATGTTTATAGAAAGATGTTATCTCCCCCTCTTGAGTTCCGTAGGAACGGTATAGAAGAATAAACATATCGTTCCTACGGGACTAAAGATCTGGGGAGGGTATTCGTTATCTATAAACATATCGTCCCTACCAAATCAACGCCAAATGCGCGTATGGCATTTGTCGGGACTAAAGAGCGATATTCAGTTTTCAATAAATTAAAATTGATGCGTAAAATTCGGTTTCCTACGGGGCGCGCTTACAAAGCACGCCTGCAGTGGGGTGCGCCAGCAGTTGAGGGCGGGGATGGCGCGCTTACAAAGCACGCCTGCAGTTGGGGTGCGCCAGCAGTTGAGGGTGGGGATGGCTCGCTTACAAAGCACGCCTGCAGTTGGGGTGCGCCAGCAGTTGAGGGTGGGGATGGCGCGCTTACAAAGCACGCCTGCAGTTGAGTGCGGGGCGCGCTTACAATGCACCAAATCAACGGTATGGGTGTGTAAAGTTTTTGCACAGAGGTACTAACTTTTGTTCTCTTTAGTCCCGTAGGGACGCAATGTTTATAGATAGGTGTAATCACCCTCTCTTGAGTTCCGTAGGAACGGCATAGAAGAATAAACATATCGTCCCTACGGGACTAAAGATCTGGGGAGGGTATTCGTTATCTATAAACATATCGTCCCTATGGGACTAAAGATCTGGGGAGGGTATTCGTTTTCTATAAACATATCGTCCCTACGGGACTAAATGGTTCTTTCGGCAATTAATTTTAGCATAATATAAAAGTCCAATGCTGAAGAACCCAGTAGTCATCTGTTTAAGTAGGAGATCATCAATGGAAACATACAATAAATACATAGCAAGAAAACCACTAAAGATCTGGGGAGGGTATTCGTTTTCTATAAACATATCGTCCCTACGGGACTAAAGATCTGGGGAGGGTATTCGTTATCTATAAACATATCGTCCCTACGGGACTAAAGATCTGGGGAGGGTATTCGTTATCTATAAACATATCGTCCCTACGGGACTAAAGAGCGATATTCATTTTTCAATAATCTAAAATTGATGCGTAAAATTCGGTTTCCTACGGGGCGCGCTTACAAAGCACGCCTGCAGTTGGGGTGCGCCAGCAGTTGAGGGCGGGGATGGCGCGCTTACAAAGCACGCCTGCAGTTGGGGTGCGCCAGCAGTTGAGAGTGGGGGATGGCGCGCTTACAAAGCACGCCTGCAGTGCGGGGTGCCTGCAGTTGAGTGGGGGGATGGCGCGCTTACAAAGCACGCCTGCAGTTGGGGGGCGCCTGCAGGGGAGTGCGCTTACAAAGCACGTCAAACAACCATCTTGACAAAACCGACAAATTCCATTATCATAAATCACACAACTTGTCAAACAGAATTAGGAGAAACCTTATCTACGAAATCATTATTCTATGTTTTGGGACATGGCTAACAGGCGTTAGTAAAGCTGGGTTCGGTGGCGGGGTCGGCATGATAGTTGTTCCGCTATTCACTCAAATACGACCCGCAACAAACGTCATTGCACTCATGCTCCCGCTACTCTTTTCAACAGATGTAATCTCGTTCGGACATTACTGGAAACAGTGGCATCGTCAAAGTATATGGCGTATCGTTCCCGGGGCAATCATCGGCATCACGATCGCAAGTTTCATCCTAAAAGATATATCAGATGTACATCTAAAGAAAATCATTGGGGGTATAGCCTGTTTTTTTGCAGTGTTAGAATTTGTCCGGATACGTATAAGACAACGCATTGATACAGATGCCCCAGACCTGTTACCGGGACTAACACCAGCAATACATTACAAAGTATGGCATGGTATGATATTAGGTATCATCGCTGGCATCTTTTCAACGTTTGCACACATGGCGGGACCGGTCATCGTCATGTATCTGTTACCGCAAAGGTTAGGTAACCGCACATTCGTCGCAACAACGACATTACTCTACTTCTTTATCAATCTGGCAAAGATACCTGCTTATTTCCAACTCGGATTGTTTTCTGGTGAAATCATCGTAGAAGCAATAGCACTGCTGCCATTTGTTGCACTCGGTGTGCAAGTCGGTGTCTTCCTAAACAATCGTTTTTCAGAACGCAACTTTTCCAGAATCGTGTTAATCGTCCTCTTCGCAACCGGCATCTATCTACTGTTTAGTTAAGGTATCTTTTATTACAGGACTTACGCAATTTTCATAAATAATCAAGAATTATGGCAAGAATGATGTAATTTCAGTATTTTTTCGGTTTCCAGCGCGCTTACAAAGCACGCCTACCATTTATAGTGAAATATACAATTAAGTTTACACTTTTTCTGTAGGGTCGATCTCCGAATCGCGACTGAACGTCTTGATAGTCGGGAATCGGAGTTCCCTCCTACAATACACACAATACACAAGACTTCAATTATGGCAAGAATGATGTAATTTCAGTATTTTTTCGGTTTCCGGCGCGCTTACAAAGCACGCCTACCATTTATAGTGAAATATACAACTAAGTTTACACTTGTTCTGTAGGAGCGATCTCCGAATTGCGACTGAACGTCTTGATAGTCGGGAATCGGAGTTCCCTCCTACAATACACACAATACACAAGACTTCAATTATGGCAAGAATGATGTAATTTCAGTATTTTTTCGGTTTCCGGCGCGCTTACAAAGCACGCCTACCATTTATAGTGAAATATACAACTAAGTTTACACTTGTTCTGTAGGAGCGATCTCCGAATTGCGACTGAACGTCTTGATAGTCGGGAATCGGAGTTCCCTCCTACAATACACACAATACACAAGACTTCAATTATGGCAAGAATGATGTAATTTCAGTATTTTTTCGGTTTCCGGCGCGCTTACAAAGCACGCCTACCATTTATAGTGAAATATACAACTAAGTTTACACTTTTTCTGTAGGGTCGATCTCCGAATCGCGACTGAACGTTTTGATAGTCGGGAATCGGAGTTCCCTCCTACACCTGAAAGTGTAAAAATAATTCTAAAATCCACTATAATGCGTAAGTCCTGGTATTATTACAATCAATAATTATCAACTATGGAGCAACAATATAATGACATTAAAATGGGGTGTTCTCGGTGCAGGCAGTGTCGCGCAACGTCGAGCCATGCCCGCGATCCACAAAGCGTCAGGGGCAGAACTCCACGCACTCTTCTCACGAAACGCATCACGCGCACAGCAACTCGCAAATGAACACAACGCAACAAAAGCATACAGTAGTGTTGACGACATACTTGCAGACACCGATATCAATGCAATCTATGTCTCAACACCTGTTAATCTCCATTGTGAACAGGTCGTTGCCGCTGCAGAACGCGGACTGCACGTCCTCTGCGACAAACCGATGGCACTCACCACCGAAGAATGCAAACGGATGATCGTCGCATGTGACGCGAACGGTGTACATCTGCAGGTTTGCCTGCTATTTCGATTTCACTCCTGCTTTCAGCAAATCAGAACGTGGGTTAAAGAAGGAAAACTTGGGCAGATAGTGCATGGCAGGATGCCGTTTCTCAAAAAATACCTTTTGTCCGGCGACGAATGGCGCGCACAACCGGACAAAGGCGGTGGCGGGTGTATGATGGACTTAGGACCGCATAGCGTTGATATGTTACGATACCTCATCGGTGATGTCACAGAAGTCACCGCATTTTGCGACAGCAATATCCACAATTATCAGGTGGAGGAAACAGGTGGTATTCTGATGCGGTTTCAAAACGGCGCGCAAGCGTTTACTGACCTAAGCTTCTCTGTTGCACATTGCGACATCGTGCTTGAACTCTACGGTACGGAAGGCGCAGTGTCGGTTCTCAACGATGATGGATGGAAAATCCATACGTGCTTCAATGGTGAAAAGAAGGTTATCGCATCCCAATTTGAAGACCTATATCAACACCAATTTGAACATTTTGCGGAGTGCGTTGCGACAGACATTGCACCGATTGCAAGCGGTATTGACGGCATGAAAGCAAATGCAATCTTAGCTGCCGCATACCAATCTGCACAAACAGGCAAGGTTGTCCAATGTTCATAATGCCATTTCTATTAAATTTTCTCCCATTACCGACTGTTTAGAAATGAAGCGGTGAACGGCACAATCTGGCAGAATGTGCTACAATAAAGAGACATTATCAATTTGAAATGGTATAACATCAATCTCCATCTTGTTCTAAGACGTAAACAGAAATCATACGAATTGTCGTGAATATCAAACCGCGTCCAGCGCTCTATTTTCTCATCCCGTTCCTATTTGGCATCATCACAGGCGGGTATATAGCAGTTCCGATCTTGTGGCTATGGCTGTCCGTGTTGATATGCTTTGTCGGCAGCATCTTGGTGCGAAATCGGGTTAAGTATCTCTTCTATGTTCTGTTGCATGTCGCTGTGTTCGCTTGCGGTATGCTGAGACTGGAACTTGCCACCGTACCCGTCATCCCTTCACATTTTTATGACCAACCTGTTAGTTTTTCTGGTGAAACCATCTATCAACCGGAACGGGGTGAAGCATGGGATGCCTGTTATGCAACTGGACAAGTGCAGCTGCTATCAGACGCATCGCAACAAGTATCAGCAAAGTTTCTCATCAGGTTTCAAGATCTTCTTCCACTCCGATATGGCAAACACATCACGCTCACAGGCGTTTTGCGTCAACCCAATACAAAACGAAATCCGGGTGGTTTTGATTATCGCGCCTTCCTTGCACGAAAGAACGTCACCGGAATTATAGATCATCAAGGACTGCTGCACATTGGTGAACAATCAGGATTTCCTCCGTTACGTTGGATAGAAGCACTCCGCCATAAAACAGAACGGATTATTGATACCGCGTATGCAAGGGAACAAACTACGTCTACAGAGGATAACGCACTGCACGCACAATTGCTAAAAGGCATCCTACTTGGAAAACGTGGAGATGTACCAACAGAAACGCTGGAAATCTTTCGGAACAGTGGCACTTTTCACGTATTAGCAGTGTCAGGTCTGCATGTAGGACTTATTGCTCTGCTTTGTTATCTTGGTTTGTCAACGTTTCGCATTCCGAGTACATCATTTAGGATTCCTGAGAAAGTGGTTTGTCTCCTGACGATTGGCGCAATCCTAATCTACGCGTGTTTAGTCGGCTTCCGTCCATCTGTTTTCCGTGCTACACTCATGGCAATTTTATATCTATTTGCAACCATCATTGATCGTGATGCTGATGTCTTCAACCTACTCGGAGTTGCTGCTTTGGCGTTGCTCCTACTGAACCCGACACAGGTGTGGGATGTCGGGTTTCAACTCTCGTTTGTTGCGGTAACTGCCATTGTCTATTTTGTGCCGAAGATGGAGAGATCTTTACGGCACATGTGGGAAACTCCGGAATCCGATGATGTCAGTTTTGGACGCAAACTCAAAAACACCGTTCTGAAATGGTTGGTATTATCCTATCTGGTGACATTTGCTGCGCAGCTTGGCACAAGTCTACTCATTGCTTTGTATTTCTATAGAGCATATCCACTCGGTATGATCGTAGGTCCGTTTGCAGTTGGACTTGTCTCCTTGATCGTTGCTGTTGGAATGGCATCGGTTTGTATGGGTTTTATCTGGCTTCCGTTTGCAAAACTCTTTGCTTTCGTCAACCATGCACTTTTCTTCATTTTTCTCAAACTCATCAGCATTTTTGGGCAGAACTGGGGTATTGTGAAGGTTACACCACCGACATTAGGTCTCATTGTGCTCTACATTGCGGTATGTTTAGGCATTACGCATTGGCGGTTCGTGTATCAGCAGTGGCGAGTTGCAAGTCTTATCGCACTCTCGGTTGTAGCGGTCTGGGTTTGGGATGGTGCCTTTCATGAAAAAGGTCGTCTGTTAGAAGTGGTAACGCTTGATGTGGGACAGGGTGATGCTGCATTTATCAGATTTCCTGATGGGAAAACTATGTTGGTTGATGGCGGTATCCAACGTTCCTATTACGATGAAAAGCGACAGCGAGAGATTGAATATGGTGTTGGGAAACGAATCATTGAACCTTATCTTGATGTACACGGCATACGAGAACTGGATTTGGTGGTACTCACACATCCAGACATTGACCACGGCGGGGGACTGGCATACATCCTGAAAAACTTTAGTGTAAAGCAGGTGCTTGGGATACCCGACATGCCACTGGAGTCCCAGACGCATCAACGTATACGTAGTGTCGCGCAAGCAAAGCACATTCCCTATGCATTTCCGTATAAAGGGGAAATAGAACTCACACCGACTGCCACGCTTAATCTGTTGCACCCGATTGATGCTGCGTCTACAAATCTATTGGACAATGATAAGAACGATGACTCGCTTGTCATAAAACTCAGCTATGGTGAAGTAGACATCTTATTCACCGGTGATATTGAAACGAAAGCTGAAAACCGATTGATTGAATCTCAGCAGGATTTGCACTCGGAAGTTATAAAAGCACCGCATCACGGCAGCCGTACCTCAAGCAGCTCATCGTTCTTGAATGCTGTTCAACCGCATTATGCCATCTTTTCTTTGGGGCAAAGGAATCAGTTTCAATTACCGCATGCAGAAGTCGTTGCGCGGTATCAGGAAAGAAACTGTGCGCAACTACGCACAGATCAACTGGGTGCAATTACGTTGAAAACAGACGGAAAACGATGTTGGTTTTGGTATGCTGTTTTACCAAACAGAAATAGCATCAATAACTGATGAGTTTTCGGAGGTAACCTGTGTTCACATCCCATAGATGGACGGTATACCGACCGGCAGTTGCGATTGTTTTGCCATTGAAAACAATCTACTTTGCATCGGGGATTTTCCTTCTGTACGCACCCAATGATCCTTGTTGATTTGACAACAAAAACTAAATAGACTAAAATATAATTAAAGTTGAGAACTACTACTGATAAAAGAATGGGTGTGTAAAGTTTTTTACAGACAGAATTGCAGATTACGCGGATAAAACACGAGTCTTCCGGATTTTGTCTGAATCACAGAGGACGTAGAAAACACGGAATGTGTTTTTTATGCATCATTTCCCCTCTTCTTGGTAGGAGCGACCTCCTGGTCGCGACCGTATGGACACAATGTATCAATACGGTCGGGACCAGGAGGTCGCTCCTACCAATAGGGGAAATGTGTCCATACGGTCGGGACCAGGAGGTTGCTCCTACCAATAGGGGAATGTATCCATACGGTCGCGACCAGGAGGTCGCTCCTACCAATATAGGGAAATGTATCCATACGGTCGTGACGAGGAGGTTGCTCCTACCAATATAGGGAAATGTATCCATACGGTCGCGAGCAGGAGGTTGCTCCTACCAATAGGGAAATGTATCAATACGGTCGCGACCAGGAGGTCGCTCCTACCAAGTCAATTCGGTAGCGAGCAGGAGGTTGCTCCTACCAAGTCAATACGGTCTTGAGCAGGAGGTTGCTCCTACCAAGTCAATACGGTCGCGACCGGGAGGTCGCTCCTACCAAGATGGAAATGTATCAATACGGTCGTGACGAGGAGGTTGCTCCTACCAAGTCAATACGGTCGCGAGCAGGAGGTGGCTCCTACCAAGTCCATACGGTCGCGACCAGGAGGTCGCTCCTACCAAGAGGGGAAATGTATCAATACGGTCGCGACCAGGAGGTTGCTCCTACCAAGTCCATACGGTCGCGACCGGGAGGTCGCTCCTACCAAGAGGGAAATATATCAATACGGTCGCGAGCAGGAGGTTGCTCCTACCAAGAGGGAAATATATCAATACGGTCGCGAGCAGGAGGTTGCTCCTACCAAGTCCATACGGTCGCGACCGGGAGGGTTGCTCCTACCAATAGGGGAATGTATCCATACGGTCGCGACCGGGAGGTCGCTCCTACCAATATAATGAGGAACATGTATGAGCAAAACAAGAAAAGTTGTGATGAAAAGTAATGCAGGACAAATCTTGACAGTAGAACAGGAAACACCCACACCGAAACCGGGGCAACTGCTAATTGAGGTTCACGCCTCTTTGGTCAGTCCAGGAACAGAACTTGGTGGTATGAAACGGAGACGGGAAAATCCGGGAGATGCAACACAGCAACGTCCATTCGGATATACCAACGCAGGTGTTGTTATCGGCAAGGAAGGGGATTGTGACGAATTTGAGATTGGGGACAGAGTTGCAGGCATGGGAGGTGGCTACGCGCTACATGCCACGTATGCTTGTGTGCCACATAACTTGTGTGCTAAGATTCCTGATAACGTCAAATATGAAGAAGCAGCATCTATTCACCTCGCAGCAACTGCGTTACACGCTGTGCAACGTGGACGTATCCGTATCGGTGAAAACGTTGTTGTTGTAGGATTGGGTATTGTCGGACAATTTGCATGTCAAATAGCTAAGACCGCTGGTGCCTATGTTATCGGTTTAGATAGGCTGCCATTACGGATAAGCATTGCAGAAAAAGCTGGTATAGACCTCGCAATTAACGTGTCTGAAACAGACCCGATTCCGATTGCTAAGGAATTTACACGAGACTACGGTATGGATTGTGGGATTATAGCATTCGGTGGAGATGCTTCGAGTGCTTTTGAACAGATACGTGCAATGTTGAAGTTAGCCCCAGATATGCATCGATATGGACGGATTGTCATTGTCGGAGGTGCGAGTATTACGCACGGATTTGCAGGAGGACTTGGGAATGTTGATGTTATCAGTGCGGCACGTACGGGTCCGGGTTACCACGATGAGGATTATGAACACGGTGCGGATTACCCGCCAGTGTTTGTGCAGTTTCCTACGCAACGCAACTTGGAATTAGCACTACGTTGCATGTCAGAAGGAAAAATCAATGTTGAAGCTTTAATCACTGATATTGTTCCGATTGACAAAGCAGCAGACGGTTGCGAAAAACTGATCCAAACCCCAAATGAAGCTTTAGGCGTGATCTTTACAATGCAGTAGATGGCGTTAGGATAAGAACATGGAAATTCGAGCAGCACGTGAATCAGAATTGGCGCAGGTCGTTGAACTAAACTGTATCGCGTTCAATCCGGGACAGCACGAACGTTATTGGCAGTATCTCAGAGGGGATAGCAGCTACAGGTTATCACAAACTCGAGTGGTTGTTGTCAATGATAAGGTTGTTTCAACATTGCGTGTGTGGGAACGGAGGCTACGTGTTGGTGCGTCCCTTGTGACGATGGGTGGCATCGGGGGTGTCTGCACACATCCAAAATATCGTGGGGTTGGGTATGCATCTGCACTTATGCGGCATACTATCGGTTATCTAAAAACAAGAGGATACGATCTTGGTGTGTTGTTTACAATCATACCAGAGGAATATTATCACAGATTAGGATGGATATCCTTTCCGCTAAAAGGTTTTCAAATAAAATGTAATTCTTCGTCAAGATTGGATAGTCAATCTTCTTGGCAGATTCGTGTTTTCAATCCAGAAACCGATTTAGATGTAGTAGCAAAAATTCATGATGTTGTGAACGCACAACAAAGTGGGAGTATTTCTCGGACACGTGCCTATTGGGATATGGAACCTTCTCGTATTCGCGGAATCCTCCCTACTGTTGTCGTCCATCAGAATGGCGACATCGGTGGATACCTGAACTATCAGATAGATGGAAAGTGTGCTGAAGTCCGTGAGGTAGGATACAAGTCTGAACATCCTGAAGTTGTGGACGCACTTATATCACACCTTTTGCAAACCTGTGTAACAGAGGGAGTTGAGGAAATAAGAGGGATATTTTCAGAACAGCATGTGTTTGTTGAACGTCTGACTGCAAAGTGCAACGGTGAAATCACACAAATTTCTGATAGTGCAATGATGTTCTATGCAGTAAGTTTATCGACGTTACTGCGTAGGCTTGTAGTGAGGTGGGAGTCGCAGGTTGCAGCTGCGAAGGAATCAATTCCATCTCTTGCGGTGAAATTGCCATCAGTCAACGACCAGCAGGTGGTGTTGCGTTACAATGGTCAGGATGCAATTCAAGTCGTAGAGAACGATTCAAATGCAGTTAACTTAGAATTGAGCGAAGAAGAATTTTGGCAACTACTGTTTGGTGAAATTGGGTGGGAGCAGGTTAAATCAAGTTCCTCGGTTACAGCGGAAGTTTCAGCTTTTTTAGCAGTGTTGTTTCCAAAACGCGATGTCATCTTTTGGTATCCGGATCGGTATTAAGAAAATAACATTTTAAGTTTATTCAATTATTTTCTATGTCATCTATGATATGTGTCGGTGGAGGTTCATTAAATTCTTGACCATTTTCTTCAGCCTCAACGCGTCTCTTGTTCCACGCTATCCAATTTTGACGTTCTTTGTTTATACCTTGTTCAACACCTTGTTCAATACCTTGTTTAACACCTTGTTTAACACCTTGTTTAACACCTTGTTTAATACCTTGTTCAATACCTTGTTTAATACCTTCTTCAATACCTTCTTGGCGAACTTTGTCTCTAAACAATTTTGCGTACATCAACATGATAAGATCCTTTATTATATTAATTGTTCCAGATATAAGTGTAAATAATGGAACAACAGAACTCGTGTTTACTGACATACTCCCCAAGCTAAAGCATGGGGGTTCTTAGTTCTTATATTGGAAACAGTTTGAGTTGTTTCCAAACGACTTTTCCTGCTTCCGTGTCTCGTGCCCTTTCCTGAACAGCGTTAGGTCTTATTTGCACTCCACAGGCGTGACTTTCGGTGTGTCCCACCGTAGTTGGTTTCAAGTTTATTGCAGCGTTGACATCTCTATCTATAGACACATCACATTGACTGCAGTGATACATTCTTTCTGAAAGTGTTAGGTCTTTCTTTTGGTGTCCACAACCGGAACAGGTTTTACTACTTGCAAAGAACTGATCTGCTTCTTTGACAGGTATACCGCGCACTTCCGATTTTGTCTTGAGTTTTAGCAGGAAACCGCCTAATGCTGTATCTGACAATGCTTTTGCGAGGTTTCTGTTCTTCAGCATATTAGTAACCTTGAGTGTCTCAATACCGATCACAGATGCGAGGTTGACAATCTCTGTAGTTGCTTTATGATGTGCATCGTTTCGGATACAAGCGATACGATAGTGGATACGTTCTAACTTGTGTTTTTGTTTGAACCAGTTGTTAGACTTGAAAACTTTTCTACTTAATCTACGTTGTTCTCTTGCTAACTTCTTTTCATATCGTTTCAGGGGTCTTGGATTATCATATTTCGTGCCATCACTCAATGTGGCAAGTGTGTTTATGCCTACATCTATACCAATCACAGGGTGCGTTGAGTTATCAACTGCTTCGGTGTCCTCTGTTTCTATGGTGATAGATACAAACCAACGATGTGCTGTCCTTGAGATCGTCACTTTCATAATCTTACCCACAAAACGCAATGATTCAAACATTCTAATCCAACCAATCTTAGGAAGTTTGATACGCTTACCTTCAACTTCTACAGATTGATTATTTGTGGTGAATGCGTCCTTTTTGCCACGCTTCTTGAACTTCGGAAATCTCGCACGCTTACCAACCCAATTCGCAAGCGCAGCAGACAAGTTACCAAATATGCTTTTATTGGCTACAACCTGATCCATATCTTTAGTCCAAGCATGTGCTTTCTTAGCAATATTAAATCGAGTGTTTAACTTCGCAGCGGATAAGAACTCATCATTTGCCAATGCAGACTTGAAATCTGCTAATGCATGATTATATGCAAATCTCGCATAGCCACACTGTTGTGCAAACCATTTGCGTTGATTGTTATTTGGATTCAATGCAATCTTATGTGTTTTTAGCATGATGATATTCCAGTCCTATGAAGACGTCAGTTCCCTCTACTAAAGGTGTGTAGGTGTTAGTAGCACCTACACTGAACTGGTATAATGAGTATCTCATGTTTTAAACCAAAAATCAAGTTTTTTCTTGACACAAGTACTTAGCACGACTACATCCCACTACCTAAAGGTAGGGGTTTTGTCGTGATTCTTGATAAAATGGTATTAAAGTTATTTTCTTTGGGTACACGCCAGACTGTGTAGGCGATACATATTCCTAAAGTCAAAGTTATTATGACGATGGTATCTTCACCTGATATGGCAATGCTACCATTCTCCTTCTTGCTCATATCAGATATTATATACTACAAATGAATAGATTTCAAGCAAATAGTTATTATAGGGGTGTGTAAAGTTTTTGCACAGAGGTACAAACTTTTGTTCTCTTTAGTCCCGTAGGGACGTAATGTTTATAGATAGGTGTAATCACCCTCTCTTGAGTTCCGTAGGAACGACATAGAAGAATAAACATATCGTCCCTACGGGACTAAAGAACTGGGAAGGGTACTTGTTTTCTATAAACATATCGTCCCTACGGGACTATTGATTGTGGTGGCATCGTTTATCTATAAACATTCGGTTTCCAGCGCCAAATCAAGTAATCAACGGTATGAATACCTTATGGTATTCCCCGGGTATGAATGCCTTTTGGCATTCCCCGCCTACAAAGCGCGCCTACCGTTGGGTGCGTAAGTCCTGTTACTATGACTCTCTGTCAATACCTAATGTTATTGGGATTGTCTTATATACAGTCCCGTAGGGAGGATTTGTTTATAGATCACACACGAACAATCGTCCGTTAGTCCCGTAGGGACGATATGTTTGTACGAACCCCATCTTATAAACATATCGTCCCTACGGGACTAAAGATTGTGGTGGCATCGTTTATCTATAAACATATCGTCCCTACGGGACTAAAGATTGTGATGGCATCGTTTTTCTATAAACATATCGTCCCTACGGGACTAAAGATTGTGATGGCATCGTTTTTCTATAAACATATCGTCCCTACGGGACTAAAGATTGTGATGGCATCGTTTTTCTATAAACATATCGTCCCTACGGGACTAAAGATTGTGATGGCATCGTTTTTCTATAAACATATCGTCCCTACGGGACTAAAGATTGTGATGGCATCGTTTTTCTATAAACATATCGTCCCTACGGGACTAAAGAGGTGGTGGCATCGTTTATCTATAAACATATCGTCCCTACGGGACTAAAGATTGTGATGGCATCGTTTTTCTATAAACATATCGTCCCTACGGGACTATTGATGGGTCTAAAAAGTAGTCGTGTATCGGAGTTTGCTCCTACAATACAGACAATATAGTCGTGTATCGGAGTTCCCTCCTACAATACAGACAATATAGTCGTGTATCGGAGTTCCCTCCTACAATACAGACAATATAGTCGTGTATCGGAGTTCGCTCCTACAATATAGTCGGGAATCGGAGTTCCCTCCTACAATACAGACAATACAGTCGGGAATCGTAGTTCGCTCCTACACTTGAAAGTGTAAAAATAATTCTAAAATCCACTATAATTGCGGGTAATAACTATGGTAAAAATCAACAAAGAAATTAGTAATCAAGGCACCAGGACAAGTGCATTCGGAACTACCGGAAGAGTCAATCACGACTCCAGTGAATTCTATAAGGGAAAACTTTACGCCGATCAAGGAATACCAGAACCAGAAATATGGGAAGAAAATCCGATTCCTGCAGAGAGCCTTGACCAACTTTACTGTGCCTCAAGCGAGCAGATGTCCCAGATCCCTGATAGCAGCATCCATCTGATGATTACGTCTCCTCCCTACAATGCGAAAAAGGAGTATGATGACGATTTGTCGTTAGATGAGTATAGAGAACTTCTTCGTGCTGTGTTTGCTGAAACTTACAGAAAATTGGTGACGGGTGGTCGGACGTGCATTAATATCGCTAATTTAGGACGAAAACCTTATATCCCCTTGCACAGTCATATCATAGAAGATATGTTAGAGATTGGCTATTACATGCGTGGAGAAATTATTTGGGATAAAGCCGCAAGTGCGGGAAGTTCTACTGCATGGGGGAGTTGGTTGTCCGCGGCGAATCCTGTATTAAGAGATGTACACGAATATATCCTTGTATTCTCTAAAGGGACATTTTCGCGTAAACGTGACGATAAAGAAAATTCTATAAGTAAAGAGGCATTCTTGGAATGGACAAAGAGCGTTTGGACGTTTCCATCCGTTTCAGCCAAACGTATCGGTCATCCAGCACCTTTTCCAGAAGAACTACCACACCGATTAATTCAGTTATATTCCTTCGTAGGGGATGTGGTTTTAGACCCCTTCTGTGGCAGTGGTACGACCTGTTTGAGTGCTTTGAAATCTGATAGACATTATATCGGATATGATAATGAAGAAGAATATATCAATTTAGCAAACGATCGGATTAGGTGCTACACTGACCAATTGCGATTACCGCTGTAAGCATCTACACACAGGGTTATTTAGTTTTAAGAATTATCAGTTGATGGGTGTTACTTAAAGTTTATATCGTAGGTCCAAATCAACGGTATGAATGCCTTATTGGCATTCCCCGGGTAGAGCGATAGCGAAACCCGACATGACAACTACAATCAATACATGTCGGGTTTCGCTATCGTTCTACCCATAGGTGTCAACTTAAGGATTTTGACATCTTGTGGGAGGGGTTTTCAACCCCGATTTTATGTTCATTTCCACTCAAATCGGGGTTACAAACCCCTCCCACAAGAGAATATGCCAACACTTTTTTCTTAAGTTGACACCTATGGGTTTCGCTATCGCTCTACCCGACCTACGCATCTAATTCACGAATGTTATAAATATCTGCAAAAACTACTAAAACTAAATAACCCTGATCTACACAGAATTCATTTATCATATAATTCCAATTTATACAATTATATCGGTAAGTGCGGGGGATTCACATTTCCCCCGCAAGGAGGAATAACTACTCTAATGAATTAGTTATTCGAGAGATGATGTAATCACACTAAAAATGCACATAAAGTGTTTTGTGTGATTTTGGCATTTCTCGCCTCTCCCAGAGCGAGGTGCATGAGTCATTTACAAATCCCATACTTATCCAAATGAGTTGAAGTGTGGTATGGTTTTACAATTTATAGTGAGTTTATAAAATCAATAACCGCTTGTTGGTCAGATTCTGAGAGGTTAAAAAACGCTTCTTTGGATTTTTGTGCTTCACCACCGTGTGCTCTGATTGCAGATTGAAGTGTGGTTGCACGTCCATCGTGAAGAAAAAATGGAGTACCGCTGAGGAAATCCGCCACTAAGCGAGTGCCCCAAAGCGGTGCAGTTCGCCATTCTCTCCCGTTAGCATCACCGTCGGGTCTGTTATCTGCTAACTCCTCACCCATATCATGCAAAAGCAGGTCAGAGTAGATGTGGACATCTACTTCGTCGAAAGCAGGAATGTTGGTTGGACCTGTTTGCATCGTCGGTACGTGACATGATGCACACTTTATTTCCGAGAATAGTATTTCTCCGCTTTTAACTTCTGGTGTAATTTCACCTCGTGGTGGAGGGGCAATAAATCGCATAAAGATGACTGTGTTCATGACATCAGTATTTTCAATCTCTGGATCGGAAACCTTGTCTCCAACAGAGGAATGCTCAATAGGAAGAAAACCGCTTGTTATACCAATGTCTTGATGAAAAGCTTGTGCGATCTGCTGAAGAAGTGAGGAAACGGAAGCCTTTCTTCCGAATCTACCAAGTTGTTGTCCTTGTCCACCCCCAACTTCGGTCACTGGTACATAGTCAGGTGCTGTTACCCAGTGGGGTCTCCCAGAGATCCCATTACCATCAGCGTCATCTTCGTCAGCATTTGCTAAAATGGTCTCAACAGGGATGCTTTCAATAAGACCCATCCCAAAAACAGGTGGGGGAAGTCTTGGTGATTTGTCTACACCGATGGGAAGCATTTCGTAAGGGACATCGGGTATAGCTTTGTCTTGAAACTGAGGTCCTCCCATATCAAGCATGAGATCATCCCCGATACTAAATCGGATGAGGATCAAGTCTGGTGTTCCGCGTCCATTTGATGGGTGACAACTGACACATCCGGTATTATTAAAAACTGGTCCCAAACCTTCTTCCGGAGTAAAAATCTTTAGAAACGTTTGCTCACCACTTGCAAAAGCAGTCTGGTGATTGTAGGGTAATGCTCCTAAAGGTGATGTGTAATTATCAGCTATGTTTTGAACTACAACTATGCTTTCGTTCATTATTGGTTTCGATATCAAGTCAATACTATCATTACACCCGCAAAGATTGATGAGTATGATAATAACAAGAAATATTATGGAAAAACTATTCATTCATGATGCCTCCGACTATATACTTAAACTATTGCTTGAAAGTTGATGACACTAAGAACACATGAATACCTGACAAAAATAACCATAATAAGACTAAAGTCATATAAATCCATAAAATAAATAATTAAGTCTTA
Source organism: Candidatus Poribacteria bacterium (assembly GCA_963663765.2). Classification (GTDB taxonomy): domain Bacteria; phylum Poribacteria; class WGA-4E; order WGA-4E; family WGA-3G; genus MSPOR6. The sequence continues at coordinate 1,806,335 of CAXXUA010000005.1, read as the reverse complement.
TTGTTATAATATTACCTTCTTTCACCAGAAATGTCAAATTAAATTAATAAAATATCAAATTTTGTTAGATTTAGGAATAATTTCAGGACTTACGCAGTTTTCATGATTTGATGAAGAATTATGACGATAATTGTGTAATTTTCAGCATTTTTTCGGTTTCCAGCGCGCTTACAAAGCACGCCTGCAGTTAGGGGGCAGTTGGGTGGTGCGCTTACAAAGCACGCCTGCAGTTAGGGGGCAGTTGGGTGGTGCGCCATAGGCGTCAATTTAAGAAAAAAGTGTTGGTGTTTCTCTTGTGGGAGTGGTTTTGAACCCCGATTTGAGAGGAAAAGCGCGTAAAATCGGGGTTGCAAACCCCTCCCACAAGAGGTGAAAATCCTTAAATTGACGCTTATGGGGCAGTTGGGTGGTGCGCCATAGGCGTCAATTTAAGAAAAAAGTGTTGGTGTTTCTCTTGTGGGAGTGGTTTTGAACCCCGATTTGAGAGGAAAAGCGCGTAAAATCGGGGTTGCAAACCCCTCCCACAAGAGGTGAAAATCCTTAAATTGACGCTTATGGGGCAGTTGTGTGGTGCGCCATAGGCGTCAATTTAAGAAAAAAGTGTTGGTGTTTCTCTTGTGGGAGTGGTTTTTAACCCCGATTTGAGAGGAAAAGCGCGTAAAATCGGGGTTGCAAACCCCTCCCACAAGAGGTGAAAATTCTTAAATTGACGCTTATGGGGCAGTTGGGTGGTGCGCGGACAAAGCACGCCTGCAGTTGGGTGGCAGTTGGGTGGCGCGCGCCATAGGCGTCAATTTAAGAAAAAAGTGTTGGTGTTTCTCTTGTGGGAGGTGTTTTGAACCCCGATTTGAGAGGAAAAGCGTGTAAAATCGGGTTTGCAAACCCCTCCCACAAGAGGTGAAAAACCTTAAATTGACGCTTATGAGGCAGTTGGGTGGCGCGCGGACAAAGCACGCCTGCAGTTGGGTGGCGCGCTTACAAAGCGCGCCTACAACTGGGTGCGTAAGTCCTGTATTTTACACACTTGCACGGGTAGGCGCGACCTTCCGGTCATGACCAGTAAAAGTAAATCAACAATATGAATGCCGTTTAGACATGCCCTGGGTATTATAGTGAATCATGTAGAAAACCATGCGTGATTCGCCATAAATATCAATAGGTTGTAACGAATCAGCGATAGTAATCGTATAATAAGTGGGAAGTTATACAATCTTATTTCACAACTTGCAATTCAATACGGTCAAACATATAAATTATAGATTGACGCATTGGGGCAAAAATTATAAAAACCGAAAAAAGTATTTGATTAAATTTATAATTAATGTTATACTTTTAATATAGTATTATCAGGACAACGAGAATTAATTTGAAAGTTATAGTATATTTACAACTTAAATTTTCATAACATTACTTTATATTATGGATACCATACAAGATATTCTTCAACGTTCTCACGAACGACACAAAAAATCACTTCGGCAGCGTAAGACATTGGTAACACCTGCACTTTATAATATGGGACATCCGTACCATGTTACAGTGCATTGTGCATACAAATATCCTGTTGTATTGGCGAACTTAGAAGAAGCGAATATCTCATTTATGCCTATAGGACGTGCCCCTGAAAATGATCGGGGACCGAGAGAATTAGGAGGCGAACGTTTTTTAAAACGACAAGGTATAGAGGATTGGGGTATGCGACGTTGGCACGATGCCTGGGGGATTCAAGTTTATACTGGTATTCCCTCTGAACGCGATGGGGCACAGTGGCACGACTTCAATTTTACATATAAAGCCTTATGTACCGTTCCCGATGAGATTCTGAAATGTCTTGAAGTGCTTATTGACGCTGTTCCGAACCCATTATTGACGATGACAAAATCTGGTGGTTTGCGCTTTACATGCAGGATACCAGATTACCTGCATTCAAATAGCAACGAATCTCAGTTGTATATTTATCAACATAAACCGACAACGGATAATCCACACGAACACGATGTATATCTTAAAATAGTTGGTAAAGAGGGTTATAGTCGTTGGGATGCACGTTATGAAGTGCTTCTTGGTAACCTCTTAGATCCCCCTGTCATTGACAAAGAAGTCGTCTTTGCACCTATTGATGCACTTCGTGTTGTACTCCATGAACCTACTCCGAAGAAACTAAAACAGAAGGAACTGGTTGCTGATGTTCCGTTGTCCCTCGGTTCACTCAACCTTGATCATGCAAAAGAGGCATTTGTGAAACGTGGTTATTCTTATGTTTGTGATCAAAATGGTTCACATCTCTGGTCCCCAACTAACAGTGGAGAACGGAAAAATTACATACTACTATGGGAAAGTGAAGGCGTCGTGTGGATTCGAGCAACAGGTACTGGTATAGACGTACCGACGATTTCAACGGAAATAACAGAAGTATGGGACGATACCGGTATTATACCATTAGAACCTCCTATTGATATGTCAATAACTGAATCCATGCTTGCTGTGCGTAACGGACAACTTAGTCCATTAGCGATAAAACGTTCTGCTTCACTATTGAATAAGTCAGATCAACCAATAAAAAAGGTTGATACATCAAAAGAAGATAATACGGATCAGAAAATATTTGAACAGGCATGTCGCATTCTCGGTGTGATTGCCGAAGGTGGGACAGAGAATAGTCATGATACTGAATCTTATGTCCGTAACGGTGGAGCAACCTGCCTAAACTTACGTACTTACAAGAATGCAGAGAAGTTAGAAAATCAATACGAGAACCGAAATCTTGAATTGTATCAACGCTGAAAACCCCGGTCATACCTGTGGGAGCAGGTAAAACAGATACCGGTTGACGTGCGTATGGCAACCCCCTTCCAACTCGGGAATGTATGTGAGGACCCTGAGCGGTGTGAAGCGATTGAGGAAAAAGGTGGGGATGCGCGTACCAGCATTTGTCCAAGATGTCCAGTCTATACAGAATGTCAAAAGCGTGGATTTTTATCACAACCCTCCTCATTAAGACGCGCTAAGACGCAGATACTATCACTTCCCGAACTCTTTTTCGACCCACAATACGCAGAAACTGCTGACGACTACCTCAAACAGATGGATGACATGGAAAGACTTTGTGTCATTGATAGAAAGCAAGCGTACAGTTTGTTCCTTGAATGTATATTAACGAAGAACCTATTGCAGGAGTGGTGTACAATCTGGAAAGGAAGTGCGTTGGGAAACTTTGCTAAGGCGTTATTACATGCCGTAGAAATTAAAGATATTCCCCATGCGGCTGCTGTCAAACGGATACGTGCTGTAATACAGGCATTTGAATGGCAGCAAGAGCGACTTATTAAGCAGATGTGTCAAGTCAATGTATGGGGTAAAGTCGTAGAACACGGTTATGTTGATCCAGACTCGGGTAAGCATTTAGCACGTTTTGGTATGAAATTTGACGGTGGTGCGCTTGCATATATTCCTATTGATGAAAGTGCTGAAGAAAAACTTACCGAAAAGCAAGAACCTGTTTTTAGATTCAAACGATTTGCGCTCAACGAAGATACAAAAATCCTGATGCCGATGTCACAAGCCATTGACTTAGGAATCTTTTCCGTAGAAACGGTTGAGGATATAGAGAAATTACCGACAACTTGTCTGAATAAGAACTGGACTTATCTGCATCAACTCAATAATTTCTTTTCACACTATACAAGGGACGCGGACGCACCGATTCGATGGACCGGTATGGCACTAAAGTTCTGGGTGCCCCCAATCATACATCCTACCGTCAAACGTCTCATGTTACTTTCGGAAACTCTCTCAGTTGAACATTTGCGCAGGACATTTCCAGATGAGCGAATAGAGGTACACCGCACTGAACCGAGCACATGGATGCCCGGTAGCAATGTTTTTCAACTTCGAACTGGACTCTATCCTCAGAAAGCGATTTTAGATTACAATGGAAACTTAGACTTCGTCGGGATGTCCAAAACTGGACAACGTTTCTTCAACGGTATCTTAACTGAAATTGAGAAGGACCCGAACATTAAGCACGCAATTATTACTTACAAGTCTACTGCTTCACTTTTGAGAAATTTTGCTAAAAAGGAAAATGTTTGTATCGTTACGAATTTCTTTAATACGAAAGAGTTTTCACCCACTATCAAAGAGGCAGATGTTGTTTGGATAATTGGGACACCGCAACCAGAACACAATATAATTTGGGGGCGGTCTCAGATTCTATTTGGAAACGACAAAGAACCTCTTTCCTACGACGAAGATATAGATTCTGGTTGCTATAAAGATGCACGTGTACAAAGTGTTTTTGAACAAAGTGCTATCCCATTACTCAGAAAGGTTTTCCAACGTGTGAAGTTGAACCGCTTCCCAAATAAAAAGATTGTCTTAATCTCCAGTTTGAAACTACCCCAAATCACTGATAGGGTTGAAACCCTACTTTTTGACTGGGAAGATTTTGAAATTGCTGGTGGTCTTGAAAAACTTCCTGATGTGATAGCAGTACGTGAACAATATGAAACAGAAAGCGCAAATCTAACCCGTGAATCCCGCAGGGAAGAAGTGGAACGCATCTTGGGGTGTTCTTCAAGACAAGCGAACCGAGTTTTGCAAAAACTCAGAGGCGGCGCCCCACTCCGTATTCCTTTCCGACAGCAAATATTATCGCTGCTCTCCGATGGAGAGAAGCGAACAGCAGAATTTATTGAGGCTATTGAGGGGCACCCGAAAGCCATCAAGAATGAACTTGGTCGCCTTGTGGATACCGGTGCCATCGCAAAAGTACGTTGGGGTGTTTATACACTACCAAAGGCTTAACCCTACCACACCTAAACTCACATATTCTCTCCTATAAAAGAACTTTGTAATACCAAATTAACTTGAACTGTCTCGTTCAAGGTGCGGTTAGGAAACAGCACCATAGGCGTCAATTTAAGGATTTTGACCTCTTGTGGGAGGGGTTTTCAACCCCGATTTTATGTTCATCTTCTGTCATATCGGGGTTGAAAACCCCTCCCACAAGAGAAATGACAACAATATTTTCTTAAATTGACGCCTATGGAGGGGTTTTCAACCCCTCACATATTGGTGTAAACTTAAGAATGCACTTGTATTACTATGATTCCCAGTCAATACCTAATGTTATTGGGATTGTCTTATATACAGTCCCGTAGGGACGATATGTTTGTACGAACCCCATCTTATAAACATATCGTCCCTACGGGACTAAAGATTTTGGTGGCATCGTTTATCTATAAACATATCGTCCCTACGGGACTATTGATGTGTCTAAAAAGTAGTCGGGAATCGGAGTTCCCTCCTACAATACACAAGAGTTCTGTAGGAGGGAACTCCGATTCCCGATTGAACGTCTTGATAGTCGGGAATCGGAGTTCCCTCCTACAATACAGACAATACACAAGAGTTCTGTAGGAGGGAACTCCGATTCCCGATTGAACGTCTTGATAGTCGGGAATCGGAGTTCCCTCCTACAATACACAAGAGTTCTGTAGGATCGATCTCCGATTCCCGACTGAACGTCTTGATAGTCGGGAATCGGAGTTCCCTCCTACAATACACAAGAGTTCTGTAGGAGGGAACTCCGATTCCCGATTGAACGTCTTGATAGTCGGGAATCGGAGTTCCCTCCTACAATACACAAGAGTTCTGTAGGATCGATCTCCGATTCCCGACTGAACGTCTTGATAGTCGGGAATCGGAGTTCCCTCCTACAATACACAAGAGTTCTGTAGGAGGGAACTCCGATTCCCGATTGAACGTCTTGATAGTCGGGAATCGGAGTTCTCTCCTACAATACACAAGAGTTCTGTAGGAGGGAATCCGATTCCCGATTGAACGTCTTGATAGTCGGGAATCGGAGTTCCCTCCTACAATACAGACAATACACAAGAGTTCTGTAGGAGCGATCTCCGAATCGCGACTGAACGTCTTGATAGTCGGGAATCGGAGTTCTCTCCTACAATACACAAGAGTTCTGTAGGAGCGATCTCCGAATCGCGACTGAACGTCTTGATAGTCGGGAATCGGAGTTCCCTCCTACACCTGAAAGTGTAAAAAATAATTCTAAAATCTACTATACAAACATATCGTCCCTACCAAATCAACGCCAAATGCGCCAAATCAACGGTATGAATGCCATTAAGGCATTCCCCGTATGGCATTTGTCGGGACTAAATATAGGACAGTTTCAATCCCGATAAGGGTTAAGAAGCATTCATAAAAACATAAACGTATTCTTAAGTTTACACCTATGGGGTTGAAAACCCCTCCCACAATACGTCAAAATCCATAAATTGACGCCTATGATTCGGTTAGGAAACAGCACCTACCATCGGAAAAAGATAAATTCCGTTAATTTGGTAAAAGTTCTAAATTTACGATGGTATGAGTGTGTAAGATTCTCCTGCTTTTGTATGAAAATTGACAACTGACCTTGACTGTGAGTATTTGATACGTGAACCGTTACATGTCACATTAACATTTCCAGGTGTTCGGACCCAACAGTCTCTCCCAAGATTAGATATAATTTGTGCTTGGGTGAGTTTTCCATCTTTCCACTCCATATCAACATCAAAACCACCGCGTGCACGCAACCCTTTAACGTGTCCAGTGTCCCATGCCTTCGGAAGTGCTGGAAGTAAGTGTATCTCACGTGTATGACTCTGTAACAACATCTCAGCAATTCCAGCAGTGCCACCAAAATTACCATCAATCTGAAATGGTGGGTGCGTATCAAATAGGTTTGTCAAAGTACATTTTGCGAGAAGTGTTTGAAGATGATTGTATGCTTCTTCTCCTTCCTCAAGCCGTGCTAAGAAATTGATCAACCATGCACGACTCCATCCTGTACCGCCGCCTCCGTGTGCTAAACGTGTTTCCAATGATTTCTTTGCTGCAGCAGCCAACTCTGGTGTTCCTCGTAACGTTATCTGACAACTTGGATGGAGCGCATATAAATGTGACATGTGTCGATGGCCAGCCTTCGGTTCATGATAATCACATATCCACTCTTGCAATCTTCCAGTTTTTTCGCTAATTTGAAGGGGGACGAGGTTATCAAGTGCAGAGGTTAATTCTGCACGGAAGTCTGCGTCCTCTCCGAGAATATCAATACAAGCGATGCAGTTTGTGAAGAGTTCATGGATTATCTCAAGATCCATTGTTGCTGCATAAGTGAACATAGTGCGCGTACCGTCTGGTGCATCAAAGACGTTTTCAGGGGAGTGAGAAGGATTCGTTACCAATTTTCCCGGAAACGCTGTGCCTTCTGGTGCTTCAACAAGAAAATCAAGGATAAATCTTGCCGCACCTTTCATCAATGGATATGCCCGTTCTTTAAGGAAGTCTTCATCACCACCGAATTGATAGTGTTCCCAGACATGTCCACACAACCATGCGGCACCCATCGGCCAAACTCCCCAAACACCATCTGCCGGTGTGGTAAATCCCCAAATATCTGTGAGATGATGTACCACCCAACCTTCAGCCCCATAATGCGTTTTCGCTGTAAGATTCCCGGGTTCAACGAGTGAATCCATGAGATCAAACAGGGGTGTATGGCATTCTGGCAGATTACAGATTTCTGGAACCCAATAGTTCATTTGAACATTGATATTGGTGTGGTAATCGCTGTTCCAAGGTGCGTTCATGTGTTCGTTCCATACACCCTGAAGGTTTGCGGGAAAACATCCCGGTCGTGAACTTCCCATCAGTAGATAACGTCCATATTGAAAGTAGAGCGTTACAAGTCCCGGATCTTCCGTGCCAGCTTTCACTGCAGTCAAACGTTCATCAGTCGGTAGATTATCGGCTTCAGTAGAACCGAGAACTAAATCAACACGTCTGAATAGCGATTGATGGTCTGCTATGTGTTCTGAACGGATTGATTCATAGTTTTTTGCCTCAATAGCATTCAGATAATTTTCGCAAAGTTCATAAGGATCAGCACTGGTGTCCTGCCTGTTGATGTAGTTTGTTGCAGCGGCGATATAGAGTATAGCTGCATCAGCGTCTCTCACAGAGATACTGTCATTTTCCGCTTGTGATGTGCCACCTTCAACGTTCACCTGAATTTCTGCAGCAAAACGTATTACACCACTATTGCTACAATGTCCATCAAGACGCAATACCTTATCAGAGATTGCTGTGACGGTTGCATTTTCTTCGCGTGTCATGGTGACATCAAAATTGAGTTTTCCTGGAGAGTTGCTTTCAACGCTAACAACGATAAGGTTATCTACTGCTGTAGCAAAAACTTCTATGCTAAAGACGACATCACCGTGTTGATAGGTTGTCTTTGCAATGCCGGTGTCTAAATCCAGTTCTCGTCGGTATTCTGAAACATCTGCACTGTGTGAAAAATCAAGGAAAAGATCCCCTAAAGATTGGTAGGATTTTATCCGTTTTTCTATCCCGTGCATAGTTTCACCAGCAAGTTGGGTTGCTTCTTCGTTTTTATCGTCAAAGAGCAGTTGCCGCACTTTTGGGAGTGCTTCCAAAGCCTTTGGATTGTTGTTATTGTTTTCGCGAGGACCGCCATCCCAAATCGTTTCTTCGTTCAGTTGGATACGTTCACGTTCAATACCACCGAACACCATCGCTCCCATCCGTCCGTTTCCAACTGGGAGTGCATCTATCCACTGTTCAGCAGGTTTGTTGTACCATAATGTATGGTTATCTGTGTTTTTCATATTTCCTCACTTTCATATAATTAGTTTCTTTCCAAACCACGTTAATGTTTAGAAAGTATTGTAAAGGTTAAGACTTAATCCGTGAATCCCAGACACATCGGAAACCGATATTAGCCGCATAATCAGCAACATACGACGAAGCACGGAAATTTGTGAGTTCGGGTGCACAACTCCAACGGGCAGCAGTATGGAACGGATCTGATGAAGTGAAAATGGTACCACCCCGCAATACGCGATCGGTTTTAATGACCAAAAACTTTGATATTAACATATCCCAATCCTCTTGTTTATCTACACTTGCAACTGGATTCCGTAATGGTGAAGAAGAATAGAAATCCGAATCAAAAGCATCAAGACACCACTCCCAAACATTCCCTACCATGTCATACAAACCGTAACTGTTGGCTGGATATTTTCCTACTGAAATGATTTTACCAACATCTTTACCGCAGGAAACCATATTTGGATCAAGTTCATTTCCCCATGGATATTTTTGCCCTGTTTTTCCGCCGCGTGCAGCTTTTTCCCATTCAGCTTCTGTTGGCAAACGTTTACCTGCCCATTTAGCATAAGCCATCGCCGCATACCAACTTATGTGAGTTACGGGGTGATAATCTTTTTCATCTGTATAGTCGGAACCATACCAATGTTTTAGGTAGTCTTCACCATGATAGTTACTTAAAACCTGATTGAATATCCTTCTTGTTTTTTTCCAATCTCTCAGTTTACTGGGTTTACGCCATTGCGGGTTTACATCAAGAAACATCTTATATTGTGCGTTCGTGACGGGATATTTATCCATATAGAACGTATCAACATAAACTGTATGTTCTGGTTTTTCACGATCATTTGCTTTTTCGTTGCTGCTACCCATTTGGAACTCACCTGCTGGGATGTACACCATATCATCTGTTATTGAGAGTGATAAAGATGTCTCTTCAGTCTTGTTTAATTCATCCGATTCTGAGGAAAAAACCTCTTCTGTTTGGATAGGTTTGGAATGTTGTGAAATTTTATTTTGAAGTGTTGCGATGTGTTCAGCACGTTTTCGTGTGTCTTTCAAGATGTCGCGTGCCTGATTTAGCACCGTCCGCCACTGTTCTTGTGTTCTACCGTCAGGACGTGGAAGTCCACCTGCACGTAGCGAATCGCTATAGTATTTCTGATGTGCTGCATCAACGCGAGTTGCTATAACATCCTCATTTTGGTCTTGAAGTTCTTCAATGGATAAACCAAGAACTTGAAAGTAATTTACACTATCTCCAACTATTAACCCTGATGATTTTAGTATCTCATCTGCTTCTTCAACGGATAGATCAAACTCACGTATTGCTCTGTGGAGAAGTCCTCTACGTTGTGCGTCAGTAATAGTTGGCGACAGTGTCTTAAGTGTGTTGATGACTTCAATGAAATCTTCATGTTTGGACATGTGTTGATTTACCCTTAAGATTGTAATCTACAGAAGTTCTCAAAATATATATATATAGAGTCTATGACTTAAGTTTTATATCCCATGCACATCGGAATCCGATGTTGGCAGAGTTGGCAGAGAAGTTTTTAAAATATAGTGAATGTACGGAGGTGAAAAAGGGTGATCGACCAATTCGTAAAGCTGTCTGAACCGGTTCAGAAGTATTAAACTCTATTCCACCTCGCAATACGTGATCGGTTGAAATGTTATGCGTCTTGAAAAGTAATAAATCTAAATCTTCCTTCGTGTTTTCATCAGAAACTGAATTCGGTGATGCCGGAGAACCGTAGAAATCGGCATCATACTCATCAAGACACCACTCCCAGACGTTCCCTACTATGTCATACAATCCGTAGTTGTTTGGTGGATATTTTCCGATGGAAGTGGTCTCACCGACCTCCGTGCCACAATATGCCATGTCTGCATTGAGTTGATTACCCCATGGATATTTCTGTCCTGTTTTTCCACCACGAGCCGCCTTTTCCCATTCTGCTTCTGTCGGTAGACGTTTTCCTGCCCATTGTGAGTATGCCATCGCTGCATACCAACTGACGTGCGTAACCGGATAGTCTGCCTTTGACCTCGGGAAGTCGTTCCCGTTCCAATGTTTTAGGTAGTTAACACCGTGGTATTTCTTGATTCTATTCTGTCTGCTCCACCACTTTGAGGTTTTTTTCGCCCATTCCATATTCTCCTTAACAAACAACCTATATTGTACATTGGTCACAAGATATGTGTCTATGTAAAAAGTGTCTACATAGACATTGTGTGCTTTTGGTTTGCGGCGAGTTGTGCTCTTGTTGTCTATTTGGAACTCACCAGCGGGAATGTGTATCATATCGTCCGGAACTGAAAGTGTAATGGATTTTTGTTCAGGTGTTTGAATGATGGGTTTTATAAGATCCAAGTTAGCATTTTGTAACGTTCCAATGTGTTCAGCACGTTTTCGTGGGTCTTTCAAGATGTCGCGTGCTTGGTTTAGCACCGTCCGCCACTGTTCTTGTGTCCTACCGTCAGTCCGTGGGAGACCACCTGCACGTAACGAGTCGCTATAGTATTTCTGATGTGCTGCATCAACGCGAGTTGCTATAACATCCTCATTTTGGTCTTGAAGTTCTTCAAAAGATAGTCCGAGAACCTGAAAGTAATTAACACTTTCTCCAACAATTAACCCTGATGATTTTAGTATCTCATCTGCTTCTTCAACGGAGAGACCGTGTTCTTGTACTGCTTGCTGTAGAAGACCTATTCGTTGTGCATCAGTGATAGTTGGTGACAGTGCTTTGAGCGTGTTGATGACTTCAATGAAATCTTCATGTTTGGACATGTTTTCATTTACCTTTAAGATTCTATTTTTCAGCAAGTATCAAAATTAGGTTATAAAGATTTAGATTTTAGCTGCACATCCCAGACACATCGGAATCCGACATTAGTAGCGAATTCTGTTGAATGTCGTGGTAAGACATTTGTGAAATTGACTGAGGTGTAAAAAGGTGAATGCCCCCGACGGAGAGCGGTCTGAATGGGTTCAGAGGTTGTAAACAGACAACCACCCCGCAAGACACGATCCGTTGAAACATCTCTATAATAGGAGTATAATTGTCCTAACTCCTTTTCTGTATTTACGCCAGCAACTGGATTTCGATCCGAAGCAGAGGCAAAAAAATTCGGTACATATTCATCAAGACACCACTCCCAGACGTTCCCTACTATGTCATACAATCCGTAGTTGTTTGGTGGATATTTTCCTACAGAAGTGGTTACTCCCACCCCCTTTCCGCAATATGTCATGCTTGAATTGAGTTCATCTCCCCATGGGTATTTTTGACCTGTCTGTCCGCCGCGGGCTGCCTTTTCCCACTCCGCTTCTGATGGCAAACGTTTACCTGCCCATTGTGCATAAGCCATCGCAGCATACCAACTCACATGTGTTACAGGATGATCTGTTTTGCCATTTGGGAAATTAACACCATTCCAATGTTTTAGATAATTACCATCATGATATTTACTATAGATAAACAATGTAGACATTATCCTCTTTCTTGCCTTATTCCACTCAGGCCATTTTGATGATTTACGCCAATGTGGATTGGCTTCAAGAAATATTTTATATTGTGCGTTCGTAACTGGATATTTATCCATATAGAACGAATCAACATAGACTGTGTTTTCTGGTTTATAACGATCATTTGCTCTTTTGTTGTTACCTATTTGGAACTCTCCAGCAGGAATGTGTACCATATTGTCCGGAACTGAATGTGTAATAGATGTTTGTTTTGGTGTATGTATATCCTTTTGAATGATAGGATTATTAATATCCCAGTCAGCATTTTGTAACGTTGCGATGTGTTCAGCACGTTTAAGTGGGTCTTTCAAGATGTCGCGTGCTTGGTTTAGCACAGTTCGCCACTGTTCCTGTGTTCTACCGTCAGGCCGTGGGAGTCCACCTGCACGTAACGAGTCGCTATAGTATTTCTGATGTGCTGCATCAACGCGAGTTGCTATAACATCCTCATTTTGGTCTTGAAGTTCTTCAAAAGATAGTCCGAGAACTTGAAAGTAATTTACACTTTCTCCAACTATTAACCCTGATGATTTTAGTATCTCATCTGCTTCTTCAACGGATAGATCAAACTCACGTATTGCTCTGTGGAGAAGTCCTCTACGTTGTGCGTCAGTAATAGTTGGTGACAGTGTCTTAAGCGTGTTGATGACTTCAATGAAATCTTCATGTTTGGACATGTTTTCATTTACCTTTAAGATTCTAATCTGCAGAAGTTCTCAAAATATATATATATAGAGAGTCTATGACTTAAGTTTTATATCCCATGCACATCGGAATCCGATGTTGGAAGAGTTGGCAGAGTTGGCAGAGAAGTTTTTAAAATATAGTGAATGTACGGAGGTGGAAAAGGGGGAACGACCACTTCGTATGGCTGTCTGAATGGGTTCAGAAGTAGTAAACAGAGAACCTCCCCGCAAGACGCGATCCGTTGAAACTTTTCTATAATAGGAGTATAATTGTCCTAACTCCTTTTCTGTATTTACGCCAGCAACTGGATTTCGATCCGAAGCAGAGGCAAAAAAATTCGGTGTATATTCATCAAGACACCACTCCCAGACGTTCCCTACAATATCGTGTAAACCGTAGTCATTTGGAGGATATTGTCCTACAGAAGTGGTTACTCCCACCCCCTTTGCGCAATATGCCATACTTGAATTGAGTTCATCTCCCCATGGGTATTTTTGACCTGTCTGTCCGCCGCGGGCTGCCTTTTCCCACTCCGCTTCTGATGGCAAACGTTTACCTGCCCATTCTGCATAAGCCATCGCAGCATACCAACTCACATGTGTTACAGGATGATCTGTTTTGCCATTTGGGAAATTAACACCATTCCAATGTTTTAGATAATTACCATCATGATATTTACTATAGATAAACAATGTAGACATTATCCTCTTTCTTGCCTTATTCCACTCAGGCCATTTTGATGATTTACGCCAATGTGGATTGGCTTCAAGAAATATTTTATATTGTGCGTTCGTAACTGGATATTTATCCATATAGAACGAATCAACATAGACTGTGTTTTCTGGTTTATAACGATCATTTGCTCTTTTGTTGTTACCTATTTGGAACTCTCCAGCAGGAATGTGTACCATATTGTCCGGAACTGAATGTGTAATAGATGTTTGTTTTGGTGTATGTATATCCTTTTGAATGATAGGATTATTAATATCCCAGTCAGCATTTTGTAACGTTGCGATGTGTTCAGCACGTTTAAGTGGGTCTTTCAAGATGTCGCGTGCTTGGTTTAGCACAGTTCGCCACTGTTCCTGTGTTCTACCGTCAGGCCGTGGGAGTCCACCTGCACGTAACGAGTCGCTATAGTATTTCTGATGTGCTGCATCAACACGAGTTGCAATCGTATCTTCACCCAGATCTTGAAGTTCTTCAATGGATAAACCAAGAACTTGAAAGTAATTTACACTTTCTCCAACAATTAACCCTGATGATTTTAGTATCTCATCTGCTTCTTCAACGGAGAGACCGTGTTCTTGTACTGCTTGCTGGAGAAGACCCTTGCGCTGTACAGGTGAAATTGATGGAGAGGCAGCTCGGAGGATATTTATTGCAGTGATGAATTCTTCTCGTTTAGACACTTGTTAGTTCACCTTACAAATGAAATTAGAAACATCTCTTTACAGACTTATTTCTTTTATACATCGAAAGCCGTAATTGTAACGTGTAAAACTTGGGGCAGCCCATCCAACATAAGCGATCTGTGTAGCGCGTTCACTACTTGCCCAAGAACCTCCTCGTAACACACGAGCGGTTTCAATTGCCAAATAGTTTTTAGTGATCTTATCAACACTGTTTTCTGCTAAATTGGAACTGCTGTGTGTGGAATTATCGTTATGTGCATCAAGACACCATTCCCAAACGTTACCTACTGCGTCATAAATACCATAGTCGTTTGGTGGGTATTTCCCGACAGGCGTTGTACTTCCGTACTGCACCCCGTAATTCGCTATACTCATATCAATTTCATCTCCCCATGGATATATTTTTCCGGTTAATCCGCCGCGGGCTGCCTTTTCCCACTCCACTTCCGTTTGCAAACGTTTTCCTGCCCAATCTGCATAAGCCATTGCTGCATACCAACTCACATCAACAACTGGATACTCCGCTTTCCCTCGAGGATAGTTACTGTTACGCCATGATTGGAGATAACTTCCATCATGGTATCTTTGAAAGATGCTGTTTTTCTGCCATTCCGGGTTTGCATCCAGAAATTTCTTATATTGTGTATTGGTAACAGGATATTTGTCAATAAAAAATGCCCCTAAGTATACAGTCTGATGAGTCAATTTTCTGCCATTTCCCGCTTCTGACTGCCTACCTATCTGAAACTCACTTGCGGGGATAAAAACCATATCATCAGGTACAGTCATATCAGGAGGGACAGTTGTTAAGTCTGAACTTGAGACAGTCTTAATCGCTGTTGCTGTAATATTTTGAGCTTCTGCTGTCGATTTTTCCGGTTCAGTTTGAAGAACATCCACTTGAGGATTAGAGATGTTATTTGGAGTAATCTCTAAAATAGATTCTTCGGTCAGAAGCGTATCCAAATATGCTTTTCGTTTAAATGGGTTTATTAGAGTATTGCGTGCTTGGTTTAGCACCGTCCGCCACTGTTCCTGTGTTCTACCGTCAGGACGTGGAAGTCCACCTGCACGTAACGAGGTGCTGTAGGATTTCGTATGTGCCTCATTAACGCTGATTATTATTGCGTCCTCACTCTGGTCTTGTAAGTCTTCTATAGAAAGTTCTAACACTTCAAAGTAGTTTAGTTCATCACCGACCATCAACCCCAGAGACTTCAGAATTTCAGATGCTTCTTCAACCGATAGGTCATAATTTTGTACCGCTTGTTTCAACAGACCACGCCGTTGAATATCTGTAATGCTTGGTGTTACAGTCTTGAAGGTGTTAACAACTTGAATGAATTCTTCTCGTTTAGACATCTGTTAATTTCTCTCTGTTAAATGCTAATATAAGAATCTGATCTTTTATGTGTTCGTATTACCAAGTAGGTAATTCCGCAAGATGAGACCTGTTAATAGGGACCTTTAAACCGTAACGTTTGGCAACTAACTCCACAAGTTGTAGAAACCAGTCAGGAACTAAATGTGCAACGACTACTTCTTGAATCAACAATTCAAGATTACAATACCTTCGCCATTTTTGAGTGCTTCAGTTGAATGAGTATATAGTGTTGATCTACCATTGCTCTGTGATATTGTTAGGATTATATAAATAAAAATAACTTCAGGTTTTCGTTGAAGTATTTTTTTATCATAGCAGGGTTATTTAGTTTTAAGAGTTTTCTGTTATTGAGATTTACTGAAAGTTAATACCCAGGTTTGGTTTCCTAACCGAACTTTCTGCATCAGTTTTAGATTATTGAAAAATGAATATCGCTCTTTAGTCCCGACAAATGCCATACGGGGAATGCCTTAATGGCATTCATACCGTTGATTTGGCGCATTTGGCGTTGATTTGGTAGGGACGATATGTTTATAGAAAACGAATACCCTCCCCAGTTCTTTAGTCCCGACAAATGCCATACGCGCATTTGGCGTTGATTTGGTAGGGACGATATGTTTATTTTTCTATGTCGTTCCTACGGAACTCAAGAGGGTTAGATAACATGTTTCTATAAACATATCGTCCCTACGGGACTAAAGACATGGACAAGATGGCAACACATAAAATTAACGACATAGCAAAATATTATCAATAATTTTGAAAACTGAATAACCCTGTTATCACATCCTCTAATTTGACAATAGAAATGACTATATCAGCAATCTGACAGAATAATTTATAGGCACAATCTGGCAGAATGTGCTACAACTGCCCGCACAATCTGGAAGAATGTCTATTATTGGCGAAGGTATTGAAGATTAACTTCATAGTTTATAGTAAAATATACAATTAAGTTTACACTTGTTCTGTAGGCGGGGAATGCCAATAGGCATTCATACCGTTGATTTCGATCTCCGAATCGCGACTGAACGCCTTGACAGTCGGGAATCGGAGTTCCCTCCTACAGAAGAAGTGTAAAAATAATTCTAAAATCTACTATAAGTTACTAATTGGTAAAATTGGTAATTTTTACTTCGGAAAAACCCAGTCATAGACAAGAGGATTTAACCGTCCCGTCTTTTGCTTTGGATGATCTTTATCCTGTAGGGACGAAATGTTTATATACCCATAGGCGTCAATTTAAGAAAAAAGTGTTGGCATTTTCTCTTGTGGAGGGGTTTTCAACCCCGATTTTATGTTCATTTTCTCTCAAATCGGGGTTGAAAACCCCTCCTACAAGAGGTCAAAACCCTTAAATTGACGCCTATGGGACGAAATGTTAAATACCATACCCAATATATGTGAATTTAGTATAAACATTTAGTTAACTGGCACAAGTCGTTTGAAAACTAACTTGTAACAAACGGAATATGTCCTAACTATAGTAGTATTTAGATCATCCATGAAATGTTGTTAGATAGACAGGCTTAGTTTGTTACATTGATTATATTTTTAGTGTTCCATCAGACCAACCGGAGGTTCTAATATACGTGGTTTTGAAATTTCAAGCAGATTGCCTTACCTCTGCTTGTTCTCGCAAAAACTTCTGTTCTTTTTTCAAGATAGTGACGGATTCAGTGATGGTGGAATCTGCTAAAGCTTTATTTAGAATTGCCTTAAATATAAAACTCATATCATCTTGATTACTTTGTTTATCAAGCAAATCAGAGTAATCTACATGCTTATCCTGAATCTGCTGCAAAAGAACAGCTGACTCCCGCCCGGCGGCATCCACGACAACAGATCGGAGCAGATCATCATTGTCAATTTTTATGAGTTCCTCAGGACCAAGTGTGATTTTTACACGTTCCGCTATGTAGGTTGGCATTTCCTTTATATGATACATTATATTTCCTCTATGTTGTTAGAAATTGACTCATAATACCAATTCTAATAAATCTTGTCTCATTAAGGAATTCTACTGTTTACTGGCAGGGGGTTACTCTCTTCGGTAGGAGCGACCTCCCGGTCGCGACCGTGAGATCGCTCCTACCAGATTTCCGCTGCTAATGAGACATTATCACATGAAAATGGTATAAGTATATGATCCATTGGGAGAATTCTTTTTACTTTATAGTGAAATATACAATTAAGTTTACACTTGTTCTGTAGGAGCGATCTCCGAATCGCGATTGAACGTCTTGATAGTCGGGAATCGGAGTTCCCTCCTACACCTGAAAGTGTAATAATAATTCTAAAATCTACTATATAGTGAAATATACAATTAAGTTTACACTTGTTCTATAGGAGCGATCTCCGAATCGCGATTGAACGTCTTGATAGTCGGGAATCGGAGTTCCCTCCTACACCTGAAAGTGTAATAATAATTCTAAAATCTACTATAACACAAGAAAACACAAGGAATTGAAAACAGTTTCTAATATTACATTAATCAACCGAATTTTAGCATAGGATTTGACAAATAGCAATTTTAAATTGGTGAAGTACTACTATACAAGGTGATAATGAATAAATATAATACCATGTATAATTAGACGATGAAAAGAGGATTGTCAATTACATAGTTACTTCCTTTACACAACGAAAACCGAAAATCGGTAGAGTGTCTGCGGGTCCACTTCTGAATCGGTATGCGACCCGAGCACCTTGTGCATCAACACTCCAAGAACCTCCACGCAAAACGCGAGCAGTTTTTATGTCTTTGTAGTTAACGATTACCCATTCAATATTTTGCTCATTAAAATACGGATTCCGGTGGGGTGAATTTGCATAGAACTCAGCATTGTATGCATCAAGACACCACTCCCATACATTACCACACAGATCAAATAAATCGTATCTGTTTGCTGGATAACGACCAACGGGTGTCGTGCCGCGTGTATGATAGAAGTAGTTTGCTTTACCACGGCCGATTGAATCCCCCCATGGATATTTCTTTCCCTCTAACCCACCGCGCGCTGCTTTTTCCCATTCTGCTTCGGTTGGAAGACGTTTGCCGACCCATTGTGAGTATGCCATCGCAGCATACCAACTGATCCGAGTGACTGGGTGATCATCTTTTCCATCCGGAAAGTCATCACCTGACCAATGCCTCAAGTACGAACCATTGTGGTGTGCTATAGAGATATGTTTTTTGAACCATTGCGGTTTACGCCACTGCGGGTTTGCATCAATGAATTCTTTATACTGTGCATTGGTTACCAAGTATTGATCTATGCAGAACGTATCAATATAGACTGTATGTACAGGTTTTTCACGCTCATTTGCCTTCTCCTCATTACTCCCCATCCGAAATTCTCCTGCTGGAATAAGTGTCATATTATCGGGTACATCCACAATTAACTGGATTGAATCAGGAATAACCGTTTGATCATTTTGCTTTGTTGGTAGTGTGTCCTCTTCTGGAATTGCCGGTTCATCAGTGTCTGCTTCAGTAGATTGAGTTTCCGTATTAACTTGCGGAGAATCATCCGTAGTTGTCTCAAATCTGTCGCTTTCAGGCAGAAATGTATCCAAGTATGCGTTTCTTTTTTGTGGGTCTATTAAAGTATCACGTGCTTGATTTAGGAGTGTCCGCCACTGATCTTCTGACCTGCCATCTGAACGCGGACGTCCACCTGCACGTAACGAGGCGCTATAGGATTTCGTATGTGCCTCATTAACGCTGATTATAATTGCGTCCTCACTCTGGTCTTGTAAGTCTTCTATAGAAAGTTCTAACACTTCAAAGTAGTTTAGTTCATCACCGACCATCAACCCCAGAGACTTCAGAATTTCAGATGCTTCTTCAACCGATAGGTCATAATTTTGTACCGCTTGTTTCAACAGTCCGCGGCGTTGAATATCTGTAATACTTGGTGATACAGTCTTGAAGGTGTTAATAACTTGAATGAATTCTTCACGTTTAGACATTAGTTGTTCACCTTGTGAGAACATTATTATCGTAGAAATCAATAGTTAAATTTGGTTGTTTATTAGGGTATTCCCTTTACACAGCGAAAACCAAAGGTGGGCAATGTGTCAATGGGATTGCTACTGAAACGATGAGATACTCGTACACCTTTGGATTCAGTCCCCCACGGACCTCCGCGGAGTACACGTGGAGAATTCACTCGGTGATAATTACTTGCGACCCATTCCACGCTGTTAATATCTGAAATTGGGTTTTGTTGTGGATAAATTGCATAGAACATAGCACTGTATGCATCAAGACACCACTCCCAGACATTTCCACTTATATCGTAAAGTCCATAACCATTTACATTTGACAGACCGACCGGAACAGTACTCTCTACTTCATAGGTAGATTCGAAGGTGTCTGAATCGGTAGAATCCCCCCATGGATACTTTTTACCTACTAAGCCACCGCGTGCGGCCTTTTCCCATTCTGCTTCTGTTGGCAAGCGTTTTCCTGACCATTCCGCGTATATCATTGCTGCATACCAACTTACACCAATGATAGGATGATCGTCTTTACCGTATGGAAACATACCGTTATGCCAATACCTTAAAAGTTCTTTTACAAAATAGGTTTTTTTATTACTTTCTTTTAACCATTCAGGTCTCAACGTCTGAATGTTTGCATTAAGAAATGCTTTAAATTCTGCATTTGTTACCGGATATCTATCCATTAGAAATGCATCAAGATAGACGGTATGTACTGGCTGTTCGTCATCGTTTGCTTCTTCGTCATCGCTGCCCATTTGAAATTCACCTTCTGGGATGTACACCATGCCATCAGGTATTTCAACATCATCTGGTATTGTGTAATAGCTTAATCCTTGACGTGTTGTGTCGAAATCAGTTAAATCGGAGAGGGGCAAAGTAACTGCTTCTAAGTCTTGATTATCCTTCCTGAGCATTGCAATATGCTCTGCTCTCTTATTTGTGTCTATCAATGTATCACGTGCGTGATTTAGTAACATCCTCCACTGTTCTTCTGTTTTGCCGTCGGGACGTATTCTTGCACCTGCAGCCAACGATGTTCTATAGTGCTTGTCGTGTGCTGCTTTAACAATGTTCACGATTGTTTGGTCTTCAAGTTCATGAATCTGTTCAATTGAAATGCCTAATACCTCAAAAAAGTTATCCATTTCACCAACAATCATTCCCGCGGCATTCAGAATTTCAGATGCCTCATCAACCGAAAGTCCATGTTGCTGTACTGCACGTTGCAGAAGTCCTATACGTTGCTGATTGGTTATGGTCGGTGAAACTGTTTTGAACTCATTGATAAAGGTAATATAAGCTTCGCGTTCTTGCATGTTCAGTCCTCTTCCACAGATTGATTCTATTATAGTGAAATATACAATTAAGTTTACACTTGTTCTGTAGGAGGGATCTCCGAATCGCGACTGAACGTCTTGATAGTCGGGAATCGGAGTTCCCGCCTACAGAAGAAGTGTAAAAATAATTCTAAAATCTACTATAAAGCATCTCAAACGGTAAATCAAGTTGTTATAGGTTTTACACAACGAAAACCGACGATCCTGTTTGTTATCCGAGGCGATAATCCGTCACGGTTTGAAACACGTGCCTTATGTTCTGCTGAGTACCACGAACCACCCCTTATCACGCGTGATGCTTTAGATTTCGTAAAGTCTTTTACCATATTCACGATATTACCACCTGAAACGGGATTATGTTTATTGGAAAATCTATAGAATTCTCTATCGAACTCATCAAGGCACCATTCACTGACATTACCAGTAATGTCAAACACATCGTATCCGTTGGGTAAATAGTTTCCTACATCTATCGTTGATCCGACATTACTGCCAAAGTTCGCTTTTGTTGAGTCTATAATGTCACCCCACGGATATTTTTTACCTACTAATCCACCACGAGCTGCCTTTTCCCATTCTGCTTCCGTAGGCAAGCGTTTGCCTACCCACTGTGCATACGCTAACGCTGCGTACCAACTAATATGAACGACTGGATGATTCGTATGTTCCTTCAAATAATTGTGCGTATTCCAATGGTGAAGGTAATACCCATCGTGGAATTCTTTGGAGATATACGCAGCACCAGTCTTTCCAAGTTCGTACCATTTCACTGGTTTGCGCCATTGTGGATTCTTATCAACAAATCCTTTAAATTGCTCGTTTGTCACTGGATATTTATCTATAAGAAATGCATCAAGAAAAACGGTATGTACTGGTTGTTCGTCATCGTTTGCTTCTTCGTCATTACTCCCCATACGAAATTCTCCTGCTGGAATGAGTGACATATCGTCGGGTACATCGGTAATTAACTGGATTGAATCAGGAATAACCGTTTGATCATTTTGCTTTCCTGGTAGTGTGTCCACTTCTGGAATTGCCGGTTCATCAGTGTCTGCTTCGGTAGATTGAGTTTCCGTAATAACTTGCGGAGAATCATCCATAGCACTTTCAAATCTGTCGCTTTCAGACAGCAATGTATCCAAGTATGCGTTTCTTTTTTGTGGTTCTATTAAAGTATCACGTGCTTGATTTAGGAGTGTCCGCCACTGATCTTCTGACCTGCCATCTGAACGCGGACGTCCTCCTGCACGCAACGAAGCAGCATAAAGTTGTTTGTGAGCAATCTCTACACGGTTCACGATTGCCAATTCGTCTATTCTTTGAATTTCATCTATAGAGATCCCCAAGACCTCAAAGTAATCAATCCGTTCACCGATAGTCAGTCCAGCCGCATTGAGGATATTCATTGCTTCTTCAACAGTGAGTCCATGCTGCTGTACCCCTAACCGTAAAAACCCCTTGCGTTGTTCATCAGTTATAGTCGGTGAGACTGCTTTGAGTTGATTGATGAAGGTAATAAACGCATCGCGTTCGTGCATGTTCAGTCCTCTTCCACAGATTGATTCTATTACCATTTTCATGTGATAATGTCTCATTATCAGCGGAAATCTGGTAGGAGCGACATCACGGTCGCGACTGGGAGGTCGCTCCTACCGAAGAGAGTAACCCCCTGCCAGTAAACAGTAGAATTCCTTAATGAGACAAGATTTATTTGAATTGGTATATTATAGCAACTCAAACGGAGAATTAAGTCGTTATAGGTTTTACACAACGAAAACCGATGTTAGAATTTGCAAAAGTTGGTAGCGCAGCAGAACGTTTTGCGGTTCGTATGTTCTGCACCTTATTGTACCATGAACCGCCACGCAGTATACGTAGCGCTTTAGAATCTCTGTAATGATTTATTATTCCGCTAATACTGTTACTTGCAACGGGGTTTTCACTTGGTGATGATGCGTAGAAGTGTTCATCCCATTCATCAAGACACCATTCCCATACATTCCCCGACATATCATATAAATCGAACTCGTTTGAGGGATACTCTCCAATAGGTGTCGTGGATCCGATGTTTTTACCGAAGTTTGCTTTTGTGGTATCAATGAGATCTCCCCACGGATATTTTTTACCTACTAATCCACCACGAGCTGCCTTTTCCCATTCCGCTTCTGTCGGTAGACGTTTATCGATCCATTCTGCATAAGCCATTGCTGCATACCAACTAATGTGAACGACTGGATGGTTCGCTTGTCCCTCCAAATAGTTGTTCCTATGCCAATGGTGGAGGAGGTAACCATCGTGGTGTTTTGCAGGTAGAAATTTACTTAATCCTTGAGGTTTGTTCCATTGCGGGTTCACATCAACGAATGCTTTAAATTGCGCATTTGTTACAGGATTTTTGTCCATATAGAATGCATCCACAAAGACAGTGTGTACAGGTTGTTCATCATTAAATGCTTCGTTATCACTGCCACCCATTTCAAATTCACCTGCAGGAATAAGTTCCATCTCGTCATCAAGATGTAAAGGTACTGTGGAGGTGTCTATTAATGTTTCTTCACTATCTTGTAATGTTGTAAGGTGTGTGTGCCGTTTTTGTGGGTCTACTAACACATCCCGAGCTTGATTCAATAATATCCGCCATTGCTCTTCTGTTCTACCGTCAACACGCGGACGACCACCTGCACGCAATGAAGCACTGTACAAGGTCTTATGTGCAGTTTCAACGCGGTTAGCAATAGCCAATTCATCTAAACTTTGCATCTCTTCAGTTGAAAGACCCAAGACATCAAAATAATCAATCTTCTCACCGATAACCAATCCGGAAGTATTCAATATATCTACTGCCTCATCAATGTCTATGTCAAACTGTTGCACAGCCCTACGGAGCAGTCCCTTGCGTTGTTCATCAGAAATTGTCGGTGAAACCGTCTTAAATTCGTTTATGAGAGTGATATATTCTTTGCGTTTTGACATCAGATATTTCTCTTTGATAAAAAATTATTTTGGACAGAATTGTGTCGGTAAAACGTCAAGATTTAACTGACATCACACAACGAAAACCGATGCTGGAACATGTATATCTTGGTGTATTGCGTGAACGGTGTGCTACCCTGACGTTCTGAGGAGTACTCACATAAGAACCGCCGCGTATAACACGAGATGTTTTTATGTCAGTAAAGTAATTCACAGTGTCCATTATGCTATCCCCTGAAATCGGATTGTCGCGTGGGGACTGTACATAGAAGTTTTTATTCCATTCATCCAGACACCATTCATATACATTGCCTATCATATCATATAAACCATAGTTGTTTGGGGGATAATTGCCTACAACTGTTGTTTTACTGATGAATGCGCCAAAGTTTAAATAACTTGCATCAATAGTACTTCCCCATGGATATTTTTCACCCACTAATCCACCCCGTGCTGCCTTTTCCCATTCTGCTTCGGTAGGAAGACGTCTTCCTACCCACTGTGAGTATGCCATCGCAGCATACCAACTGACCCAAGTTACCGGATGCTGTTCTTCTCCTCTTGGGTAATCGTTTTTATACCAATGTTTCAAGTATTCACCATCGTGATATATTCTGAGGATATTCCCTGTAGTAATCTTTCCCGATTCGTACCATTTCAACGGTTTACGCCATTGCGGATTCTCATCAAGAAAGTTCTTAAATTGTGCGATTGTTACTGGATATTTATCCATATAAAAAGCATCTACAAAGACCGTATGTATGGGTTTTTCCTCTTTGAAATCAAATCTGTCATCACTCCCCATCTGAAATTCACCCGCAGGTATGAGAACCATGTCATCTTTTTCTAATGGCGTAGAAGGGGCATGCTGCTCCGAAATAGATTGTGTCTGCTCAGTAGAGGTATTATCTATCTCTGAAAAAGATTCAATGGAAGGAATTACAATGTTTTGCAACAGTGCGATATGTTCCTGTCGCTTTTCTACGTCTACTAACACATCCCGAGCTTGATTCAATAATATCCGCCATTGCTCTTCTGTTCTACCGTCAACACGCGGACGACCACCTGCACGCAATGAAGCACTGTACAAGGTCTTATGTGCAGTTTCAACGCGGTTAGCAATAGCCAATTCATCTAAACTTTGCATCTCTTCAGTTGAAAGACCCAAGACATCAAAATAATCAATCTTCTCTCCGATAGCCAATCCGGAAGTATTCAATATATCTACTGCCTCATCAATGTCTATGTCAAACTGTTGCACAGCCCTACGGAGCAGTCCCTTGCGTTGTTCATCAGATATAGTCGGTGAAACTGTCTTAAATTCGTTTATGAGAGTGATATATTCTTCGCGTTTTGACATCAGATATTTCTCTTTGATAAATGGTTCATTTTAATAAATTCAAATTGGTAAAACGTCAAGATTGAACTGGCATCACACAACGAAACCCAATGCTGAAGCATGTATACCTTGGTGTATTGCGCGAACGGTATGTCACCCTGACGTTCTGAGGTATACTCACACAAGAACCGCCACGTATAACACGAGATGTTTTTATGTCAGTGAAGTTATTCATGACTTGGATTATGCTATCCCCTGAAATCGGATTTTCACGTGGAGACTGCACATAGAAGTTCTTATTCCATTCGTCCAGACACCATTCATATACATTGCCTATCATATCACATAAGCCGAAATTGTTCGGAGGATAATTGCCTACAGCTGTTGTTTTACCGATGTATGCGTCATAGTTTAGATAACTTGCATCAATAGTACTTCCCCATGGATATTTTTCACCTGTCAAACCACCGCGTGCGGCCTTTTCCCATTCTGCTTCGGTAGGAAGACGTCTTCCTATCCACTGTGAGTATGCCATTGCAGCATACCAACTGACCCAAGTTACCGGATGATCTGCTTCATTTCTTGGGTAATCGTTTTTATTCCAATGTTTCAAGTGTTCACCATCGTGATGGTTTCGGGGAATTTTTCTTTTATCAATCTTTCCCGATTCGTACCACTTTAACGGTTTACGCCATTGCGGATTCTCATCAAGAAAGTTCTTAAATTGTGCGTTTGTTACAGGATATTTATCCATATAAAAAGCATCTACATAAACAGTATGTATAGGTTTTTCATCCTTGAACGCATCTCTGTCATTGCTCCCCATCTGAAATTCACCTGCAGGTATGAGAACCATGTCACCTTTTTCTAATGGCGTAGAAGGGGCATGCTGCTCCGAAATAGATTGTGTCTGCTCAGTAGAGGTATTATCTATCTCTGAAAAAGATTCAATGGAAGGAATTTCAATGTTTTGCAACAGTGCGATATGTTCCTGTCGCTTTTCTACGTCTACTAACACATCACGTGCTTGATTTAGGAGTGTTCGCCATTGCTCCTCTGTTTTGCCATCGGTACGGGGACGACCACCTGCACGCAACGAAGCACTATAATGTGTTTTGTGTGCAATCTCAACAAGGTTCACGATTGCCAATTCGTCTAAACTTTGAATTTCATCTATAGAGATCCCCAAAACCTCAAAGTAATTTATCTGTTCACCAATAGCTAATCCTACCGCATTAAGGATATTCGTCGCTTCATCAACAGTGAGACCGTGTTGCTGAACCCCTAACCGCAAAAAACCCTTACGTTGTTCGTCGGTTATTGTAGGCGAAGCAATTTTGAGTGCGTCAATTATCGCAATAAATTCCTCACGTTTAGACATTCAAACATCCTCTTTCCAGAAACAGACTGAACCTATATCTTTGGTCATATAAATGTTACTTAGAAAAAAAAGACAGGACCATGTTCTAACGGCGATTCCTTGAACTGAGTAAGATTCCACAAACGTACATCCTTATCCGTGCTACAACTGACAAGAACCCTACCACAAGGTGAATAAGCGAGTGAATTTATCAGAGTTTTATGACCAGTAAGTGTATTTGTGAATTTCCCCGTTCTGAGGTCACACAAACGCACCACCCCGTAATAACTTCCACAAGCCACCGTTGAACCATCAGGTGAATATTCTATAGCGTTAAACCAAGATAGATGTCCTTGAAGAAAATCAATGGGTTCACCTGTGGTAGTGTCCCAAAAACGAACCGATCCATAAATACTTGTACTTGCTAATGTTTTGCCATCAGGTGAATACACTATTGAGCTAACACTATTCTTATGACCAATTAAACTGTACTTATATTGACCTGTTGTAGCATCCCATAAACCGATCATTCTATCATAACTACCACTTGCGATTGTACTACCATCCGGGGAATACGCCACGGAACTCACCCAATTTTTATGTCCTTTGAGAATATTCTTAAGTCCTCCATCAACAGCATCCCACACACGAATTGTTCCATCATGACTTGCACTTGCAATTGAGCTATCAACAGATGCATAAGCGACAGAACTGATGGTATCCTCATGTCCTATCAGTAGCTTATTTAGTTCTCCAGTATTTGCATCCCATAAACGTACCGTTCTATCATAACTACCACTTGCGATTGTGCTACCATCCGGGGAATACGCGACAGAACTGACGATGTCTTGATGTCCAATAAGGGTATTTTTTACCGTTCCCGTCACAACATCCCACAGACACAATGTCTTGTCTGCACTACCACTGGCAACAGTAGTGCTATCTGGTGAAAATGCAACAGAATGCACTGCATCTTCGTGTTTTGAAAGAACCGCATCTTTTACCTGGATTTGAGGTCTGGTGATACCAGTGCTTGTTCTTGGTAAATCCTCTACGGTTGATGCTTCACGTTTTTTGGAATTCAGTTCACCAATGTGTTTGTTCCTCTTTTGCGGGTTACTGAGTACGTCTTTCGCTTGATTCAGGAGTGTTCGCCACTGTTCTTGCGTTCTACCATCTGAACGAGGGAGTCCGCCTGCTGTCAACGAAGCACTATAGAGGGTTCTATGTGCCGTTTCAACACTTTGAATAATATCCAGTTCACTTCGTCCATTTAGTTCAGATATTGAAAAACCTAAGACCTTAAAATAATTAACTTGTTCACCTACAACTAATCCTGATGTTTTTAATATCTCTATCGCTTCATCAATAGGAATACCATAGCGTTGTACTGCGCGATGGAGCAGACCTTTACGTTGTTCATCAGAAATCGTTGGTGAAATCATTTTTAGGTCGTTTACTAAGGCAATAAATTCATCCCTGTTTGACATTGGTTCATTTCCCTTGAAGCAGGTTTGAAGGAGGCGGTAAGACAAACAAAAACATTTGACATAAGGTTATTTCAGAACAGCACTTATTCAACGATTAAATCTTGTAGTTCCGTTTTTGCCTGTGCAACCTCCTCTTCATTGAGAGTCGGTCTATCAATGATGGAAAAGATGTCGTAGACAGCAGTTGCGTCATCGTCAGAGAGAGATGTTGCGGATACCTCAAGATTTTGATGCAAGTTGTATTTGTAGATAACTTCAATTGGAGACCCTTGTGGTAACCCCAGTGGCAACTCAAGCGTACATTCACCTAATTTGTACTCATCAAAGTGATCAATATTCTCTCTGAATTGATCCTGTTGAAGTCCCTGCACGACTTCAATTAACACCGAAGGTTGATTGTGGTCAACTGTCAAGAACTTATCTCCGACTTCACATGGCACAGCCGTCATTTTGGGTATCATAACATGGATGATATGCTCGCGTTGTGCGTTTAGGACGACAAGTCCAAGGTTATGTGTCGCACCATCAGTTACGGTAACCTTCGGTGCACCGTCAGGTCCGATGAATCTTTCAATGACAGCATCCGGTATATCGGCGGTTTCGGTCTCACCTTCGGAAATCTGACGGAGCGTTCCCTGAATAGCAGCACCGATTGCCACGACTTCATCCGGGTTGACTTCATAAGGATTGATCTCTTTACCGCTGCTTGCGGCTATCATCTCACGCACCATCGGCATCCGAGTTGACCCACCGACTAACAGGATTTTGTCTATATCTTCCCACGACATATCTGCTTCTGTCAGGACAACATTACACAAAACACGACATCTTTCAAGCAGGTCTGCAGTGAGTTGTTCAAACTTTTCTCTGGTCAATTCCACGCGTGTTGTCTTGCCGTTATAGCCGCAAACGATGAGGGCGCGCTGCCTTAATGACAAAGATTCTTTCGCAGTGATCGCATCCAATTGTAAGTCTTGATACGTGTGAAGGTCCTCTAACGGGTTCTCCCCGTGCTCTATCTCAAACATCTCCGCAACATGTGTGATGATCTTATCATCCCAATCCTTACCGCCAAGTCTGTGGTCACCGTTTGTTGCAAGCATCTGGATTTCAGTGTCGGACACGCTCATGATCGTCACATCAAACGTACCACCACCAAGGTCAAATACGAATACATTTTGGTTGGTACCCAGCTGATCCATGCCATAAGCAAGTGCTGCAGCGGTTGGTTCATTGAGGACTTGCAGGACATTTAACCCAGCAATTTTTCCTGCATTTCGGGTTGCTTCGCGCTCCGCATCATGAAAATAAGCGGGAACAGTAATAACAGCATCCGTAATTTCTTCGTCCAGATATGTTTCGGCGTCCTGCTTGAGTTTCGTCAGGATAATGGCAGAGAGTTCTTCAGGGGAATAGTTCTTTGCATCAAATGTACGAAAGTATTCTGTTTTGGACTTACCCATCTCACGTTTGACGAACTCCACGATCTGTTCCGGGACAGCTCTGGCGTTTTGCTTGGCGATTTTGCCAACGGTCACGAGCTTGTCCTCAAACATGATGACCGACGATGTAATACGTTCACTTTCTAAGTTTGGAACAATCTCTGCCTGTCCATGTTCATTGATGTGCGCTATTGCAGAGAATGTTGTTCCGAGATCAATACCAACGACTTTACCCATCCCTTCTACCTCCTTTCTCACTGGAAGGAGATTCATTTATTGAGGTATCAGTTTTTTGGGTAGTATTACGAAATATCGTCACCTCTTCTGGTCTGAACACTTTCTCTCGCCAATGAAACCCAATCTTGTGAACTTCTGCGATTTTCTGATCCTGTTGCGGGTCATCTGAAGGTATCACCTTGCGCGTCTTGTGCAACTGCCGATCAAGTGTATCCAGAGAATCCTTATAGGGAGTCACGTCCATGCGGTATAACACCTCCTCCAGAATAAACCGAAAATTCTCCAAATTCTTCCGAAATTGCGTCAGTTCATCTGGCAGTGTTTTTTCATTTTCGCTCAATATATCGTCCAGTTGCATTTCAAGCATTACATAACTATCGTAAAGTTGGATTAGGTTGTGGATAACCGGTTTGTGAAGCACTTCAAGTAGAAAACTCTCCTTATATTCCTTCATTTCAGCATATATTTTATCAAACATCTCTGTCTGATTCTGGTTTCGCGCAATCTGCTTGTCAAACAGATCTCGCAATGTTGACAAGGTTTGATTTATCTGTGCAAGGTCTCCCTGTTGTGACACTTCAGGGTTATCTATTTGTGTAGAAGCATTTGCTACGGTATTCGTATCCATTTCTGTATCTATATCCATGTCTGATTTTAGGTCGTTTTCATTCAATTGTTTTTCCAAAATTGAACCCTCCTTACAACGGAGTTTTTTTAGAGGGGCAGTTCTAAGTCTCTTTTGATTATACAATGGATTAGGTCGTCTGTCAACGGCAACTTAAAAAGTTCCAATCTCATTTTATAGAAACACCCTAAACCTTTGAGTCATGTCATGTAAAAAAGATAGCAAAAACGCAATTATGTGTAGATTTAAGAATTAATTGTACATTCAGCAGCGGTGCGGTTAGGAAACCGCATCTACCGTTCTTTTGTTCCAAATAGATAGCGTGCCAGTGCAATCCGAACTACATGGTCATGAAATTAACCCTTCTGCCAAGGAACACTTCCTGCCTTCTGTTTTTCTGTCTGAAACAGATTTCCCATTTCTCGATAGAGTTTATTGTTTGTACCTGAAGTGTCATTCGCTTCCATCGGATCGCTTGATAGGTCATACAGTTCCAAAGGTTCAAAAGGACTATTGTGTAGCATCTTGATGTCACCCTGTCGTATTGCGTGTTGACACTGCCCGTGAAAGCGGTTTCCACCTTCTCTGCGTATCCAGTATAGCAGACGATCAGAGAAGTCCTGTTTTTCTCCCTGAAGCGTTTGCCAAATAGAACGTCCCTCAATCTCATGTTTGACAGGCACATCAGCCACCTCACACACTGTCGGTAATAAATCCATAAGCATTGCAACTTGATTCGTAACATGTCCTTCTGGTATATGGTCTTTCCACATCGCACATGTCGGTACTCGGATGCCGCCTTCATACATCTGACCTTTTTGCCCACGGAGCGGACCGTTGTGCGCACCAAACTGCATCGCACCACCATTGTCTGACGTGTAAATCACGAGTGTATTAGAGAGTTGATCTGTTTTTTCAAGGGCATCAAGCACGCGTCCGATACCCGCATCCATATGCTCCACAAGAGCAATGTGTTTCGCACGTTGCGGTGAAATATCCGGTTCACGTTTCTGTACGCGTTCAATCCAGTCATCTGGCGGTTGTATCGGTGAATGCGGTGCATTGTAAGCAAGATAGAGGAAAAAGGGATGGGATGTATGTGCATGCGTGCGAACAAAGTCCACACTCCAATCCGAAAAAAGGTCTGTTGCGTGACCTCTCGGATCAATCGTTTCAAAACTACGCCGCATGTAGTTATTACCATGTCGCAGATGTGTATAATAGTCGTCCATCATATCACCGAGGAAACCGTGGAAATGGTCAAACCCGCGTTTGCACGGGTGATTCTCATCTTCAAGTCCCAAATGCCACTTACCGATAAGTGCGGTACGATAGTCTTTCTGTTTCAACATTGAAGGCAGTGTGATCGCATCCCGTTGAAAATAACCCCAGTTGTTCTGGGCATGTGTGCGTACCACACCAGGAACACCAACTCGATCAGGATAACGTCCTGTCATCAGAGAGGCACGACTCGGTGAACATACAGAGGAGTTCGCATAAAATTGCGTTAAACGTGTACCTTCTGCGGCAATTCTGTCAATGTTAGGTGTTTGAATTGAGGGTCCATCATGTGCTGAGATATCGCCATAACCGTGATCATCTGCAAGAATGAGTAATATGTTTGGTGATTTTGCCATAGTTATCTCCATGTTTGATATGATTTGTTATTTTAACCCGCAATGCAAAACGCCCAAATTGGGTGTAGCCAAATTGGGCGCGATGCGAATCACTCAATACCATTTCAATAAAATTAGATGTCAGTGCTAACGGGACTTGATACTTCCCCATGTGGTTGAAAGCTTATCCATAGGTTCAACAGGAAGGACACCCGCTAAACCTTTGTCCATTAGTGTATTTATGTCTTCCGCGGACAGCGCGACATTGAATATTGCAACATCGTAGAGCATACCGTTCAAAGTTTCAGTGGTGCTGTTAGTCCAACCACCAATGTGAACTTCGTTTGTATCCCGAGGTGCCGGACCACCATATCCATTAGTTGAAGAGAACTCGGTTCCGTTTTCATAAAGCTTAATGGTATCCACGCCATCATACGTCGCTGTCATATATAACCATGTATCTTTATTTACGGTTCCTTGATTCCATACACCTTTCCAACCACCACGACTATAATAAGCTTCCCAATGAGCACCATTAGAACTTACTCTGAAGGCGTAATTTACTATTGCAGTAGATGCATGTCTCTTGCCAACAATATGTCCATAATTAGTCTCAGCGCCATTCACAAAGACCCAGGCGGTAATGGTCCAACCTTCTGGTGCGTATAAACTATCAGAATCTGGAACGATGACCCGATCATTTTGTCCATTTAAACTCAAAGCAGGGCCGGAGGGACCATCAACCCACTGTCCACCTTGCAGTTCGCCATGATTGTTATTTCCCGAACTGTCGCTGATATCATTACCTTCACCTTCATCAAGAAGCCAAATCGCCATTGCAGTCCCAGGATCAATTGCCGCATCAACTTGCATTGAGATCGCAAGCATAACAGCAAATAAACTGATACTAAATATTGCTAAGTATTTTGAAAACATTTTCATTTTTTCCTCCAGAGATATGGTTATCATATCATGGTTAATTAGTGCATTATTATAACTTACAAAATATAACATTAATGTGTAATGTATGGACAGTGAAACAAATGCCTCTTAATACTATCATAGTTTGCTTTTTGTGTCAATCATTTATATATTCTTGCAGGGTTATTTAGTTTTAGGAGTTTTGGTTGTTTTTTATCACAATCGTTAATATTTTTGGATATGCAGATATAGCGTGATTTATCGCGCTATATCTGCTATACTTCACCTAAAAAATCTTACCTTTGAGGTGAAAAATGCCAGAGAAAAACTCTCGACACTTGTTAGATAGATTAGCAGAAATTCAAGACCCGCGCAACAATAAAGGAAAACGAGGGTGTGTAAAGTTTTGGTTATAAGTTTCATGCTGCTTGTGGGTGTTGCATCCAATATCTGTCCCACGCCTTATTTTTGACTAAACACCGTAAAGCAAGCACTGAGTTGATACCTTCTTTTTTCCATCTCATAGCTGCTTGTTTACACCTTTGTCCCACAACATGTTTACACGCACTCTCAATCACACCACTCCCAACCTGATACCCCTTTTCTCTAAACGTCTTATATTGCATCCGTTTCGCGTGTTTTTCAAAATAACCTGTTTCTCTTACTAAAATCTCACAAACGTCTGGGTGCTGTGTGGCTAAAGCACGGATACGTGAGACAACTTCTGGAATGTTGCCATCAAAAAGAAAGGGTTCTGTCTCTGTGACCCAAGTTTCTACGTCTTCTGTTTCTGTCTCACCAAAGGCAACTTTAGCCACATCATAAAGATGTGATTTGGCATGCATGTAATCCACAATCTCTACAGCATTCGGGAAGTATTCATCCGCTAAGTTCCATATCCACGCCGCTCCATCTCCGATAAATACGACCTCTTGCGTCCCTATATCTTCTTGATAGATGCCGCTCTGCGTTGCTAACTTATACAACTCTTTACCGAAATGAGCCGCATTCTCACGCTCAGCAACATAACGAATGCTTGGTGTTCTCGCACTCGGTGTCGCACCAGAACTATTCGGAGGTTGTGGATAATCTCTATAAATACAACCAACTTTGGTTTCTTTCCACCCCTCTTGTGAGTTGGTGTGGCATCCATCACAACTCACATACCAACGCTGATTGTCTTCAAGGGTTTGGCATTCTACTTGTTCACACACATTCAAATCTTCTGAACATTCAAGCACTTTTTCACGCACTGCCGTATGGCTCACTTCTATCCCTTGAAAAGACAACTCTTTTACCGCGGCTCTATAGTCAAAATGAGCAGCAACATTACATATCCGTTCTACAACACGACGCGTCCATTTACCTATCAACTTTTGCCGCACATCCCAAGGTCTATGGTAATGTCCCGAACTACATTTATACACCCAACGGTTCACACGGATCTTGCCACAAAGTGTCGTGATATTCACACCGCGCTTCTGTATCGGACGACACACTTGTTCACATTCTGGGCATTCAACAGGTTCTTCTGATTGCTGAGAAGCATGTGCTGATACACACGCTTCTACTAACTTTTGAGCATTTCTAAGCATAAGGTCTCGCACACAAGTCTCAACTTCTTCTAATGGGACGCAAGGGGATGACGAAAGTGTTCCAGTAACCTCAGCGATCTCTTCTAAAATCTCCTTGATTTCGTGACACTCTGATGGTATACTTATATTAATATTGAGCATTGGTATCCTCTCCTATAAATATGATTATAATTTGATTATTAGGAAAGGGTACCATTTTTTATTAAATTTCGCAACATCTCTTTACACATCAGTATTTCTACAAAAACTTTACACACCCGGAAAACGACACCCACTGAACTCAATCCTCGGACTTGTCCTTATTGGTTTTATGACTGGACATAAAGGATATACATCCATCGCAACTTGGGCCCGAACCCAACCAAACCTCGCAAGGACACTCGGTTTTACACACAAGAAAACACCTTGTCCCGCAACAATACATAATGTTCTAAAAGATTTAGATGCTGATGCTGTTGAAAAGACATTTACAGACTGGGTAGAAGACGTTTGTAAAAATCGACCTGATTTAGAAGGTTGTCTTGACGCAGTCGCTATAGACGGTAAAACGATGCGTGCCAGTAAGAAAAGTGGTGCGACAATAAGCCATTTACTCTCTGTTGTGTCTCATGAGTTAGGCGTCACACTGACACAAAAAGGTGTCAGTGATAAAACCAACGAAATACCGATCTCAACAGAGATCCTCAAAAACTTTGATGTGAGTGGTAAAGTCATCACAACAGACGCACTTTTGACACAGCGACCTTTCTGCCACGCCATCATAGAGGGTAATGGAGACTATGTGCTCCCTGTCAAAAAGAACCAACCGGACCTTTACGATGAGATCCAAAAACTCTTTCAAGACGTTCCAGACACGCTTTCTGATAACACACCACATCCTAAATTGGGAGCCCCTATTTACACTCACGAGACTTCTGAAAAATCACATGGTAGAATAGAGACAAGGTGTTTGAAAGCAAGCACAAGTCTCAACGCATATCTGGATTGGCCAGGTATAGCACAAGTGTTCCAATATCGTTATACTTACAAAAACACGAAAACAGGAGAAGAAAAAACCAAAATCCATTATGGTATTACAAGTCTGACACCCGGAGAAACTTCTGCCCAACGTTTACTTGAGCTACGCCGTGGGCATTGGTCAATAGAGAACAAGTCGCATTGGATGCGTGATACTCAACTTGGAGAAGACGCATCGTCTGTCCGATGCGGTGCTATTCCACAAATCATGGCTGCTTTGCGAAATACAGCCTTAGCAGTGTTGCGATTTGCTGGGATAACGCGTATAGCAGATGAGATAAAATACTTAGCTTCAAAACCTAAACTCGCAGTTAACTTGATAACTGAGAGTTTTTAAAACTAAATAACCCTGATATTCTTGCAGGGGCATTCAGTTTTTAGCATTTTAGTTGTTTCCTGAGAAAATCGCGACCGGGAGGTCGCTCCTACCGCGGGGTTTGTTTTTTGAAAAATCCAAAAATTAGGAAAACTGAATAACCTTGATATTCTTGGGTGTGTAAAGTGTTTGCAAAGAGGTACTAACTTTTGTTCTCTTTAGTCCCGTAGGGACGCAATGTTTATAGAAAGACGTTATCACATCCCCTCTCTTTAGTTCCGTAGGAACGACATAGAAGGATAAACATATCGTCCCTACGGGACTGAAGAATGAGGAGGGTATTTGTTTTCTATAAACATATCGTCCCTACGGGACTGAAGAATGAGGAGGGTATTTGTTTTCTATAAACATATCGTTCCTATGGGACTGAAGAATGAGGAGGGTATTTGTTTTCTATAAACATATCGTCCCTACGGGACTGAAGAATGAGGAGGGTATTCGTTTTCTATAAACATATCGTCCCTACGGGACTGAAGAATGAGGAGGGTATTTGTTTTCTATAAACATATCGTCCCTACGGGACTAAAGAATATGGTTAATATTAACAATATTTCTTTATATTGACACCTAATGAAGTTTGACAATCAAAATCGGTAGTTGAATTCGTAGGGGTTGGGTTCCCCAACCCGTTTGGTTTTTGAGTTTGCGTAGATCATGTGTGGAAACCACGCCCCTACGAATACACAACTTTAACGTCAAAACTCATTAGGACTCTGTGTCCGCAATCTCTCATTTAATCAGTTGCGGCGGGGGTGCGCGGACAAAGCACGCCTGCAGTTGGGTGGCAGTTGGGTGGTGCGTGGACAAAGCACGCCTGCAGTTGGGTGGCAATTGGGTGGCAGTTGGTTGGCGCGCTTACAAAGCACGCCTGCAGTTGGTTGGCGCGCTTACAAAGCACGCCTGCAGTTGGGGGGCAGTTGGGAGGCAGTTGGGTGGTGCGCGGACAAAGCACGCCTGCAGTTGGTTGGCGCGCTTACAAAGCACGCCTGCAGTTGGTTGGCAGTTGTTGGCAGTTGGTTGGTGCGCGGACAAAGCACGCCTGCAGTTGGTTGGCAGTTGGTTGGCAGTTGGGTGGTGCGCGGACAAAGCACGCCTGCAGTTGGTTGGCGCGCTTACAAAGCACGCCTGCAGTTGGTTGGCAGTTGGGTGGCAGTTGGTTGGTGCGCGGACAAAGCACGCCTGCAGTTGGGTGGCAGTTGGGTGGCAGTTGGGTGGCAGTTGGTTGGCGCGCTTACAAAGCACGCCTGCAGTTGGGTGGCAGTTGGGAGGCAGTTGGATGGTGCGCGGACAAAGCACGCCTGCAGTTGGGGGGTGCGCGGACAAAGCACCAAATCAACGGTATGAATGCCATTTAGGCATTCCCCGCCTACCGTAGCCGGATTAGTAGAATTACCCAAAGTATTTTTTAATCTTCATTAGGGACGATATGTTTATAAAAAATGTTTTCCACCCCACTTGAGTTCCGTAGGAACGACATAGAAGAATAAACATATCGTCCCTACGGGACTGAAGAACTGTGGAGGGTATTCGTTTTCTATAAACATATCGTCCCTACGGGACTGAAGAACTGTGGAGGGTATTCGTTTTCTATAAACATATCGTCCCTACGGGACTGAAGAACTGTGGAGGGTATTCGTTTTCTATAAACATATCGTCCCTACGGGACTGAAGAACTGTGGAGGGTATTCGTTTTCTATAAACATATCGTCCCTACGGGACTGAAGAACTGTGGAGGGTATTTGTTTTCTATAAACATATCGTCCCTACGGGACTAAAGAACTGTGGAGGGTATTCGTTTTCTATAAACATATCGTCCCTACGGGACTGAAGAACTGTGGAGGGTATTCGTTTTCTATAAACATATCGTCCCTACGGGACTGAAGAATGATGAGGGTATTTGTTTTCTATAAACATATCGTCCCTACGGGACTGAAGAGTATGGTTGATATTAACAATATTTCCTTATGTTGACAACACCTATGGGTCCTGTTCCCGCAATCTCTTATTTAATCAGTTGCGGCAGGGCACAGAGACCCCGCCCTACAATGGAGAATGAGCAGTTTGTGCAAAAACTTTACACACCCTATCCCTAATCCCTGTTCCAAACACTTGACTTATGAAGCAGCAATCAGTATACTATAAATGTAAGGAAAACACATGAATACAAAACGAATCTGTCTTTGGTCAGGGCCGCGAAACATATCAACTGCCGTAATGTATGCGTTCGGACAACGTAGTGACACCGAAATCATTGATGAACCGTTATATGCACACTACCTGCATGTCAGTGGTGCAATGCATCCTGGACGCGAAGCGGTGATGGCATCTTTACCGATTGATGGTGCTGAAGTCATCCGTGACATTATCCTCGGAACATGTTCAAAACCTGTCCTCTTTATGAAGCAAATGGCACACCATCTCGTTGAAATAGACAGGGACTTCATGCGGGAAACGGTCAATATCTTCCTCATCCGCGATCCAAAAGAGATGCTTCCCTCCCTAACAAAAGTTATCGGCATTCCAATGTTGAAGGACACTGGCTTAAAGACACAAGCAGATCTGTTATTGCAATTGCAAGAGATAGGACAATCTCCGCCTATATTGGATGCACGAGAACTGCTACTTGCACCGAAGCATGTCCTGTTAACGCTTTGTAATCGGTTAGGACTTCCGTTTGAAGAGACTATGTTGTCGTGGGAACAGGGGGGACACCCATCAGATGGAGTGTGGGCACCGCATTGGTATCATAATGTGCATCGTAGTGAAGGATTTGCTCCATACCAACCAAAGCGCGAACCTTTCCCAAAGGCATTAGAAACTGTTTTGTCCGAGTGTTTACCTTATTATGAAGTCCTTCGTGCCGACGCGATCACCAGCAATCCGTGATATTGTCTTTTCTATCTTGCAGGTTTCGGATTAGCGACTCCAGACCATACCCCTGCTGTGATGAACAAACGACACCAATACTTGTCACCGACAAAACCACATCCGCAAAAACCATCTTCCAGTTCGGTATTCCTGATATTGACAATCCCAAGACATCCAAGAAACTAAACAGAAAATTGCTACATCCACAATCAGCAATCGGTAAATCTCGCCACAACACATTTACCAATACAACAGCGAAGATGAAAAAAAGAAAAGCCGACAGGATAGCAGCACCACGCGAAAAATAGCCGATGCACAATGCCGATCCAATCGTAATCTCAGCAGAAACCAATAAGAAACTCATCGGTTTTACCAATCCTATCGGTAGTATCTGGTAAGCATTTACATTTGTTAGAAAAGCACTGATATCTGTCAGTTTAGCAACACCCGACAAAAGTAAGATGAACCCAAGGATTATTCTTATTCCTGTTATGAGCAACGATAAAGGTGTCATTCTGTTTCTATTGGGTATCCCATTGCATGCCAATCTCGCAATCCACGTGGAAAAAACCTAACGTTCACGTAGCCTTTACCCAACAAAACGTTCATCAGTTGAAAAGCGTTTGGACATGCAATACTTCCGCAATATGTAATTAAACGCGTTTCTTTGTCTGTGGGTAGGCGGTCTAAATACTGCACAACACGATTGATGGGGACATTAATTGCACCGGGAATATGACCTTGACGGAAACTTGCTGAGGAACGGGTGTCCACGAAAACGGCATCATTACTTTGCCATATTTGGTAGACTCCGGGAAAATCTACTTGAGAAGAAACGTTATATGGAATAGAAGGGGAGGAGGAATACAGGAGTCCGAACCCATCCGCACCCCAGAGCGTTAAGGCGCCAACAACGATCCAAATACAGACAGTTAACAATTCCTTCAGAATTTGTTTCGCTACTCTATGTTCAGAGTTGTTATGACTATTCCTCTGAGATGCTTTCTGATTGGTTTGCATTATCTGCTCTTGAGCTGCGACCACATTGATGTCACTTTTACCTCAGGCGAAACGTTTAGTCCAGAAATCGTGAAAGAATCCACCCATCCCTCACCGACCCATTGATTAGCGATGGTAATTCCTTCCACGACAAATCCGAGGATATCAATTTTATTGAAGTTGCGGTCACGGAATTTCGTCCGGAATTGTCCGTCAGCAAAAAGCACAAATAGACCCGAATTAAAATGCAATTCCATTTCAGTCAAGACATCCGTATGCCACCGTGTTCGAGGTTCACGTGACAACCGAGTTTGAAAAGGATGGCTAC
Source organism: Candidatus Poribacteria bacterium (assembly GCA_963663765.2). GTDB lineage: Bacteria > Poribacteria > WGA-4E > WGA-4E > WGA-3G > MSPOR6. Next base: position 1,766,080 of record CAXXUA010000005.1, on the reverse strand, counting down.
TCCCTTTACCATTAAATCGTCTGGTTCTAATTTCGTCAGGAAAGAACACATAAAAGAACGGATCTTCTTCGGGTGTATCAGGGAACGTCCTGCCAACACACAAACCGAAACGCAACTTGTCTCCACCAAAATCCTTTATCTTTATAGCAAAATCTCGGTAGGGTGCGGGGAACGCAGTAAGTTGGTAGAGATCGTATTCAACGCCCCAGTCACGATTGACTTCAACGCGTAAAAATCCATCAACGACTTTCCATACTCTACTGTTGCCAACTTTCGTCCATGCATCTGGATTCTCAACAGTGAAATCATCAGTCCATATCTCAGCAGATACGGAAATAGTGTTGCAGATAAAGACTAATATGAATATTGATAATACGCGGTTTGACATAAGATTCAATTGATTTTCAGGACTTTCGCAGTTTTCATGTTTTATAGTAGCATCCGAAAATATGTTTACACTCCGCTATAGGATCTTACATAATACATTTGTAGGGGTTGGGTTACCCAACCCCATAGGTGTCAACTTAAGAAAAAAGTGTTGGCATATTCTCTTGTGGGAGGGGTTTTCAACCCCGATTTGAGAGGAAAAGCGCGTAAAATCGGGGTTGAAAACCCCTCCCACAAGAGGTCAAAATCCTTAAATTGACGCTTATGGGGTTGGGTTACCCAACCCCATAGGTGTCAACTTAAGAAAAAAGTGTTGGCATATTCTCTTGTGGGAGGGGTTTTCAACCCCGATTTGAGAGGAAAAGCGCGTAAAATCGGGGTTGAAAACCCCTCCCACAAGAGGTCAAAATCCTTAAATTGACGCTTATGGGGTTGGGTTACCCAACCCCTGCGTTCCGTGCCGCATGTGCAAATAATTATGGGTTTTACTATAATCAAGAATTATGACGAAAATAATGTAATATTCTACTTTTTTTGGTTGCCTGCACGCTTACAAAGCGCGTCTACCGTTCGGTGCTCGAGTCCAGGATTTTGATACAATCGTACCAACGGTTTGTGCGTTTCCCTTTCCGACTGATGACCCCAGGTTTACGCTCAACGGGTGAACCGAAGTCACCTTTCCTCTGTACCAAGACGTTCCAGTCAGGTGGAAACCAGGTTTTAAGCGTTTTGCAATGCACCTCAAGGCTATCACCTTGCCACCCACCAATTTTGTAATACATTGGACATATCCACCGATCTTTTCCACGCGCATACTGCCGCCATCCCATCACAGAGGATTGTGATCTGATAATGTTGTCGTCCCGCCAATGTCTTTCAATGCCGCTCCAAGGATACCCCGTGGTGCCAGTACCACGACTGATTTCACTCCAACCCATGTCATCACGGAGTGTAATAATAGATTCTTTTGTTCCCCAAGGTGTATTCTCGTCTGCAAATACCCATTTCTGTCGCCGGTACCAATGTAAAGCACCATTGATTTTTGACTTGGACACAACGGCATTCTCAATCGTTTCTGTAATGTCAAAAAATCCTCTATTGTTAAATTGGTTATGCACACCCTTACACAACGTTAATGAGTTTATTTCGGAACCGAACCACTTACCATTTTTGCCGGGAGTCCGATAGTATGCACCCGATGCAGAGGGTTCCGCGCGTTCGTTTGAATTCAACTTCGCTTTCGCAAACGTACTCCAGAACGCAATACCCAATACAATCAATAGCAATAATCCATTGAAAATCAGATCTAAATTCTTTCGCAACATATTTTCTGAATCCCTATTCCCGTTTAAGATGTCCCCAAATAGTCGTTAATTTTTCTTTAGGTGACACAGCAAGACCAGAAATCGTAATCTTTTCTACCCATGCCTCACCCGTATTCACCCTATCTGTAACATAGCCGACGAGGACAAAACCGATAATATCAATTTTGGGTAGGTTGGCATCCGTAAAATCCATACGAGTTTCTCCATCACCGAACAACTGAAACCTTCCACCATCAAACTGGAGAGACAATTCATCAAGCACGTCAGTGTCCCACCGTTTCCCAGGACCAAGAAATATTCTACCATCCCGTGAGGCTTGCATATCGTTTGTGAAAAACAGATAATAACCTGTCTCCTCTATTTCCCCATCATCGTTATAAAAATGCTTTCCGAGTGCGATCCCAAATCGAACTTCTCCTGACGCACCGATATTTTCCAACGTTATTGTAAAGGTATCATAAGGGCCGGTGAATGCGTTATATCGGTAAAGTTCAAATAAGGTACGCCACTGCTTCTCAGTCTGGATACCTGCTTTTAGTGTTCCGTCCTCAATCTGCCACAGAGAATCTGTGCCTTGCAGTTGCCAGTTATCCCCTGTAACTTGGTCAAAGTCATCTTGCCAAGTAACTGCAAACACGATGCCATGTATGAAAAGGAGCATAATAATTGTGATGTACAATTTCAAAGTGTGTGTCATGCTAATTATACCATTTCTATATGATGATCTGGCATTATTCGTAGGTCGGATAGAGCCTGTGAAACCCACATAGACATCAATTAAAGCCAGCTAATCCTCACACACATCGTAGGGGCGGGGTTGCCTTGCCCGTGTAAACGAACTACCAATCGATCGGGGAAACCCCCGCCCCTACAATAAAGGTGCCATCTGAAGGAATTAGAACATCCAAGGTTTCACTTACACAAGAATAGAGAACTTCTTACTTAATAAAATATTCGTATCAGCAAAATAAATCATGATTATGGATAATCTTCGTATATTCCCGCGCGACTCAATGCGTAATCTGACAATATACCTCCTTATTCTGTTTCACTTTTTTGTGGATATACGGTAGCAAATGGTGTGCCATCCGCTTTCCCAAGATAGATACGTTGGATGTTATTACTACAGACAGGCATTGTAACCAGTTTCTGGATATATGCGCGTTGATATGCCTGAGTCTCCTTGTCAAATGTGGATTGAACAGCACGAATTTGTAACTGATAACGTCCTTGCGTTAAATTTGAAAACGAGAATTTCCCCTCAGCATCTGCTTCTGTTTCAAAACGATCTAAGGTCATGGACATATCGTATTGACTCAAGTCCCACGGATACCAAGAGCGCGACACTAACGCGTTATGCACAGGTTTGTTCGTCCCTGCCCAAAATACCTGTCCCTTTATTTCCACTGTTGGTCTATCCGCGACAATCAATATTTCATCCCTATTTGCTGATGCCTTCACATCAGTTTTTGTCGCAGCAACACCGTCCCCAGTGATGTAAAGTGTATATTCTTCTTCAAAAAGACCATCCAACATGAATGTCGGTTCCGTGAGAGGATATCGCCTTGATAGCAGCGGTCGGTTCAGTGTAAGCGCGTTCAACGTCATTGCCATTTTAGTATCTTTTGGAAAGACATTGACTTGATAGTATCCATCCGACGACACATCCTGCGGAAATATAATACGCCCCTTAATCTGAAATCCCTCTTGTAGAGGAATAACCATCGGTTCCTGATCGATTTCAACATTTGGATATACTCTTGAAAGATAACCTTTTTTGGAGGCTTCCACAGACAGAAGGTGTGGCTTTGTCCCTAACAGTTGCATGTGGAAAGCACCTTTTGCATCCGTTTGTGTCACGGAAAGAATCGCACCATGTCCATGCGGACTTTCGCTGCGCCGAATTGCGTAGAGTTGTGCATCAGCAATCGGACGTTCCTGCGTATCAACAACTGTTCCTTGTAACATTTTCAGTGGCTGTAGTCGGATTTTTAGGTGTTTTCTGCTTTGCGGATTGACCGACTCTAAGAGTCCAATAATAACATCATTTTGGTAAATTGTCAAACTGTATTCAATCGGATGCAGTTCAGTGAAGAGAAAATTGCCGGACGTGTCAGTTCGCACAATGTGTTCAGGCTGCGCACCTGCACGAAAAAAGTCAGCAGGTTTGTTGTGCATTTTTAACTGCACCTTGAGTTTGTCCACTGTCTGCCTTGATTTTGAAGCAGTAACGCTGCCTGCCAATGAGAGGAAAGGGTTGAACGTGAGCTCACCTAAATTGTATGTATTTTTCTCAGGAGACATATCCCGCCGCCAACGGTGTGTCTGATAGCGGGGATGTGATGCAATCATTGTAAAGGCATAATAGGTTTCTGAGTCGTTCGGTGCTGTGATGCGGAATTCACCGTTTACATCTGTTTCCGTATCATGCAAGAAAAGACCTTCTGAATATATGCTTTCGCTCTTTTCCGATGCTACACTGACAGCAACTTCAGAGATAGGCTTACCGTTTTCAGCATCAACAAAACGACCAGAGAGAGATGCCCCCGGTTTCAAAAGCACCTCCACACCCCCGACATGACTGCTCGGATATACTTTAATCACAGGCGAATCGGACACAGCAAAAACATAACCGTCAAAAACATCAACAATCACATAACGTCCCGATAACAGATTTTTGACTTCAAAATACCCGTTTGATATTTCTCCTTGGTATGTTCTATCTATCCACTCATCGTCAGGGATGAGGAGACCGACCTCTATCTCTCCAGAAATCGGCAGCGGAAGTTTGTTATCGGAATCAAGCAGAAATCCCGAAATACCCCCTGTCCCTTCAATCACAAAATCTGCGTTCACTTCAGTTTTTTCAGTAACCTTAACTTTACGTTCCGCAAGTAATGTACTGTAGTGTCGCACTTTCACATCCCAAGTACCAACAGAAAGGTTTTTAAGGGCAAACTGCCCACCTGAATTGGTTTTCGCAGCATAAGTTATGTTGTCTGTTTGCGAAACTACTGAAACGGTGTATCCGGAGAGAGGGTTATTCTGGTTGTGTGTTACCTGCCCCTGAATTGTGCCAACATTTTGTGTTTGGCAGAATCCAGTAGAGATACCAAAGCATAGCAACAACGTTATAAATACGGTTTGACTCCATTGCTGCAAAGTAAAGATATTAACCTGTACCAAGTAATTCATTTTTGCTGCTTGATTTGCCCCCATGAAGTCGCTAACTTCGCTTTCGGTGAAACGGATAAACCAGTACCTGATATCGTGAATGAATCTGCCTACACCAATACGGGTTTCGTCCCTCTATCCGACCTACGGAAGAAGGGACTAATCGTTTCAGTAATTCGCCATAAACCTGAAACCGATATTTAATTTCCGTTCTCTTTTTCTGCTTCTAACTGTGCCTTTTGCCATCCGTAGTCAACATTACCATCATAAAACTTATCGGGATGTTCAACTGCCCAAATCTGCTTGTGGATAATCCAGTTCTTCGGGTCTAAAGCCAAAGCTTTTCGCCACTCCTTCATTGCCTCCGCCGTTTTCCCTATTTCTAACAAGGTCCGACCGAGTTGAAAGCGAGCATTGGCTTCAACAATCTTTGGGTTTTTGGATTTCTTTCTCGGTTTCACACTGCCGAGTAATGTAGCGTTATAGGTGGGATCGGATAACCATTTTTCCAGCATTGCAATTGTCTCTTTCTTAGCAACATTTATGCTGAAAGGCGGTTTTACCATTCGTCCTGCTTCGTCAACCATCATGCCGAAGGGAATCGCTTTCAGGTCGTATAGGTTACCCAATATATTCTGTGAATCGACGAGTGTGACGAATTCTGCGTTGGCTTTTTCGTGCCAAGGACGGACTACAGACGCACCTTGCGCATCAATTGCAACAGTAACAAGGTTGAGTTTATCACGATGGTTAGCGTAAAACTTCTGCCATCCTGGCAGTTGTCCACGACAGCCTCACCACGATCCCCATATATAGAAAAGCGTCTTCTTACCGCGAAAATCCTGCAAACGTCTGGGGGTATCATCAAGATCAGGAAGCGTAAATTGAGGAGGGAATTGCTCAGGGCGGATAATCTCAAATTGGTTTTTTGATGCTTTGTAAATGCCAAAACCGAACGGTTCAGTGATGTTTTCAAGTTTAGCATAAGTGACGTTATCAATGTTGAATACGTCCTTTTCAAGCAGTAGTGGTACGCACAACTCAGACGCTGCGCCGCCACAGATAACTACCATATCTTCCCCAGCTGGATACTCAACCTTTAATTCCAACTGTTTGCAAATAGGTTCTATTGGCACAAGCCAATCGCTGTTTTTGAGTATCGGTGCGGAGTCGAATCCGATAGGTTGACTATCAATCAATATTTGAAGTTTTTTGACAGGTACCGCATGGGAACTGGCAACAAGAGACAATAGGACACAAGAAGTCAGAATCAGTTTCATCATGGTGTTTTTCTCTCCCGATGTTGTGCATCGTAGACTAAGAATTTGATTATCTGTTCAGCAGTTTTAGGGTTGAGGCCAGAACCAGGTTTTCGCATCATTTTACGCACATATTTTCGCCATTCTTCGGGTGCAAAGACAGAGTTAATTGGACGTGCAACGGTATGGCATTTGCTACATTTCTTAGCAAAAAGGTCGTAAAGTGTTTGCATTTCCTGTGGATACTCGGAGACATCAATATAGCTTAGTCCCTTGTCAGCGGGATATGTCTTAGGAGCAGTGCGCTGAGCACGTAATAACAAAAACATGCCGATGCCTACCAGAACGATAACACCTAATACAACAATCCAAACTATTGTTTGCTGCATGCCTTAGTAATCCTTACAGTAATTAATCAGCTTATTTGTGGTAGCGCGTCAATACTCACATCGCCATCTTCCACAACATCTAAAATTACGCGACTTCCATGAAGCAGAAACATACCAGAAATTGGACCACCGTCTGCTCTTAACGCTGATACACTACGTTCTTCTCCATGCCATAATACTTTTACAAGATATTTTTCCATGATTGCTGTAGATCCATCAGCGAGGACCACCTCTTGGTCATCAATTTTTCTGAGATTGAGACGCTGAATTAAACTACTCGGTAGAGCTAAATAACCAGAGAATCCTGTATCAACAATACATTCTATCGTTTCTTTGTGATTTAGACCAATGATTACCAATTCCACAACAACTTCAAGATTATTTGTAACTTTTCCAGTAATCATTTTGTGGTAGATGGAATTTTAGAACCAATACGATGTGCAGCTCGGAACCCAATCCGTAAACTGTAAATAGGAGCATTAGGACGTTTAGCAAGCAGGCGCATTGTTGGAGATAAATCATCTGTATCAATTTCATAGTCACCAGTCTCAATATCAACGGACAAGAACTTACCTTTGTGTTCTGCTTCAACCTTTTCCCGAATCTGCTGCTGATAAATCTCTTTGCCTCGGATAGCAACAACTTCGGAAGTATAATCAGTGTGTTGCATCGTGATTCTCCTCATTGTAGTGTTTGAAACGAAATTACACATTCCTTATATGGCATAACAATTTTTATTCTGTTAGTCAGAACTACAACTGACATACTCCCCAAGCTAAAGCATGGGGGTTCTTAGTTCTTATATTGGAAACGGTTTGAGTTGTTTCCAAACGACTTTTCCTGCTTCCGTGTCTCGTGCCCTTTCCTGAACAGCGTTGGGTCTTATTTGCACTCCACAGGCGTGACTTTCGGTGTGTCCCACCGTAGTTGGTTTCAAGTTTATTGCAGCGTTGACATCTCTATCTATAGACATATCACATTGACTGCAGTGATACATTCTTTCTGAAAGTGTTAGGTCTTTCTTTTTGTGTCCACAACCGGAACAGGTTTTACTACTTGCAAAGAACATATCTGCTTCTTTGACAGGTATACCGCGCACTTCTGCTTTTGTCTTGAGTTTTAGCAGGAAACTGCCTAATGCTGTATCTGACAATGCTTTTGCGAGGTTTCTGTTCTTCAGCATATTAGTAACCTTGAGTGTCTCAATACCGATCACAGATGCGAGGTTGACAATCTCTGTAGTTGCTTTATGATGTGCATCGTTTCGGATACAAGCGATACGATAGTAGATACGTTCTAACTTGTGTTTTTGTTTGAACCAGTTGTTAGACTTGAAAACTTTTCTACTTAATCTACGTTGTTCTCTTGCTAACTTCTTTTCATATCGTTTCAGGGGTCTTGGATTATCATATTTCGTGCCATCACTCAATGTGGCAAGTGTGTTTATGCCTACATCTATACCAATCACAGGGTGCGTTGAGTTATCAACTGCTTCGGTGTCCTCTGTTTCTATGGTGATAGATACAAACCAACGATGTGCTGTCCTTGAGATCGTCACTTTCATAATCTTACCCACAAAACGCAATGATTCAAACATTCTAATCCAACCAATCTTAGGAAGTTTGATACGCTTACCTTCAACTTCTACAGATTGATTATTTGTGGTGAATGCGTCCTTTTTGCCACGCTTCTTGAACTTCGGAAATCTTGCACGCTTACCAACCCAATTCGCAAGCGCAGCAGACAAGTTACCAAATATGCTTTTATTGGTTACAACCTGATCCATATCTTTAGTCCAAGCATGTGCTTTCTTAGCAATATTAAATCGAGTGTTTAACTTCGCAGCGGATAAGAACTCATCATTTGCCAATGCAGACTTGAAATCTGCTAATGCATGATTATATGCAAATCTCGCATAGCCACACTGTTGTGCAAACCATTTGCGTTGATTGTTATTTGGATTCAATGCAATCTTATGTGTTTTTAGCATGATGATATTCCAGTCCTATGAAGACGTCAGTTCCCTCTACTAAAGGTGTGTAGGTGTTAGTAGCACCTACACTGAACTGGTATAATGAGTATCTCATGGTTTAAACCAAAAATCAAGTTTTTTCTTGACACAAGCACTTAGCACGACTACATCCCACTACCTAAAGGTAGGGGTTTTGTCGTGATTCTTGATAAAAAAATACGTTGAATCTGGATCTGGAGACATTTTCCACGTCAAACTAGGATGTGCAGACGGCATGAGTCGGACTTCCTCTAAACTGACATTTAATTTCCGTTCTCTTTTTCTGCTTCTAACTGTGTCTTTTGCCATCCGTAGTCAACATTTCCATCATAAAACTTATCGGGATGTTCAACTGCCCAAATCTGCTTGTGGATAATCCAGTTCTTCGGGTCTAAAGCCAAAGCTTTTCGCCACTCCTTCATCGCCTCCGCCGTTTTCCCTATTTCTAACAAGGTCCGACCGAGTTGAAAGCGAGCATTGGCTTCAACAATCTTTGGGTTTTTGGATTTCTTTCTCGGTTTAACATTACCGAGTAAAATGGCGTTATAGGTGGGATCGGATAACCATTTTTCCAGCATTGCAATTGTCTCTTTCTTAGCAACATTTATGCTGAAAGGCGGTTTTACCATTCGTCCTGCTTCGTCAACCATCATACCGAAGGGAATCGCTTTCAGGTCGTATAGGTTACCCAGTATATTCTGTGAATCGACGAGTGTGACGAATTCTGCGTTGGCTTTTTCGTGCCAAGGTCGGACTACAGACGCACCTTGCGCATCAATTGCAACAGTAACAAGGTTGAGTTTATCACGATGTTTTGCGTAAAACTTCTGCCATCCTGGCAGTTGTCCACGACAGCCTCACCACGATCCCCATATATAGAAAAGCGTCTTCTTACCACGAAAATCCTGCAAACGTCTGGGGGTATCATCAAGATCAGGAAGCGTAAATTGAGGAGGGAATTGCTCAGGGCGGATAATCTCAAATTGGTTTTTTGATGCTTTGTAAATGCCAAAACCGAACGGTTCAGTGATGTTTTCAAGTTTAGCATAAGTGACGTTATCAATGTTGAATACGTCCTTTTCAAGCAGTAGTGGTACGCACAACTCAGACGCTGCGCCGCCACAGATAACTACCATATCTTCCCCAGCTGGATACTCAACCTTTAATTCCAACTGTTTGCAAATAGGTTCTATTGGCACAAGCCAATCGCTGTTTTTGAGTATTGGTGCGGAGTCGAATCCGATAGGTTGACTATCAATCAATATTTGAAGTTTTTTGACAGGTACCGCATGTGAACTGGCAACAAGAGACAATAGGACACAAGAAGTCAGAATCAGTTTCATCATGGTGTTTTTCTCTCCCGATGTTGTGCATCGTAGACTAAGAATTTGATTATCTGTTCAGCTGTTTTAGGGGTGAGTCCAGAACCCGGTTTTCGCATCATTTTACGCACATATTTTCGCCATTCTTCGGGTGCAAAGACAGAGTTAATTGGACGCGCAACGGTATGGCATTTGCTACATTTCTTAGCAAAAAGGTCGTAAAGTGTTTGCATTTCCTGTGGATACTCGGAGACATCAATATATTTTAGTCCCTTGTCAGCGGGATATGTCTTAGGAGCAGTGCGCTGAGCACGTAATGCAAAAAACATGCCGATGCCTACCAGAACGATAACACCAAATACAACAATCCAAACTATTGCTTGTTGCATGCTTTAGTAATCCTTACAGTAATTTATCATCTTATTCATCGTTTTCATGCAGTGCTTGTTTGAATTCGTCGATTTTTTCTACTTGAATCGCAGCGTGAAATAACAATTCAAGATATTGCAAGTCATTAATTGACTCTATATTGTCTTTATATATTTGCGCAATGTCATCACCGAATCTTAATGACAATGCATCAAGAATATGTTTGCGAGTGCTTTTCATGACACCTTGTTCATGTGCTTGTGGTGCCATATACTCAACGATTGAAGGTTGTTGCATGGTTTCCTCCATAATGATATCCTTAATAATTTGCGGATCGTAGATTAAATTCCCCAATATAGCAAGGCTGCCCAGATAGGCTGCCTTGTTCGGCACATCAATACTATCAGCGACCCTAACACATTGACGAAGCCACTGTACACTATCTACCTGATGTCTCATCAGTGGTGTGAAGGGAATTAAACCCACATGCCTTTGATCAAGAATCTTTTGTCCATCAAGATCAATTAAACGTAACACTTGGTATTCAATTGAAATATTATGGTTTTCAAGTTTTTGTTCAAATTTTCCTGGATCGTTTTTGCCCGCATCCGGTCGTAGATAGATTACATTTGAATAAACTGGTAAACGATACACTTCTATTGTTCTTACAATATAACCTGCCATCCGTAGCGGCATTGCCGGGTCATAACTATCAGAAGTTTGAAATTCAAAATGTACGAGAACCTCATTTCCATTGTATAGGACTTTAATGAGTGTATCTGCCTGGTGTATTTCTACGGTTGGTTGTTCTGGGTTAACAAGCTCCAAAACGGTGATGTCCGATGTATTGAATCTAAAGCAGAGATTTACAAAATCAAGTGGATTTGTTTCAATCTGCTTCTTTGAGGCAATATCAAAACTTGCCATATCACATCCCTTAAAATCACCTGAACAGAACCTATAAAGTCAACATTAACTAATATGTTCAACCTAAATCCAAATAATATAAATTCATCCGCTCCAAAAAATCAAACAACTTCCTTCACCTTCTGCACAATTGCGTTTGTGCTAATACCGTGAAGTTCCAACAATTCATCCGGTTTACCAGAACGAGGAATTCCCGTAACTGCAAGTTTATGGACATGAACACCCCCCGTCGCAACAGCATCCAACACCGCATCACCTAATCCCCCTTCAGGATAATGGTCTTCAACGGTGATGATCGTGTTATTTGTTTCGGCAGCAGCGGAAATCAGTGCTTCAGCATCAACCGGTTTGATGGAATATAGGTCAATAATACGGATAGCGATACCTTCGTTGGTAAGAATCTCATGTGCTTTTAAAGCTTCATGAAGAGTAACACCCGCCGTAACAACAGTCACACTATCTTCATCACTCTTTTTCACAACCTTGCTTCCACCGATGGGAAACTCATCATCTGTATCATAGAGTATTGCAGTTTTTGGACGCGAAGTGCGGATATAGACAATGCCTTCATGGGCAGCAGCTACAGCAACGAGACGTTCCGCTGAAACAGCATCACTCGGATACAGCACCACAGAACCAGGAATCGCTCTGAACATAGCAAGGTCTTCCAAACCCATCTGCGAAGGACCATCTTCGCCAATAGATACACCGCAGTGTGACCCCGCATATTTTATATTCGCTTGTGAAATCGCTGACATACGTATATGATCATAAGCGCGTGATAAAAAGGCAGCAAACGTAGAAACAAATGGTATCTTACCACGTTTTGACAAACCGATTCCCGCACCGACCAAGTTCTGTTCTGCAATGAACATCTCAAAAAATCGGTCTGGATGCAGGTGCATAAACTGTTCCGCATAAGTAGAATTCTTGGTATCACCATCCAAAGCAACGACATTCGGATTCGCCGTACCGAGTTTCGCAAGACCAATACCATAACCCCCGCGCGTCGCTACCTCATCATCAGACTGATAATTCGGAGGTTCACATGCTGTCGGTGTCGCAGACTGAATGTCAATCGGTTTCGGCACGGCTATCTGAACAGAATCATCTGTGGTCAAGGGACCGAGTTCGGCTAATGCTTTGTCAAGTTCCTCACCCTTGGGTATCGCCTTGCCGTGCCAATTATCTTCATTTGCCAAGAACGAAACACCCTTCCCTTTGTATGTCTTCGCAACAATCATTGTGGGTTTGTCGGTTGAACTTTTTGCTTGTTCCAATGCAGGTAGGATTTCATCAAAGTCATGCCCATCAATACCAATCGTCTGCCATCCGAACGCCTCAAAACGCTCGCAATAGGTGTCAATATCAAAATCATACATAGTGCGTTGACTCTGTCCAAGTCCATTTACATCTACAATTCCGATAAGGTTGTTCAACTGATAATGTGATGCAAGCGCAGCTGCTTCCCAGACTCCGCCCTCAGCGGTTTCACCATCACCAAGTAGCACATACACACGATAGTCCGATTTGTCCAAGTATTTGCCATTGAGTGCCATCCCTAAACCGAGGGATAGTCCTTGTCCTAACGAACCGGTTGCTACCTCAGTCCACTCAAAACGTGGCGTTGGATGTCCCTCAAGAATGCTGTCAATTTCTCGTAATGTCTTCAGATCGTCTACTGGAATAATACCTGCTTCGGCATACGCAGCATAGAGAAGCGGAGCAGCGTGTCCTTTTGATAAGATAAACCTATCGTTGTTTGGATTTTGCGCATTTTCCGTGTCGTAACGCATTGCATGAAAAAACAGAGCAGAGACAATATCCGCTGCTGAAAGACAGGTCGTTGGATGTCCAGATCCCGCTTCTGATGTTGAAAGTATAGAATGAATTCGTAAGTTTGTCGCTTTCTGTAAAAGATGATTTTTCAATGTATCCACAAATTTCGTTTTTCCTTTCTATAGATTAACCTAAGTTGCCACCTACTTTCAGAATACTTTTGTGGGAGGGTTTCTAACCCCGATTTATGAATATTGACTTCAGAACTCGTTGTTTTTATGTTTCTGTTGTCAATCGGATTAGATACCCCACCAACAAATAATAGGTATCAATTCGGGTTAGATTAAGAGTGTTTCGCTTTCAAGATTTCCGCGCGACGTTGCGCTGATACAGTCAAGTAATGTTCTTTACATGTTTTTACAAGTGATTCAAAAGTCTTAATTGCTTTTGAAAAATCGTGAGTTTTGACGTAAGACTCTCCCTGCCAATACATTGATTTCGCAATGATTTCGTTTGGCCCAGACTTTTTACCCTTCCTTTGCTTTTTCTCGTTTTTTATAGCTTCATCAAATTTTTCGATTGCCTGTTCATAGTTTCTCTCTTCATAGTAGGCTCTAACAGCTTCCGAATAAGCGAAATTATTCTCTTCTTGTGCGTTAAATGCTGGCACTTCTACACGCTGCGGCTCTAAAACTAACAACCCAGAATCTTCATCCTCTTCATCATAATCGTAGGCTGTATCTACAGGTTCATCAGGCTCATCAGGTTCATCAGGTTCATCAGGCTCATCAGGTTCATAAGAAGGTGCATCAGGAGATTCATCGTCATCACTTGCTTCCACACCGAGGGGATCCATCTCATCATCGTCAGTGAGATCGTCGTCCTTTTCTTCTTCAAGTTCTAACGGTGTTTCTTCCTCCAAACCATCTATTTCTTCAAGTTTGAAATTCATAATTTCTTCTCCTCATCAGTTGTGATTTTGTGCGATACATCGCAAGTTATATGCGTCAAATATGCTTATATCTTAACAAATCTTGGCATATATGTCAAGTAAAACCCTAAATGCACAGGGTTATTCAGTTTTAGATATTTTGGCAGATATTTATAACATTCGTGATTTTATATCGTAGGTCGGGTAGAGCGTATGCGAAACCCATAGGTGTCAACTTAAGAAAAAAGTGTTGGCATATTCTCTTGTGGGAGGGGTTTGTAACCCCGATTTGAGTGGAAATGAACATAAAATCGGGGTTGCAAACCCCTCCCACAAGAGGTCAGAATCCTTAAGTTGACACCTATGGGTAGAGCGTATGCGAAACCCGACATGATAGACAAAATCAATACATGTTGGGTTTCGCATACGCTCTGCCCGACCTACGATATAAACTTTAAGTAACACCCATTAACTGATAATACTTAAAACTAAATAACCCTGCAAATGCACAGGGTTATTTAGTTTCCAAATTTTTGGATTCTTAAAAAAGAAACCACACGGTAGAAGCGACCTCCCGGTTGCGATTTTCTCAGGAAACAACTAAGATGCCAGCAACTGAATAACCCTGCTAAATGCACCAGAGGCATTCAATTGTCACTTACATTTCTTGTGGGAAAGGTATCTCTTGTGGGAGGGGGTTTCCAACCTCGATACAACTCTCTTGTGGGAGGGGTTTTCAACCCCGATTTCTGAATCATGTATGGCTCGAAATGCACACATCAAAAACCCTTGATGAGGTAAATCCTGAAAATCTGGTAATCCCGGGGAATGCGCGTGTGGCATTCGCCATGATTCATACCCGGGGAATGCTATATAGCATTCATACCGTTGATTTCTTGATTTGTAAATCCTGCTTCAGACAAAAAAATCGCAATACAAAAAACGCTTATACTTTGAACAAAACCTAATGCAAATGTCTTATCCTGAAAATCTGTAAATCATGTAAATCCTGGTTCAGACAAAAAACCTTGTAACCCTCGAATTCCGGAGAACGCCAAAAAGAATTGACATTAGCCATCATTCTGTCTATAATAGATGGAAATAATATCAAAATACTAAGGGTAGACCCTTTCAATAAATACGAGACAGTCATAGCACCCACTACCTAAAGGTAGGGACTTGTGCTTCGTAGCAGTTAGCCTTATTTCTAAGGTCTTACATCTGCT
The DNA here is from genome assembly GCA_963663765.2 of Candidatus Poribacteria bacterium. Classification (GTDB taxonomy): domain Bacteria; phylum Poribacteria; class WGA-4E; order WGA-4E; family WGA-3G; genus MSPOR6. Next base: position 1,750,981 of record CAXXUA010000005.1, on the reverse strand, counting down.
CCACAACGGGATCATAAGCAGCCCGCAAGATATTGATAGCAGCGTTTATGTCTCTATCGTGTTCAGCATTGCAGTTTTGACATATCCACTGTCTATCATTGAGACAAAGGTTTTTATTAGAGTGTCCGCAGGTGCTACATGTTTTTGTTGTAGGTGTCCATTGCCGGACTTGAAGGAAAGTTTTAGTATGTTTGAAACACTTGAATTCCAACACTTGAATAAACTGATAAAACGCAAGGTCACTAATTTTTCGTCCCCAGAGTCGCTTCATACCATCAAGGTTCAACGTTTCAGTGACGATAGTATCAAAACGTCTGCAAAGGTCTGTAGCGATTTTCCATTGCCAATCAAGCCGTTGGTTATTGATTTTGATGTGGAGCCTTGCGAGTATTCTGATAGCACGATACCAGTTATTAGAACCTTTGATTTTACGACTCACGGCTTTATTCAGTTTGCGGAGGTGTTTCAAGGTTTTTTTCAAGAATTCAGGTGCGGTTATTTTTTCACCATTACTCAAAGTCAAAAATGTTTTCAGTCCGAAGTCTATACCCACGCTCTCACCTGTTTGTTGCATAGGTTCGGTAGAAGTATCATCTGTGACGATATAAAGCCAGTATTCACCTGCACTATCACGGAGTATCTGGATATAGCGGACATTTCCGTGCCAGTGTCGGTGTTGGTAAAAAGAAAACCTGCGTTTGTCAAACTTCAGAGATTGTGTGGGTTCGTCCCACGATTTAAAGGAGATACGCACACGTCCATTTTCAAGTTTATAGCCTGTTTGGAATTTGGCAGAACGATAACGATGTTTGCGCTTGAATTTAGGAAGTCCGCCTTGACACGCAAAGAAACGTTGGTATGCGTCATGGATACGGATAATCGCAGCATCCAAAGTGTCACGTGGTATCCATGCCCAGTGTTTTTTAGTCCGTTTCAACAACTTGGTAAGATGCGGTTGCAGTCTATACCTGCCAGCATATTTACCATATCTGCGGTAATAACGTTTTTCCAAACGCAGAAAGTGGTTGTGGACATCAGCGAGATCGTCAAGCAGGTTGCCCAAGCGTTTGTTTTTAGAATGGTTGCGTATCTTATATTTATAGGTTCGCATAGTTTACTCCAGCATAGTTCCCAATACGATTTGGTTGTGGTAGAGACCACGTCAGGAGACGTGGATCGTATTCTCTACCACCTATGCTGATAGTAGTTTAAGATATTGACATATATTTGTCAAGAAAAAAAGAGCGGGCATTCCTCCCAAACCTAAAGGATTGGGAGGAATGCCCGAAGATTGATGAACATAAAGCAAATAGCATTAATTATAATATTAGTATTGACGGTACAGCCGGTGTTTGCACAGTTAGAAGATCCGCTTGCGCCGCAGCAATCGCCTGCTATACAAGAAGATAACACCAAACAAAATCCTGATCCTGTTACTCCATCAGCACAAGATGAAGAAACCGTAGACACTGAAAACCAGGATACCGAAGAACATTCCCCTATTAACCCTGAAGTCACTACTACAGATGATGCAAATCCACAACAAAATGGAACAGAAGTTGAACAACAAAATGATTCTACCGAACAAACACCTTCAAAGTGGAAAGGTAAACGCAGGATTTTCAAACTCGTAAACGATCATCAGTTGCATACGGATGAGGTCGTTACTACGCTCATCATGCTTGCTGGTGATGCTAAGATACAAGGCACAGTCACTGGGAACGTTCTCATCATCGGAGGAGATGTTGAACTCGGACCGAACGCACATGTCAAAGGGATGATACATGTCATCGGAGGGAATATCTCAGGAAACCTTGAATCACTTGAAAACTACCGTGTCAGCAATCACTGGAGAATCCTACCCGCCGCAGCACACGTGCTAATGCACCCGCAGACAATATGGGACATCAGTAAACATAGAAACTTTCAATTAACATCCATAAAATTCGGGTTGTTATTAGTCGTATATCTGCTGATCGCATTGGCATTTCCAAGACCAATAAATGCAATCAGTACCATGTTGACAACCCGACCAATCAGTAGCATCCTATTCAGTCTCCTCATGTTTGTTCTTATTCCAGTATTTTTCTGGGTGATGATACTTTCAATCGTAGGATTTCCGTTATTGATACTGAGTCTGTGCCTAATAGTGCCGGTGGCGTTATGCGGTAAGGCAGCAATCTTTTATACGCTTGGAAGTACACTCCTTGCTGGTAGACTAAGACCGCTTGCTGTCATATTCGGTTTTGTTCCCTATTATATGGCAACCGAAATACCACACGTTGACTGGGTAACGTTCCTACTCTTCAATACAGTCGGTATCGGCATTTGTATATACTGGGCATTAAGTATAACGGCTTCACAAAATAAAGGCAAATCTTTGCATTGGTCTGATAGGATACTACAATAATGTTTCTTGCATCTCCAATTTTCCTCAGTCTATATATACTCTTACCGCTATTAGCAATATATCTATGGAGTCAACATAAACGGGGTAAACTACCTGTCATCCGCTTCTCAAATATTGATGCTGTCCGACAACTACCGCGAACTTATGCTGTTAAGCTGCTACCGATGCTGAAGATAACAAGATTCGTCGTCATAGCACTTCTCATTTTTGTTCTTGCACGACCACAACTCTCTCAAAGTCAACAACACCGCTTTGCCGAAGGTATCAATATCTTCTTAGCACTGGATGTCTCTGATAGCATGCGAGCGGAAGATGCAAAAGATACAAACCGGCTACAAACAGCAAAATCGGTTATTCGTGATTTTCTAAAACTGCGACAAAATGACCGAATTGGATTGGTCGTATTCTCTGGTGAAAGTTTCACTTTATGTCCACTTACAATGGATTATTCGGTCTTAATTGGATTACTCGAAAATGTTGAAGTTGAAATGGGTGGGCAGCTGCAACAAGGCACTGCTATCGGTGACGCAATCGCTACGACAACGCACCGCTTGCGAACATCAGACACCAAAACCAAGATCGTCATCTTGTTGACTGATGGTGAAAACAACGCAGGAACAATTGACCCCGAAACTGCTGCAATGTTGGCTAAGTCCTTCAATATTCGGGTTTATACTATCGGGTTAGGAAAGGAAGGCGGAACACGCATCCCCTACGAAGATACAACTTTCGGGAAACGGTATACAGATATTCTAACATATCTGGATGAAGCAACACTCAAACTGATTTCAAATACAACGGAAGCACGTTATTTTCGCGCAACAGACTCGCAATCGTTGAAACACGTCTATGCAGAAATTGACCAACTTGAAAAAACGAAATTTAAGGTTATTACCTATACGGAACACACGGAATTAGCAGCATATTTTCTAATTCCCGCTGCCCTGCTATTAGGACTTGAAATCCTTTTAGGTAATACAATACTACGTAAAATTCCGTAAAATCTATAATCTACCATGTATTCAAAATACCTTCTTTTTCGCTCCAGCGGAGCCAAGATTATTTTGTTTTAGGTATTTTTGATGATTTTTTGCTATGACGTTAATTTTATATGTTGCCATCTTGTCCGTGTCTTTAGTCCCGTAGGGACGACATGTTTATAGAAAAATGTTATACCATTTTCATGTGATAATGTCTCATTAGCAGCGGAAATCTTGTAGGAGTGACTCTCGGTCGCGACCGGGAGGTCGCTCCTACCGAAGAGAGTAACCCCCTGCCAGTAAACATTAGAATTCCTTAATGAGACAAGATTTATTTGAATTGGTATTATCTAACTCTCTTGAGTTCAGTAGGAACGGCATAGAAGAAAAAACATATCGTCCCTACGGGACTAAAGAGTTGTGGAGTGTATTCGTTTTCTATAAACATATCGTCCCTACGGGACTAAAGAGTTGTGGAGTGTATTCGTTTTCTATAAACATATCGTCCCTACGGGACTAAAGAGTTGTGGAGTGTATTCGTTTTCTATAAACATATCGTCCCTACGGGACTAAAGAGTTGTGGAGTGTATTCGTTTTCTATAAACATATCGTCCCTACGGGACTAAAGAGTTGTGGAGTGTATTCGTTTTCTATAAACATATCGTCCCTACGGGACTAAAGAGTTGTGGAGTGTATTCGTTTTCTATAAACATATCGTCCCTACGGGACTAAAGAGTTGTGGAGTGTATTCGTTTTCTATAAACATATCGTCCCTACCAAATCAACGCCAAATGCGCCAAATCAACGGTATGAATGCCATTTAGGCATTCCCCGTATGGCATTTGTCGGGACTAAAGAGCGATGTTCATGTTTCAAGAATCTAAAATTGATGTATAAGGTGCAGTTAGGAAACCTCTTTTGGGTATTAACTTTCAGTAAATCTCAATAACAGAAAGCTCCTAAAACTGAATAACCCTGCAGCAGAGCGATATGTTTATAGAAAAAATAGTTCCTTAATTCCGCTCCAGCGGAGCGGTATGTCTGAAATTTGTCAGTCTTTAGAAAAGTAATACCATTTTCATGTGATAATGTCTCATTAGCAGCGGAAATCTTGTAGGAGCGACCTCCCGTTCGCGACCGGGAGGTCGCTCCTACCGAAGAGAGTAACCCCCTGCCAGTAAACATTAGAATTCCTTAATGAGACAAGATTTATTTGAATTGGTATAATTTTGAATCAACAAAACGATTATTACAATCATTCTCGGGAGGATTAAATGAAAAATATCATAGCATGTAATTTAGGAAGTTATAGACAGTTTGGTGCGACTGCTTATGCACACTTAGCCGAAATCGGTTTGACGAATGTTGAAATCGGTGTCCCTTCGACTGACGGTGTTGAAGCGTTACAAGCCGAATTGAAATCGCATGGACTTACTGCTACCAGTCTACTCGGTAGGTGTGACATCCAATCAGAGACAGTCGTTGAGGACTTCCAACCAACATTAAATGTTGCAAATGAAATGGGCGTGAAAGTAATCTTTGCCAGTGTTCATGCGGGAGAAACAGACCGAAACGCAGTATACGATCGACTACGCGCTATCGGAGAAAATGCCGAACCTTTGGATGTAAATGTCTGTTTAGAAACACACCCAGATCTGATTCACAATGGGGATATTGCCCTTGAAACGATGAAAGCTGTCAACCATCCGAATATCCGTGTTAACTTTGATACTGGTAACGTCTATTTCTATAATCACAATATTGACGCTGTCACAGAGGTACAGAAGATTGTTGATTATGTCGGTGCTGTTCATCTCAAGGATACTAACGGAGGTTATCGGACATGGCATTTTCCCGCACTCGGTGAAGGAGTCGTTGATTACAAAGCAGTATTCCAAACATTGAACGATGTCGGTTTCTATGGTCCCTTCACGATGGAATTGGAAGGAATTGAGGGTGAAAACCTTGATGAAGCAGGTGCAAAGGCACGGGTCGCAAATTCGTTGCAGCATTTAAAAGACATCGGTGTCATCTAACGAGTTTGTGCGTTGAAGTGAAGAGTGCTTAGTCAAGTATTTATTGATGGGTCTAAAAAGTAGTCGGGAATCGGAGTTCCCTCCTACAATACACACAATACACAAGACTTCTGTAGGAGCGATCTCCGAATCTCAACCTACAATAGTATGTTGACTAAGCAAGAGTATAACTTATGTCAATACAAACTGGTCCGCTACCAAAACGTAGATTAGGACGAACAGTACTGCAAGTCACCTACCTCGGTATGGGAGGCGCGGGTATCGGTAGAGGAAACATAACCGATGAAGAATAGAATCTACCATAAACGAAAACATTTTAGTCATCACCTAATGTTAATCATCACAATATTCTGTGCCGTATTACTCATTAGTTGTGACGAAGCAAACGTTTATGGCAAAAAAATCTATTACAACAATAATCAGTGTACACTCACTGAAGATGAAACTGCAATCTATTTCACATGTAAAACCTTCTCAAAAATTGAATACGAAGAAGGTGAACCTATCTACTATGGAAGCATTGCTCACATAGATGATGTCTACGATGCTGATACGATAAACAGAGTGTTGATCTTATTTCACGAATATAAATCCGGACCGATGCCTGCAGATTTTGATGCTTGGCCAGGTCTACAAAAACGTGAAGATGGAATCTATATCCTAACAAATATTCGTTTTAGAGATGTTGATGCATCAGAAGTAAGAAGATCGAGTAAGTATCCCGAAGAAGAACGCGATCGGGCAAAGGAACGAGGATTGGAAGCAAGGGATTTTCTAAGAAGTCTCGTTGAACAATCTAAGATTGACCAATTTCCACTCACAATAGAAATCCGGAATCCTGATTTCGGAACCTACGCAGAACGAACGGTTGCTGATGTCTATCTTCACATCAATGGTAAAAGAATCGCCGTTTCAGAAAAACTCTTTGAAACTCGATATGCAGTTCCATATTCATTTCACTACAATTTTCAGTGGGGACAATCCGAACTCAATTTTGAATCATGGTACAGAATGCTTGAGATTGACGATCCTGTTACACCTGATGTAGATGAAAGCATCCCCGAAAATGATTAGTTAATAAATATTCTCTACAGGAAGGCAAAATTCGCTTTGGAATATAGGAGAAAATACGAATGCGATTTCAGAAAAAGGTTGCTCTGGTAACCGGGGCAAGCCGCGGAATTGGTAAAGCAACTGCATTTAAACTTGCAAGCGAAGGGGCATCAGTTGCTGTGCATTATTCCAGAGCATCTGATAAGGCAGAGAATGTCTGCGCTGAAATTAAACGTGAATACCAACAAAAAGCATTACCTATCCAAGCCGAAATCGCGGACAGAGACGCTGTAAAGAAAATGGTTTCAGAGGTGAACAAAGAATTTGGTAGAATTGATCTATTAGTCAATAATGCGGGGAATGTCGGTGATGTGACCTTTGATGAACTGAAACCAGAACACTGGGACCGAATCATCTCTATCAATCTTACAGGACCGTTCAATGTACTATGGGCAGTGAAGGATGGCATGATAGAAAGGAAGTTCGGACGGATTGTCAATGTGTCGTCAATAGCAGCGTTAGCAGTACGTCCCGATCAATTGCCTTATGCAGCTGCAAAAGCAGGGATAATTTCACTGACAAAATCGTGTTGTGAACCGCTTGCAAAACACAACATCCGCATCAATTCTGTAGCACCAGGGGCAATTGACACAGATATGCTAAGCGAGGTATCACCAGACATGGTGGAGCAACTCCGTTCTACGACACCTCTTGGTAGACTCGGAAACCCCGATGAGATGGCGAATGTGATTGCATTCCTATTGAGTGAGGAAGCCAGTTATATAACTGGTGCGACAATAATTGCCAGTGGAGGACGTATCCTCATACCTTAATTACAGGGTTATTCAGTTTTAAGAATTATCAGTTGATGGGTGTTACAGTTGATGGGTGTTACTTAGAGTTTATATCGAAGATCGGGTAGAGCGATAGCGAAACCCATAGGTGTCAACTTAAGAAAAAGTCAAGTGCTAAATACCCCATCTCGGTAGGCGTGCTTTGTAAGTGCGCCGATAAACACAGGATTGGCAACGGCGCGCTTACAAAGCACGCCTGCAGTTGAGGTGCGCGCTTACAAAGCACGTCTGCAGTTGCGGGGCGCGCTTACAAAGCACGCCTGCAGTTGAGTGCGGGTGAGTGCGGGGCGCGCTTACAAAACACGCCTGCAGGTGAGTGCAGTTAGGGGGCGCGCTTACAAAGCACGTCTACCTTGAGTGAGAAAATCGGGATTTCAAGGTTTCCCTCCTACAATAATATGAATCGCTAAGTTGACACCTATGGGTAGAGCGATAGCGAAACCCGACATGACAACTACAATCAATACATGTCGGGTTTCGCTATCGCTCTACCCATAGGTGTCAACTTAAGGATTCTGACCTCTTGTGGGAGGGGTTTTCAACCCCGATTTTATGTTCATTTCCACTCAAATCGGGGTTACAAACCCCTCCCACAAGAGAATATGCCAACAATATTTTCTTAAGTTGACACCTATCAAATCGGGGTTACAAACCCCTCCCACAAGAGAATATGCCAACAATATTTTCTTAAGTTGACACCTATCAAATCGGGGTTACAAACCCCTCCCACAAGAGAATATGCCAACAATATTTTCTTAAGTTGACACCTATCAAATCGGGGTTACAAACCCCTCCCACAAGAGAATATGCCAACAATATTTTCTTAAGTTGACACCTATGGGTTTCGCTATCGCTCTACCCGACCTACGCATCTAATTCACGAATGTTATAAATATCTGCAAAAGCTACTAAAAGAAAATAACTTTACCTTAATTAATTTTGACAACACAAACTTTATATAGTATAATACAATTATACGTGAAAACAGAAAACATCAGGAATACAAGTATTTTCAGAGAAGGTCAAGAATTATGGTATTGAAAACAAAAACCTACTTCCCTAAAGACGATAAACAGGTTAAGTGGTATATCGTAGATGCGGAAGGACAGGTGCTTGGACGTTTAGCGTCCCGAATTGCACAAGTACTCAGAGGAAAACACGACCCCAGTTTCACACCGCATGCCGATTTAGGGTACCGTGTTGCTGTGATTAACGCAGAGAAGGTCGTTGTCACTGGAAATAAGGGTGAACAGAAAACATATTTCCGTTATAGTGGGTATCCCGGTGGTGATAGATATAGAACCTATAACGAACAGATGGAGCGCAACCCAGCGTTTATTATCACTGCTGCTGTCAAAGGCATGATACCCAAGAACAGTCTCGGCGCAAAGTTGATGAAGGGGTTACGAGTTTACAAAGGTCCGAACCATCCGCACCAAGCACAAGAACCAGAAGTTTTAACTTTCTAACAGTTGAGGAATAATATGGCAATTGAACAATATTGGGGAACCGGTAGACGTAAAACATCAGTCGCACGCGTACGAATCATACCCGGAGGTGAAGGCGGCATTGTTGTCAACAAGAAACCTATTGAGGATTATTTCGACCGTTCTGACCATATACAGGTTGCACGCCGTCCAATTGAGCACGTTGAGCGTACAGGTGAATTCGCTGTCCATGTGAATGTCCGTGGCGGTGGCAATACAGGGCAAGCTGGTGCTATTTCGCATGGTCTTGCACGCGCGCTCGTGAAAGCAGACGAGTCGTTGAAACCGCCATTGAAAAAGGGCGGATTTCTAACACGCGACTCACGGATGGTTGAGCGAAAGAAATTTGGACAAAAAGGTGCACGCGCACGTTTCCAATTCTCAAAACGTTAATGCTCTTCTGCAAGAACAATCTCCGTATCGCGACCTTTTTATTAGGAACTACCTCCGAATCAGGACTTATTCTTCTGTAGGAGCGGCCTCCCGGTCGCGATCTATAACCCATATTTAAGCTTGAACAACAGAGTAGAAGCGTTCTCCGATTCACGACGCTTAATCAGTTAGGATTTGTATGTCAAACATTGTTATCTTAGGTGCACAATGGGGCGATGAGAGCAAAGGAAAACTCACCGATGTGTTCGCTGAACACGCAGATGTCGTCGCACGTTATCAAGGCGGTGATAATGCCGGACACACTATCGTCCTTGGTGATAAAACCTTCATTCTTCATCTGATTCCATCCGGTATTCTCAGACCAAACACCGTGAACGTTATCGGTAATGGTTTGGTGATCAATTTGGAAACCCTCTTACGCGAGATTGATGGACTGGAAGCACAAGGTGTTGAAGTCAGTAGCGAAAATCTGAAGATCAGTGACCGGGCACACCTTATCATGCCTTACCACAAAATGGTTGAGCAGTGGGAACAGATGGGAAGTTCAACGAAAATCGGGACGACATCACGCGGCATTGGACCGACCTACTCCGATAAAATGAACAGGCATGCAGGTATTCGCGTCGGTGATCTGCTGGAGTTTGACCATTTCCAAAAGAAACTTGATTACAACCTTGAGACCAAAGCAGACGCACTCAAGATTGGGGATGTCACTCGGCATTCACTTGTGGAAACATTCTATAAATATGCGGAGCGAATTACGCCATACATTACAGACACGGTCGCATATATGCACGAAGTCCTCGCTGCAGACAAAAGGATTTTGTTTGAAGGTGCACAGGGAACGATGCTGGACATTGATTTCGGGACATACCCTTATGTTACATCGTCTAACTGCACAGCAGGCGCAGTATGCACAGGTCTCGGTATAGGTCCAAAGGTCATAGAAAATGTAATGGGTGTTTCAAAAGCGTATGTAACACGAGTTGGCGGCGGACCATTCCCCACTGAAATGCCACCCGACTTGGATGAACATATTCGAGATATCGGTAAGGAATACGGAGCAACTACACAGAGACCGAGAAGATGCGGTTGGCTTGACCTTGTGGCACTCCGATATGCAACGCAAATTAACGGATTAACCGCCATCGCTCTTACAAAACTTGATGTGTTTGATACGCTTACTGACCTACAGGTCTGTGTCGCATACCGCTATAAAGGCAATCAAACAACGACCTTCCCAAGCAGCCTGAAAGTTTTGGAAGAATGTGAGCCGGTATATGAAACACTGCCCGGTTGGCAACAACCGTTGACTGAAGCACGATCCGCAGATGATATTCCGCAACGAACAAGAGACTACATAAAATACGTTGCTGATTATCTTAATGTGCCAATCCCAATCATCTCTGTCGGTCCGGATAGAGATCAGATCGTACAACTCGGTGACCCGCTCTGGTAGGTGTATTGCAATATAGCTTATTTCGCTGTACTTGCACCAAATTCTTGCAGGGTGTGTAAAGTTTTTGCACAAACATCCCACTCTCCATTGTAGGGCGAAATCAACGGTATGAATGCCATTTAGGCATTCCCCGCCTACCTTGAGTGAGAAAATCGGGATTTAAAGGTTTCCCTCCTATTGGGAACGGCGCGCTTACAAAGCACCAAATCAACGGTATGAATGCGCGTATGGCATTCCCCGCCTGCAGGTGAGTGCGGCTGAGTTTGGGCGCGCTTACAAAGCACCAAATCAACGGTATGAATGCGCGTATGGCATTCCCCGCCAGCAGGTGAGTGCGGGTGAGTTTGGGCGCGCTTACAAAGCACCAAATCAACGGTATGAATGCGCGTATGGCATTCCCCGCCTGCAGGGGATTGCAGTTGGGGGGCGTGCTTACAAAGCACCAAATCAACGGTATGAATGCGCGTATGGCATTCCCCGCCTGCAGGGGATTGCGGGTGAGTTCGGGGCGCGCTTACAAAGCACCAAATCAAGAAATCAACGGTATGAATGCCTTTTGGCATTCCCCGCCTACAAAGCGCGCCTACCGTTGGGTGCGTAAGTCCTGATACAATTAAGTTTACACTTGTTCTGTAGGAGCGATCTCCGAATCGCGACTGAACGTCTTGATAGTCGGGTATCGGAGTTCCCTCGTACAGTCGGGTATCGGAGTTCCCTCCTCATAGGCGTCAATTTAAGAACATATTGTTGTCATTTCTCTTGTGGGAGGGGTTTTCAACCCCGATTTGAGAGAAAAAGCGCATAAATTCGGGGTTGAAAACCCCTCCCACAAGAGGTCAAAATCCTTAAATTGACGCCTATGGGTATCGGAGTTCCCTCCTACACCTGAAAGTGTAAAAATAATTCTAAAATCTACTATAATATCAGGGTTTCTACAAAAACTTTACACACCTATTCTTGCATTTTAATTCAGGGTTATTCAGTTTTTGGCATTTTAGCTATCTCCTGAGAAAATCGCGACCGTGAGGTCGCTCCTACCGCGGGGTTTCTTTTTTGAAAAATCCAAAAATTAGGAAAACTGAATAATCCTGATTTTAACTTGACATTTGCCAAGAAAGCGTGTATTATAATATATTGTGAATTTGAGCCGTTAGCTCAGCTGGTAGAGCATCTGACTTTTAATCAGAGGGTCACAGGTTCGATCCCTGTACGGCTCACCTAATTATTACGCCCCCGTCGTCTAGCCTGGCCAAGGACACCGCCCTTTCACGGCGGCGACACGAGTTCAAATCTCGTCGGGGGTATCTTCATTTATAAGGACTTACACAGAATAGTTATAGTGAAAGATACAATTAAATTTACACTTTTTCTGTAGGAGCGATCTCCGAATCGCGACTGAACGTCTTGATAGTCGGGTATCGGAGTTCCCTCCTACACCTGAAAGTGTAATAATAATTCTAAAATCTACTATAAACCATGTCCAATATAACATAACGGGAGAATCTGTGAACACAACGGTAACACCTGAGGAACGAACGCATAAACTGACTGCAGACGAACTGGCACAGTGGAACGAAAATGGATACTTTGTCCGATTAAACGTTTTTTCAAAAGAAGAAAACGATATATTAGCACAAATTGCTGATGACGTCGTTGATGAAAAACGTTCCTTCCCAGACTATCATATCTTTAAAAACGCGTTAGTTATAGATGGAAAAGCCGATGCAAAAGGTATCTATGCAATGCACAATATCCAATATGTGAGTTGTAATTGTGAAGAATTCCTTGCACGAACACGTGATCCGCGTTTGACTGATCCTGTTGTTGATATCCTCGGTCCTGATATTCTCGGTCTCAATAATCTGTATATTTGGAAACCACCCAGAATTGGTCTTGGATTCCCGTGGCATCAAGATAAATGGTATTTCAATCATCAGTACAAAACCGGTACGACAGTCGCTACATGGACAGCAATAGATGATGCGGATAAAGAAAACGGATGTTTATATGTTATCCCTGGCAGCCACAAAGGTGTAGTACGTGACCACTTGGAACTTGAAGGTTCGCAGCAAGGAGAGTTTCGACGGGCGGAAGGGGCTCGAGATGAAGATGGTATTGCGGTTGAAGTCCCCGGAGGAGGAGTAGTCTGGTTTAATAGCCAAGTCCTACACAAAAGCACTGATAACCACAGTGAGCGTTTCAGACGCGCGAACGTAGCCCATTATATCAATGCAAAAGCAGAATGGACGCGTCCAGAGGCTGTGAACAAGAAACGACCGCCCATGTGGATTCGGGGTAAAACCTATCCGGGTATGGGAGATGAGGTACAACACAACGTTATACCCATTCTGGAGTCAGATTAGAATAACCCAAGCTGCTACGGATAAGACTTAGACCTAGAAACACCATCTCTAATCAAAAATGCTGATAATTAGTCTATATTTTGTAGCGTCCATTTCCAGTATGCGCGCTCACCTGCACAATCTAAAAGATTGTGCTACATTAGAATAAAAGCAGTTCTCAATCTGCGGCTTCAGCGAGTTCCAATAAAATAGGTGATTCAACCCGAATTGCATCTTTGATACAAACTTCTTCACATAGCAAGCAACCGACACAGTCTGCTGGTTTCACAAGTTCACACACACCAAAGAAACTGTCGGCGGGTTCATTGGTAATTGGGTCTACGATTTCAAGGCAATCCCACGGACAGATTAGCACACAGAAGTCACATCCAGAACAAAGTTCCTCATAGATAACGGCTTTGGGACGATATGTGGGGCGCGGAATAAACTTGCACACTTTGCCGAACTGGTCTCGTATCGCTTCCACAGGACACACCATGCCACATGCACTACAGTCAATACATACGTTTGGATCAATGATGTGCAGTTTATTGCGATCACCAGTGATTGCATCAACTGGACAATTGTCTAAACACTGTATACATCCGATGCATTCGTCAGTAATAAAATATGCCATAACGGTTATACCTCCTACCTTCTATTCTATCACAGTCCGAGATGTGTAGCAATGAGTTTTTCCAATCTTGCTATCCAAACTTCAGGTGAATGGACTTGTCCAGATCGTGTTTCAATGATCTTCCCTTCGGTATCAATAAGGATAAAGGCAGGCAGGTCAACTTTGCGACTTCCTGAACCGTGTTCCAGTCCGAACTGTTCAGCTGGTGCAGCGTGCTTTTCATCATTATCGGCATAAATGAAGTGTCCTTTATATTTATTTCTTCGGACAACATCGCGTAATGCCTTTTCATCTACCCATCCGCCTACATTGATACCAATTACCTCAAATCTCTTTTCGTGATATTTTTTGTAGAGTGTATCAATTCCTATGCGTTCATCTTCATGTGTATAACCAAAGTGGAGTAGGACAACTTTTCCTTGTAAAGCAGCTGCAGTAATAGTATTTCCTTCTACATCAACTGCTGAGAATTCTGGGATTACGTTTCCAACCCGCGTTGCTTCAGTCCAGTTCACGAGTTGACCAAGTTGTTCTTTTCTTGTATCTACAGAGAGGATCGTTCCATCCCTGTCAATAAGCCACTGTGATGGGAGACCATTGATACCGAAATACCGGGCAAGCTTTGTGTTCCAGCCTTTGCCATCATAAATCTGTTGCCACGGTATGTCATTCTCTTTGATATATTCTTGAAGTACTGCTTCGTTTTCATCAAGGCTTACACCAATAACCTCTAGTCCTTTGTCGTGATGTTTCTCATAGACATTTTTGAGATGTGGGATTTCTGGTGCACAGAAACCACACCACTTTGCACAGAAATTTAGCACCAACATTTTGCCATGGTAATCTGATCCAGATATTGGTGTACCATCAAGTGCAGCCGCTGAAAAATTGGGCAGTTTTCTACCAACCCATGCTTTCTGATTCCACACAGTCTCTATATCTGCATGACACTCCCACGGATATTTTTGTGCTAATTCGGTTTCACCTAAAGCTTCATAAATATCACCGAGTCCGCGTAATGCATACCAATTATCAGGTTCTTCTTCAAGCCGTTGCTGAAAAGCTTGTTTTGCTTGGTCAATCAGCAGCTTATAACGTTCAATCAACTCAGCGTTTTCATCTGGCTTTTTCATTAGATTACGATAGAAATGACAAGGGGTTGTACCTACATTTTTGTAAAGTTTTTTCAACCAATTGGACAATTCAGTTTTACTATGCGATTGTGCCCTATCAAACAATTTTTCCAGTAACGACAACTCATCAAAATCCCTGTTACAGCTCAACACAAAAAAGCAGATTTCTGGGTCGTTCGGTACTAACTGCACTGCTTGTTCAAGAAATGGATTTCCTAACTGAAGTAGATTCTCATTCTTTTCCACAATGATGGCTAACACTTTTGCTGCAGCACCGTTCTCAGGCTGTTTTTCAAGCATTTCTTCAGCGAATTCTCGAAGTTCCAAATGTATTGCTTTAGGAAAGAGTGCAACATACTCAGAAAGTTCAGATGGCAATGTCGTTAGTCCATCAGTAACACCTTCTTCTATTCTCGTTTTGAAGTATTTCAGCAGTTGATTTTGAACTTTCACGGTAAGTACCCATCTTGGGGTTGAGATACCACGGTCTATCAGTGAATCAAGGAATGCTTCCCAAAAATTGACACTATCGGGTGATTCATCAACTATGAGTGGTTGTTCTTCTGCCGCATGAATTGCATCTTTATGAAACAGTGCCTGTTCCGCGTATATCAAAGTACGACATTTTTCTATTGCTTCTTTGCATTTTTCAACGACTTTGACTTTTTCTCTCTTTTTCCATCGTGCTTCAATTGCTTTCACACTTGCATAAACTGTATAAGGAGTTACTCTCTGCCGCAAATAGAAAAAACTTACATCTTGAAAACGTGCCGAATTGTCTTGTTTTTTTCCCCACTCAAATACATTTTCAAGCACAGTGAGAATACTGAGTTGCATATCTACAAGATTGGCAGCGCCGTAGTTTCTCCTGAACTTGTAAATCAGAAGCAAATTCAAGCATGGATCTTTCGGTACGAGTGTTAATGCTTTTTCTACAAAAGGTAATGACTCAATACCGTTCAACTCCGTATAGACAACAGTTGCCAATAGCACGGCTGCTGGTCCATTATCAGGATCAGTGTCAAGGAAACCTTCAGCTAAAGCCTGTAGTTTTGGTAACATCTCCTTTGGGAAACGCCAACAATAGTCTGACAGGCTTGGGGGGAGTGCTGTTTCACCGTCAGTAATTCCCGCTTCAATCTTTGCTTTGAAATCGGCGAGGAGTTTTTCCTGCGTTTCCTCGTCCATCTCCAATCCCCCAATACCCGATGAAAGACCTTCGTTATAGAGTGAGTTTATGAAGGTATACCAGAAATCTGTTGAATCGTATTTATCCATTATAATTGTTCTCCTAAATTGACAATAGTTTGGACATATTCCGTTTGTTATACCATTTCTAAATAATACCATTTTCCGTTGCTAATGTCTCATTATCAGCGGAAATCTGGTAGGAGCGATCTCACGGTCGCGACCGGGAGGTCGCTCCTACCGAAGAGAGTAACCCCCTGCCAGTAAACATTAGAATTCCTTAATGAGACAAGATTTATTTGAATTGGTATAAGTTGGTTTTCAAAGGTATTTCTATTTTTCTATGTATTTCGCATATTCGTGAAACTGGAGAAAATACTGCACTTCAGCGGAGTGCTATGTGTTGGAACCGACATCTCCGCTGGAGCGGAGATGTCGGTTGACAATGTAGCTATAAACATATTGCTCCGCTGGAGCAAAGAGGGTTTCCGTTTTGTTTGTTGTATCTTGATTTGGTAAGATAAGCGGTGAATCATTTTCTTATCAACTCATGCTTGGAAAAACTGTCCAAACTATAGTAAATTGAGTAATCTGAAATATCTATACATTCTTTATAGGTGTGTAGCAATGAGTTTCTCCATTCTTGCTATCCAAACTTCAGGTGAATGGACTTTTCCAGAGCGTGCTTCAATGACCTTTCCTTCGGTATCAATAAGGATCAAAGCAGGCAGGTCAACTTTGCGACTTCCTGAACCGTGTCCTAGTCCGAACTGTTCAGCTAGTGCAGCGTGCTTTTCATCATTATCGGCATAAATGAAGTGTCCTTTATATTTATTTCTTCGGACAACATCGCGTAATGCCTTTTCATCTACCCATCCGCCTACATTGATACCAATTACCTCAAATCTCTTTTCGTGATATTTTTTGTAGAGTGTATCAATTCCTATGCGTTCATCTTCATGTGTATAACCAAAGTGGAGTAGGACAACTTTTCCTTGTAAAGCAGCTGCAGTAATAGTATTTCCTTCTACATCAACTGCTGAGAATTCTGGGATTACGTTTCCAACCCGCGTAGCTTCAGTCCAGTTCACGAGTTGACCAAGTTGTTCGCCTCTTGTATCTACAGAGAGGATCGTTCCATTCCTGTCAATAAGCCACTGTGAAGGGACACTGTTAATACCGAAAAACTGTGCAAGTTCACTTTTCCATCCTTTTCCATCAAAGATCTGGAGCCACGGAATTTCATGTTCCTCAGTAAATTCTCGCAGTTCCGCTTCGCTTTCATCCAGGCTCACACCAATAACCTCTAATCCTTTGTCGTGATGTTCTTTGTATACCTCTTTAATATACGGAATTTCTGGAGCACAGAAGGGACACCATTTCGCACTGAAATCGAGAAGGACCAATTTACCTCGGTAGTCTGAAAACGAGATCGGTGTTCCATCAAGAGTAACAGCGGAAAAACCGGGGAATTGTTTTCCCACCCATGCTTTCTGATTCCAGCGAACTTTTAATGTATCTTGATGACCTGTCCAAGGATATTTTTGTGCTAATGCGGTTTCTCCTAAAGTTTCATAAATATCACCGAGTCCACGTAAAGCGTACCAGTCATTCGGTTCCTTAGCAAGTTTCTGCTGAAATGCATGTTGCATTTGATCAATCAAGGGTTTACACTTTGCAAGCAGTTCGGCGTTTCCTTCGGGACTTTTCATCAGTTTACGATAGATATGGCAAGGCGTTCTGCCGTCCTCTTTGTATAGTTGTGTCAACCAGTGATACAATCCGGATTCGCCATGTTGTTTTGCCCCTTCAAATAACCTTTCAAGCGCGGTGAGTGTTAGTTTAAACAAAGGATCGCAGAAACTCCGATAACGACTAATAGCAAAAAAACATATTTCAGTATCGTTGGGAGCTAACGTCACTGCTTGTTCAAGGTATAAAAGATCGTCATCGTTTTCTCCATAATAAATGTTTTTATCATTCCAAACAATGATTGCTAATATTTTTGCTGATGCGCCGTTGTCAGGCTGCGTTTTTAGCATATCTTCAGCGAAAAGTCGGAGTTCAAAACGCATGGAGTCTGGAAAACGAGAAACGTACTCAGGGAGTTGAGAAGGGAGCGAGGTTAATCCTTCCGAAATACCTATTTCAATCTTCGTTTTGAGAGCATCTATAAGTTTCGCTTGTACCTGGGACGTGAGTTCCCATGAATGTGTTGAGAGTCCACGGTTTTCAAGAGAGTCAAGATAAACCTCCCAAAAATCTGAATCATTGGTTGTTTTCTGAAGCAGAAGTTCCAGCGTTTCGTTTTTTTGGACTACTACTTTTGGGAACGTTGTCTTTTCCAGAGGGACTAAAGCACGTATCTGTGCCGCAAGTGCTGATACATTGTAACGGTGGAAGCTAATGTCTCTATAGATGTCATAAAGTGTTATCTCAATGTCCCAATAGCAAAACTGCACTTCTTGATATAGTGGCGTATCGTCTTGCTGCCTTTCCCATTCAAACAAGTTTTCCAACGCAGTGATGGTAATTTCCTGCCTTTCGAGACCGCCGCCAGTTGTGTGTGTGTAACAGTGAAGTAGATGTAAAATCAGTGCAAGGTCTTTCGGTGCCAATACCATTGCTTTTTCCACAAGAGACTCGTATTCCGCATAGTCCGATTGGTATACCACGATAGCTAAAACGATGACTGCTGCTCCGTTGTCAGGATTTTCCTCAAGTTCCCTGCCGGCTAATACTCGTAGTTTGGATAGTATTTCTTTCGGAAAGCGTGGAATGTAATCGTATAGGTTAGGAGGAAGTGCAGTGTGTCCATCAGAAGCACCAATTTCTATTTTCGTTTTGAAGTACGCGAGAAGTTTGTCCTGAATATCTGTATCCATTTCCAATTCCTCACTTCCACCCAACTGTCCACGGTTTTTGAGTGATTTTAGATACGTATACCAGAAATCTGTTGAATCGTATTTGTTATTCATAATTATTCTCCTCCATCTTGTTGATACGGTAGAACGTAGGTTTCATATCGCAGTGAATATTGAAAGAGGTTATTGTCCGAATTTCAGATCATCAAAAGGTTGTCCGTTTGGGTCTGTAATTCGCAGATAGAATCCCCATCCATTTTCTTCGTCACACACTTTGACAAGGACGTTGTTTTTGCCTGCTTTGAGCGTTACAGGAACAGTGTATCTGTCAATTTCTGCACTATGCGATTTTGTATGTGCATATACCTCTACTCCGTTTAGCCAGACTTTCCCCTGATCATCACTATCAAATCGGAATTGGACTTCCCGTTCATCAGGGGAGGTAATGGTAGCAAAAGCATAAGCAACACACCAATCAACATCTTTGCCAAGATGGATATAACCGTTTAGTGTATCATCTGTGCATTTTTGCCAACTCACCTGTTTATTTACGGCATCGTATTTTGCGGTTGTATCAACCTTTGTGGTGTTTTCTGGAATGAATTCCGTGTTATAACCGTTTCCATCTTTGTTATCATAAGGTCCGAGGATTAACCACTTATCTTCAGTGATGAAGCCGGTTTTTTGTATTAGTTTTTCAGCTTTTTCCAGCAAACCGTTTTCACGATAGAATTCAGCCAAAACGAGTGAGGCATTTAATCGTACGGTCAACTTGTCCGACATGTCTTGTATAATTTGATTCAACATAGAGATGTAACTCTCTTTGTCTTTGGTGTTTTTGATTTCTTCGGCAACTTGTGCAAATAATTCGCGCTCAGAACTTGCTAAGGTTATGGAGGTTAACTTATCCTTAAATTGTTTTATAGGATCTTTCTTTTCGGGTGAACTTTTTTGTATTCCATCCCAATCCCACACGAGAATCGTACCTTCACCACCTATGCTTGTCATCGTTTTGCCATCAGGTGATATGGCTAACTGGGACAATCCATTCCTATGGCCGTCAAGGGTAGTGAGTTTGTCTCTGGTTGTCAAATTCCATAGTTCAATATTGCCACTACCTCGTCCATTAATTAGCAATGTATCATCAGGTGAAAATGCTAAAGTATTTGTTGTCATTGGAAACTTCATATCATTAATCTGAGACTTTTTATCACAATTAAAAAAGTATGTTTGTTTCTGTGAAGTCACTGCCAGCAAGTTACCGTTTGTTGAAAGTGTTAAATCAAGGATTCGTTCTTGAAGTCTAATGTCAAAAATACGATTATCTCCTAACTTTATTGCTTCTTCAAACCATTGTCCTTCGAGAAAAGTCCATAACTCAATCCCAGATTCCACATCCCACATTTGAACCTTCCCTCCCATCGTTCCACTAACAAGTTTTTTTCCATCTGGAGAAAAAACCATCCTTGAGATTGACAATGGACGTTTAGGTTGATTATAAAAAAAACGATATTTTTTGGGATCCATGAGCGAAATCTTCATAAGTTTATCAGTTTTTAAATTCCACAGGTTGATTACTCCGTTGTCACCCAAAGCTAACATTTTTCCATCAGGGGAGAAAACTACTTTTCCTTCTATAGACTTAATGGATTCCAATCGACAATTATAAGTTTTCAACTCCTTGCCAGTGTGTAAATCAGTCAAACGAAGCAGATGCGTAAGTTTTGGATCATGTTCATTCTTTGTCCTGTGGATACTGGCAAGTGTTGATCCGTCAGGAGAAAATGCATAAAATGAAGACCAACCTTCTCCTATCCGTCTGCCTTCAATTTTCAACTTACTTGTTGAATTCAAATTTGGTTGCTGTAATGTAGTCAGATCCCAGAATGTTGGACTTCTATTAGTTGCAATACTGACAAGTGTACAACTATCCTGAGAGAAAGCAGTTTTGTATACGCCTGAAGGGTGTCCAGTAATCTGTGTCGGTAATTGTTGTCCTGTCTTAATATCCCATAAGTAGACAGTTCCATCTGAACTGGCAGTGGCAAGTGTGCTGCTGTCTGGTGAAAAAGCCAGGGAAGCAATTTTACCAGCATGTTCGGTGAATACTGCAAGAGATTCACCTGTAGTGATGTCCCATATTTGAACGGTAGAATCTTCATTTCCACATGCTAACATCTTATCGTCAGGTGAAAAGGTTAGTGCTGTGGTTTCATTCCTGTCCTTTGGATCAATCATGTGTTTTTGGAATGTGTGTAAATGTGTTCCAGTTGAGGCATGCCATAATCGCACTATTGAGTTCATACTTCCACTTGCAAGTAGTCTACCATCAGACGAAAATGCTAAGACTTCAACAAAGTTATGAGTAAATTTTACTACTTTTTCAGGAGCTGCAAGTGTAGAAATCTTTTTCCCAGACACTATATCCCAAATCTCTATTTGCCGTTCCTCACCGCTTGTTTTGGCAGTTGCGACTTTATCCTGTGTAAAGGCGATCACTTGACCACTCTCCATTGGTGGTCCGAATTTCTCTTTAGTATCTAATATCTCTACCTGTTTAGTTTCAAGATCTACAGTGCTTATTGAATGGATTACATTGTAGTATCCTTTTTGAATACTCACAAGCGTTTTGCCATCTTCTTCAAAACGCAATACGTCTGTCTCAGGTGGCGTTTTATCAAGATGCACTCTTTGAAAAGTGGTGGTGTCCCATATCTGGAATTCTCCTCCCCAGAACCAACTCCCACCACCATTTACGAGGTAACGTCCATCTGGTGAAAAAGCAAGTGAGCCACACGGACCAGGAAATAGGTGAAATTCCTTGCTAGTGTTCACATCATAAAGCCAAATTCCAATTGCGCTTCCCACTGCAAGTTGACTGCCATCAGGAGAGAACTGCACAGCATAAATTTGACCTTTACCCAATCGAGCTTTTGCATGTTTTGGCAAATTCCATTGTGAAAAATGTTGAAATGTTCCATCTACTTTTGTTCTTTTGGATAGTGGCAAATTTTCATTTGGTTCCTGCTCAAGAATAGAGTCTTTCTTTTGCGCGTTTACATTGCCAAGTTGTTTCTGTAAATTGGGGTTTAAAACAAGATTTGCCATAGCGGGGGCATTAACAATATCAACCGTCATCTCTGTGTTTGCATCAAAACTATAGGGTTGCTGAAAACGTGCCAAGAATTTGCTGTTTCCAAAACCTAACATGAGCAACACTACGACAACTGTGGACGCAGCGAATAACCATGGCATGAAGGGTTTGCTTACTGAAGGTGCAGCAGGTTTTGTTTGTGAGATCTCTTGCATGATGTTATTCGTGAGATTGGGTGAAATTTTGAAGTGTTCCAATGCCTCTCTAATCATGGGTTCCTCCCGCTTGAGTCTTTGTCTGGCACGGCGGAGTCTACTCTTAATTGTATTTGAAGAGACACCTAAAAACTCACTAATCTCTGAACATGACATTTCACCGAAGTAATGCAGAGTGACGACTGTGCGATCACTTTCCTGTAGTTTTGCGAGCAGTTTTTTCACAACGGTATGTTGTGCTTCGGCTATTGTTCGTTGTTTTTCTTCAACGATATAGTCGGAGTATACAGTCTCTTCTAATTGTTCATTGTGATTTTCTTGCAGATATTCAAGTGACTCTGTCGGTATACGTTTCTTACGCATCCACGCCAGGCAACAACGTCTTGTAATAACGTACATCCAACTTGCAAAACGTTGCGGTTTCCTTAAGGAACCCAATTCCGTATATGCCTTTAGGAATGCGTCTTGGGTTATTTCCTCAGCGATATGAAAATCATCGACGATTCTCCAAGCAAGTGCATGAACATGCTTCCGATATTTATCCACGAGGGATGAAAAAGCGTGATCATCGCCTTCAAGCACACGTTTGATGAGTACAGTATCGTTGCGTTTCATTTGTCACCTCTAAAAACAGATAGATTTTTGCCTTTTTATATTAAGGACGCGACTATGTGGAGGATCGGGTGCATGTTTTTTTGATATTGGAGGAATTCGTGATAAGACAGTTATCAGGGTTATTCAGTTTTCGATTATTCTTGCGAATTTTTAACACCTGCTATACCCAGGCCGATAGGTGCGGTTTCCTAACCGCACCGAATTTGGATCAAAAACCTTCATAATGACTTGCTCTGTAGGATGCGGTGCGGTTAGGAAACCGCACCTACCGGCCTTGGATATTAACTTTAAGTAAACCTTAATAATGGAAAACTCTTAAAACTGAATAACCCTGGACAGTTATAGTTTAGTCTGCGGGAATATTCTTTTCCAGTGAAGATTTATATCTTTTGACAAAAAGCAAGGGTATTGTCTAACGAATGATAGATCATAGTTCTTCTTGTTAGAACTTGCATCAATATCAATCAATATTTAGACAACACCCTTAGTTTTTAGTGTTTTGTAGTCAATAGGGGGTTATTATTCAAAATATGCGGCGTTGATTTCAATGAAATGTTCCCATTCTTCAGGTACATCTTCTTCCATAAAGATAGCCTCTACGGGACATTCCGGTTCACATACACCACAATCGATGCACTCTTCTGGGTCTATATATAGCATTTCGACTTCTTCAAAGTCATCTGGTGCATCAGTTGGATGTGGGTGAATGCAATCAACTGGACAGACATCAACACATGAACTATCTTTTTCGTCAATGCAAGGTTCACAAATTACATAGGTCATTATAAAATCTCCTTTCTGTTA
Source organism: Candidatus Poribacteria bacterium (assembly GCA_963663765.2). Classification (GTDB taxonomy): domain Bacteria; phylum Poribacteria; class WGA-4E; order WGA-4E; family WGA-3G; genus MSPOR6. Next base: position 1,727,417 of record CAXXUA010000005.1, on the reverse strand, counting down.
TATTATAACGTACTCATTATCTACTTAAACACTGTTTTTTTATTTTTTATAAAAATCAGCGTTTTTTTCTATATAATGCTCCCATTCTTCAGGTACATCTTCCTCAAAATATATAGCTTCAACAGGACATTCTGGTTCACAAACACCACATTCAATACATGTTACTGGGTCAATAAAAAGCTGGTCTACTGCCTCATATTCTTTGGCTTCCCATCCAGGATTCGGTCGGATAGAATCGCAAGGACAAATATCAACACATGAACTGTCTTTTTCGTCTATGCAGGGTTCACATATTACGTAAGTCATCTGTTTATTCCTTTTAATATTATATCCTATTATATGAATTTGTCAAGAATTGTTTTGTTATTTGAAATAATCTGCGTTAATTTGTATGAAATGTTCCCATTCTTCTGGTACTTCTTCCTCAACGAAGATCGCCTCAACGGGACATTCAGATTCACAAATTCCGCAATCGATGCATTCTTCAGGGTCAATGTATAGTTGATTTACTTCCTCAAATCCATCTGGGTCAATGTTTTGCATTGGGTGGATACAATCCACAGGACATATATCGGCACAAACGTGATCTTTTACATCAATGCATGGTTCGCAAATTACGTAGGTCATTGGAGTATCCTCCATCTTGTATGTTATTCATTAAATGTATTGTTATTATGAGATTGATCTGTTTGGATCAACCCACATCGCAATACAGTGCATTTTTTGAAACTATGGCAAGGCGGTATTGACATCAGCAGATTCCCAATGTATTTCAGGATTTTGTACGTCATTTGAATATCTATATTCACCTTGGATATAGCGGATACCAACCATAAGCTTCAATCTGTTGGTGAGTTCCTTCACTTCTGCAATATGTATTGCGTCTTCTTGGTTTTTAAGTATTCTAAAACCGTTATGGAGCAGTCGTACATGTAACCCGTGTCTTACCAGTAAAGAGGAGAGATGATTTGCCAATGTATTGGCTTCGCTAAAAAGAAGTTCTTCATCATTTTCCTTGTGGTGTAGACTATAACCGCTATGACGTACTGGAACATTTATGTTCTCTTTTTCTAACAGTGCTTCCAGATTTATCATATCTTCATTACGATAGTCTACCCCTTCATCAGTTAGAATTTCCAATTGAAAACCACTATCAACAACAGTCAATGGGAAAGCTTGTTCAGTGATTAAGGATTCCAGTATATTTCTTATTTCTGTCGTGCGATGTGTGTCCACAGCAAGACAGGTTGTAGCCTTTTCCCTCTCGTTTATAGGTAGTCCTACAGATATGTTCCAACTACGATTATTTTCAATTGACCATTGTGTTAATACATCTCTCGCTCGTGATCGTGTAGCAGTGCTTCCTGGACCGAAAACCAGAATAGGTCCACTATGAGTAACAGTAACACGGATAGGTAATTTGAGTTCGTCAATCAAAGCGTTGAGTAATTCTTTTACTTTATTCGGATTCATCATTCATTCTCCGTTGGTAGGGGTGTTGCTAAACTGAATTAATAATACGGACTGCTTGTTAACAGCTTCACATAGTTCCAATTAATATCAAAATTCCACTCTGGTTTTACTTTTTTATTGTCTCCCATACTGTTTTGACTTACCCTATAATTAATTCCAGACATAAGTTTTAAGCGAAGTACTATTTCTTCGATCTCTGCGAGATCTATCTCGTATTCTTGGTCTTTTATTAGTTCAAAACCGTCGTGGAGTAAGTATGCTTTCAATCCGTGTTTTTCTAATGTATTCTGCACGCGGTTTGCTAATTCTTGCATTCCTGATAATTGTATATCTGTGGATTTGTTTGCTCGGGGTAAACTAAAACCGCTATGGCGTACCTGGACTTTTAAGTTCTGTTCTTTTATCAAGGTTTCAAGTCTTACCATTTCTGCGTCGCGATACCTTGTTGGGTCTTCTGAAAGGACTTTGACAACAAAGCCGCTGTAGTTTATATCACATTGCAGCTTTCTTTCTGCCATCAAGGTTTCCAAAATTTCTCTTACTTCAGAAAGCCGTTTCGTGCCTAATGCAAGATGTTCTATTTCGTCGCACATCTCAGATTCAGTTATTCCTACAGATGTCCTATAGCTTCTATGTTTTCCATAAAACCCGATAGCTTCCCTTGCTTCTTGTACCATTTTAGGAATTTCGTCGCATTCATCTCTTTCAAGGTCCATCCACTGTTGTGCGATATTTTTGAGACGGTCTCTTGTTGCATTGGAATCGTCATCGCTAATTAAGAGGGGACCGCAATCCGAAACCGCAACTGGCAACGATAACTCTGTAACTGAAGATCGCAATAGATCTTTCACATCGTTTGGGTACATATTTTACCTCCAAAGAAATTTTGTTATTTTGGGTTTTGACTCGTTCAGATTAATATGTATGTGAATTTTGTGTCTATGTGTTGACAACTATGGCAAAGCAGTAGTTATATCTGCTTGTGTCCAGTGGATTTCTGTATCTAAACCGGGCACAATGTATCCGTAACCGCCTTGGACATAGCGGATGCCTACCATGTTTTCTAACCGATTTGTCAACTCTTCCACCTCTGCGATATCAATTTCGTTTTCTTGCTTTTTATGCACTTGAAAACCTATATGGAGCAATTTTACGTGTAGTCCGTATTCTATCAACAAAGACGCGAGATGTTTTGCCAATGTTTCGGCATCAGAAAACTGAACTTCGGTGTCGTCTTCCTTATGCCGTAGTATGAAACCGTTATGGCGTACTGGAATGTCTATACCTTCTTTTTCATACATTGATTCCAGCGTTATCATCTCTTCACTCCGATAGTCAACGTTTTCATCTATTAGGATTTCCAATTGAAAACCGCAATCAGTCACTTTCAAAGGCAGTGCCTGCTCTGTAATGAGTGATTTGAGGATTGTCTTTACTTCCGATGAACGGTGCGTGTCTAAAGCGAGACGTGTTGTTAGTTTATCAATTTCTGCGACGGTGCGTCCGACAGAAATTCCATGACTCAGATGCTCTCCATCCATCCACTCTTTTACTATCTCTTCTGCTCGTTCTCGTGTTGCACTATCACTATTAATAATCACTTTTGGTCCACTTTCTGAGATATTGATAGGAAGATTGAGTTCGTCGATTAAACTGTTTAGTATTTCTTCAACTTTGCTTGGGTTCATAGTTCAGTCTCCTTTCATTGAAATAGAAATGTTGTCAAGTTTGGTTCTACAGAATCCTTCAACGTCGTGGAAACCGCCAAAGAGACGGACGTATATTAGCACTTATACAGTTGGTAGACTTGAAGTCATCTTCGGATGGGGGTGTCCTATATGAATTTAGTCTATAGTTAATACCGAGCGTATCATCTATCTGTTTTGCAATCTCACTAATCTGTGTGAGAGGAATGTTGGATTCAGAAGTTTTCTCTAATCTAAAACCTCTGTGGAACAGTTTTGCTTTGATGAACTTCTCCTTTAGTACTATTTCAAATTTCTTCGCGACACCCTTTAGTTGTGGGATTAAAGCCTTAGCCTCTGTTTGTTTCTCTAACTGAAATCCACCGTGCAGTATTTTGACAGGGTAACGCGACGTATCATTTTCAGCCATAGTGACCAATCTGAAGCCGTGGTCTGTGAAAGAGAGAGATAGATCTTGTTCTTTGATAATGGTTTCAAGAAGTACTTCAACTTCTAAAGAATCCAACAATTCTTTTGTTGGGGAAGTAGCGTCAGTTTTTGTATAAAACTCCATAATATCTGCTCTCCCGGGATGCCGCGTGTAGATTTTACCATCTTTGTTCCATTGGTGGATAACATCCTTTATACGTTCTTCGGTGGTGTAGTCTGAACCACCACGATATCGTTCAAGTACTGTATCAACTACATTGATTTGCAGTTCCTGTGCTGCGATTAGAGTTATTAGCAATTCCTTGACATCAGTCGGTGTCATGTGTATTCTCCTTTTAGTGTAAGAATGTATATAGACTAAAAAGGTTACATAAAATCCATTTTGCTATATCATTCTGTTTTTGTATCATTTTCTTTTCCAAAGATGTTATCAAATTCACCGGGATATTCAGTTTTCATCCAGGAACGAATTCTTTTCTTAGCGCGATAAAATCGAACTTTAGTTGCCGATAGGTTGATATTCAATTTTTTAGCGATTTCATCCAACAGCATTTTGGGATTTGCGAGTTTCAGTTCAAATACTTCTTGTTCGGAAATAGGCAATCGTTGTGCAAGCGCATATACAATTTCCATTTGTTCTTTGGCAATGATGCGATAGATAGGTGAACGATGCTCAAGGTCTACCAAATATGCCTCTGGATTTCCTTCAATTGAACCGATTTCAAGTTTTCTCTGCTCTTTACGGAAATGTGCTGCAATGAGTTGATGCGCGATACTATACAACCAACTGGAAAAGCTTTTTGGATTCCGAAGTTTCCGTAGATTTTGATGCACCTTGATGAACGTCTCCTGCACAAGGTCTTGTGCGGTTTCCCAGTTGCCGACGCGTCTGTAGAAAAAGCTGAGCAATGGACCTTCATAACGGTGGTAAAGGATTTCAAATGCACCGTCATCATCAACGTCTATATTTTGATGTATTAATTCTTCGTCGTGAAGTTCATCCATTGGTATTTATCCTCTGTGTCCATCGCTGTTTTATTATACCATTTTCATGTGATAATGTCTCATTATCAGCGTAAATCTGGTAGGTGGGACAACACGGTCGCGACCGGGAGGTCGCTCCTACCAGAGATCTCAGCAGTGATCTTACGGTCGCGACCGGGAGGTCGCTCCTACCGATAGTTGTAGGTTTGGTTTGACGGTCGCGACCGGGAGGTCGCTCCTACCAGAGATCTCAGCAGTGATCTTACGGTCGCGACCGGGAGGTCGCTCCTACCGAAGCGAGTACCCCCCTGGCAGTAAACATTAGACTTCCTTAATGAGACAAGATTTATTTGAAATGGTATTAATTCTCTGACATTGCAAAACTCATAATTTATTTAACATCCGCAGTAGGCGCGCTTGCAAGGCACACCTACAGAAAAACCTTTACTTATCCTTTTTTACCTTCAATCTCTGCTTTAACGAGTTCACCAAGTAGGTTATTTCTTGCATTGACTGAGAGTACCTTACCATTACGATCAATCAGAAATGGTGCAGGAATACCACTCACACCGTACTGCTTTGCAAATACGCCGCGAAAACCATCTTTATCCAAAATTTGCTTCCATGGTATCTCTTTTTCCTTGATGAATTCACGCAATACTGCTTCGTCTTTGTCAAAACTCACACCAATAACATCAAAACCTTTGTGGTGATATTTCTCGTAGACTTCTTTAACATTCGGTATTTCTCCGAGGCAGGGACCGCACCACACTGCCCAGAAATCGAGTAACACGATTTTTCCTTTGTAATCCGCAAGTGAAATTGGATTTTCATCAAGGTCAACTGTTCCTTCTGAGAAATCGGGCAAGTTCTGTCCTTCCCATGCTAATGTCGGATCCTGCTTTAGTTGATATTGGCGTGAAAGTTCGGTATTTCCTAACTTCTCATGGATATTAGTGAGTGCGTTTAGAGCATCCCAATCGTTGGGTTTTTTCTCCAATACCTTCTCAAAAACCGGTTGTGCTTCTTTATAAACTGCTTTCACCCCTTCAGGGTCACCTAATGTTTCGTGAATTTTAGCTAACATCCGTGAGGCATCCCAATCTTTGGGTTTTTGCTCTAATTGTTTCTCCAAGATAGTTTGTATTTTGCTAAATATAACATTCCACCGTTCAATGAATGGATCGTCAGAATTAAGGTCCTGACGGATATCAATTGGATTTTGCCAGACTTCACTATAGTCGTATATTCGGTATACCCACGTAGTTTGTGTCTCGTGAGAAGCATCTTGTAGTCTCTCAAACATTTTTTCCAAAGATTGGAGTGCATCTTCGTCTTCATGGTAGGAGCCATATTGCAAAAAGGCGAAGAAGCAGATTTCAATATCTTTTGCCAATTGTTCCATCGCTTTTTCCAAAAGTGGACGTTTTTGATTGAAAGGAATTGTTACATTAAGTACGTTCAACGTTTCTATCGCCAAGAATTTTGCTGCTGCGCCATTGTCTGGCTGGCTTTCTAATGCCCCCTCAGCATAGACTCGCAGTATCCACCGCATCTCTTTAGGGAAGCGATAGATGTACACTGTCAAATCGGGGGGAAGCGACGTTTTTCCATCAGAGACACCTTCATCAATTTTTGATTTGAAGAAGTCTATTAACTTTTCCTGAACATCTGATGCAATTTCCCAATCAACGGTTGCAAGCCCACGGTTTTCAAGTGTATTCAGATAGTCATTCCAAACATCTACACTATTTTCTTTCATGGTTATTTCTCCTTTTTTCTGATTGCAATTTTGAGCGTGTATTTATATGTAAGAATGCAAAACATAAGAAAAGGTTACATAAAACTGATGAACTGTGATGTTTGGGGATTAGATAGGAAGGATTGTAATTAAGAGCAGAGAACAGGCCGGACGCAGTTTTCTTGATTTAATCAAGAATTATGTTGAAAATAACGGTCGCGACCGGGAGGTCGCTCCTACCATTGAAGGGGAGGACAACAGTCGCGACCGGGAGGTCGCTCCTACCAGCGCGGTATACGGTCGCGACTGGGAGGTCGCTCCTACCACAAGATTGTAAAACGGTCGCGACCGGGAGGTCGCTCCTACCAGCGCGGTATACGGTCGCGACCGGGAGGTCGCTCCTACCAGCGCGGTATACGGTCGCGACCGGGAGGTCGCTCCTACCACAAGATTGTAAAACGGTCGGGACCGGGAGGTCGCTCCTACCACAAGATTGTAAAACGGTCGGGACCGGGAGGTCGCTCCTACCACAAGATTGTAAAACGGTCGGGACCGGGAGGTCGCTCCTACCACAAGATTCTAAAACGGTCGGGACCGGGAGTTCGCTCCTACCACTGCAAGCCGTTTCTTCTGCTCTTCCAACATTTTCTTTTGGCGTTTGATACGTTCTGGTACTAAACGTTCGCGCGGTGCTTCTGTTTTGAAGTCTAAGCGGCTTTTACCTAATCCCCGCAAAACTGCCAGTTCCACAGGGGAGAAATCGTCTGGGTTGTGACGGTTGAAATTCATCGGTTCTTTGAGTGCAACTGGTGGGTTTGTGATGAAACGAGCGCGGCCGGATGGGTTGTTGGATGCAGAGTGCAAGATAAATGGATGCAAAAGCACAACATCCCCTGCGTTCCCTGTGATTTCTACAAAGTCTTTGCACTTCTCGACCAACTGACCGAAACCATCTCCGGGTCGGAGTCCTTGTGGATTTTCAAACAGATGCCGTGCCACATGCTGCACTGAATCGCATGCCACAAAAGTGCCGCCGCTTTTTGGTTGAATATCAGACCAGACAATGATAGTGAGCAGTCCTTGTTCGGGACTGTCCAAAAAGTGTCGGAAGAAATCTCCATCTTTATGCCAACCCCATCGATGTGTTTCAGGCGGTATCCATTTTTTATCGGCGCCTAAGGCAAAGTTTATGATGAATCCATCACTCCATGACGGTTCTCTGTTAGCAATTCTATCATCACCACCGAGTAGGTCACAGATGGCGTCCCAGGCTCTCGGAGCAATTTCTTGAATAGGTTTACGGTTCATGGATGGCATGTGTATGCGGGGTTCCTGCCAAGTTGATGGGTTGTCGGGGTCGTAGCCGAGTCGTTTGAAAGCGAGTGCGCGCCATTCCGCTGCTAATTCGCGCGAAAAGCAGTCTTTCAGGACAACGTGTCCCTTCTTTATGAAATGTTGGACATCTGATTCTGTCAGTGTTTTATAGGTTTTTGGCATGTGATTCCTCTTATTTCAAATTCTCTAACAATGTTTCAGCAAGTTTAGTAGCGAATTCGTCATCGTTGATATGCGCATCCATTTCAATGACCGTAACATTGTTGCCGATGTGTGCCTTTAGGTTTTCTCTCCATGCGTCTCTCGCTTCGGGTGAATCAAAAGGCTGTCCTGTCATATCAATTGCAGAAACACCTTGTGTGGGAATGAGGACGGTAGTGGGACCTTTTGCTTCGTTGAGTTTGTGTGCCATGATTTTGCCTAACTCAGCAGTTTCTTCAGGGGTTGTTCGCATGAGGGTGACCGTTGGATTGTGTTGATAGAACTGACGTTGCTTGAACTTTTCTGGGACGGTATCTGGTGGACCGAAGTTGACCATATCTAAAGCACCTGGAGCGATGACTTGTGGTAACCCCGCTTGTGCTGCAGCATCCAACCGTTCGGGACCGGCACTGAGAATGCCACCGACCAATTCGTCAGCAAGCTCAGTTGTTGTTACGTCAAGCACGGCTGCAAGGAATCCACCTTTGACGAGGTCTTCCATTGCGCGTCCACCTGTGCCTGTTGCATGAAAAACGAGGACTTCGTATCCTGCGGCTTCAAGGATTTCATGGGCTTTTGTTACACACGGAGTGGTTACGCCAAACATTGTTGCAGCGATGAGGGGTTTGTCTGTTGTAGCTTGGGGTGTTTCAGCAGTGACCATCCCGACAATTGCTCCTGCTGCGTTTGAAAGTATCTCTCGTGACAGGCGATTGATGCCAGCAATGTCAACGACAGAATACATCATACAGATGTCTTTGGATTGCACATAAGGACTTGTATCACCAGAGGCGAGAGTGGAGACCATGAGTTTCGGCACACCGACAGGCAATGCCTGCATGGCTGTCGTGCCGATTGTAGTGCCTGCAGAACCTCCCAGGGAAATTATACCGTCAATTTCACCCGCAGTATGTTTTTCTGCAATAAGCGTTGCTGCGCCTTGTGCCATCACAGCGACACTATTGCCGCGGTCGCCTTCATCCCGCAATGCCTTCAGTGATGAGTGTGCAGCTTGTGCGACCTCATCAGCAGAAATATCAGGGGTAAACTGTGGTTCTCCCATGATACCTGTATTGACAACACATGTTGAAACACCGCTTGCTTCTATGTGATCTTTGATGAAGTCAAATTCTATGCCTTTGGTATCCATTGTTCCCACGATGCAAACTGTTTTAGCCATCGGCAGAATCCTCCAGTATGTTTGTTAGGTTGTGATGGCAATTATATGGAGTGAAATAAAATAAGTCAAGTCAATTCGGATTTATGCAGGGTTATTCAGTTTTAGATATTTTGGCAGATATTTATAACATTCATGATTTAATATCGTAGGTCGGGTAGAGCGTGAGCGAAACCCATAGGTGTCAACTTAAGAAAAAAGTGTTGGCATATTCTCTTGTGGGAGGGGTTTGTAACCCCGATTTGAGTGGAAATGAACATAAAATCGGGGTTGCAAACCCCTCCCACAAGAGGTCAGAATCCTTAAGTTGACACCTATGGGTAGAGCGTGAGCGAAACCCGACATGATAGACAAAATCAATACATGTCGGGTTTCGCATACGCTCTACCCGAACTACGATATAAACTTTAAGTAACACCCATTAACTGATAATTCTTAAAACTAAATAACCCTGGGATTTATGGGTGTTGTAACGTCTTGGCAGATGTGTTGTCAGAATCTCGGCTTACTCGGATAAAACAGGAACCTTACGTATTATGTCTGAATCACAGAGGACACAGAAAACGCGGAATGTGTTTTTTTCATCATTACCCTCTTGGTAGGAGCGACCTCCTGGTCGCGACCGTAAGGGGACAATGAATGAAAACGGTCGCGACCGGGAGGTCGCTCCTACCAGTGCGGTGTACGGTTGCGACCGTAAGGGGACAATGAATCAGAACGGTCGCGACCGGGAGGTCGCTCCTACCGCGGGGTTTCATTTCAGTAGACATGAATATCAATATTTGCTAATATATTCTTAAACTCTACCGTTAGTATTGTAGGACTTACGCACCTACGGTATGAATGCCTTTTGGCATTCCCGCATACAAAGCACGCATACCGTGGGTGCGTAAGTCCTGTATTGTATAGGAGCAATAATCATGGAATTTGTCCAGTTGACAGATGCACAACGTGAGGAATTTGAGGAAAACGGATATTTCATTGTGCGTTCTGTTCTTGATGAGGAGATGATCGCGCGTTTGACTGAAGCAGGTGATCGTATTGTAGACTTAATGGATACAGATGCACAGTACGTACACAAACGTGATGGGTTGGTGCAAGAACCTGCGTTTGCTGAATTGACCTCACAGACGAAAGCGATACCGTTAGTTATTCAACTGCTTGGTACAAATTTACATATAACTAATACTGCACTGCTTTATAAGCGTCCGCAACCGTCTGAACTGCCGGAGAATCGCGGCTGGCATCGGGATGTTGGTTTGCATTTGGACCTTGGTCACAAGAATTGCCCGTGTGTTGGACTGAAGGTAGCGTATTGCCTAACCGATTGTAGTGTGCCGAATTCTGGGACGACTCTGTTTGTCCGAAAAAGCCATATTTCGGGTGAACCGTTGGGTATACCTGAAGGTAAGATTGATCCGATTGAGTCTTACGATGAACCGCTCCTGCGTGCTGGTGATGCGTATTTTTTTGAAAACCGTATCTACCATACCACCGCACCGAACTGGACGGATCAGACGGCTAAGATTGTCATTTACGGTTATCACTATACTTGGCTGAAACCGGAAGGCTATCTGTTGTATTATAATGACAAGCTGCAGCCGGATGCGGATGTGTTGAAAAATGTTGATGACATGGGTAAGCAGTTTCTCGGTGGTGGGGGTGGTGCGGTTGCAGCATGGGCTGCAGAACACAATTTGAATATAGAACAGGAGCCGCAAGTTGTTACGATTTGATGGCAGATGAATTTGAAAGAGCGACGCGGGGAATGCCATTGGGTGATTGCGCGTATGGCATAGGTATTCAAAGACGGTCGCGACCAGGAGGTTGCTCCTACCGAAGAAATCGGGGTTGAAAACCCCTCCCACAAGAGCGTCCCTCCTACCGAAGAAATTGGGGTTGAAAACGGTCGCGACCAGGAGGTCGCTCCTACCAGCGCGGTGTACGGTCGCGACCAGGAGGTCGCTCCTACCAGCGCGGTGCATGGTCGCGATGGAGTTGAAAACGGTCGCGACCAGGAGGTCGCTCCTACCGAAGAAATTGGGGTTTTCAACCCCGACTGTTTACGCGGATTCTGTCTGAACCAGGATTCACAGGATTTACAGATTTCCAGGATTGTGAGTCTGTCGCATTTTGGCACCATTCAAAAGAAAACATCAATGTGCATCAAAACATCTAATGAGTGAAATCCTGAAAATCTACTAATCCTGAAAATCCTGGTTCAGACAAATCCTCACACACGGTCGGGGTTGAAAACGGTCGCGACCAGGAGGTCGCTCCTACCAATAGTTGTAGGTTTGGTTTGACGGTCGCGACCAGGAGGTCGCTCCTACCGAAGAAATCGGGGTTGAAAACGGTCGCGACCAGGAGGTCGCTCCTACCGAAGAAATCGGGGTTGAAAACCCCTCCCACAAGAAAGTTTACGCCAATACGGTTGAGTTTGCGAAACCCGATCTATGAACTTGGTCGGTGATATTCGGGGAGTGTGTAGACGCCTCTGCGTACACGGATGATCTTGCCTTCATTTAAGAGGCGGTTGAGTTCATTTCCGATTGCCTGCGGACTGCTATCAATGGCAGCGATGAGGGATGCTGTTGTTTTTTCACGCCCGGAAGAGAGGAGAAAGAGGATCTGTTCTCTGTATGAAACTCTTGGGATGTTGCCACCGCGTATTTTCTGTAACACACGGTTTGCTTGTCTTGAGGAACATCCTAACACACGTTCTACTTCTTTTCTGCTGGTTTCTGCGGTGAAGTTATCCCGTTCGGCTTCAAATCCTTCGCGTATGCGGATGGTTTCCTCAAGTTTATCTATTCCACCGGCGATTTCAAAGTCTTCCCAGTCAAAAAGGAGCGTTTGGGGTCTATCTGTAATGTCCCGCAGTTCATAGTTGTTTAGTAGCATCACCGTCTTGTGTTTACTTCTGTTACTGGCGTTATTGGCGCTACTGTGGTTCAAACCTGCGCGTCCTATAATTTGCGTGAGTAATCCCACTATAGATTGATGATGAACATCTCCCATACGTTCATCTTTATAGTCATCTGTCCATATTTCTTCATTGTAATTGATTGGTTTTTCGTCGTTCCCAAACAACATACGTGTTTGCTGTAATATGGTACGTTGTTCCCATCGTGGTAAACCGATTATCCATAACACTTGTACCGCTTCAACATCTATATCTTCATACAGAATAGTTTTGAAACTCTTTACAAAACAGACATTCGGTTTCACTGTAATGTCCTGTATTTTATTCACAATAGCCAGATGTGTGAAGATACCGTGCTTTATATTCATGTCTTTTTCAATTTCTGCGCGGATACCGATGATATACCGTTCACCTATTTTCGTTAACTCCATGTTATCTGTATGACTGTTGTATTTTAGTGTTGTCTGTTGCGATTTGCTGCTTGTGCGTATTTGAAAGAGCTTGTTGCCTGGCATCCATGTTGTCGGTTCAAGATGAATGACATCCATGTTTTCATTCGGGAATATCCTATGAAGTTGCTGTTCGGTGAAAAAATGTGTTGAAAATATGAGTCGTTTGATGTTTGGATGCAGCTTGGGTGGTAACCAAAAGGTCAGATATGTATTGTTCCAATACATTGGTGTATCTGCATCCCGCGTGTAATGTGTGAAGAATTGCTTCAACTGATGCCAATACGTCCAGTTTGGGTCTGGACAGACGGTTGGAAAGGACTCAATATTCTCTAAGGTTTGGAGATCAAGGATGCCGAATGTGATAGCTTGTGTTATATCTATTTGTATAGAGACATCCTCGTTAGGCGTAAAGGAATTGCCTGATAAAGTCGGCATCCCCATTTCGCGCAGTCTATTTTCAGCCTTGTCGTCCAAAGGGATTACAGCAGTTCCTCTGTCTTGAAAGTCAATAGCGTAATGTGCTAATTCGGTTTCAGTTTCGGTATCTACAGTTGTGCGTTCAACAACTCTGCCCTGTACATTAATGTAACACATCTGCTTTATAATCTCATCTTCGTGTTGTTTGAAGGCTTGGACAGCAGCGCGCACTTGTCCGATAGGATTGCTGTAAGGTTCTCCATGTGTTTCAATTGCATTGTTTAAAGCAGTTGCGAAGTTTCCCAAAGCATGTCCTTGCCAATTGATACGCCACTCCTTTATAACGTTTTTTGATAACATACATTTGAGAAATAGTGCTTTAATTGATGTTTTGCGTTCATCAATGATGCAGATATCTTGTGCGTCGTCTGTAGGATGCAATATTTTCTCTACCAAGTGTGCGTGCCGTGGCTCCATAAACAATTCACCGATTGCGGAGATTTTTGCGTTTGCGTTTTGTAATGTGGTGGGTTGTGATAGAAAACCGCGTTCTTTGCATGCGACATTTGCAGGACACTTTGGACATAAACTAACATCGGGATTTCCTCCTTTTTTTTCGAGGGTTCTACATCGTTCGGGGTCTTCACACATATTACCGTGTTGGAAAGGATTTGCCATGCGGGTGTTTGTGGGTATATCTTTAACTTCTTCCCATCGGTATAGTCTTGAACGCCATCGTGCGACGGTGGTTTGGCTATTTGTTCTGTACCGTTCTTCTGCTGTCTCGGCTAATCTGCGAGAGGATATGTTTAAACAGGTTGTATTGTTTTTTAGGAGTAGTTTTTCGACTTCGGTGTTTGTGAATATATTTGCATCTGAAGATGTGAATGCAAGAATACGGGTATCGCGCTCCAAAAATTGTCTTAGTTGCGTCTGTTGGGTTTTCAGTGATAGGTACTGTTTTGATGTTGTTTGAGACTTGTGAAGATTCGGTGGCAGGCGTTTTATTGCCAATGGACTCAGGTCGCCTTTTCGAATAGCATCAAATGTTTCTCTAATTTCTGTTTTTGTTGAAATGCTTGTGTCATGCCATATATCTGTGATTGCCACTGCTGTTGTTGGTATTTCGGTATTCGGCGTTGCTGCCCGCATCCATACAATCCCTTGATCCTCCCACATTAACACGTACTCATCACCGTGTTTCCAATAGTGAATACTGTTTGATTCTTGATAGTAAGCATAACCGCGTTTTAAAAATGCTTCTTTTGCAAGTTCAAGATTAGCTGAACTGAAAGCGGGTAGATTCACATCGGTAGTTTTTACGATGTTTTGTTGTGAGGGTTCGGGTTCGTGAAGTGTAGCACGGAGTTGATGGATAGGTGCGAACACGACTTCTTTAGATATGATGGGTGGCTCTAACAGGTTGCCCAAGAGAATTTCATACCGCATATCCCAGCGGCTGTATCCTTCGTCGCCCCGGACTTCCATATAGATTACACGGTGGTTGGGTTTATCTTTGGTTGGTTTGTGTTTATAGATGTAATATTTTGCTTTGTCCGTGTTTGGATGTAGGTAATTTTGGATTCGGCAAGAGAACCGCAGTCCACCGGATTTTGTTATGGTTAAGAGTGGGTTTGCTGTTAGGTTCAGGAGTGTTTCTAAGCAGGTCGTAACAGCTTGTGGTGCAGCACATATAGCGTCATATTTGATTTCAAAGTCGTGCCATAATGCACCTTCACGTTGTGATGGTATGCCTGTATATATCTGAATACCCCATGATTCTCGCCACTGTCTCATAGTCCAACATCCCAATTTCTGTTGTCTTTTGAACCGGTGTCCATCAAAATCTTGTGGTGCGTGGTCATTATCTGGTGCGTGTCCGATCGGCATAAAGGAGATGTTTGCATTTTCCAGTTCTTTAAGTGTCAGAGGATTACGCCGTGCACAATGTACCTTAATTTGATATGGTAGGGGTTTATGCATTGTGAGTGTTACGACGGTTTTGCGTTGTCGGAGTGCGTCTCTGACTGCATGCTGTTCGTGGCAATTTTGGATTATTTTTTGTATGTTATTCATAGATGTTTGTTTGAACCAAGATTTTCAGGATTTCACGGTGTTTGTTCGGAATCGCGGATTACACGGATTGTGTTTTTGATGTTCCAGCCCCAATTTTGTATGTGCGAATTCCTGTTTGCGATAAATTTGAATACGGTCGCGACCAGGAGGTCGCTCCTACCGTAAGAGATTTCCTCCCATAAGAGGTTGCTCCTACCGGTTACGACTGTTTTGATACCTGGTCTCTGTACGGTCGCGACCAGGAGGTCGCTCCTACCGTAAGAGATTTTCTTCCACAAGAGGTCGCTCCTACCGTAAGAGATTTTCTCCCATAGGAGGTCGCTCCTACCGTAAGAGATATTCTCCCGCAGGAGGTCGCTCCTACCGTAAGAGATTTTCTCACAGAAATCAAATTGGCACAAAGGAAAACGAAAGTCTCCCCTTCACAGTGTCAAACTTGCCAAAATGACACCGATGCCCTTAATATATATGTGTGTAAATATAAAACATTCGTTTTCCGAATGTACCAACTAACCTAAGAACAAGTGATCGGCACACTTAGGATTTGCACCAACCCATGTTTGTTACCTTTTCCAGCGCGCTTACAAAGCACGCCTACAATTTAATGCGTAAGTCCTGCTTAATATAATAGCAAAAAAACGTTTATTTTTCAAGGATTTTACATTTTATGGAGATTTTTCGCAAAAAAAGTGAATTTTCTTGTAATTTTTATTTGACTTATAACGTATATTAGTATACAATATGTTTTAATAATTCATATTAAGACATAAAATAAATAAAATAGTATCATAAATTAGTTGCAAATAATTAATATTTATGTTATTATTAACATGTCTGTTCAATATGCAACTACGTTATGATGGGATAGACAACTAAAACCTACCATATACAAAAAGCAGGTTTTGGTTTGGATATATATATATATATAATACAGATGTAATGATATTTCTTATTTGGAATACCATTTCTATAATTAAATTGTAAGACATAGAAAAAATAATTTGACATTTTATATAAATTGTCATATAATTAACTAACATAAGAAAACGTGGGTGATCTTAACACCTACGGAAGAGGTTTTTAGATTTTGTAGATTGAACGGAGCAAGGTTAATAGTTTTAGGTTAGTGCTTCGTAGTTTCAAGATGCAAGAAAAAACAATCGGTAGACACGAAACTTCTATTAAGAACAGACGACAATGTGACACCGATTGAGATAGGTAAACAGGCAAGCCTGTTTTTTTCACACAATATGCGTATATTTATAGTATAGATTGGAAGATTAGATTAACAGGAATTGATCCCTGAATCTTAACTTGAATTTAATATATCTAAAAGGAGTATAAAATGTACTTGTCAAATAAATTGACATTTTACTTAGTTTTTTCTGTGTTGCTTGCTGTTGGGATGATCTTTGCCCCAACCGTGATGGCACAGACAATTGCAGCTACATGGACTGATGATTTAAATGATGACAACACAGCAGACGATCCAGGCTGGGATGTTACTATTGGTGGTCTTGCTGATACCAATGACCCGGACGTTACATATTTGGATCCTGCTGGGACTACAGCAGCTGCACAAGGCACCCAAACAGGTTTTGATGCAGCAACAGCAACAGTTCTTATGTCTGAAGGCACGATCGCTGCTGGCATTGGTGATGTCATTGCAGTGCAAGTCGTAATAGCCGCTAATACGTATCAGCGTGTAACCTTTCCAGCAGGTGGTCCTGGTGCAACACTTGCATCAACGACCTTGACTTTGCTTCCAAAGTTAGCAGAACTTGCCGTTTCTGAATACTATGTATCCTTTAATGGAACAGTAACTGTGACATTTAATTTTGCAGCTGCGGTTGCTGATACGAATGGTGCCCCGGTTGCTCCGCTCCATGTAAGTGATGTAACGGTAGATGGTACTAATAGTGCTGGCTTACAAATTGTAAGTGTTAGCGGAACTAACCGAGTAACATTTCGTTCAACTTTGGGTGTTAGTGGCACCTCAGGTAGTAGCACAGTGGACCTCAGTGCTTCTTACGCCACGCAGGCTACTGTAGCAGCAGACGGTCAGGCAATGGTTACTTTTGATGATACAGCACCGACAATAACTAATAATGCTATTACCGTAGCTGCACCTGCTGGTTTCCCCACACCCTCTGACGGTGTATGGAATAGCACTTTCCTTCTCACCTTCTCTGTTGGAGATGAAGATGGTGGTAGTGGATTACCAGATGTAAATCCTGTCAGCATTGAAACAGACAATGATAAGCTTGAAGTTGAAGCTATAGGATTAGGCACAGCAGATAATACTGAGACAGACACGGAGTATCTTGTTAGAATTACACCGAAGGCAGGTCGTGATACAACAGCAGGAGAAAATGTTACTATCACTATAGTTCCTGTTGATAAAGCCGGTAACGAAGGTAGCGGTGTTGTTTCAGTGAAGTTGGCGGCGAGTCAATCACCTGCTGCTGCGTTTACACGTGCGTCTCCAGCAAGTGGTAATGTAGGACCTGGTGGCACAATCACAGTGACCTTTGATAAAGATCCTGGCACTGTAAATGCTACAAATGCTACCGTCACCGGCACTGGCAACACACGCACTGTCACGGTTGGAAGTACTGCTGGTGCACAGGAAATCGTGCTTACATGGGATAAAGGCGGACGGCAGGTACTTAATTACACAGTTGTAATTCCTCCTGATGCTGCAGTGGCGTTTACGTCAGCGGCTCCAGCAAGTGGTAATGTCATGCGAGGTACAGAAATCACTTTAACCTTTGCTGCAGATCCTGGTACTGTAACTGCAAGTGTAGGTGCCATTAGTGGTACTGGCACAACACGCACTCTCACGATTCCAGCTGCTCAGGCAGCAGGTGCGGTGACAATTACGGTTTCATGGACCAAGACTGGTCACCAAGCTGGTTCTCAGATGCTTACTTATACAGTCATTGTACCGCCAGCTGATAACAATCCGACTTCACCATCAAACATAATGAAGTTAGAGATTCCAGCAGAATCTTATGTTGTTCTCGTTAGATCGATGAGCGAAACTGAAGGCGCATTGGAATTTCCGCAAGTTCCGCCGGTTAACGGCACAGATGTTAATGTCGAAGTCTGGGGAGATATGCCGGATTTACACGATCTTTTCCTGAGAAGTGCTCAGAATCATGGTGGTGCACTCGTCGTGAGAAGGTCTGTTAATGCTCATGAAAACGATATGACAGACGAAGACGGAAATCTGGTAGGAAGACTTGCCACACCAGCTCGCGGTAGTGTAGGTATCAGTGAAATTATGTGGGCGCGTGATCTGCGACAAGGAACTGCAGACGAACAAGCAGCAGGACAGTGGATTGAACTCCAAAATCTCAATAGTAAACCCGTTGTAGTTCTGATCTATGCACAAAAAGGTGGAGATGGACTTATCAGTGGTGGAATCCTTGTCAATACAGCTGCTGGTGACAATCTTCTTGGTAACCTTGACCATTCTGGTACTATGGTTGTTGATGCTATCCAAAACATTCGAAATGATGGCAATCAAGCTAACAATGGATGGGATGTTGTCGGTAAAGGTCAGGATGGTAACAGTGTAGAAGGTGTACCTTTCGCCTCAATGCACCGTATCCTTCCGGATAAGCAGCCTGCTTTTAGTGCTTCTCAGAATTACACGAAACGCAAGGGTACAAAAGACTCACATTGGGCTACGTCCATAGGTGCTTATGTCCGCGGACAGACAACCCATACATCAGGTGGCATTTCCAACATTCCAGTTCTTTTTGATTACAGAGGCACACCTGGTGATGTGAATAACCGTACAGGTATAACACTTCACACGAAAGCAGGAAGGACGAATCTTAGTGATAGTCTTGCTGTTGTGTTCAATGAGATTGGGAACCGTTCCACTGCCGATAAAGCTTATGAATGGATTGAACTTCGGAATAGAACAGGTTCTGCTGTGGATTTGCGTGCATACATTATAACTACGATAACGGGAGTGAATGCAGAATCCATTCTGTATCGTTTCCCAAATGAAACTACTAATATTGCGGCAAATGGTGTGTTGCTCTTGCTTGCTTCAAACCCAGCAGATGACAATGATCATCCGATAGCTATTGGTTACGACATTGATAAGGCAGTGGAAGATCAGGTGCCGGGTTTCAAAGGCGATCATGTGCCAAGGTATAAGGTCGTAAGTTTTGGAAGCAACGGTATCCCGAATGGTAACTTTGTGTTAGTGCTGCGCCGTCCAGATAATGCTGGTAAGAATGATATATCAGAAACCGGTAGGAATGATTTTGATAAGATCGTTGATATGGCAGGCTATGCTAACTTATCTGCCAATCCGTATCCGAATCCAGTTTCCAGCACAGGTTTGTGGCCCTTGGATAATTTCCCAGGACCAGTTTCCGGGAATAACCTTACGGAAAACAAAGTGCATCGTCGGTCAGTTGATAAAGACAACAAAGATGGCGACCGATTTGGCACAGGTAGAATTGAAAATAATAACGGTAGACCTGTATTTGTAGATGCTGGTTTTACTGGTATTGGATATAGACGTGATGTGGCTAATGCTGCAATACACGGTGGTGATCCCGGTTATCATAATCCGCAAAAGAATCTTGCCGCAGATTTCACTGGCGACGTAGTTATTAGTGAGTTAATGCTTTCTATTGGTAGTTCTGCTAGCCGTAGACTGCCACAGTGGATTGAAATCGCAAATAATTCTGCTACCAAAACCGTGAATCTTGATGCCGATAATGGTTGGGAATTGGTGATTGAAACACCAGGTGATGAAATCAGAACCCTTAACTTTAAAGCTAAAGGTCAGGTTAAGTATATTTATCCGAAGCAGACCATCCTGATTGTTGCTGGTAGTCCTACCCGCAATGCGCAAGCAGGCAGTGATAATCTTCGGTCAGATATAATCTTCAAATCTGACCGTGTCTTCAATGTTATCAGAGAGTATGGAGACAAATTTAGTGAATTTGAAGTTGATGGTGCCAGAGTGAAGAATGATCGTTACCGTTTCTTGAATCCGATACATTTCCATATAGCGTTGAAAGACGGTAAAGGAAATACGGCAGACGTCATAGGTAACCTTGATGGTAGAGCCCGCACAAACGATACAGCTGCATGGGATTACCCGAGTGGCCTTACTAAAGAGGGTGACCGCACCTCGTTCGTTCGTCTCTATGATGAAGGCAATGCACGTTCAGCCCTTGGTGCTGCTGCTGTTGATGTCCTTACTCTTGGTGCTGTTGGTTCCGGCGCAGTGGATCAGGGTTCAATTGACCTCAATGACTTTGACAGTGTGGTTCCTTCGCAATATGCGTGGATCCAAGCTGCAGCGTTCAACTTTGATACGATTTATGTGAGACATACTTGGTATGGTAGTGAAGATGATTATGGAACACCTGGTGCGATTAAAGGTCAGGTGCTGCCAGTTCAGTTGTCCTCCTTCCGTCCAGCATTGGAAAACGGTAAAATCGTAGTCCGTTGGACAACCGAATCTGAGCTTGACAACGCTGGATTTAATGTCTATCGTAGTGAGTCTCGTGATGGTGAATATAAGCAGGTCAACGCCGAGATGATTCAAGGTGCTGGTACGACCGGTGAACGTAATGCGTATGATTGGGTAGATGCTTCAGCGAAACCTGGTCAAGTATATTATTATCAAATTGAAGACGTATCTTTCGCAGGCGAGCGTCAAATGCTTGCTACTACTAAGTTGAGAGGTTTGATCTCTGCCGAGAACAAGTTGACGACGAAGTGGGGCGAAATTAAGAAGGTACAATAGGGTTAAATTCAGGGATATTTAACCAAGTTCTCCTTATATATAAGGACACTGCAGTATCCTTATAGAAGGAATTTCATCTAATACATAATACACCTTTAGGGGACTGATGTAAATTGCCGTTGCAGCGGTTTCCTATTGGTGCTATTACTAACCTTACCTATCTAACTAACCTAATAAGAGTAGAGAGTTTGTGCCAGCAAATTCTCTACTCTTTTCTTTTTTCGTGACGGTCGTGACCGGGAGGTCGCTCCTACCGGGGGCGTTGAGTGTTTGTATCGCGGATTTTGGGTAAAACGGTCGCGACCGGGAGGTCGCTCCTACCGGGGGAGGTTGTGGGTTTGGTTTGACGTTTGCGATCGGGAGGTTGTGGGTTTGGGTTGACGGTCGCGAACGTGTAATACCAAATTAACGGAATTTATCTTTTTCCGATGGTAGATGTTGTTTCCTAACCGAATCATAGGCGTCAAATTAAGGATTTTGACGTATTGTGGGAGGGGTTTTCAACCCCATAGGTGTAAACTTAAGAATACGTTTATGTGTTTATGAGTGCTTCTTAACCCTTATCGGGATTGAACTGTCCTATATTTAGTCCCGTAGGGACGATATGTTTATAGATAAACGATGCCACCACCCTCTTTAGTCCCGTAGGGACGATATGTTTATAAGATGGGGTTCGTACAAACATATCGTCCCTACGGGACTAACGGACGGTTGTTCGTGTGTGATCTATAAACATATCGTCCCTACGGGACTAACGGACGGTTGTTCGTGTGTGATCTATAAACATATCGTCCCTACGGGACTGTATATAAGACAATCCCAATAACATTAGGTATTGACATGGAGTCATAGTAATACAAGCGTATTCTTAAGTTTACACCAATATGTGAGGGGTTTTCAACCCCGATTATACAGGTTTCAAATTGCCAAATCGGGGTTGAAAACCCACCCACACGAGAAACACCAACATCTTTTCTTTAATTGACGCCTATGGTGCTGTTTCCTAACCGCGCCTTGAACGAGACAGTTCAAGTTAATTTGGTATAATGTGTGATGTTCTCGACCTGTGCGTGTTTGTATCGTGGATTTTGGGTAAAACGTTCGCGAACAGGAGGTCGCTCCTACCAGAGAGGTTGTTGAGTGTTTGGTTTGACGTTTGCGACCGGGGAGGTTGTGGGTTTGGTTTGACGTTCGCGATCTTGTATTGTGTGACGTTAGCGACCGGGAGGTTGTATGACGTTCGTGACCTGTGCGTGTTTGTATCGCGGATTTTGTGTAAAACGGTCCCGACCGGGAGGTCGCTCCTACCAGGGAGGAGGTTGTGACTTTGGGTTTACGTTTGCGACTGTGTTTTGCATGACGTTTGCGAGCTGTGCGTGTTTGTATGACAGTAGCGATCTGGTAGGAGCAACCTCCTGGTCGCGACTGTGTATTGTGTGACGGTCGTGACCTGTGTGTGTTTGTATCGCGGATTTTGTGTAAAACGTTCGTGACCGGGAGGTCGCTCCTACGGGGGGGAGCAGGGTTATTCAGTTTTAGGTTTTTTTGATGATTATTTGCTATAACGTTAATTATATGTGTTACTATCTTGTCCATGTCTTTAGTCCCGTAGGGACGATATGTTTATAGTAAAATGTTATCTACTCCTCTTGAGTTCCGTAGGAACGGCATAGAAGAATAAACATTTCGTCCCTACGGGACTAAAGAACTGGGAAGGGCACTCGTTTTCTATAAACATTTCGTCCCTACGGGACTAAAGAACTGGGAAGGGCACTCGTTTTCTATAAACATTTCGTCCCTACGGGACTAAAGAACTGGGAAGGGCACTCGTTTTCTATAAACATATCGTCCCTACGGGACTAAAGAACTGGGAAGGGCACTCGTTTTCTATAAACATATCGTCCCTACGGGACTAAAGAGCGATGTTCATGTTTCAATAATCTAAAATTGATGTATAACGTGCATTTAGAAAACCTCATTTGGGTATTAACTTTCAGTAAATCTCAATAACAGAAAACTCCTAAAACTGAATTACCCTGTGGGTCTCGATTTTGTGTTGACAAGGTTATAGAATAATATGCACCAGGAATTGAGCGTCGACCTTTTCGTAATTGATTGTGTCTTGGTTGGGATCTTTTTCGCATGGTTTCCTCCATTGTATGTAATGATCTGTTGGTTGTTCGTAGGAGGGGCCGCCTGGTCGTGACGGTGTTTTGCGTGACGGTCGCGACCGGGAGGTCGCTCCTACCAGGGAGGAGGTTGTGGGTTTGGTTTGAATTATTTCATTTGATAGTTTGCGGTGACGATGGTTTTGATGCCGCCGCGGATGTTGAAATCGCCGACGACTTCTGCGGAGCGTGGTTGGCAGGCTGCGACGAAGTCTTCAAGTACTTTGTTGACGAGATGCTCATGGAATATGCCGATATCCCGATAGAAGACAAAGTATTCTTTGAGGGACTTGAGTTCAACGCAGTGTTTGTCTGGGACATAGGTGATGCGGATTGTTGCGTAATCGGGTAGACCTGTTTTGGGGCAGACAGCAGTAAATTCAAGGTTGGTTATTTCTATTGTATAGTCTTTGTCGCTGTATTTGTTCTCCCATGTTTCTATTGGTAGTGTTTTTAGTTGTCTTATATGTGTTTGTAATTCGTCGTATTTTGAATGTTCTTCCATTTTTTTGCCTTTGATTTGTTTTTATTTACTAAAAAAGAGGTAGTGCCATCTGTGATGACGCTACCTCCATTAAATGTTAGTTGCGGGAGAACTTATCTTCCGGCTTTGATGAGTCCCCAACTTGTAGCGATTTTGCCTTTTGGGTCAACGGGTGTGGGACCATCGGGTCCGTAGACGAGGACGTCATCATAGTTTGCCATAGTTGCCCAGGTTCCGAGACCGATGCGTCCGTGCCCATCTTGGGCGGAATCACTTACTTCTTCTACCATTTCATCATTATAGTAGAGCGTATAACTTGTAGGTGTGTTTACGATTTTGATATTGTACCAGTCTCCAGTAACGACTTTGTGCGTGGTAAAACCGGTGCCAGTGCCGCCCCAGGATTCTACTGTTGACTGTGTGTTTCCCCAGCCGCCGATGTTCCACCAGTATTCTAAACGTGGTTGGTCTATCATACGTGGTGGATGTGCAGCGAGTGATTGTCCTCTGTCTTGCATGAGTCCCATGCATCTGTATAATATCAAGAATCCTTCAGCACCACCGACTTTGCTGCCTCGGACTTCATAGGTGTAGCTGTTCCAACTTTCGTCCCAGTATTCGTCTGCGACGAGGCTGATACAATTGACACTATTTGCGGATTGTTTATATACGCCATCTGCGATTTGCCAGTTTCCGAAGAGTGGCACCCATTTCATTTCAGATTCACTTGGTTGCTCAAAATCATCTTGAAAGTAGACTTGTGACATTGCGGTAGTTACAAGTCCGAAAGTTAAACAACATAAGAGAATAAACGTACTCAACCTTTTCATATTGTATGCTCCTTTTTTGTAGTAAAGGTTACTATATTACTATATATATATAGTGTTGGTGTGGTAATCAAAACGAGGTTAGAAACCCCTCCAACAATATACTATCTTCCGGCTTTGATGAGTCCCCAACTTGTAGCGATTTTGCCGTTGGGGTCAACAGGTAAAGCCCCTTTGGGACCATAGACGAGGACATCTTCGAATCTTGCCGTGGTATTCCATGTTGCGACACCGATTCTACCGACACCGTCTCTGCTATTATCGCTAATTTCGTGTACCTCTTCATCATTGATAATTAGCGTATAACTTGTGGGGGTATTGACGATTTTGATGTTATACCATTCATCAGTGTCAATGGTGTGGCTGCTATTTGCACCAGCTTGACCGGCACTGACGCCCCAAGTTTCAATTTGTGAACGAGTATTATTCCACCCGCCAAGGTTCCACCAGTATTCTAATTGATCTTGGTTTTGCATGCGTGGCGGATGTGTTTCAAGGTTTTTCCCACGGGGATTCATTGTGCCTTGACACCTGAACATAATCAAGAAACCTTCGGCGCCACTGATTTTATTGCCGCGTACTTCAAATGTGTAATCGTTCCAATCTTCTTCCCAATATTTGTCTGTTACAATGCTCATGCAATTGGAATCATTTAGGAGTTGATGGTATTCCTTATCTTTGAATTCCCAGGTTCCCCACAAGGGAGTCCACTTCTCTTGAGATTCATTGACGTTGTCAAAGTCATCTTCAAAGTAGATTTGAGATGAGGTAATCGTTGTAAAACTAAGGGTGAAACAACATAAGAGGATTAATATGCTAAGTTTTTTCATTTGGTAATTCTCCTATATATAGAAAGACGGTTCGTTTATAGACGAACCGTCTGCATTGGTTCTAATGGTTTAGCGAGAACTCTGCTGAGTTCAGAAGTACCCAATAGAGGTCTTCGTAAGCCAAACTTTTCTCTCTGTAATTACTTCTATCTAAGTAGCGTTTGAAAAAGGTTTGTTCTTTAGCAGTTGGTTTGCGTGAGAGGACGGAGAGATATATGTATTCAACCCTTTCGGGTGTTTCTCTCCAGTTTTGAAGGACGTAGTTTATGAAACTTCCGCGTTTTTTGTAGTTGGAACTTTCAGTTACCATATCACCGTTTATCATCATGAGAGCTTGTGGTACGGTACCGTTGAATGCTTCAATTTCTTCCATTTCTCCGTTGTCAAGTAGGAATAGGAATTTTTTGAGATGTTCGCGTTTTTCTCGCTCAAAGCCTCGTAACTTGTCCATGCGTTCATCTCCACTTTTGTTGCCTAATCCACCCATATCTAAGTGTTGGCGTCTGTCAAAATCTGTTGCTTGAATCAAAGAGTAGAAGAATTGTTCAGCACTCAAAGGTTTCATATATGCGTGCGAGTAGTAGAATTCATCATCTTCGTTGCTTTTATTTGTTTCAGAGCTTCGTTGATATGTGTTTGAATTTAGGATGATGCGCATCAGGTGTTGCAGGTCGTATCTGTGAATGACGAAATCTTCTGCTAACCATGCGAGGAGTTCAGGATTGGATGCGGGATATTCTTCTCCGAAGCCGTCGATGGGTTCAACGAAACCGCGTCCCATAAAGTGTTTCCAGATACGGTTTACGATGGCTTTGCTGAAGTATGGGTTTGTGTCGGCTGTTATCCAATCTGCGAGTGCTTCTCGTTTATTGTTGAGTTCCCCATCATAATCTGTGCCGTCAAGGAACCGTGGTGAGACAGATTCATTCATACTTTCAACATAGATATCCTTATTCTGTTTTGGGTTATAGAAGATGTAGTAATTCTCCATTGTTTTCATATCGCCGATCATATCTGTGGTTTCGATGTTTCCTCTTTCCTCACTTTGAATACCTGTGAAGAATGCGGCGACTCCGTAGAAATCTTCTTGTAGCCATGCTTCAGTTTTATGGTCGTGGCATTCAGCGCATTGCATTGGGAGTCCGAGGAAGAGGCGTGAGGTATGAGAGGTTAAGACGACTGGTGACCGTTCATATCGTAGGACGTAGTTTCCTGCGGGGTTATCCTTTATTTCTCCATCAGCGGCGACAAGTTCTCGGACAAATTCGTTGTAAGGGATGTTGGTTTGGATGGCTTCTTCTACCCATGTATTTAGACCGACGCGTCTGTCATCGCCATCGTCGCGTCTTCCGATGAGCCAGTTCACCCATTTGTTTGTCCAGAATTTAACAGAATCTTCGCTGCCGATAAGTTCGTCAATGAGTTTTGCGCGTTTGTTTGATGCGCCGTCATCAACAAAATCTAACACTTGATCTCGTGTGGGTATTTTTCCTGTCATATCCAAATAGATGCGTCTAAGAAATTCGGCATCGGTTGTTTGTCTTGAGGGTTGTAGTCCTTCTCGTTTTAGGACAGCATTGATGTGTCTGTCCAAGTGTTTTGTGCTTGAGGGGACGTGTGTATCGGTTCTTGTCATTGTTGTGACTGTTGCACAACTTGCTACGAAAAAGGCGAGGAGCAGTAGGATTGCCCCGTACCTATATGTTGTCCAAAATGTTGTTTTCATTGGTGTTCTCCTATACATTATCAATGCTTGTGGTCAAAGGTGTGGTGTAATGTATTAAGTTTAACGCATTTTTTGTTATTTTTCAAGGGAAATTAGCGTTTTTCCCATCGGATGCCTGTTGGTATGATGCCGACATCTTCACCGCGTTGCATTGCTTCTGTTGCATCAATGATGCTTGCTATGTCGTGCTGCGGTTCAAAGTCAAGAAGTGTTTTGATTTTTGTGAGGTCAAACTCAAAATAATTTGGGTTTGTGAGTTTTATATCAGCGAAATCCATTTTGTAGCGTTTGCATAGATATGGTATTACCTCTTCGTGTTTGAAAACACCTTTACCACCGAGTGTGAACTCTTGCCCGGTAGCAGTATCTTTTTCAATTCCTAAAAGCAATCCCTGCACAATATCTCGAATATCGGTGAAATGTTCTTTGTAGGGTCTACCGTCAGGGTTACGTTTGAGTATGAACTTTTCTTCTCCATTCCACGCTTTTTTGACTACTTCGGCGGTTTCTAATTCTGCGGGATCGTTGCCTTTGTAGTTTTTGTATCTGTTGTGTATCTGACTAAAAACGAAGTTTTTTGGGAGTCCGTCTTGATTGAGGAATTCACTGGGTTCAATGACAGTGGTGAACCGAAACACAGTGGATGGTACTTTAAACTGATGGTGATATGACATACAGAGTTCTTCGCCGATCCATTTTGTTAGGAAGTATGGCATGTGGTGATATTTTGCGACCATATCCTCTGTGATGTGTTCATTGAAGAGTCTGCCTTTTTCGGTCATTCGCCAATAGATTGCTTCTGTGCATGCATAGACGAGACGGTGAATGTTTGGGTTGAATTCACGGACACATTCTAATATATTGAGCGTTCCCATTCCGTTGATGGCTAAATAGTCGCGGTGATTGAACGGACCGCCGAAGGCTGCTGCGATATGATATATAGCATCAACGTCTTCAACGGCACTTTTGACATCTTCGTATTCGCGAAGATCGCCGAGGACGGTTTCAACGTTTTCAGTATCTTTCCATCTGTCAACACGGTTAGCATCGCCGGGATATGTAAAACATCGGATTTTGTGTCCCTTTTCTAATAGTTTTTTTGTGAGGTTTGAACCGATGCGTCCTGTGCCGCCTGTGACTAAGATTTTCATTGTGTCTCTCCGTATTCAGTGTATATCCAGAGTTATTATGGTGAATTAACGGTCGCGACCAGGAGGTCGCTCCTACCACGGTCGCGACTGGGAGGTTGCTCCTACCACTGTAGGAATGACCACAGTCACGACCAGGAGGTCGCACCTACCACCACTGTAGGAATGACAACGGTCGCGACCGGGAGGTCACTCCTACCTCCATGATGTAGAATTAATTGTATATTCTACTATAGTTAATATCAATACCTTCGCCAATAATAGACATTCTTCCAGATTGTGCGGGCAGTTGTAGCACATTCTGCCAGATTGTGCCTATAAATTATTCTGTCGGATTGCTGATATAGTCATTTCTATTGTCAAATTAGAGGATGTGATAACAGGGTTATTCAGTTTTCAATATTATTGATAATATTTTGCTATGTCGTTAATATTATGTGTTGCCATCTTGTCCATGTCTTTAGTCCCGTAGGGACGATATGTTTATAGAAACATGTTATCTATCCCTCTTGAGTTCCGTAGGAACGACATAGAAAAATAAACATATCGTCCCTACGGGACTAAAGAACTGGGGAGGGTATTCGTTTTCTATAAACATATCGTCCCTACGGGACTAAAGAGCGATATTCATTTTTCAATAATCTAAAACTGATGCAGAAAGTTCGGTTAGGAAACCAAACCTGGGTATTAACTTTCAGTAAATCTCAATAACAGAAAACTCTTAAAACTAAATAACCCTGCTATGATAAAAAATACTTCAACGAAAACCTGAAGTTATTTTTATTTATATAATCCTAACAATATCACAGAGCAATGGTAGATCAACACTATATACTCATTCAACTGAAGCACTCAAAAATGGCGAAGGTATTGTTAATATGTGACAGCATATCCATCAGTTCGTGGGTCGGAGCCGCCGATGAGTGCACCAGATTCGTGATGGATCTGTATCATTTGTGCGCTGCCCGGACCGCCCCAATCCCCTATAAGTTGGAGTTCATGTCCTTTCTGTGCTAAACCTTCTTGAGTATCTGAGGGGAATCGCTTTTCTAACTGTAGGTGGTTGGAACATGTGTGTGGGATAGTGGATTCCATTGGGTTTTGAAGACTTCGCCAACGCGGAGCGGAGACTGCTTCTTGTGGAGTCATGCCGAAGTCAAGGACATGTGTGACCAATTGTAGGTTTGTTTGGACTTGTGTATCTGCTCCCGGTGTACCACATGCTAACACGGGTTTGCCATCTTTTGTGACGATGACGGGATTCATTGTATGGCGGACACGTTTGCCGGGTATCAGACAATTCGGATGGTCTTCTTCCAGATGCCAGTAGGTCATTCGGTTGTTTAGCAGAATGCCTGTGTCACCTGCTATTAGACCGGAGCCAAATCCTGATTGGATACTCTGTAGCATGCAAACAAGATTTCCTGCGCGGTCAGCGGTGCAGAAGCAGGTCGTATCTTGATGTGCTTCTGCACCGCCTGCGGGAATATCAAATGCCGCCTTTTCCAAATCAATTCGTTTTGCTTGTTCTGCGGCATAAGATTTTGATAGCAGTCCTTCTATTGGAACATCCACCCAATTTGGGTCTGCCATATATTTTTCCCTATCGGCGAATGCGAGTTTTTTCGCTTCAACCATTAGATGCACACTTTCGGCAGTGTTGTATCCCAACGTTTGCAGATCAAATAATTCTACGACGTTTAATTCTTGCAATAAGATATGTCCGCTTGAGTTTGGAGGCATTTCGTATACTTCATAATCGCGGTAGCTGACGTGTATTGGATCGTCCCAGTGTGCATGATAGTTTGCGAGGTCTTCTGCTGTTAGTAGCCCGGTATGAGCGTGGCTGAATTTATCTATGGCTTTAGCAATATTACCTTCGTAGAATATGTCTCTACCATCTTTTGCAATTTTGCGTAGGGTTGTGCCGAGATTGGGATTTGCAAGTCGTTCACCTGCGGGGATTGGGTTGCCTTCGTTTGTGAAAATAGCGCGCGTATGTGGGTCAGCAGCGAAGTTTGTGTTTTGTCCACGCAAACTGCCTGCGAGTCTGTGGCTGACGGGGAATCCTTCTTCACAGAGAGAAATTGCTGGTGCGAAAACTTCATCTAATTTGAGGGTCCCGTAACGTTCATGTGCAAGTAGCCATCCGTCAACGAGCCCTGGAACAGAGACGGTTCGCATCCCTTTCATTGGAATACCCCCATTTTTGAGATAGGTTTCTCGGGTTGCGGCGCGTGGTGCGGGTCCAGTAGCGTTTACAGCTGCGACCTGTCCTGTCTCTGCCCAATAGATGAGGATAAATCCGTCTCCACCGACACCGGACCCCGCAGGTTCCACAGCATTGAGTGCAGCGGCGGTTGCGATTGCGGCGTCAACAGCGTTGCCACCAGCCATCATTGTCTGTATGCCAGCTTGTGAAGCGAGTACGTGTCCTGATGTAACCATGCCGTTGCTGCCCATGACCGATGGACGGAATGCTGAACCGTGTGGTGATTGCATTTGTGGTGTCTCCGTTATCTATGGTGTGGATTTTCAGGAAGATTTTCTTACATGTTT
The DNA here is from genome assembly GCA_963663765.2 of Candidatus Poribacteria bacterium. GTDB lineage: Bacteria > Poribacteria > WGA-4E > WGA-4E > WGA-3G > MSPOR6. The sequence continues at coordinate 1,696,970 of CAXXUA010000005.1, read as the reverse complement.
TCATAAGAAAACATTTTCGTTTTATCTGAACCAGGATTTTCATGATTTCCAGAACTGAACGTCTTGATAGTCGGGAATCGGAGTTCCCTCCTACACCTGAAAGTGTAAAATTAATTCTAAAATCCACTATAATCCCAATTCAAATAAATCTTGTCTGATTAAGGAATTCGACTGTTTACTGGCAGTGGGTTACTCTTCGGTATGAGCGCCCTCACTGTCGCGACCGGGAGGTTGCTCCTACCAGATTTCCGCTGCTTATGAGACATTATCACATGAAAATGGTATTATACCAACAATACCTTCGCCATTTTTGAATGCTTCAGTTGAATGAGTATATAGTGTTGATCTACCATTGCTCTGTGATATTGTTAGGATTACATAAATAAAAATAACTTCAGGTTTTCGTTGAAGTATTTTTAATTATCATAGCGTCTAATTTGACAATAGAAATGACTATATCAGCAATCTGACAGAATAATTTATATGCACAATCTGGCAGAATGTGCTACAACTACCCGCACAATCTGGCCAGGGTTATTCAGTTTTCGATTATTCTTGCGAATTTTTAACACCTGCTATACCCAGGCCGGTAGGTGCGGTTTCCTAACCGCACCGAATTTGGATCAAAAACCTTCATAATGACTTGCTCTGTAGGATGCGGTGCGGTTAGGAAACCGCACCTACCGGCCTTGGATATTAACTTTAAGTAAACCTTAATAATGGAAAACTCTTAAAACTAAATAACCCTGCAATCTAGCAGAATGTCTTTTATTGGCGAAGGTATTGATACCAATTCAAATAAATCTTGTCTGATTAAGGAATTCTACTGTTTACTGGCAGTGGGTTACTCTCTTCGGTATGAGCGCCCTCACTGTCGCGACCGGGAGGTTGCTCCTACCAGATTTCCGCTGCTTATGAGACATTATCACATGAAATGGTATAATATAACGACTTGTGCCAGTTAACCCATTGTTTTCAAAGTTTTTACATATTTTAGGTTTATAATGCACACATATCGTCCCTACGGGACTAAAGAGGATGTACTATGCCGTTTTTCTATAAACATATCGTCCCTACGGGACTAAAGAGGATGTACTATGCCGTATTTCTATAAACATATCGTCCCTACGGGACTAAAGAGGATGTACTATGCCGTTTTTCTATAAACATATCGTCCCTACGGGACTGAAGATCGTTTCAACCTATGAAGGACACCTGCAAAACGTCATGCTTATGTGATACAATGATTAACATATAGTTATTTAGCACAACTCGTTAATATAGTGAAATATACAATTAAGTTTACACTTTTTCTGTAGGCGGGGAATGCCAATAGGCGAATGCGCGTATGGCATTCGCTATGATTCATACCGTTGATTTCGATCTCCGAATCGCGACTGAACGTCTTGATAGTCGGGAATCGGAGTTCCCTCCTACACCTGAAAGTGTAAAAATAATTCTAAAATCCACTATAATAAATAAAATTGACATAAGTGATATTAAAATATGCATTTTTACGATATTTTAATTATCACTAATTATTGTTGTGTTGTAGTCAAGTTGTCAGTGACAAGTTGTTTCCAATAGTCGGTAGTTTGGTAGTAGTGAAAAAATGTTCTATATCCAATAAAACTCAGTTGTCTGGTACTAACATTTTCGCGAAAAAGGTCAATAATCTCGTCAAGGTTTTTATCCGTATTCAAAAAGTAGATATATAGGAATACCTCAGTTATCCTGCGGAGAAAGAAACGATTCAATGGGATTTGTTCTGCAGTTTCAGGAATTTCTTCAGCATAGATGTCTGCAAGTTTCTGCACAAAAGTATAATCAAAAAAGTTTAAATTGCTCCTTTCAGTTAGCATATTGTTTATGGCATTAAAGTTACCTTGACACCATGCTTCATTGTATTTTGCTGCGACATCTTGCATTACATAATGTCTAATGGGTGGTAGAACTTTTTCAAAAATGACATTAAAGACATAGGGTTGCACACGAGTAACACCTTGAATGTGCATTAATTCACTGATAATAAGAAGCGGATCGACATCTGTCCCTAAGTCAATAGACTCAAAATCGTTGGACGTCGTTTCCAATTGTATGTGTGCTGTGTATTCTTTGAGATGGAACCACAACGTGGAGTTTCTTCGCTCATGCCCAGACAAACCATTTTCTTGCTCAGTATATCCTTTAAGAGCCAAAAGTTCAGTTACAGCGGTCCTTGTTTCAGATATTGGTCGAATTGTGCTGTCGTACTTTATCAAGATTACGCCGGGTTCATAAAGAGGATCGTCTGATTCGGGACAAAAAAACTCACTTATGGTTGCATCTATGGCGGGTCCATAACCGAAGGTGAAAGGCATGAAACCGTTTTCAACAGGTAGCTGCTGCAATGCTGTTTCCGCTGCCGATGCGCCATGAGCAAGTTTCTGCAATGTCTGTTCCATGTCAGCTGCATCCCTTATTGTATATGCCTTTACAGCGTCCATTGATGCTTCAGCGAATTTCTGCAATTCAATTTCGCATCCGGCTTCACTAAATGCGTGTTCCAAGATAGTCGCTGCATCAGCGAGTTTAGCAAGTTTTGAGAACATTGGTTCCACGGATCTGCCATCATCCATTGCGAGTGTATCTGCAAGTTCGCTTGCAGCGTTAGCAAGGTCAACGAAAGCGCGTTCATTTGCTGTGTTAGCAAGGTTCGACAATGCACTTTGCGCGAATTGCGTGCTGGTTTGTGGAGATTCAGGAACATCTTTGCCTGGTAATGGTCGGATAAATTCGCACGCAATGAATATTGTTGTGCTAAGTATTGCAACAAAAAGTAGAGTAAGAAACTTCATTGATCTCCCATCAAAGAAATTAAGCGAGCATTTTCTTAGCGAATGCTTCAACATCAACGCGTGCGTGTGTGTTTGCGGATTCGTTGCATGCTTCCATCAGTATCCATGTTCCGAGTGTGCTATCTTGTATCCAGTCTCGGTCTTTGCCGGTGGAGATTGCTTCTGCGAAGGCATCAAATTGGAGTCTGTCGTCTTCAATCAATCCGCCATGAAGGTCTTGTAGCGAAAGGTTTTCAATTTCTTGTCCTGTTCTGAAGAGTTGGAGGTGTCCTCCATCACGTCGTAGGTCTCCATCTTCACCGTGGAATGTCCAAACGCCACTCCATCCGTAAGCCCCCATGTGTCCTGCCCGTGTGCCAGCGTAGGTGACAGGTGCGCCGTTGTCGTATTCCATCAAGGCGTTTCCGCCGGCGGTACCCCATGCGTCTGTCTGTCCTAAGGCTGGGTCGCGACGGTTGTGAACCTGTGCTGTAACGTATTTTGGGAGTCCTTTTGCTCCGACGAGTTGGTCAATTTGGTGGCTACAACCTGCGTGAAAAAAAAGACCGTCAACGTAAGCATCGGGTTGTCGGGAATCGGGACCTGTGAATAGGTTTTGACGTATCCAGAATCTGCATTCGCCGCCTAACATTTCACCGATGCCGTCGTCTTCACGGAGCCATTCTCGCATTTTTGAGGCTGCAGGATTCCATCGCTTGTTTTGCCCTTGTACCAAAATTGTTCCAGGGTTTGCTTTGTGTGCTTTAATGATGTTGTGGAATTCTGCTTGTGTTGTTGCTATTGGCTTCACACACAGTGTGTGCATACCGAGATTCAGGCTTTCGATGATTAATATTTCATGCACAGTTGTTGAAGCATAGATAAGACATGCTTGTGCTTCAGGGTGTTTTTCTTTTGCTTCGGTGATTGTTGTATAGATGCGTTCTGACAAACCTTCTGGTGCGCCATTTATTGATTCTACGCCTCTTTTTGCAGCTTCAAGGTTGATGTCTACGCATGCGACAGGTTCCAGTCCGTTTGTGTTGACTTGTGCTTGTAAGCGTCCGTGTGCAAAATGTGTGCAGCCGACATGTATTGTAGGAATAGCCATTATATTGGTCTCCTTAGAAAGTACACTGTTCTGTTGTTACGTGATTGAATTTTCAGTCAAACCAATTATATTCTATAAAATAGCGCGCTTACAAAGGCGCGCCTACTGACCAAAGAAGGAGTGCGTCTATAAGTTATACCAATTCAAATAAATCTTGTCTCATTAAGGAATTCTACTGTTTACTGGCATGGGGTTACTCTCTTCGGTAGGAGCGCCCTCACTGTCGCGACCGGGAGGTCGCTCCTACCAGATTTCCGCTGCTTAGGAGCGATCTCACTGTCGCGACCGGGAGGTCGCTCCTACCAGATTTCCGCTGCTTAGGAGCGATCTCACTGTCGCGACCGGGAGGTCGCTCCTACCAGATTTCCGCTGCTTAGGAGCGATCTCACTGTCGCGACCGGGAGGTCGCTCCTACCAGATTTCCGCTGCTTAGGAGCGATCTCACTGTCGCGACCGGGAGGTCGCTCCTACCAGATTTCCGCTGCTTAGGAGCGATCTCACTGTCGCGACCGGGAGGTCGCTCCTACCAGATTTCCGCTGCTAATGAGACATTATCACATGAAAATGGTATTAGTATTTACATATTTCAGGCAATCTCAACAGTTGGTGGGTTGATGAAATCGTGGTATTTCTGTGCGACCTTGCCGGCAGTTGCATCCCCCGCATGAATAAGCACGCGGAATCGGAAGTGCATCTCATCACCCTCTTTAAGTGTGTAGGAACCATCTTTAGATTTGTCACGTTCAAAGGTACCACTGCCGAAGATGTTGCTTCCCATTAGACCGTAGTTGCGGACGTGCCAATAGGTTGGATATCGCGGATTACCGATATGATCATAGACAACGATTCCGACATGTGTGTTGTCAACGACCCCGGAATAATCGCACCAATTTGCGCGTTTACCCCATGTTTCACCTTCGTTTATACCTCCGAAAGCGTTTTCAATTTTTCCACCGTCGGAAGCGTTCATTGAGGGATTTACCCGAATGCACATGATGCCTCCCTCTTTTGTGTCACCGAAGTGGACGTCACCAGCAGATGCAACAAAACTCAAGTTAAGGTCAAAAATTGCGCCGTCTTCGGGTAAATTGTAGATGCGGAATTTTTGCCAGTCTGTCATCAACACGGCACCGTCTTTTGTTTCCCAACTGTTTTCAGTATAGATTCTACTGACGACTGCACCGCCGTGTTTTTGTGTAAACCCTTGATGTACCACTTTTCCGCAATTACTACCTTCACCCCACAGGTCAACATCATTGACTTCGCCATAAGCGACGTAGAGTGATCGGTGATGTACGTGGTCTTTTGAGATGTCGCTGGTTTCACCGCGTGTTACTTCACAACCGTTTGGACCCAACACTGGAAAGAAATAGGGTCGTTGTTGTGTTTTTCCATAGCGGAAGGTTGTAAAAGGTCTTCCGTTGAGGGTGACATCAATGGTATCAGTACCGTATTCTAATTCAATACCAGTATTTTTGTTGATATTTCCCTCTGAAAGAGTATAGGTGCGTGTGGAGCCGGCGTTGAGTCCCTCAAGTATCCATGCTAAGGTTGTAGACTTTTTATCGTCACTTTTGTAGCATTGTGCTGGGATTGCATCTCCAGTTTCTGAATCTGTTAATATGACATCTTGTCCAGAAAACTCGTGAACCCCCGGATGGTCAACATTGACGAGAACAGGACATCCGTCCCTATCGTGAAAACCAGCATTCACAGTGAGTTTTATGTCATTCTGATTTGGCATGTATCTCCTTAATCTTCTTCAAATAGTAATGAATTATGGAAGTGTGCAAATTGATATACTCAGCATTGGGTTTGCTAATCGTACGAAAATCGATACTGCGTATTCTTATACCCAATTCACGTGAACTGTATTGCTAATTGTGCGGTTAGGAAACCGCACCTACCTTCGTAAAAAAGATAAATTCCGTTAATTTGGTATTACTTATCCGCGTTCAACTCAAGGATTGCTTCTTCTTCAGTTTCATAGCTTTCAAAAACGGACGCTAACCGTCCCAGAACGAGTAGGTTTCTAATATGTGCGCCTGCTTTGACAAGAGCTGTGCGTCCTCCCTTACGTGTGATAGTGACGTGCACAGAAACGAGTGTGCCTAAACCACTACTATCCATACGGGTGACCTCCTCAAGGTTAAAGATGACCTTGGGTGAATCGAAGTATTCTTCAAGTTCTTCATGGATTTGTTGTCTAAGTTCAACGTTTGCTGCACCGATCATGCGCCCGGTAGGACGGATAACGATGATACCTTCTCTGTTGCGAATTTCTGCTAACATATTCTCTCCCTCAAAGTTATTCCGCATTTATATGCGTGAATGATTTTATAGTTTAAGTTTAACGAATTCTTTTGGATTTGTCAAGGATGTATGAAAAGGTTCTTATTTTGTCTTATCTGATTTACTGAAAGGACGATATTCTAATAGAGCTGATTTTCCAATAATCTCAACGATACGTACTAACATTTCTTTTCCTTTGGTATCTGTTAGGTGTAAGTCTTCACCTATAGAGAAATGAACTGGCAGTGGTTTTCCTTCATTAATAGTTATATTTGAAGCGGACAGGTAGGTGCGGTTGTGTGTATCACGTATGGGGTTCAACCGTCCTGATAAACCCGGAATACTACCAATTGTATTACTAAAGATTACTGATCCGCCATGTTGAAGACTTGTCATTTCAAACGAAAGTTGTCCTTTCTCGGGAATCCAATTGCGTTCAAGATATGCAGTAAGGCTTGGTGCGGCTGCAAACACCGTCATCGGTAGATGTGTTGTGTGTAGATCAATTTGCGTATTACCATTTTCATCAGTGCGAGAGCGCTCATACGTTTTATTTGGAAACATAACTAATAGGTCAATATTTGATAGAGGTATACCATTATGGTGAACAAAGATATCAACGGTTGCTGGGGTCAATTGAGTATCTGCAGCTGGGATAGTAAGAACAAGTTCAGAATTATCAACGAGTTGATAATCTGGGAGTTTTCCGCATAAAGCTTCTGTTTCGCGTAAAATGATTGGTACTCCGTCTCCACGGCGTTCCATGAAAAATTGTCGTTCCCCCGATCCGTGCACATTTTCTACGGACATCCTTCCGAATATTGAAGCGAGTGCCTCATTTCGTGTTGATTGTCGGATGTTCATGCTATCAATAGTGAGATTGTTTGGCAGACCACCGGGAGAAGCAATTTCAATGCGGTCAGAAAACATTGAGATACGTATTCGGCTGCCGCGAATTGAGTAGTCACGATGTACAATTGCGTTCACAATTGCTTCAAACAAAGTTTTTTTGCTATATTGCGGCAGGTCAGTTCGAGCGGGATTTTTGTACGCACCAACACGCATGTTACGAACTGCGAATGCAACCGCTTCTGCAATCTGTCTGTTCAGGGGTCCGGTAATTACTTGAGCATCTATTTGTCCAGAGGCGCGGTCTGTACCTCTATAATAGGTCACAGAGATGCAGGCATTGGGAAGCCATTCTTCAGGAGAACGGGTGCACAAAAGAACACCTGCTACCGTTGCCCGCGTTATCCCTTTTTCATCGTCGGTTAGGAGTCCCATTTTCTCTAGTGTTAATACAGGGTTGGCTGCACCTTCGGCACTCAATAGTGGTTTCCAAAGCGATTCATCCAATGAACCGAAACCTGTGCCAGGGACCGGCTGTTTGTCGTACCAGAGGAACCGTGCCTGTCCACGTCGCTGTGCAAGACGTAGGCGTTCATCGCTTGTCATTTTACGTTTTGAGCTGCCGACTCGGTGGAAGCTGCCTCCAAGACTGTCGTGCTGTGTATAAACTTGTGGTATTTCAACGAGAAGAAAAGGTTTCCTTTGCTCTATTTCTCGGCGTAATATTGTAGGACGAATTGCCGGTTTAATTGTGTCGGTGCAAATTTGTACCAAGAACATCTCTAATTTGTCCATCTGCTCGCGCGACATGCCTTGAACATCACCGTCATCGGTTACGCCACATAGTACCACACCACCATCTGTGTTGGCGAATGCAGCGATTTCGTCTGCAAGATCATCCCGGTTAGGGCTTTTGGGTTTGTTTCCTGTGAATACAATTTCCTTGAATTCCCAGTGGCTGTCTTCACCTAAACGTATCTGGCGTTTGATCTCTTCGTCACTGAAATCCATCGTTCATCTCCATGGGAAGTGCTGCAGCGTTGTTTATCAATCATTACAGAATTATACCACATTTGGTCAGGATATTCAACGGCCAGGGTTATTCAGTTTTAGGTATTTTTGATGAATGTTTACTATAACGTTAATATTATGTGTTGCCATATTGTCCATGTCTTTAGTCCCGTAGGGACGATATGTTTATAGAAAATGTTTTCCACCCCAATTGAGTTCCGTAGGAACGACATAGAAGAATAAACATATCGTCCCTACGGGACTAAAGAACTGTGGATGGTATTCGTTTTCTATAAACATATCGTCCCTACCAAATCAACGCCAAATGCGCGTGTGGCATTTGTCGGGACTAAAGACCGATGTTCATGTTTCAAGAATCTAAAATTGATGTGTAAGGTGCAGTTAGGAGACCTCATTTGGGTATTAACTTTCAGTAAATCTCAATAACAGAAAACTTTTAAAACTAAATAACGCTGTATTATTGGCGAAGGTATTGTACTATATTACCCAGTTTTTACATAACACTTCTGTCTGTTCTAAAACAGTTTGGGCAGCTTTTTCTTGTTTATCAGGCGGGTAACCGTGTCTGCGAAGAATGCGCTTCACCAACCTTCGTATATTTGCACGTACACTTTCTTTCATTGTCCAGTCAATTGCCACACTCTTGCGAACGGTTTCTACAAGTTCAATAGCGATGTTGCGCAGTGTTTCATCACCGAGTACTTGGACTGCACTATCGTTAGTTTCAAGAGCATCATAAAATGCTAATTCTTCTTCTGACAATCCTAATTTTTCACCTCGGTCTTGCGCTTGACGCATCACTCCTGCGATTTCAATAAGTTCTTCAATGACTTGTGCCGCTTCAACTGTTCGGTTCTGATAGGAACGGATTGATCGTTCCAACATTTCTGCAAATGATCGACCTTGGACAACGTTTTTCTGTGAGCGCGTTTTAATTTCTCCGTTGAGGAGTTTTTCCAAGAGTTCAACTGCCAAGTTTTTATGGGGAAGGTCTTGCACTTCTGCAAGAAATTCATCGGAGAGAATAGAGACATCAGGCTTTTCCAGCCCAGCAGCGGAGAATATATCTACTACACCTTCAGGAATAACAGCTTTGGAAACCAACTGCTTAATTGCTTGGTCTGCGGCATCCAACTGTGCTTCTTCTGCAGCCGATGGCTTAGCCAGAACTTTTCTTACCGTTTGAAAAAAGGAGACATCGTCGCGTATTTCGGTTGTTTTTTCATGTGGGACAGCCAGTGCAAATGCTTTAGTTAGAGCAGAAACTTCTTCCAGTATACGCTTTTTTCCATCCTTTTGTTGCAGGATATGCTCTTGCGCTGCAGGTAGCAATTTGAGTCGATCTGACGTTTTCCCTGTAGTCCATAATGACCAATCGAATCCGTGAAATAAGTTACAGCAGATTTCATGCTTTTCCATCATTACGGCGACGGCTTCAGCTTTGTCAAGGGTAGCCTTTCCTTTCCCACCGCTTCTGGTATAATTACTTAATGCGTTTTTCAGGTGGTAGGCAAGTCCGATATAATCTACTATCAAACCGCCCGGTTTATCGCCATAGACACGATTAACGCGGGCAATTGCTTGCATCAGTCCATGTCCACGCATCGGTTTGTCTACATACATAGTGTGAAGACTCGGCGCGTCAAATCCGGTTAGCCACATATCGCGGACAATAACAAGTTTCAACGGATCATTGGGTTTTTTAAATTGATTTGCCAACGTTTCTCGCCTTGTTTTGTTGCGGATATGCGGTTGCCATGATGCGTCATCAGAAGCTGACCCTGTCATGACGACCTTTATTTCGCCTTCCTTGTCATCATCGTTGTGCCACTCTGGACGGCGTTGAATAATTGCATTGTAGAGGTCAACGCAGATACGGCGGCTCATACAAACAATCATACCTTTACCATCTATTGTCTCTAACCGTTCTTCAAAATGTGCAATTATATCATCTGCGATGAGTCCCAAGCGTTTTTCTGTTCCCACCAACGCCTCAAGTTGTGCCCATTTGGTTTTGAGTTTTTCCCTTTCTGTTGCCTCCTCCGTCTCGGTAAGTTCCTCGAATTCCGGGTCAATGTACGGTTTTTCGTCTTCGTCAAGCTCAATTTTTGCGAGGCGACTCTCGTAGTAAATTGGCACGGTTGCTCCATCATCAACCGCCTGCTGGATATCATACGTGCTTATGTATTCTCCAAAAACAGCAACTGTATTGCGATCAGTGAGTTCAATGGGTGTACCGGTAAAACCGATAAAAGAGGCATTGGGAAGTGCATCGCGCATGTGAGCGGCAAAGCCATCAATAAAGCCGTATTGGCTACGGTGTGCTTCGTCTGCAATTACCACGATATTTCGTCGATCAGACAGCTGCGGAAAACGGGTCTCTTCACCTTCAGTGAAAAACTTTTGAACAGTAGTAAAGACTACGCCTCCAGAGGCAACTTTAAGGAGTTCACGTAAGTGTTGTCTATTTTTTGCTTGTTCTGGTGTTTGTCGCAAAAGTTGGTGGCATCGAGCGAATGTGCCAAACAGTTGGTCGTCTAAGTCGTTTGTGTCAGTGATGACGACAAGGGTTGGGTTTTCCATCTGCGGATGTTGTACGATGTTGCCAGCGTAAAAAGCCATCGTTAAGCTTTTGCCAGAACCTTGTGTATGCCAGACGACACCGCACTGTTGATCGCCTTCAGGACATGACGCTTTTAGCGTTGCTTCTACGGCTGTTTGAACAGCATGGAATTGGTGATACCCAGCGATTTTTTTGGCAATTGCTCCGCTTTCTGTTTCTTCAAAGACGATAAAGTGTTTAAGATAACGCAAAAAACGACGTTTGTCAAAAACACCTTTAATCAATATTTCTAACTCTAATTCAGTAGATGGTGCTTCTCCTTCACCTTCAATTGTGCGCCACGGCAAAAACCAATCCGTGTCGGCAGTTAATGATCCGATGCGCGCCTCTAATCCATCAGAGATAACAACCGCTTCGTTATAGGTGAATAGTGCCGAAATTTCTTGTTTGTAGGTCTGGATTTGGCGAAATGCTGTTAGGGTAGTTGCTTTCTCGTTAGTTGGGTTTTTAAGTTCTATGATAGCTAAGGGAAGTCCGTTGATAAATAACACAACGTCCGGACGGCATTCGTTTGTACCTACGACTGTAAACTGGTTGACTGCAAGCCAATCGTTGTTTTCTGGTGCTTCAAAATCGACTAACCGCACACGATCACCACGTATCGTTCCATCAGCTTGCCGATATTCAACCTCTATACCGTCAATAAGCATTTGATGAAATGCGCGGTTGTTTTTCCCTAAAGCGGGAGAATCTGGATTAAGCACTTTGCGGATTGCTTCTTGCTGTGCATCAGCAGGTATTGTTGGATTTAGGCGGGCAACGGCATCTCGTAAGCGCGATGTCAAGACCACTTCTTTGTAAGTGGAACGTTCTGCATTGGGCGCGTCTGCGGCGATCTCGGGACCGTGTAAAACAGTATAACTCAAGTCGGCAAACCAATTGAGCGCAGCTTCTTCAATGTCGGATTCGTAAATTGTATTGAGATTCATATTATTGTCCTAACCAAGTTACACCAATGATTCTTCTCCTACACATGCTTTAAGCCCATTAACAAAAACCTGAAAACTTTTGGATGTGTTCCGACTCGGTTCCATGTGTTGTGCGATCTTCTGAGCCACCTCACGTTTGGGTAGATAACCCTTATAATAGTGCGCTTGTTTCAGTAGATGTTCTAAAGCCTCACATGTACCTCCCCCAATTGCATCGGGATCACGATATTTTGCTTGAGTTTGGAGGTTTTTTGAGATTCTTGGATAAGCTGCATGTAAAGCCTCAACGTCTCCAAAAAACCATGCCTCTAATTCTTCAATTGCTAACCGATTGACGACTTGAAAGTCTTCATTCGGAGCAGCACTGGATTTTGTCACAAAACCCGCATCGTGTGCTGCTTTTTCTAATTTTGCTTTGAGTTCGTGACAGTCTCTTCGATCTTCATCAATTAACACGATAAGTCGCCAGTCGTTAGGTATCCATCGGTGTCCTTTCATAAACTTTGGCAATTCCTTGAGCATGTCATCCTTTCCTTCAAATGCATGGAAGATACAAATGACATCTGGTGAAAGAATCTTGGGCAAGATATGCTTTAATGCTACCTCAGCAGAAAGCTCCTCTAAGAAGAATTTAATGTGCATGCAGATTTCGCTTTGGACCTCCTGCATTGGTCAACGGGTCACCGAATTCAAAGTAACCTTCCATCCAGAGTTTCCCTAATTTCGCGCCAGCATCCAAAAGCTGCTCTATTCCCTGCATCTCCGACGCGCGTTTACACACTGTGAAACCTTGTTCATCCCGATACAAAACCCACACATCCTCAGGATGAAGTTCATTAACAAAATGAGGTGAATGGGTGGTAATCATAAGTTGAGACGAAGCTGATGCATTAAAACAGTCCCCGACTAAACCGGTCAACAGGCGTGGGTGTAGGTAATTCTCAGGTTCTTCAATACCGATGAATTGCGGCGGTTGTCTATCATGAAATAGGATTAGGTAAGATAGCAGCTTCAATGAGCCGTCGGAAGCGAACTTTGCCAAAATCGGTTGTTCAAAAGGTGCGTCTTTAATTTTCAGCAAACGTCTTCCATCTATCATTAATTCTGTGTCGACCATTTCTAAACGTGGCACTCGGTCCGACAGTAGCGATATGATTTTCTCCAAACGTTCTGGGTATCTTTCCTGTAGATATTGGATAACATTGGTCAGATTGTCTCCTGTTTTGGACAATCTTTTTTGCGGTCCGTCGTCAGTGGTCTGGCGTGTGGCGTCGGTGGAAAGGCAGGAGAGGTGCCAATCTGTAATAAAACGGCGGAGTGCTCTCATGCGGGGGTGTTGTGAAGATTGACCAAACATGTTGACAGCAAGTGTAGATGGATCAGCAAGTTGTTCATGAATTGGAGTTCCTGTTTTATCAGGTTTTTCACCGGGGATAACACTCCCTGTCCCACGCTCAAAATTGAGAAAACGAACATGTTTTCCGCCTCTACCGACCCTCCACTGTAACCACTCGGTGGTTATAAATGGTCCTTCCATGTTTTCATCAATAGACAGATGGTATGTGATAATTGGCGATTTAGGTTTCTCACGATATTTTAGTTCAAATTCAATTGGGCCATCACAGCCGCGACTCCTCAGTTCTTTAAGTCCACCTCTTTTTTTCCATGTGCTATCTAACCCAACTGTGAAACATTCAGAGAGGAAAGCGAACACATCAAAGAACGTCGATTTACCGCTACCGTTTGCGCCTAAAAAGACAGTTAGGGGTTTAAGTTGTTTCAATTCTATATCCCGTAGCGCGCGGTAGTTTTTTATGCTCAATGACTCAATGTGTGGGACATCAGGTGTTTGTATGGGTGGGACTAAGAGGCGTTCATGAAGGAGTTCCTCAAATTTTGCATCAAATTGTTCGTCATCCGTAAAGTCAATATAAACCTGGTCTCTCAAAAATTCTGGTGTTTTCTCTTCTGTTAATGTCTGACGAATTATAGAGATGAATTTATTAGTTCCGAGATATTCAACAAGTTTATGAGTTACAATCATCGGCTCGTATCCAATACCATCTTCACCATCATTTGCCTTTCGCACGTAACTGTCCGTGCAAATGACCAAGATCCTATCTGCATCTCTAACACCAGATTCCATGAATTGCATAGAGTTCTCGTCTAGGTTAGGGACACGCTGATCAAGTATAATATCAACATCATTGTGCTGAAGTCGTACAGCGAACTTGGACACCCACAGCTTGTGATCTCGAGAATCGTGAGAATATGAAATGAAGACCTTAGGAGTTTTTGTCATCTATGTGTTACTAAATTTTAGATAATTTTCGAAGATTTCAAGCAATAACGGTTAAACTTACATACCATCAAAGAGAGGTCTATAAATATCAGAAAGATTTAAAAGAGATTTTGGATTATCAGGTTTGCTAAACACTAATTTAGACAATTCTTTTTCAACCAAGTTTGTCCAATCATCCCAGGAGTTCTCTATCTGCTCACGCGTAACATCTAAGCATGTCCATAATTCCATGAAAACTTCTGGATTACGACGCAATAGAGAAGTAGCACGATTCGTAATATCGTAATCTCCATACAAAAAAGTCAATGGGACTGTGAACCAATATTCTGAACTTGTTTTCAAAGTGTTGGCACTACCTGCAGCGATTACTGTTGCTAATTCATGGATATTGAGTAACATGTAATACGCTACCAATGAAGTTTGGTATTCTGATTCAGTCTCAAATATAGAAGTTAACCAATCCCATCTATCATAGGCATTAAACAAATAGTTCCAACTTTCGAGACTATTTCCACCACGAGTTCCACTAATTGATATGGGATAACCTCTAAATTCGCTCATTTCCCATAAGGGAAAAAATCTTGTTCCGAGAGTTTCGACAACAACAGAAATCTTAATCCGCGCAAGTCCCAGGGCAAGATCTATCTGAGATGTACTCATACAGACGCAACCATGCAGGCTGTGGTACACGTACCCTAACGCGTTCGGAAGACGTATCCAAACATCGTACCCAGCAGGATTCCATCCTACAATGTTTTGCAAGTCATCAATCAAAGATTTTTGATTCCGAAATTCCTCTCTACCAGATGCAACTCCCACTAATGCAACAGCCATTAAAGGGGATATAATCTCGACTACTTTATCCACAACTTGAACTAAGTGTTCTTTTCCTTCAGGTTTTTGACCGTCCAACTCATCTTGCCGCCATTTGACTAATGTTCTAAATACGTTGGGTCGAATTTGCTTGATAAGTTCACGCCATCCAAATGTGTCTCCTGTCCGTATTATCTTAGACGCTGTGTTGTAAGCTTCGGAGGCAGATTCAACATGCTTCGGAATATCAACCAGCTGCGGATCTGTAGCTACAGAAGGGAACGGATTTTTTCCCAAAGGGGGCTTCTCTATAATTGGCATTTCGTGAAGGTCACGAATTAATTTCTCACATTCCGCGTCAAATTGACTGTCATCTCTAAAGTCAGCATAAACTCTTGTACCTAAAAATACGGGTGTTTTTTCTTTTCCTGATGCCTGACGTATGATAGGAATAAATTTGTCTGTCCCTAAATTCTGAACAAGTTCCGAGTTTACAATCATCCGCTCATAGCCAACACCACCCTCATTTGCGTTTGCTTTGCTCACGTATTTGTCTGTACAAATAACCAACACCCTATCAGCATCTACAATGCCACGTTCCATGAATCGTGTTATATCATCTCCGAATCCAAGGTCCCATTGGTCAAGTATGGCATCAATGCCACTGTGCCGAAGTTTTTCAGCAAGTTCCGCTACCCATTGTTTATGCTCTGGGGAATCGTGAGAATATGAAATAAATACTTTAGGATTGTCCACCATCTTGTGCCTCCAATATCTCAACTGCATCGTCTACACGAATTTCACCTGATAATAGTTTTGGCAGCAGTGTGTCTCGGATTTGGGAAAGGGTGTGAGATTTATGGATATTTTCGACTATCTTCTTGACGATAGGTCGTATGAATTCAGTATATTTTTTAGCTATTTCCGTTTTAGGTAGTGCGATTTCGTACCGTGACATATCATTCCAATTTGTACGTGGTAATGTTGTCCCCTTCGAACATGCAGTAGTATAAGCAACAAAATTATCACTTGATACAAGACTTAAGATAACACCAAACCATTCTGAATCAATAGGTTGAATTACTAAAATGTCAGTGGAGCAAATCCCGTCAATAGGTGCAACGCCAACCTTATGGAAATGAGGATTAAGTTTGCCAAAAAGGATTTCACCTTTTCTGAAACGATACTTACTACTTGCGATATTAGCATCTATTTGCCATTGAGAAAGAGCGATATTACGCCTTGGCATGTGTTCTAATCCAAGAAAACAGTCGATAGATTCAATTTCACTCGCTTTTACACTCCTCCGAACATTTTTCGCAATCTCGCCAAGTGTTCCAACTGTCCATCCTTCCGGAATTTTCCCCAGCGGAGAATCTTGGAATACTGTTGGGAATAAGGCAGCGGTATCGGCATCCATGCATACAGGTGTGCGTCCCTCCATCTTTGCCTTTACGGGGTCAAAGTTCACAAACCACGACTTGAAAATTGCGCGTGCTGTCGCTTCCAGTGTTTCATTCATCTGTCGGTTGAGTTCTATTTTGTCGTCAAGTGTACCGAGGATGTGAGCGATGCGGCGTTGTTCCTCAATAGAAGGTAGTGACAAATCAAACAAACGTAACGAATTTGCATCAACTCGCTGGCGTCCTGTAGAACCCCGCATTGAATGAATTGCGAACGTGCGAAAATTCAGATCTCTTGCTAAATAGTATACAAACAAATTATCTGTTTTACCTTTAATTCCAGATAGGACAATAAACTCAGTTGATCCATGCCCAACTTGATCAGGTTTCAGACAGTCTACATATACAGTTTTACCATTTTCAAGGCAAGGCGTGATGCGAGCTAAAAGCGTATCTCCATTTTGAAACCGTGCGCCAGATCCCCGAAATTCTTTATATGAATGTGAAGTAATTTTCCGTCTGTATACTTCAACATCTCGCATAGCAAGATGGAATGCCTCGTTTGTTTTGTTAAGTGTTCGCTGAGGATTAATTTGAACAACATCTTCAAGCTTCACCAGATTCGATGAGTTTTTTCGGATGCCCCGACTTTCGTGGGTTTCCATAGTTTCTCTATTTTCCTTCAGGACTTACGCAGTTTTCATGATTTGATGAAGAATTATGACGAAAATGGTGTAATTTTCAGCATTTTTTCGGTTTCCAGCGCCAAATCAACGGTATGAATGCCTTTTGGCATTCCCCACCTACAAAGCGCGCCTACCGTTGGGTGCGTAAGTCCTGTTCCTTAATAGGTTTCACCTCAGTATTGCCATGTGTTTTCTTTGAGTTCAATAATACGGAGCGCGATAGAAAACCAAAGCATCTACAATTTCGGCATCGTCAGTTGTTGTTTCAGTTTCATAGGGTGGATCGTTGTGTTGTCCTTCCCAGTCATGCGTTCCTGCGTCTAATTCTATTTTTCTGGTGGAAATTCGTTCTGGTAAAATATCGTCATAGCCATCCTCATAACCGTTGACAACAACTCGTAAATCGTCTGGATATTTTCCAAGAAATTCCATTAATTCTTTTACTGTCATTTTTTCCTCTTATCCATTTCCAAATCCGAGAGTTTGCAAATTCTTCGCGATAGCATCATCCAATCGCCTTGACTCTGCCATCTGTTCGGTCAATTTCTCAGTCAAGTCTACCATTGTATCTTCAAATAGTTCGTCGTCCTCTTCCACTATTTCTGCGCCGACGTAGCGGCCGGGAGTCAGAACGTTAGCGTGCTCTTGAACTTCAACAAGAGTGGTGGTTTTACAGAAACCTGGCACGTCGTCATAATCACTTGCGCCTTCATCCCCTCGCCATGCGTGATAGGTTTCGGCTATACGTTTCATTTCTGAAGTAGTTAACTCACGATGTACACGATCAATCATCTTCCCTAATCTGCGTGCATCTATAAAAAGTGTTTCACCTGTACGTTTCCGAAAGCGGCGATTTTCTTTGTTCCTTGCGATAAACCAGAGGCAAACGGGAATAGAGGTAGAATAGAAGAGCTGCCCGGGCAAAGCGACCATGCAATCCACTAAGTCTGCCTCAACAATGTTCTTGCGAATTTTGCCTTCGGTTGCGGTATTTGTACTCATAGAACCGTTTGCTAACACAAATCCAGCGATACCGTTTGGTGCGAGGTGATAGATAAAGTGCTGCACCCAAGCAAAGTTAGCGTTGCCGGTAGGCGGTGTGCCGTAAGCCCAACGTTTATCTTCACGTAATCGATCACCGCCCCAGTCGCTACTGTTGAAAGGTGGATTAGCGAGGATGTAGTCGACTTTCAGGTCTGGGTGTTGATCGTCGTGAAAACTGTCGGCATGTTCCTGTCCGAGATTCGCCTCAATACCTCTAATAGCGAGGTTCATCAGTGCCAATTGCCGCGTGGTTGGGTTGGACTCCTGTCCATAAATAGAGATATCATCGCGCTGTCCACCGTGTGCTTCTACAAATTCCTCACTTTGGACAAACATGCCGCCTGAACCGCAGCAAGGGTCGTAAATTCTTCCTTGATATGGCGAGAGCATTTCAACAAGTAGTTGTACGACACAGCGAGGGGTGTAAAACTGACCACCCCTTTTGCCTTCGGCACTGGCAAACCGTGCGAGGAAATATTCATAAACTCTGCCCAAAATATCTTTTGAGCGATTTTCCTCTTCACCTAAACCGATTGTGCCGATGAGATCAACAAGTTCACCGAGTGTTTGCTTGTCAAGCGTTGGTCGTGCGTAGTTCTTGGGCAGTATACCTTTGAGTCGTGGGTTTTCCTGTTCAATTGCATGCATCGCGTTATCAATCAGTTTCCCAATTTCTGGCTGCTTTGCGTTTGCCTGTAAATGTGACCAGCGCGCTTCCTTTGGTACATAAAAGATGTTTTCTGCTAAGTATTCATCTCTATCCTCTGCATACGTATAACGGTCTGTTTTCTCTGCAACAAAAAATTCACTCTGTGGATTAGAATACTCTTCCAGTAGAAAGTTATACTTTTCCTCAAAGGAATCAGAAATATATTTGAGGAAAATCAACCCCAACACGACATGCTTGTATTCAGCAGCATCTATGTTATTGCGAAGTTTATCTGCTGCTTGGTATAAAGTTGCTTCAAAGCCGAGTGTTGCACCGTTATTATTTGCGTTTGTATCTGAATTCTTTTTTGCCATAACTTCTTACGGGTTCACCTAAATGTGGCATTATGGGATTGTTGCTTAAAATAATACCACATTTGGTCAGGATATTCAACGTCCAGGGTTATTCAGTTTTAGGTATTTTTGATGAATGTTTACTATAACGTTAATATTATGTGTTGCCATATTGTCCATGTCTTTAGTCCCGTAGGGACGATATGTTTATAGAAAAATGTTATCTGCCCCTCTTGAGTTCCGTAGGAACGGCATAGAAGAATAAACATATCGTCCCTACGGGACTAAAGAAGAACTGGGAAGGGTACTCGTTATCTATAAACATATCGTCCCTACCAAATCAACGCCAAATGCGCCAAATCAACGGTATGAATGCCATTTAGGCATTCCCCGTATGGCATTTGTCGGGACTAAAGACCGATGTTCATGTTTCAATAATCTAAAATTGACGTGTAAGGTGCAGTTAGAAGACCTCATTTGGGTATTAACTTTCAGTCCATCTCAATAACAGAAAACTTTTAAAACTAAATAACCCTGTTCAACGTCCGGTAGATGGAGATTGTGGCCAGTGGAGTCCGCGCTGTCCGGATAAACTGCGGTTTGCAGAGGGACGATACGGTTTGTCTGGTAGTCCAACAAATTCACCATCTTGTACCCACTTTTCATCACCACCATAGAGTTCACCGATGAGTAGGTTGGTCAATCGCTCAAGGATTTCAGCATGCGTGGGTGAATTCGATAGGTCGTTCAACTCTCTGGGGTCCTCCTCCAGATCAAAGAGTTGGCGGTAGTTTCCCATAGCGTAATATATGAGTTTGTACCGTCCTTCATGTATCATGCGCGTGGCACTGCTACCACTACCGACTTCTCCATATAACCATTCGCGTTTATTGTCGCCTACCATGGGCATGCCGTCAACTGTGTTGGGTATATCAATACCAGCAAGATGGAGTAGTGTTGGCATGACATCTTGCCATCCAACGAGACGGTTGTCAACTCTGTTGTGTCCCACTCTGTCATCGCCTGCGGTGCCGACGAGGAGCATTGGCACGTTAGTGGAGTCTTCATAGTAGAGTCGTTTTGCCCAAAGTCTGTGGTTACCGAGCATATCGCCATGGTCGGATGTAAACAGTATGATTGTATTGTTCAACAAACCTTCTTCGCGGAGTGTGCCGACAACGAGACGTAATTGATGGTCAATGTGCGTACAGAGTGCGTAGAATGCTTGTCGTGCTGAGCGGATTAGGTTTTCACTATATTGTGCATTCTGCATCTGTTTGGATTTGAGAGGTAAAGGGAGTTTGTCAGAGTCTTTAGACCATTCTCCGTGATATGGCATCTCTATTTCAATGTTGCGATACATATCCATGTAACATTGAAGTGGTGCTAAAGGCGGGTGTGGATGACAATAGGAGAGGAACCAGAAGCCGGGTCTGGTGGGGTCTCGGCGTTTTATCTGTCGAACCATCTGTTGTGTGCTCCAGTTGGTGACGTGGCATTCTTCGGGGAGGTGCCAAGGACGGTTGAGATAATCGTTGTTGCACATACCGTGTGCGAACTGTTGTCCTGCATAGCCTCTGTCTCCGAGGAAGAGTTCATAATCGTCAATTACACCATATTGTAATCTGCCTTCTTCACCTAAAATCACATCGTCAAATCCGATGCGGTCACGTTGTGGATATACATGCAGCTTACCGACAGCATGAGCCTGATAACCTGCATCGCGAAACGTCTGTGCGATGGTTGGCAGTCCATCTATACCTTTTTTGTCGTTGAAAGTTCTGTCTTTGTGTGTGCGTGTTGTTGTGCCTGTCATCAAGGTTTTTCGGGCAGGGACACAGACAGGACATTCACTGTATCCGTTGGTAAATCGGGTGCCTGCGCGGGCGAGTGAGTCAAGGGTCGGAGTTTGGATATCTGGATGTCCACTGACACCGAGTAGTGAGTTGGGCCAATGGTCTGTGCTAATTAGTAGGACATGAGGTTTGTCTGCCATTGGGATGTTTTCCTTCCTATCACAGTAATATGTTTTTTATCATCTTATCAAATGCTGTGGGAATTGGCAAGGAAAAAAGGCAGGGTTATTTAGTTTTAGGTATTTTTGATGAGTGTTTACTATAACGTTAATATTATGTATTGCCATCTTGTACATGTCTTTAGTCCCGTAGGGACGATATGTTTATAGAAATATGTTATCTACCCCTCTTGAGTTCCGTAGGAACGGCATAGAAGAATAAACATATCGTCCCTACCAAATCAACGCCAAATGCGCGTATGGCATTTGTCGGGACTAAAGACATGGGGAGGGTATTCGTTATCTATAAACATATCGTCCCTACGGGACTAAAAAGGGGTGGGAACTCGTTATCTATAAACATATCGTCCCTACGGGACTAAAGACATGGGAGGGTATTCGTTATCTATAAACATATCGTCCCTACGGGACTGAAGAGTATGGGGTTGATATTAACAATATTTCCTTATGTTGACAACACCTATGGGTGCTGTTTCCGCAATCTCTTATTTAATCAGTTGCGGCGGGGCACAGAGACCCCATAGGTGTCAACTTAAGAAAAAGCCAAGTGCTAAATACCCCATCCCGGTAGGCGTGTTTTGTATGTGCGTCATAAACACAGGATTAGCAACGGCGCGCTTACAAAGCATCAAATCAAGAAATCAACGGTATGAATGCCGTTTAGGCATTCCCCGCCTACCTTGAGTGAGAAAATCGGGATTTCAAGGTTTCCCTCCTATTGGCAACGGCGCGCTTACAAAGCACGCCTACCGTTGGGTGCGTAAGTCCTGCTCTTAAAACTGAATAAACTTGTTTTTTAGCAGAAAAACTATGAATTGCATGTTGAATTTCTGTTTATATCTGCATCACTGCAGTGTTTGTGAGATAAGGTGATTGAAACTGCGTTATGTCACCTGCCCTGCGACCGGGAACGGGGAAAAGACGGACAGATAGTGGTTTTTTGAGCTGCATAGAGAGGGTTGCGACATCAGACAAAATGGCGGCGATCTGTTCAGTGGAAGCATCCCCGGGAATAGGGATTGTGTCCAATCCCGTTCCACAGACAGAGGAATATAGGAGGAGGCTGTCTAAATTGAAATAGCATTCTTCACTCCGCTTGCCGAGTCCGATGTCTTCCAGCACAGGGAGCATTAGTCCCGAATATCCACACAGCGGCAAGGAGAGGGACTTAAGGGTTCGTGTGATACCTGCGGCGGCTGTCAAGGTGCCACTATCACCGAAGCATCCTGGGAGGAGTTGTTCCATTGCATAAGCGATGCTGTCATTACCCATCGGTGCAAGCGACACGTCAATACCGATAAACTTTATACCACAGTCTTTTGCGATGGTTTCCACAAGTGCGACAACTTTCTTTCCTTCCACTTCCATTGCTGTCTTCATATTTTGCAACCCGGCTTCTAAATTCGGTGCATCAGTGAAGGCATCTTGGACGAGGTCAATCGCTTGCCATCCGATGCTGAAATTAGTTCTGGTGTCGCGCCAGTATGCAGCTGGGAAGAAGGGGGTATTCGGGGGGCAGTTCATCAAAGCAGCAAAGCGCAGGTTACCGTAGCCTGCTTCGGTTTGGTGTGCTATCTGCCGGATGATGTCGGCAGTGGTTTCTGCAATGTTTGGTACAACTTGTCCGGTATCTGACGTTAGGGTTACGGTTGCAAATAGTATCTCGCTTTTTACAATCACATCTGCGACCTGTGCAAGGTGTGTTGCTGTGCATCTTTTTTCAGGTGGAATTGTGCCTAAGCTCAGAAACTCAATCCCTAATGCTTGTGCTTCATTCTCTAATGCAAGGATGGTCTCTATATCTCTTTGCTCATCCCAGATTTGGCAGCTAACACGTGTCGTTTGGACTTCGTAACCGTTCGCTTCAATGGCCGTTTTGCAGGCAGTATTAAATTTTGCGGCACGTTGGAGTTGGTAAGAAGAAAATGGGAATGGGATACCTGTAGTAATTGTACGTATTTTCATATTTTTTTATGGAATGTTTATGTGATAGTGGGATTTTCATGAGTTTTGTAGGGTATTTGTTTATTTTGTAATATTTGAAAATAGGATTTTTTACTTTAGAATTATATATTGTAACCCATGTTGCTACCTACAATAATTAGACCTAGAAAAACCATCTATTATCAAAAAAGTGCTGATAAATAGCCTATATTTTGTAGCGCAAACTTTTAGTTTGCGTCATAAAGATGCACAAACTAAAAGTTTGTGCTACAAATACTACCGAAAAGTGTATTATACTCTATAAAAAACGGTGTTTATTCGTCTAAACCTTATAGGTAGCAACTTGCGTTATTGTAGTATTAATTTTCATCTTCTCCGTAAAGTCCGAGATTTCTATAACGTTCATGACGTTGTTGGACAAGTTGTATTTCTGTCATCTGTAGCAATTCATTGAGATGTTTTCGCATAGCACGTTTGACGCTGCGGACAGCTGCCTCTGGGTCCCTGTGTGCACCACCGAGGGGTTCGCGAATTATTTGGTCAATGATACCTAATTTTAGCAGGTCAGGTGCGGTGGGTTTATAGCCTTCGGTGGCTTCAGGTGCGTGTTCACCTTTATCTTTCCATACGATTCCACTGCATGCCTCGGGTGGTGCGACACAGTAGATTGCATATTCCATCATCAACACGCGATTACCAACAGCGATTGCTAACGCGCCCCCGCTGCCGCCTTCACCGATGATAACGACAAGAATTGGGACATGCATCTGTATCATTTCAGCGAGATTGTCAGCGATGGCTGCCGCTTGTCCGTATTCTTCGGAACGGAGGTCAAAGTGTGCACCTGGCGTATCAACAAAACAGATTAAGGGACGGTTGTATTTGTTCGCCAACTGCATCAGACGTCTTGCTTTTCGGTACCCCTCTGGGTGTGTATATCCGAAGTTCATCTTCTGCCGTTCTTCAAGGTTCGTTCCTTTTTGTTGTGCAAGGTAGACGATAGGGTGTTCATCAAACCATGCTAAGCCACCGATAAGAGCGCGGTCATCGCCGTATAACTTATCGCTGCGGAGTTCAACAGGATCGTCAAGAAGTTCGTCTATATAGAGTGAAGATTGCGGTCGTTGTGGGTGCCGTGCTAAACGGACTTTATCCCATCGACTCAGTTTTTGAAAAGTCTGTTTTGTGAGTGTGTCTGCATTCTGTTTCAATGCAGCAATACCTTCTGAAAGGTCTAACTCTGGATGTTCTTCTGTGAAAGCGTCCAGTTGTGTTAGGTGGCGTTCTAATTCTATTAGTGGTTTTTCAAAATCTAATTCAGATGAATTCACAAGCATACCTCTCAAATAGTTTTGGCAAACTGTTTACCGGGTAACTGTTCAATAGCACCTTTGAGTTCTAACATCAACAGTGCGCTTGAGATTTGGTTAATCGGCAACTGCGTTGTTCGGACGATGGTATCAATATGAGTTGAAGGGACTTCAATCGCATCAAACACCGTTTTTTCATCGGATGTTAAATCTGGTGGTGGAGGTTTGGGTAAAGGTTTTTTCTTATCAGTATCGGTTGATTTTGGTAATGTGCTGCTTGTACCTTCAAGATTGCCCTTGTTTACGAAAGGTGTTTCCTTCCCTCTATCTGTTTCTGATGTTGGTGTGATGGCGGATATTTGATTTATGACGTGATGTGGGAGTGCTTCTATTAGATCGTCTACTTTGCTGATGAGTTTCGCCCCGTTATCAATTAGTTTATGTGTGCCAGTTGATAATTCAGAGAAGATTTCTCCTGGGACAGCGAATACCTCCCTACCTTGTTCACTTGCGAGACGTGCTGTTATAAGGGCGCCACTTCTATTTGAAGCTTCAACCACAACGGTTCCAAGTGTTAATCCGCTAATGATGCGATTGCGCCTGGGAAAATTCTCTGATCTTGGTTTCATTCCCATCGGAAATTCAGAAATCAATGCGCCAGATTCAACAACTTTTTCCACCAATTCTTGATTACCTGCTGGATAGATGAGGCTCAGTCCGTTTCCCATTACGGCAATTGTTCTGCCGCCAGCTTCCAGTGCGCCTCTGTGTGCACAGGTGTCTATACCCTTTGCGAACCCACTGACGACAGTCAGACCACGGTTCGCGAGTTGGTATGCTAATTGGTAACTGACACGTCGTCCATAATCTTTTGCTTCTCTGGAACCGACAATAGCGAAGCCAAGTGAATCTTCCGGTTTCACTTCACCTCTGACGTAAAGTAACAAAGGTGGTGGGTCAACTTCCTTCAACAGGAGTGGATACGATGTGTCGTAGTATGTTATTATTTGACATCCATATTCCTGTATCAGTTCCAACTCGCGTTCTAATGGACATCCGAGTTTTCTTTGGGTTAAACGTTTTCGTGCGTTTGGAGAAAGTTTTTCAATTTTTTCCAATTCCTCTGACGTAGCGTTGAGAACTTTTTCTGCACTACCCAATATATTGACTAAGGATAAGATGGTTTTCGGTCCAACTCCTTGAATTAGACTAAGATGTAGAAGATTTTTTGTTTCCTGAGATAGCATCACCTAATTTATTATGCTCCTGAAAACCGTTGAAGATTTGGACTGCTTATGGTATTCATTATTCCATTGAGGTAGTTTCGGGTGTTGGGAGTGCGTAATAGAGTTCAATTTCCTGAATATTCTTGTATTCAGCAGCAGATGGTGCCCCAGTTTCTGAGCGTTTTGACCTACTCTGTCCGCCGATTCGTCGGGATTCCCATCTGCGTGGAACTTTGAGTCGGAACTTTTTTGTCAGAATAGGATCTCTAAGTGTGTATTTATAGACAGGACGCATGTTTTCGCGAACATCTTTGATTGTAACCCACTTTCCTTCTTCATCCATATATTGAATATGAAAGAATTCCAGTTGTCCCTCTTTTGCTTTGACGACAATTTGTTGGATCGCCTGAGGGACGTTCCAACTTAACACAGCTTCTGTGTATTTATCAGATTCTTCTTGTGCAGCTTGGCTTCGATTTTCTTCAACTATGGTTGAGGTTCTTCCTTCCGTATATAAGTTGTCATCATGAAATTTTGAATTTTTGCTGTTGGCTCTTATTGCAATGTTCTCGCTCCAGTTAAGCGTTGAATTTGAGGAGAGAACACAACCAGATATCGCAACAAGCATACCGATGAACATTATTATCAATATACCGAAACGCATTTATTCCTCCTTATTTCGTGTTTATATTTGTACAACATTCTGCTAAATTCTACCAATGTCTTGTTGGTAAAACGGTCGTACCGATATTTTATTATTTATTCTGTATTCAATAAATCATCAAGTTCTTTCTCACGGTTTTCGGCTGCGGTGTTTTGCTTTGTTTGTTCAACAGTTTTATATCCGTAAAGTTCAATTTCCTTGATTTTACCTTGTGCTCGACGATTTTGACCGAATGCTCTATTACCAGCACCGCCGCTGCGCGCGCGTTGACTACGTTTTAGATTTGCATCGTCTGTCGTAGATAATACTCTAAGCCGAATGCGGTTTGTAGGGTGTGAGATTAAAACAGGGATCTCAATTGGGTTTGATTTGACAGTTTTTATCTCTTTGATTAATTTCCAGTCAGTTTCCTTAACAATTCCGCCTTGGTCAGCGAAGATATCAAATGTCTTTAGATTTTCTGAATGGATAACGATTCTACGTATAACTTTTTCTTCTGGCAGTGTGATAATGACTTCAGGTGCAGGATTTGATCCCAACGCGGAGCTTGCGGTTGCGGGGAGTGTCGTTTCACCGATTGTGTTTATATCTCCATCAATCATTGATGGACTGGTTGAAATGGTTCCTTCAAGAAGTGAGTAGTTTTCACTCCATTCTTGTTGGGATAGCAATGCACTACAACCGACAAGAACAACAGCAAAACAGATGAGTGAGAAATGAAAAACCTTTTTAATATACATGACTTTATCTCCTTATTGCACGTAACTATTATGTGCAAAATATTAAGAAACTATGAGCGTTCTTATTTTTTTAGACACGGACTAAACATTAGATGTTCTATATTTGTTGTTATGATACAAATTTCCAAGTAGAGTCTTCATGTGAGTCTTGAATTTCTATATTCAGTTTTTTCAGTCTATCACGGATCTTATCTGATGTATCCCAATCTTTCTGGTTTCGTGCTTCCTGTCTAATTTCTAATAGGAGTTCAAGCAGTGGTTTGAGATATTCCTCGGAGTTGCCAGTTGCATCTTTGTTTTGCGTATAGATGCCAAGAACTTGACAGGTTTCAAATAGGGTTTTGCGGGCTTTTGCGAAAGTGTTTGGGGTAACACCGTTGGAATTTGCAATTGACCGATTGACGTGACTGACAAGTGAGAAAATTGACCCCATTGCTTGTGCGGTATTGAAATCGGTATTCATAGCATCAGTAAATTGTGACTGCATGTTCTCTATTGCAGAAAGAAGTGTGTCGTCAGTTTTGGAAACATCTTGCGTTAGCGAGGCTTTATCACTTGTGCCTTCGTTTGTATCTTCATCATATTTTTTTAGTGTATTTAAACAGTTGTTCAAACGTTTAAGGGCGGAATCAGATTTTTGCAAACTTTCCAAACTGTAATCAAGGGGGTGTCTGTATTGTGCAGAAATGAGGAAATGACGGATGACTTCTGCGGGGTATCTGTCCAATGCGTCTCGTAAGAATATAAAGTTTTTTTCAGATTTACCCATCCGTTTTCCATCTATTTTCAGGAACGCGACATGAATCCAGTAACGTGCAAATGGTTTACCTGTAGCCAATTCACTCTGTGCGATTTCGTTTTCGTGATGTGGAAACAGGAGGTCTTCACCGCCTGCGTGAATATCAATTGTTTCACCCAGATGTTTCATCGCCATAGATGAACACTCAATATGCCATCCGGGTCTACCGGGTCCCCATGGACTATCCCAATAAGGTTCTCCTGGTTTTGCTGCCTTCCACATGTCAAAATCGCGCGGGTCTTCTTTACGTTGATCAACTTCAACTCGTGCGCCTGCTAAGAGATCCTCTGGTTTTCGTCTTGACAGTTTGCCGTATTCATTGAATGTATTGACGCGATAATAGACGCTGCCGTCAATAACATAAGCTGCCCCTTTATCAATTAGCATTTTTATCAGGTCAATCATCTCTGGAATGTGTTCAGTTGCTTTCGGGTGTACATCTGCGGGTTGAATACCGAGTCGTAGTGTATCCTCAAAATATGCTTCACTGTTTGTATTTGCTAGTTGATTAGTGCTGATTCCGAGTGTTTGTGCCCGTGCAATAATTTTATCGTCAATATCAGTCACATTTTGGACTAATTTGACATCATATCCGCTGTATTCAAGATACCTTCTTATAATATCCGTAACGAGTGCTGTGCGAGCATTACCGATGTGTATATAGTCATAGACGGTGGGACCGCAACTGTACATTGACACTTGTCCCTCAGTTAGCGGAGAAAAATCCTCAAGTTGTCTGCTAAGCGAGTTATATATTTGTAATCCCATTCACTTTCCCTTCATATTTTGATGAAGCACATATACTGCATTACGACAAAGCACAAGATTTATGATTGAACTTTAGAGAGACATACAACCGCTTGTGCTACGATTGCTTTTCCTTCACCGACAATTCCTAATGCTTCTGCGGTAGTCGCTTTCACACTTACTTGTGTCTCTGTTATATCTAATGTTTTTGCGAGTACACGTTGCATTTGGGAGATATATGGAGCTAATTTCGGTTTTTGTGCAATTACTGTGCTATCAACATTTTCTATTACGTAATTTTGTTCTTTAATCTTCGCTGTGATAGTGCGAAGAATAAGTTGACTGTCTATTCCAGCGTAACATTTGTCCGTATCTGGAAAATGTGTTCCGATGTCTCCTAAAGCTGCTGCGCCTAAAATTGCGTCACAGATTGCGTGTGTCAACACATCCGCATCTGAATGTCCTAATAATCCCAAGTGATAGGGGATTTCAACGCCACCCAAAATTAGTTTCCTATTCTCAACAAGTTGATGAACGTCGTACCCGATTCCTATCCGCATCTTATGTCCGATTTATTATACCTTATGCTCTATCATTTAGCAAAGTTTCGGCGATCTGCAAATCTTCTGTAGTGGTTATTTTTATGTTTTTGTAGCTGCCCATGACCAGTTTTACAGGCATCCCCAGTATTTCAACTAATGCAGCGTCGTCAGTTGCACATATTCTGTCTTTAATTGCCTTTCTATGTGCGTCTACTAATAATGATTTACGAAATACTTGTGGTGTTTGTACACGCCACAAGCGATCCCTAACGGGTGTGTGATCAATGAAATCATCGGCGTTTGCGATTTTAATAGTCTCTTTTACAGGTACAGCAGAGACACTTGCACCGTTTTTTGATGCTGCCTTGAGACATCCAAAGATAATTTCGTCATTGATAAACGGACGTACGCCGTCATGGATGATAACGAAATCAACATCATCTGAAAGCGAACGAATTCCGTTGAATACAGATTCTTGACGAGTTTTTCCACCCGATACGAGTTCACAAACCTTCTTGTATCGGTATGGGGTAAACACATTTTTTTTGCATATCTCAAAATCATTTGTATCAACGATCACAATGATTTCGTCAATGACACTGTTCTGTTCAAACCGATCAATTGTATGGGACAAAATTGGTTTATTACCTAACAATAGATATGGCTTTCTGACAGACGATTCCATGCGACTGCCTTTTCCTGCGGCAGCGATGATTACAGATATTTTGGAGTTCGTCAAAGTCCCACTAGGTGGTTTATCCGTATCTGATTTTGTTTGAATCATCTAATTCCCTTCTGTGGAAAAGGTTCATCTGCATTCCTTGCGAAAATCATCTGCCCAGTGCTGGTTCGCAACATTTGTGTAACGACAACATCAAGTGTTTGTCCGATAAACGATTTACCGTCTTCAACGATCACCATGGTACCATCATCAAGATAGCCTACACCTTGGTTTGGTTCTTTACCGATTTTTTGTAAATGGACTTGTATGATTTCTCCTGCAATAACAATTGGACGTATCGCATTTGCTAATTCGTTGATATTTAGTACTGTGACACCCTGTAATTCAGCGACTTTGTTTAGGTTTAGATCGTTTGTAATGATTTTAGCGTAATGTTTTTTAGCAAGGTGTACCAATTTTGCGTCGACTTCATCAAGGTGTGGTACATCTTCTTCAATATTTTCAACAGCGATAGACGGACTATTTTGGAGTGAACGTAGAATGTCAAACCCTCGCCGTCCCTTATTTCTTCGCAGTAAATCGTTTGAATCAGCAATATGTTGTAACTCATTTAGAACAAAACGTGGGATCAATAGTGTTCCATCAATAAATTGTGTTTCGCAAATTTCAAGGATACGTCCATCAATAATCACGCTTGTATCTAAGAGTTTAAATCCATTGGAATCGTTTGTGGCAAATGGCGTCCCCATCTGTGTGAACCGAAATGAATTGAATAATCTTACGATGGGTAAACTTTCAGATAGATAGTAGCCACAAATCATTCCAGTATATCCACCTCCGAGCATTAGAATTATATGCAAAGTACTATTAAACCACTCATTGCTTTGATCGAGAGTTGAATCTGTTTGATAGAGGAGTTGAAACAACCCATGAGAGATCAACGAACCGAATGCGAGTCCTAAGATGCTTGCGACAATCCTGCGACACTTGGGTTTACGAAGTAAAGTTTCAAATCCAACAAAAATACCCGCAACACCTATTCCGATAACAACATAGGTTAAACTACTATTAAATAAGTATCCAATGATGCCACCTATGATTACAAAAGAGATACGAATAATCTTAATTTGCATAGTTCTTTTCTCGACCGGTTGCAGCGGCGAATTGCATTTCATCGCTAATTAGAGCTTTATTCCATGATTCGTTATCAGCATTATACCATGATGGTGTTGTTTCTTTCTAACGAATTACCTTTTTCTACGGGAACTCTATAAATTTTCGATCGTTACGTTACAGAACTTTACAGTCCTTGTTTGGACGAACATTTTATATGCTAAAAGAACTTTTTAGATTGTTTACTTGTGTGCGTAAGAAATTCTGTTTTTTTTTGGATATTTTACACCAATATTTTTAGGCTGTCATAAATATTCTTCACACTAATGGGCTTGATTGTCTCTTGTATATTCAAACTTTTTTGGTTATATTCTGGGAAAATAGCTTTTGTGAATCCGAGTTTTGCTGCTTCATTTATCCGTCTTTCAATGTGAGGTACGGGTCGAATTTCACCGCCTAACCCAACTTCTCCAATTATGACTGTATGGGGATCAATTGGCTTGTTTCGGTGGTTAGATATAATAGCCATTAACACACCGAGATCAATACCTGGTTCATCGATTCGTATTCCCCCTGTAATGTTCACAAAGACATCTGAGTCACCTATATCCAGTCCAACACGTTTATTTAGAACTGCGATGAGGAGCGCGACGCGGTTACGATCAATACCTGTAGCTGTGTTGCGCGGCGTTCCGTAATGTGTTGGAACGACTAATGCTTGTACCTCCAACAACAATGGACGTGTGCCTTCCATGCTTGAAACGACTACAGAACCAGAAATATTCTCTTCTCTATCGCTCAAAAAGAGTTGTGATGGATTTTTGACATCTACTAATCCCTTGTTCTGCATTTCAAAAATACCGAGTTCATTTGTTGACCCGAATCGGTTTTTTGTTGCACGTAGGACGCGATAAATGTGATGTCGTTCTCCTTCAAAATAGAGGACTGTATCTACTATGTGCTCTAACACGCGTGGTCCCGCTAAATTTCCCTCTTTTGTCACATGTCCAACGAGGAAAATAGGTATGTTCTGTTTTTTAGCACAAATTAAGAGTTGTGCAGCGCATTCTCGAATCTGTGTGATACTTCCTGGAGCCGATTGAAAATTCGTTAGATAGACTGATTGTATTGAGTCAATAACAACTGCTTGTGGTTGAAGTTTTTCAATTTGTTTTTCAATTTGCTCTAAATTATTTTCGCAGAGGACATAGAGCGTATCGGAATTTACACCAAGTCGGTTTGAACGGATCTTCGTCTGGTTTACTGATTCTTCACCTGATACATAAAGCACATTGCCATATTTGCGGCTGAGTGCGTCGCTTGCTTGTAGCAATAGTGTGGATTTACCTATACCTGGGTCCCCTCCGATTAGGACTACGGATCCGGGTACAATTCCACCGCCTAAAACTCTATCAAATTCAGGCATTCCAGTGAATTGTCGTTCTACATCTGTCGCTGTTACGTGAGCAATAATTTCGGGTGTGTTAGCTTGATGACTAATAACTCGATGTAACGGGGATGTCGTAACGATTTCAGTTTCTTCGGTAAAGCTGTTCCATGCCTGACAACTCGGACATTTTCCGAGTCCTCTCGGAGTTGTGTACCCACATTCTTGACAGACAAATTTGTGTTTTGTTTGTGCCATATCTATCCGTTTATTGCTATTGAGTTTCTATCCCAAAGCATGTTGTCTTTGCATCACTAAACCTGATAATCAATTGCAGACAGTCGTATGTCTTTTACCATCCGCTTGTTATCAATTTGAATCCTGTTATCCAACGTCTATCATCACTCCTCCAGTTTTCAACACCTACGAGAAAATGTCCACCTTTGAAGAAACGGTAACTCAATTCACCGTTCAGTTCAGGTTTGTCTCTTGTGAGTCCAATGCTTTCAACACTGATACCTAAGCGGCGTGCCATCAACCAAAGGTCGACACCAACCCCGAAATTGGAGCGCATGAAACCGAATCTTCCTTGCAGATAATCTGTGAAATTATATGCATATTGAACTTCTACCCCGATGTTCTCATCTCTTATGCCGAGACCAAAACGGTATAGGTTTTTTGAAGGTGGTAGTGGTTTTAGTGAGAACCCAAATTCCGTATATAAATTCTCTTCAAGACTAAGATAGCGCAATTCGGCATCCATTGAAAAATCAGGTAATTTTAAGCCTTTTATTTGTTCGTCAGTTTGTTTATAGTACCTCTTTAACCCAGTGATCACCTCATTTAAGCTATCAAAAGTCTCTTGAAAATGAGTAAATGGTTCTGGATTATTGAGGAGTTTTGCGACGGTACCTTCGCCATGTTTTATAGTATTTAGCAGTTCACTTATGTTTTTTTCTAAAGTGGTGATTGCCTTTGTCGCAGTCTCAAGATTGTCTAAGATTGGTTGAACATTTGTACTTCCCTTTTCAATAAACGCACTTCCTTTTGTAACCAGCTCCGAAACTTCTGTTGTTAACGTGCTTGAGTCTTTCCGAATTTGTATTGCTAATTGCTGAAAATCAGTTGTGCCTTGTTGCAAATCTGAGAGTATTTTATTAACTTTAGGAAAATTCTGGTCAACCAGGACTAACATTGACCGACTCAAATCACTAAGTTGACTACTGAGAATTAAGGAATCATCTCCAAGTTGTCTTAATAACTTATTCACATTATCCAATGTATCTGAAAAACGTTTATCGTTTTTTGCAGCCAAATCCATCACAGTTCCGACTGTAGTATCCATGTTTTGATTGAATTTTTTTAGGGTTTCATTCGTTAATGCGACCAATGCGCGTGTTTCTTTGATGCCCTCTTGGATTTCTTCTTGGTTAGCTTGAAGGAGTTCGTTTGCTGCGGAAGTCAAGTCAATAGCTTTACTCAGTCCGGAGCTTGTTTGTTCAAGCAATTCCAAAGGATTTACTGGGTCTATTCCGATGATCGGTAGATCCGATGGTTGCAGGGTTGGATTGCCGATCGCTCCGTTTTGTAATGAGATATATGTTTCACCTACAAAACCACTCATTGATATCCGAGCGTCGCAGCCTTGTCTAAGCCACTTATAAGCGTTCTTTGCGCGTGCACGAATTTCAACTGTATTTGTTTCTGGTTGCAGTTGAATACTTGTAACCTTACCGATTGAGACTCCAGAAAGATAAACGCCGGAACCGACATATAGTCCATTTACAGCACGAAATTCAAATTTTAGGTTGTCCCCGGGAGTTCCCCAAGGTAAGTTTCCAGAATTGATAAGGAGAATAGCAAGTAGGATTATAGCAATAATGACCATCAGTCCTACTTTTACTGACGGAGTCCAAAACTTCATTGTTTTTCCCTTTAGTATAAATGTCTAATACTCTTCATAGTGTTCATTATTGTAGAAGCGATCTCCGAATCACAGCGTGTCCAGGATGAGTATTAGAAGGATAGTCTGCTGATTTTTGTTTCATAAGTGAAAGTATCATTCAACCTGTCTACCTGTAAATTCTTTCAAAGTCGGGTTGTCAATGTTTAGTATCTGGTCTGGTGCCCCAAAAAGGATGAACTGTTGCAGTATTGGGTTTTCTTCATTAATCAAATCTTCTGGTTTTCCATAGGCAATTTGCTTCCCTTCGTGCAGCATAACCATCAACGTTCCAACGCTAAACGCGCTGTGCATATCATGTGTAACGACCACAGAGGTTACTTGTAATTGTTGTTTTAGGTCGCGAATTAGTTCGTTAATTTCAGTGCAGGTAACCGGATCTAACCCTGTTGTGGGTTCGTCGTATAAGATGATTTCGGGGTTGAAAGCGAGTGCACGTGCGAGTCCTACCCGTTTTCGCATCCCACCACTAAGTTGAGCTGGACGTAATTCCTGAACACCATCTAAATCTACTAATTTCAATTTTTCATCAACAACCTTACGCATCTCGTGCTCAGTCATATCGGTATGTTGGTCAAGCATAAAAGCGATATTTTCAGCGACGCTCATTGAGTCGAATAAGGCTGCAGATTGAAATAGCATTCCGATTTTTCGACGTATTTCATTCATTGGTTTTCTTTTAAGTTGTGTGATTTCTGTGCCGTTAATCCAAACTTCACCTGCATCTACAGAGAGTAATCCAGCAATTATTTTGAGTAAGACGCTCTTCCCACAACCGCTACGTCCCATAATTACAAGGGATTCCCCACGCGGTATTTCAAGGTCTAAACCGTTTAAGACGTTATTTTCACCAAATGCTTTCCTGACGTTTTTTACTGAAATCATAAGTAGTATATTTGAAATAATTTTCTGTTTTTAATTCTAAACCATTCCCAAAATGTTGAAAAGTATATGGTTTAGAACAAAATCTAAGACTAATATTGTAATCAGAGAGATAACGGCAGAACCGGTAGTAGCTATTCCGACACCTTCTGCCCCGCCAGCAGTTGAAATGCTGAATCCTTTGTAGCATCCGACTGCCGCTATCGCCATACCGAACGAAGTAGCTTTGATTAAACTAATCAATACACTACCAACATATAGGTTTTGCTGTACCTGCAAGATGTAAAAATCACCGTTGAAACCGAATAGTGAAACCACTGCCACATAGCCCCCGAAAATACCGGCAAATGTTGAGAATATTGTAAGGGTTGGTAGCATAAACGTGCATGCAAGAAATCTTGGAACAACGAGGTATTTTACCGGATTTGTTCCCATCACTTCCAGTGCATCTATCTGTTCGGTAACCTTCATCGTTGAGAGTTCTGCTGTAATTGAAGCTCCAATACGACCAGAAAGGACAAATGCCGTAATCATAGGTCCCAGTTCTTTGACAATAGAAACACTAACAAACTGCGCGACTGATCCTTCAACAGCATACGGTTTCAACTGAACATATCCCTGAACACCCAATACCATTCCAGTGAAGAAGCCAGAGACTAAAACAACCGCCAACGAATTAAAACCGATGAACAACAGTTGCTTCATTAACAGGTTAAATTGTAACGGTGGTTTAAATATTTGGAAGATTGTTTCGGCAAGTAGACGAAATGCATCACCCGTTTCTGACAGGGAATGATAAAGGCGTTTTTTGATGATGATTGCGAATTCGTCCGAAGGAGCAGGATCAGAAGGCGAATTGCTCATAGCAAAATGTTCCAATCAAAGTTCATAAAACCAATTTCATGAATTACGTGTTATGCATAATTTGAATTTGTCGTATCTGATTTTGAAATAATTCTTATTGACTGACATTCTCAAAACGCATTTGTTTTTTGTAAAAGTGTAGAACAATTGTTCCTGTAGGACCGTTTCTCTGTTTTTTTATCAATATATTTGCTTCAACATTTTCGTCGGTGTAATCACTTTCTTCGTCGTAATAGTCTTCCCTGTATAGGAAAGCGACCAAGTCGGCATCTTGTTCAATTGCGCCAGATTCCCGTAGATCAGAGAGTTGTGGTTGTTTGTTGGGGCGGCGTTCAACTTCTCTGCTGAGCTGAGAGCATGCTATGACAGGAACATTCAATTCCCAAGCAAGTATTTTGAGTGCGCGTGAAATTTCAGAAATCTCTTGCTCACGTGCATTATAACGGCTTGTACCTCGCAGCAATTGTAAGTAGTCAACGATGATCAGAGACAAGTTTTCATGTTCGCTTTTTAATCGTCTCCCTTCAGCGAGTAATCCTTGCACGGTCAAGGCGCGATTGTCGTTGATGAAGATAGGGGCTGCACCGAGACGGCTAACACTTTGACTTAAGGGTGTCCAGAATTCTTCGTCAAAATTGCCTGCACGCAACTTACCGAAATCAAATCTTGTGATAGATGACAACATGCGTAATGCAATATCTTGTGCAGGCATTTCAAGACTAAAGATTGCTACGGGACGGTCCTGTTCAAGTGCAATGTTTTGTGCCATGTTTAGCACAAGCGTCGTTTTTCCCATGCTTGGACGTGCAGCAATGATGATTAGATTTCCTGCTTGCAATCCGGATGTCATGTAATCAAAATCTATGAAACCTGTTGGGATGCCTAAGAACCGTTCCTGATTCTTAAAGAGTTTTTCTACCGCGTTAAGTCCTTCCTTTAGCAGTGTTTTAATAGGAGTAAACCCGCGTTTTGCGTCGCTTTTTCCTAATTCAAAAACTTCCTCTTGTGATAGGTTGAGGACTTCGCCAATCTCAATACTTTCATCTTGTGCGTAATTACGAATTTGATCGGTAGCTCGAATTAACCTGCGGCGTGTTGCTTTTTCACGTACAATTTCGGCATAGAACTCAGCACTTTCCGTTTCAACAATTGGTGCTTGCAGTTCATATAGGTAGTCAGCTCCACCAACTCTGTTCAATTGTTGAGTTCGATTTAATTCATTAGCGACAAGAATCGGGTCGGCGTTATTATCACGACCAAATACAGAAAGAATTGCATTATAGATTAACTGGTGGTCAGTTGTGAAAAACGCATCGGACGTGGGACCTAACAGTGCTTCAATATGTGGGATAATGGACTTTTCTGTCATCATTGACCCAAGCACTGCCTGTTCAGCTTCTTTGTCCATAAGGGAATCGAATGTTGGTGTTTGCATGACACTTCCACCTCCGATAACTGCCCCACCAAAATGTCCAATGATGGAATAGCCTTTATAGAAAAGGACTTATGTTTCTTCCCTTTCAACTACGACGCGTAGTTCCGTTGTCACATCTGTATGTAGTTTCACGGTGACTGTAAACGCACCAAGTTCGCGAATCGGTTCAGAGAGTTCGATGTAGCGTCTATCTAATTCAATGTTAGCCGCTGCCCGTAACGACTCAACGATATCTGCGGGTGTTACAGAACCGAAAAGTCTGTCATTTTCTCCTGCCCGTCTTGTGAGATGACATGTGACATCAACAATTTGTGCGGCAATTTCTCGTGCGTGGTCCCTATCTTTTGATTCTTGCTGGTCAATCACGCGTATTTGATGTTCAAGGAATTTACGATTTCGCTCCGTTGCATGTACCGCTAATTGTTTCGGCAGAAGGTAGTTACGTGCAAAACCATCTGCTACATTTAGCACATCTCCTGAGGATCCCAATCCTTCAACGCTCTTTTTTAGTATGACTTCCATATTCTCCATCCAAGTAATGCAGAAATCTTTGAGATAGTCATCTCAGAAAGAGCACTACATTCTAATTTATATGTCCAAGATTTAAGTCGTAAATGGTAATAATGCCATATTTCGTGCACGTTTGATTGCACGTGTGATCATTCTTTGTTGTTTTGCTGAAAGTCCAGAAACACGTCGACTTACAATCTTTCCACGTTCGTTGATAAACTTCCTTAGTGTATCAACATCTTTGTAATCTACGGATTCTAACTTACTGTAACGATTTCTTCTACGATATTGCATATTTCATTATCTCCTTCCGATTAGAACGGAATATCATCCTCTGTTGATGTATCGCTTGGAGGCTCAGATGATCCAGCCGCTTGATCAGATGAACCAGCCGCTTGATCAGATTGTCCTTGCATGGGTGTGGTATCTGGAGGTGTAGCTTGTGTATATCCACCGCCGCCTTCATCTCCGTCCTGTCTACCCCCGATAAATTGGAATCTTAAAAGGCGGACTTTGAGTCTACTCCGTTTTTCACCTTCGGGAGTTTCCCATGAATCAAATTTGAGTGCTCCTTCAAGAAAGATAGGACTACCCTTGCTAAGGTATTCATTAACAACTTCAGCTTGTCTGTCCCAAGCCTCAACATCAACAAAACAAGCAGATTCTCTTTGTTCACCAGTCTGTTTGTCAGTATAACGTTCATTCATAGCGATTCCAAAATTTGCAACGGCGGTTCCACTCGGTAGATATTTCATCTCTGGGTCTCGAGTTAGGTTCCCAATCAAAATAACTTTGTTATAACTTGCCATGATATGCTCCTCTATCTATTGATGTCCTGATATTAAACTAACAGGACACTGATTTATGATTATGTGTATTTTATTCAGATTCTGCAGCAGTTACATCAGCATCCGATGGTTCTTCTAAAGTTTCTGTTGTATCTTCGGTAGTCTCATCGTCTTTTACTTCAGGCGATTCATCGTCTGTTTGTGCTGTTTTCAACTTTTCGACATCGTCTTCATATAGCACAATCATGTGTCTTAAAATTGCTTCAATAACACGGAGTGCTTGGTTCAACTGCGCAACGAAACTTGGGTCGCATTCAAATATATAGACTACGTAGTAACCTTCGCTGCGTTTCCGTATTGGGTAGGTAAGTCGTCTTTTTCCCCAAACATCAATATTGATGATATTTCCACTACTTTCAATTATACCCTTGACATTTTCAATGAGTGCATCTGCTTCATTTTCCTCATGATCAGGAGTGATAATAAGCATTAGTTCGTAAGGTTTCAATGTATACCCTCTCTTTGGACTCACGGCTCCGCTGTGTGAATCAGGGAGCAGAGAATTGATTTTTTAACACGTCCTATCTCTCAGATAGAATTGTTTCTTAATTATTTTAACGTCATATAATTATAACACATTTCAATCGGTATATCAAATTTTTAGAATTAAATGTTGCATTAGTGTAGCAATTTGGACAGTTTCTATCTGTTTCTTGTTAAGTTATTATCAATTTGTCTATAGCACATTGTCAATGACAACTCCGCTCCGCTGGAGCGGTATGTGGGTTCCAACAGCGCGCTTTCAAAGCACCAAATCAAAAAATCAACGGTATGAATGCCTTTTGGCATTCCCCCAAATCAACGCCGAATGCGCCTATGGCATTCGTCGGGTATGAATGCCTTTTGGCATTCCCCGCCTACCATTGGAGTGCGGTATTTTCTCCAGTTTCTCGAATATGCGTAACTCGTAGAAAATAGAAACACCTTTGAAAACCGACTTGCAACAAACGGAATATGCCCAAACTATAGTCAATACTTTACGCACCATAATATTAAACAGTACGGGGTATTGAATCAACGATATGAATGTGTATGGGACATTCATCAAAGGTACAGTTTTCAAAGTGATTTTGAAATTGCAGGTTAATTCAACACACGAATGCGTTGTCCTGTGTGTGCGGATTCGTGTAGTGCGTCGATGGCGCGCATGTTGCCCAGTGCATCTGTGATAGGTAAACGGAGTGTGGTGTTGTTTTCTATTGTGTCTATAAGATTGAGAATCTCTGTGGCATAAGGGTTCACACCTGTGATGCTGACAGTTTCACCGTTGAGGGTAAAGTGGGACACTCCCTCACTGTTTCCCCATGCTGACTGGACAAAGATAGTGCCTGTTGTCCCAGCAACTTCATAACATTCCCGCCATGTCCATCCGAAACTGCAATCCAATTGTCCAGTGATACCGTCACCGAAATCTAATGTTCCGATGAGCGTCTCCCAGACGTTGTTGATGGGTTCATATTTGCCTGTTGCCCATGCGTATTGCGGTTCTCGTCCCATGACATAACGGATAATGTTGATGCAGTAGCAACCTAAATCCATGACCGCGCCGCCTCCGAGTTCGCCTCTAAGTCTCCAGTTTTTCCTATCTGTGAGACCTGTTGAAAAGGTGGCGCGCGCATAGTGAACTTCTCCGATAGTACCTTCCTCAATTTTTTGCTTGACTGCTAATGTCAACGGATGATGTCGGTACATAAAACCCTCCATTATGGATATGTTTGCCCGTTCTGTTACCGTAATCATCTGTTGAAATTGGGTTGTATTCACTGCTATAGGTTTTTCAACGAGGATTCCCTTGACACCACAACGGACTGCTTCAAGGACATTTTTGAGGTGGCTTGATGGCCATGTTGCAATGACAAGGATGTCGGGTTTTTGTTTCTCCAACATTTGTCGGAGGTCGTTGTATGTGTTTTTGACGTTGAATGCGGTTGCGAAACGTTTTAGCGCATCAAATTTCTCATCACATGCACCGACTATCTCAATTTTTGGCACATTACGCCATGCGTTACCATGTGCATTTGAGATACCACCGCACCCGACTATTGCCACGCGATGTTTTTTCGCCATTCCTTTTTCCTTATAGCGAAGAAATTTGGACAGGTCTTTTTTCTACACCAGAAAGGTTTGCTGCGAGTGATATTGCAAGGGTTTTGACAGCATCAGTGTATGGACTCAATATCTGTGAGTCGTCGTCGCTGCGGACAGCATCGACAAAGACTTTGTCTATTGAAGGACTGGGTTCTGTCTTGTCTACCCATTTTCCATCTTCCTTGACGTTGACTCTTGCGGGGTTCCAATTCAACAAATCACCTTCATATAAGATGTCTAAGACATTTGCATTGTCCCAACCGCCGGTATAAGCCCATGCTGCGGTCAATGACCCGACGGCACCGTTGGTGAATTGCATGCTTACACTATTGCTGTCCGGACAATCAATATCTTTTAGCATTCGGTTTGCTTGCATTGCGTAGACAGATTCTACATCGCCTATTAGGTTGCGCATCATATCAACGGTATGCGTTGCTTGTTCAACCAATTGTCCTCCGGACTTGCTCATTTGACGTAGCCAACCTTCAGGATTTCCGCGTCCGGTTCCACACCAATATTTACCGACGACCATGTTAATTGTTTTTCCACTTAGAATTTGCTGTGTTATCTTTGTTGAACCGAGGTAGCGGAGTTGGTATCCGACACAGGTTATCAGTCCAGCTTTTGTTACTGCTGCTTCGACTTCCCGTGCAATGTCCATGTTGATAGCGACAGGTTTTTCAACGAAGAAAGGTAGACCACGTTCGATGACATCTAATTCAGGTTGTCCGTGAACGAAGACAGGTAGGCTGAGATAGATAGCATCAAGGTCATCACGTTCTAACATTGCACGATGTTCTGTGTATGGGTCTGCGTTGTGTTTTTCAGCTGCGTTTTGTGCCTTTTGAGGTACAATATCACATACTGCGACAACGTTCGCGCCTTCCATTTCTGACAGTCTATTCATGTGTCCATTGGCATTGCCACCGGAACCGATAAAGCCGATTTTAATCTCTTTCATATTTTTCCTTTCTGTTGTTAGGTTTGTAATACTTCTATCCTATAACAGTTTGAGATTTTAATAGGTTATTTTTTGCTTGACCATTATAATTGATTTTCTATCCAAAAGTCAACTTTAATCTTTTCATGACCACGGTTATTTAGTTCTAAGTAGATTTTGCAGATATTTATAACATTCGTGAATTAGATGCGTAGGTCGGGTAGAGCGATAGCGAAACCCGACATGTATTGATTGTAGTTGTCATGTCGGGTTTCGCTATCGCTCTACCCGACCTACGATACAAACTTTAAGTAACACCCATCAACTGATAATTCTTAAAACTAAATAACCCTGTTTTCATGGGGTGTGTAAAGTTTTTGTAGAAACCCTGATATTATAGTAGATTTTAGAATTATTTTTGCACTTTCAGGTGTAGGAGGGAACTCCGATTCCCGACTATTGAGGCGTTCAGTCGCGATTCGGAGATCGAAATTAACGGTATGAATGCCTATTGGCATTCCTCCAAATCAACGGTATGAATGCCTATTGGCATTCCCCTCCTTCAGAAAAAGTGTAAACTTAATTGTATATTTCACTATAAAAGAAGTATCTAAAGTTTCTATCAAAGCTTGCTTGACGTTAGGGAACTGTGGACATCGTAGGTGCGAGGTTTCCTCGCCTGCGTCCAACCTCTGTTCGGGCGGGGAGACCCCGCCCCATAGGCGTCAATTTAAGAAGTAGTGTTGCATTTTCTCTTGTGGGAGGGGTTTTCAACCCCGATTTTATATTTATTTTCTGTCAAATCGGGTTTGAAAACCCCTCCCACAAGAGGTCAAAATCCTTAAATTGACGCCTATGGGGCGGGGAGACCCCGCCCCTACGCACAGTAACCAAAACTTTACAGACCCCTGTTCATGACCACGGTTATTTAGAGCGTATCTCATAAATCAATACCTTCGCCAATAATAGACATTCTGCCAGATTGTGCGGTCAGTTGTAGCACAATCTTCATGAAGATTAAAAAATACTTTGGGTAATTCTACTAATCCGGCCACGGTAGGCGTGGTTTGTAAGCGCGCCCCCAACTGCAGGCGTGGTTTGTAAGCGCGCCCCCAACTGCAGGCGTGGTTTGTAAGCGCGCCCCCAACTGCAGGCGTGCTTTGTAAGCGCGCCCCCAACTGCAGGCGTGGTTTGTAAGCGCGCCCCCAACTGCAGGCGTGGTTTGTAAGCGCGCCCCCATAGGTGTCAACTTAAGAAAATATTGTTTGCATTTTCTCTTGTGGGAGGGGTTTTCAACCCCGATTTGAGCGGAAATGCACTAAAAAATCGGGGTTGAAAACCCCTCCCACAAGAGGTAAAATCCTTAAGTTGACACCTATGTGGTTTGTAAGCGCGCCCCCAACTGCAGGCGTGGTTTGTAAGCGCGCCCCCAACTGCAGGCGTGCTTTGTAAGCGCGCCCCCAACTGCAGGCGTG
This sequence comes from Candidatus Poribacteria bacterium, assembly GCA_963663765.2. Classification (GTDB taxonomy): domain Bacteria; phylum Poribacteria; class WGA-4E; order WGA-4E; family WGA-3G; genus MSPOR6. The sequence goes on along the minus strand of CAXXUA010000005.1, from coordinate 1,653,874 downwards.
GTTTGTAAGCGCGCCCCCAACTGCGGGCGTGGTTTGTAAGCGCGCCCCCAACTGCGGGCGTGGTTTGTAAGCGCGCCCCCAACTGCAGGCGTGCTTTGTAAGCGCGCTGGCACATCAAGTCCCAAGAGCGCGCTTACAAACCACCAAATCAACGGTATGAATCATGGAGCATGCCATACGCGCATGCTTCTTTAGGCATTCCCCGCCTACCATCTGAAAAATATTTATTACCCGATTAATAAATTAATCTTCATCCAGATTGTGTGGTCAGTTGTAGCACATTCATCCAGATTGTGCATATAAATTATTCTGTCAGATTCTATCGTCAAATTAGACGCTATGATAATTAAAAATACTTCAACGAAAACCTGAAGTTATTTTTATTTATGTAATTCTAACAATATCACAGAGCAATGGTAAATCAACACTATAGACTCATTTGGCACTCACAGAAATGCTTGAAAAACGAAAAAATATAAATATGAGTGAGTGTTGTATTGATGCGAAATTCGTTCCTGCCAAGAAAGGAGGCACTTGTGTTGGTCCAACGAAGTGCGGCAAAGGGACAAAACTGGTAGCGATTACAGAAAAGTCTGGTAGACCTGTGAGTGTTCTGATTACAACGGCTTCTTGTCATGAAGTGCGCTTGGTTGAACCGGCATTGGATGCGTGTTGGACATCCGAAAACCCCGCAGTGTTGATTGGGGACAAAGCTTATGACTCCGATCCTTTAGATGCTTCTTTGAGGGAACGTGGTATTGAAATGGTAGCACCTCATAAAAAGAATCGTCCGAAACAGGCTACACAGGATGGTCGGCGTTTACGACGGTATAAGCGTCGTTTCAAAGTAGAAAGATTTTTCAGTTGGTTAGAGGATTATCGGCGTTTAGTTGTTCGATGGGAATACTACGCTGAAAATTATTTAGGTTTTGTACTTCTTGCTTGCATACGTATGTCGCTAAAATATTTATGAGATACGCTGTACAAAGTTCGTGAACCCGTTTACGATTATTGACATCCGCTCTACTTTCCAACTTCACACTACGTTTTCGTACCACTCCTTTTTTCACACGCACTACACGCTTACACAACAAATAATACTTACGAGACGCACGAGTCCGCCTGCCGAACTCACGAAGCAAACACTCATAAGGTGTATATCAACGGAATTCGGAACACGCCGACGAGATAGCTTACGAGACTCCCAATGCCAACGATAATACGAACCAACACTCACTCCCGCTTCTTCACATGCCAAACTCACAGAAGTGCGCCTAAGCAACACAACCAGATCAGCAATAACCTCTTGTGACAACCGCATCTAACCCTCCTTTTTCGCGAAGGTTTTTAATATAATGTTTTTCAAAAACACGAAATTATAATGCAATTAATGCAACATATTCTTAAGGATGCCATATTTTCAACCCAAAACACTACATAACATCCTTTCAAGGTCTGTTCTGGCAGTTGGGGATCCTATTCACTCTTTGAGTAATTTACAACCTATCTCATAAATCGGGGTTTCTAACCTCAATTTACTGGACACTCGATCAGCTGAATTTGAACAAATATGCATTTATGAGATACGCTGTAGTTAGAAGAGTTTTCAGTTGATGCGGATTACTGAGTGTGCTAATAGTTTCCGATTATCCTCAAGTTCTATCCGACGGATCACAAATAAAGCAAATTAAATACGCCTAGATACTTTAGGGTTATTCAGTTTTAACCATTTTTCACATTTTTGTGAGAAAATCGCGACCGGGAGGTCGCTCCTACCGCGGGGTTTCTTTTTTGAAAAATCCAAAAATTAGGAAAACTGAATATCCTTGTGGATACTTATAAACATCTTGACATTTCTTCATAAATGCATGTATAATAATTGTATGCCGTACTATGATGAAATCTTCAAACACGTTACTGGGAAGTTCCCGCAGGACTTGGCAGTGTTAGCACTGAAAACATCAGAGGTGGAAGTCGTGGAGCGGTTGAGCACAGAGCAAGCAACGGTTCGGATGCATCATAGCGATATGACGTTTGATGTGCGCCTGCCCGATGAAGAGGCGATCCTACATATAGAGGCACAAACCGACGCCAGCACCCATAAACCGATGCCTTTACGAATGCTGGCGTATTCTAGTTTTCTTGCCCTTGAACATGAGAAGAATGTTTATTCAACGGTGTTGTATTTCTGTCCCCCCGCGGGACAAAGGGACCCTGGTTTCTATAGGTATGGAAACGCACAACGTGGCGGCGTGTGGTTTCAGTATAACGTCATCCGTATCTATGAGTTGGAGGGTGAGGCGTTTTTGGACCCCGAAGCTGTAGGGTTGCTGCCTTTCACGGCTTTGATGAAACCGCCCGCAGACATGACTCCTCAAAGCTGGGTTGAGAAGTGTATTCAGACGATCCAGACAGTTGATATTGACAGAGAGATGCGGGCTACCCTTTTATTTGCACTCTCGCTTTTCGGGAGTTTAGCACATCCAAAAGTATTTTTTCAGGACCCTTTATTGGAGGCAATCATGCAAGAATCACCTTTTTACGAACATGTGATCCAACGAGGTATTGAACAAGGGGCGCGCCAAACGAGTATTGAAAATACATTGGCAGTCATCAAAGCACGTTTCCCGCATGCAGATGTCAATGTCCTCATCCCCAGACTTGAGGCTATTGCTGACATCAACCAACTCAAGCAGGTGAACCTTAATGCTTCACTTGCAACCTCTTTTCAGGACTTCCAAGAGACCATAGAGGTATAAATACGATTGTTATAATCATATCCATCAAACCGAGTGTCGGGCAAGTCCTGTTTCAACGTTATGTGAGATGCGGTGACTGGACAGATAGCAGGATACGATATGATGTAGCGGTGCAGGTACAACAACATCAGGAGACATCTTGTCAAAAAGTTTGCGGTCATTGGTGTATGCTATGACACCAACCTTCGCAGCACCCTGCATCCGCTGATTCCTGATGAGCATCGCATACTGTCACTACGTTTGTGCCTACCATTTCAGAACAGTCTATTCATGTGACCATTGTCGTTTCTACCAGAACCGATTTTGATTTCTTCATATTTTACATTTCTTTTATAATTTTGTTATGTCTTTCCTAAACAACAAGAAACACTATTTAGCATGGGGTTAACCACACATATATATAAGCATAGACACGGAATTCCGTAATGATTTATTGGATTTGGGTTATTTTAACTTGATTTTGAAAGCAAAGTCAGGTATTATGTATATTACAATTAGGGTCTTAATTTACATATTCTTTAGAACTAACTAAGTTGCTATGGAGGATGTTCACATGAAAAAAAGAAGGTTGAAAATCTTTGCTGCCAGTGCAATATTGCTAACGAGTTTTGTGGTTTTGGTTTTGTCAATGACGAAGAAAGAGAGTATGCCAGAATTAACTCCTTCTCAACTGATAACGAATGCGGATACACTGAATAATCAAAATGTTCAGCTTGTTGGTGCAATTTCAGAGGGAAGTTCTGCATGGGATGCAGCCAAGTTTGAATTGACCTTTGCTGTGCGCGAACTTGAAGGCAGTGAGAAGGTTAATGTGGTATATAATCGTTTGAAACCAGACAACTTCACAGACGGTGGTAATGTGTTTGTAGAGGGCATATACGATGCAGAGAAAAACCTAATAGTTGCGACCGACTTACAAACGAAATGTGCTTCCAAATACGAAGAAGCAGAAAGTTCTGAACCTGCAAGTAGTTCTTTGTAACTAATAGTTAGCAGATTAAAGGTATGTTATGTTAATAGAGGTGCTTGTGGAACGTATACAGGGTGTTGCAGCCGAACTTGGTCAAGCTGCGATCTGGGTATCCTTATTCTCTACGATTTGGGCGATTGCTGCACTTGGTATTGGACTGCAACTGAAAAAAATCGGTTTATTGAAAAGTGGTCGGAATGCTGTTATAGCAACCTTTGCTCTTATTAGTCTTGCAACAGCAGTGCTCATTTTTAGTTTTGTGACGGATGACTTTTCAATGAGATATGTTGTTGAGGTATCCAGTGCGGCGCAACCTTTATTGTATAAAATCACTGCTCTTTGGGGTGGTATGTCGGGGTCGCTTCTATTTTGGCTTTGGTTGATTACTGTTGGTAGTGTGCTTGTTGTATGGCAAAACAGGAAGGCAAACGATACATTATCGGATTATGCGCTGATTGCTGTTACTATTGTGCAGTTATTTTTTATTCTCGTTGTTACGGGAGCAGTTCATGGGGTTTATAGTCCGTTTGAGCGTTATGCTAACGGAATGGTTATGTCTGATGGTAAGGGGTTGAACCCACTGTTACAGACACCCAGCATGGCGTTTCATCCACCAACGTTGTACATCGGTTGGATTAGTCTGACAGTGCCGTTTGCATTTGCTATGGGTGCGCTGTTTTCTGGTAGAATTGCGAGTGATTGGACACTTCGTTCTCGTCGGTGGATGCTGTTTTCATGGATAGTCTTAACTGTTGGTATTACCCTTGGTGGGCATTGGGCATATCAGGAACTCGGTTGGGGTGGTTATTGGGCATGGGATCCTGTTGAGAATGCTTCCTTTATGCCGTGGCTACTCGGCACTGCGTATCTGCACTCTGTGATGATTCAAGAAAAACGGAACATGCTCAAACTGTGGAATATTCTGCTTATTACCTTAGCGTTTCAATTCACATTATTGGGAACTTTTATTACTCGTAGTGGTGTAATATCATCAGTCCATTCATTTGCACAATCTGATATTGGTTGGTATTTTCTGGGTTTCATTCTTACTTCAACTGCGGGCATTATAGGACTTATTGTCTACCGTTGGCAGCGTCTCAAAAGTGCGAACCGTCTTGAATCGCTTTTGTCCCGTGAAAGTGCGTTTGTATTGAACAATTGGTTGTTGGTCGGTTTGACGTTGATAATCCTTTGGGGTACTTTGTGGCCGATTATCTCCGAAGCGATTAGCGGTGAAAAAGCCACTGTTCCTGAGGCTTTCTTCAACAAAGTTGTTATTATTCCTGGATTACTACTCCTCTTCTTGACCGGTGCTGGTCCGATTATCTCTTGGAAAAAGATTACGTTTAACAATTTTCGCCGAATGTTTATTTTACCAATTATCTATGGTTTGGTAGCAGCAGGGGTGACATGGTTTTTCCTTGCTTATAGAACTTATACTATAAATGTTGCAGCTGAAAAAGATATGGCGACAGCAGTTTCTGATGTCACCACACCGAATATTTTTGTGCAGGTATGGGAATCTCTGATTTTCAAAGATCATCCAATACCTATTTATTCAATGCTTTGTGTTTTTGCCAGCGTGTTTGTGGTTGTGGCAATTTTTAACGAGTTTTATCGTGGTGCAAAACTGAGAGGAAAACGGCAGCAAACCTCGTTATTTAGCGGCTTATTACAACTTATCCAGCGTAACAAGCGTCGCTATGGAGGTTATATTATCCATATAGGCATTGTTATTGTGTATATAGGAATTATGGGGTCTAAGGGTTATTTTCTGCTTGAAAGCAAAAGCTTACAGCTTGGTGACTCAATGGAAGTTGGTGCCTATCAGTTCACTGTAGAAGATACATTTCAAGAACAAGGTGAGAATTACAATCAGGCAGGGATTATCGTTGATGTTGAAAAGGATGGCAAACATGTGAAGAAAATGAAGCCTGCAAGAAACTACTACTTTAAGGCGGGACAAGGTGATCAAGATACGATTGAGTCAGCAATACACGGCATAGGTATGAACGATGTTTATATTGCCATTGGTGATCTACCCCAAGATTTGCGTAATGGTGGTCTGGTAAATGTTCAAATCTATCATAATCCGCTTATTAAAGTTGTTTGGATAGGTGTTTTTGTGATGGTTTTGGGAGGTCTCGTGGCGATTTCTCAGAAACATGTCCACAAGTCGCAAGAGGCGATGGCATAGGTGAAAGCAATGAAGAAACGAATTGCGAGTTCTGTTGAAACGCCCCTCATTTCTATGTTTATATTTGCCTTTTTGTTCCTTTCTGCTTTCGCTGTTGCACAAGATAGTCAAGAAGGGATAAAACCTTTAGATAGTGAAAAAGTGGATTCGCAGAATGGTGTAGATGCTGAACTACGAGATAGTGAAACGGTTGAATCAGAGAATGGTGAAGTTGTTGAATTCCAGGATAGCGAAGATTTTGAATCTCAAATGTATGAGTTGAATACGACGCTCTACTGTTTTTGTGGTTGTGATCGTATGACTTATGAGATATGTCATTGTGTCACTGCGGAATATATAAAAAAGGAATTTCGGAATGCATTGAAGGAAGGTCAAACTGTTGCGGAAATCCGCGCTACGTATCTTGAAGAACATGGACCTCAGTATTCTGCAGTCATGCATGCAGAGGGGATCAACCTTCTTGCGTATATAATGCCAGCGGTGATTCTTTTAATTATTGGTGGTGTGGCTGTAGTTGTTCTGCAAAATTCACGCGGGAATAAGGCACAACTCACACAACCAGATAATAACATTTCTGAGGAAATGCAGCGGCAGCTTGAAGCAGAACTTGAAAGATACAAGGATCAAAATTAGGTATTATTATGATTTTGTTAGTATGGATTATTGTTTTAGGAGTGCTTGTGATGTTATATATCATCTATCCGTTATATCGGGAAGAGGGTGTTTTTCCTGAGGTAGACGCGACGCAAGCACGTTTGCAAACACTCAATCTTGAACGCGAACAGAGTTATTCTGCTTTAGCAGACCTTGATGAAGATTATGAATCTGGGAAGCTATCTGAGAAGGATTACAAAGAGTTAAGAGCTGCACTGATGAAAGAAACGGCTCAAATTGTTAGTCAATTGGAAACAGATGCAAAGTCGGATGTAGAATCTGAGATTGAAAGGTATAAACGGCAAAAACGAGGATAATGAAGAATTACAGTTCCCCAAGGTTGATCCCCCAACGACACCGCCCGCAAAAACATATTGAAACCTTTCGGTTTCGTAACATTCTGATAATTCTATTATTTTCTTTTCTACTGTATGTCCCCGTGACTAATTCGCAAAATGATGTGGGTGGTATTCACGGTAAACTAACCGATGTTAGTAACAATAAAATTATTACTAATCATACTGTTGTGCTGAATATTCACAAAGGTGATGATGTTACACAACAAGAAACGCGGACTGATGAGAACGGGAACTATCGTTTTGAGAATCTACCACTTGATGATGAGACACACTATACAGTATCTACATCTTACGGCGGTCTTCAATATACAGAGAAGGATTTAGTTGTTACATCCTGGGTTCCCAGTTTATCGGTTGATATCCGATTTAACGATACGACAGACGATGCAACTCAGGTGCGTATCAAATCCTATACGATTGCACTTGGCTTACCGCCGCAAGACCATGCTGCAGATGGTGCTGTGGCAGTGATTGAAGCATTAGACGTTGAAAACCTTAGCAAATCATCGTTATTGACGACGCTTGGTAATGAAAAAGTAGGGTTTAAGCTTAGACTGCCAGAGGGTTTTGAGGAATTTCACCCGCATTCACCCACGTCCTTAAAACAGAGTAAAATCGGTAAACATATCGTTCTCACGGACCCTTTGTCAACGGGTGAAACGAAAATGGGATATACCTACATTTATCATGCACTTAAGGATAAACTTAATTTATCGCGTACATTGCAGTATCCCGTGGATAAAATATCATTTCTTGTTCCTGTCAATATCAACTTAGAACCTCATTCAAAGCATTTCAAGACAACACAATATGAGCCAATTAACAATGTGGTTTACAAAGTATATCCTGCTTCGCCTGCTAAAGGCTTTCCTGCGGGGAAAAAGATCAACTTAAAGTTGGGATTACCGAAACAAAAATTTACATTTGGTCAAACGGTGCTTATTGCGATAGCTTCGGTATTAGCAGGTGGATTTCTTGTGGCGGCGATATTCATGATACGCGGTACACATCGCACTTCAGGCGAATCTGATACCGCAGAGTTTGCACCAACAGACGAAGGATGGTTACGTAAACTCAGCGATGCTGACCTTGAGCATGCACGAACTTCACGGCTTGAATTGATTGCTCAACTTGATGAGATGCATGAAAGTCAAGATATTTCGGAACGGGTTTATAATAGAATGCGCAAAGAGCAGACATCCCGTCTTACTGAAATTTTCGATCTGTGCAAAGAACGAGGCTTAGATAGTTGACAGACATAAAGGATAACATGAATGAATGATGAACAACGTATTGCAGAGTTGATTGAGGATATTGAGGAGTTAGACGATGACATACGTGATCCTGCCAAAACAGAATTGATTGCAATTGGTGAACCTGCTATACCGCAACTTATTGTAGCATTGGCGCATAACTTTGGAGACGTAGTTGAATTAGCTACCGATATCTTGACAGCAATTGGTGAACCCGCTATACCTCAACTCATGGATGAAATGAGGGCATCTGAAAGATACCACGGTCTTGCAATTAGCAGCACATTAGCCCGTATAGGTAAACCGGCAATACCCGCTTTGGTTGATGCATTATCTAACAAACTAAATGAAGATTTACGAGAGTATGCGGCTCGCGCGCTGAGTAGTATGGGAAATGCAGCAACATGCGCAATACCCACACTCATTCAAACTTTAACCGACCCTTCGGATGTAGTTCGTTCTTATGCAGCTTATGCACTTAGTAGAATGGAAGGCGCAGCAGAGGCAGTACCCGCCCTCATTAAAGCACTTGAAGACGATTCACAAGATGTCCAACATCACGCGGCTGTCGCATTAAATAAGATTGGAACTCCAGAAGCACAGGACGCACTTAAAACATTTATTCAAGCTTAAGAGGAAAGGTAGCAATGATAGGTTGCATAGAGATATAACCTTGGTGCGGTATAATTAAAACGCCTCCTTATACATTGAGATAATTGTTTTATTGAAAATCATGGTTCAGACATATACAATAAACTTTACACTTCGCTCTGCAAAATAATTACTTGAAAATGGATTATAAATATAGTATAATTAGGGAAAGGAAATATTGGAATGTTATAAAGGAATTATAACGAGTTTTGCTAATAATGAAGAACTCATGAAATTATAAAATATTAAAAACCGAACAAATTTGATTACAATTTGAAAGGAGCCAAGATGGCAAAGTACGATTTTGTAGTCGCCATAGGTGGTGCACCTGGACAAGGCATAGCAACAACAGGTAAAAACCTCAGTCAAATCTGTGCCCGGCACGGTCTCCATGTTTTCGCCTATAGTGCTTATCAATCTCTCATACGTGGCGGGCATACCTTCCTTACCATCAGAATCAGTTCGGCCCCAGTTGCCAACCATGGTGACAAAATTGACCTTATCATTGCTCTTGATCAAAACAGTGTAGAAAAGCATGTACCGCACATCAGACCCGGCGGTGCTATTATCTATAACAGTGATGAAGTCAAAAAAGTGCCGGAACGAGACGATATTCAATTCTGTCCAATCCCCTACAAACAATACTCCAGTCACATAGAGGATAAAACAATACAGAAAGCGTGTTTGAACACGTGTCTGCTTGGTACTACTTTGAGACTCGTGGGTACAGATTTAGAGGTGTTTGAAGATATTCTTATCAAAGCGCTTCTGAAAAGAAAAGGACAGGAAACTGTAGATGCTAATATTTTAGTTGCAAGGGCAGGTTATCAACACGCTCTTGATCACTTCACTGGATTTGATGTCCGGTTTGAACAACAGGAACCCGAGCTTGCTTTTGGTCAAGGTAATGAGTTAATGGCGATGGGGGGTGCGGCTGCGGGTGTCAAATTTTATTGCGCGTATCCGATGAGTCCTTCTACGGGTGTGCTACGTTGGATGGCAGGAAACGCACGTGATCTTAACATCATGGTACGCCAATGTGAAGACGAAATCAGTGTTATCAACATGGTGATCGGTGCTGCGCACACAGGTTGCCGTGCAATGTGCGCAACCTCCGGAGGCGGGTTTGCATTGATGTCTGAAGCTATAGGTAGTGCAGCGATGATGGAAATTCCCATCGTTGTCATTAATGTGCAACGCGGAGGCCCCTCAACAGGTTTGCCTACGAAAACCGAACAAGGTGATCTCTGGCAGATACTCGGAGCAAGTCAAGGTGATTTCCCAAAAATCGTTGTCGCACCTACCAGTATTGTTGATGGATACAACACAATACCAGAACTTTTCAACCTCGTTGACAAATTCCAATGCCCAGGAATGGTCCTCACAGACCTTATGCTCGGAGAGGGTTATTCTACCTTTGATCCAGCTGATATCAATTGGCAACCGGAAATTGACCGCGGGGAATTGATAACGGATGTAGTAGGGAGCGAGGACGAATATCTCCGCTTTCAGATAACCGAAAGTGGAATATCACCTCGGGCAATTCCAGGCACACCCGAACACATGCACGTAGTTGCTACCGATGACCACTATGAAGATGGTGGATTAATTAGTGATGAGTTCACAAACCCACACAAACGTCGTGATATCATGGAAAAACGGCAACGGAAAATGGATGGAATCGTTGAACTACTTCCACCACCGACACTTGAAGGACCAGAAGATGCTGAGGTTACACTCATCGGTTGGGGTTCTACACATGGTATCATCACTGAAGCAGCAAAAATCTTAACTGATGAGGGTATCCAAACAAACCATATTCAGTTTAAATGGTTATATCCAATGAGTGAGGATGTCGTAAACGATATCTTAGCAAAAGCTGGACACGCCATTATAGTTGAGTGTAACTACACGGGACAGTTTGCCCGATTCTTGCGGGGTGAAACCGGATTTAAGGCTGATGGACATATACGTAAATATGATGGGGAACCTTTTATGCCGCACCATATTGTTGATGGGACACGTGAACTGTTAATTGGCAAGACAGAGCTTTATGTACCATATCAGGAAATTGTTGTCTAACAAAGGAGGATGAGACAGATGGCGAAAAAAGAGAGACCTATCAAAGGTGTTCCTACAGCAAAAGATTTTAAAGGGGATGTACACCCTGACTGGTGTCCCGGTTGTGGTGATTTTACTGTGCTAAGTGCTTTGCAAATCGCTTACGCAAAAACTGAACGGGGAAATCATGATCATCTCACCGTTAGTGGAATCGGGTGCTCCTCTAATTTACCGGGTTATATCCGCACTTACGGAATGCATACACTCCATGGGCGTTCACTCGCTGTAGCCACCGGTGCAAAACTCGCAAACCACGAGTTAAATGTTGTAGTCACTGGGGGTGATGGTGATGGATACGGAATCGGTGGGAACCACTTTCTCCATACAATGCGGAAAAATATAGACTTACTTTATGTTGTGATGAACAACGAGATCTATGGGTTAACTGTTGGTCAAGCTTCTCCGACAACCCAAATTGGTGAGCAAACCTATAGCACTCCGTTTGGTAATATAGAGACTCCTCTAAATCCAGTTGCGATGGCAATAGTCATGGGAGCTACTTTTGTCGCAAGAGCATTTAGTTCTGAGCGCGCACAACTGGCTGAACTGATGTATGAAGGGATGCAACACAAAGGATTCGCTTTTATTGATGTGATCAGTCCGTGTGTAACATGGAAAAAAGAAAAAATGAAGATTTTTGATTATTGGAAGGAACGTGTCAATTTTCTTGATAACCATGATACAAGTGATAAAGCTGCCGCATTGGCACAAGCGGTCAAAGAGGAACATGAAACGCAGCTTGGATTATTCTATCACGATAAAAGTCGTCAATCCTTAGATCAGATGGAACCTGTATTGGAGCATGGTCCTATGGCACATCAACCTTTGGGTATTACTCCCGAGCAGGGTGCCGCAATTGTTCAGCGCATGATGTAAAACATAATGCCGAGGGCAGGTAGAAAACCTGCCCTTTTCTTTTTGCACTGCATAGAACTATAATCACAATTTTCTTCTACATACTATGCACCTTTCTGCTTCTCAGATCACAAAGAACTTTGGACACAGAACGATTGTCAAAGAGGTTAACCTTACAATAAATTCTGGGGAAGTTGTTGCGATTTTTGGTCCTAATGGTGCTGGAAAAACCACGTTAATCAAAATTCTTGCGACTCTCCTCCGACCGACATCTGGCAAACTTGAGATTGATGATACTGATGCATTTGATGATTATGCAAAAGTTCGCAGCATGTTAGGTGTTATTATCCATGAGCATTTGGCGTATCCTACATTGACAGCATATCAGAATCTAAAGTTTTTCGGTCAGATGTATGGCGTTGAAAAATTGGAAACCCGTTGTAGTGCACTGCTGAATGAAGTTGGTTTGCAACGATTTTTACATGAACCGCTTCATATCTTTTCACGTGGCATGACGCAACGTTTTATGATCGCTAAAGCCCTCCTTCACTGTCCCTCAATATTGTTGCTTGATGAACCCTTTTCTGGTCTTGACGCGGCTGCGAAACATTTTGTGCAGGAACGAATCGCACAAGAACAGCAAAATGGGAAAGGTATACTCATCACAACACACAATATTGAACTGGGATATCATGTTGGAACAAGATATCTTTTTATGTTAGATGGTGAATTGGAGGAGGTAGCACAAAAAGATGGGATTTCAGGAGAAGCGTTAATGCAAAAGTACGAGGAACGGTTGATAAGACAGCCTCATAACAGTAGTTCTTTATATTGAGACAAGTAGATGGTATTCCGTCAGATTGCAGCGTTGATTCGAAAAGACCTTGGGTTACAATTTCGTGCCAAGGAGACGTTGGCATTAATTTTTGTGTTTAGTATCCTTGTTGTGCTGATTTTTGCATTTGGGTTTGGTCCGCAGTTTCCAGAATCAGAGAAAGAACTTGGCAAATTAGCTGCGAGTGTGCTTTGGGGGGCATTTGTTTTTGCAGGAATTATAACCTTGAATCGTTCTTTTACATTAGAACGTACACATGGCGCATTGCACGGGATACGATTGACTGGGGTTGATGCCGGAAATGTCTATTTGTCCAAAGTTGTCAGTAATGTTATCATACTATTTCTACTGGAAATTGTGATTACGCCAATAGCACTTCAATTCTTTGGTTTATTTGATGATGTGTCTTTGCGGACATTGCTAAAACTGCTTGGTGTGCTGAGTATTGGTACTATTGGGTTTAGTGCTGTCGGTGTGTTGTTAGCGGGTATGTCTACAAGCACAAGCGGTGGTGAGAGTTTGCTTTCTGTTATCCTTCTCCCCCTTGTGATTCCCATTATTATGGCGGGTACAAAATGTAGCGTATCTCTATTAGGTACCGGTGGGATTGAAGATGTTTCTTGGTTGACGATGTTGGTAGCATCAAGTGTGGTATTTTTGGTATCTGCCTATTTGCTTGCAGATGCAGTAATTGAGGAATAACGGTAAAGTAAGACTTATGTGTAGATTCAAGGAAATGTTATTGAAGAATAGTCGTGACTAAAAGATTGAATATGGTATAGAACTTTCGTATTAGTCAACGTAATTTATTACGATAGGCTTCGGAAGGAGAAGCAATTTGTCAGAAATTATTTATCTCAACGCACGAGAAATACTGGATTCACGGGGTAACCCCACGGTTGAAGTAGACGTTAATTTAGCATCAGGTGCGTTTGGACGCGCAGCTGTCCCATCTGGTGCTTCTACTGGTGAACACGAAGCGGTTGAACTGCGTGATAACGATGAGAATCGCTATTTAGGTAAAGGTGTTCAGCAAGCGGTTGAAAATGTCAATAATGTTATTGCCAATGAACTGATTGGTGAGGATGTATTTGCACAAAACATGATAGATGCTATTATGTGCGAACTTGATGGTACTGAAAACAAAAGCAATCTCGGTGCAAACGCTATTTTAGGTGTTTCACTTGCTGTCGCTAAAGCCGCTGCAGATGAGTTAGGACAACCGTTATTTCGCTATATCGGCGGATCAAATGCAAAAGAACTCCCGCTACCGATGATGAATATTCTCAATGGTGGTTCCCATGCGGACAACAATGTTGATATCCAAGAATTTATGGTGATGCCTGCGGGTGCGGATAGTTTCACGGAAGCACTACGAATGGGGACTGAAATCTTTCACAGTCTCAAAGCTGTTTTGCGCGCACGAAATTGTAACACTGCAGTTGGCGACGAAGGGGGATTCGCTCCCAATTTAGCTTCTAATGAAGAAGCAATTGCGGTAATTATTGAAGCAGTTGAAAGCGCGAATTATGTTCCTGGCGAGGATGTGTTATTGGCTTTAGATGCTGCGTCAAGTGAATTTTACAATCGTGGCACGGGAAATTATGAATTAAAGGCAGAAGCACAACCCACAAAATCGTCAGAAGATATGGTCGGTTTTTATACGGAACTCTGTGAAAAATATCCTATCGTTTCAATAGAAGACGGTATGGACGAAAACGACTGGGATGGATGGAAACATCTAACGGAAGCGATTGGGGATAAGGTTCAACTCGTTGGCGATGATTTGTTTGTAACCAATACCACCCGACTACAACAAGGCATTGATGGGCAGATCGGCAATTCTATTTTGATCAAGGTTAATCAGATAGGAACTCTGACAGAAACACTTGATGCAATTGAACTTGCACGACGTTTTAACTATACTGCTGTTGTTTCACATCGTTCAGGTGAAACCGAGGATACGACTATTTCAGACTTGGTTGTTGCGACAAATGCTGGACAGATAAAGACCGGTTCACTCTCTCGTACGGACCGTGTATGTAAGTATAACCAACTGCTTCGTATTGAAGAAGAACTGGGTGATAGTGCTATTTTCGCGGGTAAACAAGTGTTCTATAATTTGGCTGATTTACGCTAATTGTCATGTTTCATTGGAATTGCTTTTGTGCAGTTTCGATGTATTCATCTAAAGGTAAGTTTAATGCGGGTTTTTCGTATAATCCTATTGATCATTTCAATAGCATTGCTTGTTTTCAGTGTCACACAATTTATGCATGGCTATGACGACTGGCAAGATGCACAGCGCATTGAGTCAAGCTACCAGAAAGCACTTCTCGGTCTTGAAAACAGACGTGATAAACTCAAGGAACGCGTTGAATCGTTAAAAAATGATACCTTGACAAAGGAACGTCTTGTCAGGAAAAGACTTGGTTTTGTTAAACCGGGTGAGATTAAGTTCAAGGTAGTAAAGCCTGTACAACCTGAATGATTTACCACAAAACGCAATAACCACCTGCTAAGAGTTGTTTATGTGTCAAAGTAAATTTGTCTCCTACCTTTAGATACTTGTAATAAACACATTGCAATAAACGATTAGTTTTGTTATAATTGTAACTGACAAAATTAGTGAAATTGGTTACTTATCTTCCCTTGTGTATTTGAACGGTGTCAGGTTCACGAATTCTTCAGAGTCAAATATTTGCACGCGACGACCTTTATACTAAGTTGGGTAATACTATGTATACAGAACATCATCAACGAAGTCCATTACCTAAACTGCTGACGATTTGCGTTCTGCTTCTACTATTCATTTTAGTCATCAATGCTATGCGGTTATTTGAAAGCGAAACGATTCAACCATCTACCGTAAGGCTTGATTCAATAGATACGCCTCCAAATTCTATTCAATTTGAGACTAAGAAGACCCCGCCAGAAACCAATCCAGTGGATATTACGCAAGTGCGTCAAAAACCGGTTGCAGCTGAAACGCGTGATACAAACAAAACACTTCCTAAATCTATTAGAGATATAGATATTCTTGATAGAAAGCGTTGGCCTGATGGATTTCAACTTCATCGGTATTGGTGGGTTGGGCATGCTGCGGTTTATGTTGCAGAGATGGATCGTGATTCAAAAAATCTTGAGTTTGATGTAGAACTTGCAAACACCCAGATTATTGGTCGTGAAACGATTACTGGTACTACGCGACGGCTACGACAGAAGGGTTTACAACCTTTAGCGGGGGTTAACGGAAGTTTCGGAATTCGCGGGGATAGTTATGGTCGCGGCGGTATGATGTTCAACCTTTATATTGAGGATGGTGAACTTGTTAGTATACCGATATTGCTTGACAGATGGGGTTATTCTCCACCTTCACCGTGGGGTGAAACAAGTTTTGGAATTACACCTGATGGAGAGTATCTGTTGGATGCAGTGCAATTGAATGGAAAACTTAGTGTTGGACAAGATACGTTGAAGATAGATGCGATTAACCAAATCTGTGATTCGTTGTCGCCGGTAGTGCTTTACACCCCTCGTTTTGGACGGACGACTTTAACACGGCGCTGTTATGAATTTATCCTCAAGGAACTTAAGCTTCCACTGACTGGAAAATACAAGAGTCGTTTTGTTGTCACTGCTGTCAATCCTCGTGGTAGTAGTATTATTCCGTCAGATGGCGTTGTTCTTGCGATAGAGCCGCGTTTGGGTAGCAAATGGTATAGAAAGATTAGAAAGTCTACCAAAGGCGAAATAACGATTACGCTAACTCCTGAAAAATGGCAGACGATCCAAAACGGTATTGGCGGCAATTTACGACTATTACGAGATGGTAAAATAGAACCGGAGTTAGTTAGGTTTCACCAGACCGGAGGTCGTAGTGCCTATAGTCATAGCAACGGTGCGCAGCGGCACCCGAGGAGTGCTTTGGGTTTTAATGATGACAAGCTTTTCCTCATCGTTGTTGATGGCAGAAGATCTAGTTACAGTTCAGGCATGACACTCTATCAAATGGCTGATTTCTTCAACGACCTCGGAATAGAACATGCGATAAATTTTGATGGTGGGAGTTCTTCTGCTTTGTGGGCATTAGGCGAGATTGTCAATAGACCTGCACACGACTATGAACGTCGCATCTTTAACGTGGCCATGATTCGTAAAAGGGAATAACCTCCCCATGAAATCCCGATATGCCTTCCTTTTCTTCCTTATCATCCTGATATTCATTGCATGTTCAAATAGAAATTCTCCGCAAGCAGTCACTGAAGATTTCATATATAATTACTATAAATTGGCGAATCAAGCAGCAGCCCTTCAGTTAAGTGCAGAACTTGCGACCGAAAAGTTGAATGACGAAATCGCACGTCTACATGAAGTTCGTTCCCCTACAGATCCTATTCCTGAAATGCCAAACATTGCCTATAAACAAATTGGTAAGGAAACGACGACAGAAATTGAGGATGTAATGCACGTGTCATTCAACTACGAACTGACGATTAAAAACCGTAATGACGAAACAACCCATACTCGTAATGTTGTGATTACGACAGAGAACATCGATGGACAGTGGAAGGTTATCAATTTTGGAGAGTATTGAGGGTTGAACTTACTCAAAAACAGAAGTGATTATACATGAAAACCGGCAAGGTTGCTATCTTCACAGAACCCCAAACACCATTGGAAATTCGTGAATATCCTGTGCCTAATGTAACAGCAGACGACATCTTGGTGCGGATCCGAATGGCGAATATTTGTGGTTCTGATTTGCATTTTTGGCGTGGACATGGTCCCAAGATAACAAGCGGCGTTCCACAGGTCCTTGGTCATGAAATGATTGGTACCATTGAGGCGTTAGGACGAAATGTAATAGTTGACAGCATTGGACAACAACTAACGGAGGGGGATCGGATCGTCTATTCCTATTTCAAACCGTGTCAACGTTGTTGGATGTGCTTAAACGGCAAACCCGGTTGTCCGAACCGTTACCGAGATTGGCTTGGTGTTTCAAGCGAACAACACCCTCATTTTCACGGCGCGTATGGTGAATACTACTACATGAAAGCGGGACATTGGGTCTTTAAAGTACCTGATGAGTTGCCAGATTCGCTCGTATCTCCGATTAATTGTGCTTTATCAGAAGTTATTTATGGACTTAATCAAATTGGTATTACACTTGGGGATACGGTTGTTATCCAAGGTGCTGGCGGACTTGGTCTTTATGCGACTGCAGTAGCGAAAGAAATGGGAGCTGGGAAGGTCATCGTGCTTGATAGACTTGCATCACGTCTCACACTGGCAGAGGAATTTGGTGCTGATTACACGGTCAATGTAGATGATCTTGCTTTTCGGGAACGTGTTGATTTTGTTCTGAATCAAACAGGTGGGATTGGTGCTGATCTTGTATCTGAATTCGTTGGTTCTCCGCGTGTCCTTGCAGAGGGTATAGAAATGCTTCGGTGGGGAGGACGTTATCTCTGGATTGGAAACATTAATTTGGGATTTCCAACCGAGCTTGACCCTGGCAATATTGTTCGATGTAGCAAAGCGATTCGGGGTGTAATCGTTTATGAACCGTGGGTGATCCCGCGTGCACTTGATTTTCTGTGTAGGACACAAGAAAAATATCCGTTCCATAAGATTATCTCCGATACTTTCCCGTTTGACCGTATTAACGATGCATTTTCCTATGCTGATTCAGGGGCTGCCATCCGTGTAGGACTAACTTTTGATTGAGATGCCTTCTTCTCTTTATATCCACATTCCATTTTGTGCGACGCAGTGCTATTATTGTGCTTTTAACACTTACTTATACCAGCAGGAACAAGCAAGAGTTTATATTAACATACTCAGCACTGAGATGCGCCTATATTCCTCTCAGATCGCTCCATTAAAAACGATCTTTATCGGCGGCGGTACTCCATCTATCCTTTCT
This sequence comes from Candidatus Poribacteria bacterium, assembly GCA_963663765.2. Classification (GTDB taxonomy): domain Bacteria; phylum Poribacteria; class WGA-4E; order WGA-4E; family WGA-3G; genus MSPOR6. The sequence goes on along the minus strand of CAXXUA010000005.1, from coordinate 1,635,288 downwards.
GCTAATGTTTTAGATCAGTTATTTGCTGATATACACGAACATTTCCAAATATGTCCTGATGTTGAAATCACAGTAGAATGCAATCCTGATACCGTTGATATTGAAAAACTTGACGTGATGATAAGTGCTGGTGTCAACCGGTTAAGCTTCGGTTTGCAAGCAATGCAGGATGAGACATTACAGCAATTAGGCAGAATCCATACTGTCAAAGAGTTCCTTCACAGTTATCATTTAGCACGAAAACGTGGTTTTGAAAATATCAACATTGTTCTGATCTTTGCACTGCCAAATCAAACAATGGAACAATGGCAATTTACCTTAAGGGAGACGGTCTCGCTTGAACCTGAACATATCTCTGCATATAATCTGGTCATGGAGGAGTCTACACCTTTTTATGACAGATGGAAATCGGGTAAACTGGTTCTTCCCTCTGAAGACACCGAAGCGGAAATGTTCCAATGGACGATTGAAACCCTTACCTTACAAGGATATTTGCACTACGAAATCTGTAACTTTGCCCTACTGAATCGAGAGATGAAACACAACCTTGTTTATTGGAATAATCAGGAGTATGTGGGTTTAGGTGTTGGTGCATGTGGGTATGTTGATGGTGTCCGTTATGCCAATATCCGAGGTATCCCACCTTACATTGAAGCACTCAATCAACACAAAAAACCTATCTCGGAGACTGAACATCTTACGGGTGCCGCAGAAAAAGCGGAGACCTTAATGTTGGCACTTCGGAAGCGCGAGGGTATCTGTGTAGCAGACTATGCACGACGTTTCAATGAACAAATTGAAGTAGCGTTTGGAGATAAAATTGGCAAGTGGATTGATTTAGGAGTGTTAGAGCAGAACGGGACATATCTTCGTCTTACTCAGCACGGACTTTTTTTGGCGAATGAGGTCTTTGTTGAGTTGATCTGAGGGGTACTTTAGGGTTAATAATGGGATATTCTGATATTATAGTGGATTTTAGAATTATTTTTACACTTTCAGGTGTAGGAGGGAACTCCGATTCCCGACTATCAAGGCGTTCAGTCGCGATTCGGAGATCGAAATCAACGGTATGAATGCCTATTGGCATTCCCCGCCTACAGAAGAGGTGTAAACTTAATTGTATATTTCACTATAATTACACACTTAAGCAGGTATGAGCGACCTCCCGGTCGCGATTTTCTCAGGAAACGGGTAAAATGGGTAAAACTGAATAACCCTGGTCCTGTGTGCGGGGTGTGTAAAGTTTTTGCACAAACATCCCACTCTCCATTGTAGTGCGAAATCAAGAAATCAAGAAATCAACGGTATGAATGCCTTTTGGCATTCCCCGGGTATGAATGTCTTTTGGCATTCCCCGGTATGAATGCCATTTAGGCATTCCCCGGGTCTCTGTGCCCTGCCGCAACTGATTAAATGAGAGATTGCGGACACAGAGTCCTAATGAGTTTTGACGTTCAAGTTGTGTATTCGTAGGTGCGTGGTTTCCACACATGTTCTACGCAAACTCAAAAACCAACGGGTTGGGGAACCCAACCCCTACGAATTCAACTACCGATTTTGATTGTCAAACTTCATTAGGTGTCAATATACAGAAATATTGTTAATATTACGACTTGTGCCAGTTAACCCATTGTTTTTAAAGTTTTTACATATATTAGGTTTATAATGCACACATATCGTCCCTACCAAATCAACGCCAAATGCGCGTATGGCATTTGTCGGGACTAAAGAGGATGTACTATGACGTTTTTCTATAAACATATCGTCCCTACGGGACTAAAGAGGATGTGCTATGCCGTTTTTCTATAAACATATCGTCCCTACCAAATCAACGCCAAATGCGCCAAATCAACGGTATGAATGCCATTAAGGCATTCCCCGTACGGCATTTGGCGGGACTGAAGATCGTTTCAAACTATGAAGGACACCTGCAAAACGTGATGCTTATGTGAAACAATGATCAACATATAGTTATTTAGCACAACTCGTTAATATTAACCATATTCTTCAGTCCCGTAGGGACGATATGTTTATAGAAATACATATCCCCACGTCTTTTTAGTCCCGTAGGGACGATATGTTTATCCTTCTATGTCGTTCCTACGGAACTAAAGAGAGGGGATGTGATAACGTCTTCTATAAACATTGCGTCCCTACGGGACTAAAGAGAAGAAAAAGTTGGCACCTCTGTGCAAAAACTTTACACACCCTTGTGTGCGCTATAACTTGACACATCTTCTTTATTGTTGGTATAATATCAGTTGTATGCAAGAACATATTTAGAATCATCATTCTATTAGATAAACGAGGAACGTACTATGGGTAAGATTGAGTCTTTTACTGTTTCAAATGTGTTGTTGGACACTCCTAAGAAACTTCAGGAACGTGCTAAAACAGATGGGTATCTCTTTTTTCGTGGATTAATTGATGAAGAATCTGTAGTCAATTTACGTCATGATTTCTTAGAGATATGCCATCGTCACGGATGGGCGCAAGGGGGAGATGCGTTAATTGAAGGCATACGAACAGGTGGTCCGTTCATGGAGGGTGATGCAGGATATTGGCCCGTGTTAGACGAATTCCAAAGCCTTGAATCTTTCCACGCATTTGCTCATCATCCTGCAATTTTGGATATGTGCGACAAATTGTTTGGAGAAACAACGCTTGTGCATCCGCGGAATATTGGAAGAATTATGTTCCCAGAAAACACAAAGTATACAACACCTGCACATCAAGATTATATACATATACGTGGTACAGAGGAGACATATACTGCTTGGATACCACTTGGGTACTGTCCGCATCAATTGGGTGGATTGACTGTGTTAGTTGGATCACATCGCTTCGGTATTTATCCTGTGCAACCTGCATTAGGAGCAGGAGGACTCGGTATAGACACCGTCCCTTTAGAAGCTGATGGAATGCATTGGGTAACCGGAGATTATGAAATCGGAGATGCTTTATTCTTTCATAGCCATGCTGTTCATAAAGCACTACCGAATCAAACTTCTGACCAAATACGTCTTTCAGTAGATTATCGCTATCAAGGTTGTTCACAAGCTGTCACGGAAGGTTCACTGCTACCTCATTTCAATCGTATGGGATGGGAACAAATATACAAGAAATGGAAATCTAAGAAATTTCAATATTACTGGAATAATTTTGAACTAAATAAGGAATAAAATCTTTGACTAAACTAAAACTTATAGGACTCATTGGAATCTGTTTTTTTATTGTTCTATCTTCTTATGCAGAGAACTACACCGGTGATTTTTTGACGAACGGTATTGGCGCACGCGCACTTGGACTTGGTGGTGCTTATGTGAGCATTGCCGACGATGCTACAGCGACTTATTGGAATCCAGCAGGGATTGCGGGGGGTTCACATAAATATCAAGTCTGTATGATGCATGCCACACGTAGATCAGGATTGGGTGCATTTAGTTACGTTAGCGGTATTGGGAAGTTTATACCGCATGTGACTGTCGGTTTGTCGTGGCTACGTGCTGGTATAGACGATATTCCAATTTATTATGATGTACCTGCGTTTGATCCGGAAATTAGTGCTGACCAACGGAAAAATAACGCAAGATACCGTCCTACGGAAGAAGACTTTATCCCATCCGGATATCTGAATGACAGTGAAAATGCGTTTATCTTCTCTCTCGCAACACGGTTTGCTGTAAGTCAATCGTGGTGGGATAATTTTGGCAGGGATTCTGTTCCTCCAGAATTTCTACTCGGAATAAATGTTAAGGGAATCGTTCAACGATTAAGTGGTGTAGGTGAACTTGATGAGATAACCTCTCTCTACAATAACTATGGTAGCAGTGGTTACGGGTTTGATGCTGGTATGCTATTTCGTCTCCCTGATATGAATGCTCTATTTGGTCTAGAGAAGGTTGGAGGATTTGCTTTTGGTGTTAATCTTCAAGATATATCCCAGACGACTTTGACTTGGAATACGGTGTCAGCAGATAAAGAGTCAATTCCTGCTAATCTGAATTTAGGTGTAGCATTTTTTTCAAAACTATTATTTAATCGGGATATGATACTCACGTATCAATGGCAGGAGCGTTACGGAGGACAAACACATTTTGGTATAGAATACCAACTCTCACCCCCATTGGCACTAAGGGTCGGTGTGCGTGATAGCCGTTTGACAAGTGGCATCGGCATCCAGTTGAAACAGTTTCATCTGGATTACGCGCTTCTCATCGGTGATCTAATCAATACACATTTTTTGAGTGTCTTGTGGACTTTTTAATTCGTATCCTGATTTGACAAATCGGGTTGTTTTCGTAAGAAAAACAGAAGAGGTGCGACCACCAATGGCACCATCACCAATCCATCCAAGACGATTGGTAATCCGAAACGATCCCCCAAGTTTCCAACTATCAGATTGAGTAACCCGCTGACACCCCATGAAGCTCCCATCATCAGACTTGACGCTATGTTTTCATAACCTCGTAGCATCATCTGTGCTAAGATAATGCTAAGTGTGATGGAACTTGACAGGACTACGTTACCTAAAAAGAGGAAGATGAGGAAAGCAATACCTTTGCTATGGAGTGAAAGGTAGAGTAGTGGTGGTGCAAAAACGAGTGAAATCAGAAATAATATAAGTGTGTTTAAACGACTCAATACCCATCCACTCAACATAATTCCCATTGAACCCGCAAAGATGTATAGAGCAATGACTAAAGATCGCATTTGGTTAGAATATCCTAAATCGTCGAGGTAAATGGATAGAAAACTCTCCAATCCAATCCCCGTAACAGTTCTGAGGCAGGCGATAATAAAAAGTGCGATCAGTGGTATGAGATGTGGTTGTGCAACCTGCCAGAAAGCATCCTTTTGGTTGTTGCTTTTTTCTGAAAGGACGCGAGAAGACGCGGTTAGATCCAGTTCGTGCTTAAATTTTAGGATAAACGGAACAAGCAATGCAACAAGCACCCCTGGTATCATTTCCCAGACAAGGTGACTTAGGTCATTGTTGTAGCGATATGGTATAAACAATAGCACCAATGGTCCTAAAGCGCGTCCTATATTTCCACCAGTCAGAAAAATGGAGATACCCATCCCGCGTGTTTCAGCTGCAAGAGCCCCAGCATAGGTGGTTGCTTGCGGGTGAAAAGCAGCAACACCCGTTCCTCCGATAGCTAATAACAGAAATACCATATATGTTGAGGGAACTATGCCTACTAAACTCAAACCGATCGCAGTAAAAGCGACCCCAAAGGTAATGTAATGAACTGACTGTACTTTGTCTGACAGCCAACCGAAGAAAACTTGTCCGATAGAACTAAAGATGCTATAGAGGGATATAAGAACACCTGCGAAACTATTTCGCGCACCCACTACTGCAAACTTATTTATCAATAGTGGTTGTAAATGTGGAAAGAGTGTCGCGTAAGAATCAAGGACTGTATGGCAATATGTGAGGAAGAAGAACTGTTTGCGTGTTGAGGAATTTGAGGTTTTTTGGTTGTTTTGCATTGCGAAATATTATATCAGATATGGTGTCTTGTTATTATAATATGAACTTTATTTTGTAATCTATGTTTTCATTTTTCTTCTAGCACACCAATAAACAAACTGGCGAAAATAGTAGCCTATATTCTTTGGTATCTTTACAAATTCTGGGACGAATTGACATACACCACCAAGGACAATTAACTGTTTTTTTGCCCGCGTCATGGCGACATAAAAGACGCGTCTTTCTTCTACAAGTATAGTGTCTTTGCGGGGAAACCTTCGCTCAAGTGTATTGTGAACAAGTATGACTTTATCCCATTCTCGACCCTTCGCTTTGTGTATTGTGGTTATCTCAATGTGGTATGAGAAAGTTTGACTTGACAGTATCTCCGCAATACGATCAACTTCATAGTTTGTTCTGGCAAGGATCGCGGTTTCAACAGGTTCGGACAAATGTACTAATAGTTCTTGTTCAATAGTCTCTGGAGACGTTTCAACATGGATGATTGTACATCTCAACGGATTATAGGCGCGCAGGTTTTTGCGTATTCGGGGATTATTCCGTTCAATTAAGCCTCTTGCATGTTCTACAATTGTTGAAGTAGAACGGTAGTTTCGTGAAATCTCATATTTTTTCACATCTTCTCTATGAGAAAACTGTATCATTATTTGGGAATTTCCTCCGCGAAAACTATATATCGCTTGGTCATCGTCACCTACTGCAAAAAGATTGTCAGTTAACTGGTGGATCAACCTGAAATCAACGGGGGCAATATCCTGAAATTCATCTACGAGTAGATATGGATATTGCTTCTGATATTTTTTGCGGACATCAGGTTGGGTTTCCAATAAGTGTGCTGCATAGATAATCATATCCTCAAAATCAAGTGCATTGGCAGCTGATTTAAGGGTTTCATATCTTTTTGCGAATTCGCGAGCAACTGGATTTGCTAATGTCCTTGGATCGAAAATGCCAGATTTTACCTGTCTCTTTGCACGAAACACATTATCTTTTATTTCATTAAAACGGTCTCGTAGGTTTTCAAAATCTGGGTCTCTATCAAGATGCTCAGTGTATTGAATGTCAAAATGCTTACAGAAGACTTCAATTATGAGTTGGTTGCTAAATTGTTGACGCATCGGGTCGGCACGGTTAAAGACACCTGATCTGTTTTTGTAATGCCAAATCCAGTGTGCTTCTCGAATGTTTGTATCTTTCCCACTCACCTGTTCCAATACTTCAAAAGAAAATTGTGTTTCTCCTTCAGAGCGGATGTTCTGTCGGAGACGGTCATTTGATGAGTGTGTGAAATGTTCGTTCTTGCGTCGTTCAGGATTTGTAGTTTGTCCGATGTAACATTTTCCTGTCTGTATGTTTTCAATTTTATAGATAGCAACATCTGTGCTTGAAGCTGCTTGTTCAATCTGCTTTTTTTCTTGGAGAATTATTCGATCCAATTCACCTGACCAGATTGCTGGATTGTGTTGGAATCCGAAAGATTTATAGTTTTCAGTTATTATATCTTTACCAAATGCATGTAGTGTGCGAATAACTGGAAGTTTGCCTTGTGATGATAGTTGACCCAAAATGCGGTTTTCCATTTCTTCAACTGCTTTTCTATTGAATGCAATGGCAAGTATATTTTCAGGGGGGACTTTGTGCTTTTTGATTAAGGAAAGAATGCGTTCTGTTACGACAGCGGTTTTTCCACTACCGGGTCCCGCAACAACGATTGCTGGTCCGTTGAGGTGGTTGACCGCTTTTTCTTGGTTTTTATCAAAATTCATATCTGGGTTTATTGGCGAATAGCAATATCTTATTACATCTTGTCAGTATTAACATTATAGCATAAAATTGAAAAATATGTTATTATAGTTACAGGGTGATTCAGTTTTAAGAATTTTCTGATATTGAGATGTATTGAAAGTTAATACACAGGTTCATTTTCCTAACCGAACTTTATGCATCAATTTTAGATTATTGAAACATGAACATCGATCTTTAGTCCCGTATGAAGATTAATTTATTAATTCGGTAATAAATATTTCTCACACGGTAGGTGGGGAATGCCTAAATGGCATTCCCCGGGTATGAATGCGATTTAGGCATTCCCCGCCTACAAGGTTCGGTTGGATAGAATTACCTCATTTATTTTTAATCTTCATTAGGGACGAGATGTTTCTTTTTCTATGTCGTTCCTACGGAACTCAATTGGAGCGGAAAACATTTTCTATAAACATATCGTCCCTACGGGACTATATGTTTTCTTGCTAAGTATTTATTATATGTTTCCATTGACGATCTACTACTTAAACAGATGACTACTGGGTTCTTCAGCATTGGAATTTTATTTTATGCTAAAATTAATTGCCGAAAGAACCACTAAAGACATGGACAAGATGGTATCACATAAAATTAACGACATAGCAAAATATTATCAAATATATTGAAAACTGAATAACCTTGTGATAGTTATTATAGTTTTGGTTATTTCAGTTTTAAGACTTGTAAAATGTAAGTAAGGAGCAAGTTTTTATGGCTAAGAAAATTACTAACAAGCGAAAGAGCCGTGCGAACCCCAAAAAAACCAGAAGTCCACAATATTACTACAAACAAGCACTTACAAAAGTGGGACAGTATGAACATGCAAAGGCAATAACGGATTTTAATAAAGCAATTAAACTCAAACCTAACTTTGCGGAAGCATACTATCATCGTGGGATATCAAAGTTTGAATTAGTTGAATACGAAGATGCTATTGCAGATATTAATGACGCAATCAAACATAATCCAAAATACTATCAGGCTTATGCGAAGCGTGGAGAAGTTCGCGGTATGATAGGTGAGGAGGAAGAGGGACTTGCAGACTGTGATACTGCACTCAGTATTAAGTCAGATTATGATGAGGCATACATCATCCGTGGGATAATTAAAAACGATTTAGGTCTTTTTGAAGAGGCACTTGAAGCATATAACGAAGCATTACGGCTGCGACCTGAAAATGCGGATGGATATTTCTATAGAGGATGTCTAAATGAGGAAAATGATGAAATTGATGATGCAATCGCTGACTATGAAAAGGCATTAAGTTTAGATCCAGATAATTTAGCTGCGTATGATAATCTCTATAACCTAAATCCCGATTCTAAATACTTGGATGAAGATGATGACGATTTTTCTGACTTTCCGGGACTGATAATGTATTCGGATCCTGATAGCAATTCGGAAGATGATCAAAATATCGTCATTCCATTTATGCCAGATAATATCAATAATATGTTTGGTGATGACGAAAATATTTTTGCTGATGACGAAAAGGAAATTGAAAAATATAAGAGGGCATTAAAGAAATTTGATAAAGAAATCCAGAAGAACCCTGAGAACATAGATGCCTACTACGAACGAGGCATTGCAAATATGCATTTATCTAATTTTGAAGATGCCATCACAGATTTAGATAAGGTAATTCGGCAGCAGCCAAATAATGCGGAAGCATACAATCAGCGTGGTTTAACTAAGGTAAATCTTGAGTTATGGGACGATGCTTTTGATGACTTTAACGAAGCAATTGACTTGAAACCTGATTTTGTTGATGCATATTTCAATAGGGGTATGCTGAAATGTAATCTTGAGTTATATGAAGATGCCATAACGGATTTCAACACAGCAATTCGGATGAAAGAAGATTGCTCACATGCCTATATAGGTCGCTCGTTGGCTTACAATGAACTTGGGAGAGATTTGGATTCTATTGAAGACTTTACTAAAGCTTTTCAACTTATTGCTTTATCTGAATTGAAAAAGGTATAATACTCGGGCTTAGTGTTTATTAGTATGCAAAATGAACCATAATATATTATCTTTGAAACAACGTTTGCGTTAGTTAAGATGCGAAAAATAAGTGGTAGAAAGGATATAATATGAGATTAGAAGGTAAAGTTGCGATTATCGCGGGTGCAGCATGGGGTGGGATAGGTGCGTCGACAGCGTACAAGTTTGCATGTGAAGGTGCAAAAGTAGTAGTCAATACGCGCCGCCGTGAAAACAAACTTGCCGAAACCGTTGACCGTATAAAAGAAGTTGGTGGTAAAGCGGTCGCGGTGATGGGTGATGTCGCTGAAGAAAAGACTTGGCGAACACTCGTTGAAACTGCATTATCGGAATATGGTAAGATAACGACACTGGTACATAACGCCGCGCATTCCTATACGAAGAAAGCAATTGAATTCACACCCGAGGAGTGGAATGAGAGTCTGGGTGTAACACTGGGCGGTCCTTGGCTGGGTGCTAAGTATTGTATCCCAGAAATGGTAAAGAATGGTGGTGGTACTTTAGTTTTTATTTCTACTGTCAATGCAACGATCACAAACCCTGGATTTGGATTATACGGTGCTGGAAAAGGTGGGTTAAATGCGTTAACGCGTAGCATAGCACTTGATTACGGTAGAGAAGGGATCCGTGCGAATGCAATTGCTCCTGGACAGATTGTCGGTGAACGAGGGGAAGCATCACTTGCAGCAGATGCGTTAGAGGATCAAGCCTCGCGTGATTGTTACCCAATAGGACGTTATGGAAAACCCGAAGACATCGCTAACGTTGCGCTATTCTTAGCATCTGATGAAGCTGATTTTGTTACAGGTATCGTCTTAACAGCAGATGGGGGGTTGACACTTCAGTCTCCAGAAGCACTTGTCCGTCCATCTTTCCGTCTAAGATGGAGAGACGACATTCTGGTACCACAGCCGAAATAGGTTTAATAGGTTGATTACAAATGTAACAAGACTTACGCAAAAACGGTAGGCGCGCTTTGTTAGCGCGCTGGAAACCCATAAAAACGCTGATAATTGCATCATTTTCATCATATTTCAGGATTAAATCAAGAAAACTGCGTAAGTCCTGTGTACTATGAAGATAACATTTTCATAAGTAGAGATAGGTCTCCGAACGATTTGATTCCTTGATAAAAATACGGTAGTACTTCCAATCTTTTTGTCATAGAAAGGAGATAAATATGTGTGGAAGATTTACACTCGCAAGCGATCCAGAAAGACTAACTGATGCATTTAGTAACTTACAAATACGTATGGATTTGACCCCGCGTTATAATATTGCCCCGTCACAGGATGTTGCAGTAATTGCAAATACAAAAGAAAATGAGGATACCAAAAACATGGATTTATTCCAGTGGGGACTCATTCCATCATGGGCAAAAGACGCGAAAATCGGGAACAGAATGATAAATGCTCGTTCAGAAACATTGTCGGAGAAACCTTCCTTTCGATCGGCATACAAACGAAGACGTTGTCTCGTTTTAGCGGATGGATGGTATGAATGGCAAGTGATACCGGAAGAAAAGACAAAACAACCTATATATATCCACCTCAAATCGCAAGAACCGTTTGCTTTCGCGGGGTTGTGGGAGGAATGGAAAGCAAACTGGATGGAAAACCCACTTCGATCCTGCACTATAATCACGTGTCCTGCAAACCATTTTTTGGAGGAGATTCACCACAGAATGCCAGTGATTCTTCCCAAAGATGTCCATACTCAGTGGCTTGATCCTGATGAACAGTCATCAGAAAAACTGCAGCCACTTCTGACACCATACACCAGTGATGAAATGGATGTATACCCGGTTTCACGTTTTGTTAACCGTCCTGCAAACGACTCACCAGAATGTATCGTACCTGAGTCAGATGCTAAAAAAGAAAATGAAGTACAGTATATAAAAGGATTGTTTGATAGTGAATAAGCCTGAAAAGACTTCAATCTACATAAGGATTTTAGGAAAGTATAATGTCAAAACCTAACAAAGAACAGATGCTCTTTATGTATCGCAAGATGGTAGAGATACGTCAATTTGAAGAAGCTGCAGGAAAGTTATACCAAAGCGGTCAACTTCCCGGATTCTTACATCTATATATTGGAGAAGAAGCGACAGCTGTGGGTGTTTGCACGCACTTGGAGGATGATGATTACATTACAAGCACACATCGTGGTCACGGACATCTTATTGCAAAAGGTGGAAAAAGGGACCGCATGATGGCAGAACTGTTTGCCAGGACCACAGGGTACTGCAAAGGTAAAGGTGGTTCAATGCATATTGCTGATAAAGAGACAGGCATTCTCGGTGCTAACGGTGTTGTTGGTGCGGGGATACCACTTGCAGCTGGGGCTGCACTCTCAGCGAAGTACCGAGGTACTCAGCAGATATCGGTCTCCTTTTTTGGGGATGGTGCGACAAATCAAGGTGTTTTCCATGAAACACTAAACCTTGCTGCTGTGTGGGAATTACCTGTCGTTTTTGTGTGCGAAAACAACCGATTCGGTATGGGAACGCCGCAACATGAACATCAGCGAGTAGAGGATATTGCTGTCCGTGCTCCTTCTTATGATATACCGGGTGTCACTGTTGATGGAAACGATGTCTTGAAGGTCTATGCTGCTGCAGACGAAGCAGTCTCCCGCGCACGTGAAGGGGGTGGACCTACGCTTCTAAATTGTGATACGTACAGGTTCCGCGGACACCACATTGGAGATCCTGGCACATCATACCGCGACAGAGAAGAGGTGCAAGAACAGGAACGACAACGTGACCCTATACGAAGGCTTGTACAAGTGCTCATTGGTGAGGAAGATGTAACGCAGGAAGAACTTGACGCAGTTGAAACGGATCTCGCAAACGAACTTGATGAAGCGTTGGATTTTGCAAAGAATAGTCCTGAACCGCTTCCCGAAGATGCTTTGAATGATGTCTATGCTGGAGGAATTCAACCTTAGTGCAATAAAATTAGAGTAAACCTTAGGGGATTAGATCAGATACTATGGGGTTTCAAAATGGAAAAAACAACTACAATACATGGTATGACTCCAGCTGAACTTGCAAAGTGCAGAGAAAACCTTAGACGTCAGTGGGAAAGCCATCAAGTAGATGGAAAATTGATACAACGTGCATGGAAAGTTGCACATCACTTGGCTGCTGTCCTATATCAAGACTATGGCGCAACGAAAGTTGGTGTTTTCGGTTCTCTTACTACACCAGAATGTTTCACCGAAAACTCTGATATTGATATAGTAGTCTGGGGAACCACTTATGATAAATGCCTTGATGCACTTTGGGGAACTGAAGATCTATCAACTGAATTTAAGATTGACATTATTGATTCTGAATCAATAAACAGGTTATTTCGTCAGCGGATTTTAGACGAAGCGATCCCAATTGATTTGAATGAAACAGAAATTCATAATATAATTGGGAAAAAAAGCACTTCAACAAGCACAGAAATAGGAGAAAATTACGTAGTGAATCGGGAAAAACTTGTTCAACGTCTTTTTGATGAACGCACAAAAATTGAAAGAACAGTCCGAGGTATTACGAGTGCATTACACGATATAAATATCGTCGCTGATAATCATAGAAAATATATTGAAAAGACTATTGCCTACGACCTAGCTGAAATTTACATTGGCTTTGAAAAGATATTTGAACGAATTGCTAATGAGGTAGATAAACAAATTCCAAGCGGAGATAGATGGCATAGTGATTTACTCACACAAATGGCTGAATCTCGGACAGGAAGGCCACCTATAATATCTAATGACGTTTTTCTTAGACTGACAGATTTATTAAGGTTTCGGTATAAAGTAATCAATATCTATGGCGATGAACTGATTTACGAAAAAGTAGAGCAGCACGCAAAAGAAATATGCCAACTTTTTGAAGATGTTTCCAAAGAACTTGACGCTTTCACTATATTTTTGAGCGATACCTAAAGGCAGATGAAAGAAGATGAACGTCTGAAATTACATGGAGTCACATGGAAAGTTATTGCTATAACGTTTGCGCTGATTCCGTTCAATTTCTATTGGATTATCGCTGGTGAAGTTGGACTTGTTGGTTATGCACTTAATACTTACGCTGTCCCGTTTTACAATGTCGTCTTCGTTGTTTTTGCTTTCACGCTGATTAACCTTGCCTTCAGAAAAATCAGTCGCATTAGTCTACTCTCCGATGCGGAACTCCTCACAATCTATATTCTGCTGAGCACGGCTTGTGCTTTTCCCTCCATCACTTTGATGACGATCCTCGTCACGACTGTCGGACATTCATTTTGGTTCGCTACCCCTGAGAACGAATGGAGGCAACTCTTTTGGGATTACCTACCGAAATGGTTGCTTGTGGATGACCCAAAAGCACTTGCTGGATACTACACCGGCGAAACCAATCTCACAACAATGGAAATAATCGGTGCATGGATTGTGCCGATACTGTCATGGACGTTGTTCGTCACAGCACTTATCCTTGTAATGCTATGTATTAACGTTATCTTGCGGAAACAGTGGGTAGAACGGGAACGACTTGCATATCCAATTACTCAAATTGCGTTTCAGGTCACACACAACACAAAATCGTTGTTCTCGCACCGCATCACATGGATCGGCTTTGGGATTGCAGCCTTCATCGCAATCCTGAATGGATTTAGTTTCCTGTATCCAACAATTCCTTCGCTGCCGATAAAACGTATTGGAGGATGGCAAGGCTTTGGACATCTGTTTACAGATAAACCTTGGAATGCCATCGGTGGCATCAGTATGTCCTACTACCCATTCGTTATTGGGCTGGGACTGTTAATGCCGCTTGATCTTTCCTTCTCCAGTTGGTTTTTCTTTCTTTTCTATAAAGCACAATTGGTGATGACAAGTGCAGTAGGACTTTCCAGTTTACCCGGTTTTCCATACATTGATAGACAGTGTTTTGGTGCTGCCATAGGTATTTTCATATCAGTGCTGGTGTTGAATCTGCGTCATTTTCGAGGTGTATTTCGCATTGCGCGCAACCGCACTGGTGAAGATGCTGACGAACCAATTCCGTATAGATATGCGTTGTGGGGTATCGTTGGTGGACTTGCAATACTCTTCATTTTTTCTCAACGTATCGGTATGTCGTTATGGTTAATACCTTTGTTCTTTGCTATCTATTTCATCATCGTGTTAGTGTTAACGCGGATGCGGGCGGAGCAAGGGTTTCCTGTGCATGCAATGGAAAACATGCCGAATCATCACATCCTCATTGACAGTCTTGGCACTCGAACGTTAGGCACAAATAACCTTGTTGCATTATCACTTTTCCGTTGGTTCAATCGGAGTTATACAAGCAATCCGATGCCACATCAGTTAGAAGGTTTCAAGTTATCAGAACGTTCTGCTATTGCACCCAGGCGGTTATTCTTCGCGCTGCTTGGTATTTCAGCATTTGCGTCTATTATGGTCTTCGGTGTGATTCTGTATCTCAACTACAACTACGGTGCCTTGAACATGAGTGGCAGCAGCAGTTGGAACATAGGTTTCGGAGAACGTGTATTCAGCGGACTTCAACGATGGCTCTACTATCCTACCGAACCGAATTTCTATGCGACTGGTGGTATTGTATTCGGGTTACTTTTTTCAACACTTCTGATGTTTATGCGGGCACGTTTCTTCTGGTGGCCCTTCCATCCGATTGGATTTATTGTCTCCAGTGATTGGGGGATGCGGTATTTGTGGAGTTGTATGTTGGTCAGTTCGGTTGTGAAATGGTCAGTTTTAAAGATCGGTGGACCACGCGCATCTCAGCAACTGGTGAAGTTCGCTGTTGGTTTAATGTTAGGGGATTTCACTATGGGTGGGATATGGAGTCTCATCAGTGTTGTGACGCAACAACCGATGTATAACTTTTGGCCGTAGTACGAAACATAAACTCACATGTTGTTCTAACATGTTTTAATTTGAGAAATCGTTGGAATTGTGGTACAATCTTGATTAACGATGGACGCGAAAGAATACCAGATTTTGCAATTTGGTTTCTGTCTTTATCAGTCTTTGTTCTCCACTTCACAGACATAGTAGCTGAACGACACGAACTATACCCAAATGAGAATAGGAGTCAGAAGTTATTCAACCTTGATAGAGTTGATTTAACTTCATTTTTACACAAGGAATTCATTGATTTTGATACATAAAGACCTATCTTCAGATAAAGTACAGAAATACCGTTCGACTATTGAGAAACGCTTCAATAAAAGGACGGTAGATGAGGTATTGCTGCAACGGGCATGGCAAACTGCGTACAAGTTAGCATCGACGCTTTATGAAGATTTTGGGGCAACACAGGTCGCAGTATTTGGATCGCTTACACAACAAAATCGTTTCTCAAAATATTCGGATATTGATATTGCTGTTTGGGGAATTCCAAAAGATAAATATCTTCGCGCATTGTCAATCGCTTCAGATATAAGTGGATTGTTCAAAGTGGGTTTAGTAGATTTTGACAGTTGTAACAGGCTGTTTCAAGAAAGAATTAAAAGTCAATTGATTTCTATAGAAAAAGGAGCAATCTATGAAGTGGATAGAAGGGTACTTATTCAACGAATTACTGATGAACTTAAAAAAATATCAGAAACTGCTACCAAAATTGAAGAACGATTAGAGAAAATAAAGAGTTCACCTGCTGAGTACAGAGAATATATAGAAATAACGATTGCCAAAAACCTTGTTGATTGTTACCAAGGTATGGAAAACATCTTTAGAAGAATTGCCCTTGATGTTGACTTACGTTTACCCGATGGAAGTAGGTGGCATAAAGACTTATTGGATCAGATGGCAGAACCACAGAATCAACGACAACCTGTAATTTCTCAAGAAACTTTTGAACGTTTACAAGAACTTTTAGAATTTCGGCATGTATTCAATAATATTTATGGAGAAGAATTGCTTTACGAAAGAACAGAGCAGATTGCAAAACAGCTTAATATCATTCTCAAAAGACTTTCTAATGAGTTAGATACGTTAATTGCTAACCTAAAAAAACAGGAAAATGACTGAACACACCCTTCTTCATCAGATCAACGATTTTTGCAAACTTCTTAAGCAGATCAGTGTTAACGTAACAACTAATCAGTTAAAATTGGTGTAAAGGATTGATTGATTTTGATACAAAAAGACCTATCTTCAGAAAAAATACAAGAAAACAGAGCACGTCTTGAGAAACATTTTAATAAAAGGACAGCAGATGAGGCATTACTGCAACGTGCATGGCAAACCGCGCAAAAGTTAGCAGCAATGCTCTACGAAGAATTTGGGGCAACACAGGTCGCAGTATTTGGGTCGCTTGCACAACAAAATCGTTTCTCAAAATGGTCGGATATTGATATGGCAGTTTGGGGACTTTCGTTTGACCAGTACTTGCGCGCTGTATACGAAACTATCGGTTTTAGTCAAGAATTCAATATTGATTTGGTTAGTTTTGAGGATTGTAAAGGAATGTTTCGTGACCGCATACAGAACCAAGTAATTCCAATACAGAAAGGTGAAGCAGGATTCTACAGAAAATGTCATAAAATTGAAAAAAGAAAAGTATCATACACATTGCATAAAGAATTAATACAACGTATGAATGATGGATATACAAAAGTAAAAGGTGCTGTTCAACTCATTGATCAAGCATTGCAAAACATTCAAGATGCACCAGAACGATATAGACGCAGCATAGAGATAGAAATCGCCAGATATCTATATGATTTCTATAAGCAGTTGGAAAACATTTTTGCAAGAATTGCTCAAGAGTTTGACCAATCTTTACCTGCAGGAGAAGAATGGCACAAAACCCTATTGCAACAAATCGCAGAACCAACATCAATACGTGCTCCTGTAATTTCACAAGATACTTATATCAAGCTACAAAAACTACTCGGTTTTCGTCATGTTTTCTTATATATTTACGGAGATGAACTGGATTATGCAAAAATGCTTGAGAATGCAACGCGAGTAAACGATTTTTTTCCTATGCTTTCTAAAGAACTGGAAGCATTCATTGCTTTTCTAAAAAAACAGGAAAATGACTAAACACACCCTTCTTCATCAGATCAACAATTTTTGCAAACTACTTAGGCAGATAGGTGTTAACGTAACTACAACTAATCAGCTAAGTTGGTGTAAAAGCGTTGATTTCATTGACATCAATGAACGGGATATTTTTTATCACACAGCACGAACAAACTTGATTGCGAACGAAATAGATCGAGAAAAATTTGATGCTGCCTTCAATTTGTTTTGGAGGTATCCAAGACCAGAAATCCAAATAACTGATACCGGCGAAGATGAACCTGAACCCTCTGCCTTGCAAGACCTTTATGATACAGAAAATGAAGAAAACATCATGGATCAATGGACAGATTTTGAGGACACAGATGAGGAGGGACAGGAAGACGATCCTATAGCGTATAGTGTAGAGGAGGTACTGAAACGAAAGGATTTTAGTGAGTATTCTGAAAAAGATATGGAGACAGCACGGCAGGTTGTTGCAAAATTGGCAGCGGTATTAGCAACAAAACTAAGTAGACGAAAGGTTAGCAGCAAAAAGGGGAGAACAATTGATTTTCGACGAAGTTGGCGAATAAATCTTGTACACGGTGGTGAACCGATTGAACTGAAACGCAAAAAGCAAAAAATCAAAAAGACAAGAATTCTACTCCTCTGTGATGTAAGTGGGTCAATGGATTGTTATTCCAAATTCCTAATTCAATTTATCTACGGCATGCAGCAGGAGTTAAGGGAAGTAGAAGTCGCAGTTTTCAGTACACATTTAACAAATATCACTGGACTACTTCAACGTAAAGGTTTGGCAGCAGGATTGAATGAAGTTGCGAACATTGTCCCAGATTGGTCGGGTGGTACGAAAATTGGTGAAAGTCTATTAACGTTTTATCGTCAATTCGCTTCATCTTTTTCAGCATATCGGTCAGTTGTAATCCTCATTAGCGATGGTTGGGATAGAGGCGATGCGGAACTCCTCCAACGATCTATGGAGATGTTACATCGGCATGCGTATAAACTAATATGGCTTAATCCATTACTGGGAAGCGACACATATCAACCGATATGTCGTGGGATTCGTACCGCACTGCCTTACGTAGACTATTTTCTTCCAGCACATAATTTAGAAAGTTTGGCACAGTTGACAAAGATATTAATTCCACTATGGAAAAAGTAAACGTTGTCTGTATACATGAAGATTAATAAACTGAATCGGTAATTCTATCTAACTCACCCCGTGGGTGTGTTTTGTAAGCGCATTGGTATGTCAAAACTCCACAGCGCGCTTACAAAACACACCTACCCGGGGAGAAATATTTGATTTCCGAATTAACAAATTAATCGTCATCAATATAGACATAAGTAAGGGTTACAAACTATGCAAGTTCAAGCTGCGGTGATGTTTCAACCGGGACATATTGAAATCCGAGAATTTAACAAACCGACTCCTGCAAAAGACTCTCTGCTGTTACAAGTGGACAAAGTTGGTATATGTGGCAGCGATAAACACATGTATCTGGGACATACTACCCTGAGATTCCCCGTCATTCCAGGACATGAGGTCGTTGGCACGGTCGCAGAAATCGGTAAAAATGCCAATCAAACTATGAATGTAATGGGTGGACCGATTCAAGAAGGTGACAGAATTACCGTTGTACCTGGATCAAAAAACTGCGGAAGATGTTACTACTGTTTGCATGTCCCTGGACGGCCCACCCTATGTTCTGGACGCACTATTTACGGCTTCAGTAATAGCGAAACACCACCATATTTAACTGGTGAGTTTTCTGAATATACCTATATTCACGGTAACTCTTGGGTCTACAAAATACCAGAGGATATACCTGAGGAAATATCTGTTCTTACAGAACCTGTTGCGGTTGCGACCCGTGCAGTTGAACGTGCATGTGCACCCGGATTACCTCAGGTGGGTGATGGTTATAGCATTGGTAGTCGAGTTGCTGTGTTAGGATGTGGTCCCATTGGGCTCCTCGTGATTGCTGTGTTGCGGGATAGCGGAGCAGGTACAATCATTGCTACCGACGTTGTGGATAGCCGTTTAGATATGGCAAAACAGATGGGAGCAGATGTGGCTATAAATGTTGGGAACACAACTCTTGAAGAACGGGTTGAACAGATTCAATCCCTCACAAACGGGGTCGGTGTTGACATCTCAATTGAATGTGCGGGGATACCAGCAGTTTTTTCAGAGGCATTAGAAGTCGTAAGACGCGGTGGAAAAGTAATTGAAGTTGGACACTACACGGATTCAGGAGAAACACAAGTAAGACCACATCAGATATGCAACAAAGACCTTGACGTGTGTGGTGTGTGGGCATATCCTCAAATCCAGTTTCAGACAGCTTTGGATTTTCTTCAGAGAACACGTGCACCTTTACAAAAACTTATAACACACCATCTACCCTTGAATCAATTAGAAAATGGCATTGATATGCTTGGAAATGAAGGTGTTTACAAGGTTGTTATTGAACCCCATAGTTGACCTTTTTTTATGGAAAAACATCAGCATATAAAACACTCCCAGGACTTACGCAGTTTTCATGATTTGATGAAGAATTATGACGAAAATGGTGTAATTTTCAGCATTTTTTCGGTTTCCAGTGCCAAATCAAGAAATCAACGGTATGAATGCCTTTTGGCATTCCCCGCTTACAAAGCGCGTCTACCGTTGGGTGCGTAAGTCCTGTCACTCCAATACATAGGTGAAATAATGAGAAATCAAAAACGTACGTTCATTTTGTTATGTTGTCAAACACTCATCTTCCTTTTTAGCTTCAATATTACAAACATAGTTGCTGAGAATGAAAAGATCACTTCAAAGAAAACAGAAATGTCTTCACTTTATAAAACTATAGAAAGTACGAAAGCATTTATAGTGAAGCACCAAAACAAAGATGGGGGCTGGCCTCTATTACCAGGTGGCAAAAGTGATGTAGAGATCACAGCACTTGCTGTCTGGGCATTGACGGATGCGGAGTGGGGAACAGGATCACGCATCATTCGCGGGGGTGTCAGATATTTGAGAATCCTACAACGTGAAAACGGAAGTTGGAACGACAACACCGCTCATACTGCGTTTGCACTTATTGCGCTAACGAATTCTAAAACTGACTCTGAAGCCAGATTAAAAGGAATGTATTGGCTCAAGAATGCACAGAATCGTAGTGGGAGTTGGGGACGCAAGAGCAAAAGTCCCGGACATATACTCTACACATCAGCAACAATTGTTGGGTTTAAAAGACTCGGTTTTATACAAGAACATTTCAAACCCATTAGCTCAGGAATTAAGTGGTTAGCAGAACAGAACAATTTTGACAATATTTGGCATCTCCCAGGTGGAACGCAATCGGATATATATGTAACTTCATGGGCACTTCAAGGACTGTCACCCGAATATGATCTTGATGAACAGGTTGCGCTGATAAAACATTTCCAAAACAGAGATGGTGGTTTTGGTAGGTTTAAAGGACAACCAAGTGATCCAGAGGTTACTGCGGCTGCTATTATGGGCCTTACCGCTGCAGCTGATCCACTCAATACGCGTCGCATCGCAATATCATATCTTACAAAAGCACAAGAGAAGGATGGCGGATTCAAGAGTGATACACCAATAGAACTTAAGACAACAGCAACAAACTTACAAACAACCTGTTTCGTCTTAATATCAATTTACTCAAAAACGGAAGACAAATTTTAGAGTTTGTTTTACAAGTTATTCCCAATATGTTGGAATAGGGTTATTCAGATTTTGGTTTTTTGGACAATTATCTTAGCATAGGACTATGTGTTTGTTATACCAATTCTAATCACTTTTGTCTCATTAAGGAATTGCATTGTAATTGCTGGTTTGAAGACATCTCTTCGGTAGGAGTGACCTCCCGGTCGCGAAAGGTATAGTAAAGCAACGAGTAACCAGATTTCTTTTTGTTTAACGGAGCAGTATGAATACAGAATCTAACAACCCAATTCGCTGGGGAATACTCAGCACCGCAAGTATTGCATCAAAAGTTGCACGCGCAATTAATCTTGCACATAATGCAGAATTGGTCGCGGTAGCAAGTCGCACTGAAGAACGTGCAAATGCATGGGCAAAAAAGCACAATGTACCCATCGCTTATGGTACTTATGATGACCTTCTTTCAGATGCGTCCATTAATGCCATCTACATTCCTTTACCTCCATCAATGCACGCGGAATGGACAGTCAAAGCAGCAGAACACGGAAAACATGTGCTTTGTGAGAAACCACTTTCTGTCAATTCAGACGAAGCCACAATTATGGCAGATTCCTGTCAGCGGAATGGCGTGCAACTGATGGATGGGGTCATGTGGGTGCATCATGATAGAACAGAGATGATGAAACAACAGTTGGCAAACTTAGGAAATTTGCGAAGAGTAACAGCTACTTTCACATTCAACTGGAATACAATTCCAACAGAAAATATCCGTGCTAAACCAGAATTGGGTGGAGGTAGCCTTGGTGATCTCGGTTATTACTGTGTCCGTGCTATCCTGTGGGCTTTTGAGGAGATGCCAACGAAGGTGTTTGCAACTGCACGCTACAAGGTCGGTGTCGATTTCAATCTTTCAGGTATCCTTTGGTTTGAAAATGACCGTATTGCAACTTTGGATTGTGGATTTGATACAAGTTTGCGAAAATGGTTTGAAGTCGCAGGTACACAAGCATCCTTAGTCTGTGATGATTTCACTGTGCCTACATCGGAAGAATCCGCGCGGTTCTGGATACATGGACCGGATAATGTTAAGCACGAAACGGGAACTTGCAATCAAGAAGTCAATATGATTGAAAGGTTTTCAGGGATAGTACAATCTAATAATCTTGAGCCAGAATGGGCTGAGATAGCCATAAACACGATGCGTGTTTGTGATGCATTGCGTAAATCAGCACAGCAAGGTGAGATAGTAAAACTTTAATCTAAGACATTATTGGGAGTCTTATGAAGATTACAAACATTGATACCTTTATTGTAGATGGTGGTTGGCGACCCTGGATTTTTGTAAAAGTGGAAACTGACGAGGGGGTTACAGGTTACGGAGAATGTAGTGATGGAAGGAATCCTAACGGCGTTGCGGGAACTATCAAAGATCTAACACCTTTGTTAATTGGACGCGATCCACGCGCTTACGAGATGCGTTTTTGGGACATGATTCGTGGTTCACGGCAGAGTCCGGGTGGTATCGCTGCTAAGTCTATCGCAGGCATTGAATGCGCGCTTGTTGACATCAAAGCGAAGGCATTGGGAATCTCTGTTGTGGAACTCTTTGGCGGTCCGACACGGGAAAGTGTACGGGTGTATTGGTCGCACTGCGGCACATCACGTGTCAACAATTATGAACTGATAGGTGTACCACCTTTAAGAACTATGGAGGACATCACAGCTTTAGGACGTGAAGTGGTTGAAAAAGGATTTACTGCACTTAAGACAAATATCGTTATTCCAGGTGAACCCGCTTCAGTGTATTTTAGCGGTTTCGGGGGTGGACTTGGCTCCACCGATGGAAATGTAACACCTGAACTTTTACAACACATTGAGACACTCATCGGCACTCTTAGAGATGCAATCGGCCCCGAAGTGGGACTCAACCTTGACTTGAACTTCAACTTTAAACCTGAAGCATGCATGCGTATTGCGAAGGTGTTAGAACCTTATGATATGCTCTGGTTGGAGATTGATATGTATGAGCATGAAGCAATCCGTCAAATCAAGGATTCTACGACAACAAAAATATGCACTGGTGAAAACCTATACTATATGCGTGAATATCTCCCTTATTTTGAAGCACGGGCTGCAGATGTGTTTATGATAGATGTGCCGTGGAACGGGTTTTCACAGTCTAAGAAGATTGGTGATTTAGCGGATGTTTACCAGTTCAATGTTGCACCACACAACTATTACAGTCACCTTGCGACTTTTATGAGTGCAAGTCTCTGTGCAGTTTTACCTAACGTGCGTATCATGGAAGTGGATATTGACGATGTTCCTTGGAAAGACGATTTAACGACACACACGCCAGAAATTGTTGATGGTTATATGAAAATCCCTACACGTCCAGGATGGGGGACAGATCTAAATGAGAAGGTTATCAAAGCGCATCTCTGGGACAACCGACGAGGGGATTGGTAAGAAAAGCAATCATTTCTGCGTCTCAGACGGTGTTCCAATCCATTTCTATTTACCGCGTGACGGCTTCAGATCCCAGATTTTCTTGAATCCAATCCCGGAGTGGTACATCCGCATCTCTGGGAGACGTATACCCCATACCGCCAGTACTTTTGCCCAAAATCTGCTGGCGAATTGGGTCAGATTTTTCCATATAATGTTCCACTGTCATATCGTCTCGCGGTTGCAGCCAACGGTAACTGTAGCCGTAGAAAATCACCTTACGCATGATGTCTGATGCATTGCGTCCCACTGCATGCCACAACCTGCGGTCAAAAAACACTGCAGTACCAGGTTTCGCAAAAACAGGGGTCGCGTTATCAGGGTTAGACTTGTCATCGTCTGGTATCTTTACCTTGTTGAATTTCTGACTACCCGGGATCACATGGAAATTACCACGTCCCGGAACAGAGGTATCAGTCAGGAAATAAGCAACCTTCAAGGAAACACGTGGGCGCGGTTCCCCTTCTAATTCAATGTTGAGTCGTCCACTGTCTTGGTGCCAACCCAGTCGCCGTTGTTTCTTTCGTTCTTCAGGTGGCAGCGGTGGCAGTGCAATCATGTGGGAGTGGTAGAGTTTGATATTCCATCCTAAAATACCCCAAACTTTAGGAAAAGTTGTGTGCCAATCTAACATCTCAATAAAGACACCATCTCTACCAACAAAGTCAAGTATGTTGAACTTAGCATCGGTAGGAAGTTTGTTCTTACCCAAATGTTCCGCACCGACCCGATCAAATGCAACGATCAACTTCTCAACTATTTCTGTTGGAATAGCGTCTTCAACGACAAAGAAACCCGCTTCCTCAAATTGCTGTTTTTCTGTGTCGGTCAAACAGTGTTCTAAACAAAGCGTATCCATAAGCTTCCCTTTATGAACAGTGATAAAATATGTGAAAAGTAATTTTATACTATAGTTTACTAATTATGCAACACTTTCTTTGCTGATGGCAGGGTTATTCAGTTTTAGGTATTTTAGCTGTTTGCTAAGAAAATCGCGACCGGGAGGTCGCTCCTACCAGGGGGTTTCTTTTTTTAAAATTCAATAATTAGAAAAACTGTGTCGGTCAAACAGTGTTCTAAACAAAGCGTATCCATAAGCTTCCCTTTATGAACAGTGATAAAATATGTAAAAAGTAATTTTATACTATAGTTTACTAATTATGCAACACTTTCTTTGCTGATGGCAGGGTTATTCAGTTTTAGGTATTTTAGCTGTTTGCTAAGAAAATCGCGACCGGGAGGTCGCTCCTACCAGGGGGTTTCTTTTTTTAAAATTCAGTTTTAGGTATTTTAGCTGTTTGCTAAGAAAATCGCGACCGGGAGGTCGCTCCTACCAGGGGGTTTCTTTTTTTTAAATTCAATAATTAGAAAAACTGTGTCGGTCAAACAGTGTTCTAAACAAAGCGTATCCATAAGCTTCCCTTTATGAACAGTGATAAAATATGTGAAAAGTAATTTTATACTATAGTTTACTAATTATGCAACACTTTCTTTGCTGATGGCAGGGTTATTCAGTTTTAGGTATTTTAGCTGTTTCCTAAGAAAATCGCGACCGGGAGGTCGCTCCTACCAGGGGGTTTCTTTTTTTAAAATTCAGTTTTAGGTATTTTAGCTGTTTCCTAAGAAAATCGCGACCGGGAGGTCGCTCCTACCAGGGGGTTTCTTTTTTTAACATTCAATAATTAGAAAAACTGAATAAACCTATGCTTATAGGGTGTGTAAAGTTTTTCGCATGTTGTTATCTGAATTGTTAGATATGTTGGAATCACGTAATCTGCGGATTACACGAAGAACACGGATAAGTTCTCTGCTGTGGTCGTCTTACTTATGTTAACGTTATCCTAAGCAATGCAATCTAATGCTGCTGTCTTATCCGCGAAATCTGTGTAATCCGTGTAATCCGTAATTCTTTCTGCGAAAAACTTTGCACACCTTTTGCTGATTATACTGAATCGGTATCGTAACCTTCGTGCTATAATAGGCTAATTACCGAAAAACAAATGCTCTGCAATGCTAAAAAAACTTGACACCACCTCTTATATCTGCTATAATTCTTTAATTGAATCCCATTGATAAAAGGATATGTCGTCATGTTTGAGAGTTTGAGTGACCGATTACAAAATACTTTCAAAAAAATAAAAGGTCAGGGAAAACTGACAGAGAAAAACATCTCTGATTCTCTGCGTGAGGTGCGACGCGCTCTGTTAGAAGCAGATGTCAACTATACTGTAACGCGCGATTTCATTGAAAAGATAAAGGAACGCGCACTTGGTCAGGAGGTGATGGGGAGCCTCACACCTGAACTCCAAATTGCAAAAATTATCAGAGAAGAATTGACTGCATTGATGGGAACAGAATCTGCTAAGATACAGATTGCTCCTATCGGTCCAACCGTTGTGATGTTAGCTGGATTGCAAGGCGCTGGAAAAACGACAGTCGCAGCAAAATTAGCACTTAAATTCCGTAAGGACGGTCGGAATCCTATGTTAGTCGCTGCTGACGTCTATCGACCTGCTGCAATCAAACAACTTCAAGTACTTGGCGAACAGATTCAAGCACCCGTTTTTTCACTTGGAACAGATGTTTCACCTGTCAAAATCGCTAAAGACTCCGTAAAAGATGCATTACAACGCGGATACGATTGCGTTATTATAGACACAGCCGGACGTTTACACATTGATGTGACTTTAATGGACGAGTTAAAAGGTATCAAGAATGCTGTGAACCCCTCTGAAATACTACTCGTCGTTGATGCAATGACAGGACAAGACGCTGTTAATGTTGCCGAAAACTTCAACAGTGATTTGGAAATTAGTGGTGTGATTCTAACAAAAATGGATGGTGACGCACGAGGTGGTGCCGCTCTTTCAATACGTTCTGTAACAGACAAACCCATAAAATTCATTGGGGTTGGTGAGAAAATTGACGCAACGACATTAGAGGAATTCCATCCCGAACGGATGGCATCTCGTATTATCGGACAAGGCGATTTCCAAACTCTCATGGAAAAAGCCGAAGCTGTCTTTAACGAAGACCAAGCAAAAGAATTAGAACGCAAACTTACTGAGAAAAAAGGTCTAAATTTTAACGACTTTCTTACACAACTTGAACAAATAAAAAATATGGGACCCCTTGACCAATTGCTGGACCTTGTACCATTCAAAAGTCAATTACCCATCAAAGACATACAACCTGATGAAAGTCATCTAAAATATGCAAAAGCGATGATACAATCCATGACACCAGCAGAACGACAGAATCCACAATTGCTGGATAGAAGTAGAAAACTTCGTATATCTAAAGGCAGTGGGACATCGGTAAATCAGGTTAATCAGTTGGTGAATCAACTACGTATGATGAATAACATGTTGAGCCAACAGACTGCGATGGGTTTGCCGAAAATGGCTGGTAAAATGGGAGTCCTCCCAGGAAACCAACGTAAAGTAAGAAAACCACGAAAACGTAGACGACGAAAATAGCAAAGATGCAACATATTAACTTAAAATGTAAGAAACGAAACAGGCTCATATTGATGGTTAAATAACATTTACCAGGAGGAATTTTTTGGCAGTTAGAATTAGATTGCAACGACACGGCAGAAAAAAACGCCCGTTTTATCGGCTCGTAGCAGCTGATGCACGAGCCCAACGGGACGGTGTGTTTTTGGAACGACTCGGACATTACAATCCGATTGATGAGCCAGCAGATGTCGTTATTGATGAAGAGAAAGCTTTGAAATGGTTGAGACGGGGGGCACAACCCACCGATACAGCAAAAAGATTGCTTTCACAAAAAGGTATCTGGAAAAAATTTACTTACGAAAAACTCGGTAAACCGTTCCCTGAAAACGATGAAACTGAAACAGTAGAAACCCGCGACGATGCTGAAACTCCTCAACTTGTTGAGGAACAGGAAGCAGCTACTTCTGAAGAAACATCAGAACCTTCCGAAGAAACATCAGAACCTTCCGAAGAAACATCAGAACCTTCCGAAGAAACATCAGAACCTTCCGAAGAAACATCAGAACCTTCCGAAGAAACATCAGAACCTTCCGAAGAAACATCAGAACCTTCCGAAGAAGAATAGGTTATATTTTTATGTCATTTCTACAACCTATCTCATAAATGGTAGGAGGGGTTTCTAACCCCGCGATGTCAGACACACGATGCTGTGAATTTGGACAAAATCACATTTATGAGATTGGCTGTCATGTACGTTTTCGCGCTTAATAACCATAAAAAGTTAGTTATGTTCAAAGAACTTATAGAATACATCGTAAAAGCACTTGTTGATTATCCAGATGATGTACTCGTACGTGAAGTGACTGGCGAAAAAGTGGTTATCATTGAACTGTGTGTCAGTGAAGCAGATTTGGGAAAAATTATCGGACGATACGGACGAACTCTAAAAGCTATTCGAACACTGCTCTATACAGCAGGATTGAAAGTAAATAAAAAGGTCATTCTTGAATTAATTGAGGAGCCGAGAACAGAAGAAGAACAATAATAGCGATCACCAACAAATATCAAAATGAAAATGGATGTGCTCGCGCTGTTTCCTGAGATAATCACACCCTCCCTACATACAGGAATCCTAAAACGAATCCAAGATGCAGGCGGACTCTCAATCAACCTTTACAACCTGCGAAATTGGACAACAGATAAACATCAGTCTGTTGACGATTATCCTTATGGTGGTGGGGCTGGGATGATACTGAAACCAGAACCGATCTTTGCAGCTGTTACTGATTTAAACACAGAGTCAAATGCACAAATCGTGTATTTGACTCCACAGGGAACACCGTTGACGCAACGACTCGTAGAGGCATTGTCATTAGAGGAACATTTGATCCTTATTTGTGGACGATATAAAGGTATTGATGAGCGAGTCCGAACGAAAATCATCACAACCGAAATCTCTATAGGTGACTACGTGTTAAGCGGTGGAGAAATCGCAGCATTGGTACTTATTGATGCAATCGGACGGGTGTTACCGGGGGCATTAGGTGATTTTGAATCTGCACATGAGGACTCTTTCAGTCAAGAATTACTTGACCACCCACACTACACACGTCCTGCAGAATTTGAAGGTATGAAAGTTCCTGATGTCCTATTGAGTGGACATCACGAAAATATAAAAAAATGGCGGAACATACAAGCACTAAAAAGGACTGCTCGTCACCGTCCCGATCTACTACAAAAGCTTGAACTGACAGACGAGGAACTTGCAATCCTCAAAGTAGACGAAGAATAATTCTAATAGTAATTATATTCTCATTTTGCATCGTTGGAAATCGTACATAATAGCAATAAGATATTTTGGAAAGGAGGAAAAACAATGAACTTAATTGAATCTGTAGAAAGTCAATATAAGAAGGAAGATATTCCAGAGTTTGGTCCTGGAGATATTGTTAGAGTGAACACGCGTATCCGTGAAGGACAAAAGGAACGAATACAGGCTTATGAAGGCACCGTAATTCGACGAGCACATGGTGGCACACGTGCTTCTTTTACTGTCAGACGTGTTGCATTCGGTACCGGTAGTGAACGGACTTTCCCACTACATTCACCGAATATTGAAAGCATCAAAGTCGTAAGATATGGTGCTGTTAGACGTGCAAAATTATATTATTTGAGAGACCGTATAGGAAAATCTGCACGTGTCAAAGAACGTCGAAGATAACAAGATGTACGCTTATGAGCGCACATGCATTGAAAAGGGATACACTCAAATTGCTGGAATTGATGAAGCTGGAAGGGGCTCATTAGCCGGTCCAGTCGTCGCTGCTGCCGTTGTATTACCTATTAATTGTAAAATTGATGGATTAAAAGATTCAAAGAAACTTACACCAAAACAACGTGACTTGTTGTCTGATGAAATATATCAAGTTGCTATTTCTGTTGGTGTTGGAACAGTAGACAACCACCAAATAGAACGTGTGAATATCCTGCAAGCAACGTTATTGGCAATGCTACAGGCAATTGAACAACTTGTTCCAAAACCTGATTTTCTGCTTGTAGATGGTTCAAAGATGCCAAACGTTCATATACCAGGCCAGGCAATCCCAAAAGGGGATAACCTGAGTCTGTCTATTGCTGCTGCATCAGTGATTGCAAAGACATCGCGTGATCGACTCATGATTGCGTTTGATGAGATATATCCAAATTACGGGTTTAAGCAGCACAAAGGGTATCCAACAAAACAACATCGGCATGCAATTGCGATGTTCGGTATATCAGACATCCACAGGAACACCTTCAAATTACTTGCAGATTAATCTTATTCAATGGTGTACGGATTTGAGGAATATCCATGCAACGTTCATCAACAAACATTGCAAAAATTGGAGAAAATATCGCAGCGACACACCTAAGAACACATGGATATCAAATACTTGCACAAAATTACCGTTACCAACGTGGAGAAATTGACCTTATTGCCCTGCAAGGAAAAAGAATCGTATTTGTTGAAGTAAAGACTCGTCGTAGTTTAAAATTTGGATTACCCCAAAACGCAGTTACCCAACAAAAGCAGAAACAGATTTCAAAAATCGCATTAGCATATTTACAAGCTGAAAACCTGTTAGATGCTCCCTGCCGTTTTGATGTGATTGCAATCCATTTGTCACCCAAACTTGAAGTACTACAATTTGAGCAGATAGAGAATGCTTTTGATTTTATACCCGATACAGATACCCTATAAGGCAAATACGCCATGCAAGCGATTATTCTCTGTGGAGGACTTTCAACCAGACTTGGTCAGACGACAGAAAAACTGCCGAAAGTTCTATTGAAAATCGGTGATTACACTGTGTTAGAATGGCAGCTAAGACTGCTTTCTACTGCGGGGGTTAATGAAGTCATTCTCGCGTCAGGACATTTACATAACGTGTTGTATACTCATGTTGGTGAGACTTTTGCAGGTATAAAAATCCTATATGCAAAGGAGGATAAACCCCTCGGTACCGGTGGTGCAATAAAGAACGCTTTTCAACTTGTTCACGATTTTCCTGTTTATGTCTTACACGGTGACATATTGCTAAAGGATATGTCATTAGATGAAATGTTTTCCAGTTTACAACCAGAAATGGATGGGGTGTTACTCGGGATTTCGGTAAAGGATCTAACATCCTATGGGGAAATAGTCGCTGACACACAAGGACGCATCATTGAATTCAGAGAAAAACAACAGACAACACGAGCAGGTTGTGCAAATGGTGCTGTTTTTCTTTTTAATCGCTCAATAATTGACGCATTTCCTAATAAGGAAGTTTTTTCTATTGAACGCGATGTCTTCCCCAACCTAACGAATCTTTATGTCCACAAAGTCAAAACAGAATGGATTGACATCGGTGTTCCTGAACGACTTGATTACGCACGCAAACATTTTACTTAATTAACGACTTGTGCTAAATGATTATATGTATGTAATATGTTAAATACTATTATGTGAGTTTATGCGTGGACAACATCTTTTAATGCCATCAACTTGCGTCCTAAACATTTGTTTAAGAAGACACCGAGTGTAAAACCCGCAAACTTATTGCTGAATCGTGTCAGCATTCCCCAATGGGAACGCGCACGTATCCGTGAAACATTGAACTGTTGGGTCAGTTGACTAATCGTTGTTTCAATCCTTCTTCTTATTTTCTGATGCAGTTTGCGAAACTTTGGTGGATATTGTGCTTTTTGATTCTTGCGCCGCGTCGGTAATAGACAGACATTGTAGGTTTTTAGTAATTGTGCTTCAAGTTCCTCACTAATATATCCTTTGTCTCCAATGATAGTAGGATAAGTGCCACGCTCACAAAACAACGGAAGAACTTCTCTGTCATCCATGTCTGCTGGCGTGATCGCAAAATCAACAGGTAATCCATAAGAAGTCGTTAGAACACTACACCGAAATCCTAAGAAAGTGCCCAGTGCTTTTGTCGCACACTTTGCATAAGCAGCTAAAGTGCCTGTTCCATTTGCACATTTGAGAGGAGAAGTAGAAGCATATGCTCGCTTGAAATCACATACAGGCACTGGTAAACTATCTACAATATACACATCATCATCTGGTAAAAACTGTGTCAATACTTGCCTGAGTTTATCGCTTATATAGCACAAGTTTCTCCATCTCCTATTGAAGCGAGAGCGTTCGGGTAAATGTTGGAATAGATCACTGAGTTCTGCTTTGATCATTTTGTATCCAGCGAGTTCACTGTCTTTTCCAATGATTTCTAATAACCAAGCGATGCAAATAATATCACTATCTGGGCAACGGCTTTTTGGTCCTGGTCTAAGTTTTTCAGCACCCGGAAAGTAGTTCTCGTAAAGTGTCGCAGTAATCTCTTTTACGACTAAGGCTTCATTTCGTAGAGTGCGGGGTTTATTTTTTAGTTGCATTACATGCTCTTCTAATGTATTATGT
Source organism: Candidatus Poribacteria bacterium (assembly GCA_963663765.2). Classification (GTDB taxonomy): domain Bacteria; phylum Poribacteria; class WGA-4E; order WGA-4E; family WGA-3G; genus MSPOR6. The sequence goes on along the minus strand of CAXXUA010000005.1, from coordinate 1,603,339 downwards.
AAATCCATCCTTTTGCTTCCTTTTTTATAGGATATGTAATAAAGAAAAGCATAAGGATGGATTAAAGTAAAGAGAAATCTTCAAATCTTAATAAATTAAGTAAAATTGAATATTGCACATATATAAGTAACTGGCACAAGTCGTTTAATTAGGAGTTCATTATGCCTGTATTTACTAAAGAAGACTTAGAATTTTGGGATGAACACGGTTATGTGATTGTCCCTGAAGCAGTTCCAATGGAAAACTGCCGTGCCGCTGAAAAAGCTGTATGGGACTTTCTTGAAATGGACAGTGAGAATCCAGAAAGTTGGTATCCAGCAGATCCGCCGCGACGTGGTATTATGGTGGAGATTTATCAACACCAAGCCTTATGGGATAACAGACAGTATCCGCGCTTACATCAAGCCTTTTCTGAAATCTGGGGGACCGAGAAACTATGGGTCAGTTTTGATCGCGCGAGCATGAATCCACCAGAACGGGATGATTGGAAGTTCCCTGGACCTCATTTACATTGGGATATGTCGTTAGATATGCCTGTACGGTTGAAAGTGCAGGGTGTTCTATATCTTGCGGATACTCCCGGTAATCAAGGGGCTTTTACATGTATACCGGGTTTTCATAAGAAATTGGAGAATTGGTTGAAGGATCTTCCATCTGATAAGGATCCACAACGGGTGATACGGGAAGAACATCAGTCTGAACGTGTACCAATTCCTGGGAAGGCAGGAGATTTGATCATCTGGCATAGCGCATTACCGCACGGTAGTAGTCCTAATTCTGCTGAATTTCCAAGGTTGGCTCAATATATTACTATGAATCCAGCACCAAATAACGGTAAAGATACCAATGAACATAGAGTTACAGGTTGGCGCGAACGACTTACCGGTCTTGGTAAAAAACAGAAAGAAAAAGAGCATCACCAAGGGAAAACCGCTGAGTTGACCCCTTTAGGTAAGAAACTGTTGGGGCTTGAGCCGTGGGCAGCCTAATTCTTAAAACATCACATTGGCGGGTTCACTACCCGCCTATTTTTTTGACATATTAAGAAGATGTAAAATTATTATTAACATTGTATCAGGTATAAACACATGGAAGATCTGTTAGCAGCTCGCTCTCAGATGGCAATGTCACTCGCCTTTCATATTATCTTTGCATCCGTTGGCATTGCAATGCCACTATTGATGGTCATTGCAGAAGGACTGTGGTTAAAAACAAAAGATGATACATATCTTACACTCGCAAAACGTTGGTCAAAAGGAACAGCAATCATGTTTGCTGTCGGTGCTGTCTCGGGTACAGTTTTATCTTTTGAACTTGGGTTGCTGTGGCCTGGTTTCATGGCTTACGCAGGACCCATCATCGGAATGCCGTTTTCGTTAGAAGGATTAGCATTTTTCATAGAAGCAATTTTTCTTGGCATATACCTTTATGGATGGGAACGGGTCCCAAAGAAAGTTCACTTGCTCTCTGGCGGAATGGTCCTCCTTGGTGGGATGATGTCAGGTATCTTTGTAGTTACTGCAAATGCATGGATGAACACACCCACAGGTTTTTCAATCGTTGATGGCAAACCAATAGACATTGATCCTATCGCTGCAATGCTAAACCCATCTTCATTTAGTCAAACTCTACACATGACTCTTGCTGCTTTCATCGCAGTAGGCTTTGGTGCTGCGGGGATACATGCATACTGTCTGAGACGTGACCCAAACAATGCTTTACATCGTAAAGCATTTGCAATTGCATTGAGTGTGGGAGGTGTTTTTGCATTATTGCAACCAATTTCTGGGGACATCAGTGCAAAACGACTCGCAGAACATCAACCCATCAAACTCGCTGCAATGGAAGGACAATGGGAAACTGAACGCGGCGCACCATTACGAATTGGTGGAATACCAGATGAAGATGCAGAAGTAACACGATACGCTTTAGAAATACCGAAAGCACTCAGTTTTCTTGCACACAGTGACTTTAACGCTGAAATTATGGGACTTAAAGATGTACAACCAGAGAATCGACCCCCAGTAACAATAGTTCATATCGCTTTTCAGATTATGGTTGCGTGTGGAATAGTCATGATTGTTGCTGGGATCATAGGTGGTTGGTTGGCATGGAAACAAAAAAACATACCGACAAATCGGTGGTTTCTCAAGTTTATCACATGTTGCTCACCGCTGGGATTTATCGCAATTGAAGCAGGATGGACGGTAACAGAAGTTGGACGGCAGCCGTGGGTTATATACAACATTATGCGTACATCAGAGGCAGTGACACCCATGCCCCATCTTGTTATTCCGTTTATTGGTTTTACCTTGCTATATATCTTCCTTTCAATTATTGTTGTAATCTTGATGCGGCGTCAAATCTTCCAGTGAACTAATGGCTGTCAAGCTTTGTAGCTGTGGAATGCCATTGGGTGAATGCGTGCATGGCATTAGCCATGATTCATACCGTTGATTTCTTGATTTGGCGATGTATATTTACATTTTTTAAAGCTCTAATGGTAGGTGTGCTTTGTAAGCGCGCTGGCACATCAAATCTAAACAGCGCGCTTACAAAGCACGCCTACCGTTGGAGAAGTATTTTTTTACCGAATTAATATTAACTAATTTTCATTATGCTCTCTGAACATTCACATTAGTGGTAAAATCTATGATAGGCGATGTATATTCACATTTTCCAAAGCGCTAATAGTAGGCGTGCTTTGTAAGCGCGCTGGGACATCAAATCTAAACAGCGCGCTTACAAAGCACGCTTACCGTTGGAGAAGTATTTTTTACCGAATTAATATTAACTAATCTTCATTATGCTCTCTAAACATTCACATTAGTGGTAAAATCTATGATAGGACCTGAAATTTGGATAGCTGGTGTCATGTTAGCATCTTTGATAATATATATGTTGACTGGGGGAGCCGACTTTGGAGGCGGCATCTGGGATTTGTTCGCTACGGGACCACGCGCAAGAGAACAACGCGACCTAATATCACACGCAATCGGACCAATTTGGGAAGCAAACCATGTTTGGTTGATTGTTATAATTGTATTACTTTTTGTCGCGTTTCCAGTTGCATTCGCTGCCATAGGAACCGCATTACATATCCCGTTGACCTTTATGCTGATTGGGATTGTCCTTCGCGGCACCTCATTTGTATTTCGCACTTACGATGACCAATCTGACACTACCCATCAACGATGGAGTCTTGTTTTTGCTATTGGAAGCATCATAACACCCATTATGTTAGGGGTTACTTTAGGAGCAGTTGCATCAGACACAATTCATTTTGATCTGGATACAGGATTTGTAGAAACTGACTTTTTCTCGTCTTGGTTTGCACCATTTCCATTTACTATCGGTTTTTTCACGCTGACACTCTGTGCGCTACTCGCTGCTGTTTATCTAACACAGGAAACTGACAATTCTGAATTACAAGAAGATTTTCGAATACGTGCACTTGTTGCTGCTGTAGGTGTGGGTGTAATGGCAGGTATAAGCTTTCTATTGTCCGCAAATGGTGCACCTCACATACGAAGTGGTTTGGGGAATAGCGTTTGGTCAATACCGTTTCATATCTTGACTGGTGTCGTAGCAATCAGTGCAATATGCACGATTTGGATGCGACATTACCGACTGGCACGTATCCTTGTTCCATTACAAGTAGTTTTGATAATATTAGGTTGGGGATTTGCCCAGTATCCCTATATTGTCACTCCTAATCTTACCTTTTCTAACGCAGCTGCTCCTACATCTGTGTTACGACCAGTTTTAGTCATAATCGGTGTTGGCGGCATATTTATTACACCAGCGTTTTGGTACTTATATGCGATTTTTAAAGGAAAGCCAAGAACAGGTTAGTGATTACATTTTTTGTTCAACATTAGAGGAATTTATGCAATGAAGATAAATTACTTTTTCAATATATTGATCTTGTTGGTTCTGTTTATATTTAATTTACCAAACCTATCCGCACAAGATTATAAGCAAATGCATTTACCTGATGGTGCTAAAGCGCGCATTGGAAAAGGGACAATCATTGATGTGCAACTGTCGCCAGATAATAAACGGTTGGCTATTTCCAGTTATGCGGGTGTATGGTTATATGATGTAAGTACAAACACACAAAACACCCCACTGATAAAATTTGATCCGCAGTATGCTTCTCAGATAGCATTTTCTCCTGATAGCAGGATACTTGCAATTAACCGTTATGATAAGACGATACACTTTTGGAATATTGATACGGGTGAACTTAGGTTGAAAATAGATACACCCGATGGACCTTTCACATCTTTGAAATTCTCACCTGATAATAAAGTTCTCATAAGCCAGAATTGGTCTGGTGTCATTTGGCTATGGAATGTTTCTAACGGAGAACAGATAACCACCTTCAACCCTAATTTACCCAAACTCGATTCTAAAACATATAGAACATGGCAACGTGCAGCTGATGTCTATGTTGATGAAACGGGTGATTATATTATTGGTGCTGGTAACAAGGATGGTTCCATCAGCATCCGAAACGTCAAGAATAATGATGAAATAAGGAAACTTATATCTCAAACGTATGATAGTGAATCTTTACCTATTAAATCGTCACGTCCATATTTTCACGATCCGGATGTAAAGGATGGAGGATCTTATATGAAATGGGTGAACTCTCTAAATTTTGCCCCCGATGGCAAAACCCTTGTGAGTACAGCAAACTATAGACGCGCACTTAGGAGTGGTTCAGAAGGTCAGGGAGGTCCAACAGAAATATGGGATGTTAGCACGGGGAAACAACTTGCTGTGCTTCAATGGGGAATAGAGGTGACATTTTCAGGTGATGGTAAGACCTTGGCTATTCTTGACGACAAAGGTTATGCACTCTGGGATGTCCCATCTCGACGCAAAATCGCTGAGTATCCAAAAGAAGGGAAAATAAAGTTTTCTGGAGATGGAAAAACACTTATAATTATAGACAATGATGGCTATAAAATATGGAACATTTCCACACAACAGGAAATTGCAAAACATACTCAAGTCATAGAATGGGTAGAGTATTCTCCAGAACGTCTTCTATTATCTCATGACGGTGCAATCCTTGTCACAACTGATAGAAACGGGGTTGTTGCTCTGCGGGGTACACAAAACACTATGCAGTTGCGCGCCCTTATTAAAGGTTATAACAATCCGTTCACGACAGTGGTAGTTTCGCACGATGGTAAGTATTTTGTAAGCGGAGATATCAGCGGTAAGATTCAAATATGGGATGCGAACAACCACAAAAAGTGGAAATCAATAGAAACAGATAGTATCAGCAGCTTAGCTATAACCAAAGATAATGCCAATCTTATCGGGGAATGCAGAATGAGTAACAGTGAGAGTGAAATTAGAGTATGGGATTTTGCTACTGGAGAACAGGTAGATGTATTTATTGTCAAAGATGTATTCCGTGATCATTCCTACACTTCATTTGGCGATGGAGCAGTTATCACCCTTCATAATAAATCCGTGATGACTCCAAATGGTGAAAAGTTGGCGATCGAAACAAATCCGGGAATTGAGATGTGGGATGTTCAAAACAAAAAACTTATGAATACGTTTTCAAAAGTTGGGACACGTGTTGCTGTATCGGCTTTGTCAGCTGATGGAAATAATCTTGCTGTTGGATTAGAAGATGCAATAAATCTGTGGGATACTCAAACTGGAAAACAGGTAAAACTCAAAATAGAAGGGGGTCTTAAAAACGTTTTATTAGAAACATTTAGATTACAAAGATTCCGTATTTATGCATTAACGTTTTCTCACGATGGAAAAACTCTCGCAGCTGCGGGACAAGATAATGCAGTGTATCTGTGGGATATTCCGAAAGTTCGTCCGCATATCATCCTCAAGCATGAATCCACAGTGAGTAGGTTGGCATTTTCTCCAAATGGGAAACTTCTCGCATGTGGAGATGCGTCTGGGAAAATATCTCTTTGGGATTTAACGACTGGACAACTCCTTACCACATATAATGGACACGGAGTTTTTATTAGCGGTTTAGAATTCACTCCTGATGGAAAAACTCTTGCAAGTATTGGAGGTGGTGACATTCAAGGGTACAATACCGGAACTATTCTGCTCTGGGATGTACCTTCTAAATGATTTGCGTGAAAAGCTAACACTTTTCTACATACAGAGTCATTCAACTGTCGAGCATTCTCTATAAATATGATGTATAATCAAGAAGAATTGTCTACAATGATGAAGATAAATAAATAAGTTAGATAATTCAATCTAATACCATTTTCATGTGATAATGTCTCATTAGCAGCGGAAATCTGGTAGGAGCGACCTCCCGGTCGCGACCGGGAGGTCGCTCCTACCGAAGAGAGTAACCCCCTGCCAGTAAACAGTAGAATTCCTTAATGAGACAAGATTTATTTGAAATGGTATAACTTAATCTTCATATAAGCGCGCTGGCACATCAAGTCCCAACAGCGCGTTTACAAAGCGCCAAATCAACAGTATGAATCATGGAGCATGCCATACGCGCATGCTTCTTTAGGCATCCCCGCCTACCGAGTGAGAAATATTTATTACCGAATTAATATGTTAATCTTCATCATTGTAACAGGGGACTCCGATTTCCAACTATTCTTGTGTTTAATCGTGATTCGGAGATCATTCCAAAAGAAGAAAGTAGCGCAAAAAACAATAATAATCGAATTCCATTATGAAACAATATTTATTTGAATTGATGGAATAGAGTACAATTATCATTTCCATTTGAAATTAACAATTCTCACATTTTTGTTGCTTTTTGCTAATAAGTTACGTTAAAATATATAATTTGGTGTGGAGTGTTCTTTCACACCACACAAATAATTTGGCTTTTTACATTAATATGTCGTTCATAGTCTTTGTATGAGGAGGAAAAGCGTGTAGTTACAATCACGCTTAAAAGTGAAAATGGGGTTTTCTAAAAAGACACAAAATACTTATGAAATAAGGTTTGTAATCGGTGCGTTCTTGCTTTTCTGTATGATATTGCTAAGCGGAACGATTCTTAACGCAGATGATGACATCAAACCTGCTTGGAAGGATGCTTTTGCAGTAATAGATAATGGCGATTACAAAAAAGCTATTCCAAAATTAGAGAATATTCTGAAGACAAAATTGACGAAATTAGAAAGTTTAGAAATACATCATGCACTCGGTTATGCTTATGAAAAATCTCGGAATCGACCAAAAGCAGTGGGGCATTATGTTCAAGCAATTACGAAGGATTATATACTTGCAGACAGCGCAAACTATCGTCTCGCTAAGTTGTATGAGGATATGAACAATGATACCAAGGCGATACAATGGTATACACATCTCGTCAGAAATTATGAAAATAGTGTGTATATCGGTGATGTCAAATGGAGTTTAGCAGAACTCCTCCTAAAACATAGACATTATGCAAAAGCAAAAGAACACTTAGTTGGCATAATTGACCACCCCATGCATGCTCGTGAGGCTATTTATGCATTAGGACGTTGTGAAGAAGGATTGGCAAATTACTTAGAAGCCTTTAAAATACATCAGAAACTCATTAGACAAAAACAGTCGGATAAAATAGCTGACAATGCACTTGGCAAATTAAAAATGCTTGCTCGTGACCACAGTTCACTAAAACTCACTGTGGAAGATAAGTTAAATTGTGGGTTAGTTCTTTATCATCAAAACAAATGGAATTCTGCAGTAAATGAATTCACGCCACTAACGAGAAGTTCAGATCCAAGACTCAAAGGTCGCGCGTTTTACCATCTGGGACAGAGCAATCAAGCAAGAAGGTGGTATAATACGGCTATGAAGAATTACAATGCAGTCATCACGCTTGGAAAAAAATCTGACTTCCTAACTCGCGCACACTACCAAATCGCACAAATATATCGAAATAAAGGAAGTGTAACTACCGCTGTCAATCGTCTTGAAAGTTTTGTCAAGAAATATCCATGGAGTGAATTTGTAGATAATGCACTTTATGACATTGCACAGATCCAAGACCAACGTGGTAAAGTTGAGTTAGTACTTGACGCATATTCAAGACTAATTGACGTTGCTCCTGGTAGTGAGTATGCGGATTGGGCAGCATGGAAAATCGGTTGGTTGCGGTTTGATGAAAAACGATATGAAGAAAGTTATAAAGCTTTTGAAGGACTAAAGGAAAACTTTCCAGGCAATCGTTATGCTATGGGCGCACATTTCTGGATGGCAAAAATACGCGAACGACAGAATAAACCTGAACTCGCAAGAAAAATATATGCAGAGGTGGCAAAAGCACGTTACTGGTATTATAGTGCCAGAGCAAAAGCAATCCTTAATGTCACAACATCTGAATTGGAACCCAAAGCCATACCGGATTCAGAATTACCTCTCAATGAAAGATGCCCTGAACAACTGCCGACAATGATGAAACTCAGACTTTATGAGGACGCAATTTATCTGATGTCTCGTTACATTGACAAAACACCAGATGCGGCGAGGGAATGTTACTACGCTTTGATAACCTGTTATGAACGTTTGTCAAGATATGACATGGCACGTGAAATAGCAGAAAAAGCACTTGTTAGCACAACTTTTGATAATCAGGCAAGTAACGAATTGGCACAACTCCGCAGACAACTTTATCCTCTACATTATGAAAAGTTAGTGGAGAAATACTCTAAACAGTATGATGTGGATGCTTCCTTAGTTTATGCAATGATCTTAGAAGAAAGTCGTTACCGAAGAGATGCAATTAGTTGGGCTGGTGCAATAGGTCTAATGCAAATCATGCCGTCAACCGGTAGAGAACTTGCACGCCAACTCAAGATACGTAGATTCCACTCATCTATGCTAAAGATTCCTGAAGTAAACATACGGATGGGGACAAAATATATCGGTGAACTCAATTCAATGTTTGACGGTAACGCAATGTTAGTTTCTGGTGCATACAATGGTGGACCGGGTAGAATGAAACGGTGGTTAGAATCTAAGAAGATTAAGGATATTGATGAGTTTGTTGAAAAAATTACAATCCGAGAAACCCGACTCCACATCAAAAAGGTCATCAATAGTTTTGACAATTATGTGGAAATCTATGGTCAGCCAGAAGCACCAGCAGTGAATTCTGCGTTCGGTGATTCAAAGAATCCTTTAGAAAATCCTATCATAGGACAACTTCCATCTGACAAATAAATATCTTGTAGGAGGGTAATCCGATTGCTGACTATATCGGTTCGCGATTCGGATTTCGCTTCTGCGGGGTATGAATATGACAAGTTTGATTGCTAATTAGCAGGGTTATTCAGTTTTAGATATTTTGGCAGATATTTATAACATTCGTGATTTAATATCGTAGGTCGGGTAGAGCGTGAGCGAAACCCGACATGATAGACAAAATCAATACATGTAGGGTTTCGCATACGCTCTACCCATAGGTGTCAACTTAAGGATTCTGACCTCTTGTGGGAGGGGTTTGCAACCCCGATTTTATGTTCATTTCCACTCAAATCGGGGTTACAAACCCCTCCCACAAGCGAATATGCCAACATTTTTTTCTTAAGTTGATACCTATGGGTTTCGCATACGCTCTACCCGACCTACGATATAAACTTTAAGTAACACCCATTAACTGATAATTCTTAAAACTAAATAACCCTGGCTAATTAGACTTTAGTTTGACAAATTCAGGTTCTTTGTTTTGTGCCATCACAGTACGTCTCTGCCAACCAGATTCGTCCTGATCAGGAAAATCTGCACGGTAGTGTGCCCCACGGCTTTCATCTCTGGTCAGTGCTGCCTTCGTAATCATCCATGCAACATTCAACATATTGATAGTTTCACAAAAACCGACATCCGTTGTCTGTATAGGCATTGATGAACTTGGATGTAGATTGAGTTCTGCACCTATTTCTTCAAGATCGGATAGCGTGAGTTCTAATCCCTCTTGATCGCGTTCAATCGCGACGTTCTCCCAGAGCGTCTCCCGAATAGCATCCTTCAGTTCAAGTATTACTTCATCCTCTAACACGATTGGGTCTTCATTAATGTCACTTTTCTCAATTTGGATTCTTGTTGGTGATTCACATGTTAGCGATACTGCATAAGATGCTGCATTTCTTCCGGCACGAACGCCAAAAACAAGACATTCTAACAGTGAGTTACTTGCCAAACGGTTGGCACCGTGTACTCCAGTGCAAGCTACCTCACCACATGCATAAAGTCCGTGCAAATTCGTTTCCGTTTCAACGTCGGTGCGAATTCCTCCCATCATAAAGTGTGCTCCCGGCCTCACAGGAATTAAGTCTATATTGATATCAAGTCCATAGCGTTTTGTTGTAGCAGATATTGTAGGGAAGCGTTCTTTAATGAAATCTGCGGGTTTGTGTGTTATATCAAGATATACACAAGGGAAGTCTGTCAGAAACATTTCATTTTGGATGGCTCTGCTGACGACATCGCGCGGTGCAAGTTCACCTTTCTCATGGTATTTATCCATGAAACGTTCACCACGAATGTTGATCAATCGTCCACCTTCGCCTCGGACTGCTTCTGAGATGAGAAAACTTGGAGCACCATCGAGGAAAAGTGTTGTCGGGTGGAACTGGACGAACTCCATATCTATCATCTGACAACCTGCCCGCCAAGCTGCAGCAAAACCATCTCCAGTGGCAACCTCAGGGTTAGATGTACACGGATAGAGACGACCAAGTCCACCTGTCGCAAGAATTGTTGCTTTGGCATAAAGATGTTTTAGTTGACCTCCTACGATAGCAGATACGCCATGACATGCTGTACCAATATTATCAGTAGAAAACTCTGCATCTGTAATAAGATCAACAGCAAAGGCATCTGATAAGACATGTATACGTTCTGTATTTAATACTCGTTGAACAAGAACATCCGTTGTTTCACGACCAGTGGCATCCCCTTTATGGACGATTCTTCTGCGACTGTGTGCGGCTTCTTGTGTAAAACGGGGAAGTGTTCCTTCCCAATCAAAGTCAGCACCCCATTCCAACAATTCATTTACCCTGGGGATACCTTCTTCAACCATTGTTTCTACGACACGAGTATCGCATAAACCACACCCAGCACTGCATGTATCCTTGACATGCAGGTCAACAGTGTCATCAACGTTCATAGCAACGGCTATACCACCTTGCGCGTAGAGCGTATTACTCTCTTTAAGGGTTGTTTTTGTGATTAATGTGACATCAGCACTTTCACTTGCAGCAAGTGCAGCCCTTAATCCTGCAGCACCACTACCAATTATTAAGACATCTGTAGACCAATCTATACCCGCTTCTGAATTCATTGGCGAAAAATCTGTTTCTGTATTCATAAATATGCTGCAAACCTTTCAGCATTTACGTCTATTGCGTTGAAGGTGTCGGTGCGAAACTCTCATCAACAGGTACAACTTTGCCTGTACCAGTAGCGATAAGTGTTTGATCGTCAAGTTTTACCTCTGCCTTTGCCTCAATTAAACGTCGTGAAACTTTTGTACGCTCTGCAAAAACAAAGAGCTTCACACCTGTTGGTGCTGGTTTACGAAAACGCACTTCAAGTTGTGCTGTAACAGCAGGGCCGTCATAAGTGCCTATTCCAATGTGGGTGATAGCCTCATCTAAGAGTGTACTTATGATACCACCGTGTAGAATGTTTGCCCAACCTTGCATGTGTTCGGGAGGGGTGCATTCTATGTGAACTTCGGCTCCAGCGTTCCTGATTTCCGGGTTCACTTGCAACCCATACGGATTTTTCTTGCCGCAAACAAAACAGCGATTGTTATTTTCAATTCCCATATTTTCATTACTATGTTGCGTAGGTATTTATAAGTAGATTTTCACTTAGAAAGCATTGCAAGACTACGTGCTAATTTCTTTTGTTCGAGCAATAACCTTTCAAGTAATTCACGTTTTTGTGTAATCACATTTTTCGGAGCACGTTCTATAAAGTTCGGATTGTCTAAAGTTTTCTGAGCAGCAAGTACGTCTTTACTTGTTTGCTGATGACGTTTTGTTAGTCGGGCATGTTCCGCTTCAAGATCAATGATCCCAATCAATGGAATATAGATAGTCAGTTCACCTATCACAGCTTCAGCAGAGTTAGACGGTTTCTCCAATGTCTCGGCAATAGTGATTGACTCTACTTTTGTGAAAGCCGGTAGGTATTGGTCAAGATAGGTTTCAAGTCTAGTACGTACTTCAGCATTTGGTGATTGGATATGTATCTCCACTGCTGCCCCAATTGGCACATTCAACTCACCACGAATACTTCTAATATTATCAATAACTTCCATGATTGTTGTCATGATAACTTCGGCTGTCGGGTTCTCTGTAGTTGGTTCTGGCCAGGGTGCTATAGCAACTGAAGTAGGTTCATTAGAAGACGTAGAAATTTTAGTGTGCGGAAGTAGTTGCCAAATTTCCTCAGTTAAAAATGGCATGATCGGGTGCAAGAGGCGCATTACTTGTTCCAAGACATTAGCAGCATACCATAATGCTTCTGGATTGTTTTTTGTAAGCTGTTGTTTAGCAAATTCCAGATACCAATCACAGAATTCATGCCACAGAAATGCGTAGAGTGTCTGCGCAACTTCGTAAAAACGGAAGTTTTCAAGTGCATCTGTCGTAGCCTCTATCGTTTTGCTAAGGCGGCTCTGTATCCATTGAACCTCTAATGGGTCATCTTTCCTATGGTTTTGTTTCTCTGTTGGAACTGGATATTTTTCCAAATTCATCAGAATAAACCTTGCTGAGTTCCAGATTTTGTTAGCAAACCTTTTTCCCGCTTCTATCTGGGATTCTGGAAGTGGCACGTAAGGTATTGGTGTACTTACATTTGCAAGCGCAAATCGGAATGCATCCGTACCGTAGGTTTCAATTGTCTGCAACGGATCAATACTGTTTCCTTTTGATTTGCTCATCTTCTGACCTTTTTCGTCAGCAACAAGCCCGTGCAAGTACACTGTACGGAATGGCACTTCGTCCATACATCCCAGACCTAACATAATCATCCTTGCCACCCAGAAGAACAGTATATCCCAACCAGTGACAAGCACGGATGTGGGATAAAAGGTTTTCAACTCATCAGTTTCTTGTGGCCATCCCATAGTTGAAAAGGGCCACAAGCCGGAACTAAACCAGGTATCCAATACATCTTCATCTTGCTGAAAGGTTGTTGACCCACACTCGCACTGCTGCGGTGTATCCATTGCTGCAATGATTTTTTCACATGCATCACAATACCATATAGGTAATCTGTGTCCCCACCATCTTTGTCGTGAAATGGGCCACGGTTCAATATTCTCCATCCAGTGAAAAAAGCGTGATGTTTCACGTTCAGGTATGAATTTGATTTCGCCTTTTTTTGTTGCTTCTATAGCACGTTGTGCAAGAGGACGCACATTCATAAACCATTGTAGTGATATGGCAGGTTCAACGATTGCATTGCATCTATCGTGATGTCCAACTGCGTGTCTGTGAGGAACAATTTTGACAAGATATCCCTTCTTCTCCAGATCTTCAACGACGCTTTTTCTGCAGTTCCATCTCGACAAGCCAACATAGCCTTCTCCCGCATCTTCGTTCATGTGTCCATCTGGTGTAAAGATGTTTCGTTGTTCAAGGTCGTGCCTTAGACCGATTTCATAGTCATTGACATCATGAGCAGGGGTGACTTTTAATGCACCTGTTCCAAATTCGGTATCAACATAAGCATCTGCTATGATTGGTATTTCTCTATTTACAAGTGGAAGAAGCACCTTTTTTCCAACCAAATTCTGGTATCTGTCATCATCAGGATGCACAGCAACTGCGGTATCTCCTAACATTGTTTCTGGCCGTGTCGTAGCAATTTCAAGTACAACTTTACTATCCATCACAGGATATTGAATATGATAGAAATTCCCATCAATTTCAACCGGTTCTACCTCAAGGTTGCTGACTGCGGTATTACATTCAGGACACCAGTTTACCATATACGTATCACGATATATCAGTCCTTGGTTATAGAGTTTTACAAAAGCAGTTCGGACAGCTTGTGATAACCCATCATCAAGTGTAAACCTTTCCCGTTCCCAATCACAAGAACAACCCAGTTGTTGTAGCTGCGAGACAATATATCCGGCGGATTCCTTTTTCCATTGCCACATACGTTCAATGAACTTCTCTCTGCCAAGTTCGTTTCGGCTGGTACCTTCTTCAGCAAGTTTTTTTTCCATTATAAGTTCAGTAACAATACCCGCATGGTCTGTTCCCGGCATCCAAAGTGTATTGTAACCTTGCATGCGCCGCCATCTAATCAGACAATCTTGGAGTGTGTTATCAAGTGCATGTCCAATATGCAGACTACCAGTTATGTTTGGTGGGGGAATAACTATCGCATAGGCGGGTTTGTCAGAAGTGGATTCGGCATGAAAAAAACCATTACTTTGCCAAAATTGGTACCATTTGTCCTCAAACTCCTGAGGATCGTAAATCTTCGGTAGACTTGTCATATTCTTACCTGATAGGAAATCAAATCAGAATTTACGCAGTTTTCATGATTTGATGAAGAATTAAGACGAAAACGATGTAATTTTCAGCACTTTTCAGGTTTCCGGCGCGCTTACAAAGCACGCCTACCATTGGTTGCGTAAGTCCTGCTGCAGTTTTCATGATTTGATGAAGCATTAAGACGAAAACGATGTAATTTTCAGCACTTTTCAGGTTTCCGGCGCGCTTACAAAGCACGCCTACCATTGGTTGCGTAAGTCCTGCTAATGTGAAAGAAAATTGTTCGTTATTTGAATGTTTTGTTGCATTATAGGATTAATTATAGATCTTTGTAATGTAGGAGGGAACTCCGATTCCTGGCTATTGCAGTATTTTGCAGTAAATCGGAGATCGCTCCTACAAATGAGACATCTAATTGTATGAATAATTCACAAAATAACTTTACGTAAATGAGGGTTCAACCCATCCAAAAGCACCATTGTCTGATTGGTAAAGTAAGTTGACCTGTCGCGTTTCAGAGTTAAGAAACATCAATAATGATTCACCAGAGGAATGAAGTTCAGTCGCAGCTTCACCTACCGTCAATGGTTTTGCGGCAAATTTCTCGGATGCAGGTACTATCATCGGTGCATCAGACGTATCCGTTTCTACTGGAGTTTCTAACATTTCTGGGTTTAATTGTGCTACAACTTCACGATGCGGTGCATTATGACGTCTGTCTTTGACGCGTTCTTTGTATCGACGAATCTGTTTGATGACTTTGTCGGCAGCTCCATCTAACGCACTCATCAGATCATGAGTCTCGTTCTTTGCATAAAATGAAACTCGTGGTGCTGTAACTTTTACCTCTGCTTCAAAACGATGCTTTTCCGATTTCAGAATAACATTAAACTCTTGCATATCTCCAAACCGAGATTCTATCTTCTCTGCACGTTTAAGGATATAGTCGTGAATATCATCTGTAATTTTGAGATGTTGACCTGAATATGTAATTTTCATAGTATTCCCTCCAGAAGATATATGTATAAAGATTGAAAGTTTTCAACGGAAATTATTGCAATCAAAAAGCAAAATGACATTGACTATGGTGAAGTTTGAAGATAATTATACACAACAGGTAGGAGCGACCTCCTGGTCACGACCGTATGGAGACCATGTATCAAAACAGTCGCGACCAAGAGGTCGCTCCTACCCACGCAGGGGACAGTCGCGACCAGGAGGTCGCCCCTTCCTACCCACGCAGGGGACAGTCGCGACCAGGAGGTCGCTCCTACCCACGCAGGGGACGATCGCGACTCAGTGGTCGCTCCTACCTGTGCAAGTGTGTAATTAATTCCATAATTTACCATAGTATTACTTTTCAAGGTTTTTTCTTTGCCGTGAAGATAGTATGCCAAGTTCTTCCCGATATTTTTGAACAGTCCGTCTGGCAACTATGACACCTTGTTTTTTCAATGATGTACTTATGGTTTGATCGCTTAATGGTTTTGCTCGGTCTTCTTTTCTAATCATATCTCTTATTTCAGATTTCACATGTTCAGAAGACACTGAATTGCCATGTGTTGTTGCTAATTGATTACTAAAAAAGAATTTCAGTGGGTATGTACCGTTCGGTGTTTGAACATACTTTTTACTTGTTACGCGACTCACCGTCGATTCATGAACACCTGCCATATCTGCAATAGTTTTCAGTGTCAATGGTTTTATACTTTGTGTACCGTGTTTTAGAAAATCGGATTGTACTTTAAATATTGCTTCTGTGACCCGTTCAATAGTACGTCCACGTTGAACAATACTGTTCAGAACATCCATAGCATCGTTATATTTCTGTTGAATCCACATTTTTGCGTCATGGTCTAAATTACTATTATCTCGCATTAAGTTTATATATTCTGGGTTCATGCGTAAACGTGGAATATAATTGTCCATCGGAACGATCTGATATTCACCGTCAATCTCCATAATTTGAATATCTGGTACGATTCCTTGTATAGTTTCAGGTGATTTGACTAAATCTTTCACGGTAGGATCAGAGAAATAACGACCAGGATATGGTGAAAGTGTCCCTATCCATTGCGATGCCTTTATAATCTCGTCCTTGTCTACTTCAAGGTCTTCGGACAACGTTGAAATTCTACTATTTAGTAGGTCATCTAAATGGTCATCAATAATACGTTTTGCTAATGCCAATGGTGCTTCACTTCCATTTAAGGATGTACCGTTTTGTTGAAATTGCTGAAATCTTTGGTTTCGAATCTGAATGCTGAGTGTTTCCTTTAGATCACGGTAAGCAATACCAGTTGGTTCAAAAGTATCTTGTATTGTTTGCAGTACTTTTTCTACTTCTGCAACCGAACAATTTTGGCTAATCGCAATGTCTTCTATGGTAAGTTCGAATAAGGATAAATCGTTATCTTCACAAACAACTGTATATATTTTCTTGTTTTTATTGTCAAGGTCTTCTTTGTCTGTTTTGTCAACGATATACCAAATTTTCGCACCAGAATTAGAAACTATAGCCTTTTGAGAAGATTCTATTTGAACAATCTCAAAACAACGGTTTTCTTTGTCTGTTTTTGATGATTTGCTATCATTCTCTATCTTACATAATTTCTTTGATAGACTTGTTTGTAATTCTTCAGATAAATGACCCGTTTCAAAATCAGAAACGAATTTTAGCGGTAGTGAAAACAGTTTTAATTGAAGCTGACCATCATCATTTAGGTTCCCAATAATTTGTTCACCGATAGAACGTTCTATTTCTGTAAAAGGTGCTAACTGAAGTTGTTGAAATAAATAACTTTGTAACGATTGTGCTTCAGCAACATCAGGTTCGGGAGCATCACTATCATCGGTTTGAACAAGTTCTTTTGAAGTCGGTACCCGCATATCGTCAATAACTGAATTCCAATCAATATCAACAGCGGTATCTTCCCTATCAATATTCTCCTCAGGCTGGTTACATTCAAATCTTGGATCATATTCTTCCATAGATAAAGCAGTTTCATTCTCTTCGTTAATATCCAAAAGTGGGTTCTGGTTTAGCTCTTGTTCAATAAACTGCCTTAGTTCAAGTTGCGGCATCATCAGCACCTTAATCGCTTGTTGCAACTTCGGTGTCATGACAATTTTCTGTTGTTGTAACTGAGTTTGTGAAAGTCTCGGTTGGATCTTCATCACGCGGCACTCCAATACATCGCAATTTGAACATTAGGGTGTATGCGTGAAATACACCATTTTTCTGAGGTTCAAGCAATATTATGGTGAAGGGTTAGTTTGCGGTTGCTCTCCTACTTTTACATAATGAAAGTTTTTTCCGAAATAAAGTTCCCTTGCCACTTCACTGTTTATAAGTTCTTCTGGTGTTCCATCTAATGTAATTTTACCATCAGCTATAAGGTAAGCACGATCAACGATATTAAGTGTTTCAACAGCATTATGGTCTGTTATGAGGATACCAAGATTCCTACTTCGTAAATGTAAAATGAGTTGTTTAATGTCTGCTACAGCAATAGGATCAATTCCTGATAGTGGTTCATCTAATAAAATGAATTCAGGTTGTGCTGCCAATGCTCTGGCAATTTCAGCCCGTCGACACTCCCCTCCTGATAGTGTATACGCTTTGCGATCCAGTAGATGTGATATACCAAGTTCATCTGTATATTCAACGATACGTGTCTCACGCTCATCTTTTGGCATCCCACGTGCTTCTAAAATTGCTTCAATATTCTGTTTCACCGTCAGTTTTCTAAAAATGGAAGATTCCTGAGAAAGATAACCAATACCCATACGCGCCCTTTTGTACATTGGTAGAAAGGTTATATCGCTTTCGCCATATACGATCCTACCGGAATTTGGACGTATTAATCCAACCATTATGTAGAATGTTGTGGATTTACCGGCACCGTTTGGTCCCAATAAACCGACGATTTCCCCTTGTTGAACAGATAAACTTACTTCATTGACGACGATTGGACCCCGCCGTGTATATCTTTTCACGAGATTATGTGCTTGTAGTTCAGTTGCCACGTTGTTACTGCTGTTGTTCTCCATTTGATTTTGTCTGGATATTTGCCAAAAAACTGATTGATAACGAAGATTATTTAGAACAGTACAATACTGCTATATCAATCGTGATAAAACATTTCTGCTGCCCAAACTACTCCTTTTCCTCTGGTTTTTCTGTGTCTTCACTCTCTTCTTCTGTATCAGTAGTCTCGGTTTCTTCTTCAGTATCAGCAGGTTCAGTTGTCTCATCCTCTTCTTCTGTATCAGTTACCTCAGTTTCATCCTCTGTTTTAGCAGATTCAGTATCTTGTTCTTTTTCAGACTCTTTCTCGTCTTTTTCTGCATCCGTAGGATTAGATTTTTCTTCTTTATCCCCATCATCAGTTTCGCTATTAGGCTTTTTCTCAGTTTCTTTTTCTGAATCTGGAGAATCTGATTCCTTATCACTTGTACTTGAAGAATCCTCTGTATCTTCTGTACTAGGTTCCTCTGCTTCCTCTGCTGTCTCAGTTGGTGTTGCTTGTGTCACGGTAACCTTGAATTTAACGTTACCGACACCAGTCTGTTTACCGGTTGTTCTATTGAAGGTAAAGAGTTTTGTTTCAAGATGATCTTCTTTCTGTTTAACCACGACGTTATCTTTCAAAACAATGATATTCGTTTTATTGTTCATTGTTGCATGGTCACTAGTTGCGAATATATCTTGATCTCGTATTTCCACATTACCTTCGGCTATAATTTCAATTGTTTCACCAGTTTTCGTATCACTCTTGAGGGTTACTTTATCTGCGTTGAGAAATCCGATTTCTTCTTCCTGCTCATTTTTTCTAATTATCTTTACATTTCCTGTGAAAATCGTAATACCTTTTTTCTGATCTCTATCCATTAAATCTGAGTCGCCGATAATAACTTCTCTGGTTGGTTCGGTTTGTGTGTTTTCATTGTCCGGTCTTTTCGTTGTTTTTTCGTCGTCGGTTACTTCAACCTCTGTTTCTGAATTTTCCTCTGTTTGCGTTACAGTTTCACCATCTTTTTGTTCTGAGTCAGGTGCGTCCTCTCCACAGACAGGGAGAACTGTTAAACAGAGGGTCGTACTAAGAAATATAAACATTGTCACAACGAAGTATGGTAATTTTCGATGCATTTCAGCATTCAACTTACAGATGATTTTCATACTATTCATTTGTTTCCTCATCTTTTGGATAAAGTTTAAATCTATTATTTGACATTTTTACGGTTTCAAGGTCAGGATTTGCTACCATTTCAATACCATGCCAAGTCGAATCTCCTCGCACGAGCTTAACTTCAGTGGGTGAATAGAGGTTACCCTCTTTGTTTAACCAATGGAGTTCTTCTGTGAACAGTGTTCCGCTTTCGTTGACACCAACCACTCCACCATAAAAATACAAATTATCTTTTTGTTTACCAGTTGGGAAAAACTCTCCTTTATCTCCTGTCAATGTGATAGAAATTTTGCCTTCCTCAAATATTTGAACTTTAGGGTTTTTTACTATTACCTTATCTTTTCTAATTTCTGATGATTCTCCACTAAGATACCATCTTTTTACACCCGCCTCAGTGTGTTGCATTGAAAAAGTCTCAAGCTGCTGTGCAGGTAGGGGATCTTTCGCTTCTTTTTCATCCTCGCGCTCACAACCCGTAATAAGACTCAAACTAATCCAACCGAATACTACAATTTTAAGGACGTGTTTTCCACCTTTCATGCATCCAAATCCACTGTTCCGGATATTTTCGTATATAATCTTCAATGATTTTGGTAAATTTTTGTGTATTGATAACAAGTTCTTGTTCTTTATCATCACAATGTTCTAATTCCAAAGGCGGTTCAATTATCACCCGGTGTGTACCATCGGGTTGCCGTATAATAAAAGTTGGTAGTATGTTAGCACCAGTTCTAAGTGCAAAAGCGACAGGACTGTAAGGTGTGTAAGCTGGAATTCCGAAAAAGTCAACAAAGACACCTTTCACTGTCGTATCTACATCAGCAACTATTCCAAGGACTTCATTTCTTTTTAGACATTTGAGTGCATTCCTAACACCAGTATCTCTATCAATAGTTGCATATCCAACTTTTGCCCGATTACTACTAACAATAGCATCTAAACGTGGAGAACGTAATTTACGAACAATAGGTGTCACAGGGGCAACCTTTGCACTTATACATGCTGCTAATAGTTCCCAATTACCAAAATGACCAGTTATTAGGATTGTGCCTTTTCCCTGTGCTATGGATTGCTCTATATGGTGACTCCCCTCAATACTGACATACTTATGGATATGTTTTGGAATCATACGTGGTAAACGCATAAATTCCACAACGGTTTTTCCTAAATTTTCAAAACATTTTTTCGCAATCGCTTTGACTTCACGGTCATCAGGAATATCCAATCGTTCTCTTAGGTGTTTACAGGCAAATCGTCTTTGTGTTGTTGCAAACGTATATGCAATAAACCCCAACCATCCACCGAGAATCAATGAAAATGAATGTGGAAGCAACGAAATGCAGTATCCTGTCAGTTTGGCTGTAATTCCATAACACCAATCTTTCATTAGAAATATAGTATACCAAATTAAGTGCAAAATTACAAAGAAAAATAATTGGTTAACCCAATTGGATTACACATTAACAGAATATATTTATGTTGCGTTACTAAGGATTTTTCTTTTATATTTTATGCATTTATTAGAATTCATAGAAAAAATATAATTAACATCATTTGCTTTTCAACAAATTATTGGATAGACTTTATGTATCAATGAAATACAAATTTATGCAAGAACATCAAAACATCAATAGACAGATAATACGACTTGCAATACCAAACATTGTAAGCAATTTCTCTATCCCACTTCTTGGCGCGGTGGATACTGCATTGATGGGACGGTTAGAAACTGAACACTATCTTGGTGCTGTAGGAATCGGAGGTATCATCTTTAGTTTTATCTATTGGGGATTCGGTTTTATTAGAATGGCGACAACCGGATTAGCTGCACAAGCTTATGGTAAAAACGATTCCGTAGAATGTGGACTCTTGCTACAACGAAGTTTATCTGTCGGTGTCATTTGCAGTTTTCTTCTATTGATTTTTCAGTGGGTAATTGCTGATGTTAGTTTTTTACTCATTGAGACAAGTTCTGAAGTTGTACACCTTGCACGCACATATTTTCATATCCGAATCTATGCTGCACCTGCTACGCTCTGTCTTCATGCGTTCCATGGCGTTTTTCTGGGTTTACAGAACGCCAAATACCCGATGCTGTTGACAATTATTGTTAACCTAATCAACATCATACTGAATATCATATTTGTAAATAAATTGGGTATGAATGTGGATGGGGTTGCGATTGCAACTGTAATTGCCCAATATATTGGTCTGATAGTAGCGAGCATACTATTCCTTTTGCGTTACCGCTATCTACTAACGACATGGAATTTTCGCGTAATCTTTGTGTTGTCTAAACTGAAACTATTTTTGAGTATTAGCGGTGACATTTTCATTCGCACACTTTGTCTTGTGTTTAGTTTCGCATATTTTACAGCAAAATCAGCCTTGATGAGCGATACAATTTTGGCAATTAACACCATCCTGCTCCAGTATATCAACCTAATGTCTTATGCGATAGATGGCTTTGCATTTGCAGCAGAAAGTCTAATTGGTAAATATAAAGGTGCAAATGATATTAAAAATATTAAGCGAACGACTCGTCAAATATTCTTTTGGTCATTTCTATTTGGTCTCACAATTATGTTACTTTTCGCTTTATGTGGAAATCAGTTGTTACGTCTTTTTACTAATAAACCCAACCTTATTGAAGAAACAAAACCATATCTTTTTTGGATAATTATCGCGCCCGTTGTAAATATCGCAGCATATATTTGGGATGGTATTTATCTTGGAGCTACTGCAACAAAACCTTTACGGAATTCCATGATTGTGGCAATGATGCTCTTCTTAGGTTTAGTCTCTATATTGAATCCGTATGGTAATCACGGACTTTGGGCTGCATTTACTTTGCTTTTAATTGCCCGTGGCTTTCTGTTAACGGTGTTAGCACCAAAGCATCTATTTAGAGTAAGGGGGGATTAACCGTCAATTGTATTGTTGACATCTATAATAGAATATGTTAGATTACCCCTTATACTACTTATGATTTTAAACGGACCACAGCGAAAGAATTTTGTCACAATATATTTTATAAGGAGACTATGAGATGTACGTAATTATTGCACCTATTCAAATTAAAGAGGGACATAGAGAAGATTTTATTGAAGCGATGATAGATGATGCAATAGGTTCAGTCCGCGATGAACCCGGTTGTTTGAGATTTGATGTAATTCAGGACGGTTCTGATGAGAATCGGATATGGCTATATGAGGTCTATGTGGACGAAGATGCATTCAAAGCTCATCTGAAAACACCGCACTTCATAAAGTGGAGAGATACCGTTAAAGATTGGTTTGATGAAAACGAATATAAAGGTGCTGGCAGTGGAAGTTCTGTTATTTATCCTCCAGATGAAGATTGGAAGCAAGTTGATTATTAAAGCAGATTACTTATTCGGCAAACAGTTAGATGGGCCGCAGACCTATAAAGACTTCTTTGTTTATTAACATTGGTATAGCAATACATTTCATGTAAAATTATGTTAGTTGTCAAATATGAGAGAAGTTACTTTTTATAGAACTGCATCAGGAAATTGTCCAATTGAGCAATTCTTGGATTCCCTAACTGCAAGACAAAGTGCAAAAATTACTTGGACATTAGGTTTGATTGAAGAATTAGACGTAGTTCCTAAGCAGTACTTCAAAAAACTCGTTGATACCGATGATATATGGGAGATAAGAGTTAAAATTGGTAGGGATAGTTTCAGAATTCTTTCTTTTTTTGATGGACCGAATTTAGTTGTTCTAAATCATGCTTTTTCTAAGCAAACACGGAAAATTCCAAAGTCCGATATTCAGTTAGCAGAAAAAAGAAAACGTGATTATTTTCGGAGGAAAATACATTGAGTGATTTAAAACATTACATAGAAAAGCGTAAAGCGAGAGATCCTGAGTTTGCTGAGAATTACGAAAAGGGGTACATGGAATTTAAACTCGGTGTTCTTCTCAAACATGCAAGGGAAGAAGCAGGTTTGACCCAAGAAGAAATGGCACGAAAGTTAAATACCAAAAAATCTGCTATTTCAAGAATAGAAAACCAAGCAGAAAAAGTTACTCTTTCTACATTGGCAAAATATGCAAACGCTATTGGAAAAAAAATACATTATTTTGTGGGATGATTAATTCAGTATTATGCATCTAAACCTGCAGCATGCCTACCAGCAGCGGGATCGCCAGCAGCATAAAACTTACCACTGTCTTGGTCAATGGATAGCATTACAGGGACTCCAATTGGATTGGATTGTGCATGAACCTTATGTCCACGCTTAACAAGTTCCTTCTGAGTTTCAGGACTGATACTATCATTTATTGTCAATGAACCTGCTTCCTTAAACGCTTGTTCTCGGAATGGATTTGGGTCAAATGAGTCTTGGTGATGTGCAGTAGCAAAACGTGGTGCGGTGACTGCAGCTTCAGGCTGCATTCCAAACTCAACGAAATTGAGCAGTAAGTTCATTGTCACTTGGTCCTGTAAGTCTCCACCAGCAACGCTTATTGCTAATATGGGAGCACCGTCCTTAAGAACCAGTGTGGGTGTCAGTGTTATTCTCGGACGTTTGCCGGGTTCAATGCAGTTTGGATGTCCGGGAGTTGTATTAAGGCTACGCAAACGATTACCATAGCTGACACCTGTTGTGCCAGTACCACCTGCATGATAGACATTTGCACTCGGTGTAGCAGCGACGACATTTCCCCATCTGTCTGCCACGACACAAGTTGTTGTACCACCAATACTGGGTCGAAACACTCCTTCTGCTTTTAGTGGTTTCATATTTTCTACATCACCCGGTTGCGCTTTAAGCGATGCATTATTCATATCAATCAACGGACGACGAATCTCAGTATACGGATCGGAAAGCAACGCATCCATTGGAACATCTACAAAATCAGGATCCGCGTAGTATTCATCCCTGTCAGCCATTGCTAACTTGAGTGCTTCAGTAACAACATGTACATATTCTACTGAGAATTGTCCCATCGCTTTGAGATCAAAGCCTTCCAATAGACGCAATGCTTGACATAGATAAGGTCCTTGAGTCCACGGACCACACTTGCAGACCGTATATCCTTGATACTCAATAGTCACAGGATCTTCAATAGGGGTGAAATGTGCAGCAAGATCATTCTTACGAAGAAACCCGTCATTCTCAATGTAAAACGCTTCTAATTCATCGGCAATATCGCTACAAATATCGTTCCGTCCGTAGAATCTATTGCTTGCTGCTTGTACTTTTTCTTTACGACTACCAGATGTTTTCCGTTCCTCCTCAACCATTTTTCTAAGGGTTATTGCTAATTTCGGATGCCATTCGGCATTACCCGCATCAAGCAATGCCAATGTGGGTGCGACAATATCCTCATAAGTCATTGTTCCATACTGTATGAGCGTAGTTGTACATAGGTCAACAACTGATGGCACTGGTGCCATTTTGACATCATAGTTTGGAATTCCATTTTCCATATACCAATCAATCGCATCTTGAGATAGCGGGGCACGTCCTTGTCCAGAAAGTGATTTAACTTCCTGCTTTTCTACGTCATAAATGAGGAGCGGTACCTCTCCACCGATTGAACACTGTCCATGGTCTGTAACATTTAGCGCAAGGATGGTTGCTGCTGCTGAGTCTGCAGCATTGCCACCTGCTTCCAAAATCTCAATCCCTGCAGCGACTGATTTTGCATCACCTGCAGCAACGACACCCGTTCTACTCTCGGCTTTCCAACCAATTTGTTGTTTTTCTTGCATTGCTTACCCTTTACTTCATCATTAGATTCTCATTTTACAAATGACTTGCTTACTTTAGAGAATAGCATAAAAACTTATCTCGCGCAAATTATGTTGCGAATGACCAGGGTTATTCAGTTTTCATTTTATTGAGTAAATTCTATCACAGTTGTTAAATTTTATTATAGTTTGGGCAATTTCCAAACATGAGTTGATAAGAAATTTATTCACTGCTTATGTTACCAAATCAATACACAACGAACAAAACGCAAACCCTCTGTGGTCCATCGGAGCAATATGTTTATAGCCACATTGTCAACTAACAACTCCGCTCCAGCGGAGCGGTATGTGATTTCCAACACATAGCACTCCGATGGAGTGCAAGATTGTGGGTATACCGTTTTCTATAAACATAGCACTCCGCTGGAGTGCGGTATTTTCTCCAGTTTCATAATATACGAAACATATACGAAACTCGTAGAAAAATAGACGTTCTATTGAATACTCAACTTCTACAAACTGAGAATTGTACAAACTATAGTAATTTTTAAGTTTTCTTATTTTTGGGAGTTAACTCATTCTTTGTCTGAACCAGGATTTTCAGGATTAGTAGATTATCAAGATTTGTTTCATCAAATCCTATTCCAAAAGAGACCAAAAACAGTTATCAAAACCCTTGATGAGGTAAATCCTGAAAATCTACTAATCCTGAGAATCCTGGTTCAGACAATAAACAAGAATACCACAAAAATTCCTATATATATTCACTAATCTTAACCCAAAGTTAACTGGTATAACGATAGGTTCTTAAAACTGAATAACCCTGCGAAAAATTGTACCACTTGTAGAAAAGGCGCAAGTCAGGTACAATACTACTACCTATACGACTTGTGCCAGTTAACCAATTGTTTTCAAAGTTATCACATATATTAGGTTTATAATGCACACATATCGTCCCTACGGGACTAAATATGATGTACTATGACGTTTTTCTATAAACATATCGTCCCTACCAAATCAACGCCAAATGCGCGTATGGCATTTGTCGGGACTGAAGATCGTTTCAAACTATGAAGTACACCTGCAAAACGTCATGTTTATGTGAAACACTGATTAACACATAGTTATTTAGCACAACTCGTTACCTATACAACTCAGAATCAAATGAGGAATCGTTGGTAATCAGATGAGAATTCAAGAAGTTTATATCATGGGTGAAGAATCGCAAGCAGGAACTTATGTATTACGGGTTCGGCTTTCTGAGGATGCCAAATTACAATTTGGACGTTTTAGGAAAAGCAAGCTCATCTTACTCCCCGCTGGAGATTACACCTATGTTGGTTCAGCACTATCGGAAAAGGGATCCACTTCCCTTGCCCGACGACTTGTTCGCCATGCAACGCGTAGTGGGGATAAACCACCACACCTCATTAGAGACGTTATGATTTTCCAATTTCAAGCCTGTGAATTAGGACCAAAAAACCCACTACCCAAAAGCAGTAAAAAACTATTCTGGAATATTGATTATATGCTCGATTTAGTAACTGCAGAAATAATCAATATCATTGCAATTCGTTCTCCTATACGTTTAGAATCCACAATCGCAAAATACCTTGAACAGAACACAGCAACACAGATTATTGAGAAGGGTTTAGGGGCAAATGACTCACCTAAGAACACGCATGTTTTGCGTATCGACGATGAAGATAGGTACTGGGAATCCATAGCGAATTATATACAAAATCAATTCATTAGAAAATGAGATACCGAACATCAATCTATATACTAAAAAGGAGTAATTATGGCACAGTCACCAAATATACTTTTTCTGCTGACAGATCAGCAACGATATGATTCACTCGGTTGCAATGGGGCACCAGTTTGCCAAACGCCAGCATTAGACAATCTCGCTGCGACCGGAATGCGTTTTACAAAAGCCTATACTCCCATAGCCCTATGTTCCCCAGCGCGTGGTTCACTCCTTACCGGACTTTACCCACATAACCACGGGCAGCTTTCAAATATGGGTAACTTCAATGGTGTTTTTGGGGAACAGATACTCAATAAGCCAGCATATCCACAACTGCTGAATGCTGCTGGATATAACGTTTCTTCAATTGGTAAGTGGCATTTAGCAAAACAGGGAGACACCGGGTTTTGGGGTTATGACAAATGGCATCCCTATAATGAGTGGCACCAATGGTTACGCGACGATGGGATTGACTTTAGGATAGACCGCGATGCTGTCCAACCATTTGAGTGGGGTGGAGATGCACCATTTTATGGAAGACTGCCTCTCCCTGCTGAACGGACAATGGAAGCGTGGACTGCAGACAAAACGATTGAATTAATTGACGGATATTCTGGTTCTGATAAACCATTTATGATCGCGGCAAATTTCTTTGGACCGCACTTTCCTTACGCTGTACCTGAACCCTATGATACGCTATACGATCCTGATACTGTTGAACGTTGGGGTAATTTTGATGAGCAATTCATCAACAAACCGCTAATTCAACAGAAAGAGATGCTGCGATGGAATTCCAGTCATCTGACATGGAAAGATTGGCAGAAAGTTATCGCTGCATATTGGGGATTCTGTACCTTCATCGATCACCAAATTCAACGAATTTTACAAACACTTGATGAGAACGGTTTAGCAGAGAACACGATTGTCATCTTTTCTACTGATCACGGAGATATGCTCGGAAGTCATCGGCTGTTCAACAAAGGTTTTCACATGTATGAAGAAACACACCACATTCCGCTTCTTATCCGATGGCAAGGTGTTACTTCACCTGGTGCAACTTGTAATGAGTTTGTAAATCTCGTTGATCTTATGCCTACTTTTTTGGAATTCGGTGACGCAACAGTACCTAACAATCTTGACGGCAGGTCAATTGTGCCACTGCTCAACGGTGAAAAAGTTGATGATTGGTACGACGATGTTTTTGCTGAATTTCATGGATATGAAGCAACCCTTGCAACTGTTCGGATGGTGCGTACTGATAAGTGGAAATACGTATATAATCCATACAGTCAGGATGAACTCTACGACATGCAAAGCGACCCACATGAACTACATAATCTTGCTACGCATCTTGGATATAAACATGTCCTTCGTCGTATGAAAGACCGTATGGTAAAACGGCTACGTGATACCAGAGATAATATTGTGATGGAAGGTGGTTGGCAAAGCAATTCCTATGATCTGCTTGTGTCTGATAGAGAAAAATAGTACACCATAGGCGTCAATTTAAGGCAGCTAATCCTCGCACACATCGTAGGGGCGAGGTCTCCTCGCCCCATAGGCGTCAATTTAAGGATTTTCACCTCTTGTGGGAGGGGTTTTCAACCCCGATTTTTTAGTGCATTTCCGCTCAAATCGGGGTTGAAAACCCCTCCCACAAGAAAAATGACAACAATAAATTCTTAAATTGACGCCTATGGGGCGAGGTCTCCTCGGCCGTGTAAACGAACTTCCAATCGGGCGGGGAAACCCCGCCCCTACAATAAAGGTGCCATCTGAAGGAATTAGAACATCCAAGGTTTCACTTACACAAGAATAGGGAACTTCTTACTTAAATTGACGCCTATGGATAGAGAAAAGTAGCTCGCTAACTTAATCTGCATCTGGTATTGATTGACATAGGCAGCTGTTATGATACAATTGATAATGTTCTTCCTGGAGATATACCCAAAAGTTCAGAACCTACAACCTAATGAGTTTTGACGTTCAAGTTGGGTATTCGTAGGGGCGTGGTCTCCACGCCCCATAGGCGTCAATTTAAGAAAAAAGTGTTGGTGTTTCTCTTGTGGGAGGGGTTTTCAACCCCGATTTGAGAGGAAAAGCGCGTAAAATCGGGGTTGAAAACCCCTCCCACAAGAGGTGAAAATCCTTAAATTGACGCTTATGGGGTGCGCTTACAAAGCACGTCTACCATCGGGGGTGCGCTTACAAAGCACGCCTGCAGGAGGGGGGCGAGGATGGTGCGCTTACAAAGCACGCCTGCAAGAGGGATAAGAGGGGTGCGCTTACAAAGCACGCCTGCAGGTGGGGGGTGAGGATGGCGCGCTTACAAAGCACGCCTGCAGGTGGGGGGTGAGGATGGCGCGCTTACAAAGCACGCCTGCAGGTGGGGGGCGAGGATGGCGCGCTTACAAAGCACGCCTGCAAGAGGGATAAGAGGGGTGCGCTTACAAAGCACGCCTGCAGGAGGGGGGCGAGGATGGCGCGCTTACAAAGCACGCCTGCAGGTGGGGGGTGAGGATGGCGCGCTTACAAAGCACGCCTGCAGGTGGGGGGCGAGGATGGCGCGCTTACAAAGCACGTCTGCAGGTGGGGGGTGAGGATGGCGCGCTTACAAAGCACGTCTGCAGGTGGGGGGTGAGGATGGCGCGCTTACAAAGCACGTCTGCAGGTGGGGGGTGAGGATGGCGCGCTTACAAAGCACGTCTGCAGGTGGGGGGTGAGGATGGTGCGCTTACAAAGCACGCCTGCAGGTGGGTGGCGCGCTTACAAAGCACGCCTACCGTGGGAAAATATATGGATACCTAATAAATAAATTAATCTTCATGAAGATTGTGCTACAACTGACCGCACAATCTGGAAGAATGTGCTACAACTGACCGCACAATCTGGAAGAATGTGCTACAACTGACCGCACAATCTGACAGAATGTCTATTATTGGCGAAGGTATTGAAAGAACGACATATACTTTTTAATTCACCCTTAGTGTTCTGTGAATTTTGTTTGGCAAACTTGGGTTAAAATGTTGTAGAATTAATTGTACATTCTCCTACTATCCCTCGATAAAAAAATAAAATTGAAAACCCCCTATTTCTTATTTTTTCTCGTTCTTATACTTCCAACATCTGTGTTTGCACAAACAGGTACTATTGAAGGCACTGTCTATGACAAAACCACGGGAAAACCACTTGCAGGCGCAGAAGTCCACATCCATGAAACAGACGAACGTCAAAAAAGTGATGCAGAGGGAAAAGTCTGGTTCACAGATGTCCCAGATGGCACATACACCCTCACAATCACGCATCCCTCTTTTACTACCCCTACAAAAACCTCAGTTGAAGTAACCGCAGGACATACAACACAAGCGAACATGTATCTTGGTGAAGTATTTGAGTTAGAAACAGTCGTTGTTGAAGGGGAGCGCGTTCCACCCACGGTAAGCAAAAAGGAAATTCGCGGCAGCGAACTCCTCCGCATCCCCGGGGTAATGAATGATGCCCTTAAGGGATTGACCACACTCCCCAGTATCGGTATCCCAAATGACTACTTTGGCGTCCTATATATTCGGGGTAGTGAACCCGGTGCAAATCTTTATTATCTTGACAGAACACAACTCGGATATCCATTCCATTGGGGTGGGTTGCTATCAACTATCAGTTCAGAGACTATTGAAAAAATAGATATTTACGCAGGTGGATACGGCGCAGAATTCGGATTAGATTCACAAGCAGTACTTGATATCCACGCACGTGATACAATTGAAGATCCATTAGACGGGAAGTTCAACCTAAATCTACTCTATTCTGAAGGTTTGCTTGAAGGACGGATAGGCGAAAAAGGGTATCTCTCTGTATCCGGGAGGAGAAGTTATTTTGATCTCATCCTTGGACCGATTATTGAAAGGGAAACAGGATCAGAGCAGCAATTCCCATATTTTTCTGATTATCAGTTCAAATTTGCTTATCCGATAACAGAAAAACATCGCCTAACACTCAATGCATTTGCTGCAACAGACCATTTTGAGATAAATGAAGGAGACATAGAAATGTCTATAAACGGACATCTTGAAGACGCACACCTTGAAAGTGGAACTTTCTATTTTAAAAACGGTTTTAGCGGACAAGGCATCCATCTCCATTCAAACTATACCGAAGATTTAACATCTCATTTTTCATTTACTCGCACCTTCAATTTTCTCAATATTAATTTTGTAGACTCCTTTGTCCTGAATTATGAGCAAGAAGACGGTGATTTTAAACTGGAGGACGGTAGATTGGTAGCTGAAGAAATCCTTACCAATAGCTATGAAGTAAACGTCAAGGTTCCGGTGTGGACACTCCGCGAAGATATCTCTTACAAGTTGACTCCCATGCTTCAGCTTGAACAGGGTTTCCTTTTGTCGTTTAGTCCAGCCAATAGCTTTGAAGACAGCATTTTTTATGAGTATGAATCAATTGCTCCACTGACTTATAGAACATCAATTACTACAGAAGGTGGAGAACAGGTAGAAGTAACCAGAAGATCCAGAGTAGGACGTTACGAAGTCACAAATTTGGACAAGACACACAGCGAATTTGGACACGATTTTTACCGCACCGAAGGTTATCTACAAGCACGATATGACCCGTTACCTTCTGTTTCAATCGCACTTGGCACACGATTTGATTACCTCGATTTGACAGAACAACTATCAGTGCAACCGAGAGGCAGTGTAAACTTCAAACTTCCAAGTGATTTCAATATCCGTTTTGCGTATGGACATTATGAACAGAGCCCGAAACCTTATCAGATACTATCTGAGAATGGAAACCCAGATTTGAAATCCAGCCTTGCACGCCACTATATCATGGAGATAGAACATGATCTTACCTCTCAAACGGAATTCAAGTTTGCTACATATTACAAAGACGAACAGAACTTGGTAACAAAAGAAAAGGTTTCAACAACGTCTGAGTTGGAATTTGCTGCTTCTGAGGGAGAGAGATTAGCAACAGAAAATGAGGTTACAAACTATCTCAATCAAGGAGCAGCGTACGTTGGTGGTGTGGAAGCGTTCCTACGCCACCGCATATCAAATAAATTCTTCGGTTGGATATCTTATGCATACACGCATGCTGAACGGCGTGAGAATCCGGATGCAAGTTATCTACCGTACCTTTTTGATAAAACACACATTGTTAGCATAGTCGCAAACTATAACTTCACGTCAAATTTTGAGATAGGTGTAAAATGGCAATATCTAAATGGCACGTCTGAAGTTCCGATTAGTTCTCTCGTCCTAATTCAAGATCCTGTTACAAGCGGGTTGAACCCGCTAATAGCAAGTGCTGACGAAGAATTACATGCCGAGTTAACCCAATATCACAAGTTAGATTTCAGAATCAGTCGTAAATGGAATGTTCGAGGCATGAAGATAGGTGGGTTTCTTGATATTCTGAATGTTTACAACAGAAAAAATAAGATAAGATTCTATTTTAAGGAAGCAACACTTGAAATTCAAGGTGAAGAAATTGAAATTGATGAATGGGAATCTGAAGAGCTATCACAATTTCCTCTAATAATCTATCTTGGACTGACGTTTGAATTCTAATTCTGCCATCATACAAATCAATTTCACAATACTGACTATCAGGGTTATTCAGTTTTAGGCATTTTAGCTGTTCTTGAGAAAATCGCGACCGGGAGGTCGCTCCTACCGAAGAGAGTAACCCCCTGCCAGTAAACAGTAGAATTCCTTAATGAGACAAGATTTATTTGAATTGGTATAACATACTCTCTGCAGAATTTTGCGACCGTTTTACCTCTATTCCGCGTCTTAATAGTTAGAAAGAACAACAATTGATCTCAAACCGGAGTATCAGATGAATCACAGTGATGTTGAACTGATAAATAGGATCCTTGCAGGTAATGATTCTGCTTTTGCAGATTTGGTAAGAAAGTACCAAAAGCAAGTACACGCACTTGTTTGGCGGAAAATAGGAGATTTCCATATTGCTGAAGAAATTACACAGGATGCCTTTTTAAAAGTCTATCAGAAACTACCAACCTTGAGGAATCCTAATCAGTTTTCTGGATGGCTATATGTTATTGCAACGCGGCAATGTCTTGCATATCTCCGCAAGAAACGCATTGTTGCTGAATCCCTGGAAGAAATGGGTACTGATATGATAGAAGAAACCGCTTATTCTCAATATATTGCTGCAGAACAAGCAAAAGCAAATGTAGATGCGCAACGCGAGGTTGTTCAAAAGCTGCTTGCAAAACTCAAAGAGAGTGAACGCACTGTGATCATACTCCACTACTTCGGGGACATGACTTGTTCAGAGATTAGTCGTTTTTTAGGTGTATCCCCAAGTGCGATAAAGAGTAGACTTAGCCGTGCCAGACAACGTCTAAGAAAAGAAGAACCGATGATTCTCGAAACACTCAGCAATTTTCAAATATCTGCGAACTTAACTGATAACATCATGAAAAAAGTTGAAAATTTAAATCCTGTTGCACCTTCTGGTGGTAATCCTCTCTTTCCTTGGATGTTGGCTGCATCTGGTCTTGTTTTGATTGTCATGCTTCTTGGTTTAGGTAGTCAACAATTAGCTCGTTTCCAACAACCCTATAGTTTAGACATGGAGTCAGAGATGACAGTAGAACTCATTGATTCGCCTATTGTTCAGAATGTTGATGCAAAACGTGATGTAAGAAATCCGCAGGGAAATAGTACCAATACTTTTGACAAAGGGGATGGCACTGGTCAGGAATCAGATCAGGGTTTATTAGATTCAATAGACTATACACAATGGAATGTCCCTGAAGGAGCAAAAGCACGGCTTGGTAAAGGAAATATAGTCCGACCGTACTTTCCGAACACTGGGTATAAGCATTCTACCAGCAATATTGCTTTTTCTCAAGATGGTACCAGACTTGCGGTTGCGGGTGATATAGGTATTTGGATCTACGATGTGCGTTCCGGGAAAGAAAAAGAACTTGACCTGCTTGTAGGACATACGGAAGAAGTGTATTCTGTAGCATTTTCTCCTGATGGCACAACACTCGTAAGTGGCGGCGCGGATAGGACAGTGCGACTATGGGATCTTGGGACAGGACAAAATAAAACCACTCTTAAAACACAAGGTGCTGCCTATTCAGTAGTGTATTCTCCAGACGGTAGTAGAATCGCTGCTACTAATGGAGGCGGAACGTTGAAGTTCTGGAACATCACCTCAGGAGAGCATAAAACCATATCTATAGATAAAGAGAATTATGTAACATCAGTTGTGTTTTCTCCGGATGGGAACACAATCGCTTGTACGATGGATATGGATACTACAGTTCGATTGTTAGATGCACATACAGGTGAACACAAAACTGATCTTGATCACGGCGTAGTTGCCACTGAAGAAGCAAGTCATGTCATGTCAGTCGCGTTTGCTCCTGATGGAAATTCAATCGCAACGGCTACAAAAGGTACTGACTATAATTTATGGTTGTGGGACATACGCGATGCAATACTGATATGCACACCGATAAGTAACACGATGGTCTCGATTCATTGCGTGAGGTATTCGCCAGATGGAAATACGCTTGCTATCAGTGGTAGTGATAAATCATTGAGTTTGTTGGACACTCAGACCAGAAAATACATTGCTACATTTAAAGGGCATACAAGCTGGGTTAATTTCTTAGCGTTTTCACCAGATAGCAATATGATTGCAAGTATGAGTTTAGATCGTACAGTGCGACTATGGGATGTACGCACAAGACAATGTATTACCAAATTTGCAGGATATTCTGGTAGGATCTCTTCTTTGGCGTATTCACCAGATGGTGAGACTATCGTCGCTGGCAGTGGTGATTCTGTCTATTTATGGGATGTAAATAACAGAAAACACATAGCCAAATTCAAAGATCATACATGGGGAACCACGTCCGTAACGTATTCACCAGATGGAAACACTATTGCTACCGGAGGTAGAGACAACAAAGTCCGAGTTTGGGACACACTCACTCAAAAAAACAGTGTAACAATCGAAAAAGCAAACAAAGAATATATTGCTGCAGTTACCTTTTCACCAGACGGTAGGATGATTGCAACTGCAGGGGCAGATATGGAAGTGCAGTTGTGGCATTTATCAACGGGAGAACACAAAACAACACTTACAGGACATACTGGCTGGATAAATTCCGTAGCATTTTCCGCTGATGGGACTAAACTCGCGAGTGGTGGTTGGGATAAGACTGTACGGTTATGGGATATGGGTACAGGAAAACACATAACAACACTTACGGGACATACGAAAACTGTTAATTCTATAATGTTCGCGCCTGATAATAATACTCTCGCCAGCGCAAGTATGGACTCAACGGTACGGTTGTGGGACGCAAATACTGGAAAACACATTACCACCCTCAAAGGACACAAAAATAGGATTAATTCTGTAACCTATTCTCCTGATAGTACCATTATAGTTACTGGTAGTGCTGATGAAACTGTGCGTCTATGGAATACATCCACAGGAAGACACATTGCCACACTCAAAGGACATACGCGAGAGGTAACTTCTGTCATATTTTCCCCAGATGGTACCACTATTGCCAGTGGGAGTGATGATGGTACAATTCTATTATGGACGATTCGTTAGATGTAGGTTTATGTTGAAATGTGATTATATCTTCTTTTGAGGAGTCTGATGAAAAACAGTGATGTTGAACTGATAAATAGGATCCTTGCAGGTAATGATTCCGCTTTTGCAGATTTGGTAAGAAAGTACCAAAAGCAAGTGCACGCACTTGCTTGGCGGAAAATAGGAGATTTCCATATTGCTGAAGAAATTACACAGGATACCTTTTTAAAAGTCTATCAGAAACTACCAACCTTGAGGAACCCTAATCAGTTTTCAGGATGGCTATATGTTATTGCAACGCGGCAATGTCTTGCATATCTCCGCAAGAAATCCATTGACACTGAATCCCTGGAAGAAATGGAAACTGATATGATAGTAGAAACCGCTTATTCTCAATATGTTGCTGCAGAACAAGCAAAAGTAAATGCAGATGCGCAACGCAAGGTCGTTAAAAAGTTGCTTGCAAAACTCAAAGAGAGTGAACGCACGGTGATGGTACTCCACTACTTCGGGGACATGACTTGTTCAGAGATTAGTCGTTTTTTAGGTGTATCCCCAAGTGCGATAAAGAGTAGACTTAGTCGTGCCAGACAACGACTCAAAAAGGAGGAACCCATGATTACAGAAGCACTCAGTAATTTTCAAATTTCCGCAAACTTAACTGAGAACATAATGAAAGAAATTGCTAACCTTCAACCTGTTGTGTCTTCCGGTAGTCATCCTTCCATACCGTGGATGCTGGCTGCATCTGGTGCTATTTTGATTGTGTTGATTCTTGGATTGGGCAGCCAACAGTTAGCACGTTTCCAACAACCCTATAGTTTAGACATGGAGTCAGAGATGACAGTAGAACTCATTGATTCGCCTATAGTTCAGAATGTTGATACAAAACATGATGTAAGAAATCCGCAGGGAAACAGTTCTGATATTTCCGGCACAAGCAATGGTGCGGAACAGGAATCGAATCAGGTTCTTACGGAACCTGGAGACTATACACAATGGGAGTTACCTAAAGGTGCAAAAGCAAGACTCGGTAAAGGGGCAGTAACAGGAAATATCTCTTTTTCGCCTGATGGTACTCGTCTTGCGGTTGCAAGTGCCATCGGGATATGGATTTACGATGCCCGTCCTGGCAAAGTAAAAGAGCTTAACCTAATAACAGGACATCCGTACGATGTGACTGCAATAGCATTTTCTCCGGATGGTATCACTCTCGCCAGTGGAAGTCGTGATGCATCTATCCGCTTATGGGATGCACGGACAGCAACACATTTAGCTACACTCGTGGGACATCAACGGGAAATAACTGCAGTAGCATTTTCTCCGGATGGCAACACACTGGCGACAGGCGATGGGGTTGTGAGATGGCGAAGAACAGAAAAAGAAGGTATAGAATCAGAAGTACGGGTGTGGAATAAACGGACAGGAAAACTCATAACGGTACTTAAAGGACATACCCAAAGTATCTATTGCGTCGCCTTTTCTCCGGATGGTATGACAATTGCTACCGGAAGTGCAGACAAGACAGCGCGCCTATGGAACGCACATACAGGGCAGCATTTAGCAACACTCACAGGACCATCTAAGCTCAAAAGTCACTTATCAACAGTATCTTCTATCGCGTATTCACCTGATGGAAAAAACATCGCTACTGGATGTTTGGATAATAGCTTGCGATTGTGGGATGCACAATCGGGGGAACTCATAACTAAAATCAAAGAGACTAATGCAGGTATCTATTCGTTAGCGTTTTCTCCAGATGGAAAGACTATTGCTACTGGAAGTAATGACGTTATGCGGTTGTGGAATGCACATACTGGAGAACAAAAAGCTACACTCAGTAATCACATTTTCACTGTTACTTCTGTAGCGTTTTCTCCAGATGGAAAAACTCTCGCTACCACAGGTTGGGACAATACAGTGAAATTGTGGAACACACAAACGGGTAAACTCAGGACTACAATTAAAGGACACGCATCACTTATCACTTCTGTAGCATATTCACCGGATGGAAAAATTCTCGCTACCACTAATTGGGACAAGATGGGATACGTATGGGACGTTCATGCCAGACAACTCAAAACCGTACTGAAAGGGCATTCATCCGGTGTTGAATTCGTCACATATTCTCCGGATGGAAGAACTATTGCTACTACAAGTGCAGACAAGACGATACGTTTATGGGATGCACAAACCGAAAAATACATAAACACACTCTCAGGTCATACCGAAAGGGTTTCTTCTGCAGTGTTTTCTCCGGACGGAAACATCCTTGCAAGCGGGAGTTGGGACAAAACATTACGATTGTGGCACATTCCCACAAGAGAACAGATAGCAACAATTACCGGACATACACGAATTATCAAGGCTGTAACGTTCTCTCCAGACGGAAATACACTTGCAAGCGGGAGTTATGATGGGACTGTCCGGTTGTGGGATGTCCACTCACAAGAACACGTTGCCACATATCAAGGACATATTAGGGGTATTTATTCAGTTGCGTTTTCCCCGGATAGCAATATAATTGCCAGCGGAGGTGCTGGTAATTCTGTGATCTTATGGAATACACGCACAGCAAAGCAAATAGTACAACTCCCAACTGATAGGACTGTCACTTCCATTGCGTTTTCGCCTGAAGGAACCATACTCGCTATTGGAAGTAGAGACGGAACAGTACGATTGTGGCAAACGGATACATGGAAAGATGTAACTATACTCACTGGACATAGGAACAATGATTCCGTTTTTGTAGCGTTTTCCCCAGATGGTACCACTATTGCCAGTGGGAGTGATGATGGTACAATTCTATTATGGCCGATTCGTTAGTTGTAGGTTAGGGTGCAGTTCTGAGACACTCATATACGTCAATTTATAGTGAAATATACAATTAAGTTTACACTTTTTCTGTAGGAGCGATCTCCGAATCGCGA
Organism: Candidatus Poribacteria bacterium; assembly: GCA_963663765.2. Lineage (GTDB taxonomy): Bacteria > Poribacteria > WGA-4E > WGA-4E > WGA-3G > MSPOR6. Next base: position 1,564,626 of record CAXXUA010000005.1, on the reverse strand, counting down.
CTGAACGCTTTGATAGTCGGGAATCGGAGTTCCCTCCTACACCTGAAAGTGTAAAAATAATTCTAAAATCCAGTATAAGAAAAAAGTGTTGGTATTTCTCTTGTGGGAGGGGTTTTCAACCCCGATTTGAGAGCAAATGTCCATAAAATCGGGGTTGAAAACCCCTCCTACAAGAGGTCAAATTCCTTAAATTGACGCCTTTGGGGTGCAGTCCTGGGACACTATTATAGTGAAATATACAATTAAGTTTACACTTTTTCTGTAGGAGCGATCTCCGAATCGCGACTGAACGTCTTGATAGTCGGGAATCGGAGTTCCCTCCTACACCTGAAAGTGTAAAAATAATTCTAAAATCCAGTATAAGAAAAAAGTGTTGGTATTTCTCTTGTGGGAGGGGTTTTCAACCCCGATTTGAGAGCAAATGTCCATAAAATCGGGGTTGAAAACCCTTCCCACAAGAGGTCAAATTGCTTAAATTGACGCCTTTGGGGTGCAGTCCTGGGACACTATTATAGTGAAATATACAATTAAGTTTACACTTTTTCTGTAGGAGCGATCTCCGAATCGCGACTGAACGTCTTGATAGTCGGGAATCGGAGGTCGCTCCTACACCTGAAAGTGTAAAAATAATTCTAAAATCCAGTATAAGAAAAAAGTGTTGGTATTTCTCTTGTGGGAGGGGTTTTCAACCCCGATTTGAGAGCAAATGTCCATAAAATCGGGGTTGAAAACCCCTCCTACAAGAGGTCAAATTGCTTAAATTGACGCCTTTGGGGTGCAGTCCTGGGACACTATTATAGTGAAATATACAATTAAGTTTACACTTTTTCTGTAGGAGCGATCTCCGAATCGCGACTGAACGTCTTGATAGTCGGGAATCGGAGTTCCCTCCTACACCTGAAAGTGTAAAAATAATTCTAAAATCCAGTATAAGAAAAAAGTGTTGGTATTTCTCTTGTGGGAGGGGTTTTCAACCCCGATTTGAGAGCAAATGTCCATAAAATCGGGGTTGAAAACCCCTCCTACAAGAGGTCAAATTGCTTAAATTGACACCTATGGGGTGCAGTCCTGGGACACTATTATAGTGAAATATACAATTAAGTTTACACTTTTTCTGTAGGAGCGATCTCCGAATCGCGACTGAACGTCTTGATAGTCGGGAATCGGAGTTCCCTCCTACCGAAGAGAGTAACCCTCTGGCAGTCAACATTAGACTTCCTTATTGAGACAAGATTTATTTGAATTGGTATAATGTAGATAAAAAAATTAAAATACCCAAACCGCCATCTGTCCAGCACCACGATTGCACCAAGCATAATAGGGAACTGCAGTGTACTCCATCCGCTTTGGACTCGTTCTCGTAAGATATAAGTTGCTTTCCCAATCAGCAACATCAAATGCCGTGCCAGTGCCACGTAGGAACGTAATACCACCCAGAAGGTCACTGTCATAGACAGCTTCAACTGCTACATCATCAACAAGTGATAACGTCTCAAAAGCACCGTCAGGATTGTCAACATCCTCAAAACAGTAGACCAGAGGACCGCGTCGCAATGCAGACCTTCCAAGGTTATCCCGTACATTAGGATGTGCGTAGATACGTTCTACAGGCATGTCTAAAGACAATGCAACTGTTTCGTTAGGTTTCCACTGTCTGTCTATTGAAATATAACCATTCGTACCTGTAGTCGCATTGTAGGTTTCCCCGTTGATACTGACATCAAAATGATTACACCAATCAGGTATTCTAAGGTTCAGTGCAAACTTCGTTGTTTTTTCAGGTGAAACTGTTATTTTCACATCACCCATCCACGGATATTCAGTTTCCTGCGTGATTTTCAGTGAAATATCGTCCCTAACCGTAGCAGATGCTGTTCCACCAACATAGAGATTAATCCACAAGTCATTTTCTGATTGTGCATAGATATATTGCCCAAGAGAACCGAGTAGACGTGCAATGTTTGGGGGACAACATGCACACCCGAACCATGCATGCCTGTGTCTGCCACCCCGACTCGCCAAAGGATTCTGATAAAAGAAATCTTTACCATCAAGTGAGATACCAGAAAGTGCACCGTTATATAGTGCGGTCTCTAACACATCTATATATCGTGACTCACCCTTCAGTAGGAACATCCGATGTGCCCAAAATATGAGTCCAATGGAAGCACATGTCTCCGCATACGCAGAGAAATTCGGCAATTCATAGTCCTGTGTGAATCCTTCATTGTGTCCAGATGGTCCTACGCCACCTGTTATATAGAGGCGTTTTCCGACATTGTCCCAAAGTGCGTCTAATGCGTTTGTTATACCTGTATCACCTTTTTCTTGTGCAATATCGGCAGCTCCAGCATAAAGGTACATTGCACGTACAGCATGCCCTACACATTCTGTCTGTTCTTGTATTGGTAGATGTGCCTGTGAATATGTTCCCTCAAATTTATCATCACGTGTGTAGTGATGTTTGTATGCCCCGAGACCACCTGGAAGATCAGGATTTTCCAGTTCTTTTTCAAAAACTGAAGGTCTATGTCCCCGTTTCGTGACAAAATACTCCGCTAACGACATATAACGCGATTCACCTGTTACACGTGCCAATTTCACCAATGCAAGTTCAATCCCTTGATGTCCTGGGAGACCATCGCGTTTCCCAGGTCCGAATGTGTTGTCAATCAGGTCAGCGAATTGGCATGCAACATTTATCAGTTTTTCTTTTTTGGTTGCTTGATAGTGAGCAACGGCAGCTTCAAACAGATGTCCTGCGCAGTATAATTCGTGCATCATGCCAAGGTTTTGCCACTTTTTTTCAGGTTCAACCAATGTAAAATATGAATTTAGGTATCCATCTGCTTGTTGACTTTTGGCTATTGCGTCGATTACTTCGTCAAGTTCCGCTTCCCATGAGGGATTGGGATGTGTCTGCAAGGTATATGAGGCAGCTTCGACTAATTTGTGGACATCCGAATCGTTGAAAAAGATACCTTCAAAATTACCTTCCATCAATCCAGCTGCTTTTGCGAAGTTATTGATTCTACCTGTTGTACGGCATTGCTCAAGTTCATGCGGTATTGTTTTCTCTGAGTTTGTTGTTTGTCGGGGTGACCAAAAACGGTCATTGATTGTTACATCTGTAAAAGGTAGTGCTTTCAAAATTAATACCTCATTTCGTTTAATCTTATCTACATACCAGAGTTATGGATCTGGAATATATACATTTTTGACGTATATGTCAAAAAGTTGGTGATTTGAGAGTGTATCCCATTGAGATTTACAATAATCCATTGTATATACTCATTCTGTCTTATCAGGAATACAACAACACCCTCAAACATTTTGAAAATGTGCTTGAGTGATAGGTGTCTCATGGGTTTACCTACTTGGTTAGGTATTAAACATTATTATGGTTTAATTGTCCATATTTTTTTGTCTCTAATAAACATAAAGTTCGTGAGTCGGGTAGTGCGAAGCGAAACCTATAAGCGCCAATTTAAGAAAAAATGTTGGTGTTTTCTTTGTCAATACCTTCGCCATTTTGAACAGGGCTATTTAGTTTTAAGAATTATCAGCTGATGAGTGTTACTGATAGTTTATACCTACAAGTGGTTTATATTGAAATGTGAAAAATATAGCAGAAAAACCGAAAACTAAATAACCAGGGTTATTTATGGTGAATTATAAAATAAATAGACACTTGCGTCCCTCGGTAGGCGCGGTTTCCTAACCTCGCTGGGGCAGAGTGTCCAATTAATTCCAAAATCTACCATAGTTTTAAGAATTCTTAGTTTATGTATATTACTTAGAGTTGTAGTGTAGGTAGGTAGGTAAGGTTTACGCGAACCCATAGGCATTAATTTAAGGATTTTCTGAGAATGAGATATGCTCTTTAGTCCCGTAAGGACGCAATGTTTATAGAAAAACGTTGTCCCCTTCTCTTAGTCCCGTAGGGACGATATGTTTATAATAACAACAACTATGACCAACATATCGTTCCTACGGAACTCAAGACGTGTTGTTCATTTTTTCTATCAACATATCGTCCCTAACGGGACTAAAGACACGGACAAGGGGTTACCATATATAGTGAACTTTAGAATTAACAGGACATTTTGAGGTGTAGGAGGGAACTCCGATTCCCGACTATCAGTAAGTTTCGTCGCGATTCGGAGATCGCTCCTACAAAAAATGCATCTTTAATTTCAAAGTTTACCATAATACCATTTCTAAGAAATCATGTCACATTACCGACTTTTGTGAAATGTGGTGTAGGACAGCACAAACTAAAAGTTTGATGCTCAAAAGAGAACTATATTATCAGAAACGGTATAACATTAACGTAATAGTCCAAAAATATCAAAAATATTGTGCTATGTCGTTAATTTTATGTGATACCATCTTGTCCATGTCTTTAGTCCCATAGGGACGAAATGTTTATAGAAAATGTTTTCAACCCCAATTGAGTTCCGCAGGAACGACATAGAAGAATAAACATATCGTCCCTACGGGACTAAAGAACTGGAAGGGTATTCGTTTTCTATAAACATATCGTCCCTACGGGACTAAAGAACTGGAAGGGTATTCGTTTTCTATAAACATATCGTCCCTACGGGACTAAAGAACTGGAAGGGTATTCGTTTTCTATAAACATATCGTCCCTACGGGACTAAAGAACTGGAAGGGTATTCGTTTTCTATAAACATATCGTCCCTACGGGACTAAAGAGCGATGTTCATGTTTCAATAATCCAAAATTGATGTATAAATTTCGGTTAGGAAACCGAACCTGGGTATTAACTTTCAGTAAATCTCAATAACAGAAAACTCTTAAAACTGAATATCCCTGGCTAAATAACACTGATGGGTTGGGGTGTGTAAAGTTTTTGCACAGAGGTACAAACTTTTGTTCTCTTTAGTCCCGTATGAAGATTAATTTATTAGTCCCGAATGAAGAAAAATTTATTAGTCCCGAATGAAGAAAAATTTATTAGTCCCGAATGAAGAAAAATTTATTAGTCCCGAATGAAGAAAAATTTATTAATAGGGTAATAAATATTTCTCAAATGGTAGGCGTGCTTTGTAAGCGCGCTGTTGGGACTTGATGTGCCAGCGCGCTTACAAAGCACGTCTACCATCGGGGGCGCGCTTACAAAGCACGTCTACCATCGGGGGCGCGCTTACAAAGCACGTCTACCATCGGGGGCGCGCTTACAAAGCACGTCTACCATCGGGGGCGCGCTTACAAAGCACGTCTACCATCGGGGGCGCGCTTACAAAGCACGTCTACCGTCGGGGGCGCGCTTACAAAGCACGTCTACCATCGGGGGCGCGCTTACAAAGCACGTCTACCATCGGGGGCGCGCTTACAAAGCACGTCTACCATCGGGGGCGCGCTTACAAAGCACGTCTACCATCGGGGGCGCGCTTACAAAGCACGTCTACCATCGGGGGCGCGCTTACAAAGCACGTCTACCATCGGGGGCGCGCTTACAAAGCACGTCTACCATCGGGGGCGCGCTTACAAAGCACGTCTACCATCGGGGGCGCGCTTACAAAGCACGTCTACCATCGGGGGCGCGCTTACAAAGCACGTCTACCATCGGGGGCGCGCTTACAAAGCACGTCTACCATCGGGGGCGCGCTTACAAAGCACGTCTACCATCGGGGGCGCGCTTACAAAGCACGTCTACCATCGGGGGCGCGCTTACAAAGCACGTCTACCATCGGGGGCGCGCTTACAAAGCACGCCTACCGTCGGGGGCGCGCTTACAAAGCACGCCTACCGTGGCTGGATTAGTTTTCTATAAACATATCGTCCCTACGGGACTGAAGAGTATGGTTGATATTAACAATATTTCCTTATGTTGACAACACCTATGGTTCTTGTTCCTGCAATCTCTCATTTAATCAGTTGCGGCGGGGCACAGAGACCCGGGGAATGCCTAAATGGCATTCATACCGTTGATTTCACCCTACAATGGAGAGTGGGATGTTTGTGCAAAAACTTTACACACCCATGGGTTGACACAAGATAGATATATTGCTATAATCAAGATAATTGAACTAAGAAGTATGGTTCGTAAAGGATGTAATGAGATGAAAAATGCATTAGTTATCATATTTTTGGTTATCGTCATAGTTGTAGCTATTTGGCTATTTCGTTATCCTTCAACACCGGATCTACTTGATGTGAATACGGCACAATTAAATACTCCGCAATGGTATTTACCAGATGGAGTGAAAGCACGTATCGGAAAGGGTACTGTAAAAGACTTGGCGTATTCTCCAGACAGTACTATACTCGCTGTTGCCAGTTCAACAGGAACTTGGCTTTATGATTCGAATAGTGGTAATGAACTTGCACTCCTTACAAAGAACAGAGAAGGTGTGAATTCTATAGGATTCAGTCATGACGGAAAAACACTTGCCACTGCATGTGGAAATAAATTGGTTCGACTATGGAATGTTGAAACCCGTAAACTCATGCATACATTTATGGGACATAGGAGAGATATCATAGGTGTAAATTTCAGTCTGGATGGGTCAACATTAACTTGTTGGAGTGATTATGGTTTGCATATTTGGGATGTAGAAAAAAGTGTGTATAAACAGTATTGGAATATGCAATTAGAACGCCAATCTGATATAACATTTCACAAAGATAGAATATCGGTGGTTAATGGAAATTACAAGACAATCCGATACTTTGATTTTGGAACTGAAACAAAGAAGAAAATAAATGATGCACATAAGGAGAGTATCACCTGTGTCTCATTCAGTCCTGATGGGAAGATGATTGCCTCTGGAAGTAGGGATAAGACGGTCCGTTTGTGGAATGCTGCAACAGAAACATTACATAAGACCTTAAAAGGACATAGGAAACCTATTCGAAGTTTAAACTTCAGTCGTGATGGTAGTAGCATTGCAAGCATAAGTGAAGACAAAACAATACGTGTATGGCATGTTGCCACTGGAAGACGTAAGCACACTTTCAAAACAAATTCTAAATATCTGCATAGAATCGTCTTAAGTCCAAACGGAAAAACTTTGGCAAGTTCAAGTATGGATGGAATTATCCATCAGTGGGATCTAAATACAGGGAAACATAAGAATACTATTGTTGGACATGGTGACGGTTTTGCCTCAAAGAATATAGTGTTCAGTAAAGATAAAATTACAGCTGCAACCACTTATGGAAGCAATAACATAATTCTCTATGATGTAAACACACAGGAAGTGCAGACTATACTCACGGGTCATAAGAAACGGGTGAATAGTCTATCCTTCAGTTCAGATGGAAAGACTCTGGCAAGTGGAGGTTTGGATAAGACTATTCGGCTCTGGACAGTTGCCACAGGGGAACATAAAAAGACATTAAGAGGACATTCTGATCAAGTTTCACAGATTATGTTGAAGGATGATGCAACACTTATCAGTTTCGGTCAGGACAGGATGATTCGTCTATGGGATGTTAGAAATGGAAGACAAAAACATAACTTTAAAGTGGATGTACAAAGTTATCAAATAGTGTTCAGTCCAGATGGAAATTTCGCATTATCGAGGAATTATAAGAAAGATCAACCATACTCCCTTTATCTGTGGGATTTAGAGACAGGATCACATACAACATTATCTAAACGGGTTAAAGACACAAGTCTATTTCCTGCTAATATACCAATCAGTTCTGATGGGAGTATGCTTGCATATTGTACTGATTCAGAAATTGTTGTGTGGGACACTATAAGCAAACAGAAAAAGATAATTCCTGAAAAACCAAGTGTGTTTAGTTTTTTAGCTTTAAATTCAGAATATAAAATGTTGGTGAAGACAGATATAGATGGAAGTATCTATTTGTGGAATGTTGATACTGGAGAGGAAATAAGTATCCTTAAGAATCAGTATATAATCGGTGGATATGGTAAAGACAACAAAAGGCAGATCGTTCAGTTGTCGTTTAGTCCTGATGGCACAATCCTTGTAGGCGGACGTGTTGATGGTGTGATCAATGTATGGGATGTTACTACAGGGAAACGAATTAAGACTTTTACGGGGCATGTTGGTTATGTTACTTACCTAAAATTCAGTCCTGATGGACAGACTCTTGTTAGTTCTGGTGTTGATGGCACAACACTCTTATGGGATTTGACAGTGTTATCTCAGAGGAACAATGACGAGAACACGGAGATGGTAAACTAAAATAACGCCAGTTTGATAATAAATGACATCAGCTCAATAACAGGTTTTTTCTCCGAAGGCTCACCTTGCGGTTCTTGTAGCACAAACTTTCCAGTTTGCGCTACAATGGGCATTTATCAAACTCACGTTAAAATAACATAGTCGGAACATATCGTTATGGTGAGAATGTAATAGGAGGTCTTACAAATGATAAAAACAGTACTATCTATAATTAGCTTGTTACTCCTTCTTCTTCAAATCGGCATACCCAATATATATGCTCAAGGCTACACACAATGGGAGTTACCTGATGATGCAATCGCCCGTTTTGGAAAGGGACGGATCAATGATATGCAATATTCCCCTGATGGATCTATACTTGCAGTTGCGACTACCATTGGTATTTGGGTATATGACACTGAGACATATCAGGAACGGAAACTGTTTACTCGAAGTCATCAGGAAATGGAGAAAGTGTATTTTAATCATGATGGGACAGTTCTTGCAGGTATGGAAAGGTTCAGTCATAAAATCACCTATTGGGATGTTACTCTATCGAAAATCAAAAAACCGTCAAAAAAGAAGCATGATTTCCCTCGCAATGCGACATACAAATCAGACAGAAACACTTTTGCAACTATAAGTTTCAAGGAAATTCATATACGGGATTCAAAGACGAATACTTCCAAACATATACTCAAAGGACATGAAGACTATATATCCTGTTTGGCATATAGTCCAGATGACAAAATCATAGCAAGTGGGAGTCATGATCAGACAGTCCGTTTGTGGGATGTTAAAACAGGCAAACACATACGAACGCTAACAGGTCACCAGGATGATATTACTTTCTTATCATTCAATCCGGATGGAAGCACACTAATTAGTGTAAGCAGGGATATGACGATTAATTTTTGGGATATTACCTCAGGGGAACTAAAACTACCATTTGCGATTCAAGGTGTTATATCCGATAAAATAAAAACAAAAGAAAAGATAAAAAGGACGATTTTCAGTTCGGATCAAAGTATACTCATTACCGCAGGCGAATCCAGAACGATCCACCTGTGGGATTCAACGACTGGTAAACTTAAACAGACTTTTTCCGATAAAAATGAAGACAACAAGGAGACAAGTTATGTAAGTGGGGTAGAAAATATTCTGTTTAGTCCTGATGGAAAATTGATTCTTAGTTTGGTTAACGGTTACGAAATTCGAATGTGGGATATTGCATCAGGTAAACGTAGACGTTTCAAGGGTTATACCGGTTACCTTACGAATGCATCCTTTAGTCCTGATGGAAAGACGCTGGCAACTGTAGATTATCCAGGTGGTATTCGTATATGGGATATTACGACAGGGAAACTTAAGAGGACTATTTCAAACCTTAATCCAAGAGATAATTCTGATCATATACAGTATGATACCTATTATATTGCTATCACTCCTAATAGAGAAAAAGCCATCATTTCAGAATCGAACGCAACTTTATCTCTGTGGGATGCCGCTACGAAACGGTTGCATACACTTATTGGGAAGACGAATAGCTCTAAAGGCAGCTGGCCACATGATGTTCTGGTGAGTCCAAATGGAGAAACAATAGCGAGTTGGAATGCAAGTAAGGATGGGTTAATTCGTTTTTGGAATGCCACCACAGGTGAACACAAGCGAACAATAAAAGGCCATAAAGGACGGATTAACCGAGTTGTATTTAGTCCGGATAGCAGTACCCTTGTGAGTTGGGGTGTCAACAAAGATAAGGCGATTCGTTTGTGGGATGTTTCTACCGGCAGACATAAACGAACGTTTCAAGGATATACGAATTTAATCCAAGATGCCACCTTCAGCCCAGATGGTAAAATTCTTGTCGCAGGTGATCATGAGTATGTATTGTATATATGGGATGTTACTACTGGTAAATATAAGAATATAGGTACAAGACAAAAACCGTCAGTTAAAATGGGACGTGATCCTGATCTGGTCTTATCATTCAATCACGATGGAAGTATGCTTGCTGTGGGTTATGAGAATGGGATTATAGATCTATGGAATGCTTCTACATGGCAAATAGAGAAACCTCTCACAGGACACGCGGATGCTGTTACAAGTATCTGTTTTAGTTATGACGGACGTTCTCTTGCGAGTACAGGCAAGGATGGAACGGTCCGTTTATGGGATATAGATACCGGACAACAAGTACAATCAATTTCTGGCGATAAACATTTTTTCTGGTATGTTAAATTTTACCCTAACGGTTTACCATTGGCAACTGAAAGCCCTGGGATGAATTCGAGATACGATAATGAGATTATAAACCTATGGGATTTACGTACTGGAGAAATTATAAAAACGCTTGCTGGACATTCAAGAAAAATTACAGGTTTATCTTTTAGTGATGATGGGAAAACACTTGCCAGTTTTGGCTTTGATGATACCTTACTATTATGGGATCTAACATCTATAATACGAGAGTTGGATGTTGAATAATTTCCATACCTGTTAAAATAAGGAGTTTAAGGGGTTTGCCACTTTTCGGTTTATCGGAAAGCCCTTGGATACCATCTTCATTGAACCATTTGACCCAACACGTGCCGGAGTTGCTTGATTTGAAACCCACCTCTTTCGCATCTTGGCTCGCTGTGAGCGTCGCGTCATCAAGCATGCTGACAATCAACTTCGCACGCTGCACCTTCCGAAAGGGGTGCATGCGTGAACTCGCAAGTCTCCTCAATTCAGTGTTTTCTTCTTCATTAACCTCACGAATATGATGTATCCGTTTTCCCATCTCATTTCTCCTCTCCATTTTATAGTGAAATATACAATTAAGTTTACACTTTTTCTGTAGGAGCGATCTCCGAATCGCGACTGAACGCCTTGATAGTCGGGAATCGGAGTTCCCTCCTACACCTGAAAGTGTAAAAATAATTCTAAAATCCACTATAATTCAATAGATAGAAGAATTATAGCATAAATTCTTGACGAGTCAACCACTTAGCAATCCAGATCACGTTAATTTGGTGTTACACAGAATCCGCACCACGTTTTTCAACAAGATAATACAAAGCAGGCAACACGAGTAGCGTCAAAAAGGTGGCTGTAATCATACCACCACTGATGACAATGGCAAGCGGTTTCTGGAGTTCCGCACCCGATCCGTGTGCGAGCGCCAGCGGTAACATCCCCAATCCAGTTGTCAATGCTGTCATCAACACCGGACTAATTCGTTCCGATGCCCCCTTCACTACCGCATCATATAACGGCATACCCTCTGAACGTAACGTATTGATATGTGTAACCAAGATGATACCGTTTCGCACTGCAATACCGAACAACAGAATGAAACCAACTAAAGACGGAATGCTTAACACACCACCAGTAAGAAACACACTTATAATACCACCGATCAACGCTAAGGGAAGATTCAGGACAACCAGCACTGAAAGCTTAAGTGATCCCAAGGCAAGATACAACAATATAAAAATACCGATGAAAACTAAACCGGATTGTATGAGGATACGATTTTGCGCGCTCTGTTGACTTTCAAACTGACCACCATAAGTAAGGTAGTATTCTTCAGGTAAATCAACATGAGCTTCAATCTCCTCCTGAACTTCAGCAATAAAGTTACCAAGATCCCTATTCTGTACATTGCATTGAATCACAATACGGCGTGAGGCGTTTTCATGATTGATTGTATTAGGTCCCAAACCTAAGTTCACATCCGCAACCTGTTTCAATGGAATGAATGCACCTGAAGGTGTTCGGAGTTTCAAGTTACCAAAAGATTCAACAGTATTCACAATGGTTGGGTCAATCCGCACAACAAGATCATACTGACGTTGCCCTTGAATGATCTGGCTAACGGTTTCACCTTTGAATGCACCTTCTGCGAAATGTGTTATGTCTTGTACACTTAACCCATGCCGTGCTGCTTCTAAACGTTTCACTTTGATCTGGAGTTGTTCAACCATCACCTGTTGCTCAACCTGTAAGTCCGCAACACCATCAATATCAGATATAACATCTTCAATTTCATGAGCCTGATGTCTCAACGTTTCAAGATCAGGACCGAACAACTTCAAAGCAACTTGTGCACTCACACCCGATAGCAGATGGTCAAGACGGTGCTGAATCGGCTGCCCGACTGATACTTGTACTCCCGGAAAGTTCTCAACAGAGAGCAGGTCACGCACTTCAGTAAGAAGTTCCTCGCGCGTCTTTTCACGTTCATCAGGTGGGATGAAATTTACTACAATTTCATGCGTATTCACATCGTGCGCGTGTTCGTCCGCTTCTGCACGTCCCGTGCGACTGCTGACGCTTGTCACCTCATCTATATCCAACAAACGTCTTTCCATTTCACGACCAATACGTGTTGATTCTCCGAGGGAAGTTCCTGGTGGTGAAAACACACTAATAGTAAACGTAGCTTCGTCCATCACAGGCAAAAACTCTGTCCCTAAACGTGTAACAGATGTACCCGTTATCACAACAAGTAACAATGCAACCGACACCACAAACCAACGCAAACGTAACACCAATGACAAAATAGGACGATATGCACGTTTTATCCACATCACAACAGGTTGAAGCGTCAAGGCATCTTCAACATCTGAATCCGGTGCTAATCTAACAACAAACAACCGCCAACGTATCACAAGATTTCGGAAACCGTTGTAAAACCGCTTAATCCAGGTAAACAGACCGCGTCGTTGGGATGGCGTATATTCGTGCAATGACATTGCTTGCACTCGTCCAAGCATTAGTTCACTTAACACTGGAACGACTGTTAACGCTACAAGCAGGGACGCCGCCATAGAAATTACTACCGCCCAACCAAGTGGACGAAACATCCTTCCCTCTATACCACTAAGACTGAACAACGGTAAAAACACAAGGATTATAATCAATGTTGCAAATACAATAGATACTCGCATTTCGTCGCTGGCACGCGTTACAACCTGTGTCGGTGTTTCGTCTGTTTCATTCCCCATTTCACGTTGATGAAAGTACTCTTGTAAACGTCTAAAGATGTTTTCTACATAGACAATCGCATCGTCAACCACCATACCCACAGCAATCGCCAAACCCGCAAGTGTCATGATGTTCAACGTTCCACCTCGATAAAGCAACACTATAACAGCAATTATCAACGACAAAGGGATAGCAGTTAAAGTTATAAAAGCAGTACGGATATTGAAGAGGAAGATGATGAGAACCACAACAACCAGAATCGCACCATCGCGCAGTGCCTCTTTCACCGTATCCACCGCCCGTTGAATCAGATCCGCTTGAGAGTATTCAACTTCTACATTTACTCCTTCAGGTAAAGCGTTCTCCAATGATTCCAATTCTTTTTTCACTCTTTCACTAAGATTGAGTGTATTCTCTCCGGGCTGTTTGATGACTTTACCTAACACGGTTTCTTCACCGTTACGGCTTCCTGCACCTCGACGTATTTCAGGCAGCGATCCGATCTTGACCGTCGCAACATCCTTAATAAGCACAGGTGTGTAATGTTCCCGAACATCAATCACGACATTCTCTATGTCAGCCACTGTCGCAATCCGTCCCAAACCACGTATCATCAACTCGCGTGCGTCCTTGACCAGAAACCCACCAGATGCGTTGTCGTTGCTTTTTTCAAGCGCATGTGCGACATCCTCAAGTGAAAAACCATAACTTATCAACCGATCAGGATCAACAAATACCTGATATTGCTTGATATACCCACCAATATTAATGACATTTGCAATACCACCCTGTGATTGCAACCGGAACCGAATCTCCCAATCCGCGATGTCGCGCATCTCCATCGGATCCAACTTCTCTTCGGACTCATCAACAAGTGCATATTCCATTACTTCACCCAGAAGGGACGAGGTCGGCAAGATGATTGGCGCATCAACACCCTCTGGTAAATTTGGGGCAACAAGCTGCAACCGTTCGTTAACCATCTGCCGCGCAAGAAATATATCCATACCCCATTCAAATTCAACGAAAACAAGCGATAAACCTATTGCTGACGATGAACGAACCAGTGTTACATCTGGCGCACCGTTCATTGCACTTTCAATTGGTAACGTCACCAGCATCTCCATCTCTTCTGGTGACCAACCATGTGCTTCTGTCAAGACAGTAATCCGAGGTGGATTGATATCCGGATAAACGTCAATGGGTGCTCTCTGGAACATCCTGATACCGATAATAATTGCAGCAATGAGACCGCAAATAACAAGCAGTTTATTCCTGAGTGCACTTTCGGTAATTTTTGACCACATTGTATTCTCCTTGAAACGAATTCCTAATGTGAATGTCCAGCATGAGGGTCTACAACTGTCGCTGTTCCTGCCGATGCACTTAGGAGTTGATGTGTCCCTTGCACGACAACAAGTTCACCAGCATATAACCCATCTTTAATTTCAATATACCGGTCATCCTTTGCACCAATCACAACTTCATGCTTCATATATGTGTTGCCAGACTCAACAAAAACAACTTGAGACGCACCATCTTTAAGAACAGCATCCAGGGGCACACTCAAGACATCGTCCAGTTTTTCAATAACAAGCGTCTGTTCAGCAAACATCCCCGGCTTCAGTTTATGATCAGGATTGTCAACCAGTGTCCAAAAATGCACCGTCCGTTTCTCCGAATCTACGACTGAAGATATTTGCGAGACCTTACCAACGAAAACATTTTCGGGAAATGCAGGAACACGAACCCGAACTTCACTGCCGACCTCCCACTTGTCATGAATCAGCGCAAGTATATCTTCATAAACCTCTCCTTCAACCCACACCACATTAGAATCTAATATGGAATACAAAGCATCACTTTTCTCAACTGTTGCACCTAACTTCACGTTTTGACTGATAATTTGTCCTGCGGTCGGCGCAGTGACATAAAAGCGAGAATCTGATTTCTCATTTTCAATAAGTTTGTCTATCTTATCTGCAGTCATACCGAACACCTCAAGTTTCCGTCGTGCCTTTGTAAACATGATAGTAACATTCCGCTGCGCTTCTTCTGTCTGCAGTAATGCTTCCAACGTCTCTGAACTCGTCATGAAGGGAGCATAATTTTCTATCAGTTTATCTACCGATAAATCATTGAACGGTATAATCAAACCTGATGTGGAAATTTGCTCCAATTGCTCTGCTGTCATACCTGCAGCTAAGACACGTAATCTATTTGCTTTTGCCTTGATAGCAGCGGTTTTGTAAGCGGATTCAGCATCTATCAATGTCGTTGCTTCCTCAACGATTGAAACATACTTCAAGGCATCTACATTCTCTGTTAGTTGAGGTTTACTCTTGGGTTTGGTATCTGTATTCAACAGAGCCAAAATCGGTGTCGTTCCTTCATCCTCAAGGATGCTTTGAATTGTCTCTTTACTAACTCCGAGAAGTTGAAATTTCCGTTTCGTACCTCTAAATGCGTTGGTTGCTTGTGTATATGCAGCTCTCTGGGAAATCAATTCCTTCTGTGCAGAAATCCGTTTTTCAGTCAATGCTTCAATGCGTGCAAGTGTGTCCGCAAGTAGTCTACGTTCAACATCGGTTTTGACAAGATCAACACGCAGCTGCTCCAATGCAGAAATTGTTTTAGCAATCGCAATCGACTTATGATTCTGATAGGTATTTTTTTGCTCTTGCAACTCCGCATGCGACTCCAGATAGTCTATCTGGAGCGTCTGTAGTTCCTGCTGTATCTGCTTAGCAAAAACCGATTTCTGTTTTTCCAACTTGGTATCTAAAGATTTCTGTTGATGTACAGCTTCAATCAGATCGATCTCAGCAAATTGTAAGTCTATACTCTCTAATTCAAGCAGTACATCACCTTTTTTAACCGAATCACCGAGATTAGAATGGATGCGTTTCACAATACCGCTAATCCTTGGTGTCACAACCGCTTGTTTTCCCGGATGGGCAATGATGTTACCTGTAACCTGAACAATCTTTTCAATGGTCCGTAAGTCTGCTTCAGATGTTTTCAAACCAATATTCACTTTTGCTTTATCGCTGAGAACAACAGCGTTATCAACTTCATGTGAATGATCATCCTCTTCTTCAGCCCAAGTTAATGTGTGATAGGTATTTGACAAAAACAAACCACCATTCGCAAGAACAAATATTGCCAGATATAGTAAAGTCAAATGTAAGTAACGTCGCATTTTCTTTCTCCTTATAGATATTCAGTACACATTGCATGGATCATAAATAAAACCTACTGCACTAATTCAATAGACGTACCGATTGCTGCTTCAAGTTCTACGATTGCTTTACGATATGCTGCAAGTGCATCAAGATAAGCAAAGCGCGTCTTTACAAATTCACTCTGAAGCAAGATGACCTCTAATAGTTCTGCTTCCCCCAAGTCGTAGGCAGTAAGGGTCAGGGTTAGATTATCGTTGAGTAGTTTCAACAAGTTATCATCATAAAAACTAAGGTTTTTCTCGGTAGCATTCAGAGCAACAAATGCACTTATCACTTCACGTGTAATTTGCCTCTCTGTATTGCTAACCCGTATGGTATCAACTTGCTTTTGTGCCTTTGCTGATTGTATTTCAGAGCGATTTCTGTCAAACAGTGGTAAAGGTAATGAGAACTTCACACCGAATCCCAGCTCACCTGAACTACGTTCTGCAATCCCACCGATATTGAGATCCGGAATGTTTGATGCTTTTGCAAGACGATAACCGCTTTCTGTCAGTTTTGTATTTATTCTCAACGACTTCAGATCAGCACGATGTGCAAGGGCATGCGTTTTCAAAATATTGATATTCATCTTCTTTGTTGGTTTCTTTGGAAATCCACCAATTGCAGCCGGCGTTCCATCAAGTTTTGTTCCCATAAGACCGTTTAGTTCAAGCTGCGCCAACTGTAAATCACTTTCTAAGGTAGAAAATTCTCGACGTGCAGATTGCAACTGGATATTTGCTAACCCTACCTGTGTAACAGATATATCACCTGTTTCAAACTGAAACTGTGCCATTTCATACATCTCTTGATTGTGTTTGATTATCTCTTTAGCCAATTTCAGCTTTTCTTGGATGAGAACAAGTTGATAAAAAGCAAGTTTCACTGCTTTGGTAAGCAATCGAGATTTATCAGTTAATTCAAGATTGACTTTTTCAAGATTTGCCTTTGCTATCTGTATTCGATAAGCGCGTTGACCACCCAGTTCAAAGGTTTTGCTTAACTCAAAAATCTGCTCTGCGTGAAGACCGCTGACATATTCGGATTCCAATTCTGGATTACTTAGCAGCGGAATGCCGTCAAGTAGTGCTTGGGCAACCTTAACTTCTTCATGGATCGCTTTGAGTGCAGGATTATCGCGCAATGCAGCCTGAATTGCAACTTCAAGCGATACTTTCTCATTTTGAGCATCGGAAACGGTTAACGGTAATACCAAAAAGGTAAAAAGACATATTCCTATGAATGCATAGGTAAGACTCATTCTGTTTTTCATACATCGTACTCCTCACAAGTTAGATGGCACATACGTTCTTGTAAAGTGTCAATAAATATGGAACGTCCACGGGTAACCGCATAAGACATGTTAAACGATTATAGACACAGACGACATGTATGCCATCCTACATTATGGATATTTATTGGAGAATTAAGGACAAGAAAAGTACTGCAATAGTACAAAGGAGGGATCAAAGGAGGAGCGTGACAGTACGAAGTGAAATAAGTACAGGATCAATCAATGGCGGAATGACTGAATAGGGGGATATTGATGCATCTGAAGGAACAGTGACCCTATGAGTCATCTGCATCGCTGATGCAATGTCATTCTCAACTACCAGATTTTCTTCACAAGATACCAAGTATAAACAACTGTTGATTGATGCAAAAATAGGAAGGTCTAAACATTCGCCGCAGTGGTCATCATCTCCTGCATGACCTGTCTCAGTGTGATGGTGATCATGTGAATGGACATCTATGCAACACCCATGACCCGCAAATTCAAATTCAATATGTCCATCCTCACCTATACATAGGACATAATTGGACAACTGCATTGGTATGACAGCAGCATATATGAATAAGCAAATCAATGGTAAAATCGCGCTGTTTGTTCGGAAGGAAAGAGCATCCATCATATTTCCACACAAATCGTCCAGAGACTATTACATTAAGCAACAGAAATGTTATACAAGTTATTTACTATATATCAAGTATACATAAATCTTTACAAGAATGTCAAGAAAAAACGTTAGAACCTTATTATCATGAACAGTCTAAAGATAGTTATAACGTGAGTTTGATAAATAGTTATGACTTCCACCGGTGCGCGCTTACAAAGCACGCCTACTATTGGGTGCGCGCTTACAAAGCACGCCTGCAGGGGAGTGCAGTTGGGTGGCGCGCTTACAAAGCCCGCCTGCAGTTTTTGGGAGTATGGAGCGCGCTTACAAAGCCCGCCTGCAGTTTTTGGGAGTATGGAGCGCGCTTACAAAGCCCGCCTGCAGTTTTTGGGAGTATGGAGCGCGCTTCCAAAGCACGCCTGCCGTGGGGTATGCCAGCAGGTGAGGTCGGGGATGGCGCGCTTACAAAGCCCGCCTGCAGTTTTTGGGAGTATGGAGTGCGCTTACAAAGCACGCCTGCAGTGGGGGTATGCCAGCAGGTGAGGTCGGGGATGGCGCGCTTACAAAGCCCGCCTGCAGTTTTTGGGAGTATGGAGTGCGCTTACAAAGCACGCCTGCAGTGGGGGTATGCCAGCAGGTGAGGTCGGGGATGGCGCGCTTACAAAGCCCGCCTGCAGTTTTTGGGAGTATGGAGCGCGCTTACAAAGCCCGCCTGCAGTTTTTGGGAGTATGGAGCGCGCTTCCAAAGCACGCCTGCAGTTTTTGGGAGTATGGAGCGCGCTTACAAAGCACGCCTGCAGTGGGGTATGCCAGCAGGTGAGGGCGGGGATGGCGCGCTTACAAAGCACGCCTGCTGTGGGGTATGCCAGCAGGTGAGGGCGGGGATGGCGCGCTTCCAAAGCACGCCTGCAGTTTTTGGGAGTATGGAGCGCGCTTACAAAGCACGCCTGCAGGGGAGTGCAGTTGGGGTGTGCGCTTACAAAGCACGCCTGCAGTTGGGGAGCGCGCTTACAAAGCCCGCCTGCAGGGGGGTATGCCAGCAGGTGAGGTCGGGGATGGCGCGCTTCCAAAGCACGCCTGCCGTGGGGTATGCCAGCAGGTGAGGGCGGGGATGGCGCGCTTACAAAGCACGCCTGCAGGGGAGTGCAGTTGGGTGGCGCGCTTCCAAAGCACGCCTGCAGTTTTTGGGAGTATGGAGCGCGCCTACAAAGCACGCCTGCAGTGGGGGTATGCCAGCAGGTGAGGTCGGGGATGGCGCGCTTACAAAGCCCGCCTGCCGTGGGGTATGCCAGCAGGTGAGGGCGGGGATGGCGCGCTTACAAAGCACGCCTGCAGTTTTTGGGAGTATGGAACGCGCTTACAAAGCACGCCTGCAGTTTTTGGGAGTATGGAGCGCGCTTACAAAGCACGCCTGCAGTGGGGGTATGCCAGCAGGTGAGGTCGGGGATGGCGCGCTTACAAGCACGCCTGCAGTTTTTGGGAGTATGGAGCGCGCTTACAAAGCACGCCTGCAGTTGGGGTGCGCGCTTACAAAGCACGCCTGCAGTTTTTGGGGGTATGGAGCGCGCTTCCAAAGCACGCCTGCCGTGGGGGTATGCCAGCAGTTGAGGTCGGGGATGGCGCGCTTCCAAAGCACGCCTGCCGTGGGGGTATGCCAGCAGTTGAGGTCGGGGATGGCGCGCTTCCAAAGCACGCCTGCCGTGGGGGTATGCCAGCAGTTGAGGTCGGGGATGGCGCGCTTACAAAGCACGCCTGCAGTTTTTGGGAGTATGGAGCGCGCTTACAAAGCACGTCTGCCGTGGGGTATGCCAGCAGGTGATGGCGGGGATGGCGCGCTTCCAAAGCACGCCTGCAGTTTTTGGGAGTATGGAGCGCGCTTCCAAAGCACGCCTGCAGTTTTTGGGAGTATGGAGCGCGCTTCCAAAGCACGCCTGCAGTTTTTGGGAGTATGGAGCGCGCTTCCAAAGCACGCCTGCAGTTTTTGGGAGTATGGAGCGCGCTTACAAAGCACCAAATCAAGAAATCAACGGTATGAATGCCTTTTGGCATTCCCCGGGTATGAATGCCAAAAGGCATTCCCCGCCTACCGTTGGAGATATATTTATTACCCAATTAATAAATTAATCTAATAAATTAATCTTCATTTAAGGGGGAATGCGTAAGTCCAATATAATTATCAAACTCACGTTAGTTGTAGTAATTTTAAACGCTTCTGTCGTTCATCCCAATCAGGCAGATACGCAGACATATAACCTTTAAACAGTTTTCCATGATTAGGTACGAGTAAATGCACCAATTCATGCACAATTACGAATTCACCCAACGTTTTTGGTAAGTTAAGCAGGTCGGTGTTGAGTGTCAATCTTCCATTGGTTGATATAGATGCCCACTTTTGTCGCATTTCACGCAAATGGATCTCCCGCACCTGAACTCCGATGCGATCTGCCCACTGTTGCACTGCACCTTTCAAATCCATTGGGTTATCCCATACTTTTTCGGTTTTCATACCCGTTTCAACTTTAGCAATTTGTTTGTTGTTTCAATAAGATCATTTGTCGCAACTGTTGGGCTTAATGTTTTATAGAGCATACTGCGTAATTCTTTCCCTTGGTGATCATCCCACTGATGGTCAGGATATTTTTCAAAGATTTGATTGACAGACTGTGCTTGCACTGGTGTAACATCATCTATATAGTTTTTTAGTTCTCTATAAATAGCAAAAGTGTTGTTGTCCAATCCCATCTGATTGCTTTCTCTTGCAGCACTTGCATATTCTTTTGCAAATTTCATAAACTCAGCTAAAGTTTCTTGTGTCCCAGACTGACGATTTTCATAAGCTTCTATGGCAGCTTCTGCGCGTTCCCCAATAGAAATCAGAAATGGTTTTGATTCACCTTCATTTATTACCTTTTGACGTATTGCTTTTCGCAAATTCAACATTTTAACGGTATCAGGGGGGTGTGTAAAGTTTTTGTCACTAAGTGTTATGCGGCTTTTGTGTCTGGATACCAATATCTGTCCCAGGCATTATTCTTCAACAGACATCTCCAACTTAGAACAGCATTAATACCCGGTTTCTCCCATCTCATAGAAGCTTGTTTACACCTTTGTCCCACAACATGTTTACACGCACTCTCAATCACACCACTCCCAACCTGATACCCCTTATCTCTAAACGTTTTATATTGCATCCGTTTCGCGTGTTTTTCAAAATAACCTGTTTCTCTTACTAAAATCTCACAAACGTCTGGGTGCTGTGTGGCTAAAGCACGGATACGTGAGACAACTTCTGGAATGTTGCCATCAAAAAGAAAGGGTTCTGTCTCTGTGACCCAAGTTTCTACGTCTTCTGTTTCTGTCTCACCAAAGGCAACTTTAGCCACATCATAAAGATGTGATTTGGCATGCATGTAATCCACAATCTCTACAGCATTCGGGAAGTATTCAGCCGCTAAGTTCCATATCCACGCCGCTCCATCTCCGATAAACACGACCTCTTGCGTGCCTATATCTTCTTGATAGATGCCGCTCTGCGTTGCTAACTTATACAACGCTTTACCGAAATGAGCAGCATTCTCACGCTCCGCAACATAACGAATGCTTGGTGTTCTCGCACTCGGTGTCGCACCAGAACTATTTGGAGGTTGTGGATAATCTCTATAAATACAACCAACTTTGGTTTCTTTCCACCCCTCTTGTGAGTTGGTGTGGCATCCATCACAACTCACATACCAACGCTGATTTGCCTCAAGTTTTTGTGTTTCCACTTGTTGTGAATCCCGCAACGCTTTTGACCATTCACGCACATTTTGATTGAGGGTCGTATGACTGACTTCTATCCCTTGACGAAACAACTCCTCTGCTGCCTCCCTGAAGTCAAGACGCGCAGACATACGACACATCACTTCAGCTACACGATGTGTGTATTGACCTTTCAACTTTTCTTTCGTATCCCACGGAAAATGATAATGACCCGAAGCACAACGATACACCCAACGGTCAACACGAATAACACCACATAGCGTCGTAATACGGCGTTCTCTTTTACGATACGGACGACACGCTTGTTGACATTGTGGACATTCAACAGATCCAGAAACTTGTTCAACGGAATGTTTGAGAACACCCATTTCTAACATCATTTGACCTAACGAACGCATCGTCTCTAAGGCTATTATCTCCATAGCGTCTACATAAAGACTGTCTGAACTAAGGGTGTGTAAAACATTATTGATCTTTTCTACAAAATGGATTGCATCTTCTCTAAACTCTTCGACTTCACAACTTGCTAATGATATACTAAACATTGGTATCCTCTCTGATAAAAAAGTGTTTTTTAGAAGGATACCATTTAACCTAATACTAAGCAAGATCTGTATTCAGTACATTCTTGTGACAAAAACTTTACACACCCGTATCAGGGACATCGCTTTGATTTAATTCTTGCAAAGTGGTTTCGTTCAATTCATAGACTTCATCAGGTAATTCTAACCTATTGCCTTCTGTGTAGGTTTGTAGCAGTTCTTGTGTCTTAGCAGTTAACTCGTTATCAATGGAAATATTGTCAGAATTTGCGTTACGAATTAATCTATATAGCGATGCTAAAGCTTGGTAGTCCTCTAAAAATGGGTGTAAGAAGGGATCAGGTGAAATGATGTTATAGAGATTCTGTGCCTGTTTGAAGAACGTGAAAAATGTCTCTCGGTCATCCTTATCCGCAAAGTGTTCAATTGCACGTTCTATTGCTTTATCGTCTGAGTCTTCGGTAAAGGGTAGGTATTGTTGTGCGCGTTCGTGCATCATCTCTGCAAACCTTTCTTTAAGAACATCAATGTTCTGAATGACGCTTTCCACTTCGTCAGAATCAAAGACGAGTGCCTTTTTCATGTTTTCAAAGATACCGACAAAATCAAGGACAAACCCTGCAGGTTTTAGCAACCCATCATCATCTTCATAAGGTCTGTTAACACGAGCAATTGCCTGTAATAACACATGGTCACGCATCGGTTTATCAAGGTACATGCAGTAAAGGATCGGTGCATCAAAACCTGTCAATAATTTTTGGGTTACAATCAGGATTTTCGGTTGCGATTTTTTGTCAATGAAATTCTTGCGTATTTCCTTTTCCTGCTCATCTGAATGATGATGTCTTTTCATCAACTCGTTATCTTGATTATTTTTGGAATAGACGACCTCCGAATATTCTGATGGTAGTTGCTTATCCAATGCCTGTTTGTATAATGCACACGCCTCTCTGTCTACACCGACCAGAAACGCCTTGAATCCCATCGGTTCAATTCTTTCTTGGAAGTCTTTAGCTACAAATTTAGCGATTTTTTCTATCCTGTTGGGTGCTTTCATTATTGCTTTTAAATTGACAGCACGGTCGAGGATTACGTTGAGTTCATCGGGGTCGCTAACGCCTTCCGCTTCTGCAAGGCTTAGAAATTCCTGATCTAATATCTCTGGATCCACCCGTAATCCAGATGGTGCGAGTGCGTAGTTTAACTTTAATGTTGTGCCATCTTCAATAGATTCAGCGATTCCATATTTATCAAGATATCCCTGTTCGTCATCTTTGCCGAATACTTTGAAAGTGCCTTCACCTTTAAATAGGTTATCAATCGGTGTACCAGTAAATCCGATATAGGTTGCATTCGGTACAGCAGCCATCAGATAATTCCCAAAGTTCCCACCTGTGGTTCTGTGTGCTTCGTCAATTAGGACAATTACACTCTCGCGAGTATTGAGGTCTGCTGGTTTCTTATCAAATTTGTGAATCATGGACACAATCAAACCGCGATAATCGGATGATAAAATTTCTTCCAAATCATCCTTGCTTTGTGCAACTCTATGTGTACTGATACCATAAGCGGTGATGTTTCTAAAGAGTTGGCTTTCTAATTCATTGCGGTCAACAATCATTAGCAAGGTAGGTTTTTCAGACTGCTCTCCACCGCGTAGGAGTCGTGATGCAATTGAAATCATAGTGAGAGTTTTACCGCTGCCCTGTGTATGCCAGACAAGTCCGCGCCGTTTGTTCTGATCGTTAACCCGATCAATCACTTTTTCTATTGCGCGCGTTTGGTGTTGACGCAACACGACTTTAGAGAGTTGGTCGTCTCTGTTCTGGAAGATAACAGACCGATGCAATTCTTGTAGCATACGTTCTTGGTTGAAAAAAGTTTTAACCTTCTGCTCATAGTTCTTGGGTACGTCTGTTTTCCAATTGAATATATTTTTGCGGTTGGTGTTCCACGTTACCCCATAGAAAAAATCCATCAGTTGCGTAACACCGAAGATTTGTGCAGTCGTGAACATCTCGGGTGTTTCACGATGGTAGCGGCGAATTTGATCCATTCCTTGTGACAATCCGTCCTGCTTATGAGCGGATTTCGTCTCCACTACTGCGATCGGTATACCGTTTATTAAAAAGACCACATCCGCGCGGTTGGTGTGGACAACTCCTTTCTGTTCCCATTCATCGGTAACATGAAACAGGTTATTATCAAGGTTCTCAAAATCTATCAGGGTAACGTTGCGTTGGCGTTTTTCAGTGTGAACAAAAACTGACTCTCTACCGTGCATCCATGAAAGCGCGTTTTGATTTCCCTCAAGTGTGGATTTAAGCAAATTGAGTTGTCGTATAACGTCATCGTAGTTGGATTCGTCTACATCACCTTTATTGAGTTTTAAGAGTTGTGCTTTTAGTACATCCGTAAAATATAACGCGGCGGTATCACCATCACGCATGCACATGGCATCTGATGGCGAAATTCGCTGCCACCCGATTTCATTGGCATATTTGAGCATTGGCTCTTGGACCGCGGAACGTTCAGACATAATCGTTTCCGAATATCAATTAGAGTGATATAGTGTTGACACTTTTGAGAAATTGGTAATTTTTTCTGTACACGAATCTTGTCTATGACAGGGTTTTCCCGAACAAAAAATTACCAATTTTACCAATTATGGTGGAATTTGAAAATAAGTTTACATTTCTACAATTTACTATATTGGTTGTCATTTGTCATGTAATTAACCTATTCTTTTTTTGGTAGGAGCGACCTCCTGTTCGTGACCGTATTGATACATGGTCTCCATACGGTCGCGACCAGGAGGTCGCTCCTACCCACGCAGGGGACGGTCGCGACCAGTAGGTTGTTCCTACCCACGCAGGGGACGGTCGCGACCAGTAGGTTGTTCCTACCCACGCAGGGGACGGTCGCGACCAGTAGGTTGTTCCTACCCACGCAGGGGACGGTCGCGACCAGGAGGTTGTTCCTACCCACGCAGGGGACGGTCGCGACCAGGAGGTTGTTCCTACCCACGCAGGGGACGGTCGCGACCAGGAGGTCGCTCCTACCCACGCAGGGGACGGTCGCGACCAGGAGGTTGTTCCTACCCACGCAGGGGACGGTCGCGACCAGGAGGTTGTTCCTACCCACGCAGGGGACGGTCGCGACCAGGAGGTTGTTCCTACCCACGCAGGGGACGGTCGCGACCAGGAGGTTGTTCCTACCCACGCAGGGGACGGTCGCGACCAGGAGTCGCTCCTACCCACGCAGGGGACGGTCGCGACCAGGAGGTTGTTCCTACCCACGCAGGGGACGGTCGCGACCAGGAGGTTGTTCCTACCCACGCAGGGGACGGTCGCGACCAGGAGGTCGCTCCTACCTGTGAAAGTGTATAATTAACTCCATAATTTACCATAATGTTGGACAAATAGTTATTTAGCACAACTCGTTATAATTTTATTCCGAGTCGTTGCTTTTGGAAGTATCCGGTAATGCTTTTGGTGCCTCCGATGTTGTAGGTAATGCTTTTTGTGTTTGATTATCTGCTGCTTCTATTTGTGCAAGGATCAACTGGCTATCAAGTGCGGGCAAAATATCAAACGTGGCTTCGGTGTCGGGTTGATGTGCTTCTGCTAAGGACTGATACAACGAAACCGCCTCTGCAATGTCTTTTGTGATAGATGCGTATTCTTTAATCGTTAGTCCTTCGTGGAAATTGAAACCTGTTTTTTCAAGAGCGAAGTTCAAATTGCCTATATGCCTTTCAAATGCTTTGAGTAAATCATCCCCCATAGAACGTACATAAGATAGACGTCCTTCACGATACGTAGCACCGTACTTTTTGTAGCAAAACTTTTTATCATTTGGATTGCACGTGCGGATGGATTCACGTAAAATAGATTTGGCTTCCTTTTCGTTCAGGTCTTTAGTGTACTTATATGTCTCCTTATAATAGTCGAGTATAGTGTCGATGACATCGCCTATTTTAATTCCAATGCCGCAAGCATACGCCACATATTCTCTCATACCCGAGGGCATTTTCTGTAGTGTTTCAACGGTGAGTTCCTCTTTTTTCGTCTTCGTTGTCTTCGTTGTCTTTTCTGGCATTTCTGTTCTCCTTAATAAAAACATACTATGATGGCTGAGACTTATATTGGATAGGTGTTACTTCCTATTCACATTCAGCTCCTATGATTCGGAATTTATAACACGTCTCTATGCTCACTATGTAATATTAATTATAACATTATTATTTTGGGTTGTCAAGGAAAAATGAGGTTTTTTTACATTGGTTATCTGAATCGCTGATTAGGCGGATTTCACAGATGACGCGGATTTTAGTTTGCGTTTGTTCAAATCAACCTGAGATTTTCAAAAGTTACCGTGTGGTAACTTTTTTGCCTTTAGTTGCGAATTAGGTTTATCCAACCTTAAAGACATTATTCGGTATCGTGTTTTAGTAGGACGTTTTGCACGTCACAGTGACGTGCTGATGTCAAGTAGAATAAGGAATGTGACGTGTTTTTGCGTTTTTTTATTTGGCTGCATCGGGTAATGATTTCTGACTAAGGCTGAGTAGTCGGAACTTAATTTTGGATTCATCTTTGGTCTCACCAATTTCAGCGAATCCTTGTATTTCTGCAGTATATGGCTGGCTTACTGTAGCGTTCTTTACGATTTCAGTCTCAAAAGCTTCATCCGTGATCTTTCCTTTAAAATAGTTTTTTTCATAATAGTTATCATCGGACGTTTCTATCTCAAATAATTTGGATATGAGAGAGATACCGACTAATGTTCCAGAGATTTTGATTGTTTTTAATGTTTCTTCTTGAATTTTCTCAAGAATATCAATAACCTTTATCATTTGTGATTGGGAAAGTTGTGCAGTACCACCGCGGTCTGGATTTGGCGATGTCCACGTAAATTTAGTATCTAATACAGATTTACTGAGTGGTTTGAGGAAATTAGCATAACCCTTAGCAACCTTTGGTCCTAATTGTTCCATGAGTGTTTTCAATTGGTCTTGATTACATCCAGAAATAAGAATTTTCACAAATTCATTCATTGCATTTCCAAGATCAGAATCTTTGACTAAATCGACATACTCTGTCGATGCAAGCTGTATTTCAAATGAGCCTTCACCAACTTCTAAGAGTGAGATTCCCATATTGCTTCTGATGTCTTCGGGTTTCTTCTTAGATGTTGAATTAACACATTTCGCACCGATTCTGTTGATTACTTGTTGTAATCCGGTTAGTATTTTGCCTAAAGATTCAATAGGTGCTTCAGTTCTGAAAACCCCAGGATAGTTGAAAGCAATTTCAATAAATTCTCTAACAGAAGATGATGCTATTTCTTGTGGACTACGGAGTGGTGGAAGTGTATTGGTTTTTAGTCCGAGACGTTCACCCTGCAGCGGGAGCATTTCCTCGGCGATTTGATTGGGATGGATGACTTTCAGCGATGGGTCTGTTGAATCACCTTGTGGAAGTTTTACTTGGAACAGGATGCCATTTTCAGCATCGGTAAATGCATTCCGAAGGTCTATTCCACCAGAGCGGATGAGCTTAAAACGTTCTTTAGAAATTTCAACACGGAGCCAGGTTTTATGTTGTTCGTTTTCACCAGCGGTAACAAGGTAAAGATGGCTTGCAAAGTCTTGACATGAAAAGAGAGCAGGATCGTCGTTATGTACATAGTTTTCGACGACTTTGTGTATGCCAAGGTATGGAATATCATACTGAATAGGGATGTTTAAAGAAGGTTGCGGAACATCGTCACCGTCTTCTTGTAATCCTTCAATATGAAATTCAATAGCTTCATCAATTAATGTCTGGACTTCTTCCAGTGTCTCTCCTACAGCTATACATCCTGGGAGATCGGGAACATAAGCACCATAACTGCTATCGCCCTTTTCATAAATTACAACATAATCCATTCGTTTATCCCTTATTGCTCAATACCTGCTTGTTTCAGGGCTTTCAGATAACACGACCGCGAACCGTGCTATTCCAACTCATTACTTGAGTCCTGCTTGTTTCAGAACGCTGTTGAGTTTGCCTTTCGGGACATCTTTGCCCATTTTACCAGATACTGTCACCTTACCTTTTTTTGTTGGATGTTTATACTGCCGATGACCACCTTTTGATGGAACTGATGCCCACCCATCTTTATTGAAAATTCCTCACACGTGCATCTCATCGTCAATTAGCGGCACAGCAGATCTTTGCCCTGTCATGAGTTCTTCAAGCATCGCGTGGAAGAGTTCATCTATGAGTTCAATTTCTCGTTCAAGGGCTGCTGTTTTATCGTCAATTGCTCGGAAAATGTTGGCAATGGCGCGTTGTTCAGAAAGTGGGGGTAGAGGTATTTCCAAGTTAACAAGTGCTTCTTTGTTTAACCTTTGGCGACCAGTCGTCCCTTGCATCTTTCCTGCAAGCGAAGTGCGAACATTCGGAAGTAATAGATAGTAGAAAAGGTAAGATATATCAGAAATGCCTTCCACTTCCCGAATTGGAATTACTTCGGTCGTAGCAATACCAAATGGCGTTGGCAAATCCTTAAAAATACACTGTTTCCCATTTTCAAAAGATGGTGTAATTTTAGCAAGAAGAATGTCACCAAGTTCAAAATAAGTTCCACTTTTTAGCTCATTATTCGTTTTGAGTATGAAATCCTCAGAAAAATGTTTTGCAATTGGAATCAACTCCATCGGCACAAACGGAATTTGATTATATTCTGAATATCGTAAGTCCTTTGGTTTCTTTGTAAATATAGCCGCATCTGCAAAACACACAGTTTCCCAACTCTCAGGAATCTCGCCTATCTCTGTCTGCTTGCGGGGTTCGCCTTTCGTGCCGTGAGAAAAAAGAAAATCCATTAACGCTGCTTTGCGTTCGCGTTCTAATGCAATTTCGCGTTGCCGGGTGAACTTTGCATCTTGGATTGTGTGTAAGATGTGGGCAATGGCGCGTTGTTCGGGTAGCGAGGGTAGTGGAATTTCCAAGTTAACAAGTGCTTCTTTATTTAGCCGCTGACGTCCAGTCGTTCCTTGCATTCTTCCCGCAAGCAAACTTCGAACGTCAGAAAGTAATAAAAAATAAAAAAGGTAGAATTTATCACTAACACCTTCCACTTCCCGAATTGGAATCACCTCAGTTGTAGCTATACCAAAAGGGGTTGGTAATTCCTCAATGATGCACTGTTTTCCATTTTCAAAAGAAGGTGTAATTTTTGAAAGAAGGATGTCACCTGGTTCAAAATAAGTTCCACTAGTCAGTTTATTGCTTGGTTTGAGTGTAAATACTTCTGAAAATAATTTGGAGACTGGAATCAATTCCATAGGCACAAACGGAATTTCATTATATTCTGAATATCGTAATTCGCTCGGTTTCCTTGTAAATGTGGTAACATCTCCAAAACTCACTAACTTCCAATGTGCAGGTAAATTATTAAGACTCATTACAATGCTTTCCTATTCAATCCAAGCTGTGCCAAAATATTATCTACATTTCACTGGCGATATATTTTTACCTCATGAAAATTCTTATACGGATCTCCAGGATTTTCAGATACTAAACGTCGGTTTCCCCAGATTACCCAAATTAGTTCTGCACCTATCTTTGCCAGATAACGTTCCAGTAAATCTTCACGTAGATATGTAAAATCCTGCTTGTCTTTCCATTCCTCGCCATAGCAAAAGGTTATTGACGCACGTTTGTCATCCTTTTCAAATAGATCAAAACTCTGGGGATGACCATATAAACTAAAGGTTTCTGCAATCTGCCGAATTGGAATTGCTACACTTCGACTAGGAACGGCTGCATTACTGGAATCCGACCAGTGGTTTTCCCTTACCGGAACTAACATCTCAAATTCCTGATATTCTGGCTGTTCAACATTGACCGTTTCCGTTGTCAACTCAAAGCCTCGCTTGTGCAATTGTGCTTCAATCAATTCCCAATTCCTTGTTCCAATTAGATTCGTAATACTGTTTATACCACAGAATCCTAATAATTTTGCAAAAGAATCTTCTGGTTCAATCAGATCCACGATACTATCCCAGAATGATTGCAATTCTTCTTCGGATACAGGTTCACTATCGCATAGAATGACTTGCTGTTCTTCCGGAACTATAATCGTTCCTATCTTAAATGACACCTCTTCCCAACTATTATCTGGATATGTATCACACCACGGTATTTCATCTGCATATGTGTAACCGTCCTCCGGACAGTACGGTAGGGTACTCCTATCTATTTTCTCCTGCTTCTTCAAAATCTCAACAATTTCCTCAACCTCTTCGGATTTTACAATCAGTCCCTGCAAAAAGGAAAACATATCACGATTGACTTGATTGTCTTTCTGACTCAGGAATCCACTTAACAGAATCCAGGTTCCTTTTTCACCACAGAGACCATCTTTTTTTAAATACGATGTCAAATTTGGATGTGGGGTCTTGAAAACCCACTGTTCTGTAGACGTTTCACGATCACCTAAAAAATCTTCTCTGGCTAAATTATACTCTCGGTGTTCATCGGGAAAACTTGGATCAATATCTATATATAAAGAGCGTGTCCTGTCATAGTAATCTGATAGTAAATTATCATCTTTTCGAAATCCAGCAAGTTCATAATATGCAATCCAAGAGTATTTCTTGCCGTATCTGTCTATTTTTCTGCCATCTCCTGATCTACCAAATTTTCTAGAATTATCTTCAGCAAGCCAACGATCAATTTCTCCAAAACTCTCCAATGAAAATCCTAAATCGTATATCCGCCAATAAACATTGGCTTTAACACGCTTATATTCAGCTGGAGCAGAATCATCGACTTTTGTTAAGCTTTTAAGTGTGTAATCCTTAAAATCCATTTGTACTGGAGGAGGACCTTCCTCCCTATTTTCACTTTCACCCCACTCCCGAATTCCACCATCTGTAAAAGGTGGCGTGATACGTTCTCGTTCATCCGATAGTAAGGTTGGGTGATGTATCAAGGCGATGTCAATCGTTCGCTTTGCATAATCACGAGCTAATATGTGTGTTGTTGCATGCGGTGCATTAGGCTTGAACATGCTTTCATACAATTGTTCTGCATATTTAGGTAACATCTCATCCACAAAACTGGTATCATCAAAATCGTTTTGACGTGCCATTGCAATGCCGTAAGTTGCTGCTAACATCCGTTCAGAGACATAAGAATCGTTAATTGTGAAAGACTTCATGACTAAATCAAAAAATTCTTGAGGAAACCTTCGTCCATACCAGTAAAGTGCGCGTGTTGCTATATCACGTAATGGTCTGACAGTTGAAGTAAGAATCCACATAATGTATTCTGCTAAAAGATGTAGGCGTTTCGCACTTAGCTCAGATATGTCTTTGTCGTTCCTTGAAGTTTTTTCAAAGCGTTTCACCAACTCCTCAAATTTTTCACGGTTATTTCGGATGTGTTCCGTCCAACTTAAGTCTCTTTCAACCATAGACAAGGCAGAAAGTTGATCTGACCAGAATGAAGTATTGAACGGATGATCGGAATGTCCAACGGTGGTTTCTGCTAAATTAAGAAACCAATCTCGGTTCTCTTTATATTCGTCAAAGAAATTGGCAACGAGACGTATACAATTTTCCGTTATATCTTGTGGTGAAATTTCAAACAATGCACGAATTGATAAACCGAATATCTTTTCATTATCTGAAAGCTCGTGCAGAAAATGCCCTGTCTTGGCTGGTAGGAGTGCAGCCAGACATCTGCTAATGTCTTCGTGCATCGGGTGTAAGTTTTGATGATCTTTGCCAAATAGAACTGCTGTCGTCTCCTTACTATTTAAGAATCCATGCACATCGTCAGCAGCTTGTTCAACCAAGTATTTTGCAATCAGATAACCTCCAAGTAGGTCATAGGTAAAATGCATCACTTCACCAACGCCTGTCCAATCTCGATAGACTAACAACCCTTCACTTTCTATGGCACGCGTTTTTGATGACGGCCAATCCAAATGTTCACGGGGTTGACCGTCTACAATGCGGACCAATTCTTCAAAGGGAATCTCGCGACTGCTATGTTGCCACAAGTACTCCGCCATTTTGTTCAAGGCTGGCTTGACTATATTTGTTTTCGGATGACGACCCAGACGCTCACACACTGCTCGATTACATCGGTTTAAGTATTCCTCAAATACTTCAAATAGCGTTTGCTCGCCAACATAAATTTCTTTCACGGTCTTACGTTCTCGATTTTTAGTTTCACAGAAAATCTTAAGGTAGATAGGATGTTCAAACTGTCTCAACGGTGCCAACGTAAGATCTGCTTTAATCTTATATGTGTTGAAATACTTTTCAATTGCTTCCTGCTTTACTTCGTCGGTATAGAATCCGTAAGCGTAAACCAAATTTAGTGAATCCTTATCTTTCCAAATTACCATTCCCAGAATGATGTCTTCTCTTGGACTGACCTCTTTCCAAATAGCCTCTTTATAACTCCCGCGACATGTTGTAATTAACACAACGTTCTTCGTCTGTGCTATCTCCTGAACGAGTCCTTTTAGTCCGAATTCCCATATATTTGAAAAAGTGCCGTTTTGTACCGATTCATTAAGCCCATCAATTATCAACGGAATACGGGTATGGTATGCTTCAGCAGCGGCTGATAGTGCTTGCAAAAAGTCGTGCCAACTATAGGATGGTGGAATGTCAAGAAGTTCTCGCAACTGAACTTCAACTGCTTGATCAGTCCTAAATTGACTTCCACGAACAAATAGTGCGGGTAATCCGTTTTTCAATCGATCGTCACAGATATTGCAGGCGATGTGAGTTTTGCCAATTCCAGCATCCCCAAGGATATGCAGATCCGATTCGTTGATAAGTCCGTTTTGCCAGATTACAGATGGAAAAAATTTATCCAATAATCTGGCAACTAAGTTATCCGGTCCATGAACAATACTGCTTGCATAGTTTAAAACTTGATTTTCATATTGCTTTTCAGTAGTACACTTCATTTTTGTTATGCCAGATTCCATCACAACTTTTCTATAGGCATTAAAAGTTTTGTGAAGCTGATCAAGGGCAAACCTCCAATCTATGGACTGCACTTCTGAGAAGTCTTTTTCAACCAAAAGATCTCCTGTTTGTTTCAACTGTATATTGATGTTTAGCAAGAAATCCTGAAGTGATTCAGCTGCCTTGATGACCTTAGACCTTTCTTCTCCATTCCATTCAATATACGGAATTGGAGAATTGATATTATTAATTGCATCCTTTAAATCTGTGAGTTCTTCTTCAAGTTTTACAATCCATCCATAGATTTGTTGCACAAATGCTTTATCACCAAGAAGTGCATGAACCTCAGCATCTACGTTAGTTTCGGTATGTAAGGACGAATCATATTTATCACCTACACCAACCATCTGCTTGTCAAACTGTGTTTTAAACCAGTCAAAATCAAGTTCAAGTTCACCAAAGAAATAGTTTCGCTTTCCACTAAAGCGGGGTTCACTCAACCAATTGTTGAATTCACTATCTCCCCAGTGTATAAGTTCAACATCCATTTTTTCAGGAATTGACTTAGGAAGTATATTGTCAAACCAATCCTGTTCGTTATTCTTATCTTTGTGTGTTGTAAATTCAGTTGGAGTACATAAAATCCATTTTTTCAAACGCGGATGCATTTTACATGCTTTTTTTAGAGATTTTATGATTGATTGCTTTCGACTGCTATTACTCAGTCGTTTGTTAGGATGGTAAAACTTGGCTTGCCATCCCCATTGGTCACCGTTTGGCAAGGTAAGATAAAATTCAACTCCGTCACCACCACCGCTATCGTCTATGAAAGTAAAACGTCCTTCATCTCCATGTAGTCCTTTTGCAATTTGATAGCATAGTTCTTCAAAACTACGAGGTTGATCACGTTCATACTGTTTAAGTTTAGACCAATCAATCATTGTTTTAATTCCTCCATATTCATTCCAAGTTGCGTCAACACCTCTTCCAAAGCGTTATCCGCTTTTTCGCGAGCAATACGCGCCTCTGTTAAGTCAGCTAATATTTCATTCACGGGTCGGTGTACAACCTTGTCACCGACATCAACGAACTGAGAAGGACTCAGGTTGTAATCGGTTTTCTGTGCATCTTCCAATGTGATAACGTTACTCAATTTCTCACGCGATTCCCAAGCTTCATAGACTTCAGTTGCTGCTGTGATTGCTTCATCGGTTAGGACGTTTTTCGGTTTTCCTTTCTCAAAATGCTGCGAGAGGTTAATAAGCAGGACCTGTTCTTTGCGTTCCTCCGGTTTGTTGCGGTTTAGCAGTAAGATAATGCCCGGTGCAGTTGTATTGTAAAACAGATTATCGGGCAGCAGTATTACACCTTCAATCAGATCTTTTTCAACAAATATTTTGCGGATATCACGCTCCCGATTAGTCTGTTTAGCACCAGAACCGCGAGAGACTGCGCCGGTATCCAGCACAATTGTGGCACGTCCGTTATCTTTTAGAGAAGCGAGCATGTGCTGCACCCATGCCCAATCTGCAGAGGAACTTGGCGGGGTTCCGTCCGAAAACCTATTCCAATTATCATTTTCGTAAAAGTCATCGTCATATTCCTTCTGATTCCACATCGGATTTGCTACCACATAGTCAAAACGTTGGAGTTTTGAATTGTCAGCGGCAAAACGTGGGTTACGGAAAGTATCGCCTATCTGTATATCTGCGCTAATAAAATCGTGGAGAAAGGCGTTCATTTTTGCCATTGCGTAGGTTGTAGGGGTTAGTTCTTGTCCATAGATGCGGGGTGCTTGACTTTTTTCATCGGGGTGCGTTTCATCAAATTGCAATCGTCCTTTGATAAGCAGCCCGCCTGAACCGCATGCGGGGTCGTAAATAGTTGAATAGGGTTCGGGGTTAAGCAGTTTTGCCATTAGCCAACCAACTTCTTTCGGTGTATAGAACTCACCTGCGCTCTGTCCTTGTCCTTCGGCAAACTTTCGCAACAGATACTCATAAGCACGTCCAAGGATATCTGGCTCCGCATTTTCAAGTCCAAGTCGATGTTGACTAATGATCTCAATAAGTTTTTCGAGGCGTTGGTCGTCGATTAGTCGCTGTCCGCTTTGTGTTTCGCTAAAGTCCTCTACATTGAGTACACCTTGTAAGCGTGGATTTTTATTTGCGACCTCGCGCATCGCATCGGTAACAAACTGTCCTAACCGACCATCCGCGGGCTGGTTTCGGAGTGCTTCCCAACTGTACTCCTGTGGAATATAGAAACGGACAATCGGGTTACGTCCGGATTTTAGCGCGTCTTCATGGTCTGCCTTAACAATCTCTCGTGCCAATTCTTCATCATCGTATTCCGTTTTCTGTTTTTCAAATTCGTCATCAAACACATCGGAGAGTCGTTTATAGAAGATTAGCGGTAAGATGAAATCCTTGAATTTGGGTGCATCGGTTTTGCCGCGTATCACACAAGCAGCATCCCATAGCCATGTTTCAAGCGTGGAAATATCTAAATGTTCGTCGTTTTCGGATTCTAAGGGGAGTGGAATTTGCGTGGGATCTATTGGGGTTTTCTTCTTTGGCAAGTGATATGTTCCTTCGGTTTTATGATTAAACTTTACTATAAGTGAAATTATAACGTATGTTCAAAAAGATCGCAATGATTTCAAAACAGTGTGCAGAGTTATTTATGGTGAAATTTGAAAATTAGTTTACATTGTTACAATTTACCATATTTGCTGTCATGTAAGTTTTCTATTCGTTTCTCTGGTTAGGAGCGACCTCCCGGTCGCGAATGTTTTGATACATGGTCTCCATACGGTCGCGACCGGGAGGTCGCTCCTACCACCGCAGGGAACGTTCGCGACCGGGAGGTCGCTCCTACCACCGCAGGGAACGTTCGCGATCGTGAGGTTGCTCCTACCACCGCAGGGAACGTTCGCGACCGGGAGGTCGCTCCTACCACCGCAGGGAACGTTCGCGACCGGGAGGTTGCTCCTACCACCGCAGGGAACGGTCGTGATCGTGAGGTTGCTCCTACCAATGCAGGGAACGTTCGCGATCGTGAGGTTGCTCCTACCACCGCAGGGAACGTTTGCGATCGTGAGGTTGCTCCTACCACCGCAGGGAACGTTTGCGATCGTGAGGTTGCTCCTACCACCGCAGGGAACGGTCGCGACCAGGAGGTCGCTCCTACCTGTACAAGTGTGTAATTAATGCCGTAATTTACCATCAATAACCCTGAGCAATTTGTTATTGTTAGAAAGTAAATCATTCTTCAGACAATGGACTACATTATCAACCCACAAGTACTGTCCAATTAACAACAACACTGTCCATTTTCTGACAATATCCATTACACTTTCGCAAAAATTAACATAATTCCACACAGCATTCGCTTACGACAATTGGCATCACAATTGCTCACAACACCGTGACATGAAACAATCAAACGAATCATGACACACACACAAAACAACTTGAAAATAACTACGGAAAATGCTACAATCTATAGCACAAGTTCTACTATGTTTTATATACATTCTATTACGAATAGGACTTACGCAGTTTTCATGATTTGATGAAGAATTATGACGAAAATGGTGTAATATTCAGCATTTTTTCGGTTTCCAGCGCGCTTACAAAGCACGTCTACCATCGGGTGGTGAGCTTACAAAGCACGTCTACCATCGGTGGCTCGCTTACAAAGCACGTCTACCATCGGTGGCGCGCTTACAAAGCACGCCTGCAGTTGGGTGGTGCGCTTACAAAGCACGCCTGCAGTTGGGGGGTGCGCTTACAAAGCACGCCTGCAGTTGGGTGGTGCGCTTACAAAGCACGCCTGCAGTTGGGTGGTGCGCTTACAAAGCACGTCTACCATCGGGTGGTGCGCTTACAAAGCACGTCTACCATCGGGTGGTGCGCTTACAAAGCACGCCTGCAGTTGGGTGGTGCGCTTACAAAGCACGCCTGCAGTTGGGGGGCGCGCTTACAAAGCACGCCTACCATCGGGGGTGCGCTTACAAAGCACGTCTACCATCGGGTGGTGCGCTTACAAAGCACGCCTGCAGTTGGGGGGCGCGCTTACAAAGCACGTCTACCATCGGTGGCGCGCTTACAAAGCACGCCTGCAGTTGGGTGGTGCGCTTACAAAGCACGCCTACCATCGGGGGTGCGCTTACAAAGCACGTCTACCATCGGGTGGCGCGCTTACAAAGCACGCCTACCGTATGAGAAATATTTATTACCGAATTAATAAATTAATCTTCATCAAAGCGCGCCTACCGTTGGGTGCGTAAGTCCTGACGGAACCAAAATTGAAGGTAAAAGGATATACAAGCAATGAAAAAGTTTATGTGGGCAGCAATGCTAATAATGATATGTGCAGTGATAGGACACGCAGAATATAATGGAGAATGTTGGGTTGTCAGTGGTGGAGACAAAGTCTATAAATTACACGCAAACGGTGCAGCTGACCCAACCGTTATACAAGATCTAACGAATGCAAGTGCAGTTGCAGTCAATCCTGTTAGTGGTGTTGTATGGATCGCAGATTCAGCTGGAAATGCAGTTACAAGATATGATCCTGCTGCCAATGTTTTCTCAGAACCTCTCAACATCAAAGCACCGACACGAATTTCTATTAACCCCACAGATGGCACAGTTTGGATAGCAGGACTGGACGGAACCCGTAAAGTATCCGCAGATGGAAAATCAATACTTGCTCAGGTCATACCACCCGACGGTCCTACCAATGATGACATTGGCAGGTTTGATGTCGTTGTTAATCCAAAAGATGGCAGCTGCTGGATCGCTGACAGTAAAGGACCAATCGGACGTTACGACGCAAACGGAAATCAAGTTGCAACCGCACCCCCTATGCAGGAACCCAAAGGAGGCATGTCTGTAGATTATCAAGGCAACGTCTGGATTGCCGATACACAAGATAACACCCTTGTACGTATATCACCTGATGGAACGGAATTGGTAAAGAAAGTTGACATCCCAAGTCCTGTTTCCCCCAGCGTCAATCCAAAAGACGGCAGCGTTTGGGTCGCATCAAATAATAATATGCTGATAAATTTATCTCCGACCGGAACAAAAGTAAAAGAATTTTCTGCAGGCATGGCAATCGTCGCTGTAACCTATTCTCCCGCTGACGGAGAAATATGGGTTGCAGATCTACTCGGACAATCATACCAAGGTGAAGTAAGTAAGTGGAAGGCAAACGGTCAGAAACGTTTCTATAACAATGTACCACAACCCTCAACCGTCTCCATCGGTTATTGGGAAAGCGAATGATGGACAAATAGCAACTGTTGAAAACCTGCAGGCATGTCCTATTTCTTCACTACGCATTGCATAGCAATAAGATACTACCTTCTAAACCTCTAACTTGAGTATGGGAGATGTGCCATGAAAAGATTATTCACTCTCATCATTGGAATACTCGCGATAATGTTTCTATGCGAACATTCTTACGCGCAACTCCCAGATTTTCAGGTTGACACCAAAAGCATTACCTTCTCGAACCCAACACCCGTTGAAGGAGAAGAGATAACGATTTGGGTTGATGTAAAAAACATCGGCACCAAATCACCAACGATGAATGAAGATTTACTGGTAGATCTTTATGAAGGAAAACCAGAGACCAACCCACTTCAAATCTTAAGCAACGATGTCATTTTAGACCTGAAACCCGGTAAAACCGACCGTATATCCGCAAAATGGCAACCACCCCCCGGCAAAACTGAAATCTACGCAGTCGTCAATCCCAAGGGTGATAAATATATCCACGAAGCAGACAATACGAATAACATCACCCATGCATCTGTCGTGGCTACAGCAAAATCCTTCCCCACAATAACGAAGCAACAGATACAAGCATCTATAGACAAAGGGGTCGCATGGATAGAATCACGGCAAGGAAAGAGCAGCCGCACTTGTCTGCAATGTGGTACCGAAAACCAGATCATTCTATCTTGTTTTATCTGTCAGGCAAGCCTAAAGGGTCTACCAGAAAACTTTGTCCCAGGCTCAGTTTGGAACTTCGGTGAAGACCGTATACAAGAAACCTCATTGGCACTACAAGCACTATTTGCAGCGGGAAGGAAGCAAAATGACTTGTCAGTTCAGAAAGGAATTGCATTCCTTCTGGAGCAAGACTGGAACACGCTTGAGGTATACCAATACGCTGTTCTCATACCAGTATTAGTTGCAACGGAAAACGAAAAATATAGAGAACGCGCACAATTCGCTGTGAACCAATTAGTAGAAAAACAACTCCCCGTAAAAGACAGCGAATATGCTGACCCAAGAGATGATGGCGGTTGGGGTTACGGATACACTGCTGACGGCGCGCACATGAACATGGTCATCTATGCACTGTATGCCGCAAAACAGTGGGGTCTGCAAATTCCACAAGATACATGGACACGTGCCGAAAAGTGGATACGCGGAAACCAAAAAGATACTGGCGGATGGGTCTATAATTTAGTGGACGACGGATCCCCTTGGGCAATCGGTGTCTACGGCAGCATGACCGCTACAGGACTATGGGCACTCCGAGCATGTGGTGTTTCCGTTGAAGATAAACAGATACAAAACGGCATAAATTGGCTTAGAAAATACTGGACACTCACACGAAATCCAGGATCAAATTCATGGCTCTATTATTATCTGCTCTCCCTACAACGATTTAGCGACATCCCACCAAAAATAGATACTTTAGCAGGACACAACTGGTACGATGAAATTTCTCAAATGATGGTTGCGAACCAGCAAACCGATGGCAGATGGCACGGGACGGAGAGTGACTTTCTCACTACATGTTTCGCTGTCATGACATTAAGCCGTGCACTCGTTGGACCCAGTGAACCCAACATCAGTGTCACACCAAAAAGTTTGCGGTTTTCACCTCCCGCACCACGTGTCGGGGAACCTGTAAAACTCAGCACAACGCTTAGAAATAGCGGTACACCCCTTGATAAATTGCTGAAAGTCAAATTCTTTGCTGATGACATTGAAATCAAAACAACAGATGTCCTCTGGACAGCTAAACTTAGCGAATCTGTCGTTACAATTGATTGGGTACCCAAACAGGAAGGAGACACAGAGGTCACCGTACTTGTTGATTATGAAGACATAAATAAAAGCGATAACACAGAATCGGTAACCATCACTATCCACCCAAAATCCACTGACCCTACAGATGTGAAATTAGCAAAACCCAAAAAAATCGGTGAAAATCTTTACCAGCTGGGAAATGTCACCCTAAATACTGAGAAAAAAGAGATAACTATTCCCGGTGAAATCAACATCGCAACGGATGATACAATCATAGAATTCTTTGCATGCGGGACACTTGGGAAGTCCCATGAAAGCATCATCATCCTTGACGCAGAGACGATTTATATTTTTATCGCACTCGGTATGTTGGATCTTGAACCCGGTAGAAATCTCTCAGTCGTTGGAGACCCACATGACCCAAAAGGATCGCACGTCCAAGTTTGGGTGGAATGGGACAAAGGCGATGAAGTTGTATCCTACACAGCACGAGAACTGGTTTGGAATGCCCTCTCACAAAAACCCATGCAGAAAACACATTGGGTCTTCACGGGGGGACGGCTTATAAACAATCAACTGACTTCACAACTATTTCACAATATCATCGCTGTATACCGTGACCCAGATGCGCTGCTCAACAATCCTCTACCCGGCGGCACCGATGACCGCACTTATCGCGTCAACACCGATGTCATTCCACCAAAAGGCACAAAAATAAAACTCATCATACGTCCACAATAGAACTATTGTATATATATTGGATATTTATTGTTTCACACCACATATAAATTGGAAACAACCAAACATGATACATTATAATATAATACCTTCGCCATTTTTGAGTGTTTCAATTGAATGAGTATATAGTGTTGATCTACCATTGCTCTGTGATATTGTTAGGATTACAAAAAAAAAAATAACTTCAGGTTTTCGTTGAAGTATTTTTAATTATCATAGCGTCTAATTTGACAATAGAAATGACTATATCAGCAATCTGTCAGAATAATTTATATGCGCAATCTGTCAGAATGTGCTACAACTGCCCGCACAATCTGGCAGAATGTGCTAAAGTTACCCACACAATCTGGCAGAATGTCTATTATTGGCCAGGATTATTTAGTTTTCAATATTTTTGATATTATTTTGCTATGTCGTTAATTTTATGGGTTACCATCTTGTCCATTTCTTTAGTCCCGTAGGGACGATATGTTTATAGAAAATGTTTTCCACCCCAATTGAGTTCCGTAGGAACGACATAGAAGAATAAACATATCGTCCCTACGGGACTAAAGAGCTGTGGAGGGTATTCGTTTTCTATAAACATATCGTCCCTACGGGACTAAAGAGTTGTGGAGGGTATTTGTTTTCTATAAACATATCGTCCCTACGGGACTAAAGAGCAATGTTCATGTTTCAATAATCTAAAACTGATGCAGAAAGTTCGGTTAGGAAATCGAACCTGGGTATTAACTTTCAGTAAATCTCAATAACAGAAGACTCTTAAAACTAAATAACCCTGCATTTTAAGAAAAATCGAACTATAGACTTATAAGGATATTAAACCACCTGCCAATTGAAAACCTTTGAGGAAAAACTATGCCGCTATATGAATATCAATGCAACAACTGCAAGCATAAGTTTGAAATATTTCAACGCACAAATAACACGAAAAAATCCCCAAAATG
Organism: Candidatus Poribacteria bacterium; assembly: GCA_963663765.2. Taxonomy (GTDB): domain Bacteria; phylum Poribacteria; class WGA-4E; order WGA-4E; family WGA-3G; genus MSPOR6. The sequence goes on along the minus strand of CAXXUA010000005.1, from coordinate 1,522,322 downwards.
TCCGATATGCTGCACACAAGATATAACAAAACATCTCTCCGTATTCGCAGCAAGGGGAACGCAAAAGCAAACCAGCAAAGATAACTCAACCTGAGCAATACCAACAGGGAACAGTTTGTCCTCATGAAACAGAAACCCGCACCAAAAGTAAATATCCTCAAGGAAATAGAGGATAACAAGACAAAACCTGTTTATCTACTCTGTGGTAAGGAAACCTTCCTTATTGAAGGCACCCTCAAACAGATGCTGGAAAAACTGCTGCCATCAGATACACGAGATTTCAATCTCTCTATCTTAGATGGAAACGTTGTGTCTGTTAGAGATATTCTCAGCAACGCCGATCTCTATCCTGTAATGTCCGATTGGCGAGTGGTAGTCGTAGATGATTTTCCCGCATTTAAATCACAGAATAAAAGCACCTCTCCACATACAAGCATACAAAAGGCAATGCAACTTGAATCTGAAGACGTTCAGAAATGTGTTGCAGAAATGGCGAAAATTCTTGGGGTTTCCACACAACAAATCGCAGATACACACCCAGACTTCAGCAGTTCCATAGATGAAATCAGCGAAACTCTCGGAGCTGGACTCACCAGTGATATACGCACATTCTTCACACGGCTACCAAAACTCGGAGCACAAATTGAAGTGCATTCAGAAAAAAACACCAGCAACGACGATACAGACCTATTGTTAGAATGGTTACAAGGTGACCTGCCCAAAAGCAGTGTGCTAATTTTTACGGTAAAGGATGAGGTGAGTGAAAGAAACCGAATTGCGAAAGTGATCCAACAAGTTGGTAGGTATGCCACTTTTGATCCTTTTGAGAAAAGCACGACACTAAATCGAGACCCGCTTTACAAAAAAGTAGTGGAAAAGTTCGCTACATACAATAAGAAAATAACGCCGCGAGCTTTTAACCAACTACGTAATCGTACCGGTGGCGACATGCACACAATCGCCGAATCAATCAACAAGATCATAAACTTTGTCGGGGAAAAACAACAGATCGATGAAAATGATGTCCGAAACCTTGTGACACAAACGACCTTTGACGGGATTTTTGACCTTACCGATGCAATCGGAAAACGGTCAACACGGCAGGCATTGAAAAGCCTAAGAGAAGTGTTAGCAAGCGGTGAAACACCATTCCGAATCATCTCACCCATTGCCACCTATTTACGGTCAATGCTTCAAGCAAAACTCATTGCAAAAAGAAAAGGATTGAAACCGATTAGCAGACACACACGCTACAACGATTTCATAAAAAAAGTATTTGAACCAATGGCACAAGAATTGAATGAAATACTACCTAATTCGGCTTCACGAAATGTCTTAAAGGGAAGTCCATATCCTGCATACAAAGTTTTTCAAGCGTTACATTCTTTTACCACTGAGGAATTAATTACGGCTTTGGAAAAAACCTTAGAAGTGGAAATACAATTGATAACAACAGGATTGGATGGGGCAGTCTTGTTAGAACAGATGGTATACGATATTTGCGACACATCAAAACAGAGGTGAAATTAGACGTCTACTGAAAATGAATTAAAATCAATGCGTCAACGAATAGACAACAGCATTGATACCAATCTTCAATGCAATATTTGAATACTCTTTCGGATAAGATGGCATCGCAGCGTGTTCCCACGCATCACCAAGATCCGAATTATAGCATATTAACATCATCAGACGATTCTTATCGTCAAACACACCAAGATATTGAGCAGGATGTCCATCATAACGTTCATACGTCCGACCACTATAAAGCGCACGTAAACCCGGTATCTGAATCAGTTCTTTTATCTTGTAGAAACAACTGAAAATAGGATGCGTAATTGGAATGTCCACAGGTTCCTTATTGGGAAATATCTTTTTCAATTCCGTATAAAACCTGTTCCATTCTATTCCACCGTGGAAATCATCCACAAAGATGAAACCTCCGCGTAGCATATATTCACGTAAGTTTGCTGCTTCTTTCTTTTTTAGACGCATACTCCCAACTTCCAATATATAGGAAAAGGGATAATCAAATAACGCCTCCGACCCAACTGGAATGCTAATACTATCGGGAGCAACATCAATAGTGGTTTGTTTATCAAGTTGGTAGATGAAATTTCGGTCCGATGCGGGATAATCTACTTCCCAATTGCTCAATTGAGTAAGCCTACCATCATATTGCAGACGAACAAAGGTAAACTCATACTCGTGGTGAGCATCAGAATTCCGAAGCACATCTGGGAAAAATATAGTTATAAAAACGGTTACAATAATTACAATTCGCATAATATTAAATCTGTTACTAATTTAAAATGTCTTTTAATCTCAAATGCTGTTTTACCTTTCTCATCACAACTGGCAGATCATGTTTACCCGGACTGAAGATTACCTCTGGTGGTACAATCTGAAGCTTTTGGTTCGGAGGTTTATAATACCATTGTAGTGCTATTTGAAAACGAGGCCCCTGAAAATACTGTATCTCAACAGCATGCAAACCCGCAGTCAGTCTAATATGATTACGTTTTCTTCGGGGTTGGTGCACCCCATCATTATCAACTACTAAATGTCCATTGATGAATAACTTTGCACCATCATCAGAGTAAAGTTCAAAAATATAAGTGCCAGGAGTCACAACTGCTAATTTTCCAAAAAAACGAATGGCGAAATCCTCAAGCACTTTCTGCTTCTGGGGGGTCGGAAAACCCGCTGTATAATCTCTCGGAGATACATTCAAATATGCTGTTGCAAACGTATAAACGGGATCTAAACGTTTGAAATTAGGCATCATGAATATAGGTTCATTTGGGATATACACTTGACCCAGTAATCCATGCCCTGGATTTACATCGGTTTCAAAGATACCCAGCCCCATTATATCATCGTCTAATTCTATGGAAGCAAGATCGTCAAGTTTATCAATGCGAGACAATCTATTAACCAGACCACTACTACCACCACCTGCACCTGTTCCACTCCGACCTGTCCCCTTGCCACGACCAGGTCCAATCGCTCTTCCACCTGCTCCACGGAACTCAGGAATGACAACAGGTCCCGATGATGCTTCCTCTGTTCCAAAACTCTTATTCGGAAGTGTGAAGGATTTCGTTTTTGGAATATCAACTACAGTCACGATTTCCGGCGCATATTCATCGTAGTACAACGCTTTAGGCGGATCCATCTCTGGAGAATACTTCGGTGCAGCAAGCGATGGTGCTGTTGAGCCACTATCAAGATTGCGGATAGGTTGCAACGACTTATTCTGACGCATCATAAGACGTTTCACTTGCTCAACAGTACCCATCGGAAAAATGACAAGCGACAAATCGTCTTCCTTCTCATTGAATTGTTTCAAAAGAAATGGTGATAATACTAATATCAAAACGAAATGTATCACTAAAGATATAACAAATGCTACATTGTTTCGGTTTTTTTTCTTAGCCACTATTTACCTCAATTTACGTTTGTCAGCAGAATTTCCATCAGAAGCAACAGAAATTAAATTCTAAATTTGAGTAGATATACTTTCAGAGAGGGTTTGTCGTTAATTCAACTACGTTAAGAAAAAGCGGTAAGATACAAACAACTTTTACTATTTTACCAGATAAAGGACTTGTTTGTCAAATTGTGTATATTTCGCAAGAGAATATCGGTTGAAAATTCACTCCTAATATGCTATTATCTATCTATCATGAAAAACAAAACAGACATCATTCCAATCTGGACGATAGGGTATGGAAGCCGTTCAATAGCGGAGTTTATTGAAGTGTTACAACAATACGAGATCGTATATCTCATAGATGTCCGTTCAGTTCCGCACTCAAGTTATAAGCCGGAATTCTCCAAAAAGCCGCTTGCAAATGAAGTGGAAAAACATGGTATCCGATATGTCTTTATGGGAGATCTTCTGGGTGGGAAACCTGACGATGAGTCGTGTTATGTCAACGGAATGGTTGACTACGAAAAGGTGAATATTGCTGAATTCTATCAGCGGGGTATTGAACGTCTGCACACTGCTTTCTCGCAACAACAGCGCATTGCACTGATGTGTGCTGAAGGGAAACCTGAGCATTGCCACCGAACTAAACTCATTAGTACTACTCTAACGCATCAGAACTTACCTGTGATTCACATCGACGAAAACAGCGAACAAATCACGCAAGAACAGGTAATTGATCGCATCACTGGTGGACAGCTGAATTTGTTTGGAGAGGGAGACTTTATGAAGGTTGGAAAAATTATATGTAAAACTTGAATTGCGGTCTTCGGACTGAAACAGTAGGATTCGAAATCAAGATTTCTCCAACAGCATTGGAAAAACCAACGGTAACAGGTTGAGATTCTCCAAGATGACATGCATTGTAGTTCAACTTTGTTAATCCAAAAATATCTTGTGCCACTCTTTCTATTGGGGCATCGCCGTGTTGAATATCAATACGTAATGGAACGGGCGTTTCCCATCCATCATAGGTCGCAATTCGTGGCTTGAATCCACTTCCCCACAAAAAACCTGAACGATTATCAAGTCTCCAAAATGTACCTCTAAGAACTGGCATCATGCCTGTACGGAATAATCTCGGACCAAGTCGATCCGGACGCACCTTTACACCTACAAGGGTTGTATCTTGTGGACAAGCTTTCTGATAGCCTCTGAACTCAGACTTACTAATCTCAGAACGTGAATGTAGGAATATTTCCTTAAGTTGTTTACCCTCAAGTTTATTGTATGTATCCAAAACACCAGTTAAAAGACTATATGCTGCAGCTTCACTTAAGTGAAATTGTTCAGTTTCTAACGAATACCACGGCCCATATTCACCAAGGAATACTATACCATCTCCAGAATCAAGAAACATTTGAGCTGCACAACAAGCAGTTTTTCCATCTTTTGATTTATCAGTACGACGAAAAGCAATCCCGATATAGCAAACCCCTTCACGAGCAGTTACAAGACGCCATGGTTTGCCACCACATTTATAATAAAGTGTCGTGCTTATGTTCCACATTCGGTCTGAGAGTGGGGTAAGAGAACGTTCTCTAAATATATTTCTATCTGTCAACCGTAATGTGGATTCGCGTAGAATTTGCAGAGGTATTCCGTATTGCATTGCACGCGCTTTTAATTGTTGTCGAAAGTCAGTAGAAAAGTTATACTGTTCTTGATTGAATTCATCAAAAAACTCAAGTTGTCCAGCCTTTCTGCTTTTTATTCTTTTAGCATTGATTCGCTCACCAATTGAGTCTGAAACATTAGACTCAGGACGACAGTTTTGCCATATTTCATCAGGAACTACACAGATTGCCAAGCCTATGTTCTCATCAAGTATGTCTATTTTTTTCAATTGATCTAAGTAAAAATCTACAACTCCAGACACCCGCTTATACCTATCTGAATAACGAGAAGTCTTAATTAATTGATTCTGATCAATTGGATAAGTCTTAACAGGTTCACTAGACCACTGCGTACAAAATGCGGCTTCAAACCCAGGAAATGGAGGCCAAAGCCTTTGATTGCCTTTTGGAGCAAAAATCGCTGGCTGGTTCATAATATCTGCCCACTTTTTAAAATCATTTATTCCTTTCTCTGTTCCAATGACTATGTGCGGTAGTTTCCCTGGCTGTGACGACAACTTGATATCATATGGACCGAATATCGCTAAGCCATCACGTGGATCAGTCATCCTCTGTGCATAACCAAATTCCAATTCTGGTTCATTAAGAACAATAATTGATTTATCCATCGTTAATTTCACCATCACTAATATATTCGTCTAAATACTCTTCTTCATCATAGATGCTGAGCAATTCTGAACGTTCAGAACTGAGTGTATCAAAGACCTCTTCGTTAATTCCAATTGGAACATTTAATTGTAACGGATTTGCATCAATGATGATTTGCGCGTCTTGCAATTCACCAATTATTATCTTTCCGTCATCCGCGAGAAATTGACTAACAGCCAAAGTTCGGTTAAGCCAATCCTTATTCCACCAGTATTTACATAGATTTTTTCTTCGTGAATTAATCTTACTTTTAGTAGTGAAGGCTTTACCCGCTATGTCTGAAAGACGAACACGTATGCGAATTAGAACTGTGAAATCATCAAAAAGATCTTGACGTACATAGAAGTCGGGAGCAAGCGTATATAAATATTCACCACCTGATGGATGTTTTCTTTTTCCATTAGAAAGGACATGGGTATTTGAATTACTATCAGGACGAGTAAAGTAAAGTCGGTTTTTCTCCACAAGGTCTGAAGGAAAATAAACTAGCTTCGCGTCATGGCAGTATTGCAAGCCTTTCTGATGACACTTCACAATCAAGGCTTTCCGGATAAGTTCAGACACCAAGTTAAATGTCGAAATTCCATCTATTTTCGTAGTGTTTGCCCATATAGCTCCTCCCATTTCATTCACGCGGTACTCTTCAACAATTGAAGTAGGAGGCTTATGAAAACTAAGCAATGTATTTGTATCAACTTTTCGATAACTCCATTCAGACTTGAGTTCATTACGTTTCTCCTTTGGGATTGCATCCTCTACTGTGAAACGATGGATAATTTCCGGTATCTGGAGAATTCGTAAGCAATTTGAATATAGGGTTTCTTCCTCGTCCGATCGAACATCATTTCCTAAAAATGCTCCTGCAACAATACGTTTTCCGTTTGGTAATAATGGTGGACAGTCAATAGATTCCAGTTTTTTTAGCAATTGTTTTAGTCCATCTGCCCAATTGTCTTTAAACGAAACGAATTGCAATGTCTTTGTAACACTGTCTAACTGCTCCTGATTTACACCATCTACATCCAAGGGTATAAGAAAATCTTGAATACCTTCACTTCTCATGCTGAGAGCAAGCGATCTTTGGCGCATTACCTCTTGATTTTTGATCGACGCTTCTGAATACAAACCTAAAAATCTGAGAGTTCTATTTTTAATTGCGTCGTCAATATCATCGGGAAACGTCTCACCTCCAAGCAGCTTGAACCGTTCACACCATATAAGGTACCCTTCTGATGTTAACTTCCTAGTTAACCAATCTGCAAACACTCCATCTTTACTAACACAACTAATAAAAAGATGATGCCGTTCTGTTGAGTTATCAATCCGATCTTGAACTGCAAGAAATTCTGGAGGGAAAATACCTGGGTGTAGTCTCTTAATCTGAGAATGACACACGTCAAGAAGAATTCGCAAGCGTTCGACACCAAAGAGTTCCAATTGCCAACCGAATTCATTTTTAATATTTGCAACTGCCTCGTCCCTTTCACCTGCTGTGAAATTAGCAGTCGTAATGAATATAAACTGGTTGCAGGTGTGCTGATATTTACGCACCTTTTCCGCGTCTTCGGTGAGTTTCACCCGCCAGTTCTCACGAACGCTATACGCGAATATAGTAGTTTTATCAGACTCGTTTACGTGAATAGCATCTCGTCCTTTATCCTTGAAGTTTCCAAGAGGTTCAATAGAACTATATCCCTCCCGAGCCATCAAGTCATGGCAGAGTCGTTCAAAATCAAAGTAATCTGTGACTTGATCTAAACAATAGATTGTAAGATCTGCTGACATTTTTAAAACCTAAGAATTTGTTTCGGAAGTGAAGCGTTTAAATTATGATAACCCAATCTCTACCAATTATCAAGAAGATTCTTGTTCGTACAACTCTATAAACAGAATCTGCTCAACCCTCTCTTTTGCTGCCCCAGTAACTGCATCTACTACAGACTTAGGAAAGAGGGTTCATAATATCAGTATGTTGCTTGGTAAGATAGGTCTACGTGGTCAAAGGGGGATACAATTGAGTATATAGGAACGATTGAAACACGCTACTTATTCGGCTTCACAGTGTGCTCAATTTTACTTTAGAACCCCTGAAGGCAGCTCCTGCAGTACAGGAATAACATAACTCCGAATCATCAAGCCGTCTATTGTTTCAGTCTCTTCCCGAGGCTCTGGAATCTCCCGATGATCAAAGACGATATAGTATCCCTCAGTTACTCCCTCAGACTTTAGGTAGACTGCAAGCTGCTTTTTACCTGACTGATAACGGTTATCACCTCTCCAAATCTTTGTCTCTACGATATATTTCCGCTGATTGTGAGTGATAATGATATCCATTCTACCTCTGCCGGTTTGCACCTCAATGTGCAAAAACCCGCCAATCAGCTTAACAAACTGGTCAAGATAAGCAATCAGAAGATGCCTACCAACCGACTCTTGGGGTGTATCGGGGACTTGTAAAATCCTGAATCCTACACGTGCAATAAAATCTCGGAAATTATCAAGAAGTGCTTCAATCTCAATGTGTCCAGCAGGAGTGAGATAATCAGAAAAACCGTCGCTATTATCTTCGGATAAGTAATCTTCTTCTAAACCGTTTACAATTGGCTTAAAAGTTCTCATGATGCGGTAGAGATAAATTGGATTGAGAATTTCACACATACCATCAGAAGATTCTTTGATTATACCATAAGTAGCAAGTTCACTGATGATGTCATAGTCCAAATTGAATTCAACGCCTTCATCGCGTTCCATAATTCGCATCAGAATACTTTCAAAGCGTGCGTCTCTTCGGATATTGGTTGTTAAATGCTCAATATTTGTGTTCTTTTCATGGAGGAGTTGTGCGTGTGCTTTTGAAAAATGTGCTAATGTAATTGGTTCAGTTTTCGGTATGTCCAGTTCTTCAGTGAGAATCTGAGCCAATCTGTTGACAAGCATAGGTTGTCCTGCAGTCTGCTTATGAATTGACGTTATAACCTCAGGTTCAAAAGGTTGTCCAACTTCATCCGTATATTGTGCAAGCAGTTGCTGTACTTGTCCAAGTGTAAAGTTGGGTAGATGGAACTCATCTTGGATATTGAAGGGTGAAATTGAGCGGTCATAGTTGAGTTGCGCAATGCTCTTAACCCCAACAATACCAACACTGTGTGGACACCGTGGTTTACCTGCAATGTAAATATGGCGGAGCGTGTGCAGGAAATCGTTTACTGCGACTTGCGGGATACCATCAAATTCGTCAATGATAATGACAAACTGTTGTCCATTGAATTCAGAGTTTAGAAAACTCTCGAACCGTTTAAAAAACGACAACATTGAGAGATGATCTGATAAGGCTGTGTTATCCAAGAATTGAACTAAATCCGCTGATGGAACAACACCACGTTTTTGAAAAACTATTTCTATTTCTTCACTGATCTGTTCGTACAAATGGTTATAAAATGTCGTTTGGTCAAGGTTTTTATAAATATCAAAATTTAGTTGAATTGGAAAGTAATTTAAGAGCTTAGTAGATTCAGATTGAACTGCAGTAAGTTTATCTAAGACAACTTTAAAGAAGGTGGTTTTACCTGTTTGCCGTGGTGCGAAAAGGACAACATACTTGCCTTGTTCCACACGGTTGATATAGTCTGCAATTTCTTCGGTGCGCGAAACAACATAATGCTCTTGAGAATTGACAGGACCTTGAGTCCAAAAACACCTCATTTTTCTCTCCATGTACAAAACATCATATACAGCATCGTATCACACCTTAATAACAATGTCAAGAAAGCGATTTTACTACCAGGGTTATTCAGTTTTAAAAGTTTTCTGTTATTGCGATTTACTGAAAGTTAATACCCAAATGCGGTTTCCTAACTGGACCTTATCCATCAATTTTAGATTATTGAAACCTGAATATCGGTCTTTAGTCCCGCCAAATGCCATACGCGCATTTGGCGTTGATTTGGTAGGGACGATATGTTTATTCTTCTATGCCGTTCCTACGGAACTCAAGAGGGGTAGATAACATTTTTCTATAAACATATCGTCCCTACGGGACTAAAGACATGGACAAGATGGCAACACATAAATTTAACGTTATAGCAAAATATTATCAAAAATATTGAAAACTAAATAATCCTGTGTATCAGCAGTTTTTTAGTTTTAGTCATTTTAGCTATTTCCTGAGAAAATCGCGACCGGGAGGTCGCTCCTACCGCGGGGTTTCTTTCTGGAAATATCCAAAAATTAGAAAACTGAATACCCCTGATGCATCAGCAATACAAATAGGTTGATTCTTATACATCTTTGTGCTATTATCTACCTATCATGAAAAACAAAACAGACATCATTCCAATCTGGACGATAGGGTATGGAAGCCGTTCAATAGCGGAGTTTATTGAAGTGTTACAACAATACGAGATCGTATATCTCATAGATGTCCGTTCAGTTCCGCACTCAAGTTATAAGCCGGAATTCTCCAAAAAGCAGCTTGCAAATGAAGTGGAAAAACATGGTATCCGATATGTCTTTATGGGAGATCTTCTGGGTGGGAAACCTGACGATGAGTCGTGTTATGTCAACGGAATGGTTGACTACGAAAAGGTCAAAAATGCTGAATTCTATCAGCGGGGTATTGAACGTCTGCACACTGCTTTTTCACAACAACAGCGCATTGCACTGATGTGTGCTGAAGGGAAACCTGAGCATTGCCACCGAACTAAACTCATTAGTACTACCCTCACGCATCAGAACTTACCTGTGATTCACATCGACGAAAACAGCGAACAAATCACGCAAGAACAGGTAATTGATCGCATCACAGGTGGACAGCTAAATCTTTTTGGAGAGGAGACGTTCCACTCGCGGAAGAAATACTCTGATTAATATGGAAATTAAAATTGTAACTATAGGTGTATACGGATTTGACGAAACCAGTTTTTTTAACGCTTTGTGCAAAGCAGACGTTGATACTTTCTGTGATATTCGTAATCGACGGGGTGTACGTGGCGCAACTTATGCATTTGCTAATAGTAAGCGCTTGCAAGCGCGCCTTGCAGAGCTTGGTATCCGATATATCTATCGTAAAGACCTCGGTCCAACGAAAGTAGTACGGGAGAAACAAGCTGCGGCTGATAAAGCAACGAAGACCGCTAAACGCAAACGGACTGAACTTGGAGAGGCGTTTATTGAGGCTTATCACACCGAATGCCTTGATGCGTTTGACCCACAAAGTTTGCTTAACGAATTAGAATCGGATGCAAGAGTTGTAGCCCTCTTTTGTGTGGAAACTACACCAGAAGCATGTCATCGCTCATTAGTAGCGAATAAATTAGCGAAAACATTCAATTTGGAGGTTGAAGATATTTTACCGTGAGAGTTTTAATTGTTGCCAAGACGCGAATGGGTAAAGGTGCTTGTATCGGTGCGATTACAGAAAAAGGGGAAAGCGTTCGCCTTATTCCACTTAACGCTAATCCACAGGACGGTGCAAATAGAGAATATGAAGTTGGCGATATTTGGGAGATAACAGCTGAACCTATACCAGAAACTTCATTGATTCCGCCACATGTAGAAGACATTGTTGTTCGTGAAAAACATCATATACAAGCAATAACAAACACGAATTATCTAGTGGGGGCGATTGAACTCTTATTGCCACCGAAAACTGGAAATCCGCGAGTGCTCTATGAAGGTTTATTGAATAGCACAAGCAGTGGAGCCCTTTACGTATCTGCAGGAGGTGATGTGCCCCCTTACAGTACTACATTTTGGCGAACAGACAAACCACTTATCCGCGATACAGAGGATAGACGGATACGATACCGTTATCCTACTGAAAATGGTGGTTGCACACTTACTTACGTAGGATTCCAAGAGCCACTTGAGACAATTCCCGCAGGCATGGTCCTACGCGTTTCATTAGCACATCGGTGGAGACCGGACGATAACCCTGAAGTTGAAGAACGGTGTTACGCCCAGATTTCTGGCTGGTTTTTTCAAGAGGTAGAACAGGCAGAAACGGAACGACCCAGAGAAGACGAGCTAAGATCTCAACCCACCTCAACGCAAACACCCTCAGAGATTCTCATAAACGTTTTCGGACATGGACAGTTTCGCCCATTGCAGGAGGAAATAATTGAGCACATCCTAAGACGACAAGATGCACTTATTGTTTTGCCAACCGGTGGTGGAAAGTCGCTCTGCTACCAATTGCCAGCACTCATTTTTGAAGGTTTAACCATCGTTGTTTCCCCTCTGATTTCACTCATGGAGGACCAGGTAATGCAGTTACAAGATCGAGGTATTCCTGCCGCTTTTCTCAACAGTACCCTTAATCATTCACAATATGTAGGAACAATGCAAGCGGTCAGACAGGGAGAAATCAAGTTACTCTACGTTGCCCCTGAAACGCTTGTCCGCCCTGAAATACTTGTAATGCTTGATGAATCAAATGTCGAATGTCTTGCGATTGATGAGGCTCACTGTATTTCACAGTGGGGTCACGATTTTCGTCCCGATTATCGAGAATTAGTTTCTATTCGTGAACGATTTGCTAATTCTGTTTGTGTTGCGTTAACAGCCACAGCTACTCCGCGAGTACAAAATGACATCAAGCGGTTGTTGGAAATTCCTGATGAATATGATTTCATTGCCAGTTTTGACAGATCAAACCTATTTTTAGCAGTTGAACCTAAGGTTGAATCGCTTCCACAAACACTCGCGTTTCTTAAAAAACACGATGGTGAATCCGGTATCATATATTGTCAAACGATAAAACAAGTTACATCATTGTGTCGTAATTTAACCGCACGCAGGATGTCTGTTCTGCCCTATCATGCAAAACTTGATGATACAACACGACGGCAAAATCAACATGCTTTTATCAACGGTGAAGTCCGAGTGATAGTTGGCACACTTGCTTTTGGTATGGGGATTGATAAAGCAAATGTTCGCTTTGTGTTACATGTTGGTTTACCGAAGGAACCTGAATCTTATTATCAGGAGATTGGTCGCAGTGGTCGAGATGGACTTCCGGCGGAATGTCTGCTGCTATTAAGTTATGGCGATGTAGACACCAACAACTATTTCATTGAACAAGGGGCACATTCAGAAAGACAAGGGCGACAAGAACGTTTGCATACATTGGTTGCTTGGGCAACTTCAATAGAATGCAGACGGAAATTGTTACTTGCTTACTTCGGAGAGGAATACGACATACAGAATTGTGGGAAATGTGACAACTGCCGTAGGTTAGATGTGGAACGGGTTGATTTGACAATACCCGCACAAAAATTTCTCTCTTGTGTTGTCCGGACTGGACAGAGATTCGGGGAAGCATATATCATTGATGTTTTGCGGGGTTCACAGAAGAGACAGATTCTTGAAAATGAACATGACCATCTTTCTACACATGGAATTGGAGAGGATTACAGCAAGTCACAGTGGCGATATTTATCTTACCATTTTATCCAACATGAACTGTTAACACGAGATTCGCAACACGGTGGTCTCAGTTTGACAAATGCTGGATGGCGTATCCTCAGAAACGAAGTGCAGTTTTTAGGATTTTCTGTTGATGCAGTAGATAGTGAAATATCCGAATTCCCGCTTGATTATTCTCCTGAACTTTTTGAATTGCTTCGTGTGGAACGCAACAGATTAGCAATTGCAGAAGGAGTGCAACATTTTGTGATTTTTCATGATAAGGCACTACAAGCAATGGCAACCTATTTTCCGACTACTAAAGAAACATTTCAATTGATGTATGGTGTGGGACCGTCAAAAACAGAAAGATACGTCAATGATTTTTTACCGATTATTCGTGCGTATTGTCAAGAACCTGGGATTGACTCAACAGCGGAGGGACCTGAAACATTGAATACTTCTGAGACTATCTCCGAAAGACAAAGTGGATATTCTCAGGAACTTTTTGAGCAACTTCAAGACAAGTGTAAAATATTAGAAAAGGCAGAGCAAGAAGGGATTTTCACTGATGGGATGTTAAGAGAAATAGCTACCTCTTTTCCGAAAACCAGAGAGGCGTTCGTGCAGATTCGTGGGGTCAGTCTGAGGAAAGTTGAAAAATACGCAGATGATTTTTTACCAATTATACAAGACTATTGCGAGGAGCATGGAATTGACTAAAACACTCTTTTTTAGTTGATTTCGCGAGTGTCTTGACTTTCCGATGGCAGCTCCTGCAGCACAGGAATAACATAACTCCGTATCATCAAGCCATCAATCGTTTCTGTTTCAACCCGCGGCTCTGGATTCTCCCGATGATCAAAGACGATATAGTATCCCTCCGTTACTCCCTCAGACTTTAGGTAGACTGCAAGCTGCTTTTTGCCTGACTGATAACGGTGGTTATCACCTCTCCAAATCTTTGTCTCTACGATATATTTCCGCTGATAGTGAGTGATAATGATATCCATTCTACCTCTGCCGGTTTGCACCTCAATGTGCAAAAACCCGCCAATCAGCTTAACAGACTGGTCAAGATAAGCAATCAGAAGATACCTACCAACAGACTCCTGGGGTGTATCGGGTACTTGTAAAATCCTGAATCCTACACGTGCAATAAAATCACGGAAATTATCCAGAAGTGCTTCAATCTCAATGTGTCCAGCAGGTGTGAGATAATCAGAAAAACCGTCGCTATTATCTTCGGATAAGTAATTTTCTTCTAAACCGTTTACAATTGGCTTAAAAGTTCTCATGATGCGGTAGAGATAAATTGGATTGAGAATCTCACACATACCATCAGAAGATTCTTTGATTATACCATAAGTAGCAAGTTCACTGATGATGTCAGTGTGTGTAAAGTTTTTGCACAGAGGTACAAACTTTTGTTCTATTTAGTCCCGTAGGGACGCAATGTTTATAGAAAGACGTTATCACCCTCTCTTGAGTTCCATAGGAACGACATAGAAGAATAAACATATCGTCCCTACCAAATCAACGCCAAATGCGCCAAATCAACGGTATGAATGCCATTTAGGCATTCCCCGTATGGCATTTGGCGGGACTAATACCAAATTAACGCGTGTCGTATTGTTTTTCCATTTTGCAAATCCACTGAAAACCGACGTGTGCCTGCACTTTCTTTTTGTTTTCGGAAAACCATTGACACCTTTTTACCAATACTTCTTCAAGTGCTGATAGTGTTGTCCAAACTTTATTCACAACCACCTCCCGCAACAGAGGCCATAGGCGTTCAGCAGGTTGAAGTTCCGGTGTATACGGCGGTAAAAAAAATAACTCAATCCCTTGTGGGACTTCTAAACCTTTACCCGTATGAAAACCCGCACGATCTAACAAGAGGATTATCTGTTTCTTGCCTTCCGGGTTCACATCACGAGCAAACTCTGCCAGCGCAAGGTTCATGATTTCAACACTCACACTCGGCATCAGAAGCCAATAGGTCTCACCTGTCTGCGGACGGACAAAACCGAAACTATAGAGCCATTTATAGGCTGGACACACCGGGGCTACCGGTCTTTCACCTTGCTTCGCCCAGACACGCCGATGAACAGGTAATAAGCCTAAGCGCGTCTCGTCTTCTGCCCAAATCTCTACAGGTTTCTCCGGGTGCTGACTTTCAAGCGTAGCTACCCGATCCTTAAGTTTTTTTTTAAATGTTTGCTGTGCTTCGGGGGTTGCAGCAGCCTGATGTTGTGGACGAGGCGTTTGTAAAGTCCAACCGAGACGCTTGAGATATTTCCAACCTGACACATTACTGACAGGACGCTGAAGGGTCTCAGATATCCACGCAGCTACCTTCGGACCTGTCCAAAGACCACCATCAGCAGGGGGCTCAGAAAGCACAGCTTCAAGTGCTGCTTGCTGTTTCTCATCCAAAAAACGCTTGCCTTTATTGTTTTTGCGTTTATCTTGTAGAGCTGTTTCCCCTTCTGCATTATAGCGTTTGAGCAACTTGCGAACCCAGTCCGGAGTGCATCCTACAATCTCAGCAACTTCGCGGGGTGTGCGTGGATGTGTCGTATCAGCAAGAAGCCAAATAATATGCCAATGCGTCCGTTCCCGATGACATTTACATTCAAGATACCTTTGTCTAAGAACTTCTACTGGAAAGTGAGGGAGAACCTCATGTTTTTTCTTTTTCATCTGTTCACAATAGCATATTTTCAAAAAAATATAAACAAGAACTATTCCGTTAATACGGTATAAATAGGCGTGGGAACTCGTTTTCTATAAACATATCGTCCCTACGGGACTGAAGAGTATGGTTGATATTAACAATATTTCCTTATGTTGACAACACCTATGTGTCCTGTTCCCGCAATCTCTTATTTATTCAGTTGCGGTGGGGCACAGAGACCCCATAGGTGTCAACTTAAGAAAATGTCAAGTGCTAAATACCCCATCTCGGTAGACGTGCTTTGTAAGTGCGCCGATAAACCCAGGATTGGCAACGGCGCGCTTACAAAGCACGCCTACAGTTGGGGGTGCGCTTACAAAGCACACCATAAGCGTCAATTTAAGGATTTTGACCTCTTGTGGGAGGGGTTTTCAACCCCGATTTTACGCGCTTTTCCTCTCAAATCGGGGTTGAAAACCCCTCCCACAAGAGAAACACTAACACTTTTTTCTTAAATTGACGCCTATGGTGCGCTTACAAAGCACACCTACAGTTGGGGGTGCGCTTACAAAGCACGCCTGCGGGTGAGTGCGGGTGAGTGCGGGGTGCGCTTACAAAGCACGCCTGCAAGGGAGTGCAGTTGAGGGGCGCGCTTACAAAGCACGCCTGCGGGTGAGTGCGGGTGAGTGCGAGGCGCGCTTACAAAGCACGCCTGCAAGGGAGTGCGGGTGAGTGCGGGGCGCGCTTACAAAGCACGCCTGCAAGGGAGTGCGGGTGAGGGGTGCGCTTACAAAGCACGCCTGCGGGTGAGTGCGGGGTGAGTGCGGGGCGCGCTTATAAAGCACGCCTGCAGGGGAGCACAGTTGGTAGGTGCGCTTACAAAGCACGCCTGCAAGGGAGTGCAGTTGAGGGGTGCGCTTACAAAGCACGCCTGCAGGGGAGCGCAGTTGGTAGGCGCGCTTACAAAGCACGCCTACCTTGAGTGAGAAAATCGTGATTTCAAGGTTTCCCTCCTACAAGAATATGAATCGCTAAGTTGACACCTATGCGGCGGGGCACAGAGACCCCGCCCTACAATGGAGAATAAGCAGTTTGTGCAAAAACTTTAATCACTCTTTTACTACGATACTTCCCCAATCTTCCCCAAGATATACCCAACAACATCAGGTGTTGACTCCCTGTCCACCCACGCAATACGTTTATCTTTACGAAACCAAGTCAACTGCCTTTTAGCAAATCTGCGCGTGTTCTGTTTCAACTGTTCAACTGCTTCGTCATAAGTACATTTACCATCCAGATATGCAATCAACTCCTTATACCCGAAACTTTGCAGAGCATAACAATCCCGTGAATATCCTGCAGTCAACAACGATTCAACTTCGGTTATCAAACCATGAGTAAGCATGACGTCCACCCGCTGTTCAATGCGACGGTATAACAATTCTCGTGGTATCGTCAATCCAAAGGCAACAAACGGATACCTTTGATTGTCAGGATGCCACTGCTGTTGAAGTTCAGACATAGGAGTACCTGTCAGTTCATAGACCTCAAGCGCACGAATGACTCGGACAAGGTTGTTTGGATGGATACGGTCAGCAGACTCTGGATCGCAGGTACGAAGACGTTTGTGAAGTACATCAACACCGTGCTGTGCTGCCTCCTGCTCAAGTCGTTTTCGGAGTGAAGCATCTGCCGCCGGTCCCTGAAATAAACCATCAACTATAGCACGAAAATAGAGACCGGCACCACCCACAAGCAAAACCTGTTTACCTCTATTTTGTATATCTGCGATTGTATTGTCAGCAAGGGTTTGAAATTCAGCAACGGAGAAGGGTTGTGCAATGTCCACACAGTCTATAAGGTGATGTCGTGCGGTTTGCTGTTCTTCGTGGGTAGGTTTGGCAGTGCCGATGTCCATCTGCCGATAGATTTGACGCGAGTCAACAGAGACAATCTCAGCATTGAGACGTTGAGCAAGTTGAATCGCAATCTCTGTTTTACCAATCGCTGTGGGACCAAGCAGGCAGAGGAGTTTTGATTTCATGTATCAAACACTATTGTGTAGACAATGATGAGGATAACTTTGGGAGCCAACGTCTAAAAAAATCTATTGCTTCAGGGTCTTGGCGATGGGGTGCAAGCAAGTGTTTACCTCTGCCTTTAGGCGAATAGGAAAGGGAATATATACCAAAAGCATATTTACCAATAGCGACAACACCAAAAGCAGAGCATCCAATTGCGATTATACCAAAAGCATTTACACCAATCGCAATGGGACCAACAGCATTTATACCGATAGCAACAACTCCACCAGCATTCGTGCCACTTGCAATCACGCCAGCTACATTAACGCCAGCAGCAATTATAGAAGCGTGATTTAACCCTATGACAAACATACCAAAACGAACCATATTACCGTCGGAAATGGCACCAGCATCCATAAACAGAGATATAATCCTTTTGGATATTTGCCAATCGGGCATGCTAACACAAATGCTAATGAAAGTAACGATAGATATCAAAAAGGTATAAATGATTATCCCTACTAACATATACGGTCTGAATGTTTTCATAAAGCTTATAGCGTTAGGCATTTTCTGCATATTTTCTTGCATCTGAGTTGTATTCCTTGTTTAGATCGATGTGTTTTCTGCCTTTACAATCCACCCACCACCAATGACATATTCTCCATCATAAAAGACGGTTGCTTGTCCGGGTGTAATTGCGCGTCGCGGTTCGTCAAACTTCACAATTGCTTCTGTATCACTGATGGGAGAGATTATCGCGGGACCACCCTCATCACGTGAACGGATCTTAACATGTGCACGTATCGGTTCTGTCAACTTCTCAATAGCGATAAGGTTGATTCGTTCAACATGCATAGTATCCTCAAGGAGATCGTCCTGTTCACCTACAGTAACGGTGTTATTGGTTGCGTTGAGTTGCGTTACATATAGCGGTTTGCCAACAGCAATACCGAGACCGCGCCGTTGTCCCACGGTATAAAACGGCACACCTTGATGCTTGCCGAGAACTTTACCTTCCTTGTCAATAATATCGCCATCAACAATCTTTTCCGGTATTCTATCCTGGAGGAAACGTCTATAATTGGTATCCGCAACAAAACACAGTTCTTGGCTTTCAATCTTATCAGCAGTTTTCAATTGATATTTTCGTGCAAGGTCACGCGCCTGATCTTTCGTGTATTCACCGAGGGGCATTATTGCACATCGCAATTGTTCCTGCGTGAGTCCGGCGAGGAAATAGGACTGATCTTTACTGACATGAAGTGCTTTGCGTAAGAGATACCGTCCTGTCTCGAGGTGCTGCTCAATTCGGGCATAGTGACCAGTAGCTATTGCTTCACACTCCAAAGATTTAGCAAGGTCAAGGAGTTTGCCAAATTTGAGTTCTCGGTTACATACCATACAAGGGCTTGGTGTTCTACCGACGAGATATTCCGCAACGAAGTAGTCAATAATCTGTTCTTGGAAAATATCTTCATAATTCACACCGTAGAAAGGGATACCAAGTTGGGTAGCAACCCGTCGTGCGTCCTCAATACCCTCAAGAGAACAGCAATTGGGACGTTCAGGTTCCACCTCAATTGTGTCAGGAGATCCGAGGCGCATCGTGATGCCTGTGACATCATATCCTGCATCTACCATCATTGCAGCAGTGACAGAACTATCTACACCGCCGCTCATTGCGACGAGTACTTTTTTCATAGGAGATTACCTTGGGTTTTATCCGCATAGGGTGAGTGTACTTCAATGATGTTTCACCATAAAGCAATTTTGTTGATATAGATGCTACAAGGTTTGAGATCATAATTTACCTATTTTGTCTTTCATAAACATCAATAACGGTCTGTCTTAACTCATTCGGACGGCATAGGTATTGTTCGAATTCTTGTATGTTGTCATCTTTGATATGTAATTGACCCTCACCGATATTTCCTCGGTGCTGTCCCTTAGAATAGTATTTGTTGTTTTCTACTTCAATAGAAGAAATAACCCAATATTTAATGACGTCTCTCCATACTGCAATTAAAATAAATATATCCGCACATGCCGGCTTAATTTGTTGAAAATTCATCCAAAACGATCGGTTACTTTCGTAAGACAAAGCCTTTACGTAGAGTGGTTCATCGCTTTTTCCATCAACTGCTCTGGAAGCTTTCACTTCAATTTTTATAAGGCTATCTTTGTAGGGTAGTGCAATGTCGTATTGACCGTTGTATTCTTCATCAAGTTTCTTTGTAGGTTTTAGAAAGTCTGGTTCAAGAGACATGAGTTGTCCTTGTGCCCATCTTTCTCCAAAACCTCTTGGTGCTGCAATCTCAAAAAGATATAAATACATATTTCGTGATATGTATTCATCTCTAATCTCGTAGTAATCATCAAGAGTTATTTTTCTGAAACCCATCAACAATGAAATCAAATATTCATACTCATTAAATGGGTAAACCGAAACCAGGTCATACAACCTATTTTTTATTACCTCTTTCTTATCTTCAGAGAGTTCTTCTATCAGTTTATTAAGTTTCTGTTTTAAGACATCCATGTTTATTTTACTTCTAACAATTTATCTGATACGTTAACTTCGTTATATATATGGTTCTTATCCTGTTTATCTAAAGAAAATAATTTCATCACTTCGTCATCAAGTTTCCTATATAGACTTTTGCGTTTTTCCATAACAAGATCGTTTTTTAGAAGTCCGTTCACCAATTTCTCAAATCTAATATGTTTCTGTATGTCGATATCGGGCAAAGGTAATTGTTCAATGTGATTCTTCAGTACTTTTATTGCACCAAACTTTTTTTCAAAGATAAATTGATACAAAGTTGAATTGAACAGTGCTAAGATTGTTTTTATTGGGTAATTTGATATTGTTGGTATCAAAACGTTTGCGCTATTAAGAGTGAGGGTTTGTTTATCGTCATAGGCAAAGACTAATTGCTTAGAAATAAATTTATACAACAATTTTTCTTTTGCTCGATATTTTTTTTCCGGTGCAACCTGTTGAAACTTATCTGGTAGAAATCTAATAAATTTACTCGGTTTTTTGGTGCAAAATCTTTTAATGTCCTTACCGGTTAGAATCGGTTCTAAGCCGTCACCGTTGTTTTCTTGTAAGTGTTTTTTATTATCACCAGTAACAATACCCAGTGCCCATATTGCATTGTTCTTTAACGTATTATGTTTGACAGAAAAAATCTTATCTGTTAACTCGTAATCACTGTCTTTTGTAAAAACATCTAAGATAAAATCAAGATTTGATACTAATCGTGTTTGATTAGGATAAAATAACGAATTGTCTTTTTCTGCAATGAAAGAATTATCATCTGCTATTTTATTCACTAAATCCAATTGAATGGCATTTGTAAAAACGCCATCAAACGGACGTTTGAGGTGTTTAATTCTTTTGATTGTAGTTTGTTTTAGAATTTTTTCTCTAATATCTTTATGGATTTTTGTGTTTAGGATTGACTCGGGTAAGATAAAGGAAAGTATGCCTTCCTCCTTCAAGTATGCAATGCCTGCCTCAAGAAAATATGCAAATGCTTCGTTTGACTTGACATTCGGGTATTTCTTTTTTAGATATAACTCCTCATCTTTAGAGAAATGTGAACCCCAGGGAGGATTAGTTATCACTAAGTCAAATTGAGGAATGTCTTTACCTTCATCTAATAATGTATTTTTATGATATATATTTGGATTAAATCTATGTTGTGGAAACTTTAGCAAGAGATTTATCTTTGCAAGTCTAACAGCATTTTTGTCAATATCAAAACCCCATAGATTAGATGGGTTATCTATTTTTTTAGAAGCTAAAAGCAAAAATTGACCAGTCCCACAGCAAGGATCAAGGACGTTGATGTTACATTTTAAGTTTTGGTTAACTACCTCATCAACAATGTATTTTGGAGTGTAATACGAACCGATTTTTGCTTTTTCTCCCTCACTTAATAATGATTGATGCAGCAGACCTAAGAAATCACATTCTAACGGGATACTAATATCAAAAACTTCATTGTAATAATGTGGCAGTTCACTATCTTTTATATGTTTTGACCAAGTTTCTATTTCATATTTTACTATATCATTTGTAAAGTTGATGTCGTTAAGGGATAGATTCTGTGTTTCTCTAATTAAGTCAACCTGTCTTAGTAAATTTAAAGCAGTTACAAATAGGACTGTATCTCTATTAAGGTTATATCTATTGAAAATATCAGTAATTGTTAAAATAGACTCGCATACTTTAGGATTATCTGCATATTCCGTTGGAATATTCTTGGTGATTGAGTTGCTTTTATTTGCACGTTGATTGAGTTTTGTCAGAGAACCTTTAGCAATTTTATTTCTTATCTCCTCTATATGGGATCTGAGAAATTTGTTATTTTGTTGAATGGCTGCAGGCTGAATGTGTCCAAGTTTTACCCAATTTCTAACGGTCGCAGTTGAAACTCCCAAGACTTCTGAGACTTCATTATAAGTAAGGTAATCTTCATTGGGATAGTCAAGATATTCAGATAAATTCAAAGTGGAATCACCTTAGCCTTATAGAAAAATATAATACGTCTTGTTTCCACATTATATAGATTTTAACTAAAGACTACGCGATCAACCATGCCTCATTACCAGCATAGCGTGCATCATAAACGTCTTGATTGAGATCCAAACCGAGACCGGGAGTGTCAGGCACGGTGAACGTTCCACCAGAGAATTCGTATCCAGAAACATCAATCACATCACTGGTAAGGGTGGCAACTTCGCCATATAGGAAATGTGGAATCGTCTTTGCAAATTGGAGACTGAGAAAGAAACCGAGAAGAGAACCCCAGTTATGGGGTGCACATTTGACGTTGTTCGCTCCAGCCATTTCTGCGAGCCTCCGCCAACCCGTCACTCCAAGTCCCTTCATATCATGTTGGATAACATCAATGACACCTGCTTCAAAAAACGGATCGTAGAAATCAAGAGGTGCACGAGTACGTGTTTCACCATCAGCAATCAAAGTATTCAAACCCTTCTCTTGGATAAATTCCTTTAAGTTGCGATACAACTCAACATCCTCTTCAAACATTTCTTCAATCCAAAAGACATCACAGTTGCTTGTTTCGTTCAGGAAGGCAATGACTTCGTCATAAGTATAAGCATTGTTAGCATCAACAAGTATATGGAAACCTTCTCCAGCAGTGCTACGTGCAAGTTGGACAACCTCTATATCTCTTTCTAATCCTGCTTTCCGCTCCATGAGATGATTACCGCGTCCCATCTTCATTTTGCATGCTGTGAAACCATCTGCCAAACTCTTTTTTACATCGTCCTCAATCCGTTTGAGTCCTTCGGCTTTTGTATCATAGAGAAGGTCATTGAAATAAATCGTGCTATCATACGCAGGCAATCCGTTCCCATAGGTTTCAGTTCCCATAATTTGATATGCCGGTTTTTCAAGGATTTTCCCGATTGTATCCCACAAGGCGTTTTCAAATCCGCGGTAGTCTTTAACGACTCCATTTTCAGGAGTCAACAGATCAAAAGGGCTGTTGTATAGAGCATCTTTTGCTTCTTCTGCAGATGTCCCCCAACTGGTAGGTCCCCAACCCAGTGTCCCATCATTGGTATAAATACGTGTTATGCTTTCACTCCATTTACCATTTGGGTCTGGTTGACGTATTTCTTTTGCTCCAGAGTTACAACCGATCGCAGGCATGTCTATCTCAACGACAACCTGCTCAATTTTCGTTATCTTAATGTCTGTGGGATATTTCGGCATGGTTTCTTGTCTCCTACCAAGACTACATGGCACAAACAGAGAGGACACATTATGACTGTAGTTGACTTCAGTAAAGAATCAGTTTATTCTTCACTTGGTTCCACAAGTTTATTAAGAAGCGAGGTGAGTTCTGATTTTACGAAGAGATTGTCTTCCTTATTTGTATAGTATTCATAAAGCTTGTGAGGTAAATTAGCATAAGGATCCGCTGCTTCAATCTGCTGAATCAATGCAGGTTTATTAAGGAGCTGAGCAATGCGAATTCTATCTTCGTGATCAGAAATTTCAGTATCTATCAGCAAAGAGATTAAACGTGGTGCCAAACCATCTGCTATATTCTTTTCTACATAATGATTTAATGTATTCAATGCGGATTGCTTGGTGCTACCTCCAGAATCGTTGGTAAGAATCTCAACCAGATTATCCACTGCGTTGGGATCAACGTGTTTTTGTAGTGCTTTTACAACACTCCTACGAACTTGATCATCCTCATCTTTGAGTGCCTTTATTAATTCAGATGTTGAGGGTTGGCCAAGCATTACCACAGACCTTGCTGCAGCCTGCCGTGCAACCAAGTTACTATTCTGTAAGCCTTCCTCAATGTTTTTTCCATACTCTTTGTTTCCAATTTGATAAAGTGCAACGTTTATCTCCATGTCTAAACCAGCATCTTGAACGGACTTTTTAACAGCTTCTAACCTATCCCTGGCATCCGCTTCACCGATATTCCCGATAACACGAACTAATCGCACCTTCACTGAAGTCGGTGTTTCTGTTGCCTCAATACTTGACAAAAGGTCTTCAAGTCCTTTCGCACCAATATGAGTCAAGATATACGCAAAAACGTCGTAGGATTCGGTATATCGGTTCTGTATAAAACTATCTAATATTATGGGTATGACCGGAGTGCCTTTGTCAATTAGGATTTGAATAACATCATCATGAACAAGACTTCTCTCATCAAGGATTTGAATGATTTCTTCTATCTCATCAGCGTTCAATTCAGTAATGCGTAGTGTTCGTTCGTTACTATATTCGGTCTCCAAATTCTTACTCTTCAACAACGGAGTTTCCTTAGAAAGCGCGCGACTATAAGCGATGAGCAAGAGAGCTCGTGGTTCGCTTTTATTTTTTTCTGCTATTTCCGCAAGTTTAAGAACGTTTACAGCTTCAACCGCAAGTCCTGCTCCTAACAACATCTTCCTTCCCTCTGGAAGATCCCGGATAATCTTTTCCTTTTTGCAGCCAAACGACACAACCCAAACTAAAACAAGGCATATCGTTACAAGTTTTTTCATGTTACGTTCGTTTTTCCCTCCTAACATCAACATAAATACGAAATTTGGTGCGAAATAAAATAGTCTCCTATACTTAAGAAATACAAGAACAGCACCATAAACTTATAATAAAACAGATACTTTTTTGTGTCAAGAAATTTTTAGCATAGGTATTTATGGTAAATTATGGAATTAATTACACACTTGCCCAGGTAGGAGCGACCTCCCAGTCGGGACCGTACCCTGCGTTGGTAGGAGCGACCTCCAAATCAAGTAATCAAGAAATCAAGAAATCAAGAAATCAAGAAATCAACGGTATGAATGCCATTTAGGCATTCCCCGGGTCACGACCGTACAGGGACCATGTATCAAAACAGTCGCGACCAGGAGGTCGCTCCTACCAAATAAATAAATGAATAGCATACTGACATGACAGCAAATATTGCAAATTGTAGAAATGTAAACTTATTTTCAAATTTCACCATAATTGTTGATTAAGCACACATACTAAAATATGTTGCTTAAGGTAGGAGTGACATTCTGGACGTGTTTGGGAAGGTCAAATCAAGACTCAACGACCAAAACAGAAACTTTCTTTGCTCCAGATGAAGATTAATTTATTAAGTCGGTAATAAATATTTTTCACCCGGTAGGCGTGCTTACAAAGCACCAAATCAAGAAATCAAGAAATCAAGAAATCAACGGTATGAATGCCATTAAGGCATTCCCCGGGTATGAATGCCATTAAGGCATTCCCCGGGTATGAATACCATTTAGGCATTCCCCGGGGTATGAATGCTATTTAGGCATTCCCCGCCTACAAAGGTTGGGTTGGATAGTATTACCTCATTTATTTATTATTCTTCATAAAGTTTGTGTTTCAAAATATAGGTAATTTATCAGCATTTTTTGATATTACATGGTGTTTCCAAGTCTAAGTTTTGTAGGTAGAAACTTAGGTTATTTTATATGAAAGAGATCCGAAAAATTATAACTTGAAACAGAAAAACAACCTATACACTATTTCTTTATTTTATTCAGAAGTTCACTAAGTTCGGTTTTAACGAACTTAGCCTCTTCCTCTTTTTCAAGATAATCGTACAGTTTTACATCAAGGTCATCAAGTAACTTCGCGGCTTTGAGTTGCTTTACCATAATACTGTGCTTCAAAAACTGTACAAGACGAACGCGATCTGTTGAATCACTAATTTCTTTGTTAATAAGTAGCAGAGATAGTTTTCTCGCTAACCCTTTTGTGAGACCACTTCCTGCTTCTGCATAAGTAGTGAGTGTTTTCAAAACCGCACTTTTTGCTTCCGCACTATACTCACCCTTGAAGACATTTACTAAAGCATCAACAGCGTCTTTAGTTTTATGGATAGAGAGTGCTTTTGTAATATCCGTGACAACTTGAGAATCGGTGTCTTTAAGAGTATCAATAAGGATTCTGGTATTCACATCTTTAAGGTTTGCCATCGCTTTTGCAGCTGCTCTGCGCACTTCCACTTCATTCGCCTTTAGACCAGCAAGGATCTCAGATTTATACCCCTTTTCTCCAAGTCTATATAGGGTCGTGAAAAGTTCCATTTTGAGAGCAAGACTCATTGTTGACACGTCCATTGATGTTAATTTTTCAACAGCCTTCTTATCACCAATTTCCCCAAGCATGTGAATGAGTTTCATCTTCGCTTCATCAGAAACAGCGGTATCGGTGACTTTATTCAAAATTGGATCAACCGCATCAGCCCCTATTTTTACAATAGTAGATATAAAATGATGTTGTGCCTCTGGATACGTGCCATTTACAATCTGTTCAATTAATACAACTGCAGCGTCTGTTCCTTTATCAACTAATGCTTGAAATCCATCTGCTTGAAAAACTGACTGCTTTTTACTGAGATGTTCAATCATTTTGTTAATCTCAGCTGTGTTCAAAGCAGCGATTCTTTCAGCACGTTCCTTTTTGTATTCGGGTTCAACCCTTTGTGTTTTTGCTGCATTTGAACTTTTTGGACTAAGTGCATGCGAATATGCTATGACAAGCAATGCACGTGATTCATCTTTATCCGCTTCTTTTTTTTCTGCCTGTTTCAGATTTTTTATCGCATCAATAACACGACCACCATTCAATTCAGATGTGCCTACGTCCAAATGACTGGGACCTTTCTGTTCAGTTTCACATGCAAAGCAAATAAATAAAATTAGAATTATTGGGATAATTGTGAGATTCTTCATAAAACCTTCTGTGTACCTCCTCAAGATTGATAATATGGACAGGATATTCATAATTTTTCTCTATACATACGTCTAAGACAATTCGTTGACAATCGCAATTTCCATTGAGTATTCAATAATACAATACCATAAAAAATACAAAATGTCAAATGCAGGGTTTTTCAGTTTTAGGTATTTTAGCTTTTTTCTGAGAAAATCGCGACCGGGAGGTCGCTCCTACCGGGGTTTCTTTTTCAATAATCCAAAAATTAGGAAAACTGAATAACCCTGTGTCAAATGAAGATGATGTGTAAACAGAGGCATTCAATTTGTCACGATGCAACTTTGTTGAAAGTCAGTTCATTAAAGAAACCCCGCGGTAGGAACGACTTCCCGGTCGCGATTTTCTCAGGAAACAGCTAAAATGCGGAAAACAAAATCAACCTGCCTAATATTTCGTAGTGAAAATTTACCATTATTCTGCTATAATTACATCTGAAAAAATATTGAAATCTGAACCATTATTCCATCGTAAGATACATTAGAAATATAACATACATTAGGAGAATCCATGTCTTCCGAATTTGTCCATCTACACAACCACAGTGAATATAGCATGCTTGATGGAGCATGTCGCATTACGGATATGATACAGTGGGCAATAGAGAATAGCGCACCTGCTGTTGCACTCACCGACCATGGGAATATGTTCGGCGCATGGGAGTTTTATACGAAAGCAAAAGAGGCTGGTGTAAACCCCATTGTTGGGTGCGAAGTTTATGTCGCCCCTGGTGACCGGCACAAACGCGGTAAAGAACAAGGGAGTCCATACCATTTAACGCTGTTGGTAGAAAACGCTGCTGGTTACAAAAACCTTATTAAATTGGTATCGTTAGGTTACACAGAAGGTTTCTATAGTAAACCTCGCATTGACATGGAAATTCTACGAGAACATCGCGAAGGAATTATCGCTTTTACGGGTTGTATCCAAGGACAAGTACCGCAACTCTTATGCTCAAATAGACGAGAGGAGGGTATCCAAAACTTCAAAACTCTGATTGACATTATGGGACCCAATAACCTATATGTTGAGGTACAGAACCATTACATTGACAAAGAACAACAAGCTTACCCCATAATGGTAGAGTTAGCACAAGAATTTGACCTTCCACTTGTTGGTACAAATGATTGTCACTACTTGCGAAAATCAGACCACCATATGCATGATGTGCTGCTTTGCATTCAAACCAAGAAAACTGTCAAAGAAACTGATCGGATGCAATTTGACAATCATTTCTATTTTAAAGACATTGACGAAATGCGTGAAGTTCTTAAGGATTACCCGCCTGAAGCTATTAGCAACACACTTGAAATTGCAAAACGGTGTGATCTTAAGCTTGATTATGGCGAGAGCGTTATGCCAAAATACGAGGTGCCAGAAGGATATACAAATGAGAGTTACCTAAAAGAACTTTGTCACAAAGGGCTACGTGAAAAATTAGATGGAGAACTCGCTACAGATGTTCAAGATAGATTGAATCATGAACTTGATATAATTAATAAGACAGGTTACCCAGGTTATTTTCTTATTGTATGGGATTACGTCAAATACGCTAATGCACAAGGCTATCCGCTTTCTGCACGCGGTTCTGCTGCCGGTAGCCTTGTGCTTTACGCCCTTGATGTTATTACTTTCAATCCAATGGATTATGGATGTATTTTTGAACGGTTTTTGAACCTTGAACGAATAAGTCCACCTGATATTGATATTGATTTCGTAGATCACGCACGAGCCCATGTTATTGAATATCTTGTCAATAAATATGGGCATGAATCTGTTGGTAAAGTCGCCACATTTTCTACAATGAAAGCAAAGGGAGCAATCAAAGATGTGGGTCGATCGCTTGATGTCCCACTTGATAATGTTGTCAAATTAACACAACTGATTCCGAATACACTTAATATTACAATTGATGAGGCTTTGGAACAAGTACCCGAATTGCAAACGCTTTCCGAACAAACAGAATACAAGGAATTGATCGATCTAAGCAGAGCCGTTGAAGGTATGAAACGCCACGTTTCTTGTCATCCATGTGCAATTGTTATTTCCAACGGTCCCCTAACTGATTTCGCACCACTTTTCAAGGATAAACATGATCAAGTTGCAACACAGTATGAAGGTAAAACAGTTGAAAATGTTGGAATGGTCAAATTTGATTTCCTCGGTTTGCGCACACTTACAGAAATATATGACTGCCTTCAAATGATTAAGGAAAATCATAACAAGGAAATCAAATTAGAAGATATACCTTTTGACGATGAAAAAACCTTCTCGCTGATTAGCAAAGGTTTACTTGCGGGGTTGTTCCAATTGGAAACATCTCCAGGAATGTATAGGGTTGTGACACAACTGAAAGCAGACAACTTTGAAGATTTCTGTGCAATTCCAGCGCTATATCGTCCAGGTCCCTTAGAAAGCGGCATGGCACAGCAGTTCATCGATCGAAAAAACGGGTTAGAAAAGGTAACATATAAACACCCACTGCTTAAAAACGCACTCAAAAACACTTATGGGGTGTGCGTCTATCAGGAACAGGTCATGCAAATTGTAAGGGACTTGGCAGGTTTCACACTTGGTGAAGCTGACGTACTCCGTTCTGCAATGGGTAAGAAAAATCCAGAGCTGCTACAAGCACAGCGGGAGAAATTCGTTGAAGGTGCGCTCAAGAATGAAATAACTAAGAATGCGGCTGAGGAAATTTACGATTTACTTGAACCTTTCAGTGGATATGCGTTCAATAAATCACACTCTGTTGTTTATGCAATGTTGGCTTATCGCATGGCGTATCTCAAATCACACTATCCACGCGAATTCATGGCGGCTATGATGACAGGAGAAGCAGGAGACTCCGACAAAATCACACGATACCGTTCAGATTGCAGCAAACTCGCTGATTACCTTGGCGTTGAGATCAATGTGCTTTCACCAGACGTGAACAGCAGTAACAAGAAGTTCACGGTAGATAGCAATGATATCTGTTTCGGTCTTGTCGCAGTGAAAGGTGTCGGTGAAGCGGCAATAGATGCAATTGTAGCTGCTCGTGAGGAAGGCGGTTCATTCTCATCACTACAAGATTTCTGTGAACGGGTAGATTCAAAAGTCGTGAATAAACGTGCCATTGAAGCATTGATTCTGTGCGGTGCTTTTGACTTACTTGATGGACACCGAGCACAACTTCTTGAAAATCTGGAAAGTGTTCTGAAAGTCGCACAAACTGCACAAGCACAACGAGAACGTGGACAGATGAACCTATTTGAGGACACCGCTGACATATCAACTACAGAAATGGTTCTTACAGAAACAGCAGAATATGATCCTTTGGAACGACTAAAACGTGAAAAGGAACAACTCGGCTTCTATGTCTCCGGACACCCGCTACAAGAATATACGGACATTATAGAATACTACACAACAGCAAGCACTCGAACACTTGGTGCACACCCAATTGAGTCCACAGTTTCTGTAGCAGGAATGATTACTGACGTAAAAAACCTTACCACAAAGAAAGGAGACTCCATGGCGGTCATCGGTTTTGAAGACCTTGAAGGTTCTATAGAAATCGTCGTATTTCCTGAAGCATATAAAACAGCTGGCGACCTATTTGAAGGGAGAATCGTGTGGATTGAAGGGAATGTCAAAATCAATCAGAATAGCAGAAACAGGAACTCTGACGACGAAACTGAAGAAGAAGAACGACAGATACAAGCAGAGACTATTTTAGACATAGAAACTGTTCCCATTGAACAGACGACAGCCGCGGAAGTAACAATCCCAGAAGCTGACATCAACAATCTTGAAAAAATAAAAGCATTAAAAGAGATCGCACTTAACAACAAGGGAAAACTACACTTGATCTTACGTCTATTGAGTCCGCGTTTCGGTGAAGTCATCGCAAAGTGCGGAACAAATTACAATATTGCAGACGAGGATGTCGTATTCAAAAAGGTAGAAGATCTATTTGGAGAAGATAGCATCAAACGAAGCAATCGAACTAAGTCAAAAAACAAAAATGGCAGAAAATTCTCTCGGATGGATTATGTCTAAACACTTACCTTAGCTTCAGATAAATTATCTATAATACTTTCAACCTAAATGTATCAGAGGAGAAACGCAAGCAATGCAATATCAAACACTCGGTAAAACTGGACTCCGTGTTTCAGAAATCGGTTACGGTGGCGGCAGGGTTCGTCCAGAACATGATGAAATATCAATTGCAAATATGATACATTATGCTATAGAAGTTGGAATCAACTACATAGATACTGCCCCGACCTATGGCGGTGGTTACAGCGAAACATTAATCGGAAAAGCAATCAAGGATCGTCGGGATGCATGCATCCTTGCAACAAAAACAGAAGCATATCACCCTGACGGCATCGCAACAGATTTGGAAGGTAGTCTACGCAGACTCAACACCGATTATATTGATATCCTTCAGTTTCATGGGGGTTGGTTCTATGAAAAAGAGGCAGGCCAGATTATAAACGGTGGTGGATTAGACACTTACCTTAAACTGAAGGAGGAAGGGAAGGTTAGGTTTATCGGATTCTCCGCAGATGGTCCTTCTGGAGGCACAGAACAACTGATCGCAACGGGTGAGTTTGACATGATGCAAATCCATTACAACCTGATGTATCAAAGCACTTGTGATACATTCAGTAAACGAGGTGTCATTCCTGATGCAGTCGCACAAGATATGGGGATTGTCCTAATGCGTTCCACCACAAGCAACGTATTTCAAAACCTTATGAAGCACTGCTTTCCAAAGGAGATGGTAGACGTGGATGTGGACAGTTTTCTACTCAACTATTCGCTATCAAACCCGATGGTGAATGTTGCTTTGATGAGCCTACAAAGCAGGGACGATGTGGACTGGACAAACGCAGTTTCAGACAATATAGATGCACGTTTGGATCTAAGAGCAATTCACGGTAGGTAATGCATTATACCTAATCTTCTAAAGGATTTCGCGGCGGTCGTTCATCAATAGATGCTTCTTCCTTCTTCAACACCTCTACTAATCGATATTCATACTTTCCTACATCTTGAATTCCTTCCTCGCGTTCATGCAGACTGACCTTTAGGGTCCAGATGAACCCCTCTTCAAAGTCAAATCCTTGAATACCTTCATAGAAAAAATGCCACTTCTCTGCTTCTTCATTGAATTCAAGATAACAATCTGAACCTGAAAAACTTGGACATTCTGTTCTATAGGGTCCGATGATAAGCGTTTCTATGTGTTCATCTCTATCACATCCGATGGTGAGGGATATGAGGATTATTGTGATTGAAAATATCAGTAATGTTAATTTTCGCATGTTTGTTACCTGACCATTTTTTGTGTATTAGTTGATTTTGTGATAAATATTCTTTAGGAATTATGCCTAACTATAGAGAATTTTGTAAGAATTATACACTTATACTACACAGTAGATGCGGTTACATAACCGACCATAGGCGTGCAATTTAGGTGTAGAATCTCTCTCTTGTGAGAGTTTTTTTTCTGATGATACAACTGCATGCATCCTTCAAAAGCGAGTATACAAAACTCATTTACAATAAGAAGCAGCAATTTCTCTTAAATTGTAGTTTTTTGTGTATTTGACAAGGCACACCTAATCTGTAGTAGGATTTCGCGGCGGTCGTTCATCAACCGATGCTTCCTCCTTCTTCAACACCTCTACCAGTCGATATTCATACCGTCCGACATCCTGAATCTCTTCAGGACGTTCGTGCAGACTGACCTTTAGTGTCCAGATAAAACCTTCTTCATAGTCAAATCCTTGAATACCATCATAGAAAAAATGCCATTTCCCTGCTTCTTCGTTGTATTCAAGATAACATTCCTGTGGGAACGCACCAACACAATCTGTCCTATAGGGTCCGATGATAAGTGTTTCTATCATATCTTCCTCTGGCGTAATCACAGTTCCAATGTCTTTGTTTCTCTCCTGAGTACATCCGATGGTGAGGGATATGAGGATTATTGTGATTGAGAGTAGTCGTCTTGGAGTATATTGCATGTTCCAATATTTTGGGTTACAGGATTAACTCAAAAGTTAATTCTTCGAATCTATTGACTGTATAAATCGCACTTTTTCCCTTTCAGAAATTTTAATCCAGAATCACATAGGTAACGTTTGAACTTTGGACAGTCTGACACTAATTCATGAAGTAGAATCCAGTACCGATCACACTGATAATAAGAATCAGGTGCGATTGTAGTATTAATAGACATTATAATGTCTATTATATTTTCCCGGTTTTTCGCGGCTATTAGGATTTTCACATATATTTGATAGTTTATCCCAGTGGTTTGATATGCTTTTGCATAGACGTGCGTAAGGAGAGGGATGTGGTATATGAAAAAGTCGAGTTACAAGGTTAAATCGAGTAGCATGATATTCAATTTGATCATAACCTGTAACTTTCTCTATTTCATTTCTTTTTCTTTCAGGACTTACGCAGTTTTCATGCTTTAGTCAAGAATTACGACGAAAATGATGTTATTTTCAGCATTTTTTGGGTTTCCAGCGCGCTTACAAAGCACCAAATCAACGGTATGAATGCCATTTAGACATTCCCCGCCTACCGTTCGGTTCGTAAGTCCTGTCTTTGATATACTTCAAGTAATTCATTTGCAATATCAGGTGTAAAATCTGCAGTGGAAAAAGCCTTGAAAGGTATATTATCTGGATGTTTTTTACCTATAGGAAGGCAATTGTATCGTAACAACGCGTTGTAAACATAGTCACTATTAGGATGTTGAATGTTCATAATAAATTCTTCTAAAGAAATATATTAAAGTATGCGGTATTGTGTACTATGGTGCATCCAACCATGCCATTAAAGTTTTTTCCGAGTCAATTTCAGGGTTGAAAATTAACAGTCGTTCATGTCTTGCAGCTCGCAATAGGCGTTGATCGGATGCTACAAGAACAAGCGTATCATCTGTACTATTAAGTTCCATTGCAGTTTCTATGGCGGAACCTAACACAATCGCATCAACGCTGTTAATGGAGTATGTTTCAACTAAATTTAACGATGTCCAAACAAGTGAGTCTGGAACAGGTGCTATATGAAAATCAGACGTGTACGAGATTACCTCACGGGTTAGGTTTGCAACTGCATGGGTAAATTCGTGCTGTGTAATACGCCCATCGTTTTTCTTACGAATACATACCCAGAAGACTTCTGCTACACCAATAGTCAGACACCTTAGCCGATTAAAAGGCGCATTAATAAAAAGGTAATCAACTTTATCGCTGCCAAACTCTTCGGTATACCGCTTGACAAGTGCGCTTGCATCAAAGTAGAAATAATGCACGGTTAGTTCTCACGTTCTTCAATAATCGCTCTGCTAAATTCATTATCCGCCGCGCGAATGCGGCTTGACATACTTTTGCGTACCTCCTCAATAGGAATCGGTTCTACGTCGGCAATTCCCATTTTTTCAAGAAGTTCATTAATAATTTTAGTTGCCTCTTTCTTGTTCACCTTATTATTGGTGTATTCCTCGGTGGATACATTGCAATTTTCAGGGACATCCAGCTTCAAAGCATCAACAAGGTGAGAAAGTTGGTGTGTTATGTCCTCTAATGCAATTTCCATTTGATCTAATCTTTTGGCTAAAGATTCAAGTGTTTCTACCATGTTCAAAATTCTCCTTCATTTTCACCTGCTTGGATTTATGTTAACTATTGAATTAATTATATGCTCAACATCGGTGAGGACTGGAATATTCGGCTTCCCGG
Source organism: Candidatus Poribacteria bacterium (assembly GCA_963663765.2). Taxonomy (GTDB): domain Bacteria; phylum Poribacteria; class WGA-4E; order WGA-4E; family WGA-3G; genus MSPOR6. The sequence goes on along the minus strand of CAXXUA010000005.1, from coordinate 1,487,369 downwards.
GGACGTGACTGTATAATTACTTTTAAACTTTACCATAGCACAACTATTCTAAACGTTGTAATGCCTTCTCAATTTTGGTTTTTAATTCAACTTCTCGATCTTCTACAATTTCTAATGCCGACTGGAAGTCAAGCTTCGCCTCTATATTACGCTCCATAGCTTCTTTCGTTAATCCTCGTCCATAATATGCCATGATGTAACCCGGTTTTAGCAAAATCGCTTTACTAAAATCAGATATAGCATCTTCATATTTTTTCATTTTGTAATACAGATCTCCCCTATTGTAGAAGACTATGATATCATCTGGCCTCAAACGAAGTACGGTGTTATAATCAGACAAAGCGTCTGAAAACTGTCCTAAAGCTGTTTTAGCACGTCCACGGTTGCCGTAAGCAGCGAGAAATTTGTCATCTATTTGTATTACTTTATCATAATCCTTGATTGCATCATCATATCGTCCTAAGTTAGCTTTAGAAATCCCACGGTTGTTGTGGGCAATTAAATCATCAGGATTTAAACGAATAACTGTATCATAATCTGATATTGCATCAGCATGCAGTTTTAGTTGATCTCTCGCGATACCACGATTGATGTAGGCATTTAGATAATCTGGTTTTAATTCAATAGCTTTTGTATAATTTGCGATTGCTTCTTTAAAGTCTCTCAGAGCATAGTTTATATAACCCCATCTGAAGTAGGTTTCTACGGATATAATTTGTTGCCAATCTGATATAGGTCTCACTTGTGTGGATCGTGCAATCAGTTGCTTTAGATAATTGGAAGGAATGACAAAATTACCCCTCTGTTTTATCTCAATTGAAAAATAAAAAACACCGATTACTTCACCATTAGCGTTTAGAACAGGACCACCGCTGCTTCCTGGAAAAATTTGGTTTTTTACCTGGAACCATTTGTCATTTTTACCTTTGTTAAGACTGATAATGACATTGTCTGACATCGTACCACTCATCCCTTTCTTACTACCAGTGATGTAAACAATATCATTACTCTTGACAACATCACTATTACTGATAGCGGGAGGATTGATAAGAGGCATAGCAGTTTTTAGTATAATAAGGTTATTCTCCTCGTCAGCTGCTGTAATACCTTCTATTTCATATTTCAAGGGGCGACCAAGTAATGTCACTGTCCCAGATGCGGCACCTTCAATAATCTGAGGGTTGGTTACTATTAGGTTAGGTGCAACAAAAAAACCATTACCAGTGCCAAGAGGATTTCCATCTTTATCCTGCATCTCTAAGTACACAGTACTATCTACCGCTTTCTTAACGAAATCTGGAATATTCTGAGCAAACACACTACTCGCCGAAATAAATAAAAGGATTATTACAAATACTATCTGAGGTAACTGGCAAAATGAAATATTTTGATGTTTCATCTATGTACTCCTATTTTCAAACCAAATCTATCTGAGCAGCAATGTTTATACCATTTTTATCTTATAATATATCTGTTTTCGTAGGTTAGATAGCGGCACCTTACCCGACAGATGCCATACGTCCGTTTAGCGTTAATTTGGACATGTATGGATGGCGGCTATCATGTCGGGTTTCGTACATCTACCCGACCTACGCAAGAATGATAAAAAAATAATCAGAATTGGTATCAGATCATTACACAATGTTTACAGTATATCTCATAAATCATTTATCTAATCTTTTTCAAAATATCACACCTTCATCGTAGGGTCGAGGTCATCTCCGTCCCTAAATATAGAAAGGGTTCTTCTAAACGGACAGGGAGACCCGCTCCTACAAGTGATTTATGAGATACGGTCTAGAGACTTCTTTGTTATCTCTGATAAATTTGCATACAACTATGCAGACAAGAAATTCCGAATCACATAATCCAGAATCCCGCCATTTTTGTAATATTCCACCTCTACAGGGGAATCAATCCGGATGAGTAATTCTGTTGTGTGTGTGTCACCGTTTGCTCTGATAATCTTCATTGATGCTGATTGGCCGGGTTGCAAATCATCTGCGAAGCCAGTGATACTGATAATCTCACTACCATCAAGTTTGAGCGTCTGCACATTTTCTCCATTTTTGAACTGCAGTGGTAAAATACCCATACCGATGAGGTTGCTGCGGTGGATACGTTCATAACTTTCTACGACGACTGCTTTGACCCCAAGGAGTTTTGGTCCCTTTGCAGCCCAATCCCGTGAACTCCCCATTCCGTAATCCTGTCCAGCAAAAATAACGGTAGGAATAGCATTTTCTTGATAATGTAGAGCTGCTTCGTAAATAGTTGTCTGCGTACAATCAGGGTATTGAACCGTCCATCCACCTTCAACATCAGGTGTCATCAGGTTACGGACGCGGCGGTTCGCAAATGTACCTCGACTCATGACTCGGTCATTTCCGCGTCTTGCACCGTAGGTATTGAAATCCAAAATATCAACACCACGTTCCTGTAGATACGTACCTGCTGGACTCACCGCCGCGATTGCACCTGCAGGCGAGATGTGGTCTGTCGTGACAGAATCACCGAAAATACCAAGTATTCTTGCATCTGTGATGTCCGCAATCGATGCTGGTTCGCGAGAAAAATCTTCAAAGAAAGGCGGATGCTGTATATAAGTGCTCCTTTCGTTCCACGGATAAAGCACTCCTGTTGCACCCGCGAGTTCTTCCCATTCTGGTGCTTGATTGCTTATAGATTCATACATCTCCTTGAATGTTTTGCGGTCAACGGCAGCACCAATCATATCAGCAATTTCCTTTCGCGATGGCCAAATATCTCGTAAGTAAACAGACTCGCCAGCATCGTTATGTCCGATGGGTTCTGTCGCAAGATCAATGTCAATGCGTCCTGCGAGTCCATACGCAACGACAAGCGGTGGTGACATAAGGAAGTTGGCTTTTATCTCTGGATGCACGCGCGCCTCAAAATTCCTGTTTCCACTCAAAACACTTGCAGTCACAAGATTTTCAGCGTCAATCGCCTCTTGGACGACCTCGTTGAGCGGACCGCTGTTCCCGATACATGTAGTGCAACCATATCCTACGACATTATAACCTAACTTCTCCAAGTAGGGCAGCAAACCCGTATTCTGTAAATAAGCCGTTACGACCCGCGACCCTGGTGCTAAACTTGTTTTGACATAATCAGGAACACGTAGACCTTTCTCAACCGCTTTTTTTGCAAGCAGTCCTGCCCCAATCATAACAGAGGGATTGCTCGTATTTGTGCAACTGGTGATCGCTGAAATCACAACTGACCCATGATTGATGGTATCATCGCTTGATACCTTAGTTACACCAAATCCATCTTCCGCAACTGGACGTGTAAGGAGTTCATTGAAAGTCTCTTTGACATCTGACAAAGCTATTCTGTCTTGGGGTCTTTTCGGTCCAGCGATACTCGGTTCAATTTCACTGAGATCAATCTCCAACACATCGGAGTATTCTACCTCTCCAGGCATCGGTATTCCAAACAAGCCTTGTGCTTTTAGATATGCTTCAACAAAGTCAACATGTGTTTCATCCCTTCCAGTTAGACGAAGATAATTTATCGTCTCAACGTCAGGGGGGAAGAATCCGATCGTTGCACCGTATTCAGGACACATGTTTGAGAGTGTTGCACGGTCAGGTAAAGCAAGTGCCTGGACACCTTCACCGAAGAACTCAACAAATTTTCCGACAACTGCAGCTGCTCTAAGCCTTTGGGTTACAGTCAAAACCAAATCCGTTGCTGTAACTCCTTCTTGAAGTTGTCCTGTCATGTGTACCCCAAGTACTGCAGGACTTAGAATATACACTGGTTGTCCCAACATTGCTGCTTCTGCTTCAATGCCACCAACACCCCAACCGACTATGCCTAATCCGTTGATCATGGTCGTATGCGAATCAGTACCGACAACGGTATCTGGATATGCAATTCCTTCCTCTGTCATGACAACTTGTGCAAGGTATTCCAGATTCACCTGATGCACTATACCGATAGATGGCGGAATGATGTTGAACTTTTCAAACGCTTGTTGTCCCCACTTTAGAAATTCATAACGTTCCTTATTACGTTCAAACTCTTTGCGGGTGTTAAACTGAAAAGCGTTTTCTGAACCGTAAGCATCAACCTGTATAGAGTGGTCAATTACCAAGTCCACAGGTACAAGTGGTTCAATCTTCTGTGCATCACCGCCGAGTTCTGCAACTGCAGTCCGCATCGCAGCGATATCAACGACGAGTGGAACGCCAGTAAAATCTTGCGCAACCACGCGGGCAGGTTTGAAAGGAATTTCCGTTGCCTTTGGGTTTTGTGCGTCCCAATTCGCTAAATTGACAACGTCTTGTTCTGTGATTTGATGTCCATCGTAATTCCGTAATAACGATTCAAGTAGAATACGGATACTGACTGGTAAAGTTTGCATTTCCCCCTTACCTATTTCTGCTAATGCTGGAAGGGAATAGTATGTATAATCAGAGACACCGCTCTTTAAAGTTCGGAGTGTGTTGAATAAATTATGAGAGTCTTGGGGCATTTGCTAACTCCTTAGTATAGATATATGTTCTATTGTTATTTTATCATAACCATGGCAGGAATTCAATTGCTTTAATGGGTTTATAATATCTGGTATCAGGACTTACGCAATTTTCATGAATTAATCAAGAATTGTGATGAAAATGATGTAATATTCAGTGTTTTTTAAGTTTCCAGCGCGCTTACAAAGCGCGCCTACCGTTGGATGCGTAAGTCCAGCGCGCTTACAAAGCGCGCCTACCGTTGGATGCGTAAGTCCAGCGCGCTTACAAAGCGCGCCTACCGTTGGATGCGTAAGTCCTGTGGTATAATAAAATGAATTGCAAGAAAAATCCTGCTGCAGTCAACATAAATTTTGTATTGACTGCAGCAGGATTGGGAAAATGACTGATTTTTATTTTCCACTAATCAAATCAATCTTAATATTGGGATTTCAGATGCCCCCAAATTGTTGGGAGTTTGTTTGCAGGTTCAACTGCAAGGGTTTGTCCAGACAAGAGTTTAGCATCCCCAATTGCGGAATGATCACAGCCATTACCGTCACCACCATCACCCATAACAATAGTAAGTTCTGAAGCACCTGCTGGAATATCAAATTCAACTTTGAACGCATCAACATTCACACCACCCACTGTGCCAGCGAAGGTATCAGTTGCAGCAACCTCTGTTCCATCAATTGAAAAAACAAAGTTTGATGTGCCGCCATGATTACATCCTGTTGGATCTTTCTCATCTGACATGCCGACATACGCTTCAAATCTGGCGTAATTACCACCGGTTAAATCATAGACCAAGGTAGCAATTGCGTGTGCACCGAAACCGCGCTCAAAGTATGTTCCACCTATGACGATATGGTTTCGGGTAGTTTCACCTTCACCGATAGTCACATTGTCAAAGTTGAGTGGACCGCCCCAACCTGTCCATTCCCCTACGGGGTTTTTCGGGTTAAGTCCACATGCATTCGGTTCTGGTTGGCTACCACCAATGACTGACAGATAGACGACACCGTCACGATCATCTTCTTCAACCACCGTATCATAGTCATTTGCTACAGTTGGGTCTTCTTCAGCTACTTCAACAATTGGGACTGCTCCAGCCCCTTCAATGTTCGTGCAGTCTTCTTTCGCAGCATGTATAGTAAAAACAACTCCAAGAATAACAATACCTTCGCCAATTATCCAGGATTAAGATTTGCTTGAGTGTTGTGAATAGCACCGATTGAACTCAGGCGTTCAGTGATTTGCTGAATAACAATAGGTTCAGGTTTTTGCGGAAGTATTTTTAATATTTCGTGTATATATTTCAGACCTCGGTAGTGCGATTTAAGATCTAATACACTATATACGGGATTTTGACATCTGTATTTTTCCGAGAGTTTTGCACTTACATTTATCATAAACATTGACATATTCGCTGCATTGTTCACTGGGGTTTTGTTTACATTCATGAAACCTTGCATACCCCAATACTGTTTTGCATCACGAAAGTTGAACTCAATTTGAAAACGAAGCGAATAATAATCTATCATTTTTTCTGCGTCAAGTTCTAAATCACAACTGAATAATAAGACGTAAGCTTGCTGTTTAGTGGTTAGGTTTGTTTTTTTGATACAAACGACATTCAATGGGTCGGGGAACTTTTTGTGGTGTAGTTCCATTTGATACACATCAGTTCTCAGATTGTCCGCTGTCTGTGTAAAAATAGAGTATTTTTCATCAATCTTATGTGGATTGACACGTTCTCCATAGATCGCACGCCGTCCGCGTCCCTTGTAAGGTGTTGTCGGTGGAAAATGCAACGCAGCATCGGTGCGTAGTTTTGAAATAAGATGGAGACCACATTGATTTACCATTTGTAGAGCGTTATTATTTCCAAAATAGCCATCCAGGACAAAATAACGGATGGGTATCAAGTTATTTATTAGTTGTAGCACTTTTTTGAGCAGCGTTTGAAGTTGTTTCAAAGTATCACTGAGAACGACATCTCTTTTATTTTTGTTTCGGCTCCCTTTTGGACGTCCACCTTTAGATTTTGCTGTCTTGTTGGTGATGTCTGACTGTTTAGTCGGAGCGGCAGCAGGCTTTGAAGTTTTTTCACACCGAACGATTTGCTCAATAGCCATGGGGTAGGAACGTCGCTGAGATACACTGACTAAGGACACGGCTAAGAACGATAAACCGGGTATGCTTTTCCCATGCAATGAGGAAAAAAAGCGTGATAAACCATAGGTGCATTTTCCATCTTTGCTTCTGACAACTTCATCGCCTGCTAAGATATAAACACTCTCATGATCAAGCAAGTGTGTGCGAAAAAAAGTCCAACACATTGTCGTCCAAGGAAGAACTGTGTTGAAAAAGCGTTGTATAGTGCGGTAACTACCTCCTTTTAATGTCCAACGAGAGATATTTAACATGGTGACCCGTCCTGTCATCGCAAGCAGTGCGAATACAACTTGACATAACTGATGGATCGTTGTTTTTGAAATACATGGATTAAGAATTGAGAAAAGTGCTATAATTTCTAACATGGGAATTTGTCCTTTTGTTTTGTTATTACAGTGTAAACACTATAGGACAAAAGCCCATTTTATTCAACTAATTTTTGGCGAAGGTATTGGAATAAGAAACATCATTATAAAAGTGAATCGTCCAAACTGTTTATCTTGATGTTGTCTTCTTAGTAAATTAATAATAATCATAATAAACCTCCTAAATATATTGTCATAGAATACAGAATTCATGACTTGCAAATATAATAAAATAAAATCTTAAGCAAATCCTCTTTATTATAGTGATGTCACTGTATATATTTACTCTATCAAACTAAACATATTACAACGACATGGAATACTAATTATTCAGGACTTACGCAGTTTTCACGATCCAATCAAGAATTAAGACGAAAACGATGTAATTTACAGCATTTTTTAGGGTTCCGGCGCGCTTACAAAGCACGCCTACCGTTGGGTGCGTAAGTCCTGTTATTTAATGAACAAAAAACGTTAAAATAATAACTATTGTAAGAAATTAGCAGAATTCTTCTGGGGAAAACAGAATCGTTAATTCCTGTTTGGCGTTCTCCAAACAATCTGATGCATGCACAAGGTTATAGGTGATGTGGTTTGAAAAATCTCCGCGTATGCTACCCGGTGCAGATTTCAGTGGGTCGGTTGCGCCGTTTATTAAACGGACTAACTGAATTGCATTTTCTCCCTCAACAGCTATTGCTACAATAGGGGATTCCGTCATGAATTCAATGAGTCGATCATAGTATGGCCGTCCCTTATGTATAGCATAGAGTTCCTCTGCTTTCGCATGTGGAAGTAACAATAATTTCAATCCGATCAGCTTTAGTCCTTTTCGTTCATAACGGGAAATAATCTCTCCAACAAGACCCCGTTGAACTCCATCGGGTTTCACCAGAATCAGCGTCTGTTCTATATCCATATCAACTCCGTTTCAGTTCTTACCAGTATGTTACTATATACTTATATGGTGTCAATATCCGAAGGGTTATTCAGTTTTACCCATTTTACCCGTTTCCTGAGAAAATCGCGACCGGGAGGTCGCTCCTACCGCGGGGTTTCTATTTCAAAAATCCAATAATTAGGAAAACTGAATAAACCTGCAATATCCGCTCTTGACACCTAACTGTTTTAAGTATATGATAATGTAAATATTTTGTCAAATATTAATATTTATTGGATGTAAAGAAGATATGTATGACACATTAGGAAACACAGTCCTAAAATCAGGTGAACACATGGAAGTTGGAATGATTAATGCGCCTGATGAACCGCATGCAGAAGAGATAAAGCAATTTCTTGGGCACAAACCGGGGAACTTCAAATGGCACATTGACAGATGCGTTGTGGAATCGCTTGATGCGTTAGAAACCCGTTTCTATGTGGGTAAAGTTGATGGAAAGATAATCACTAACATAATGACGGTTGAACATGAAGGGATAGGCATATTAGGTCATGTTTTTACATTGCCAGAGCAGCGGAGAAAAGGCGCATGTAAAGGTGTTATGGCATATCAAATGGAGCATTTTCACCAACGCAAGGGACGTGCACTTTACCTTGGAACTGGTTACGATAGTCATCCATATCATATATATCAAAGTTTTGGATTTGAAAGCGTCATTCCAAAGTTGGGTTTTATGCAGTATCATGTGAAAGACGATTTTGAGGAATCATACTTTGGCACCACATCAGCAGAACCGAAATCTGTTGAATGGCACGACTGGCCTAAGTTGACTGCACTGTCTGGGTTGGTACAAGGCGATATACTTCGTAGTCTTATATGGAACCTATATGGACCTTCCAATCTTGAAGGACCTTTTCTGACCTTCAAAAACGTGTTGGAAACCGATGAAATTTACGACGACGCAAAACTGTTAGTCTCAAAGAACGACACAATAGTCGGTTGGGCAACGGTTCATAGAGATAACCGTTGGCGTCAGAGCATTGCACTTCTTGACCTGTTTTTTCATCCGAACTTTGTTGAATCTGTTCCTAATCTACTTTCTGCTGTGAACTTTCCTGAGTTGAAAGTTCAATGTTATATTGATAGTACTGCTAAGAAGAAGGCAGAAATCTTAGAAGCAGCAGGATTTGTCTGTGAGGGAAGGTTTAAAAATCATTTTTCGTATAGAGACAAAAAGTACGATATTTTGGTGTATAACCGTGAGGTTTAATAGTAATGGATTCTGCTTGTTTTATTTAAGCACCACGATTTTACCAACCTTTTGTACGCGATCATCGCCTTTGGTGGCAGTGAATTTGTAGATATAGACACCGTTCGCGAGCGGTTCACCGTCAGCATCTAACCCATCAAAGTGATACTCGTTGTATGATGTTGACGCATCAAGTGTATCAATAGTTGTGATAAGTTTCCCCGTAAGTGTATATATCTTCAGAGTCACTTTATCTGCACCATCAGTAAGATAATAAGCGAAATCTGTGCCTTTACCAGAACCTGTTCCAGGACGGAATGGATTAGGAAAGTTAGCGATGTTTTTAATCTGAAAACCACCAGCGACATTCGCAGTTAACCCAGCATCCCCTTCATTTCCGTTTGCATCATGTGCTTGTAACCGAATACGATACTCACCTGCTTCCAAGGCATCAGTCGGTGAATAGGTAATGAGAAGAATATTGCTGTTCACAGGTGATGTGGATATTGTGTACTCATCTTGTGGAATTCGTTCACCGTTCCTTGTGAGAATGATATTCTCTGCACGAGGATCAATCCCATTTGCGTCCTCTATTCTGGCAGAAATTGACGGTGTATCAGAAATGTAATCACCGTCAATGAAACCTTGATTTTCAACGGTTACTGTTATAGATGGTGGTTGAAAATCTGTGTGTGTAAGCAAGGCATAAGTTCCCGGTAATTTTACCATTGCTGAGATGTTTTCACCATCGTCTTCTTGGTTTCCTATCCTGATCCAGTTCTTTGTTTCGTCATCAAGCATATAAATATGTAGGTCTCCCAGTACAGTTCTCTTAAACGATGCTGTTCCTGTCATTACAACAAGCTGGTCAACAAGTTGTTCAGCAAAGTTTAAACTATATGCAACCGGTGGAGTCAGACCGTTTTCTGTCGTAGCGTACGCGATATCCGGCTGATTTATTAGTGTTAATTCTTCTGTCTCAATAGTCAATACTGTTTGTGTTTGAAGGTTCCCGCGTGGAATTGTAATATTGAATAATCCATCAACACTCTGGATCGGTTTGTTTGCGTCTTCAGCATCAAGGAAAATTCTGTTATTTACAAATTCCCTTGACACGATGTTATTATACTCTCTTTCTTCAGATATTATTCCATTCGGATGTTGTGCAGTCGGCATATCCACAACGACTGCAACAAGGTATCTTCCAGGATCAGGTTGCCACGGCACACTTACCACAGCAAATCCTTCCGGTGCAATTTGTGGTATTACCTGATTTTCTCCGATAGGCGTAGTGTTTTGAAGGGACTCTATTGTCACCTCAGGAATTTCCGAATCTTCTGCTATTGAAATATAATAAAAGCTGACAGGAACGTTTTTGACATCAAGCGTACCTGTGTTTCTGACTTGTACTGAAAGTTGGTAAGGTGGGTTAGTGTCCCAACTGAGTGTGCTTCCTGTAATTGCAAGATCAGCTCTTCCAATGCTATAGGTGACAACCTCTGTTTGATGTACACGTCCAGTCTTTGGCCTCACCAATATGTAATAGTCTATCAAATCACCAAGTTCATGGGCAGGGATAGGTTGCTCCGTTCTATAGGTTTTTCCCTCATGAGACACCAATGGAATTTCTGTGGCTTCTGTGTAACGATCTTCAAGCAGCTGTGTACTCCAATAGAGAGTGATTTCTTCTATTGCACTTTGATTGATGATATCCGCATATACATGGACAGGTTGTTCAGGTGGAACGAAGGCAGGTTCATGCCTTACATTTTCTATATATTGAGATAAGGGATTGTACGCAGAATAACCAATTGCATCCTCTTCTCCATTCCAAGCATAAGACCGTATATTCCAACTTTCAAAAGCACTGTTATAAGGCACTTCAATTTGAGCGTTGAACTTTCCATCAACTACTGAGACAGTTTCCTTACGAGGTGTTGTGTCCATATCACGGATAGGGGCGGTATCAGAAGAACGGTATTCTGAGCGTCTCTTCTTACCCCTTCTGTCTATCGGTTTCGGAAGCACTGTTATTTCTGCTTCGCCATTAAAATCGGGGTTAGGAAATGTACCAGAAATTGACAGTAACGTACCAGATTGAAAAACGTCTCTATGTAGGACCTTTTCCGTATCTATGTTCAAATGGTACTGTTTGTGTGGCAATCTCAACTGCGTTGCAGGATCACCGAAAAGCGTAAATACTTCTGCAATATCGGGGTATCCTGGTAAGTCAATCAAGAATTGTGTTTTTGCCTTAGCAAGAATAGCACCTACGTGCTGTGTTTTCTCTTTGAAAATAACATTAAAAATCTTTTTATTCAGTATGTGATCTTGCAGTAAGAGTCCTATACTTGTCCCACCGACAACAGCGATGGCACCCCCACTTTCTGAGCGCAGTAACTCTTCAGCGAGACATCCCGACGGACTATCAAATTCACCAGTAAAACAGGTCATGCTTAGCATAAAAGGCAGCTGCGAAATATTCGTTAAGTTCTGGTGTGGATCCTGCAACCCCATCATACGACTTGAAGCTAATACACCACCAGCACCATGTCCAACATAGTTGACAAGAATCGCCCCATCATTGAAACCATCTATAACCTTTCGACCAACAGGTGTTGTTCCTTCCCCTAAGTTAATTTCTTCTTCAGCAGTTGCAGGGGCATAGATAGGTATATTTTCATACATTTCATTGAGACTGTATTCTTCCGTAAGCGTGTCTGTTTGGAAGTGAAAGTCATTGGTTGAACCTGCAAGCATTAAGATGCGTTTGTGCCAGGGACCTATTTCGTTTGTTGTCTCATAGTTGATGGCGCGTTCTACAAATATTCGCGCGTCAACACTATTATTCGCGGGCACTCTACCGATCAGCATTTCTGGAAAACTATCGTTTCCTTTCAAGGTAACGTACTGGTGATCGCTTGCAGATGAACCGTATCCAGGCACTTGTACTTGAATCGTAGGTACAAAACTGGTTCTCTCTTTTGGGTTTGCATCACCCATCAAGAGCACATAAGTAGGTGCTGGAGACTGCCAATTTTCATAAGCGTACTTGAGGAAATCTCGCAAGGCATACGGATTATTTATGCCGTGACTGAATTCATCATATATATCTTCCACTGTTACAACTTTTGACCGCAGCCCTTGTTGTCTGCGGAAGTTCGCAAGCGGTTGTACATCGCGCACAAATTCTGTATCAGTGATAATGATATAATCTGCACCGTTGTGCAGTCCACGTAAATCGGATGGTGTGTCTTTTATGATTTCTACAGGTGTTAGGTATTGGTTGTTAGTGAGTGCAATATATTGGGTATCCGTGTTGTGTTTGAGCGTTCCATCTGAATTGTATTGTGGTACACTACCGATACGCGAAGATTGAAACGCTACTGAATACACACCCGGATTGTCTTCATTTTCCATTGGTGCTAAACCGACGTAACGTGTCCCATCAACACTATATATATTGATGTTGGGATCGGTAAAGTTCAGCAACTCCACTTTAAAATTAGGATTTACATGCCTGGTTTCGTCATCTGGTAGTGGTGTTATAGAAAAAGGTAGCACATTGTCGTGTGCTTCATACGTGCGCCAATAATCAATTTCAATCCAGTTCAACATGACGAGATCTAATGCTTGTCCCGCAGAAGGCATCACCAAGGTAATCGTATTTCTACCATTTTTTAGATAAGATTGTGCAACCTGCAGATTTTCAGAAACAAGCTCCGTTTCACCGTCCCACCGAGGTGTTCCAACCACAATATCATGATTCAACCAAAGTTCTACGAAGTGCGAATCTTCTGACCTACCGTGCAATACCACCCGCACAGTTGCCTTTTGACCAGTACCAGCAACTCCGTCTAATGGAAAATTAAAATTCCTTGTTTCTGGTGCACTGATTTGTGTCCAAAACCAACTGTCATCTGGCAAATCGGGTAACGATGTGAGGGTAAAACCGCGCACTTGAAGGCCACTACTAACTTCTCGGTAGTTGTTTCCAAGGTCCAGTCCAAAGTTTTTGAACCTACGAAACTGATTATCCTTTTCAACATGGACACGTGTGTAGAAGTTTTTGGGTTCATGGAGTGGCGATGTATATTTGGGAAACCCCGATGCATCTAAGGGAACTTTAGGGATTTCCGTGGATAGTGCTTTTGTTTCCATACGCAGTCCCGGTCCCACATTCCACGAAAGCCAATAGATATTGTCATCAGAATACGGGTGGATGTATGTTTTTTCACCACTAAGACGTTGCGCATAGAAGATGACTTCAGCTTCTGTGGAAAAACCTGATGTGCCAGTTTCTGACCTTCCGTTGCCAACGTTGCGAACATAAATCGGCACTTGGTTACCCTTGTTAGATATCGTAATAGTGGCAGGTCTAATCGTTGAAATATCAATACCTGCTGCTACCAAATCGCTACCAGTAATTCGGTATATACCCGATTCTCTGACAATTACTTTATATTGCGGAGTAGTAAGTGTTGGAGCACTTGCCAGTGAAAGATTAGGATTCGGTTCAGTAAGTGATGCATTTGGAGTAGAATGACGTCCTTGAAGTGACACAGAAACTGGTGTACGCCACTGTTTTGCACTTTTAGGATTTACCAATAGATTTCCAAGCATGTTCTCATACACCGCAGACTCTGGTCTTGGTGACCCTTGAAGTACTGACGGTGTATTCGTAGATCGCTTGAATTGCACCTCTACTACCAGACGATGATAGAGTTTGACAACCCCAGTGATAGGATTATACTGAACAGGATGTAGTTGAATTGGAAGAACTCTGTTCTCCCTAATCCATCCAGCAGTTCCAATTTTGGCAAGATTGTTTGGAAAAAAGCGATTCGTTGTATAAATCGTATCTACAGCAGCATTTGATTTCAAAATCGACACATCAGAATTCTCACGTCCAAAATCAACGTAATTATCAGCAATCTTGTGTTGTAATTTATGTGTACTAAAGTCGCTACTATCAACAACTTGCACTGTAAAACTGGCATCATCTGGGACCCCTATAAGTGTTGCTTGAAATGGCAGACGTGGCATGCCAAGTTCTGTTGTATAACGACTGCCTGGGAATGACAACGTTTGATACAGTTTGCCGTCGCGTTCCTGTGTACCTATTCTAAAATCTGTCTTTGGAATACTGAGTTGAATCTTGACTCCGTTCTGTGTAACATGCACCAACTCAATATCTTGACTGAGGTGTGTTATTCCAGTAGTAAGAAATCTATCCTCCTGAATATCTGGGGCAGCGACCGTTTGTACATCTGAAGAAAATGACACTATCTGAATAAGCAGCAAAATGACTGTGAGAAAAGTAATGTTTTTCATTGTTGTATATTAAATTTGGATAATTATGAATGTAGAATTATGGTTGAATTTGAAAAGAATCAGGACTTACGCACTAAACGGTATGCGTGCTTTGTAAGCGCGCTGGAAACCAAAAAAATCCTGAAAATTACGCTATTTTCATCATAATATTTGTTTAAGTCATGAAAACTGCGTAGGTCCTGTGAATTATACATTTCTTCAGTTTGCGACGTTGGATTTGTGTTATTTATTTTTCCTATTGTATTCGGTAGGAGCGACCTCCTGGTCATGACCGGAAGTTCGCTCCTGCTTGTTAAGTGTGTAATTAATTCAATAATCTTCAATAATTCACTTTTTATCAACCAGATGATATATCTCAACCTCTCGGATTTGAGCAGTTGAAGGACGCACCACCCTATAATGTGGAAAGTACTGACCCGCCATTGTCGTACGACGATTCACGATTTTGTCTCCCGGTTCGGTAACAACTTTGTTGATAATAATGTCGTCTGCAGTTCGACTTACTGCAATCCTAATCATCTGTGTCCGAAAGTTCAATCTGTCAAATTCAAACTTTTCCTGTGCGCGTTTGCCTTCAAGGTCGCGCCTTTGTGTGACTGACTCAAATGTCTCCCACTCTCCACTGTCAGGATTTAGATAGTCCATCTGAAAACGGAATAAGTTACCATTATGAATGATAATTTTACGAACAGGTTGTATTTCTGCAAAACGGATGATAAAGTTACGTTCATTTTGTGCGGGGAGTGTAGCGACAGTTTGTGGGTTTCCATCGTTCAGCCCGGGATGATTCGCTTCAGTACCAAAACTCGCTTGTGCGATGTTTTCACTGTACTGTGTTGATAAGACCTCCGCAAGACGGCAAGCACTAAGATTCAAACAGAAAATAAATAAACATATACTAAAGTAAAGGTTTTTCTTATTTATTCTTCCCATTTTGTTTCCTCCAAAAACGCCACGTCAAAATGGTCAACAATCCCCATGACAAGTTCACGGATCGGTGCGTATTCTATCCCAAATACCTCTTGTGCAACACCCGGGCCAGCCCCCACTATCACCGTATCCCCCTCACCTGCCCCAACATAATCAACGGCAATTGTAGGGGTGCGAACCAATTCTGATCTGAGACTCAACGGTTGCACATACAGTAAAGTTCGATTTTGATACGCAGGATGCTTTATTACAGAAACAACTTTGCCAATTACTTTTGCTAAGTACATTATAACATTAACCTCACGATTAGACTAAATACGCTAACATCAAAACAGGGATGTTTATATCAATTCTATAAGGTATTCTTGGTATTGTATCATTTACCAAATAATCATTCAAATCCAAACTAAAGGGTGATTGTGCCGCCATAGTGAAACCACAATAAGAATGTCAAATCGTTAATCGGACTGAATGGTGAAATTTACCCATTCACTTAGAGTGACACCTGCAGCATTGGTTGCTGTAAATCGTATACCACGAGTCTCAGCCGTTGTCACTGTGCCACTCAAAATGCCATTACTAAAGGACAATCCTGCAGGTATAAGACCACCTGTTTTGGTTATTATTGGAATTCCTGTCACATAACTATTTAAATCCAAACTAAAACTATCACCAACGGTGAGCGTATACGGATCCGGTATATCACTCCATATAGGGACTATCATTGTCAACGGAACTGCTACTATGTTAAACTCGATCCATTCGCTATTTTCGGAACCCCCAAGATTGGTAGCAAGGATACGTATACCTCTACTCTCAACACTTGACACCGTCCCACTCAATACACCATTGCTAAAGGATAATCCAGCAGGTTGCTTACCTCCATTTCTGGTTATTGTCGGACTACCTGTCACATAACTATTCAAGTCTAAGCTAAAACTATCACCAACGGTGAGCGTATACGGATCCGGTATATCACTCCAAACAGGGGCCGGAGGTGGTGGATCAGCTGAAACAGAAATTTCAATCCATTCGCTATTTTCGGAACCCCCAAGATTGGTTGCAAGGAAACGTATACCTCTACTCTCAACACTTGACACCGTCCCACTCAATACACCATTACTAAAGGATAATCCAGCAGGTTGCTTACCTCCATTTCTGGTTATCGTCGGTCTACCTGTCACATAACTATTCAAATCTAAACTGAAACTATCACCAACGGTGAGCGTATACGGATCCGGAATATCACTCCAAAAAGGTTGCGGCGGTGGTGATATTATGATCGGTTGTACAGGTGTTGCTGAGAAAGTATTTGATTCTGCACCTTCTCCAATAGCATTCACAGCACGCACCTGGAACTCATACGCCGTACCATTCGTTAACCCCGCAATATCTTCACTTGTGTGGGTGAAACTGCCTCCAAACGAAGTCCAAGTTTCCCAGTTGCCACCATTGCTCTCACGATATTGGTATTCGTAATCAGTAATGTCAGAACCACCATTATTACTTGGAGCTGTCCAGTTTATATTTACCTGACCATCACCTGAGTCAACCCGCGTAATTGTCGGTGCATCTGGCACTGTCGGCACTCTCACTTCAAAAGTATCAGATATAGCAATTACAAGTGTACCATTCATTGCATGTACCTGAAACTGATAAGTCGTTCCGTTTACTAAATTCAGTAGATCAATAAATGTGCTTGACCCCGCGGATAACCACGAACTCCAACTTCCACCATTTTCACGATACTGATATTCGAAACTGGTAACCGTACCGCCACCATCGGACCATAAAAGACGGAATTGACCATCTACAATTGAATAAGACAAACCATACGGTTGGTCTGACGGTACGGTGTCTGTGCCTCCATTGCTTGGATTAGTGCTTTGTGGTTTGCTCCCTTATTGATTTTGATAACCAGGAGTATTGCTCTCATCAAAAATTATATTGAAATCAGGTAATATGCTGGAAGCACGCGGACGTATATCATTTGGTTCAAGATTGCTCGGTATCATCATATACTGATAATGGTGAAACGCAGGAAAACCTGGATTCGAGCCGAGTTGATGTAAAATGTTACTCCGCATCAGACTTTTTTCGCCACCAGACGCGTGGGTTTTTATGACAAGGGTGCCGCCACCACTGCCACCCTCATTATATCTGAACCTCACTTCATTTGTTACGGATGAACTACTGATAACGTGCGGAAGTGAGAGGCAGTGTGCAACTTCATGTCCGATACTCAATCTAACAGCTTCGTTATACTGATTGGATCGATTCCTTTGGTCAAGCCAATCTTTAATATGTTTGCTATAAATGTATACATAATTTGTACGAGCGGGACCTTGTATCCGTTTCAAATTATCATTCGGATCGGACTGCCCAGAGGCGTAACCACCAACATAGGATTGTCTTCACCATCATTGGGTCCGGTTTTTTCGCCTTGCGTGACGGTGTTCTCCGCATGAAGAAATTTGAGGTCATCAGAAATGTTCGTTTTGTCACCAGAGTTCATACTGGTGCCGGGCCAGCTTGATGATTCTAACTGGAAAGTGATATGTGTATTCGGGGTATTGCCGTTTATCCTAACCTTGATTTTACAAACGTTGCCATATTCCGGTATCCACGTCGAATCCGATTCTAATGTGATAGTTGCATTCTGTGCGTCTGCCGACACATAACTGAAAAAAATGAAAAAATAAACAGAAATAAAAAATGCTCGTTTCATGGCTGTTCTCCTTTCTCAATTCTGTTCTCTATGCTGTCTATAATATGTTGACGAGACGATGTATGGTAAATGTTTTTGGCACGCTTGTAGGCTTCCAATGCTTTGAGTGTATCCTTGAGTTTTAGATACGCCTCCCCTAAATAGATAAAAGCGGCACCTTTATATAGAACAGGGGTTATTGCTGCTGACCTTTTAAGGTGTCCGATGCCTTCTTCAATTTCGTTTTGATGTTTCCCATCATACACAAGTGTTACCCCTATGCGCCACAGCACATGTGCAGAATTCGGGTTTTGTGCCAACAACTTGCGACACCCTTCCACGATCTTATCGGGGTCTGTTTGTGCTTCTGTCCACACATAAAGTGTATTATAGTCATTCGGATTTTTGTCAAGTGCCTTCTGAACATATTCCTGCACATATTTTCTGTCATACAAATCAACAACGAAAAGATATTTTGCCATATCTAAATCTGTCGTAAAAACTCGATCTATGATGTCAAGCTCCAAACGTATATGTTCTTCTTTTGTTATAGGTCCCGCTTTCGTCCGCAGCTGACCATCTTCATCAGTCCAAACATTTATATCATGAATTTGCTGTTGTATATGATTTGGAAGTATCGGGAGAGAATATTGCCCATCGTGTCCATTTGTGCTGAGCCACTCGTCATATATTATGTTGTGACTATAAAAGTATGGGTCACCCTGATAACTGTCTGGCGTTCGAGGTTCAACAAGTTTGGTTTGTGATGCGGACAAAGGTATTTCTCCAGCATCCCCTAACAATGGGTCCTTTGTTGTTGTATCAACACCGTGATGCTTTGCGTTTTTCACACCACAGCCACTGCAGCCTGCCAAGAAAAAAACAGCGAGTATGAGTAAATAAGTAAAGTGTTCAATCCGAAGTTTAATTGTAGTTCTCCTATTGTTTGAGTTGTTGAGTCATAGCAGTTTATGTGTTCAGCTTCGCAACTGTATAGTTCGGTGCTTCCTCAGTAATATCAATATCGTGCGGATGACTTTCTCAATAACCACTGCCTGACATGCGGACAAATTGGACATCTCTACGTAACGACTCAATATCAGGCGTGCCACAATTTTCGATAGCAGAACGAATCCCACCGACTAACTGATAGACATAGTTACTCAGTTTGCCATTGTGAGAGACTCATCCTTCAATAACACATCATCACTAATTTTAACATTAATACGTACAGTGGGCAAGCGTTTTGCTGTGTAGCATTCTCCCCACGCTATTGACAGCGCGCACCTGAACTCATACGCAGTACCATTCGTTAACCCGCAATATCTTCACTTGTGCTGGTGAAAAGGTCTCCAAACGATGTCCAAGCTTCCCAAGTGCCACCATTGCTCTCACGATATTGGTATTCGTAATCAGTAATGTCAGAACCACCATTATTACTTGGAGTTGTCCAGTTTATATTCACCTGACCATCGCCTGAGTCGACTCGCGTAATTGTCGGTGCATCTGGCACTGTCGGCACTCTCACTTCAAAAGTATCAGATATAGCAATTACAAGTGTACCATTCATTGCACGTACCTGAAACTGATAAGTCGTTCCGTTTACTAAATTCAGTAGATCAATAAATGTGCTTGACCCCGCGGATAACCACGAACTCCAACTTCCACCATTTTCACGATACTGATATTCGAAACTGGTAACCGTACCGCCATCATCGGACCATAAAAGACGGAATTGACCATCTACAATTGAATAAGACAAACCATACGGTTGATCTGGCGGTGTGGTGTTTGTGCCTTGAGTATCTGTTCCTGTGTCATCTGTTGATGATGATGTCCACTGTGGTTTAGTTTTACGACGCGGATTCGGTAGCGGTTTCGCAAGATGTGCTGCTGCAACGCTTGGACTCACAAACATATATTCAACATCATGAATACTGCTAAGATATGTGGTAGATTGCAGAAATATCACTAAGTATGCTGCAGATGATCCTGAATAACGATTATTGGAACTGCCAATATAACCGATTATCGCTGTTTCTGAACCGTAATCCATGATTGTGGTACCAGAATCCCAAGTAGAAAAACCTTGTTGACACCGTGGATAACTATGCCGTTCTGATGGTGCGCGATCAATACGCCCTGTCTCATACTGGCATAAAACGGAATTATATCTAAGACGATCATGATAGCGTGGACGAGTGATAGCAGGTCTCTTAGTGCTTGAGATAGGATCAAACGGATGGAAAAGTCCGACACCATGTCCGATTTCATGTCCAATCGTTACACTTTGTATGTAGGATATACGCGAATTGGTTGTCGGTGGGACACCTGAAGGATAAGATTCTCCAAGCTTACTTCGAAGCGCTTCCGTTTCTGTCTCTAGTAGATAGTCCATTCTAATTGTTCGGGTATAGATGTTTTAATCGTACGCGTGCATCGTCCGTTGTAAATTGCCAGTTTACCTGCTTTTGCTCTGCATTTCGCCGTTTTTGCCAGGCTTGTGTCTCTCTATGGAGTGTCTCTATATCTGGGATACGCCGACACAAACATTGACGCGTAAGGACACTCAGTTCTATTTCCGCTATATTCAACCAACTTCCATGTACTGGCGTATGCACGATTTCTAAACGCTTACGCAACCTATTTGCTTCCTCATCTCCAAACACTTTATTGAGCGTCGAAAGTTTGTGTATATTCAGGTTGTCACAAACTAAAATCACACTTTTTGCTGATGAGTAGTCCTGATCCAATAGTATTTTTACTTCTTCTGCCCAATCCTCTGCCTTTCTGCGCGTCCGAACAGACACACGCCTCCATCCCGATAATGCTTCTGTGAATAGGAAGATATTTGCCGTGCCTTTGCGTTTATACTCATTATCTACACGCTTGACTTGCCCCGGTTTCACAGGATGCGGATCCCGAACATCATCCCTAAGCGTGACAGATTGTTCGTCCATGTTCACAACAGGTATTTCTGTATCTAAAGGTTTCTGGTAAAGATCAAGCACTTCTTCCATCGACTTTACAAACTCAGCATCTTTTTCAGGGGGAATCACCCACTGTTGCTGAAGGTGCGGCTTCAAAGCGTTTTTTTTAGTGTCTGTCTTACCGTTTCTGGAGAAATGCTTTCCACGATTTCAAGTCTTACCAATTCTGACGCAAGTAGGCGTAAAGTCCATTTAGCAGCACCTTCGGGAGGTTCGCTACAACTCAGTGCTATCAAGCGTGCTTCAGCTTCACCATCAAGTTTACGAGGTGTGGGAGGATGCTCTCGCTTAGCACGAAATAAGACACGAGAAAAACCACCTACAGCAAAACGCTTACGCACTTTCGCGACTGTCCTATCAGTGCACTCATACGCTTCAGCTATTTTCCCATCAGTCCAACCGGGACCATTGACATCTGATTTCAGCAAAATATGAGCATTCCTTATCTTATACGCCTCTTTTTTACCTGTGTTTATACAATCTAACAACTCCTGCCGCTCCGAATCAGTGAGTTTTACAACATATTTCTTAGTCAAGGTTGTGTTCCTCCTTAAGTTTTGCTATACTATAAGAGAAAAACTCTTGTTTGTCAAGATACTAAGAAACAAAAAAATAAATACAAACTTTTAGTATGGACTATCTACTAGAAGTGTATAATTATTTCAACAATTCACCAAATATTTGTCATATTTCCGTTAGTTAAAAATAAAGCTGCATAGGTCACAAACTAAATGAAGATTAATAAATAGATATCTGATATTTCTCAAAGTTCTTGAGATTTCAATGTTTATCAGTGTTTAGTTGGTATTTATTCATGAAAATGCTTTTTTAGTTCTATCAACAACTTTCTTTTTTCTGTAAGTTCAAGTTGTATTTGATGAAATGTTTTGTGTTGCAAACGACTCATATTTTGTAATAGGAGATAGCTCAACACTTTTATACCTAATCTGGCATACGCCCCTTGCTGATTCCGTAATCCTATTTTTGATAGTTTCAAATCTATTTTTAGGTGTCGCCAAAATTGTTCTATCCCGTAGTGTTGAGACCAAATCCTGAGTATCTCACACGCCCGTAAGGATTTACCGAATACCAGCATCGTTCGGATTTTGCCCATATCTAAAAAAAAGAGAAGCACAAGAGAACCGAATGTCCGACTTGTCGCTTAGCGTTTGATAACTACCTTTTTCTATACGATAAATGAAATCTGCGAGTTCATCAGTTCGTGGAACAGCATAACTGTCTTCCGGATAAACTGGATCTCGTGTTTCAAAATATCTCATTTTTTCCCTTAATGTGATGCTTCATTATTGGGAAGGTAGCTGATCAGACACGCTACTCTGTGGGAATGCTTTTAGCACATCGGAACCCCTGCCAGCCATTGGTATTATGTGGTCTATTGCTTTCACGGTCTGCGGTTTTTGCTGGACCTGGTGTGTTCCACGACCCCCCACGGGATACTCGGGGAGCACGAATCGTCAGGTAATTTTCCATTAATTCTTGCATACTGGGATCCCCAGCAATAGGGTTCTTTTTTGGAGATTGACTATAGAACTTTCTGTCGTATTGATCCAAGCATAATTCCCAAACATTGCCGCCCATGTCATATAGACCGTAATCATTTGGTAGATAAGTTCCAACGGGTAAGGTATTTGTGTCAAAATACCCATAATTTGCTTTGCTGGGATCGCGATGTTTACCCCACACATACCGTTGACCTATTTTGCCACCGCGAGCAGCCTTTTCCCATTCTGCTTCCGTTGGTAACCTTTTCCCTACCCAATTTGCATAAGCCATCGCTGCATACCAACTCACATATACAACCGGATGGTTCTCTTTTCCTTTAGGATAGTTATCACCATCCCAGAACCTTAGATAACGTCCATTATGATATTTGCGCGGAATGTTATTTTTACTCCAATCGGGGTTCGCGTCAATGAACATTTTGAACTGAGCATTAGTCACTTCATAAGCATCGATAAGGAACTCGTCAAGATAAACTTTATGTTCGGGTGATGCGTCGTTTACTTTGTTGCTTCCCATCTGGAACTCACCTGCGGGTATGCGTACCATCTCTTTTGCTGCTTTGTTTATCTCTTTAGTAGAGGTTACACCTTGACCTATAGCCTGCTTGGCTTTTGTGAAATCTGCTTTTGCCTCATCAAGTTTTCCGAGTGCTTCTTTTGCTTTGGCACGGTCAGTATAAAAGTCTTGATCATCAGGTTTTATATTTAGTGCAGCATCAAAATCTTCAATGGCACCATGATAGTCACTGAGTGCAGCCTTTGCTGCTCCACGCGTATGATAGATGTATGCTACTTCGGCGTTTAATTCAATTGCTTTGTCAGCATCAATTATTGCTGCTTGGTAGTTTTTCTTTGCATCGGCATCGTTGCCTTGTGAAGTATGGAGTTTTCCGAGTAGGTATTTTGCCCAGCCGCGTTTTTTGTAGTTCTTAACATCTCTTGGATCTCGTCTTATAGCTTCATTTATATCGTCAATTGCTTCTTCGTAAAGTTTTTGTGCAGTGTTCAAGTTCTTTTCTTCAACATGGGATTGCGCAAATAGGTATTTTGTCCTACCACGTCCAGCATAGTTTTCATCGTCTTCTGGGTCTAAGGTTATAGCTTGATTGTAATCAATTATTGCTGTTTTATATAGTATTTGAGCTGCATTGTAGTTGTGTATTTCAGCTTCAGCTTCACCGTAATGTGTATGGACAAGTCCACGAAATCTATATGCAGTATCTTCTTTTGGGTCTAATTCAATTGCGGCAGTATAGTCTGCTATGGAATCCTGAAAATGTTTATGTGCTTTTTCCATTCTTCCCTGTTGTGCTTCAATTTCTGCTTGATAGGAGTATAAGTCTCCTCGTAAATAGTATGCACTCAAGAAGTTGGGATTAAACTCTATCAATTCAGTAAAATCTTTGATTGAACCTTCGTAGTCATTTGTTTCATATTTATCATGAGCCCGTTGGAAAATGACATAAGCACGGATATCGTCTTGTTTGTACCATTGGACTAATGGCACTGTTTCTTTTTCCTGAGAGAGTAATGTTTTGAGAATGTTTGAAGGGATGGCGAGAGTGTGATTGCCTCTTACGCCGAAATTAACTCCGATGACTTCAGCTGCGTCATTTAGCATGGGACAACCGCTGCTGCCTTTAAAACTCTCTGCTGATGTCACAAGGAATTCTTTTTCTGATTTGTGTATAATACCGGCTGTTATCGTATATTGTTTCCCACTGGGATACATGGAAGCGTAAACGGGGTCATCAGTTTTTATAGTATCGCTATCTCCCAGTGGAAGTGGAATTCCTTCTCTCGTAACTTTTAGGATAGCAAGGTCGTGTTTCATATCATAGGCGGAAACGCCTTCAATTACCCAGATTGTATCATTATCGTCCTGTTTTGCGAAAATCGACCCTGGTTCTATGATGACATGGAGATTTGTCACAATCTTGTCAGGACTGACGAAAAACCCAGTGCCAGACCAGATTGACCTTAAATCACCAGCAGTAATTCCAGCAATAATTCGGACTGTAGATGCTTTTGCTTTTTTGACTAAGACATCATTTATCTGTATTTTGGTTTGTTCGGAAAAGGTTTGCTGCGGAGTCCATGTGCAGAAAAATAGCAGGACCAAAATGAAGGGAATGTGAATGTATTTTCTTCGGACTGTAGATGCTTTTGCTTTTTTGACTAAGACATCATTTATCTGTATTTTGGTTTGTTCGGAAAAGGTTTGCTGCGGAGTCCATGTGCAGAAAAATAGCAGGACCAAAATGAAGGGAATGTGAATGTATTTTCTATTGTATTTCATGCGATTATTCCTTATCTATTGGATTGATGTGTTATGTTTTGTTGGGTTATTTTCGTTTTTTTGAAACCACATTAATTTATTACATATTAAGAAACTATATATGTTATTAACATAATATATATATGTTAAACTTAATATGGAATTATACGATATTAAAATAAAAAAAACAAGTTAAATAATTTAGTGTCCGTCCTTGTTTCGTGTTACATATCATGACGCGTAAAACCAGTGACCTTGACCTACAATAGATATTGAGAAATTTTGTGCAAGATATTACACACCTCAGGTTCAGCCCAAATGGAATAAATTCTGAATTTGTGGTAGGATGTATTAACTACTTTACCGAAGGGTTGAGACAATATGAACTCCTTAAAAAACCTCATTCAACGTTGCCACAAACGCTACGAGAAGCCACTGCGACAGAAAAAGACCCGCGTATCCCCAGCGATCTACAAAGGACTTTTCGACCATTTCACAGTGTTTTGTGCCCGTAGATACCCTGTCAATCTTTATGACCTTGAGCAAGCTGATATCTCCCTTATGCCGATAGGCTTAGCACATCAACACGATCACCTGCCACACTCTTTTGGAGGCGAACGGTTCCTGACACGACAGAATTGGAAAGACTGGGGTATGCGACTATGGCACACATCGTGGGGTATTCAGGTATATACGGGTATTCCTTCGCAACGCGGAGATGCACACTGGCACGATTTGGAATTTTCATACCAAGCGATATGTGATGTACCCGATGATGTGTTAACGTGTATTCAAGTGTTATGCAAGGCAGTTGTCAACCCACTATTGGTAATCACAAAATCGGGCGGATTACGTTTCTCCTGTAGAGTGCCAGACTATTTACACCCAAACACAGAAGCGGACCGGTTTTATGTCTACACAGACACACAGATATCGCAAAACGATTTCCAGCGAAATGTCTACCTCAAAGTGCTTGGGGATACAGGACATAGCACCTGGGACGCACGATATGAGATTGTCACCGGTGATCTCTTGAATCCACCGATCATATCAAAAGAGATACTCTTTGCAGCAACTGATGTGCTTCGCGAGAAACTCCACCACCCGAATACATCTGCTCCAAAGGTGTCGTTCCCTGATACACAGAAGGTTCACGTCTTTTCTTTCTCTTTCGGTTCACGAAAATTAGATCTCGCAAAAGAGGCGTTCTTAAAACGCGGATATACGTATATCAAACAAAATGGAGATTATCACTATTGGAGAACACAGCAAGGTGATGAATATATGTTATTATGGGAACAGGATCGGACAGTCTGGATACGCGCAACTTCGCCCAATCTCGGGATACCCACGGAAGACACACTCATTACGGATGTATGGGACGATACAGGTATTCTGCCACCTTTACCCGAAACAGGGATGCCTGTGAACGAAAAGATACTGGCTATAAGGGAAAGCAAATTAAGTCCATTGGCAATTAAGCGACCCGCACCAGTTCTTGAAAAGATAGACGCAACACAAAAGAATTATGAAATGCTTGATGAAAGCATTCAGCAGATTCAACGTATTTTCACCAGCGATGCGCGTATTATTGCACTTTCCGGTGAAACCCAAGCAATGAACAACTATGAATTAGAAAAGTATATCCTGAATGCCGGTCCAGTCGTTTTCAGCTCAGGTTTCTGGGCAATAGAAGCCATGATACAACATTATCAAAAGCACAAGCTACCATCAATTACGCGCTGGAGAAATGTAAGTTACCTGTGGGATCAGATCAAAGAAATACCTGCTGATGTTCGGATGAAAACGCCTTTCCAACACGGGAATGTTTGTGAGGACCCAGAGCGGTTCTTAGCACTCTCAAAAAAGGGTATGAACGCAACGAAAATTCTCTGTCCTCAATGCCCGGTTTATACAGATTGTCAGAAAACTGGCTTCCTCTCTCAACCTAAGTCATTACAACAAGCAAATACACAATTATTTGGAAATGAGCGGATATTTTTGGACCCGAACTCCGCGACAATGTTAGAAAAAATTCTTGATCCAATCAATGACAGAGAACCATTATGTATAATTAATGAAGTAAATATAAGAGGTGTGTTTGAGTGCTGTGGTATATCAAAGCATCAATTAGAGACTTGGTTTACTGATTGGAAAGGTAAGGCATTAGGAAATTTTGCGCAGGCATTACGCAACGCATTAGAAACGAAGCCGGAACCTGATGACCTATTGGTTAATCGCATCCGCACGGTGATGCATGCGTTTGATCCGTATGAACAAGAAATTACCGAGCAGATGTGCAGGGTCATACATAAAGGGAGAGTGATTGAACAGGGATTCATAGATAAGCAGAGCGGTGACGAATTAGCACGTTATAAGGTTGAATTTGAAGGGGGTGCTACCGCCTACATCCCACTTGAGAATAACACCGCAGAAAAACTTAACACAGCGCAGCTCCCTGTTGTCCAACTGAATAACTTTCGTGTTAACGAAGACTTAAATATACCCCTGTCAATTGAACAAGCGCACCGACTCGGTATATTGAACATAACCACAGTTGAACACATTCAGAAACTTTCGTCAGTCAACCCCAATCCAGAGTGGACACTCTGGCATCAACTCAAACGTTTCTTCGCACATTATAAACGCGATACTGACGCGCCTATTGTATTACATACTGACGTTCTGGAGTTTTGGATACCTCCCGTGATACATCCTGAAGTCAAACGACTCCTTTTAATGTCCGCAGTTCAAAATAACACCGATTTCAACAGAACGTTCCCTGATGAAGACATTGAGGTTATTCGTATTACCCCGACACCGTGGATTGAAGGTAACACCGTCTTTCAGATCCGCACGGGTATTCATTCAATCAGAACAATGTTAGACTACGACAAGACTTGGGATGTAAACGGGTTCTCAAAAATGGGAGAACGGATCCTGATCGGCATCTGTGCAGAGATTGATAGGGATCCAAATGTCAAGCACGCTATCATAACGTATTATGGAGCTATAGAGCAATTGCAGGATGTTGCAGAGAAAGAGAATGTCTGCTTGCTAACTGAATTTAAAAAGTTGAATAACTTGGAAGCTGCTTTTGAAGCAGCAGATGTCGTTTGGATCGTCGGAACACCCTACACAGAGCCGACTGTCTTTTGGCTGCATGCACAAATGTTATATGGAAATGATGAAGAACCCCTCTGCTACGAAGCAGAGGCAACTTTTCAATACTATAAAGACCCACGAATACAACGAATATACATACAGCACATTACAGAATTGCTCACACGGATTGTTGGACTTGCTGGGTTGAACCGTTTACCAAACAAAAAGGTTGTGTTAATCAGTAGCCTTGAAATTCCTGACATCACTGATAGACACCAAACGATACTTTTTGATTGGGAAGATTTTGAGATTGCTGGGAGTATTGGTAAACTTGCCGAAACAATTAAGACACGTCAACAATACGAAAAAGACCGTGAAAATATTACAGCGGAAACCAGCAGAATAGAGATAGAACGTATTTTAGGCTGTTCACCACGGATAGCTAACAGTTTGCTGCAGCAACTTCGCGGTGGGAATATCCCACGAGTAACATACCGTGAACAGATCCTTGCTCTCCTCGCCGATGGTGAGAAACAAGCGGCTGAAGTGATCGCAGCGATTGAAGGCACCCCAAAAGGGATATATAATGAACTTGACCGACTTAGCAAAATCGGTGAAATCACAAAGGTGCGTCGAGGTGTGTATGCACTTCCAGAACAACGTTCGTAGCAGCGGAATTCACACGACTAATTAGTAGTGATTGTTAGGTTTCGCACTACAGATTGTTGGCTGCTAATTAGTTAGACGTAAACTTTTTAGACTTCAGAACGGTCAGTTTCCTTATACCTTGAGATTGCACCGCGTTCTGGCATTTGTGAATTCTTTTCTGTTGATTTATTTTATATTTCCCTTAGATCTATGCTATATTACATTTTGATAACTCACCTTATCAAAACCTAAACACACCTGGAAAACAATATAACATCAACCCATTTGTCAACAACAAATATACATTATTATCGTGCTGTATTCGACCAAAATATTATATAAACAACATGTTATCAATTTCCTTGTCTTGGTCTTGTGCATCAAAGAAATCTAACACTTCTTCCATCATGGCAACAAAAAGAACCGGTTTCTTTGTATTACCACGCCCTTGTTTTGAAACAAGGCGCGTATTGAGTGGAATTACCACATCACCAATCTTGATCGTGATGCCTAATATGTTCTGCCCCCAAATGGTGTTATTGTGTTTTTTAGACCACCAGTTTGAACAGTAAGCTATTGTTTTTCCATATCTATCCACATTACTGTCATCTACACTGATGGTAATACACCGACGCGATTGTGTTGAAGCACTCTTGGCTTCAGTATCTTTGATCAAATCAAGTGCCATAGCACACCCGAGCCGCACATTCAAGCGTTTCCAGTGATACTGGCTCATTGAGTGAAGATCACGATAAAAACCCGTTTTTGGATATGTCAACGCATCCGCAACTTGGTTCGGATTATACAGACCAAAAAGATGACAAACGGATAACAAAAGTAAAGTGTCAATGATTTGTGATCTAATACGACGAAAACGAGAAATAAGAAGATGTTGAAAAAACTGTAAAGATGTGATAATCTGATGATTCATGAGTTGTCCTCCTAAATATAATCAAATAAAGTGAAATTTTATAATATAGGATGACATTTCATGTGTATAAAATCAAGTCAACTTCTCAAAATATTCGCATTTTGATGGTTCAAAACCCTCGTTGTAGTGATATTTAGCGGATTCTCTGCTAATCTGAAAAATGTCAGTTAGGTAATTTTATCTAACCCACCCTGGTAGGTGTGCTTTGTAAGCACGCCGGCACTTCAAGTTCCAACAGCGCGCTTACAAAGCACCAAATCAAGTAATCAACGGTATGATTGCCATTTAGGCATTTCCCGGGTATGAATGCCATTTAGGCATTCCCCGCCTACCGTGTAGGAATATTTATTACCGAATTAATAAATTAATCTTCATAAAGTTTGATGCTCAAAAAAGAGGCATTATCAATTAGCAATGGCATAAGCATTTAGCCGCCTGCGATTGCGGGTATTATTGAGATTTCTGCACCATCTGTGACAGATGTTTCTATTCCATCAAGAAAACGGATATCCTCGTCGTTGAGGTAGATATTTACGAATCTGCGTATTTTACCGGCATCATCGCAAATCCGTTCTTTCATTCCTGGATAATTTGTGTCCAAATTTTCAATGATGGTTTGTATATTAGTACCTTCAGTTTCGACCTCTGCGAGGTTCTGTGTCAACCGTCTTAGCGGCGTTGGGATACGAACTATAACAGCCATGTTTCCTCCATTGTTGGGTCAGATTTCTGACACCGTGTTTTTTCATTAGGACTTACGCATTATTCTTGATTAAATCAAGAATATGAAAATGATATAATTATCAGTATTTTTATAGGTTTCCAGCGCGCTTACAAAGCACGCCTACCGTTTTTGCGTAAGTCCTGTTCATATAAGATTATAGCGGAAAAATCCACTATCTTGTTTTTTTGTTATATAGCGTAATGTAATCCACACTCTTTATTGTTATCTTCGTTGTCTATAGCGTTTTGCCATCGCCATCTTCCTGCTCGCTTTGGTTCACCTGGTCGGATTCTTGTAGTGCAGGTGATACATCCGAGTGATTCAAAGTATTGTCCGTGTGCATCCGGAGTAAATAGTGGATTCACGGGTATATCGTTTTCACGTACATATTCCCACACTTGTTCTGTAGTCCAGTGAATTAATGGACTAACCTTTAGAATAGGCCGTGTTGTAGATGATAAGATTTCCACCTTTTGAAAATTTTGTCGGGTATTAGATTGGTCTCTTCGTAATCCAGTTATCCAAACATCTAATGAATCTAAAAGCTGCTGCATAGGTTTAATCTTTCGGATATCACAACATAGTTTCTGTTTAGTTTTGCTGTCGAAAAACAGGAATTCACCGTGTTCTGTGACCATTTTGTTGACTACAGTAGTGTCCGGTTGGATGCGCTCGATTTGGATACCGTAACGTTTTTCAACTTGATCAAAAAAAGCGTAAGTTTCTGGAAAGAGTCGGAGCGTATCAATAGTGCAGACACGAAAAGGGAGTTTATTTTCAGCGGCGAGATGGATTTGCACCATTCCTGAGAGTTGTCCACTTGTAACTATTGCTGCTCGATCTTTGAATCGCTTAAAGAGAGAAAAGAGTATCTCTTGCGGATTTTCTGTCATGTTTAGCTGCTGTCTCAATTTCATCATTGCAGCATTTTGAATTTGAAGGGTCATGCGGTAATAATTCCTATTTGTTCTCTCTTTATGTGAGTGTATCCATTATATCGGTTTCAAGTTCGAAATACCGACTTAAACTAAAGTATCGTTCCCCTGTATCTGGTAGGATTGTAACCACAGTATTGTCTGGAGCCAATTCTTTTGCGACTTGTACAGCGGCATATACATTTGCGCCGGATGACATTCCGACTAACAATCCCTCTTTCATTGAAATGTCTTTCATAGTCTGATATGAGATTTCTTCAGAAACTGCGATGACATCATCGATGATGTCCACATTTAATACCTCTGGAACCATTCCTGCGCCAAGCCCATCAATTCGCGTTGGTCCTGGGATGCCACCAGAAAGGACAGAAGAGACAAGAGGTTCAACAGCGATAATCTTTGTTTTGGGGTTATGTGCCTTTAGCACTTCTCCAACCCCTGTTAATGTTCCGCCAGTTCCTACACCGACGACTAAATAGTCAATATTTTTTCCAATCGTATCTAAGATTTCCACAGCAGTTGTTTCACGATGAATCTTTGGATTAGCAGGATTCGTAAATTGGTTTGGCATATAATGGCGTGAATTGCGTCGTAGTATTTCTTCTGCTTCCCATATTGCGCTTGCCATGCCGCCGTGTTCTGGTGTCAGTATGATTTCTGCTCCGAATGCGGAGAGTAGTGCATATTTTTCACTGCTAACATATTCTGGCATTGTCAAGATGACACGGTATCCGTGTGCGACTCCAACGATAGAGAGACCGATTCCTGTGTTACCTGCGGTTGGTTCAACGATAGTATCACCGGGTTTGAGGACACCCCGTTGTTCAGCATCAAGGACCATGCCTAAACTGATACGGTCTTTTATGCTGCCGCCTGGGTTGTAGGATTCCAACTTAGCGTAGATGGTTGCGCCTTGTTTCTCTGGAAGCGCGTTCAAGCGTACCGTCGGTGTATTTCCGATGAGTTTTGTCAGGTTTTTAGCGATTTTCATATAAAGAACGGATGCTGATGTGGTGGTTGCGACATTTGCTTACATTTCCTTGCGTGGGAACAGAGTTCCTGCAAGGTTTTTGTATTTAGTGCCTCGCGTACGTCTTTCTCTATCTCAGCAAAGAATTCCCCTATTTCAGTAGATTCTTGTGTTTCAAATCCTTTAGTGAAATTGACTGGTCCCTCTACAGCGGAAAAGATGTCGCCTATGCGGATTTTCTCAGGTGGCAGTGCGAGACTATATCCACCATCAGGTCCACGACGGCTTGTTGTTAATCCCGCGTGTTTGAGTTGTAATAGTAATTTCTCTAAAAATGGACCTGGAATACACCGTTTTTCTGCTAACGTCGTGACCGAGATGAATTGGTTATGATACTGTAAACCGAGTTCTAACATTGCACACACTGCATATTTCAGTTTAGCTGACAAATGCATGTACTTCCCTCCTAATTAACCCCTACCTATTTTGGTGACAATAATTATATCATATCTTACCAATAAAGTCAAATAATTATATAATTCCTTACTCTATTAGTCTGATATATGTTGTTTTTTGTAGATGTCTGAACCAGGATTTTCAGGATTAACCTCTTCAAGGGTTTTTGATATGTGTCTATGCTCTCTTTTGAAATAGTATTTGATGAGAATAATCTTGATAATCTGGCAATCCTGAAAATCCTGGTTCAGACAAAGAATGAGTTAACACCCAAAAACAAGTTAACACAAGGACTAACGACTGTGATAGAATTACACAATAAATTGAAAACTGAATAACCATGTAACGGGTGTGTAAAGTTTTTGCACAGAGGTACAAATTTTTGTTCTCTTTAGTGGTTCTTTCGGCAATTAATTTTAGCGTAAAATAAAAGTCCAATGCTGATGAACCCAGTAGTCATCTGTCTAAGTAGTAGATCGTCAATGGAAACACACAATAAATACTTAGCAAGAAAACCATTTAGTCCCGTAGGGACTGAAGAGTATGGTTGATATTAACAATATTTCCTTATGATGACAACACCTATGGGTCCTGTTCCCGCAATCTCTTATTTAATTAGTTGTGGCGGGACACAGAGACCCCATAGGTGTCAACTTAAGAAAAAGTCAAGTGCTAAATACCCCATCTCGGTAGGCGTGCTTTATAAGTGCGCCGATAAACACAGTATTGGCAACGGCGCGCTTACAAAGCACGCCTGCAGTTGGGGGCGCGCTTACAAAGCACGCCTGCAGTTGGGGGAGCGATTACAAAGCACACCTACAGTTGGGGGCGCGCTTACAAAGCACGCCTGCAGTTGGGGGCGCGCTTACAAAGCACGCCTACAGTTGGGGGGCGCGATTACAAAGCACGCCTGCAGGGGAGGGGCGCGCTTACAAAGCACACCTACAGTTGGGGGGCGCAATTACAAAGCACGCCTGCAGGGGAGGGGCGCGCTTACAAAGCACGCCTGCAGTTGGGGGCGCGCTTACAAAGCACACCTGCAGTTGGGGGCGCGCTTACAAAGCACACCTACAGTTGGGGGGCGCGCTTACAAAGCACGCCTGCAGTTGGGGGGCGCGATTACAAAGCACGCCTGCAGGGGAGTGCAGCTAGGGGGCGCGCTTACAAAGCACGCCTGCAGTTGAGGGGCGCGATTACAAAGCACGCCTGCGGGTGAGTGCGGTTAAGTGCGGGGCGCGATTACAAAGCACCATAGGCGTCAATTTAAGAAAATATTGTTGTCATTTTTCTTGTGGGAGGGGTTTTCAACCTCGATTTGAGCGGAAATGCACTAAAAAATCGTGGTTGAAAACCCCTCCCACAAGAGGTGAAAATCCTTAAATTGACGCCTATGGGGCGCGCTTACAAAGCACGCCTGCAGGGGAGTGCAGTTAGGGGGCGCGCTTACAAAGCACGCCGCAGGGGAGTGCGGGTGAGTGCGGGGCGCGCTTACAAAGCACGCCTGCAGTTGGGGGCGCGATTACAAAGCACGCCTGCAGGGGAGTGCGGGTGAGTGCGGGGCGCGCTTACAAAGCACGCCTGCAATTGGGGGGCAGTTGGTTGCGCGCTTACAAAGCACGCCTGCAGTTGGGGGCAGTTGGGTGGCGCGCTTACAAAGCACGCCTGCAATTGGGGTGCAGTTGGGTGGCGCGCTTACAAAGCACGCCTGCAATTGGAGTGCAGTTGGTCGCGCGCTTACAAAGCACGCCTACAGTTTTTGCGTAAGTCCTGTTCTTAAAACTGAATAACCATGTAAAAAACATTTGACATTGCACGAATTGTAGATTATAATTACCATTTCCTTTTTTACCCCAAGTCTAAACAATAACAGAATATATGACCACTGTGGAGGCAGATATGCATTTAGTTACACTTAAAGATTGGTCAGAAACGGAGATTCTCGAAACGGTAGAAAACGGTATTAAGATCAAGAATTGTCCCGAAAAGTACAGGCACGCTGCGAGCGGGTTAAGTCTTGCGTTGCTTTTTCAAAAGACCTCTACACGGACACGTTGTGCTGGTGAAATAGGTATTGTGCAACTGGGTGGGTATCCGCTGTATTTAGACTGGCGAACAACGAATTTTGGTTTGGCTGATCTCAACGATGAAATTCGCGTTCTGTCTGCGTACGTTGATGGTATTTTAGCGCGTTTCCTGAAACATGCTGATATTTGCAATGCAGCCGGAGCATCTTCAGTTACTATAATTAATGGGTGTTGCGATAGATACCATCCGACCCAAGCACTTGGAGACTTGATGACGATACAAGAACATATCGGTATGTTGGATGGTGTGAAGGTTTGTTTTATCGGTGTGCATAACAATGTGTGCAACTCGTTAATTGCGGCCGGTATGAAGGTTGGACTTGAAGTGTCTGTTATTGCACCAGAAATTAATCCTGCGGCTGTTGATGAAGAACTGTTGTCTGAAGCAGAGCAGAAAGGTTGTTATAAAGCAGTTTCCATAGTTGCCGATCATAGTGTATCGGTACTGCAAGAAGTCATTGCGGAAAGTGATGTTGTCTATACAGATACTTGGATAGATATGGAATTTTTTGCAGATCCGAACTTCGCTGAGGAGCGGGAACGTCGTATCAACATGATGTTACCGTATCAGTTGAACCTGTCACTGCTTGATGGTCTTGATTGTCGCATCATGCATTGTTTGCCAGCACATCGCGGTTATGAGATTTCGGATGAGTTGCTTGATGATCCGCGGTCAATTATATTTGAGCAGTCGGAGAACCGTCTGCATAGCATGAAAGCAATTTTGATTCATCTTCTTGGAAGCAAGTAAGTGACAATATGGATTAGGAAACCGCATTGACCGTAACACCAATTCATCATAAGTAGTCCAATTGTATGTTTCAGAGACATTCAATTGTCGAAATATTTACACATTCATACATTCATACATACATTCATAAGGGTGTGTAAAGTTTTTGCACAAACATCCCACTCTCCATTGTAGGGCAGTCTCTTTGCCCCGCCGCGACTGATTAAATGAGAGATTGCGGACAAAGAGTCCTAATGAGTTTTGACGTTCAAGTTGTGTATTCGTAGGGGCGTGGTTTCCACACATGATCTACGCAAACGTAAAAACCAAACGGGTTGGGGAACCCAACCCCTACGAATACAACTACCGATTTTGATTGTCAAACTTCATTAGGTGTCAATATAAAGAAATATTGTTAATATTAACCATATTCTTCAGTCCCGTAGGGACGATATGTTTATAGAAATACATATCCCCACGTCTTTTTAGTCCCGTTGGGACGATATGTTTATCCTTCTATGTCGTTCCTACGGAACTAAAGAGAGGTGATGTGATAACGTCTATCTATAAACATTGCGTCCCTACGGGACTAAAGAGAACAAAAGTTTGTACCTCTGTGCAAAAACTTTACACACCCATAGGCGTCAATTTAAGAAAATATTGTTGTAATTTTTCTTGTGGGAGGGGTTTTAACCTCGATTTGAGTGTAAAAGCGCATAAATTCGGGGTTGAAAACCCCTCCCACAAGAGGTGAAAATCCTTAAATTGACGCTTATGGGGCGCGCTTACAAAGCACGCCTACCATCGGGGGGTGCGCTTACAAAGCACGCCTACCATCGGGGGCGTAAGTCCTGTTCTTAAATTGACGTCTATGGTGCAAAAACTTTACACACTCCATTCATAAAACATTGACTTTAATGAATTTATTTGCTAAACTATCTGTGTAAGAATAAACAAACAGGTAAGAAAGATGACAAGAATAGGTATTGTTGGTGCATCAGGTTATGGCGGTAGTGAGTTGGTGAGATTTCTGGTCAACCATTCCGGTGGATTGCGCGTGGCACTTGCGACATCCGAAACTTATGCCGGACAGCGTGTTGACAGTGTCTTGCCACATCTGCGGGGTTTCATTGATCTGACTTTTGAAGCGTTGGACATTGACTCACTCAAAGAACGTGTTGACGTTGTTGTCTTAGCCGTGCCACATAAAGTTGCGATGACGTTTGCACCGCAGATCGTTGCACAAGGTCTACGTCTCGTTGATTTCAGTGCAGATTATCGTCTAAATGATGCAGAAACCTATAGCAGCTGGTACCATGTTGAGCATACGAGTCCTGAGCTTATCCCGAATGCTGTTTACGGTTTGCCAGAACGATACCGTGAAAAGATACGGGAGGCAGAAGTTGTTGCGAATCCGGGTTGCTATCCGAGTAGCGCTATCCTTGCCACGATGCCTTTGTTGAACAATAAACTCATCCAATTAGACACTATTATCATTGACTCTAAATCAGGTATATCAGGAGCAGGACCAAAACCGAAAGACTCGACGCATTTCCCGAAT
Source organism: Candidatus Poribacteria bacterium (assembly GCA_963663765.2). GTDB lineage: Bacteria > Poribacteria > WGA-4E > WGA-4E > WGA-3G > MSPOR6. Next base: position 1,450,280 of record CAXXUA010000005.1, on the reverse strand, counting down.
CGTGAGTCAAATGTTGTTGCGTATAACATTGGAAAACACCGCCATACACCAGAGATTGAACAGGAGTTAAGTGCTGTTGCGGGTGAATCTGTTTCTGTAACTTTCACACCACATTTAGTTCCGATGACACGTGGTATTCTGAGTACGGTCTATGGCAGTTTGATTGAACCGCTTGATACAGAATCCCTGCTTGAAATATACGCTTCCTATTATGAAGATGAACCTTTCATCCGTGTTCTTGATAAAGAGGTTTATCCGCAGACAAAATCTGTTCTCGGTAGTAACTATTGTGATGTCGGAATAGAAGTTGATGACCGAACAGGCCGCGTTGTTGCGATGGCAGCACTGGATAATCTTGGCAAAGGTGCGGCGGGTGCCGCGTTGCAAAACCTTAATCTTATGTTCGGCTATGACGAAACGGATGGACTTCAATCACCGGGTTTAATGCCGTAGTCACAATTATAGGTGTGCAACACGTGCTTTTTATAGCACCATTTCAATGGAATTAATGATTGTTGCAGGTGAACCTTCTGGTGACCTGCATGCTTCCCATGTCGTCCAAGCACTCAAATCGCTTTGTTCAGAAATATCTGTTTTCGGTATGGGTGGTGACATGATGGAAGCAGTGGGTGTGTCTCTTGATATTCACATCCGTGATTCAGCTGTGATGGGTTTTGTTGATGCCATTGCAGTTCTCCCCAAATTCCTAAAAAAACAGTCAATACTAAGAAAGAGATTACGTCAACGACCTCCTGATGTGCTTCTGCTTATAGATTTTGCTGAATTCAACATGCCATTAGCGAAGTATGCGAGTAAACAAGGTGTCCCTGTCGTCTATTATATTCCACCGAAAGCGTGGGCATGGCGCGGTGGCAGAGCAAAAAAGCTTAGTAAGTCTGCAAACGTCATTGCTTCTATCTTCCCATTTGAAACAGAGTTTTATAGAAATGCTGGTGCGACAGCGGAATTTGTTGGACATCCGTTGGTTGATTTTGCAAACATTGAACTGACTCCCACAGAGGCACGTCAGAAATTAGGATTGCACAAAGACGCACGTGTTATCGGTTTGATGCCCGGAAGCAGACGTTCCGAAGTGCAACGTATTTTCCCCGTTATGTTAAAGGTAGCTGCCAATATTTCGTTGCTCTTTCCTGATGTAGACTGGGTTCTTCCACTTGCACCAGGTATCTCTGAAGAACTGATTGGTGACTTTCAGGAAGGTGTTGAAGGTATTCCAAATATAAAGATCGTAAAGGATGAAACTTATGCAGCGATGCGTGCTGCAACGTTGATGCTGATTACTTCTGGAACTGCTACCCTTGAGGCGGCTTGCATCGGTGCCCCGATGATCATACTTTATAGTACTTCGTGGATAAATTGGCGTATTATCAATGTCCTAACCCCGTTAGATGACAGCGGTTTACCAAATCTCATTGCTGGTAATCGCATTGTTCCCGAGCTTCTTCAATCAGAACTTACCCCCGATTTGCTTACCAATGCTACGGTGGACCTTCTCTGCAATCCAGAAAAACTTGACAGACAACGAGAATCCCTCAATGCTGTTCACAAAAAGTTGGGTGAGTCTGGTGCAGCAAATAGAACGGCAGAATTAGTATTAGAGCAGGTTGCATCGGCATAAAACACACCTTATGAAACGTGCAATTTATGATTTCATAACTACAAGACAGCGCGGGTTTCTTCCATCACTCTTTCGGATTCTGCTTACCCCTTTTTGTTGGCTTTATTGCGCGATCATCTTGGGACGTAACTATTGCTATACGCTTGGTTTGTTTAAACAGAAGCAGTTATCATGCATCGTGATTAGCGTAGGAAATATTGTCGTTGGTGGAACCGGAAAAACACCAGCAACCGATGCCATTGCTAAACTCCTATATAGTAAAGGTCATCGGGTTGCGTTGGTCCTCTCTGGTTATAAACGGTGCAGCAATGATGCGGTAACGATTGTTTCTGATGGTGAAAACCAACTTTGTAGTAGTGAAGAAAGCGGCGATGAAGCGGACATGCTTGCACGTCAACTTTCGGACATACCGATAGTCGTAGGAAAACAACGTTATTTAGCAGGAAAAGCTGCTCTGGAACGTTTTGATAGCGAAGTATTAATTCTTGACGATGGATTTCAACATCGTCAACTTGCACGTGATCTTGACATCGTAACAATTGATGCGACACAACCTTATGGCACAAGTGCATTGCTTCCTATAGGTATGTTGCGAGAACCAATATCTGCATTACAACGTGCCGACATCATTTTACTCACCCGGACAGATGCAGACAACATAAACATCACAGAATTGAAGACGGAATTGACTCGTTTAGCACCGAATACACCTATTTTGCAGAGTGTGCACCAACCGACATCATTGTATTGGCTAAATCAGAACGAGAAACGAGAGGTATTACCCTTGACAACCCTGATGAGGAAACGACTGCTTGCGGTATGTGGTATTGGTAATCCTGACGGTTTCGTTACGACACTCAAACAATATGATCCAACTTCAATAGAACTATTTGCATTTCCTGACCACCATGTCTATACCGAAACTGATGTACATGAAATTCAGAAACGGATGCAAAGTTGTAATGCTGAGTTGGTGATTACAACACAAAAAGACGAGCAAAAGTTAATATCTTTTAGCACGGAATTACCGATAGTTGTGTTGGCAGTAGAATTGGTGATTACAGACGGCGATGCAGTTCTCTTGGATGCTATCCAAAAAGTGCAGAAATAGAGGTTATGGTATCGGCACACCTTCACTTGCAGTCATTTCTGCATATAGTTCTTGCAAACGTGCTGTCATCGGACCTGGTTCTTTTGTGCCAATCTGCCTGCCATCTACCTCTAACACTGGACTTAACTCACCGACTGTGCCAGTCGTGAACATTTCATCGGCAGTGTAGACTTCAGTCAGTGATACATTTCGCTCTACTAATGGAATTTGTGCTTTATTTGCAAGGTGGATGACGTTTCCGCGTGTAATACCGGGTAGGCAACTATCTGCATGGGGTGTGAGTACTTGTCCGCGTTTGACAATAAATATGTTTGTAGCATTTGTTTCAGAGACGAAACCGAAAATGTCAAGCATGATTGCATCGTCAACGCCTGCGACATTTGCTTCAATTTTTGCGAGGATGTTGTTAATCAAGTTGTTATGATGTATTTTTGAATCGACACACTGTGCTGGGTTCCGACGAATTGCAGAGGTAATCAACCGGACACCGGTGCTTGCATATATGGGTGCTTTCCATTCTGCCAAGACAATAAGACATGTGCCGTATTGGTTAGCCTCTGGATTCATACTGGAGGTAACTTTTTTGCCTCGGCTGAGTGTGAGTCGTATATGTACTTCATTGCGCATACCGTTCGCTTGGAGTGTCTCAAAAATAGCGGTTTTGATTTCATCGCGTGTGGGTATTCCTTCAAATGCCATTGCGTGTGCGGAGTCTATCAATCGGTCTAAGTGTGCATCCAGTGCGAAGATTTTTCCGTTATAGATGCGTAATCCTTCCCATACGCCGTCTCCACCTTGTGCAAGGCTATCAAAGACCGATATTTTTGCATCTTCGCGGGGCAGCAATTCTCCACCGACGTGGATGAGAATATTTTCGTTGCGTGCATCAGGTAATTGTGGTTGCATTAATTCTCCTTCTTTTTATTTTTGTGATTTTATACAGGACTTACGCAATATTGATGGTTATTCTGAGTACAAGCGCGCTTACAAAGCGCGCCTACCTTTGGAGAAATGTTTTATTTTCCGAATTAATAAATTAATCTTCATCAAAGCGCGCCTACCGTTGGGTGCGTAAGTCCTATTTTTAGATCAATATTCATAAAACAATTATTAAGTAAATATTATATTAACATAAACAATATTGTTTGTCAAGGAAAAACAGTTCAATTTTGCGTTATTTCTAAAATATTTTATTGACACAAAACAATGTAATTGATATTATACAAACAAAATACTAAATCTGATACTATAGATTTAAAAAGTTTTTCTTAATGTGAGATGCTTAATGTGTAGTTTACCTAAAATATAATTAGGACTATGGGTGTCTCTGTAGTCTTTTACAAAGGAGAAGTAAGAATGCGTTTAGGTTTTACAAAGTCTTATATCGCCATTGCTGCTATAGTCATTATAGTAGCAGGGGGGATTTCTGCTCAAGCGGATCTGAGTGATCCAACGATTTCTGTTTACTACGGTTTTGAAGGTGACGATGATACCATTGTTGATGGTTCTACCAATGGCAACGACGGTATGATTGTAGGAAATGTTGTTAGGGATGAAGGTGTCTATGGTAAAGCTGCTGTTTTTGATGGGAGTTCGTCGATAGATATGAATGGACCTGAGTTTACGAATGGTCCAGTTGAAGGTTTCACACTTGCGTTTTGGGTTAACCATACTGGTTCTACGACTCCGCAGACAATGATTGACGCACTCACTACAGACCATGGGAGTGGACTTTTCCACGTAGAAATTCGTCCCGGTGGGGTTAGGTTCTTCCATAGAAATGAAACAGGCAATCAGGTTTTTCAAATCAACCCCGGCCCCATTCTTCCTGCCAATGAATGGGTGCATTTCGCGGGAACTTATGATAGTACAAGTGGTGAAGTGAAAGCATATATGAATGGTGAGGAGACTCATTCAGAGACTGGTACCGGAACTTGCTCTAATAACTGGGATATTTCAGCAGGTATTGGTCACCATAAGAACGACCGCTGGTTTATTGGGATGTTAGATGAGTACTTCATATTCAATCGTGCTGTGTCAGCAAGTGAAATTACAGATATTATGGACGGTGTTCTAACATCTGTAGAACCAGAAGACAAGCTGACGACCACTTGGGGTAACATTAAATCGCATCGTTAGATAACAAACATGCATAAATACAGGCTTGGATTCGGTGTCTTCTGGATTCAAGCCATTTTCAATTATTATTAATATAAAAAGGAGTAGAAAAGTGCGTTGTAGTAATATTAGAAGGATTCAGGTTATTTTTACTGTTTTGGTGTTTATGGTGTTGCCATTTCTCTCTGTTCAAGCGGATCTAAATGACCCTACACTATCAGTCTACTATAGTTTTGACAATGATGGGGATACTGTCAAAGATGGATCAATTCAAGGAAACGATGGTATGGTTGTAGGGACTACCAAATATGTTAATGGACAGATAGGAAAAGCGATTGAATTAAATGGCAGCACTTACATTGATATGAACGGACCAGAGTTTAAAAACGTACCGATTGATGGGATTACCCTTGCTGTTTGGGTAAACCATACTGGTGTAAGTGGGGTGCAACAACTAATTGACGCGTTAGGTACTGGTCAGGCAAGTGGTCTTTTTCATGCCGAAATACGTCCTGCTGGTTTCAGATGGTTCCATCGTAATATTGCGGGAGCAGATGTTTTCAAAATCCAACCAGGACCAGTCATTGACACGAATGAGTGGGTACATTTTACAGGAACTTATGATAGTGAAGCAAATGAAGTAAAAACTTATATTGATGGTGAAGAAACTCACTCAATGGCGGGAAGTGGCAATCCACTTGCGGATAACTGGGGTGTCTCTGCTGGTATAGGTTCACACAAAGGGGATCGCTGGTTTATAGGCATGATGGATGAGTACTATATATTTTCTCGTGCTTTGTCAGAAGAAGAAATCAATAAGGTAATGAATGGTGATTTTTTGTCTGTTGAACCGACAGACAAACTCGCTACAACTTGGGGTGATATTAAGTCACGCTGATATGGACAGTTTATAATTGGTTTTTGGCTTGAGTCCGAGCAATGGTTGGATTCAGGCCTTTTTTGCGTATGAACGTTTGCATTTATGGTGAAATTTGAAAATAAGTTTACATTTCTACAATTTACCATATTAGCTGTCATATAAGTATCCTAATCTTTTCTTTGGTAGGAGCGACCTCCTGGTCACGACTGTTTTGATACATGGTCTCCATACGGTCGCGACCGGGAGGTCGCTCCTACCTGTGCAAGTGTGTAATTAATTCCATAATTTACCATAGTTTTTATACATTTACCAATTGGGGTCATATTCCCAATTAACCTTTTGCCTTCCATATCGTATTCCGTTAATTTCAGTTTGGTGGCAAACAAGGCACCTGTGGAAATCGCTAACTCCGTGGAGTTCATGTGCTGATATCAGTTCTGGTGTGTTATGTTCGTGGCATGTGATGCAGGTGTAGCTGCTGTATGACGTATCAGCATAAAGTGCGATTTGGTCTTCCCGTTTTTTGGCATGATATTTATGGTTGTTCTCTTTATCAATGATACTCCATGTATTGCCAATTTCTTTGACGATGACTCTTGCAGTTTTAGATATTTCTGTGTCGTGTTGCATGAACCACCAATGGATGACTTCAGGAATAGTATCGGATGTGTCCAATTCCTGTTGATGTATTGTCTCTACATGGAAAAGTAGGGGTTCAGAAGTATGGCATTTTGCACAAGGCACATCGTGAACATCTGTCAAGGGAAAGAAGTCATCATGATCAAGTTTTGCCTGTCCATGAAAGACAATGCTAATCAATAGGATCGGGGCAAGTACAAGGTGGCACCTCAGCAGTAACTTACGCACATTGCGTGCGGTTAGACTCACGGCAATTCCTGTGCCTAAATTTGACAATGCAAGTAAGAACGTTAACCATGAATGCCAAGTAAGGGGTTGAAATGCAGAGTGCAACAGTACAAGACACAGACCAAGAGAGGCAAGACGTTGGTGGTATTTTAGCCATACCTGCCGACTCCCCCAACGTATCCATCGGCTGCGCAGTAAATAGAGGCTTGCGATGAGGATTGCTATTGCACCGATGATGCTGATTGTATGTCTTGCTTCACCGTAACTTCCTGCTTGCCAAATGCTGAGAAAGGCAATTACAACAGCACCGATGATGCCGTGTCCAATCTGTATAAAGACTTTCATGTACTCAGTTTAGCATGTCCAATATGTAAGGACAAGCGGAAAGTCCTTACATAGAGGGTTATTCAGTTTTAGGCATTTTAGTCGTTTTCTGAGAAAATCGCGACCGGGAGGTCGCTCCTACCGCGGGGTTCTTTTTGGAAAAATCCAAAAATTAGGAAAACTGAATAGCCCTGCCTTACATATATTTCCGCAGATGTGATAATGTGCGTTCAACTGCACCGAGGTTCTCCTCAATTAGATGCTTACCGATATTGCCGGTAGCGATTCCCTCTTCCTCGTTTGTCAACCATGTTGTGATAGTTGTTGCCATCTGTTCTGGTGTATGTACGAGTTTGGCAGCACCTTTCTTTAACAATATAGAAGCTTCGTGAGAATTCTTGATAGTTGGACCGAAAATGACAGGTTTTGCCATTGCAGCGGGTTCCATTACATTGTGAACGCTACCATGAAAACTCCCACCAACAAATGCAACATCTGCTAAATAATAGAGTTTCGCTAACATCCCTACGACATCAACAATAAGGACATCCACATCTTTCAAATCCGTATCACTGGTAAGTTTTGAGAAGCGAGTATAGGTAAATTTGTGCTGATTTAATTCGGCGATAATTTCCTCAACCCGTTCTGGTGTCGGTTCATGTGGTACTAAAATCAAGTGTGGTAGAGGTTTAGGCATGTTTTCACGAAGTATCTGATACGTTGCGAAGACAACCTTCTCATCATCTGCATAAGTGCTTCCAGCGATGAATATGGTTCGCTTGATAGTCCGTTGTCCCTGAAATAACTCTTTGTCAGTTTCTACCGACATTGCACGTCGGTAGACCTGCTCGTAGCGGGTATCTCCAGTGACAACGACCTGATGTTTTGAAGTGCAGAGTTTTTGGAATCTGGTGGCATCTTCCTCTGAAATGGCACAATGCAGTGTGATATACCGATGTACGCGTTTACAAAATGACATTCCGAGTTTGGAAAGTCGTTTGGAACCAGCATGCAGCGTGCCAGCAATAACAATCGTCGGGATATTATATTTGGATGCTTTCCAAACAAGATTGGGCCAGATGTCGTATCTGGAGAAGATTAGGCATGTTGGTTTGATGAGTTGTATCAGACGTTCAGCATTGCGAGGTGTATCAAAGGGAAGATAAACGACTGCGTCGGCAAAAGGATATGTTTCTACATTAGGTGCGACCGACGGTGAGAAGAAGGTTAGAACGATACGTGTATCTTGATAAGTCGCTTCAATAAGCGGTTTTGCCTGTTCAAATTCTCCCACCGAGGTAAAGTGAAACCATGCGGTTTTCTCAATTTTACGGGCATCCTTAAGTTGTTGTGTTAGTTTCTCAAATACCTGTTTTCGTCCGTGAATACCTTCACGGATTTTGCTATTACAAAACGCTGCGATATGGTAGCCGATGTACATTGCGGGAAGGGCAAGTGTGTTGTATACAAGTCGCCAAAACATAAGGCAGTGTTATTGAGTAGGGAAGGAAATTGTGATGAGGAAATCCCGCAGAAGCCTGCCGAAGCGATTGTGCTTCGGCTGTGCTGCTTCTAAATAGCGGAAGGTTTACGAAATTGCCTTGAACAATTACTATTTGAGTGCGTCCAAGATTTTTTTCTTAAGTGCGTCTTTCGGCATTGCGCCGACAATTTGGTCTGCGACTTCTCCATCTTTGAAAACAAGCAGTGTTGGAATACTGCGTACGCTATATTTCATTGCTGTTTGACGGTTGTCGTCAACATTGACCTTTCCGACTTTGAAAGTGTCTGCGTTTTCGGAGGCAAGTTCCTCCAGTGTGGGTGCGATCATTTTGCATGGTCCGCACCATTCTGCCCAAAAGTCAACAACTACTGGGGTATCGGATGCGATCACCATTCCCTCAAATGTATCATCTGTAATTTCAAAAGTACTTTCAGCCATGATAACTCCTTATACTTGTAAAAAGTAAGATATATTAGCAGGACTTACGCAGTTTTCATGATCCAATCAAGAATTAAGACGAAAACGATGTAATTTTCAGCAATTTTTTGGGTTCCGGCGCGCTTACAAAGCACGCCTACCGTTGGGTGCGTAAGTCCTGATTAGATATGTTTACCACCACAGTTTTCTTCCAATTGTTGTGTTGATTCTTGTAAATGCAATTGAAAATCCACGTTTTTGATTAGCAAATTTTGATAGATTAAACTCCCTTTCAGGTGAATCAATATGTTAATATGTTACCCTATTGCGATTAAAATTTCCACATTTAATTGCATTTTTTGTGTTGTCAAACTCATTGCATTCTATCAGGAGATTTGGTATTATTATGAAATAGGTTGAATTTGTTATTCCCAGTGAAGTGAATGCACAAACCTCGTACAGTGAATGGTTAGTCCAACACACAAAACAACCAGTTATTATACCTTAAGGATTTAGGAATATGGAACAGCGATTTGAGAATTGGAACATGTGGTTGCATCAAATCCGTAATGATGTTGCAATGCTTGCTGAACATCAAGAAATCTTATCGGACTTAAGAAAGATTGTCAATAATAATATCAATCTTCAAAAACATAAGAACAATCCATTTGTCAATTTTATATGGGATTCCTATGTAGGGAACACAATAATCACAATACGTAGACAACTCAAGAAAAATGATGATAACTCACTTGTTAAACTGCTATATGAAATGAAAGATACCCCTCAATTGCTTTCAAGGATACGTTTTGTGAATTTATTTTCTTCTGCTAAACGGGTTGAAGCCAATATCATTTTTTCACAGGAGTTCTCAGGGATTGATGAAGACTATATTGATCCTGGAAGAGTCGAACAAGACCTATATCATCTAAAGGTAATTAGTAATAAAGTGGAGGGTGTCGCTGACAAATGTATTGCTCACCATGACATGTTACCACCGAAAAGTGAACCAGATTTGAAAGAAGTAAATGAATGTATAGATTACCTTGTAAAACTTACAAAGAAATATTGGTTCTTGTTTATGGGAGTTAAAATAGAAGAAGATTTAATGTATCTTCCAGATGATTGGCAAGAAATATTCCGAGAACCATGGATGCCTACTGATAACATGTCAAGCATTGATCCTACTGGGTGGTGGAATGCTGAAGGAGATAAGGAGTGGGATGAATGATCTCCGTGAAACCAGCAGATGTTGTGATTGCTGATTTCCTGGTGTAATGGGGGTAAAAAGACGACCGGCAGTAGTTCTTTCAACATTAGATTATCATGCTTTCCACAGAGATGTAATTCTTGGTGCAATCACTACCAATTTGGGAGTAGCGACAACACTGACAGACCATTTGATAGCGGATTGGGCAACAGCAGGTCTTCGAAAACCGAGTGCGTTCAGAACTTTCCTTGTGACACTACCACAGAGAGAACTGCTGGCAGTCATTGGGCATTTGTCAGATTCTGACTGTAATGCAGTGAAAGAATGTGTGCGAAAAGCGATTACTGTTTGAATGCTAAATTTACATTACATTTTACCTACTTTCCGCACTTTAAATTTGCGTTTTTTGATATTAATGTGATAAACCCTTACGTAGCCTAAGTTCAGCAAACATTTTCAATATTAAAGATTCAAAAACAAGTTGAATCCAGTCTCAAAATTTAGAACACGAGATCTCCATTATTGTGTGCGAATCCTTGTTTGACGCGGGTTTATGCTAATATTATAAAAATATCTCAAAACAAGTGCGGAAAGTAAGATTTTAGAAATTAGGTCCTCTCATTTAGAGTAATTCCATACAACATCTGTATCACAGTGTCTCTATTCGCATCCAATAGCGTTTGCAGTCTTATGTAATACATGGTATCATTTTGGAACAAGTAAAATTTAGTGATGTTAAGTGAAGTGAATGCACAAACCTCGTACAGTGAATGGAATAATCAAGAAAATTAAAGAAAAAGCGACTACTGGAGAACATCTCTATCGTGGCGAACCTGAACATTATCAGGAAAAACCATATTATGGTAAGGTTTCTTCAAACTTATATCGTGTCTTTCTGGATGATGAAGAATTTGATGTTGAAGATGAACAATTTGAGATAAAGGAAGTCCAACGGGAAATGTTGGAAATTGCCAAACCTTTTATACGTAAAACATATAGTGAAATTGAATGCCTTGCAGAAATCCAATATTACGGTGGCAAAACCAATTTAATAGATTTTTCAGAAGACTATCTAATTGCACTTTATATGGCAAGTAACAGTTCTCTTAATAATGACGGTAGAGTTATCACACACAAAAAAGAACTAATAGATTCTTACATTAAAAGTCCGTATGAACCAATGAATCGTGTCATTGCACAGAAGAGTGTATTTGTTAGACATCCTATGGGTTATATTCAACCTAACGAAGACGATGTTATCAATATTCCAGCAAACCTAAAAATACCGATACAAGAATATCTAAAAAGTGCACACGGTGTTTATACCGAATCCGTTTACAATGATGTACACAGATTTATTCGACATCAGAAACTTAAGCTGGAAACCTATAGAATGGCTTACAAAGGTTTATCACAACAGCAGAAGGGAGATTCAGAAAGTGGCTAACAAAGCAAAGATGGCTCACTATGAAGAAGCTGTTAAGCATTTTAGTAGAGCTATTGAACTGAGCCCCGGTTTTGCTATGCCCTACATCTACCGAGGCGAGGTTTACCATAAGTTGGGTAAGTTTGATCTGGCAATCAAGGATTATACCGATGCGATTTTTTGGACTCGGCAACCTGCAAGGGCGTATTTTGGTCGTGGAATGGCGCTTGGTGCTAAAGGTGATATTGATAAGGCAATTGAAGATTTCACGAAGGCGATTCGGCATGAACCTGACTACGCAGAGGCATATTACCATCGCGGGCACGCTTATGTGAATAAAAACGAGTTTGATTTGGCAATTGAAGACTGTGATAAAGCGATAGAACTTAACTCTGATCTTGCTGATGCTTATGTCATTCGCGGTAATGCCTATAGTGACCAAGGTGAGTTTGACTTCGCTATTACGGACTATAGCAAGGCTATAAGACTTAAACCAGATTATGCATATGCTTATGTCCTTCGCGGCATCACATACAATAAAAAAGGCAAAGGCATTTTGGCGATTGAAGATTATACAAAAGCATTAGAATTAGAGCCTAATTATGTCAATATCTATGTCATGCGCGGACACGTTCACTTACTTGAAGGCAACTTTGATTCTGCTATCACGGACTGTGAAAAATTAATGGAATTCAGTCCTAATGCTGCCGATCCTTATATCACTCGCGCAACTGCTTATAGTCTCAAAGGTGACTTTGACTCTGCTATCGCTGACTGTAATAGTGCGATAGAACGTAATCCGAAAGCTGCCGATGCATACCTAATACGTGGTATATCTATCCACAATAGGCTAATTCACGATATAGTTTGCCACAAGAAAAATGAGTTAGACTTTGCTATTGCAGATTGTACAAAGGCGATTAATTTAGTTCCTATTATTAATGTAGGTGCTTATTTTGAGCGAGGAAACGTAAATAGCAGCAAAGGAGAATTCGTCAAAGCAATCAAAGATTATTCTATAGTTCTTGAAGAAACGAGGGACCATACTCTATGTTACTTTAACCGTGGAATTGCTTATAGTAAAATTCGTCAGTATGACAAAGCAATTGCAGACTATAATATGGTCATCCAATTCCAACCTAATTATGTTCCAGCATATCTCAATCGCGGCATTGCCTTCGCTATCAAAGGTGATGCTGATAGTGCTATTGGAGATTTCACACGAGTGATACAAGTCAATCCACATTGGGAACAATTGTATTATAATCGTGGAAAGGTTTATAGCAGTCTAAGTAACTTTGATATGGCACTTGCAGATTATAATACCGCTTTACAACTCAGAGCTGATTATGCCCAAGCATATTACAAGCGTGCAGAGGTTTGGTTGCACCAACAAGAGTGGCAGAAAGCTAAATCAGACTTAACGATTGCATCTGACAAAGGTATAGATATTTCTGCCGCTTTTAATTTCGATTATGGAAATGTCATAGGTTTTGAAGAGAAAACTGATGTTAAATTACCAAGAGATATTGCTGTAATGTTAACACAACAAGAGGGAAAGTCTCAATATCAACCTATTGAGGAAAGTCTATTTCAACCTACAACTAGCATTGATCGTCGTTTCTCTGAAGTAATGATCAAAAATATTGAACAGCAGAGAGACCAAAACCAGATCCAATTTAAAACGAAAAATCCGTTCCAACCAAAACGTGGAATTGAACAACACCTATTTGCACAATAAATTGTATATTTGGATTGGCTACATGCAAGAATTTAACTGATACGGTATCCACCTACTTCAACATTGGAATTAGATACCATGTCCACAAACCAACCTCCTAATATCCTTCTCATCATGTCCGATGAACATGCGCCGATGTACAGCGGACCTTATGGTCATCCTCTCGTTCAAACCCCACACATGGACAGACTCGCGAAAGATGGTGTCACCTTCACAAATGCTTACTGCAATTCACCGCTCTGTATGCCGTCACGGATGTCTTTTATGACGGGTCGGTATATTCATAAGATTGGTGCGTGGGACAACGCTGCTCCGTTGCGTCCGGATGCTGTCACGTGGGGACATCTTCTACGCGATGCGGGGTATGATGTTGTGCTTTCTGGAAAACAACATTTTGGCGGAATGGATCAGTTGCACGGTTTTCGTTCTCAACTTGCCCGAGATTTACATGCGGAAAGAAAACATGGACTCACGGATTGGCGAAATGGCACACCAGTAGCGCAGCGTCCGTGGCAGGGACCCGCACAAGCAGGTTCCGGAACAACAGAAGAAATTGAGGTTGATGACCTTGCGGAAACAGAAGCAATTGCATATCTCCGTGATACTGCAAGACATGAACAACCTTGGGCACTTAATGTGTCATTCATCGCACCTCATTTTCCGCTTGTTGTGCCGCAAAGGTTTTGGGATCTCTATCCACTTGATGAGATCGATCTACCCAACATTCCAGATGGGCATCTTGAAAATCAGCATCCAGTTTACCAACGCATGCGCCGCATGTTCGGTTGTGTTGACTTCCCAGAGGACTTAGTTCGTCGCGCACGTGCGGGGTATTACGGACTTATTACCTACCTTGATGAGAAGATAGGAAGACTCATACAGACACTTGAGGAGACGGGTCAGTTAGAGAATACCGTTGTTATCTACACCAGTGATCACGGAGAGATGAATGGTGAACACGGTATGTGGCGTAAATCAAACTTCTATGAAGCATCTGCTCGCGTGCCGCTTCAAGTCATGTTCCCTGATCAGTTTCCCACAGGTAAACGTCTTGATGAAGTGGTTTCACTTGTTGATTTGACAGCAACATTGGTTGACATTGCAGGCGGACATATATTGAGTCAATTTGATGGTGATAGTCTGATGCCGTTGATACAAGGCACAGCAACGGATTGGAAAGATTTTGCTTTCTCCGAATATCTTGCTCACGGGGTTGAACGTCCTATGGCGATGCTACGGAAAGGGAGATACAAATTCAACTATAGTCTTAGCGATCCGTGTGAACTCTACGATATATCTGAAGACCCCGATGAGTTTTACAATCTTGCTAATGCAGCGAGGTATCAGCCAATATGCAGTGAGTTGGAATCGCAACTTTTAGCAGAATGGGATCCGGTTGAGATTGAGAAGCAGGTGCGCGAGAGTCAACAAGCGCGGCTCCTCATTGATAAAGTGACTGCGGGAGAATGGCGGAAAACACCATAAGCGTCAATTTAGGGATTCTGACCTTTTGTGGGAGTGAATTATAGTGAAACTCGTAACTATTTGCACATGCGGCACGAAACGTAGGGGTTGGGTTACCCAACCCCATAAGCGTCAATTTAAGAAAAAAGTGTTGGTATTTTCTCTTGTGGGAGGGGTTTTCAACCCCGATTATAGTAAAACATATAATTATTTGGACAATTTGTAGCACAAACTTTATGATGATTAATTCATTAATTCGGTAATAAATTTTTCTCACACGGTAGGTGTGCTTTGTAAGCGCGCTGTTGAGACTTGATGTGCCAGCGCGCTTACCATCGGGGCGCGCTTACAAAGCACGCCTGCAGGGGAGTGCAGGTGGGGGGCGCATACAAAGCACGCCTGCAGGGGAGTGCAGGTGGGGGGCGCGCTTACAAAGCACGACTGCAGGGGAGTGCAGGTGGGGGGCGCGCTTACAAAGCACACCTACCATCGGGGAGCGCTTACAAAGCACGACTGCAGGGGAGTGCAGGTGGGGGCGCGCTTACAAAGCACGCCTACCATCCAGGGTGCGCTTACAAAGCACCAAATCAAGAAACCAACGGAATGAATGCCTTTTGGCATTCCCCGCCTACAAAGCGCGCCTACCGTTGGGTGCGTAAGTCCTGCTAAAGTTGAAAGCTATAGATTCGTTGATGCCTTCCTGTCCATGTAAATTTTGCGAAAATGGAAGTGCTATTGATCCTCCGTGTTTTGTGTGTCTTCAAGGGCATGTATTGTGCCGTGCAAATAGCAATCCAGCGGCACACCGTCTGCAAAGTTGAGTTTGATTTCAACGTGTAACTGCATTGTAGGTGTTATGGTCGGTATTTTTAGGAAAGCAGTTTTACCGTCCTCTGATAGGGTCATAGATTCAACGGTGTGCGTGTCTCTACCGTTTTCACCGGAACGTTTTAGCTGCGGTGAACCGTAGTTTTCTGTCCAGCGATATTCCCAACTTTGTACTTTCCAGTTTTCTGTTTTTGCTGCGGATTTTGGTTCAAGAGGAGTATAGAAACTGACGATTAAGCCTTCGTGGACAGCGCGGAACGATTTTGGTGTGCGGAGTGGTGCGCCAGTCATGCGTATCCGATAGAAACCAGCATCTTCCTGTTTATTGGAAGACCATCCGAATAGTCCCGCAATGTAGAGTTCTTTAGTGATTGGGTGGAATCGTCCGCGCATCACACCTGTGGATAGTTCCACACCGAGATCGGTGAGGACACCTTGGACGTTGTCGTTGACTTCTTGTTGAAGGACAGCATATACTTTCCCTGTTCCGTAACTGACCGAGAGTATTGAATCTTCCATTTCACTCCAAGTATCGGTTGGAATCCAAACCAGTGTAGCGGGGGATCGGTCAACGAATGGAGCGACCCAGCAGAGCGGTGGTTCATAGGTAGTTGGCGGTTGATCAGATGGGTACCAACCCCACGCGTTGCCGTAGAATTTGCCAGATTCAGCGATACGGTTAATTCGGTTAGCCGGCATCCAGAATCCTTCCTGATCAGTACCGTAGAATATAGGACCGGGACTGATGCCGAGTCCATTTGAGGCTCGAAATCCGTAAGCAATGACGGTGGACTTTTCCCCATCGGGTGTCACTTTGATGAGTGTGCCGTGGTGTGGGTGTTGTGCCTTCAGTGCGTGTCGTGCGGCTTTCATGTAGTAGAAGTTACCCTCTGCATCGGTCTGCAGATCCATACATGGTTCGTGGAAATGTTCACTGTTGTAGGTGTCGTTGTTGAAGTTTTCGTAGAAGTCGGTTTCGCCATCTTCGTTGAGATCAACGAGTCGTGTGATCTGGTCGCGTCCGACGACGTAAATCTGATTATCAACGATTTTTAGTCCGAGCGGTTGGTTTAGTCCGGTTGCGATACGTTGCCACTCAAGTTTTTCCAATGTATCATTGAGTCCGGTGACTGTCCAGACATCGCCGTTCCATGTGGAAAGCGCAGCACGATTTCCATCAGGGAAGAAGTCTAACCCACCGAAACGTATCCAAGAATCCCATGGATTTTGAGTAGGCCAGTTGATTTTATCTATTGCAAACGGTTGTGCTGGGTCGACTCCTCCGTTTGCTGCTAACCGTGCAAATTCTGCGAGCTGCGATTTACGACCATCCCATGTAAGCATCGATGCGGTTTTGTCTGTAGACATATTGATGTAAACTCGGTTAGAGTCAATTGTCCATTTTGCTCCCTCGATCGGATCGACCAGTGCCACTGCGATCACGGGTGGTTCCAGCAAACGTTGGTATAGACTGTTCATTTCTTTGGAGGAGAGTGCGCGATTGTATAGATACATCTCATCAAGTTTCCCATCAAGTCTGGGGGAATTCTCTGGGAAATTTTCTGAGGTGAATCCGAGTCTCCAAATGTCATCTTCCAATGCTTCTTCTGGCTTAAGCGTGCCTTTTGCGGTAACCTCTCCGTCCAAAAAGAGTGTCACTACCCCCGTTTGATGTTTCCATGTTAATCCGACATGATGCCAAACCCCGTCATTTACAGGTTTTGCATTTCCTGAAGTGTTGCTGATGACACCGACCCATCCGACATCAAACGCTAAATATCCGCCTCGGATAAAGAAAGTTTTGCCATTTGGTACCCATTCTGGTTCCTCAAGTGCTTCAGAGAAAATTGAACCGTCTTTTTCAGTGTTGATCCATGTAGCAAAAGTTAGGTCAGAGGTGTCAAAATCGAGATCAAAGTTTTCATCAAAACGAGCTTCTGCGTCTCCATCAAATACAAGGCAATTTTCTTGTCGTCCAGCATCCCAACGAACATCATCAAGAACGATTGTTGACTTTCCTTGTGTTGTGCTTGCTGCGTTTAAACCTGTGCCTTCGTCAAAACCCCAGTGTCCGATCAAGGTTGGATCGTTCTTCTGTAATTGTGCACCATCAGGCTCTGAGTTCTTTTCAGATGGGACTAGGACTGCAATGTATTGATCTGCGTTGCCAACCCCGTCAGGGGCAGGTGTTAGATTGTCCAGTGAAAGCACATTCGGTAGATATCCATCTAATTCAAAGTGCATCTTCGTTGTTCCTGGTTCAATTTTTAGCGTTTCCACCCTACGTTTTCGTTGTATATCGGTTTGTCCTGTCATGACGACTTTTTCTTCCCAACGTTGTGGTCCGCCATTGATCAGTGTTGTTAAATCAGTTGCTGGCGTTGAGGTATCCACGAATTGTGTCCATGTGGATAAGTTGAGTTTATCCTGATGAGTAGGTGTAATCAAAATTTTTGCGGTGAATGCTTTGTCGGACGGTGGGAACTTGATACGGAGTTCGTCCTGTGCTGTTTCCCACTTTGTGCCATCTGGTGCGTCAATCAAAGCTGCAAGTAGACTGCCTGGAGTACCGGGTTCTGTATCTGGCAGACATAGGGCAGCAGCGGTACCACGTGAAAAATCAGGCAATAAGGATGCTTTACCGTCAGGGATTGTTGCAACACGAACAAGGGTGCTTGATGCGGAGGGACCGAGGTGGAACGTGCGTGCAAAAGCGTTCCCTTTGTCTCCACTCTCAAGCGATGGGGATTCGAGGACTGAACGCGTGCCAACTGTATAAGACAGAATAACATTGTTTTTGTGAAGATACAACCCTTTCCAATGTGCCCAATCTCTGGGTAGGGGACCGAAAGGCACGGTTCTTGTATCCTCAAAGCTGCCGTCCTTTGCCCAACCTGGTCCCACCTTGTTTTCCCATAGGAGATCGCCTTCAATAGATGGGTAACTTTGATGCCATCCGTTAAATTCAACATCTGCGTAGTCAATTAGTCCACCTATCCACCCTGCGGAGTAACGTAATAGGTCTGTGTCAAATACGACTGTCCCGCCAGTGTGATCTGGCGTAAGTGGGATAATAATACCTTTGTATGTAATGTTTTTTGGATGTGCGGCAACGGCAGTAGAAATGTAGGGTCCGTAGTCCATATCTCGCCACTTTTGTCCTGTTTTTGCGCGCCATCCGGGAGCATATCGTTGCGGTGCTTTGCTTTTGAGGCACCAGTAGACACCGTTAACTACAAGTCTGCGAAAGTCAACCACGTTGAAGTCTTCTGGGTGTCCCATCGTTGTTGTAAAGACACGTCCGCCTCCAGTGTGGGTGTGTGTCCATGCGATTGGATTGAGTGTCTTTTCGTCCCCTCGCTTTCCATCTGGAAATACGGGTCGTCCCTGTACTAATATCTGCGCGTCTTTCGGTGGGTAGTTAGGTCTAACATGATAAGTCCAGGAACGGACGTGGAATTCTGGACTCACACCTGTGAGGATAGGGTGCTCACCGATGGTTGTGGCATCGGTACTTGCTCCATGTCCATAGTGATGTATCCATGGTGCCCCGAGTTCACGTGCACCGAAACTGTTCCAAAACTCCGCTCGCGGATCGGAGTTTCTATAATTAAAGGCGTGTGTTGTTGTACGGAAAGCGAGGATGGGAGCTCCGCGGTCAATGTATTTTTGTAACATTTCAAGGTTGTCATCCGGGAGTTGTCGGAATCGTAGGTATAGGACGAGTAGGTCAGCGGTTTCAAGTGCTTCAAGTCCGTTGATGTTGTTGCCTGCGCCGCCCTGAATTACATCATCAAGAAGTACAGTGGTTCGAAAACCGTAATGGTCTGCCAATACCTTTGCCAATGCTGGCATCGTTACTTCGGAACGGTATTCATTTTCACCCACGACGAAAACTATATGGGGTTGCTGAGCGTGACTGATGGACGCGAATATACCGAGCGCGAGTAGGATTGTTAGAAGATAAGTAACTGTTCGTTTTATTTGTTTGTAAGAGTCGTTGTGTAAGTTATGTGAAATTGGCAAGTGCTGTTCCTCCCGGATGTATGAGTGAGTCTTATATTAAAATATTAAAACCGATAAATTGTAAAACACATTAGATCTAACCAAAATCTTGTTCTTCCCTTTCCGCTGGGTGTGTACAGTTTTTCGCTGACAGAATCGCGGATTTCGTGAATAAGACAGCAGCATTAGATTGCATTGCATGAGAAGAAGCATTAACTAAGCAATACCACCTCAGTTGGGCTTATCTGTGTAATCCGTGTCCTCTGCGTCCTCTGTGATTCAGAATTGGTATTACTTTTCAGTAGTGAGTCGTGAGAGTTTTCTGGGACAATATCAAATCTTTCGGTCTCAATCTTTCTATTAAAATAGATCAGCATCACACTGATTGCGTAAATCGGTGTGGTTATAACAGCAGAAATACCAACGTCCAGAAACGCGCTTATTATGAACGATAGTGTGAGTGATTTGTCCCTGTCCGATTCAAATGCAGATGCAATGATTGATTGCATCATGTCAAACCATGTTCCTTCACCATATCCTGATAACGCAAATATTAACATGATGGAGATATTGAGTATCAATTCGATCGCGGCCATGATAAAGTAAACGGCGATGATTGTACCACAGATTCGCCACCATGCCCCTTTTACTAAATACCGACTCCATGTGAGTGGATGATGCGACATAGGAGTTTCAAGAATAACGACAGGACCATACAAGCACCAAGCAATATAATAATAGAATAGAAAAGGGATACTCAAAAGCAGTAAGAGCAAAGCCAATAGAGAAGGATTCTTATTTATCTCTGATAACAATTCCCAGAGTGAAATAGGTATCAGGTAAACAAATGAAATGTGCAAGTATCGAGAAAATAGGGAACCGAACCTTCGTAGAATTTCACGAAATGTGATAGTTTTATCAAGATAGATTTCACTTGAGCAAACAATAAACATACCTATTACTAATGTCATAAGTAGGCTAGAGAATAACTCATCTATTAAGTGATAGACTTCATATTTCCATAAGAGTAGTAGCACGCATTCTCGTAACGCATCTATTCCCGCGTACATCGCTACAATACCGAGAAAACTCTGAAAATGTCCCCGATACAGACTAAACGCATAGTCTATAATATTTACCCATCCCATCGGGTAAAGGTGTTTATTCTGCTGTTGTAACATCATTACACGTTGTTTTTTGAGAAGGATTCGGATCTATTAGAAACCTTCCCTCCACCGCTTGTGGGGTTGTTGATTCACCTTCCAATCTTATTACCTTCTGTCTCAATAAATCTAAAGTTCACCAGTATGTTTCAAAACGATGCTGTCTGAAAGTTTTCTATTGTCAAAAGTATAGCAGGTTAAGGGAAAATGTCAATAAGAATCAGATTGATGGTTGTGAAAAGTTGTGTAAAGGACATATTTTTATTTCGTTGCGAAAATAGAAATATCCAACCAATATTTTGTTAGTACATTGGCTTTAATCCCAGTCGTAGTAAGGTCTGAAAGGGATATTTTTCGAAAACAAAAATATTAATTCTAAGTTTTTTGTATATCTGTTTTATCTGGCATCTTTGCATTTTGTTGTTGGTC
Source organism: Candidatus Poribacteria bacterium (assembly GCA_963663765.2). Lineage (GTDB taxonomy): Bacteria > Poribacteria > WGA-4E > WGA-4E > WGA-3G > MSPOR6. The sequence goes on along the minus strand of CAXXUA010000005.1, from coordinate 1,429,154 downwards.
TTTTTTTGTGAAGAATGCATGTAAATTGTTTGCGATTTTCTTGAGAATTCATAAGAATATTCTACTTCAGAAAAGCCGTACCAATTGGTACGGCTTTTTCGGTTTGTGGTACGGTTTTGTTAATTGGTTATACGTCCAGTATTTGTATAGGTTAAACGGAGATATTGTTGTAGTTATTTTCGATTTATTTTTCGTTTTTTGGTACGGTTTTTTTCGGTGTTTTTTGTGTCTACGGTATTCTGAAATGGTATTTCTCTCTGACATATAAATCTTGTTATAAAGTCCTTTTTGAGTAGTGATGTTGAATCATGGATTTTCATAGTTGTATTATACATTATATGGGTGTTTGGTATGTTTTGTATTTAATCAGGACTTTCGCAGTTTTCATGATTTGATGAAGAATTATGACGAAAATGGTGTAATTTTCAGCATTTTTTCGGTTTCCAGCGCCAAATCAAGAAATCAACGGTATGAATGCCTTTTGGCATTCCCCGCCTACAAAGCGCGCCTACCGTTGGGTGCGTTAGTCCTGTTAATGTTTGATTATTGGGATTTCCAATAACATTACTGTGTAATTGGATTAAAAAGATCTAATTTAACCTGTTTTTCTGAGAAAATCGCGACCAGGAGGTCGCTCCTACCATAAGGAGACTGTTTATAGAAATCAAAATTAGGAAGACCAAGTAGTCCTGTCTTCTGGTTAATTTGTTATTGACAAACAAGGGTAGATGATGTATTCTTATCAAAAGTCAATTCTAACAATAGGAAGTTTACATGGCGGTAACAAAAAAACATCCGAATCTGGTTTATGTTTTTGCAGATCAACTTCGTTATCAGTCGTGCGGTTATGCGGGTGATTCTCGTGCGCGGACCCCGAATATAGATAGACTGGCTACAGAGGGTGCTAATTTCTGTAATGCAGTTTCAGGGAGTCCGATGTGTGCGCCGTATCGTGCATCGCTTTTCACTGGCAAATATGCAAGTAGTACTGGCATGGCGATCAATGAACTCCGCATGAACCCGAACCATGACTGTTTCGGACACGTATTGCATCGCAAAGGTTATCAGACAAGTTATATCGGGAAGTGGCACTTGTGGGCAAATCAGTTAGGTAAACATCACGATCCTGTGAATTCGTATATTCCACCAGGACCGCATCGCCTGGGTTTTGATGGTGAATGGTCAGCGTACAATTTCCATCACACCTATTATGACACATATTATCATAAAGACAGTCCAGAGAGAATTACGATACCTGGTTATGAACCTGATGGGCAGACAGATTTAGCAATAGAATATCTTCAACGTGCATCAAAGGAAGACGATCCGTTTTCGCTTTTCCTTTCAATTGGCACACCGCACGATCCGTGGACAGAGAATAACGTTCCGAGTGAATATTATGAAATGTTCCGTGATGTTGACTTTCCATATCCGCTGAATTACCGTGAAGAAAACGACCCTTATGGTGATGGGTGGGCGATGATGAACACACAACACCGTGCGAATCTGCCTGCATGGATGCGCGTCTATTATGCTATGACGACAAACCTTGATTGGAATATCGGTAGGTTGCTGACTGCCATTGAAGAACTTGGATTGCGCGAGAATACAATTTTTGTGTTTACCTCTGATCATGGAGAGATGTTCGGGGCACAGGGACGTAGGGCGAAAAACATTTTTTATGAGGAAGCGGTTCGTGTTCCTTTTCTTGTTAGATGGGATAACCAAATTCCAAGTGGGCATGTTGCTGACGCGTGTTTAAATACGCCGGACATTATGCCGACATTGCTGTCAATGATGGATTTACCGATTCCTACAGATGTTGAGGGGACAGATATGAGTCGTGCAGCGTTTAGCCAGTCGTTTGATGAACCGGTTGCTGCATTTATGCAAGGGATGGGGTGTACTGCCAAATGGGAAGATGGTTATGAATGGCGTTCCCTCCGAACAAAACAGTATACTTATGCTGTTCACCGTCCTGATGGCTGTGAGAAACTCTTTGATAATCTGGCGGATCCGTTCCAAACTCGTAATTTAGCAGATGATGCTGCATCCGCAGGGTTACGAGACGATTTTCGTGAGATGTTGAAGCAACGCATGGATGCAGTCAATGACACCTTTGAAGCATGCACGTGGTATCGGGACAACTGGACAGAGGATCGGATTATTCTAAGGACAGCAACACTAAATTGACCTAAGTTGTCACATAGTAGCATAATTTGTTGGATTGTGCATCTTAGTACACAAACTGGATGAAGATTAAGAAAATATTTCGGTAATTTGGCAGTGAAGTCCGGCGCGTTTACAAAACGCGCCTACAGGGTTTGGGAAAATTAGAAATGGTATTATACACAAGGAGCAACATATGTATATAAAGGTTTTTTCACTTCTTTTCACAATAATGACAATAGGAATATTTGTCAGTTTTAGTCATTCACAGATTGATCCTGAGAAGATTGTGGGCATTTGGCTACTTGACGACGGCAAGGATGATGTTGCAGAAGATGCATCGGGGAACGGATATGATGGAACAATCACACAATCAGACTGGGTTGATGGTGAAGTTGATGGTGCTCTTGACATTAAGAAGGGTGGTACTGTCACTATTCCGTTCGGTAAAGGGGTCGTGACGGATAAGATGAGTTTCATCTTGTGGCTTCAGTTCACCGATTTATCAGGACAGCAAAACTATTTCTCTATACACGATCAGAGTAATAACCGTTATGTTCCCTATAAAGAGGGATCAAACACGCTGCGTAGTTGGAGCAATGTCTGGAATGTTAGCAGTGGTGTCGTTGTAAAAGCAGGGACGTGGTATCATGTTGCGAACACTTACGATGGAACAACGGCAAAGATATATGTCAATGGTGAAGAAAAGGTCTCGGAAGCGGTGTCGAAGTTCCAACTTGTAGATGAGAATCAGACTGCATGGCTTGCTACTGACAAAGGTGCCAGTTTCCAGTCTGCTTGTATTATGGATGAGGTAGGTCTCTTCAACGCTGCTCTATCTAAAGATGAGATCAAGAGTATCATGAATAACGGGATCTATCAGACAGTATTTGCTGTGGAAGCTGTAGATAAACTTCCTCTGGTTTGGGGGAAGTTGAAGCAGCAGTAGCGTTTGACTTTGGGAATGATTCGCAACCAAGCGTTTTGCAAACAGTTGCAGATGTTGTGACATTTATAATCAGGACTTACGCATTTTCTCTTAAAGTCCCCATGATAAGGGGGTTAAAAAGGCTAAAAAACACTGAAATATTGCACTATTTAACCCCCACCCTCCCATACGCTATCGCTATGGGATCCCTGCTCCCCTTATTAAGGGGAATGCATAAGTCCTGATTATTACCGAGGTCGCACTGCTCGTGAACCTGCATCAGATATCCAATGATAAACGATCCCATCTGCACGCGTATAAAGGTGGATGGTTGGTATTATTGTGTCTTTTTTCCGTCGAAAACGTGCATCGGGGTAGGCTGCTATCGGCACGTTAAATTTCCAAGTATATATCTGACCACCAGTTTTTTGTTCAACCACCTTTTGCGGTTGTCCCCATTTTTTGATAACTTTTGAGATGTGTTGTCCTTTCCACGTATGCATACCACGCTGTGTTGATGGTTCATCTGTATGTGACAACTGTTCTTCTGTTGTCACTTGTGTGGCACATCCTATCAGCAAGCACAACACTATTATTGCGATCAGCTGTAATGTCTTCATTGGTATATACTCCTTTGGATTGGTTATCTACTATAACGTGAGCTCGGTAAAAGTCTTTGTAGTTCAAACTGTTATACCAATTCAAATAAATCTTGTCTCATAAAGGAATGCTAATGTTTACTGGCAGGGGGTTACTCTCTTCGGTAGGAGCGACCTCACGGTCACGACCGGGAGGTCGCTCCTACCAGATTTCCGCTGCTTCGGTACGAGCGACTTCACGGTCGCGACCGGGAGGTCGCTCCTACCAGATTTCATGTGATAATGAGACATTATCACATGAAAATGGTATTAGTTTGGACATCCAGTTCACGTGTCTTTATTTCCGAACTCACGTTACTATAGTTTGAGCAATTTCTGTGCCAGTCATGAATGGGGATATATACCAATAAATCTATAGTTTTAAGGGTTGAATTGCACTAAACTGAACAATGAAAAAGGGAATGTCTGCACGATTTTGTGCATGTAGGCTGGGTTATTCTGGGACAACATGGCTGCTGTCCCAGAAGGTAATCGGGTGTGATGTTTAAATCACACATAGGTGTCAACTTAAGAAAAAAGTGTTGGCATATTCTCTTGTGGGAGGGGTTTTTAACCCCGATTTGAGTGGAAATGAACATAAAATCGGGGTTGAAAACCCCTCCCACAAGAGGTAAAATTCCTTAAGTTGACACCTATGGGTGCAATGTTTAAATCACACGTTTCACATAGACATAATATGCACCGAGTGATAAGTCGCCAGATTCATCAGAGAACTGAGTTTCGAGTCTTGTCTGTCCTGCCTGGAGGTTGAATGTAAAGGTTACACCGACAGCGTCAGGTTCTATATCTTGTGATGCAGTCTGGTCGGCGACTTGTATTTGTGCGGTTTTCAAAGCTAATGCGCGTCCACCGTTATATAGGTCAATCTTTTCTCCGGGTATGCCTTCCGTGATGGCTCTGTTTTCTTCACGGGGCCAACGGCGCAGTTCAAAACTGTACTCACCATCTTCGGGAACTTCAATTGCCCAATACCCGTTGCATTGCATCCCATTACGTACAGACCCTTGATTCCATGCGTTTCCGCTGCCGTGCCAATCGTGTGTGGTGATACATGCAAGTTGTTCGTTCTGTGTGCCGATGACAATTGGACAATCTTCATCAAACCGTTCAGAAACGAGTTCCCACCATACCTCATAATGATCGCGTAGTTCTGCGACTACAGCGGGATGTGCATCAGCGATGTCTTCCCGTTGTTCGGGATCTGCTTGTATGTCGTAGAGTTCTGTGCCGTTGATAAGTCTCCATTTTTTCGTCATCGTTGCACTTTGTCTCCACTTAACAGGATTTTCGACGCGTTGGGAGTCAGTCACAACTACACGGTCTTCCCATTCTACTAATTTATCTTCAAGCAGTGGTGCGATACTTTTGCCGTGGAAGCGGGAGTTATCGGACACTTCTAAATCGCAAAGGTCAATTAATGTTGGGAGTAGGTCTATATTTGCTGTGAGTTCGTCTACCTCTTTCTTTTCTGAGAAACCGCCACCGGGCCAATGCATAAAGAGCGGTACACGGTGTCCGCCTTCATAAGGAGACCCTTTCTTACCACGCATACCAGCGTTGTATCCTGCCTTGACGTGCCCTTGTTGATCTAAGTCGCAGCCATTGGCAGTGCCGTTATCTGTCATGAAGATTACGATAGTGTTTTCTTCAAGTCCGAGTACTTTTAGGTGATGTCGGAGACGTGCCATGTTGTCGTCAATGTTGGTGATCATGCCGTAGAAACATGCACGCGATTCAGGTTCCCCTTTCCTTCGGTATACTTCACTATAAGCATCGGGGACACGGAAGGGACCGTGAGGTGCGTTTGTAGGTATGTAGCAGAAGAACGGTCGTTCTTTGTTCCTCTCAATAAACTTCATACCTTGTTGAAACCAAACATCAGTGCAATACCCTTCAAAAGGTTGTTCAGAACCGTTGTCAAAATAGGTGTCGTCAAAATAGTCGTTACCCCAGTAATCGGGTGTTTGACTGATTCCGCCGCCGCCGTGATAGAGTGCTTCTTCAAAACCGCGATCATGTGGACGGAACGGGTAGTTGTCACCGAGATGCCATTTACCGAACATGCCGGTTTTGTATCCGTTGCGTCTGAAGATATCCGCTATCGTGACCTCATCACTACGGAGCAGCGATCTGCCGCCGATGGTATGCCACACCCCTGTTGAGTTGCAGTATCTGCCTGTCATGATGCCTGCGCGTGTCGGTGAACAGGTTGGTCCGACATGCAAGTTTCGGAGTTGGACGCTCTCTCCTGCCAGTGCGTCCAGGTTTGGGGTGTTTATGACTGGGTTTCCGGTGCATCCTAAATCACCGTAGCCTTGGTCGTCTGTTATAACGAAAACAAGATTAGGTTGTGTCACGATAGGGTCTCCTTTTTTTATTTTTTATTGGTTATATCAATAAGAGTTGTGATTTCTTCTTTGGTCTTTGGATAGGTTAGACAAAATAAAATGTTTCCTTTTAGTTAGTGAGGTAATTCAATCGTTGTTACGTTTATTTGATGAAGATTAATTTATTAATTCGGTAATATCTTGTTCGTATAATGTATTAGATTATGGTAAATTATGGAATTAATAACACACTTGCACAGGTAGGAACGCCCCGGGGAATGCCTTAATGGCATTCATACCTTTTCTTTGTCTGAACCAGGATTTTCAGGATTTACAGATTTTCAGGATTTACCTCATCAAGGGTTTTTGATATGCGTTTATACTCTCTTTTGGAATAGGATTGGATGAGATAACTCCTGTAAATCCTAGTGCTTAGTCAAGTGTTTATTGATAGGTCTAAAAAGTAGTCGGGAATCGGAGTTCCCTCCTACAATACACACAATACACAAGACTTCTGTAGGAGCGATCTCCGAATCGAGACCGACAATAGTATGTTGACTAAGCACTAGTTCAGGCAACAGAGGTCGTAACAATCCATAATAGGTTCTATTCCTTATAAATTAGCATATAAGAGGAGTATTTGATTACCAAATTAATTATTTATCCTCATGTAAGCGATCTGGACAACAATGTCAAATTACTGGAATTAATTCTTAATCTTCATTATATAAATATACAAGACATGATTGATTGCTTGACTAAAAAGAGGTATTGCATATCGGGTTTACAAAAGCCTCCACCAAGATAGCATGAACTTATTCCAATGCCTTTTTGATACGATCTAATCCGCGGTTGATCTCTGTCAAAGAGGTGGCGAAGGAGAGGCGCAAATTGTTATCCGCACCGAACCCGTCACCCGGTACAACGCCGACACCTGCTGAACCGAGTAGATAATCGGTTATATCCATTGATCCTTCAATTTTATTACCGTCAAGCGTTCTGCCATAATGTGCGGAAAAATCGGGAAAGATGTAGAATGCTCCCTGAGGTTTGACATAACTGACACCGTCAATATCGTCAAAACGTTGGCATATCACATTGCGGCGTTCTTCAAATGCTTTCCGCATCTCTTCAACAGCATCTTGCGGTTCATTGAGTGCGGCAACAGCAGCTTTTTGCGCAATGGAGGTCGGATTTGAAGTGCTATGTGATTGAATGCGGGACATCGCTGAAACGACATCTTCGGGACCTGCAGTATACCCGATACGCCAACCAGTCATGGAATATGCTTTGGATACACCGTTGACAACGAAGGTAATCGCTTTCGTCTCTTCGTTGAATGATGCGGGACTCTGATGTGTTGCACCGTCGTAGAGCAGTGCTTCATAGATTTCATCGGAGATGAGATAGACCTGATGTTTGACAGCGAGTTCGGCTATCTGCTTGAGCGTTTCCACGTCATAAGTAGTGCCTGTCGGATTGCTCGGACTGTTGATGAGGATCGCTTTTGTTTTTGGGGTTATCGCTGCTTCAACTTGATCGGGTTGCATGCAGAAGTTCTGTTCTGCTGTGGTATCAATCACACGTGGCACTGCTCCTGCTAACTTGACTTGCTGCGGATAACTCACCCAATAGGGTGCGGCGAAGATGACCTCGTCTCCCGGATCGCAGATCGCTTGCATGATGTTGTAAAGCGTGTGTTTTGCTCCGCAGGAAACGATGACTTGTGAGGTTGTATAACTCAGTCCGTTGTCATTCTGGAATTTGTCCACGATTGCTTCACGAAGTTCGGGGATACCAGGGACAGGTGTGTATTTGGTGAAACCTGCATCAAGTGCTTCAATAGCGGCGGCTTTGATATAGTCGGGTGTATCAAAGTCGGGTTCGCCTGCTCCGAATTTGACGACATCTACGCCATCAGCGATCAATGCGTTGATTTTTGCTGTGATGGCTAAGGTTGATGAGGGTGTTACATTTTGACTTCGTTGTGATAGTGAGATCATTAATTCTCCTTAACTTTAAGTATAAAAAAGGTGGTGTTTTAGAAGATTCTGCTAATGATGGTTATCCAATCAGACAGGATAAACCAATTCCAAGTTTTGAAAGTTCTTTGACATAGCAGTTATAAGATTCTTCATCAAACAGAACAAACTGAATACGTTCTGGGACCATTTTGTTTTTCTGATGTGCTTGTTCAACAAACTCTTTCACGGTATTCAGGGCAATAGACGTTGCTTGTTCAATAGGATAACTAAAGTTGCCAGTACTAATTGCAGGAAAAGCGATAGACCTTATTCCATTTTCTGCTGCAAGGTGTAGACTATTCTTATAGCAGTCGGCTAACGATTCAGGTTCACTTCTATTCCCTCCTTGCCAAATCGGACCTACAACATGAATAATACCAATTCAAATAAATCTTGTCTCATTAAGGAATTCTACTGTTTACTGGCAGGGGGTTACTCTCTTCGGTAGGAGCGACCTCACGGTCGCGACCAGATTTCCGCTCCTACCAGATTTCCGCTGATAATGAGACATTATCACATGAAAATGGTATTACCTCTCCCTTTTATGCCATCTATACCAAAACCGATTGAAGCATCGGCAAAATGTCTTCATAGTGTTATTGTGAGTTGTTGTAGTAAACCTTTCTTGGTAAGGTTCAATTCCTATATGATGTTAAGATGCGTTTGAACTCATCAAGACTTGGCACTTGAACTGCCTGACGCATCAACTCTCTAAGACGTTGATTTTCTTCAATATTCTCAAGCGTAGGTTTCAATAATTGCACATCACTGTGTTGAAAACGCACTTCTAACACATCAAGAAGTAATTCAATGCTATTTTTTCTTTCAGCTTTCTCAGTAAAATATTGCGCAAAAGATGTTTCTTGCATGGTTTACCCAGTTCCATTTGATGCTAAGATGCGTTTGAACCCATCAAGGTTTGATACTTGAAGTGCCTCTTGATGCAACTGCTTTAGCTTTTGTAATTCTTCAATGTTTTCAATTATAGGTTTCAACGTTTCCACATCGTCAGTTTGAAAACGAAATTCTAATACATCAATAAGTAATTCAATGGTATTTTTTCTTTCAGCTTTCTCAGTAAAATACTGTGCAAAAGATGTTTCTTGCATGGTTTTACCCAGTTCCATTTGATACTAAGATGCGTTTGAACTCATTAAGACTTGGCACTTGAACTGCCTGACGCATCAACTCTCTAAGACGTTGATTTTCTTCAATATTCTCAAGCGTAGGTTTCAATAATTGCACATCACTGTGTTGAAAACGCACTTCTAACACATCAAGAAGTAATTCAATGCTATTTTTTCTTTCAGCTTTCTCAGTAAAATATTGCGCAAAAGATGTTTCTTGCATGGTTTACCCAGTTCCATTTGATGCTAAGATGCGTTTGAACCCATCAAGGTTTGATACTTGAAGTGCCTCTTGATGCAACTGCTTTAGCTTTTGTAATTCTTCAATGTTTTCAATTATAGGTTTCAACGTTTCCACATCATCAGTTTGAAAACGAAATTCTAACACATTAAGTATGTTTTCAATGTTAGCCTTTCTTTCGGCTTTTTCAGTAAAATATTGTGCAAAGGATGTTTCTTGCATGGTTTCCTCCGAAAAAATATTACGTATATCAAAAAAATTTAATATCATGTCAGACAAAATAGCCATAGAGGCAAGATAGTCTGGTTTGTCCGCTTCGTCCATTGGAATGGTCTGTGCGACATCAACACATTGCCGTAACCACGTCTTGGAATCCATTTTCTCTGGTGGTTTCATCAATGGAGCGAAAGGAATGAGTCCTTTCAGTCTTGCTTCTAAAATGTTTTGCCCTTCTATTTGACTTAGTCTGATGACCTTATACTTGATTGTGGCTTCATATCCTGATAAATCTTGGATGTATTTTCCTGGATCGTTCTGTCCTGCATTAGGATGAAGATAAATTACGTGTGAATATATTGGCAATTGATACGTCCGTATCCCTAACCCCGCATATCCTGCAATCCGATACGGCATTGGTATTTCTGTGCTATCGTGTGTCTGAAATTCCAGATGGACAATGGCTTCTTCACCGTGAACATTTGCGTGTATGAAACTGTCAGCTCGAAACCATTTGACAATCGGCTGCTCCGTTTCAAGTATTTCTATCGCTTCTGCATCTGGCGTACCAAGACAAAATTTAATACATTCATCAGGATTCTGGCGGACAATATGCTTTGTCACAATGTCAAATTGTCCAGGCAATTGTGATGTTGCGTCAGGATTGGCAATTTCATTTGTCATAGTGTCTTCGCAAGCTGTTTTAGTAGGTCTTTCTGTTTGCGTGACAATGACTTTGGAATTTCCACGTCAATTCGGACTCGTAGGTCGCCATTTCTGCCGGATGTGTCTAATATGCCTTGTCCACGTAGGCGTAACTGCTGTCCGGGTTGTGCCCCTGCTGGTATTTTGATCTTTACATTTCCTGTTAGCGTTTGCACTTGAACGATGCCACCTAACGCTGCCGTTGTCATAGGCACTTTGGCATCTGTAACCAAGTCCAGTCCATCGCGTGTTAAGGATGGATGCGGTTGAACAGAAATTTTGACTAAAAGGTTTCCTGCTGGTCCTGCGCCCATAGATTCACCGTGTCCACGTAGGCGAAGCGTTTGGCCGTCTTTGATCCCGGGGGGTATTTTTAATGTGATGTTTTTTCCTCTGATTCTTACGTCTTTCTGAGTTCCGTTTACTGCATCAGCGAAGGATATAGTTAGGTTTAGGTGTTGATCTCGTCCACGATATGTGTGTGTCGTTCGGTGTTGAGGACCGAAGACATCGCTGAACGCGCCCCCAAAACCTCCGTGAGCTGCGCGTCCAAAAAGATCGTTATAGTTGATGTGTGTGAAGATGTCCTCCACATTGGTATACCCTTCAAAACCCATCCCGTGAACACCAGCATGACCACGCGTATTATAGACTCGCCGCTTATCTGGATCAGATAGCACCGAATAGGCATTAGATGCTTCTTTGAATTTCTCCTCAGCAGCTTTGTCGCCAGGGTTCTTATCTGGATGATATTTCACTGCTAATTTACGGTATGCTTTTTTGATCTCATCTGCTGAGGCGTTTCGTTTGACACCGAGTATTTCGTAGTAGTCTCTCATTTTATTTTGTGGTATTACTTAGTTGTTGTGTTGGTTGTTCACTTTCAGAAGAAAGTCATTCTACAATAATTCTATCATCTCTCCAACATTAAAGATGATATTATGATCCTTTACAAGTGTTTGACCGAATTTGAGTATTGCAGTTTCTATACATAATTTCCGATTCATATTCTTAATGTTTTCAATGTCCTTAACATGCGCTGCGCCGATAACTCGTCGTAACATCTCCATACCTGCAAACCCAACAGTTTCGTGGAAAATCGTATGTAAGGTGCGAGACTTTAGCGATTTATCCATCATAAACGCTTCTGTATAGGTTTCCCAAGACCGAATAATTGCAGCAACTATTTGCGACTGTGTTTTGATGTCATCAGTATGAGAATAATAAGATAACAGATAATTTGCCCAAAACAGTCCTACATCAAATGCTACGGGACCGTAGAAGGCGAACTCCGAATCAATCACTTTAGCATTTTCACCATTGACCATAATACTACCGGTATGAAGGTCGCCGTGTGTTACGCCACGTTGTACTTCAAGGAAAATGCTCTTTAGCGTATCGGCTTGTTGTCTAAAAGATTCATCTGATTTCAGTTGATCTACTGTGGTTTCTAACCCATCTGTATAGAAATTTGTTTCATGTTCCATAAAAGGGAATGTGAAAACGTAATCTGCTGTGATGGATTGCATGACAGTGTTAGCAAAATCTTGTCGGTACTTATCAATTTCGGAATCTTCAAGATTATTGATATAAGTTTGACTATGTACACTCCCCATAAGTTTGCCAATCTTTTCAGGGATGGTCTGATTCACATGTCCCGCAATGAGTTCATCTCGTAGCAGACGGTAACCTTTGAGATATTCCATCACAATAACTGCAGCATCACTATCGAAATAGTATTGCGTTGGTACTGTCTCACTTGCAAGTTGATTGTATATCTCAAGCGATCGGGATTCAAAAGTCAAACGTTCAGGAGGTAATGGATAATCAGGACCTAATATCTTAATATATGGAGGTGCCTGTTTCAAGACAAGTGACCGTTCCGGTTGCGCTGCATCATAAACCCGATAAACGAAGTTTAGATTGCCATCACCGATTTCCTCAACATGTAACTCTGTATCCTTATCAAAAAAGCCTATCTCAGACTGATGTTCGCGCAGATATTGAGGTATAGTTTCTCGGTTTAATTCCATCTTATGATTAGGTCTACTAAATAAAGCGTTTATCTATAGCAGGAGTTTTTCAGCGATCTGGATAGCATTTAAGGCTGCACCTTTACGGAGATTATCAGCGACAACCCACATATTTAATCCGTTCGGAATTGATAGGTCTTCTCGAATGCGTCCGACAAACACATCATCTTTACCTGCGGCATCAATCGCCATGGGGTAGTTAAAATTATCTGGGTCGTCAATAAGTTGTACTCCTGGCGCATCTTCAAGACACTTACGTGCTTCTGCAGGTGTAAGTTTTTCGTGTGTTTCAAGATTTATGGATTCAGAATGTGCAAAGAAAACAGGTACGCGGACAGTCGTTGCGGAAACCCCGATGGTATCATCAGATAGAATTTTGTGTGTTTCGTTGACCATTTTCACCTCTTCTTCACTGTCCCCTGTATCAGCGAAGGGCCAATCAAAAGCGACATTAAATGCCATTTGATGCGGGAACATATCAAGGGTGACAGGTTTACCTTCTAATGCCTCAGTTGTTTGCAAAATCAGTTCGTTCACTGCACGTCCACTTTTACCGGAAACACTCTGATAGGTAGATACAACGATTCTTTTGATACCGACGGTATCGTAAATCGGTTTGAGTGCGACCATCATCTGTATAGTTGAACAGTTTGGGTTTGCGATGAGTCCATTGTGTTTTTGTGCGGCATCCATATTCACTTCTGGCACGACTAACGGTGTGTCAGTATCCATTCGGAAAGCACTTGTGTTGTCAATAACTAACGCGCCTTTATTAACCGCAGTTGGGATGAATTCTCGGCTTACGGATGCACCTGCAGATGAAAAGACAAGGTCTACATCATCAAATGAGTCGTGCGTCAACTCTTCAATAGTGATGTGTGCCCCTTTGAAAGTCAAGATTTCACCTGCGGATCTGTGAGATGCCAGTAGTTTTAGACTTCCAACAGGAAAAGAACGTTCTTCTAAAAGTTCTAACATAGTGTTGCCGACTGCCCCTGTTGCACCGACAATCGCAACACGATAACTTTCATTCATTTATATTCCACCTCTATCATTCCTTTTGAATTATGTTACCACAAAATCACGGCTTAAGCAACTTATACCGTTCACACGCAGGGTTATTCAATTTTACCCATTTTACCCGATTCCTGAGAAAATCGCGACCAGGAGGTCGCTCCTACCGCGGGGTTTCTTTTTCAAAAATCCAAAAATTAGGAAAACTGAATAACCCTGCAGATTTCCGCTGATAATGAGACATTATCACATGAAAATGGTATTATACAGGAATTGTATTATAATGCAAATAATAGACGATATGAAAAAAGATCGGTCCTGTAACCGCCAGCGAATCTATTCTATCTAAGATGCCGCCATGCCCAGGAATTGTATCGCCTGTATCTTTTAGTCCTATATCTCTTTTTATCGCTGAAACAACCACATCCCCAATGAAACCGATGATTGCAATGCATCCACATGTGATGAGTATTTGTATTTCAGAAAATGGTGTCAAAAAACGCAAGAAATATCCGACTACCACAGTTGTAATGACACCACCTATCAATCCTTCCCATGTTTTATTTGGACTTACCTTAGGGATGATCTTAAATCTACCTAACAATTTCCCCCAAGTGAACTGAAAAACATCATTCATTTCTGTGATGAAGACTATGAACAACAAGAGTGCTCTTCCACCTGCATCAAATCCCTCAATATTTGGCAAAGACACCAGAAAAGCCAAATGACTCACACCAAATACTGTCAGCATCAATTGGCTTGGTAGCACGCTCATTGATCGGCTGATATCTTCCGTTTCACCTATGATCACCAACATAAAAGCTATCCAAAGATACATCACCACAGGAATAAAGATGAGAAATAGACCGTATTGACCGATGTAAGCGAGATAGTATTGAACTGGTATACTGAGAAAACACCAAATTAGGACTTTTCGGTCAACATCTCTGACATTCTTGCTGATTGATGATAATTCCTTTAATGCCAAAAAGGACAGTAACGCTAACGAAACGTAGGTGATAATTGAGTGTAAAATGGTTGCCAAGACAAAGATAGTCGCCATGACCCACCAAGATTTGGTTCTCATTATTAGTTCGGAAAAGTCGGCTTTCGGTTTTACCTTTTTCATAATCCAAAATAGGATAGACGCAAAAACCAGAATGCCGAAAATCAACCCAATGACTATAGCAATTTCCCTTTGTTCTCTTAAATGATCTATGATGAGAAGATCCATTATTCACCTCCAATTTGTGCGAGTCCATTTTTTATGCGAATTGCTGAACTAAGCACTAATAAGAAACTCATTCCGATGAAAATATAATTGAAAGCGACCTGTATCTGTGAGAAAAAGAAGAACAGCAAACAGGTAATTCCTAAAACTAATGCGCGATCGCTCTTACCCATGGGACCATCATATCTTCTTGTACCCGTCGCTGCTTTTGTCAATACACCAATGAATTCATTCAACGTAGCGAGGAATACAAACAAAAGCACATACCTTATATTCACACCAGTTAGTTTTATCAAAGGAATAAACATGGCGGCGTCCGAAACAACATCACCAAGTTCATTCAATATTTCCCCTGAAACACTTGTCATATTATACGTCTTTGCCATCATGCCGTCGAGTGCGTTCAATACCATTCTCACCAATAAGGCTAGGGCAAAAATCCATAGCATAAATCCATTAGGATAAAACCAGAATAACACCCCAATCGTGGCAGATAATAGTATTGCAATCCATGTAATACTATTTGCAGTAAAGCCCATTTTATATAGCATATTAAGCAGTGGTTTGAGCAATTTTTGGAACAAAGGTTTGATTTTGTAAACTGAGATCATATTGTTCTCCATTTTGGGTATCTATTAATAATGCTCATTAATAATGCTCATTTTATTTCAGATAAACTCCTCTCACAGATGAGCTATTGTGTTTATTTCATGACTGAAACTTATTATCTTATTTGAATATTAGCATGTTTGTCATAAAAATTATACATGAGATTTTCGCCAGGGTGATTTATGGTAGATTATGGAATTAATTACACACTTGCACAGGTAGGAGCAGGGTGTGTAAAGTTTTTGCACAAACTACCTTGTTTTTGTCCAATGAATGTGGAAAACCATACCAACTATGAGCACACACAAACCCATACCCGCATTGAGAAAATAATACCTCAAAAGGTAGCACAGAACTTGAACGAACCTTTCAAAGAAAAAGGAAACAAAAACTACGATTTTATCGCTTTTTCCGATACCAAAGATGCCTTGAAAATGTTGGTACCCAGTCATAATGTGGGTTTCAAAGGTAGGGTATCGTGATTTGAGACCTTTCGATCCCTTTTGAAATCAGATAGGGACTGGGATTGATAACCTCTCATTGATCAACTGGATCCCGACATGTTTGAACGAAAACAAGGAAACTACTCATTCTTCATTGTAGGGCGGGGCTCTGTGCCCGCCCCACAATGATTAAATGAGAGATTGCGGGGCACAGAGCCCTAATGAGTTTTGACGTTCAAGTTGTGTATTTTGTGTATTCGTAGGGGCGTGGTTGCCACGCCCCATAGGCGTCAATTTAAGAAGTAGTGTTGCATTTTCTCTTGTGGGAGGGGTTTTCAACCCCGATTTTATGTTTATTTTCTGTCAAATCGGGGTTGAAAACCCCTCCCACAAGAGGTCAAAATCCTTAAATTGACGCTTATGGGGCGTGGTTTCCACGCCCCTACGCAAACTCAAAAACCAAACGGGTTGGGGAACCCAACCCCTACGAATTCAACTACCGATTTTGATTGTCAAACTTCATTAGGTGTCAATATAAAGAAATATTGTTAATATTAACCATATTCTTCAGTCCCGTAGGGACGATATGTTTATAGAAATACATATCCCCACGTCTTTTTAGTCCCGACAAATGCCATACGCGCATTTGGCGTTGATTTGGTAGGGACGATATGTTTATCCTTCTATGTCGTTCCTACGGAACTAAAGAGAGGGGATGTGATAACGTCTTTCTATAAACATTGCGTCCCTACGGGATTAAAGAGAACAAAAGTTTGTACCTCTGTGCAAAAACTTTACACACCCTTTTCGTCAGGGTTATTCAGTATTAGGCATTTTAGTCGTTTTCTGAGAAAATCGCGACCGGGAGGTCGCTCCTACCGCGGGGTTCTTTTTGGAAAAATCCAAAAATTAGGAAAACTGAATAGCCCTGCCTTTTCGTAAAAGGGAATTGACAAATCCTCAGTAGATGAGTATAATACCACGATGCATTATAAATATGTCTTGTAAAACACATCCCAGTTAGTGAGACATAACTACTTCAGATACAGTGAAATCCAAAGGACACATGCGGTGATGTTAGTTGAACAGAAATTACAGTTTTTAAAAAACACAGAACTGTTTGCGGAACTCTCAATAGCGGATCTGAAATCAATTTGTGCTATCGCGAAAGAGGTGGCATATCCTGCAGACCATATCCTTTTTGAAGAAGGAGATGAAGGTGATTCGCTTTACTTGCTTGTTGATGGTGAAATTAGCATTATCAAATCAGACATGGAAGTTTTGTCCTTTAAGGAGAAAGGGTATTGTTTTGGGGAAGTTGCACTGATTGACAATAAACTGAGAAGCGCGACGATAAAAACTGCCACACCGACGGACCTTCTGCGTATTTCTCAGGAAGACTTTTTTAACGCATTGGCACGGGAACCCCAAATTGGTAGAGGTATGTTTCGAGTTCTAAATAATAAAATTCGGCATGACCTTGAAATACAGATGAGTGCGATGCGAAAGGAGGTCGCACAAGAGGAGTCAATGCGGCTTGCTGCTGAGGTGCAACAATCAATACTACCAAACAAAGAAATTAACCATCCTTGTTTAACTTCTGCTGGGTTTTGTCAACCGACAAATAGTGTTGGGGGTGATTACTACGACTATCTGTATCTACCTAACAAACAGGTAGGGATCTTTATCGGGGATGTGATGGGACACGGATTTCATTCTGCTATGGTTGCGGCGATGACAAAAAGCTGCATACAAACGCAAATTCGGTTTGACGCATCAGTGTCTGAAGTGATGAAGGCTATCAGTCGTGTTACAGAGGATTATGCACAAACCTTTATCTATATGACATGTTGTTATGTGATTGTTCATCAGGATAATCGACTTGAATTCGCTAATGCGGGACACCCAGCGATGTTACTTTACCGAGCAAATTGCAAAAGGTTCATAGAATTGGAATCGCAATTTACTCCTGTTGGTATTGCATTACCGGATAGGGAAACGGTGACACACTACCAGAGTTCTGAAACGACATGGGAACCCGATGACCTACTTGTGCTTTATTCGGATGGTATCACAGAAGCTTGCAATGCAAAGGAAGAGATATATGGACATGAAAGACTGAAAAACCTTATCTCTGAAAAAAGACATCTAACACCAACTGAAATAAAGGATGCGATTTTGGTTGACCTTGAAACATATCAGCGGGGAGAAATTCTGCATGATGACGTTACATTAGTAATAGCAAAATTTCATTAGTCGGTGTTGACTTGTTTTTTCATTTTATCTATCTGATTGACAGCATAATTGATAATGTTTTCCAAGAGTGGTTTGTTCATTGAAACTGTATATTGGTTATCGTTGCGGAGACTGGTAATGATATAAAGTCCTTTTCCATAAGATCTTGCCCCGATTACAAGTTCCTTTCTTTCTTGGGTAGTGGCAAATACCTTGTCATCTTTTTTCCAATTTACCCACGCATCATCAGTAAAGATTTTGCCTGATTGGACGATGTTGGGTCTTGTAAAGAGTTGTGTGGATTTGTCCGTAACGATAAAATACCTTTCAGGTGGACTTTCAACGCCTTTCAAATTGCCATCTAACCATCCAACGCTACAAGGTTTGATGGGTGTACTGTCCTGACCGGAAACAATGACAATACCACCGTTTTTGACGAATTCTTTTATTTTTTTCTCAGTGTCTTTTGTAAGTAGGTGTCGACCGAAGCTTGATATTTCTTCATATCCGAGCCATAAAATATCGGCATCTTTCAAGTTTGGGAGTGTGCTCAATTTGGTGGATTCATAAGCCATAGGTCGCTTGTCAACCTTCTTAACATCGCGAATCGCTTGGTATTCGTAGGTCATGGAGTTGGTATGAACATGGGTTTGTCCCCAGGTGGGTGAGGTACTATTTCCAGTCAACACCAGCATTTTAACGGCATTTTTGGGAACACCCACCCACATCTTGCCGTCTAACATGTCACGAACAACTTTTTGAAATGCTAATGTCTTACCCTCAAAAGTTCGATTCATCATCGGGTCAATGTGAGTAAAACTCCACCATGAACTGCCGCTTCTACCTTTATATCCACGCATTTGGAACCATGTGTTATCAATAAAACACATGCTATCAATACCATATTGTTGACGGTAGAAGACGATAATCGGCATACCGGGTTTTAGTAACCTGACCATCTTTTGGGGAGTGGAATTTTTGAGATATTGTCCAGTGGCAAAGTTCATTTTGATTTCTTTAAGATAACTTTTGCCCTTTACGTCGTCATTGACCTTGATGATTGCTTGCAACCGTGTGGTATTGACAGTTTTCACTTCACCGAAAACAATATTTGTGCAGGCATCAAGGATCTCTCGGATTGTGAACTCACGTTCAATAAAACCATCCGAAGATGATGGCAAAAAGAAACCGATAAGAAATAGTGATAAAAACAAAGTGGTTAGGACACGTGTTAAACGCATGGGTAAACCTCCGTTAAGATTGAGTGATATCTAACATTTTAACACGAGATTCGTAATTTGACAACAATTTTATTTTTAACTCATAGTGAGCAAGAACTCAATGTCATTGAATATCATCTGATATATACTCCTATAGTTTATGTCAAATAGCGTAAAGTATGCCATTCCTGTGTTGATTCCCTCCGATAAGAGGTATTCCATTAGAAAATAAAAATGGCAGATATCCTAACGATACCTGCCTATGCTTAATGTTAATTTGTTTGATTTATTGTTTTATCTCGCCCCATGTTACTTTTTTTTTGCTGTGTGGGGTCACTGATAACACATCATCACTGATCCAATCTGGAAACAAAAAACTATCCACCATATCATCTTTTAGGGTTATAATCTTTTTTGTCCAAATATTATACTTATAGATGTTGTAATTTTCCGTTTCAGTCTGCACCTCATTTAATTTTACCTGAAATGCGCTGAACACAATCGATCTATTCCCATCCATCCAATCAAATCTCGCACATTTATAGTCTTTCGGTATATTAAGTTCTTGAGACTGCCCAGTTATGAGATCGTAAATAAAGTAGCGATAGGCTTGAGGGATAAGGTGGCTTACACCATCTACCACATGAGGTATAACTTCGTCCTGAAAATAAAGTAGCTGCTTGCCATCTGGAGAAATTGCCGGGAACCACCGGCTAATGATTGGCACGCCTTGTGATAATGGTGGCAAAAGTTCACGTAGACCGCGCCCATCAGTACCCATGATCCAGATATTTCCACCGCTCTTTCCAAAGGTAGGAACCTCCGAAAACACAATGTGTTTTCCATTTGAAGAAAAAGAAGGAGTATTAGCGTTGACATTGGCGATCTTTTTAACTATTCCGTTTTCAAGATTCATCAAACAGATATAAGGTTTGAAGCTACGTCCATCTGGAGCGACTTCATCCCTATTGAAAACAATAGATTTTCCATCGGGTGAAAACGAGGGGTGATTATCACGAATGGTGGTAAGTTGGCTTATATCTGTTCCATCCGCATTCATGATGAAGATGTTGAAATCGTTTGAATTTTTCTCAGATCGTTTTCCAAATACAATCTGTTTCCCATCTGGAGACCAACGCGGAAAATATGAACCCGCTTGGTGGGAGAGTAACTTGACGTTACTGCCATCATCATCCATGACATTAAGTCTTCTACCTGTCAAGGAATCGTCTGCCACAAAAAGTATTTTGGCATAAGTGTGTGTTTGTGTAAGCAGCAGTAATATAAGGCAGCAACTTGTAATTAGAAAACGCATGTATAGACTCCCTTCGTTTTATCTGTGAAGGGAAAATGCATCCCCTTCACAGATAAAACGATTAATAACTACTATTTCGTATAATCTGTTTGATAGTTTATAAAGTAGTCGTCCCTATCATCACCATCCACCACCTTGATCCTGACATAAGCCTCACACCTGTATTCTGTACCACCTATTCCGCTGCTAAGTGATGCAGAGATGGTGCCGCCATCGGTACCGCCATACCTAAACCAAAAATTATCTATGTCTAAGGTTCCAGTTTCCCCTTGAGGTGTAGCATCGTCTAACCCGTGAATCGTGTTTTTGATTTCGGTACTCACCGAATACTCCTTATCCTCATCATTTCCAGTATAGAATGCATCAGCATAATAATCAAAAATGATGTCGTCACCGGACCGGTAGTGTCGAGTAATTTCTGCGTAACCATATACATCAGGGATATCCGGTGTCGTTTTACCGTCTACATCATACGTATAGAGCGGTTCATATACTGTCACTTCATAACTATCGGTATCCGAAGTCGGATTGACTGTTGTGTCCAACGCATAAGCGATAGCTTTGATTGTATAAGTTGTCCCAGCAATAGATCCAGTGAGACCGGTTATATTACCAAAAGCAAAAGTTCCTGAATTATCAGTGTTATTATAAAACGTTGAATAAAATTCATCGTCAACGTACCATGCAATGTAATAATATGGACGACTTGTTTCGAGTCTGACCATGTGATTGCCACCATAACCGTAATCATAAACTTCAGTAGTGAACCATAAGTTTGGTGCCATTTTCAAAATTTCAAAATGTTCTGTTTTGACCGTGAGTGTAAAGGAATCGGTGTCACTCCCTTCTCCTTCCCACGGATAAGCAACCGCTTTTATGACATAATCCGTCCCCACAAAACTCCCAATTAGGAAATATGGATGGTAAGTAGCTTCTGTCTTGACACCATCACCAGAAGTGGTTTCTCTTAAAACATCGTCCACATACCACTCAACACGGGAATATGGTTGATCTGTTTCCACTGTCTCGGTATGCATTACGTATTGATTATACGCCTGAGTGACTTCATAATTTCCGTCTGTGGGGGACAAATCCGTGATCTCAATAGCATCACTGCTATTGACAAAACCTGCTAACGTGAGAAAAGTTATCGCGAGCGCGATGATGGGCGTTTTGAACTTAAACATTTGATCTCCTTTGTTTTTTTGATCTGACCTTTTCAGATCACTGTAGTTATAATATTGACAGTTCCCAAAGGAGAGTTATCTGTGTCCTTTTAGGCGCGCTGGTTTTCATATTGATATAGCAAACGATGTGTATATGTGTTATAATAAAAACCAGCCTGTCATTCCTATACAATGGCAGTGCTACGCGCTGATCGTGTAACGGCACTTTCGGCGCGCCCCATTGGGGTTGCGTGCCCGGTATCGGACATCCAAAACATGCATGTCTAACACCTTAATAGTATAGTATACTACGCTTTTTTTTTTTTTGCAACAATATTTTAAAATAAATTCAAAAAAGTGCATGGCTGGAAATACTTTTGGTGAATTCTGATGGGAAGTAACTATACAAAAGTAATGATAAACAATTCAAACTTCATCTGGGATGCTGTCCGAATGCGTAAGGAAATAAACATGAAAAAGGATTTAAAACCGATTGACATGTATTCCGTGAAGACTTACCCACTGAAAGATAGAATAAACAAGGTTTCTGTTAACGATTTTGCCACACTGCCAGATATTCAAACAGATATTTCTCCGTTTTTGCAATGCCTACCGAATATCTTGAAGGGGAAGGACTTTTTAGAAATCGTTGACAAGATCGTCACTGCCTATCACAACAAAAAGGCTGTAATTGTTATGATGGGAGGCCATGTTATTAAATGCGGTTTAACGCCTCTACTTATTGCACTCGCGGAACAGGGTGTCATCACCGGTTTTGCCTTTAACGGTGCAAGCAGCATTCACGACTTTGAGATTGCCCTCATCGGAGAAACTTCTGAAGATGTGTCGGCATATCTGCAGGAAGGTAAGTTTGGGATGTGGGAGGAGACAGGTAAATTGATGAATAAAGCAATCCAAAACGCAGCGGATAACGGCATCGGAATGGGAGAGGCATTGGGGAAAATGTTGATTGATATGGATGCGCCACACAACGCATACAGTTTACTTGCAACAGGGATTCGACGCAAAACTCCGATTACTGTGCATGTTGCTGTCGGTACGGATATTATACATCAACATCCATCGGCAAGTGGTGCATCAATTGGGGAAGCAAGTTATACCGATTTTCGCTTGTTGACACAACTTGTAACACAATTGGAAGGTGGTGGTGTTGTACTCAACTTCGGTTCGGCAGTGATATTACCTGAAGTGTTTTTGAAAGCGATAACAATTGCACGGAATTTAGGACACACGGTATCACATTTCACTACAGCAGATTTTGATATGATACAACAATATCGTCCTCTGGAGAATGTCGTGAAACGTCCTACTGAAATGGGTGGAAAAGGTTATACATTTACTGGACATCATGAGTTGATGATACCGCTTTTAGTGCATGCTGTTATGACGCGTCTATGAAACAGATACCTATAATTGATAGAACTTATGCATCGTCCATTTTTTAATGTGAATTTAATTGTTCTAATTCATAATTTGGCACGAAATTCATCTTTTGGTAATTTATGGGTGTGTAAAGTTATTGCACAAACATACCACTCTACATTGTAGACGGTCGCGACCAGGAGGTCGCTCCTACCAATGTAGACGGTCGCGACAAGGAGGTCGCTCCTACCAATGTAGACGGTCGCGACCAGGAGGTCGCTCCTACCAACAAGATGTAGGGGAAATAAAACAACGGAAAACAGAAAATCATTCAAAGGTATAAACTATCCCGGGTGTGTAAAGTTATTGCAAAAACATACCACTCTACATTGTAGACGGTCGCGACCAGGAGGTCGCTCCTACCAAATGTAGACGGTCGCAACCAGGAGGTCGCTCCTACCAAATGTAGACGGTCGCGACCAGGAGGTCGATCCTACCAATGTAGACGGTCGCGACCAGGAGGTCGATCCTACCAACAAGATGTAGGGGAAATCAAATAACGGAAAACAGAAAATCATTCAAACGTATAAACTATCCCGGGTGTGTAAAGTTATTGCAAAAACATACCACTCTACATTGTAGACGGTCGCGACCAGGAGGTCGCTCCTACCAAATGTAGACGGTCGCAACCAGGAGGTCGCTCCTACCAAATGTAGACGGTCGCGACCAGGAGGTCGATCCTACCAATGTAGACGGTCGCGACCAGGAGGTCGATCCTACCAACAAGATGTAGGGGAAATCAAATAACGGAAAACAGAAAATCATTCAAACGTATAAACTATCCCGGGTGTGTAAAGTTATTGCAAAAACATACCACTCTACATTGTAGACGGTCGCGACCAGGAGGTCGCTCCTACCAATGTAGATGGTCGCGACCAGGAGGTCGCTCCTACCAACAAGATGTAAGGGAAATAAAACAACGGAAAACAGAAAATCATTCAAACGTATAAACTATCCCGGGTGTGTAAAGTTATTGCAAAAACATACCACTCTACATTGTAGACGGTCGCGACCAGGAGGTCCCTCCTACCAATGTAGACGGTCGCGACCAGGAGGTCCCTCCTACCAATGTAGACGGGCGCGACCAGGAGGTCCCTCCTACCAATGTAGACGGTCGCGACCAGGAGGTCGCTCCTACCAATGTAGACGGTCATGACCAGGAGGTCGCTCCTACCAATAAGATGTAGGGGAAATCAAATAACGGAAAACAGAAAATCATTCAAAGGTATAAACTATCCCGGGGGTGTAAAGTTATCGCAAAAACATACCTCTCTCCATTGTAGACGGTCGTGACCAGGAGGTCGCTCCTACCAATGTAGACGGTCCCGACCAGGAGGTCGCTCCTACCATTGTAGACGGTCGTGACCAGGAGGTCCCTCCTACCAATGTAGACGGTCGCGACCAGGAGGTCGCTCCTACCAACAAGATGTAGGGGAAATCAAATAACGGAAAACAGAAAATCATTGAAACGTATAAACTATCCCGGGTGTGTAAAGTTATTGCAAAAACATCCCACTCTACATTGTAGACGGTCGCGACCAGGAGGTCCCTCCTACCAATGTAGACGGTCGCGACCAGGAGGTCCCTCCTACCATTGTAGACGGTCGCGACCAGGAGGTCCCTCCTACCAATGTAGACGGTCGCGACCAGGAGGTCGCTCCTACCAACAACGGGGGGTATAATAACAAAAAAGTGGGGAGTCTTATCCATTAGAACGCATTGAATAAACTGTGTGAATGGTCTTCCCATCTATGAATCCTATTTTCAATAATACACCACTCTTCAAGTGTATTATACAAATGAGGTGTGAAGTGTTTTACGATTTTTTTAGAAACAGATGGATATTTGGAGGTATTGTCTTTTTGATACTACTTATTGCAGCAAATGTCTTTTTGTTACAACACGAAATAGACACGAAAAACCAGCAGAAACGCGCAAAAGTTGAAGATGAAGCGAAACGCATTCAACAAGAAGCAGCCGATAAAGCAAAAGCAGAAAGTCAACAGACAGACCAAGTGCCAACGGATCAAGTGCCAATTGAAACTACTGACCCAATTACATCGGAAATTACTGATGAAATTGTAGATGAATCAAGAAAGGATATACCTAATATATCACTTGATCCTACTGACATTACATCCTCTTTCCACGGTTTAGGACCTTTTCCTTATGTGCCAAAGGAATACATCATGCAAAAAGGTCCTACGTCTTGGCAAACGGTTGAATTGTTTGATACAGAACCTCTCACAAAAGAAGGAGAATTAATAAGTCGCGTGCTTTTCAAGTTATGGGAACAAGGTGACACAGAATGGGTGGGAGGTATCTTTAAAGATGGAAAGGTTTATGTAACATATCACAACCGAGTATATGTTAGTTATGCTAAACTCAGGAATCTAAACGGTAGAGTTCATAAAGACGAAGACAGAAAACCAATACGATATATTTCATCGTGGGGGTCAACAGGAGGCATACCTAAACCCACACAAGAACAGTTTTTGGCAGGTGATTTGCCAGAAGGTGTTGAGATAATTGACTGGAATAATAACGATGTCGGTATAGAACCCTACTCGTTTTTAGGTTTAGACAAATGAACGTCAACCTTTCTGCGCGGAACGTTTTTTACAGAGCATGTGTCGAATCCCTTTTAGACACCGTTTCTTAGAAGCACTACATTGATTTAGTTTCTTTTTTAGCTCAATTAATAATGCGCGGACCGCTTGTAACTGCGGTAGTGATGGGTTTTTTAGATAAATCCTAAGCAGTTCTTTTCTTTTTTCGTTATCCAACTTATTATCGGAATCTATGATGTTACGATATTCAGATAAATCCATTTTTTGTCTCCAATTTAAGTTGAGTGTTTGTTCTGTTAATATTTTATTTTTTTGTTAATTCACTGTATGAAACGGCAATCGGCTCTGCTAAGTTTAGGTCAAGTGTCGTTTTCACGTATTGGTGTTCTTCAATGGCTTCCGTTTCAGTTTGTCCCTGAAAGACTGTTTCTAATTCAACGAATTCACCTAAATCAGAGACGATATCAAGGTGTATTCTGGTATTTTTATACATCCAAAGTGAACGTTGTTTTTTTATGATTGTCTTTACACCTAATGCAGCAGACAATAGTTCTTTTAATGCTGCTGGTTGTTTTGTTTTACAAAGTTGGTATATACTGTAGCGAGATTTCAAGTTGTTTGGACGTTCATAGTAGATAAGCCATGCTTCATCCGATTCATTGATCTCGCGTAGTTTTAACCTACCTTTCGGATTCTGGAAATAGGTATCTACTTGATGTACTGTTTCACAGTGTGTTGCTTTTAGTTCTGCTAACTTCGGTGTTAGTGCATCAAGCGACTCATGCCGCACTTTATATTCTAAGTTCTTTGCCATTGCCTTGGTGGTTTCTGTTAATAACTTACACCTAAGTCTTCTTCAAGTTCCGTTAAATCATAATCCGCATCTTCAAGAAAATCGTCTTCTGTTTGATAGTTATTGACACAAGAACGATTGCATTTCTCTCCATCTTTCAACAACGTGCAGACTCTATGTCCCATTCGTAGTGAACTCACCAAACATATTCGCAGTTGTTCCTCATCAAAATGTCGTCCGATGAGATAACTATAACATCCTCGCGACATGAACCAACGTCCTGTGCGGTCATCAGAGACGATTGAGACGATTTTTATGTGAGGATGATACCTCGCGACGTACTCAAAGATTCGCGACCGGCGGTAGCGCGTGTAGTCCACAATTATCAATTTGTATTTTGCCATTTTTAACATGCCAACGGCTTTTGTCGTCCGTTCAGCAATGTCAAAGCGATAACTTTCAGACTCTAAAACATTCCTCAACTTTTCTTGTACCGAGTCATTGTAGGAGATTATCAACACTTCCCCTTTCAGAGCAGAAATAGTGTGATCTTTCTGTATTTGCAGGGGTATGAGTGCTTCATTAACCCGCCAACGCAAACGACCGCGTGCGTCACGCATTCGCCTTTCTGCCGCGTTAATTTTTTCTTCCATTTCTGGACGTCGTTCTTTTGATCTTCTCATAATATTTCTATATACCTCTTTACGCATTCCTAACAAATTAGTTACGACAGATTCTGTAAAAGTATTCAAAAATCTTGAAAAAGATTAGATTTACACTATACAGTCATTATAACTTTGTGGGGTTTCACCCATTTTTCCTTGTATAAAATAGTTGTGTGCTATAAAATACCAATAGTTCTGTAGTGATTGATCCGAGTATGCCTTTTCTATACTTGTTACATATTTTAGACTAATTTGTATTAAAAAAGATAGCAAAAAATCACAATTTCGGTTGTTATGTACAGTTAGACGTATTAGAACGGAAAAGGATAGAACAAAATGAACAATCCTTCGTTAATTTCGCAAAGACCGATTCCATCACATTTTGATGCGGATCAAGTTGAACAAGTTTGGCGAATTCCGTATCAAGAGCGGATGCATGAGGCGCTGGTTTGGGCAAAACAACACGATATTCCGCCTGCATCTGAGGATACTATGCGTACTTGCTTACTGCTTATTGATGTCCAGAACACATTCTGTATTCCAGATTTTGAGCTTTTTGTTGGTGGGAGATCGGGAAAGGGTGCCGTAGAGGACAATGTGCGTTTGTGTGAGTTCATATATCGCAATCTACCCCATATTACGAAAATTGCATGCACGTTGGATACGCATACAGCGATGCAGATATTCCACGAGATATTCTGGATCAACGATGCTGGAGAACATCCCATTCCACTACAGACACTAATTACACAAGATGATATTGAAGCTGAGAAATGGCGTGTCAATCCAGCAGTTGTTGCAGGTGTAGGTAGAAACAACAGAGACTACAGTTGGTTCAAGAAATATGGCGAGCATTATGTCAAAACCCTCACTGAGGATGGAAAATATCCACTGACGATATGGCCCTACCATGCCATGTTGGGTGGGATTGGGCATGCCGTTGTCTCCGCTGTTGATGAAACGTGTTTTTTTCATGCAATTGCACGCAACAGCCAGACACATTATGAACTGAAGGGACGCAATCCACTGACTGAAAACTACTCTGTGCTGCGACCAGAAGTGCTTACCGATGTTGAAGGAAGACCCATTGCACAGAAGAATACAGCGTTTTTTCGGATGCTTCTATCGTATGACCGCGTTATTATTGCAGGTCAAGCAAAAAGCCACTGTGTTGCATGGACAGTGAGTGATCTACTCACTGAAATACAGCAGACAGAATCCACGCTTACCGAGAAAATCTATCTGATGGAAGACCTTACCTCACCGGTTGTGGTACCAGATGTTGTGGATTATACTGACTCAGCAGATGCAGCTTTTGCCGAATTTGCGGAAGCGGGAATGCATATCGTGCAGTCGACAGAAGCAGCGGTATTCTTGTAGGTACAATCGGGAGGTCACTCCATGAGCGTAAATTTAAGAACAGGACTTACGCACCCAACGGTAGGCGTGCTTTGTAGGCGGGGAATGCCAAAAGGCATTCATACCGTTGATTTGGCGCTGGAAACCTAAAAAATGCTGAAAATTACATCGTTTTCGTCTTAATTCTTGATTGGAACATGAAAACTGCGTAAGTCCTTAAGAAAAAAGTGTTGGCGTTTCTCTTGTGGGAGGGGTTTTCAACCCCGAATTAGCATATTGAATCCTATATATAACCCAAGTTGCTACCTACAATAATTAGACCTAGAAACACCATCTATTATCAAAAAAGTGTTGATAAATAGCCTATATTTTGTAGCGCAAACTTTTAGTTTGCGTCATAAAGATGCACAAACTAAAAGTTTGTGCTACAAATACTACCGAAAAGTGTTTTATACTCTATAAAAAAGGTGTTTATTCGTCTAAACCTTATAGGTAGCAACTTGAGTTATATATAGTAGACTTTAGAAATAATAGGACAATATGTTCGGCAGAATACGCCAAATCAAGTAATCAAGAAATCAAGAAATCAACGGTATGAATGCCATTTAGGCATTCACCGGGTATGAATGCTATATAGCATTCCCCGTGTGGTATTCTGCATTGGTTAGAAATCGAACCTACCAAAGGTGTAGTAGCACAAACTTTTAGTTTGTGTCCGCATCTGCACAAACTAAAAGTTTGTGCTACAAAATGTCAAAATAATTATATGTTTTACTACAATACCTTCGCCATTTTTGAGTGCTTCAGTTGAATGAGTATAATGTGTTGATCTACCATTGCTCTGTGAGATTGTTAGGATTACATAAATAAAAATAACTTCAGGTTTTCGTTGAAGTATTTTTATTTATCATAGCGTCTAATTTGACGATAGAATCTGACAGAATAATTTATATGCACAATCTGGAAGAATGTGCTACAACTACACGCACAATCTGGAAGAATGTGCTACAACTACACGCACAATCTGGAAGAATGTGCTACAACTACACGCACAATCTGGAAGAATGTGCTACAACTACACGCACAATCTGGAAGAATGTCTATTATTGGCGAAGGTATTGTTACTATAATCGGGGTTGAAAACCCCTCCCACAAGAGGTCAAAATCCTTAAATTGATGCCTATGGTGCGACTGTGAGGTCACTACTACAAAATATAAGAGAATCAGAGGGTCGAACTGATGTTTGATTTCCAATCCCCCCTTTTTTTATTTCTATTTGCTGCCATACCTTTTTTAGTCCTAATACAGATACGCACTAAAGTTATTGCTTCAAAGTGGCGTAAACGCACTACTTTGTTTCTACGATGTGCTGCGCTCTTGTGTGTGATTCTTGCTTTAGCAAATCTGCAACGCACCGAACGCAATCAACGACTTGCAGTGTCATTTCTGCTTGATGTATCGGAGAGCATTGCCCCCTCACAACGAGATGAAGCGATGAAACAGATTAACGCAGCCATAGCCCAATTGAAACCGACTGACCAATTTGGTGTTATCAGTTTCGCGGGGCAACCATCAGTCTTACTTGAGATGGGACCGGCACATGAACATCCACCGCTAACATCGGTGATTGAGGAGACAGCAACTGAACGGGATGCAACAGATATTGTCGTAGGTCTTAAGCGTTCTGTAGAACTGATGCCTGATAATTACCATAGACGTATTGTGCTTTTCACAGATGGAATTCACAACATCGGCAATAGTGCTATTACAGACTTTCTCCCGCTGTTTTCTGCGAGCGATGTGGAAATTATGACAGTGCCTTTAGACACAGTGAAAGATGAAATTCGGTTGCAGGAACTGAAGCTACCAGATCATGTTAGAAAAGGACAACGTTTTCCAATACAGGCTATCGTTGAAACGGATGGCAGCATCCCAACTGTTTCCGCCACATTCTATCACAACGGTGTTCCAATCTCCGAACTGGAATTCGCTCTGGAAAAAGGTAAAAATGTATTGACACTACCGACACAACAGGTTTCAGATGTTCGTCCGCATTCATTTCAACTGAAGTTGAATGTAATTGACGAACTACTTGAAAACAATCAGGTTTTTGGTGTTGTGCAGGTTCAGGACAAATCGCATATCTTGTATGTGGAAAGCGATCTTGACTATGCTGATAATCTGAAATCGGTTCTTGAAGGTAACGGGTTTATGGTAAATGTAATTCTCCCGGAAGAAATACCTACAGAACTGGTAACACTTCAACAAAATGATGTGCTGATTTTGAGTAATGTTGCAGCAGATTCACTTTCATTAAGACAGATGGACATTATTGAGAACTATGTGCGTGATCTTGGACACGGGTTAGTAGCAATTGGGGGTGAGCACGCTTTTGGTCCAGGAGGTTACACAGATACCGCTTTAGAAGATATGCTTCCGGTAGAGATGACACCGCGTGAACGGAAGGAGACTGTTGCACTTGTCTTTGTCATTGACACATCGGGAAGCATGGCAAACTTTGTTGGTGCACAGCAAAAGATTGAACTTGCTGTGCAGGCGATACGCGCAGGCATTAGAAATCTGGAGGAAGAAGATCAAGCGGCAGTAATCGGTTTTGACGTGAACCTGCGTGAAGTGTCACCCCTCACAACAGACCACAACACGCTGATTCGAACAGTTGGGAAACTCGTACCGGCAGGTGGCACGACTGCAATGGGGCACGGAATCCAGAAAGCAGGGGAAATGCTGATAGCAGCTGATGCGAAACGGAAACACATTATCCTTTTGTCGGATGGAAAATCTGAAGGAAACCTATCTGATCTGATTGAGAATGCGGAAGCGATTACAGATGCACGTATTGGTATCACAACAATTGCTATCGGGGATGCTGCAAAAAATGTCTTGGAGGCAGTTGCGAAAGCGGGAAATGGAAGGTTCAAACACGTGCAAAATATCCAAGATTTGCCCAAAGTATTGATGGATGCTGTCAAGGAAACGCAAAACTACATTGTGCAAGAAACCTTCCAACCGAACATTGTCAACCAAGAAACACCGATTTTAGAAGGTATCAACACATTACCGATACTTTACGGATACGTAGCAACAGCAGAAAAAACCGCTGCACAGGTTTTCATCAATTCTCATAAGGACGAACCTATTCTCACGGGTTGGCACTACGGATTGGGGAAATCTATTGCGTGGACATCGGATGTCAAACCTGCTTGGAGTAAAGACTGGATTTCATGGGATAACTTTAGCAGGTTTTGGGGACAAGTTATCAATTGGACTTTACCAGCAGAAGGAGCAGATGTAGATTTTGACCTAATTGTATCACCTCAAAATGGGAAAGCAGAAGTCATAATAGACACGCAACTGTCGTCCTCTGCAGAGTTTACAGTGCAGGTTGCAGCACCGAATGGCACAAGCCAATCTGTCAATATGCAGCAGGAGAGTGTTACACGTTATTTGGGAACATTTCTTATGAACGATAACGGTTCCTATATTGTCACAGCGAAACGTGAGGGTGATGCGGGAAAACGCACGGAAACACTGTCGCTTTCCTATCCTGCCGAATATGCCAATTTTGATGTTAACCGTGGTTTGCTAAAACAACTTTCTGAGAGAACAGACGGTGTTTATGCGCCGACAACAGCTCAGATAGTTGCTCCTGCGGGTGTTCCCATTGAAAAGAGTGTTTCACTTGCAGGTGGGTTGTTAATCGCTGCTATACTCCTGTTTGTATTGGAGATGATTCTTCGACGGTTTAGCATTATGGGTGGGTACTTGTCGGAACTTCGCGCGCAACTCCGCAGACACACTGAAGCCGTAGTACCTGAAACGTTGACACGTCTTACACAGACGAAAAACGATGTTACAACGGCTAATCCCGCAACCCATCCGCCAGTGAACACTGTGCCGACACGTGTATTCAATGAAAAGATGGCAGATGCAGAACAATCACAACATACCGATAGTGCTATGGTACGGTTGTTGGCAGTAAAAAGAAAAAGGCGCGCTATGTAAGCGCGCCTACTCTCATGAACGATAAAAACTATTTCCGTTTGATGTCTGCCCAAATTGTGGTCAGTTTGCCTGCGGCTTCAACAGCGGTTATCGGTGCGATTTCTTCAAAGAAACTTGCTTTGTCTGTCGCATCTTTCGGATAGATAGTAGCAGCAGCATGGGTCGCATCATCAAAGTGTAAGTTGAAGTATGATGAACCTCCGCCTTCTCCACAACGATAGACTAACACATTAGCACCTTTTTTCAAACTAACTTCAATGTTGAATTGTACCTTTTTGACGTTACCAGTCCACAAGGAGTTGTTATACCATTTCTCACCGTTAATCCATATCTGTGCATGGTCATCGTGCGCGGGGGACATCGTAGAGGTCATATCCTCTGGTGAATCGATAACAAGAACACCATAGAGATCAAAATTACCTACAGGACCTCCTCTGTCCATATTGTCACCGGCATTTGGATCAATTTCATAGACTGTCCAGCCGCGCGTACCACCATGAGTATCTCCCCATTCAACATCAACGTCTTGAGTCATCAGCAATCCATCAAGCGTTGAAAGTGATATGTCGGTAATTTTTTCACTTGTGCCGATAGACATAAGATCCATTGACGCAGAAGTGCCAAATCCACCATTTTCTGTATAGTTTCCATCCGGACCGTACCATTTGGTGATCCAAGTATCAACATCATGTATATCGCCAGATTGTCCTGCCCCTTCCGGATTAACTAAAAGGTTTTCTTCAGTCAATGGACCATCACTGATGGTAATTGTTTGTGCCATAACCGGATTAGAACCGATTAACACTAACCCAAAAACAATAGCAATTGCTATAGCAAGCGTATTAAATTTTCTCATTTTTTATCCTTCTCTATAGATTAGATAGTTATGATATTGGGTTAAACTAAAGACTTAACCCAGATTTTCCTATATAGGTTATAAAACGTTGAAATATAGTTCAACATTACAACAAACATAATATTATATTGGCAAAAAAATGTCAATATAAATTAAACGTTTTTTTCAATTACCGTTTTTGCTTGATATCTGCCCATGTTGTCGTCAGTTTTTCAAGCGGTTCAACCGGTAAAATACTGTCAATTTCTGCAAAGAATGAATCCTTATCTGCTGCCGTATTGGGATAGATAGTGACAGCAGCGTGGGTTGCGTTATCAAAATGTAAGTTGAAGTATGACGAACCGCCGCCTTCACCACAACGAAAGACAAGCACGTTAGTTCCTTTTTTTAAGTCAACATCAATGTTGCATGCAACTTTTTTGACGTTTCCAGTCCATAAGGAGTTGTTATACCATTTCTCACCGTTAATCCATATCTGTGCATGATCGTCATGTGCGGGAGACATCACAGAAGTCATGTTTTGGGGTGCATCAATAACAAGGATACCATAATGATCAAAATTACCGGCTGGTCCCCCTCGGTCCATATTGGTACCGCTATTTGGGTCAATTGTAAAAACTGTCCAAGATCGCATACCACCATGTGCAGCACCCCAGTCAACATTGGTATCCCTTGTTTTTCGCAGTCCGCTTATTGTGGAGAGTGAGACATCAGTAATCTCTCCACCTGTGCCGATAGACATGAGATCCATTGATGCAGAAGTACCAAAACCACCATTTTCTGTATAGTTCCCAGTGAGACCATACCATTTCGCAATCCAGGTAGTAACATCATGTATATCTCCTTGTTGTCCGTTACCTATACCTGGTGGATTAGTTAATTTGTTTGCGTCTGTCAAGGGACCATCAGTAATATTAACTGTTTGCGCTATAGCGAGGTTAGAAATACCCAAAAACATCACAAGTGCGAAAACAATTGTCAGTGTAAATAAGAAAATTTTCTTCAAATTTTCCTCCTTTTTAAAAAATCTTATGTTTCAAGTCACGTTAGGACTTAACGAGTAGTTTCAGACACTATATCATAAGCAAAGTTAGAATTCAAGACATTTAATTTTCAGCTAACTTTTTCTGAACGCTGTTGACCTTATCTTCCATAGTTTGGGTTCTGTCAATACGTGTGCCAAACTTCAAGGTTGTTGTAATACGTGGTGCGCCCATCTCATGCACGACTTCATGACACGTCTTTATTGCGGTAAACACGACATCCCATTCACCTTCAATGTTTGTGCCGTAAGCGTGCAACTTTGTCTTCAGGCCTGCTTCTTTCAACACTTTTTCGCATGCAGTGACATATTTTGAGACAGAAACTCCAACACCCATAGGGACAACACACAAATCGGCAATAACCTTCATTCGCTCTCCCTAATTGTCGCGTAGTTTTTTCAGGACAGCAGCAGGTAGGGGGGATGTCCCAGATGTAGAAGTACCGTCATCAACTTGTGCAGGTGTCATCATACCCGGGATTACACAACTGACCGCGGGATGCGCCAAGATAAACTTGAGTGCTGCTTGTGGGAGGCTTTTCGTTTTACCCTTGACAATGGATTTAATCTGTTCCACACGTTCTAAATCAGCGATAAGTTTTTCACGGGGCCATGTCTTCCGATAGTCGTTTTCAGCGAACTCGGTTTCTGGTGTGAGCTGCCCCGTAAGCAGTCCTGATGATAATGGTTGACGTGCAACAACTGCAATTCCATTTTCCGCTGCTGTTTCCATCACTGGTTTTGCCATACCTTGATTCAGCATGTTGTAGGTGAGCATCAAGGACGATATGTCAGTTTCTGCGATTGCTTTAAGTGCCTGTTCCTGATTTCCGAGACACAATCCATAAAAACGGATTTTGCCTTCGGTTTTGAGATCTTCCATCGTGCCGAATGCTTCATCCCAAACTTCAGCTGGGGGTGGTGCATGAAATTGATAGATGTCTATAGCATCTCTTTTCAAACGTGAGAGGCTGCCTTCAACGGCTTGACGAATGTAACTGCGCGATGCATTATAGGAAGGAACTTTGCCACCTTGACTCATCCACCCATCGGAGTCCAATTCATAGCCGAGTTTCGTTGCAATGACAACCCTGTTTCCGAGTACTGAAAAAGCCTCACCGAGTAGACGTTCAGCGCGTCCACCACCGTATTGGTCCGCGGTATCGTAAAAGCTGACACCCTTTTCAAAAGCGTATCGTAAGAGATCAACTGCAACTTTTTCGCCGATGTCTCCCCATTCACGGCCCCCGAGTTCCCATGTTCCCATACCGATTTCGGAGACGATCAATCCTGTTTTACCAAATTTACGCTGTCGCATTGTTTCACCTCCCCGTAGTGTTGACCTTATTTTATATTGTATACGTTTTTTTGTCAACAATTACCAGGGTTATTTAGTTTTAGGTATTTTTGATGATTTTTTGCTATGACGTTAATTTTATGTGTTGCCATCTTGTCCGTGTCTTTAGTCCCGTAGGGACGATATGTTTATAGAAAAATGTTATCTAACTCTCTTGAGTTCCGTAGGAACGGCATAGAAGAATAAACATATCGTCCCTACGGGACTAAAGAGCTGGGGAGGGTATTCGTTTTCTATAAACATATCGTCCCTACGGGACTAAATGGTTCTTTCGGCAATTAATTTTAGCATAAAATAAAAGTCCAATGCTAAAGAACCCAGTAGTCATCTGTTTAAGTAGGAGATCATCAATGGAAACATACAATAAATACATAGCAAGAAAACCACTAAAGAGCGATGTTCATGTTTCAATAATCTAAAATTGATGTATAAGGTGCAGTTAGGAACCTCATTTGGGTATTAACTTTCAGTAAATCTCAATAACAGAAAACTCCTAAAACTGAATAACCCTGAACAATTACATTGACACTTTATTTAAGTTTCTGATAGGATATTGTCATTCAAGAACGTTGGACTTAAGGACAAACATGAAATTATTAGTTACAGGTGGTGCTGGTTTCATTGGTACCAACTTTATCAGGTTCTGGCTCAAGGCGTATCCTGATGATGCTATAGTTAACCTTGACCGGCTGACGTATGCCGGAAATCTCTCTAACCTAACAGATGTTGTATTAGCATATACGGATAGATATGCGTTTGCTCAAGGTGACATTCTTGATGATGTGTTTGTTTCAGAACTTATGGAAACACACCAACCGGATGTGATTGTCAATTTTGCCGCAGAATCACACAATAGCCGTGCAATTTTGCAACCGCGTGAGTTTTTTGAAACGAATGTGATAGGTACGCAAGTTTTGTTGGATGCTGCCCGTGAACACAATGTGCCGCGGTTCCACCACATATCAACATGTGAAGTATACGGTGAACTGGAAATGTACTCACCTGATGCGTTTGATGAAGCTGCTCCTTACCGTCCACAAACACCCTATAACGCCTCTAAAGCATCAGCAGATCATCTTGTCAACGCGTATTTCCACAGTTTTGGACTGCCGATAACGATTTCTAACAGCTGCAATAATTACGGACCCTACCAACATCCGGAAAAACTTATACCACTCTTTACAACGAAAGCCCTTCAGGATTTGCAATTGACGTTATACCGAAGTAGTCATAACAGAAGGGAGTGGTTGCATGTTGATGACCATTGCCAAGCAATAGCAAAGGTTATCTTCAACGGAAAGATTGGTGAAACATATAACATTGGCAGTGGCGTTGAGAAAAGCATTGAGGAGATTAGTGATTTTATTTTAGATGCACTCGGTAAACCACAAAGTTTGAAGACTTATGTGCCTGACAGACCCGGTCACGATTGCCGATACCTTTTGGACTCAACAAAGATTCACAATGAACTTGGGTGGCAACCGAAAATCTCTTATGAGCAAGGCATGCGTGAGACAATTCAATGGTATGCTGAAAACCAAGAATGGTGGGAAAGAATTCTGAAAAACACTGAAGATGTACAAGAAGATAAATGGGAGTCATTTTCTCGATCATAACAACGCGCATCTTGTTTTAGCATAGTGCAGATTATTGTGGACACCAAGCCATCACTGTGCCAAAACTTGCGAACATGCTGTTCTCACCGCTTGTTAGAATGCGCGACCCTTGTACAACAATCCGTGCATCAAGACTTGTGATTTTATAACTCACGGGTGCATCTTTTGCAATCAACGGTTCACCGTTCGGGTCCTTCAGTTTGTCTAAACGGTAATGCACCGATCTATGTGCAGGAACGTCAAATTCACAAGAGACATTTTCCATAGCAGTATCTTCGTAAAGCACCTCTAAGACACACCGCGTGTCAATGTCTGCAGTATTGGAAATGCAGATAGATTCATGTGAGAAATACCCGCCACCGTGCTGTTCCCATTCTTGTTCAGCTTCAGTCAAACCTGCCATGTAACCGTCGGGAATCACCCAAACATAAGTCCCATCACCTTCTGAAATGTAGTTCTTGAGTGCATCAGATATGGTTTCAGGATTCTCTATCTCCTTGTCAAGTGAAATCACAAGAAATCTGGAGAATAGTTGAATGGCTCTTGTTGGATTGTGTTCATGAAGTTGTCCTGCGATGTTCAAGCACAATTTGTTTACGTCTAACATCTCCAGATGACTGACACCTTGAGACATTAGCCAATCACCGAATGTGTCATTGAGAAGCGTTGTGAGTATGTTTAGGTCGTTAATTCCTGCTTGTTTATATTCTCGAATCGTTGCCAATAATACTGTAAATGTCATAGATCTCTCCTTGAAAGTCATTTCTTTTTAAACCATCCATCGTTCCTCAATTCCGAGTAATGCGATTAGCACTTGCATAAGCACGGATTCTGCATGAGGTCCAACAAATTGTCGGTGTGTGTCAATATAGGTGCCGTAATCATCCGCCCATTCACGAAAATAGGTTTGGTATTCCCAACCGTTAGCAGTCCGTTTGAAACTGGAACGTTCTGGATATGGAAGTTCTTGGTTTAAGAGTTCGTGCAGTTGTTCAGAAGTGGGTATCCAAACATCATTGGTGTGTACTGTGTTGGGTTTTAGTGCCTGAATTGCGGGGTGCTGACACATGTCTATGTATGGTTGTGGATAGGTTTGCTCTCTTGATGGTTTCATGGATTAGAAAGTGTATAATATGCTGCGGCAGCACTAATATGTTGCAGTTATTTGTGGGAGATAATAACATACCTAACATTCATAATCAATATAATTGGTGTGTAAAATTTTTCACAGACAGAATCTCGGATTACACAGATTGCACCATGCTAAGACTTTACACACCTCAACTCACGTTTGAAATGATATTATACATATTTCATGTGATAATGTCTCATTAGCAGCGGAAATCTGGTAGGAGCGACCTCCTGCCAGTAAACAGTAGAATTCCTTAATGAGACAAGATTTATTTGAATTGGTATTACAAACTTTTCCACAATACATCACTTATTCAAAAGATGCGGTACGCAGGTATTTCCATCCTAACGGTGAAAGATTGATGTTCTTGACATCTGTGTTTACCACCAAGATGCGTTGTGCATGTGCCAATGGCACCCACGGTGCGTCTCTGTGGACGATGGCTTGTGCTTGCTGATAAAGTCGGGTGCGCACATCTCGGTCCGTAATTGTTCCTCCGACAAACCTATCATCCTCTTGTGCTTCTAACGTTGCGATGTCTGCGTCAGTGCTCATTCTGGCGCGATCCAGTATTGTTTGCAACGTCTCGTTTCGATAAAACGAGATATTATATGCGGGTTTCTCTGCATTGGGAATACTCAAAAGCGAATAGAAAAAGTTATCAGGGTCTGCTACATCGGCGATCCAACCTAACATCGCCATGTCGTGTTCCCCGTTTGCAGTTTTGTTCAAATAGGTTGCCCAGTCGTAAGTGATAATACTTGCGTTGATGCCGACATTTTGTAGATCCGATTGAATCTCCTCTGCCAGTGCCATCCCGTTAGGAATGTAAGGGCGCGGCACGGGTAATGACCAGAGCGTTGTGTCAAATCCGTCAGGATATCCTGCTTCAGCGAGGAGCTGCTTTGCGAGTTCTGGGTCGTAGGCGTAGTCCTCTATTGTATCGTCATAGCTCCACAGTGTTGGTGGGATAGGATTCTTCGCAGGAATTCCTAAACCTTGATAGAGACGTTCAATGATGTCAACTTTGTTAATCGCATGGTTAATCGCAAGGCGGACTTTGATGTTATCAAAAGGTGGTTTCTCCATGTTCATTGCAATATAACCGGTATTCAGACTCGGCTGCTTGAGGAGTTCAAGTTGTGGGTCACCTTGAATCGTTGGTATGTCGTCTGTATTAGGGAATTCCATCACGTGTAGGTTGCCTGCCTGAAGTTCTGCAAGGCGTGTTGCGTTGTCTGGTATGGATCTAAAGATGAGGCAATCTAATGCAGGTTTACCTGCCCAATATGTCTCGTTTGCTGTAAGGACGATTTTGTCGCCTTTATCCCATTTTTCAAATTTGAAAGGACCTGTACCTACTGGATGTTCTGCAAGGTTTGGATGAGATGTTGGACTGACGATGGAGAACGATGTCCCCGCCAACGTGCTGATGAAGGGTGCATAAGGTGTCTTGAGTTGTATCTGCACTGTATAGTTGTTTATGGCTTTTATGTCGCTGATAAATTGTTCGTGAAATTCTCGGAACAGCACTTGTGGACGTGTGAGTGAAAAAATTACTGCTCCTGCGTTGAAGGGGGTACCGTCGTGGAATTGGACATCTTCTTGGAGGTGGAATGTCCACGTTAGTGCGTCTGCGGAACGTGTCCAGGATGTGGCTAATGCGGGTTCAAGGTCGGTTGTGTTCGCTTTGTATTGTACGAGTGTGTCGTATATCATATCACACACTTTTGCGGATTCACCATCTTCCACTTGCGGTGGATTGAGCGTGATGGAGTCCCCGCCGCGCCCAAAAATGAGGGTGTTGTCTGGGATGGTTTGCCCAATACGATTGGCTGCTAATACTAAGTCTCGTATGTCTACAATGCCGTCGCCATTGACATCTGGGTTCGGATCTTCGGATGCATCTATGTTTTCACCGAAATGTGAAGCGATGAATGTTAGGTCAAGGATATTGACGGTGCCATCATTATTGACATCACCTGTGAAATTGGCTGCGAATGCTACGGTCATGAGTGAGAACACCAAAACGAATGTTGTTTTCATTAATTTTTTCATATAAACCATCCTATAAAGTAGATTTGAAAGTTAGTTTAACCTACACTCCGCACTTGTTTTAATACATTTTTATAATATTGGGATAAACCCGTATCACACAAGGATTCGCACAAAATAATGGTGATTTTGAGTTCTATATTTTGAGACAAAACCGAACTTGTTATTTTATCATTTTAAATTGAAATTGTTTGCTAAATATAGTCTCCACGCGGGTTTATCAAATTATTATCGAAAAACGCAAATCAGAAGTGCGGAGTGTCGGGTTTAAGATAAATGAAAAACTGATTAAACTAAACTTGTCCTTTTAGTATATGTTAACGTGAGAATGGTGTCAAGATATCAAGTGTTTAATGCAGGGTTATTTAGTTTTCAATTTATTGAGTAAATTCTATCACAGTTGTTAATCCTTGAGTTAGTTTATTTTTGGGAGTTAACCCATTCTTTGTCTGAACCAGGATTTTCAGGATTACCAGATTTTCAGGATTTACCTCGTCAAGGGTTTTTGATATGTGTTTATGCCGTCTTTTGGAATAAGATCTGATGAGAAATATCTTGATAATCTACTAATCCTGAATATCCTGGTTCAGACAATAATAAAGAATACCACAAAAACCCTATATATTCACTAATCTTAACCCAAAGTTAACTGGAATAACGATAGATTCTTAAAACTGAATAACCCTAATAATCAATAGTCAGACATGGTAGTAGGCATGCTCCGCGTGCCGTTTTTAGAGTGGAGCACGGAGAACCCACGGAGTGTCTCTACTACTTTGTACTGATGCGATTATAAGTGACTATTGGTAAAACTCATGGACTTGCAATTTATAAAACTGAATAACACTGCCAAATTTATCAAGGTTATTCAGTTTTAGGTATTTTTGATATTATTTTGCTATGACGTTAATTTATGCGATGTCATCTTGTTTATGTCTTTAGTTCCGTAGGAACGATATGTTTATAGATAAATGTTATCCATTCCTCTATGAGTTCCATAGGAACGGCATAGAAGAATAAACATATCGTCCCTACGGGACTAAAGACATGGGGAGGGTATTCGTTTTCTATAAACATATCGTCCCTACGGGACTAAAGACCGATGTTCATGTTTCAATAATCTAAAATTGATGCAAAAGGTGCAGTTAGGAAACCTTATCTACAACAATTAGATATTAACTTTTAGTAAATCTCAATAATAGAAGACTCTTAAAACTGAATAACACTGCCAAATTCATCAGGGTTATTCAGTTTTAGGTATTTTTGATATTATTTTGCTATGACGTTAATTTATGCGATGTCATCTTGTTTATGTCTTTAGTTCCGTAGGAACGATATGTTTATAGATAAATGTTATCCATTCCTCTATGAGTTCCATAGGAACGGCATAGAAGAATAAACATATCGTCCCTACGGGACTAAAGACATGGGGAGGGTATTCGTTTTCTATAAACATATCGTCCCTACGGGACTAAAGACCGATGTTCATGTTTCAATAATCTAAAATTGATGCGAAAGGTGCAGTTAGGAAACCTT
Source organism: Candidatus Poribacteria bacterium (assembly GCA_963663765.2). Taxonomy (GTDB): domain Bacteria; phylum Poribacteria; class WGA-4E; order WGA-4E; family WGA-3G; genus MSPOR6. The sequence continues at coordinate 1,387,045 of CAXXUA010000005.1, read as the reverse complement.
ATCTACAAAAATTAGATATTAACTTTTAGTAAATCTCAATAATAGAAGACTCTTAAAACTGAATAACACTGCCAAATTCATCAAGGTTATTCAGTTTTAGGTATTTTTGATATTATTTTGCTATGACGTTAATTTATGCGATGTCATCTTGTTTATGTCTTTAGTTCCGTAGGAACGATATGTTTATAGATAAATGTTACCCATTCCTCTATGAGTTCCGTAGGAACGGCATAGAAGAATAAACATATCGTCCCTACGGGACTAAAGACCGATGTTCATGTTTCAATAATCTAAAATTGATGCAAAAGGTGCAGTTAGGAAACCTTATCTACAAAAATTAGATATTAACTTTTAGTAAATCTCAATAATAGAAGACTCTTAAAACTGAATAACACTGCCAAATTTATCAAGGTTATTCAGTTTTAGGTATTTTTGATATTATTTTGCTATGACGTTAATTTATGCGATGTCATCTTGTTTATGTCTTTAGTCTCGTAGAGACGATATGTTTATAGATAAATGTTATCCATTCCTCTATGAGTTCCGTAGGAACGGCATAGAAGAATAAACATATCGTCCCTACGGGACTAAAGAATTGGGGAGGGTATTCGTTTTCTATAAACATATCGTCCCTACGGGACTAAAGACCGTTGTTCATGTTTCAATAATCTAAAATTGATGCGAAAGGTGCAGTTAGGAAACCTTATCTACAACAATTAGATATTAACTTTTAGTAAATCTAAATAATAGAAGACTCTTAAAACTGAATAACACTGCCAAATTCATCAGGGTTATTCAGTTTTAGGTATTTTTGATATTATTTTGCTATGACGTTAATTTATGCGATGTCATCTTGTTTATGTCTTTAGTGGTTTTCTTGCTATATATTTATTGTATGTGTCCATTGATGATCTACTACTTAAACAGATGACTACTGGGTTCTTCAGCATTGAACTTTTATTTTATGCTAAAATTAATTGCCGAAAGAACCATTTAGTCTCGTAGAGACGATATGTTTATAGATAAATGTTACCCATTCCTCTATGAGTTCCGTAGGAACGGCATAGAAGAATAAACATATCGTCCCTACGGGACTAAAGAATTGGGGAGGGTATTCGTTTTCTATAAACATATCGTCCCTACGGGACTAAAGACCGATGTTCATGTTTCAATAATCTAAAATTGATGCGAAAGGTGCAGTTAGGAAACCTTATCTACAACAATTAGATATTAACTTTTAGTAAATCTCAATAATAGAAGACTCTTAAAACTGAATAACACTGCCAAATTCATAGAAAAACTTGACAATACACCAAAAACCCTTTAAAATTCCAAGTATTACCTTCAACGAAAGGGACAAACTTGTGAATTCACCTAAAAAAGAACTTGGTACAGTTGTCGGTCCACATCCACGCACTGCTAAAGCGGGTTTTGATATGCTCCTTGCGGGTGGAAATGCCGTGGACGCTGCTGTTGCAGCCGCATTTGCAGAAGGCGTTGTTGAACCTTCACATAACGGCATTGCTGGCTACGGTGGGTGCATGCTAATCTACCGTAAGAAAACAAAAGATGTCGTAGCCATTGATTACAATACTGCCGCACCAGCCGCAGCCTCAGAAGACATGTTCACAATTGAAAATGCACCAGATGTACCAGCAGGTTATCGCGTACCAGGACGTGTCAATGTTCACGGTCCGCTGTCTATTGGAGTTCCTGGTGTTGTCGCGGGACTCTGTATAGCGTTGAAGCAATACGGTAGTCTTGCGCTTACAGATGTCTTACGTCCGGCAATCAACTCAGCACGTTACGGATATGCACCGAACCGCGCGAATCGCGGCGGAATTGCTGGAAATGCAGAACGGTGGAAACGTGATTTTCCAGAAACTGCACGGGTATTTCTGAAAAATGGCAGACCACCAAAACAAGGGGAAACCCTTACAAATCCGGAACTTGCACGCACATTAGAGATTATAGCAGAAGGAGGACATACAGCATTTTACGAAGGGAAAATCGCTGAAACAATCACCAACCACATTCATGAATTAGGGGGTATTCTAACCCTAAATGACCTAAAACAATATCGTCCCTTAATTACCCAACCTTATGAAATCCTGTATCGTGGTTATTCAGTCCATACAGCACCACTCGGCGCAGGTGGACTCACAACGCTACAGATGCTCCGATTAGTAGAAGCTTATGATGTGGCTGAGATGTCTCTCATTGAAAGGTTTCACCTTTTTGCTGAAGCGATGAAGATTGCTTGGGTGGAAAGACTTCGGAAATACGGTGATCCAAATTTCGTTGACATAGACATCGACGAAGAACTCTCGGATGGTTTCACGATGCAACTTAGTAAGAAGTTAAGCGCAGGTCTCAAATCCCCACAACGCGGAGAAATAGTCTATTACGAACCGATGCACTGCACAAGCCACATCTCTACAGCAGATGTTGAAGGGAATATGGTATCGTTAACCCAGACCCACGGAGGTGGTTTCGGATCAATGGTAACAGTTCCTGGAACTGGTCTGCTATTCGGACATGGTGTTGGTCGTTTTGAGCCAAGACCGGGGTACGCGAATTCTATCGGTCCAGGGAAACGTCCGTTGCACAATATGGCACCATGCCTTGCAACACACGATGGCATGCCTTTTGCCACTTACGGCATTCCTGGGGGACGCACAATCCCCAACAATCAACTTAATATTAGTGTAAGCCTTATGGACTTGGAAATGTCAGCACAAGCAGCATTAGACGCACCTCGGTTTCACAGCGACGGTGCCGAACCTATCCAAGTGGAAACGCGCGCAGGTGAAGACACGCTTGTAGGCTTGCGCGAACTTGGGCATGAAATTACCGCAAGTGGTGGTATAGGCGGACCAGGACACGTTATTCGACTGTGGGATGGTGGGGTATGTCAACAAGGCGGTACGGATCCGCGCGGTGAAGGAAAAGTTTTAACACGTTAATTATCTCAAAAATCAATGGGATAAACCTTATTGGTTTTGTATTTTATTATCAGGACTTACGCAGTTTTCATGATTTGATGAAGAATTATGACAAAAATGGTGTAATTTTCAGCATTTTTTCGGTTTCCAGCGCGCTTACAAAGCACCAAATCAACGGTATGAATGCCATTTAGGCATTCACCGCCTACCGTTTTTGCGTAAGTCCTGATTATATTGGAGTTACATCAGATATGTCACAATTTATAAAAGCGGCGACAACCGAGCAAATACAACCGGGTAGCTGCATCGGTGTCAAGGTTGATGGTGTTTTTATCGGAATCTATAACGTTGAGGGTGAGTATTATGCAATGAATAATATTTGTCCACACTTGGGTGGGGTATTGACTTACGGTTTTATAGATAAAGGATGTGTCACGTGCCCAATGCACATGTGGGAGTTTGATATAAAAACTGGGGAATGCGTCTGGCCTGGTGAGGAGACTATCCCTATCTATCCTGTAAAAGTTGAGGGGGACGAAATTCTCGTCAATGTTGAAGAACCGATGAATATCAAGAAACCGCAATCTGATAGCATAGATATGCAGTAGAACCACTGTTGTAGTTTCGCTTTACCTCATTGATAACAAAGGAGATGATCTATGGCATATCTGATCACTGGTGGCATGGGATGCATCGGTACTTATGTTATTCGCGACCTGTTAGCCGCCGGTGAAAAAGTGGTCGTTTATGATTTCGCTTACGACCTAACTATACCCAAAATGGTTCTCACGGATGAACAGATTGAAGGTTTTACTTTTGTGCAGGGGGACATTACAGACCTTCCGCATGTCCTACGCACCGTTCAGGAACATGAAATTCAACGGATTATTCATCTTGCTTCGTGGCAAGTTCCAGCCTGCAATGCAAATCCTGCCCAAGCGTTGAAAGTCGTCTGTGAAGGCACGATAAATATGCTTGAAGCAGCGCGGATTTTCAATCTAAAACGCGTTATCTGGGCAAGCAGTGTCGCTGTCTTCGGTGCACCAGAGGATTATGACCATCAACAGATACCTAACAACGCACCACATTATCCAAAGTTTATCTATGGCGCGTGTAAATCCCTCAACGAAAGATATGCAACACACTATTTTGATGCTTACGGTGTGGATTCAATAGGATTTAGATTTACCGCAGTCTACGGGGTTGGTAGAACACGCGGGATGAGTTCCTTTACGACAAAGATGATTGAAGCAGTAGCAATGGAAGAACCGCACGCGTGTCCGTTTGGTGATGACTCGGTAGACTGGCAATATGTGGAGGATGTCTCACGTTCTATCGTTTTGGCATGCACTTGTTCAACAACAAAAACACGCGTTTTCAATATCAAAGGTGGAATCCGACCTGTGAGAGAGGGAGTGGCGTATCTGAAGACTTTAGTGCCAGATGCACAGATTACACTGGAACCGGGTGTGTTTGGTATCTCGTGGGATTATGATGCTACTGCGATTGCTGAGGAAATGGGTTTCACGCCTGCTTATACGATGGAACAAGGAATTCTGAAGACGTACAATAAGTTTCGCGAACGCGCTGGATTAGAACAAATTTCATCATAAGGACAGAACGTAATCTATCCTTATGATGAATATCTTAATCTTAGGATTAGTAAAACTTCTTCATCTGAGCCCAACTAACGGCTAACTTCCCGCGTGCTTCAACAGCAGTCACCAAGTCCCACGGAATGTTTTCGCCGCTGGCATCGGCTTGATGAACATCATCAAAGTTTGGATGTCCCCATCCGCCGCTGCTATTGTCAACAACAACAAGTTTTGCGATCTCACCTTTCAAGTTAGAAACGTCCCACTCTCTGCGGGTCATGGTTTCGTTGTTACTTCCGGTCATTGTTCGTTCTACATTGTCATCAATGACAAGGTTAACACAGCACGGTTCAGGGTTACTATCCCAAGGTCGATTCCCGCCACCCATAAGAAAATTCATCGTTTCACCGATGATCATGAACTCAATGGATGTTAAAGTGCCTTGAGGTCGGTCCGCTGCGCCACCAGCTGCCAGTTGACCTGGTACTTGTTCATATTCATTATTCGGTCCTTGATAGGCTTCAGCAAGTCCGAGCCACCAATCTCCTTGATGGTTAGAGGGTTGTCCCCGGTTCCGTGCTGTCGGGTTATCACCCCATGTCGGTTGGAAATCAAACGCATCTCCTGTTTTCTCCCAATCCGTTAGGTCTCCCGTTTCAAAGTCGTTATTGAATGTCTTCGCATAAGTAAGGTCAACGGTGAGAACAAACAGGATGACGAACAATGCAAGAATCAGGAGTGTGAAGAATCTTTTTTGCATAGAAATATCTCCTTATTGTTTTATGAGCTATGTGTTCGGTTAAATCAGAAATAATGAGAAATGTATGAACAAGTTGCCATTAGTAATACTTTTTCATCTGTGCCCAGCTGACGGCTAACTTCCCGCGTGCGTCAACAGCAAGCACCTGATCCCAAGGAATGTTATCACCACTGGCATCAGCTTGGTGAACATCGTCAAAGTTTGGATGTCCCCATCCGGCGCTGCTATTATCAACAACGACAAGTTGGGCAGTTTTGCCTTTCAAATCGGCAACATCCCACTCTTTGCGTTTCATGCTTTCATGGCTCTCACCAGTTATAGTCCGTTCAACCTCGCCATTAATTACGAGGTTAACACAACACGGTTCAGGGTTTTCATCCCAAGGTCGGTTACCTCCACCAATGAGGAAATTCATCGTTTCACCGACAATAGTGAACTCAATTGATGTCAAAGTGCCTTGAGGTTGGTCTGGTACCCAATTACCAGCAGCGTCTTTTGGCATATCACCAGCTTTTTGGCCCAATGCTGCACCTTTGACGGGTCCTTGGTACTTTTCAGCCAACCCAAGCCACCAATCGCCTTGATGGTTAGAGGGCTGTCCACGGTTTCGTGCGGTTGGGTTATCACCATAAGTGGGTTGAAAATCAAACGCATCTCCTGTTTTCTCTTCCCAATCCGTTAGGTCTCCCGTTTCAAAATCATTGTTGAATGTCTTTGCATAAGTAAGGTCAACGGTGAGAACAAACAGGATGACGAACAATGCAAGAATCAGGAGTGTGAAGAATCTTTTTTGCATAGAAATATCTCCTTATTGTTTTATGAGTTTTGTGTTCGGTTAAATCAGAAATAATAAGAAATGAAGAATCAAGTTGCCATTAGTAATACTTTTTCATCTGTGCCCAACTGACAGCTAACTTCCCACGTGCCTCAACAGTAAGCACTTGATCCCAAGGAATGTTTTCACCACTGGCATCAGCTTGGTGAACATCATCAAAGTTCGGGTGTCCCCATCCGCCGCTGTTTTGATCTACAATGACAATTTTTGCCATTTTCCCCTTAAATTCGGAAATGTCCCATTCTTGTCGAGTCATGCTTTCGTTCCCATTGTCAACCGTGGTGCCAGTTGCCGTTCTTTTAACTTCCTCATCAATGACAAGGTTGACACAACATGGATTTGCATCAATCTCCCATGGATGATAGCCTCCCCCAATGAGGAAATTCATCTTTTCACCGATAAGTTTGAACTCTATTGAAGTAAGTGTTCCTTGAGGTGCATCCCCCTGTGTGTCACCGGGGTTCTGTCCAAGTTCTGCGCCTTTGTCGGGACCTTGGTATTTCTCATATAATCCAAGCCACCACTCACCTTGATGTTGAGAAGGCTGATTCCGGTTTCGTGCTGTTGGGTTATCTCCATAAGTCGGTTGGAAATCAAATGCTGTTCCTGTTTTCTCCCAATCGGTAAGGTCCCCAGTTTCAAAATCGTTGTTGAAAGTTCGCGCATAAGCAAGGTCAACGGTGAGAACGAACAAGATGACAAATAAGGAGAAGATCTGGAGTGAGTAGAAATTTTTTGGCATAGAAATATCTCCTTTTCTATCAAATGGTTAATTTCATAAAAATTTACTGATATCAGGTAGGATATTATTTTTCGTACTTAGCGCAATGAGATTTTTAAATTATACATCATTAGTAAATTTATTTCAATTGGTTTTTCTATGAATGGTGTGTAAAGTTCTTGCACAAACATCCCACTCTCCATTGTAGGGCGAAATCAAGAAATCAAGAAATCAACGGTATGAATGCCTTTTGGCATTCCCCGGGTATGAATGCCTTTTGGCATTCCCCGGGTCTCTGTGCCCCGCCGCAACTGATTAAATGAGAGATTGCGGACACAGAGTCCTAATGAGTTTTGACGTTCAAGTTGTGTATTCGTAGGGGCGTGGTTTCCACACATGATCTACGCAAACTCAAAAACCAAAGGGGTTGGGGAACCTAACCCCTACGAATTCAACTACCGATTTTGATTGTCAAACTTCATTAGGTGTCAATATAAAGAAATATTGTTGCTATTAACCATATTCTTCAGTCCCGTAGGGACGATATGTTTATCCTTATATGTCGTTCCTACGGAACTAAAGAGAGGGATGTGATAACGTCTTTCTATAAACATTGCGTCCCTACGGGACTAAAGAGAACAAAAGTTAGTACCTCTGTGCAAAAACTTTACACACCCATTAATTCACCCGCGGGTCTATGGCAATGCGGATAACATCTTGACGGAACGCGTGTGCAAAAGCATCGTCAATCTCAGACAATGGATAGATTTTTCCGATGAGTTCTGCAAATGGATAACGTGTCCTGTTGTTTTCAATAAAGCTCAAAGCAGTTTTTAGTACGGTAGAATGATAATTGTGAACACCTTGCAGCTTAATACACTTCGTAACTATTTGGTGAACATTAAAAGGAATGTTTTCAAGTGGGTAAACATACCCAAGCGTCAAACATCTACCACCGATTGCTAACCATTTAATCATATCAGGCAGGGCAGACGGTGCGCCACTGACTTCAACTGCAAGGTCAATCCCTCGTCCATTCGTTATCTCTATCAGGATAGTTGTAATATCTTCAGCAGATGTAATGTCTGCGTTAAGGATATGTGTTGCACCCAACTGTTCAGCCATCTGTAAACGGTGGGGATTTTTATCAACGATAGCCACAATGTCATAACCTTGTTCACGCAAATAGCATGCAGCATAGATGCCCAACATCCCCGCACCGTGGATAATGGCAGTCTCGCCTGGATATGTACCAATCGTTTCCAAGCCGTTTATGACTGTTGCAAGGGCACAATTAATAGGGACCGCTTCGGCATCTTGAATCGCATCGGGAATATGGTAGATTGCTGTGCCTGCCTTCAACTGAATATGTGATGCAAACCCACCAGATAACTCATCATCACCTACACACTGTGCATGCCCGTATTTGAACATTGTTTCGCATTTCTGTGGCAGATACTTGTTTACACAGAAATGACATGTTCCACAAGAAGTCGTCAGACTCCATACAATTCTGTTGCCCTCGTGAAGTGGTTTCCCTTCAGCAGAACGTAATCCTGTCGGTGCAGCGACAGTACCGACTGCTTCATGCCCAAGCACACATGGTACGTTAGCACTACGTCTGCCCGATACAGTGTGGAGGTCCGAACCGCAGATGGTCGATAAATTGACCCGCACCAAAACGGTGTTTGGAAAAGATGTTACCGGCACTTCTCGGATCTCAAATGTGGTGTCTACACCTTGAAATAACGCAATCTGTGCAACTTCCTGTCCGTTTTCAAACATTTATATTTCCTACTTTAAAATTAAGAGGGTGTTAACCAAGTAATGATACCAAAGACCAAAGACTCTCTAAACTGTGATGCACCACAATGGGTGTGTAAAGTTTTTGCACAAACATCCCACTCTCCATTGTAGGACGAAATCAAGAAATCAACGGTATGAATGCCTTTTGGCATTCCCCGGGTATGAATGCCATTGAGGCATTCCCCCAAATCAACGGTATGAATGCCATTGAGGCATTCCCCCAAATCAACGGTATGAATGCCTTTTGGCATTCCCCCAAATCAACGGTATGAATGCCTTTTGGCATTCCCCCAAATCAACGGTATGAATGCCATTTAGGCATTCCCCCAAATCAACGGTATGAATGCCATTGAGGCATTCCCCCAAATCAACGGTATGAATGCCATTTAGGCATTCCCCCAAATCAACGGTATGAATGCCATTTAGGCATTCCCCCAAATCAACGGTATGAATGCCATTTAGGCATTCCCCCAAATCAACGGTATGAATGCCATTGAGGCATTCCCCGGGTCTCTGTGTCCCGCCGCAATTGATTAAATGAGAGATTGCGGACACAGAGTCCTAATGAGTTTTGACGTTCAAGTTGTGTATGCGTAGGGGCGTGGTTTCCACACATGATCTACGCAAACTCAAAAACCAAACGGGTTGGGGAACCCAACCCCTACGAATTCAATTGCCGATTTTGATTGTCAAACGTCATTAGGTGTCAATATAAAGAAATATTGTTAATATTAACCATATTCTTCAGTCCCGTAGGGACGATATGTTTATAGAAATACATATCCCCACGTCTTTTTAGTCCCGCCAAATGCCATACGGGGAATGCCTTAATGGCATTCATACCGTTGATTTGGCGCATTTGGCGTTGATTTGGTAGGGACGATATGTTTATCCTTCTATGTCGTTCCTACGGAACTAAAGAGAGGGATGTAAAAACGTCTTTCTATAAACATTGCGTCCCTACGGAACTAAAGAGAAAAAGTTAGTACCTCTGTGCAAAAACTTTACACACCCACCACAATCAATTTTCTAAATAATAACATATTTAGCAATAGGTGTGAATATAATTTGGGTGTTTTTTAGTTTTCAATATTTTTGGTATTATTTTGCTATGTCGTTAATTTTATGGGATACCATCTTGTCTAGTTCTTTAGTCCTGTATGAAGATTAATTTATTAATCGGGTAATAAATATTTTTCAGATTGTAGGCGTGCTTTGTAAGCGCGCTCTTGGGACTTGATGTACCAGCGCGCTTACAAAGCACGCCTACCATCGGGGGTGCGCTTACAAAGCACGACTACCATCGGGGGTGCGCTTACAAAGCACGCCTGCGGTTAGGGGGCAGTTGGCAGGCGCGCTTACAAAGCACGCCTGCAGGTGGGAGGCAGTTAGGTGGCGCGCGGACAAAGCACGCCTGCGGTTAGGAGGCAGTTAGGTGGCGCGCTTACAAAGCACGCCTGCAGGTGGGAGGCAGGAGGGCGGCGCGCGCTGACAAAGCACGCCTGCAGTTAGGGGGCAGGAGGGCGGCGCGCGGACAAAGCACGCCTGTAGGTGGGGGGCGCGCTGACAAAGCACGCCTGCAGGTGGGAGGCAGGAGGGGGCGCGCGCAGACAAAGCATGCCTTGCAGGTGGGAGGCAGGAGGGCGGCGCGCGCTGACAAAGCACGCCTGCAGTTAGGGGGCAGGAGGGCGACGCGCGGACAAAGCACGCCTGCAGGTGGGGGGCAGTTGGGCGGCGCGCGCTGACAAAGCACGCCTGCAGGTGGGGGGCAGGAGGGCGGCGCCGCGCTTACAAAGCACGCCTGCAGGTGGGGGGCAGGAGGGCGACGCGCGGACAAAGCACGCCTGCAGGTGGGGGGCGCGCGGACAAAGCACGCCTGCAGGTGGGAGGCAGGAGGGGGGCGCGCGGACAAAGCACGCCTGCAGGTGGGAGGCAGGAGGGGGGGCGCGCGCGGACAAAGCACGCCTGCAGGTGGGAGGCAGGAGGGGGGCGCACGCGGACAAAGCACGCCTGCAGGTGGGAGGCAGTTGGATGGCGCGCGCGGACAAAGCACGCCTGCAGGTGGGAGGCAGTTGGATGGCGCGCGCGGACAAAGCACGCCTACCATCGAGGGTGCGCTTACAAAGCACGCCTGCAGGTGGGAGGCAGTTGGGGGGGCGCGGACAAAGCACCCCTGCAGGTGGGAGGCAGTTGGATGGCGCGCGCGGACAAAGCACGCCTGCGGTTGGGGGGCAGGTGGCAGGTGCGCTAACAAAGCACGCCTGCGGTTGGGGGGCAGGAGGGGGGCGCGCGGATAAAGCACGCCTGCAGGTGGGGGGCGCGCGATAAAGCACGCCTGCAGGTGGGGGGCAGGTGGGGGGGGGGGCGCGATAAAGCACGCCTGCAGGTGGGGGACAGGAGGGGGGGCGCGGACAAAGCACGCCTGCAGTTGGGGGGTGCGCGGACAAACCACCAAATCAACGGTATGAATGCCATTTAGGCATTCCCCGCCTACCGTAGACGGATTAGTAGAATTACCCAAAGTATTTTTTAATCTTCATTAGGGACTAAAGAGCGATGTTCATGGTTCAACAATCTAAAACTGATGCGTAGTGTTCGGTTAGGAAACCGAACACGTGTATTAACTTTCAGTAAATCTCAAGAACAGAAAACTCTCAAAACTGAATAATCCTGATATAATTTAGTTTTTTTTGACTATGTGCTGACACCCTATATCCTCCATGATAATAACTCACTTCTATCGGAGGATATCATGAAAAGTTGCCCAATTAGTTAACACCCTCAAATTATTTACATCACTAACACGTTGGACATCAAATTGAAATAAGCTGCCGGGTGAAAATCAAGGCAATGACGCAGACAATCGCTGTCAATGTGCGTTTTTCACTATTGATAGCACGTGTCCAAGAAAAGTCGTGATCTGATTGATTTGGGTAAGGTTGGATTTGAGGGAGGAAACGCGGAACCTGTTCTTGATAAGTCTGATAAGTAGGACCACATGATGCTAATAAATACACCTCTTCTACAGTGATGATGGGAAGATACTGTATAAGATAGCCAACGATTAGAATTGGAATTAACCAAAGCACATTTGCGAAAATGCATATTCCGAGACTCAGCAGAAGGTTGCCGAGATACAACGGGTTACGGACATAACTATAAGGACCTGTTGTTACAAGGTCGCGCGCAGCACCGAGGGATGTCGCACGTGTGGCACCTCCCGCATATCCCACTGCCCATATACGCAGAAATTCACCGATAACGACAAATAAAATACCTACAAGTGCGGTTTCAAAAATAGGTTTTGCATAATAGAGTAACGCAAGAATGAATGGTACAGGGGTGAAACTACGGATTTTGAAAAAGAAATTTCCAAGTTTTGAGGACATGATTATAGGCTTCGCGTAGTTTTTTGTCTGATCAACAAAATATGAATGAAGATAGCACTATTTAGGCGTGTGCCATAAAAGGATGCTTCCGATAATACCGTAAAGAATGTTTGCTCCCCAACACGCTAAGAACGGATGAAGTTTTCCATTTTCGCTAAGCCCTTCAAGCGTGGCAAAAGAGAGAGCCCAATATATGAAGACGAGGAAGAAAGCAATAACTAACCCCGCAAAGAACCCAGCTTTCCCAAAGCGAATCGCAATTGGTGCACCTAATAAAACAACAACAACAGCAGCAAACGGATACGCGATTTTGTGATGCAATTTCACATGTTCAATACGCGCAATCTGTCCAGCAGCCTTTTTATAGGCGATTTGGTCTCTAAGTTCCTTAATAGTCATGGCGCGCGGATCTTTGTCACTGCCGATGAATCGTTTCGGGTCTTCATACCTTTCTAATGACTTCTCTTCAAAGGTTTCATAAGAAACTTCAATGTCGTTTTCAAAGCGACGTATATCTCCGTTGGACAACTGCCAGTGTATTGGTGTCCAGGTGGCGTTCTTTGCATAGATAATCCGTTTGAGTTGACCCATCTCGTCCGATTCCCATATTGTCATTTTATATATGTTTTTTTTCTCTAAGTTAATACTATGTGAATAAAAAACCCGTTCACCCTTTCCTTTAAACACAAGGTGTCTTCTATACTTAGAACCAACTTTTTTCTGTAATAGATTTGCTTGATGATAAGCGGGGGATGCAATTCGGTTATAGAAAAAGGCAAAGCATACACAAACTAACAGTGTTACAATCAGGACAGGTGTTAGGATTCGGTAGACACTAAGCCCTCCGGCTTTCATTGCGATAAATTCGTTGTTTCGTACCATTTTTCCAAGTACGAAGAAGATAGCAACGAAGCCTGATACAGGTACGATCTCCATGATTCTGCGAGGGGCTTGGTAGAGGACAATTTTTAATGCCGTTAGATAGGTGATATTTTCCTCAAAGTGTTTGATGTCTTTATCTAATAAACGAACAATGACAACGAGTGCACTAAAGAAGATGAAACCGACAATAAAAGTCTTGATATATTCTTTGAGTAGATACCGATCTAATATGTTCAAGTGTGTTTTCCTGAGTTGCCAAAATTAAGATTCTGCGTTTCTATTGACAAAGATGGTTATTTTTCTATCAGTACTCCGCCATTTCCTTAGTCTACCTTCACCAAACATCTTTGTCATGAGTCCGATTCCCACGACACCAACGACAAGATTCGGAAACCACATAGCAAAGGCAGGATGTACTGTGCCGTTTAGACCGCTATTTTGTCCGATCTGAAGGAGTAGGTAGTATAACAGTATGACAGCTAATCCGATACCAAAACCGATCATTTTACCGTTTTTTTTCACCATCAAGCCAAGAGGTATACCGATGATTCCAAATGCCATGCAAGCAAATGGGAGAGCAAACTTCTTATAGTATTCCACTTTAGCATAACGGAGCCTGTTTAGTGTGTATTCAGATGGTGTGTCCGGTCTTTTGTTTAGTGTTGTCTGCAAGGTACCAATATGGGTTTTTAGTTCAACGACACGCATTGTTTGTGGATGCTGTGATTTATATTCACCCCGTTGTAGGTCTTGCATGAAATCCAATGCAAGCTGCTGTTCCTGAAATTCGGTAATTCTAAAACCGTGTGAACCGTCAGTTTGTGGTTCATAGGTGTGTCCATTGTAAAGCGTCAACTTTGCATTTCCATTTTCAAACCCGAGTGTTGCGTATTTTGCAAGCGTCAAACGTGGTTGTCCTTGTCGAATTTCATCCCAGATTTTCACATTCTGTAGGTTACCTGTTTTGGGATCTGTGGATTCAAACATCCAGAGTTTGCCTTTAGACTCAAGTTCCTTCATGATTGTGTCTTCTTCCAAAATGAGGGCTGGATTATGTTTTTGTATATCGCGTTTGAGCGAGACAGAAGCAAGTGTGGCTTTTGGCAGCACATATTCAATGATGGCTAAGTCAACAACACTGAGTAATACAGTGGCACACAGGAGAGGAACCATCAATTGATGTAAACCGACTCCATGGGCACGCATTGCCATGATCTCTGAATCCGTAGAAAGGCGTCCTAAAGACAGTAGGATTGCGACTAACGCTGCCATTGGAATAGACAGAACAACCGTCGCTGGCATCACATATAACAGGGATTCAATGAGATAAAGAGGACTTACTCCTTTCTTGACAAAGAGTTTGATAAGACGAAATAGTTCATCAAAAAGGATGATAAATGTAAAACAGATAAGTGAAATCAAAAATGGTGGAATGAATTCTCTAAGACAATAACGTGAAAGAATTTTCATATTTACTCTGATAAAATAAACGCATTTTTCTGAATACGCCAAGACTTTTCATATTAGTTGCTATTTAGGTGGAAAATGTTTAATAAATATGAGATTTTAATTAGAAATTCTGTCTTGCACATGGTATCATGTGCATTATGAACATTACATTGGAATCTATACAGTTAACTGCAACGGACTTGTCAGCATATTCTGCTTGGTTAAGTTCTTCACAAGAACTCTATTCACCAACCGCACCTGCGAAACCGGTTGCACTTTTTGGTTGGCGGGACCGTTGGTGGTTAAACAATGCCCCTGCCGAACAAGTTGTGCTGAATTATTGGTTTTTTGAATCATCTGATGACGCGTATACTGCAGCAGATGAAGGACGTCTAAGATTGTCTGCACGAACCATCTCAAAATTCGGTGGACATGAATCTGCTTATCAACCGGTATCTCAAGATAAGGTTTCACTCGGAGATTCCCTGTGGAATGCGGGTGCGAATTGGCTTTTCGTTCGAGAGACCGTCGTTGTGTTAGTTGCCGAAATTGGTGGGCAAGTTCCCGTTGAGACAACTCTTGAGATTGCACGCAAAATTCATAAGAAAATAGATTTAGTGCTTAAGTAAGACAAATTGAACTTCCGTTTCTTAATATTCTTGGTGCCAGTTCTCGGATTGTTTTTCAAGCTGTATATTTTCTGCACCTCCATAGTGACGATGCTCAAACCAAGGTAGCGCATTTTCTGCAGCGGCGTTTGCATTGTGGAAATTTGTTGTCGCTTCATTCTCAAGGAACTGTATAACTGATGCAGAATCTGGATAAGATTGAAATACATTTTTCCAGATAGCCCGTCCACATAGGAATCCACTTGCACCCGCAGCGGTAGCGAGTTTGACATTTTCAATAAACTCCTCAATATCTACCCCGGCACTCAATATGACCCATGGTAATGTTGAAGCCTTATCTAATTTTCTGCAGACATCTACAACTTCGCTCAAGTTGTATGCAGATTCACCCGCATAGAAGGCACGATCCTCATATTCTGTGGTATATTTTAGATCCGCAGGAAATTCTAACTTTAAAATATCAACTTTATAGGACGGGTCGGTAAATTCTTGAACGCTACGTATAACCAAGTCCGGTTTCTGTTTTGCAAACTCTACGCTTTTCGTTGTACCTTCAAAAGCATAACTGACAAGTTCAAGCAGGAACGGCAGGTCATGTTTTTCACATTCATCGCCAACATGACGGACAAAAGTCTGCTGATGTTTTAAGGTAGCTTCTGAAGCATCAGGATGATAATAAGCGAGCAGCTTAATTGCATCTGCACCCGCGCGCTGTGCCTTCCCAATTGTCCAGTTGGCAATCGGTTTAGAAAGCCTTTCATTTTCACTGACACCTTCACTTACATAACCGGATTCTTCATACGCCAAAAGTAGAGCGACCTCTCGTGGAATTTCTGTAACAGAAAATGGGTGTCCGTAAATAGGGTCAGTCAGGACCGCAGTCGCATTTGGTGAAAGTATTCTTGTAATTAACGTCTTTAACGATGCCACCTGATCATATTTTACTTGTGGCTTGTCAATACCGAGGGTTTCGGCGAGCGCGGTTACCATAGACCCGCGTTGGTCAATCGCCATCATTTTAAACCGACCACTTTCATCGGCAAGTTTCATGAGTCCTCGTAATTTTCCAGAGGAAATAGCTGTTATAGCCATTATATTGCGTCTCCTTACTAATATTCTCGATCAACGAAAAAGTGAATTAGGGATAAAAACAGATGCTTTGCCCTATTATCTGGCAGGTGGGCAAAATTCTGAATGAACTTTTCTGATGCTTCTTTGAGCAACTTTTTAGAGCAGTTTTGTGCGTATTGAATAGAGTTATATTTATGCATCAGGTGCAAGACACTTTGTACCTCTGCTTCAGTTTTTTCAGTACGGGGGCGTGCCATGATGTCAATTACGTTTTGTGCCTCTTTTGCTGTGCATGCATTAAACAGATGAATGAGGACAAGTGTGCGTTTGCCTTCACTGATGTCGCCAGCGATCTCTTTACCGTATCTACCGAGGTCACCAATTAGATTGAGTACATCATCCTGAATTTGGAATGCGACTCCGACAGACTTTCCTATATCAATAAATATATCGGTCTCCTCAGCAGATGCTCCACCGATGATTGCTCCGACACGACATGGGGTGATACATGTATACCATGCCGTTTTTTGAATACACATTGTCCAGTAATCGTCTTTGTCTATGTTCCATTGGTTATCGCGAACCCAACTGAGTTCAATGTGTTGTCCTTCAACGACTTGGTTGCTTAGTTGTATGAATTCGGATAGGATCTGGAATGCAAGTTTGTGTCCAAGGATTTCGGTGTTTCTGTGTAGCATCTCCCACATCTTGCAATGTAGTGCGTCTCCAACATTAATCGCCATGGGGATACCGTGCATTTGATGAAGGCATGGTTTACCACGTCGGAGTTCAGAACCATCCTCAATATCGTCGTGTATCAATAGCCAATTCTGTAGCAGTTCAAGTGCAGCAGCGGTATTTACCGCACGTTCCGCATTTCCACCGAACGCTTCACAGATAAGTAGACATAGTGCCGGCCTCAATCCTTTTCCAGCGCGACGTGGATAATCTAACATCATTTGATATAATTGATGTACGTCTTGGTGTTCATGGGTGGTAGGGAGAAAGTCAAAGATACATGCATCTACTCTTGCTTTAACTTCCTTGAGATATGCGGTGACGAGGTCTTTCGTTGGTGCTGGTTCGCTCCCAGGTGTTGGCATGTGTCTCCTTGCTTCTTTCCTATCCGTGCTCAAAAAAAGGGCATGTATCTCTTAAAAGTATACCACACCTTGCCGTGAAAATCAAGTTTTTTGCAAGGTCATTCTACAAAAGATAGTTCAAAAAAACCAATAAGTTTCAGTCTTTTAGAGTATTACTTTTATCAGATCATAGACAAAATTAGCCAACACTCCTAAAAATAAACTTCCCAATACAAAACGATGTTTACCGACTGCATGTGTTGTGTGTCGGTATTCAACGATAGGAAAAACCCATCTGGTATAGTCAAACAAAGTTTTAAATAAATGGAGTGATACAAAGAATACGACTTGTACCAGTTAACCTATTGTTAACAAAGTTTTACATATATTAGGTTTATAATGCACACATATCGTCCCTACCAAATCAACGGTATGAATGCCATTTAGGCATTCCCCGTATGGCATTTGGCGGGACTAAAGAGGATGTACTATGACGTTTTTCTATAAACATATCGTCCCTACCAAATCAACGCCAAATGCGCCAAATCAACGGTATGAATGCCATTTAGGCATTCCCCGTATGGCATTTGTCGGGACTGAAGATCGTTTCAAACTATGAAGGACACCTGCAAAACGTCATGCTTATGTGAAACAATGATTAACATATAATTATTTAGCACAACTCGTTAATATAGATATTTGAAAGAGTATATCTTACTAACTGTAAATTTCCTACGGATCACTACTGTGTAAACTAATTCTAATTATACCCTTTTCTTGTGATAATGTCTCATTAGCAGCGGAAATCTGGTAGGAGCGACATCACGGTCGCGACCGGGAGGTCGCTCCTACCGAAGAGAGTAACCCCCTGCCAGTAAACAGTAGAATTCCTTAATGAGACAAGATTTATTTGAATTGGTATTATACCATTTTCATGTGATAATGTCTCATTAGCAGCGGAAATCTGGTAGGAGCGACATCACGGTCGCGACCGGGAGGTCGCTCCTACCGAAGAGAGTAACTCCCTGCCAGTAAACAGTAGAATTCCTTAATGAGACAAGATTTATTTGAATTGGTATTATACCATTTTCATGTGATAATGTCTCATTAGCAGCGGAAATCTGGTAGGAGCGACATCACGGTCGCGACCGGGAGGTCGCTCCTACCGAAGAGAGTAACCCCCTGCCAGTAAACAGTAGAATTCCTTAATGAGACAAGATTTATTTGAATTGGTATTACTTGTTATGAGTAATAGACGTTTGCGCATGAAACACTATTAGTATAGGAAAGAACATTTACAGATTGAAAACGGTGGGGAAATTTGTTTATTTGGAGAGACTAATAGATTGGTTTTCACGATCTAATTTAACCTGATGAAAATCAAATTCAACAAGCCTAATTACGCCGGGTTCATTGTCATACACCACACCGATGGATGCGATTGTTTCACCGGTTCCCGATGGATTATTGAATTCAACAATATCACGAATTTTTCCTGGATTTCCATCTACAACAATCCTATCGCCAACTTTCCAATCTTTTACGCGTTGGAACGGGATGTATTTGACTGTATCAGCCATAGTTTAGACTCCTTATAATTATATTATGGTTATACCGAATTAACGTGAGTCGTCTTGCTAAGTGTGCGGTTAGGAAACCGCACCTACCGTTGGAAAAAGATAAATTACGTTAATTTGGTATTAGACGATAATCAGACATTTTCATTATATCGTATTAAATTAACAATTTCAAATCATTTTTTAGTTGTGATAGCGAAGTGAATCTATTGGAATCGGAAGGAACCTACATGCAATCTATATTTCCGTATTTGAGTCAAGATCAAGGGCGATGAACCGAAAGCCGGTGGGTTTAAGTTCCTCAACGAGTGTAGTGCGCAGTTCAAGCACACGTGCAAACTCAGAATCGGATACCCGTATTCTTAAAACAGGTTTATGATCGTATAGGGCAGCACTTTCAATGTTGAACTTTTCAAGGATTTTTTCCGCTTGTTCCAAAGCAGAAAGCGAGGGCTGGGTATCCATATTATGTGCGTTTTCTCCAGTCGCTACCCGCCATAAATCCGCCATCAACAAATACCATCTGACCCGTAACGAAATCGGATGCGTTTGATGCGAAGAAAATCGTCAGACCTGCGAGGTCTTCAGGTTCTCCCCAACGATATGCAGGCGTGCGATTGAGTATCCATTCGTTGCGGTTATCTTCGCGTGCGGGGGCAGTCATCTCCGTCCGAATGAAGCCGGGGGCAATCCCATTGACCTGTATGTTGTGTTCTGCCCATTCCACAGCAAGCAGTTTTGTGAGTTGCAGGAGTCCACCTTTCGCTGCCGTGTATGCCACACTTGTCGGCAGTCCGATCGCAGAGGTTAATGATAAAGTGTTGATGACCTTCCCACCACCCTGTTTTTCCATGACTTTTCCACAGGCTTTTGCCAAAAAGAACGCACCCTTCAAATTAACATCTGTCACAAAGTCCCAATCTTCTTCTGTGAATTCCAGTGCGGGGTTTCGGACGTTTACACCTGCGTTGTTCACCAACACATCAAGTCTATCAAAGGTTTTGACAGTTTGCTCAACGAGCAATTCAATTTCTTGCAGATTACCGACATCTGCTTGAATTGGAAGGACAGTACTACCGGTTTCTTTGGTGATCTGCTCAGCAATAGGGGTAAGTGTAGATATTTCTCTGCCAGCAATGACAAGGTCTGATCCTGCACCTGCAAGTCCTTCTGCCATTGCTCTACCAATGCCACGACTCGCACCACTTACAAGACTTACCTTGCCATCTAATTGAAAGTGCTGAATTGTATTTACAGCGGATTTTTGATTCATTTTTTATTGTACCAGTATTGTAACCTACATTGTAATAAGATGCGGACCTATAAACATCATACAAAGATTGAAAATTCCATGAGCAAGTATACAACTTTCTAAGCCATATTTTTTGAATAGAAATCCCAATACTATTCCCATAGGAAATATCTGCACGATTTTCACCCATTCGGGATCAAGAGTATTTGCATGGGCAATTGACCAAAGTGCTGAAGTTAATACAACAGACACCCAATACATATCTTCATTCAGTTTAAATTGCTTCGCCAAATAGTTTTGAATACCAAGACGAAAGATTATTTCTTCACCAAACGCAGCTACTACCATAATCAATGCTATCAACACTGAAGGTTCATTACTAATTCCTAATTTAGCTTGCTCTGTTTTCACTAGTTTTCTAAAGGTATCCGATATATCTGGTGAAGTCAATTCAAACAAGATTACGGTAAATAATATAGCTCCAACTACCACTCCGACTATAGATGCTATGTAGTTCTGTTGCTTTATCGTATCAAAACTATTAGAAATACCAGAGAACCTTTTTATCAATGGTATCTCTACGATCCCCAATAGAGAACAGTAATATATTCCCAAACATGTAAATATTACAATTTTCACATAGGCAATCACAGCCACTATAAACCACAGATAAACAGGCAATAATTCAAAAACATTCGGAATCAATATGATAACAGCAAAGTCAAAAACAAAAAGAATGAGTGTAAACAAAATACCGTATTTTACATAATTACGAATTTCATTACGATGTCGAATGCTATTTACAATAAATATCACAACGAGAATAAACATTATGATCATGTAAATAACGGACAAACTCATTTGTTTATCTCCATCAATTGTTTTGCACCAATAGCCTTGATTTCCCCTTTGTGTTCATAAGCGAGGGATTTGAGTAAATGGGCACCAGGAGAACGTTGTAGATCAATTTCCAATGCGACGACATAGATATGTGCTTTTTTAGTATTTTTTAATCGCACAGCTTTAAGTATTTTCTCTGGATCGGTTTCGATATTGTGTCCCTTTACTTTTGCAGGAAGTCCATCTGTAATCAGAACGATAACAGAAGCGTCAAGATCGAAACCTTTATTGAGGGCACCAAGGATATTCGTGCCTAAATTATATTGAATTCTCTCAGGTGTGAATCTGTTGAGATACAATAATGCACGGTTTATACTTGTACCGTCAGCGGGTATCAGTTTTTCGCTCATCATATCAGCCTTGGTAGAGAACGGGACGATATTAAAGGTGTGTTCACTGCCTAACATGAGGACAGAATCCTTAGTAGCGTTGAGTGCTAATTCCAGTTTATTTAGTCCTGCCGCTTGCATACTCGCGGACACATCAAGACAGTAGACGATATCCTGTGGACCGTCAAGACCGCCGAGGAAATTGATAATACCGAGAGGGTCGTTGCCACCAGACCGTCCGCCGCCTTCAAGGAGTCCATCTCCGCCGCCACCTTGAGAAAGTCCACGGTATTTTCCTGAACCATCACCGCGTGCGCGCACACGTCCGGTAACAAGTCCTACACCGTCTGTTTGTCCGGGTTGAGAGATAAGTCGGTGCAGGTTGGATGCTTCTGCTTCCTTCAACTTAGCGTCAGTCATAATGTCTGGCACTATGTCATTTAGGGGTGCGTCGTTAATTTCAACATCGTGAATAACGATTTTTTCACTCAATTTGATGACCTCATCGCGTTCATTCTTTGCAGCATCAACCCGTTTCTGTTCAGCGTCTTTAGCGAGTTTTTGGTTCGGGTCAAGACGTTTTTCTGTAAGAGAAGGTTTTGGTCTTAACCTACGTTCACGCAGTGGGTCTGCTTCCTTAAATAGGTCAAAAGCAAGGGCATCGTCTTGTGTTTTCGCAACAGGTCCCAATGGTAAGAAAAGGTAAACAATAGCAATTGTCATGTGAAAAATAAGCGATAGCAAAATTATTGAGC
Organism: Candidatus Poribacteria bacterium; assembly: GCA_963663765.2. Taxonomy (GTDB): domain Bacteria; phylum Poribacteria; class WGA-4E; order WGA-4E; family WGA-3G; genus MSPOR6. The sequence continues at coordinate 1,365,068 of CAXXUA010000005.1, read as the reverse complement.
GCATACGGGTTTTGCGCTGTTCTTTTTTAGTATACCGGTTCGTCATTTCATCTAACATTTTGGAATCCTCCAAGTGAGTTTAGTATATATGTTATTCATTGCTTGATGGTTGTTTTTCAAAGGCATTTATCCACTGGATGCCTTCAGGCGTTAGTTCATAATATGTGTGGTTACGATGTTTTATCCATTTTCCTTTAACGATATTTTTTCGATAGTGTATAATCTTGCCTTCTACACGTTTTAAACCACCGAGTTCTCTTAACTTGCGATGACGTTGATGAGCTTCTTCAAGTGGTATTCTCAAGGTTTCTGAAACAACTTTTGAATAGTCCATCCCAAATTCCTGATGATGTTTGAGTATGAAGTAATCGGTTTCATCCAATTCTGACATTTCAGAGGGAACATCATCTGAAGTATCTGGTGTATTCGTCTTGTGTATCTCGTCCCACGAGACCTCAAGTAATCTTTCCGTTCTCAAACCGGGAACTGAAGGACATGACGTGTCGTGTACGGTGATAGTACCATCTTCCTTGAAATAACCTATGATCGGATAGTCTTCTTCAGGTGTGCAACACTGTGCAATTTTATATGTGAGTTCATCTACCATACCTGCAACCTAAAAAGACATATTCAATTCGTTGAGCACAAAAATGCATAATCCGTATATGTCAAGTTGACAAACTCTGCAAACGTTCTATTTCTGCTATAGCATTTGCGAGTTTTTCTTCAGCATTTCTGCGTGCGTTTGCTTCTTGTTCCACGCGTGCTTCAGCACTTCGGCGGGCAACTGCTTCCTGTTTTGCACGGGTTTCAGCATTCTCTGCACGTTCAGGAGACGTTTCCAACCATACCGACCTGTTCGGGTCATACAGACGTAACGCTTCACCCTTTTCACCTAACTCTAATTCTAATACTTCTGAAGGTAAACGATCATTCACGAAATCTATCTCTTGATACACACCATCAACAAGACGCCACCCAATAAAACTCGGAAGAATCTGTCCTAACGGATCGTAAATGAAATACTCTTTCACCGCTAACGCTGATGCATAAAGTTCCTTTTTTTCGCCTATATCGTTTTTAAAGGTCTTTGGACTTGCCACCTCCAACACAAAATCGGGAGTACATCCCTCCTCCCAAGTCCGATAGGTCCTCCGTTGTTTTTTCTCAACACCAAAAACTACGAACACATCTGGTGAGATAACCTTCCTCGGATTCCCTTCTACATAATACAAGAATAGGTTGCCAGACACATAAACATCACTTGCATTCCGGTAATGATGCTTCAAAACCTGAATAAAATCTATCATCAGGTCACGGTGTATATCAGTTTCTGCCATAGGTTCTCCATCCGATTCCGGATAGATTATAGTAGGCGCAGCTCGTATCTTTTTCTGCATCACTTTATCTCCCAGCATCAAATATCTTACAAATTATGTTCCATCAGTAAGCACATTAGAAATTCAGAATTACGATAAATATTTTAACTTAGATGTGAAGTTGACAATCTCTGCAAACGTTCTATTTCTGCCATCGCATTAGCAAGCTTTTCTTCAGCACTTTGCGCGCGTGTTTCAGCATTTCTACGTGCGTTTGCTTCCTGTTCTACACGTGCTTCTGAACTCTTTGCGCGTGCTTCTGCATTCTCTGCGCGTTCAGGAGACGTTTCCAACCATACCGACCTATTCGGGTCATACAGACGTAACGCTTCACCCTTTTCACCTAACTCTAACTCTAATACTTGTGAGGGTAAACGATCATTCACGAAACCTATCTCTTGATATACGCCATCAATAAGCCGCCAACCAATAAAACTCGGAATAATTTGTCCCAACGGATCGTAAATGAAATACTCTTTCACCGCTAACGCTGATGCATAAAGTTCCTTTTTTCCGCCAATATCGTTTTTAAAGGTCTTCGGACTTGCCACCTCTAACACAAAATCGGGAGTCCGCTCCTCCTCCCAAGTCCGATAGGTTCTCCGTTGTTTCTTCTCAACTCCAAAAACTACGAACACATCTGGTGAGATAACTTTCCTTGGATTCCCCTCTACATAATACAAGAATAGGTTACCAGACACATAAACATCACTCACAGTTCGGTAATGATGCTTCAATACCTGAATGAAATCTATCATCAGGTCACGGTGTATATCTGTTTCTGCCATAGGTTCCCCATCCGATTCCGGATAGACGATAGTAGGCGCATCTCGTATCTTTTTCTGCATCACTTTATCTCCCAGCATCAAATATCTTACAAATTACGTTCCAGCAGTAGGCACATTAGAAACTCAGAATTACGATAAATATTTTAACTTAGATGTGAAGTTGACAATCTCTGCAAACGTTCTATTTCTGCCATCGCATTAGCGAGTTTTTCTTCAGCACTTTGCGCGCGTGCTTCTGCATTCTCTGCGCGTTCAGGAGAAGTTTCCAACCATACCGATCTATTCGGGTCATACAGACGTAACGCTTCACCCTTTTCACCTAACTCTAACTCTAATACTTCTGAAGGTAAACGATCATTCACGAAATCTATCTCTTGATACACACCATCAACAAGACGCCACCCAATAAAACTCGGAATAATCTGTCCCAACGGATCGTAAATGAAATACTCTTTCACCGCTAACGCTGATGCATAAAGTTCCTTTTTTCCGCCAATATCGTTTTTAAAGGTCTTCGGACTTGCCACCTCTAACACAAAATCGGGAGTCCGCTCCTCCTCCCAAGTCCGATAGGTTCTCCGTTGTTTCTTCTCAACTCCAAAAACTACGAACACATCTGGTGAGATAACTTTCCTTGGATTCCCCTCTACATAATACAAGAATAGGTTACCAGACACATAAACATCACTCACAGTTCGGTAATGATGCTTCAATACCTGAATGAAATCTATCATCAGGTCACGGTGTATATCTGTTTCTGCCATAGGTTCCCCATCCGATTCCGGATAGATTATAGTAGGCGCAGCTCGTATCTTTTTCTGCATCACTTTATCTCCCAGCATCAAATCTAAAAAATAGTGTACTTAACAGGACTACGCAGTTTTCTTGATTTAATCAAGAAATAAGCTGAAAATGATGTAATTATCAGTATTTTTATGGGTTTCCAGCGCGCTTACAAAGCACGCCTACCGTCTTTGCGTAAGTCCTGCTTAAAAAGCATTAGTGTCAAGAACAACGAGAAATCAACTTCACGATAATGCACGATATCCTATGTCTGTCCGCCAATGTGCCTCATCAAAATGAATCGCAGAGACACCACGATATGCCTGTTCAATAGCTGCTTTCAGGTTGTCTGCTAATGCCGTAACACCCAAAACGCGTCCACCAGCAGTCACTACGTTTTCACCATCCAACTTTGTACCTGCATGGAAAACGGTTACACCCTCAATTGACGATACTTCTGCTAATCCAGTAATTGCTTTACCTGTCTGATACGGATTTGGATACCCACCAGATGCCATCACAACACAAGCCGCTGCTTCAGTGTGCCAAACAACATCAGGAACTTCGTCAAGTGTGCCATCAACGCATGCCATCAACAACGGTACTAAATCGCTTTTGAGACGGGGCAACAATACTTGTGTCTCGGGGTCGCCAAAACGGCAGTTGAACTCCAGAACCTTTGGACCTGTTTCTGTTATCATCAATCCAACATATAACACACCATTAAACGGACATCCGATCTCTGCCATCCCTTTGACAGTAGGGTAAACGACTCTTTCCATTACATAGTCATGAAGTTCAGATGTCATCACTGGTGCAGGTGAATATGCCCCCATGCCACCTGTATTCTTACCTCTATCTCCATCGTGAGACATCTTATGGTCTTGCGAACTAACAAAAGGTAAACAGTGAGAACCATCGGTTAACACCGTGAATGAGGCTTCTTCTCCAATTAACTCCTCTTCAATGACTACGCTGTTCCCCGCATCTCCGAATGCCTTATCAACTAAAATAGTCTTGACTGCTTGTGTTGCCTCAGCGATAGTGCGACCCGGTATCACGCCTTTGCCAGCTGCCAACCCATCTGCTTTGACAAAAACTGGTATGTTGTTAGTCTTGATATAGTCTATTGCTTCATCAGCATGAACAAAGGTTTTATACGCTGCAGTGGGTATATCGTTTTTCACCATCAACTGCTTGGCAAAATCTTTACTCCCTTCAAGTTGTGCAGCTTGTCTATCCGGTCCGAATGTGCTTAAACCACGTTCATGGAATATATCAACAATGCCTGCTGCTAAAGGGTTTTCAGGTCCGACAACAGTGAGGTTAATGTATTTAGTTTCCGCCCAATCAGCAAGTTCACCAAAATCGTCAGGCATCGGAAGCGTTTCTGCGATTTCTGCGATACCTGCATTCCCCGGCGCACAATAGATCTTTTCTACCAACGGACTCTGCGCAATTTTCCAGACAAGCGTATGTTCACGTCCCCCTTGTCCAATAACCAAAATGTTCAACGTTGTTTCCTTTGTTATAATTGTTGAGTACAATTCTGTATAAAAACATATTTTAACATAGTTTAGCCAACGATTCAACTTAAAAATATGTTCGGGTGTGTAAAGCATTTGGCATGTGTGTTGTCAGAATCACGGATTGCACAGATTACACGGAATACGCGGATAAGATTTCTGCATTTGGTTGTATTGCATAGAATAAACGTTAACTAAACAATACGATCTATTGCAGGTATCTTCTCCGCGTATTCCGTGTAATCCGCTTAATCCGCGATTCCGAGCCTAATCCGCGAAATCCTCGTAATCCGCGAAATCTGCAATTCTGTATACCAAAACTTTGCACACTCCTCCCTTGGGTGTGTAAAGTTTTTGCACAGAGGTACAAACTTTTGTTCTCTTTAGTCCCGTAGGGACGCAATGTTTATAGATAGGTGTAATCACCCTCTCTTGAGTTCCGTAGGAACGACATAGAAGAATAAACATATCGTCCCTACGGGACTAAAGAACTGGGAAGGGTACTTGTTTTCTATAAACATATCGTCCCTACGGGACTGAAGAGTATGGTTGATATTAACAATATTTCCTTATATTGACACCTATGGGTCTCTGTGCCCGCAATCTCTCATTTAATCAGTTGCGGCGGGGCACAGAGACCCGGGGAATGCCTAAATGGCATTCATACCGTTGATTTCTTGATTTCGCTCTACAATGGAGAATGTGCAGTTTGTGCAAAAACTTTACACACCCTCCTCCCTTCTTCCCTATTGTCATTAAGACAACCCTATGATACAATACGCAAAATAAACCACATCATTTGGGAGGACTATATGAAGATTGACAAAATTGAGTCGTTTTTCATCGGAAACGGTTATGTGATTCGCATTTGGACAGACAACGGTATCAGCGGCATCGGACAAACAGCATGCTGGGGATATCCTGAAGCAGTTGAGAAGATTGTGAATACTTTTGAGAAATATCTAATCGGTCAAAATCCTTTACGTATTGAACATCATTGGCAATATCTTTATCGGATGGGACCATTCAGAGGAACCGCGCTAAGTGGTGCTGTTAGTGCTGTTGACATCGCATTGTGGGACATCAAGGGTAAACATCTTGATGTGCCAATCTGGGAGTTGTTAGGTGGCAACTGCCGAGACAAAATACGACTGCACCTACTCGGTGGTGGAAATACCCCAGAAACCATGTTTGAAGCAGCAAAAGCTGCCGCTGCGGAGGGTTTTACTGCGTTGAAGTTTGACCCGTTGGTTGGCAATTTTCAGGATATGGCAGTAGACCGACTGGTGACAACAGCAAGAGACATCGTCGCCGCAGCAAGAGAAGGCGGAGGACCTGATCTTGACCTCATCGTGGAAGTACACCGGAAACTGACACCCATGAACAGCATCGTCCTTGAATCAGCACTTGCACCCTTCAACCTATATTTCATTGAAGATCCAATACAGATTGACACAATAACAACACAAGCGGAATTAGCAAAACGGATGACAACCCCACTCGCTATAGGTGAACGAAATGTAAGCATATGGGAGTTCCGTGAGATACTGGAAGCCGGTGGTGCTCAATATGTCCGCCCCGATGTCGGTTTAGCAGGCGGATTGACGCACTGCAAAAAGATCGCTGCAATCGCAGAAGCATACCACAGTGCGGTTGTCACACACAACTTTCTCGGTCCAGTCATTACTGCTGCTTCCCTGCATCTGGACACGAGCATTCCAAACTTTGTTACACAGGAATATACAAAAGCTGATGAATCCGAACGTTTCGCTGTCTACAAAGTCGCGTATCAACGGGAAGGTGGATACATTCCGATACCTGAAGCACCCGGTTTAGGCGTTGAACTTGACGATACGCTAATTGAAAAGACACCATTTCAACCAATGAATACGGGAAAAACACCTTTGCGTGAAGATGGTTCTGTGGCTTATGCAGTGTAGGTCGACATCCTAAAAATCTTGTAAGGAGATGATAAATGAATGCTGATGAAAAATATCTGTTTGACCTGAACGGTTACCTTAGAATAAAAAATGTGTTGACACCTGAAGAGGTTGCATTTGCCAATGAGGCAATTGACAAGCACAGCGACCAAATGCGTGTGCGTCCCCGTGAACAGACACTTGATGGCGGTTCGGAAGAACTCAAAGGAGAACAAGGTAGAGGCGAACTCGGAGGTATGCTTAGCTGGGAGGAACCATGGTGCAATCCTTTCCGTCACATGCTTGCACATCCTACACTCGTACCGTATCTCAACGTCATATTGGGTAAAGGTTTTCGCATGGATCACCAAATGTTCCTGCTTTCTATGGATAAAGGTGCGGAGGGATTTACCTTTCACGGATCATCCGGTCCAGGCTTCGATCCGAATCAGTATTATATCTTTCGCGATGGCAGGATGCACAACGGTTTGACTGTTGTCACATTTCAGCTAACCGATGTTCCACCCGGTGCTGGCGGATTGATTGTCATTCCGGGCAGTCATAAGAGCAACTACTCTTGTCCGCAAGAGATGCGTCTGTATCAGAAACATCAGGAACATATCCGACAACTGGTGTGTGATGCTGGCGATGTCATCATTTTTACAGAAGCGGTTACACACGGAACACTCCCGTGGACAGCAGACCATCCGCGACGTTCAATTCTAACTCGATACACTGCAGGCAATATGGCTTATGTCCCCGCTTATCCCATCCCCGAATGGGCAAATGAACGACAACGCGCTGTGATGGAACCACCATATCATTCACGTTTGAACCGTCCAACTTTGGATACGTAAATAGAATTTTCTTATATCAAATTAACGGGATTTATCTTTTTTCAACGGTAGGTAAGGTTTCCTAACCGCACACTAAGCGTCAATTTAAGGATTTTGACATCTTCAGGACTTACGCAGTTTTCATGATTTGATGAAGAATTATGACGAAAATGGTGTAATTTTCAGCATTTTTTTGGTTTCCAGCGCGCTTTCAAAGCGCGCCTACCGTTAGGTGCGTAAGTCCTGCTCTTGTGGGAGGGGTTTTCAACCCCGATTATATGCGCTTTTCCTCTCAAATCGGGGTTGAAAACCCCTCCCACAAGAGAAACACCAACACTTTTTCTTAAATTGACGTCTATGGTGCGATTTCCTAACTGCACATTTAGCAAGACAGGTCTCGTAATTGGGTATTACTTTCCACATAAGGAGTATCTTTCATGTCATCTTCAACAAGTGCAATTTTCGGATTAGTCTTTTTAGGCTTAGCAAATGCCTCTGTTTTCTTGATGTTCAAACTGTGGGGTTATCCTTTTGATAAAGAAACACGCACAAGCGAAGCACCACGCGCATTGATGTTGTTGCATCGCGGACTCGGCTATGCGTATGCGATACTCTATGTCTTTATGATGTGGCACATGGTCCCACGGTTATGGAACTATCAAGTTGAATTACCACCCCGCACCGTCGCGCATTTAATGCTTGCAATTACTATCGGTGTTCTAATACTTGTGAAAGTTGCTATCCTCCGATTTTTCCGACATTTTGAGGAATCCATGCCCTATATCGGGGTTTCTTTACTGATATGCACCTATCTCTTGATAGGTTTGTCTGTCCCCTTCACATTGCGTGAAACAGTGCTGCGGACACAAACAAGGGCATTCAGCGAAGAAGGTATGGCACGGACACGACAATTGATTGAAACAGCTGGATTGCCAACGGATGCACCGCTTGACCTACTTGCTACCAAACGTAAACTCCGAGAAGGACAACACGTTTTACAACGTAAATGTGTGATCTGTCACGATTTGCGGACAATACTTGTAAAACCCCGTACACCACCTGACTGGGTCAGACTCGTAAATCGGATGGCGATTAAACCTATCATCGGGGAACCGATTACTACGGAAGAGGAGTGGAGTGTCTCTACCTATCTAATCGCAATTACACCCGACATAAAAAATGCTGTCAAGGAACAACGACAAGAACAGATGCGTACCAACGAAGCAAAAGCAGCAGCCGAACTTGCAGCGACCATAATGACAGAGGAGACTACAACTGTTGTTGCCGACAGTTACGACGAAGCAGACGCAAAAGATCTCTTTGAGGACAAGTGTTCACAATGCCATCCCTATACAGATGTCATCGATTACCCGCCTACATCTAAAGAGGAAACAACTGCGGTTATAAACCGTATGATTGATACGGGGCTCTATCTTGAAGAGGAAGAAATTGAGTGGATTGCACGATATATCAATGAAAACATACTGATAGAATGATGGAGGAAAACAGTGAAAACCTTTTCAATCTCAACAGAACAACTCATTAAAAAACCACGGGATGACGTATTTTCATACTTCTCTGACGCACACAACCTGGCAGAAATCACACCTCCATGGCTCCATTTTGTGGTGCTGACACCGCCTCCAATTGAGATGGAGGTTGGTACGTTAATAGATTACCGTTTAAAACTTCGTGGTATCCCTGTCAGATGGCAAAGTGAAATAACCGAATGGGATCCACCCCATTTCTTCGCTGATGAACAACGCAGAGGACCCTATCGTTGTTGGATTCATAAACACACATTTGTTGAAACGGACGAAGGAACACTTGTACGGGACGAGGTGGAATACGCCGTACTGGGTGGACAACTAATAAACAAACTTTTGGTTAGACCGGATATAGAAAAGATATTTGAATACCGTTCACAAAAACTGCAGGAATTGCTGAACTAAACCAGTAGCGTAATCAGAATCAAATACACAAATTTGTCCAATTTTATCCTCCATGTCCAAACAATTTCAGCATATTTCACGATTTTTTCTCAAATTTAACTTGATTTTTTCATAAGATAAATAATATAATCATATAAAGACAGATTAATATTAAGACTATGTAATAATATTATATGGTTATGATTAGGATGCATTGTTATCCATCAAAAACAAAAATTTGCAGTCTGTCAGTTGATATATGCGTAATGTTACAGATTGTGCTACATAGGTAGCAACTTGAACTAAAATAATACTAATACAAACAAGAAGGTTAATATGAACACTATATTCATTAAACAGAAGAAAATATCAGCAAGATTATATATAACGTTAATAGTTTTAACTGTTTCTTTAATTTCACCGATAACGCTAACATTTGCTAATGATTTTGAGTTTGGAACGCAATTTGGAATTTCTCGTTTCACACCAGACGATGGTGATTCCACTGCAAGTATAACCTATTCACAGTTTCCATCAGCAATTATGAGTTTCGGAACTACTCCGACTTTGCTGTATGCTACATGGTTTCCAACTGATATGTTTGCAATTGGACCTGAATTCAGTTATGGAAGAGTGTCTATATCTGAAGAAATTTGGGGTGAAGAAAATACATCAAACATCACTTCAATTTATATGGGGGGTCGTGTTTCATTTTATATATTGGGACACTCAACATCTTCCCCCTATCTTTTTGGCCATGTTTCTCAAACAATTCTTAGTGGTGATGAAACCTTCATATTTGACAGTGATGAGACTCTATCAAATATCGGATTTGGCGTAGGGTATCAATGGCGAGTTGGCTCTGCTATTGTGCTTCGTGCTGAAGGTCATTATCATCGTATTTTTTTTGATGAAGAAAACGCGAATGAGTATTCACTGACTTTTAGAATCGGTAATCGTTTCGGAAAATAGTATAGCTAGGATTTATATAACCTACACTCCGCACTTGTTTTAATACATTTTTATAATATTGGGATAAACCCGTATCACACAAGGATTCGCACAAAATAATGGTGATTTTGAGTTCTATATTTTGAGACAAAACCGAACTTGTTATTTTATCATTTTAAATTGAAATTGTTTGCTAAATATAGTCTCCACGCGGGTTTATCAAATTATTATCGAAAAACGCAAATCAGAAGTGCGGAGTGTCGGATATAACATTTGAAATATCCATATTTTAACGTGTTGTGCTAAATAACTAATTGCTATATATTTCTTCACATAAGCTGAACGTATTATTGTGATTTCACTTATATTGACATACTCTTTAGTCCCGTATGAAGATTAATAAATAAATTAGGTAATTTTATCTAACCCACCCTGGTAGTCGTGCTTTGCAAGCGCGCTGGCACATCAAGTTCCAATAGCGCGCTTACAAAGCACGACTACAATCGGGTGGCGCGCTTACAAAGCACGACTACAATCGGGTGGCGCGCTTACAAAGCACGACTACAATCGGGTGGCGCGCTTACAAAGCACCAAATCAAGAAATCAACGGTATGAATGCCATTTAGGCATTCCCCGCCTACCGTGTAGGAATATTTATTACCGAATTAATAAATTAATCTTCATTAAGGACGATATGTTTATAGCACTAATGCGAACATATGTGAAAACCAACAAAAGATGCTGTTAACTAGCACAAGTCATTACATAACGAAATTTATTTACAGAGAAAATCAACTGCCATCAACTAAAGAAACATCACTATTTTCTTTGCAAGTGTTGCCGTCTTGTTTGGTATTCAAGTGAATGGGCGCAAGACACAACCTACCCATTCATCCAGCAATTCGTATGTGGACACCAAGTGATTGACCAATGCCTTTGTAACCCAATACGCTGCACACCATAATTCAGGACTACGATTTAATATAACGTGAGTTTGATAAATGGGAAATCTTGCGGTAGGTGCTGTTAGGAAACCGAACCTTATGCGTCAATTTAAGAAAAAGTGCTGGCATTTCTCTTGTGAGAGGGGTTTTCAACCCCGATTTGAGAGCAAATGAACATAAAATCGGGTTGAAAACCCCTCCCACAAGAGGTCAAAATCCTTAAATTGACGTTTATGGTTCGGTTTCCTAACCAGTGCAGAATACCATACGCGTATTCTGCCGATTCCAAAATTCTTATTTACTAAACTCACGTTAACTAAGGAAACTGAAAAACCACCTAATCATCAAGCCAACTCATCATACTACGCAGATTCTTGCCAACCTCTTCAATTTCCAATGCAGCTTCCTGTCTGCGTAGTGCGCGCAGCACAGGTTGATTCGCTTGATTTTCCAGTACCCATTCTCGGGCAAAGATACCACCTTGGACATCTTTTAAAATCTGTCGCATTCTATCACGAACACTATCGTCAATGAGTTGCGGACCACGTGTCAAGTCGCCATATTCTGCAGTGTTACTAATATCGTTCCGCATTTTACTCAATCCACCAGTATAGAGTAGGTCAACGATGAGTTTCAATTCGTGTAGGCATTCAAAATAAGCCATTTCAGGTTGATATCCCGCTTCAACGAGTGTATCAAAGGCTGCTTTAATTAGCGCAGCAGTGCCACCACACAGGACAGCTTGTTCACCGAAAAGGTCGGTTTCTGTTTCTTCTCGGAATGTGGTTTCCATAACCCCCGCACGTGTACCGCCGATACCTCTTGCATAAGCAAGTGCAATATCTCGTGCAGCACCAGTCGTATCTTGATGGATTGCGATAAGGCACGGCACGCCACCACCGCCTTCAAATACTTCGCGGACGAGAGAACCAGGTCCCTTCGGTGCTATCATAGTGACATCAATATCGTCAGCAGGGACAATCTGACCGAAATGAACACTGAACCCGTGCGACACCATCAGCATGTTGCCTTCTTGCATGTTCGGTGCGATCTGTTCAAGGTATACAGCCGAATGCTTTTCGTCTGGGATAAGAATCTGCACAACATCTGCCATCGCTGATGCTTCTTCAACCGTCTTGACGCTAATACCTTCTGCTTCTGCGCGTGCAATTGAGCTGCTGCCTTCATATAATCCAACGACCACATTTGCGCCGCTATCTTGTAAATTGAGTGCTTGTGCTCTGCCTTGCGCGCCATAACCAATGATGGCGACGGTACGTTCTTTTAGTAAATCAAAATTGGCATCGCTATCGTAATAAATTGTTGCCATATAATCTGTCCTTTCTAATAAATCTCATCATGTGCTGCAAATGCGTGCTACTTTGTATTACCGCGTCCCATCGCTATTTTACCGGTGCGTGCTAACTCAAGGATCCCATAAGGTTTGAAAATTGCAATTGCTGCCTCCAATTTTCCTTCATCACCGGTGATTTCAAGCACAAGAGAAGCAGGTTTCGTGTCAATCACCCGTGCGCGGTAGACATCTCCAACTTGTAGAATCTCAGCGCGTTTCCGTGGATCTTCAGTGCGAATCTTCAATAGGAGTAACTCTCGTTCAACATGTGTTCCCGCAGTAAGGTCTGTGACCTCAATGACGTCAATGAGTCTGTTAAGATGCTGATAAATTTGATCAATTATTTGAGCATCTCCATGTGTAACAAGCGTAATTTGCGAGACACTCTTGTCATGAGTTTCAGCGACGTTGAGACTGTCAATATTAAAACCGCGTCCGCTAAAAAGTCCCGCTACGCGTGCGAGAACGCCAAATCGGTTTTCGACCATAACCGAAAAAATGTGTCTTTCTTCTTTTTTATTCATATTGTTTTGGTGTAAAGTTTATGACAACCCGCGGATGACATCACCAAGACCTTTACCAGCGGGGACCATTGGGAACACGTTTTCCTCTTCTGCAACAATAAAATCAATTACAACCGGACCATCGTCTATGCCTTTTGCTTTCAATAATGCAGGTTCAACATCTTCAGGATGCTCAACACGCAATCCGGTCGCACCAAATGCTTGTGCAAGCAACGCGAAATCAGGATTGTCGTGGTAATCCACAGCGGAATATCGCTTGTCAAAGAACAACTCCTGCCATTGCCGCACCATGCCTAAATACATATTGTTGATAATGAAGATCTTAAGTGGTAATTTCATTGTGATCGCTGGCACTAACTCTTGAATAGTCATGATATAAGAACCATCACCGTTGATATTGACAACAGTTTTATCAGGACATCCGAGTTGTGCACCAATTGCAGCTGGAAGACTGAACCCCATTGTCCCAAGACCACCCGAATTAAGCCATTGACGCGGTTCGGTGAACTTGAAGTATTGTGCCGCCCACATCTGATGCTGACCAACATCCGCAACAACAATTGCATCACTATAGTGTTCATAAATCTGCTCCATGACATATTGCGGCATCACTTTGTTCCCTTTTTGTGTCCATTCAAATGGATATTTCTGTTTCCATTCCTGAATTTGATCACGCCACGGGTCAATATCTGCGGTGTCAACCAACTTGTTTAGTTCTGTGAGAACGTTCTTTGCATCGCCAACAATTGGAACATCAACAGGAACATTTTTTCCAATACATGAAGCATCAATATCAATATGGATTTTCTTTGCGTTAGGTGCGAATTTGTCAAGATCACCGGTAACCCTATCATCAAATCTTGCACCGATAGCGACAACAAGATCAGCACCCGTGAACGCATAATTAGCACAACAAGAACCGTGCATACCTGGCATCTCCATCGCTAACGGATGTGTTTCAGGAAACGCACCGAGTCCCATTAATGTAACAGTAATCGGTATTTGTGTTTTGAGGGTTAACTCCCGCAGTTCTTCACTCGCATTCGCAAGAACGACTCCACCACCTGCATATAGGATTGGACATTTCGCTTCCTTAATCATTGCTGCTGCTTTTGCTATTTGTGTTGGATCACCATTTACCTGCGGTTTGTAACTGCGAATATCAACTGTTTCTGGATACTGAAACAGAGATTTATGTACCTGTGCATCCTTAGCAATATCAATAATAACAGGTCCCTGTTTGCCAGTACTTGCAATATGGAATGCTTCTGCGATAACATCTGCAACCTCTTCAGACTGTTTGATTAGATAACTGTGTTTACAGATTGGACGTGTAACACCGATGACATCACATTCTTGGAAGGCATCGCTGCCAATGAACTGTGTCATCACCTGTCCAGTAATCGCTACCATTGGAATTGAATCCATATAAGCGGTTGCGATTCCAGTAACGAGATTGGTTGCACCAGGTCCAGAGGTTGCGAGTGCGACACCAACCTTTCCGGTGGCGCGGGCGTATCCATCAGCGGCATGAGATGCTCCTTGCTCATGACGCATCGGAATCAATTCTAAATCTGTATCACCGTATAGGGCATCAAAAATCGGCATTGCCGCGCCGCCGTTCACACCGAAGATATATTCGACACCTTCACGCTTGAGACAGTCAACCAGGGTTTGTGCTCCTGAAAGTTCCATGCCAAGTTTCCTTATAGACGGTAGTAGGCACATTCTCTCGTGCCAAAGTTTGTTGAAAGTAAAAAACCTTCTCGTTCCATCTTTGGAGACGAGAAGGATGCGGCTTTTTATAGCATGTTTCGGTTGAAATCACCGAAACCGACCTTACCGTGGTACCACTCCAATTCCAATCCTTGTTTTCAAACAATAGGTGCATAAAAACACCGTTAAACGAGGAAAGGCACTCTTTGGGATGCAATAACGGACATCAAACCGTCTAACCTTACTAAAGTCTATGTATCGTTCAGGTTAGCAGCTCCGGGGCGACCTTCAGTCGTAGGAACTTGAGAAGACCTTGCAGCCAATGAGTCTCCCTCTCTTACAAGTCCAGAGGACCTACTCCTCCCTTTCAACGCATTTTATGTAATCTAATATATTTTTTTATACACACCTTTTTGTTAACTATTGTGCGTGTTTCTAAAATCTACTCTCGTTCCCTTTAATTATAATACCTTTGTCAGGCAATGTCAAGAAAAATACTGGACAATTCTGATGGTTTATACCGTAGTCATAATCCTTAAATTGCAACTACGGTTTATGTGCTTACCTATCGCAAAGATTTTAACTCACCCCAAACGACACTGACCTTACCTGTCGGGTCTACAGATTGCGCATCTGTAACAAAACGATTAACCATCAATTCAGCTAATTCTGTCGCAATTTGGTCATTTGGCGGAATGGTAATGCTGGAAGATGTATGGAAGTTGATGAACCATCCATCCATATCATCTGTTCTGTAGGCAATCGGATCCGCATTTGAACCATCGTCAGCATAACTTTCAAACTTAAAATCGTTATCTTCTAAAACACTGATATCCACAGGTCTGTTTGATGTCCACTGTTTGATTGATGGCATATATTGCTTACCTAAATCGGTAGGGGATGCATTGGCAGTATCAGAATTTGTTACGGTAACGCCAAACACACTTTGCTGACCTCCACCCATAATGGTAACCCTGCTATTTGTACCATAATTCCAATAATAGTAGAAAGGCCAATCCCCAATCATTGCAGCGATGCCACCATCCGTTAACCAAGAATGAATCAGATCGTCTGCTCCCTTATTTTGGAATATTGTATCTGGGACATTTCCCTGGGTAAGGACTATGATACCTTTTGGGTTTGCATTCATATATGCTGCTACCCCCTCACCATCAACGATTTCCGCAGTCAGGTTTTCATCTTGAAGTTTGCTCACAATTTGGTCTGCTAATCCACTGGCACCAGCAACTCCTCCTGGAATGCTTAAACCCGCACCGTTTTCCATCGCAGTATCATATAAGACTGCAATGTCTTGCGCGAAACTATAACTTGCAATTGTTAACACAATAATTGATACAATACAACATAACTTTTTCATATTCTTCTCCTAAGTTGGATAATAAGGTTAATCTTTCCTCATTGAATTTTTGTGAGGTAATATAGTATACCATGTTTTAACAGAAATCACAAGAATAGGACTTACACAAACCCAATAGGTATATCACCTTCACGGAGTTCGTATAAGTCCTATTCACATTATACTTGGAGGTTTATGAACATCCGCTTGTTGCACCGCAGTTTGTGCATCGATAACAGATACCACTTCGGATCATAATTGAACCACACTCATGGCAAGGCGGTGCATCTCCATATCGGAGAGTCACCAACTTCTCGCGGTCTGCCCACGGGTCTGTATCCCCATTTCTACCATGCTCAGTTGGCGGAATTTCTTGAGGTATTGCCATCTGGTCATCCAACTCAAGAATCTTTGCTGTGTTAGCTTGTACATCTTTCGGAAGAAACTCTTTACCAAGCCAACGGAAAACATAGTCAACAATGGATTTTGCCATGGGGATATCAGGATCTTGTGTAAATCCTGATGGTTCAAACCGAACATGACTAAACTTATTGACCAGCGATTCTAACGGCACACCATATTGCAAGGCAAGTGAGATGAGGATGGCGATTGAGTCCATAAGTCCTGCGGTGGTAGATCCCTGTTTGCTCATAGTCAGGAAAACTTCACCTGGCGTGCCATCTTCAAAGAAGCCGACTTGCATGTAACCTTCATGACCACCGACACTGAATTTGTGTATAATCCCTTTCCGCGTATCTAACAATCGTCTACGGATCGGAAGGCCACTGGCATTCTCTTGCGTATCCTGTTGGCTACTGGTTGAAAGCGGCTGGCTGCCTTTGCTGCCATCACGATAAATAGCTAGGCATTTCACACCAAGTCGCCATGCTTCCACATAAAGTTCCTTAATATCATCTACAGTCGCTTCACGCGGGACGTTGACTGTCTTTGATATAGCACCAGAAATAAAAGGCTGTACTGCCGCCATCAATCTCAGGGGCCCCATGTGGTGAATAAAACGAGAACCGTGCTTACCCGATTGAACAGCGCAATCAAATATAGGATAATGTTTAGATGACAGATGTGGTGCACCTTCGATCGTACCTGTGCCGCAAATAATCTCTTCGGCACCTGCAATTTCACTCGGATTGAAACCAAGATATGTTAGTAGATTGAAATCTGGGTCCGCAGCTTTTTCCGCTGTGATACCTAATCTTTCAAGACATTCTTCACCAAGGAAACCGGGAGCAAAAGCAAGGTTAAGGTCAAATGAACTCGGTAACATCTCTTCAACCTTCGCAATATCCTCTTCAGTAAAACCCTTGTATTTCAAGGATTCCGGGTTGATATATGGAGTCCCTTCAAGTGTACCTGTTCCAACGATATGCGTTACAATCGTCTCAATGTGTTGGGGTATATAACCGAGTTTTTTCAATGCATCACGAACACTTTGGTTCACAATCTTGATATAACCACCACCCGCTAACTTCTTGAACTTGACTAACGCAAATTCAGGCTCAATTCCTGTTGTATCACAATCCATCAGAAGTGCAATGGTTCCTGTCGGTGCAATAACGCTTATTTGCGAATTACGATAACCCCAAGTCTCTCCCTTTTGTTGACAGAGATCCCAATCTTTTTGTGCTGCATCTAAAAGGTCGGAAGGGCATGTTGTCGCATCAAGTTTGTAAGCCACATCACGATGCATATTGATAACATCCAACATGGATTCACGGTTTTTGGGATAACCCGCAAACGTTCCGATACTCTTGGCGATCTCCGCGCTTGTGGCGTAACCATGTCCACTCAGGATAGCCGTAATAGCTCCAGCGTAACTGCATGCTTCTGCGCTATCATAGGGAATACCTAACCGCATCAACATTGCGCCTAAGTTTGCATATCCAAGTCCGAGTGGACGATATTCGTGAGAACGTCTCGCGATTCTTGGAGTCGGGTACGAAGACAGGCTCACAATGATTTCCATTGCAGTGATAAAGACACGTACTGTTGCCCTGAAACCGTCAATATCAAATGTGTCATCATCTTTAAGGAATTTGACAAGATTGATACTTGCAAGGTTGCATGCGGAATCATCTAAGAAGAGATATTCACTACAAGGATTACTTGCGTTAATTCTGCCAGTATTTTTACATGTATGCCATTTTTGTATTGTATCATCAAATTGAACACCGGGGTCAGCACATGCCCACGCAGCTTCAGCGATTTTATCCATCAGCATTTTCGCTTCATATTCCGCTGCAACTTCACCACTAGTACGATAAGTTGTTTGCCACTGTTTGGCATGAAGGAAAGCATCCATAAAAATATCTGGAATCCTTACAGAATTGTTGCTGTTTTGCCCACTCACTGTACCGTAAGCCTCACCGTTAAAGTCTGCGGGATAACCCGATGCGATGAGTGCTTTCGCCTTTTCCTCTTCCTTCATTTTCCAGTCAATGTAATCAACAATTTCTGGATGGTCCATGTCCAAAATGACCATCTTGGCAGCGCGACGTGTCGTGCCACCAGACTTTATACTACCAGCCCAACGGTCAAATCCTTCAAGGAACGAAAGCACACCTGAACTCTCACCTCCACTGGAGAGATGTTCGCCTTTTGCCCTTACTTTACTGAAGTTCGATCCAGTTCCACTACCGTATTTAAAAAGTCTGACTTCTGCTTTTTGCAGCTCAAGCATTGAGTCTAAAGAATCTTCCACACTCTGTATAAAACATGCAGAGTTTTGTGGATATTGATATGCGTTTTCAGTAATACTAACTTTTTGTGCGTCTCTGTCCCAATAGTAATTTCCGCCACCACCTTTAATTCCGTACTCATGCCATAAACCACAGTTGAACCAAACGGGTGAGTTGAATGCGCCCCGTTGCGTGATAAGAATATGTGTCAATTCCATTTCAAATGTATCGGCATCTTCTGATGTAGCAAAATAACCGCCGATTTCTTCACCAGCCCTACGTAGAGTCCGGGCAACGCGGGTAACTAATTCACGTGCACTTGTTTCTGATTCTACATCCGGAACACCAGCCTTTCTGAAATATTTTGAGGCAGCAATATCCGTTGCGAGTTGCGTCCAAGACACAGGCACTTCAACCTGATCCTGCTTGAAAATAACATCGCCTTTTTCGTTATAGATGGCAGAATCACGACGTTCCCATTCAAGTTCGTCATAAGGATGAACACCTGATTTTGTAAAGTATCGACCGAACGAGAGTCCCGTCCCATCGCCATCTATCGGATGTTTCACTGCTTCATCAATTTCTTTGATATTGTTGGCAGTCATATAATATACCTCCTGATGTGTATTGTAACAAAGATTTAAAACTGCTGTCAAGCAAAAACGGAATTATCTGACATATATTTATCAAAATAACTATGAAATATACGCGTAATATATTAATCCTAAGCAAGGTTATTTTTAATAAAGTAGCAGTGTATCAATACCGAAAATTAAGCATGAAAAAACTCGGCATGAAAAACATTCAGCACCATTTTTTTCTTCAATTAACTTCATTATGTAACGTTGAACAATAAACATTTGGAACATTAAATAATTGAACATTATCTTGATATTTTAGAGACTTTTATCTTCAGGACTTACGCAGTTTTCATGATTTGATGAAGAATTTTGACGAAAATGGTGTAATTTTCAGCATTTTTTCGGTTTCCAGCGCCAAATCAACGGTATGAATGCCTTTTGGCATTCCCCGCCTACAAAGCGCGCCTACCGTTGGGTGCGTAAGTCCTGATCTTTAGACTCGCGGATGATACGGACAACGCGGATAAGTCACCAACAAGCAATCCTATGCATTTATGGGAGGTGTTTTCAATCCCAATTTTAGCTGCTTCTGTAGGGAAGAAATTCATTTGGTTGTAAACCGTGTTGTAATCATGAAAATTTTTTAGTTGTTTTTTGTTGTGTATTTTGCTTTTTTTTGACTTGTTAGCTGCTTTTGTGTTTGAGAGAGGAATGTCGTTTATTCCAGCTAATATACCATTGGGTGTATGTGTGAAATTATACCTTATGGTGGTGTGGGTATGTTGTTTTTATTGTTTTGAGAACAATAGATATCATGTATAATCTATTGGGATTCTATTGCGGAATCCTGGCGGACGCGGATTTCGTGGGTTGTGTGCGGAATCACGGAGGACGCGGATTACCCAGATTTTGACATAACGGGTGACAAAAACTTTACACGGCCTTCCCCAAGTTCCCCAATTCCCCAACATATCTCTTGATTTTATCGGTGTGTCGTGGTATGATTTAAACACTTTGTATCAAGCAGAACAATGCAGTGGTTTGCGTACAATCTGCTCAAATCGTTAGTAACGAAAAATTGGGAAGGAGTATGAAAGGATTCAGACAGTGAAGCGAATTAGTACGTTCTTAACAAGGTATATATATGCCGTATTATCCTGCCTTTATCTGTTTATAATCGGGTTCCTTTTTGAGAAAAACCGTCTCTTTATCAACCAAATTTGTACTCATTTCGGTTATGTTAAGAAAACCCCAACCCCCATTGTCCCAACGATTGATTTGACAGAGGTTGTCTCAGAAGGTGTTCCCATCCAGATTCGTGAACTTGTTGACATTGATGGCAACATCTCCCTTGCAGAAATCACTGTTTTGTCCAAATTGGTGAAACGGTATAACCCGAAAAGGCTTTTTGAGATCGGTACGTTTGATGGACGCACAACACTGAATTTGGCAGCAAACGCTTCAACCGATGCCGAAGTCTTCACCCTTGACCTACCTAAGGATAAACTTTTCAAGACAGACTTGCCATTAGAAGTTGGAGAAGAAAAATATATTGATAAGGAGACATCGGGAGCAAGATTCTTGGAATCCGATTGTCAGCAGAAGATTACCCAATTGTACGGTGATTCCGCGACCTATGATTTCTCCTCATTTTACAACACGGTAGATTTCATATTCATAGACGGTTCCCATTCATACCATTATGTGTTGCATGATTCTAAACAAGCACTGAACCTATTGCGCAACGGACAGGGTGTGATTTTATGGCACGACTACGGCAAACAGTGGTGGCCGGGATTGACTACTGCATTAAATGAGATGTATGCAGCGGGAAAGGAATTCAAAAATATCCAACATATTGAGGGAACGTCTTTGGTGTATTTAGTCATTGACGATACCCAAGGTTAACCTGAAAATCCTGTACAATTATTATGCCAAACGACACCTCCACAAAACCAAACCAACCCGCAGAGAGTTTTCGTGCATTACCCGTAGAAACACCAGATAATCTTACGAACATACGGATTATCCTTTTTGAACCACGCGAACCGGGAAACATCGGCTCTGTTGCCAGAGTTGTAAAAGGGATGGGACTACCTCAACTTTACCTCGTCAATCCTGTTCCGTTTCAAAATGTAGACGCTGCGTGGTATATGGCACACGGAGCAAAGGACGTGCTGGAAAATGCAATTATTATCCCTGAACTAAAAGATGCACTGGAGGGTGTTCAGTACCTTGTCGGTACGACGCACCGTCGGCGCGATATGCGATTGCCACCGCCTGTAACTGCTCGACAAGCAGCAGAAACAATCGCTTCCATCTCACAGGATAAGCAGGTCGCCTTACTTTTTGGTCGTGAAGACTTCGGTTTATCTACAGATCAGATGAGTCTCTGTCAGTTAACTGCAAGTGTGCCGATGGCGACCAAAAATCCGTCTCTGAACTTGGCACAAGCTGTGCAGATATTTGCTTATGAAGTCTTTACTGCAAGCTTAGAGGAACACCCCCTCACAGAAATTGACTATGCCGAAGTTAACGCTTTGGAGGAGTTTTATGGACGTGTCACACGTTTGTTAGATAGGGTGGGTATGACTCCATATAATGAGGAGTGGGAGACGTATCTGAAATCGTTGCGACGTGTGTTTTCACGCGCGCCACTTGAGGCGAGAGACATTGCAACGCTTGATATAATCTTCTCTACGACCTATCGGCATATTGTGCGATTAGAGGAAGAATTAGGAACAACACAAAATTAGCAGACACACGCATCAAAATATCTCCCTGTGTCGTTATGGAGTAAAAAATGAAGACATTCAGCACCTACGGTCCCGTGAATCCTGAAGATCATTACGTTGTCTCACGTAAGACAGAACTCAATGATTTTATCAGCCGCGTCAAGCAAGGTCGTTATATCGTCATATTTGCCCCTCGACAGACAGGCAAAACGACATTCTTCCAATGGGCACTTGATGTACTCACAGCCGATCGGACAGAAACATACTTCCCAATTGAACTAAATTTTGAGATGTATGTCAACTTTAGCGCGTCCGATTTCTATACCTCCCTTAATAAAAGAATTTATGAACAGATAGATCGCGTTTTTCAGAAACGTGGTGCTGTCCCTTCTGAAGATTTAACCGAATTCTTGGAAAACACAAAAATAACTGATCACGCTAAAATGCTTGAATTCTTTCAACATTTTGACAGTTTTCTTGACATTGAGAAATTAGTGCTAATCATAGACGAATTTGACGGTATTCCCAGTGATGCAGTCAGTGGTTTCTTGCATGCACTCCGTACTATCTATGTCCAACGTTCTATGCGTGAATGTCCCTTCAGCGTCAGTATTGTAGGTGTTAAAAGCATTACACAACTTAATCTTGACCGCTCTATTTCACCTTTCAATATACAGGACGAATTCATATTGTCGAACTTCACTTTGGATCAGGTGCGTGAATTACTCACACAGTGGACAGATGAAGTTGGTCAAACTATTGATCCAGACGTAATTGAAAATATCCACAGACAGACTGCTGGACAACCCTTCCTCGTCAACCGATTCGCTCAGATACTCACAGAAGAGATGGACATTCCGAAAAATGAACCAATCACGATGACGCACTTTTCACGGGCACACATAGATATATGCGAAGAAGATAACACCAATCTCACACATCTGATGACAAATATCCGTAGAGACCATCGTTTTAAACAAATCCTGATGCAAATCGTTTCTTATGAAAGGGGTGTACGCTTCAACCCACGCAGAGACATCATCAGTGAACTGACTACACTCGGTGTGATTGGTAAAGCACAGGATGGGATGTGTCAAATAGTAAATCCAATTTACCAGTACTGCATTCTACAGGCATTCAAACCTGAGATAAATGGACTTGAGCAGGACTACCTACCTGAAGACACCGATTTTATGGACTATCTCACACCGACGGGGCAAATCAATATGGAACTGCTTCTTGACAACTTCCAGAATTTCATTGCCCGCGTAGGGTTTCGGATACTCCAAGTACCAGAAACTCCGAAAGAATTTGTTGGTCAAGACCTTTTATACGCCTATCTTGACCAGTTTGTCAGTCTGATTCGGGGTGCAATGTTCCTTGAAACACAAACGGGACGTGGCAGGATGGACATGATTATCGTTCACGGTGGTAATAAATACATCGTTGAAACAAAGATTTGGGAGGGAGAACGGTTCTATGATGCAGGTAAGAAACAACTGTCCGCGTATCTCCAATTAGAACGTGTGCGCGAAGGATATTACGTCGTTTTTGATCATCGTGCCGAACCGGAACCACGCGTCCAAACAGAGACGATAGATGAGGTGACTATAAGGTCTTATGTCATTCCTGTGGTACAGGAAGTACCTTCACATCGGACTTAGGTTTAGGAAAATATACGGATGACAGAATCTTTTCTACAACCTATCGGTATAATGTACGGTTGGAAAAAGAATAAGGTTATTATGTCGTTTTTGTTCATTGTACTGGAAGAAACTTTTATTGTAAAACATTGTTGAAAAAAGTTATTTAACACGATTCGTAATTATTGAAAATCAATAATTGCTGCAATTGCTGCGGTAATATCATCCATCTGTGCTGCGGTGAGTTTACCACGTTTTTCAACAAAACGTTGAACATCTGCTCCCTTGATTTGCATGGTATCAACTGCTGATTCCCAACTCAAGCCATTGAAATCATTGGGTTTAATGTTTATGAACCAAATTTTTATTGAATATTTTTCATTCCAACTTGTGATAGGAGCAATTAATCTTATTTTCAGATGTTTAATACTATTGACATTTACTACCACGGCAGGACGTGTTTTTTGAATCTCTGTCCCGATGTATCCTCTGAAGTCTACATCCCAAACTTCTCCCCTTCTTGGATTATGTATAAGGGTGCTCAACAACGGGACCTCCTTCCCATTCCTGCCACTCTTTATCATTTTCGTAGAAATTTGCCATCTCCTTTGCTTGTTCGCTTAGGATACGGTGTCTCTCTTTCTTTGGAAGTGCTAAGAATTGACGACGTTCGCTCAGTGGCTTATCAGGAGTTGTCTGTCCCGTTTGATTAAGGAGGCGTTCTACATCCTTTTCGGTTATCAATCCATTGGAGAGGGCATGCTGGACCTGTTGGCAAAATCGCTCTGGTTTTTCAGGCAATATGTCTATCGGTTCGATCTTTTTCCAACCCAATTTGTTGATGTCAACACACCATTTCTTATAGTAGGCGTCAGTAATAATCTCCAAATCTTTGAGTCGATAGAGTATTGCTTGAATACTCATACCGTAGCGATTTTTGAGGTCGAAAAGTTGTTTTTTATCAAAACGTTTTCTATTTTGACCAACATCCTTACGCAACTGCTCAGCAGGTGCAAGAAAAGCAGCACCGAATCGAAAAGCGGCTTTTTCTGGATCAAGGTTTTTGTTTATATCTAAGATGAGATGTCCAAGTTCATGGCTGATGTTAAGGCGTTGGCGGTCACCTGGAACATCGCTACGGATTGCGATCGCAGCTGCGATGACATTATCGTGTTCATCTCGTGCTACAAAAGAAATACCATCAAAACTTTCGCTTGCATTGACCACAATAATGTAAATACCATGATCTTCAAGCACACCCATAAGGTTTTCGATTGGGTCAATTCCCAAGTTCAGTATGTTTCGTAGGGTATATGCGGCTTCTTCAGCACCATCAAGGTTTTGGACTGAGATGCCCAAAATTGGAAGTTCAAGCGTGTTCTGTTCAGATATTTGTTGCTGCAGCCAGACCCGTTTTTCGACCTCTTCCGCTACAAAAGCTTTTATTCGTTCTTGTTCCTTTTTACCCAATTTAGTACGCATTCGGAAAGCAATCGGTTCAACATCACAAGGCGGTTCACCCCACAATTGTGCCGACTTAATGCCGAGTGCAGCAGCAATTTGATTAAGTGTC
The DNA here is from genome assembly GCA_963663765.2 of Candidatus Poribacteria bacterium. GTDB lineage: Bacteria > Poribacteria > WGA-4E > WGA-4E > WGA-3G > MSPOR6. The sequence goes on along the minus strand of CAXXUA010000005.1, from coordinate 1,339,832 downwards.
TTTGCTGATGGTTGTAAGGTTCCCTTTTCATATTTTGACAAAGTTGAGCTGCTAACTAAACGATCAATAGCAGTTTCAAGGTCAACAAGAGACATACCACGAGCGATTCTAAATCTTTTCAATCGTTCACCTAACATGCTAAAATCCTTTTGAAAGGGTAGAGTGCAATAAGTCCTAATTTTTGCACATTATAACAGATTTGATCTTTGTTTTTCAATAGAAATTTTGGGAGGGTGTGTAAAGTTCTTGGCATGGTGTTGTCAGAATCACGGATTACACGGATTACACGGATTATACATCTGCAATTGAGCGTGTTGCTTAGAAAACGCTTATTCTCTGCGATAAATTCTCATGCGGACATTTTAACCGCATAATCCGCGTAATCCGCGATTCTGTACGCAAAAAGCTTTACACACCAATTTAGAAGATTCTGCTTGTAATTTTGAGGATACTGACATATCATATATACATATCCTTGTTGGGCATAATCAAAAATGCGACACATAAAACTCCTCGTTTGGCTCATCTTTATCCTATCAGGTGCAAGTGCCCTCATCTATGAGGTAATATGGATGCGGCAACTGACGCTCGTTTTCGGCAGCACTGTTTTTGCGACAAGCACCGTTCTCACAGCATTCATGGCAGGACTTGCCCTTGGCAGCTTCTACTTCGGTAGAAAGATTGACGAAAGCAGAATGTCACCGCTAAAACTTTATGCCATCCTTGAAGCAGGTATTGGTGGGTTTTGTCTTATCTGGCCACTACTGCTTACCGTCTTAACTGCAATCTATGTCCTTATCAACCGGCACATAACATCCGAATTCTATACCCTTTCACTTATCCGATTTGTCCTAACATTTGGTATCTTACTCATTCCATCAACATTGATGGGTGGCACGCTACCTGTCCTGACAAGGTTTTTCGTCAAGAGATTGGAACAATTAGGAACAAACATCGGTATATTATATGCGTTGAATACGTTTGGGGCAGTGATAGGCACTGTCGCAGCAGGTTTTTTCTTAATTGAAGCATTCGGTATCACTTGGTCACTCCGAGTAGCGATTGCAATCAATCTTGGTGTTGCTATAGTTGCGCTGGTTTTGTCACGACACGCACACAAGATAGAAACTGATGAAGACGATGAAATGGTAGAACAGGAGAATATCAACGCGGATCAACAGAATGCAAAACCACTACAACCTGCTAACGGAGGATTGCAGATAAGGGAACATCAATTGGTATTGTGGGCAATAGGTGTATCGGGTTTCTGTGCTTTGGCTTATGAAGTCCTGTGGACACGTATTTTGGTTTTCTTTTTGGGTAGTACGTCCTATGCGTTTGCAACGATGCTGGCTGCGTTCCTATTCGGCATTGCACTTGGCAGTATGATCTTAGCACGATGGGTTGACCGTATCAAACAACCTGTTATTACATTCGGTGTTTTCCAACTCTGTATTGGTCTATTCGCATTAATACTCCTACCTGCGTTTGAACGGTTATATGGGATGACCTACGCGCTGCAATCCACCTTTGGTGCAAGTCGATTTTGGACGTTCTTTTCCTGTTTCCTTGTGATGAGTCTGCCAACGTTTCTGATGGGAGCAAGTTTTCCGTTAGTGACAAAAATCTATACCGGCAATGCACGTCAACTCGGTAGAAGTATCGGCAACGTATATGCTATCAACACTGTTGGTAGTATATTAGGTGCGTTCTTTGCTGGGTTTATCCTAATTCCACTCTTGAATATCCGACCCAGCATCGTGTTGACGGTCGCATTGAATACGGGTATCGGATGTCTACTGGTATTGGCAGGATGGCGTGCAACTAAAACAGGAGAAGAAGGCGGTGCTAAACAAGTTTTTCAAGGAATAGGCATCGGTATGCCAGTTCTTAATATTGGGTTAGCAGTAATTGTCTTACTCACCTTAAATCAACCACTTTTCTTGAAAAGCACAATATTCAAGACGCAACGTCCGGGAGATGAAGTCGTTGATTACAAGGAGGAGATAGATGCGACGGTAACAACATTGAAAGATGATGAAGGTGTCTATCGTCTCTATGTAGATGCGAATCAAGCTGCTGATGCTTCACGGTGGGACTCACCCTCACATCGTGTTATTGCACATCTGCCGTTATTACTTCATCCGAACCCAAAACGTGCTCTCGTCGTGGGATTCGGCATGGGTTTAACCTCACATTCAATCACACAGCACGGGGTGCAAGTAGATGCGATTGAGTTATCCAAAGGAGTGCTTGATGCTGCACAAAAACATTTCAAACATGTGAATGGCAATATCTTTGAAAATCGTTTATTCAACTATAAATTAAATGATGGTCGCAATCATATCTTGATGACAGAGAAAAAATATGATATGATTTCTACAGGCATCATCCATCCACTTGTGAGTGCAGGTAGTTCAAATATATATACAGCAGATTTTTACCGTTTATGCAAAAGAATCCTCACTGAAGATGGTGTGATGTGTCAGTGGGTGCCGTTACATCGGTTGCCAGAAAAGCACTATAAGATGATTGTCCGAACATTTATCAAAGTATTTCCAGAGACTACGGTTTGGTACAAATACACACCAGACTTTGTTATTCTGATTGGTACACTGAAACCGCTTATGATAAATTACAAAGACTTCATACGACGTAGCCAGTCATCGGGTATTCGCGAAGGACTTGCCGCTGACGATCTGGACGGTATGTCGTTGCTGGATTCATTTATGATGGGACCTGAAGCAGTACGGAAGTATGTTGAGGATGAACGGGATGAACCTATCCACACTGATGACAGACCCAGATTAGAGTTCTTCAAAGGTACAGATTTGGTCAACTCTACAGCACAGAATATAATCGGAATGAAAGAATATCGAGAACGTGTCACACAACTCTTGAGTAACTACTGGACGACGTTGGAGGAGAAAAAAGCAATTGAAACAAAACTGAATACCTACTTTAATGCTACACAGTTACTAATTCTTGGTCAGATTGCTTATGCTAAAGCACAGATTGCAAATCCTAATGATGAACTTGAAACTGCGATGACTCTAATGAACCAAGCAGTAAGTCAGAATCCTAATGACGAAACAATCCGATATAACTTCGGTGTTGTCTCAGGTATAATTAGAGAGGACCAACAAAAGGAACTTACCGATTTTGAAGAAAAAACGAAAAATAGTCTACGACAAAATCCGAATGCAATTCAAGAATATCTTAATTTGGCAATAGTTTATGAGAATTTAGCTACAGATTATGAGAGAAATGGTGAATACGAAAAAGCGAGAAAAGAACTTGCTAAAGCTTCGACACAACTTGAGGAATTACTCAAGCGAACCCCGAATAGGTTAGACGTATATGTTATTTTAGGTCCTTTATATCAACGACAAGGACGTTACAAAGACGCGCTACGGACTTATGAACGACTTGAAAGACGAGATGCGAAATTACCCGCACCCATTTTTGCTGCGATGGCAACACTCCATTTAGAACTGGAAAACATTGACGCGGCAAAAGAGTACGCACAAAAAGGATTAAATAGAGATTCAAATTCATGGCGTTCACATCATATACTTGGTAAAGTCTACCACGCAATGAATCAATCCGATAAACAGGTTGAACACTATACAAGTGCCTTGAAAGTCATAGAAGCAGAAATACCACTTTCATCAGATCCAAGTAATTTACTATACGACAAAGAACAGATCCAAAACGAACTGAAAGAGATACAAAAATAGGAGGAAAACACAGACCCATTATGTCCCAAGAAACTTCTTTAGAACGGACACATTATTGTGGTGACCTGCGATTGAATGATGCTGGCACCACTGCACATCTCAATGGTTGGGTCAGAAGACGGCGCGACCACGGTGGCGTAATATTTGTTGATTTACGTGATAGAACGGGAATCACACAGGTTGTCTTTGACCCACAGATTGACGAGAAAGCACACGAACTTGCTGATGCTGTCAGAAGTGAGTTTGTGCTAAACGTAAGCGGTACAGTCCGAGAACGTGCCCCTGGTGAATTGCTCTTCACAGCTAACGTATCGTTTCAAAATGAACTCTCCGACGACCCATCGTTATCATCCGAATTTCGTTCCCTCTTTTCAGATGTAGATACGAAGTATACTCTATCGGATGAGATTAACGTGAGTGTTCGTGAAAATGACAAACATTGGCTTCTCACTGATATTGAAAACAACAGAACGTATGACATCTTACTTGAAACGGACAAACTGTGTATACATCAAGGCACTGTCAATCCAGAACTTGCAACAGGCGAAATAGAAGTAGCGGTTGATTCGTTGCAGATACTCAATACTGCGAAAACGCCACCGTTCCCAGTTGAAGACGATATTGATGTAGCAGAAGATATACGTATGCGGTATAGGTTCATTGATTTGCGTCGGCCAGAGATGCAGAAAACGCTTGAAATGCGTCATAAAGCCTCACTCGCTGCACGAAACTATATGAATGAAAATGGGTTCCTTGAAATTGAGACTCCCATTTTAATGAATAGCACACCGGAAGGTGCACGTGACGTTCTGGTACCGAGTCGGTATTATCCGGGCAAATTCTACGCACTCCCACAATCTCCGCAGCAGTTTAAACAGATCCTGATGATGAGCGGGGTTGATCGTTATTTTCAGATTGCGCGTTGTTTCCGAGATGAAGACACACGGGCAGATAGACAACTTGAGTTCACACAAATTGATATTGAGATGTCCTTTGCAGGTGTTGACGACGTGCTTGATGTCACCGAAGGACTGATGAAGCGGATATTTGAAGACGCAGGTGGTATCCCCGTTCAAACACCTTTCTTACGTCTTCCTTACTATGAATCTATGGCACGGTTTGGGAATGACAAACCGGACACACGATTTGGTATGGAACTCACAGACCTTTCAGATGTTATGGCTGATTGCGATTTTCAGGTTTTTACTCGTGCACTGTCTTCTGGTGGACAGGTAAAAGGTATCGCTGTTCCCGGTGGTGCAGACTTTTCTCGGAAAGATATTGAAGATTTGACAGATTTTGTCGCTACCTATCGTGCAAAGGGGTTAGCTTGGGTTAAGGTTACTTCAGATGGTTTTTCGTCAGGAATCGTCAAGTTTTTCAAAACAGAACAACTTGAAACAGCACAAGAACGGATGGGTGCAAACGAAGGGGACATCATGTTCTTCGTCGCTGACAGACAAAAGGTCGTCGCAGACGCACTCGGTAACCTACGTCTACATCTCGGTCGCAAACTGAACCTAATAGACGAAACAAAGTACAACTTCTTGTGGATTGTGGATTATCCACTGTTTGAATGGAACGAAGATGAAAATCGTTACGAACCTTTCCATCACTTATTCACCGGTGCTACAGAGGAGACTCTAGCTCTGTTAGACACGGACCCAGGTAAAGTTCAAAGCCAACACTATGATCTGGTGTGTAACGGATCAGAAATATGTAGCGGTAGTGTCAGAATTCATCAATGGGATATTCAACAGAAGATATTTGATATACTGAAAATCAAACCTGAAGAAGTCAAAGAACGTTTCGGGTACTTCATTGACGCTTTAGAATACGGCACACCACCACATGCTGGAATCGCACCCGGACTTGACCGAATTGTGATGTTAATGCGGAATGAAGATAACATCCGCGAGGTAATCGCATTTCCGAAATCACAGCAAGGTATGTGTCTGCTAACTCATGCACCATCAAATGTATCTGAAGAACAATTAGAAGAACTGTCAATTCGCGTGGATGTAAATGAATAATAAAACATTTAATATATTGTGGTTAAACACCACTTATAAAAGGAAATAAACTATGAGCAATAACGGAAATTCCGAAAGTAATTTTGGACTTCTAATTGGTATAGTCATCGCTATTATTCTCGGGACACTTGTTGGCGGGTATGCGCCAGGGTTTGCTAAACATACCGAAATATTAGGTGAAATATTCTTGACTTTACTGAAGATGGTTGTTGTACCTCTTGTGATCTTTTCTATGGTCGTAGGAATTACAAACCTTGGTGATATACGCAACCTCGGTTCCATCGGCGGACGCACCGTCCTTTATTATATGGCAACGACTGCAATCTCAGTTATCGTTGGGATGATTCTCGTTAACATTATCGCTCCTGGAAAAGGAATAGAACTCTCAGAAGAAGGTGACCTATACCCTGATCTCTCTTATACCTTGAGTGGAGAGAATAACCTCACTTTAACATTATCCGAGGGTGAAATTGAAAAAGAATATTCCAACAAATTTATAATCACACTCGTTGATCAAAATTTGGTTGGTGAAATCAAATCTATTAAAGACAACGAAGTAACTGTAGAAAATTGGCAAGACTTGTCTGGTGAAATTGATTACATAATAACAGAGAATGGCAAAACGTTGCTGATTGCTAAAAACCAATTTACCGATCTAAAGGTTGATCAATCTGGCGCCGGTATTGAAATCGCGCTACCCAAAATTTCCGATGTAAAAAGGCAAGAAGATCGCACGATGGGGCAGACCATTATGGAAGTGTTCTTAGGTAACAAAAACACTGGTAAACAGGGCATGATTCCAGAGAACATCTTTATGGCGATGGCAAATATGGATATCCTGCCGCTTATCTTTTTCTCACTTTTCATTGGTGCTGCTTTGTCAGTTATTGGGGATGTAGGGAAACCAGCGATTGCCATCTTTAACGCCTTTAATGAAGCTGTAATGCAGATTGTCAACTGGATTATGATCATTGCACCTGTAGGTATTTTCGGTTTAATTGCAGGTAGAATAGGGGAAGCAGGAGGTTTCGCTGAATTCTTACCAGAATTAGCTGCTGTCGGCAAATACAGTATGACAGTGATATTAGCCCTTGGTTTCCATGGGTTCGTTATCCTACCAACATTACTATTCATATTCGGACGACGGAACCCGATCGGATATGCACAAGGAATGGGAACAGCATTACTTAACGCTTTCTCTACTGCAAGTTCAAGTGCTACATTACCGCTAACTATGGAGAATGTTGAGGAACAAAATGGGATCTCTAATCGTACAGCAAGTTTTGTGTTGCCGTTAGGGGCTACTATTAATATGGATGGTACTGCACTTTATGAGGCTGTCGCTGTAATGTTCATCGCACAAGTGTATGGAATTACAATGGGACCCGCAGAACAACTCATAATCGTCCTGACTGCGACACTCGCTGCAATAGGTGCTGCGGGAATACCTGAAGCAGGACTCGTTACGATGGTGATCGTCCTAAAGGCAGTCGGACTACCCATTGAAGGTGTCGCATTGATACTTTCAATTGACTGGCTACTTGACAGATTCCGAACAACCGTCAACGTTTGGGGTGACAGTGTCGGTGCTGGCATCATTGAAACTTTTGAGACAAAAGATTCCGTTGAAGCTCCAGCAACTTAGTCCCCTATTGTTGGGTAAATTCATCGTTATGAATGCGTGTATGGCATTCATAACGATGAATTATGGGTTTAACGTTGCGAAACCTATAGGTGGCAACTTAAGAAAATATTGTTTGCATTTTCTCTTGTGGGAGGGGTTTTCAACCCCTCCCACAAGAGGTCAAAATCCTTAAATTGACACCTATAGGTTTAACGTTGCGAAACCCAACCAATACCTTATACGTATCTATTAACATAGATTCACAAGTGTTTTTTGTCAACATATTCACTCACCATTTCAAAAAGTGATTCTTCAGAGAAGAAATTGATCTCTCCGAACAAAATATGAACTCTCAAAACGAAACAACCCCTCAACAATCTGGTATAACTGGTGAAACTTCACTGGCAATCATTAGTGTTGCATTAGCCGCATTATGGATCGCATTTGCCTTCTACCACGGTGCAATTTCTGAGGTGAATGGGAATCGGATACTCTTATTACACCCACTAGTACCGATTGCACTCATTGCGATGCTGATCCGGATATACAAATGGGTCGGGATCAAGTTTATCGTTCATCTTGAAATCATCATGATTGGTCTCTGGTTATTTGTCAGAATACTTGGTGTTTTCATGCCCTTCATTCTCGGTTTTGGATTTGCATATCTCTTTAGATTCCTTTGGCGCGCACTACCATTTGAGAAATATTACCAGCGCGCAATCGCTACTGCTCTGATTGTGGTTATTTGCGGTGTCGGGTTAACCTATACAGGATTCCGAGTCGGAGATCAAATTGGACAAATGGCAAAAGGATTGCAGAAATTCTATCATGAAAGGTTACTCCCTTTAGTTGAAGGGGATGAGTATACGGCTTTTGCAGTTGATCAAACCGGTGACACTGAAACACTCATTCTCGGCACGAAACACGGGATCTATTTCTTGAAGAATGAAAAGAAAAGTAAGGATACTGAACCAACTCAAATTGGTATCACAAACGGTGAACTGGTCGGAAAACCGATTGATCAGATTACCGTCGGTAATAAATACATCTATGCAATCGCAGAAAATGAAATCTATCGCTGTAGCAAGACTGTTATACCCACGGCTGCAGGTAAGACTAAAAAATCTTTGATCGCTCCTCCCGAAGAATTGGAATGGCGTAAATTAAGAACCACATATTTTGAAAATCATACGCTACTGACATTCCATGCCCCCGCTTGGGATCCCAACTTGATCTATGTTGGAACTACTAATGGACTTCATCGAAGTAATGATGCAGGTGATAATTGGACTGAAGAGAAAATTGACAATACTAAAGATATATCTATTCTCAAAATTGACACAATTGAGAGATCTGAAGAACGAAGGGAAATAATTGATGTAACTCGCAAAAAAAGATATATTTATGTTGTTAGCACTGACTCAACGAATGGACTGATAGATGGAACAAACATTAATACGGAGCTAACCACACAAGAGGAAATTCCTACTGAAATACACTGGCGGCAACTGAATAGTATCAACAAATGGACTATGCTGGATTCTAAAGATGAATCTAAACGTAATATTCAAGCGTTTGTTGCAACGGATAAAGCAACTACAGACAATCAGTTTCAAATGTTTGTAGGAACAACGAATGGTCTTTTTGAAAAGAGAAATCCAATTTTAGGTGATTGGGTGCGAATGAGGGATTCAGACTTACTCCCACAATCAATCTCTCTATTAGTTTCCACTAACGATGGTCTGTATGCCGGTGGCAAAAATATCATCCATTTACAGAGCAAAGACGCATCCACATGGAAACGTTTTATTGTTCCCCAAGAGGGTTTACTAAGACTAAGAGATCAACCCTTTATACAACAGTTTCAAGATTATCTAACAGAAAAAATTCCCGGTTGGACTGCAAGCGGTGGTGCTTTTGTACAATGGTTGTCTGGGTTAGCTGGCACTATCGCTTTTCAGTTCGGCGGGTTTCTTGCAACTATATTTCTTGCTTTTATCGTTTTTGTCTATGCAAGCCAAGGGTTTGAAAGGTATATCCGTAGTTTCATAAACTTAGTTCCTGAAAAACATCGTGATACGACAATGGCATATTTACGTGAGATTGATACGAATATGCACCAATTTCTCAAAGGACAATTCACCGTAATTGTTATCGTCTCTATCATCTCCTGTATCGTTTATCGGCTCATCGGCGTGCCTTTCGCACTTCTCGTCGGTATTTTAGCAGGATTCTGTAATGCAATACCGACTTTCGGTCCTTTTATCGGTGGTGGATTCGCATACATTGCAATGTTGATGGGACTGGCTGCAGGTGATTTCAGCAGCACTCTCAGTTTTCTCATCCGGTGTATATTCGTTTTAGGTGCCGTACTCGGCATTCAAGCAATTGACAACTCCCTCATTTCTCCAAAAGTGATGAGTAATGCTGTTGATGTTGACCCACTGCTGATTATGTTCTCCGTGATCATCGGTGCTTCAATCCTTGGTTTCTGGGGCGTACTACTTGCTATTCCGATCATTGTTGTGATAAAATCTATCATCGCTGTTTCTCGTTCTAAATTCAATGAGTCGGAATCACCAGTTACACAGGAGTAACCCTGATGCAAATCCAACCTCCTATTGTCGCTATTGTCGGCAGACCCAATGTCGGAAAATCCTCAATCTTCAACCGCATCGCCACAGACGCACGACCAAATTCAACACACCGCAAACAATTTGCAGTTGTCAACGATACTCCCGGTGTAACACGAGATCGAAACTATGCAAATGTCGAGTGGAACGATAAAAACTTTACAATCGTAGATACAGGTGGCATTGACGTTGACCCTGATGATCCTCTCATTGATAACGTTCAGTTGCAGGTTGACCAAGCATTAACAGAGTCATCACTTATTCTGTTTGTAGTCGATTCCCGCACCGGCATTATGCCACACGATAACGTTGTGGCAGACAAACTCCGCGCATCAGGAAAACAGATCCTACTTGTAGCAAATAAAGCCGACAGTGTAAAAATTGAGATGGACACTGCTGATTTCTTTGCACTCGGATTGGAAGCACCGGTCTTGACCTCATGTGTTCAGAATTTAGGTATCCACCAACTCCTTGACCAAGTGGCAGAGATTCTCCCTGAAACCGATGAGTCTGAAGAAACGTCCTCCGCACCAATCAAAATCGCTATTGTGGGTCGTCCAAACGTTGGAAAATCATCGCTACTAAACAACCTACTCGGTGAAGAACGGATGATTGTTGACAACCGTCCCGGCACAACACGGGACGCTATCAACATAAGATTTGAATATCAAAATATCACTTTTGAACTTGTTGACACTGCTGGAATGCGAAGAAAATCGGCAATTAAGGATAAACTTGAATCCGCAACTGTCCAAAGCGCAATCCATAGTATCAGACAAAGTGACATCGCTGCGTTAGTGTTAGATGTTAACCAGGAAGTAGCATCGCAAGATAAGACAATCGCAAATTTCATTGCGCGTAACGGAAAAGCATCTGTAATGGTCCTAAATAAATGGGATTTAGTGGATAAGGACAACTCTACATACGGTGAATTTGTACACCAAATACAAGCTCAAGTCCCACAATTAGACTATGTTCCCAAAATATTCGTATCTGCTATCACTGGTCAACGTATCACAAAAATACTGGATGTAGCACTTGAGGTCTACCGCGAGTATTGCACCCGTATTCCAACCCCCGCACTCAACGATCTGCTGTTGGAATTGCGAAATGCACACCCACCCCCACGGGTAAAAGGCACGCGTCCTGCTCTGAAATATATAACTCAGGTAGAGTCAAAACCACCAACTTTCCTGATTTTCGGACGCAATACACATAGGATACGTCCACCATATACCGCGTATCTGGTAAATAATATACGTAGTGTTTTTGGGTTTAACGGAACACCCATCCGTATATTCTATAGAAGAAACTAACCATACCGCAACCTTTTCACTGAGGTCGTCCATGGCAATTCCAAAAATCTTTATCACCCGACCCATTCCTAAGGCAGTTCTCGGCCAAATTCAAGCTGAATGTGACGTTGAGATGTGGCATACAAGCGCAATTCTACCGCCAATTGCTGAAAAGATTCCACCTCTTGATGGGTTAATGACCTACGGACACGAACCTGTCACAGACGAGATGTTTGACACCTCACCTAACCTAAAAGTTGTCTCTGTGGTCGGTGTTGGTTATGACCATGTGGACGTAGATGCAGCACGAGAACGCGGTATCGCACTCGGACATACACCCGGAGTTCTCAGTGACACAACCGCTGATATGACATGGACACTACTACTGGCTGCAGCACGCAACGTTGTCCCAGCATACAACCATGTTCAAGTTGACAAGCAGTGGCACTACTACGACCCGAACATCCTTTGGGGGTACGATGTACACCACACTACCATTGGTATCGTCGGTATGGGACGAATCGGTTATGCAGTCGCAAAACGCGCTTTGGGTTTTGATATGAAAGTCCTTTACAACAAACGTAATCGTAGACCGGATTGGGAAGAAGAACTTGGAATTGAATTCGCTGAGTTAGAACATCTGCTCAAGGTTTCTGACTTTGTGACATTGCATGTCCCGTTAACAGATGAGACATCACATATGATCAGCAAAGCAGAATTTGAAATGATGAAACCCACCGCTATTCTTGTCAATATCGCAAGAGGTCCCGTTGTTGACCACGACGCACTGTATCACGCTCTCAAAGATGGACAGATTGCAGGTGCTGCACTTGACGTAACAGAACCTGAGCCAATTAACACCGACCACCCACTACTCGGGTTGGATAACCTACTCATTGCACCACATCTCGGAAGTGCGACTATTCAAACCCGTATGAAAATGGCTACCATGGCAATGGAAAACCTGTTTGCTGGATTGAAGGGAGAACGGTTACCTTACGGTGTGCTACATCCAGGTGGTGTTTCATAGGATTAACCGGAGCAAAACCACATGGCGAAAGAAAATATAAAAGGTATTACCAAGATTGCTGTAAAAGGCTTCAAATCAATAGCGGAGGAGTGTGAGATTGATATACGTCCGTTGACAATCCTTGCTGGTACGAACAGTTCTGGGAAATCCAGCATCATGCAGCCACTCTTGATGTTGAAGCAGACTTTGGAAGCACCGTACGATCCAGGACCGTTAAAGATTGATGGACCGAATGTGAAATTTACTGAAGCAGCGCAATTTCTCTCAAAATTAAACACTGAAGTACTCACAGATCGTTTTCAAGTAAAGATTGAGACCCGTTTATCTGATATGTTTATCTCTGTAGGAACAACTTTCAGAAAACGAAAAAACGATATTGAAATTGTTGAAATGACCAGAAAAACAAATTTTGAGATTGATCAACCATCTTCTCCTCAGAATTTTACCTTGTATACAGGGATGCCACCTGAAGAGATCAAATCGTTGGCTTTTCAAGATTCGTCTTTCAGTGATATCGATGTAGTGAAGCGTTCACGTTGTTTTTTGTATTTGGGATCGCGAAATAGCAGTAAATTCTACGAAACTACTTCTGGTTTTGCGCAGTTTATATTAGACACCATTCACATCCCTGGATTACATGACATTCCTGAGCGCATTTATCCTAGTAGTAGCACTGAATCAAAGTATCCTGGTACGTTTGAAAATTACGCGGCAAGCCTCATCCACAAATGGCAATCATTTAATGAAAAACGATTGAAAAAGGTTACCGATTCTCTTCAGACTTTGGAATTAACAAGTAAAATATCAACCCAAAAAATAGGTGATTTCGGTATTGAAGTTCAGGTTGGACGTTTACCTCTTTCCAGCACCAACGAAACGGACATGGTCAATATCGCAGATGTAGGATTTGGTGTATCTCAAGTTTTACCTGTTTTAGTAGCACTAATAGCAGCTAAACCAGGTCAGTTAGTCTATCTTGAACAGCCAGAACTCCACCTTCACCCTCGCGCACAAGTCGCTTTGGCACAAGTGTTAGCCGATGCAGCAAAACGCGGTGTACGCGTCGTCGCTGAAACGCATAGTTCACTACTGCTATTAGGTGTTCAAACTCTCGTAGCAGAAGGAAAACTCTCGCCAGAATTGGTCAAGCTGCACTGGTTTTCACGGGACAAAAATGGTATTACACTAGTAAGCAGTACCGACTTAGATGATGCAGGTGCTTACGGAAATTGGCCTGAAGATTTTGATGATGTTGACCTAAATACACAAAGTCGTTATCTTGATGCTGTAGACAAACTTAGATTTGGAAAAGAGTAACATTAGTGAGAAAAAGAGATCCGAAAAGGTTGGTGATAGATGCTGACGTAGCCCAATCTTCTGGAAGTGACACTGCAACTGATAGCCGTGCAATCAACTGTCGTGATTTTCTAAAAACCATGAGGGAACAAAACCATAAAGTGGTAATGACAGAAAAAATCAGTGATGAATGGAAAAAACATCAATCCAGCTTTGCTCGTAGATGGAGATTGTCAATGGATGCACGTCGAAAAGTAGAACGTATTGTTCCACCAAATTTCAATGAAATTCAAAACAAGATAACAAACACAACCGATAAAGATGATACAAGTGACGCAATGAACAAAGACTTTCACTTACTGGCAGCAGCATTGGCATCTGATAGAACTGTGGTTTCACTTGACGAAACCGTTAGATCACTTTTCGCACTAACTTCTAAACAAGTTAGTGAAATAAAGAATATCGTCTGGGTTAATCCCGATAAGACAGCAGAAGAACAACCAATCTCTTGGCTCAAAAGTGGCGCGCCAAATGAAGCACATCGCCAACTCTTTGCATATCCCACACAATAAACACACTTATCCACGCCAAGCCGTATCAATACTGGTATATCCGTATGTATATTTGTGCAGATGCGGTGGTAAATCCGTTAAAAACTGCTTACCTACGTCCGGTATTTCCCACGGAATTTCAATGTGGTGATCTCGACGTCGAAAACCGATAGCGCACGACAACCGAATTTCATCAATCTGGTTTGGAAATGCAGCATGATATGTGCGGTGCGCAAACACAATCATATCACCAGGATTCGTAAAGAGTGGTACACACCCAGGAACATCAAAATCTGTGTATGCCTTCACATCTCCACCCACTTTGTAGAATGAGCGTTTGTCTGCTGTCAGGTTAAACCCTTCCGGACCCTCCCAATTTTCAACGTGAGAATCCGCAATCACACATAAACCACCGTGTTCCGGACGCGAACCTGTTATGTAAAACCATTTGCCTGATGGCCACATGCCACGGTTCAGCACATCACCGGAATTTTTCGGTGCGTCTGTCGAAAATCCACACCAATCGGTATGCCATGCAACAGGATGTGACCCTGGCATCCGAATGATTGCAGCGGAACGGTGTACAGTGAGTGCATCAGTGCCAATCAAGTGCCTATGGATTTTCATGAACCGCTCATACTCCAGTAGTTGCCATGCTCCCGAACCAGATTCTATCCAAGCGTGTCGGGTGCGACTCTGCCCATGCCCTAATTCTCTGTTTGGGTCTGTGCCATTGAAAACCGCTTGTTTTAGGCTCTCGACCAATTCATCAGGTAGCACGTCTTTGATAATCGCAAAACCATGCGCCTCTAAACATTTAGACATGTCAGAAAGTTGATCAATTTCAAACTTGTAAGTGTATCCCAGTTCAGGTTTTTGGATTTTTAAATAGTGTTCCATAATGAATATCCTGAAAGTATTTATGCGGTATTCTATTATAAGTTCACTCTCATGTCAACGCAATTTCTGATGCAGAGGTTTTCAATTGTTAGAATCACAGATTATACTGATTAAATGGATAAGACTCCTACCACTCTTAGCATTGCTTGTTTTGATTGTTAGTAAAGCATATAATTATTTGGACATTTTGAGCATCAAACTGTATGAAGATTAATTTACTAATTCGGTAATCTTATATTTCCCTTAGGTGTGATTTTAAAGAAATAACCCTACAACTTGATTAAATCAAGAAAACTGCGTAAATCCCGCTTCATAAAAAACATTGTGAGAAATCCCAGGTAATTTAGTTTTCCTAATGTTCTGAAAAAAAGAAACCCCGCGGTAGGAACAACCCGAAGAATACCAAAAGGCATTATGAATATAAAAAATACTTAGTGTAATTCTCCTAATCCAGCCACGGTAGGCGGGGAATACCTTAAGCAGCATGCGCGTGTGGCATGCTCCATGATTCATACCGTTGATTACTTGATTTGGTGCTTTGTATGCGCGCTGGCACATCAGGTCCCAAGAGCGCGCTTACAAAGCACGCCTACCGGTGGAAAAATGTATATAACCCAATTAATAAATGGCACATCAGGTCCCAAGAGCGCGCTTACAAAGCACGCCTACCGGTGGAAAAATGTTTATAAACCAATTAATAAATGGCACATCAGGTCCCAAGAGCGCGCTTACAAAGCACGCCTACCGGTGGAAAAATATATATAACCCAATTAATAAATGGCACATCAGGTCCCAAGAGCGCGCTTACAAAGCACGCCTACCGGTGGAAAAATATATATAACCCAATTAATAAATGAATCTTCATCATTCCTTTGATTACTTGATTTCCCTGCCCCGATTTTCTCAGGAAACAGCTAAAATACCTAATACTGAATAATCCTCCCTAAAAAGATTATAGTTGCATTTCAACTTATATTGTGATATACTATTAAGTAACCGATTTGAAAGTGTCAGAAGCACTGTCCAACAAGGAGGAACTGGCGGACATTACGCTGTTTTGCGTTTTGAACAGAACCAGGCATCTTAATGATCAACGTACATACCCATACAGACGATTCCACCGTTGAAGTGGAAGAAGAAAAACAACAAGTTGAGGATTCGACTGAAGTCGCAAACGAAGAAGTCACCGAACAAGGAACATCAGCACACGAAGACCAAGATCCCACTGAGGAAACAGAAGGTGAAAGCAATGAAGCTGAATCATCTCCTCATGAAACCGATGCAGAACAGGAAACAGAAGGTGAAAGCAATGAAGCTGAATCATCTCCTCAAGAAACCGATGCAGAACAGGAGATACAAGCAGCTGAAGAAGTAGTACAGACAGAAATAACAGATGAAGTTGTCCAATCTGCTGAGTCTGAGGAAAGTAACCATCCTGTTGAGGTCCAAACCGAAACATCTGAGTCTGAATCTGAAGAAACAGTTGAAGTTGTTACAAACGAAAATGATACAACAGATACTGAATCCGAAGAAGATACCCCATCATCAGAATCCGAAGAAGATACCCCATCATCAGTAACTGAAACCGACACACCCGATGTCACTTCTGAAGAAATACAGCAAACAGTCGATACAGATACACCCGATGTTACATCTGAAGAAACACCTCAGACTACCGAAATACAAGGTGAAACTTCTGATGAACAAGATGCTACCATGAGCCAAGAATCGCTTGAAGAAGCTTATGACAATTCACTCAAAGCCTTCACTGATGGAGAAATCGTCAAAGGAACAGTCGTAGATGTAAGCCGCGATGAAGTCATGATTGACATCGGATTCAAATCTGAAGGGTATATTCACGCATCTGAGTTTGAAAAAGATGAAAATGATTTGCCAACAGTAAAAGTCGGTGATGAAATTGACGTATTCATCGTAAATAGGGAAGACTCAGAAGGACAAATTAACCTGTCTAAGAAAATAGCGGATCAAACACTGATCTGGGACGAGATATCCCAAGCTTTTGATAGTGGTTCACCCGTTGAAGGTGAGGTAACTGAACGAATTAAAGGCGGACTTCGTGTTTATATAGGTACTTTGCGAGGTTTCTTACCCGCATCACAAGTAGAATTACGACCTATACAAAATCTTGACCAGTACATCGGTGAAACGTTTCAGATGAAGATCATCAGCATGAACAAACGCAGACATAACATCGTTTTGTCTCGCCGCGCATGGTTAGAAGCTGAAATGGCAGAGAAAAAAGAAGAAGTCCTGAGAACGCTTGAAGTCGGTCAACTCATAACCGGTACCGTCAAAAATATCACCGCATTCGGAGCATTCGTTGACCTCGGTGGTGTTGATGGGTTATTACATAAAACCGATATGGCGTGGAAACGTATACACCATCCCTCCGAAATTGTTGAAATTGATCAAGAAATTGAAGTTCAAGTCATCGCTATCGGTAAAGAGACCGAGAAAATCTCCTTAGGCTTGAAGCAAAAGACAGATGATCCTTGGGAAAATGTTGAAGAAAAATACGCAATCGGCTCACAAGTTAGCGGAACTGTCGTAAATATCGTCAATTACGGTGTCTTCGTTCAACTTGAAGAAGCTGTTGAAGGATTGATCCACGTATCTGAAATGGCGTGGACCCGTCGCAACGTTGCCCCCTCCCGAATCGTAAGCAAAGGTGATGAAATTGAAGCAATTGTCCTTGAAATCTCAAAAGAGGATAAACGGATTTCGTTAGGAATTAAACAATTACAACCAAACCCATGGGAACTATTAGAACAAAAATATCCTGTTGGAACAAAGATTGCCGGACGTATTCGCAACCTTACCAACTTTGGGGCATTTGTTGAAATTGAAGAAGGAATTGATGGACTCATTCATACTTCAGACCTATCTTGGACTGACCGTGGCAGTAACCCACAAGAAATGCTGAAAGAAGGCGATGAAGTTGAAGTCGTTGTCCTACAAATTGATGCTTCAGAACGACGCGTTTCATTAGGACTAAAGCAAACACAACCGGATCCATGGGACACAGTACCAGAAAAATATAAAGTTGGGTCTGTCGTTCGTGGAAAGATCGTCAATTTAACTAGTTTCGGCGCATTCACAAAACTTGAAGAAGGCATTGATGGACTCATACATATCTCTGAAATTGCAGACAGACGAATTGAAAGACCAGAAGAGGTCGTTTCTGTAGGAGATGAATTGGATGTCAAAGTCATAAATCTTGATCCAAAGGGTAGACGTATAGGTTTAAGTTTGAAAGCTGCTATCGCAGACCAAGAACGCGCAACAACCCCAAATCAGGACCAACAAGAACGACAACGACAACAACAACGTGAACGGCCTGTTCGAAAACGCGAACAGAGACAACCCAAACCTGTTGAACAAGAGGAAACCATTATGGGGGCTCTGCTCAAACAGGAAATGGGAAAAAACAATGTTGAAAATCTAATTAATGCTCAGGATGCTGAAAGTCAAGAAACTACTGAAAACACTCAAGAAACAGAAGTTTCTGAAGATGCTGCCACAACCACTGAGGTTGCAGACGATACTGAAAACAACGATGTTTCACAAGAAACTGAAGTTACTCAGGTTGTTGACAGTACCGATGAACCCGAGACATCTGAAGAAGAAATTGAAAGTTCTGAAGATACGGAAACAGAACCCTCTGAAGAAGAAACTGAAAGTTCTGAAGATACGGAAACAGAACCCTCTGAAGAAGAAACTGAAAGTTCTGAAGATACGGAAACAGAACCCTCTGAAGAAGAAACTGAAAGTTCTGAAGACACGGAAACCAATGATACTCCTGAAGTGTCTGAAGAAAAATCTGAAAATTGATTATTCATTATCCATATTTCAATTTCAATTTCAACTTATCTCATAAATGGTAGGAGGGGTTTCTAAACCCGATTTACCAGACACATGATTTTGTGAATTTCAACAAGATCACATTTATGAGATATGCTGTACTATTGTAAGACGAGTTTCTGTGTACATACAAAAATAGTGTTACATAATGGGTATCAATCACGAATGACATCTAATACCATTGTTAATATATAGTGTCTCTTCTATGTGGCACAAACTGTTAGTTTGTGCCACATTAGATTATACCTCACAAAAACTTGTAATACGACATCAATTTTTTTGAAATGTTATAATTCCAAATTAACAGGATTTATCTTTTTTTGGCGGTAGGTGAGATTTCCTAACCGCTCACTTAGCAGGACAAATCACTTTATTTGGGTATAAGAAAACAGAAATGGTATAAAAAATGAAGAAAATATGTTGACAGGAGTACCGAATTGAGTCGAAATTTTTTGTTTACGTCCGAATCTGTCACTGAAGGACACCCGGACAAAATCGCTGACCAGATTTCAGATGCGATCCTTGACGCTATTCTAACAGATGACCCGTTAGGACGAGTAGCATGCGAAACACTCGTAACAACCGGACTAGTCATTATCGCAGGTGAAATCACATCTACAACCACCCCAAACCTACAAGAAATTGCACGCGAAGTTATCGCTGACATCGGATATACTGATGCCAACTACGGTTTTGATTCGGAACACAGCGCAGTATTAGTAACTATAGACAAACAATCACCTGACATCGCAATGGGAGTCAACCCTGGCGGCGCAGGTGACCAAGGTATAATGTTCGGTTACGCCTGCTCCGATACACCCGAACTAATGCCTTTACCCATCACATTAGCACACCAACTGACACACCGCTTAGCACAAGTACGTAAAGAAGGAATACTCAATTTCATCCGACCTGATGGAAAATCACAAGTAACCGTTGAATATGTTGATAATAAACCCGCACTTGTAACGACTGTTGTTGTCTCATCACAGCATCATCCCGATGTATCAGATTCTGACCTGAGAGAAGGAATAATTGAAGAGGTTATTAAAAAAGTTATCCCAGAAGAGCTACTGAGTCCAGATGTCGTATATCACATTAACCCAACAGGGCGTTTCGTGACAGGTGGTCCTCACGGAGACGCAGGATTAACTGGGAGAAAAATCATCGTGGATACTTACGGTGGAATGGGTAGACACGGTGGAGGGGCACTATCTGGTAAAGACCCAACAAAAGTTGACAGAAGTGCAGCTTACGCCGCGCGACACGCAGCGAAAAATCTCGTTGCTGCTGGTTTAGCAGAACGCTGTGAAATACAAATCGCTTATGCAATAGGATGTAAAGCTCCTGTCTCAGTTATGGTTGATACTTTCGGAACAGGAGATGATGAAATAGCAGCAAAGTTAGTCAACCAGCATTTCGACCTAACTCCAGAAGGAATTATAGATAGAATGAAACTACGCGAACCGATTTACAGAAATACTGCAGCTTACGGGCACTTCGGACGCACAGAACCAGGGTTCACGTGGGAAAAAAATGATTATGTTGAAAAACTAAAGAAATAAAGGATGACAATGGACTACGATATCAAAACAAAAGAACTCGCAGATGATGGAAAACAACGAATTGACTGGGCAAACCGATTTATGCCTGTTCTGACATCTATCCGTGAACGTTTTAAAAAAGAACAGCCACTGCAAGGTCTTACAGTTGCCGCGTGTCTACATGTCACAACTGAAACAGCAAACCTTATGCAAACGCTAAAAGTTGGTGGGGCGGAATTGGCTTTGTGCGCATCAAACCCGCTAAGCACACAAGATGATGTCGCCGCTTCTCTTGTCAAAAATGACAACATCTCAGTTTTCGCTATCAACGGAGAAAACACAAAAACTTACTATCAACATATCAATTCTACACTTGACACGCAACCAAACATCACAATGGATGATGGTGCTGACTTGGTGTCGCTACTACACTCCGAAGAAACAAATCCCGCTTATGTTGAAAATGTAATCGCAGGAACTGAAGAAACAACAACCGGTGTTATCAGACTAAAAAGCATGGCCGCTGAAGGTGTGTTGAAATATCCCATTATCGCTGTCAATGACGCAGATACAAAACACTTCTTTGATAATAGATACGGCACAGGACAAAGCACTTTAGACGGTATTATCCGTGCAACAAACCTTCTCATCGCAGGAACAACTGTCGTCATCGCAGGTTATGGATGGTGTGGTAGAGGGGTCGCAAACCGAGCGCGTGGATTAGGTGCAAATGTAATTGTTACCGAAGTAACCGCACTAAAAGCATTAGAAGCAGTCATGGACGGATTCAGAGTGATGCCAATGCAGAATGCAGTTCAGGAAGCAGATCTCGTCATAACGCTAACAGGTGATATTCATGTCCTTCGAAAAGAACATTTTGAAGCGATGAAGGATGGTGCAATCATCGCTAATTCAGGGCATTTTAATGTTGAGATTGATATACCCGCACTTGAAGAACTTGCTGTTGAAAAATCCAATGCACGTAAATTTGTTGAAGCCTATACAATTGCTGATGGTAGAACCCTTTTTCTCATCGGCGAAGGACGTTTAGTCAACTTAGCAACTGCTGAGGGACATCCCGCAAGCGTTATGGACATGAGTTTTGCTAATCAAGCATTGTCCCTTGAGTATATCGCAAAAAATCAGAAAAAACTTGAAAATCGGGTATATGATGTCCCCGCATCTATCGACGAGGAAATCGCAAGTCTAAAGTTAGCTTCCTTCGGAATTGAGATTGACACACTCACACCAGAGCAAGAGAAATACCTAAACTCATGGGAGATGGGGACATAAGTATTGTTATTGTAGTCTCAGAAAACCTATGAAGAAAACTGAGATCTGGGAAGGTATACTATTACTTATTGCTGCGCTGATTTTACTCCCTTTATGGTTAGCGCGTTCTGGTAAAGTGCAATTCCCCGCTTCAATTAACACTTTACTGGACTATGCCGTATATCCGCTCGTACTTCTACTCGGTTTCATTTTTATACGCCGCTTACGTCGTATCGTTGCCGCCTTTCGTGAAAACAAAAACCGACCCGGAATGTTTTCGTAAGTCCAATGGAGAAAAGAATGGAAGTGTTAGTAGTTGGCACAGTGACATTGGATACTGTAGAAACGCCACATCAACGGGTTGAAGATGTACTGGGAGGTTCTGGTACTTATGCCGCCGTTGCTGCAAGTTTCTTTGGCATGCCTGTTCGTCTTGTCGGAGTGGTAGGTGCTGATTTCCCAATAGCATACACTGACTTTCTTCAAACACGCAACATCGACCTTGAAGGATTAACGCGCGTTGAAAACGGAAAAACATTCCGATGGGGTGGAAAATACGCTGAAGACTTCAACGTACGGGATACACTCTTTACAGAGTTGAATGTTATTGAAGATTTCCACCCCGTTTTACCCGATGCTTACAAGGATATCCCCTACCTCTTTTTAGCAAATGACCCTCCCCAACTCCAATTGAGCATTATTGAGCAAGCATCAAACCCAAAACTTGTTGTCTCGGATACGATGGATTTTTGGATAAATGAAGAACGGGATGCGTTAGAGAAAACTATAGAACGTGTTGACATCCTAATCCTGAACGATAGCGAGGCAAGGTTGTTAACCGGTGAAAATAATCTAATGAAAGCAGCAAAGGCAATCCTACGTTATGGTCCAAAACGTGTTATCATCAAGAAAGGTGAGCACGGTGCAATTAGCATCACAGCAACATCATTCTTCAGTGCACCTGCATATCCGTTAACACAAGTAACAGATCCCACAGGTGCTGGCGATTGTTTTGCTGGAGGCTTTATGGGTTATCTTGCATCTGTATGTGATTTATCGGAGGGTTCAATTCGCAAAGCCATGGTGTATGGCACTGTTGTCGCCTCGTTCAACATTGAGGACTTCAGCATCAATCGGCAAAAATCTGTCCAGTTTGACGAGATTGAGGGGCGATATCGGGAACTTCAGGAAGTATCATGCTTTTAATGAGTTGTATGACAGATTGTTTAGTATTCCTAAATAAAATATATTATACTTACCAAAAACCACTAAGTCCGTAAGTCAATTCAATATGTGTTTTCATCCCAATATCAGTGACTTTAACAAGTTTTTGAAGAATATCTCAGTTCCTTTAATTGCTTTATTTGTTAAACGGACCTGTCCACTCGGTGATTGTGTCCAGGTGTAAGCTGGCATTTCAGAACCGTGAGCAAAACTGTGACGAACTTTCAATATTTCTGCCAATCGTTGTTTAACTTGTTCCAGATTCATATTTATTTGCGAACCACCCCAATCGCTGATTGGATCGTAACCAGTATATTGAACAAGAATAGCGCGTGTATTCTCCCAGTTTGGTGTATTAAACCTTAACAATGCATTATCTGCTGCTTGTTGTGCAATTGTATATACTGCATCAAAAATTTGGTTTGATGGTTCAGATATTAAACTATAGAAATCGTGCACCAAATTGCTTATATAAGCATTCCATGCAGCGACGTTTCCCGTGAGGGCTGCATGGTAATAGATTTGGACTTCTTTGCGTGGCATAGGGCGCAAGCGCTTATCTGTGGCAGTCTTGCGAAGTGTTTGTATATGATTTGTTGAGTTTATGTACTTCAAAGCCGCTGGTGATGACACAAGTAACCTTTATAGATAACTTACAAATTCAGTGAGCGCTTGTTGATATCGTTCTAACGGTTTAGGGTTGAGTTGAACCCGTTTACCATGAACCATATTCGGACCGGGTTGAAGACTATCTAAAGGTATACCTTTAACTGCCATAACGACACATGCACTGTGATAATCTGGTATTTCTATGAACCTATCACTCGGCAATTCTTTTGGGATCGCATATATCTGCCGATACTTTTGATGTAGCCCATTTAAAGTTTCTTTAATAGATGCATTCACAGCTTCAAATGCTTTGCTTGCTTTCCCCTCATAAATGGTCACGCGATTACTTATAAACGTATGCAGTCTCGGTACATTTAAACCAATCTCCTTTGCTCTTTTTGCAAAGTTGATTTTTGCGTACGACTCTATCTTAGGGTCTCCAAAACCATGTCCGTAAAGTAATGCTACAACGTTTTCTACCGCCCTACGTGAACTATCATCAGGTGTAAGGGGTACAACAAGGTTATTGGCTGCTACAAGTGCCAATTGGGTATAAATAGCAAAACTTGGATTACAATCAATTATAAAAAGGGTATCTCTATCCCCACTCCGTTTTCCCAATGCAACTGTCAGATCCTTAATCCAACTAAGTACTTGTTTCCAAGCATCCACTGGAATAGCAAGTTGTGAAGTCTGACGAATCGCTTCTGAAAGAATTTCTAACAGATAGTCTCCGCATATTAAATGTAAATTTGTAGGAAGTTTTCCATTGTAGTCACGCGGCCGGCAGACATAAGGTGATACATCATTAAGGGGACGAAAAGGAGAATTAAGCCGTGCTTCAATATAACCCGCAACTGTAGCTCGCGGTGTTTTATTAAAGAATTTATGCATCACATCAAAATTCTCACGTATCACATCATAACTAAATAAAGTTTCTTGATCGGTAGTATTAATTAATATTTCGGAATTCAATATTAACATCTCTGAAATGTTCGCTTGTGGACATAAATCTATTACATAAACATCAGTATCAGAGTAAGTACGTGCATATTCAGTTGCTGCAACAAAACTTAAGAAACTCTTCCCGACACCTCCTTTGTTGTTCCAAAATGCGTAAGCAGTCATTATTCATACCCCTCATAAAATGAAAATATAATAAATTTCCTTACAATTTTACTATAGTTTGGAAAGTTTTTTGAGTCGTGATGCTTTCATTTTCATTTCTGAATCTCGTGCTAAAACACATTTCGCCCCTCTGCGGCTTGAGTGGGACAGCTAATGATCTATACACATTCCGTCCCTTTGGGACTACCACTTTGATTTTTGATATATTTTCGTTGAGTTACAACAATGTTATGAAACTCACAAAAAAGAATTTTATCGCCTATAATGGCAGCACCAGCGGTGCGACAAGTGTATAGAAGTGTCAAGAATCCCATTAACCAAGCACCCGCGGTGGCAGCATGCACGTATGGCATGCTGCATGAGGAGTATAAATATGAAAATAGATGTCCAATCCGCAGTTCAATTCTTAAAACTGTCCAAACCATAGTACAATTTTAACACAATTATGACATATAATACAACCTAAAGCACATGCACCGCACGACCATACGCCGCTTCAGCAGACTCCATCACCATCTCCGAAAGCGTTGGGTGCGCATGCACACAATGTGCAATATCCATCGCAGAGGCACCCAATCGAATCGCAACTGCCGCCTCATGAATTAACGTTGACGCATGAACACCGACAATATGAACCCCCAGAATATCACCACTATCCGCATCCGTAACGGTCTTTACGAATCCATCTGCCTCACCCATCCCTAACGCCATGCCACTTGCTCCATAAGGAAACCTACCTACCTTAACCTCATACCCCTCATCAGTGGCTTCTATTTCAGTCATACCCACATGTCCAATTTCGGGAAGTGTGAAAACACACCACGGAATAACTTGATAATCCATCTCAGTCGCTTCACCGAGACAGTTCTGTGCAGCAACCTTTCCTTCAGCAGATGCCACATGTGCAAGCAGATACCGACTTGCAACATCACCAACAGCATAGACACCGGAGATGTTCGTCTGCATCTTATCATCTACAACAATTTTACCCTTTTCTGTATGAACACCAACCTTTTCTAATCCAATCCCCACTGAATTGTACTGTCTACCGATTGAAACCAGCATCTTTTCTGCAGATAGACTTTCACCAGACTCAAGCTCTGCTGTGACTCCTCCATCCGTTTTTTCAACACTGGTGATATTCGCTCCTGTATGGATTGTGATACCTTTTCGCTTCATAAAAAGTTGGATATGACGAACAACCTGTACATCTTCAGTCGCCAAAATAGTAGGTAGCAGTTCCAACACGGTCACTTTACAACCGAAAGCATTGAATATAGACGCAAATTCACATCCCGATATGCCACCACCGACAATAATAAGACTCTCAGGGATTTCTGTGAGGTTAAGAATACCTGTTGTTGTCAACACATCGGTTTCATCAATCTCAAACACAGGAGGGTTCGCAGGTTCAGACCCAGTCGCAATAATGACACTATTCGCTTTCACCTGTTCGGTTGTACCATCTGATTTGCTTATAGTTATTGTATTCTTATCAGAAAGTACAGCGTTGCCGTTTATAGTATTAACTTTGTTTGCTTTCAGTAGCTTTCCTATGCCATCGTTTAGTTTTTGGATCACCACTGTTTTATGTTCTAATGTTTGTGAATAATCAACAATCGCGCTTTGGACATTTAGTGAGGGTGTGTTACGAACCTGTTCCGCTAAATGTGCTATAGAAAAAAGGGTCTTCGTTGGAATACACCCTCTATTTAGACAAGTACCTCCCCATTCACCCTTTTCAATAAGGCATACAGAACCACCAAGTTGCGCCGCTCTAATCGCAGCCACATACCCACCTGGACCTCCACCGATAATTCCAACATCATAAGTTGCCATAACCGCTCCTGTTTATTGAGATGGATATAATTCTATCACAACGGATGAGGGTTGTCAAGACAAGCACAACACGACGGGTGTGTAAAGTTTTTTGCACAGAGGTACAAACTTTTGTTCTCTTTAGTCCCGTAGGGACGATATGTGTGCATTATAAACCTAATAAATGTAAAAACTTTGAAAACAATGGGTTAACTGGCACAAGTCGTACACTATAGTCTATTATACATTATGTGGGGGTGAGGATAGGCGTGTTTTTTGTGTTAGGTTATTGGAATTTCCAATAGGTTTAGGGACTGTTTGGATTTATTGAAAGTTTCTGTACAGATGTCTGAACAGGGATTTTCAAATCAAGAAATCAACGGTATCAATGCGCGTATATCATTCCCCGGGTATGAATACTATAGAGCATTCCCAGGTCTCTATACCTTACCAATCTGGTGTGCGAAAACAATGGGGGGTACGGTGACCTCGTCCTACAAATAGATGGGGATTTGTGAGCCTTGAAAATATCATCCATATTCTGTGCGACGAGACCCCGTCCCATATGCATCAATTTAGGATTATATTTTGGCGTTTCTCTTGTGGGAGGGGTTTTCAACCTCGATTTGAGAGGAAATGTTCATAAAATCGGGGTTGAAAACCCCTCCCACAAAAGAGATACCAACACTTTTTTCTTAAATTGAAACCAATGGGTAGTATGAGTGCACCCCTGATTTGAAGGTTTGTTGTTTTATTCAGAAAGATTATAGTGGAGCATACCACGTTTCCATGTGCCGACGTATACTGTATTTCCATCAATAGCAAGAGAAGTTACTTTATCAGGAATTTCGGATACAATTTGTTCCCATGTCCCATTTACTAAGAGATAAACACCTGTTTTCTCAGTAATTCCACAAAGCCATTTATCATCAACAGCTAAGTGTTCCATAACGAGATTTTCTCCTGCAGCATCAGTGATAGCTTGCCATTGTAATCCATTACTTGACATAGTTACACCGGCATCCGTTGCTACATACACTTTGGGTCCAAAGTACTTGATATCTTTGAAGGCGATGATAGAATGTGGTAGTCTTGATGTGATATCAGTCCAATTATTTCCTCTGTCATGAGATACGAGTAGGTGTCCATCCCGTTTTCCGACGTACACAGTATCACCTGAAACTGCAAGTTTGAAGTTTTGCATGACCCTGAACACTTTGAGTACTTCTCCTTTTGGTACACCAGCGAGAGACATACCAGCGGGAAGATAAGTGCCATTTGGTCCCTTGATAGTTAGGTCAATTGTCTCTTCCACACCGGTATCGTACCACTCTTTTTCACCTCGTTTCCATCGGAGTAGTTTGAAGTTGTATTCTAAATAAAAAGTATCTCCACTTACCGCAAAGGCTCCGTTTAAACCCCTATCTATGAGTTCACGTTGCATTTGCCCAATTTGCACATGCAAAAATTGGCTCTGAGAACTACTTTGTGCTAATTCTGCCAATTCCTTGAAAAATTGTGTTGCCCCAACAAAGTTTTCTTGAAGTTCTTCAACATAAGACTTATCTTTCAAAGCAAGTGACTTATCATTATAATCAAGAGGGTTACTTCTAATATGACCCATCTTGTACACTATCAATTCAGAATAAATTTTAAGGGTTGGAATACCTTTAATGGGTTCTAACGTATTACCATCATCAGAAATCTGATAGAAACTGACTTCATCGGGAACCCTCTTACCTTTTGCATAAAGTGTGTCATCAGCGGTTTCGATTCTGAGAATTTGCGGTTGATCATCTCTAATAGGTGCTGTCATCGGTACATCCAGCTTTACGGATTTCCAAGATTTTCCTTTGTCGGTAGTTTTTACTATTGTTCTCCAAGATTTCGCGTAGACTGCTGGACGGACTTTCTGCGATTTATCGCTTCCCTCATACACGATTAGATTATCAGTTATATTTCGTGTAAACTTCCTTTTCGCGGGTATCTCAATCTTGTCCCATGATTTTCCGCCATCACTTGAATATTGGAATCCATCACCGCTACCAACATAAATGTTACGGTCATTTAATACAACTGCTGGTGAGTGAGACTGCATTGAAGGGGAAACATTGGGTTTCAACGGAGGCAACCATGTGTTTCCTGCATCAGTTGATGAGACCATACCTTTCTCCATTAGCAAAATGTTCTCACCAGCAGCAATAAGCGTTGCATAGGGTGGTTGTCCTTTTATTGGCCAAGCGTTTGTCGGTGTTATATCCTCCCATGTATTCCCTAAATCAGTTGAGCGAAGAATCCACCATGTGCGTTGATGTCCTACGTCAGGAATGAAGTAAGGTTTTATTGACATTACAACTTTTAATGCCATTACATATCTTGATGCCATCACATACAAATAATCCTTTGTTCCTGTAACTGAACGTACATCAACTGCTTCAGGAATTGGAATTTCTAAACGTTCCCATTTGCCAGCATTCCTTCGGAAAAGTCCGTTGTCTGATTTAGTAAATAGTGTATTTTGTATAACTGTAATAGAATCTGGGACGTTTGGCAATCCATCACTCATATCCTTCCAAGTCTTGCCTTGATCTTCAGAACGAAAAGCTGCTTTTGCGAAAATAAGATAGAAAGCTTTTTCCGTTAGTACCAAATCCATTGGATCCCAATCCCTTGCATTTGCCTCAGCAGGTACTTCCAATTCATGTATCAAATCCCACGTTTTTCCGTCATCTTTAGAAGCATAGAAATTATGATGCCACACTAAATATAGAATACCGTTCCACTTCTTCATAAGTGCTTCAGCATCAGTAAAATTATCTTCTAATGAACTCATATCATTGATGTGTTGCCAATTTTCACCATCGTTTTTCAATTTGTAAAGGTGGCCACCAGCGGACAAAGTATAAAGTTCGCCTTCAGGAGTCGCGAGTAAATTCCTTGGATGAGTGAATACTTGACGTTCATACTCAATCCACTGGTTTTTAGGTACAGCATTGTCTTCAGCGTCATCCTGAGCAGCTGCTAATGATACCTCATCTGGATTCTGTTGACTGTTATTAGTATTGCCGGGTGCGTTTGAACTACCAAGCTGGCGGTGCACATCAGGATCCGTATCAAAATTTGGTAAGAGTGGAGCATCAATGAGTTCAACCGTCGTTTCAGTTTGTGCATCTAAGCTAAAAGGTTGCTGAAACCGAGCTGAGAATTGGCTGCTTATGCCCAACATTATTACAATCAAGACAGCACCTGTTGAAGCAATTATCCAAGGGATTAAAGGTTTGCTGGCAGCAGGTGTAGTAGGTTTTAAACGCGTAACATCTTTTAATATATTGTCGGTGAGATTAGGTGAAATCTGAAAATGTTCGAGAGCTTCTTTGATCATCGTTTCCTCCTTTTGTAAACGGTTCCGTGCGCGTTGAAGACGACTTTTGATCGTTCCTGCCGAAACTCCGATAAACTTGCTTATATCTTCGATTGTCATCTCACCGAGATAGTGAAGTGTCATAACTGTGCGTTCACTCTCTTTCAACTTTGCGAGCAGTTTTTTGACAACTTCACGTTGTGTCTCAACAGCAGTTTTTGTGCGTTCTGTAACGACATGTTGTGAATAGAAATCTTTCTCTTGCAATGTGATTTCTTCGTCTTCCAATGGTTGCGTTGGTATCCGTTTTTTTCGGTGCCATGTTGCGCATAAGTTAGCAGTGATTACATATAGCCAACCTGAAAAAAGGGTTGGATCTCTCAGTGCGTGAAGTTCTTGATAGACTTTTAGGAAGACTTCCTGTGTAATGTCTTGTGCGATATGGAAATCTTCAGTTTTTCGCCATGCGAGTGCGTGAACCTGTTTTTTGTATTTGTTTACAAGTTCGGTAAATGCTGCTTCATCGTCAGCGAGAATTCGTTGTATGAGTTCAACGATGTCATTTTTCATAGCGTGACACCTATAAGTGCTAACTTGATTATTCACATATTGTAATATACTGACGCAAATTATATGTAAAACGGTTGCATAATTCCGTAAAGGAGAGAAACGTGATTTATAGTGAAATCCAAAAATACGTCTATACTCCCTGGTAGGTGCGGTTTCTAACCAATGCAGAATACCATACGCGTATTCTGCCGGATTTATACAGGTTCGGTTAGGAAACCGAACCTACCGTCGTGTCCAAGTAATTATGGATTTTATAGTAGATTTTAGAATTATTATACCATTTCCGTTTGATAATGTCTCATTAGCAGCGGAAATCTGGTAGGAGCGACCTCCCGGTCGCGACCGGGAGGTCGCTCCTACCGAAGAGATTAACCCCCTGCCAGTAAACAGTAGAATTCCTTAATGAGACAAGATTTATTTGAATTGGTATTATTACACTTTCAGGTGTAGGAGGGAACTCCGATTCCCGACTATCAAGGCGTTCAGTCGCGATTCGGAGATCGCTCCTACAGAACAAGTGTAAACTTAATTGTATATTTCACTATAATAAAATTAAAAGAAGGTTTGTTCTCGATTTATGCTTAACGGATTATACTATTGAGAGGTAGGGTTTTGCAAGCTTGCCTCTTTGTCTGAACCAGGATTTTCAGGATTTATAGGTTTACAGGATAAGAGTTCTTGCACTATGTTTCTATTCTAATGAAGATTAAGTAATTAAACGGGTAATATTAGTTTTCCCAAACCCGGTAGGTGCGGTTTCCTAACCGTATCGAGCATGATTATGGAATTACCTAATTTATTTATTAATCTTCATAAGAATAGAAGTGCTTTACTATAAGGAGCTGGGATAATGAAAACGGAAACAATACTTAAGCAGACTACTAATAAAGTAGAATTTAGAATTACCTGAACACTTCGATCTACGCGTTTAGCAAAACTTGTAGCATAATCTATTAGGTTGTGCTACGTTTCCGCACAACCTAATAGATTATGCTACAGTAGTGTAAAGATAATTACAGATTTTACTATATTAGAGACGACCTTCTAAAAGACCTTACAGATACAGAGTTCGCGATGTACTAATTTGAGTTAGCCTTAGCGGACTATAAGGAAGAGGGTAACACAGAGTCAATCTAGATAGCACTTCGGGGTGTTGCAGAAGCACAAGCTGCGATTTCTGAACTTCTAATTGAACGGGTATTGATGCTGAAACTCTCTCACCCCCTTTCAAACGAGGATGCTCCGAGATTAGACATACTCAACACAATAGTCAATGCTTTTCAGTGTCAGTTGCCAGTTGAACATAAAGCAGATTCAAACGTTAATATTCAGGCTGCAGATGTGAATAAGGTCTATTCACAGAATCCAACCAATTGATGGTGGTTGTTCGTCTTGCTTGATTGCAATTTTTACTGTGCATTTGGTTTGTTGTGATAGGTCTTTTTTACTCCTCTCACGTAGGTCATTGTTTGTTCAGTACTATATTGTTTCGTCACTGGAATCGTGCTATCACATTACAGAGTTTTTTGAGGGAGTTATTGCGCCGCAAGGTTTCTCTGTTGATTTCAATGTATTCGGCGACTTCAGGAGATCGTACCGGACTGTATTTTTCACGGTTAACATTCTTTAGCGGCATATTGGAGTTGAGGACAAGTAGGATCTTCTTGGAGAAGTCAATAAGATGTTCTTTAACTCCTTTGCTTCCAATTTCCGACTCAACAATTTTTTCAGTATTATCTTTTTGATAACGATTTACGAAACGTTTAAGGGATCGACTTTCTGATACTTTTTTACGGCAGTGTTCTCTATACTGTGCACGTTTTGATGCATAATAACAAAAAATACCAATGCAATCTATGAGTAACCATGCTTCCAACTCCTGAACAGCCTCTACAAGAAATACTCTACCAGGAAGTTCGTTAACTATCTGTTTTATCTGATTTATAATCGAATTAGGGTTCTGTAATCGGTGCTGATGTGCTCTTGGTCCGTCTCGATCAAGAATTATAATCACACAATCATTTCGCTTGAGATAATTATCTATTGCTTTCCTAAGTTGTATTGAAGGTTTACGTTTACCTGTTGTATCAATAGATATTGCTTCAAGTTTCAAATATTCTGTCAATTTATTTGCCAAACACTTGACTGCCTAAGCATCGTTGTCTGACTCTAACGTCCAGATTCTTATACTTGGCATTCGGCAGTATCCTCCATTTCATCTGGTAGGAGTCCACTATCAAAGATGGCACTACCGATACCAAAATCTGCAATCCAACCTTGAAGTGCTTCACCTTTATCACTGCAGTTCTCAAGGTTGATTGCCTCTGTACCGGAGCCGGGACGGTTGTGTAATAATACAATCCCAAGCGAATCTGACAAACTGGCTGGATTAAAGGCATCAAGTAATTGTGAACTATGGGTTGTAATAATAACCTGAGAACGTTCGGCAATTTGCTCAAGCACATTTGCAATGTATGTTAATGCGCCAGGATGTAGATTCTGCTCTGGTTCTTCAATAGCAATGAGCGGCGGCAACTCATGCTCGTTGAGTAAAATGTTATATGCCACCACACGCAGTGTGCCATCAGAAGCATATCGCAACGGAATGGGATTTTTATATCCTTCTAATAGGCAAAGTTGGTTTTGCCCACCAATCAGAGATTGGTCTATTTTGCGTTTCGTAATTGAGGCAAGAGACTCACTGATATTTTGGAAACTCTCTGGAGAATTCTCATGCCAATTCCAAAGCACGTCTGCTAGATTCCGACCATATCTGTCAAGCTTCGGAGCTTGCTGAATCTCCTTATTCTCAGGTAAGAATTGTGTAAGACTTCCTCGTAAATAGTCTATATCAAAATTATAAAATTCCCAACCTTTTATAAACTTAGTTAAGGAGAGCGTAATTGGTTTGTTTCCATAATCACCTGCTGACTTCAAAGCGAGTTTGTTGGATTTGTAAATTGCTTCGTTATCTCCATCTTCATCCTTAACAGTACCTTCTCCATTTGAAATTGATATGGCTTGAACATCTGTTTCACCCTTTAGCAATAATCTTTCGGCTATAAAAGGCTTGTCAGAATTATCAGAAAGTTCCAGTTTATATGCAGCTAAAGTCGATTCAACCTTGGCTTGTAATTCAAAAGTGATATTATTAGCTTCACCTGCCCACAAATTATCTTGGATTAATTTAGTCGGAGGCGGATCTTCAGCTCTCGTCAATACATTCAGGAGCTGCAATGCACTCAAGACATTTGATTTTCCGCTTGCGTTCGGTCCTACGAGAACTGTCAAGGGTTTGAGTGTCAATGTTACGTCATGCAAACTCAGAAAGTTTTCTATATGAACGTTCTCTAAAAACACGTTTTCTTTAGTCATAATTGTTCATCTTTTATTTTTGTTGTAATAATTACAGGACTTACGCAGTTTTCATGATTTGATGAAGAATTATGACGAAAATGGTGTAATTTTCAGCATTTTTTCGGTTTCCAGCGCGCTTACAAAGCGCGCCTACCGTTGGGTGCGTAAGTCCTGAATTATATATTGATATGTTTTGTTTTCCAATTGAATTGCAAATTCTAAATATCAGTCACCTCGGAAACAGATTCCAACCAATTTGGTGGTTGTTTGTCTTGCTTGATTGCGATTTTTACTGTGCATTTGGTTTGTTGTAATAGGTCTTTGGCGCGTATTCGTAGGTTGAAGAAATTGGTGACTTTTTGTGTTATTGCTGTTTGTTTCTCTTTGAATAGAGCGGGATTAGACGCAGAACTTACGGAGTTTTCTTGATTTAATCAATAGTTATGATGAAAATGATACCATTATCAGCGTATTTCTGGTTTTCCGGCGCGCTTACAAAGCACGCCTACCGTTGTGTGCGTAAGTCCTGAGACGTTTAAAGTTTGGGTAAAAGGAGTATTAAAACACTATATATACTTAAACTCTCCGCTGTCAAGGATGTGTGATTTTCTTACAATCTTTGTCGGAGTCTGAGGGTTCTGAGCCATCTTTGTGCTTGGGGTATTGAGGTGTCAAAGGGTTCTTTCATCTCAAAGCACTCTGTTTGTCCGGCGTAGATGTGGTGCCAGTCGACAATGCATGGCATTTTTTGTTTTTTTAGGTTTCGCATGAGATAGCCGCGAACTCTTGCACGAGTGTCACGGGGGGCGTTGCTGATGGCATGGTTGATCTGCTGGTCGGTGATGACACGTCTCATACAACCTTCGCTTTGAAGTGCGTAAAAGATACCACTATTGGGGTCAATATTGTGGTATTCCAAATCAAGGCTTTTGAGCCATGGGTCATCCCATGTCAGATCATCTTCTATGATTAATGCGTCAAGGAACCATTTTTTTGCTGCCCAATCCAGACGGGTGGTGAGGCGTGTCCAGTCTATTTCCAGGTCATTCAGCACGGTTTCCCATTCGGAGAGAATCCAATTCGTTGTTTCGTCAGGATGGATCAACGTATCTTGGACAAAATTGAGGTATTCACGTTGAATGTCAATTGCTGAGATAGTTTTTCCGTTCTGTAGCTCAACTTCCCATGCAAGAGAGGTATCGCGTGAGATATGTTTGATTGCGGCTATGGGATCCAAGAGGTCAAGATGTGGTATAGGCAGTTTTTCACCATAGAGTGCATAATATCGTTCAATTGCATCAAGGACGAGTGCGGTGGTTCCGACCTTCAGTGCGTTTGCGTATTCGGACATGTTGGTGTCGCCGACGAGTAGATGGAGTCTGCGATATTTAGTATAGTCACTGAGCGGTTCGTCGCGTGTATTGATGATTGCTCGGCTAAACTGTATCCATTCATAGATTTCGGTGACGATGTGGTCAGCTCTTTGTGAGATTTGGTATCCGATGAAGTCGTCTACGGTATATTGTCCCTCGCCAAATTCCAGTATGTCATCGTATCCGCCGACTCTGCCAGCTCCTGCAAAGATTTGTCGTGTAACAAAGAAGGGTAGCAATGTTGGGATGACGATTTTATAGAAGGGGACATCGCGTCGTGCTTGGAAGTTTTCGTGGCATCCGAAAGTTGCGCCAGTGTAATGGTCAATGTTGTTTTTGTAGAAGGCGACGTGTGCGGAAATGCCGGTTTCTTGTAGGATTGCGGTGATGACGTGTTCAATGGCTTTATCGTAAGCGATAAGGTCAAAAAGGGTTGCACATTCTGGTGTGGCATATTCAAGGTGCCCCATGTCAATATAGAGTCTACCGCCGTTGAAGAGGAAACCGCCGTTGCCGGGCGGTTCACCCCAATCACGATAGTGGAGATCGGGGATACCGAGTTCAAGTGTTTTGAATGTATAATCTCTGACACGTGCAGCAATTCCTTCAGGTGATACCTTGATGCGTTGTGTCTGTATTGTTTGTGATTGGATCATGCACCCGAATTCGGTTTCGATTCCCATTATTCTGTGTGACATGGGTTTTTCCTCAATTGGTAGTCGGCTATCGGTCAAAATCCTTTTTTGAAGTTGTCA
This sequence comes from Candidatus Poribacteria bacterium, assembly GCA_963663765.2. Taxonomy (GTDB): domain Bacteria; phylum Poribacteria; class WGA-4E; order WGA-4E; family WGA-3G; genus MSPOR6. The sequence goes on along the minus strand of CAXXUA010000005.1, from coordinate 1,303,837 downwards.
ATCTGTTTTGCGTGCGGTTTGTATTTCGTCCTGTGTTAGCAGTCGGAATTTGGTATCTGCGGGTAGGTTTGTATCTAAAATCCCCGCCTCAATTTCACCTTCCTCTAATTCTGTATTTATGATTTCGTGTATCTGTTCGTCAGTTATTTCAGTGTTGTCTTCTGCGTCCTCAAAGCGTTTGCTTAGCCCTTTCCCGACAGCCCAAGTTTTGAGTGCCAACTGTAGTGCTGTATTGAGATTGCGTTCTGAATCGGTTTTTGCGTCAGTCAGGTATTCTTGCATTGCATTCTCAATTTCCAAAGTGCCGCCAATAACTGCTGCTTCGTGTTGTACCTTTACGTTGCCATCATAGTTGATATGTGTGAATTGTGTTTTTGCGTCACCATTTCCGATTTCAACGAGTAGCATTTTTATGATGTATGCTTCGCCGACTATTGCCTCAAACGCTTGTTTGAAAGTGTGTGCTAAGACATAATGTGTGAGTCTATGTAGGTTCACATCTTCGGTAGCACTTTGGAAGGATTGTACGCTTGCTGTGTCGGTTACGAGCATGCGTAGGCGTTCAATATCTGCGGGGTGTCCGATGGCGGAAAGAGCGATTCGGTCATGAACTTCAAATATTTTTTGTGCACCTTTTGTAACAGTCAATAGGAGGCTGCCTTGTGCATAAGGTAGTCCGACAACCGGACTTCCGAGTCTGAGTTGGTCTTCGATGTAGTCGCGCCGGTCCTGAATTGCTTCAATCCAACGATACGGCAGGTCGCGCATTATGTAGCCTCCGCGTAGCAATCTTTTAGGAATTTATCGGGAAGTGTTTCCACGCCCTGTTGTGTTATGGTTTTGATAGTTGGGAAGATTTCAGCTTTTGCGTTGTATCCGCTTGTTGCTGCGTCATATTCGCTTGCGGTGTCTAATAGTCTTAGAATGGTGATAGTAGCAGTGCGTTGGTCCATCTGTTCTAAACGGGTTTCCCCCCATCGGTCTATGTAACGGAGTACGCCGCGTATCCAGACAGAACCGGAACCAGTTGTAGCGAAATCGACATTTTCAAAGTGTGCGCCGAGTGCGTCGTAGAAGTATATTTTACCGCCATTTTCAGATTCGTTGGTTTGTGGAGCATATAAAGCGAAGATGGGTATCACCGCCCCGATTCCTTGCATAGCCATTGGCAGATTTTCACGGATAAGTCGGGATAGTGTTCGGAGTTTACCTTCTACACTGAGTTCTTGGAGTTGGCTGCGTCGAAAATATTGGAAGGAGTGTTTTAGGACTCTTGCGATCTCATAAGCCGTTGCTGGTGCGCCGGAGATTGCGAGTACGGAGTGTGAATCAATTGGAAGGACTTTCTCAGCGCGGTCATGAACGACGGAAGTGCCTGCGGTTGCGCGTCTATCACCTGCGATGATAATGCCGTCATTGTAGCGCATTGCGACAACAGTTGTGGCTTCCGTAAATTCTAACGTAGGTGCTTGCGTTGGTATCCGAAAAGCGTCGCGCATTTCATTTTTTGTTTCTTGTAAAGTGTCAAGTGTTGTGTTTAGCTTGACATCTGATACGTTATGAGTGGCTTTCGTATCACCGTGCAAGGTGTCTGCGTGTTTTATTAGACTGAGAAAGTCACCTTTATGGTTCATTATTCCCCTGTCCTTTGTCGGTATCGTCTTGATTGGTCTTTGTCGACGCGTCGCATCCGTTTGAGGAGTTCCTGTGTGTCGGGTCTATTGACATCAGGACGTTTTGGTGCGTTGCTATCGTCTCCACCGTCATCAGGACCGATTGGTTTTACTGGTCTCTGTTTTCGTTCTGGGAAGTAGACTGTTTGGGCTTTCATCGGTATATCTCCTTTATTTGTTTTTGTGTTAACATCTTAGTTGAAGCTTACACAATTTGATTATTTCAATAGTTTTGACAAAATTTTGCAATTTTGGTCAAAATTTTGAGATTCCAGTACGTTTATAAAACGCACCTACCGTTTGTGCATAAGTTGGTTTAGTTTAGACCAAGTTTCTCAACAAGGGTTTGAGGGTTAGGGGATAAGTCAAGAGCTTCATTATATTTTTGTGCAATTTCAGGATTTGCGAGAGAGTTCATGTTTACAGTAACAGGTTTTCCATTAATTTCGAACGTTATACTGTCCCATTGGACAGTTTTGATTGCGTCTTCAAATTTGTTTAGTGATTTTCCACGGAAGTATGCGCGCGTGTCCAATGGAGGTGTATGCGTAGCGTTTTGTACCTGTTCATCCGTTACGACTCGTTGCATTTGTAATCCGTAGAACAGACCTTCTTCTAAATCAATGTTGTGGTATTCTAAATCGATGCTTTGTAGCCATGGGTCATCCCATGCGATATTTTCAGCTTCAACAAAGGTTTCAAGTAGCCATTTTTTTGCGACCCAATCAAGGCGGTCGGTAAGCGTCATGGGGTCGTTTTCAAGAGCGTTGAGTGTTTTCTCCCATTCTTTCAGGACCCATTCGGCATCGCTATTTTGGTTTGCGAGATGTTTTTGTGCGAGTTGCAGATACTCTCTTTGATGGTCAATTGCGGAGATCATTTTTCCATCAACTTTTTGTAACATCCATCGGTACGTTTGGTCATGCGAAATGGTTTTTATGGTATCAATAGGATTTGCGATTGCCAATGATTCGGGTATAAGTCGCTGTTCAATTAGGTCAATTACGAGAGCGGTTGTTCCGACCTTGAGTGCTGTTGCGTATTCGGACATATTTGCGTCCCCGACGATTCCGTGTAGTCTGCGATAGGTTGCTGGGTCAGCGTGCGGTTCATCTCGTGTGTTGACGATTGGGCGTTTGTGCATTGTGTCTACACTTGCTTCGACGTGAAAGAAGTCGGAGCGTTGTGTGAGTTGAAAATGTCCGGGGGTTGCGAGTCCTGCTTCGGTTTCAATACCGATTTTACCTGCTCCTGCGAAGATTTGTCTTGTTACAAAGAACGGTAGGATACTTGCTTTTAGGTAGCTAAAAGGTACTTCTCGTGCCATGAGGTAGTTATCGTGGCATCCGTAGCTATGTCCATAAAAGTCGGTATTATTTTTGTATAATAGGACGCGTTGTCCGATTTCAGTGCTTCGTCTTTCAGCGCATTTGTGAAGTATTCTTTCCCCTGCTTTGTCGTGTGCGACGAGGTCAAAGAGGTTTTTGCATTCTGGTGTTGAATACTCTGGGTGTGCGTGGTCGTTGTATAGTCTTGCGCCGTTGACAAGTATTCTGTCACTTTTGATTTCTCGGAACGATCGTCCGGGTTGGTTAGCGAATCGTTCTCTGTCTCGTTTTTCCTCCTCCACTTCGTCGGGATGGTTATTGAGTTGTTTTGCTCGGAAACCGCGTTCATCACGGAATGGGTCTTCACCCTTGTAGTCCCATTGGGGTAAGAATGGCTCTCTTCGATAATTTTTTATGAGTTCAATGGACTCCTTTACGGGATCGATCTGTTCAGCATTTTCGAGAGTGATACCGTATTCGGTTTCGATTCCAAAAAGTCTGTGCATGCTTTAGGTCTTTCTTTTGTATTCCAACAACTGTATGCTGTATTGAGTTGAAGTTATGAACTAAATCACCGGACTTGGTGTTTTTCGGGGTTCCCTTTTTTCATATTGAATAGGCGTAACTTTGACGACATTGACAGGGTCGTAATCCAATAGTTTTAGCCAATCCTCTGTAGCCTCTGTGGGTGGGAAGATATCATTTTCGCTGAATTCAGCGTTGAGAGCGTCTATGAGATCGTCAGATGAGATACCAGTTTCTGTGTCAGGGTCAGCGATTGCGCGTTTCATTGCGGTTTCTTTTGCTCTTTGTACGATGGACTCGATTATTGCCCCACTACAGAGATGTCCACGGTATAGAATGTCTCGTCTTCCGCTACGTAGTGCGACTTCAAGGAATCGGTTTTCAGTTGATTCACGAAACATTTCGTCAACGACTTGTGTGATCAATCCGTCGATGACTTCTTTACCAGCAATTTCTTCTGTAACGTTTTCTATTGGGAGTTCTGGGGTGAGATAGATACTGAATATATCTTTTGCAGCCTCTTTATTGGGTCGTGTCACTTTTATTTTTCTATCGATTCTTCCTGGTCGTAGTATTGCTGGGTCAATTAAGTCGGGACGGTTTGTTGCGAGTATGATGACAACTTCTTGTAGTGGTTCGATGCCGTCCATTTCTGCGCAGAACATTGGGACGAGTGTGTTAGAGATGCTGTGTGAGCGCATAGCACGGCGTGTACCTAAAATAGATTCAGCTTCATCAATAAAGACAAATGCGAGTTTTCCTTCATCTCGTTTTTCTCGTGCTGCGAGGAAGATTTCTCTGACTTTGCGTTCGGATTCTCCTAGCCACATGTTTAGTATTTCAGGACCTTTGATATGAAGGAAAGTTCCTTCAATTTCCTCACCGGTTTCAGTTTTTAGGCGTTCAGTTAGGTTGTAAGCGGTTGCTTTTCCGATCAGTGTTTTACCGCAGCCTGGTGGTCCGTGTAGCAGAAAGCCTTTCGGTACGGTATATTGAAATCGCTTGAAGAGTTTCGGGTGCAAGATCGGTTGTTCGATAGTGTCTTTTATACGTTGTATTGTTTCGTCAAGTCCACCAACTTTTGACCATGGGATTTGTGGTACTGCTTCAAGAGTGTAGTCATTTCGTTCTTTTGATTCTATACGTTCTATTGCGACTTTAAGGCTTGCATCGAGTCGTACTTCGTCTCCTGTCTTTAGTTTTATATCTATGAGGTTGGCAGCGCGTTCGATAATAACGGATTGCAGGCTTGGTTCGGATCCGACTCGGAGTCTACCATCTGGTAGTACATCGGCAATTTTTGCGACAGGTCCGGATTCGTTATATCCGAGTTCACCGATGACGACAAATGCTTCGTTGAGTAGTACGCTAACGCCTTTTTTGAGGTTTTTGGTATCCAGTTTTGGGTCGATATTTGCGTAGTATTCGGATCCTCCGACGGTGACGCGTACGGTTTCATCTGTTTGAACAGCGAGTAGTGTTCCGATACGGTTCGCGGGTGCTGTTAGTTTTTCTATTTGTTCTTCCATCTCAGTGAGTATGACTTTTGCTTCCTGTTCGATGGAACGGACTCTGTGTCGGAATTCGCCTTCGTCGTTGATGATGGATCGGCGCAATTCAATAAGCCATCGTCTTCTTCGATCTTCCACAGGGGTATCTGAGATGATTTGATGTATTAGTTGTAAGGAATAGCCGGAACTTGCGGTGTCTTCTTCAATAACATCGTCGTCAACTGGGTCGTGCTCAAAGCGGTTCTGATCAGTTGGTCGTCGAGAATATGCATAATTTGTTGCATTTTCTTCAATTTGCTCGTTTTCATCGCGTTCCAACTGTTCTTCGTCTTCGATTGATTTTTGTTCGTATCGACTTCTGCGATCCTTACTATACTTCTCTTTTTCGTCGTTATACTTGTCTTTATCGTTCATTTTGAACGCTCCTCAGACAGAAAAGGGTGACTTTGCGGTAGAGTTTACCACATTTCCAAGTTATTTTGCGAGTTTTATTTCATGTTAGCCAATATATCAATAGTTTTTTGATTTTTGTAGTAGATTCTGCTAAAAAGTTGGCTCAATTGTGGCAATTGTCATTAGTGTATCATATTTAATAAAAGAGGTGCAAGTTAAAAGTTGATGTTTATAGGTTTTATATGTCTTTGGTATCCCTGATATAACATAAATTGATTGCGTTATGTCAAGTCTGTGTAGTTTATCATAGATTAGGATAGGATGCAAAGCAAAGTGTTTATTTTAGTCGTTATACTTTTTGGTATTTAGTTTCAACGCATACTGTTATTGAAGGTTTACATTTGATTAACAAGAAACGCGTTTGTTGTCGTGTGATTCAATTTGCGTCAACAAAAGCGTTTTTTGGTATTTTTGCCTGCGGTATTAGAGTGTATTAAATCATGCCATTTTCTTTTCTATGTTTCTCCGTTCCATTCTAATGGACGATTATCCAGATAGGGTTGCAGCAATTCACGTAGCCTTCGGTGTGCGTGGTGTAGGTGTGTTTTGACTGTTCCCTCTGATCTGTTTATCAGGACAGCGATTTCTTTTATCTTTAGTTTCTGGTCATATCGTAGTTTGAAAACGTGCTGTTGTTTCGTAGGAAGTTGTTGTACTGCTTTGTTAATAATTTCTCCGAGTTCCTCCATCTCAATGAGATGAGATGGTGATGGGCATTTGCTAATCAACAATAACTCTTCGGGACTTGTGGTTAATTCGTCGAAGGTGATAGTTTTATTTTTGTTTTTTTGGCGCAGATAGTCAATACAACAGTTCATAGCGATGCGGTATAGCCAACTGTAGAATGCAGACTCGCGTTTGAATTTGGGTAATGCTTTATATGCTTTCAGGAATACATCTTGACAGAGGTCTTTTGTTGTTTCAGTGTCTTTGATGTGTCTATAGATGAGTTTTGCTATGCGGGTTTGGTATTTGAGGACGAGAGTATTGAAAGCTGCTGTATCTCCGTTTTGAAAGCGGGTTACCAAATCGTGTTCATCTATTAGATCTATTTCATCTGCAGATAATAGATAGGGATGCCTTTTTGTGTCTGGCATTTTAATACTCCTGACTATGCATACACATAGGTTTCTATTTTATTAGATATTTTCACCTTTGAATTGCTTTGGTTTATACACCTATTATGCTGAAAAGTTCCTTATTTCTGTTTGGTTAGACAACTCATTATGTGTTTTTGTTCAAATACCTTAAAGATAGTCGTTATAATGGACATATCGTACTCCCAAATCAACGTTGAGCGAGTGCGTGGTATTTGGCGGATTATGCAGGTGTGTTCTGAATCATGGGGGACGTAGATTACGCGAATTTTCTGTCAGAATCGCGGAGGACGCGGCGGGCGCAGAGTGCGCGGATAAGATTCTGCAATAACATCTTTTGCTTAGGATATGTGTTTTCTATGGAATATCCGTGTTTGCTTTTGCTTGACAAGTGCGTTTATCTGATGTAAAGTGTTGATACTGCTTTGCACCTAAGGAATCCCCATGCGCCGCTTCAGCATTCAAACCAAGATTGTTCTTCCTTTCTTATTGCTTTTCGGAGTTATTACCGTCATTGTACCATTGTTGACGGTGGAGTTGTTTGCTTGGAAATATAGTGAACAGTTTACGCGTGAGACACAAGGCTGGCTTGAAGTCATTATAGAAACAGGATTTATTCAGGAAGATATTGAGAAGGTCAAGGAGGCTTATAGTGTAGAGGTAATGGTTTTTGGTTCGGATTATACGTTGAATGCGAGTACGCTGAGAGATCTTGCTGATTCTGAACAGCAAATGGACATTCTTGCTGGAAGTATGCGTTTAGCACAGGTGAAACAATCGTTCCAAAAAGGCGATGCTACACCTGTCACACACGATGTTAGGCTTGGTGGAAAACATTACAAAGTCTTTTATCATTTGTTGTCCTTTGGTAGATATTATTGCTTACTGCGTCCGATGGATGAAATTTCGGAGGCGAAGCGAACACTGACGTTGTATATGTTAGGTATTGCTATTCTTGTAATGGTACTCGTTGCGTTGATTAGTCATCGTATTGGCAAGAACATAACAGAACCGATAACAGATTTAGTTGGTTTTACAGAACAGGTTGCTGAGGGGAATCTTGATGAACAGTGTGAGATTAAAACCCAGGACGAAATTGGTGATTTAGCCATTGCGTTCAATCAGATGACGCAGGACCTGAAGCAATCTCGAGACAAGTTGCTTCAATCGGAACGTTTAGCGACAGCGGGAAAGATGTCAACATCTTTTGCGCATGAAATTAGAAATCCGTTATCGTCTATGCGGATGTTGTCGCAAATGTTATTACAGAAGCCGCTTGTGTCAGACGAGCAGCGTCAATCGCTGGAATACATACTTGAGGAGATTGAGCGGATTGATACGATCGTGAAAGGTTTGATGGATTTTGCGCGTCCTACAACACTCAACCTTGAACGACAATCGTTAGTACCAGTATTACAAAGTGTTTTAGCATTGATGGAAGCGAACTTAACACATCATCAGATTCAGTTGTATTTAGAACTTGATGCGAAACTTCCTGACTTTGAGTTTGATTCTGACAAGATTAAACAGGCGTTTATGAACGTTGTTTTGAATGCGATGGAGGCGATGCCTGAAGGTGGCACTATTGCTGTGTCTGTATTCAAACAGGAAGATTCGGTGTGTATAAAAGTTGTGGATACTGGTGCTGGTATACCTGAAGAAGATATTGAACACTTATTTGAGCCGTTTTTTACACGGAAAACGAAGGGGACGGGACTTGGATTGGCGAATGTAAAACGTATTCTTGAGGAACATGCGGGTACGGTTGAGATTGATAGCGTGCTGGGTGAAGGCACTACGGTGTTGATGTGGTTACCGCTTAATTCGCGGTAGACATCTAAGTCGATAAGTGCCTTGGTGCTAAAATTTAAGCAGAAAAACACAAGTGCCTATAAAGACACTTGTGTTCTAAAAAAGAAATTATCACTCCGCTTTCAACTCTCCCCATCGAACACTCAACTTCCCTGTGGAAGATACCGAAAGAGGCCCCGCAATCCAATGAGGATGGTAGTCTCCACCATACGAATTCTTGGTAAGGTTTGTCAACTTACGCGTATCCAAGTCATACCGGTAAATGTCATAAACCGCCCTCTCATCTGTATAGTCCGCCTTCATAGAGAGTAAAACAGTCTTATCATCGTCCATCCAACACATACGGTTAGATATGAGTGTCTTTCCCGGAAACCGATGTTCTTCACTACGTTTAGTAAGTGTATCAATAACGAACAAACGCATAGCAACAGCACCTGTAAATATATCATGCGTTCGTTCCTGTTCTTTATAAATTATGTATCTTCCCGATAGAGACCAATGTGGTGTTCCACGGAAAAAGCGGATCGGTTTCGCCTGTGTTAACCGTTTCTTTGGACGACCATCATCCGCATCCATCACCCAAATGTTATCACCCTCTGCACCTTCATGATGATACACGATCTGCTTACCATCAGGAGACAAACCCATGCCCTTTGACCATTCACTCAATATGTTGTCTGTCAACTGCTTCACGTTACCACTCGCTAAGTCCAACACATAAATATTCCATATCCCCGTACGCACGCTGTTGAATGCTAACAATCTACCATCTCGAGACAATGCGGGAAACTGATCAGTCGGGTGATTCTCCATAAATGTGCGTTCTTCACCGGTCTCTACATCAAGAATTAAGAATGCTGAATTAGAGCCAACCTGTTCTCCGCCCGTGAAATCTCTCACAAATAAGACCTCTCTCCCATTAGGAAACCAACCCGGTTTAAGATCACGATACTTTGAATGTAAAACTTGTCTTACGTCACTGCCATCGTCCTCCATTATAAAAAGTTGATAGTCTGTATTGTCTTTGCGTCCGGAGGTGAAAATGATTTTTGACTCTATAATACAAACACTCAGCTGAAGCAAGATTAGACAGAATAGACACAACTTGGTTTTCATAAAAACCCCCTTTTTTAGAACACAAGTGTCTATTTTTAGAACACAAGTGTCTATATAGACACTTGTGTTCTAAAAAAGAAATTATCACTCCGCTTTCAACTCTCCCCACCGAACACTCAACTTCCCTGTGGAAGATACCGAAAGAGGCCCCGCAATCCAATGGGGATCGTAGTCACTACCAGACAAATGCTTGGTAAGGTTCGTCAACTTACGCGTATCTAAGTCATACCGGTAAATGTCAGAAAACGTCCCCTCAACTGTATAGTCTGCCCTCATAGAGAGTAAAACAGTCTTATCATCGTCCATCCAGCACATACGGTTACCAATGGTTGTCTTTCCCGGAAACCGATGTTCTTCAGTACGTTTAGTGAGTGTATCAATAATAAACAAACGCATAGCCACAGCCCCTGTGAATATATCATGTGTTCGTTCTTGTTCGCTGTAGATAATGTATCTCCCCGATGGAGACCAATGTGGTGTTCCACGGAAAAAGCGGATCGGTTTCGCCTGTGTTAAACGTTTCTTTGGACGACCATCATCCGCATCCATCACCCAAATGTTATCGCCATCTGCCCCTTCATGATGATACGCGATCTGCTTACCATCAGGAGACAAACCCATGCTCTTTGTCCATTCACTCACTATGTTATCTGTCAACTGCTTCACGTTACCACTCGCTAAATCCAACACATAAATATTCCATATCCCCGTACGCACGCTGTTGAATGCCAACAATCTACCATCTTGAGATAATGCGGGAAACTGATCAGTCGGGTGGTTCTCCATGAATGTGCGCTCTTCACCGGTCTCTACATCAAGAATTAAGAATGCTGAATTAAATCCAACCCGTTCTCCACGCGTGAAATCTCTCACAAATAAGACCTCTCTCCCATTAGGAAACCAACTCGGTTCGCTATCCCAATACTCTGAATGTGATATCTGTTTTACATCACTGCCATCATCCTCCATTATATATATCTGAAGAACATCATCATGAGTATTACGTTTTGAAGTAAAAACGATTTTCGCATCTAAGGAATAGAGACTTAGCAATATGAGGCTAAGCAGACAAAGTTTCACTTTCATGAATAGCACCTCCTTTTACAAAACACACAAATGCCTCTGACATACTCCCCAAGCTAAAGCATGGGGGTTCTTAGTTCTTATATTGGAAACGGTTTGAGTTGTTTCCAAACGACTTTTCCTGCTTCCGTGTCTCGTGCCCTTTCCTGAACAGCGTTGGGTCTTATTTGCACTCCACAGGCGTGACTTTCGGTGTGTCCCACCGTAGTTGGTTTCAAGTTTATTGCAGCGTTGACATCTCTATCTATAGACATATCACATTGACTGCAGTGATACATTCTTTCTGAAAGTGTTAGGTCTTTCTTTTTGTGTCCACAACCGGAACAGGTTTTACTACTTGCAAAGAACATATCTGCTTCTTTGACAGGTATACCGTGCACTTCTGCTTTTGTCTTGAGTTTTAGCAGGAAACCGCCTAATGCTGTATCTGACAATGCTTTTGCGAGGTTTCTGTTCTTCAGCATATTAGTAACCTTGAGTGTCTCAATACCGATCGCAGATGCGAGGTTGACAATCTCTGTAGTTGCTTTATGATGTGCATCGTTTCGGATACAAGCGATACGATAGTAGATACGTTCTAACTTGTGTTTTTGTTTGAACCAGTTGTTAGACTTGAAAACTTTTCTACTTAATCTACGTTGTTCTCTTGCTAACTTCTTTTCATATCGTTTCAGGGGTCTTGGATTATCATATTTCGTGCCATCACTCAATGTGGCAAGTGTGTTTATGCCTACATCTATACCAATCACAGGGTGCGTTGAGTTATCAACTGCTTCGGTGTCCTCTATTTCTATGGTGATAGATACAAACCAACGATGTGCTGTCCTTGAGATCGTCACTTTCATAATCTTACCCACAAAACGCAATGATTCAAACATGCTAATCCAACCAATCTTAGGAAGTTTGATACGCTTACCTTCAACTTCTACAGATTGATTATTTGTGGTGAATGCGTCCTTTTTGCCACGCTTCTTGAACTTCGGAAACTTCGCACGCTTACCAACCCAATTCGCAAGCGCAGCAGACAAGTTACCAAATATGCTTTTATTGGCTACAACCTGATCCATATCTTTAGTCCAAGCATGTGCTTTCTTAGCAATATTAAATCGAGTGTTTAACTTCGCAGCGGATAAGAACTCATCATTTGCCAATGCAGACTTGAAATCTGCTAATGCATGATTATATGCAAATCTCGCATAGCCACACTGTTGTGCAAACCATTTTCGTTGATTGTTATTTGGATTCAATGCAATCTTATGTGTTTTTAGCATGATGATATTCCAGTCCTATGAAGACGTCAGTTCCCTCTACTAAAGGTGTGTAGGTGTTAGTAGCACCTACACTGAACTGGTATAATGAGTATCTCATGTTTTAAACCAAAAATCAAGTTTTTTCTTGACACAAGCACTTAGCACGACTACATCCCACTACCTAAAGGTAGGGGTTTTGTCGTGATTCTTGATAAAAGACATTTGTGTGAAAAAAGAAAAATAATAGTTAGAAATCATCTACAGGTACACGGAAGTCCAAAAAATCATCGTCCTCCCATTTATCGTTCACGCTAAAGTCATCTAAATTATTTACCTCTAAGGATACATGTGCCTGTACCCTAAAGACATCATCATTCCAACCGTTATTCCTCCGAACAGATGTATGTGAGTGAGAAAAAGGCACATTTACAGTCTCACCCTTCGCCACGTCCCCTTGAATAAAAATTGGATCCGCACTATACACTGTAGAGATCCAGGCAGCATGTTTTTTGCCCATATCATTTGGGTTAATACGCACAACACTATATGAAAAACGGATAGTATCTCGTTTACTTTCATCCGTATAATGATATGGCTCTGACACCAATACATAATCGTGGTGCGGTATATTATCAACATGCACCTACGGGATAGATGGTCGTTCCCATGGGAGTCCACCTTCAGGGCGTATCTCTAAAATTTCAAAAGTGTAGACAGTGAACGTATAGGTAGCAGTATCTAAGACACTCGGATTTTCAGGCGTGCCAATGGACCATGCTTCTGCCCTTATTGTATAAGTTGTTCCTGTACCGCTTTCAGTAAGATTATAAAAACCGAAATAAGCTTCTGTATCTTCTGGATTACCACCCCCATTAGTTCCTACGTAAACACCGTCAACATACCAACTTACCGCATAATACGGTTCGTCGGTACTTAAACTCGCACCGTGGGATAGATAATCATACCAAGCGTCGTAATATACCTCAACTGAGGATCCATCTGCTGGATCCATTTCTACAATTTCAAAGGCATAAGAGTTACTCACATAACTGATGAAAACGAATAGGATCGCGAGTGCGATTATGGTCGACTTGAACTTAACATTTTTATCTCCTTTTGGCACTACATGGTGAAATATGGAAACAATTGGACATCTTACTTGTAGGAACGATCTCCGAATCACGACCAAACCCTTTGATAGTCGGGAATCGGAGTTCCCTCCTACAACTCAGAATGTAGATTTAATTGTATAATCCACCATATATTGGTGCCAGGATTTTAAATCAACGGCTGGGACGAAGGAGATGTACTCTATTTTAGCATGTGTTCTATTTGTTTGTAAATAAAATACAAACGTTATATCTCAAAAATAAAAGAGCGTTATTTTAGTGTTTGTGTTTTTGTTAGAATCGCGGATTACGCGGATTACGCTGATTTCGCGGAGAAGACATCTGGGTCAACATCTATTGCTGAGGATAAGACGCACCTAAGCAAAGAGATCTGATGTGGGGGGTTTATCCAACTCTCCATTGTGAAAGGTGTAATACCAAATTAACGTAATTTGTATTTGGTTTTAGTGTTGAGAACACGAGCATGCGCCAAATCAACGGTAGGAATGCACTTGGACGAATACGCGTTTGGTATTCGCCATGATTCCCCGGGTCTCTGTGCCACGCATGTATTCAAAAAAACAATGGGCGAGCACAGAGACCATCCCCTACAATCAATATGACGGCGTTGGTTGTGCTATACTGAACAAAACCTTGAATAAATCCCTAAATTGGCGCCTATAGTGAAGGAAACCCTAACAACAATAGCGATAATTGAATGGATCTGGGTATAAATTCAGTTTTTTATTGAAGGAAAACTGCTAATTGCTTACAATGTATGGCAAAAAGGACTTACGCAGTTTTCAAGATTTAATCAAGAATAGTGATGAAAATGATGTAATTTTCAGCATTATTTATGTTTCCAGCGCGCTTACAAAGCGCGCCTACCGTTGGGTGCGTAAGTCCTTGTAAAGTTATTGCATTCACAATAATAAGGATGGATTGATAGTGACAAGAATAGAAACACCACGACCAGAATATCCGCGACCAGATTTTCGGCGCGGTACGTCTGAGGGAATTGATTGGATAAATTTGAATGGTACATGGGAATTTGCGTTTGATCCGGACGATGTCGGAGAAAAAGAGGAATGGTTTTCGTTGGATAATGCTGATTTTCCATTGCAGATACAGGTACCGTATCCTTGGGAAAGTCTTGCGGCGTGGGGAGAAGAGGAACGTGCTGATAGTGCGACTTATTTAAGCACAAATGCGTATCTTAAACCGGAAGAAATTACATGTGGCGGGCTTATCAATAGTGGGAATTACAAGGGGGAGCCGCGACATACGATCGGGTGGTACCGTAGGACAGTCTCCATTCCAGAAAATTGGGGAAACAAACGGGTTATTTTGAAGTTTGGTGCTGTTGATTGGGAAACGACGGTTTGGGTTAACGGCAAGGTCATTGGTGGGTATGGTAACGGGTATCTTCCGTTTGAGTTTGACATCACAGATGCGCTTGCACCTGGCAAAGCTGCGACGGTTGTTGTGCGTGCGTATGATGCGCAAGACCATGGGGAACAACTTGCTGGGAAACAAATAGGCTGGTATACACGTGCGAGTGGCATTTGGCAGACGGTCTATCTTGAACCGAGAAATGCAACCTATATCAAACAGTGTCTTATCACACCTGACATTGACGATAGCAGTGCTACATTTGACGTGTCGGTTGATGGTGAGATAGCATCTGGGACCGAATTGCAATGGGAATGTGAGGAAATGAGTGGCAGTGTGGCTGCAATAGAAAAAACTGAATTCACTGTAGAGATTCCACCAGAAAAACTACGGCTTTGGGATGTAGATACGCCAAATCTGTATTATGTCACGTTGAAGTTGGTATCAGGAGGGTCTGTTATTGATAGGATTTACACCTATTTTGGCATGCGGAAGGTGTCCATAGAGAAAGCACCTGGCGGGGATTATAATTACATTTATCTTAACAATCGTCCGATATATTTGCTTGGTGCGCTTAATCAGTCGTTTAATCCGGAAGGGGTTTATACCTTCCTGACAGATGAGGCGATTCGAACGGATGTTGAACGTGCTAAAGAATTCGGTTTCAATTTCCTTCGCTTACATATAAAAATGGATGAACCGCGTCTTTATTACTGGGCAGATAAATTGGGGCTGCTTTTTATGTGTGATATTCCCAACTTTGGTCATTACACGGAAAAAGCAAAAGCCAGATTTAAACAGACGTTACGTGGTAACATTGAACGTGATTTCAATCATCCGTCCATTATTTCATGGTGTAACTTCAATGAAACGTGGGGACTCGGCGGGGGAGGTTACAAGGAGCACAAGGATCGCCAAGAATGGGTGCGGGAGATGTATCACTATGCGAAATCTCTTGATCCGACTCGTCTTATTGAGGACAACTCACCTTGTCTGTATGACCATGTAGAAACCGACATCAACTCGTGGCATTTCTATATCAATAATTACAAACACGCGAAAGATCATATCGCTAACGTTGTAGAACAGACATATCCTGGTTCAAAGTTTAACTATACTGGTGATAACGAACAAACGGATATGCCGTTGATCAATAGTGAATACGGTGGCATTGGTGCAGGTGCTGGTGATAAAGATATCGCGTGGTGTTTTAAGTATCTGACAAATGAGTTGCGTCTACATCCGAAAATCTGTGGCTACGTTTATACTGAGCTGCAGGACATTGAGTGGGAACATAACGGATTTATGAATTATGATCGGTCAGTAAAGGAATTTGGATACGATTATAATGACATCAATAATCTTGATTTTATTGCGATTGATTATCCACCTGGTAGCACAGTCGTTCCTGGCGAAACTGTAACGGCAGATATATATTCCAGCCACTATTCACATAAGGCGTTGAATAACACGACGCTCCACTGGCAGTTGGATACGGTTGAGCAAGATGGTGAACTGATGCGTAGACGCGTGAGTGGAAGTGTTGGTATTCCGTTTCCGCAGTATCAGGTGGAAAAGGTGCATCAACTTGAGATTACTATTCCAGAAATGAACTCGTCTGTTGGGACGTTACATGTTTGGGTATCCGATGAGACGGGGGCAGTTGTTGCTCACAATTACATTAATTTTGAGATATTCATAGAGAACGCGCCTGGGTTAACATCGCTTCCACACCTGCCGGGTAATATATCCACGAGCAAATGGGATTCTGGTTCTGAGGTAACAGAACAGCGTTTTTCTGCGCAAGGTGTAGGGTATGTTGAATACTTGGTACCGCTGCCAGAAGAACTCAATCCGGACGAAATATCAAAGATGGAATTGGTTTTTGAGGCATCTTCATCCAATGGTGGTTCACGGCAAACGGAACCTGAAAAACACCCATCAGATGTAACGATTTCTGTGAACGGGAATGCGTTGGAAACTTTGGCAATTCCGGATTGTCCTGCGGATGCCCGCGGCGTGCTTACCTATATTCATGAAAACTTGGGAAACTACGGCTACTTATATCGTATCCAATTAGATAAGGAGATGTGTTTGAACGGTGGTTCAGCAGACATGCTGACTGTCCGTTATGAAGTGAAAGGCAATGCTGAAAACAGGGGCGGACTTACACTCTACGGTAATCGTCGTGGTAGGTATCCGACAGCACCACAGATTCGCATTACATCATAGGAGGTTTCTTAAATGTCAACACACCAATTTCTATTTACACGTAATCCTGGTTTGGAGGGTTCTTGGCCCTTCGTGCACGAACAGATGGTCAAACGGCTTGAGGAATTAGGCGTAACGCTTGTTCTCAATACCACCAGCAAAGACCCTATCCACGAACAAGTGGATTTGAGCGATATGGTTGGAATTTCACAATGGGGTGGTAGGCTTACTGAGGCATGTATTGACAATGCGCCCAAACTCAAAGTGGTTGGAACAATGACAGACAACACGGGACACGGTATCCCATACGCTAAGCTTCAAGAGCGCGGTATTCCTGTAATTGAATCTACTCGTGCTTGGGCGCAATCTGTGGCGGAATGTGCTTTTGGACTTGCTTTGTCTTCGCTACGCCGGACTGCTCAGTGGCACATGCAGATGGCGCAAGGCGAAAAACTTTGGAATTGGAGCGATCCGATATGGGGACCGAAGAAACTTCCCGTTGCCCATCAGTTCTGTGATGATCCGGACTTTGTGAACGGTGATCTTGGTACGAAACAGATTGGTGTGATAGGACTTGGTCAGATTGGACGAAAGATCGCGCAGTGGTGCAGCGTATTCGGTGCAACTGTGATGGGATTTGATCCGTTTGTTGCTGATGAACTTCTCCGTGAATGGGATGTTGAACGTGCGGATATGGACACGGTTGTTGATAGGGCGGATATTGTTTTTGTTGCTGTTCCGCCGACACCTTCCGCACGACACCTGCTGAACCGTGAACGTATCTATCGTCTACGCAAAGGTGCATTGGTCGTTATTATTACGCGTGCACATGCTGTTGATATGGCTGCGTTGCGCGAACGGATTGTCAAAGATGAACTCGCCGGTGCGTTTGATGTCTATGACCGAGAACCAGTACCTATTGATGATGAACTGCGGAATAGGAATAACGTTGTGCATACGCCGCACATTGCTGGCAGGACAAAGGATGCGAATCTGCGTGTTGCGGATATGATTGTGGATGATTTTGAACGCGTGCTAAATGGTGAAGCGCCGCTCGGTGCGTTGACTCCTGAGGCGATTAAGGTGCGGACATCTGAGAATCCTTATGATTGAATTTTGTCTGAACCAAGATTTACAGGATTATTGTAAGGTGTTATATTCGCGCTTGCTATTGCAAAATGGATCGGTTCGAATGAAATGGGTGCGTTCACCCATCATCTGCTGTAAAATTTCCAAGTTATCGCCGAAGTAAAGTTTGTTCATTGGTATCCTTCTAAACTATAGCACGTCTCTCCTGCTACGATGGCATCTCGGATATCCGTAAAGAGGTTATAGGCATCTTCAAATTCGGCAAATTCGGCAATGACACGTTTGGAACCATCTTGTGCTGTTAAGACAAGTTGGCTTTTGCCAGGGTCCTCGCCTTCTACAGTTAAATTTTGGTAGTGATTGAAGTTTATGATTTCCAAGTCATCAGTCACGATGAACATAATTTTTCTCCTTTCTAAATTGCTTGTAATGTATAGAAAACACCAAGGATTTACTTCAATAGTGAAGTATAGCGTTAGTTCATTGTAAATTTCCAAAGTTGGTTTCGTACACTTGTTCAACTTCACTGGGAGAAGTAATGAACCACTCGTTTCCTGGTGAGTCTTGCTTTTGCTTGCCTTGCAGTCTCAGAATATTCTGTATTGTCCTTTCCATTAAATTAAGATCGTCTGTTTTAATAATGAGACCAACCTTAGGATATTCTGGGAGTGCTGTTCGTGTTTGCGAAAGAATCCTACTTATAGGATCATTTCTAGCCTTTCCGATTTTGCATTCCCATACTTTTTTCTCCTGATTTTCAGCTAAACATTTGTAAGCTGGGTAATAGTAGAGGTAGACTGACTGTTTACCGGAACCGATAGTCTTTTCTGGTTCTAAAATATCAGCACCAATATTGTCCTGATCAGAATCCATCTTGTCTGCGTCCTGATTCCTTGAAACTATAAAACAAGTGCCTTGATTAGGATTCTTTTCTACATACCCTTCACACTCCATGTGCCACAGTGCCAGCGTGACAGGATTATTACGTTGTGCTATTGATGGTAACCCGCCCCGTTGTAGATGCGTTTCTTCTACAACATCCTTTATTTCTTGTTTTTGGATAGTCTGCCCTGTGAATAACTCTCTTATAAGTTCTTCAGCTATACTTCGTGTAAGTGTCTTTCCAACATATTGATACTGTTCATTCATGGACATATTCCTTCTTATTCCAAGAGTTCTGTTAAAGCATACATCTACGTATACGGGGCGAGGACATGTTCCTCTGAATGGGTATTTGGAAACCAGTCTACGATTTTCCGCAACACCTCATCAAGCAGTATATCTGGGCAAGAGGCACCGGCAGTTAAAACGATGTCCACTGGAGTGCCATTGGGATGTTCAGTCGGTAGCCAATTTTCTGTGATTTGTACCTCTTTTGTCTCAAGCGACAGGTGACGAATCCGTTTTGGACTGAGGAGTTCCTCTGCATCTCGGACAAAATATGTCGGTAGTTTGTGTTCACAAAGTTCTACAAGATGACTGGTATTAGACGAGTTGTACCCGCCTACGACGACTGCAACATCCCCACCTTCTGCAATAAGCGCGAGTGTTGCGTCTTGGTTCTCTTTTGTGGCATAGCAGAGCGTATCCTTTGTGTCAGCAAAATGTTCCATGAGATTGTCCTCACCGTAGCGTGCCATGATAGCCTGTCGCAATAAATCGGCGATAGCTTGTGTTTCTGTTGCGAGCATTGTTGTTTGGTTGACAACACCGATACGTTTTAGGTGGGTATCTGGATGGAAGCCTTCGGTATATCTGTCAGCAAATTGTTTGAAGAAGAAGTCAGCATCTGCGTCACCGCGTATCACATTTGCGAGGTTTTCTGCTTCCACAAGGTCACGAACCACCACTACATGTGCTTCGGCTTGTGCGTGGGAAAATGTGGCTCGTGTTTCTTCATGATAACGTTTGCCGTGTACAACAACGGTATAATCTTGCTTTCCAATCTCTTGGCTACGTTTCCACACTTTTTCTACGAAAGGACAGGTTGTGTTGTAGGACGAAAGTGTAACGCCGCGGGCGTTGAGTTCTGCTTCAACTTCCAAAGTTGTGCCGAAAGCTGGTACGATGACAACGTCATCAGGCACTAACACGTCAAACGGTAGCAATGGATTTCCTTCAGTATCAGAGAGAAATTGTACGCCGTGGTGTTTTAGATTTTCGTTGACGCGAGGGTTGTGAATGATCTCAGAGAGTAGGAAAATTCGCTTTTCTGGGTTTTCTTCAAGGGCGCGGTATGCGATTTCAACAGCATTTTCGACGCCGTAGCAGAATCCGAAGTGTCGTGCGATTTTAAAACGGATGGGACCAAAGTCTAATATGGAGGGGGATAGGTCTCTTTTGCGTGCGTCCATGTTTCGCCGTGATGCCTTAACAGCAGAAATTATAGGACTTTCGTAAAAACGAGGTATATTAAAAGTACGTGGCATCTTTCAGGTTGTTTTGTACTATGTTCTATGCGCTGAGGGTTTTTCTACCCTTTGCTCTGCGGCGTGCGATAGTTTTTCTACCATTTCGCGTAGACATCCGTTTTCTAAATCCAAGTTTATTTTTTCGTTTACGTCGATGCGGTTGATATGTACGCTTCATGACGTTATCCTTTCTATTTTTCCCTTATAGTTGCAACTCATTATATTCTTAGATTTTCAGTATTATGAAATCATTTCTAAATCTTAACGTTAAATAATAAGGATACCTTATTTTTTTTTATTTGTCAAATTTTTCTCTAATATAGCAGGTGGACAAAGTGTTCTCCTCAACGGTGCCAATCTCTTTGAAAAACCCTTAAAAACATTAAGTTCAGAGAGGGTATTTTGCTAAGAAATTTGCTTAAATTAACTTGTGAATTAAATTTGCAAATGATATAATTCACGTTCACGTCACATTATTATTTTCATCTGAATTTTAAAGATTTCGTTCAGATTTCACCCATCATAGGTTGAGAAGGTTCTCATGCGATATACCCCTGAAAAGTTTTGGTCAGAACTACTTTCGGAACTTGATGAATCTGCAGTCAGTGATGTATATTTGCGGCAAGTTACCCCGCGTTCACTATCAGAGGAGTGTTTTTTAATTGCAGTTCCATCGGACTATACTCGTGACGAAATTGAGAATAGGTTTTTCAGTTCTATTAAGAGAGTGTTATCTGATCGGATAAGTCCGGCTTGTACGTTTGAGATTTTCGTAGACACGCCGGCTCCGAAAGTTCCTGAGTCTGGCAATAGCAAACCTTTACCGCAAAATAACAACTCTGATAATGCGGGATTGAATCCGAACTATGTATTTGATAATTTCAAAGTTGGTCAGAGCAATCGTATATGTCATGCGACAGCCCTTTCTGCGTCTGAGAATCCGGGTGGTGAGTATAATCCGCTATTCATCTATGGCGGAGTAGGTCTTGGGAAGACACATCTTCTTCATGCGATAGGCAACCACTTCCAAGATATTAAACCTGACCGTCAAGTTATCTATGTAACGTCTGAGACATTTATGAATGAATACATTGAATCAATTATTAACCGGCAATCGGCTCAAGATTTTCGTGCGAAATATCGTGAAACTGATTTACTTTTAATTGATGATATTCAGTTCTTACAACGGAAAGAAGGGACACAAGAGGAGTTCTTTAACACTTTCAACGATTTGTACTTAAAATCGTATCAGATTGTAATGACAAGTGATCGTTCACCGAGAATGCTTGAAAACCTTGAAGAGAGGTTAAGTTCTCGTTTTGAATGGGGTATGGTTGCTGAAATTGACAAACCTAATTATGAGTTGCGTCTTGCGATTTTACAGCAAAAGTGTCAAGATCAGGATTTTAAGGATATTTCTAACGAAGTGCTGAGTTACGTTGCGGAAATGGTAACGAGCAATATTCGTGAGTTGGAAGGGACGTTGGTAAGTCTCAAAGCGCGTGCGTCAATTCAAGAAAAGCAACTGACACTTGACTTTGTCCGCAGCATACTCAACGATACCTCCACACCCACCAGACGCGTATCCGGTAGAAAAGTTATTACTACGGCAGCGATTCAGAAAATAGTCACGGATCATTTTGAGTTGAACGACGATGACCTTACTTCATCCAAACGGACAAAAGCGATTGCCTTCCCACGTCAGATTGCTATGTATCTATGCAGGGAACTGACGCAGTTGTCGCTGTTAGATATTGCTGAAGCGTTTCATAGGCAAAATCATACGACCATAATACATGCATGTTCACAAGTTGAAAAGCAGCTTGAAAACGAGGAAACAAGAAATCTTATAGAGTTTTTAACGGGTGAACTCTCATAAGTGAAAAGAAAAAATCAGGAATATATATTGATAGTTTAAAGGCAGACTGTACAAGGACATTTTCAACTATCCATAATTTAAAATTACATGTTATCTACAATTAACGTTGATAACTCTAAAATTAATGTTGATAACTTGTTGATAGTTTGTTGATAACTTTTACATCCGTTAATTGTGTTAAGCAATTGTCAATAATTCATTTTTTATGCACATTTTATCAACACCTCCCCCATTAGTCTCCATAAGGGTTAAAAGCAGTTATCCACTTATGCACACCCCCTACTACTACTACTAAGTCACAATTTAAATTTTAAACGTAAATTAGAAATACAATTAGGATTTGCGAACAATTATTAGAAAATACATTTCAGTTTAATACAGAAAAGTGTTAAGATTCTCTTATATATAACATTTAATTCCTTCCATATAGATTTCGTTTCCAAATGATTCCCTATAGTTGTTTTGTTGATTTTGTAAATGATTTAGATCAAAGAAAAGATGATGAGGTTTAAATGTATTTAGAACGTTTGTGTCTGCGGAATTTTCGTAATTATAAAGAATGCGACATAACATTTCATTCACCAGTGGCATTAGTTGTTGGTAGGAATGCGATGGGAAAGACGAGTCTTTTGGAATCACTTTATTTTCTTTGTACGGGTGAATCACATCGAGCGGCTTCTGCGAATGAGTTGATACGACATACATCTGAGGGTTTTTCAGTTAAAGGTTATTTACGTAGTGAAAAGCGGTTGGATTCTTTAGTTCGGCTTGAGGTTGTGAAACCGCGTCAAGGAGCGTTCCGCCTAAAGACTGACGGAGTGTTACAACGTAAGCGTTCAGACTGGATAGGTCAGATCAATGTTGTTGTTTTTTC
Organism: Candidatus Poribacteria bacterium; assembly: GCA_963663765.2. Classification (GTDB taxonomy): domain Bacteria; phylum Poribacteria; class WGA-4E; order WGA-4E; family WGA-3G; genus MSPOR6. The sequence continues at coordinate 1,281,024 of CAXXUA010000005.1, read as the reverse complement.
GCCTGAGTCTTTGGATCTTGTGAAAGGTGCTCCGTCTTTCCGTCGGCGATGGCTTGATTTATTGTTATCACAATTGAGTCGTGAGTATTTGGAGGAACTCTTAAGGTATCGTGGAATTTTAGAACAGCGAAATGCGTTGCTGAAAAGGGTAAGTTTGGGTAAGGGGACAGTTGGTGAAATACCTATTTGGGATGGGTTTTTACTTGAATCAGGTGTTGCGTTAATTGGTGCCAGGTATGCGGCTTTAAAGAGTCTGAGTGTTGTTATAGAGTCGACACAATTGTCGTTGACAGATGGACGAGAACGACTTTTATTAGAGTATTTTCCAGGGCTTGGTTATTCAGGGAATGAACTTTCGGATATTACGAATCTTTCGGATCATTTTAGAGATGCGTTGTCCCAAGTTCGGCGAGATGAATTGCGGCGCGGTGTAACATTAGTCGGACCGCATCGTGATGATTTTACGTTGATTTTGGAAACATTAGATGGTAGTGAAACGGTTTTGCGTGAAATTGCACGTACTTATGCTTCTCAAGGACAGTGTAGAACGATAGTACTTTCGCTAAAGCTTGCTGAACTGGAGTATATTCGCGAGGATACCGGTGTCGCTCCTCTTTTTCTATTAGATGATGTGTTGTCAGAATTGGATGTGAAAAGGCGGGGACACTTGTTAGCGTATCTACAGGGTGTTGCTGCGCAGACTGTTATTACTGCTACTGACAAAGATGTGTTGGGTGATGAGTTGTCGGATATCCAGCTTGTAATGATTGAAGATGGTGTAATCGTTAGTTGAATTTAAACGTTACGTATGGTAAATGTATTTAAAATAAGTACAGGACTTACGCACCGAACGGTAGGCGTGCTTTGTAAGCGCGCTGGAAACCCATAAAAATGCTCATAATTACATCATTTTCATCAATTTTCTTGATCAAATTAAGAAAACTGCGTAAGTCCTGAAGTATTGTATTGGAATAGAGTTGATTTAAGTAGGTGAATGTGATGCGGTCAGGAATAAAAGGCTTCTATACACGACGTAGGACAGTTGAGGCTCATGGTGTTGTAGAAGTTATGGTGCGTGAACGCGGTTGGTTTGATAAAATCCAAGAGGGTCGTGTTTTTAACATTTGGGAATCCGTTGTTGGTAAGACTATTGCAGCACAGACCAATCCAGTTTCTTTAAAACGTGGTGTTTTGTATGTTGAGGTAGCACATCCTGCTTATGCGCATGAATTGTCTCTAATGAAGACAGAGATTTTGTCAAAATTTGAAAGTAAGTTGGAAGAAATGAGTTTAAAGAGTGTGGGTTCTCCGAAGAAAAATAGGGTGGTTGATGTTCAATTTCGTTTAAACCCTAATGTTGCGAAAATGAATGCTGCTAATAATCCGAATGGTGATACATCTAAATTGGGGTCGGAATTGGTTGAATGTTCTGTAAAATCTGTGCCACCTGAAATGCAAGAACTGATTGAAGTTGCTACCTCTATAGTTAATGATTTAGAGTTGAAAGATGCGTTAAAAACGCTTTTTACTACGCAGTGCAATGAAATAAAAGGGTTTAAGAAATAAGAATAAAAAACATTGTAATAATTTTCACAAAATAGATAAAAAAAGAGTTGTCAAAAAGGGTAAATTGTGTTATAATAAATATAGAAAACATAAATTTAGATTGCTGATTTTTAGTGAATGCTATTTGGTGTGAAAAACACTATTGAATTAATAAAATATTATAACTTTATGTTAAAAAACGAGCGGATATATTCTTTCCATGCTGTTCATCCAAACCTTGTTCATTTTCACACTTCCGAATTGGTATAATTGATAAACCAATAAGTTATAAAGGAATATATATATAATGCCAAATGATTATAATGCGTCTTCTATTGAAATATTAGAAGGGTTGGAAGCTGTCCGTTTACGTCCTGGTATGTATGTTGGTAGTACTGGGACTGCGGGGTTACATCATCTTGTCATGGAGCTTGTTGACAATTCTATTGATGAGTTTGGTGCTGGGTATGGATCAGAGATCAGAATAACCCTGAACGAAGATGGGAGTGTTACAGTTTCGGATGATGGTCGTGGTATTCCTGTTGGAGAGCACGAAACTGGTATTTCTGCGCTTCAGATTGTGATGACGACTCTTCATGCGGGTGGTAAATTTAAGGGGCGTGCGGAGGTTGGTTACCAAACTGCTGGTGGTTTGCATGGTGTAGGTGCTTCGTGTGTGAATGCGCTTTCGGAATGGCTTCGCGTGCAGGTTGCGCAGGAAGGTAAATTGTATGAGCAGCAGTATGAACGCGGGATACCGACAAAAGAAGTTGAGGTAATTGGGAAGGCGACAAACGGTGGCACAGAAACAACGTTTATGCCTGATCATGAAATTTTTGACACACTTGAATTTCATGCTACAACTTTAAAAGAACGGCTCCGTGAATTAGCATTTCTGAATCGTGGGATTCGTATTCGGTTTAAAGACCTTAGGGTAATGAAAGTTGAATCAGCAGGGGAAGGTGATCAGGAGGAGACCGTATATCATTATGAGGGTGGTATTGCTTCATTTGTGCAGTACCAAAATGAAAACAAAGAGGTTCTCCACAATACGCCTATTTATTTAGAAGGTAAGATAGATGATGTTAGGGTAGAGATTGCGATCCAATATAATACGAGTTTTTCGAAGGATGATATATTTTCGTATGCGAACAATATTCGGACAACAGAGGGTGGTTTTCATGAAAGCGGTTTCAAAAGTGCTGTAACGCGCACCTTCAATGCGTATGGTAAAGATAATGATCTGCTAAAACACGTGAAAATATCGTTAACAGGCGAGGATATTCGAGAAGGAATTATGGCTGTTATTAGCGTAAAAGTTCCTGAACCGCAGTTTGAGGGCCAAACTAAGTCGAAGCTTGGTAATACCGAAGTAGAAGGCATTGTGATGGGGATTGTGAACCAGCAATTGAAGATGTATTTAGAGGAACAACCTGCGCTTGCGAAGCGTATAATTAACAAAAGTATTCAGGCTGCGCAAGCAAGGGAGGCGGCGCGTACTGCTCGTGATATTATTCGTCGGAAAGGTGTATTAGACTCAGCGTCAATGCCTGGTAAACTTGCGGATTGTTCTGAGCGTGATGCGGCAAAAACAGAGATATTTCTTGTTGAGGGAGATTCTGCTGGGGGTCCGGCGAAACAGGGGCGTGATCGTAATTTTCAAGCTGTTCTTCCTTTAAAGGGTAAGGGGATCAATGTTGATAAGGCTCGGTTGGACAAGATTTTGAAAAATGCTCAGATAGTAGACATTGTTACAGCGCTTGGTACTGGGATTGGTTCAGATGAGTTTGAATTGGAAAAGTTGCGTTATGGCAAAGTCATTATTATGGCGGATGCGGATGTGGATGGGGCTCACATTCGGTCTCTGCTGTTGACTTTCTTTTTTCGTCAGATGCCGCAATTAATTCATGGGGGGCATCTCTACATAGCCCAACCTCCACTTTTTCAAATTAGGCGCGGGCGACATTTGCAGTATCTTCAAGATGAAGAAGCGTTGGAGTCGTATCTGCTGGAATCAGCTGCTGGGTCTCAAGAGATAACGAATAAGCGGCGTGATAATCCTTATACAGAAGAAGAAGCAATTGCTTGTGTTAAAGCACTGTCCTTTATTGAGAAACGTCTTTCGGAATTAAGTGTGCGTGGAAATCGCACGCGTCAAGAAATTTTAGCATATTTATGGAATCCGATAGATGACCAACAGGCATCCGAATCGGATATCGTTGCACCTTTGGCAATGCAAGAAGATCCGGTAGATACGATTATGGAGATGCTTGCCTCACAAGAAGAGGGACCAACGCAAATTGATCTTCCTATCGGAAACGATGAAGTTACAGATGTGAATGGTATTGGTGGTGATTCGGATGAGACTGATGCTGAGAAGGAAAGCAGTATATCTGAGGAATCTGTTGTTACAATACCACAACCCCGGAGAACATCTAATGGCGCGATACATGCTGAATTTTCACCGCATATTGAATGTATCAAGGCACTTGGTATTCAACCGGAAGATTTTGATATGTCGGCATCGGAGGATACAGAGCAGTTTAGTGTAGTGAATAAATCGGACGAAAAGCTAACTGTTAACACAGTTAGAGAACTTATTTCTGTACTTTCATCAAATGCCAACAGCGGTTTTACTTTAACGCGTTTCAAAGGACTTGCGGAAATGAATACGAAGCAATTAAAAGAGACAACAATGCGGATAGATGCCCGTTTGCTAATTCAGGTAACTATGGAGGATGCTGTACAAGCTGATAGAATGTTTACATTACTTATGGGTGGAGATACAGTAGGTCCTCGTCGTGCATTTATAGAACGTTATGGAGCGCAAGTTGAACTTGATGTTTATGGTGCATAATTGTATGTGTTGGTTAAAAATGGATTTTCAAACAATATAGTGATGTAGAGGCATTCAATTGTCAAAATGTTCTTAATTATTTGGAGTTTTCGCGACCCGTAAATCAAGAAATCAACGGTATGAATGCCTTAGGGCATTCCCTGGGTATGAATGTCATTTATGCATTCTCTGGGTCACTCCTACCGAAGAAATCGGGGTTACAAACCCCTCCCACAAGGTACTTAAGTGACACTTGAGTACCTTTGCATAGTGATGGTTGGCAGTTGACTACCGATAACGATTATATATAAGAGAAGTAAATGCAAGAAGAAAACATCATTAGGCGATCAATAGAAACCGAACTACAGACTTCGTATCTCACGTATGCGATGAGTGTCAATACGAATAGGGCAATCCCTGATGTGCGGGATGGTTTGAAACCGAGTGCGCGCCGTATCATCTATGCGATGGGTGAGATTAATCTCACGAGTAGTCGTCCTTACGATAAATGTGCAGCTGTTGTTGGTGAGGTAATGAAGAATTTTCATCCGCACGGTGATGGTCCGATTTATGGTACGCTTGTTGGGCTTGCACAGGAGTTCAGTACACGTTATCCCTTAATTGATGGACAAGGGAACTTTGGTTCTATTGATGATGATCCTGCGGGTGCAATGCGTTACACGGAGTGTCGGCTTTCAAAGATTGCTGAAACACTGCTTCGGGATATTGATAAGGATACTGTTGACTTCCAACCCAATTATAAAGAGTCTTTAGAAGAACCTACTGTTCTGCCTGGTCTACTTCCGAATTTGCTTGTCAATGGCACGGATGGAATCGGTATCGGTTATTCAACGAAGATTCCACCACATAATCTTAACGAGATTGTTGATGTGCTGTTGCATGTTCTTGATTTTCCGGAAGCGTCGGTTGATGAGTTGATTGAATTTATGCCTGGACCGGATTTTCCCACAGCAGGAATTATCGTTGGGAGAACAGGCATCAAAGATATGTATACTACCGGCAAAGGTAGTATGACGGTGCGTGCGAGAGTGGAAATTGAGCCTATGACTCACGAAAAATCTCGTGGTGACCGCGAGCAAATTATTGTTACTGAAATTCCTTATCAGGTAAAGAAAAATTTGTTGCTTCAACAGATGGTTGATCAAGTAGGGAATACGATTACTGGTATTTCAGATATTCGAGACGAATCTGATGAAGATATTCGTATCGTGATTGAACTTAAACGTGGAGAGGTGCCGCAAGTTATCTTAAATCAACTTTACAAACACACGAAGATGCAGCATTATTTTGCTGCGAATCTTCTCTGCCTTGTAGAAGGGCTGCCTAAGGTATTAACGTTACCCGATATTTTGCGCCATTACCTTGCGCATCGTAGGGATGTTATCCGTAGACGTACGCAGTATGATTTGGCACGGTGTCAACATCGTGCACATGTTTTAGAGGGTTACCGTATTGCTTTGGAGCATATAGAGGAAGTGATTGAGATCGTGCAAAATTCTGAAACCCCACAAACAGCAATGGATCAACTCCAGACGCAATTTGAGTTTTCTGACACGCAAGTCCGCGAGGTGTTATCACTCACCTTACGTCAGTTGACAGGATTAGAACGGCAGCGTATTAACGATGAATATGCTGAGCTGCTTGAGACTATTGCGGAACTGCAAGCTATTCTTGAAAGTGAAGATCTCGTCACTGACATCATCCGAACGGAATTAGAGGGATTGAAAGAGGAGCATGGGGATGATCGTCGTACGAAGATAGTCTCAGAAATGAAGAGTTTTGAAATGGAAGATCTGATCGCTGATGAGGAGATGGTGGTTACTCTTACACATTCTGGCTATATCAAACGTATTCCGATAGATACTTATCGGAAGCAAAATCGTGGTGGTGTTGGAATCAAGGGTGGTAATCCTAAAGATGGGGACTTCTTGGAGCAGCTGATAATAGCGACTGCCCATCAATCTCTATTGTTTTTTACGAGTCTTGGAAAGTGTTTTGTGTTAAAAGTTTTTGAGATACCGGAAGGATCACGCCAAGCAGCGGGCCGCGCTGCTGTTAATTTGTTAAAACTGAGTGACTCGGAAACGATCACTGCATTTCTTCCTATCCGAGAGTTTAATGAAGATCAGTATATTCTGATGGCAACGCAACGTGGGATTGTCAAGAAGACTTCACTGGGAGAATTCCGGAATCGTATTACAAGTGGAATTATAGCGATTAATTTAGACTCGGACGATTTCTTAATTGGCGCGGAGCTGACCGATGGGAACTACGATGTTATATTGGTAAGTCATAATGGGAATTCTATCCGCTTTAGTGAATCGGATGTTCGAAGTATGGGTAGACGTACGCGAGGTGTTCGTGGTATCCGCCTTGCTGAAGAAGATTTTGTTGTTGACATGGTCTGTTCCGCAGATGAAAACGATTCGCTTCTTATTGTTACAGAAAATGGTTATGGTAAACGGACAGGTTTATCAGCTTATCGTTCACAGCGGCGTAGTGGTATAGGATTGACAGCTATCAAGCGTTCAGCGCGGAATGGTGCAGTAGTGTCAGCAAAGTTAGTTGCGAATACAGATGAACTTGTTTTGATTAGTTCAACAGGTTATATAACACGCATGGCTGTCAGTGACATACGTCAGATTGGGCGTACTACGCAAGGGGTGAGACTTATGACTTTACAAGATGATGAGACGCTCGTTGATGTAGGGAAAATCTCTGAAACGGATTCTGATTAAGCTTGGAAAGATTAGATGATGATTGACAAAGGAGAAAGATAATGAAAAGAAAATTACGGATATCAATAATCTTAATCATGGCAATGTGCCTTTTTTCAATTGCGTTGGTAACAGATGCGCAAGAAGAAATTACAGTTGAGTCTCCAGAATTTGTACCATTAACGGATGCATCTAAAAAGTCAAAGCAGGTTTACGCACAACTCATGCATGCAGTTTATTCTCAGGCATTTAATAAAGATATTTCTAACGCCAAACGTATATACGATGAGTTGGTAATTCAAGCTGAAGATTCTGCTTATGTTTGGTATAAACGTGGGAAACTTCTTTACTTGATGCAGGATATTCGGGGGGCAGAATTGGATACCCGTCAAGCTCTCAAATTAAATCCATCGCATATTCAGGCAACGTGGCAGCTCGCGCAAATCTTGGTAGACCGTTCTTCACATACAGGTGGGAGAAACATAGAAGAAGTATTGGATACATTAGGAAAAGTCACAGAATTAGATCCTGGACATATAATGGCACACCACATGCGAGGGAATTTGGCTTACCAAAACGGTCAATTGGATATTGCAGAGACATCCTACAAAGCACTAACACGCATCATGCCTTTTGAACCTTCTTTTCATAGTCGTCTTGGTGATCTCTACCAGCGTTTAGAAAAACCACAAGAGGCAATTGATGCATATAAGCGCGTCGTTAAAATCAATCCGGATGATATTAGATCACTAAAATCTTTAGCATACCTCTATTTGACGAATAGAGTGTTGGAAGAGGCGCAGCAAACTTATCAACAGATTCTTAGCATAGAACCGCAGGACGTTAGGTCTAACTTAGGTTTAGGTTTGGTGTTTCAAGAAATGGCGCAGCGTGCAGTTGCAACAGAAAATGACAATTCACCAAGCGAAGGCAAAGATAAAGAAGAACTTATTCAAGATGCAGAAAAATATCTTGGACGTGCGATTTTCCTTTCGTTAGAAATTATCAATCGTACAGAAAATCAACGACGTCGCAACCAATACAATAAGATATTAGTAGATGCGCAGTTTGCATTAGCTAATGTCTATTTCCTTTTTGAAGACTATGAAAAATCCGAAGAGTTATTTTTGCAGGTACTTGAAAACGATTCTGCCCATGTAGGTGCCACATACTTACTCGGTGCGGTCTATCAAACGAAGGATAAATTTGAGGATGCAGAGAAGTATTTCCGTAAAGTGCTTTCTTCCCAACCAACACATGCAGATGCACTTAATGCACTTGGTTATCTCTATGCTGTGCGTGGAGTCAATCTTGATGAGGCTGAGGCATTAATTAAGCGTGCCTTGCAAAAATTTCCTAAAAATGGGGCATATCTTGATAGTCTTGGATGGGTGTATTTTAAACAAGGGCGCGTAGCGGAATCTGTCACCACTTTAGAAAATGCGAACCAAGAGATGCCAAATAATGTGGAAGTCTTGATGCATCTTGGAGATGCATACCACAAGCATGGTGAACTTGATAAAGCGAACCGTATCTGGCAACAAGCACTCACAATTGAACCTGATAACAGTGCATTACAGGAACGACTCAAGCAATAGTTTGATATAACACAATTATGCTATTTTAGGTTTGCCAAGTGATGTTATCGTGCTGTCTTCAACCAAGAAAAGTCAGGAAAGATGCGATATACCATTATCACATTTCTCTTTCTAACGTTTACCGTATTAGTTCCGACAGGTGAGGCGTTCCGTTGCGGCACGCCTCACCTAAAACAGGACATAGTACCGCAATATCCATCCGATACGATATCAGTTCCAACGACCCCGGCAGCTCCCACACTTTCTGTTGGATTCCAACGTCCATTTTTTGCAATTGACTTTGCCCAAAAACAGCAATATACAATCAATGCAACACTGCGTGGCAGTGGTACCCACTGTTACATTTTTGTTGAAGATTCGGTGTGGCAGGTGCACATTAATGCGCATACGATACAAACAGTCCAAAGGGCATTTGATACGTCAACACCGGCTCATCCACAGCGTGGAATATATGACATATTATCCGAAGACCTCGGTTCACCACCAGATGTTGATGGTAACGAAAAAGTTATTTTGCTTATTCTCAATATTCGTGATAGAAGTGGCAGCCAAGGCACTGCAGGATATTTTATGCCTGTTGATCAACATCGGGGAATACTTCATCATACAACATTAGGTCCTTTACATAGCAACGAGGCAGATATTCTCTATATTGACTCCAAAAACTATCCTACAAACGCGAATACGGCAGAAGCGGTTATTGCCCATGAGTTCCAACACCTAATCAACTATAAGTATTCTCCTAAGGAGGAAATTTGGGTAGACGAAGGATGTGCTGAATATGCGGCGTTCCAATGTGGTTATGACCTTTACCAACATATTCAAGCTTTTCAAAAAACGCCATACATTTCATTGACAGACTGGACGCAGATGGCTGATACACATTTACTATCACACTATGGGGCTGCTTTCTTTTTTATGTTGTATCTACATGATCATTACGGTGGGATATCAACGCTTGCGGCACTTGTTCAAAATCCGAAAGATGGTATTACGGGTATAACAGACACGTTGATGGCACAAGGGAAACCGAATTCCTTTGCAAACATATTTGCAGATTGGAAAGTTGCGAATTACCTCACGACATGGAGTCTACTTGGAACTGTAGAAAATTCTTTTCAGTATCATAGTTTTAGTCCTGTGATTCAACCGGTATTCACACATCGTGTGTATCCTGTAAACGGCAGAAATAAGGCACTTGTTAATTTTAGTTCGCATGCAATTGAATATAAGGTTGCTGCTGCTGGGCAAGAAGGTTTAAACCTTAATTTTTCAACACAACGCAATACACCTATTGATATCAAAGTTGCGTTTTTATATAATACAGGTGAGGTGCGTGTTGAATCACTGCAGCTAAAAACGACTGATGGTATTGCATCATTAGATATACCTACTTTTGGTACTGCCGTACAGCGTGTCCTGCTGATGCCAAGTCTGCAAGTAGATAATAGGAGTTTTGCACAGCAATCTGTAACGTATAACTATAGTGCGTATGAGGGGAACTTAGGTACTTATACCGTACGTGTGCTACCGAATCCGATCCATCCGAATTATTGGGAGATTATTGCAGTGCCAACTGAAACTGTTGGTATCCATTCACTGACTGCGACACTAAATTACCAGAATCGTAGACTTTTTGGTGCTGAGCCGATGGCGCATATTCAGCAAGGAGACCGGACGATCTATCGTTATACTTTTCATCTAAAACCTGAAGTTGAAACAGAATCAGTAGAATGGGTTATCAAACGCGGTGACACTATTATTGACGAAGGAGACCTAAAAAAATAGTTTTTTGTGGAACGTTATTTTCTATGAATTAGGGGGTATTTATGTCGAACACACTATATGCTGGAACAATTGGCCAGAGTATATGGCGAAGCACCGACATTGGTAAAACGTGGCGGCGCGCGAGTAACGGTGTATTTCCAGAAGCAGATGTACGTGCAATTGTCGTACATCCAACAGATTCAAATGTCCTGTATGCAGGAACAGAAAAAGGGGTTGTCAAAACGTCAGATGGTGGCAATTCTTGGGAACACATGCCAAGTGACATGGACAGTCGGGAAGTTTGGTCGCTCGCTATTCATCCGACTGAACCTGATACGGTCTATGCTGGTACTTGTCCGTCAGCTTTTTTCAAAACGACAGACGGTGGTGAGACGTGGACGCATCTTGATGCGAAACTTGCACAAGAGTGCGAAGGGATTCCGATCATTCCACGCGTAACAACTATCATTATTGATCCAGAGGACCATGAGACTGTTTATGCTGGTATTGAAATTGACGGTTTGCGGCTTAGCACAGACGGTGGTAAAACGTGGGATGAACGAAGTGAGGGGTTAAGCAGCTTGGATATTCATGGACTGACGGTAGTTCCAGGTGAGCAAAAAACACTTGTTGCTGCAACAAATAACGATGTTTGTATCACTACGGATATGCACAATTGGACACCATTGAAGGTTCGTGATCATTTTCCGTGGCCTTATACTCGTGCTGCATTCTATCTCAACGGAGACAATGCCAAAGTTTTTATCGGAGCAGGTAATGGTCCTCCTGGTGACCAAGGGGGTATCTTCTATATGCGTGATACAAATGATGTGCGAGATGCAACGGCAATTCGTTGGGCTCGTTCTGATATTGGCATGACTGCAAATAGCACGATTTGGACTTTTGGTTATAATCCACGTGTTGATGGATTGATGATTGCTTGTAGCGTGAGTGGACAGCTTTTCTTGAGTGAAGACAATGGTGGATCTTGGGAGAAGTTAGCACATGAATTCGGAGAAGTGCGCGCTTTAGCGGTTGCATAAACATTCAGATGCCAAAAATAGATTTCTGTATGTTCATGATTGTGATATATGAAATATATTGACTATAATTGCTATTTATGCTAAACTCTTTGAAATAGGCGGGTTGTGCTGAATGTAATGACCGGTTAGTGGACATAGGGGTTTTGCTTCCATCTAAATAGTAGTGTGCATGGTAAGTGCACTTGTAAACCCTTACCGACACATGATGTAATAAAGGATAATAAAAGTCTAATTAAGGAGGCATATTAATATTATGCGTTTTTTTGGTTTTCTACTAATACCCCTTTTCCTCGTTTCAATTGCTGGATGTTTCGGTGGCGGTGAGATTAATATTGACACACCGCCAAATTTTAGTCCCGCAAAACGAATTATAGTTGCCCCTTTTATGTCTGAAGATGATGAAACAAAGAACCTTGGCAGACGAATTAGCAGTAATTTAGCAAGTAATTTGGAGCTTGAATTAAAAGACATTGAATGGCTATATGACAAGTCAGACAAGGTTCGTCCTGTAGGCGAGAAAATTGACGAACTCGGAATTACCTTGGAAGAGGTATATGCTTCTCCTGCATTCGCTGCAAAAGTAGGTCAAGCTCTGAATGCAGACATAATCATTATAGGTATGATTTCGAAACCGAGGATTGAAAGTCGGGAATACAATGAGCATTTGATGCGTCAGGGCAGGCAGACCGGTATATCCGGAACGTCTACTTACATTCGGACTCGGCAAAGAATAACTGGGAAAGTACGTGTTAAGGTGATAGATGTTGCTTCAGGAAATGTGCTTTATAACAATAGGATTCTCACTATTTTGAAGTATTGGTTTGCTTATCAAACCCAGAGGAGTGGACAAATTATTTTTAAGACTCCGAAGGAGATGACAGCTGATTTAGGACTACACTTACCGAAACGAATTGCTTATAAACTTTATCCAACTGGATTGGAGAGAGAACCTGAAGAGAAGATCTTACGAAAACCCGATATTGAATTGATAGGTTCTGGCGGGAGAGTAAAGTTTGATTAGAATTACATTACTTTAGATGTCGCAGCAATGTATAAGGCGGACTGAAGTTATAACTTTAGCCCGCCTTGTTTTATGGATAGGATCTAATTCGTTTCAATTCCTGTCGTTGGATCGGCATCTTGAAAGAACGCTTTTATCTGATGTGTGTAACTTTTACCGTGTTTCAGGAGTTCTGAGGATATATCATAGAGTTCAGGCGGTGAGAGTCCTTCATACGGATTAGCGATTTTTTGGTAACAACTTAAGGCATGTTCAAAGAACATGAGTGTGTCAGCATCTATTGCCCCGTTTTCTTTAATGACGCGAAAACCTTGGTGTTTTTGATATGGTGGTGTCTTTCCGCTAAATTCAATTATAGCGTTATTGATGTCTACTGCCCGTTGTACAATCATCAGGAAGCAGCTTTTGACATAAGAATGCGTTAACCTGTCAGCTGCAACATAATCTTCTTTATTTTCGGGAAGGCCGTTTCGCAACTGTCCAAAGCATTCGTCCATATAGGTTAATTTTGCCTTCACTGGATTGAAATGACGAGACAAGTTTTTCTGTTGTGTTTCTTTTGACATTATTGTGCTCCTTGGGAATTCTATTTTATTTGCCAATTTCTAAGTATTAAGCAGGACTTACGCAGTTTTGATGATCCAATCAAGAATTAAGACGAAAACGATGTAATTTTCAGCATTTTTTAGGTTTCCGGCGCGCTTACAAAGCACCAAATCAACGGTATGAATGCCATTTAGGTATTCCCCGCCTACCGTTGGGTGCGTAAGTCCTGTTAAGATTAGACGTTGTTTATCACGAAAAGTTGTAGTTACACACAGAATTTATCCGAAGATATATTGAAGAAAACAGAAATAGGGTACAACTAAAATACGATGAAAGCAATTATCAGAGAAGGTGATGGAGGACCAGAAGTCCTGCAATTAGTTGAGGTGTCTGCACCTCAACCTGCAGACACACAGTTATTGGTAGATGTCAAGGCGACTGCGTTAAACCGCTTGGACCTTATTCAACGACGTGGCGGATATCCGCCGCCTCTCGGTGAATCTGACATTCTCGGTATAGAAATTGCTGGTACAGTGTCAGGTTTTGGGAAAGTTGTCACTGGATTTAATGAGGGTGACAGGGTTTTTGGACTTATCGGTGGTGGGGGTTATGCGGAAAAAGCAGTCATTGATTGTCGCATGGCGATGTTGATACCGGATGAATGGAGTTTTGAAGAGGCTGCTGCAATTCCAGAAGTCTTTTTTACTGCAAATGAGAATATATTTACATTAGGACATCTTTCAGCAGATGAGACGATTCTGATCCACGCGGGTGGAAGTGGGGTTGGTACTGCGGGGATTCAGATAGCAACTCATGCAGGGGCGCGTGTTTTTGTCACTGCAGGTACATCCGAGAAAATTGAACGTTGTACCGCATTGGGGGCTAAAGCAGGTATTAATTATAAGAATTCGGATTTTGTTGCTGAAATTGAAAGGTTGACAGATGGAGAAGGTGTGGATGTTGTGTTAGATTTTATCGGTTCTCCCTATCTTGCACGTAACTTACAAATACTTAAAACGAAGGGGCGTTTGCTGCAAGTTGGCTTGATGGGTGGTTCAACAGCAGAGATAGATTTAGGGACATTGATGCGCAAGCGCCTACAGCTTATCGGGTCTGTCATGCGTTCTCAATCTCTTGATGAAAAAATAGCTATCACACATCGATTTGTAGAACGTTGGCTTCCAGTATTACAAGCAGGCACGATCCATCCTGTGATTGATAAGATGTTTTCTTTATCACGAGTTCGTGAAGCGCATGCGTATATGGAAGCAAATCGTAATTTTGGGAAGATTATTTTGACTGTTTAGTGCTGTTCAAAATATATTTGGTTGTGTTTTGCTGCTGCTTAACGTTAATTCGTTGTCTATACATCATTGACATTCACCTTCGGATTATGTTATTTTAAATATAGTGTAAGCAAGGAGGTTGGATGCAACAAGCAGAAACAGAGAGACGCGTTCCAAAAGAGATACGTGATTTATTTGATCCTCGCATCGGACATTATCCGGATAAAAGCTCAAGGTGGTTGTTCAAGGTAAAAGAGAATGTTCGGGGTTTAGTTGAGATCGTTGCACAAGAATTGGTGGATTACCTTGACTTTGACCAATTGAAGGAACTGAATAGGAGTTTTGTAGACGATAGGTTACGTGATGTCGTATCTGATATGGTGTTTAGCGTTCCATTTCGCAATGCTTCTTCAACAGAGAACCTGACGATCTTTATTCTCTTAGAACACCAATCATCGGTGGACCCGCTGATGGGGTTTCGGTTGTTATATTATATGTGCCAAATCTGGGATGGACAGCGGCGTGAAATGGAGGAATTGAAGTTGCCCAGAAACCAGTGGCGACTGCGTCCGATCCTGCCAATTGTTTATTACACTGGAGAACAACGATGGCAAATGCCTTTGACACTTACTGCGGTCATGGATGTACCTGATGTGTTATCGCGGTTTGTGCCGTCGTTTGACACTTTATTTCTTGGTGTGAAGGATACTGAAACTGATGAATTGACGAAAACAGGACATCCATTTGGTTGGTTACTCACAGTGTTGCAGCAGGAGCATGAAGACAAGACATCTATACATGAAGCGATGCGCGCAGCTCTCTCACATTTGGATACATTGCCTCCTGAGCAGGCAGTACAACACAAACAAGCGATTTTATATCTGTATTCTCTCGTGATTTTTCGCAGACCAGATGATGAACAAGAAAAACTGATACAACTTCTACGAACACATACACAAGACAAGGAGGTAGAAAACATTATTATGACAGGCGCAGAAGCACTTATACAACAGGGAATTGAACAAGGAATTGAACAAGGAGTTATCCTAGAAAAGCAGGCAGCGGTGCTTAAGCTGTTGCAGCATCACTTTACTGATATTCCTCAGTCGGTAGTTGATGGGATAAGTGAGATTGAGGAACTGAAGTTTCTTGATTTACTTTTTGAGCAGGTACTCAATGCGTCGGCATTGTCTGATATTGAGTTGCCTGACAAACATTAAGGGATTGTCTAATTTAGAGGATTAAATATATCAACATGACAGGCGCAGAAGCATTTATACAACAGGGCATTGAACAGGGTATTGAACAGGGCATTAAACAAGGTGTGATTCGAGCCAAACAGGCAGCGGTGCTTAAATTGCTGTGGCATCAATTTACTGATGTCCCTCAATCAGTTGTCAATGAGATAAGTGAGATTGAGGACGTTAGAGTGCTTGATGTGCTTTTTGAGCAAGCCCTCAATGCGTCGGCATTGTCTGATATTGCGTTACCGGATAGTATGTAAAATACTTTCTATTTCCGGATAATCCTATTTCTGGCAATACATCAATATGAGAGAGACAACTATTACAGT
This sequence comes from Candidatus Poribacteria bacterium, assembly GCA_963663765.2. Taxonomy (GTDB): domain Bacteria; phylum Poribacteria; class WGA-4E; order WGA-4E; family WGA-3G; genus MSPOR6. The sequence goes on along the minus strand of CAXXUA010000005.1, from coordinate 1,265,071 downwards.
AGTTCAGGGTTTAGTTATATTTACAATTGCAAATTTGAAATGACGGTTCAATAGGTTCGTGTATGTCTAACATTTTTACATTGCTAAATGTCATAGTGCGTCATTTGATGCCCCACCCCAAAATGTCAGTGCGTGTTATATCCACTTACAGTCTCATTTTAGCATTAATATTCTTTGTTTTTAGTTTTACTGCCGTTGCAAAAAAATCAGAATACCACAAGGATTTTCTCACCCAAGCGACTTCTGTGGATGGGATTACTGTTAATTTTAAGCTTCCACAATTACAGGTTACACAAGTTACACCCGATGCTACAATAATAATAGGTGCTGAACAGCGTATTGCATACGACACAGTGCGATATACACAATGCGAATGGCTTCAGGAACCGGGTTATCCAAGATTACCGGTTACGCGTGTGCTGTTGGCTGTTCCGCCTGATGTAAACCTGAACGACATGGCTATTTCTGTTACGGCAGGTCCTTCAAAAAATCAAAATGGAGTAAGGCTTCTTGTAAATAATAGAGAAAAAACCTCTAATGTTGTAACTCCGCTATATCCATCTGTGCTTGCCCGAATAGAGATGGATGGTTACATCCGTTCTCAACGCGTCATCAGTTTAGCGTTGCATCCGGTACAGTATAATCTTAAAACCCGTGTACTTCGGTCTTATAGTAGTCTGTCAGTCACTATCCCTTTCAAAACACAGTTAAGTTCACATAGTGCAGGTGGTGTATTTAACGCTACGTCAACTGGCATAAAACGATCTTCTTCCTTTTTTGAGCAGACTTTTGCTCAGCATATTCTCAACTATTCAGAATACGGCAAGTTATTTAACGTTCATTCTGATGTTTCCCAGATTTTTGGTGCGAGAATTGGATCGCTTCCTGCCGCTCCCGCAGCCCCGGGCTTGATTGAGGAATCACTCCAGACTCGTTATAAGCTCTTCGTTGACGATACAGGTATTTATAAAGTCACAGCTGGGTCTTTGCGCGCGGATTGGGGAGTAGATTTGGTTGGCGTTGATCCTGACAAACTCCGTATGAAACATGGAGATCGAGAAATACCAATATACGTCAGTGGAGCAGTAGATGGAAGTTTTGATGTGGAAGATGCAATATATTTCTTGGGACACAGTTCAACTGATGCAGTAAGTCCTTATGAAAAAAACGCGTATACATTGTGGAACATCTATTGGTTGATGCTTGCTTCTGAAGGTGAACATACGGCCCGCGTGTCACAAATAGAAGCGAGTCCAAGCGACACAACTGCTGTGCAAGTGCCAACTTTTCGGTCGCGTGTTGTTTTTGAGGAGGATCATCTCAGTAACAATCTTGAGTTCGTCCATCCGGATGATGCTTCAGAAGGCGATAAACATAAGTGGTTTGACGCATTAGACTTTTGGTACTGGGATGGAATAAAAAACGCCAGTGAGATTGGTGAAATGCGTCTCAATTTCCCACTTTATGACATTGCCAAGAGTTTTGATACACCACAAATACAGGTTGTGTTACAAGGTGGAACCCCTGTATCGCACCAAATCTTGGCATCGGTAAATAGTATAAAGATTGACCTTGCACGTTGGGAACAACAAGCACAAGTGATCCTTTCTAAGAATCTTCGTGCATGGAATAACCTCAAGGACGCATCACAAGGTGAAATGAATGTGTTATCTCTAACGCGTGTTGACGACACCTTTGAAGAAGACACAACCCGCTATCCCTATCATATCTATCTCAACCGATTTTGGGTTTACTATACACGTCTTTTTTTAGCAGTTAATGATAAACTTCGTTTTAGTACTCCTACTATGGAAGATAAGAGTGAAGAACAAGGTGTTACCCATCAATTTCGCATTGATGGGTTTCTTGATCCGCAGATTTCTGTTTTTGAAACCGATGGGAACACACTTACAGCCAGACTTCAGGGAGTTCAAGTTACGCACCATACTATAGACGATGTCATGCGTGACAGACTCAGAGCATTAAATGCTGGTGATCTTCGGGTTGTACCGAATGGTACTTACTCTGCGACCTTTCAAGTACCAGATTCTCGGACGACAGAATTTATTGCTGTCTCAAAACCTGCTATCTTGACACCGGTTCGGATAGAAACTGTTCCACCGAGTGATTTGAAAAGTACTTTGAACGGTGTGGATTATCTTGTACTTACACATCCGAGATATAAAGAATCTGCTGAAAGATTAGCAAACTGGCGTTCAAGTTTAGGTGGCGGCGGGTACCGAACTAAAGTTGTTGATGTCAACGATGTGTATAACACATTCGGTGACGGGACCGTACATCCACTTTGGATAAAACGTTTTTTAACGTACGCGTATCAGAATTGGGCTTCACCTGCTCTCTCATATTTGGTAATCTTCGGTGATGGTACTTACGATTTTCGTGGAATTGATAAAGAACTTTATCCTGACCCCCCGGAACTTGTGGGGTATATACCCACACATTATATTACAACGGATTCATTTGGTCGGACTTCAACGGACCACTGGTTTGCGACAGTTTCAGGTTATGATGAATTTGTTGATTTTTATGTCGGCAGGATGACTGTTGAAAATGAAGCGGAAGCAGATGCGGTCGTTGATAAGATCATTAATTACGAATCGAAAACGCCTAACGGTGCTTGGCGCAGAAGAGTCATATCTGTGGCAGATGATGAAGTTAGCAATATTGGTGATCATATCTTTAAACAGAGTCTCAATGAAATCGCCAAAGACCATACACGTTTGGGTTATGAAACCGTAGAAATCTATCTTGAAGATGTAATTGATGAAGTGCAAGCAAACCCGGAAGAATTTGATGACACCCTACCACGACACATTGCAAAAGATAGAATTATTAACGCTTTAGGAGAGGGAGCGGTAATTGCCCAATATGCAGGACATGGTGGGAGAATTGTTTGGGCGCACGAATCCATTTTTGATAACAATGCGGTTGACAAGGTTGAAGAAACAACACATCTTCCCTTTATGCTTGTATTGAGTTGTTATAACGGTTATTTTGATTCCCCTGGACAGCCGAGTATGGCGGAAAAACTACTTCGCAAAGAGAGAGGGGGAATCATAGCGATGCTCAGTGCGACAAGGCTAACTTATGGGTTTGGGAATGAGGCACTCAACCGAATTATTTTTGATATGTTGTTTCAACGTAATATCCGACAACTCGGTCCGCTTAGTTTTGATTCTAAGCTTGAACTTCTCTTAACGGAAGGCACGGGACAACTTGATGTGATGTCGGCATACACGCTCTTTGGTGACCCCGCTATGCAGATCGCCATGGCGGATTATGAAATCCTGCCTGCTATTGAGACGAAGACGGTAAAACCAGGTGATACTCTCAAGATTTCTGCTGGATTCATCCAGAATGCACGTTACAATGCTGCTGAAAAGCGGAAGATTTTCACGCGTAATACCAATTTTGATGGAACACTCACAGTCAAAGCTGTTTTTCCCGGTAAACAGGCGGTTGGTTTAGACAAGAATGGTAACCCGCAAGAGTATTACACTGGTGATGTTATTGTTACAAAGACGATCTCTGTAAACCGAGGTAATTATCCTGCAGTGGGGATAGAAGTACCAGAAAACATTTCAACTGGGGATGGACATTTAGAGTATTATGCTGAAAATGCCACCGAGATCGCTGTTGGTGGAGATAGTTTTACTGTCGGTATCCCCAAAATACTTGATATCAAACCTGAAGTTGTTACAACGTCTTCAGGTGAGGACATGATCGAAATATCGGTACAGGTTTCTGATGATAAGAAGGAAACAGTTTCTGTCGTATTAGAGTGGCGGCATCCAAAAACAGGTATTCGGGAAAAGGTTTTACTTGAGCCATCGGAATCAACATCATCTTTAACACCGACAGCAAGGTGGTGGAAGGTGCCTGAACCTTTGCCTGCTCCGACAGATGGTTCCGCCTTTAGGTACGATATTGAGGTCACGGATACGGATGGGTTTATTGTCCTTTCCGATTATTTCAGATTCTATCCATATACGTACCCTAATCTTTCTGTAGTATCTAAACGTGGGACATTAAATGAGCAGATTAAATATACTTTGGATGTACAGGAAAATGCTTCGTATGAGCAGTATTTGTCTGCTGATATTGAAGTTGCTGGTACCGTGAATTCGCAAAATGTTGATATTCCTGATAGCGAATTGCTTGATGTGTTAGGACTTTCTGAAGTTGAGGTTGAAGTTGTCTTTTTTAGCGGAAATCCTGATACAGATGATAACGGTGTCATTGATCATGATGCAAATCTACTTGGTAGAACATTGATAAAACCAAACGACTGGGTTATCCGTAATCCGCTATATCAACGTTCTAATGCATATATACCCGACCCACTCAACACTAATCCTATTGCTACAGTTGCTATTCCTGTATCCCTGCGTATCGGTGTTCATGACGTGTTTGTGTTCGTTGATCCGGTTTTTGATGAAACTGATAAACCGGGTAAAGTGCTTGAAAATAATGAGAGAGATAATATTGGATATAGACAGCTTACAGTTTCCAGTAGTATTATCGGTGCAGAACAAACGAGTGTGAAGAGTGTTGATGGCGGCTTACGGATAAGTAGTCCATCAGGTGTTTTACAGAATAAACCTTATGTTCTCACAACACAACCTATAGTATTAGATTCTGTAGAAATAGCTTCTGATTACTTTATTGGTGGAACAGGAAACGCAAGAGAAACAACACTGAATGAACCATTTCTTGATATAAAAAGTGAACAAAATAGAGTTCAGGCAGACAGTATGTTGGGTACTGTGGCACTACCGACTCATCCATCATTACTTGGTTATTCTGTACATCTCAACGATGCTGCGGGGAACTTATTAGAACTCCAAACACCAGTTACCGTTGAACTTGATTTTGATTTTACTGCAATGCAGCAGCAGATCATACGTGAACTGTTTGGTAGTGATATGGATATGTCAGACGAGGGGGAAGGTGTTGAAGGAAACGTTAGCACGGCATTAGAAGAACGTGTCAAGAGCATTGGCGCATATCTTTGGCTTGATACTATAGCAAATTGGGCAAAGCTGAATTCTGAAATTAAGAGACGATCTAACGGTAGCATTTACACATCTTTACGTGCCACCCGAATCCGGAATGAAAACGTAGGTGATGGTAGGATTAATGATGTTGTTATTTCAACGGATGGAGCGGAGATAGGGTCATGGATAATCCTCATGGAGACTGCACGCACATACCGCCTGCTATTTATGCCAGAGGAAACCAATGAGGTGGCAACATCAGATAATAAACGTATAGAAGAGGTAGCACGAGGGGTCCCGATTGTATCTTTTAGCGGAACAGGAACGACACTACTTCCTGAATCCCTAAATTTTACTATTGACTTTGAATTTGGAGCAACACCTTTTCAATTTGGTGATATGTTGCGTTTCCGTATTTCCGAACTTGAAGGAGGCGAGGATGTTACGGAATCTTATGTGTCCTCTTTTTACAACAGAAACAGGGGAAATGGTACTATTCAATACATTGATTTGCCTGAAGAGACAACAATTCCGCAAGATACATGGCTCATCATGTTTGTTTCATCAACTGAGTATCAGATTGAAGGAAAAAACACAGGTGTCTTAACAAAGAATGGAACTTCCATATATGGTACAGTCGGTGAACCTTTTGAACACAGCGAGTACGGATTGAATCTGCTGATTACGCAGGGACCTACACCTTTTGCTGCGGGGGACAGATTCCTATTTGATACTTCTATGGTGGGAACTGTCCAAGCAACAACCGCGTTTTTGGGGCATATTACATGTCTGCACAGTAAAGATACAATCCCACCCGACATCCAATTAACCATCGGTAATCAACAGCATTTTGTTACTGGTTCCCCGGTTGATGATAAGCCTCTTATTCAGGCAACACTTTCTGATGCACGTGGTATTGACTATATCACGCGTCCATTTGAGCTTGCATTAGGACGGCTTGGTGAATATGAAACTATCCCAGAAACAGACTACCGATTGACGCAGCATCCAGGTTCAAAGCAAACGGTGTTGACATATAATTCGCACCAACTTGAGCCTCGCGAATATCAAATTCGCCTCATTGCAAGTGATCTTGATGGAAATACGAGTGAACGTGAAGTAAGTTTCCAGGTGCACGGCAAACTACAATTAGTGGAACCCTTGAATTTCCCAAATCCTTTCTCTCGGGAAACTACTGTGGTATTTGACTTAACGCGACCTGCTAAGTCGCTCACTGTCAAAATATATACCCTTACCGGAAGACTCATAAGGAAACTGGAAACAGATGAACCACCAGGGGCAGGATTTAACAAACTAAAATGGGATGGTAAGGATAGTGACGGCAACGAGGTTGCAAATGGAGTCTACTACGGAAAAATGATTGTTGAAGGTTCGGATGGTGAAGAAAACCAGACCCACATTTTGAAAATGATGAAATTGAAATAGACATCAACATGAAAAAATATCTTTTTATATATCTACTATTGTTTTATGGTGTGTTGCCGACAGCTGATGGTGTAACATATACTGCAGATTTTCTCACGTTGGGAACAGGTGCGCGACCTTTAGGTATGGGAAATGCCTTTACTGCCATTGCAGATGAAGCGAGCACTACCAACTATAACCCAGCTGGTATTTCGCAGTTGACACATCACGAATTTAACTTTATGCACGCCACTTTTGCCGACCTTGCTGCGTATGATGTGGCAAGTTATATCTATCCGTTTTCTTCAAAAATGACATTCGGTATTAGTTGGTTACGTGTCGGTGTGGATGATATTCCATTCACGCGTATCCCCCTTGCCGGCAAGCCTGTTGGACCTAACAATCGTCCTTATGTCTCTGGTACATTTAGTAATACGAGCAATGCTATATTACTGAGTGGGGCGCGAAACTTCGCAAATTTGCCAAGAGATATGTCTATTCATTTCGGTGCCAGTCTGAAACTGCTCTATATTGATGCGTATCGGAGTACGAACGCTATTGGCGGTGGGAGTGATATTGGCATGCTCTTGAAAACGGATGTAGAAAGACCGGCTGCATTCTCTTTCGGAGTTGTTGCGAGTGATTTCCTCACAACGAAACTGTATTGGAACACACCACCAGACACTGCAGATGAAACCCCTCACACAGAGACAATTTTGCCGCGTTTCAAAATAGGCATCGCCTACCATCAGAAGCTTCCTGTTTTTAGCAGTCAACTCACTTTGGCTGCTGATGTAGATACCCGTAACGACTATGAATTCCATGCGGGAGCAGAGTATATTCTCTTTGAGTTGTTAGCACTTCGTTGCGGGTTAGATGGTCGTAACGGCACTTCCCGCGCGATGTTTTTCACTGCTGGTGCTGGACTTCAACTCCGATTTGTTACGGGGGCAGCGTTTCATGTAGACTACGCCTATCAACGACAACCGGACTTAGGTATCAATAACCGCATTTCCCTCCGTGTCAAGTTTTAGTGATTACGGACAAACAAACTTGCCCAAGATTTTGTTGCATGATGCACCTGTTGCATTTGGCACATTCCCAAAATTACCGTGTGCTGCTTCGTTAGCAAGGATAGCAAAAGCGATTGCCTCTTTTGCATCGCCTGAAACACCCCTTTCTGCAATATCAACAACTGGGATTGGTGTGAATGCGTCAGCAAGACCTTGCATGATCAGTGGGTTTCGCGTGCCACCACCGCTGACGTACAGAATGTCCAAAGGTGTTTTGGATGCAACAAAATCCGTATAATATCGGGATATACTTGCAACTGTGAGTGCAGTTATCGTTGCGAGTCCATCATATTTGGAAATATCCTGTGCCATTATCTGTTGCAAGCAAGTATCCGCATACGTTGTTCCGAACATCTCACGTCCAGTTGTTTTCGGTGGTGTCAATTCGAAAAAAGGATGAGTTAGCCATTGTGTTAAAGGGGTTTCACAGACTTTACCTTGTCTTGCTAATTCCCCATTTTCATCAAACTGCTTTGCACCGTTTGTAAGTTTTTCAACACATGCATCAAGAATCATATTCCCTGGTCCTGTGTCTGACGCGTGTACGGCTTCAATCCCTTTACCTGCTGGTAACACTGTGAGGTTCGCAATACCTCCGATGTTCAAAAGACCGATTGTCTGTGTGGGATGGTGGAATAGCAGATAATCGGGATAAGCGATCAGTGGTGCGCCTTCACCGCCAGCGGCGACATCTGCGACACGGAAATCAGCAATGGTTGGAATGCCTGTTTCATGTGCGATCACAGCAGGCTCACCAATCTGTAAAGTGGCTGGTGTTGTTGCTGTGGGCATGTGGTGAATGGTTTGTCCGTGTGAACCGATGAGATCAACCTGTTCTGGTGTGATGCCAACCTTTTCTAATACCGTCATAACACTTTCTGCGAATAGTCTGCCTATCAGAAAGTTCATCGTGCAGATTTCGTCTACACTAGCCGTTTCTACGCGAAAAAGGTTAAATATCCTCGTGCGGATTTCAGGTGTATATGGAATTGTCTCAAATGCTATTAATACTATGTCTGTGGTCAGACCGGAGCCTTTTACTTCTACAAGTGCAACATCTACGCCATCCGCAGATGTGCCGCTCATGAGTCCGACAACATTCTTTTTTTGTTTTTGTGTTAGTTCGTAAAATGGTTTCATAATAGTTGTTTTGTTAGTTTTCAGTTAACTAATACAATAGATAAGGTTTTCGTCTTTCTTGAAATTGTTCAAGGTCAGATGACCATGACTCAATAATGTTTTCACAAGGGGTTCGTGCTAACAGTGTTTCACGAAGTTCCGAACTTCCTGCTAATCTATCAAAATGTGACTCTCGGAATTCAAAGTTATTAGGGTGTTTATCTATCAACAGTTGCAACATCATGACTGCAATATCAATAGGTTTCACCAGTTTTCGGTCAGTGATGTGTATTGCAACGCCGTGGCACGTCTCTCCACTATGCTTTGAAAATTGCGGTGTAAATACAATTGGACGAAAAAGGACACCTTTAAACTTGAACGCATATAAGTCTGTTATCAATGTTTCTTTATTTATCCACGGTGCACCGATGTATTCAAAGGGTTTTGTTGTTCCGCGTCCTTCGCTGACATTTGTGCCTTCAAATAAGCAAGTGCCGGGATAGAGTGTGGCAGTATCAAGAGATGGCATATTCGGTGAAGGTGGTACCCAAAGGAATCCTGTTTCATCGGACCACAGTTGTCGATGCCAACCTTCCATCTGAGCAATTTTGAGTGGAAAGCGGAAATCTTGTTCAGTATGGAACATCTGTGCGACTTCACCGATTGTCAGTCCATAACGGACAGGAATAGGGTATGGTCCTACCAAAGAAGTATAGGCGGCATCTAACATCGGTCCCTCTATGTGAGTGCCGCCTATAGGGTTTGGACGATCTGCTACTATACATTCGACACATTTACCTATATTCATTGCACTTTCAAGGGCTTTCATCACTTCCAGCAGTGTGCCAAGATATGTATAATAACGTGCTCCGACATCTTGTATGTCGTAGATAACAACATCTAAATTCTGCAGTGTTTCAACCCATTGAACAGTGTCAGTTCCATATAGGCTGTAAACCTGCAGTGTTTGTGTTTCTGTGTCGGTATTCTTTTGATTTTGATATAACTTTGTATTTTTGATTTGGACGCCATCTTGTGCTGCTCCCCACAACCCATGTTCTGGTGAGAATAGCGCGACTAAATTGAATTCCTCCAACAGTTCAATTGTGTGGGTTAATTTTTCGTCAACAGCGGTGTGGTTTGTTATCAATCCGATAGTTTTGTTGTTTAACCAATCCCGTTTTTCGGTTAGGAGGTGGGTTATACCGAGTTTTATCATCCGAAGACTATCCTGTGGAATTGATTACGGCATTCTATGATGCCAGTACGTTGTGCATCTGGGTGGACCCGATTTGTAAGCAGTATAGCAGCGATCCCTTTTTCAAGATCAATTCGGATTGATGTACCGGTGAAACCGGTATGATACATTGATCCGTCAGCTAAGATGTGCCATCCAATACTCCGTTGTTCGGTTTCTTTGGGGGGTGTCTGTGGTGTTGCTAATGCCTTGATATTATCTGTGGACAAAAGTTTGTCACCATTTTGAAGTAGCATCTGACAATAGGTGGTGAGGTCTCTTGTATTTGAGAATAACCCTGCATTGCCTGAAACACCTCCCAGAAAATTGGCATTTTCATCGTGGACCTCCCCGATAATAACACCTTCACGCCAGTTGTGTCCACGATAAGAACGACCGTGTTGTCCCGATTTTACGATTCTGCGTTCGAAGCTATTTGAATCTTCTGTTGCTGCACAGTTGTCATGCATTTGAGGTTGTGGGTTGTATTGCGTTCGATTCATGCCGAGGGGTTTAAAGATGGCGTTGTGTGCCAGATTGTCTAAAGGTTCTCCCGTGATAGTGGAGATGAGTTTTCCCATCAGGATATATCCCAAACAACTGTAGGTCACCTTCTCACCGGGAGCTGATTCAAGCGGCATATCCCTCAAATGTTCTATCACGGTATCTGGAGAAGCTGCTTCTATATAGAGTGGTTTCCAAGCAGGTAACCCGGAGGTATGCGTGAGTAGGTGACGGCATGTGATGTGTGGACGTTTGAATGTGGGTAGATATGTCTGTGCTGGTTCGTTTAACGATAAGTCTTTGGATGCTACCAGCAGCATAGCAAGTGTTCCGATGACGATAGGTTTTGTTAGGGAAGCGAGGTCAAACAACGTGTCGGGGAGCATGGGGGCACATTTCGGTTTTATGATGCGCTGTCCGAAAGCTGCGTGGTAGATCACTTTGTCTTTATTGAGGATTGCGACAACAGCGCCAGGAAATATCTTTTCGGTGATTTTGTTTTCTATGAGTGTTGAAATTGCTGTTGTATTCATCAAAGTGGGAAATATTTCTATTTAGATTATTTTTCTTCTCTCTGTTTGAGTATTTCAGCTATGCGTTGTGCGAAACGGTAAGAGCTGTTGTCCTCTGGGGCATACCCTATCACTTTTCGTGCGTTGGTGATACTCCAAAACTTATGGGAATTGTCGCTGATACCATAGAATATTTGGAATGGGATGCCATTTTCGTCCTCTATATTCTCTGTTTCAATGCTCTTGATAAAGAGTTGTACCTGATCTCGAACACTCAAATATGCGCCAAGTGCGCGGTGCATTTTGTGGTAATTGTCTGCTGTGATGTCGTTCATATCTGTTTCGCGCGGTGCGCCGATTCGTATTTGGATGTTCTGTAGTTTTTTGTTTTTCCTATGTCCTGTTGCAAAAACAAAACCGAGATGTTCATACGCTTCTTTTGCCCATCCGTAGAAGTTATCTGATAATGGACGCATATCTGGTGTTACGAAATCCCATTTACCTGTCCAGATGAGACGTTCGTAGAAGTCTGCTGCGTGATTAGAACTGCAGACAACGACACGTCGTACATCCGTTTCCCAGCAGGTGTGGTATATATTGAATGCCATCTGAATGTTGCTGAGTTCACTTTCAAATGCACCGGGTTTCCATGCACAATGGACAACTGCGTCAACACCTTCAAAATAGTGTTTGTATAGGTCGCGGTCAGGGTTGCTCAGGTCGACAACATGAATACCTTCAACTTCCTCTCCATCCCGGTTTTTCGTTTTTATGTCGAGTAGGACAAGATCGTATCGTTCGCGGAATGGGGGCAGCATTCTACCAGCAATTTTGCCTGCTGCTCCTGTGATTAGGACTTTTCTGCGGTTTTGCATCTGTTATCAGCATTCCTTCTGTTTGGATATAATTAGGGCTTAGGGAGTTGGGTTATATGCTGCAATTTTGCGTTTTACTTTTTCCATTAATCTGTCCAACAAAGTGTGTGCTTCAGGCATCCTAAGTACCAAGTTGTAAAGTGCATAATCGTTAAGATTTGCCTTTTCAAAACCGTGGGCAGGTTTGCTCAGAAAACGAACCAGTAACTGGAAAAGCTGTTTTCCCCTAAGTAGAAGTTTGTAGGCGGATCTGATTTGTTGAACACGATTTGGATTAGGAGTGCTAAAACTTTGACGCGTACAAAAACCCGCGTCCAATTCAGTTTTACCAGGTGGGATCATTTCGTCACAATGCAGATCAAGTGTTGGAGAATTTCCTGCTAAATATTCCTCAACTGCAAATGCAAACCAGATGCTGATAGAATCCAGAATTTGTTGATGTTCCGCTGTTTCGTTTTCATCTAACAAACGTTCCAAATCAGCATCTGAATACAAGTCGTTTTCAATACTGTACCCGCTTGTCCAAATTACATCTTCGTAACTTTGTTCAATACCAGAAAACAACCACATATCCTGATCCGCGATAAAAGCGACGGGTATGTGACCAAATTCATTTCTTCGCTCATAGACTTGTAGTAAATTATCCCTTCCTCCAGAGGGACGCAAAATTACTTCAAGGATTCCAATTCTCTTAGTTAATTCCCGATAGATGATCACGTCGTCATTTCCTTCAACCACAATATTCGGTTTGTGAGAACTTCGCAAAACACCGACTAAGCGGTCTACCGTCATTGGATTCGGTGTTGGCATTAAGTTTCTCCTTGATATCCCCGAGTATCACCTAACAAAAATTCTTTGTCCGGGTACAAGGTGTAGATGAATGGTGAATGGGTCGCAACAAAACATTGATTGCCTGTTGACTGTTCAAGCAGAGTAGGTAAGAGGAGACTCTGCCAATCTACGTGGAGACTTAGCTCTGGTTCATCAATAAAAATCGCCGTGTTTTTACTAAAGGCATTGTAACACAAAAAACTAAGCATCTGCTTTTCACCGGCAGAAAGTTTATCAGAAAAGATAGCGTTCTTCGCCTTCCCAACTGTAATTCCATCTTTCCCTTCCCCTAAAGTAATTCCGTCACTCGTTTCTCCATGAACAACCCGTCCGGTAACACGAATTGCATTATATTGTAGAATTTTCCTAGTCAACTCGGATAACACTGAAAATGGCATACTAAGTTGATTTCGTTCCTCATTAACTTGCTGGATGACATCAAGAACTGTAGGAGCATCTTGAGAAGTTCCAACCTCTTTTTCTCTATCCGAAGTTTCTTGTATCTTTTGCGAAATTTCCTCCAATACCCGCGACTGAAGGTTGCTGATTTCCTCATAAATATCCGCGTATTTTTGTGTTAGCAGTTCGCTTATATCTTCTGTTGAAATCGAAGCGATGAATTTGTGTCCATTGACTGACACCTCAGATGAAAACCGGAACATTGAAATCTGAAGCATTTCTGGCACTGATACTGGAAGCAATTTTCCAACTGAATCCTCTATATCTCTTGGATCGTTAGAAAAGCCACCTTCAATTCTTCTAAACGTTGGAAAAAATAGACTACTCTTTGTTGTTTGAGCAATTTTCTTCTCAAGTTCATTCACCTCATCTATATTCTTTCGGTCAATCACTTTAGTTTTTGGATCTATATTTATAGTTTTTGGGACCGGTTTTTTGTCAGTAAACTCCGAGGTTAGTTCAATTTCGTCAGTCTTTTTTTGTACCATAGTCAAAGAAAACGTATCGGTTTCAATTGAAAGGGAAGAAAACGGAATTTCAGACAGAATTTGCTCAAAATGTCCGCTGATAAGGTACCATATTAACTTTAGCAATGTCGTCTTGCCTGAACCGTTAGCTCCAGTAATGATGTTCAAATCCTCATTGAACTCAAATGATTGGCTAAGTTTATTATTAAGTCCCTTAACTTCAAGATATCGTATCATGAGTTTTCACTTCCTTATTTGATTTTTAATATTTTAATTGCAACATACTTTATGTTTATGAAATCTTCAACTTGTCTTTGCAGTAGCGTGCGAGTGATTTTATTTCGTTGATGACCTGTTTTTCGGTTTGCATCAGTTGGCTATAGAAAGGCGGGATAGGTTCTCGTCGGAAAAGTTTGTCAAAGAAACTGCGTTGTGCTTCCGCTGGTACCTCATAGTGTGAAATTTCTGCGTGCGAGGGGTCTATTCCTAAGTATTTTATGGAGAAATAGTGTGTTGCCTCGTCTTTCTTAATTTCGCCTTTTTGGATATTACCGGTTATCTTCCGACTATAATTCACAGCATAGACTCTGCCAGTTGTGTGGCTAAGTATTGTATAACCTCCTTCGTCAATGGATTCGTTCCAGCACTTCTCAAATCCATTTGTAGGGAGTCGTTCGCGGAGTTCGGCTGCGGATCGCACAACAAATCTGTTTTGATACAGCGTTTTTGTAATCTGGAATTCCTCGTCCTTATCGGTAAATGGCGGATGTCCTGATAGCAGGTCAACATTGTCAAGTGTCCATACGACACCGTCTCGGATACCTTTTGCTAAGTTCAGATGTTGTTCAACAAATTCTCCATTGAGAGGATGCAGTCGGTAATCTCCTTTGCTATTAAACAAGGCTCGTAATTTTTTACGATGGTCTATCACTGAGAAGCGTTTTTCAGGAATAGGTATCTCTAAATGTAACGTATATCCTGTGTCTAAATCGGTTGTCAAGTTGAGTTGTGATTTACGGAGTTGTGCCAAACGTGTTAATGCTGTTTGACTCTTGGATAAGACGCGTCCGATGAGGTATTTACTTCGGAGTATAGGGATTTCAGTAGAGAGTCGTTTCAATGTTGTAGCATCAAGTTTTTCCAACATCACTTTGTGCTCCCATCGGGTGCCGCGTTCATGTGCTAAGATTTGAAATTGCTGTTTATTATCGCTGGTGCGGATGTATCCGAGTGCGGTCCATGGGTCAAAGGTTGCTCTGTAGTATCCGCTGGTTTCCGTATCGCCACCTGCTAAGACACAGTCTCGGCGTTCATATCTGGAATAAAGACCGAATTGGAATTCGTAGCTTTCGTAGCATTCTAAAGCCTTTCGCAAGTCACGAGCAAACTCGCTTCCACGTGAATATTTTCTGAATATTTGCTCAGTCCGTTGCGGTTGATTGAGTGCATCAAGGAATGACCCGATGGGTATGCCTGCTTCCTCCACGCCTTCGTCTTGGCTTTTACCAAAAACTTTTGTTTTCGTTTTGAAAGGTGGGTTGCGGAGAGAGACATCACGTTGTGAAACGAGCTGCAAAGCGGGATCATCAGTCATTCCTACGAGGGTAGGTGCGTCTCCGAGTATTTCTGCTAACTTCGTATCGTCAATTTTCTCCATTAAAACTGTTCCGCGCTTGAGTTCTGCGAAATGGATAATATCGTTGAGGCTATATTGGAGCGGTGCACTTGATGAAAGATTGTCGTAGTTAGAGCGGTGGAAGCGGATGCGCGGTTTGATGCGAAAAACGGGTGTGAGGCCGTAATCTTTCAGTAATGCATATAGGGTTACGGTATAGGAGTCTTCATGCACTTTCTGCGCAAGGATTCCACATTCGTTAGTTTTGTTGTTAACGATTAGTCGGTCTTGTACGAGGCTGCTATCGTTGCTAAAAATCATCATCCGATGTTCTTCTCTATTATCATCAACTAACATGGTACCGTCCTCCCCTAATTATTCAGTCTTCATTATACAAACTATGGTAAATTATTTTATTAATTATACAGTCTGCCCTGCTGCGGTTAGGAAACCGCCCCTACCGTGGAACGAAAGTGTCTAATTATTCTCAAGATTTACCATAACAGACTATCTCGCATTGAGTCTTTGTCTTGCGAGTGCTGCTGCACCAAGTACACCAGCATTATCTCCCAGTTGTGCACTTACAATTTGGACATTTTTTAAGGTGTCGGGTAGTGCGTATTTCTTGGCAGCTTTTTGGATATTTTTAATAAATTTATTATCAAGAGCTTCAACAACGCCGCCACCTAACACAATCATTTCTGGATTTAAGAAATTCGCGATAGAACCGATACCGACCCCAAGATACTTTGTGACATCTTTGAATACTTTTAGTGTGAGTTTATCTTTGCTACGAAGTGCTTTAGCTAAAGTTCCACTACGAATTAACTCAAGATCGCCATTAGTAAGTTCTGTGAGAATACTCTTTTTCTTTTTTTTCTGTATTGCTTTTTGCAATTGTTTTGTCATAGCAGTTCGGCTTGCAAGTGCTTCTAAACAACCCCGTCTTCCACATCCACATTTGGGGCCGTCTGCTTTTACGATGATATGTCCGATTTCACCTGCTGTTTTGCTTGCCCCGTGGAAAAGTTGTCCGTTTAGAATGATACCGCCACCGATACCTGTGCCGACAAAAATACCGACCAAATTCTGGACGTTTTGTCCTGCGCCAAATGTGTGTTCACCGAGTGTTCCTACGTTTACATCGTTGTCGACGAAAGTTGGAATGTTGATGCGTGCTTCAAGTTCTGATTTGAGTGGCACGTTTTTCCAGCCAAGGTTTGGTGCAAAGATGACAACACCTGTATCTGGGTCAAGCACCGCAGGAGCTCCAATTCCGATCGCCTTGATTGAGTCTGTGTCAGCTTGGGATTCATCAATAGCCATGTGGATGCAATCAACGATTCTATCAATAACGATGTTTGTATTGCTTTTCGCGTTTGTAGGAATTTTGGATGTTCCAAGTATTCTGCCTTCACCATCAACAACGGCTGAGAGTATTTTGGTGCCGCCCATGTCTACTCCGACAACATTCGTGCTCATTTCTATTTCCTTTATTAACAGATGTTTCGATTGACTTTACATTATTAATTGTGTTTTTACAAAACAACCTACAGTTTAACTTAAAATTGGGACGAGGAAACACTAAAATTATCTACTGGTATGTATCTGGTGGGATACCGGGTGAACCTATATCGTTATCATCTCCATAATATGTCAGTTGATTCTGGTTTAGATTTGCAATTACTGCAGGAATCCAACTGTTTTTTTGTGTGCCATCAAGTGCAACTCCATTGATATATTGACGAAGAACAGAACATCGGTTTCCATCTCTTGTCATACCTCTGTATTCGAGATTAAATTGCCATTGCCGGCTGTTTCCATTATAATTACCTACCTCGTCTATCAGAATGCCTCTATTATCAACCAGTTTTATGGAAAACGCTTCTACGCTCAACATTGTGTCCCATAAGCCAAAGCGTAAATCTGTCCGCCATCTGAGGTCGTAGATCTGGTTTTCAGAAAGGTCGGTAGAGTTCTCGCGTCCATAAGCTTCGTTTGTAACTATTAAAACAGTTTCATTCGGAAGTAACAAAGGTGCATCACCCCAGAAATCATCTTGAAAGGTGAACTCAACATTCACATTCTCCGGTTCGGTCAAATCTGGTGTGTTTTGATTCTGTATCGTCACTGTCCACCCATTGAGACTAATTGTCTGTGTGCTGTCATTATGCAATTCTATCCATTGTGGTGGCGTGAATCTTTCTTCTGCAGCATACATGATTTCACTAATAGAAACTAAAAAGTGAGCTTCCAAAGTTAATTCTTCAGCCACAGTAGGTGAGGGTTTACTAACGGCAACCTCAAACACCATTGGCATTGATTCTGCGTTATCTTCTTGACTATTGTCTCTGGCGAGTAATGTGATAGTCGCTGTTCCTGGTGCTGTACCTAAGATAGTAATCAGAGATGTACTCTTCACTGTGACAATTGCAACATTTGTATTGTCTGAAGTGGCTTTGATAGCATGTTTGTCATTTGCATCATCATCAATGATGTTGAATTCCACCTGCTTTTCTTCACCGACATAAAGTGACTGGTCGGAGATAGTATCAATATCGGGTTGACTATTTCCACCTAAAAAACCGCAACTGATTAGGAGAAGTGACATACTTAAGTAAATACTCGTTTGTATTGACAGGTTGACTATTGTGTTTTTATTTATCTGTTTCATTTTAGTATTTCCAATTCTCTTTTATATTTGATTTTTTTTATGACGCAATTATTTTAAGTAATTTCTGCTTGAAGTTATCTTCTGAAAGTTGTTCCCATTTTTTGAGAAATGTTTGATAATCTTCGTTACGATTTTTGCAGATGCGTGCGATTAGTGTTTCAATTCCGGACAAAGCGGAAGTTTCATGGTTTTCTTTGTACACAGTTAGAGTATCTAACACTACATCGTTATCATGAATGTCACCGAGTATATCTTGCAAGTCAATAATAGTTTCAAGAAAATCGTGGAATTGTTTGTCATAGTTGATCACGAAAAATTCCATAGTGTACCGAAGTCTTTTAACCGCAAGCCGCATATTGTGTAATTCTTCACGGTGCGTGGGGTCTCTGATAAACTGTTCCCAACTGTATACCTCTTGAACCTTTTGCGGTAGAATTATATGGGCATTTTCATGAAAACTACCGTTCGGCTTGAGTCCCGTGATTTTTTTCGGTTTTGCCATTTCATTCATGAACCTTAAAGAATGTCAAGAATTCTATTTCAAAATCGCTTGCATCAAGTTCAGTAAACAATGCTAACATCGGTTGTCGTGCTTCATTTCGTTGCTGTTGCAGGTGTTCAATCAATCCTTGAATATCAACTTGTTCTGTTTCTGTTAGTGTCTGTGACTCATTTTGAAAACGAGCGATGAGAACATCAAGATCACGTACAGTGCCCATTGTCCGTGTAATAGTTCTTATCTGTTTATAGTGTTTTTTGAAAGGTTCTTTTTGAAAACAATCTGCAAAATTGTCCATTGCGGCACGCAGTCTTCGGGAAGCGACACGCATATCGTGGACAAATTCTATATCTGCTCCTTCAATTGCACCTGTTTTGTGTGACATCATCTCGCGGTAAAAACTCACGATAATCTGTCTTGCACAAGTTTTCATGGTTTTGTCAGGTGCAATACCTTTGATTTCTATTGCTGTTGCCATTTATTCTAAAACCTAAAAAAGGAAAATATTTGCTAACAAGAAGTATGTAAAAATACCAATGACGTCAATAGCGGTTGTAACGAAAGGTCCTGTTGCAACTGCGGGGTCAATACGGACACGTTTGAAAAACATCGGAATGATAGTGCCTACCGTAGCTGCGATCATCATGTTCACGAAGATAGCAAGTGCCACAACAACTGGCAATTTCCACGCATACTCTCGAAATTGAGGAAAGAGGTATGCAATCCCACCGAGCAAGACACCGTAAACTGTTCCGAGTAATGCGCCTGTACTAAATTCCCGCCATAGTACTCGCCATGTGTCCTTTATGTCTACCTCACCGATTGCGATACTTCGCACAATGATGGTAGAGGATTGTGTTCCGATATTTCCTCCCATTCCCATGATTATGGGAATGAATGCGGCTAAAGCTGCAATTGTTTTCAATTCCTCTTCAAAAATGCCAATGACATAGACAGCGAGTAGACCACCTCCAAAACTTGCAAGTAGCCACGGTAATCGGGCTCGAGTGTTCCTAAAGATGGAACGTGATGTGATATCCAAATCACCAGTGCCTGCCATCTTTAGCATATCTTCTGTATTTTCTTCCCGAATAACATCAACAACATCGTCAATTGTCACAATACCGACCAGTTGTCCAATACTATTGATGACCGGAATAGCAAGTAAGTTGTAACGAGCCACTGCCCGCGCAACTGTTTCTTGTGGCATGTCGGTGTGAACAGTATAAAGGTTCGTTGTCATTAAGTTTTTGAGCGGTGTATCTGGTTTTGTTTGCACCAACTGCCGTAATGATAGGACACCTTTAAGTTTATTTTCTTCGTTAACGACATAGACATAGAAAGTGATCGGTGGTATTTCTACTTCAGTGAGTTCGCGAATCATCTCGGTAGCTTCATCTGCAGTAGTTTCTTCACGTAACGCGAAGTAGTTCGGTGACATAATTGCCCCGGCTGTTTTCTCCTCGTATTCAAGGAGATGTTCTATGCCTTCAGAGTTTTCTCCTTCAATGAAAGTAAGTAGTTCATCTTTCTTTTCTTCTGGTAAGTCAGAGAGTATGCGTGTGACATCGTCTGCTTCCATAGTTCGCAGGACATTTGCCACTGCCTCCGCTTCAGTTTCTGTAACAAACTCATTGATTTCTGAACTGTTTAGTTCGCTTAAGACCTCTCCCATCCGTTTTTCTTCAATTAGAAGTGTGGATAGGTTATTTTTTTCTTCAGTCCGTAGGCGCGGAAACCATCGCGCGATGTCTGCTGAATGCGATTTCGCGATGATGTTACGCAGATTTGGGAAGGCACGCCGTTGAATCAACCGAACAACCGTAGAGATAAACAGTTCATCAACATCGTGTGTTGTTATGATTGTTTGTCCATCCATGGGTTTATCTCTGAGGATTTTGCCTTGTGTCGAAGCAGATGGTCTGTTAGTACAAGTGCTGCCATCGCTTCTACAATAGCGGGAGCACGGACTAACACACACGGATCATGCCGTCCGCTTGCTCGCAGTGTCACCTCGTTTCCATCTTTATCTACAGTCTGTTGCGGTTTCCCGATTGTTGCTGTCGGTTTGAAAGCGACTTGGAACACGATATTTTCTCCGTTTGTAATACCTCCCTGTGTGCCGCCAGAATTGTTTGTGCGGGTGCGAATTTGTCCGGAATTATTGTAGAATTCATCGTTGTGTTCAGAACCTGTCAACGTGATACCGCCGAATCCGGACCCGATCTGGAATCCCATCGTTGCGGGGAGAGACATCATAGCCTTTGCTAAATCTGCTTTGAGCTTGTCAAAAACGGGTTCACCGAGACCTACTAGCACGTTACGGCAAACAGATTCTATGATGCCACCGAGGGAGTCTTGGTCGCGTCGTGCTTGATCGATACGTTCCGCCATTTTTGGACTCACGATTGGGTCGGGGCATCGGACTGGACTTGCTTCAATATCCTGGAGTGTCACCGTATCTGTATCCACTGTGGCTTCAAGTTTATGAATTTGTTTGACATAGGCGAGTGTTTCCGTTTTATTATGTATGTGTAATATCTGTTTTGCGATTGCCCCCGCAGCGACGCGTCCGATGGTTTCTCTTGCACTTGCCCTGCCACCTCCCTGCCAGTTGCGTATCCCATATTTCTGCTGATAGGTATAATCGGCGTGCGAGGGACGGTATAGATCTTTCAGGTGTTCGTAGGCAGCGGGGCGCGCGTCCTTATTCCACACCAGCATGGAGATAGGTGTTCCGAGGGATTTACCTTCAAACACGCCAGAGAGTATTTCAACGACATCTTCTTCCTGCCGCGGTGTCGTGAGATGACTTTGTCCCGGCCTCCGACGATTGAGTTCAAATTGTATTGCGTCTTTATCAACGTCAATCTGTGGAGGACATCCATCAATCACTACACCGACCGCTCCGCCGTGCGATTCTCCCCAAGTTGTAATCCGAAAAAGGTGACCGAATGTGTTCATTTCTTTTTATTCCGATAAGCGTGATTTGTGGTGTAAACCATCACTTTTTGCGTGTATATTTACATAACTTGTGATATACTATAGCAGATTGTCATTCAACATGCAAGCATTTTGACATTAGGTATCAGAGGTATTCAATTGTCCGAAATGGACTCATGTGGGAGGGGTTTGTAACCCCGATTTCAGAGAACAAGCATAACACATCGGGGTTACAAACCCCTCCTACAAAGATGTATAGGGACAATTGAATGCTTCTGACATTGGCATTGATCTTACTTTCCTAATTATTGACGTAACTCGTTTATTGCGGTATGTCTGCGAATTACTGAATTATTATTGAGAAAAATAATGGAATTATTTAAACGTTATATTGCGTTATTACTAATATTTATCGGTATCGCGCTATTGTGGAATACAGTGGTAATGTATCCGCTCAAGATTTTCGTTGTGTTTATGCACGAAATAAGTCATGGGTTTGCAGGTGTTGTCACTGGTGGCAAATTTGGTGAATTTCAGGTTAATCCTCAACAAGGCGGACATGCATATACCTATGGCGGATCGAGGTTTTGGGTGTTAACTGCTGGTTACCTTGGTAGTTTGATATGGGGTGGTATTATCCTGTTATTGGCAGCAAGAACACGTTTTAGCAAATCGGTGAGTGTGTTGATCGGCATCGGAATGATAGCGATTACTATCGGTTTTGGCTCCAATCTGTTTACTTATCTGTTTGGTATCGGTTTTGGTGCAGTGTTAATTCTTTTTGGTATGTTTTTGCCGGTGATTGTGAATGAATGGGTATTAAAGATAATTGGTGTGTCAAGTTGCCTCTATGCTGTTCTTGACATTAAAAGTGATGTTTTGGATAGGTCGCATTTGCGTTCAGATGCTCGGATGTTATCAGAAATAACTTTTCCTTCCACAGAGTTGTGGGGTATAATATGGATTGTCATTGCCATTGGGTTAACCTTTTGGTTTCTCTACATAGCTGGGAAATCTCCCGCTTCTGCAAAGGTAGAAAGTGCAGACGAAGCACCAACGAATATGGGTTAATTCTCAAAAAAATCAAAATCTATATTATAGAAGTTCAGCAACCATACGCAGATACCTAACAGAAAAAGTGGAATACAGATAAGGAGGATAAGAATAAAGACACCCCATACCCAAGCACCTTTGGATTTTGCGACGGTTGCTAACCGGGCAACCAGCACGCCACCACCTATCAGAATCAAGACAACGAACCCGAATACCGCCATTACCATTTTTCTTTCCTCTCTATGAAGTCTCCAGTGAAAAGTCCTATCACGTTACGTGCAACGTTAATTGGCATTGCTCTTATACCGCTTAATAGTTACTGGATATTACACCTGAGTTATATCTGGGATTCTAATCGTCCCACGAGTTTAGCGTTATTGTTTAATGTGCTGTTTACGTTGCTCATCCTCGTTGCGATCAATTCGTTCCTACGTCGGTTACGTCCCACACTTGCGTTGACACAAACGGAGTTGCTTACAATTTATGCCATGCTGTGTCAAGCATCCGTTTTTGCAGGTCGCGACATGCTGCAGGTACTGGTACCGTTGATGGGCAATGGGTTTTGGTACGCAACCCCTGAAAACGAATGGTCACAACTTTTTCATCAACATCTTCCAGAATCGCTTGTTGTTAGCAATCGGGATGTATTACGCGGTTTCTATGAAGGCGAATCCACGTTCTATCTTCAAGCACACCTGAATGCATGGTTAGTGCCAACCCTTACTTGGGTGGGTTTTTGCCTTGTTATCGGTGTAACGATGCTTTGCCTGAATGTGCTGTTACGGAAGCAGTGGCAGGAACATGAACGTCTCACCTACCCGATTGCGCAGCTCCCACTTGAAATCACGCAAGGCAAAAGTCGTTTTTTCAATCGACGCATGATGATTGTTGGGTTAAGCATTGCTGCCCTTCTGAATCTTCTCTATAGTTTACACCAAATTAATCCTGTTTTCCCGTCAATTCCGCTTTATCATAGTTTTCGTCTTACCGAAAGTCCGTGGAGTGCTATGAATAGACCGGGATTCCGCATCAGTTTCTTTCCGTTTGCCATCGGGATTGGCTTTCTGATTCCGTTGGATTTGGGATTTTCATGCTGGTTTTTTCACCTGTTTTGGCATTTTGAAAGGATCGTTGGGCAGAGTTTTGGGTGGCGCAGTGCCATCGGATTTCCGAGAGAGATGGCACAGATCCGCGGTGTTTGGATAGCACTATTTCTCTGGACGTTGTGGATGGGACGTTCTCATGTGAAGGGAGTACTGAAAACCTTGTTTCGCAGTCGTTCCCCGACTGATAGTGATGCGGGTGAAGCGTTACGCTACAAAACAGCAGTGGTCGGTGCAGTTTTAGGTTTCATTTTGATTTTGGCTTTTTGTCTGAAAGCTGGCATGTCTTTATGGTTTGCAGCGTTATTTTTTGTGATATATTTTGCTATGTCAATTACGATTACTCGTATTCGTGCCGAGTTGGGACCGCCTGCACACGATCTATACAATGCCGGTCCAGACTTGCTCTTGACAGATGCGTTCGGGACACGTCGTATTGGTAATCGCAATTTGTCAGTGATGACGTTATTCTTCTGGTTGAACCATTTGTCTTACCGCGCACATCCGATGCCACATCAATTAGAGGCATTGAAACTTGCACATCAAACACGATTTAATGCCACGCAACTGCTATGGGTATTAGCAATTGCAATTATAGTTGGTGCGTTTTCGGCTGCGTGGGGACATCTGCACCTCTCGTATCATGTCGGTTTAGAGAATGCGCGTTCTTGGTATGCCCGCGCCGCATTCAATCGACTTGCAGGATGGTTACACAATCCTAACGACACAAATATCGGTGGCATGGTGTATACTGCTGGTGGGTTTATTTTTGCTATCAGTTTACTGCTATTGCGGTGGCGATTCATTCAGTTTCCGCTGCATCCTGTTGGCTATGTTGTATCAAGTTGGTGGACGTTTACTGGGCTATGGTTTCCGCTATTAATCAGTTGGACGGTAAAAAGGATACTACTTTCAACAGGTGGGGTTCGGTTATATCGGCGTGCTATCCCGTTTTTTATTGGGCTGGTGATTGGGGATGTAATCGTTGCATCTGTGATAAGTATTTTGGGGTTGTTTTTTGATTATCGCGTTGTTTATTTAAGTTGGTGATGTAGTAAGGATTTGTCATTCAACAGCGAAATTCATTGTAGGCGGTGAATTGGATACCTTGTTTCAAAGAAGTCAAAAATTGTATACACTCAATAAAAACCTTGAAAATAACCACAATGCATAATATAATTAAGACACATGCACACAAATATACTTATGTGTTCCATCCTTCACATTCAATAAAGGTGTATTATGCGCAGATATACCATAATTCCTATCATATTCTTACTAATATGCGTTGCAACCATTACAGCATCATCCGAAAAGATTAGCGAAAAAGCGTTAGATGCTACAGTCTTTTTAGAGATGAAGGATGACAGTGATAAGCCAATCAGTATCGGGAATGGGTTCTTTGTCTCAGACACACTGATTGTGACCAATTCCGACGTAGTAATAGGTGCAGCGACAGGCACTGCGAAATTAGTCGGTGAAGATGAAATCTATACGATAGAAAACGTCGTTTTAATAGACCCGAAAAGTGAATTGGTGCTGCTGCGCGTTACAACAGCTGGTATAACGCCGCTACCGATAGGTGACAGCAGCACTATTGCAACAAGCAAAAAAGTATATATTGCTGGATGCAACGAAAAAGACTCGGCAGGTGTGTTCACGGAGGGGGACATCATGAGTCGGCAAGGAATACAACCGGAAAAGCAATATGAAATAAGAACGCAAATCCCATTGATACACAGTGGGAGTCCAGTGCTAAATAAAGTTGGGGAAGTGATCGGCGTAGGCTTAAATCCTGTTTGGAACATGAGAGGAGGTATTATTGTTGTTCCATCAGAGTCACTGATTGCCCTACTAATTCGGGCAAAACATATCAAACCTTTGTGGGAACATCATGAACTTGGGAATATATCCGCTGAGTTTTTCTATAAATCTGGAAAAGCTCACTTTGATCAAGGGGATTATGCTGCATCTATTGACGATTTGACAACAGCACTTTTCTACAATCCTGATAACTTCGCATCATATTATTTTCGCGGCTATGCGAAGCAAAACCTTAAACGAAACGCATCTGCTCTTTTGGATTATATTGATGCCATAAGACTAAAACCCGATTTTGTGCAGGCTTACAGTAACCGTGGTCATCTTAGGTTCTCACTCAAGCAATACAAGGAAGCGATTGCTGATTACGATGTTGCAATAAAACTAACACCTGATGAACCATCGCTTTACTATAATCGTGGCAGAGCCAAGTTACGCTTAAAACAATTCAAGAGTGCAATTCCAGATTTTGATACTGCAATCAGGCAAAAACCTGATTTCGCGCAAGCATATAATGATAGGGGTTTTACAAAACGATACCTCAGTGATTTAGAGGGTGCGGTTGCGGATTATGACACTGCCATAAGACTAAAACCCGATTATGTAGAGGCTTACAAAAACCGTGGTGATGCCATGCGATTTCTCAGACAGTATGCAGACGCGATCATAAATTATGATGCCGCGATAAAACTAAATCCTAATGATGCTTTTACTTACTTGTATCGTGCAGAGGCAAAACGCTTCCTCCAACAACATACTGATGCCATTTTAGATTATGATGCTGCTATAAGAATAAATCCTAATAATCCTGTATATTACTACTATCGTGGCAGAGCAAAGTATAGTGCGAAACAATACGCTGATGCGATGTTAGATTTTGATACTGCGATCAAAATAAATCCAAATTATGTTTTTCCTTACAACAATCGCGGGAATGTTAAATTAGCACTCAGACAATATGAAGCTGCGATTTCAGATTATGAGATCGCCATGAAACTTGATCCTGATAATCCAACATATTATTATAATCGTGGAATTGCGAACGAAAACCTAAAACAGTATGATACCGCAATTGCGGACCATAGTACCGCTATAAAATTAAATCCTAATTATGCTTTTCCGTACTACAGGCGCGCATTTATCATGCTAAACTATCTCAATAAGTACAATGCTGCTGTGATGGATTACAATGCCTATATAGAACTAAAACCTGATGATGCTTTGGCTCATCATAAGCGTGGACAGGCGAAGTTAAGTCTAAAACGATATGTGGATGCCATCTCAGATTTTGATACTACCATAAAACTAAAACCGGAATATATCCAGGCATATTACAATCGCGGCAGTGCGAAATATGAAGTTGGACAATATACAGAGGCTATTCTCGATCTTGACATAGTCACACAACTCAATACTCGTTATGCTTCAGCTTATCATATTCGCGGTAAAGCTAAAGCAGCTCTTGAACGACACAAAGATGCTCTTGAGGATTATAATAGAGCAATAGCCATTACTATTCAGTATCCTGATGTATATTACAGTCGCGGTGATCTGATGCAAAAACTTGGAAACAACAACGCTGCTATTTCAGATTATGCAACCGCTTCTATCAGCAAAGGAATTGTGAATAAACAGAACGGGAAAGTTGCGGAAGCGAAACAAGATTTTCAAACCGCATTGAACCTCGCGAAGCAGATTAATGATCAAAAACTCATTTTCAGGATTGAACGAGAACTCCGCAATCTAAGAGAAGATAAACAGTAGCACGTAGGTAAGTTGAACGTTAGTTATGTTATTGGAATCAACTTTAGAATATAATTACAGGACTTATACCCAATTAACGTAATCCGTCTTGCTAAGTGTGCGGTTAGGAAACCGCACCTACCGTTGGAAAAAGATAAATTCCGTTAATTTGGTATTACGCAGTTTTCATGATTATTCAAATATTATGACGAAAATGTTGTAATTTTCAGCATTTTTTCGTTTTCCAGCGTGCTTACAAAGCGCGCCTACCGTTGTGTGCGTAAGTCCTGATAATTACATTTTTAATCAGAATGAATGAAGAAATTACCTCACTCAGCGTGAATATTGGCGGGATACGGATGCGGAATCCTGTGATGACTGCATCTGGGACCTTCGGTTATGGCAGTGAATACGCGGATTTCGTTGACCTGAACAAACTTGGTGCGGTTGTTGTCAAAGGTGTTACAAGCGTACCGTGGCCCGGTAATCCGATGGACCGCATTATGGAAACACCGTCTGGCATGCTCAACGCTATTGGGTTGCAAAATGTAGGTGTAGATGGGTTTATTTCGGAGAAGTTACCTTATCTACGCGATTTTGATGTGCCTGTGATTGTCAATGTTTGTGGGAAAACGGTTGAGGAATATCTTATAGTTGTTGAGAAACTTGACGATGCTGAAGGTGTTGCTGGTGTGGAACTGAATATCTCCTGTCCGAACCTTGATTGTGGTGGCATGAGTTTTGGTGTTGATGCCACTTTAGCACATCAGCTTGTCAAAGAAGTAAGAGCGAAAACACGTTTACCTGTGCTGGTAAAACTATCACCTAATGTTACGGATATTACTGTGATTGCACGTGCCATTGAAGATGCTGGAGCAGATGCACTCTCTGCGATTAACACCTTACTGGGTATGGCGATCAACGCGGATACCCGGCAACCGGAACTTGCAAATATTACAGGGGGACTCTCCGGACCTGCTATTAAACCTGTTGCATTGAGATTGGTTTGGGAGGTTTACAAAAATGTCTCTATTCCGATTGTTGGCATGGGAGGTATTATGACTGCGACAGATGCCGTGGAATTTTTCATTGCAGGGGCATCTGCAGTAGCAATCGGAACCGCTAACTTTGTCAATCCACAAGCATCCATAGAGGTCGTGAAAGGCATTCAGACATATCTTGAGAAGGTAAACATGAGTTCAATAAAGTCATTGGTAGGAAGTTTGAAGGTTGATGCCAACTAATCCACACAAATCTGAAATTAAGTTTGAGCGAATCGTAATCCCCAAAAATGTCATTTTAGTGATAAATATTTTGTTAACCCGATTTCCTCTAAAATAGGAGGCATGCTCATGAAATCCAATATATTCCCAAAGCACATAATCATTATTATTGCGACTTTACTGTCCGCTGCTGTTTGTTTCTCAATGTATGTTGTGAATGCACAAGAGACAGAAGAAACGGAGATCAATATAAAGTCGTTTGCACCGCGAGACCAGAACGGCGGTGTAGCGGATTTTCTAATAACCCTCTCCAAACCGATAGTTGAAGACGACCAACTTTTTACAGAACTGCCAAAAGATGCAATTAAGACCACACCCTCACTGGAATTAAAAGCGAGATGGATGGCACACAATCAGATTGGCATCTTCTTAGATGGCACTTTAGCACCTTCGGTTGAATACAACTTTGAGATTGCTACGAAACTGAATCCATCTTCGGATTTAGCAGTTACAGGCAAACGTAAGTTCACCCATACAACTGCACCGTTTAAAGTGGAAAGTTCTGTGATTGAATTTCGGTATGATAAAGACCTAAAGAAAGCGAAAGGTTATGGGAACGTAACCTTTAACTATCCTGTAAGCATTGCGGGTTTAGAGGAGTTTCTTTCGATACTATCGGGGCGCGGTGATGAAATTCCCTATGTTTTTCAAAAGCAGAATCCTACAACGAAATCTGTTCTCATAGAATTTGATGATATTTTGCCATTACTTGAAGGGCGGTTCTTGCAGGTAAAAATCGGTAAAGGACTGAAGTGTATCGGAACAGAAATAGGACTTAAAGATACGAGTGCTGCGCCAATTCAGCTTGCAAATATAAAAGAACTTCGGGTTAGTCGTGCAAACTATGTACAGCGAGATGGTATTGCGTTCATAAGACTTAATTTTAGTTCACCTATTACACTTGAGATGTTTCAGGACCATATCAGTATTGAACCGTCTTTGCCGTTCAAGTTAGCTGCCAATCATCAGCAGTTAGAAATATATGCAGATTTTAAATTTCGTTCCGAATATACGTTGAACATTAAGCGCGGTGTGGCTTCAGCGGACGGGTCAATATTAAGAAACACTTTTGTACGAAGGCTCAATGTACCTGATCTGCATCCGAGAATCCGTTTTATAGACCAATCCTTTTTCATGCCTCGTAAAGGAGCATTGGAATTGAATTTAGGAACGACTAACGTCGAACAGATCGGATTTGGAATTGCAAAGATATATTCTGACAAGTTACCGATGCTGATTCAACAAGGTGAATTCAAGATAGAACCCCGTCTAAACGAAGAGGTTACCACGACATTATCTCTAAAGGATTATTTGACCGATGAACATGCAGGTATGTTTAAGGTTGTGGTTCATTCTGACAGAGGTAGGAGAGGCTATACTGAGCAATTGGTTGTCATCACAGACCTTGGTATTGTTGCAAAACGAATTAATAAAGAACTATGGGTGTGGGTCAATTCACTTGATTCCTTAGAACCTATACAGAAAGCGAAAGTTCAGCTGATAAATAATCGTGATAAAAAAACATTACTCACTGGAGAGACTGACGATGCGGGTTTTACTAAACTCACCTTAGAAGAAGATATGCTCAAAGATAATCCGCAATTCATGTTGACTGTTACAAAGGACAACGACTTTTCACTTCTGCAATTACAGCGACACCAACTTTCTACATACGGTTTCAGCACTGGTGGTATTGCATATCTAACGGATGGACATGAAGCGTTTGTCTACACAGAGCGCGGTGTATATCGACCGGGAGAGACAGTCAATCTTATCGGAATTGTGCGTAGTAAAAACAACGAAGTACCAGCATCTCTGCCATTACGAATTGACATAATGGCACCATATAATTCAAAACTACGGGAAATTCAGAAGCAGACAGATAAAGAAGGTGTGTGTGAAGTCCAGATTCCAATCCCAGCTTATGCACCAACAGGTTGGTATTCTGCCAATATGTGGTCGGATGAAAAGCAGATTGGAACCGCTCATTTTCAGGTTGAAGAGTTTGTGCCTGATCGGATGAAGGTGTCGGTAACAGCGGACAAAGACACTTTCATGTTAGGAGATGAGGTCAACTTAGAGGTCAATGCGGAGAACCTGTTTGGAACGCCAGCGGTTGGTAGAAATGTTAGTGCCAGTTATTACCTGTCAACAACGTCTTTTGACCCACCTGAAAAGTGGCGTTCATTCAATTTCTATGACGCAACCCGTACTTTCAGTCATCAACGAGTGCAACTGGATACAGCAGTAACGGACATAGAGGGAAAAGTTGAGTATCAGTTTATGCTGCCTGAAGGTCTAAAATCTCCAGCTGCGCTGAATGCCAATATCAGCACGACAGTCCAGGAACTTGGCGGACGTGCAGTTTCTGCTTCAAAACGACTTACTGTCCATCCATACTCTCATTATGTTGGCATCAAACGTACAAAGACAGGAACAGTAAAGCGAAATGCGGAAGCCACCTTCAACTATATCGTCATTGACCCAGTAGGTAATGTTGATGCTGGGCGTACTTTGAAGGTGACAATTTCTGCAATTGAAAGACCACATCACTGGAGAACTCAATCAGAACCGACAGTAACGGAATTAGAATCCTATACTGTCCAATCAGAAGATGGGATAGCGGATTTCAGTTTTACGCCTGTTGCTTTTGGGGTGCATCGCGTTGAAGTTGAGGATGTTGAGGGTGGGGCAAAGGTTTCAACACAATTCTATGTAGCGGAATGGGGTGGTGTGTCGTGGTCAAAGGAAAACCCCAATACACTTGATATGACACTTGATAAAGCCGCATATCGTCCTGGAGAAAAGGCGAAGTTAACTATTAAAGCACCTTTCTCTGGTAAGGTATTGCTAACAATTGAACGTGAAAAGGTGTTGAGTTTCCAGACGGTCATGATTGATGCAGATACTGCGACATTGACGATTCCTGTTCAGGACGATTATGGTCCAAACGTCTATCTCTCTGCAATGCTAATTCGATCTACAACATCATTAGAGAAGGACCTGCCGGCGCGTGCGTTCGGTGTCGTTCCGCTGAAACTTGATGCGAAACAGCATGAATTGACGGTGGAGATGGACACACCTGAACAGATTCGACCGAACAGTGAGGTGGAAATAAAGTTTAAGGTGCAAGGTGAACGGAAAGGACAACCTTACCGAATTGCAATCGCTGCTGTTGACGAGGGTATTCTTCAATTGACAAGTTACCAAACGCCGCAACCGCACAACCGTTTTTATCAGCAGAGAAGACTTAACACTATCTCGTATGAGTTCTACAACACGATTACAAAGGATGACCAATTTCCCATTAAACCGATTGAATCCCTTGCCGATTTGATGAATGTGGTAATTTCAGAGATGGCGAAGGTGACTGAGCATAGTCAATTGATGAGAGAGGAACGTTTAGTTGAAAGTCTTCAAGCTGATAGTGAAGTTGCGGATTTGGCGTTTAGCAGAAGGGAAAGAGGACTTGGTATTGCAAGACAAAGTGCTCTCTCCACGGTCAGTTCAAAATTGCAAAGTAGACTCAACACGGATAGCGTCGTGCGTGTATCATCAGTTGCATTGTGGTCAGGTTTAACGACTACGGATGTAGAAGGAAATGGCAGCGTCCGTTTCAAGGTGCCTCAGTTCAACGGTACATTGCGGGTGATGGCGGTTGCATTTTCCGGTGTAGATTACGGTTCAGCAACTGAAAAGATACAGGTGCGTGATCCTGTTGTGTTAACACCGACCTTCCCTCGCTTTCTCACTGGTGGGGATCAGGTTCGCATTCCTGTTTCTATCTATAATAGCACTGGGAACACAGGGACATTCACTGTGAAATTGAAAGGAACTGGTCCTGTCCAACTCTTAACTGAAAATGGTCCTAAAAATCATCTGGTTTTTGCGAAAGAGGATTCCCTTGAAAAACAGATGCAGATTGCATCGGGCAAAGAGGGACAGCTATATTTTGATGTGGTCACACACGATGAAATTGGCATTGCGGAGTTTAATCTATCTGCATCTGGCAACGGTGAAGATATACAATTTGCTCCTATGCGTTTACCTGTTCGGTCTGCCGCTCCACCTGTTACGAAAACGGGGCACGGTATTGTCCGAGAGGGTGAACCGGCAGATTTCATATTCCCTTCAAATCTGAGAGCAGAGACATCTGAGTTTATGCTGACTGTATCACCGCTGCCGTCTGTTAGGTTCGCTAACGGACTTCGCTATCTTGTGAGGTACCCGCACGGGTGTCTTGAACAAACAACCAGTCGTGTTTTCCCACTACTTTACCTGAGCGACCTTGCGCGAATCGTTGAACCCGAATTAGCTGAGGAGGGAAAGATTGACGAGTATATTAACGCAGGTATCACAAAATTGGAAGATATGCTGTTACCTGACCATAATTTTGCTTATTGGCAAGGCAGGTCCCACATCAACAATTGGAGCAGTGTCTATGCTTCTCATTTCCTTGTTGAAGCTCGGAAAGCAGGCTACAAGGTATCCGATAATGTCTATAACCGGATGCTGGAAGGTCTAAGGCAACAAGCCAGACGTGGTGGAAGTATCAACGTGCCACATGAAAAATCGGATAGATACCTCCTTGCGCGAGCAGCGTATGCCTGCTATGTGTTGGCAGCAGCAAATCAACCTGAAAAATCTGTGATGCACTACCTCAGAAACAACCGATTAACCGAACTTAACGTATATAGTCAGTTTCAACTTGCCGGTGCGTTTGCACTTAGTGGAGATGTTGAGACCGCACTGTCAATGCTGCCTGAAGAGATAGTTTTGGATGACAAGGAAACACGAGATTCGGGACGGAATTTTGACTCCTCTATTCGCGCACAAGCCATCATTTTGGATGTGTTGGTGGAAATCAAGGAGGACCATCCAGCTATCACAAAACTCGTCGAAAGTCTAACCGAGGCAGCAGCAAAAGGACAACGATGGACAAATACCCAGGAAAATGCGTTCGCTTTGTTGGCTCTCGGTAAGTTCCTGAATAAACGTCCTAACCAAAAATATACGGGAACCCTGACACGAAATGGAGCACATTTTGCCAACTTTGATTCAACGAGTGCAAGACACACCGGTTCCGATTGGGATGGTGAAAAGATAGATATTACGGTCAAAGGTGAAGGCACGTGCTACTATTATTGGGAAGCGTTTGGTATTAGCAGGGATTCCTACATTGAGGAATATGGACGCGAGTTGCAGCTCACACGTCGTTATCTTACCCCCGACGGTTCCAGAGTCAAAAACAACTTTAAACAAGGTGAATTAGTCATTGCTGAGATCACTGTGGAAGCACTCACAAGTAATCTTGCAAACGTAGCAGTTGTTGATATGTTGCCTGCCGGTTTTGAGATTGAAAATCCGCGTTTGGTGACTCGCGAAGGTGCATCTACGGCGAATAGGAAAGGGTATAGACCCAGTTATGTTGACATTCGGGATGATCGCCTTGTCTTTTACGGTACATTCCAACTGAGACGACAAGAGAGATTCTATTACGCACTCCGTGCGGTAACAGAAGGCACATTTACAGTGCCACCTGTCTCTGCAGAAGCGATGTACGATCCGACAAAGTCCGCTGTTGCCTCTATGGGTACAATTCAGATTGTCAAGTAAAATGACGTACTACAAGAAAAGATAAGGAGAATAAAATGGAAAATTATCCACAATGGAATCTTCCGGAAAAGGCGGAAGCCCGTTTAGGCAAGGGGAGCATTTGGGCAATGCAGTTTTCACCAGACGGCACACAACTCGCGGTGAGCTGCCCTACTGGTGTCTGGTTTTACGATGTGAAAACAGGTAAAGAGGTGTCCTTATTTACAGGACGGCGCGGATCTCTTGCATTCTCACCAGATGGTCGCTTTCTCGCAAAAGGTGGAGAACAATTCCAACTGTGGGAAATCGCTACGCAACGTGAAGTACCGCTACAAGATGATTTACCTGACACGAATGTGTTGCGGTTCTCAAATGATAGCAAAACATTAGTTTATCTCAGTGACTCAGGAGACAAGATTTGCAGGTTGGATGTTGAGACTGGAAAGAACACAGAGATAAAATTGCAAAAAGAAGCCACTTATATACATCCTAATGAATGTGCTTTGACAGATGATAAAATCGCTATTGGAAGCGGTGATGGTAGACTTGAGTTGTGGAATACGACTACAGGTGAGAAATTATCCACACTCAGGAAAATGGGTAAGAAAGTTAATATGCCAGACTATTTCACGCGAACAAACCATGCAATTACTATGGAATTTTCTCTTGATGGTACACGACTCGCAACAGGTAACCTTGACACAACCATACAAATATGGGACACAACATCAGGTGAAGAATTGATTGTCATACAAACGCCTACAAAAGATAGTAATATGTGGTTTATGTCAAGGGGAAATGGTAAAGATATCGTACATAATCCTATGAAAGACCAGGGGTATGATAGACCATCTACATTGGCATTTTCTTCAGATGGATTACTACTTGCATGTGGAAGTGAAGATAGCACTGTGAAATTGTGGAATACAATGAATGGTGAACTGATTGCAACTTTTACTGGACATCTCAGCAATGTTGAGCAATTAACATTTTCCCCTGACGGTAACATACTTGCAAGTAGGAGTGCGGATGGTACTGTTCAATTCTGGGATATTGAAATGAGGAAAGCACTGACGTCCAAAATTGTAGGACATCTGTGGATAAGTACCGCTTCCTTTTTTGATGGTGGATCTAAGTTGACGAGTGTTTCGAATGAAGGTATCATCACCAATTGGGATCTGAAAAACTCACAAAAAACGACTTTAGTAACTAAAGCAACGCTTGAGGAACCTTTATATTGGCGTACGTGGAGAAACCTTGTGTTATCACCTGATGGAACAATACTCGCAAATGATGGCATACAGAACGATCCGTCAAACCCAAACTTTGGTGAATATGTACTTCGCTTGACTGATGTAAGAACAGGACGTGAATTGGAAACATTTCCCAATTCATATCTAACGAAATTTTCACCTAATGGGAAAACCGCAGCATGTAGTGGTGGGAATACGATCCGCTTATTGAATATGGAAATAGGTGAAGAGGGTACGATTATTATAGCCGAAGAACCCGATGATGATACCATTACACATACTCCTGAGCTCAATGCTTTTGAATTTTCACCTGATGGGAAAAAGATTGTCAGTGGAACAAAAGGAGGACTTGTTCAGCTTTGGGATGTGGAAACAGGAATTGAATTATCTTCTTTTTTTGAAGAACAACCGCCAATTGATGAAAATTATCAGGAGCCTATCACAACTTTTGCATTTTCTTCAGATGGTTCGCTAATTGCCGTGGGAAGCGGAGAAAGAATTCGTATATTGGGAAGTTCAAACATACCCCATTTTAAGGAAGTTTCCGCGACAGGATACGTATATGACGATATATTGGTTTTTTCACCAGGTGATAACGTGCTACTTAGAAGTCTTGATGATGGAGGCATTCAATTATGGGATGTTGCTACAGGTGAGAAGTTTTCTTCGCTTGACGGAGATTCAGAATCTATAAAGGATTTGAAATTTTCTCCTGATAATAAAACGCTTATGAGTGTCGGTGGTGGTAACATTCTTCTTTGGGATTGGGACAAAGTGCTATCAAGTGCACGCGGAAAGGACGCAGAAAATACATCTGAGCAAAACCTTCCTGTTGAAGAAAAACCCACAGAAAATGTGCTGCAATTCCTTGAACATTCCCCACAAAAACCAAAAACTTCAGAATATATGTTGTGGAAAGGCGAGGTATATCTGGCAAATGAATGGTTTGATGAGGCACTTGAAGAATTTATGAAATACCTAACCGCTGCAGACCACCCAGGAGATCGGGATGTTACTACACACCCAAGTTTTCATCGTAAGTTGTTCACAAGAATTGGCAAAGCAGGCAAAGACGTTCATGACAAAGAGAGATATGTCAATATGCTGAATGAATTAATCGAGTATTTTAATGATAGTTTAAGTATCCAATTGAATGCACACTTAGTTTTGGCAAAATTCTATCACGATAATGATATGCTTGAAAAGGCAGATGTACATTTTCAGCAGATTGACTCCGTAGCTTCAGACCTATCCTCAGAACGCTTATCGCTTCAAGTAAATGTCTACCTTAGTATAGCAGGCTATTATCACGATAGTGAGATGTTTGATAAAGTAGATGAGCATATTCAAAAAATTGAGGACATAGCTGCTGAACTTGACCCAAACGATCACTTTAGTCTAAGACTTTTGTTAGATACACATTTCGAATTAGCAGAATACTATTGGGATCATGGTAATCTTGAGAAGGCAGATGGGTATATACAAAAAACAGGTTTTGTTACTGAAGACGCATGGATGGTGCTTGGTCCATTTGATAATGTCAACGGTGTTGGATTTGATGCAGCATACATCCCCGAAGTCAGGACAGAGATTGATTTGAGTGCAAAACATGATGGACTGAATGGACTAGTGCGTTGGAAAAAGTTTACCGATGCGGAATTAGATGGGTATATCCATCTTGGAGAAAAGGATGCTGACTGGCAGATATCTTATGCTTTTGCCACCGTTACCTCACCTGATGAACGCGAAGTCCAATTCAGATTTGATAGTGATGACCAAGGAAAAGTATGGTTAAATGGGAAAGAAGTATTTTCCCATACAAAAGCCTTTATGGCAATAGTTGATACATACACTATTCCCGTGACACTCAAACCTGGCGAAAACAGTATCCTCGTTAAGGTGTGTAATGAGATGGGGGGATGGGGATTTTACCTACGCATCACAGACAAAGATGGACGACCATTTGATGATTTGACAATCAATACCGCAATTCAGAATGCCGCGTAATACCAAAATAACTACGTTTGGTGTCGTAAAGAGTTCATCTTTGTGAATCTTCCGGTGCAGCTAATATATAGACGTAATCTTCATCAACAGCAATGCTAATCGGGTGTTGATCCTGAAGTGTTGTAGCAGATATGAAACGATGCCTTTCTTGCGCATCAAGATGGATAATAGAAAGGACACCTTTTGCGTTTGCTACGTAAAGCAATTTCCGAGATATTTGAAAATCTGTAATTGGTCCCAACAAATGATTGTCTTTAAAGTCAATTGTCTCAGACCATTGGTCTTGCGCGATGAACTGGATCCTGTTTGAATGTTCAATGTAAGCCTCTGTCGGTTTACCACGTGCAAGTTTCTTTTTTCCTGTTAAGTATAGATGCGCGAGATAGTTCACCCCTATGTTGTAGTGTTCAAGCCACTCCCACATATTAGGGCGGTATTGGTTCTTTCCCCAGACAATCGTAATATCGCGATTTGGATATCTATGACTTGCGTATATCAGATAATCCTTGGAAATTCGAACCTTCTCATATCTACCACTTATTTCTAAGAGGTCGGTTCTATTTGAAAGCTGCTCCCAACCGGGGTCGGTAGAAGTTCTATGCTCCAGTAAAATCTGTTCTACTGCTGCTCCTTTTGCTCTAACTCCCACTAACGAGGAAGGAGATTTGATCTCAACAGTCTCAACGAATTGGGCATTCCCATCAATTATAGAATAAATGTGAAAATAAGCATTGATGTCCAAAACATATAAAAAAGATTCATGGATATCGAATTCTCTTATTACATTTGAATGGTGTAGACTCACCACGGATTGAATCACAGGATTAGGCAGTTTGGATACGTCTACAAGATAAATCTTTTGACGACTTGCTACAAAAACCTGATGTTTGGATACGCGTACCTTACCAATTTCATCAGGGAATATGATTGATGTCATGTATGAGGGCTGTTGCAGGTTAGAAACATCAATTACATGTAAGTGATGTTTAGTAGTAATATAAGCATGCTTGCCTGAAAGGGCAATAGTGTTGTTTTGACTAACGCGAAAGGGTAGACGTATAGAACTCACGATTGTAGGTTTTTTTACATCTGTAGTGTTTACAACAGTGAAAATGCTTTCTTGTGGTTTTTCAGGAGCAACCGTTTTCTGACGCTGTTCAAGAACGCTCAAACTACAACCCATGTTAATAACGGCAGTTAGCATAATAATGATAAAAGCATAACTCAATTTAGCAAAGACTTTTCGCACTGTTTTATCTCTCCTCTGTAATGACAATTTTGATTTTGATGTTGTTGGGGTTATGCTACTGTATGCGCAATTTCTGTGCCAGTGCCAAATCCGTTAAACATACCTACAAAATATAATACTTCATGTTTGTGGTAAATTATGGAATTAATTACACACTTGCACAGGTAGGAGCGACCACTTGGTCACGACCGTTCCCTGCGTGGGTAGGAGCGACCTCCTGTTCGTGACCGTTCCCTGCGTGGGTAGGAAGCGACCTCCTGGTCGCGACCGTTCCCCGCGTGGGTAGGAGCGACCTCCTGGTCGCGACCGTATGGAGACCATGTATCAAAACATTCGCGACCAGGAGGTCGCTCCTACCAAATATGAGAATAGAATACGGACATGACAACCAATATGGTAAATTGTAGAAATGTAAACTAATTTTCAAATTTCACCATAAATTGCCCGTAAAGGATCAAATAGGAAGATGACTGCACGATTTTGTGCAGAAACAACCAGAAAAGTGAAGGGGTATGGAATAGCGATTAGATTGCCGGTTGAGTCCGTAGCACCTTTGAGACGCAGTAGCGCGAAACAGAAGGCAAATTCTTCAGTAATGACGGTTTCAAAGTGGTGAATTTACAATACCGCCATCTCTACGTTGTCAAAGTTACGGCGATAGTATTTCATATACTGTACTTTTTTCTCAAGAGCTTCAATGACAGCAACATTGAAATTGACCTTCTCAAACTTCTGTGCACTGCCTAACCCACCGGGACTGAACACATTAATTTCCATTAGTTTGTTTCCTACGATGTCTAATCCGGCAAAGAACATGCCATCTTGCACTAACTTTGGCCGTACCATTTCCACGAGTTCTAATGCAGTGTGTGTAATTTCAGCCTGTTGAACTTCACCACCTGCGTGAATATTACTTCTCATATCACCATCAATACGGACACGACGAAAGGCTGCATACTTGCCTCGGTATCGCAACGGTTTACCGTTGAGCACAAACAATCGCATGTCCCCGTCTGCTGCTTCAGTCAGATATTCTTGTGCAATGACAAACCCATCTCGGCTGACTGCATCTATCATTTGATTTAGGTTTGGCAGGTCATCAGGTCTAACAAGGAATACATTATTGCCACCAGAACCATGAAGCGGTTTGAGGACGATGGTTCCACCTTGTTCTTTAGCAAATGTTTTTATTTCAGTATGACATCTTGTGATAAGGGTTTTTGGTCGGACTTCTTCAGGGAAATCTTGAAAGTACATCTTGTTGGGTGCTTTTGCGAGTCCATTTGGGTCGTTGAGAACGATGACACCGTGTCGCATTGCAACTCTTCCGAAAATGAGTCCAGCATTTTGTGCCCAAGGTCTATTAATCGCATCATCTGCGGGGTTGTTGCGAAGTAAAAGGATATCCAATTCGTCAATGGTGATACGTTCAACTTTTGCCTGATCACTCTGTAGTTCTTTGAAATAGGTTGTGTGTGATTTGTAATTGCGGCGCGGTGCCATCCGTGCCATTGCTCTGATATACTCGTCTGGGTCGTAAGAGAGGTCTCCTACAGATATTATCCATGCTTCGTGTCCCATGTTCGTTGCTTGCATTGACATTCGGGTTGTTGTGTATATTGGCTGTTCAGTATTAATGTCATTAACGACAAACCCAATTTTCATTTCTCTCCTTTTTGTGTTGTGCCGAATTTGTTATTGGATTTTGGTATCTCATATCTTTTGAGTAGAATGGTCTATATTTAATCATTTGAACCTGGGTATTCCTAATAGACGGTGTTACGTCAGCAACATTTCATAACACACAGCAGTTCAAGCGCGCAGCTTCCCTGAAAGGTAAAAATTGGGTTAGAATAGAAATGTTGTAGAAAGGAATATACCTGTGGTCTATTTTAGGTAGTAAAGTATGCAGTAGGAGTTCGTACTGATAATTTAATTATACCATTTTTCTATCGTAATGACGAATTTATTTTGCATTGAAACGTGTTTGATGAATAGTTTTGTCATTTACTGGAAAGAGACACCTAATTTGACACTGCGTTCGGGATGGTTGTCCATCTCAATGTAAGCCTCGACTGAGTCTTGAAATGGGACTACTGGATCAACAATATTTTCGCAGTTAAATCTGCCGTCTGTGAGCCATTGCCAGCATGTGTTTCGGATGCGTGCGAAGTTCCATCGGGGATGGTCACGGTTGGGGTCGCTGTTTGCCCGTGCAAAGATAAGATTTGGGATGTTCATGTGTGCGACTGCACCGAGGTCTAATCCACCTTTGCATTCTTTTGCCCAACCTGCGACGACCACAGTGGCTTCAAATGCGATACTGCGTATTGCATCGTCAAGTGCTTTGTAATTTGCGCTTGTTTCGATGGCGACATCAAATCCTAAACCACCACTTACCTCATGCAGCACCTCACCGACATTGCAGGCGGTTGGATCTAAAACGAGATCTGCCCCAGTTTTTTCAGCGACGACGCGGCGTTTTTCTATGGGGTCGACACATGCGATGAAATCTGCCCCAGCTTCTTTTGCGAACTGCTGTGTCATCAAACCGATTGCACCAAGACCGAAAACAGCAACGCGGTCTCCGACACGCACTTGTCCATCACGGATGGAGGATAAGGCGAAGTGTGCGGGGTCATAACAAACTGCCTCTTTCCATGTCATCCGGTCTGGCATTTTGAGCAGACGTGCAGCATTCCATGTGTGTGTCTCTTTGAGATGTCCGTGTGATGCGACGCGTTCCCCGATTTCAAATCCTTCGACATTGTCCCCGATTTCAACGATTTTCCCGATGCACATGTTCCCGAGTCCGTGTGGAAATCCTGCACCTCGGTATCCATAGTATAGTGTCATCTCGGTACCGCGTTTGGGTGCACCGAATTCAATTTGGACACGGACGCTGTCGGCGGGGACGGGTCCGTCTTCATATTCTCTTAGGACGGGTTGCCGTGGGGCAATTGCGACTAATTCTTTTGGCATTTTTTTCTCCTTTGATAATAATCCGTAAACCATCGGGGTTGAAAACTCCTCCCACATAGGTGTGAACTTAAGGACAAACCTTCTTGTGGGAGGGGTTTTCAACCCCGAATTCACAATGGGAATAGCGGACAATCGGGGTTGAAAACTCCTCCCACAAGAGAAAGGACAACATTATTTTTTTAGTTTACACCTATAGAGTTGAAAACCCCTCCTACAATAGACATATTATGTATAGATGTTTTGCATCTGCCACGCATCTAACGTTATGAGTTGGCTTTCTTGTCCTTGAGACCGCAATGATACGCCAACGCTATCTTCTCTGTCGGGATAGACACGCATTGCGACACATTGCCGTCCATTTGCAAAGACTTCAACGACACTTTTGTCCACGAACACTCGCAATTTCAGGGTTTCGTCTCCCATAATTGGAACAGCTCCCGTTTCGGGTGCTCGTGAACGCACATCGGGTGCGACAGATGAATAGGACGAATCAATCGTGAGTAGGCTATCGCGCACATTCCTTCCTGTGAGGTTACGTAAACCACGTTCCCTAAAGAAGGCGATACGTGTGAACTCTTCCTTATTCGGAGAACGAAATACGTTCATTTCAAACATAGGCGCACCTTTGACATCAACTTCAAGCTCAAGTTCCATTGCGTTACCCTTTATGTTGTCAAATACAATTTCTTCGTTTGCGGGGAGGGTCATTGCATTGACATGTTGATGGTCATATCTCAACGATTCAATATCACCTGCGGGTTCTACACCGATTTCATCTCTTGAGACAAGCGTGAGACGGCGCGGTAAGGTCATAATCTGATTCCAGCCTTTCGTTGGTTTTGCTGGGTTCATGTTGTATATAACGATGAGTCCGCCTTCTCCATCAGGTGTTGCAGAAGGCGCGTGGACTCCTGCGGGGGCTGCTGCACCGAAGTTATTCTTTGCACCTGCGGTCACAACGAACTTGTCGCGTGCTTTGTCGTAATCACCGAGTAGGTATTGTCCGCCGCTCATGTGGCTGAAAAAGAGTAGCATGTGTCTGTCACCGATGGGCCAAAAGTATGGACATGCTCCGTCATCTCCGACGAGTGTGTATTGGTCATCCTCAACAAAGGGGTGTAGGTAGACCCAGTTTGCCAAGTCTGCAGAGCGGAGCAAGAAGTTAGCGCGAACGGGTTTCCCACCTGGACCGTGTGGTAAAGTGCCACCAGATAGCGAATAATACATGTCATCTTTCTTCCAAATACACGGGTCAAAAACACGATAGACAGGATTCGTACCGTCGGCGTGTCTTGATGGAATTACTGCTTTACCTGTAACTTTTTCCCAGTTCAGAAGGAGTGGGTCGCTTGAGACTGCAACCATGTTGCCGACAACAGTGCCGTGATACATAGCAATGACGCGGTCTTCTTCAGCGAGAGTTGAGCCTGAGAAACAGCATCGTTCTGGGTTAGGGTATATTGCATAGGGCAGGTCGCGCCAGTGGATAAGGTCATCGCTAACAGCGTGTCCCCAGTGCTGTCGTGTATCTTCTGGTGGATATGCTTGATAGAAAAGATGCCATCGTCCTTGCCAAAAACAGAGTCCGTTTGGGTCGTTTAGCATGGCTTCTGGGTTGATATAGTGGTATATGGGCCGATGTGGATCGCCTTCGTAAGTCTTCCGATATGCGATGAGTCGCTCCATTAGAGGGTTTGTCTTTAGTTGTTCTTCCTGTTCTTCCAACGTTTCCGCGAAGGTATAGTGCGGTACCTTTGATGTGAAGTTTTCGTTAGCCATCATTTCTCCTCTCGGTTATATGTATGAGATATATGATGTTTAACATAGCATGCTATGGGTTGTTTGTCCAGAATTTTTGTATTTTTTTTCAGGGTTTTTCAGTTTTAAGAATTATCCATTAATTGATATGACTGAAAGTAAATACCCAAGTGTGGTAGGTTCGGTTTCCTAAACACACGATTTTATACAGGTTCGGTTAGGAAACCGAACTTACCGTCGTGTCCAAGTAATTATGGATTTTACTATTAAAATCGTACCGTACGGTACGATTTTTTCGGTTTGTGGTACGGTTTTGTAAACATGTAATGTGTCCAGTATATATATAAGGCTTT
Organism: Candidatus Poribacteria bacterium; assembly: GCA_963663765.2. GTDB lineage: Bacteria > Poribacteria > WGA-4E > WGA-4E > WGA-3G > MSPOR6. The sequence continues at coordinate 1,221,620 of CAXXUA010000005.1, read as the reverse complement.
ATTGGGGTTTTTGTTGTGTTTTTTGGCAAAATTAATTTCAGTTATTGGTACGGTTTTTTATTTGTGTTTGGGTGTTGGTTTTTCCAAGTGTTTTTATTGTTTGCTATTGATTTGTATATATTACAGGACTTACGCACCATAGGCGTCAATTTAAGAAAATATTGTTGTCATTTTTCTTGTGGGAGGGTTTTTCAACCTCGATTTGAGAGGAAAAGCGCATAAATTCGGGGTTGAAAACCCCTCCCACAATACGTGAAAATCCTTAAATTGACGCTTATGATATTACAGGACTTACGCACCCAACGGTAGGCGCGCTTTGTAAGCGCGCTTTGTAAGCGCGCTGGAAACCGAAAAAATGCTGAAAATTACACCATTTTCGTCATAATTTTTCATCAAATCATGAAAACTGCGTAAGTCCTGTATTATATGTGATTTTTGATTGGGTTTGTAGTTTTTTGGGTGTCTGTTTATTGGGAATTCCAATAGATATCCATTGGGTTTTGACATACCAGCGCGCTTACAAAGCACCAAAAAAAACAGTATGAATGCCATTTAGGCATTCCCTGTGTGTGTGGTATTCTACATTGGTTAGGAAACCGCACCACAGGCGTCAATTAAAGAAAAAAGTGTTAGTGTTTTTCGTGGGGAGTGAATCAAAGCCAAATGCGCGTTTAGCAGGGTTATTCAGTTTTAAGAGTCTATGGTTATGGTAGTTAATTATGAGTTAAGATTGTTGATATATATAGGGATTTTTGTGGTATTCTTGTTTATTGTCTGAACCAGGATTTTCAAGATTACCAGTTTTTCAGGATTTACCTCATCAAGGGTTTTTTATATGCGTTTGTGCTCTTTTTTGGAATAGGATTTGATGAGAAAAATCTTGATAATCTAATAATCCCGGGGAATGCCGTATGAAGAATAATTTATTATAGTGAAATCTATAATTACTTGTACACGACGGTAGGTTCGGTTTCTAACCAATGCAGAATACCATACGCGTATTCTGCATTGGTTAGAAACCGAACCTACCGGGGCAATTAGTATATTATCTCTAGCAAAATGAAGTTCATATACTTATTATCAACTCACGATGTTATTAGAAAACTCTGCAATCCCGAAAATCAGTTAAGTGCTATCTTTTGTGGAAGCATACAATCCACGTTGAACACGAACGATTTCGCCTCTATCTATGAGGCGTTTTAGTTCATTCTTAACTGCTTCTGGGTTGCCTTCAATAGCATAAACGAGTTCGGAGGTCTTTTTATTACCATCTGTAAGGAGAGATAGGATTTGATCACGGAAAGGCACACGTAAACGTGCACCTCCACGAAACTTTTGTAATACACGGTTTGCTTGTCTTGGCGAACAACCTAAGACTCTTTCCACCTCTTGTCTGCTGGATTTTGCTGTCAGGTTATATCGATCTTTTTCAAATTGTTGTCGGGTCGCGATCACTTCCGGTAGTTTATTAAGACCATCTGCCACTTCAAAATCCTCCCAGTCAAAAAGGAGTGTTTCTGCATTATAGGTGATACTTGGTACAGCCAAACCACTTAACAGTATCACCGTTTTTCCTGTTAATCTGTCCAACTGCAAATTAGCCAAAGTTTGTCTGAGCACTTCAGTAATATTCTGTTCATAAATATGCTGCATCCTTTCGTCAATATAGAGACCGGTCTCCGTATCTTTCTCATATTTAAGAGCGATCTCGTCACTTCCGAACTGGGTTTGTGCTGTTCGCCATATACGTCCTTGTGGTATTTCAGGTGCACCGATGATCCATGTGACTTGTGTTTTTTCAAGAATGTTGTTGTATTTAGTGTTATCTATAGGATGCTGTAGGAAATAGACATTTTCTCTATTTATGATTTCTGTTAGTTGTTTGATTGCTGCTGAATATGTGATGATTGCATGTGATATGGTTGGGTCTTTTTCAATTTCTTTCAAAACACCGGTAAAAAATCTGTTGCCTGTTTCACTAAACCCGATTACATCCCAATTTTCGTTGTAATCTAAAATTGTTTCTTGAGGATAAATACCTGTCCGAATCTGGAAAAACTTGTTACCTTGAGTCCACTGAGTTTGATCAAGGTGTTTTACCTCAACGACCTCACCGGGGAAAATCCTACTGAGATACTGTTCTGACAAATTTTTTGATATTACTAATAGGCGTTTGATATTTGGGTGCAGCACAGGGGGAATTTGGTACTCAAACACCTTTTTATCCCACATTACTCGTGCATCTTCATCTTGCTTGAAATATCTATAGAAACTTTTGAGTTGATGCCAAACTGTCCAACTTGGATTTGAGCAAACTGTTGGGAAGTTCTTAATTTTCTCAACGGTTTCTATATTCAAAGCACCTAACTGGATTGCTTGTGCCATCTGCATAGGTACTTTTATTTTTTTGTTAACTTCAAAAGATTGCAGCTGTAAAAAAGGGAGATTCAGTGCCTTAAGAGTATTTTCTGCCCTGTCATCTATAGGAATGTATGCATCATGTCCTGTGTCAAAAACTATCGTAAATTGAGACAGTTCTTTGCCAGTGTCAGGATCAACATAACCACGTTCAACAACTTTGCAGGGTATATTTACTTGACACATTTGTTTACAAATAACTTCTTCTTGTGGTTGAAATGCTTGGAGCACTGAGCGGATTCTACCGACAGATTCGTCATCAAACCTACCTTTAACTTGTAAAGCAATTAGTAGTAAACTTGAAAAGTTGCCTAACGGTTCGTCTTTCCAATCTTCACTCCATTCTTTCAACATCTCAATTGCAAGTCTATGCTTAAGAAACAAATTGGGGTGTTTTGTTGCATCTACAATACAAAATCGGTGAGTATTGTGGATCGGTTTAAGAATTTCTTCTGCAAGTGTATTATATTGTGGACTGAAAAACAGATAGGGAAACGCTAAAACCTGAATGTTTGAGTTTTGTAATGTGGTAATTTGGGACAAGTATCCGTGTTGTTTGCACTCTTTATGAACGGGGCATTGCGGGCAGATAGTTTCATTCGGTTCTCCTCCTTTTTCTATCAATGCATCGCACCGTTCTGCGTCAATACAAACATTTCCGTGTTTGAAAGGTTCTGCGATTCTATCGTTGATGGGTATCTCTTTTACTTGTTCCCACAGATATTTTCGTGGTTTCCATTGCGTATATGATGGGACGTTTTGTTCCTTTAAATCTTGTTCTATTTTTTTTGCGCGTTTAGGTGTTTGTGCGTTGAGACATATTGCGCAATCCTTTGGCAGATAAGATTCTATATGACTATTTTCTACTGTGTCCACATCCGTTTTCAATCCAAGAATACGTGCTTCGCTATTATAGAGATCCTGTAATTCGGTAGTGTTTTGAATAAGGTCTGGGATTTTATTTTCAGTGTGATCTTCCTTAGAGAGTATAGGAATAGGACGTTTTATCGCCAATGGACTGATTTCACCTTGTCGAACAGCAAGAACATTATGGGATGATGGCATTACAGCCGTTGGAATTTGTGGCAGGATACCTGTATCTTTCCAGATGTCTGTTATGGGTGTTGTTTCAATTGGCAATCCAAAACCGGGAGCAGCAGCGCGGACCCACACAGTCCCGTTACGATCCCATAGCGTGATATGTTTGTTGCGATCAATTGTGTCATGCAGTGTCCAGTGGTGAAAATCATTATTTTGTTGAATGTAGGTATAACCACGTTTTAAAAACGCTTCTTTGGCGAGATCAAGTCTACGTGAACCAAGAGTAAGTGGTGGTTGATTATATACCCCTTTAACATTGATCTTATTTGGTTTGGATGCTCCTTGTTTTTCTTTGGATGGTTCATGGAGTAGATCGCGTAGTATATCAATAGGAGCAAAGAGAAGGTCTTTTGAAATAATGGGTGGGTCTAATAGATCTCCAAGTAAGATTTCATAACGCGCATCCCAACGACTATATCCTTTCTCACCTAAAATTTCAACGTATAAGGTGTTTTGGTCTGGATCATCTGTTGTAGGTGTATGTCTATAGATATATAGTCTTTCTTTTTCCTCATGTGGATGTAAGTAATCCGGGACTCTGAATGAAAGTCGTATACTACCAGATTTTGTTATTGTCAATAGTGGGTTCACGACAGCATTTGTTAGTGCTTCAATACATGTGAAGACAGTATCTGGCGCATCACAAATAGCCTCATATCTGATATTGACATCGTGCCATTGTGTGCCGTAGCGTTCAGAGGGGATGCCAGTGTACACCTGAATTCCCCATGATTTTCGCCATCGGTGCGGTTCCCAACTTCCTATTGTTTGTGTTTTTGAAAGTTGATTATCTCGTTTGCCGGTATACGATCTTAGGTCTGGGTTGTTTTCATGGGCACGTCCAATTGGTGAGAAGGAGATGTTCGCTTCTTCAAGTTCTTGGAGTTTAACAGAACGTCCATGTGAGTAGTGAACAGTATATTCGTAAGGGATACCTATATTGTATACGGCAGGTGCTACTGATGTTTTTCGTTGTTGAAGTTGATTTATATGCCTTTCATGGCATCGTGCTATAAGTTTTTTTAGACGTTTCATAAGATAAGAAAAATATTTTGTTGATATTATGAACTTTTAAAAACTCAATTGATTGAAGTGCGAATTTTATTTAAGAGTCCGTATAGAACACGTAAACTGATGGTAACAGAATGTGGCAATTACTGAAGTTTTGAGTGGTTTAGTATTTCATCTATCTCAGCGCTTAGTGTGAATACGTCTAAATATTTTCAAACTTCACCATAATAAAGAGAATTTTCAGCACAGTATTAGATATTATGCCATATAATAAATAATAAGTCAATAAAAAAGTAAATAATTATTATATATTTATGTATTATATATTTAAAATTAGTTGTGTCAGTGCAAGAATCTATGAGATAACAGACAAAATAGTGTAAAATGGTTGTTTTTCGGTAGTAGATGAGAATAGTTTCAGATAGCATTGACTGTTGAGACAGATCAGTGAAAACGTAAATAATAAAGTTGTATAGAATTATGTTGATAAAATATATACGTCTATATATTACTTTATTTTCAGTTGCATGTCAACATGAATTTATATACTGAGAACATAGTATAATTTGGTTCTCAGTTTTTATACATCCTACACTCCGCACTTGTTTTAATACATTTTTATAATATTGGGATAAACCCGTATCACACAAGGATTCGCACAAAATAATGGTGATTTTGAGTTCTATATTTTGAGACAAAACCGAACTTGTTATTTTATCATTTTAAATTGAAATTGTTTGCTAAATATAGTCTCCACGCGGGTTTATCAAATTATTATCGAAAAACGCAAATCAGAAGTGCGGAGTGTCGGATACATCCTTTAGCGTTAGGGATAATTCTGTTTTTCCGGTTTCCAGATCAATAGCAACGAATGTATGTTTACCTTCACAGATAAAGGTATTTTTCTGAAAATCGCGGCGCGAATATACTTCGCGGAGTTGGCAACCGTTGCCTTGTATATTCTGTATAGGTGCATCAATGGATAATGTGAAGTCTGCGGTTGGGAATTGTGTGGAGAGGTTAATCTGTTGTTTTTCTTTTATGAGTGTAATATCAGTAAGTTCGCGTGCCATCCAATAGCGTCCAATTTCTGAAGTTTTCATCCAAAGTGTTTTTGTTCCATCGGGGTCGTAATCATCTAATCTTGCTTTGACGGTTTTCAGGACATCAAATCCATATTTTTCTCCGTTAAAATAAAAACCGGGCCAATGTCCAACAATTACACATGGCAGTTCCTGTTTAAGAATTGTTGGCAATCGTCCATGTTGTAAATCTTCCGTGATGAACCGATCCGCATTACCCAAATCGTAACCAGTCCATCCACCAAACCAATCTCCAGCACATGAAACGATACTTGCGATAGCGATTCCTTTTTCCTTTTCAGCGTACCAGATAGGTACATCTGGGAGTTCATCACGTTTCAGCCATAGGAAATAGAAGGGGCGCGGATCGTTATTAACCTCCTGAGATGCTGTTAACACAGCTTTTGCATACGCTGCTTCTTGTCGTTTACCGAATGCTCCCGGACTTGTTACGCCTTCACACGGAATGCCTACATTATTGAGCATCTCCATAGCGGTGATGATATAGTCTGTTAATCTATTATCTATAGGAGGGTTGACCCATTCAACTTGTTCCCATTCCTCAGTTAGTGTGAGTGTTTTCAGATCAACAATAGCGGTATGTGTCAACATCTCAGGCGTTAAATCGAAGTTTGGCCAGATAATTTCTCGATATATTCGCAGCCACGACTGATATTCGTATTTTGGGAAATCTGGGAATCCTTCATCAACGCGTCCCATTCCAGCGGGATATGGAATAAGGCTAAATTTTCCTTTGACTCCGTTTTCCCAACACCATTCTGCCCACTCCCATGCGAAATCTGCGGGAATTGTTTGTGGCATATTTTTGTGTTGTGCTGCATCACCTTCCCAACGATCCGGAGGGGTGTTCGGTTGGTGTCGTGCTTTCCATGCGTGCCTTTGCTGTATCCAATAATAAGTGAGATTGATTACAGGACACGAATCGTCAACAATAAGGGAGAGGGGAGTTCTGAGTAAAGGGTTACAGACAGTGACATTCATTTTATGTACTATGTTCCGGTTTTCTTTTTAATCTGTTTAACATAGTTTCTGATGTGAGGTACATCATCTACCCACAACCCTTCAATACCGTTTTTTATTGCCCAGTTCACATCTTGGTCAGTCATAATAAATCCTGCTTCAACAACGATATTATTTTCACGAAGTTCCTTCACTTGTCGTGGAACGGAACGCGTTAATGAATTGTAGATCCCAAAATGATTAATTTTGTTCCAACCGAGAATGATACGATTTGCATTGATATTTTTCGCAGCCTTAAGGTAGTTTGTCAATGGGTTAATCAAGATTGCACTCGTGTGGAGTCTTGGCTCTAATTTTTTGGCATCAACAAGTAATTGTTTGTGCAGGTAAAAGGTGAGTATATTAACGAGGTGAACGATATCAAAGTGATGTAGCCTTTCTATGATAATTGGAAGAATTTCGGGGGCGTCGGTCTTTGGTTCAATAAAACAGTGGAATTGGTTTTCTTTTGCAAATCTGAGTGCGTCATCAAGGTGTGCTATAGGTTGGTCTGAGTTTACCATTTTTATTTGCTGGACATCTACCCATTTTAGTTGATTGAGAGGTGTTTGACATCCAGTAGCTTTGCGAATATCGGTTCGGTTGAAACCAACGTGGATCAACACAGGTTGCTTATCTTGCGTAAGGCAGACATCACATTCAAATCCATCAGCACCGTCTGCGAGTGCTTGTTTAAAGGAGGCGAGTGTATTTTCGGGGGCGCGCGCCATACCGCCGCGGTGTGCAAAAAGCTTAGTGTTCATTGTTAATCGTTGTTGGTTAAATCAATCCGTTAGTCAAAGTTGCGAGAGTATTCATTGGAGTTACAAATTCTTTTGTGCGCTTTCCAACACACATGCTTTGCGTTTGCGTAACTCGTTAAGAGGACATCATTCTCCGCTTTTAACCCAATCTGAGGCATTAGGATCAAGTTCCTCGTCTATAGATATGTCTATTCGTTCCTGTCACGCTGTTAATTTTTATGTGAATTCATCTAATTTCACTGGGTTATAACTTTTTGACATTTTATAGTAGATGATCAACCGTAAGTTCAGGTGGGTTTTCTATGCTTGCCATTTCTTCTCCACCTGAAGTTATGTTTCACATCAGTTTTTGATGAGTTTAACATAGATTTTTGTGTAAATGCAAATGATGAGAATATGAAGAAAACTCAGGCAGAAATCACTTTTTCTTATGCCACATCCACTCAAAATTATCCTGGGGATTAAATCCTAAAATTCGTTTTGTTTTGACATTTGAGAACTGCTGATGCGGCAAGTCAGCAAAGATGTTGAAAATCTCACACCTTGATGGCAAAGCTTCCAAATCAATTTCTAATCCTAATCGAAACGCCTCACTTGCATCACGCCAACTGACGGAAAATGGGTTGAGATCAGTGCCTTCTTTCTCATAATTGAGTTCCTGAAAACTAAGAAAAAGGTAGCAGAGGACATAAATATCATAATGTTCAGTAAAGACTTTACAGATTTCCTGTCCTAGTCCTTTAGTTAGTGGATAAAGACCTGTGCTTGTTTTGGGTGGTACATCAGGGTTAATCTCGTAATCCCAACTGGTGTAGGCATCGCCTTGGATGGTGAAGTGTGGACCGGTGTTGATGACGCGGCGGATTCCGTGTTCAACAGCAGCACGCATCGTATTATAAGCTCCACGTGTACTCACATCAAATGCTAACTGGCGGTCATGACGAAGCACTGAACAGTTTATAATAGTATCCATCCCTTTAGCTGCTTTCAACACCTGTTCTAATGAACCAACGTCAACATGCATGGATTCATGCTTAGTTTCAATATCGTTGATATCCGTTACGCGCAGGGTGTAGTAAGGTGCCAGTGCTTTAACTACGTGTGGTCCGAGAAACCCGTTACCGCCTAAAATAAGAACTTTCATTGTTATTTCCTTAGTGTTTGTGTTTAGCACATGCTGTGTCTGTTATTTTTCTGGTGGGACAAATTGTGGATTGAATTTCAGGTGTCCCTTTGCTTTGCCTATAGTGAAACGGGAACCAGGGAATTCTGACTGAACATGAAAAATACCCCATCTTGATGGTGCATTAAGCGCACCATGGAATGCTGCAACTGCATCATTCATTTCGAGCCACATAGAGTTGAACTCCGCATTTGCTGCTTCTTCAGCCGTAGTAATAACACCGAGGCGGAGACATGTTACATTTATTTTTCCCTCTCGTGCGAATTCACGACACGTAAACTCTCCGAGGTGTTTTGAGAGTACAAAACTATCTGTACTGGGACGCGGTCTCCAATTCTCTTTGACGGTCCAATCTTCATCGTGGTGTTCAAACAATCGGAGTGTACTGGTATAGATAAAGTGTTTCACACCCTCTGTGGATGCCGCCATCAATAAGTTATAGGTACAGCGTGTTTGATAGTCAATCTCAAAACTCTCTGGTACACAAGCTTTTGCTAAGAGGGTAGGTGGTATTTCAGCAATGTGGACAATTGTGTCTATGCCTTTCACCAAGTCATTCGTTGATTCGTCGTGTCCTAACTCACTCTGAATGAATTCAAAGTCGGTATCAACAGGTTCAATTTCTGTTAGTCGTATCGTATGCGATTCAGAGATGGTAGTTGCTAATTTGTGTGTTAATTCAGAACGTCCGGAGGTAATCAATACATTCATTAGATTTCTCTCTAAGTGGTTTTCTTGCTATGTATTTATTATATGTTTCCATTGATGATCTCCTACTTAAACGGATGACTACTGGGTTCTTCAGCATTGGACTTTTATTTTATGCTAAAATTAATTGCCGAAAGAACCACTAAGAAAGTAGGTTGTTAGATTTATAGCAGTTTTTCGGTATGTGTTGTAGACCAATTTAGAAAACAAAGGCGGGACACGAATGTCCCGCGACTAAATTATGCGGATAAACTTTGAATTTACAAGGCACTGCCCATGGTTTTATTGTAGTGTTGCCTTGATGTTTCCCCATGTGGTTGTGAGTTTTTCAGTTGCATCAACGGAGGATGGCACCTGTCCTGATTGGTCAATTTCTGCAGCGGTCAGAGCGATATTCCAGATTTTTACTTCATCAATTAATCCCTTGTAAAATCGGTTTAGATGCTCACCAATCCAGATTGACTGTCCGCTGTTGATGTCTTGTGTATTATCATCAACTTCCTCAATTAATTCATTATCTACATAGAACCGTAGTTTTTTTGCGTCTTGGTCTCGGACCCCAGCAAGGACATGCCATGCGCCATCATTCAGGAAGTTCTCAGACCGGACTCCAGCACTGGTGCGAGCCTGATCCCGGACGCTAAAACCCATTTGACCGCGGAGTGCTGCGTTGTCACCACTGATAGATAATAACCATAGTGCATTCGTGCTTGGTCTATAGTTGCCAACAATTCCATCATTTCTTGGTGGTTCGTCGTCTGTTTTCACCCACACCTGAACAGTGAGGGAATCACCAGTGGAAAAGGTAACAGAATCTACCAATGGAACTTCAACAAAGTCATCCACACCGTCAAATTCCAACGCTTCCCCATGCTTTCCTGTAACGGTCAGTGCGTCACCGTTAATCGTTCCATGATTGTTATTTCCTGACTGGTCCATTACGGTATCGCCTTGTATAGTATTCTCATCAAAACTCAGATGTAGGACTAATCCATTCGTTGGGTTAGCGTCACTCTGTAGCGGAATACCTATAAACATACTAATCACAGCGATAGTTATAAATAATTTTTTCATTATGAACTCCTTTTCAATAATTTCAAAAATAGGACTAAAAAGGTGCTTTATCTGCTTCCTTATCTTTAGTCTCAGTTTTATATTCGGTTTCAGTATCTTCAGTTTCCTTCACGGTTGGTACTTCACTTTCTTCGGTTGCTGCAGTTAATTGCTGAATACGTTTACACAGTTCATCAAATAGATTTGACGCAGTTTCTGCTGCTTTGAGTTCAGCTGAGAGTTGTGTCCATTGCTGTTCTGTCATGTCGTTTCGGGATTCAACGTTGTATTTGCGTTTGATATAAGTCCAAAGACCTTCTTTTTCAATACCTTTCTTTTTTAGTGGTTCTGCAAGTTTGTTAGCAATTGCGAATGCGGCTTTTTGTGCGTTCGTGATATTATCGTTAGCTTTTTGTGGTTGTGGTAGTTGACGGGGGTTGGTCCCTCCTGCTTTTCTATGTAAGTAGTAGTTAAGGACTTCGCGTATCACAGGAACTGGTAGTAATTGTTTGATAGCGTTCCTTTGTGCTTTGTGTACTGCTTTTGTGAACGCGTAGGGGTCGGGACGACTACCGTTCATTTTCGGTTGCTCATACGCCCCCCAACGAGAATTACCTGTAATCGTATCTACTGCTTTGACAGTCGCAATCCAGGAGTTATCTTGTTCTTCATAATTGAGTTCGTCTACTTGAATGCCACCACGACGGTTCGCTGCTTCATTAATCCCTGCTAACGTTAATCCTTCAACAACACGTCCCCCTTGTCTGAAAGAGTAGACGTAGTCTTGAATCGTTTGGCCTGTCATCAGTTCAACAATTGCTTGATCGTCAATTTGGTCAATGTCATCTACTTCTGTCGCTACATGAACGATTTCATTGTTTTTTTCTTCAGCCATGGTAATGTATTCTCCATAAATGCAAATATCTTTCTATTATTATATTATATTATACATTTTACGTCAAGAAAAGTTTACATTCGTTAATAGAAAATCGTTTTTGTGTAATCAGAAATACGCGTTCTAATACTGTTTGTCAAGATGGGTTGTAATGGCTTGTGTATTGAGGGATCTTCTGTAACTATGTTTGTCAGTTTTATGAATTGCACTAAAGAAACTTGAAAACCAATACCTTAGGTTTTCAGTCGAATACAATTAGTACGTCTGAATCGGTATTTTTACTAAACAAATTTTCTTGTAAATGCAATTCTGGGGTCACAGAATCTTGAACATCATCAGAAAGAATAATGGCAAAGATTTTTTCTAAAGCATCTTGTAGATCACCAGTAAAAGGTTGGCACGGAATTGATAAAGATGTCAGGACTTGTTCAAAACGCTTATATCCGTTTTTAGTTTGAAGTTCCACCCAAAGGATATTATTTCTATTCATCTGTTGTTTGTTGGTATCAGAAAGTTTATTTGCTACAAGAACGCGTCCACCGCGCGCAAATACGGCATCTGCACTTTCGGGATTGCCTTTACCCATTAACTTAACCTCACAGGGATAATCCTTTCCAGTTTCATCAAACAGATAGAAATCTGATTCGCGTTCCGATTCTGGGAGATTCTTCTGATCATAACATTTTATGGGAACTTGAAAAAGTGCACAGAGTGTTACCATTAAAGGTTTTTCCACCTATTTTCCCGATGTGCTCCAATATGCTCCACGGAGTGCAGATCGTTTGACTGCCAGTGTGTTAATAACGATTAAACTCTCATTGATGTTCAAGTCAACACTGACATCGCGAAAATTTATAGTGAGAGACACATCAAGTTCATCCTGTTCAGTTAAACTGTTAATGGCTTGATAGAGAGTGTCATAATGTTTTAGAGATGCTTCTAAGACAATTTTTTTGCTTGCTGAATTGTATGTATTTGTAATAGTTTTCATATTTAATCCCGAATGTATAGCGACATCTTGTGGTGAAAATGAATCTGAATTGAGGAATTCCTTTTTGTACCAGTCAACCGTCACAGTTTTGTTATCTAACTTAGCACAAGCAACGCGTTTAAAAAAATCAACGGCATATTGCAAAAACTCCGCATTAATTAACGCAAGAATTTCGGAACGGTGATCCTCTCCTGTAAGAAGTCTTTGAATGATATTTTTGATTACTGCCCCCGTAATAGTCACAGGTTGGGTACCTCCACCGCAATTTCTGCATGCAATTCATTTAGTGTAAGGAATCTTGGATTTACACCCGAGAATAATGATGTTTCAAGTATCTGTTTTGCCCGTTCAACATATTCCGCTTCTTTCTCACAGAGGAAATAATATCTGTCTTGAGCAAGGACGACCTGTCCTACAGTTCCACTACCACCGAATGGATCAAAAACGAGATCCTCTTCAAACGAATAGAACTGAACAACGCGCGCAGCTAATTCAGGTGGAAAAACTGCGGGGTGCACTTTGTCAGTAGCAGGATTGATTTGCCAGACATTCGTTTTCTCATAATCACCCATAACTTTGCTTGCGGTAATAGTCTCGTCGTCATACTGTCGGATATTCCAGTCAATCAATTTATCAGTTTTTTTGCGATACACCATGACGCATTCAGTAACTGAATTGGTCTTATACCCAAGGGGTTTACGATGCTGGAAAAATCCGCCATTTCTGTTTTTTGCAGCGTATTCCGGCTTCATCCATACAATGTCGTCAATAAACTCCCACCCGATTTCGGTGAGTCGGGGGTGAATGTCATAAGGAATTGCATATCGCTTGCTGGAATGTGCGCGACTAATACGTGGAACAATCACAGGTGAGGTGTTCAAGACAAAAAACCTTCCTTCTTTAGTAATGCGATGTGTCTCCTTAAATACTGCAGTCAAAAAATCGAGATATGCTTCATAACTCGGAAAAATGGTATAGTCGCGTGCGTTATAATAAGGTGGTGAGGTAAATGTTAAATGAACAGATTCGTCAGGAATTACCTTTAGTACATCCTGAACATCGGCACAAACCATCACGTTTCTTAGCGTGTTTAGACTTGTAGGGTGATTTTGCATTTTAGATGCACGTGGTTGGTCATGTGAATGTAATTCTCGGTTAATTTGTTCCTTGATCAATTCATTGGGATGTTCAGAAAGGGTTGTTAATGTTGTTTTTACATCATGATGCTCTTTGAAGTAAAGTAATCCGCGCAATGCTTGCATGACAACTTTTGGATCAGTGTCTACGATAAACTGGGTCAAAATTGGAATTGCATTTTCCGATTTGAGTCTACCTATTGCTGAAACTGCCTCGCGACGTGCAAATGTGTCTTTCTCGTTTTTAGCAAATTTTATAAGTTTCTTTAAATAACGTTCATCTTTTAATTTGCCTACATTCTTTATAGCCAGACAACGGATTTTCGGATTAAGGTGTTCCAATAAAGGTACAAGCAATTGTCCATCAAACCCTTCAGGTAGTTTTCCGAGGTGTTTCAACGTGAAAAGCAGGAGTTGCTCCTCATTGGTCGGTGCAAGGGATGTTCTGAAAAACGAAGATTCTTGATTTAATTTCTCATGTTCAATGTCGGCTTTGGTTAACATTTTAGAACATCACTCCTAATGGTGTTTTTTAGTAATAAAGAGTTATACTTACGCAACTTGGTTGAAAACAGACAAATTCTGTATGAAAAGTTGCTATTTCAGTGGTTTTAACCCCTAAATCCCTTATTAAGGGCACTATCAAAAAAGGCACTGCGTAAGTACTGATACACATTTTTGTATCATAAAGGTATTATATATGAAGAGAGCGGAAAAGTCAAGATGAGCACGCGTGTATGGTACAGAGGTATTCAATTGTCGAATTTCGTTATTGTTGGAGGGGTTTCCAACCCCGCTGAATGCCAAAAGAGCATTCAGCGTTGATTTGGATTTCAGATACCCAGCATGAAAATTCGGGGTAGGAAACCCCTCCAACAAAGATGTTTTGTGACAATTGAATGTCTCTGGTGTATAGTAAAAGACAAAAATCTTGAGGACCACACCTATTTCTGCTATAATAACGGAAATATTGGTATCGGGGTATCAACGAAATGGCAATGCCACTTCTCAGCATGCAGGCTATCACGAAAGATTTTCCTGGTGTGCGTGCATTAGATGACGTGAATTTTGAGGTGCGTTCTGGAGAAATACACGCACTTTGTGGTGAGAATGGTGCAGGCAAATCAACGTTGATAAAGATACTCGGTGCGGTGCATCCGTTCGGCACTTATGCGGGACAGTTACGTATCAACGATGCTGAACAACGTTTTCGTAACGTCCGTGATGCAGAACACGCTGGTATTGCCGTAATCCATCAGGAATTGGCACTGATTCCTGAGATGACGGTTGCTGAGAATATCTATTTAGGTAGAGAACCTTTACGTTTCGGTATAATTGACAAATCGAGTTTATATCGGGATGCGGGAGAGTTGTTGTCACAGTTTGGGTTGGAAATTCCGTTACGGGGTCAAGTCCATCAACTCGGTATTGGACAGCAGCAGCTTGTTGAGATTGCTAAAGCGTTATCTCGTGATGCACGGTTGCTTGTGCTTGACGAACCAACAGCAGCATTGACAAAAAGTGAAGTTGATATACTGCATAATATTTTGATGCAGCTCCGAAATAATGGTGTTGCCTGCATCTATATTACACACAAGCTCAAAGAAGTATTTCAGATTGCTGATCGCGTGACCGTGCTACGTGATGGCAAGACGGTGGCAACGCAAACATTAGATGATTGCACCGAAGATATACTGATTTCACAAATGGTCGGCCGTGAGTTGACAACCCTTTTTCCGACACGTGAACACTTTGTGCAATCACCTGCAGAAACAGTACCTGCTTTACAAGTTGAAGAGTTATCTACCTATCCATCCGAACCACCCCAACTTGAGAACATCAGTTTTGAGGTGCGACGCGGAGAAATCCTTGGGATCGCGGGACTGATGGGGGCAGGTAGAACAGAATTGATAAACACAATCTTTGGTGCATATTCAGGTCGGTGGAGTGGCAAAGTTTATAGAGATGGCAAAGCGTTACAGATTCGTTCGCCACGTGATGCGATACGACAAGGAATAGCATTGGTCAGTGAAGACAGGAAACGGTATGGACTCATTTTGGAAAAAGATGTTTCCCAGAATATGACGCTTGCGAGTCTCGGTGAATCTGGTGAGATTACATCATACGGTGTGATCAACAAAAGAGTGGAGTATAAGAAAAGTGCGCATTCAGTGGATACACTGCGTATTAAAGCATCTTCGCTTGATGTACCAGTGAGACAGTTGAGTGGTGGTAATCAGCAGAAGGTCGTTTTAGGAAAATGGCTAATGACGCGTCCGAAAGTGCTTTTTCTTGATGAACCGACACGTGGGATTGATGTGGGGGCAAAAGCAGAAATACATGCCTTAGCCGCTCAACTTGCTGACGCGGGTGTTGCTATTGTTTTGGTATCTTCAGAGTTGCCAGAGATTTTGGGAATGAGCGATAGAGTTTTGGTGTTACATGAAGGTAGAATTACAGGTGAATTTGTGAACGAAAAGTTGACGCAAGAGGATATATTAAGGTGTGCAGCAGGAGCATAATGGAAAAGGTATTTCGGACAGAGAGCCCTGAGGAGACACAAGCTCTCGGAGAGAAACTTGGCAAAACGTTACAACCCGGTGACGTTATTGCATTGATTGGTGATCTCGGCACAGGAAAGACATGCTTAACACAGGGCATTGCAGGCGGTGTTGGTCTTGCACCAGATGAAGTTGTCAGTAGTCCTTCTTATATTCTCATCAACGAATATAATGGGAAGATTCCCATTTACCACATAGATTTATATAGACTTGAAACAGCTACCGAGATAGCAGACCTTGGGTTAAGTGAGTATATTGAGGGAAATGGTATCTGCATTATTGAGTGGGCTGAACGGATGGCAGATGGATTGCCCGATACCTGTATTAAAATTCACATTACGTGGGAAGATGAAAACATCCGTTCCATCAAAATACAACAGCCAATAGATTGATGTACTTCGGTTATTGACAGAATGTTGATAACATGTGGATAACTTGATAATTAATGCATTTTTCATATCCCACGGAATGTTAACATCAAAACTTTGGTATAGGATTTGCTATGGATAGGGAAAGAGGAAAACAACGTAATCCTCGACAAGGATCACAGATAAGTCAAGGAAGATTGAATCAGGTTTCTGAATTCATAAATGAAGAGGTCGGAGATACTTCTAATTGGATTGAGATTTACCGAACAAGTGACGAGTGGGAAGTTAAGTTGATTCAAGCGACTTTGGGGGCACAACAGATTCGATGTCGTCCTTTGCCAGTGAAAAAAGAAGGGAAAACTGCTTTGTTTGTTGCACCAGAATATGAGGTCACAGCATTGGAATTGGTAAGTCGTATTGACGTGGCTATTGCTGATAACGAGATAACAAAGCAATCTGAAGCTGCAGCAAAAGCACTCAAGCAACGTGACATGGCAGCTGTAGTGGATGAAGATGAATCTGGGGTGACTGTCTCAGGAGAAACGACTCTGGCACAACGCGATGACATCGGTAGTGTTGTTTATGTTACTGGACATGGGTATGAACTCCGCGTGGGTCCTGAACCATACACTACTGTTGCGGAACGTGACTGGGAAGAATTTACCGATTACAGCGCGCAACGTCAAGAATTTACTATTTTGCTTCGCCATGAATATCCAGAACTCTTTGACTGGATTCAACGGGAGAAACTGTTAGCGGAATTCATACGTCTTATTGAGATGACTTATCAAGATGATGCACCAATACCTGTTCCACCCCGTCAACACACCGATTCTTCCGAATTGGAGGAAACAGACACATTACCTTATGACCCGTATGCGTTATTCAGTATGACATGTGTTGTGATTTCACTCATCACCCTCCTTCTCCGTGTCCCGTGGCAGGCTAACTTTGTGTTGGCTGCTATTTCTGTTTTGTCTGGTGTTATTGCACTTTTCAGGATACGTATGCAAGCAGAACGCCTTGACGATGGTGAAAAGACTGTGGGTATACCGATGGCAATTAGTGCAATTGTGCTTGTGTGTATGGTTGTCGTGTTTGCGTGGTGGTTGGACCAACGTCCAGAACCAGATGTCCCGGTGAGACCGCCTCTGCAAGAGCACCACCACGATGAGGATTGGTAGGTGATAATCAGAACAAAGTGACCCCTCTACAAAATACGGCTATGAATGTCCGAGGCACAATGAATCATGATTAAACGGGCCTCTTTATAGTGAAATCCAAAAATAAGTTTACACATCTTCTGTAGGAGCGATCTCCGAATCGCGACTATGGGTATGTATGGTCGGGAACCGGAGTTCCCTCCTACAAACAAACTGTCAAGGTAATTGTAAAATCCACAATAAAATAAAACATTTCCTTGAAAATTGAGGAATAAGTTTCCAAATAAAACACATCGCGTCAATTGGCTAATTTTGGAACTTTCATAAAATTTGACAACACAAGTGTGATATGTTATTATCAGGGTTATTCAGTTTTCAATATTTTTGATAATGTTTTGCTATGTCGTTAATTTTATGTGTTGTCATCATTTATAGGTTTTTAGTCCCGCCAAATGCCACACGGGGAATGCCTTAATGGCATTCATACCGTTGATTTGGCGCATTTGTCGGGACTAAAGAACTGGGCGGGGTACTCGTTTTCTATAAACATATCGTCCCTACGGGACTAAAGAACAATGTTTATGTTTCAATAATCTAAAATTGATGCATAAAGTGCGGTTAGGAAAGCGCACTTGGGTATTAACTTTCAGTAAATCTCAATACCAGAAAACTCTTAAAACTAAATAACCCTATGTTATTATCAACAATAGCAGTTATTTTCTGAAATAGATATAAGGCAACATAATGAAAACAACATTAGTTTCAATTGTTTTGACGCTACTAATTTTTTCAGCGTTTATCCTACCATCCACTTTTGCACAAGACTACATAAAGTGGAAACTACCCGAAGGCGCAACAGCTCGCCTCGGTAAAAGCACGATAGAAGAGATTAAGTATTCACCAGATGGAACACTGCTGGCTGTTGCGAGTGAAATAGGTATTTGGTTATATGATGCCAAGAATGGAAAAGAACTGAACCTCCTCATCGGAAATACAGCACGTGTCAATAGCATATCATTCAGTCCTGATGGGAAGACACTTGCGGGTGTGAGTAGACTCAACGTCCGTCTGTGGGATGTCGCAACGGGTTCACATCTACGAATACTTACAACACATTCTGGCTATACAATTATATATCGTCCTGATGGTAAAGTCCTGGCAATTGGAGGGTTAAATGGGGGTAGTGACAATGTTGTTAATCTGTTGGATGCCGAATCCGGTGAACGTTTGCACACTTTCATGAAACATAAAGGTAAAATTACAACCGTATCATTTAGTCCAGATGGTAGTATACTTGCAAGTGGAGATGAAGACGGTTTCATCCACCTATGGGATGTATTTTCTGGCGCGCATTTGTGGACATTCAAAAGACAAAAAATCCTCAGAAGCCATAATTCTGGTGTTACAAGTGTATCCTTCAGTCCTGATGGTAAAACCCTCGCAAGCAGTAGTAAGGGAGGTGTCGTCCGATTGTGGAATGTTGAACCCGGTGATCACCTACGTATTCTCAAAGGGCATAAAGATAATGTCGAAAGCATATCGTTCAGTCCTGATGGTAAAACACTGGCAAGTGGATGTTGGGATCGAACCATCCGTATGTGGGATGTAGCATCTGGGGCGCACTTACGCACTTTCAAGGGACATACGGGTGTGATCCGAAGCATATCGTTCAGTTCTGATGGTAAAACCCTCGCAAGCGGAAGTTGGGATCAAACCATCCGATTTTGGGATATAACTTCCGGTAGTCATATACGTACTATCACCGGACATACGAGTCGTCTCCATAGTGTATCTTTCAGTCCGGATGGCAACACAATTGCAGGAGGGTATGGAGGTTATTTTGACAACAGCATTCATTTGTGGGATGCCAAATCCAGCCAACACTTACGCACTTTCAAGGGACATGAGTATCCTGTTGAAAGTGTATCCTTCAGTCCGGATGGGAAAACCCTCGTAAGTGGGAGTCAGGACAAAACTATTTGCCTGTGGGATGCTGTTTCTGGCGCACATTTACGCACTTTTATCGGACATACGAATGCCGTGGTTAGTGTGTCATTTAGTCCTGATGGTAAGACGCTCGCAAGTGGAAGTTATGACAAAACTATCCGTCTATGGGATGTGGTCTCTGGTGCACATTTGCGTACTTTTGCGGATCATAAATCTAAAGTCTATAGCGTTTTGTTTAGTCCAAATGGCAAATCCCTTGCAAGTGGAAGTGAGGACAAAACTATTCGCTTGTGGAATGTAGTCACCGGTTCACACTTGCGGACCCTCAAAGGACATAAGAGAACGGTCGAAAGTGTATCGTTCAATCCAGATGGTAAAGTAATCGCAAGCGGAAGTTGGGATCAAACCATTCGTTTGTGGGATGCCGAATCAGGAGGGCATTTGCGAACTCTCAACGGACATAAGGGTTGGGTTGGATGTGTATCATTCAGTCCTGATGGAAAAACACTCGCAAGTGGGAGTTTTGGTGATACTATCCGTTTGTGGGATGTAACCTCTGGTGTGGTCTTGCACACCTTCAAGGGAAATTCACCTTACCGCACAATCGTTGTGTATAGTCCGGATGGTAACACATTAGTAAGTGGGAATCGGGATGGAACTATTCTCCATTGGAAACTTACACCTAAACAAAGCAAGTAGGGTGAACTGCGTTACCAAGATAGTTAAGAATACTTTTGGTATGTTAAATAGTTACGTTGTAGACGTTGTTTCAGTACTAATTGTTACAGGTTAACACTGTTAGTTGACAAAATCAATGCAAAACACCGAACCCGGCACCCTATACCTTGTCAGCACACCGATAGGGAATTTAGAAGACATCACACTCCGTGCCTTACGTATCCTAAAAGAGGTAGACCTGATCGCCGCTGAAGACACCCGTAAGACACGCAGACTCCTCACACATTACGAAATCAAAACGCCACTCACAAGTTATTTTGAAGGAAACCAACAGACGAAGACCGAAAAGATCGTTTCAAGACTGAAGGATGGTGAGTCCATTGCACTTGTTTCGGATGCTGGCACTCCCATAATCTCCGATCCGGGATATCCGCTGCTACGGGAATGCATTGCTCAAGACATAACCATCGTACCAATACCGGGGGCTTCAGCAGTCCTCACTGCAGCTTCTATCTCAGGTTTGCCCCTACATAACTTCACATTTGAAGGATTCCTTTCGCCAAAGTCGGGTAAGCGGAAACGGCAATTAGCACAACTGGCAAATGAAGAACGTACGTTGATACTCTTTGAATCTCCACACCGACTCTGCCGTTTCCTTGAAGATGCGCTTGAGGTTATGGGAGAACGCGATATAGTCATTGCACGTGAACTTACCAAACACTTTGAAGAGATATTCCGTGGCAACATCAGCGAAGCACTTGAGAAATTTCAAAGGACTGAACCCCGCGGGGAATTTACAATCGTGATTGGAGCATGAAATTGTCAGAGAACACAACCAACAAGATCGCAAACATTGCTGTCATCGGTGCAGGACTCATGGGACACGGCATTGCACAAGAATTTGCATGTGCAGGTTATAATGTCTGTCTTCACGATATAACCGAAGAACAACTCAATAATGCACGCGCACAGATTAGCAAAAACCTAACACTGCTTGCTGAAAACGAACTCATTGAAAAGGGGAGCATCCCTGATATACTACAAGGTATTCAAACCACTACCGATCTCAGTGCAGCAGCAGAAACGGCAGATTATGTCGTTGAAGCAGTATCCGAGAATTTGCAGCTAAAACAACAGATTTTTGCGAAATTAGACACCTTGTGCCTACCTCATACAATCTTAGCCAGCAATACAACCGCATTGATGCCAAGTCAGATCGGTGCTAACGTGAAACGTACGGATAAAATACTTAACACGCACTATTTTAACCCGCCATATCTGATTCCTCTCGTAGAACTAATTCGCAGTCCTGCTACATCTGATGAAACTGTGTCTGTGACGTTCGATCTTTTGACATCTATTGGTAAAACGCCAGCGATTATTGAAAAAGAGGCACTCGGTTTTGTGGGACCGAGACTACAAGCAGCCCTTATCCGCGAAGCATTTTCTATCGTGGAACAGGGCATCGCGAGTGCTGAGACAGTTGACCTCGTTGTGCGAAACAGTTTCGGTAGACGACTTAGTGTTGCAGGTCCATTTGAAGTATTTGAGCTTGCAGGTTGGGATTTAGTTCTTGCTGCTTTTGAGGAACTCTACAAAGACTTGAACAGTTCGTCCAAAATTAATCCACTTCTGCAAGAAATGGTAGATACGGGGCAACTCGGTGTGAAATCCGGGACAGGTTTCTATGAATGGTCAGACGAAAGACAACAGGTACTCCGCGACCGTATGAGTGAAGCATTGATTCGTGCTATTCAGCAGGAAGAGAAGCATTAAATCATAGGTTAGATTTACGTTCTGAATCGGAGGGTGTGTAAAGTTATTGGGAATTAACCGTTTTGGAATTAAAAATCTCGCCAGATATTTATTTAGATGAATTCTATAAAAGATAAACAAGGGACTATTTCCCAACAGAAGTTATTCAGATATATTCAAATGTGTCCGTATGAAGTTCACCTGCTTCCCATTGTTCACTTCGGTTCAGAGTTTCGTGTTCCATCTCTTTCCCGATGATATTATACCAATTCAAATAAATCTTGTCTCATTAAGGAATTCTACTGTTTACTGGCAGGGGGTTACTCTCTTCGGTAGGAGCGACCTCCCGGTCGCGACCGGGAGGTCGCTCCTACCAGATTTCCGCTGCTAATGAGACATTATCACATGAGAATGGTATTACAAGCACCGAAATTCTATGCTTCAAGCAAAACTTGTAGTCGTTGTAGACACAAGAAAGATGATTTGACGCTATCAGAGAGAACTTATCATTGCAGTCAATGCGACTATCAAATAGATAGAGACATAAATGCTGCAATCAACCTAAGAACCCTCGCTGTATGATAGACAGAGAGCATAAACGCTTGTGGAGTCCGAATAAGACCTCACGCAGTTCAGGATAGAGGCACGAGAGACGGAAGCAGGAATCACACAGAGGAGAGTTATGTGTTTCAAAGAAGCACACGACTTTAGGCGTCGTGAGTATCACAAGTACATCTTGAAGGTGTTAAGTTACAGATTTTCTATACACACCATGTCGTACTTTGAGTATAACACCGGATTTGACTAATCGTGTAAGTTCGGAATTAATTGCTTTAGGATGTCCATCAATTGAGTCAACAATTTCTGCAGTTCTTTTTTCACCATCTGCAAGCAGGGATAATATCTGCTCTCTGAATGTAACACGTGGGATAATTCCACCACGTAGTTTGTTCAATATACGGTTCGCTTGTCTTGGGGAACATCCAAAGATACGTTCTATTTCAATCCGACTGGTTTCGGTGGATATGTTATTACTTTCTTCTTCATAACGTTGTCGTGTTTGGATTGATTCAGTGAGTTTATGCAAACCACCAGCAACTTCCAAATCTTCCCAATCAAATAATTGTGTTTCAGGTCGATCAGTGACATCTGGTATGTAAAAACTTGTTCCAATTACTATTGTTTTGTTTGTAAGTTGGGTTAATTTCGCATGATCAAGAACATGTGTGAAGAAACTAATTACAGATTGTTCAAATAGATATTGAACGCGTTTGTCTTTATAAGAAACATCATCTAAATCAATTCCATACGAAAGGGGTTCAGTGTCCTTACCGTACAACAATTTTGCTTTTTGCCAAATGTTACTATGTCCAAAGATTGGAATACCAATAATCCAAATTATATCTGCTTCTTCAATCTGTTCATCTATAGATGTTACTGTTTCTGCAAAGGAATTCACAAGACATACGTTTTCCTGTTCTGAAATATCAGACATCCAATCCGTAAGTCTTTTGAACGTAAAAATTGCGTGTTTTTTGTTAGTATCTCTGTCTATTTCAGATCGAATACTGTAAATAAACTGTCTACCAGTGCTTGTTGGTCTTATCTTGTCTATATTTGTATCGTATTCAACTAAGTTTTGAAAAGTAATATAACCTGACCGTAGTTGGAAAACTCGATGTCCGGAACACCATTCTGTCGGTTTTATGTGAGTAGTAATAATTGTATCATTTGGAAACGCAGCTTGAATATACTTTTTTCGAATTTTAATGGATGAGAGTAAAAGTCGTTTTATACTTGAATGAAGCATGGGTGGTAATCTGAAACTAATATGTTCCTCATCCCACTCTATTGGTATGTCATCATCACGGCGATAGTAATTAAAAAAACACTTAAGCTGATGCCAAATTGTCCATTTTGGATTCTCACATACCGTTGGAAAAGTATCAATACTTTCTAATGTATCTACACTTAGAGCACCTAACCTGATTGCTTTTTCCATTGTTAGAGGGATTTTCATGTTTTGGCTTATTGCAGAATTATACAATTCAAGATAAGGAATGTTTCTTTTCTCAAGTAATGCTGCGGCATCTTTGTTCAGTGGAATATATGCTGATGTTCCACTTTCAAATAAAACGGTGTAATGTGCTAATTCTTTTCCGCTTTCAGCATCAACAACCCCTTTTGGAATGACATTAACATTTAGATTAATGTGACACATTTGATAGATTAGTTCTTGTTCATGTGTGTTAAACACTTTGAGCGTTGCGCGTACTCGTTTTATAGAATCCCCATCTGTTTCATTCGGTAATTTTAGTACGTTCAACAAGGCTTTCGCAAAGTTACCTAAAATATGTCCATCCCAATTCAAACTCCACTCAACCAAGACTTTTATATCAAAATTGTATTTTGGAAATAAACTTTCTATGTCTACATCTTCAATAACAAATAGTTTTTGTAATCCTTTTTTGCCTTCATTTTTTTCAATTTGTTCTGATTCGGTAAATATTTTGTCCATAGATTCTTTATAGTAAGGATCTAAACAGACTTGATCCAAGGGCAAAATTTGTATATCTTTACTTTTTATAGTTTTAGTCTGTGCTAAATATCCTTTTTCCTTGCATTTTGCATAGACTTGACACTGTGGACATATACTTTTGATTGGATCGCCACCTTTTCTCTCAAGAGCTAAGCAGCGGTCTGAATCTTCACATACATTTCCATGCTGAAACGGTTTTGCCATTCGCACCTTAACTGGAATATCTTTCACTTGTTCCCATTGATATCTCCGAGGTTTCCAGAAACCAATAGACTGCGTACAGTTTTCTTGAAGGTATTTTGATGCTGCATCTGCTTTAGTTAAATTTGGGTAAACTAAGCAGATTACATCATTATTTGTAGCAAAGTGTTCAACTAAGTACCTTTTACGTATGGCTCTATTTGCGATAAGACCTTGAATGGGGGCATTTTTCTGAAAAACATTTTGAATTCTTTTGAGTTGCTCTTGCTGCGTTTCATAAACTCTTTTGTTCTTTTTTGACAGATGTAATATAGTTTTTGGTCTTTTTAATGCTAATGGACTTAATTTTCCATCACGTACTGCTCTTAATTTATCAGATACTTTTGGTTTAATTCCAGTGTCAACCCAAACATCAGTAATATGCGTTGCTTCTGTTGGTAATCCGACTTTAGGTTTTGAAGCGCGTATCCAAACAGCACCATCTTCTTCCCAAAGGGAAACCAGAACTGTATCCATACCATCTATTTTACGGTACCATGAGAAAACACTTTTTTCATGCTTAGAATAGATAAATCCACGTTTTAATAATGCTTCTTTTGCAAGATCTAACTTTTGTGATCCTAATGAATCAGGTAAATCATTCACTGAGAGTAAAATAGGTTTAATAGTGACTTTCTGAGGGGGTATTGGACGATGTAGTTCATTACGAAGAGTATCAATATGAGCATGCAATACATCTAAGTTCATCACTGGTGGATTCAAAATGTTTCCAAGGATAATTTCATAGCGTGCATCCCAGCAGCTATAACCCTTTTCACCAAGAATCTCCAAGTATACTTCGCATCTGTAAGGATCATCAGATGTAGGAGTATGTTTATAGATATAAAATCGTTCCTCTTCATAATTTGGATGTAGATAATCAGTAATTCTACAAGAAAAACGCAAACCTCCAGACGCAGTAATAGTCAAGAGTGGGTTTGTTGTTGCGTTAATTAAACCGGTAATGCATGCTTCCACAGCATCAGGCTTCTTACAAATAGCATCAAAACAGAATAATAGATCATGCCAATTTGCGTTGTTATATTCAGATGGATAACCTGTATAGACTTGAATGCCCCAAGATGTTTTCCATTGATCTGTGGTCCAATCATTATTCTGCTGACGTTTCAAAAAGCGACTACCATTAAAATCCCAAGGTCCATGATCGTGATGTGGGGCGCGTCCAATAGGCATGAAGGATATATTTGCTTGTTCAAGATCAGAGAGTGGTATCGGACTCTTATGCGCACAATACACTGTATACTGACGTGTACCTTTTTTGTTATGCATTACCGTTCTACGTTGCCGCAAAGGTTTTAAATGTCGTTTATGACATCTTTCAATAATGTCAGATAATGTATTCATAGGTTTAACAAATAGACTAATTCTTGCATACTTTTGATGAAGTTTATTTTATTAATTCGGTAATAACATAGTTCTTACACGGTTGGAGTGCTTACAAAGTACGCCTTCCGGTTTTTTGCGTAAGTCCTGATAATATAAATTCTATACATTAGTATTCTTTATGAGACGATAAATATAATTATAATCATATAAAAAGTGTATTATGTCCATAAATGATAATACTATAACATAAACTAACAGGTTTTACCATTAGAATCTCAAAAAATGTAAAATTGAAAAAGAGAACAGACAATTGTTGTGTATGCTTTTAAGTTATTATATCATTGATGACTATCATATTTTAAGGCAATTGTTTTTTCAACAACTTACTCATAATATTGTATGTTTTTATGTAAGAATATTCTGCAGAATGATAATAACATGACATAATATATAATAATAGTATATACATATATTAAATAATTATTATATATTATCAATACCTTCGCCATTTTTGAGTGTTTCAATTGAATGAGTATATAGAGCGTATCTCATAAATATTTTAGTGACATACGTATGCAAGCAAGAAGTACAAAACCTAAATAATTTTCAGCGTAGTATTCCCAACGAACAACTAAACGCCGATAATCCTCTAACCAACTGAAAAATCTTTCTACTTTGAAACGACGCTTATACCGTCGTAAACGCCGACCATCCTGTGTAGCCTGTTTTTTACGATTCTTTTTATGAGGTGCTACCATTTCAATACCACGTTCCCTCAAAGAAGCATCTAAAGGATCAGAGTCATAAGCTTTGTCCCCAATCAACACTGCGGGGTTTTCGGATGTCCAACACGCATCCAATGCCGGTTCAACCAAGCGCACTTCATGACAAGAAGCCTTTGTAATCAGAACACTCACAGGTCTACCAGACTTTTCTGTAATCGCTACCAGTTTTGTCCCTTTGCCGCACTTCGTTGGACCAACACAAATGCCTCCTTTCTTGGCAGGAACGAATTTCGCATCAATACAACACTCACTCATATTTATTTTTTTTCGTTTTTCAAGCATTTCTGTGAGTACCATTTGAACTTTTTCAAGCGTTCCATCCGATGACCATTGCTGAAAACGACGATGACAGGTTTGATAGGGTGGATACTTTTCTGGTAAATCCCGCCAGGGAGCTCCTGTTCGCAACACCCACAGTATCCCATCTAACACTTCTCTGTTACCACGCCAAGGTCTCCCCGGTTTATCCGATGGTGGTTCTGGCATTAGGGGTTCAATAATTTCCCATTCCTTATCACTAAGTTCCATTCAAATCATCCCCTTACTTATAGTAGAAATAGATAAAGTTTAGCAGAGATGATGAGAAATTAAAAGAAAAAATCAAACCATTTA
Organism: Candidatus Poribacteria bacterium; assembly: GCA_963663765.2. Classification (GTDB taxonomy): domain Bacteria; phylum Poribacteria; class WGA-4E; order WGA-4E; family WGA-3G; genus MSPOR6. Next base: position 1,194,263 of record CAXXUA010000005.1, on the reverse strand, counting down.
ATATTTATGAGATACGCTCTAGTGTTGATCTACCATTGCTCTGTGATATTGTTAGGATTACATAAATAAAAATAACTTCAGGTTTTCGTTGAAGTATTTTTATTTATCATAGCGTCTAAATTGACAATAGAAATGACTATATCAGCAATCTGTCAGAATAATTTATATGCACAATCTGTCAGAATGTGCTAAAGTTACCCACACAATCTGGCAGAATGTCTATTATTGGACAGGGTTTTTTAGTTTTCAATATTTTTGATATTATTTTGCTATGTCGTTAATTTTATGGGGTACCATCTTGTCCAGTTCTTTAGTCCCGTAGGGACGATATGTTTATAGAAAATGTTTTCCACCCCAATTGAGTTCCGTAGGAACGACATAGAAGAATAAACATATCGTCCCTACGGGACTAAAGAACTGTGGATGGTATTCGTTTTCTATAAACATATCGTCCCTACGGGACTAAATGGTTCACTCGCTAAACATTTATCATGTAGAGAACGGACGGAATAAACCCAATAGTCCCTTCCTCTCGCTTGCGGGGGATAAAGGGGGTGGATTTAGTGAATTCAAAATACAAAAACTTAGCGAGTCAACCACTAAAGAACTGTGGATGGTATTCGTTTTCTATAAACATATCGTCCCTACGGGACTAAAGAACTGTGGATGGTATTCGTTTTCTATAAACATATCGTCCCTACGGGACTAAAGAACTGTGGATGGTATTCGTTTTCTATAAACATATCGTCCCTACGGGACTAAAGAGCGATGTTCATTTTTCAATAATCTAAAACTGATGCAGAAAGTTCGGTTAGGAAACCGAACCTGGGTATTAACTTTCAGTAAATCTCAATAACAGAAAACTCTTAAAACTAAATAACCCTGTATTATTGGCGAAGGTATTGTATATTATATGTCTGAGTATTAAATAGTCGCATTGTAACAGTTTAACTCTGTACATCCTATCTTATTCCATTTCTAATAAATATACGGTGAATTATTGAAATGATTATACACTTCTTCTGTAAGAGCGACCTTGTGGTCGTGATAAATACTAATCGGTCACGACCACAAGGTCGCTCTTACAACGCAGAATGTAGAATTATTTGTATAAACTCCCATGATAAACAGGACTTACGCATTTTCTCATACATCATACCGCAGATTTGGTGATGCTGAGAAATCCAACAATTCAGATAACACTATGACAAAAATTTTACACACACTACAATTCTCTTGACAATGTGATGAATAATATGATATAATTAAAGTCGGTTCTTTATGAAATTGGTGGGATGGCTGAGTGGACGAAAGCGGCGGTCTTGAAAACCGTTGTGGCGCAAGTCACCGTGGGTTCGAATCCTACTCCCACCGCCATTATCTTGGAGAGGTGCAGGAGTGGTTGAACTGGACTGCCTGCTAAGCAGTTATGGCGCAAGTCATCGTGGGTTCGAATCCCACCCTCTCCGTTTTTGTATTTTTCTGTATTGTGTAAAAGATTGGATAGTGTATATTTCACTATCAATAACAATATTCTGTACAGCATATCTCACAAATGCGATTTTGTTCAATTTCACAGGAACGTGTGTCTGGTAAATCAGGGTTAGAATCCCTTCCTACCATTATGAGATAAGTTATAAATGATGCGCCTGTAGCTCAGTGGATTAGAGCATCTGACTACGGATCAGAAGGCCGGGGGTTCGAATCCTCTCAGGCGCTTTTTTGGTTTTTCATTACCTGAGTTTCATTTGAATAAAACAGTGTCAAACGTTTATCCTGTCGGTCAATTCTCTGATAATGATATGTACTGGATGGAGCAGGCGCTTAATTTTGCTAGAGAAGCAAGTGATAAAGGAGAAGTTCCTGTTGGTGCGGTTCTTGTTAAAGGTGACGAATGTTTGGCTGGTGCTCACAATTGTAGAGAACTTTCAGGTAATCCGATTGCACATGCTGAAATGCTTGTGATACAGGCAGCAGCGCACACTGTAGGGAATTGGCGATTAACAAACACAACTTTATATGTTACGCTGGAACCTTGTGCTATGTGTGCGGGAACGATAGTGCTTGCTCGAATACCAAAGGTTGTTTATGCAGCGACTGATCCGAAAGCTGGTGCAGCAGGTTCACTCTATAATATTGTTCAAGATGAACGTTTGAATCATCAAGTTGAATTGGTTAGTGGTGTGTGTGCTGAGGATAGTAGTGCACTATTGAAAGCATATTTTAGAAGTCTTCGTTAAAATTGAAGAATAACATAATTATAATGAAGATTCCAGTTGATATTTTCATTAGGAGAGATGCAGGAGCGGTTGAACTGGACAGTCTCGAAAACTGTTGTGGCGCAAGTCACCGTGGGTTCGAATCCCACTCTCTCCGTCAGATTTTCTTTTGAATATACCAAGATTTTGGGGCAGTAGCTCAGTTGGGAGAGCGCATCCCTCGCACGGATGAGGTCACGGGTTCAAATCCCGTCTGCTCCATAATAAGCACTTTTCGGAGAGATGCAGGAGTTGGTTGAACTGGCATGACTGGAAATCATGTGTGCTGTTTTGCAGTACCGTGGGTTCGAATCCCACTCTCTCCGCCAGTATTATTGTGTAATATCGGTTGTAAAATACCATGTATTTAGGTCCTACCGGTATTCTGTATATCCGAAGAATAATTTTACATCTTGGCTATGCTAGGTGGGGAGGTAGCGGTGCCCTGTATCTGCAATCCGCTATAGCAGAACGGAATTCCCAGAATGCGGCCTGTCTTTGTGGGGACTGTCCCATGCACGTAACGTTGAGAATTGGGTCTTGAGCAACGAGAACTTGTTGAACTCCGTCAGGTCTGGAAGGAAGCAGCGGCAGATAAGTCTTCTCGTGTGACGCAAGGTAGCCTGGTTTGAGTTAACGACATGGGAAACGCCCGGAAATACTTGTCAACGCTGGGTGCATAGCCATATTTTTTCTATTGAGTAGATAATTATAGATTCTACGACTTGTGCTAGTTAACATTTAGTATGTCTATATTTCACATATCCGTCACATTTATGTTTAAATTCCGTTAATTTCAGGCGGATGTCAGTCTAAAATGTAGGATGGAACTCCGATTCCCGACAATAATAGATCGCGATTCGGAGATCGCTCCTACAGAATATTGGCACTTGTTAAAACCAACAAAACTATCAGATAACTAGCACAAGTCGTAGATTCTGTATTCTATTATTGAGTTGCGCAAGTAAGTCTGTGTTACTTGTAATCTTATTTCTGTAATATATTCTTTTCTATTAGATGTTACGAGTAAACATATTAACCTGTCTAAGGAAGTATTGATGTCTTATGAAGTTTTTGCGCAGAAATGGCGCCCTCAGTATTTTCAAGATGTTGTAGGACAGGAACATGTGACTGCTACGTTACAGAACCAAATTCGATCAGAACGTCTTGGCCATGCATACCTTTTTTGGGGACCAAGGGGTACAGGAAAAACAACGGTCGCGCGCCTATTTGCAAAAGCAGTGAACTGCCTTAATTCCACAGAAGAAACAGACTTAGGACCTGTAAAAAGTGGAGAACCATGCAACAAATGTGATGCTTGTCAGACGATTACACAAGGTTCATCGTTTGATGTTATAGAGATGGATGCTGCCTCAAATCGTGGAATTGATACTATTCGTGACCTTCGCGAGAACGTAAAACTTTCACCTGCAGCTTATAGATACAAAATCTATATTATTGATGAAGTGCACATGCTCACAACAGAGGGATTTAACGCACTACTTAAAACACTTGAAGAACCGCCACATCATGTCATCTTCATCATGGCGACAACAGAACACTCACAGATTCCAAAAACGATCATCTCCCGATGTCAAGACTTTGATTTTCGCCATCTCACTCCTGAACAAATCATATCACGTCTGCAGCTAATAGCTGACGACGAAGATATTACTTTGGATAGTGACGTATTGCCGCTGATTACACGTCAATCAGAGGGGTGTCTTCGTGATGCAGAAAACCTTCTTGAACGTTTGGTCACATCAGCGGGAAATCAGTTAACCCTTGAAAATGTAGAGGAGACACTCGGTCTTGGTTCAAGTTCACTGCTTAATCGCCTTACGGAGGCAATAACAGATCGCAACTTAACCGAAGGACTTTCAACGTTGAATCAACTATCCATTCAAGGAATGGATATAACGAAATGTCTTCAACAACTTATTGCATATTTTCGTGATCTGCGCATCCTTGCTATTGATAACCAACTTGATGATCACATCCAGAGTCCAAAGTCTGAAATCGCCGCTCTAAAAGCAAAAGCTGAAAAAGTCTCAGTTGAACGATTGACACGTATCATTAAGATCCTGATGCATGCAAACCGAGAAATCAAAGAATACGGTTTTGCTCAATTACAACTTGAAAGTGCATTGATACAAATTCATTCCATTCATGATTCAATTGAACTACATGAACTTCTCAACAAATTGATTGCTATTGAGCAGAAGATTGGTAGTTCAAATGAAGTATCTCAAGTTACTTCACGGGATGCCATTCCAAATTCTCCTAAAATACCCCCAATTGAAGTAAGACCACCCATTGAAGACTTGAGTAACTTACCTGAACCACAAGAGTCAGAATCTGCATCTGAATCATCTATTCCAGCTGAACGAGAAACCGACATCTCAGAAACAACTGTTGAACAAGATCAATCCCCGATAGAACTGAACTCAGAAAACATTACAGAGATATGGGAACAAGTAAAAACAAGTCTACCACGTTATCTTGCTTTAGGTGCTTTTGTAGGAGCTATCGCAACGTTAGAGGGGAAAGATCAGATTAAAATCACATGTTCACAGGGAAGTTTTTCTTTAGTGGATGAAGAAGTAAAACAATACGTCAAACGACAATTTACAGAGAAGACAAAAAAACATTTTAATATTGAATATATGATATCAGTAGAAAGCACACAACCAGACATTATTACTGAAACACCCGAGGTAGAAGAAGCTACAACACCCCTCATGCGCAAACGTCAAGCGGAGGAAGACAAAGAGATACGATCTGTACTTGACGAATTTGATGCGAGAATTTTAGAAACTAATATTTAGTCAAACAACGCTTAACTTTGTATAATTTAAGGAGATATCCAGTTCTCTATTGAGTTCTGGAACGTTTTGTTATTATGAAAATGAATGACTTGATGAAACAGGCACAGCAGATGCAAAAACGTATGCTGGAAATTCGGGAAGAACTTGCCAACCAGACTGTAGAAGCAACAGTCGGTGGTGGTATGGTTACTGCTGTTGTTAATGGACAACAAGAACTCGTTTCACTTCGCATTGTCCCCGAAGTTGTAGATCCAGACGACACTGAAATGCTTGAAGATTTAGTCGTGGCGGCTGTAAATCAAGCACTGCAAGAATCACAAGAATTGATGTCTGATGAGATGAGCAAACTCACTGGTGGTTTTAAGATACCAGGACTACCGTAGAAGTAGGCAAAACATGAAAGGTTATCCAGTACCTTTGGAGCGTTTGATTATGCAGCTCCAAAAACTTCCCACTGTTGGTCCTAAAACCGCACAACGTTTAGCTTTTTTTATGTTGACTTTACCGGATATAGAGACCAACCAGATTGCAGAAGCGATTCTGGAAGTTAAAAAAAACTTGTCAGATTGCAGGATATGTGGTACTATTACAGATATTAACCCGTGTCAGATATGTTCAAATCCAAGGCGTGACACACAGATCATCTGTGTTGTTGAACAACCTGACGACCTGTGGGCAATTGAGCGCACAGAAATCCATAAAGGTTTATATCATGTCCTTGGTGGTGTACTGTCACCATTAGATGGAGTTGGTCCAGATTCGCTACGGATGGAATCTCTCTTTGAGCGAGTACACAATGGTTCTGTCAAAGAGGTAATTCTCGCTACAAATTGGGATACAGAAGGACAAGCAACAGCACTATTCCTAACGCAGCAGCTTGAAAAATTTCAGGTCAATGTAACACGAATCGCTTACGGTATTCCTGTTGGAGGAGATTTAGAGTATATTGATGAAGTAACACTTGCGAAGGCTTTGGAAGGTAGACGGGCAATGTAGGCATATCTTATAGGAAATAAGCAAAATGAAAAATGTGCTGACTGTAAAAATCCTGCCAATATCGTTTCTAATTTTTAGTTTATGTTGTGGAATTACGACATTAACTAATGCTGAACAAACGAACAAACCTTCAAAGCAAACACCACTGGAATTTGATGCAAACCGTGCATTTGAACATTTGAAAAAACAGTGCGAATTTGGTCCGCGTCCCCCTGGTTCAGACGCACACGTGAAAACCAAAGATTATCTTTTCGCAGAATTCAAAAAGTATTCAACTTCAGTAAAACTCCAACCCTTTACCGCTGAAGTTGATACGATTGACGATCCTCCCAAGAAAAAAACACTAAAAATGAACAATATAATAGCTGAATTTGGCAATGTGCATAAGGAAACACTGCTGCTCGCTGCACATTGGGATACACGTCCGTGTGCTGACAAAGACGCAGATGTGGATAATCAACGACAACCAATAGTAGGAGCGAATGACGGTGCTTCAGGTGTAGCAGTCTTGCTTGAAATTGCGCGTATCTTAAAGGAGACGCCACCACCCCGCCGTATTGTTGTAATACTGTTTGATGGTGAGGATTATGGCAAAACAGTTGATCAGATGTTTCTTGGTTCAAAGTTTTTCGCAAAGAATATGGGAAAATGGAAACCTAACTACGGTATACTCTTGGATATGATAGGTGACAAGGATTTACAAATACCTATTGAAAGATACTCTTGGAATGCAAACCCAGATTATGCGTCTGCTATCTGGAAACGGGCAGAGAAACTCGGATTAGCCCCTTTTCAACATAAATTAGGTCTGGCAATCTTGGATGACCATGTTCCTCTGATCAAAGCAGGGATACCTATGGTGAATATCATTGACTTTGATTATCCTTACTGGCATACTCTTGAGGATACAGTAGATAAATGTAGTCCTAAGAGTTTAGAAATTGTAGGTAAACTCGTCCTCAACATCATTTACGAAGGATTATAGTTGTTGCTATTAATTTCAACTGAGAGAAATGTGTGAACGTCATGAATAAGTATCACAAGCATTACGATGTCATAGTAGTCGGTGCAGGCCATGCAGGATGTGAAGCAGCTCTTGCTGCTGCACGCATGGGATGTGAAACGCTCATCGTCACCATCAACTTGGACACTATAGCGAAAATGTCTTGCAATCCTGCTATAGGTGGGTTGGCAAAAGGACATTTGGTCAAAGAGATAGATGCACTTGGTGGTGAAATGGCAAAGAACATTGACAAGACAGGTATCCAATTCCGCCGATTAAACACAAAAAAGGGACCAGCAGTACGTTCTAGTCGCGCACAAGCAGATAAAAAAGCATACCAAGATGAAATGAAACGTGTGTTAGAGAAACAAGAAAAACTTGACATCAAGCAAGTTATGGTTGAAGAATTACTAACCGAGAATGGACAATGTGTTGGAATAAAAAGCCAAACACAAACGGCATATTATGGAGAAAGTGTCATCCTCACGACTGGCACTTTTTTAAGAGGTATAGTACATATCGGTGATGTATCCTATAGTGCTGGTAGAGCAGGTGAATCTGCCGCCGAGAAACTTTCTGAAAGTTTTCTAAACCTCGGATTTGAAATTGGTAGACTAAAAACTGGTACACCACCGCGTGTCAATGCACACACTATTGACATAACACAAATGGAAATCCAACCGGGTGATGATAACCCACTTCCCTTCTCTTTTTCAACTGAAAGAATTACACAACCACAAGTGCCGTGCTATCTTACCTACACAAACGAAAAAACGCATCACATAATAAAAGATAATCTTCACCGTTCCGCGATGTACAGTGGTCGCATTGTTGGCATCGGACCGCGTTATTGTCCTTCTATTGAGGACAAAGTCGTCCGTTTTGCAGATAAAAAAGAACACCAAGTTTTTGTAGAACCAGAAGGTATGGATACCGAAGAGATTTACCTTAACGGCATCTCTGCCAGTCTACCCGAAGATGTGCAAGTAGATATGGTACATAGCATCTGTGGATTAGAAAACGCTGAGATTATGCGGTTTGGTTATGCAGTTGAGTATGATTTTGCACCTGCAACTCAACTTCTACCTACTCTTGAAACGAAAGCAGTACCTTGCCTCTATTTTGCTGGACAACTCAACGGAACGACAGGATATGAAGAAGCCGCAGCACAAGGACTAATTGCAGGAATTAATGCTGCTTTAAGTGTGAAAAGTCAAGAATCCCTAATACTTGATCGATCACAAGCATATATCGCAGTTCTCATTGACGACTTGGTTACTTTAGACATCCGTGAACCTTACCGAATGTTTACTTCTCGGGCAGAATATCGGTTGGCACTAAGAGAAGACAATGCCGATCTACGTCTCACTGAGATTGGAAGAAAGATTGGACTCATTGATGATGAAACTTATGAAAGATACCAGCAGAAGTCTACATATATTCAGAAAGAACTGAAAAGATTAGATGAAACACGATTGACACCAAATATAGGAACTGTTGATAGACTTGCCAAAATTGCTGAAACAGGAAAACTCAAACAACCAACTTTATTGTCAGACCTACTAAAACGACCCGAACTTAGCTATGAGCATATTGCATGCCTTTCTCCGCCAGATGAGGACCTGCCTGATCCTGTGAAAGAACAAGTTGAAATACAAATAAAGTATGATGGATATATTCAAAGACAGCAACGGCAAATTCATCAATTTAAAAAATTAGAAAATCTAAGAATTCCTGAGACATTTAACTATATTGATGTGCATGGATTAAAGACGGAAGCACGTGAAAAACTTGAAAAAATTCGACCCGCATCCATTGGACAAGCATCACGGCTGCCCGGGGTGTCTCCAGCAGACATCTCAATACTAATGGTAATACTACATCAATATAAACATTAGTTAGATAGCAATGTTCCGCGAAAAATTAAAAGCAGTTTTCAACCGTCATGGATTTCCACTTATAACTGAACAATTAGAACAACTTACTCTGTATTGGTCTGAATTGAAACGGTGGAATTCTCACATGAACCTAACTTCCCTGCACGATGACGACGAGATAATATATAAACATTTCCTTGATTCTATTAGTGTACTTGAACATTTTAAGATAGAATCAGGACAAAAAATAATAGACATTGGTACAGGGGCAGGTTTTCCAGGTTTAGTTCTAAAGATATACAATCCAAGAATCATTCTAACGCTTGTAGAGGTCTCTCAAAAAAAAGTTGCATTCCTAAAATATGCTGTTTCACAATTAGCATTTGATTCTTCTCCAAATATCTTGGTAAAACGTGCTGAGAGTTGTGCAGCCGATAAGGAAAATATTAACACCTATGATTGGGTCTTAACCAGATATGTCGCTTCTTTAAAGGATTCAGTTGCATATTGTTTGCCTTTGCTTAATCCAACGGGTCGATGGATTGCTTACAAATCCAGTAACATAGAGACAGAGATAGAACATAGTAGAAAAACATTGAATACATTTGGAGCAGAAATTGAACGTATTTATGCAGGTGGAATTGAAAAACTTGATCGTAGTTTTGTAGCTTTACGAAAAGTAAATAATTAATGTTTCTAAACTTAATATACACAGTGATCGTTCAAAAATACAATTTACTTTTTCTTAGAATTAATCAATAGCAGTTATAATGTGAAGGAGTAATATAAAATGTTTGATATTATATTGGAGGCGGAGGATACCGTATTTGTCCACGTTCAAGGCAAGATAATTGGTAACACAGTAGCACAATTTCATAAAGAAATTGAACAGCAACTGCAAAATGGAAATAACAAACTGATTATTGATTTAAAGAACGTCCCACTCCTTGACAGTACTGCACTCGGTGTCATCATAATGGCTTTTCAAGTAGTACAAAGATCTGGTGGGAAATTAGTACTATTGAATCCACAGAAAGCCGTTTGTAATATTTTGGAAGTTACAAGACTAACATCTATTTTAGAAGTATATGATTCTGAGGAAGCTGCACGTAATGCTTTTACATAATCTAAGGAATAAAATTCAATAACTATGGTGAATTTCGCGACCGAAGGTTGCTCAAACTCGTTAAGTTTGTAATTTATATCAGAATCTACTATAAAATGTGCAGATGTATCTACAACCTATCTCATAAATTGTAGGAGGGGTTTCTAACCCCGATTTACCGGACACGCGATGCTGTGAATTTAGACAAAATCACATTTTGAGATACGCTGTAATCACACTGAACAAGTTATCCGCTGTAGGAGAGCAGGAATGCAAGATACAAAACCTGCAAAAAAGACTGTGTTGAAAATGGGGTTACGCGGGCAACAAGTCGTGCTGTTTCTACTTGTTTCACTCACACCTTTATTTGTCGTTTCACTTACAATTAAAGTGTTGGGTGGTAATGCTTTGAAAAGTAGTGTCGGAGAAGGATTGGTACTACTTGCGCAAGAAAAACTATACCGAGTTGATCGCGCAATTTCAGATAAGATTCGCGATATACGATCACAACTCCCAGATATTCAAATACATGTTACTAAAGCCAACATGACTGGTATAAATATGCAAGTATATACTGATGTCTGGAGTAGTTTAGAAAATAGCCACAGTACTAGAGACTTAAGAGTAAATACCAGTAGTAGGTTTAGAGGAAGACAAAATAGAAACAGGAGTGAATTAACAATTACAAATGCAGCTGGATATGTTCTATACTCAGATCAACAGCATTTAAGATATGATCAAGCAAGCTCAATGCCACATTATGTAAAAGACCAAATTTGGTGTAACAAAAGTATCAATAATGGACTTGGTTTGGATTACGCTGAGGATATTACCTATGATGCTGAACGTGGAATGCATCGTCTGTTAGTTGCATTACCCATCAGATCAGGAAGACAAAGACCTTCTTCAAAAAATGAAAAAAATGTTGTCGGTGTGATTAAGGTCGTACTCTATCTACCAGAACTATCAAATGTTGTTGAATTACTGCCGGAAATGGAAAAATCCCATACTATACTTACAAATGAAGATGGGATAATTATTTCTGTTTCAACACATAGCAACTATAAAATCGGGGACTCAATTGGCACTGAAAATGCTGCAGCAAGGGCAATTATTGAAGCAAAAAAAGGAACAAAAGGAAAATACCATGGATATGAAGCCGATGGAGAAACCGATAGATTTAGTGAATCTCGAGTATATGGATGGGCAAGAACAAGAACAAGACGTGGAAGACGAGTAAATAGGCAAGAAAACAGTATACTTGAAAACGATCAGAGAAACGACGGTGTGGCGGAAAGAAGATTAGAATGGGAAACAAACCCTAATTTCAGTAACTGGATAATGTTTGTTTCATATCCAAATTCACAAGCCTATGCTGGTGTCGTTAAACTGAATCAGTATGTATTATTGGTTACAATTCTATCTTCTGTCATCGTAATTCCTGTCGCCTATGTAGCAGCTAAAAGGATTTCACAACCTGTTATGCAGCTCGCACAAACCGCAAAACGTATCGGTCATGAAGCAAATGAAGTTGTTCAGCAAGAATCTGATCAGGTTCTTAAACAAATCGCAGATATGCAGTGGTACCAAAATGAGGATGAAGATTTAATCTCAATTGACAGCAAAAACGAAGTCGGTATGTTGGCGCAAGAATTTAACGACATGTATCGTAATCTAAAAATCGCTGTTGAGAAACTCATCAATGCTGAACAACAGATGACAACCATAGTCGATTGCCTCGGTGAAGGACTTATTGTTGTTGACAAACAAGACCGAATACGTTACTTTAATCCAGCTGCAAAACACTTACTAAATATTAGCGATGCTAACGAATTTCCTGAAAGATTTACTGATCTGTTACGTGAAACTAACCTACAAATAACAGCGAATACGCAAGGAACGGATGCACGAGCAACTGTTTTAGATCAAGAAGGAGAAAATCGTGTACTACGTGTTGTGACAAGCCGTTTTGCTTCAATCAGTACAACAACACAGGACGAATCATTATCCGATGAAGATATGGATATGGCCGGAACAGTCTATGTATTTGATGATATTACAAAGCAGCATGAGATCGACCAAATGAAATCTGATTTTGTCGCACTTGTTTCGCATGAATTACGAACACCACTAACTTCAATCATCGGATTTATTTCGCTTATACTTGACAGAAAAGTAGGACCACTCAATGATGCACAACAACTGAGTTTGTCTCGTGCGCACAGACAATCAGAACGACTCGCAAAAATGATTAACGATCTACTTGATATCTCCAGAATTGAAGCTGGACGAATTGTAATTAACCTTGAACCGATTGATATCGTAGAAATTGGTCAGCAAAGAATTGAGGAACTCAAACCACAAGCAGACGAAAAGTCTATTGATTTGGCGTATAATGCAGAGTCTGATTTACCTCAACCAAAAGGCGACGCAGAATATATCGGGCAAATATTCACTAATCTAATAGGAAACGCTATTAAATTCACTCCAGAAAATGGTTATGTCAAGATCAAGATAACAAGTAAAAAGTACCCGAGAGATGAAGAAAAAACTGATGTTATAAACGAAAATGATGGAATACACGTTGAAGTAATTGACTCAGGTCCAGGAATCCCCGCTGAAGAGCGAGAAAATGTCTTTGACAAATTCAGACAACTTAGCAATATTCAAACAAGAGAACAAGGTGGAACAGGTTTAGGACTGTCAATTGCACAAGGATTTGTTGAAGCACACAAAGGAAAAATATGGGTCGATGCAGGTGAAAATGACAAAGGTTGCAACTTTCAATTTTGGATTCCGTTCTTATCATAAGAGACTTTAATTTTACAACGTTAAATAATAACAAGACTTACGCACCCAACGGTAGGCGCGCTTTGTAGGCGGGGAATGCCAAAAGGCATTCATACCGTTGATTTCTTGATTTGGCGCTGGAAACACAAATAATGTTGAAAATTACATCATTTTCAACACTATTCTTGATTAAATTGTGAAAACTGCGTAAGTCCTGTATAATTCAAAAGAATTTGCAGGAAAATGTAGACTTCGGAGTAATAATTGGACTATATGTGACCTCCACCAGGAGAATATTCGATGGCAAGCGAACTTGAAAGAATATACAAAGAATGGGAAAAGTGGGCGATTACTGCAGACCAAAACGATGATAGTTGGCAAGAGTGTTTTCCTGGATGGATGCTCTTAATGGACTCCGCTATTTACGAAATGACCCAGCAAACTCTAAACCGGAAGTATATCCAGTATGTTGACAAATGCTGGATAATTTCAGATGAAGGAGAACATCTTGCTGAATATGCAAGGACCCACATAGATCTATGTTGGGACGTGTTGCGTTTGCTGATAGATTCGGAATACCAAAGTGCACGATGGCAAGCGTATGATGTCCTTAGCTACGCTGGTCGGAAGACGGAAAATCTCCTAAGAAAAGGACTCCAAGATCCAGACGACTACTGCAAGCGGCGAGCACTCCTCAGCTTGGCACGCCTTTATCCAGATGACGCAAAAGAAATCACTGACCGATTCTGCCGACATCAAGACCCATACATAAGACAAGCGGCATTTCACATGGCTATTGCCTCAAGAGACGCAATATTCAGTGATCGTATAAGGCAGCTTTTACTACAGGATCCTATTTGGCATGTGCGGAAAAAGGCTACCTCCCAGCAATAGAACTCTGACGATAGGAAACCGCAATGACCTGCGAAAACGTCAACCAAATTTCTGACTTGAATACTTAAGGCAAAGATATGACCGAAACAATATATACCTCTGATTCAACTCCATCAATCGAAACCATATTAGTCATTGATGATGATCCTGATATACTTGCTTTACTGGAAATGAGTTTAACTTCCGATGGATTCAATGTCATTACAGCAAATGACGGTCCCTGTGGACTTGAAAACGCTAAAGCAGAACAACCTGACCTGATTTTGCTTGATGTTATGATGCCGCAAATGGATGGATTAGAAGTTATCAAGCGGTTGAAGGATGATACAGATACACGGGCAATTCCTGTCCTATGGTTGACAGCAAAATCGCAGACTGAAGATAAATTGAAAGGTTTGGAATATGGAGGCGATGATTATATAACAAAACCCTTTGATTTAAGAGAGGTGACAGCACGAATCAATGCGGTTTTAGGACGAACGCGTCCCGTGAAATACATCAACCCCCTAATCAATGCAATGGGAGACAGTTTCAGCGAAGAAGGGGTAGCTGAACTCGGTTCACATCTTCAAGCCGCTGCAGAGATACAACTCAAGTTACTCCCCGAAAAACCACCTACTTTTGAAGGATATGATTTTGCATCTTATTTTCGCAGTTCAACATCAGTTTCTGGAGACTTCTACGACTTCATCCCTCTCAGTGACAATCGACTCGGTATTGTATTAGGTGATGTAAAAGGACACGGTATTCCTGCAGCTCTATTGATGGTCATGATTCAGACTGCTTCGCGTTTACTAAGCAATGAGGTAGATTCACCAGCAACAGTACTAAAACGCATAAACACATTACTATTTCATAATACAGATATTGAACAATTCGCAACAATGGTTTACGGGATTTTAGAATTAGAAACAGGAAAATTCACCTATTCAAACGGAGGACACTGTCCGCCAATCCATTTCATACCAAACACAGACAATTTTGAAAAAGGTTTACAAAATAATTGCAAAGTTCATTTACTTGAAACTGGCGGAATGTTAATTGGTGCCTTTGATATCGCAACATTTACTTATGAAACTTGTACTATTTCACCGGGTGATGTCCTAATAATTTATACTGATGGTGTGACAGAAACTGAGGGACGAAAGCCAAACGATTTCTTTGGTGAAGACAGATTAATTAACTGTCTCTCAAAGAATCTTACCATATCTGCCGAATCACTTTGTAGTGTCCTACAAAATACGCTATTTGAACACAGCGGAACATCTCAGCTCAAGGATGACAGAGCGGTGGTAGTAATAAAACGCAACAATGTTTAGAAAATACCAAAGATAAAAACTAATACCTCAAAACACTGATAATATAATACAGTAATTGCTACATGTGACAATGTATTGATTTGGATATTTGTAAAAAGATTTACCGCAGTAGTTTTGCTTATGCAAGGAAGGAGTTAAAAAAGTGGGTGAGAAAAAACAATTGAGAATCTTCCTTTCTCTCCCAAGCACAATGCAACTGATATATCTGCTTGATACTGTAATTAGTGACATCATGAAAGAAATGAAATTTGATGAAGAAGTACAGGAACATGTTAACCTTGCAGTCATTGAAGCAGGTACTAACGCAATCAAACACGGTAATAAAGAAGATACCGATAAGAACGCTACTTTTGAATTTCTAATTGACGATGAAAAACTTACCATAATTATTACTGATGAGGGACCAGGATTTGAACGAGAAGAAGTTGCAAATCCACTTGATCCAGAAAACTTACTAAAGAGTAGTGGACGTGGACTATTCCTTATGGAAGCTTGTATGGATGAAGTTGAATACGAAGCTGAAGGAACCATCATAAAAATGGTAAAATTTAGGTAATTTCAATTTTCTAATCCTTTTGCAAGCAGCTCTTCAGTTGACTGGTAAGAACGTTAGAAGATGTTATACGCGATAGATTTGTAGAATAATCAAAGCATATCTTTTGTGAACGGTTGTGTTTTCAGAAAGTGTGTTTGTAAAGAAAGGAGTTATTATGCAAGTAAACCTTCGGCATAATGACAAAGTAATTATATTAGATATTGAAGGCAACCTTGTTGGTCCAAATACAATTGCATTAAAGAATATTATTGACAACCTAATACGAGATTCGGATGGAGAACCGGTCTTTTTGATATTAAATTTGGAACGTGTACAGATGATGGATAGTTCCGGTTTAGGCGTGATAGTCGCTGCCTATGCTTCCATCAGACGATACATGGGAAGAATGGTGCTACTGAATATCGGTGGGAATATAAGAAGCCTTATTATTATGGCTAAACTTGTTACAATATTTGACCGGTATGATACAGAAGTTGAGGCATTAGCCAGTTTTCAATAAACTCAACACAAATCTCTGTAATTATGCAAATTACGATTAAATGTAAATAGAAGTAATTAGTGATTAAATATGGAAACCGCACGAAACACAAATAATATTGAAGAAAGTGGAAGTTTATGGCATAAGTGTCCCAAATGTGGTGAGGTATCTTTTCACGGTGAATTAGAACGTAACGATTTTGTCTGTCCAAAATGTAAAGAACTATTTGCTTTGACAATTGCGAATAGACTAAAACTCCTTATCGGCGACCAGACTACCACAGAGACTACTGATACTGAATCAAATCAGATATACAGTCAAGATGTGAATGGCAATGATGTGTTTGCTGTTCAGGAAAGCATTGCAGAATATCCTGTCAGTCTGTTTATTCTGTCTTCTAATACCACCTTACAACAACAGCATTTAGCAGTATTTTCCGAGTCAATTGAATGTGCTATTAAGAAAACTATACCATTACTCACTATTTTTCCAGTCAATGATATTGAAACACAATGTACATTTTCAGACATTATTCCATTGTTATTAGGTTTAGAGGATCTATCACAGGCTGCTATACCACATCTTACTGTGTTAACAGAAACAGATATAGGGAGACTGACTTCATTTCTTCCTGTAGGTGAAATTGTAATAGCAGAATGTGCTTCACGTCCAGATAACATATCTCGCATCAAACCACAACCCGCACTTCATGCTCCAGAAGAACAACTCCTACCAGAGACAAACCGGGAAATAACTCCTGACATTAGTGTGGACTCCTATGTTCCACGTCCCGAATTACATACAATGTTAGTACGATTGCTAAGTTTTTTTGCTGCTTCTTAATAGTTTGATGTGATACCATTTCTAATTGATAGTCCACAGTTCTTTCTTTTTCGTAGGTCGGAACAACCTACGATTATAGTAAACCAAATAGCATCTAATATGTCAGAGGTCGCTCCACACGTTCCGACTTAAAATAACCTGAGTTGCTACCTACAAGATTTTAGAAAGGATTTAAGCGCTTGTGGGAGGGGTTTTCAACCCCGAATTTTTTGTGCATTTCCGCTCAAATCGAGGTTGAAAACCCCTCCCACAAGAGAAAATGACAACAATATTTTATTAAATTGGCGCTTATGGTGATCGTATATTTCTCACTCGGTAGACGGGGAATGCCATTTGCGCATTCATATCGTTGATTTCTTGATTTAGTGCTTTGTATGTGCATAGGTATGTCAAAACCCAATAGAGATCAATTGGATATATATTGGAAATCCCAATAAACAGAGACCCAAAAAACTACAAAAACTATAAAAAATCACATATAATATATACATAAGAAAAGCACACAACAAAAAACTATGCAAAACCAACACCCAAACACAAAAAATACACAAACAAAAAAACCGCACCAAAAAACACAACAAAAACCCCTATAAAGCCTTATAGATACTGGACGCATAACACCTTTTTAAAACCGTACCGCAAACCGAGAAAACCGTACCGCAAACCGAGAAAACCGTACGGTACGGTTTTGATAGTAGTAAATTCTTAGGAATCTCAAGAAATACACAAACAATTGGCAGTGATTCCTCACAGAAAAAAGAACAAAACAAAAAGCAACGACACCATATAGGAAACAGATATACAAGAAACTCGCAAAGAGACATTGCGTTTTCGAAAAATAACGCTTTCAGACCTTACTACGACTGATTTAAAACCCAATTTGCAAAACATATCACGGTATGTTATTTCAGACAACGTGGTCTGTTTTGCACAATTCGGACTAACGACAAATTGAATGCAATAATCTATTCTATAGAAGACTTTAGAATTAATTTGACAAAATGTTCGGTTAGGAACCGAATCAACCAGGGGTGTTGAAGCAACTTGAGTTAAAATACTATACCATAAAATCAATTAGAAACGGTATTATCCTATGAGCCAGAAAAATTCAACTTCTATTGAGAGATTAAACAAAGAATATACAAGACATTTTGGTAGCGAACCAGAATTTGTTGCGTCCGCACCTGGAAGAGTCAACTTAATCGGTGAACACACAGATTACAATGACGGTTTTGTGTTTCCAGTCGCAATAGATAAATGCATCCATATTGCTACTCGAAGACGATCTGACCGGAATGTGCACCTTCACGCATTAGATATGAAGGATGAATGTACCTTTAGTTTGGACCATATTGATGCAGAAAATACACCTATTTGGGCAAATTATATTAGAGGCGTTGCACACTATTTGCAGGAACTGATTTTGCATGATACAGGACATACACTAAATGGTTTGTCTGCTGTAATTACAGGAGATGTCCCAATAGGTGCAGGACTAAGTTCATCTGCTGCACTTGAGGTTGCATCAGCGTATGCATTGTTAGCTGCAAGTGGATTAGCCATTTCAAACGCATCAAATCACAATGTTAGTAAGATGGAATTGATTGAAATTCCACCAATGAAATTAGCTGCTCTATGTCAACGTGCAGAGAATGAATTTGCAGGTGTCAACTGTGGTATAATGGACCAATCTATATCGTTATTGGGAAGAGCAGATCATGCCTTGTTCTTAGACTGCCGATCTTTAGATTTTAAACAAATTCCGCTAAATCTAACTAACATTCAGATTGTAATATGTAATACAAATGTCAAACGCGAACTCGCCGCATCCGAATACAATAAGCGGCGTACCGAATGCGAAAATGGAGTTAAGATTCTAAAAAAATGGCTATCCAATATAACTTCACTCCGAGATGTTACACTGGATGAATTCAAAAAATATGAAGCAGAATTACCAGAAATAACACAAAAGAGGTGTAGATATGTCGTTGAGGAGAACACAAGAGTACTGAATGCTGTTGATGCACTTACATCAAAGAATTTAAACACATTCGGTACGCTAATGAATGCTTCACATGCAGGATTGCGCGACCTATATGAAGTTAGTTGCGACGAATTGGACATACTAACAGAAATAGCACAGAACATTGATGGAGTACTTGGTGCAAGAATGACCGGAGCGGGATTCGGCGGATGTACTGTAAATTTAGTCAGAAAAGATGTCGTTGACGAGTTACGGAAAAATGTTATGAGAGAATACGTAAAACGAACCGGAATCAAACCTGATATCTATATTTGCAACGTAGGAGATGGAGCAAAAATTAATTGGATTTCTCATAGTTAGGAAGGAATAGCACGCAATAACTTTCCAATATATGTCGTTTAATTGATAACTAATGCGTATATTGACACAAAAAAATGAAATACAGTATTGGAATTGATCTCGGCGGAACTGATATCAAAGGAGGAGTGTTGTCATCTGATGGTAAACTCATGTACCGTACAGTCGTTTCCACACATGTGAACGATGGCGCAAAAGCGATAGCAAAACGTATCACACAGATGATTCTTCAGGTTTGTTCACAGATACAATCCCAAACTAATTATAATCAACTGACCACAAATGAAATAATCGGAATCGGTTTGGGTTCACCTGGACTTATCCTTGCAGAATCAGGGATTATCCATTTTTCACCGAACTTTCCTGGTTGGTCTGATATTCCTATACTGGATTATGTCGCTGCTGAACTTGGTAATATAAAAATTCCTCTCTATATTGACAACGATGTAAATGCTATGGTGTTAGGGGAACTATATCATGGTGCAGGGGTAGGTTATGAAAACATTGTTGGATTGACACTTGGGACAGGTGTCGGTGGGGGCATCGTCCTCAACCGTAAAGTATACCATGGGAGTTGGAATTCTGCAGGGGAATTAGGACACACCATCGTACAACCGAATGGTCGTAAATGTGGATGTGGTAATAGAGGATGTCTTGAGGCTTATGTAGGAGCAAAGCATATTGTACAACGCACACGTCAAAACATAACATCAGGTCAGAAATCATGTCTAAACCCAGATGTATTGACTCCAAAGCAAATTGCATTTGCTGCTGAAGCAGGAGATAAACTCGCTGAAGAAGTATTTGCTGAAACTGGAAGATTCATTGGAATAGCATTGACATCAATCGCACATATCCTAAACCCCGAGATAGCAATTATTGGAGGCGGAATTGCCGGAGCAGGAGAAAAACTACTCTTTCAGCATATCAGAGAAGAATTCAGAAAACGCACTATGGGTATACCCAGTCAAATGGAAATTGTCCCAGCAAAATTAGGTAATGATGCAGGACTCATCGGTGCTGCTATGCTCGCACACAACATACGTTAGGTAAAATGGAGGAAACACAAATAAATGACGTTTTTCGGAAGATTGAAAAATATACGATACTATACAACTATGATTTTTAGAACTATCCTACTACTTTCAATTCTGTTAATAACATCCATATCTTTGACGGGATGTGGTAAATTTGGCGGTTTCATGAAAGACCTTTTCCGACCAGAATTAAAAGTTCCAGTTTTTGATCCAAATGCAACAATTACACCGCAATCAGGTGCAGTAATTTATGAAAAAAATGGAATTGTCGCAATAGCTGTTCCTCTAAATGATGTAAAGAACATTGATGCTTTTGCAATAATTCTTTACAATAAAACTAATCATTGGATCAGTTACAAAAAAGAAGATTGTAAGATGCTTGACCAATCAGGGAACATTACAAAACAGATAGACAAATCCCAAGAATCATTTTATGTGAAGAAGAAACCGAAACTACCTCCCGAATTCAATGCTGATGTATTCCGATATGATAAGGCAATCCGAATACAAGGAGACCATGCTGTACTGCCAACCGAAGACTTTAAAAAAACTACCATTATGCCAAAACATAGATCTGATTTTATGGTCTATTTTCCAAAACGTAGTTCCAAATCTAACGATCTACGTATTATTGTTCCCGGTGTAACAAGTGAATTCAATAATCAACAATCAACATTCGTTTTCAAATTCAGAGTTCAGCGTTAATACCGATACAACGCATGTTATTGCTAATTACTCTCCAAGAATCTATATCCTTTTGTCACGTTTCAAAACGACAGCATTAAGAACAATTCAGAGTGGTTATTTTCTTTTTGTAATTTTTCATTGTTGTTTTTTATGCTGCACTGTTCCCAAAGCTGATAATAGAGGTGTCTTACGTACTCCTATTACCCCGAATGTAAATGCTGTACCCTCAATCCGTCCACGTATTGCTCCAGCAATATTAGGTGTTAGTTTTGTCAAAACTTTAGGTCGTTCGGGGCAAGCCGCTGGTCAGTTTTTGACACCTATGGGGTTAGAAATAGATGCGTTAGGACAGCTATATGTAGCGGACGCAGGCAACAATCGTATTCAAGTCATCGATGCAAATGGTAACTTCATCGCTGAATTCGGCAGTTTTGGATGGCGTGAAGGAGAATTTGATTTTCCAAACGATGTAGCACTTAACATGGGGAACCTCTATGTAGCGGATACAGGGAACAATCGAATTCAGTTCTGCAATCTTGTTAACAGGGTGTTTTATCCAATCACATCAAATTTAGAAGATCTACATTTTGACGGTCCTGAAGGTACAGGTATCGGACGTAATGGTGAAGTTTATGTGATTGATACCTTAAATCACCGTTGGCTTCAATTTAACAGAAATCACGCTCATGTTTTTACTAAGGGAAGTTTCGGTCGCAGCCGAGACCAGTTATGGAATCCAACCGACCTTGTGGTAAACCCAAACGGTTCCATTTTTATGACTGATACAGGAAATAACCGCATCATAAGTTATGATTTCAGCGGGAATCCAATTCGTTACTGGGGTGAGGAAGGCAGTGAACTCGGTCAATTTAGAGAACCGAAGAGGATTGCTATAGATGAATACAATTATTTGTACGTTACAGACAGTGGAAATCGCAGGATACAAATATTCACACCAGAAGGAAACGTTGTTATGGAATTTACTGCAAAGACGTTTATGAAACCTTGTGGAATTGCAGTTTCACAGGATGGTCGCATTTTCGTCAGCGATTCAGACGCAGGTAATATCAAAGTCTTCCAAATGTTATACAAACCTATTTCAAATCTTAATAAAGCAAAATAAGTATAAAAGAGATGGATACTTAATAGTATGGATGGCAGAAGGATGGAAAGACGTGTTGATTTACTACTTACCAGACTTCTATTTTTTATGTGTTTATTGCCTCATGCAGTTGCACAGACTGAACATCAAAAACAGACTCCTCCCATCAATCTACCAATCTTTTCAGCAATAGATAAGACAGAGTTCTTTCAATGGGATTCTGGGGCAACGGTATATACGGTAAAAACACCACCCGTTTTCTTAAATAGCGAAAAGGTAATTGATCACAATGGAAAACAACTTGTTCGTGGAATTGACTACCAGATAGATTACGACACAGGACAAATAACTTTTGAAGCATCAGCTGAATTACACGAAGACTTAACATGGACAATTTCATACCGAGCAATACCGTTCTCTATCAAGAAGATATATAAACGGGAGCTGTTTGGATCAATTCTTGACACACAAATAGATACCACTCCCAAAATTGATATACCCACAGAATTGGAAAGTCAACAAACACCATCGTCACAGTTAGAATATTCAGGTAGCCGCACGTACGGTATTACTGTAGGCAGTGGACGTTCACTCTCACAAAATCAGGAGTTCCGTATCAATGTGCAAGGAAATGTATCAGATAACATTCAGGTACTAGCAATGCTCTCTGACCAAGACCTACCTATTCAACCAGAGGGGATAACCGAGGATATTCAGGACATTAACCAAAAACTTATTCGCATCATGCATCCAAATGTAACGGGTACATTAGGTGATTTTGACGCTTCATTAGGTCCATCCGAATTCGTCTTTTTCCCTCGCGCACTTGAGGGAGTCAAGGTTGAAGGCGATTTTGAATGGGGACGATTTCATTTTATCCCAAGTGCGTTGCCAAAAGGACAATCCACCAGCAAGGTTATTCGTGGTCAGGAGGGACGCAGCGAATATAGACTTGATGTCGGTAGTCAGTTCGTTATCGTCAAAGCAGGTAGTGAGATTGTCTGGTTGAACGGCGAAAAGATGCGGCGCGGTGAAAACAATGATTACATCATAAGAGAATACGGAGACCCAATTATTGAGTTTAATAGTAAGCATCTGATAACAAGCAACGATGTCATCCGTGTTGACTTTGAATATATACCTGAAGACAGAGCATATCAACAAAATCTATATGGAATTAACAGCGTTTTTAAATTACCTGGACAATGGTTGTCTTTAGGTGCATCTTACGCAGTGGAGGCAGATCTGGACGATCCTGAACAAGCATTAGTTCTTCTGAGTGACGATGATTTAAACGCACTTCGTATCAACACGCTTGATCCTGATGAGGATGGGATACTCCTTGCACCCCCTCAGAAACATACTGTGTGGGGATTGGAAAGCCAACTAAACTTATCAGAAAAGACTTGGATAAATGGTGAAATTGCATTTAGTGCCATAGACGAGAATACCTATTCTACGGTTGACAGAAAAGTCACGAGTCAAGCATGGAAACTCATCGGCTACTCAGGGTGGGATATACCTACATGGACACATAAGCTGCGACCTAAACTCATTGGAAACCTTGATATACGAACAATGGATGCGGAGTTCTTACCTGTTGGTGCGTCACGTAACAATCGTAACCGAGATCGTTATAGTTCGCAATACACAACCGAAGGTTTTGAGGATGCGTTGTTGTTAGGTACGAACATATTTTCACAAGCATCAGATGAACAAACATTAATTCTTGATTTCAAACTGCTACCATATCAGTGGTTGCAATTTGATTTAGGTGGTGGTAGGACTATTGAAGATCCAATACAAGGATCAACGACACGGCGAAATAATCTAAATTGGGGTGTAAATTTCAAACCCCGTACCAACACATTTACAACTCGAAATCAACAATCACTCCAGGGAGAAAATCTTTTTCGTCCTTCTACGCAATATCAGATTGACAATATTAGAAGACCAATTCATGCGGAAAACAGTTCCATTCAAAAACAATCTGAGAAAACAAGTATTCTCAGAAAACTTCCAAATCTACGATGGAATGACTATCGAAGTACATCAAATTTATTACCAGACGTAGATGAGGAGACAACACAGATAGAAGAAAATTACAAAAAATCAAGACAGGAAGGTAGTTTATCTTACCTACTTTCACCATTTGAATTAGTCGGTACTTATGACAGATTCGTTTCAACTGATGATTTCTATGCAGCCCGTAATAGAAGGCGCAGTAACACCTCTGGACGCATCAACCTTGTTGACTTCAAATGGGTATCTGTCAACACAAGCTACGAATTGGAACGAGCCTATGAAAAAGAACCTTTATTGACACTTGATGGAGAAACTTTAGGTATCTCGGATTGGATGCAATTGACCACCGCACGAACTTGGAAAATAGGTCTTTTTTCCCAACGTGGAAACTGGGTGAATATCAGGACTAACCTCGCGCGCCGTATCGTAAAAGCACATTCTGAACTTGGAATAGATAATACAACACAGTTGGCAGACACAACACTTCAACTCACACCGTTTGGTCGTGCAATAGATGCTGAAATAACTTATGAATTGGATAAAAAACTCACTACACAACGACGAGAAATATACACCGACATTCATCCGCTAACTGGACAAAGAATCCAACCCGGTGAGGGGTATTATGTCAGATTGGATGACCTACGTTATGTAGAAGACCCAGAGGAGGGCACATATATAAAGATTTATCAGAATGTTGGCGACAAACCGACAACTGCAGTTGACGCTGCATTTAAGCTTCGTATTCAACCGCGTTTATTCCTTGCCCGACGCGCACGAAATCAAAGTAGTTCATCTACAACCGGGTTTAGAAGAGAAAACATCGGTACTATGACCAAACCTACCGAAAGGAGACAACTCTCCACATGGTTTCTCAACGGAATCAGATTCCAGACGCGGTTGTGGCTGACTGAAGAACAGGAAGAAGAAGATGCTTTATCTCTCTATTTACTTCAAAGTCTTCAAGGTTCAGAAACACTTTTTGGTAGGGTAAATCAGCATCATCGCATTGAGTTTTCTCCTTCACCCTTGTTTAGCTTTGAAGTCAACTTGCGAACGGGGCGAACGCTTAATCGTAGAATAAACACACAGGAAAGACACAGAAATAACCGAACATGGGAGGTTGCATTCTCTGTAAATCCTACCCAGAAATTATCAGTTGGGACAAACTGGGAACATCGGCGAGAGACTGAAAAGTATAGTCAACTAAACTTACCAGAACTCAACTCCAATAATTTGAATGCAAACACAACTACAGAGTCCAACAACTTTCCTCCAACTCCAATTTCAGATCTTCGCCAATTTGAGCAGATGACAGAATTAAGACTACAATATGAACTGAATCGTGCTTTAAGATGGGGCAGTACTTTGGGTTACAAACGCACAACGGATATTGAAAGTCTTGATGATGAAGATGATGCAAAGACACGCACCTTCTCTTATGAAAATAGTATCACATATAGTATATTGGGTAAAGGCAGAATATATGCTCTCCACACTCTCGGATATGGCAAACGTGATGGAGGCATCCCATACACACAATACTATTTTTATGAGGGTGTTAGCCATGAAGTACGTGCAACTGCGGATTATAGACTACGCAAATTTACTGATCTGCTTTTTCGACTCAACTATCGCTTGTTGTCAACCAAACAACGCAAACCTGAACACCGTTTAGATATGACGGTGAGTGCGGAACTGTAAAGTAGATAGTTAACATTCAACACCTTTCAGTTATGAGATGTCATTCCTCAAGTGTGAAATGCATTACACCGTTCCTGCTTGTACCTACGTATATAGAGTTCCCATCAATTGCAAGCGAATTTATCGGTGTCAGAGTTTGTGATGCGACTTGTTTCCATGTTTCACTATGAGGATCCAATTGATAGATATTACTATTCCTGGAGACACCATATAGGGCAGCGTTATTAGTAACAAGAGATGTCATAAAGACGGGTTTTCCACCTTCATTATTTATGAAATACCAATTTTTACCATCGTCTGACGTGATAACCCCTTCACGTGTTTCAACGTAAACCTTGGAACCATAAAAGATAATATCCCGAATGGGTTTTAGGTCAGGATTTTTCAGTTTCAGGTTACTAATAAGTTTTGGTGTAATATCCTTCCATGTATCTCCACCATCAATTGATTGGAGTAGATTTCCGTCTCGCGTTCCGACATAGACAGTATCACCGGAAATTGCAAT
The DNA here is from genome assembly GCA_963663765.2 of Candidatus Poribacteria bacterium. Taxonomy (GTDB): domain Bacteria; phylum Poribacteria; class WGA-4E; order WGA-4E; family WGA-3G; genus MSPOR6. The sequence goes on along the minus strand of CAXXUA010000005.1, from coordinate 1,167,915 downwards.
TTCAAGATCTATATTTTTCTTTTTGGTCGTGAGATCAAAATTTACTTCTACACCAGTATCATACCATTCATTTTCTCCAAGTTTCCAGCGAAAAAGTTTATAGTTGTATTCCATGAAGAAGCTATCACCACTAACAGCAAATGCACCCTGCATCCCTCGTTGGAGTATTTCTGATCCAGGAGACTTAGCTGCTGCTTTCATAAACTCTGATGAACCTACAAAAGTATTCTGTAATTTTTCAATAATAATCCTATCAGGTGGATATTTAATGGATGAATTCGCGTAGCTATTTTGTATTTTTCTTAGTTCGTTGTGGAACAATAGAGACTTAAAGACTGGCATGCCCTCAATTGGGATTAGTGTATCACCATTTTCTGATATGCGATATATGCGTGTTTCATAACTTTTCCAATAGGTTTCACCTTTGGCATAAAGAACACCGTCTGATGCTTGTAACGATTGAATTCGTGGTAAAACAGTTTTTTTATTTGTATGCTCGCTGTTGGATTCTTCGATTTGTGATAATACCTCAACAATCAACCAAGATTTTCCGCCATCTTTAGAAAAAACCAAATCACCTGCTCTTAGATTTTCTTCTACTATTGAATAGAGCAGAGGAGGTGTATTATTTACGTTTTTATGTTTTCCCCTAAATGCGTAGAGTTTATCAACCCACCTACTCAATCCGGAATTGAACCGGTGCCATGTTTTACCACCATCAATGGAACGATGAATCCCACTGGTTCCACCAACATAGAACGTATTATCATTCAATGCCACAGCATTCCATACAGACGCGAATTCTCTGCTACTTGTCAGTGATATACCAGATTTTCTTTGGTATGTCCACGTGTTACCCGTGTCTGTTGAACGTGCTACCGATACATCCTGATTTCCGATTGCTAATACCGTCTCTTTTGCAGCTACTAAAGTTAACCAGGGTGGAGTCCCTAAGAGGGACCAGGCATCTGTAGGCGTTATGTCTTTCCAAGATTCCCCAATGTCTGTTGATCGGAATATCCACCAAGAACGTTCCTGTTTCTGTTGCATCTGTTTATTCATATTTTGATCTGCAGAACCTGACTTTTTCACAACCATGACATAGAGATAGTTCTCAGTTGCAGCTATTGATCGAATAGAACTCACCTCTACTGTTACTGGAAGTTGCAAGAGTTCCCACTTGTTATTGATGAAACGGTAGAGTCCTGGGTGCAATCCGCCACTGTTACTTACGACCAGTATATTACTTATAGAAACCAAGTGTCGTGGACGAAACCAAATATCAGGTGTTTCAGGTGAAATTTCATTCCATGACTTACCAGCATCTTTAGACTGATAAATACCACTTGTTTCATCAAGAAGAAATATTGCCTTTTCTGTAATCACGAATTTATAGTTTCCCCCACCACTGATGAGATGTTTTTTATACCACCACGTAAGACGCACTACTCTTCAAGATTATAGTGCAGCATACCATGATCTTGTGTGCCAACATATATGGTATTCCCATCAACTGCAAAAGATGTTATGTTTTCTGGTATCTCTGACACAATCTGATTCCAAGTTCCATTATCTAGACGATAAATACCTATATCTTTCGAAACACCATAGAATGATGTGCCATCAACTGTCAAGTGTTCCATGGAAAGATCCTTCCCTTCTGTATCATACACACTTACCCAGTTTTTCCCGTCATCTGATGTAATGATACCTCCATCCGTAGCAACACATACGGTTGTTCCTGCTACAACGATGTCATTAAAAAAAATAACATTAAAGGGCAGAGTAGGGGTAATATCAATCCAATTGTTTCCTCTATCTAACGATACAAATAGGTGTCCATTGCGTTTTCCTATATAGACAGTGTCACCTGAGGTAGCGAGTTTCAGAGGCATTCTTGCTAAATTCATATTTAATTCCATGTTTTCTTCCAGTCCTGTGTCAAACCATGCAGGTTCACCTTGTTTCCAACGGAAGAGTTTAAAGTTGTATTCCATATAGAATGTGTCGTTACTAACGTCAAAAGAACCTTGAGATCCGTATTGAAGAAATGTCTCTAATTGGACTTCATCTTTTTGTCCCATCTGTACTAACTGTTTAAAGAACTGAGTTGCCCCTGGAGAACTTTTCTGTAACTGTTCAGTGTAGGACTTATCCGATCCTCTTGAAGCCATTCCTATACGTAACAGTCGCCGTAAATGCATGTCATCAAAAGTCGGCATAGTATGAATCGGTTCTAACGTATTACTACCTTGAGCTACACGGTATATACGTACTTCTCTTTTGCTATCTCCCCCTTGACCTTTTGCATAAACAACACCATCAGACTTAACAATTTGGTTCATATTTGGAGGTGGCACTCTGTATGGGTCTGTTATGGGTATTTCTACTTGAACAACATGCCAAGATTTTCCTTCGTCTATCGTTTTAACGATTTCTGTCAACTCTCTTGTATAGACTCGCGCGTAGAGGGTAGACGGTATATTGTTTCTTTTTTCTCCTATTTTACCAACGGTGAGATTCAGGACAGCATCCATTTCTCGATCTGGAGCGATGTTGACTCCTTCCCATGTTTTGCCGCCATCCGTGGTACGAGTGAGTCCATCTTCCCAACTATTAACATAAAAGATATCTTCGTTCAATGCCACAGTTTTGGGATTAGAAAACTGTATTGAGGGAGAAGTACCGGGTAATTGTGGAGGCATCCATGTGTCTCCACCATCAGTAGAGCGTACCATTCCGCGTTCCATGACCAAGAGCGTATCCCCAGCAGCGACAATCTTACCAGGTGGGAATCCATTTAAAGACCAAGCGTTTGTCGGTGTAATATCTGTCCACGAATCTCCTAAGTCAGTTGATCGAAAAATCCACCAAGAGCGTGTTTTTGACTTTGATATTATTTCAAGATCAGGAATAAAATTATCGTTCATTTTTACTGCTATCACATAAAGACGATCTTTAGTTCCTGTAGCTGAAACGATGCTTGCTTTTTCTGGTACTTCTAATTGATGCCAGTTAACTCCGTTCATGCGATAGAGATTGGAATCCATTAAAGCGAATACCGTATTTTGTATAGTTATGAAAGAGTTGGGTAATCCTGGCTCCTCATCGCTTACATCTGTCCATGTCTTTCCTCGGTCATAAGAACGCATCACACCATTTGAAAAAGGAAGGTAAAACACTTTTTCAGAAAGAAAAAACTCTTGCTTATAACCGTATAGCATATCTTCTCTCCATGAGTGAATTATATTCCAGGTTTTTCCTGCATCATTTGAAGCATACAGTTTATTATTTAATACAATATAAAGGGTATTGTCCCACTTTCCCAGAAGTGGATGGTTAACATTCCAAATATCAATGAGTTGACTAAAATCGTAGACGTGTTGCCATTTTGTTTCATCAGGATGCAATCTGTATATGTGTCCATTTGCATAAGTGTAGAGTTCACCTTCTGGTGTAGCGAATAAGCTTTCCACAAAAGTTCCCTTGATGGGATTGGTCTGAATCCACTGCTGTTTGGGAACGGATAGCTCGTCTTTTCCTTCTGTCTGTATGGCAGTTAATAATACTTCATCCGGTTTCTGACCGCTATTATCACTCTTACCAACTATATTTGGATTCCCAAGTCTATTTTGAACATCTAATTTCGCCTCAACATTTAGTACAATAGGAGTGTCAACGAGTTCGACTGTCATCTCTGTCGGCGCATCTAATGAATAAGGTTGTTGAAAACGTGCTAAGTATTGACTACCAATTCCAAGCATTAACACAATCAATACTATACTTGAAGCAGCGGCTATCCATGGCACCAAAGGTTTGCTTGCTGATGGTGAGGGTTTAAGACGCGAAATCTCTTGCATAATGTTATCGGTTAAGTTGGGTGAAATTTGGAAATGGTCAAGAGCTTCTCTAATCATCGTTTCCTCCTTTTGTAGACGATGCCGCGCACGTTGGAGTCGACTCTTTATTGTTCCTGCAGAAACACCTAAGAATTTGCTAATCTCACCGACTGTCATCTCTCCGAGATAGTGAAGTGTCATCACCGTGCGTTCACTCTCCTTCAACTTCGCGAGCAGGATTTTGACGACTTCACGTTGAGCTTCGGCTGCACTGTTTTTCCGTTCGTCTATAACATGTTGGGAATAAACATCTCTTTGTTCCATAGTTGTTTCTGAGTCCTCCAACGGTTGTGTCCGTATCCGTTTCTTACGTAACCAAGCGTAGCATCGGCGCGTCGCAATGACGTAGAGCCATCCAGAAAACTGGTTCGGGTCTTTCAGGGTATGAAGTCTTTGATACACTTTCAGGAAGGTGTCCTGTGTAATCTCTTCAGCGATGTGGAAATCCCCAACTTTTCGCCATGCTAATACGTGCACTGGCTTTTGATATTTTTTCACAATTTCAGCGAAAGCAGACTCATCGCCAGCAAGAACCTGTTGGATTAGTTTAACATCGTTGTTTTTCATCTGGTACATCCAGAAAGTGTAGGTTCAACTTTATTATTTGATTTCTAGTGACGCGACTTAGGAGGAAAACGGTTGCATAATTCTGCATGTTATACCATATCTAACGACTTGTGCCAGTTAACCCATTGTTTTCAAAGTTTTTACATATATTAGGTTTATAATGCACACATATCGTCCCTACGGGACTAAAGAGGATGTACTATGACGTTTTTCTATAAACATATCGTCCCTACGGGACTAAAGAGGATGTACTATGACGTTTTTCTATAAACATATCGTCCCTACGGGACTAAAGAGGATGTACTATGACGTTTTTCTATAAACATATCGTCCCTACGGGACTAAAGAGGATGTACTATGACGTTTTTCTATAAACATATCGTCCCTACGGGACTAAAGAGGATGTACTATGACGTTTTTCTATAAACATATCGTCCCTACGGGACTAAAGAGGATGTACTATGACGTTTTTCTATAAACATATCGTCCCTACGGGACTGAAGATCGTTTCAAACTATGAAGGACACCTGCAAAACGCCATGCTTATGTGAAACAATGATTAACATATAGTTATTTAGCACAACTCGTATATCTAACAAATAATGATGAAGATTAAAAAATACTTTGGGTAATTCTACTAATCCAGCCACGGTAGACGGGGAATGCCATTTAGGCATTCCCCGAGTGTCAATTCAGCGGTTGCACAACCCCCAATTCCCTATTGTTGGGAAGGCTTATGGTGAGAAAAAATTCGCTATGGTATGTGCAACAACTATGTAAAAATGGCATCTGAAAGGATAAGAACAGATCAATAACCTCCTACGAAAGTACCTCCCGTCGAATTGGTGAGTCAATAAACAGTGAATCTCCACCATCAATTGTCAATTCTAATCCTGTAACCCATGCGGCTTCGTCGGAGCAGAGCCAGAGAGCTGCGTATGCGACATCAATTGGATTGCCCAGGCGTTCTAACTGTGTTGTTACTGGTGCGATTTCTCCTTCAGGTAGCGGTTCCCAGATTATGCCTGGACACAAGGCATGAACACGTATATTTTTATCATAAAGTTCTTTTGCGAGGTTTTTTGCTGTTGCAACCATTCCTGCTTTTGCTGCAGCATAAGCAGCGTTTGCATCTTGTCGGACGCGTGCACCAGCGGAAATAGTGATCATACATCCACCTCCGCGTTTATCCAAAATCGGTATGAGCCTGCGAACAGGATTGAAGAGTGTTTGCAAGTTGTTTTGCAATGCACCATCCCAATACGCCGATTCCATAGTGGTTATATCGTGTTCCGTTGAGAAAAAACCGCCTGCAGCATGGATAAAACAGTCAACACCACCAAACTCAGAAACTACAGCATCAATAAGTGAATCCACTTGAACGACATTCGCTAAATCTGTTTGATGAGTGAGTACAACTCTGTCGTTTGAACGAATCCGTTCTGCCGTTTCTTCCATCTTTTCTGTTGTGCGTGCGGCGAGTACTACCTTCGCTCCCTCTTGTGCAAAAAGCAGTGCTGTTGCGCGACTCATGTTTGAACCTGCACCACCAATTAGTACAACTTTGTTTTTCAATCGCATTTATCGTTTCCTTCCTTTCTATTTTATGAGTTATTGCAAGTTCTTTTATGTAGGACAATTTATATGAAGATAACTTTATTAATTGGGTAATCAAATATTTCTCACGTGGTAGGCGTGCTTTGTAAGCGCGCCGTTATTTCTCATGTGGTAGGCGTGCTTTGTAAGCGCGCCGTTTGGACTTGCTGTGCCAGGGCGCTTACAAAGCACACCTACCGTTTGTGAAAACGTACAGTTTGAACCACGAAAACATCCGTAACATCAATCAGTTTTGTGTAGATATAAGTAATAATATTCACTGCCGAGGGTTCCACCAGTAAAACTCTCCAAGAATATAAGTTGATACTGCTCAATCAATTCTACGTCCAAGGCAGAATTTACGATAATCAGAACATCTTGATCGTATTGGGTTTGTAGCATTTCGGATAACATGACAATAGTTTCTTTGGTAACGGTATTTCTTCTTGTCCTGTCCCATCTAACAAAAGAACCAAATCGTGTTCCTTGTGGATAATACATTCGATCCTTTTCAAGATATCCGACAATTGTGCTTGCTGGTGGGGATCCATGTCCGATCATGAGCATGTCTTGCATCCCTTGTTCCTTGATATATTCGACTGTTCTTTTTGCGTTAGAAAAGATGTGTTGACTATCCATACGGATAGCAGTCATGCCACCGAGGAAATTGACAATCAGAAACACAGTGAATACAGCACCGAAACCCTTCTGTGCAAACTCACTGATACGATCAAATGGAAGTTCAATTTCTGGACAATCGTAGTAGATCCAACTTGTGAACACAAAAGTAATAAACACGAAACCGTGGTGGCGGATACTGCCACCATATTTCACATAGAAAAATGCAAGCAGCCCGACAGTCGCCATGGAATAGGCAACAAGTGCAGTTGGACGTTTCAGGAAACGGAAAATACACCAGAAAAAAATGAGATAACAGAGTGGCAGCCTGATTAACTGAAACAATCCGATATTGTTGAGCCGGTTACTACCCCAAAATCCCACAACTGCTTTTGGATATGGAAGGAGTGCTTGCGTCATGATTTTGGTAATGTTGTTCATGCGTTGAAATTTAAATTCAAAGTTCCATCCGACTGCAAATCCGTAATCAGAGGGAGGGTTGAGTTGCAAGATCGCGGTAACGATACCAATGCCGATTAGGACAAAACCTAACCAGACGAGTTGTCTATTCTCAGTGAGTGCTTCTTCCTTGCAGCAGTAGAAATAGAGATATTCCGCCATGAGTGCTACACCGATTGAGATCGCTACGATTAAGGCATGAACGCTTGTGTGAGAAAGTAGGATTAAGACAATACCGATCCATACGATACGTTTGTATCGCTCCCTATATAGCACACAGAAGATAGTGATAAGAAGCAAACCGAGTGCATAATTACGTGCTACAATTGCATATTCATATAGCGCAAAATAGCCGAAAGAGAAGAGGAATTTGTGAATCCAGTGAAACGGCGCGTAACGCGTGAATAGGAAAACTGTTGTGGCAGCAATCAGTAGGTGAAACACCTGCATGATAATAGGGTTATGGGTGATGTGTGTGAGTGGCATTAGACAGAGATGCCAAAGAGCAGGATGTCCCTCATATTTCATGTTTGCCAAAAGGTCAAACACGGAGGTACTATCTCTCGCAAGGAGCCATGCTTGGATTTCATCCCGCCACATTTCATGGTGCATTGCACCATATCCGCCAAGAATTAGGAAGAGAGTGGTTATACCGATGGCGTAGTACAAATCCCTTTTATGTTGTCGTGGTGAAAAATCAGGTTCTTTTGTGAAAGGTGTTGAGGTCTTTGAAAAAAATTGGAGAGGCATTGGGTTGAATCTATTGTGTACTTAGACTTGAAATTGGCAGCCATATTCCACCAGTGCGGCGCGCGATATACTTATTGAAAGGTTCATTACGTCCTATGACATCCACCTTAATTCTTGCATCAGTAACCTTTTTTAATACATCTCTGGCAGTATATTTCCCGCTAACATATTCATCAGTGATCAAGATGAAATGTACATCAGCATTTTTTCTTACTGTAACTTCGTCTGTAGCGCGCACGAGTGCATCTAAAGCTTTTTCGCCACCGACACATTTCACTTGTGCAAGATATCTCTTAATCTTTACGATTGATCGGGTTTGTGCCACAAGTTCAAAATCCCACCCAATTAAGTTGTATCCGGTGTGGTCTCTGAAGATGACAATCCCGAATGTGAAATCAAGTTCCGCGGCATTGAACAACTCTGTCATATTGTTTAGGTGACGTTGGATTGCGTTGATGTTATCTTTCATACTACCGCTACCATCAACAATAAAGACGATATCTACCATTTTCGTCTGACGGTTTGCTACAATGTGCTGTCCAAGTTGTGTTAGAATTCCATCTGGTAACGAAACCTCACTAACGGGTGTTAGAATTGTGTCAATAGGTGGTTTGAAAGTTTTTTGAATTCTCCTTCGCGATACGTGTTGAGAATTAAATACACTATACCCACGTTGATTTCCTGTACCAAGCGTCACCATACCAATTGATGTGTCTATGCCTATTGTATCATTCTTTAAAATGCTATGAGTAGGAAGTGTGAAATTCCTCATAGGAGTGACAGGATTTCGATGCGCAATTGGTGCTGTCACTTGGATGGGGGCGACCTGCGGGGTAACCGCAACTTCATTCTGTTGATATATTATAGGTTTATGTTTCGGGGGAATATACTTTTTTCGCTTTAATGTGCGCATAGCCCGTTGTGAACGTACTTCTGATATATCAACGTATGTTTTGTCTTTGATAGAACTTGATTCGCTTGTATATAGCACTTTGAGTACAGCAAACAGCGCAATGTGAAGGCATATAGAGAGGATGAGTGCGATACGGATGGTTTTTGAAATCTTAGGTCGCATGTTGGAAAACCAAGTTTTTTTGAAACAAGTTGCTGTACTGCTTATGTTATTGATGTGTTGTGATAGGTTATTATCACATGAAATATTTGAATTTTCAAGGAAAAACTGTAATTATCACAGCAAGAATCATTTGCAATTTCCAAAAACATCTGATAGAATACTTATGAAAATCTTTCAATTCAGGAGGATATATTGTAAATGGACATTAGAATTGAGTATTGCACATCTTGAAACTATAAACCACGGGCAGCCAGTTTGGCAGAAGCCTTAGAAGAGAAATATAGTGGTCAAGTTGACAAGGTGAAACTTGAGCCAAGTGGTGGTGGTGCTTTTGAAGTGTATGTCAACGAGGAGTTACTCTACTCAAAACTTGAGATGCGAAAATTCCCGACAACAGAGCAGATCACTACGGCGATTGATGACATTGTATAAAGAGTAGTAATGGGCACGGTAGTGATTACCATGCCCATTCTTTTTTTAGCCTACTGCAGTTGTTAAGTCGGCACAGTGTAATAAGACAGTTGTGCCAAAAGATAACATATCCACCTTCCATCTGTTTTCTATAAAAACATTACCCACATTGGGTTTTTCCCCACAGCATAACTTTTTATCAGTGAGAGTAATCCGGTATTACGATCAATACGATAGGTAGCGAGTTTTCCCGAACCTTGTCCTCCAGCAAATAGATAGTTCCCTGTTTCGTCAATATTGAAGACGCGAGGTGTTGGTTCTGTTGGTTGGTGACCTAATGCAATCAATTCCCCGTTTTCTTCGTCAATTGAAAAAATTGCGATGCTGTCATGACCACGATTGGAGACGTATAGAAATTTCGCGTGCGGGTCAATGTGTATTTGTGCGCAGGTGTTTTTTTCGTCAAAATCTTCTGGTAATGTGGAAAGAGTTTGGAAACTCCATAAGAGTCCGGGGGCATCGTTAAAGGTATAGTCTGGTGTTCCTTCCGTTGGGATTGGAACGTCTGGATCACCTTTCTGTAGATTGTACGCAGACACACTGGATCCTTGCTCATTTGAGAAATAAAAGATCGGTTTGTTTGGATGCTCACAGTAGTGACGCGGTCCAACAGGATCATCGGGGTTCAGATTGCCAAAGAAGTTTTGTATCAACTTGCCAGTATCAGCGTCAAAATGGAACTGGTAGATAGCATTACGAGGAACAGTGTGGGGGACAAAAGCAAATCGGTTTGTTGCGTCTGTTTCAATATAGTGTGCATGTGGTGCAGTTTCAATAGTTTGGATCGGTCCCGCTTGCACTGTCTTATCCTCCCCGATTGCATGCACAGTCACCTTCCCCGCACCGTAATAAGCAGATAGCAAATAGTTACCTGTTTTGTCTGTTGCAATGTAGCATGTATCTGCATCAAGGTTGATTGTGCTTAAATGGGTTAATTTCTTCTGCTTTTCATCAATACGGAAAGTTGCGATTTCTCGGCTGGATCGGAGTCCAGCATACAGATAGTTACCGCACGGAGAACGGGTTAAGGGACCGGGTGAGCCGCTAACGTTAACATTCTCTTGAAATGTAATTGAACCTTTAGAAACATCAAAGGTATAAATTGCGATTCTGTTTTCGCCTGCAATGGAGAGATATAAGTGTGTCTGCATGTTTTCCTTATTTCTTTTTATGTTTAATCTAATATGTTAGATCCACGATAATGTGGTTTCATTTTTTGCTTTTTTTGACGGTTGATTCAATCATAGCATGGGTCTTCGGTTCTCCACATAGACTCAGAAAAATCTCGTGTTCGAGGTCAAGTAAGTATTGTTCTGTAACAAACTGAGGGGTTGAAAGTGTACCCCCGCAGAGCACATAAATCAATTTCTCAGCAAGAAACTTCTCATATTCGTTAATGGTCCTATCTTTCACCAATTGTTGAATATTTTGATTTAGATGATGAACCCCTTCCTTTCCTACCACCAAAACCTGTCGTGGTATAGGTGATTGATAACCGTTCTTACAGAGTGAAAGTGCTAACTGTTTTGCATCTTGGATATGATTATTTCTTTGCTTAGAGATAGGATCTATTTTTCGAAGGTAACCAAGGTTGACTGCATCTTCAATATTTTGCGAAACTTTTGCTTGACGAATAGTTTCAAATACTTCATTTACCAACGTAAGCAATTGCTGTATTGGTGTTGAGGGGTTATGTCCATACAAACAGCGATACATCATCTCGGTAGTTCCACCGCCAGCGGGGATCAATCCAACGCGAATTTCAACAAGCCCAAGTTTGCTGTTAGTGTAAGCTTGAACAGCATCTGCACCGAATGTGAGTTCACAACCACCACCCAATGCCATGCCTGCCGTCGCTGCTACAACAGGTTTTGCTGAAAGACGTAGGCGCATACAAACCTTCTGCAAATTACGAAGTGTTTTTGAAATCGCATTCCAGTTTTGACTTTGAGCACGGTCAAGTAAATGAATTAGATTGAGGCCTACCGAAAAATGATCGTCTTCTGTCCCGATTATCATGCCAGAATAATTCGTTTCTACCGCGTCTAATGCTAAATCCAGAATCTCCAACGTGCTATCCTCTATGATATTCAATTTGCCATGTAGTTCAAGAAAGGTAATTCCATCACCTATGTCAAAGAGACTTGCTTCTGCATTAGAAATGATCGGTTTTGTATCCATCGTTTTGAACGTTGACATTCTTAGGATTACCTCCAAAGTGAAATCTTAAGATACTTGAGTACGTTTGATTACTCATCAAATTTGTAAATGATTTCTTCAAAAGAATCTTGAGCAAAGGTGAATATAAAAACCAGTGGTTCGATTCCAGTGCAACGGACGGTATGCTTAGCATTAGGTGGAATATAGACTGTAGAACCAGGACCGATTTCTGCTTCGCACTCATCAATCTTTATGTGTCCGTTACCACTGAGAATATAATAGGTTTCTTCAGGTTCATGATGGTGTAGCAAAAGTGATGCACCAGAGGGCACTTCTGCTATACCTGTGACCAATCCGCTGCTCGGACCGCGTTCACTTGTGATAAGCAGTTTCCAACGAATTGGACTTTTGGCGGCAATCTCTGGATCTTCCCATCCTTCCCACTCAAGTTCCGATTGATTTATTATTATTGGTCTCAACATACTTATGTACACTCCATCTGATTGGATTATATTTGCATCTTATCAGTCTAATCTACATAAAAACGCATGCTACGCAAAGTAAATTCAGGTAGCCGGATTTCAATTGACAATCTCAAACGCTTGTCTTATTATACTGAAAAAGGAGAATTATGACAATTCAAAAGTTTCAACAACAGATTGAGTCTATCTATTATACCCGTGATGCTGCACGCGGTGTGCCGTTAACCTTTACATGGTTTGTAGAGGAGGTTGGGGAGTTAGCGAAAGAGATACGCAAACAACCGCAGGATATGGAAAGGTTGCGAGAAGAGTTCGCCGATGTTTTTGCATGGTTATCTACTTTGGCAAGTTTGCTTGGTGTTTCTCTTGAGGATGCAGCGGAAATATATGCAGATGGATGTCCGAAATGTAAGGCTACTCCCTGTGATTGTTAGAGTAGTCTAATGGTTCAGGAGGTAAAGGGTAAATAGATCTTATACCCCATTCAGGAAACGTTCAAAGTTACCACCAAAAAGGTTCTTGACATCTCGCTCAATTTCAGATTGCGTAAGAGTCCATTCCGCGTCTATCAGGGATTTGTATTTTTCTATTAAAACGTCAGCGATTATCTGGCGTGAATGCTTCCATTTGTAGATAAGTTGGTCTAAGATTCGTGCATCTGAATGCTGTGGGATAACGCTCAGTCCGAGCAATTCTATCCGTTCGCGTGTTATCTCTTCAATAATACTTGGGTTGTTCATAAACCACCAACATCCGAATATCATGAGATTTCTAAATTTCCGTCCGATGACACACAATTCGTGTTGGTTTTCCCGTGAGAGTAGTGTCACAAGGAATTTATTGTCTTGGTTTTCACGGAGAAGCGTTTCCAGACTTGTCAAGTCTGCTTTGCCGGTGCCGTCTCCTGCCATTTTGAGTTGCGGGTTTACGGCTCTTTTTACACCGATCATCAGTGCAAAGGGAACGTTGAATTCACGCGAGATGGGTAAGATACAGTTGTCAAACAACCTTCCGAGAACTCCATCATGCGGGTATTGAAAATCAGGTGGAAGAGAAACTGCCATGTATTTTGGGGTCATGCGTTGTATCCACATTTCTAAAAAACGTCGAACCTCTTTATAACCTTTTTCAGAAGATAGTGTTGGATCAACATCATAACCGAGACCACGCAAATGTTCATACGCTGTATCTTCGTAGTTGTTTATGAGAACATCCATTCGAAGTGCAGCTTCAAAACGCGTGTCACCCGTATCACCTGATTCCCACACGGGAGCTTCCGCTGGGTCAAACGGGTCATTTGTCATAACGACCTTGGAGACATTTGATCGGTCAAACACAGTGTCAATAAATTCTTCAACAGTCGTATCCGCAAAGTAAGCACGGTAGTCCTTTAAGTTTCGTGAACCGACATCTAACCCCAATTCATTCAAAGTTGTCACAACACCGCGGCACGCCTCACTGACAGGTGAATTTTCAATAAAAAGTGTCTGCCAAATAAGTTCAGCTTGTTGCAATTTTGTCATTGCCCAAAAATCATGATAGGAGAGATCAACTTTACGAAATACCTCTGCAATCAGATAGTGATAAGTTAGCAGTTCATCTATTCCCCACAACAGCAGTTCTTCAAATGGAGGACTAAAAAGGTGCGTATGGATATCTGTTGTGGTCTGTTTGTTGACTATCTGTGAGATGGCACTTTTAAGTTGATCATGGGTTTTGATTATCGGGTGATGATTCGGATGTGGAGGGTTCATCTTGTGGCTCCGTGTTTAGTTTGTTGTGAATAAAATCTATTATCACTTCAGGGGGATGCTTGCCAAATCTGACATAAACACCTCTGAAGTTTTCAAGTCTTGTGGGTAAAGTAAAGGGACTTAACAGTACACCGTTTTTGTCAACATAGTGGCTATGAAATGCTGACCAAGGACGTTCTATCTTGTAGCAACAAGCTTTGACAACAAGACTGCTAATGCCGCATTGGTAATGAAAAGGCAAAAAGTACTTGTAAAGCGGCACGATCAACAGCAATGCTGACAACAGTGTAAATCCAATAGATCTAAAACTGAAATAAATCGTGATAAGAATGAGGAAGAAAAAAAGCAATAATAACCCAGACCTTATCCAGTTTTCAACCAATGGGTGGACTCTCCACGAGAGTTCTCCAGTTTGTGTCTTGACATGAACAGGATTTGGAAGATTTTGTTCTTCAACGGTTTTGCTTGTTTCTTGCACGAGTTATTCTGTTTCTTCAGTAGGTACGATGCCATCTTTTGTATCTTCTTCAGGTGCTTCTTGTGTAGTATCGTCGTTGGCTTCCTGTTTGGTAGTGATAGTACCCTTTGGGTCTTCTTCGGCGGTATCCTCTATAACTTCTCCTGCATCTCCGTTATCTTCAGCTTGTTGTGCGTTTTCTGTTTCACTTTTTATTTGATCAAAACCTGCTCTTTCCCCATAAAAACGCATTAAGAAAAGTGAGATAACCATAAATCCGACAGCAACCCACGTTGTGAGTTTACTAAGAAATGTTGCTGCCCCGTGTCCGCCAAGTACAGATTGGATTTCAGCCCCTCCAAATGCACTGGATGAAAGTCCTTCACCTTTGCTATCCTGTAATAAGATAACAAGTGTCAGGACGATACAGAGAGGGACGAAGACAATGATTGCCAAAACTACGAAAATTCCCATAATAATAATCCTCTTTGTTTGCCTACAAGGCAGTATTTAGACTATATAGTGTGTTTAACGATCTGTGCAAATGATTCTGCATCAAGACTTGCGCCGCCGACAAGTGCTCCATCCACATCGGGTTGTGCCATCAGTTCGGCTGCGTTTTCAGGCTTTACACTGCCTCCGTATTGAATACAAATCTGTGATGCGACATTTGTTGAATAAGTATCCGTTATCAGGTCTCTGATATATTTATGTACATCTTGTGCTTGGTCTGGTGTAGCGGTTTTTCCTGTTCCGATTGCCCAGACAGGTTCATACGCAATGACGCAAGACAATAGTTCAGTTTCGGTAAGACCTTTAATGCCACCTGTTACGTGGCTTTCAATAACTATTTCTGTGCGACCTGCTTCGCGCTCTTCAAGCAGTTCACCAACACATAAAATCGGTATTAAATTATGTGATAACGCTGCTTGGACTTTCTGATTGACGGTCTCATTAGTCTCTGCAAAGTATTGTCGCCTCTCTGAATGTCCAATAATTACATAATCACAGCCAATATCTTTTAGCATCGGAGCCGAAACTTCACCAGTAAATGCACCACTGTCTTCCCAATAAACATCCTGTGCAGCGAGACGAATGTTGCTGCCGTTTACAACTTTGCTAACGGCATCAAGCGCGGTGAAAGGTGGAGCGACGACTATTTCAACGCCATTACTTCCTACAACCAAATCCTTTAATGCCGTTGTGAGTGAAACCGCCTCTGAAATTGTCTTGTTGAGTTTCCAATTGCCTGCAATGATAGGTGTTCGCATAGTTCTCCCGACATTATAGTACTCGTGCTGCAAGCTCAACAAGACGGTTAGAATATCCCCACTCATTATCATACCATGAAAGCACTTTAACAAGTCCGTTTTCAATAACCTTTGTGAACGGGGCATCAAGTACGGAGGAGAGTTTGTTCCCGTTGAAATCTGATGAGACGAGTGGCAGTTCAGAATAACCCAAGATACCATCCAATGAATTTTCGGATGCGTCTTTTAAGACTCCGTTGACATCTTCTGCATTCGGTTTCTGCTTCAATTCGACAGTAAGGTCGACGACAGAAACGTTTGGTGTTGGGACTCTGATAGCAAAACCATCAAGTTTGCCGTTTAATTCAGGTAGAACCTTCCCGACGGCTACAGCTGCACCCGTTGTTGTTGGGATCATGGAGAGTGTTGCAGCCCGTGCGCGGCGCATATCCTTGTGTGGAAAATCGTGAACGCGCTGGTCTCCTGTATAAGCATGCACGGTCGTCATCAATCCGCTTTCAACTTCAAACGACTCATGTAACACCTTCGCGACAGGGGCAAGACAGTTTGTCGTACAAGATGCATTGGAAATGACATGATGTTTTGCCTTATCATATTTATCATCATTCACACCGATAACAATAGTAATGTCTTCCTCTTTTGCGGGTGCGGAGATAACAACTTTCTTTGCACCACCAGATGTAATGTGTTTTTCTGCATCTTCCCTTGCTGTAAAGAACCCAGTAGATTCAATCACAACATCAACACCAAGTTCTCCCCAATTCAGATTAGCGGGATCCCGTTCAGCGAAGACTCGCATTTCATGACCGTTAACGACTAAACTGTTTTCTTTCGCAGCGATCTGATCTGTCAAAATACCGTGTACAGAGTCATATTGGAGAAGATGTGCTAATGTTTCAGGGTTCGTCAAATCATTTATCGCTACAAATTCTATATCTAATGCTGGATTCAATAACGCTGCTCTAAAGGCGTTCCGTCCAATTCTACCAAAACCATTAATACCTACTTTTACTGACATAAGATAGACATGTTCCTCCCAATTCTATTGCCCAAACGAGCTCTAATGTTTACACCTAAAATCCCCCGTTCCCATGAAGAACTATACAAATACAGAAAATTGGGAGATAAAACTATTTTCAATATCCGATAAGATGTTTAATTTGTGAAATATATAAAAATATAACATTAACTATAAGTTCAGAATCATCCTATTATATTCATTTTCTATTCTTAATTATACTCTATATTTCGCTTAATTGCAACTTTACATATACATTCAAAAGCATTGACACATAGGAGTAAGTATTGTAAACTAAATCAAAATTAAATGGAGGAATATAAATGGATTTTTCTGTGTTTTTTATTCTTATTATTACTATTATAGTTCATATTTCTTTTGCGAAAGGCATATATCAAGATACCAGACGTATAGGAACCCCTTCTTTTGTATCTCCTATAATTTGGGTTTTAGCAACGGTTATAGGGGGTGTATTTGCAGCCGCAATCTATTGGGTAATGCACCACTCACGTCTAAATCCATCGGTTGGTAACTCATCACCAAACAATGACTTTTTGGATACATAATACAAAGAAAACCTGTAGCAATAGATCACTACAGGTTGATCTATAAAAATAATTCTTGAATGATCTAATTCAGTACTGACTTCAAATTTCCCCACGTAGTGGTCAATTTTCCTTCGGGTTCAACAGCAAAAAATTCGGAGTTTTCACCGAGATAATTTAGCACATTCTCAGTGAGTTTCCTAAGATTATCACTTTCCTCGGAATTAGTATCGGTATAAACTCCGTTATGATGTCCAAGCACAATGATTCTTCCAGTTTGTACTTCGTATTCAACAAAGGGACGTTCACCAGCACCTGCGCCACCGCCGCGTGTCTTTGTGCCAAGAACTGTACCGCTTGGTTCTGTACCGCCGAAATTATGAAAATCGGCACTGTTTCCGGGTTGATCCATGCTGGTTAGGAAAATCGGACCACTGGTATCAAAACCTTCATACACCGGATGGTCTTTCGCTTCATCAGTGGGTATGATACCGATTTCAGGAGGAATTTTACCGAGTGGAGAAACATTACGCGGTGTACCACCTTCTTCAACACCAAGGTCCGCGACATACCGTAGCCCAAGAGCAGATAAAAATAGACTTCCACCAGCTTCAACATAATCAAGAATCTCGGATTTTGTGGCATCCGACAGAAAAGCTGCTGGTAATGCGTTCATTTCTGTATAGAACAACCACAACACTGCGTAGTTATCCAAACTCTGCGCGTTGCCACCTCTGTTCTTGAAACTACCATTTTCATCTGCAATGATGATTGTGGATTGATAAGTATCGCTTGCCCAATCGTAGGCAGCTTCTTCTACTTCACCGAGTTGGTTACTTTCTGCTAACAACCCGACCGTTACGTCTGATGCGTGTGCTTGTATAACAATAACTCCTGATACGAACAGGATGATTAACAAGTATCGAAATGTTATTGAATGTGTCATTAAAACCATCTCCTTCATAATTTGTCACATTATAGCATGTGAGAGTGTTGTTTGTCTATGAAAATCCTGGTTCAGGGTGTGTAAAGTTTTTGCACAGAGGTACAAACTTTTGTTCTCTTTAGTCCCGTAGGGACGCAATGTTTATAGATAGGTGTAATCACCCTCTCTTGAGTTCCGTAGGAACGACATAGAAGAATAAACATATCGTCCCTACGGGACTAAAGAACTGGGAAGGGTACTTGTTTTCTATAAACATATCGTCCCTACGGGACTAAAGAACTGGGAAGGGTACTTGTTTTCTATAAACATATCGTCCCTACGGGACTAAAGAACTGGGAAGGGTACTTGTTTTCTATAAACATATCGTCCCTACGGGACTAAAGAACTGGGAAGGGTACTTGTTTTCTATAAACATATCGTCCCTACGGGACTAAAGAACTGGGAAGGGTACTTGTTTTCTATAAACATATCGTCCCTACGGGACTAAAGAACTGGGAAGGGTACTTGTTTTCTATAAACATATCGTCCCTACGGGACTGAAGAGTATGGTTGATATTAACAATATTTCCTTATATTGACACCTATGGGTCTCTGTGCCCGCAATCTCTCATTTAATCAGTTGCGGCGGGGTACAGAGACCTGGGGAATGCCTAAATGGCATTCATACCCGGGGAATGCCAAAAGGCATTCATACCGTTGATTTCTTGATTTCGCTCTACAATGGAGAATGTGCAGTTTGTGCAAAAACTTTACACACCCCTGGTTCAGACATAAACCAAGACTTTACACACCCGTTTGTCATGGACATCCATATATACAGGAACTATATCCAACTATAAACCGCAGAGCGCAATATAAGACTCAATAATGGCCAGAAACATCCCATCAACGCTTCTCCTAAGACCAACCCGATGAAGAACGGTATTGCACGACGATACGCTTTTATACCCCCATTTCGTAAAATAATCCACTTGGTTACCATTGCGATCAGCAGTGGGAACCAAATGATGTCTGTAGTACCGGGAGCAACACCGATAACATAACCCGCAGGATGCAACGGACACCATACAAAGCGCGAACGCAGAAACATGATACCTAAATTCGCTGCAAACGTTCCGCCAAGTACAGTGGTTGCTAATAGGTCCATCGGTTTTGGATTTATTAGCCATGATGATAGAAAGTTATATGTGTCCGCACCACCTGCATGGATCTGTTCTGAACCTGCTGCAACACCTTCACTATAAATCGCATAAGGGTACAGAATTAGACTTGACAAAATGCCAACCAAACTTGCAATTACTAAAACTGCGAACATCGTACGGTTGCGTACCCCCGTACGTTCTGCCAGTTTGAAAGATTCCAACTGATCAGGCATCGGATGCGTGCGAAAAGAGGCATAACTTGCACCGCTAAGCCAGTTCATCAAGGACAACATCGTGAGATTGCCCGCGCGTAAACGGCGTGTACCCAGTAGTGAAATCATCATATATTGTGGTGTCAGATAACCGATTGCATGTATCGGTGGACCGAGTTCGGCACGCATTCGGGTTAGACCGATAACAATTGTAAGGTAGATGCCAATGAAAACAGAAAATGCCCATAACGACATCCCACCCCGAATGCACAAGATAGCAAGTAAAAGCAACGATAATCCAAGTATAATTATTGTGCTACGGTAGGAGATTGCCTCGGTTTGTGAATAGGTACTATTCCGTCGAATTGTCTGTGAAAACACTGCTGCAATATGTTTTCTCCCATGCCAACCTGCTATAGCCACAAGTGCAAGCAACGCACCCGCACCCTGTTCCCCTAAGAAAGGATATCCCGGTACCTTTGACACACCTGTCGCACTTCCAAATATGAGTTGTGCTTTTTTCATGAAATAGAAAAACGTGCATGAGAACGCTAAATCCAACGGAAGAATAAACGAAAAGCCTATCAGATATGGGTGAAACCGAAGCGGTGTATTGCCGATGGCATTCCAAGGTTTCTGTGTGAAATAGATATTAAGGTTATATTTTTTCACAGGTATTTCTGGCAATATTGGAAAAAAGAAATGTAGTCCATTGAGGAGATTTATACCCATCGCTATACCGAAACCTATCCATAGCAGCCGTTTTTTGAATATGCCACGGTTTGTAGTGATTTCAAGTGGAATCTGTATGATCGGGTACGCAAGTTTTTCGTTCTCAATCCACTGTTTGCGTATCAATGAGGTGAGACAAAGGAAGATGAGCATCAACAAGAAAATTACTGCCGACCAAGATAGAATAGGAACAATCCAATATTGCACATATCCACCAGTAAAAAAGTTGACGTTACCTTCATAGAAATCTGTGACTGTTTTCGGATGTTTAACAATGAGCCATTCAGGCAGGTGGTGAAATAACAACGCCTCCCAATCATTCTCTGCAGTTGCAAAGCGAAAAGCATAGGGGATCAATCCCATCAGTCTCGGAATACAGTCATGCCCAGAAAAAGCACTACCGACAGCCAGCATGCTATATACAACAATCAGGTCGCGTTGTGTGAGGGCAGCCCTGGGGGCAAAACTCCGTATACCCATGTTTAACATCGTGATCATGAATATGCCAAACATGACATTTACAGACATAGCAACTGTCGTCAGATGTGCAGTGTGCCATATCATCTCAATATAGGCTATCCAGTAACTATTGCCAATGATGAGCAATGTACCAATTAAAACTGCACGTTTTGCTATAGGTAACGATGTTTGATAGTTCGTTTGACGCATTATAGTAGGAAGGTAATGGTAAGGTCGCAGACAAGGTTATTATGTCTGTAACAACTGAAGGTAATATATCAAAAAGAATGGATATATTTTCTACATTATGTTATACTAAACAATCAGAAGTCTGTCAAGGTGAAAACGAGATAAGGGTATGTAGTGCCTGCATGTTTTGCTTCTGTATATTACACAACCCATTCTAACCGTCCCAATTGAACTTGATTACCCTGACACAGCATTTCAACTAATTTTTATAACGAACCCGACACGATTCTGATATGTTGTTTCTTCGGATTTTAGCGGAAATTCCAATATCCGCTTTTTTATTACATACAAGGAAGACTTGGATAAGAATCTAATATATTAATGTTATTACTAAATTTTGATATTACAATAGATAGGAGCTTATGGAATGGAACTTGCTTTTGAAAAAGATGAACTTTTACACGCACTTCAAACGGTACAAGGGGTCGCAGGCGGACGAAACACGCTGCCGATTCTCGCCAACGTCCTAATTCGCGCACAAGATGGGAAAATTGAATGTGCTGCGACTGACTTGGAAGTCGGCATCAAAATGAATGTTATTGGCGTTATCAAGGAAGAGGGCTCAATTACTGTCTCCGCCAAAAAACTGGCAGACATCGTCCGTGAACTACCAAATGAAACCATAGAACTCGTTACAACTGCAAATGATCGGGTTGAACTTACTTGTGGAGATGGTGTCTACAAGATTATTGGGTTGTCGGATCAAGATTTTCCGGAACTCCCCTCTGCTGATGGACAAGGCATAGCGATCAACGGTGACACGTTATGCTCTGTTATTCATAGAACAGAATTTGCAGCATCCACCGAAGAGGTCCGATATACTCTGAATGGGCTATTTTTTAATCTCATAGAAAACAAAACGGAAGTCGTTGGAACAGACGGTGCAAGACAACTCGCTTTAGTACATTGTGAACCTATTAGAACATCTGAAGATTCCAGCGGGTTTATTGTTCCACTAAAGGCAGTCAAGGAGATCTCACGTATCTTTGCTGGTTCTCCTGAAGTAAGAATTTCACATCTAAAAAATCAACTCATACTTACCGATGAAAGCACGACCTTTATGACACGTTTGGTGGAAGGCGATTATCCACCCTATCAAAAACTGTTTCGTGAGTCATCTGAAGGGCGTACGGTAGTATCAAAGGACACAATTTTGCGTGCATCGCGTCGGGTTGCTTTGTTGTCAGATCCCAAGAATTTTCTCATCCGTTTAGAGATAGATGCGGAACAAATTCGGATATCAGCGAACACACCTGAACTGGGTGAAGCACATGAAACGATTTCTATTGAGTCCGGTGATGGGAATGTTCTAATTGGACTTGATGCGCGTGTGCTTATAGATGTATTGACACATATTGAAACGGAATCTTTATTATTTGAGTACACAGATGGAGTTACACCTCTGATTGTAAAGCCAGAAGGTGATGATGACCATCTATGTTTTATCATGCCGATGCGTTTAGAAACATCTACAACAGGACAATCCTAAGTTTTTTGTCTGGATAAATGACACATATATTTTTGCATAGGAGTTGATGAAATGGAACTTGCTTTTGAAAAAGATGAATTATTACATTCTCTTCAGACGGTGCAGGGTGCAGCGAGTGGTCGTAATACCTTACCTATTCTTGCCAACGTCCTAATCCGGGCACAAGATGGCAATATAGAATGTGCTGCCACTGATCTGGAGGTTGGTATTAGAGTCAAGGTTGTTGGAACTATCAAAGAGGAAGGTGCGGTCACCGTCTCTGCTAAAAAACTAACAGACATCGTCCGAGAATTACCCGATAATAAACCGATTGACTTTGTTACAACACAGAATCACAGAATTGAGATCGCGTGCGGTGATGGTATCTACAAGATGATTGGACTTTCCGATGAAGATTTTCCAGATTTACCCTCTGCTGATGGAGAAGGTGTAACGATTGATGGCGAAACATTATGCACTGTTATCCATAGAACATCGTTTGCAGCATCTTCAGAAGAATTCAGATACCAACTGAACGGCCTATTTTTTAACCTCCTTGAGGATAGAACAGAAGTGGTTGCGATGGATACGCATTACCTTGCTTTAGCACACGGTCCTCACCTCAAAACATCTGAAGAAGTGAATGGTTTTATTGTGCCGTTGAGGGCAGTGCGTGAGATTCTGCGAACCTTTGCGAACTCCGATGAAGTAAAGATTATCCTGCTCAAAAATCAAATACTATTTTCCGATGAGAATTCCATGTTGATGACTCGCTTGGTTGAAGGTGAATATGATATGCGTTACCAGTCGCTTATACCCGAATCCTATGATGGTCGTGCGATTGTATCAAGGGATGCCATTTTAGGTGCGACACGTCGCGTCTCTTTACTATCAAATCCGAAGAACTTTGCTATCTCTTTGGAGATAGACCCAGAAGTAATTAAGATTTCAACCGAGACCCCCGAACTCGGTGAGGCACATGAGACGGTTGCAGTAGAATCTTGTACCGGCAATGTGCGGATCGGTTTGGATGCTCAAAGGTTAGCAGAGATATTTTCACATATTGAAGCAGAATCTCTGGTACTTGAGTTCGCAGGAGAATTTACTTTCCTTACCATAAAACCGTTAGGTGAAGATGGACATGTGTGTTTCATTGCTCCTATGCGTTTGAGATATTAACACATATTTTTGTAGTTCTTGGAGTACGGAATCTCTGATTACTCAGATTACGCGGAAAACGCGGATAAGACACCTGCGATAAATCGCATTGCTTATATGACGTTTATTCTAAGCAATACGATCTCAGTATGCTGTCTTCTGTGTGTCTTCCGCGATTCAGAAGTCACTCCGTGTCCTCCGCGATTCCGCACACACCCGCGTACAAAATGCTTCATTCTTTTTTTGATACGTCCCATAATAGCATTGTGCCGTCAGCACTTCCACTTGCAAGCGTAGTCCGATCCGGACTAAAAGAGACACTTTTGACATACCAAGTATGTCCCACAAACGTGCGGAGAAATTTGCCGGTTTCAACATCCCATAATCGGATAGTTTTGTCATGACTTCCACTCGCAAGCACCTTACCATTAGGATGAAAAGATACATCACCAACATTTCTTATATTTCCATCAAGCGATCCAATCTGTCGACCTGTTTGCACATCCCAGAAATGGATAAAACCATCTTTACCCCAGGTGCCGACTTCACCTCCGCTCGCGAGTACCTTACCATCGGGACTAAATGCCACACTATAAACTTCATCTGTATGTCCTTCAAGCGTTCGCAAGAGTTGACCTGTCTCAACATGCCAAAGGTAGATGGAACCGTCCGCACCCCCCACTGGCAAGCAGTGTCCCATTGGGACTGAACACGACACTACTCACCCAATCTGTATGTCCTTCAAGCGTTTGCAGGTGACGACCTGTCTCAACATGCCAAAGATAGATGGGACCCTTCTTGCCCCCACTGGCAAGCAGTTTCCCACCCAGAGGACTAAAAGTAATGCAACCGAAAGCATCTGCATGTGCCGCGAACAATGCAAGTACTTCACCGGTCTGTGTGTCGTAAAGCTGAATCCCAATACTACTTGCCGCTGCCAATTTTGTGCCATCTGGGGTATATCTAACTTGACCTACCATACCTTTCCCCAGACGCGCTTTTGCTCCTTCGGGTAAATGCCATTGTACAAAATCTTGGGCAAGGGTGATTGGTGCAGAAGCGAATAACAGCAAAAATGTTGTTATAGCCAAATAGTGTTTGTTATCATGATATTCCTCATAACACTCTGAATCAATGCTTACAGAATATCGGATTACGCGGATAAGAACCCAGCAGTAGGCTGTCTTTCTTATATGATGCCTTTTCTATGCAATATTACTTCATGCAGGTATCTTATCTGTGAAATCCGTGTAATCCGATATTCAGAAAACCCCGCGATTCAGAAAACAGACCTTAACATCCATCCTTAACATCCATAAAGAATAAATTCCCAACCAAATTCTGCGTTCCGCTTCAAAAGTTGATACCCTGTTTCATCACTGAAATCAAAGTTTTCATTATCAAAGTTATCTGTGAGTCCATGTGGGTTGATATGAAACTTCGCGTAATACTTGAGGGCAATCTCTCTATATGAGTCTGCAAGCTTTTTGTCTTTTTCAGTGTCTCCACTCCCAAAACCACCAAACATGCTAACATAGGGATGATCATGAAAGGTGATCGCCGCCCAAAGTCCGTGATGAATATGAGCAATATCAAGATATACCATGTAAACTTCAGCCCGTCCCGTTTTCTCATATTTCTCAATATAAGCGTGCAGTGCTGAAAGCGTTTTATCAATATCTCGTGGCACAGGGTATCCCGATTGTATGAGTGCGTATTCAACGATGGGTTGTTTCGGGGTATTCGGATAGGCATCTATCAACCGTCGTAGGAAACCGTATCTATAACCGAAGTTGATCTCAATGTTATCAAAATTCGCACCCAATTGATTCAGAATTTCTATTTTATGATCTTCGTCGTCTCCCAAGTGGTTTTCTATTTTCATCAAAAGCGTGTGAGCCAGCCAGAGGGCTTCTTCTTGTTCCTTGCTTTTGGTATCACGCATTAAGAGCGGTTTCAATGCAAGAATTGCTTCATAATAGTTTTCGGCTGTGATAAGTTTTTCTGCTGCGTCAAGGGGACACGCAGAGGTTGTTTCCGCGTCTGTCTCGCTTCGGAAGCCGGGACGCACCAGACAGATTACCACGAGGAAAACAGAGACCGGTAGCAAAATATTACGTAAAAACATGTTCTTTCTCCTTTCTTGTCAGAGGATTGTAATTCCCCTAAATTGATACATAAGGGTTTCCTGCCTCAACCCAAACCAAAATCTCAAGTCTGATAATCCTATTCCTCATTAACATTCCACAAAAATATGGCACCACCATAACTACGACTCACAAGCACATTCTCATCCGATGTGAAGTCAACAATATCAATGCCCTTGTTATTCCCATTGAATGTATGCTGAGTCTCACCGGTTTCAAAGTCATACACCTTTATAGTGCCTTCCTGACTCCCCGTTGCTATGGATTTTCCATCAGCACTGAAGACGACACTCACCACACCTGAACTATCTCCGGTGAGTGTTCGTATCTTTTCACCTGTTTGGACTTCCCACAGATAGATTGTATCCGACTCGTCAGTCGTCACGAGAGTTTTGCCATCCGGACTAAAGGTGACACTTGACACACCATCAGTATGTTTTGGCAACGAGTCTATCTCATCTCCTGTGTTGATGTCCCATAAGATAACAGTCTGATCTGAACTTCCGCTTGCTGCGATTTTGTTGTCTGGACTCACAGCGACACATCTTACCTCATCTGTATGACCATGAAGTTTGAACAATGCCTCCCCTGTATCCGCATTCCAAATACCAACAGTTTTGTCCTGTCCGCCGCTGACAAGGATTTTACTATCGGAAGTTTGATCAATACATAATACGTCATCTATATGTGCACGTATCGTTCGTTCTAACTTAGCTGTCTTTACATTCAATAGATAGATAAATCCTCTAAAACCCACAAAAATGAGTGTCTTTCCATCGAAACTGTACATCATATCATTCGCAAAATCGTGGAGATTTCTAATGCGTTCTTCTGACTTGAACTCTCCAGTGGTTGCATCCCAATAGTGTACGTAGAAGTCAGTGTTTAGTGTTGCGATAGTCTTGCCGTCGGGACTGACAGCAAAACTTGGATATAAACCACGATGTTCGTTTATTCTTCCGATCTGTCTACCAGAATTGATGTCATGACGAAGTATGTTCCTCCGACTGGTACTTACGATAGTACGCTTATTCACATCAAAATAGGCTGCGAGTACCGGCACTCTGTGTCCAGTCAGTGTTTTCCAGATTTCACTTTTATTCATATTCCACAGATGGATTTTCCCACCACTGTCACCAAAGGCGATTAGCTTTCCATCAGAACTAAAATCAATGCTGATTGGACTAAAACTAGTACTGATTGGAAAAGAAATTCCACTTTTCAAATGCTGTTTCTGTTCACCTGTAAATGTGTCCCAAAAATAGGCATTACCTTTCCATGTGGAACAAACCAATCTTTTTCCATCTGGACTAAAGACCAAATCGCCTCTAATAGAGTTATTCTCGGTTGTCATCGTATGGATTTCTCTACTACTACTCTCGGGATGCCACAACGTGATGGTGTTTTCCGTTGCGCTTGCGAGCATGGTTCCATCAGGACTGAAAGTAAGACGAAAGCCTCCACGAGACATATAGCCACCGCCTCTCGAAAACATCTTTTTCTTTAGTGTGCCGATTTGTGTGTCATATAAATGGATACCTCCAGTTTTATCTCCTATTGCGATCGTATCTCCAAGTGTATTAAAGCACAGACAATGTAGACTTTTCTTAATCTTTATCTCCAATTTGTGTTGTCCAGTTTTTGTATCCCATAGATGAACGTATCCGAGAATATCTGCAGTTGCGAGCGTGTTGCCATCTTTGCTATAATCAACTGCGGTGATCATATATTTATGTTTTGTGATGAGGCGAAGGGGTTGCAGGTTGGTCGCGTCATAAATCCATATCCCCATCGTCGTTCCAACTGCAAGTTGCGAGTTGTCAGGAGAATAGTCCATATTATAGATCTTTCCTCTCCCCAGTCGGCTAATGGCATTTTCGGGTAGAAATTTGTTAGACTTAACCTCCTGTTCTTGTGCGAAAAGAGTGGATGTGTATAGGAGTACAAGTATTGTGAGTAAACGTGTCAGTTTTATCATTTATATTCTCCGGAAGCATTTGTAGTTTTATCAGGACTTGCACACGGTAGGTGCGCTTTGTAGGTAGGTAATGCTAATGCTCTATAGCATTCATACCGTTAATTTGGAAATCATTGTTCAGAAAAACACAGTTCAAACAAACACAACACCCATCACGGTAATCCTGAAAATCTGCTAATCTGGAAATCCTTGTTTAGACAAATGACAAATACGTTACACCTTCTCTCAATACACGCTAAAATATTTTTACACTCCAGATTGTGCTACATAAGTAACTACTTAGGTTAATTTACTTCAGTGCCGGACATTTGTTCTAATGCAAGGAGCAAGGCTTGTGTGCCTAAACGTCCGTGTCCTTGTGCTTGCACGGCAGTATAGAGTTGATGAACTAAAGCGAGTCCGGGTAGGCTTAGGTTCATATTTCGTGCCTCATCTAATGCGATGCTCATATCTTTGATGAAATGTTCAACAAAGAAACCGGGGTCAAAGTCTCGCTTGAGAACACGCGGTGCCAAGTTATCCAACGACCAACATGCTGCTGCACCTCCACTGATTGAAGATAGCATCGTTTCTAAGTCCAAACCCGCTTTGTGTCCATAGATTAACCCCTCACAGACACCAATCATTGTGCCAGAGATGGTAATTTGATTACACATTTTGGTATGTTGACCTGCGCCTGCACCCCCTTGATGCACAATGTTCTTACCCATAGCAGAGAAGAGCGGCATAACAGTTTGCACCGCTGCGTCATCACCTCCGACCATGATTGAGAGACGTGCCTCGCGTGCACCGACATCACCCCCCGAAACAGGTGCATCCACAGATGAGACATTCTGCTTTTTGGCTTTCTCGTAGATTTCTTGTGCAAGGGAGGGTTCAGTTGTTGTCATATCAACGATTATGCTACCCGCTTTTGTCCCTTTCAAGATACCTTCAGCGCCAAGGTATACTTCGCGAACGTCTGGTGGGAATCCGACAATCGTAAAGACGACATCTGATACAGCAGCCACGTCATGTGGTGAATCTGCCCAATTCGCGCCCTCCTCAATGAGAGGTAGTGCCTTTGATTGTGTGCGGTTATAAACAGTCATGTCGTAACCGAGATCCATTAGGTGTTGACACATCCATCTACCCATGACTCCTGTTCCGATCCAACCGAGTTTTGTTGTTTTGGGATCAACTTTTTCAATTTTGTTAGCCATGATTCTCCTTTCAGATTATGGTGAAATATGTAAGTAATTAGGCACTTATTGGTCTGTCCTTGCTTATCTTGTAGGTCGGGTTGAGGAACGAACCAGACCTGTATTGCTTATTCATTGGTAAAAGTCGGGTTTTGCTTCGCTCAACCCAGAGGTGACAACTTAAGGAATTTGACCTCTTGTGGGAGGGGTTTTCAACCCCGTCAGAAGCCAAACGCGCTTCTGACGTTGATTTGGATTTTATGTTCATTTCCACTCAAATCGGGGTTAAAAACCCCTCCCACAAGAGAATATGCCAACACTTTTTTCTTAAGTTGACACCTATGGGTTTCGCTTCGCTCAGTCTGACCTACAAGTTAGATTACATCATTATGATGTCTATTATCTCTAAACTTACGTTTGTTGTATAGCGTTTTTAGCTAACTTCTCTTTACCCTTTCTTAAGTCCTTTGCAATTTGCATAGCGATTATAATACCTCCAATCACGACAGCAATATAGATGGTGAAAAATCGCGTCAGGAGAACAAAAGGAGTAATATATTTCGCAGTGAGAAGATTTTTCATCAATAAGTTTTTTCCCACCTCTGCGAATCCGCTTGCCCCAGGTGTTGGTGCAAACAGAACACCAAAGTTATATAACATTTCAACGACACACAGGTCCCATAGGGAAGCGTCTGTACCAAATGCTTTTAATACGTAGTATCCTCCCACGATTCTTGCTCCGATGAACGCACAAGTAAGGAATAAACTGAACCCGCATGTCCATTTATGGTTGCGCAGCAGCGTTATGGCAAATGTTTTGTGTTCAGTGGTAATTTGTTCTACTTTTGACTTTGCACGTTCTAAGAAAGGTGTGATGGAGGAAAATCTTCTCCCTATATGTTCACATAACCAGTGAAAAAATCGGAGAACAATTTCTGGTTTTAAAAGTAATAGAACGAAGACTAAAAATACTATCCCAAATATCAGAAAACTAAATAAACTGAACAAAGTTGTTTCTGCTGGCATGATATTTGGATTTGGATCTATCATCAATATTGCAACAGCAGAGAGGATTAAAACGACCATAGTAGAGAGAAATGCAGCGATACCTGCTGTTATTGCGCCTGATAGTGGCGCGCCAGCACGAGAATATATATATAGATGACCGACACCGCCTGTTTGAAATGGCGTGATAGCAGATACACAGATTGTAGCTAAAATAGCACGAAAGCTATCGCGGAATTTCATTGTTGGAGTTACGATTATAATGAAAATGTGGAATCGGAGACCCGCACACAACCAATCCACGAGCGTAAACACAAACACGAGAAGTAAAAATTCATACTGCATCTCCTGAAAAACTTGCTGTAATTCTTTGGCTCTGCTTTGTAAATCTTGTGTATCACTCCATAAAAAACTTAGGAATAATCCAGTTAACGTAAATAACGTAAATAGAATAGCACCCCGAATCATATTATCGCGGCTCATTGGTGCTTGCATTATTATATGTTTTTCCTTGTTTTATGCGTTGTGAAGGAATGTATTCAGCATGAATATTATACTCCAACAAGCATTAACGTAAGACTAATATCCATCGGCATTGCAGAATGCGTCAAAGCCCCGACAGAGATAAGATCAACACCTGTTGCAGCGACAGCTTGTACCTGTTCCAAAGTGATTCCACCGGAAGCTTCAGTGATAGCGCGTTTGCCAATGTGTTGAACAACCTGCTGCATCATCTCAACTGTCATGTTGTCAAGTAGCAGGATGTCTGCACCAACCTCAAGAGCTTCTTTGACTTGTTCCATGTTTTCAACTTCAACTTCTATCTTTGCAGTGTGAGGTGCGGTATTCCGTGCTCGTAGCACAGCATTGTGTATTCCTCCAGCTGCGACGATGTGATTATCTTTGATGAGTATACCGTCATAAAGACCAAAACGGTGATTATGTCCACCACCGACACGGACTGCATATTTTTGAAGTGCCCGCCATCCGGGTGTTGTCTTTCGTGTGTCAACTATTTTTGCATCATAGTCTGCAACTGCATTGACAAATTGCGATGTTAATGTAGCCACACCTGATAAGCGTTGTAGGAAGTTCAGTGCGGTTCGTTCACCGATGAGTATGTTTTTTGCGTTTCCTTTTATCTCCGCGATAGGTGAATTGGTAGCGACTGAGTCGCCTTCACTGACCAAAGCACAGCAGTCAAGTTTGGAATCAAGTTTATTGAAGGTCTGTTCTACAACGGGTAGACCAGCAATAATACCATCACTTTTTGCAATGAAAGTGCCTTCCGCCTGTTGAAATGGAGGAACTGTTGCTTCTGTAGTAATATCACCTATCCCGATGTCCTCAGCAAAAGCGAGTTCAATTAAGTGATCTAATGAAGGCAAGTTAAGCATTGATTACTCTAAGAGTGTTAAGTTGTTTCTAAACAGAAAATTATTGTCGTTTTCTCTATTTGAATCATCTTTAATAGATGATCATTTCACCGTTTATGTTTTCATTCTTGTCAATTGTAATTAGGGCTAGTCCCAAAGCATTTCCCAAATCAAAACTTGCTCGATAAAAATTCTCAGTAATATCCCTGTCTATTACTAAATCACTAATATGTATTGAGGTATATGTTTCTATATCCAGATTACGCAATGCTTCTGGTGTTGCATCTTCGTAGTCAACGATGAGTTGCAAAGCGATGACCCACTCTAACTCTAAATAATCTTTTTCTTCCAATGAAAGCGTATACTTTTCAAGTATGCTTTGGTAGTGATGCAAATTCTGTTCTCTGAGGTCCTTTAACCGTTGCAGTCTTCTTTGGACTTGTTCTTTGTTGCGTAACCCTGCGCGAGAAGCCGCACCGCGTTTCCGTTTTTTTCGTTTTTTCCCTTTTTTCACTGCGGTAACTCATTATTTTCTTTTGTAGGCGCGGTGTGATGAAGATTAATAAATTAATTGGGTAAAAACATATTTCTCACACGGTAGGCTAGTGCTTAGTCAAGTGTTTATTGATGGGTCTAAAAAGTAGTCGGGAATCGGAGTTCCCTCCTACAATACACACAATACACACAATACACAAGACTTCTGTAGGAACGATCTCCGAATCGCGACCTACAATAGTATGTTGACTAAGCACTAGATAGAATTACCGAATCAGTTTGTTAATCTTCATTAAACCGCGTCATTTCTGTTTTGGTAATGCCTTAATATCTTTCCAAATAAGGTGTTAGGAATTTCTTTGCATCTTCAGTGACTTCCCATGCATTGGGCCAGAAACAGAGGTCGATTGAGAACCATTCACCATCATAACCTGTTTCGTCCATGATGACTGGTATAATTGCGTCAAAGTCCAGGACACCGTCTCCGAAGGGTGCATGTGTGCTGGTGTGGTCATCGTGTAGGGAGTTGTCGGAGTCGATGAGGTGGAAATGCCCGATTTCTCCTTTGAGTTGCCGTGCGAGTTCAATTACGCCATTTTCACCGAGTGTTTCCTTTTCTCCGACCTGCCGTGCGCCCACTGTTGCGCACATCTGTGCGTGGCATGTGTCAAACATGACTTTGAAATTTGGGTGATCCACATCTTTTGGTAGATTGATGATGTCACTCGGTTTGTTGAACATGAATCCTGGTTCAAATTCCCAGAGCATTAGTACACCGTGGTCTTCAGCGACTTGTGCGCAACGTCTCCAGAGTGTTACAATCCGATCCCATGCTTTCTCTCGTTCTACGCCAGGAACGTCTGTTTCGGCATCGGTGACAGTATCTACGCGTATTGAAGGGGAACCGAGATCGAGCGCAAGTTGCAGGTTTTGTCTAAATAATTTATAGTATTTGTCATCCTCTTGTGCTTCGTCAGATGCAGGAGCGTCGTGTGACCAGAAGTCTGCTGCTAATCCAGAAACTTCCAATCCATAGTAGCTGATCAATCCTTTAACAGCATCTCGGTCACTTTTCATCGGGTAATCGTTGATGTCGATATGTGGTTTAAATGCCCCGATTTCAATACCGTCGAACTCAAGCTCTCCGAGGCGTTTGACGACATCGTCAAATGGGACAGGATTCTCTTCGTAGGGTCCAAATGCGTACGCCCAACTTCCAATAGACAATTTTTTTGGCATGTTTTCCTCCTATAGGAATTTATATAAGAACTTTATTAAAAACAGGACTTACGCACCCAACGGTAGGCGGTGAATGCCTAAATGGCATTCATACCGTTGATTTGGCGCTTTGTAAGCGCGCTGGAAACCGAAAAAATGCTGAAAATTACACCATTTTCGTCATAATTCTTCATCAAATCATGAAAACTGCGTAAGTCCTGTAAAGTAGATTTTAAAATAAGTTAGTCATTTTGTATAACGAGGTTAAGAGACCTCATCAATCAACTTAGTCATTTTCTACATTTCTTTCCTGTGTTAGATTATGTTCTGATGACAAATCTGTAATCAAGTTTTGTACTTCAGTTTCAAGTTCGGTTGTAATTTTCTCAACAGTCTCTTTTTTGTGTGATTTGTATGCATCATAGTGTTCCATGAGGTTATTGGGGACACCAACACGGATTGAAGCAACACGCGGTCCTTGCATCTTTGCTATTCCAAAAACTTCTCTTTCCAACCTAAATATAACTTCAAGGTAACGTTCTGGAGAATGTTCTTCTGCGACATACCCATCGGAAATTGCGATGAAGTTAATTAGTCTATTCAAATCAGGATAGAATTGTTGAAATTTCTGAAGTTGTTCTTCATGTATTTTTCGTTCATACTCGGTCATCTGTTCAACATCTCTATATACTTCAGCATCAACGAGATTTTTCAAGGAGCGTACACGAGTTAGGACATCGTTGTCGGACTGGATACCCATTATTTTTTCTGCGTGTGATAGTATCTGTTCCTTTAGTCCTTGAATATGTTCGTTGAGCGAAGCGGATGGGTCGACTTTGTATTGGTATTCATCTGCAAGCGTTTTCAGGACAGCGATTCCGATACGTCTCAGTCGTTGGTATCGTTCTACTGGTGTGCGTGCTTTGGATGGAAGTATATTCCGTTCCAATGCGGTCAATGCAGAATCAATGTCGTTCCACATATTTTTTGTATACCGATATTTGATACCGAGTGGGACGACATAAAGTGGTTTTTCAATTTCTGCTTTCTTCATGTCGTCCATTGCCCAGAAACAGAGTTGGATAGCCCCCCTTTCAAAACGCATCACCGTGTCATTCTGTTGCGATATTTCACCTTCACCAAAGATCACAAGTGGCCATCTTCCCTCAGATAACACTTGGCGGGTTGTTCTGAATGCATTTCTATCCGCAGTACCGCGAACTACCGAATAAACTCCGAGACGTTGCATTAGAAACCCCCGAAACCCTTTAAATACACCCTTACCATAAGTTTCTCTTGCCGCCATATAGTAAAACGGCTGCGATAAATGTTTAGACAACAGAAACATTACTATCGGATCAGCAGAGGCCGCGTGGTTAGGAGAAATTAACGTGGAGTATCCCTGAGTTGCTTTTAACCGAGCTATAGACTCCGCATCAATATCTAAAGTCAACCCCTTCAGATACAACCGATTGTATAACGGCATGATTGCACTGGCAACCTTTATTACCGACAAATTAGGTTTAGGAGGTTTAAAGTCTAACATTGTATGCTAATGTTGTGTATCTGAGTATACTGTAGAACACTAAAGGTTTGGTGGATAGCAACAGATAACTTCCATCGGTGTATCCCCTGTGCTTACGATGTCATAACTGGACAGACAACGCGGAATGAAAACGGATTTACCGCGTTTTAGTGGGACATCTTCAAAATCACCTCGTAGTGCACCTTCGCCACCTAATGTAACGAGTGCGTAGAACCCTTTTCCTGCAGGCATACTGAGTGTTGAGCGGACGGTCAATCGTGAACATCCGAAGTATTTTAATGCTTCCTCTGGAACGATTCGGTCTTCTCGGTTTTCACCTTCTGCTCGGACAAGTTCCGGTGTGCGCCGAATGTAGTTATTGAGATAATCCAATTCCAGTTTATCGAATTCAGCGGCGTCTACTGCTAAATCCCAACCGAGACCGAGGTGTCCATCTTCTTTACCGAAAGGGAAACCTTCCCATTCTGCGAGGATGTTCCAATCAGTTGGTTCTTGTGGTTCCAGTACACAGAGTCCTGTACCGAGTGAGTGTACGATTGGTGTGCGTAAGAAATAGACTTCTCCGACTTTGGGTTCCACGACGTGCATGAGACTTCGCAGTGTATCTATATCTTGTGCGTCCATCAATTTACGAAATTCGGTTTTGTCCATTGGTTCTTTCCAACCGATCCATGCCTTTGCGCCTGGGCGTGTGCCGATGAGTATCCATGCTTCATTTTTTCCGAATGGAGAATCGAGGTGTTCTTTTGCAAAGTCAGGGTTTGGGTGCCAATGGATGGGTATATGTGCGCCTTCACCGACATCAAATATTTTGAGCAGTACACCTAAATCGGTGCCGAATTTTGCGATGTGTGCGCTGCCCAGTGTCTGTTCAGGGTATGCGTCCAACAGTTTTTTTAGTAAGATTTTTTCACCACTTGGGAGTTGTATGATACTGAACCCTTTTTCTGGTGGGTTATCTCTGCCGGGTGTGATTGCTCTATTTGTAGAAAAGATCCATTCTTCTGAGTAATAATCATCTTTTGGATTGGGTTCACCCATAAATTCGGCGCGAAGTTTCCCACCGTTATAGAAGTGCAGGTATGTGTTTGGTGCTAAAGCGATGGGTGCGTTTAACATTGACTTTAACTCGTTTTGTGATGCCATATCGTTTTCCTTTCTTTATGTTTAGGATTTAATTTTATCATTTTTTCTGAAGATTTGTCAAGTGGCTTTTTGTTTGTGGTTGTGTATGGTTTTTTGCATTTGTTTGTATCTCGGATTACGCGAATTTTTGTTTTTTTGTCTGAACCAGGATTTCCAGATTTTCAGGATTTTCAGGATTTACCTCATCAAGGGATTTTGATGTGTGCATTTCGCGACATACATGATTCAGAAATCGGGGTTGGAAACCCCTCCCACAAGGCTTACTTTTACCCATAAGTTTGATGTATTGAGTAAACATCTTCTTTTTTGTTGAGTTATGTCTGTTGTTTTGGTAAAGATGGTATAGTTTTCAAGTCAGTTCTAATATTCCTTGCATAGCAAAAGCAAATATGTTATGTTCAAAAGTGATATTTACAAAGTCGATAAACATTTATTACGCTTATGCTATAGGAGTGAATGATGTCTTTACACAATCCTGAAAACGATCAAGAGTTATCTGCATCTTGGAGCCGTCAAGAGTTTGAAGGTCTTGATTTGGGAGATATGCGTCTCAATGAACGGCTGCTCAGCATTGCGGAGGCTTTAGAGGCACAACCCGGTTCGGCGATCAACGCTGCGTGTGGCGATTGGGCGTCAGTGAAAGCAGCCTATCGTTTAATTGACAATGAAAAAGTCTCATCGGAAAAGATATTCAAACCGCATTTTGAAAGAACACTTGAACGGATGTGTAAAAATCGTCGTGTTTTTGCGATACAAGATACGACTTTTCTTAATTACACTGATCACCCAGCAACAGAGGGTTTAGGTTCAATCGGCACCAAGTCTCAACAGATTCAGGGACTTGTCAAACACACGACCCTCATTGTAAGTGATGCGGGTCTTCCGTTAGGGTGTCTGACAGATAAAGTTTGGGTTCGCGAACCCTCCGTTCAAAGTGCCCCTAAGTTCAGACCGCTCATAGAAAAAGAGAGCTACAAATGGATTGAGGCATTATCAGCGTTGCGTTCAGACACATTAGCAGATGTTGAGGTGATTTGTGTGTGTGATCGTGAAGCAGATATTTACGAGTTTTTCGTAGAGGCAAAAGAACTGCCTTTTGTGATACGCGCGGCTCAGGATCGTGTGGTTGCTGCTGATGTCGGTAAACTGAGTGATTTGGTGAGAAGTCAACCTGTTATTGGCGAGATTACGGCACAAGTGCCAGTGCGTGCGTCTCAACCTGCTCGTGAGGCGACCTTGAGTGTCCATTTTACAACAGCGACGCTTCGCCCACCACATCGTTCACAAGCATCACGATCACAAGAGTTGCCTGCTGTAGATGTGTATCTTGTATGGGTAGTAGAGAAAAACCCGCCTGAGGGTGCTACGCCCTTGGAATGGCTTCTGATAACAAATGTAGAAGTGTCGGACTTCGCCGATGCGGTTGAAAGGATAAGCTGGTATCGCCAACGCTGGCACATTGAAGTTTATTTTAAAGTGCTCAAATCTGGGATGAAGGCGGAGGCAGTTCGTTTGCAGACCAAAGACCGGCTTGAACGCTATATCGCATTGCTGAGTGTAATTGCGTGGCGACTTTACTGGCTGACCCACATCAATCGGCACTCACCGGATGTAGATTGCACGAGCGTGTTGACAGAGATAGAATGGCAAGCACTTTACTGTATAACGCATAAGACCCAAATTTTACCCGAAAAAATACCGAGAGTGTCTGAAGTCGTTGTCTGGATTGCTAAACTCGGTGGATTTTTAGCACGCAAGTCCGATGGCAATCCGGGGGTGACTGTTATCTGGCGAGGATGGAAAAGGCTTTCTGATATTGCTGCCACCTATGCTCTCTTTCAAGCGGCTGGACAAAACAATACCAGCTAAACAACCTTGATAGACACTATAGCTGAAAACTTATGGGTAAAAGAAAGCCCACAAGGAGGTCAAAATCCTTAAATTGACGTTTATGGTACGGTTAGGAAACCCTACCTGCCGTCACGGGAAATTTAACATTTGTGAAGATAATACAAGAAAAACCGAAAACTAAATAATCCTGCCACTTGACACCTTTCGTTAATTCTGTTATATTAAAATGCAAGCAATTAGTCGAATAGAAGGAAAATTGAGACTCAACCGAATGCGTAAAACGAACTCCAACAACCTGTCCGTTGGTTCAATTGTTGCAGAACCTGGTACTCAAGTCGAAGGACATTTATCTATCGGTATTCTCCCAGACGGCACACCAATACGTGTGCCTATTGTTCTTATCAATGGGACGCAACGGGGAAAAACACTCTATATTCAAGCGATAAGTGATGGAAATGAGTTAAACGGGATTGCTGTTGTTCACGAAATTTTACAACAGATTGACCCCGCTGACTTATGTGGTAGACTTATTATAGTCCCGGTTCTCAATGTGCATGCCTTCCATGCAAAACAGGCGTATAGTCCAGTTGACAACGTAAAGATGAACCGTTGTTTTCCTGGGCGTTCTGATGGAACATCAAGTGAACGTATCGCGCATCAGTTGTTTGAGCAAGCAATTCGACAAGCTGACTACTGTATTGACTTGCATCAAGGTGGTGTGCAACCGATGATAGATGAGGTGCGTGTACGTGTTGGAGAGAAACATAAAAGTCACAAGGCTTGCCTTACATTGGCACGCGTCTTCGGTATAGGTTTTATTTTGGATCAAAGAGGACCGAGAGGACAACTGGCACAAGCAGCACCCGATATTGGTATACCGACCATTGACCCCGAGCTTGGTGGTACGCACGGATGGGATTCTACCAGCATCGACAAAGGTGTCAAAGGTGTTCTTAACGTGCTTAAGCACTACAAATTCATTGATGGAAAACCTGAATTACCTGACAAACAGATTGTTGTTAATAAATTTGTATCTATCCTCAGTAATAAAGGTGGATTTGTATATTACAAAGTCGAATTGTATGATCCATTGGAAGCACGTCAACCGATAGCTGAGATTCGTGATGTGTTTGGACAGGTCGTAGAAGTCGTTCACAGTCCGGCAGAGGGAATATTTTGGTCTCATCCAGTTTATCCGATGGTCTCCAGTGGCGGTTTAATTGGTAAAATTGGCACTCCCATTAGTTATATCTAAACACAATTATTCTACATCGTATATGATAAGTGCGATTTTGTTCAAATTCGCCGGATCGTGTGTATGGTAAATATAGGTTAGAAGTTCCTACTACCATTTTTGAGATAGGTTGTAATGTGTAATATAGACTTTGAGTGCCTTGTAATGTTGATATTTAGGAAAGAATTATATGCATACAAAAATACGCAAAGACTTTATAGAACAGATGGGTTCTGGTGGAGTAGCGATATTTGCAAACGCTCCCGTTACCATGCGTAATCACGACACTGAACATATTTATAGTCCTGATCCGAATTTTTATTATCTTACGGGTTTTGATGAGCAGGAATCAATTTGTGTGATTGCGCCTGACCATCCTAAACATAAGTATATACTTTTTGTTCTGCCGAAAGATGAAAGAGCTGAAATCTGGAATGGAAAACGAGTCGGTGTTAAGGATGCTTGTGCCATCTATGGTGCAGATAAGGCATATTCAATAAATAAGTTTGATAAGAAGATAGGTAAGTATTTAGCGGATGCTGAAAGTCTCTATTACACTCTCGGTTCTAATAAGCATGTAGATGATGCGTTACTTAGCCGTTTTAAGCAATCTGTGAGGTCGCGTATCCGATTAGGCAAAGGTATCCATACGCTTGTTGATCCTTCCCCTATTTTGAGTGAAATGCGGTTGATAAAAAATGAGGAGGAATTGCAGCGAATCAGACAGGCTACAGACATAACAGTAGATGGTCATATTGCTGCAATGGTTGCAGCACGACCGGGGATGTACGAATACGAGTTAGAAGGGATTGTAGACGCAACTTTTCGCAGCAGTGGTGCAAACGGTGCTGCTTTTCCCACAATTGTTGCAGGTGGAGGAAATGCAACGACACTTCATTACACCACGAACAACTGCGAAATCAAAGACAACACACTTGTTCTCATTGATGCCGGTGCTGAATATCAACGGTACTGTGGAGACGTAACCCGCACTTTCCCCGTTAACGGCACATTTACTGATGCGCAAAGGGAGATTTATCAAATTGTCCTTGATGCGCATTATGCTATTATTGATACGATCCGTCCGGGTGTATCTATTGATGAGCCGCACCAAAAATCTATTGAGTTGCTAACAGAGGGCATGCTGAGTCTCGGTCTTTTAAAAGGCAAAGCGAAAAAGTTGATTAAGAAAGAAGCATACAAACAGTTTTATATGTATCGTGTTGGACATATGCTTGGGTTGGATGTGCATGATGTTAATTGCGTGCGCGATGCTGAGGGTGAATACAAAACTTTTGAACCTGGAATGGTTTTGACAATTGAACCCGGCCTCTACGTTGCAGAAGGTACAAAGAAAGTTCCTACCAAATACCTCGGTATAGGTGTGCGCATTGAAGATGATATACTTGTCACAGAATCGGGTTGTGAAGTGCTAACTGATGTTGTGCCAAAAGAAATTGATGCAATTGAGGAACTGATGAATAGTAAAAGGGTTTGATGTTCCGAACTCTAATCCTGTAAGCAGGAGTTTTGCAGTTTTCATGATTTAATCAAGAATTGTGCTGAAAATGATGTAATTTTCAGCATTGTTTATGTTTTCAGTGCAAAATCAAGAAATAAAGAAATCAAGAAATCAACGGTACGAATGCCATAATGAAACAGAAACGTGTTCATGCGGTTATCGCATCAGTGTTAATTCATCTCATTTTGGCAGCAATTGTCGGGTTGTTTTTTACCGAACAGTATTGGAAATTTACTGAGGATTCCATTGATGTAGAAATTACTAAATACCGACCAAAATATTTTACCCCTAAACGTCCAAATGAAATAGTATTACGTGACACAATCCAACGTCAAGTTAACCCCATGCAAACTCCTATACCATCAATCGTTCAAGCACCAAAAACCTTCACATCAGTTCCGAACACGTCCCCTACATACAAAACAGAGTTGGTAAATCCCGATGCTGATTCAAACCCAAATTTCCAGATAGAGTCCACACAACGTGCTAATAATCCTTTGCAGCGTTCTGGTATAGTTGTGCCGACTGTGCCATCAACACCTGATAAGATAAAATCTCGAACTCCTCTTGTTGTGAGTCCTAAGCATAATACTTATGCTACAGAAGGATTTAGTGAGTTTCTTGACACGGACTTGCCTGATAACAACATGAATGACAATGTTTCTACTGAATTGCGAAATCCTATTATGTTACCGCCAAGACAATTGGGTGCGATTCTGAAGGGTACTGGCAAAAACATTCGTGGTCATATCCGAATCATTAGGCTAAAACACTCACTCTCTGATTGGTGGCAAGACCCAACGGCACTACCTGCGCTCATGAAATGGATGGACAGGTACACACAAATTCGCTCTGATATGAATTTTGCTGGAGGTGCGCTGTCTTTGACAGATCCAAAGATTTTGGATGCACCCCTCATTGTGATGACAGGACACGATACTGATATTACTGCCGGACGTGGACTTGCAAGAGATGGTCCATTGCAGAAAGGGTTCACTCAAGCAGAACGTGCTGCACTACGGAAATATATTGTTGTTGAAGGGGGAATGCTCTTTTTTGATGACTGCGGTTTTCACGGACTATTCGCAAATATCGTTGCCGATGAGTTACAACAGATTTTTCCGGACTATCCACTTGATATTCTACCGCATGAGCATGAAATATATACTATCCATTATAACTTATCAAAACCTCCACAGGGGGGTGATGTGTTCTGGGGGAATGAAAATAACGCACAACCCACACAATTTCGGTATCAAAAGGGGATTATCATTGATGGTCGGTTAGCTGTTATTTACAATCGGAAAGACTATATGTGCGCGATGGAGACGACAGAAATTGCGAGCCGTACGATGTTGCGTCTGCGGCGTTCACCCGATGTCTATCGGTTTATGACTAACATGCTGGTTTATGCGATGAAATACGGTGGGAATACGGATAGAACTGAGTACAGTGAATAGGTAAAATATTTTTGGTTTCTTCGAATAAACGTTAGATTCATGATAGAAACGCAACTAAAAATATTGCAGGTAGAAATGATATAAAGATGATTTCTATTAAATAAAATATCAACGTTGTAGCAGAAAAAACAACCGATCTCCAACTACATTTTGGCATAGTCTTGTGAATTCTGACATTCATGTTAAAATCGGTATCGTCCTGTTTTCTGATTGCATCGTAGTGGTATTGAAACAACCGTTCCTTTCTGAGGAAGAATCCATCCAGAATCCAAAATCCGAGAATTAGGACTATCAGCATACCAGCATTCAAAATAAGGACATAGAAGGCTTCCTCGGGTACAACTGAATCTTTTTTTAAAGCAAAGAAAAACAGTGAAACATAAGTGACTTGTGATGTGATGACAAATACGATGCTTCCGCCTTTTAACAGAAAACTATTCAGACCCATACGGTTGATTACGACTTGTATCAGTTCTAAGTGTTTTATGACTTTTTCGGTACCATTCATGTGTTTGTTTTCCTTTATTGTGATGGTAGCAGTCCTATTTTAACTTGTTATACTTTACAAGTTATAGGTGAATCTGTCAATATAATTATTAGATCATGCAAGGATATTTATTTTAGAATTCAGCATAAGTAATACCAAATTAACGTAATTTATCTTTTTCCAACGGTAGGTGCGGTTTCCTAACCGCACACTTAGCAAGACGACTCACGTTAATTGGGTATAATACCATTTTCATGTGATAATGTCTCATTAGCAGCGGAAATCTGGTAGGAGCGACCTCCCGGTCGCGACCGGGAGGTCGCTCCTACCGAAGAGAGTAACCCCCTGCCAGTAAACAGTAGAATTCCTTAATGAGACAAGATTTATTTGAATTGGTATAATCTTGTCTGTTGTCTGTTGTCTGTTGTCTGACTGCTAATTTTTAAATATAAAATTCAATTTGAAAAATGACAACTGAATATGTTACAATTCAAAATCAACAGGAGGGAAAATATGAAAGTAGGTATTAGAGACGGTATGCTTCGTGTCCCGTTTGAAGCATCGTTTAAGAAGGCTAAAGAGATCGGTTTTGATGGTATAGAACTCTGTATGGGAAGAGATTATCGGCAGCACACACTTTGGCAGGAAGGTGGTATTGATAAGGTCAATAGTCTTGCAGAAGAAGCTGATATTGAGGTCTCATCGCTCTCCCCAGGGGGTTTTACAGCATATTCATTTATGAATCCAATAGATAGTGTTCGGTCTGAAGGCATTGCGAAGTTGCAATATCTTTCGGAAACATGCCCGAAATTAGGCACAAATGTTGTCCTTGTGCCGTTTTTTGGTGGTGGTAAGATCGAAGATGAGCATATCACAGCACCTCGCTTCCTTGATGGTGTGAAGGCTGCTGCAGAAACTGCAGAAAAGCACGACGTTTATCTTGCTATTGAATCCACATTGAGTGCGGATCAGCATCAACAGATTATTGACCAAGTTGGTTCAAAACATGTCGGAGTGTATTATGATATGGGTAATGCAACGGGTCTCGGTTTCGATTCTGCATCAGAGATACGTAGTTTAGGCAGTTCAATCGTGCAAATACACATCAAGGACACTGGTGGTAACCACGCTGGTGAAGGAGATGTTGACTTTACTGCTGTATTTGAGTCTGCCCGTGCGATTGGTTATGATAGTTGGTTTGTTTTGGAAACCCCCGCGAAAGATGACCCGATTGCGTCAGCCGCTAAGAACATGAACTTTGTCAGGAACAACTTCTAAACTGGATACAACGTATCTCATAAATGCGATTTTGTCCAAATTCATAGGATTGTGTGTCTGGTAATTCGGGGTTAGAAACCTCCTCTTACCATTTATGAGATACGTTGCAGACTGTTGCTGTAGGGTGGTAATGTCAACCTACAGCAAACCGAATTACCCAAAAACACAAAAATATATAGTCATTTTCAATAAAACGCGACACCTCGCATTGCCCACCTGGAGGGTTGGAATGAACAGCCGAAAATTGGTTGTCCCGCAATCAGAAGCCAAGAAATTATTGTCGTTACCCACACGTGAAGCTGAACAACTTTTCCAAAGTTACGAAAAAGAGCAACAACTTGATATAATCAGTGCTACCCGCAACCCAAGATTGCGTGAAGAATTATACTATCTTGTTCCGGATTGTACTGAGTTAATTCAGGAAAGTCCCACCGAAGATGTGTTACAGGTATTAGATACGCTTCTTGGAACCGGTCTTGCGTGTGGATTACTACCGTGTTTGTCCAATGAACAATTTGAGGAGATCATTGATATTGCCCTCTGGAACGATGGCAAATTAGATGAAAAATCGGTGAGTCTGTGGCTGTTTGAGTTGTCTGAATGTGATAGAAAAGATCTCAGTCGTTTA
This sequence comes from Candidatus Poribacteria bacterium, assembly GCA_963663765.2. Lineage (GTDB taxonomy): Bacteria > Poribacteria > WGA-4E > WGA-4E > WGA-3G > MSPOR6. Next base: position 1,123,875 of record CAXXUA010000005.1, on the reverse strand, counting down.
CTCGGACAGATGGATATACGTATTTTTGCTGGTCTCCTCAAGAATCGTGTAAAGTTGAAAGGTGCACTCAGTGCATTGCTCATTGATGAAGGTATCATTGATCCGAATTCTGCATCAATTGAATGCAAGGATGAGCAAGCAAAAGCGGTGCTCAATGCGATTTGGGAAGCAGATAACGACCTTTTCAATCAGTTACTCCGTGAAATGTTTGCTATTGACAAAGAAGGGGATGTAGATAAGGAATTAGCGTCTGCGTTAGACAAGGTGAAAGCTGAGAGAGATGAACGGGTGAAAGCGCGCGATGAGAAAACTGGGATCAAGATCACTGAATCTGAGCTGAAAGAACATGTTGATTTAGATGCGCTTGAACTTGCTGAGGACGAGGCAGAAAATGGCGACGAATAAGTTTTCCCTTGTTGCCGATTCAGTTCTTGATAGCAGGTCTTTCTTAGCACAGACCTTAATACATGGCGATGCTCTTGGTAAAATTGATACTGATAAATCGGAAACACTCTCCGAGGATATTGCAGTATTGGCACATAAACTGATTACGATGAAGGTATCTGATCTTTCCGATCAATCGGAACTTCGTGCTCAAATTCGAACTTCCTTTGCTCTTACAAGTCTCGGTTTAGAATATGGCAGCAAGGGTAATTTGGACAAAGCGGTGAGTGTGCTTATTGCAAATCCGATCGTCAAGTTTTTCCAAATCGGCAATACGTTGACTGATAAACTGGTGAAAAAAGCCGAATATCTTCTTGAAAATGCGTTTATTCAACCACCGGAATCCATCAGTCATCTTGATATTGATAGCATCCGTATATATAATCATGCAGAAGCAGAATTTTTAGATGCGTTGTCTACCTATAAAACAACTATCAGCAGAGCACAGGTAACAATCAAGGACAAACATCAACCGCGAAACATCACGCATCTTTCTGATATGGAGATTGTTCGTCAACAGTTGGATTATATTGAGACGCGTTGGGATTATGTTCAAGCCTTGCCGCTTGATGATGTCTTTTCGGTTGACCCGCCGCTTAGCATCGCAGTGGATCCAATTCAGTTACTTACTCTCCGTATAATGGCAAATTTGGCGTTGTATTTTCAACCCGATTTGCAGTTAGAGGTTGACACATTGAGTGATTTCCGAGACGTTGTATTTGATGAAGAGGCTGGTGAGATTCGTGCTGCACCTCGCCAACGTCTATTAGACTGGATAGAGAATTACCTTGAACAAGATAATCGGTCAGACGAGTTTATACGGTATTGTGTGTTATATTGGGATACTTGTCTGCGGGAAATGTTAGATCCTCATCCCGATTTGGAGATGTTTTTGTGATATGGATCTTGGTTTTTATCTGAATTGCGGATTTTGCAGATGAAGCGGATTGGGTACAGCATCGCGGATGACGCGGATAAGACTTCTGCAATTGGTTATCTTACTTATGCTAAGCGTTTTCTAAGCCATAAATGTTCATGTTGACAAACAAATATAAATAGACTACACTATACATAAAGGAGCCACGCAAATGAGAACTTTATGTTTAACTGCAATTTTATATAGTCTTATTGCTGTGCCAGCATTCAGCCAAGTTTCGCTATCTACCGAAGACCTGGATAAAATCAGGTTGATTGTCAACGATGTCGTCAAGGAAGAGATAGCAAACTCGGAAACACGGATAAAGGATTATGTGAATGTCAGATTTGACAGTGTTGATAAACGTTTTGACAGTGTTGATAAACGTTTTGACAGTGTTGATAAACGTTTTGACAGTGTTGATAAACGGGTCACATATGGGATCAACATCACTTATGGGTTGATTGCGTTGATAGTTGTTGCTATCGGGATTCCGCAGTTTATCTCTGTGATGCAAGGTAGGCAACAAAGGGACTTTGAGAGAAGACTTGAGGAGCTTAACCGAAAAATTGAGGTGCTTGAACAGCAGCGGATTGTGAGTTGATGAATCGGATTGGTGTACGGAATCACCAAATCAACGGTATGAATGCCTTATGGCATTCCCCACCTACCGTGTGAGAGTATTTATTACCGAATTAATAAATTAATCTTCTTTAGGGACGATATGTTTATATGTCATGGTTAGAACAAACATATCGTCCCTACGGGACTAAAGAGTGGAAAATCGTACAGGACTTACGCAGTTTACTTGATTTAATCATGAATTATGATGAAAATGATGTAATTATCAGCATTTTTTTAGGATGTAAGGAGTAGTGTGGTTTCCAACGACATGTTGAAACCGCAAATAAGAAAATGGAATTAGCAACAGCAACGTTTGGTGCGGGTTGTTTTTGGTGTGTAGAAGCAGTTTTTGAGCAGTTAGAAGGTGTGCACAAGGTAGTTTCAGGCTATACTGGTGGTAACACTATCAATCCCAATTATCGTGAAGTATGCGCAGGAACGACAGGACACGCTGAGGTGGCACAGATTGAGTTTGATCCAGATGTAATCTCTTATGAAGAATTACTGGAAGTTTTTTGGCAAACACACGATCCGACCACGTTAAACCGTCAAGGCAACGATGTTGGTACGCAGTATCGGTCAGCAATTTATTATCATTCTGAAACACAACAAAGGAGCGCTGAAGAATCTAAAGCAAAGATGAATAAATCTGGGATATGGGACGACCCGATTGTAACTGAAATTACTGCTATAGATGTTTTTTATCCTGCAGAAGACTATCACCAAAGTTATTTTGAAATGAATCCCACACAACCTTACTGCCAATTCGTGATTCATCCTAAAATGAAAAAGTTTTCAAAAGATTTCAAAGATAAACTAAAGACCGAATAGGGTTTTCTGCTGGATAACGGTAATTGAGATGCATGTCTTACCGTAGATGTAGAAACCCTTTTCTTTATTGTGAAGGGAGGTATCAGGATTGAAAGCGATTTATATTATTGTAGTTTCGATGACACTGTTTTTATGTTGTGCTATCGTCATTGATGTGATTTCACAAGATGTACAACAGGCAATCTCCGTCAATGTTGAGACACCCCGACAGGTTAGCATTGTGTCCGAAAAGAGTTACAGTGGACTTTTGCAACCTCGTGCAGAGGTCAAGGTATATGCGAACATCACAGGAAAAATTGTGGAACTGAATGCAGAAGCAGGACAAACCGTAAAAAAAGGTGATGTGCTTGCACAAAGCAGTGCCAGTCAAGTTAGTATTGATGCGATAAAAGCAGAAGTAGCATTGAGTGTCGCAAAGTCACAACTAACCACAACGGAGGCAAACGCGCAAACGCGTATTGAAACGCAACTGGTTACTGCGAAAGAAGCAGTTGCAGATGCCGAAGCAAAACTTGAAGAGACTAAATCGCTCGCTGAAATGCGTATACGGAACAAGCTTGTACAGGCTGAATCTGCATTCAAAGCAGCAGAAGCAAACCTTGAACGTTCAAAAGTGAGTGCGGAACAAGGGTTGGAGAGAGCGAAAACGGAGTTTGATAAAGCGACTTCGGATTATGAACGAGATAAGGAACTGCACAAAAAGGAACTAATTAGTGATAGTGCGTTTGAAACCTCAGAAACACGATACAAGTTGGTGCAAAGTCGTCATGAAGAAGCAGTTGCTGCAGCAAAACAGTTTGAAGATGGTACCGCTCAAGTGACGGTGGAAAAAACGAAAGCAGAATTAGCGGTAGCCCGTAAGATAGTTGAAAATAAGGGATGGGAACGCGAAATCGCTGCGTCAGCATCAAAGGTTGTTCAAGCGAAATCCAACCTTGTCACAGCACAAAAACTTGTTGAAGCAAAAGCGTGGGAACGTGAGATTGCCATAGCGCAGTCTGGTGTCAGTGAAGCAGAGGAACAGTTGAAACTTGCCCGCGAACAGGTAAATGAAGCGGTTATCACTTCGCCAATTGATGGAGTAGTTGCGCATCGTCACTTGGAGTTAGGTGACTATGCAAAATCTGCTGCTGTCTCTGGTGTGCCGGTGTATACTGTCATAGCGGTTGACACACTCAAGGCTGTTTGGAATGTCCCTGTAAGTGACGTTAGCCGAATAGACACTGGTGATATGGTGCTTGTTTCAACTGCGTCAGGTATAGGGAATATTCTTGCTACAATTGACTTTATTAGTCCTACGGTTAAAGAGGGAGAAAACAGTGTGCTTGTCCATGCAACAATAGCAAATGCTATTAGGACATATATAGACAGCGATCCTGCAACTTCAGGTACTAACAGTGCATTGAAACCTGGGACTTCTATTACAATATCAATCAAGACGGGTGAACGGAAAGATGTGTTGCTGCTACCTCATCGTGCAGTGATGTATATTCAGAACGGCAAGGGTCATGTCTATGTTATAGAGGAAAATGTCGCGCGACTCAAAGAGATAAATGTTGCAGGTGTTTATGGTAACGAAGTAGAGATTCGTTCACCTCTTGCACAAACAACACGTGTGATAGTTGATAATCAAAATCTAATTAAGGATGGTATGTCGGTATTAATTTCAGACAATTAGAATGTTAGAATTGATCAGCCCGTTCCCTAAATTGTTTCATGTAAGGTTTTGTAAATTTCCTTTGCTTTTTCATAGTCTTCGGGTGAATTGATGTTAAAGAATGACAAACCCTCCGCATCATAAGTTTGCCAGATGTCAGGGGCAATTTTCAGGACATTGGCGCGTTCCGCAAGTGCATGTACACGATAATCAGAGTCGTTAAACAGTTCTTCAATTGTTTCTAAGCAATTTTGGGAATAAGCTGCACAAAGTGTTTGGAGGATTATCTGTCGTTGGTCTTTATGATTCGTCATTGAATACTCGTTGGAATTGCGGTGTGTATATGGCATCACAGCATCATATTTCCCTAATGCAGAAACAAGATAGGAAAGCAGGTTAGTTGCAATAAAAGGACTGTCGCAGCTAACACATAGGACGGTATCATGTGTAGCATAGGTTAATCCAGCGTGGATACCTCCTAATGCACCCGCATTCTGAACAATATCACCGTGCATTGTAATTCCAATAGATGCGTATTCATTCGGAGAGTTGGTGATTAGCAGCAGTTCATTGGTGATAGGACGAACACGTTCTATTACATGACCGATGAGCGTATCGTTTCCAAGACGCATCAATGCCTTGTTCTCACCCATCCGTATGCTTTTTCCACCAGCTAAGATTATGCCTGTTATCATTGGTATTGTTAAGAGTAGTTACAACTCATAGCAACCTGTTACACAAGAGATGGTCCGTACCGACTTTCCATCTGCGAACGTAATTCTGCCACGAGAGCATGTTCTTTTTCTGCAATATTGTTCAACTCTTCTGGATCGTCTTCAAGGTTATACAATTCCACAAAACCGTCTCTGCTTTCAATGAGTTTATGTGTTTGCGTGCGAATGGAAGTAAAGTTCTGCAGATGACTGACCGTTTCAGTGCGGTGTGTTTGTGTTTCATCATGAAGCACAGGTACGATTGATTTTCCATCAATGTTTTCCAACACAGGTACATCAACTAAGTCGCATATAGTTGGGTTTATGTCATTCAATTCCACTAATTCGTTGGAACTTCGGTTGGGTTCTATGTCAGGTCCGGTCACGATAAGTGGCACGCGAAGTGATGCTTCATAAGCCAGACTCTTTGTGTAGAGTCCATGATCTCCAAGCATTTCTCCGTGGTCACTTGAATAGATTATATAAGTGTTTTCAAGCATACCGCGTGTTTCAAGTGCATGCAACATATTTCCAATCTGGTCATCAATGAGTTCAGTTGCAGCGCAATACTGTCGACGCGTAATTGCAATCTCTTCAGGTGTGAGATTTACGGTGCGTTTTTTAACCCAGTCTGGTTTGCCTTCCATGTCATTTGATATAGGATTGGGCATGTCGGCATTCCTATATTTATCACCGTATTCTGTCGGCGGATCGAATGGATCGTGCGGTCCAACAAAACTGACAAAAAGGTGCCATGGAAAATCATCTGGTATATTCTCAATAAATTCTGTTGAGCGCCTGCCGATATAAGAATCTTCAAAGTCTTCTGTTGGTAGAACAGAATCATAAGATCCGTTTTTTATCCAACCGCCAGAAGAATTGCGTTTCCTATAGTCTTGATGGAATTTTTGCAGTAATCCTTTTTCTTCAAGATAGTGTGTGTAAGGTCCAATTGGCGTTGCCGATCTGCCAGCGTGCATTTTTCCTTCACATTCTTCTGGGTGTGTGAATCCCCAGTTGTAAGCGCGGGGTCGGTCACCGTAGCGTCCGTTATATCCATCTGGTTTGGCGAGGTCAAGTTTCCCTACACATCCGACACGGTATCCATGGTCACGCAGTTGTTGATAATATGTTGGGATGGATGTAGGATAAAAACTGCCATTTCCAAGGGAACCTAAACGTGATGGTTGTATACCAGATGCTAAACCGATTCGTGATGGTGCGCAAACAGGTGCATTTACCGTGCAGTGCGTGAAATTCACCCCTGAATCTGCTAAATGTCGTAAATTTGGGGTTTTAAGCGCATCTGGTGCATCCGCTGCGTGTTCCATGTAATCGTATCTATGCTGATCAGACATAATAAAAAGGACATTGGGTTTATCAGTTTTTCTGTTCATGCTTTCAATGCTCCTGCTGGTAAATGTATGAAGGGTTTGTTTTGCAAAGGAATGAAGTGATTCTTGAACAACTTTGGACATTATACACAACACACGCAATGACATCAATAGAAAAAAGTTGATAGGACAGAAACGTTCAATTTTCAAAATACATCATTGTGGGAGGGGTTTGTAACCCCGATTTTACGCGCTTTTCCTCTCAAATCGGGGTTACAAACCCCTCCCACAAGAGAAACACCAACACTTTTTCTTAAATTGCCGCCTATGGTACGGAATCACGGATTTCGCTGATTACACGGATTTCACGGATTAGAGTTACACGACAGATCGCCTTGCTAAAATAATGACAATTCTATGCAATACGATTTGGAAACTGCTTGATTTAGACTATTATTATCTGGTACAATAAAAACACTGACAATAACTAACATAAAATCTGATAAACTATAAACATGAGTGTGCGGGATTAATTCGTTTTTGGGATTTCGGACAGGTTTTATAACAATCGTTAATACTTCATTTTTGTGTCGCAGGCGAGAGGTGACCTAATTTTAGGTAGTGTGTTACAAGAAATGTGGAGAGAGAAATGAGACTAATTTTATTATTCAGCATCATATCATTGCTCATCGGCTGCGGTCTAAAGAGCATTCCCTATTCAAAAGATGGAGGCTCAACAGAACTGAATGAAGCATCAGTATCTCACTACAAATGGGGTTTGGCGTATGCGAAACAAGGTGAACTTGCTCGCGCTGCCACTGAGTTCCGATTGGCAATTCAACATGAACCGGGTTGGGCAATTCCGTATTTCAATCTCGGTGCTGTCTATGGGAATATGGGTGAACTGGATCAGGCAATATTAGCATGGGAACGTGCTACACAACTGGATGTAGACTTCGGTAAAGCACATTATAACCTTGCAGTTGCGTATTCACATAGAGCTGCCGACCCGGTAAAGGGCATCTCAAGGATTGTTGATATTGAGAGATCTATCGCATCATTACAAGAAGCAATTCGGATAGATGACACTGTGCGTTCCTCTGCAATTACCGAACCCGTTTTTGACATCGTCCGTGACCAACCTGAATTTCAAGCGTTGTTTCAACCCACTGAACCGAAGTAGTAATGTATCACGTTACATCATATGCTAACTTACACGTATTACAAACTACGATTTTATACTGTTGTTAACCGAAGTTAAGGAGTATGAGTATGTCCTATACCGATGATAATTTACCAATTGACCAAATATTGTGTGGGGATAATCTGGAACTTATCCAGCATTTACCAGATAGTAGTATTCAATTGGTAATTACCTCACCTCCATATTTCCAACAGCGCGATTACGGTGGAGGAATGGGGAATGAAAGTCATTTCAATGACTATATTGACACATTACTAAGACTTTTTCGCGAATGTGTGCGTGTGGTGAGAGATGATGGTAATATAGTATTCAATATAGGAGATAAATATATAGATAGCAATTTACTATTAGTTCCATATCGTTTCGCGCTTGCTGCAACGGAGACAAGGTTAGTTAAGCTTGTTAATGAAATTACATGGGTTAAAAGAAATCCAACGCCACGTCAGTTCAGTCGGCGTCTTGTCAGCAGTACTGAACCATTTTTTCATTTTGTTAAAACGGATAAATATTTTTACAATCCCAAAGCATACTTAGCAAAAACCCACTCACCGATGCCACCTAAGAAAAAAAATGGAACTAATATTGGGAAGCGATATTATAAACTTATTGAAGAATCAGATTTAAGCAAAGAAGAGAAATTAGTAGCAAGATTAGAACTATCAGATGTAATTCAAGAAGTAAGGAGTGGAAAAATACAAAGTTTTCGGATGAAAATTCGGGGCATCCATGCTGCGCCGTTTGGTGGGGAGGAGGGAGGCCGTACATCACAACTAAAAAATAAAGGATTTACAATCATTCGGATACATGGAAATAAACTAAAAAGAGATGTAATTAAGATGGATGAGTTAATAGAAACACATGATGTGATTGAGACACTTGTTGCTACACTAAAAGGAAATAAACACCCCGCAATCTATCCAGCAGAAATAGTGGAGGAATTTTTACATCTATTGACTCCTATGGGATCCTTAGTACTTGATCCGTTTATGGGTTCTGGATCAACAGCTGTTGCGTGCAAGAACCTTGGTAGACATTATATTGGTTATGAAATTAATTCTGAGTACTGTAAAGATGCTCGACAACGTGTTGACAACACACCGATTACATTGCAACATTTATTTGAGGGGACATAGTGAACAAGGCACGTGCAATATTGGAAGATGCATATCAATTAGCAGAATCAAAGCCAAATCTTCTGCTATTACTATCTGATAGTCAAAGAAATTGGGTTGAAAAAATCATCGAAAAAGCGGAATCTCAGAAGGCTGTTTTCGCAGTTCTGATTACGTCTTTGGTGAAAAAGATTGAATCCCCATAAGCGTCAATTTAAGGATTTTGACGTATTGTGGGAGGGGTTTTCAACCCCGATTTTATGTTCATCTTCTGTCATATCGGGGTTGAAAACCCCTCCCACAAGAGAAAATGCAAACACTTTTTTCTTAAATTGACGCCTATGGTGAAAAAGATTGAATCCCCTACACAAGATGTCCGGTACCATAAGAAGGAATTGCTTGATGGATATTCAGGGAGAGGATTTGATACTTCATACGTGACACCATTTATCGCAGAAAACTTTCAGAGATTTGCCATGAAGGGAGGTAGTGGTTGGTTGACGCGTTCACTTGAGCAAGCACATCCATTTACACTTAATTTTCCCGGAAAGATTCGCAACGTATCTGTGAAGAACGCTTTTCTTCAAATTCTCAATGATATTGAAGAAAACCAAGCTGATCCGAAAAAATATCTTTATGCTATATTTTTTGCTATGATTGACTTGATGGATAGATCAAAGATGAATCTTGATTTATTTGAAAACGCAAATGTAGACTTGGATAAGTCACAACAAGCAGAGTTTATATCAATAGATAAAATAATAAACCTATTAAGACGGCATTTTTCAATTGGTTATGGTGTTGCTGGTGCTTCACGTCTTCCTGTATTGGCAGTTTATTCAGCGTATGAGATGCTTATGTCGATTGAACGTTTTCATGAAAAAACTCTTGCTCCATTGAAAAGTCATACTACATCTGACATCAAATCTGGTGGGATTGGAGATATTGAAGTCTTAAATGAAAATGGAGAATTTTTTGAAGCTGTTGAAATCAAACATAACATCCATATTTCCCCAAGAATTGTCCAAGTTGCTTATGAAAAGTTTGTACAGATGCCTGTTCGCCGTTATTATCTGCTCACTACTGCTGAACCAAATGTGGAGAATAATGACGCTGTAGATGAATTAGTTTCTAATATACACACACAGCATGGTTGTGAGGTAATTGTAAACGGAATCCTTCCTACGTTAAAATACTACTTGCGTTTGATAAGCAATCCCAAGAACTTTCTTGAAAGTTATTCTAAGAATTTACAATTAGATTTTAATCGTAATACAGACATAAAAGAGATACATTTACGTTATTGGGAAGATCTACTACAATATTAGTAAAACACTTTAGATCTATTATCTTTTTTTGTAAATACATGAGTATGCTTGCAATATAATAGTAATACTCTTCATTACTGCACATGGCACAATACACAACCCCATCTACTGAAGAACTTGCGGATATAGTATCACACTATGCAATCGGGATACCGATCAAATGTGAGGGAATTTCGGGTGGATTTGGAAACAGCAACTACAAATTGACAACAACAGATGGTGTATATCTTTTGAAAATATGTGATGAGAAAAGTGTTGAAGAACTTCAGATACAAAACACACTCTTGGAACATCTACGTGAACATGCCTACCCTACAGTGTACCCAATTATCAAGAAGAATGGTGATGTGCTCCATATAACTTCAAAATACTACGTAATGATCTATCCATTTTTAGCAGGTAGTACACCCAAACCATCACCGCGTGTATTATCACTGATTGGTGAAGCGTTAGCAAAGTTGCATTGTATTCCACCACTTGATGTACTTCCAAGTTTCCCGATGGGGATGGCACAAATCACACCTTTTTTGAAAGAGGTACATACTACAGAATTTGCTACCCATCCGTTTGTAATATGGTTACAATCAGAACTTGATTGGATTGTACCTGAATTAGAGAAACCACTTCCAACAGGACTGCTGCACGGAGATGTGTTCTTAGACAATACCCTTTTTGATGAGGACCAAATGGTAGCGATACTTGACTTTGAGGAAGGATGTCATGATACATTTCTAATTGATGTTGGCATGACGATCATCGGGTGTTGTTATACTGATAAACATGAGTTGAAGTTAAATTCTTTACACAGTTTTTTTGATGCATATAACACGTTACGTCCCTTGACAGACATTGAATGGGACAGTTTAGATTGCTATGTCTACTATGCAGCAATTGCTATAGCATTCTGGCGGTTTAGACAGTTCAACATCTTGCATCCTGATGTGCATCATGCAGATACATATCATGAGATGATTATACGTGCTACAAATTGGCAATCAATAAACTAAAATCTGCAAGCTTTGCTTTATTTTTGACAGATTAGTAATTTTACTATAGTTTGGACATTTTTTTTCAAACATGTATTGATAAGAAATTGGTTCACCGCTTATGTTACCAAATCAAGACACAACGACTAAAACGGAAACTTTCTTTGCTCCAGCGGAACGGTATGTGCAAGAATCCTGAACGTGCTGCGCGGAGACATCATATTGTTTTGAAATTCAATTCCCTTATAGTTAGAATGCTTAATCTTTCGCTCCAGCGGAGCGATATGTTTATAGCATGCACATAGTTACATTCTTGCGCTCCAGCGGAGCGGTATGTTGCAGCCGCACATAGCACTCCGCTGGAGCGCAAGAATATGGATAGTCCGTTTTCTATAAACATAGCACTCCGCTGGAGCGCAGCATTTTCTCCAGTTTCACAAATATACGAAACTCGTAGAAAAATAGACGTTCTGTTGAATAATCAACTTCTACAAGACTAAATTGTCCAAACTACCTTGTTTTTGTCCAATGAATGTAGAAAATCATACCAACTATGAGCGCACACAAACCCATACCCGCATTGAGAAAATAACACCTCAAAAGGTAGCACAGAACTTGGACGGACCTTTCAAAGAAAAAGGAAACAAAAACTACGATTTTTATCGCTTTTTCCGACAACAAAGATGCCTTGAAAATGTTGGTGTCCAGTTATGATGAGGGTTTCAAAGGTAGGGTATCGTAACTTGAGACCTTTCGATCCCTTTTGAAATCAAATAGGGACTGGGATTGATAACCTCTCATTGATCAACTGGATCCCGAAATGTTTGGACGAAAACAAGGAAACTATAGTATAGTAATAGTAAGCAAAGAAATTTCATTACACATCTCGTGTTGATTGATGCGCGGATGACACGGTACATGCGGATCACGTAGTTTGTGTTTTTGATGTTTTCTATCCAAACAATCTAAAGAATGTGTCACAAATAACCTGCACGTTAAATAACACATCAAGTGCGGTTTCCCGCTAAATCCGTGTATGGTATTTGTCGGGAAACCACACTAACTTTTCGTGTGGCATCAAACGTGCTATTCATCAGTTACAACAACCGTATTCCCAAATGCTTGTGCAACAATCATCAAGTCTAAAATGTTGACAATCCCATCGCCGTTGAGATCCGGTGCCGCTTCGCCAAACGCATTTGCCACAATCAACAAATCCTGAATATTGACAACACCGTCCATGTTTACATCTTCAGTCAGTGGTAAAGGTGTAATATCCCACAAAAGCACCGTGCCATCCCAACTTCCGCTTGCGATTTTTTCTCCATCTGGGCTGAACGCAACGCTATTGACATTATCCGTATGCCCCGTGATTGTGCGGAGATGTTGTCCTGTGTCTGCGTCCCACAAGCGGACGGTACCGTCCCGCAAACGGATGTCTCCACTGCCACTTGCGATTTTTTTTCCATCTGGGCTGAACGCAACGCTATAGACATCATTCGTATACCCAGTGAGGGTGTGGAGCTGCTCGCCCGTGTCTGCGTTCCACAAGCGGATGGTATCGTCCCGACTGCCGCTTGCGATTTTTTTTCCATCTGGGCTGAACGCAACGCTATAGACAGAACTCGTATGTCCAATGAGTGTGCGGAGCTGCTCGCCCGTGTCTGCGTTCCACAAGCGGATGGTATCGCCCCCACTGCCGCTTGCGATTTTTTTTCCATCTGGGCTGAACGCAACGCTATAGACAGAACCCGTATGCCCAGTGAGTGTGCGGAGCTGCTCGCCCGTGTCTGCGTTCCACAAGCGGATGGTATCGTCCCCACTGCCGCTTGCGATTTTTTTTCCATCTGGGCTGAACGCAACGCTATTGACATATCTCGTATACCCTCTGATTGTGCGGAGATGTTCGCCCGTGTGTGCGTTCCACAAGCGGATGGTGTCGTCCCTACCGCCGCTTGCGATTTTTTTTCCATCTGGGCTGAACGCAACGCTATCGACGGAACCCGTATGCCCAGTGAGGGTGTGGAGCAGTTCTCCTGTGTCTGCGTCCCACAAGCTGATGTTTTCGTCGTAACCGCCGCTTGCGATTTTTTTTCCATCCGGACTGAATGCGATACTCTCAATAAAAATTGTATGCCCTCTGATTGTGCGGATATGTTCTCCCGTTTCTGCGTCCCAAAATTTGAGGGTGCCGTCATTACTGCTGCTTGCGATTTTTTTTCCATCTGGGCTGAACGCAACGCTATTGACATCTCTCCTATGCCCTCTGATTGTGCGGATATGTTCGCCCGTGTCTGCGTCCCAAAATTTGAGGGTGCCATCGGAATCGCCGCTTGCGATTTTTTTGCCGTCCGGGCTAAATTCGACGCTATCGACCGTACTACCCGTACGCCCTGTGAGCGTGTGGAGAATTTTTCCTGTGTTCGTATCCCAGATATAGATGTCCGAATATGGATACTCGCTTGCGACTGTTTTGCTATCTGGACTGAATGTTACACTCCCATATATCACATGCGTTATACTATGCGGTGCCCTGAGAATTGTTCTTTTGCCTGTGTCCACGTCCCACAGAATGTACCCCATGAAGATGCTGTGCCAGTGATAGAAGCTTGCGAGTTTTTTGCCATCCGGGCTAAATTCTAGGAATCGAATAGGTAGTGGGCGACCCGTGTCCTGATCCTGTCTAATGGTGCGGATGAGTTTTCCTGTGTCCACATCCCACAGATGGATAGTGTATCTACCATTTTCCAAATCATCTTCACTGCTACTTGCGATTGTTTTTCCATCCGGACTTAACGCGACAGTAGTGCCCCTTCCAGGCTCTGCGATCTCCAGAATGTGTGTGGCGGGGCGCAGGTGTTGTCCTGTGTCCGCATCATCCCACAAGATGATGCCCTTTTGCCCTGTGAGTAGGTCAAGTTCCTCACCCGTTTGTGCGTCGTAGAGCCAAATGCCGAGAGCACTAGACACCGCAAAACGCGTGCCATCCGGAGAATATTCAATATTGTAAATTACGCTTTTACCAAGCCGCAGGACGGCTCCTTCGGGTAGATGCCAGTGTGGTGAATTTTGGGCAAAGGTGTCTGCGGTGAATGTAAAGAGAAGTAATGTAAATAAAATAGTTAATATCAATAATGATTTAGTGTTCATGGTGCATTTTCTCCTTTTGAATAATAGTAAGCAAAGAAATTGCATTACACATCTCGTATTGATTGATGCGCGGATGACACGGTACATGCGAATCACGTAGTTTGTGTTTTTGATGTTATCTATCCAAACAATCTAAAGAATGTGTCACAAATATCCTGCACGTTAAATGACACATCAAGTGCGGTTTCCCGCTAAATCCGTGTATGGTATTTGTCGGGAAACCACACTAACTTTTCGTGTGGCATCAAACGTGCTATTCATCAGTGACAGCAACCGTATTCCCAAATGCTTGTGCAACAATCACCAAGTCTAAAATGTTGACAATCCCATCGCCGTTGAGATCCGGTGCCGCTTCTCCAAAAGCGTTCGCAACAGCAACCAAATCCAAAATATTCACTACACCATCTGAATTGACATCTTCAGTCAGGGGTAAAGAGGCAAAATCCCACAATAGCACCGTGCCATCACCGCTGCCACTTGCGATTTTTTCTCCATCTGGGCTGAACGCAACACTTTCCACATAACTCCTATGCCCCGTGAACATGCGGAGCTGTTGTCCCGTTACTGTATCCCACACTCGAACGGTGCCGTCCCAGCTGCCACTTACGATTTTTTTTCCATCTGGGTTGAACGCAACACTATAGACAGGCCTCGTATGTCCTTTTAGAGTGCGGAGATGTTCTATCGTTTCTGCGTCCCACAAGCAGATAGTCTTGTCCCGACTACTACTTACGATTTTTTTTCCATCTGGGTTGAACGCAACACTATAGACAGTACTCCTATGCCCCGTGAGGGAAGTGCGAAGTGGTTCTCCCGTTTCTGCGTCCCACAAGCGAATGGTGTAATCCGGAAAGCTTTCCCCACTTACGATTTTTTTTCCATCTGGGCTGAACGCAACGCTATAGACAGAACTCGTATGCCCAGTGAGTGTGCGGAGCTGCTCGCCCGTGTCTGCGTTCCACAAGCTGATGTTTTTGTCCCAACCGCCGCTTGCGATTTTTTTTCCATCTGGGCTGAACGCAACGCTATAAACATCATTTGTATGCCCAGTGAGGGTGTGGAGGTGTTCTCCTGTGTCTGCGTCCCACAAACGGATGGTGTTATCATAACTGCCGCTTGCGATTATTTTCTCATCTGGACTGAACGCGACGCTGGTGACACCCGCCGTATGTCCTGTTAGGGTGTGGATGTGTTCTCCTGTTTCTGTCTTCCACAAGCGAATAGTTTCGTCGCCACCGCCACTTGCGATGACATTACCATCTAGGCTGAATGCGATACTCTGAATAATAGGTGAATGGCCAGCAATTGTCCGGAGAAGTTGTCCCGTGTTCACATTCCAAAACTTGATTTCGCCGTATAAACTGTGGGTCACGATTTTTTTTCCATCTGGGCTGAACGCAACGCTACGGACAGAACTCCTATGTCCTGTGAGGGTGCGGATGTGTTCTTCCGTATCTGCGTCCCACAACCGGATGGTTTTATCATAACTGGCACCTGCGATTATTTTTCCATCCGGA
The DNA here is from genome assembly GCA_963663765.2 of Candidatus Poribacteria bacterium. Lineage (GTDB taxonomy): Bacteria > Poribacteria > WGA-4E > WGA-4E > WGA-3G > MSPOR6. The sequence goes on along the minus strand of CAXXUA010000005.1, from coordinate 1,108,059 downwards.
CTAAACGCTACGCTATTGATCATACCGTAATTCCCTGAGAGCAAGCGGCGTTGTGCTGTGTCCATATTCCATATAAAAATGGGCCCATAGCCACCTGCGATTTTTTTTCCATCTGGACTGAATGCTACAAAGAAGGACTGCCAATACAGATAGGTTTCTGTGCCTGTGTCCAAATCCCACAGAATGACGTGCGGAGTGTCGGTTCTTCCAGTGCGACCTGCGATTTTTTTGCCGTCCGGACTGAATACAAGGTCTAAGATTGTGAGATAATTCAGACGCACCCCAATGAGTGTACGGATGAGTTGTCCTGTGTCCACATCCCACAGACGGATAGCGTGTGCGAGTCCGTATCTACTTGGATCGCCGTGCAACCCTGAACTTGCAATGATTTTGCCATCCGGACTGAATGCAACGCTATATACCGTGCCCCCAGGCTCCGTGAGATTCGGAATGTGTGAGATGGTGCGGATGTGTTGTTTTGTGTCTGTGTTCCACATATCGATAGACCTCGTGCCTCCGCCTACAATTTTCGTTCCATCCGGGCTGAACGTAACGCATGAATAGTAGGATGTTCCTGTTTGTCCTATGAGCAGGTCAAGTTCTTCATCAGTTTCTGCGTCATAGATCCAAATTCCGACAGGACTTGCCACTGCCAAAAGCGTGCCATCCGGAGAATATGCTATATCCGTTACTCTGCCTTTACCAAGCCGCAGGACGGCTCCTTCGGGTAGATGCCAGTTCGATGAACTTTGGGAATAGGAATTTAGTGTTAATGCAAGTGACACAACCAGAATGATTATAAACAAAAATGAATAAATTTTCATTAGAGTGGTCTCCTTTGCTTATTTGAACGTAGTAGCCCCTATCTAATAAATAAATATTTTAGATACAACGGGCGGGGAAACCCCGCCCCTACGATAATAAATATTTTAGATACAACGGGCGGGGAAACCCCGCCCCTACGATAATAACGATAGAGGACAATCCAACAATTGGATTTATGAGATACGCTCTAATAAATTTACGTTTATAGGTTACGCAAGCACTACCTTACCTACACGGTGCTGTTGTAGGGACTGATTATATATTTAGCTTCTATTCTTCAGTGGCAGCAACCGTATTCCCAAATGCTTGTGCAACAATGACCAAGTCCTGAATATTTACAATCCCATCACCGTTGAGATCCGGTGCCGCTTCGCCAAACGCATTTGCCACAATCACCAAATCCTGAATATTGACAACACCGTCCATGTTTACATCTTCAGTCAGGGGTAAAGAGGCAAAGTCCCACAAAAGCACCGTGCCATCACCCCTGCCACTTGCGATTTTTTCTCCATCTGGGCTGAACGCAACGTTATAGATATCAACGCCGATGTGCGTTAAGCCATCGCTATCACCTGCATGCCCTGTGAACGTACGAAGATGTTGTCCCGTTTCTGTATCCCATAAGCGGAGGGTGCCGTCGCTGCTGCCACTTGCGATTGTTTTTCCATCTGGGTTGAACGCAACACTATAGACAGGCCCCGTATGTCCTGTTAGAGTGCGGAGATGTTCTGTCGTTTCTGCGTCCCACAAACGAAGCGTTCTGTCCCAACTACCACTTAGGATTTTTTTTCCATCCGGGCTGAACGCAACGCTTCTGACAGTACTAGTATGCCCTGTGAGGGTGTGGATGTGTTTTCCTGTTTCTGCTACCCACAAGCGAATGGAGAAATCCGGAACACTTACCCCACTTGCGATTATTTTTCCATCTGGGTTGAACGCAACACTATAGATACGCCCCGTATGTCCTCCCGTATTTCCTGTTAGAGTGCGGATGTGTTGTCCCGTTTCTGTTTCCCACAAGCGGAAGGTGCCGGAACTGCTGCCACTTGCGATTATTTTTCCATCTGGGTTGAACGCAACACTATCGATATCACCTACATGCTCTGTGAACGTACGAAGATGTTGTCCCGTTTCTGCGTCCCACAAGCGTAGGGTGTTATCAAAACTGCCGCTTGCGATTTTTTTTCCATCTGGGCTGAACACAACGGTGAGGACACCACTTGCATGCCCAGTGAGCATACGGATAAGTTTTCCTGTGTCTGTATCCCACAGACGGATGGACCTATCATGACCTCCACTTGCGATTTTTTTTCCATCTGGGCTGAATGCGATACTCTTGATAGAATTTGCATGGTCTGTGATCATCCGGATCTGTTGTCCCGTGTCCACATCCCAGAATCTAAGGGTGCCGTCATAACTGCGGCTTATGATTATTTTTCCATCCGGGCTGAACACGATTCCCGAAACAGTCCCTAAATGTCCAATGAGAGTGCGGAGAGGTTCTCCCGTGTCTGTGTCCCACAAGCGGATGGTACCATCGTCATTGCCACTTGAGATGATGTTGTTATCTGGGCTGAACGCGAGACTCCTCACATATTTCGTATGTCCTGATAGCATGCGGCGTTGTCTTGTGTTTACATCCCATATATAAACGTTAATATCCCCACTTGCGATTTTTTTGCCATCCGAACTGAATTTTACACGAGGGCTCAAATCAGACACAGGGAAGGCAGCATCATACGTTGAGATTGTGAAGAGTTGTGTGCCTGTGTCCACATCCCATAGAACGATGATGTCTTGCTCAAGAAATCCAGTAGCGCCACTGAGGATTGTTTTTCCGTCCGGGCTGAACGCGATGTATGAGACATTATACTGATGCTGCCCAAAGGTGCGGATGAGTTTTCCTGTGTCTGCATCCCACAGACGGATAGCGTATGCGCGTCTTTCATTAAATGCTAAATACAACGGCGTCTTACTACAACTTACGATTTTTTTGCCATCCGGACTGAACGCAACGCTAAGTATCGTACTTCCAGGTGCTGTGGGATTCGGAAAGTGTGTGATAGTGCGGATGAGTTTTCCTGTGTCTGCATCCCACATATCAATGTTAGACCTCGAACCTCCGCCTACAATTTTCGTCCCATCCGGGCTGAACGCAACGGATGAATAGTAGAATGGTTCTGTTTCTCCTCTGAGTAGGTCAAGTTCTTCATCAGTTTCTGCGTCGTAAATCCAAATTCCGACAGGACTTGCCACTGCCAAACGCGTGCCATCCGGAGAATATGCTATATCCGTTACTCTGCCTTTACCAAGCCGCAGGACGGATCCTTCGGGTAGATGCCAGTGTGGTGAACTTTGGGCAAAGGTGTTGGGTATAAATGTAAGCATCGTAAACAAAACGACTAAAATCAAAAATAATTTGGGTTTCATAAGAGTGGTTTCCTTTGCTTATTTGAACGTAGTAGACCCTATCTCATAAATAAATATTTTAGATACAACGGGCGGGGAAACCCCGCCCTTACAATATTAACGATAGAGGACAATCCAATAATTGGATTTATGAGATACGCTCTAATAAATTTACGTTTATAGGTTACGCAAGCACTACCTTACCTACACGGTGCTGTTGTAGGGACTGATTATATATTTAGCTTCTATTCTTCAGTGGCAGCAACCGTATTCCCAAATGCTTGTGCAACAATGACCAAGTCCTGAATATTTACAATCCCATCACCGTTGAGATCCGGTGCCGCTTCGCCAAACGCATTTGCCACAATCACCAAATCCTGAATATTGACAACACCGTCCATGTTTACATCTTCAGTCAGTGGTAAAGGTGTAATATCCCACAAAAGCACCGTGCCATCCCAACTTCCGCTTGCGATTTTTTCTCCATCTGGGCTGAACGCAACGCTATTGACATTATCCGTATGCCCCGTGATTGTGCGGAGATGTTGTCCTGTGTCTGCGTCCCACAAGCGGACGGTACCGTCCCGCAAACGGATGTCCCCACTGCCACTTGCGATTTTTTTTCCATCTGGGCTGAACGCAACGCTATAGACATCATTCGTATACCCAGTGAGGGTGTGGAGCTGCTCGCCCGTGTCTGCGTTCCACAAGCGGATGGTATCGTCCCGACTGCCGCTTGCGATTTTTTTTTCCATCTGGGCTGAACGCAACGCTATAGACAGAACTCGTATGTCCAATGAGTGTGCGGAGCTGCTCGCCCGTGTCTGCGTTCCACAAGCGGATGGTATCGTCCCCACTGCCGCTTGCGATTTTTTTTCCATCTGGGCTGAACGCAACGCTATTGACATATCTCGTATACCCTCTGATTGTGCGGAGATGTTCGCCCGTGTGTGCGTTCCACAAGCGGATGGTGTCGTCCCCACTGCCGCTTGCGATTTTTTTTCCATCTGGGCTGAACGCAACGCTATCGACGGAACCCGTATGCCCAGTGAGGGTGTGGAGCAGTTCTCCTGTGTCTGCGTCCCACAAGCTGATGTTTTCGTCGTAACCGCCGCTTGCGATTTTTTTTCCATCCGGACTGAATGCGATACTCTCAATAAAAATTGTATGCCCTCTGATTGTGCGGATATGTTCTCCCGTTTCTGCGTCCCAAAATTTGAGGGTGCCGTCATTACTGCTGCTTGCGATTTTTTTTCCATCTGGGCTGAACGCAACGCTATTGACATCTCTCCTATGCCCTCTGATTGTGCGGATATGTTCGCCCGTTTCTGCGTCCCAAAATTTGAGGGTGCCATCGGAATCGCCGCTTGCGATTTTTTTGCCATCCGGGCTAAATTCGACGCTATCGACCGTACTACCCGTACGCCCTGTGAGCGTGTGGAGAATTTTTCCTGTGTTCGTATCCCAGATATAGATGTCCGAATATGGATACTCGCTTGCGACTGTTTTGCTATCTGGACTGAATGTTACACTCCCATATATCACATGCGTTATACTATGCGGTGCCCTGAGAATTGTTCTTTTGCCTGTGTCCACGTCCCACAGAATGTACCCCATGAAGATGCTGTGCCAGTGATAGAAGCTTGCGAGTTTTTTGCCATCCGGGCTAAATTCTAGGAATCGAATAGGTAGTGGGCGACCCGTGTCCTGATCCTGTCTAATGGTGCGGATGAGTTTTCCTGTGTCCACATCCCACAGATGGATAGTGTATCTACCATTTTCCAAATCATCTTCACTGCTACTTGCGATTGTTTTTCCATCCGGACTTAACGCGACAGTAGTGTCCCTTCCAGGCTCTGCGATCTCCAGAATGTGTGTGGCGGGGCGAAGGTGTTGTCCTGTGTCCGCATCATCCCACAAGATGATGCCCTTTTGTCCTGTGAGTAGGTCAAGTTCCTCACCCGTTTGTGCGTCGTAGAGCCAAATGCCGAGAGCACTAGACACCGCAAAACGCGTGCCATCCGGAGAATATTCAATATTGTAAATTACGCTTTTACCAAGCCGCAGGACGGCTCCTTCGGGTAGATGCCAGTGTGGTGAATTTTGGGCAAAGGTGTTGGGTATAAATGTAAGCATCGTAAACAAAACGACTAAAATTAAAAATAATTTGGATTTCATTATAGTGTTCTCCTTTTAAAGACAAGACAGATAAAGACAGGACAGACGCATTTTCCCTTTCTTGTCTAAAATGAGAGGATTATAGATTCCGTGTGTTTCAAGGAAGACTACAGCGTCCTCTGGTAACATATCGCCAACGAGAACCTCATATTCTCTTTCATAGGCTTCCACTGTGATAACGTTTTCGCCACCCACCACCTCATACCGGGTACCTGCGATAATCATTTCCTGATATATCCGGTTGAGACGTGCCTGAAGATGTGTTGGCAGGGGTGTGGGGTGTGGTAAAATGGCACAAGTGATGGGAAGCGGAGGACCACTGTTCTTCAACACAAGGTTTTGGCGGGTATTTGTCTTGGTACGCGCGCGTTTGATTTTTGGCGTTGTGTCGTGAGGTGTATCGTGCCATTCGTCTCCGTGCCAGTGTCCGCCAGGTGCTGCACCGGGTGGAGGTGGTTTTGTGGTGTTGTGGGTGCCGTCATCTAGTACTTCTGGTGTTTTGCTCTGGGTCAGTCCATTATAAATAAAGAGTCCGATGTAGAGCAACACGAGTCCACCGAATACACCGAGTACAAAGGAGCGCCAAAAGTCTCTTATCTATGTCATCATATCCGTTCTCCTTTATTTGTTGTATCCATATATGGGATGTAATCTCTAATAATTTACTGGATGATTAGGGGGATTCTGTCTTGTGCCCATTCACTTGAATACCAAACAAGACAGTAACACTCGCAAAGACAATAGTGATGTTTCTTTAGTTGATGATAGTTGATTTTCTCTGTAAATAAATTTCCTTAACCAAAAATTGTCAACAATGTAAATCTTAAGTTAGAAATCATGCAACACATAGATAATCTATATAACATTAAGAATATATTAACTGACTGACTGCAAATCTTTGTTTTTGATGGATTACAATGCCACCTAATCATAACCATATAATATCATTAAGTATATTATTGCATAGTTTATAATATAAATCTGACTTTATATGATTATATTATCTTATGCAAAAAAAATCAAGTTAATTTTGAGAAAAATAGAATATTTTGTGGAATTTAGACAAAAAATCGTGAAATATGCTGAAATTGTTTGGAGATGGCAGATAAGATTGGACAAATTTGTGTATTTGATTCTGATTACGCTACTGGTTTAGTTCAGCAATTCCTGCAGTGTTTGTGAACGGTATTCAAATATCTTTTCTATCGTGAGTTTGGACAGTTTTTTTAGGCGCGATGCTTTTCATTTTCATTTTGAATCTCGTGCTAAAACACATTTCGACCCTCTGAGGCTTGGAGTGGGACTGGTAATGATCTATACACATTCCATCCCTCTGGGACTGCCACTTTGATCTCTGATATATTTTCGTTGAGTTACAACACTGTCTGAAACTCATAGAAAAAGAATTCTTTTGTCAATATTGGCAGCACCTGCGGTGCGAAAGGTGTAAAAAACATTTACAAACGAAAACACGAAAACTGTCCAAACTACCTTGTTTTTGTCCTATGAATGTGGAAAACCATACCAACTATGAGCGCACACAAACCCATACCCGCATTGAGAAAATAACACCTCAAAAGGTAGCACAGAACTTGGACGGACCTTTCAAAGAAAAAAGAAACAAAAACTAAGATTTTTATCGCTTTTTCCGACACCAAAGATGCCTTGAAAATGCTGGTGCCCAATTATGATGAGGGTTTCAAAGGTAGGGTATCGTAATTTAAGACCTTTCGATCCCTTTTGAAATCAGATAGGGACTGGGATTGATAACCTCTCATTGATCAACTGGATCCCGAAATGTTTGGACGAAAACAAGGAAACTATAGTATAATATAGTTTGAATGCTTAATCTTTCGCTCCAGCGGAGCGGTATGTTTATAGCATGCACATAGTTACATTCTTCCGCTCCAGCGGAGCGGTATGTTGCAGTCGCACACAGCACTCCGCTGGAGCGGAAGAATATGGATAGTCCGTTTTCTATAAACATAGCACTCCGCTGGAGTGCAGCATTTTCTCCAGTTTCATAAATATACGAAACTCGTAGAAAAATAGACGTTCTGTTGAATAATCAACTTCTACAAGATGAAAAATATCCAAACTATAGTAATTTTAACCTACAAAAAATGTCTTTAGTAACCTTAAGTAACATCACAAAACGTTATGATCCAGACATAATACTGGACGATATTTCAATTGCGATTGCTCCAGGAGACCGTATAGGTTTAATTGGTCGTAACGGATGTGGGAAAACCACCTTACTCAAAATAATGTGTGGCATCCTAACAGATTTTACAGGGGATATCGTTTTGGCAAAGGGACGACGAATTGGCTATTTAAGCCAAGAACCTGAGTTAGAACGTGCTTGTACGCTACGTCAGGAAATGCTCAAGGTATTTGAGGAACAGTTAGCACTTGAAGATAAGATGCTGATGTTAGTTGAGGAGATGGATACCAGGGATAACCCTCAACTCATGCAGGAATATGCTCGTATTCAAGAAATGCATGAGCGGCTTGGTGGTTACGATTATGAACATCGTATAAATCGTGTACTTGGGGGATTAGGTTTTAGTGAACAGGACTTCAATTTGCCTGTACGTGTCCTGAGTGGTGGTCAAAAAAGTAGGGCAACATTAGCGAAACTTCTTCTTGAAGAACCTGATCTATTACTCTTTGATGAACCCACAAACCATCTTGACATCAATGGGATTGAATGGTTAGAAAACTATTTGAACACTGAATATAAGGGGGCTGTTCTTGTTGTTTCTCACGATAGGTATTTCTTAGATACGGTCGTTAGAAAGGTATGGGAACTCGCTGCAAACAAGATAAGCATATATCGTGGTAACTATTCCAAGTACTTGGAAGTCAAGAATATTGAGAAAGTCGTTGATAGTCGTGCGTATAAGATGCAACAGGCATTCCTTGCACAAGAGAAAGAGTTTATTGATCGTAACATTGCAGGTCAGCGCACTCGAGAAGCACAAGGAAGGCGAAAAAGATTGGACAATGTAGCGTTAGTTGAGAAGCCGAAACCAGATGCACCTACGGTAAAACTTGATTTCCAGCAGGAAACGCGTGGTGGAGACGACATTTTACGATGTCAAAATATTAGCAAACAGTTCGGTGAGAAGGTGTTATTCACGGACTTAAGTTTTGAAGTAAATCGTGGGGATGTTGTCGGAATTATCGGACCAAACGGCACAGGAAAAACGACTCTTTTCAGAATGATTTTGGGACAGGAAACAGCGACTCAAGGTGAGTTGTGGGTGGGTCCTACGCTTAAGTTCGGTTACTATAATCAAGAGTTGGAGGGTCTAAATCCTGAAAACGATGTGCTTGATGAAGTTTGGCAACTCTGTCCAGATTATACACAGTTTGAAATACGAAGTTATTTAGCGAAGTTTCTGTTTTCAGGAGATGATGTATTCAAACAGGTTGGTAACTTGAGTGGTGGTGAACAGAGTCGTGTTCAATTGGCAAAATTGCTGTTGCAAAAAGCAAATGTGTTTCTGCTTGATGAACCAACTAACCACTTGGACATTCCAGCACGGGAAGCACTTGAAAATGCACTTACTGATTATCCTGCTACGCTATTTATCATTTCTCATGATCGCTTTCTTTTAAATCGGCTTGCTACGAAACTGCTAATTTTTGATATGACCAAACAGGGAACAACCACACAGTTTTTTGAAGGTACTTACGCAGAATATGAAGCAGAACAGCAGAGGAAGGTTCTTGCAGAAAAAGAAATTACACAGCCACAGGATAATATTCAGAAAGTTACAACAACAAAACAGAATAAACCTAAATCGAAACGTAGACGTAAGATGAAAGCACAACGTTTGATCGGAAGCAATTAGTAACTTCAGTTGTTATTTGGGTTGACAAAACCTGCCAAAAACGTGATACTCTATACAAGGATTTTGGTTTTATATACTTACTTGTGCAACTAAGTTGATACTTAACTATGATGAGGTAAAAACAATGAAAAACATCCATGACTATACAATTGAACAACTCAAAATCTCACTATTTATAGTGAAATATACAATTAAGTTTACACTTCTTCTGTAGGAGCGATCTCCGAATCGCGACTGAACACCTTGATAGTCGGGAATCGGAGTTCCCTCCTACACCTGAAAGTGTAAAAATAATTCTAAAATCTACTATAATATAAAGATGGAAGATGAAGAATGGTTTAGACAAACAATCTGGAAACTTGCGAGTGGTCACAAAAAGGAGAAACTGAAATAGAGGTATTCAAACAATTTGCCTCAGATTTGGAGCATCAATTTAAAGCACAAATATCAACATTTAGTCCTCCATCTGAAGATTATAGGTATTGGAAACTACATCTACCGAAAGACGGTAATTTTGATGCTACACCTTCAAGGTTCTCCGTGTCATTTTATATCAAACGTGTTGAGAATTCCCAAATTAACTGAGTTATAGACCTGTATGATTCGTAAACTACCTGGAATTTCTATAGTAAAACAATATGATTTTGATTTTCAAGTTCATGCTTCTACAATTTTAAAAAGCCCTTCCTAAATTCAATACCTTCGCCATTTTTGAGTGCTTCAGTTGAATGAGTATATAGTGTTGATCTACCATTGCTCTGTGATATTGTTAGGATTATATAAATAAAAATAACTTCAGGTTTTCGTTGAAGTATTTTTTTATCATAGCAGGGTTATTTAGTTTTAAGAGTATTCTGTTCTTGCGATTTACTGAAAGTTAATACCCAGGTTTGGTTTCCTAACCGAACTTTCTGCATCAGTTTTAGATTATTGAAAAATGAATATCGCTCTTTAGTCCCGACAAATGCCATACGCGCATTTGGCGTTGATTTGGTAGGGACGATATGTTTATAGAAAACGAATACCCTCCCCAGTTCTTTAGTCCCGACAAATGCCATACGCGCATTTGGCGTTGATTTGGTAGGGACGATATGTTTATTTTTCTATGTCGTTCCTACGGAACTCAAGAGGGATAGATAATATGTTTCTATAAACATATCGTCCCTACGGGACTAAAGACATGGACAAGATGGCAACACATAAAATTAACGACATAGCAAAATATTATCAATCATATTGAAAACTGAATAACCCTGTTATCACATCCTCTAATTTGACAATAGAAATGACTATATCAGCAATCTGACAGAATAATTTATAGGCACAATCTGTCAGAATGTGCTACAACTGCCCGCACAATCTGGCAGAATGTGCTACAACTGCCCGCACAATCTGTCAGAATGTGCTACAACTGGTGCTACAACTGCCCGCACAATCTGGCAGAATGTGCTACAACTGCCCGCACAATCTGGCAGAATGTGCTACAACTGCCCGCACAATCTGGAAGAATGTCTATTATTGGCGAAGGTATTGCTTAATATGAGATGTTTAATTTTCCGCTCCATCGGAGCTATATGTTTATAGCACACATATAGCGTCATTCTTCCGCTCTATCGGAGCGGTATGTGAAAATTGTTACCGTTGTTATAGTTCCTGAGAAATCTTGTAAAGTTTTTGAGTCAATCCTAGCTATATTATACCAAATTAACGTAATTTATCTTTTTCCAACGGTAGGTGCGGTTTCCTAACCGCACACTTAGCAAGACGACTCACGTTAATTGGGTATTAGTCATAAATAGCTTATAAACCCACTTCTGGTACATGTCATAATTCCTGAATTTCCGATTGACTCAAACAACTCAAAAGTATGACATTGTAAATTCGACAAATAAAGTTGAAATCCTACATGTCTGCTAAACCGAATTCACGTTATGTTTAGGTAGCATCTTGCGTTAATATAGATTGTAAAAATCAAATAGTAACGAGTTGTGTTAAATAACTGTTTGTATAACAATATTTCACAATAGAACTCTGTTTTGTTAGTATTATCATGAGTTGATTCCTTCTTTAGTGGTTTTCTTGCTATGTATTTATAATATGTTTCCATTGATGATCTCCTACTTAAACGGATGACTACTGGATTCTTCAGCAATAGACTTTTATTTTATGCTAAAATTAATTGCCGAAAGAACCATTTAGTCCCGTAGGGACGATATGTTTATAGAAAAACGTCGAATACCCTATCTTTAGTCCCGTAGGGACGATATGTTGATAACATAAAGTCAATATGTGTGAAAAGAATACAAACAAATAGTTAACTAACACAAGTCGTAATAGTAGTGTTAACATAGTTTAACTTTATGTCCTCAAGTTGCCACAGCATAAAAATGGAGTAAATATGAGCGTTAGTAGATTGGATCGGTGGATCCGTAGAGAACAGTTGAGTCCCAACGAAATAGATGGTAACCGCTTTCTAAAAGCAGCCAGTCTTTTTGCTGATACAGCAATACAATACGGGAGAGATCGATACAGTGGCAAAGATATGCCTCTATTTGCCGACTGCCTACATATAGACCATTTGAAAGCACCAAGATCAATGACATCACACCGTTCAGGGACCGAACCGAAACCAACGGTCTGGTGTTTTTTTCAAAATCAGCAGAATCTTTTACGGTTACTTGCTTCATTAAGTGAGTTCACTGGTGATAGTGAATACATCCATGCGGCAGGTGAGGCAACAGAATACATGTTCAATAACTACTGGTATTCTCAAAGTGGAGTCCTGCATTGGGGAGGACACGGTTATGTGGACTTAGTAACAGGTAATAGATACGGTATGAAGGGAGTCGTCCATGAAATTGAGGACGTGTATCCATACTGGGAATTGCTTAGAACCGTAGATCCTGATAAGTGTGAGATGTTGATGAAAGGCATTTGGGAAGTAAATATGAAGGATTGGGATGCCTTACACTACAACCGACACGGTGATTTTAAGAAGCAGGTTGATCATGACAATACATGGAACAGACCATGGTATGGATACAAAGAACCAACAATCACTGGAGATCTATCTTTTATCAGTGTAGCACTGGATCTCGCTTATGCAGCCTATAGTTTAGGCTACCAAAAGCATGAGGAAGCACCACGGATTTGGGCAGAACGTCTTTTAAATCTGATTATAGCACAGCGAGACCAAGTAACCGGTATTTTGCCCAATCTGGTACATCCACAAAGTTCCAAACGAGGACTAAATGTATTCGGTAGAAAATATCCACAGGCAACCGAACCCAGAGTATATGTAGGAAATCAGTTGAACCACACCATCACCCAAATGATGGGGATGCTTACAATCGTTGAAAACGCACATAAATATGGACGTATCGGTGAAATGGCTCATATCAAAGATGCAGTTGAACAACACATCATCGGTTTCCTAAATGCATCCTACGACAAAAAAACCAATACATTGAAAAGTATCGCTATTGATGGGACAGATCTCACAGATTTTCGGATAAAAGGTCCTTTCAGAGACCAAAAACTTTACTTTGGTGCAAAAGAAGGTGGTGCATTTCTACCGCAGAAGATCACTCCGCTATTTACCTCTGTATGTGCAAGAGGGTATCGCATTTCAGGAGGTAGAAGTGAATTCAGAAAATATCTACGTACCATGTTTAAAGCCTTTGGAATTGGAGACATCGGTAATGATAAAAATTGTGAACCACAGTTGAATTCTGACACAACTGCATTGGAACCAGCCTATATATTTGCACTTGTAGATCTGTACCGGGTAGAACCGAAAGCAGAATATCTGGAAATGGCAGAGAAAATAGGTGACAACCTAATTCAAGAAAGACAACATAAGGGTAGTGGTCTTTTCACCCTTGAAGATGACTTTATTTTCCACAGCAAGGTCATGGATATGCCGGAACTACAGGAGGGACATGAAGGGAAAACCGTTGCTGAACTTCTGCAGGATACACATAAAACTGCAAATCTGGATGCGATGGAACCACTTGCTCTGCTTAGTATATACGCTGCACAAACCGGAAAGTACAACATCATTCCCGGATGGACTGCAGGTGGTCTTTACCTAAAGGTTAGCAGTGTCGGTCATATAATAAGCAAAGAAATGCAGTTATGGTTTGACAAACCAGCACTCAAGCAGTTTTACACAGACAGTAATATCAACTGCACATGGTCTATTGATGAGAACTGAGCAAATAATACCAAATTAACGTAATTTATCTTTTTTCAACGGTAGGTGCGGTTTCCTAACCGCACACTTAGCAAGACGACTCACGTTAATTGGGTATAAGTTATTAGCGAAACTCCAAAGTGTTCAATATTGAGACAGGATCTGCATCAAATAACCTAAATCACTACTGAAAAGATAGTATATATTCCTCCCCATTTGCTTAAAATCCCGCATATTGCCTTCCATTAAAAATTACACACTCTTTAATTTGCTTTATACATAGAATTCAGATTGTTTTCAAAGTTTTTACATATATTAGGTTTATAATGCGCACATATCGTCCCTACGGGACTAAAGAGGATGTACTATGACGTTTTTCTATAAACATATCGTCCCTACGGGACTAAAGAGGATGTACTATGCCGTTTTTCTATAAACATATCGTCCCTACGGGACTAAAGAGGATGTACTATGCCGTTTTTCTATAAACATATCGTCCCTACGGGACTAAAGAGGATGTACTATGCCGTTTTTCTATAAACATATCGTCCCTACGGGACTGAAGATCGTTTCAAACTATGAAGGACACCTGCAAAACGTCATGCTTATGTGAAACAAGGATTAACATATAGTTATTTAGCACAACTCGTTATTTTAGGAAGGTTCTATTTCCCAACCAGTTGCATTAGCTATTATTGCAAGTGAATCCCTAAAATCACTTCGTATTTCTTTAAGTATATCATCTTCTATGTTGTTATTATCTGGTATTATACTTATTTCACAATGCTCATCATTATCATTCTCTTCATCAGGGATATTTTCTATATATACTTCATGCTGAGATACATCTATTTCATATACATCTTCTGCAATAAGTTTTACAACTCCATTTTCGGGTTCTATTTGTATTTTAGAAACTATATCAATATCTCGGGCAGTACTTACTGAAATTCTATTTTCTTTGTCATAAAATGCCATAGGACCAACTTGATAATTACCTAATTCATCTTTGAAATATCTAAGTAGGTTTTTATGCCTCATTTCTTTAAGTTTATCTGCAGGTTCTATATGTTTCTTAACCCTTCTATAAAGTATATCATCATTTTTTGGACTTTGTTTGCGCTCCATTAATTATCCATTTCCATATCGCTAAACTGTTTTCTGTATTAAGATCACCTGTTTTATTAATAATATTTTTAGGCGATACATTCGTATTAATTTCAGCTTGTCTATACTTCATAACATCATGTCTTATCTGGAAAATAAGTGTTCTGGATTCACATTTCCATGTTAGGCATATATAAGCTGCTTCATTGCTATATATATGCAATGGACTTATCCATTGAGTTGCTAATTCTTCATCAGAGAATACTTCATCTATCAGAGATTCTATAATATCACATGCGAAATATAAAGATTGGTGCGATGGTTTTTCAAGACCTGAATCTTCCCAATCAAAATCTACTTCTAATATACTTTTAATATCTTTTTCTATATTGCTTTTCACTTTATCTGCTTGTGATATCATAGTTTCTGAAAAATTATCAGCAGCAGTAGTTATTTCATTATCATTAGGACTTGTAGATATTTGTGTATATGTTTTTTTACGGGGTAGGGCTTTTATTTTCCGATTGAGACCAGTAATCCTTGCATTGTAACGCAAATGATTCGCAAGCTTAAATTTCGGCATACCAGTTTCAACTGCAAGCCCTTCGATTTCTGGCGGCATATTAGGTTTGTCTTCATCTATAATACTAATAAGACTATTAGTATTATCTGGGTGTATTGCAAAACGCGCGTTCATATTACACCTCTAACTGTAAATTGTAATGTTCAGATAGTATGTTAACAGCTTTTTCTTTCATTTTATTTATTGGGTTTTCAGATATACCTGAAATGAACTCAGACAAGTCTTGGATATTGAAATGGAAATTAAAACTAACTGTAATTATGTTATTAATATAATCTATCTTATTTCCTATATTAGTTCTTATACCATCGATATCGTATAAAAAGGTATATGTCTCACAATCTAATGAACTTCCTATGGACTTGTTAATGATGGTATTGTCACCTTTTATAGATAATAGAATTTCTTCATTTATATTCTTGTGAGCGAATCCAAAATTTATACTGTAACTACTTACTGGTGTTTCTATAAGGTATTTACATATTTGTGAGGATAGTTTTTCCAATTGAATAAAGTCGTAACTCTCTTCCGATAAAGTAAAAGATAAACTAGTTTCTTGCAGCTGAACATCAACACCTTTGAGTTTGACTGTCATCGGTGAATTTTTTATAGAAAAGGAATTTCTTAAATTTACACCAATATTTATAAGGTATTCATCTGGCTTTTCACTGCTTATTGGGTCCAAGAATTCCGTATTTTCAAAATGCCTTCCGATCCATAATGGTGTAAATATACTTGAATTCCATCCACCTATAATAACTAATGGACTAAGGTGGTATTCTAATTTCATAAATTGCCCTAACATGTTTTTGTATTTAGCGTTTTATATACAAGGTTTTATGTTTCATATACAATTTACCCTTCACCCCGCACTTCTGAATCGCGTTTTTCTATATTAATTTGATAAATTCTTGTGTGGCCTATATTTGGCAAACAATTTCAATCTTAAATGAAGTATTATAAGTTTGAACTTGTCTCAAAATATTGGACTCAAAATCTCCATAATTGTGTACAAATATTTGTGTGGTGTGGGTTTACACAAATATTATAAAAACTTATTAAAAGCAAGTGCGAAGTGTAGGATTTACAATAATAATTTAATTATATCACAGATATTCATTAATTTCAAAGATAAAATAGCAAAAACTTTAAGTCTATGGTTACAGTAATTCTACATTTTAATTTGACAACCACTGAGATTAATTATATAATTTATGTCGTATACGACAGAATTTACTTCATATATAGGACGTAATTAGAAAATGTCTGATGAGCGAGAGTTCAATAAAGAGATAGACGTTGTTATGCGTGTGATGCGTCATGCGCAGGCGGCAGTCAAATCAAGGTTTATACAAGAAGTAGTACCCAATCGTCTGACGATTGTCCAGTATAACGCTTTGCAGCATCTTCATTGGTATGGTCGTGAAAACGGAATGTATGCCAGTGAGTTAGGTGAGCATTTAGGTCTTGCGCACAATACGGTTTCTGGTTTGGTTAGTAGGCTTGAACGTCATGGTTGGGTAATTCGTCGTAAATGTGAAGAGGATCGGAGACGTGCTCGTATTCAACTGACCCCGCAATCGGAACATTTATTTCGTGAACGTGTGCAACATGCAGCGGAATTTTGGGAACATACATTTGGCCAAATGTCTCCCGAAGAACGTAATAATTTGATTGAAAGTTTAACAAGACTGAAACAGGTGATGGCTAAACCGGTGTGGCCGAGTTATGCGCAATTACATCCGCGTGATGCTGACCGTCTCCGTGAGAAGTTTGAGACGGACATTGATGAACTTGCCCAAGCAAAGCTAAAACTCATCGGGATTCGACTGATACTTGCTCGAATTGCGGAAAAACGTAATGAACACGAACTCGCGGCTTACCTTAACCAAGCCGCCTCAGAAGAGATACGTCACACAAACCAGTTGTTCTCACTACTTGGTCATGGAGAACATTTTGAGAAACTACTATCATCGCTTGTTGATGAAGACAAGATAGTATGTGAGGAGTTGTTAGCATTGCTTGAGGATGCCCCTTGTTCTGAAGAAGACGAGGAATTTGCTATCCTTCAACAGATGCTAAAAGATAGTCATAGATATAAAAAATGGTTTCACAGAGTTCACAAACAGAAGAATCGGTGACTTCAATTCTATCAATGCAAAGCTGAGAATTATTTTCAGCCAATGATAAAAAAGAGGAGAACATGCAGTCCCAAAGTCCAGATAGTATTCCACTAATCAGTCATAAAGATGATGCCCAGTTGATTGAACAATTTCAACAAGGTGACAAGACTGTGTTTGATACACTGTTTAATCGTTACCAGAAACGTACATTTAGGTTAGTACAACGTTTTGTTCCGAACCACGAAGATGCTCGTGATATTACACAAGATGCTTTTATCCGTGCATATCAAGGACTCGCAGATTTCAAAAGTCAGTGCCAGTTTTATAGTTGGCTTTACAGAATTACGGTCAACCTTTGTATAGATTTTTTGCGGAAAAAATCGCGTTCGGAAGTAATGGTTTACGAAACAGGTGAGTCTGATGAATTGCCGATGGCGAATTTTCCGGATTTACGGTCAGATTCCCCAGCAAAAGCAGCTGAAAATAAGGAACTTAGAGGACAGATTCGGAAGGCTATCCGTCAGTTGCCGCCGAAACAACGTCAGATTTTCATCCTACGTCACTGGGATGGTTTGTCACTTAAGGATATTGCAGCAATTGTTGGTAGGTCTGATGGAACAGTGAAAGCACATCTATTCCATGCGCACCGTAATCTCAGAAAACATTTACAGCCATACCTGAAAGATACAGAGGTATAGTAATTTTGGTCAGAGTGGGGGTCTTTTCCCCCACTCATGTGATCGTAATATTGATTTGTCAAAGTGTTGAAATTTCATACACCGATTTCTAACCATCCATAAGATTCTTTCTATTCTTCATAGTTTTCCCACGTATCCGATATCTCTGAATGCTTTATCTTCATTTAATTGTGCTATAGTATCGGGTGGATTTCCGTTTATGAATCCGAAAACGAAACGTGGGTATATATCCCGCAGTGGAAATCCGCATTCAATGGAATTGTACTTTAGGACATCTTCTGGTGCTTCAAAAGTCTTTCCAACCCATAACTTGTCTTGTGATACAAGGCTATATTCTTGTAAGGACATAAGTTTCTGATAATGTGTGAACATTTCGTCTCTGTCAATCGCCTCGGTTGATGGCGAAAGCACCTCTGTGATAATGTAAAGTTAATTGTAGAATCTACTATAATAGAATTTCCTTTTCAAATACCTAACATCTTTTTCATAAGTATTTCTGCTTTGTGTGAGGGGGTATGCCTCTGTGTCCATCTGAAGAAATCACAGAGGCAATAGGACTATTTCCGTATCAACATCTTACGCGTCGCAGAAAAATCGCCTGCGGTAAGCGTATAGAAATACAAGCCACTCGCGACTTTCTCACCGAACTCATTTTTGCCATCCCAATACGCCGCACGTGAACGGGTCTGATAGATACCGGCAGCCTGATACCCAAGTGTCAACTTCCGCACCAATGTGCCGTTCACAGCATAGATAGTGATGGTAACATCCGTATCCTTTGACAAGTGATATGGAATCCACGTCTCTGGGTTAAACGGATTCGGGAAGTTGTGCAAAAGTGCAGTCTCTTTGGGAATCAACGCTGCAAGAAGCTGTTCTAAGAAGAGAATGCCTCTTTGCGATGTTGCATCTGTCAGGTCTAATTGCCGTGCTTGGGTCAGCCATGAGTCGACATCTGGAGCTGTGAGTGTTGATAAGGATTGTGAATTCAGTGTCGGTGCTGCTGCTTCTGTTCCGAGTGCAGCCGCAACAATTATCATGTCTATAATATGGACAACACCATCTCCGTTAATATCCGCAACATTTTCACCTGTTTGTCCATAGTTTGAGGCGACCAATACCAAATCCTGTATGTTGACGACACCATCACCGTTGACATCCGCATTGAGTGATTCAGTGTTTGTTGTGGGTGTGATGTCTACAGTAAATTTTGCCAACCGATATGCGGCTAAACCTCTCTCGACAAGCTCCACGTCAACATAATTTTCAACAGTGAATCCAGGGGTTAAATGGATCGTTGCTCTCCCGTTGGAATCGGTTGTTACCTTCTCAGCAGCGGATTTTCCATTTAGTTTGGCAAATCTTCCAAAAGCGGTAAAGAGAACTGACTGACCGGAGAGCGGGTTGCCATATTGATCTCTAACTTCAACTACTAAGGGGTTCGCTAACGGGATACCAAACACACCTTGCTGAGAATCACCGGATATTATGACAATTCTTGATGGGCGAGATGTCCTATATTCGTCTATACTCCACAACATTACGTTGTCATCTATGGAGGCAGTCGCGAGGGTCGCACCATCCGGAGGGAATGCCACACTAGTAATATAATCGTGATGTCCTACAAACGTAGCAATAACTGTATGTGTTGCAGGATCCCATAACTTCACTGTATCATCAGTAGAACCAGAAGCGATTAGTGTCCCGTCGCGTGAAAATCCTACCGATGTGACACTACCAGTGTGTTCGCTAAAGATGCCAATATTAGTGTGGTTTGCTACATCCCACAGATTGACAGCACTGCTTCCGGAGACAAGTATTTTTCCATCCGGTGAAAATGCTAAGGAATTGACATTTGCCCAATCTCCCTCAAATGTTGCTATATTCTCGTAAGTGAAGACATCCCATAACTTCACATCCTTATCAGCAGAACCGGAAGCGATAAGCGTCCCATCTGGGGAAAAAGATAATACATAAACAGATCGCGTATGTCCTTCAAACGTTGTGATATTGGTGCGCGTTGCCACATCCCACAACTTTACCGTGTTATCTGATGAAGCAGAAGCGAGGAGTGTGCCATCCGATGAATACGCTACCGAATTGACAGCATCAGTGTGTCCATGTAACGTATAGATATTTTGCTGTGTAGATACATCCCACAACCTTATCGTGTTATCCGATGAAGCAGAAGCGAGGAGTGTGCTATCCGATGAATACGCCACCGAATTGACTATGCCAGTATGCCCGACTAGCGTGGCGATATTCCCCTGCGTTGCCACATCCCACAACTTTATCGTTTTATCAGCGGAGCCAGTTGCAAACTGCGACCCATCGGGTGAATACGATACAGAATTGACACCATCGGTGTGTCCTATAAGGATTCCATCATAAGGTGCAGAGACACCAAAAGCATCAAAGGTTACCGACTCGTACGTATATGTAACCTCAACGGTATTTTCTACCTCGGTACCAAGTATGAGCGTTTGTGGTGCTCTGCCATTGGCATCAGTGTTTACATGTTCAACTGTGGAATCCATATTCAGAAACCCACCACCAGCAATGACCGAAAATGTTACTTGAACATCGGGTAGTGTGTTATCCTGCCAATCTCTCACTTCTACAACAAAAGGAGACTCTAATGTTGAACCGAATACCTGTCGTTGTTGATCACCAGATATTTTTACCAATTTATATTCTGAAGTGCCTTGGACACTGAATGTCAGTACCCTATAGTCCATAGCAACTTCAATGGTATTTGGTTCGGCATCGGTAGCGAGGGTAAACGTTTGCGATGCTCTACCGTTCGCGTCGGTATTGACATTTACACTGGTGTAGTCTCCACCGAGTAACCCGTCCCCCTCTGTAACTGTGAACGTCAGCTGAATATCGGGTAATGGATTATCATCCATGTCTCGGACTTCAACGACTAAAGGTTCTCCTAACTGCCTTAGAAAAAAACCTGTTTGGTCATCACCGGAAATTTTTACAAAAGTTCTCTGTGCAGGCGTAAGATCCCACAACTTCAACGTGCCATCAGAAGAACCTGATGCAAGGAGGGTACCATCCGGTGAAAACGCCACGGAATTGACATCATCCGAATGCCCTTCAAAGGTGGTGACATTTTCTTTTGTTTCCACATCCCATAACTTTACTATATCATCATTATAACCGGAGGCAGCGAGAAGTGTCCCATCGTGAGAAAACGCCACTGACAGTACACCCCACCATTTCCCCTCAAGCGTGGCGATATTTTCTTTTGTTTCCATATCCCACAACTTTACTGTACCATCATCAGAACCTGATGCAAGGAGGGTCCCATCCGGTGAAAACGCCACGGAATTGACATTTCTCCGATGCCCTTCAAGTGTAGTGACATTTTCTTTTGTTTCTACATTCCACAACTTCACCGTGGAATTAGACCCTGCAGCGAGGAGGGTCCCATCCGGTGAAAACGATACAGAATGGAAATCTTGCCGATTTTCTTTAAACGTAGCAACCTCTTGTTTTGTTTCCACATCCCACAACTTCACTACACCAGCATCAAAAAAATTGTTTCTTGCAGCAGCAAGGAGTGTGCCATCTGGCGAAAACGCTATAGAATTAACATTATCCTCATCCTGAAAATCCAATGTAAACACGCTAATAAATTCTCTATTGGGAATATCCAACAAATACACTTTACTATTGGATCTGCCAATAGCAAGGAATTTTCCATCGGGCGAAAATGCCACTGAAGTGGGGGAAACACTAATATTGAGCATAATATTTTGTGTAGCCACATCCACTAACTTTGCTGTACCGTCGGATGCGACAAAGGCAAGGGTTCCATCGGGTGAAAACTCCACTGAAGATATACCATGCCTATAGTTAAATGTTTGTTCTGCAAGGGGGGGTTGTAAACCGATGATTGAAAGAACAAATAAGGTTAAAGAGAAAAATGCCGCCTTTTTCATGAGATTCGTTCTCCTTTTTAAATAGCAATTTGTCAGAATATAGGTTATGGGCGGGTACAGGGGACCGCCCATACAGTGCCCAGGTTACTTCCGGATGAGCATCTTACGTGTGGCTGTGAAGTCCCCCGCAGTAAGTGTATAGAAATAGACTCCACTCGCGACAGGTTCGCTTAGCGCGTTTCTGCCATCCCAGTACGCCGCACGACTTCGGTTCTGATACATCCCCGCGGCTTGATGCCCGAGTGCCAACCGCCGAACAACTTGTCCGTTCATTGCGTAGATGGTGAGTGTCACAACCGCAGGTTTTGCTAACTGATACGGTATCCACGTCTCTGGGTTGAACGGATTCGGGAAGTTTGCCAAGAGTGCGGTCTCCTTGGGAGTCAACGCTGTGAGGAGTTGTTCTAATAATAAGATACCTTTAAGCGAGGTTGCATCCGTGAGATCCAACTGCTGTGCATCAGTAAGCCATTTTTCAATATCTGCAGAGGTGATCTTAGATAAGTTTTTGGCATGCAGTGCCGGTGCTGCTCCATTTGTATTGATTTGGGCAGCAACAAGGAGAATATCGTAAATATGCACAATACCATCCCCATTTATATCCGCAGCATTTTCCCCTGTCTGTCCGTAATTTGATGCGACTAACACCATATCCGCCATGTTAACTACACCATCCCCATTGACATCCGCAGCAAGAGAGTTAGGTGTCAATAGGGATGTGAAGATAGATGACATATCCCAGAACTTCACAGTGCCATCTCCTGACCCGGATATAAGAGTTTTTCCATCGGGAGAAAACGCTACTGACCAAACAATTTCGGTATGCTCCTCAAGTATAGCGATATTCGTGTGCGTATCCACATCCCAGACCTTCACTGTGGCATCAGATGAAGCTGTGGCGAGTGTCTTGCCATCAGATGAAATGGCTACAGACCAGACAGTTCCTGTATGTCCCTCAAGTGTGGCGATATTTGTGCGTGTATCCACATCCCACAACTTCACCGTGTTATCAGATGAACCAGTAGCGAGGGTTTTCCCATCGAGTGAAAACGCTACTGACAAAACTGAATCTTCATGCCCTTCAAGTGTAGTGATATTTGTGTGTGTATCCACATCCCACAACTTCACTGTGGTATCAGATGAAGCTGTGGCGAGTGTCTCGCCATCAGATGAAAACGCTACTGACCAGACCAAACCCGTATGCCCTTCAAGTGTAGCGATATGCGTGTGTGTATCCACATCCCATAGTTTCACCTGACCGTCAGCATCGGTAAGTTCTGCTCTGCCACCGGATGCGAGACGTGTGCCATCGGGTGAAAACGCTATACCCAATACACTCCTTTCGTGCCCACCCAACGTAGCAATTTCAGTATGCGTTTCCATATCCCACAACCTCACCGTATTATCCCCCGAGCAGGAGGCAAGGCGGATGCCATCAGGTGAAAATGAGACAGCATTAATGTAATTCGAATGTCCTTCCAACGTACCGATATATTCTTTTGTTTCCATATCCCACAACTTCACCGTGTTATCCGATGAACCTGTGGCGAAGGTTTTCCCATCAGGCGATAACGATAAATCATACACAGCCTCACTGTGCGCTTGGAGTGATGAAAATATGTAGGGTGAGAGGGTTATGGTAAACACTACTGACTGGTTCCGAGCAAGTGAACCCCCAAGCGGAGTCGCTTCAACGGTATTAACCAGAGTGTGTCCGATGGTTAGTGAGATCCTGGCTCTGCCATCAGCATCAGCTGTTACACGCTCAAAGTCGGATTGTCCATTGAGCTTGCCACCGCCTTCCGTAACTGAGAACTCTACTTGACCACCAGGGTTAAGATTGTTATATTGATCTCTCACTTCAACGACAAGGGGATTCGGCAACGGTATCCCCATCCATCCCTGCTGTGCTTCGCCCGATATTTTCGTCAGTTTTGCAGGTTGGGGTGATTTTGCCTCTGCCGTATCCCACAACTTGACTATTCCATCGCTTGAGCTGGATGCAAGCAGTAATCCATCCGGGGAAAACGATATAGACCACACATTATCTGTATGTCCTTCAAGGATTGCGATGGGGGTATCTTGCACTACGTCCCACAATATCACACGACGTAACAGGCTAAAAGCGAGAATTGTGTCATTGGGAAAAAACGCAATTGATAAAATGCTGTCGTTAACCTCAGGAATACTTGTGGAGATATTTTCGCGTGTTTCCACATTCCACAACTTGATGACATCTGCGGAATTGGACGCGAGCATTGTGCCATCAGGTGAGAACGACAGTGAAACAACTCCATCTGGATGTGCCGTAATAGTTGCAATATTTTGTTTTGTTTCCACATCCCATAAATTGATATCCTCTGCTGCACCGTATACAAGGAGTCTCCCATCAGGTGAAAAAGCAACAGGCGTGAACCAACCACTGAACCATCCTTCAAGCACGTCGGTATCATGCCCTTCAAACGTAGCGATATTTTGTTTTGTATCCACATCCCATACTTTGACAACACCATTCCATCCACCTGAAGCGAGGAGTGTCCCATCAGGAGAAAACGCTACAGAATCCACACCGGACGTATGCTCCTCAAACGTAGCGATGTTTACCTGGGCTTCTACATCCCACAACTTCACTGTGGTATCTGCAGAACCCGACACCAGCAGTGTGCCATCCGGTGAAAAAGATACTGTCCAAACAGAATCCGTATGCCCGTCAAATGTAGCTTTAGATGTGTGTGTTTCCACATCCCACAACTCCACCACATTCGTGTCATTTGAAGTAAAAGCGAGTGTTTTCCCATCGGGTGAGATATCTGTGTAACTTTTCCTTTTTTCGGAACCAGTGAATAATGTGCGACTAAGGGATGGTGAGTTTCCTGTAACAGAAAATTCCACCGACTCATGTCCGATTGATACCACTACCTTGTTATATACTGTGTAGCCAAGAACAAGTGTTTGGGCAGCGCGGCCGTTTACATCAGTGGTTGTCTCTACTTTCATGGATTCCCCATTCAGTAGGGCATCTCCACCAGTAACTGTGAACGTTACTTGCGTATCGGGCAAAAGGTTGCCCTGCCAATCTCTTACCTCCACCACGAGTGGTCCTTCCAATGCTGTGCCGAACTTTCCAAGTTGGTAATTACCGGATATTAGCTCCAATTTGTATCGTGAGATGCCTACAGCATTAAACGTCACCAACTCGTTTCCAACAGATACTTTAACAGAGTTTGTCCCCAGTTTGGTACCAAGAGTAAGCGTTTGTGCTGCCCTGCCATTGTCATCCGTTGTTACGTCAACTGTTGATTTCCCACTCAGCTGCCCCTCACCGGCGGTGACCGTAAACGTGACTTGAGCATCTGGGACGGGATTATTGTCCCGATCTCTCACTTCAACGACAAAGGGGTTCGATAGTACAGTGTTGATTATACCTTCTTGGTTATTACCGGAGACTATTCCCAAGGTGCTTGTCAACTCGGTTATGTTCCACAACTTCACAGTGTTATCCAACGAACCGGAAGCGAGGGTTCTCCCATCCGGTGAAAAAGATACTGACAAGACATAATCCGAATGTCCCTCAAGTGTAGCGATATTTTCGTGTGTCGCCACATCCCACAACTTCACTGTAAAAGACCCAGAAGCGAGTAGCGTGCCATCCGGTGAAAACGACGCTGAGTTGATATCACTCGTATGCCCTTCAAGTGTAGCGATATTTTCGTGTGTCGCCACATCCCACAACTTCACCGTGCTATTAAAAAAAGATCCGTCTATGGAAGCGAGCAGCGTGCCATCCGACGAAAACGATACTGAACCCACAAGATCCGTATGCCCTTCAAAGGTGGCGATATTTTCGTGTGTCGCCACATTCCACAACTTCACCGTGTCATCCCATGACGTGGAGGCGAGGATAGTGCCATCCGGTGAAAACGACACAGAACTAACTTCATCCGTATGCCCTTGGAGTGTAGCGATATTTGTGCCTGTCGTCACATCCCACAACTTCACTGTGTCATCAGAAGATGCAGATGCGAGAAGCGTTCCATCCGGCGAAAACAACACTGTTCTAACATAAATCGTATCCCCTTCAAGGGTGGCGATATCTTGTTTTGTCGCCACATCCCACAACTTCACCGTAGCATCATAAGACCCGGATGTAGCATCATAAGACCCGGAGGCGAGGATAGTGCCATCCGGTGAAAACGACACTGAACTAACTTCATCCGTATGCCCTTCAAGGGTGGCGATACTTTGTTTTGTCGCCACATCCCACAACTTTATCGTGCCATCATTAGACCCGGAGGCGAGGATAGTGCCATCCGGTGAAAACGACACAGAACTGACACTACGAAGTGTAGCGATATTTTGTTTTGTCGCCACATCCCATAACCTCACCGTGTCATCATAAGATCTAGAGGCGAGGATAGTGCCATCCGGTGAAAACGACACAGAACTGACAGCATCTGTATGCCCTTCAAGGGTTACCTGTGCGAAAGTGGTTTGTAAACTGATGAATAAAATAATAAGTAAGGTTAACGGTAAAGATGTCATCTTTTTCATGAGATTCGTTCTCCTTTTTTGAATAGCAATTTGTCAGAATACAAGTATTCGATTTCAATGCGAAGTGGCTCCTTGCTGTTGTAGTGGGCAGAAAGACTTTCGTGCACACCCACTCTTTACAAGTGAAAGAAATGCCGGTTGACAACCTAAGTTGCCACCTAAAAACCGACTCATTGTTTTTCATTATCGAAATTGTGATTAGCGAATGTTATTGGGTCGCTAACTTGTGAAAAACTTGTTAATAATCAAAAATCAACCTTCGGCAATTATGTATTGTAGACTCTGCAAGGACAGCCATGGGAACGGTTTTATAGTAAAATCCATAATTACTTATACACGACGGTAGGTTCGGTTTCCTAACCGAACCTGTATAAATCCGGCAGAATACGCGTATGGTATTCTGCATTGGTTAGAAACCGCATCTACCAGGGAGTGTAGACATATTTTTGGATTTCACTATAATAGAGACCAGCGGGTTCTGAAGCAAGATTCACTAAATTTATAGATTTTCGGGATTAGTAAATATTGAATGCCGGAACTTTCTTTATCGTCCAAGTTCCGTCTTCATTTTTGCCAGCAGAGAAATTGGTATTGAAGAAGTCATCTTCGTCTATATCGTGATCGCCACATATACTTGGATTGTTAATCCGTACGTCAATACCGAATACATTGTGATAAATAAGTTCTGAACTGGCTCTGCATGCAGAGCCATCCTCACGAACAGAAAACACAACAAGCGGTCCATAACCACAACTTTCACCCGGTCCCAACGTCATCCCAACCTCGCAAACCCGATTCGCTCTAATCGGTGGTGGCGGTAGCGGTTCATTGACAGTGACCTTAAACGTTACCGGTGTTGCTGCCGCATTGTCCTGTCCACTGTCGTCGGTGACGGAGACTGTGATTGTCGTTATCCCTTCCGTTTTTCCTGTAATGGTAATAACTGCTGCGTCAACTGAAACAGTCGCAACGTTCCCATCCTCAGAAGATGCACTAATAATATGTGTATCCTCAATATCTGCATCGGTGATGTTGACTTCCGCTGTTGTTTCGTCACCTACATCAAGTGTTTTATCGGTTATGGATCCAATTGCTGGTTGACTGTTTTCCTCTTCAAAAGCCCCACAACTGATGAGGGCAATCGATGTCACAAGCAAGACAACTATTAGAATTGAAACTCTAATTTTCGGGTGCATACTTCTGTTTCCTTATAAACTCTCTTGTAGGGCGATGTATAAGACCTCGGCCTACAAGAGAAAGGTAATTACTACCGAATCAACAATTTGCGTGTAGTCTAAATCATCTTGCGCGTAGCAGAAAAATCGCTACCGCACGTTTTCTCAGGGTGTGGGGTTATCAACACTCCCAAACCGAACTCCGATACCCATGGTAACTGAATACGCGTTGGAATGGTCATCTTCATCAATTATACGGTGATACTGTCCTTCCAACCGAAGGAAATAAACAGGTGCAATGTGCCATTGATAACCAGCTCCCACACCGACAGCATATATTAATTTATTGTAACCATTTTCATAAACTGTAGTGGTTATGGACACTTTACTAAATAAGTAAGGATTAGACACTTCATGACCAAGAAGAAAAAGGTGAAATTTACTTCCTAAGTAGAGCCCAGTTGTAGATCCCGCTTCCATTAGAAAACTGAATGCAGGACTAATAGCAAGCTGCTTATGAGGAAAAAAAGTTAGGTAAGGTGAGGCTCCGGCATCACCTATTTCTCCTGTGGGTGCCTGTAGATACGTAATACCTGAAGAGGAATATCCAAATCCACTTGAAGATTCCTCTGCAAGTACTCGGGTAAATCCGAATTGTGTTCCTACCTCGAATTCAGTTGCTGAAGCAGGAACTATAGGTAAGACAAGGGAAACAAGTAAAGTAAATACAGATGTCGTTAGAAATTTTCGATACATAACTAAAGTTTTCATTGCATATTCCTTTTATAAATTTTTGATTGCGACGTGCAATCGGGTTATTGGATGGAAGAGTATAAGATAACACCCTTCCATGCTTATGGGTTAAATGTTACTTCCGTATCAACATCTTGCGTGTAGCCTAAATCTTGCGCGTTGCAGAAAAATCGCTACCGCATGTTATCTCAGGGTGCGGGGTTATCAGCACCCCAAAACCGAACACCGATACCCATGGTAACTGAATACGCGTTGGAATGGTCATCTTCATCAATTATACGGTGATACTGTCCTTCCAACCGAAGGAAATAAACAGGTGCAATGTGCCATTGATAACCAGCTCCCACACCGACAGCATATATTGATTCATTGTCACTATTTTCACTAAATGTAGTGGTTATGGACACTTTACTAAATAAGTAAGGATTAGACACTTCATGCCCACGAAGAAAAAGGTGAAATTTACTTCCTAAGTAGAGCCCACTTGTACTAGAGCTTATACTTTCTTCCAAATACGTGTAAGAACTTGTTACCTGTGCAAAACTGAATGTAGGACTAATAGCAAACTGCTTATGAGGAAAAAAAGTTAGGTAAGGTGAGGCTCCGGCATCACCTATTTCTCCTGTGGGCGCCTGTAGATACAATATACTTGAAGAGGACTCTTGATGTAATTGGGTAAATCCGAATTGTGTTCCTAGCTCGAATTCAGTTGCCGAAGCAGGTGCTATAGGTAAGACAAGGGAAACAAGTAAAGTAAATATAGATGTCGTTAGAAATTTTCGATACATAACTAAAGTTTTCATCGCATATTCCTTTTATAAATTTTTGATTGCGACGTGCAATCGGGTTATTGGATGGAAGAGTATAAGATAACACCCTTCCATGCTTATGGGTTAAATGTTACTTCCGTATCAACATTTTACGCGTCGCAGAAAAATCGCCTGCGGTAAGCGTATAGAAATACACACCACTTGCGACAGACTCACCGAACTCGTTTTTACCATCCCAATGCGCAGCGCGACTACGACTTTGGTACATACCCGCGGGTTGATGCCCGAGTGCCAACGTCCGTACCAATGTGCCATTCACAGCGTAGATATGCAGTGTGACCTCCGCATCCTTTGCCAACTTATAAGGTATCCATGTTTCAGGATTGAATGGATTTGGGAAGTTTGCTCCAAGCGCGTTCACTCGGCTCGCGGTGACAGATACTTGCGCTGTGAGTGCGGGACCGTTGTATCCCGCGATGGCATCCGCACCGACGGTAAAGGTGAGTGTGCCATCACTTGTCATATCTCCACCAAATTCCAGTTCCATGGTGATTTCGGTATCACTATCTTTATCCGGGTCGTGCCACGGGAATGTTACACCCGAAATACCTGAGACTGACACAGCATCTCTAATGTCAAAAATAGATCGCTCAAATATCCGTCCGCTGAGCGTGAGGGTAACCTCTATGCTATCAAGTGTCGCCTCGGTCAATGTAGATGGCGAAGCGGTGACTGACTCACTGACTGCGGAGACTGATATTTGTGCAGTCAGTGCCGAACCGTCATAATCCACAATAGCATCCGACTCAACGGTGAAGGTCAGTGTGCCATCGGTGGTCATGTTCCCATCAAATGTCAGTTCGACTGTGAGTTCTGTGCTACTCGCCCGGTCAACATCAAAAAAGTCATCAAAAGTCACTCCTGTGATCCCAGAGACAGATACCTTTTGATAATTCCAGAATGAGCTTTCATAAGTGCCACCTGTTAGCGTGAGGGTAACCTCCGTGCCATCAAGTGTTGCTTCTGTTAATGTCGTATCCGCAGAAACACTGATGGATGGTGTGTCATTTGTAGTTGTCTGTGTCTCAGACACATCAGTGATATTAATTGTGACTGTAATGCTATCTGTTCCACCATTCCCATCAGAGACAAAGACGATGACAGAGTAGGAAGTCTTGGTTTCATAATCCAAGGGAGCATTTGTTTGTAGCTGCCCTGAACTGCTGACAATGCTAAACGCTGATGCATTTGTGCCACCAAGACTATAGGTGAGCGTATTCCCATCCGCATCTGTCGCAGATATAGGATTGCCGATATTTACACCTGATGCCGTGTTTTCTGTTACTGAGCGCGTGGTGCTGCTACCTTCGGTAAATACTGGCGCACGGTTTGGAATATCTTCGTTTATGTCAGTGATATTGATTGTCACGGTGATGCTATCACTCGTGCCACTACCATCCGTAACAGAGACGATGACGGAGAAGGATGTCTTCGTTTCGTAGTCAAGTGTAGCTTTAGTTTGTAGCTGCCCCGAACTGCTGACAATATCAAACGATGCGGCATCGGTGCCACCAAGTGTATAGTTGAGCGTATCACCTGTATCCGCATCTGTGGCAGCAACGGCATTGCCGATATTTACAGCCGATGCGGTGTTTTCTGCTATAGAGCGCGTGGTGCTGCTACCATCGCTAAATACTGGCGCACGGTTTGCTGGGGTTGTTGTACTTGTGGCAGAGACAGACACTTGTGCTGTAAGAGCGGGACCATTATATCCTGCGATAGCACCCGCACCGACGGTAAAGGTGAGGGTGCCATCACTTGTCATATCACCATCAAATTCCAGTTCAATCGTAATTTTAGTATCACTTTCTCGGTCTGGTTGGTGGAAAGGGAATGTTACACCTGATATGCCAGAGACAGTTACCGCACCTCTAATGTCAAAAATAGAACTGGCGTATTTGGCACCGCTGAGTGTGAGCGTGACAACGCTCTCATCTAACGTTGTCTCTGTCAACGGCGCAGCGGTTGAAGCGACTACGGACTCAGTGTTGGCTGTGACTGGTATTTGTGCAGTAAATGTAGTACCATCATAATCCTTAATCGCACCTGCTCCTACAGAAATTGTGAGTGTGCTATCCGTTGTCATATTCCCATTAAATGCAAGTTCAACAGTGACTTGCGTATCACTGACACGATCCGCACCGAATGTGCCTACGGTAACACCAGAAATGCCAGTAAGCGTCATCGCCTCTTTGATTGTGAAAATTGACCTTTCAAATGTGCCACCGCTGAGGTTGAATGTGATGATACCCCCATGCAATGTTGCCTCTGTGAGTGGGTTTGCCGTTGAAATACTCAACGTCGGTGTGCTCGGTTGGACAGGTGTTATAGGGTCTACGGGTGTTTCCGTGCCAGCAGACACAGAGACTTGCACAGTAAGTGCGGGACCATTGTAACCTACGATCGCATTCGCACCGACGGTAAAGGTGAGTGTGCCGTCTGTGGTGATGTCTCCATCAAACGTCAATTCAACGGTGATTTCCGTATCGCTTTTGCGATCTATGTCGTATGTGCCAACGGTAACACCTGATATGCCAGAGACAGACACAGCTGGTCTAATCACTGAATTGTATGCTTCAAATTTCCTACCACTGAGCGTGAGTGTGACAACGCTCTCATCTAAGGCTGCCTTTGTCAATGGTGATGTGGTTGATGTGGTTATTGACTCCGTAACAGCAGTGACAGACATTTGTGAAGTTAAAGCATCACCATCATAGTCATTAATCGCATTTGCCCCCAAAGAGATGGTCAGGATGCTGTCACTTGTCATATTACCATCAAATGTCAGTTCAAAGGTGGCTTGCGTATCACTCACCCGATCCACATCAAACGTGTCTACGGTAACGTCAGAAATGCCGGATAGTGTTATTGCATCTCTGATTGTGAATTTGGAGTGATCAAAAGTGAGACCGTTGAGGTTGAGTGTGATGATACCCCCATGTAACGTCGCCTCTGTTAACGGGGATGCCGTGGAGGTAGTTAGTGATGTGGGAGATTCTGTGATACTGCTGACGCTTATTTGTGCGGTAAGAGCAGGACCATTATAGTTAGCGAGTGCAGCTGCACCCACAGTGAAGGTCAGGATACCATCGGTGGTGATGTCGCCGTTAAACTCAAGTTCAACTGTGGCTTTCGTATCACTGACGCGGTCCAAACTCTGCGATCTAATTGTTACCCCGGTAATACCTGATACCGCCACATTCCTATTGACATAATTCCAGTTGATGTGATAAGTAGCACCACTAAGCGTGAGGGTGACAACGCTCTCATTGAGTGTTGCCTCTGTCAAAGGAGCAGCAGCTGTGACATTTAGTGATGTGGGAGGTTCTGTGATACTGCTGACGCTTATTTGTGCGGTAAGAGCAGGACCAGTGTAGTTGGCGAGTGCAGCTGCACCCACAGTGAAGGTCAGGGTGCCATCGGTGTCGAAGTCGCCGTTAAACTCAAGTTCAACTGTAGCCTTCGTATCACTGACGCGGTCCAAACTCTGCGATCTAATTGTTACCCCGGTAATACCTGATACCGCCACATTCCTATTGACATAATTCCAGTTGATGTGATAAGTAGCACCACTAAGCGTGAGGGTGACAACGCTCTCATTGAGTGTTGCCTCTGTCAAAGGAGCAGCAGCTGTGACATTTAGTGATGTGGGAGGTTCTGTGATACTGCTGACGCTTATTTGTGCGGTAAGAGCAGAACCCGTGTAGTTGGCGAGGGCACCTGCACCCACAGTGAAAGTCAGGGTGCCATCGGTGGTGATGTCGCCGTTAAACTCAAGTTCAACTGTAGCCTTCGTGTCACTGACGCGATCCAAACTCTGTGATCTAATTGTTACCCCAGTAATACCTGATACCTCCACATTCCTATTGACATAATTCCAGTTAGTGTGATAGATGCCCTTGCTGAGCGTGAGTGTGACAACGCTGCCATGCAGTGTCGCTTCTGTCAACGGTGCCGCAGTTGAGACGTTTAACGTTGGGGTATCGTCCACATCGGTGACGTTGATAGTGACAGTAATTGTATCGGTGAGGCTACCATCAGAGACAGTAATCGTTAGGGTATAGGTGGGTTTTGTTTCGTAGTCGAGTGCCGAACGCGTTTTCAACTGTCCAGTGGTTCTTTCAATACTAAAGACGTTGGCATCGGTCCCACCGAGAGTGTAGGTTAACGTGTCGCCATCCACATCGGTAGCACTGTATGCTGTGCCGATATTTTCACCCGACGCTGTATTCTCTGCCACAGTATGCGTTGTTGGACTGCCTGTAGCAAATACAGGTGGTTCGTTGACATTAGAGATATTGATTGTAACGCCAATCGTATCCGTTGCAATACTATCAGAAACGGTTAGCGTAACCGAATAAGCGTTTTTAGTTTCATAGTCAAGAGCTACCTTTGTTGTGAGTTGTCCAGTTGTGCTATTAATATCAAACGCTGCTGCATCCGTCCCGCTCAACGTATATGTCAGGGTGTCAGCTGTATTAACATCGGTGGCGGTAATAGCATCACCGATATTTATGCCTGTTGCTGTATTCTCCGAGATTGTGCGGGTTGTGCTTGTGCCTTCTGTGAACACTGGTGGTGAGTTCAGCGAGGGCAGCACTTCTAACGGCAAGGTGCGTGATCTGACAAGAGCATATCCGTTGTGATTTGAGGGTAGACGCGGTAATACAGTACCGATATCCGCTGTAACAGCAGCGACGGCACCTGCCGTGCGCGTGATTGTCAAAGGTTGGCTTTCAACCGTGCCTATCGGAATCGTGATTGTCGTTGCCCCATCTTCTAAAACGCCATTCGTGATCTTGACCGGGATTGTCATCGTAAATGGTGCCCCACTGGGGACAACAGCTTTAAGACTGTTCGTTCCTACCTTCTGAAGCGATACTCTTAACGACAACAGTGTATTTGCATTTGGGTTCAAACTCAGATGGAGCTGACTTAGCTGCGTTAGACCATCAAAAATCCCGTCTGTTATTGATGTCAGTTTGTTGTTTGATAACGAAAGTGAAGTTAGAGATGACAATCCACTGAATATAGTGCCCGGTAGGTATACCAGTTCGTTATCTTTCAGAGATAATGAACTGAGGGCGGACAATCCAGTAAAAACACCGTTCGGTAACGAACTCAAATCGTTATCAAATATATCAAGGTGTGTTAGTGAGGTTAATTTGCTAAAGATAGCACTTGGCAAAGTCGTCAGCTTGTTTTCATTTAGTGATAAGAAAGTCATTGATACCAAGTCGTTAAAAATGCCGTTTGGTAGACTGGTGAGTTCGTTGTTCTCCAGGTAGAGCGTTTGTAGAGAAACCATACCATCAAAGTCGCCAGTCTGCAAGGTTGTAATGGATGCACCTGACAAGTCAAGTCGTGTAATCGTAGCGAGGTCAACCTCTGTCACATCGCTGCAATCGCTAACACCTATCGCTTTCGCGATAGCATCTGCCACTTCAGTTGTGCGGTTACATACAGTGGATTGTGCGAACGTATAACCGAAATGATTACTTGGCAATCCAGGTAAAGATCCGAAAGACACTTTAGCGGAAGTGCCGATAACCGTAAAGGACGCGCTTTCTGAACTACCTTGTGGAATCGTAACACTCGTTATGCCGCCACTAATACTCCCGTCCGTGGCAGTGATCGGCAACACCATACTAAACGGTGCCCCTGTCGTAATCACTGCCTTGAACTCGCCTGAACCGACACTTTGTAGTGACACGATAATCGGAAGCGGGTCAACAACGTTGCCACCTAATCGCAGATTTGTCAATGCTGTTAATCCATCAAATATCCCTGGTGGCAGTTCGGAGAGTTGGTTTCTAAACAGATTTAGCGTTGTCAGTGCTGTCATCCCAGAGAAATCACCTGTTTTGAGCGATGAAATACCCATACTGCGTAGATTGAGACTTGTAATAGCAGCGACCTGTGATTCGGTAACAGATGCAGCATCTGTCACGTTCAGTACGGCAGCAACGATTGCATCTCGCACCTGTGACGTGCGATTCGCAACCGGCACAAATCCGACACTTACAACAGTATCGTTTACGTCAATGATGCTGATAATCACTGTGATCGCATCCGAAAGTTCATCATCGGCGGCGGTGATGGTAACTGAATAGACGCGTTTGGTTTCATAGTCAAGCGATGCTTTTGTTTTGAGCTGACCTGTTGTGCTATCAATATCAAACGAGGCGGCATCAACACCACCGACGGCGTATGTCAACGTATCGTTATTTTCGTCCGTTGCGTTCACAGGATTTCCGATGTTTGTGTTTGCTGGTGTGTTTTCTAATATAATGCGTGTCGTGCTTTCACCATCTGTAAATGTAGGAGCGACGTTTGTCGTTGGTGGATCAACTACTACAGCTTCGTCTATGTCGGTGATGTTGATAGTAACCGTGATTGTATCCGTGAGACTGCCATCCGAAACGGTGATTGTTAGCGTATATGTGGACTTTGTTTCATAGTCAAGAGTTGCCTTCGTTTTCAGTTGTCCAGTGGTACTATCAATATCAAACGCACTCGCATCCGTACCGCTGAGTGTGTAAGTCAAGGTATCGTTATTTGCATCCGTAGCAGCGATCGGTGTGCCGATATTCACGGCTGCAGCGGTATTTTCTGCTACGGTGCGGGTGACAGATGTGCCGTCCGTAAATACAGGGGCAGTGTTGACACTTGTGATAACTGCCAACGGTAGGTCATCAGATTTAGCAAGCGTGTACCCGAAGTGGTTGCGCGGTAGACTCGGCAACGTTCCAATATCAACGGTAACATTAGCCGTTGTACCTGAGGTGCGTGTTACGTTGAGGATATCGCTTTCCAAACTACCTTGCGGAATTGTGAGCGTTGTTGCACTCCCCGTGATACTTCCGTTAGCAACGTTAATCGGCAACACAATAGTAAACGGGGCACCCGTGGGTGCAACCGCTTTGAATTGACCTTCTGCAACTTTTTCCAATGATACGGTAACTGGAAGTGGATCAACTGTATTGCGTGCCAACCGGATTTTTGTCAGCGATGTCAATCCTTCAAATATGCCATCAGGTAGGCTACTCAACTTGTTGTTAAACAGATTGAGATTTATCAGTGCGGTTAGTCCAGAAAAAATATCTGAAGGTAGAGAAGTTAATTGATTATTATTAAGACGGAGGTCTTCTAAGCCGGTAAGTCCATCAAAATCACCTGATTTCAGAATAGTAATATTTTTGTTATTCAGATATAACGTTGTTGGTGAAGCAATGTGTGTAGCAGTAATCTCCGCGTAGTTGGAGACGGTCGGATAGTCTAAACGGACGACACCGAGGATTGCTTGTGCTACTTGTGATGTTCGGTCACCAACAGGGGTAATGTAAACAACTACCGGTGCGGTTGCTGTCGCAGTAAATGTAATCGTCTGCGTGACACCCGGCACACTGACACTAATGGTATTTGTGCCATCGGTATCTCCAAGTGTCAATGTGGTTTGTGCTCTTCCTTTTATATCGGTTGTGGTGTTTGTTGCACTAAGTGTGCCACCGCCTGCCGTAATAGCAAACGTTACAGGCACTCCCGCAAAAACGACACTACCCGAATCTTTCACTTCAATGATAAATGGCTGTGTAAGTGTTGCACCGGTTTCCCCCGATTGTGTATCGCCCGATATTTTCACAGGTACGGTCGCCACTCGGTTGTCAAAGTCAATATACACATCCTTCGCTTGTAGCGCGGGTATGTGTGTATAAATTGATGGATAACTTAATGGATTACCGGTACTATCAATCTCTGTATTTGCGTCAAACCCCGTGTTTGACACTAAAGGAGATAGATCGGAGACAGCATTATTTGCAAAATACAACTCTGTCAGTGACGTTAGATTTTGGACTGCGGATATATCCGAAATGCTGTTATTCGGTATATCTAACCATTCAAGGTTTGTTAGATTCTGAACAGGTGTTATATCCGATATAGTGTTGTCGCCGATTCGTAGTTCTGTGAGGTTTGTTAATCCTGCTACCGCTGAAATATCGGTTATACTGTTCTCATTCAGATACAGCTGCGTTAGGTTTGTTAAGTTTGAAACAGTAGATATATTTGAGATGTTGTTCTCACCGAGACGCAGATGTGTGAGGCTTGTCAATCCTGATAAGTGAGATATGTCAGAAATGCTATTCCCCCACAAGTATAACTTTGTCAGATTAGTCAATCCTGATAAGTCGGATAGATTAGAGATTCGGTTATCCCATAACTGCAACTCCGTGAGGTTCGTCAATCCGGATATTGCGGAGATGTTAGATATTGTGTTGTCTCCAAGTTTGAGTGTTGTCAGGTTTGTTGCGGTCTCAAGTCCTGTCAAATCGCTGATTGACGAATCTTGTCCGTTGAGCGATGTTAACGTCGCCATCTCCGTAGCAGTTATTGGTTCACCGGATGTTTTGCCGAGTGCGGATGCTATTTTAGCACGTAGTTTGCCATCGGGGATGTTAATGCCTGTCACTTGTTGTGAAGTAGCGGTCGCAGTAAATGTAATCGTCTGCGTGACACCCGGCACACTAACGCTAACGGTATTTATGCCAGCGGTATCGCCAAGTGTCAATGTGCTTTGTGCTCTACCGTTCACATCGGTTGTGGTGTTTGTTGCACTGAGTGTGCCACCACCTGCCGTAATAGCAAAAGTGACAGGCACTCCCGCAAAAACGACACTACTCGAATCTTTCACTTCAACAATAAACGGTTGTGCAAGCGTGGCATTGGTGTTGTCTTGTTGTGTATCGCCCGACATTTTCACTGGTACGGTCGCCACTCGGTTGTCAAAGTCTACATATACATTTTTCGCCTGCAGCGCGGGTATGTGTGAATAGATTGATGGATAACTTAATGGATTACCGGTAATATCAATCTCTGTATTTGCGTCAAACCCCGTGTTTGACAATAACGGAGATACATCGGAGACAGCATTATTTGCAAAATATAACTCTACCAGTGACGTTAGATTTTGAACTGCGGATATATCGGATATTTCGTTGTTCGGCATATCTAACCATTCAAGGTTCGTTAGGTTCTGAACAGCTGTTATATCTGCTATTGTGTTACTGCCGATGACGAGTTCTGTTAAGTTCGTTAAGCCTGCAACCGCAGAAATATCTGTTATAGTGTTCTCATTCAGATATAGCTGCGTTAGGTTCGTTAAGTTTGACACAGTTGATATATTTGAGATGTTGTTTTCACCGAGGCGCAGATGTGTAAGACTTGTCAATCTGGATAAATGTGAAATATCCGAAATACTATTCCCCCACAAGTATAACTTCGTCAGATTTGTCAATCCTGATAAATCGGATAGATTAGAGATTCGGTTATCCCATAGCTGCAACTCTGTTAGTTTCGTCAAGCTTCTGAGTACTGATATATCTGAAATAGTATTGTCACCGAGTTTCAAAGTAGTGAGGTTTGTAGCCGTCTCAAGACCTGTTAGATCACTAATAGAGGAATCCTGTCCATTGAGCGATGTTAACGTTTCCATCTCTGTAATGGTAATTGTGTCACCCGATGATTTACTCAGCGCAGCTTCTATTTTGGTACGCAAATTGGCATCAGGAATATTGATACCTGAGGCTATTGATTCTCGCGTTCTATCTCCGATCTGGTCTATCTGCCAAGAATCGTTCTCAACGGCTCTCGCCTCGAATCGGTAGGTCTTACCGTTGACAGTTGAAGTGATACTCATTGAATCATTAATAGATATTCTATTGACAAACGTCGCAAGCCAATCCGGTAATCCTGGAATGTTCCATTGAGACCTACCATCAGCGATCACAGAGAAAACCGCATCTGTGTCCGGGTAAGTGCAGCTTTCACCAATTGTCAGAATGTCACCGACCTTACAGACACCCTTGTCTACGAGAACAATGGGGATAACCTCACTGATAAGCTCTATAGGCAGATTTGCCGATTTGACAAGGCTATAACCGTAATGATCAGTAGGTATCCCCGGCAACGTTCCAATATCCACACTCACCGCAAATGTCACACCGGGTGTGCGTGTCACGGTAATCACATCGCTTTCCACACTGCCTGTAGGGATGGTGACACTCGTTGCCCCGCCGCTTAGGCTACCATTGGAAACACTGATCGGTACCACAATATCAAAGGGTGCCCCCTTTGGGGCGACTGCTTTGAATTGTCCTTCCGCCACCATTCTCAGTGTCACGATAAGGGGTATAGGATTAACCGCGTTACCATTTAAACGGAGCGTTGTCAGTGATGTAAGCCCTTCAAGAAGTCCATCGGGGAGACTACTGAGTCGGTTATTAAACAAATTAAGCGTTCTCAGTGCGGACAGTCCGTCAAAAATGTCTTCAGGTAATGAACTTATCTGATTACTATATAGAAGAAGTTCTTCTAATGCGGTGAGTCCAGCAAAATCACCTGACTTTAGAGATGTGATAGACTTGCTTTGCAGATTCAGGTTCGTAATCGCTGCGAGATGTGATTTGGTCACATCAGCTGCATTGTTCACGCCCGGTACCGCTGCAACTATAGCATCACGCACAGCAGGCGTGTGTCCAGCGAGTAGGCTTGGAATTGTAATATCAAGGTTTAAACTTCTACCAGCTGCCTTAATGA
Source organism: Candidatus Poribacteria bacterium (assembly GCA_963663765.2). Lineage (GTDB taxonomy): Bacteria > Poribacteria > WGA-4E > WGA-4E > WGA-3G > MSPOR6. The sequence goes on along the minus strand of CAXXUA010000005.1, from coordinate 1,068,226 downwards.
CTGCTATGAGTCTACGGAGCGGTCCGTAATCGATGATGCTGTTATCGGCCAATCTGAGCCATGTCAATGCGGTCAAACTTGCAAGTGGTGATATATCAGTGAGGTTGTTACTGTTTAGCTCAAGCGTTGTCAGTGCGGTCAATCCCGCAAGTGCCGATATATCTGTAAGGCTGTTTCTGTCTAGCTCAAGCGTTGTCAGTGCGGTCAATCCCGCAAGTGCCGATATATCTGTAAGGCTGTTATCGGACAGATCGAGCGTTGTCAGTGATGTCAAACCCGCAAGTGGCGATAGATCTATGATGCTACTGTTAGCTTGCAGAGAGAACCTTGTCAGTGATGTCAAACCCGCAAGTGGCGATAGATCTGTGATGTCGTTAAAGGCTAAATCGAGATTTGTCAGAGATGTCAAACCCGCAAGTGGCGATATATCTATGATGCTGTTTTCATGCAGTAAGAGCTCTTTTAGTGTAGTGAGACCATCAAAATCACCATCTTTCAGAGAGATAATTGACTGATTTGATAAAGTTAGAATCCTAATCGCTGCAAGGTGTGCTGCGGTCACATCTGCAGCAGAATTCACACCCGGCACCGCTGCGACAATAGCATCGCGCACCTGCGGCGTGCGACTCCCTATCAAAGAACGAACTTCTGGCAAGGCGTAGCTGAGTGGTAAATCAGCAGATTTGACAAGAGAATAGCCGGTATGATTTGCAGGTAGACTTGGTAATGCCCCAATATTGACGGCGACTGTCCCAGTTGTATCGGGCGTGCGGGTTACGGTAAGCACATCGCTTTCCACGCTGCCTGCAGGGATCGTGCTCGTAGTTGCGCCACCACTGACGCGACCGTTCGTTAAAGCGAGAGGCAGCACCATCTCATACGGTGCGCCAGTGGGTGCCACTGCCTTGAACTGATCCGTGCTGACCTTTTCCAATGAGACAGTAAGAAGTAAAGGATCAACCGCATTGTTGTCTAAACTGAGCCTTGTCAGTCCTGTCAGTCCTGCAAAGATGCCATCCGGTAATTCGGACAACTGATTCCCAATCATACGCAGATCTGTCAACGAATTAAGTCCGTAAAAAATATCCGCTGGTAACGTCGTTAACTGATTGTAACCGAAGCGGAGCGTTGCCAGTGACGATAAGCCATTAAATATCCCTGGCGGTAGTGTGGTTAACTGATTACTCCATAGGGTGAGCGTTTGCAGTGCAGTGAGTCCGCTAAAGATATCCTCTGGTAGACTCGTAAGTTGATTACTTTGGAGACGCAGCTCTTCCAAACTGCTGAGTCCCTCAAAATCACCTGACTTTAGAGATGTGATATTTCTACCGTTCAAATATAAGGCAGTAATTCCAGTAAGGTGACTATTAGTGATCTCTGCGAAGCTGGAGACGTTCGGATCATTTAGACGGACAACACCGAGGATCGCCTCTGCTACTTGTGACGTACGACTGCCGACTGAGGTGAATACTTGTCCACCCAGTTCTGGGAACGCGAGCGGCAGGACAACGGATTTGACAAGGGAATAGCCGCCATGATTTGCAGGTAGACTTGGTAATGGGTTTCCGATATTTACTGTCGTAGCATAAGTTGCACCGGGGGTGCGTGTCACGCTAAGTACATCGCTTTCCACGCTGCCAGCGGGTATTGTGACCGTTGTTGTCCCTCCGTTGATACTTCCATCGGTAACGGTGAGTGGTAGAACAATCTCAAACGGCGCACCTGTGGGTGCTACTGCTTTGAACTGCCCATTTGCCACCTTCTCTAATATAACCGTAAGAGAAAATGGGGAACCTGGGTTGTCCGACAAATAAAGGTTTGTCAGTGCGGTGAGTCTGTTAAAGATACCCACCGGCAATGAATTCAACTGATTGTTGTGCAGATTGAGAAATGTCAGATCGCTGAGCTTGTTAAAGATACCCGCTGGCAACGTACTCAATGGGGTGTCGTGGAGTTCGAGTTTCGTTAGCGCGGTGAGTCTGTTAAAGATACCCACCGGCAACGTACTCAGCGGATTGCCATCCAGATGGATCTCTGTCAGATTGGTGAGCTTATCAAAGATGCCCGCTGGCAATGAACTCAGCTGGTTGCTGCTTAGGTAGAGTCTTTTCAGATTGGTGAGCTTATCAAAGATGCCCGCTGGCAACGTACTTAACTGGATGCGGGACAGGTTAAGCAATGTCAAAGCGGTAAGATCGTCAAAGATACCCGCTGGCAACGTACTCAACTGGGTGTCGTTGGGCAGGTTGAGCCATTCCAGTGCGGTGAGTCCATCAAAATCGCCAGCTGTAAGTGATCTGATACTTTTGAAGCCAAAGTCAAGTAAGGTAATCGCAGCGAGATGTGCTTCGGTCACATCAACCGCATTGCTCACACCCGGCACCGCTGCGACAATAGCATCTTGCACCTGCTGTGTGCGGCTTCCTATCAAAGTACGGATTTCTGGCAATGGGTAGCTTAATGGCAAATCCGCAGATTTGACAAGGGTATATCCACTGTGAGTTGATGGTAGGCTCGGTAATGTCCCGATATTCACGGTAACAGCACCGGTTGTGTCAGGGGTTCGCGTTACGGTAAGCACATCGCTTTCCACGCTGCCTGCAAGTATTGTAAGAGTTGTTGCACTACCGCTAATGATGCCATCGGTAACGCTGATCGGCAACACAACATCAAATGGTGCGCCCGTGGGTGCAACTGCCTTGAACTGCCCATTGCCAACCTTTTCCAATGAGACAGTAAGAGGTAAAGGATTAACAGCATTGCTGTCTAAACGGAGGGTTGTCAGTCCTGTCAATCCTACAAAGATACCTTCCGGTAATTCGGACAACTGATTCCCAATCATATGCAGATCTGTCAACGAATTAAGTCCATAAAAAATATCCGCTGGTAACGTCGTCAACTGATTGAGAGCGAAGCGGAGCGTTGCCAGTGACGATAAGCCATTAAATATCCCTGGCGGTAGCGTGCTTAACTGATTACCATATAGGGTGAGTGTTGTTAGTGCAGTGAGTCCGCTAAAGATGTCTTCTGGCAGACTCGTAAGTTGATTACTATGGAGACGCAGCTCTTCCAAACTGCTGAGTCCCTCAAAATCACCTGACTTTAGAGATGTGATATTTCTACCGTTCAAATATAAGGCAGTAATTCCAGTAAGGTGACTATTCGTGATTTCTGCGAAACTGGAGACGTTCGGATCGTTTAGACGGACAACACCGAGGATCGCCTCTGCTACTTGTGACGTACGACTGCCGACTGAGGTGAATACCTGTCCACCCAGTTCCGGGAACGTAAGCGGCAGGTCAACGGATTTGACAAGGGAATAACCGGTATGATTTGCAGGTAGACTTGGAAATATGCCGATATTTACTGTGGTAGCGTATGTTGCACCGGGTGTGCGTGTCACGGTAAGCACTTCACTTTCCATGCTGCCTGCGAGTATTGTAAGAGTTGTTGTACCACCGCTAATGCTGCCATCGGTAACGGTTATCGGCAGCACCATATCAAAAGGCGCGCCCGTGGGTGCAACTGCCTTGAATTGATCTGTACCAACCTTCTCCAGTGAGATAGTGAGAGGCATCGGGTCAGCTGCGTTACTAAAAAAACTGAGGCTTGTTAATGACGATAGGCCAGATAACAGTCCATCAGGCAATGTTAACATTTGTGTCTGGGATATTCTGAGACTTGTCAGGTTGGTGAGATTGTCAAAGATACCATCGGGCAAAGAACTCAACTTAGGAGATCCAAGATCCAAAACTGTCAGGTTGGTGAGATTGTCAAAGATACCATCGGGCAAAGAACTCAACTGCAATGATCCAAGATAGAAAGTTGTCAGGTTGGTGAGATTGTCAAAGATACCATCGGGCAAAGAACTCAATTGTACAAAACCAAGACTCATGTGTGTCAGATTAGGGAGATTGTCAAATATTCCGGCTGGCAGTGAACTTAATTGTAAATCTTCCCAATCCAAAAACGTTAAGTTGTTTAGTTCATTGAAAAAACCTACCGGAATGGAGGTTAGATCTGTACCCATTCCAATTCTTGTCAGACCGGTGAGTCCATCAAAATCGCCTACCTTCGTAGGATTACTAAGCCCCAAACCCAGGCTTGTAATCGCAGCAAGGTGTGCTTCAGTCACATCTGCAGCGGAATTCACACCTGGTACTGCCGCAACAATAGCATCACGCACCTCTGGTGTGCGTTCACTCACAGGAACGATCACCTGTCCACCCAGTTCTGAGAACACCAGCGGAAGGGCATCGGATTTGACAAGAGTATAACCGCTATGACCCGAGGGTAGTTGAGGTAATGTGCCAATATTTACTGTGGTAGCATAGGTTGCCCCTGATGTACGGGTCACGGTGAAGGTAACGCTTTCCACACCGCCTACGGGGATCGTTATACTCTCTACACCCCTGTTGATACTACCGTTTGCAATCCTGATAGGCAGCACAAGTTCAAATGGTGCTCCCGCGGGGGCAACCGCTTTGAATTGACCTTCACCAACCCGTTCCAACGAGACAGTAAGGGGCATCGGGTCAACAAGGTTGCCGCCAAGGGTAACAAATGTGAAGTCTATGCTGTCAGAATCTCCCTCCGGTAGTTGATCCGGTGGAACTCCCCCAAACAATGTAAGGTCGGGAGGTTCATCAAAAATTCCCTCAAAGATGCCATCAGGTAATGAACTCAACTGGTTGTCGTTTAGGAATAACCACATTGTAGCTTTGTCAAAGATGCCATCAGGTAATGAACTCAGTTGGTTATTATTTAGGAAGATGAATGGCACGTTGGTAAGATTGTCAAAGATGCCGACTGGTAATGAACTCAACTGAGTGTTGACTATGCCGAGTGATTTCAGATTGGTGAGATTGTCGAAGATGCCAGCTGGTAATGAACGCAACGGGGTGTTATCTATGACAAAGTTTATCAGATTTGTAAGATTGTCAAAGATGCCGGCTGGTAATGAACGCAACTGAGTGCTCCTGATGCCAAGGCTTTTCAGATTGGTGAGACTATCAAAGATACCTTCTGGCAAGACATTGAACGTTCCGTTTAGTACAAGTAATTCCAAACCGGGAAGATTGTCAAAATCTCCTTGTTTTAGTGCTGCAATATTCTCTGCTTCCAGATCCAATTCCGTAATTGCAGCGAGATGTGCTGCGGTCACATCGGCGGCAGAATTGACACCGGCTGCAGCCACAATTGCGTCGCGCACCTGCGGTGTCCGGTCAGCGATCGGGAGGGTAATCTCACCCACTTCCGTCACTGGGGTTGGCGTGATGAAAGGTGGTAGGATAAGCGTTGTTAGATTTGTGAGTTTATCAAAATAGCCTTCCGGCAGTGGACTCAACGGATTGTCAAATAGGTTGAGATATGTCAGGTTGGTGAGATTGTCAAAGAGACCCGCTGGTAATGAACTCAACTCGTTGCTGCTAAGGTTGAGCGTAGTCAGGTTGGTGAGATTGTCAAAGAGACCCGCTGGCAATGAACTCAACTCGTTGCCATCAAGGCGGAGTTTTGCTAAGTTCGTCATGCCATCAAAATCACCGAGTTTCAGTTCTGTAGCGTTGCCATGCAGACTAAACCAATTACCGCTGAGGCTTAAGTCAGCACCGCCAGACACACCGAACACATCCAGATTCGTAATTGCCGCGAGGTGTGCCTCAGACACATAGTGTCCCATGTTATATTTCTTGTCTACAAACTGTCCACCTATCAGGTAACGTATGTCTCTATCATGGTGGATATGATCTATCTCTGGTACTGCAGCTACGATAGCGTCAAGCACTTGCGGTGTGCGTTTGGTCACAGGGGTGGGTGCTCCTGCCAAAGGACTGAAGATTTCCAAATGAGCGAATGATTTGTAGAAAACGTAGTCGGCCCCGGTAGGACTCGGCACTGTCCTCTCAAGGTCTACAATGACTGCAGCTGTTGTACCGGGCGTACGGGTAACGGTGAGGACATCGCTTCTCACACTGCCTGTCGGGATCGTGACACGTTCTACGCCGCCATTAATAGTTCCATTCACAACAATAAGTGGTAAGTCCATGTCAGATGGCGCACCGGTAGGCACATCCAACTGGAACTGATCTGCTCCAACTTTTACCAGCTTCACTGTAAGGGGCATCGGGTAGACAGCGTTACCCTTCAAATTAAGTGTTGTCAGCGACGATAACCCAGAAAAGATACCTGCAGGCAGAGATGTCAGATCATTGTTATTCAGATATAGCGTCGTGAGTGCTGACAAACCATCAAAAACCCCTGCTGGCAGAGATGTCAGGGAATTATCCCTCAGACCGAGCGTAGTGAGTGATGACAAACCACTGAAGACCCCCTCAGGCAGGGATGTCAGGGAATTGAAACCCACATAAAGCGTAGTGAGTGATGACAAACCACTGAAGACCCCCTCAGGCAGGGATGTCAAGGAATTGCTGCCCAGTAGGAGCGTTATCAGTGCGGTGAGTCCATCAAAATCACCTGTTTTCAGTGATGTAATCCCTTCATGTTGAAGATCTAGGCGCGTAATCGCAGCAAGGTGTGCTGCGGTTACACCCCTGGCAGAATTCACACCTGGCACTGCAGCCACAATAGCATCGCGCACCTGGGGTGTGCGGTCGCTAAGCGGAATAGTAATCTCTTGAGCTTCCCCTGCTTCAAGTGTAATAAAATTAGATCTATACCAGTTTCCCTCCGTATCTACTGCCATCACACTGATTTCGTGTTGATTCGCATTGGCGAGTGTCTTATGTGCGTCAGGATCTGACTTGTCACTGTCTGATGGAACTCTACCGTCGAAATTGAATACAACAGTAGTATCTGTTTCACCATCCAACTTTTGCCATAATTTCAGTTCCGGAGTGGTACCCCGAAAGGGATTGTTGGGACGAACAAAAAGCATTGCCTGATGAAGTCCGGTATCGTCGCGAACCCTTACTCGGATATTGACGCTTTCTGATCCAGCAGGATAAGTTGTCGGTGAAACCAGTTCTACGGTAGGTCGTGTTCCAATTTCAAGGGGGATACTGGAATCAAAGTAAGGATGCACCGATAAAAACTCGGCAGCAGCAGCAGACAATGTAGCAGTTGAACGATCCGTTGTTCCGTATGACAAAATATCCGTATTATCACGAAAATCGTGATGTAACCCGAAGGCGTGTGCCAGTTCATGGGCGGCAGTAAACCAATTCCAATCTTCATATATTATTAACCATCCATTACTTTTATCCCCCGTACCTTGTCCTCTTACACGATGATGGCTAACATCCATAACAATGACTGAAATCATGGTGGAAGTATCAAATGCTCGTGCAATTTCACCGTCAGTATACCCTCTACTCGCGTATCGGCTGTCACTGTTGTCTGCGTCAATACGATGAACAATCGGATCGCCTTGTGCATCGGTTTCAATATTAAAGGTCGTGTTCCCATGTCCATGTGCCGCCATCTGATCGGCATAGAAACTCTGAACCTCCAATATCCCAGTTTTCATTGCGTCAACAACTTCTTGGCGATATGGACGATCATTGGGTAAGAAATAGAAAAGCCTCACGGTGCGCGGTTCACCAGCATTCAAAACCTCCGGTTCTACATCAGTAACATTGATAGTTACCGCTATTGAATCATTTAAAGTGCCATCCGTAACATTAACAGTTACCATGTAGGTGGATTGTGTTTCGTAGTCAAGTCGTATATTGGTTCTTAACTGCCCAGTCGTGGCATCAATTGTAAATGAACTGGCATCTGTCCCGCTCAGTGTGTAGGTCAATGGGTCGTTATACGGATCAGTAGCACTGACTGCGGTGCCGACATCTCCACCAGTATGTATATCCTCAGCGACTGTGCGTATCGTGCTCGGACCCTCAACGAATTCTGGGGGAAAATTAAAGGGCGCGAGTGTATAACCTCTATGATCTGAGGGTAGATCCGGTAAAGTCCCTAATAGCAAGGACACAGCATCAGATGTGCCAGGGGTCGGGATCACCGTGAAAGGTGTGCTTTCTACACTACCGATGGGAATAGTAGCAGTCGTTGCACCACCCATAATACTCCCATTCGCAACATTGAGCGGCACCACAATAGTAAATGGCGCACCGGTAGCCATAACTGCCTTGAACTGATTCACACCAACCTGCTGCAGCTCAATTATCAAAGATAATTCTGGGGCGTTGTCACTCAGGTTCAACGTAGTGAGTGAAGACAAACCTGAGAAGATACCCATTGGAAGACTACTCAATTGATTCCGATAAAGGGAAATCGAATCCAGCGAAGATAAACCTGAGAATAGACCCGTAGGAAGAGTCGTCAGTTGGTTACCATAGAGTTCAATCTTTGTGAGGGATGACAAACCTGTAAATAGTCCTGCAGATAGATTATTCAGTTGATTCCACCCAAGTTCAATCGTTGTGAGGGATGACAAACCTGAAAATAGACCCGCAGGTAGAATACTTAATCGGTTACTGCCGAGTCTAATCGTTGTGAGGGATGACAAGCCTGAGAATACGTCCGCAGGTAGACTACTAATCTGGTTACTTTTAAGGTGTATCTCTGCCAGCGAAGACAAACCTGTAAATAGACCCGATGGAAGAGTAGTCAGTTGATTTCCCCAAAGAGAAATGTGTTGAATCGAAGACAAATCTGAAAATATACCTGCCGGTAGACTACTAATCTGGTTCGCTGGCATAATCAAGGATGTGAGGGATGACAAACCTGAAAATACGTCAGCAGATAGATTACTAATCTGGTTCCCACCCATGTCAAGAAAAGTAAGTGAAGTCAAATCTGAGAATATACCCTCTGGTAAACTGCTGAGCGGGTTACGACCTATTGAAAGCCGAACCAGTGAAGTTAGTCCATCAAAGTCGCCTTCTTTCAGTGCTGCGATGTTCTTTCCAATCAGTCTCAACCGACCAATACTAGCGAGGTGTGCTTCCGTCACATCTGCAGCAGAATTGACACCCGGCACAGCAGCAACAATAGCGTCTTGCACCTGCTGTGTGCGCTCGCTGACAGGCGTAATGTCCGCATAACCTGTGTTAGACATTCCTAAAGCTATTAAAATCGCCACGAAAATGGATACGATATGTTTTTTATTTGAATTCAACATTTTTAAAAATCTCCCCTTAAATCGTCTATAGTTTACGACTTGTGCTAAATGATTATATGTATGTAATATGTTAAATACTGTTATGTGAGTTTATGCGTGGACAACATCTTTTAATGCCATCAACTTGCGTCCTAAACTTATGTTTAAGAAGACACCGAGAGTAAAACCCGCAAACTTTCTGATTATTCTAACGATGTCATCGCAAAAATCACAGGGTTCTCGTATTTTATAAAAACTGCTAATGAGATATAATCAATTAGAATTGGTATTATTTGAACTTTCTAAACTACCTTTTGAGATCGTAATGGAGGTTGCTCCACCAAGCATGTATCCATTGGTGATAGTCACCGGAAGCTCCATATCAAATGTAGCCTCTTTCTGGGCTGTTGCTTTGTAAACACCATCACTTGCCTTCCGAAACGAGAAAGGAAATACAAGTGTTGATGTGTTATCTCTGAATTCTAGATCACCCAACGTAGTCAATCCGTCAAATATCCCATCAGGAACACTCGTAAGATCATTGTAGGATAGATTTATGTTTATGCCTACTCTGGCAGTCAGACCATCAAAAATATCCGCTGGTAGACTCGATATTGAATTACTATACAGTGCAAGATGCGATAATTCTGTCATACCATTAAAGAGACCCGATGGTAGAGTCGTGAGTGGATTATTAGTCAACCACAGATGTTGCACTTTGGTAAGTCCGTTAAAATCATTACTCTTAAGTTCTGATATTTCTTTACTTCGTAGAGTCAATGTTGTAACTTTTCGCAGATCTTTATCACCGACATCATCCGCCGTTCTTGCTGACGATATTCTCCTAACAATCTCCTGAGTAACTGCAGGCGTGCGTTCACTTAACGGAGTATATATGTCAACCACATCTTTAACCTTAATTGTGACATTAATCGTGTCGCTACCTTCGTTCCCATCAGATACAGAAATTGTTACTTTGTAAGTATTTTCTCTTTCATAATTTAGTTCTGCGCTTGTCTTCAGTTGGCCAGTGGTACTATCAATTGCAAAACTGGTTGCGTTATTTCCTCCCAAACTATAGGTCAAGGTATCGTCATCGTCATCGGTTGCCGCCACAGGGGCACCGATGTTTTCACCAGCAGCAGTATTCTCTCAAACACTTCGTTGTGTAGAATCACCATTGGTAAAAACGGGATCGTTGTTCGCATAACTTATTGTCTGGATACAAAATATCATTATCAGTGGAAGTAAAACGGATAGAATTACGTTTGGATGGATTTTTATAGTTTTCAAGGTTTCTCTCCTTTATTTATAGTAGGTTTTAGAATTAGCCGCACACTACGCTCCATCAAGGTTATGAGACCTTGTCTACTGAAGGAGGAAAGTGTCTAATTTATTTTTGTTTCACCATAAATCAAAATATGTCAAGTAATATATAATGACCCAAATTGCTTCCTACAAGATTATGGATCTGAAGTCACTGCTTTTAATACAGATATCCCATTTAATCAACACTATGTAGCGCAAACTTTCAGTTTTCACTCCCAAAAGAACAGTTTTTTAGATCCCGCTTCATGTTTAGCAACTTAAGCAATAATAAGATTATAACATATAATATAATAATAATACTTTATTATATGTCTTAATATTATTATATTATATGGTGGTGTAATGTCAAGAAAATTGTAGAAATTCCTCTATTACAAAAAGATAATTAGACAAATGACCCAAATTGCTTCCTACAAGATTATGGATCTGAAGTCACTGCTTTTAATACAAATATCTCATTTATGGTAGATAATGAAATTAATTACACTCTGTAACAGGTAGGAGCGACCTCCTGGTCGTGACTTGGCGGTCACTCTTACTGAATACAATAGTGATAATATATAGCCCACCTACTAAAGCAGTATACTGAAAACAAAATAAAATTATTTTCATAATTCGCCAAATACAACACTATGTAGCGTAAACTTCCAGTTGCGCACTCAAAAGAAAAAAAAAATTAGATCACGCTTCATAGGTGGTAACTTAAAAAGTATTAATAATAGCAGGATATATATATAATATATATAATATATAAAATAATCAATGTCTTAATATTATTGTATATTATATCTTACTTTCCGCACTTGTTTTGAGATATTTTTATAATATTAGCATAAACCCGCGTCAAACAAGGAATCGCACACAATAATGGAGATCTCGTGTTCTAAATTTTGAGACTGAATTCAACTTGTTTTTGAATCTTTAATATTGAAAATGTTTGCTGAACTTAGGCTACGTAAGGGTTTATCACATTAATATCAAAAAACGCAAATTTAAAGTGCGGAAAGTAGGTTATATGGTGGTGAAATGTCAAAATAAAAATTGTGAAAACTCCTCTCTCCTACTTGAAAAGTAAGACAATTGGATTTGTTGCGTGTTTATGGTCTTGTAAATTGGATAAATCAATGAAATGCGGTATGTCAATTTAAGGACTTACGCATTTTTCTTAAAGTCCCATTGATAGAGGATTCAGTGGGTTTAAAACACCAAAATAATGACTTTTAACCTTATTCCCCTAATTTGAACCAGGACTTACGCAGTTTCCACAGATAATAAAGAATTATGGCAAAGATGATGTAATTTACAGCATTTTTTCGGTTTCCAGTGCGCTTACAAAGCACGCCTACCATTTAGTGCATAAGTCTTTTCAAGATTAAGAAATAAAATCGGTAATTCTACTTATCCCTTACAAATGTTTTTTATCCAACATCTTCGTCAAATATCAATACCTTCGCCATTTTTGAGTGCTTCAGTTGAATGAGTATATAGTGTTGATCTACCATTGCTCTGTGATATTGTTAGGATTACATAAATAAAAATAACTTCAGGTTTTCGTTGAAGTATTTTTAATTATCATAGCGTCTAATTTGACGATAGAATCTGACAGAATAATTTATATGCACAATCTGGCAGAATGTGCTACAACTGCCCGCACAATCTGGCAGAATGTGCTACAACTGCCCGCACAATCTGACAGATTGTCTATTATTGGCGAAGGTATTGCAAATATAGGAAATAGTTTATTACCGCATTAATAAGTTAATCTTCATAAGGCATTCATACCGTTGATTTGGTTAAATCCGCAAAATCCGTGATTCTGACAAAAACTTTACATACCTAATCAGGCAGGGATATTCAGTTTTAAGAAATATCAGTTGATGGGTGTTACTTAAAGTTTATATCGTAGGTCGGTTAGAGCGTTTGCGAAACCCGACATGTATTGATTATGTCTATCATGTTGGGTTTCGCTCACGCCCAACTTGTCTTACAAAATCAATTCACGAATGTTATAAATATCTGCCAAAATATCTAAAACTAAATAACCCTGCTAATCAAACAAAAAGGGTTGCATACTTCATTGAAAGTCTGTATAATTTGAGATATGCACTATAAAGAACCTATTTTCTAACATACACTGTAAACTGATTGCATATTTCAGAGTTAAATATTTCAAAAGATAACATACAATAATATATAAAAGGAGAATCCGATGACGTATATAAAAATACCAAAGGGGTGGGAAATCCCAGAAAATCGTGTAACTCCTGAATCAGTATACATTGATCGCAGAAAGTTCATCAAAGATCTTGGTATAGCGGGTGCAGGTGCCATATCTCTTATCAGTACAAGTGCTTGTGCACAAGACAGCAGACTATTGAATCAGTTAAAACCGTTTCAAGAAAAGACACTTAATTCAGATAAAAACGAAGAATTCACTGTAACTCGACCTCTAACTGATGAAATTGACGCAGCGACTTTTAATAATTTCTATGAGTTCACAAGTTCAAAAAGCACAGTCTGGAGTAGGGTTGAAAAGTTTAAAACGCGGCCTTGGGAGATTGAGATATCGGGTCTTGTTGATAAACCGATGACCGTTGATATTGACGATCTCATTAAACAGATGCCGCTTGAAGAACGTATCTATCGTTTCCGTTGTGTTGAAACCTGGGCGATGGTAGTACCTTGGGTTGGTTTTCCGATGAAAGCACTACTTGAAAAAGTTCAACCGAAAACTGAAGCCAAGTATGTACGAATGGTCACATTTTTGGATCGTAGGGTAGCATCTCAGCAAAACAATACCAGATTGCCGTGGCCTTATGTTGAAGGGTTAACATTAGCAGAAGCCATGAATGAATTGACATTACTGGTTGTTGGTATCTATGGACATATCTTACCACCACAACACGGTGCACCTATCAGATTGATTGTCCCGTGGAAATATGGGTTTAAGAGCATCAAATCCATAGTCCGTATTGAACTGACCGATAAGAAACCTCGGACCTTTTGGAACGTTCTTGCACCGCGAGAATACGGTTTTGAAGCAAACGTCAACCCAAACGTTTCACATCCACGTTGGTCCCAAGCACGTGAGTGGTTGTTACCCTCACGTGATAAAATGTACCCAACCCAAATTTACAACGGTTACGGTGACTATGTCGCCCATCTTTACTAAATAAGGGTTATTCAGTTTTAGGTTTTCTGAACCATTTTATCACAAATGCTAATGTATTGCAGGTTAGATAATAATCAATAATCAGACATGGTAGTAGGCACGTTCCGCGTGCCGTTTTTAGAGTGGAACACGGCACACAGAGTGTGCCTACTACTTTGCACTGATGCAATTATAAATAACTATTAGTAAACTCATTGACTTTCAATTTATAAAACTGAATAACCCTGTTACTAAATTACCCAAGTTGCCACTATTTAGCACAAACTTTATGAAGATTAATTTATTAAAACTTTATGAAGATTAATTTATTATTTGGGTAATAAAACATTTTGGGAACGGTAGGCATTTCCCGCTTAACGTTTAGTGTGTAAGTTCTGAAATGAAAATATTAAGAAACACTTAATAGGAGAACTTATGAATATTATACAAGAATACGCAAAAACAATACTGAACTTGATGTGCATAGTTTTATTGTTATGCATCGGATGTACAAACATTGACAATATAGTCACGGACGATGGACAGATCACGGATGATTCACAAACGGACACTGAAGATGATACACCTATTGTTGTTAATGCAGACCTTGCATCTGGCAATACGGAATTCGGTTTTAACCTATTCCAAGAAATATATAAGAGAGATAATGATATGAATATCTTTATCTCTCCTTATAGTGTTTCGGTTGCATTGGCAATGACATTAAATGGTGCAGCGGCTGATACCGAACAAGAGATGGCTGATACACTTCAACTGCAAGGTTTATCCTCCGAAACGATAAATGGGAGCTTTTCACAATTGCAAGAAGCACTTCAGACATCAGACCCTAAAGTGACACTTTCAATTGCAAACTCACTATGGGCAAATGAAGGTTATACATTCAAATCAGATTTTCTACAACGCAACGAAAACCACTTCAATGCTGAAGTCTCAATTCTTGATTTTTTAGATGCAAGCACATTAACAACAATTAATCAGTGGGTAAATGATAATACGAACAGTAAAATTCCGACAATTCTCGACAGTATAGACAGAAGTGCTGTGTTATATCTGATAAATGCGATCTACTTCAAGGGTACGTGGCAGACAGAATTTAAACCAGAAAACACACGCGATGGGACATTCAATCTTGCAGATGGTAGCCAAAAACAGGTGCCGATGATGTTTAGGTCAGGGGGAAGTTACTCACATTACCAAAGCGATACTGTCCAAGCCATAAGTCTTCCTTATGGTGATGGTCAGTTCGGTATGTATATTTTCGTTCCAACAAACAAGTCTGATTTGAATGCTTTTTTGGATACTTTGACACCAGAGAACTGGGAAAACTGGATGACAGAATTTAGCAAACGGGAAATGGATCTCAGAATGCCAAAGTTTAAAGTGGAGTATGGTGCAAAAGAACTAAAGGATGTGCTGACAACTCTTGGTATGGGTGTAGCCTTTGATTCTGGTCGTGCAGATTTCAGTCGTATGGCAGATTTAGACGATTTGGGTAGTAATCTGTATATTGATACAGTCTTACATAAGACATTCGTTGAGGTAAATGAGGAAGGCACAGAAGCTGCTGCTGCCACTGTTGTAGGAATCGTAAAAACAAGTCTCCCGCCTCAATTCAATGTTGATCGTCCTTTTTTCTATGCCATTCGTGACAATGAAACAGGAACGGTGCTGTTTATGGGAACAGTTATCGATCCGTCATAAACACTTACTATTATTCAACTAAATGGTTCTTTCGGCAATTAATTTTAGCATAAAATAAAAGTCCAATGCAGAAGAACCCAGTAGACATCCGTTTAAGTAGGAGATCATCAATGGAAACATATAACAAATACTTAGCAAGAAAACCACTAAATATAGGAGAAATAAATCTAATGCAGACCAATTATACCAACTGCATTTTTAACACTGTTCTCGGGATATGTGTTCTTACACTATTTATCTTCTATATCGGTTGCGGTTCTGATGATAGTGAGGAAGACGTTCAAGCTTCGACTGCTGCAATTGATGATTCTATCTATACAGGATTAAACCCTCCGAATAATGATGCTTATGACGATGTCTTTTTTCAGGAATACGGCACAAATCCTTTCATAGATACTGAAGATGATCACCTTTCCACTTTCGCTATGGATGTTGACACCGCTTCCTATTCTGTTACCAGACGTTACCTAAATGATGGTAATTTACCGCCGCGGGATGCAGTCAGAGTAGAAGAATTTGTCAATACCTTTGATTACAACTATACACCACCTTCTGATGGGGCATTTGCTGTTTATATTGAAGGAGCACCTTCACGATTCGGTGATGGGAATCGGCTTCAATTACTGCGAATTGGTATTCAAGGTCGCGTCATATCTGACGAAAACAGGAAAGGCGCGATATTGACCTTTGTTATTGATGTATCGGGTTCAATGGCACTTGAGAATCGGTTAGGTCTGGTAAAACGGTCATTGACCCTATTAGTTGATCAACTACGTCCAGGTGACAAAGTTGGCATTGTTGTCTACGGTACTGAAGCACGGACGATCCTACCACACACGGGGATTGAAGCACGGGGTGAAATATTGCATGCAATTAACGCACTTGAACCAGAAGGGGTAACGAATGCTGAGGCAGGACTTCGACTTGGGTACAGTCTTGCACAGCGCAGTGCAAAGCCTGGGAGCATCAATCGTGTGATACTTTGTTCTGATGGAGTAGCAAACGTAGGTGAGACTGGTTCTGATGCTATCCTCAAAAAGATACGCGCGCACGTTGAAGAAGGGATTACATTAACAACAGTCGGATTTGGCATGGGGAACTACAACGATATTCTCATGGAAAGGTTAGCTAATGATGGCAACGGAAGTTATGCTTATGTGGATAGCCTGAACGAAGCAAGACGCATTTTCGTTGAGAACCTGACCGGGACACTACAAATCATCGCAAAAGATGCAAAAGTTCAGGTTGATTTCAATCCACAGACAGTCAGTCGTTTCCGGTTGATCGGCTATGAAAACCGACGTCTTGATCATGAAGACTTTCGAGATGATGATGTAGATGCAGGAGAAATTGGTTCAGGACACAGTGTTACCGCGCTCTACGAGATTAAACTTCATGAGGGTGCAAATGGAAAACTTGCAACAATTTTCTTGCGACACGAAGACCCGGACCATTATAATGTTATCGAGATCAGCAAAGATTACTTCATATCAGATCTGAAGAGCACATTTGAAGCAGCCTCCGCTGAGTTTCAGTTTGTCGCAGCAATCGCAGAATTCGCTGAAATACTTCGTGGGAGTTATTGGGCACAAGAGGGAGATTTAGAAACAGTACAACAAACCATTGCAGAAATCCAACCCCATTTTAATAATGAGCAGATAGACGAACTCACAATGTTGGTGAATAGAGCGATTGACCTGAAAACATATTAAGTTCAATAACTGCCAATGTATGGGCAGGTTATGAAAAGTTTCATTTACATTTTGTTATTTCTTCAAGTATATCCAGTGTTTGCCTCTTGGGAGTCATCGGAAAGTCAACATTTCCGTGTCTACTATAAAGAAAATACGGTGGATCCTGAGTCAATCCTCCGAATTGCAGAGGAGTTTTATGGGGAGTTTTCGAGAATAACAGATAACATACCGAGTGCGACAATAAAAATTTGGGTGTGTGATACACAGGAAGCTTTCCAGGCTTATGTGCATGCACCGATACAGGATTGGGCGGTTGGATGTGCGTTCCCGTTGAGTCGGCGTATTATTATCCAAAATCCGTCACAAATCGCAACTGCCAAACTCCAATTAGCACAAGTGCTTCGGCACGAAATCGCGCATGTCTTGTTTGGACAATATACACGAAAAGCGGTCAAAGGTATTCCATTATGGTTTGTGGAGGGGATCGCCATACACTTTTCAAAGGAATGGGTGCCGGGTCGGCACAAAACTTTATTAAAAAAGGTCTTTACTAAATCCATTTATCCGTTACATGCACTATCAGATAAATTCCCTGTTTCTCAGTTAGGAGCTGATTTAGCGTATGCGCAAAGTCAAGACGCACTCCGTTGGTTCGTAGATGTTAACGGGAACGAGGCTTTATGGGCAATCATAGACCGGCTCCATACAGGTGTAAATCTTAACGCCGCATTTGAAGCCGTTCTTGGTTATGATCTAACGACATTTGACAGACTTTGGCAGGCGTCTCTGCCAGAACGGTATCATTGGGCAACATTCTTGTCCAATACGTATGTGTTTTGGGGTGGTATCAGTGGTTTATTATTATTGTGTTATATCATTACTCGGAGTCGTAGAAGAAGACATCTCAAAAGACTTAGACAACAGGAAGAAGTTGTGGATGCATTCTTCATAGAATAAAAATATATGAATAATTATTTTCTTTACATCATAGTATTTCTTGTCTGTTTCACGTTAAGTGCAACGGCACAGACGAAACACATATCGCAGTATCCTAACGAATATACGCGTGATGAACATGTCATCGTCCTACCCGAACAAGGAACAGTCTACATTGTTGCCGACCTGCATGCACACTGGAAAGATTTTAATCAGTGGTTAGAACAGACACAGCTTGTTCAAAAGATTGAAGCGGGAGAGGATGTTTACGGTATCATGCTTGGTGATGCCATTGACTATAAGCCTGATGAACAACCAAAACGACCTTTTGGCGATGTCCAAATTGTTAATCGCGTGATTGAGATACAACGGCAGCTTGGTGATCAAGGTAAGAGACTCATCTATATCAGAGGTAACCATGAATATGCCGCAGCAGATACATTCGCTCTGATGAAAACTAACGGAATGACAGATGAAAATCGTCCAGCTTTTATACGGAAACTTTACACCAGCATAAACGCAAGTTACTATAAACAGTTCAATTTCATTGAACGCATGACCGATGAACATTTTGAGTTTCTTACCAATTTACCAACCGTTGTTATTGGTAAAAATGGATTTGTTGCTGTTCATGCGGGGCCCTCCCGATCGATTCGGAATTTAGCGGACCTGATTAAACCCAGTCCCAAAATATTTGACGAGATATTGTGGGACAGACCTGAGATCGTGTCTACTGGCGGATATACACCAAAACACACCGAAAATTTTCTCAAAAAAATTCAAGCGAATTTCCTAATCGTCGGACATACTCCCATTAGTTATTTTCCAAATAAATATATCAGAGACGGTGTTGCAAGACTCAGTGGCAAACAACTCATCTTCTCTACAGGTTACGGTGGAATTGAAGGTGGACAGACCTATCTTGAAATAGATTTATCTAAGACATATACGTCTGTTGATGAACTGAAATATGGTGTCAACATTCATCCCCTATATCCAGCAAAAGAATAAGAGTATTGTAATATGCGTGCGTTAATTTACATTATGACCCCTATTCTTATTCTGACATTTATTCTTGCTTCGCGCTTCGTTACCTGGGAAAAACTAAAAGGGGTTGACAAAACCGCACATAAACATCTTTCTTTAGGAACAAAACTACTCAGAGATGGAAAAAACCACAAAGCAATTACCTCTTTCACACAAGCAATTGAAATTGAACCGAAATATGCTGAAGCATACATCAAACGCGGAATAGCATACTACTATTTAGCCGATTACAAAGCGGCAATTGATGACTATACCCACACCCTGTCACTCAAGCTATATATTGCCGATGCTTATGTAAGTCGTGCTGATGCTTACCTTGCCTTAAACGATTTCTCCAATGCGATTGCTGATTACACTGCATCCCTAAAGCAAAGAAAGAATGCCCTTGTTTTGTCAAAACGCGCTGAAGTCTATCTTGAAACAGGCAAAATCAACAAAGCACTTGAAGATTATGACTATATCGTAAAACACCGACCAAGTGCAATCGCTTATTATAACCGAGGCAGTGCGTTTTACGAAAAGTATCTGTTATCAAAGGAAAATGATACCGAACTGAAACTTGCTTTAGCAGACTTTGACAAATCAATCGAACTGCAACCGCAGTACGCTCTTGCCTATCTTAGCCGTGGAGATGTTCATGGGGCATTAAATAATCATGAATCAGAAGAATCCGATTATTCACAGGCACTTAATCTGCTGACGGATACTATAGAGAATTGGAAGAATGATCAACATCAACTGATACCGATTTTCCTTTGGCGTGCTGCTGCCCAAGAGAAAAATAAAAACGATGAACAGGTAAGAGATGATATAGAGACGATTTATAGACTTTTCGGTGAAATTATATTGAAGAATTTCAATTTTTCCGCTATACTATAGACAGACTCAAAAATCCAGATTTACAAAAATAGGAGACATGAAACAATATGAGTGGAGAAGCATTAGGTTTAGTTGAAACAAGAGGATTAGTTGGCAGTATAGAGGCAGCAGATGCGATGGTAAAGGCTGCAAATGTCCGTCTTATCGGATACCAACAGATCGGTGCGGGTTATGTGACAGTGATGGTACGTGGAGATGTTGGTGCTGTGAAAGCTGCAACCGATGTCGGTGCAGAAGCAGCTGCACGTGTTGGAGAAGTTGTTTCAGTACACGTGATCCCAAGACCCCACGCTGAAGTGGAATCTATCCTACCAAGTGGATAAATTTACAAATTACCTTCTGGAAAATTGAATATAAATAGAAAGATTTCCCAATATGCATGACCAAGATTTAGTACAGTTAATTACCCGTCGTGTTGTAAGTCGGTTGTCGAATGATCAATCTTGCAGTGGCTGCGCATTACGTACATGTGATGCAGGCAACCGCGCATGTGACGTGGCTTTAGCACAACAAAAAATACCGGTTGGCGTTTCAGCTCGACATGCACACGTAACGCAGGAAGACCTTGAAATCCTTTATGGTCCTGGACATCAACTCACTGTCTACGCACCACTATATCAGCCAGGAGCGTTTGCTGCGAATGAAACAGTCACTATTGTCGGCAAACGCATGCGTGCGATCGAACACGTGCGGATCCTCGGTCCTGTTAGGGATTATTCCCAAGTTGAGGTGGCACAGACAGAAGCAATCCGACTCGGACTCAATCCACCCATACGGGATTCTGGCGACCTTGACGGAGCTGAACCCATAACACTTGTCGGTACTGTTGGCAGTGTCTATTTAGAAGAAGGTGCAATCTGTGCATCCCGACATATACACATGACACCTGAACAAGCTGATGCTTTCGGTGTCAATGAAGCAGACCGACTTAAAATCCGTTTTCCAGGTGAACGTGCATTAACTTTAGAGAACATCCGTCCGAAAATACACGCATCTTATGCACTTCAGATGCACCTGGATACTGATGATTCCAATGCCGCTGGTTTGAAAGGTGGTGAAGCGGTTGAACTGCTTCGCAACGACACATGACACCAGAACAGATTGCTCAAATAGAAAAAATTGTTGAGAGAGTACTATGGGAACATACCAGTAGCACACAAAAAAGCGAAAAGCAGCTGCTTGCGGTTTTAGGCACAACGCAACATCCGTTAGATCCTATATTACAACAATTTCAAATATGTATGCAGGAAGGATGGAATTTTCGAATTATTCTATCTGAACTTGCAACTAAAGTTTTAAATCTCGATTTGATTTACTCAACGTTTAGTGAAGAGAATATCCTACAGGAAAATAGTATAACTGATATACCAACTATTGTTGAGAATTATTCACAAATTGTATTACCTGCGCTTTCTTACCCAATGGCAGGGAAGCTTGCGATGAAGTTAGTTGATACGTCATGTACCTATCTGATTTACCATGCACTTTGTTGTGGAAAACGTGTTTTAGCAGCAGCGGATATTTCAACCAAAAGGAAGAACGAAGAAAAAACAATACATTCTCTTGACCGAATTGAACCTGATCATGTAAACGTGTTGACAGAATTTGGCGTTAATTGGATAACAGTTGATCAGATTGCAGCATCTATTCTTGAAGGTGATTCACTAACGCATGTAAACGTAGATTTACCCATTATTAGTGCGACTGTGATTGCAAATCTGGCAGATAATGTCCAAGAGTTAGTTTATTCCAAAGCTGCTATTATCACACCCCTCGCGCGAGATCATGCACAAAAACGGGGTATCAAGTTGATGTCTAAATCAAAGAAATATAATTCGGGTCTATAGGAACACCTATAAGAACTCAATTTTTGTTGTTTGACATTTATGACAAGATATGATACACTGTCAATACACTGTCTATGAATGTTAAGGAATTATATGTATTGATGCAATTGAGAAGACAGAAACAACTCAATACAAAGGATCTGAACTAACAGTATATACTTTGATACGAAGAGAAAAGATAAATTATAAGATACTACCTAAATCTTACCAACCAACGGCTATCCCTGCTGGTTTAAGATCACTATTAGGAGGATTCTCATGAGAAATCGAATTTTAACTATGGCAATCGCAGGGCTGCTCAGCTGCTTGTTCATCGGAACGATTGCAGCAGTGAGTCAAGCCGATTACGGGTATTACGCGGACCGACTAAGCCGTGAACATCGGGTCGCGAGTGATGTAGATGAATGGATTGAACGTGGCAACGCGACGATCACCGCAAGTCCTATTTTTGATGAAGGTATGCGGCTAACTGCTTGGGCAACTGCCAAGCAAGATGTTGACAACTACGAATTTGCAATCGCCAGCGGCGTATACCTCTTTGAAATTCCACGTAGTGCACAGTCAATAGAGATACTTGTGCGTTATAGAGGTGAACCGAATAAATTTGACATAAACGACGATTATGAACCGATCGCTGGACGTGTTTGGATTCGGAACATCAGACGAGAAGCGACAAGACGCGGATACAATGACCAAAACGCATCTGAAACACGATATGGCGACACCTTTGTACTCCGTGCCAAAAATCGATCTGAAACTATCAAAATTCCAGCTGCCGGCCATGTTGACAATGGATGGATGGAACTTCATGTCGTTGCTGAAGGCGGTGAACAGCTTGATGTAGAATACATTGAGGTTACCACTTACCGCAGAGCACCCAACGTGCGTGTCGTTCAGCACTATACGCCTTCCTACCGCTGGCGGCACTGGAACCGATACACCTATCTCTACTTTTACGATGGTCCGATATTTTACTCCTCAGGATATAATTCCTATCTGTGTTGGAGTTATCCGGTCTACGATCATCGTTATCTCTCAATACGGACATACTACGGGGGTTACTTAGGTCGTTACCGTACTTATCACCCAACTCGGTATTCGTATTACCACACACCTTACTATGGTGTTTACAGTAGAGGTACACCCGTATACCATAAACGTACGCAGCTAAATCGGTGGAGCGCACAACACGATTCAATACGAAAACAGTATTCTCGGAGTCGGTTAGCCGTACCTACTCGGACAGCAGAACGGACTCAAGTTCAGAATAATGTCCGGGTGATTATTGAAAACCACCGAGCGCAAGCACCACCACCAACAGAACGTGTTACGCGTTCTGATATAATTACTCAGAAACAACGAACTGCTCTTGCAAGAACAACCACGCGACAGGACGATGCACTCAGAACATATAATAGTCGTTCACGATTCGCAACAAAAACATCCGATAGTCAACGACGACCTCTCTTAAATTCACGTGCTAATGTGAATGCAGATAGAAGGAGTCCTACTTCTGTAACGGAAAGAAATTCTCAGATATATAGACGATCAGTTTCTTCCTATTCAAATCGGCCAAGTTCTTCGTCCAGTTCACGATATAGCAGCAGAAGCAGCTCAAACTCTACTTTACGTAGTAGTAGGACTGTTCGAACACAGCCGCGAAGTTCGTCCGTTTCATCATCAAGATCTACTCCGACGCGGACTCAAACGCAGAGTGTGAGTCGTTCTACGTCAAGTAGTTCACGGACTCGTCCAACGACAACGTCCCGTACATCAACGAAATCGAGTTCCAGCAGCAGTGATAACGACGATGACGACGACGACAATCGCAGTCGGACAACACAACGGATCAAGAATAGAAGATAGAACTTTCGCATCAATGCGTTAGCAGAAATATACAATGCCTCGTGTATTGTTCGCGGGGCATTGTCAACAATAACATAGATGTACTCATCATAATATAAGACTATATTAGCGGTGTAAATGCGTATTTTATTGACCCTACTGATTTTATTTGCAAGTCTACAACTCTGTTATGCCGAAACGGTAGAGAGCAGTAACGCTCCAATTGTCCCAGAAGAATCGATAAGGTTAATTTCTCCTATTGGAAATATGGTGCGTGCAACAGTATTTCCCGGTTGGGGACAATTCCATAGTCGTAATTACTTTCGCGGCAGTTTGATTTTACTCAGTATTGGTGGTTCTGCAGTTGGGGCTTATTTTGCAGATCAAGCTTTTGCAGACGAATATAACAACTACGTTCTTGCTGCCAGTTATCAACCTGATGACTCCGATGCTGTGTTAGAAAACTACGAAAATGCAAATCAGAAATACAAACTAAAGATGTTCTTTATTTATACGGGTTTAGGACTTTGGGCATACAGTATTATTGATTCTTATGTGAGTGCAAACTTGTATAATGCAAACTCACAAATTCGTTCAATTCAAGAGGATGCAGAACAGATAGAAAATTTGGGACTCCAAGTTGGAATCACCCCATCACGCCTCTATTTAGGTGTCGTTAAAACATTTTAATTTGGAGAGAAAAATATTATGTTAAGTGAAATAGTAAAAATCATTTGTGTGCTTGTCTTAATAGCAAGTCTGATTGGTTGCGGCGATGTGGATAAGGTTAATCAGGTCCCACCCGAAGATTTATTGGCTATTAACAGTGTGTTAAAACGTTGGAGAGAAGGATATGAAACTGAAGACGTAGACACCTATATGAGTGCCTATTGGACTGAAGGTTTCCGCTACATTTCCGACATGGGAACGGATGGTGATAAAACAGATGACTTGGAGTTTGACGATATTCGCGATGAACGGGATGCAGCAATACGCGTTTTTAGCCGTTTTCAGGATTTAGAAATAGAACTTTCTGTCCCACCCGAGATTGAAATTTATGAAGACGGCATAAGAGCTGAAGTTCGAAACCACTACCGAATTCAAGGTTTCGTCGCAGACGGTGAATCACTTGAAGGTGGATATACCGGTTGGTTCGCAGAAGGTGACAACATGTTTATCTTTGAAAAAAGAGAAGGTGAATGGCGTATCACCGAATGGCATGATGAAGCATTCAACGATGAAGAAATTCGTCTTGCTAATAATCTATAGTCAATGAGAAAATACCTGAAAGGAGAGCAATTTTCACTCGATTCTTCGACGAAAATTGAGATGCATGCCTCAAAAAGAGGAACCGTTACGAGACTATATACAATTCATACGCAAATACACCTTTGTTATTTGCTTGAGCACGTTGTTGGTTTTAGGGACGGCACTTGTAATTTCACTACGTATACCTAAAACTTATTCTGCATCAACATTGTTGCGATTCATCCAATCCAATAATACCTCCCCTATCTCCTCCACGAATCTGTTCCAAACAGTCCTATCAGGCGGTGTTGACCGAAGGGAAATGACAACGATTAGTGAAAGATTTTCTACAGAGTCTATGCTTAACGCAGCGGTGGAAAACCTTGAAGATAAAGAACACGCTGGGATAAAGCATCTTCCAAGCGTAGGGTTACTCAAACGGAAGTTAAAAGCACAATTACGTCCAGAATCAGACTATATTGAATTGTCAATTGAATTAACTGAAGCAGAAGGTGGGGAACGAAATGCTGCACTATTGGTAAACCAACTTGCACGAGACATGCAAACCTTGCGTAGTGAGAATGAGAAAACAAGAGTAGCAAGACATCAGAAGTTTTTGGAACAGAAACGGGTGGAAGTTGATCAAGAAATACAAAAACTTACAGACGAAATACTGAAATTCGTTAAAGAAAACGAAAGTCCAGAGACTTGGTACCCAAGATTAACAAGTTTATTGCAACAAAACCTCAATCTGCAGGAGCGCCTCGCTTTAGCAGAACAAACACTTGATACCGCTAAACGCAGACTCACACATCTTAATTCCTACCAAAAAACTCTACCGAAACAAACACAAATATCGGAAACGCAAAGCCATAATCCACAATGGTTGAGTCAACGCGAAAAGTTACTTGAACTGGAAACACAACGAATCGGTGATGAGAAAAAGGCAGGTAAAAGTTCACATGAAATTAGTGGACTCAATGCACAAATTGAATTTATCCAACAAGCAGCAAATGAAACACCGAAGTTGACTTCTGTCGCAACTTACGGCACTTCTGCACACTACACATACATACAAAATCAATTAATTGAACTACCACCGACCATTGAGAGTTCTGAAAATGAAACAAAACGACTGAACCAAGAACTGCAAAAAACCAGAAACCAATTGGAGACTTTACTTGATCAAATTCCAGGAAATCAACATACAATCACGCAGTTGCGCGCTAAAATTGAACTTGCGGGGAGTCTCAAAGAAGAAATTGAAAAAAGGTATCTTGAGTCTGAAATCCTCAGTGCAGACTCCAACATGCTCCCAACACAAAAAGGCGGAATAGCAATTGATGATACTGCTGTTCCAAGAAAAGTCGCAGTTAAACCTCAATTTAGACTGATAGTAATGTTGTCAGGAATTATCGGGTTATGTTTCGGAGTTACCCTGGCATTACTAATAGAGTTTGTTAAACCCTCTCACAATAACCCATCCAGTTGAATTCCATCTGCAAATTATACACCTTCCTGCATCAATCTTATGTCAAATTATTGTAGATTTTATAGTGAAATCCAAAAATATGTCTACACTCCCTGATAGGTGTGGTTTCTAACCGCCCCTGATTTCTAACCTAAATTACCGAATTTAATTTTTTATCTTCATACAGGCTGGTCGCGACCGTCCCCTGCGCGGGTAGGAAGCGACCTCCCGGTCGCGACCGTCCCCTGCGTGGGTAGGAGCGACCTCCCGGTCGCGACCGTCCCCTGCGTGGGTAGGAGCGACCTCCCGGTCGCGACCGTCCCCTGCGCGGGTAGGAGCGACCTCCCGGTCGTGACCGTCCCCTGCGTGGGTAGGAGCGACCTCCCGGTCGCGACCGTATGGAGACCATGAATCAGAACAGTCACGACCAGTAAATCAACGGTATGGCTTATGGCATTCATACTCGGGGAATGCCTTATGGAGATTAATAAATAAATTTGGTGATTCTATCTAACCCACCCTGGTAGGCGTGTTGGTACATCAAGTCCCAATAGTGCGGTTACAAAGCACGCCTGCAGTTGGGGAGCGCGCTTACAAAGCACGCCTGCAGTTGGGGAGCGCGCTTACAAAGCACGCCTGCAGTTGGGGAGCGCGGTTACAAAGCACGCCTGCAGTTGGGGGGCGCGGTTACAAAGCACGCCTGCAGTTGGGGGGCGCGGTTACAAAGCACGCCTGCAGTTGGGGAGCGCGCTTACAAAGCACGCCTGCAGTTGGGGAGCGCGCTTACAAAGCACGCCTACCATCGGGGGCGCGGTTACAAAGCACGCCTGCAGTTGAGGAGCGCGCTTACAAAGCACGCCTACCATCGGGGGCGCGGTTACAAAGCACGCCTGCAGTTGGGGAGCGCGCTTACAAAGCACGCCT
Source organism: Candidatus Poribacteria bacterium (assembly GCA_963663765.2). GTDB lineage: Bacteria > Poribacteria > WGA-4E > WGA-4E > WGA-3G > MSPOR6. The sequence goes on along the minus strand of CAXXUA010000005.1, from coordinate 1,041,054 downwards.
GCAGTTGGGGGGCGCGCTTACAAAGCACGCCTGCAGTTGGGGAGCGCGCTTACAAAGCACGCCTACCATCGGGGGCGCGGTTACAAAGCACGCCTGCAGTTGGGGAGCGCGCTTACAAAGCACGCCTACCATCGGGGGCGCGGTTACAAAGCACGCCTGCAGTTGGGGAGCGCGCTTACAAAGCACGCCTGCAGTTGGGGGGCGCGCTTACAAAGCACGCCTACCATCGGGAGCGCGCTTACAAAGCACCAAATCAACGGTATGAATCATGGAGCATGCCACACGCGCATGCTTCTTTAGGCATTCCCCACCTACCGTGAGAGAAATATTTATTACCGAATTAATAAATTAATCTTCATATGGCATTCATACCGTTGACTTCTTGATTTCTTGATTTGAAAATCCTGGTCCAGACAAGTAACAAAAACTTTACACACTTGTAGTTCAAATAATTGTTGAAAAAAAATGGTAATTGTTATATGATTCATCTAAGGTATTATGAAATCTAATTTTTTTCCATTTTTTTGTCAAATAGTTGACAAAAAATGTTATATTTGTTATGATAAGCACTTAAACAAGTGTTTTGTGTGATACTATCACAATACACCCTTAATTATGAAATGAAACCTACCACAAATTCACATACTTAATAATAGGTGGGAAACGGTGAGAAAAGACCTAAAAACTTTTAACAATATAACCTAATGTGACTCGCCGTGAGTTCATAACGGATATATTTCTTGTTCGTTTATATATCTCAAGAATTTCAATTCATATTAAGTTTTTCGGATGTGTAGCATTCTATACTTAGTATCAAAGTCTAATTACTAAGGTGAGTGAACTGATATCCGAAATAATTATTTCTTAAGGAGGAATACTAAACTAATGAACAAGTTAAAACGAGTTAATAATGTTTTGCTTGTAGTTTCTTGCTTCCTATGTGGGATTGTGCTTTACGGTTGTGGAGCACAAAGTTTAGGACCGCAAGAACCTCTCTTACCTACAATTGATGGAGACTCAAAATTCTCTGATCGATTCCAATTAGAAGAGGAACCACAGTTTTTCTACGATCTTTTTGGTAAAGAACTTCTGGAAGGCAGTGAGGTCTACAATTACCGTGAACGAAAGGCATTCAATCAGAACGGTGAACTCGTTGTCGGTTGGACAGGACAACTTGACAGCGAAAGATTCTCAGCACAGTTAGACCGTACTATATTGACTGAAGATTCCTTTCGGGGTAGATATAATGAGTTTGCTATTGGCGACCATATGCGTATAAAACCATCTACCTTATTTCCAAATAGATATATAATTTACAAAACAGAATTTGATGGTTTTCGCTGGGATGTTTCCTTTGCGCAAGAACGACACCTATTTACACTCATCAACTCACGTATTTCTAATCCTGTACAACTTACAGAAGGAGCTGCGAACCTTGCGCCAACCCTTGGTCGTCGAAACGGGTTAAATGAAGATGCAAATGTAAGACATATTGAAAACGCACGTCTTATCGGTTTTAGAGGCCAAGGTCTTTTGGGAGACATTTTCCGAGTTGGGTTCACTTATGTGAATCTACATAAAGAACACCCCGAACGTGTTGAAAACCCATTGATGGGAACTGTGGCAAATACACCACCAGAGATGATTTCGGTTGTATTCCGAGATGACTCACCAGAAGATAATCATCACTACAGAACCTTCATTAACAATAGAGACCTTGGTCAAATTGACGAAAATAGGGTTAACGATTTATTTGTAAGTAACTTTAAAGGTGGTGTTGGTGCAGCTGTCAAAAAAATGGATATCACCATTGTTACACAAGCACTTGAATCTGTTCCTGAAGGTTTGTCTGAGGAAGAATTAGAAGCATTTGAACCAGAACTCCTTGCTGAACAAACCCACACCGTTACAGTTGATTATACCAATATTGTACCTGTTTCTGATACGGATATTGTTCGCTCACCTGAAGACTCCATCAGACCGGTTTTAGGAGAGTGGAAAATCGTTGAAGGGTTTAACAAGATGAAGTATGACCTTGTCATTACTGAACTTCACAACGAATTTCCTACTGAGTTTGTTGAACCAGTCGATCCACGAACTGTGAAATCAGTTGTTTTCAATATGACTGTTGCGGGTGATTACAATATCGCTATTATTGGATTTAGTGAAGCAAATGCTGCAGCATCAGATGCTGAGATACAAGAATGGATAAAGACTGAAGACGGTCACATTCGAATGCCATTTCGTGACATAATTGAAGCTCCTGGTAACTACGGGCAATCACCAGATTACGTTAGTAATAGGGAAAAGCTTGCCGATGACCCAGATTCATGGGATGGTGAAGGAAGACCTCGTAAAATTACATACAGATACGGGGCAGCACGAGCAGCCGTTCTATACGGTCTTGATCTTGAAGGAACTGTCGGTAATGTCTTTATAAGAGCACATTACTCAATCAACGGAAAATACAAGCAATATCCTACTGTGCCAAGAGATAAAGTTGGATTTAGCCGACTTACACCCGAAATTGTAACGGAAGACGGGACAGAGGATACCCGTGTACAAATTGATCCTGATACCAATTTGCCTGTTGACGCAAACGATATCCCAACATACTCCGAAACTGAAGGTGAACGGTTTGAAGCCAGGCTTGGAGGGGATGGGACTGATACGGATGGTGATGGCGAACTTGGTAGGGAAACCGCATGGTTCCTTAATCTAAAATCTCGATTTGGTAAACTGTACCTTGAAGGTGCGTTTTATCATATCGACCCAGGATATACGACAACCTATTTAGACTTCGGTTCCAATAGCGACCGCGACCAACCTTACAACCTTCCAAGAACACAAATATCAGTTGCCGAACGCGATCCATGGGATGTAGAGAATTATGCACTCATTGAAGATGATGATGATGATGATGATTGGCCCGATGATGACGATTTTGATGGGGTACTTCCTCGTGCTGATGACAGAGATCAAAACGGTATTTTAGACTACCAAGAAGATTTTTTGATCTTTGAAGCAGATCCGCCGATTTTTACTGACCTCATTGATCTCAATAATAACGGTACAATTGATTCGCTTGAAGATGATTTTGAACCACAATACGAATATGGGATTGACAAGGAAGGCTATCATCTGACAGCAGAATATGATCTACTTGACAACCTATCGCTTCAAGCTGGTTGGTTAAACGAAAGCGAAATTTCAAGTCGTCGCAAGAATGATTCCAAATACATGCATATAACTTACCAACGCGATATTCCTGATTTTGGAACAGTCTTATTCCAAAACCGACTTGTACGAGTTATGGATGATATTCCAGATTATACCATCACATTGCGTGTCGGTGAATTGGAAGAGGTCCAAATTACAGACGAACTTGATTACAACAACGCACTTGTTAATACTGCAACCCTTCAATTCCTCTATACTGCTGTGCCGAACTTAACACTGGAAACGAAGATCCTGTTGGTTAATCAAAGGCAGTATCAACCGGATGAAGATAGTGCTGTGTTCTTAGACATACCGACTGAAGAAGGTGATCCTGACGATCTCAATGATGACCTGTTTGCAACAGATGATCGCGTTGATTTCTTAGTGCCTGATCAACAAGTGCGTACAAGTGGACAGAGAAGGGAATATCCTTTCTATCCCGACCACGGAATTAATGCACTTGACGATACGGATATAGGACTAATTTATGATGTTGATAACTGGATAGCACGTCGCTATCCGGATCGCAACATACGCAGTCAGCAAGTAATTTTCAAGGCAAGATATGAAATTCCACTTGGCGATTTACCCTACATGGATTTGATCGGTGAAGATTTTACGTTGACACCTATGGTTAAGTATATCTGGGATCGTGGACTTGATGGAAGGGAAAGAGGAGACACACTACAAGTTCCCCGTGCTGCTACCGGTGATAACGTAAATTTGGGTGAACCCGAGCTTTGGGCTCCTCCTGAAGGAATCAACCCGCGGTTCTTCGCTCCAACAAGCGATGAAGCAATTGAATATCTTAGGTTTAATCGGAGTAGTCGTGAAGACATCTTCGGTGTACGCCTTGATTATCAATTTACCCAACGTATGAATATTCTCGGTGGTTTCCAATATAGGAAGTTTTCTAACCGAGACAATGATTACATAACTTATCTAAGGTTCTTTCAAGCTGATGAACCAGTACCTATCTTATTCCGGCCAGACTTGCGGACCCGAATCTTTGAAATACAAGCTATTAACAGAGGTGAATGGTTAGGGTTCAATATCGTCATTCTTGCAGGATATCGTAGGACGACAATCTTGCTGCAAAACACAACAAGTAATACTACATTCGTCCGAGCGATGATGGGTTTCTAAAATCATTTAGTGAGTTTGTTGGCAACTTTCTTGACTACCAACAAACTCACCACATAATGTTTTTTAGTTCATATCTTTTTATGTTTAATCCTGATGAAAACGCAACTATGTAATCACTAAAGTGTTTAACAAAAAGAACGAATTTCACAGTCCCAGTAGAATGTTCTAAATGCAATTGCTCTATATTTTATGACTTTAATTCTACAGATAGAAAAAGAAATTTTTGCCAAACTGGCAAATTACCTAAAGGAGAATCAGTACGAATGAATCGTTTAAGTTTGATTTTTATGTTAATTGCCTGTATGTTTATGTCTGTTGGCATCGTTATGGCACAAGAAGAAGCAGCAGAAGATACGGAAGTAACTGTACCGAGTGTTGGTGAGGAAGAGGAAACCACTACAGAAACTGAAACCGTCGGTGCTGGAGCAACAATTAGAGGCGAAGTTGTTGATACTTCCTCCGATATGAACCTTATTCCGGATGTAACGGTTACAATCGTGCGAGGGGACGACGAACCTTTGATTACGACAACTGATAAAGACGGTGCCTATGAGATGACGGATCTACCTGATGGACGTTACACCATCAATTATGCAAAAGAAGGTTATGGAGAACGGTTCGGCAAATCTAAGGTGCTCGCGCCAGGTGGTGATATATTTGACCGAGTCAAAATGAGAAAAAAAGATAATATCATTACCTTTTTTCAAAAATTCGGGCTCGTGTTTTATCCATTAGCTATCTGTTCTGTTGTTGCTTTAACCTTCATTATTGAAAGGCTTTTCACGTTTGTTAGGAGCCGTTCACGGATTGGAACTGAACAGTTCATCGCAAGCATAGCAGACTCGTTACGAAAAGAAAACATTATGGAAGCTGTCTCAACTTGTGAAGAAGCAGGTGGACCACTTGCCAATGTGCTAAAAGCTGGACTTCTAAGATACAGTCAAGCACAGATTGAGGAACGGGATATTACGAAAGAGGAAATTCAAGAAGCGATTGAAGAAGCAAGTCTCCTTGAAATTCCTGAATTAGAACGAAACCTACCCGTGCTCGGAACAGTTGCTGTGGTTTCACCACTATTTGGACTATTGGGAACTGTTACTGGTATGATTACCGCATTTACAACTATCGCCCTTGAGGGGACTGGGGATCCACAACAGCTTGCTGAAGGTATTTCTCAGGCACTCCTTACAACTGCTGGTGGTTTAACAATTGCTATTCCGTGTCTGATTTTCTTCCAGCTCTTTGATAGTTGGGTTAACCGGCACATGGTCGAAATCTCACAGGTCTCAACTGAAATCGTTAACCAGTTGATTGTAGGTGATGCAAACGCTTAATCACATGTTGGGCGAGTGTGTTTAACTCGCCCTATTTCTACAAAAATGGAGATTTGAAATGCAACAACTTGGTGAAGCCAAATTAAGCCTAATGGCAACGCGAATAAGAGAACGCAAACCGCCAACACTTAGTATGGCACCGATGATTGACTGTGTGTTCCTACTTCTGATTTTCTTTATGGTGTCAACAACTTTTACACCAATGCCAGGGATCCGAGTACAATTACCGCCTCCCGGTACACCTTCAGAAGAGAAACCAAAAGGGCTTGTTGTCAAAATTGACGATCCAGCTCCTGGTGAGAAAAATGGAACCATGCTCTTGGGTGGAGAAGTTGTCCTGTTAGCTGATATGTTCAAAATACTTCTACATTCCAGTGACGAACAGAAGAATATGCTGATTATCCAATCTCAAAGACAAGTACTGCATGAACAGATTGTACAAGTGATGGATACAGCGAAAGATGCGGGTATTGATAAGATTGGCTTTGCAATTGCAGCGCGAGACTGACGCGCCTAACTTATTCACTTTACAACAGTAAAGAAAGGAGAATGCACATGGCACTCCAAATGAGACGTAGAAGGAATACATCAAGCGACGATGATATCCCGATGGCACCTATGATTGATTGCGTATTTCTGTTACTCATTTTTTTCATGGTTTCTGCCATCATGAGGGTTCCGCCACCTTTTACCGTGACCTTACCTGATTCCTCAACCGAAAACGAATTCCCAAGGAAAAAACATAACTTGTTTATAAGCAGCGATGGAAGGATTGCTATTGATGATTATGAAATACCCAAAGGTGATCTTGAAGAATTAGGTTTGTTTATTGCTGCCAATGAACACAAAATTAGCACATTGATTATAAAAGCAGATAAACGTGCTAAACATGGGGTCGTTATTGATGTTGTGGAACGAGCAAAAAACCGATCAAATAAAATTGAAGGACTTGAAGTTGCTTTCGCAGTCGCAGAAGACGAGAGTAGATGAATGTGGGAAGTAGGTCAAGTCTAAGAGTCATGTTTGGTATAACCAAGACTTCTTGAAATGTTTGAATTTGCAATATACCTATAAATGCCTCTAATTGATTACAATTAGAGGCATTTATCTATTGAAAAGAAAACCTATTTTTTTCTTGGGGTTCTTTTTCGGGTACGACGGTTCAGTGTAGGCGGCGGTGGTGGCGGTGGGGTAACTATTTTCCAAAAGAATGGCAAAAACGCGCCCCAGTTATTAAGGATCTTCTCTGCATGGTGGCTACCAGTTAACTCAAGATGTTTTTGTATCAGACCGACCAGAATGTCTTCATCCGCTTTATCTGTAATACGTTCTAACTTAATAAGTTGCGGATTGATTTTTTTCTCAAACTCTTGGTTTTCGTCAAGTACATATCCAATCCCACCTGTCATACCTGCACCAAAGTTTCGTCCTGTTTCACCCAGAATGACAACAGTACCGCCAGTCATATATTCACAGCCGTGGTCACCAACTCCTTCTACAACAGTCGTTGCCCCGCTATTCCGTACACAGAAACGTTCACCTGCTCTACCAGCTGCGTATAAAGACCCGTTTGTAGCACCGTACAACACAGTGTTTCCGATGATGGTATTTTCGTGTGTCTTGAAACGCGCATCCGGTGATGGTTTGATGACTATTTCACCACCTGCCATACCTTTACCGACATAATCATTCGCTTCACCAGTTAGAACAAGTTGGATACCAGTGCTACAAAAAGCACCAAAACTCTGTCCGGCACTACCAGTAAAATAGCATCGGATGGACTCTTTTGGCAGTAACTCGTCACCGTATTGATATGCAATTTCACCAGATAATTTTGCCCCCACTGTTCTGTGCGTATTGAGAATTGGATATGATAGTTGAATGGGTTCTTTCTTTTCAATTGCTTTTGCAGCATCAATTAGAATTTGATCATCTAAGGGAGTGTCAACTCGATTATTACGTTCATGTAGGTGATACCGTGGCATTTCTCCGGTTGGATCAGCAGGTAAAAGTATCTCTGTTAAGTCGAGAGTTGCTGCTTTCGGATATTCAACCAATTTAGCCGTTTCCAACAATTCTGGTCGTCCAATGACATCATTTAGGCTTGTGTGTCCAAGGTTTGCGAGGATTGTGCGAACTTCGTTTGCAACACCGAGCATAAAATTCACAACCATTTCCGGTGTTCCGGGAAATTTGGCTCGGAGTGCTGGGTCTTGCGTAGCGACTCCAACGGGACAAGTATTTAGGTGGCATTGACGTGCCATAATACATCCAGTTGCAACCATAGCGGCAGTGCCGAAACCGTATTCTTCTGCTCCGAGCATTGCTGCAATGACGATATCTCGTCCTGAACGCATACCACCATCAACCCTGAGGACAACGCGGTCGCGTAAATCATTTGCCACAAGACGTTGTTGAGTTTCTGCAAGTCCAAGTTCCCATGGTGTACCAGCGTTTTTGATGGAACTCAGTGGTGAAGCACCTGTACCGCCTTCATGTCCACTGACTTGAATTACATCTGCATATCCTTTCGCTACGCCAGCAGCAATAGTTCCGATAAGGAATTCTGATACGAGTTTTACAGCCACTTTCGCTCGTGGATTTACTTGTTTCAGGTCGTATATAAGCTGCGCTAGGTCCTCAATTGAATAAATATCGTGATGTGGTGGTGGAGAAATTAGCGGTACACCTGGAATTGAGTGACGAATCTTTGCGATTTCCAAAGTTACTTTGTGTCCCGGAATTTGTCCACCTTCTCCAGGTTTGGATCCTTGTGCCATTTTGATCTCTAATTCCCGTGCTGATGCAAGGTATTGTGGTGTTACGCCAAAACGTCCTGATGCGACCTGTTTGATAGCGCTTGATGCAAGGTCTCCATTCGGTTGTCTTTCAAACCGTCCGCTATCTTCTCCACCTTCACCACTTCCCGATTTTGCACCGAGTCGGTTCATAGCGATTGCTAATGTTTCATGGGTTTCTCGGCTTAATGCACCGAAGGACATGCTTCCTGTAGTGAAACGGCGTACGATATCTTCAGCTGGTTCAACTTCCTCAATTGGGATTGGTGTGGCGGGTTTGAAATCGAGTAAATCTCGTAAGCTTGATGGTTCACCCACTTCAACGGCTTGAGCATATTCTGTATAATCTGCTGTTTCGCCACTCTTGACGAATTTGTGCATTGCTTTGAATACTGTAGGGTTAAATGCGTGAAATTCGCCATGTCTTCGGAAACGGAAATAACCTGCTTCTTGTAATGTTTTTCTATCATCAGTTGCGCCAAAGGCTTTTGTATGGAAATGGAGTGTTTCCGCGGCGATGTGTTCAAAACCGATTCCACCTAACCTTGACGGTGTTCCAGTAAAACACCGATCAATTACGGTTGAATTGATTCCGATTGCCTCAAAAATCTGTGCGCCTCGATAACTTGACACTGTGGATATACCCATCTTTGCCATTATCTTCAAAATGCCTTTTTCAACGGCTTCCTGATAGTTCAAGATCGCTTGTTCTGTCGTTAGATCTTCAAATTCGTTGTTTTCTCCAAGATGAAGGATTGTAGAGAAGACCAGGTATGGATTGATGGCATCAGCACCGTATCCCAGTAGTACGGCATAATGATGTTCTTCACGTGGATCTCCCGCTTCAACAATCAAACTGACCTGCATGCGTTTGCCTTCTCTAATGAGATGATGATGTACTGCACCGACAGCAAGCAACATCGGAATAGGTGAGTTGTCAGCATTTACATCTCTATCACTCAGAATCAGAAGCGTATTTCCAGCTGTTACTGCATCAATCACTTTATTACACAACGTATCAAGTGCAGTTTCCAAACCTTGTATTCCAGAAGCAACAGGAAAATGGACAGGTATTGTAACATGCTTGAATTCAGCATTGTCGTGCTGTTTCAAAGCTTCCAATTCTTCATTTGTCAGTATTGGTGAATTCAAACGTATTAGATAGGCATGTTTTTCAGTCTCGGTAAGGATGCTACGTCGTCTTCCCAGGCGGGTTGTTAAAGACATAACCAATCGTTCACGGAGTGAATCGATCGGAGGATTAGTTACTTGGGCAAAAAGTTGTTTAAAATAGTGGTAAAGCAAACGCGGGTGCTTTGAAATTACAGCAGGCGGAGCATCATCACCCATTGACCCGACAGCTTCCTTTGCCTGCAAGACCATAGGTTTGATGAAACGTTCCACATCTTCAATCATATAACCGAATGCTTTTTGATATTTATCCAGATCATCAGGTACGGGTGTAGTTGAACCTAAAGATTTGGGTTTCAAATCATCTAAGTTTATTGTCTGTTCTACCCAATTTGCATAAGGTTTTTGATGTGCGACTTCGTGCTTTATGTCTGTATCTGTGAGTAATCGTCCCTTGTTAGTATCAACAGCGATCATCTGTCCTGGACCTAATCGTCCCTTTCTGACGACACGACTATCGTCCAATTCAATAATGCCGACTTCCGATCCCATGACAACAAGTCCATCATCGGTTACTTTATATCTTGCGGGTCTTAGGCCGTTTCTGTCTAAACTTGCGCCGACAATGTTTCCATCTGTGAAAGCAACAGCTGCGGGACCGTCCCACGGTTCACTCACGCAGGATAAGTATTCGTAACATGCTTTCAATGCGGGTGGCATATCGGGTATCTGCTCATAAGCCTCAGGGATTAAACGCATCATTGATTGGAGGATGCTGTAGTCGGAATGTGCCAGCAACTCTAAGACGTTATCAAGGCTCATAGAATCACTACCAAGTGGATTGATAATTGGGACGAGTTTCTTGATATCCTCATTCCAGACAGGTGAGTTTAATTCTGCCTCTCGGGCGCGCATCCAGTTCCTGTTTCCCATCAATGTGTTAATTTCACCGTTGTGTGCAAGCATTCTAAAAGGTTGTGCAAGTGACCATGTTGGTGAAGTGTTCGTACTATACCGTTGATGAAACACAGCTAATGCCGCTTCAAAGTCAGGATTCTGTAAATCAGAATAAAATGTTGCAAGTTGTGGAGCTACAAGCAGTCCTTTATATACGATGGTTTGGTGTGAGAAGGATGTGATGTGAAACCCATCAAGTTGTTCTTCAGTGATCCGATGTTCTAATTCTTTACAGATAAGATATAGGTGTCTTTCAAACTTGTCGGATGAGATTCGGGGTGGTCTACCAATAAGGACTTGCTGTATCATCGGCAGTGTTGCTAACGCCTTTTCTCCGAGAGCAGAGACATCAGTAGGAACAGAACGCCATCCTATAAGCGGACATCCGTATTGCTGTAAAATGTTAGTAACGATTTCGCGCCCTCGTTTTTGCGCGACAATGTCATTTTGCGGTAGGAAAATCATACCGACAGCAAGATCATCAATTGAATCTACATGTGCTTCAAACTTATCAACTTCTTTTCTAAATAATTTCTCCGGAATCTGTGTCAATATACCTGCACCGTCTCCGGTTTTTGCATCAGCAGCTACGGCACCACGATGTGTCAAATTTGTAACTGCTTGTATTGCCATTTTCAAGATTTCATGGCTACGACTCCCTGAGATGTTTGCTATAAAACCGACTCCACAGGCATCTTTCTCATATAAATATTGGTCCATTTGTCAGATCATACTCCAAGTAATCAATGTGTTGAGTATCCGTTAAATATATATAAAATGAATAAAGCGTTATTAGGTCATGGATACTGCGTCTAATGTAGACGTATAGGCATTTTTGCCTCTTAATTCTGTATTTTTCATTTTTTTCAACAATTAATAGTATACCTTAAATTGTGGTGATTCGTCAACAATATTTTGTCGTAATGCGGTGTTATTTAGTTCTACCCATTTTACACGTTTCCTGAGAAAAACGCGAGCGGGAGGTTGCTCCTACCACGGGGTTTCATTTTGAAATATCCGAACATTAGGAAAACTGAATAACCCTGGTCGTGTTGGGGTGTGTAAAGTTTTTGCACAAACTGCTCATTCTCCATTGTAGGGCGGGGTCTCTGTGCCCCGCCGCATAGGTGTCAACTTAGCGAGTTGTGCTAAATAACTATATGTTAATCATTGTTTCACATAGGCATGACGTTTTGCAGGTGTCCTTCATAGTTTGAAACGATCTTCAGTCCCGACAAATGCCATACGCGCATTTGGCGTTGATTTGGTAGGGACGATATGTTTATAGAAAACGTCATAGTACATCCTCTTTAGTGGTTCACTCTTTAAGTATTTGCGATATATCTTCAATTGAAGTTCCATAGGGTTCTAACTTGTATCTCGGTTGCTCTTGTGGGTTTTTCTTCCAATGGTAAGGGTGTTTATGGGCATTCCACCAACACACCGCGCTCTCAATGGATTCGATTAGTTCATCTTGTGTCTCAAACTTTCTCCCTTTCATTGCCAGTGATCTGATACCAAATTAACGGAATATGTCTTTTTCCGACGGTAGGTGCGGTTTCCTAAACGCACACTTAACAAGATAAACACATTAATTGGGTATGAGTTGTTTCCACCAAGGTTCTATCAGGTTTAACCAACACGCATATTTCGGAATAAACTGAACACCTACCTCCGGCCACGCCAATAATGCGGTTTTTACATCACGACTATGGTGAGTAGAAAGATTGTCTTCAATCAAAAGCCACTTGTCTGATGGAAACTTCTCTATGATTTTCTCAAGCAATGCTATATGACTTGCACTATCCCTGCTCTCTGAAACCACTATTTCCGCCTGACCCGTCGCAGGTTCAAACGCACCATGAACCCACACTTTACCACGACGACCATAGTCCGGTTCAAAGGTCGCACGACCCACACCTCGTTGCCAAACTTCGCCCGGATACGTTTTAGCGCTTATCGGTCCCATCTCATCAATACAGATAACACGCGTCTTAGGTGGCGGGGAACGATACGCCGCTATAACGGCCCCCTTTTTTCTACAAACTCTTCGTCTTGCTTCTCCGTTTCACGAAACCAACTTTGTTGACGTTTCCAACGCAATCCCTCTTCTTTAAACCACTCCCAGATTGTTGAATCAGAAAGATGAATACCTGTTCTTTCTTTAAATGCAGTTTGCAACCGGACGAGTGTCCACAACTCAAATGGATAACCGAGACTGCGCGGTTTTCGCAACGCTAAATCTATCAGTTGCCCCCGCACCTCATCTGAATGGATGCGTGGCTTACCACTTTTCGGTTTATCGGAAAGTCCCGGAATACCATCTTCATTGAAGCGTTTGACCCAACACGCACCGGAGTTGCTTGATTTGAAACCTACCTGTTGTGCGGCTTGGGTGGCTGTGAGTGTCTCGTCATCAAGCATACTAACAATCAATTTCGCACGCTGCACCATCCGATAGGAGTGCGTTCGTGAACTCGCAAGTCTCCTCAATTCAGCGTTTTCTTCCTCATTGACCTCACGAATATGATGTATTCGTTTTCCCATCTAAATTCTCCTCTCCATTTTTTGACCTAATAGTTTTTGATCCGATAGATAGAAGAATTATATCATAAAATCTTGACGAGTCAACCACTAAACTTGAAACAGATAGAAACTGTCCAAACTATAGTTTAATAAAGTGAAATAACGAGTTGTGCGAAATAATTAATTGTAAAATATTGTTTCACAATTACAGGTGTATTATTGTGGTAGATTACATGTAAGAGTAACCCGTTTAATAATGCAGCATGTTACCGCTCTGAAAAATCCTGAAAATCCTATATTCCTGAAAATCCTGGTTCAGACAACAAAAATACAAAATAAGAATATATTTGACATTTTTTGAGTATTTTGTGATACTAACGCTTAATTTACGTGTTTCAAACATACTGAAATATGCAAAAAATGCCTTTGTTAGAGTATTTAGTTCGTGAAATGCTACATATTGTCAAAAATGTTAAACCTTATTATTACATATAGGAGATACTATAATGAAACGATTGGGACCAATTAGTATAACGTTGTTGGTTTTATTATGCACTGTTTCGAATATAGCAATCGCTGCTACGTTAGACATCACAATAACGGACGCCCAAACTGGAAATAAACTCAACAATGTTACCGTTATCGTCAAACCCCAAACAGGTGATACTACTAGGGGTGTTAGCGACGCAAACGGCACACTCAAATTGGCTAATTTAACCGCGGGAATCTACACAATCACCGCAACTGCAAAAGGTTACGCTGAAAATCAGATAACAGACGTTGAACTTGTTCCAGACGAAACAAAGTCTGTTGAAGTCACACTCTCTTCAGAAATTATCGAACTTGACCAAGTATCCGTAACAGCATCACGTCGAAAAGAGAAAGTACTTGAAGCACCAGCATCGGTGGCACTTGTTGACGATTCACAAATTCAAGACCGAGTGGCCCTGAGTGTTACAGAACACCTAAAATCTTTGCGTGCTGTAGATGTTGTAACGTCAGGTATAGGCACCGCGTACGTTGTTGTCCGAGGTTTCAACAATGTATTTTCTGGCAACCTTCTATCGCTTGTAGACAATCGGATCGCAAGTGTCCCTTCGCTCCGCGTGAATGCTTACACGCTTATACCTACCATTTCTGAAGATATTGAGCAAATTGAAGTCGTCTCAGGACCTGGCGCAGCGTTGTATGGTCCAAACAGTGCCAACGGTGTGATGCACATTCTAACCCGTTCTCCATTCACTTCACAAGGCACGACTATCAGTGTCGGCGGCGGTGAACGACGTATATTCACTGGTTCACTTCGCCATGCAGGTGTTATCAATAATACCATCGGTTATAAACTGACAGCCAATTATACCCGAGGAGATGATTGGGAAGAAGGACGTTTAGCAGAAGACGTTGAAGGGGAACTAGAACCGTTATTTGATACCTCACATGCCCGAGGCGAATTCCGTGTTGACTATAGCCCCAACGATGATATAACCATGATTCTCGCCAGTGGTTTAACACAAGCCTCCGGTATTGAGTTGACCGGAATCGGTGCGGGGCAAGCAAAAAATTGGAATTACGGGTATGCACAAGCACGTTTCATATATAAAGACCTATTTGCACAAGCATTCTTGAATCTCAGCGATGCCGGGGATACGTACGTTTTGCAGAGCGGGATGCCAACCTTTGACAATTCAAAACTATACGTAGGACAAATACAACATAGCTACGCGATTGGAGATATACAAAGGTTTACTTATGGTTTAGATGTATTGCTCACGCGACCGGATACTAAAGAAACGATTAATGGGATCAATGAAGAAAATGATACCATTAACGAAATAGGGGGTTATTTGCAGTCTGAAACCAAAATCCTGCCACAGCTGAAGTTGCTTGCTGCGGGGAGAGTAGATTACCATGATCGTTTAGAAGGCATGAACTTGTCCCCCAGGGTTGCGCTTGCATTCCAACCAAACGATGATCATAACATCAGACTCACCTATAACCGAGCTTTCAATACACCTGGCACATCAAACCTATTCCTTGATATTCTGTCTAGACCTGACCCATTTACGGTCGGCATTGATATACGGGCACAAGGTGTTTCTCCCGAAACTGGTTTCACATTCAAGAAGAGTGAAAATGGACGACCTCTGTTCCGTTCACCTTTCGCCCCCTTGGCAAATCTTGAACCAGATGCGTTCATACCTCTCAATGATCCAGTTTTTACCAATGTCATGTGGGGTGTCGGACGTGGTGCTGTTTTAATCGGCTTTAATGACGGACTCAGTAAAACATTTACCGCTGAGAACTTGCCATCAATCGTCGCAGGATTGTCACCAGAGGAAATACAAGCGATAGTGTCAGGACTGCCTGAGAATATCGCACAATCACTACCAGCTGAATTACAAATCCCCGGTGCAATCGCCGCAATTCCACCAGAACAACTTCAAACGTTGATCCCCGAAGTCCTTGCAAACATACCAGAACTTGTGTTAGCAGGATTAGCAGCATCTATGGCGGCAGATATCTCATTAGGTTTCGCAAACCTGCTACCAGAACAAGTTGTTGGGTTAGAAAACGTTCTGCGCTCATTTGATCTAGAGACAAAAAGTTTTATTGATGTTGAAAATGTGAACAATGTAGACCCACTTAAATCCACGATCACCCAAACTTATGAGATCGGGTACAAAGGGATTCTTCTGAATAGACTGGCTTTTTCTGCGGATGTTTATCACACAAGAATCAACGATTACCTCGGTCCTTTGTTCGTTGAAACACCCAATGTATTCCTTGATGCAGCATCTATTCAAGGGGCTTTCGGTGAGCAGTTCGCAGCAGCATTAGAACAACCAGAAAACGCTACTGTTAAACAAGCACTCATGACGTTGGACGCACCGAATGAAGAAAATCCAGCTGAAGGTGGGAACGGAAACGGTACCCCCGTTGATGAACTGATTACAACATTCGCTTCAATTCCATTTGGTACCGTAACACCCGAACAAGCTTCGGATCCAAATGCTGTTCTACTCACCTATCAAAACTACGGAGACATTTCACTTAACGGATTAGACCTGAATTTCACGTTTTTCCTCACACCGAGTTGGAGTCTTGGTGCAAATTATTCGTTTGTCAGCAAAGACCTGTTTGAAAATGTAGACGATCTTGCGGACATTCCACTCAATGCACCAAAGAATAAATTCGGTACAAGCATTCAATATACGAACATCGGTCTCGGATTAGGTGTCGGGGTTCGGGCAAAATACGTACAAGGATTTCCCGTCCGTTCCGGTGTCTATGTCGGGGAAGTCGAATCCTATTATACGATAGATCTGAATGCTGGATACGATATCCCGCTCGGTCCAAAACCACGATTTTCTGTGACCGTACAAAACTTGTTGAATCACAAACATCAGCAATTTGTCGGCACACCAGAAATCGGAAGATTAGCAATGGCACGTTTGACGCAAACATTCTAATGTTGTTTCATAACAAAAAGCGCGATGAATTGCAATTTGTAATTGTCAATTCATCGCACTTTTTTTGCAGACAGATACACAAGAGCATATAAAACTAACGTTTCACCTGTTTCACACACCGAAAACCGATCGTACGGCTTTTTTCTTCTGGTGGTTGACTATAACGTCTTGAAACTGTAACATAAGCAGGTCCAAAAACCCATCCACCACCACGCAAGATGCGTGGACTTTTTACAACTCTATAATTCGTCATAAGATCTGTGATACTATCAGTCCCAGCAATCGGATTCTTATCCGGTGAATTCTTATAAAAATCGGATTGGTACTCATCAAGACACCACTCCTGCACGTTACCAGCCATATCATACAGACCAAAACCGTTAGGAGCGTATGACCCTACAGGGAATGTGGAATGATTAACCTCGTAATTTGCCATACTGGTATTGATTGAATCACCCGTCGGATATATTTTATTTTTCAGACCGCCGCGTGCTGCCTTTTCCCATTCCGCTTCTGTCGGTAGCCTTTTACCTGCCCACGTGGCATAAGCCATCGCCTCATGCCATGTTGCATGAACAGGATAATTACCTTGACCTTCTGGATAATTGTTTCCTATCCATTCGAACGGTGAAGAATTCTTACTGTTGACCCTTGGTGCAATAGGGTTCTTATGAAACTTCGGATTAGCATCAAGAAACTTTTTGAAGTCAGCATTCGTCACCTCGTATTTGTCTATGTAAAACGCGTCCACATAGACAGTATGTACCGGACTTTCGTTTTCCTGCGGTCCGTGTGGTCCAAACTCATCAGTGTCATTGTTTCCCATCTCAAATTCACCCGCGGGAATCAAGACCATGTCCGTTATATCGTCCTTAGCGTTGTTGGCATCAGGATTCGGCGTTCTACAACCGATAAACAATACGACTGATATGCAAGGAATTGTGAAAAATCTAACTATTTTTGATATCTGTTTTTTGCGTGGCACATTGTTAGTAAGAATTCTATTTTGGAACAACATTTCTTATCTCCTTTTTGCTTTGACAGCATACATCGGCCAAGAAAAATAGAAATCATCCCCTGCCGATTCCAACGTATAATACTTTTCAGCATCATCATGTGAGAGTTCCGAGAAAGCATCTCGGATTTCCTGCACCACTTCCGAAGGATTCTTATGTGGACGCACCCACCACAAAAACGACATCTGCGCATTGCGAGTGTGTGCTGTCTCAGCAATATCAAATCCAGCATCCACAATCATTTTATCCCACTGAGAGGGAGGATACCCATACACATGCGAATCATCACGTAATTTTTCTACACGATTCTGCCACGTTATTAACTTCTCCGATTCTGGTGAAACTGAATCTACAAGGCAGAAACACCCATCTGTTCGTAAAACACGATGCACCTCCCCTAAAAACTTGGGTACATCTTGAAAATGGTGAGGTGCAAGACGGCAGGTAACTAAATCAAATGAGGAAGTTGAAAACGGTAAGGACTCTGCTGCAGCAACAGAAAATGCGATGTTATTTATCGCTTGTTCTTGTGCTAACTCAGCTGCCTTCCCAACCATCTCTGGTGTTAGGTCTGTCGCAACGACATCGGAAACTTTGGGGGCAAGCGCGAACGCTGTAAAACCCGTGCCTGTCGCAATATCTAACGTTTTTTCCGTGCCTTTTGGATCCGCTAAGTCAAGAATAACTTGAAGAGTTTGTCCTTTTGCATGCACGCTGCTCTGCGCGTAATATTCTGCATGTTGGCTAAATTGATCGCGGACAGATGTGTGTACAGACTTCATTTGTTGTGTGTCATCCAACGTTAAATTAGGAGTAGCTTGCGTTATAAATAGAGAAAATGTCAATCAAAAACGATAATACCGCGGGCATTTTCACCCGCCTGCATAGCCGAGAAGGCTTCGTTTATTTCGTCAAGCCGATAGTGTTTCGTAATCAATTCATCCAACTTCAACTTCCCTTCCGTATAGAGTTTGAGAAGTTTCGGCATATCTACACGCGGTTGACAGGAACCGTAGAATGAACCGAGGATACGTTTTTCAGTGAAGACTAACTGTTGTGCCGGGATGCTGAATTCCTTTTTATGATGGGCAATTCCGACAACAACCACTGTGCCAGCGGAACGCACCATACGATATGCTTGTGTTATAGTATCTGGATTCCCGATGACTTCAAACGCGTAATCTACACCGCGACCCTCTGTCAACTCACGCACCGCGTCAACTGGATCGTCCTCCGCAGCGTTGACAACTTCTGTTGCTCCAAAACTCTTCGCAAAGTCAAGTTTCTTCTCAGCAATATCAACAGCGATTATCTTTTCTGCATTTGCAAGCACTGCACCTTGTAAAACGTTTAAACCTACACCGCCAGTGCCAATAACTGCTACTGAACTACCGGGTTTCACTTTGGCAGTGTTGAGGACGGCACCGACTCCTGTTGTAACACCGCATCCCACAAGAGCTGCATGCTCTAAAGAATAGTGGTCGTCAATTTTGACAAGGTTCTGTTCTGGCACGACCATATATTCTGACATCGTTGCAATCCGCGCCATCTGATAGATCGCTTCACCAGAACTGTTATAGAGACGATAAGTGCCGTCTAACTGAAGTCCGTACGGGACATCATAACTTTCGCACAGACAAACTTTTTCCATACGACACATAGTGCAGTCGCCACAATATGAAACGAAAGACAAGATTACATGGTCACCTTGTTTGAAATCCGTAACCTGTTCACCGACACGTTCAATAACACCAGCACCCTCATGTCCGAGAACAACTGCAGCATCGTAATAGATCGCACCCGTGACAACCGATAAATCGGAATGGCAGACACCGCTTGCAGCCGTACGGACAAGCACCTCGTTTGCTTTCGGTTCCTCTATGTCAAGCTCCTCAACAATCACAGGTTGATTGTGTTCATACATGACTGCAGCACGTGTCTTCATATTAACCTCTACGGTATGCAAATTTACAGCAAAGATTCCAAATAACTTCTCGCTTTACGCATTGATTCAATCGGATCAGATTTTCCCTCATAAACGACAGACAGACAACCATTATAGCCAACACCACGCAAAATCTCCAAAACCCTTGGATAGTCTAACCATTCCTCTACGCCACTATCAATCTCGTAGAACTTGGTTCTAACATAAACAGCATAAGGTGCTGTCTTTTCAATACTTGAATAGCAGTCGTAATCGGGATGTGATGCGTCTTGTTCTCCGCTTGCACCGGGTGAACCCGCGTATTGTCCCGTATCTAAAATGTGTGTGAAATATGGATGGTCGGTTTCATTCAAGGCACGCAAAACAGCGTCCCCATCGCGTGTGATGTTATCGTGGTTGTGGTTTTGCAGACCAACAAGAATCCCTGATTCATAGCCATATTCAGCAACCTCTTTGAAGCCTTCAATCATCGGCTGCCACAACGTTTCCTCATCTTCACAATCCGCAGGCACCTTAGCTGCAAAAACTCGCACTATGGGACAACTCATAAAAGCAGCAACGTCAATCCATTTTTTGATAAGCGCGACCTGTTCAGGATGTTCAGCAATGGGTTTACCGAAATTATTACTGATACCAATGTAACCCAGAGGCAGCCCTTTACGCATAAGGTCTTTCTTCAAATCACGTAAATAGTTTGCATCAGTGGATTCAAACGCTCTGTAATGTAATTCAATAACATCAAAACCAAGATCATACACGATCTGTGCAAATTGGGTCGCAGTTGTACCTCTTACATTCAAGGACATCGTACCTATTTTCATCATGCGGACAATCCTTTCCAATAGTATCGTTTTTATGCCTAACCCGTCCCGGTAGGCGGGGAATGCCTTAATGGCATTCATACCGTTGATTTCTTGATTTGGTGCTTTGTAAGTGCGCTGTTGTAACTTGATGTACCAGCACACTTACAAAGCACGCCTACCAGAACGGATTAGAATGTTCTTATCAAGGGTTAACTATCTATATTGGGATCTTCAGATTCAACACCAACCTCGTTGAGCAACGCCTGTGTTTGCCTATTGGTGGTCTTGTAGTATTTTGCTAAGGTCTGTCTTAAGTGGCTGAGTTGATGACGGTCATTTTCAAGCAAACCAATACGCCTATCAAAATTCTCTAAGTGGTTAAGACGATCATAAATAGCTTGGAGCAAACTTTCAAGTTCCTGGTGACGAACTTTGTCATTCTCCAAAAATTGAATTTTTTCTGACATTGATGTGATCGTCCGCTTCGCCTCATCTAACTCAGTTTGCAGCGTACGTGCAAAAACGATTATTTTTTCCAACGTATTTGTGGTTTTATAGACAGGTATATCTGGATCTGTAGGTGGGAAACTTGTAGGAATAACAGTTGAATCTTCATCTTCATCTTCATCTTCATTTTCAACCTCAACCATATCTTGGGTGTTATCATCAGGTTTTTCTATTTCAATTTCTGGTTCTTCTGGAATATCATCTATCGGTTCAGATGATTCGGGAGGCGTAATCGGGAAAATACCTAATAATTTGATGTTATATGTAGATGAGATATAGTTTTCTTTACGCTCGGAAAAACTGATTTGGACGCGGAGTTCTTCATCAACCTTTAATAAGTTTAATCGGGAATGGATATTACGTATCACAATCTCATTGAAACCGAATGCTTGATTTGATTTCGGGTTTAACTGCCGAAGGTAACGGTAGAGCTCCATCACATCCGTACTTTCTCTTGATGTGCCTTCTCTCGTTAAAACCCCTATTATGTCCTGATCGTCAGGATCTATAGAAGACTGCAAACTCGGAAAGACGATGTCCAGTGGCACTTCGCCTTGAAGCGCTTTCATCCCAAGAGTCCATCTGTTATCTGAAAGTCTACCGCTGAATGCGATGTAGTCGTAATTAATATTCATTGCTTTTTCCAATATACGATCCCACTCTTAATCTTATACACAAGTTTGTTTTTACTGCGGTATTACAGTTCAAACACAGGTTCCATCAATGCCCACCATTCATCCGCTTGCGCACCTTCTACAGGTTCCTGAAAAGTCCGCATTAATGCATCCCATTCTTTGCACTTCGGATGTTGCTCAAGATAGCGGGGAAAGTCGCGTTTTAACTCAAATGTATCAACGGTTTCCATCGCCATAAATAAACGCCTACCTAACAGGTAAATGTTCATTTTCGTAATACCGACCGCTTTCAGACCAATCAATGTTTCTTGCCACGCATTTCTGTGATACGCTTTATATTTTTCAATTAACTCTGGGTCATCCTTTAGGTTCAATGTTAACCCGTAATGTTTCATTCTAATCCTGCTAATGTATCTTGAATAATCTGCTCATGGTCAAAGGCGAGTTGTGGCAAATCTGATATTGAAAACCAAGCAACGGCTACAGCATCGGAACCGGCTACGGCTTTTTGTTGTTCGGAACTCACAATCCCAACAAAAGCGATAGTTACTACACGCCCGCGTGGATCCCGATCAGGATTTCCAAATGCACCTATCTGTGTCAACTGGACGTCTGATATACGAGTTTCCTCGTGCAATTCGCGGCGAGCACTCTCCTCAAGCGTTTCGCACATATCCAAAAAACCACCCGGGAGTGCCCAATAGTCCTTAAATGGCGAATTCTTCCGACGAATTAACAAGACCTTTGGATTCTGAGTCACATCCGTCAGCAGCACAATATCAACAGTAACTGAAGGGCGTGGATAATCGTAACAATACACTTAAAAATATAGTATCAAATTAAAACGTTTTTGTCAAAACTTTTTTAGGTATGGCAGGGGATATTTAGTTTTATGAGTTTTCCGTTATTTAGATTTACTGAAAGTTAATATCTAATTGCTGTAGATAAAGTTTTCTAACTGCACCTTATATATCAATTTTAGTTTATTGAAACATGAACATCGGTTTTTAGTCCCGTATGAAGATTAAGTTATTAATTCGGTCAAAAATATTTCTCACATGTTAGACGTGCTTTGTAAGCGCACCCCCGATGGTAGGCATGCTTTGTAAGCGTGTCCCTGACAAGACACATTCCAAAACTTTACTATACATTTTTTCTCCTTGTCTTACCTTTTCAAGTGTGCTAAACTATTACAGAAAAAACGCTGGTTTTTCCGACCCCGCACGGTAGAACAGATGCCTTCTATAAAAGACCCGAACAAAGTGTTAGTAGCGATATTGAAAGCCGAAAAACCTTGGGGACGTTTTTCACAGTACGTCCATAACCAACCAGTAACCGTCAAGATATTGGAGTTACACGCTGGCGAACAGTTGAGTTATTAATACCACCATCATCGTAGTGAATTGTGGATACCTCTTGACGAAGGTGCATGTATTTGACTTGCGGAAGAGATGCTTCATCCTAATCCGATGGAAGCAGTCTTTATTCCCCAAGGGACAAGACATCAGCTTATTAGTGAAGACCAAGATTACAGGAGATTGGAAATCGCTTATGGGAACTTTGATGAGGAAGACATTGTCCGAATTGATGACATATATGGAAGAACAAAATAGTAAGAATTTGGTAGAAATTAGGTAAATATAAATGAATTCAGAGGTAAAACAGATAGAGTTTGGAGACGATTCAGGTATAAGACTGAAAATGCTTGTCTGTGCAGAAACAGAGGCAGAAAATGAAGAACCGTTGGTTGATGAACGTTTGGAGACAATTCAGACGCTGTTCAGGGAGGAGGAAGATGCTCCACTGTCCGTATTAGAACAGCATCTAAGAGCATGGACACGTAGTCATCTCCAATCAGAACATATTCAAGATGTGCTGGAACTGTCTACTAAAGCGAGCAACGATTTCTCGGTGCTTGTGACCGTTGGTATCGGGGGTTCAGATTTGAGTGCACGCGTGTTCCACGAAATCGCTAATCATCCGTATCACAATCTAATGTCAAGTGCTGAAAGAGGTGATTCGCCAGAGGTATATTTTACAGGGGATACCTTTGATCCGATACGGCTTGAAGCATTGCTTGAGATGTTAAAGTCCCGAAACTTACTCTCAAAAACGCTTTTCAATGTGATTAGCAAATCAGGGAAAACTGGCGAAACGCTCGCAACGCTAATGATTATCAAGGACAGACTCCAGAAGGAGGTTGTGAACTGGCGAAAACAGATTATTGCAACGACCGGATTGACAACGAAAAGCCTTCTCTATCAATTACACCAAGATTCTGAATTATACGGTGTGCTGCCCGTACCAGAGGGAGTCGGTGGTCGCTTCTCCGCCTTTTCACCTGTCGGTTTATTCTTTTTGGCGATGACAGCAGATGCAGGAGAGACACCGAAGGAGAGGATAAATGCAGCGGTTGAGGGTGTCCAGCAGGCAGATAAGAATTTTCAGTTACCCTATACACATCCCTACAACACCGCATACCATCTTGCGCTATGGCTTGACTCTGTAGAGAAATACTACGGGGCTGGTAGCATCGTTTTCTATAACTATGCAGACAACACCAGACTTGGAGAGTGGTTTGTACAACTCTATACCGAATCTATTCAGGAGCGCGGCATCGGTTCCAACGTGATTGCCGCGAAAGGTCCGACAAGTAATCACTCTATACTCAACGGAATTCTCGCTGGACCAAAGGACAAGGCAGTTATTTTTATCCATTGGGAAGACCTCGGTTCAGACCTAACAATCCCAAGTGTAAATGAAGGAAAAGGATTAGAAGCGTTTGAAGGACTGCCAATGAACGATAGTCAAACTGCATCTTACCGTGGCACTGAAATGGATTTTACCGATAATGACATTCCGAATGTGACACTAACGCTGCCACACCGTGACACTCGGAATGTATGTCAATTAATGCGAACCTTCATGGATACAGTTGCGGTGAAAGGTCGATTACAGGATTTACACCTTACCGATGGCGTTCAGACGCTTGCGGAAGAGTTGACCTATCATCAATCAGCGGTTGAAGGATATAAAAAACGCACCGAAGAAATCGCGCGCAGCATGAAGAAACATTAGGGTCGATATTTCTATAGTTACGTCATTGTAATACACATATCGTTCCTACGGAACGCAAGACAGACATTTATATGCTGAAATATGATCAACAGGTTGTCCTCGCTTCGGCTTCAAAACAAGATTTTCTTTACCTATAGTTTTGTGTTTGTAATTATGTTCGCAGTCATGTTTGGGATCGCCAGTCTTCTCATAGACCGTACTTTTAGTGAACAATTGGGTAAGGATGTCGTAGAACGAAAAGCAACAATTACCAATTTGTATACGCTATTCGTTGAATCTATTCGCAACGAGGTAAAAGCAATAGGTGAAGACCGCAGTGTGTATAATGCAATGCGAAGAGCAGAACGAGGCGGCAGTAGGGATATACCCACAACAAATTTTGATGTTTTTGAATGTGGTAATGATGAGGGAATATTGGTACTCAGCAAGCGGATAGACGAAGAACGCATCGGGTACAAAATTCATGAGATAGCAAATGATAAAATAGATGATGTAATCAAGGAGGGAAAAGGGACGATTCGTGAACGGGTGATCAAATCGGGTGAGGAACCACAGTTGGTCGTTGAAGTGACATGGTGGTGGGATTGGGGTTTTGTCACAGGTGGAAGATCGCTACAAAAATGGTTAGAAGGCGAACTGCTGAGCCAACCCGCAGAACATCCAATTTTTCTGGTGCGAAAAAAGGACGAACAAGAGGAGTGGATACCCTTGAACAATATCGCGGGGAATAGATTGGAGTTAAAAGATGTATGGGAACAGCAAATGGAAGCTTACGCAGCAGCTGGAAAACCTGTTGAGGATTTGGTTGTCTCTTTAGAGGATATTCCACAACAACTATCCACTGAAGTCCCAGTGGAGGAACGCCGCAGCCCGACTTACACAGTTGTTCGTGCTGACATACTAAGCACACCTTTATCGGAAACAAATCAACTCCCATTTGTAGAACTGATTCTTGCCTATTCTCATGATGACCGTATTTTGTGGCAAGCTCGCATGCGCATGATTATTCTCTGGAGTGTCGGCGCTGGTGCGATCCTTGTATACCTCAGCAGCTACCTTGTCAGTAGACGGATAACACGACCCATCGCACAACTCCAGCAAGGTGTTGGTGAGATCGGCGCAGGTAATCTTACACATCAAATTGCCGTTCAATCAAAGGGAGAGGTCGGTGAACTTGCAGATGGAATTAATAAGATGGCACTCGCATTAAAGCGAAGTTTGGAGGAACACAGAACAGCGGAAAGGATCGCGGTGTGGCGCGACGTCGCACGGCAACTTGCACATGAAGTTAAAAACCCCTTATTTCCAATTCGACTATCCGTTGAGAACTTGCAAGCCGCAAAAAACAAACCCGAAATCTTTGATAACATCTTTGAAGAATGCACCGAAACAATTATTGAAGAAGTTGACCGGATACGCGGACTAATAGATGAGTTCCACCAATATGCACGATTACCCGTTCCTGACCGACAACCAGTAAATCTGAACGATATTGTAGAAGCCGTTTTAAAGTTATACACAAAATTATCTCAAAATCAAAAGATTACAGTTGAAAGACATTTAGACAACTTACCATCCCTTTCCTTAGATAGCGAACAAATGGAACGCGCTGTCGGCAACATTGTAAAGAATGCAATTGAAGCAATGTCAGATGGAGGAACACTTATCTTACGGACTTATGCGAAACCAATAGCTGAAGCAAACGTGGTTAACAATGCTGAGAAACAAAATCAGAACAATGCCAAAGCGAATAATGGCAGGTATATCTCGTTGGAAGTTCAAGATACTGGACACGGCATGTC
The DNA here is from genome assembly GCA_963663765.2 of Candidatus Poribacteria bacterium. Lineage (GTDB taxonomy): Bacteria > Poribacteria > WGA-4E > WGA-4E > WGA-3G > MSPOR6. Next base: position 1,014,687 of record CAXXUA010000005.1, on the reverse strand, counting down.
TGAAGAAACACGAAAAAATCTTTTTACCCCAGACTACACCACAAAGTCTTATGGCACTGGACTCGGTATGGCAATAGTTCGCCGAATTATTACCGTTCACGGCGGGGAAATAGCGGTAGAATCGAAACTGAAAGTCGGAACAAAAATATGTATCACTTTTGATGAAACTTCATACCTAAATGATACACAACCTGCAATAATTCCTCTGATAACAAAATCAATTCCACAGGAATAGAAACTTGAGCGGCGTGAGTAAAAACAATTGACTCTTCCAAATTTTGAGGTGAAAATATGAATACGATCCTCATTGTAGATGACGAAAAAAATATACAAAAAATGCTTTCTCAAGGGTTAAGTCTCAAAGGGTACAAAACCTTGACTGCGGGGAGTGGAGAAAAGGCACTGCAACTTTGTACTACGCGTGATATTGATCTCGTACTGTTGGACATCATGATGGAAAATGGTATGGATGGCGTTGAAACGTTACAAAAAATGATAGTTCAACATCCCATGTTACATGTAGTAATGATGTCAGCACAACAGGATATTGAAATCGCTGCCAAAACGATGGAGCTCGGGGCAAAGCGATACGTAACAAAACCGGTCAGTATGGACAAAATCCTATCCAACATAGAACCGTTTTTGGAACTCTCTCGATTAGCCAAAGAAAATGAAATCCTGAAGACACAAATTACCATTGAAGATGAAATGGTCGGTGAGAGTGCCGATATGAATAAACTCCGAGCAGAAATACGTCAAGTCGCAACAAGCAACCTCGGTGTATTGATATCGGGCGAAAACGGTACAGGAAAGCAGCTGGTAGCAAACGCAATACATCAATACAGCAAACGAGCAAACAAACCCATTATTCCACTGAACTGCGCAGCCCTACCTGAAGAACTCGTTGAAAGCGAACTGTTTGGGCATGAACGCGGCGCATTTACAGGTGCAGACTCTATGCGACAGGGACGCTTTGAACTTGCCGACGGTGGCACGCTCTTCCTTGATGAGATCGGAGATATGAGCCTAAAGGCACAGGCAAAAGTCTTACGCGTGCTGGAATACGGTGAGGTAGAGAGACTCGGAAGCCAGCAAATTCGCAATGTTGATGTGCGCATTATCGCAGCTACAAATAAAAACTTACCAGCAGAAATTGAGCGCGGACTGTTCCGAAATGACCTATATTACCGTCTCAAAATTGTACCGATAGATGTGCCAGCATTGCGGGAACGATTTGAAGATATCCCACTATTGGTAAAGTACTTTTCAGAACGATTACAAAAGAACATGGGATCATCGCCAAAGACTTTCGCATCTGAAGCATACAAAGTCCTCCAATCTTACCAGTGGCCTGGCAACATCCGAGAACTGAAAAACATTGTTGAACGTCTCCTGATTATGGTGAATAGAGAGATCATTTTGCCGAATGATGTTGCCGAAGTTTTACCGCTTGATAAAGATGCTACACAGATAATGGAGGCTTCGACTGCATATCAGTCTAACACACCGTTGAGCTCTATGGTTGATTCTGCCGAAGCGGAGTGTATTCTTGCGGCTTTGAATGAAAATGATTGGAATATACGAAGAACCGCAGATGTGTTGGAAGTGGAAAGAAGCAATTTATATAAAAAAATGAACAAATATAGTATCTCTCGACCAGACGCATAATACCTTGATGAAATAGCATTTATTACAACGAGAACTGAAAACCGACTGCTGATAACCATAGAATATGAATAGAAACATGGGAAAAACAATAATTAAACTTATTATTTTGGTTGCACTGGTGATTGTCATTGGGGTGTTGTCTTACCCGCCTTGGTCTGAATATCGTAAGGTTAGCCAAGCAGACGTTGACGTTGAAATCTTAGCAACCGCAATCAAGAAATACCATAGACACACCCAAACGTATCCCGCCAGTTTGGATCAACTTGTGAACGATCCAAGTATTGATGGATGGCGCGGTGCCTATCTGGAAACTGTGCCAAAAACACCTTGGGGAGGCAACTATATCCTGTTACAAGAAAACTATAAAGTCGCAATTGAGAAGGATCATCCCCGCGTACCAGCAAAATACCTTTTAGGCGGAATCGCTGAAATTAGCAAGGTTTACCATGTAGATGCAACGCAAGGTGAAAAGTATTGGTGGTAATCTGTGGACGAAATTTGGATACAAATACTCATTTTCCTGTTAGGCTTGGCAATTGGCAGCTTCCTCAATGTTTGTATCTACCGCATCCCCCGTACTGATTTATCTATTTATTCCCCGCGACGTTCCTTTTGTCCCGAATGTAATCAATCCATAAAGTTTTATGACAACATTCCGCTATTGAGTTATGTGCTATTGCGTGGAAAATGTCGGCATTGCAAAGCGAAAATTTCTGCTATCTATCCAATAGTTGAACTGGTTACTGCAGTGCTCTTCCTCGTGATGTATTACCATTTCGGATGGACACTTGACTATCTGCATGCACTCTTTTTTGTATCTGTGCTGATACCGATTTTTGTCATTGATGCACAACACCTTATTATACCAAATTCTATCAGTCTCACAGGATTAGCACTTGGGTTGGGTATAGTGGGAGTCATAGCATATCAAGGTAAAGATATAGATTATTTAAAGATGCGACTCATCGGTTTTTTAGCAGGTGGTTTGGGGCTATGGTTGATAGCGTTTATCGGTAGTGCGATTATGCGTAAAAAAGCAATGGGAATGGGTGATGTCAAACTGATGGCGATCATCGGTCTGTTTCTCGGTGCTTTTCCCGCGCTCCCTCTGGTGATAGCGTTATCTGCCTTTAGTGGCGCGGTTATCGGAACTCTGCTTATTGCAACTGGTAGGAAAAACCGCAAAAGTCCGATTCCTTACGGGCCTTTTCTTGCTGGTGCTGCAATAGTTGTTCTGTTATGGGGTGATCCGCTTTGGGACAAATACTTGCAGTTAGCTGGCTGGAATTGATGTGTTCTAAATGTGTTGTATTTCTAATGTTTATGTTGTAAAATTCTATGAAAACGAAAGTTATGGGAAAAGAGATTAAATTTGATAGCAAGGGCATGTCTATTGCCAAATCCATACCTTTAGAACAAGGTGACAAGAAGCCTCGCTGTGGTGGACAGTGGAAAGGTAAAGTGAAGATTGCTCAAGATTTTGATGAACTGCCAGATACATTTATGGCTGTTTTTCGCGGCAAAAACGAGCGAAGTTGTTATTAGAGATCGTGTTTTGTTTAATAAAAAGTACTTATCAGGTAGACGGTTGGAGGTAAAAATATGAAAAACTGCTATATTATTTTGTGCATTTTGATACTTGTTTTACACCATCAAATTGTGCATGCACAAGAAAACCTTGCACAACAAGCTCATGCAATCTTTGAACAGCATTGCATTGATTGCCATGGGGAATTTGGATCTTATGCAGATGTCCTTACAATAAAGCATTCAAATTTAATCAAAGACAAATCAGTAATTCCACGCCAACCCGATGACTCCGAATTCTATCTACGCTTACTTGGTGATACCGATAATGGTTCGCAAATGCCGTTAGGACAAGAACCGCTGGACACTGATGAAATCGCCTCTATTCGCCGCTGGATTGAAGCAGGCTCGCCAGACTGGGATGCTATTCCCAAACCTAAACGCAAATTCATTACAACTGAGTTAATGCTTAAAGCCATTCAAACCCATTTGATGTCGCTCACTGAATTTGACCGTTCCTTTGCACGTTATTTCACACTCACACATCTTTACAATGCAGGGGTAACAGATGCTAACCTCCGCGCCTATCGGATCGCTTTATCAAAACTCATCAATAGCCTCTCTTGGGGTGCTGAGGTAATCAAGCCGAAACCAATTGATAAAGAAGAAACCATCTTCTACATAGACCTTCGCAACTATGAATGGGACATCAAAACTGACAAATGGTATAAAATTGAGCAGGCATATCCCTACGGTGTTCAGTTAAAGTCTGCAACATACACAACGTTATGTGAAAAAACAGACTGCGATTTGCCGTTTATCCGTGCAGACTGGTTCATCGCTACTGCTTCACTACCACCCCTTTATCACGATATCCTTGACCTGCCGAAAACAGCTAAAGAATTAGAAACACAACTTGAGGTAAACGTCTCCGAAAACCTTAAGAATGCACCGGGTGTTCGCGTCTGGCGTGCAGGTTTTAGTGAATCTGGTGTGTCAGTCAACAATCGCATTGTGGAACGTCACAAATCGCGGTATGGTGCATATTGGAAATCCTACGACTTTGCAGGGAATGTTGGCAGGCAGAATATCTTTACACATCCGCTTGATTTTACGCATGATGGCGGTGAGATTATCTTCAACCTGCCTAACGGATTGCAGGCATACTATCTGTCTACTGCAACAGGTGAACGACTTGACGAAGCTCCGATCAACATTGTCTCAAACGCTGGGGCGAGAGACCCTGTTGTCCGTAATGGATTATCGTGCATGGGCTGCCATACAGAAGGAATGAAAACGTTTGACGATCAGGTGCGTTCGGTGATTGAACAGAATCCGAACCCGCTTTATGACAAAGCACAGGCGTTGCGTCTCTATACCGAAAAGTCAACGATGGATCGTCTTGTCCGTGAGGACATTGCTCGTTATCGGAAGGCAATTGCAGCGGCTGGCGGTGTCTTCGGTGGGAGTGAACCGATACAGCAGCTCGTGAAGCAGTTTGAAGGACCGCTTGATGCAGCACATGCCGCGGCAGAGGTGGGCTTAGAAGTTGATGATTTTCTGAAAAAGATTCGTGAGAATAGCACACTGCAGAATCCGGGGTTGTTGGTGCTTGGTGTTGAGAATGGAAGTGTTAAACGGGATGCGTGGGAGTCGGAATTTGGTGCTATAGTTTCCAAATTAAATCTTAAATTGTTAACTTCCAAATCAGAACAAACCCTAAGAAATGAACAAAACGGAGAGAAGGAATTAAAGGTTGCTGTGACAGGTCCTTTTACAGGAAGTGCCGCGGCATTCGGAAAGATGATTAGACTTGGTGCTGAGTTCAAAGTAAAAGAAATTAATGCAGCCGGGGGCATCAACGGCATGAAGTTAACCCTTGTTTTTGGAGATGATGCTGGTAAGGGAAGGCAGGCAGGACTCGTAGCTACTCGCTTTGCTAATGATAGAAACATCCTCGCTGTTGTCGGGCATTTCAACAGTTCATGTTCTTTAGCTGGTAAACCTATCTACCAACGTGTTGGTCTTGTGGCACTGTCTCCGGGTTCAACTAATAAGGCTGTTGTTGAAGGAAGCGACTGGATGTTTCGGAATATATACAGTGACAATTTTCAAGGACAATTCATCGCCAAATATATTCAAAACGCCTTGACAGAGTTTCAATCAGTTGCTGTTTTGTTTGATGTAGATGGTTATGGACGTGAGGTGCGGAACAGTTTCACCAGAGCCGCTATGGAGAGTAATCTCAACATTGTTGCTGAAGAATCGTACACTCGGAATAGAACGGATTTTAGACCGCAGCTTGATCGGATCAAATTGAAAGATCCAGATATGATCTGTATTTTTGGTCTTTATAGTCAAGCAGGACTAATTGTCAAACAAGCGCGCGGAATCGGCATCACAGCACCGTTTTTTGGTAGCGATGGTGTGGATTCACCAGATTTTATCGCAATCGCTGGTGACTCCGCAGAGGGAACTTATGTGACAACTCCTTTTACATTTGGTGCAGCCGGTGAAGACGCAGCGCAGCTCGCTCAGGCAATTAGTGCAGAGTACGGTGTTGTCCCTAATACATGGGCAGCATTAACTTATGATGCAATAGGTATAATTGCCGAAGCGATTGAACAAACTTATAGTCATGATGCTTCCCTTACCGAAAATCGAAAATTCATCCGCGATTATTTGGCATCGTTGGATACACATGAGAAAGGCTATAACGGTATTACAGGGCGAACCTATTTTGATGAAAATGGAGACTGTATTAAACCAGCCCACGTCAAACTTGTTATGAATGGTGAATTTACAAGTTCTGTTCGGCAAATACTTCAAATAGAATATCAGGAGTAACAAGAACATTGCTTCTGTTTGTATGGGAGGAGTTTTGTCCTTTGGAGGAAAACTAATGGGTACGAAAAACCGATCTGAATCCAAAAGCAAGCTAAGAACAGTTGATGAAATCATTGATGAGATAGAGAAGAAGACCACAGATGGTGACTACATTTTCCGTGGTGAAGCTAAATGTCATAAGAAAGTCTCGTCAAGTCTCTATCGTGAACTTAAGGCGGTCAAGTTGAAGTATTCCGATATAGCGGATGTTCAGACCGAAATTGTGGATGCTGCGAAAGAATACATAGACGAAAAGGAAAAATTTGAAATCCTCACCGCACTCCAACATTATGGTGGTAAAACAAACCTGATAGATTTTACTACCGACGATAAGGTTGCTCTTTTTTTTGCATGCTACGGTCATCCGGACAAGTCTGGCCGAGTTATTATCTTACAAAAGACAGAAGCAGTGAAAAAGATGCTCAAATATCCACGGGGTTCAGTGAAGCGTGCTGCTGACCAGGATAGCGTATTCATTCAACCGCCTGATGGTTTCATTGATCCAGATAATGAAGATATAATCAATATTCCGAAGGATCTCAAATTACTTATATTAGAGCACTTGCAAGGCCGACTCGATCGCGAAATATCTCCCAAAACTATCTATAATGATATTCAGGGATTTATTAGTAGCCAGAATGCGTATTGGATGGCATATAGAGAATTTTACAATGGACGCTCTGAGAAAGATAAGGGAGATGAAGCAAAGATCCCAGAAGAAAAACAGAAGGCGTATAGAAAAGCAATTACGCATTATACTAATGCCTTAGTCCTCGATTTGCAACAGGCTGCAATTTATAACAATCGTGGCAATACTTACGTAGTCATAAGCGAAACCAAAAAAGGGATTGACGACTTTAATAAGGCAATAGAACTGCACCCAGATTATGCCAATGCCTATGTAAACCGTGGTGAAGCTTATTTACACCAAGGTGAAATTGAAAAAGCTATTAATGACTTTAACATAGCGATAGAGTTACAACCAGAATTCGCTGAAGCGTATAATAATCGGGGTCTTGCTTTTGTCCGTAGCGGAAAGGATGACAAAGGGATTAATGATTTTAATACTGCAATAGAGTTACAACCAGAGTTTGCCGCAGCGTATAATAATCGGGGCAATGTCTATGATGACAAAGGCGATTTTGACAAGGCTATTGCTGACTTTAACACTGCGATAGCACTCAAATCAGATTTTGTTGATGCCTATGTTAATCGCGGAGTTGCTTATGGCAAGAGAGACAAGTTTGATGAGGGAATCAATAGCTTGACCAATGCAATAAATATAAATCAATACCATGCAGGAGCCTATTATAATCTCGGTAATGTTTACCTCCTCACAGGTGAATTTGAGAAAGCCATTGCAAATTATGATATGTCCCTAAAACTGGATCCTGATGATGCTATATCTTATTGCCATCGAGGGTTAGCACAGTTAAATCTGAGAGAATGGGATAGAGCCAAAACCGATCTGACCACTGCCAAAAACAAAGGAATTGATATCATTGTCGCGTTTCACAACTTATATAAAAATATTTTTACATTTGAGCGGAGAAATGACGTTAAAGTGCCGAAAGACATCGTTGACATGTTGAAGCAATACTCAGTAAACCCATTTACCACGACGCAAAAGATTGTGACGCATGATGGGAAAACCCAAGAATCCGCTGCAGTGTTGGGACTACTTGAGAAATTCCGAAATGTTGGCAAACCGTTGCAAGAATATCTTCAAGATCACCCGTCGAGTGGAATCATCACAGGATATAACGAAGCGTTTATCGTGGAACGTGAGACGCGGGATGCACTCATTGCCGAACACCCATCATCAGCACAGATTTTAAAACCTTTTCTGATGACAAACGATATTCAACGTTGGCAAGTGAAATCGAAAGACAAATGGTTGATCTTTACTCACCACGGGATAGATATTGACGCTTATCCCGCAATTAAAAAACATTTGGAAAGATATAACAATGCCTTGAAAAAACGTTCAGGAAAGCAGGAATGGTATGAACTCCAAGTTGCCTCAAAAGACACGGATCGATTTGAGCATCCAAAGTGTATATATCCAGAGATGGCAAGTGAAACAGCTTTCGCTTTTGACGATGAAGGTTACTATGCTGCACTGCCCGCTTCTCTGCTACCTACTAAGGAACTATGGTTACTCGGTGTGCTGAATACCAGAGCAGTTTCATGGTTTTATGCGCGGACTGCCCCACAGATTCGGGGACCGTTTTTAAAATTTACGTCTCGATATGTCTCACAAATTCCGATCCCTGATATAGAACCAGAACAGCAGGCACTTATTCACAAAATCGTTGAATATATTCTCTATCTCAAGAAACAACCAACGGTAAACAGTAAGGATTTAGCTTATGCCAGCGATCGCGTGATGGTAGGATATTTCGGAAATATCCTTAACGGGTTAGTCTATGAACTCTATTTACCTGATGAACTCCATCGGGGTGACAAATACTTTTTCCAACCGTTATTCGACGAGCAATTACCGCAACTTGAAAAGATTCAAGGTGATAAAATGTCTTCGTTCCGGGACATCTTTGAGCGATTATGTGATAAGCATCATCCAGTTGCAAGGAATCTTTTCTTTTTAGACAGTGTTAAACCTATTCGCATCATTGAGGGTAAGGCATGAGAATTACCAAAATTGAGATTAGAAATTTTAGGGCTTTTCCAAGTTCCTATCAAATTGATCTGCATAAGGCGGGGAAAAATCTACTTGTTTACGGTGAAAACGGCAGCGGAAAAACTTCGTTGTATCAGGCATTAAAGTTTTTTCTGGAATCCAGTGAAGGATCTCACCAATTCAAAGAGCATCAGAATATCTTTATTGCAAACGATGATGGACACATCAAATTACATCTCCGTGCAAACCCAGGAACAAATGAGCGCGTCTATGAATGGTCCCAAAACGTTAGAGAAACGAATGATCCACTAATTATTGAAGCATCAAAGGCAAAAGGTTTCCTTGACTATAAGGATTTGCTGGAAACACACTACGTCCATCGTGAAGAAGAAAACGTGAATGTCTTCAAATTGTTAGTGGATAATCTTTTGGTCAACACCGTCAATCCTGTAACAAATAGAACGCTTGGTGAAGAATGGGAAAGCGTCCAACAGAAGCCGTGTCCCCGCCGAAACGCTAAAACGAAAATCGCAGAATTGGAAACAGAAATAGAAACCTTCAACAGCGAATTAAAACGTAGATTGGAAATACTGCAAGCGAAAACATCCGAAATTCTCCAAAAATTTGGATATAACGTTACGCTCAACTTAGATTTTCAAGGAATAACATACAACCGAGACGAAAAGACTCTTGATAATCAGGAAATTTCCTTAAATGTTGAGTTCTTTGACAGGGACATTCCGACTCATCACCGTTTTCTAAACGAAGCAAAGTTGTCAGCGATTGCTATTGCTATCTACTTTTCATCAATCTTAATCCAGCCTGAAAGCGAGTTAAAGATTTTAGCATTAGATGACGTACTAATCGGTTTAGACATGTCAAATCGTCTCCCAATTCTTGATATTTTAGAAGCGTATTTTGCAGATTATCAAATATTTCTGACAACTTATGATAAATCGTGGTACGAAATTGTTAAACAACGGACATCCCACGGTGGGAAATGGAAAGCCGTTGAGTTCTATTTTCGGCAGACCGATGAATATGAAATTCCTGTCTATGTGGAGGATAAGGCATACCTTGACAATGCAAGGGATTATTTTGAAGCAAACGATTATAAAGCATGTGCGGTTTATCTACGCACAGCGTTTGAGGTGATAATAAAGAATTTTTGTGAGGATAAGCATATCCCTGTTAGATATCGCCGAGAACCGAACAAACAAGACACGCAAGATTTTTGGGATGCAATAAAGATTGAAAATAAAAGAAGGACTGAGAAAGAGGATCCTGCCTTGTTAGACAAGGATCTTATCAATGATATTGAATTGTATCGGAGTCGTATTCTAAACCCGCTTAGCCATGCTACTATTGCTAACATACCAAAGAAAGAAATTGAGGATACAATTGAAGCGGTAGAACGCCTTAAAGCTGCATTAGGATAGAGCAAATTGATGGATTCAACGCTTGCAATCAACCAACTAATAAACTATAATTCAAAAGGAGGATTTATGGACGTAAAAGATGCAATACTTTCAAGACGTTCCGTTTTCAAATTCAAACAGGAATCTGTGCCAAACGATGTAATTGAACAGGTGTTCAGTTACGGGATATGGGCACCGAACCATCATGTAACAGAACCGTGGCGATTTACCGTTATGGGTGAAAAGACAAAACGGATACTCGCACAACGTTACCGAGAAATCAAGATGGAGGATACACCCGATCACGTGGATGCAGTGAATCTTGCTAAAATCGGTGAACTGGCTTACGAAAAGTTCATGTCTAAGCCAACAATTATCGCTGTGTCCTGTGTCCAAGACGGGGATGAACAACGGCAACGTGAAGATTACGCAGCAACATGTTGCGCTATGCAGAACATTCAACTCGCTGCATGGGATGCAGGAGTCGGTATGCAGTGGAGTACCGGCAGAATCACAATGGAAGAACCGACTTATAAGTTGCTGGGTATAGATTCATCACAGGAATACATCATCGGTTTTTTCTATACAGGTTATCCCGCAGAAGTAAAAGAACCGAAACGTAAATCTGCAGGTGAGTTTATACGATGGGTGGCTTAAACCGATAACTGATACGCTGCTATTGCGTTTTTTGAGAAGAACTTTGCCTTAGCTTCATTACCTTTTGCACTGAAGTAGTCGTTCACAATGTTTTGTACGACCTTATATTGAGCGAAACGTTCCGATACGGGCCAGTTGCTTCCGTAGATAAGTCTATCTTCACCAAACGCTTTCCATAAAACATCTATAGTTGGCGTGTAGTAGGCAAGGTCTTCAGGTGCAGGTTTTTGTCCAGTGTGTTCTACCAACCCCGATACCTTGCAATAGACATTCGGATAACGTGCAGCTTCTTGTATCCGTGAAACCCATGTCTCATCAGGCGGATTGCCATCAACGCGAACACCTGCGACGTGGTTTATCACAACACGCATCGTCGGTGTGTGTTCAACTAAAGCAGGCAAATGTTTCAGTGCTTCTGGATTGATGAGTAGGTCTAAAGTTAGTTCATTTGCTGCTAACTTCTCAATGTTTTTGATGAAGGTAGCATCTCCAATTTGCTGAAGATGTCCACCACCGAGACGGATACCGCGGAAAAGCGGATTAGCGGAAAAACGTTTTAGGTTTTTCTCAAAATCTTCATCGTTAGGTGCTAAGTTGCCTACAAATCCGACAATAAACGGTTCATTTGCAGCAAGGTCAAGAATCCACTGGTTATCATCAACCCATTTGCTTGCCTCAACGACTACGGTTCCAGTTACGCCTTCAGGCACAGCAAGTTTCTTATAGTCGTCTGGCATTACTTTGCGGTAAAGCAGTTCATCTTTAGGGTTTGGCCACGGCACACCTTCTGGGCGCGTCGGGTCATAAAAATGCGTATGTGTGTCAATAATCATCAATATTCCCCAATTATTTTAGAAAAAAGATTAGAAGTCTTCAAGATGGGACAACGGGTCATTTTGCTGATCTTCATAACTTGTTTATTATACGGCTGTTCCACTCCTGATGAAGCACAACAGCAACAAAGTGAACTCAAGCGCCAGGCTATGAAACTTGAAATGGGTCAAGCACTCAACCCAATTGATCCAGCAGGACATGTGGAGTTAGGAAAAATTTATCATCAGTTAGGTGAACACGACAAGGCAATAGCTTCTTTTCAAACGGCACTGTCTCTTGACGAAAAGTATCAGCACGCTTATAACAACTTGGGTTTAGTTTATCTCAATCTTCGTTTGTTTCTCCTTGCGATAGAGATGTTTAGAGCTGCACTTGAAATTGAACCGGAAAATCCTGCGTTCTATAACAATCTCGGTTATGCTTACGACATGTCCGACAGATTTGAAGAAGCACTTGAGGCATATCAAAACGCGCTCACATCTGACCCAACATTTGTAGATACCTACTACAACCTCGCTGATGCGTATCTAAATAAAGAATCTTATGCTGAAGCCATACAGTATTATAAAGCAGGTATAGAGATAGATGGTGGTGATGCTACGGTCTACTTTAACCTCGGTCTTGCTTACCAAGAAACTGGTGAATTACTCAGTGCTATTCAAGCGTATGAAAAAGGTGTATCTCTGGATGCTGCTGAATTAGAGGCTTACTATCGTCTCGCACTTGCATACCAAGATCACGGTGATCATCTCATGATGAATCGTTATTTAGATACGTTTCTTGAAAAAGCTGGGGGTATACCACACTTGGAAGAACAATACCTTTCTGCAAAGCGGATGCGTCAGTCTTCAGAAGATAGGTAAGTTGTGCCAGCTATAGGATATACTTGCTTAGATCCTGATCTTTAACGATCTCCTCCAATTCGCCAGTGACATATTCTGCATCTATCGTAACACTGTCCTCTTTAAGATCGGGTGCGTCAAAGAATAGGTTCTCAAATAGTTTTTCCATGATAGTGTGCAGTCGTCTTGCGCCGATGTCTTCTACAGACTCGTTCACCTGAAATGCCAGTGCAGCGATTTCCTCAATTGCATCTTCGGTGATAGTTGCTTCAATTTCTTCAGTTTGGAGGAGTGCTGTATATTGCTTGACTAAGGCGTTCTTCGGTTCTGTTAGGATAGATTTAAAGTCACTTTGGTTTAGACTCTTGAGTTCAACACGGATTGGGAACCTTCCTTGTAGTTCCGGGATCAGGTCTGATGGGCTTGAGACGTGAAATGCACCTGCAGCGATGAACAGGATATGGTGTGTGCGTACAGCTCCATATTTCGTTGCGACTGTGCTACCTTCGATGATGGGTAGAATATCGCGTTGCACACCTTCGCGTGAGACATCTGGTCCCTGCCGAGATTCACGTCCCGCAATTTTGTCAATTTCATCTAAGAAGACGATTCCAGTGTTTTCTACACGTTCAATCGCATCACTGATGACAGCGTCCATGTCAATCAGTTTTTCCGCTTCCTCTTGCATCAGAATTTGTCTGGCTTCAGAGACCTTCACACGTCGTTTTTTCGTCTGACTCGGGAGAATGTTGTTGAACATATCTTTGAAGTTGATGTCCATCTCCTCAATACCGCCAGGAGAAAATATCTCCACAAACGGCATACTCCTACTTTTCATATTGATTTCAACAGGTCTATCTTCAAAGTCTCCATTCTTCAACCGCTGTCTTAATTTTTCACGGGTTTTTTGGTGACGTTCTCGCTGTTTTTCTAATGCTTCATTTTGTTCATCAGCGGCTTCTATTAGGTCAAACGGAAATGGGATGTCATCATCATCATCTTCGTCATCAATATCTTCGTCAATCTCAATATCTTCGTCAATCTCAATATCTTCGTCTAAATCTATTTCAAGGTCATCTTCTGGTTCCTTGGTGCGTTGACTTTTCAAAGACCGAGGCAAAGGTAATAGGCAATCCAATAGTCTTTCTTCAGCCAATTCTAATGCAGCTTCTTCAACTGATGACGTTTGTTCTGCTTTTACTTTACTGACTGAGAGTTCCGTTAAGTCGCGGATCATTGATTCTACGTCTCGACCAACATAACCGATTTCAGTATACTTGGAAGCTTCAACTTTTATGAAAGGGGCATCAACAAGGCGTGCAAGTCTTCGAGCAATTTCCGTTTTCCCGACACCTGTTGAACCGATCATGATAATATTTTTCGGTGAAACTTCGTCTTGCATATCTTCTGCAAGCATTTGTCTACGTGCACGATTACGTAAGGCAATGGCAACACTCCTTTTCGCTTCAAATTGTCCGATAATATACTTGTCAAGTTCTTCAACAATTTGCCGCGGGGTCAGTGCGTCTGTTAAACTCTTTGTTTCAACTATTGATTTCTCCAATGTAACCTCCTAAAATGTGGTAGGCACTTGACGTTGTGCCATCACCAAAATAACAGATATTATGTGTGTTTTTCTATTTTTCTGTCTTTATTGATTCAATTTCTATTTCTGCATTCGTGTAAATGCATATTTCACTTGTAATCCTTAAGGCTTCAGCGACGACTTCAGATGCAGTAAGTTCTGAGTAATTGAGTAGTGCTCTGGCAGCAGCAAGGGCAATGGAGCCTCCCGAACCGATAGCGAGTACATCATCATCGGGTATGATGAGATCACCGGTACCAGAGATCAAGTAACTATCGTTTTCATTGATTGCAATCATCAAAGCGTCTACGCGTCTAAGAATGCGATCACTACGCCAATCTCTGGCGAGTTCTACGGCAGCTTTCTGCAAGTTGCCACGATACTGCTCCAGTTTTTTCTCTAAGTTTTCGTAAAGGGTGAGTGCGTCCGAAGTGGATCCCGCGAACCCTATGAGAACACGATCCTGATAGATTTTACGAATTTTACGTGCACTGTGTTTAATAGCCGTATTGCCTAATGTAACTTGTCCATCTCCGCCAATTGCGATTTCACCATTCCGACGGACAGCCAGTATTGTTGTTGAACGTATCCTTTTCTTTTCGAGTAAGTCAGCCATATTTTTTTCCTAATAGTCTGATATTCACGCAGAAATTTCTAAAACATGTAATATTTACACCCGCGCTCAATCAATGATGTGTTAATCGTTGTACCTACCTTGTTTTATGTTGTTACTACAACCAAAAAAACAGAAAACTCAAGAACATCATGACACCCATGAAAAGACCGCACCTTGCCCCTGCAATTAAGGCATGTTGTTCACGGTGAAAATAGTAAGGGCATAATGTAAAGGTAAGTATGTATGTTATCGGCATAAAGATAGGTACTGATGCGATATTTGGTATATTATCAATACGCAGAGAGTTCCATTCCCATAATTCTTTACCAAGCATGTAGATCACAACGCTTCCGAATCCAGATGCAATGCCTGTAAGTCCTGAAGCAACGAAAGATGGGAGACCAAACATCTTGAGTCGATGGTAGAGGTATACGGCTAACGTTGCAAGAAGCATCCAGGTCAATATCAATCCAATAGGTGTCGTTACATTACCCAAGAAATCCGAGCTGCTATAGACGATAAACCGCAATTTCCCATGTCTTGAGAACAATCTGTCCATTGGCAGATATATTGCTGTCGTTGCAACTCCAAACAACACACAACTTGAAAGCAGTTGAGACGATACATCTTCAGTTATATTACGATATGAGCGAATGAGAAAACCAAACCATCCGATTGCAAGGAGTAGGTTGGGATAAAGCCACCAGATAGCATCAATTCCAAACGATTTTCTCGGTAGTAAAAACAGTAATAAAAACGTCAAAAATGTTGTTAAGACTACAGTGAATACAGGTTTATCTGTTTTTATCTCCATATAATTTCTTAGTATGCACAAATTGAGACGTTTGATTTTACAAAAAGTTTACTGGAAGGAGATGATTAGTTGGTGTCCTGTCAGTTTTGCACCTGTGGCTTTTCTACTCGCAAGTGTTCGTGGCAAAGCAACATGCCGTTTGAAGCCACCGATGGTAACTATTAACTCATCCCCATGTTTTGACAAGTCCACATCCTGCTTTGCTAAAAAAGGTAATTGCATCGTGAGTTGATAGGCATCTCCAACTTTGCTGAATTGGTATGACCTTTTTTCAGAAAACCTATCTGCCGGATCAATATTGCCGTAAAGAACATCTCCCAATTTCTGTAACCCTTTTTCACCTACAATTTGATTGTCAAAGAGATTTACCTTCCAAATTGGCACATCCGAGAAATAACTCTCTGCTTCCGCTATATATTGCTGTTGTGTCTGTTTCCAAATTTCAAAGAACTTTTCTTCCAAACCATCAGGGAATATACGGTTAATAATGACTGCATCAATACATAACCCATAAAGACAAAAATACATGAACGCGCGTTGTGTTTCTTTGATGACGATTTTTTCGGGATTAGTTACCAATCGCACTGTTGTGATTTTTGGGTCTGTGAGTACCTTATCAATACCCTCCAGTTTGTCAAAGAGGTTTTGAATATTTTGGAAGTATGCGTCCTTTGGTATCGGAACAGAACTGACTTTTTCTATGACAGGTCCAGCGATTTTGGCAAGACTACGTTCTAATTTGAAGATTCGGTGCATATACCACTCAAGTGTGGTCGGAATACTAACAAACCGCAACGATTCGCCTGTGGGTGCACAATCAAGGATAATCACATCATAGGTTTTTTCACGGACATACTGATTGATATAAAGCAGCGCGCAGATTTCCTCCATGCCCGGAAATACCGCAATCTCTTCCGCTACAAGAGTTTCCAAACCAGAACGGTTCAACAAAGAACGTATGTAGTTGTAGACCTCGTCCCAGTATTCAACAATGGCTTCCTGAACGTTGATCTCCTGTATCCAGAGGTTCTCACTGATTTGAACCTGTTTCTCAGTCGACTCCGCAATGAGATGTTCGGTATTATCGTAAGAATCCCGGAGCGAATGTGCTACGTCAAGCGAGATCACAATCGTCTTATATCCGAGGGATGCCAACTTCATTCCTGTTGCTGCAGAAATGGTGGTTTTACCGACACCCCCTTTACCTGTGTACAATATGATACGCACTATTTTAATCCTACAGAGTTGATTATTATTTAAGTATATCCTAAAAGGTCAGAATTTGCAAGCGCGTCTTTCTTTTGTAAAGCATATAATTAATTGGAGTGTGTAAAGTATTTGTTACTTGTCTGAACTAGGATTTTCAAATCAAGAAATCAACGGTATGAATGCCTTATGGCATTCCCCGGGATTAGCAGATTACCAAGATTTTTCTCATCAGATCCTATTCCAAAATAGAGCATAAACGCATATCAAAAACCCTTGACGAGGTAAATCCTGAAAATCTACTAATCCTGAAAATCTTGGTTCAGACAAAGAATGAGTTAACTCCACAAGAATAAGCTAACTCAAGGATTAACGACGGTGATAGAATTTACTCAATAAATTGAAAACTGAATGACCCTGCATACCTATGCAGGGTCATTCAGTTTTAACCATTTTTCACATTTTTGAGAGAAAATCGCGACCGGGAGGTCGCTCCTACCGCGGGGTTTCTTTTTTGAAAAATCCAAAAATTAGGAAAACTGAACAACCCCGCATACCTATGCTAATTGATTGAAAATAAATGCGAAATCTGTTATATTGTTATGGTAACTTGTGGTACCACTTTACGATTGTTATACACAAGAAACCTGAGCGGCATATCAACAAATCCTTATTGAGGAGGTAATGGTTAGTGGCTGAACTGAGTTTAATTTCAAAAGGATATATAACCAGAACACTAATAGACGCTGCACGTGTAACCAAGGGGTTTATATTTGCCTATGTTCTATTTTTTGCTATCAGCTTGCTCATAGGGTGCGGGGAACCTAATTTGGATGATCCAAAAGTGCGTGAGAAAATCCTTATGGATGCCATAGATGAGAATAGTTTACAATCTCGTCAGTCAGCGGCGGGTGAAGAATTACACTATGCCCCTAATCAGGAAAAGCCGTATACAGGTTGGGTCAAACGGGACCGTAGCCTTCAGCAGTTTCAACGTGGTGAACCGAATGGCACCTTTATCACTTGGCACGCAAGCGGACAAACCTCAGAAAAAGTCACATTCAAAGATGGGAAGTTGCACGGTGTAGGCATTGAATATTATGAGAACGGACAAAAACGAAGTGAGGTAACATACAAGAATGGCAACTTAGACGGCTTGTGGATTGAATGGTATGAGAACGGTCAAAAACGAAGTGATGGTCAATATCAGATCGGTAAGAAGGACGGTTTGTGGACACTATGGCATGCAAATGGACAAAAGCAGAGAGAAGGTTCCTACAAAAACGGCAAGGAAGACGGCTTGTGGACTGAATGGAATGAAAACGGAGAGATGTTGCAAAATTCAACCTTAACACCTACCCAACCAGAAAGAACAGAGTAAAATAATTACATAACTTTTTTAATGCAATTCCTATCATTTTCAATTTATATTGCTGCTTCGGGTAAAAATATGGTAACCTAAAAGGAGTGCTTGAGTTGAGTAGGTGGTCGCGTCTCGTCTTCGGGATGAGGAAAGTCCGGACTCCGCAGAGCAGGATGCTGGGTAACCCCCAGGAGTGGCGACGCTATGGAAAGTGCAACAGAAAGCAGACTACAACGTTGATACGTTGTACAGGTGAAACGGTGCGGTAAAAGCGCACCAGTCCATAAGGTGACTTATGGAGCTTGGTAAACCCCATCTGGAGCAAGGTAAAAAGGGGATATTTAGAGGTGTGCTCGCCTCGTCCCCAGGTAACCGCTTGAGGTCAATGGAAATATTGATCCCAGATGAATGATCATCACATACAGAATCCGGCTTATTCTCAACTCAAGCCATTTTTTAGGTATTTGCCCTTCTACCATTTTTGACATCCCATATATTCTTGTGGATATTATAACTTTTTTGAACGAACGCAATTTTGTCATTGTTCCAATAATTCCAAAAAATGTCTAATATAGATCAAATATCTTAGAAGTTAACGTGTTGACAAAACTTGACTACAACTCGTGTTTTAGTAACGATTATTTGAAATTGAAACAACAATAGGAGTAGTACTATGATGGTAAATTTATTACGTTTTGGATACTTTATGATATTTTTTGTATTTATGGTGTCTATTTTGCCTCAAACTATTTATGCACAAGATGAAAACACTGTGCTATTGTATACATTTGAGTCCGGTGATGGCGATGTTGTCAAAGACTTATCTATATACGGAAACGATGGTATACTCATGGGAAGTGCGGATTGGGATGAAGGAAAACTTGGAGGCGGGCTTGTTTTTGGCGGAAACGGACCAAGAGATTTCGTTGATATTCCTGATAGTGATAATCTTGATCTTGTTACCAAACTCACAATTGAGATGTGGGTTTATCTAAATGCCCATTCATCAGCTGGGGCTACCGGTGTTACAAAAGAGAGTTCCTATAAAATAGGACCGAGAAGTAATGAAAGATCTATACTACGTATGACGACTACTACCAATGATTGGGTGACTGCGACTTTAATTGGTGAAAAACCGTTGCCGCTTAGTACTTGGATTCATATAGCAGGTACTTACGATGCGACGACTGGTGATGCTAAGTTATACCTTGATGGAGAATTGGACAGTGAACGCAATATTGGTGGTGATATTGTACCGAATGATAGAACGGTTTGGCTTGGTCGCGGCTCTAACCCGTTTTTAGATGGGAATATAGATGAGGTACGCATCTCTAATGTAGTGCGTTCACAGCAAGAGATACAGCATTTGGTGAACGTTGGTATAGAAGGTGTGCTTTCTGTTTCACCTAATGATAAGTTAGCAACTTCGTGGGGGAAACTCAAAAGCCAATTATAGTAAAACATATTATTACAAGACTAACACATCCAACGGTAGGTGGGGAATGCCTAAATAGTATTACCCACCTACCGTGGCTGTATTAGTAGAATTACCCAAAGTATTTTTAATCTTCATTATGGCATTCCCCGGGTCGCTCCTACCAAGTAAGAATCAGGGTTAATAACACCTCCCACAAGAAAGTTTGTCCTTAAGTTTACTATAAGTTTTTTCCAAACATGAGTTGATAATAAATTGATTCACCGCTTATGTTACCAAATCAAAACACAACGAAGAAAACAGAATCCCTCTTTGCTCCAGCGGAGCAATATGTTTATAGCCAAATTGTCAACTAACAACCCCGCTCCAGCGGAGCGGTATGTGGGTTCCAACACATTGCACTCCGCTGGAGTGCAAGAATGGGGGATACCACTTTCTATAAACATTGCACTCCGCTGGAGTACGGTATTTTCTCCAGTTTCTCAAATATGAGAAACTCGTAGAAAAATAGAAACTCCTTTGAAAACCAACTTGCAACAAACGGAATATGTCCAAACTATAGTTAAGTTTACACCTATGGGGTTACAAAACCCTCCTACAAGAGAAAGGACAACACTGTTTTCTTAAGTTGACAGTTATGGAGTTTCGTTTCGCGCTACCCGATCTACTACGCTATTTTTTGACAAAGCATACAATTTTAGGGTATTATAAATATAACTGAAAACACTACAAAAGGTAAACGATTCAATTCATTTATGATACGACAAAAACGGCAATCCTCTCTTTTGAGAATACAATCATTACTTAATCTACGGTTCATATCCCTTTCCATTTTTTTGTTAATCTTGTTGGGGTTCATCTCTTTTACGCTCAGCATCGCTGAAAAAGGCGGTGCTGACTTTGCTAAAGAAGGTATGCCTTTTTTAAAGCAGTACTGTTTTGAGTGCCATTCTGGTGATCAACCTAGTGCGGGACTTTCGCTTGACTCATACAAAGACAACATCTCATTGATTAAGGATCACGATGTCTGGGATAGAGTTCTTGGGATGTTGGATACAAACCAGATGCCGCCAGCGGAAAGCGACCAACCCCCAATGGAAGAATTAGACGCTTTTATCCAACATGTAGATGCGATTTTTGATGAGGCGAGTCGTAATGCAAAGCCTGATCCGGGGCGTATAACGGTGCGGAGACTCAACAGAGTAGAATATAAAAATAGCGTGCGGGATTTACTGGGGACTGATTTTGACCCGACTGAGAGTTTTCCCGCAGATGATGTCGGACACGGATTTGATAACATTGGTGATGTGTTGACGATGTCGCCATTGCTTATGGAACGGTATCTTGAAGCAGCTGAGGCGATTGCTACGCGCGTTATCATAGTGGATCCGCCTAAACCTTCTAAACACTACCAAAACGTAATGCGTCTTGAACCGCGTCACAAAGATGTCCCTGATGGAAAGTTTCGCGTCTTGGATCCGACTGTAACAGACTCTTGGAAATCCGGTCCCTTTACGTCAAGTGCTTCACATCACAAACTCTTGGATGATGCTGAAACATATTTCCGCGCAGTTCTTTATGCCGAAACGGAAAGCCAAACACCTGTTCATGCTGCGCTATTCATTCAAGGACAAGTGTTAACAGATGTTTCACCTCACGATGAACTTTCTCGGTTGGTTGGTGTGGATACGACCAAAGAGAACAAGATTAAAATACTCAAGATTTTTGAGATTACTGCCCGTGATCCGGAAAAGTTGCAGAGAATAGAGTTTCTTGTGAGTCGCGTCCCAAATATTGAAAGAGCAGGTATTGCTTATGTAAAACCTGAATCAGGAGAACCAACTGCTAAACTTCAGATTCGTTCAATTATGTCAGAAGGTCCGTTAGAGACAAGACCAAAATCACACCTAAAAATACTTGTTTGTACGCCTGATATTCCACAAATAGACCAGACGCGTGAAGTGCTGACTCGGTTGCTACGTAAAGCATATCGCCGTCCACCGACTGAAAACGAAGTGGAACAACTCACGCAGTTTGTGGAATCTGTGCAAGCGGATGGAGAGAAATGGGAAGTCGGTATTCAGCAGGCGATTAAGGTTATCCTCTGTTCACCCAAGTTTCTATTTCGATTAGAGTTAGATGATCGTCCCCAAACCGAAGAACCGCAGCCCATCAACGAATTTCAACTTGCTTCACGTTTGTCCTATTTCTTGTGGAGCAGCATTCCAGATGATGAACTGCTTGAACTCGCAGAAAAAAATGAACTTACAGCAAACCTTGAAGCACAAGTTAAACGGATGCTTGCCGATCCGAAGGCAAGTGAATTGGCAAGCAATTTCGGTTTACAGTGGTTGCAAATCCAACGGTTAGATACAGTTGCACCGGACCCGAAGTACTTCCCGACTTTCAATCCGAAACTGCGGGCAGATATGCTAAAGGAAACGGAACTATTTTTAGCATCAATCTTTGGGGAAGATCGGAGTATTCTGGATCTGCTTGATGCGGACTATACCTTTGTTAACCAGCGTTTGTCGTGGCATTACGGCATTTGGAAAAATGACAATGGGGAAGCAATCAGAGGGAATACACTCCAACGTGTTTCATTGAAAGACCCTAAACGTGGCGGTATTCTGACGCAAGCCAGTGTGCTGACGGTGACCTCAAATCCGACACGCACCTCACCCGTGAAAAGAGGACGTTGGGTTTTGGAGCAGCTACTCGGTACACCTCCTCCGCCACCACCGCCAGATGTACCAGAGTTGGCGGAAGATCACGATGCTATCACCGGAACGACTTTGCGGGAACGGCTTGAACAACACCGAGAAGACCCCGCATGTGCAAACTGCCATGCAAAAATGGATCCCATCGGTTTTGCGTTGGAAAACTACGATGCTATCGGTAAGTTTCGTGAAAAGGAAGGGGAACAAGACATAGATTCAACAGGGCAGCTCCCAGATGGTACTACCTTCAAAGGCATTGCAGACTTAAAGCAGATTCTCAAAGATAGGAAAAAACAGTTTGCGCAATGTTTAACGGAAAAGATGTTAATCTATGCGTTAGGTAGAGGTTTAGAATTCTACGACAAACCGACGGTGGATCGTATTGTTGCTCAACTTGAGGCTAATGATTACAAGGTTTCTGTGCTTATAACAGGTATCGTCAAAAGCGACCCGTTTCGGTTGCGACGCGGCACAAAAGAGTAAATTATAATCATGCGAAAAACAATCTCTCTTCTTCTGTTTTCAATCATTGTTTTACAATTAGGTTGTGCGACCTCTCGTTTTGCAACAAAGACAGACGATCCTATTCTGCAACTGGAACAGAATTATTCTGTCCGTTTAGATTCTACTTGGACGGCAAACCACGCGCAGACACTTCTAAAAATACTACAATCTATAGCACCAACTTTAAATACCCCTATATCTATATGGAACATCAGTGATGAATTACAAAATGAAATTAAAATTGAATTTCAAACAGGACAAGCTTCCGTCACTTTGAGTAGGGATGTATTTACAATAGATGGAACGCAAAACAGTTCGACAATAGAAAAACGACTTTTTTATGCATTCGTTCATTTCATGACGGAGAATGGTACAAACAGAGAGGCACTCAAACTGATAATGAAGGAAAGATATGGCATTAGTGTAGACATACCTTCTTATGATATATTGACACAATACACGACAAATGAGACAGCCCAACACTATTCAGAATTTGAGAACAAAGATCTCATGCTCTTTATATCAATACTTGAGGAATTCCCTAAAGCCTTACACAAAATTCCACAGTTAAAATATTTCATTCGTAGAATTGACAGTAACATCAGACCGCCAGCGTTTTCATGGGAACAAAGGGGTTATATTGAGTTTGCCGAATTTATTTTTGGCTTATCAAATGTAGATGATGTTCGCCGACTCATTGCACACGAAAAGACACATTTTTTATGGACGCATCTTTTCTCAGAACAACTACAACAGGAATGGATTAAACTGGGTGGATGGCATGAAGACCCAGATGCCCCATTTGGATGGTCAACAACGAATGACCGCAGTAAATTTGTATCAGATTACGCATATCAAAGGAATCCCAACGAGGATATGGCAGAAAGTGTCGCGTATTATCTGGTGTATCCTAATATACTTCGCTCCAGTTCTATGGAAAAATATAAGTTTATTCATGAAAAAATAATACTAACGTTTGGCAGTCGTTATATTTCACCTGATGTATTGATAAGCAGGTAAATTGATTTGACAAAAGCACTAACGTATTCTATAGTTGAATTTACAATTAATGGGACATATCACAACGGGCGGGGAAACCCCGCCCCTACGGATTTTGTGGTAGTTTCAAGTTCATTGAATGTCTCTTTAATTCTAATCTATCCGACACTCCGCACTTCTGATTTGCGTTTTTCGATAATAATTTGATAAACCCGCGTGGAGACTATATTTAGCAAACAATTTCAATTTAAAATGATAAAATAACAAGTTCGGTTTTGTCTCAAAATATAGAACTCAAAATCACCATTATTTTGTGCGAATCCTTGTGTGATACGGGTTTATCCCAATATTATAAAAATGTATTAAAACAAGTGCGGAGTGTAGGATCTATACTATAGTTTGGACAGTTTTTTCCAAACATGAGTTGATAAGAAATCGGTTCACCGCTTATGTTACTAAATCAACGACTTGTGCCAGTTAACCCATTGTTTTCAAAGTTTTTACATATCAGGACTTACACAGTTTCTTGATTTAATCATGAATTATGATGAAAATGATGTAATTATCAGCATTTTTACAGGTTTCCGGCGCGCTTACAAAGCACGCCTACCGTTGGGTGCGTAAGTCCTGCATATATTAGGTTTATAATGCGCACATTTCGTCCCTACGGGACTAAAGATGATGTACTATGACGTTTTTCTATAAACATATCGTCCCTACCAAATCAACGCCAAATGCGCGTATGGCATTTGTCGGGACTGAAGATCGTTTCAAACTATGAAGGACACCTGCAAAACGTCATGCTTATGTGAAACAATGATTAACATATAGTTATTTAGCACAACTCGTTAAATCACGAAAAACGAACAAAACGGAATCCCTCTTTGCTCCAGCGGAGCAATATGTTTTTAGCCAAATTGTCAACTAACAACTCCGCTGGAGAGCAAGAATGCGGATATTCCGTCTTCTATAAACATGGCACTCCGTTGGAGTGCAGCATTTACTCCAGTTTCACGCATATACGAAACTCGTAGAAAAATAGACGTTCTGTTGAATAATCAACTTCTACAAGATGAAAATTGTCCAAACTATAGTATACTATAATAAACAAGGAAAAAATAAGATACACAATAAGAAACACTATGTATAACGGTGAAATGCTGATTTTGCTTTAGGGAGAGTGTGCGAGTCTGCAACAGACCAACCGTTAACCGTTGATCAGATGCTTCTCTACTTGAAGTTAATGATTACAGAAGTTCTGTCCTAACTGCAAAGATTATCAGTAGATCACTTCCAACTACGGCTTGGAAAAGGAGTCACCCATGAAAAAAGGAATTGTAAAGAACATTCTTTTTGCCGTTATTATTATTTCTCAAGTTGGTTGTCTATCATATCTGCAATATGAGCCAAAGAAAGATGATCCTATTTCACAACTTGGAGATAGCCACTATGTGCGTTTAGACGCTACGTGGACAACAGAACAAGCACAAAAGTTGTTGAAAATATTTAATTCCATATCACCAGACCAACCTACCCAGCACTCAGTGTGGAAAATAAGCAATGAGGATTTAGGCAATGACATTAAAATAGAAACGCAAGCGGGTATGAAATCTGTTACCATTAGCAGAGATGTATTTCAGGTTGACGAGTCTGAGCAGGCATTGCCATCTGACAAACGTTTGTTTAAGGCTGTCGTGCAATTCATATCAGAACATGGGACGAACAGACCTGCGCTAATACGGATATTGCAGGAAAGGTATGGTGTAAGCGTAGATGTGACTGAAGATGTAAAAGATTATATTCTAATGCCTACTTATGCTGCAGCAAATGTATCTCCAAAAGGCTTTAGTGAGATTGATAACGAAGACTTAATGACTTTTATCTCAATACTTGAGGCATTCCCGAAAGTACTGCACAAGTTTCCACAATTAAAGCATATTGTTAGTAGAGATGAGGAATTAGGAGGGGGTGCTGCAGCGAAAGCATGGACAAGCAGTGGTTTTATTGAATTTAAAACATCTTTTCTTGATAATGGTCATGCCAGTCAAATCAAGAGGTTGTTAGCTCATGAAAAGGCACATTTCTTATGGTCTCATCTATTTCCAACTCATCTAAAAAATGAATGGATAAAACTTGGAGGATGGCATAGAAATGTAGAGAGTGATCATGGATGGTCAACTAATAAAAAGCGATCAGAATTCGTAACAGACTATGCTTTTATGCATAATCCAAATGAAGATATGGCAGAAAGTCTGGGATATTATCTTGTATATCCAGATAAACTACGCACCTGTAATATGGCAAAATACAACTTTATTCATCAGAAAATTATTTTGATGTATGGAAATCGTTATATTCCACCTGATATAAGGTAGAGTAGGTGAAATTGCTTGACAATTACCTTCGCGTGTGGTAGACTATTCCTAAACGGTGAGATTTATTATGAAGACAACAGAACAGCTTTCACGACGATCTTTTATTCAAAACGTGGGGATCGGTGCTGCATTGCCGATGTTAGGTACATTAGGCGCATTGACCAGTTGGGCAGACACATTCCCCGACGGTAAAACTATCAAACGTTACCCTGACCCGGCAGTAGAAGTTGTTGATCCGCGTTTTGAAAAAATCAAGATCGGAAACGCTGTTGTGGAACGGTTGTGGACAGGTGCGCGTTGGTCGGAAGGTCCTGTCTGGTTCGGTGATGGTGGATTTCTTCTTTGGAGTGATATTCCAAACAACCGTATCCTGAAATGGCAGGAAGCTACTGGAAAAGTTAACGTCTACCGCAAACCATCAAATTATACCAACGGACATACGCGCGACCGGCAAGGCAGACTCATCAGTTGTGAACACGGCACACGGCGCGTCACACGAACCGAATATGATGGCACAATTACTGTCCTGATTGACAAGTTCAACGGAAAACCGTTCAACGCCCCGAATGATGCAATCGTCCATCCTGATGGACATATCTGGTTTACAGACCCAGGTTACGGTATTATGTTCAATTATGAAGGACATAAAGCCGAATTTGAACTGCCTACAAATGTTTATCGCCTTGATCCTGAGACTGGCAACGCCACAGTCGTTACGGATGTGCTTGAAAAACCGAATGGGTTATGTTTTTCCCCGAAATATGATAAACTCTATGTCGCTGACACTGGAACACCCAAAAACATCGTTGTCTTTGATGTGGTAGACGGTGAGCGGTTAGGTAAAAAACAGGTGTTCCACGAGATGAAACCCGGTGCTGCTGACGGACTTCGGTGCGATACCGATGGCAATGTGTGGGCTGGTGCGGGTTGGGTCGGTGAAGGTTTTGATGGTGTACATATCTTTGCACCTGATGGAAAACGCATCGGTAAGATACATTTACCAGAAATTTGTTCTAATATCTGCTTTGGTGGCGTTAAAAGAAATAGACTCTTTATGACTGCGAGTCAATCGCTTTATTCTGTATTTGTTGAAGCACAAGGTGCACCAATGTTTTAACAGTTCTGTGGAATCTCTATCAAACATAACATAAGCAAATGGATAAAAAACGTGCAAATGGACGGTATTACACGCGTGGAAACCCCTTTCAATGGGAACCGTTCCAAAGATGGACAAAAGAGGTAAAGTTAGAACAACAGACTATATTAGAGCCTTTTGCGGGTGCAAAGGACATTCCACAATTGATTGATTCAGCGGGTTTAGTGTGTCAGAATTGGGAATTTTATGACATTGAGCCGGGAGCAAAAGGGATTGTACAACAGGATACACTTACGGACTTTCCAACTGGATATAATGTATGCATTACCAATCCACCGTGGTTGGCTCGAAACTCCGCAACACGACGCGGATTACCGTTTCCTGAAGCAACGCGCTATGATGATCTCTATAAGTATGCACTTGAACAATGCTTAACAAATTGCAAATGGGTCGCAGCGATTATCCCTGAGGCGTTTATTCGGAGTGGATTGTTCCTGCACAGGTTATGTGATTTCATCTCTTTAGTACCGCAGACGCAAAATGGAACAACAACTCAGGAGGATAAAACCCGAAACACAAGTTATATGTTTGAAGATACTGAACATCCGGTAGGTCTTGCCCTGTTTGATCCGAATATGACATCGGATGTTAGGATGTGGCGTAACAACCAATTTCTCGGTACAATCAGTGAGCTGCAGAGGCATCTACCACCGCGTTCTCGTAATCGTAGTATTGTGTTCAATGACCCGAAAGGTAATTTGGGACTTTTCGCCATAGATAACACCGTTTCTGCCTCTATCCGTTTCTGCCCGCCTGCAGAATTAGGTGAGTATCGTGTATGTGATCATTGCCGTTCTATTACGAAAATCTGTGTACCTTGGGATGTGGATATAGATAAACTCAACGCGAAATTGACGAACATTCGTGAGAAAACACACGATGTGTTTTTGACAGCGTTCAAGGGATTACGTCGAGATAGATATTATCGCCGCCGATTGGATTGGGCATTGGCAAGGTCAATCATTGATGGAGAGAATACTCTACTACAAATGTAACAAGAAAACGGAACGGTAGACGTGCTTTGTAAGCGCGCTGGAAACTTATAGAAATGATGAAAAGGAGTAAAGAACAATAGTTATGGAAACACCAAGACTTTCACGACGTACATTTTTGCGCGGGTTAGGTGTCAGTATTGCTTTACCGTGGTTAGAAACTATGGGTCCGCTTACAAACTGGGCAACCGCAGCTACTACAGGTGCGACCAAGCAAATGATACCAAATCGGATGGCATTTCTCTATGTTCCCAATGGGAAAATAATGGAGAACTGGACACCGACACAGGTGGGTGCGGACTATGAACTCACAAACATCCTAAAACCGCTTGCAAATGTAAGAGAGAAAATGTTGGTTCTGAGCGGATTGACAGCTGATAAGGCACGCGCAAATGGAGATGGCGGGGGTGACCACGCCAGAGCGATGGCAGCGTTCTTGACAGGTGCACAGCCGCGCAAAACCAGCGGCACTGACATTCACGCGGGGATTTCTGTTGACCAAGCAGCGGCGTCACATATCGGTAAGCAAACGCGTTTACCTTCGCTTGAACTCGGGATTGAACCCGGTTACAGAGCGGGGAATTGCGATTCAGGTTATAGCTGCGTTTATTCAGCAACGATGGCTTGGAAGTCTGCTACGCAACCTCTGCCGAAAGAGGTAAATCCGAAACTTGCTTTTGAACGTATGTTCATCACTGAACCTAACGCACAGAAACGACAGCGCGATGAACAACGAAAGAGTATTTTGGACTTTGTACAGCAGGATTCAAAAGACCTCATCCAACAAGTCAGCGGAAACGATGCTCGAAAACTTGATGAATACTTCTCTGCTATTCGGGATATTGAAATGCGGATTGAATCTGCAGAAAAGTTTCCAGCATTAGAAAATCCTGAATATATTGCACCTGAGAAGATACCTGCCAACTTCCAAGAGCATGTGCGTCTGATGTTAGACCTGATCGTGCTTTCATTCCAAACAGATGTAACGCGAATTGCAACCTTCACATTGGCAAACGAAGGTAGCAACAAAACATATCCATCTATCAAAGTCACGCAAGGACACCATAATCTGTCACATCACGGTGGCGATAAAGGGAAGGTAGAAAAAATTCGGAAGATTAATGTTTTCCATACAGAGCAACTCGCATATCTACTGGAAAAACTTGACTCCATTCCTGAGGGAGAAGGTTCCTTACTTGACCATTCCATGATTTTATACGGTAGCGGAAATTCTGATGGGAATCGGCACAGCCACCATGATTTGCCAATTATATTAGCAGGTCAAGGTTGTGGTACACTCAAGAGTGGACGACATATCAAGTATCCGAAGGAAACCCCATTGAACAACCTTTGGGTATCTATGCTAAACAGAATGGATGTGAATGTGAGACAGTTAGGGGATAGCACGGGTAGCCTCAAAGACTTGTCTTAATCTTATTTGTCTGAATTGCAGTGTTACCCCCTCTTTGTAGGAGCGACCTCCTGGTCGCGACCGTCTTTGAATACCGTCGCCCTTTGTAGGAGCGACCTCCTTGTCGAGTCCATCTTTGAATACCGTCGCCCTTTGTAGGAGCGACCTCCTTGTCGCGACCGTCTTTGAATACCGTCGCCCTTTGTAGGAGCGACCTCCTTGTCGCGACCGTCTTTGAATACCGTCGCCCTTTGTAGGAGCGACCTCCTGGTCGCG
Organism: Candidatus Poribacteria bacterium; assembly: GCA_963663765.2. Taxonomy (GTDB): domain Bacteria; phylum Poribacteria; class WGA-4E; order WGA-4E; family WGA-3G; genus MSPOR6. Next base: position 984,762 of record CAXXUA010000005.1, on the reverse strand, counting down.
ACCGTCTTTGAATACCGTCGCTCCTACAAAGAAATAGGTCTTACAAAGCCTTCCCACAAGAGAAAGGACTGCAAATTTTGTTTAAATTGACACCTATGGGTTTCGCGTTACTCATCCTACCAGCAAACTAATCCACAACACCACCGGTGAGATCCCACAACAACACGGTGCCATCATCACTGCAACTTGCGAGGATTTTTCTGTCAGGACTAAACGCAACACTATTTACATAATACGTATGTCCTTTCAACTCAATAATAGGGGATCCGGTATGTACATCCCACAGATACAAGGTTCCATCCCAACCACCAATTGCCAGTATCTTGCCATCTGGACTGAAGGCAACACAACGGTTCCTTTTGTCTTTTGTATGGAGTATCCGTACAGATTCACCTGTCTGCGGATTCCACAGATGCACAGTTCCATCCTCCGCAGCACTCGCTAACAGAGACCCATTTGGACTATACGCAACGGCTTCCACATGCCTCCTATGACCTTTCAAACGAAAGGCTACTTTATTGGTGTTTATATCCCAAATCAGTACAGTTCCATCCCAACGGCCTCCCGCTAATTGTTCTCCTGCTGGATGACACGCCACGTTGTTAACCATTACCGTGTCTTCTAACAGAATATTTTTTATTTCGTTTTTTTGCAGATCCCAAACATGCACGTCGCTGTCCCCAAAACCCGCACTGAAGAGTTGTATACCGTCTGGATGGAAAACAATGTTATTGATTGAGCTTGTACGTCTTTTGAGTTCTAGACTTAATTCTCCTGTTTGTGCGTTCCATAAACGAATAGTCTCTCTTCCGCTGGAAGTAGCTATGGTTTTCCCATCAGGACTATATGCAACGGCTTCGACTCTCATCGTGTGTCCCTTGAGTTCTTGCTGTATTTCCCCTGTCTGTGTATTCCATAAATGAACGCTATTGCTTGAACTTCCTGCTACTAAAGTTTTTCCATCCGGACTGAATGCGATACTATTAATATGATACGTGTGTCCCTTTATCGTCCGAAGCTGCGTGCCAGTATTTGCGTTCCACAAACATAAGGTGCCGTCCCAACTACCAGTCCACAACCTTTTCCCATCTGGACTGAATGTGATGCTATGGACATAAGAGGTATGTCCTCTTAACACCATTACCGATTTACCTGTCTGTGCGTCCCACAGTCGTGCGGTATAGTCCTGGCTTGCAGTTGCCAGTTCTGATCCATCCGGACTGAAAGTAACAGACATAACGTCAGCATTATGACTATCTGAATTATCTTGTCCTTCTAACGCACTGAGAAATTCACCTGTCTGTGCGTCCCACAGATAAGCGGCTTTGTAATTACTGCCAGTCGCTACAGTTTTACCGTCTGGACTAAAAGTAACGGTTTTGATTCTATCTGTTTCATATAGTTTGGCCATTCGCACCAACGTCCCCGTCTGTACATTCCAGAGTCGCATGGTTTGGTCATCACTTGCACTTGCCAGCGTCTGTCCATCAGGACTAAATGCAACGCTTATGACATGTTCTTCATGCCTTGTCAGTGTCCGCAGGTGTGTTCCGGTTTGCACATCCCACAAACGGATGGTTTTATCATCACTGCCACTTGCTAACAAAGAACTATCCGAGTTGAACGCTACCGTTCTGGTTCCGTCCTTATGACCTCGCAATACTTGAAGTTCAGTGCCGGTGCGTGCATCCCACAGACGCACGGTGCTATCGTAGCTTGCACTTGCCAACAGTGTCCCGTCAGGACTGAACGCAACGCTCATGACGTTCTTCGTATGTCCAGTCAGTAGTTTGAGTGGTTCACCTGTCTCTGCGTCATAAATCCATATACCGGTACTGCAAGCGACTGCTATACGTTTACCTTCGGTGGAAAACGTTACATTTCCAGTTATTGCACCTTTACCGAGTCTTGCTTTCGCACCTTTAGGTAAGTTCCGCAACTGCCAATCTTGCGTGTCTTGTGCGGATGAGTATTGGGGTACAATGCATATTGAGAACGCAATCGCTAAAATCAGAAACAGTGTTTTTTGCATGAGGCGATTGTCCTTTTTGGGATAGATTATCTTGATTATCCCATTCGAATGCCGCCGTTGACATCCAATGTTGCCCCTGTTATATATTGTCCCTCTTCTGAAGCAAGGAAGAGAATAACGTTTGCTACTTCTGATGGGTCTGCGACGCGTCCTAATGGGATTTGGTCTGTCATGTCGGGGTGGTTCTTCGCCATATCAGTTGCTGCTATTCCCGGTGCGATGGAGTTGACCGTAACTCCATACTCACCTAAGACACGTGCAAAGGATTTTGTTAAACACATGACCCCTGCTTTTGATGCGGAATAAGGCGCAGACGCAACTAATCCGCCTACCTGTCCTGCTAACGAACCGAGATTGATAATACGACCAAACCTTTGCTCCTTCATCGTCTCCATCACTGCCTGTGAACAGAGGAAGGGACCTTTGAGGTTAACTGCCAACATCCTATCCCACTCCGCTTCCGTGCATGCGTCTATCCGAGTATAACTGAAGATACCTGCGTTATTTACTAATATGTCAATCCGTCCAAATTCTTCACGAGTTCTGTTCACCATTGCGCGCACAGATTCACCATCTGCAACATCTGTCTCAATTACGATACACCGTCTTCCGAGTGCAATTATCTCTTTTGATGCTTCCTCAGCATTTGTCATATTTACTTCTGGGATAACAACATCCGCGCCTTCGCGTGCAAACGTTAAACATGTTGCTTTTCCAATACCGCCACCCCCACCCGTTACAATTGCCACGCGTCCATCCAACCGCATCAACATTCTCCTTTACGAATTCTTAGCAAATGCAGAAAAAACCAAGTAATTTTCGTTGTTTTAACTTGTAATTCTATTGTAATTTGTGTAACATGTATACATTATCACACGTATTTTTGAAAAAGTCAATAAAGTCACAACAGTCAAAATAACCGAGGCATAGAACGTCACCGTCATGAAAAACACAATATTTTGGACTTCACTCAAAGCACTTTTAGTGTTATGTTTTACCTGTAGTTTCACGTATACAGCAATGGCACAGAATTATTATCCCGCTGTAATAGGTAATGAATGGGTTTTAGATGGAACTAACAATGTGCAAAGAATTACTTATTCACTTGAACAACCAGAAGACATAGCTGATCAAGACCTTATTCTGCTGAAAACTGAAACACAAAATACTAGCACCGACAAAATCGTTGATACTGACAAGTATTTTGTGACTGTTGATGATGAAGCACTTAAACTGCACAAAACTGACTTGGAATTTGACTTTTTAAATCAAAAAACAGCCGTATCAGCGAATTTTCCAACACCAGTTACTTTTTTCCCAATTGTATTAGAGCCAGGAGATGAATGGCAGATACCTGCCGAAATAACAGTAAACCTATCAGGAACTGATATTACTATAGATAGCACCAGCGATTTTGAAGTTGTTGATTTTGAAGATGTTGTGACACTATCTGGAACATTTCGGAACTGTGCTAAAGTGAAGTTGACAGTATCGATCATGAGCACATTTCTTAATGTTGACCCAACCACGTCTTATCAATGGTTAGCACCTGATATCGGACCCGTTAAATATGAAGGTAGTGACGGAAAAGAGTTTGAGTTAGTCAGTTTGAAAAAGTTTGATAAACCTGTGATCAATGCTCAGAATCGTCCAGTGTGGCAGCTGCCATCCCTTGAGTTTCAAGTCACTGGATCGCGACTCGGTGGAATACTTAATGCAAAGATACTCGCAAATGTTGAAGACTATGCATCGGAAGTACATAACTTAGGCATAGAAAATGTATCTGGAGAAATTGTTAAACCGGGTGACGGCACAGGATTTTCAACCAACGCGCAAAAAAAGCATGACCTATGGGTTGCGGGTAGTTTTGAAAATGCCCCGATAGTAGGTACAATAACGCTTTTTGCAGAAAATAATATAGGTAAATCTACAGTAACTATTACAGTAACTATTAATGTGAGGTAACTGTGAGGAGTATCGTAGGTTGGGTAGAGCAAACGGAAAATACATACTTAATAATAAATATCCCTGTAATTCATCTTGAAACGACGTTAACAAATTTGATAAAATGTAATTACCATCAACCAACACTTGGAATGATTAAATGGTGACCTCTTGGAAAGTGGTATTAATTGTCGTAGCCATTGGTATCCTGTTTATGGCAATCGGTATGTGGTTAGGATATCGTTACATATCTGAACAGGACGACATCCGCTATGATGCACAGGATACGACACCGAATACTGTATTCCAAACAGTTGACGTGATATTCCACCATTTTTTAGTTCACATAGATTTTAATTCTAAACAAGGAGAAAAACTTTGAATAAGAACAGACATTTAAATTGGCTAAAACTTTCTTTAGTTCTAAGCCTTATCTGTATTTTTGCACTTTCAGCAACAGCACAAGATTATTATCCGACAAGTATCGGTAATTCGTGGGTTTTCCTGAGTGAGGATGGTGCTGAACGTCGCACCTATACTATTGAGGAATCTGATACAGATACAGATGGAGATGAAGGTATTTTCATCCTGAGAATATTAACTGAAACACTTGGGACTGACACAGTAGATGACGATGTTTATTATATTTCTGATGATGAAGGTGATCTGAAACTTCATCGCACACATTTGGAAGAAGGCACATTTGGCATTGCAGCAGCAATGCTTGACCCGCCTGCTCTGTTCTTTCCAGCAGATTTACCACTCGGAAGAACGTGGGATATTACGACGGTTACTGAACTGAATTTGGTCGGAACAGCAACTACGACAAGTACCATAGAAGTTGTCGCAATTGAAGATGTTATGATATCTGGTCATACAATTGAGAACTGCGTTAAACTACAAATAAACAGAAAAACCGTTACCGCACTTACAACGCTGCGATCCGAATCTTTTCAATGGTTAGGACCGGATATTGGTCCAGTGAAGTATCAAGACGATCAAGGTATCGTATATGAAGTGGAAAGATACAACCTTGTTGGTGATTCTGCCACAGGACTACCTCCTGACGGTACTGGTCAAGGACCGGATGATGTCCCCCTTCCGGAGATACCCCCAATTGTTGGCGAGCACATGTTTGAGATTAAGTTGACCAATCTGACCACGGGTGAACCTGGCATGGGTGGACAAATATTCTCACATCCATTTTTTGCAGCACACTTTCAAACTGTGGATGATCTTGCCCCTGTTGGTCAACCCGCTGCCCCTGTGCTTGTTGACCTTGCTGAAAATGGAGATGTCTCTGGCATATTAGCAGTTGCGACTTCTATTGGTGCAGATACCGTTGTTGCAGAAAACGTTGTCGTTCCTGGTGGTTCTGTTACCGTTAGGTTAAGAGGTAATGTGTTAAACCATGCGTTAACATTCGCTTCAATGTTAGTTTCAACGAATGATGCATTCATTGCTGCTTCGAATGTTCCCTTGTTTGATGAAAATGGTATGCCTATGTCAACAACGTTAGAGTTGATGTCTTACGATGCGGGTAGTGAAGACAATACAGAACTTGCATCCGATATTCCTGGTCCACTCGGTTTAGATGCAGAAGCGGATCCGGCGGATAGCAACGCTCGTGTTCAAACAGAAGGTGGTGTCATCAGTCCACATCCCGGCATTCAAGGTGTTGGGGATGTGAGTGAAGCATTTGCTTGGACAGAACCGGTAGCAACGCTAACAATCACTCCTATTGAAGAACCTGAAATCCCAACAAGTTTTGATGTGACGCTTGGTACTGGATTGAATATGATTTCTGTTCCATTGATGCCAGCAGAACCCTTCACAGCGAAATCACTCGCAACAAAGTTAGGTGCAACGGTTGTCATCAAGTTAGATGCGAAAATACAAAGTTATGTCGGTTACTCCGCAGCTGAAGAAGGTGATGGTTTCGGTATTGATGGTGGCAGTGGTTATATCGTAAATACCCCAGCCGGAGGTGAATTCACATTCACAGGTACGAGATGGAAAAACATTCCAACTGAGGATGCTGCTGCAGCACCCAAAATCCCTACTGCAAATAGTGCATGGGCATTTGTCGTCACTACCGATATACAAGATAAAACCGCAGAGACAACATACACCATAGTGGCAAAAAACTTACGCACAGGTGTTGTCACATCTGAAAAGGTTAGCACTGATAAGCAACAGGTTTCTGCCGTTTGGGCAGATCTGAACCGCAACAGTGTCGTTGAAGTCGGGGATAAGATTGAGATCGCACTCGTTGATGAGCACGGTACGATTGTATCCGGACCTTATGAACGCACAGTCCAAACATCGGATATTTACAACGCATATATTGCGGTGCAAATGCGAGTAGGGGATATACGTCCCAAAGAGACGATGTTGGGACAGAATTTCCCGAACCCGTTCAATCCAGAAACATGGATACCTTATCAACTAAACCGTGACACCAATGTCATGATTAAGATTTACGATATTTCCGGTAGTACAATTCGTTCGCTAAACTTGGGTCGCAAATCAATTGGTTCATACATGACAAATTCAACAGCAGCTTATTGGGATGGCAAGAACGATACAGGTGAACATGTTTCAAGCGGTGTGTATTTCTATTCGCTCCAAACTGAGGATTTCTCTGCTTCCCGTCGAATGGTTATTCTCAAGTAATTTCGTAGTTACTCATAGGTGTAGGTTGGGTATATTGAACGCATAACCTATAGGTGTCAACTTAAGGATTTTACCTCTTGTGGGAGGGGTTTTCAACCCTTCCCACAAGAGAAAATGCAAACAATTTTTTCTTAAGTTGACACCAATAGGTATATTGAACACATAACCCAACCTACGCCTACGATACTACTTAGCGTTTTTGCCTTCCCACAGTTCTTTTTACAAGGAATATTTGATGTCAAAAAATACGACTTTGACGATTCTTTTCGCATCATTACTAACCTTTATTCTCAGCATTCCAGCAGTATCACAGACTTATTATCCGACAAGTATCGGCAATTCATGGATATTGGAAAGTAAGGATAAAGCTGAACACATCATTTATACTGTTGAAGTATCTGATGAAGTCATTAACGATATTAATCTAACATTACTCAAAATCACAAATGAAACCTTGGGAACAGATGTTACCTCGTCCCAGTTTTTATATGTGGATTTTGACGAAGAAGGCATACAACTTTATAAACTGGTGGTGGAACTTGATGAGACATTCGGCGAGGCAACGGCTATTTTATATCCCCCCGGTCTTTTTTATCCCGCAACACTCAAGCTTGGAGACACATGGGAACTTACGGCTGAATCAGAGGTGATATTAGTCGGACCCATCACCTTCACAAGTACGAACGAAGTTGTAGTGATAGAGGATGTTGTAACCCCAGCAGGAACATTTGAGAATTGCGTAAAAGTCCGAATCGAGACTAGAACTGTCTCAACTTTATCAATCACCCGTTCAACTTCTTATCAATGGCTCGCACCGAATTTCGGTCCTGTTAAGTTTGTGAATACTCAAGATATCGTCTATGAGTTGGTCAGTTCTAATCTACTCTACGATGTAACTGATGATGGTGTTGTGAACATCAGCGACCTTGTTTATGTAGCTGCCCGTTTCGGTCAGGTGGATGGAGAGGGGGATGTGAACAACGATGGAACTGTGAATATCCTTGACTTGGTACTCGTTGCAAAGAACTTTACTAATTCATAGGAACACAAAAAAGAAAATCTTACTTACAAAATTCGTTTCTGAATTTGGCTTGCTTCCAAACACTCCTCGTGCCAATGCATATCTTCAACTTGGGTGTCTGACAGATTGGTGTAGTCTTGTGGCTGCCAAGAGAATGTGATCGCTGAACCACCACTATTGTAGAAGACCACTTCTGCTGTGTTTTCAGAGCCAACTATAGGTCGGACTAAAGAGAGAAGTGTTGACGGTATCTGTCTGTTGCCGTTTTCATTTTTGATATTGATAAGCGTTGAAACTTTACCCAATATTTCCCGTGTGCCAAGGAGTAACGGACCGTAGCAAGCGGTGACCGCACCTTGTCCCCAATTGCGTCCGTGTCCTGCAGCAACCGAACAGACCGCTCCACCCATATCTGCATGTTCACGACCACCACGCAACACACGTCGTGCGATCTTCAGTCGTGTAGACGCATTCCGCAATGCTCTTACAGCATAAGCAACGTCACCTGTTAGCTGATAAGCAAGCGTTAACGTAGCAGTTGAAGGTTCATGTATCGGTTTCACAGAACCATCATCAGACCATTCACCCCAATATGCCATATCCGCTCTCTTGCCAACACCTGGTTCCCTACGACGATTTTCCTGCGGGAAAACCAGTGCCAGTAATTCAGGGGAAGCCGATGGGAGTTCCTGCAAGCCACCAATCAGGTCGGTATCAAAGCAGGTATCGTCAAAAGTCCAACGATAATAACTGAGTGCTGCTGCCGCAGGGTCATTATACGGGTCGTTGAGGGATGTCACAAGTGGTTCAACAATGCGTTTTGCTGCTTCTTGAAAAATTGCTTCTCCAGATAAGAGATACAGATCGCCTAAAGCATAGATAGCACCAGAAGCAAGCAGGTTTTCAATTCCAGCTAACGGATCACCCGGAATGTGGTGGGAACTGGCGACAAGTCGGTGTAGATTCTTTGCGTTGACTTCTGCCTCATCAAGTCCATTTTCATTGAGATCCCATAGAAGTGGCATCGGGTTCGGAGCGTTGATGATACGTTGAGCTCGTTTGCGTCCATAACGCAATCCCCACTCTACATATCGGTCTTCACCAGTAACGCTATACGCTGCAAGTGCAATGTGGATAAAGCGAAAATGCTCCGCAAGTTCATAAGCATCTTTTTCGGTATTCTCAACATAGCGAGTCCCGATATTGTAACCGATAAAGGTGTCACGTGTATAATCATACCAAGGAGGTATTTCGGAGATCCAATTTCCGATATGTTCGGCTGCATCGGTTAGAATGGAGATAGCCTCTGCATCATCAGGTTTTAATCCTATATAACGAGGTAGGAAAAGCAGGAAAGGTTCTGTTCCGTGATGTGCTTCTGCTTTTGGTTCATATCCATGCACACAATCGCGTTCAACCCAACCGTGAAGTGCGTTTTTAAGCATATCAAAGTGTTTGAGGACGGTTGTGTCACCTGTGATGAGATAGTGTGGAAACCATGCAAGTGCGTAGTTCGCCTCATCCTCGCCACCTTGGTTCGGTCCGGGTGGGTCAAGCATCATACTCTGTTTGAGCCAACGACCCATCTCCGATTTCAGTGCACTATATGCGTTATAGCATTCTCTGATTTCTGTTTTCATATAAGGGGTCTCAAAAACTCAATGCTCTGTTTAGCGATCGTTTTCGGGTCGGGTTTAAAGTCAAATACCTCTGTTGAGAGATACCCGCTATAATCAATCTCTTTCAACGCTTCAATGATGGGTGGATAGTCCACATTGCCAGATCCGGGCAGGTATCCGTTGTCGTCATTGGAGTGGAAATGTGCGAGGTGTTTAGCACAGTTACGGATCTGCGTGGGCATATCTAACCCCTCTTTCGCTGTGCTACATGCATCCAAAATCATCTGAAAATTTGGATGGTTGACTGCGTTGACCATTTCAACGGCTTGGTCGGGGTGGGATATAAAGTCTGTTTGGTCACTTGACAGTGGTTCCATACACAAAATCACATCTTTTTCACCAGCAAGTTCCGCCCCCGCAGTGAAGGTCTCCCGTGCGTAATCCCATGCCTGTTCAAAGGTGAGTGGTTCCATAACGTTGCGTTGCTGTGGGGATCCAAATACCAATATCTTACCGTCCAAATCAGCACAGAGTTCAATGAGTGCAAGTAAATAGTCGCGTGTTTCATTCCGAATATCTGCATCTGGGTGGTTGATATAGAGTCCAGGGGGTGAGACAAGTAGCCAGTGCAGTCCTGCGATTTCTATATTGGTATCTTTCGCTGCTTTACGGATGCGTGTCCGTTCTGTTTCGCTGATGTCCAAAACCGAGTCTGCCAAAGTAAATGGTGCAATTTCCACCGCATCGTAACCGAGTTCAGCAGCATAAGAAAATACATCTTCTATTTTCCATTTTTCAAACATCTCATTGCATATTGCGAGTTTCATTCTTATCTCCAGTCAATATTTTTAGTGGATTCTAACCCGTTATCGTGTTTTTGTCAAGTGATTTTGGCATTCTGGAGTTGTGAGAAGTGTTGGCATTTGTTTGAACCAAGATTTTCAGGATTAGTAGATTATCAAGATTTTTCTCATCAAATCCTATTCCAAAAGAGAGCATAAACGCATATCAAAAACCCTTGACGAGGTAAATCCTGCTAATCTGGTAATCCTGAAAATCCTGGTTCAGTCAAAGAAAGAGTTAACTCCATAAAAATTAACTAACTCAAGGATTAACGAATGTGATAGAATTTACACAATAAATTGAAAACTGAATAACCATGGTCCAATTCTAACTCTCATTGAAAACCCAATATAGATTTGTTATACTATTCTTACTTGTCTTGCGATAAAATCCTACCCTCACAATCCAAATTCAGGAGACACAACCGTGATAAGAAAAGGACATCTCTTAATCTTACTGACACTTTATCTCGCTTTAATGTTCTATCCATCCACTGTTTTCAGTGATACCTTCGGTTCTGGATCTGCTCTTGCTCCTGCACTAATTCCATTTGAAAATGTTCTTATTGCCCGACCTGGTAAGGGACTTGTCAACGATATGCAGTATACCTTAGACGGCAAACGTCTCATTGTCGCAACTACTATAGGTATTTGTATATATGATGTAATTAACTTTCAACTGATCCGTATTCTGAACAAACACAAAACGTCTGTTAATTGTATAACGTTTAACTCGGATAGCAGCACCTTCACCAGTGGTGATAAAAAAGGTGTCATACATTTTTGGGATCCGGACACCCTCAAACATAAGCAGACACTTTATACTGGGAACTATGTTAGGTGTATTGCCTTTAGTCCGGATGGAGGAACACTCGCGGTATCCCATTTCGGTGAACTACATACCCATTTGTGGGATGCGGACACTGGCATAAGACAGAATATACTCACTAACGAGGGTGGAAATCAGCCTGTGGCTTACGGTCTCGCCTACAGTTCGGATGGGAAGATACTGGCAAGTGCGAATCACGACAACACAATCTTTCTGTGGGATACGGTTACAAGAGAGGTTAAACAAACACTCAAAGGACACGAGGTAGCTTTTAATAAACGTGGCATCGTCTTCAGTCAAGATGGAAAGTCACTCATAAGCGGGAGTTGGGACGGGAGCATACGGCTATGGGATACAGACACAGGCGAACAGAAGCAGGTATTTGCTGAAAATTTAACGAGTGTTCGAAGTGTTGTCTTAAGTCCTGATGGGAGCCTGTTAGCCTGCGGTTTCTCTGATGGAACTGTTGGTATGTGGCATGCAAACACAGGTGAACATTGGAAAACACTCAAAGGACATATCGGAAAAGTTAGTGCTGTCGCCTTTAGTCCGGATATGCGGACGATTGCGAGTAGTGGTGAGGATGGGAATATCCGTATTCGGGAAGTTATCTCCGGTAAACAGAAAGGTGTGTTTTCCGAACATTATGGTGTATTCGGTCGGATTGCCGTCAGTGCGGATGGAAAAACATTTGCAACTTCGGGTAGAGATAAGAATGTCTGTCTATGGGACACAACATCGGGTGCACTACAGAAAACAATTCGAATAGAGCAGTTACAGTTAGATTCTGTCAGTAACTTTGCGTTTCATCCTGATGGGAAGGAGCTCGCAACTGCACATTATGATGATCCTATCCATCTCTGGGATGTAGACACTGGTATGAAACTGAAATCCCTAAAAAAAGAGGATGATACCCGTTTATATGGTATCGCCTTCAGTCCAGATGGCAAAACACTTGCTGGCGGTTGTAAGGATCACACTGTGCGTTTGTGGGATGTGGACAATGGTGAACTGAGTAAAGTTTTCGTTGGACATGAGGCACTTGTCGGAAATGTTGTATTTAGTCCGGATGGTTCACAATTGGCAAGCTGGAGTCAGGATAAGACTGTTCGTTTATGGGATGCTGATACAAGTGAGCAGCAGAAAGTTCTCAAAGGACATAGTTTAAAGGTCTTAAGTGCTGCCTTCAGTCCGGATGGAGAAACACTCGCTGCTGTAGATAACACGCGCAGAATCTATCTGTGGGATACGCGTACAGGTGGACAAAAGGGAATGTTCAGTGGGTATAGTTCAAGTTTCTTGTGTGTTGCTTTCAGTCCGGATGGGAAACGGCTTGCTGCTGGTAATACGAGTGGGATTGTGGAAATTATAGATGCACGTACTGGTGCGGTTCTGCGGAGGTGCTCGGGACATTGGGATAGGGTTCGCGAAGTCGCGTTCGCTGCAGATGGCAAAACGCTTGTAAGTCAGAGTGCTGATTGGATTGTGAAACTATGGGGCATTAAATAGAAGGTTTATGATAAATTACGCCAGAAAATTAAAAACAATAAAAACTTTACTCACTCTTTTTTAGCATTCTTTGATTTGCAAGTCAAGGATTATTCCTCAATTTCCTCAAATGGGAAAGATTTGAAACGCTTCCTATGCAATTCTGCATTCAGAAAGCCAAATACTTGATGCAATATATTTTCTTGACAAACCGAACATGATGTGTTAATATTGTATTTACACAACGGTTATATTGTCTTCACTTCATATCAAAGTTTAGGGTAGTTTAAGATAAGCAAAAGTAAGTTGTGTTCTAAATCGTTTCCTTGTATAATATAAAAAATGGTGATGTATTAGTTTGAAGTAAGGTTCTTGTTATGAAAAAGTTAGCAATAGAAAAAAAGTCAATAGTTATTTCTGCAGTAGATCTGTTTTGTGGTGTAGGTGGTCTGACTTACGGTCTTCAAAAATCAGGTATAAAAGTAACTGCTGGAATTGACGTTGACACAACGTGCATGTATGCATACAACGAAAATAACGAAGCTGAGTTTATTGAGAAAGACATTCGTGACATTACAGTCAATGATCTAAACGATTACTATCCGGAAGGCCATGTCAAATTGCTCGCTGGATGTGCTCCTTGCCAACCATTTTCATCAGTACCTAAAAATAGAAGACAACCTGCCAAAGATGATGAGAAATGGAATCTTCTGTCTGAATTTGGGAGATTGGTTGAAGAAGTAGAACCAGAACTTGTTACCTTTGAAAATGTTCCACCTATACGAAATCAGAACATATATTTAGAGTTCCTTAATAAATTAAAATCTCTTGGCTATAAATGTGAACCTGAGGTAGTATACTGCCCCAACTACGGAATCCCACAAATACGTCGCCGCCTTGTTATTATTGCCTCTACCTTGGGAGAAGTTGCACCACTTCGTAAAACACATTCACGAAATGGGCAGAACGGTCTTAAACCTTATCTTACTGTTAAGGAAACAATTGGACAACTGCCTGAAATTGTTTCTGGACAAGCATGCGAAACTGATAGGCTACATGTTACACCAAAACTTTTTGAAAAAAATTTGGAACGCATTAAACAATCAAAACAAGGTGGAACATGGGATGATTGGGAAGAACATCTGCTTGCGTCCTGCCATAAAAAAGCATCAGGACAAACTTTTAAGTCCGTTTATGGCCGTATGAAATGGGATGAACCTTCACCTACAATCACCACAAAATTTCATAATTATGGTAGTGGTCGTTTTGGGCATCCTGAACAAAATCGTGCCCTTTCAGTTAGAGAAGCGGCACTCTTGCAAACATTCCCAAATGATTATGAATTCGTTGAGAAAGAGAAACCTGTTCAGATTTACCAATTGGGAACACACATCGGAAACGCTGTTCCTGTTAAACTCGCAGCTGTTATTGGTCATCATATTCAAAATCACGTAAAGGATCATTATCATGAGTGAACATAAGTATGAGATGAGTATTACTCTTAATGTCTTGAATCACCTCGGTATAAACCTTTACAGTAATGTTCCCGCTGTCCTGTCCGAAGTTGTAGCTAATTCTTGGGATGCAGATGCCTCAGCAGTTAACATTGAGATTGAAGATAAGTCAATTATCATCACAGACGACGGTCATGGCATGGATGAAGAGGATATTAATAAAAAGTATCTCAATGTTGGATACAAGAAGCGTGATGATTCTAAGAAAACCATTATACACGGACGTCCAGTAATGGGCAGGAAAGGTATAGGTAAACTCTCGCTTTTCTCTATTGCAGATACTATAGAAATACATACCATGAAATCAGGAAATAAGTGCGGATTTCGGATGTCTGCCAAGGATATTGAAATACTGACAAAACAGAATAATAAGAAAAAAGAGAATAAGCCTTACTATCCAGAATCTTTATATGATGCTGATATAACTTTGGACAACAAAGGTACAAAAATTGTATTAACAGATTTAAAGAAACGTATTTCAAATCTTGAAACCTATTTGCGTAAGCGTATAGCACGGAGATTTAGTATTATTGGTGAGGAATATAATTTTACAGTTAAGATAAACGGTAAACCGATACAGATCACAGATAGAGATTATTTTCATAAAATGCGGTATATATGGCACTTTGGAGAAGATAGCAAGAAATTTGTTGATTACTGTGAATTGGAAGATCCCCAATTCGCAGAAAAAGTAGATGACAAAGTTGAGGTACTCGGTGAAGGTGGAAAAGTAAAGGAAACGGAAAAAGTTACAGGATGGATTGGAACTGTGCAGAAATCCGGGGATCTTACAGACAAAGATGGAGAAGAAAATCTTAATAAAATTGTCATTATGGTTCGTGGAAAACTGGCACAAGAAGATATTCTTGAAGACTTTAGGGAAGGTGGTCTTTATACGAAATACCTAATTGGTGAGATCCACGCAGATTTTCTTGACCAGAATGATAAACGTGATATTGCCACAAGCAACCGTCAAGAAATTATCAAGGATGACCCACGTTATAGAGCTCTTCGCAAATGGGTTAATGACACATTAAAAATTATTGAAAAGCAGTGGTTAGAACGACAAAAGAAAAAAGGTGTAATTGACGCAAGAAAGATACCTGCAATTGCCAAATGGTTAGATAACTTGAAAGGTGATAGGAAAAAACATGCAAACGTTCTGTTGGGCAAGATAGGTCAACTTGAATTGGATGATGTCCAACGGATTGATTTGTATAAGTACTGCGTCTTAGCATTTGAAAATCTAATGCATAAAGAACGGCTTTCATTCCTTGATAACTTGACACCTGAAAATATTGGTGAGGTTGCTATGATTTTCAAAGATTTAGATGAATATGAAGCAGCACGTTACTATCAAACAATTAACGATAGACTAACGGTGATTGAAGCTTTCAAACAAATGGTTGATGACAACGTTATTGAAAAAATGATACAAGAGTTTTTACCTGAAGAATTTTGGTTACTTGATCCTTCATGGGAACGAGTAAATGATAAAATACATGTAGAAGAAAGAGTTACAACTGCTTTTGAACAAATAAATGAGAAGTTGTCAACCGAAGAACGCAATGGAAGAATTGACATCAGGTATAAAAAGATGGCTGGACTACACGTTATAATTGAGTTGAAACGTCCAAGTGTTATAATCAGTCAATACGATTTAGCAAAACAAGTTCATAAATATAGAACTGGTATGGAAAAACAACTTGCGAAAGTTAATATTGTAGATGAACCAATTGAAATTGTTTGTATTATAGGACAAACTTTAAGGGAGTGGACAAATTCAAGAGAACGCGCTAGATCAATTAAGACATTAGCTGATGATGATATTCGTGTTGTTTTATATGATGAACTTATTAATGATGCTATTCAGAGTTACAAAGAGTTTCTAGAAATCAAAAAAGAAGCGGGACGACTATGTGAACTTATCAATAACATTAATATTGATGCTTTGAATTCAACTTAGTAATTGTAAAAACGTTTTACAGTGATTGTTTGATTTCACCCCCGGTCACCGACCAACTACAACATTTGCAAGATCATCCAATGAAGACTAACACATTCACTAATACAATTATCGTTGCAGATACTACGAAAGTATTACCAAAACTCATCAATGCGGAGAAGCAGTACGATGTGATTATTGCCGATCCGCCATACAATATCGGTAAAGATTTTGGGAACGATACTGAAGTGATGCCGATAGACGATTACGTTGAATGGGCAGAGGCGTGGATAAAAGACTGTCTTTACCTGCTGACAGATGATGGATTACTTTACCTTTATGGGTTCCCCGAAATAATTGCAAGAATATCTGTGCGTTTCCCTATCCATGAACAACGTTGGTTGGTGTGGCATTATACCAACAAAACGGTGCCATCATTGAAGTTCTGGCAAAGGTCACACGAGACAATACTGTGTCTCTGGAAACCGAATAAGCCGCGTACCAATCTGGAGATTGACCAGATTAGAGAACCTTATACCAAAAGTTTCCTAAAGAACGCTGCAGGCAAAATTCGAAAGGACACACCTTCCCGTTATGGTACACAAGGTAAAATGACCATTTATAACGCGCATGCAAATGGTGCTCTGCCGAGAGATGTTATCAAAATTCCAGCATTAGCTGGTGGTGCTGGTCGTTCTGAAAGATGGTTCGTCTGTAAGACATGTGAGTCCCAAATTTTCCCACCTGCTGATCTATCTGAACACCGTGAACACGATATATTGAAACATCCCACGCAAAAACCGATGGAGTTAACGAGACGGCTCATCCTATCACGTATCAATGAGAAAAGGGGTAAGGTGTTTATCCCATTTTCAGGTTCCGGATCAGAGTGTGTCGTAGCACAAGCATTAGGGGTTGAATATCTTGGTATAGAGATTAATCCTGAGTTCGCTGATTTTGCAATGAAGTGGTTGGAATATGAAGGGAATTAACTGACAATCCCAAGCATTTATGCTTGGGTCAAAAAACGTTGACATTTATATGTCTTCTATGGTATCCTTATAGGACTGACTCCGTGATAGGTGTTGACGCACCTATCACACCACGTCAATGGAAGTCAGCACCCTACAGGAGTTAGGTATGTCCTACAAAACACACAAGATTACATTGAATCCGAACAACAAACAACGCACATGGTTTGCTCAGCAATGCGGTTATGCGAGGTTTGCCTACAATCAAGCGTTATCAGATTTTAAGGCGGGTTTAGATCAGGACACCTTCCAATCATGGCGGACATTAAACGTAAACTTCAATAAAACGAAGAAAGAGTATGATTGGACACGTTCCCAAGATCAACGTGCAGCGTTAAATGCTATCAAGAATTTGGGTCAAGCGATTACGAATTGGGTTAGCAAACGTGCGAGGTTTCCTCGGTTCAAAAAGCGTGGGATTAGGGATACATGGACAACAGACGAACAATCTGTGAAAGTTGAAGGCAAGAAGGTCCGGTTGCCTAAGGTTGGTTGGGTCAAAATGCGTCAAGCATTGCGTTTTGTAGGGAAGATTATCAGCGTGACGATTTCAAGGACAGCACATCGTTGGTTTATATCTATCACTGTAGAAACAGAGGACACCGAAGTCGTTGACAATTCAACGCACCCTGTTATCGGTATAGATGTAGGCATCAACACCCTTGCCACCTTGAGTAATGGTATGAAATATGATAATCCAAGACCTCTGAAACGCTATGAGAGAAAACTAAAGAGGGAACAACGCAAGTTGAGTCGGCGTGTTTTCAAGTCAAAAAACTGGTTCAAGCAGAAACGCAAGTTAGAACGTATCCACTATCGTATCGCTTGTATCCGAAATGATGCACACCACAAAGCAACGACAGAGATCGTCAACCTTGCATCTACTATCAGCATTGAGACACTAAAAATAACGAACATGCTAAAGAATAGAAAACTCGCAAAGGCATTATCGGATTCAGCGTTAGGTGGGTTTCTCAATAAGCTAAAAACGAAAGCAGATGCTTTCGGAATACCTGTATTACAAGCACCGAAATTCTATGCTTCAAGCAAAACTTGTAGTCGTTGTAGACACAAGAAAGATGATTTGACGCTATCAGAGAGAACGTATCATTGCAGTCAATGCGACTATCAAATAGATAGAGACATAAATGCTGCAATAAACCTAAAAACCCTCGCTGTCGGATAGACAGAGAGCATAAACGCTTGTGGAGTCCGAATAAGACCTCACGCAGTTCTGGATAGAGGCACGAGAGACGGAAGCAGGAATCACACAGAGGAGAGTTATGTGTTTCAAAGAAGCACATGACTTTAGTCGTCGTGAGTATCACCGTAAAGATCAGATAACGCTAAAACTCTTTGAACACACAACGGAAATGTGATTTAAGCATGTATTGATTATAGTAAAATCCATAATTACTTGGATACGACGGTAGGTTTGGTTTAATAGTCGTACCTGTATAAATACGGCAGAATACGCGTATGGTATTCTGCATTGGTTAGAAACCGCACCTACCAGGGAGTGTAGACATATTATTGGTTTTCAATAAACTAATCCATCAGTGAACCACCTGCGACGGTAACAGACAACCCTGTTAGATACGCAGCTTCGTCCGAAGCGAGGAATGCTGCCATATTTGCAACATCCACCCCTTCTGCGAGTCGTCCTAATGGTACGGCAGTTTCAGCATGCAAAGCAAATTCTGCGCGTTGTTCCGCTGCTGAGAGATTTTCTGGCATCAATGCAGATGCTAAATGCGTGACACGTTCAGTATCTACCAGACTTGGACAGAGTGCGTTGACGTTGATGTTGTATGGGGCAAGTTCGTGTGCAAGCGACTGTGTCAAACCGATGACAGCAAATTTGGATGCGCTATACGCAGCATAACATGCTGCACCTTGTTTGCCTCGGACTGATGAGATGTTGATGATCTTACCCCCTGAGTTTTGTGAAATAAGATGACGTGCCACGGCTTGACAACAGAGAAACACACCTTTTATATTGACATTTTGCACCCTATCCCAATCTTCTTCGGTAAGGTCAACGACAGGGACACGATCTTTTCCTGCTTTTGTGCCAGCATTGTTAACGAGGATATCAATTCTTCCGAAATGTGAGACGGTTGTCTCTACCATATCATTGACCTGTTTTGCATTTGAAACATCCGCAACAATACAGATTGCTTGTTTCCCCATCGCTTCAATTTCGTGTACAACATCTGGCAAACCCCGCCACTCTGGGTCTTCTTCTGCATAAGGGTGTTCATGTATGTCGTTGACAGCGACATTTGCTCCATCCTTTGCTAAACGTGTAGCGATTGCGCGACCGATACCGTTCCTGCCACCTGCGCCTGTGACCAAGGCGGTTTTGCCTGTTAGGTTATACATCGCTCAATTTTCCCTATATCTTTAGTTTCATTGCTTCAATGATTTCTGTTGTAAGACAACTCTTGATACATTTTCTATTATCGGGACAACGCCTTTTGCTTTGTTATTGGTGACAAGAGCAGTGGATAAAGTTGGTTCGGAAGCGTTGGTATCAATCACTTCAAATGTGATGGTTGCGAGTGTGCCATCTCCTGAACTGCCGCTTGACAGCGTAAATGCAGCAAGTGTTACACTCTTAGAATAGACATTCGGAGGAATCGGGAAAACCCCTGCGGGCAGAAATCCTCCGAGATAGCTGCCGTCAGCACTTTCAATGTAACGGAGTTTAGTGCTATCATACGTCAAAGTAACCTGAAAACCTGTGATGGATTCACCGTTTTGAATATTGATGGAGTAAGTTAGTTTTTGCCCAATTTCACTCGGATTCTGTTCTATTGTAGGCACAAAGGTCAACCTTGTTTTAGTAGGAGTTGGGAGATTCCATAGAAAGATTGTTGCGTCGTGACTTGCGCTCGCGAGTGTTTTTCCATCTGGTGAATATGCTATGGAAGAGACATAGCTTAAGTGTCCTATATATTTTCCAATAAGTTGTAGAGTGTCAACATCCCACAAATACACTGTTTTATCACCACCTGAACTCGCTATGGTTCTCCCATCTGGTGAGAAAGTCATAGAAGACACGCCGCTGATGCTTCCAGAAAATTTGGTTATAGTTTCTGGTTTGGTAATATCCCACAGAATTATCCCTTCGTACCAATTTCCAATTGCGATTGTTGTTCCATTAGGTGAAAACGCGACAGAAGAAATCCTGTCCGTATTATTTGCAAAAGATATTTTCTGTTCTTCTGATGCGACATCCCATAATCGCAATGTTTTGTCGCTACTACCAGTTGCGAGGGTTGTACTATCTGGAGAAAAAACGACAGAATGTACTGCGTCCGTATGTCCTAAAAGCGTGGTTTTGTGTTTGCCTGTGGTAGCATCCCACAACCGCACCGTTTTGTCCTTACTTCCCGTTGCGATTGTAGTGCCATCAGGCGAGTATGCTAAAGTATTGACTGATTCTGTATGTCCAACAAGTGCCGTCTTTAATTGCAGTGATTCAGCATCCCAGAGTCGGACGGTTTTGTCTATGCTTCCGCTTGCGAGTGTTTTGCCATCCGGTGAGTATGCTAAGGTAACAACATATCCAGTATGTTCTCTGAATTTTGCTTTGAACCGCCTTGTATTTGCATCCCACAAACGTATTGTGTTGCGCTCTCCTGTTGCGATCGTGTTGCCATCAGGTGAAAACACCACCGAGAATAAAAGGTTCGGATGTCCTGTGATTGTGAAAGCAGTTTTGCGTTGTGCTGTAATTGGATCCCATGAATACACTGTGCCATCTTCATAGGTTGTAGCGAAAATAGTATTACCATCTGAACTATAGACTAAGGAATTGATTCGCCTTATATGACCTGTGAGTCTTTTTTTGGGTAGTGTTGTTTTCGCATCCCATAAGCGAATTTGTCCATCCCTACATGCGCTTGCTATTGTAGTGCCATCAGGTGAATATTTAATGGCAGTAATACCTCTTTGATTGTTATGTATCCTGGCTATCTCGTGTCCTGTGGTAACGTCGTATAAAAACAGAGATGGGGTGCCACCTCCAATTGCGATTGTATTTCCATCAGGTGAGAGTGCTATGGCTTCAGCAATCCAGTCATGTTCTTTGAACGTAGTAATGTGTTTACCTGTTTCAACGTCCCACAAACGTACAGTTTTATCAAAACTTGCACTAGCGATTGTGCTGCCGTCAGCAGAAAACTCAACAGATTTTACATTATGTGTATGTCCTCTAAGTGTATATTTAGCTTGTCCGGTAGCAACATTCCACAGCATGACTGTTTGGTCATTACTTGCACTGGCAATCATAGTTCCATCGGGAGAATACGTTAAAGTTGGAACTATCTTTGCATGTACTATAAATTTTGATTTTGGTTTACCGGTGGAAGCATCCCACAAATTCACGCTATTGAATCCGCCAGTTGCAATCGTATTACCGTCGGGTGAATAAGTAATTGATAAGATAGGTTCCGTCATTGGGAACAAGGTTAATTCCTTACCACTCTGTGCGTCATATATCCAAATTCCGATGTTGGTTCCTACCGCGAGACGAGTTAAGTCAGGTGAATAAGCGGTTCCCTTTATTGTCCCTTTTCCTAATCGAGCTTTTGCATTTTCTGGTATCGCTATTTGTGTGTAATCTTCAGCTGCGGTATATGTTGGTATAAAAAGTAATACGAATATTACAAATGGCAGCATACAGATAAATTTGGTTTTCATTTTTCCTCTGTCATGAAAGAGCAACTTACACTGTTTTTCTTGTAATCTGTTGTATCTATTTCTTTTGATGAGTTGTTGTGCTTATCGCGCGTGTGACCAACATAACGTCCACAATATCAACGATTTTGTCTCCATTTACATCTGCCCGACGCGCGGAGGTCATCCCAAAGTTTGAGGTGACAATCATTAAATCCTGCGTGTCTACAACCCCATCAGTATTGACATCCTCTTTTCTGCTTTGAGATGACATGAACATGATTTCAGCATGTCCTAACCAAGGCGTGATAGTTGTATCATTATTACCTGTCAACAGTACTTTATTTATTGTAAGTGTTGATTCTTGTGTTGCAATTACCTGAAAGGTTAATTTAGCAAGTGTGCTGACTCTGTCTTTTACGTCGGATGTCTTGGAACCGCTAATCGTTATTTTATTTCCATCGGTGGTTAATGAAATAACAGCATGCTCATCAGACGTGTTTTCTTCGTGATCAGTACCGATATATCGTAGTGTTGAACTATCGTATTGAACAGTTACCTGATATTTTGTAATATAATTTCCTTTTGTGATGTTAATGGCAACCGTCAAATTTTCACCGATAGGAGGAGATTGTGTTTTTGAAGGCTCAATGTTCAGTGTAGGTGCGTCAATGTTTGGGATTTCCCATAGTAGTAATGCGCCATCGTACCCACCACTTGCCAGTGTGCTTCCATCAGGTGAAAATGCGACAGTTCCAACGCTGGTTGTATGCCCTTTAAGGACGGCTATAGATTCACCTGTTGCAACATCCCATAACCGCACTGTGTCATCTTGATTAGCGCTTGCTAACATTCTCCCATCTGGTGAAAACATTAAAGCTCGATTAAAATCTGTATGTCCTCTGAGCGTTGCTATAGGTTGTTCTGCCTCATTATTCCAAAGATGTATTTCCCTGTTTCCTGCCGCTGCAAGAATGGAACCGTCAGGAGAATAGCAGACTTTAGAGGAGTTGCGTCCTGCATCCCCTTTGAGGGTGTTTTTGAGTTGACCCGTTTTAACATCCCAAAAATGTGCAGGTTCATTTAATGCTCCGATAACGAGGGTAGTGCCATCTGGAGAAAAGGTTAAAGAAGAAATAGAACCTCTTTGTGCTTTGAGTGTAGTTATTTGTTCGCCTGTGATTGTATCCCATAATCGTATTGTGTTACCCATGCCCCCACTTGCGATTGTAATACTGTCAGGGGAAAACGCTATGCAACGAATCTCCTGCGTATGTCCTTCCAATATGATTTTGTTTTGACCTGTGGCTGACCACAATCTTACCTTATAATCCGTATCTGCAGTTGCGATAGTGTTGCCATCAGGAGAAAAGGCTATGGCTGTGGGTAAATTGGAATGTTCACCAAAAGTGGATTTCAGTTTTCCTGTTTTAGCATCCCATAATTGAAAACCTATACTTGCTCCACTTGCGATCATAGTACCATCGGGAGAATATGCGAGTTGATATTTTGGACCGTCATGTTCCGCGATCTTAGATTTGTAGTTACCTGTGGTAGCATCCCAAAAACGTATTGCACTTCGTCTGCCAGCAGCGATTGTGGTTCCATCTGGGGAATAAACTATCGGTGCATTAGTCGTGGCAGGTGTCCCATCCTCATTTTTGAGAGAGTTATGATATTTACCCGTTTCTAAATCCCAGAATCTCACTTCCCCATTCATTGAAGTGCTAACGATTGTATTTCCATCGGGGGCATACCCAACGGAAACTACACCTTCTGAATGTTCTTGGAATGTAATTTTATGTTGTCCTGTCGTAGTATCCCACAGTCGTACAGTGTTGTCCCTACTACCCGTAGCGATTGTTGTATCATCTGGTGAAAACGCAATTGATGTGATAAATCCCGTGTGTCCTATAAGAATTGCTTTACATCTGCCTGTGTTGGCATTCCACAATCGCACCGTGGTGTCATTACTTCCAGATGCAATTGTTGATCCATCTTGTGAATAGACAACAATATTAATCATACCCGAATGTCCAGAGAGAGCGAATCTATTGCTGCCTGTTCGTGTATCCCATAACCACACCTTATTGTTCATGCCCCCCGTTGCGATTGTTGTCCCATCCTGTGAATATGCAATAGAATTGATAACATACGAATATCTTGTAAGAGTGGTTTTGAGTTTATTTGTAGATGTATCCCATAAATGCAGGGTGCTACCGATACTTCTACTGAATCTATTCAGACTTCTGACAGCTATGGCGAGAGTGCTTCCATCTGGAGAATATGCTACGGATGAAACTCTTGACTGATGTGCCCCGAGTAACGCAATTGCTTCTCTGGTCTGTGCATCATAGATCCATGTCCCGATATTCGTCGCTACAGCGATCCTACTGCTATCAGGGGAGTAGGTGAACATATTAACCTGACCTCCAGCGAACCTTGCTTTTGCACCTGCAGGTAGATCTATCTGTGTATGTGGTTCATATTGACTGAAAACAGGAACTGAATTTATGGATAAGACAATTGAAAGGATAAGCACGAAATAATATTTATTTTTCATGATGGAAGTTACTTTAATAGCTGTGATAGTTTGCTGAGATTGGGTAGTTTGTGAATTCTACCGCTAAATGCGATTTGAGTTAGACGGGGAAATGGTTCTGATAAAATTAGAAAGACCATACCTCATATTGATAAGGTATGGTCATTGATTATTGCTTGAGTTCTCCCCAGGTTACCGCGAGTTTCCCTGAAGGTTCCACACCCCAATATTCCTTGCTAAAAATAAGATCGCCAAAGGTAAGGGGGTCCCATGCGCGGCCTGCTGTCCACCCGATCTGATGTTCACGGACATTGTTTTCACAATCATTCATGTGGAAACTTAACCCAATGGTCAAACCGTCATGAGCACTAAAATCTTTTCCTCTCTCATTGTTTCCTGGGTTGGGTCCTCTCGGTGCTGTCGGGTCAATTGCGACTTCAAAAAAATAATTAGTGAAAGTCCTTGAAATTACCCAAAGTGTATTGTCGTCTGATGCTGCACCGGAAATTTCTGTTATCTCGGTACCGAGTGTCCACTGAACGAGATCGTCTTCGTTCATCGTGTTGTCAAAATCAAACATAAACTCAACGCTATCATCGTTCCACCAATTGTTATCTGGCGGATGGATATTTTGAATTATGTCATCTGTGACTTCGACGAGGAAGTAAATCATGTTGGGTTCTATTGAGCTCCATGCTACGCGTCCACTACCGGTAAAGTCTTCTGAATCTGGTAGTCCATTTCCTGCATCTTTTAGTTGATTAAAAGGGACAGCTTCAACGTGTTCCCATTCACTGATGTCACCGTCGGGTCTAAAATTAGAAATCTGTTTTGCAATATATTGCTTTTCGCGGGCAGCAGATGTCAAATTCGTCATACACACTATCAGAACAAGGCTTAATATGATCGTAACTATGTTTTGAATAGTAATTAGAGATTTTGCATATCTTTTCATGGTAATTTTCCTTTTGAATAGGGTGATGTCTTGATATTCTTATAGTTAACTGTCTATCCTTTAAGTATACTCCTAAGGATTAAATACGCACCACCGACAATAATGATTATCAACGCTACAGAAATCACAAGCGTGAAAAGTATCTGCAAGACTTCAACAAGAATCCACTATACCGATAACTGCGATAAAAATACCTAAAATGACCAGTAGAACTTTATTCATAGTGTAATATATCAACAGCATGTATTGTGTTGAAGTTTTGTAGAATTTGCATCAGCGTTATTTGCCAATTTATTGAGCGGATACGGAAATCCATCCTTAAGATAGTTAAACGCCTCATGTAGTTTTGAGTTTACTCACATGTTTTGGCTATTACTATTACATAAACCGCTGAAGCGTTTCAACACAAGATTTTATTGGATAGTCCACGTTAAACTTGTAGGTCGGGTAGAGGACCGATACGCGACAAGAAACCAAATTTCCACAGCAAAGTCGGGTAGAGGAACGAAATCCGACCTACAAGATTGATAAAATCATTATATAGTGGAATTTACAATTAATGGGACATATTACAACGGGCGGGAAAACCCTGCCCCTACAGGTCTTGTGGGAGTTTAAAGTTCATTGAATGTCTTTTTAATTCTATACTTTACTATAATAACCGGAGTTGCAACCTATTTTTTGTAGGAGGGTTTCTAACCCCGATTGATAACAGAAAACATAAAAACAACGAATTCTGATGCAAGTTTTCATAAATCGGGGTTAGAAACCCCTCCCACAAGAGTATTCTGAAAGTAGGTGGCAACTTAAGTTATAATATTTATTTTTTGAGACTACCCCATGTAACAGCTAATTTTCCCTTGGGATCAACAGCAAGTCCGCCTTCCAGTCCACCGTCCATGAGCGCATTAATATCATCTTCGGTTAGCACGGTATTGAAGATGACAAACTCATCAAAAAGGCCTTGCATGTGTCGTTCTTGGTTACCAGCGTTGTTTTTCCATGCCCCGATTTGTCCGACGTCAAGTACAGCAGGATTGTTTCCCCAGTCATGTTCTGCATTTAGTTTTCCGTTGATGTAAAACCAGATCTTGCCTTCTTTCGCGCTATAGGCGGTAACTATGTGAATCCATTTATTCAATTCCCCGCCTGTCACCTTGTATGTAGCAAACTTATCGTTTCCACCGGGGTTACTATGGATTGAAAATTCTACTCTACTGTCTGTATGCAACTGATAATGAATATCACCTGGTTTCCATGCGTTGTTGTTAAAGAAAGTTCGCCACTGACCGTCTCTACCTGTGCAATTGAGCCAATGTGCGAAGGTTAACTCCTCAAACGAACCCATCTTTTGATTAATAGCAACCCATTCACTGGAACCGTTTAATTCAAGTGCTTGTCCGAACTGTCCAGCAACAAATTTTCCACCTTGTAGTTCACCGTTGTAACCATTTTTTGAAATATCATTGGCATCACCGTCAAACAGCCACGCTGCGACGATCATATCATCGGTGATCTCTGCCAAACCTACCATATTAATTCCCAGTATAAGTAATAGACTTATGGCAAATGTGCTAAATCTAAACATAATCTATCTCCCATGTATATACAAAATAACAGAATAATCAATGTGTTTCGTTGGTTATTTAACACTGTTTAGACTTGTAAAATTGACTTATTTTATCAAAATAGATATCAAATTGCAACAGAATTGTGTTATGGTGTAAACATCTTGTATTATATGGAACGGTGTCCAGCAAAACCGCGCGGGTTTTCAAATGCGTCCGCCCACAAGTGACACCATTCATCGTGGTCTTTCAGAACAGTTTCAGGATATTTTCTACTACGGACAATAAAATCTGGATGTGCGGTTCTGCCTGTGTGGTGCCCTGTCGTCTGAAAACGTAGGTCTAATGACCATCTGCATCGATCAGATTTATTAGGTTGGGAACGGTGCGGTGTAAAACGGCTGAGTAAAATGATGTCCCCACGATAACATTCCAACATCATCGGTTCAACATCTGGCATGAGGTCTGGTACAATCATCGTACCGCCAGCTTTTTGATGTGTAAGGTATCCGATGTCTTCGGTAATACCAGGTAATGCTTCAAGGCATCCCATTTCAATGTTGCTATCACCTAATGGCAACCAACATGTGACGATATTTGAATCTTCTGCTTCCTCCATCATAACACCAGCGTCTTGGTGCCACGGTACACCGCCAGCCCAACTTGCGTTTCCATCAACGACCGGTGGTTTCGCGCGGACATGTTGAATTGGGTTACAGGTAATTTCGGGTCCGACGATTCCCTCAATGACATCAAGCAGATTATTGTTTCTCATAAAATCAAAGATGGCTTTCCCGCGATAGTGCATGATGTCTAATCCGCGTCCAATATCACCTGACTGCGCAAGGAGTTTTCCGAACCTTCTATCAAAGGGTTCATCTACATATAGGTTCTCAATTTTTTCCTGCTTATGTAAGTCGTTTGCGCGTTCAGAAATCCAATCTTCAATTTCATCTATCACCGGTTGCGTGTCTTCATCTGTCAAGGCATTTTTGACTACCAGCACACCAGTGGTACGGTAAGTGTCTTTCTGTTCTTGTGTTAGTCTCATATAAGTTCTCCTATTAGATGCATTTAAGCGATTATTTTAGCATTAACACGATCTGTAAACAAGTGGAAATATTTGGATTCAGGGTTATTCAGTTTTCAATATTTTTGATAGTATTTTGTTATACCGTTAATATGTTGTAATACCCCTCTTGTCCATGTCTTTAGTTCCGTAGGAACGATATGTTTATAGAAAATGTTTTCAACCCCAATAGAGTTCCGTAGGAACGACATAGAAGAATACACATATCGTCCCTACGGGACTAAAGACATGGGGAGGGTATTCGTTATCTATAAACATATCGTCCCTACCAAATCAACGCCAAATGCGCCAAATCAACGGTATGAATGCCATTAAGGCATTCCCCGTATGGCATTTGTCGGGACTAAAGAGCGATATTCAGTTTTCAATAAATTAAAATTGATGCGTAAAATTCGGTTAGAAAACCGAACCTGGGTATTAACTTTCAGTAAATCTCAAGAACAGAAAACTCTTAAAACTGAATAACCTTGATTTGGATTAATATGAATTGACATTCACAAATGATTTTGTTAGACTAAAGAAATGAAATAAGGAGGGGTATCAGATGCAAAATCAGTCAATTCCACTCACCGATGAACAGATGCGGGACTTTATCATCAACGGATTCATCAAGGTGAAAACGGATTTTCCACCAAGTTTTCATGAGCAGATTTACCAACATTTAGACGTTATGTTTGAACACACTGGCAACTTGGGGAATAATGTTCTTCCCTTAATCCCTGAAATTCAGCAGGTGTTTGACCACCCAGTAGTTGACGGTGCGATGCGGGGTGTACTTGGAACAAACTATATCATGCATCCACACCGTTTCTGCCATTACAATCCGATAGGTGGTGGTGGACA
Source organism: Candidatus Poribacteria bacterium (assembly GCA_963663765.2). Lineage (GTDB taxonomy): Bacteria > Poribacteria > WGA-4E > WGA-4E > WGA-3G > MSPOR6. Next base: position 956,137 of record CAXXUA010000005.1, on the reverse strand, counting down.
AGGTCATCATAAGGATTCTTATGAAGGCGATGAGCAGGTACGTCGTCACCGATGCCGTTGGTCGATGGGGTTCTATTACCCGCAGGATGTGACGGAAGACATGGGACCTACCGCTGTGCTGCCCGGTTCACAATATTACGATAGCGGTGAAAGTGCGCATGAACATCCAGAACTTTCTCTGTGCGGAGAAGCAGGTACTGTAACTATCGTTCACTACGATTTGTGGCATCGTGCTATGGCAAATGAAAGTGATAAAAAACGGTATATGTTGAAGTTTCTATTCTCACGACTTGATGAGCCGAGAACACCTACTTGGCAAAGCGACAACGTTGACTGGCAAACTGTGGCAGACGGTGTGGAACCTGAGCATCCAGAACTGTGGGAATCACAGTGGGATTGGTATTACGGAAATGAGAACGGTTGTGCCAACGGTGTTCCATATGACGAATTAGTTAATTTGCTTGATACTTTGCAGCATGATAATGAAAAGATGCGGTTAAATGCTGCGTATCGTTTAGGGAGAGTTGGTGTAGATGCTGTTCCAGTTTTGCAGAAAGCACTATATAGTAGTAATGCATCAATTCAGAACTATGCGGGATATGCGTTAAGCCTTGTCGGTTCCTCCGCAGTTTCAGTCCTCATAGACGGTTTACAGGAATCAGATGAATCTGTTCGCACAACTGCAGCATACGCGTTAGCAGATATGGGTAAAGTGGCACAGGAAGCAGTGCCAGCGTTAACGCGTGCTGCGAAGGACGAATCTCCTTGGGTGCGTAGGCATGCGATTGAAGGTCTGGGGATAATCGGGCAGCAGATGGAAGAGGGTACTGATTTATCGCAGGCGGTAAGTGTGATAACGGAAGGTCTACGTGATGAGTATTATTGGGTTCGGTATAATGCGGCTCGGACATTGGCTATTTTAGGACCGCTTTCTGAACCAGCACTGCCAGACCTGATGGCACAATTGGAAGATGAGAACCGATATGTTCGTTTCAACGCTGCATTAGCATTGAAACAAATTGATACACCAGAGGCGAGAGAGGTACTATTCAGTCACCTGTTTTCTACAAGGTGGTGTGCGTTATCAACACGTGACACACCATTTTAACGGGTCTTAACAACACACAATATCAACCCCCTCAATCAAATGGTAATAATTACTGAGAAGGTTAATATTGCACACTGTTTAATTGTTGCTTGCATCTGCAGAAACTTTCAGTAGTTTTGCAATTTCATTTCCGTTGAGAATTCTGTCGTAGAGTCGGACATCGTCTATGAGTCCGCTAAACGAACCGTTAAGGTCTTTCGCGCCCTTCCCAATAAGTAATTTTTCAGCCCCGATTATTTTTCCAAATTTGGCTTTACTACTAAATGTTGATGTATCAAGGACGCCGTTGATGTAGAGAATTAGTTGTCTACCAGTGCGCCATGTCAATGCAATGTGTTGCCACTCAGTCGTTTGTACATTGCTTGCACTCTCATATATTTGAATGCCTTCTGTTGTGGTAACGGCAGCTTTGATGACATTATTACCGCCACCTGCTGCTCCCTCAGAATCATAGCGAATAGCAAACGTTTCATCTTTATCATTAGGTTCTTTTGAATATATAAAACCTTCATCGGTACCGGTTTTATTTGATTTTATCCATAAAGCGATAGTAAACGCCTCAAGTCCATTTATTAATTCAGCACCGTGAGTTACATTCGCAGCATCAGTCCCATTAGGTTGCAATGCGCCTTTTATTTTCCCACTATTGGGTTGTAATACCGCATTCCCTGTAAGACTTGCCTTGTTGCCTTTACCACTTGTGTCTGGTACGGTTTTACCAGTTGTTTCATCAAATGTCCAATGAGCAATTAGATCGTCTTGTATATTTTTTCGTTTATTACGACCTTGATAAATTGTCGTAAGTGTAGCGATATGAGACGATTTGGTGCTATCCCTTTCTGAAGTAGCAGTGACTCTTACAATATAATCTGCCCCTTGGGCATGCCCTGTACCCGTCACCATTAATTTCACTCTTGAAGAAGCCCCTGGTTCAAGTAATACCGAATCCTGACTTAGTTTTGTATTCGCGTCTCCTACAGTCGTTATTTTTATTGTATCTTCGGTATTACCTGTGTTGGTAACTAAGAGCGTATATTCTGTCCCCTTATCTGCATTGTTCGTTTCAGCGGTAAGTTTTCCGACAGCAGTTAATTCAACGCCATGAATAGGTGTAATCGTTGTTTTTGTTTTTAGATTAGCAGTTTTCGTGTTATCACCTGCAGAAGTCGCTGTTATTTCAATATCATGCTCTCCTGCAGTGATAAGCGAATCTCTTGTTACTGTCATAGTTACTTCTGCTGATCTACCTGCCCCGAGTGATACAGAAGATTCACTTAATTTTGCATGAGTACTGCTGTTTGTTGTTAGTTTTATTGTATCCTCCAAATCCCCCGTATTTGTGATTGTTAGGGTATAGTTGACATCTTCGGTGGGGTCTACGATTTTTGGTGTTAAATTCGCTACAGCTGTTAATGCCACCCCATAAACTTTGTTTGTGTTAGTAGTCGTTAGTGATAAATCAGCAATTTCTTTTATGTTTAGCACGCGGTTATATAGTCGGACATCGTCTATATATCCCCGCATTGCATTTCTTCTGTCTTTGCTGCCTCTACCAATTACCAACTTTTCGACACCAATAATTTCACCTTCGGCTGCTGGCGAGTTAAATGTTGGTTTATCAAGTATACCGTTCAAGTAAAGAGATAATTCTTGACCACTTTTCCAAGTCAATGTGATGTGTTGCCACGCAGTAGTTTGTGCATCGCTTGCACTCTCATAAGCTTGAGTGCCTTGTGTTGTGGAAATGCTTGCTTTGACGACATTCTTCCCACCACCTTTATAACCTTTTGCATCATAGCGTATGGTAAAGACTTCATCTTTGTTATTAGGGTTTTTAGGATTAATAAAACCTTTGTCATTACCAATTTGCTCAGGTTTCACCCAAAATGCGATGGTAAATGCCTTAAGGCCGTTTATTAGGTTTCCCCCATTAGGTATATTAACACGTTGTGTACCGTCAAGTTCTAATGCGCCTCCAATTTTTCCACTATTAAGTTGCAAATTTGCCCCGTCTTCAAGTACTGCGTAAGTATCTTTTCCGCAATTGTTGTATGCGATTCCACCATTAGCCTCATCAAAATTCCAGTGACCGATTAAGCCTTCTTGTGCATCAACAGTGCTTGGAGTAACACTTATTGTCAAATTTGGTTTCAGGTTTTTGAACGAAATCCATTTTGATGTGATATTTCCATGTATATCAAGAATGCTCAACCTTGTCCCCTTTCCTGTTGAAATATACTCAACAATCTCATTTTCCCCATTTAATGTCTGACTTTTTTGCATTGACAAACCACTACGTCCAGGTGTCATGGATTTGAACTGTGCGTGATGGAGTCCATCGGTATCGGTCACCTCAAAAAAAACGTGAAACAGTCCTTGTGGGTACGCTATCACTGGTAACCTTTTTATTTTTGGTCGGGTTTTAGAGATAGTCTTCATTGCGTCGGGTCTGTCAGTGTTAAAAAATGGGTGAATATCTAACCATTGTGCAGCAGCGAGTGAAATCTTGTTTTGTGGACCAGGCCCATAGGACATGATAAAAGCACCGTTTCGCCAATCATGGGGTAAACCGAAAGCGTGTCCAAGTTCATGGGCTATGGTTACGAAGTTAAAACAACCACCAGAGGCAGGAAGTATGAATTGGCCAGAATTTTGTCCGCCGCCACCCAATCCACAAATACCTTTTTTTATTCTTTTGTTGCTAACATCGATGGCATTGAACAGAACAGATTTTGATCGTTTGACCTGTTTATGGATTTCTCTCCATGACCTTCCTGTTTTATCCAGATAATGTTCATTGTTATGTTTCCCAATTACATGGTGAACAACAGCGTTTCCGTTTTCATCTGTTTCAAACTGAAAAGTTTTTCTTCCAAATCCATGTCGTTCCATCTCGTCAGCGTAAAACTTTTGGACGCGTTTTATCATTTTGTCCATTTTTGCATCTATGTCTGCTTGTGGTTCACGGTCTTTTGGAAGAAAATAGATGGGTTTAACTGTATAATTTTGTGTTTCAGGTTCTTGTGCGAAAGCAGGAAGTAGAAAAGTCAGAAGTGTCATCATTACGAAAAACCAGTGTTTGTATTTCATGATATAATATACCTTTTTATGTTGAAGTTACTATTTTTTGGAAGATTGTACTATCCACACAGTTTTTATCAGTTTTTTGTGTGTAGGTTATTAGACACATCCCAAAGAATCACTGTGCCGTCTGAAGATGCACTGGCAAGGGTACGACCATCAGGACTGAATGTAACAGAACGCACCCAATCTGTGTGTCCTGTTAGTGATAGCATGTTTTTTCCTGTCATGGTATCCCACATTCGTATAACCTTATTACTACCACCTGCAACTGTGTCGCCGTCTGGACTAAACGCAACACTATAAACGTTATATGAAGTTGGTTCTCTATAGGTATTTAACAGATTCGCAGTTTCTGCTTCCCAAATTATTACAGTATCGTCAAAACTACCACTTGCAAGGATAGTTCCATTTGGAGAAAACGCAACGCTTGCGCCAGCTCCGTTATGTCCTATTAGCTCTTCTTTTGGTTCTTTCATGAGTATATCCCATAACCGTATATTTTGTGCCTCAGAGGCGTAGGCGAATGTATTACCATCTGGGCTGATGGCTATGGATTGTACCTTGTAGTTGGCCGTATCAATATTTGACTGATATACAGGGATTGCTTTTTTGACAACACCGGTTTGAACATCCCAAGATCGGATTGTATAGTCCCAACTGCCACTTATCAGTGTTGATCCATCAGGCGTAAATGCAAGGGTAGGTACATTCCTTGTATGTCCAATGAGTCTCTTTATTGGTTCTCCTGTTTGCACATTCCATAAAACGATTTGTCCATACCAATTACCCGATGCAAGTATTTCACCATTAGGTGCAAACATAACCGAATAGGGTGTACCTGTCCCTTCCGTTAGTGTTTTTTGTATTTCTCCAGTTTGGACATCCCGGAGAATGATGACGTTATCAACTCTATTGGGATAAGCGACAGATGCTCCATCTGGTGAAAACGCGACGGATCTGATGTACTTTGTATGTCCAGTGATGGTTTTAACGATGTTCCCGGTCTGCATGTCCCACAAGCGAATTACCCCATTTAAACTACTTGTACCGGCTATCAGTTTGCCATCAGGTGAAATGGCAACATTATTGAAGAAAATTGAAACGTCTCTGAATGTATTCACCAACATATTGGTTTCTAAATTCCACACATTTATTCTAAAGTCTAATCCGCTACTGACTAAGTATTTGCCATCCTGTGAGAAATCTAATGTCGTTGCACGGCTTGCATGTTCTGATAAGGTGTTTAGGAGTTCGCCAGTACTCGGATTCCATAAATGGATTCTACCGTTCCAACTTCCAGTGGCTATTATGGAACCCTCTGGAGAATACGCAATTGAATAGATTCTGCCTATCCTTGGAAAGATATTTAACACATTCTCTCCGCTGTCTAAGTTCCATAATTGTATTGTGCTTTCATCCGTTTCTGATATACTTACGAGTGTGTTCCCTGCTGGTGAAAATGCCAATGAACGGACGGCTTCGGTGTTTACTATAGGTGCGGAACCTGCTTTTCCTGTCGTTGTATCCCATATTCGAATAGTCGTATCAGCACTTCCACTTACGAGTGTTTTCCCATCTGAACTCATTGCCAATGAATAAATATCAGATCTGTGTCCTATGAATGTATCAATTAGGTTCTTTTCGGTTGTATTCCACAGTTGGACTTTGTTTCCAATTGCAGTTGCGAGTATATCACCTTTCGGACTAATCACAATTGAATCGGTATCGTGCCAACTATCTGTAAGCAGATCAAGTTCTTCACCTGTATTTACATCATAAATCCAGATACCGATTGAACTACTGATAGCAAGTTTTTTCCCATCAGGGAAAAATGCGACTTCTCTTATAATTCCTTTTCCAAAACGTTGTTTTGCCCCTTCAGGTAAATGCCATTTTGTATATTCTTGGGAATAACAGAATGTTCCCGATATTAGACAAACAACGATTATTAGCAGCGTAATGCATTTTAGGTTTTTCATAATCACACTCTTTAGTCTATTTGGTTTTTAATTTTGACATATCCCATAATAGCACCGTTCCATCAGAACTTCCACTTGCGAGGAGTTTTCCATCAGGTGAGAACGCAACCGACAAGACATAGCCAGTGTGTCCAATGAACCCGGTTTTGTGCTTTCCAGTTTTTGGGTCCCAACAACGTATAATCTTGTCCCAACTGCAGCTTGCGATCATATCTCCTTGCGGCGCATAAGCCACAGATAAGACATACCTTGTGTGTCCACGTAACATCTGTTTATTTTTCATTGTTTGTGCGTTCCATAAACCGATTGTTTGGTCATCGCTTGCACTTGCAAGTGTTGATCCATCAGGACTGTAGGCGAGTCCCGTAATATCCCCAGAATGCATCACAGGTCTATTGAGTATGCGTTGAACAGACGACATCAACTGCGTTTGTCCTGTTTTTGGATCCCAAAAGAGGATTTTGTTAGCTCCATCGCCACTTGCGAGTGTCTTGCCATCAGGTGAAAATGCGACAGCCCTAACATTAGCAATATGTCCATTGAGTGTCTGCAAGGGTTCACCTGTGTGTGCGTTCCATAAACGGACTGTCTGGTCATAACTTCCACTCGCGAGCATGGTGCCATCAGGGGAAAAAGCTACTGATGCGACATTATTCCAATGTTCAGCGATTACCTGTTTTTCTCGTCCGGTTTGAGGATCCCATAGACGAATCGTATTATCCCAACTACCGCTTGCGAGTGTTGATCCATCGGGAGAAAATGCGATTGCACCAACTGTCTGTGAGTGTCCGATAAGCGTGTTTTTATATGCACCTGTGGTTGAGTCCCATAGATGTATGGTGGTTGCAGAATTTCCACTTGCCAATGTGTTTCCATCAGGAGAAAATGCGACAGTTTTCACATCACGAGTATGTCCAACAAATATATTTTTTTCATTGCCGGTGCGAGGATGCCACAAGCGAACTGTACCGTCGTAACTTGCACTTGCGAGCGTGTCACCTTTCGGTGAATATGCGACCGATACGACATGATTTGTATGTCCAGATAGTGTCTTCACATGTTCACCTGTTTCGGTGTTCCACATATAAATCTCATTGTCCCAACTACCACTTGCGAATGTCTTTCCATCCGGTGAACACGAGACCGAAACGACGTACCATGTATGCTTCATCATGATTTGTATATTCTTGCCAGTACTTGTTTCCCACAAGCCGACAGAGCCGTCGTCGCACCCACTGCAGATCGTTTTTCCATCCGGACTAAAGGCGATAGAGGTTACAGCTCGTTCATGTCCTGAGAACGTTCTTAGATGTGTTCCTGTGTTTGCGTCCCAAAGTCGGATGGTAGCATCATGATTTGCACTTGCGAGGATACTTCCATCGGGACTGAAAGCAACTGCCCTACCCCAATTGGCATGTCCGGTTATTGTTCTTTTATGTTTTGCAGTCTGAACGTCCCACAGATTAATTGTTGCATCTTCACTGGTACTTGCGAGGGTATTTCCATCTGGACTGAAAGCAAGGGACCGAACATCATCTAAATGTCTAACAAGGGTTGCTTTTCGTGTGCGTGTCTCTATGTCCCATAGCATGATGGTGTTGTCGTTGCTGCCTGACGCCAAAGTCTTTCCATCTGGACTAATGGCAATGCATTCAATACTCTCTGTGTGTCCGGTGAGGAGTGCTAATTCGGCACCGGTAGCAGTATCATAAAACCAGATTCCGATTGCAGTTGCAACTGCAATTTGGTTGCCATCGGGTGAATATTTTATCTCAAATAATTTTCCTTTTCCCAAACGTGCGATGGCTCCTTCTGGTAGTTGCAAACGGGTATAATCCTGTGCAAAACTATATGCTAACAAAAGGTGAAAACAGATAAAAATCAGTATTACATATAGGTTTAGTTTTTTCATATTTGCCTCATAAAGTAAGTTGCGTAAATATATTTTGACTGAACGGTTCAACGCAAAATGACTAACCTGTGTTGACTTTACGAAACTGTGATAATCCGTAATTCATTTTCACGCTGCTGCCTATCCCAAATTTGACACATATATTATAATAACCGAAACTCTATCATTGGGTCAACCGAAGATTGATGTTTGGGTGTGTAAAGTTTTGGTTGCTGTACCGTAGGGGCGGGGTCTCCCCGCCCCATAAGCGTCAATTTAAGGATTTTGACCTCTTGTGGGAGGGGTTTTCAACCCCGAATTTATGCGCTTTTCCTCTCAAATCAAGGTTGAAAAACCCTCCCACAAGAAAAATGACAACAATATTTTCTTAAATTGACGCCTATGGGGCGGGGTCTCCCCACCCGAATAGAGGCTAATGCGGGCGAGGAAACCTCGCCCCTACGATGTCCACAGTTCCCTAACGTCAAGCAATATTTGATAGAAACTGGACGGACTTCTTTTAATATCAAGCTTTTTACAAAAACTTTACACACCCTTGATGTTTGGGTGTGTATATATTTTTCCGTATAGAATCGCGGATTATGCGGATTATGCGGATTATGCGGATTACGCGGAGTGTGCGGAGGGTGTTCGGAATCGCGGATTACACGGATTACGTGGAGTGCGCGGATAAGAGTTCTGCATTTGATTGTCTTCCGTAGGATAGGCGTTTTCTAAGCAAGATAATCGTTGGTAGTGGTATTATCCGTGTCATCTGTGTCATCCGTGATTTGGATTATTAGCGTGTATAATTTAGAAAATCGTCAACAACACTAAATCAATATTAACAATAGGAGATTGTCATGCAAGCATCCTATACTGCTCAAATTCAACGCCGTGTTGAGTGGTGGATCGGTTGGATACAAGAGGTATCTGGTGTCCCTTGTCAAGAAAGGACACGGAAGAATAGCATGAAACGTTGAGAGTCACACTTCTTGAAGTCTTAGAATATGACTCGCAAAAGGCAGTTTACTGAACCGAAAGCAATTATGAGGTAGTAAAACCGTTCTCCGAAACGTGTAGGAGGGACTAATACCGAATTAACGTGAGTCGTCTTGCTAAGTGTGCGGTTAGGAAACCGCACCTACCGTTGGAAAAAGATAAATTACGTTAATTTGGTATAAGCTTTTATATGTTAAAAAAAGCCTTGAGTGTGCCGAGTTTTGCTGTTTCTTCTAACTGAATTTCAATTACTTCAAGAAGGTTATTTCGCGCTTCTTCAATATCCTTTCCGCAACTTGCAACGTCTAATTCTGGGCAATAGGCGGTGTACATATTACCCTCTTTCCAAATTTCTTCTGTTACCACTAAAGTCTTCATCATGACCTCCATTTTTGCCTTTGAATTTGTCATGTTACTGATAAGATATTGTACATAATTTTGCTAAGTAAATCAAGAAATCTTAATGTTTAAGGATAGTTGATATGTATGAGAATCTGATTTTGGAGTAGATATAGTCTGCAGGGTGTCTTGATTTTTGCCTGATAATGTGATATACTCAAGTTGCCAATGTATAAATAGTTTGTATAATGTCTAATTTCACACCCTTTAGTGATTTACTCGCTAAACATTTATTATATTTTATTATATATAGAACGGACAGAAAAAACCAAAAAGTCCCTTCCCCTCGCTTTCAGGGGGATAAAGGTGGGTGAATTTAGGGTGTCCAAAATACAAATATTAATTGCCGAGTAAACCATTTAGTTTGTGTCGGGAGAGAAAGATAATGCACCATGCAGATACTATGCATCAAGTAAATTATCCTTTACAAGGGGACTATCCACTTGTCGTCCTTGCAAATGTGCAGTTAGACTGTGCTGGTGATGAATTCCTTTATCTGAAAGGTGAGGAACAAACAACACAAAGGATTTCTAGTCAGTATTTACAACATCCGCGTATGCACGCGACTCATACTAAATTGCCTGATTCTACTAATATGTTATTTATTAGTGGTTTATCTGATATTGCTATCCAATCTCCAATACAAAGCACACATGATCAAGATGAAGAAAGGATTATAGCTGCCATAAGATCATTACTAACCGCTCCAGAGGATGATTGGGAAAATATTTGTCAAGAATTCTCATGGATTACAAACATTAAAACCAATCCTCCTGAAGAATTATTCCCTGGCTATGCGTTTGTAAATCAACTATTTCGGTCAATGCAATATCGCATTGCCGTTGAGGTGAAGCCAGAATTAGTTCCAAAGATACTTGAAATTTGGGATAAGGAAACCAAACCTTATGAACCACACCAGTCATATCTTCTATCTCGTCTAATGCTGGCAACAGAGATATTAAAATATAATCAAGTGACACTACCAGCCAAGAAGTTGGTAGGTTACCTTAAAGAAATGATCGATATCAGAGACAGGGATAAAGAGCTCTGGGAAGAATATCATATTTCCATGGGACAATTGGAAGAATACAACATTAAAAAATCAAACTATTTCAGTTTCCTATTTAGTTTTATCTATATGCGTCCAGAAATCAACGCTGTTTTCCTCAATGAACTTATTGATACACTGGATGAACTTGATCCAAGAATTAGAACGTTATTATTGGCTGACTTTGAGAATGATAACATTGAATCCCAACTTTTGATTAATGGAATTTGGTTAACAGAGGAAAAACTTGAAAATCCTAATTGGACAAGATGCCTTGAAGTTTTTGATAAAGTAATTGAAAAAACTATTGCATGGGGTTATCCATATATTGCTGCTGCATCAGCAAGAATTAAAGCCATCACCCATGACGAAAAATTGAGCGACCCAAATACCGCTCATAAAGTTCTTCAAGATATTACATTAAAACTTGGTACTTTACCAACGATAGAAGAAGCACAAGCAGTCGTATACTTTAATCAGAAACATTACAAAGACGCGCTCAATATTTACGAACGTATTCTTCCAAAATGGAATCCACCTTCAGGTCAAGTAAACATTGGCCCCTTAGAGGAATATCGCAGAGCCGCTATATGTGCAGCTTACTTGGACGATTGGAAGAAAGCAGCTCGCTTTTTTGAAGAGGGAGCTAATAAAACTCAAGAGATTGAAAACACCGAAAGATATATCAGTTTGTATACAGATGCGGGATTTGCTTACTTTAAGTCAGGTAATATGTTGAACTGCATAAAATTTATGCATCTTGCGTTGCGAGATTTTGAGACACTATCTCAAGACAATACAGACCTTCAGTATTTCACTTTAAAGAAACGATTAGATTACACTATAAAATGGATATGGATGATATGGTGCGGACTTGAAAATAAATCTTCAGAACTTACTGAACCTTCTGCAGGTTTCTGTAGCAATACGGAGACTAACGAAAAAGTTTTAGATTTACCTGATTCTCCTATAGGATATTCTTGGCTCTCTTTAGCGCAAATTGAGTACAGATTTGGGCATGAGACGACAGTTTTTCAACATGCCTTACAAATGAAAGACAAAGAAAAACATCCAATATTGGACTTTTCCCTTGTTATCCTTAAAGCACAATATGATTTTAAAAACAAGACTTTTGATAATCTACCACAACAAATATATCAGTTAGCGCAAGTATTTAGTTCAATGAAGAAACACCAACAAAGCGATAGAGGAGCTGCGGAAAAAGGAACTTATCCTATAACTAATTCTGATCTGTCCGACTTTGCCTCTGCTGATAACATCATTGCAATTTTTATTGCTGCGCTTATTGTTAGAATGCGGACAGACAGTGATACACATGAAATGCTATCTATATGGCGTACAAATTCGTCTGAACTACCTATAAAAGAAAAAGTATTTTCTGCTCTTGATTTGATTGAAACGACGTTATTGAGAGAACAAAACAACGTTTTAACAATGATAGAAGCACAAGATACCGAACCTATGGAACGGCTTGTAGCAGCATTTAAGATCGTTTATAATAGCAAAACGGATCCAAAACACCTTTTTTATGCACATGCATTCATTGCACAAGCTGTCATTAATAAATTAACATGGCTAGACCCTGTTGTGACAGGTTTAGCAGGACTACTTTCTGCACAGTGGCTTGAAAAAATAAAATTTCGCGCAGCATTAAAAATGCCTATGGTTACAGTGCCAGAAATAGAACAAGTCTGTAAGAGTAGTGAAACTGGTAAGAAAAAAATCGGTCAGATTCTACTTGCAGTACATCCCGCTGTTTCAGTCAGAGTGGGACCTGAAATTTTACAGCAGTTCCGCACTTGGACAGAATCAGATCAGAATCAGGACCATACAAAAAGAAAAAATCCTACAGCACAACGTCTCATCAAAGCGATGGATAAGCCACCGTATCTCACTGATGGAGACATTGAAGCACTCAATCAGTCAATAAAAGAGGGGGAAATACCTATAAAGTTTGATTCGCCCTTTGATTCGGATAAAAGTAATAAATAATGAATAAATATCTCTTGGATACATCAACATGTAGTTTGTTGATGCAGGATAATCCTGGAGTAAAAGGGCGTTTTGATTCTCTGACTGAGTCGGATTACCATTTTACTTGTCCCATCGTTAAGGGTGAAATTCTATTCGGAATTGGTCGACTACCCGCAGGAAAAAGAAAACAAGACCTTGAACAAAGAGCAAATGAACTATTTGCTACAGTTCCGTGTGACCCAATTCCAGAGAGGGTTAGCGAGGTCTATGCACAGATAAAAGTTGCTGCTGAACAACAAGGGACGCCTTTAGGTGAAGGCGACCTTTGGATTGCTGCGACAGCTTTAACTCTTGATGCAATTCTTGTTGCTTCTGATTCCGATTACGAAAGAATAATTGAGTTGGGATTGCGTTTGGAGGATTGGAAAAACTAACGAAAAAGTGGCATCTCGCCAAACTGCCCTCAACTGATACCAACCCAATAAATCCCATCAAATTATCTCCCACAAAATCTACAGTATATGCTATAATAACCGCAAAACCTATTTCGGAGTATAGTAATGGTTATTGCTGTAGACGCAGCGTCCCTTGAAAAACGAAACAGAACAGAACAGCAACTCTTGGCAGTTGTTGAACAAAACACCCCTGACTCAATCAAATCTCCACTTTTTCTTCAGGACGAACCCGATGCATTTACATTCCTACTCAACAAGGAATTGATTGAACGGTTGAATCTATGGGAATGGTTTGGCAACTATGCGAAAGAGGCACAAGTATCAACCGCAGGTATACGTGGTCCCCAAAACATTCTGTATCCGTGGGATACGCGCTTTCCGATCAATCAGGTTGGTATCATCTTAGCGACACTTGGAAAAAGTCTCGTTGCGAAGGAGAAATCCGATGGGAAAACCGTAGAGAAACTTGCGGGTTGTGAGGTGCGATATAACTCACAGAAATATGTTGAGTTTATTGCTCGGGTTCAAGCAGCACAAGAGATACGGACTTATGTACCGAAAGGGTTTGGCACGTTGCCGATTTGGATGGCATCGTTCCTTATATTCATGCTTGATTTGGATGGGGGTGAGCATGTCACATCAAGCCATTCTGTTAGCACCAAGAATGCGACCAAGGACCTAAATAATCAAGGGAGTCAATACCTACCCGAAGAGTCTATGCAGTTTGTCAAGAAGATTGAGACAATTCTCAAGATCGCAGAAACGGATGGGTATCCGATTCGGTTTAGTGCTGTCAACGATGAGCATATTGACTTTGAACGGTTAGATGAACTTCACGACGGCGTGCAGCTATATGTCGGTTATCTCAAAAGCGGTGTTGCCACAGATGCCAACCTGAGCCTTATTCGCGAGACGAAACCTCCGATTGTTGTTGATTGTGTGGGTGGGTGTATGTATCGTCCGATGCGTGCGATTTTTGAGCGGTTAGGGATAGCGAACGCTGTGTGTTGGCTTCACGTTGAAGCGGATCCACTCTACCACAACATCGGCAAACTGGACAGAAATCCGAAAACAGGTGAGAAGGAATTTTACGACCTCGGATGCGATTTTAGCATTCTGGATGTCGTCCAATCTGCTGATTATGCTTCCAAACTCAAGGACCAACCTATTGGTACAATTGTTGAAGTGACCGATCCGGATGGGGATCGGTTAATTGTGTGTCAATTAGAAGAGACCTCGCGTGCTGAACATCTCCAAAAACTCGGAGTGGAATTTCTGACGTTTGATGATGACCGACTGCTTACGATTTATACGCCTAATCAAGCATTTCTGATGTTAATGGACTTCCATACCAAACAGTTGAAAACTGCTGGTCTTTGGGGAGAACATCCGCGGTTTATGATAAAGACCACACCATCCGCACTTGCTTGGGACCAATGGGCTGCTGCAAATGAGGTGAATGTGATTAACGTGCCTGTAGGTTTCAAAGAGATCGCTGCAATCATGAAGAAAATTGAGAAGCAGATAGCCGATGAACCAGATACCCCCGTTGTTGTCCAAGATGTTTACGGTGAGACGATTTCGCTTGGTGTGCAGCCACGTCTCATCTTTGCTGGTGAAGAGAGTGGCGGCATGATTACCGGACCTGAAGAACTTATCCGTAGCCAAGGTGGTAGGACTGCTATAGCGATGCGGGAGAAATCTGCAGGTGAGTCTATGGTGTTAGTCACGGCACTTGCTGCGCACTGCAAACAAGCGGATATACCTTTGTCTGAGTATCTTGCATCGATTTTTGAAGAGAGCAAAATCACTGCAAGATGTGATGTGAGAGAAGATATTACCTATTACAATGAGTCGGAACCGAATCCAGAAAAACTCCGCGCATCCAAGCAGGAAGGCGAAGCAAAACGCGATAAAAACGATCTATTCTTTCTCGGAATTGCTATTGCACTGCGTGAGGGAAAGATAGATTTGGAAGAAGCGCGTGCTATCCTTTCAGATGCGCTGCCGGGGCTTGATTTCACGATGCTTGAAAATGTTACATTTGTTGGAGATGGCACGTACCTAAAGTTTGCAGAGATGTTTGTTGAAATCCGCAAGTCTGGAACAGATGCTAAAACTAAAACTTACGCCTCAGGACCTGACAAAAACGAATGCAGAAGATACGCCAAAGCTTTTGGTGAAACCAGTGGAGAGCTTACCGAACTTTACAAAACGCAAATTGGTCAAACTTATTTAAGAGATGTTGAGAACAAAGCACGACAGATATATGAAGATTTTCAAGCGATTTAGTTGTAAGTTCTAAAATAGACATAAAGTTTATATGCAATGGATATACGAAGGAGATAATCATGAACAGAAAAGTTATTGTTGTTTTGTTAGTAATTGTCGGCATCACGATTCCGATTCTACTTGTGACGGCTGATGGGAAGTGGATGATACTCAGAGAAGACGATATTATTCGTGGTGATGGTATTGAAGGGATGTTACATGATGTTCATTTTATGGACAATCAAAACGGTATGGTCGTTGGAGACAAAGGTTTGATACTTGTTACTGTGGATGGTGGGAAAACTTGGACGAAAAAAGAGATAAATACGCGTCCGGCAGGTGCTACGACAGAACAGAGACCGGGTGGTGGAGGTCCCCCAGGTGGTTTGCCAACACTTTACAATATCTATTTTGTCAATGAGAAGATAGGTTTTCTTACAGGTGCAAGAGGCACGATACTAAAAACTGAAGATGGTGGAAAAACTTGGAATCGAAAAATGGCGAGAACTCAAGCAGCAAACCAAAATAATAATAACCGTCGTAGAGGTGGTATACGTTCCAGTTTGATGGGGATACAGATGATCAGCGAAAAGGTCGGTTTTATCGTAGGAACAGAAAACGCAATTTTGAAAACGACCGATGGTGGTGAAACATGGGTCGGTAGTTCTGAACGCGCGCGCGTTGGGGAAACACGGAACAATCTGGAGAATGTATTGTTTGTTACACCGACCACAGGTTGGATTATTGGTTCTTATGGAACACTCTTGCATACTAATGATGGTGGTGAAAATTGGGAAAAACGGAAGGCTGGTTTTGATAACAACTTGTTCGGTATCCATTTTGCCGATGAAAAAACTGGATGGATTTCAGGACAGGAGGGATTGATCCTGCATACCAACGATGGTGGAAAGACTTGGAAACAGCAGAAAACTGACTCAATTGACAATCTCTATGATATTATGTTTGTGGATAAGATGGTGGGTTGGGCAGTCGGAGAATATAGTGCTGTTTTGAATACCACAGATGGTGGGATGACCTGGACTGCTACGAAAGCTGGCGGGAGTGGTGCTCTCAAAGGAGTGCATGCTACAGATAAGAACCACTGCTGGACGGTAGACGATTGGGGTGTGATTGCAACCTACAAAACAGAATAATATTGTGGGAAAGGTCCAACAACCTTCCCTTTCTCTTTACAATAACACTTCTAATGGAGAAATGCATGTCAGAACATAAAAACCATAAAGTAACTATGCTCGGGTCGGGTTTAATCGGAATGTTTTACACGATGACGTTACACAATCAACGTGGTGCCGATCGCGTGCATGTTGTGTACTCTCGGCGCGAGGAACGCGCAATGGATTTTGCGAAAGAGTGGGACATTCCGAATGCAACAACAGATTTAGCAGAAGCGATCAACCATCCAGAAACGGATGTAGTTGTTATCGGATTACCGAACAACCTGCATCTGAAGGCTGTTGAACTTGCGGCGGCAGCGGGAAAGGCGATTTTCTGCACGAAACCACTCGGACGCACTGCGGAAGAAGCGAAAACGATGCTTGACCTTGTTGAAAATGCAGGCGTTTTTGGTGGTTATCTTGAGGACTTAGTGTATCCTCCGAAAACCATAAAGGCGTTGGAGTCTGTTCAAAATGGAGCGCTCGGGAAAATCCTATGGGTGCGTTCTCGTGAGACACATCCTGGTCCGCATAGCGATTGGTTTTGGGATTTGGAGCAAGCGGGTGGCGGTGCGATCGTTGATATGGGATGCCATTGTATAGAGATTATACGGAATTTCGTTGGTAAGAACAACAAACCGCTTGAAGTGATGTGTTGGGCAGATACGCTTGTGCATCCAATTGATGCAGAGGATCACGGTATCGCGCTCATTCGGTTTGAAAGCGGTGCAATGGGACAGTTTGAGGTCGGTTGGGCATTTCGTGGTGGTATGGATCTGCGCGATGAAGTCTCTGGCAGCGAAGGCACAATTTGGCTCAATCACTGGCTCCGAACAGGTTTTGAGATGTTCACCGCAGTCGGACAAGGTGGCTATGTCGCTGAAAAAGCAGAAGGAGACACGGGTTGGCTTTTTCCTGTCGGTGATGAGGTCGCTGAACTCGGGTATCGGGATATGTTCCTTGATATGTTCAATGCAATGGACGAAGGTAGAGAACCAATGGAAACCTTCTACGACGGTTATGTCGTGAATGCGATCATTGATGCTTGCTACAAATCCGCGAAGTCTAAACAGTGGGAAGCAGTTGAACTGGATGACTGGCGAGCTGAAGATGAAACTGTTGACGTACATTCAGGTCAATCTGACGAGGATGAACGTTATGCTCATCTCAAGGATGAACGGATGCCGGACGGCAGGATGAAACGCATCTACAGAGACCGTGAAACAGGTGAGATTATTGAACGTGTTGAAGATGAATAGTCTTCAGACTCATAAACTGCAGAACTATTCTATGAGATAACAAATGGATACGACTTGGCTTGAATACTGTGCTACTGATGAACAACTCAAAGCATTCAATGATAACGGCTACCTCATTGTTGAGGACGCAATAAGTTCTGAGATGACAGATGCGTTAGAGAATGTCGCTGATCGTATTGATGCTGAAGAACGCATGAAAACCGGATTAGCTCCACACAAAATATTAGCCAAATTCCGCACTGTCATTGAAGACGATCTACTGTTGGAATTGCTTGACAATAAAAAGGTGTTTCCGCTGCTCTGGGATATTTTGGGTTGGAATATCCAACTCTACATCTCACATCTGATTATGTATCCACCAGAACCTACCGATGCAGAACGTATTGTAAAAGGAGCAGGTTGGCATCAAGACGGTGGCAGACCAATTCCAGAGATGGAACGTCCACATCCCAGACTTTCACTGAAGGTGAGTTATTGGCTAAGCGACGTGATGCATCGTGACAACGGAGCAATGCGGCTTATTCCCGGTAGCCACAAACTTGACAAATTACCACCACGACATGATCCTGAAGGCGATCCTGAGGGTGAAATGGATCTACTCGTTAAACGAGGAACCGCTGTGCTATTCGACCGAAGGATGTGGCACTCAAGAGGCAGAAACTATTCCGATGCAACGCGGAAGGTATTGTTTATGGGGTATAGTTATCGTTGGTTGCGTGGATTGGATTACAACCTGATGCCACAAGAGATACTTGAGAAATGCGATCCAATTAGACGGCAGTTGTTAGGGGATGGTGTGAACATCAAAGGTTGGTGGCAACCGACAGATGCCGATGTGCCGTTAAAGACATGGATAGCAGAGCATCGTGGCGAAGAATATGTGCGTTAGTATTACTCCACCTATTTTTGAAAATTGTGCGATTGTTCAGATATCGTCCTCAGATTTTTCCTGTGCTTTATGTTTGGATGGATCATAATACGAAACATATTTTATCCCGTTCCGTTTACCCTCTTCTTCCTTATCTTTTAGATAGGCAAAAAATTCGTCCAAAGTTTTGAATTGTGCGCTAATCTCTGCTTTAATTCGATAGCATTCCTCAAGAATAGGATCTGTATATGTTTCAGGATCAAATTCTTGTTGTTTTTCTTGTGTTTCTTTCATCTGACTTTGCTCCATCAGTTCAATGGGTGTACATAAAGTTATTGGTACAAATCCTGCTTCTTGGCAAACTTGATTGATATGTTCACGCTTGTGTTTATTTACAATATGTTTGTGATTCCATGACACCAAATACTCAATACCGTGCACCGTTGCAATTGCAATATGTTGTGCATCAGGTGCAGAATTTGGTGGTACTGCCCCATCATCTAACATTTTCTGTACAAGCACATTAGTTTCTGGTTTGTTCTCAAGTACTGGAAGAGTTGAAACCACGTTAATTCGTTGCTGTGCTGCGGTTGCGTCCCCCCGTTGAATTTCGGTAAGGACTATTTCTGAAATAACGAATTCAAATCTATCGGTATAACTTTTCCACAGTTGCTGGGTTGCCCATTGTCGAGATGCTATTATTGGATTATTGCTGGGTCTTGCTACTAAGTAACTAACAACTGTTGCTTCAACATAGACTTTCGGTTTGATAGAATTATATTTTAACATAGAATAACGTGTTTTTCAAATCAGATATTCGCAAAAACAGCATCCGCGGTGTAAAAAGCTCCAACCGCTATACGGTAAAGAAATACGTGAACCTTTTATTAAGTCAACGTATCCTCTCCATCCGTTAACCATGCTAAGTCGAACTTTGCGAAGGACAACGTTTCAGAAGCACCGCGCTCACCGCGTTCATAGAGACAGCATATATTCATGTCTGTGTCTATACATAGGTCGGAATAGGCAGCGGGACCTGCGTGCAGGACTTTGCCAGCATTCCAGCTGCGACACTCGTCATAACTCAAACGTATTGTCATTTTTTCGCGTCCAGTGCTTGCTGGGTTTGAAAACAGAACACGGTTTTTGTCGTGTGAGTTAGCATCTGTATAACGCATCATGCTGGCTTGGCAGATCGGTTCAATTAAGTCGTCATCGTAACCGAACTCAGTGAACGTATCACCACCGTCAGAACTCCACGTATAAGCACGTCGTTTCGGTGCGACATAGTTTCGGCAGTTGAAATAGAGATCGCCATCCACAGTCTCAACGACGACAGATTCGTTTGTGCCGGGTTGCGCTTCCCCTGCGATCCGCCACGTTTCGCCATGGTCATCACTCACGATGAGATGCGAATAGCCTGTTTCAGCATAGTTGCGACTGTTTCCAAGCACATGATCACACGGGATAACCATTCTGCCACTTGCCAATTGGATTCCGTGGCAAGGTCCTGTTGCATACCATGTCCATGTATCCAATTTTGTGTCGGCAGTGATGTCTTTCGGTTCTGCCCAAGTTTCTCCATCGTCAGTGCTTGAGGTCACCCAAACAGTCCGCGGTGCTTCTCCAGCAATGATTTTACCTTCTCCGCCATCGGCAAAGTTTTTGCAGAAAAGTAACCAGATGGTGCCAGTATCTCGGTCAACAACGGGAGCTGGATTACCATCTGTATCTGCACCTGTGGAAACAGCAACTTGGATCGGTTGCCATGTGTCACCATTGTCAAAACTCCGTTTCAAAACGATATCTATGTCGCCTGAATCACCGCCACCTTTGCGTCTGCCTTCGCAGAATGCCAGCAGTGTACCTTTGTTTGATGCGGCAAGTGCTGGAATACGAAATGTATTATATCCTTCTGTTCCCGCAACGAAAAGGGGTTTTTCTGTTTTATACATTGTTGTTCCTCACTTATTTTTCTGTTTTCAATTGTCCCCAAATTGTAGCCAATTTTCCAAGTGGTTGAACAGGTGTGGTTTCTTCAAGTATCAATTCATTCGCTTCCTTCTGATGATCAGAAATACGAAGACTGTCCACAACGCAATTTGTCGGGACTGCGAAATTAGAAGGTGGAGAAGTATTGTTAATTTCAAATGTTTCAGCGAAAACCTTTGGTCCTTCACTAAAACTATCTTCTCCTTCCAGTTCACCATCCAAGTAGAGTTTCAATCCATCTGGTCCCCATGTACCCGCCATGTGATGATGTTCACCCTCTTTCCAATTGAGCGCGGCACTATCTGCATTTTTCCAACTGCTCGCGCTTTTAATCCGCATGCGAGCTATTCCTCCGCTGTCAAATTGCAAGAAAACGGCATCGGTTGGACGATTGTAGGTCATAAACATAAAAAGTTCGCCTGTAATTGTTGAAGTATCAAATCCCATTGTTACCCATAATTCAACGGTGCCTTCATCAAGGTTGACAAAGCGATCCTCCACTGGAAAATGGATGACATCCCCTTGTTCCTCACTAATAAAACCATTTCCATACTTACCTGGGACGAAGCTACCGCCGTCAACAGTACCTCCCTCCTTCTCAACCTCTGCCTGACTTTCAAGTGCAGAGTAAAAAGTTTCCGTTGCCACAGCAACAGAAATACAAAGCAATGTCATCGTAATAACACACAAGGTTCTCATGATATTTCTCCTTTTGAATGTTAACATTCATTTTCTTAAATTCTACCATACTACGAATTTTTAATGTAAGAATTTTCTGTTGTCAAGACCGCGTTATTTTCAATAATAGGACATAAGTCACAAAGTTGGTCAGCGCAGTAGTTTTTGTAGAGACGAATGATCCCTTGCTGTATCTGCGCTGTAGGTTTGATTAATTGTATTGGTTGTGCATCTGTAAAGACCTGATCTTTCACCTGGCGAATTACACTATTTTCGTCCGTTTTTCTAAAGTAACTGTAGAGACTCAGAATTGCATTTTGTAGTTTTCTGCTTTCTGACTCTACTGCCCAAATATATGCGACAGGAAGTATTTTGTTCACATTGATGTCCAAAGCTCTGGCATCTCCAATCAGATTAGCTTTTTGTGTTCCACCCTTCCCAAAGTTAGCGTGTGTTTCCCAATAACCGGCGGGTTCCAGGGTCAAAAGGTTAAGAAGTTCGGTTCTGATAGTACGTAGCAGTTTGGGTGTATCTACATTTGCTGCCTTTTCACAGATAGGGAGAAAGTACAACATCAAACTCCCTTTACTGCGAAAGATCAACTGACTGATTGCTGCAATCCGTCTTGTTGGATAGTTATATGGACGGATTCTTCCAAACTGCCATTTAGTTGTGTTCATGCGATCTGATCGTTTTGCATACTCCGATGTTTTCCACAGTGTCTCTAATGCTACAATGAACGGATCGTCATTGACATGATTGGGTATTGGTTTTTCTGATTGCGATGGTAATAAACCGGCAATGCCAAAAAGGATAGCTTGGATTTCGTGTTCGGACTTATGATCCAAATCAGCAAAAGGCACGCGCTGTGCTAACTCCCGCAGTGGTTTGCTGTTTTGGGAATACCCCAACGCTTCCATTATACCTTCATATAGAATTTGTTCAAAATCGAGACGCGTCCGTAAAAGTCGGATAGCATCCGACTTTTCTAAGAACCTTTCAGTACCTAACGATTCAAATGTGCTTTTAAGGCTATCTATGTTTAGACGATTGCCTGTGACTCTGCAGGAATTGGCTGCGTCGGTTTCTGTCTGCTTTGTTTCGTCATAAAGGTCCCCGATAGGTGCATCTATCCATTTGAGAAGTTCCAGTGTTGATATGCGTTTACCATTCTGTAGTCGTGTTCGTAAATTGAAGTCATCATTATAGAGAACCACATGGAGAACAACGCGGTTATACCTTGAATTGAGGTGATGCTTATGTGCGTACCATTCGGAAGATTTTACATGTATTTCTATGTCACCGACATGGAGTTTTCCATTGATCTCAACCTCTGCGTGCATAAAATCTGGACCTTCTTCATGGTTCCAGATACCTTGTTTAAGGACGCGAATTTCTCTACCGTCAATTGCGGTAAGGTTTGCATTGAAAAAGCGTTGTCCATTCCATAATTTCTGCACGAAATTTTCGTCAATTTTCTCAAAATCTGGTTCATAAACTTGGTTAACTTCCCGAAATTCATTTGGTATAAATTCTATTGTGTTTATACCAGGCTCATCAACTTGATTGTATTCGCTCATATTGTGCTAATTCCTCGTGCAGTCTCTATGCTGGCTTGGCATCTTGGATTTCGTTCATGAGGTGTTGTGTTGCTGCGAGGGGATCGGGTTGGGAGCATACGGCAGAAATGACTGCAATGCCGTGTGCTCCTGCGGCAATTACTTCAGCAGCGGTTTGGAGTGTGATGCCACCAATAGCAATCACTGGACATTTTGCTATTTCACACATGCGTTGCAAACGTTCTAACCCTTTCGGTGTTTCGGCATCAGGCTTTGAGGATGTCTGATAGATGGGACCAAACCCGATATAATCTGCTCCTTCTGTAATTGCTTCAAGTATCTTCTCCTCGGTACGCGCTGATGCACCGATGATGGTTTTTGTAGAGAGTATTTTCCGCCCGATGGTGACAGGCATATCATCTTGTCCAAAATGTGTTCCGCTTGCACCGACTGCCAGTGCGATGTCCGCTCTATCGTTCACAATCAACGGCACGTCATGATTTGCACAAACCGTCTGCATTTGCTGTGCTATCTGAATCAATTCGCGTGTTGTTCCGTTTTTGTGTCGGAATTGGATTGTGTCTGCACCACCATGTATTGCAAGTTCCGCAAGTTGCGGATGCGTATATTTGGATTGAAACGTTGTGTCTGTTATGACCTGTAGAACTCCGATTATTTTCATGTTGGCAATCTGTTGAAAATGTGATAAGTTAATGCATTGTCAGATTTTTTAGATGATTGTAAGAGGGATTAGGGTAGATGACTTCCACTGCCGGTTTGAGACCAGAATTCTTCGGCGACTTGTTGATGGTTCTGATTCAGCCAAAGGTGAATTCGCCTTAGAATGCAAGGTAATCCTTTTTGCGGCAAGTTTGATGCTTCACAATTTGCCATTTGCCTACGTAGCGAATTTTCAATGGGATTTTCAACTCTAATATCTATTTGATGGCAGGCTTGAATTAGTTTACGGTCATCAGTTGCAAGGATGTTAGCACTACGGATATGTGTTGCTTGCACCAGAACCGCATCAGTGATGTCAATTTTTAAAGTATCAGCAATCTGCATCGCCTCAAGGATTATTGGTAAGTCTACTTCAATAATTTCTATAGGACCTGTGGAAAATTGGGTAAGCTGTTGTGAGGCAAGACTAGCATCTATAGCATAAACCTTTGAGAGAATTGCCTTTGCTTCAAGCAGCGTAAGCGTTGTCGTGAACCAACTGGAGTGGTCTCGGATGAACGACTCACACGCAGCGGATGCGGGATGCCCATCAAGCAAGGAGTAGACAATCAGCATCGCGTCCAGACCACGCGGTGTGGTCTGATCAGAAAATAAGGTCATCACCACTTACCTCGGACAAGTCCAATGCCGAAGTGTTCCCGATAATGAGTTTCTCGGCATATACCTCGTCCCATGTTTGGACAGTGCAAGGACGGATTAGTATGCCATCATCTGTCCTTTCAATTACAATCCCCGATTCCAACCCAAATTCTTTCACCCAGTCAAGAGGTAATTTGATCTTATAATCGGTCTCCAAAGCGAGTGTTTTCATAGTTACCACCTTTTCCTATAAACAGTAGAAACTTTTCCTATAAACAGTAGAAAAAAGTATACCACAATTCAAACCGATTATCAAAAGAATTAATGGAAGGGTGTGTAAATATTTTGGTAAATATTTGTTCATGAATTATACTTCTTCTATAGGATCGCCCAAGATGTTCCTCCTACAGAAGAAAGAACGGTTAATACCGAGAACTTTACACACCTGATGGATGTTTATACAGCGAATCTCATAAATGTAATTTTGTCCAAATTCACCGAATCGCGTGTACGGTAAATCGAAGTCAGAAAAACCTGCTACGATTTATGAGATTGGTTGTAATTATGGTAAATTATGGAATTAATTACACACTTGCACAGGTAGGAGCGGCCACTTGGTCGAGACCGTATGGACACCATGTTTCAAAACAGTCGCGACCAGGAGTTCCTCCTACCAAATAAAACGACTTGTGCTAAATGACTATTTGTAATGTATTGCTTCACAATTACAGATGTTTTCTTAGTTTTCTCAAGAGTTGATTTCATATTTAGTCCCGTATGAAGTTTAATAAATAAATTAGGTAATTCTATCTAACCCACACTGGTAGGTGTGCTTTGTAAGCGCGCTTGCACATCAAGTCCAAACAGCGCGCATACAAAGCTCGTCTACCATGTGAGAAATATTTATTACAGATTATACGGAATGACACCCCGTAATATCAGGTAATTCGCTAAAAAGCCATTTTAGAGGATGCGTATATTTGGATTGAAGTGTTGTGTCTGTTATGACGTGTAGAACTCCGATTATTTTCATGTTGGCAATCTGTTGAAAATGTGGTAAGTTAATGGAATGTTAGAACTCTGAGTTAAGATGTAAATTGAAAGAAAATGTCTATAGATAGTATATCACATAAAGGAGATCATTTGTGAGTAATTTGTTGTTTCAATCAGGAGATAAGGTGCTTTTCATTGGGGATAGTATTACGGATTGCGGTAGGCGAGGTGACCACGCACCGTATGGACATGGGTATGTGCGCAAAATAACAGAACTGATTACTGCGAAATACCCCGGACGCGATATTACCTATGTCAACAAAGGGATTGGTGGGGATGTGGTTGAAGGTTTAGAGAACCGTTGGGATACCGATGTTATAGATGAAAAACCGGATTGGCTTTCAGTGAAAATCGGGATTAACAATGCGGGTCGCCAACACGGACAAGGTATCTCAAATGAGGACTATCTTCCGAGTTGGGAAGAGTGCTATCGGCGAATTCTTACGCGTGTGAAGAATGAATTGGAGATTCCAGTTTTTCTGTTTGAGATCTTCTATATTGAAGAGGATGTTGAAAATCCGCGTCCATTAGCAGTTGATGCTTATAACGCCAGTATTCATAAGCTTGCTGATGAGTTTGATACGCGGTTAATTCAGACAAATGATGCGTTTGACAATGCGGTTGCTGCGAGGCCTGGGACATTGTGGACAACGCGAGATGGTGTACATCCGAATGCGGAAGGACACACTTTGATGGCATTGGAGTTTCTGAAACAGGCGGAGTGGTAGCAAATGTAAACTGTAAGTTGTTTTTTTACGGGTACTTTACACAGCATGAAAACTATAATTCATAGTGAAGATCATCTAAACTATAAAAAGTTTTCTCATAATCTTTTGTTTGCTGATACTTGTATGTATCGGTTTTATCGTTTTCATCAATTGGAATATTGAAACTGAATATAAGCCGGAAAACATAATAATCTATGTTTGTATTATAGTTTTAAAACTTATTATTTACGGAATCATAGTGATAGCACATTTATATCTCACATATATTAACGTGAGTTTGATAAATAGTTTTAGTTGTTACATATCATTGGAAATGGATAATTAATATCCTTGAGTTCTTTGCGTTTGAGTGAGGGTTTTTTCTTCAAATAGGTATAAGCGATCAAGGCAGCAACTGTATTGACTTGGAAGTTAGCATAACTTCTATGCCGTGTATGTTGGATCTCTGTCTGAGTTTTGAGTTCTTTATTCACCGACTCAATGAGCATCCGTTTTTTCAGGAGTTCTGCGTCAGCATCAGACAAGGGTTCGGGTTTCATGTTCTTACGCACTTTGTAAACGAGTGACACACCTCCATCCCGCAGTTTATCCCGCAGCTTTTTGTTGATATACCCTTTATCGGCATAAAGTTTGCCAAATAGTCCTTTGGTCAACTGTGGCACAGGTTTCCGGTCATCCGTGTTCCGGGTGTCACCATAGCAGACAGCAGTTCACCTTGATCATTGATGACGAGATGCAGTTTGAACCCGTAGAACCATCCCATAGAGGTTTTGGATCGTTCTGCCCCATCAGCGAAGACACGATTCGCTGAAATCCGACGATTATGGCAAACTGGAAGTGGCGTTGAGTCAATGAAGGAAGTCCCATTACATTCACCGAAACGGGTGTTTAGAAGAATAGACAACGGCATCAAAACCTCTTGTGCAAGCTGCACAAACCGACTATAGCTGACAAGGTTTGGAAACGCCCAACGGAGGTTGCTACAGACATGCTCTTGATAATAGGTTTTGAAGTTTTTACACTTATGTTGATGAAAATAAATAAGTATCGTCATAACTTCGCTAGGATGAAGACGCCTGGGTCTGCCACGGGTATTGCTTGTCCCGGGTATTTCTGGCAACTGGTGTTTTGCTTTATATTGTAGATACGCAAGAAAAAAATCGTCAATTATACAGAAAAGTGTTATGATATCCATCAGAGAACTCCTTATGTAAGTATTTGGTATACTTCATAATAACAAAGGGGTTCTCTATTTACCAGTTTTTAATTATCAAACTCACGTTAGATGTAGTCCTACATCTCCACCAATAGCGTTATGTAAATCATTGTTGTTTATTCCTGTGTTAATTTTTGTTTTATATCCCCTGGATATGTGCTACAATAGCATTTGATAAGTCCAGGTATCATTATTTTAAATTAGTTATGATGCAATGCTGTTTAGAGGGCCTGCATTTTTGTGCATCATTATTTGGTTAATACCCTCCTTAATAATAGGAGATTTCATGATGATCCACATGCGTAACCGAGGGCAAGTCTCTCTGTTTATTCTGTTTATATTACTTTTAGTAGCAGGTGTTATTTTTATGTTTGAATCAACGACTGACTCACAAGTGGGAAAACCGTCTCAGGTAGAAAAGGATAGAGTTGCTGATAGTTCCAACTTAAAACCCAGTGATATAAAACTATTGCAAAAATCGTATCGCAAAGATGTCAGAGAGAAACTGTTAAGCATGGAACTCAAACCTGATACAGTGATAACTCTTCGTATTCACAATCAGACAGCACGCTACGGTCCAGGCGATGATGCGTTTCCTGTGTTTGACGTAACACTAACAGGACCAATAAGCCAAGTGTATGCTCTTATTGAATCTTTTGAAGGCACGCATGATGGTGGTTTCGAAGAAGAACTCCTCCACGTCTATACTATCCCGAAACTTTTTGAAGCAGATAAAAAGACTAATGAAGTTAAGGACTAAGTGTTGCTAAAAAAGAGGAGATATTTGATATGTTCGAAAAGTTGGAAAGTGATAGCGTCATCTATTTTATAGCATGTAAAGATTTTATCAAGATTGGCAGATGTAAGTTGCGAAATCTTTTTGGTCGAAAGGCACAGTTGCAACATACAAATCCGGTCAAGTTAAAAATACTTGGTGTCATTATCTGTAAATCTGAAGTAGATAAAAAAGAGCGTGATCTGCATAAACGCTTTAAGGATTTAAAACATCCAAACAAGTGGTTTCGTAAAAAACCGGAATTGCTTGACTATATTGCAGAACACGCTGTGGACCCTAAACCTTACCTAACGTGAGTTTGATAAATAGTTTTAGTTGTTACATATCATTGGAAACGGATAATTAATATCCTTGAGTTCTTTGCGTTTGAGTGAGGGTTTTTTCTTCAAATAGGTATAAGCGATCAACGCAGCAACTGGTGTTTTGCTAGATATTGTTGATACGCAAGAATAAAATCGTCAATTTTACAGAAAAGTGTTATGATATCCATCAGAGAACTCCTTATGTAAGTATATTGGTTTACTTCATAATAACAAAGAGGATCTCTATTTACCAATTTTAATTATCAAACTCACGTTATATTATGTTGTTATTCTTGTTCCGATTGATACATTAGTTTCTCTAATTGATTCGCACAGGACTGCAGTGGATGTATTGCATGATACGAAAGTGAACCACAGCAAATTCAGGGTTCTTTAGATTGGCAACCCCTGCTTCAAAAAGACGAGTTGACAAAATGTTTATAGTAGACTTTAGAATTACTTGGACACCTCTGTTAGGTTCGGTTAGGAAACCGAACCTAACAGAGGTGTAGTAGCACAAACTTTTAGTTTGTGTCCACATCTGCACAAACTAAAAGTTTGATGCTCAAAATGTCTAATTAATTATATGTTTTACTATATATCGAATTAATCGACATTAACGAATGTGGATCAGATGTAGTCTGGAAGTAAAACAACACATAACACAAAGGCATGCATTGAGATATTTTGTATGGATTTTTTACTGTAGTAGACAAGCCGCATCCATTACTTATTCTGTTATATCATTCAGGTTCGAGGTGTTTTTTGACATTCTCTTTGCCAAATGCCCAGACATTTTCACCAAGTTCTGTCAGACGTGAAGCGAAAATGGAGTTATCTACTTCATCTTTGAGGAAATCGCTGCGATGTGGATTGACGAAATGGAGTAGCAGCGCAATAATAAGCACACTTGATGCAACGCCTGCCGCTAAGCCAAGTAGACTGTTTAGCCATCCCAAAATACCCTTATCAAAAATTTGGTGTATCCGTTCAAAAACGGTATCAACAATTATGGAGGTGATAGCAATCAGGACAATAATACTGATCCATTTTGCGATTTCTTCATGTGTGATAAGTTTTTGGATGGGGATGGCGAGGTGCTGCCATAATTGGCTTGCGACGACAAGGCCTGCGCCGAGTGCAAATATACCCCATACACTTCGCGTAAAACCCCCCTTGTAGCAACTAAACCCCGCAATGCCGACAATGATGATGATAGCGATATCTAATTTTGTCATGATGGAGGGAGAATGAGATATGTAAAGTAAAGAACGAAGTTTGTGTTGTCCGGTTTTGTTAATTGGGAATTACATGTTTTTGATATGTTTGCTGCATTGCAGTTTCAATCGTCGTGCCGTTTCCTAAATGGTGAAGGATTTGTTGGATAGAAGAGAAACCACCTTCGTCAATTAGGTTAGCAACAATTGCTGCAGATTGGAGATAGGCGATTTTGCGTTGTGAGGTTGGAAGTTCAGAGTAAGGTTGACTCAGATCTGAAATTGTTGGTAGAGTTTCCTTTTTGTTTGCGTGGTGTAAAGTTAGTTTTTCAAAAGAGAACAAGGGGCGAGATATTGTTTGTGCAAGTCCTTCGTTGAGCCAAATAGGGCAATTCCCGTATGTTAACATATCAATCAGTAAATGCGTCCATTCATGCCGAATGAGGGTATATAAAACACCCAATTCCGGTTCACCGTCAGCACAGTAGTGCACCTGTATTTTTCCATCGTAGCATCCACTTGCCCATTTTGGTATAAGTGTCTGCGTAGGTAAGTCATAAGTATTTATGATTGCGATGTGAATTTGGTGCTGTGGATGGCAGCCAAGTTTTGTGCCGACTTCGTTGTTCGTTTTTTTTATGAGTTGGTAGATATGACAGAGTGTTTTTGGGGAAACTGCAGGTTCCACTGTCAACTGCAAAGACTGTGAGGTTACTATCTGTCGGGGACGAGCCACGTTTTTTGTTTTTAGAATTGGTGCAAAATCGGTTGTTACGTCCTCTAATAAATTACTATCAGATATCAGTGTTTGATAGTATCTTTTTTCCTCTTTGATTCGTGCTTTACGTCTATGGACTGTTTGTGAGTCGGGTGATAATTGAAGCGCTATATCTAAATAGAACAAAGACTGTTCCCACTTGCCAACCATCTCATAAGCTTTTGCGAGGTCAGCATAAATATGGTAACGGCTTTGGTCATATTTTAAGCCCGATAGGTAATGTTGAATTGCTTCAACATACTGGGCTTTTTGATAACAAGTTGCCGCTTGCTGAAAATAGGGTAAGGCAAGTGAAGACAGACTATGCACAGATTCTATGATTTTACCAGATAAAAAAGAACAAAAGGAGGAGTAGGATTACATCACATTGCATCATGTAAGTGTGATGTAATTTCTTTAACTCCTCCCCCTATTCCACCTAAGATAATTTATGAGTCCTTGATATCAATTACTTGGAATGTAATATCTCCACACTTAAACTCTGAACCTTCTTCAATGGGTGCGGTATCTTTTACGCGAACGCCTTCAACATACGTTGGTGTTGAACTTCCTAAATCTGTGATAGAAACTTCGTCATCTTGTATCTCAAAGGAGAGATTCAGATGTGCAAGTGTCCGGATATCAGCCTTTTTACTCGTTTCAAGATTTTGCCATAGGTTCAACTCCTCGTCTGTGGGAGGTGTTTTCGTTGTTGGGAATACATCGGTATCTACGTTACCCATTGCTTGTGGACTGTATGCGGGCTGTGGGGTAAGGGCTGCCGGCAATTCGGCAGTAGTTCCTGATGCTTCACCTCTGATGGCTTCCATCAATTTCTCTGCGACACGTTCCTTTGAACCGGGACAAGGTGTAATGCTTGCTGTTTCCTGGAAACGATAGTGTGCAAAATCAACCAATTCTTTCAAATTGTGAAAATGCGTTGATTCCTGTATGTTCTTTAGAAGATTTTTCTGCTTTCGGCTAAGTTTTTCGTTCTTCAACCAGCAGGTATATGCTTCTAATATCTCAGATTCTTTTCTATCGGTATCGGTATACCGAGGGGACTTAGGCGTTTTACTAAAAAACCGCATAAAGTTAATCCTCCATGTTAAGTAATTCTAATGAATCCATTGGATACCTTTATTGACTAAAATTTGACGTAATTCTTGTGTGCACCTGAATATCCATATTTTGACGGTGCCATCTTTTCTGTTTAAAATTCGTGAAATTTCAGCGACACTGCATCCTTCTAAATGTCGTAATATCCATGCGATACGGTGGTTTGGTTTTGTGACCTGTTCCAGTGCATTTTCCAAGATTTCTTGTGCTTCTTGGGCGATGATGTGTTTGTCTGGGCCAGGGCGCGCATCTTCAAACTCATTGAGTGGTCTATCATCTTGCTCTTCAAGTGTGAGTAGGGATTCACGGATTCTATCCCTTCTACGTATTGCATCAATAACTGTATGTTTGGCTACTATATTTAACCAGGCTTGGAAACTTCCCTTTTTTGGGTCCCACTTATCGTTCTGCAATTTTTGCCAGACTTTTGTAAACACATCCAGACTAACTTCTTCTGTATCTTGGTGATCTGATAGCATGCGATAAGCTTTGCTATATACCCAATGATAGTGTTTTTCAAAAAGTTGGCTAAACGCAGCTTCGTTGCCTTCTTTGGCTTGTGTTGCCAAATAAGTATCTTCTGTAGCCGAGAGTTCATTTTTGGCTTGTCGCGCCATGACAAAATGCCTCCTTTGCATATTCGTCAAAGGAATTCTGTAACAGTTTCGCTATTTAAAACGACACTAAATGTTAATAAGTTTCAGAAATATCAGTATCTTTATGAGATCTAAATAGAATACCACTTGGGGATGTTTTAAAGGGTATCATACAGTAAGAAACACGTCAAATTTATTTTGTCTGAATTCAGATAAATTGTTGAAATTCAGACCTAAATTTGCTAACATGCTGTAAATATATGTGGAGTTATAAAATTATGGAATGTATTTTTTGTGCGATTGTTGCGGGTAAGATACCCTCTGCAAAGGTGTATGAAAACGAGCATGTTTTTGCTTTTATGGACATTGCCCCTGCCAACCCTGGACACCTCCTCATTATTCCGAAGCAACATTATCGGAATATTTATGATATGCCAGTGGAGGTTGGCAGCAAAATTATGGAAGCTGCGGTGCCACTTGCTACAGCAATTCGGGAAACGTTGAAGCCAGACGGACTTAACCTATTCCAATCCAATGAAGCGGCAGGTTTTCAGACAGTCTTTCATTTTCATCTGCATCTGATTCCGCGATGGGAGGACGACCCTTTGCGGTTGCCGTGGAAACCGAGTGAAGGCGATATTGAAGAAATCGGTGGAATTGCCGCGAAAATCAGAGAAGTTTTATAATCCTGTGTTACAATAAGTGAGTTGGTCATCGTTGGTTAATTTCAGTCAACAGGTGAGTAAAATATTCCCTACTGTTTATTGCATCTTTCAACGAATGAGTGGTTGGTGCGTTTTCAAGCAGTAGGTCTCCCTCATAGTTTGCTGTCTGCAATCGTTGTGCAATTGCTTTGAAATCCACATACCCACTACCTACTTCAGATAACACACCGTCTTCTGTTTTCTGTTTGAAATGAACAGACGTAAGGTCATCCATTTTGACATTCTTCCAAAACGCTTCAGGTGGATTTAGAGTTGTGCCGTCACTACGGTAGGTATTTGTTTCGTCATAGGTCAATTTCGCGCCACCTGCAATTGCAAGTTGCATGGTGAATGTTGCTGCCTGCCTTGCATTTTCCACAGCGAAAATCATCGGATACTCCGGTAATAGCGATTTATAGCGTTTTAGGTTGGAAATTGCTGTATTGTGGTCAATTTCACCTTCAGTTTCCAAATCTACAAGACGCAATCTTGCGCGTGAAGGACATAGTAGATATGCCAACTTCTTGGCGACGATGATTTTTTGTGTGTCTATATCAATATCGGTAGGTTTGGATAGCCACGGATGTGACATTGCGTAGCTCAAAGTCAATCCCGATGCTTTTTCAACGAAGCCTGCAACCTCTGTAAATAGTGCGGAATGTTTTGTCTCATTCGGATCAAAACCCTTACCCCACAAGTCGTTGCAGATATTCTTGAACTCTTTATTTGTGTATTCAGGTATTGCGTTTTCTATTTTTTGAATGGTTCTTCCGAATTCGGAGTTTCGCAGGTATTGACCTTCGCGCACCTCCATGTCTCTAAATCCATTTTCACCGAATTCCAGCATCAGATCATCAAATCGTTCACCGTTAGCTATCTCATTTGTCCAGATGTTGGTGACGATCCCCAGTCTTTCAAACATTTTGACATCCTTATGGTATTAAGTTATGATATACAAGGTATTTATTGATATTCTTTACACATTCAATACGACATTTTCCGATGTTACTATGGAGTTGATATGACACAACATACAAAATTCACCGATGCGTTGCGGCAATTTGCGTCACCCATCTGGCAGGCGGATCTTAGGCATCCATTTGTTCGCGGCATTGCAGATGGGACGTTGCCGAAGAAAAAGTTCAAATACTATCTGATCCAGGATTACCTGTTTCTATTAGACTATAGTCGTGTATTTGCTTATGGCGTTATCAAAGCACATGATGAAGCAACAATGGCACTCTTTTCACAACTACTCAACGAGACGTTAAACACGGAGATGGATTTGCATCGTGGGTATTGTGAGAAGTTCGGTATTTCTCCCGCTGAGATGGAATCGGCACCGGTTGCACCGACAACGCATGCGTATACGCGGCACATACTCCACGTGGCACAAGTTGGCACTTTAGCAGATGTGATCGCTGGGGTACTTCCGTGCCAATGGGGTTATGCAGAGATCGGTACATCACTTGCTGAACAAGGAGGTTCTCCTGAACCGTTTTACCAAGAATGGATAGATATGTATGCTTCTGCTGAATTCCTTGCTTTAGGTGAATGGTTACGCAACTTGTTAAACGACATTACAACTGAATGTAGTTCTGATGAAAAAGAGCGACTTCAGCAACATTTTCTGATGAGCAGTCGTTATGAATACTTGTTCTGGGAGATGGCATGGACAGAACAAGTATGGCAGATTTAACGTAGTTTTCCAAGCGGTATTGCAAAATGAAAGACAGTACCTTGTCCCAATTCGCTTTCCAACCATATCCGTCCGTTGTGGCACAGTAAGATATGTTTTGCAATTGCCAACCCTAAACCGGTACCCCCCATTTTGCGTGCGCGTCCTTTGTCAACCCGATAAAACCGCTCAAAAACGCGGGATTGGGATTCTAATGGGATTCCGATTCCAGCATCTTTGATATGGACTACGATTTCATCAGCGATGTCCGTATCTGTTCCTCCCTTTTCTGCGGATACGTCAATTTCTCCTCCATCAGGTGTATATTTTACTGCATTGTCAATGAGATTGACGAAAACCTGCATGAAAAGTTGCTTGTCAACACTTATTTCAGGTAAGTCCTCGGGTATATTCCAATTCAAGACTAAATCTGACTCTTCTAATACCGGTTCAAATACATCTAATATTTGTTCATGGAAATCATTGAGATGGCATAGTTCCCGTGTCAACTCTACATCGCCAGATTCAAGCCGTGCTAATTCCAGCAAATCAGAGACCAATCGTGTTAGACGAGAAGAATGGTTTAGTATTTTTATAATGAACTCTTTACGTTTCTTGTTTTTGATAGAACTGTTGTTCAACAGTGTTTCGGCATAACCGTGTATTGTAGTCAAAGGTGTACGTAATTCGTGTGAAACATTTGCTACGAAATCAGCACGGATACGTTCTAATTTTCGGACATGGCTAACATCATGGATGACGATAACATACTCACTCTCGGCGGCTACGGGAACGATTGTCACTTCCGCCTCTGACTCAGTGAGATTGGCAAGACGTATTTCGGCAAAAGCAACGGTGTCAGTCTGTTCTGCTGCCATAAGTAGAGCCTGCAGTTCAGGAATGCGGTTAATTTCAATCAATGCTCTGCCGATATATTCATCTGGTAGGTTCAACATGACCACAGCGGCAGGATTCGCATAAGTTATTTCTGATGCACCATTTACCAACAGGACACCTTCGCTCATATTGTTCAAGATGGTTTCTAAACGTTGATTTTCTAAGGAGATCATGTCAATCTGTTGTTGAACTCTATCTGTCATGAGATTGAAATGTCTTGAGAGTTGTCCGAGTTCGTTTTCAGATATTACTTCAACGCGAGAAGTACTTTCTCCAGCAGCGATGGATTGTGTGATCTGCGTTAATTTGTTAATCGGTTTGACGATTGCACCGGTGCTAAAAATACCGAACAAGATTACCAGAACCGATCCAGCTATGATTGTATACAGTAGCAAACGTTGTAGGTTGCCAAGAGCGGTATTTAACGTTTCTATCGGCAGTGCTACCCGACAATATCCTATAGATTTTCCATTTTGTTCAGTAGGCAGCACATAGTAACGGTATTCTATGTTTGTTGTGTCACTACGTCTGTTTTGAATTCCGCTGCCTTTCTCAATAGCCTCCCGCACTTCTGGCCGTGAAAGGTGGTTGTCCATCTCGAGTAGTAATTGTCCATCCCGTTCTGTATCCCCCCAGACAGTGCCATCTTCCCCAATAAAGGTCAAACGGACATTTCCTGTTTGTCCGAGACGGTCTACAAGTCCATCAATTGCTTGATATGTAAAGTTCTCTTCTTTAGGGAGTGCCTCAACCAAGAACTCTCTTGTGAGTGCAGCCTGCACTTTCAACTCATTGGTAATGCGATCGCTGAGTAGTCCTTTTAGTGCTTCTCCAAGAAAAAAGTAGACAGCAAGTAGCACGAGAAGGACGATACCTATGTAGCTAAGTGCGAGTTGTGTTCTGATTTTCATAAGTCATTATTCCGCAAAGGTTCTAAATACCAATATAATGATAGCACATTATTGGAAGTTATTGACATTTAATTCGTGCTTTGTTAAACTGCATTTAAGGTATATTTCCAATAAATATGAAAGGGACAACAATGGATATTCAATATGAAGGTATTTTCGCACCTACGGTGACACCCTTGGATGAAAAAGAACGTGTTGACGAACTTGGGTTTGTAAGACAACTTACCCGCTTGATTGATAGTGGCGTTCACGGCATTTATCTGCTGGGTTCCTCTGGTGAGTTCACGACGTTGGTGCAAGCAGAGCGGGAACGTGCAATGGACATTGCGAGTAAGACTATTGCAGGACGGGTTCCAGTTATCTGTTGTGTAATGGATACCAGCACACAACGCGTGATACAAAACATAGAAATCGCACAACAATTTGGGTTTGATGCTGTTGCTACGACTCCGTGTTACTATTATCCCTCCGTTGATGACGCGGATATAATCCAGTTCTATAAGGCGGTCACCGCAAGCACTGATCTCCCAGTAATGATTTACAATATTCCTGTTACGGCTAAGACCTTTATTAAACCGCGTGTGGTTGCACAGTTGGCAGAAGAATGTGATAACATCGTCGGTATAAAAGATAGTTCTGCTGATTGGGTGAACTTCTTGAATTTATCGACACTTTTAGGTGATCGTCAGGACTTTTCCATTATGATCGGTTCGCATTTTCTTGTTGGGGCAGCGGTGCTATTCGGTGCTGAAGGTGGTATCATCTCAATTTCCAATGTCGCTCCAAAGGAAGCAGTTGCACTCTACAACGCCGCGAAAGACCGTGATATTGATGAAGTTGAGAGACTCCAAAGTTTCTTCGTCAAACTTAGCAAACTTTATAATTATGGACAAGGGGTTAGTGGTATTAAGGCATGCTTGGAGATTATGGATATATGCAATGCATATACGACAAGTCCGCTGCTGCCTGTTAGTGATACTGCCAAAACGGAACTCACTACGTTGCTTGCTGATTTAGGTATCTTGCACTAAATGTTACATGATAGAAATACAACCGATTAACACCCCACCAAACACTACCATAGAAGTTCCTGGTTCAAAAAGTTATACCAATCGTGCACTGTTAGTTGCTGCACTTGCACACGGAGAGTCAACGTTGACAGGTGCGCTTTTCAGTGATGATACGCACTATATGTGCAATGCCCTCCGAAAACTGGGGTTCTCTATTACAGAAAATAGGGAACAAGCGTCCTTTCATGTGTCAGGACATGCTGGACGTATTCCTGCTCAGGGTGCTGACCTCTATGTAGGGAATTCAGGGACGACGACACGATCGCTTATCAGTTTCGTTTCTCTCGGTCACGGCAAGTTTGTGATTGATGGTGATGAACCGATGCGGCGCAGTCGTCCGATGTCAGATTTGCTTGATGCGTTGCGATTGCTTGGTGTTAATGTCCGGTCCAAATTTGAGAATGGTCATCTCCCTGTGATTGTTGAAGCGCAAGGACTTGAAGGAGGAAAAACCAAACTTGATGCCAGTAAAAGCAGCCAGTTTTTAACTGCGTTGCTGCTTGTTGCTCCGTGTGCTAAAAACGGTATGGAGATTGAGGTCGTCGGCGATCTCAAAACGCCTTATATTGACATTACGATGTCGGTAATGGAGGCATTCAATGCACAGGTTATCCACACAGGTTATCAACATTTCCACATTGCTGATGGACAGCAATATCAAGCGCGTACTTATCACATTGAACCTGATGCTTCCAGTGCGTCCTACTTCTTCGCTGCTGCAGCACTTACGGGGGGATGTGTAACCGTAAAGCACTTATCCACAAGTTCTGCACAAGGGGATGTACAATTTATCCACAAATTAGAACAGATGGGGTGCCAAGTCTCTGCTTCTGATGCTGGTATTAGTGTTCGGGGACCTCATCAGTTGAAAGGTATTGATGTTGATATGAAAGACATTTCGGATACTGCGTTGACGCTTGCTGCGATTGCCCCGTTTGCTGATAGCAAAGTCACTATCCGAAACATTGAGCATACTCGCTGGCAAGAGACGGACAGGATTCACGCGATGGTGATAGAACTGCGAAAATTGGGTGTGTCTGTGGTTGAACATCAAGATGGACTTGAGATTTCTCCTTCTCCGATTACACCCGCAACGATTGATACTTATGACGATCACCGTGTAGCGATGGCGTTTTCGCTTATCGGGTTGAAGGTGCCTGGTATTCGGATCAATGATCCGGGTTGTGTAAGTAAGACGTTTCCTGATTATTTTGAGGTGCTGCAAAAGTTATATGCTTGATTACTACATCTTCATGTAGGAGTGAGCTCCAGCTCACGACTTAAAA
This sequence comes from Candidatus Poribacteria bacterium, assembly GCA_963663765.2. GTDB lineage: Bacteria > Poribacteria > WGA-4E > WGA-4E > WGA-3G > MSPOR6. The sequence goes on along the minus strand of CAXXUA010000005.1, from coordinate 917,724 downwards.
GTAGTAGGCACGCTCTTATGTACCGTAACACCATAAGCAATCATAATTTGCAGATAGGTTTAGAATAAGGTATACTTGTAATGGAGAACCCAATGAAACTATTTGATACGGTTGCACTCATAGAAGACCTACCAACACTCAAATTATACCGTGGACAGGTCGGCACTGTTGTTGAGGTATATGAACCGGAGGTATTTGAAGTTGAGTTTTGCGATCTCAAAGGTCGCACGTATGCTTTAGAGACGTTACAAGTATCGCAACTCATGCTGCTGCGGCATGAACTTTTTGAAAAACGGAGATCTGCTTAATTCTGACTTGAATAGAGAATAATATCATGGCGTTTAGCGATTTTAAGACAATCTCTGAGGTACAAGAAAAGTTCAGAGTCACTTATGCGGAAGATGACTTCGTTGAAGCTGAACCGGCAACGCCTTCGATGGCGTTTCTGCAAGACTTTGAATTTACCCGAGAACATATCAACGTTTTTGCGTCTGAAGCATCACGGTGTGAGACGATTATCTTTCCTGTTTTGAAGGAGAGTTATAAAGCCTATGCCGATCGATACGCACTTTGGATAAAGCAAACCATCACTTACGACGACATTTTGAGCGGAACACCAGATTATTTAATCTCTACTAAATCTGAATTAGGCAAAACCGTTGTTGGAAGTCCGTTGATACTGCTCGTTGAGGCGAAGAAAAACGACTTTGAGCAGGGATGGGGGCAATGTCTGGTGGAGTTAGTCGCCGCCCAAAAAATAAATGCTGAAAAAGTGAACGATGGCGCAGCCCTACCCGTGTACGGTATTGTCACCGATGGAACATTATGGCAGTTTGGACGACTTATCGGAGATACCTTTACGCAAAACAGAACAGACTTTGCCTTGGCTAATTTATCCACGCTTTTTGGGGCAGTTGATTCTGTGTTCAAATCCGTAACTGATACAAACTGAAAGGTGCATTTGGGTTTTCGGGTGTGTAAAGTTTTTGTAGAAACCCAGATTTTAAAAGAAGTCCGTCCAGTTTCTATTAAAGCTTACTTGACGTTAGGGAACTGTGGACATCGTAGGGGCGAGGTCTCCTCGCCCGCGTAAAACTTCTGTTCGGGCGGGGAGACCCCGCCCCTACGCACAGTAACCAAAACTTTACACACCCGGGTTTTCCAAAAGATTGAAAATTCATAAAATTTATGGTATACTTTACAAAGAATGTGCTAAATTGTTTTCAAAAAAACTTCTACTTATGTAAAACGAGTAGGAATTCATGAATTCAACCCATTATAATAACAATGTTTTTATTAATTGTCCGTTTGACTCAGATTACAAACCTTTGTTTGATGCAATGATATTTGCCGTGCATGATTGCGGTTTTATTGCCCGTTGTGCGCTTGAGGCAGGAGACACAAGTCAAGTTCGGATTGATAAGATTTATAACATTATTGAGGATTGCCGCTATGGGATTCATGATATATCCAGAACGGAATTAGATGAGACTTCAGGTCTTCCTCGGTTTAACATGCCCTTAGAGTTGGGAATTTTTCTTGGGGCAAAGAGATTCGGTATAGAAGAACAGAAAACAAAAAAATGCCTTGTGTTGGATAGAGAACCGTATCGGTATCAAAAGTTTATTTCAGATATTTCCGGTCAAGATATTTTTGTGCATAACAATAATCCTGAGGAAGTGGTAAGGGTTGTTCGAAATTGGCTTCTCACCGTATCGGATCGACAGACCATTCCAGGTGGTGGAATTATTTGGAAACGTTACCAAAGTTTTCTGAACGATTTACCTCAGGTCGTTCAGGGACTTCGTTTAGAAGTTGAAGACCTGGAGTACTTCAATGATTATATTTTTGCTATAGCAGAGTGGTTAGATCTTCAATCAAATAGCAAACTATAACCTATTCTATGGAGGTGATTAAAAATGTCAAGACAGAGAATTGTCAAATATCCTCCTAAGCGAGGACAAATCCCAAGGTCAAAAATAAAACGAGCAGTCAAGGAAGTTCTTGAGGCAAGAGGAGTCCAGATAGAACCCAAACGGGATACCTATAAATACCAGCTTAAACAAGGGGACAAAATTATCCGTAATGGAATTACGAATGACTTACACCGACGTGAAAAGGAACTTCAACGAGATTACGGTAAAGATGTTTATGTTCACCAAGTTGGAAGACGCACGACGCGAGAAGATGCAAGAGAATGGGAAAAGAAGAAAAGAAAAGGTGCCACTTAATTCTGCGTTTTGAATGGTCAGTACAAAGTCCTACGATGCTTGACAGGAGAACTTAATGAAGTTACTTGATACGGTTGCACTCATAGAAGACCTACCAACACTCAAATTATGCCGTGGACAGATCGGTACTATTGTTGAAGAATATGAATCGAATGTCTTTTAAGTTGAATTTTGTGATCGCAAAGGTCGGACGTATGCTTTAGAGACGTTACAAGCATCGCAACTTATGCTGCTGCGGCATGAACTTTTTGAGGTGCGGAAATCTGCTTGAATTGCTGTCGGATTTTTCTTCAAAGAGAAACGTACTCATGAAATTTGACGAACAGTTTTTTAAAGACATCATTACTTGCAATCCGCGGATTATGAGTGGTACACCTGTTTTCAAAAATACGCGTGTTCCCATCAAAAACCTTATTGACTATTTGGAAGCAGGTGATGACTTAGACGAGTTTTTGGAGGAGTTCCCTTCTTTTTGCCGCTCGTAAGCTGTACCAGCGTTGGAATTAGCGAAGGAAAATTTACTTGCGTACACCTCAATTACTGTCTGTAGATGACTTGGAAGGCATCACTATCTAAAGTAAATAATAATTGTCTTTCAGTCATAATAACCTCTATAAAACAGATCGTCAAAATTCATCATACTGATAATATGTCAATTAGAGTGGTATTGCAACAGTTAAAACTCAAGCACCCATTCTATTGCCTCCATCATCCGTAGTGTTTCTGTGATGGAAACCACAATCATAGGATATAGACGGATCTCCTCATGACTTAACGTTTCTCCTTTCCGATCTTTTAGCCATTTTTCACACACCTGATACGCTCCGACCTCATATTCCCATACTTCTGGAGGGACATTCGTGAAATACTGTGCGTTGTTGATCCAGACATTGCCATCTTCATAACGAAGTTTTGAGACTACGCCATCTCCTTCTCCCTCAAATAAATGGCGATGGGGTATATTCTTATCCTTTAAGAGATGCAGATCAATTAATTCTTGTCCATACTCTGCAAGTAAGCAGAATTCGTCAATATCTTGTTGTAAAGGGATACGCGGGAAGTCGTATTTTAGAAACTCATAATAACGTTTTCGATAGGTTGGACTATAAAGCACGGCGTAGATATAGGCGAGGATCTGCTCTGGTGCAATGCCTTCGGGGAGTTGAAACGGTGGGGTTTGTGGAAGTTGCAACGTCTCCGAGAGAGCAGTGAGAAATTCGGGTTTGAAATTGAGTTCAGGTTCTGTTGAGCCTAATAGTCCTTCTGAATCTGGATACAAGTAGAGCGGAAACACATGTCCGGATTCACTTCCTTTGTTTGAGACATAACGATTTTCTGTTATTTTGTCAGTTGCCAAGGCGTGTTGCCACTTGATGTTTGCAACAACACGACAAACACATAGGGCAAGATTTTCCTTGAGGAGATGAGGCATATTTTTAGGACGAGGCATACAGTGAAATCCACGCGATCTTCCTGTGTAGTACGTCCAACGTGTATCACATGGACGATAGTAAATAGGTTGGATGTGTTGTTCTGCATCAGGATGGTTACGGAGATCCGCTTGGGCAAGAGGCACTTTCCAATCTCGAGTGTCCCTTGGCAACCTGTACTGCTCTCGCGCCTCGTCTACAGAGAGTGAAACAAAACCCGTCACCGTTTCACGAATCGCTTCAGGAGTCCGATGAATTGTCAAATTATCTCGCGCGGTGACAATTCCAATAGAACTCGTTTGGAAGATGTCTGTAATTTTCCATCCGCTTTCATATTCAGCACTGTAGTCCATTTCTTGCGGTACAAAAAGGTAATAAGGTGATTTCGGTTGTAGTTCACACCACGTCGTAGATTGGACATCGGTTTCTGAAAGTGTCCTATATCTCTCTTCTCGGGATCCCCACATATCAGCGTGATAGACCTTTGTAGCATCAAGATTATCGCGTTGTTTTATACATAAAAGAATGGAGACTCCTTGTGAGATATCAAAGACGTTTTCATCTCCCTGACTTGTTGGCACCGCTTCTGTTTTCCTGTTACTACCGTGCAAATTGAGCACATAGATAGCATTGAAACTGTCTAACAAATTTTGCCGCATGCCGCGAGTAGTAGGTGCATCAAGGAAATTATTATTAACAATATAACCAATAACTCCCTCACCGTTTTTATCAATTCGCCACTGTGCCCACCGAATAAACTTCACATAGTCATCTTGGAGTGCTTTTGAGGTTGCTTCATCAAGTGGTTTTCCATCTACCTGTTTATAATCCTCAATGAGTTCACCAATAAAGGTTAAGTTTCTGCCCACACGACTTGGGTTAACAGAATGACGCTTATAAGGTGGATTACCGAGAATGACAAGTAACGGTTCGTCCCGTTTCACAGAGAGTGCCGCGTTCGCTTCGTCAGATATGAACGCAGCAAAAGGCAACGGAGGCTGCATCTCATCCGGTTGTTCCAAAGCATTGGTAAGATAGATACCGAGTCGTTCATCAGCGCGCCATCCTTGTGTTTGCAGAAACAGACTCAACTTCAGATGTGCAATCGTATATGGCGCGACCAGCAGTTCAAACCCGAAAATCCGTTTGACGAGTTGTGCGTTGACATACTGATTCCAATCACCGGTGCCATAATAGGTTGTAACATGTTCGCGGATGTGGTTAAGCACGGACAGCAGAAATCCACCTGTGCCTGTGGCAGGATCGAGGATAATTGTGTCGTCATCGGCAAGTCCATCGGGTTTATTGAGTTCTGTTTTGAGCAGGACATCTACTGAGCGAACAATGTAGGAGATAACCTGTGGCGGTGTGTAAAATACCCCGCGATCAAAGCGGAGTTTCGGATTATATTCTTTTAGGAATGTCTCGTAAAAATGTATAACCGGGTCTTCAAGAGGATTTCTGGCAGTAAACGCTGTGCGGAGCATGTCTGTCGGAACGTTTTGGAGCAGCGTTGCAATATCATCCAGAATGTAGGTAACATTTGTCTCAAGTTGTGGTGATACGACATGATAAAAGAGTTTTATGAGGAATGGGTTTGATTTCGGCAGTGTACCGACAGCGGTGTACCGTGAAAAATTAGTTGCATTCGGCTGTGTGCAGCGTGCGGCGAACAATCCATACGTAAGAGTTTGCGCGTACATATCCGCAAATTCGTCTGGGGTTAGTGTCGCGAGCAACGTTTCCTTGAACGCGGTAAACATGCGGAAGGTTTCACTTTCCTCATCGGTGAGTGTCGTTGCGATCTGTGTTTGGAGTTCGCGTGTCCGTCTTGCAAGGTATTTTGCGAGTGCTTCCGGTGTGCCGATTTGGACAGATGTCTTCAGGAATCGCTCTAATAATATCGCTAAATCGTCTATGTTGTCTGTAATGCGTGCTGTTGTGTTGCATTGTCCATCTATCCACAACTCAAAATCTATGAAATTGGTGAGTACGAAGTTATCAAGGTTTTCCTTGAACCGTTTGTTTTGTTGTTTGGCGTGTCCTGATAGGTTGGTTAGGTCTGCCCCATAAGTTTCTGCTTCAATATAACCGATAGGTAGCAATCCATTTGTAGCGATGAAGTCGGGTCGTCCGATTTGGTTGATGTTTCTCGGTTCCAGTGTGAATATTATGTTGGGAATGTCAAAACAGTCTGGGTCCGCAGTAACATCTTCCATGAACGTTTTGAGATGTGGATGCAAAGAGAGTTCGGGGGTTGCATTCGGGTCGGATCGTGTTTGGTTTATTTCTTGTATATATTGGTTATAGTGTTTTTGAAAATTCATATTTTTATTGTATAGGGTTTGGACATTAAATGCAAGGGTTTGGTCCGAGATGATGTTGTTTATTTTGCGTTTTTGTTTGGGTGATTCGTCCTTCAAAAGTTACTAAATGGACACTTTCTTCGTTTTTTGTAACTTTTTATGTTTTGCTGTAAATTCAGTAGTAGTAAGGGTATATAGGTGTTTTTATTGTGAATTTCGGGATTTTAAAAATAATATTTTCGGAGAAGTGTAACATTTCTAAATTTATCATTTATGTAAGTCATTTTATATATTATGTTATATATCTGATATGTAATATATATTGTAACACAAATAATAGTGTTTGTCAAGTTATTTTGGGTAAAATGTAAAGTTTTTTGTTTTATTGTCTTTTAACTATAGTGCATTGTGCAATACCTTCGCCAATAATAGACATTCTTCCAGATTGTGCGGGCAGTTGTAGCACATTCTGCCAGATTGTGCCTATAAATTATTCTGTCAGATTGCTGATATAGTCATTTCTATTGTCAAATTAGAGGATGTGATAACAGGGTTATTCAGTTTTCAATATTATTGATAATATTTTGCTATGTCGTTAATTTTATGTGTTGCCATCTTGTCCATGTCTTTAGTCCCGTAGGGACGATATGTTTATAGAAACATGTTATCTATCCCTCTTGAGTTCCGTAGGAACGACATAGAAAAATAAACATATCGTCCCTACGGGACTAAAGAACTGGGGAGGGTATTCGTTTTCTATAAACATATCGTCCCTACGGGACTAAAGAACTGGGGAGGGTATTCGTTTTCTATAAACATATCGTCCCTACGGGACTAAAGAACTGGGGAGGGTATTCGTTTTCTATAAACATATCGTCCCTACGGGACTAAAGAGCGATATTCATTTTTCAATAATCTAAAACTGATGCAGAAAGTTCGGTTAGGAAACCAAACCTGGGTATTAACTTTCAGTAAATCTCAATAACAGAAAACTCTTAAAACTAAATAACCCTGCTATGATAAAAAAATACTTCAACGAAAACCTGAAGTTATTTTTATTTATATAATCCTAACAATATCACAGAGCAATGGTAGATCAACACTATATACTCATTCAACTGAAGCACTCAAAAATGGCGAAGGTATTGATTGTGTGTAGTTGTTTCTAATTTATATGTGATGTGGAACAATAAATATCCAATATATTTCGGTATTTGACTATAGTTGCCCTATGGTTGTATTTTCTGCTTTTTTCATATCTGAATATCTGTTATGATGATGTCAAAGTAATGTCTTAATTATGGAACTGAAAGGAGGTAGCATGATGTTAAACTTTACAAGTTTGCGTGTCTTTTTATTTTTGGTTTTCATTTTGGGATGTGTATTGATTCAGACGAGTTATGCCCAAGATGATAACACTGTGTTACTTATTACATTTGAATCAGGTAGTGGTGATGATGCAAAAGACCTTTCTGGCTATGGTAACGATGGTACTCTCATGGGAACTCCGGAATGGGGTGAAGGAAAATTTGGGAACGGACTTGTTTTGGGTGGTAATGCGCCAAGAGATTTTGTGGAAATTCCTGACAGTGAAAGTCTTGACGTGGAAACGGGACTCACCACTGAGATGTGGGTTTACCTAAATACTGCACCAACAGCAGGTGGAACCGGTGCGACAAAAGAGGGTACCTATAAATTTGGTCCGAGAAACGATCAGAAAGTGCTTTTTCGTATGGTAACTTCCACTGTAGCTTGGGGTGCTGCGGTAGTTTTCAGTGAGAATACAGTACAACTGAACACATGGGTACATACTGCTGCATCTTACGATGCCACATCTGGTGTTGGCAAGATTTACATTGATGGGGAATTGGATGCCGAAGAAACCATCGGTGGTGATATTGTTCCGAATGATCGTGAGCTTTGGCTTGGACGTGGGGCAAGTCCGTTTTTAGATGGTAAAATAGACGAAGTGCGAATTTCCAATGTAGCTCGTACACAGAAAGAAATTCAGCAGTTGATGAATCTGGGTATTGATGGGGTGCTTGCAGTCACACCGCAAGATAAGTTAGCAACGTCATGGGGCAAACTAAAGAAGAATTTTGGGAAATAATATGCAGGATTTACGCAATATTAGCGATATTCTCAGTAATTTTGCAGGACTTACGCATCCAACGGTATGAATGCGCCTATAGCTTTCGCCATAGACGTCAATTTAAGGATTTTGACCTCTTGTGGGAGGGGTTTTCAACCCCGATTTTACGCGATTTTCCTCTCAAATCGGGGTTGAAAACCCCTCCCACAAGAGAAACACCAACACTTTTTTCTTAAATTGACGCCTATGAATTCGCCTATGGCATTCCCCGCCTACCGTTTGTGCGTAAGTTCTGATTCTTGATCAAAAGCAAGTTTCGTTCGAAATTCCCTCCAAACAACAATCCCGCCACTATAAAACACCATCGCCAACGGAATCAAGATCCAAATAGACAGCATTTCTCGCAACAAAACCAAACCTATACCCATCACAGCAGAGAGCAGCAGCACTTTAATAATAAAACCCATTTCGGTCAGTTTCGTAATATTTTTTGAAATATAACCGAACCCAATCGTGAGTAGATATACCTCGCTGATGACCATAGCGATTGCTGCGCCAACGTGACTCATGCGGGGAATGAGGATTAGGTTTAGGCAGATATTCAAGAGTGCTGTTGTTCCCATAAGCACAGCGAATGCGCGACGTTTGTCCGCAGCGCGTATCACTGTGAGGACAACGGTAGTCAAGAAAATCATACCCCCCGATGCGCTTAGCCATCGTAATGCGATTGCGATCTTCTCCACAGTATCTGGGGGATAGGCAGGAAACAACGCATCTGTTATTTCGTGCGAGAGGGTTGCCAAACCGACTACTAACGGGACAGCACATATTACCATCCACCGCACACCGAATGTGTATGTTGCAGATAATCTATCACGTTCATTTTCATACGCACGTGATAGCACAGGGAACATTGCACCCATCATGAACGCCCCCGGTAGCGTTGTAAACGCATTGACAATCGTATATGCTAACCCGTACCACGTATTTGCATCAATGCCATCAGGACTCAGTTTTGACAGCATAATTGCATCTACGCGAAAATAGACAAGATTGAACAGATTGCCGATTGCGAACGGCAGTGCCTGTTGCATCAGTATGGATATAATCTGACGACTCGGTTCAAAACGAAGCGAAGTGAAACGGTATCGTGTATATCCGATGCTCAGAATGAGGTTGACACTGCTTGCAATTAGCATCACCTGACACACGTTCACCAAATCATACCCAAGCAGAATTGCTGCACAACCAACGAGAAAGAACGTTCCGCGTTCAGCAACCACCGTGAATGCCTCATATTTCATCTCCTCATGTGCGCGAAATACGCATCTATAGAGTTGTGCGATTCCGTTGACAATTTCTGCTAATCCTAAATAGACAATCATTGTCACGATCACTGTGGTATATCCGAGAAATATAGCGCTAATAATCATGAGTGCATAAGCGATAACGGACAAGATAAGACGGACGAGGAGGGCATTGCCGAGGTAGTGGCGCGTTTGGGATAGGTTGAGTGTCATCTCCCGAATTAATGGGTTATGTATGCCGAGTTCTGTTATGCTCGCAATGAGGTTTGTCAATGCGATTGCAACAAAGTAGCCGCCTAATGCGTTCTCCGAAAAAAAACGTGGCATCAACCAGATCGTTAGGACCAGTGAACCGAGGCGACCAATAAGGTGTGCACTAAACAGCGTAGATGTGTTTTTGAAAATACGGTTCATCTTATAGAAGAGACATTTAAAAAACGGGCGGGTTAATTAGGTATCAGTTTGGGTTGTGAGTATTTAATACAATCCAATTCTAACATAGTTCGGCACCAAAGTCCAATAACTGTCACTATCACCTTGCTTCAAGCGTTTTGCACCGAGTTTTGCGATTGTTGATCCGCGCGGTACATTAAAGATATTGTCCGCGAAATGCACTGCGTTTTCTCTTGTCGGAGGGGTTTTCAACCCCGAGACTATCTCTTTACTACCAAATTTTTCATGGATCGCATCTCCATAACTTGAAAGTCCATCTCCAACGAAGGTGACATCGTTATCATGGGATAGATGTGCCTTGAGTTCATCAAGGAATGAATCAATCGGCAAACAGAGATCGTCAGTGAGCCGTTTCCATTCTGCGCCACCGTGGAAGATGTTACCATATATTTCACTCCTGCGTGCATCAAGAATTGGACAGACGTGTCCATCTGTCCACCGAAGGTTATAAGCAATTGCTTCTAAAGTGGAAACGCCGACGATGGGTATATCAGCTGCGTAGCAGAGAGATTTTGCTGTTGCCACGCCGATACGCACACCTGTGAACGACCCAGGACCGATGCCAACCGCACAACCGTCTAAGTCTTTCGGTGTAACTTCTCCCCATTTTAACACACTGTCAATCGCTGGCATCAGTCTGGAAGAATGTGCTTGGACAATATTGAGTGTATGCTCTGCGACTATGTTCTCCGCATCTATGAGTGCAACGCTACCGATAGGGGTTGAGGTGTCAATGCCTAATATTTTCATTTACGTGCCAGTCAGATAAGTCGTATATAGAGATATTATATACTGTCAAGTTGGATGAGTCAAGACAAACAGATGTATAGGGGTGTGTAAAGTTTTGGTTACTGTGCGTAGGGGCGGGGTCTCCCCGCCCCATAGGCGTCAATTTAAGAAAATATTGTTGTCATTTCTCTTGTTGGAGGGGTTTTCAACCCCGATTTGAGAGGAAAAGCGCATAAATTCGGGGTTGAAAACCCTTCCCACAATACGTCAAAATCCTTAAATTGACGCTTATGGTGCGGGGTTTCCCCGCCCCATAAGTGTCAATTTAAGAAAATATTGTTGTCATTTCTCTTGTTGGAGGGGTTTTCAACCCCGATTTGAGAGGAAAAGCGCATAAATTCGGGGTTGAAAACCCCTCCCACAATACGTCAAAATCCTTAAATTGACGCTTATGGTGCGGGGTTTCCCCGCCCCATAGGTGTCAATTTAAGAAAATATTGTTGTCATTTCTCTTGTTGGAGGGGTTTTCAACCCCGATTTGAGAGGAAAAGCGCATAAATTCGGGGTTGAAAACCCCTCCCACAATACGTCAAAATCCTTAAATTGACGCTTATGGTGCGGGGTTTCCCCGCCCCATAGGCGTCAATTTAAGAAAATATTGTTGTCATTTCTCTTGTTGGAGGGGTTTTCAACCCCGATTTGAGAGGAAAAGCGCATAAATTCGGGGTTGAAAACCCCTCCCACAATACGTCAAAATCCTTAAATTGACGCTTATGGTGCGGGGTCTCCCCGCCCGAACAGAGGTTTTACGCATGCGAGGAAACCTCGCCCCTACGATGTCCACAGAATCCTTACGTCAAGCAAGCTTTGATAGAAACTTTAGATACTTCTTTTATAGTGAAATATACAATTAAGTTTACACTTGTTCTGTAGGCGGGGAATGCCAATAGGCATTCATACCGTTGATTTCGATCTCCGAATCGCGACTGAACGCCTTGATAGTCGGGAATCGGAGTTCCCTCCTACACCTGAATGTGTAAAAATAATTCTAAAATCTACTATAATATCAGGGTTTCTACAAAAACTTTACACACTCAACACACCAAACGTTCTTGACATTTCTCGTTGTTTCTGATAATATATCCTTGAACTTATCAATATGATATTAGTGAGAAATTTATGCAGAACACTTACCTTCGATTTTATTATATATGCCTTATTATGCTTTTTGTGCTGTTCACAAGCACGGCGAACTGTGAGCAATACGTCATCGTAGAGATGCCAAACGGTGACCGACTCACGGGACTTTGGCGTAACTCTACAGATACACACTTTGAAATTGAATATAACGAGCAGGTGTTAAGGTTTCCATTAGAAGGGCATACGCTCCGTTTTATCTCGGATCTTGAAAATGTGCCAGACCAAGCGGCTACGAAGAATTATCGGAATGGGCGCGACCTGTTAGACTTAGAAGCACCAGAATTAGCAAAACGGCAATTCGAGAAGGCGTTGGAGGAATCTCCGAAATTTGTAGATGCACATTATCAACTCGGTTTACTATATAAGAAAGATGGAGATATTGAGAAAGCAGTGCAACGTTTTAAATCTGTTGCTCTGTTAGATGCAAAGAACTATGACCTTGTGCCGAAATTACGAGAAATTGGAGAAACTGCGATCGCTGCAGAGAATATTATCCAAGCCGTTAACGCCTACCAATTGATACTAAAACACTATCCTGAACATCAATCTGCTGGAGGTCTTAGCTACCAGACAGGATTCATGCTGGTAGAAAATTTGAACGATACAGCTGCGGGACTTGAGTTGTTGCAAAAATCAATATCGCAATTTCCTAATGTTGCTGAACATGAGAAAGCTGTCTACTTAATTGGGGGATTACAAGCAGAAACTGGCGAAACGGAAAAGGCACTAAACACCTTGCATCAGTTCATCAGGATTTATCCTAAAAGCAAGTGGGTTGATGAAGCTCACCTGAAACGGGCAATCATCTATTTACAGGCTGGTGAAAGAGGACTTGCGGTTAACATTGCTAACGTTGTCCTGCAAAATACCGATGATCCTTTGATAGCCGAAAAAGCAAATGAAATACGTCAAGCGAGTGCTTGGAACATCTTCATACAAGATTTACCCGATCCCAGTATTCAAACCATAGCAGTTGATGGTACATCTCTCTGGATAGGCACTCCGAAAGGGATAGCACAAATCGAAACTGAAGGTACTGGTGCATGGAAAGTGAATGAACCTGCTGCCTGGATGATTAACGACAGTGTGCCAAAAGTTCCAGATGTCCAATCAATTGCAGTAGATAACTCTGGCGTATGGGTTGGCACGCGAAATCAAGGGGTCATCTATTTTAATAAAAATTCGCATCAAACGCGAAATTACACACTAAACAACGGTTTACCCAGTATGTGGATTCGGGACATAAAAATAGATAAAGAGGAAATTTGGTTCGCCACAGATGCTGGTGTTGTTCGGCAGGTGCGTGAGAACGGTGAACTGTTCCACTATCATGGAAACGACCCGGTTCCCAATGATGTTCACACAATTGCACTAACACCCGATGTCGTATGGGTTGGTACATCTGGTGACAATATCGCTGTTTTTAATCGGAAAATAGGACTCTGGGAGTCTCAACACTTTACACGTATCGCTCAAGAAAGCCAGATTGTCAAATTTGATGTCGTTGGTGAGAAAGTGCTTTTTTCTTGGTACAATCCTGAAATCATGACAAACGGGTTTTTCCGAGCTAACTCCGATGGATCAGGTGTTATGTCTTACTCTGTGGTAGAGGGTTTTGAGGAACAGGATGAAGCAGATGATATATACGTGACTGGCATCGTTGGTAAGGTGAATCCACAACCCCCTGATGATAAGGAAAATGGAGAACCAGCGCAAACACCGCAGATTTTATGGGTTGCTGTGAACGACTATGTCGCTATCTTTTATCCGCACACCGGTGAATATCAGGGAACTATCGGATACCCGAAAATAGCATTAGAAGGCTTGGCAATTCAATGTATTGTCGTTGACAAGAATCGGGCTTGGATCGGGACCACAAAAGGCATGTTGACGATAGAAAAACAGAAGGTCACACAAGCATCAGAATAGCATTTTGGACAACATCAGAAATCAGTTAGCTAACCATGCAACAACAAACATGCACAAAACAGGTGACTCGCTGGCATCAATCAGAACCGACATGCGCTGAAGATGAATTAGTTGTTGAAGAACCCCTTGAAATTCGTGTAGGAGAACAGAGTCTAATCGTCGTGATGCGAACACCTGGACATGATTTTGAACTTGCTGCGGGGTTCCTTTATACAGAAAGTCTTATCAAATCCGTAGACGACATTGAAATTATAGCCTATTGCGAAGATGATAATGCCACAACAAAAACTAACGAACAGAATGATTTTTCTGCGAATATGCAAAATATCGTCAATGTGCGTTTAGTCCACGGATTGGACCTTGAGAAACAAGGGTGGCAGCGCAACTTTCATGCAAATGCAAGCTGCGGACTTTGCGGTAAAATGACAATTGAATCCGTTAAACTCCAAGTCGATCCAATAAATTCTGTTTTCCGATTAAACCAAAGTGTGTTTTACAAACTCAATGATCGGTTACGTGCAGCACAATCAGTATTTGAAAAGACAGGTGGACTGCATGCAGCGGGGCTTTTTGACGAAGATGGTGAACTTCTCATTGTCAGAGAGGATATTGGTAGGCATAATGCTGTTGATAAGGTTATCGGACAAGCATTGCTATCGGAGATGTTACCTCTTGAAAAGCACATTCTGATGGTGAGTGGACGTGCAAGTTTTGAAATTGTGCAAAAAGCACTATTTGCTCGGATCCCTATCATTGCCGCCGTTTCTGCTGCTTCTACACTTGCCGTTGACTTAGCAGATGAAGGAAATCTCACGTTAGTCGGTTTCATGCGAGGAGAACGTATGGCGGTTTATAGTCATCCTGACCGTATCCACAATCAATAGATGATTTTTTAGTGTCAGCACGTATCACTATCTTTTTATGATATGGTGACTCTATTATAACAAAACCTAAAGAGGAGAAAAAACATGTACGCACTTTTGAGCGGCATCCAAGGCATCGTTCATTTGCTATTTTTTGTGGTGGTTGTTGGCACATTAGGTATTTCATGGTTATTTGCTGATAGGTTACGTAAACAACATAATGCAGATTTTCCATGGGGTAAGACGATACTAATAGTTGTTATTGAAGTTGGTGCTTGGATCGCATTTAACATATTCTTTGATTTTTTCAAAAATAATTGGTTGTGGATTACCATCGGCGGGATTATCCTCATATTTATAATCCTTTCGCGGAAGAAACGAAGATATTAGGAATACCCGATTACGTTGGTATAATAACAGGACTTACGCACCCAACGGTAGGCGCGCTTTGTAGTCGGGGAATGCCAAAAGGCATTCATACCGTTGATTTGGCGCTGGAAACCGAAAAAATGCTGAATATTACACCATTTTCGTCATAATTCTTCATCAAATCATGAAAACTGCGTAAGTCCTGAATAAAATATGTGAGGACGTGGTTGACATGTCAGCTGTTACCTCACACTAATATAGGAGTGAACTATGCCCCGAACAGGGAGAGCCGTCGTTGCGTACGGCAAAGACTTTGAGATTCGTGAATATCCGGTGCCAGAACCCGCCCCTAACACACTCCTGCTACGTCAAGAGTTGTCTGGTATCTGCGGCACCGACCTTCACAACTGGCAAAACGGTTTCCAAAAGGAGATCCTGTTAGGTCATGAAAATGTCGGTATCGTTGAAGCGATAGGTGACGGTGTTGAAAAAGATTACGTAGGTAAGCCGGTCAAAGAGGGAGATAGGATTATCTTTGCACCTGGTACTAACTACGGTGGCTACGGTTTTCAATGGAATCCTGATGAAGCCCCACATTTCCGTGGAGGTTTTGCTGACTATATGTACCTCACCTACCCGAATACCTGTTTTATGAAAACAGATGCATCACCGGAGATTGCTGTGCTTGTTGAGCCTTTTACTGTCGGTGTACACGCTGTGATGCGCGGAGAGATCCAACTCGGGGATACCGTCGTTGTGCAGGGGTCCGGTGCCATCGGTTTGGTAACGCTTGCTTGTGCTAAGCTGAGCGGTGCCGGAAAGATCATCATGGTCGGTGGTCCTGCTGGTCGGTTGGAACTGGCAAAACGGTTCGGGGCGGATGTCACTATTGATATCGAGGAAGTTACCACAGCAGAAGAACGGACAGAACTTGTGAAAGCAGAAACACCTCGAAAAGGCGGTGCAGATGTTGTCTTTGAATGTGCAGGTTTCCTACCCGCAACACCAGAAGGCTTAGGTTACACACGACGTAGCGGCACTTTTGTTGAAGTCGGACACTTTGTGGATATGGGGTCAATTGATTTCAATATCAACCAACTACTTATGCGCAAAAACCTTCGTGTTGAGGCGATCTGGGGAAGTCAATACGAGCACTTTGTGCGTGGACTTCCGCTCCTTGAAAAGAGTGATTTACCTTTTGCTGACATGGTCAGCCACCAGATACCGCTTTCACAAGTTAAAGATGGATTTAAGGCACTTGACGGTGGATACCGTCTGAACGGCGAAACAGCAATAAAAATTGCAGTTCGCGCAGAAGATTAAACAAAACAAAATTTTAAATACTGGAGATGAACCTTATGGCAAAAACTTATCGCGTTGGCTTTGCTTCACTCGTACATGACCATGTGTGGGGCGAGTTGAACCGTTGGAAAGCACACCCAAATGTTGAGATCGTCGGTGCAGGCGATGTCAACGTGGAATTACGCGACCAATTCAAAGCAGCAAGTGGTGTCGATACCGTCTACGACTCATGGCAGGAACTATTGGAAAAAGAGGAATTGGACATCGTTCAGGCATGTGCAGAAAACAACGCGGGAGCAGAGATTGTTGAAGCTGCAGCAGCAAAAGGCATGCACGTCGTTTCAGAAAAACCTATGGCAGCCCGACTTGCGCAAGCGGACCGAATGCTCAAGGCATCACAGGATGCTGGCACTTATCTTATGATCAATTGGCCCACTGCATGGAGCCCCGCACTGAATACTACCATAAAACTTATCCAAGATGGTGCAATCGGTGATGTCTTCTATTTCAAATGGCGTTCAGCACACAACGGTCCAAAAGAGATCGGTTGTTCTCGCTACTTCTACGAATGGCTGTACGATGAAGAGAAAAACGGCGCAGGTGCATTAATGGATTACTGCTGCTATTGTGCAGACATGTGCGCTTATCTACTGGGAAAGCCAGAGCAGGTAACTGCCTTTCGCGGCACCTTTGTCAAAGACTATCCGCTTCCCGATGACAATGCTGTTATCCTAATGAAATACGGCAACGCATTCGGTATCACCGAAGCATCGTGGACACAAAAAACAGGTTATGTTACACCAAATCCTGTGGTCTACGGCACAGAAGGTGCATTAACTGTAACCGGCAACCAAGTAAACCTGAGTCCTGCTGGTAGTGATGCGAAAGTTATTGATCCCGATCCACTTCCAGAAGGTAAACGGAATGCCGCTGAATACTTCATTCACTGTATAGAAACTGAAGAACCGATAGATGGTTTGTGCTGCCCATACATAAGTCGTGACGCACAAGAAATCTTGGAAGCAGGTTTAGTCTCCGCAGATAGTGGTAAAGTTGTCAACTTGCCGATGACGTAGATAGAAGATTATTTATATAATTTCTTGGAAGCTTTTCGCAAACCAACTTCAAATAAGGAGAACCTAATTGAACGAAAGAATACCGATAGCATTACAACTATATTCTATTAGAGAAGATTGTGCAAAAGACCTATCCCTTGCACTACAAGCAGTTGCACAGATGGGATATGAAGGCGTTGAATTTGCTGGATACTATGACCGATCAGCAGAAGAGTTACGTGGTATGTGTGATGACCTTGATTTAAAGGTTGTTGGCACACATACTGGGATCAATACACTCCTTGGCGATCAACTCGCCAAGACAGTGGAATTCAACAAAATCCTCGGCAACCCCTATCTGATTGTGCCAGGATTGGGAGGGGAGTACAGCAACTCACTGGAAGCATGGCGAAACACAGCAAAGGTTTTCAACGAAATTACAGAAAAAATATCTGACCAAGGCATGTTCACTGGCTACCATAACCATACGGGTGAATTCAAACCTCTGGATGGAGAAGTGCCATGGGATATATTCGCTAGTAATACGCGAGAAGATGTTGTGCTACAAATTGACACTGGTCACGTGCTTCGCGCTGGTGCAGATAACGTTACATACATTGAACGGTACCCTAACAGATCAAAACTCGTACACGTGAAAGAATACTCCGCAACGAACAACAAGGCACTTGTCGGAGAAGGTGATATACCTTGGGATGATGTATTTGAAGCATGCGAAACCGTCGGTGGCACCGAGTGGTACGTCGTTGAGCAGGAAAGTTATGCTTATCCACCACTGGAATGTGCAGAGAAATGTATTGAAAACCTACGGAAAATGGGGAAGATATAGGTTTGCCTGAACCTGACGCATCGCAACCAATAGATAGCACCTGCACTGTTGACACTGACCTATTACTCTGGTGGGAAGACTATTATCAACCTGTCTTTGAATATGTCCTACACCAAATGGGGATAGTGGAAGGGAAAAAGGTCCTAGAGTTAGGAACAGGGACAGGTGGTACTGCAACGTTGCTCGCAAAACAGGGAGCTTCCGTTGTTGGTATTGACTTGTTACCTTTTCGACTGCAGGAAGCAAAGGAGAGAACAGCACAACACAATGTTGCTGATGTAGTTGACTTTTCCTTGATGGATGCCACTCAACTCGCTTTTCCAGACAATACATTTGATTTTATCATCTCAAAATCTGTGATGGTGTTCACCGATCATCCAAAAACAGCGAAAGAGTGTAACCGTGTTCTCAAACCGGGTGGGAAAGCGATTTTCATGGAAAACATGCGGAGTCATCCGATCGTGTGGCTCTATCGCAAACTTTTTCTCAAATACTCTCGCGAGTTACATTATTTCGCCATTCCTGATATTGAAGCAATCGGCAAATACTTTGAGGAGATGGAACACCGTGAATTCCATCTCCTCTCTTTAGGTGCGCTGTTTTGGAAAAGGATAATTCCAATTCCCGTTTTCTATCGGTGGTCTCTCCAATTTCTCAAATGGATTGATAGAAGATTATTACGTCTGTTGCCTTTACTTAAACGTTTCTGTTGGATCACTGCAATGATCTGCCACAAAAAGGCGTAAGCATAATTATCTCTGTGTGTTACACATCCAGTATATTTAGGAAAGTATCAAGATTTTGTACATTTGATGCTGCGGAGTGTAGTTCTTCCAATCGTTGTAAATCATCTATACTTTCAACTTTGGCAGATATGTTTCTGACAGCATCTTCGGAAAATTTGCTTTCAAGCAATGCTAAAATGTGTCTAATTGTAGTATTCCTTGCCCCTTGTTCAATGCCTTGTGCAATGCCTTGTTCAATGCCTTGTTCAATGCCTTGTTCAATGCCTTGTGCAATGAATTGTTCACGGAGCAGTTGGTAATATTTAGATTCTTGCATGATTTCCTGCGCGCTCACATAGATTGTTCATGGTTCTTTACTGAGAACGATACAACCTATCTCATAAATGGTAGGAGGGGTTCCTCACCCCGATTACCAGACACACGATCCTGTGAATTTGGACAAAATCGCATTTATGAGATACGCTGTAGTTTTATAACAGATTGTTATATTTCCAGCATATTTAGGAAAGTATCAAGATTTTGCACCTTTGATGCGGTAATAAGCAGCTCTTCCAATCGTTGTAAATCATCTATACTTTCAACTTTGGCAGATATGTTTCTGACAGCATCTTCAGAAAATTTGCTTTCAAGCAATGCTAAAATGTGTCTAATTGTAGTATTCCTTGCCCCTTTTTCAATGCCTTGTTCAATGCCTTTTTCAATGCCTTTTTCAATGCCTTTTTCAATGCCTTGTTCAATGCCTTGTTCAATGCCTTGTGCAATGAATTGTTCACGAAGCAATTGGTAATATTTAGATTCTTGCATGATTTCCTCCGATATGAGTCTTTTGAAGAGTTCAGCATCATGGACTATACTTCCAAAGAGAGATATAGCACAGAGCAAATCGCTTTGCATCTGTTGATCAGTTGAGACAGCAATTGCCGCATCAATACAATCTTGAACCCACTTTTCTGTATCCATTCCTGTTTTGGGTTTCATAAGCGGCAGGAACGGTAGCAATCCGGGGGTCTGCTTTTCCAAGATCGTTTGGCCTTCTATCTTAGAAAGTCTGATCACCTTATACTGTAACTTATACTCATAACCTTGCCAACTATATTTGTAAATTCCAGTGTCGTTTCTTCCCGCATTCGGGTGAAAATAAATAACATTAGAATAAACAGGTAACTGATGTTCACCAACAAGGTAACCGTGATAAGCTGCGTTTCGTGCCCACATCGGTTTTTGCGTGCTATCACGAAGCTGCAATTCAATGTGTAAAATTGCGTCTTGATTATTTACACGAATACGTTTGGTGCTATCAGTGCGTTGTCCAACGATTATTTGCTGTTCTGTATCAATGTTTTCGATCACTTCAACGTCTGTCACGCCGAGGACAAACTGAGAGATATCGGTGGCATAATCTGTTAACAGATTTTTCGCCATATTATCGTAGTCTTGTGCCATATATGTATTATATAATGAAAAGATGAAATAATCAAGAAAAAGAGAAATTAATAATCTTTCTACAAATTATAAACCAATTGTCTATCCAAAATCGTTGCAATCAACTCAATTTCGCAAGTCTTATCATCCCATTCAAATATAATCAGATCGGTTGTGCTACTTTCTGTGATGGTGTCAAGTTTTTCATCCAAGCCAAGCAAACGCGCGGGGTTACGTGTTGCCAATGAAACTGCATCTGTCAGTGAAATACCAGCAAATCGCACACTATTCTCAATACCTCGCGCTAACTCAATGGCAGAACCCGCAAGATACTCAGTGCCAGTTAGACGGACGCACCGATCAGCACTCAACTCTACCGATTGTCCAGCGAACTGGTATGCTCCGGTAGGCATTCCCGCTAACGCTGTAGCATCACTGATGAGAACACATCTATCCAACGTTTTAGCGCGCATCATTGACTTGACAACTGCTGGTGGGAGGTGATGTCCATCAACTATGAGACTTGCACACAGCTCATCTGCACCAAGTTGTTCCCAAATATAGTTAGGGTGACGCGGGATGAGTGCGTGTGCACCGTTGCCAAGATGTGTAGAGAGTTTAGCACCTGCCCTAACTGCATCACGTATGTCTTCTACTGAAGCATTCGTATGTCCTATTGCTACGACTACCCCACTTGCAACCAACTTCTCAATAAACGGAATCGCACCCTTTCTTTCAGGTGCAAGGGTTACGATGTGGATCGCACCTTCTGCGATCTCCTGCCACTGTTGAAATTCGTTCCAATTGGGATCTCTAACGTGTTCTTTCGGATGTGCACCACGCGGTCCATCTTCTGCTGAAATGTAAGGACCTTCAAGATGGATACCAAGTATAGAGTGATCAATTACTTTATTTTTCTTACATGCTTTTACAATTGCACGTAGACCGTTGTTGGTATCTACATTAGATGCTGTCACCACTGTTGGACATAAGAACCCCGTCCCAACCTGCCATAGTGCGCGCACCATCGCACACACGTCTGCTGCTGTGACAGTAGCGACGTTAAGGTCAAACCCTGCGAAACCGTTCACTTGCAGGTCTATCAATGCTGGCGCAATCCATGTATTACTGCATGTATTACTGTCAGTAGATGTGATCTCTTGTATGGATTGAACACTGTTATTTGCAAACGAAATTTCAATTGGTCTGTTTTCAAAAATGGTACGTCCAGTAAGTTTCATAATGATGTTATGCTATCTGGTCAGATGTTTATGAGATAATACCTTATCAACCGTTTTGTTGCCAGAAAAAAGTGTTGCATTTTTTATCAAATTTATGTAATGTATGTTAACTTGACCAACTATCTGACGTGTATGGAAGACATCTAACAATATGGGGGCAGGCATGGAATATCTCACTTATGGAAAAACAGGATTGGAAATCTCACGACTCTGCTTCGGAGCAGGACGTCTCACGAACACCTGCAAGACCTATGAAGCGGGTGCTAAGCTCATGTTAAAAGCACTTGACGAAGGAATTACATTTTGGGATACCGCCGAAGGTTATGGAACGCAACCGCATGTCGGTGAAGCAGTCCAACAGATTAACCGAGATGAAATCGTCATCCAAACAAAAACTGCCAACAAAGATCACGAAAGCGCAGCTGCAAGCATTGAAAAAGCATTACGTGAACTGCAAACAGAATACATAGATGTCATGTTGTTGCACGCAATTTCTTCACCAGACGATTTAGCAAGCAGAGAAAGTGAGGGCGCGTTTGACGCATTCCGAGAAGCAAAAACCGCCGGTAAAATCCGTGTCATCGGCTGTTCCACACACATATATACTGGCGACGTGATGGATGCTGTCATCGATCACCCAGAGATTGATGTTATCCTCACTACAGCGAACAAGGAAGGTAGGATGTTGGAAGGCGGACCACTTGATAAACACCTTGAATATATACAACGCGCATATAAACTCGGAAAAGGCATTAGTATTATGAAGGTTGTCGTGGCAGGAGATATTCCTGAGCAAGACATGCCTGAATGGATTGAATGGGGTTTCAACCTTGAAACAGCACACGCTATCAATCTCGGCATTACTGAAGATAGGCATATAACACTGGATGTTGGACTGGCACGTGAAAGTGCAAGAAGAAGACTTATTCAGCGAAAAGCAGCATAATTTACTCATCACCGGAGAATTTGATGTCAGAAACGATGCGTGCGATAATGTGCCATGCTCCAATGGACTATCAACTTGAAGAGGTGCCAGTACCTCAAGCAGGTCACGGTGAAGTCGTTATCAAGGTCAATGCATGTGGTGTGTGCGCAAGTGACATCAAATGCTATAGCGGCGCACCTCTATTCTGGGGTGATGAACTCCGAAAACCTTATGTGGAAACCCCTGTCATCCCTGGGCATGAATTTATTGGAGAAGTCGTTCAACTCGGGGAAGGTGCAGGTGAAAAGTACGGACTGCAACTCGGAGACACAGCAATAGCAGAACAGATCGTACCGTGTTGGGAATGTCGTTATTGCAAAACAGGCAAGTACTGGCTCTGTCAAGTCCATAACATCTACGGTTTTCAACCAATTGTCAACGGTGGCATGGCAGACTATATGAAGTTTCCTGCACGTTCACTTGTCTACAAGGTGCCATCTGACATACCGACAGCAAATGCAGCAATGATTGAACCGCTTGCTTGTTCCATCCACGCTGTTCAACGAGGTAACATTGAGTTCGGAGATGTAGTTGTCGTAGCAGGTGCTGGCACACTCGGTCTCGGCATGGTCGGCGCGGCGAAGTTGAAAAATCCAGCTACACTCATCTCTATTGACCTTATCCCGCAACGGTTAAATGTCGCAAAGAAATTAGGCGCAGATACTATCATCAACCCTTCTGAAACGGACGCAGTTCAACAGGTCCTGGACCTAACGGATGGTTACGGTTGTGATGTCTATATTGAAGCAACGGGACATCCGAAGGCAGTAGAACAGGGACTCCACATGATCCGCAAAGCGGGTACCTTCGTAGAATTCAGTGTCATGCGGGAACCGGTAACTGTTGATTGGACTATCATAGGTGATACAAAAGAACTAAATATTCACGGTTCTCATTTAGGTCCCTACGCGTATCCTCTTGCAATAGATTATATTCAAAGCGGTGCAATTGATGTAAGCCTTATGGTCACCCATCAATTACCTTTGGAAGACTATCTCACTGCCTTTGAGATGGTTCAAAAAGGTGACGATTCTATCAAAGTCCAGTTGGTACCTTAACGAGTTTTGCTGAATAACATATTGTAATAATGTTATTCACACAAGTAGAATGAATTTTCGTTATTTCACTTATATTGACACCTTCTTTAGTCCAGTAGGGACGCTATGTTGATACACTAATGCAAATATATGTGAAGACCAACAAAACAAAATGTTAACTGGCACAAGTCGTTCACATAATGTCTAATAAAAACACAGCTGACATTTTCAGATTAGTTATAATGTCTATTAACTATCACAACGACTACATGCTATAAAAGGGAGATTATGACAAAGATTATTAAAAAAGGATCCATTTATGACCCACAAAACAACACACATAAAAAACCTATTTCTTGTCTTAACATTCACAATCCTCAGCTCTCTTGTCACCAAATGCCTCGCCTACACCTACCACTGGGAACTTGACGAAACTCCAGAGGGACAAGACATCTCTACAATCGTCAAACTCATCCACGTCGAAATATTAGACGAACAGGTAGAAATCCCACCCCACAGTGCAGCCATACAGCTCATGAAAAAATACTCCGTCCATCTCACAGATGATTGGAGTCCAGCACACGCATACAGGCTACTTGAGACATTCGAAACAATACCACAAATCCCAAATAATTTAGCCGACGCCGAGCCAAAAGTGCCCGCTTCCATGTGGACACTTACTAACCAACATATTCAAGATGACATCAACATACAATTTCACGGCGAAGTCCGACTCGTAACCATTGCCGCAGACGCATTCGTCCACGCAACACCCCTATTAGCAGAAATTGAAGGCGTGCGCGGTAGATACTTCTCAAAACGACTACATCATGCTGTCGTGCGATTTATAACTGATCACGGTGCAGACAGAAACGCAATCAGACGTATACTGCGGGAAAGGTTTTCAGTGAGCATAGACGTGCCAGACTACGTCGAACTCACGAGATACACAACAGCTGAACATGCTGGTCGTTTCTCAGAATTCAAGAACAGAGAATTAATCGCTATAATATCAATGTTTGAGGAAATGCCAGCCGGCATGCACAAAATACAAGGTCTTAAATATCTCGTTAGACGTTTAGACGGTATACACAACCCAGTATATCCAGGAGCAGCCGCAGTTGCGTGGACAGGCTCCGGATATATCGAATTTATGGATAGCGCATTTGAAGCCGGGAATCTTGACTACACACATCGCCTAATTCTACACGAAAAAGCACACTTTTTGTGGGCACATCTCTTTGATGAACAGTTGAAACAAGACTGGATAGAATTAGGCGGCTGGTATAAAAATCCAGACGATCCTGATAAATGGCTCACCACTAAACAGACAGAATTTGTATCAGCCTATGCGCACGCACATTCACCAAATGAAGATATGGCTGAGAGTATCAGTTTTTACATTATCCGTCCCGACAAGCTCCGATCCCGTTCACCCGCAAAATACGAGTTTATACAGAACAGGATCATGCACGGCACACGATACATCTCAGAAATACGCGAGGATCTCACTTTTGAGGTATACAATCTATATCCAGATTATGTGTATCCAGGGCGAATCGTCCGCCTAGACATAAACGTCACAGGTGAACCTGAACAAGACAAGCAGATAACAGTAGAAATAGAAATCCATAGTGAGAGCGATCTTGACACAGCACACAGCGCAAATGCCAGAGTCTACAGCGAGAAAAGCACTTATTTTGACATCGGCTTCTATCCGGTAGACGAAAACGGAAATCGCATTACCGCAGGACACATTTTACGCAGCTATCCTGTCACGTTATCAAAATACGCTGCAAACGCATACTGGACACCCGCCACAATCACTTTAAAAGATGCCAACGAGAACCAACGCCATAACGGACTTGCAGATTTCGGATGGGTACTCTATGTTGATAATCCACTTGCAGATTGTAATCCACCAGAATATGTCAAAAACTCTATGACACTATCTTTATCACAAGCAGATGAAGACGGGAGACCCTATCAAGTCGTAACTGCCCAATGGGAATATATTGAAGACACCGGCGTAAAAAGCGTTTGTGCGGGCATGAACGACGAACACACCGAAACTTACAGTCGTTTTGATTACGGCGTATTTGACAATGATACCGGCAACGCCAGCGTTGAAATAAAAATTGCTGATTATATGCCTACCGGGACATATCAGTTGAATCGGATCTGTATGGTAGATGTTGCAGGCAATATCCGCGACGTGTTTTTCACACATCCATATTACACAGAAGCATGGGTGCCACACGTCAAAATACTAAATGACGAACCACCCGCAACCATTGATATTCAAACCAAAAACCCCGACTTCACACCACCCGAACTCGACCTAAACAACATTACCATAACCGCAGAACCCACGCGACCCGATGATCCCAACGGTGAGACACACGTTTTTATCACTTTCAAGATAAAAGACAATATTAGTGGATATAAAAATGCAGATATATTGTTGCGAGACCCGCAAGGTGTCGTATACAAATTCGGGCATTCGGCTCCATATCCGCATAAACTCTATTTTCAAGGCGACCCCACAATCTTTCAGACATACGACAAGACAATCCTATTACCAGTTGGCAGCGTCCCAGGAACGTGGGGACTTGCGCAAATGATAGTAGCTGATCGGGCATATAACCGCCTTACCGCAGACTTCACCGAAATCGTCAGATTTGAAGTAGAAGACGTATCCGCGACCACAAACTTAGATGTAAATCAAGACGGTGAAATAAACATCCTTGATCTCGTCGTCGTCTCTAACGTCTTCGGAACAGAGAACGACACAGCAGATGTAAACAACGACGGCAATGTAAATATCCTCGATCTCGTAGCAGTCGCCAACGCATTTGGTTCATAACTATTTTGAGTCTGTATAATTGCACAGTTTACCATCAATCACAATGGCCACAAGTTCTATACCATTTATAAACATTAATGTCGTATTAATCGTTATTATGAAAGGCGGTTTACAATAACACAAACTATATGAAGATTTATTTTACGAGTTGAGCTAAATAACTTTTAGTAACCAATTGCTTCACATAAACAAAGATTTATGTGAGTATCCTTCATTAGTTGGTACGTTCTTTAGTCCCGTATGAAGATTAATTTATTAATTCGGTAATAAATATTTCTCACTCGGTAGGCGTGCTTGTAAGCGCTCTGTTGGGACTTGATGTGCTAGTGCGCTTACAAACTTGCACAGCTAGGAGCGACCTCCTGGTCGTGACCGTTCCCCGCATTGGTAGGAGCGACCCTGGGAATGCCTACCTATAAGAATAGAATACTTACATAACAGTTAATATGGTAAATTTTAGAAATGTAACCTTATTTTAAAATTTTACCATAGTATGACAGAATAACGATTTTACAAGATATAGCATCTTCCCAGAAAATGTGGTATAATACTGTAAAAACAAGACATTCAAATTAATTTTTAATATCTTGTCCAACGTTAATCTAATTTTAGATAAAATAGGAAAAAACTTGCAGATTGATGAGGTGATGACTACCGCAATTTGTTGAGAAATTAACAATCAAACACGGTGTAAAAACAACGGAAGTTGAAGCAGTCTTAGCTAATCGTCCTTACTTCCGTTTTGTTTCCAAAGGCAAGCGAACTGACTGAGATATGATGGGAGAAAAAGATAAAAAACGAGACCCAATGCCTTCACCTGATGCCACACCAGAGGAAATTGGTGAATTTTGGGATACACATAGTCTTGCTGATTATTGGGATGAAACTCACGATGTGGAATATAAAGTTAATCTCAAACCAAGAAAAAGTCAGACGGTGTTGGAATTGAAGAATATATTATTAGATGTCAAAAAGCCGAAAGCATCCCGAATTGCACTTATTGAAAGTGATAACCCAGAGGCATTTCAACAACTGCTTCAAGATTACTGGACTTGGCATTACAACGACTCACTCTACGATGCTGTCAAATTGTTGTTAAACACCGATTTAGGATGGGAGAAAGCACTACAACTTACAACACCACCTGTCGGAGAGACTATTTCACAATTAGGATATGCACTCGCTGATACTGAACAGGAAGTGCGCAAGGCAGCACTCAAAATCTTAGATGTTACTATATCTATTCCTACAGGAACGGCACGCATCGGTGAAGAATGTCACCCGCTGGAAATTGACGCATTTGAAATAGGTGTCTACCCCGTAACCAATGCTCAATATCAACGATTCATTCAGGAAACTGGACATAAGATGCCAAAAGATTGGATGGAGAAACCAAAACAAAATTATGAAATATACGGACTAAAAGGTGACCATCCTGTTGTGTGGGTAAGTTGCGAAGATGCAGAAGCTTATGCGGAATATTACGGAGGTAGATTGCCATCGTTTGCGGAATGGCAGTACGCAGCGCGCGGCACAGATAATAGACTTTTTCCATGGGGGAACGAAATAGATAAACCACGGTGCAATACTGCCGAGTTGGGAGCGGAAGACACTACGCCTGTCGTAGCATTTAAGGACGGTACCAGTCCATTCGGATGCTTTGATATGATAGGTAATGTTTGGGAATGGACAAATACCCCTTATGACAATGAGGAAAACTTCCGTGTGGCTTGCGGGGGTGCATGGTATTACAACCATGACTATAGTACCTGTACCAGTTTTGATTTTTTTAGTGCAAACTACGCAGAATTTGTCATAGGGTTTAGAATTGCACATTGATGTATGTTCCCGTACAACGAAGAAAAGTTTTTCAGGACTTATGCACCCAGCGGTAGACGGGGAATGCCTAAAGAAGCATGCGCGTATGGCATGCTCCATGATTCATACCGTTGATTTGGTGCTTTGTAAGCGCACTGGAAACATAAATAATGCTGAAAATTACATCATTTTCAGCACATTTCTTGATTAAATCATGAAAACTGCGTAAGTTCTGGTTGTTAATAAAATGCCACTTTTTTGGAACATAGGTGTTAATGTTATAATAGTTGCTCAGTGAATGGAGAACGGAGTTTACAGATGAGAAACAAAAAAAGCAATGCAGCAGATAAAATTCAAACCGTGAACTCCTCCCTACGACGTGATGATTCAACTATCTCTTCTGAAAGATTGCAAAACAAGTTTATACAAAGTGGCAGATTGGATATTCATCACCACCAAACCGCAGAAAAGCATCTAAAACAGGGAGCGGATGCCCTAAATGCTCGTGACTACAAAAAAGCAATTGAAGAATTCCTTCTCGTCATTCAACATAATCGTGAATCCGCTGAAGCACATTTTCATCTCGGTTTAGCATACTTCATGTTAGACAACTATGAGAAAGCAATAGATGCTTACAAGAAAGCAATTACATGTGAACCAACTGAAATCACTGTGTATATCAATCTTGCATCGATCTATAGAATGTTGAAGCGTTACGATGAGGCTATTGACGTCTATGAACGAGCAATCCAATTTATTCCGAATCACCCAGAATTGCATTCTGAACTCGGAGCCGTTTACTCAATTCAGGGAAAGCGACGAAAAGCGATCACAGCCTTTAAAACAGCAATGCGTCTGAAGTTTACACCTACAAGAGATCACCAGTCAACAAAAAAAGCAAGCACGGAAGAAGAATAAATCAGACACCCTATGAGAGTGCTAAACACATCTCTGCATTGACAGGAGAACATTATGATTGTTTCTGATGAAGATTTAATGTTAGAATGTCGTAAAGGTGATATGAGTGCGTTTGAGCTGCTTGTCAGAAGGTATCAAGATGCACTTGTAAACTATATCTATTATATTATCAGCGACTTTCATCGCGCTGAAGACTTAGCACAAGAGACGTTTCTACGGGTTTACAAAAGCGCAAGTCGTTATGAACCAAGAGCCTCCTTTAAAAGTTGGCTTTACACGATCGCAACCAATTTGTCCCGAAATGAAATCCGAAATCGCGCACGACGAAAAACCTACTATCTGGAAGATATGGTTGACGAAAATGAGGATGTTTATCATTCTCAATATATGGTAGATACACGTTTTCAACCCGACATCCTATATGAAAAAAAAGAACGGCAACAACTTATCAGAAAAACGCTGAAACAACTCCCTGAAAATCAACGTTTAGCATTGACGCTGGTAACATACCAAGAACTTAGTTATGAAGAAATATCTGAAATACTAAACTGTTCTGTCGGAGCAGTAAAATCACTAATCCACCGAGCACGACAAAACATGAAAAAATTGCTTATCAAGGTTGGAATAGGAGAAAGTGTAAATGCCCAAATCTAAAATAAACAACTGCCAAAACTATCAATCACAACTCTCAGCCTACTTTGACAACGAACTGCCAACATGGAAACGGCATATTATCCGTTGGCATCTAAAACGGTGTGCGAATTGTACCGACCGATACGCTACAATTCAACAAACAGATAAACTTCTCAACTATTTAGAACCTGTCAATACCTCTGAATATTTTCTGTCAAACGTCATGTCGCGTGTAAAGACGATGCAAACTTATGAAAATGCTCAACGATCAGTGATTAACCGTATAGGTTCTGCAGTTGAGAATATGAAATCCTGGATACGTGGTAACATTCGTGCATATAATCCACTTTATATGACAGGCTTTGTATTCGGCGTAGTAATGATGGTAGGTGTAACGCTCTATTCACCCAAAATTGAAAAACTAAATCCGTTTAACCAGTCCAATGCTGAAGCATCAGAAGTTAACGACGAAAAACTTATTTCATTTGAAGTCATTCCACAAGATCAACCTAAACGTTTCCTAAAGATCCGTTGAGAAACTGAATTCAAAGACGTTCAACGATACGTAGGTATTTACACATGCTTGAGAAATAACCTCGGTTGCTAAATATAAGCAACTTGCAAACTATGCAGGAACAGATACACATAGTGTCCTCTGGAAATGTATAGATAAAATAATCGGTGTACACCATGAAATTTATGACACATCGTGCTGTGAAATCTATAACGCGCCACGCATTGTTGATATCAATGATACTGCACGTCATCCTTCTAACTATGTTATTTTATTTTTCAGTGCGTAACCAACCCCTATTATCTTTTCAGGATAAACTGGATGTGGCACTTACTATCGCACCGAAACCACCACTGACAACAAAACCAGATAAACCACCAATCTTACAACAGCGAAAAACAAATATATTTGAACCCGCACAAAAACCTCTCGCTCAAGTGGAAGCGATTACGCCACAAATTCAGTTCAAACCCACGAATACTCCTATCGTAGATGTAATTACAGAAGATGCAAGATTCAAAGAAACCAATACAACTCCAGAGATACAAACGGATATTAGCACCGCACGTGACACACTACTTGATGTGGAAAATGGATTATCAAGAACTGAAACTTCTGAACCCGCAGTCGGCAGTTCTTTCGGCACAAAACGTTCAGGCGCACCAGGCGTTCAACGCAGACCTATCCGTTCTTCCCTTGATGTACCGGACGCATCCTACGGTGATGACGATGTTAAACTCAATTTAGGAAACACACAAGGTGACTTACCCTCAGTACCTTATGTGCCTTTCGGGACTGTCATGCAGCAACTCGGACATCAAATCGTTGAAACCGCTGAAGGTGGCCCTATTGATGTCGTTTTTGTCATTGATGCAAGTGGAAGTATGGGAGATAATATCAAATCTGTCGCAGAGCATCTCGTAGACATGGTTGATATCTATAAATCTTCTGGTATTGACTACGCACTCGGTCTAACAGAATTTGCCGCACGTCAGAAGAAAAACGATATTGAAGTGCTACAATTGACACAAAGCGCATCCGAATTCAAACGCAGTATCCTCGCTATTCAAGTGCGAGGTGACGAAAATGCCTTAGATGCTATCGCAAAAACTGTCAATGAAATGAAGTTCCGAGCAACGTCTAAGAAACATCTTATAATTGTCACAGATGAACCATTCACCAGTTTTGAAGGGTTGAAAAATAGCGATATAATAGGGTTGTGTAATGAATATGGAGTCTATGTCAATGTGCTCGGACTCCCAAGCCAAGAACACAAAAACCTCGCAGCAGCAACTGATGGAAAATGGCACGCAATTCCACAAGACCCAAGGAAACAACAAGCTCGATTTACACTACAAAAAACACCACAGGGTCAAGGAAAATCGCTTAGAAAGGCACAATGGAAAGATGCTCAAAAAATCGGTAAATCCGTACTACAAAAACACGCACAATCCCCTGTGGATATTGTTTTGTTTATTGATGGAAGTAAAAGCATGGAAGATAAATTACCTAAATTCCTAAACCAACTGGATGTTTGGGTTCGAGACTGGGATAACGCACTCATTGACTATCAGATAGGTGTCGTTAGGTTCCGGACACGCACCTCCATGAACATCGTGAACGCCTTCAATCCACCACAGACACTTGAACAGATACGAAAGATCGTTGCGTTACCTTGCCAAGACAATGAAAACCTCTTACATGCTATTCCTGAAGGATTACGGAGAATAAAATTACGTCAGAAGGCGCAAACGCATCTCATCCTCGTTACCGATGAACCTTTAGATGAAAACATCCAAACTTCAGGGACGCTACAATATTTGATGGATAAACATATCGTCGTCAGTGTCATCGGAACTTATGGTAAATTTCAGGTAGAAGCGGCAAATAAAACTGGGGGCATGTGGGTCCCGATCCCAGAAGGACACATAACTAACAACACCAACTGGTAATGGTGTTACTACATGTTCTGTGACATAGAAAGAGATAAACAGTGAATATTGCGGTACTCGTTTCAGGCAGCGGTACTAATCTGCAAACCCTCATTGAGCAGCTACACCAAGACGAAACCAGCGACATTGAAATCGCAGTCGTAATTAGTGACCGACAGGAAGCTTATGCCTTAACACGCGCAAAGCACGTTGGAATACCAACACAAATTGTCAAAACAAACGATTTTGATACACGAATAGCGTTTGATGAGGCAATATCAGAACATATTGATAACTACGCAGTTGAGTTAATTGTCCTCGCTGGATTTATGAGGATATTCCAACCCCCATTCGTACGCAAATATCACAATCAGATTATTAACGTACACCCCAGTCTACTCCCAGCGTTTCCAGGGGCAACACCCGTTGATGATACTTTGGCTTACGGAGCAAAAGTTACAGGAGTCACCGTCCACTTTGTTGACGAAGGTGTCGATTCTGGACCTATTATTGAACAAGTGGTTGTCCCAGTCTACGATATAGACGACGAAGAAAGTCTACACAAACGAATTCAAATTGAGGAACATAAACTCTACCCAAAAGTTATCAAACAATACGCACAAGGCAAAATCAAAGTTAAAGGACGAAATGTAATCAAAATAACTGGTAAAAACAACACAACAGAGTAATTGTAATACCAAAACCTTTTTTCAACACAAACGCTATATTTACCCCGAAAACTATTGAAAACAATGTTAGCAATCTCTACAATGTGGAACGCTTTGAAGCAACCGGACGGCGCATCACTGTTTGATGAATTGAAGGACCTCGGTTTTGAAGCCATCGCACTCAGTCGTCATCTCACGCTTGAACAGATCCAACAACTCAATCCGTTGTTTCGTCAAATTGGACAAATACCACCTTGTGTTATACAGAATTTCTGTCCAGTCCTACCCAGAAACCCAATAGTTGAAGCCGAAAATGACATCATCCTCCTATCCAGTCTTGATAACGATGAACGCAAAGAGGCAATTCGTAGAACTAGTCAGACAATGGAACTTGCGGTTGAAATGGAAGTAACAACAGTGTTGCTACGACTTGGAAAAGTTGATACTAACGACAGATCGTCACTGATGACCGACCTTTACGACTACGGAGAACGCGAATTTGAAGCTTTCAGTAAAAAGGTGACTGAAGCAACTGAGTGGCGAAAACGCAAAGAAGAAAAACATCGCGATGCAGTCTTGAGAAGCCTCGACGAACTAAATGAACGCGCCTTAAAAATGGAACTCCGCATCGCTATTGAAAATCAACCGCACTATTACCAAATCCCTAATTTTGATGAAGTAGAACTATTTATCAATGAATTCTACGGCAGTCCAATGCATTATTGGCACAATGTCGGACATGCTGCACTACAGGAAAAACTCGGTCTCTGTTGGTCACATGAATGGATTGATGCTTACAGTGAACACACCATTGGTGCTACACTGTATGATCTACAAGAACTTGATCCATACCATCCGCCAGGTACAGGTGACATCACATGGAAGCTGTTGTTAACACAACTCCCATCAGACATCCTGAAAGTTATAGAAATATGTCACGGAGATGCGGAAGCAGTCAAAGAAGCTCGTGAATTCTGTGAGACGCTAACCAATACAAGAGATGACGATGAATCCTGATAGTTTCGTTCCATCTTCCCAACAATCTCAATCAATCTTCTAAACGATGGTCTGACTCGGTTAGAAAATTCAACCGTCCTATTACTTTGGGATTTTCCTGAACAGGATTTATACCAATTAACGGAATTTTATCTTTTTTCAAAGGTAGGTACGGTTTCCTAACCCCACCATAAACGTCAATCTAAGGATATTGACCTCTTGTGGGAGGGGTTTTCAACCCCGATTTCTGAATCATGTATGACGCGAAATGCACACATCAAAAATCCTTGATGAAGTAAATCCTGAAAATCTGTAAATCCTGTAAATCCTGTAAATCCCGGTTCAGACAGAATCCGCAATCCAGATTCAGACAATCCCCCAAATCCAATGTATATCTATTAGAAAACCCTTGTCCTCATCCCCACATAATCTCCCATCCGCACCCCACACCAATTATAATACCATTTTCATGTGATAATGAGACATTATCACATGAAAATGGTATAAGAAAATGCTTATTCTATGCAAAAAAACCTAATGCAAATGTCTTATCCTGAAAATCTGTAAATCCTGTAAATCCTGTAAATCCTGGTTCAGACAAAAAACAAGCAAAAAAACCTAATGCAGAGGTCTTATCCTGAAAATCTGTAAATACCTGGGAATGCTTTATAGCATTCATGCCGTTGATTTGTAAATCCTGGTTCAGAGTAAAAAACAAGCAAAAAAACCTAATACAGAGGTCTTATCCTGAAAATCTGTAAATCCTGGAAATCCTGGTTCAGATAAAAAAACTAGCCAAAAAACCTAATGCAAATATCTTATCCGCGTAATCTGCGATTCCGCAAAAAACACGAGAACCAAACAAAAAACTATGACACACCTATAAATTCAGGGTTATTCAGTTTTAAGAGTTTTCTGTTCTTGAGATTTACTGAAAGTTAATACCCAGGTTCGGTTTCCTAACCGAATTTTACGCATCAATATTAATTTATTGAAAACTGAATATCGCTCTTTAGTCCCGTAAGGACGATATGCTTATAGATAACGATTACCCTCCCCATGTCTTTAGTCCCATAAGGACGATATGTGTATTCTTCTATGTCGTTCCTACGGAACTCTATTGGTGTTGAAAACATTTTCTATAAACATATCGTTCCTACGGAACTCTATTGGTGTTGAAAACATTTTCTATAAACATATCGTTCCTACGGAACTAAAGACATGGACAAGATGGTATTACAAAATATTAACGGTATAACAAAATACTATGAAAAATATAGAAAACTAAATAACCTTGCTATAAATCTTTGACACAACATCTAAATAAAAGTATAATTACAATAGAAACATGCACAAAAATCACACTTCAACTGGAGGGAAAAATGTTTGACGAAATCGGAAAAACAGCAGGTGAAATCTGGAAGTACCTTGAAAAAAATGACGAAGCATCAATCGGAAAACTAACAAAAGAACTGAGGAAAACCGAACGAATGGTCCTCCTCGGCATCGGATGGTTAGCACGAGAAGGAAAACTCAACATAGAAAAACGAAAAAGAGCAACATATTTCATGCTAAATAAGATCGCAACAATCACAAACTGGGAGAACGCCGCAGAATGAAGCCAATTCGCCAATTATCCGTAGTGCCAACACTCCCAAAAAATCTTGAACCCTTGCGGGAATTGGCATTAAACTTGTGGTGGACATGGGACAACGACGCACTCAGCCTCTTTCGACACCTCGACGCTGAACTCTGGGAAGAAACATACCACAATCCCATCGCAATGCTCGGAAAAATCTCACAGGAAAAACTACAAACCGCCGCACAAAACGAAGTCTTTTTAGCACACCTTGATGTCATACACAACAAGTTTAAAGCATACCTAACTTCACCATCGTGGTTCGAAAATTATGCTCAAGAAAAATCTCTGGAGAATATAAAAATCGCATACTTTTCAATGGAATTCGGATTGACTGAATGCATGCCACTCTACTCAGGCGGACTCGGCGTCTTAGCAGGTGACCACCTAAAATCCACCAGCTACCTCGGACTGCCCTTTGTCGGTGTCGGTCTACTCTATCAACACGGATACTTCCGCCAAACGCTAACATCAGACGGATGGCAAATGGCTGATTACCCAACAAATGACTTTTACAACATGCCAATTAAACCTGAACTGAAACCAGATGGTAGCCAACTTCTGATTGAAGTTGAGTACCCTGAAGGAAAAGCAATCGCAAAAGTCTGGCGCGCACAAGTCGGACGCACCTCACTATACCTATTGGACACAAATATTCCTGAAAACCAGAATACCGGACTACGCGACATCACAGATTACCTCTACGGCGGCGACGAACGCATGCGAATCAAACAAGAAATACTACTCGGAATCGGCGGATACAAGGTTTTGTCCGAAATCGGAATTAAACCCACCGTCTGCCACATGAACGAAGGACACGCAGCATTCTTAGCTCTTGAACGAATACGACAACTGATGGATGATACTGACATAACGTTCGACGAGGCACGAGAAGCAACAACCGCAGGCAATATCTTCACTACACACACACCAGTCCCCGCAGGCATTGATTGGTTTCCACCCGATTTAGTCATGCATTATTTTAAAAATTACTTGAGCGGACTCGCAATCTCTGAAGAAAAATTCCTCGGATTAGGAAGAAAAAATCCTAACGATAACACCAGCGAATTCAGTCCCGCATTAGTCGCACTACGACTCTCAACAATGTCAAACGCAGTCAGCCAATTACACGGACAAGTCTCACGAAAAATGTGGAACGCACTCTGGAACAATCTTCCCATCCATGAAGTCCCAATCAAAGCAATCACAAACGGAATACATACACGTTCCTGGGTGTCTGAAGATATGCAAAGCCTATTCAACAGATACCTCGGTCCAAAATGGATCGTTGACCTCACAAACCAAGATGTCTGGACACAAATATCACATATTCCAGATACAGAACTGTGGAGAACGCATGAACGCCGACGCGAACGACTCATCGCTTTCGCATTACACCGACAAAGCCAAAAACGCCGAAAACAGGCAGAGCATAGCCTCACAAAACAGGAAACACATCAAGAAACAGGGGCAACTGCAAAAATACTAAATCCCGAAGCTCTCACAATCGGTTTTGCACGAAGATTCGCAACATATAAACGCGCAACACTCCTCTTCAACGACCTTGACCGACTCGAAAAAATTCTCAACGACACAGAGAGACCCGTGCAACTCATCTTCGCAGGTAAAGCACACCCTCACGATTATGAAGGTAAAGTCCTAATTCAACATATACACCGCATCGCCGCAGAATCACGCTTCCGTCATAAAATCCTATTCATAGAAAATTATGACATCTGTGTCGGACGCTACCTCGTTGAAGGCGTTGATGTATGGCTAAACACACCTATGCCTCCCAACGAAGCAAGTGGCACAAGCGGAATGAAAGCAGCCGCAAACGGCGCACTCAATCTCAGTATGTCTGATGGGTGGTGGGCTGAAGCCGAAAAACTCGGCGGTGGATGGACTATTGACGCAACTCCAGAAGCTGAAGACCAAAAAGCGATTAATAAAGCACACGCAAACGCTATCTATGACCTGCTCGAAAACGAAGTTGTACCCCTGTTCTATGACCGACACCCAGTTGATGATATACCCTACGGTTGGGTCGCAAAGATGAAATTCGCAATGCAACTACTCGCACCCGTCTTCAACACAAAACGAATGGTCGCAGAATATGCTGAACGCCTCTATTTTCCCGCACACAAAAGATGGACAAAACTAAACAACGATAACGCACAACGCAGCATCGCTCTCGCAAACTGGAAAGCAAACATACAAAAACATTGGAATAACTTAAAAATTGACGAACGAACAACTAACGAAAAAACAGAGACATCACAAAAAAATGTTCACGCACACGCTGTCGGTGAATCAATTACAATCCAAGCGGTTGTTCATACCGATACGTTTTTCCCAAACGAACTCGCGGTCCAAATCTATCACGGTGTAGTGCAAGCAACAGGGGAAATCCAAAACGGAAACGTAACACAAATGGAATACAAAGAAAACATCGCTAATGGAAAATTCCTCTTCGAAGCACAACTCACACTAAATCAAACGGGACTGCACGGATACACACTACGTGTATTACCACACCACGAGGACTTACAATCTATCTACGATCTCGGACTCATCACCTGGGCATAATCAAATAATGTGCCAGATTTATACTATGTCGTTACGAAAACAACTATTACAACGTATAATTGATTAGATTGAAACCAAATTGAAATCACTTAAACGGAAACAACTGATTTAAACCCAATAGATTGGACGCCAAGACTCAAATGGCAAAAACTCAAATGAAAAGAAAAGCACAAATCTCAAGAGAAACAAAAGAAACTCAAATACAACTCAGTCTAAACCTTGATGGAAACGGAAATTCCAAAATTGACACAGGTGTTGGATTCTTAGACCACATGTTAGAACTCTTCGCAAAACACGGGTTCTTCGACCTGGAAGTACAAGCAAAAGGAGACCTACATGTTGACGCACATCACACAACCGAAGATGTCGGAATCTGTTTAGGACAAGCATTCCATCAAGCAGTCGGTGACAAAACTGGAATGGTCCGCTTCGGAAGTTTCACCGTCTCTATGTACGAAGCACTCGCAAAAGTTGATCTGGACATCTGCGGACGACCCTTTCTACACTATAAAACACCACTTGAATTCGGCAAAGTCGGGGAATTTGACATTGAACTTACAGAGGAATTCTTCCATGGATTCGTCAACCACAGCGGTACAACATTACACATAAATGTTCCCTATGGCACAAACCAGCATCACATCATTGAAGCAATCTTTAAGGCAGTCGCAAAAGCATTAGACATCGCAACACAAACGGACAATCGCATCACAGGTGTCCAATCAACCAAAGGAAGTTTATAGAATACCGAACTCACAAACCATGATCAGCTGATTTACCTCTTGTGGAAGGGATTTGTAACCCCGATTTTTGACATCTACTTCCTCTTGTTTGAGGGGTTTTCAACCCACTGAATGCTATTATATATACATTCAACGTTAATTTGAACTCGTAGTCCCGTAGGGACGATATGTTTATAGAAATACCTATCTTCGCCTTTCTCTTGAGTTCCGTAGGAACGATATGTGTATAAAATATTTCATCTAATTATTTGAGTTCAAAAAACGCCTTAAGTCCAATACACACCTCATAAAAAACCGAATTCACAACATAGGAGAACTAAATGAGCACAGGAAACGTCATCGCTGTTATACTCGGAGGTGGTCGCGGCACACGTCTATTTCCACTCACACGCGACCGCGCAAAACCCAGTGTTCCAATCGCAGGAAAATTCAGACTCGTAGACATACCCATTAGCAACTGCCTACACTCAGGATTGGATAAAATATATGTGCTCACGCAATTTAACTCCGTATCGCTAAACAGACACATCGCACAAGCTTACCGATTTGATAGCTACCGCAGCGGGTTCGTGCAGATCTTGGCAGCACAACAAACACTAATGGGTGATGAATGGTATCAAGGAACCGCAGACGCAGTCAAACACAATCAACCATATATCCTAAATCCACGGTTCTCAGACGAATACGTACTTATCCTCGCTGGCGACCATCTCTATCGGATGGATTATCAAAAAATGCTTGCCGTTCACACCGAAACCAACGCAGACATCACCGTTTCTGTCATTCCTGTCAACAAAGAAGCTACAAACGGACTCGGAATACTCCAAACTGATGCAAACGGACAAATCACAGATTTTATTGAAAAACCGCAGACTGAGGAAGAATTACAACAACTACGGGTTGAACCCGAGGTGTTTATTTCACGTGGGATTGACCCAAAACAGAGAGAATATATCGCTTCTATGGGAATCTATATCTTCAACAGGAAAATCTTAAAGGATGTCTTACAAGATGATACCAATGTGGACTTCGGCAGAGATATTCTACCAAAGTGCATTAAAGCATGCAAAGTCTCCGCATACTTCTTTGATGGATACTGGGAAGACATAGGTACCATCCGAGCTTTTTACGCTGCTAACATCGCACTTACCGATGTCTCACCAGAATTCAACTTTTACAATGAGCAAGCACCAATATACACAAACAGAAGGCATTTACCCAGCACAAAAGTCAACAGCAGTAGTATACGCTCTTCTATCCTCGCAGAAGGATCCATCATTGACGACTCGGAAATCGACAGAACTATCGTCGGCATACGCAGCAGCATCGCAAACGGAAGTCGTATTTACCAATCTGTCCTCATGGGCGCTGATTTCTATGAGTCCGATACACTACGTGCAGAGAACAAACTAAACGGTATACCAAATGTCGGCATCGGAAATAAATGCCTCATTCAAAACGCAATTATTGACAAAAACGCACGAATCGGGGATAATGCCGTCATCGCAAATACAAAAAACCTTGACAATTATGATGCAGACAACTATTATATTCGGGACGGGATCGTTATCGTACCAAAAGACGCTACAATCCCTCCCGATACAGTGATCTAATTCCTACATGACTTACGCATTCCTCCTTGATAAAGGGGTAGGGGGTTAACAAATCGTTATATTAGTTATTTAACCTCCTCTTATCAAAGTGACTTTAAGAGGAAATACATAAGTCTTGTCCTAATAAATATTTTACAACATCACTGCTTTTATAACAGAAAGGCAGATACACTATATGGCTGAATTAAGACAGCAACTTCTGGTGTTACATTTACACACACCAGACCTAAACAGCCACGTCGTCGCATGGGCAATGTACGACGGCACTGGCAATAAACGTTATACCACTGGGGATAGTGATGCCCCACCCTATAACTCCGTTGTGGAAGCAATGCAGGATGGGTGGCGGGTTATACAATTTCCACAACAATTCCCCGCTTTTCCCGGTATGGAGTATCACACTTCATATCTAAGATTTGAATATATCTTAGAGAAAATGGAGGAAATCTAATGGTTGATAAACAACATCTCCTAACAACAGAACAGATGGCGAGTTTCGTAGCTGATGGCTACCTTCGCTTTGATGACTTTATCCCTGATGAACACAATAAAGCCGCACATGAGGAAATGGCTTCAGGGGTGTCAACGCGCGGTGGCGGTGGAACCGTCTTAGATGATGTGTGGGGAGAAGAGTCCGCAGTCGGAAATGTTTTCCGATTACCAAAAGTACAAGGCATTATCCAAAGTCTTGTCGGTGAAAAACCCTTATACGACCATCATGCTGTGCACATCGTCCGTCCAAATAGTGACATCGGACAAATATGGCACGCGGATGCAATCATTGACTTACGCATGCACTTTGATATTCAGTTCTTCTATTTTTCACACGACACACCCCGAGAAATGGGCGGCACTATGATCTTACCCGGCAGCCATTTCAGACGTGTCTGTGAGACTGACATCGCACGCTATCAAAACTTCCTCAGTCAACATGCAGTCGTTTGTAATGCCGGCACACTCCTTGTCGTCCATCACGGGATGTGGCACTGCGCACAACCGAACCTTACCGACCAAACACGGTATATGTTCAAATTACGTCTAAACCCAACTGTACGCCAACTTAAACTTTGGAATACAGATGACTTGGATACTACTGGCGTCCGCGGCATTTTAAGCAGGAATCACAGATGGTACGGAAATGATGTGCGACTTGAAATTGTGAACCGAATAAAACTATGGCGTTTCCTCATCGGTGATGAGTCCTATGATGTCGGTTATTGGTTGTCCCGTCTGGAAAACATGCCAGAAAACGTGCAAAACGTCGCATAGCACTCAGATTAGAAGCCGTCACACAACCTACAGCATAAAAATACCTCACAAGGATTTTATTATCTCTTGTGAGGTAATAAAACAATCATCGGTAGATGCGGTTTCTAATCGCATCTACCGATGATTGTCGACATCAACTAAAAATGTTTCAGAATCAACCTTGTAGCACTTACTTATCACTTAATGGATTCTAATTTACGTTCAAGTGCTTGATATTTTTTCTTTTCATTCTCAATTACACGTCTGAAACGAGAAGATTCTCTTTTCTCTCGTGAAGCATTTCTCCACATATCTTTTATCCGATTTTTTCTTTCATTCAAGACTTGTTGTATCTTTTTCCTTTCAGCTGCGATTTCAGCCGATCTTCTGGACTTTTCGTTGTTACTTTCGTTCCGCTGATAAGACTCTGAGCGGTTGGAATCACGTGAACCGCGTTCACCATCATTGCTGAGGAACTGCACATTGCCACTGCTAAGGGTGATCGTTTCACCATCATTGTTCAAACTAACCAAACTAACCTCTTTCTGATCAATATCCGTGACGACCATATCACCGACTGTTTCACCAATTCCGACAACATAGAATTGATTACTGCTTTTTTCCAACACAAATGCTTCCGATTGATTACCATTCGGATCAATAGCAGTACCGATCAATGTATATGCGGTTTCTTCATGTGGTGGTTTCCAACCAAGTGGTCGAAATAGGTTATTGTCAACAATCACCTGATAATAATCCGAGTTATCATCGGATTCTATGTTTTCTGAAGGTTCCTTTGAACTCCAATAGGATGTTTGTTGATGGGTTGAAGACTGTCCATTATGAGACATGGCTTCTGATTTCAGTTCTTCTGCTTTTACCTGTGTACTTCCCTTTTTGTCTGAATATTTTGCGTGAAGTCCAACTCCAAAAACAAGGAACAGACCTATGATGCAACCGATTCCCAAAAAAACTATAATCTTCGAAATTTTCACATTATTCTCCTTTCAATCTATCAACACGAACTTTCAACACGAAAAATCAATTACTATAGACGCAAACGTTTTAATAATGTTTATATTATTTACGTCCAAAATAGGAAAATAACAACAAACCCTATAAGGACATACGTCACTTATAGGGTTAGGGTTGTTTTAGATTAAATACAAAAGGAGATTATGATAGTAACGTTATATTAACGATCTCTACCGCCGCGGCGATCACCACCTCTGGAACGTTCACGGTATTCACGCATCATGCGTTCACGTTGCTCAGTAGAAGCACTTCGGAA
This sequence comes from Candidatus Poribacteria bacterium, assembly GCA_963663765.2. GTDB lineage: Bacteria > Poribacteria > WGA-4E > WGA-4E > WGA-3G > MSPOR6. The sequence goes on along the minus strand of CAXXUA010000005.1, from coordinate 874,713 downwards.
TCTATTCATACCTTCTTGCCATCTACGCCTCATTTCTTCTCTGGCTCTCCGTTCAGCTTCTTCTTTGGCTTTTGCTTCTGCAGCTGCTTTATTTCTATCAGAAGAACTTGATTCGGAAGCTCTCCTATCTTCATCTCTGTTGTTATCTCTACTGTTGTTTCCTCTGGATGAACTGCCGCGAGAGTTACTGCCTTGTAGAAACTGCATATTTCCGGCTTTTAGGGTAATCACCTCTCCATCTTTGTCTAATAAGATCTGCTTCTGTTTGATGTCTGTAACAACTGCGTCTCCGATTTTATCGCCGATCACTGCGGTATAAAACTTATTTGAACGTCTCTCCAAGATGTATCCTTCCACTTTAGAACCGTCAGCGGAGGTAGATGTGCCAATGAAAGTATATTCAGGTTCACTTTTCGGGGGTCTCCAACCGAGAGGGCGAAATATATTGTTGTCCACTATTACGCGGTAATAATCAGTGCTACCTGAGGAGTTAGACTCATTTGAACGTTGTTGTCCACCCCAGTTCTGTTGGCGTTGTTGTCCACCCCAATTCTGCTGTCGTCCTTCTCCGCTCTTGTTTGAACCTTGTTGGCGGTTGCGAAACTGCGCGGAACGTTGCATTTGCTGATTGCTTTCTGTCGCAATCAGTTTTTCCTTGGCTTCATTCTGTGCCTGCAGATGTATTCCAAAAATAAGCAATAAACCTAATACACAAACTATTCCCAATATACTGAGGACTCTTGAAAATTTCACTGTTTTCTCCTTATACTCAGTGCAAGTGAAATGAAAATAAATATCTGATAATGTGTTCTTGTCAGGTTAGACGAATGAAAATGTAAAAGGTTCGTTTTTTATAAAAAGGTTTTTCTATATCTAATTGTATCACATATCTTTTGTTGAAGTCAAATGTTTAAGCAGGGTGGGTGTGTAAAGTTTTTGGCATGAAAATGCCTTGAATGGAGTTCTTGCTCAGAATGTATACACATGGTATCCTAACCTAATAAATTTCAATTTTAGGAGAGGATACCAATGTCAAGTATATCATTAAGTGTTCATGAAAGCAATGATTGGGAAGATGATTTTAGAAAGATTGTCAAAGAAGTAACCGATCTCTATGGAGACATTGATGCTGACGAGAGTTTATCTTTAGATGATGTTGAAGTTCGTGTTTCCGAAGCATTTCGTTCTCTTGAACAAAAGTTTTTAGAAGTGTGTGTCTAAAAAGGCAGGTAAGAAAGAGAGTGAACCTGTTGAATGTCCAGAGTGTCAAGCACCTTGTCGTCCATTACGCAAGCGTGCGAAACATCTAACAACTCTTTGTGGCAAAATAAGTCCAAGGCGTTGGGTGTATTGTTGTGAACACGGACATAGGCATGCCCCGTGGGAAGTCAAACAGAAGTTATCGGATCAATACACGCATCGTGTTGTTGAAGCGATGTGTCGTTTGTCTGCGCGGCTTGACTATAGGGAAGCATCAGAGGAGTTGTCTCATCAAGGGATAGAAGTGAGTCACACGACACTTCATCAAAGTGTGTGTAAGTTGGCAGAAGATTTGGATGTATGTGAACAAGTAGAGGCTCAAGAACTTGCGGAAAATCAGCGTTGGTATGTGAGTTGCGATGGGTGCCACACGAACTCTCCGGATGGGTGGAAAGAGGTGAAAGTGGGGTGTATTTACAGAGATTATCCACAACCTGTTTCGGGTGGGACCCCGAGTGTGAGAACAGAAAGTATTCGGTATGTTGCGGGTCGTCAAAATGCCGCCGCATTTGGTAAAAAGTTGTATGCGTTAGCACTACAAAGTGGCATCTATCAAAAAGATATAAATACACAAGAGATTGTATTTATCGGAGATGGTGCTGCGTGGATTTGGAACCTTTGTAAAGAATACTTTCCGAATGCTGTTCAGATTGTGGATTATCCACACGCCGTGTCTCATCTGTATGATGTTGCGAAACTTGTGTTTGAAGAGACAGAAACGGAGCTGTTTGAAGCGTGGATAAAAGAAACAGAATGTTTTCTGCATGATGGGAACATCGCAGAAGTTGCCTCAAGCATTCGTGCCTTAGCCACACAGCACGCAGAGGTGTCAGAGAGTTTAGAAAGAGAAGCAAGATATTTTGAAAAACATGCAAACCGCATGCAGTATAAAGCGTTTAGAGAAAAAGGGTATATGATTGGAAGTGGTGTGATTGAAAGTGCATGTAAACATGTTGTCGGAGAAAGGTGTAAACAAGCAGCTATGAGATGGGAGCAACCGGGCATCAATGCTGTGCTAAAGTGGAGATGTTTGTCAAAGAATAAGGCTTGGGACAGATATTGGTATCCAAACACAAAAGCAGCATGATGTCCATGCCAAAAACTTTACACACCCCGGATTTCGCGGATTTCACGGAGTTAGCGGATAAGATACTAGTGCTTAGTCACGTGCTTAATGATGGGTCTAAAAAGAAGTCGGGAATCGGAGTTCCCTCCTACAATACACACAATACACAAGACTTCTGTAGGAGCGATCTCCGATTCTCAACCTACAATAGTATGTTGACTCAACACTAGCATGAAATCGTATGGCAGCGGATAAGTTTTCTCTAAGCAATACATTTAGTTGCAGAGGTCTTATCTGCGAAATTCGTGATTCTGACAAAAAGGGTGAAAAAAACTTTACACACCCGTATGATTGTTCTTAACATTATAACTTTGGCTTGAAAAGATTCGTCATTTTTTTGAAAAAATGGTATAATTCTCATTGAGAATCGTTATTTGAAATAAACCGATGTGGTGTTATGAAATTCGAATGGGATGAAAACAAAAACTGATCAAACTATAAAAAGCATGGGGTGCGCTTTGAGGAAGCTATACTTATACCATTTTCATGTGATAATGTCTCATTAGCAGCGGAAATTTGGTAGGAGCGACCTCACGGTCGCGACCGGGAGGTCGCTCCTACCAAGAGTTGTAGGTTTGGGTTGACGTTCGCGACCGGGAGGTCGCTCCTACCGAAGAGTTGTAGGTTTGGGCTGACGTTCGCGACCGTGAGGTCGCTCCTACCAAGAGTTGTAGGTTTGGGCTGACGGTCGCGACCGGGAGGTCGCTCCTACCGAAGAGTTGTAGGTTTGGGCTGACGTTCGCGACCGTGAGGTCGCTCCTACCAAGAGTTGTAGGTTTGGGTTGACGGTCGCGACCTGGAGGTCGCTCCTACCAGGAGTTGTAGGTTTGGGCTGACGTTCGCGACCTGGAGGTCGCTCCTACCGAAGAGTTGTAGGTTTGGGTTGACGTTCGCGACCTGGAGGTCGCTCCTACCGAAGAGAGTAACCCCCTGCCAGTAAACAGTAGAATTCCTTAATGAGACAAGATTTATTTGAATTGGTATTATATTTGCAAATATTCATTTTACAAAGGTTGATCCCAGAGACTATTATGACGAACAAGGTCAAATAGAGATACGAGGGATTACTGTTGGGACATTTGGCGGTGGAACAGTATTGGTAGTTTGTCACACGCATCGGAATAGGAAAAAGCGAATTATCTCTGCAAGAAAAGCAACCACTAAAGAAAGGAGAAGGTACAATGAAGCTATCAGTTATCAAAGACACGCCTCTCTGAAATAGCGAGACCCCCTGAAGACGCTATTGACACATCAGAAATTCCCGAACTGGATGAAGATTTTTGGGAAAATGCCGATATGATTGTTCCTGAGAATTACCTCCAAATTGAACCTGAGATAATAGAATGGTTCAATGAGCAGGGACAAAATTACCATACGCTTGTAAATACTGTACTCCGGCAGTATATGGAGACCCATAGGTAAATCATTAACTTAAGAAAATACTGAGACAGAAGTGAGAAAAAATGACAACAGATCAAAAACAACCAACCCCGCTTTCATCCGAACAGATGCATCAATGGGAAAATGATGGATATTTGTTACTTAAAGATGTAGTTCCAAAACCTCTTATTAACGGTGTGCGCGACAGGTTTGCGGATGTTGTAGATGGTATCATCCGGCAACTGAAGGATCAAGGTGTTGTTGAAGATGACGGTGCCAAACTTCCATTTGAAAAACGTTACTGGCAAGTTGCTGGTGACCATGCGAACCGTTTTGGTCGGTCTTGGCGTGGACAGATAGCGACATCTGAAATCTTCGATCTGCATTACGCTGGTCCCCTCGTAGATGCTATCAGTCAACTGACAGGCACCGACGTTATTGGACACCCAGTTTTCAATGCACGTCCTAAACTACCCGGTCAGCAATTGACAGTAGTTCCATGGCATCAAGATAGCGGCTATTTTGGCAAAGTCAGTGAGGAATCGCTTATTCCGACTGCATGGATACCGCTTGTGCCTGTAGATGATACCAATGGATGTATGCAGGTAGTTGCTGGGTCACATCGGTTAGGTGTGATTGACCATCGGACAGAAAATCGGGAAGGTAGATTTCTTGAAGTGATGGACGAACTTGTGGAGGACTCTCGTATTGTGACTTGTCCGATGGATGTAGGAGATGCGTTGGTGTTTCACAACTTAACGCTTCACCGATCTCTACAGCATACGACAAGCGAGATAATCCGATGGGCGATTGATATTCGGTACCTTCGGGATGGTGATCATCCGGGTAGTATTTACTGGAAGGATCCTGAATTTAAGTGGGTGATTCGCAGCCAAACACAACCAGTGACAACGTTACAACAATGGCTTGAGATGTGGTAGGATATATTGTCATTGTTGTTATGTGTAATTTGTTACGACACCGTTTTGTAGTTGGGGATTCAATCTTAATCTGAAGGTAAGTACCAACAATGTTTCCTACAAAAAAAACAATACTTCTGCTTCTGGGTAGTGTCATCTTATTTACAATTATAAGTTTCCTAACTGATAACAGACATCAATTTGCTCAATCTGATAAATTGGTTGAGCGTCGAAATGTCCCTAACCGTCGGTATACTCCTAACCGTAGAAATAAGTGGAACCGTCAAAATTATGCAAACCGTTCAACTTATACGGATAACCGACCATGGACTCACCAATCAAATCTACCACTTGTTATAATTGATACGCATGGACGATGGGTACCTAATGAACCTAAAATACCTGCAAACATGAAAATTATTTATGATGAATCGGGTGGTAAGAATAGTTTGGATAGTTCCAATATTCATTTTGAAGGTAAAATAGGAATAGAAGTTAGAGGACAGACCTCACAAATGTTTCCGAAAAAACAGTACGGATTTGAGTTTCGGGATACGCAAGGCAATGACAAAGATGTGTCTATATTCAACTTACCGGCTGAATCGGACTGGGTGCTGAATGGACCCTACTCGGACAAGACTTTAATGCGAAACTACTTGGCTTTTGAGTTCAGCAACCGAATTGGCAGATATGCAAGTAGAACCAAGTTTGTTGAGGTGTTTCTCAATAATAGAGGTGACAAGACAATTCTATCAGGACATTATGTTGGTGTCTATCTACTTATTGAGAAGATTAAGCGTGGAAAAGATCGCGTTGCTATAGAATCGCTAAATCCCAATCAAACCGATTCTCCCGAAATAACTGGTGGGTATATCATAAAAATTGATAAGATGGATTCAAATGAAACTTTTTTCTATACACAACGTGGTACTCATCTTGCGCATGTATATCCAAAAGGACGCGAAATGTCTGCTGAACAAAGATTGTGGATAAGAAACTATATAAACAAATTTGAAGCATCCTTATCAAGTTCTAAATTCAGTGACCTAAAGCAGGGATATGCAAAATATATTGATATAGATTCTTTTATAGATCATTTCATCATCAATGAACTATTTAAAAACACGGATGGGTTTCGGTTCAGTGCATATATGTACAAAGATCGAGGCGGCAAGTTAATGGCTGGACCGGTATGGGATTTCAACCTATCATCAGGGAATACAGTTTTCCATGACGGTTGGGAAACCGATAGTTGGTTAGTGTATACAAATCCTGTTCCTTTCTGGTGGCATCGGTTGCTCACAGACAAAAGTTTCAAAGCAAAACTGGTCAAGAGATGGAAGACGTTACGCAAAAGTGAACTTGCTACGACTAAAATCCTTGATGAAATAGATCAAACAACTGAATTTCTGTCCGAAGCACAAAAACGGAACTTTCAACGTTGGCGTGTGTTGGGTAGTTCTCTTTTTGGGAACCCGGGACCTGGACGTTTAACATACCAAGGGGAAGTAGACGATATGAAATCTTGGCTTCAAACTCGACTGCAGTGGATGGATAAAAACATAGAACTACTACCACAACAAAATCAATATACGCAAAGGTATAGACGTTTCTGAGGAATAGTTGTGACTTATCCCCAGTAGTGGATTATCAATAACTGAATACCCGCATAAAATATATTGTTGAACTCATAAAGAGTTACGCATAAGTATCTTGCCAACCAAAAATCTACTCTCACTTTATATCGGTCTTTGTATATTTCTTTGTTAAACCAACGACTTGTACCAGTTAACCCATTGTTTTCCAAGTTTTTACATATATTAGGTTTATAATGCACACATATCGTCCCTACCAAATCAACGCCAAATGCGCCAAATCAACGGTATGAATGCCATTAAGGCATTCCCCGTATGGCATTTGTCGGGACTAAAGAGGATGTACTATGACGTTTTTCTATAAACCTATCGTCCCTACCAAATCAACGCCAAATGCGCCAAATCAACGGTATGAATGCCATTAAGGCATTCCCCGTATGGCATTTGTCGGGACTGAAGATCGTTTCAAACTATGAAGGACACCTGCAAAACGTCATGCTTATGTGAAACAATGATTAACATATAGTTATTTAGCACAACTCGTTAAACCACCTTAATTTGTCAGGACTTACGCAGTTTTCATGATTTAATCAAGAATTGTGATGAAAATGATGTAATTTTCAACATTATACCATTTTCATGTGATAATGTCTCATTATCACATGAAAACTGGTAGGTGCGATCTCACTGTCGCGACCTGGAGGTCGCTCCTACCGAAGAGAGTAACCCCCTGCCAGTAAACAGTAGAATTCCTTAATGAGACAAGATTTATTTGAATTGGTATAAAGTAAACGTAGATAACTGCTAACTCCAAAAGGAGAAATCTTTCAATGACACACTCGAAAATGTCTTTCTTCTTCGTCATACTTTTGTTTATCACAGTAGGTGCTTTAATTGCAGAACTTGAACCACAAGACGTCGAAGAAAATAATGTCCCTCTACAAGAATTCATCAATATAGCACAAACGTTAGTGCGGCAGAACCAATTTGAGGAAGCAATAGAATACTACGAACGAATTGTGAAGGGAGCACCTGAAGATTTTGAATCTCGCGTGCAACTTGCAACACTTTACACCCGTACAAATCAGCACGAAAAAGCTGCGAAAACCTACAGCAAACTGCTTGAAGATGATCCAGAAAACATTAAATATCAAGACGGACTCACCTATAGTTTGCAAGCTGCTGGCAAACGCAACGAGGCATTTGAAATCGCGCAGGCATACATCCAAACAAATCCAACAGTAGGCGAACATTACGCACGACTCGCAAGGTTATATGAAGTTGAGGGTAATGAACATGCTGCCATCGCTAACTATAACAAATCAATTGAATTGGCACCTGGTGATAAACAAACGTATCTTAGGCTCGCAAAACTTTGTATTCTCAATAAGGACATAGATGCAGCTGAAATTGCATTGAAGAATGCAATTCTATCAGCCACATCAGCATCGGAGCGGCAGAATGTTGAACTGCAATTGATCAGTTTCTATCGCTATTATGGGAATTTAAAAGAGAAGTTACAACAAGCTAAAAATGATGGGACAATCACATTCGAGATGCAGAAAGCACTTGCTGAGTACTATCACAAAATTGGTGAATTGGAAAAAGCTGCTAATGCCTATAGGCATGCACTCGACATGACAACCAGTTTTTCTGAGAATGTTAGAATCTCTGCTGAATTGTTCAAGGTATATATTCAACTCGGTGATATGGACTCAGTAGTAAAACCTTATGAAAATGAGGTGAATTCGTATATAAACAGCAATATATGGCTCTACACTTCGGAAAGAATTACAGTGACATCTGCAAGAATTGCAGCGATATACGAATTTGAGTCTGCACGTAATTCATTGATTGATGCTTTCAAGAGCCAAGATAAACTGGAAGTGTTAAAAACACATTATGAAGGTAAACTTAGAGAACGTAAAGAGAATCCTGTAGCACAAACAATATTAGCAAGAATATATTGGGATGAAAGGGATTATCAAAAAGCTGCTGAAATGTATGAAGCACTTGGCAAAGCAGAATCTAACGATGTCCGTTATTTCTATTATGCTGCAGCTGCGTTGAAAAGAAACAAACAAGCTGATTTAGCCAAAGAGATGCTCAACCAAGCTGAACAGGCACTTGCTGCCTGTAGTGAAAAAGATGATGTGTGGTTTCTTGGCACACTCGCAACAATCTGCATTGAAAATAGGATGTTTGAGCCGGCAATTGAACTATCCAAAGCTGCGATTGATAAGAGTGACAACGAAGGAAATAGTAGGATGCTGGATACTTTGCATGAAATACTTGCGAAAAGTTACCGTGAGACAAAACAGTACGAAGAAGCTCTTGACATATATCAGCGAATGGCAAGCGAAGACAGCAATAACAGCATACGAAATAGGGCAAATAACGCGATCACTGAAATCACCAAAGAAGGAAAACTCTATGAAAAATTGATACCGGAACAACTGAAGAGTGTTGAGAAAAACCCTCATAATCCAGAGTTGATCTTGGAACTTGCTGAAAGTTATGAAGCCATAGATAGAATCAAAGAAGCAATTGAGCAGTATGAAAAACTTGCGGAACTGGAACCTGAAAGAAACTACGTCTACAGAAAGTTGGGGGATCTGTATCAAAAAGTGGATCTTGAGATTGACGAAGTAATAGAAAGTAATGCCCTTAGCTTAGATGGAGACGGGAGTTACGTAGAAATTGTGGATAGTGAGATTATTAACAATATCTCCGAACAAGTTACAATTTCTGCATGGATCAAACCAACAGATTTTCCAAACACCTGTACGACGATACTTTTCAAAGGCAACAAACGAATACCTAATCATTCTCATCGTCAATTCGCGCTCTGGTTATTTGATGAAGGTTGTGTTTATTTTGATGCATCCCCTGACGGACTTTTTATAAGATGGATTGCCTCTGCAAGTGAAACTATCCAAAGAAATGAATGGTACCACGTTTCCGCAACCATTGATGCAAGGAATGACAGCATCAAGTTATATCTAAACGGTGCTGAAGTCAGAAGAAGTAATTTTAAGGGGCAGAGCAATTTGACTAAGACCACACTGCCATTGCGTATAGGTTGTTCACATGAAGAAGAAATATCTGAGCACGCATCATTTGCTGGACTCATTGATGAAGTGCGGGTTTGGAACATTGCGCGTACTGAAAATCAAATTCGTTCCGATATGTATAAGCAGCTGAAAGGAGATGAAGCCGGTTTAGTAGGATATTGGAAATTTGATGTAGAAACTGAAGGACGCGTTTTTGATAGTTCACTCAATAAAAATGATGGTAAACTTGTTGGAAATGCTAAACTTGAACCTTACAACCGTACAATTTTAGCAAGTTTAAAGGCTGATAACGTGACAAAGGCTGCATTCTATTATGAAAAAGCGATTGAACTCAGACCGACTATATACCAGTATTATGATCGGTTAGCAAAATTATATATGGATCAGAACCAGATATCAGATGCTGCATTTGTATATCTACGAGCATTAGACGCACCTTTTGGACAAACAACCCATGAAACACTAATTCGCGCTATCTCTGAACTTTACACTGATGAAGGACAAGATGATAAACTCATTGCTATCCTTGAGGAAGTAAAACCGAAAATGCTGGAGAGTATCGTCCTGCACGAACTTTTAGGAGATCTCTACAAAAAAACAGGTGATGTCGATAGAGCTGAGATCGCCTACGCTAAGTGGTTGAAATTGAGAAAGCAAGAGGTTAACGGACAGGATACAAATCACCAACGTTGGTTTGCTGAAGAACTTCTTGATAAAGGAATCTTTCCAGAAACAACACTAAAACATGCAACACGTGCGATACAAAACTATGAAGAAATTAGTTATCGGTTCCCACTTACACTTGGACGTGCGTATGTCGCGAATGATCGTTATGACGATGCACTTAGATATTTCAAATATGCGCTAAGTATTCTCACTGCCAACGATTCATTGGACTATTTTTGGAAACAAGTCGCTGATGCAAGCAAGAATTCAAATGACAAAACACGTTACAAACAAATGTTAGAAACGTTGAAAAATTCCATTCCACAGGACTATGCGAGTTCTGTGCAAATGTCTACCGAATAAATGTCAACCTCAACTTGTCTGAAGCCTACAGTCAAAATAACATGCTTGATAAAGCAATGGTAATGATGCGACAAACCGGCATCATCCATGTGAATACATGATCAGTTCTCGGACTATTTTAACGGTTCTGATGAAGGGAATTAACTGACAATCCCAAGCATTTATGCTTGGGTCAAAAAACGTTGACATTTATATGTCTTCTATGGTATCCTTATAGGACTGACCCAGTGATTGGTGTTGACGCACCTATCACACCACGTCAATGGAAGTCGGCACCCTACAGGAGTCAGGTATGCCCTACAAAACACACAAGATTACATTGAATCCGAACAACAAACAACGCACATGGTTTGCTCAGCAATGTGGTTATGTGAGGTTTGCCTACAATCAAGCGTTATCAGATTTTAAGGCGAGTTTAGATCAGGACACCTTCCAATCATGGCGGACATTAAACGTTAACTTCAATAAAACGAAGAAAGAGTATGATTGGACACGTTCCCAAGATCAAGGTGCAGCGTTATATGCGATCAAGAATTTGGGTCAAGCGATTACGAATTGGGTTAGCAAACGTGCGAGGTTTCCTCGATTCAAAAAGCGTGGGATTAGGGACGCATGGACAACAGACGAACAATCTGTGAAAGTTGAAGGCAAGAAGGTCCGGTTGCCTAAGGTTGGTTGGGTCAAAATGCGTCAAGCATTGCGTTTTGTAGGGAAGATTATCAGCGTGACGATTTCAAGGACAGCACATCGTTGGTTTATATCTATCACTGTAGAAACAGAGGACACCGAAGTCGTTGACAATTCAACGCACCCTGTTATCGGTATAGATGTAGGCATCAACACCCTTGCCACCTTGAGTAATGGTATGAAATATGATAATCCAAGACCTCTGAAACGCTATGAGAGAAAACTAAAGAGGGAACAACGCAAGTTGAGTCGGCGTGTTTTCAAGTCAAAAAACTGGTTCAAGCAGAAACGCAAGTTAGAACGTATCCACTATCGTATCGCTTGTATCCGAAATGATGCACACCACAAAGCAACTACAGAGATCGTCAACCTTGCATCTACTATCAGCATTGAGACACTAAAAATAACGAACATGCTAAAGAAAAGAAAACTCGCAAAGGCATTATCGGATTCAGCGTTAGGTGGGTTTCTCAATAAGCTAAAAACGAAAGCAGATGCTTTCGGAATACCTGTATTACAAGCACCAAAATTCTATGCTTCAAGCAAAACTTGTAGTCGTTGTAGACACAAGAAAGATGATTTGACGTTATCAGAGAGAACTTATCATTGCAGTCAATGCGACTATCAAATAGATAGAGACATAAATGCTGCAATCAACCTAAGAACCCTCGCTGTCGGATAGACAGAGAGCATAAACGCTTGTGGAGTCCGAATAAGACCTCACGCAGTTCAGGATAGAGGCACGAGAGACGGAAGCAGGAATCACACACAGGAGAGTTATGTGTTTCAAAGAAGCACACGACTTTTGTCGTCGTGAGTATCACCACTTGACATATTCCCCAGAATATGCTACACTATTTTGCAGGAGGTAGACACAAGTCTTTTAGTGATTTTAAAACAGTACCAGAAGTGCTGGAAAAATTTAGAATTACATACGCAGTAAAAGATTTCGTCCAAATTGAGGAAACTGCATGCGTCCCTTCAGAACAATTTTTAGAAGAATTTGAGTTTTGTACACAATACATTGATGTTTTTGCATCAGAAGCAGCACGTTGTGAGGCTATCATTTTTCCGATTTTGAAGGAGGTCTATAAAGCGTACGCGAATGATTACGCACTCTGGATTAAGAAAACCATCACCTACGATGAAACATTGAGTGGCACACCTGATTACCTTATCTCTACACGGTCTGAATTGGGTATTCCTGTTGTTGGAATACCGTTGATCATCCTCGTCGAAGCAAAGAAGAATGATTTTGATCAAGGTTGGGGACAATGCATAGCAGAGATGCTTGCAGCACAAAAAATAAAGGGAGATCCTGATATTCCTATCTACGGCATTGTCAGCGATGGAAAATGGTGGGAATTTGGATTACTCGTTGACGATGCCTTCACCCGAAACAGAACAAGTGTAACGATGGATAATTTGCCACGTCTCTTCGGAGCAGTTGATGCAGTTTTTAAAGCGAACTGCAATGGACATCACTCGCTTGTGTTACAAGAAAAATGCACATCAGATATTGACGTTGTTAATCAAGATTCCTCATAATCCGATACAATTTCACATATTTTGTTTCAGGACTTACGCAGTTTTCATGATTTGATGAAGAATTATGACGAAAATGGTGTAATTTTCAGCATTTTTTCGGTTTCCAGCGCGCTTACAAAGCGCCAAATCAACGGTATGAATGCCATTTAGGCATTCCCCGCCTACCGTTTGGTGCGTAAGTCCTGTATTGAAAACTAAACTAATAACACTTAAACATAAAGGAATAAAATGCAAGACACACAACATATTGACCAAATGGATGCTGATGACGTTACCGCGATAGATGAGTTGCGGGATGTCTATGCTCAACTAAAACAAACACTTGCTAAGATAATTATCGGTCAGGAACAGGTCATTGAAAACTTGTCAATTTGTCTTTTTGCCCAAGGACATGCCTTGCTAATGGGTGTTCCTGGATTGGCGAAAACACTTTTGGTAAAAGAGTTTGCAGAGACAATGGCTTTGGAGTTTAGTCGTATCCAATTCACACCTGACCTTATGCCGATGGACATCACTGGTACTGACATTCTTCAAGAGGCACCAGGGGGACGACGCGAGTTTGAGTTTGCAAAGGGACCTCTATTTGCGAACCTAATTCTTGCAGACGAGATTAACCGTGCACCTTCCAAAACGCAAGCAGCAATGCTTGAAGCGATGCAGGAGTATAAGATTACTGTCATCGGCAGAACCTACCAGTTAGAACCACCATTCTTTGTGTTAGCAACACAAAATCCCATTGAGCAGGAAGGCACGTACCCGTTGCCTGAAGCTCAGTTAGACCGCTTTATGTTCAGGATTGAGGTGGACTATCCATCAAGGTCTGAAGAGATTGAAATTGCCAGAACAACCACAGGTATGTCGCTACCGACATTAGAACACGTGCTAACAGGTGAACGTGTAATAGCCTTCCAAAATCTTGTTAGACGAGTTCCTGTCCCCGAACATATCTATGAATTTGCCGTTGACTTGTCACGTAGTACGCGTCCAAAAACGGATGCGTCCCCTGACTGGCTAAAACCGCTTGTTGCTTGGGGTGCTGGTCCGCGAGCTGTTCAATACCTGATTTTAGGTGCTAAAGCCCGCGCAGCACTCAGCGGTAGTTATATGGCACGACTGGAAGATGTTGCTGCTGTTGCAAATCCGGTGTTATCCCACCGTGTTATTACATCCTTTGCCGCTGAATCAGAAAACATTACCAGTCAGGACATCGTTGAACGTCTCGTTGAAGAATTGTCTGAGCAAGGTTAGTTATGGCACTACAACTCAAACGGGATTATCTCGACCAGAAAGTGCTTGAACGTCTGTCTACGTTGCAACTGCATGCCCGTCTACCTATGATAGGGAATGTATCTGGCAAACATCGCAGTCCGATTCGGGGTTCAAGTCTTGAGTTTGCTGAGTACCGCAAATATGTACCGGGTGATGATACTCGCCGTCTGGACTGGCGTGCTTATGCCCGTAATGACCGCTACTATATCAAAGAGTTTGAAGCAGATACAAACCTTCGTATGTGCTTAATGGTTGATACCAGCGGTTCCATGGGGTATGCGTACAACGGTATGAGCAAACTTGATTATGCACGCCGTATTGGTGGCACTTTAGCCTATATTGCTGCGCTTCAAGGCGATGCTGTTGGACTCTACTGCGCGGGGACACAATTCCACAAAGAAATCCCACCAAAACGAAGTGCCACACATCTCAGTGCTGTCCTTGATGAACTCGGAACGGTAGAACCGTCCGGAGAAACAGGGTTCGCAGAAGCTCTTCACGAAGCTGCTGAACGTGTCCCGCAAAGAGCTCTCATCATTATCATATCTGATCTGTTCATTGATCCTGAAGTCGTCAGAAACTGTTTTGAGCATTTGCGTTTCCGTAAGCATGATGTGGCAGTGTTCCATCTTATGGAGCAAAACGAACTTGATTTTGATTTTGATCGTCCGGTACGTTTTGTTGACATGGAGGGTGGTGAAGCTATCTTAGCGGATCCTATCATTATCGGTGAGCAGTACCGACGTGCACTTGATGTTTACCTTGAAAGCATGAATGAGGTAATCCAAGACACCGAAATTGATTATCATCGCATCTGTATCAATGATGACTATGGGGATGTTTTAGCAAAATTTCTTTTAGGACGAACACCCAAGAAACGAGCGTAATATGACAATCAGCAATCGGCTATCGGCTTTCAAAAAAGACTGAGAACTGATAGTTGACAACCGATAATTAAAAGCCAAAAAACTATGAATTTCTTACAACCACTTACATTAATAGCACTTCCTTTAGTGTTGCTACCAGTTATCATTCATCTTATCAATCAACAACGACACCGTACTGTGGCGTGGGCAGCAATGATGTTTCTCATGACCGCGAAACGCATGAGCAAGGGTATGGCACGCATACGTCATATACTCATTTTGTTGATGCGTGTCCTTGCCATTGCAGCACTTATTTTTGCCATCAGTAGACCCCTTTCTGGTGGATGGTTAGGGAGTATAGGATTTGCAAAACCTGATATTACGATGGTGCTCCTTGACCGATCTGCAAGTATGGAGACACAAGACCTACAGGCAGGAGAGTCAAAAAGATCCACGGCACTTAAAAGGTTGGTAGACTTACTGGAACAAGGGGATTATGGGACACAGTTGATCCTAATTGATAGTGCGACCGGAGAACTACAAGAAGTAGACTCTCCTCAAGCATTACTAAGCCTTCCTATGACCGAAGCAAGTGCCACGAGTGCCAATATACCGGGCATGTATGAGTCAGCATTAACTTATCTAAAGGCAAACAATTCTGGACGCGCTGAAATATGGCTCTGTTCCGACCTGCACGAAAACGATTGGACTGTGGGCAGTGGACGTTGGGATGCCATACGTGAGGAATTTGCCCAATTAGACAATGTACATCATTTCCTACTTGCATACTCAGCACCATCTTCTAACAACTTATCGGTTAGGGTGGAAAACGTGCAGCGTTGGCACAGAGCAAATGAGGGGGAATTGATACTTGATGTCATGGTTCGCAGTGATGGTAATAATACTGCAACGCGAAAAGTACCGATTGAGTTTGAAGTAAATAATGTTCGATCAGTCGTGGAAATAGAACTTGACCTGCTTGGTGGATCTATACAGGGACACAGTATTCCTATTGATGGTTCGTTAACATCTGGATGGGGTTCAGTCGGGTTACCGGGGGATGCAAACCCATTGGACAACCGGTTTTTCTTTGTCTTTTCTGAACCACCAGTGCGAAAAACAGTAATTGTCACTGATGATGCCAGAACAGGGGAGACCTTTCGGCGAGCACTTACTATTCCACCAGACGCACGACTTCAACATCAGGCAGAGGTGTATCAAACGAAACGCATCGGTGAGATTGATTGGGAAAACTCAGGCTTATTGATTTGGCAGGCAGCATTACCCAATGAATTGGTTGCTGAACAGATACAGAGTTTTGTCAACAGTGGCCGTGTTGTTATCTTCTTTCCGCCACATCAGAATGCTGGTGGACAGATGTTTGAAACACGTTGGAGTGACTGGCAAAAACCTGAGGATGAGCAAAGTTCTGAAGTTTCATGGTGGCGTAGTGATACAGACTTACTATCACATACAGACAGTGGTGATCCTTTGCCGTTAAACGACCTACGCACCTACCAATATCGTTCTCACGATAGCATAGGAACAACATTAGCACGGTTTGGTGACGATTCACCGCTGTTAACCCGTGTCAATACTGACTCTGGGGCAGTGTATTTTTGTAGCACCCTTCCAACCGCTCAGTTTTCGTCTTTTGAACGTGATGGGGTGGTGTTTTATGTGATGTTGCAACGTGCTTTAGCGGAAGGATGTCGTGCATTGACAGATGCCTCCCAACGCGATGCTGCTTCTGATGCACTTGCAGACCGAGAACAATGGGAAGTGGTTGCCCCCAAAGAAAATGCTGCATCGCTTTCACAACGTGGATTGCACGCTGGTGTCTATCAAGATGAAGCGTATTGGGTGGCAGTAAATCGAAGTCATGCGGAAGATATTGCTAACGCAGCACCCGTTGAGAAGGTTGATGCCCTCTTTGGTGATTTGTCCTACCGACGTATAGATGTTGAGGTTGGAGATACCTCCTCGTTAGCGAATGAACTCTGGCGTATTTTTCTTATTGCAATGTTGGTAGCACTCATTGTGGAAGCGGTGTTAAGTCTGCCAAGTAAGCGAGTTGAGAGTAATCCTGCAGTTGAATTTGCCCCTGCTGGCAGTGAGGCTGATTGAACTTTAAAAGATTGTAGGAGAAAACAATGAATATTGATACTATTTTTACCGTAAACAATCATCATCTAAACCAACTTGATCAAAAAACATCTGTCGAATTTTGCCGGAAGCTGCTTTGGGCAGAAGCGCGCAAACTCGGAATAGAACTAAGCAAGATTAATATCTCACACCGTGTTAATGTCCGAGACGGTGGTATCGATGCATCTGTTAGTGATACTCAGATGCCAATAGGAAGCGGATTAATTCAGCAAGGAAAAACCAGTTACCAGATAAAGTCTGGGAAAACAAAGCCAAATATTAAGGATGAACTCTTCGGCAGCGAAAATGAGGCTAATGAACAAAATCTTAAAGATGGCATTCGAGCATGTCTTGAAGATGAATCGGGAGGAACCTACGTATTAGTCTGCACCGGAATCGATCTTGTTGATAGCGAATATAGAGAAATTTTGAATAAAATTAAAGGGTATTTAGAGCAATGTGGTTATCAAACTCCGAAGGTTGAAGTGTGGAGTCAGAATACTCTTATAACCTTCCTTGAGATGTTTCCATCATTAGCATTGTGGGTCAATGGAAATGATAGAGGATTTTTCCAAACCCATCAGAGTTGGTCTGAAGATGCAACTATGCAGCTCTCATTTGTCTCAGGAGAATCACAGAACGATCAGATATTAGAAATCCAAGATGAATTAAGACGAAACAACGACACAGTTCACCTGCGGGTGTTGGGTGAACCTGGCATCGGAAAAACTAAACTTGTCTTAGAAGCAACGAAGGTTGATGATTTATCTCCACTTGTTGTTTACTGTACCGCCTCTCAATTCTTAGATAGTGTTTTACTGAATGAAATTCTCCGAGACGATAACTCTTTCTCAGTTGTGCTAATAATAGATGAGTGTAATCCCGACAATAGATCATATTTCTGGAATAAACTTAAACATCGTGGTTCAAAGATAAAATTGATCACTATCTATAATGACTATGAGGAAAAATCTGGAGATATTAACTACTATGATGCCCCACCGCTGGATAATGAACAGATTTGTAGTATTGTTCAGAGTTATACTAATATATCCAATGCTGATGCTAATAGATGGGCTGAACTCTGTAGTGGTTCACCAAGAGTTGCACACGTCATCGGTGAGAACTTAGTAAATCATCCAGAAGATTTGCTTAAACCTCCCGGAACAGTTGATATCTGGGAACGCTATATTGTTGCTGGAGATGAGCCAAACAGAGAACAGACAGAACAACGGAGATTGGTACTTCAATATCTATCACTTTTTAAGCGATTCGGATTTGAAAGGACTGTTGCTTCAGAGGCTGAAGCAATTGCCAAAAAAGTTATAGAGGCTGACAATCGGATCACTTTGGATAAGTTTCACTCAATAATCCATCAGCTGAGAGATCGAAAGATCCTTCAAGGTGAGTTTACACTTTATATTACTCCAAAAGCACTTCACATTAAACTATGGACGCAGTGGTGGGAAATTCGCCGCCTGACCTTCAATCTTGAAACCTTTACTCAAGATTTAGAACCAGAATTGGTAGAATATTTCTATGATATGTTTGTCTATGCAGCTGAGTCAGAAGCGGCATTAAATGTTGTCAAGAAACTGCTTGGACCAAATGGGCCATTTCAGGATAATAAATATTTGAAGACAAGGATGGGTAGTCGTTTTTTTCTCGCTTTGAGTGAGGCAGATCCAGAATCTGCTTTAAAGTGTTTAATGCGAACAATCGGTACTTGGGATAAAGAAACCCTTTTGAAATTCACTGATGGACGGAGATTGGTGATTTGGGCACTTGAAAAGATTGCTATATGGCAAAAGTTGTTTCCTGATGCAGCAAGATTACTCCTTGCACTCGGCGAAGCGGAGAATGAAAGAATATCAAACAATGCAAGCGGAGTTTTTGCTGATCTTTTCTCATTAGGACCAGGTGGAGTAGCACCCACAGAAGCATCCCCAATAGAACGTTTGCCAATTTTAAAGGAAGCATTTGAGTCTGGTTCAAAAGAACGTCAAACCCTTGCGATTAAAGCTTGTAATAAAGGTTTAATATCCGATCATTTCTCACGGACTTCCGGAGCAGAATATCAAGGATTACGCGGAATACCTAAACTTTGGGAACCTAAGACTTACGGTGAATGGTGGGATGCGTACAGTCAAATATGGCAACTTTTATCCGAACAATTAGAACATTTACCTGAAGGAGAACGTAAAGAAGCAGTAGGAATTCTTCTTGGGCGTGCAGGATCGCTTGGAAGAATTCCTGCATTAGGTGATATGATTGTGAATACGGTTGAAACAATAACCGAAAAGAAATATGCAAGTGGAAAACAAATCATTGAAACTATTAGTCGTATCTTGTTTCATGATGATTCTTATATTGACAATAAGGGACTACCTTCTGTAGTTCGTCAACGTTTTGAGGAAATAAGAGATGGATTGATTGGTTCCGACTATCATTCGCAAATGCAACGTTATGTTGGGATGGATCTCCTTGAAGACGAACTGCTTGAACACGAGGAGGGAGTTAATCCTACACAACTGTATCTTGAAACACTTGCTAAGCAATCTATTGATAATCCGGACCTTTTAAAATCAGAATTATCATGGCTTGTTACTACAGACGCAAAGAATGGAAATAGATTTGGGAATGAACTCGGACAGCAAGATGAGGAACTATCACTTTTACCAACGCTTCTTGATGCTCAACGAAGCGCGGTAGACAATGCGAGCACTTATTTTCTGGGTGGTTATTTCCATGCAATATTTGATAAAGACATGAAACAATGGGAAGCACAACTTGACAATCTCCGTAAGGATACTACACTGAATACAATCGTTCCATCACTCACACATTATTCAGGTCTTACTGATCAAGCTGGACTTCGCATTCTTAACCTTGCAAAAAGCGGTATTATTAATATCTATGATTTTGAAATTTTCATATTCCGAAATGCAATAACCAGTTTATCTGAAAATGTGTTTAAGACTTGGATAGAATTTCTATTGAAAAAATCAGACAGATCAGCCGTAGAAATCGCATTAAAGTTGTTCTACAATTACTACATTTCTCAAAAACCAGAACCTACTTTACCGGATGAAACTACATATTGCCTCCTTTCACACTCAGAATTATATAATGATTCCGACAATTATCATTATAGTACAATGACAGATTTCTATTGGACAGAAATTGCAAAAACATTTCTATCCCTCAATCCACAGAAAGCTTTAGAATTAGCAAAACTCATGCTAGTTTCCTTTGGAAACGATAAAACAATGTTTGATTCTTTCTCACAGAGTTGCACATTCCTCACAGAGGCAACTAAACAACATCCCGCTGAAGTATGGAATTACGTTAGTAAATACTTGGGGAAATATGACAATTTTTCAAGAACCATATCCATAGGAAATTGGCTTAGAGAAGCAGATCTATCGGATAAAGAAGAAGATAAAGAAAAAGGAGCATTAACCTTAATCCCACGCGAATATATCTGGGAATGGATTAACAAAGACGTGGAAAACCGCGCGTGGTATCTTGCAAGTGAATTTGTCCCAAAAACTCTATTGATTGAAGAATGGAATGATTCGCTGGCACGCGATCTTCTTGTAAGATATGGAGATAGAGAAGATGTTAGAAATACATTGATATCAAATTATTCATCAGAAGCATTCTGGGGACCTGCTAGTCTACACTACGAAGAGAAAGTTCAAAAATTAGTTGACATTCAAAACAACGATAATGATGATAGAGTCAATCGTTGGATTAACGAATTTGTACCTTTTCTCAAAGAGCAAATTGAACATTCAAAAATCCGCGAAGAAAGAATGTTTTAACATATTCGGAGATACACAACAAACATGCAAGACCCACAAGGACACATAGAATTCTTCACAAACAACTCCATCCTCATTTTAGGATTGATCGTTGTCATCATAACCGCTGCGCTGTGCGTATTTGCATGGCACCGCAGCGGCTACCGAAAACGTATCGCATTGCTTGAATTTCTTCGGTTTGCACTCGTTTGTCTCGTGGTTGCAACACTAAATCAACCCGAATGGATTGAATCCCAACCTCCTGAACTCCGTTCAACACTTGCTGTGCTATGGGATAAATCAAACAGTATGAAAACGCAAGATATAATTGACGAAAAAGACACCGCTGCCAAACGCAGAAGTCGCGAAGAAATAATACAACCACTGCTGTCCGAGGAAGTTTGGAAAACAGAAGAAGATACTGATCTCACCGTAGTATTTGAGTCATTTTCTTCATTGATAGACCCCGCAGAAGAAGCCACAGACATAAACGCTGGACTGTCGCACATTTTAGATAACTATTCTAACCTTCGAGGCGTAGTCCTTCTATCTGATGGGGATTGGAATATCGGTGACTCACCTGAGAAGGCTGCAAGACGGTTTCTCATGCAAGGGGTGCCGGTTTTCACGGTTAGTGTTGGCAGTGAAGTTCCCTTACCCGATATTGAGTTAGTCAGTATAGACGCACCAACGTATGGCGTAACAAAAAAGCAATTGCGTATCCCATTTGTCGTCCGAAACACTATTGGACAAGACAGAGATGTCAACCTTACATTAAGTATTGATGATAAATCAACGGTTACCAAAGTTATCACTGTGCCTGCTATGGGACAAGCCCAAGACAATATCGCGTGGACACCGCAGGAAACAGGAGAGTATACCCTCAATCTGCGTGTTACACCAGATATAAGAGAGTTGATCCCGGAAAATAATGAGCTTTCCGCACCTATATCTATTCGTAAAGAGCAGTTGAAAGTTCTTGTCATTGAATCCTACCCACGGTGGGAGTACCGATACTTACGCAATGCTTTAGAACGGGATGCAGGTGTTGAATTAACTTGTCTATTATATCATCCGAAATTACCGCAGGTCGGAGGAGGTCGCAGTTACATCAAACATTTCCCCGATGCAAGAGAACTCAGCGAATTTGACGTTGTGTTTCTTGGAGATGTGGGTATATCGCCCGAACAACTCACTGCTGAACAAGCACAAGACTTACGACAACTCGTTAGTGCACAAGCCTCGGGTATCGTCTTCATTCCGGGTCGCACTGGGGGACAAAGTTCATTGATGACCGGTCCACTTGCGGATCTTTATCCAGTTGTTATAGACGCCGCAAAACCGAATGGATTCGGTTCAAGTGTTCAAGGATATTTCACTCTCACTGAACCCGGACAACGTAGTTTGTTAACACGTCTCGGTGATACTGACCTTGACAATAGCGATGTGTGGCGCACACTGCCAGGGTTTTACTGGTACGCGGGTATTGAACGTGCAAAAGTAGGCACAGAGATATTGGCAGTGCACGACCAAGCTTCCACAATTTCTGGGAGAGTACCGCTTATCGTTACAAAAACTTACGGCACAGGTAAAGTGTTGTTTATGGGAACGGACAGTGCATGGCGGTGGCGACACGGTGTAGAAGACAAGTATCACTACCGTTTCTGGAGTCAAGTCGCACGTTGGATGGCATATCGCAGACAGATGGCACAAGGAGAAGCCATACGACTATTCTACTCACCTGATCGACCCCATGTGGATGATATCCTAACATTGAATGCTAACGTGATGGACAATGTCGGTGGTCCTTTGGATAGAGGTACAGTCACTGTCCAAGCGATTTCTCCTACTGGAAAAACTGAGACAATTCGGTTACAACCAGGGATAGAGGATGCTTTAGGATTGTTTGTTGGAACATTTGAACCGAAAGAATCTGGAAATTACCGTCTTGTCGCGACAAGCAGTGAAACAGGTGCTGCTGTGCAAACAGAACTTTCAGTACAAGGATTGAACAGAGAGCAGCAAGGACGATTGGCACGTTTTGATGTCCTTGACGAAATATCACAAATCACTAAAGGAAAGTTAGTAAAAGTTGATGAAGTAGGAACGTTGTTAGATCATCTGGCAGCGATCCCAGAACCTGAACCGATTGATAAACGCACACGTATCTGGTCACACCCGCTTTGGGGCGGACTGATTATCTTACTGCTTGCGTTATTTTGGGTTGCACGCAAGATGGCAGGTACGATATGATGCCAAACGCAGTACATTAATCGTTGTAGTCTTGCAATGTGTGTTCTTGGTCGGTTTGTAGGGTTATTCAGTTTTAAAAGTTTTCTGTTATTGAGATTTACTGAAAGTTAATACCCAATACATCAATTTTAGATTATTGAAACATGAACATCGCTCTTTAGTCCCGCAGGGACGATATGTTTATTCTTCTATGCCGTTCCTACGGAACTCAAGAGTGTTATATACCATTTTTCTATAAACATATTGTCCCTACGGGACTAAAGACACGGACAAGATGGCAACACATAAAATTAACGACATAGCAAAATACTATCAAAAATATTGAAAACTGAATATCCCTGGTCGGTTTGTTATTTCATGGCAATATTTCCTACAATATGCTATCATTTTACCAATTGAATGTGTCGCGTTATTGAAGGTAATCTTACACTCATGCCGTACCATTAAATGCTCAAAACCTTTACTTTTATTAGAGGCATTGAATACGAATGACACTTATAGAACATATTGATGATATTCGTAATAATTTAGAAAAAAACGCATATAAAGATGAGTCTGCTGTTTCTAATCATATTGTGAATAGACTGCTTCAGGTATTGCAATGGCCAATGTTCAGTCCTCAAATTATCATCTCTGAATACTCAGTTGAGGGAAGGAGAGTTGACTTTGCACTTTGTCATCCACCAGAAAAGCCCATCATTTTTATTGAAGTTAAGCAGGTGGGAAAAATTCAAGGAGCAGAAAAGCAGCTGTTTGAATATGCTTTTATTGAAGGGGTTCCGATTGTTGTTCTTACTGATGGGCAGAAATGGCGTTTTTTTTACCCCGCAGGTACCGGGAATTACAAAGACCGGCTGGTACACGAATTGGATCTTATCGGTGGAAAAAGCGATGAAATCGCCGAACGCCTAAACAGGTACCTGAATTATGAAAGTGTAAAGACAGGAAAGATGGTGAAAGTCATTGCTGAAGACTATCAGAACGTGGTTTATGAAAGACAGATTCAAAAAGGGGTACCAGAAGCATGGAACCTTTTAGTAAAAGAACAGAATGAACTTCTACTGAAAATCATTGTTGAAAAGACATCAGAACTATGTGGCAAGCGTCCTACCCCAGAACACGTGATAACATTTCTGCAAAACTTATATGCACCACCAGTGGAACCAACACCTACCCCAAATATGGATGTAATTTCTGATAAACAGTCAAGTTACAAGTACGATTACGCAGGCAAGTATCTTACAGGTAAGATGGCAAGACCTCTTATTATAGAATTATTCGGAGATAAAGGGAAAACTAAAAAACAAGATATTATAAATGAACAGGACTTACGCAGTTTTCTTGATTTAATCAAGAATTATGTTGAAAATGATGTAATTAATCAGTATTTTTATAGGTTTCCAGCGCGCTTACAAAGCACGCCTACCGTTTTTGCGTAAGTTCTGATGAAGTAACTAAAATTCATCAAGTTCGGGGTGGACTGGATGCAAAATCGGCTATAGATCAGCTTTTCAATAGCGCATTGCAAGCTCTTGCAAAACAAGGATCTGCAAAAAATGTTGAGAAAGGCTCAGGTTACTGGGAATTGTATAATAATCCTAAGGAAATAGAGTAAGTGTTTCTGGTATTAGGTGAATATTATGCCAAAATTAGACATACACGAACTCTACTACATCACGCACTTAGACAATCTCCCTTCTATCCTTGCACGAGGGGTTTTCTCACACGAAAAAATTGAAACAGAAGGAGTACACACAACCCCTATCTATGATGCAGATATCGTCAGTCGGCGTAGTCAAATAATGGCACCTAATAAAAGGAGACTTTGGTCTTATGCTAACCTTTACTTCCAACCTCGCAATGCAATGATGTACCGTGTTGTCCATGAAAAAGACTCCAAAAATCTTGCTGTTGTCGGTATCAATAAAAGAGTGTTGAATGAACAAGAAGTATTTATCACGGATGGAAATGCAGCGCATGAGGCAACGCAGTTTTATTATCCTTCCAAAGGATTAGAAATCATTAGGAAACAGTGGTCTATAATTCGGAACGATTGGTGGAATAGAGATGATGGATCAAAACGTAAAATTATGGCAGAATGTCTGATTCCCAAGCATGTCAAACCTGAATATATTCAAAATATCTATGTTGCAAACAATTCAGTGCGAGAAGTTATTCAGAAAAATATTGGAGATGCTAATATTGCCGTAAGCTCTGAACCTGACATGTTTTTTCAACCTTACAGCCGAACAAAAATAGGAGACAACATTTCACTGATTGATGGAGATATGTTCTTCTCAAACCTACAAACACTAACAATTAGTGTTAATCTACAAGGAATTATGGGTAAAGGATTAGCCTCACGTGCCAAATATCAGTTTCCCGATGTCTATGTAGCATACCAAGATGTTTGCCGTGCAAAGCGCATCACAGCCACAAAACCTTATCTCTACAAACGTGAAAGTTCATTAGATGAGGAATTAGCTGACCTTGGGACACCACTTGTTACTCCTAATTCTGTGAAGTGGTTCCTGCTTTTTGCAACGAAACGACATTGGAAAGACAACTCACGTTTAGATGATATTGAAGGTGGTCTTAAATGGATTCAAAACAATTATCGCAAAGAAGGAATACAGTCGCTTGCAATACCTGCCCTCGGTTGCGGTTTGGGTGGGTTAGATTGGAAACATGTTGGTCCCTTAATGTGTCAGAATCTACATGGATTCAATATTCCAGTTGCAATTTATCTGCCGAGGGAACACCGAATTGATACACATTATAAGTCAGAGTCGTATCTCCTGTCACGTTAACCAAATCAAACATGTATCTGGTCGCACCCGCTTTCGGGCGGACTGATTATCTTACTGCTTGCGTTATTTTGGGTTGCACGAAAGATGGCAGGTACGATATAGTTTAAGTATTCATAAAACATTATCAGAATTTACATTGAAATAGAAAACAAATAGGCACACCAAAGGAGAACTTCAATGAACCAAACACACCAACAAAATAGCGGGGTCAATCTACCCCCGCGTATGAAAAACGCATTAGAAAAATACAGAAAACGTGTATGGATAATCAAACTTGCAGAAGGCACGTTAGCAGCACTCTTCGGACTCATAATTTCGTATCTCATTGTGTTTGGTTTAGACCGACTGATTGATACGCCAGCACTTCTACGCGCACTCATCTTGGTAATAGGCATGGTAGGCATGGTGGTTTTTCTTCCGATGAAATACCACAAATGGGTGTGGCAAAATAGACAACTTGAAGGAATTGCACGGTTGTTACAGCACAAGTTTCCCCGGTTTGGTGATCACGTCCTTGGCATCATAGAACTGGCATCGGAAAGGACTGATCAATCCGCAAGTCCCGCACTGGTTGCAGCAGCTATGCGACAAGTTGATGAAGAGGTCGCAAAACACAACCTTTCTGAAGCTGTACCGAATCCACAGCACAGACGTTGGGTATTGGCAGCTGGTATACCGTTAGTGTTGGTACTTATCGGCGTACTTGTAATTCCTGCTACGACGCGGAATGCGCTTGCACGTTGGATGACACCCTGGCGAGATGTGGATCGACTTACTTTTGCGCAGTTAGATGGAAAACCTGACTTGCGCGTTGTGGCGTATGCAGAACCATTTGACGTTGAAGCACAACTCAAAGACGATTCCCCATGGAAACCTGAAGCAGGTGAAGCTCGCTACGCGAAACAAGAACCCATAACCACAAAACGAGATGGAGAAACTTACAAATTCCAATTACCGCCGCAAACTGAGGATGGAGAGATCAAACTACGAGTTGGAGATGCACGCCGTTCAATCCCGATTGAACCGAAATTGCGTCCTGCATTAAAAGAACTTATTGCCAAAGTCCAACTCCCCGACTACTTGCAGCACGAAGAACCACGAATAGATGATGTCCGTGGCGGTATCGTGAACTTAGTCAAAGGTAGCACCGCAACTTTGGAAGCAACGACGACGCGTGAATTATCAGAAGCAACCTTAAATAACCGTCCCCAAAAGGTAGATGGTGAACGTGTAATAACCGAAGCAATTTCGGTGGATACCACTACGGAGATGCATTTAACATGGCGTGACCGCTATGGACTCGCTGCAAGTGAACCACAAGTACTGCAGTTTGAAGCGCAAGAAGATGCTGAACCGACAGTCGCAATCACCAAACTAAAAAATAACCAAGTTTATCTCTCTACAGACGTACTCACATTTGAGATTCAAGCGGGAGATGACTTCGGTGTCAAACATATCGGTTTAGCATGGGAAGGTATCAAGAACCCCATTCAAAATCCTGATCCAGCAATAGGCGAGAAAACTGTGTCCGCAGGTTCTCCAACTTCTGACGAACTTATCGTCCCCGCAACATTCTCCGTTGAACGCGAAAATGTGAAACCCCAGAGTCTACGTTTGCGTGCTTTCGTGGAAGATTATTATCCAAATCGAGAACGCATCTATTCTCCGCAGATAGTGATGCACGTACTTTCACCTGCAGATCACTACAAATGGCTCATCGGGCAGATGCAACTTTGGACAGGTGCAGCAAAGGATGTTCACGATAAAGAACTAATGCTACACCAAACCAATAGCGAACTTCGCGATATGTCTCCAGAGGAACTTGATGACCCAGCACAGCGGAAAACACTCCAGAATCAAGCCGCATTGGAACGCGCTAACGCAGCAAAACTTGATAGCCTCATCGGATCTGGGGAAGAATTGCTTCAGGAAGCATCAAAAAACAGTGAGTTTGATGGTAAACAACTTGAATCATGGGCTAAAATGCTAAATCAGTTAGAAGAGATCGCTGGAAAGCAAATGCCATCTGTTGCTGATTTACTTGCACAAGCAGCTGAAGCACCAGGACAATCAAGTCCATCTGATCAAAATGGTAAACCGACTGACCCATCACAACAGCAAAACCAAGCAGCAGATGGACAATCAAATCCTTCTGAACAGAGCGGTAAACCTACGGATCCATCACAGCAACAAAATCAATCAGAAAATGGACAATCAAGTCCATCTGATCAAAATGGTAAAGCTACTGACCCATCACAACAGCAAAACCAAGCAGCAGATGGACAATCCTCACCATCAGATAGCGAAACCAAAAAGTCTGATGACGAACTTGAGAAGTATGGACCGGATATCAAGGTGCCTGCTGAAAAAGCAGACGAAGAAATGCCTGACGATCCTAATAAACAAGGTGATTCAGTTAGTACTGACCGCAGTAAACCCCCCCAAGGCGGTAAGCCAACATTTTCACCAGCGAATCCAACCCCCGGCCTATCAGATGTTGAATCAGGATTCAACCCACTTGACGACCCACGAGAAGGTCCTACCTGACAAGGGGCTGGAGGAATGGGCATTCCTAACACGACACTAAAGGGTAGCGGTAGAAACAATCAAGACCAAACTCAAGAAGAAAACACACCTGCGCCAGAGGCATCAGACTTAGTTTTGCAAGCATTTGAAGAACAGGAGGAATTGCTGGACGCTTTTGACAAATTATCTGATGAAATGAAGAAACTACTTGTTGCTTTTGAAAACAGTACGTTTGTGAAACGTCTGAAAGCAGCATCACGGAAGCAAATAGACATCGCATCTGACCTGAATAATCTGGACAGTTTTGGTGTGCCTAACAGGGAAGCGGATAATCAAAGGGAACTCAAACGTTTAGCAACCCTTGAAGGAACTGCATCAAAAGATGTTGCGACTATCATACAGGATATGGCAGCATATACGGATCGACGTCCCTCAGCAAATTACTTGCGTGTGTTGGCAGAAATGGAAGACGCTTCCTTAGAAAATCAGATGCGCGATCTTGTCCGAGCGATCAGTATGAATTTTATAGGACAATCTACCATTGAGGCGGAATATTGGGCAGATACACTGGATCGGTGGGCAGAACAATTGGTTGATCCAATGGACGAGCCTCCGCCACCTGGAGAAGAGGGTGGCCAGGGAGAGGTGCCAAACTTGCCACCGGAAATCATCTTGGATGTGTTGCGTATCATCAATCGTGAAATTCAATTGCGTGAAGAGACGCGCGAGATCGAGCAAGCGAAAAACGCTCTCAACAACGACATATATTTAGAACGGAGCGAAGCGTTAAGTGATACACAATACGAAATCGCAGAGGATACTCGTGAAGTCGCAAGAGAAATAAGTTTGCTGCCAACCATGAATACTCCTAAGATCCAAGGACAATACCAGAAAGTGAGAATGGCAGCTGAAGTAATGGAGGAAGCAGAATCTATTCTCGCAGAACCTAACACGGGACCTGAAGCAATCGCTGCGATTTCAGAAGTGATTGAAATACTCCTTCAAACCCAACGCGAACCGAATACACCAAGCAGCGGAGGCGGAGGCGGAGGCGGAGAGACACCAGGTGGCGGCGCATCAGGAAAAGCACTTGCTTCATTAATGTCAGCACTCAGACTCCTCGGCACAGGTGATGACACAGGAACCGCTTTCATTGAAAAACGTTCACCAAGACAAGCAACAGGTAAAGCTGGACGCGTATTGCCCGAAGAATTTCGACAAGGTTTAGATGCTTATTTCAATGTATTGGAAGGAACACAATAAGCATACGACAGTCTGAAAAGAGGGAAAACGATGACTGATTTGCATAGTGATGTTCTTCCGTTTGAGTTGTTTGCTAATTTCAAGAGGATCAAAGAAAGGAATCCAATCATCTCTCTTGCACCGCCTCTCTGGGCAGCAGCAACGCATGCCATAATTATTGATGACACGTTACACTACTTATGGTGTAAACGTGAAGCAGATATTCGTTGGTTGATGATGCACGCAACTGCTCCTATCAACGACATCACTAACATCACACAGGATCCGCGTAATCCTATTTTTGAACCTTCAGCGGACGGTTTTGACAATTCCGCTGTTGAATATCCTTTTCCCTTTCTAAATCCTGTAGATAATAAATACTATATGTATTATCGGGGTAAAGGAAAAATTACTCCTGAACAGACTGGCTTACTTGTGAGTGATGGTGATATGGGTGAATGGCGACGCGTCCAACACACACCTGTCATTCCTGCAGATACTGAACACGAACGACACGGATCAACCCATCCCTCAGTCGCTATAGATGGTGACACGATACACATCTTGTACACTGGAAAGGCAACACAATCTTTTAAGGATGGTCTCACAATGTGTCATGCGACTGCACCGACAAACAATCCTGCGTGGGTGACAAAAAATCCTGCCAATCCTGTTTTCACAGGAAGTGGACAGGCATGGGATAGTAAGGGTGTTCGTGAAACTGAAGTGTTCAAAGGACCGCAGTATTACCATGTAATCTACGGTGGATTCGATGGAGAAGTGTGGCGGATGGGACATATCAGAACTCGCGATTTTCATACCTTTGAACCGAACCCATATAACCCTATATTTACACCTTCGGAAGATCCCAATGCATTTGATTGTGATGGTGTGTTAACAGGTCAAATCCTTAAAATCGACGATTCCTACGTGATGCTTTATGCGGGTAAGAAAGGCAAGGAATGGCAAACAGGTTTGGCTAATATTCAAGACTAAATTCTTTAATTTTGGTAGATTATACAATTCATTAACAGTTGACAAATCCAAAACAAAAGACACAACAAAAAAACGATAAAAAATCCATTTAGTTGTTTTCTTGCTTAGTATTTATTATATGCAGGACTTACGCAGTTTTCATGATCCAATCAAGAATTAAGACGAAAATGATGTAATTTTCAGCATTTTTTAGGTTTCCGGCGCGCTTACAAAGCACCAAATCAAGAAATCAACGGTATGAATGCCTTTTGGCATTCCCCGGGTATGAATGCCATTTAGGCATTCACCGCCTACCGTTGGGTGCGTAAGTCCTGATATGTTTCCATTGACGATCTACTACTTAAACATATGACTACTGGGTTCTTCAGCATTGGACTTTTATTTTATGCTAAAATTAATTGCCGAATGAGCCATTTAGTTGTTTTTTTCAAAATTTCGTTAAAATAAAAAATCAATATAAACCCATGCCACGACAGGATCGAAAAGACTTTTGAAAAAATTATAAAAAACACGAAAAAAACAACTAAACTTTACAAATCCAATTATACGCTGAACGTAACTTTTAATATTCACCCTTATTGAAAATACCTACATACAAGAAAAATGTCTGATTGATACCAAAGTTTGGACAGTTTTATACATAAGTTGATAATCCTTATCCAGAGACATTCAATTGCTGATTAATCACACATGCTAACATAGGTTTCCTAAGGTAGGAGTGACCGGGAGGTCCCTCCTACAAGAACACGTCAACAAATGGTATCTTATCAGGACTTACGCAGTTTTCATGATTTGATGAAGAATTATGACGAAAATGGTGTAATTTTCAGCATTTTTTCGGTTTCCAGCGCGCTTACAAAGCGCGCCTACCGTTGGGTGCGTAAGCCCCGCTTATTTTATGGTATAAGATGAATGAGAGGAAGATGATGAAGAAAATGAACCGTTGTAGTATTGTGCTTATAGCAATCATTTGTATCGGTATATCCGCATGCGTTGCACTTGCAGAAGACAATGCTGCAAAGGGAGGCACCATCCGAGGCGAAGTTATTGAAGCAACGAAAGACCTAAACCCAATTGAAGGTGTTACAGTTAAGATTGTTAGTTCAGATGGAAAAGAGTGGACAGTAAAAACTGATGCCAAAGGTAAATATGAATTTACAGGTCTTACAGCAGGACGATATACTATCAGTATATCCAAGAAAGGGTATCATCCTCGAAGTGGAAAACAGAAGATCGTTGTTCCTGGGGGTGAAATCTTTGACCGGTTCAAAATGTTAAAAAAAGGTGATTTTGAGAACCGTGTGTATCAATGCATATTACAACATGTCGCAGAAGATATCGGTAAACGTTACAAATTGGACGAGACTATTGTTGAAACACTACAAGAGTCAATTCTTGAAGCATTCAATACAGTGATGGAACAGGGAGACCAAGAACTGAAAGACTTCGGACCGATAAATGATTATGTCAGCGCAGCTTTTATTGTCGCAATGTTGTCAAAACCTGATTTCAAGGTAACGTTTACCAAGTACCTCACAGAAAAACAACTTCAAGATTATATCAATTACACCAATGCGCGGAAACGTAACCTTCAGAAAGCCAATATTCAATTAATAATAGCGTTCGTTGATCAAAAACTAAACCTAACAGTCAGTCAGCGCGAAAACTTTGCAAAATTAATGCTTGACTCCCCAAGTGGAAAGTACGGTGTCTCTTTTATTGGAATGTTAATGGGGGTATCATTTCGCAAGCGAGTGGTAAATCTTCTACAAAATGAATTGAAAATTCCAATGGATACTATATTGAACCAAACCCAGTATAGAATTTGGCAAATATTAGTTGATATGCAAGATGATCATAAGGAATTACTTGCTATTGAATTTTCTGAAGTGCCATCGGAAAATACAACAGAGAAAGATTGGACAAATGAAAGTCCATACAATTCTCAAACATGGATTTTGGCTGAAGCAATACTTAAATCACATATTGAGCAGTTAGGCACGTTCAACGAAAAAGCATCAAAACGTTTGGAAATAGTTATCAAAGGCGTGAGCCAACAATATATTGAATTGGAATTACCGGACTTTGATGACAATTCCGAATTCCTTTCAAAAATAGGATTTTTTGCGCAGAAATTCATGTTGCAAAATATTTCCCACGAACAGGCTTTAGAGAATCTTGAGTCCTTGAAGAAAGAATTATGGGGTGAAAGTGACAAAAATGAACAATGGAAAGCAACGGAACTTAACATGATTACAAGTCACCCCCTATTCCAACAAGCAATCAAAGACGTCCTATCTGAAAATGCTTATTTCCTATATAAAGCACGACAAACGGAACGAGAGAAATTTAGAGCCAATACATTACAAAATTTTCTTGTGGCTTATTGGGATATAATTTTCCTATTTAACGATTTGCAACTTAACAAACTAAAAAGGATAACAACACATTTGACTTTACCCTCGTTGAGCAATGAAGGACTTCAAGTGATGTTTCTTGAATATCTCATTTGGATGGACGACCAGATATTGAATCCTTGGCAGAAAAGTGCATTGAAAGGTGGAAGATAATTATGACAAAATACAACAAAGTTACAGGTTTACTGAAACATTATCACTTATTGATTTTCAGTGTCCTTGGTTTCCTTATCCTGCTAATCACATCTTTTAGCAATTCAACCTACGCACAAGACCCTACCCTACGTTACGGAACTGGTGTCTCACCTACGGTAAGGAGTATCAATGATCGATGTCTACGATACCTCGCTAACACCCAGTTACAAGATGGAAGTTGGAAAGGATCTCAAAAAGGACCTGGTGTAACAGGTATTTGCGTGATGGCATTGATGGCAAGTGGAGAAGACCCTGACTATGGACCTTATGCAACACATATACGTAAGGCTTTACAAAATATGATCGCCAGCCAAAACCCAAAAACAGGATACATGGGAACGAGGGGACACGCCTCAATGTACCAACACGGTTTCGCAACATTAGCTCTATCAGAAGCGTATGGTGCAGTCAGGGAAGATCTGCTCTGGCAAGAAAGTGATATACCTCAAAGCCGTAGACGCACAATCAGTGAAGCATTAGAACTCGGGGTCAGATGCGCTTTGACTGCACAAAAAAAGAATCCTTGGGGGGCATGGCGTTATTCTCCCACAGCAAGAGATGCAGATACAACCGTCGCTGGAACCGTTCTAATGGGAATCTTCGGTGCACGAAATGCGGGGATTGAAATCTCAAATGAAACCATTGACAAAGCACTCAACTTTTTCCAAACATGCACAAAACGAGGAGGGGGCGTTTCATATATGCCATCAAGCAGCCACGGTGATGGTCTCACAAGGTCTGCTATTGCAACACTCGTATATGCTATTGGCAAGAGAAAAGATACTCCAGAATATAAATCAACTTCAGAATATATAAAACGCAGGATAAATCACAGCATAGGTAGTCATTATCAGTTCTATACATTATATTATATGGCGCAGGCACTGTTTCAAACTGATTTCGAGGCATGGCAATCTTGGAATGAACGCACAATAACCCGGTTACAAAAAATGCAACAACAAGATGGAAGTTTCAACAGTTCTTATGGCAAAGCCTATGGTACTGGAATGGCAGTTCTTACCTTAGCTTTGAACTATCGTTTGCTACCCATCTATGAAAGATAGATACTATCAACCGAGAAAATTAGATAGACCAAAGTGAATCCAAAATATGATGTGAATTTTACAGAAAAGGAAAGTCCAATGCGAAAATGTCTAAAGAAAATATACATCGTTGCCGTTACACTTGCTGTTCTGTGGCTTCCTACTACAATACTGGCACAGGAAACTCTTTTACGCTGGAAAAATGGGGATACCCTTACCGGCAAACTGATAGACAGTAAGTCCGGCAAAATTCGATGGGAATCATCGCACTTTACAGACGATCTCAATGTTGACTTGTCTGTGTTGGATTCAATCGTCTTCTCCAAACCCTCTGCAAAAAACATTGAGACATTTCGGATTGCCACGGTGACGGGGGATAGTTGGACTGCGGACATAATTGGTTCAGACGAGAACACATTGCTTTTTAAGAGTAAAAGCTTCGGCACATTTCGTGTGAACCGTTCCTCAATTTACTCACTTGAAAGTCGTGAGCATTCAAATCTCGTTTTTGACGGATCGCAACTCTCTTTCTGGGAAACTGTTGGAAACGGTAAAGACAATCAGCAGATTCAATCCAACAAAAACAATCATCAGATCGGTTGGTATGCCGACCAAGGCGGACAGGCACGAACAGATATAGGTAAAACGAACCTATACTATCCTCTCAAATGGCCAGCACAGTTTGTCATTGACCTTGAATTTGAATCAACAACTCGACCCCCAGAATTTGTTTTCGCTCTCGGAAAAAATCTATATGAAGCATTGCGAATAGAAACCTGGGTGAACGAACTTGTTGTCGTTCAAGGAACCCTATTTGAACCTATCATGTCAATAGAACCAGACCGACGTAACTTCCGTTTGCGACTTGCTTATGACCAAAACTCAAGTACGTTGAAAATCTTTGAACTGAACGGTAATTTGCTGTTGAAACTTGATACTGTTAGTCCCACTACCGCGATTTCAGGTCCCTATATCTACAACCGAGGACAAGACCTGACGATCAAACGGTTAAAAGTCTACAAACAAGCAGGGGAATTTAATAACCAAGAAGTTGATTTTACTAAACCGAGAGTCAACATGATGAATGGTGATGTTCATCACGGTAAATTATATGTCGAAAATGATAACAGTTACGTTCTCGGTACGGATGGTACTCGCACAAACATCAATCTTCAACAGATTGATCAACTCATACAACCTGACCAAGAATTGGCATCGATAAAACAAGGTATGACATTAACATATTTAGACGGTTCTGTCATAAAAGGTCAAGTTCTGCAGATGGAACAAGATAGTGTTGTAATACAGACAAACTTCACAGAAGAACCCATGACTTGTTCCCTTGATGGACTATCACTCTTCCAACTCGGTTCAAAAAAAACAGCCAAGAGGTAAACTCATAGATTATGACCAATTATTTTTTCCAATGGGTAGTCTCCGAGGACATGTGATATATGATACTAACGACAAATCCAATGTAAAATGGCAACCAATAGGAATGTCAGAACCAGTAAACATTTCAAAAAATGAGCCCATTCGTATACAGCGCAATAGTAAACAAATCTCAAGATTACGACCTTTTAGTGTAAATACGTTTCCACATCTCGTGCATTTAAAAAACGGTGAAGTTATACCATGCCAAGTCATATCCTACGACGCGATCAACATTCATTTTCGTTCCCCATTTATCAGTGCAACGCGGATGGATGCAACACATATCAAAGGTATTGAGTTCTCTCGGGGAAAAACACAAACACGAAAGGAAAACAGAAATCCTATTGTTATTACTGGTGGAAATAAAAACCGTATCATTTTAGAAGATGGACGTATTTTGGAAGCTACAGTGCGTAGACCCAAAGATGGCACTTTAGAAATAAAAATCACACCTGGAGACCCTAAGGAAAAACCGACAGACATTGCTGTCAGTGGAAACTTTGCCGCAAATGATGCATTAGCTCTAAAGCGCGCAGTTGAACTGCACGTTGACCCTCTTGAAACCAAAACTGAGAATTTGGATGAAAAAATTGAACGCGCACTTACAGTACCACGATTCAATCGCGACGATCCACCGAGTCACATACTCGTAGCAAGCAATGGGGATATAAAACGAGGTAAACTACTCAGTTTCAATGAAGAAACAATTCTGTTTGATTCAAGGTTGAAGAAGATGAGGATACCCATAGAGAGGGTTGCACGGATCATAGATATTAGTGAGGAGAATTTTGAGGCATTGGCAATAGGTGAGGATAATACTGAAATAAACCAAATACAACAAACAGATTCTGACAAACCACAAACAGAAGAGTCACAAACCGTTGTTCGTTTTGCGTTGATTCACAATCCAATCCTTATTTTTGAACCGATTGAAGTTAAAGGCGAAAAACTGTTTGGACGTTCACCAATCTACGGAGAGGTGTCAATCCCAACGAAAAGTATCCAGTATCTCCATTTTGGTGAACACGCAAAATCCTTCAGATCCATTTTTGAAAAATGGGTTATCCGACCAGCAAAAGAACCCGAATACAGTGAGGAACTATAGCAGAAACAACGCCTATTCTTAGGAGATCACAACACATCTGGTGAATTTCTCTCTGGTGCAGAAATGGTTTTCCATTCAGGCCAAATCTCGACTGCTGATTCTGGCAAAATCGTTAACGCTGCCGATTGAGTCACAAGTTCAATTCGTAATCTGTTTACACCAACGACTCTCTGCAGTGGCAACAACCAATAAGCGTGATACACATCACCATCAACATAACCACCGACACAAATGTCTTCAATGTGTTGAAAAACAATGTGTGTATCTCCTTTTAATTCATGGATTGCCTTTCCATTTTGTTGGATCCGAAGCACAAGTGAAGAAGAATCGGAAGTCAGCCAATCTGCTTGAATATAAAGAATTGGTTCGCCATCCTGCTCCGTAATGTCAATAGTGGTCTCAATTGTATTTTGTCCTTCTGCTTTAAGAATTTCCTTGGATTTGACCAGTGGATGCTTAACAAATACAGGATTCGCTTCACCTTGATGTAGAAGAGATAATGGAGATCCGTAGGCATTCCACTCTAAGAACGTTAGCAGATGCGTTTGCAAATCTCCCTTAAATCTCTTTAATCTACCAGTTTTTTCAAGTTTCAATAATGTCTTGGTAATCTTAGCAACACTTGCATATTCTGCTCGAGCTTCTGTAAATAATTTCACAACCGACCAATCTGGATGTGATTTATAGGCAGTAAGAAAATTCATGATGAGTTGGTTTGTATATCTCGCGGGAATCATTCCTGCAACGACTGCAGTATTACCAAGATAAGTGCGGCAACCGTTATTCAAAAACCCCCGTAACAACGTTGACCCAGGAGGCGTGGTAGCACATCCATTAATGATCGCAATTGGATGTTGTGGAAAAGTTGGCATATCTTTCGCACTTACAAATATTTCACCAAATCGATTGTTTAGACTTTGAGGACTTCCATGTCCAAAGTGAATGATCAAATCCGACTGTGATAAGCATTCTGCCCCACCCCTACCGAGAACTTCAACCTCATGTCCTTGTTGTGACAACACATCAAGAAATCGCTGCGTTTCTAAATGTATACGGGTATCCTCCGAACACAAAATCGTTGCGTTCTGTCCTGCGGTCTCAAATTCTTCACTAAGTTGCAGCTGCATCGCTTCAGGATTTCCAAGGACACGCGTCGTCACGACTTCAGGCAGACCATCTCCATCTAAGTCTGAATAGAAGGAATCAGTGTGAATACGCAGTCTACCCAACTGAATTTCCCACATCGGAATTACGGTTTCATCTCCTACCAGAATGAGACAATCCAATTCTCCATCCGTTTTTGAGATAATCTCAGATTTGATGTCCCGCGCCAATGCAGTTAATTCTGGGTCGGG
This sequence comes from Candidatus Poribacteria bacterium, assembly GCA_963663765.2. Lineage (GTDB taxonomy): Bacteria > Poribacteria > WGA-4E > WGA-4E > WGA-3G > MSPOR6. Next base: position 836,632 of record CAXXUA010000005.1, on the reverse strand, counting down.
ATAAGTAGGAATTGCAATTGGCTTCCCTGTCTTTTCCTTGTAGACATCACCAATATCAAGCACTTCAGCATTATGGGTGTGTACAAACGTCTCAACCGATTTTTCTATTTCCACGACATCATCGGGAAAAGTCTCTGCAAGAGTCGACATATTTACTAATAATAGCGTTTTCATCAGGTTTCCTTATGTTAGATATACTGACCACGTATGCGATTCTGAACTTTGCGGCGGCATCATCATGAATTTCGGCACAGTTTCTATTTTCTATTTGAGTTCTTCTCAACAACGGGTTATTATTATATCCCAACATGGTAAAATAGTCAAATGTAGTGTGTTAACATTTCAGGTTATACACAAGGTTATTCAGTTTTCAATATTTTTGATAGTATTTTGTTATACCGTTAATATTTTGTAATACCCTCGTGTCCATGTCTTTAGTTCCGTAGGAACGATATGTTTATAGAAAATGTTTTCCACCCCAATTGAGTTCCGTAGGAACGACATAGAAGAATAAACATATCGTCCCTACGGGACTAAAGAACTGTGGAGGGTATTCGTTATCTATACACATATCGTCCCTACCAAATCAACGCCAAATGCGCGTGTGGCATTTGTCGGGACTAAAGAACTGTGGAGGGTATTCGTTATCTATACACATATCGTCCCTACCAAATCAACGCCAAATGCGCCAAATCAACGGTATGAATGCCATTAAGGCATTCCCCGTATGGCATTTGTCGGGACTAAAGAGCGATATTCAGTTTTCAATAAATTAAAATGATGCGTAAAATTCGGTTAGGAAACCGAACCTGGGTATTAACTTTCAGTAAATCTCAAGAACAGAAAACTCTTAAAACTGAATAACTCTGGGTCCCTGGGTTATACACTTGCACAAATTGGAAGCGTCTGTTAAAATACCATAAGAAAATCTACACAAAATAAGGAATACCTTCGTATGCCCAGAATCTTTGACAATATTGACCAACCGCTCCTTCAAGCACTAAAACAAACCCTTGAATCCTCCACCCATGCAGATGTGTGGGTTATTTTAACCTCAGAGGATGGCGGAGACTCACAGAATGTAAACACATCATTGATAAAATTTACCGTATCTTTGCCGAACACTACAACTTCACAGACGAGGAATTAGACTTCATCATCAACTACGACATCAAGTATCGTATGGGTTTTGGGAATTGATGTAAAGAAGGTTTATTATGAGTAGTGCAGATAGCGTTTCACCCGAATTGCGAAAAGTGGAAAAAGAGATAGATAGCTACTATAAATCTAATCCACTTCTCAAACTCCCTTTTGCAGCTGCTGCGTGGTATTTGCTGGCGTATGCTGAGGATATGATGTTCAAAGATATTATTGGCTCTTCAACACTTCAAGAACGCGCTATGATTGTTGATAATTTTGTTTATGAACTTAAGGATCCAATGAACTGGTTATACCGTGGGTGCCAGCGAGGTGGTAAAGTTCCTTTTGCTTATAATGACAGACGGCACAAAGCATCTCAGGATTTGTACAAATTAGGACAAAAATATACAGATTTTGTTACAGCATACACATTCGCCAGCAACAATTGGATTGAATTAGAACTTAAAGGAACTACTATTCAATCAAAGAACGACCTTTGTGGTGGCGTTGGGTACGAAGCATATAACCGTTTGAATAAAATAGAATCATCGCAACAAACTTTGTCTTTGGCAAATTTTGATAAATCACCAAACGATGCAATCAGGCACACCTTAAGGATAAAAGGTGATAGATTCCGTTATAAGCTGAACCCACGGATGGTTTCTGATATGATATCCGCAATAATTAGACCTACCCAAGACATGGTGTTTTCACTACCTGGAGATTGGGAGTTTAGTCGCTATACGTTGAAAGATTTTCGAGCAGTTTTTGAAGTTATTGCAGCGTTAGCAGGTATTCATCTCACCGCACGGAAGTTTGCTTCAGATCAAGGACGGGTTCGTTTGGGTTACCCTGATAGTATTTATGTATTTGCCTATGAGGATCTATTAAGACGTACAGTCAGATATTCAAAGTTGTCAGAAGCAAAGGTGCAAAGTGTCTTTGATGATTTAACTTATGGAAATAAGGGAATACGCCATCCTGATCCTGCATTACAACCTTTAATAAAACTAAATTCAAATGACTATGCGATTATGCCGAATTTATGGATATGTTCCGCAGCAGAACGGAATTTAACCATACTTCTAAACAAGTTACCATCTGAAAAAGATATTTATCAAAAATTAGTTACTAATAAAGAAACTCTTATGAGAGAAAGTATCACCTCTGATTTGTCCAATAAAGATTTTAGATTCGTTTTGGGAAGTGTAGCAAACCTACCAGATGTTGATCTTGCAATTGTAAGTGATTCCGAAAAAGTGTGTCTACTGTTAGAACTCAAATGGTTCATTCATCCTGCAGAAGCACGTGAAATTATTGAGAAATCTGAAGAGGTTGAAAAGGGTATCTCTCAAATCCAAAAATCTAAACAAGCGTATGCCGACAACAACCAGCAATTATTGGAAAAACTTAACATTGATTCAAATTATAAACTTGAAGGGGTAGTTGTGTCGGAGAATTGGATTGGGAATGCTAATGTCCAATCTCCTGACGTTCCTGTTATCAGGTCTAACCATCTAATAGCAAAGTTAAAAACGACAAACAGTCTTCGGTCAACTACGGAGTGGTTGAAAAACAGAAAGTATTTACCGAAGGAAGGAGAACATTTTAAGGTACACAATACTACTTCCACAGTCGGTAAATGGAAGGTAAAATGGTATAGCATTCAACTGCTGAATAAGGGTGAGTTTTTTCCTTTGTAATACGGTTGCAATCACTGCCAATTCCTGTTAAAATTGTTATGTAAAAGGAGAACAAAAGATTATGAAAACACCACAATGCACAAACACGACTAAGAAAAAACAGGAGACACGCTTCACCATTCTATCGGACAACGAAGAAGATCTTCTTGACTGGGATGCTGCTATAACCATGCCACCGCCGCGTCGATCGGGGACAATCCGGGTTTAGTTGATATACAAAGGACGCAGTAAACCGTTTCCGGTGGAAAACTTTTGGGAAGAATAGATATTAGATTATGGCAAATTATACGCTAAGTTCAGGCAATGTATTTAAAGATTTAGGACTTCCTTCACCTAATGAAAGATTGGCAAAAGCAAAATTGGCTTATGAGATCAATACTTTAATTGCTGAACAAGGAATGACTCAAAAAGAAGTTGCGCATTGCTTGGGAATCACGACTGACAAAATGACGCAACTGAGAACCGGACGATTAAATAGTTTTACTGTTGACGATTTGGATTCTCTGTTAGAAAAACTTGAGCGTCATACTCAACTTAACACATGCAAGATCGTTCAGAAAGGAGCATGTGGAATTAAGGGATATGGTAGATAAAGGAATATTAACTGTAGTAGGAAAGGGAAGAAGCACTAAATACCTCCAAAAAGTAAACGATTAGGTAAACGATTAGGTAAACGATTAGGTAAACGATTAGGTAAACGATTAGGTAAACGATTAGGTAAACGATTAGGTAACTGATTAGGTAACTGATTAGGTAAGCGATTTTCCCTGAAACGCGTGCTAAATAGCCGTTTTTTGCTCGTAATACGAAGAATAGAAACCGATCTATTGCAAAAGTAAACGATTAGGTAAACGATTAGCAATACCTTCGCCAATAATACAGGGTTATTTAGTTTTAAGAGTTTTCTGTTATTGAGATTTACTAAAAGTTAATACCAAGGTTCGATTTCCTAACCGAACTTTCTGCATCAGTTTTAGGTTATTGAAACATGAACATCGCTCTTTAGTCCCGTAGGGACGATATGTTTATAGAAAACGAATACCCTCCACAGTTCTTTAGTCCCGTAGGGACGATATGTTTATTCTTCTATGTCGTTCCTACGGAACTCAATTGGGGTTGAAAACATTTTCTATAAACATATCGTCCCTACCAAATCAACGCCAAATGCGCCAAATCAACGGTATGAATGCCATTAAGGCATTCCCCGTATGGCATTTGGCGGGACTAAAGACATGGACAAGATGGCAACATATAAAATTAACGTTATAGCAAATAATCATCAAAAAAACCTAAAACTAAATAACCCTGGATTTCAGGTTATACGCTTGCAGAAATTAGAAGCGTTTGTTAAAATACCATAAGAAAATCTACGAAAGTAAGGAATACCTTCGTATGCCTAGAATCTTTGATAATATCAACCAACCCCTCCTTCAAGCACTAAAACAAACCCTTGAATCCTCCACTCATGCCGACTTCTGTGTCGGCTATTTTAACCTCAGAGGGTGGCGCCGAATTGCTGAATATATAGACAACTGGCACGGTGGAGATGAAGCATGCTGCCGTTTACTCGTCGGGATGCATCAAAAACCTGAAGAAGAACTACGCCATGCTATGAGAGTCATTAAAGAGACAGATAGTATCGACAATCAAACTGCACTTCGTCTAAAAAAGAAATTAGCAGAAGAATTTCGAGAGCAATTGACCATTGGAATTCCCACACGTGAGGACGAAATCGGTTTAAGAAAATTAGCACATCAACTTCGGCACGAAAAGGTAAAGGTAAAACTGTTTCTAAAACACCCACTCCATGCTAAACTATACCTGCTTTACCGACAAGATATTGTATCACCAACAGTCGGCTATCTCGGTAGTAGTAATCTGACACTTGCAGGACTATCACAACAGGGAGAACTCAACATTGATGTGCTTGACTCTGACGCATGTCAGAAATTAGAAGCTTGGTTCGAAGATAGATGGACTGAAAAATGGTGTATTGATATATCTAAAGCATTAGCTGAGATAATAGAGGAAAGTTGGGCACGTGAAGAACTGATTCCTCCTTACCATATCTACATAAAAATGGCTTATCACCTTTCCCATGAAGCGCGGACAGGATTAAATGAATTTAAGATTCCACGCGAATTTGAAGACATTCTTTTTGAGTTCCAAACAGCTGCTGTAAAAATCGCCGCACATCACCTAAACAAGCGTGACGGTGTACTTATCGGGGATGTTGTCGGTTTGGGTAAAACACTTATGGGAACAGCACTTGCACGGATAATGGAAGACGATTTCGGTCTTGAAACACTTATCATCTGCCCAAGAAATCTTGTCAGCATGTGGGAGCATTATCGAGAAGAATACGGCTTACGCGGCATGGTGCTTTCAATCAGTCAGGTATTAAACAAACTCCCCGATCTCAGACGTTATAGATTGGTAATGATTGACGAAAGCCATAATCTCAGAAACCGTGAAGGTAAACGTTATAGTGTAATTCAAGACTATATTCAGAAAAATGAGAGTAAAGTAATTTTACTCACTGCAACACCATATAACAAGACCTTCCTCGATCTCTCAAATCAACTCCGCCTATTTGTTGATGAATCCGAAGACATCGGCATTCGACCAGACCATTACATCAATAAAATTGGTGGTAAACTGATGTTTATGACGAAACATCAAAGCGGAATACGGACACTCGCAGCATTTGAACACAGTGAGGAAATTGACGACTGGAGAGAACTCATGCGGCGCTACCTTGTCAGGAGAACACGCAGCTTCATCATGCAGAACTATGCTGAAGAAGATACCGATTCAAAAAGAAAATATCTGCTATTTCCTGATGGATCACGATCCTACTTTCCCACACGCATTCCAAAGTCAGCCAAATTCTCCATTGATGAAAAAGACCCAGAGGATACTTACGCGCAGCTATATTCTGAAAATGTGGTGAATACCATAAACAAACTCAATCTGTCGCGATATGGACTGGCGAATTATATAGATGAAGACGCAATGGCTTCAGCAACTGATAAAGAAAAATTGCAGTTACAGGATTTGTCGCGAGCGGGACAACGTCTCATGGGTTTCTGTCGCACAAATCTGTTTAAACGGCTGGAAAGTAGCGGTAAAGCATTCATACAATCCGTTGACAGACACATCTTACGAAACTACATTTTTCTTTATGCAATTGAGAACGGGCAACATTTTCCAATCGGTGGACTTGATGCTACCATGTTAGATACACGTTTGAGCGACGAGGATACTGATGATCCAAATTTACTCACAGCAAACACTGATGATGAAGACACAGAAATGATAGATTCAGAAGATATACAAGATACTATCTATACTCATGAACACTATCAAGAACGCGCTGCATTATTCTATAGTCTCTACTTGACCAAGCATAAAAAACGGTTCAAATGGATACGTTCTAACCTATTTATACCTATCCTGAAGCAGCGGTTAACTGAAGACGCGACTGCTCTCATTCAGGTTTTGCAACAATACGGTGATTGGGATGAAACAAGGGATGCAAAACTCAACGCACTTGAAGACCTAATAACACAAACACATCCAGATACCAAGGTTTTGGTTTTCACACAATTTGCAGACACCGTGCATTATTTAAAGGATGTTTTAGAAGAACGCGGTGTGACACAATTAGCAGCAGCTACAGGTGGTTCCGCTAACCCTACACAATTGGCAACCCGATTCAGTCCAATTAGCAACAATAGAAAAGGCACTATCAGACCAGAAGACGAGTTGCGTGTACTCATCAGCACTGATGTTCTGAGTGAAGGTCAGAACTTACAGGATTGCGCAATCGTAGTCAACTACGACCTCCCGTGGGCAATTATAAGGTTAGTTCAACGCGCAGGACGTGTTGACAGAATCGGACAAACAGCTGAAGACATATTATGCTACTCCTTTTTGCCAGCAGATGGGGTTGAGCGGATTATCAATCTACGAGGACGTGTACGTACACGTTTACAAGAAAACGCTGAAGTTGTCGGTACTGATGAGGCATTTTTTGAAGATGACGGTGAAGAAGGCAACCAAATATTCGTTGACTTGTATAATGAACATTCAGGATTACTCGACGATGATATGGATAACGACGTTGATCTCGCCTCTCACGCTTACCAAATCTGGAAAAACGCAATCACTGAAGACCCAATCTTAGAGAAAATTATCACTAAACTCCCATCAGTTGTTTATTCAACAAAACCCCATTCACCAACAGACATGCAACCTGAAGGAGCTTTAGTCTATATCAGAACGGGGGACGACAATGACGCTCTTGCATGGGTAGACAAAAATGGAGAAAGTGTGACAGAATCACAGTTCACTATTCTGCAAGCTGCCGCCTGTGAACCAGATACTGACGCATTACAACCATTAGAGAAACACCATCACCTTGTCCATGAAGCAGCAAGATTAATCATTTCTGAAGACAGGAGAATCGGTGGGCAACTTGGTCGAAAATCAGGCGCACGTTTCCGAACTTATGAACAACTAAAAGACTATGCATCAGAAGTTGAAGGTGGACTCTTTGATACACCAGAACTCAAACAGGTCATAGAAAATATATACCGTTATCCACTGCGTCCAGTGGCAAGAGATACTCTTAACAGGCAACTCCGCGTCGGAGTATCTAAACAACAACTCGCTGACCTTGTGATCGATTTATGGAACGATGGCAAACTCTGCATTGTTGAGGAAGAACACCAAATGCAAGAACCTATAATTGTCTGTTCATTAGGACTCACCAAAAATGATTAAACTTTTAGAAGTAATCCAGGGTTATTCAGTTTTAACCATTTTTCACATTTTGTGAGAAAATCGCGACCGGGAGGTCGCTCCTACCGGGGGCTGTCTTTTTAAATATATCTGAAACTTAGGAAAACTGAATAACCCTGGAAGTAATCTATACAAGTACAGGGTTATTCAGTTTTAAAAGTTTTCTGTTATTGAGATTTACTGAAAGTTAATACCCAAATGAGGTCCTAACTGCACCTTACACATCAATTTTAGAAAATTGAAACATGAACATCGGTCTTTAGTCCTGCCAAATGCCACACGCGCATTTGGCGTTGATTTGGTAGGGACGATATGTTTATTCTTCTATGCCGTTCCTACGGAACTCAAGAGGGGTAGATAACATTTATCTATAAACATATCGTCCCTACGGGACTAAAGAACTGGACAAGATGGCAACATATAATATTAACGTTATAGTAAATACTTATCAAAAATACCTAAAACTGAATAACCCTAATACAAGTGTTGAATCTCAAAGCAAAAACCTGTATAATAGATATTAACATAACTTTATCTTTGGAGGTATCAGATGAAAAAATCAAAACTTGTCGTTGGACACCTCATAAACGATGAATTATCTGTCAAATCTGTTACACTATTAAAAACCTTTGATTGGATAAAATGGTTAGATTCAGAAGAACTTGTTGAATTTTTTGCTGAATTATTTAAGATGCTAACACAAATCTCGGAAGGCAAAAAAAACGCAGATACACTCTCTATTTTTCTCTCCGAATGGCGTGAAACCGCTTTAATCAACTCAGAACCGAACGTCTTGGCTGATATGGCACAGGCAGAACAGGAATTGGATGCTGGCGGTGGAATACCATGGGCACAGATTAAGGAGGAGATCGGTCTGTGAATCAACAGTCATATAGACTTGAATCCCTTCCAGGAAAAGTCGTGAATTTTATCAGAAAACGAGACCGGGTGACGCAGGAACGAATTAATGGTGCTTTTGAATACATCGTCAGATCCCCATTTCAACACGAAAATTCAACGATAATTAAACGATTACGTGGAGCAAAGAGAGAAAGTTATCGCTATCGGATAGGGGACATTCGTTTCATTTACCGAGTCGATAGAGAGAATAGAACAATCCGTATTATACAAATTGACAATCGTGGTGATATTTATTAACTATACTGCCCTAATCCCATTTTAAACCTATGCAAATTAACCTCAACGAAACACGCCAATACCTTAGGGAATCCGAATTTGAAGATCTCTTTACGCAAACTCTCGGTTGGGAGAATCATACGCAAACCCTGCCAATAGTAGTAGATGAAACCGAATACATACTTACCGCAATTGCACAGAAACGCGGTATGGCAGTCTACGAATGTCCACAACCTATATCTCAGGAAAACATTCCAGATTATGCCACCCGCCGCAAGATACAAAAACAGGTCGCAAAAACTTCTTACGAGAACTTAATCATATATGCAAACACCGATAAATCTATACAAATATGGCAGTGGGTAAAAAAGGAACAAGGCAAACCGGACGCATGTCGTGAACACCGGTACGAAAATTGGCAATCCGGAGAATCGCTCATACAAAAACTGCAAAACATTGTCATTCCCCTTGAAGAAGAAGAGGGACTAACGCTTTTTGATGTAACTGGACGTGTTCATGCAAGTTTTGACGTTGAAAAGGTCACCAAAAAGTTTTATGACCGTTTCAAGAAGGAACACGATGCATTTCTCGAATTCCTCAGCGGGATTCCCGATGAAGAGATGCAAAAGTGGTATGTCTCTGTGATGCTCAACCGCCTCATGTTTATCTACTTCATACAAAAGAAAGGTTTTCTGAATAGTGATATAAACTATCTGCAAACGAAGCTAAGAGAAACACAAGAAAAAGGTACGGATCTTTATTACAAAGAATTCCTGTGTCCACTTTTCTTTGAAGGATTTGCCAAACCAGAAGACGAACGCACTCCTGAAATGAGTAGACTGCTCGGAAAAATCCCTTACCTCAACGGCGGCATATTCCAAAAACACCAACTTGAGACACTTCACGGTGAAAACATTGAAATCCCTGATACTGCATTTGAACAGATTTTTAACTTTTTTGAGCAATACGACTGGCACCTTGATGACCGTCCACTGCGAAACGATAACGAAATTAACCCCGATGTGCTTGGCTACATCTTCGAAAAATACATCAACCAGAAACAGATGGGGGCATACTACACCAAAGAGGACATCACAGAATACATCAGCAAAAACACCATCATTCCATTCCTCTTTGATAAAGCACGCGAGAAGTGTAAAATTGCTTTTGATGGGAACACTTTCGTTTGGAAACTTCTACAAGAAAACCCTGATAAGTATATATACGATGCAGTCAAAAAAGGCACTGATTTAGATTTACCAGAGGATATCGCTATCGGCATTGATAAAGTGTCTGAACGTACAAAGTGGAATGAACGTGCCCCTGATGGCGTTGATGAGATCGCACTGCCGACAGAAATTTGGCGAGAGGTTGTCGCACGTAGGCAACGTTATGAAACCGTCCGCTCCAAACTTGCAAACGGAGAGATTAAAAACATCAACGACCTGATTACCTATAATCTCAACATCCGTCAATTTGCACAGGATGTCATAGAAAACTGTGAGGGACCGGAACTACTCCGTGCCTTTTGGAAAGCCATCACAAAAGTAACAGTACTTGACCCAACCTGTGGCTCCGGGGCGTTCCTATTCGCCGCTCTCAACATACTTGAACCGCTTTATGAGGCATGCCTCAATCGCATGCAGGTTTTCGTTGATGAGTTAAAACTATCTGATGAAAAACCGCATCCCAAAAAATACAGTGATTTCCACGAAGTTCTTAAAAAAATAAACCAACATCCCAACCACAAGTACTTTGTCCTGAAATCTATCATCATCCATAACCTATACGGCGTAGACATCATGGACGAGGCAATTGAAATTTGCAAACTTAGACTCTTCCTCAAAATGGTCGCACAGATTGACAATGTCAAGGATATTGAACCGCTACCAGATATTGACTTTAACATTCAAGCAGGTAATACCCTCGTCGGTTTCGCAACTTATGAAGAAGTAGAAAAAGCAGTGACGGAAAGACTTGACTCTCACTTTGACGACACAATGCAACGGATTGAAGATAAAGCGAAGGACATAAAAAAGCTATATGACGAATTTCGCGATCAGCAGACAACCCATGGTGGTGTTGTAACACCTGAAGACAAACAGAATTTGCAGGGTAGACTAATGGAATTAGAGGACGAACTCAATGAATACCTTGCTTTTGTATACGCAATAGACAAAAACGATCAATCAAAATATCAAGAATGGAAAAAATCACACAATCCTTTTCACTGGTTTATTGCGTTTTACGGTATCCTTCAAGATGGTGGTTTTGATGTGATTATCGGTAATCCGCCTTATAGGTCAATAAACAAAATCAACTACTCCCCTGTCAATTATAATACCATTGAGTGTAGGGACTTGTTTGCATTGTGCTGTGAGAGGTCATCTTTTCTCAACAATAAGTCTGGAAGTTTTTCTATGATTATACCATTGAACGGATATTCTACAGAAAAAATGTGCAGTCTTAGAACCTTACTTTTGAAATCTTATTCAGAAAACCATTTGAGTTATTTTTCAGCATCAGATCAACCAGCATCATTGTTTACTGGTGTTAGGTATCGTCTGATGATATTTGTTAATCGTCGTTCATGTTCAAAAGTTATTTCAACAACTCGATTTCTCAAGTGGTTCAATTCAGAAAGAGAATTCCTTTTTAATGCAATTCTCCAAAGCCATTCTATTGAGGATTTAGTCTATTTACCAGCAAATTCAAAGCTGTCTAGTTCTTTAGAAGAATCAGTTCTGAAGAAAGTTTTTGAAAAACCAACTTTAGGAAAGTGGCGACACAAAAGAGGAATCGAGGATTCAGCGATATATTATCATAATGCGCCAGTCCACTGGGGAAAGGTTCTTGATTTCATTCCATTCTACCAAGTTGGTAATGAAAGACCAAAAAAATCATCACACATTAAATCTTTGTATTTTGATAAGGATATATCCAAAGTTGTTTTATGTTTTCTTAATAGCAATTTGTTTTATTGGTGGAATTGGCATTTTACTAATTGTAGAGATTTAACATTTACTGACATTGATCGTTCAAGGGTTGATCTGTCTGGATTCTCACATGAATCAATTGAAACTTTTCGTCAACTTTCAGATTCCTTAATGACGGACCTTAGGAAGAATTCCAAAATATATAAACGAGTTGTCAGAGGTGTTTTGACACAGTTTGATTCCTTTTATCCCGCACTGTCCAAACACATTATTGATGATATAGACCGTGAGTTAGCTCAACATTACTGCTTCACAGAGGAAGAATTGGATTTTATCATCAACTACGATTTCAAATATCGTATGGGTTTAAAATATTTTACATCCGGTTGAAGTCTAGAGCAATTACTCAAACATGGAAGAGGTTATGGACGATTTAATTCGTAAAAAGATTGTATTGAGTCTACTTGATAGCGATCCTAAAGATTCTGATGCAATTTGTAATAAGATTGGCGAATCGTTGGAAGATTTAGAGGAACAACTTACAACGCTTGTCTCAGACAATATCTGTGAAAAAGTAAATCAAGATCAAGTAGACCAGTATGTTATCAGAAAAGATATTGAAACTTTTGCACAATTGGTTAAAGAATTTCTATCAAATAAGGAAGAGCATAAAGAACAGATTGAACAGTTTATTACTTCAGAGTATTACTTTGCAAGAATTGACTTTGAATTAATTGATTATGTGCTTAGTCGCTTTTATCTTGATTCTGCATATCAAACTGATGAAGATAAACTGCCAATTGGGAGAATATTACTTGCATCACCTTCAGCTTTGCTTTTCGCTTTGTATAGTGACACGGAGATATTTCGTCAAATGATGTCAAGTTCAGATCAGTTGGATTCCTCGGATGAAACACGAGAATGGTTAACTCAAATCCTTAATTCACAGTTCATAACACCATTATTAGAAAACCTTATTGCCGATATGAAAGTTCTTTCTTACTGTTTTCTCTACGCTAAACTCGGAGTTCGGGTAGCACTAGTTCGTACGCAAGTGAGGTTAGCAACTGCGCAAGAAAAGTACGTTGAGGCAATTGGAGGGGGAAACTATTCCTTATTTAAAGCAGCAGAGGATTTACGTGCTGGAGAATTGACTTCGGCTGTTAATCCAATGGTTTTCTCGCAAGATGGAATAGCATTGATGCATCTTGGGGAGTTTCAATTTGCACATGAAATGTTTGATAAAGCATTAAGCGCAGTAATAGATCCGATTAGTAAAGCAATCGTATTGAATAATAAAGGCTTGGCTTTTCTCAGATCAGAACAATTTCAAAAAGCGATTGATTGTTTTGAAGAAGGTATTGTCCTCGATGTGGAAGATGAAATTCCCGAATTACGTGCAAACAAACAGTTAGCTGAAGAATACTTAGCGCGTGCCACAGACGCTGACAACCTTACTGAACCGACACATATTCGTTTTGTTTTGGATCAACCTCTCCCTTTTGAGGAAACACGCTTCTACGAGTTTAAGGAAATCGTGGGTGGAAATGCCTCTCGCTCCATCACGGATACTTCTGATATATACGCTGTTGCCTTTCTTAATCGCGAAGGTGGACGAATTTTCTGGGGTGTAAGGAATAACGATAGAATCACAGTAGGTGTAAAGCTTGACGAAGAACAGAGAGATGAAGTTCGTCGTATAGTCTCTGAAAAACTTGGGGCAATACGTCCCCCAATTAGCGTTGATGACTGGCACCTTGAATTTCATAATGTCTATGACTTGCCAGGAGAAACTATAGAAGATTTATGGGTTGTTGAACTTTTAGTCTCACCTCCGCAAAGAAGGGACATTTTTTATACAGGTAAGGGGGAACTTCACGTCAAAACTGAAGGAGGCAAAAAGAAATTATTAGGTATTGAGGTAACAGAGTTTATACGTAGGCATTTTCAAAAAGATACAGAATGAGAGTAAATCATTTGCCATTATCATCAGTTTCTGTTAAAATTGTTCGCAAAGGAGCAACTATACATCTCATGAAAACACCAAAACACACAAACACATCTAATGACAAACAGACGCAACGTCTCGCTTTTCCAACTTACAATGAGGAAGACATCCTTGACTGGGATGCTGCTATAACCATGCCACCGCCGCGCCGATCGGGGACAATCCGGGTTAAGTTGATATATAAAGGACGCAGCAAACCAATTCCGGTAGAAAATCCTTGGGAAGAATAGGCAATTGACAATTCATGAAATCACCTCACTATAATCAATACCTTCGCCATTTTTGAGTGCTTCAGTTGAATGAGTATATAGTGTTGATCTACCATTGCTCTGTGATATTGTTAGGATTACATAAATAAAAATAACTTCAGGTTTTCGTTGAAGTATTTTTATTTATCATAGCGTCTAATTTGACGATAGAATCTGACAGAATAATTTATATGCACAATCTGGAAGAATGTGCTACAACTGACCGCACAATCTGGAAGAATGTGCTACAACGGACCACACAATCTGGAAGAATGTGCTACAACGGACCACACAATCTGGAAGAATGTGCTACAACGGACCACACAATCTGGAAGAATGTGCTACAACTGCCCGCACAATCTGACAGAATGTAATTTATTGGCGAAGGTATTGATAGTTGAAGAGATGGTTTTTAATGATTATACTTTGGTGATTGAGGAATGGTTAAAGATTACGAGTGATTAAGTTCTTGAATTACGACTAAGAGAGGTGATTACAATGGGAAGAAAAAGAATTGTCAAAAGCACTCCGAAACGCGGGAAACTCTCAAGAGTTGAAGTTCGGCGTTCAGTAGAGGCTGTTGTTTACAGTCGTACTGAGAAAGAACATTACGTCGTTTCCAATCCTGATGGAGGTTGGGATGTAGTACGCGGCAACGCTTTGAGAGCATTGAAACACTTTGATACCAAAAAGGGTGCTGTGGCGTATGGACGGCAGGTGAGTCGAAATCAGAAAACTGAGTTTGTTGTCTGCCATAAAAATGGTAATATTCAACGAACTCACAATCACGACTTTGATTAGATAATCGTTTTTCACGTTCTTGTAATTTGGAAGAATAGGAAGTTGATCTGTCGGAAAAGTGAACGATTCTAATCTAGTGCTTAGTCAAGTGTTTATTGATGGGGCTAAAAAGAAGTCGGGAATCGGAGTTCCCTCCTACAATACCAAGATTTCTGTAGGAGCAATCTCCGATTCATGACCTACGAAAATATGTTGACTAAGCACTAGGCTCCTGTTAAAATTGTTATGTAAAAGGAGAACAAAATATCTTGAAAACACCACAACGCACAAACACGACTAACGACAAACAGACGCAACGCCGCGCCTTTCCATCGGACAATGAGGAAGACATCCTTAACTGGGATGTTGCCATAACCATGCCACCGCCGCGCCGATCGGGTACAATTCGGGTTAAGTTGATATAAAAAGGACGCAGCAAACCGTTTCCTGTAGAAAACTTTTGGGAAGAATAAAGTAAACGAGTACCATGTTGAAGGAGACACAATTGAAATTAATGATGACTTTGATCAGTGGACTTATGCTCTTTACCACAACCGCTTACTGTCAATTAACAGATGCGGACCTGAATAAGATCCGGTTAGTTGTGAAAGAGGAAATTGAAACATCTGAAAAGCGTATGAAAGAATATGTAGATACCACTGAGAAGCGAATGAAAGAACATATTTCTCAAGAGATTGCAAGTGAGATTCGTCCGGTGAATATTACAATTGTGGAAATGGATAAACGTTTAAACCAAATCTTTGCTTTGGTAATAACTTTAGTCGCTTTCATAGCAGTAGTCGTTGGAGTACCACAAATCATCGTCGCGATGCAACAAAAAGACATAAGATTCCCAAGACGAGAAAATAGAATCCCAACAGAACCAGATAGAGAACTTGCTAAATGAGATAGAAACACTCAAACAGGGACGTATTGTTAGTCCATAAAAGAGACCATGTCAACCAAATTCACTACTTTTGCAAGGAATATGTAGAAATTAACAAGATTTCATTTCGTTATGCTTATGTGGAATTAAGGGATTTGACAGATAAGGGTTTATTGACCGTGGTGGGAAAAGGTAGAGGAACTAAATACATCCGAGAATTAAACGATTAGGTAAACGATTAACACATCATTAAAATTCAACAGATATATCATCAGCATTCAAAAGTGACACAACCAATTCAACGCATTACCCAAACAGACAAGAACTTTCCATCATCTATACAGGTATACTTGAAGAATGATACACCAGAAACGATTTGGGCGCGTGGAAATATAGATTTACTACCTAACAGAACAAACAACGCTAAAAAAGAAGATGTATGGGCAATATTCTGCTCTAACAAATGTCCCGGTGAGATCATTTTAAAAGCACACGATTTAGCACACGATTTAAAAAATAAAGGGGTTTCAACAGTTGGCGGGTTTCATTCACCTATTGAAAGGGAATGCTTGCGTGTGCTGCTACGCGGTTCACAACCGATTATTATAAGTCCAGCGCGGAGTATTGAGAGTATGCGAATTAAACCAGAATGGAAAGAACCGTTATCTCAAGATAGACTCCTGATCTTATCCATATTCCATAAGGAACCTCAGCAGAATAGCGCAATGGCGGGTAAACGCAATCACTTTGTCGCAGCATTGGCAAGTAAAATTTTAATCGCGCATGCCGCAGAAGGTAGTAAGACCTTAGATTTTGCACAAACACTCTTGAAATGGAATAAACCAGTCTACACCTTTGATTCATCATACAACAAACCACTGTTACAACTCGGAGCACAACCCTACTCTAAAACAGATAACGGTTAACATCATAATTGTTGAAAATCGCACCATTATACCGTTTCCACCTGAGACCCAATCATGGCACCACTCAAACTAAACTTTGACAAAGGCACGCTCATCCTACAGAACGTCCCAGATGTACTCCAACTACAATTACCGGACATCCAGTGGGACGAACGTACACTTACCTTCCGTGCACCAGCCTATCGCTATCGTAGCATTGTCTCGCAGCTACGTGCCAACAACATCCCTTATGAAGATACGGCACGACAATTCACAGTCAAAACCTTCACCAATCAAAAACATGTCTCCCCGTATCCGTATCAAAGCGAAGCAATTGACGCGTGGCATGCCAACGGTCAGCGCGGTGTCGTAAGTCTACCAACAGGTGCTGGCAAGACCTTCATCGCAGTTCTGCTCATTGCAGAAACACAACGTCCAACGCTTGTGCATGTGCCGACAATAGATTTGATGCACCAATGGTACGAAGTCCTCAAGGAACATTTTGGGCAGGAGGTAGGATTATATGGCGGTGGACAACACGAACTATGCGACCTGACTGTAACCACTTATCAATCTGCTGTGATGCATGCGCCGCATTACGGGAACCGTTTCGGTTTCGCCATCTTTGACGAGTGCCATCACCTACCGGGAGAACAATATCAATATGGTGCGATTAGCAGCATTGCACCATTTCGGTTAGGATTGACCGCGACCCCCGAACGCGTTGATGGCAAAGAGAGCAGACTCTACGCACTTGTGGGAGAATGTTGTTATGAAGCAAAAGTGCAGGAACTCTCTGGTAAAACGCTTTCACCCTATCGTGTTGTTACAATCGCAGTAGACATGAAGGACACAGAACGGGTTCAGTATGAAACAGCACGCAAGACCTATTTGGACTTCCTTAAGCGCGAAAGGATAAACATGGGAACATCATCCGGATGGAAAACATTTTTGTGGAAGTCATCACAATCCGAAGCGGGGCGCACCGCATTCAAAGCATATCTCACACAGAAGCAGCTTAGTTTTGCTTCCACAACGAAGCAGGAGTGGGTGTGGAAACTCATCCAACGGCATAGTGGGGATCGCATCATCATCTTTACGCAGGACAACGATACCGCATATCAAATCGGCACTCGCTTCTTCCTACCTGTACTAACGCATCAAACGAAACTCAAAGAACGAAATGCATTTTTGAACGGATTTCGCGACGGTACCTATTCTATACTGGTTACCTCAAAAGTGCTAAATGAAGGTATAGATGTGCCAGAAGCGAATGTCGCTATTATTGTTTCCGGTAGTGGTAGTGTGCGTGAACATGTGCAGCGGTTAGGACGCATTCTAAGAAAAAGAGAGGGGAAACAGGCTGTACTTTACGAACTCATTTCAAAACAGACCAGCGAACATTATGTCAACAAACGAAGACGACAACACCACGCCTACCAAACAAAGTCGTAGGCACATCCTCTGTGCTATCAAACCGTTATGCTTACCAAAGACCTACTCCGCTACAGAATTCAAAAAGGGAAGATTTTTCCCCAATTTGTTGATCCTACAGACAGCAAATTACTGGCAATTGCTGACCAGCTAATATCCGTGTTTGAAGAATCACAGGACAAGCCGAGGGCAACGATATTAGAAGCGAGTAAACATGTCATTGATACGACATCAGGGCAACTTATCATCAAACGTGGCTTTGAAAAACTGCTATTAGACCGCACTGAGTTTGACACTGCTCCTAATGAAGAACTTATTGCATTTCGGCATAAACTGTTTACAGAAACAAGCCGCATGCTTTCACAAGAAAGGTTTCAGGATTATGCCGACTATCAGCAGAAAGTTTCGCAGATTGTTGGAAACGAAGGGGTATTAGAGGGGAACGGGTTGGGTGATAAACTCTATGCGGATCTGCCGAATTGCCAACCCGTGCTGTCTTTCAGAAGAATATCTGCCGAACATCTACTCCACCGCTACAACACTGCGCAGGTGCAAGGATTGCTCCTACATTGCAACACACTCACATTAGTTCTCACTGAATCCATGACAGCAGAACTCCGGCAGTTGTTCAAGTATCTTAGATTTAACCAACTCCTCTCCACTATTCGGAAGGAGAAAACCACAAACGAGGATCTATTCCACATTACTGTAGACGGACCGCTAAACCTCTTTTACAAAACCAAACGATATGGCATGAACTTAGCCAATTTTTTTGTCGCTATACTACATCAACCGAAATGGGAACTCACCGCGGAAATTCAGTTTCGCAATAAACAGAGTTGTCGGTTGATTCTTGATGATTCGTGCGGTATCAAACCCATATCGCAACAATTCCTCGCCTACATTCCTGAAGACATTCATCTCTTTCAAGAGATGCTCCGCAACAAAACCGATACATGGCAGATACACCCTGGAAGTCAGTTTCTACCTTTACCCGGTGATTTCTACTGCTTCCCAGATTATCAACTGATCCATAGCAGTGGTGTGAAAATCGCAATTGAGCTGTTCCATCCGTGGCACCAAGGACATCTACTTGCCCGTCTCAATACACTTGCGGAACATACCGACACACCCCTTATTCTCGGTGTATCAAAGGAGTTGGAGAAGCAACAGATTATCGCGGATGCGTTGTCGGAGTCAGACTATTTCTCACAATTCGGCTTTACCTTCCGCGATGTGCCAACAATGAATTCGTTGCTGCCCATTCTAAATTCACTTGTTGATACGTCAGAAGGTAAATTAACGACTTGTGCCAGTTAACCCATTGTTTTCAAAGTTTTTACATATATTAGGTTTATAATGCACACATATCGTCCCTACCAAATCAACGCCAAATGCGCGTATGGCATTTGTCGGGACTAAAGAGGATGTACTATGACGTTTTTCTATAAACATATCGTCCCTACGGGACTAAAGATAGTTTCAAACTATGAAGGACACCTGCAAAACGCCATGCTTATGTGAAACAATGATTAACGTATAGTTATTTAGCACAACTCGTTAAATTAAGGTAATTCTAAATACTCATAAGGGTCTATCCCAGATTCTTTAATATCTATAGTTGTGTATCCTGCAGGTGTGTTACCATCGAAAACTGAACTGATAACACTCTGACTTAATGAAGCAGGTCCAGTAACATTACTAACAACTAATTTTACTTCACCAGTTGCGGTATCTCTCTTTTCTGAATATTCGACATAAACTATTCCAGGATAATTTAGGTAGACCCTACCTGTATTCCCATCAGTGAAAGCACTTTCGAATCTTTCACCTTCGTTCCAAGCCTTGACAGCAACACGAATCAATAATTCCATGTCTATATCGTCACTGTCGTCAAATTTTGCAATTGGCGCACCCTTTGGTATTTTCGGATAGGGACCAAATCCGTGCGGAGAGACGGGTACATCTTCTACAGTTTCTGTTGGTGAAGTCCCTGCTTCAACATAGTTCTCAGCTTCAACATTTTTTGTGTTAGCGTTTTGCAATACATTATCGGAAACATCTATTGTTTCGGTTATAGGTTTCTCTGTTGTTGCGTTATGTTTTTCCGCAGGTGTGGTATTTACTTCTTCCGTCACGTTGTTGGTATTCACTTTCTGTGATTTTTCCCATTCGCTGACAGGTTTGGCTGTTTGGGCTGCTTCTTTTTCGTAAGGAGCAATACTATGTTTATACCAATAATAGCAGGCACCCGCCCCAATCAATAGGATTAATAGGCAGGCAATGCCACCGAATATCAATTCACCAGTTGTAAAAAGCCTTTTTTTCATTTTTGACTACTTTCTTTAATATACTTCCACCCATCAATAAGCACAGGGAAACCGCGGATCAAACAGATACCAACAGCAAAAATTGCTATTACAACAGATGCAGTCTTAAAGGCACTTATAACAGTGTCGTTATGGGAAAAAATCTCTTCAACGACAGGAATAGCTGAGAGGCAAGTGAAGGCGAGTGCTTTAGAAAAACCGGAGAAAAAGCGAGAGATACGAGAACTTGTCAATGCGCGCGTCCAAGGTATAGCCATCATCTCAAAAGGTGTTTTTCCATCTGTAAGTGCAAGGCCACGGACACCATCTGTGAGAAACCCACGCGTCACCACGGCAATCGGCATCCAGACGTGAATAGAACTGTTAGCAGCAAAGTATATCCAGAATACGTTTTCAATCACTCTATCCGCTGCAATATCAAAGACAGCACCGAATGTTGTTGCCTTATCCTGCCTACGAGCAACGATACCATCCACCGCATCAAGTATATAAATTAGGACAATTGTTACAACACACGCTATATTGATGTATAGATGTTGTCCGAAAATGATGATAACAATAAGAGTCATAAAAAGTCTATAAAGTGTTATTGCGTTTGCTGTCATGCTGCTTTTTCTCCAGTTCTATTTCAGGTGTAAGATGTAGTGGTTTAATACCTATCCACAAGTATTTTAGCAGACTTTAACTTCAATATCAACAAATTATTGGAAATGGTAGGATTATTTAGTTTTAGGCATTTTTGATGATTTTTTGCTATGCCGTTAATTTTATGCGTTGCCATCTTGTCCATGTCTTTAGTGGTTCTTTCGGCAATTAATTTTAGCATAAAATAAAATTTCAATGCTGAAGAACCCAGTCGTCATCTGTTTAAGTAGAAGATCGTCAATGGGAACATATAACAAATACTTAGCAAGAAAACCATTTAGTCCCGTAGGGACGATATGTTTATAGAAAAATGTTATCTACCCCTCTTGAGTTCCGTAGGAACGGCATAGAAGAATAAACATATCGTCCCTACCAAATCAACGCCAAATGCGCGTATGGCATTTGTCGGGACTAAAAAGGCGTGTGAACTCGTTTTCTATAAACATATCGTCGCTACCAAATCAACGCCAAATGCGCGTATGGCATTTGTCGGGACTGAAGAGTATGGTTGATATTAACAATATTTCCTTATGTTGACAACACCTATGGGTGCTGTTCCCGTAATCTCTTATTTAATCAGTTGTGACGGGACACAGAGACCCCTTAGGTGTCAACTTAAGAAAAAGTCAAGTGCTAAATACCCCATCCCGGTAGGTGTGCTTTGTAAGTGCGCCGATAAACACAGGATTGGCAACGGTGCGCTTACAAAGCACGCCTGCAGGGGAGTGCGGGTGAGTGCTTGGCGCGCTTACAAAGCACGCCTGCAGGGGAGTGCAGTTGGTAGGTGCGCTTACAAAGCACGCCTGCAGTTGGGGGGTGCGGGTGAGTGCAGGCGCGCTTACAAAGCACGCCTGCAGTTGAGGAGTGCGCTTACAAAGCACGTCTGCAGTTGAGTGCGGGTGAGTGTTGGGTGCGCTTACAAAGCACGCCTGCAGTTGAGGGGTGCGCTTACAAAGCACGTCTGCAGTTGAGTGCGGGTGAGTGTTGGGTGCGCTTACAAAGCACGCCTGCAGTTGAGGGGTGCGCTTACAAAGCACGCCTGCGGTTGAGTGCGGGTGAGTTCGGGGTGCGCTTACAAAGCACGCCTGCAGGGGAGTGTGGGTGAGTGCGGGTGAGTGCTTGGTGCGCTTACAAAGCACGCCTGCAGGTGAGTGCGGGTGAGTGCGAGGGAGTGCAGTTGGGGGGGTGCGCTTACAAAGCACGTCTACCTTGAGTGAGAAAATCGTGATTTCAAGATTTTCCTCCAACAATAATATGAATCGCTAAGTTGACACCTATGCGGCGGGGCACAGAGACCCCGCCCTACCATGGAGAATGAGCAGTTTGTGCCAAAACATTACACACCCCGCACCATAAATTAACTTGACTATGAAAATGAAAAAGGATAAAATCAATAAAATATATCTGTAACGAGGAGATGGCTATGAGAACAGTCAAATTAGGTTTAATTGGGGCAGGTGGCATTGCACAGTCACATTGCGGAACGCTTGCTAACATAGAAGGCGCGGAAATTATCGCAGCTGCAGACTTGGTATCGGGTAACTTAGAACGCGCAAAAGAAAGATGGGGAATCAAAAATACATTCACCGATTATAACGAAATGCTCAAAATGGATGAGATTGAAGCGGTCTACGTATGCACCCCGACAGGTGTACATTCTGCTCCAACCGTTGCTGCACTCAACGCGGGCAAACACGTCTTCTGCGAAAAACCCATGGAAGCAACGTTGGACGCAGCAGCTGCAATGTGGCGTGCATCCGTGGAAAACGACAAAATACTCATGATTGGATTAAAACTTCGCTATTCCTCCCAAGTCATCAAGGCGAAAGAGATTGTAGACGCTGGTACACTGGGTGACATCTATTACGTTGAGACTGTAGCAGACAGACGTCGCGGCAATCCTGGTGGCAGTTTCATACGTAAAGCGACAGCCGGTTTAGGCGCGTCCGCAGACATCGGTGTCTACGCATTGGATACTGCACTCTATCTGATGGAACACCCCAAACCTGTTGCTGTCTCAGGCATTACCTCAAACTACTTAAGTCTACACAACAATTGGAATCCCGCACTCAGAGAAACAGAGGTAGAAGATTTCGGTGTCGGTTGGGTGGTATTTGACAACGGTGCACGCATGGTTTTCAAGACATGTTGGTGTATGAATATGGATTCCCTTGGTGGTACTATTTTTCTCGGTAAGAAAGCAGGTTTACGCGTCGGAGTCGGTGAAGTGCGCGGTCCTCAGAATGGTGTACGTGTCTATGGTGACAAGAACGGTGAGATCCATGATGAAACATACACGGAATTTAAGTCGGTAAATGTGTTTCACGAGGAAGATAGTGCGTTTATTGATGCTGTTAGAGAAGGCAAACCCTCACCGATTGATCCTTACGGTGTCCTGCTAACTAACGTCATCATTCAGGGAGTCATTGATTCCTCTGAATCTGATGGACGTGAAGTGGAGGTAACAGTCCCCACATTGTAACCACGTAATTTGGCTATCTTTTTCATTCTTACTGGCTCTATTATTAAGAGATATGTGTAATAGTTTGATGTAGGAAAGACTTTTCGTAGGTTGGGTTTTGCATAGTTATACCCATAGGTGTCAACTTAAGAAAATATTGTTTGCATTTTCTCTTGTGGGAGGGGTTTTTAACCCCGATTTGAGCGGAAATGCCCTAATAAATCCAAATCAACGTCAGAAGCGCGTTTGGCTTCTGACGGGGTTGAAAACCCCTCCCACAAGAGGTTAATATCCTTAAGTTGACACCTATGGGTTTTGCATAGTTATACCCTATAGGTGTCAACTTAAGAAAATATTGTTTGCATTTTCTCTTGTGGGAGGGGTTTTTAACCCCGATTTGAGCGGAAATGCCCTAATAAATCCAAATCAACGTCAGAAGCGCGTTTGGCTTCTGTCGGGGTTGAAAACCCCTCCCACAAGAGGTTAATATCCTTAAGTTGACACCTATAGGTTTTGCATAGTTATACCCATAGGCGTCAATTTAGGGATTTATTTCAAGGTATTGTTCAGTTTAGCACAACCAACGTTGTCATCTTGATTGTAGGGACCAAATCAAGAAATCAACGGTATGAATGCCATTTAGGCATTCCCCGGGTCTCTGTGCCCGCCCATTGTTTCCTTTTTGAATACATGGCGGGGCACAGAGACCCCGCCCTACAATGTGTGGCGGGATTTGTCGCTTAAATTGACGCCTATGGATTTTGCATAGTTTTACCCATTAATCAAAGGTCTGAATTCTCTATAGCATTCCCCGGGTGTCAATTTAGTGATGTGACCTATTGTTGAAACGTTTACTATTAGAGTTGTTGGAGGTGTTTCTAACCCCGATTTGCAGGTTTTGGCTCAAACAATCGAGGTTAGAAACCCCGATTTACCAGACGCGTGATTTGATGAATTTGGACAAAATTGCATTTATGAGATACGCTATAGAGGAATTGTAAGAATGTCTTTTGTAAAGATCATAGGGGAAAAGTTTAAATTAGCATCTCGATGGAAGCGGTTCTGCGCGTTTTTGCTGGACATAGTTCTCTGTGTTTTCCTCCAATGTATTGTGTTTCTTGGAGGATACTTGGAAATTTGGGTTCTTGAAAAATTTTTCTTTCTGGACATCTATGATGCAAATCAACTAACATTAAGATCTATGATTCTATTATCTGTTGTCTTGTGGTTCTTTGGCATATTTTGTATGGACGGTGTCATAAAAGGGGGTGGGTTTGGAAAAAGGCTCTTATCTCTACAAATTGTCCGATTGAAAGATGGAAAACCAGCAAACTTATGGGACGCTTTCGTGCGACGTTTTTCAGGTATATTTCAACCTATTGACTGGTTATTTCTATCTGGAAAAGTAAGGCAACGAATGGGAGATAAGCTCGCGAAAACGGTTGTAGTACAATTAGATTCACCAATTGTAGAAATTGTGTCTGATATAGAAGTTGAACGTGAAGCAGAAAACGAAGAAAAGGACCTTGAAAAGGTATTAGAAGATGTTATCCTGGAAATCACAAATCGGTTTTCAGAAGCGAAGCAAAAGGTAGATGCTTCTATTGGGATAGAAAAACAGTTTCAAAATGCTCACGATGGTGCTGTTGCACAAGCCAAAAAATGTGAAGAACGCGCACTCATTGCACTGAAAGCTGAACGAGAAGACTTGGCACGGGAAGACCTCGCACAACGAAATGAATACCAACAACTTGCAACCCAATACAAACAGCAGTGGGAGGAACAGAAACAGACTGTAGAACATCTCACAACGTTACTTGATGCCTTACAACAAAAAACACAGCAAACACAGAGAGAAAGGGACGTTGTAATAGCCAAACACAGAAATGTGGATGCCCAAGAACATCTACAACAAACATTGACAGAACTCCGTGATAATAAAGCTTTTGAAATACTCAAGAAAATGGGGCAAAACGTAACTGAGGCTGCTGCCTTAGCAAAGGCTGCATCCGAAGTAGATATTGAATTCAAGGACATAAACTTACAACGCGAATTTGAGAAGTATGCAGATGACGAATCAATTGACAGAGAACTCACAGAACTAAAAGCAAAACTACAATAGATATGAGATACGCTGTTAGCAGAATTAAAGGTAAACTACAGAAATAAATGTGCATCAGAACATCTATAGCACAAACACAAAAGAATTTATAGGGTTGAAAGTGAAGACTATTAAAATTGCAGGCAAAGAATTTACATTAGGCTCCCGAAGGGCGCGGTTGTCTGCGTTTTTCATAGATGGAATGTTCCTCGCGAGTATCCTATTGATTGCGTTCTTTCTCTTGATAGCAGTGGGTTTTTCTACTATTCTGATTGGATTGTTCAGCGCATTACTGTGGATATTCGGACCGAAAACCAAACATCCAATAATAGTACTGGTTGCCGCACAACTGTTTATAGTTTTTCTTTTTGGATTGTGGATAGGTGACGATTTCCAGGTCCTAACTTGGAGAGGGATTGCCTTGTGGGCAGCCGGTCTATTTTTCATGGACGGTTTCAAAAATGGACAAGGGATTGGTAAAAAGTTGCTATCATTACAAGTACTTCGATTGAAAGATGGCAAACCTGCCACTCTCAAGGACTCATTCATTCGCCGACTCACATCAATCTTGCAGCCGTTGGATTTCTTCTGGACATTCGGAAAAAGACGGCAGCGGATGGGGGATAAGTTAGCAGAGACAGTTGTTGTGAAATATGAGCCAGAATTGGAACAGATTGAGACTGAGACCAAAGACCCGGAAATGGTTTTAGAGAACACCATCGCTGAGATGACAAATAGACTTTCAGAAGCACGCGAGAAGGTTGACGCTTCCATCGGCGTTGAAAAACAATTTCAGGACGCTTATGAAGGTGCTCTCGCTCAAGCCAAACGGTGTGAAGAACGGGCAACTATTGCAATCAAAGCTGGACGTGAAGATTTGGCACGGGAAGACCTTACCCAGCGCAACGAATACCGCCAACTTGCCAATCAATACAATGCACAATGGGATGAACAGAAAGAGGTTGTTCAAGCACTCAGCGACCTTTTTGAACATCTTCAACAGAAGATGATGGAAGCTGAAGGGAAAAAGACAGCAGTCGTCGCACAACACAGAAACATTGATGCCGAAAACCATCTCCGTGAGATGCTCAATGAATTACAAGACACTAAAGCGTTTGGAACGCTGGTAAAGATAGAGCAGGACGCGTCCGAGTCGGCTACTTTGGCGAAAGCCGCAGCTGAAGTAGATGTCGTATATCAAGATACGAAATTAGAACGTGAGTTTGCGGGGTATGCTGAAGAAGCATCAATTGACAAAGAACTCGCGGAATTAAAGAAGAAATTACAGTAGATGCGTTATACCTACTGTTCTCTATTGGAGTAATATGGATTTTCAAAAACAACCAAATATTATTTTCATTATGGCTGATGACATGGGGTACGGGGATGTCGGTTGTTATAACCCAGATTCAAAAATTCCTACCCCAAATATGGATCAACTTGCACAGGAAGGAATTCGCTTTACTGATGCGCATTCTCCATCTGCTGTTTGCACACCCACCCGATACGGTGTCCTAACAGGCAGATATTGCTGGCGGAGTCGTCTTAAGCGAGGTGTGCTATATGGGTATGAACCCGCTTTGATTGAGCCTGAACGTTTGACAGTTGCCAGTATGTTGAAAGATGCGGGATACAATACTGCCTGTGTCGGTAAATGGCACTTAGGGATGGGGTTTTCGACGGTGCCGGACTACGATTA
This sequence comes from Candidatus Poribacteria bacterium, assembly GCA_963663765.2. GTDB lineage: Bacteria > Poribacteria > WGA-4E > WGA-4E > WGA-3G > MSPOR6. The sequence continues at coordinate 809,413 of CAXXUA010000005.1, read as the reverse complement.
CGATTTTGATGCACCGCTGCCATGGGGCAATGCGAAACGCGAGTTAGAAGAACATATTGATTTTCACGCACCAATAACAGGCGGACCAAACGATATTGGGTTTGACTATTTCTACGGAACAGCAGGCTGCCCGACATGCCAACCCCCGTATGGCTTTATTGAAAATGACGCTTTTGTTGAAATTCCAAGTGAATACCGTGGGGTGCCAGACTTTACCGGACGACGTGGAATGACCGCACCAAGTTGGCAACATAAGGATGCAGACCCAATGATCGCACAGAAGGCTGTTGAATACATTGAAACACAAGCAGATTCGGATGATCCGTTCTTTCTGTATATGACACCTTCAGCTCCGCATGAACCGTGTGTGGAAGAGGTCGTACCAGAATTTGCACGTGGAAAAAGCGATGCGGGTCCCAGAGGTGATCTCGTCTGGTTAGTTGATTGGATGGTCGGTGAGGTGATGGATGCTTTAGACCGCACGGGGAAAACGGATGATACATTGATCTTTGTTACCAGTGATAACGGAGCCCTACCTGGTGACCGAGTTCGCGGTGGAAAAGGTCCAATGCCATATAACCTATACGATCACAAATCTTGTGGCGACTGGCGTGGATATAAGGCACATATCTGGGAAGGTGGACATCGTGAACCTTTCATTGCAAGATGGAACGGTGTAATTCAACCGAATACAACATCGGATGAGTTGGTGTGCTTAACCGATTTGATGGAAACATCTGCTGCGATTGTTGGAAAGCAAGTACCAGACAACGCAGGAGAAGATAGTTGCAACATCTTACCTGCTTTGTTAGGTGAAGAAACAGAACATCCTTTACGTGAAGCGATCGTACACCATTCCAGCAACGGTGTCTTTTCTATACGGCACGAAGAGTGGAAACTGATTATAGGCACTCAAGGATCAGGTGGATGGCCTCCACCCAGTGACGGCGGTCCCAAACCGGACTCTCCTGGGCAACTATATCATATTTACGACGATCCTTATGAAACAGACAATCACTGGGACAGTTGTCCAGAAATTGTGGAACGGTTGACAACACTGTTAGAGAAGTTTGAAGCGGAAGGACATAGCAGAATGTAAGACTTATGTATCCTCGTCTATAAAGGCAAAGTCCGTAAACGAACTCGATCTTCGGTCACGGTAATCAAAACACCCTGATCTAAAGTTGAATGGTGTTGATGAATAACTTCAACAAGCAAATTTCCCATAGTCTGAGGAATAACGTCTTTTGCACGAATCTGAATCACGCTTGGACCTTTCGCATTAGTAGTTGCAAGCAACGTTCCAAAGTCAAGATCCCTTTTGAAGACAACATAACCGTTGTCACGCGCGCATGCCATGATAGTACTATCTGATGCACGTGGATCACCAATTTCTCGCCAATGAATAGCATACCATCCGTGCTGTTGAAATATATTTACCCAATCGGGTGGGAGATTCATATCAATCAGCAACTTCATAGTTGTTCAGTGGTACCTCTATTTCTTCAACACGCCATGCGGCATAAGATAGAGATTGATGAATATCTTCTTCTTCCAAATAAGGGTAGGCTTTAAGAATGTCAGCATTAGAATAACCAGAAGTAACCAAACCAACAACTGTTCCAACGGTAACTCTCATGCCACGTATACACGCTTTACCACCCATTACATTTGGATTAAACGTAATGCGATCTATTTTTTTCAATGGACTTCTCCTACTATCAGATTGTGTGCAGGACTTACGCAGTTTTCTTGTTTTAATCAAATATTATGATGAAAATGATGTAATTATCAGCGTTTCTATGGGTTTCCAGCGCGCTTACAAAGCACCAAATCAACGGTATGAATGCCATTTAGGCATTCACCGCCTACCGTTTTTGCGTAAGTCCTAGTGTGTACAAAAGTCTAACATAACGCACATTATCAATGGATAATTAAATTGTACTCTTAAAAAAAATAAAAGTCAAACAAATTAGCAGAAACTATCACATTCAATACTCATGGTAGGATAACACTATGGAAAAAACTAATCTTGATTCACTCTTCCGTTTATCAGGTCCCTCACAGGAAGATATTGATTCGTTTCATAACGATGGGTATATCGCTTATCCTGATGTATTCACGGACGATGGACGAGAAGGTTTGATTCAAGAGATTACGCAACATTTTGAACCTACACGAAACTACATTGCAGAATTGGAACGCAATCCAGACAACACACGAGCTTTTTTCATACGTCCTTGGAACGAACGTAAGGAGTATAGTGACCGACTTATTGACGATCCTTTCATCACGAACCTACTAAGTGCAACTATTCGTGATGCGTATCATTTCTGTCATTCCGCGCTAAACCTTGCACCAAGAGGTATAGGTCCAATACAATATCATTTTGACCATCACCATTGGCGTTATGAAAACCCAATCAATCTCGCTGAACGTGATAAATACTACATCCAGATACTTTATTATCCTAATGGGTTTAAACGCGGAGACCGAAATCTAAAGGTCATCCCTGGAAGCCACAAAGTTGAACCAATTGAAGGTGTAACACCTGAAAGAATTTTAGCAGGTGAGTTTGATGATAAGGTTGGACGCAAACTGGAAGAAAAAAGGCTTGAACTCCCACCGGGAAGCATGGTTTATATTGACGCACGCATCTTTCACGGCGTAGAAGCAAAACCTTTGGATTCACCACAACCTTACCGAATCTTCTGCATTGACATTTTCAAGCAGGCAGGTCCGCCACATCTTTATACACAAGAGATTCCCACTGAATGGATGGAACGCACCACACCAGAACGTAAGAAACTATTTACACGGGATGGGTATACAGAGGGTTGTTGGAACGAGAAATAGCAGCATCCAGTAGGACTGCATAAAACGGATGTTTATACGAAGAGTTTTTCTTTATGTTTACAATTCCCTTTTGATGATGGAGAAAACACGTGAATATACAACTCACAGACAAGGTTGCGGTGATTACGGGTGCCTCAACAGGTATCGGTGCAGCAACGGCACTTACCTATGCAGATGCAGGCGCAAATGTTGTCATGGCAGATATCAATGATCTTGATGGGCAAGAAACGTTGAAACTGATTCTGAAAAACGGTGGAGAAGCGAAATACTACCATACCGATGTTACCTCCGAATCTGATGTCGCTACTTTGATGCAAACTATAACAGATGTGTATGGTCGGATTGATACATTAGTGACTTGTGCTGGTGTCTTGCAGGGGGCAAACGTCCGTATTGAAGATTTTGATGCTGCAACCTTTGATACAGTCATTGATGTTAATCTGAAAGGCACTTTCTATGCAGTAAAACATGCTGTTCCAATTATGGGTAAGAGTGATGAAGGTGTTATCCTCTGTATTGCATCTGGGGCTGGAGTTCGGGGTGGTAGTTCTTCAGTCGCCTATGCTTCAAGCAAAGGGGGTGTGAACGGTTTGGTAATGACAGTTGTCAACCAAGTGGCATCACTCAATATCCGTATGCATACGATCTGTCCCGGTGGTTTAGCAACGCCGCTTAAGCTCGGACAAATTGCACAGTCTGCTAAACGTGAAGGAAAGGACCCTGATGCAGCGGTTGCAAACGCTGCGAAATCCCTTGGTGATCCGGCTGGTGTCGCAAGAGTACTGACCTTTCTTGCATCAGATGAGGGTTCTTATGTGCGCGGAACGATTTCTACAAGATAAACTATGGTAAATTATGGAATTAATTACACACTCACACAGATAGGAGCGGCCCGGGGAATGTCATTATGAAGATTAATAATATAATCTTCATAATGACATTCATACCGTTGATTTACTGGTTGCGACCGTATGGAGAGCATGTATCAAAACAGTCATGACCAGGAGGTCGCTCCTACCAAAGAAAAGAATAGGATACTTATACGAATACCTTCGCCATTTTTGAGTACTTCAGTTGAATGAGTATATAGTGTTGATCTACTATTGCTCTGTGATATTGTTAGGATTATATAAATAAAAATAACTTCAGGTTTTCGTTGAAGTATTTTTTTATCATAGCAGGGTTATTTAGTTTTAAGAGTTTTCTGTTATTGAGATTTACTGAAAGTTAATACCCAGGTTTGGTTTCCTAACCGAACTTTCTGCATCAGTTTTAGATTATTGAAAAATGAACATCGCTCTTTAGTCCCGACAAATGCCATACGGGGAATGCCTTAATGGCATTCATAACGTTGATTTGGCGCATTTGGCGTTGATTTGGTAGGGACGATATGTTTATTTTTCTATGTCGTTCCTACGGAACTCAAGAGGGATAGATAACATTTTTCTATAAACATATCGTCCCTACGGGACTAAAGACATGGACAAGATGGCAACACATAAAATTAACGACATAGCAAAATATTATCAAAAGTATTGAAAACTGAATAACCTTGTTATCATAGCCTCTAATTTGACAATAGAAATGACTATATCAGCAATCTGGCAGAATGTGCTACAACTGCTCGCACAATCTGGCAGAATGTGCTACAACTGCCCGCACAATCTGGCAGAATGTGCTACAACTGTCCGCACAATCTGGCAGAATGTGCTACAACTGTCCGCACAATCTGGCAGAATGTGCTACAACTGCTCGCACAATCTGGCAGAATGTCTATTATTGGCGAAGGTATTGTTATACCATTTCTAATAAATAATGTCTCTTTTTTGTAGCATAAACTGTTAGTTTGTGCCATATTCCGTTTCATTTCTAACAATCGATAATGCGATAATAATTAATAGAAATGGTATTAGATGACAGCCAATATGGTAAATTGTAGAAATGTAAACTTATTTTTAAATTTCACCATAATTGATTGCTATTGAATATAGCGTGTAGGATTACGGAATGGTTTTAGTATGTGTTGTCATCCCAAAATACTTTGAAGGTGCGGAGTAGTATTTTGAAATCATTCCACAATGATAGATTTTCAATGTATTCCAAATCCACAGGAATACCTTCACGTATGGAGCCTTTTCTGCGGAAACTTAGCTGCCACAAACCAGTCATACCGGGACGTACCAGATGCCGTTGATTTTCCCAAGGTTCATAATCATCTGCAAGGAAGGGCATTTCAGGACGCGGTCCGACCAGACTCATCTCCCCTTTTATAACGTTAAACAGTTGCGGTAATTCGTCTAAGCTTGTTTTTCGAATCCATTTCCCAATCGGCGTGATGCGAACATCTTGCGTTGAATCAGGCTTTTCAGAATAGGAAGGCGTATCAATATGAAGGCTTCTAAACTTATGTATGACAAAGAGTTTGTTGTTTAAACCTACCCTCTTGTGAGAGAAAAAGATTGGACCGCGCGAAGTGAGTTTTATTACTATCGCTAACAGTATCATCAAAGGAGCAAATATCAGAATCAAGAAAAATGATGCGACAAAGTCAAGTAGATATTTTCCCCGTCTTGCATAGAATGAGGTAAGTTTTTCAACTGAAGTAGGTGCTGCTGGATCGTTCATATATGAAAAATCAGTTTTGGTTACCCCGTAATTTATTGGCAAATGTGCCATTGTGCTTTACCTTGTGCTAAATTAATAAGTTAGGGTTAATGTTTACTTTTTTTTTTTTGCAGTTTTTGGAATGCGTCAATGTATTGTGCCGCGATATGATCCCAATTGAATCGTTTACGTATCTGTTCTGGTGCTCGTTCGCGAAAGTTCTCTACTGTATCGGGATTTTGTTCTAATTCATCAATTTTGGTTTTGAGAGATTCAGAATTTTTCTCAAAGAGCACACCGTAGGTTCCTCCTTCTAACACTTCATGGTTGAAAGGGGTATTCAGAGCCAGAATGCAGTTAGAAAAACCCAACGCTTTCAATATTGAAGGATTAATGCCACCGAACTGATGTCCGTGTATGTACGCGAAACAATGGTGATGTAGTTCTTTTATATGCTCAGAATTGTCAATGTGTCCGAGGAACATGACATTCTCATTTGCGATACTTTTTAATTTATCCAAAAATTGGTTTTCAAGTTTGTTGCCTTTGTAGTCTGCACCACCGGCTATTGCGAGTTTTTTCGTGCTATTTGAATTAACGAACGCTTCTAAAATCAGGTCAGCATTGTTATCGGGAACAAGACGACTTGCGATCAGATAGTATTCTCTTGATTCAAGTCCATAGTCCTTGAGTATTTCAGGATGTTCAGAAGGTTCAATGTTTGCACCGTAAGCGATATATGTAGTTTCAGCTCCTAATTCTTGAAGATAGAGTCTTTTCATTTCTTCGGCATCGGTAATCACAAGGGGAAATGCTGATGTTGCCATCTTTGCTGCCCATTTGAAATAGACTGCTCCGATACCTTTCCACTTTGGACGCAGCCACTCCATGCCATCAACGTTGATAACAGCGTTTTTTCCAGCGAAGCGGAAAAACCAACCAAATGGACCGTTACCCGCATTCCAAACAAGTATGGCATCAGAGGGTGAAAATGATGCATGTACAGTTGCCAAAAAACTATGACTAAGGGTACTAAAGACTTTGTGTTCAATACTGGGTAAATAGATTAATTTGATTCCTTTCCATTCGGGGGGTCTTTCTTTGTATGCTGCTTTTCTGCAATATACAGTAACCTCATGTCCTGCTTCTACCCAACGTGGTGCAAGTTCACCCATAATGGTTTCCAAGCCACTATAGGTTCCCGGTAGTCCGCGAATACCTAATACGCGAATTTTCATTTTTTGTCCTTCTGAATGATACCAAGATTACCTAAAAATCAATTTTTTTGTTGCGTAGACCGAAATGAATCTTCATTTAAAATATTGTTACGATTGAAATTCGCAATGCCCCTTAAAAATCAAGAAAAAACAGCGAAAAGTTAAGGTTTTATTAAAATCTATAAAGTGCCTTTGCTTGAATTTCATTTCCTGTTTCGTGGACCCCGTATTGATTTCCATAGTTTCGCCGCCAAATCCGATTCCATTCACCATATACTGAATAATCTCCGATATTAACCCAGTTAAATCCGATTCGTAATCGGTGTTCACTTTCAGTTATTCCGGAAAGCGGTGTCCATACGTCATCTTTTGGGGCATCAACAGGATGATTTTTCTCTATGTCACCTTCACCGTGCCGTTCAAGTTCATAACCAAAAACGGTTTCAAGTTTATCCGTAAAACGTCTTCTGAGTTCAATCCATAAATTATCAGCGTCAGTTCCAATGTGATGCCCTATAACAGACGTAAAATGTTTGTAGACGTTTACTGGATTGACATGTGTATATGTGTATTGGTTAACAAATGCATATTCTGCGTGAAAGTCGGTATCTGTAAGTCCGAATGGGTCAGTAATATAGATACCGCCAAGTATGCCGAATTTTGTATCCCAATGTTTAAAACTGGCAGCAGGATTCCCATCGTCCATTATTAACTCACTGTATATTTCAAAATTATCCATAAGACGGAGTCGCATATCAACACTTGCAAACACATTATCTCCACTCCCAGGTGCGCGACTGTCAGCACGGGATATAGTTTGCTCATTAATAAGGTAAATATTGACTGGGTTTAGATAACCGGGTTCAAAACGGTTTCCATAAACAACGACTTCAGATATCCCTAACCCGAACCTGTTCCAGAAATATCCTTCGATTCTATGCCCAGAAATATACTTGTCATTGATGTCTTCGGACATGTCTTCTAAAACACCAGTGAATCCGGTAAAAGTTATCGTTTTGAATGTGGCTTGAAACTTCACCATGTCCATAGCAATGGGGTTTGAGGAAACCAGTAGATTGCCGTGATAACCGGGTCCCCATTGCAGATTGTCTTGCCCAAACTGCAATTCAAACCATGGCATATTAAACTTGAGATAACTATTGATGGTAGTTCTATTTTTTAGTTGTCCCTCCAATTGTCTATATTTTGACTCGTCTTGATAGACATCGTCAAAGATGTCTCCATATAGGAATCTGTATGCCATATCGGCTGAGAAAGCGAAACCTTCCTCCACCTGTCCATACACATGCGGGAACAGTGCAGTGGTATGCATATTCCCTTCCTCCGCAGGTATTTCTGACATGTTATCAACCAGACGTGTGATTTCTCGGTGTCCAGCTCGTAAATCAAAGGAGAACCGATAGGATGCATTATCGGTGAGTGTCATCAGGTGTAATCTACGGTCAGGTGGTGTTTGGGTGCCAGCCTCTGAATAAAACGCTAACAATTCTCTCAGTCGCTTCTGGTCGTTGATACTCAGTGAGATATCACCATTTTCCTGTCTTTTAGAGACATCTAATAGGATAGATACAATCTGTTTTCGTGTGAAAGGTAGAGAACCGCGCGTAACACCCGACACTACACGTTTATTAAGTAAACGATGAATAAAGCGGTAGGTTTCAGTATTGAAATCGGAAATGTTGGGGTTGAGCGGGACATTGATGAGAGATGCCGCTTCAGCAAATGTCAAATAGCAGAAAAGGAATACAACGATTATAATGTGTAAGATACGATGAGACATTTGTTCAGTTTCCTCCTGACTCATATCTATTGTGTGAACAGCATTACCAGAGTTAATGACATTTCAATTTATGTGGATTGTAAAGTTTTAGATGCTATTTTTTCCAGAAACTTCGATCTAAACTCCGATATTGTATTGCCTCGGAGACATGTCCTGCTTCTATATTGGAACTGATGTCTAAATCTGCGATAGTCCGAGAGACCTTCAAGATCCGATCATAAGCTCTTGCACTCAAACCTAATTGGTTGATTGCAACTCGAAGTAGGTCTTGTGCGGAAGATTCGATCTTACAGTATTCTCGTATCTGCTTGGATTCCATGCTCGCGTTTGCATGTATATTTGTATCGCAAAAGCGTTGATGTTGTATTCTTCGGGCTGCCTCCACCCGTTTGCGTACGATCGTTGAAGTTTCACCTGTAACGTCTGCAGATAGTTCAGCATACTTCACCGCAGGCACTTCAGCTTGGATATCAATTCTGTCTAACAGCGGTCCAGAAATGCGTGAAACATAGGTCTGAATTTGCTTAGAAGAACATTTGCACTCACGGTTTGGGTCGCTGAAGAAGCCGCATGGACAAGGGTTCATGGCTGCTACGAGCATGAAATTGGCAGGATAGGTTAGTGATGCAGCGGCCCGCGAAATTGTCACATGTCCATCTTCCAATGGTTGCCGCATGACTTCAAGCACGTTTCTACGGAATTCTGGCAGTTCATCAAGAAAAAGTACACCGTTATGTGACAAACTCACCTCACCGGGTTTTGGTACATTGCCACCGCCAATCAATCCTGCGTCAGAAATAGTGTGATGTGGAGAACGGAAAGGACGTTTCGTTACCAATGGTGTATCGCTGGGTAAAATGCCGATGATACTCTGTATCTTCGTTGTTTCCAAGGATTCTTCTGTAGACAATTTTGGCAAAATTGATGGGATTCGCTTTGCGATCATCGTTTTACCGGAACCGGGCGGACCAATCATTATCAGGTTATGTCCTCCCGCTGCTGCAACTTCAACAGCACGTTTTACATGCTCTTGTCCTTTGACATCAATTAAATCGACATAGGGTTGAGTCTCCTCTGTTTCTAGGTCTGTGCTGAGTGTATGTGTTTCGGGATCAATTTCTTTTGCAGAATTCAGGAAGGCGACTGCATCCGATAGAGATTTAACGGGGAATACTCTCAACGCGTCAACGATTGCTGCTTCCTTAGCATTTTCTGCTGGGAGAATAAGGTTTTCCACACCGTGTTTTTTTGCTGCAATTGCAATTGGCAGGCCACCTTGTATGCTCCGGATAGTACCATCAAGTGCGAGTTCACCCAGGATCATCGTATTTTCAAGATTGGTAAAATCTATTTGATTCGTAGCAGCCATAACACCGATAGCGATGGGGAGGTCAAATGCGGAACCAGTTTTACGGATATCCGCAGGTGCTAAGTTAGCAGTAATACGACTCGGTGGGAAGTAAAAGTCAGAATTTTTTATTGCTGCTGTAACTCGATCTTTGCTCTCTTTAATAGCACTGTCTGGTAAACCAACAGTGTTAAATGCGGGTAGACCGTCCGAGACATCTACTTCTACTTTGACAATATAAGCATCAATTCCCAGTACAGCACTGCTGAGGACAGTTGCGAGCATACAGATTTCCTTCTTTATCTTAGATGCAAGATCATGTTAGTGTGGGTCGCCAGTTAATTTGTTAAGAGTTTGCAATTGTTTTGGGTCGGCGATAATAAAGAGACCGTCTCCTGCTTCAATTTTCCAATCTCCCGATGGATTGTATATATATGTTCCATCTTTACTGCGCAGTGCGATAACCACTAAACCCGTTTCTTCGAGAATATGTGAATCCCGAAGAGAAACCCCATCAAGTTTTGAATCGGCCTGGACAATAGATTCAGCAAATCTTGTGATTTGTCGACTTTCCTGCATTTTGGTGATGAAATCAATTAGATGCGGTTCAAGGATACCTGATGCTAGTCGGATACCACCGATATGATCGGGTAAGACGACTTCATCTGCTCCAGCGGTCATCAGTTTGTCGGGAGAATTGTATTCCACTGCCTTGGAGACAATACGTAATGTGGGATTCAGGTTTTTGGCAGAAATAACTACAAACAGATTATCCTGGTCACGACTAAGACATGTAACAAGTCCTTTCGCACGTTCCACACCTGAACGGATGAGGATGTCGTCGTCTGTCGCATCCCCGTGTATATATAGAAAATTACGCGTTTCAGCGAGGTGCTCTAAACGTTCCTCATCCATTTCAATACCAACAAAATTAACTTCATGCTCAAGCATTTCATCAAGAACATGCACCCCGGTATCACCGAGTCCGCAGATTATATAGTGATTGGATAATTTAACAACAGTTCGTAGCATTTTTCTATGTTTAAAAAAACTCTGTAATTGTCCCTCAACGAGAAAAGCAGTCGCGATTGTAACACAATATGCAAACATCCCAAAACCACCGATAAGTAGAAATAGGGTGAAGGCGCGGCTAGGATAACCCATCCCCATGGCATCATACCCAGTAGTCGTTAATGTAATAACGGTCATCCAAACTGAAACAAATAAATTCCAATCAGGATTGTTCTTTTCAAGTATGGAATATCCAACAGTACCAATGATAATGAGACCAAACAACAAACTGAAGGCTATGATAATCTTGCGTTGATAATTCATTATCCTCCGCTGCGACTCCGCCTATGTCAAACTCAAAAATAGTTGTCCATAACCTGACAGAACCTATAATCAGGTATTACTGTTTACTTCTTCGTTTAGTGTTTCTTCTGCTTCAGGAGGAGTTCTGTCTTCTTGCGCTGCTTCCTTGTCAGTTGATGTATCCTGATCAAAAGCATTTTTCTGGCTATTGACAACACGAACATATCCCATTCTAAGTTCGTAAAGAGAGTTAGTTAAAAAATTGGTTTCCGGGGCGGACAAGTTTCCTTTTGTTTTTTGTTCAAGCATCTCTAAGGTATCAATCATTCGTTTTGCATATTCAAGATTGACAATCACTTCTTCAGTTTCTGGGTTCCGAAATCCCTGAAGATAGAGATGCGCGGTAGTGATTAGGTCAGTAACAAAAGTTATAAAATCAACCGGTGGGAGTTGGATTTCTTCCTCATTTGTATTTTCTTCCATGTATCTCTCCTGATTTGACGCAAGGGTTCCGATGAATGATACTTCAGTTTGTTTATAGATATTATTTTGTGTGTTTCAAGAGTATAATTATTCGTCTAAGACGATAATTTGTGCAAGCAGACTTCCCGCTTGGTTGTTATTGTTCGGGTTTTCATTCATGGCGAGGAAAATAACACCATCTGCGGGGGCAGGATTATCATAACGTGACCCGACAGCGAAAACGGCACTTCCAATTTTTGCGATTAAGGCACCGATATTAGTTCCGGGAAGGAGATAGTTGCCACCGCCGGGTGTTTTCGGTACACCATCAGCACCACACCAACCCGTTCGATTTTGCAAGTCTGGCGACCATGCACCATCAGCATCAATAATGATACGTTGCCCTTTTTCTACGCGTACATAACTCTCTTGCCAAACGGGACTTGGTCGTGCCGTCCGTATAACTGTTAACGCCATTCGATTTTCCTTTCAGTATTCAAGAGTGGACGGTCAATAGATACTTGACCGTCTCATTAATTACTTACTTTCTTCATCGCTCTCTGTTTCGTTCTCTGTTTCACGTTCACGTATTGTGATGTTCACAATCTTATCATCTTTTTCAATACTGTCTAATATCTCTAATCCGCTGATAACTTTTCCAAGGACAGTATAGTCATCATCAAGTTCAACGACATCTTTACAGATTAGAAATTCTTCACCGTCTGAGACACTTCCCCCATCTTCGTTCGCCACTTGTACGACAATGCCTTTTTCAAGTGCTTGTTCGCTTTTTTCAAATGGAAGTGTTTCATCAATAAAATCAGAACCCGCTTGTACATGAAGATCTTCCACAGTATGAAAGGAAGAAGTTTTATAATATCCCATGCTTGCGTTCTTGATAAAGTTCTTTGATGCGTTCGGTGCGTCTGTTGCAAAGAACTCAAACTCAATGTTGCCTTTGTCTGTTTCAATGACTGCGATTGCGTTAGCAGCTTCTATCTGAGGTGTGGCTTCGGATTCAGTTTCCTCAGTTTCAGGTGCTTCTGTAATGACTGTTTGTTCAGTATCGGATTCAGCTGTGGTATCAGTTTGATCAGTAGCGGTATCCGCTTCCTTTTCTTCTTGCGGAGAACAACTGAACAGAAAGATCATGGACAAACAAACGAATAATACGAGTGTGATGGAAAATAGGTTAGTTCTCTGTTGCCTTAACATAATTTGACTTTGCCTCCAATCGGATTGTTGTCATGGTATCGCCAACAACTAATGTGTCAACGACCTCCATTCCTTTTATGACACCCCCGAAAGTGGTATATTGTCCATCAAGATGAGGTTGCGGCTTCAGACAGATGTAAAACTGGCTTCCAGAAGAATTCGGTAATTGTGATCGCGCCATAGCGATTGTGCCTCTGATGTGTTTCCGCTGGTTCGGATTTGTATATTCATCTACAATCGTCCAACCAGGACCACCAAATCCATCTCCATTAGGACAACCTCCCTGAACAATATTCAAACCGGGGTAATTCTCTATACGATGAAATATCAATCCATCGTAAAACTTGTTGTTGATCAGTTTTTTGAAGTTTTCAACTGCCTTAGGGGCAGACTCGGTATAGAATTCGATCACGATTGTTCCCTTTTCAGTTGTAATAACTGCGACCTGTTCCTTTATTTCAACAGTCTCCTTCTCTGTTTTTGTAACAGATTCCTGTTCCTTTTTTTCGACAGGTTCCTTCTCTGTATTTATAACAGGTTCCTGTGTCTTTGTTGTGACAGGTTCCTTTTCTGTAGGCTGATCACTTAATTGCGGTGTGCAACTTATGATGGTTAGTAAAACAGTAAATAGTGATAGTAAGTATACCGTCGTTTTCATCAATAATCCTTTTGAGTATAAATTATTTCTTTTTGATATTTGCCCATGTTGTTGTTAATTTGTCTTGAGGGTCAACACTCATTGCATGAGGGTTATCCATATCTATTTTGAGTTCCTCTTCTGTTAGCGGATAGTTGTACATTTTAATTTCATCAAGTGCACCGTTGACAAAACGTTCGCTTCCTCCGCGTGCCCCAATAAAAAGTGGGTCATCATTACCAGTAAGTGTTCCTTCACATTCCAATTCTTTGTTGAGTTCACCATCAATATACAATTTGATTGTAGTTCCATCCCATGTGCCTGCAATAAAATGCCAATCTTCGTCTTGTATATTCCCACCGATGTTTTCGTCGTCACAATGTTCTGGTAAATCAAAGAATTGGAGGATTGACCCTTGTCGGTAGTACGGTGCAAGCGTATACAAACCCGCTTTCCAAGTTGTACCTTTTTCCACACCTGTTTGTTCAGCACCTGCGGGGTTGAGTTTTGCCCACATTTCAATCGTTATACCATCAACCATATCTAAACTATCATCGTCAGGAATTTCACCCCAAGATGCACCATCAAACTGAATTGCTTTTCCAAACTCACCATCAACTATTTCAACATCTCCATGGAAGGTAGCATCATTACCAAATTTTGAGAGATCTTCTGCAACATCGTTTCTCAATTCTTCAAACGAAAGGTGTAAAACGAGGTCTTGTGCGGAACATATTCTGTTTGACATCAGTGTAATTATCAAAAGAACGCACACAGTTAAAACACCTGAAAATCTACGGTTTCTTATCCAATCAAACATACAATCTATTCCTCATTCAAAATGTTTTGTCTGCGTTATTTATACAGAACTCCATATATTATTGTTTAACACATTTAAGAATATCATATACTGTTAAGGATACCAAAACTTTTAGGAAAAGTCAAGGAATTTATTAAGTGTAAAGTGTGGAAGGTTTTTCGCATGAATTGAGGGGGTGCAAAGTCTGCCATCCTTTGTGTCTGAATTGCGGTGACACAAGCTTGGGTGCGGAATTACAGATTACACGGATTTCGCGGATAAGACCTATACATCAGATCGTATTCCTTAGAGAACGTTTATTCTATGGTAATTATCTTCCGATTTATATCTTATCCGCGAAATTCGTGTTATCCGAGATTCTGTTTGAACCAGGATTTTCAGGTTTTATACCGTAGGTTTATGGGTTTCACAAACTCTGTCCAAACTACAAAAGAAAAATCAGTTATAGTGAAATATACAATTAAGTTTACACTTGTTCTGTAGGAGCGATCTCCGAATCGCGACTGAACGTCTTGATAGTCGGGAATCGGAGTTCCCTCCTACACCTGAAAGTATAAAAATAATTCTAAAATCTACTATAATGCAAAAAATACTTTACTCAATCTGTTAAATTGACCAGAAATATATTAACGAAGGAGGTACAATTGTGGTAACGAACATCTTATACCATTTTCATCTGATAATGTCTCATTAGCAGCGGAAATCTGGAGCAGCGGAAATCTGGTAGGAGGGACCTCACTGTCGCGACCGGGAGGTCGCTCCTACCGAAGAGAGTAATCCCCTGCCAGTAAACATTAGAATTGCTTAATGAGACAAGATTTATTTGAAATGGTATAAGCATCCTATTCTTTTCTTTGGTAGGATCGACCTCCCGGTCGTGACTGTTTTGATACATGGTCCTCATACTGTCGCGACCGGGAGGTCGCTCCTACCGAAGAGAGTAACCCCCTGCCAGTAATTTGATACATGGTCCCCATACTGTCGCGACCGGTAGGTCGCTCCTACCGAAGAGAGTAATCCCCTGCCAGTAAACATTAGAATTGCTTAATGAGACAAGATTTATTTGAAATGGTATAATTATCCTATTCTTTTCTTTGGTAGGATCGACCTCCTGGTCGTGACTGTTTTGATACATGGTCCTCATACGGTCGCGACCGGTAGGTCGCTCCTACCAGATTTCCGCTGCTAATGAGACATTATCACATGAAAATGGTATAATTATCCTATTCTTTTCTTTGGTAGGATCGACCTCCTGGTCGTGACTGTTTTGATACATGGTCCTCATACTGTCGCGACCGGGAGGTCGCTCCTACCGAAGAGAGTAACCCCCTGCCAGTAAACATTAGAATTGCTTAATGAGACAAGCTTTATTTGAAATGGTATAATTATCCTATTCTTTTCTTTGGTAGGATCGACCTCCTGGTCGGGACTGTTTTGATACATGGTTCTCATACGGTCGGGACCGGGAGGTCGCTCCTACCGAAGAGAGTAACCCCCTGCCAGTAAACATTAGAATTCCTTAATGAGACAAGCTTTATTTGAACTGGTATAATTATCCTATTCTTTTCTTTGGTAGGAGCGACCTCCTGGTCGGGACTGTTTTGATACATGGTCCTCATACTGTCGCGACCGGGAGGTCGCTCCTACCGAAGAGAGTAATCCCCTGCCAGTAAACATTAGAATTGCTTAATGAGACAAGCTTTATTTGAAATGGTATAATTATCCTATTCTTTTCTTTGGTAGGATCGACCTCCCGGTCGTGACTGTTTTGATACATGGTCCCCATACGGTCGCGACCGGGAGGTCGCTCCTACCGAAGAGAGTAACCCCCTGCCAGTAAACATTAGAATTGCTTAATGAGACAAGATTTATTTGAAATGGTATAAGCATCCTATTCTTTTCTTTGGTAGGATCGACCTCCCGGTCGTGACTGTTTTGATACATGGTCCCGATACGGTCGCGACCGGGAGGTCGCTCCTACCGAAGAGAGTAACCCCCTGCCAGTAAACATTAGAATTGCTTAATGAGACAAGCTTTATTTGAAATGGTATAATTATCCTATTCTTTTCTTTGGTAGGATCGACCTCCCGGTCGTGACTGTTTTGATACATGGTCCCGATACGGTCGCGACCGGGAGGTCGCTCCTACCGAAGAGAGTAACCCCCTGCCAGTAATTTGATACATGGTCCCCATACTGTCGCGACCGGGAGGTCGCTCCTACCGAAGAGAGTAATCCCCTGCCAGTAAACAGTAGAATTCCTTAATGAGACAAGCTTTATTTGAAATGGTATAATTATCCTATTCTTTTCTTTGGTAGGAGCGACCTCCCGATCGCGACTGTTTTGATACATGGTCCCCATACGGTCGCGACCAGGAGGTCGCTCCTACCTGTGCATGTGTGTAATTAATTCCATAATTTACCATAATTAAGAAAATTTCTACAATTGAATGCCTCTGAAGCAAAACTTTACACACCTTGACATAATTTTATATTTCCTTTACACTTTAGCACATAAGATGTTTCAAGCAACCAATACATCGCTGCAGCTGCGATTGCAGTTTTATAGGAGACAATTATGTCAAAAATTCTCGTGCTATCTGGTGAAAATCATCGTTTCAATGCAAGTGCAAGTGTGATTCACGGTTTTCTTGATGCCGATGCAGAAATTTCTGCGACGATAACTGACGACAAAGATGTTTTAGCGTCCTCTTCTTTAGATAACTACGATGCGTGTGTTTTTGGTACTGGCTTTACACGTTCAGAACGCCAAAAGGATGGTACATCCAAACGTGTCCCCGATTTAACCCATGACCAGGAAGATGGGCTGTTTCAGTTTGTTTCTGGTGGGAAAGGGTTAGTTGGCATTCACGGCACTGCGTGGTGGATAGGTGGACGTGCTGTGGACCTCATTGGTGGGCATGCGAACTGGCACCCGCCAGGGTCAACTTTCACAGTACGTATTGAGGACACTGAACACCCAACAACGCAAGGTGTTTCTGACTTTGATGTAGAAGATGAAATATACATTTCTGCTTTTGAGCCGCAAATCCATGTATTAGCAACTGCTGAGTGGTTTGGGAAAGCACATCCGATGGCATGGGTAAAAGATTACGGTGCGGGTAGGGTTTTCTATACCACGTTAGGACACGGACCGGGAACATTTGAACGTATCGGTATGCAAAAATTCTTGACGCAAGCGGTGAGATGGGCAGCGACATCATAAGTCTGACAAATGAACAGCCTAAAAATCAAGTCCATCGAAACAGAAATCATTCATGTAAATCACCGTGGCAATTGGCTTTTTGTAAAACTTCACGTTGAAGATGGCACCATCGGTATAGGTGAGGCATCCCACGGTAGAAACGATGAGCAGGTTAGGGATTTCATTGCAACCTTAGAACCGTCACTTGTCGGTTTTAATGTGTTTGATTTAGAATCATTTCATAGCCGTTTTTTTCGCGAGAATGAGGGGCACGCCTATCTTACAGCGGTTAGCGGCATTGAACAGGCGATGTGGGATTTAGCGGGGAAAGCGTTAGATGTTCCGAGTTATCAATTGTTGGGTGGCACGTGTCGTCATCGGATTCGGTTATATGCAAACATCAATCGTGCAACGACAGACCGTAGTCCTTTCGGTTTTGCTCAACATGCTGAGCAAGCAGTGTCTGAAGGGTTCACTGCAATAAAATGCTCACCATTTGATGGTGTTTCGGCATCTAATATCACTAATGGCACGCTTACACCTGCAATACGAGAAGGTATAGATCGTATTCGTACTATCCGCACAGCAATCGGTCCAGATATCGATCTGTTAGTAGATTGTCACAGTCGGTTTAATGCGGGTCTTATCATACAAACCGCAAAAGCATTAGATGATTTGAACCTATTTTGGATAGAGGACCCAGTGCCTTTGAGTGATCTGAATGCAGTTGCACATGTAAGTCAATCTACCTCCATGCCGATCGCAACGGGTGAACGACTACGCACGTTGACAGATTTTGACAAATTGCTAAGACACGGGCGCGTTGACTACATTTTACCTGATGTAAAACATGTGGGTGGGTTGTTGGGATTGAAGAAGATTTCAACACTCGCTGAAACAACGAATGTAAAGATAACACCCCACAATCCCAGCGGTCCTGTTGCAACAGCGGCGAGTGTGCAGTGTATGGCAAGTGCACCGAACTTTGGTATTCTTGAATTTGCCTGGGGTGAAGTTGATTGGCGTAATACGCTTGTTGATCCGCCTGAACAAATAACAGAAGGTTTTATTGAAGTGTCTAAGCTGCCAGGATTAGGCAAATCGCTCAAATCATTGTAAACTGAACTTTTTAGGAGGAACATTTTATGAAATCATTGATAATGCTAAATATCTTACTTATTGCATGCTTGTTTGGATGTCTGGGTGGTCAGCAGACAACAACACAAAATCCTATGGAGGATGGTAAATCTTCATCTGAAAAGGAAACTGAAAGTTTTCTTGCGGTTCTTGAGCTTTCCACACCAAAAACAACATATACAACGCAAGATTCAATTCCGCTTGAACTAAAAATTCAAAATGGTAAATATGATCTGCTTGTGCCGATTTCAAGCGTCACAGCCCCAAGTGCATTTAAGCAAATCACATTGACTGACAGCAACGGTGTTGTTGTGAAGATGAAAAGACCGATTCCCATTTCAAACACTCTCAAAACGCTCTACAAGGATGCTAAATCTATCAGATGCGTTCAAGGGTTTGACATGAAAGCTGAATTATCGCAAAAAGTTTCATTAAAGAATTTGCTATCACATTATGAACTTCAAGCGGGTAACTACACAGTAAAACTTGATATTGTGTTAGAGGTATACAATGAGTTTTTAGAAGATCAACACCCTCAAATAATAGAATTGCAGAAGGACATTATGAGAATTCAGAATAACAGGAACCCACAATATTCCCCAGAGGCAAAAAAGGAAGCGATCGGTTATACGCAAGACCAGATTGATGTCCTTAGAGAGAAATACAAAGACGAGTTGCAGGACATTTATCTGCCGCTGCCATCGTTTCGGGGCAAAGCCACACTGGAATCCAACACCGTCTCTATCACCATAGAAGAGTAAAGATTATGAAACAGATAACAATTCTGTGTGCAGTGTTCCTTATTTTTTATAGTTGTAGTATAAGCGAGACTGTGCATACAACCCAAAAGACCCAAACCGAGCGTGAGAATTTGCTTAAGTCTTACGGGGAAATCCGTCAACAGCAAGACAAACGGACGCATGAATTTGCCGTTCAAGATCAATTGATTGGCAAATGGAAGTTGGTAAGTCTCACTTATGAGGAAGGTGATGACATTGCGTCGAAGTTAGCCATCCAAGTCTCGCTTGCTGCATCTACCCGACAACATCTGACACTTGAGTTCTTTAGAGAGTATGCTCGCTATGGGTACAAAGGCAGAAACGGCACTTTGGCTGTAGAAGGTGATTACAAAATCGATAGCTTACTCTACGGTGAAAAACTATATCCTGTCCTAAAGTTCACACGTCGTGAAGGTGAAACGATGGAACGTTTTCTATGGGGTGAAGCAGCGAAACCTGAGAAGAGCGATGTGCCATTTTCCCGTGCTCTAATACCAGGGGTCAGTGTCACCTTTTCACAAGATGAAACTGGAATGAAGGATATACTTCAGTTAACACGTTATGGTAGGATGGAACTACGTCCAGAAGGTTGGGTGCGAACAGGACACATCCACTGTACTTTGGAAAAAATAAAATAAACTTAGGTATCTGTTCTGTTTACATATTGCTATTCTTTTGGATTCCAAAGATGTTCTTCAGTAACACCTAATTCTTCCAAAATCGGTGCCAGCAGTGATAGTTCTTCCAACTGCTTTAGGTTATGTGCATCACTTCCAATAAGCAATTTCACATCTCTTTCCAAACAGAGTTTGTAAAATTCCACCAGATGCAGTTGATTGTAACGAACCATTTTGGGACTGATTTCTATACCGAGTCCGCGTTGAGAAGCGAGATCAAGTTGGTAGATTAACCGCTTCTGTTCAATATTGCGCATCATTTCTTGTCCGAAAGCAGAGAGTTCTTCTGTTGAAAACTGGAAAATACGTGGGGATAGGAGGAAAGGATGAACAACTGCATCGGTCATAGGACATGCAACCGCCGCCTCAAACATATAGATTTCATGAAGTGCAACTCTACGTGGGTCTCGGAAACTTCTCGGTTGTGCAACGCCGCGGAGATGATAGTGATTTGGAGCCATCAGGACATAATCAAAATATGATGCCAGACGGATGGTAATTGAGGTGACCTGATATTCCAACATCTGTGATTCCACGCCAAAGTGCACTTTAATTGCTGGGTCAGCTTCCTTTATTGCTTGTTGTGCAGCTTGAATTGTCTTTACTTTAGACTTGTAACTGTAGTCGTGATCGGTAATTCCAATTGCTTCTATACCAAGGTCTTGTTGAAATTGAATAATCTTCTTTACACTTAATTCGTTGTCAGCACATCCGGAAAGTTGTGTATGAATATGATAGTCACAACTGATCATTTCGTACTCCTTCCAACTTTTTAATTCCTATAAGTATTATTGCAAAATATTTGATGTATTGCAAGAAAAAATCCTGTCAGTTGAAACAGAAAAACATGGTTTGTCTGAAAAACACCCAATTAAAGATGGGGTTTAATCTTATGAAATTATACCATTTTTGATATAATTATTGAAAAAATCGTCAAGAATGTGTAAGTTCTACAACCTATCTCATAAATCGTAGGAGGGGTTTGTAACCCCGATTTACCTCACACGCGATTCGGTGATTTTGGACAAAATTGTATTCTTGAGATACGCTGTAGAAACAATAAAGTGAATTGCGTGTAAATTTATGATATTATGATAAAATTTGAAAAAAAACTTGCATTTTTTTTTATGTACATATAATTGAAGGTAAATCACTTATATGCACCTATTCCAAAAAACAGAATATTCTTGGTATTGGTGGTTATTATATTAGTCCTGTTCCTTGTAGGTTCAAACAACAATCGGAGGTTTTAGGCGATGCGTAACCTCATGAGTAATAAATGGTTTATCAGTTCGGTAGTTCTCCTGATGTTCTTCGTTTTAGTCGGTGTCTTAAAGTATCATCACAATTCAGACAGCAAGTCAGAACTCTCAGATAGTTCGCTTGTTGAAAACCCAGTACCTACATCGGGAAAACAAAAAGACTCTTCAAAGAATACAGTTAATGATAAAAAACAATCAAAGGACGACTCAAAAACAGCAGCGGAGTCATTGTCACCGAACGGTTTCGGACCGCTTCCAGCAGTACCAGATGATTATCCCGATAAGAAATTTCGGTGGCGTTATTACACTGATAACCCTAATTTTGAATTGATAGCACGTGTTAAGTTAAAAATATGGAAGGAACAAGGAAAATACGCGGTCGGTGCAGGTTTTTTGCACGGTAAAATTTATCCTATTTTTCAAGATGCTGTGTATTTACATAAGAAAACAAGGTGTGGAAAGGATGGAGAAGTAATAGATACATACATTCAAGAAATTCTATGGGATTCCGATTACGAACCGTCAGAGAAACAGTGGCGTTCACCTTCCTTTAATATGTCTAAATACGTGGAAGATGTCATTAAAGAGAAGAATCTAAAAGTAATTAGTTTTGATGATGCTGGTATTGAGCCGTATCAATTTTTAAATTTTGATAAGGAGAAAGTAAATGAGTAGGCAAATAATTATTATGATTGTTATGACAATCCTGTTTTCAAGCGTGTTGTCAGGTAGTGAAATAACAGACACGAAAGGTGTCGTTGGAGACTATCACTATGAAGAAATCAAAACAACTGATGTTGGAGATAGTGTTTTTGTCAGATATGCAAGTGATGCAAATGCCCCTATAAAATCTTGGACTCGTACAATTGCTATACAACGTTCTAATATTCCTCAACAACATAAATGGGAATCGTTGACTACCATTTCGAATATTGCTAATAACTATAAAGTCAAGGATTCGTATGCTCTCGTAATCACAAACGGTAAAGCAAAATTACCCAAAAACCATCAAAGTTTTCAATTTGATGGAAAGTTTTCTTATTCTGTCAGTTCAAAAAATATGAATAATAGCATCAAAAACATTAAAATGGCTATTAATAAATGTATCGCAGGGTCCTTAGTTGTTGCCCAAAAGAAGTGTAGCGTATTCCCTATAACAAAAGTTGCAGATTCATTTCTTCCATATACTGAACTCTACTTTCCATCCGCGGGATTAGAGAAGCAACTTAGGTAAGAACAATTTAGAGTGTCAATTTCAATAAGCAAGTAACACAAAGGTGAAATAGAAAAATTAGGAGGTAATAATTAGATGTTTAGTGACATTTTGACTAATAAATGGTTTATGAGAACGTGCTTACTGATAATTATTGCATGCATTGTGTTTATTGTGTTTGTGGAAATAGATTCAACAAGGTTTAAGCGTGGAATAATGAAACTGCAAAATCAACGTGAAACCCCTCAACAAGTGGACACATTTCCTGACACCGAATCGATGTCAGAGATATCTCCTATGGAAAGCACAACGCCACATGAAGATAATCCGATAGTTGAGTCTTCAGATGTCTTAGAGACAGACATCATATCCGATGCAGGACAGGAACAACAAACTGTAATGCATGAGGAAACTGCAGACGCACTTGAAGTGTCACCTTTTGGTTTCGGTCCTTATCCGGAAGTTCCAGAAGGAATGCTTAATTCTATAAAACAGCCTTACAAACCGATATGGAAAGATACAAATTGGCCGAATATCGGTCTACCTGAAATGGCAGAATTGTTGTCCCGTGTAGCTATAAAAGCATGGAAAGAAGGACTACACCGTGATTGGATTGGTATAGGTAGTTCCAACGGAATTATATATTTTAACTATCCCAAAACCGTCTACGTTTGGTATGGAGAAAAAGAAAACGACGACGGCAGTATTACCCGATATTTTATACGCGCCAAGGGGATGAGTTTGTCTCTTGAGCAAATGCGTAAAGGTATTGTTCCCCCCGGAGTACGTGTGTTAGATGGTGAAAAGGAAGGCATTGATCCTTATGAGTATCTTGACCTTCCCAAACAATAAACAAGGAGATAATATGTTTAATCGTAATTATGTAAGAATGATGCTATTACTTACTGTAATTTTAGTGATCGCAACAGTGACCTATGTGAATGCTGACCGACGGGAAATTATTGAGCAAGATATGAATCCGGATGGTACAGGCTGGAAAGTACATTTGCAATCGAATTTGGTAGAAACTGCCACAGTATTCTTATATCTTAACAAGAGCACAGGTAGAAATAGGTTATGTATACGGTATACAGATGTAGTACAAGTTGCTAAATTCGAGACTACCGAACTTAATTCAAACAATCAAATAAATAAAGGTGCTTGGTCTTTAAACAACAGGAAAAGACGGTCCACACAGTGGTAGATATGAAGGATTAGACAGTGAAGTATTATTTTCAAATACTAGAGTTTGGTTTCTTGCCCCAATTGATGCAGGTGGTTTTGCATCTGGACGAGTAGACCCTGATGGCGTTGATGATGATGCAGGTTATATTGGGATAGATATGTGGCCTCCAGAAGAAGAAAACTAATACCAAATATTATGGTATATGCAAACAATCTTGGAGTTATCTGCTTATTTTTTTATGCTTCCACATATTCTTTCAATTTCAATTTAAGGTTCAATCAGTTTTATTATATGTTGTGTAACTATTTGTGTGTTCATGGATGGGTTGTCGTTCCCGGTTGGCATTGGGGTCTGCGCGTCGGGGAATACCGGTAATCTGATCAGCAGATTCATCTGCCTTAAATCGCATATATAGTTTATGTGCCTTCGCTGCCATAGATGGGTTCTTGAGTGCCCGATAGCAACGCATCATATTATAGTGTGCATCTAAATCTTCTGGGTCAACCGCAAGCGTCTTCTGAAAATGAGTCAAAGCGGTTTCATAATCGCGTTTTAAGAAGTGCATACGACCTAATACGTTTCGGACACGTGTATCGCGCGGGAATTGGGATGCAGCTTGTTGGAGATGTTGAATCGCTGTGTCATAGTTACCATAGGATTCTTGAATGAGAGCGTAAAAGTAGTGAACCTTTGCACGGTGTGGGTTTTTGAGTGGTAGTGTTTTCTGTATCTCAAACGCTTTATTGAGCATTGCTTCTGCACCTTTCATATCACCTTCTTTGATGTGGCATCGTGCGATATTCACCCATCCATCAAGGTAATTCGGTTCAATTTTGGTGACTTGTTGGAATGCTGTTTTGGCTTTCCTGAGGTCACCTTGCAGGAGCAGTCCGATTCCGTAGTCGTTCCACCGTTCACGAGCGTTTGCAAGAACAATTGTTTGTTGAGAAGGTGGGTTTTGTGATTTCTGTATGACATGTATGGTTGCTTTTACATCTGCCATCACGGTAATTGGAAGGTTAGGAATAGCTTTGATTTTTCCTGCGACATCTGATGTATCACCTTTCCAAATCCATTTACCATCATCATAACCCTTGTCCACCTGAAAATCCTTATCTTCTGGGTCACGAACTCCCGCATAAGCCCACTGTGTATGCCACCAGTTGAATTTTCGGTAGTTCAGTTTCACTTCCAAAGAGAGTGTCTCACCACAGTCATGTGGGATTTCTAATCTGTATCGGACGGTATCGGCGGCACCGGGGGGTATGGTGCGTGAATATAACACAGTTCGCATTGCCCACACATTTCGTTTGTTGATAAGGTTTCCGTGTGCGTCTAACATATAACTACGATAAAAATGCGCGCTCGGATCAACAGGTCCGTTTCCATCGGGTGCATCGATTCTCCCGTTCCAAAACACAATTTTTCCGTTTTCATCGGTGGCTTTCACCTCAAGCCAGATATCAAAGGCATCAATAGTACCAGCGGGGAATTGATGACCGACACCACGTGTACGAACAACAACTTCAATCAGTGGACTTTCATCGCGTGCTACTTCAGTTCCGTTTTTTGGAATTGGTTTTCCATTGGCAAACAGATCTAAGGTTACCACATCATTTTGTAGAAAGTCTATCACTGCTTGTAGCTGCTCTGCATGCTGATTTACATAGGGAAGGGCAGTGTTTGCAGCTGGAAAGCGATGACTGTGAACCTTGCCGTTGATATTACCAGCATCTGTAGAGTCTACGAGTGGCATGTGGCAATCAACACATTTCTGTGCTTTTTCAGGATAGTAAAATGAGAGTGCGCCTTGATGAGAGACACCACTTTTCTGCCATTGGTCGTAGTCGTTGAATCCACGCACCCATCGATAGTTATTGACTGGGAAATCCAGATGTGCCTTATGACAAGTAGAACAAAATTCGGCAGTGTTGTTGCGATGGAAAGGTTTTAGGAAACTTTTCTTATGTGGCTCAGGATCTAATCTGATGAGATAGTTATGTAGACCTCTGATAATTGCATTGTTACTTGACGCGAGTTCATGGAGTGGCGGATATTTTATAACATATCCGCTGTTTCCCATCGTATCCTTAACCCTTTCAATTGAGTGACATGCAGTACAAGCAAGTCCTGCGTGTGCTGCAGGCGTATGCAGATTTTCTCGGATAGGTTTATCCATGATACCGTTGAGCAAAATAGCAGGATCGTGGCATCCGCCGCACCATTTTGAGGGTTGAATTCCGTTTACTTCCTGCATATAGATGATAGATTTTCTGTACCACTGGTTATTGAATGAAGAAAAATGATGTGCAGATTCATTCCATTGCTGATAGATATCAGGGTGGCATCCATTTGTTGCGCAAGTTTCAGAGGTAAGGAAGAAGTCGGTTGGTATCAGGTCTCCTGTGTCCGTTTCAACGGATGCGGGAAAAAAGTGACCTGTAGTTCCTCCCCCTTCGTCATACATGCTGGCAGGTGGTAGTTCTGGGTTTTTGACGAGGTAGTTTTTATTTGGGAAAAGGTGCTGTGAGAGTTTCGCCCCTATCGGGAAAAACAGGACTGCGACTAAAACACCAACAGTAACTTTCTTTAGAATTGGTGAAAGAAGGTTACTATGCTTCACCAAATGAACGCATAAAAGAATGCTGCCTATACTAATACTGATAATATGTGTAATGAGCAGCCAACGATATGGAGTGGTAGCTCCGACTATCATCAAATAGGCACCGCTAAGGATTCCGACAATTATATTGAGAATGCTAACTCGTTCAATTAGTGTAATGCTTTTGATTTTTTTACAGAGATAGACACTGAATGGAATTATGAGGAATATTCCGAGTGTAATGTGAAATAGGACATTTAGTATATAAAAGAGGGTTGGTTCACCGAAACTGAATAGATAGGCACTATTGATTAGTAATATGAGAAAAATGTAGATGGAGAATCTTCGCATGAATTTACCTGATTATCTATCCTGCGGTATAGCCTCCATCAATGGGTAAGGCGATGCCCGTAACGAATGCGGATTCATCGGATGCAAGGTATAGCGTGCCGTAAGCGATTTCTTCGGGTTGTCCGAGTCTGCGCATTGGATGCTTATCCGCAAGTTGCTGATATTCTTCTGGTGTTTTGATGACACCTGCGACTAAAGGTGTTTCCACGAACCCTGGACAGATGCAGTTGACTCGGATATTGTCTTGTGCGTAATCCAATGCCATGCCGCGTGTTAGGTTTGTGACTGCGCCTTTGGATGCGACATACGCAGCTCGGACATCCGCACCGACAATCCCGTAGATGGAGGACATATTGATGATGGAACCTCCGCTGTTCCTTTGCATAGCAGGGATAGCAGCCTTTGCACACAGAAACACACCTGTGAGATTCACATCTATGCAGCGATGCCAGTCTGCTTCTGGCAGTTCAGCAACAGGCAATCGCATTGCAATACCAGCATTGTTGAACAGAATATCAAGCTTGCCGTAAGTATTTTCGGTTTGTGCGACCATCTGTTCAGTGTGCGACTTTATTGTCACATCGGTATGAATGAAGATTGCTTCGTCTCCACAGTCTTTGATGTTAGCGACGGTTTGGTTTCCACCCTCTTTATCAATATCAGCGACAACGACCTTCGCGCCGTGTTCAGCAAAGAGTTTTGCAGTGGCTTTGCCGATACCCGAAGCAGCCCCTGTGATAATCGCCACCTTATCTTTCAGTCGCACAGTTATACTTTTTCCTTCCACGCTGCGGGATTCTGTTCTGGTTCACCAATTGTATTTCTTAACACACCGATATTTTCGACTTCCAGTTCTATGATGTCTCCCGGTTGGATCCATCTATCAAGTTCCCAACCGCATCCCTTACCAACGGTGCCAGAGCCTAAAAAATCACCCGGAAAAAGGGTCTCTGATTGTGAGACAAAGGAGATCATCTCAGGAAAGGTGTAGTACATATCTGAGGTATTGCCTTCAGCCCATACTTCACCGTTTACCCGTGCGATCATATTCAGGTTATAAGGATCTCCGATTTCATCAGGAGTAACAAGACAGGGTCCCATAATGTTGCTGTTGTCAAAATCCTTGCCCTTAGCGGGTCCCAGTGCCAAGGTCATGTGCCGGAATTGGATATCTCGAGCACTTATGTCGTTGTAAATCGTATATCCTGCGATATAATTTGGTGCTTCCTCAATTGAGATGTTTTTTCCAGTTTTGCTGATGTAGACACCCCATTCCAGTTCAAAGTCGAGTTTTTCTGTGTAGTTGGGCCACGTCACTACGGCGTTGTGCCCGGCAATAGATGCTGGACTTGTGCTGCCGCGATAGTAGTTGGGAAGTTTGAACCATTCAGGTGATATTTCTTTACCCGTGATACGTGCTGCTGCGTCCATGTGCGTTTTGAACACTCCGAAATCACGTAGACTCGTTGGTTGTGGAAATGGTGCAAGCAGTTCAACCTCAGTAGCAGGAAAAATGATCTCCGACATATCGCTGCCCTGGTTAAATAGATTTTGCATAGACTCAATACGATTCGGAGCTCTTTCAATACAATCATGATCAAAAAACTCGATCATGTTTTGAGTACCTAAATAGAGTACAAGAATATGAGCATCGTCAATCCAGACACCGATATGTGGTCTGTCTGGAGCAGCAGTATTTTTGTTAAACGAGGGATGTTTGAATGTTACGAGTCTCACAAGTATACCTCCCAAAAAGCGATGCTAATTTTATACTACAAACGCGGGCAAAAGTCAACGCATTTTGAAAAAGAACAAGGGTTGTTCAGTTTTAAGAATTCTTAGTAATACCATTTCCGTTTGATAATGTCTCATTAGCAGCGGAAATCTGGTAGGAGCGACCTCCCGGTCGCGACCGGCAAATCAACGGTATGAATGCTATATAGCATTCCCCGGGTCGCTCCTACCGAAGAGAGTAACCCCGTGCCAGTAAACATTATAATTCCTTAATGAGACAAGATTTATTTGAATTGTTATTACTTTTCCTCAGGAATTTCAACCGGCAGATCCAGCCGGTCTCCCCACTCTTTCCATGACCCAATATAGTTGCTGACTTTCGGATAACCGATGAGCCTCAACGCTAAATAGGTTTGGGAAGAGCGGTATCCGCCTTGTCAGTAGCACATGACCTGCTTTTCCGGTGTGATTCCTGCAGCTTCATACATTTGACGGAGTTCAGCAGCAGGTTTGAAAGCACCACTATCGTCAAGATTGTTGATCCATTCTATATGTATAGAACCTGGAATTGCCCCTGCGCGTTCTGCGCGCGCCACTCTGCCGTAGTGTTCATCATCTGTCCGAGTATCTAATGGGATAAAGTCTGTCTGGTTCAACGAAGCATGTATACTGTTAACACACATGTGTAAATCGTTTTGTGCTTCAATCGGAAACTCTGGAACTTCAGGTGGTTCAACGCCTTCAGTACTGACAGGTCCGTCAGCTGCTAACCACGTTTTGTACCCTCCATCTAATACCTGCGTATTCGTATGTCCTAAATACTCACAGAACCATAAACCTCGAGAGGCACGGGTCCCTGAAATATCTTCATACCAAATAATCGTTTTTGCGTGATCGATACCGCGTTGTTGAAATAGATAAGCGATCATCCACATAAATGTATCATACGTTTCTTGGCTCGTATTGATAAGACTCAACCCGAATAGGTCGAGATGTAATGCACCTGGAATATGTCCGCGTGTATATTCGTGTGTTGGACGTGTATCCACAATACAAAACGTTTTATCATTAAGACTCTCTTTCAACGTTTCCGCAGTAATTATCAGTTGAGGGTTATCGTAACCTTTGTCTGTCATCTTCAGACCACCTTTCTGGTAGGATTCCTACCACCGTTGTTTATAACCTTTTTTGTTTTCCATCTTCCGGTTCTATACCAGAACCACATTGCACCCCCTTGAACCACGTTTGAGAGTGCAATCCCGATCCAAACACCTTTTAGACCGATATAATGTGATAATAGAATGACCAGCACCAAACCAACTCCTAATTGGGCAGCAAGTGTAATCATCATCGGTGAAAAGGTATCTCCTGCGCCGTTTAGTGCTTTACCCAATACTAAAGAGAACGCTATGAATCCAAATGTGGGTGACAACCATTGAAGAAAATCTGATCCGATCCCGATGACTTCTAAATCATCGGAAAAAATTCTAAGAAATATATTGGGGTAAATTAGGAATAGTGCTCCAATGCAAACCATGAGTGTTGTCCCGATGATATTTCCCATCTTTGCTGTTTCTTCGGCACGTTCTATCTGATCTGCACCTACATTCTGACCTACAACAGGTGCTACAGCGTTGGCAATGCCAAAACCGGGGTTCATTACCAGTATGCGAAGCCGCATACATATTATATACGCAGCACCAGCAAATTTGCCATAAGGATTTATTACCCACAAAAAACCGAGTCGGGTAAAATGTCTCCAGAATCCCTGCATAGAACTATAAATCCCTAACCTTAAAATGTCAAGCATTTCAACAAGATCTGTGCGGAACCGAATATTACGTAAAGAGATCGGTGCGCGTCCACTGAAACAGAGGACAAGCAAAATGACCACACCGACACCCCTACCGATAAGCGTTGCATAAGCTGAACCTGCAACGCCTAATTTCGGAAAATGCCATAGACCGAAAATCAGAAGTGGATCAAGTCCGATGTTTATCAACGTAGAAAAAATCAGCACAATCATGGGGGTAACAGCATCACCACCCGCACGAAAGATAGAACCGAGTGTCATTGACAGAAACATCGTGCTGATACCGACAAGGATGATATGCATGTAAGTTGTTCCGAGTTGTAGTACATCCGGTTCCGTTGTTCTTATTGCACGTAAACCAAATTCTGCCAATGGATACCCAACAATACCGATACCAACGGAAAAGAAAAAGGCGAGTAGAATCGCCTGCATAGATACATAGCTTGCTTGTGCATGATTTCTTGCACCAAGGTACTGTGCGACCATTATACCCGCACCCGTTGAGATGCCAAGTGAGAAAATACCTACTAATCTAAGCAAATTGCCGCTATAACCAACTGCTGCAATGGCAGCAGGACCTAATCTACCAACAAAAATCATATCAACAATGTTAAACGCATCTTGTAAGATGTATCCACACGTTATCGGCACTGCAAGTTTTATGAGATGGCGTAGCAAACTTCCTTGTGTCAGATCACTTCGGGACTTATTCATCAATATCCTTACTTTCTATCAACGTTATAATCACATCCAAATATTGCGAAACGAAAATTTTCAAAAAAATACTTGACATTGTTTGAGAATTATCAGGGTTATATAGTTTTAGGCCTTTTAGTCGTTTTCTGAGAAAATCGCGACCGGGAGGTCGCTCCTACCGCGGGGTTCTTTTTGGAAAAATCCAAAAATTAGGAAAACTGAATAACCCTGTGAGAATTATAGTATACTACATTTTAGGAACAGGACTTACGCACTATAATAGATTTGTGCTATACTATTCCATTATGATTACATTTACACTTTCCGAAAAGAAACAAAGTTTATATTCAGATTATTGTCAATTTTTGTTATCAAGTTTTACAAACTTTACACAAACCTATATGGCAGACCATACTGATAAGTGGAGCCACGATCAAATCAATCGGTTTCTGAGCGGTGAAAACATCCCCGCGAATGAACTTTGGAACTCGGTCAAAAACGACATTGAGTTTGATGATGATGGCTACATTGTTTTTGACGATGTTGTGCTACCTAAACTCTATGCGAAAGAGATTGAGGTCCTCCGTTCTCAGTGGAGTGGTAGCGACAAAAAAGTCGTTAAAGGCATTGGTATTGTGACGTGTATCTATGTCAATCCAA
The DNA here is from genome assembly GCA_963663765.2 of Candidatus Poribacteria bacterium. Lineage (GTDB taxonomy): Bacteria > Poribacteria > WGA-4E > WGA-4E > WGA-3G > MSPOR6. The sequence continues at coordinate 777,826 of CAXXUA010000005.1, read as the reverse complement.
AGACAGAAGAGTATTGGATTATTGATTACCGTATTTATGACATAGATCATGATGGTAAAACCAAAATAGACCATTTACTGGAAATGTTGCACAACGCTTACTCTAAAAAACAGATACCGTTTCGGACGGTGCTAATGGATACTTGGTATGCCTCCATGCAAGTTATGAAAGCGATTGAAAAACTTTCTAAGATTTACTACGTGCCCCTGAAACGAAATCGTCTTGTAAACGATACGGATGGCGAGCAACCGCACCAACAAGTCCAAGACCTATCTTGGACCCGGACAGAAATCCGGCAAGGGAAAAGCGTGCACATCAAGAAGTTTCCAAAAGGGTATCAAGTCAAGTTGTTCCGGATAGCCTCCTCTACCGGGCGCACGGAATATATTGTGACAAACGATTTATCTCAATCGGATGCGGATGCGGCACACCAAGAATGTCGTATGCGTTGGAAGATTGAACAACTCCATCGTGAGATCAAACAAGTCACGGGTATTGGCAAATGTCAATGTCGCAAGTTGCGTGCCCAAAGAAATCATATTGCCTGTTGTTTTCAAATATGGGTCTGTTTGAAACGTGTTGCGCGTAAACTTGGCAAAACAATTTATGAACTTAAACAAAGTTTATTGGATGATTATATGCGATATCAACTCTCAAATCCATCAATAATCTTTGAGACTGCGTAAGTCCTGAGGAATTATGTTCTGTCATTTTCATTACACTTTTTATTAATCTAATGAGAAACAAATCTGTAAGTCGTTTACCATCTATGCAAATTATCAATTCACTATACACAGAAAATTTCATCTTAACTTGCCCCCCCTGCACTTCATATCCATTAATTATTTTATTGCATTTGTTGGTTGTGTCAAAAACATACTGCAGGATAACGTTAGAAAACCTACAGGTTTTCTTGGTTACTATGTTCGCGCGCACTTCGTCAAGACAGTGTTTTTTTCGCGGACTTTTGCTGTTGCAAGGGGGAAGTACGTTGTTTTGTGGAATAAGTCATATTGGAATTTTTAAAATTGCTGATTTATGATATAATAGTGAGGTGTAATGTGAAACAGAACTATAAAGTCTTTCTTACAATAATTACTGTTTTTACGTTGATGCTTGCAAGTGGTTTTATCTTGTTTGGTACCACAGATGTCACTGAAAATATTTGCGATCAAACGGATCGGATTTGCGATGAGTGTACCCCTGAAGAACTGAAACCGATTTGTCCGAATTTAATTTTAAACCCCTGCCCGCTGGACACAGCGAAATAGTAGGATAACTTTTTACAATAAGGAGATAGAAATGGAAAAGAAAATGTTTTGGGGACTGGGGTTCCTCATCGTTATCTTTATAGTATTTATGATTTACATGCACTTTGATAACGTGAAGTTTAGGGATCAGATGAATGATTTTGGAGCGTTTCGTAAAAGCCTGCAACAAGACGAAGAAGTTGAGGTGGATCCAGAGAAAGAAACACCACAAGTTGTGGGTTTTTCCTCAAACAAAGAAAAGCCCCAAGATGAACCGGGATTTGAATGGGTACGACACGGCGACCATTGGGCCAAAATTCCACTAGCGCAAACGGTTGTATCAGATGAACCATCTAATAAACCGTTGTTTCTTGAAGGTGATGATGTTGACATAACTGATAAAGATTATTACATTTATCATGTATATGATAAGCGTTATGCAATCAAACGAGTAAATTTAACACCTGAAGATATGGCAAAAGTGCAGGAGAAACTTGTTGAACTCGATAAAAAAGCAGAAGAGGTGAGTCCAGGTTATGCTGAAGCTTTAAACCTGTATACTCAAGCAGTAGAGCTATCACAGAAGATATACGCTAAAGGACAAAAAAGTTTTGAGATAAATAGGCAGAAGGACGAACTTAATGCAGCACTTAAATCCGGTGAAATTTCATGGGAAGAATGGAGTCGACAGATTAAAGAGATTGACGAAAGTCCTGACGCTATAGAGATCAAGCAATATATGCAGAGTTTAGAGGAGGTTGACAATGAAAACGATTAGATATCTGTTATTCATTATTACAATTTTGTGTTTTAGCAATCTGGCTTTTTTTACATACGCGAATGAAGACTCTTCCGATGTTGAACAGCAACTTGCGGAGATGAAAGAAAAACTCAAACAATTAGAAACTGAACTGAGTGAAACACCCGAGATTCTACGAGAAGTTATCGCAAGCTTAGAGAGAACCATAGAATTTCAAAAGGTTAACCATGCCCGCGCCAACTATCTTCAGATACAACAAAATTTAGATCAGTTGCTGCGAACCCAAACGAGCATTGATTCAAAATTAGAACTTGCTATATATAAAGAGGAAGATAATTCGGGGTTGAAAACCCCTCCCACAAGAGAATGCCAACACTTTTGTCTTAATCTGAAAGGGTTTTTGTCGAAAACATAATATTTTTATGTTTGTTGTAATGTGTTTTTTAGTAATATTATAAGGGATGGTAACAATTTTTTGTATGTTATTTGGTCTTGGAACCAATATATATCCAATAAATTTCCAATATACTTGTTAAGAACGGAATTTGCGTGAAATATGTACAACAACTTTATACACCTAAATCCAATATTGAACTTGCATTCAAACTGTGATTGATTTATACTCAAACTCAAATACATCAACTTATGTAGCAAGGAGAAAAAACAGTAGTGCGAGTATTGATTATGTCGGATATGGAAGGCGTAAGCGGCATCGTCGTGTGGGATCAAGTTGATGGCGGTGCTGCGATGTTTGAAGAGGGTAGACTTCTCTACACAGAAGAGATAAACGCTGCTGTGCGCGGTGCAAAAGCCGCGGGTGCTACAGAGATTGTTGTCGTTGATTGCCATGGCGCGGGGAGAGGTTGGACATTTAATTCGCTTATACCAGAAAAAATCCATCCCGATTGTGAATGGGTCGCACACCACGGTTGGGGACGATTTGAGGATATGTGGAAAGATGGATGTGACGCGTGTTTGCTTATCGGAATGCATGCCCGTAACAACACACCTGACGGCGTACTGTGTCATACAATTTCTACAGTTCAATATAGAAACCTTTGGTTCAACGATGATCTTGTTGGAGAAACAGGTGTCAACGCTGCGCTCAATGGACATTACGGAGTTCCGATCGCACTTGTTACTGGGGACACTGCTGTGTGTAGAGAAGCAAAAGAACTACTCGGTGACGAATTGCCAACACTTGCTGTCAAAAAGGGACTCAGTAAGTACAGTGCAAGACAAATCCCACCCGTGCGAGCTCGCAAACTGATTGAAAATGCAACCAAAGAAGCACTCTCAGATTTAACGAGGGTTCCTCCGTACATTCCTTCCAAACCGACAACAATTAAGATTGAAGTGTCCACTGTAGATAAACTCGCGGACTTCAAAGGGAGACCGGGTATTGAAATAACAGGTCCGGTCACCGTAGAAAGTCACGCAAAAGGTTGGATGACAGCATGGAATCAGTTCTGGCCCTATACTTAGGATTCTTTGAGGACATCCAGTTGATCACCTGCAGCGTCTTTACGTTCCAATAGTTCTACTTCGTAGCCATCTGGATCCGTGATGAACGCCATCTTCATGCCACCGGATGTGAACTGTTTACGCCACTCATCTGGCCAAATTTCCAAACCTGCTTTATCCAAACCGTCGCAAAATTCTACGAGATCGGGAACACCGATAGCAAAATGCATTAGGTCTTCCTGCACCTGAAGATCGAAATCAGGGGAATAGGTTAATTCCAGTGTGTGTGCGTTGCCCGGAAGTTCCAGATGCACAATTTGGTTGCCTGCGGGGGATTTGTCACTCCTGCTACGAACTTTGAACCCCAAATGATCACAATACCAATTAATAGATTTATCAAGATCGCTTACGCGAACCCGTGTATGTAAAAATACTGCCATATTCATCTCCGATGATATTAACCTGTATATTTCCGTGCAATGCTGTGCATTTCACATCTTATACGGTTTGCAAGTTGCTTATAGAAAGCAACCAGGGTTCATCTACCAAAGCACGCAAAAATATCCCGCGTGCGCCATTCAAGTCTCTGTCCATCTTGAGTCCCATGCTATCTTTTATTATCTTTCGTCCACCGAGTGATTTTCTAATCTCACCATTCCACGACACTGTTTTTGATGTGTATGCTTCACAGACATCAATGACGAGACATCCAGTCTCTTTCGCTTTGTGCTTTAGAAAATGTTTGAATCTGTAGTGCGACAGTGTCAACATTTGTCGGGCAGACTTCTTGTGTAGTTTGCGGTTTCCACGCATTACCATATCTGAAGTCTCAAAAGTAGGGAGTAGGATAATATCAAAGGTATCCACAAGGAAACGTGCTATTTTATGATGCAACTCGTCAACAAGATATCTGATACGTTTTCTGATGCGATTTGCAGCACGTCTCATATTCTTGCGTGATTGTTGTGTCGCTTTTATTGCACGGGATAAAAGATTATCAAGGTATGAACAAAGTCTTTGAATCCGATTGATAGCATGGTGTCCAAGCCATCCGAAACCACGCTCATGGAAATATGTGAGGAATGTTCTCACGCCAGGGTCTAAAGCAACAACACTTCCGTTTGGTTTTCGCTTCGGAGTTGTCACAGTATAGGAAACACAGAGATAGTATTTATCATTCTCTTTCACGAGGCGTGAGTCACAGATATTATCAGGTAACATCTCTGACATTTTGAGATCACCAAGCACTGTGTGATAAACACCGCGAGGTTTTATAGCAGACTTTGGTATGAAAATACTATCTGATGGATGACGTTTGGATTTGAAAAAAACAGACTGATATTGACCTGTTTTCTTGCATTTTCGCTTTGCTTCTCGGACAGCAATACAAGCGTCACGGATAGCAACAGATTTCACTTGATACGGTGTTTCTTTGCTCCAATCAGGAAGATCGTGAAGAATACCTGTTTTTATCGCTTTCCAATTCGCTTTTGTGTCTGTTTCGTTCAACAAAGCAATTGTTTTATTATAAGTAAAACGTGCTGTGCCAAACCACTGACGCAGTGTTTCACGTTGTTCTGTTGTCGGATAAACTCTTATCTTCTTTGATTTTGTCACGGTAACTTCGGAGTCCGTGCATTCTGCAACTGAAGACGTGCAGGATTGCGAGAAGATCCGACGTGAGTTCTTCTTGCGGACTGTGTTCTGTTTGATCGAGAACCACGAGTTCGCCACCGTTTTGTTCAATGAGGTATTGTATAAGGTCGATACCGAAGCGGGCGAGTCTATCCCAATGGGCAATAACAACTTTGAGCTTATCACCTTGCATAAGCCGTTCCAATAAGGTTCTAAGCCCTTTTCTTTTGAAGTTGATTCCGCTTCCGATGTCTCGGATAACTTCTGCTTCGGGGTAGATACTTCGCATATATTCAACTTGTCGTTCAAGGTCTTCTCTTTGCTTTGTGCTAGATACTCTGCAGTAGCAAACAGTTGCAATTGATTTGGATTTGCTTTTGATGTATCCGTCAACATCATAGCGTCTGTGTCCGCCTCCTGTGCGGATAATATCAATCTTTCCTTCATTTGCCAACCTCCGTAAATGGTCAGGTGTATAATCCAGCAGCTCACTTGCTTTGCGCGCTGATACATAAGTCATGTATATAGTATCACATAAATATCAAGGAATGTCAAGAAATATGTAGATATTTAGATACTGTCACTCTACCTTCAAGTTTATGATGTATCAAAAATCAAATAATAGACATTATAATGAATTAAATCGCAGGAGTTTCATATCGCCAGGGTCTGAAATTTAGTCGAAAATTGTGTAAGGCACAACAGGTTTCCATTACTGAATCACTAAACCCTTTCTTCCAATTTCTGAGTTTATCTTTGACGATGCGGTATCTTTTGATACCACTAATCACATGTTCAATACGTATGCGTATGGATGCTATCTTCCGATTGTTTTCTTTTTCTTCATCCGTAAGTTCTCTACCTTTTGGTTTTTTCTTCGGTTGAACAATGTTTACATCAGGAAGGTCGAACCCTTGAAAACCGGTATCTTGATACAATGTGCTTCCCGGTGGCACACAATAACCTACGATATCAGCTATCCGTTTGTCATGGTGTCTTCCTTCAAAAGAAGGTGTCAATAAAACGACTTTGCAGTGTTCATTGATTATCAGATTGTTTTTTACTGTATGGCATTTCTTTTTACCGCTATAATACGCCTTTTGAGTTTGCGGGTCTTTTGGACGCAGTATGGGTCGCTCTACACCATCATGAAAAAAAGTTCTCCTTCTTGACTTTGAGTTGATACCTCACAAGCACCACGCAGAGATGCGGGGTCTGTTTCCCGAGATGGCACCTCTCCAAGTTCTGCTAATGCGGTGTTCAATATCGGCAAAAGCAAGTGGATCCATTTATTGGTAAGAGGTTGAGACATACCAAAGAGCGTGCCGAATAGAACTTGCTTCGGAGCTTCATGAAGGTAAATTAATATAAATAGCAACATATCTTCAAGGGAAGCAAAACAACTATTCTTGTAGGGTTTATATTTCCGATTTTTACGCGGTTTTCCATCAAGTGTATGTGTTTCCATATACTCTAAAAAACTCTTAGAGAAATGAGGCAATAGTGCTGTAAACTCCTCTAAAGTATATCCAGTGAGGGATAGAAGCGTATTAGCTTTGTCTTTGATATTTTCAAAAATGATCATGTTATAACCTCCATTTATAAGATTGTAATTAATATAACAGAGGTTAACTAAACTTTGCAACTAAATCATTATAATGTCTAATGAATGTGTAGAGATATTAACATACTCTCACAATTTTAGCAAGTGGAATACTTTTATGGGGTGTGTAAAATTTTTGCACAAACTACTCATTCTTCATTGTAGGGCGGGACTCTGTGCCCGCCCCAACTGATTAAATGAGAGAATGCGGGGCACAGAGCCCTAATGAGTTTTGACGTTCAAGTTGTGTATTTTGTGTATTCGTAGGGGCGTGGTTGCCACGCCCGATCTACGCAAACTTAAAAACCAAACGGGTTGGGGAACCCAACCCCTACGTATTCAACTACCGATTGATTGTCAAACTTCATTAGGTGTCAATATAAGGAAATATTGTTAATATCAACCATACGCTTCAGTCCCGTAGGGACGCAATGTTTATAGAAATACATATCCTCACGTCTTTTTTATTCCCGTAGGGACGATATGTTTAACCTTTTATGTCGTTCCTACGGAACTCAAGAGAGGGGTGATAACGTCTTTCTATAAACATTGCGTCCCTACGGGACTAAAGAGAACAAATGTTTGTACCTCTGTGCAAAATCTTTACACACCCCACGGACAGGGTTATTCAGTTTTAAGAATTATCATTTAATGGGTGTTACTTAAAGTTTATATCGTAGGTCCAAATCAACGGTATGAATGCCTTATTGGCATTCCCCGGGTAGAGCGTATGCGAAACCCATAAGCGTCAATTTAAGGATTTTGACCTCTTGTGGGAGGGGTTTTCAACCCCGATTATAGTAAAACATAAAATTATTTGGACATTTTGAGCATCAAACATTTAGTTTGTGCAGATGCGGACAGAAACTAAATGAAGATTAATAAATGAATTTGTAATTCTATCTAACCCACGCATAACATCGGGGTGCGCTTACAAAGCACGCCTGCAGTTGGGGGGTGCGCTTACAAAGCACGCCTGCAGTTGGGGGGTGCGCTTACAAAGCACGCCTGCAGTTGGGGGGCGCGCTTACAAAGCACGCCTGCAGTTGGGGAGCGCGCTTACAAAGCACCAAATCAACGGTATGAATGCCATTTAGGCATTCCCCGCCTACCATCGGGGGTGCGCTTACAAAGCACCAAATCAACGGGGCGCGCTTACAAAGCACGCCTGCAGTTGTGGGGCGCGCTTACAAAGCACGCCTGCAGTTGTGGGGCGCGCTTACAAAGCACGCCTGCAGTTGTGGGGCGCGCTTACAAAGCACGCCTACCGTTCGGTGCGCGCTTACAAAGCTCGGCTATGGAGAAAAATTTTACACACCCTTATACCAATTCCAACAAAATTTAGCAATAAATCCTTAAGTAAATCACATTCATGTTTTATTGTTTCAAGATGACCACACTTTGTTCAGATAACGGAAATGCGTGACTTGCATATTTTTTCCTTGCAAATTTCTACAAATTTAAGATATACTTTATCAATAAAATGCTACTCAAATAACAATAAGACTGACAAAACCTTACTTCCTAAATAAAGGCAAGTTTACATGCTCTTTAATTTTGCAAATGTTCTGATTTTCTTAGTTGTCGGTTGTCTGTTTGTTGTCCTAAACCTTACTATTTCTCGCCTATTACATACAAAGTTGTTTTCAGGTGAAAAATATATCCCCTACGAATGCGGGGAAGATCCGATTGGCGACACACGGATTAAGTTCAACACCCGTTTTTACGTTATCGCGCTCATCTTCTTAATCTTTGACGTGGAAGTCGTATTCCTTCTTCCGTGGGCAGTTGTGTTCCGAAAGTTAGGCCTCTTTGCGTTTGTGGAAATGCTTGTTTTTATCGCTATCCTGTTAGTCGGTCTTGCTTATGTCTGGGCAAAAGGTGACCTTGAGTGGATCAGATCCACGCAGTTAGAAGTCCAATCTATACAGCGGGAGGAAAGTTATGATAATTGATGAGAAATTAGACAAGAACATAATCGTGACTTCAGTTGATGCTGTTGCGAACTGGGCGCGTTCCTCTGCACTCTGGCCGATGACCTTCGGTTTGGCTTGTTGTGCCATTGAGTTCATGGCAGCTGCTGCTTCAAACTACGATTTGGACAGATTTGGAGCAGGTGTGCCTCGCGCAACACCCCGACAATCTGATTTAATGGTGATTTCTGGTACAGTGACACTGAAAATGGCTACTCGAATCAAACGTCTATATGAACAGATGCCTGAACCGAAGTATGTCATCTCAATGGGCAGCTGCGCAACAAGTGGCGGTCCATACTGGCAACACGGATATCACGTTCTTAAAGGTGTAGATAGGATTATCCCTGTTGATGTATATGTTCCCGGTTGTCCTCCACGTCCAGAGGCACTTATTGAAGGACTACTGAAACTACAAGAGAAAATCAAAACGCAGACCATTGCAAAACGCACAAATGTGCCTTTCCTAAAAAGACTATTCACCAAAACAGAATGGTACGAACTTGAAAAAACTGAAGATATGGATAAGGGGACAGAAGATATTAATGTAGAGTCTGACGTGCCGACATCTGAAGACGAGAACGAAGTACAAACTGCATAAAACAGTGCTATTTCATTTGATTTGGAGAAGAATAATACGTGAACCCAGAAGAAATATATAAAATCCTTACCGATCAGTTTGGTGACGCTGTCCTCGGTTTTGATACTGAACTTGTTGGAGACCCAAACATTCTCATCACCCCCGCAGCTATTGCAGACGTGTGCAAATATCTTGTAGAAACTGACTCGTTGGCGTTCAATTCATTGATGTGTTTGAGTGGTCTTGATTTGAGCACCAAGGATGAAGAATTCTCCGTTGTATACCATCTCCATTCTTTACGACATCGGCATAATGTGGTTCTGAAGACCTCCATGCCAAAAACTGAAGCGCAGCTTCCGACCGTTTCACATATTTGGAAAACTGCAGATTGGCACGAACGCGAAGCTTATGACCTATACGGTATTTTCTTTGAAGGACATACCGATCTCCGCCGTATCTTACTTCCTGATGACTGGGAAGGATACCCGCTGCGAAAAGATTATATGGAACCTGATTTTTATCGGGGTATGCGTGTGCCGTATTAGGCAATAAGTGTAAATCAATAGACATATTAGATAAAATCAAACCGTAGAATCCGTATTATGGAAAGCACACAACAAACCGAATCAAAGATCATTGAACTCAAACCTTTCACGGATGAGATGATAGTTAATATGGGACCTCAGCATCCAAGTACACACGGGGTGTTGCGTCTGGAATTGAGACTGGATGGTGAGGTGGTACGGGAAGCCATTCCACATATTGGGTATCTGCATCGCTGTTTTGAGAAACACTCCGAAAACCTTTCTTACCCTCAAATCATTCCCTTCACTGACAGAATGGATTATGTTGCTGCGATGAACCAAAATTGGGGGTTTTGCCTCGCTGTTGAGAAGTTACTTGAAGCAGATGAAAAAAAGGATTTTGAAATACCAGAACGCGCAGAATATTTGCGGGTACTTATCTGCGAATTAAATCGGATTGCGAGTCACCTCCTATCTTTCGGCACTTACGGCATGGACATCGGAGCATTCACACCGTTTCTCTATGCTTTTCGGGATCGTGAACGACTGCTTCTGCTATTTGAAAAAATTTGTGGCGCACGACTCACATATAATTATATACGTATCGGTGGTGTCTCCGAAATCATCCCATTGGAATCTGGATCCGTTGATGAACAAAATTATTTAGATGAAATAGAAAGTTTTCTCGATTATTTTGAACCGAAGATTGACGACTACAACGACTTACTGACATCAAACAGCATTTTCTCTGAACGGACAATGAGGGTCGCTGTGATGTCCGAAGAGATGGCAATTAGTTACGGTGCAACCGGTCCGAACCTTCGTGGTTCAGGTGTTGATTGGGATTTACGGCGGGACGAACCCTATTCTATCTATGACCGATTTGAGTTTGATGTGCCTGTTGCAAAAGATATTCCGGAATTAGGGGCTGTTGTCGGGGACTGCTGGAGTCGCTACAAAATACGCATGGATGAAATGAAAGAATCTGTTAAGATTGTCCGACAGATTTTAGCAGAGGGTCTACCTGACGGTCCTGTTATGGCAGAAATGAAGGCTGTGCGTCCGCCAAAAGGTGAAATCTATTTCCGCAGTGAAGCACCGCGCGGTGAACTCGGATTTTACATCGTCAGTGATGGCACGCCGAAGCCAGTACGCGTCAAAGGACGTTCCCCCTGTTTCAGTGCGTTGAGTGCTTTGCAGGAATTAAGTCGTGGTTTGATGGTCGCAGATATTATTGCTATTATCGGAAGTATTGATATTGTTATGGGAGAAGTGGATAGGTAAACTGTCTTATCACAGATGATGTTACCTATGGGATTGGAGGTAAGATGCCAGATATTTTTTCGGATGGTTTCTTTCACAATATAAGCGTGCAGGATGGAACAAATTGGGCAACAGATATTGTACAGAATGTAATTCTTCCCATATTTCCTGATTTTCCTGTGCAGTTGGGTTCAGTTCTTGTGATGATAGCATGTGCAGGTATTTTTGTCGCTCTTGTGCCATTACTCCCATTGGTGTTAGTGCTCGCAGAGCGGAAAGTCGCTGCACGTTTTCAAAATCGAACTGGTCCCATGCGTGTTGGACCTTGGGGAACATTGCAAACCTTAGCGGATGGCATAAAACTCATATTCAAGGAGGACTTTATCCCACCACAAGGCGATAAAGTCCTTTTCTTACTTGCTCCTTATATTATATTTGCTTGTTCCTTTGCAGTTTTCGCTGCAATACCATTTGGTCAGAACATCTTAGTAAGCGACTTTAATATCGGTATTTTCTACATTATGGCGATCTCATCTGTGATTGTTATGGGAGTCATAATGGCAGGTTGGTCATCAAATAGCAAATGGTCTCTGTTAGGTGCATTACGTTCTGCTGCACAAATTGTCAGTTATGAAATCCCTCTTGGACTCTCCATTTTGACAGTCGTCATGCTTGTTCAAAGTTTGAGTATGAGTGAAATTGTCGGGAGTCAAGATGGCGGTATTTTCACATGGCTCATTTTTCGGTCACCTTTCACGTTTATTGCATTCTTTATTTTCTTTATCTCATCTATTGCTGAGGTGAACAGAACGCCATTTGATTTACCAGAAGCCGAGTCGGAGATCGTTGCTGGATTCCACACCGAATATAGTGGTATGCGTTTTGCCCTCTTTTTTATCGCTGAATATGCGAATATGTTTGCGGTAAGTGCAATCGGTGTAACACTGTTCCTCGGTGGATATGAAGGAATCTTACCGGGTTATGACTTCCTCGGAGGATTACCAGGGTTTGTTCTCAAATCATTAGGACTTGTCTTCGTGATGATGTGGTTGAGATGGACACTCCCACGTCTGCGCGTTGACCAACTCATGAACTTGTGCTGGAAATACTTTATCCCAATTTCATTCTTTAATATCTTAGGTACAGGTGTTTGGGGATTGATCTTTGAACATGATGATGTGTGGAGTATTGGCATCAGTTGTGCAATTATCTATGTGGGACTCATCGGAGCTTATGCATTTGCTGGAAGGAATCTTGCACGAAAACCTGAACCACAACCAAACACAGTATAGATAGAACAGCACTAATAATAGTTTATGTGTCTGTAATAGGAGGTGTATGGTGACTACTGGTACGAAAGTTTTGAGTAGTATGAAACAGGAAAGAATTGTCAGTTATGCAAAAAGAGCGTCAACTGTTTTACTCATATTTGCGATTGTGGTCTTTGACGATTTAATTGTAGTAGACGCTGTTACTTCTCGTTGGTTACCTATTCTGGGTCTGGTTTTAGGTATATGTTTTGCATGTCTTGGTTTCGTTGTATTAGCGTTTATCAGAAGACGTTGTAAAGAATGTGGTAAAAGAATAATACTTGATAGCATACGTGAAAAAACCGTTTTAATATCAGGCTTTTCACTACTACTCTCCGGCGTATTAATTGTGGCTCTAAACAATTCAATGGCTTTGGTTTTTAATATTCACTGGCTAGATACTTGGGGACTGATTTTAGGACAAAGTTTGGCGTGCATCGGGATTTGGTTTGGGGCATTGTTTAGTGAGCTATTTGCAGGAGATCGGAAGTTACATAAATCGGGTTTTTTAATGAGCGGTCTACTACTTGTTTTTGTAATTTTGGAGTTAGGTTTCGGGTTGTAGTTTATTCAGGAAGATGTCTGGTACAAAAACCGGAACCACAACCGAGTTCAGTAAAAAAACATTATCTACAATAAATACATTGGCAGGACTTACGGAGTTTTCATGATCCAATCAAGAATTAAGACGAAAACGATGTAATTTTCAGCATTTTTTAGGTTTCCGGCGCGCTTACAAAGCACCAAATCAAGAAATCAACGGTATGAATGCCGTTTAGGCATTCCCCGCCTACTGTTGGGTGCGTAAGTCCTGATTGGTTTTTGTGGATAGAAATTGCTAAGTTAATTCAGAGGACATTATGAACACTGCAAAAAATGTTTTGAACCTTATGAAATCGGATGTGAAATTACGAGTTGTATTTGGTGTAATCGCGTTGTTATTAATATGTTTTGGAATTATAGGCGGTCTTGTCGGTGATTCAGTTGGATGGGAAAAGAATATAATGCAATTAATTGTTAGTGGATTTAGTTTAATAGGATCCTTAATTTTCATTTTAGCGAATATATTTCCCAAATTTAATATGTTTATGTGTGGAAGTTTTAGTACAGTATTTATCTATAAACTTCTTGAACAATTGGTTAACATGGGTTACGGTTGGTAGTCAACATCTTTAATGGTAGGAAACTATAGACCTACAAAGGAACGTTTGTTATGGACAAATATATACGTAACATTTACAAAGGGGTTTACACCGTTCTCGTTGGCATGCGGATTACAATTCGCCAGTTCTTTGAACCCAATGTGACACACCAATATCCTTACGAACACGATTTTGAGAAAAAACAGAACGTCCGAGAGATTCCGAAAGGGTATCGCGGTCAACTCTACAATCGAATTGAGGATTGCATCGGGTGTAAAAAGTGTGAAATGATTTGTCCTGTGGATTGTATTACGATCACCGGCACAAAACTGCCTAAAGGTGAACAACTCTGGGACAGCATGAACGTCGTGCATCTCAAGGATGGACGCGAAATCATCGGCATCATTGAAGGCGACGACAAAAAGATTATGTCAGAAGAGTCTGTAACGATTACAAATATCAGCACGCGTTTAGGATCGCAAGAGGTAGTTGATCGTTTGGAAGCATCAGAAGATGAAAGCAGGACACAGACCGTTACTACAGATGAAATCTCCAGTGTCATTACCCGAAACCCTGTTGTTTTCTATCTTGACCAGTTTGATATTGATATGTCGTTATGTATGTATTGCGGACTTTGCACGGAAGTGTGTCCTACACAATGCCTTGTTATGAAAGATTCACTTGAAGGTATTGAGTACTCAAGTTTTGACCGCACAGACTTAATTTTCAATTTTGACAAACAAGAGATGTACGCAGGACTTACGCAGATTTCATGATTTGATGAAGAATTATGACGAAAATGGTGTAATTTTCAGCATTTTTTCGGTTTCCGGCGCGCTTACAAAGCACGCCTACCGTTGGGTGCGTAAGTCCTGGTACGATAAAGACGAAGCGGATAACACAGAGGCTGCAGATTAGGAAAGTTTTACGACAATTTGCAAGATAGCAATTGCAATGCTATTCTATATTTTAAAAAGGAATTCGTCTATGAGATTTTACACATTTTTTTCAATCTTGTTTTTGTTGAGTGGATTAGTTATTTTGGGTTGCGGTGGCGACGCAGAAGACAATAATGCCAACGTGCTTGACCCTCAGAACGGCTTAGAAGGAGAAAACTCGCCAATTGTAAACAGCTTAATACCACGAGATGAAATTCCAGTCATCACTATTGAGAAAACTCGTGAGGATGCGGAAAATATTTGGTGGAGACTTAAGGCGGCTCCCGCTCCTTCACATGGGGATTTAGTTGTAGGGTTAGACCGTGAAGATTGGGCTTTATCTGGTGATGCCGCCTATAGCACTATGTATGTAGCGATACTCAATTTTGAAAACACCTCTATGGAAATAAAATATGACAAAGCAAAAGGTAGCGGGTCTCGGGAAATAATGAGACTAAACACTACGATAAATTATGCACTCAATCGTTTTACAGATGATGGTATTGGTGCTCTAGATCTTCCACCATTTCAACTTGACGATGGATACGTCGTTCCACAAGGATTTCAATTCTCTTACTATCTGGTAGGTGAACCATCAGAATTAAGGTTAGTTCCTGGAGAATAGTATTTGATTGATTCGCTGAGAACTACATGATATGGATTTTACACTTAAAACCTTTATCTTTTATGGATTCGCACTCATAACAATTGCCTCGGCGTTCGCAGTCGTCACTGTTCGAAACATTGTACACGCGGCGTTTGCGCTGATGGTTACTCTGTTTGGGGTAGCAGGATTATATGTCTTTCTACAGGCAGACTTCCTCGCTGCAACACAGGTGATTGTCTATGTCGGTGGTATTCTTGTGCTTATCCTTTTTGGTGTGATGATGACAAGCGGAAGGTTAGAGATGCGTATCCACATAGAACGCGGACAACTGTTATTAGGTGCCGGTATTTCATTGGCACTATTAATGTTGCTGCTAACAGTTATCGCAAATACACCCGGTTGGAAAAATCGAACGGATGACGGGATACAACTCGCGCCGACAACTGAACGAATCGGAGAACTGATTCTGCAAGAAAAGTTTTTACTACCGTTTGAAGTCGTCTCCGTTCTGCTGTTAGTGGCGTTGATCGGTGCTGCTCTTATTTCTCGCAAGGAGGTTCGGGACTAATTCCCGTTGAGTCTTTAGGATAACATGAGTCTACAACACTATTTGGTCATCAGTTCCATTCTCTTTACACTCGGTATTTTCGCAGTACTGACTCGGCGAAACGCTATCAGCATTTTGATGGGTATTGAACTCATCCTCAATTCATGTAATCTCAATTTCGCTGCGTTTTCACGTTTTGTTACGATTAAAGAAGTTGATGGGAAAATAATTCAAAACATTGACGGTCAAATTATAGCAATCTTTGGTATTGTCCTTGCAGCAGCAGAAGCAGCAGTTTTTCTCGCAATTATTCTCGCTATTTACCGTGAATTCGGTAGTATACGTCCAGATGACGTGGATACCTTGAAAGGTTAAAACGAAACAATATGGTTGTTCCCTTAATTAGTATCATCTTACTTGCTCCACTTGCATCCTTTGCGATCTTTGCATTTCTGGGTTTAGCAAAACGGAGTTTCCCACGCCAAGACCTTTTGTCAACCGCTGCAATGCTGGTTGCTCTCGGTTGTTCCCTCTATTTAATGAATGAGATAGCACCCGATCCAAAACCGCATACTGTCAAATGGCTTTCACTCGGGAACATCACTTTATCAATGGGATTTTACCTCGACAGTGTTACCGTGATTATGCTGATTGTGGTTACACTGGTCAGTAGTCTTGTGCATATCTTCTCTATAGGTTATATGCATGGGGATCCGAGGTATCCAAGGTTCTTTGCATATCTTTCACTCTTCTCATTTTCAATGTTGTTCTTGGTGGTGTCGGATAACCTACTCGGTATCTATATCGGTTGGGAACTTGTCGGTCTCTGCTCCTATCTGCTCATCGGGTTTTGGTTTGAAAAGGACACCGCTGCAAATGCATGTAAGAAAGCGTTTCTGACAACACGTGTCGGTGATGTCGGTATGTTTATCGGCATGATGATGCTCTTTACTAAATTCAGGACGTTTTCGCTTTACGATGGTGCACAAGACGGCATCTTTACACTTGCGGCATCATTAACAACTGGAGATATGGTCTGGCTTTCTATCGCTGGCATTCTCATCTTCTGTGGTGCTATAGGTAAATCCGCACAGATGCCACTGCACACATGGCTACCTGATGCGATGGAAGGTCCTACACCTGTCAGTGCGTTAATTCACGCCGCAACAATGGTTGCCGCAGGCGTGTATCTAACGGCGCGGATGTTCCCTATTTTGACAGCGACCTCCTCTCTGGTCATCGCTTATGTTGGAGGTATTACCGCTATCGTCGCCGCGACCATAGCCATCGTCCGGTTTGACATCAAGCGCGTTTTGGCATATTCTACGATTAGCCAATTGGGGTATATGATGCTGGCAATTGGTGCTGGTAGTTATGTTGCCGGTCTTTTTCATCTTACCACACACGCATTTTTCAAGGCACTACTGTTTCTCGGTTCTGGAAGCGTCATCCACGCCTTCCACGCAATGCACGCACATCATGATGACAACGAACACGAAGACAATGCAGAACATGAACACGATGACCACGGATTAGTTCATGCACACGGTTCTGAAATCCCACCGGACCAAGATATGCGTAATATGGGTGGACTCCGTCGCAAGATGCCAATTACCTTTATTACAATGCTCATCGCAACTTTGTCTATTTCTGGTGTGCCTTTTATCTTTTCAGGTTTCTGGAGTAAAGATAAGATTTTAGGGGGTGTGCTCGGACGCGCAATGGAATGGAACTCTATCCATCATTATATCCTATTCGGCATTGCACTTCTGGCAGCATGTATAACAGCATTTTATATGTTTCGTCTGATATTCATGACCTTTTTCGGTGAACCGCGTAATCAAGAAATGCACAATATGGCACACGAATCCCCGTGGACAATGACAGTGCCGCTTATCGTTTTAGCAGCCTTGAGTTTTCCTGTCGTCAACCATTTCTGGTTCAACAAAGACAATTTTAAACCACCAGAACAAGTCCATCTTCATGCACCGACACATGCTTATGTTTCACCTGACTCTAAAACAGGTGACGCTAAAATTGCCATCTCACTCTTCGGTATTTCCGATGCAGAAGCAGCTGAAGAAGATAGCGGAAAAGACTCAGAACATGCTGATGATGCACATCATATACATGAGGTTGCACATAATATTGCAATGGCTCTGTCTATCATTGTCGCAGGTTTAGGCATACTACTTTCTTGGTTGTTCTATCATAGACGAAGGTTTTCTGCCGAAGCAGTCGCAACAAAGTTCAGTCCGGTCTACAACCTTTTTTGGAACAAATACTATTTTGACGAATTTTACGATGGCGTTTTAGTCGCGCTGACGGTATGGAAGTCCCGACTTCTTGCAAAATTTGACCTTTCTGTCGTTGACGGTATCGTCAACGGTGTTTCAACGATCACACGGCAAATATTCGCTGCATTTATCGGCTTCTTTGACAATCGTGTTATTGATGGAATCGTCAACCGAGTAGCAGAGGTTACGTGGGCAGCTGGCGGTAGAATCCGCAGAATACAAACAGGAGCAATACAAACATATCTCTTCGTTGTTCTCGGAGGGATCGTGTTGATAATTTTGATTTTTCGGGCATTGTAGTTGAAACCCATGAAATACTGTCCTGATGGGATAAGGAGGATTCCCACTAAATGTTATTGTCTCTAATGATTTTTGTCCCCCTGCTTGGGATGATCGTTGTCTTACTCTTACCACGTGACTCTGAGGAACTTATCAAACGCGTCACGCTGGGTTTTACGCTAATTCCGCTCCTGATCGCAGTATATATGTTTATTGACTATGATCGTACATTGTCGGGGGATCAATACGCACTCGGTCCTTTTAATTGGATTGGGACATTCAATATCAAGTATTACGTCGCTCTTGACGGTTTAAGCGTAACGTTAGTACTTCTCACTGCTCTGTTAGGTCCTATCTGTGTCCTTGCCTCTTGGCGAAATATAGAAAAAGGCATTAAGGCATATATGGCATTGTTCCTGTTATTAGAAACAGGGATGTTAGGCTTTTTCGCTGCGATGGATCTGTTCCTGTTCTTTGTTTTCTTTGAACTCACTCTTTTACCGATGTATTTCCTGATCGGTGTGTGGGGCGGACCGCGTAGGGAATACGCTGCAATTAAATTCTTCCTCTATACGCTATTTGGCAGCGTACTGATGTTAGTTGCCTTGATTGCTGTGTACCTTAACAGTGGTATTCCGGGAGAACGGACATTTGACATTCCAACACTCATCACGTTGGCGAGTACACCCGGACATGCTCTGGCTGATCCAACCTTCCAAATGTGGGTTTTCCTCGGTTTCTTTATCGGGTTTGCTGTCAAAGTACCAATCTTCCCATTCCATACATGGCTACCGGATGCACACGTTGAAGCTCCAACTGCGATTAGTGTTATTCTTGCAGGTGTCCTTTTAAAGATGGGAACTTACGGACTGGTGCGGATTAACATGGCGATGTTTCCTGAAGGGATGGCATTCTTCTCCAATGGTGTAGGTTTCTGGGGGAATAGTCTGGCATTGCTTGGGTTTGTTAATATTGTTTATGGATCCTTCTGCGCGTTGGCACAAACTGATTTTAAGAAGTTAGTCGCATATTCCAGTATTGGACACATGGGGTTTGTTATCTTAGGACTTGCCGCTCGAAATACGATGGGGGTTAACGGTGCCATCCTACAGATGTTCAATCACGGTGTCATCAGTGCAATGCTCTTCCTACTTGTCGGTGTCCTCTACGACCGTGCACATCACCGTGAAATCAACGGTTTCGGTGGATTGGCAGGTAGAATGCCTATTTATGCAGGTATTACAACGCTCGCGTTTATGGCATCATTGGGCTTACCCGGCCTAAGCGGTTTTGTCGGCGAAGTGCTATCTCTTATCGGCGCTTTTGAAAAATTCCAACTATTGACTATCTTGTCTACAATTGGCATTGTAGTAGGGGCAGCATACTTCCTCTGGACACTTCAAAGAGTCTTCCTTGGGAAACTCAATCCCAAATATGAAGAACTGCCTGAAATAAATAAACGTGAAATCCTGACTTTGGTACCCCTCGGAATACTCACCATTGTTCTCGGTGTATGGCCCAACTTTGCACTTGACATGTTCAGAGAATCTGTCGTTGAACTTACCAGACTCATGGGTACATTCCAAGCTGGATTATAGGAGAAGTGAGTGGATTACATAGAAAATATACAAAGTCTTGCTTATTTCACGCCAGAGATACTCCTCGTTGTCTTCGCTGCTGCGGTTATCATCCTTGATCTGCTCATAAAAAACAAGGAAAGTCAAAAGACCGCTTATCTCTCACTCGTTGGACTCGGATGTACTTTAGTAGCAATCATCATCACAAATTCAGTTATTGATACTAACGAACCAAGGAATCTGTTTTTGGGTATGATTCGGTTGGATGGTTTCGCTGTATTTTTCAAGATCCTCTTGCTACTCGCTACTGCAGCAACGATTCTTTTCTCCCTTCGTTCTGAAGAACTTGATGCAAAATTGAAAGGTGAATACTACGCTTTATTATTAGCTGTCACCTTCGGTATGTTTTTAATGGCATCATCCACAAACTTGTTGATGATATTCATTTCGTTGGAGACAGTCAGTCTCACGTCTTACATCCTCGCTGGGTTTTTGACACACAGTCCGCGTTCAAGCGAGGCAGCATTCAAATACATCACTTATGGTGCAGTGGCATCCGGAACGATGCTATTTGGATTGTCCTTGATTTTTGGAATGGTAGGGTCCGGTGACCTTGCAATAATCGGTCAGAAACTACCGGAAGTGCTTGCTAATGGTAACGTAACAGCGCTCGGTGTCTTGATTGCAATTACCTTTATTCTTGCGGGTGTCGGTTACAAAATCGCCTCAGTGCCTTTCCACATGTGGTCACCAGATGTCTACGAAGGCGCGCCTATTCCTATAACCGCTTTCCTATCTGTTGCATCAAAAGCCGCAGGATTCGCACTTTTCCTCAGGTTTTTCTATACAGGATTTGGGAACACGCAAGTTATGCAAGCAATTGATTGGGGTTTGCTATTAGCCATAGTATCTGCACTGACAATGACTGTTGGAAATCTCGCTGCACTACCACAACGCAACGTCAAACGATTATTGGCATATTCAAGCATTGCACACGGTGGTTACCTATTGATGGCGGCTGTCCTGCTGACGACTGGTAATACCGCGTTTGTTGATAAAGGGATCGGTGCTATCATCTTTTATCTTGTGATCTATTTCTTTATGAACTTGGGCGCGTTTTACGTTGTTGTCCTAATTGCGAATGAGTCGGGAAGTGAAATGATTGATGGCTTTCGCGGGCTTTCTTCACGTGCACCATTAGTCGCCGGTGCAATGGCGATTTTCCTATTCTCATTGACAGGCATCCCACCCTTTGCCGGTTTCTTTGGAAAATGGGTACTATTTGCTGCAGTACTTGAAGGCAAATTATATTGGCTTGCGTTTGTTGGTCTAATAAACAGTGTCGTCTCCCTCTACTACTACGCACGCATTGTCAAAGCTATGTACTTTGAATCTGTTGAGGAAACAGAGGATTTTTCCTTTACAAAAGGATCATTTGCTCTCTTAACGATCTTTGCTGTACCAACAATCCTTATTGGGTTTCTTCCTATTTTCTATACACTTTCAGAGAAGATCACCTTGCGATAATATCTCTACAACACTACAGCAAATTTCCGCAACTTCTGCTGGACATTCGTGCGGCAGATAATGTCCAGCATTCTGCACCCATTTCCACTGGATATTGGGATTAGGGGGTATGCGTAACAACCTTTCTGTTGACTCATGCCTACCCATTTCGCCAAATACTTCATAGATAGGAATTTGTGCCTGCTCAAGATAAGCGTAGCCGTCAAAGTTTCTGACAGTTGACCAAAAACTCTGCCAGACACTTTGTTCAAAACGGGATCGTGTCTGCTGTGATTTGTGTTGAATCTGATCAATCTCCGTTTGGGAAAGTGAACCGTAAAAGCGTCCCTGATCAAATGCACTGCGAACATTAGACAAGCTTGTCCATCCTTCAAGCAAAATAAGTCCATTGACACTGCAGGAACGTCTTGCTACTTCCATTGCGACCATACCGCCGAGGCTATGTCCAGCAAGTATTACCTTTGATATGCTGAGATATGCAAGAAGTTTCACCACATCATCAGCAAGATCGGATAATGTAAATGAGTTGAAAGGGGTGCTGCTTTGTCCATGTCCGCGAAAATCCAACGTAATATACCGTTGATTCTGAGTGAAACCTTCTGTTACAGCTGACCAATCTGCTGAATCACAACCTGTGCCGTGTAAGAAAAGCAAAGGAGTGCCTGATCCGTCTGAATCAGCAAAAGCCATCTCTCCCCAATTTCTTGTTAGTGCTGTTTTTTCTGACATAATAATTCTGTTTAGTGCAAGAATTGTGCTTCCACAGTTTCACCAACATGTAAGGTGACACCCGCAGGAATGGTGATTAAACCGTTTGCCAATACAAGTGAATGGAGGATGCCAGACCCTTGCGGACCGGTTGTTTTGGCAATGTATTGTCCATCCTGTTTTGTGAGAATTGCGCGCATATAGTTTACGCGTCCATCTCTGTTCGTAACGTCTGTAGCGAGAACCGCTGTGAAGGTGGGTCTTAATAGGTCAGTATGTCCAGCCATCTTCAGGAGCGCAGGACGGACAAACAGCTCAAATACTACAAGTGAAGAGACAGGGTTGCCGGGTAATCCAAAAATTGGTTTTCTGTCAATAAAGCCGTAAACTTGTGGTTTTCCTGGTTTCATTGCGACACGCCAAAAGTTCATTTCACCCAATTTCGTCAGGACGTTTTTCACAACATCATGTTCTCCGACTGAAACACCACCACTTGTAATAAGCGCATCTGCTTTTGTAAGGGATTCTCGGAAGATACGTTCAGTTTCTGCTTCATCATCAGGTGCGATTCCCATATCAACTGGAATACCACCCGCACTCTGCACTTGTGCATAGATACCGTACCGATTGCTATCCCGTATTTTACCGGGTGTCAAAGGTTGGCCAAGTGGTGTAAGTTCATCACCTGTGGAGACAATGGCGACTTTTGGTCTTTGGTGAACAGTTACTTCTCCACAATTGAGGGAAGCGAGCATTGAGATTTCAGGTGGACGTAGAACTTTACTGGGAGACATTACGCAATCCCCTTGTTGGACGCTTTCGCCAGTGAAGCGAACATTTTCATTTTCCTCAACACTTTCATAGATTTTGACTTCATCACCAACGAGTTCAGTCACTTCTTGCATCACGACCGCGTCTGCGCCATCTGGCATCATCGCACCTGTCATAATCCGTGATGTTTGTCCAGAATTGACATGTTTATCAGGTGCATATCCTGCTGCGATTGTTTCAATGACAGAAAGCACAACGGGATTCTCTTTGGATGCACTCTTTACATCTGATGAACGAACTGCAAAACCGTCCATTGCTGAGTTGTCAAACGGAGGGATATTCTCAGTTGCATGCAGTGTTTCTGCGAGTACATAATTCGTGCAATCAAGTATCTCAAGTTTTTCTGTCGGTAGAACGGGAATGGTGTCTAACATCTGTTGACGTGCTTCTTCAACGCTTAACATTTAATTCGCTCCAGTCACAGGGTTATTTATGGTAAATTATGGAATTAATTACACACTTACACAGGTAGGAGCGACCTCCCGGTCGCGACCGAGAGGTCGCTCCTACCGATGAGAAGAACATCCAACCAGCAATAGAAGTGGAATTCCTTATTGAGACAGTATTATTTGAATTGGTATTACTTATACTTTCCTTTTTCTTTATTTTGCATGTCCGATGAGGAGTACTGCAGCAGGTAGGGACGTTTTTGTAGACTTATTGAATGCCCAATCAATGCTTTCAATATCAGTGTCTGTTTCTAACTTATGATAGGGCAAGTTCCATGCTTTGAGTGTCGGTTCAAGGAAGGTGGCAACAGAGTCAACCCACTTGCCATCAGCATCACGGTTGTGATAACCACGATACCCGATGAGGACAACGACAGGTATTTTCATGTTGATGACTGTGCCGCGTATTGCATCACCTGATTCTAAGAAACCAGTATTTTGAATGATGATAACGGGTTTCTTTCCACCGATATATAAACCGGCTGCGATTGCGAATGCTTCCCCTTCTCGTGTTACTGTGATTACATCAATTTCCTTGTCTTTGCATAATAACTCGTAAATCTTTGCGCTGCCGTTGTCTGGTACCCCAACGGCATGTGTGATATTCTGTTTTTTCAATGCATCTACGATTCTTATTGCTGATGCCACGCGTACTCCTCATTCATGCGCTTTATTTAATACCATTTCTACTTTAATAACGCAAGTTGCTACCTATAGGATTATAGACCTGCAGATACCGTTTATTCTTAGTATAATGTCCTTTTCACAAGTTATTGTAGCACAAACTGTATGGAGATTAATAAAACGACTTGTGCTAGTTAACCCATTGTTTTCCAAGTTTTTACATATATTAGGTTTATAATGCACACATATCGTCCCTACGGGACTAAAGAGGATGTACTATGCCGTTTTTCTATAAACATATCGTCCCTACGGGACTAAAGAGGATGTACTATGCCGTTTTTCTATAAACATATCGTCCCTACGGGACTGAAGATCGTTTCAAACTATGAAGGTTGCCTGCAAAACGTTCTGATTATGTAAAACAATGATTAACATAAAGTTATTTAGCACAACTCGTTAATAAATAAATTAGGTGATTCTATCTAACCCACCCTGGTAGGCGTGCTGGCACATCAAGTCCCAATAGCGCGCTTACAAAGCACCAAATCAACGGTATGAATGCCATTTAGGCATTCCCCGCCTACCGTTGGGTGCGTAAGTCCTGGTACATTTTACTGTCTGCCTTCAACCAATGCGTCAACGACTGTCGGATCAGCGAGTGTAGACGTATCACCGAGATCAGATATGTCACCTTCGGCTATTTTGCGTAGGATTCGGCGCATGATCTTTCCAGATCGTGTTTTCGGCAACGCTGGTGTAAACTGAATCTTGTCTGGTGTAGCAATAGGTCCGATATGTTGACGGACTGCCAGTTTGATACCTGATGCTACGTCATCAGATGCGGTTTCACCTGTCATAAGCGTAACATAGGCATAGATACCCTGTCCTTTAATGTCGTGTGGGTATCCGACAACTGCGGCTTCCGCAACGGCATGATGTTGCCCGATAGCCCCTTCAACTTCGGCTGTTCCTAATCTATGTCCGGAGACATTCAACACATCGTCTACACGACCCGTTATCCAATAATACCCATCTTCATCACGCAACACGCCATCACCTGTCATGTAATAACCAGGGAATCGTCGAAAATAAACATCTATAAAACGTTCATGGTCACCATACACTGTCCGCATGATACCGGGCCAAGCTGTTTTGATGCAGAGATAACCGGTTGCAGGATTGCCTTCCACTTCGTTTCCTTCTTCGTCTAAAATTACAGGTTCTATGCCAAAGAACGGGAACGTTGCCGAACCGGGTTTTAGTGGGGTTGCAGCTGGTAAGGGTGTAATCAGAATGCCACCTGTTTCTGTCTGCCACCAAGTGTCAACAATTGGACACCGTTTTTCACCGACGATATTATAATACCATAGCCATTCAGGTTCTTTTATAGGTTCACCGACTGTACCAAGTAATCTGAGCGTAGACCTATCATATTTTTCTACCCAGGTATTTCCCTCCTTCATTAATGCACGCAGTGCTGTTGGCGCGGTATAAAATAGGTTTATCTTATGTTTTTCTACGACTTGCCAAAAACGTCCGTAGTCTGGATAATTCGGAACACCTTCAAACATGACGGTAATTGCACGATTCGCGAGAGGTCCGTAGATGATATAGGAATGTCCAGTAATCCATCCTATGTCGGCAGTGCACCAATACACATCGCCTTGATGGTAGTCAAAAACCTGCTGGTGGGTATAGGATGTGTATACCATATAACCGCCAGTAGTGTGTAAAACGCCTTTCGGTTTTCCTGTTGAACCTGATGTATAAAGGATGAAAAGTGGGTCTTCTGCGTTCATGACTTCTGGTTCACATTCGGTCTCTGCAGTAGCCATTGCTTCGTGCCACCACACATCGCGCGTTGTGTCAAATTCTACTTCATCACCTGTTCTCTTCACGACAACGACCTTCTCAATTGATGGACAATTCTCTACTGCTGCATCGGCGTTTGCTTTCATTGGAATGTCACTACGTGTGCCACGCAACGCTGTATCTTGTGTTATCAGCAGTTTGCAGGTGGAGTCGTTGATTCGATCTCGCAATGATTCCGCAGAAAACGCACCGAAAACAATGGAATGGACTGCGCCAATCCTTGCACACGCCAACATTGCAATTGCCAATTCTGGCACCATTTGCAGGTATATGCAGACGCGGTCCCCTTTTTCAACATCCAACGATTTTAGGACATTAGCAAACTTTTTGACTTCTGCAAGCAGTTGGCTGAAACTGAAAGTCTTATCTTCGGAAGGATCATTGCCTTCCCAAATAATAGCCGTTGTGTCTCCATGTCCTGCTTCTACATGTCTGTCAAGGCAGTTATAACAGGCGTTTAACGTAGCACCTTCAAACCACTTAATTTGTGCTTTCACAAAGTCATAATTCTGAACTGTATCCCATTTTTTATACCACGTCAACCGTTCTGCAATTTTTTCCCAAAATGATTCTGGGTCTTGAATTGATTCAGCGTATCGTTTCTGGTATGCTTCCAAGCTGTTGACGTGAGCCTCACCGATTGGATAGGCAGTCTCCACCGGTGGAAAAACGTTGTTAGCCATCTATTCTCTCCTGTATGAACTGTGTCTGTGCTTCCATTCTTTTGATTCTATTTTATAGCATCACGTGGAATGTGTCAAGAGTTGAAATCGTAAGGCAGGTATATTTAGTTTTTTGTTTGGTTCGCGGTTTTTGTCTGAATCACCAAATTAAGAAATCAACGGTATGAATGCCATTAGAAGATCAATAAATAATTTCGGTAATTTATGGTAGATTATGGAATTAATTACACTCTCGCGTTGATAGGAGGGACCTTATGGTCATGATTGTATTGAAATATGGTCTACATACGGTCGCGACCGGGAGGTCGCTCCTACCAACGCAGGGGACGGTCGCGCCCGGGATGTTGGTCATACCAACGCAGGGGACGATCGCGACCAGGATGTCGTTCCTACCAACTCAGGGGACGATCACGACCAGGATGTTGGTCATACCAACGCAGGGGACGGTCGCGCCCGGGATGTTGGTCATACCAACGCAGGGGACGCTCGCGACCGGGAGGTCGCTTCTACCAACGCAGGGGACGCTCGCGACCAGGATGTTGCTTCTACCAACGCAGGTGACGGTCGGGACCGGGAGGTCGCTCCTTCCAACGTAGGGGACGATCACGATCAGGATGTTGGTCCTACCAACGCAGGTGACGGTCGCGCCCGGGAGGTCGCTCCTACCAACGCAGGTGACGGTCGCGCCCGGGAGGTCGCTCCTACCAACGCAGGTGACGGTCGCGCCCGGGAGGTCGCTCCTACCAACGCAGGTGACGGTCGAGACTAGGATGTTGCTCCTACCAACGCAGTGGACGATCGCTACCAGGATGTCGCTCCTACCAACGCAGTGGACGATCGCTACCAGGATGTCGCTCCTACCAACGCAGGGGACGATCGCTACCAGGATGTCGCTCCTACCAACGCAGGTGACGGTCGCGCCCGGGATGTCGCTCCTACCAACGCAGGTGACGGTCGCGACCGGGATGTCGCTCCTACCAACGCAGGGAACGATCGCGACCGGGAGGTTGCTCCTACAGAAGAAGCGTATAATTATTTCAATAATTCACCATAGAAATAATTCACCATAGAAATAATTCACCATATATAAGAAGACCGGTGCTGTTAGGAAACCGCACCATAAACGTCAATAAAAATGTTATCGTTTTTCTTTTGGGAGAGATTGAAAACCCCTCCCAAAAGAGGTTAAAATCCTAAAATTGACGCCTATGGGTGCGGTTTCCTAACAGCACCATAAGCGTCAATTTTAGGATTTTCACGTATTGTGGGAGGGGTTTTCAACCCCGACAGAAGCCAAACACGCTTCTGACGTTGATTTGGATTTTATGTTCATCTTCTGTTATATCGGGGTTGAAAACCCCTCCCACAAGAGAAAATGCAAACACTTTTTTTAAATTGACGCCTATGGTGCGGTTTCCTAACAGCACACAACTATAAGAAAAAAGTTATGCTAACCAGCAAGTGAAATAACACCCTTCTTACGCTGCAGAACAGCATCATAGAACCGCATCGTACCCACGCAATCATGAATACTCGATATAGGTTGACGGTCCTCTCGTATTGCATTCACGAACTCAGTTAGACTAATACCATCGCCTGTCAACTCCCCATTACGTTCATCAGAAAAGTTCGACTTAAAGGTATTTCCACTACCTGTATAGTGTTCAAAACCCCATAGACCTTCTAATACGATATATTCATGCTGCCCGGTTATTTCAATGTGGTCATAATTACGCTGCCACAAACGTTGGCTTGAAAGTTGCAAAGTCCCAACCGCACCGTTCGTATATTCAACAGCAACAGCAAATGAACCCTGATTGCCAACCTCGTTGTGAAATACACACAATTCATTGACATTTGCGCCAGCAATGTGCCGTGCTAAATCAAAATGATGGATAGCAAAATCAAGAAGATACGCTTTCACCGACCCATACGCACCACTACAGAACGAACAGAAAAGTTGTGTAAGTTGACCAAAAGACTCGGTCTGCATGATACGTCTTGCTTCGCGCACACCCAGACTGAAACGACGTTGGAAGTTCACCATCAAAGTTTTGCCATGCTTTTCCGCTGCTTCTGCCAAAACAAGCGTTTCTTCAAGAGATGGTGCAGGCGGTTTCGGTGTAAAAACATGATAGCCTGCCGCAAGCGTTTCAAGCACCAACGGTTGCCTTGGATCCGGTCCCATACTGATTATTACCGCTTCCAAATCCTCTTTTTCAAACATCTCATGACGATCCAAGTAATATTTACCCGTACCAAATTTCCCAGCGGCAGCTTTTGCACGATTTTCATCTGCATCGCAAACCGCTTGTAATGCAACTGGTGCTAAGTGCAACGCAGGATAGATCGTGTGTCTCGCGAAACCACCAGCACCCAAAAATCCAATTCGAAGAGGTTCCATATTTTTTCCTTCATACGCTTTCAAAGCGTGTATAGTAAAATAAGATTTATACCAAATTACCATACCCACACTTCTCTGTAAAGAAAAAACAATAGTTTGAACTGTATTTATCCGATAGATATTTAACTCAACCAATTCGCTGGAATTCTGTCAAAAGACAACGCGCGCATTTCACAAAAATCATTTACCTATCACACTGATCACAAAAGAGAATGCACAAAAAAAGAAACAATCAACGACGTAACTTCGGATTCGCGCTGCTGCAAGGTACTTTCATGCGAATCAACCTCGCCTTTGTAGATCCAGGAATAGTGCTTTCCGCCTTTGTGCATAAACTCACCGAATCTTATCTTTTAGTGGGTTTGACAGGTTCAATGATGACAGCAGGTTGGATGTGGCCACAACTGCTGGTGTCCAATCTACTGGAACATCGGCAACGCAAAATGCCGTATTACGCGATCGGAATGAGTATCCGTGTGTTCGCATGGCTTGCAATATTCCTTTGCACCGTGCAAATCGGCTCACAAAACCCGTTCATTCTTGCATGCTGTTTCTTGGGGTTCTATTTCCTATCCTCCTCTGCTATGGGTGTATCAACCCTACCCTACATGGACATCGTCTCAAAATCCATTGAACCGAATAGACGCGCACGTTTCTTTAGTCTAAGACAACTCTTCGGTGGTTTCTTCGGAATCTGGGTCGGCTTCCTTGTACGCGCTATGCTCGGAAAAGAAGACGAATTTACTGGCATACTCGGATGGATAACACTAATATTTAGAACACTCACATTAGATGTCATCAAATTCATCTTCCAAACAGAAACTGAACTCGGATTTCCTTCTAATTATGCGGTTCTCTTTATCTGTTCGGTGATTGCTGCATTCCTCTCCTTTATCAGCTTCTTAGGAATTAGGGAACCCATCCACCCTGTCAACACGAAACGTCAACCGATATGGAAACATCTAAAGCAGGGACCCCATTTTTTACGCACAGACAAGAATTATCGCCGCTTCATTTTCTTCCGAATCGGAGCACATTTTTCTGGAATGGCATCCCCCTTTTTTGTCCCGTATGCAATCTATGAATTAGGTGTGCCAGAAGCCACCATCGGGTTCTTCATCGTATGCTCCCAATTGAGTGGAGTCGTTTCAAACGCAATATGGGGATACATCGGAGAAAAATATGGTGTGCGCTGGTTGTTGATTATCACAGCGGGACTCATGGCGGTTCCACCTTTCATTGCATCCATATCTGGAATGCTGCAACCTTCTTTATACGTATCTGTTTATCTGCTAATCTTCACAGTAGGGGGCATTTTAGCAAACGGTGTAATGGTTGGATTTATGGCGTATATGCTAAACATCGCTCCACCACGCAGCCGACCAAGTTACATCGGGTTCATGAACACTATCCTTTTACCGGCAAGTTTCGCGCCTGTCATAGGTGGACTCCTCATACCAAGAATCGGATATCAATGGTTGTTTGCTATCTGCTTCGGCATCTGTCTTATCGCATTCCGCTTCGCAATCGGGTTACAGGAAATCATGCACGAAAATGAACCCGAAGAAGACATAATATGAGTCCTTATATTGTTATCTATAATATACTTACAGTCTTGTAGATTCAAATCTACAGTATTATAATACCATTTTCATGTGATAATGTCTCATTAGCAGCGGAAATCTGGTAGGAGCGACCTCCCGTTCGCGACCGGGAGGTCGCTCCTACCGAAGAGAGTAACCCCCTGCCAGTAACCAGTAGAATTCCTTAATGAGACAAGATTTATTTGAATTGGTATTGCCATTTAACAGTCCTCAAATTTCTGAATTCGATTCTTCAAGCATCCTATCAAGAGCAGGACTTACGCAGTCTCAAAGATTATTGAAGGATTTGAGAGTTGATATCGCATATAATACCATTTTCATGTGATAATGTCTCATTAGCAGCGGAAATCTGGTAGGAGCGACCTCCCGTTCGCGACCGGGAGGTCGCTCCTACCGAAGAGAGTAACCCCCTGCCAGTAACCAGTAGAATTCCTTAATGAGACAAGATTTATTTGAATTGGTATTGCCATTTAACAGTCCTCAAATTTCTGAATTCGATTCTTCAAGCATCCTATCAAGAGGAGGACTTACGCAGTCTCAAAGATTATTGAAGGATTTGAGAGTTGATATCGCATATAATACCATTTTCATGTGATAATGTCTCATTAGTAGCGGAAATCTGGTAGGAGCGACCTCCCGTTCGCGACCGGGAGGTCGCTCCTACCGAAGAGAGTAACCCCCTGCCAGTAACCAGTAGAATTCCTTAATCAATACCTTCGCCAATTATCCAGGATTAAGATTTGCTTGAGTGTTGTGAATAGCACCGATTGAACTCAGGCGTTCAGTGATTTGCTGAATAACAATAGGTTCAGGTTTTTGCGGAAGTATTTTTAATATTTCGTGTATATATTTCAGACCTCGGTAGTGCGATTTAAGATCTAATACACTATATACGGGATTTTGACATCTGTATTTTTCCGAGAGTTTTGCACTTACATTTATCATAAACATTGACATATTCGCTGCATTGTTCACTGGGGTTTTGTTTACATTCATGAAACCTTGCATACCCCAATACTGTTTTGCATCACGAAAGTTGAACTCAATTTGAAAACGAAGCGAATAATAATCTATCATTTTTTCTGCGTCAAGTTCTAAATCACAACTGAATAATAAGACGTAAGCTTGCTGTTTAGTGGTTAGGTTTGTTTTTTTGATACAAACGACATTCAATGGGTCGGGGAACTTTTTGTGGTGTAGTTCCATTTGATACACATCAGTTCTCAGATTGTCCGCTGTCTGTGTAAAAATAGAGTATTTTTCATCAATCTTATGTGGATTGACACGTTCTCCATAGATCGCACGCCGTCCGCGTCCCTTGTAAGGTGTTGTCGGTGGAAAATGCAACGCAGCATCGGTGCGTAGTTTTGAAATAAGATGGAGACCACATTGATTTACCATTTGTAGAGCGTTATTATTTCCAAAATAGCCATCCAGGACAAAATAACGGATGGGTATCAAGTTATTTATTAGTTGTAGCACTTTTTTGAGCAGCGTTTGAAGTTGTTTCAAAGTATCACTGAGAACGACATCTCTTTTATTTTTGTTTCGGCTCCCTTTTGGACGTCCACCTTTAGATTTTGCTGTCTTGTTGGTGATGTCTGACTGTTTAGTCGGAGCGGCAGCAGGCTTTGAAGTTTTTTCACACCGAACGATTTGCTCAATAGCCATGGGGTAGGAACGTCGCTGAGATACACTGACTAAGGACACGGCTAAGAACGATAAACCGGGTATGCTTTTCCCATGCAATGAGGAAAAAAAGCGTGATAAACCATAGGTGCATTTTCCATCTTTGCTTCTGACAACTTCATCGCCTGCTAAGATATAAACACTCTCATGATCAAGCAAGTGTGTGCGAAAAAAAGTCCAACACATTGTCGTCCAAGGAAGAACTGTGTTGAAAAAGCGTTGTATAGTGCGGTAACTACCTCCTTTTAATGTCCAACGAGAGATATTTAACATGGTGACCCGTCCTGTCATCGCAAGCAGTGCGAATACAACTTGACATAACTGATGGATCGTTGTTTTTGAAATACATGGATTAAGAATTGAGAAAAGTGCTATAATTTCTAACATGGGAATTTGTCCTTTTGTTTTGTTATTACAGTGTAAACACTATAGGACAAAAGCCCATTTTATTCAACTAATTTTTGGCGAAGGTATTGCTTAATGAGACAAGATTTATTTGAATTGGTATAAACTTTGCTTCCTTTTTTATGGGATTTGTAATAGACATTATAATGAATTAAATCGCAGGAGTTTCATATCGCCATGGTCTGAAATTTAGTCGAAAATTGTGTAAGGCACAACAGGTTTCCATTACGGAATCACTAAACCCTTTCTTCCAATTTCTGAGTTTATCTTTGACGATGCGGTATCTTTTGATACCACTAATCACATGTTCAATACGTATGCGTATGGATGCTATCTTCCGATTGTTTTCTTTTTCTTCATCCGTAAGTTCTCTACCTTTTGGTTTTTTCTTCGGTTGAACAATGTTTACATCAGGAAGGTCGAACCCTTGAAAACCGGTATCTTGATACAATGTGCTTCCCGGTGGCACACAATAACCTACGATATCAGCTATCCGTTTGTCATGGTGTCTTCCTTCAAAAGAGGGTGTCAATAAAACGACTTTGCAGTGTTCATTGATTATCAGATTGTTTTTTACTGTATGGCATTTCTTTTTACCGCTATAATACGCCTTTTGAGTTTGCGGGTCTTTTGGACGCAGTATGGGTCGCTCTACACCATCATGAAAAAAAGTTCTCCTTCTTGACTTTGAGTTGATACCTCACAAGCACCACGCAGAGATGCGGGGTCTGTATCCCGAGATGGCACCTCTCCAAGTTCTGCTAATGCGGTGTTCAATATCGGCAAAAGCAAGTGGATCCATTTATTGGTAAGAGGTTGAGACATACCAAAGAGCGTGCCGAATAGAACTTGCTTCGGAGCTTCATGAAGGTAAATTAATATAAATAGCAACATATCTTCAAGGGAAGCAAAACAACTATTCTTGTAGGGTTTATATTTCCGATTTTTACGCGGTTTTCCATCAAGTGTATGTGTTTCCATATACTCTAAAAAACTCTTAGAGAAATGAGGCAATAGTGCTGTAAACTCCTCTAAAGTATATCCAGTGAGGGATAGAAGCGTATTAGCTTTGTCTTTGATATTTTCAAAAATGATCATGTGATAACCTCCATTTATAAGATTGTAATTCTCCATTTATAAGATTGTAATTAATATAACAGAGGTTAACTAAACTTTGCAACTAAATCATTATAATGTCTAATAAAGAAAAGCATAAGGATGGATTAAAGTAAAGAGAAATCAGCAAATTGATAAACCAAGTAAAATAGAATATTACATAAATATAATTAACTGACACAAGTCGTAAATTTAGTAAAAATTTTCTTATTATGCACCCTTTTCAATCTAATACTGTGTCTTTAATATATGAAGGTATCAAATACCTCTGTTTGGGGTATGGGAAAATTAAAACCTATAGGTGTCAACTTAAGAAAAAAGTGTTGGCATATTCTCTTGTGGGAGGGGTTTTCAACCCCGATTTGAGCGGAAATGCACTAAAAAATCGGGGTTGAAAACCCCTCCCACAAGAGGTAAAATCCTTAAGTTGACACCTATGGGTATGGGAAAATTAAAACCCATAGGTGTCAACTTAAGAAAAAGTCAACTGCTAAATACCCCATCTCGGTAGGCGCGCTTACAAAGCACGGCTGCAATTGGGGTGCAGTTGGGTGGCGCGCTTACAAAGCACTGCTACCATTGGTGGCGCGCTTACAAAGCACTGCTACCATTGGTGGCGCGCTTACAAAGCACGGCTGCAATTGGGGTGCAGTTGGGTGGCGCGCTTACAAAGCACTGCTATCATTGGTGGCGCGCTTACAAAGCACGCCTGCAGTCGGGTGGCGCGCTTACAAAGCACGGCTGCAGTTGGGTGGCAGGTGGTGGCGCGCTTACAAAGCACGGCTGCAGTTGGGTGGCGCGCTTGGGTGGCGTGCTTACAAAGCACGGCTGCAGTTGGGTGGCGCGCTTACAAAGCACGGCTGCAGTTGGGTGGCAGGTGGTGGCGCGCTTACAAAGCACGGCTGCAATTGGGGTGCAGTTGGGTGGCGTGCTTACAAAGCACGGCTGCAGTTAGGTGGCGTGCTTACAAAGCACGGCTGCAGTTAGGTGGCGTGCTTACAAAGCACGGCTGCAATTGGGTGGCGCGCTTACAAAGCACGGCTGCAGTTAGGTGGCGCGCTTACAAAGCACGGCTGCAGTTGGGTGGCGCGCTTACAAAGCACGCCTGCAGTTGGGTGGCAGGTGGTGGCGCGCTTACAAAGCACGGCTGCAGTTGGGTGGCGCGCTTGGGTGGCGCGCTTACAAAGCACGGCTGCAATTGGGGTGCAGTTGGGTGGCAGTTGAGTGGCGCGCTTACAAAGCACGCCTGCAGGTGGGTGGCAGTTGGGTGGCGTGCTTACAAAGCACGCCTACCTTGAGTGAGAAAATCGGGATTTCAAGGTTTCCCTCCTACAATAATATGAATCGCTAAGTTGACACCTATGGGTATGGGAAAATCAAGCATTACTGCGTAAGTCCTAAAGAGTTTGCATACAATGTTTGAAACGGGATTTGTAAGTGAAGACTCAATATTCCGCGCAATCCGCGTAATCCGCGATTCTGAAAAGACAAATACCAAAGACATTCCACACCCTCATTGAACAAAATAACTTGAGATTAAACTGTTATATGATATACTAACTACATCCTCAACAGATTGTGTCTACAATGTTATAACATCCCAATTAGTATAACTGGAGTCCCTTCCTATGAAAAACAGAATATTTTTGTTTTCAACCATCCTTATTACAACTTTTTCATTTGCCTGGAATATCTCTGCACAAGATCACACGCGTTGGAGTTTGCCCGATGGTGCTAAGTTACGACTTGGAAAAGGTTTAATAGAGAATATGAAGTATTCGCCAGATGATACTCGACTCGCTGTTGCTACATCTTTCGGTATTTGGATATATGATACCAATACTTTCAAAGAACTCGCTCTATTTAGTGATAGTAATTACCCATATTACGCTAATAGGATCTTCTCTTTCAGTCCGGATGGAAATACGCTTGCAAGTACTAGGGGTAGAGGAGGAATTAAACTGTGGGATGTAAACGCGGGAACATTTAAGAAAATCCCAACAAATAGTCTTTTTAGTAGCGATTTCATTTTGTTCAGTCCAGATGGACAGACATTTGCATGTATAGATTACAAAGATATTCAACTATGGGATGTGGGTTCAGGTGAGTCCAAACACATCCTCAAAAAACATAAGGAATATTTACGTAGTTTGTCGTTTAGTCCAGATGGTCAAACACTTGCAAGTGGCAGTAAGGATCACACAATCTGCCTTTGGGATGTTGACACTGGGGAACACAAGAAAACACTCACAAGACATACAGCATCTGTCACCAAACTTTCATTCAGTCCGGATGGTAGCACGTTTACAAGTGTCAGCGATGACAAGACAGTCTATTTATGGGATATATCCACAGGAGAACGTAAAAGGACATTTGCCGATCAAGGTTTGATAACTGAACCACTTGAACCGACAGAAATAATTGAAGAACTTTTTTTCAGTCCGGATGGTAGCACACTTGCAACTGTGGAACTCAACAATACGATTCGCTTGTGGGATACAACGACAGGTTCGCTCAAGCAAACTTTCTCCAGCCAAGATACAGATGTAACGCAAACCGACTATGAAAAAAAGATAAAAACCTTGCTGTTCAGTCCGGATAAACGGTCTGTTATAGGTTTTACTCAAGGCGGCACACTTCGCCTATGGGATATTGCTACAGGTAAACACAAACAATTCGCGGACCACACCTATTATCTCAGAAACATCTGCCTAAGTACTGATGGGAAGACACTCGCTACTGCGGGTATGGATCATACCATTCACTTGTGGGATCTCACTAACCTCAAACACGAGAAAAGTATTATAGGATATTATTATAGAGATTACGCAGGTTTAATACCCGATCACACAAGTATCTCGCTGAGTCCTGATGGTAGTAAAGTTGCAAGCATTAACCGTAACAACACAATTTTCCTATGCGATACAAGCACGGGACAGTACCAATCTCTTGTAACAGAAGCTCAGAAGGTTATTTACCTACGGGGAAGTAACATTTTATTTAGTCCAGACAGTGATACCCTCGTGGCAGCGAATGCAGAAGGTATCATACAACTGTGGGATGCAAATACAGGTAAATACAAACACACCCTTATGACACAACAGAAAGCAAAAGCTTCAGTCTATAATCCGATAACTATCTCTGGTGTTTCCTTCAGTCCTGATGGTCGCACACTTGCAAATGTGAGTATTGATCAAGAAAGGACCAAAACGACCAACGTGAACAAACCAGGTCGCACATTTACAAATGTGAGTAATGAGCATAACATCCATTTATGGAATACCACAACAGGAAAGCTTAAAGGCATACTCAAAGGCCATACGAATAAGATTAACTGTGTCGCGTTTAGTCCAGATGGAAAAACACTTGTAAGTGGGAGCCAAGACAGAACTTTACGCTTATGGGATGTTGTCACCGGTAAACACAAGCAAACTATTTCAAACCCAGTTAAGTCTATCGTTGGAAATTCTTCTAATGTCTCTATTACTGCTTTCAGTTCGGATAGTGCCACACTTGCAAGTGGTAATCAGGATGGTTCCATCTACTTGTGGGATGTTGTCACAGCAAAACGAAAAGGAACATTCAACGGACATGCAGGTGCTATCTCCAGCATAACTTTCAGTCCAGATGGACTCACTCTCGCAAGCACAAGTATGGACGGTTCAATTCGTCTGTGGGATGTTGAAACAGGACAGCAAAAGCAGGCAATCGCTGGATATAAGAAAACCAATTGGCGTGTATTTTTCTATCCTAATGGTTTGGTACTGGCAAGTAAGGCAGCAAGTGAGCTTGCCAGTATTGGACAGGAAAATGTCCAGTTGTGGGATTTAGTAACTGGAGAACGTAAAAAAGTACTGAGCGGACATGCTAAAAATGTTTCTACCCTATCTTTCAGTGCTGATGGAAAAACTCTCGTGAGTGGGAGTAAAGACGGAACTGTGCTTGTGTGGGATATGCCTTCTATAATTAACACTTTTGATTTCTCAGAAAAGTACAGGCATTACAAGAAATAGCATTTTCAATTTACGTACATTGTAGATATAGAAATTTGTCCATTTCTGCACAACCTAAATGAAGATTAATTTACTAATTCGGTAATTCTAATTTTCACCAAACCCTGTAGGCGTGCTTTGTAAGCGCGCCGGTATGTCAAAACTCAACAGCGCACTTACAAGCACCAAATCAAGAAATCAAGAAATCAAGAAATCAACGGTATGAATGCCATTTAGGTATTCCCCGCCTACCAGGGTTGGATTAGGAGAATTACCCAAAGTACTTATTAATATTCATACAGGTTGTGCTATAACACACGCAGTCCGTGTGTTCAGGATATTCTAAAATCGACTATATATCAAGTGCCACAAGGAGATTGTTTGATGAAAATGAAGAAGCGTTCAATTTATTTAATTCTGGGAGCAGTTTTTACTATTCTAATTCTGGGTATTGTTTTAACACAATTTCAACCTAAAACGATCCTTCATGAAACTTCACAACATGAGACAATCCTTCGTGAAACCTCGCAATGGAATCTACCTGCAGGGGCAAAAGTTCGTATCGGGAAAGGTAGTGTAATGGATATGGCTTTTTCTGATGATGGTTCCGTTTTAGCCGTTGCTACCACTACCGGTATTTGGCTCTATAATACTTCCACCTATGAAACACACATGCTGCTAAAAGGGGATAACTACGGTATCTCAAGTATTTCATTCAGTCCCGATGGGCAAACGCTTGCTGGAGCAGGAGCAGACAAAATCGTCTACTTATGGAATGTTGCTACGGGTAAACGTAAACAGTCTTTTGTAGGACATAAAGCAAGTATTTCTAAGGTGTTATTTAGTCGTGATGGGAAAATACTTGCAAGCATGAGTATACATGGTACTAATTTGTGGGATGTTACCACTGGCACACACAAAAAAACAATACGAGGATATACAGCTCAGGAAAATACGTTATGGATCGATGGAATTGATATGATGCTTGCCTCTGGAGATGATAAAGACGTTCAATTATCAGATCTAATCACAAAACAGGTTAAGATGTCTCTTACTGGACATAATAAAAGGGTCAAAAGTCTATCATTCAGTCCAGATGGACAGACACTTGCGAGTGGAAGTTGGGATACAACCATCCGTTTATGGAATGTCGCGTCTGGCACACATAAGAGAACTTTTAAGGGACATAAAAAAAGTATCAACAGCATGGTGTTTAGTAGCGATGCACGCTTGTTGGCAAGTGCAAGTCGAGATGATACCGTCCGTGTGTGGGATATTGATGCAGGTAAACTCAAGTACACATTTAATAAACATACGGCTGATGTGGAGCATGTAGCCTTCAGTACTGATGGAAAGACGCTTGCAAGTTGGAGCAACGACCATATCTTACACCTGTGGGATATTACGACAGGAAAACACAAGAAAACAATTACTGGACATATAGCACCTATCTCATGTGTATCCTTTAGTTTTGATGGACAAATCCTCGCAATTGGTGCCTCCAAAGAGGTACAACTTTGGGATGTTGTTGAAGTGCTATACAAGAAAACACTTACAGGTCATAAAGGATCGGTTGATTGCATAACGTTCAATCCTAAAGAGTATACCCTCGCGAGTGGAAGTGTGGACGAAACCATCCGACTATGGGACACCAACACAGGTAAGCTTAAGAAAGTCATAAAGGGACATGTCTCTGGGAAAGATACTTATTCCACTATCAGAAGCGTGACGTTTAGTCCAGATGGGAAATCGCTTGCAAGTTCAAGTAACGATAGAACAATCCGGTTGTGGGATGCAGCAACAGGCAGACATAAGAAAACTATAAAGGGACATACAGATGCTGTTAGGATAATTACATTTAATCCGGATGGACAGACGCTTGCAAGTGGGAGCGGCGGGGATGACAAAACCGTCCGATTGTGGGATGTAGTGACCGGTGAACATAAGAAAACCATCACTGGACATACATCTGGTATTTCAAGTGTGGCATTCAGCCCAGATGGGAAGATACTCGCAAGCAGTGACCAGAATGATGTTAAATTGTGGAATACTGCCACAGGTGAACACTTAAAAACACTTAATGGGCATATCTCTATTGTAAATAGTTTGTCGTTCAGTCCAGATGGAAAAACGTTAGCAAGTGGGAGTTGGGATGTAACTATACGCCTATGGGATGTTTCAACAGGCGAACACGAGAGAACACTCAGAGGACATAAGCACTGGGTCTTCAGTGTAAAATTCAGTCCTGACGGACAAACCCTCGCAAGTGCAAGTGCGGATGGCACAGTACTGCTATGGGACATCGCATCCATAATGAACGAGACAGATGACGCAAAGTAATACCAATACAATATTGTAGAATGCCATAAGGAGAAGTTTCAGATGAAAAAAACGTTGTTTTCAAGTTTTTGGTTGTTGCTTATTTTTTTCCTGCTTTTCATACCGTCTACCCCTGCCCAAGACTACACACAATGGCATCTACCCGATGATGCAAAAATCCGTCTCGGTAAAGGCACAATCAATGATATGAAGTATTCACCAGATGGCAACTTGTTAGCAGTGTCAGGTTCAATCGGTATCTGGCTATATGAGGCGAATACCTTGCAAGAGATTGCTTTACTTACGAATGGCGTAGATTCTGTTAGTAGCATCTCGTTTAGTCCAGATGGCGTAATCCTTGCAAGTGGGAGTTATGGATACGGTACACTGTGGGATATTACAACAAGAACACACAAACGAACATTCAAAGATGCTCTGAGTCGTTTCCAACATGTCATGCTTAGTCCTGATGGGTTAACACTCGCTATTCAAGATTTCTATGAGATTCACTTGTGGGATGTAGAAACAGGGTCTAAAATTAGGACAACCGTAGAGCATCCAAATTTTCTCACATGTATGACTATCAGTCCGGATGGACAAACACTCGTAAGTGGTAGTGGGGATGATATCATCCGACTATTAGATGTTAACACTGGAAAAGTAAAACAAGAACTCACAGGACATACAGAAGATGTAATAAGTGTAGTGTTCAGTAACGACAGTAAAATGCTCGCAAGTTGTGGTAAAGACCTATCTGTCCGTTTATGGGATATAGAAACGGGAACACTCAAGAATACACTTAATGGACATACGGAAACTGTCAATAGCATCTCTTTCAGCAAGAATGGAAATATACTTGCATCTGGAAGTACAGATGAAACTGTCCGTTTATGGGATGTCCACAGTGGAAAGCTTAAGAAAATATTTCACCACACGGAACATGTTGCTATCGTGGCGTTTAGTCCAGATGGGAAAACCCTCGCAAGCGCAAGTTCGCACCATATCATCCACTTGTGGGACATAAAAACATTGAAACGTAAAAAAACACTCAAAGGATATGCTTACATTGTAAGAGGAATCTCGTTTAGTCTGGATAGTGAAACACTTGCAAGTACAGGTGAAGACGAGACCATCCGCTTATGGGACACAAAAACTGGAAAACATAAAAAAGATCTTATAAATCAAAACTTGATTAGTGATGATCCGAAAAATAAAATGTCTGTTGAAAACGTCTCGTTTAGTCCAGATGGAAAAACGCTTGCAAGCACAAGTGGGGATATGAAGATACATGGCAGCACTAAACATCAGAAGGGAGACAAACTTATCTACTTATGGGATACACATACTGGAAAACTTACGGATAAACTTGATGGACATACGGATTTTGTTGAAAGTGTGGCATTTAGTCCCGATGGGAAAATTTTAGCCAGTGGCAGTCGCGACAAAACAATACGGTTTTGGGACTCTGCTTCAAAAAAACAAATCAAAACCCTAACAGGACATTCCGCAAGTGTCACAAGTCTCTCGTTCAATGCCGATGGAACAATGCTTTTGAGTGGGAGCCAGAACGGGAACATTCGTTTGTGGGACACGAGCAAAGGAGAACACTTACAAACCTTCACTGGACATACTGATGAGGTCCAAACCGTCATATTCAGTCCAGATCAAAATACGATAGCAAGCACAGGTGTGGATTGTACCGTCCGTTTATGGAATTTAGAAACAGCTGAGCAGAAGCATGCACTTGCAGGATACAAAAAACCTTTAGGACATTACCCAATTAAATGGAACATAATGTTTAACTCCGATGGAAATACATTAGCAAGTGAAAGTGGTGATGTAAAACATAGGACTAAATTGTGGAAGATGATTCATCTTTGGGATGTTGTCAAAGGACAGCACATGGGGACACTCAAAGGACATACCTCAATGGTGTGGAGTGTGGCGTTCAGTCCGGATGGAAAAACAATTGCAAGTGGAGGAGGAGATGGCACGGTACTGCTGTGGGACACCACATCCATACTTAACACTTCGGGTAGTTCAAAATAACCTAAACGTAGTGGGAAGTGAACAGGTGCGGAACATGATCCTATGCTATATAAGCATCAAAAGGAGATTTTTCACATGATGAAAGCACTGTTTTTTACTTTTTTTATCATTATCGGTATCGTTTCCATTCTGGTGGTACTAAATATTGTGCCAAGGCAAGAATTACTTGAACCGGAAATCATTACCTATGATTTCTCACAGTTGCACCTTCCCGACAGTGCGAAAGCACGTATCGGTTCAGGTAATGTCTATCAGAGAGTGTATTCACATGAAAACAATTTATTGGTATTTGTTACGAGTATTGGTATTTGGCTCTATGATTTAATTGATGGTAAAAAATCCACTATTCTGATGGCAAACACAGCCGGTATTAAGACTATAGCTCTCAGCCCGGATGAAAAAACACTTGCAAGTGGAGGAGGTGATGGTATTGTCCGCTTGTGGGATCTTCCTTCTGGTACACATAAGCAATCTTTCATAGGACATGAAGCAGAAATCTTTAGGGTGGTGTTCAGTCCGGATGGAAAAACTCTTGTAAGTGCAAGTATCCATGATACCAATCTATGGGATATCAACACCGGCACACATAAGCAAATATTCGATGGGTATACATCTGTTCAAACTCAAATGTCGTTCAACAACGATAAGTTAACAGTCGCAACTATAAATGGAAAGACTATTAGATTGTCTAATAGTCCTGTTGATGACCAAGAATTGATACTCAAAGGACATGAAGAATCTATTACAGGGATATCTTTTAGTCCAGATGGGAAAACACTCGCAAGTGTTGGGTATGAAAAAAAGATATTTTTTTGGGATGTCAACACAGGAAAACATAAAAATACGATAAAAGTGCGAAAAAATATGGGGAGTTTGGTGTTCAGCCCAGATGGTAAAACAATCGCAAGTGAGTT
This sequence comes from Candidatus Poribacteria bacterium, assembly GCA_963663765.2. Classification (GTDB taxonomy): domain Bacteria; phylum Poribacteria; class WGA-4E; order WGA-4E; family WGA-3G; genus MSPOR6. The sequence continues at coordinate 734,891 of CAXXUA010000005.1, read as the reverse complement.
AGAGGATAGAACTATCCGTTTGTGGGATGTTGCTACAGGAAAACAGAACAAAATAATCAAAGGGAATAACCATACACCTATGAGCGTAGTGGCGTTTAGTCCGGATGGAGAGAACCTTGCATGTTGGAATAGCAACAATGGCACTTTCTGTTTATGGGATGTTGTTACAGGAAAACAAAAGAAATTAATCAAAGGACATCTGACTGCATTCTGGCACTGGAACTTAGAAATCAGTCCAGATATGCAAACATTTGCAGTGAAAGGGAACAAAGACATCTATCTATGGTCTCTCAAAACAAGAAAATACAAAAAAACACTTGGTGAACATAAGAAAACAATTTCTGATGTGGTGTTTAGTCCAGATGGTAAAACACTCGCAAGTGGAAGTTCCGACAATACTATCCGTATTTGGGACGTTGCTACAGGCGAGAACATGATGACAATTAAGGGAAACCGTACTGCTGTTCATGAGGTGTTGTTCAGTCCAGATGGTAAAACGCTCGCAAGCGTTCATCAGGACTATATTATCCGCTTATGGGATGCAGTTTCGGGCAAACACAAGAGGACTTTCACAGGATCGTATCAAGCCATTTCTAAAGCAGTGTTTAGTCCAGATGGGAAAACGCTTGTGGGTTTTAGTCATCGTTATAGGCAGATTGGGGGTTTAAGTGTTTGGGATGTTGCTACTGGTAAATACAAGTATTTTCGTATGAACGACAAAAGAGATGTAGCTAAGATGTTGTTTAGTCCAGATGGTAAAACACTTGCAATAATCTTTTTTTGGCATTTCAATGATAGAGACAAGGATAATCAAACTAATCAGATAGATTTGTGGGATGTTCCTATTGGACAACACAAATACACTCTTAGACATGCAAAAGCTATTTCAAGTATGTCTTTCAGTCCTGATGGGAAAAAACTTGCAAGTGGAGGTTTGGACCTGACGGTCCGATTGTGGGACGTTACGACCGGTCAGCAAAAGCAAATGCTCTCGGACACAAACTGGAATAATGAACGTTCCACAGGGGTACTGAAATTCCCGAACGTCCATTTCCAGAGCGTCCATGGAGTCACTTTTAGTCCAGATGGTCGGACACTTGCTAACGGGATGTCGACTGGTCAAATCTATTTGTGGGACACTATTACTGGAGAACAAAAGAAAATGCTCAAAGGACATACTGGATTGGTAACCAACTTATCATTCAGTTCAGACGGTTTGATGCTTGTGAGTGGAAGTAGGGATGGCACAGTACTGCAATGGGACATCGCATCCATAATGAACGAAACAGATGACGCAAAATAATACCAATACAATATTACGACTTGTGCCAGTTAACCCATTGTTTTCAAAGTTTTTACATATATTAGGTTTATAATGCACACATATCGTCCCTACGGGACTAAAGAGGATGTACTATGCCGTTTTTCTATAAACATATCGTCCCTACGGGACTAAAGAGGATGTACTATGCCGTTTTTCTATAAACATATCGTCCCTACGGGACTAAAGATCGTTTCAAACTATGAAGGACACCTGCAAAACGCCATGCTTATGTGAAACAATGGTTAACATATAGTTATTTAGCACAACTCGTAATATTGTAGAATGCCATAAGGAGAAGTTTCAGATGAAAAAAACGTTCTTTTCAAGTTTTTGGTTGTTGCTTATTTTCTTCCTGCTTTGCATACCGTATACATCTGCTCAAGACTACACACAATGGCATTTACCCGATGATGCAAAAATCCGTCTCGGTAAAGGCACAATACGTGATATGGAGTATTCACCAGATGGCAAATTGTTAGCAGTATCAGGTTCAATAGGCATCTGGTTCTATGACGCACATACACTAAATGAAATTGCTCTCCTAACGGAAAAGATTGGACGTTTTGGAAGCACGAGCGTATCGTTTAGTCCAGATGGTGAAACGCTTGTAAGTGCAAATCATTCGGCACGTTTTGGCATTGGTATTAAACTTTGGGATGTTGCCAATAAAAAGAGTAAGAAATATCTCAAAGGCAGCTATAATATTGTCTTGTATAGTCCGGATGGTAAAACTATTGCAGGGGTGGGTTACAACAAAATCAAGTTTTGGGATGCTGAATCAGGCAGTGAACAAGAAACCGAGATAGCGCATCAGGACGGTATCTCTTGTGCAACATTCAGTCCGGATAGCACAACCATCGTAACGGGTAATGGCGTGGGAGATATGTATTTATGGGATGTCAATACAGGTAAAGAACAGCGAAAACTCACTGGACACAAGAAAAAGGTGTACAGTATCGCATTCAGTCCTGATGGACAGATGCTTGCAAGTGGCAGCGAAGACAAAACGATTCGTCTATGGGATGCTGAAACAGGCAAACAGCAGCACCTTCTGAAAGGACATACCGGATCGGTCTATAGTATCGCATTCAGTCCTGATGGACGGACGGTTGCAAGTGGTAGCGAAGACAAAACGATTCGTCTATGGGATACAACAACAAAAAAACAGATGAAACTTTTTAACTTTGAAGATCATGTGGGTCATGTTGCGTTTAGTCCTGATGGTAAAACGCTCGCAAGTGCCAATTTACACCACACAATCCGCTTGTGGGACGTTAAATCAGGAAAACAGATAAATATGACGAAAGGACATGGTCACTCTGTTAGGAACATCTTTTTTAGTCCCGATGGCAAAACACTTGCAAGTACAAGTGATGATAACACCATTCGCTTGTGGGATGCAAGAACCGGACGACACAAAAAAGACCTTACGAATCAATACCTGTTTGACACCCAAACTAAACGAAACTACTATGTTGAAAATATTGCATTTAGTCCGGATGGAAAGACACTTGTCAGCTCAACTGGAATTTTCGAAGATATAAATTTTACTGATGATTTTGGCGAAAAAAATGGGAAAAAAGATATTTACTTATGGGATACTGAAACTGGAAAACTGCTAAAAACCATCAAAAAACATACAGGATTCGTAGAAAGTGTTGCATTTAGTCCGGATGGAAAAATTCTCGCAACTGGAGGTGCAGACAATACTATCTTCTTCTGGGATATGGCTACACGCACTCATGCAAAAACACTTATAGGACATACTGAACCCATTACAAGTCTATCTTTTAGTCCAAATGGGAAGCTACTTACCAGTGGTAGTCAGAACGGTAAAATACGGATTTGGGACGCAACAAGTGGTGAACACACGCAAACACTTATAGGACATACGCATGAAGTAGACAATCTCTCCTTCAGTTTGGATGAAAAAACGCTTGCAAGTACAAGTCAGGACAACACACTCCGTTTATGGAACTTAACCACACATGAACAAGAACACACACTGACAGGGATATATCAAACAGATTGGAATGTGATGTTTACACCGGATGGAAAAACACTCGCTTGTGAAAGTAATCCGTTCTTATTAACGCCTAATATGTTGAGGGGTATCCGTCTATGGGATGTTGTTAATGGTGAACAAATGAAGATATACAGAGGACGTACACACAGGATCCTGGATGTAATATTTAGTCCAGATGGAAGCACGCTCGCAAGCGGAGGATCAGATGCAACAATACTGTTGTGGGATGTATCATCTATAGTTAACACACCGGATAGAAAATAATCAGGACAGAACCGTAAGAAGTGGTTAGGAGAAAATATATCTTAAATTGTATAGTCAAAAGGAGATTATCACATGAAAAAAATGTTGTTGTATGCTTTGGCAATCCTTGTTTTTGCTGCTCTTATTGTGCTCATTGTCATATCAATACAAGAAGCCCCAGAAGTTGAAATCAGTTATAATCAATCTCCACAATGGCATCTACCAGATAGTGCAAAATTGCGATTGGGTAAAGGAGCAATCAATAAGATTGTATTTTCACATGATAACACCACGTTAGCAGTGGCAACCACGATCGGACTATGGCTCTATGATGGACAGAGCGGAAAGGAACTTGCATTGTTGATGCCACATATTTCTGTCAATACAATCGCATTCAGTCCTGATGGGAAAACACTTGCCAGTGGCGGCGATGACAATTTAGTTAGACTCTGGAATATACCTGAAGGTACATATAAGCAAACATTAATCGGTCATAGACATGAAATCGTTGACGTTAGGTTCAGTGCAGATGGCAAAACACTCGCAAGTACCGGTAACGGCAGTATCAATCTGTGGGATATTGAAACAAGTACACACAAGCAATTTTTCGATAGATTTACCCCAACTGGAACACACATTACATTAAATGGTGAACAAGTTGTCCTCACTAATGTTGAGGATAATACTCTTGAAATAAATTATCTGGATAGTGAAAGACAGACAAACTATGTGGATACTGAAAAGACATTAATTACAATTGAAAATAATCATGCGTCAATACAGGCAATGGCTTTCAGTCCGGATGGAAAATTACTTGCGTATGAAAGTAAAGATTATAGGAAAAAAGACAGTTTTATCACCTTAAGGAATGTTGATACAGGGGAATTGGTGAAAAAAATCAATACAGAAAGAAATGATGCATCAAAATATGATGTTTGTAGTATGACGTTCAGTGCAGATGGCAAAACACTCATTACTACGAATCTAATAGAATATACATTGAGTCTGTGGGATGTCAAAACTGGAGAGGAAAAGAAAACGATCTTTTGCTATCCGCATAAACCGCAAAACGTATCTGTTAGTCCAGATAACAAGACACTCGCGAGCTGGGGTGTTGAAATGTCCTATTATTTATGGAATGTGGAAACAGGAAAACATAAGCAAATAATCACTGGACACCCATCTTGGTCTTATTTCGCACCATTGAGCACAGATGGACAAACTATTGCAAGCATGGATAGTTGGGGTGGTAGAAACAGCTTCTATATGAGTAATATTTCAACAGGAAAACAGATAAAAGTATATGATGGACATAAGGGACATATTAGAGATACTGAATTTAACTCAGATGGAACGATACTTGCAACTTGTAGTGAAGATGATATTATCCGTATATGGGATGTTACTACGGGCAAGAAATTGAAAACAATCAGAGCAAGAAAAGAAATCAGTTTTAATCTGGCATTCAGTCCTGATGGAAAAACGCTTGCAGTAGCAAGTAGAAATAAAGGGGAAATATATCTATGGCATGCCAACTCAGGGAGACGCAAGAAAACCCTATCCGGCGGTACAAATGATGTACACCGACTGGTCTTTAGTCCTGATGGCAAACACATTGCCAGTATATCTGGCAATGTGTTTGCCAGCTCATCCTATAAAAATAATTTCTATGTGTGGAATGTGTCAACAGGTGAAAAAAATGAAATATTCTCTGAACAACTGAAAAATGTATCAAATGCGGTATTCAGTCCGGATGGAACTACCTTGGCGATAACCTTCAAACGTGTTTACAAATCGTTGTATTCAGATGAACCAAAAAAGTCCCATGATATAGAGTTGTGGAACGTTGCTGATGCTACGAAGCAACACACTTTTATTGGACATACAGATGTGGTTACAAATGCCATTTTCAGTCCAGATGGAAAAACACTTGCCACTGGTAGTAAAGACAATACCCTCCGTTTGTGGGATGTCACCACGGGTCAACAAAAGCATGTTCTCCGAGATCGGTCTTGGATTCATGATAGACCTATCGGTGATGAGAACATCAAATTGTTGTCTTTCAGTCCGGATGGAAAAATAATCGCAAATGGGATTAGTCGCGGACCTATCTACTTATGGGATACTGCAGCTGGACAAATAAAGAAGATACTCAAAGGACATACACGGTGGGTAAATGACATTTCATTTAGTGCAGATGGACGTACACTTACAAGTAGCAGTTGGGATGGCACAGTGCTTGTATGGGATCTCGCTTCTATACATAATGTTACAGATGAGGTGGAGTAATAGCATTTCTAATAATTCCTGTTCCATTATAGAATTACACTGTTATTGTTGGTTAGAGGTTATCTCATCAAAGGGTTATTTAGTTTTAAGAGTTTTCTGTTATTTAGATTTACTGAAAGTTAATACACGGGTTTGGTTACCTAACCGAACTTTATGCATCAATTTTAGATTATTGAAACATGAACATCGCTCTTTAGTCCCATAGGGACGATATGTTTATAGAAAACTAATACCCTCCTCAGTTCTTTAGTCCCGTAGGGACGATATGTTTATTCTTCTATGTCGTTCCTACGGAACTCAATTGGAGTGGAAAACATTTTCTATAAACATATCGTTCCTACGGAACTAAATGGTTCTTTCGGCAATTAATTTTAGCATAAAATAAAATTCCAATGCTGAAGAACCCAGTAGTCATCTGTTTAAGTAGTAGATCGTCAATGGAAACATATAATAAATACTTAGCAAGAAAACCACTAAAGACATGAACAAGATGGTATTACATAAAATTAACGACATAGCAAAATATTATCAAAAATATTGAAAACTAAATAACCCTGATCTCATCGGTAGGAACGACCTACAATCAGCGATTAAAGTGGAGTTCTATATTGAGACAAAATTAAATGGATTTTGTAAAATACTGTAGAACTGTAAGTCGTAATAAGCAGGAAATGTAACTGAAATGGCATGATCAAAAAGGGATTATCAAATGAAAAAAAAGTATTATGAAAAAGATAGGCAAATTTATACTATGGTATTCTTTGTTTTTATCACTATTATTATTCTTATGCAAATTCCCAGTACAAAGCAAGAAAAACCAGAAATTGAAATCAGTTTTCATAAATCCCCACAGTGGCACTTACCAGAAAGTGCAAAATTGAGATATGGTAAAGGAGCAATCAATAAGATTGCATTTTCACATGATAACACCACGTTAGCAGTAGCAACCACAATCGGACTATGGCTTTATGATGGACAGAGCGGAAAGGAACTTGCGTTGTTGATGCCACATATTTCTGTCAATACAATCGCATTCAGTCCTGATGGGAAAACCCTGGCAAGTGGAGGTGATAACAAATTAGTTAGCCTATGGAACATGCCTGAAGGCACACTTAAACAAACGTTCATCGGTCACAGGTATAAAATTATTAATGTTGTATTCAGTGCTGATGGAAAAACCCTTGCAAGTACCAGCACCAGCGAAATCAATCTATGGGATATAACAACAAACACACATAAGCAATCCTTTCATAAATTTCCTCTCAATAAAGACACACACATTACATTAAATGGAGAACAAGTCGTCGTCACTGAGGTTGATAGTACTGCTAATACTGTTGAAATAGAATATATGGGTAATGAAAACCAGAATAAAACATTTGATGCCTATCTGCCATTATTATGGACAATGGCTTTCAGTCCGGATGGAAAAGTTCTTGCGTATGAAGGTAAAGAAAGTAAAGAAAGTAAAGAAAGTAAAGACTATTTGAAAAAAGACAATTCTATCTTCTTAAGGAATGTTGATACAGGGGAATTGGTGAAAAAAATCAAAAATACATCCAGATATAATGTCAAAAGTATGACGTTCAGTGCAGATGGCAAAACACTCATTACTGCGGATGTAATAGAAAGTACACTGAGTCTGTGGGATGTGGAAACAGGACAGGAAAAGAAAACGGTCTTTTGCGATCCGCATAGACCGCGTTTCGTATCCATCAGTCCGGATGAGAAATCGCTCGTGAGTTGGAGTGATGAAGCGTCCTTCTACCTCTGGGATATTTCAACAGGAAAGTCTAAGCAAATAATCACAGGACATCCTTCTTGTCCACATATCCCATCATCATCATTAAGTGCTGATGGAAAAACCCTTGCCAGCCGTGACGGTATAATTATTAGATATAACTTCTATCTAAGTGATATAACAACAGGAAAACAGATAAAAATATATGATGGACATACAGGTCTGATTAGAGATACTGAATTTAACCCAGATGGAACTATACTTGCAACCTGCAGTGAAGATGATACTATCCGTCTGTGGGATGTCATTACGGGCAAAAAATTGAAAACAATCAGAGTAAAAAAAGAAATCTATTATAATCTGGCATTCAGTCCTGATGGAAAAACGCTTGCAGCAGCAAGTAAAAATGAGGAAATATATCTATGGAATGCCAAATCAGGGAGACGCAAGAAAACCCTAACTGGCGTTATAAATGATACCCAGCATCTGTTCTTCAGTCCTGAACTGTTCTTCAGTCCTGATGGAAAACACCTTGTCTATGTGAGTTGTAAGGATGATTTCTACGTGTGGGATGTGTCAACAGGTAAACAAATTGAATTATTCTCCGAACAACTGAATAATGTATCAAATGCGGTATTTAGTCCGGACGGAACCACTTTGGCGATAACTTTCAAACGTGATTATGATAAAACAAATTCAGATGAACCAAAAAGGTCTCATCAAATAGAGTTGTGGAATGTTGCTGATGCAACGAAGCAACACACTTATATTGGATATTCAAATGATGTTACAAATGTCATTTTCAGTCCAGATGGGAAAACACTCGCCACTGGTAGTGAAGACAATACTCTCCGTATGTGGGATGTTGCTACAGGTCAACAAAAGCATGTTCTTAGAGATCAGTCTTGGATTCATTACAATCCTATCCGTGATGCGCGCATCAAATTGTTGTCTTTCAGTCCGGATGGAAGAATAATCGCAAATGGCATTGGTCGCGGACCTATCTACTTATGGGATACCGAATCGGGACAACTAAAGAAAATACTCAGTGGACATACCAAATTGATAAAGGAGATTTCATTTAGTGCTGATGGACTTACACTTACAAGTATGAGTGGCGATGGCACAGTGCTTGTGTGGGATCTTTCTTCTATACTTAATGCTACAGACAAGTCAGATTAGATAATTGGATTATTTAATTAATGGAAAGGAAGTTTTCAGATGAAAAAGACACTGATTTTTACCCTTTTAGTCATCGCATTAGCATCAGTTATTGTGGTACTAACTATTGTTCCAAGACAGGATCAACCTGAACTTGAAACATTTATCCCTGAAAATCCGCAATGGTATTTGCCAGAGGGTGCAAAAGCTCGCATCGGTAAAGGGACTGTAATAATGATGCAGTATTCCCCTGATGGCAATGTTTTAGCTGTTGTTAGTTCCATTGGTATATGGCTTTATGATGCACATAGTGGTGAGACGAAATCATTCCTTCCGGGACAATCAGCACAGATAACTGATATAAGATTCACCCCAGATAGTCAAACCCTCGCAAGTGGGAACAGGGACGGCTCTATCCAATTGTGGGATGTACCCACTGGTACCTACAAGCAATCCTTTATTAAAGAAAGGATGTGGTCAATTAGCAGTCTTACATTCATTGACAATGGACAAACGTTAGTCAGTGCGGCAGACTATCGTACTTTGGATTTTTGGGATGTCGCAACAGGTAAGCTTGAGAAATCTCTTACAGAAGGTTATTCACGCTCTAACACTGTATTCAGTTTGGATGGTAAGATACTTGCAAGCGAAAGTTATGATAGGATACTCAGGCTATGGGATGTTCCAACAGGGAAGCAAAGGAAATATGTTATTGAACATGTAAATACTGTTTCAAGTTTCTTATTTAGTCCTGATGGCAAAACACTTGTAACTGTGGTTTCTGACAGTAGTATCCACTTATGGGATGTCGCAACACTCAAATACAAACACACAATACAAGGCGATCGGAATTACGATTCTACGGTAGCGTTTAGTCCAGATGGAACAATCCTCGCGCGTCCGAACAATGACAATACTATACATTTCTGGGATGTCGCCACTGGCACACTTAAGAAAACTATCACCGGTCATACATCTCCTGTCAAAATAGTAGCATTTAGTCCGGATGGAAAAACTTTAGCGAGTTGGAGTGAACACGGTCCGCTCCATCTATGGGATGTTGCTACAGGAAAGCAGAAGCATACAATCTCGGGGCATACGATTGAATTTAGCACAGTATTGCTCAGTTCAGATGGAAAAACTTTAGCAATTCAAATATGTAAAGAAGATAATACAATTCATCTTTGGAATGCTGCAACAGGCGAGTATAAGAAAACACTTATAGGACATAAGAAAGAAATTACGGACGTGGCATTTAGTCCGGATGGAACAATCCTCGCTACAGCAAGTGCAGATAAAACCGTTCGTCTATGGGATGTTTCAACGGGTGAACACAAGAAAACGGTTAAAGGACATAGAAAACCTGTCACCACGCTGGTGTTCAGTTCGGATGGGAGAATACTCGCAAGTAGCGGACTTTCCGGTACTATTCGCTTGTGGGATGTTCTCTTGGGCAAACATAAAAGAGTGATCAAGGCATACACTGATGGTACTGGAGGTATCTATAAAATTGCATTTAGTCCGGATGGAAAGACACTTGTGAGTCAAAATCGGAATGGTACTTTCCTCCTATGGGATGTTGCTACTGGTAAACATAAAAAAACAACAATTATATCGGGTGCAGAGACTATAACTAACGACTTTTCTCAACTGAGTCCAGATTTTCAGACGGTGGCAACTGTGCTGCCTAAGCTCAAAGGAATATCAGATGCCAATTATCTTCAGATAGGTTTATGGGATGTTGCGACAGGAGAGCAGGAGCATACTCTTATTGGACATACTGATAGTATTCTATCCATTTCTTTTAGTCCAGATGGTAGTATGTTGGCAAGCAGCGCGAATGAGAGAACTGTCCGAATGTGGGATGTGTCAATTGGTGAACAGAAACAAACATTCGTGATACAAGATTTACCAAACAAAAATAGCTTTTATGTTGGAGATGTTGCTTACAGTTCGGATGGTAGTATTCTCGCGTGTAGTTTACGGAAGGGACCTATCAATTTATGGGATGCGTTCACAGCAGAACGAAAGAGAATACTCATAGGACATGTCAATCAGATAGTTAGTATGTCATTTAGTACAGACAATCGGACCTTCGCAAGTCAGAGTAAAGATGGCACAGTCCTTGTGTGGGACCTCTCATCAATGTCAGAACTAACAGACGATAAACCCTAGTACCGTATGTCATACACAATCCGCACAAACCATGAAAACAGCGGAATCCACCCTCCTAACAACACCGCTTTTCCGCTTATATGTATCACTTTAAAGTGGATTTTAGAATTATTTTTACACTTTCAGGGGTAGGAGGGAACTCCGATTCCCGACTATCAAATTGTTCAGTCGCGATTCGGAGATCGCTCCTACAGAAGAGGTGTAAACTTAATTGTATATTTCACTTTAAAGTGGATTTTAGAATTATTTTTACACTTTCAGGGGTAGGAGGGAACTCCGATTCCCGACTATCAAATTGTTCAGTCGCGATTCGGAGATCGCTCCTACAGAAGAGGTGTAAACTTAATTGTATATTTCACTATAAAGTGGATTTTAGAATTATTTTTACACTTTCAGGGGTAGGAGGGAACTCCGATTCCCGACTATCAAATTGTTCAGTCGCGATTCGGAGATCGCTCCTACAGAAGAGGTGTAAACTTAATTGTATATTTCACTTTAAAGTGGATTTTAGAATTATTTTTACACTTTCAGGGGTAGGAGGGAACTCCGATTCCCGACTATCAAATTGTTCAGTCGCGATTCGGAGATCGCTCCTACAGAAGAGGTGTAAACTTAATTGTATATTTCACTTTAAAGTGGATTTTAGAATTATTTTTACACTTTCAGGGGTAGGAGGGAACTCCGATTCCCGACTATCAAATTGTTCAGTCGCGATTCGGAGATCGCTCCTACAGAAGAGGTGTAAACTTAATTGTATATTTCACTATAACCAAATTATTTTATTGACGAGAAGAAAACTGAATGTTATACTATTTGAAAGACGCGACTATAAGGCAGGACTTACGCAGTTTTCATGATTTTATGAAGAATTATGACAAAAATGGTGTAATTTTCAGCATTTTTTCGGTTTCCAGCGCCAAATCAAGAAATCAACGGTATGAATGCCTTTTGGCATTCCCCGGGTATGAATGCCTTTTGGCATTCCCCGCCTACAAAGCGCGCCTACCGTTGGGTGCGAAAGTCCTGTAAGGTTTAAATGACTTTTAAATTAAGGAGTTTACTATGGGACCAGGTCTAATTGAACTATTGATGGTAATATTCCTTTTCTTTTTAGTTGTAACTACGATTGCCTTAGGAGTTGCATGGGGAATCAGATGGGGTTTGAAGTGGGTGTTAAAAGATATTACCAGTGATCCGAAAATTGAATATAGATTAAAAAGGATTTTCAAACAATCTGAAGAATAAGAACAAAACAAATTCATTTTTTGTGCGATATTCAAATTTTTGTGTGTTGCAAATTATCAATAATGACAGAAAAACAACGAAATCAAGAAGAACTCATTAGAGAACTACTGGAAAAAGCGGATGATCTGTTAAACCGATGGCAGACGCCATCAACGCAATCACTGAATGGCGTGCTTGACGATTATTTTGCTTTTCGGTGGTGTCCCCAAAATGGGACAGGACAGATCGTACCTGTCAAATATCCACATCTTGTTGATACAACAGATTTAATTGGAATTGACGCACAGATCAAGGCACTGGATAGGAACACTCGCCAGTTTTTGCATAAAGCACCTGCAAACCATGCACTTTTGTGGGGAGACCGCGGCACTGGTAAATCTTCTCTCGTCAAGGCAATGCTGAATCGATATGCCGATGAAGGACTACGACTAATCAGCATTGAAAAAGAGGGATTGGCATATCTCCATGAGATAACAGAAGTGTTATGGGAACGTCCCGAACGTTACCTGCTTTTCTGTGATGACCTCGCTTTTAACGAAGATGAACCTGAATATCGTGAACTGAAAGCGATGTTAGAAGGAGGAATTGCCGCACAACCAGAGAACGTGCTGATTTATGCAACGTCAAACCGTCGCCATTTGATGCCGCGACTGGTAAGTGAAAATAGGTTTCCACAGAACGATGAAGATGAACTCTATCCGCGTGAAGCAACAGAGGAGAAAGTTTCGCTAAGTGACCGTTTCGGATTACGCATTGCATTTTATCGGATTTCGCAGAAGACATATTTGCAAATTGTTTCACATTACGCACAAAAACAGGGACTCTCTGTGCCAACCGAGGAATTGCATCGTGCAGCGTTAGAATGGGAAGCAACCGCCAGTGGTCGTTCCGGACGAGTCGCATTTCAGTTCGTCGCAGACCTTGCAGGAAAAATCGCACTGAAGGATATTGATAAAAAGGATATTGACGAGTTGAAATCTTAGCACAATACTGCTCCGAGTTCTATATAATTAGGATAACATATCTATGAGTGACTTACAGATACAACAATACCTCTTTGACGTACAAGGTTATTTAGTTGTTGAAAATGTCTTAGATTCGGATGAAGTAGCTGAACTCAATGAACGAATTGATGAACAAAACCTCCCTACACCCGGAAAAGTGCAAAGATTTGGAAGTGCACCTGACGGATCAGGTTTTTTGCAATGGGGAAAATCATTTTGCTCACTGTTGGATCATCCAAAAACCATGGATATTCTACGTTTCCGATTAGGAGACTGTTTTCGACTTGACCGTATTTACGGCATGTATATGAGCAACGGAATGCGAAGGGGTGGACTACACGCAGACTACGGTGCAACATCACCGACATCAAAAGCACAGCCCGGGGAGTATTTCCCTTTTAGAGATAACGAAATACACAACGGATTTGTCGTCGTAGCATGGAACCTCGCTGATACAGGACCAGAACACGGAGGATTTTGCTGTATTCCGGGTAGCCACAAAAGCAATTACAAACTCCCACAGGAGATAGCTGCCGCACCCGAAAAAGCACCATGTGTCATCATCCCAAATGCAGCAGCAGGTTCTGCAATCCTATTCAGTGAAGCACTCACACACGGTACTGCCGCATGGAACGGAAGACATCAGAGGCGTTCACTATTATATAAATACTGTGTTTCACACGTGGCGTGGACTTCGAGACGTGTCGCACAACCAAAGGATATAGAATTAACTGAACGACAAAAAATTCTGTTCCGTGAACCAGCGGACCCATATAGACACTTTCCATCACTATTTTAACAGGACTTACGCAGTTTTCTTGATATAATCAAGAATTATGATGAAAATGATGCAATTATCAGCGTTTTTATGGGTTTCCAGCGCGCTTACAAAGCACGCCTACCTTTTTTTCGTAAGTCCTGATTTAAAACTGAATTGTTAAATTAGCAACGGCTTTCTCACTACAAAACCGTTGCTTTATCTTGAAGATGAAATCAAACGTATATCCATATACAATATAAATCGGTGGACTATCTTGAATTGTCCCCTTAAGTAAATAAAATGGAGGTATTTATGAACACTCGTATAATGGCATGTTTAACTGCCATATTTTTATTATGTAGCTTAATTCTCATACATAACTCAAACGCCGAACCGAAAAAAGGAACATTGCGTATTAGCGGAGATAACACTTGGGTCGCTTACGTAAACGGAGAAAAGGTAGCGGAACATATTCACTGGGATCAACCCACTGCAAGCGAGTTCACTCTGGACAACGGTTTTGCGGTGATCGCAGTTTATGTTCATGATGCCGAACCTGGCGGTCAAGGTGTTGGTGGTTTCCTCGCTGATATCGTGCTTGATGACGAACCTAACTACATCGCCACTGGCGAAGACGGTTGGCGATGTGATTCTGGCATACTTCTTGCTGATCGAAACGATGGTTGGGAAAAAATTGATTTCGATGATAGTGATTGGGAGACCGAACTCCAACTTTATCAAAAATTTGGTGGTGGTGCTTGGGCAGGTGGCACAGATAATATGAAAACAGTTTTTAATAATCCAGATTGTACAGCAAATTGGGTCTGGTGTGGTCCAAACAACGTGGAAGACGATATCTACTTCCGCTATACTATCGGTCAATATCCGGTTGAACCAAAAGGTAAGCTCACGACTTCGTGGGCAAGTATCAAAAGAAACATTCAATAATTTTCTAAGTGGTAGGCAATGTAACCTACTACATTATCTATTATATTTATAAATAAGGAGAATAACATGAAAAAATCTTTGGTTTTCGCAATTTTTGTCTTATGTCTCACCGCATCAACGCTATGGGCAGCAAAACTTCGTATTAATGGCGATAACTCTTGGGTCGGATTCATCAACGGTGAACAGGTTGCTACGGGAGATAATTGGCAGAACGCCTCCGTCACAGAATTTGAGATGCCCGATGGTTATGCTGTCATTGCAGTTTATGTCCACGACTTGGAACCCGGTGCAACAGGGATCGGCGGTGCACTGATTGATGTCATTCTTGACGACGGTACCTATATACCATCAGATGACACATGGAAGTCAAATGCTGGCGTGCTAATTGCAGATCGAGACGACGGATGGGAAACTATTAATTTTGACGATAGTGGTTGGGAAAACGCGATCGAACTCGCCCCATTCGGCCAAGGTGCCTGGGGCACTGGAGCAAGTGCATCCCTGACAGATCCGGATTCAAGCGCATTCTGGATTTGGGCAGGTCCCAACGATGTTGCCGATGATGTTTATTTCCGAAAAACAATCGGTGATCCGCCAACACCTGTTGAACCGAACGGAAAAATCACTACCACATGGGGCTCATTAAAAAGTCAAAAATAAACGACAACTCTGTCACAAGTTCTTGTAGGAGGACATCACAAACCTCCTACAAGAACCTAAAACTAAACTGAACTATAGAAACTTTTTAAGACATTATTGGTAGGAGCAACCTCTTGGTCGTGACAAAAACAGTAATTACCAGAATTAGGATTACACTATGGAACAGATACGAGAACTCGCAACCCTGTTAGAATCAGGCATTGAAGACTACGATGACCAAATGAAAATTTTGCAATCGGAACGTCTAAAATACCTCCGACTGTCAATGACAAACAGTTTTGGTACTGAAGAAGGTGACTCCAAAGAATCGTGGCTGCTCCATCTAAAACAAGTGGAAGATTCACTGGGAGTTCGACTAAAAGCACTCAAACAAGCCATTCTGAAATCCGCTGAATCCTTTAAAGAACCAGAGGCATAAGCATCAATGCTTTCCCGTTTATTCCAACCCAAAAACTGCTTGTATCTCCTCATATTCACGTTTTTTTTCTTCATTCTGCTTAATGCAATCACACAAGAAACAGACACTGATATAACTATCAGAGAAGCAATTCGGCATCAAAACTTGGGATTAGCATACCTTGAAGAATCACAACCCATAAAAGCACTCACAGAATTTACTGCACTTGTTGATCTACTTCCTGATGAGGCAATTGGTTACGGCAACATTACCGTAGCACACATTCGATTACAGCAAGCGGACACCGCTGAAGAATGGGTAAAGCGCGGCATAAATGTCGCACCCATGAACAGTCAGCTGCATTTCATAATGTCTGAGGTATATCTGCTAAAAGGGCAAACCGAACAAGCGGTAGAAGCAATGAAGGAGGCAGTACGGCTATCACCCGACAACTTGGAATTCCGATACAAACTCGTCCGCCACTACCTCGGACAACGGAACAATACAGACGCACAACAGCAAGCAGTTCAACACTTACAAGCACTCTATAGCCGTTCACCCGTAAACATCGTAATCCTATTGAAGTTAGCACAAGCTTTACTTGGTCAAGGACAACTTCAAACAGCAGAAAAACATTGTCAGGAACTAACGATTCTATTAGGAGATACCGACCCAGAAAAGTTAGCGTATCTCACACAAGGAATTCACGCTATAAAGCAAAATGATCTTAATATTGCCTCGCGAAATATACGCATATTTGAGAACTTGCATCGCGCAAGTCCACGTTATCAACAAGGAATCGGTGAACTGGTGACCGATATACTTGGACATCCGATAGAAGCGTTTCGGCACGGATTCAAAGCACGTTTAAACGCAAAACACACCCCACCAATTGACGTAGAATTTATAGACAGCACCGAACAACTCGGTCTATCTGATATACGAAGTGCCTCAGTAGATAATATGACCGTTTCATTACTTGACTACAACAATGACGGTAACGTTGACATTTTTACAACAACGGGGATACTCCTTGAACATGATGATGGAAAGTACACACCAGTCAAGAGTTTTCAGGAGAAAGCAAGGCAACTTTTTGCAATACCACACACCGTTGCCTTTGCGGATTTGGACAAAAATGGCACACAAGATTTCATTATACAGACGCAAAACGGAATTACTTATCTCTGCACAGATGCTAACCAGCAATGGGTAGCAACTACCCTAATTCAACATGAACAACCAACGGATGATACTTCTTTCATGCTGCCTATTGATTATGACCACGATGGTGACCTTGATCTTTTTTCTGGACAATCTGGCATGTCAATGTATCGCAATAACGGAGATGGCACCTTCCTTGATGTAACCGAACAAACTTTTGTGTTGAAAAAGGAAAACCTGCAGTCTCAGCAGCCCCACAAAGATGCTATCGCTGCGGACTTTGACGATGACGGTGATATTGATATATTGGCAATACATAAGGGAACAGGATGCACATTATACGATAACCTACGTCAAGGGAAACTACGTGCGATGACAACCGAAACAGGAATCTATCAAAGGATACCCTATTCTGCAGTTGCTTCAGCGGATTATGACAATGATAGCAACATAGACCTGATTTTTGCCACAGCATCCGGTATAGACCTATTCCGTAATAGGGGTGACGGTACTTTTCTCCCCGACACACGTTCAAGCGAGCAGCTTGAAAGCAGAGGTTACGACTCCTCCACGATATTAAAAATTTTTGACTATGATAATGATGGATTTTTGGACATAATCATCATCAACAAACAAGGATTATACCTATTTCGTAACGACGGTACGGGAAGATTCTCGGATACCAGTGAGATCATAAAAATTGATGCACAGATGAAAAACGGCACAGCAGGTGCCGTTGCGGATTACGACAACGACGGGGATTTAGACCTATTCTATGTCAACAACGGACAACTACACGCACTCCAGAACAACGGTGGTAATCTGAACAACTGGATACAGATACAATTAGAAGGAATCACAACTGGCAATAACAAAGTGAATAGGAATGGAATTGGGTCAAAACTTGAGGTAAAAGTGAGTGATCTTTATCAATTGCAGTATTCATCACAACAGGTAGCACATTTCGGATTAGGACAACATGACTCAGCAGATGTTGTACGTGTTGTGTGGACAAACGGTGTTCCACAGAACGTAATAGAACCGAAGGCAAAACAACGTATTCAGGAGAAACAGATACTGAAAGGGTCATGTCCGTTTCTATATGTCTATGACGGAGAAAACTACCAATTTGTCACCGACCTACTGTGGCGCGCCCCACTCGGTTTGATCACATCTATGGGGTTTGTTGCCCCTGATGAGTCAAGGGATTTCATCCGAATATCCGCATCCCAAATGAAACCAAAAGACGGCAAGTATTCTATTCAGATTACTGAGGAGCTGTGGGAAACAGCATATTTTGATATGGTAAAACTAATAGCAGTTGACCATCCTACCGACACCGATATTTTCGTCAACGAACAGTACTCTCCTCCACCGTTTGCTGATTTCAAGATATATGGAGTGGCTCAAAAACGATACCCAACTTCTGCAACAGACCATCTCGGTAATGACATCTCTGATGCCTTACAAAAAGTGGATTATCAATACGCTATTGAACATGCGCCAGGTCCCTACCAAGGGGTTGTGGATAAGCATGCTATTGTCCTTGGCCTTGATCTTGGCGATATTCCTGACAAAGCACCTGTGATACTTTACCTCAACGGTTGGATTTTTCCTACTGATACCAGTATCAATGTAGCACTATCACAAAATCCGGGAATAAATCCGCAGTTCCCTTCAGTTTCAGTGAAGGACAAAGATGATAAGTGGAAAACCGTCATTGATATGATTGGCATTCCCGCAGGAAAAAACAAAACTATTGTTATTGATCTGACAGATAAGTTTTTGTCTGATGACAGACACGTTCGGATTGAAACATATATGCAAATATATTGGGATGCCGCATTTTTCACTGTGGGCAAACAGGATGTACCGATGCAAATCACAGAGTTGAATCCCGATAGTGCTGACCTACACTACCGTGGTTTTTCTCAAATGTACCGTCCAAACTCACATGCACCACATCTATTTGACTATCAAAAGGTTACAAAAGACAAACTATGGCGCGATCTTGAAGGATTTTACACACGTTTCGGAGATGTCAATCCATTACTGCAAAAGGTTGATGACATGTATGTCATTCTCAATGCTGGAGATGAAATCACGGTTGAATTTGACGCTTCACGACTTCCCACACTCAAACAGGGTTGGATTCGGGACTTCATCCTATACAGTGATGGGTGGGACAAAGATGGAGATATAAACACGTTAACATCACAAACGGTTAAACCTTTGCCTTTCCACGGCATGTCTGCATATCCATATCCAAAGGCTGAACAGTATCCAGATGACAAAGAACATCAACAATACCAACTGAAATACAACACACGCCGCGTGAAACACCATCTACCACCTTTGTCAACAGACAAGAACAGTGTGAGTCCATACTGAGGTTTTAAATTGAACTTCATGCTCCGTTATGGATGTTCCTTGTTCAACCTAATGAGTTTTGACGTTCAAGTTGTGTATTCGTAGGGGCGTGGTTGCCACACATGATCTACGCAAACTCAAAAACCAAAGGGGTTGGGGAACCCAACCCCTACGAATTCAACTATCGATTTTGATTGTCAAACTTCATTAGGTGTTAACTTAAGGATTTAACCTCTTGTGGGAGGGGTTTTCAACCCCATAGGTGTCAACTTAAGGATTTAACCTCTTGTGGGAGGGGTTTTCAACCCCGATTTTTTAGTGCATTTCCGCTCAAATCGGGGTTGAAAACCCCTTCCACAAGAGAAAATGCAAACAATATTTTCTTAAGTTGACACCTATGTGGATGTTCCTTGTTCAACCCGCCGCAAAGGGACATACAGACATACAGTTGCAATCACCAAGATCACTGCCAGAACTGCATAAGAATAGGCATTATTACCATAGAAATTACCGTCAAGAATTACTCCGAACATCGTCTTGACAAATCCAGGATGGACAGATGTTTCATATAACCAACCTCCAAGAAGTGGTCCTAAGACTCGTCCCAAACTTAAGAATGCATCCATTATACCGATAGCTGCACCTTGCCCAATTCGGGTCTGTTTAGAAATCCATGATGTATTTGTCGGACGTATCAATTGATTACCGATACCAGTAATTGTTAGATACACTGTTAACGTCCAAAATGAAAACGCATAGAGCAAAAGCACCATACCGAGAGCATTCAATAACAGCCCTGTGATGATAATACGCCGCTCTCCAAGCTTGTTTATTAACATACCGAGAAATCCACCTTGAAGTGGTACAACTATCACTCCCATGACCATAAACATCCATCCCATCTGCTGCTGTTCATACCCCCAACCTTTTTTGATGAACAGTGGAAACGTCGCCTCCACTCCTGCGAAACTGAATGTGGTAAAAAAGGCAACAAGAAAAAGTGGGATAAGCGGGGATTTCAATGTTGTTTGCTGGATTAGTTGGCGTGGAGAAACCCATGCGTGATGTGCTGCCTCGGCATCTTTCTGTAGTGATTCTGGTAGAAGTGATAACACAAAGAGGAAGGTTAAGAATGACAATCCTCCTGCGACAAAGAATGGTAAATCATGTCGCCCCATTATCCCACCAATACCTGGTCCGAGGATGAACCCGAGTCCCATGGCTGCTCCCATCAACCCCATACCTTTGCCGCGTTCCTCTGTGTTGGTAACATCAGCGACATACGCCATCACACTCGGTAACACAGCTGCCGAAGCGATACCTGCAGCACTACGTGCTATGAAAAGCGAAGTGTAATCTTTTGCTAAACCGAAAGCTGCTAAAGCAAGAGCATTCCCAAGTAGTCCTAACAGAATCGCTGGTTTCCTACCATATCTGTCTGACAATCTACCCCAGATGGGTGCAAACAGCAGTTGCATGCCAGAATAGATAGATAGCAATAGAGCGATTTTAGTTGGCGTTGCACCGATATCTTCTGCGTAATAAGCGAGGTTTGGAATTATTATACCAAAACCAAGCATTACAAAAAATAGGGTTAAGAACAGCAGGAGGAGTCTGGATTTTTGCATTCGTGGGTTGGTAGAACAGTTTCATTTCCTATAATGCACAATGAGGTTTCATGCAACACGTATAACGATTTATTCCGCCATCAGAACAAGAGATTAACTGAAAATCGTTGTGTTGTGTTGTCCTGCAAGTCACCAGTTAATAACTGGAAGCCATAATCCAGTTGGAATGTTGTACTGCTGATGGGTATCTTGGCACTACCACCAAGGCTTAGGGTTGTCGCTGGATTACCACTATTATTCATTCCATACCCACCGCGAACTCCGATGGCATTGTTCATCCACATCTCTAAGCCTAAACGTGTATATATTTCACTATCGCGGGACACCACTTCAACGGCAACTATAGTACCTTTCAATAAGTTCGTGATTGCTGACCCCTGTGTGCTCATTTCTGCAATGGATTCAAGGTTGTATACAATCCCTGCTCGGATGTTCATTGGGACTGTGTCTGTTTCTGTCTCTGAAATACTTACGTCTACTGGGAGTATATTCTCCACCGCTACACCGATGCTGAGACTGTTGATCGGCTTTGCCAAAAGACCAAGATCAAGTGAAACAGCAGAACTTGATGTTTGAGCAAAATACGGATTCTCTATGACAAACTCGTTTGCTTCATCAAACGTAGTGCCAAATAGTTTCAGGTTAAGTCCAAGTCCCAACTGTCTTATGAGGGTGCGTCCGTAAGAAATCCGTATTGTTCGCTCCTCATATACCTCAGAGTCTTCCGTAAGCCAACCGATATTAGCCCCGATAGTTCCCAATCCTCCAATAGGGATTATGCCACCAATGGTGTTATAGTTAACGAGTCCGTTAAATCGTTGTGCATAAGTAGCACCGAACTGTATTTTATCAATATAGGCTAAGCCTGCGGCGTTATAATGCGTAGCGTTGGTATCATCAGCGAGTGCGACAAATGCACCGCCAAGACCCAATGGACGCGCCCCAACACCGATGTCATTGTATGCTGCAAAAGTTGACGGGGTGAGGACAAGGATTATGAACAGTATATAACTACATCTCAGTCTATATTTTTTCATGCTTTCTCCTACGGTGTGCCTGTCATCGGAACGAAACTGACACCTGTTATTGTTGTGGTTTCTACTTTACCTGAACATTTTTTTATTAAGAAGAGTTGTTGTATGTCAGAACCGACAGGGATGACCATCCGTCCATCGTCAGCGAGTTGTTGTGTAAGTCTATACGGTATTTTTGCGGGTGCAGCCGTTACGAGAATCGCGTCATAAGGTGCATTTTCAATCCACCCATAATAACCGTTACCCTCTTTAAAATGGACGTTTGCATAGTTGAGTTCTTCTAATTTTTCTTTAGCACTTTCTGCGAGTTCGGGTAATATCTCTACAGAATATACTTCCTTGGCAAGTTCAGCTAAAACTGCAGTCTGATAGCCACACCCAGTTCCGATTTCAAGCACTTTGGAATTCTGTGACAGTTTGAGTAAATCAGTCATTAATGCAACGATGTAGGGTTGCGATATTGTTTGCCCTTTGTCTATTGGCAGCGGTCTATCTTGATATGCCCATTCTTGATATTCATGAGTTACAAATAGATGTCTTTGGATTTTCTCCATAACAGACAGTATATCAGGATTTCGTATATCCCGGTTTGCGATTTGGTTGCGAACCATTTTTTTTCTGGCATTAGCAAATTCATCGGCATGCATCATTATACGCCTTCCCCGATTTTCGGACATGAAGTTTATGAACCGACAGATACTTCATAAGGCATCAATAGAAAGATTCTATGTTTCTTTATGATATTCAGCAATTTTAGACTGGTTGATTGACCAAAGAACTGATAGATGTTTGGCAACGGTGCCAATTTCTCGGTAGAAACCAGTCTAATGTTACCTAACAACTGTGTGAACCAAGTAGGTTTTGGTAAACGTACAACCTGAACGACCTGTTTTTCCAGACCTGCGCGTTTTTTTGCAATTGAGAGTGCATCGCTAAGCCCACCGAGTACATCAACCAATCCATTTTCTTTTGCTTGTCGTCCTGTCCAGACACGTCCGCGTGCGACTTTATCAACTTCTTCCTTCGTCAATTGATCTCTTCCCAATGCGACTTTTGTTATAAAATTGTCATAAATCTCCTTGATCTGTCTCTGAACGATCTCCTGTTCATGTGGTGGATAATCACTATAATCACTGTAAAAGTCTGCGTGTGCACCGCGTTGCATTATCTCCTTCTTGATGCCAATTTTTTCATACAATCCTTTGAAACTATACTTTCCACCGATAACACCGATTGATCCTGTAATGGTCCCGGGTTCTGCGACAATGACATCCGCAGCCGCGGCGATATAATATCCACCAGAGGCAGCGACATCTGCCATAGAGACGACAAGGGGTTTTACCTCTGTGAGCCGCATGAGTTCGTTCCATATTATATCAGCGGCGACGACTAATCCGCCTCCGCTATCAATGCGCAAGACAACTGCCTTAATGGATGCATCTTCTCGCGTATACTTGATGGCGCGGGCAATTGTATCTGCCCCCATCACTGAAGTTCCAGTCAATAAGTCAGAAAAACTTTCTCCGGTTAACATCATACCCGTTGCTTCAATCACTGCGATTTTAGGTTTTTGCACCGTCCAGTCGTGTGGGTACAATCCGCTTCTTAGATAATCATTGAGCTTAATCAGGTTAACTTCAGTGTCTGCGAGTTGACTGGCAATGACGTTCAGACTATCATCGTAAAGTAGTTCGTCAACAATATTTGCATTTTGTGCCTCTTTTGCGGTATAGGGACCATTATCAATCAACTTCATCACAGTTCCCGGTGTCCAGCCGCGTGTGGTCGCGATCTCTGTAGTAAGTTGGTCGTATAGATCGTCAAGAAGTGCATTTTGGTTTTCGCGGTGTGGTTCTGCCATGCTTTCTTGCGTATATGCTGCTGCCGCAGATTTATATTCACCGATGTGTTCAAGATGTGCTTGGATACCGAGTTTGTCCAGGGCACCTTTGTAGAAGGAGCGTTCGGATCGTAACCCTATCAGTCGTAGATCAGCACTCGGATGCATCAAGATTGTGTCGCATGCTGAGGCAACGATGTAGTCACCCGTTGAGCAGTCAGTAATGTAACACATAACGATTTTGTCTGCTTCCTTGAATTCCACTATAGCATCCCGTATCTCTTGGAATTGCCCCATCCCGTAGCTGCTGCCATCCAATCGGATTAAAGCACCTGCGATATCATTGTCCCATTTGGCAATTCGGAGTGCAGCGTCGATTTGTTCCATTCCTAAATCAAGAAAAAGCCGTTTACGAAATATGGGTTTTGTTATAGATGCGGATGAGAAGTGCATGTAACCGACACCTGCGTTGGATTCCCCACCGTGATCAAAGTCGTTGACTGTACCGAAACCGAAATTGCCTATGTTGATACCGAAGCGAATGTCATAGCTGTTATCGCTGTTATATGTGCCACGGAGTATAAATTCACGAATGGGACGAATTTCAAGACCATAACTCAGGTCTAATTCGCTTACATTTTGCGTTTTTCGTACATCAAATGAGAAAGTTGTACGCCATGTTCCTGGGCGTAGTGCAATCCCCATATCGTAGATTCGCGGCATCTTTTGATCGAGTAGTGTGGGTCGGTTAAGGTCGCGTCCTATCGCTCCGATTGAAAAATAGCGGCGACGGTACATCAAACCGATAGATATAGCCTTATACTTATCATAGGACTCATTATCCGAGTTGATCCAACTATAGTTTGTTCCCCAGTACAAAGCATCTCCGAGATGTTGTCCGGCAGCCAAACTGTATCGTGTAAAGTCTATGTCGTTTGGTGCGTTCACAAACTCCATGCCAAATCCACTACTTGGAGCGGAGATAAAGAAGGCATCATCGCCGGGGGTGTCGCTGCGGTATGTTCTTAGATAGTATAAGTTCAAAGCGCGGTGAGTGCCTAATCCTGCGGGGTTGAAGAAAGTGGCTAATGCATCATCGCTCATTGCTACCGAATTTGTGGGGAGATGTGTACGCGCTTTTGGCGATTTGGCTGTAGCAATTATTGGAAGTAGACTGAAAAAAAAGAGAATGCTTATTAGCGTTTTTGGCAGACTCACTGGATTGTCCTTTTCGTTTGGGGAAATATATTTTAATAAAATACCATATATCCAAAGAAATGACAAGAAAAACATCATGATGGCAGGGTTATTTAGTTTGAGGTATTTTGATGAATTATTGCTATAACGTTAATTTTATGTGTTGCCATCTTGTCCATGCCTTTAGTCCTGTAGGAACGATATGTATGTACGAACCCCAACTTATAAACATATCGTCCCTAATGAAGTTAGATAAATTAGATAATTCTATCTAACCCACCCTGGTAGGCGGAGAATGCCTTAATGAAGATTAAAAAATAAATTAGGTAATTATCTCTAACCTACCCTGGTAGGCGTGCTTTGTAAGCGCGCTGGCACATCAAGTCCCAAGAGCGCGCTTACAAAGCACCAAATCAAGAAATCAACGGTATGAATGCCATTTAGGCATTCCCCCAAATCAACGCCGAATGCGCCTATGGCATTCGTCGGGTATGAATGCCTTTTGGCATTCCCCGGGTCGCTCCTACCGCGGGGTTATTCTTTTGAAAAATCCAAATATTAGGAAAACTGAATATCCCTGAAAAATACTTGACACATATTATTAGATATGTAATAATATATATTACATATCAGATGCGTAACAAAATATATAAACGCCTTGTGCCAGTTAACCCATTGTTTTCAAAGTTTTTACATATATTAGGTTTATAATGCACACATATCGTCCCTACCAAATCAACGCCAAATGCGCCAAATCAAGAAATCAACGGTATGAATGCCATTAAGGCATTCCCCGGGTATGAATGCCATTAAGGCATTCCCCGTATGGCATTTGTCGGGACTAAAGAGTATGTACTATGACGTTTTTCTATAAACATATCGTCCCTACCAAATCAACGCCAAATGCGCCAAATCAACGGTATGAATGCCATTAAGGCATTCCCCGTATGGCATTTGTCGGGACTGAAGATCGATTCAAACTATAAAGGACACATGCAAAACGTCATGCTTATGTGAAACAATGATTTACATATAGTTATTTAGCACAACTCGTTATATATACACATTAATAATACTGACAGATTATTCTCATCTTAACAAGAAATTACAAAATGTTACACTTGCAGAAAATATTTATTTAATTTCCAAGAAAATACCTGTAAAACTTTGCTACCACTGGGTTTACTCTACATTTAAATTGTTACCAAAAAACGAAAATAGTGTCCATTTGGTTGTGTTTTAGGACGAATTACCCAATTATGGCGAAATTTAAAAAATTAGATTACATTTCTACAATTTACCATATTGGCTGTCTTGTGAGTATCCTATTCTTTTCTTTGGTAGGAGTGACCTCCTGGTCGTGACGGTATTGATACATGGTCTCCATACGGTCGCGACCAGGAGGTCGCTCCTACCTGTGCAAGTGTGTAATTAATTCCATAATTTACCATAAATTGACCTTATTCAGAGTTTTTTAGAAAAAAAGGAAATAAGTGTGGTAAGTTTTCTGTGGTCAGAGAGGAACCGTATTCACATGCTTCAAATGCCTCAGCATATTGAATGTTATTACCAAGTTCCGTACCGTATAGTTCTTTCAACCGATCCCGATACGTTTTTGCTATTGTATGAAAGCGATTTTTTATTCTTTTTGCAAGCCATTCACGACGGGAGTCAGGTTTGTTTGGTACGTTTTTTAGTGTACCGCTGTTGTAAGGAAGCCATTCAAAAAACTGTGATTCGTGACAATAAAGCATGTCTATTTTCTTTTCTATTACATCATCAATTGCTACGACGACATCAGGTGAAAAAGGATAAGGTTTCTGAAAGTTGTCACTGAGATAAACGATCACCGGATTTTTCTCTAAATGTGGCGTTAACGCACAGATATTCGGAACGGTGACCATATACGCAGCGTCTTGTACAAGTATTGATGTATAGCGATGATCCGGATGATAGTCGTTAGGACGGTGGGTCATAATCAGATCTGGTTTGAAATCACGAATAGCGCGTATGACTTGTAAACGATTTTCCAAGGTTGGCATCAACGTTCCATCGTGATTATCAAAAAGTTCATACGCGATTCCAATTACTTTTGCAGCTGCTTGTGCTTCTGCATTTCTTCTTTGAGCTAATGGACTACCTCCCATCGTATGGTGACCAGCATCACCGTTTGTTACTGAAATGAACTTCACAAGGTGTCCTTGATTGACATATAATGCAGCTATGCCACCAGCTTTTATATCACAATCATCGGGATGCGCGCCAAATACTAATATACGAATCTGTTTTGTATTCATATTGAAAATCCATCATGAAAATCTGTTACTACAATTGAAGTTTTCATCTCTACGTTTACACTAACATAAGAAAGACATCTATGAAGAATTGGAAAGTTGAAGTATTTTACAAGTCTGATGTACCTGACACGATTGGACTTGGTATCGTTGAAGACATTTTTGACCTTGGAATACAAGGTGTGGAATCTGTCAGAACTGCAGCGGTCTATTGGATTGAAGGTGATCTTGACTCTCAAACTGTTGACCGAATTGGATCAGAACTTCTTGCTGATCCAATAACACAGAACTACACTTTTGACAGTGTTTACGATAATAGTTCAGATTGGACTGTTGAAGTCCAATTCAAACCTGGTGTTACAGATGCAGTGGGTGATAGTACGGCAAAAGGGATAAAAGACATAGGTATATCCAGAGTCGATGCTGTACGCACTGGTCAAAAGTTCTGGTTGCATGGTGACTTGAACTCGGAAATGATACAGACAATTGCACAACGTCTATTGATGAATGATGTCATCCAAAGCTATTCCTATCAGGAACCGCAGCATCTTTAATCTACATTCTATCTCATAAATGGTAGGAGGGTTTGCCAACCCCGATTTACCAGATATACAATCTTGTGAATTTGAACAAAATCACATTTCTGAGATTCGCAGTACTAACGACTTGTGCTAGTTAACCCATTGTTTTCAAAGTTTTTACATATATTAGGTTTATAATGCACACATATCGTCCCTACCAAATCAACGCCAAATGCGCGTATGGCATTTGTCGGGACTAAAGAGTATGTGCTATGGCGTATTTCTATAAACATATCGTCCCTACGGGACTAAAGAGTATGTGCTATGGCGTATTTCTATAAACATATCGTCCCTACGGGACTAAAGAGTATGTGCTATGGCGTATTTCTCTAAACATATCGTCCCTACCCAAATCAACGCCAAATGCGCGTATGGCATTTGTCGGGACTAAAGAGTATGTGCTATGGCGTATTTCTCTAAACATATCGTCGCTACCAAATCAACGCCAAATGCGCGTATGGCATTTGTCGGGACTAAAGAGTATGTGCTATGGCGTATTTCTATAAACATATCGTCCCTACGGGACTAAAGAGTATGTGCTATGGCGTATTTCTCTAAACATATCGTCGCTACCAAATCAACGCCAAATGCGCGTATGGCATTTGTCGGGACTAAAGAGTATGTGCTATGTCGTATTTCTATAAACATATCGTCCCTACCAAATCAACGCCAAATGCGCGTATAGCATTTGTCGGGACTAAAGAGTATGTGCTATGTCGTATTTCTATAAACATATCGTCCCTACCAAATCAACGCCAAATGCGCGTATAGCATTTGTCGGGACTAAAGAGTATGTGCTATGGCGTATTTCTATAAACATATCGTCTCTACCAAATCAACGCCAAATGCGCGTATGGCATTTGTCGGGACTAAAGAGTATGTGCTATGGCGTATTTCTATAAACATATCGTCCCTACCAAATCAACGCCAAATGCGCGTATGGCATTTGTCGGGACTAAAGAGTATGTGCTATGGCGTATTTCTATAAACATATCGTCCCTACGGGACTAAAGATCGTTTCAAACTATGAAGGACACCTGCAAAACGTCATGCTTATGTGAAACAATGATTAACATATAGTTATTTAGCACAACTCGTTGTACTAAGGAATTACTGCTAACTTAGAATAACGGTAGTCCTTGTGCTTCCACATAGACAGAATAGAGCGATTGGCTACCAGTCATAAAGAGTCTATTACGTTTTACGCCACCAAAACATAGGTTAGAACAGATTTCTGGTAAGTGTATTTTACCGATCATCGTTCCATCCGAAGCGAATATATGTACACCGTCGTAACCCTCTCCTACCCATCCTGCACTTGCCCATAAATTACCATCGATATCACACCTGATACCATCTGCAATACCTGGTGCCATATCACAAAACACCTGTTTGTTCTCTAAGTGATCGCAATTAGCAACATCAAAGACATAGATGTTTCTTGGTGTGCCTTCTTTGTGGGTCACCCCTGTATCCACAACATAGAGTTTACTATAATCAGGTGAAAAACATATCCCATTGGGTTTTTCAAGTTCATCAGTTACAACGGTAGCTTCATTGGATTCTGGGTTAAGTCTGTAAACCGAAGTAGGTAATTCAAATTCTGCAATATGACCTTCATAGTTGAGCATAATCCCGTAACCTGGATCGGTAAACCAGATACCACCATCTGTATGGACTGCGACATCGTTTGGTGCGTTAAGCCTTTTTCCAGTATAAGCATCCATTAGAACTGTAATTGTACCGTCATATTCCGTACGAGTGACGCTTCGTGATCCGTGTTCACAACTAATGAGTCTTCCTTGTCTGTCTCTTGTATGTCCGTTACTATAGTTAGAGGGTTTGCGGAATACAGATACTTTCCCAATTGCCTCTTCCCACTTCAGTATTCTGTTGTTTGGAATGTCACTCCATAGTAGGTAACCACCATCACCAAACCAGACGGGACCTTCGGACCAACGCGCACCAGTCCAAAGTCTTTCTACGGCTGCATTCCCAATTTTGTACTTATTAAACCGGGAATCAAGTACTTCAACAGCTGGTTCAGGATAACGTGTTATCGTTCCATCCCACTTTCTATCCGTTGGTTTCATTCCTTCCTCCAATAATCACTAATTTCGCTTTGTAGTATACCATAAGATAGAAAATATATGAAAGAAATTTCATGAAGAAAATAACATAACGCATGTTTCCTTTTGATTTGCAATATAATTGATGACACGAATACAAGAAATTTGCTATACTTTATCATAGTTTCTTATCAAGAATCACGACAAAACCCCTACCTTTAGGTAGTGGGATGTAGTCGTGCTAAGTGCTTGTGTCAAGAAAAAACTTGATTTTTGGTTTAAAACATGAGATACTCATTATACCAGTTCAGTGTAGGTGCTACTAACACCTACACACCTTTAGTAGAGGGAACTGACGTCTTCATAGGACTGGAATATCATCATGCTAAAAACACATAAGATTGCATTGAATCCAAATAACAATCAACGAAAATGGTTTGCACAACAGTGTGGCTATGCGAGATTTGCATATAATCATGCATTAGCAGATTTCAAGTCTGCATTGGCAAATGATGAGTTCTTAACCGCTGCAAAGTTAAACACTCGATTTAATATTGCTAAGAAAGCACATGCTTGGACTAAAGATATGGATCAGGTTGTAGCCAATAAAAGCATATTTGGTAACTTGTCTGCTGCGCTTGCGAATTGGGTTGGTAAGCGTGCGAAGTTTCCGAAGTTCAAGAAGCGTGGCAAAAAGGACGCATTCACCACAAATAATCAATCTGTAGAAGTTGAAGGTAAGCGTATCAAACTTCCTAAGATTGGTTGGATTAGCATGTTTGAATCATTGCGTTTTGTGGGTAAGATTATGAAAGTGACGATCTCAAGGACAGCACATCGTTGGTTTGTATCTATCACCATAGAAACAGAGGACACCGAAGCAGTTGATAATTCAACGCACCCTGTGATTGGTATAGATGTAGGCATAAACACACTTGCCACATTGAGTGATGGCACGAAATATGATAATCCAAGACCCCTGAAACGATATGAAAAGAAGTTAGCAAGAGAACAACGTAGATTAAGTAGAAAAGTTTTCAAGTCTAACAACTGGTTCAAACAAAAACACAAGTTAGAACGTATCTACTATCGTATCGCTTGTATCCGAAACGATGCACATCATAAAGCAACTACAGAGATTGTCAACCTCGCATCTGCGATCGGTATTGAGACACTCAAGGTTACGAATATGCTGAAGAACAGAAACCTCGCAAAAGCATTGTCAGATACGGCATTAGGCGGTTTCCTGCTAAAACTCAAGACAAAAGCAGAAGTGCACGGTATACCTGTCAAAGAAGCAGATATGTTCTTTGCAAGTAGTAAAACCTGTTCCGGTTGTGGACACAAAAAGAAAGACCTAACACTTTCAGAAAGAATGTATCACTGCAGTCAATGTGATATGTCTATAGATAGAGATGTCAACGCTGCAATAAACTTGAAACCAACTACGGTGGGACACACCGAAAGTCACGCCTATGGAGTGCAAATAAGACCCAAAGCTGTTCAGGAAAGGGCACGAGACACGGAAGCAGGAAAAGTCGTTTGGAAACAACTCAAACTGTTTCCAATATAAGAACTAAGAACCCCAGGGTTATTTAGTTTTAGGAGTTTTGGTTGTTTTTTATCACAATCGTTAATATTTTTGGATATGCAGATATAGCGTGATTTATCGCGCTATATCTGCTATACTTCACCTAAAAAATCTTACCTTTGAGGTGAAAAATGCCAGAGAAAAACTCTCGACACTTGTTAGATAGATTAGCAGAAATCCAAGACCCGCGCAACAATAAAGGAAAACGACACCCATTGAAATCAATCATCGGACTTAACATTATTGGTTTTATGACTGGACATAAAGGATATACATCCATCGCAACTTGGGCCCGAACCCAACCAGACCTCGCAAGAACACTCGGTTTTACACATAAGAAAACACCTTGTCCCGCAACAATACATAATGTTCTAAAAGATTTAGATGCTGATGCTGTTGAAAAGACATTTACAGACTGGGTAGAAGACGTTTGTCAAAGTCGACCTGATTTAGAAGGTTGTCTTGACGCAGTCGCTATAGACGGTAAAACGATGCGTGCCAGTAAGAAAAGTGGTGCGACAATAAGCCATTTACTCTCTGTTGTGTCTCATGAGTTAGGCGTCACACTTACACAAAAAGGTGTCAGTGATAAAACCAACGAAATACCGATCTCAACAGAGATCCTCAAAAACTTTGATGTGAGTGGTAAAGTCATCACAACAGACGCACTTTTGACACAGCGACCATTCTGCCACGCCATCATAGAGGGTAATGGAGACTATGTGCTCCCTGTCAAAAAGAACCAACCGGACCTTTACGATGAGATCCAAAAACTCTTTCAAGACGTTCCAGACACGCTTTCTGATAACACACCACATCCTAAATTGGGAGCCCCTATTTACACTCACGAGACTTCTGAAAAATCACATGGTAGAATAGAGACAAGGTGTTTGAAAGCAAGCACAAGTCTCAACGCATATCTGGATTGGCCAGGTATAGCACAAGTGTTCCAATATCGTTATACTTACAAAAATACGAAAACAGGAGAAGAAAAAACCAAAATCCATTATGGTATTACAAGTCTGACACCCGAAGAAACTTCTGCCCAACGTTTACTTGAGCTACGCCGTGGGCATTGGTCAATAGAGAACAAGTCGCATTGGATGCGTGATACACAACTTGGAGAAGACGCATCGTCTGTCCGATGCGGTGCTATTCCACAAATCATGGCTGCTTTGCGAAATACAGCATTAGCAGTGTTGCGATTTGCTGGGATAACGCGTATAGCAGATGAGATAAAATACTTAGCTTCAAAACCTAAACTCGCAGTTAACTTGATAACTGAGAGTTTTTAAAACTAAATAACCCTGTAAGAACCCCCATGCTTTAGCTTGGGGAGTATGTCAGACACTTGAATACTTACATAGTAAAATGCAGGGTTATTCAGTTTTAACCATTTTTCACATATTTGTGAGAAATCGCGACCTGGAGGTCGCTCCTACCGGGGGGTTTCTTTTTTGAAAGGTCCAAAAATTAGGAAAACTGAATAACTCTGGGTAAAATGCAGGGTTATTCAGTTTTAACCATTTTTCACATATTTGTGAGAAATCGCGACCTGGAGGTCGCTCCTACCGGGGGGTTTCTTTTTTGAAAGGTCCAAAAATTAGGAAAACTGAATAACTCTGGGTAAAATGCAGGGTTATTCAGTTTTAACCATTTTTCACATATTTTTGAGAAAATCGCGACCGGGAGGTCGCTCCTACCGGGGGGTTTCTTTTTTGAAAGGTCCAAAAATTAGGAAAACTGAATAACTCTGGGTAAAAGGGTAAAATATGAAATTTAAACGTGAAGAGGTTTTGACTAAACTACGAAGTAATATTGATGCAGGTAAACCCATCATTGGTGCAGGTGCAGGTACAGGTATATCAGCGAAATGTGAAGAAGCAGGTGGAATTGACCTTATTATCATATACAATTCAGGTAGATTCCGAATGGCGGGTCGAGGATCACTTGCTGGTATGATGCCTTATGGTGATGCGAACCAGATCGTAGTTGAGATGGCAAGTGAAGTACTGCCTGTCGTGAAGAATACACCGGTACTTGCGGGTGTTTGTGGCACAGATCCGTTTCGCTTGATGAAAATCTTCTTGGGACAGATTGATGCAATAGGGTTTTCTGGTGTGCAAAACTTCCCAACGGTGGGTTTAATTGATGGTACTTTCCGTCAGCTTCTTGAAGAAACAGATATGGGGTATGGTCCCGAGGTTGAGATGATTCGTACTGCCAACCAGATGGGATTGCTTACCACCCCTTATGCGTTCAATGAATCTGAAGCAGAACAGATGGCAGATGCAGGTGCGGACATCCTTGTGGCACACATGGGACTTACAACAAAAGGATCCATCGGAGCAAAAACTGCTTTTACACTTGAAGATGCCTCAAAACGGGTGCAAGCGATACACGATGCGGCCATAGGAGTAAATCCAGAGATATTGGTAATTTGCCATGGGGGTCCCATTGCAGAACCAGAAGATGCGGCTTTCATCTTACAGAATACAAAGGGTGTTGTCGGATTTTATGGCGCATCAAGTGCAGAACGTCTACCGACTGAACGTGCTATTACAGCACAAATTGAAGCATTTAAAAAAATACGGTTATAGATCAGTTTTATCAAGAATCACGACAAAACCCCTACCTTTAGGTAGTGGGATGTAGTCGTGCTAAGTGCTTGTGTCAAGAAAAAACTTGATTTTTGGTTTAAAACATGAGATACTCATTATACTAGTAGATAGTCCATACTAAAAGTTTGTATTTATTTTTTTGTTTCTTAGTATCTTGACAAACAAGAGTTTTTCTCTTATAGTATAGCAAAACTTAAGGAGGAACACAACCTTGACTAAGAAATATGTTGTAAAACTCACTGATTCGGAGCGGCAGGAGTTGTTAGATTGTATAAACACAGGTAAAAAGAGGCGTATAAGATAAGGAATGCTCATATTTTGCTGAAATCAGATGTCAATGGTCCCGGTTGGACTGATGGGAAAATAGCTGAAGCGTATGAGTGCACTGATAGGACAGTCGCGAAAGTGCGTAAGCGTTTTGCTGTAGGTGGTTTTTCTCGTGTCTTATTTCGTGCTAAGCGAGAGCATCCTCCCACACCTCGTAAACTTGATGGTGAAGCTGAAGCACGCTTGATAGCACTGAGTTGTAGCGAACCTCCCGAAGGTGCTGCTAAATGGACTTTACGCCTACTTGCGTCAGAATTGGTAAGACTTGAAATCGTGGAAAGCATTTCTCCAGAAACGGTAAGACAGACACTAAAAAAAACGCTTTGAAGCCGCACCTTCAGCAACAGTGGGTGATTCCCCCTGAAAAAGATGCTGAGTTTGTAAAGTCGATGGAAGAAGTGCTTGATCTTTACCAGAAACCTTTAGATACAGAAATACCTGTTGTGAACATGGACGAACAATCTGTCACGCTTAGGGATGATGTTCGGGATCCGCATCCTGTGAAACCGGGGCAAGTCAAGCGTGTAGATAATGAGTATAAACGCAAAGGCACGGCAAATATCTTCCTATTCACAGAAGCATTATCGGGATGGAGGCGTGTGTCTGTTCGGACGCGCAGAAAGGCAGAGGATTGGGCAGAAGAAGTAAAAATACTATTGGATCAGGACTACTCATCAGCAAAAAGTGTGATTTTAGTTTGTGACAACCTGAATATACACAAACTTTCGACGCTCAATAAAGTGTTTGGAGATGAGGAAGCAAATAGGTTGCGTAAGCGTTTAGAAATCGTGCATACGCCAGTACATGGAAGTTGGTTGAATATAGCGGAAATAGAACTGAGTGTCCTTACGCGTCAATGTTTGTGTCGGCGTATCCCAGATATAGAGACACTCCATAGAGAGACACAAGCCTGGCAAAAACGGCGAAATGCAGAGCAAAAGCAGGTAAACTGGCAATTTACAACGGACGATGCACGCGTACGATTAAAACATCTATACCCGAACAATTAGAATGGACTATCTACTAGTTCAGTGTAGGTGCTACTAACACCTACACACCTTTAGTAGAGGGAACTGACGTCTTCATAGGACTGGAATATCATCATGCTAAAAACACATAAGATTGCATTGAATCCAAATAACAATCAACGAAAATGGTTTGCACAACAGTGTGGCTATGCGAGATTTTCATATAATCATGCATTAGCAGATTTCAAGTCTGCATTGGCAAATGATGAGTTCTTATCCGCTGCGAAGTTAAACACTCGATTTAATATTGCTAAGAAAGCACATGCTTGGACAGGACTTACGCATTTTTCATGATTTGATGAAGAATTATGATGAAAATGATGCAATTATCAGCGTTTTTATGGGTTTCCGGCGCGCTTACAAAGCACGCCTACAGTTTTTGCGTAAGTCCTGTTGGACTAAAGATATGGATCAGGTTGTAGCCAATAAAAGCATATTTGGTAACTTGTCTGCTGCGCTTGCGAATTGGGTTGGTAAGCGTGCGAGATTTCCGAAGTTCAAGAAGCGTGGCAAAAAGGACGCATTCACCACAAATAATCAATCTGTAGAAGTTGAAGGTAAGCGTATCAAACTTCCTAAGATTGGTTGGATTAGCATGTTTGAATCATTGCGTTTTGTGGGTAAGATTATGAAAGTGACGATCTCAAGGACAGCACATCGTTGGTTTGTATCTATCACCATAGAAACAGAGGACACCGAAGCAGTTGATAATTCAACGCACCCTGTGATTGGTATAGATGTAGGCATAAACACACTTGCCACATTGAGTGATGGCACGAAATATGATAATCCAAGACCCCTGAAACGATATGAAAAGAAGTTAGCAAGAGAACAACGTAGATTAAGTAGAAAAGTTTTCAAGTCTAACAACTGGTTCAAACAAAAACACAAGTTAGAACGTATCTACTATCGTATCGCTTGTATCCGAAACGATGCACATCATAAAGCAACTACAGAGATTGTCAACCTCGCATCTGTGATCGGTATTGAGACACTCAAGGTTACTAATATGCTGAAGAACAGAAACCTCGCAAAAGCATTGTCAGATACAGCATTAGGCAGTTTCCTGTTAAAACTCAAGACAAAAGCAGAAGTGCACGGTATACCTGTCAAAGAAGCAGATATGTTCTTTGCAAGTAGTAAAACCTGTTCCGGTTGTGGACACAAAAAGAAAGACCTAACACTTTCAGAAAGAATGTATCACTGCAGTCAATGTGATATGTCTATAGATAGAGATGTCAACGCTGCAATAAACTTGAAACCAACTACGGTGGGACACACCGAAAGTCACGCCTGTGGAGTGCAAATAAGACCCAACGCTGTTCAGGAAAGGGCACGAGACACGGAAGCAGGAAAAGTCGTTTGGAAACAACTCAAACCGTTTCCAATATAAGAACTAAGAACCCCCATGCTTTAGCTTGGGGAGTATGTCAGTAAGAAGGAGTTAGAAACTATGACTGATGAAGAAAAATTTCGTTTTGACATATCTGGTTTTCTTGTGCGTCCTGCGATCCTTGAAAAGGACGAAGTTGACGCGATCGTAGATCAACTTGACAGGATACGTCGTAACCCAGAATCATTACCTCCAGAACATCGTGCTATCCCCGGCGGTGCATCCAGCATACTTATTGACCATCCTAAAGTCATTGATGTGCTGCATCAAATCATCGGTCCAGATATCCGTATGGAGAGTACATTTTCTGTTTGGCGTAAAAAGGGACAAAGACATGGCGAACTTCATGGGGGAGGTCCACGTCAAGCGGACCCAATTTTTGGATACCGTGTCAATAATGGCAAGATACATGCAGGTATGGTACGAGTTGTGATTGAACTAACAGACATCTCAAAAAATGATGGTGCGACACATTTCATTGTAGGTAGTCATAAAGCGAACTTTCCAATGCATCCAGACCACATGTCGTTAGAAGATGGTAAACGTAGCCAGTTTCTGACTACCTACGAATGTCCAGCTGGAAGCGCGATCTTTTTCACTGAAAATCTGTGTCACGCGGGACCTATCTGGCAACGGGAAACACCTCGAATAGCGATATTAAGTGCCTATGCACATATTGCAACGCACTGGCATAGACTTCGCATTCCTCCTGCTGTGTTAAATGGACTTCCCCGTGAAAAGCAAGCATATTTTCGTGAACCTTGGGTTGCAGATTTTCGTACGAATCCTGCTACTCGGAATTCCATAGAACGTTTTGTGGAAAATGATGAAACCCCAATTAACACAGACCACCGTCCTTGAGTGGATTCGTAAAACTGTATTACACGGTTTTACTTTATAGATTATTCAAATAGGACTTACGTATTCCCCCTTGATAAGGGTTAGGGGGTTAAAAAGTCGTTATTAAACAATATTTCAGAGATTTAACCCCCTAAATCCCCCTTATCAGTGGGACTTTAAGAGGAGATGCGTAAGTCCTGTCAAACAGAAGTAAAATGTATGGCACAAATTATTTTAGAAAACATTGAAAAACGATTCGGAGATGTCATTGCAGTTAAAGATTTTAACATAGTTATTGAGGACCAAGAATTTGTCGTATTCCTGGGTCCATCGGGTTGTGGAAAAACGACGACCCTTAGAATTATTGCTGGTTTAGAGCATCCTGAACGTGGTAATGTCCTAATTGATGGTCAACGCGTCAACGATTTTCGACCGGCTGACAGAGACATTGCATTTGTTTTTCAATTCTATGCGCTTTATCCACATTTGCGTGTGTATGACAATATAGCATTTCCATTAAAAGCTGTAAAGATTGCAAAAAATGAGATTGACACTCGCGTAAAAAAAGTGGCAGAGACATTGCAGATAACAGAGATGTTAGATCGTAAACCGAGTGTGTTGAGTGGTGGCGAAATGCAGCGTGTTGCCTTGGCAAGGGCAATGGTGCGTCAACCGAAAGCATATCTGCTTGATGAACCGATGGCGAATTTAGATGCGAAACTGAGGATTGACACACGCGCAGAGATCAAACGATTGCAACACGAGATCGGTGCTACGACTGTTTTTGTTACACATGATCAAATTGAGGCAATGTCGCTTGCCGATCGCATTGCAGTAATGCATCAAGGTGTGCTTCAACAAATCGGTACACCGCACGAAATATATAACAAACCGCAAAGTTTATTTGTTGCTGGATTTATGGGAAGTCCGGCTATGAATTTACTTGAGGCTGAACTTTCCTCATATCAAGGCACAACTATATTAGAACTGAAACATACGAATCTTCATATAGATCTAACGTTTGAACAACAAGCTCTCATAAACAAAAAAAGTCCAAAGAATGGTTGTGTTCTTGGCATTCGACCAGAACATATCACTGCTGCGACAGAACCGATTGGTAGAAAAATCTCTGCTGATGTGCATCTGATTGAACCACTCGGTTCTGTGAATATCCTTGATCTGCTGATTGGCACACATCAGGAGTCACATGAACCCATTATTCTACGTGTTAGAACGCACCCTACTTTTAACGTAGAAGTTGGTGAGAAAATTTGGTTAGATTTTGATGCCGATCAGATGCATCTCTTTGATAAGAACACTGAGCACGCAATATTGTAATACATTCGACGATTGAATAAGAACGGAAAAACTGACAATACATGAAAAAGAAAATACCGTGTCGCTTAGCGGCATTTGACTTAGATGGAACACTTCTGGACAGTCATCACAAAGTATCACCAGAAAACTGTGATGCACTTCAGCAACTTACAGCAAATGGGATAATGGTTGTTTTGGTATCAGGTAGAATGCATCGTTCCATAAAACCGATAAGCGATCAGATAGGATTACAAAATCCTATCATTTCGTATAATGGTGGGATGGTCAAGCATGCAGTTTCAGGTGAGGTATTTCACCATACACCTGTTCCCACAGAATATGCGAAGACTGTTGTAAATGACTGCATCCAGCAAGATTTACACCTGAATTATTGTCTGGATGATGAACTTTTTGTGGCTGAAATAAACAATTGGAGCGAACTCTATGAAGCACGTACAGGAGTTCCCGCAACTGCGATAGGAGATCTGCGCAAATTAGATGAAAAAACGCCAACAAAACTCCTTATTATTCATCCTGCTGAAGAACTGCAACATTATCTGACATGGTTCAAAACAGAATATGCAGAGAAGCTCTATGTAACACAGACACAACCGGAATATATAGAATTTATGAATCCAGATGTGTCTAAGGGTATGGCACTCACAGCACTCACCAAACAATTTGATATACCGTTAGCATCTGTTGTCGCTTTTGGAGATAGTTATAACGATGAAAGTCTACTAAAGACCGCAGGATTTGGTATTGCAATGGGGAATGCAGTTGTACCTATCAAATCATGTGCAGATTACATTACATCTACTAATGATGAGAATGGGGTTGCAAAAGCAATCTATGAATTATTGCTTTAATAGCATTTCCATTAACAATACCTTCGCCATTTTTGAGTGCTTCAGTTGAATGAGTATATAGTGTTGATCTACCATTGCTCTGTGATATTGTTAGGATTACATAAATAAAAATAACTTCAGGTTTTCGTTGAAGTATTTTTAATTATCATAGCGTCTAATTTGACGATAGAATCTGACAGAATAATTTATATGCACAATCTGGAAGAATGTGCTACAACTGCCCGCACAATCTGGAAGAATGTGCTACAACTGCCCGCACAATCTGGAAGAATGTGCTACAACTGCCCGCACAATCTGGAAGAATGTGCTACAACTGCCCGCACAATCTGGAAGAATGTGCTACAACTGCCCGCACAATCTGACAGAATGTCTATTATTGGCGAAGGTATTGCATTAACGAATTGCATATTAAAAAATAATGACTTGTTCCAGTTAATTATATTCTTGTAACATTCTATTATACTTGTTTGATTAACAGGACTTACATACTCCTCCTTGATAAGGGGTTATAGGAGTTAAAAAGTCGTTAATCAACAATTATGTATTATATGGTAGAATATGGAAATAATTACACACTTGCATAGGTAGGAGCAACCTTCATGTCGCGACCGTATGGTGGCTATGTATCAATACAGTCGCCACATGGAGATCGCTCCTGCTGAATGAAAGAATAGAATACTTACATAACAGCCAATATGGTAAAATGTAGAATTGTAAACTTCTTTTAAAAATTCACAAAGTATAGTCAATTCGCACAAGTCGTTACAAGAAAATATACGTAAAACACGACCGCAATACATTAGGAAGCACAATGAAAAATAAATATACAACAAAAAGGTATAAACTTCTTCTCACATTTTATCGAAGATTTGCTGTCACTTTTCTGATTTTATTCGCAGGTTGTGCATTTCCAGGCAGCAAACAGGATACGAATCGTATCCGTTTTTCAATACAGAATACGCTCTCCATTGAACGAAAAAATGTACCAATAGTGCTGACTTTGGAACAACTCCAAAAAGTTAGTCCTGATTTTTCATTAAATGCTTTTTCAGTTGTTACGGGTAAAGCTCCACGTGAAGCAATGATACCCGCGCAAGCAGATGACATTGATTATGATGGAGTACGTGATCAATTAGTTTTTCTATTGGATCTTGATATTGAAGAAACCAAGGAGATATCAATTCTTTATGACCCAAATGTTAAGGCAACATTCACGTGGGATGTTAATAAGCAGACTCGTGCAGGAATCTTCCCTGAACTCAACGTTATGGCAGCACTGGAATCAGACCTGAATGCATATTTGCTGAAGTCGGACGGGTCAATAATTTCTTATGGCAAGAAACGGCAAGAGTTATTCAGTGTGGATGCGTTGTTTCAAAGTGAATTGGATTTCGGCAATGGACAACTCACACCAGAATTTAGAAACCATTTTCAAAGTAACACGATTACTTTAACACAGAATCCACAGGCATTGAGAATTGAGGTCAAAGAACCTGAAGAACGTTGGGTGATACGTGACCTTGAAAGTCAAGAAGATTATTATATTCGCAAGCAAAATGATCAACTCAATT
Source organism: Candidatus Poribacteria bacterium (assembly GCA_963663765.2). GTDB lineage: Bacteria > Poribacteria > WGA-4E > WGA-4E > WGA-3G > MSPOR6. The sequence continues at coordinate 693,184 of CAXXUA010000005.1, read as the reverse complement.
TTTCCAAGTCAGTGGGTTTGTCCTTAAATTCCCTCCTTGATCCTGAAGATACAATGATGGTTCCGCTTTCTCCAGACGAAGGCTTAATCGGTAGTGGAGGATTTGCATTATGGAATAAGAAACAGCAGAAAATGATCCCTCTTCCAAGCGATGGGGATTATGTCAGAATACTCGCAAACGGCGCAATGCGTTCTGTAGTACAACGAATTTTACCCTCTTGGGTTATAAATGGTGAAACATATCAACTGACATTAACGAGTTATGTTTACGGAAGAAATCCTTGGATCGAACAAAATATCCATATTGATAAGGCATTACCCGATGATTATGCAATCGTTGTTGGCATTCCAAAGTTAGATGGTACAAATGGGTATGATGATAAACAGAATATGTTTTGGAGTTGGGGTACAGACCCAAAAGGAACTCATCCACTCGGTGTTGCATTGATTTATCCCAAGACTCAACAGAATGAACTCATTGACTCAAACACATCCCTTATGTCTATGATCTTAAATCCTGATGAGAAAGGAAAGATTAGTTATCGGACATTAGCAATCTGGGAAGGCGGTATCAACGGCGTGCAGACTGAAGCAGAATTTTTGCAACACCTACAATTTATGACCACAACAATGGATAATCAACCACGAATAAAATTTCTTCCATTACAAGAAGAGTAGTAAGTTCATTGAATATGCTATGATGCGACAATTGAATACCGCTAAAATTACCTTTTCTTGATATTGGTGAATTATGAAAATTATACATTGTTTTCAGTTGACTGCTTTGGTAGACGTGCTATTTGTTTCCCTTTTGTATTCGGTAGGAGCGATCTCCTGGTCGCGACCGTTCCCTACGTTGGTAGGAGCAATCTCCTGGTCGCGACCGTATGGAGACCATGTATCAATACAGTCGAGACCGGGGAATGCCTTAATGGTATTCATACCGTTGATTTGGAGGTCGCTCCTACCAAATAAATGAATACCATTCTGTCATGACAGCAAATATGGTAAATTGTAGAAATGTAAACTTATTTTCAAAATTCACCATAATTCTAAAATCTACCGTTGATAGTAAATTCTTCAAAAGGTATAATACTTATATTGCGTTAATTTTCCTATTTATCCACCCAACTTAACACAAGGAGGATTTTACGATGATACGTATTCGGTATACTCCAATTCTGGCAATTCTCGTATGTTTAGTCGTTTTGCTGACTGCATCTACTTACTGCTCATCAGCGACCTTTTCTGGTAAATTTGTTGATGAAGATGGTAAACCAGTACCAGATGTAACGGTTACAATAGAATCATATAAAGGCAAATTCATCCCAAGCAGAGACCAGTTCAATATGAATGAACCTGTGTTCCCACCCCCTCAACACACGAATACAGATGCAACTGGTGCTTTCTCTATTAACAATATTGTTTCACCTTCTATCAACAGATTAAGACTCTTTTCAGGATTCCAGTCAGACTATGAAGTTCGGGTTAATAGAAATGCGGGGAATTAGTTTCTATATGCATCAATATCAATATCACATGCATGAAGGATTTGCTTTTGGTGTTGAAGATGAAAACGACATTACAGATGTAAAAATAACCGTCCGTCTTCGTATGAAGATTAGTGGTCAAGTACTTGATACTGACGGTGCACCGCTAAGCAATGCAACTGTCAACCTGAGGGTAAGCAGACGAAGTATAGATGGTAGAGGTAGGGGTAGTGGTGGTGGCACAAAAAAACTTGACGCAGAAGGTAAGTTTACTCGCTATGTAAATTCAGCTGGGTATTACACTGTTACTGTAACTTATAAAGGACAAACCGTGGAAAACAAAGGAAATACTGCTTGAAGAAGGACAACGACTTGAAGGTCTAACTCTGAAACTAAAAGAAAAATCTAAAGAACCTAAAATACCAGAAGAAGTTAGACAACAAATTCTAAAACAACCTGATATTGAGCGTAGACAAGCAGCATTCAAACGTCTTCGGCAAGGTGTTTGGGCAATTAACCCCGAAAACAGACACGCATATAAAATAATTGAATGTGAAACTCCTGAAGAAGCAATAGAAAAAGCTAAAGAGCAAGAAGCACATCTCGTCTCAATCAATGATGTAGAAGAACAAGAATGGTTGCTTCATGTTTTTGGTGATGCTAATTATTGGATAGGATACACTGATGGCTTAAAAAAGAACGACAAGCATTGGGATAACGGTGATCCGCTCACCTATACTAATTGGGACACCGAAAATCTCCTCACGGAAACTGATAAAAATACAGATAAAGAACAGGACAAAAAGAGAAAATACACTGTTCTCATCGGTGTGACCGGTAAATGGCAAAGAATCCGAAACAATAGTCCGGTCATGAAACTTACTGAAAAAGCTATTCTTGAAAAAGCAGATATGGTAATCGGTATACCAACCTCAGATAAATCTACAGAATAACAAAAAGGAGAAATTAACATGAAACAGTCAACCTTTTTAGTATATAATCTTACTATGGCTTTTGTTCTGTTTTTTGCCGTTCACGGAATAAATGCTCAAGAAAAAATACAGCTTAGACAAGGAATAGCCAACAAGGATGCTACAAGTGGCCTTTCTGGAAAAGTTGTGGATACGGATGGTAAACCAATCTCAGGTTTAATGTTTTCTATACAATCAATGCAAATCAAAAACGGAAATCTCCAGCCACATGTGAGAGTTGCTATTAGAAGACCGATTGTCCAACAACAAAATAATCAACAACCTTTAGTTCAAAAAGCAGGTCCTCAAAGTACGGTTACGGTGAAATCAGAAGCTGATGGTTCATTTAAAGCAACCAATATCCGTCCCGGTTATATTCAGATAAGAGCAATACCTCAACCTATCAGGGAAATAGGAGAGAAACAACCCGAAAATGCCCCAGTAGCTAATCCTGTTCCAATGCACCTAATGTTCGGTAAAGGTGAGTCGGATATAAGACTTGTCTCTATTAAGTTAAACAAACTTACTTTTTTCTATTCAGAAGAACCACATAGTCATTTTGCAAACCTTACGTTTGGACTGAAACCAAATGTGAACCTTGACGATGTTGTAATCACCGTAGAAAAGCGAATGAAGATCATTGCGAAAGTAGTGTTTGCTAATGGAAAACCCGTTGCGAATGCGGAAATTGATCTTGACATGGAAGTTCAAGCTCGAGAGTTCGGCAGTCGTGGTGGAGGTTACGGAACAAATAACTTTACCAACGCTGAAGGTTATTTTGTAGAATATAGAGATAATCCGGGATACTATACAATTTCAGTTGAATATAAGGGATATAAAGGAGGAGCAGGACCTTTTGTACTGACAAAAGACAAACATCCTGAAAATCTTGTTATAAAACTGGATGGCAGCCCGGTTGAGAAAAAGCAAACCAAAAAGAATAATAAAGAGTTTGATGAAGAGAAAGCTCGTGATCTTGTTCAAGGTCTACTTGGCAATAGAGCTGTTCCTCCGCCCATGATCCGACCAGCAGTTCCTCAAAAACCGGAAAAAATTTTCTGGATCATCAACCCCGCAAATGGACATGCTTATGCCAGAATAAACTGTCATAATTGGTACGATGCACAGCAAAAAGCTATTCAAGAAGATGCACATCTGGTATCCATAAACAACGAAGAAGAACAGTTTTGGCTTGAGGTGCTCTTTAGAGGTTCAGTTTGGATCGGACTCAATGATGTTGAAAAGGAAGGGGAATGGGTATGGGATAGCGGTGAACCGGTTACTTATACAAATTGGGCTTCATCACTGCCTTTTCCAGATGATTCTCCTGAAACAGAAAGAGATCTCGTTGCAATGAGTTTTTTTGAAGGCGGTTGGCATGCGGCTGGACCCAACAGTCATACCTATCGATTTACACATTCTGCTATCATTGAAAAAGATGGATTAGTATCTAAAGTACCCAAACCAGAGAATACTGAAGATGAATAGGTACTCTCACAAAAACAGATTGCTACAATATGCGCAAGTCTGTATGTCTAAAGTAAGCTTAACACTATTCCGTCAAATCCCCATGCTTTAGCTTGTGGGATGTAGACGGCTAATATGCCAACCTAATATATATTTGACAATCTAATCAATATATTATATTATATACTATACACTAATATAATAAGGTTATATATTATGCCGCTCAAAATATCAAATAAAAGACGTGATTATAGAACAACAAATAAGACAATCTATAGTTGTCAATATCACGTAATTTGGTGTACCAAGTATCGTCGTAAAGTTTTAGATGCACAGTTACAAGGCAGACTCAAACAACTTATACAAGAAAAACAGGACGAATATAGGTATTATATCAGGGAAGTTGAAACGCAACCCGAACATGTCCATTTACTGATAGAAATACCCCCAACAGATTCTATTGATAAAGTTATCGGTAAAATCAAAGGTTATACGTCAAAAGTTCTACGTGAAGAATATCCGAGTTTGAAAAGTCGCTTGCCGTCTTTATGGACGCGTTCAAAATTCGTTAGTTCTTGTGGTGGTGTAACCCTTGAAGTTATAAAAGACTATATTGAAAGTCAAAGCGGACAATGAAAAAAACCTATAAATACAAGATACAAAATCAAAAGAACACTATCAAGTTAGGCAATATGCTTGACGATATGCACCAGATTCATGTGCATATTATGCGATTGCAGCGTAGATATTACCGTATGTATGGTAAAAACGTATCTGCCTATAGAATGAATGCTCATGTTGCGAAGTTGAAAAAGCGAACAAAGCCTCATTGGGCAGACTTACCGAGTCAAGTTGTGCAAGACGTTGTGCTGCGTATGGGCAAAGCGTATGATGCGTTCTTTCGGAATATCAAAGAACGAGTATCAGACAAAACAACGCGCAAAGTAGGTAGACCGAAAATCAAACCCCAACACAAATACAACTCTATGACCTTTACACAGGCAGGTTATAAACTTGAAGGGAACCGTATCAAGATCAACTGTATAGATACGTGGTTTTCCTTTCATAAACATCGTGAAATAACAGGTGATATCAAAACAATTACTATCAAGCGTGACAAGTGTGGCGATTACTGGATATGTTTTTCCTGTGATAATGTTGACACACCGAAACCCATAGCAAAGACAGGTGAAAGTGCTGGCTTTGATTTCGGATTGAAAACATATCTCACAAGCTCAGATGGAAACAAAATACAATCACCACAATATCTGAAACAATCACTGAATAAGTTGCGAACTTTGAACAAGTCTTTTAGTAGAAAAGTCAAGGGTTCTAATAACTGGTATGGTGCTAAGCGTGCATTGTCAAGAGAATATAGGAAAGTATCAAGACAGAGGTTAGATTGGCAATGGAAACTTGCTACAGACCTTTGCAGACATTTTGATACCTTGTGCTTTGAAACCCTCAATATAGATGGCATGAAACGCCTCTGGGGACGAAAAGTGAGTGATCTCGCTTTCTATCAGTTTGTTCAATTGTTGGAATTCAAGTGTGCAAAACATGATAAAAAACTTGTTCAAATTAGGCAATGGGATTCCACAACAAAACCTTGTAGCAGCTGTGGACGCAAAAACGGCAATCTAACACTTGCAGATAGACACTGGACATGTCCTACGTGCAAAACCGAACACGATAGAGACATAAACGCCGCAATAAATATCAAACAGGTAGGCTTAGCTGCCTAAAGTGGAGCAGACGTAAGACGTAGCTTAGATCGGCTGTCCGCAAGGAAACACAGGTTTCCCCTGCCTTTAGGCAGTGGGTACTATGACGAGAACCATGCTAAATAAAGAAGAATCTCTAAAAATCATTGCATCACAACGAACAGACGAAATCGTCATCTCTACGATGGGGATGGCAGTACCGTGGGCAAGAATATCAACACACCCTCTGGACTATGCATCTGTTGGGAGTGCAATGGGACATGCAGCCGACTTAGCACTCGGAATTGCACTTGCAAGACCTGACAAGAAAGTTATTATCCTAAACGGTGATGGGAGTATGCTGATGTGTTTGGGTACTCTTGCAACAATTACAGGTTTGGAAAAACCTCCTAACAACTACCTACTTTTTGTCTGTGACAACGGAACTTATGAAGTTACTGGCAATCAACCTATACCACGCAATCCAAACTTTAGTTGGAAAATGATCGCTGAAGGAGCAGGTTTTCAGAATGTATATGAATATGACGATACAAGGTCTCTCAAAAGCGAACTACCAAAAATCTGGCATCAAGATGTTCCAACTTTTGTAAACCTAAGAATAGCACAAGCTCATGAACCTCCGCCAGACAGATGGGGCAGTTTCCAATATCCATATCTACAAGAATCATTATCCACATCAACCCATAAGTTGCGAAAAACACTATCAGAACTATAACCGTATTGTATGGAAAATACTTATGTCTAACAAATTAGAAAAACGTCGTTTAGGTCGGACAGAAATGCGTCCTAACGTTTTGGCATTAGGGGCAGCATGGCTATGGCGGAAACCTGACGAAGAAGTCATCGGGGCAATCCACCGAGCAATTGAACTTGGTATAAACTATCTTGACACATATCCCGGACATGCAGAACATCTATGGGGAGAAGCACTTTCCAACGGTCTGAGAGAAAAGGTCTACCTACAAGCGAAAGTTGGTACTCATCCTGAGCGACGTAAGGACTTTTCTGCTGATGGTACGCGTTGGAGTGTGAACAACAGTCTCAAAGAACTCCGCACAGACTATCTTGATGCAGTGCTTATACATGACCCTATGGATATGGAAAGTGTCTTAGGAAAAGGTTGCGCATTGGATACACTCTTAGAAATGAAAGATGCGGGTTTAGTACGAAATATCGGAGCAGGTGTGCGTTCACACGAATTTCATAGACAACTAATTGAAACAGGACATATTGACATAATACTTACTTTTTTGGACTATACATTACTATCCCAATCTGTTACACAAACGACATTGCCTTTAGCACGAAAGCACGATGTAGGTATAATTCTTGCGAGTCCTTTGGGCATGGGAAGCTTAACAGGTATTGAACCCAACATAGAAGATGAAAAAAGACGAAATCCTGATGCTGAGCCAAAAGCGTATAATATGTGGAAATGGTGTCAAGAGCACGGTGTTAATATCCGACACTTAGCAATGCAGTTCTGTCTGTCAGCACATATAGATGGAATCGTCATGTTCGGTCCAGCTGATTTGGCACAAATAGAAGATGGTGTTGAAGCTGCTACAGTGGAGATACCAGAGGATGTATGGCAAGCATTTGAAAAAGAGTTTAATATCAAGCGCGGCATGTAAAACGATTTATCAAGAATCACGACAAAACCCCTACCTTTAGGTAGTGGGATGTAGTCGTGCTAAGTGCTTGTGTCAAGAAAAAACTTGATTTTTGGTTTAAACCATGAGATACTCATTATACCAGTTCAGTGTAGGTGCTACTAACACCTACACACCTTTAGTAGAGGGAACTGACATCTCCATAGGACTGGAATATCATCATGCTAAAAACACATAAGATTGCATTGAATCCAAATAACAATCAACGAAAATGGTTTGCACAACAGTGTGGCTATGCGAGATTTTCATATAATCATGCATTAGCAGATTTCAAGTCTGCATTGGCAAATGATGAGTTCTTATCCGCTGCGAAGTTAAACACTCGATTTAATATTGCTAAGAAAGCACATGCTTGGACTAAAGATATGGATCAGGTTGTAGCCAATAAAAGCATATTTGGTAACTTGTCTGCTGCGCTTGCGAATTGGGTTGGTAAGCGTGCGAGATTTCCGAAGTTCAAGAAGCGTGGCAAAAAGGACGCATTCACCACAAATAATCAATCTGTAGAAGTTGAAGGTAAGCGTATCAAACTTCCTAAGATTGGTTGGATTAGCATGTTTGAATCATTGCGTTTTGTGGGTAAGATTATGAAAGTGACGATCTCAAGGACAGCACATCGTTGGTTTGTATCTATCACCATAGAAACAGAGGACACCGAAGCAGTTGATAACTCAACGCACCCTGTGATTGGTATAGATGTAGGCATAAACACACTTGCCACATTGAGTGATGGCACGAAATATGATAATCCAAGACCCCTGAAACGATATGAAAAGAAGTTAGCAAGAGAACAACGTAGATTAAGTAGAAAAGTTTTCAAGTCTAACAACTGGTTCAAACAAAAACACAAGTTAGAACGTATCTACTATCGTATCGCTTGTATCCGAAACGATGCACATCATAAAGCAACTACAGAGATTGTCAACCTCGCATCTGCGATCGGTATTGAGACACTCAAGGTTACTAATATGCTGAAGAACAGAAACCTCGCAAAAGCATTGTCAGATACAGCATTAGGCAGTTTCCTGCTAAAACTCAAGACAAAAGCAGAAGTGCACGGTATACCTGTTAAAGAAGCAGATATGTTCTTTGCAAGTAGTAAAACCTGTTCCGGTTGTGGACACAAAAAGAAAGACCTAACACTTTCAGAAAGAATGTATCACTGCAGTCAATGTGATATGTCTATAGATAGAGATGTCAACGCTGCAATAAACTTGAAACCAACTACGGTGGGACACACCGAAAGTCACGCCTGTGGAGTGCAAATAAGACCCAACGCTGTTCAGGAAAGGGCACGAGACACGGAAGCAGGAAAAGTCGTTTGGAAACAACTCAAACTGTTTCCAATATAAGAACTAAGAACCCCCATGCTTTAGCTTGGGGAGTATGTCAGTTCACAGATTTACAATAACTTTTCTCATAGATCGTAGGAGGGGTTTCTAACACCGATGTATTGGACTCGCTATTCGGTGGATTTGACCATAATTATATTTGTGAGATACGTTGAAGTTAGACACTTTGTGTTCCAGCAGCCAAGTCCAAAGCAAACTGTCTAACAGCAAGCAAAAGTTTGCTTTCGTCATCCATATTCTCTTCAATCACATTGACAATCGCACTTCCAACGATTACTCCGTCAGCAACTTTTGCGACCTGTTTCGCTTGATCTGGTGTGGACACACCAAAGCCAACACTGAGTGGCTTATCTGTATGTCTACGTAGATTTTCTATCATTGGTGTGATCTCATCAGACAATTTTGTTCGTACACCTGTAACACCAGTTAATGAGACACAATAGATGAATCCAGTGCTAACTGATGCGATTTTTTTCATCCTTTCCTGCTGACTCGTTGGCGCAACAAGGAAGATCGTAGCGAAATCGTATTCTGGTGCAACATCCAGTAATGGTAGTGCTTCCTCTGGTGGTAGATCAGGGACGATCACACCGTCAATACCTGCATCCTTTGCAGCCTTACAAAATGAAGATTCACCCATCTTAAAGATTGGATTATAGTAACTCATCAATGCGATAGGAATATCTGTCTGTTTGCGCACCGATTTTACCAGTTCTATAATATCTTGCAGTGATATTTGATGTTTCAATGCACGTTCACTTGCACGTTGTACCGTCGGTCCATCCGCAATGGGATCAGAAAATGGGACACCAAGCTCAATCATATCTGCACCAGCAGCTTCAAGGGTTAGAAGGAGTTTTGTCGTTAGCTCTGGGGTAGGGTCACCCGCACAGAGGTAGGGCATAAACGCGCGTCTATTTTGTTGACGCAATTCTTGGAATTTCTTGTTAATTCGATTCATGATTTGTAATGACTATACTTTCAATTTTGTATTTTTTCAATTATACTCTGTCTGAAATGAATTGTCAAGTTTTAGACAGGATTATCAGGGTTATTCAGTTTTAAGAGTTTTCTGTTCTTGAGATTTACTGAAAGTTAATACCCAGGTTCGGTTTCCTAACCGAATTTTACGCATCAATTTTAATTTATTGAAAACTGAATTTCGCTCTTTAGTCCCGTAGGGACGATATGTTTATAGATAACGAATACCCTCCCCATGTCTTTAGTCCCGTAGGGGCGATATGTGTATTCTTCTATGTCGTTCCTACGGAACACTATTGGGGTTGAAAACATTTTCTATAAACATGTCGTTCCTACGGAACACTATTGGGGTTGAAAACATTTTCTATAAACATGTCGTTCCTACGGAACTAAAGACATGGACAAGATGGTGGCAAAAAATATTAACGGTATAACAAAATACTATCAAAAATATTGAAACTGAATAACCTTGCAGGATTATATTTGGTGTATTATTGAAATAATAATACACTTCTTCTGTAGGAGCAACACTATGAATGCCTTAAGGCATTCATAGTGTTGCTTTGCTGGTCTTGACCGGGAGGTCGTTCCTATCAACTCGATGAACGGTCGCGACCGGGAGGTCGCTCCTACCAGATTTTCGCTGATAATGAGACATTATCACATGAAAATGGTATAATAATACACTTCTTCTGTAGGAGCAACACTATGAATGCCTTAAGGCATTCATAGTGTTGCTTTGCTGGTCTCGACCGGGAGGTCGCTCCTACCTGTTAGTGTATAATTATTTTCATATTTCACCATAAATTACACGGGATAATAATACTTGACAAATATGAAGAGTAATTATATTATGAAAGATAGGAGGTGATAGTATGATTGATCGAAGAGGATTTTTAAAGACTTTAGCAGGATTAACTACAGGTATACTCCTATCATCAAAAAATGCTTCAGGTCAGGAAGTAAAACCTTCAAGTGATCGATTAGGGACACTTTTACCGATGCGTAAGTTCGGTAAAACAGGTATAAATGTTACAATGTTAGGAGTCGGCGGTTGGCATATTGGTGAAATGGATGAAAAAGAAGCACAGAAGACAATTGAAACCGCATTGGATGGAGGTATACGTTTCTTTGATTCCGCACATTCTTACCAAAAGGGCGGAAGTGAGAAACGCTTAGGCAAACTACTAATACCAAAATATCGTGATGATATATTTCTTATGACAAAGACCACAGCAACTGACGCAAAAAATGCAAGAAAACATCTTGAAGAGTCGTTAAAACGACTCAATACAGATCGTGTGGATTTATGGCAAGTACATGCAATTCGGAATCCCGAAGATGTTGACACAAGGATATTAAATGGCGTATTTGATGTGATGGCTGAAGCAAAAAAATCTGGAAAAGCACGTTTTATTGGATTTACAGGACACACAAGTCCATCTGCGCATCTGCGTGTCTTGGAAAAATCTGACATCTTTGACGCATGTCAATTACCTATAAATGTTGCAGACATCAGTTACCAAAGCTTTATTGAAGGTGTTGTTCCTACACTTGTTGAGCGAAACATCGGTGTGATCGGTATGAAATCATTAGCGAATGGTGGGTTCTTCGGAGGAACAAGACATGGGAAACACGGCCCAAATCCACGGGTTGTACCGAATCGAATCAGTATTACTGAAGCAATTGGATTTGTATGGGCATTTCCAGTCAGTACGCTTGTTACTGGTCCCGACAACGCAGCGCAGTTGAAAGAGAAAATTGATATTGCAAAGGCTTTCACTGGAATGACCGAGGATGAACGCAACAAATTGGTAGAGAAAGTCGCTGATATGGCTGGTACAACAGTTGAATTTTACAAAGCCTAATTCCTTCAACTGTTCCTTTCACATTTCTGCATTACAGCATAAATACATATTTACTTAATGGAGACTAAAAATGCGTCAACTTAAAATGTTTACGTTAATAATGCTTTGTCTTTCTTATTCTGTAGTTAGTTCAAATGCTGCAGACATTGAGGATGGACTTTGGATGTATCTTCCGTTGAATGAGGGTAAAGGTGAAAAAGTTTTAGATCACGGACCACACAAATTTGAAACGGAATTTAGTGCTGAACCACCACAATGGGTGGATACTGGGCATGAAAAAATTACAAAAGCATTGGAATTTGATGGAAAAACTACCTATTTGAAAATTGATATGGAAAGCCAAGGGAATGACATTGACTCCCTTGTTGACGAAGACAAAGGGATTACTATCTGTGCTTGGGTGAAAGTGTTAGCAACTGCAACGGACGCACAAGGACAAACACGACAACCGATATTGATAAAAGGATACCACAGTGCATGGGAATTTGGTCTACTAATCTATGACGACAATGGGGCAGGTCTCTCAGTTTGGGACTGTACAGGTGCAGGTGTCGCAGAAACCAGTCGTCCAGGAAGTGCACCTCAAACTACTTGGTTTCATCAATGTGGTACATTTAAATTAGGTGTAGGTTCACAGGTGTATATAAACGCTGACGAGAGTCCTGTGGCACAAACAACTGATAACGGCAAAATCCCTTGTGAAACTGGTACACGTCCAGTTTTTATCGGACACCGAGAAGATGGTCAATATCTAAACGCTATCATCGCTGAAATCTATATGTGGGATAGAGTAATTGATATTGATGAAATGGAACTTGCTATGAACAGTTTTGGCACGTTATCTGTCAAACCAGGCGGAAAACTGACTACGAGTTGGGGAAATATCAAAAGACGTTAGATTCTATTCTCCTATAACATTTGAGCAGGATATATTTCTGCTCAAATGTTATCGTGTTTCAATCACTTTTTCACCCCTTAACTTAATTCCTATAAGTCTCACCAAAATGGCTTGCAACCAGTGTCAAATCCAATATGTTGATATTACCATCCCCATTGACATCTGCGTTGGATGGAGCGTTTGCGTCACCAAAATACGATGCAACATAAGTTAAATCCAAGATATTAACTCTGTTATCATCATTCACATCCCAAGGTCGGGGCGGTGCAAGTATTTGCGCATTTTCAATGGATACTTGCAAGGGAACAGCACCGAAAAGGGATATTATCACGTCAGATAAAATTAGGGTTGAAGCATCAGGTTTAACTACCTCAAACGTAATTGTAACAAGTGTTCCTTCTCCTGTTTCTGATGGTGTGTCAATACTTATCTGAGCAAAAGTTAATTGATTTTCCTCCACAATAGTAGCAATAGGTTGCACTTGACCTGTCAGAATAGTACCGTGGGTCAAGGAAACAAAACGAAGAGCAGTCGGGTCAAAATTCAACGTACCTTGATATCCTGCAATATCCTCACCATCAGCAATGTCTATAGTAATCATAAGGTGTTCACCAACTTCTGGTGATACCACAGAAGCAGGCAAAACCTTAACTAACACAATTTGCATGGAACTAAGTTCTAATAGTACTGCAAGTTCTTCAATTGCTTGTATATCTTGTAGTATTAACTGAACATCTGGGTCATTGATCACAGCAATGACTTCTGCATCCTCCTTAAGGAGTGTAATGAATTCATCGTCAATTTCTGGAACAAAAGTCTTCAACAGATCAGGTTTATCCACGACAATTGCAATTGTTTCAGGTATTAATAGTTGTTGTATCTCTGGAGTCCTCAACTGTATGAGAACTTCTGGTAGTAATTCGCTGATATCCTCTCTTTCAAAAAAACCTTTATATTTGGCAAAAACACGTTCTGCAAGTGACGGTTGGTTTTCAGCAAGCATCGCAGCGAGTTCCTCAATAGCAGCTATATCTTGAAACAACGCTTTTACATCTGCATCTCTAAGAAAGGCTTGTACATCAGCATCTTCCTTCAAGAGTGTAATAAATTTGTCATCTATATCTGGGACAATGGTCTTCAATAAATCGGGGTCATCAAGTATCAGATCAATATTGTCTGATGTAAGTAAGTTTTGATTTGCCGGTTTTTTGATCTCTTCAAGGACAACGGGTAATAATTCAAGGATGTCTTCTCTTAGGAGGAATGTTTCATACTTGTCAAATACCTTTTCTGCAAGTGAAGGTTCGCTAATAAGAGTAGGTTCTTGAGCATACGTGCTAATAATAAAAGTAAAGCACAACCCTATATGGAAAAAAAATAAAATGTGTATTGAGAAGAAACGTAAGTTCCCCCTATCACTTTGCCTGCTTTTTATTGTGTCAAACATTATTCCTCCATTTCACCTTAATTTATTCTTAGAAAGGTGTTAATCGTTGATATCAATATCTACATTTGGATTCTTCTCAAGTAATGTGTGAAGTGGTGTCTTATCAGTTATCGGATTTCCCTCAAAAAATAAAAACCTAAGATTTACCAATCCTGTTATCGGACTGATGTCACTAATTTCATTTTTATTGAGGTATAAAACTGTTAGTTGTGTTAATCCTGTTATTGGACTGATGTCATTGATTTGATTCCCGCCGAGATTTAAATGTGTCAAGTGTGTCAAGTGATTAAGTACGCGAGTGTCTTCAAATTTTGTTGTTAGTAAATTCAATTCAACCAGATTGATTAATCCGGCAATTGGACGAAAATCACTGATTTCATTACCTGAGAGATAAAGATTTTTAAGTTGTGCTAATTCCGCGAGTGAACTAATATCACTGATTTCATTGTTGTCTAATGCTAAATCTATCAATTGTGTCATGTGTGAAATTAGACTGATGTCACTAATTCTATTATCCCTGAGATATAAATATCTAAGTTGTGTCAGTTCTGAAATTAGACTGATGTCGCTGATTTCAATACCACTGAGTTCTAAATAATCCAGTTGTTTCAAGTGTGAAAGTAGACTGACATCATTGATTTTATTATTTCTAATTCTTAGAGAATTAAGCTGGGTTGCATGTTCTAAACCTGTGAGGTCATATATCTGTTCTGCCTCAGTTGGCTTATTTTGTGTTAATATTTGTAAAATTGTTAATGTTGCCCAATTTTGATTTGGTAATATCAGCACCTTTAGGTAAGTCTAGTGCCTTACGAACTTCATTAGCTAAATTGACATCAGGAAATTTGACTGATGTTTCTTCTTCAGTCGAGACTGGTTCTAAAATATGACTTGCCTTCTGACAACCCATGAAAGAAATTGTCCAGCCAATTAAGACAACTGCAAAAAAACATTGAAATTTTTTCATTATTCTTATTACATCTACACGAAATCAAGGTTAAATCCATCCTTGTCATCACGACATACTTGTGTTGGAGTATTCGCGAGTGCATTGTTTGAAATGACATAATATCAAACGTTCAATAAAATAGATATGTTACGCCATGATTTCTCCAGCCGAGGGATTGACTCTAAAACCACCAGCAATTATGTTATTGTAAGGTTCATTTGGTTCACGACCGACCGGCCTCATCTCTGGTGTGTGGTAACCGAAACGGACAGCTTTTCTCCACTTATCTGTCCGATTGACCTCGGACCAATGGATAAGACAATAACTGAAGAAGATGACATCACCTGCATTTGCTGGGACCGGGATTGAGTCAATGAAATCTGGATGGAATTTGTCAGTAGGCAGATGCGGAGCTGTTCCTTGTCCAGTAATGTGTTCTCGGGGTCCCTCTTTATGACTTCCTGGTACTACCCGAAGTGCTCCACTCTCAAAAGGGGCATCATCAAGGTGTACGAGGCAATCCACAAAATCAAGTCCATCATGTGGATAAAATGGATAATCTTGATGCATAGGAAACGGTGTGCCTTTCTCTGGCGGTTTTGCATGTAACACTGTGTGATGCCACTGAATAGAATTGCCAATCAATGATTGGACTGCACCAGTCAAACGCTGGTGAAAAATCACTCTACCCCAAGCAGCTGAATAAAAATGGGGGTTATGCATAAATACAGCTTTTGTCGTCTGTTGGTCTTCTTCTTTGAGATATTTTGTTCGCCACGGGCCGGGCCAGCCGATAGTTTCTTGACCCCAGTTATTGATGATACTTACCATTTCAGATGCAAGTTCATCGGTCTCCTCAGGTGTGAAAAGTTCGTCTACCTTCAAATAACCGTTCTCATTGTAAAAATCTACTTGTTCTTGCGTAAGCATAATTCACTCCTTACTTTGAACTGCCTTTTAACGTGAGTTTGAAATTAAATATATGAACTTCATTTTGCTAGAAATATTATGTTAATTGTCACTAGTAGGTGCGGATGCCGCTCCATAAGCGTCAATTTAAGGATTTTGACCTCTTGTGGGAGGGGTTTTCAACCCCGCCAGAAGCCTAAAGCGCTTCTGGCGTTGATTTGGATTTTATACGCTTTTCCTCTCAAATCGGGGTTGAAAACCCCTCCTACAAGAGTATTCCGATTATTGACAATTTACTCAAAATACTCATCTTCACTAAACCGTGTCCAAGAGTTGAAGACCGGAAACGGAGTAGTCAGGATGCCATCTTCATCATTTATTTTGAATTCAATTTCGTCCTTATCAAATAAGTTTCGTATGGATATAGAAATACCCTCTAATTCAATGCAATTATCACATTTGTTTGGTAGTACCTGCTTTGACTGTGGGTTTTTAAAAAACAATCTATATTCCGATCCGCCTTTTTCAACACGAAATTCCGATGCAAATACTTCCCACTCATTTCTGGCATAATCACCTTCAGAATACTGTGCCCACAGACTGATTGTCTGCTCCTCAAAATCAAAGAAATCAATGATAACGCCTTTACGTTTGGTTGCACCTACTGAGGGTGCAAATTGTCTAAATGACCTATCTACAAGTTCATTTTTTACTCTTACTTCTTCATCACTACCAACAAGTTCATAAGAATTACCACAAGATATAATAGTAAGACAGATTATTATGGAAACTATTGTTACAAAACATTTAGTAGTGTATATTAATTGAAGTTGTGAAGACTTCTGTTGAAATTGGTTTTGTCTTTTCATGTTTTTTGCCTTCTTTTTAAAACTAATTCGTTAAAGTTTAACATTGCAGGAGTTTGTTTGTCAAGTCAATGAAAGATACTCATATTAATAACACCATTTTCATGTGATAATGTCTCATTAGCAGCGGAAATCTGGTAGGAGCGACCTCCCGGTCGCGACCGTGAGGTCGCTCCTACCGAAGAGAGTAACCCCCTGCCAGTAAACAGTAGAATTCCTTAATGAGACAAGATTTATTTGAATTGGTATTATATTATACCTTATGGCTGTGTGTGTTTATTGTGTTTATTGTTTTGAGAACAATAGATATCATGTATAATCTATTGGGATTCTATTGCGGAAATGCAGAAGTCGCGCAGGATGGGGTTTGTGTGTGTGGACTCACCAAATAAATTAATCTAAGGTATATATGCCTTATGGCATCCACGACTGCATCACATAATTCAATTGAAACTGTATTTTTAACAACCATGTAGAAATATCCATCAAAATGGTCATGATGTACTTGCGATAATATTGGTATATATATCAGTCCTTATCAACCTTTCTTTGTTTGGGAAAAGACTTCCCATAATGCTCCTGGATTATTCACTGAAAGACCAACATTTCCGCATTCACCACAGACCGTTGCTCTCAAAGGTTCTCTATGTGTTCCCTTGAAGAAAAGAGCATCTGGTTTACTTTCCACCACAACTTCTAAGTCTTCACCCTGATATGCTTCAAATCGATCTCGAATCCATAAGTTAGGCATGATTTTTTCAGATCCGCATCTGGGGCATTTCATCGTAGCCATTTAGCACAAACCTCCAAAATTACTTTTTCACTGCAACTGAAACCCCATCCCGCAAAGGAATTATAGTGGTGAATACTTCGGGGGAATTGTAGAGTAAACGTGTGAGTTCTCTGACACCATCGGTGGCTTCATGAAACCACTTTTCCCGCTCGGTGAGTCCTTCTGTACTACTTCCCGGTTCTTGCGTCACCACTCTACCACCCCAGATCATGTTATCAGTGATAAACAAACCACCTTTCCTGATTCGTGGAATTGCTTTATGGAATGCTTCTGGATAACCTTCTTTATCAATGTCATTGTATATGATGTCAAATTCACCTTCAGTTTCATCAATGATTTCAAGTGCATTTCCGACATGGTAGTCAATACGTTCAGCGATACCACCGCGCTCAAGATAGGCTACAGCACGGGTGGCATTCTCTTGTGAACCGTCAGTACAGATGATACGTGCATTAGGTTTACGCAATGCCTTTGCCATCCAATAGGCTGAATACCCGAAACCGGATCCCATCTCAAATATTCGTGTCGGATTTGTCAGGAGTATCAATTGGTGTAGCACACGTCCGACGAGGGGTCCTACTATTGGAAAACGGTTTGTGTGTGCGTGTGCTTCCATCTCCGTAAGTACTTCATCGCGTTCTGGGATTATGTCAAGCAAATAATCATCAATAGATGGATGTAGAATATCCAATCGTTGCATATAGTTCTCCATTGTTATAATTCACAAAGTATATAATTCAAGAAGTTTTTTATTCTGTACGTAATGCTTCAATCGGTGATAGAGATGATGCTTTTATTGCTGGATATAATCCAAACGAGATGCCAATTAACGCAGAAAATGAGATAGAGAACACGACCCAATTTGTTGAAACAATGGATGGCCATTCAGGTACAATCTTTGCGATTTTAACTGCGAGTACTGACATTCCTTGCCCCGCAAAGACCCCTAATCCTATACCAATCAATCCTCCTAAACCACACATTGCAATGGATTCCATTAGAAATTGGATTAGAATGTCCAACCGAGTTGCGCCGAGAGCTTTGCGAAGTCCAATTTCACGTGTGCGTTCAGTTACTGCAACAAGCATCATATTCATTATACCGATACCGCCAACAAGTAGTGAAAATCCAGCGATACTGCCCAATGCGATCTTAATCATTTTGCTGATTTTCTCCAGTTGTGCCATTCCTTCCCGCATATCAAATACTCTGATGAAATCATCTTGGTTTTTGTGTCGTTTTCGGATGACTGCTTTCACCTCATTGATTGCTTTTGGTACATCTTCAACTGTATTGGCATAAACGACAACATCTTGAATTCTATCATCCCCTGTAAAACGTTCTTGAGTTGTAGTGACGGGCATAAAGACAAGTCCGTCGTAGCTCCAACCGAAGCGCAGACTCCTTCCTCGTGGAGTCATTGTGCCAACCACAGTAAAGCGTTCTGTAGTTCGTGAGTTATCCTTACGTCCCCAACGGTCATAGCGTCCATCGCCTCTTGCGATTTTTATTTCTTGTCCGAGCGGTGATTTTTCACCAAACAGATCAACTGCTAACTCAGCCCCGAGTACACAGACTGTTGTTGCGTTTTCGACATCTTCGTCGGTAATAAATCTTCCTTCCTGGGTTTCCCAATCCATAGCAGTATTGTATGTAGCGTCAACACCGTTATATCCTGCGCGTGCTTCTGCACCACCAGCGGCTTGGACTAATGCTCCTCTCCATTCAGGTATCCTTGGGGTTACTGCTCTGACTGTTGGACATTCAGCTTCAATTGCTTTAACGTCATCGTAGTCCAAATATTCATTACTACGGACTCTTACCCATCGTGTTCCCACTTGTTTATGCCAAGTTCGGTAGATAGTGAACTGGTTTGCCCCCCCAAGTTTTTGTGCATCGCGCAGGACTATCTCTTTTGCGCCATCACCAATGGATATCATTGCGAGTACTGAAGCAACCCCTATGATGATCCCAAGCATCGTCAGCAAAGAACGCATCTTGTTTGAACGAATTGCAGATATACCAACAAGTAATCCTTCAATTAATCGCATGTCACTTCTCCATAGACAGTTGAACAAATATCGTATTATACCAAATTAGAGTACAACAGATTAATAGTCAATATAATTCTTCAGGATTATTTTGTTTTAAGATTTTCGGATAGATTTTATCACATACGTTAGTAATCCTATTTGCTTATTTTGATGTATATATTTTTTTGTCTGAACAAGGATTTCGCTTATCAAAGATTTTTTTAATGAATGAACTCTATGTGTATGCGCAATCTTAGACAAGTCTAGCAATAACAAGAACGTCTGATAACTCAAACTCTTATCTTGGTAATCCTATAATCATGAAAATCCTGGTTCAGATAAAGATTGAGTTAGCTTCGGTAAAATAAGCTAACTCAAGGGTTAACGAATGTGATAAAATATTGTCAAAAATATTGAAAACTGAATATCACTGTTAAAAATCTGGTGTGTAAAGTTTTTGCAAAAACATCCCACTCTCCATTGTAGGGCAGGTCTCTGCGCCCCGCCGCAACTGATTAAATGAGAGATTGCGGACACAGAGTCCTAATGAGTTTTGACGTTCAAGTTGTGTATTCGTAGGGACGATATGTTTATCCTTCTATGTCGTTCCTACGGAACTAAAGAGAGGGGATGTGATAACGTCTTTCTATAAACATTGCGTCCCTACGGGACTAAAGAGAACAAAAGTTAGTACCTCTGTGCAAAAACTTTACACACCCCTAAATAATCAGGGTTGTTCAGTTTTAGGAGTTTTCTGTTATTGAGATTTACTGAAAGTTAATACCCAAATGAGTTTTCCTAACTGCACCTTATACATCAATTTTAGATTATTGAAACATGAACATCGCTCTTTAGTCCCGTAGGGACGATATGTTTATAGAAAACGAATACCCTCCCCAGCTCTTTAGTCCCGTAGGGACGATTTGTTTATTCTTCTATGCCGTTCCTACTGAACTCAAGAGAGTTAGATAACATTTATCTATAAACATATCGTCCCTACGGGACTAAAGACACGGACAAGATGGCAACATACAAAATTAACGTCATAGCAAAATATCATCAAAAATATTGAAAACTGAATATCCCTGCTAATAATCCTACCCTCTTGACCTATTCTTGAATTCATGATAAAATACTACAACAAACAATTATTATTATGGAGACAATATCTTGAACCAGAAAGCACCCATTGAGGAACAAATTGACCTTCCATTTTTAGAATCGCTAAGGATCA
This sequence comes from Candidatus Poribacteria bacterium, assembly GCA_963663765.2. Classification (GTDB taxonomy): domain Bacteria; phylum Poribacteria; class WGA-4E; order WGA-4E; family WGA-3G; genus MSPOR6. The sequence continues at coordinate 672,530 of CAXXUA010000005.1, read as the reverse complement.
GTTTCCAAAGCCTTAAAATACGTTTCGGTAGGTCTATTATCACAACAGCTGGTATAACACTTGGTATAGCATTTCTTGTTTCTGTCTGGGCTAATAACGAGATTGAATTTGCACTGCAGGAAAGTGGTAGGAGTACAGACATCACGAATATAGACGAAACATCTGAACAAGGAATATCAACGAAAGATATTTGGTTGATTATCATGTCCTTAATCGTCTGCGTTGTAGGAATTGCGAATTCAATGTTAATGGCAGTAACTGAAAGATTTCGTGAAATTGGGACGATGAAATGCCTTGGTGCGCTTGATGGGTTTGTTGTGCGTCTGTTTCTGCTTGAGTCGGGTTTTCAAGGATTTGCTGGTGCGTTGATTGGAGCGCTAATTGGCACATTGGGTGCTGTTGCATTAGGTTTGAAGAATTATGGACTGGACCTGTTCTTCTATTTCCCCTTATTACCTGCACGACCTGAGAACGGTCCCATGCAATTAGGGGTGTTGCTGCTAATCCTTTTTGGATGCGTACTCGGCATGATTTTGGCAGTAATTGGATCATCGTTTCCCGCATGGCGTGCAGCGAAACTTCCTCCTGCTGAAGCAATGCGAACCGAAGTCTAATACTATGGTAACGTGAGTTTGATAAATCATATTTTTGAATTCGGCAGAATACGCATTTGGTATTCTGCATTGGTTAGGAAACCGCGCCTACCGTTGAACGAAAGTGTATAATTATATTCAAACTTTACCAATTTAGAAGAAGTTATCAAGAATCACGACAAAACCCCTACCTTTAGGTAGTGGGATGTAGTCGTGCTAAGTGCTTGTGTCAAGAAAAAACTTGATTTTTGGTTTAAACCATGAGATACTCATTATACCAGTTCAGTGTAGGTGCTACTAACACCTACACACCTTTAGTAGAGGGAACTGACGTCTTCATAGGACTGGAATATCATCATGCTAAAAACACATAAGATTGCATTGAATCCAAATAACAATCAACGAAAATGGTTTGCACAACAGTGTGGCTATGCGAGATTTGCATATAATCATGCATTAGCAGATTTCAAGTCTGCATTGGCAAATGATGAGTTCTTATCCGCTGCGAAGTTAAACACTCGATTTAATATTGCTAAGAAAGCACATGCTTGGACTAAAGATATGGATCAGGTTGTAGCCAATAAAAGCATATTTGGTAACTTGTCTGCTGCGCTTGCGAATTGGGTTGGTAAGCGTGCGAAGTTTCCGAAGTTCAAGAAGCGTGGCAAAAAGGACGCATTCACCACAAATAATCAATCTGTAGAAGTTGAAGGTAAGCGTATCAAACTTCCTAAGATTGGTTGGATTAGCATGTTTGAATCATTGCGTTTTGTGGGTAAGATTATGAAAGTGACGATCTCAAGGACAGCACATCGTTGGTTTGTATCTATCACCATAGAAACAGAGGACACCGAAGCAGTTGATAACTCAACGCACCCTGTGATTGGTATAGATGTAGGCATAAACACACTTGCCACATTGAGTGATGGCACGAAATATGATAATCCAAGACCCCTGAAACGATATGAAAAGAAGTTAGCAAGAGAACAACGTAGATTAAGTAGAAACGTTTTCAAGTCTAACAACTGGTTCAAACAAAAACACAAGTTAGAACGTATCTACTATCGTATCGCTTGTATCCGAAACGATGCACATCATAAAGCAACTACAGAGATTGTCAACCTCGCATCTGTGATCGGTATTGAGACACTCAAGGTTACTAATATGCTGAAGAACAGAAACCTCGCAAAAGCATTGTCAGATACAGCATTAGGCAGTTTCCTGCTAAAACTCAAGACAAAAGCAGAAGTGCACGGTATACCTGTCAAAGAAGCAGATATGTTCTTTGCAAGTAGTAAAACCTGTTCCGGTTGTGGACACAAAAAGAAAGACCTTACACTTTCAGAAAGAATGTATCACTGCAGTCAATGTGATATGTCTATAGATAGAGATGTCAACGCTGCAATAAACTTGAAACCAACTACGGTGGGACACACCGAAAGTCACGCCTGTGGAGTGCAAATAAGACCCAACGCTGTTCAGGAAAGGGCACGAGACACGGAAGCAGGAAAAGTCGTTTGGAAACAACTCAAACCGTTTCCAATATAAGAACTAAGAACCCCCATGCTTTAGCTTGGGGAGTATGTCAGAAGGATTGACTATGCCAGATATTGTTGTAAAAACTGAAGATGTAGTAAAAGAGTATAGAATGGGTTCAAATGTTCTGCGTGCCTTGGACGGTATCAATATTGAAATTGAGCGCGGAGAATATATCTCATTGATGGGACCTTCTGGTTCTGGTAAATCTACACTCTTTAACATGATCGGAGCGCTTGATCGTCCCACTGAAGGTGACGTATATATTGATGGTCAGAATATGTCGCAGCTTTCCCAACGTCAAATTGCAGCGTTTCGATGTCACCGCGTCGGTTATATCTTTCAAAGTTACAACTTACTGAATGTGCGTACAGCACACGGCAATGTTACCTTACCCATGATCTTTGCTGGAATCCCAGAAAAACAGCGTAACGAAAAAGCAGAAAAACTGCTGGATAGGGTCGGCTTAGGTGATAGAATGTATCACCTTCCTGATGAGCTTTCTGGCGGTCAACGTCAACGTGTTGCAATCGCAAGAGCACTTGCTAATGATCCCAGTATCATCCTTGCAGATGAACCTACAGCAAACCTTGACACGATTACTGGACGCGAAATCATTGACCTAATTAAACAACTGAATACGGAACAAGGTGTCACTGTAATTTCTGCAACACACGACCTAAAGATGCTTGATGTATCTGATAGGATTGTAGATATTCGTGACGGTCTTGTAGAACGGATTCGTAATCGTGATGAAATTGAAATTCAGATAGGTGAAGTTGGTGGTCACGAGTAATTCAAGTTTGGGTTATTATGAAATTTCAGACAACAAAACAGGACGATTTTCATGTATTGACTTTTCTGCAGCATAACCCATCACAATCGGTATACGTCCATCTTCACCGGTAACTAATGGTTCATTATCTTCTATAATACATCCAACAAATGCTTGCATTTCTGACAGATATGAAGTCTTATATCGCTCAATGAAAAACGGGGGTGGAGGCGAGGTATAACTTCCAGTGCTTCCACTGATAGTTACCGTATGAGACAACGGATTTCCTGCTGCAACCATTCCCTTTGAACCAAATACTTCTACCCGTTGATCATATCCGTAAACTGCCTTTCTGCTGTTATCAATTGTTGCGAACACACCATTTTGAAAACGTAACGTGATGATCGCAGTATCTATGTCACCAACTTCAACGATTTTCGGTTCAATTAGCACCCCACCTGCAGCATAGATCTCAATAACTTCATCGTTGACGAGATAACGTGCCATATCAAAATCGTGTATCGTCATGTCAAGAAAAATCCCACCAGAAACCTTAAGGTATTCAATTGGAGGAAGTTCTGGGTCTCGGCTGGTGATACGTAATATGTGTGGTTCCCCAATCTCACCTGAGACAACTACATCCCGAACACGCATGAAACTTTCGTCAAACCTTCTATTAAAACCTACTTGAAACTTGACTCCTGTTTTCTTAGTTATTGACAATATCTGGTCAATCTCATTTAGGTTTAAAGCAATTGGTTTTTCGCAAAAAATATGCTTACCTGCTTTTGCTGCAGCTTGACAAATCTCTACGTGGCTATCCGTTGATGAAGCAACGACAACAGCATCAATATGCGTATCGACCATTAAGGTATGATAATCAGAGGTAATCTTTTGAATTCTGTACTGTTCCGCAAGGGATTTCAAACTCTTTGTGTCAAAGCTACATATTGTAAGGAGTTCTGTTTCTGGTATATTTTGCGCAAGGTGTTGTATGTGCAGTTTTCCGATTCTTCCAGTACCTATAACACCAACACCTATTTTTGAGGATAAGTTCATATTAGGATTTGGTTTCAAAGAGTGAAGATAATGTCCTCAAGGTTTTTGCACCATAGTTAGTATGATATGCCATTTTGAAAAAATGATGTTACATGACAGGTAATTGTGAAATGTAATCTAATACGGCGCAAACTAACAGTCTGTACTACATAACAATACCTTCGCCATTTTTGAGTGCTTCAGTTGAATGAGTATATAGTGTTGATCTACCATTGCTCTGTGATATTGTTAGGATTACATAAATAAAAATAACTTCAGGTTTTCGTTGAAGTATTTTTATTTATCATAGCGTCTAATTTGACGATAGAATCTGACAGAATAATTTATATGCACAATCTGGAAGAATGTGCTACAACTACACGCACAATCTGGAAGAATGTGCTACAACTGACCGCACAATCTGACAGAATGTCTATTATTGGCGAAGGTATTGCTACATAAGAGACATTGGCTCATGTTATGATTAAGTGCGTTGGACAAGTTTTGATATAAATTCAACAGTGACAGACTTGATATTAATAGCAAATTCACAAATAGCAATATATCCTGCGAGGAATTTCCTATGAACACCGCGAAATGGGCGTAGAAAGTTGCGGACCGTTGTCCATACGCCTTCAATCGAATTGATGTGGGTTTCGCAAAAACCATCCATATCGTCATCTCTTGCCCATTCGCCATCACTATGACACACGATTGCATGGGGGCGGTCAATACCGTTATACCCGCGCCATCCATCTGTATATACGGTAGCAGTCGGCAGCGTCCACTGATGCACATGGGCTGAGAGTGTCGCACCATCGGTGTGATGTGCGACACGCAATCACACGAGACCACTTTCACGACCCACCGTGCCGATAATAGGGGGACGATCATTTTCATAAGTGCCATGACCTTTGCGTTTATTCCCGCGCCGACGCGGTGGATCCTTTGGGTCAAGATGCGGTTCTCCTTTTTCACCAGCATTTTGAAACATCTCATCTGTTTCAGTTTCAGTATCGGGTAAAACAGCCTCTGGTTGAAGCATTTGAGCAGATGTCTGCAGAACCTGTCGTATATAATGCACTGTTTGACGACTAATATTCAGCTCGCGTGCCAACTGAGAAGTCGTAAAGCCTTTGCATAGACCTTGTAAGAGCAAAACAACTTGTGCAGGTCGAAAACGCTTGTGAGCAAATACTGTCCCACTATATAGGTTATACACACCTGAGCATTTATTACAGCGGTATACCTTCAAGCCACTTGTTTTTGTTGTTCGGAAATAGCGTGCCTCCTCCACGCTGGCTTCACAATGGGGACAGAATAAACCTTGAGGGTGGAAATGGTTTAGCAACCATTCCTCCGCACGTTCATCATCAATCAAAGATAGTATTGGAAAATCCATACGCTACACTATAACACAACTCAACAAAAATCACAATTATATTAAATCGCACTTAAATTATACATGAGCCGAGACATTATATATTAGAAATAATATTATACAGACACAGGAATAGTCAAGACATCACGATAAACTTTATATGAAAAACTTGGATATATCTTACCCCGAATCCACATTACAGGTCTAACTTTTGTATCATCTTTTGTTGGGACGCGTTCCGATTTTGCACTGATATAATGTGCGACATTACACCTACGAAAACGATCACTGTGGTTATGAGTGCTCATATGAAGGAGTTTGTTGTTGAAGAAAATAACGGCTCCAGGCGGCACTTCAACTGCAATCCCATCTTCATCTCGCGCACCGACTGCCTGTTTAAATTCATTTTGTTGTAAACCTTCAAGATTTACATGCTCCAACACTTCATGCTTATGGCTGCCGGGGATGACATATAAGCATCCATTTTCTTTGTCTGATTCATCAATAGCAGTCCAAGTGCCAACTGTAGCAACAACCTTATACTGCCAGTTGAAATACCATCGGTCTTGATGCCATGGAAAACCCAATCCGATTTTTGGTGGTTTCCAGATATAAAGATTATTCAGACCGAGAACGTCTGGTCCAACGATGTCAACAACTGGGTCGGTAAGACGTGTGTCGCGTGTGCGCTCCAGAAATTCAGGAGAATAATGACTTATATGATGTATGCAGTGCATAGCGTAAATACCAGTTGCATCGGTTTTGCCATCTATGACCAAGGCGTTTTTATGCATGTTTTTCGCTGCGAAAGGTCTTTTGCCGGTAGCAATGTCATCAGCAATATGTCGTAGTACATCGTTTTCTTCTTTTGTGAAAACATCATATCGGATAAAGTAACCATTTTCTTCCCAAGAAGATCGTTCTTCTGGACTTAGTTTATACTTTCGTTTTATAGCATTCGTATCCATATATTCTCCTGTTAAGATTGTTTTACTACGACCTATCTCACAAATGGTAGGACGGTATGAATGCCTTTTGGCATTCCCCGGGTATGAATGCCTTTTGGCATTCCCCGGGTATGAATGCCTTTTGGCATTCCCCGCCTACCGTTCGGTGCGTAAGTCCTGATGTTATTATACTATTTTTTGTTGAGAAATTTCCATAGTAAATGAGTTGTGTAAAGTTTTGGCATTTGTATTTCAGAATCATGGACAACACGGATACTTCGGATAAGACACCATCTTGATGTAGAATTGCGTAAAATAAGCGTTATCTAATACCATTTTCATGTGATAATGTCTCATTAGCAGCGGAAATCTGGTAGGAGCGCCCTCACGGTCGCGACCGGGAGGTCGCTCCTACCAAAGAGAGTAACCCCCTGCCAGTAAACAGTAGAATTCCTTAATGAGACAAGATTTATTTGAATTGGTATAAGGAATACGATTAGATGTATAGGTTTTATCTGCGTAATCTGTGTGATATGTGATTCTGTTTATCAAAGACTTTACACACCCATTCGTTCGCAAAGGCATTCAATTATCCAAAATGGACTATTGTGGGGGGTTGCAACTCCGATTTCAGAGAACCAGCATAACAAATCGGGGTTACAAACCCCTCCCACAAAGATGTATTGTGACAATTGAATACCTTTGCATTCGTTTGATCAACCTTGAAAATTACAATAGTTTCTGATATAATCTTAAAAATACATAGGACTTACGCATTATTCTTGATTAAATCAAAAATTATGATGACAGGACTTACGCAGTTTTCTTGATTAAATCAAAAATTATGATGAAAATGATGCCATTATCAGCGTTTTTCTGGGTTTCCGGCGCGCTTACAAAGCACGCCTACCGTTGTGTGCGTAAGTCCTGGATGAAAATGATATAATTATCAGTATTTTTCTAGGTTTCCAGCGCGCTTACAAAGCACCAAATCAACGGTATGAATGCCATTTAGGCATTCACCGCCTACCGTTTTTGCGTAAGTCCTGAATACATTTCAAAGAGCGAGAAGCATTCAACTGGACAAATTCTTATAGGAGCATACCATGATTAAGAAAGGAAAAAAACAACGTTCATTGAATGCCTGCCTGATTGCCGCAATTATTCATGTTTGTTTAGCAATACTGCTGACATTTTTCTATTATACGCAACTGAGTTACAACAATGACGATGTTATCGGCGTAGAGATTTTTGATACAAATAAACCTGATATTAATCGACGAAGTCTAAAACGACCAATGCCAAAGAAAGTAATGACAGCAAAACGTACTGACTCACTTGCAGATTATCGACCTCAAAATGTAAAACTTACAGCAGCATCAAATCTGATTGATGAAACAGTGCGACCATCGGACAAGGTCCTCATGCACAGTGCAACAGAAAAAGTTTCAGATACTTCAACAAGACTCCCTGATGTCACGACACAATCACAGCAGTTAATCAAACGAGAAGATGCAATTGCCAAATCTGTTCAAAGCCCAATTGAAATTACTTCTGGTAAAGGCACGAAAAGCCTGCGACAACGCGTCAAAGGTGATGGAAAAAGTGGTTTCAACAGGCTTGAATCTACTGGAACTGCTGACATCGGTGACATAGGTCAAGGTTTTGCTGATGGAATTGGAGGAAAGGGTGATGAATCGGGGAACAGTGATAAATCTAATCCTTTTGCAGAAGCACTTGAGCGTATTGCTGATCACATAATTGGTACAAGAGAAGGTGATAAAGTCAATGTCGTATTTGTTCTTGATACGAGTGCAAGTATGCAAGACAACATACAGCAAGTTGCCAATAATCTTTACAGTATGACAGATGCGTTTGATCGTATTAACATTGAATATTATCTGGGTATGTCAGAGTTTAGTGTCAGACAGGAAGGGCAAGAAATCAGAACGAGAAACCTGATGCCAGATGTAGGTGTTCTTCGTAAGCGTATGAAAGAAGTTCAACTCAGTGGTGACGAAAATGCTCTTGACGCCCTTGTTGACACATTAAATTTCATAGAGTTTCATGCAGATGCTAATAAACACTTAATACTTGTTACTGATGAACCTGCCTCTACCAGTTATAGAGGAAAAGATTCAAAAAGTAATATGCAGACAAAAGTAATAGAGAAATCAAAATTTGATAAAATTAGAGTGAATGTACTTGGATTTCCAGAACCATTTCAACAGAAATTAGCAGAAGTGACTGGTGGTGTATGGGAAGTTATTCCCGGGAGTACATACAACCCAAATTCACTACCGAGTAATCGTGCAGGCAACGAAAAACTTCTCAAATCATTTCGTGATATAGCCGTTGATATACGTCAGAGTGCAAACAAGTCTATGTTTAGCCTCAGTTTACAGTTTGAATTACCAATTCCGGTTCCGGATGGTAAAATCTCTTTGCAAGCAATACAAAAGGAAATTGTAAAGAATGGAGTTTCGTTAAATTCGGATCTTTCCCTTTCGGAAAACGCAACGGTCTTGGATAAAAAGGAAAGCGACTTGTGGGTGATATGTGATCCAACAAACCAAAAAATATGTGCTATCCAAAGAGTTGAGAATACGCTACATGTCTATGCAGGAAACCACCCTCAAAACTGTAATTTTAGTCAAGATTCTATAGCGTCTATGCAACGGCGTTCTGAAAGATGGGTAATGACTGAACAAGAAAACAATCAGATTTATACGTTCAGAAAAGATAATGATAGTCTTCTCGTTTATATAGGAGGACAGCCAGGTACCGCTTCTAATTCTATTGCAAGACCGAATGTTGACATCGTTGTCATGTTAGACTATAGCAGAAGTATGGGAGGAAAATCACAAGCTGTCATGCTCGGATTAAGCACTCTCATTGGGAGACTTTCAATCTTTCCGTTGAAATATCGTATCGGATTGATTCGTTTTGCTGAAGCAAAAGACGCTATTAAAACCGTTGACGGTGTGGATGTAAAACAGATGCCCTTAAATGAAGTCATTATTGAAAATCTAATGGGAGATCCTTTTGGTGGTGATGAACATCTCATTGATGCTATCGTTGAAGGACTACCTCAAGTAAAATTTAGTCCCTTCGCGAAACGTTATATATTGATATTGACCGATGAACCGACAACAGGAAAGTACCCGACAGAACAAGCCATTCAGTTATGTAAATCGTCAGGTATCACTGCTTATGTGATTGGACATCCAAAACCGGATGATTTTCAGCTGACTCTTACAGAAGAAACATTAGGTGCGTTCTTTACTATGCCGAGACATTTAGATAAAACTTATCCTAACCAATAAAAACATTACAGGACTTACGCAGTTTTCATGATTTAATCAAGAATTGTGATGAAAATGATGTAATTTTCAACATTATTTGTTCTTCCAGCGCGCTTACAAAGCACGCCTACCGTTGGGTGCGTAAGTCCTGCCTTAACAGAGGAAATTTGATGAACACATCGACAAGTACACAACAACATAGGGAGATTGCAGCTGAAGAAGGACCTGTATCAGTTGCGATTGTCACCGTGAGTGATTCTCGCACACCTGAAACAGACACAAACGCGGACTTCTTGCGTGAAAAACTAAGTGCAGAAGGTAACAAAGTAACTGCTTATCAAATCATCAAAGACGAACCTGATCAAGTATCTGATGTATTGGATAAAATGTCTCAAAGTGATGCTCAAGTCATTATTTTCAATGGTGGCACTGGTATTGCTCCGCGTGACACTACTTTTGACGTACTCAATCGCAAATTGGAGAAAACTTTACCGGGATTTGGAGAACTTTTTCGGATGTTTAGTTATGACCAAGTTGGCGCGGCTGCGATGTTATCCCGTGCGACGGCAGGTGTCTATCGTGGTAAGGTTGTTATCTCTACGCCCGGATCAAATGCTGCTGTGCGTTTAGCTTGGGAAAAACTTATCGGTCCAGAGTTGCAACACTTGGCATGGGAAGTTGGACGATAGTAGAACAATGCACCTCCTTTACAATACCTCTCGCGTAAATGTATAGATCCCTCTCAACCATGAACCATAGTATATTCCGTTTGCATAACAAAAATAGATCAATTTCAAACCGATAACACTTATCAAACTTAAGGACAGCAGTCCAAGCAGACAATAATCCCAACTTCCCATCTGTGAACTTTGCAATGATGTTCTCTGGTCGGCGTTCTCAGTTGAAAATCCGCGACTTTCAACTGACTCACCAAGATTTGTCGCGTGTCGTATATTCCCAGCTAAAATCGGTCTGAAACTACTGATGACTCTTTGCATAGTGGATATAAGATTAAATCTTAGAAAACGAAAACCTCGCAATCTTTGAGAACGGATGACTGCAGCAGCTTCACTTGTAATCACTGGTATGAAATGCAAAGCAGAAGTCACCATGAAGGCAAGTGCTCCCGGAACACGCAACTGCCCTAATGCCAGCAGAAGGTCGCGTGGTTGTGTAGTCCAAACTATATAACAACCGATGACCAGTGTGGTATTAAATCTAAGTGATTGGATAATCCCATGAAACATACCCTCACGATATATGCGTATCCCACCTGTCCACTGCCCAATTAGTGGGAATTCTGCCGGTACAAGTGTAACTAATACCGTTCGAGGATACGTATTGTAAAATATGCCTTGACTGTAGATCAATCCCCATGTTGTAAAGAATAGAAATATCAACAGCAAACGGATCTGTCTGAATGATGGAAATGAAGACGAAACAAGTAGAAGGCTTGCCACAAAACATGCTAATAGCGAAGTCGGACTGTCAAGTAAGATGACAAGACATCCGCAGATCAACATGATGAAGATTTTGGTTCGTGTTTCCAGTTTGAAAGACTTCATTATCCTTCACTTCCTACTTCCTTATTCACATCTTCCGTGTAGATGTGAAATCTCCAGCGGTTAGGGTATAGAAATCAGAGGCATTCAATTGTCGATATTATTTTGTGCAGATTCTGTATATATCAGATATAGCATGAGAAGTCACGCTATATCTGATATACTTTGCCTCAAAGAATATATAAGCATTTATGCTTTGGAGGTAATAATGACGAAAAAAGCATCTCACCATCTACTTGATATGTTAGCAGAAGTTCCTGATAAACGCAACCTACAAGGAAAACGACATCCGCTACCTGCTATCTTAGGTCTTTCTGTAGTCGCCATGATGTGTGGATATTGTAGTTATGGTGCCATCGCAGAATAAGGGTGCGCTTATCCGCCCAAACTCGTTGTAGCCCTTGGGTTCACCTATCAGAAGACACCCTATGCCTCAACAGTCCATTATTGTTTCAAAAAGTCAGGACTTACGCAGTTTTCATGATTTGATGAAGAATTATGACGAAAATAGTTTAATTTTCAGCATTTTTTTCGGTTTCCAGCGCCAAATCAACGGTATGAATGCCTTTTGGCATTCCCCGCCTACAAAGCGCGTCTACCGTTGGGTGCGTAAGTCCTGAAAGTAAGACATCAGTGCTTTAGAAAAAACACTCAGCGAGTGGGCAGCTGATGTATTCGCAATTATTTACACAGAAGATAAGACGCAGGCGCCATAGATGGCAAAACCTATTACTGAAATAGCTTATGTATTCTGCTATTTTGCAGTAAGACATAAAATAGCACTTACACTCTTAGGCGCAAACATCAACAATTGAATGCCTCTGAATATTTGTTGACAAACACACTCTAACCGTATAAAATGTGGTAATATAGATTATAATTACCTATTGGAAGGAAATAAATAATGGCATTAAAAGTTGGTGTTGTAGGCATGAGCGGCATAGGAAATAATCATGCAAATTGCCATGCGAATGATGATTTAGCAGAACTTGTCGCGGTATGCGACATTGTAAAGGAACGTGCAGACAGTTCCGCAGAAAGGTTGGGAGTAAAAGCATATTATAGCTTAGCGGATATGATTGATGGGGAACCTGACTTAGATATCGTTGATGTTACTACGGGTGGGAATGAGAACGGCAGTTGGCATTATGAACCGACTATGGAGGCACTTGAAAAAGGCAAACATGTGCTTGTTGAAAAGCCGATATCAAATGACATCGGAGAGGCACGGGATATGGTTGCAAAAGCCTCAGAAAAGGACCTTTACCTCGGTTGTAATCTCAACCACTATTTTACTCCTCCTGCTGAACAGGCAATGGAATATATCAAGAAGGGACAGATTGGTGAGATGGTCTACATCCTTCACAAGATGGGTTTTGCTGGTGGTGAGTTCAATTACAGTTATTCAAAAGCCCCACGTTCAGATGGTTTTCCATATTTTCATGTGAAGGCGTTTTTGTCTCATCCGTTTAGTGTGATGCGTCATTTCTGTGGTGATGTGACGCATGTGCAAGCGTTTATGGATCGTCCACATTTTAGGCGGCGTGAAGGGGACCTGATGGTGTCAATCAACAGCATTCACCTTCGCTTTGAAAATGGATGTATCGGTTATCTACTTAGTCAACGTGGTGATGCAACCTTCGGACTCGGTGGTTGGTGGAGTGTTGAGCTTGCTGGTACGCGCGGGACATTCTGCATTGAAAATTGCATTGAGAAGGTTACCTTTTGGCCCTCACCCGGTGCACCTGAAGGTGGAGATGTTGTCGTCACGGATTCAGGCATTAAGGATTTTTCACAGACCTTCCCATTAAGGATTCACGCATTTTTAGAAGACATTACTAACGGAGTGCCAAAGGAAAAAGTCCGTGCATCCGGTAGAGATGCTTTGGCTGCGCTTGAATACACATGGGCAGCGATGGAGTCTTATGAACAGGGAGGGATCCTGGTACGTCCACACCCACTTCCGACCTTGAGTGGACTTTAGAATAATACTCAGGAGTTATACAATATTGATGTTATTATTCAAGAATTATGAAAAATATGATGTAATTTTCAATATTATCAGGACTTACGCAGTTTTCATGATTTATTCAAGAATTGTGCTGAAAATGATGTAATTTTCAACATTATTTGTGCTTCCAGCGCGCTTACACATCAAGTCCCAACAGTGCGGTTAGGAAACCGCACCTACCGGGTTTGTGAAAACTAATACAACCCGTTTAATAACAGGACTTACGCAGTTTTCATGATTTGATGAAGAATTATGACGAAAATGGTGTAATTTTCAGCATTTTTTCGGTTTCCAGCGCGCTTACAAAGCGCGCCTACCGTTGTGTGCGTAAGTCCTGAATAACTTAATCTTCATAAAAGCTCGCTTACCGTTGTGTGTAAATTCTAAAAATATTAAAATAACATTAATTAATAATATGGTTCTGACGGCATTTTAGAAGGAGAAATACATTTGAAATTAGGAGCAAATTCTGTGCTTTTTGGTGGTTATGACATGAAGACAGCCTTTAAGCACATTGCAATAGCAGGTTACGACGGTATAGAACTTTCTGCGATTGATGGGATGAGTCAACATCTTGTACTTGCAAACTGGGTAGAACTCGCAGATGACATCAAACGTTTTTCAAAAGAGTACGGTCTTGAGTTGTTGGCAATGGAACAACCCTCACGGGATGCTGAGAGAATGGAACTTGCTTTTCAAGCAGCGGTTGAGATTGGGATACCGATTGTCAACTGTGGACCTGGTGGTTCGTCAGACGATGAATCTGCTTGGTCTGGTGTAATAGATTCTCTTGGTAATCTATCTGAACGTGCAGAACATTATGGTGTTACGCTTTGTGTGAAGGCACATGTAGGAGCGAGCATCTATAATACACCGACTACGCTTCGGGCTATGGAAGAGATTTCTTCACCTGCTTTTGGAATAGATATGGATCCATCTCATATTCACCGCGCAGGTGAAAATACTGTGGAAGCCATCGCTGCAGTTGTGTCCCGCGTGAAACATGTTCATATCCGTGATTGCAAGGGAACACAACGCGGTCCTGGAACTCCTGAAATGCAGGCAAACGGACGCGGTGAAATTGACCTTGTCGGATATATACGTGTATTGCATGAAAATGGGTATACTGGTCCGTTGAACCTTGAAGTTATTGGTGCAAGAGAATACAGTTTGGAGCAGTGCTGCACAATCGCAGCTGAATCAAGAGGACACATGCAAGCATGTCTGCAGGCGTGCGGAGCCCGTTAATTTATCAAAAATATGTTTTGAACAATTAATCTGAATTCGCTAATACAACTACAATATAAGGAAAACACCTTGAAACAGAATACCCTTAAGATTCCGTTGTTAGGAGCAGGAATAGCCTTTCTCTGCTTCCTTTTTCCATGGATAAAAATTGATTTGTCAGCTTTAGGTCTTGGAGATTTAATGCCTAATATGACGTTAGAGAAGTCAGTATCAGGATTTGATATAGCAATAGGTGGAAATGCTACCGTCCTCCTATCGTTTCTCGCTCTTGTTGCAATTATTGGTATTTGCATATACATGCTCTATGAGAAGACACCATGGAAATCAAGAATTCCTGTATTGATATGTAGTGTTGTAGGGGGTTTATTCGTCTTGTTGTCACTCCTACGTTTTATGCAAGGTATTAATGCAGGTATGAAATTAGCGGGTGAGATATTAGAATCTTCACTTCCGGATAAGAATCTAAAAGACGTTATCAGTTTACAGATTGGTGGTTATGGTGCAGTTGTTGGGTTTATTGTTGCCTTCATCGGTTCACTTGGTATTCCAAAATCCAACTATAACGTTCCAACAGACAATGAACCGGATTACGAAATAGTAGCTGAGGATGAGGAAGAATGAAGAAGTTTCCGTTGTTTCTTTCACTTGCTGGCGGTATATTAGCATTTTTTAGTTTTACTTTACCTTGGGTAGACCAAGTATCTGGTGTTATTGCAGTGAAATTTGGGGTGTGGCAAGCATCATCTGCGATTGTACTGTCATTAGTTGTGTTGATGATAGGCATCTATATGTTGAAACGGATATCAAGAACGGATCCAGCCCTTATTTCTCTGTCACTGCTTATGATTTTTACAGGTGGTATCTTTTTTATAATATCACTTCTCTATTTAGTCAATACCGGAGTTAATGTATGTGCCATTTCTTTTATTGCATCTATAGTTGTTCTCGGCACCATCATTCTTATGTTTAATCAAGGATCGCGTTCTATGTCTCTGTTTAGGAATCTTGCTATCATAGGGTGCTGTGTTGGACTCTGCTGTTTTCTTGTCCTATTTTATGTTGAGAAATATGTAATCGGTATAGACTTAGATGATGGCGTAATTAAGTATGGCGCGTTTCTAACTGCTATTGGGTATATTATTGTAATCGTCGGTCAATTACTCTATCCTAAACCTAATAGGATTTCAGAGAACCCTGATGTTTATACCAATCCAAACGGTGATGATAAATGAAACAGTATTCGCGGCTAATCATACTTGTGGGAGGTGTATTAGCTTTATTTAGTTTTGCGTTGCCTTGGGACGATAGTCACTCAGGTGCTGTGCTTGCAAATAGCGGCGAAGCAACGTTGTTAACAATTGGATTGGTTGCAGCTTTGACACTTCTTGTTATTGGGATTTATAAGTTGAAGCGTCAATCCAAATTGAATCTTACATCCGTAATCATGATAACTCTTGCAAGTTCATTATTTATTGTTATGATGACTTTATTATTCTTAGCAATCATTGGCGTATGGGGTTCGTTTATTTTAATTCAATTTATGACTTTTTTAGGAATTATCGTAGTCATTGCATTTGTATGTAAGTTAATTTTTTCACTTAATTCTGCTGGTATTTTGGCTATCGTCCTTTACAATATTGGTTTGTCTTCTGGGTTCGTTTTGGTATTAAACAGTATTGATAAAGGATTTAATATTTTTATCATATCTTTCATAGCGACTTTGACTATGATAGGTGTTGGTATTTTTAGATACATCAAGGAAACCCAATGGAGGTCCTGGTCCACATTCTTAGTTTTGATGAGTAGCAGCATGGGAATTTGCTGTTTCCTAGTACTTTTCCTTGGCGATAGTCTAAATTTTAAGGTTGGAGATAATTACTTAACGAACCCACGATATGGTGGGTTCGTGGCGGTTATTGGCTTTATCCTTGCATTGATTGGTGTTTTCTGTTGTATGGAAACTACGAATGTCACTGATTACCAGTATATACATGAAAATAAAACAAAAAGCAACGGAAATGAAGAATGAAACAGTATTCGCGGTTAATTATACTTGTGGGAGGTGTAATAGCTTTATCTAGTTTTGCATTGCCTTGGGGTGACGATGATTCTGGTGTTGTACTGGCTAATGATAGTTTACATTCTAATGCGTATGTGTTCTCTGTTAGAGTGATGTTTCTTGCTGCCTTGCTTATTATCTTCACCAGTCTTTTCTTATACAGAGAATCAATAGTAAGAATATCAAAATTATTTGTGTATTTAAGCAGTATTGTAGGTCTTATCTGTTTTTTTGTATTGTTTTTTGCTGATAGTTGGGACCTTGATATCAATGAAACCAATTACGGTGTGTTTCTATGTGCTGTGGGGTTTATTGTTGCAGTTGTAGGTGTGTGGGATATATCTGAAAAAAACAAAATAATAATTACAAATGAGTAGGAAAACTAAAAGCAGAATTGACAAATACATAAGAATAGATATGTCTACTTTGGGATGCGTCGAACCCACAAAAACAGTGCGAGATTCATTGCCCCGATAAAACCGAAAATGTAAGATTGTATTCCTGCTAACTTTGCTGTAGATTTTATCAAGAGAATTCCTAAGATTGGCAACCCGAGCAACAGACATGTAAAGAATGTTAGACTTTTTGCACCTTTTGCGTCCCAAAATGTGATTTCACGCTTTAACACTTGTAGGAATGAGTTTTCCCAAAGTAGTGCAGTCCACTTTCCTTGCACAAAACCGAGAATAATCCCAATTGCATAACCCAAAATTGACCAACGTAGATCAATGTTCTCATTCATTGAAATCACAACAATCCATAACACCTGTCCCAGAAATGTAATTATGATAAACGCGAAAAAAACAGGCATTTTCATATAGAAGGGGAGCAGTCGCTGTGATAATCTGTTGTTCATTATAGGTTTGCTTTTGCATAATTGACAGCGTTTTTGAAAATAACGAGTCCGTCACCTTCATCTGATAGTTCTTCGCGCGTCCATCGGGGATGATTCCATTTGGTCAAAAACCTTTCGGGATGTGGCATCAGACCAAATATTCTACCAGTTACATCACAAATACCTGCAATATCAGCATCAGAACCGTTCGGATTATTTGGATAGGTAGTCTTATCTGAGGTTAACTGTGATCCATTTTTATATCGTAAAGCGACTTGGTTGTTTGACTCTAACTGTCTTAGTACATCCGGTGGAGCAGTGAACCTGCCCTCAGCATGTGCGACTGGAAGATATAGGTGTTGTTTGATGTCTTTTGTAAAAACACATGGACTCTGTTGTGTTTCCAATTCTACCCATCTACATTCAAACTTCGCTGATGTGTTCATTGCCAAAGTGGTGCGTTGTGTTGATTCCTTTTTGACATTTTGTGCTTTGAGTTCTACCCCAGGTAACAATCCTGTACGGACAAGGACTTGGAATCCGTTGCATATCCCTATAATGAGTTTTTTGTCTGCGACGAACTGATTGAGTGCATCCTTAAGTTTATGTTTCATCTCAACTGCCAGAAGTATACCTGCAGCAATATCGTCTCCATAAGAGAAGCCACCGGGGATTGCGAGAATTTGATATTCAGATAGGTCAGCCTTACCAGATATAATGTTTTGAATGTGCACTAAATTGGTATGTGCACCAGCGAGTTGAAATGCAACCTCTGTTTCTATGTCACAGTTGGTTCCTGCTGTTCGAAGGATAAGTACTCTTGGTTTCATGTTTTCTCCTTATTGGATAAAACACATCAATTGTTAAAAAGTTACGAATGCAATGGTGTTTGCCATGCCGCTTTAAGTTTGTCAATGGTTGTTTCAATTATTGTGTTACCAGTTAAACCTTTGATGATGAATTCTGAAGTATCAGTTACAGTTCCTAAACACCCGATTGAGACATCAGTGATGTGTTTTTCAAAAGAGTTCTTGTTTTCAGGTTCAACTTCTACAAGGAATCGGCTGTTTGATTCTGAAAATAGCAGAAAATCATTAAAAGGAATTTCCTCACCTATTGGGACATTGTTTAGGTTTAATGACATACCGTAGCCGCCTGAGAAAGCCATTTCTGCTGCTGCGACTGCGATTCCACCTTCGGAACAGTCATGACAGGATCGTACTAAGCCATTGTCAATTGCAAAACTTAGACTGTTCATTGTGAGTTTGCCATCATTGGGTCGTACTTGTGGTGCAGTATTACCGATGTGATTGTGTATACCGAAGTAGTGAGAACCTCCTAACTCAGCATAAGTATTACCGATAACATAGATTAGGTTGCCAGGTGATTTTACATCCATTGTAATTGCTTTGCTTACATCAGGCATTACACAGATTGCTGATATGAGTAGGGTTGAAGGGATTGCGCGTTGTTCTCCAGTAGTTGTGTCACGGTATTCGTTGTAAAGACTATCTTTGCCAGAGATGAATGGGGTACCGTAAGCAGTTGCGATGTCGTAACATGCTTTTGCTGCGCGAACCAATGCTCCTAAGCGGTCAGGTTTGTCAGGATTACCCCAACAGAAATTGTCCAACAATGCTGTTTTTTCAATTGTGCCGCCAACTGCTATTATGTTTCTGAGTGCTTCATCAATCGCTGATGCTGCGCTGATATACGGGTCAACATCACTATATTTTGGATTGATACCGTTTGCTACGATAACAGCTTTTTCACTACCGATAATAGGTGTCGTTACACATGCGTCGCTGGGTCCATCGTTTTCCACGCCGACGAGAGGTTTGATAACGATTCCGCCCTGTACCTCATGGTCATATTGACGGATGACAGATTCTTTGCTGGCAATATTTGGACTTGCGAGGAGTTTGCATAAGTCTTCAGTGTAGTCTTGTGTTTTGCTATCTCGTGATTGCATTTCTTTGTGTTGTGGCGGTTGCCAGATGGCTTTTTTGATATGTTGTGGTAGACCTTTGTGCAGAAAATTCATGTCTAAGTCCGCTACTACTGAGCCTTGAAAGAATACTTGCAATCTATGAGTATCTGTAAAATTGCCAAGGACGGTTGCTTCCACCATTTCTGCTTCACAGATTGCCATGAGTTCATTCAGATTTTCTGGTGGAACAGAAATGACCATCCGTTCTTGTGCTTCTGATAGCCATATTTCCCATGGAGCCAATCCATCGTATTTCAGAGGAACGCGCTCAAGGTGGACTTCTGCACCCGTATTTTCACCCATTTCTCCGACAGCAGATGAGAACCCCCCTGCGCCACAGTCTGTAATTGATCGGTAAAGGTTTAGGTCGCGTGCTTGTAACAATGCGTCAACTATTTTCTTCTCAATTATTGGATTGCCGATTTGAACAACGCTGCCAAGTTTTTCGGAAGTATCATCAAGTTCTGCAGAGGAGAAGGTTGCCCCGTGTATTCCATCGCGTCCAGTGCGTCCTCCGACAGCAACGATTAAGTCACCTGGTTCAACGGATTTGTCGCATCTATCTATTGGAATTAGTCCAACGTTTCCACAGAAAACAAGTGGATTAGCGGTGTAGCGAGTGTCAAATAGGATAGCCCCGTTTGCTGTTGGGATACCCATACGGTTACCATAATCTCGGACACCAGCGACAACGCCTTTGAACACACGTTTTGGGTGGAGAGTTCCTTTAGGTAAGTTATTGTAAGGGGTGTCTGGCAAGCCAAAGCAGAAAACATCAGTGTTTAGAATAGGTTTCGCGCCAAGTCCTGTGCCGAGTGAATCACGGATAACGCCACCTATTCCTGTTCCTGCACCACCATAAGGTTCTATTGCGGATGGGTGATTGTGGGTTTCTACCTTGAAGACGAGATTGTATTTTCCATCAAATTCTATGATACCCGCATTGTCAGAAAAAACGGAGACACACCATGGTTTGTCTATCTCCTCAGTTGCGCGCTGGATGTAGCTTGGAAAAAGTCCGTCAATCTGTTCTGTTTCTTTACCATCTTCGGAATAAAGTATCAGGCTTTTGAACGTCTTATGAACGCAATGTTCTGACCAAGTTTGTGCGATTGTTTCGAGTTCTACATCGGTAGGGTTGCGTTGTAGTGATGCGAAATGGGATTGAATTGTCTGCATCTCGTTTAGATTTAGGGACAGTGTGCCTTCTTTGCTGATACGCATTAATTCGGCATCATCCGCATTTAGTAATTGAAACTCGTCTACTTTACTGAACATTAGTATCTCCACTATTTCAATAGTTTACCTTGGCTTAGCAACAGTGATTAGCACGTCGCATTAGTGATCCTTAAGCGCATGAATAGATTGGTGTATGTTAAATAGAGACTTTGCTGTGTGAAAAATCCAAGAACTATATCTTGCACTGTTTTATTCTGAACTTTCGTTCTGTTTTTGATCATCAGCGAGTGCGTCAACTTCTGTCCGAAGTTCCTCAAGCGTATGGGTAGTGGCAGCTTTTTCAAATAGCGTTTCAAGTCGGTTGCGGTCATCAAAGCTGCGAATTGTATCAGCAAGTGGTTCTGGTACATTGTGAAATCGGAGTTGTAAGAGTTTCAGAATATCTTCGCGCTTGGTTCGTGTTTCACCTTGTTCAAAGCCTTTTTCGATGCCTTGTTGTAAGTAATGTTCTGCTATGCTCTGCATGTGTTTTTACCCTTTGCTACTGTGAACGTTCAGCTTTAACGGTATGATTACTTATTAGCATTCCCTGAAGACCTCACCCTACAATGGGTGAAGGATTGTGCACTTCATTGACACTTATGGGTTTGCAAATTTAACTCAACCTACAAGACCATATTATCCTATATTTTTACTTCATAGTTATATCAGCATTAATGCCGACAAACATACTCCATTTGTAACCGCTCTGACCGACTTTAACCAATAGTAGGTTGTCTCCCGCTTTTAAATCAACTAGGAAACTGTTTTGAAAGTTTTTAGCCCCTCTGTTGATTGCATTCTTATAGACTACTTTTCCATTTAGCCAGACCTTTATAGCATCATCACTTCCAACAAACATTCTCACATTTGGTTGATCGGTAGCAGACTTAAGCGTGATGTGTGCATAAGCATTATGATCTTGGACGTAAATACCATTTGTTATAGAAGCCGAATCTATTCCATCTGTGAAACCGATTTGCTTAACAAGTTTATTTAGATTGTCATCATTGGTAGCACTAATTTTTGCTCGTTTCCAAAAGCGATCACTAACGACATCACCTTCTTTGACATTATTTTTTGCAATAATGCTTTCAGTCACAACACCATTTGTCATTACAGCAAGTGAATCGACATCAATGGCACTTGCACCACCTTGTCCTTTTTCTGTTGGTGCAATCATCCAGAGCCATGGTCCGGTTATTTTATCTACCTTGTATAAATGATGCCATACATCATGTTGGAGTTTTGGGTTCCTTTCAAGAAGCGTTCTTATAGGCGATATATCTTCAATTGGATTTTGTTTTAAAGATAATTCTATTAAGTTAGTCAGTTCTGTAATTGGTTTTATTTTGGTAATTTGATTTCTATGAAGCTTCAATACACGTAAGTTTTTCATTTTTGCAATTGGACTTATATCTTTAATCTGATTATTGCTGAGATTTAGGCTTGTTAAATTCGTTGCGTGTTCTATACCAGTAATATCAGTTATTTTTTGATTGCTGGCATCAAAGTTTCCGAACGGATTAAGTCCGTATAGGTTTAGCATATCCAATTGCGTGATTGGGTCATCTGAGGACAGACCAAGAGCATTTCGTATGGCAGCAACTAAATTGACATCTGGTATTAAAACAGTTCTTGGGGATGGAAGTAGAGGTTGTGTGTTGATGCGAAATCTTTTCACGGTAAAATATCCATTCTTATCTATACAACGTACCCATACAGATTTTGTCTTAGGTGTTAGTTTATTAGTCAGAAACTCAACAGTTTCTTTTTTGCTATTCAAAGCTTTAAAATCCTGCAATTTTGAGAAAGGTGAATTGTGAGAATCTGGTAATAGAAATTGAACTTGGTGAAGTCCATCTGGATCTGTAATAGTAAATTGGAAACGTACTTTATCGGTGTTTTCTACTCGCGTCGGTGTTGTCATCTGTATTTTCGTACGTTGGTTGGAAGGTTTTTCATAAGGGTTAAAGTAACGATGTACATCTAACCACTGTGCAGCACAGAGAGATGTCGTCATCGGTTCATTGGAAAATAAATCTACCCAAGGTTTTAGATTGTTGCGGTAATCATGTGCTAAACCAAAGGCGTGACCAAGTTCGTGAACGGTCACAGCAATTTCATAAAAACATCTTCCAGATGCGGGGATAAGTACGGTTCCACCGAAATTACCCCGTGTTCCACCAAACCCACATGCGTAACCATCAAGGAGTTCTTCACGGCTTTCTAAAACAGCGAGATATATGTTATTGTGTGTGTCGAATCGTTTGTCAATTTCAGTCCAAACCTTCCCAGACTTTTTTTGGTAATATTTGTCTTCAAACTTACCTTTTACATGATGTACCACTGCTTTACCAGAAGCATCAGTTTCAAACTTGAATGTTTTCCTTCCGAATCCGTGATATTCCATCTGTGAGGCGTATATTTTCTGAACGTTTTTTATCAGTTTATCTAATTTTGTGCCCATGTCAGGTTGTGGTGAAAGGTCGTTTGGAACAAAATAGATTAGTCGTACGGTGTTTGGTTCACCTTGTGAGATTTTGGAAGATGTTAACTTCTGGACATATAGTTTTCCATCGTCAAGTCCTCCGCTTGCGATGGTCGTTCCATCTGGTGCAAATGCCGCTTCCATCACCCAGCCAGTGTGTTCTGTGAATGATGCAACCTTTCTACCGTTCTCAACAGACCAAACGACTACTGATTGTCCTGCACTGACGATGTTCTTACCGTCAGGTGAAAAGGCAAGGTCAGATACTGAGGAAACATCTTTAATTTCTCTAAAAACTTTCCAATTTGATACAGACCATAATTTGATATTTCCTTCTGACCCGGCACTTGCAAAGATATCACTATTAGGTGCAAATGCGATTGCACCGACCCAGTTTTCATCGGCTTCCAATTGAGCGATTTCTTGACGTTTATTGACATCCCAGATCTTTATCTTTTTTCCATCTACGGAGGCAAGGAGTTTTCCATTGGGTGAAAAAACCACTGCATGCACCCAATCGTCATGTTTTAAAGTAGACAATTCACTCCAGTTGTCAGTTTTCCATAGTTTTACACTTTGATGTCCTGAACTTGCCAGCATCTCTCCATTAGGGGAAAATGCCACTGAGATGATAGTTGATGTGGTATCTCCTGATGATATATGTTTTAGCGCAGCTAAATTCTGTTTTTTCAGGACATCCCAGATTCTTATAGTCCGGTCATTACTACCACTCACGAGAAATTTCCCATTCGGAGAAAACGTTACAGCATTAACTTTGTCTGTATGTCCAGTGAGTGTTGTTGATGTATTATTTTGCAAATTCCATAATTTTATTGTGTGATCATCACTGGCACTGGCAACAAGCGATGCATCTATAGGTGAAAATTCTATTGATTG
Organism: Candidatus Poribacteria bacterium; assembly: GCA_963663765.2. GTDB lineage: Bacteria > Poribacteria > WGA-4E > WGA-4E > WGA-3G > MSPOR6. The sequence goes on along the minus strand of CAXXUA010000005.1, from coordinate 648,644 downwards.
GATTGAACCCCCATGTTTAAGGACATTTGGTTTCTGTGCTAAACAATTGAAGCAGCAACCAAAAATGAGAGCAAATGTAATGAACAAAAGTCTTTTTGAATGCACGTGTAAACTACCTTTTTTAAGTGGAATTTAAGTGATAAATTGAAGAAAAAAGAAATATCTTTGTAATGAGAAATTCATTCTTTAAATGAAGCAGTAACTTTTGGAATACTCTCCTCGCATGCAAATCGTTCAATGCTGGATGCACCAACAAAACCAACAGTATCTGTATGCTCATTGATATACGCTGCATCTTGTGCTTTTGCGATTGGACCACCGTGTGACAAGCAGATCACATCAGGATTCTGTGCAATTGCTGCATCACAAATTTCTTGTACACGCTTTGCTGCGTCTTGAAGGGTAAAAGCAGTTTCTGCCCCGATTGTGCCGCCGACTGTAGTGTTCATATGTGCGATAATTACATCTGCACCTGCCTTCGCCATGTTCTCTGCTTCTTCTGGATTGAATACATAGACGATAGTGAACAGATCCATCTCATGTGCGATGTTGATTGTCTCAACTTCTTTGTAGAATCCCATTCCAGTTTCTTCAAGGGTTACACGAAAAGTGCCATCAATCACGCCGACGGTAGGAAAGTTATTGACACCGTCAAAACCTACATCACGTACCTGCTTTAGGAAGTTGCTCATCCTCCGGGTTGGGTCAGTCCCGTTAACACCAGCAATAACAGGTGTTTCTTGTACAACGGGTAGAACTTCGCGTTCTCCCATCTCCATAACAATTGCATTTGCATCACCGTATGCTAAGAGTCCTGCACATGACCCGAAACCTGACATACGATAGCGACCAGAGTTGTAAATAACAATCAGATCTGCGCCACCTTTTTCTGCGAATTTTGCCGTTATACCTGTTCCTGCGCCAACTGCAAGCAAGGATTTGCCTTTGTCTAACTCCGACCTAAGTTGTGCTAATACCTCATCTCGTGTGTAATCTGGCATTTCGTTTTCCTTTTTTTAATGGTTGTCAGTTGTTATACCAATTCAAATATATCTTGTCTCATTAAGGAATGCTACTGTTTACTGGCAGGGGGTTACTCTCTTCGGTAGGAGCGCCCTCACGGTCGCGACCGGAAGGGCGCTCCTACCAGATTTCCGCTGCTAATGAGACATTATCACATGAAAATGGTATTAGTTGTCATTTGTTAGTAAGAAGCATGAGTATAAATCTGAAATCTCGTTACTGACAACTGACAACTGATAACTAATTGCTATTCATCCCGTGACTTTGCTTGTAAACGTGCTGCTTCACCCGGATTTCCGATATGTAATGTGTTATATGCCTGATCAGAAGATTTGAATGCCCCTATGCCTTTGTGTCCGTGCCAATCTCCTTGATGCATTATTGGGTTTGGTAATCCTGTTTCCTTTTCACGTTTGAGAATCCAATTCTTCATTCGTGTTTCTAATACATTGACAATATCGGGGTGTGATTGAACAAGGTTTTCATTCTCATCAGGGTCTTGAATGAGATTGTAGAGTTCAACGGGTGGTTTGTAATGAAAATCGGGTTCAAGTGCGACAATGAGTTTCCATTCAGGTGTTCGCCATCCGTGTTTCCGCATCCATGTGCATTCAGTGATATAAAACTCGCTATCATAAGAAGCAATTTCACCGCGAATTAGAGGTGTTAGACTATTACCATCAAAATCAATATCAGTCTCAATATCTGCTAATTCAAGTAGTGTAGGTACAAGGTCTTTATGTAGGTTATATCCAGAGACTCTTTTACCTTCTGGTATACGTTCAGGATAGCGAATTATGAGCGGTACGTGTAACGTTACATCGTAGAGTCCGTGGTGGTCGAACCAACATTCGTGGTCATAGAGGGTTTCTCCGTGGTCACCATTCAGAATAACGATTGTATTGTCCAACATCCCACGTGTTTCAAGAGCATTAAAGAGTGTTTGAATACAAGCGTCCATATATGCGACTGCACCATCATATTGTGCAATGACGTAATCTTTATCTGTTATACCTACAGGCATCCATGAGGCAAAGTAATCGCAGAACGGTTTGAATGACATCACAGGTTCCATAGATTTATTGTTTGGATCACACTCATCTCCGTGGTAGAACATGCGTTCATAGGGGGCAGGAGGCAAGTAAGGTGAATGTGGGTCCATGTGTCGTAGGAACAGGAAAAACGGTTTCTCATCACTCTGGTCAATTAACCTATTCAACTCAGGGAGTGTGGTTTTGTTAAGGTTTTCTGCCTTTGGGCTGCGTCCAGTTTCATCCGCACCCCAATTTGCGTAATCAAGATAGGTGTCGAAACCTCGGGCACTTGGTCCTCCGAATCCCACACAAGTGGTATCGTAACCTGTTCCTCTTAGGATTTCTGCTAATGTTTTCACTTCCTCTCTGAGAGGTCCTTTGTGTCGTAGTGCAACAACCTGTGTGCCAAATGTATCCATACCGGTAAGCATTGATGCGTAGGCACTTGTTGTTGGTATGTGTGCGCTATATGTTTTCTCAAAGAGTGTACCACTTTCAGCAAACTTGTCAATATGTGGTGTTGTTTTTCGGTGATACCCGTAGCAACTCATGTGTGTTGCGAGTAAGGAATCAACCCCCAATAAAACGATATTTGGTTGTTTTGCCATTCTCTATTTTCTCCTTTTCCTAATTATAATTGTCAAGTGATGCTAATAATTCTATCTAAGTCCAATCGTTGTGCCAGACAAGTGTATTCTGTACATCGTCGTTGAGTACGTCCCCAACTTTTAATGAGTTGAAGTATGGTTCAGGGAGGATGTTTCTTTTTCCATTAAAGGTGCATCCATCAGGCATGAACCCACATGTCATCGCTCTACGATGTGAAAACGTCATATTTGCTCCAGCCCCGTGTGCAACTAATCCATTGTGCCAGACCATAGACCCCGCTGGACATGGAGCAGATTGAGGTTCAAGTTCTTTCCATTCAGGATATACTTTAAATAATGCACCGATGTTTTCACCAATGCCGACATTATCAAAACGAGCAGTCTTGTGTGTACCAGGTATATACCACATACAACCATTTCCTAATGTTGCGTCATCCAATGCAACCCAGAACGAAACCGCATTATGTGAGTCAAACGACCAATATGGGACATCAAGGTGCCATGCAGTTGGGTTTCCGTTGGGTGGTTTAATGAGTGCTTGGTCATGCCAAATTCGCATACCTTCAGTACCTGCTAATTGCGTTGCCATCTGTCCAATTTTGGGGTCATGCACTAACTTTCGCATACCTGGGTGAGTATCGGATAGACGTAAGCACTGCGTAAAGACATGTGCATAAAAATTCGCTGGGTCCAGTTGGTTAGTCATAATTTCAACTGAGTTTCCGAGTCGGTCTGTTACTGCTTCATCCGTGCATCTCCGCCATTCTACTAATTCGTCAGGGCAAAGAAAATTCTCAATGACAAGGTATCCGTTTTCCTGATAAAAAACAATTTGTTCTGCGGTGAGTTCGTGCCGCATTATCACATTCTCCTTCCATAAACATGAGTAATGGTACAACCTAACAAGTTATGCTACATTAGAATAATATTATCGTATCATGTATAGTGCAATTAGACAAGTGAATTTTAAGAAGCTCTTTATTGTTGAAATCGATCTTCAGATGTTATTCGTTACCTATTTAAAATTAGCGCACGAGAGTAAACGTGTTATACTAAATTATCTTGATTGAGACAAGCATAACAGTAAAGGATTGAGACAAGCATAACAGTAAAGTTTTTGCAGCCAGTTTTCTTTATTAACGACTTGTGCTAAATGACCATATGTAATACAACAAATTCTATTATGTAAGTTTATGCGTGGACGACATCCTTTAATGCCATCAACTTGCGTCCTAAACATTTGTTCAAGAAGACACCGAGTGTAAAACCCGCAAACTTATTGTTGAATCGTGTCAGCATTCCCCAATGAGAACGCGCACGTATTCGTGAAACATTGAACTGTTGGGTCAGTTGACTAATCGTTGTCTCAATCCTTCTTCTTATTCTTTGATGGAGTTTGCGAAACTTTTTTGGATATTGTGCTTTTGATTCTTACGCCGCGTCGGTAATAGACAGACATTGTAATACCATTTTCATGTGATAATGTCTCATTAGCAGCGGAAATCTGGTAGGAGCGACCTCCCGGTCGCGACCGGGAGGTCGCTCCTACCGAAGAGAGTAACCCCCTGCCAGTAAACAGTAGAATTCCTTAATGAGACAAGATTTATTTGAATTGGTATAAGGAAACACACACATGAAAAAGTTTAGAACTTTGCATGAAAATTTAATGGAAGAACTTGCTAACCGAGAAGACGCGATTGGTTATCTTGATGTAGCATTAGAAGAATATCAAGGTGATGGTGATACACCTTTCTTCTTGAAGGTATAAAAAACGTTGCAGAAGCTCAAGGCGGTATTAGCGAGTTGGCAAAGCGAACACACATGTCTCCAGATGCTTTGCTAAAGATACTTTCAAGCGATAAGGCACCACATATTGACACACTCGGTACTATCCTCAATGCACTTGGTTGTCAACTTTCAATTGAACCGTTACAAACCGACATCGCTTGTTCAAATACAGATACCAAGTAATACCCAATTAACGTAATCCGTCTTGCTAAGTGTGCGGTTAGGAAACCGCACCTACCGTTGGAAAAAGATAAATTCCGTTAATTTGGTATAATAGATACTAACATGGAGATCATCGCAACATAACTCAATGCCTGAAACACGACCACGAGAATTAGAATTCTATAGAACATAGAACGGGAGAGCACCTTTCACCGATTGGTTTGAATCATTACGAGATATAAGGGCACAAGGAAGGATAGAAGCACGGCTAATTTCACTTGAATCAGGTAATTTAGGTGATTACAAATCAGTGGGTAGAGGAGTGTATGAGTTACGAATACATGTCGGTAAAGGTTATCGTATTTATTTTGGTGAAGTGGATAACACGATCATTCTTTTATTATGTGGTGGCGATAAGACATCTCAGCAACGCGACATTGAACGTGCAAAAACTTTTTGGAGAGATTTCAAGGAGACGCAACGATGAAAAAGAAATCTGATTGGCGTAAATATCTGACTGAACGACTTTCCATGAATCGTGATGAAACAATACATTTTCTTGATGCTATAATGGATGAATACCAAATCTATGAGAACGTAACTACGTTGCAAAGCGGACTTAAAGTTGTTGCAGAAGCTCATGGCGGTATTACCGAGTTGGCAAAGCGGACACACATGTCTCCAGATGCTTTGCTAAAGATACTTTCAAGCGATAAAGCACCACATATTGACACACTCGGTACTATCCTCAATGCACTTGGTTGCCGGCTTTCGATTGTACCGTTAGAAAACGAAAAACCTAACCTTGAATCCATATCTGAAGATCAGAGAATCTCTGTTGCTGGATAACTTTTGTCCCTTGGTGAAACATCTGATGGATCATTTAAGACTGCGGTTTCTGGCGGTACCATTATCTGATTTTCATTGACAGGGTCATCAGTCTCTACTCTCCATTGTTCCAAACGACTACGCATTTCTGTTAACACTTCTGTATAATTAGGATCACCTACAAGGTTGTGTGCTTCAGATGGATCAAAGACAACATCATATAGTCGTTCTGATTCCACAGGTAGATTTGCCCAATCATTTTCCAGCATATATGATTTACTGATGCTGTCGTCACAATTAGGTAACGCCCACTTTTCCGCGTCATCAAATCGTCGTATATATTTCCATCTTTTTGTACGTATTGCACGTTGTGGTTCATAACAACAGTGATAATTCACTTCAGCAAATATAGCATCTCGGATATCGTCAGCCTCACCACGAACAAGTGGTACCATAGAATGTCCCTGTAACCACTTAGGTTCTTCAATCTCAGCCAATTCACAGATAGTCGGAAAAAGATCAATTTGACTAACTAACCCGTCGACGACTTTTCCTCCATCAAACCCACCGGGACCTCGGACAATCAACATCACACCGATTCCGTGATCGGTAACGTGACATTTCATACGAGGAAAAGCTAATCCGTGGTCTGTTGTACAAATCACAAGTGTATTTTCTGCAAGACCATTATTTTCCAACGCATCAAATACTTTTCCCATTTTCATATCGAGTCTACGTGCAGCGTCAATATATTCTGCCATATCCTGCCGTGTCGTGGGATTGTCAGGGAATGTTGGTGGAGGCTTAACGTAGCGTGGGTCTGTCTTTGGTTCACCATCTGGAGGCGAATCAAAACCTTTTGCTTTGCGATGTGTCTCGCTAAATCCAATGTCTAAGAAGAATGGTTCATTCGGTTTTTCGTCAAGGAACTGACAAGCGCGTTGTTCTGCTCCAGCATTTCCGTATTCCTGTGCTAAGATTCGCTTGTAACCTGTATCCTGCACTTTTCGGACAACATGCTGGAAACCTGCTAATGCAGTCACATAACCGGCATCATTTAGTGTATATGGGATGAGATGTTCAGGTACGGGTAGACTCCAACCACGGTTTGCGAGTCCACCCATCCCGCAGCTATGAGCATATTGTCCAGTAAGTAGTGCAGCACGGGAAGGAGAACAGGTTGGGTTTGCACAGAAGGCGTTTCGGAATAAAACTCCTTCCTCTGCTAATTTTTGTATGTTTGGCGTAGGAATTGCATGTCCATAGGGTTGAACATACCTTCCTGTGTCATGAGAATGAATGTAAATAATATTGGGTTTTTGCATTGGAATTATCCCATTTCTGTAGAACAAGGAAGTACTTTGTGGATTATCATCATAAGTAAGCTTACCTTAGGATGATATGTTGTGTTTACTAAGTATGCTTCAGTTTACACTATATTCTTGATGCTATCAAGTTAATTTATTGCTGATTGAAGACATAAAATTTGGGAGATATTATACCAGATTTCATGTGATAATGTCTCATTAGCAGCGGAAATCGGGTGTGTAAAGTTTTGGTTACTGTGCGTAGGGGCGGGGTCTCCCCGCCCCATAAGCGTCAATTTAAGGATTTTGATCTCTTGTGGGAGGGGTTTTCAACCCCGATTTTACGCGCTTTTCCTCTCAAATCGGGGTTGAAAACCCCTCCCACAAGAGAAACACCAACACTTTTTTCTTAAATTGACGCCTATGGGGCGGGGTCTCCCCGCCCAAACAGAGGTTTTACGTAGGTGAGGAAACCTCGCCCCTACGATGTCCACAGTTCCCTTACGTCAAGCAAGCTTTGATCAGGGTTATTTAGTTTTAGGAGTTTTGGTTGTTTTTTATCACAATCGTTAATATTTTTGGATATGCAGATATAGCGTGATTTATCGCGCTATATCTGCTATACTTCACCTAAAAAATCTTACCTTTGAGGTGAAAAATGCCAGAGAAAAACTCTCGACACTTGTTAGATAGATTAGCAGAAATTCAAGACCCGCGCAACAATAAAGGAAAACGACACCCACTGAACTCAATCCTCGGACTTGTCCTTATTGGTTTTATGACTGGACATAAAGGATATACATCCATCGCAACTTGGGCCCGAACCCAACCAAACCTCGCAAGGACACTCGGTTTTACACACAAGAAAACACCTTGTCCCGCAACAATACATAATGTTCTAAAAGATTTAGATGCTGATGCTGTTGAAAAGACATTTACAGACTGGGTAGAAGACGTTTGTAAAAATCGACCTGATTTAGAAGGTTGTCTTGACGCAGTCGCTATAGACGGTAAAACGATGCGTGCCAGTAAGAAAAGTGGTGCGACAATAAGCCATTTACTCTCTGTTGTGTCTCATGAGTTAGGCGTCACACTGACACAAAAAGGTGTCAGTGATAAAACCAACGAAATACCGATCTCAACAGAGATCCTCAAAAACTTTGATGTGAGTGGTAAAGTCATCACAACAGACGCACTTTTGACACAGCGACCTTTCTGCCACGCCATCATAGAGGGTAATGGAGACTATGTGCTCCCTGTCAAAAAGAACCAACCGGACCTTTACGATGAGATCCAAAAACTCTTTCAAGACGTTCCAGACACGCTTTCTGATAACACACCACATCCTAAATTGGGAGCCCCTATTTACACTCACGAGACTTCTGAAAAATCACATGGTAGAATAGAGACAAGGTGTTTGAAAGCAAGCACAAGTCTCAACGCATATCTGGATTGGCCAGGTATAGCACAAGTGTTCCAATATCGTTATACTTACAAAAACACGAAAACAGGAGAAGAAAAAACCAAAATCCATTATGGTATTACAAGTCTGACACCCGAAGAAACTTCTGCCCAACGTTTACTTGAGCTACGCCGTGGGCATTGGTCAATAGAGAACAAGTCGCATTGGATGCGTGATACTCAACTTGGAGAAGACGCATCGTCTGTCCGATGCGGTGCTATTCCACAAATCATGGCTGCTTTGCGAAATACAGCCTTAGCAGTGTTGCGATTTGCTGGGATAACGCGTATAGCAGATGAGATAAAATACTTAGCTTCAAAACCTAAACTCGCAGTTAACTTGATAACTGAGAGTTTTTAAAACTAAATAACCCTGAGCTTTGATAGAAACTTTAGATACTTCTTTTATAGTGAAATATACAATTATTTTTACACTTTTTCTGTAGGAGCGATCTCCGAATCGCGACTGAACACCTTGATAGTCGGGAATCGGAGTTCCCTCCTACACCTGAAAGTGTAAAAATAATTCTAAAATCCACTATAATATCAGGGTTTCTACAAAAACTTTACACACCCCAAATAGAGAATTGAATTGACATTTTTTCATATTTTGATATGATTATATTCTATGACATTTTTAAAGTCTTGTTATATAACGTGTTTATGTTTTCTTATTTCCTACCTTGTGTATATGTCTATCAGATATTACATCAGTCCTGTGACTAAAATTTATACTTAAGTTGGCCCTTATGAGTCGAAAACTGATTTTTCACACACTTGGTAACCTATTGATATTCTTATCGGGTACAATGCTTTTACCGTTAGGGATTGCATTATACTACTATTTCAATGCGGGTGAACCGAAAGAAGACCTATTTGCTTTTATATACACGGCTGTATTAACCTTATGTGCTGGTTTGATACTTCGGTTCACTGTGAGGCCTGCTGAACACGAACTGGGGATACGTGAAGGTTTTGCAATTGTTGCTTTAGGATGGGTTGTAGTTGCTTTGTTTGGTTCATTTCCATATCTATTTGCAGGAGTTTTCTCAGAAACCGGACGCACTTCGTGGGTGGAATTTTCTTTCTGCTATTTTGAGTCTATGTCCGGTTTTTCTACTACTGGAGCGACAGTTCTCACGGAGATTGAACACTTATCACATGTAATGCTGTTTTGGCGTAGTTTCAGTCATTGGTTGGGTGGCATGGGAATTGTTGTGCTTGCAGTAGCGATTCTTCCGATGCTGGGTGTTGGAGGTATGCAGCTGTTTCGTGCGGAGGCACCAGGACCGCAGACAGATCGACTCACGCCCCGTATTGCACAAACAGCAAAATTACTTTGGGGAGTCTATATCCTTTTATCAGTACTGGAAACATTGTTGTTATGGCTGGGGGACATGACCCTTTTTGATGCACTATGCCATACGTTTGGGACAATGGCGACTGGAGGATTTTCTACGAAAAACGGCAGCATAGCACATTACAATAGTGTGTATATTGAAGTCGTCATCATTATTTTTATGTTTCTTGCTGGCACCAATTTTGCATTGCATTATCGTGCGCTCCGTGGTGATGTCAAAAGTTACTTTAGAGATACCGAATTCCGATTCTATTGTAGCGTGATTCTTGCAAGTATTTTACTTGTATCTTGGAATACAGTTCGTTTTGCAAACGAAGCAGGTGAAATTGTGTATGATTCCGTATGGGATTCTATACGTCATGCATCTTTCCAAGTTCTGTCAATCACAACAACAACTGGATACGGGTCAGCAGATTTTGAAATGTGGCCAGCGTTGTCGCAGTTTATTTTAGTCACGCTGATGTTCTATGGTGGGTGCGCTGGATCAACGGGTGGTGGTATGAAACAGTTGCGTTTCCTACTTCTTATTAAGCAAAGTGGTGCGGAAATCAAGAGGTTAATTTTTCCGCATGCAGTATTGCCGGTTCGTGTTAACGACAAAGTTGTGTCGTCTGAAGTTCTCACACATGTTCTCGGATTCTTTTTCTTTTTTATAGGAATATTTGCTATAGTAACATGTATCATGTCGACCTTGGGTTTAGATTTAGTGACTGCTGCGGGTTGCACTATTGCTACGATGGGTAACATCGGTCCTGGTCTTGGTGATGTTGGTCCCTTAGATAATTATGCGCATATCCATGCTGCTGGTAAATTTGTATTAACTTTCTGCATGTTGCTGGGTCGTTTAGAACTTTATACTGTGCTTATTCTTTTTTATCCGAATTACTGGAAGAAATAAAATGGACAATAATAAACTTCGAAGGGAATATCAAGCTCGTGAAGGATTGGCTGAAAGTAACATTGCGGAAAATCCTGTTGACCAATTTGAAATATGGTTTAATGAGGCGATAACAGCAGAGATTGACCTGCCTGATGCGATGACACTTGCAACAGCAACACTTGAGGGCATCCCGTCTGCGCGTATGGTTGTGCTCAGAGGGTACGATCAAAACGGATATTGTTTTTATACAGACTATGACAGTCAAAAAGGGAAAGAGATAGCGATAAATCCGCATGCCTCACTGGTATTCTATTGGCGGGAACTTGATCGCCAGGTAAGGATTAACGGCATAGTTGAAAAGATGACAGCAGCGGAATCAGATGCCTATTTTGCCAGTCGTCCGATTGATAGTCAACTTGCAGTATGGGCAGAACGTCAAAGTATCGTAATACCTGAACGGGAACATCTGGTAAAAAACTTTGAAATAGCTAAAGAGAAGTATACAAGTGCTGAAATTCCGCGCCCACCACATTGGGGTGGCTACAGACTGATTCCAAACATGTATGAATTCTGGCAAGGTTGTCCAAGTCGTCTGCATGATCGCATTCGTTATAATTTGAAAGAGGGTAGTTGGGTAATTAATAGACTATCACCCTAAGACAATACTAAACTGTAATACACAGTTTTAGATCACTTAGTTGATAAGACTATTGAGGTATAAGCAATGACAAAGAGATGTTTCACACTGTTTTTGATACTATTATGTTTATTCACTATTGCATCATTTCACTGTTATCCTAACGAAGAAGAAAAACCTAATCTGAAAGATATGGCACTAATTCCTGCAGGTGAATTTAAGATGGGAAATGATGATGCGGGAGCATTGAAATCTACAAAACCCGCACACATAGTTTATGTTGATGCCTTCTACATGGACAAATACGAAGTGACTAATGGTCAATATAAGAAATTTATCCTCGCGAATCCAGAATGGCAGAAAAAGAACATCAACAAAAAGTTTCATGATGGTAAATACTTACACCATTGGACTGACAATAATTACCCTCCCGATAAAGAAAACCACCCTGTAACTAATGTCAGTTGGTATGCTGCGGTAGCTTACGCGAAGTGGGCAGGGAAACGCCTACCGACTGAAGCAGAATGGGAAAAAGCCGCGCGAGGTGGCACAAAAGATCAATATTTTCCATGGGGCAATGTGAACGACGAAAATAAAGCAAATTATCGTATTGGTATTGATCATGATATCATAGGTGATACTGTACCTGTTGGCACTTATCCCGAGAATGGGTATGGACTGTATGAAGTATCTGGAAATGTCTCCGAGTGGTGTCTTGATGAATATATTAGTATTTACTATAAGGTTTATCCACGTGGTAGACCTGTAAATAATCCCATTGCAGGTGCTGAAAGCATTACCGAGATTATATTAAATTTTGAAAATATTCCCCCTGCAGATTTGATGAACGGTCCACGAGTAAAACGTGGAGGCGGCTGGATCAGTAGTCCAAGAGAGATTTCTGTGGATGGGCGCGGCAGCGATTCGGCAAATACAACAAGTCCGGATACTGGTTTTCGGTGTGCGGTAGATTTAATTGAAAATGATAGAATGGTCATGATTCCCGCAAGTGAATTTAATATGGGATATGAAGGTAAGAACGCATATAAATATACTATACCAGAACATAAAGTTTATGTAGATGCATTTTACATTGACAAGTTTGAGGTGACAAACGCACAATATAAGAAGTTTATCCTTGCAAATCCACAATGGCGTAAATCAAAGATTGACCCAAAATTCCATGATGGCGATTACTTATACGACTGGTATGGGAATAACTACCCACATGGGGAAGAAAACCATCCAGTTACATACGTAAGTTGGTATGCTGCCATGGCTTACGCAAAATGGGCAGGTAAACGTTTGCCAACAGAGGCGGAATGGGAAATAGCTGCAAGGGGTGGGTTGAACGGTAAACATTATCCGTGGGGTGATTCAATTGATGCGAATAAAGCAAACTACCGTAGTAGTAATATTGGAGATACAGTTCCTGTTGGTGCATCTCTTGAGAATGGTTTCGGTCTCTATGATATGTCAGGCAACGTTTCGGAGTGGTGTCTTGATGAAATTAATTGGGAATTTTATCGTAAATCACCGTACAAAAATCCTATTGAAGGTGGCAGTATTACGGAAATTGTATCTAATTTTGAAACAGATGATAAAGGATACCATCGGTCAACACGTGGTGGATCATGGAATGATACGAAAAGACATATAACCGTATATGATCGAGGTTATTATCTTCCGGATCGAACGGAATCTGTACTGGGATTTCGTTGTGTGAAGGATGTTAAACCGTAATATTTCACTGAACTAAGATTTTCAAGCTTATAAGATTATCAAGAATCACGACAAAACCCCTACCTTTAGGTAGTGGGATGTAGTCGTGCTAAGTGCTTGTGTCAAGAAAAAACTTGATTTTTGGTTTAAAACATGAGATACTCATTATACCAGTTCAGTGTAGGTGCTACTAACACCTACACACCTTTAGTAGAGGGAACTGACGTCTTCATAGGACTGGAATATCATCATGCTAAAAACACATAAGATTGCATTGAATCCAAATAACAATCAACGAAAATGGTTTGCACAACAGTGTGGCTATGCGAGATTTGCATATAATCATGCATTGGCAGATTTCAAGTCTGCATTGGCAAATGATGAGTTCTTAACCGCTGCAAAGTTAAACACTCGATTTAATATTGCTAAGAAAGCACATGCTTGGACTAAAGATATGGATCAGGTTGTAGCCAATAAAAGCATATTTGGTAACTTGTCTGCTGCGCTTGCGAATTGGGTTGGTAAGCGTGCGAAGTTTCCGAAGTTCAAGAAGCGTGGCAAAAAGGACGCATTCACCACAAATAATCAATCTGTAGAAGTTGAAGGTAAGCGTATCAAACTTCCTAAGATTGGTTGGATTAGCATGTTTGAATCATTGCGTTTTGTGGGTAAGATTATGAAAGTGACGATCTCAAGGACAGCACATCGTTGGTTTGTATCTATCACCATAGAAACAGAGGACACCGAAGCAGTTGATAATTCAACGCACCCTGTGATTGGTATAGATGTAGGCATAAACACACTTGCCACATTGAGTGATGGCACGAAATATGATAATCCAAGACCCCTGAAACGATATGAAAAGAAGTTAGCAAGAGAACAACGTAGATTAAGTAGAAAAGTTTTCAAGTCTAACAACTGGTTCAAACAAAAACACAAGTTAGAACGTATCTACTATCGTATCGCTTGTATCCGAAACGATGCACATCATAAAGCAACTACAGAGATTGTCAACCTCGCATCTGCGATCGGTATTGAGACACTCAAGGTTACGAATATGCTGAAGAACAGAAACCTCGCAAAAGCATTGTCAGATACGGCATTAGGCGGTTTCCTGCTAAAACTCAAGACAAAAGCAGAAGTGCACGGTATACCTGTCAAAGAAGCAGATATGTTCTTTGCAAGTAGTAAAACCTGTTCCGGTTGTGGACACAAAAAGAAAGACCTAACACTTTCAGAAAGAATGTATCACTGCAGTCAATGTGATATGTCTATAGATAGAGATGTCAACGCTGCAATAAACTTGAAACCAACTACGGTGGGACACACCGAAAGTCACGCCTGTGGAGTGCAAATAAGACCCAAAGCTGTTCAGGAAAGGGCACGAGACACGGAAGCAGGAAAAGTCGTTTGGAAACAACTCAAACTGTTTCCAATATAAGAACTAAGAACCCCCATGCTTTAGCTTGGGGAGTATGTCAGTAGGATAAGCGAACGATGCTTGAGCATTCCAATTTTTGGTAAGTTATGGAAATAATTACACACTTGCAAAGGTAGGCGCGACCTCCTGGTCGCGACCGTATAGAGACCATGTATCAAAACAGTCGCGACCAGGAGGTCGCTCCTACCAAATAAAAGAATAGAATACTAAACATGATAGCCAATATCGTAAATTGTAGAAATGTATACTTATTTTCAAATTTCACCATAAATACGAACTTTCTTGATTTTGTACCAAGAGAACTACACATTAAACATTGGTTCTTGATGGGTAAACTCTAATCAAATAATCTACCAATCCTGAAAATTCTGGTTCTGATAATTAAAACCTTATACACCCGTTTTTTGCTGAAATACTTGCAAATAGAAGAATATCCATGTAGAATTTATCAAAATGGAATTTTTGGTCTTATACTAAGATTGTTTGTATAGGAAATATTTTCGCGTGCCAAACCGAAGACTGACAAGTTGAATATTTTGAGGAGGATTTATGGAACTTGAATATTTTCCACTATCTGAAGACCCGGTGATACTTATGTCTCCAATTACACCTGCCAAGGCAGAACAATTACACAAAGCGATACACGATATCATTTTGGGTTCTGGGAAAACACTTGATATTCACACTTTGCCATTTATATCTCCGTTAGAGGGTTGTATACTTTCAGCGCAGATTAGTGATGAAGATATTGGTGCAGTTTTGATAGACAACACAAAAAACCATTTCACTTGGAAGTTGACACGCAAATCTTGGGAATTTTCATTAGCATTATTACACCGCTTTACAGAACCAGATTGTAGCGGTTACCAATATCTTGATAATACGCTTGGTATCTTTGTTATAATTTCATCATATTATCGGCGATGGTGAAGCTCACAACTGAATAGATGAAAATGTTACGCATTCTATAAGAATCTTACAAGTCTACATGAATAGTCTCATCACATTTTTTCAACAACTTTTCAAAAAAATCATATAATTCTTGGAAAAAAACTTGACACTTTTCTCTAAATATGTAAAATTATAGAGAAATATGACTAATTTGGTTGCGAATTTTAATCAAACAGTCAAAATTACTTTGGGCAACAGAGAATTAAATTGAATATTGACCGATAATTAGATGATTACTCATTATTTTTGTTGCTGAAGGCTTAAAGTAGAATTGAGCTTATGTTAATAGATTATCTTCCGATACTGTTTTTAGGTTTATTTGCTGTATTGTTTGCGGCAGTCAACCTTTCCCTTACCCATCTTCTTGGACCCAAAAAACCCACACGTGTTAAACTATCTGTCTACGAATCTGGTGTGCAACCTGTCGGAGATGCCCGACAAAGGTTCTCTATCCGGTTTGACCTTATAGCGATGCTTTTTATCATTTTTGATATTGAGGTGGTTTTTCTTTATCCTTGGGCGGTGGTTTTTAAAGATTTTGCTGGAACAGAAGGGATTGGATTGTTTTTTTTAATTGAGATGTTTGTATTTATCGGCATTCTGCTGCTTGGTTATATTTATGCTTGGAGAAAAGGAGGATTAACATGGGATTAGCCAAAACAGATATACAAAATGGTCATCGCGCTGAACCTACAGATGGCAATATCTTAACAACGACAATTGACAAAGTTGTGAATTGGGGACGCAGAAATTCACTGTGGCCGATGCCTTTTGGTACGGCTTGCTGTGCGATTGAGATGATGGCAACTTTGGCATCTAAATACGATCTATCACGTTTCGGTTCTGAAGCGATTCGTTTTTCTCCGCGTCAATCCGATCTTTTGATTGTTTCTGGTCGTATCTCAATCAAAATGATGCCGGTGTTGAAGCGAATCTATGACCAGATGCCTGAACCGAAGTGGGTTATTTCAATGGGAGCATGTGCGTCTTGTGGCGGTGTTTTTGATACATATACGTTAATACAAGGCGTTGATCAGTTTCTTCCTGTGGATGTCTACATTCCTGGTTGTCCACCACGACCTGAAGATTTGATTGATGCGGTGATGCAGGTGCAACGTAAAATTGACAAAGGCACATTACCCAAAGGTTCTGAGGTTGCTTATAATGAGTGAAGAAAAAGAGATAACTGAAGAGACACAACCGTTGGTGCTTAAAAGATTACGAGAAAAGTTTCCTGATGCACTATTGGCTGATGTAGAAGTCAGTAATGGCGTTTCTGTTGTAGTTAATAAAGAAAATATTTTCGCATTATTAGCATATCTCAAAACGGAACTTGCATATACATTTCTTGTTGATATCACAGCGGTTGACAATTCTAATTTAGAATCAGAATTGATAAAATATGACTACGCAAGATACATGGTTGTCTATCAACTATACACTTTTGAAGGTGAAACGCAACGTATACGTGTCAAAGTACCTGTGCATGAAAAGGACCTGAAAGTTCAATCTGTGACGAAGTTATGGAAGGGTGCGAATTGGTTGGAACGTGAAACTTATGATATGTTTGGCATAGACTTTGAAGGACATCCTGATTTGCAGCGGATTTTGATGCCCGATGATTTTGATGGACATCCGCTTCGTAAGGATTATCCGCTTCGGGGTCGTGGTGAACGTGAAAGATTTAATTTTGATAAGCAGAATGCCTAATTTGTAAATAATTAATTATAATACGGTTAGGATTATGAATGTAATTTCTTTAACGTTTCTCATTTGTGTTTATGTAAGCATTGTATGTTTCTTATTGGGACTTGTTCAAAATATATTTCAACACATCAACACTAAATATAAACATCTCAAGCAACAACTTAAAGATAGTCAAGAGTAAGAGGACTTACGTACCCAACGGTAGACGTGCTTTGTAAGCGCGCTGGAAACACAAATAATGTTGAAAATTACATCATTTTCATCACAATTCTTGATTTAATCATGAAAACTGCGCAGGTCTTGGAGTAAGTAACATTTATATATAAAAGGAGTTTTATATGCAAGCTGGGATGGAACGCACGACAGGCGAGAGGATGGTTCTCAACTTCGGACCACAACACCCTGCAACGCACGGTACACTTCGGATAGTCTTAGAACTTGATGGTGAAACCGTTTTGAAGGCGACACCCCATGCTGGTTACTTACATACTGGTTTTGAAAAACTGGGTGAGCATCTGGATTATAACCAATACATAGTCGTAACGGATAGGATGAATTATCTGTCACCGTTGTCTAACAATTTCGGTTATGTGCTTGCGGTGGAACAATTGCTCGGTATTGAAGTGCCAAAACGTTGTCAATATATCCGTATTTTGATGGCAGAACTTTCTCGTTTGGCAGACCATTTATTGTGGCTTGGTACTGCTGCATTGGATTTAGGAGCGTTTTCAGTCTTCTTGTACAGTTTCCGTGAGCGCGAAAAACTCTATAGCATTTTTGAAAAGACAACTGGCGCGCGGTTGACAACAAGTTACACGCGTGTCGGAGGTGTATTCCGTGACCTCTATGATGGGTTCGAAACTGATGCTCGGGATTTCATTACCAATTTACCGAAGGCACTGAAGGAAACCCATACATTGCTAACCCGCAATAGAATTTGGATGGATAGGACAAAAGACGTTGGGGCAATTTCTTCTGAAGAAGCGATAAATTATGGGTTAACCGGTCCCTGTTTGCGTGCAACTGGTGTTTCACACGATATTCGTAAAGCGGAACCGTACTCGTCTTACAATGAAATGAAATTTGAAGTACCGGTTGGTACCAACGGGGATGCCTATGACCGCTATTTAGTGCGAATGGAGGAGATGATACAGAGTTGTAGTATCGTCCAACAGGCGTTGGATAATTTGCCTGATGGTCCGTATTGTGTAGAAGACAACAAAATCATGATGCCAGAAAAATCGGATGCGTATGGACATATTGAGGGATTAATTCATCATTTTAAGATTGTGATGGATGGGCATGGTGTACAACCGCCATTAGGTGATCATTATTGTGCCACAGAATCACCAAATGGTGAATTGGGTTTCTACATTGTGAGTGATGGTAGTGGAACTGCCTATCGGATTAGGATACGTCCACCGAGTTTCTTCCACTTCCAAGCACTACCGCACATGTTGGAAGGCGGCATGGTATCGGATACGGTGGCTGTGTTAGGGAGTTTAAACGTGATTGCAGGGGAGTTGGATAGGTAATAATTCCCTTACATAGTAGGGAAATTGGATCGCACCTTAAATGGTAGAGATATGTCAGAAATGACAGTTAGTCTTGGCGGAGTAATGCTTTTTGTAAAAGATATGAAAAAAGTCATTGCATTTTATAGTGATGTAATCGGATTGACACCGGATGAAGATCAACCATTTCCAGCTAATCGTTTTTACCGGTTTGATACAGGTGAGTGTAAACTGTGTCTCCATAGTGCAAGTAAGCCAAATGAGGGTAGGCAAAAGTTAATCCTTCACGTTGAAAGTGTGAGCGCTGTTCATCAGGACTTGAAAGCGAAAGGATTGCGGTTGAGACCATTAGAGAATGAAAAAGGGTTAGCGTGTTTTGACGTTAGAGACCCAGAGAAAAATCGGATCCAGTTTTGGGGAAAATACTAACTTAAAACTGAAGCTTAGAAACAGTCGCAAAAGCAATGTAATCTTATTGTAGGAGAGAACTTACACATGAAATTACTTTATGGAACCTTTGCTATGGTTTTGTTAGCACTACTCTCGATTTCCTTGATCGGTTGTGGTGAAAATGATGAAAATCAGGATGATGATGATCAGATTAATGTTGAATTAAGTTTTGTTGGAGTTTCTTGGGAAATTGCCTCAATTAATGGTGAAATGTTTGAGATCTTTTTCCCCAGGCAATTCGAAACGGTACAACCGGAAGACATGGAAGATCAACCAGCGTACACGCTCATTTCAAATAATTGGGTTTTTGAAGCTAATGGTTCGTTATCGGGCAGCTTAATGTTTGAGTTATCAGAGAAATACCCGGGCCCACCTATTCACTCAATGACGCAGGAAATAACTTACACGATAATAGGGATGTATACTGTAGAAGGAAACACCATAACAATCACTACAGAAGATGTCAAACTGGATGTTGAAGTAACGCTTGAGCCTGAAGAGGTATGGGCAGCACAATTGGTAAATAAAACTGTAGAAGAATTAGAAGCAGATTTGGCAGCAGAATCGAAAAGCGGATTAACACCACATCCATCGAATTTTATATTCGATAGTCGCATTGAATATACATGGGATGCTACAGAAGATACGTTAACACTGACTTATTCTGATCAGGAAATGGTTCTCAAGAAAAAGTGATACCGAAATTACATGAAGTTGATTATCTCCGTTTTCACGCATCGGACAACAAAGGAGAAACACAATGACACATCCATATACAAAAGATACCTTTGTTTCTTATGTCCCTACAGATGGTGCAATTCACTATCCTGCTGAGGACGGCGAACCTATGGCAGCAAGTGATTATCATTTAAAACTACTAATATGGACGTTGCAGGCTCTTGAGGCACATTTTGCACAAAACCCGGATGTTTATATCTCCGGTGACATCATGATGTATTATAGAGAAGGGGACCCCCGGAAGTCAATATCTCCAGATGTACTTGTCTGTTTTGGTATAAACCCAAAGATGCGTCTGACGTATAAAACATGGGAAGAAGGAAAAGCACCGGATTTCGTGATGGAGTTTTCAAGTAAAACCACTTATAATAAAGACTTGGGAGAGAAAATGGATGTCTACGCTTCATTGGAGATCCAAGAATATTTCTTATATGATGCAGAGGGTTTGTATTTACCATCTCCGCTGATGGGATTTACTTTAGTGGATGGTGCCTATGAAGCGATTCCCCCCGATGATGATGGGATTCGATCATCTATTTTGGGTTTGGATTTCCGTCTTCGGAATACAGAGATAGCGATTTTTGATCCTATAGCGAACGACTGGGTTCAGACACGCGCCGAAATTGCAGAAGCACGCGCTGAACAGGAAACCATGGCACGAGTAAACGCAGAAGCACGTGCTGAAAACGCAGAAGCAGAAGCAGCACTACTCCGTGAAGAAATTGCACGTTTGAAAACAAGTATCTAACACACTACATTCTAACAAGACGCACAAGAAGACAAAATGAAATACTTTACAATTGCCTTCATGTTGATCGCTATCATCAGCACACCAGCAGTCAGTCAGCTGGACCAATACGATCTTAATAAAATTAGATTGCTCATAGCCGATGAACTTAAGCCAATTCAAAATGACATACAAACCATAAAAACGGAACTCAAAGGTGAGATTGCATCTGTAAAAGAAGATGTTGCATCGCTCAGCGGGCGGGTGGATGGTGTGGAAAAACTGATCACATGGCTAATGGTCATCATTGTAGCAATTGTCGGTATCCCACAAGTCGTTGTCTTATGGTGCAACAAGAAAGATCGCACGCTTGAAAAGCAGGTAGAAACACTCACACAGAAATACTTTAGAAAAAAAACGGATACAAAGTCCATAATAAAATTACCCTGTTTCTGCTTTAATAAAGGTACAATTGAAGTTTAGTGATAGAGCGTTTTGCAACATAATAGGATAAATAAATTATAATTAAACGGAATACAATTTATCATAAATGTTGGGTAATAGGAGACGAAAATATTCTAAACTTTGAGGAAAAATATAATGTCACACCCATATTCAAAAGACACCTTTATTTCTTATGTCCCAGCTGGTGATGTAGACCTATACCCTACAGAAGATGGAAAGCCGATGGCAGCAAGCGATTATCATTTAAAATTACTAATATGGACGCTGCAAGCACTTGAGGCACATTTCGCACCAGAGTCGGAAGTTTATATCTCTGGTGACATCATGATGTATTATAGGGAAGGGGATCCCCGGAAGTCAATATCTCCAGACGTACTCGTCTGTTTTGGCATAAACCCAAAGATGCGTCTTACATATAAAACATGGGAAGAAGGAAAAGCACCCGATTTCGTGATGGAGTTTTCCAGTGAAAGTACTTATAAGAAAGACTTAAATGAGAAAATGGATATTTACGCTTCATTGGAGATACAAGATTATTTCTTATACGATGCAGAGGGTTTGTATTTACCATCTCCGCTGATGGGATTTACTTTAGTAGATGGTGCCTATGAAGCGATTTCCCCCGATGATGATGATGGTGGGATTCAATCATCTGTTTTGGGTTTGGATTTTCGTCTTGAAGGACCAGAAATAAGGATTTTTGATCCTATTGCTGACGACTGGGTTAGGACATTTGCCGAACAAGAATCTGCCCGCGCCGAACAAGAATCTGCACGCGCCGAACAAGAATCTGCCCGCGCTGAACAAGAAGCTGCCCGCGCTGAACAAGAAGCTGCCCGCGCTGAACAAGAAGCTGCCCGCGCTGAACAAGAATCTGCACGTGCTGAAAACGCAGAAGCAGAAGTCGCACTACTCCGTGAAGAATTAGCACGTTTGAAAACAAGTAGTTAACACACTGCATTCTAACAAGATGCACAAGAAGACAAAATGAAATACTTTACAATTGCCCTCATGTTAATCGTGCTCATCAGCACGCCAGCAATCAGTCAGTTGGACCAAAACGATCTTAATAAAATTAGGTTGCTCATAGCCGAGGAACTTAAGCCAATTCAAAAGGAAATACAAACCTTAAAAACGGAACTCAAAAGTGAAATCACATCTGTAAGATCGGAACTCAAAGGAGAAATCGCGTCTGTAAAAGAAGATGTCGCATCGCTCAGTGGACGGTTGGATGGCGTTGAAAAACTGATCACATGGCTTATGGTCATCATCGTGGCAATTGTCGGTATCCCACAAGTCGTGGTCTTATGGCGCAGCAAGAAAGATCGCACACTTGAAAAACAGGTAGAAACACTCACACAGAAAATCGAAGCTTTAGAAAAAAAACGGATACAAAGTCCATAAGAAAATTATCCTGTTTCTGCATTAGTACGGGTACAATTGAAGTTTAGAGAGGGTGCGTTTTTCAACATAATAGGATAAATTAACTTTGAAGAAATGGATTTCAATTTATGAAACTAAAAGTTGTTATTCATGAAGCTGAAGAAGGTGGATATTGGGCGGGAGTGCCATCAATCGTCGGTTGTGCTACACAAGGTGACACTTTTGAAGAATTGCTTGAAAACATCTATGAAGCAATTGAAGGGTGTTTGTCTGTGGATGTTGACACACTGGATATTACAGAAAATGACAGAGTGATGGAGATAGCTGTTTGAAAGTGTTAACCGGTAAAGCGTTTTGTCGTTTATTAGAAAAGCACAATTGGCAGTTAAAGCGAATTAAAGGCAGCCACTACATTTATGCCAAAAACGGTATCCCGGGACGAATCTCCGTGCCTGTTCACATGATATTGCAAGGACAAAATGTTAGTGATGGACTCACTTTTGCTTCACCACTAATACACTCTGAAGTTGTTGGAGAAAATAATCAAGAATCTTCAACTGGAATGGTGATTGCACTTTTTGCTGTAACTGGAGTTGTCATCTTTGGAATCTTGCTTAACATTCTAAATTGAATTACACTTGGAAAAGTATAATTTGTGAGAAGGATTTATAATAATGGAGTAAGCTTTATAATAACCCGATTTGCGCTTTGCATTCAAAACAACGGTTGTGAAGACATAAGAGAAACGAAAATTCTATCAAATTCTGCATGACGAAGATGCAGTCTGTGAAGGATATCTGCGTGTCGTTGATGAATCTCAGGAAGATTATTTGTATCCCGAATCTTATTTCATATTTGTTGAACTGCCACACAAAGTTCAGGAGGCATTCATAGCAGAAAGATAAGAGTTTAGTTTAAGTCTTCAAACAATTTGCAAATTTACTATAAGTTGTTTCACATGAAAAATATAAGACATTTAGGCAAGATAGCACTGAATTTATTGGGTATAGTTTGTATATGTTTAACTTTTAGTGGATGTCTTGGAACTGACACGTTACTGTTCTCCATTATTTTACAATTTCTGGTCCTAAACACTATACTTCTGATAGCCGTTATTGCCTATTTAATCTGGCGATTTGGATTTAAAAAATAGGACTTAACATTAGTTCCAAATCTCATATAGACTGCTAATTACTGACTGCCGATAGCGAAGAAAAGGAAAACATAGATGTCAGATGAAATTGTCCAAATAGAAACACCATTTCAGTTTAACGAAGAAAACAAACAAGAATTTGACGAACTGATTGGTCGGTATCCTATTAAAGAGGCAGCGATGCTGCCCACACTACACCTTGCACAAAAGCAGGCGGGTTACATTAGTCCTGCAGTGATGAAGTATGTCGCAGAACTGTTGGAGCTTTCCGTGATGAAGGTAAAAGACGTGGTGACCTTCTATCCGATGTTCTTTGAGGAACCGGTGGGTAAATATGTTATCCGCGTTTGTCATACATTGCCTTGTGCATTGCGAGACTGTAAAGTGGTTTTGGAGCATCTCAAAGCGAAACTCGGTACAGACATTGCTTCTGAAACGAATCTTGCAAAAGGAACAACTGATGATGGTAAGTTCACATTGATGAAAGTTGAATGTTTGGCATCGTGTGATGTTGCCCCTGTAATTATGGTAAATGACGATTTACATAAGAATTTGACACCAGAAAAGTTAGATGAGATTTTGGCAAATTTGTAAAGGATAATATATGGTTCAAGAAAGACGGATACTCTACGAACATCTGGATGTTCCCGAAATAAACACCTTTGATGTTTATCGACAACATGACGGTTACACCGGTTTTGAAAAGGCTGTTGCTGATTATGAACCGGACGACATCGCCAAAATGGTGAAGGATTCTGGACTGAAAGGCAGAGGTGGTGCTGGTTTTTCTACTGGGTTAAAATGGAGTTATGTCCCAAGGGATATTGAGCCGCGTTACCTATGTTGCAACGCTGATGAGAGCGAACCTGGGACGTTCAGTAATCGCTACGTCTTAGAGAAAAATCCGCATCTGCTGATTGAAGGTATCCTCATCTGTTGTTATGCGATGGGAATTGAGACCACGTATGTATACATTCGTGGTGAGTTCACTCTGGGTAAGAAAATGTTAGATGCAGCCATCAAAGAGGCTTACGAACAAGGATACCTTGGAGAAAATGTTCGTGACACGGGATTAAACATAAACATCTATACACATCCTGGTGCTGGTGCTTATATCTGTGGTGAAGAGACAGGATTGATTGAATCGCTTGAAGGAAAACGTGGACAACCTCGCAACAAACCACCATTTCCTGCGGTTGAAGGTGTGTTCATGAAACCCACTGTTGTACAGAATGTGGAAACCTTATGTAATTTACCATTTATTATCGGTAATGGTGTTGAATGGTATACCAAGATGGGACCAATCTATGCAGATATGCGAAACGACCCACCAACACCCGATCCCAACACCGGTACAAAACTTTACTGTATCAGTGGGGATGTCAACGAACCGGGTGTGTACGAGTTGGATCTCGGTTTGACATGTACTGAACTCATAGAAGTTGCAGGCGGTTTGCGGGGTGAAGAGGTTAAAGCAGTTATCCCCGGTGGTAGTTCCGCACCGATCTTGACACATTACGAATTAGATACACGACTCGATTTTACGTCACTTAGGCTTGCCAAATCCATGTTAGGTTCTGGCGGTATCATTGTGATGAATGAGACTCGAAATATCGTGGATTGCTTGCTTAATATCATGAAGTTCTATGCACATGAATCTTGTGGACAGTGCACTCCGTGCAGATGGGGAACACCGTGGGTACGTGATATTGTTCAACGTATTGCTGATGGCAATGGCAGACAGACCATTATCACACGACCAAAGTTTGGTGTTACTGAAAGTGGTAGATGGGGTGATACTGGTGAAACAGAGGAAGTCTACGAAGATCTTGAACTGTTAGAAAACGTTGCTAACAACATTGCGAATGTGGATACAATGACATGGAACACTATCTGTGTATTCGGTATTGCTGTTTCGTGGCCCGCAGTCAGTTATTTGCGAAAGTTCATGCCTGAATTTGAAGCTGCTATCCGAGAAGGTAAACTTGTGACATTGCCTGTTGCTGAAGCAACAGTACCACCTGAGGAAAACTACGCATTTCAACAGCGGATTATTCCGAAAGAGATGTCTGACTTGTAGAATGGAATACTGAAGCTATTTGGAGTTATATTTATGGCATTCATTAAACTAAATGACCTTGAAATTGAGGTTGAAGATGGAACGAATGTAGTAGAGGCAGCACGGCAACACGGTATTGAAGTGCCTCACTACTGCTACCACCCGGGTTTGAGTCGTCCTGCAAACTGTAGGATGTGTCTCATTGACCTTTACCTTAGAAGTTCAGAGATGCCTGAACAGCAATTAGCGACGGGCTGCACAACGACTGTCCGATCCGCGCCACCAGAAAGAAAACTGGATGGAAAGTATGACGTAATCGTCCGCACAGATAGTCCCCGTGTCATAAAAGCACGTGAGGATATACTTGAATTTCTTTTGGTGCATCACCCACTTGATTGTCCTGTCTGTGACCAAGCAGGTGAATGCGATTTGCAAGACTTTAGTTATCGGCATGGACACGATAAGAGTCGCTATGTTGAAGTAAAAAACGTGCCGCCGAAGAAGGACTTAGGACCGGATGTACTTCTTTATTCTACGCGGTGTATAGTCTGCACGCGGTGTATTCGTTTCTGTGAAGAAGTATCAGGTAGTGGTGAGCTTGGCCTCATCAATCGTGGTTCACACGATGAGATTGATATACCGAGAAGTCACGAGGGAACGCCTATACAACTCCTTGATAACAAACTTGCTGGGAATGTCGTTGATATATGTCCCGTCGGTGCGTTGGTTAGTAAAGATTTCCTGTTCAAATCACGTCCCTGGTTCATGAAAAAGCAAAATAGCATCTGTTCGGGTTGTAGTGTCGGTTGTAATATTACTGTTGAGTTTAAGGAAGATGGATTGTATCGAATCAAACCGCGTTTTCATGAAGATATAAACCAGCATTGGATGTGTGATGATGGTAGGCTTGGATATCACTTTGTTAACAGTGATGATCGGTTACAACTTCCACTGAAACGGGTTGATGGTGAACTCTCTACAACGCAGTGGTCAGATGTGTTGTCATTGATAACTGAAAAGATCTCGGAAGTTGAGACAGAAGAAGATATTGTTGTAATCGGTTCTGCTCAAGGCACAAATGAAGACAACTACGTTTTACAGCAGTTTGCACACGATGTCCTGAAAACAACACAACTTGGACTCTTTGGTCAACAACCGGGTGAAGAACATAAGTTCCCACAATTCACGATTGAAGCAGACAAGAATCCAAATACGACAGGTGCACGAACAATACTCGGTTCTGCTAATGGAAACGTTGTTTTAGAAGGCGATGCACTTTGGGATATGGTCTCTGGTTCAAAAGTTGTTTATCTCGTTAGCGGTGTGCCGGAACGGTCTCTTACAGATGCGGAAAAAGATGCATTAGAAAATGTTGATTTTCTCATAGTACAGGACATTTTGCATTCAGAGGTAGCAGAATTAGCAGATGTTGTACTGCCGGGAACAACCTTCGCTGAGAAAGATGGCACTTTCACCAACTCAACTGGATGGGTTCAACGTATTCGGAAAACGATCAACCCACCCGGTGAAGCACAACCAGATTGGGAAATTACACAGCAACTTGCAAAGCAACTCGGTGGTGAAATTGATTATCACTTTGCAGGTGAAATTGCAATTGCGATTTCAGATAATGTTCAAGGTTACGGTGACGCAACACATCAAAATATTGGAGATTCGGGAGTTAAGTTGGACTAACCGCATATCTTAATTAAGCAGCGTCATCAAGAAGGAGAATACATGGAAATAGATATATTACAACAGTTAATTATTCCAATTATAAAAATACTCTTCATTGCCCATTTGTTGATTATCGGAGTGATGGCGATGATCTGGTCTGAACGACGTGTAAGTGGATGGATGCAGGATCGTTTAGGACCGAATCGCGTGGGACCGCAAGGACTCTTGCAACCGATAGCAGATGGAATCAAGTTCCTTTTTAAAGAAGACCTTATCCCCAATCATGTTGATAAACCGTTATATGTGCTTGCTCCAGCCATGCTTTTAATACCTGCGATGATTGCCGTCGCAGTCGTTCCATTTGGAGGCACTATCACGATTGCTGATATTGAAATTCCTCTCCAGATCGCAGACATAAACATTGGTATATTGTATATCTTAGCGATTACCTCTCTCGGTGTATATGGTGTTGTTATAGGTGCTTGGGCATCAAATAACAAGTACTCACTTCTGGGGGGTTTACGTTCATCTGCACAAATGATAAGTTACGAATTGACTTTGGGTTTAGCAATTATTGGCGTGCTCATGTTATCTGGTTCGCTCAGTCTTCGTACAATTGCAATAGAACAAGGGGCAAATCCCTGGCAATGGAATTTTTTCATACACTTCCCAGCGTTCCTTGCATTTACCACTGCAATGTTCGCAGAAACAAACCGATTGCCTTTTGACCTTGCCGAAGCAGAACAGGAACTTGTCGCAGGTTACCACACTGAATACAGCAGTATGAAATTCGCTATTTTCTTCATGGCAGAATATATGAACATGATTGTCGGTTCAGGGGTCGTTGTAACATTGTTCTTAGGAGGGTGGCACTTCTTCGGTTTGGAAACAATGGGAGGACCAATCTGGAGTGGAATTATCTCGTTTGCAATCTTCTTTATAAAAACTGGTATCTTCCTGTTTGTGTTTATCTGGGTTCGGTGGACACTTCCACGTTTCCGCTACGATCAACTCATGAATTTCGGTTGGAAATTCCTGTTACCGGTTACATTGACATCAATCGTTGTTACTGGAACACTCTGGATAGTAACGAATGGTAGCCGACTTTGGATTGGTATTGGTAATTTGGTTGCTGCATTCATCGTTGTTGCAATTGTAGCGGGGATTTTAGCATTAGACACTAACAGCAAATCAGTGGGACAGGATACACTTGCTGCACCACCACTACGCGGCTTGGAAGCTATAGAATAGGAGTTACAATATGACTGCAGAACACGTTCTCTTTTTTATCTTTGGTGCAGTTTCGCTGATAGGTGCTATCTCTGTTATCTCATTTAAGCATCCAATCTATAGTGCTCTATCACTTATTGTGACATTTTTTGCACAAGCCGGATTGTTTGTGTTGTTAGGGGCACACTTCGTCGCTGCTGTACAAGTGATTGTATATGCTGGGGCAATTATGGTGCTCTTCCTTTTTGTAATTATGTTGCTAAACCTTGGCACATTACCTGCAAAGAGTGCTCTTACTGGGAAAATGAAAAGCATTGCTGTCGTTTTCGGTGTCTTATTGGCAGCGGAAGTAATCTTTATCGCTATCAGTGCGATGAATGATACTGAGGTAGGATCTGAAACTACAAGAGAAGCTGCAGCAGCATTTGCTGAAAAATCCGTAACAACCTACAATATTGGTGAATTGTTATTTAGTAAGTATCTTCTACCATTTGAGGTAACATCGCTCATTTTATTGGCAGCATTGATTGGTGTAATTGTCTTGGTAAAACGTGAAAACCAAACTCATAACTAATGAAAAAACCAATAATATATTTTGTAGAAAAGGATTAATATATGGCATTAGGTTTAGAATATTATCTCGTATTAAGTGCGCTTCTGTTTACAATAGGTGTCCTCGGTGTCCTCATCCGTAGAAACGCAATTATCATGTTTATGTGTATTGAACTGATGCTAAATGCAGCGAATCTTGCCTTTGTTGCAATCAGTCGTAGTTTGGGACAAGCAGAGGGACAATTGTTTGTCTTTTTCGTAATGGCAGTTGCTGCTGCTGAAGTCGCTATCGGATTAGCTATTATCGTGAGTGTATTCAAGCATAAAGAAACAATTAATGTAGATGAAGTTAATTCGCTGAAAGGATAAAAATGTCAAAAGAGTTAATTGTTATCTTATTGATTTCCCCACTTGTTGGGTTCTTGATTAACGGATTGTTTGGCAAATGGTTAAAGGGTCAGGAAAAACTGAGCGGGACGATCGGTTCACTAACAGTTTTCATCTCTCTAATCTGTTCAATCATCGCCTTTATAAAGGTAAGTGGTGGAAACGTACTTCCTAACCCCGAAGAAGATGGCATAATTTATGAATGGATTTCAGCAGGACCGTTCAGTTTCAACATCGGTTTCCATGTTGACGCACTGACGACCGTGATGTTGTTAGTTATCACAGGTGTCGGATTTCTTATACACGTATATTCTATAGGCTACATGCACGGTGATGAAGGATACACGCGTTATTTTGCATACTTAAATCTGTTTGTCTTTGCTATGCTTATCCTCGTACTCGGAAACAACTATCTGATGATGTTTGTGGGTTGGGAAGGTGTTGGATTGTGTTCCTATCTGCTAATTGGATTCTGGTATGAGAAGCAGTCTGCTACAGATGCAGGTAAAAAGGCGTTTATTGTCAACAGAATCGGTGATTTCGGTTTCCTGTTAGGTATGTTTACGCTATTCGCAGCCTTTGGTAGTCTTGATTTTGGTAGCATCTTTGAAACTGCTAAGGAATTACAACCAGCAGCAGATGGGGTGGGTTTTGTTGAAACAGACAATTTCAAGCAAATTTTCGGAGCCAGTACTCTTGTAATTGCAACAATGTTACTATTCGTCGGTGCAATTGGAAAATCTGCACAAATCCCCTTGTATGTCTGGCTTCCGGACGCAATGGAAGGTCCAACTCCTGTTAGTGCGTTGATACACGCTGCCACTATGGTTACCGCGGGTGTCTATATGATTGCACGTTCCGCAGTGCTGTATAATCTGGCACATACAGGTGCTGTTGTAGCATGGATTGGGGTATTAACCGCTTTCTTTGCCGCAATAATAGCCCTCAAACAGAACGACATCAAACGAATTCTCGCATATTCCACTGTAAGCCAATTGGGTTACATGTTTGTTGGTGTTGGTGTCGGTGCGTATGCTTCCGGCATTTTCCACTTGGTCACACATGCATTCTTTAAAGGGTTGATGTTCCTGACTGCTGGTAGTGTGATGCATGCAATGGCAAATGAATTAGATATACGAAAAATGGGAGGGTTACGGAACAAACTTCCCATAACACATGCAACATTTTTGGTTGGTGCGTTAGCAATTGCAGGTGCACCATTCCTGAGTGGTTTCTGGAGTAAGGATGAAATACTGCATAGTGCCTGGGGAAGTTCAAAAGCAATTTATATCATCGGATTAATTACAGCATTCCTGACAGCATTCTATATGTTCCGCCTCATTTTTGTAACTTTTTACGGCAAATCTCGCGTTGAATCTGAAGTTGCCTCACACCTCCATGAATCACCTGCAGTCATGTGGTTACCCTTGGTAATTCTTGCGGTTCCATCGGCAATTATCGGTTTGTTAATTGGTTGGGATGGACATGATAGTGTCTTTCACCACTTCACTGAAAACGTTTTTTCTGCTGGACATGCAGAAGATGGACACGTTAAAGAATTGGGTAGTGCAATACCGTTTATGATTGTTTCGTCTATTGTCGGTTTGCTTGGAATCGCATTTGCCTGGACACGTTATAAAGATCGCGTACCTGCTGCAGAACCAACAAACGCACTACAACGGCTTGTTGCAAACAAGTTCTATATTGATGAGGTATATAATACTTTTATTGTTCAACCTATCAAGAACATCTCTCATTTTCTCTTGTGGAAAGTGTTTGATACACTCATTGTTGATGGGATTGTCAATGCTGTTGCTGTGATTATTAGAGTGATAGGTGGGACATTGCGACGTCTACAAACAGGTCTTGTACAAGCATATATCGTGTCAATGGTCATTGGCATTGTGTTGTTCCTTGCGTATTACCTGTTTTTTGCATAGGTGATTGTAAAGATTTAATGGCAGAAAAATGAGCCAAAAACATTTAGTCTATGAAGACAGAGTCAACTTAGGAAGTTATTATACACCACCTAAAATTGTACAACTTGCATGGGAATTAATTGAGGAATACATTGAAACACAGACGACCATAATTGACACTGCTTGCGGTTATGGAGATTTTCTAAAGCACTATGGACAACTACACACAATCGGATGTGATATTGACGAAGATGCGATAGATAGAGCAAAAAAGAACACGGATAGCGTTCAATTCTTGCGGACGAATTCCTTGCAGAACGTTTCAAGAGAAAAATTTGGGATTCCTCAGCAGACAGAAAGATTGATTGTCGTAGGAAACCCACCCTATAATGATAGAACATCGCAAATACGACACAAGATAAAAAATGTCGACTTTGACGTTGATGAAGATATAGTAAGTCGGGACTTAGGAATTTCATTTCTCCGTTCCTATAATAAACTGAAAGCGGATTATA
Organism: Candidatus Poribacteria bacterium; assembly: GCA_963663765.2. Taxonomy (GTDB): domain Bacteria; phylum Poribacteria; class WGA-4E; order WGA-4E; family WGA-3G; genus MSPOR6. The sequence continues at coordinate 616,966 of CAXXUA010000005.1, read as the reverse complement.
TATGTGTGTTACATCCATTATCTTACTTGATAAAGCAAACAAATTTCAAACACTTAAAGGAGTTTACTGCAAATTATAAACTGATAGATGGAATATTGATTAGTAGTGGTGAATTCCCAGAATCAGCTAAACATACACATTTTCCAATCATTATTGCTTTTTATCAACGAGATGTAAATGGAATGGAATACGATTATATCCGTTCATTTCATTTTAAAATAGCGGACAAGGATCGTTTCTGTTTGAGTGATTTTGACTATATCACAAGTTATGTTCGCAAATATCCCAGCAAGCAGCAACTACCGGTCCCTGATGATTCTCTGTTTTTCTGGACAATGCGGGATATTAACGCATTAAAACGTAATCGCACTTTTGTCCAAGAATATAGCACAAACACGATTGTCCTTGACAAAACAAAACTGGATTATTACGCTTATGTAGATGTGTTTAAAAGAAACATATATAGGCTTCCCTTCTATTTTGGAAACTGTGATGTGCCAATAGATGATAAGTTGTTCAAGCAATATAAACACTATTTCGTAAGTGATACTATTAGACACCACCCTTATTTGCAAAATCACTTTCATATAGATCCGATTGAGGAGAAGGTGGTGGAGACTAAAGTAGAGATGTATTTCAAAGAACTGTTAGGAAAACACCAAAAATGTAACCCGATATACAAAAGATTCTAATTTTTTCCTATTATAAGGAATGCTAACGGAGGAAGAAATGAAACAGAATAAATTTCAACCGCGCAATTTGGTTAGCAAAGAGGTTGCTGGAATCTGTGGTGTCGCTAGAATGTCGGACAAAGCACGCGCCGCGTATACTGGACAGATTGGTGAATACAAGTACGGCAATGACTCACAGCAGGATAAACGGATATTGACTTTCTTGGGAATTTCTGCAGACGCTTTTCAAGAAGCAGCAGTTAGAATTACAAATGACGTTAGACTGGGGGCATGGGTTCTGGATAACTGTAAGAAATCAGAGGAAGAAATTTCTAAGTTTAATCAGCAATTGTTGTCTTGGTGGAAGACGAACACACCACGAAATTATTTTTCTAAACGTAGACGACAATTAGCACGGGAACAACCTGATTTAGCACCTACTTTTTGGGATTGGTTGTTTATTTGGTTCAGTTAGTCCTTGTTTTAGAATTATTGAAAAGGATGTGTATTTAGGGAACAGACATGTTACTTTGTAATTTACATAAGATATTCGCAATGACTTTTTTTGGTGCTAAGGTAGCACCGTAAATCTAAGGAGTTCTTTTTGTTACTTTCAATAGTTATCTTTTTACCACTACTGGGTGTGATAGCAATTGCATTGTTTAGAGGTTTAGGAGCAAACGCAGTTAAATGGATTGCACTGGGTATTGGTCTACTTACCTTTATTATTTCAATACGCCTTTACACAGAATTTGAATCGGATGCTGCCGGGTTCCAAACCGAAAACTCAGAACTCTACCAGAAACAGGATTGGATTGAAGGTTTAGGTATCAGTTACCACATCGGCATTGATGGTATTTCGTTGTGGTTGGTGCTTTTAACAACTTTCCTAACGCCAATATGTATCCTTGCCTCGTGGAATTCCGTAGAGAAAGGTCTCAGCGGTTTTATGATGTCACTACTTGCTCTGGAAACCGGCATGTTAGGCGTATTCTGTGCATTAGACCTATTCCTGTTCTTCGTGTTCTGGGAAGCAATGTTAATCCCAATGTATTTCCTCATCGGAATATGGGGTGGAGAACGTCGAATATATGCTACTGTGAAGTTCGTACTTTATACTATGGCTGGCAGTGCGCTCATGTTAGTCGGCATTTTGGCACTATACTTCCAAAACGGGGATAATGGTTTTGATCTCACGACACTCCTCGCGCAAACGTCTGCTGAAGGATTTGAATTTGACCATTCCATGCTCTTATTCCTTGCATTTTTTATTGCATTCGCAATTAAAGTCCCACTCTTTCCATTCCATACTTGGCTACCAGATGCACACGTTGAAGCACCCACAGTCGGCAGTGTCATCCTTGCAGGCGTGCTGCTCAAGATGGGTACGTATGGTATAGTCCGCTTCTGCCTACCACTTTTCCCAGAAGCAGCAGCAAACGCGACACCATGGATAGTCCCACTTGCAGTAATTGGTATCATCTATGGGGCATTAGTCGCAATGGTGCAACCGGATTTGAAGAAATTAGTTGCATATTCCAGTGTGAGTCATCTCGGTTTTGTTGTTTTGGGACTCTTTTCTCAGGACCAAATTGGAATTCAGGGCAGTGTTATTCAGATGGTCAATCACGGTCTAAGCACAGGGGCTTTGTTCCTATTGGTCGGTATGATCTATGAACGTAGACATAGCCGAATGATAGTTGATTTCGGGGGGTTAGCAAAGAATATGCCTGTTTTCGCTACCATCTTCTTGATTGTCACGCTGTCATCCATTGGATTACCAGGTCTGAACGGATTTGTCGGTGAGTTTATGATTCTACTGGGTAGTTTTGTCGGTGGTGCAATACCTATATGGTATGTGGTGTTCGCAACAACGGGAGTGATTTTGGCAGCAGTTTATATGCTCTGGATGTTCCAACGTGTTATGTTCGGTACACCGGACGAAAAGAATGCTTCGTTACCTGACCTGAAACCAAGAGAAATCGCTGTACTTGTACCTATACTGCTTTTCATCGTCTGGATCGGGGTGTTTCCAAAAACATTTATGGAACCAATGGAAAAGTCTGTGGATGCAATCGTTGTAAAGGTAAAAGATACAAATAATGAAAACCCTGAAGTCGGACAAGTTATACTTGATGATGAAACAAGACACTCATCTATACCGAAAGTCGAAACTACAAAAGAGGAAATGATAGAAGATGAGGAGGCAGAGACGAAATAGTGAAATCAAGACTCGCTTGTTGTATTATACTTACTATCATTGTAGGACTTACACTATCCGTATCTCTGGATAGTTTCGGAGCTGATGAAACACAGAATGGAGAAGCTGCACACCACGGTGTAGACGGATCCAAATTACCTATCTGGAGTATCATTCCATTTGTTGGTATCCTATTATCAATTGCAATTCTGCCGCTTGTATTCGATTCACATTTTCTCGTCCATCATGGTGGGAAGATGTCATTAGTGTGGGCGTTAGTTTTTGCAATTCCATATCTTGCAGTTTTCAAAGGTGAAGCATTCTACGATATTCTCCATATTTACCTTTTAGATTATATCCCATTCATCATTCTGTTATGGGGTTTGTTTACTGTTGCAGGGGGTATCCTTGTTCGCGGATCGTTACGAGGTACACCAGTCGTCAATACCTTGTTGTTGTTGTTCGGTACTGTGATAGCGTCTTGGGTGGGAACAACTGGAGCATCCATGCTTCTGATTCGTCCCTTAATTCGTGCAAATGAATATAGGAAGAACAAGGTACACTTAATTGTCTTTTTCATTATTCTTGTGAGTAATATCGGTGGTTCATTAACACCTATAGGAGATCCACCACTATTCCTCGGTTTCCTGCGCGGGGTGCCATTTTTCTGGACAACTGCTGCACTCTTCCCACACATGTTATTTATCAGTGTGATATTGATTGCCCTCTTCTTTGTTGTTGACACATTTATGTTCAGACGTGAGGGTGGTGTTGTCCCCGATGATGGAGCAAAAGAACCACTCCGGGTAGATGGACTATTCAACCTTGTCTTCCTTCTCGGTATCATCGGTGCAGTATTAATGAGTGGAAAGTTCAAATGGGGGGAAGTAAACATCCTTGGTGTCCATGTGTATTGGCAGAATATCGCTCGTGAATTATTGATTGTCGCAATGGGGGTATTTTCACTCCTATTTACACCCTTTAGCGGTGAATTACGGAAAACGAACGAATTCTCATGGGAGCCAATTGAAGAAGTCGCAAAAGTTTTCGCCGGAATCTTTATGACGATTATTCCAGCATTGGCAATTCTAAAAGCAGGAGAAAAAGGTGCCTTAGCTGGATTAATTGGTGCAATGCAAGAACCATTTCACTATTTCTGGACTACCGGTATCTTATCCAGTTTCTTAGACAACGCACCGACCTATTTGACGTTCTTCAATACAGCACTTGGAAAATTACATCTTACTGAAGCAGATGTACCAATGATATTGACTGGACAATTAACTGAACCACATCATCTTGAGTTTATTAGACTGCTAACAGCAATATCAGTCGGCGCAGTTTTTATGGGGGCAAATACCTATATCGGCAACGCACCAAATTTCATGGTCAAAGCGATTGCTGAACAGAGCGGAATTCGTATGCCAAGTTTCTTCGGATATATGTTATGGTCCATAGTGATTTTAGTACCGCTTTTTGTTGTTGTGACCTTTGTGTTTTTGAGATAGGAAATAGGAGTTCTATCTATAGTTCTAAGTTCAATTTAAAGAGAATTACTGAGTTTGAAAATGGAGGTTTTGAATGCCAGTTGAGATGCCTGATATAGATTGGTCATTATTGATGCCACAACTTGTCATAGTGACAACGTTGTTTCTTGTGCTTGTTTTTGACATGTTTGATTCAATATCCAAAAAGATGCATGCATGGATGACAATCGTTGGGTCGGGGATTGCCCTATGGTCATCAATAAATCTACTAAATGCAGGTACTGATATAACCCAATTCAACGATATGTTCAGGATTGATAGTTTTTCCCTCTTTTTCAATATCATTTTTCTCGTTTCAACCATTTTGGTTGCGTTATTCTCAATCAGTTATTTAGGGAGAGACGACAAAAAACAGGGACCCTACTACCTACTTATCCTGTTAGCAACACTTGGCATGATGTTGATGGCTGCCGGGAATGAGTTGATTATCGTTTTCCTCGGTTTAGAACTGATGTCGCTATCGTTGTATGTGTTAGCAGGTTATTTCCGAGATAGTCCAGCATCAAGCGAAGCGGGTATGAAGTATCTGTTACTCGGTGCGTTCGCAAGTGCATTTTTCCTTTACGGAATCGCTCTAATTTACGGTGCCACAGGCACTACAAGTATTCCAGGAATTGCCGAAAAACTCACCACTGAGAGTCAATCACCCCTTCTCTTAGCAGGTATATTCCTACTCGTTGTGGGCTTCGGTTTTAAAGTCGCAGTAGTACCATTCCATCAATGGGCACCTGATGTTTATGAAGGTGCACCTACGACCATCGCTGCTTTCATCTCGGCAGGTCCAAAAGCAGCAGGTTTTGCAGCCTTTATCAGAATATTCACAGAAGCATTACCGAACCTAAACACTGAATGGAGTGGGGTTATCATTCTAATCGCAATGCTGACCATGACGGTTGGAAACGTCATTGCTATTGCACAAACAAACATCAAACGAATGCTTGCTTATTCAAGTATTGCACACGCTGGTTACGTTCTCATCGGCTTGGCAGCAGCCAGTAGCACAGTGGAAGCAATTAGAAATGAAGGTGTCTCCAGTGCAATGATATATCTTCTTGTTTATTGCGTTATGAATATCGGCGCATTTGGTGCGGTAATCTTGGCGAGAACTGCTGATGGTGAAAGTTTGATGATTTCCGATTACACAGGACTCGGTTTCCGAAAACCTTTACTTGGTGGATTTTTAACGTTAATGCTGCTGTCTTTGGCAGGTTTTCCGCCCACTGCAGGATTTGTTGGTAAGTTCTATATCTTCAAATCCGCAATCGGTGCAGGACACAATTGGCTTGTAATTTTTGGTGCCGTCAATACTGCGATTTCAGCGTTCTACTACCTCCGCGTAGTCGTCACGATGTATATGCGTGAACCGGAAGAAGAATTGGATTTCAATCCGTATCCCTCTACATTAGTCATCGGCTTAGTCCTTGCAGCAATTGGTGTTTTACTTATCGGTATTTTGCCATCGCTACTGATCAATCCCGCACAAAATGTTGTGTTATAACTAAACATCACCAATTCACAAAAAGTAAATCATTACCTTAATGTCGGTTGTATAGGTTTTATAACCTAATGACTTGATATTAAGGTTTTCTTTTTTGGCATGTATAAATTATATGTATAGAAATGCCGTCCCAAAATTCCAAATACACATTAAACTTATTGGAAATCTCCATAACTAAATACAAAAACAAACTATCCTAACACCGCATGATGTATAATATTACTACAACTTATCTCAAAAATCGTAGGAGGGGTTTCTAACCCTGAAATTCTGGACACACAATTCGTTACTATGGATAAAAAAGCATTTATGAGATTCGCTGTTAGAAAATCCAAACTTTTAGTCTTATACCATTTCTAAATGATGATGTGACATTATACCAATTCAAATAAATCTTGTCTCATTAAGGAATTCCACTGTTTACTGGCAGGGGGTTACTCTCTTCGGTAGGAGCGACCTCCCGGTCGCGACAGTGAGATCGCTCCTACCAGTTTTCATGTGATAATGAGACATTATCACATGAAAATGGTATTATTTCGTAGGTCGGGTAGAGCAAAGCGATACCCTATAGCTACGACTTGTGCCAGTTAACCCATTGTTTTCAAAGTTTTTACATATATTAGGTTTATAATGCACACATATCGTCCCTACGGGACTGAAGATCGTTTCAAACTATGAAGGACACCTGCAAAACGTCATGGTTATGTGAAACAATGATTAACATATAGTTATTTAGCACAACTCGTTATAGCTGTCAATTTAAGTAAGAAGTTCTCTATTCTTGTGTAAGTGAAACCTTGTATGTTCTAATTCCTTTAGATGGCACCTTTATTGTAGGGCGGGGTTTCCCCGCACGATTGAAAGTTCATTTACACGGGCGAGGCGACCTTACCCCTACGATGTGTACGAGGATTAGCTGCCTTAAATTGACGCCTATGGGTAGAGTTTGCGAATCCCGACATGTATGATTAAATGGAAGTTTCCCATGTCCGGTTTCGCAAACTCTACCCGGGTAATGCCATTGTGCGAATGCACGCATGGCATTACCCATGATTCATACCATTGATTTGGACCTGCAGTTTATTATGCTAATTTGTCATTTTGAAATGGTATTATATAAACATGAAGCACCAAAATGACAGACAAATCAGAGAACACAAATGCAGCTGGTAACTCCAGAACAGATACAAAAATACACAATAAAAAAACGACAAAAAACCCATTTAGTTGTTTTTTAAAAATTCGTAAATTTCAATAACCTTCAGAAACCCAAACCACGATAGGATCGAGAACACTTTTGAAAAAAATGCAAAAAACACGAAAAAAACAACTAAAAAATTCCACGATAGGGAAAGAGTGCTCAATTAGAAGCATTCAATTGTCAAAAAATCACACACGCTAACATAGAAAATTATATGTTTTCAATAAATTTCCCCTTTTAAACTAAACAATACCTTCGCCATTTTTGAGTGCTTCAGTTGAATGAGTATATAGTGTTGATCTACCATTGCTCTGTGATATTGTTAGGATTACATAAATAAAAATAACTTCAGGTTTTCGTTGAAGTATTTTAATTATCATAGTGTCTAATTTGACGATAGAATCTGACAGAATAATTTATATGCACAATCTGGCAGAATGTGCTACAACTGACCGCACAATCTGGCAGAATGTGCTACAACTGACCGCACAATCTGGAAGAATGTGCTACAACTGACCGCACAATCTGGAAGAATGTGCTACAACTGACCGCACAATCTGGCAGAATGTGCTACAACTGACCACACAATCTGGAAGAATGTGCTACAACTGACCGCACAATCTGGAAGAATGTGCTACAACTGACCGCACAATCTGGAAGAATGTGCTACAACTGACCGCACAATCTGGAAGAATGTGCTACAACTGACCGCACAATCCGGAAGAATGTGCTACAACTGACCGCACAATCTGGAAGAATGTCTATTATTGGCGAAGGTATTGAAACTAAACTAATACCATTTCTAATAATAGATGCAACTTTTTTGAAACTTATTTGTAGTAGCATTAACTTCAATGCGCGCGGAGTTGCTCTATGAATGAAAAAGAATTCCTTGAAATAGTCCGTATGCATCAAGATAAAGTTTATCGGCATGCATTCTACCTACTCAAAAACAGTGAAGACGCAAAGGATATGACACAAGAAACTTTTATCAAAGCATGGCAACACCGCAATAAAATAAGGCGAAAAACAGCACATTCATGGTTGTTGAAAGTTGCACAAAATCTGTGTTTCAACGTACTCAAAAAACGAAAATTTCAGGTGCATTTATCTGAGGATGATGGTGTGACACTTGAAGACCTGTTACATGCACATTCATACAAGTCAAATCCATCGCCAGATGAGATAGCAATTAAACAGGAACTCAAGCAGTTGGTGCATCGTGCAATTGACGAATTACCACCGAACATGCGTTCAATTATCGTCATGTGTGAATTAGAAGAAATGAGTTATAAAGAAATCGCAAAGGTCTTGAACCAACCAGTAAACAGTGTTAAATCCACAGTATTCCGTGCTCGTAAGAAATTGCGGGAGATATTGCACCGTCTTATGGAGACATAACCGATGACGCAAAATACATCACACAAAATGACTTGCATTGACTACCAATCTCAAATTGAAGAATACATCTCAGGTGAATTGGATACTGCCACTGAATCCGCAATTGCCTCTCATCTTACAACATGTGAAATGTGTCAAAACGAACTACATTTGGCACAAGCAATTGATACGGTGTTGGATGATCTTCCTAAACCAACGACACCACCTGATGTGTTACGAGAGATTACAGCTTATGTTCAGGAAAATCCTGACAACGATAATTGGCTTGATCGTTTTGTAAGTACTTTTGTTTGGCAGAATCCGCGTCTACTGATTCTGCGTGTCAGTGCAATTGCATCTCTTATAGCGATGATGATATTTGGTATTCACCAACATCAAAAGCATGTTGAAATAGAACAAGCAAAAAGCGATTTCAACTATGCAATGAGTCAAATGCAGTATGCGGTTCAAAAAACTGGTATTGCTGTTAACGAAAGAATCGATTCTATCAAGTTAGATGAAGTGCAACGTCGTGCTATACAATCGACATCAAAAATTTCATCAGCAATCAATATGAGTTTAGGCATACTAAATCGTCTTACTGGTGATGTTCTGAATTCAGATACAATTATGACTAACACCAATGGTCATTCTAATTATTCTAATAAACCTAACTTACCAAAACAAGGAGATAAAACACAATGAAACGGCTTAACCTTATCACCCTAACTTTAGTATTCTGCATTTTTAGCAGCGGAATAGCTGGGAATGAAACAATACGTGGCAAAATAGAGATGAGCCTGCAAAACACTCCGAAACCTACTCTTGAACTCAACTTAAACAAAACATTTTTCAACCTTCTTATCAGTTCTCATGAAAATAATACTGCAATTGTTGAGTATGCTAAATATACGGATATGATAGATGGTGTTTTTATCCGTATTTATGACAATAAGGCTATAAACTCAACTAATATGGCGGATCATTATAAAAACGTCCTCAAGATGGAAAAATGGGAGGATCTACTCAAGATCAAGGACAAATTCAGTGTCAGCCTTCTCTTCGCGGATGCTCCCGGAATAGTAAATGGAGTTTTTATTTCATACACTGATCAACATCTTACTGCTTATGCAAATGTTTACGGTAAGATTGATTTTGAAAAACTGGGTACTCTCATGGGAAAAATCATAGAATCCGCACCAGAATTCATGGAAGATATATAAAAAGGAGAAACAGCATGAAACTGCATAGACACTTTACTCTGATGCTAATGTCCTGCTTATTAACGTTGTGGATTATACCTATTGATCAGGCAGTAGCAGAAAAAGAGTTGCCTGATGAAACAGAGCAAAAAGGTCTTATTGACTTTGATTTTCCAAATGCTCCCGAAGCGAAGATTGAAGTAAATTTGACAGAGAAACTAATCAGTCTGTTAACCAAATCCATGAAAACTACATCAGAAGAATCAGAAATAGCAAAAATGATTACTGGTATTTTTGTCCGATCCTATGATCGACGTGATGTTAATGAAGATGAGATTGTTCAATACTACCAAGAGAGACTAAAAAAAGACAAGTGGGAAGTTCTTGTCAAAGTTAAAGATTCAGATGAATTTGTTGAAATCAGTCTTTTTATTGATCAGGATGTAGCCTACGGAGTATTTGCTATCATCATACCTGAAAAACCTGAGGAAGTCATATTTGTTAATATAGTGGGATCACTCGCGTCAGAACGAATTAGTGAATTGCTTGAAGACATAATGAAAATCGGTATGAAAGAGTTAGATATATTTGATACGTTGGAATTAAAAGTAGAGGGAAATCCGATTGGAAACATTGCCAAAAAAGACTTGATTGCAGCGAAAGTCGAAAACCCACCTGAAATTGATGGGCAGCTTGATGATATATGCTGGAAGACTGCACCACAAGCTGACAATTTCACACATATAAGCACTCAGGAACAGGTAAAAGATCAAACCACGGTCAAAATGGTATATACCGATAAAGCAATCTATTTAGCATGGTATAACTACGATTCAGAACCGAAGAAAATAGTATCTCGTCAAAAGAAAGATCAAGTGCCTTTTGAAAAAGAAGATTCAGTTTGTTTTAGCATTGACACAATGTATACAGATAATTCAAAAATGCGTACAAAATTCATGGTAAACCCACTTGGAAAAAAATATGTCCAATTTGCAGATAAGACTTTGAATGCATCTGAATTGGTTGACCGTTGGAAAGCTTCAGCCAAGATCGTTGATGATGGATGGATCGTTGAGATGGAAATCCCATGGAATATGTTGGGTCATCCTAAAACTACCAAACCGGTCCAGATGGGAATTAACTTCAGCAGGAAACACCAACGGACAGGTGAACACTCTTGGTGGTCAAATGTCCGTGTTGAGAAACAATACACCAACGATGGAAATTGGTTGAAAGTGTTACCACAATAAATCTATCATATATGCAAATATGTTAGTTGTCTATGTCTCTATAATATCACTAAGATCTTGACAGATAAGGACTCGGATCTATCTCCCACCAAGTGATGCAGCAAGCCATCTGTGCTTGCTGCATCACTCGCGTAAATTCAAACAATCAGTGGTTATAGTGGATTGTAGAATTATTTTTACACTTTCAGGTGTAGGAGGGAACTCCGATTCCCGACTATCAAGGCGTTTAGTCGCGATTCGGAGATCGAAATCAACGGTATGAATGCCTATTGGCATTCCCCGCCTACAGAAAACGTGTAAACTTAATTGTATATTTCACTATAATGTCAATAATTCCATTTCTTATGCAAACCTACAGTGCGTAAAGGAGAAAACACATCAATGAAACCAACTATCATGATTCTTGGCACTTATCACATGGACAACCCAGGAGCGGATGCTGTCAACTTTGAATCAGATGATGTGTTGGCTCCTAAAATGCAGCGTGAACTTCAGCAACTTGTCAAACAACTTGCGCAATTTAACCCAGATAAGATAGCAGTTGAGGCAGATACCAGTCTTGATGCTGAAGTCAACGCTCAGTATCAAGATTATCTAAATGAAGTATATAAACCGGGACGGAGTGAAGGCGATCAAGTCAGTTTTCCACTGGCAAAAGAGATGCAACATCCAAAGATTTACTGTGTTGACTACTTTGGGAGATCAGACAAGGAAAAAATAGTGGATGTTGATGCATTTGCAAAGACGCATAACCAATGCCGATTGCTGGAAAAAGCAGATACCAGACTTCAATCTATAGTACAGAAGCCTCTCGCCACCCTCATAGAGCTCCAAAAAACTGGGAGTGTGATTGATATGCTCCATTTTCTCAATCAGAAAGAAACCATTCGTGTTATACATGAGATTAACATGCTTCCACAGTTCACACTCGCCCAAATCGGTGTAGCAGACCAATATGTCGGATTGGATTGGTTATTGGGCTGGTACGAGAGAAATCTTAAAATCTTTGTGAATCTGACACGCATCACCGAATCTGCCAATGATCGAATTTTGCTGATTATCGGTGCTGGGCATGCATTTCTGGTTCAGCAGTTTCTTGAAGATTCAGGGGACTACATTGTCGAAAACACATTAAAATATCTAAAATCGGAAAAAACTAATTAATGAAATAACTGAAATTCAGAATGGAAGATTCTAAATTCTTAAAAATTTTGCTTTTTTTAAACCCCCTACCGAAAAAGATAACTCTATAGGTTAAATCTAATTGGAAAATGTTTATGCGAGACAATCTATCAACGTACACAGATCTGACAGATGAAGAACTCATCCAGTTTACACAAATCGGAGATGAATCAGCATTGACAGAACTGATGTTGCGTTATAGTCCACGCATCTGGAAAGTGATTATCACAAATTCGAGACAACGCCGCGACGCTGAAGAAATTCTCATGGATGTCTGGCGTTCTGTTTGGGAAAACATCAGCGGACTGCAAAACCTTGAGAGTTTTGGTGGATGGCTGCACCGCATTGCTTACAACGCCTGCAAGAGGTACTACGTTTCTCGCCACCATTCAAAGGGTGAAATTCTGTGCAGTGATGCTTACTTAACCGATCAAATTGATCAGAACGCAGTTACACGTTTCCAAGAAACAGAACTTCGTGAGGCAGTAAATGAAGCAGTGCATCATCTTCCAGAAAAAGTGCGCCGCGTCGCGGAGTTATACTATCTGGAATTGTGGAGTGTCAAAGAGATCCACGCTGAACTCGAATTAGCGATAGGAACAATCAAAACCAAATTAAGACAGGCACGTGAACTCCTACGTAAGGAGTTCAACGTTGAACCTGAAAGAGGTAAAGTTATGTCATCTAAACAAGATAAATCCAAACGCACCCGAACGAAAATTAAAGTTATTGGCGTCGGTGGAGCGGGAGGGAACGCTGTCAAACGAATGATAGGTGCCGGTTTGACAGATATTGAATTCTACGTTGTAAACACAGATCAACAAGCATTGGATACATGCGCTGACGCAACACCGGTTCAGATCGGTGCGAACACCACGCAAGGACTTGGTTGTGGCGCAAATCCAGAGATAGGTAAAAAAGCCGCTGAGGAAGACAGAGAAACGCTCCATAACATTGTTGCGGACGCGGACATGGTCTTCATTACCGCTGGCATGGGTGGTGGGACAGGAACAGGTGCTGCACCTCTGATTGCATCCCTTGCGCGAGAACAAGGGGCTCTAACTGTTGGCATTGTCACTTGTCCGTTTATGTTTGAAGGGGAACGGCGCGCCGAACGCGCAGAACAAGGACTGCAGGAACTTCGCGAAAATGCTGATTCTGTTCTTGTTATGCCGAACCAAAGGCTTCTTGACACGGTAGATCGTCCATTGAAAGTAGCTGAGGTGTTCGGTCTAAGCGATGAAATGTTGCTCCATGGTGTTGAAAGCATCTCTGAATTTCATTCCAAAACTATGTTCAGAGACACTTAGTTTTCGCGTTTATGGTGGATTATACAATTAAATCTACATCCTGAGTTGTAGGAGGGAACTCCGATTCCCGACTATCAAACCCTTTGACAGTCGGAAATCGGAGTTCCCTCCTACAACTCAAAATGTCAAGTCAATTATAAAATCTAGGGTGTGTAAAGTTTTGGTTACTGGACGTAGGGGCGGGGTCTCCCCGCCCCATAGGCGTCAATTTAAGAAAATATTGTTTTCATTTCTCTTGTGGGAGGGTTTTTAAACCTCGATTTGAGCGGAAATGCGCTAAAACATCGGGGTTGAAAAACCCTCCCACAAGAGGTGAAAATCCTTAAGTTGAAAACCCCTCCCACAAGCTTACTTTTACCCATAAGTCAAATTGGAGGTACAAAGGCACGACATGCTGCTGTAGGAGGGGTTTCTAACCCCGATAGATTACAGAAAACTGGTCATAAGAACTAAAAATCTTGTGAAACTTGTCTAAAAGGACTATAACGGTATGCTACATCTAAAATATTGGTCAGTTTTCAGGTGTTTTTAAGCAATAGGCACCCACAAAAGACTTAACGGACTATACCCAAAAACTTATGGGTAATTGTAAGCCTACAAGAGGTGAAAATCCTTAAGTTGAAAACCCCTCCCACAAGAGGTGAAAATCCTTAAATTGACGCTTATGGGGTTGGGTTACCCAACACCTACAAACGTGTTATGTGAGATCCTATCTCGGAGTGTAAATATATTTTCGGATTCTACTATAAATTACAGAATTATCGTGAATTATAGAGAATATATTGTCAGTTCTTCTGTAGGAGCGATCTCAGAATCATGACCAAACCTTTTGATAGTCGGAAATCGGAGTTACCTCCTACTATTCAAAATGTCAAGTCAATTATAAAACAGGACTTACGCAGTTTTCATGATCCAATCAAGACTTAAGCCGAAAACGATGTAATTTTCAGCATATTTTAGGTTTCCGGCGCGCTTACAAAGCACGCCTACCGTTGGGTGCGTAAGTCCTGTAAAATCTACGAAACATCTATGAAATAACTATAAACAGCAGGACTTACGCAGTTTTCATGATTTGATGAAGAATTATGACGAAAATGGTGTAATTTTCAGCATTTTTTTGGTTTCCAGCGCGCTTTCAAAGCGCGCCTACCGTTAGGTGCGTAAGTCCTGAACAGAAAAAACTAAGTGATTAAATCACAGATAATTTATGGAATAGTTTGCGCATTACATGATCACTTATATCAGGCACAAACTTATACCATTGAGAACCATCCGCTTCACCATTAAATACGTTGAGACACATCTCAATTATTCTCACCCTGAGATTATGAAATCGGGTTTATCATTTCTCCGCACAAAAATTCTACCATAAATAACTTTTTTTCACTTTTTAACTATATTGCACGTTTTTTGATCAAAACTTCGTCTTTAAATATTAGAGAGTGTGAACCGTATTGATAATTTTACGTAAAGGAGAAGAATAGAATGAATTTCAAAAACATTGTTAACATTTGCTATGGTTTACTCTTATGTTTTGTGGTATCTACATCAACAACCATTAGCGAAGGAGAAGATCTGAATCCTTTAACACTTGAAGATTTGCTAAAATTTAACGAGTTTATTTTCAGAGTCCCTATTGATATTACCTCCGATGGAAACTGGATTGCCTACAACACGCAGAACCGTGAGCAGTATGAAGGTGGCGGTGGAAACTCAGCATATTCTAAAACAGGTGTGATGATAGAAATGGCGTACGGAACGGTTTGGGTAACGAATACACGAACGGGTGAACATCGCAATCTCACTCAGAATTGGGGTTCAAGTTGGGCACCGAGATGGTCTCCTGATGGAACGTGTCTTGCCTTTTTCTCGGATCGCATGGGTAAGCCTTATCTATATGTCTGGAACCGAGAATCTGACGACATGCAGGAGTTTACATCGGCAACCGTTCGGACGTTCTTTGGCTTCGAGGTGCCGAAATGGACCCCAGATGGACGGTTTGTTCTTTTCAAATCCATTTCTGCTATAGAGGCCCCCAACAAAGAGGAATCTGTCGAAGACAAATCAGAAATTTCGCCTAAACCTTCCTTTGTTGAAATTTGGGACTGGCCCAAAAAACGATTTCAAAAACGAGAAGATGAATCAACACAGGAAAACGAACAACCTAAAAGAAAAGAACGAGGAAGAGCGGACAAAAACCTTGTTATAGCTGACACTAAAACCGGGAAAACATTCTCGTTGATGAAGGAGTATGAGATCAGAAGTTTTGATATTGCTCCGAACGGGGAACATGTTGCTGTTACGGTTAACTTGGGAAATGAAAGACCTGATGTGCAACAACGTATCTTTGATCTCTACATCTTACCGCTACCAAAGGAGTTAAGTGAGTCTTCCACCACGGAAATTGAACCTCTTGTTCGGAAGATACGTCTTGCGTACGGAATTACTGTCAATTGGTCTCCAGACTCAAAACACGTTGCATGGACAACAGGCGGTGAGGGGGGTAAATTAGCATCAGGGAATGCATACGTTGTTGAATTAGAAACAGGTATTGTCCGCAATCTCACAGAAGACCTTGACGTTGACCTTGGACGATTATATAAACCCGCACTCTGGACAGCAGAAAGCGAGGCACTCCTATGCATCGCGAAAGGTGAAATATGGAAAGTACCTCTGAACGGTGACGCTATACGAAACTTGACAGAAAAATTTGAGTTTTCTGCTCATGATGTTTTTTACCCAAGCGAAGGATATACACCCTTGACGGTAGATAACGCCATCATAATAAACACTTATGATAACGGTTTCTATCGCCTGAACCTCAGGGATGACACAATAACACTTTTGTACAAAGACGAACATCGGAATGTTCACGCAGGCCGCTTTCATCAAGATGTTGCAGAGAAAACTGGAGAATTTGTTTATGTTATGGAAAATAGTCAAGAACCGCAGAATATCTGGATGAGTGATGCTAATTTTGAATCACCGCGGCAAATTACTGACACTAATCCACACCTAAAGACAATTGACTTGGGCACAAGCGAACTTATTGAGTGGACCCTTGATGATGGACAAAGAATTAAAGGGATCCTCGTCCTACCATCTGAGGCATCTGAGAAAAATCCTGTCCCGATGATCGTAAACACTTATGCAGGAGGCACCCATTCACATGCCTTCAACAGATTTGCTTTCGGGGAGAACATAGGGGGGGCACATCCGGGTATGTTTGTCTCACGAGGCTATGCGCTTTTCTTGCCCGATTTCCCCGTCCCGAAGATTGAACCGTTCAAGCAGTTTTCCAGTGTCATTCTTCCAGGAATTGACGCTGCAATTGCGACTAAAAAGATAGATGCAGAACGGTTGGGTGTCATCGGTCATAGTTTCGGGGGATATACTGTAAATGTGCTTATCACACAAACAACGCGATTTAAAGCAGCAGTCGCTTCTGCATCTGTAGGCAACTTAATCAGTGGATACCTATATAGTGGACTTGGTACCGGTTGGCACGAGACGGGACAAGCTGGAATGGGTGGTTCCTTATGGGAATTTCCACAACGTTATATTGATGGTTCACCAGTGTTCCATCTGGATAAGATTGAAACTCCTTTGCTTTTGATTCACGGAGATCAAGATTTCATACCCTTTGAACAAGCACAGGAAATGTTCATTGGACTTGCAAATCTTGAGAAAGAAGTTGTGTTATTGAAATACAAGGAGGCAGACCACTGGCATGGCTTCTGGTCAAATGAAAAACTTGCCGATTATTGGGAACGAGTGCTAAACTGGTTCGACGAATATCTGAAATAATGGGAAAATCTTGTGGAAAGAGATGACGATGTTAAATTGATACGCAAAATCTTATCTGGGGACGAGGCTGCGTTTGGTGTCTTGGTAGAAAGGTACCAAAAGAGCATTCACGCGCTTGCATGGAGAAAGTTACACGACTTTCACTATGCGGAAGAGATCATGCAAGACACATTCCTTAAGGCATATAAAAAATTGTCTACACTCAAAGATCATGACCAATTTGCAGGATGGATTCATGTCATCGCAAAACACCTTTGCATTGATTGGATACGAAAGCAAAAGCCTGTGATGCAATCTCTGGAGACCACTCATCCAGAAGAAATTGGGGAAGCCTCTTATACTCATCACATTGCGGAACAGTGGGTAACTGATAGAAACGAGTATTGCCAGGAGCTTGTGCAAAAGCTACTGGATAAACTACCAGAGGAAGAACGCGCGGTGGTAACACACTACTATCTCGACGAAATGTCAACAAAAGAGATTGGTGAATTCATGGGAGTGTCGGTAAATACAATTACCAGCCGTCTCCAACGTGCACGAAAACGTTTACAAACTGATCAGGAACTGTTAGATCAAGAATTCTTTGGTCAAATACAAATACCCCATGATTTAAAGGAGAATATAATGAGTCAATTAGAGCAACTTCGCAGCAAGTTCGATTCATTCATGGAACAAGTAAAATCTGATCCAACATCAAGAGAGAGTATTCTTAAGGATGCATCCAAAGAGATTGAAGATACGCTTAAGGGCGAAATTACACCTGAATTAGTACATCTTGTGGTTGATAATTTGTATCCACACATGGGTAGACTCGGTATAGAAAAACGTGTGACTTTACTCCGTAAATATTTGGATGATGCACCAGATGATACAGAACGTTTTTGGGCACATGAGAATTTAGTCATCAGTCTCTCTATTCTCGGGAAGAACCGAGAAGCTGTTGAGGAACACACTCGACTTTACAAGTGGGCATGCCACCAAAACCTACCTGATAAGGATGTCTTGCAAATTATTTCTAATCTAAATAGTGCTGGATGTTGGGCAGCTGAAAATAGAATTGATGACTGGATCCAACTATATACTGAAGCATCTGAACGTTTAGATAAATCTGAAGTGAGTTACTACAGTCGCTGCGATTTTTTGCAAATGGGAGCAGAAGTCTTACGTGCAAACGGTAGGACTGATGAGGCACTTCAAGAGATAGAGAAATTGGAACGCGTGAACACTAAACAAGATTGGAAACATTTTTTTCGATTTTGGTTGGCTGTGAGAACAAATCGACTTCTACTGTATGCCAGAAAGAAGGAGTGGGAACGTTACATTGAAATTATTACGGAAGTTACTTACTATATGGAAGTAGAGTTGAAAAAATGGAAGCAGGTCAACCTGTAGATCTTAGTGATCTAATATGGTTTACTCATGATATAGGGTGTGTCCTTGTGTGGTTAGGTAAGTATAGTGATGCAACACGATTCCTGCAGGTTGCGAGTGATTTGGGGAATAACAATCATTATGGACACTTCATGCTCGCTGTGAGTATCTGGGCATCAAAGAAGGATCGCGAGAAAACTTTGCATCATTTAAAAATTGCTCAGGACTACTATATAGTAGAAGCCTACAATTATATGGATAGTTACTATTCATCTTTTCGTAGCACACACGAGTTTTCAGATATAAAGGACGATCCAGAGTTTCTGCATATTTTTGGAAAATAGTATGTGAAATTCATAATTTTGACTGAACAAGATCTCACATGAATTGCGTGGTGACAAACGTCACAAACCAAAAATCAATGTTTTTATACATTTCTTATTCATACACAGCCATTATATCTATTTTGTCGGTCGGAACGAGTTTGCGACCTCCGACACGGAAAACTCAATAATATTTTATGTGTCGGAGGTTGTTATGCTTGCACCGACCTAAGATATTTTGTTGTATAAACAATCAGAAATGGTATTATATATGTCTCATCTCCAAAATTCCACACTTTGTGCAACCCTCCCGCTTCTATAACCTATCTTAACATTATGAAAGACGATATGTTTTTGGAGCTGAAACATGAAAAACGATGACGCACAATTGATTCAACGAACATTGGCAGGTGACCAATCTGCTTTCAACGTACTTGTGCAAAAATACCAAAAGCCCGTTCACACTTTCGTATGGCGGAAAATCGGTGACTACCACATCGCTGAAGAAGTCACGCAAGATATATTCTTGAGAGTCCACCAGAAACTTCACACATTGAAGAATCAGAATAGTTTTGTTGGGTGGCTTTATGTGATAGCAGCTCGTTATTGTTACGCTTGGTATGAAAAAAAGCGGATTCCAATGACGTCCTTAGATACCATGCCTGCTGGGGAATTAGAGGAACTGGCTTATACAAAGTACCACGAAAAACAGCAAAAGGAAATTGCGTTTGAACAACAACGCGAAGTTGTTAAACACCTTCTTCAAAAGTTACCAGTGGGTGAACGTACCACTATCAGGTTACACTATCTTGAAGACATGACGTGTGCAGATATTAGCGATTTTTTGGGTGTATCAACGAATACGGTCAAGAGTCGGCTCCATCGCGCCCGTAAACGTCTACTGAAGGAGGAATATACAATTCGTGAGATTTGGAGTGGTTACAAAGGAGATATTATGTCTGTTAAATTGGAAGACATTCGCAGCAAATTTAATGCGTATATGGAAAAGGTAGAATCTTATCCCATTACGCAGAATGATATTCTCTCAGGAGAGGAAATCCTTAAGGAAGCTTATGTTGAGGTAGAAGAGGCACTCAAGGGAAAAATCACAAAAGAGTTGGTGCATTTTGCTGTGGATGATATTTACGCGCATTATGGAAAAATCGGAATGGAAAGTCGGATTGCACTACTCCGAAATTATCAAGACAAAGCACCAAGTGATGACGAACGTTTCTGGGCACATCAGAACTTAGTGAATAGTCTTGCTTGTTTGGAAAGAAACCGAGAAACTATTGAAGAGCATACACGGCTTTACCGTTGGACATGCCAGCACATGTCAGATAAGCATGTATTAGAGGTGATGTCTAATCTGAACGCTGCCGGATGTTGGAAAGATGAAGGTCGAATTGAAGAATGGATTCAACTTCATGATGAGGCATCCGAACGTTTAGTCAACCAAGATGTGAGTGACTACTCCCGCTGTGATTTTCTGCAAATTGGAGCAGAGGTATTACGAAACAACGATCTTTTTGAGGATGCACTTCTTGGCTTAGATAAGTTAGAACATGCTAACAAAGATCAGGATTGGAAACATTATTTCCGATTCTGGTTGGCTATTAGAACGAATAAAGTCTTGATTTACAGTAAACAGGAAGACTGGGTACTTTTTGATTCAGTGTTTTCGGACCTCAGTAAGTTTATTGAATTGGAAGTCGAAAAACATGGAGCTGGTTATCCTGTCAATACGGGTGATCTTATCTGGGCTGCTCATGACTTCGGGTGTTGCCTCGTCTGGTCAAAGAAGTATGAGGAAGCAAAACGTTTCTTAAAAACCTCTCTTGATCTGCAAAATAAGAACGATTGGGCGTATTTCATGCTCGCTGTCGCAATCTGGGTAACTGAGAAAGATCGAGAGAAGACTCTGCACAATTTGAAACTTGCTTCAAACTACATCGGAAATTATTGGAATGAAGCAAGATACTATCCTGCCTTCCTTGAAACACCTGAATTTTCAGAAGTAAAGGAAGATCCTGAGTTTCTGAAGGTTTTGGGACAGAATTAGCATTAACACATTCTGGTTTCATCTGTGTATTTATCAACATTATAACAAAGGTAGGTGTGGGTTCTGATCCGCGCCTTCCTTTTAATGTTTATGTATAAATACTAATGACTAAGTATCTGACTTCTCCAAAGCTTTTATTCCCGGCCAATCTCTCCACATATCTTCGTTAGGTGGTTCTTCTTGTGTTTCTGACAATTCGGTTTTTCTAAAGTCGTACAGGACAGCTTGTCGTATCTGTCTGGAGTAGTTATGTCCTGCTGTATGTCCGATGCGATGATGCCAGAAGACTATATCTCCTGCATTGCCATTGCATTCAACTCCTGGTTCTCTACTGAGTCGTTCACGATCAATGTCATATTGTGGTGTCGGTTCGTTCTTATACTGCGATTTGTAATCGTAATAGAAGATTTTATGGCTTCCGGGCCACACTGTAAAACCACCACCTTCTTTTGGGACGTCATCAATATAACCGACAACTCCAAGATGGAATGGATGTGCATCTACATGACATCCGCTTGATTTCTTTATGACATCTCCATAGGGGAGTGTGCAATAGATTCCACGGATGCGTTTTGGTTCCACAAGGCTTCCTTCACCTAAGAACTGTTCTGCCATGTGCCAGACATTTGGATCGGTAGCGAGTAGTTTTATCATCCAATCTTCCCCACCGGGTTCACGGAAGTTCCATCTGAATCCTTTTCTCCGATTGGAGTTTTCTTCGTTCTCTTCTTCCTTTTTGAAGGGACCAACCCATGTGTCTGGGTCCTCTCGAAGTCTTCCCTCTGGTGCTCCATCCCATAATCTTGTTCGTGCGCGTTCCATTAGTTCTGAGTTTAGGACGTTGCGTTTGACTAAATAACCTTCATTCTTGAAAAACTCAATGTCATCTTGCGTAAGTTCTACCATAGTTTCCTCCTTGCTTAAAAATAATAACGCTTTCTATCTGAAAATGCAAATAAAATTTGAAGGGAATTAACTGACAATCACAAGCATTGTGGAGTCCGAATAAGACCTCACACAGTTCAGGATAGAGGCACGAGAGACGGAAGCAGGAATTACACAGAGGAGAGTTATGTGTTTCAAAGAAGCACACGACTTTAGTCGTCGTGAGTATTACAAGGATAGAGAGAAGACTCTGCACAATTTGAAACTTGCTTCAAACTACATAGGAAATTATTGGAATGAAGCAAGATACTATCCTGCCTTCCTTGTAACACCTGAATTTTCAGAAGTAAAAGAAGATCCTGAGTTTCTGAAGGTTCTGGGACGGAATTAGCATTAACACATTCTGGTTTCATCTTTGTATTTATCAACTAACATACAAGGTAGGTGTGGGTTCTGATCCACGCCTACCTTGTATGTTAGTTGATAAATACTTTTGACTATGTATCTGTCTTCTCTAACGCTTTTATACCAGGCCAATCTCTCCACATGTCTTTGTTGGGTGGATCTTCTTGTGTTTCCGACAATTCAGTTTTTTTATAGCTGTATATGACGGCTTGCCGTATCTGCCTGGAGTAGTTATGTCCCGCTGCATGTCCTATGCGATGATGCCAGAAGACTATATCTCCTGCATTACCATAACATTCAACACCCAGTTCTCTACTAAGCCGTTCACGATCAATGTCATATTGTGGTGTCGGTTCGTTCTTATACTGCGATTTATAGTCGTAATAGAAGATCTTATGGCTTCCGGGCCACACTGTAAAACCGCCACCTTCTTTGGGGACGTCATCAATATAACCGACAACTCCAAGATGGAATGGATGTGCATCTACATGACATCCGCTTGATTTCTTTGTGACATTTCCATAAGGGAGTGTGCAATAGATTCCACGTACGCGATTAGGTTCCACAAGGTTTTCTTCACCTAAGAACTGTTCTGCCATGTGCCAGACATTTGGATCGGTAGCGAGTAGTTTTATCATCCAATCTTCCCCACCGGGTTCACGGAAGTTCCATCTAAATCCTTTTCTCCGATTGGAGTTTTCTTCGTTCTCTTCTTCCTTTTTGAAGGGACCAACCCATGTGTCTGGGTCCTCTCGAAGTCTTCCCTCTGGTGCTCCATCCCATAATCTTGTTCGTGCGCGTTCCATTAGTTCTGGGTTTAGGACGTCGCGTTTGACTAAATAACCTTCATTCTTGAAAAACTCTATGTCATCTTGCGTAAGTTTTACCATAGTTTCCTCCTTGCTTAAAAATAATAACGCTTTCTATTTGAAAATGCAAATAATTTTGGAAAAATGTGTATACTTTGAAATATAATAATACCATTTCAACGACTTGTGCTAAATAACTACCTATGAAATTTTATTTCACAAAAGAAATTGTTATTTCTCATTAGCTACTGAGATCTTGTAGGAACGACCTTGAATCAACACCCAAATATATATGGCAATTGGCGGGTTATTCCTACCCTTGAAAATACGGTTAATGCCAAAATATTTACACACACCATACAAACACACGGTAGGCGCGCTTTGTGAGTGCGCTTTGGACATGTTCAATGTTTGGTCCAAGAATATAACCATACTAATTGTCATTTTAATGGTATACTATAAAAGAAAATGATTTAAGTATTTCAATAAGTGCTTCAAACTCCACCTATAACGGGATTTGTCCATGAAAGCAATACTATATTTTAAACTCTGTCTGACGATATTCCTAATGCTTGTTGTTTTACCATCAGTATTTTCATCGGATTATAAGTATTTCAGTTTACCCAAAGGAGCTAAAATGCGTATGGGTAAAGGTTCAATCTCTGATATTAAATATTCACCAGATGGTTTGCACTTAGCAGTAACTAGTTCAATTGGTATTTGGATTTACGATACAAAGAACGGTAAAGAGGTTAACCTTTTTCCAGATGATAAACACGATGTCAAATCAATAGAATTTACACCTGATGGAAATTATATTGCATGTGTTTGTAGTGATGGTAAGGTCAGAATGTGGAATGCTACCACAGGAAAACTATATACCACACTAAACATGGATTTTGATGGAAAGTATCAAGACATTATTGTAGTATTCTCATCCGATGGAAAAACAGTTGCTACTGGAGGATACTATATACAAGCAGAAAGTCGTACCAAATTTGGTGTTTTGCGTTTATGGGATACAACGACAGGTAAACTTAGAGCAAGAATTATTTCAAAAAAACGCGTGGTTGACTTTATAGTTTTTTCACCAGATAATACCACACTTATAGGTAAGAGTAGTCGCTCAGCAACTGCACAATTAATTGATGTAAACAGTGGAAAACTCATAGCTACACTTGCTCATAAATACAACATTTTTTCTTTAATATATTCACCTGATAGTTCCGCACTTGCTACTTTGAGCATTGATAAGAAGGTGTATTTATGGGACACTGGAACTGGAAACCTTGAAAAGACATTGGAACAAAAGGACCAGATAACTTCTGTAACGTATTCACCTGATAGTACTATTATTGCTACAGGTAGTACTGATCAAACTGTGAAATTTTGGGATACAGCATCGGGTGAACTCAAGACAACTTCAATAGAATATACAGATTGGATTACTGAAATCTTGTATTCACTAAATGGTAAAACTATCGCAAGTGCAAGTAGGGATAAGACTTTACGTCTATGGGATTCTTCCTCCAGAGAACTTAAAAGTACACTGAATCATTCTAGTCAAATTTTGTCCTTTATGTATTCTAAGGAGGGTACAATAATCGTTAGTCACTGTAGTGACAGAACAATCTATCTCTGGGACACGTCAACAGCACGACAGATTGCTTCATTCAAACATGCTGATGATATAGTTTCTTTTTTGTATTCATCAGAAAGTAATACACTTACCAGTTGGACTAAGGACAATTCTGTTCGCTTATGGGATGCCAATACTGGAAATCTGATTAGACATATAGTTGAACACATTGATGCTATTTATTGCCTTGCATATTCACCGGATAATAAGACTATAGCAACTGGTACATCAGACAAGAAAGTAATCTTATGGGATGCAGCTAACGGTGACCTTAAAATTACATTTACAGGACATACAAAGCGGATTCATTCATTATTATATTCTCCCGATGGTACAACACTTGCCAGTTGGGGCTATGACTATTCGTTATTTTTGTGGGATACTGCATCCGGTGATCGCAAAGTTATAATAAAACCAAATTGTTGGGTTAGTTCAGTAGTATTTTCTCCAGATGGTACTACTATTACTGCTGCCTGTGCCGATAAAACGTTACGGTCATGGGATACATCTACAGGAAAACTCAAGAATTCACTAATAGGGCATAAAGAACAGGTTAGATCAATAGCATATTCTGCAGATGGTACCATTATCGTTAGTGGATCGTCGTATGATAAAACGGTGCGTCTATGGCATGCAACAACTGGACTGCCCATAAGAGTATTTCATGATTTAGACGATATTTCTATCTTTGTTTACACACCAATAAACATCATGGTTGCGCTTAAAAATGAGGATAATACAGTGGATTTATGGGACGTTCTCACAAGAGAACGCAAGGTCACTCTTGAAGGAGAGCAAGACTATTTTATTAATCACTTTACATATTCACCAGATGCAACAACTGTAGCTTGTTTGAATGGTAATGCAGAAATTCTAAATGTTTGGAATGCTCGCAATGGCAGCCAAATAGTCTCCTTAAGTACAGGAAAAACCCGAGGACGAGAATACGCACATACTGGTCATACTAGGTGGAAATACCCATATATTTATTCTCCAGATAGCGCGACTATTGCTGGAGGGTACAATAACTCAGTACGTTTGTGGGATGTTAATAGTGGAACAATCAAAGCGATATTAAACCATTCTGATTGGGTCTACGGTTTTGCTTTTTCGTCAGATGGCACACTAATCGCGACAGGTTGTAAAGATGGTACAGTGCTTCTGTGGGATGTAAACCAGATTATAATAGATTGAGATTAAATATTTCAAGAACATTCTGGATTTTTCGCATGTTGACACCGTTTTCAATAGAGCAAAATACATTTTCGTAAGATTTTTGTAGCGCAAACTGTCAGTTTGTTTACTATGTAGCACAATCTGTTAGATTGTGCTACATAGTAAACAACTTTAGTTATAATAACGTGAGTTTGATAATTATACAGGACAGACGCATTCCCCCTTGATAATTGGGGTTAGGGGGGTTAAAAAGTCGCTATTTCAGTGATTTAACCCCCTAAGTCCCCTTATCAAGGGGACTTTAAGAGGCAATGTGGAAGTCAATACTATTTTTCAAACTCACGTTATACCATTTTCATGTGATAATGTCTCATTAGCAGCGGAAATCTGGTAGGAGTGACCTCCCGGTCGCGACCGGGAGGTCGCTCCTACCGAAGAGAGTAACCCCCTGCTAGTAAACAGTAGAATTCCCTAATGAGACAAGATTTATTTGAATTGGTATTGTAATAGAGTACAGATGTATAGAATTTCTTTCTGTTTACCATGGGTCTGATAACAAGTTGTCCATTAAATTGAAGTGATTACTGCAAGGTGTTCTTTCCTATGGTAGTATGAAGGTTAATTTATGAATTCGGTAATATTCGGACAGGAAAACCCTGTCCCTACGAAAAAGTTTATGGATTGGATTACCGAATTATTTTTTAATCTTCACGACTTGTGCCAGTTAACATATTGTTTTGTGGTTTTCACATATATTCGCATTAGTGCTATAACATATCGTGCCTACGGGACTATAGAGTATGTCAATATAAGTGAAATCACAATAACACGTTCAGTTTATGTAAAGAAATATATTACAATTAGTTATATAGCACAACTCGTTATCTTCATAATACAATAAAATGACCCTGACTTTAAGCGCGACCTTCCTTGACATATATCTAAAACTATGATAAAACCATGATATGAAAAACACAACAATAAGAACACTCTATATTTGTATATTTTTATCCATGCTATTCGGTTGTCAGGGAGGGTTATTCAATTATTCTGGTGGCGATTCTTCCACTGGGATAATTGAAAAATCGGGGGAACTTACAGAAAACGAAGTATGGGATGGACAAATCTATGTGACTGGAACGGTAACTGTACCAGAGGGCAAGACATTAACGATCCGTTCAGGAACGATAGTTGGTTTTGAACCTAACGATGAACTTAGTGCAATCGTCGTGTTTGGTGAGTTATATGCTGAAGGTGCTCCCGACAGAATGATTGTTTTTGGGTCTTTAGGTAAAAAACTATTAACACCAAATCAGTCTAATACAAATAATGCAATTTCCCAATCAAAAAACAGAAGTATTTTACAACAACAAGGCACAATCACCGACAGTTCACCTAACCAAGCCATGAAAACTTCTCAGCCAAAAGCTGGAGACTGGCAAGGTATCAGAATTGAAGCACAGAGTCAGAATAGTAGATTTACTTACTGTCGTATTCAGCATGCAGTCAATGGTATCTTATGTGGAACAGATTCTGTGCAAATTGAGAGAAGTCTCTTCAGTGAGAACAACATCGGTGTTTTATGTGAGAATACCAATCCGACAATTTCCGCTAACGAATTCAATAGAAATGGTAGTGGTGCACAATTTCGCGGTTCTTCTGCGCCCGAAGTAGAATACAACGAATTCAATGCAAACAGGTATGGAGTCGTATGTGAAGACGATTCGCGTCCCCGTATACAACACAACAATATCCGTTCAAACTACGAATATGCAATTATCTGTTATTCCACTTCATCTCCTGAAATTGTGTCCAACAATATTACTATGAATATCGGTTGGGCAGTCTATGACGGTGGCAGATTGCGAGATAATTATATCAGTGGTAACAAGCAACTGGGACCGAATGTTACTGAATTGAGTATCGGAACGCAGAGCGATCAGTTTTATGGAGTGGATGAGGTGTTTGATCCAAGAAACACACCAGTTGCAGAGGCTGGGGTACCAAGTGATAGCTACTAAGCGATGAACAGAGTCAAAACCTACCTTGAACTCATCCGCTATCCGTTATTTGGTATGCCAATAGCAGCAACACTTCCAGGTGCACTGATTGCCAGTGAAGGAAAAATGACATGGCGTGTGGCTGCAGCACTTACCATCGCCCTGTTTGGTTATTTTGCTGGAATGATCAAGAACGATTATTTCCACCGGGAAACTGATGCGTTTACCAATCCTCAAAGACCACTGCCTTCAAACCGATTAACTCCGAAACAAGCCTTGGTTCCTGCAAGCGTTATTTATGCGCTCTGCGTCTTATGTGGTTTTCTGCTAAACGTAAAAGCAGGTGCGTTGGTGATGGCATTAGTTGCAATTTCGCATTTATATAATGCCTTTTTTAAAGAGCGAGGGATATTAGGAAGTATTACATTGCCTTTGGGAATAGGGTTGTTGAACGTATTCGGTGCGTTAGTTGTGAGTGGGAATGTTCCACGGTTGGTTTGGTATGCATTCGGTGCGACAACACTATATGACATCGGTACACATATTGCCACGACATTTAAAGATCTCTCACGAGATAAAGAGCACGGAATTACAACGACACCTGTTCAACTCGGTATCCGTCCTGCTCTGTTCTTGTCTGCTGCGGCAACGATAGCAGCTTTTATAGTAGCCCTATTACCTTATTGGATAGAAGAAACACTTATCCATAATACTTATGGCGTATGGGTCATACTCGGTTTGCTTGTTGCTGTAATTACCCGCATCCCATTGTATTTGCAACCGAATGAAAAAAACGGATATTTTGCGTTGAAAGGGTCAATGATAGGTTCAATACTCTTTTTTCCGTGCTTTATTGGAGCGCAAGTTTCTTTACTGATTTCTATCTCTATCATTTTGCCATTGTTATTTGTTACAATGCTCTTATTAAGAACATCAAAACAAGAGGTATAAGAAAAACAGAATATTCCAAGAAAGAGGATAAACATAGGGTTATTTAGTTTTAGGTTTTTTTGATAATATTTTACTATAACGTTAATATTATGTGTTGCCATCTTGTCCAGTTCTTTAGTCCCGTAGGGACTAAAGAACTGGGATGGACACTCGTTTTCTATAAACAAATCGTCCCTACTGGACTAAATAGTTTACTCGCTAAGTAATTTTAGTATTCTATGTTTGAAATTCCTAAATTTCCAAACCCCCTGCCCCTCTTATCAAGGGGGAGGGACTTTTGGATCTATTCCGTCCGTTCTCTACATGATAAATGTTTAGCGAGTGAACCACTAAAGACCGATGTTCAGGTTTCAATAATCTAAAATTGATGTATAAGGTGCAGTTAGGAAACTGCATTTGGGTATTAACTTTCAGTAAATCAAAATAACAGAATACTTTTAAAACTGAATAACCCTGACCAAAACGGAACTTTCTTTGCTCCAGCGGAGCGATATGTTTATAGTCACATTGTCAGCCAACATACCGCTCCAGCGGAGCGGTATGTTGGAGCCGCACATAACACTCCGCTGGAGCACATCATTTTCTCCAGTTTCACAAATATATGAAACTCGTAGAAAAATAGACGTTCTGTTGAATAATCAACTTCTACAAGATGAAAATTGTCCATACTATAGTCAATTTACGTTAAGTCACTAATTGGTAAAATTGGTATTTTTTTGATCGGAAAAACCCAGTCATAGACAAGATTCGTGTACAGAAAAAATTACCAATTGCCTGAAAGTAGCGACTTGTGCTAAATAACTATTTATTAAAAATTACTTCACATAGACAAGAGGATTTAACCGTCCTTCTTTTGCTTTGGATGATCTTTAGTCCCGTAGGGACGAAATGTTTATATACCATACCCAATATATGTGAATTTAGTATAAACATTTAGTTAACTAGCACAAGTCGTTATATCAGCAATCTGTCAGAATAATTTATATGCACAATCTGGCAGAATGTGCTACAACTACCCGCACAATCTGGCAGAATGTGCTACAACTACATGCACAATCTGGCAGAATGTCTATTATTGGCGTAGGTATTGTTAAGTATGCTACTAATTCAAAAGGTGAGCAAATAGTAGTCGGTGCAATAGGTGACCCTGATGTGCTACGACCAGGAATGATTTTTAGAGATGAAAGTGAAGTTCCGACACACGTCAAAGTTGATACTTTAGAAGAGATAGCAATTGACCCATATCAATATTTGGGTCTACAAGAACCGTAGGAGGCTTAAAAAATGAAAGTTAGATTTTTTATATTATCAATTTTAATAGTCGTGTTGTTGGGCGCAACAGCTTATTATGGTTTTTGCCTAAATAGGTATTTATCTTATATGGAACTAACGTTGAATACTACATACGGATCACGCTATAATCCACCAGCTTTTACAGATTCGTCGAAGAGTGGTACTGATACTGATTTCCCTTTGTTTGCGATGACACATACTTCGGTCGGTTATACGGATGATGTTGTCACGGAGTGGTATGATTGGGTTACTACGAAAACACCTATTCCATTTCCCCGCGTATATACGCGAACGAGGTGCCTTAGAAAGTAACGCACGACAGATTGTTTATGAAGAAAATGGTCAGCAATTGAATCTTTGGCAATAGGCTGATGACTATATCAAGATATGAACTTGTTGAAATAGATGTTGAGGGGTGGGATTATGAGTTGGGTAGCAACCCAAACGCACATGCGAAGGCAACAGGGAAACATTTAATACACGCGATCGGAGGAAAACACAAAGTGGTGTCGGTTCCCTTGACACTTATCACAGCGAGAAATTTATACATTGTTTGTGATCTCTGTAATGAAAGTGGTTGTGGATGTATGCAATCGTTATAGAAGACATCCGTGGCAATAATCTCTTTACCGTCAGAATAGTGGACAGGCAGGTATCTTTATAGGTATCTGCCTTTTCTTATTTAATTTGACTTAAAGGAGGAGTTATCTTAGCATGGTAGAAATAAGTAATATTAATTGTTAATAGGTGAATTATAATTCATGAAAAATATCGTCTTACTAATTACTGATACATTTCGTCATGACAACCTCGGTGAACGGGCAGAAAAGCCAATCCGAACACCGATGCTTGATAGATTTGAAGCTGAACGTGCTACTGCTATAGATAAATTCTATATGAGCAGTTTCCCCACAATTCCTCATCGTACGGATGTCGCAACCAGTACATTGGGGTGGCCTCACTATGGATGGCAAGCAATTGACCTGAGTGGACCGAACCATATCGCCAAACTCTTGGCTGGTCAGGGATATGCCACACAGTTAATCTGTGATTGTCCGCATCTATTCAATGCACGATTCCAACAAGGTTTTCAAGCTGCATTTCAACATCGCGGGCAGGAGGGGGACAAACCTCTGCTACATCTCAACGATGAGATTCAGACTATCATGCCTGACAATAAGACACGTCCAAACCCAGCTTTTAGGGGTAACACCTTACCGAATACGCACCGTTGGACGAACCGATATTATCAATATGAAGCGGAGACGTTTTCTGGGAGAACATCACAAACCGCTATACGATTCTTAGAAGAGAACTACCGTTCAGGACCTTTCTTCCTGTGGGTTGACTTTTTTGATCCTCACGAACCGTGGGATCCTCCCGAATACATCGTGAGACGTTATGATCCTGACTATTCTGGAGCACCGATGCTTCATCCAAACTATGGACGTTCCTCTATTTACACCGATGCAGAGTTGTACAACCTCTGGGCGCACTACGCTGGTGAATCAGAAATGGTTGACCGACATATTGGTCGTATTCTTGAAAAGGTGGAAGACCTTGAACTATGGGATGACACGATTGTTGTTGTGATGTCAGACCACGGTATGTCAATTGGAGAACATGATAGAACTGGAAAATCTAACATTGATTCAGAAGATCCGCGGTTTTGGCCTACATATCCCGAAATCAACCATCAGATGTTCTTGATAGCAGGAAATAATATTCCACAAGGTCAACAGCTTGATATGATTGCACAACCCATGGATATACTCCCATCTTTGTGTGATCTGGCAGGTGTTACGCTTAACCCACCGAAACCTTTTGAAGGTCGGTCATTTGCTGAAGCACTCTTAAGTGGTGAAAGTCAACACAGAGAATATGCTGTTACAGGTACACATATAGGTTCCCGTAATGGTACTGTCCCGCGTCGAGCAACGACACCGTTCCTTGTCACTGAACGATGGGGATATGCACCTGTTGGTGCTTATGGAACTCCTGAGTTGTTTGACCTGACAGTTGATCCAATTGCTACGAATAACCTTGCTGAAGATAATTCAGACCTAATCACTGAGCTTCATCAGCTTTTTATGGCGCATCTATTGGAACACAACGCTCCAGAACGTTTCCTTGCTTTATGGCAAGAACCTCCCACCGGAGAGGGACGCGGTAAGTGGGCAATTGATTATCCTGATGATGATAAGGAATAGCAGCTAAATGGCCTTTCATAATTCAAACCCCTATGTCTTGTGCTGTAAGGCATAGGGGTTTTTCTGTTTTCATTACATCTAAATATGAAAAATACTATTCCAATTGAACTATCATTTTGCAAAATGAATTTTATTTCCAAATTCCTCCCACTCTCCCACAAAAACATTATTTTGCAAATTATGCAATTATCTTCTCCAGAATTGTGTCTATATATTTAAAGACTAATTTGTTTTGAGGTTTGCAATGAAAAGCAATGATGCTGACTTGATTCAACAAACCATAGATGGTAATGATAAAGCTTTTGCTGCACTTGTGGAAAAATACCAGAAACAGATACATGCATTAGCTTGGCAGAAAATTGGTGATTTCCATGTTGCGCAAGAAATTACGCAGGATACCTTCCTAACAGCATATCAAAAGCTGGAGACACTCAAGCACTACAATCGCTTTGCGGGTTGGCTTTATGTTATCGCTGATAGAAAGTGTAAAAACTGGTTTCGTAAGAAAAGGCTAAATCTACGGTCGTTAGAAGATACTGATCCAGTTGAATTAGAGGAGGTGTACTACTCAGAATATATGACACAACAACGCGAAGATGCAGTAAACAATAAACGACGTGCAATCGTACAGAAGTTGCTCAGTCAATTAAAAGAGAGTGAACGCACGGTAATAAATCTTTATTACATTGCTGAAATGACATGTGAAGATATTGGTAAATTTTTAGGTGTAGCTCCAAATACTGTTCGGAGTAGACTACACCGCGCACGCAATAGATTAAAGAAGGAGGAATCCATGATTAAAGAAAACTTGAGCAGTTTCCACCTGCCTACACAACTCACAGAAAACATCATGCAGAAAATTACCGAACTAAAACCAATTGTTCCATCAACAACTAAGCCATTATTACCCATAGCAATTTCTGCAGCATCTGCAATTTTCGTCCTGTTGCTGATTGGTATTGGTGCTCAAAACTTGTTTCATTTTCAAGAACCCTATAGTTTGAATGCACAAACTGCACCGACGATTGAAATTACTGAAGCTCAACTTGTCATAGACAATCCGGAAAAACCGACAGTCCAAGCACAAAGTGGAAACTTAACTAAAATAGGACAGGGTAACGGTATTGATCAGAATTCAGACACGACACTATTTGCAGCACAATCCAGTGAAGACGAAGCACAAAGAATAAAAGGTGATTGGGTTCAAACAAAAGGACCAGAAGGGGGTCCTGTAAGAACACTTTTCAATTCAACACAAGGTGAGCTATATGCAGGAACTGATTTGGCACTCTACAAACTGTCTAATGATGAACAAAGATGGGATTTAATCAGTTCTAACCTGCCTTTTAAGAGTGCGTTGCAAATGATAGAACGTGAGGATACCTTTTATGTGGTATCATACAAAGAAATATTTACATCTATTGACAAAGGTAAGACATGGATTTCATTAGGTGCACGACCAGAAGGAAAGTTTGCAGGTATGGCTTTAACTGACAAAGCACTTTATTTAGCATTGGAAAAAAGTGTATATCAATCCAAAGATAGTGGAAAAACATGGAATGTTGTGAGCAAGGAATTGAAGGACAAGAAAATTCGCGCAATCACCGCGATAGATAACTCTGTATTTATTGGGACGGATTCTGGACTCTATAGACTAAAGTCAGATACATGGCAATTAATACCTGTAGATGGAAAAGTCAACAGTATTCGTTCTGTGGCAAGTGCGGATTACAAACTCTATGTGGGTGAAGGTGTAAAAGAAAAGAATAGATTAACTTCAGAATTCATGCAAATGATGACGACTGCTAAGCCGTCCTTATTGATATTTTGTTCCACAAATTTAGGAAAGACTTGGGAAAAAGTTGAATTAGAGAAAAGGACTATGAAGAACCCAAGAAAAGGTAGTTATTCAGTATCAAGTAACTCAGTTACAGAAACATCTCCAACGATCAAGACAACTTCATACCAAGACAATCTTTTGGTTTGTGAATCGGAATACGGTTTTTGCATAAATGATGGAAAAGGAAATATTATTAATTTTCCCGAAAGTTTAGTTAATACACACACTCCTCCTGCAGTTGCAATTCTTAATGATAACCAAATCTATGCTGCGGGAAATGATGGAGTGTACAGAACCAACAATGCTGGAAAAACATGGCAAAAATTCAATACAGGCATGGCAAATAGTTATGTGAAGAATTTAGTTGCAGTCAATGATTCCCTGTATGCAAACAATGGTAATCAACTGGTAACATCTTCAGATGGCGGGGAATCTTGGTTGCCTATAGCAGGAAGAACAGGACAAATTATAAGTTTAGTTGAATCTAACGGTGTTTTATATGCTAGAGGAACAAGAGACATTGCACCTCACTTATATCGCAAATTCAGCGAAGAAAATCGTATGAGTTCTGTCCCTGACATACCTGCTTTTAGTGTTCCTGACTTTAATAGTGAGTTAAGCAAAAAAATGAGCAAAGCACTTCTTGAAACTCTTCATGAAGATGGAAAGAAAAATCTTGAGAATGAAAAAAAGATTGATCCGATGCATTTCAATGCAGAAAAGTTCAATGAAATATATAACGAAATTATACCAGATAGTCTAAATGATTCTATAAAATATCTGGTTGGAAGTTTCGTTATAGAGAATTCTACAGTTTATATAGAATTCAGCAAGGTACTCTTAAGATGGAAGCCGGGTGAATCTAAATGGTACAATACGCAACTGATAGATGAAACTGACTATGATATATATAATAATCACAACATTAATCCATATTCGAGCGGTTTCAAAATTGCAGTTTCCGGTCAGACTGTTTATGTTGGAAAACGAGATGGAAACCTTATGCTATCCTTTGATGAAGGAGACAACTGGAATGATGTTACTTCAAAACTGCCATTTACAGATGTTCAATTCAATGATATTACTATTGCCGGAAATACCGTCTACGTTGCAACTGATAAGGGTGTTGTGAGATCCAAAAACGGAATTGAATGGCAGATTATCACAGATACAGAGGGGGTTTCTCCCGTTGTAGATAGGTTTGCTGTTGAAGACTCGAAGGTATTCGGTCAAGTTGGTAAGTTAATATTTCAAATAGAAGAAAAAACAGGTAAATGGAAGCAGGTTACACCAGAGATTCCATATCAAATTGCCTGCTTTGATGTTGATGGTCAAACACTATATGTTGGAACATTAGGTAGTGGTGTACATCGATTTACACTTGAAGAATAGTAACCGTTTGTAGGAACGTTCTCCGATTCTCTACGTTTCAATGTAACGATCAAGAATCGGAGTTCATTCCTACAGTTCATTAATTTAATGAAGATTAAGAAATAAAATCGGTAATATGACATCGTTGTCCAGGTCCAAATCAAGGGTATGAATACCATACGCGCATTCATACCCTTGATTTTGTATATCCTGGTTCAGACATAAGTAAAAACTTTACACACCCAAGTATCAGGGATATTCAGTTTTAAGA
Organism: Candidatus Poribacteria bacterium; assembly: GCA_963663765.2. Taxonomy (GTDB): domain Bacteria; phylum Poribacteria; class WGA-4E; order WGA-4E; family WGA-3G; genus MSPOR6. The sequence continues at coordinate 581,112 of CAXXUA010000005.1, read as the reverse complement.
GTATTCTGTTATTGATATTTACTGAAAGTTAATACCTGGGATCGGTTTCCTAACCGATCTTTATATATCAATTTTAGATTATTGAAACATGAACTTCGCTCTTTAGTCCCGTAGTGACGATATATTTATTCTTCTATGTCGTTCCTACGGAACTCAAGAGAGGTGGATAACATTTATCTATAAACATATCGTCCCTACGGGACTAAAGACACGGAGAAGATGGCAACACACAAAATTAACGTCAGAGTAAAAAATTATCAAAAATACCTACATCTGAATAACCCTGCCCAAGTATACAGGGTTATTCAGTTTTAACCATTTTTCACATTTTTGTGAGAAAATCGCGACCGGGAGGTCGCTCCTACCGCGGGGTTTCTTTTTTCAAAAAGCCAAAAATATTGAAAACTGAATAACCTTGCCCAAGTTTAATACACTATTGACACAAATAATGCTATATGATAACATTACAACATAAGTGTATTGTATAGACAGAACAGTTTCTAAAGGTAAGATCTTAATGTAAATATAGATTAGTTTTTCAATCCTTCAAAATAGAGGAGTAAAGATCGTGTGCGATTCAAAATTAAGAATATCATATATGACACAAATTAGTATTCTTGCAATTGTAGTTTTTCTGCTATCAAGTATTATTTCAACAGATGCTGTAGTAGACGAAAACACTGTAGCAGTCTGGCTTTTTGAAGAGGAAAGCGGTACTGTTGTTAGAGATGCTTCGGGCAATGGACACGAAGGTGAATTCACCGGTAACCTAAATAGGGTCAAAGCAAAATTTGGGACAGGGATACAGTTTCCAGGGGATGGCAGTGGTTATATCGTTGTTGATTCGACCAGCAAATTGGAGTTAGAGACTCTTACCATTGAAGCCTTAGTCAAAATAACTGAACACGCAGGAAATTGGCAAGGTATTGTGTGCAAACAGATGCAGGGATGTAATAATCGAAACTACGGTATATGGGTACATAATACGAGCAAGGTTTTGCATGGACAGATAGGAGCAAATGGTGGTTGTGCATTCAATTTAAATGGAACTACCGACATCACAGACAGTGTTTGGCACTATCTCGCGTTTACTTTTGATGGGGAAACGGGACGTGTATATGTTGACGGTGTATTAGAATTTGAAAAGGATAATTCTAATACTTTCCAAAGCAACGATCCGATTACCATCGGTGTAGCGAATGTAGGAAATACTGCCGGATTATATGGTATTATTGAAGAGATACGTATTTCTAACATCGCAAGAAGCGAAGCCGAAATAAAGGAAGCTATGGCGGTTGGATTAGCACAAATATTGAGTGTTGACCCTGAAAGCAAACTTACTACGCGATGGGGATACATCAAACAAGTTCAATAGAAAAAACATAGAAGGAGAGGAATTTGAAAATACCAAGGATTTATTATTTTCTTATTATTTGCATTCTGGTTCTTGCTTGTGGAAAGTCTAAAGTAGTTCATGAACAGGGTCTACCGAAGGCAGCACCTGAGGATTTAGGACTTTCCACAGAGTCACTTGATAAGATTGCACCTGCACTGCAGGAATATGTTGATAAAGGACAACTACCCGGCTTCTTGACTGTCATTGCAAAAGATGGAAATATAGTGCATTTTAATCCACTTGGTATGCGTGATGTTGAAAATCAGAAACCGGTTGAAGTTGACACCATATTTCGCATCTATTCAATGTCAAAACCAATTACCAGTGTTGCTGTGATGATCCTATTTCAAGATGGACATTTCAAACTTGACGACCCAGTTGAGAATTATATTCCTGCATTTAAGGACATGAAGGTTTTTAACAAGGAACAAACAGAAACACATGATGCAAAGAATAAGATGACCATCAAACATCTTTTAACACATACTGCGGGTTTGACTTATGGATGGGGAAACAATCCCATATCAAAACTCTATGGTGAACTGAAGATTTTCAAACAAGATTCCACATTAGCAGAAATGGCAGAGAAGTTGGGGGACATTCCACTTGTTCACGAACCAGGAGAAAGATGGAATTATGGTGTTGCTACAGATGTTCTCGGATACCTTGTAGAAGTGGTATCAGACATGCCGTTTGAGGAGTTCCTCCAAACGCGCATCTTTGGACAGCTTGGTATGATGGACACCGGATTTTCTGTTCCAAAAGAGAAGGTGGATAGGTTTGCGGCACTCTATAGACCAAACAATGAAGGTGGATTACGCCTTGTTGGGAATGCACCACTTGCAAACGACGAACTCAGCTTTTTTCCATCGGGTGGAGGTGGACTCGTCTCAACCGCAGCAGATTATCTGCGTTTCTGTCAGATGCTACTCAATGGTGGTGAGTTAGATGGTGTGAGGATTCTATCAGATGAGACAGTTGATTTGATGCGACATCCACATCATCAATATAGACAGAATGCTGCCTTTGGACTCGGCTTCAATGTAATTACGAAAGTTGGTGAAAACAATAAAGGTAGGTCTGTAGGGACCTATAGTTGGGCAGGTGCTGCCAGCACTGTATTTTGGATTGATCCAGAAGAAAAACTTGTTGCTATTCTAATGACTCAACTCCTCAACAATCGTTATGGATTTGCAGGAGAATTTGAGAAGTTGACATATCAAGCTTTAAGAGATTCAGAAGCAAGTAGCAACTAAAGGTATTCACTTCAGATAGTAATAGGAGAAAAACCATTATGGACTATGGACTACCGCGTGTAGTACCGGAAGAAGTAGGCATGTCTGCAACGCGGTTAAATAGGATTACACCAGTTATGCAACGATGGGTAGATGATGGAAAAATCCCTGGCGTATTAACAATGATAGCTCGCGCAGGGAAACTTGCACACTTTGAGAAAATCGGCATGCAGGATGTAGCAACTGAAAAACCTATTGACTTTGATACTATTTTCAGAATCTATTCAATGACGAAACCGATTACAAGTGTTGCAATTATGATGTTATATGAAGAAGGACATTTCCAACTGAATTCTCCTATATCCCGATTTATACCTGCCTTCAAAGATATGAAAGCTTATGCTAATCATGGGGATGCCATCGTTGAGGCAGAACGGGAGGTGACTTTCAAACACCTTCTAACACACACTTCTGGATTGATTTATGGAGGCGACTGGGAACACCCAATTAATGATCGTTATCGTGAAGCAAAGTTCTTTGACGGTGGTCTGGTAGATATGGTAAAGGAACTTGGAGATATACCCCTTTTGCACCACCCTGGAGATGCTTGGAATTATGGAATGTCTACAGATGTACTTGGCTATCTTGTAGAGGTTGTTTCGGGTATGCCGTTTGCAGAGTTCTTGAAAAAGCGGATTTTTGAACCCTTAGGCATGGTTGATACGGATTTTTCAGTACCAGAGGATAAGGCGGATAGATATGCATCAGTATATGAGCCGACAGAAGATGGTGGTATTCAAGTGATAACGAATCCACCTGTGTCAAGTGGTCCATTGAGTTTTTTCCATGCTGGTGGTGCAGGTTTACAGTCAACTGCTGCTGACTACCTACGTTTCTGTCAAATGCTGTTGAACAAGGGTGAATTCAACGGTGAGAGGTTACTTGGACGCAAAACAGTTGAACTGATGACGATGAATCATATATCCGAAGATTGGCAGCCTTTGTGGAGGGCAGGATGCGGATTCGGTCTGGGTTTTGCAGTCGTCACTGATGTAGCTGCAACCCAAACTCTCGGTTCTATTGGCACGTTTAGTTGGGGTGGTCTTGCGAGTACTACATTTTGGATTGATCCTGCGGAGGAATTAGTTGCTATTTTGATGACACAATTAATCGGTGATAATCCGTTTCACGCACAATTTCGCGTGTTAGCTTATCAAGCAATTGTTAATTAGTCAGGATTACGCAGTTTTCATGATTTAATCAAGAATTGTGATGAAAATGATGTAATTTTCAACATTTTTTGTGTTTCCAGCGCGCTTACAAAGCGCGCTTACAAAGCGCGCCTACCGTTGGGTGCGAAAGTCCTGTTAGTTAAAATATCATAAAAGTGTTTTCATTTAGGAGCAGCATAGAAATATGAACATTGCAGTTGTAACGGGTGAACACGGGTTCCGTGAAAAGGACTTTGATGCATTATTTAAAAGTATGGAAGGAATAGTTTATGTTCGCGAAGATTTAGACCACTTTGTAGACGATCCTAATCAACAAGATTATGATACCGTAGTATTTTACAACTTCCATCGTCCATACCCAACAGAAGCACAAGCAAAGACAATTCTGGATCTCACTGTTCGTGGACAAGGAATTGTCATTTTACATCATGCAATATTGGCGTTTCCTGATTGGGATGCATATTCTGAGTTGTGTGGAATATCTGAACGTGCTGATTTTGACTACTTCCACAAGCAGACACTTCAAGTGCAAGTTACAGACCCTACTCATACTATCACCAAAGACCTATCTAATTGGGAAATGATTGACGAAACCTATACGATGAAATCTACGGGTGAAGACAGTACTATACTTCTCACTGTAGATCATCCTAATAGTATGAAAGTTATAGGGTGGACTCGCGAATATGGAAATTCGCGAGTTTTCTGTCTACAGAGTGGACACGATAACAGAACCTATTCTCATCCGAATTTTCATGAAGTGTTGCGGCGCGGTATTCTATGGTGTGGAAAATAATAGTTGAGAGAATGAAAGATGAAGTACATTGCTTTGTCCTTTATATGCGTTCTTTGTATTGTGACAGCCTGCGTTCTTCTATTATTACCAAAGAGGAAAACAAACTCTGATAAAGAGAATATAGTAATGCAAACAATCTATTTAGCAAGCAAATCTACCCATTCGCATGACTACGACATTTATTCCATTGAGCAAAAAGGAAAAGCAATTGCCAAGATCATCCCTGAACTTGGAAATAACTGTTATTCGTTTAGAATTGCCGATGGTAATACATGGTTAAACATTATAGACGAACCACCTGATATAGAGACTCTCAAACTACGACCAACTGCTTATGGTAATCCTATCCTATTTCCTTTTCCAAATCGAATTCGGGATGGTAAATGGGAATTTGAGGGTAAGACCTATCAATTCGACAAAACACCAGAATCCCCAACGACAATTCACGGGTTGTTGTTAAACCGACCCTATAAAATTGACAAACATGAAGCAGATGAAAACGGTGCAGTGTTGGTATGCTCTCTGAATTCTGAAGACTATTCCGATGTGGTTCGTCAATTTCCGTTTCCGTTTGTTATACAGATTACATACACGCTAAAAGACTCAAGGCTAACTATGCAAGTAGAAATAGAAAACATAGGTACTGGAAACATGCCTGTAGGGTTCGGAATTCATCCCTATTTTAATGTCAACCCAACTGGAATAGCTGATGCGTCCAAAGCATTGATAACAGTACCAGCAAACAAATATTGGGATTTGGACGATGTTCTTGTTCCAACAGGTGAACGTCATGCTGTCCATGGTGTACTTGACTTGCGAAATGGACAACCTTTTGAAAAGTTGAAACTTGACCATGTCTTTACAGATGTTCTGTTAGTAGATGGTGTAAGTCGGTGTCTAATTGAGAATAAGGATATTGGGTACGGCATGGTGATGGAATCGGATGCATCATTTAGAGAACTTGTGGTGTATACCCCTCCAGGAAGAGATGCTATCTGCTTTGAACCATATACTTGTCCAACAGATGCAATCAATTTAGAAAGTAGAGGCATTCCTGCAGGAGTGATAGTGCTACCACCTCAAGAGACATTTACTGCATCTGTGCGGATAATGGCTATAAAACCGATGTAGCACAAACTGTTAGTTTGTGCATCTGTGGAACACAAACTAACAGTTTGCTCTACAAAGACTTTTGCCGAGATCACGTTAATAAAGAATATCTGGAGTGAGCGGAAAGGGCGTAAAGTATTCTTCCTCCCGCCTTGACTCACTCCCATAAGAAAACCTCCCATTACAAAACAAAACAGGCAGGTATCCCAATACGGATACCTGCCTGTTCACTAAAAAAGAATCAAAATAAAAAATCAATCTACTCTGAAAAAGTAAGAATAAGCATAGGGGGCATCAGACGAAGAACCATGTGGAGTAATAACTGCAGTAAACTTATAGAATCCCGCCACAGCATCATCAGGCAAACTAAAACTAAATGTTGCCTCTCTCTCAAGCGTAGAACTTGAAGAGGATGTCGTATCTAAAAGTCTACCAAAGTCGCCGCTATCATTTGGTCCGTATAAATACCACTCAATTTTAGAATAACCGCTTTTCTTCGTAAATAACGACACTGAATGTGTACGGGATGAAGTTTCAACATAAGACAGACCTAGTGTTGGTGCTGCTTGTACAGAGATATCTTGATCATAAGTTTTCCAATGTATGTATCCACTGGAATTATAATAACTTATATAGATAGTAGCCGGACCATTCCAATGCTTTGATTCAGAGAAATCCAAGTGAGAAAAACCAGAAGACAAAACAATCTTATCCGAATCACCTGCATAACCCATTGTCATATTTCCACAATTTATCCACAGATAAGCTGAAAGAATGTTTTCTCTCTGAATCGTAACGACAAGTTCCTCATCAGAATAGAAGTTTGTTTTGTTAAACGATACGCTCAACGGATTTTGGACATTCTTATGTACAATTGTCCATGAACCACTGCCTGTATTACTATCAAACGTGGCAGTTTTCTCTTTCCAGTCTACTCCATTCCAATACATCCCTATTTTTTCATATTTGCCTTTAAGATTCCAGGTTTATGTGCCTGGGTTGAGTGGCAATCCGCTCACAGTGTCATGCACGATCCAACTTTTATTACCTGATCTGTAAATAGGGATCAGAGGAAGCTGTATGATTCTACCCTCTGTTCCAATCTTATTCCCATCTTTACCCTCATCAATTGATACGGGTAACTCGGTGCCATCATGGAACACTCTCCCGCTGAGAAGATTGACATACCAATATCCATTTCCTTCAGCAGTACCTGATACCGAAAATACAGCAGTCCCTGGTTCATACGGGTCCCAATCATACGTTCCATCTGGGTATATTTATTTAGTATAAGTCCCAGATAAACTGCATGTTTCAGAGGTTTCCGTAAAAGTCACATCAAGGTTTATAGATATTGCAACAGCCTTCTGTATGAAAATAGGTGTTACAAAGAGCATAACAAGAATCGTTATAGTCAAGAATCGTTATAGTTATGATTTTTGATTTATTGTGCAGCATTTAATAAATATCCTCCAAATGATTTTTTTATGGATCTGTTACCTTTTTTATAGATGATAGCGTCCCCGTTCACATCCAAAGTAATTTCTCCTGGTGCCTGAAATTTATACTCGTATCCCTCGGGCGGCGGATTCAAGCCATATCTGGCATGAAAGTCACGCTCTACTTCTTTTTGCTGCTCTGACGATAGATAATCCCAATGCAAGCCGACTTTACTTAGATATAACAACTGTTTTTGAGAGAGTTTATCAGGATTGAAGCCTTCTGTATCTAATATGTGATAAAGTGTCTTTACTTCCTCTGGACTGAGTCTATCTGTGTCTTTGAATTCTTCTACAATTGCTTCAGGATTTGGCACGGTCCCAATCTCCATTGGTTGCACCGTCTCCTGCTTCCGTACTTCGTGAAGTGCTATCGATTGGTTCGGATCATCTTTTGGATCATCAACCGGTTTTTCTTCACTAAAAACAACGTTTGGTGTTGTTGGCGTTTGGGGTTCTGCTTTTGGTCTGTCGGCAATTCTTTCCCTGAAGTTTTTCATGTCTATGTGCAAATAGATTTGCAAAGCAACAAACCCCAATATGATTAGGACGAGGGCACCGAGTCCCCATTTTAGTTGGCGAGTCATGGTATTTATCCTCCTATAGGATTGTTTATTCTGCATATACAATTGTTTCTTGACAGTTCCAAAGGCGAAAATGCTGGAAAGAAAATAAGAACGATGCTGTCAACTGTTCCATTTGGGCGCGCTGGTTTTCATATAGCATCAGATGTACATTTGTGTTATAATAAAAAACCAGCCCTGGCATCGGACATGCAAAATGTGCAAATCTGACACTTTAAGGCTTAAGGGTAGTCTACCATTTTTTAATTTATTGTGCAACAATTTTTTCAAATTAATTTGTAAATATGATTTCATAATAAAATGCGGGCATATATTTTTCTGATTTTCTTTAGCCTATTGATCTCAAACACACCGTGTGATGCCATCTTTGAAGGTACTGCAAATGCAAATATCTTTATCAGGATTTACACACAACGTGGCGATTACGGTAGGCTTGCTCTTTGGCATGAGACAGCAGCTGAATGTCTCAATCTAATTTCCGTACCGATGAACGAAATCAGTCTAAATTACTATAAAAAGCACGGATACAAAAAATGGGTTGAACGAGCAGAAGTAGAAGCACTGGAAATTCAAGAACAACGCGAATATCACATCAAAAAAGCAAAAGCAGCTTGGAAAAACTCAAAAACACCAGAAGTAGTACTCAAACAGGAACGTAAGAAGATAGCAAAATTCATAGCAGTTTGGCTACCTCACTATCCTGACAGATTTTATGAATTTGGGATTTATGCAACTTTTATTTGTGAACTACAAGAGCAAGCTGAAATGAAAAAGGATTTTGCAAGAGTCCTTCGGTTGGAAGCGGATGCAGCTGAAATGTGTGCTGCACAGTATGATAATATTCCTATAGAATATGGATTAAAAACATACAAACAACATCGGGATGATTATCTCCGACATGCAACCTTGCTCCGGACTATAGCAAAACGAAATCCGATATCATTACCTTCAAATGTAATACTTGGTAAAGAGAGACAAAATCCTATCGTCCAGCCAAAGATAATACCAACAAAGAAAGCTGATAAAATCCTACTTATTGCTAAATCAGATTTGCGTATTAAATTTGTAGTAGAAAATCATCAAACTGTTCGTGAATATGCTTGGTTTCAAGGATTTGCTTGGACGGTAAGTTTTTATAATCACGGATGGGGCAATCTCGCCATAGCAGTCATTGATGATAAAACAGGAAAAATAACCGATGTCCTGTTAGGTGAAAACGACGAGGATGAACTTGAATTACCGGAATAACATCGTATGAATACTTTGACACCATTCCAATTTCTGTTCCAATTGTCAAAGTTGAGTATCTGGTTAATACTGCTAATTCCCATGAATAGTCATGCGACACCACCTGAGATCACTCCGGGTGAGTTATTAGTCTGTATAACACCCGATGCGTTATCAGAACTGCAAGCGTTAGAAGCCAAATCACCGATTGCCGTCCTATTTGATCAGCACAACATTGATTCATATAGACCTATACTATCTGATTCTCACGCGATAAAGAAGCACAAAACCAGATTGCATCGGACATTTCTATTACGGTTTTCCCTAACTGCAAACCTTTTAAAACTCAAAACAGCATTAGAAGAGAGCAACTTGATTGAGGAAGTTGTATACAATTATCTGCGTCCTACATTAGCCGATAGAATTGTTCCAAACGACCCAAAATTCAAAGAACAGTGGGGTCTGCCGTTGATGCAACTACCTAAAGGGTGGAAAATTGAGAAGGGTTCTCGCGACGTCATAATCGCAATCGTTGATTCTGGTATAGATTACAGACACGATGACCTTGTTTCAAAGGTTTGGGTCAATCCCAATGAAATACCTGACAATGGAATAGACGATGACGAGAACGGTTATATTGATGATGTCCACGGTTGGGATTTTACCGATGCACCGAGTTTACAAGCTGAAGGAGATTATACTGTAGGTGATAATGAACCCATAGATGAATCTGGTCATGGCACACATGTTGCAGGGATTGCTGGTGCCTTGCCGGATAATGGGATCGGGATTGCAGGTGTTGCTTGGAATTGCAGCCTAATGGCAGTTCGCGCAGGGCTTTCTTTAGGTGGTGGAGCACGAATGCAAGATGATGATTCCGCGGCTGCGATTGTATATGCAGCGGATAACGGTGCAAATATCATCAATATGAGTTGGGGTAGCAAACAACAGTCTTATGTTATTAAAGATGCGATTAATTATGCTCATAAGCATGGTGTTGTGTTAGTTGGTGCTGCAGGCAATTCAGGTGAATCAGATAGTATATTTCCTGCGGGTTTCCGTAAGGTAATCTCAGTCGCTTCTTCCAACCAAAACAGAGAACGTTTCTATAAATCAAACTTTGGGGCTTCCGTTGACATCAGTGCACCTGGAAATGCGATACTCAGTACGCATATAAACAACGGTTATAGAACATTAACTGGTACTTCAATGGCTGCAGCGCATGTATCTGGTGTTGCAGCTTTAATGCTTTCAAAACGTCCTTCACTCACTCATGAGGAGATTAGGCATATACTCATCAATTCAGCTGACGTGATTCCAATAATAGATGGCATTGAACCTGATCCGAATCTTGTTGGTTCTGGTAGTGTGAATGCTTTCCGAGCTTTGTTGACAAGTAGCGTCTTACAAGCAAAAATACATTCGCCAGAAACAAACAGCGGTGGTACAAACTCAATAACAATTGTCGGAACCGCTACGGGATATAAGTTTGAATCTTGGCAGTTGTTTTATGAGAATTCAAAGGTTCCAACTAACTTTGTTCCGATTACTGATCTTAACGCTTCACATAAAGTAGATGAACAATTAGCCGTTTGGAATACATCTACTCTACCTAAAGGTGAATACACTATACGTCTCGTAGTAATGGGTAGAGATGGTAGCCAAACACAAGATCAGGTTGTAATTTCAGTTGACAACACGCAGACACAAATATCTTCCATTTCTGCAATTGAGACACTATATGGTGATAAGTCGGTTTCTATATTCAGCTGCGCCACGGACGATGTATCTAATAGTAATCTTTATTATCGAAAGATTGGTCATAATTCACCTTTTACTTCTATTGAGTCAAGTTCACTGGGAAAAGAGCATATATTCTCAATCAGTTTGGAGATTGGTCAATATCAGTTCTACTTCTCCGCTCAGAATACCATTGGTTTGCAGACGATTGATGATAACAACGGAATGTATTATATATTTGATGTGCAAAACGGAAGTATTTCACCACATGGTTTCACTGAAATAGGTCTTGGAATAGACCCACACCATATTGCAGATGTGTCTGCAGACTTTGATAATGATGGTTTTTTTGAAATAATAGGAACGCCTCTGTTAAATTCCAATACAGGACTATCGGATTCAAAACATAGTTTGGTTGTATACGAACGTACACCATCTGGAAAATACCAAATGGTACACACACTGTCCAATAACATAATGGTTGCAGCATCTTCTCAACCTTTGAAATCAGAGATCGATTTAAACTCATTCACACCATTGTCTGTAGCAGATGTTGACAATGACGGTTTACAGGAAATTCTGGCAAGAGACAAAAGTCGCGCCTTTCTTATAGAAAGTATTGTTCCAAATGGGTATCCTAAGCAGATAGTTTGGGAGTCTCCGTTCATTTCAAGTGGAAAAATTGCTGATCTTGACGGTGATGGTAATAAAGAAATAATCGGGATTGACAACAATAACGACAGAATACTTATTTTGGAGAATAGAGGCAACAACCAATTTGACAGGATTGCAGAGTTACCAAATGAAACAGCAGGTAAAAATGTATATTCACGAAACTTTGCACTTGGTGATTTCAATATAGATGGTAACACTGATATGGTGTTCGGCGATAGTGAAGGTGAATTGTTCATATATTCAAATTTCTCAAATGACAACTATAGTCTACAATGGCAAACGCAAACATCAATAGAAGATCTTATGTTTATTACATCAGGAGACCTTACTGGTGATGGTAGATCTGAGTTTGTTATTGGTGGCACTGTATCCCTACCAGATATTCCATCAATATCACCTATCTGGAAGTTTGTTGTCTATACTTATGTTTCAGGGCAGTACCTTCCTATCTGGGAACAATCCATTGCACCTTATAAAACGAGTGGAAACAGTATTGCAATTGCAGACGTTGATGGTGATAAAGTAAACGAACTGGTTCTACTCACCTATCCAAATCTATATATACTGAAATGGAATGGAACAAGGTTTGCACCAGAATACCACAGAAAAGTTGCAAATACACCTTCACTACTTGCAGCTGATATAAACGATAATGGATTCCAGGAACTCTATATCAATGGTGACGAAGGTCTGAGCATATTGGAAACAGTCTTTGCATTTAATGAAAGTTCTATATCAAAACTTACACCTTGGAATGTAAATGCTAAACCATTAACAGCAAAAGTCGTTGAAGTCACATGGGATTCCACCCAGGAATCTGAAGTGTTGAATGCCTATAATGTATATCGTGCTACTGGTGAAAAAGGTATTGAACCACCTAACGATATGTTTAAAGTTATTGCTGAAAACATCACATCTCAGAAATACTTAGATGGAAAAGCAGAATCTGGAACTACCTATTGGTATTCAGTTACCGCAATGATAGAAACTGGAGCGGAGACAGCACATAGTAAAGCAGATTCAGCTACACCTCTTGAAACTCCAAAAATAATTAGGGTTTCATTCTTATCACCAAATTGGATAATTGTAAACTTTGATAGACAGATGAGTTCATCTATTGGTAATGTTCAGAGTTATTTATTGAGAAAAACAGATCAATTGCATGGTGTAAAACCGATGTCTGCGATACGAGATAAGATGGGAACAAGAGCACTACTTTCATATAACATAGATCATTTACAAGATATGGTATTAGAATCAAACAATCGTTATGAGATTGCAGTATCTAATGTCACAGATATTGATGAGAATCCTATTTGGTCAGCAATTAGGAATATTGAACTTCAACAAGGTATAACTAAAACTGAATTCTCAGACCTTACGCAGTTACGTGTCTACCCGAACCCTGTGCGACCGAACCAATCAGACAAAGGTGCGGTTTCCTTTGACAATGTACCCGATGGCACAAAAATCCAACTATTCACACCTAAAGGTGAACTACTTGAAAAATTGAATGTTACTGATTCAGATCTGAATAAAAAAGTATGGTGGTTAACAAATGGTAATATCGGGGATGTTGCATCTGGTACTTATATTTATATTTTGAAATATGGTTCTCATAGAAAAGTTGGTAAAATTGCTGTAATAAAGTAATAGTTATGTCATCTAATCTAAGCAATGCAGTATTCTAAGGGGTAAGTATATGGAAGATTATGTCCTAATAGCAAACCCGATTTCTGGTAAAGGCAAAGCAAAAAATGTTGCAGAACAGGTACAATTCACACTAAAAGCCGAAAAACAAATTGGTGAGCTAAGACTGACGACAGGCACAGGTGATGCAAAACGTTTTGCAAAACAGGCTGTCTCAAATGGAATTAAGCGAGTGATAGTCTGTGGTGGTGATGGTACACTTCACGAAGTTGTTAATGGTATTGTAGGAATACCTGATGTTACTTTAGGCATAGTTCCATGCGGACGTGGCAATGATTTAGCTACTGCCATTGGTATTCCCAAAAAAATGCACAATGCCATTCAAATCTTACTCTCTGGTAACATTAAACCTATTGATTTGGGGGTAGTTTATTCGGAAAAAGGGAGTAAACATTATTTTGCGACAATCACGACCTGTGGTTACGATACAGAGGTAAGTAAACGAGGGGCGTCACGGGAGACACCATTTTCTGGAACTGCTTCCTACCTTTATGCAGCAATCGCGACACTATCAGATTACAGATGTCCGCATGCTCGAATTGAAGGTGACTTTGGCATTTATGAAGATAAGATTTTACTTGCAGCAACAGGAAATACAAAAAGTTACGGTGGGGGATTTAAGATCGTACCTTCAGCACAGATGGATGATGGCATTTTTGATGTCTGCATAATCCATGCTCTCCCAGCGTTTACAATACTAAGATTGATGGTTACACTTTTCTGGGGAGGACACGTCTCACATCCTGCTGTGGAAATACATCAGACGCGCAAACTAACTATACAAACTGACCCACCAGTTATGCTATATGCAGATGGGGAACCGATGTGTGAAACACCTGCTTCAATTGAGATTGTGAAACACGGTCTTAATGTCCTTGTCCCTTCATAAAATAAAAGCAATCACTACTTAAAGAAGCACATAAGACTACGATTCTTCTGGATACATTTCCTGTATCACATCAGCATATTTTTGAATGATAACATTCCGTTTCAATTTCAATGTAGGAGTCATCTCATCCTCTTCTTGTGAGAATTCCTTTTCAAGCAACGTAAACCGGCGTACTTGTTCAAAATCAGCGAAATCTGAAAGACGATCACGTATCTCTTTCTGGATCAGTTGTTCTACTTCACGTTTCTTTAATAGATCAGATATGTCACTGCTGTCTACTTCATTATCTGCTGCCCATGATTTAAGTGCATCAAAATTTGGAACGATGAGTGCTGCAATGTTTTTGCGTTCATTACCTAACAGCATGATCTGATTTACATACGGACTTTGCACCAGTTGGCTCTCAATAGGTTGAGGAGCAACATTCTTACCATTTGACAAGACAATGATATTCTTTTTCCTGTCAGTTATCTTGAGAAATCCTTCCTCATCAATGATTCCTATATCGCCAGTGTGAAACCAACCCTCAGCATCAATTACTTCTGCTGTAGCGGAATCGTTGTTGAAATAACCTTTCATCACATGTGGACCGCGAGTTAGAATTTCGCCATCTTCAGCAATTTTTACTTCTATATCGAGGATAGGAGTTCCTACTGTCCCAAATTTCCATTTTTCTGGATGGTTCAGACTGATGACCGGTGAGGTTTCTGTTAGACCATAGCCTTCTAATATCAAAATACCTGCTGCATGAAAGAATTCTGCAATTGACTGTGGTAAGGCTGCGCCTCCTGAAATAAAAAATCGCAGATTCCCACCTGTTGCAGTTTTCAATTTTGCAAAGACTAATTTGTCTGCTATGTTCCGCTTCAATTGTAATATCGCAGATGGACTCTTCCCTTGCTGAATTGCAGAACTTACTTTTGAACCTACTGATACTCCCCAATGAAATATCTTCTGTTTCAACGATGAACCTGCTTGTACAGCACGCAAAACTCGATCATGCATTGTTTCATATAAACGGGGTACACTGAGCATCACAGTTGGTGATACCTCTTGCATGTTCTGTGCGACAGTAAATGTACTTTCAGCATAAGCTACCTTTGCCCCTGAGAATATCGGTACATAGTGACCTCCAAGACGTTCAAACACATGTGACAAAGGCAAAAATGATAACAAGACATCAGAATCGCTAACATCTATCAGGGTTTTTGCAGCATTAAAGTTTGAAATGAAATTGGCATGCGTAAGCATAACTCCTTTAGGATTTCCAGTAGTACCAGAGGTATAGATTATAGTTGCGATTTCTTCATCATCAGCAACACTGTCTAATTGGATGTCGGTATCCTTACCCAGTTTGCATACATCAACAAACTGACTTACCCCTTCAGGTATTTCTTCTTCCATCTCATTATATATGACGATCTTTTCCAATGCAGGTAAATCATCGGTGATAGAGTTTACTTTCTTCAACTGCTCATTTGTAGAGACACAGATAATTTTAGCACCAGAATCTTTGAGTATAAATCCGACTTGTGCTGAAGTCAGTGTAGAAAACATTGGAACGTTGACTGCACATGCTCTGAGAATTCCAAAGTCTGATATTGCCCATTCAGGTCGATTCTCCGATAAGATTGCTACTCTATCCCCTTTTTCTACACCCAAAGTTTGCAATCCCTTGCTGAAAGCATCTACCGATTCGCCAAATTCTGTGTAGGTAATATCTTGATAGGTTCCACCTTTTGGTTTATGTGCTAATGCGGGTTTATCACCGTATTCTTGAACTGCTTGATCAAACAAAGTTATTAGTGTCATATATCTTCTCCCTGCAGATTTTGCAGGAATTTTAACATGTAACATTATAATAGTCAAGTGAAAGTAATATACAGCCAGGGGTATTCAGTTTTCAATATTTTTGATAATATTTTGCTATGCCGTTAATTTTATGTGATACCATGTTGTCCATGTCTTTAGTCCCGTATGAAGATTAATAAATAAATGAGGTAATTCTATCAAACCCCATAGGCGTCAATTTAAGAAAAAAGTGTTAGTGTTTCTCTTGTGGGAGGGGTTTTCAACCCCGATTTGAGAGGAAAAGCGCGTAAAATCGGGGTTGAAAACCCCTCCCACAAGAGGTCAAAATCCTTAAATTGACGCTTATGAGGTAATTCTATCAAACCCACACTGGTAGGCGGGGAATGCCTAAAGAAGCATGCTCGTATGGCATGCTCCATGATTCATACCCGGGAATACCATAAGGTATTCATACCGTTGATTTCTTGATTTGGTGCTTGGTAAGCGCGCTTGCACATCATGTTCCAACAGTGCGGTTAGGAAACCGCACCTACCGAGTTTGGGAAAACTAATACTACCCGTTTAATAATACCATTTTCATGTGATAATGTCTCATTAGCAGCGGAAATCTGGTAGGAGCGACTTCCCGGTCGCGACCGGGAAGTCGCTCCTACCGAAGAGAGTAACCCCCTGCCAGTAAACATTAGAATTCCTTAATGAGACAAGATTTATTTGAATTGGTACAACTTAATCTTCATACGGGACTAAAAAGCGTCCCAACTAATGAAGGACATTTACAGAAACATTTATTGTGTGAAACATTTGATTGCTAAAAGTTATTTAGCACAACTCGTATACATCTTACTATGCACATCCAATAAACCCATTGACACCAACTCCAATTTAAGGTAAATTCTAAAGAAAAAACTTTACCTATAAGAGGGGGATAAATTTATGATTCGAATAGGTGTTATTGGAGTAGGGGGGATGGGAAATTCCCATTGTAACTCACTCCCCAACGTAGAAAACTGTGAATTTGTAGGTGTCGCGGATCTGCGGCTTGATGCAGCAAAAGCCGTCGCAGAAAAACACAACATCCTTGCGTTTGAAGACTATCAAGAGCTTTTTCCACTTGTTGATGGTGTCGTTGTTGCGACGCCACCTGTAACACATACAAAAGTTGTCGTTGATGCAGCAGAAGCAGGCATACATGCCTTCTGTGAAAAACCACTGTCCTTAACGCTCAAAGAAGCAGACGAAATGATTGAAGCCTCAGACAAGGCAGGTACCCATATAATGGTAGGACAAGTGCTACGATTCTATCCTGTCCATGCCCTCGGAAAAAAGATGGTAGATGCGGGTGACATTGGCGATGTTGTCTACATTGAGACCGACTATACGGGTCCCTACAATGCACCACGTAACCGACCAGAGAGTTGGTATGGCACTGTCGGTGGTTTGTTAGAAAACGGTATCCATAAGTCCGATCTCATCAACTGGTTTGGTGGCACAGCGCTCACCGTGGCTGCAGAGGTAGGTAGTTTTTCAGGTCATGACGATTGGGAGGACTATACCGTCTCGCTCATTCGTTATGATACTGGTACGGTCGGTATTCTGCGGTGGGGTGGTTTCCTTGGTGCTCGTGGTACCAACGAAACGATTATTGATGGGACTGAAGGATCACTCCGTCTTGATATGGGATCGGATGTTGCGTACGTGAAGAAACGCGGTGAAAGAGACTGGCAGGAGATCGTCCCTGATCGTTCCGGTCCGAGTCATGTCGTTGGTGAACTTACCCATTTTGTTGAGTGTATCCGTGACAACAAAACTCCGATGATTGATGGCAGGGGTGGTAAACACGCAGTCGCTGTTGTGTTAGCGACGTATGAATCGGCAAGAGAAAAAACAAAGGTATCAATAGAATAACTCTGATTGTTATATCTAATATTGATATGGTATAATCTGTTGAAATTGAGATGTAAGGAAGTGCCCCATGCCTATAAGCAATGGTTATTCGGAATTAGCGACGCTGATGTTCAAAAATGCGGAAGATGAAGCAAGTTTAAAAGAACTTCTCAGATTACAATATTCTGAAGATAACCTTGTTACCTATCTAAAAAATGACGATCCGCTTGTTGGACGTGCAGCGTCAATCGCGCTTGGATTGATCGGGGGTACGCATGTTGTTCCAGCGTTAGTGGAAAACCTCAAGAACGACGATGTTCGTACCTGCCTAAATACTGAAATTGCGTTGTGGGAAATCTGGTCACGCTCTGGCGATGAAGGCATTGACGAAATGTTTAAAGAGGGAAAAAATCACTTAGAGAATGAGAAAATTGCAGAAGCGGTGGAACAGTTTACAGCAGTTATTGCAGCAGCACCCAATTTTGCCGAAGGATATAACCAACGAGCAATTGCATATTTTGTGTTGGAAGCATGGGAAAATGCGCTTTCAGATTGTAAACAGACCATTAAACTCAATCCTCATCATTTTGGTGCTTATGCTGGCATGGGGCACGTTTACTTGAGGTTGGGTAGAATAGATAAGGCTGTTGACGCTTACAAACAAGCACTGACTATCAATCCGAATCTTATCTCTATTGCTGAGTCAGTTTTACAACTTCGGCATGAAATTTAGGACGGGTAACCGAAGTTCTGGATAGCAATCATGAAAATCGTTATTGAGACGAAGCAAAACAAGATGAAGATGATCGTTGTTTGTATAGGGATTGCAAGTTTGCTGCAATGGTTGGTCTATCAGTTGTTGACACATGCGAAACTTGGTTCACCTTCGGTATGTTTTGCGCTTGCACAAGTATTCGTTGTGCTATTGGTTGCCCCTTATCTGGCAGCAAGTAGTATGTCACAGTCTGTCGCTTCTGTGCATCAGCTATCACTCACCCCTATCTCTTTTGGAAAATCTCTTTTGATACGACTTGCAATGAGTCAGATACCTCTGCTATGCTGGGTGTTTTTGTCAATATGTCTTGCTGTTTTTGTCACTGATGTGTCAATAGGAAAAGCGTTGAAAATGCTGGTCGTGTTGGGATTTTATAGTTTATCAACAGGTGCGGTTGGTATGTGTGGAGCAAGGTTATTAAAGGACGTTATCTTCGGCGCAGAACTTGCTTATGTCTTATCTGGTATCTTAATCGGAAGTGTGTTCTTACTTACGCCTTTTGGACGTTACATTAACAACATACAACCGATTATTCAACCAGTTCTCAATCTCAATCCACTCATTGCAGTGTGCAATATTTTTGATGGATTGGATATTTTTAGAAATCCTTTACTCTACCACAAAACACCGATTACGGATTACGATTTCACGTATCCCCCTTGGTATCTTAACGCTTTCTGGCAATTTACTATAGGCGGGTGTTGTTTTTTATGGACATGGTATATGACTAAATCCAATAAGTATACATCAATTCAATAAGATGTAACTGCAAATACAGAGAGATTCATGGCAAAAACAGAAGACCCTATCATCAGCGTTTCAGGTGTTCGTGGACAGGTTGGCATTTCACTGGATGCAAGTACCATTACTCGGTTTTCACTTGCATTTGGCACTTTTGTTGGAGGTAAAACCGTAGTAATAGGACGGGATTCGCGCACCTCAAGCCCGATGATACGGCATGCAGTAATTGCTGGACTCTTCGCTACGGGTTGCCACGTGATTGACGTAGGTTTATGTCCTACTCCTACTGTATTGATGATGGCAAAGTCTTTGAACGCAGCAGGTAGTATCACTATCACTGCAAGCCATAACCCAGTTGAGTGGAATGGCATAGAATTTGCTACAGAATCTGGTAAACTTCTGACACAAACAGACCGAGACGAATTAATACATATTTTTGAAACGGAAGATTTTGCGCTTGCCCCGTGGGACAAGCAGGGAACACTTGAAGAACTTGAGAATGCAACGACACATCACCTTGAACAGATTTTCAATTCTCCCTGGCTTGACATCGGTTTAGTCCAAGATGCTAAATTGAAAGTAGTGCTTGATTGTGGTAATGGTGCGGGGGGTGTAATTAGTCCGGACTTATTGCAGGAATTTGGCTGTGAAGCGATTGAAATTAATTGTGTCCCGGATGGTAATTTTCGTCGTTCCGCAGAACCGACACCTGATGCTATAGCCGAACTTTGCGAAGAGGTACGTGTCTTCGAGGCAGATGTCGGTTTTGCACACGATGGCGATGCGGATAGAGTCGTTGTTGTTACTGATCAGGGTGTTCCTCTGAGTGGAGAATGGACCATTGCTTTTGTAGCAGATTTCATTTTAAATAAAACAATTGGAGATATAGTCGTCACAGTATCAACAAGTCGTATGATGGATGATATTGCTGCTAAACACGGTGTGAAATTACATCGCACAAAAGTCGGTGTAGGTTGGGTGGTTGAAAAGATGAATGAAGTCAACGCTGTTATCGGTGGTGAAGGCACTGGTGGCGTGATTTATCCATCGATTAACTATACCACAGATGGGATCGCTTCTATCGCAGCAATCGTTCAATACATAGCAGAATCAAATAGCACAGTGACTGAGCTTGTTGATGCGATGCCAAAATATGAAATGTGTCGTAAAAAACTGGAAATTCCATCGCAAAAGATTGCGACACAACTCATTGAGAATGCTTTAGGTTATTATGAAAAAGAACCGAGTTCAACACACAAACCAAAACCATCTCTTGAGTTAACCGATGGTATTAAACGTGTATGGGACGATAGATGGGTAAACATTCGTAAATCTGGAACGGAACCGGTTATTCGTGTTTTCAGCGAAGCACCTACAGCATCAGAAGCCGAGACACTTTGTGATGAAACACTTGAAAGTTTGAATAAGTTAATGAAACAAATAAGACACTAATTGCGTTATTTATGACAAAACTTGTCCTTTATTTTTGACATTGATAATTCGGACATTTTATAACTTACTGTTTTGTTACGTCAGGTTTGCTTTAGAAATAACAATCAGTTTCTTTGTGGTTTGGAGAAATTATGTCTTTGAAAATTGCCTGTATCGGTGGAGGTAGTGGGTTATCCGCACTCCTTAGTGGACTTAAGTACTATGCCGATCTTGAATCAGATAACGAGAAAATAATTAATCTGGATAGTTTGGCAGCGATTGTTACTGTTTCTGACGATGGCGGCAGTTCTGGACGTCTTGTAGAAGAATTTGATGTGCTTCCACCTGGCGATATTCGCAGGCTTTTGTATACACTATCCGATGCTGATGAACTTGCACGGCTTTTTGAATATAGATTTTCAAGCAATGGCGACCTTGGGGGACATACGATCGGGAATCTTTTATTAACTGCACTGACAGAAATACAAGGCAACTTCCCGAGAGCGATTCAAGCCGCATCCCGACTCCTTTCCGTACGCGGACAAATTATCCCTGTCACCTTAGATTATACAGTGCTTTGTGCAGAACTTACAGATGGTGAGATAGTACGTGGTGAATCAACCATTCCAATACGCGAGAATAGGGAACCTATACGACGTGTCTTCTTTGAACCGCGTGAAAACGGTAAAACGAATCATGACATCTCGGAAGATTATGAATGTCAAGCACATGAAACAGCAAAGGATGCACTCATTAATGCGGATGCAATTATCATCGGTCCAGGAAGTCTCTACACTAGCATCATGCCGAATCTTGTGATAAAAGGCATCGTTGAAGCCATTCAACGTTCTAATGCCCTGAAAATCTACGTATGCAATGTGATGACACAACCGGGTGAAACAGATGGTTACGCTGTCACTGACCATGTCAACGCTATCCTTGATCACGCTAAGATTCCTATAGATTACGCCTTAGTCAACAATCAACCTGCACCGAAAGAGATCATGCAAGGGTATGTTCGGAATGAATTGGTTTCACAACTTACTCGGATTCGGTCTCTATCTGATGAGGGGCTTTCGAAGCTTGCTGAAAATACCGAACATCTGATGGAAGTACTTGACCTTGCGAAAGATATTTCAACACTCTCTGCTGAAACTATGCAAGTTGCTGACGCATCAAAAGTTCAGGTTTCCTATAACCGCGAGCAGGAAAGACTTGAAGATGAAGGCATTACCGTTGTTGAAGCAGATTTAATCAGAGACATGGTGGTTACGGAGATTGGCACTTGGTTGGGTGGCACTCAAATGAACGTTATTCGTCACGATCCTGAAAAGTTAGTAATGAACTTAATAAATATCTTCAAGAGTCATCCGAAACTGAGCGAAGTCGTTTAGTTAATCCTTGAGTTAGTTTATTTTTGTGTAGTTAACTCATTCTTTGTCTGAACCAGGATTTTCAAATCAAGAAATCAAGAAATCAACGGTATGAATGCCATTTAGGCATTCCTCGGGATTAGTAGATTATCAAGATTTTTCTCATCCAATCCTATTCCAAAAGAGAGCATAAACGCATATCAAAAACCCTTGATGAGATAAATCCAGAAAATCCTTGTTCAGACAATAAACAAGAATACCACAAAAATCCCTATATATCTCTAATTTTAACCCAAAGTTAACTGGCATAACGATAGATTCTTAAAACTGAATAACTCTGTGACGTGCGATTTAGACTTGAATCAAAAAAACGGCATGGTATATAATCAATACCTTCGCCATTTTTGAGTGCTTCAGTTGAATGAGTATATAGTGTTGATCTACCATTGCTCTGTGATATTGTTAGGATTATATAAATAAAAATAACTTCAGGTTTTCGTTTAAGTATTTTTTTATCATAGCAGGGTTATTTAGTTTTAAGAGTTTTCTGTTATTGAGATTTACTGAAAGTTAATACCCAGGTTTGGTTTCCTAACCGAACTTTCTGCATCAGTTTTAGATTATTGAAAAATGAATATCGCTCTTTAGTCCCGTAGGGACGATATGTTTATAGAAAACGAATACCCTCCCCAGTTCTTTAGTCCCGTAGGGACGATATGTTTATTTTTCTATTTCGTTCCTACGGAACTCAAGAGGGATAGATAACATGTTTCTATAAACATATCGTCCCTACGGGACTAAAGACATGGACAAGATGGCAACACATAAAATTAACGACATAGCAAAATATTATCAAAAATATTGAAAACTGAATAACCCTGTTATCA
The DNA here is from genome assembly GCA_963663765.2 of Candidatus Poribacteria bacterium. Classification (GTDB taxonomy): domain Bacteria; phylum Poribacteria; class WGA-4E; order WGA-4E; family WGA-3G; genus MSPOR6. Next base: position 558,116 of record CAXXUA010000005.1, on the reverse strand, counting down.
TAGCCTCTAATTTGACAATAGAAATGACTATATCAGCAATCTGACAGAATAATTTATATGCACAATCTGGAAGAATGTGCTACAACTACCCGCACAATCTGGAAGAATGTGCTACAACTACCCGCACAATCTGGAAGAATGTGCTACAACTACCCGCACAATCTGGAAGAATGTGCTACAACTACCCGCACAATCTGGAAGAATGTGCTACAACTACCCGCACAATCTGGAAGAATGTCTATTATTGGCGAAGGTATTTATATAATGACACGTTCCCGAGCAGAAATTGTCAAAAAGAGAGGGATTACTACATGGTATCATAGAAGTGGACGAAACCTATATCGTTATGTCAACATCTTTTGGAAGTTTTTAGGAAGTGTGTATGATAAGTTCAAATGTCCACAGCAAGAAAAATAATGAATGAATAAAGACTGGGCAAGCATACAGCAATCGGAGTATTTTGTAAAAAACAAGCGCACGGATCTAAAAATAATTCCCTACATTGGATGCAAAGCAGGATTCAGTGATATTTTTGATAAAATAATACCTGATAACCTTACATGTCGTATTTATGATATTTTTGGAGGTGGAGGGGCATTTTCTTTTTATGCGTGCAATCGGTTCGGATCTCATCGCGTTACCTATAACGACAATAACCCGATTGTTGTCAACCTGATACAGTATGTTCAGACATCTCCAAACAGGTTATGGGATTTGTATAATGATCATTATAAAAATTCTTCTACCGAATATTATTACCACGTCAGGAATCTATGTTTAGAAAACGGTGTAGAGGGAGCGGCGAACTTCCTTTATCTTGCGAAGAACGCATTTTCAGGGAAGATCAGATTTAATTCAAGCAACAAATTCAATTCGCCTATCAGAAAAGGCAGTTCATGTCCGAAAGTAAATCTTCAATCATTGTTGAGTTTAAGTGAAACCATTCAAGACTTAACCATCATGAACAAGGATTATAAAGATTTTACTTGTCTTGATAACTCTTTTTTATATCTTGACCCACCCTATTTCAATAATACCAATGGACATTATAATGGTGTTCTCAATTTAGGTGAGTTCAATCAGTTTTTAAGAACTATTGAATTAAAAAATAAAGTTATCTTATCCGAACAGAATCACCCTGAAATATTTGACCTTCCTGAATCCTACACAGTTCGCTCCATTACTCTAATGAGATCGTTGCAATATATTACTCAAAATAAAAGCAAGGAAATGATTGCTTTTAAATATTAATAGGGGAGTGAATGACAAACCAAAATGCAGTTCAAGGGACTTATTATGAGAACTTATTGGGTCGCGTGATAGCCAAAAACCCACAAAATATGAAAAAAATTGCTGAGGCATTTTCAGAATTTGTTCCGAAAAACCAAGAAATAGAATTCGTGATACGTGAATGCCAGTTTGGAAAAAAATCTGATGTGTTTATTCGTAACAACAAGAGGTTAAAATTTTAAAGCAAGTATTAAGTCGTTTAAAGGGAAGGGGTTTAATCAATTTACGGGTATGAAAATTGCAGACTTTGTAACTCGCTCCTGATTATTAAAAAAATTAATAAATGTTGAAATGATGTCAAAAGGTGTCATTTTTTTACATTATCCCAAAACTACTTATTGCGAAAATTAAAGGGTAGGTTCTGGAAAACACTACCCTTTAAAGTAGGACTTGAGACACTTATATTATCGCTATGTAATTATAACCCTAAGTGGGAGGAGTTGTTTGACTGAATATGAGACGCATATTTGTCGCATATATAAGACAGGTTATCAATAAAGTTTTCCCAGCGAAATTCTTCCTCTTGAGCTTTTGTAGCTGCTAAATACACTGCTAATTCATAATAACCCATTTTTCTATCGTCTGAAGGCTGATGCTCTGCATTATATTGTTTAGTTTCTTTCCTCATTTTGATACCCCCTAAGAGTAAAGGTTATCTCCCCTATCTGTTTTTAACGTCAACCTTAAAAAGAAGTTACATTTTTTGGTAGACTTAAAACGTAAACACTTGCAGCTATTCCAATTGTTTTGACTTTAACACATTTTGAAAGTATAATTTATTATTCCCAAGGAGGTATTCATGAATCGTCCAAATTCCAACTCAAAAAAAAGAACACAAGAAGAGTCAAACAACACATCTGACACGAATTTCATTAGACAAGAAATTGAAGCAGACCTTGCCTCAGATAGATTTGGGGGTAGAGTACATACAAGGTTTCCTCCCGAACCGAGTGGATACCTCCACATCGGACACGCCAAAGCAATTTGTATAAGTTATGGTATCGCCGAAGATTATAACGGACTTTACAATCTTCGCTTTGACGACAGCAATCCTATTACCGAAGAGCATGAATATGTAGAAGCGATCAAACGCGATGTCCATTGGCTCGGATTTGATTGGGAAGATCGTGAGTTTTATGCCTCCGACTATTTTGAGACACTCTATGAATATGCCATAAAACTGATAGAAAGGGGGAAAGCTTATGTCTGTGATCTGACGTTAGACGAGATGCGAACTTATCGCGGCACATTAGTGACACCAGGCAAAGATAGTCCCTATCGCAACCGTTCTGTTGAGGAGAATATAGTTCTGTTTCATGGGATGCGTAATGGAGAGTTTCCTGATGGTTCCCGTACCCTTCGTGCCAAAATAGACATGACAAGTCCAAATTTAAACATGCGTGATCCAGTGATGTATCGCGTCTTGCGTGCAACGCATTATCGGCATGGAACGAATTGGTGCATCTATCCCACTTACGACTTTACTCATGGACAATCCGATTCTATTGAAGACATTACACACTCCTTATGTGATGTACAGTTTGAAGATCATCGTCCGCTTTACGATTGGTTTTTGGAATCGCTGGAAATCTACCAACCTCGGCAGATAGAATTTGCTCGCTTGAACCTTACATATACCGTACTCGGTAAACGGAAACTCAAAATTCTCATTGAAGAAAGGCATGTCAACGGATGGGACGATCCAAGATTACCGACGCTATCGGGTTTGCGGCGTCGTGGTTATACTCCTGAAGCTATTCGCGATTTTTGCAACCGCATCGGTGTTTCAAAAGCCGACAACCTTATTGAGGTAGGACAACTTGAATACTCTATCCGCGCCGACCTGAACAAACGCGCACCTCGTGTCATGGCTGTTCTCAATCCGGTCAAGGTTGTTATTGACAACTATCCTGAAGGACAAGTCGAAATGCTGGATGCGGATAATAATCCAGAAGATGAAAATGCAGGAACAAGAGAAATTCCCTTCTCACGAGAAATCTACATTGAACGTGAAGATTTTATGGAAGATCCGCCGCGTAAGTTCTATAGACTTGCCCCCGGACGGGAAGTTAGACTTAAGCATGCATATTATATCACCTGCAATAATGTTGTTAAAGATGACACCGGTGAAGTCATTGAGATACACTGCACTTACGATCCAGAAACACGAGGGGGTTGGTCTGATGATGGACGTAGAGTACAAGGCACATTGCACTGGGTTGCTGCTGACCATGCTGTTGATGCTGAGGTGCGTTTATACGACTCACTCTTTACAGAACGCGAACCGGAAAACGCAGCGGAAGGTACTGACTGGATTCAATTTCTCAATCCAGACTCGCTGGAAGTGTTAAATAACTGTAAAGTCGAACCGAGTCTTGTTGACGCACCGCCTGAAAGCCGATATCAGTTCCTACGGATAGGATATTTTTGCATTGACCCGGATACAACATCAGAAAAATTGGTATTTAACCGTACTGTACCGCTGCGAGATTCTTGGGCAAAAATACAGAAAGGACAGAAATGACCGAAATAAAAACAGAATATGACAACATCAGGGTACGGATGGCACCCTCACCAACCGGTTTCTTACATATCGGTGGCGCGAGGACAGCACTTTTCAACTGGCTGTTTGCTAAACACAACAACGGTGAATTCATCCTCCGTATTGATGATACCGACACGGCGCGTTCCACTGATGAGTCTATGCAAGAGATTTTTGATGCCCTGAAGTGGTTAGGTATCAATTGGGATGAGAAGTATGTCCAGTCGGAACGAAGAAATATCTATGACAAGTACGTCTCGCAATTACTTGATAGTGGTAATGCCTACCACTGCTACTGCACACAAAAAGAAATTGAAGAGATACGCACCGAATCTCGTAAGGCAAAATCTACACGATCCTACGATGGAAGATGCAGACACATATCATCAGAAGTCATTGAACGTTATACGGCAGCAGGCAGAAAACCCACCGTTCGTATAAAGATGCCTGATACACCGATCCGTGTTGACGATCTAATCCTTGGTTCACGCAATATTGATTCCGCTACCCTTGAGGACGAGGTGATTGTCCGTTCAAACGGCATGCCGAACTACAACCTTACCTCTATTGTTGACGATGCAGAGATGCAGATAACCCATGTCATCCGTGGGACTGAACACCTCAACAACACACCAAAACAGATTGCTATTGCCAACGCACTGGATCTAAAACTTCCCCAATTCGCACACATACCATTAGTGCTTGACGACTCTGGTAGGAAACTCAGCAAACGTCATCACGGTGACCTTGTCGCTGTCAACCGCTACCGTGAGCAAGGCTATCTCCCCGAAGCGATGCTAAACTTCGTTGCAAGACTCGGTTGGTCCTACGACGACAAACAGGAAATTTTCTCTGTTGATGAACTGATAGAAAAGTTTGACCTTGCCCGTGTCGGAAAAAGCGGGAGCGTGTTTGATATTAAGAAACTGGAGTGGCTCAATTCCCATTATATTAATCAACTTGATATAACTACACGGACAGATGCGGTAATTCCTTTCTGGCAGGAAGAGGGTTTATTGGATTCAACGGAAGAACGTGACTGGTTGGAGCGTATTGTCAATGCAGTCGGGGAACGGCTAACGACATTCCAAGACATCATCCCTCAGACTCGTTATTTCTTTACCGATGGTTTTGAGTATGACTCAAAGGCAGTCAAGAAATGGTGGGGCAGTTCGGACGAGAAAAAGCAAAAAACTTGTGAGATCCTCACAAATCTGGGACAGGTTTTAGAAAAAATCCCTGGATTTGACCTTGAAACCGTTGAATCTGCTATTTGGAAATACACAGACGAAAACGACATCAAACGCGTTGCAGCCATGCAGGCGTTGCGTATCGCACTAACGGGGACATCGTTCGGACCGAGTCTCTTTGATATTGTCGTGCTGCTCGGTAAAGACGAAGTTTTGAAGCGGATTCAAAGGGCAATACCTTGCCTATAAAAACGTATTCATTTCGTGTAGAAAAAACCATATTCCAACTATTATTTGTATAAGAATATGTTGTATTCAATAGCATATTTTAATTCTGAATATTCCAACATTTCATGGTATACTATACAAAGAAAAAACCAAGAGTCAATCTTGAAAAGACAGATTAGACATCTCAGCAATAGTCATCAATAGAAGACACTTCAATGTGAATTCCTTCACATTAACTCTCCCATATTCACACAAGGAGACTAAAGATGGTGCGTTACATTCTGAATTACAAATGGATACTCACCTGTATCCTATTACCGATATTAGTCTGTGCCGCTTGTGCGATTAAGTCTAAAGACGATACAACAACTAACAACATATCAAAGGCTGCATTTTACAGAACTTTAAATGTACATGAGCCTTACAGAGAATACCGTCCACTTGAAAATGTGGGACTGAATGTAGTATATTCTCCGGATGGCAATTATCTGATAGTGGCAGGTCGTATGGGTATTCTGCGCTATGAAACGCAAACCTATCAAGAACCATTCACTCTCACAACAAAAGATAAAAACATTGGTAGTGTAGCGTTTAGTCCTGATGGCAAGACGTTTGCTTATGCAAATGGACAGAATATCCAGTTGTGGAATACATTAACTTGGGAAAAACAAAAAACCCTCACAACACCAACATGGGAAAAACAGAAAAAAACTTACAAAAGAGAACTTTATGTTAAAAGTATTGTGTTCAATCCTAATGGAAAGACACTCGCCAGTTTGAGTGAACTCAGAAATATCTATGGGTTCTACATTATCGATCTGTGGGATGCTAAGACGGGTAAACATAAACGGAGTATTACAGAATGTGAACCTTACCGGAGTATACCGTCCCGTTTGCGGAATAGTATTTTCGGATTTGGTAAACTATCAGCAGATCTTTGTAGGTTCAGAATCCCGTTTTCTGTGTTTGACTTGACATTCAGTTCTAATGGCAAAATACTTGCGATTAGCGGAGGTCACAACATCTTTTTGTGCAATAATAAGTCAGGTATATATAAACAGAAAATCGACACAAAACAGAGATTCGCTTATAGAATTGCTTTCAGTCCGGATAATAAAATGTTGGCGGTTGGTGGAACCGATAAAACTATTCAACTATGGAATCCAAAAAAAGTTGAACATAAACGATCACTTAACGGACATGATAATACTGTCTATGATATAGTCTTCAGTCCAATTGGGCAGATACTTGCAAGTGCGGATTTAGACGGTATTATCCGTTTGTGGGATACTAAAACAGATGAACATAAACAAACACTTACTGGGCATACGAATGGTGTCAATAGCGTAGCATTCTGTCCGAATGGAACAATGTTGGCAAGTGCGGGATGGGACGGTAAAGTGCTTTTGTGGAATCTCAATGTTGACAAGTAAAACTTATCCTGTGGAAGAGATGTTAACACTATTCCGTCAAATCCCCATGCTTTAGCTTGTGGGATGTAGATGGCTAATATACTAACCTAAAATATATTTGACAATCTAATCAATATATGATTTAATATGCTATACACTAATATAATAAGGTTATATATTATGCCACTCAAAATATCAAATAAAAGACGTGATTATAGAACAACAAATAAGACAATCTATAGTTGTCAATATCACGTAATTTGGTGTACCAAGTATCGTCGTAAAGTTTTAGATGCACAGATACAAGGCAGACTCAAACAACTTATACAAGAAAAACAGGACGAATATAGGTATCATATCAGGGAAGTTGAAACGCACCTTGAACATGTCCATTTACTGATAGAAATACCCCCAACAGATTCTATTGATAAAGTTATCGGTAAAATCAAAGCTTATACGTCAAAAGTTCTACGTGAAGAATATCCGAGTTTGAAAAGTCGCTTGCCGTCTTTATGGACACGTTCAAAATTCGTTAGTTCTTGTGGTGGTGTAACCCTTGAAGTTATAAAAGACTATATTGAAAGTCAAAGCGGACAATGAAAAAGACCTATAAATACAAGCTACAAAATCAAAAGAACACAATCAAGTTAGGCAATATGCTTGACGATATGCACCAGATTCATGTGCATATTATGCGGTTGCAGCGTAGATATTACCGTATGTATGGCAAAAACATATCTGCCTATAGAATGAATGCTCATGTTGCGAAGTTGAAAAAGCGAACAAAGCCTCATTGGGCAGACTTACCGAGTCAAGTTGTGCAAGACGTTGTGCTGCGTATGGGCAAAGCGTATGATGCGTTCTTTCGGAATATCAAAGAACGAGTATCAGACAAAACAACGCGCAAAGTAGGTAGACCGAAAATCAAACCCCAACACAAATACAACTCTATGACCTTTACACAGGCAGGTTATAAACTTGAAGGGAACCGTATCAAGATCAACTGTATAGATACGTGGTTTTCCTTTCATAAACATCGTGAAATAACAGGTGATATCAAAACAATTACTATCAAGCGTGACAAGTGTGGCGATTACTGGATATGTTTTTCCTGTGATAATGTTGACACACCGAAACCCATAGCAAAGACAGGTGAAAGTGCTGGCTTTGATTTCGGATTGAAAACATATCTCACAAGCTCAGATGGAAACAAAATACAATCACCACAATATCTGAAACAATCACTGAATAAGTTGCGAACTTTGAACAAGTCTTTTAGTAGAAAAGTCAAGGGTTCTAATAACTGGTATGGTGCTAAGCGTGCATTGTCAAGAGAATATAGGAAAGTATCAAGACAGAGGTTAGATTGGCAATGGAAACTTGCTACAGACCTTTGCAGACATTTTGATACCTTGTGCTTTGAAACCCTCAATATAGACGGCATGAAACGCCTCTGGGGACGAAAAGTGAGTGATCTCGCTTTCTATCAGTTTGTTCAATTGTTGGAATTCAAGTGTGCAAAACATGATAAAAAACTTGTTCAAATTAGGCAATGGGATTCCACAACAAAACCTTGTAGCAGCTGTGGACGCAAAAACGGCAATCTAACACTTGCAGATAGACACTGGACATGTCCTACGTGCAAAACCGAACACGATAGAGACATAAACGCCGCAATAAATATCAAACAGGCAGGCTTAGCTGCCTAAAGTGGAGCAGACGTAAGACGTAGCTTAGATCGGCTGTCCGCAAGGAAACACAAGCCCCTGCCTTTAGGCAGTGGGTACTATGACTCTGACTATTGATCCACACTAGCTAGTTACGGCAAGGCAGGTGTTGCGGATCTCACTAACGGGACTTTTTTCGGACCAGGTCTTTTTGATATTGTCGCGCTACTCGTTAAAGACGAAGTCCTTAACGATGAACTCATCAACCGTTTGCCGTATCATGAAGGTAGGAGAATTATACATTGCGGCGCACGCAACTTAGCAGTGGGTTGTTATAGTGAAATATACAATTAAGTTTACACCTCTTCTGTAGGAGCGATCTCCGAATCGCGACTGAACGCCTTGATAGTCGGGAATCGGAGTTCCCTCCTACACCTGAAAGTGTAAAAATAATTCTAAAATCCACTATAAAGGATCGTGGGATTACTTTTCGTCAAATACCGTGTAATTTGGTGTAACAGATAATTGAAAGATGAACACGTCTAAGCTCAACATATATAGAAAATATACATGTTGTTATAGAAAATATACATGTTGTCCATGATATGGATAAAAAATGCGAAAAAGTATACATATCGGTTATGATATGTATAGAAAATATACATATCGGTTATGATATGTATAAAAAATGCGAAAAAGTATACATATCGGTTATGATATGTATAAAAAGTATACATATCGGTTATGATATGTATAAAAAACCGCAAAAAGTATACATATTAGTTATCAAGGCAGTGGAATATGACAATAAAGGTTCAGTTTGATCGAGATATTCCGTGGAACGGCATTCCATTACTTCCACCCGTAGCGGAACTTGAATCACGTAATATACTTAAGGCATGTATATCTTCAATGACTGAGCTTGCAAAAGCAAATGCTTTGGTAAGAACACTACCAAACGAATCAGTTTTGGTCCATACATTACCACTTCAGGAGGCGCGTAGGAGTTCAGAAATCGAAAACATCGTCACCACAAATGATGAACTGTACCGAGCTATGACCTCTGATAAGATTCAAACTTCCCCTCATACCAAAGAGGTATTGCGGTACCGGGAGGCTTTATGGACAGGCATGGATAGTATGCGCAACCGTGGTATTATCAATACACCACTCCTTGAACAAATATGTTCGCGTATCCGTGACATTCAGACGAATGTCCGGAGGCATGAAGTGAAAATCAAAAACGCAACCACAAGTGAGATCATCTACACACCACCAACCGGAAACGAAAATATCATTAGGTTGTTAACCAACCTTGAGCCCTTCATCAACGAGGACAATGGGTTGCAACCGCTTGTTAAAATGGCTATCATGCATTATCAATTTGAAGCAATACATCCTTTCTCGGATGGAAACGGACGGACAGGACGTATACTCAATATCCTATATCTGATGCAGCAGGGATTGCTTGATGTTCCAATACTCTATCTCAGTCGTTTCTTTATCCAAAATCGTTCAGAGTACTATCGTTATCTCCGTGAGGTAACAGAAGAAGGAAAATGGGAACAGTGGATACTTTACGTTTTGCAAGCAGTGGAACAAACTTCACGAGAAACCGCAGACACGATAGAAACTATTAATACACTTATTGACAACGTAATCACACAAGCACAAGGTAAAACAAAAGCGATTGAACGAGAAGGTTTTGTAGATCTACTCTTCAAGTGGCCTTACTGCAAGATTAATATTGTTGAAGCAGAACTACAGTGTAGTCGCATTACAGCGACAAAATACCTGAACGAAATAACAGGATTTGGATTGCTTGAACGACAGAAAATCGGACGAGAATATTATTATATCAATAGTAATCTTATGAACTTGCTCTCAAATGTGTAGACACATATTTTGATTCGTAAGGTGTTACCAAAAGAAAACACCCTTAATCCTATTATCAAGAATCACGACAAAACCCCTACCTTTAGGTAGTGGGATGTAGTCGTGCTAAGTGCTTGTGTCAAGAAAAAACTTGATTTTTGGTTTAAAACATGAGATACTCATTATACCAGTTCAGTGTAGGTGCTACTAACACCTACACACCTTTAGTAGAGGGAACTGACGTCTTCATAGGACTGGAATATGATCATGCTAAAAACACATAAGATTGCATTGAATCCAAATAACAATCAACGAAAATGGTTTGCACAACAGTGTGGCTATGCGAGATTTGCATATAATCATGCATTAGCAGATTTCAAGTCTGCATTGGCAAATGATGAGTTCTTATCCGCTGCGAAGTTAAACACTCGATTTAATATTGCTAAGAAAGCACATGCTTGGACTAAAGATATGGATCAGGTTGTAGCCAATAAAAGCATATTTGGTAACTTGTCTGCTGCGCTTGCGAATTGGGTTGGTAAGCGTGCGAGATTTCCGAAGTTCAAGAAGCGTGGCAAAAAGGACGCATTCACCACAAATAATCAATCTGTAGAAGTTGAAGGTAAGCGTATCAAACTTCCTAAGATTGGTTGGATTAGCATGTTTGAATCATTGCGTTTTGTGGGTAAGATTATGAAAGTGACGATCTCAAGGACAGCACATCGTTGGTTTGTATCTATCACCATAGAAACAGAGGACACCGAAGCAGTTGATAACTCAACGCACCCTGTGATTGGTATAGATGTAGGCATAAACACACTTGCCACATTGAGTGATGGCACGAAATATGATAATCCAAGACCCCTGAAACGATATGAAAAGAAGTTAGCAAGAGAACAACGTAGATTAAGTAGAAAAGTTTTCAAGTCTAACAACTGGTTCAAACAAAAACACAAGTTAGAACGTATCTACTATCGTATCGCTTGTATCCGAAACGATGCTCATCATAAAGCAACTACAGAGATTGTCAACCTCACATCTGCGATCGGTATTGAGACACTCAAGGTTACTAATATGCTGAAGAACAGAAACCTCGCAAAAGCATTGTCAGATACAGCATTAGGCGGTTTCCTGCTAAAACTCAAGACAAAAGCGGAAGTGCGCGGTATACCTGTCAAAGAAGCAGATATGTTCTTTGCAAGTAGTAAAACCTGTTCCGGTTGTGGACACAAAAAGAAAGACCTAACACTTTCAGAAAGAATGTATCACTGCAGTCAATGTGATATGTCTATAGATAGAGATGTCAACGCTGCAATAAACTTGAAACCAACTACGGTGGGACACACCGAAAGTCACGCCTGTGGAGTGCAAATAAGACCCAACGCTGTTCAGGAAAGGGCACGAGACACGGAAGCAGGAAAAGTCGTTTGGAAACAACTCAAACCGTTTCCAATATAAGAACTAAGAACCCCCATGCTTTAGCTTGGGGAGTATGTCAGGTACAAAAAATATACATATATTCCATGACATGTATAGAAATTCACAAAAACTATACATGTTAATTTAAGGCAGGACTTACGCAGTTTTCTTGATATAATCAAGAATTATGATGAAAATGATGCAATTGTCAGCGTTTTTATGGGTTTTCAGCGCGCTTACAAAGCACCAAATCAAGAAATCAACGGTATGAATGCCATTTAGGCATTCCCCGGGTATGAATGCCATTTAGGCATTCACCGCCTACCTTTTTTGCGTAAGTTCTGTATAAGGTAAAAATGACATACCGTACCATTTTAGAAAAAATAAGACTTGCCTTTCCCCAGCCAATATCCAATACCATACATGATTCATACTTTATACATTCCATGATGCGCGCCTTAGATCAGGTTGACGATCTCAAAACACACCTACCATTTCTGGGTAGCATTGTAAACGCTGATTTTGAAGCAGCAAGAAAAACACAGTTGCCGGATTCCGTTTCCTCAGTTGAGGAGGTCACGACCGATCTTGTGAGTTACCTTCAAGGAATGACAATTTTTGGACATCCTCGCACGCAACAGAACGTGGTTTGTCCCACAACAATTCCAAGCTTAATGGGAGTACTCCTTGCTTCACTACACAATCCGAACCTATGTTGGGACGAATCCAGTCGATTAGTGGCATTGGCTGAAGTTGAAGTCATAGCGATGGCATCACAATTGATCGGATACGATCCTGAAAAATCGAGTGGTGTATTCACTTTTGGCGGAACAGGGACAACACTCTACGGAGTGAAAATCGGGTTAGAAAAAGCATGCCCGGACACAATGCACAAGGGTACACCCGATGAAGCTGTTGTCTTCGTGTCAGATGCGGGACATTACTGCGCTGCGAATATAACCGGTTGGCTCGGAATTGGCACAGACAACCTTATTACTATTCCAACAACATTTGAAAACGAGATTAACCTTGAGTTGCTTGAACAAGAACTCCGAAAAGCACTCACTGAAGGTAAAAAGATTGCTGCTATTATCGCTACGTTAGGTACTACCGATGCGTTCGGATTAGATAATTTATTGCGTATCGTTGCGTTGCGGGAAATTCTCGTTGATGAATTTCAATTGGATTATCAACCGCATATCCATGCTGATGCCGTTATCGGATGGGCATGGTCAGTTTTCAACAACTATGACATTGAACAGAATTCATTAGGTTTCCGACCACGGACTATCCGTGCAATAGCAGGGGCGTGCAGAAGAATACTGCATTTATGTCTTGCAGATTCCGTAGGTATTGATTTCCACAAAACAGGTTTCACACCCTATATTTCAAGTCTCGTCCTTGTGAAAGAAAAATCAGATATGGAGTTACTGAAACGGACACCTGAACAAATGCCTTATCTCTATCATTATGGGCAGTATCGTCCCGGTATGTTTACGCTTGAAACTTCCCGTTCTGGGACAGGACCGCTTGCAGCACTTGCGAATCTCAAGTTATTCGGAGTAGAGGGATTACGTTCTATACTCGGACACATCGTTGAAATGACACAACTTCTACGGGAACATTTGGAAGGACACGAAGGTACAACTGTGTTAAACAGAGGGAATTTTGGAACCGTTACCCTTTTTCGCGCATATCCTGTTGGTGTGGACACATTTGAAATCAAAAGTCAAGAATTTGAGGATGTCAAATATCGGGACAGCTTAATAGCGCACAACGATTATAACCGCGAAATCTTTCAATATGTGAATTCTGAAGCGATGGAGGGGAGAGGCGTTTTTATTTCAACGACTGATTGCTACCGTAAAACTACTTACGGAGAGCCGATTGTCGCTCTAAAATCATATATCCTATCCCCGTTTGTTGATGAAGAAGACGTAAAAACAGTTGTGGCAAAGGTATTGGAAGCACGGGAAGCAATTGGGGAAAATCAAATTACTAAGGCAAATGGAGGTGGTGGGAATTGAACCCACATCCGGAAGTTATTGAAAGCAACCACGCTTTCGTCCTCCGTCGAATCCTTTCACCCCCGAGCAGAATTCAAGGATACCATGCTCAAACGCACATTGTCAAGATTTAATCTATTTGACATTATAGTTATACTGTTATATAATCAGGACTTACGCAGTTTTCATGATTTGATGAAGAATTATGACGAAAATGGTGTAATTTTCAGCATTTTTTCGGTTTCCAGCGCGCTTACAAAGCGCGCCTACCGTTGGGTGCGTAAGTCCTGATAATCTAAAATCACAATGGCTATATTTACGACAATTTCTGACTTTTCCTAATAGAGTTCAAAATTATCTGCTTTATTATTGAGTGTCTTATGATTGATATTAACTCAAAATACGACCAAAAAGTTGAAAAATCAAAATGTTACACTTTCACCAACATAAAAAACATGCAATTGCCAAAAAATACATAAAAACATCTTTATACCCTTACTACTACAGGATTTATGGCCAAAGATAAAACCTTTCCAAAAAACAAAAAAGTGTCCAATTGGTAACTTTTTCACGCATAGTGTCTGATGAAATAAAGGAAAATTCACAATAAACAAATTACAAAACAATGAATATATTTTGCACAGGTATCAGCTGCTCAGGACGCAAAGAACTCATAAAAGACTTTGAAGCGCTCTGCTTACAAAGACAACTCAACATAGGATTCTTCAACGTAGGTGACTACATGCACCGAGTCGCAGCAGAAGCACGCGTACACTTCACACAAAAAGTCCTCGACTCAGACCCAGCTGTCCTATCATTAGCACGTCGAACCGCATTCTACGAAATTGCAAGAGACGCAAAAGCATATCACCACGCAATCATTGGACTACACGCATGTTTTCGATGGCGAGGAAGTCTACTGGAAGGATTTACATTCAAAGACATAGAAATTCTCCCACCAGATATGTTTATCAACGTCGTTGACAACATTGCAGACATATACACACGCATGGAGAAAAACGCACAATGGTCGGGTATTAAAAAAACTGCACTCAATGTCTGGTTAGACGAAGAAGAATTCCTTACACGACACCTCGCACATCTCACCGAAAAACCATACTACACCGTCGCAAGACAACACGAACTCACAAACTTCTATGAACTCCTTTTTTCAGACAAACCCAAATTTTACCTGAGTTACCCGATTACACTGTTAAGAGACACGCCAGAGGAGATACAAAAAATACGCAAACTCGGAGACAAACTCCGTCATTCATTTATCGTCTTTGACCCACTCGCAATCAAGGACATGGCACTCGTCACCTTCTCAAAAGCAGAGGCAGATGACGAAATGCTGAATGTCCCAGAAACGATGAGCGAATTAGACGACGACGTAATAGAGCAGATCAAAACACGCACTATCTCAAGAGACTATCAGTTTGTTCACCAAAGCGATTTTGTCGTTGTCCTATATCCCACAGACAAATTATCGCCAGGTGTTCTCAGCGAAATGAACTACGCAACACGACATAACAAACCGGTATATGCTGTCTACAACGAAACCCGCAGCATCTTCTTTGAAAACTTATGCGACCGTATCTTTGACAGCTTTGAGGAATTAGATGATTTCCTAAAAGAAACGTACCAAAACCGACGAGATTAAATGCGTATACCTGCTTTTTTATCAATTTGCAATTTCTACTGAGAAGTTAGAATTCATAACTCTTGTCTGAAAATGGTGTATCTAATATTGACCAGATATGGAGGAATATACAATCTATGGAAGCACATGATACAGATTTTCTACAATTATTAGATGGCAATAAGCAATTTTCTGTACCAATCTTCCAACGTAGGTACAGTTGGAAAAAACACCACTGCGAAAAACTGTGGGATGATGTACTACGTCTGGGACAAAATAGTAATAACATATCCCATTTTCTCGGTTCAATCGTCTACATTGACCCAAAAGTTAATAACGCTTCAAGAGTACGCGAACTGCATGTTATTGACGGTCAACAGAGGTTAACATCTTTAACCCTTTTGCTTGCGGCACTCAGTAGAGCAGTTGAAGGACAGAATGTTGATATAGGTATAACACCTGAAGAACTTTCGGACTACTACCTTAATGTCCGTAGAACAGATGAGTTGCGATACAAGCAGTTGCTCACTCAGCACGATAAGGATTCCCTAATTCATCTGTTGGATGGAATTGATGTAAACTGGTTCCAAATTACTAACCATCATAATAAAGGTAAATTGATTCAGTTGTTGGAAGATAGAGAACTCCCCGCCAATAATGCTCCGCAGTTAGTGGAAAACTATCGTTTTTTTGAAGCAAAACTTAAAAGTGCAGACCTTAAGGCAGTGTATATTGGAATTCAAAGATTAAGAATAGTAGATATCGTTTTGGATCGCCCTGACGATAATCCTCAACTGATTTTTGAGAGTCTCAATTCTACAGGACTTGAACTTTCACAAGCAGATCTCATTCGCAACTATGTGCTTATGGGACAAGAACGTGATTTCCAAAACAAGCTATATGAAATATATTGGCTTCCTATGGAGCAGCGTTTTGGAGATCAATACACTGGCTGGTTCGACTCGTTCATTAGGGATTATCTCACGTTAGAAACGCGGCAGATTCCGAAGATTAATAGCGTTTACGAACGTTTCAAAGTTTATATTCAAGAAAGAAAAAATTCAGAAGCGTTAGAAACTATAGAACCGATTATCAAGGACATTTCCCGTTTTTCAAGGCACTACGTATGCATTGCACTAGATCAGGAAGATGACATTGGCCTTCAAGATTGCTTTGAGAATATCAATTCGCTTGATGTTACAGTTGCCTTTCCACTATTGATTGAAGTCTATGAAGACTATACGCGGAAACATATCCAAAAACCAGAGTTTATCAAAATCCTTTGCTTAGTAGAAAGTTACGTTTTTCGACGTTCTATATGCGGAATTCCGACAAATACCTTGAACACAACTTTTGCGACTCTGATGACAAAAGTAGACAAAGACAAATATCTTGAAAGTGTGAAGGCTGCATTCTTGCAACTTATATCTACAAGGCGTTATCCTTCAGACAGAGAATTTAAGCAAGCATTACTCTTAAAAGATGTTTATAATTTTAACAGGTGTAATTATCTGCTGCGTAAACTTGAGAATTCAGAACGCAGAGAACCAATAAGCGTTGCAAACTGCACGATTGAGCATGTGATGCCGCAAAATTCTGATCTACCCGAGGAATGGCAACAGGAATTAGGTGAAAACTGGCAAGAGATTCAGGAAAAATACCTTCATACAATTGGCAACCTTACTCTTATCGGAAAAAGGGATAATCCGGCGTTAAGCGATCTACCTTTCAACAAAAAACAATGTATAAACGGTGGATTTTGCGAGAGTCCGTTACACCTAAATAAAAGCCTCGTCCATGCAAAGCAATGGAACGAAAATGCTATTAAAAAGAGAGCGGAAGAACTCGCACAGAAGGCACTCAAAATATGGTTGTATCCAAATTAACCGATATTTGATACCTTTGAGGAATTAGAAGTTTTCCTGAAAGAAACGTACCAGAATAGTTGACAGCGACATACCCAAAACGATGGGGCACTTACAAAGCGCGTCGTGATTGGAAAAACGATGAGCATACATTATTCTGCAATATGAGTGGTTTTAAGAATGCAATGACAGTGGGGAAGAGTCAAATCCTGGTAATCTGGAAATCCTGAAAATCCTTGTTCAGACAAAAGAATAGTCCGTGAAATTCGCGTAATCAGCAATTCTGGCAACAAATTACTGATTAAATCATTATGATGTTGCTGATAACTAACAACTGACAACTGAAAACTATCTTGACTATGAACATTGCCATCCTTTCCCGTGGTCCCGATAACCACTCAACCCGAAGTCTCGTTGAAGCTGCCGAAAAAGCAGGACACACTGTACATGTCAGAGACCCATTCGGATTCTACATGCAAATCGGGGGAACCGGTCCCCGAATGACCTACGACGGCACAAATGCAGAAAACTTTGATGTCGTAATCCCGCGCCTCAGCAACGCAACAGCAAGATACGGTGGAGAGGTTGTCCTACACTTTGAATGGCTCGGTATCCCTGTCGTCAATTCTGCAAATGCCATAGCAAACGCGCGAAACAAGTTCCGTTCCCTACGTATCCTTGCACAACACGGATTACCTATTCCACCCAGTCTTACCGTCGGTTCTGCCTCATTCTTAGAAGACGCAGTAACTCACATAGGCGATTATCCATTCATCCTAAAACCCTTTTACGGAACACATGGAATCGGTGTCATGTTATTAGATACACCTACCTCATTGGCCTCAACTGTAGAAGCAATGTGCGAACTTCACAAAGATTACATCATCCAATCCTTTATTGCAGAAGCAGCTGGTGTAGATTACCGAATTCTCGTCGTTGGAGGCAAAGTCATAGCAGCAATGAAAAGGTGTGCAACCGCAGGTGAATTCCGAGCAAACATACATCAAGGAGCTAACGGACAAGCAATAAAGTTGACAGAGGAATATAACCGTATCGCCGCAGCCGCAGCTGCAGCATTAAATTTAGACATCGCAGGCGTAGACCTACTTCAAACGAATAACGGACCCGTCATCTTGGAAGTCAACACCTCACCAGGATTTGAGGAACTGCAGTCCGTCACCGGCACTAACATCGCTAAAACTATGATAGATTTTGCGGTGGATTTAGCAAAGAATCGTACGAAACAAGGAAAAATAGGTAACTAATTGGCTTCACATCAACGAAGAATTTTGATGTTCAATCACGAGTTTCCTCCCATCGGTGGAGGGGGTGGTAGAGTAAGTTATTTTCTTGGAAAACATTTCGCTGCTGCAGGTCACAAAGTGCATCTCATTACATCGCAATACCGTGATTGTTTAAAAAGAGAGGAAGTTGAAGGATTTCATGTGCATAGGGTAAGTGCACTCCGAAAAAATCCAAATGTCTGTGCAGTTCACGAAATGCTAACATACTCCATAAGTTCCAGTATTTACGGGTTGAGGTTTGCAAAGCAGTTCAAGCCAGACATCGTTCAGGTCTTTTTCGGTATCCCCGCAGGCGGTGGTGCATATCTTCTGCAGAAATTCAGGAAAATCCCTTATGCCGTGTTCTTAGGTGGTAGAGACGTACCACGACCCGATCCCGACCCTCCCTATTATCGTTGGTTATATCTACTACTAAAGCCGTTGATCCGAGCAATTTGGGACAACGCCTCTGCAGTCGTTTCATGCAGTGACGACCTACGCGACCTTGCACATCTCACAGATGCTGTCCACATCAATGTCATTCCCGATGGTTTAGATTGGAAAAGTTATGATCCATCACAACGTACCGCAAATCCACAGATAGTCCGATGCCTTGCAGTGGGTAGGCTCATTCCACGTAAGGGATTTCAATTTCTCATTCGCGCACTACCGAAAATACTTGACAAGGTTGAACACAAATTTGAGATAGAGATTGTCGGTGACGGACCCTACAGTGAAGAACTTACAGCATTAGCAAAAAAGCTCAATGTCAACTCTTACATCCATTTCACTGGCTCAGTGCTATACGAAGAACTACCGCAAAAGTATCGTGAAGCGGACATTTTCATATTACCATCACTATCAGAAGGGATGCCCCTCGTCGTTTTAGACGCAATGGGAACAGGTCTACCCATCATTGCAAGCCGTGTGGAAGGTATTGATGAATTGGTGGAAGACGGTGTTAACGGTGCCTTGTTCAACACCGCCGATGTTGACGAACTTGCACAATGTCTCATAAAACTAATAAACGCAGGAGAAAAACGACTTGAAATGGGAAAAGCAAACAACGAAAAAGTCAAACCCTACGACTGGAAAAACATCGCAGATGCATATCTCAATCTCTATGAAGAAATCCTCCAGTAGGAGCGAACTTTTGAAAGGAGAACAACTAACACATGCTACCAACCAAAATACTTGCCATCGGTGCAGGTGGTCTACAACGCGCGCTAACACATCAATTCGTTGACATTCTCAACAACCGCAATCTCTATGAGGGAGGCATATATATAGGACAACCCCGAGGCACCGAGAAAGCAGACGCATTCAATCAACAGAACGGGATATATCACGTCGTTTCATTTGACCATAGCGGTATCTATGACGTCCAACAGATTTCATCCGTTGTCGGCGCAACGACACTCTCAACAGAAGAAGGACGCGAACAATTCTACGCAAAAACCAAAAACGAGTTAGACCTTATTCTAATAGGCGTAACAGAGGCAGGAATAGCCAAAGGTGAACTCGCAATGGACGTGTTAGACGAAACACTCTATCGCTACTATACACATCACGGAACAAACGCATCCCTTTGTGTCATAAACACAGATAATCTACGAAACAACGGAGACATTGTTCGGGACATTCTTATCAACGAGTATCCAAAACGTTCAAATGATCACGCAAAATGGTTAGAAACAAATGTTGGATTTCTCAACGAAATGGGTGACCGACTCGTCCCGCAAGTCCACGCTGTCCCAGGTGAAATCAAAGACGCAGCACAAGCACAGATCAAAAGCACAGATGCTTTGATAACTTATGCAGAACAGATGCCTGTGACATCACTAATTTTGGAAGACTTAGAGAACAGGCTGCGCGTCCCATTTGGCAAACTTGATGACTATGGCGTTGTTGTTAGTCAGGAGAGTATTGAACCTTATCATGATTGGAAACTGCTTTTGGTGAACTCCGTACACGTGCCGGGAATTACACACAAAGGCATGCTTTCTGGTATTGAATACGTTAATGAGGCAGCATCACATCCAACATTCGCACCACATCTGGAAAGGTTGATGAAAGGATACGCCAAAATTGTTGAGACTGACATTCCAATAACCGGAAAAAGTGCCGAAGCGTATACCTTGGAATTCATTGAACGCATCCGGAGAATCAAAGATGATAACGCACGCATCAACATCATTGAGACAGTAAAACTCCGTGAACGTGCTGCAGACATCGTCCGATCACCTAACTATCATATAAGCACAGACCTCTTCAAAGCCGAGTTTGCTTATTCCTTCGCGACAGTGCTACGCTTTTTGACACCTCACACAATATCAGGTGACGACTACCAAGGCATAACCGACACCAGAACACAATACGAAATACGTGACCCCGACAGAACAATACAGGACACATTGAACGGTGCATTTGGTGCGAGCATAACAGACGTGCAAAACCGTATGGATATCATTTTTTCAAATACAACCCTTTGGTCGCCACAGGATCCTACACCCGACAACGTCTTAAACCAGAATCAAGACTTTTGCAGACGTGTCGTACAATACTATCATCAGTTAGTTAACGGAAAAACATGCCTTGAGGTAATAGAAAATATCAATAACGATTATCTATTTGCCAATTGATGCAGTTCCTGCTTTACTATTATAGTAGACTTTAGAATTAATTGGACAATAGGGTAAGCAGAATACGCCAAATCAAGTAATCAAGAAATCAAGAAATCAACGGTATGAATGCTATAAAGCATTCCCCGGGTATGAATGCTATAAAGCATTCCCCGGGTATGAATGCTATAAAGCATTCCCCGTGTGGTATTCTGTATTGGTTAGGAAACCGAACCTAACGAGGGTGTTGTAGCACGACCTGTTAGGTTGTGTTCCGTTTCTGGGCAGATCAATGCGATTTAGCGATTTGAAACATTACAAATTCAAAATCTCGCTGAATGCGTGTATAGCATTCAGCGAGATTTTGTGTTAATTTTTACCTGCTGCTAAGGATTTTAGTTTTGCGAGTGCTTCCTGTTCCTCTGTTATCCAGGGACGGTGGTCAGGTTTGTCCAATTTTTGGTGTGGACCGCTGAAGACAAGGATATATGCTCGCCGTTCTTGTGGGGTGCTGTTGGGTGCGGAATAGTGTAAAGTGCGGCAGTGATGGAACGTTGCTCCGCTTGCGGGTATTGGACATGCGACTGCTTCTGACGGATCAACATCATCGGTAATTAAGCCGTGTACAAGCGGAGGACATGGGAGGTCCGCGCAAGCACAGGAAGAAGTCTTCCTAAATGAGATATTACTTTATAAAATGGTATATGCATTATTCTTATGCTAATTCGTTTTACAATCAAAGTTTGAATGGATTTATTGTATTGCATTGTTAGTTATTATATTACATTTAGAATTTCCATTTTTCTCTTTCCATGAATCCCCGCAAGTTAGTAAATGGAACTTTAAAATGGTCACAAACGTTTGGTATTTTAGGAGCGTTAGGTTTCTCTTTTTCTTCAGTGACAACACAACCGTTTATTGTTTTGGCTAAGGCAATGATGAATGGATCGGCACACGGGTATCCAGTTAAACGATTTTTCTCATTTACTAAGTTTTGGAAATGTGGCACTAAGAAAATTTGCCTAACAAATTGCGTTTCTGCAGTACCCGGTTTCACAAAAATGTTTTTATTCCGTTTTATCCAATCAGATAAATGAGGATACCGCGTGTACCGTTGTAGTTCTCTTTCAACTTCTTTTACAGAGATAATCTTTCCATCTTTCATTGCTTGATCGAAATATTACGACTTGTGCCAGTTAACCCATTGTTTTCAAAGTTATTACATATATTAGGTTTATAATGCACACATATCGTCCCTACGGGACTAAAGAGGATGTATTATGACATTTTTCTATAAACATATCGTCCCTACTGGACTGAAGATCGTTTCAAGCTATGAAGGTCACCTGCAAAACGTCATCCTTATGTGAAATGAAACAATGATTAACATAGAGTTATTTAGCACAACTCGTAAATATTGCCAAATAGTTTGGAATTGGTTAGGGTAATAATTACCAAGGACACTAAAACTATTGGTGTCAAATACGTAGATCATTTACGAACTGCCTTTCTGAACAGGCAGTCTTCAAGCCCAGATAAATTCTTAACCTTGACGTTTAGATGCTCTGAGAGTTGTTCAATCGTACATTGCCCCTGGTAAAACTTGCTAAAAGCAAGTTCCATATATCTCGGACCTAAATATTCTGTTTGAGTATTGTAATAGTTTCCGCCGCCTGGGGATTCATCTCTGGTTTTTTGTTCTCTATGTGATTCATATAATGCTGTCCACCCCTTTATTTTCTGCAGATAAATTTCATTCGTAAGAATCCCCTTATTGACTAACTTTAACAAAATGACTGGACGGCTAACTTTATAAATACTTGCCAATTTTTCTACAGTATTATCATCGTAATCAGGAAACTTAAGGTGAGATTCTAAGTCATCAGATGGCACAAGAAATTCAGCAGCAAATTGGTTACAGAATGTTTCAATTTTTTCACCTGTAGGGTTAATGTCACGGGTAATCCCGTTTTTACCAAGTAGCAGGTGTGCTAATTCATGGAACAAAGTAAAAATTTGTCGGACTACTGGTCGACTATTATTGAGATAGATTACAGGAAACACATCATGTACAAGGCAAAATCCATCGACAGAATTATTTTTAAATGCTTCTTTAAAAATGAAAATACCTTTTTCTTGAATACATTCCCGCCAAGTTTCCAATGCTATTGTGGAATTTTTCCAATTTGTTTGTTGGTCAACACTGATGTTCAGATACACTCGAGTCTGTTTTGCTAATTCCAAAGGTGAATCATTAAGTTGGGCGTGAAAGTCTCTAAATATTTGATTTTCAGATGGATTTTTCCCCATGCTGAGTTCCATCAAGGAAAGTTGTCGTGCATAAGCTTGTCGCAATAGAATATGGATTCTCGGTTCTAATTGATCAACGTCAGAACTTCGCAGTGCAAGATTCTCAGCAATATTATCTT
The DNA here is from genome assembly GCA_963663765.2 of Candidatus Poribacteria bacterium. Lineage (GTDB taxonomy): Bacteria > Poribacteria > WGA-4E > WGA-4E > WGA-3G > MSPOR6. The sequence continues at coordinate 534,647 of CAXXUA010000005.1, read as the reverse complement.
CTTCCGGCGGTTCAGGAAAAAAGAAAATAGCTACAGGACGCTTGTACTTATCAGCTAAAGTTTCAAGTTGAGCATAAGTCAGTGCAAGATTGCCGGACTCACATTCATTGATGAATGAAATATCTTTACTTAAAGTTTTGGCAGCCGCATCCAAGGAATAACCGGAACGTTCGCGCGCCCATTTGAGGATTTCAGGATTAATCCCATCAACATACTCAGCCATGATAGTAGTCTCAATATGTAAGCAATTTTTCAAATGCGGTCAAGAGAAATAGACTATACATACATAAATTGAAATAAACTTCAGTTAAATATATTATAACCTAATATATAGTTTTAATCAATTGTTAGGGACAGTGTTTTTATCGTCCACCTTCAATTGCAAACCGAGTTTCATTAATTTTCCTTATCCTGCGATACCTGCGGATGGGTTGTCCTTTCGTTTCTCTGTGCTGTGTCTGTAATCTTGGACATCTTTTTTTGTGTACGGCACACGGCGTGTGCCGACTACTTCTAATTACTATTCCCTATCTGCTGCTAAGGATTTTAGTTTTGCGAGTGCTTCCTGTTCCTCTGTTATCCAGGGACGGTGGTCAGGTTTGTGCAATTTTTTGTGTGGACCGCTGAAGACAAGGATATATGCTCGCCGTTCTTGTGGGGTGCTGTTGGGTTCGGAATAGTGTAAAGTGCGGCAGTGATGGAACGTTGCACCGCCTGCGGGTATTGGACATGCGACTGCTTCTGACGGATCAACATCATCGGTAATTAAGCCGTGTACAAGCGGGTCGTTGTTTATGTGGCGATGCCAACGGACGGCGCCTTTGTGGGATTTCGGGATGAACTGTAGACATCCACTTTCAAGCGTTGCTTTGTCAAGTGGCAGCCACACGCTTAAACTGTGTGGTCTGACTGAGGGATTCCAATATGCTTCGTCTTGATGCCAAGGCGTTTCGTTCCCGTAGTGTGCGGGTTTGAGTATCATGTGTCCGCCGCCACCAACCTTTTCCTGTTCTTCTCCGAGTAGTTTTGCGGCAAGTCGTTGTGCGTTTTTGAAATAGGTTGTCTCTCGGAGTTCTGGGAATTGTGCTTCTGGACCTAATACTTGTGGCAGTGTTTCTTGACCGGCATGTGCGCGGGGACCTGCAAGGTCAAAATAGCGTCCTTGCTCTTCACCCGTGCGATCATTGAAGAGTTTGTCGTAGATACCTTTTAGCCATTCAACTTCATTATCCGTCGTGATGCGCGGGATGCTCAAGTATCCATTTTCTTGGAAGAAAGTCACCTGTTCGTCAGTTACGTCAATGTGTAAATCATTGGAATTCATAAAATCACCGAATTTCAATATGAAAAGGTAGTGCAGTGATCACTCGTTCTTTTTCAAAGAGTGTCAACCACGTTATTATCTGATGCCAATGCGTTTTTAATAGTGCGAGTGCGGGATGCTGCTGTGCCAGTTGTATTGGCAATGGTGTTGAGATTCCTGCTTCGTCATCAAGTATATCCTCAAAGATTTGTTCAAACAAGGATTTCTGTTCCGGTAGGATGAGGATGTCGTATTTGTCATTTTCCTTCAAACCTGCTTGTTTTTTTGCGATTGTTAGTGCGGTATTGAGTCCACCGAGTTCATCAACGAGTCCGAGTTCTTTAGCTTGTTTTCCTGTCCAGACTCTACCTTGTGCGACTGCATCAATGTCTGCGAAGGTCTTTTTCCTACCATCAGCTGCCTTGTTGACAAATTCTTCGTAGATAGTTTTCATCATTTTTTGGACGCGTTCGCGTTCTGTTGGCGTGAAGCTGCCGTAATCGGAGTAAAGCGATGCGTTTTGCCCGTGTACGATGATCTCTTTTGTCAATCCGACTTTGTTGTATAGACCTTTCATATTGAGTTTGCCGCCGTAGACGCCGATTGATCCTGTGAGTGTGCCGGGTTGTGCGACAATTGTTCCTGCTGCCATAGCGATATAATAGCCACCGGATGCAGCGTAATTTGACATAGAAACAATGACCGGTTTTTCACGTTGTGTGAGCATAACCTCCCGCCAAATCAGGTCAGAAGCGAAGGCGGAACCACCAGGACTATCTATACGGAACACGACTGCCTTGATAGAATCATCGGACCGTGCTTTTTCAAACGCTTTTTTTAAGGTTTTTGGTGTTATCAGAGACGTTGTTGGCAAGATGGAGTTGACATTGGGTACGATGGGACCGCTTGCGTAGATGAGTGCGAGTTGGTTTTCTGCGGTTTTTGCATTTGCTTTTGGTTGTGGGTTGAGCATGTTCATCAACTGCATCAGTCCAATGACACTATTTAAGTTGGGTACTTTTCTTTTCTTTTTTGTGCCATTTTCAACTAAGTTTACGCCTGGTTTTTCATTTATTGTATCAATGAGTTCATCGTAGTATTGTAGTTCATCAACGAGTTTTGCTTCTTTTGCTTCTTTTGCTGTGTAGGGACCGTTGTCTATTAACTTTGCTGCGTGTTCTTTGTTAATTCCGTCTCTGCCGTCTGCGATTTTTTCCAACATTTGGGTATATAGGTCGTCCAGTAGGCCTGTCATAGATTCTCGGAATGCGTCTGACATGCTGTCGCGCATGTAGGGTTCAACACCTGATTTGAATTTTCCCATTGCGAGCATATCGGCTTCAATGTCCAGTTTTTCAAATAGACCTTTATAGAACATTATTTCTGAGCGCAAGCCGATGAGGTTTAGGAACCCTGATGGCATAAGTACGATTTTGTCCATAGCAGTGGCGAGGAGATATTGTGCGTTGCCACCGGTTTCCAGATATGCGATCATCTCTTTATCAGTATCTTGAAATTCGTTTAGTTTTTCTCTAATTTCTTGAAGGTTTGCCCATCCTATACCGATATTTCCGATTTTGAAGATAATGCCTGAGACTTCATCGTCATTTTTCAGTTCGTCCAATTTTTTGAAGAGTCCGCGCAGTGTTTTTGTTGATGCTGTGCCGAATAAACTCATCTCTTTGATGTCGGAGTATGTGCCACCGAGTGTGAATTCAACATAGTTTTTAGTGAGTGGTGCTGCTTCATCTTCGGTTTGTTCCTCAGCAGAGAGGGGTAGAACAAGAATGAAGGTCAATATCATCAGGGGTGTAAGTGTCTTCCAGAAAGTATGTAATTTATTCATGTTGGTCTCCTTGTGGTGCTGTCGGTGTGGTTTATGTTTTATTTTATAACATAATAAGTGGAATTGTGTCAACCTTATTTAAGAATATCTTCCATACGTGCGCGAACCCAATCTTTGTGTTCTGGATGCGTGTGAATATAGAATGTACCTGTCTGAATAGCGTTGTAGACATGATCAGCGACTTCGGCAGGGGATATACCTGTTTCCATTTCTGAGCGAACGGTTTGAGAGGTGATAGTATTCTGAATGTCGGGGAGTGATTCAGTATCTGGACGGTTTCGGGCAGAGGTTAAAATACCTGTGCGTACCCAACCGGGACACAACACATGCACCTGAATTTTGGAGTTCATTTGTGCTAACTCGTCTGCAAGGGTTTCGGAAAGGGCGACGACACCGTGTTTACTGACTTTATAGATGCCTTCACCTGGACCTCGTATCAGACCGAGAATTGAAGCGGTGTTGACAATATGACATTCGGTTTCTTGTGAAAGCATGCGTGGAACAAAGGTGTGAATACCGTGAATTGCACCCCAGAGGTTAACGCCTAACACCCATTCCCAATCAGCGAGTGTGTGTTCCCATATAGGACGACTACAAACGACACCTGCATTGTTGCAGAGTATATGTGCTGCACCAAAAGTGTCATAAGTTTGTACTGCGAGGTTTTCTACATCAGCAGCATTTGAAACATCTGTGTGGATTGCGAGCACAGTTGCACCTTCCGCGCGTAGGTCTGTTTCAAGTTTGGTTAACGGTTCTTCTTCAATATCTGCAAGAACAACTGCAAATCCTTCTGTAGCGAATCGTTCTGCAAGCCCGCGCCCGATGCCACTTGCTGCGCCTGTAATCACAGCAACTTGTTTCATGCGTACTCCGTTAGTTCGTGTGCGTAAGAATTATCGTGTGGGGATGTCCCAGAGTATTACCGTACCATCATCATGTCCAGTTGCGATTGTTTTGCTATCCGGGAAATACGCTACTGAATTATAATCGCAATTTGAATGTCCCTTGAGTGTCTTTAGATGTTCACCTGAGGCTACATCCCACAATCGCACCGTACCACCTTGCTGATTAGTACCAACTGGAATAGTGGCGATTGTTTTACCATCTGGGGAATATTGAACTATTGTATAACTTTTCTCACCTTTGAGGGGTATTATTGATTTTCCTATTTGTTTTCTTGTCGTAATATTCCAAAGTCTAACAGGGTTGTGATTAACAACAGTCACGAACGTATCTTGTGTAGGTGAAACTATTATCTGATTGTTCACACTTGCTAGTGTATCCTTATTTGCCATTCTCAGAAAAGAACGACCTAATGATGCAAGTGTCTCATTCATGTCTCCCTCAAATGCTTGAATGTGCTCTCCTGTTGTTAGATCCCAAAGTGATACCGATTCATTTTGATGGATAGTAATTGTGAATGGATTGCCGTTTTCTGCATACATAATTTTAGTGTTACATGCATTAGGTATGAAGAGTTTACTTAGATTTTCTCCTGTGTTTATACTCCATAATTCCACCCAATTATTCAAAGAGGTTGCAAGTATATTTCCATCTGGTGAAAATGTAATGAAATGAACAAGTCCTGTGAGTGTGTTTATGTATTGTCCAGTTTTCGTATTCCATAAATGAACTGCCTCAGTCTTAGACCTTGTCGCAAGTATTTTTCCATTATGAGAAAAAACAAATTGTTTTGTGTGGTAATGCTTTCCTGGAATAGTTTTTATAATGTATTCCAATTGCATATCCCATAAAAACACCGTATTGTCTTTACTGCGAATTGCAAGTGATTTACCATCAGGCGAATACTTCGGGGGATCAATGCTAATGGGTTCATTGCGAGGATCTGTAGGGAAATTGATTATATGTATATTTTCACCCGTATTTGCGTTCCATAACCGTGCTGTCCCGTCTCCACCTCCAGTTGCAATAGTTTTGCTATCCGGCGAAAACGCGAAGCCAGAAATAGACCTCTTATGACCTGTAATTGTGGTTAGATACTTTCCAGATTCCGCATTGCATAGACAAATTGAATTACCATGTAATATTGCGATTGTTTTGCCATCAGGTGATAATCTAATTGCATAAGAATAATAAGTGGACCATGGAAATGTTTTTATGCTTTTTCCTGTTTGAGCATTCCACCATTGAATTGTGTTACCACTGACAGTAGCAATAGTTTTTCCATCGGGTGAATACGCAACAGCTTTAATCTTATCCTCAATAAGAGTTGTTAGGTGTTTTCCAGTAGTCGCATCCCAAAGTCCAAACCTTTCTCCATCACTAATAGCGATTGTTTTTCCATCTGGGGAATACGAAAAACAATTAACATAATTTAATGATGATATTATATTTATCTGTTCTCCTGTGACTGCATTCAACATGTGTATAGTATAAATAGTATCAAGTGTCATAATCGGAATTATTTCTGTGTCCGTTTTACCTTCTGAATCTTTTGATTTTATTAAGAATGAATTGCTGCTATCAGTATCTGCTACTACAAGAAGTGTCTTACCATCTGGAGAATAGGAAATCAAAGCCCGATATCCCTGAACTATATTCTTCAATTGCCCCTTTGCTACATCCCAAAATCGGATTGTGTCATCACTACTGCTACTTACAATTGTTTCACTATCTAGTGAATACGCAACAGACAAAACTCCTTTCTTATGTCCAATGAGCGTTTTTAGGAGTTGTCCTGTATTTGCATTCCAGATTCGGATAGTATTGTCTGAACCACCACTTGCCAGTGTCTGACCATCAGGTGAATATGCAACAGACAGGACCTCGTCCTTATGTCCATTGAGCGTTTTTAGGAGTTGTCCTGTGTGAACTTCCCATAGTCGTACCGTTTTGTCCTTCCCCACAGTCGCGATATTCTTGCTATCAGGTGCATAAGCAGCATCATAAACTCTGTCTTCATGTTCTCCTGCTATCAGATCAAGTTCTTCTCCAGTTTGTGTATCGTAAATCCAAACACCGATGGATGTGATGACAGCAAGCCGTGTACCGTCTGGGGAATACATTAATTCCTTTATTCTCCCTCTGCCGAAACGGGCAATAGCACCTTCAGGTAAACCTTTTTGCGTGTAAGGTTCGTATTGAGCGAAGACAGATGATAAACAGATTATTCCAAGTATCAGTAGAAAAAGCAGTTTCTTCATATTTTAATCTCCTGTATCTCAATTAGTGTTGTTTTAAGTATTCAGTTGGTAGCGAATGTTGTCAAGTGCCTAATTCTTAACGTGTGGGGATGTCCCAGAGTAGCACTGTGCCGCCCCAATGGCTTGTTGCGATCATTTTACTGTCGGGTGTGAAAACAGCAGGATTGGCACAGTATGTACTTTCTTTGAGTGTTTTTATGTGCTTCCCCGTTGCAGCATCCCACAATCTTACTGTCCCACCAAAATTGCCAACTGGTCTTGTAGCGAGTGTTTTACCATCAGGTGAAAAAAGTAGTTCAGTATGAAAATCAGATGGGACACCTTTTTGCGGTTTTATGGGTTTTCCTATAGGTTTTCCTGTGGTAGCATTCCACAACAGTACCATATCGTTTTCCTTGAAAACTGCGATCGTTTTACCATCAGGTGAATATTGAATAGAACGAATATAATCATCTGGCACCTTATGTTTTTTAGATTCCCATAATTTGGCAATAGATTTGGTGATTTCTTGCCGATGTGCTTCAAATGTTTTTATATATTCTCCTGTGGCAACGTCCCATAGCCAAGGTGATTTATCCCAAGGGGTAGCAATTGCGAGTGTTTTGCTATCCGGTGAAAATGCCACTGCAGAAGTTGTTGCCGTAGAGGTTTTGAGTGTATTTAAGTGTTTTCCTGTATTTGAATCCCACAGGCGTATGGTGTAATCGCTACAACTCGTTGCGATTATTTTACCATCCGGTGAAAGCAAACCATACCTAACATTGTAAGTATCCCCTTTAAGTGTTACGGTGTTTTCTCCGGTTGTCAAATTCCACATTCGTACCGTTTTGTCATTACAGTTAACTAATAGATTAACACCATCAGGTGCATACGCATACCATCCTGAGCGATGGTATTTGTCAGTTTCAAATGTTTTTTGGTGTTGTCCTGTTTCTGTGTCCCACAGTCGTAGTGTATTGTCGCTACAGTAAGTTACGATCGCTTGTCCATCTGGAGAAAACATACCAAATTTAATATCATATATGTCTCCTTTGAGTGTTAATAGATTTTCTCCAGTGGATACATTCCACAGCCATACCTTTTTATCATTACTGTTAACTAATAGTGTACTTCCTTTTGGTGAAAACATTACTGAAGAAATATAACCTGTATGTCCATCAAAGGTTTTTAGGTGTTTTCCTGTAGTTATATCTCGCAGCCATACTTCTTTCATGAATTTGCCTATAGCGATTGTTTTTCCATCTGGTGAAATTGCAGTATCATGAGTGCCACCTGAATAGTCTGTAAAGGTTTTTATGTTATCACCGGTGTGTGCATCCCACCATCGCATTGTGCTACGGCTTGCAGTGGCGATTGTTTTTCCATCTGGTGAAAACATAACGTTATTGACTATAGCCTTATGTCCTTTAAAAGTATTTATGGCTTGTCCAGTAGTTGCATCCCATAACCTTATCGTACCATCAAGACCTCCAGCAGCGATTGTTTTTCTATCTGGTGAAAACGCAACAGAATAAACGATATTGCGCCAAGAGAATGTTTTTGTAGTTTCTCCTGTGGCCACATTCCGCATCTGTACTACAAGCTGCACGCCCCGGGTACTACTGTGAGTTTCACTAATTCCAATCAATGTTTTCCCATCCGGTGAAAACGCCATTGGACGTAGAAACACAGAATATGTATTTATTAGTTTTCCTGTATGCACATTCCACAGTTTTGTCGTTTTATCTTCACTCGCCGCAGCGATTGTTTTTCCATCTGGTGAAAATCTAACTGAATTGACAGATTTAGTATGTCCTGTAAGTGTTTGTATATTTTTCCCTGTCCGTGCATTCCACAACCGAATTGTTTTGTCATCACTTACCGTTGCGATTGTTTTGCTATCAGGGGAAAACACAATAGTATTAATTTGACCTTTATGTCCAGTGAGTGTTTTTATAGGTTTACCCGTCTGTGTGTCCCATAATCGTGCTTTTGTACTCCACCAATCGGCGGTTATGACTCTCTTATGGTCTGGGGAAAACACAATAGTATTGCTACTATCTACATGTTTTCTTGTAATAAGGTCAAGTTCTTCTCCAGTTTGCGCATCGTAAATCCAAACCCCGATGGACGTGGTAACAGCAAGCCGTGTACCGTCTGGGGAATACGTTAATTCCTTTATTCTCCCTCTGCCGAAACGGGCAATAGCACCTTCAGGTAAACCTTTTTGCGTGTAAGGTTCGTATTGAGCGAAGACAGATGATAAACAGATTATTCCAAGTATCAGTAGAAAAAGCAGTTTCTTCATATTTTAATCTCCTGTATCTCAATTAGTGTTGTTTTAAGTATTCAGTTGGTAGCGAATGTTGTCAAGTGCCTAATTCTTATCGTGTTGGGATGTCCCAGAGTAGCACTGTGCCGCCTTGGTGTGCTGTGATAATTGTCTTGCTGTCCGGTGAAAATGTAAATGAATTACTACAATTATCATGTCCTTTGAGTGTTTTTATGTTTTTTCCTGTTGTCGTATCCCAGAGTCTTACCGTACCACCACTATTACTGATTTGAATAGTTGCGATTGTTTTTCCATCTGGAGAATATACAACGTCAGTAGTGCCTTCAGAAGGATCATCTTTGAGTTGTTTTATCAGTTTTCCAATACGTTTTCCTGTGTTGATATTCCATAGTTGGACAGTCTCGTTATTCCTGATAGCGGCAATCGATTCACCATTCGGTGAGTATCTAACTGATCGGACGTGTTTTGGAGGTCCCCCAAATGTATTTTTAGTTTTTCTAATAGAGAATCGACCCAAAGATTCAAAAAACCCTTTCTTATGTCCTTCAAATGCCTTTATGAGTAGTCCTGTTGCAACATTCCATAGTGATACTACCTCTTTGTGCACAGTAATTGCAATAACGTTACCTTCCAGTGAAGACATAACATCAACAATTTTTTCTTCTGTGCTGAAGGTTTTGATACTTTTCCCCGTGTGTACATTCCATAACCGTACTGTGTTATCCCTACTGTAAGTTCCAATAGTCTTGCCATCATTGGTATATAAAAGAGTATAGACAAGATCTGTATGTCCAATGAGTGTGTTTACATTCTCTCTTGTTCGTGTATCCCACAAAAGGACTGTACCCCCAGAATTTCCGACAGCAAGTGTAGTGCTATCAGGTGAGAAAATGAAATTCATTCCTTCATTCCCTCTTTGAAAAGTTTTTATATTTTCACCTGTGGCTGCATCCCACAACCGTAAAGTATGATCCCTACTACGAGTTGCAAACATATTACCATCAGGCGAATATATAGGGGTATATACAAGGTTTGTATGTTCAGTGAGTATCTTTATAGTTTCACCAGAGTGTATATCCCATAACCGCACTGTCTTGTCTGCACTTCCAGTAGCTATAATATTTCCATCAGAAGAAAAAGCAACACCAGGTGTATAACCTATATGTCCTTTAAGGGTTCTGAGATACATTCCTGTAGTTACATCCCAGAGATGCACCGGACCTCCTGCAGTGATTGCAATTGTTTTTTCATCTGGTGAGTACTTTATTCTATTGCCCCCGAGATATCCTGTAAATATTTTTATGTTTTTTCCTGTATGTGTTTCCCACCACCCCATTGTACCGTCCCAACTACCAGTGACAATTGTTTTTCCATCTGGTGAAAATGCAAGAGAAGATATTTTTCTTATATGTGCATTATATGTTCTTATAGGTTGCCAAGTAGTTATATCCCACAACTGCATTATACCGTCTCCACCCCCTGTTGCGATTGTTTTCCCATCTGGTGAAAATGCAATAGTGGAGACTCTATCTTTATGTGCTTCAATTGCTTTTATAGGTTGTCCTGTAGATGCATCCCATAACTCTAACTTTTCCATACCCCCAATTGCGATTATCTTGCTATCCATAGAAAATGCTATGGAATAGATGTATCCTCTATACGTATTTGGTTTGAATGTGATGGTGTTATTCGATGTGCGTGTATTCCACAGGCGGACTGTTTTTCGTCCCCCGCTACTTCCAATTGTTTCTCCATCTGGAGAGAAAATAACTGAATAGACATTTTCGCCTTGGTCTGAAAGTATTTGTATATTTTTTCCTGTGCGTGCATTCCAAAGTCGCAAAGTCTTGTCTGCACTTGCGGATGCGATTGTTTTACCGTCCGGGGAATACGCTATTGAAGTTATTCCGTAGGTATGTCCTTTGAGAGTTTTTGTGTTTTTACCTGTGCGTGTGTCCCATAGTCGTATAGTATTGTCCCAACTTGCAGTAGCGATAGTTTTTCCATCTGGGGAATAGTCAGCGGAATGGACAACATGTGTATGTTTTCCTGCAAGTAGTTTAAGTTCTTTTCCTGTCTGTGTATCGTAAATCCAAACACTGATGGACGTGGTAACCGCAAGCCGTGTACCATCTGGAGAATACGTTACTTTTTTTATACTCCCTCTGCAGAAACGGGCAATTGCCCCTTCAGGTAAACCTATTTGTGTGGAGGGTTCGTATTGCGCAATAGCGGGGTATAAATGCTGTGCTACAAGGATATAGAACATTAGCAACAAAATGAGTTTTTTCATCGTTTCTACCTCATGTGTTAGAAAATATAGGGTATTGCAGTCATGTGCTATTACAGATAAGGATAAGTTGCATCGGGTTGATAACCCGGGAGCAGTGCCTTGTGCGGTTGTCCTACGATGAGTCTTTCGCCATCAGTAAAACCTTCAGGTCGGTCACGTAGGAACTCAATAAGTCTATTTCTCCAAGGCGTTAGTTGCGTTTCAGCATCGTTTTCGCTTGCTAAATCAACTGTTTCGTGCGGGTCATCTTGCAGATTGAAGAGATGTTCTCTGCCTGTTTGGGAATACCAGATGTATTTGTGGTGTCCATCAGTAATATAGTGGTTGCCATGCTTATTATTATAACAACCAGAGTGCTCTCCGTGTAGACAATCCCGCACGCGTTCGGTATCACCACGCATGATAGGTAGTAGACTTTTACCGGTGCATGTACTGGGAATCTCAATGTTTGCAGCGTCAAGAAGAGTCGGCATGATGTCCTGTAAACCGACAGGGGAATAGTTGATGTTCGCTTTGGGATAACCCCATCGGGCTGGTGTGCGAACGAGAAAAGGCACTCTTGCACTGGCTTCGTAAGGAAAGGTTTTACGGAACATATTGTGGTCACCCAGCATTTCACCATGGTCCGAAGTGAAAATAACGAGACAGTCATTCAAACCACCAACGTTTTGCAGCAACCGACCAACCTGATCGTCAATGAAATTGATCATTCCGTAATATGCAGCGCGGGCACATTGCATGTCGTGTCTGTCAAGGTTTATCTCCCAAGCATTTGGATTGTGTCCCTTCTCAGCCAGATCATGGTTTAAAGACCATACACCGAAAGCGGGAGATGGGAGTTTCCGCTGGATGTAGCGTTGATAGTAGTGTGCTGGTGGTGTTAGCGGCGGATGTGGGTCTATAAAGGAGAGGTTGAGGAAATACGGCACTGAAGGATCGCGTTTTCGAATGAACTTAAGCGCTCGGTCGACACACCAGAACGTGTGCATCTGCTCTTCGGGTAGATGGTGTGGACGACCTACCCATCCGTTAGCAGAAACTCCGTGTGCCATGCCCGGATCATAGTCATTGCGGTGGTGGTATTGCTGTAACCATTCTACATAGTCGTTGTTAGCAGTTCCGTGGGTGGTATCAGACAACTGTAGGTGATCGAAACCGTATCGCTTACGCGGCGGACTGAGATGTAGTTTGCCAATCATCTCGGTTTGATATCCTGCTTTGGATAATTCACCAGCCAGGGTATGTGGTGGATTCCACTGTGCGCCTGTATATCCAACCATTCCATTGGCTGCAGGTGCAGTGCCTGTCATGATACCGCGGCGCGCGGGGATACAACTTGGACACTCCGCGTATCCACGTCGGAAGTGCGTGCCACTGCTGCCGATCCAGTCAAGGTTTGGTGTTTGAAGGCAATCGGGACCGTCGGGATCAATTCCCAGACAGTCGCCGCGTTGTTGGTCAGTTGTGATTAAGAGGATATTTGGTTGGTTGTTTGGCATTTGAAACTCCGGTTTCTATTGGGTTGAAGTGTTGTTTGAAAGTATAGCAGATATGATGAAAAATATCAAAAGGATTGATAAATCTTTAGATAGGAGTTAAATTCGTGTTGAAATATATATCATTATAGAACCAAAGTTTTCAGAATTGATGTGTTGAAGTTTTTAGCAAACATTAAATTGGCAGAGACATTGGTTCTTTTTCTCTTAAATTAGCAATATTTATTTCTTACTTCAAATCAATGATCAGACGACCGTGCTTGAATTATACTTGACAAATTATGTTAAGTGTACTATAATATAACATTATAGAAATTGTATTCATATAATTTTTCATGACGAATTCATATCTCCTGATTGGTATTTGACACAAGTAACAGTTTGATGTAAAATAAGGGATATAATATCGTTCTACGATAACGTGTATTTGGAATTTGGCACATGGGTAGCTAAAATTAAGAACAAAATACAGAGGAAAATTGTAAGATATATTGAACTGGAATTGTAGTTCATGTGGTTTCTTCATTCCGTGTTTAAAAACTATATATTTACAATATCAAATTACTATGACAGACTGTTCGGTTATAGATTTATTCTGCGGTGCGGGTGCTCTCACACACGGCTTCATATTAGAGGGTTTTAATGTTGTTGCAGGATTAGATGCTGATAAATCCTGCAAATATGCCTATGAAACCAATAATCAGGGAGCCATCTTCATTAATAAGAAAATTGAAGACGTGAAGGTTTCTGAACTTATGCAACGTTATCCTGAAGGTGACGTTAAAATATTAATTGGATGTGCACCATGCCAACCCTTTTCTGCATATAACAAAGGCATGCGGAATCCTGATAGCAAATGGAAATTACTTTCCAATTTTTCAAATATTATTTCAGAAATCAAACCTGATATTGTTTCAATGGAAAATGTTCCCACTTTAACAACTTTCAGAAAAGGGGAAATATATCTGGAATTCATAGAAACTTTGAAAAGCAACGGTTATGAAGTGTCTGCATATCCGAAGGTATTTTGCCCAAAATATGGTATTCCTCAAACCCGGAAACGACTTGTTCTCCTCGCTTCAAAATCAAAATATGGCAAGATAGATCTCTTGAAGCCAACTCATACGCAGGAAAACTATAAGAGTGTTCGGGATACGATTTCTGATTTGGAACCAATTGAAGCTGGTCAAACAAGTCAGAAAGATCCATATCATAAAGCTGCGGGGTTGTCTGAACTAAACTTACAAAGGATTAGAGCATCAAGACCTGGCGGTACTTGGAAGGACTGGCCAGCTGAATTAGTCGCTAAATGCCATCAACATGGTATAGGTCGTGGTTACACATCAATTTATGGAAGAATGGAATGGGACGCTCCATCGCCAACACTTACGACCACTTGCTTTGGATTTGGGAACGGTAGGTTTGGTCATCCTGAACAGGACCGAGGACTATCAGTAAGAGAGGCTGCACGCCTCCAAACGTTTCCAGACAACTATCAATTTGTTCACCCAAATGATCCGCATCATGTGACGACTATTTGTCGTTTAATTGGAAATGCTGTGCCTGTTAAATTAGCACAAATTATTGCACAAAGTATTAAACTTCATCTTGAAACCGCCTCTCAATAAAACTAAAGGTTAAAACAATGGGCACACTAGCTTTTACAATTGATGCTGAACTTCTAAGAGAACTTGGTGAAAGGCTCGTTGGCAAACCACACATTGCCTTAGCTGAATTGATAAAAAACAGTTATGATGCTGATGCCACCGAAGTCATAATTGATTTCACACCCGATATGGAACGTATTGAAATTAGTGACGATGGGCATGGTATGACCTATAGTGATTTCAAAAATTTCTGGATGCGGATTGGAACAACTCATAAGAATAATGAATTTACCAAAAAGTTTAATCGGAAAATGACCGGATCAAAAGGAGTGGGACGATTAGCAGTTCAATTTCTAGCTAACGAATTAACAATAAAAACTCTTCCAGAAGGTAAAAACCCTCAACTGCTTGAAGCCCAAATAGATTGGAAAAAAGCTGTGGAAGCTGAGGATCTAACAAAAGTAATGGTTGAATATGATATATACAACCGCAGTAAATGGGAATTAGATACCCCACATGGTACTACACTCATCTTGGAAGGTCTAAAGGACAAAGATAATTGGACAGAAAAATCTATTCAAGAACTCGCTTCAGAATTGTGGTGGCTGCAACCACCTTTTGGCTCATCATCTTTGGACAATCCAAAAGATCGTTTTAGAATCCGTTTTCAATCAACTCAGCAGGATTTTGAAAAGGAATTTTTAAGCCAAATGAATGCCGTAAAGGGTATCTGGATTGCTCGACTTGTTGGTAAGTGTGTTGATGGGGAACTGATCCTCTCCTTAGAGTTTTCAGATGGAGAGAAAATAATCCATAATTACAATATTAGAAATTTTGACCATAATAATGGAAAATTCAACAAGAATATAAACCTAAACACTTGCCGTTTTGAGATTCGTATCTATAATTTAAAGGGAAAACAAAAGTTTAGGATCAAAGTAGGAGAAGCAAGAGAATATTTCAAAAAACACGGTGGTGTTCATGTATATGATGGAGGTTTTCGTCTTCCTTTTTACGGTTTACCAACGAGCGATTGGTTGAAATTAGAGTATGATCACTCACATAGACAAAACAAGTCCAAACTCCTTGGTAAGAGTATTGAGCCAATTTCCAATGCAATGCATAATTTACCAACTCTTGGTCGTGTGCTTGGGATTGTAATCGTCAATACTTCCAATGAACCTAATCTTAAAATCATGATTACAAGAGACCGTTTAGCTCAGACTACTGCCTATGATGATTTGGTAGCTACGGTTCGTACTGCAATAGATTTTTACGCACATGAAACTACAAAGAGAAGGAATAAAGAAAAAGAACGAGAAAAATCAATTGAACCAACATCTTTGAAATTTGAACGTATTGAACAGGTGTTAGAAGCATACGAATCAGATATTCCTAAAGAAGTTTACAAAGAAATTTATAAGGAAGTTCATGAGGCAACAACGAATGTAAAGGATGATCAGGAACTTGTTCTTGGACAGATGGGAATGCTTGCCCCCCTTGCCACTGCGGGTATTTCAGCACTATCATATCAACATGAACTGCAAAAACAGTTTGCTTTTATTGAAAACACCATAAATAAAATCAAAGCGATAAAGACATTGGATTCTGAACTTCAAAAAAATCTTAATTCACTAAGCAAGGATTTAACAGTTTGGCTTAAAAGGGCAAAATCAACGAACCTTCTGTTTGACTACGTCGCTGATGCCGATAATATACTAATGCGAGACAAAAGACTACGGGCAAAGACAGTAATTGAAGAAATCACCCACCAGACAAGTTTTTTGGCAAGAGACACTAAAATAAATTATAATCAACTTGATGATCTATTGTATCTTCCTAAGGCGTCATTTGCTGAATGGGGTGCCATCTTTCAAAATGTGTTTATTAACGCTTTTACTGCAATGCTTGATTCTCCTACACGCTTGCTGCATATCAGTTCTCGTTCTCATGATAAAAACCATAAAATTCTCATCCAGGATACTGGACATGGGATCAATTTAAAAAACGC
Source organism: Candidatus Poribacteria bacterium (assembly GCA_963663765.2). Lineage (GTDB taxonomy): Bacteria > Poribacteria > WGA-4E > WGA-4E > WGA-3G > MSPOR6. The sequence goes on along the minus strand of CAXXUA010000005.1, from coordinate 518,652 downwards.
AGAGAAGTTGTTTGAACCTTTTGAAAGGGAGTCAAAAATCTCACCGGAAAGGAAAGCACTTGGCTACGGTGGCACCGGACTCGGACTTACGATTGTCCGATTAGTGGCAGACAATATTGGTTGTCGTGTCCGGTTCGTAGAACCACAAAAAGAATTTAAGACCGCTTTCTCAATTGAATGGAGGGAAGAAAAATGAGTAAGGAAACAATCCTGATATATGATGATGCACCGAAACGTACAAAGGGTTTTATGGAAAAATTGGAGGAGGGACTTGACAAGTCAAATCAAGGCGGAAATTTTAATGTTAAATCCCTAAAACATGGTGAATTCCAAAACGCAATAAAAGCGTTGAAACAGAGGCAAATTGAATTTCGGAAAGGAGAAAAGGATCTAGAAAATAATCACAAGGATGAAGCAGATGAAATAGATAATGCATCAATTTTTATAATTGATTACGATTTATTGGATAGTCAAGAGAAAGAAAAAAAGAAAAAGAAAAAAGAGATGAAACTTATTACAGGATTTCTAACCGGTGAAATCGTCGCTTATCTTGTTCGCTGCTTTTCAAAATGCAAATTGATTATTGGATTGAATCAGTATGGTAGTAATCCTTTTGATCTAACCCTGAGAGGAGATCTGGATTCATTCGCGGACTTGAATTTGGGGGATCAGCAGTTAGACAATCCTAATCTCTGGATGGGTGATTGGCAGGATTCTGAACAAGGGTTCAGACCTTGGTGCTGGCCGAATTTATGTGATTTGCTGCGTGACTTTGACGAAAGGGTCCAAGATGTTCAAGACAATTTGGAGAAACCCATCAGTGAATTTCTTGGTTTTGACAGAGATTTATTTGAGTTACTACCACGAGAAATCGTTCAATTCATCTGGAGAGATAAAGGAAAAGAACATTTTCAAACAACGTTTCGGGAGTTTATAACGAAATCTGGAAACGGTTTGAGATTTAAAGATGTAGAGGATATAAAGGATTCAGACGATGAGATTAATAAGCACGTTTTAGCGAGGGTTGGTGCTGCCAGAATATCAAAATGGTTGGAGCAACTCGTCCTACCGGAGCAAGATATTTTGGTAGATGCACCGCATCTGGTTTCAAGGTATCCAAGTTTAATTAAGGGTGATAGGGAGAATATTGAAACTTGGAATAAAACAGCACGACTGGCAGGGCATGAAGATTTGGGATTGGATACAAATTTGATTGAGTGCTATAGATTCGGCAGAGTTGACAAAGCCCATTGGATTTCGCGACCTGTCTGGTTTTGGGATAAACTACGCGAATGTGAAGACATCAAAGAAGTAACAGAACCTTGGTTGACTGCGACCCCTGATTGGGTATTTTGTGAAGACGCTTCCCGTTTCTACAATCATGGGTGTTGTAGAGAGTTCCTCGCTGATACTACCTCGCCCTTTACCCAAAGATTTGTAAACTATTTTAATGAGGACGAAATTGATTACCGACCCAGAGCTCGGTTTTCGCTGTAATTTTACATGGGGAGTGCAATGACCACACCAAGCAACGTGTTAAAAGATTTTCTCATACATCTGTTAAGTAAACAAAGATCGGCGTGGATTACAAAAAAATCGCAGCGAAAACCATCCTGTCAAGCATTGAAAACTTACAATGCAATAAAATATAAGTGGATACCTATAACCACTACTAAAGAGATAGAATCTTTATTTAAGCAACCTCAATTGGATTTTTCCGATCAAGGCAAGGTTTTATACTTGCCCCCTCTGGAAAAAGATGGTCACTTTGTCCCAATCCTGTCTTTATATTGCAAGTGGAACCAAACACATAGCATCGCAAAACTCAGAGTCATGCTAGTATGTCTTGGCAATTGCCCTGACGAATGTCAAAAACCTTACGGAATTGGTTTTCGTTTAGAAACACCAGAGAGCGCGAATCAGACCGAGACTCCAGCAGGTAAAGAGGGAATTCATGACTTCCACCACGCACAACTTATTAAGAAATTTGATAAAGATTATCTTGATAGTAAACTGCAGATTGATTGTCCCAGTTGGCTCCCAGAAACGCAACCCTCTTTTCCCGTACCCGCAAAGTGTCCCATATCCCTTTTGTTCTGCCTAATCGCAACACTATATGGTAGAAAGGAATATAATAATCTCCGTAATGAGTTTCGGCAGCGGAGTGATCATTCTATCGTAGGCGAACACTTGAAAGAACTAGATCAATGGATAAACCAGGAAAAATAGAAGGACAAAACTCTCTTAAGGGTGGATTTTATATTGGTTAGTATGACTTAATTCATTTTACATAGCGCGCTTACTCCGAAAGCCTCCGCAAAACATTATGTGTAATCCGCTCAACAACAGCATCCCCACCTGCCAATCCGTGTGACCAGTCTGTAGTTGCAGCAGTAAAGACGGTGCCACCCTTTGTATAAATACCCATTGTTGCTGCGCCAGTATGTCCTTTTTGCCAACGTTCATACCATTCGCAATCGTCTGGATGCCAACGGACAGGTGCGGTTGCGAGGATGGTAAATCCTTCAGGTGTGCTATCATTATAGGTTGGTACGGGTAAACCATCTTCAAGCGTGAATTCACACCCATCACATTCATAACCAACGATGGTATGCTCTCCACCGAATGTGTCATCTCTTGCTAAGTTTGTGCCTTCAAATACCCAATGTTCAGGACGATGCACTGTATATGCACCACTACCATCCATAAACTGCCCGTGGCTCAAGTGATAACCGCCTTGTAAGAAACCGACACCCGTCAGCTGATTTTCAGGTCTGTTCACCAGATAGTGACTCCACAAGGTACTCAGCGTACTATAATCATCGGTTTTATAGATAGGGTCTTGGTTGTAACTCTGCTTCCAGCAGACGAGGGCGCGTCCATTGTCTTCAGAACGCACCTGCCAACACACAGAATTGCCGCTAAAAAAGGCAACGTTACCGCCATTTGTGATGAATGCTTCAAGATTATCCCGCATCGGTGCAGACCAGTATTCGTCATGCCCAACGCTCAATACGAGTTTGTAATGTTCCAATATATCAGGATGGAATTCCAAGTCACTATTCACTACATAATCAAGTGAATATCCGTTCTGCTCTGCCCAGACGATGAAGGGTAATTCCCAATTTCTAAAGATGCCTCCAGTAGGACGGTCAAATGAAACACGGTTGCCTTGCAACTTACTGTGTCCGTGAAATCCGTAGAGACTAAAACCGCCCCAGTTATTGTAAGCGTTGTACGTGTTGGTAGAGAGTTGGAGGAGAATGGGTGTGTTTTCACCCGGTTTGGAAGCGCGAATGATGAAGAACAGTGAACTCTCTGCAGTACGCTGGTTTCTATATAAAGTGTCTCCACCGCTATCAGTTGCGCGAAGGGTGCCTTCATAATACCCACTTTACCATGTGTCTGGTACTTCAAGTGTGAAGGTGGCATTCCAACCACATCCGTGTGATGAAGCGTTTTCAGGGACAGGTTGTGCTTCCCCAGGGAGTTCAGATTCGTTGAATACGACTTCACGTGTCACACCGATGCGTGCAATTTCCAAGGAGTAGTTTCCCGCACTTGTTGAGACATGGAACGCAATATCTTCACCGGGTTCGTAACTCAATTTGTGGGTGTATCCATCAATATAGATCGGTCTGATACGATTTTCAGTTTGCATTAACGTTGCCATGATGTTTCTCCTCCTTGCTGTGTAGGATATCAGTTCTTGTATAAAATGTCAAACCACCCTGAATTCAGTTTTCAAATAATTCAAATTGACAAAACATACCAACGCATATATACTAAGATTAACTATAACAATAAACAACCAATTAACAACACATAAAACCCAAATGATTATTGATTCCCACACACACGCATGGCACACTTGGCCCTACCAACCGCCTGTCCCTGACGAGAAAAGTCGTGGAACAGCTGAACAACTGCTACACGAAATGGATACACACAAAGTAAATAAAGCCGTGATAATCTGCGCGCGTATAGACAAAAATCCCGATAACAATGATTACATTGCAGAGTGTGTACAACGCTATCCAGACAGACTCATTCAATTCGCAGATGTAGACTGTTCCTGGACCGACACTTACCACACTGACGGCGCAACGGACAGACTCAAATCCGCAGCAGAAAAATACAACCTAAAAGGTTACACACACTACCTCAAAGGTGATGACGATTGCAGCTGGTTCTTTACTGATGAAGGACAGAATTTCTTCCAGACAACCGCAGAATTAGGGTTAATCGCAAGCATAGCAATGGGTAGTCATCAACATGCACCATTACGCAAACTCGCAGCACAGTTCCCATCAATACCGTTTTTGTGTCATCACATGGCAGGTGCGCGTTCTGGAGAAAAACATCCATATCCACAACTAAACGAAGTTCTTACCTCTGCAAAAATACCAAATATCCATGTAAAGATGTCAGGATTCGCCTACGTTTCCCAAGTCTCGTGGGACTATCCCTATTCCGATACACACTGGATTGTGCGTGCTCTCTACGAACATTTCGGTCCAGGACGACTCTGCTGGGGTTCCGATTATCCCGTAGTCCGTAAATTCATGACATATCAACACGCTCTTGAAGCATTCAGAACACATTGCACATTCATACCCGAAAACGATAAAGCAGAAATTCTCGGAGGTAGTCTTAACAGAATATTATCTACAGAATAAAATTCAATCACTCGCAACTATCCGGTATTTGGCTATCCAACAACGCAAATACAGGTAAAAGAAGGTAAACCACACATGAATCACATATTCTACACACTATGGATCGTCCTGACCTTAGCATCCACAACCACGTTTGCTCAAGACTACACAGAATGGAATCTCCCCGAAGGTGCAAAAGCACGACTCGGGAAAGGACAGATTACTGGTAATTTATCGTATTCACCCGATGGCACAAAGTTAGCCGTAGCAAGTAGCATCGGCGTGTGGATATACGATGCACAGACAGGCGAAGAACTTGATCTCTTATCAGGACATACATCTCAAGTCACCAGCATAGCGTTCAGTCCGGATGGAAAAACAATCGCCAGTGGGAGTGTTGACAACACCATCCGCTTATGGAACGCAGACACGAGTGACCTTATACGCACACTCAAAGGACATAAGAGTTGGGTCAGCAGTGTAGCGTTCAGTCCGGATGGAAAAACAATTGCCAGTGGCAGTGGGGACGTAACCGTCCGTTTGTGGAACTTTCACAACGGTACACACATCCGAACACTAACAGCACATGCTGGTGATGTCTATACCGTAGCCTTCAGTCCGGATGGTAGCACGATTGCAAGTGGGAATTCAGACAACACAATCCGTTTGTGGAACGCTAACACAGGGAATTACCTCCCTACTCTTGCAGGACACGAGTTTGCTGTCTTCACCGTAGTATTTAGTCCAGATGGTAACATGATCGCCAGCGGAAGTCGTGACAATACGATCCGTTTGTGGAACGCTAACACTTATAAATTCATACGCACGCTGGAAAGACATACCGGTATAGTCAGACATGTAGCCTTCAGTCCAGATGGGAAAACATTCGCAAGCGTCAGTAAGGATAATACGCTTCGCTTGTGGGACGCAAACACAGGTGATCACCTACGCACGTTTGACGGACAAACGGAGGGTGTCAGAGGTGTAGCCTTCAGTCCGGATGGAAAAACAATTGCCAGTCGCAGTGGGGACGGAACCCTCCGTTTTTGGAATGCAGACATGGGTGATCTCCTCCGCACATTTGAAGGACATACGGATGCTGTCTATAGTGTAGCGTTCAGCCCGGATAGTAACATTCTCGCCAGTTGCGGTCAGGATACAGCTGTTCATCTATGGAAACCAGACACTGCTACCCTTCTCCGCACGTTTGAAGGGCATACGGAGGGTGTCAGCAGCGTAGAATTCAGTCCAGATGGAAACACAATCGCAAGTGGAAGTGAGGACAAAACCATTCGCTTGTGGAACTTCAACATTGGTGACCTCATACACACCCTCACAGGACATACACATTATGTCACCAGCGTCGCGTTCAGTCCTGATGGAAGCACAATCGCAAGTGGTAGTAAGGACTTCTCTGTCCGCGTGTGGGACGCAAACAACGGCACGCATCTTCGCGTCCTCACAGGACATACGGAGGGTGTCATCAGCGTCGCGTTCAGTCCAGATGGGAAAACAATCGCAAGCGGAAGTGAGGACACAACCATCCGCTTGTGGAACACAGACACGGGTAATCGCCTCCGCACACTTAATGGGCATACGCGAACGGTCAAGAGCATCGCGTTCAGAGCGGATGGAAAAATAATCGCAAGCGGAAGTAGAGACAACACCATTCATTTGTGGAACGCAGACACAGGGAACATCATACACACACTGGAAGAACATACAAATCAGGTCAACTGTGTAGCGTTCAGTCCAGATGGTATTACACTTGTCAGTGGAAGTATGGATAAAACCATCCGCTTGTGGAACACAGACACGGGGAAGATCATACACACACTCAAAGGACATACGGGATGGGTCCGTAATGTAGCATTTAGTCCGGATGGCAAAACCCTTGCCAGTGGCAGTTATGACGGCACAGTGTTATTGTGGACAATCCCAAGCGACGAGAACAAATAGTGACTTTGGTTAAACAAGGTTTTGCAAGATGTATACGTGTATAAATTAAAATTTTCTACAAAATCACAAAAATTGTAAATTTTGTATATTCTTACTTGACAAATGCTAATTTAGTATGTTATAATACATTTCACATTACATTATAGACGTAGATCTATAAATCTTGATCCTGTCAAAGCTTGTTGTCCTTTAAAAAAACTTACTGTGCAGAAATCAATCCTGAAAATCTGGAAATCCTGAAAATCATGGTTCAGACAAAAAACAAAAACGTTACACATGAGCAAAATTATTTTTTAAATCAACAAAATTGCCTATAAACCCACACAAAGACTGGGTTTATAGGCAATTTAAAATGTTTTCAAAAAAGCGAAATATGTTTTCATTTGAAAACATATTAAGAAATCAACCTGTAATTCAGAACCATCAAGTTTGAAGAAAAACTATACTGAAAACAGTACTTATATCCAATAATTCTTGTAGATAGCAACTACGGACATTGCACAAAAACAGGTAAAAAAATGAATTGGCAAATACAAACAACAGTATCCGACGAACAAGTAAGTTTCTACAAAGAAAATGGGTATCTCACTTACGGTCGCATCTTTACAGAATCCGAGTTAAACGAACTGCGGGATTATGTAGCCGAAATGATTGAGAACTTACCTGAAGGTAAACGTCCAGAACAGATGGACGTACCTCACTTCACACATCCGTTTCTATTCAAATACCTAACTCACCCACGTGTGCTGAAAGTGATTGAAAGGTTCATCGGTCAGGATATTGTTCTCTGGTCAAGTCATTTCATTAGCAAACGCAAACACGATGGAATGGAAGTACCCTGGCACCAAGACGGGGTATATTGGGGAAAATCTCTTGACCCCATGAACGTCATCACAATGTGGTTAGCAGTGGATGAATCAAAAATTGAAAATGGATGCATGCGAGTCATCCCTGGAAGTCATACTTTGCGTGATCGTCGGTATGAATCGGTCAATCGCAATAACAATCTCTTTGGCAGAGAAGTCGTCTCAGCAGACATTGATGAATCAACAGCAGTAGATTTGGAGTTAGAAGTCGGTGAGTGCCATTTTCACGATGCATGGACAATACACAATTCCAGTCCCAATGTATCACAAAAAAGACGATGTGGCTACACAATGCGATATATGCCAGCAAATGTCCGTTTTCCCGGTGCAGAAGTGCGTTCATCACACAAAATATATCTCTTGCAAGGCAAAGACAAAACAAAAGGTTTTAATACATACCAACCATTACCAAAATTCTAAATAAATATACGAGTTGTGCTAAATAACTATTTGTAATGTAGTGCTTCACAATTGCAGACGCTTTCTTAGTTTTTTCAAGAGTTGATTTCTTATTTAGTGGTTGACTCGCCAAGATATTTTGGTATAATTCTTCTATCTATTAAATTCAAAAAATGGAGAGGAGAATTGAGATGGGAAAACGAATACATCACATTCGTGAGGTTAATGAGGAAGAAAACGTTGAATTGAGGAGACTTGCGAGTTCACGCACACATTCCTATCGGATGGTGCAGCGTGCGAAATTGATTGTTAGCATGCTTGATGACGAGACACTGACAGCTACTCAAGCAGGAATAAATGTGGGTTTCAAGTCGGATAACTCTGGTCCCTGTTGGGTCAAAAGGTTCAATGAAGCGGGTATCCCAGGGCTCACAGATAAGCCGAAAAGTGGGAAACCGCGTGTGCATTCAACAGAGGTGCGAGGGAAACTCATAGATTTAGCAATGCAAAATCCGCGTAGTCTCGGTTATCCATTTGAGTTGTGGACATTGATACGGTTGCAAACGGCATTTAAAGAAAGAACAGGTATTCATCTTTCTGATTCAACAATCTGGGAGTGGCTAAATGAAGAGGGATTGCGTTTGAAGCGTCAACAAAGTTGGTTTCGTGAAGCGGAGAAGCAAGACAAAGAGTTGTAGAAAAAAGGGGACTGTTATAGCGGCGTATCGTTCCCCGCCGCCTAATACTTGTGTTGTCTGTATTGATGAGATGGGACCGATAGAAGCTAAAACATATCCGGTGAAGTTTGGCAACGCGGTGTGGGTCGTGTGACCTTTGAACTGGACTATGGTCGTCGTGGTAAAGTATGGGTTCATGATGTGTTTGAACGTGCGACGGGTCAAGAGGAAATAGTGATTTCAGAGGAGGGATAGTGCAAGTCATATAGCATTGCTTGAGAAAATCATAGAGAAGTTTCCATCAGACAAGCGGCTTTTGATTGAAGACAATCTTTCTACTCACCATAGTCGTGATGTAAAAACCGCATTATTGGTGTGGCCGGAGGTAGGAGTTCAGTTTATTCCGAAATATGCGTGTTGGTTAAACCTGATAGAACCTTGGTGGAAACAACTCAGATCACTGGCATTGAAAGGGAGAAAGTTTGAGACACAAGATGAACTCATCGAATCCATTGAGTGCGCGGTGTGTTGGTGGAATGTCCATAAACACCCTTACCATTGGAAGAAAGACCCACAAGAGCAACCGAGATACAAGTTAGAACCCTATGGAACTTCAATTGAAGAAATATCGCAAAGACTTAAAGAGTGAACCATTTAGTCCCGTAGGGACGATATTTTTATAGAAAAACGTTGAATACCCTATCTTTAGTCCCGCCAAATGCCAAACGCGCATTTGGCGTTGATTTGGTAGGGACGATATGTTAATAACACAAGCTTAATAGGTGTGATAATAATACAAACATTAAGTTAACTAAAACAGGTCGTTAAATATACATAAAGGTAAACCTATGCGTTCCTATATTGACGTGCATTGCCACATCGGAATGACAGTGTCACGCGCTCCCGTGGTAGGACAAAACGTGGACAAGTGTCTGGCACGGATGGCGTGCGCAGGAGTGATCGCTGCAATACCATGTCCCACAGCAGGAGGACCACAGGCACGGGGTGTCTTAGACACACGCGAACAGAACAAGGTTATCGCAAACGCATGCCACATGTATCCGCAACGTTTTCCTATAGGACTCGCCATTGTAGAAGTCCGACATGAGCAGGCAGGTGTGGATGAACTGGATAGAACTATGTCTGAAGATGGACTGGTTGGATTCGCATGTCATCCAGCTTTATCCGGACATTCTCTTGGTGGGGAATTATATGCCTTTCTTGAGGTCGTGGCAAAACACAACGGATTATGTCTGCTACATCAAGCTGGATCAACACAGAACATCGCTGCGTATGCACAAAAGTTTCCCACAATTACCTTCATCATCGGGCATGTCTCAATGAACAAAGCAGGACACATGGATGCAATTGTACATTGTAGTAATCAGGAAAATATCTGGTATGACATCGCACAGAAACCTGAAGGCGCAGATGAAAGTTGGGACATCGTACATCTCGTAGAAAACCTTGCAGCTAACAGGCTCATGTTCGGCAGTGACCTACCCTACTACGACTTTCGACTTGTCCAATCACAGCTAGAATCCACTAATCTTGATGATAACACGAAAAAAGATATTTCTTATAGAAATGCTGTACGACTGATACATCAATTCAAACCCAATTGGCAACCAACTCTAACAAAAATAAATCCCCCACAGGAATATACTGAGGAGGAAATGTGGGACGCAAACGGCGCAAGATTATTGTAAAGAACCAGCCTATTTCACTATCTCCACAGCACGAATCCGATGGCGTAAAACCAAAATACAACCCACACCCAACGCAGCCAAAAACAGTAACGACATTGACCAATGTATATCATAATTACTACTCACACCAAATAGGGTTGACCCCAAACGATCAAAATTTGCCCAAATAGATACAATACCAACTGAACTTGTACGAAATACTTCTTTCAAAATTAAATGCACTACGGGAAGACCGAACCACACCGCACAAAATCCTATCGTAGCATAACGCAAATTGGTCGTAAGTGATGAGAACACCAACATCAACAAACCTGAGATAACTGTTATGATTACCGAATAAATGATAATTGAAAAAGGCAACCAAAAATGTTTTTGAATGAAAGGTTCATCAGTCAACAATGATTGTTCCAAAAACAACAGCAAACCAGGAACTAAGGTCATACACAAAAGTAAAATACCAATCACCGCAAACTTACCGATGACGTAATCTATCCAAGAAATCGGTTTAGACAGATAAAGTGAAAGAGAATTATGCTTAAGATCATCCGCAATTAACCCCGCACCTCCAAATATTACAACTAAGGCAAGCAAAAATGCCGTTGGAAACGGCAGCATCCTAAATACAAATCCCTGAAAAAAACTGGTGTCAATATCAAACCAAACAGCATCCTCAGGAATGACATTCATCACATATATCAATATACCATGCACCAAAACATAGATTACAGGCGGAATAGCAACAATTAGGCGCACAATCTTACGCTTAGCAAGCAGCTTTAACTCCGCTTTAGCAATTATCCACCAACGTGTCCGCATACGCGGGTTCAGTGTACCTTCCCAATGTCTATAGTCCTGCGTGTGTATTGGCATAACTAATCCCGATATATCGATGTCTCATCAATCGTATCCGTAAAAGGCCCCTGTTTATCTGTCTTGACTTCAACTACAATCACTCCCAAATGCGTATCACGTTCAAGGTCTTCCTCAATAAGCGCACGTGGAATCTCAGCACTCAAGAGTCTTTCAAGGCTATTCGGTTCTTGTGACCAACGCACATCAACCAATCTACCATCATACACTTTTTTATGTCTCTTACCATCGCGCATTGAGTAAACCTCGGCATGTGTAATAAAATCCGCTTCCGAAATCGTACTTACACCAACACTCGGACTCAGGATACTCTGATTCCAGATTAATGCATTTCCGTGTCTATCAAGCAGATAAATCCTAATTTCCAACCGATCCGTACGCGGATCCATAAGTGCCTGAATCCCCTCAAAATTCTGGATTTCACCAGAACCACAACCAACCAACACAAGCATACAGCAGCAGATAAGGAAGTAGCGATGTAAATGTTTTTTTTCTTCAAACACGTTTAATTACCTAACTAATACCAAATTGACGGGATTTATCTTTTTCCGATGGTAGGTGCGGTTTCCTAACCGCACAATTAGCAATACAGTTCACGTGAATTGGGTATTACAAGCAATAGGTGCATCCTATCCGAAAAGAATGCACCTACATAAAAGGAGAAAAACTATCATCTATAATAACACACAGAAAAATTATGCCTCTTCCTCTTCCGTTTTAGATGCAGCAATTACCTTCTGAGCAACGTCATCAGGAACGATGTCATAGCGCTCAAATTCCATCGTGAAATTCCCACGTGCACTCGTCATAGACTTCAAATCAATAGAATAACGAAGCATCTCTGATTGCGGCACCATCGCTTGTATAACCTGACGTTTACCCATCTGATCAACACCCAGCACTTGACCACGACGACCATTCAGATCGCCTATGATATTACCCATATACTGATCAGGAACGGATATTGATACCTTCATGATCGGTTCAAGAAGACAAGGATCTGCTTGCTGCACCGCTGTCGAAAATGCCATAGAACCCGCAATTTGGAACGCCATATCCGATGAATCCACCTGATGATACTTGCCATCATAAAGGTCAATTTGGATATCAACTAACGGATAACCAACAAGTACACCCCGATCCATCCTTTGACGGATGCCCTTCTCTACGGCGGGGATATAATTTTGAGGAATTACACCACCCTTGATATTGTTAATAAACTCAAAACCAGTTCCACGTTCCAAAGGTGAAAGATTGATAGTAACATCACCGAATTGACCCTTACCACCAGACTGCTTCTTGTGCCTCTCTTGCACTCCTTTTACGGGTCTACGAACTGTCTCACGATAAGGCACTTTTGGAGTGACAACTTTCGTTTCAACACCAAATTTTTCAGCAATCCTTGCACGATTGACAGTGATATGAAGCTCACCTAAACCGGAGACAAGCAGCTGCTTCGTTACATCATTCCGGTCAATCTGAAACGATGGATCTTCTTCACTTATACGTGTCAAACCAGTAATCAATTTCTCATCATCACCCTCGCGCGCAGGAGAAATAGCAAATGAGATTACTGTGTTTGGAAACTCAATACCGGGAAGTTTAATTGGAGTATCCGTGTCTGACAAAGTATCACCAGTACGTGTGTTAGCAAGTTTGGTAAGGGCACCAATATCGCCAGCAGAAATCTTGTCGGTGTTAATCGCAATTTTGCCATTCATGAATGTGGGTTTACCAATACGTTCCACTTGTCCTCGAGTCGTATTCCTTGCTTGAATGTCTCCTGTCAATGTCCCAGAATACACACGGAAAAGACTAAGTTGACCAGAAAACGGGTCCGCAATTGTCTTGAAGACAACAGCAGATAACGGTTCGTCAGGTGAAGGTTCGCGAGTCTTGGATTCATCTTCAGCATCTTGCACTGCACCCGCCTGAACTGGAGACGGACACCAACTAACAATCATATCCATCAACTGCTGAACGCCGATGTTCTTCAACGCAGCCCCACACAACACAGGCACAAACTGAGTTTCAAGAATACCGGTTTGAAGACCATTCTGAATCTCCTGTTCAGAAAGTTCACCTTCAAAAAATTTTTCTATCAACTCATCATCACTCTCGGCAGCCACTTCAACAAGGGCTTCACGAGATTCCTCTGCTGCTCCTGTCAATTCCTCAGGAACATCTGTTTTCGCAACTGGTGTGTTTCCATTCGGTTCAAGAAACGCACCATCCTGAATCACATCTACAATACCTGTGAATTCATCCTCTTTTCCAATTGGGATTTGCACCGGGACAGCACGGATCTCCAATATATCTGAAATACTCGCAAGTGCATTTTCAAAACTCGCATTCTCTTTATCCATTTTGTTGATAAAGATCAACCGCGGTAATTCGTACTTGTTCGCCACTTCCCATACCTTTTCGGTACCGCCTTCCACCCCAGTCGTTGCATCAACGACTACAATAACCGCATCCACAACCCGAAGTACACTGTGAAGATCACCATAAAAATCCTCCGCACCCGGCGTATCAATTAAATTCAACTTGTGATCACCCCATTCCGCTATACACACGGAACAACTAAGTGATGTCTTACGGTCTATCTCATCTGAGGCATAGTCTGCTACCGTGTTTCCATCATCCACAGCACCCATTCGCTCAATCGCACCACCATTATATAGCATCGCTTCAATCAGGGATGTTTTACCAGCCCCTGAATGAGCAATTATGCCAATATTCCTAATTGCTTCTGTTCTAAATTGTCTCATTTTATTAGAGTATTCTCCTTTTCTCACCACACGGAATAGGTCAAACTATGCCGTAATTAAGTTAAACCATTTTAGCATATATAGCAAAATATTTTCAACAAAAACATCCGTGTGACTGATGAGTGAGTAAAGTTTTTGTTGAAACCCTGATATTAGAAGAAGTCCGTCCAGTTTCTATCAAAGTTTGTATGACGTTAGGGAACTGTGGACATCGTAGGGACGAGGTTTCCCGCCTGTATAAAGTTTCTGTTCGGACGGGGAGACCCGGTCCCTACGCACAGTAACCAAGACTTTACATACACCTTAGGTTCAGAGACATTCAATTGTCACAATACATCTTTGTAGGAGGGATTTGTAACCCCGATTTGTTATGCTTGTCTCTGAAATCGGGGTTACAAACCCCTCCCACAATAGTCAATTCGGACAATTGAATGCCTCTGTCATAGATTCAGGGTTATTCAGTTTCCTAATTTTTGGATTTTTTGAAAAAGAAACTCCGCGGTAGGGGCGACCCGTGGAATGCCAAAAGGCATTCGTACCCGGGGAATGCTATACGCGCATTCATACCGTTGATTTCTTGATTTGCCAGTCGCGATTTTCTCAAGAAACAGGTAAAATGGGTAAAACTGAATCACCCTGGTCATAGGTAAAGGGTGTGTAAAGATTTTGCACAGAGGTACACACTTTTGTTCTCTTTAGTCCCGTAGGGACGCAATGTTTATAAAAAGACGATCACCCCTCTCTTGAGTTCCGTAGGAACGACATAGAAGGTTAAACATATCGTCCCTCCGGGACTAAAAAAGACGTGAGGATATGTATTTCTATAAACATATCGTCCCTACGGGACTGAAGCGTATGGTTGATATTAACAATATTTCCTTATATTGACACCTAATGAAGTTTGACAATCAAATCGGTAGTTGAATTCGTAGGGGTTGGGTTCCCCAACCCGTTTGGTTTTTAAGTTTGCGTAGATTGGGCGTGGCAACCACGCCCCTACGAATACACAACTTGAACGTCAAAACTCATTAGGGTTCTGTGCCCCGCAATCTCTCATTTAATCAGTTGGGGCGGGCACAGAGCCCCGCCCTACAATGAAGAATGAGTAGTTTGAGCAAAAATTTTACACACCATAAGCGTCAATTTAAGAAAAAAGTGTTGGTATTTTCTCTTGTGGGAGGGGTTTTCAACCCCGATTATACTAAAACATATAATTATTTGGACAATTTGAGCATCAAACTTTATGATGATTAATTTATTAAATTCGGTAATAAATTTTCTCACACGGTAGGCGTGCTTTGTAAGCGCGCTGTTGAGACGTGATGTGCCAGCGCGCTTACAAAGCACGCCTACCATCTGGGTGCGCTTACAAAGCACGCCTGCAGTTGGGGTGCGCTTACAAAGCACGCCTACCATCGGGGTGCGCTTACAAAGCACGCCTACCATCGGGGTGCGCTTACAAAGCACGCCTGCAGTTGGGGTGCGCTTACAAAGCACGCCTGCAGTTGGGGTGCGCGCTTACAAAGCACGCCTGCAGTTGGGGGGTGCGCTTACAAAGCACGTCTGCAGTTGGGGGGTGCGCTTACAAAGCACGCCTGCAGGGGAGTGCTGTTAGGGGGTGCGCTTACAAAGCACGCCTACCATTGGGGTGCGCTTACAAAGCACGCCTGCAGTTAGGGAGCGCGCTTACAAAGCACGCCTGCAGTTGGGGGGTGCGCTTACAAAGCACGCCTACCGTTGGGTGCGTAATTCCTGTTCTTAAATTGACACCTATGGAGCAAAAATTTTACACACCCATAGGTTAATTTGTTGTTGACAGAAAAATGGTATTTGTGTATTATTGTCCATAATTCATACAGTTATACATTCATGGTCTGATGTCAGTCTATGCTTATAAGAATATAGTTTTTTTAACGTGCATATAAGAAAGTGAGAAAAAGGAGAAATTAGGTGAATAGCATACGTATTATTATTGTTGGTATTATGGCTATATTTGTAGGATTTAGTGCTTTTGCAGGAACAACTCAAGATTTAGGAAAATGGGTAAAGGGAGAACTCCTCCTTGAAAACTACAGTTTTGAAGATGACTTAGCAGCGTGGAGCTTAGAGGATGGCACGTGTTGTGAGAGAGGGGCACAATATACGTGGGAAATTGATGATGATGACCCGCAACATGGGGATCAATGTCTAAAAATTGTCGGTCACATTGCGACTGGGATTGATTGGCATGCAAAGATTAATCAACAGAGTGTTTCAATGAAAAGCGGGGAAGATTATACGATAATTTTCTGGGCACGCGCTGAAGAACCGAGAGATGTGAGTATAAGCGTTCAACTACAAGCGGATCCTTGGACAAACTTTCACGGTCAAGGTAAAACCTTCAATCTAACAACAGAATGGGTGGAATATTCTTACACTTTTGCTTCAATAGCAGATGTTGACAGACAGATGTGGGTCGGTTTAGCTATCGCACAATCGGATGTTGATTTCTGGCTTGATAACTTCCGTTACTTTCAAGGTGAACCGGAAGATGATATGACCGTTGAAGTAGTACTTCCTGTTGATGCGAAAGACAAATTGACAACGCAATGGGCATCTGTGAAGTCGAATCAATAAAAACACTCCATTGAGGTTTATGCCCAAAGCCCACTATGGTGCGGGCTTTGGACTATTACGTTTTTTCCATTCTGTGTAAAACTCGTCCAAACCTAAATTCGGTGGGAGGGGCTTTGTGTCCTGAAGTTCTTTCTCCTCGCGCGTGATTTGTTCCCGCTCCGCTACCAATTTCTGCTGCTCTATCCCCAGAGCTTCGTGAGTTTTCTCGACGTCCTGCATCGCCTGGTTTATCTCCTCAGGGGACTTGTCGGTGCGGGACACCGCGATTTGCTTAAAAAAACTATCGACAACCTCGGCGGGCTGCGTTTTCAATGCCTCTTCCCGCGCGGACTCGAGTTGTTCGGGGGACATACGCGCATAAATCGTTAAGATTATCTCGGCACGCTTCTTTGAATTAGCGATTAGGACATCCTTATGGGCTAATTCTTTTTCAAACAATGCCCCCTCCCTTTCTTTAAAGTCCTTTCTCCGAAGATCCCATTCGTGATACCGCTTTGCACGCGCAAGGGACGCAGCGGTATATTCTTTATGGATTTTCTTGGCGAGATCCAGCGGTAGACCTTTGAGAGGCCCTGTATGCACAACTTCCAACGTGTCGTCGGATATGGAAACATCGCTGTCGTCGGATATGGAAACATCGCTGTCGTCGGCCGCGTGCACAGCGGGTGTCTCGGTCTCCGTCTCGGAGGAGACCTTTAGCGACGCAGAGGCGGAGCGGGGGGTACCGTTTCGTTTGGTTTCCGCCGCTTTTTTTAGGGACAGAACTTCGGCGCGGGCATCATCAAGACGTTGCATCAGCCGTGCCTCTCTGGCACTGTCTTGTTCACCGTCCAGGTGGAGAATAGAGAAAAGAATCACCCCAGAAACGACTGTAAGCATTCCAACTAACTGGAAAAAAGAGAATTGCATACTTGGCTTGAAAAAAAAACGATAAATACTCATGAGTCTATCTCCTATATGGTAATTATCCGCTTGTGTCCCGCATCTCTCCGCGTTCGGACAGAGGGACTTTTGACACGGCGGTGATTGTTATTCAACTGACGACAGCAGACATCAATAAACAAACTGTCAATGTTTTTTGCCATAAATTGAAATTTCATGTTTTCCTTCCTCCTATTATGGATATTGATTATAGATTAGTATTAACGATAAGGTGCTTTCAAGAATAGTCAGAACACTACACCTGATCTCACACCCGAAAATACCCGTAAAATATAATAAAACACCACTTGCACATGAGTGGATACACCAATAGCTTAGTCGCTGGATTTCCCATTTAATCAAAAAATGTGCGGCACCCCAGCGACTAAGCTAAGACCTAAATATTTGTTTTTGAGATGAGGTGCCCGTATTTTTCGGGCTTATCTTAGTTGATATTGGAATTATACAACTTTCGTATTTTTCTGTTAACAACTTTTTTTCACGTTATATCGAGTTTATTGGGGGATCGTCCTCTCGACAGGAAGTGGTGGGGAGTGTTTGCGAAAACCAGACGCACGATTTCAGTCGCAACGATCTGCTGATGTATCCGTTCCCAGTTGTCCGCGCGGCGGGTTTGAGTTGCGACAAAGTGGATTGTCCGATACCAAAATCTTTGGCAATAGACGTCAACGGCTCGCCGTGATAGTTCCTATACACGGCTTCGGTGAATTGGGATTCGCTTACACTTTTCATCTGGACATATATATTTATAGAATTCGGATAAACTGCAGTGCTGCTTATATTCCGTGCGATTTTGGATTGTAAGTAAAATTGAGAAATTGCGGCGAAAGACGGGGAGCAAGAAAAGTTTTTTATACGGGAAAATCTCTGTTCAATGAGAATGGCAGCAGGGCTACAGTCAGGGCGCGGCAAAGCAAATGCATCACTGGACTGTGTACCTGCTGGTGCAAGGGCGCGGTGCGTATTCTCGCACACAAGCCCGTAACAGGCACCGCCAAATCAACGGTATGAATGCCATTTAGGCATTCCCCGCCTGTGCCTCTGGCGTAGTAAAGTGAAGTGGAGCAGCGAAGGGTGGACGGTGGAGCGTAGCGAATATCACCGCCCGAAGCGTAGCGGAGCGAACGCAGCGAAGCCTGTGGCACATAGCGCAAGCCTCCAGCACAGCACACAAACACCGCCACACCGACCCATATGATTATCAACTTTACCTATTTGCAATGCGTCTCAACGATTCAGCAATACTATAAAGAGAGGGATCCCCTATTTGCGTATAACCTTCAACATTTGTAAAATCAAGTTGGAATGTTTTATCATGAGGGGTATTTGCTGAATCCATATAAGTAACATCCATGTTAAGAAGGGTTGTTGGCAAATCATGCTGATCATATTGCCGAAATAGCGGTATTTGATACCGCTTTCCAGGACCTAAACAGTTTATGCCGTTTTTCATTATTTCATTATCAGCAAGCGTATTATAACTGATTTCTACAGTGGAAAGATTACCATCAAAATTTACATTATAGGCAAAACCTGTCCCTATGTTTTGTATATTGAGGTTGAGTGTATGTTCTCTCCAACTCCGGATTCTATATAGTGGCACTTGAATTTCTGGCGTGTTGGAAACACGTAGCATTTCCAGGGTAACTCGTCTCATTCGCATTGTCTCAATGACGTACCAAAGGGTTATACCTGCAAGAACAAGCGTGGCGATTGCAATTATTGCCCCGTCGTTTTCATTTAGAAAAATGAATAATCGGCATTCCGATGTTTCCTTCTGGGTATTATCTTTTGAGGCGGAAGTATCACCAGAAGCCGGGTTTTTTCTTTGTGCTAGGGAGCATGAGGAGCTCGTTCTGTTTTTGCAGGTTGTATGCTAACTCAAGCAAGCGGGATTTTTCTCCGTCATCTTTCTCCAGTCTTTCTTTCAGATCCTGCACTTGACCCTCCAATAATTCAATAACTTTTTCGCTGTCATTCCCATTCATTGACAAGTTCTGATGGGTCTGCGGAGTCGTCTGTTGGTGGTTGTGATCCGTTCTGTGTTTTTAGCTGCTCGTAGACGCGTTGTAGTTCTGAAACATCAATCTGCTTGCGTCCTTTCTGGTCTTTTTCAAAGGATACCTTACCACTTTTTGGTCTCGCCTGAGTGTCGATTCTGATACTGGAATGATTTTGACGGCTTCTGTGATGGAGAGTTTTGACATGTTTCATTTCCTTTCATTGATAGGTTTTGGTGGCTGTTCATGCCTTTCATTTGACAAACGCGCTGCTGCGATCTGGTAGGTTCATTTCCTTTCATTTGACACGTTATGGTAGGGTCATTGTATGTCATTAAAACGGAAATGACAGGTTTTGCGTGTCATATCTGCTGGGGTGTCGCGGTAAACTTAAGCAATGAAAACTCCTGTTAACCTATTTAACTTTCTGAGGTAATTTAGGTACGGTCTTTCGACTGTACCTAATTCCGGCTAATGCATTGTCAAGATAATCCTACAATCACTGTTCCGCTGATAACATTTCGGTAACCAGAGTATTTAAACTTACACCATTCTGCTCTGCTCGTTGCAAAATTTGGACGTGGATGTACTCAGGGATCTGTTGAACCCACAGTCCATTGAATACATCGACAGAACCGGGTTTAGGGATTTCGTTACCGAACTCTTTTGCTGTTTCTATCCAGCAAAAAACAGCGTCTTTTCCATTCTCTATTGTCTCGTCAATCGTCTCCCCATCAGACATACACCCTGGTAAGTCAGGAAATTCGATTAAATAGCCTCCACCTTCCGCTGAGGGCAATACGCTCATAAGAAATGGATATATTAATTCATTCATGCTTCATTTTCCTAATCATCTATTTACATCAAACACCTAAAACTGAGGGATATGCGTCGCTGTCGCGGATATTTTCGTCCCTCCCACATATCCGACTTTCTGGAAGGTATCCCGTGCATCCATCTGTTTTTTGCATCTCCAGTTAAGACAGTCAAACTTCTTGGTGCTAACCAGATAGGAAACTTTTTTGTTTTATCACTTACACTTGTCAAATCCATCACACAACATGAATTTAAACTCAAAATACCAATGGTATCCATGAAGCATGCCTCTTTATCCGTATGATCTCCAATACCTTGTCCGGGTTCATATTCACTTACAAGCACCTGATTTGCGACTTTAGGCATGTGTCCATCTTTTTGCAATTTCTGACAGAGTCTGTTCACCCACTCAGGAAACGCAGCAATCGGTTTTTCCTGTTCTTCTTGCCGACCATTGAAGTTGTAACTGTGACCATAATTTTGCACACGTCGTTGATAAAAAGTATTCCATTGTTGTTTGTCAATATGATTTATCAACCAATCATGTTGCACTTCAGTGAGATAATCAGCAATGTACTTTAATCCGGTGACAACCTTAGCAGCATGCTGATTCGTCGGTAACGGTTGGGGTTGTGCAATTTGTTTATCTAAAAGAGGAAACAGAGACACCTGTTCCATAAGAGGACTACTCCGCACTATATTCGGGTTTCACTTCTAATTGACTATGATATGCTATAAGAATTACCACTGCAATGCAAGTACCAACAATACCTACTGGGTAAAAGTTCCCAGCATTGTCTACTAACCATCCGAGCAATGGAGCAAGGATTACTGTCGCTAAAGATTTCGATTGTCCTTCTATGGATAAAATTGTCGCGCTCATCTCAGGTGAAGACTGTACATTGAAACGACTAATCAAACCGGGTCTCCAAAAATTCTGAAGTATTGCTAAAATGACGAATAGAGCGATTATCGCAGGGTGTAAGTTGTAATAAAAAGCTGGAATCAACAGGGCAAAAAATAATAAATTTGTCCACCACATCACTTGCGCAGCACCTTCATCTCCACCTCGCCAATCCGAAACTCTATGGGAATTCCGAGAGGCAAATGATGATAAAAAATAGAGTGGAAAATAGATAACCGTAACGAGAACCGCAGTGCGTTTTGAACTATCAACTGTTAACAGAATTGGTAATACGGTGGCAGCCTTTTCAAGTACCGGTTGTAGATAATCTTTACTTGCTTTATACATACCTTCAAAACCCATACCCTCAAAAACTAAACGGCGTAAAGGAGGGAATTGCACTGATTGTTTGATCGCACTCCAGAACAAACTTGCAACCGCTTTGAGTGAAAACTCACTCTGTTTATCGCCATCAAGTTCCTTCGGATAACCAAAGAAATTAATGATGTTTATTAGGTATGGAATAATTGAATACCAGAAAATAGCTGTGTAATTGCCAAGGAGAAAAACTAATGTGCCTGCAATGAGAACAGAAACCGCAGACCCCATCTGTGACCATGAACGTGTAAAGCCGTATATTTTTGTCTTCTCATCTGATCTACCCTGCAAACGTAACCAGTCGAAAATCATCGCCTTGTGTGTACCGGTTCGAAACGCATCGCCTAAGCCAAAGAAGAACATAGCACCAAAAAGCATCAGGAGTGAATTGCTTAATGCAAATGTAGCGAAAGAGGCAATATAAGCACAAAACGAAAATATCATGGCACGACGTCGACCATAAAGATCTGCTACAGCACCAGAAGGAATTTCAAAGATATTCGTACATACCTCTCTAAATCCGAAAATGAGACCGATTTGTAAAAAGGATAGACCTTTCTCACGGAATGCTAATACAATAAACGGATCATAGTAGCGTTGATTTTTTAGGAAGCCGTAGAGTGAAAAACGGAATAGCATGGGAATGCGCCTGATTTATATGTGATTCCTCACTGTTTCTCCCAAATTTGCACGTTGTACCTCGGTAAATCAAATGGATATTCACCATATTCAAGAATTGGGATTCCATTTTCATCTACTGTAACAACAGCGTAGAGTTGATGAGGTGAAACACTTGTATCTACACGTTCAAGGAACTGCCACCTATCGCCTTCAGCGGTTATAAGCCTTATTTTCGTCCAGAGTATACCTTCATCATCTGTATATGTGCCATCCGATGTTTGAAGAATAGGTTGGGGATCTGCAGGTAAGGTGAAATTTTCACCAATTGTAGATGTCGAATTTTCGTGCGTATGTGATACTAATACCCATGTTCCTGGGATAGGCACCTCAATACCGTTTTGATCAACTGGCCAAACATGGTCGCGATCCGCCAGTGGTGTTTCTGTTTGAGAATCTATTACTTTTGGTATCCGTTCACAACTGGATATACCGATTACTAAAATAAAAATAAGAAATATAAGATTGAGTCTTGAAAATGTTTTCATAAGTACGTAAATTTCCTTGTATTTTCAACAGTATTACATTAGTGCGGGGTTTAAGGTAAAGTGAAATTATAACAGGATCAGTAATCCTTGATCTGGATTTCTTGCAAAGGATTGTATATCCGAGTAGTGATCTGTCAATATCTTTTCAACTGTTCTTGTGGAACAATTTCCTCGCTTAATCCAAATTACTTTAGGTGGATGTCCATGAATTGCACTTTTATCACCGAAATCTGTATCCTTCGACACAATGAGATAGTCGCTATCGCTTGCATAGTTCCACAATTCGGAATCCGCTGCGGTATCTAACCCAATATTCTGTGCGTGGGTAGAATTAGGAACAAATCCTCAAGTCGTTTCACCAGTTGAGGCGATAGATTCTGGTCGAATAGAAGTTTCATTTGTGTAAATAACCATCTGTGCTTTTTCGCGATCTGCTGCATAGGCAAGGCATGCCCGGATGTCAGTTTCGGTTAAATAGGGAAAATCATCAAGAATTTCGACTACTGTCATGCCTGATGCGAGATAGTCTAAGACATCGTAAACAGTAATTCGCATACCACGAATACAAGGTTTCCCTCCACGTTTGCCAGGTTCAATGGTAATAATGTCTCGGTAGTTCATCTACGCGACCTCACAAAATTAGTTCTACAATACCAACTCATGCTATATTATACCACAATTATTATGAATTGTAACCTTTATATTATCATTCGTTTAGATAAAACTATGATCTATGATCACGACTTGTGCCAGTTAACCCATTGTATTCAAAGTTTTTACATATATTAGGTTTATAATGCACACATATCGTCCCTACCAAATCAACGCCAAATGCGCCAAATCAACGGTATGAATGCCTTTTGGCATTCCCCGTATGGCATTTGTCGGGACTAAAGAGGATGTACTATGACGTTTTCTATAAACATATCGTCCCTACCAAATCAACGCCAAATGCGTGTATGGCATTTGTCGGGACTGAAGATCGTTTCAAACTATGAAGGACACCTGCAAAACGTCATGCTTATGTGAAACAATGATTAACATATAGTTATTTAGCACAACGCGTTATGATCGTAAATTGTTATCTACCCAACTGTCTTATCCTTTCGCTGATGAATGATAACACGATTTCCATCGGGGTCTTCAACAACCGCCCAAAAACATACAGCAGATTCACCCAATGGGGTTTGAAGCTTAATCCCCGCTTGTTCTAATTCTTCCACAGCAGCTTTGGCGTCCCCAACAGCAAATGCGACCATTCCACCACCGGGTTCCGTGAAGAAATCGCCTTCTCCTAACGCTAAAGTTCCTGGATTTATTTGAAATTCTGCCCATTTACCTTCATGTGCTAAACCTGCCAGTGGAACGCCAAGTGTATCACGATAAAAGGTGAGTGATCTCTGCATATCACTCACAGCAAAGAAAGTAAAGTCAATACCTAATACATTCATAACTACAGACTCCTCTAATTACTCTTGCAACAAACTACTGTTGAGTCAACATACTATTGTAGGTCGAGATTCGGAGATCGCTCCTACAGAAGTCTTGTGTATTGTGTGTATTGTAGGAGGGAACTCCGATTCCCGACTACTTTTTAGATCCGTCAATAAACACTTGACTAAGCACTACTATCCAGCAAGGGTTTGAATAGGGTATTCGCTATCAACATTGGGTGCTGTCCAGAACGGACTCCAATCTGTGGCTCGATCCTTACCGATATAAAGCGTTTTTCCGATTACAGCCCAAGCTGTTCCATCAGATGTAAACGCAATACTACCTGTGCGAATCCGATCTGCTGATTCTTTGAGATCTTCGTTAAGTTGAGTCCACGTCGTACCACCATTGTCTGAACGACAAAGCCAAGCACCACCGCCTCGTGGTCCTCTTTGGACTGTGGCGATCATCAAGTTTGGGTCGGCAGGATCTACTGCAATAGAGGTGCCGTAGCGAACCGGCAACCCTTCAAGCCGATTCACCCAGGAATGCCCTCGATCTTTACTGACATAGACACCGTTAGCAGTGTTCGCAAACACTTGATGATCATCCGCAGGACACGTAGCAACCTGATGAACATCTTTATTTAGGTCCGGTGTGACAGGTTCCCAAGAAATACCTTCATCGTTGGAACGCATGATACTTCCTACGTGGATATCTGCATAACAAAATCCGTCTTGGGTTTTGGCAAGAGTCCGGACAGCTGGTGGACCGCCCCATGGCGTATACCAATCTTTCCGACATTCTAATTCATCAAAAGACTTAACCCGTTCAGCAGGACCTTCTTCATCAACGAGCCGATAGACATAAGCACCCTCATCCGTTCCGATAAGTAGTGTTATCGGGTCCTCACGAACAACGAGCAACGAAGCGATTGGATCCTCTATACCTGTTGGTATGCATTTCTCACCTTTCTCTGACAAGATGAGTAGTGTTCCACCTGATAGTGCTACCGCTACGGTGTGACCCTTTGACAATGAAACCATTGTCTGATGGTCTGTGCCTTCATAAACTTGTGTAGGTTCTTTATTCCCATTATCTTCAATTGTATAGATACCATTGTTAGTTGCAAAAAACATTATGTAATCTCCTTTGTTATGTAGCAGGTGTTCTATTAACCTGAATTGCCTTCATCTGAGTCAATCCATTTATCGGTAACGCGATAGTGTTTCAGCAAGTCACCAGACTTATAGGTTTCAACTTTATCTGGAGTTATCTCATTCTCAGTTACAGCAACCTGCCATGGATCAATTTCAATTTTCTTATCCTCTGGTATTTTTGTTGAATCTACAAAATAGATGTAAATCGTCTCGTTTGGCTCAAACTGATCAGGGTTTTCAAAGCAAATGATTCGTTTTGTCAGATCTATATTAGAAACTCCGGGGGGTCTTGCTGCGCAAGCCAATGCAAAGAAAAAATCAGGTGTTAAATAGATTGCCTCTAAGGCTTCTTCGGGAGGTCTCCCTGGTGGTGCTTGAGCTTTGCGTTTTTTCAATTTGGGAAACAACTGTTTGCTTCCGTGATATAAATACATTGTTTGTTTCTCCATAAGTCCACAAAAATATTATACCATTTCAGACATAACATTGTTTCTTGATGGTACCTCCCATTATTGTTTATTGGAGTATTTTCTTCTATTGCAAAAGCATCTCGGTCGCGTCTGGGAGGTCACTTCTATTGAAAACAGTCGTATCATGTAACTAATAATTCTAAAACCTACCATAAACCTTCATGTTGAATAATCAGGACTTACGCAGTTTTCATGATCCAATCAAGAATTAAGACGAAAACGATGTAATTTTCAGCATTTTTTAGGTTTCCGGCGCCAAATCAAGAAATCAACGGTATGAATGCCATTTAGGCATTCCCCCAAATCAACGCCGAATGCGCCTATGGCATTCGTCGGGTATGAATGCCGTTTTGGCATTCCCCGCCTACCGTTGGGTGCGTAAGTCCTGATAATATTCAATGTTAGCGATTGTTGTTTCCATTTCCCTATTCTTCTTCGGAGTGTGGTATATCTTTCGTTGTCGGATGATTCCATATACCTACGATTGAAATGATAAATCCAATCGTATTTAGATACGCACCATATTGTATATCACGAACATAATTACCATAGATTTTGACTTGCCCGGAAAACAGATAAGAAAGACAGAATAGACCAATACCACAACAAATCATCACTATTATTCTTGATATTAATACTTTCAAAAATGTTTGTCTATTCAGTATTAAACTCGTGACAATTATAATCAAAGTAACTATGAATACTATCACAACAAAACCTACATTACTGTTGCTTGAAGAGATGTTTGCGAGTTTAAATCCTGAGGAATCTTCCACCCAGGGCAATGCAAAACTAAAAAAAGAGATGACACCACCTACCAGTGAAATTAACCTTGAATACTGCTTCATTTCCTATCTCCCATATCACAAGACTCAATCAACGTGTCACATCTATCATAGTACGAAAACCATCTATAGTAAACTATATTGCAAACGTCTTTTCATCATCAAGGTCCAACATAGCAAACCATGTATTGATCACCGAAGGGTCAGCGTCAAGTTTTTTCAGCATCATTTCCCATAACACCTTATGCCGTTCAGTTTCAGGGGATGCATGTATCATCTTTTCATTAAATACATTGATGTCTGCTTCACTTTTTGGATAATTTTCCTGCAACCACCTTTCAACGTCAATATCTGTTGGTAATGTCTTCAACGCTTCTGTAAAGTCAGTGGGGGATACTCCTAAAAATCCAAGCGTCATCCTATCAATCCCTGATTCCTCTCCGTAAAAATAGGAACCCAACGTATTGCCAATATGAGCTCTGCCTTTGTCTACCAATCGCGCAAGCTGCACCATACCATAGACATCAGTATTGTAGGGGCTGCGTGGTGCGCGTCGGTTGAGGTCAACAATGCCAAAACTCAACTCATCATCCAAGTCTTGTAGTGCAACCCATGTTGTGATGTCTGTTCTTGTAGGATCAACGTCGTTTCGGCGCGACTCAAACCGTTCTCGTGTGGTTTCATCGGGACTGCGATTGACCATAGCATGATTGTATGCGTCAATTTCATTTTGTATTTTATTACAGTTTTTCTGTACCCATTCGCTAAGTTCAATATCATTTGGGTTGTTAACTGCAGCTTCTTGAAAATCTTCTGCAGAGACACCGAGGAACTTCAATATGCGAACATCTTGTCCAGAAATATCACCAAATTTATAGTCGCCGATTTTTCCGGCGCGTTCCGCACGTGCTTTGTCTGCCATGCGTGCTACACCACAGATACCTGCAACATCTCTTGACCGTGCACTGCGTGGCGGACGTGCAGTGAGATCCACCTGCCAGAAACAACCATAGTCATCCAGTTCAATGGATTGTAGTATTGTTTTTATATCTGTACGATCTGGTGCAAACTTCGCGAGTCGTTCATCCAGAAGTTGTTGATGTTTCTTGTCAGTAGGTAGTCTATCCAATTCCGATTTGTTGAATGCAGCAATCTCTGCGTCCGTCTTTTTTCCCTTTTCCAGCATCCAGGCACTGAGTTTAGCATCATCGTGTTCATCAGCTGCAGCAGCAAAGTCGTCTGCTGTAATTCCCAGAAATTCTAAAATCCGTCGATCCAAACCTGAATATCTTCCGTAAACAAATTCTCCGAGTGTCTCCTCGTTGTGTGCGCGTGCTTTGTCTGTCATGCGTGCTGCACCGACAATTCCTGCTACACCCAGGTTTGAAGGTCTCCGTGGTGGTTGACGTATTAAATCCATGATTAGTTATCCTTTCATTTTGTGTGAACATGTGTTATTATATCTGCTATAGTATTGTATCATATTTGATGCATGTGTCAAATGAAAAAGTCAATCTTGAGTTATGACAAAACAACAAGAGACATACAAAAGAATTAGAAACCAAGAAATGATAGCACACTTGACTGTCTACAAGTAGGAAAGATATTGTAATAAAATGAAAAACAAAACTATTCTTATTATCTCCATACTTGGTGTGCTGCTATCAATAATTCTCAGTGGTATCTACCTCAATTTTTCCTACTTTGAACCCGATACTGCTTCTTATCTATTTCAGGCGAAACTGTTTGCGCAAGGTAAAATATCAATACCGGTTCCACCGCAAACGATAGATGGAGAGGTGACTCTGGAACCAAACGGTAAACCGATGCCCGAATATGGGTTGTCGTCTTCACCGCATATCAACATGCTGAACGATAAATGGTATTCTAAATATCCATTCGGCAATGCGTTGATGCTGATGTTCGGTGTGTTTGTCAACGCACCTTGGCTGATTCCTGCGCTTGCAACAGGTGGTGCGCTGTTTCTGCTTTTCCTCTTCGTAAAAGAAACTTACGGGAAACCCATTGCTCTCATCGCTGCAGTGTTTGCACTGATTTCACCGATAACCGCAGGCATGGGATCAACTTGGTTCAGCGAACCGGTAAGTCGATTTTACTTGACACTCTATCTATTTGCATTGGTTCGCACCTTAAACGGTACAGGTAATGTGCTTTATCCGCTTCTCTCAGGATGCGCATTAGGGTATGCGTTCAATACACGTCCGCTCTCAGCAATTGTCTTTGGTGTTGTCGGTGCAGGTTTCGCGCTTTATCATCTGTATAAACCCGATATGACAAGTAAGTCTGATGAAACGGAAGCACAAAAACAGACCAATTTACCTACACGAAAACAATTATTATCTCGGTTAGGGATTTTCTTAATGCCTTTTGCTGTATGGGTGTTCTTGTGTATGGCATGGAATCACCATTTTACTGGAGATCCGTTCACTTTTACGCATACCGCCGCGCAACCTTACGATAAAATTGGATTCGGTAAACGCACAGAAGGATACTATGTTGACCCTGATAGTGGATGGGAATTTAAGCCACAATGGGCAGTCGAGAGAACATGGCGACACATCCTTCCGTGTATCAGTTTCAATGCATTCGGATGGGGCAACTATCATCCGGGATTACTTGCAGAACCTAAACTGACTTTTGGTTTTTTCATTGACTTTTTGCCGTTGTTTCTACCTTGGTTTTTTGTGCTTCTACCATTTTTTCATGCCTCACGTAATAGATACGATGTCTTAAGTATTTCATTGATTGTTGGGAGTCTGTTGCTTTACGCCTTCTTCTATTTTGAAGGATCAACATGGGGATTTACACCTGTCAATGCTCGTTACTACACAGAGGCGATATTTCTCGGTTTCATTCCGCTTGCAGCGAAAGGCATGTTTATCCTTTTTGAACGACTGAAGAAACCGATCTCAGAAAACAGACGCACGGGTGTTGCAGCAATTCGTTATGTCGCAGTGATGTTTTATGTTGCTGGATTATGCTCAATGCTACTTATTCAAAACACGGTGTGGACTTATGTCCGTATTGGTATAGCGTATCAAAAATGGAGTAATGAATATCAGAAATTACCCCCGTTGGTTAAGAATTCAGAAATCCACAATGCTGTTATCTTTATTCCCGGTAGCCGTGACGCACCGGTTGGCGAATATCCGTTCAAGAGTCTGGAAGACGCAGATATTGTTTATTTTAAACTTGGTAATGCACCACAATGGGGATTAACAAACAGCGATTGGGAAGCAGTTTACAATCAGTATTTTACTGGAAGAGATGCTTTTATATTTAGGGCTACACCAAACGAACTGGAGCCTTTACTTCCTGAACCGTAACGGCGAGTTAGACAACTTTGAGAAAAATCATGCAACAACAGATTTCACTTCCTATCACAGGGATGCATTGTGAAGGTTGTGCGTCAACTATCACCGATAGTCTTCAAGAGATGGATGGCATTCTTATAGCGAATGTTAGCATCGCAACGGAACAGGCTGCAGTCACATATAACCCTTCTTCACTCAATGAGGAAACGATTGTTGACAAAATCCGATCACTTGGATTTGACGTTATTGACGCAGATTCAGAGGCTGCCGCACGTGCTGAAGAACTACAACGACAAAAGCATCAATTCAGTGTAGGTATCCTTTTCACACTCCCGTTATTTCTACTTAGCATGGGTAGAGATATGGAATTGATTGGGGAATGGACACATGATCCTTGGGTCAACTGGATAATGTTTGCTTTAGCACTACCCGTGCAGGTTTATGTCGGTTGGGATTACTATGTCGGTAGTTACAAATCACTAAACAATCGTTCTGCAAATATGGATGTGCTTGTTGCAATGGGGTCTTCTGTTGCGTTTCTGTATAGTATAGTCGTCATGTTTGCCTTAACCCTAAATTCAGAGAGGTTTGGAGACCATGTTTATTTTGAGACTGCGGCTGTTATCATCACATTGATAAAATTGGGCAAGTTTTTGGAGGCGCGTGCAAAAGGGCAGACAAGTGCGGCCCTCAAAAAACTGATGCAACTCTCACCGAAAACTGCATGTCTACTTAAAGATGGTGAAGAACAGCACATACCAATTGAACAAGTAGTCGCTGGTGACATACTTATTGTGCGTCCTGGCGAAAGCATGCCTGTTGATGGCATCGTGAGCGAAGGTTCAAGTGCCGTTGACGAAAGTTTGTTCACTGGTGAAAGTATGCCTGTTGATAAGACTGTAGGTGATACCGTTGCCAGCGCTACGATCAATCAGAGCGGCATGTTGACTATTGAGGCTACACATGTTGGGACAGATACATCTCTGGCAAAACTTGTTCAATTAGTGCAACAAACACAGCAAAGCAAAGCACCCATTCAACGCACCGCAGATGCTGTTGCAAGTGTGTTTGTACCTATTGTCTTAGCTATCGCTGCAGTGACCTTCTTTGTGTGGTGGTTCCTTCCCGCTCAAGGCTTCACAGATGCAATGCTCCGATTGGTAGCAGTACTGGTTATTGCGTGTCCATGTGCATTAGGACTTGCAACACCGACAGCGATAATGGTTAGCACAGGACTTGGTGCACAACGTGGTATCCTCTTTCGGAATAGTGAAGCGTTAGAACATGTGGGTGCAATATCGCAGGTCGTTCTTGATAAGACCGGCACACTCACACAAGGACGACTTACCCTTACGGACATTATTGCAGACGATGGAGATAAGAATCAATTGCTTCAGATGGCTGCCTCTGCTGAACGTGGTAGTGAACACCCCATCGGTAAAGCAATTGTGTCTGCTGCTTCGGAACGCGATATTGAGACTATCATGCCTACGGAATTCAGTGCTGTTGCTGGTAATGGTATTATAGCACAACTTGATGAGAAAAATATCATCATAGGCAATTTGTCCTTAATGCAACACCATAACATTCGGACACATGCTTTTGATGCAGACGCAGAACGGCTACAAGCAGACGCTAAAACAGTATTGTGGGTTGCAATTGATTTAAAAGTAAGCGGACTTCTTGCTGTTGCGGATACGATGAAAACTGAGGCGAAAACTGCTGTTACTGAACTCAGACAACTCGGATGCAATTTGACAATGATGACCGGAGACAACCAAGGCACAGCACAGGCTATTGCAAAAGGTGTTGGAATTACCGATGTGATGGCAGAACTTCTGCCTGAAGATAAAGCTGAAGCTGTAAAAAAAGCACAAGAAGAAACAAGAGGTCTCGTGGCGATGGTGGGGGACGGTATCAACGATGCGCCTGCGTTAGCACAAGCAGATGTTGGGATGGCACTCGGCACGGGAACAGACATTGCTATGGAAACAGCCGATCTGACGTTGATGCACGGTGACCTTCGCGCTATTCCTGATGCTATTAGGCTCAGTCGGTCCACACTGCGTACGATAAAACAGAATCTGTTTTGGGCATTTATCTATAATGTGTTGTTGATTCCTGTTGCTGCTGGGGTGTTATTTCCGCTTGAATTCTTGCCATCTATGCTGCGTGAATTGCATCCGATGCTTGCGGCGTTTGCGATGGCGTTTAGTAGTGTGTCTGTCGTGTTGAATAGCTTGCGATTAAAGCACAAAAACTGAATGCCAAGTAAGAAGCGAGGTAAGGTTATTGATGTTAGGAAGAATCGCACTTTTATAAGTGTGAAATTGCATACATTTCACCGTAGCAGTGACATTGTAAAAAAATATCGGATTCATACCCGTGAGTGGCCAAACATTATTATAGGACTCGGAGATAGCACAGCATCACCTACTGCTTCGTCAGGAAACTGTGAGGGTTAGTGAAGTCTCATCACTTTCTTCATATCCAATTCGAATCGCTTTTGTCCGAATGGCAGTCTTACCCTTTGGTATACGTAAAGGTTCGGAATATAATAGCCAGTGTGCATCTTCTCCTTGTTCTGTTGTATAAGCAATTGATGCCCCTTGTGTAGAACAGTGGAGTTGCAATAGCAGCGGTGCATCCCATTCTCCATTTTCTTGTGCGGGTTCCCTTCCAGGATTAGAGACGTTAATGGGAATAAAAATTGGTGATGCTGTCTTGGGTTGTTTGCCATCAGGGTGCCATCTTTCAATCATTTGGTCTTCAGGAATTTCTCCCATGTCACCGAAATCAGATTGCCATTGCGTCAATGCTTTCCGCAGCCGTTCAAGCACAGTGGCGTGCGCAGCATCCTCAGCCAAGTTATTGAGTTCATACTTGTCATTTTCAACATCGTAAAGTTCTTCGGTGGGGCGCGGTGTTTGGAACATGACCAATTGATTGCCTTCTAACTTATCTTCGGCATAAAGTCTCCACATCTCTTGCATCACGGGGTGCCGGTTGCGATAAGGACTCCAGAGCAGATATGGCTTTTCTGGATAGTAATTTCTAATGTATTTATACTTTTTATCGCGGACAGCACGGATCATGTCATAGGATGAACCAATTCGGTCGCGCGTTGCAAAGATATAATCACGTTTAACTGTTTGTATACCGAGAAAGGGTTGTCCTTGTAAATGCTGGGGGGCTTGCACATCACATAACGACAACACCGTTGGACCAAGATCTATCAAACTAACCAATTGATCACTTTTACTCCCTGGACGTAGTTCGCCGTGCCAACGGACAATCAATGGAATTCGAATACCCGCATCATAGAGCCAACGTTTCCCTCTTGGAAGTCCTTCACCGTGATCACTCCAGAGAAAGACAATTGTATTTTCAGCAAATCCATCCTCTTCCAACTGATCTATTAACTCACCCACACGTGCATCGGCAGTGGCAAGGTTATCATACTGGCGAGCCAACGCCCGTCTGGCTTTCGGTGTATCAGGCAGATAGGGTGGTAACTGTACATCGTCTGGATTTGTAGTCAATGGACGATCTTTCCGTTCCCACATTCCGCTTTCGTGAGTAACGGTTGGGTTAAAAACAGAAAAGAAGGGTTGTCCTTCCCCACGATTTCGCCAATGTCCTTTACTACCATTGTCATCCCAGGCAGTAACAGGCGGTGTAAACTGATAGTCAGTTTTGCTGTTGTTGGTACAATAATAACCAGCACTTCTTAGGTATTCTGTAAATGTTTTGACATAAGGAGGTGGAACAGTGGCATACGGTGGTAAGTTGTGCGGTGTATTTTGGTTTCTAAGTCCTGTCCGCATGTGGTGTGCCCCGATAGAGGTTTGATACATACCTGTGATGATAGCGGAGCGACTCGGCGCACATACACCTGCGGTACAAAACGCATTAGGAAACCGACAACCTTCAGCAGCAAGTCGGTCAATGTTCGGTGTACGCGCCATCGTATCACCGTAGCAACCAAATCGCGGACTGGTATCTTCTATAGAAATCCAGAGAATATTCGGACGGGATGATAAGTTCATTCTAACTCCCTTTTTGCAAGCGACGGTATTCCAAACAGTGAGTTAAGTCAAGTGTCAAAAGTTTTCTAACCATTAGTGTCAATTTAAGGGTTTTGACCTCTTGTGGGAGGGGTTTTCAACCCCGATTTTATATTCATTTACTCTCAAATCGGGGTTGAAAACCCCTCCCACAAGAGAAAATGCCAACTCTATTTTCTTATAGTGGATTTTAGAATTATTTTTACACTTTCAGGTGTAGGAGGGAACTCCGATTCCCGACTATCAAGGCGTTTAGTCGCGATTCGGAGATCGCTTCTACAGAAAACGTGTAAACTTAATTGTATATTTCACTATAAATTGACGCTAATGGTGTAAAGATTTATAACCTACTCACAGCATCCAACACCTGTTGCACCGTAATCCCATCAATGACGGCGCAGCTGCCAGCACCACACCCACCAGGATTTCGTCCTGGATGACACGGATTGCACCCTAAATCTATTCCACTTTGCACAACTGTATGCTTTTCACCAAAAGGACCGCTGCGAATGTGGTTTGTTGACCCGAACAGTGCGATCACAGGTGTTCGGACAGCAGCAGCAATGTGCATTGGACCTGTGTCGTTACCGATGTAGACATCACACGCTGCAATCAATGCAGTGACTTTACGTAAATTATCCGTTTTGACGAGGATCGGTGGTGTTTCCATCATATCCGCAACTTGTGCTTGGAGTTTGCGTTCATTCGGACCTGCAAAGAGTACAATAGATGCATTTTTTTTAGTTGATAAAGCATTTGCCAATTGTGCGTATTTCCTTGCGTCCCACAGTTTGTATTCCCAGTTCCCGCCTGGGTGAATCCCAATTAATAATCTTTCTGATGTGGCACCTGCTTCGGTAAGAAAGTTGTGTGCTGTTGAGTGTTCAAATTCAGTCAACTGCAAATGGGGATGTGCATCTGTCGTATCAACACCTTGGTTGCTCAGCACTTCCAGATAACGGGTAACTGCATGTCGTTCTCTATCTCCGCGTAGCAAACCCCAATGCTCCGTGCCGATACATCGTGCAGCCAAACTATCCCGCAAATTTACCACGAGATCATATTTTTCACGCCGTAATGTCTGTATGAGTTTCAGTCTACCTTTCAAACCCGCGTGTTCTCCTCTATTAGCGTAGACAAGGACGGTATCAAGTTGTAGGTCGTTTTCAAGGATTTTGGACGCGCTGGGACCAACAAGAAAGGTTAGATGGGAATTTTGGAAATGTGCTCGCAGGGGTCGGATCACGCAGGTTGACAATACTGCATCACCGATAAAACTGAAACTGAATACAAGGATCTTCTTCATTTTTTTAACAAAGGGAAGGACTCTATAAGGTCAACCGCTGTTGACAAACCATCCTCAGATTCCATTTGTGTGCCTATGGTCTCTGCGTGTTCAGTCATGGTAGGTGTATCTAAAACCTGTTGAATCCGTTTTGCAAGCCGTTTCGCATTAAGTTTACGTCGAGGCAGACTTTTCGGAGCAATTCCCAGGTCATAGAGCAACTTACCCCAATAGAATTGATCTGCAATGTGTGGCACAACGACTGATGGCACTTTGGCACGACAAACTGAAGCAGTTGTTCCCGCACCACCGTGATGCACTACACAACGCGCTTGTGGAAACAACCATTGATGCGGAAGATACTCAGCACAGTAGATATTCGGAACAACCTCCTGTGTGCCTAACAATCCCCAACCCGCTTGGATAATAGCACGTTGATTCGTGCTTTTGATGGCATCAACTAAGATCTCCGTTGTCTCTTTCCCGTCACTCCCTCCCATTGATCCAAACGTAATCACGATTGGTGGAGCACCGTCAGACAGAAATTCTGTGAGTTCAGAAGGTGGTTCGAAATCCGGTATTCCAAGATGCCAAACACCTGTAAATTTATGTTTCGGTCCAAATCTTATTGATGAACAGAGAGAAGGGGTTGCAGCGATAAGGTTAAGGTACGGGGAATACATCTCATCAGAAGCCATAAATGCCCGCGGTTTCCCACCGACAGAGATGATAAACTGATTGAAAAGCGGATCAACCGAATATTTGAGCCTTAACCTTACTAACTTCCAAACGAATGCGTTGAACGTTCTATTCCAATTGGGAAACGGATATGGTGCATTGTCAGATGTTTTTATGAAACCAGGGCAGTATGTCACTGTTATCCACGGCAAATCGTTGTGTATGGCTGCTTCCTGAGCAGGGATGTCAACGGAATGACATATTACTAAATCATAACCTTTCATTGCTTCAAAACAATCGTTATACCACTTTTCTCCACCTTTTAAAACACCTTCCTTGGCAATTAGCAACAACGATTCCATAGGGTCACGCATTGCTATCATTGAGTCCATCGTCTGATGGAATTCTGCTAAATCAAATACCACACCAATTTCGTAGAAATCTGCACCAATCTCATGGATCTTGTCTTTATAGATAGATGGTGCGCACACACGTACATTATGTCTATGCTTTAGCAGACGTTCAGCCAATGCTAATAATGGATAGACATCTCCTGTTGTTCCCCATGCTGCGATTGCAATTTTCATTTTAGACTCGTTTCTATGGTCATAGTTGTTGTATCCCAGACCATTTCAACAGGAAGTTTTTTTGTGCATTCCCATCCGATTTTGCACTTGTGTGCGCTACACGGCCAACACGGCATATCGCGACGCACAATAGTCGCGTTTTCACTCATCGGACGCCATGCAACGTGGTCAGTAGGACCGAAGATCGCTACCGTCTTTACGTTCAATGCTGCTGCAAGATGCATCGGACCAGAATCGTTACACACGAATAGGTTGCAGTGTGAAAGTATCGCAGACAATTCGCGAATTGTCTGCGGCGCGTAAACAACCGCATCAGACTGCATCGCATCCTGAACGTTCTGAGTCAATTCCGCTTCGTCAGGACCACGTAATAGAAGAATTTTAGCGTTGTCATGCTGCACAAGTCTGTCGGCAAATTCAGCATATTGTTTCTCAGGCCACCTTTTGTCATAGGAACTTCCACCCGGATGAATTCCGACAAGAAATGGAACTTCAGCTAAATTCCAAGATGCGAGAAGTGTTTTAGCATTCACAATCTCATCAGGTAACAAGTTAAGTACAAGTTGTCGCTTGCCTTCTCCTTGACAGATTAACCGCACTAATTCCAAGTTCCTATCTACTTCGTGTGTTACGCCTTTTTGGTATTTTCCACGCCATGCATGTGTAAGTGTAGAACGGAATCGTTTCTGATAACGACCTAAGCGATATCGTGCACCTGATAGAAATGCGATAACATGTGGTAACGTGGCGGTTTGCATCGCAACTACGAGGTCAAACTTTTCTTGTCTTAGTATGTGATAGAATTGGAGTTGCTGTGATAATTGCCGATGTTCCAGCGTACGATCAAACACAAGTACTCTGTCAACATCTGGATTTCCTATCAGCACCGGGGCGTTAAGGGGACGTGCTAACACCGTGATTTCCGCAGAAGGATAGTTCTGTCGTAAAAGTGCTATTGCTGGTGTAGCGTTCAGCAAATCTCCAATGCCATCAGTCCGGATAATTAGCATCTTATTGATGTCGGGGAGAATTTCTCCGTTTATCGGCACGGCATATGACATACAGTCCTCCTTTGGCAACAATAATGCTAAAATCTGATGTAAATCGGTTCTATAGAACTTTGAAAAAGCACTCACCCTTTAAGACTCGTCAAGAAACTGTGAGGGTTAGTACCGTCTCATCACTTTCTTCATACCCAATCCGAATTGCTTTTGTGCGAACGGTGGTCTTTCCTTTTGGTATACGCAAAGGTTCGGAATATAACAACCAGTGTGCATCTTCTCCTTGTTCTGATGTATAGGCAATTGATGCGCCTTGTGTAGAACAGTGCAGTTGCAATAGCAGTGGTGCCTCCCATTCTCCATTTTCTTGTGCAGGTTCCCTTCCAGGATTAGATCCGTTTATAGGAATAAAAATTGGTGCTGCGGTCTTGGGTTGTTTGCCATCAGGGTACCATCTTGCAACCATCTGATCTTCAGGTATTTCTCCCATATCACCGAAATCAGATTGCCATTGCGTCAAAGCATTCCGCATCCGATCAAGCACAGTGTCGTGCGCAGCATCCTCAGCCAAGTTATTGAGTTCATACTTGTCGTTTTCAACATCATAGAGTTCTTCCGCGGGACGTTTTGATTGGAACATGACCAATTGATCCCCTTC
Source organism: Candidatus Poribacteria bacterium (assembly GCA_963663765.2). Lineage (GTDB taxonomy): Bacteria > Poribacteria > WGA-4E > WGA-4E > WGA-3G > MSPOR6. The sequence continues at coordinate 480,461 of CAXXUA010000005.1, read as the reverse complement.
CAACTTGCCTTCTGCATGAAGCCTCCACATCTCTTGCATAACAGGATGGCGATTGCGATAAGGAATCCAGAGCAGATACGGCTTTTCAGGATAATAATTTCGGATGTATTTATACTTCTTATCGCGCACAGCCCGCATCATATCATAAGATTCATCATATCTATCGCGCGTTGCGTATATATATTCGCGTTCAATTTTATTGGGACCCAAGAAGGGTTGTCCTTGTAAGTGTTTTGGTGCTTGCACATCACACAATGATAGCACGGTGGGACCAAGGTCTATCAAACTCACCAACTGATCCGTTACACTTCCTTCGGCAAGATGTCCGTGCCAACGCACAATCAGAGGAATGCGAATGCCAGCGTCATAGGGCCATCGTTTACCGCGTGGTAGTCCTTCCCCGTGATCGCTCCAGAGAAAAATGATCGTATTATCCATGAGACCGTCTTCCTCCAATTGAGTCAATAATCTACCTACACGCGCATCTGCAGTCTCAAGGTTATCATAATGTCGAGCCAACGCTGCGCGGGCTTTCGGTGTATCTGGTAAATACGGCGGTAATTCTACGTCATCTGGGTTGGTCTTCAAAGGTCTATTATCCCGATCCCACATACCGCTTTCGTGTGTAACGGTAGGATTAAAAACTGAGAAGAAAGGTTGTCCATCAGCACGATTTCGCCAGTGTCCTTCATTGCTATTGTCGTCCCAAGCCGTAATTGGCGGTGTGAACTGATAATCGGTCTTGTTGTTGTTAGTACAATAGTAACCTGCAGCTCGTAGATATTCGGTGAAGGTTTTGACATAAGTGGGTAACACAGCAGAATAGGGTGTCGGCATATTTGGTGTATTGCGGTTTCTATGCGTTGTGCGCATGTGGTGTGTACCGATAGAGGTTTGATACATACCGGTGATAATAGCAGAACGACTCGGTGCACATACACCTGCTGTACAAAACGCATTTGGAAACCGACAGCCACCAGCTGCAAGTCGGTCAATGTTCGGTGTACGCGCAATGGGATCACCGTAGCAACCAAATCGGGGACTGGTGTCTTCTATAGAAAGCCAAAGAATATTCGGATGGGATGATAAGTTCATGCTAACTCCTTTTTAAAAGCGATTATATCCTAAACAGTGAATTATGTCAAGTGACGATATTTTGATGCAGGGATATTCAGTTTTAGGTATTTTTGATGATTTTTTGCTATGACGTTAACTTTATGTGTTGCCATCTTGGCCGTGTCTTTAGTCCCGTAGAGACGATATGTTTATAGAAAAATGTTATCTAACTCTCTTGAGTTCCGTAGGAACGGCATAGAAGAATAAACATATCGTCCCTACGGGACTAAAGATCTGGGGAGGGTATTCGTTTTCTATAAACATATCGTCCCTACCAAATCAACGCCAAATGCGCGTGTGGCATTTGTCGGGACTAAAGAGCGATGTTCATGTTTCAATAATCTAAAATTGATGTATAAGGTGCAGTTAAGAAACCTCATTTGGGTATTAACTTTCAGTAAATCTCAATAACAGAAAACTCCTAAAACTGAATAACCCTGATTTTGATGGGTGTGTAAAGTCTTTGTAGAAATCCTGATATTAAAAGAAGTCAGTCCAGTTTCTATCAAAGCTTACATGATGTTAGGAAACTGTAGACATCGTAGGGACGAGGATACCTTGCCCGCGTAATACTTCTGTCCGTTATCCACCTGGCATAACAATCAGCACAGGAAAAATGTATTTCTTGAGACGTTGTGGTCGGAATTCTATATGTTAACCAAAGAGCACTTTTATCACGGCGGTGCAAAAGAGGAAAATAGAAAACCGATGCTTGAAGCGTTAGTAATGAATTTTGCACCTAAATCCCATCATGAAAAGCCTATTGAGCAGCCTGAACAACTTATGCTCCTTGAAAAGTTTGCAGAATACAAAGAAAGTGATAGGTTGGTGTTATGAGATAGGATTATGTTTTCGTCAAACGTAAGTCACATGGTTTTCCTTAGCTATCATCACAGATTGCTAAGTAGATGTTTTTCTAAGACTATATTCATTTAACCAACCGATAGAATCAATGATTTCGTCTTGATATTCATGCATCATCACCTCAATCAGTGCAGGTCTTCCAGCATTGAGTGCATCTTGTAATATCTGTTGAAAATCCCCCAATTCTTCAACCCTCCTCGCATAAGCACCAAAAGATTCGGCAAATTCAACAAAATCGGGATTGTGTAGTTCAGTGTCAATCGTGCGTCCATCAAATGCTTGACGTTGTGAACCTTTTATGGCTGATAACGCATCATCATTTATCACAATTGCAATGACGTTGATGCCGTATTTCATTGCAGTTGCCATTTCCATTGCCCCCATTAAGAAACCACCATCCCCACAAAAACATACAACAGGACGTTCAGGATACGCAACTTTAGCACCTATAGCTGCAGGATAAGAATACCCTAATGCGACACCGATGTTAGGGTGAAGAAAGTTACGCGGATCATAAATTGGAAACTCTGTAAAACATGCATATCCCAGAGAGTGAACATCTATTGAATATATGGTGTCTCGCGGAAGAACCTTTTGTAGGTCGATAATAATTGGTAATGGTGACTGTTTGTTGAACTTAGCGCGAAGTTGTGGCAATACACTCTCCCATCCGTTATGCTTAACATTAACATCTTCAATGAGTGCTTGCAAGGTGAGTTTTAAATCCCCTACCAACCCAATATTACACGGATACTCTCTTCCTATTTCGTTTTCATCCTCATCTATATGGATAAATGGTGAGGGAGGTTCTAATGTCCAACTTTGTGTATCAATGGAGGTAAATCTGGGTCCGATACCAATTAAACAATCAGAACGTTTTAATACCTCTTGTCCCAAATAACCATAGCAAGCCTGTAGTGCCAATGGGTGGTCTTCCGACAATGCACCTTTTGCACAGCGAGTGACAATTACTGGTGCATTAATTTTCTCTGCTAATAACCTTAACTCGTTTCTTGCATGTGTGTGAATCACAGCGGAACCTGCGAGGATCAGTGGGAATTCTGCATTGGAGATTTCTTCAATAGTTTTGTTCAGTGTGGATTCGTCTGGTGAAGATGAATCTTCGCGCTCAACGTTAAGCGGTATGTTGACTACTCCCTCTGCAGTTAGAACATCCATCGGAAATTCCAATACTGTAGGTCCAGGTCTTCCGTTACGCATTGCTTTAAATGCGTTTTCAACAACTATGGGAATCTCATCAAACGTATGAGCAATTGCACAATACTTGGTGATTGGCTCAAAAAAACGCATTTGGTCAAGACCGTGGAACATTTTGCTTTGATCTCTGCTATAGAAATTGGAATGACTCTGTCCAGTGATGAGTAAGACAGGAATACAATCTGTGTAAGCTTCCAATATCCCTGTAGAAGCATTGCTTGCCCCTGGACCGGGGACAGTTATAGCAACACCGACCTCACCGGTCGCACGAGCATAGCCATCTGCCATAAACGTGGCTGAGTATTCGTGCCGCACCAGATAGGAATTTATTGCTCCACTACCGCGACGGAGAAGCGAATCGTAAATGTTGATATTTTGTGTACCGGGCATGCCAAAAATCGTTGAAACACCTTGTGCTTTCAAACATTCAATGAGAATATCTCCACCAGTCACAAATCACTCTCCTTTGTGTTTTTTCAAGAAATCTTCCAACCAAGCATCTGGATCACGACCAATTTTCCGTAGAAACTGGCATCCAATTTTTTTGATGATATTAGGAAGAAGGTTAAATAACTTGAGCTGCAAACTCATGGTTGTGTCCTTAGGAAATACCTATTAGGAAAGTAAAGTGTCACCTGTATCTGAATTAAAAAGATGTATACGTTCAGAAACAAACGATACATAAATATTCTCACCGATTTCAACTTCAAAGCTGGGAACAGTACGTGATTTTAAAATTGTATGTGAACCGTTTGCATCTGTTCCCAATGTAATCTCAACGATAGTATCAGCACCAAGTGGTTCAAAACTATAAACTTCAGCTTGAAAAGCATTTTGAACCGATTGGTGACTAACAAGTACATCTTCAGGATGTACTCCAAAGATTAAGTTCTGTTTCAAATCTAAATCACCTAATCTGTTCGTAATACGTGAATCCTGTATTGCAATTATGTTTTTTCCGTTTTCACTATGGGGAAGACTTAGTTGTAGATTTCCATTGTTTGACGAGATTTCACACGGGACACAGTTCATGCTTGGATTACCAATGAAATTTGCAACGAACAGATTTGCTGGATGGTTGTATATTTCTGCTGGTGTACCTAACTGCTGTATTCTACCGGAATCAAGCACAGCAATTCGGTCTGCCATTGACATTGCTTCCACCTGATCATGTGTGACATAGAATGTAGTCGTACCAAGTTCGCGTTGTCTCCATCTGATTTCAACCCGCATTTCTGAACGAAGTTTTGCGTCAAGGTTTGAGATTGGTTCGTCCATTAGGAATACTTGTGGTCTTCGCACCATTGCCCTACCCAGTCCCACACGTTGTGTCTCACCACCACTTAGCTGATTGGGATTGCGCATGAGTAGATGTTCAATATGTAACATTTGGGCAATATCTCTGACGCGCCGATCAATCTCTTCAGAGGAGAGTTTGCGTGGATGTAGGGGAAACGCCATGTTCTCATATACGGAGAGGTGTGGATAAAGAATATGGGATTGAAATACGAAGGCAACATCACGTTCAGCAGGTGTATTGTCGTTGACGCGAACACCGTCCAAGTAGATGTTTCCTTCTTCAGGTTTATCCAATCCAGCAATACACCTTAGTGTAGTTGTTTTACCAGCACCAGTCTGACCAAGTAGGACAAAGAACTCTTCATCCTTTACATCAAGTGTAATGTCGTCTAATGCAGTGAGTTCGCCGAACCGTTTTGTAACATTTTCCAGTTTTACAGTTGCCATATTATTTCTTGATTGTCTTATTGTATGTGCTATTATTGCATGAATTGTTGCTTGCAGTCAAACAGTTATTTTTCGTCAATTCATACAATCTGCAAATCTAACAAAATACAGATACAAGATTACACGGATAGCACCGATGCCTGAGGTGATACCAAATTAACTGGATCTATCTTTTTTTACGATGGTCAGTGCGGTTAGGAAACCTCACCATGAGCGTCAATTTAAGAAAAAAGTGTTGGTATTTTCTTTTGTGTGAGGGGTTTTCAACCCCGACTGTGTTGGAGGGTTTCTCTTGTGGGAGGGGTTTGTAACCCCGATAGTCTGAACCAGGATTAGCAGGATTTACAGATTACCACTAACAATTACTTGTCAAATCTTTCTGTCGTACCCCAGGGTTATTCAATTGTCCGAAATGGATTCTTGTGGGAGGGGTTTGTAACCCCGATTGTCTGAACCAGGATTAGCAGGATTTACGGATTTCCAAGATTTACCGCATCAAGCGTTTCTGCTGAGGGAAAGTCTATCTTTTCAATCGAAATCAACGGCATAAAACTCTAATCCTGAAAATCTGTAAATCCCGGGGAATGCCATAAGGCATTCATACCCGGGGAATGCTATATAGCATTCATACCGTTGATTTCTTGATTTTTAAATCCTGGTTCAGACTAAGGTAATATCAATCCGACAATATACAAACAAACATATTAAAGTATGTTAACATATTTGCCAAAAATACCAAAAACTGAATAACCCTGCTTTTGTTGAAAATTTTTTGACTTTATAAAACGTATTATGATATACTATCAAGGTAGCAAATTTCAATTGGAGGGAAAAATATTTTGATACAAAAGACTATACTAATGCTTTTAACAATCTGTGTAATAACACTCCCAGCCTATGCAGCAATTGATTTAGATAATATCATGGGGATGTGGTTGTTTAATAGGGATTCGGCAGGTGTAGCAACCGATTCATCCGACAACGGTAATGATGGCACTATCCACGGCGCAAAGTTGGTTGATGGTGTGTTCGGGAAGGCATTGGAATTTGATGGAACAGATGATTGGGTTGAAGTTCCCCATGCAGACTCTCTTGGATTTCCTATTGGAACTTCATTTTCTATTACGCTCAACTACAAAGGGACAAAAGTCGGTGGTTCTCTTGTAGGTAAGAATTATGAAGACACAACACAAGTATTACCATGGTATCTTATTTGGAACGGTGGCTCGGGTAATACAGTATCTATCTATCTGCGTAATAGTGCCGAAACAAATTCAAGAATTGATGGGTCTATTAATGTGTCTGATGATAATTTGCATTTTATCGCCTGACTCAAAATCTTGTAAAACCTGGTTCAAAAAACATATCCATTTTACAAAAAATAGAAAATGTTAAAAGTGGAACTTATGAAAATCATATATAAAAATAATTGAGGATAATACTCATGAAACGAACACTTACACTTCTTGCTTTAACATGCTTGATGCTAATTGCATACGGATGTGGAACAACAGAAGACGTTGATGAAGATGTAATTGACAAAAGCTTTATTCAAACGGGATCCATTTCTGGTGAAGTACAATCAATTGACGGTGCATCAATTCAGGTCCGTATACTGAAAGCAGGAGAACTTATAGGACAAGTTGAGACGGATTCGACTTACGAATTTACCGAGCTTGAGGAAGGAGATTATACAATTCAAATTTCTGCACAAGGGTATGAGATGACAGAGTTGAATGCAACAGTTTTCGCAGATGAAATTGTATCTTTGGTACAGACTGTGCTTGTAGTACTAACAGAACCAGTATCTCATATATCGGGAGTATTAGCTGATATTGACTCTGGCAATCCACTGGCAAATATACTTGTGCAACTTACTACGGAAGATGAAGAAAATATGTCTGCACTAACAAATAATGAAGGGGTATTTTCTTTTGAAAATCTTCCTATCGATCAGATTATTACACTAAATATATCGCATGAAGACTATGAAGATAGTGAGATAGTCATACAACCCCTCAGCGCGGATCAGATCTATGATTTGACTATTCAACTGACAAAAATTCCTGACCCTGTTACGCTCGGTCCAGGTGAAGGATTAGTCGTTGGAAGCATCGCACCGGATTTTGAATTACCTGATGGAAACAGTGCACAACATTCGCTCTCTGACTATACATCAGACAATAACGTCGTACTGATCTTCTATAGAGGTAGCTGGTGACCGTTTTGCGTAGAGCAACTCGTTGAGTTGCAACAGAACTACAATGAAATTAAATCTGCAGGTGGAGAACTCATCGTTATCAGTTCTGATAACATATCAACTACTAAAAATACTGTACAAAATGAAGGACTTGACTACACAGTACTTTCTGACGGTAGTTTGGATGTTATCAAGACATATAACGTTGTTGATAGAGGTAATACCAGAATCGCCAGACCTTCTACCTATATATTAAACCCACAAGGAACAATTGTATCCAAATTCCTTGGAGGTACCAGTCATAGAGTGCCTATTCAGGATATTTTCACAGAATTAGGTAAACTTTGATATATCTAAAGCGTATCTCATAAATCCAAATATTGGATTGTTCTCTATCGTTAACATTGTAGGGGTGGGGTTTCCCCGCCCGTTGAATCTAAAATACTTATTTATGAGATAGGTTCTAATAACAGATGAGTATGAGGAGTAACTATGAAACAAACTATAGTTTATTTTTCATTTGTATTATTACTCATGGGAGTATTTAGTTGTACCTCAACCGACGATCCTGTAACTGAGGAAGTAATACAGAATATGGAGCTGATTGATTCGGGTGATGACTCTGAGGAATTACCAGTTGGTGATGGTTTACCCATAGGTATTACTGCTCCTACATTTGAATTACCTGATGGATACGGTGAAACTCACAACCTACAAGACTATATCGGCACCAAAAAAGTGGTCGTCGTTTTTTATCGCACGGGTGGATGAGGAATTTGTCAGACACAACTCGGCGAGTTGCAAGACAATTATGAGAACATCCAAACTGCCGATGCAGAATTATTCGCTATCAGTTCTGAAGATGTGGATACAACAAAAGGGACAATAGAAAAAATCGGTCTCAGTTTTCCAGTACTTGCTGATGCAGACAAAGATGTTATAAATGCGTATAATGTGCTTGATCAAACTGACACATCAATAGCAAGACCTGCAGCCTTTATTATATCAACGGATGGAAAGATCGCTTGGAAGTCTATTGATTCACAAAATACACGCGTTCCAACAGCAACAATCCTCACAGAATTAGGTAAACTCTGATGAAAACAGATGATAAAGTTATTGCAAATATTCTCACAGATAGCGAAGAGACATTTCGCAATCAAGACAAATTCAACAGACGGCAATTCCTTGGTCAAATTGGTACAATTGGTGGGGTAGCACTGACTACACTCCCTGCTTTCGCACAGATTGGTGGAAAAGTACCTGTCATTCAACCAAAAGCTACAGATCTAACACCAGCTGTGGAAGTTCTCGGGAAAAATGTCTGGGAAGAAGACCAACTCAATGAGGATGCTGTCGGTGAAATGGTTGATCAAGCATTGATGAAACTCACCGATCGCGAATCCGCGAAAGAGGCATGGCGAGAAATCGTCCTACCAGACCAAGTCGTTGGTATAAAAGTTAACCCAATCGCAGGTCCACAATTAAGCACACATGCCATTATCGTTGACAAAATCATTGATGGTCTATTCAATGCTGGCGTTCTAAAAAAACAGATTATTATTTGGGACCGCTTTGAAAAACACCTGCTAAATGCGGGGTATCCTATCAAGACCGATGAAGCAACTGTTCGTACGCTTTCATCTGACCTACCCGATATCGGTTACGATGATGATGTCTATTATGAAACTGAAAAGGACAGCATTACCAGACGAGAAAATGAAAGCACACGTTCCCGATATTCACGGATTGTAACGGAAATGGTAGATGTTATAGTAAACGTCCCTGTGCTGAAACATCATGATATGGCAGGTGTGAGTGGATGTCTAAAGAACATAGCTTTCGGCAGTGTTGATAACACTCGCAGATTTCATGGGAAACCACTTTACTGTAACCCTGCAATCGGAGAAATCTTTGAGAATATAGTGCTAAAAGATAAGGTCGTCCTCAACATCGTTGATGGTTTAGTAGCATCTTATGACCGTGGCCCCTTATATCACGCTGAAAGCACATGGCAGTATGGAGGAATGTTTGTCAGTCAAGATCCAGTTATTCTTGATGTCTTAATACTACAAACTGTCAATCAGAAACGTGAAGAAATGGGGTTGAATTCAATGTCAAAATTTGCTAACCACATCAGTTCGGCAGCAAGACTTGGATTAGGAATGAATTCACTGGAACAAGTGAATCTTCAGAAAATAGAGGTATAGACTTATGAAAATTCAATGGAGTAACCTTCTATTAGTAACTTGTGTGATAGTTGCTGTTGTCATATTAGCAGGATGTTCATTAACCTTCACTGATAACGATTCGCTACAGTTCAATATATCAGAACCATCTAATGAATCTGTATCTCTAATTTCGGAATTTGAATCTGCTGAGGAAGAAAATATGGCTGGCGACGCTACGCAAAAGGCAGGAAGCGTTTGCACTGATGGACAATGCATCATCTATTAGCAGAATAAAATGATGAATATATAATGATACCAAAAAACTAAATTGTAGAAAAACTATCGCAATTGTTGATTATATAATTCGTCGTTAATGATCTTTTCCCAATCCCACAACATTACCGTCCCATCTTGACTTCCACTTGCAAGTGTTTTACCATTGTGTGAAAACACTAATGACTCAATCGGTTCCGTATGACCTGTAAGACTTCCGATGAACTTTCCTGTTTCTACACTTACTAACTTAATACGTTTTCTGTCGGTACCAAGAAGGACTTTTCCATCGGGAGAAAATGTTATTGCTTCAGATATCCTCCAGAATGTTTGAGTTAGTTTTCTGTGAGAATTCTTATTGTTTGCCTCAAATTTCCATAGAGAAATACTCTGTGGACTAGCAGACGCGAATGTTTTCCCATCTGGAGCAAACGCAAGATTTTCTGATATACCAACACCTGCAGGAGTAATCTCCTTCTGCGTGGTAATATCCCACACCTGAGGTCTGTTATGATGCCTAACTGCAGCAAATTTTTTCCCATCATGTGAAAATACAAGTTGTCCACGATGTATTGACTGACGCGGTTTCATACGAAACAACTCAGTACCAGTTTCAAAATGTAAAATGCTAATTTCTTGACGATCATTTGCGGCAATCATATCACTATTTGGTGAAAAAGTGGGGAGTGTACGTGCAAAAGAACGCTGCTGAATCGGAATTTGCAATTCATTACCAGATGCAATTTCCCATATTTTATACTTGTCATCCATTCTACTACTACTACGCACCCCGTATCCTAAAGAATTAAATGCAATCATTCCTGTACTTCCACGACAGACAAAGTACTTAGCATTTGGTGATAACTTCACACTATCAGTTGCATCACTAAGACCCATAGTAAAGGTGGTAAGTTCTTGCATTGTCTGTAGACTCCACAACTCTACTGTACCATTGAAGACAGCACTTGCAAGGGTTGTGTCATTTTCAGAAAAGGCTAATGCTTTTACCCACTCTGTATGTCCTGTCGTAAAGATAGTGATTTCTTCTCCAGTATTCGGATTCCAAAAACGGATAGTTCCATCAGCACTCCCACTTGCAAGACACCCACTGTACTGATGCGTTCCTTCAGGTACAAAAGCTAATGCATTTATGGTGTTATTATGCCCGATTATAGTTTCTGTTAACTTCTTGGATTCCACGTCCCAGAGTTTTATTGTCTTCTGAGCATCTCCACTTGCAAGTAGTTTCCCATCTTTTGAAAAAGCAAGCGAGGTAACCCATCCACTATGTCCTTTTAGTCGTGAGAGAAGTTTATAATTCCGGGTATCCCAAAGCTGCACGGTTTTGTCTTCGCTTCCACTTGCAATGATTCCCCCATCAGGGGAAATTGCCAAAGCATTAATTGTATTTTCGCCTCTATTGAATAAGTTCGCATGACCTAATAGTGTTTTTTCTTTCTTGACCGATGTTACATCCCAATAATGTATTCGACCACCGCGTACACCTAATGCAAAATTGTTACCATCTTCAGAGAATGCAATCGAATCATGAAAACCAACATCCTTAGATTCTGTTAATACTTGACCTGAATCAACATTGAAATAGGTTAGTTTGCCTATTCGATCAGTGCTGATGAGTATTTTTTCTTTGATCTCTAATGCCGAAACTGAATCTGACCTTTTATCCAACTCAATATGATTCCGTTTTTCACCAGTGACTAAGTTCCACATCTGAATTATCCGACTTTCATAACCACTACTTGCAAGAACTGTACCATCTTTTGAGAATGCCAGTGCATTAACTTGCCCGGGTTTACCTGTGAACAAACCAGTTTCATTACCTTCATGAATATCATATATCCATACACCAACATCCGTACCCACTGCAAGGTACTTGCCATCTGCTGAGAATCGCATGATATTGATTCCACCTTTTCCAATGCGTGCAATTGCACCTTCAGGTAAGCCTGTCTGTGTGTTGTCTTGTGCATAACTGATAGAGGATATAGATATATTCAGTAGAAGTAAGGTATAAAGTAAAAGACTTTTTTTCATCATCAATTTCCTATATTGTTAGTCATCATTTTCTTTGTGAATTTATCCCTGTCCCAGATAAGAACTGTTTCATTAACTATCCAAATTGTTAGATGTATATTCTTCCTATATAATTCACAATATATATCTGTATATACTAACTTAGTATGGGATTTGGAAGTTATCAATCACACCCTACGTGTAGCGAACATATCTTCAACAACAGCGATTGCGTCCGGCATACTGAAGACAATAACACGATCGGCAGGTTGGATCACTGTGTCACCATGTGGAATAATGAGTTTTTCGCGCCGGAGTATTGCACCAATAAATGCATTGTCTGGTAGTTTGTTTCTCAAAGTGCTGATTTCTTTATGCGCGATTTTCGCGTTAACACCCGTAATGATTTCAATTACTTCGGCATCAATTTCGTGAAGTGAAGCAACAGAGACAATATTTCCACGACGGATGAGACGTAGAAGGTTACTAACAACGGTCAGATGTCTACTGACTGCACCATCTAAACGTGGTATACGATTGAGCAGCGGAAGGTAACGCGGTTGTTGGATTAAAGCTAGTGCGCGTTGTGCGCCGTGCTCCTTTGCAGTCATGCATGCCATAATATCATTTTCGTCATCCCCTGTAACCGAAACAAATCCATTTGCTTCTTCAATCCCAGCTTCCTCTAACAAATGAAATTGTAGGTAATTACCATGAAGAACAGTTGTTCTTTTTAAGGTTTGTGAAGCCAGTTCGGCAAGTTTCTCATCGGATTCAATCAGTTTTACATCAGTACCGTTCCCTTCAAGTTCACGTGCAAGTTCAATTCCTATGGTACTTGCACCAACAATTACAACACGATGCAGATGTGTGTTGAAAAATATCCCGAACAATCTGAACAATTGTTCAATTGCGAATGCACTACCAATGACAAAAACATCATCTCCTTGTCTGAGTACATCATTCCCTCTCGGTATGATGACATCTTTTTCACCCCGTCTTTTTATTGCTGCAAAACGCACATCAGAAACCACTCCATCCTTATCTAATTCCATAAGAGATTTTCCAATAAATGGATTTTTCGCTCTTATGCGAAATGCCGCGAGTTGTATTCTTCCATCTTCAAATTCAACAATTTCTCGAGCTTCAGGTGTTTTTAGGAGACGTATAAACTCCTCAACGCAGAGTCTTTCAGGATTAACAAGCAAGTTAATACCGAAATCTTGCGGTGTCAACCCGCTTTCATCTGAAAAATAATCTGGATTTGAAACACGTGCGATTTTTGTTTCTACTTGATAACGTTCAGCAATTTGGCATGCAAGCATATTGATTTCATCACTGTTCGTAACAGCAATGATAAGTTCGGCATCACTGATTCCAGCCTTTTTTAGCAATACTGGGGATGCACCAGAACCGCACAATGTCTGCAAATCCAGTTGCTCGTTTACGCGTTGACAGGCTTCTTCTGATTCGTCTATCAAGACGACATCGTTTTTTTCTGCTGTTAGCAATTTGGCAGTGTGAAATCCGACTTCACCTGCACCTATGATGACTGCTTTCATGTTTGGTATTTTTCTTGTAGGTTCTTAGTTAGAACATTCTACCTTTTGTGATATATGTTTATTCGTATTCTGCGAGTGGTGGACAGGAACAAACAAGGTTTCTGTCTCCATGAACTTCGTTAATTCGTGCAACTGAAGACCAAAATTTTCTTTGTCGTACCCAAGGTTTTGGAAATGCAGCTTTTTCACGTGAATAGGGATGATCCCAGTCAGTTTGTGTAACTGATTCTACAGTATGTGGAGCGTTTATCAAGACATTATCATCTCTGTCTGCATTGCCATTTTCAATTTCTGCGATTTCTTCACGTATAGCAATAAGAGCATCACAGAAACGATCAATTTCTTCTTTAGATTCGCTTTCAGTAGGCTCAATCATCATTGTACCGAGAACGGGCCAAGATACTGTAGGAGCGTGGAAACCGTAATCCATGAGACGTTTTGCAACATCCGTTACATCTATACCTGCGGTTTTCTTATAGTTGCGTAAATCAATGATACATTCATGTGCAACCAATCCATTTTTACCTGTGTAAAGCACAGGATAATGTGTTTCTAGTTGTTTGGCTATATAATTTGCATTCAGGATAGCAACTTCTGTTGCATATTTAAGTCCATCTGCTCCCATCATCGCAATGTATGTCCATGAGATAGGTAGAATTCCTGGACTTCCCCAGGGTGCTGCCGACACAGGTCCAATTCCATGGGTTCCCCCGACTTTGACGATAGGATGATTAGGTAAGAAATTTGTTAGATGTGCCTTCACACCGATAGGTCCCATACCTGGACCGCCGCCTCCGTGTGGAATACAGAACGTCTTGTGTAAATTGAGATGGCAGACATCAGCACCGAGGGCTGCAGGTTGACTCAATCCGACAAGTGCATTGAGATTCGCACCATCCATATATACCTGACCCCCGTATTGATGAACGATTGCACAGATCTCATGGATATTCTCTTCAAAAACACCGTGCGTTGAAGGATAGGTAATCATCGCTGCGGAAAGTGTTTCTTGATTTTCTTCAGCTTTTTCTTGTAGATCATTTATATCAATGTTACCTTCTGTATCACATGCGACGACGACAACTTTCATACCCGCCATAACTGCACTTGCGGGGTTTGTGCCGTGTGCTGATGTTGGTATAAGGCACACATCGCGATGGTCTTCGTTTCGACTTTGATGGTATTTCCGGATGACTAACAATCCTGCATATTCCCCTTGTGAGCCAGCATTTGGTTGCAATGAAATACCACTATAACCAGTAATCTCTGCTAACCATGTTTCTAACTGTTCAAATAAGATATGATATCCTTGTGCCTGTTCACTTGGAACGAATGGATGCAAACCCCCGAATTCTTGCCATGTGACAGGCACCATTTCTGTTGTCGCGTTGAGTTTCATGGTGCAAGAACCGAGTGGTATCATTGCGTTTACGAGAGAAAGGTCTTTCGTTTGCAATCTATGGATATATCTGAGCATCTCTGTTTCAGAATGATAACTATTGAAAACAGGATGGGTAAGACATGGGGTTGTACGTCGTAATTCTTTAGGGATATTAATTTCAATAGGTTTGTTGTCTTGTTTTTCAGTAGTATTATTTGGAAAGAGTCTTATCAAGTCTTCAACATCAGCATGTGTCGTAGTTTCGTCAAGTGAAATACCAATGTGTGATGAATCAATTGCACGTAGATTGACCTGTTTTGCTTTAGCAGTATTAAGTATTTTTTTAATATTTTGTGTACCAACATTAACATAGAGTGTATCAAAACAGGGGGTATCTCCAGTAGGAAAACCGAGTTGATCAAGTTCATTACGTAGAGTACAAGTTAGCGTATGGACACGGTCAGCAATCTGTCTAAGTCCTTTAGGACCATGATAAACTGCATACATACCTGCCATCACTGCAAGGAGTACTTGTGCTGTACAGATGTTGCTCGTAGCCTTTTCGCGTCGGATGTGTTGTTCACGTGTCTGGAGTGCTAAACGGATTGCAGGATTCCCGTTTGCATCGTGTGAGACACCAGCAATCCGACCAGGGATGCTGCGTTTGAGTTCTTCATGCGTAGAGAGAAATGCTGCATGCGGACCCCCATATCCGAGTGGAACACCAAACCGTTGTGAGTTGCCAATGGCAATGTCTGCTCCGAATTCACTTGGCGGTTTCAAGAGCATGAGTGCTAAAAGGTCTGTTGCAGTAACAAATAATCCACCTGCTGCATGCACCTGTTCAGCGAATTGTTGGTAATCATAAATCGATCCGTCCGTTGCGGGATACTGAACGATTGCACCTAATATTGGTGTGTCAAAATTGACATCCCAATGATTACCGATAATTAACTCAATGCCGAGGGGTTCTGCACGTGTCTGCAGTACAGCGATTGTTTGCGGATGGCAGGTTTCTGATACAAAAAAGATACGACTGATCTCACTTGGTACATTTGCATAACACATTCCCATAGCTTCTGCTGCAGCAGTAGCCTCATCAAGCAGTGAAGCATTGGCGACAGGCAGTCCGGTTAAATCTATCACCATTGTTTGGAAGTTGAGCAACGCTTCTAAACGACCTTGAGAAATTTCTGCTTGATAGGGTGTGTATTGGGTATACCAACCGGGATTTTCAAGGATGTTTCTTTGGATGACTGGGGGAACGAAGCAGTCATAGTAACCCATTCCGATATAGGAACGGTAAACTTGATTCTGGCTCGCAAGGTGTTTTAATGCTTCAACTACTTCATCCTCTGAAAGACCTTGAGAGTAGTTGGCTTTTTCACCGATGTTTAGACTTTGTGGGGAGGTTAAACGTATATCTGACGGGACAACATCCTCAATGAATGCTTCCATTGAAGTATATCCGAGTGTTGTCAGCATCTGTTGAACGTCCTCAGGCCAAGGACCTATGTGCCGATCAGCGAAGTTAAACTTTTCCTTTTCAAGCATGCTCCGCCTCAATATGTGCTTGATAATCATTAGCATCAAGCAGTTCGTCAAGTTCATTGGAATCTGTCATCTTGATTTTGAGAAACCAACCGTCATCGTAAGGAGATTCATTGATTTGTTCTGGAGCATCAAGTAGAGATTCGTTCACTTCAATTACTTCTCCACTGACAGGTGCGTATAGATCAAAGGCTGCTTTGACAGATTCTATTACTCCGAATTCTGTCTTCTGTGTGATATGTGTTCCGACATCTGGCAATTCAACGAAGACTATATCCTGTATTTCGGATTGTGCATAGTCTGTGATGCCTATAGTAGCGATGTCGTCCTCTTGTCTAACCCATTCATGGCTTTCATTGTATTTTAAATTCTTTGGAATCATCTATGTTTCCTTCACGTTTTTATGTTGTCGTTAAATAATCCAATAGGTTTCACAGAGACATTCATTTGTCATAAAATTTCTTTGTTTGAATGTTTTTATAACTCCGAATTTTTTACAGAGGATCTGAATTCAAGGTTCCAAACCCTTCCCACAAGAATGATTTTGGACAATTGAATGGATCTGATAGGTTTCATTTCCCAATATTTGGGTATATTTCTTTTGCCGTAGGATTATCTGAGATAAACTGTGAACATGGGATTGTAAATAATACTACTGGAACGACTGACATACTCCCCAAGCTAAAACATTGGGGTTCTTAGTTCTTATATTGGAAACGGTTTGAGTTGTTTCCAAACGACTTTTCCTGCTTCCGTGTCTCGTGCCCTTTTCTGAACAGCGTTGGGTCTTATTTGCACTCCACAGGCGTGACCTTCGGTGTGTCCCACCGTAGTTGGTTTCAAGTTTATTGCAGCGTTGACATCTCTATCTATAGACATATCACATTGACTGCAGTGATACATTCTTTCTGAAAGTGTTAGGTCTTTCTTTTTGTGTCCACAACCGGAACAGGTTTTACTACTTGCAAAGAACATATCTGCTTCTTTGACAGGTATACCGCGCACTTCCGCTTTTGTCTTGAGTTTTAGCAGGAAACCGCCTAATGCTGTATCTGACAATGCTTTTGCGAGGTTTCTGTTCTTCAGCATATTAGTAACCTTGAGTGTCTCAATACCGATCGCGGATGTGAGGTTGACAATCTCTGTAGTTGCTTTATGATGTGCATCGTTTCGGATACAAGCGATACGATAATAGATACGTTCTAACTTGTGTTTTTGTTTGAACCAGTTGTTAGACTTGAAAACTTTTCTACTTAATCTACGTTGTTCTCTTGCTAACTTCTTTTCATATCGTTTCAGGGGTCTTGGATTATCATATTTCGTGCCATCACTCAATGTGGCAAGTGTGTTTATGCCTACATCTATACCAATCACAGGGTGCGTTGAGTTATCAACTGCTTCGGTGTCCTCTGTTTCTATGGTGATAGATACAAACCAACGATGTGCTGTCCTTGAGATCGTCACTTTCATAATCTTACCCACAAAACGCAATGATTCAAACATTCTAATCCAACCAATCTTAGGAAGTTTGATACGCTTACCTTCAACTTCTACAGATTGATTATTTGTGGTGAATGCGTCCTTTTTGCCACGCTTCTTGAACTTCGGAAACTTCGCACGTTTACCAACCCAATTCGCAAGCGCAGCAGACAAGTTACCAAATATGCTTTTATTGGCTACAACCTGATCCATATCTTTAGTCCAAGCATGTGCTTTCTTAGCAATATTAAATCGAGTGTTTAACTTCGCAGCGGATAAGAACTCATCATTTGCCAATGCAGACTTGAAATCTGCTAATGCATGATTATATGCAAATCTCGCATAGCCACACTGTTGTGCAAACCATTTTCGTTGATTGTTATTTGGATTCAATGCAATCTTATGTGTTTTTAGCATGATCATATTCCAGTCCTATGAAGACGTCAGTTCCCTCTACTAAAGGTGTGTAGGTGTTAGTAGCACCTACACTGAACTGGTATAATGAGTATCTCATGTTTTAAACCAAAATCAAGTTTTTTCTTGACACAAGCACTTAGCACGACTACATTCCACTACCTAAAGGTAGGGGTTTTGTCGTGATTCTTGATAAACATAATAGGATTTTTGTGCAAAAGCCCATAATATTGCCACAGCATGTTGTAATTTCATTAAATAAAAGGCACCTTCACGATTTTCGCGTGGTACAGTTTGTCTCTAATTTCAATTTCTATGTTGTTCCCTGAGTTTTTTGTGATGGATGCAAATCCAATATTGCAATTCAGACTCGGTGAAGGTGCACCGCTTGTCACTTTGCCGATAACCTCGTCGTTCTGATAGACGGTATACCCACAACGCGCAACAGCACGGTCCAACATTTGAAAACCAACTAATTTCTTTTTTAATTCTCCAGTGTCCTTCTGTACAAGGAGAGCATCTTTACCGATAAAATCGTCTGTGTCTAACTTAACAAAACGTCCGAGTCCTGCTTCATAAGGTGTTGTGTTTTCATCCATGTCCATACCGTATAAGCGTAATCCTGCTTCAAGTCTTAACGTATCGCGCGCACCAAGACCGACTGGTAGTCCTCCTTCCTCAATCACAACTGGATAGAGTTCATTCCACACATCTTCGGCATCCTCTGACTTAAGATATAACTCAAAACCGATTTCACCCGTATAACCGGTTCTTGAAATTGCGGTATTTTTTCCTGCAACCCTACTAACTTCAAACCGAAAGAACTTGATTTCATAAGCAAGTTCTTCGGGAGTGAAACGCACAAGTATGTCCATTGATCTTGGACCTTGTAGTGCAATCATTGCTGTATCATCACTGTCATCCTTCACTTCAGCCTTTGTATCATTATGTGTTTTAATCCAATCAAAGTCTTTTTCAATGTTAGCAGCGTTAACAACAAGTGTATAGTTATTGTCTTCAGACCTATAAATCAAAATATCATCGACTATACCACCACTTTCATTACAGATTAGTGTATATTGCACCTGACCATCAGCCAGTCGACTGGTGTCGTTTGTGGTAAGTTTTTGCACTAATTCATTTGCACCGTTCCCTTTTATGTCAATCTCTCCCATGTGAGATAGGTCAAACAAGCCTGCAGTTTCACGTACGGCAAGGTGTTCCTTTACAATACTGCTATATTGTAAAGGCATTTCCCACCCACCAAATTCGGTGAATTTTGCATATAGGGACTTGTGTACTTCATAAAGCGGTGTTCTTTTCATCTGTTTTGTTTCATGATAGCGTATTTATAGACATGAACGTCTCTGAAAATGTTCTGATTACGCAAATTATATTTTTAAGTGCCTTGAATTAATTTATGTCATTTCGCAAAAACCGTTTCCTCACCAAGCATATCAATAATCTTCACAGCGACGCGGGCCTTTGGACGTGGCAGTAATACCTTATATTCTCCCTCAACATAATCGTCCTTTTTCTCTGGTACATCGCTCAAAACTATATTGAAATGTTCCCCTGTGTAGTCCGTATCAATCAACACACAATCAATTTGTGCGCGAAAATCGTCAATTTACTCTTCAAAGATGGTGCGGTCTATGTCAATGCGTGCCAAAATAGATCGTGTCAAAGGGACGTTTGCCTACCCAGTGCAGCATGGGTCTACCTTTAACTGGTTTGATTTTCATTGTATTATTCCATGGCGGCTTGTTCTGAGTCGCGGGTATCTTTTAACCAAGAGAGAATCTCCAGCACTTTATCCAATTGTGTCAGGTGCTCGGGACTAAGGAGATAGGTGAGAACCTGTGGACTGAGATATGTCCATGTGACCAGTCCTTCAATTCCGCCTTATGCTTCTGCAATATCTTTCATTGCAAGTAATAGTATCTCATTATTGCCATCTTTATCAAAATCTTGGAGTGCAGCTTCAAGATAACCTTTCGCAAATTCTGGTTGTGTCAGGTCTTTAAGAAGATATTCATTAGAAGGAGTTGTGCATTGTTGAAGTTTGACATCTATATTCCTGGTGAATTATTTTTGCCATTATAAACCGTGATACCACAAACCCAATTATTTTGTAAGTCCTAAATCTCATAGTTCGCCAAGTAATTTCTCATATTCTGTATGTGGACCGATCCAGAACCAAACAATTACGCTATTCTCAACAACCCCAACCGCTCGGTAATTGATGTTGATACGTACGGAGTAAATTGAAGCTGTATTGTGGACTTTCTTGAATCGTAGACTCGGATGGTGTGTGTTTTCAATGAAGAGTTTGTATGCCTCCTTAGCCTGTTGTTGAATGTTACTTGGTAATTTCACAAGCATCTGGCGAAAGCGTTTTGTCGTTCTTGAATTCATAGTTGGTCTGGATTAAGTTCTCTTGTTTGACCACTACGATACTCGGCAATTGCTTCAGAAGCCAATTTAGATAATACCTCTTGAGAATTGGCGAATAATCTATCCCATTTTTTCTCAGAGCGAAGTTCAGCAAGCATCCAATCCGCCAGGGCATCTTGTTCCTTCGGTGAAAGTTTTGATGCTTCTGTAAAAACTTGTTCAAGGCGCGTTGTCATTGATATACCTCTATACAAATCGTAGTTATCAATGCTATGGTAAGTACTATTATCTTATTATCAACCTGATTAATTATAAGACATTCACAGCGAATTGTCAACCTGATTACTCACCGTAAAGTGCTTCATTTTAGATGAATACGTTTGTTTCATCATTGTTTCTGCATGGGTTAGTACCTATAAATCCATTCGCGAATTTTCTGCAATTCGGCAATTTTTTCCTGGAGAAAAGCGTCCTTTGTATAAATGACGTGATATTCAAAGTGATTGACCGGTTGCAATTTTACTAAAAGCAAAATATAACTCAATCCATACCATCAATTCAAGTATTTTACTTCAATAATCAACCTGTTGCTCAATAAGTATTGAATCTGCATTCGGATGAATTTCAAAATTTACCATTTCTTGCACCAAGGTATTTTGATAAAGTGTGTAAGCTTTTTCAGCAGTTGCTACACTTGGATACTTTATAACAAAGACATAATAGTGCCTTCTATTATTCTTTGGTTTCTTTGGTAAGTATTTAGCAAATACACCCATTGCACCGATCTCTAATTGAGGGACAATATCGGGTAAGGTTTTATTAATTTGATGCAATGTCCAATCGGTTGACCATAATCTTTCACTACCTCGTATATAATTACTTGGTAGTAACTCAAACAAAGGAATTTTTTGTGGCTTATCCTGTATCTTTTTTGCTGTTACTTTTGCTAATTCGATCATTCCGTTACGAATTCCGGTTGCGATTCCATAGCCTTCAATTTGAACGAAATATTTCCCCTTCCAAAACCATAAGTATTTTCCTGAAATTATCGCTTTACATCCTATCCACTCAAATTTTGGATTTGGATAATTGTTGACACTGAAGATCCCGAAAGCGTTTTCTGGTGTTCCCATATCAAATATCTCAAGTAATATAAATGGGAGGGATTCGTATTTTGGACTTTGGAATTCCACCTCTGCTTGTGATTGAAATCCAAATTCTTTATATATTGTAATTTCGTCTTCAGATGGGATGAATCTATCTACGTAGAGTGTTTTAGGATTATAGGTTGTGGGTTTGCGTGAACGAACCCAGTCATTAATTTCACCATTCTGAGGCAAAAGTGTTTCAGGTGCAACATCCGTAATTAATGGAAGTGAGTTTTTTCTTATTTGATTGTGTAACTTAATACTGTTCAGTATCTCTGTTCTTGTATGTTTTACATTCTCATTGGTAGGAGCATACCATGTACCAAATATATAAATACCCTCTTGTTGGACAGAAATCAAGTTTTCCTGCTGTTGACATGATATAAATATCATCAAGAACAGAATACAGAGAACTATTGTGCCTTGGAATTTCATAGTTACCACTGTTCTGCAAGCTGATTGTAGAGGTCATCTATGAGTTCTTCAACTATCAGATTCTTCGCTTGATCGACTGTTTCAGGAGGTTCCCCTCGATTTTCAACAATATAGAAGTCGTGTATTTGTAGGTAGTTGTCTGCCTTTGCGATGAGATTATCTCTAACCTTATCCAGGAATTGGTATTCCACCTGCAAACTCATTCTTAACAATTCTACATTGCCACTCGGACCAAAACCGTGTTCTCTTATATCGTAGTCTTGAATCCTGATAGTCAGTTCAGAATCACTCCCATCTTTCCATTTACGGTTGAATCGTTCTATTAGTTTTTCTTGAATGATTTCATCAAAGGGTCGTTGTGACACATTGTCGTAAGCAATATCGGCATCCTGAATATCTATAAGTGGGATATTTATACTTTCTATGTGTTCAAGATACGAAGATGAAGAAACATATCCGCAACCGCTGATAATACCAAATGCTGTAAAACCAATACCAAAAATCAGAAGTATTGCTAAGTAATTACAAGCGTGTTTTGGTATGCTTTTTTTATATAAATTTTTGAAAGGTGAGTATACATACCGTAAAAAGATGCTTCTATAGTAAGACCAATTGGTATTCATTACAATTTCCATTTATTGAAAATGATGGGTTTAGGAGAGGATTTAATTGTCCAACAGGTGAGACCTTAGGTCGTTCAGGTTTCTGCTCTTTGCCATATAATAAGATGCGTATTAGGTGTACAATTTGCCTTTTCACTGCTGGAATTGATAGAATGACAAAAACAATGATTAGAAGAATTAAAATGAAAGCCAATAAATTGGTCATCCATTTCTGAGCAAGTATATCGCTTTTAGCGTGTTCTACTTCTCTTTTTGCGTTGGAGATCCGTGTTCTCATTATACTCACCATCTAAGAATATGCAGATAAAACGGGTGAATTTCAATAGAATCAAGAAGTCATTTCTAAAAAATTCACCCATCATTGGAGATAAGTCCTCATCACTCTTACAATTCAAAGTAGATGTTTTTCTATTTGTCCTGGACTTCGTCAAAAACTTGTACTCTTATACTTCATAAGGTAGAAGTGATTCAATCAATTAAAAATAAACGCAAGGGAGAAATTAAAACCTACCTTTAGGAATACGTGGTGATCTTCTATTTTTTGAATCCTGATAGTTATCTTTCTGTCCATATCGGTTGTTGCGTTTATCCCGGTTGTCCCGGTTGTCCCGATTGTCCCGATTGTCCCGATTGTCACGCGAATCACGGTAAGGACGATTATCTCTGTAGTTAGAGCGTTCACGGGGTTCTCGTTGACCTTGACCACCTTCACCTGAACCATCCTCGGGTTCAGAATTGGTTTCAAGTTCTTCTCGTGGAACACCGTTTGCAGCAATTAGTGACAGGTCTATTCTACCTTGATCGTCAATTGTCAAGATCTTCACTGTCACTTCATCGCCAACTTGCATTACATCTTCAGCTTTACGAACATAACCATCACCCATTTGTGAAATATGAACCAATCCATCTTTACCTGGGAGAATTTCAACAAATGCACCAAATGATGCTGTCCGGACAACTTTACCAGTATATTCTTTCCCGATTTCAGGCATTGCAGTAACTTCACGTATTTTTTCTTCAGCACGTTTGACATCTTCGGCACTGGTTGAAGCGATTTCAACTTTACCATCATCTTCAATATTGATGGTGGTATTCGTTTCTTCTTGAATACCTTGAACGGTCTTACCGCGAGGACCAATCAGGTCTTTTATCTTTTGAGTGGCTATCTGAAGTGAGTAGATACGAGGTGCGTAGGGGGATAACTCTTCGCGCGGAGTACTAATGACAGAATTCATCTGTTCAATAACTGCGATACGTGCTTCCCTTGCTTGATGAATAGCTGTCCGCATTAACTCAGGTGTAACGCCATCAATCTTTATGTCCATTTGTACGGCTGTCACACCTTCTTTTGTTCCTGCGACCTTGAAATCCATATCACCGAGAAAATCTTCTGTACCGAGCATATCGGTTAATATGACTTCCTGTTCACCCTCTTTAATGAGACCAACACCAATACCTGCGACAGGTTTTTTTAAAGGCACCCCTGCGTCCAAAAGTGCTAATGTAGCACCACACACAGAAGCCATTGAAGAGGAAGCATTTGACTCCAATATTTCTGAGACAACCCGAATAGTATAGTTGAATTCTTCCTTATTTGGAATGACAGGTTCAAGTGCCTTTTGTGCGAGCGAACCGTGTCCAATTTCTCTTCGTCCCGGACCCATCATGCGTTTCACTTCACCAGTACTATAGGGTGGGAAGTTATAGTGTAAAAAGAAGGCATTTCGGTGTTCTCCATCCAAACCACGATGTACATCTTCATCACCAGAGGTGCCTAGTGTCGTTACACATAGTGCCTGCGTCTGACCACGAGTAAAAAGCGCAGAACCGTGTGTACGAGGTAGTAGAGCAACTTCACTTGAAATAGTTCTAATATCTTTTACACCACGTCCATCAACGCGTTTTCCTTCACTGAGGATAGCTTTCCGCATCTCCTCTTTTTCAATATCGCTTAGGATAGACCTTGCGTCTTTTTCAGCGTTGGGATCAATTTCTTCGGGGGTATCCTCTTGGATTTCCGATAGAATGTCTGATTGAATCTGTTCAAGGTAATCTTCACGTATTTGTTTGTCTGCCATCCCTATAGATTCTCGTATACGTATGGTGGCAAGGTCTCTAATACGAGTGTTTAACGTATCTTCAACAGTTTTTGATTCATATTCACGTTTGTCCTGACTACAAACAGCGACAATTCCTTCTTGTAGTTTGATAATTTCTTTTATCTCTTCGTGTGCTGCAATGATTGTGTCAATTACTTCGTCGTCTGGTATCTCGTGACCACCACCTTCAACAGACATCACAGCATTAGATGTACCACTGACAAATAGTTCTATCTCAGAAGAATGTAATTCTTCATAGGTTGGATTTACAATTAATTTTCCATCTTTTTTCCCAATGGTGACTGCTGCTACTGGACCACTAAAAGGTATGTCTGAAACAGATAGCGCAGCAGATGTGCCGATGAGTGCGGGGACATCTGCAGGGTGAACACCATCTGATGATAAGACGGTGCACAAAACTTGTACTTCAGCTTTAAATTGCTTTGGGAATAGTGGACGTATACAGTGATCTATTAGACGTGCAACCAATTGTTCTGATGTTCCAGGTCGAGGTTCACGTCTTCCATATACTGTAGGTATGCGTCCAGCGGCATAGGATCTTTCTCTGTAATCTACTGTTAGAGGGAAAAAGTCTAAATCATTTTCTTTATCATCTGCTACTACGGTCACCAAGACAACTGTTCCACCGTATTGTACCCAAACGGCACCATCTGCTTGTTTAGCAACTTTACCCATTTCTATTGAAAGTTTTTCACTTCCGAGTTGCATTTCAACTTTCACTCAATTTCCTCCTCATTTCCTAAATGCTTACGGCGGATTTTTAACTTCTTTGTACACCGATTGTGTCGCGAATTCCGAGTTCATTAATTAAACGATAATACCGTGGGACATCTTTCTTGTAGAGATAACGTAACAAACGACGTTGTTTCCCTACCAATCGAAAAAGTCCATATCGTGAATGGTGATCTTTTTTATGCGTTTGAAAATGTTCTGTCAGTTCCTTAATACGAGCATTAAATACTGCGACCTGTGCTTCTGGTGAACCGGTGTCTCGATCATGTATTTGATGTTGTTGAATCAATTCCTTCTTCTTTGCTGCATCAATTGCCAATCTACTTCACCTCCTTTTTCTGTTAGAATTGCTATAGATAAAACAAAGCACAACGGAGTTAACTTTTGTTCTACCAATGATTTTTACAATATATATTAAGACTAATTATATCATAGATTGTAGCAATTTTCAAGAAAATTTCCTGTGATGATTTCTTATCATCTTTTACAACTTCACATATATGCACATATAATAAGCAGAACTTACGCAGTTTTCTTGATTTAATCAAAAATTATGTTGAAAATGATGCAATTATCAGCGTTTTTATGGGTTTCCAGCGCGCTTACAAAGCACGCCTACCTTTTTTGCGTAAGTCCTGATAAGTTCTTAATACCTTAATGTGTTGTCCAATCTAATACTACACCAGTATATAGATTGGGTGCGTTAAGAAGACCATCATAGGCTTCTTTTATTTGCTCAGGTTTAAGACGATGCGAAATCAAAGATTCAACATCCAATTGTTCCCGTTGAATCCAATTGAAAATAGTCTGTTGTTTGCTGTATTGGGAGGGACGGCTGCCAATCTCTGGATACATAGGAACACACCATTCCAAGGCACCTCGTATTGTTATCCAACGTAGATGTATATCGGAGAGAAGTGTAGTTAAATCATCAGTAACAGAAACACGTGGTGATCCGAGTATCACAAGTTGTCCATGGTTTGCAGTTGCACGGAGTGCTTGCATGACGACACTGCTATGTCCAACAGCATCAACGGTGATGTTACCAAGTCCACCATTTGTAAGTGCTTGAATTTGTGCTTGCACTTCATCAGCATCACCCCTGACTGTATCCGTGATACCGCATCGTTCTGCCAATTCTCGTCGTTCTCTCACAGGATCTACTCCGATGACTTGACACCCTTGAATTTGAAACATCTGTGATGCCAAATTACCAACAAGTCCTAAACCAAAAACAATAACACACGGGTTAATATTGATTTCTGCTACGATAATTGCTGTCATAGCAACCCCAGCCATGCGGGATGCAGCAACGACTGCAGGGTCAATTGTGTTTGGAACAGGAGCAATGAGCCTATCTTGGAAATACCTGATGGTTGAAGCGTGCCGTCCATAGGTAAAGACACGATCTCCAGGAACAACGCTGTTTACATTCATTCCTACATCCCGGACAATCCCTACATTTGCATACCCAGATCGCCACGGATACGCACACCAAGTGCCTTTCTGAATTACTTTCGGTTCTTTTCCAGTGTAGTTCGCTAATTCTGTACCACTACTAATAAATGTATATTCTGTATCTATAAGAACTTCATTCGGTGAAAGATTTGAATCATCAAATTCACCGGTTTGCAGTTCAACCTGATTTTGTCCAGTTACAACTACCTCTCTAAATTTCATCAGTGATTCCTTCCGCTGATTCTTTCTGCTTGATCTCGCGAATTAAAGATTTCATTTTGTTATATCTATATAGTCCAAGAAAAAATGTTATGGCACCAATCATCATGAATAAACTTCCAATTATGCCATCTAACACAGGTCTATTTAAAATATCAAAATGGACGAAAGACAATCCTGCCACAAATAACGTTAAGGCGGTACGGATATAGGCAAGGGGGGTTCGCTCATTAGCAAGAATTGTTCTGTCTGCTGCAAGGTGGTCACGTAGAATGAGTTGACCTGTTATGTCTTGGTATGGAATTTCTCTTTCTGACATTAATGAATAACTCTCCTTTCTATGAAAGTAAAGAACTCAGGACTTACGCAGTTTTCATGTTTTAGTCAAGAATTACGACGAAAATGATGTTATTTTCAGCATTTTTTAGGTTTCCAGCGCGCTTACAAAGCACCAAATCAACGGTATGAATGCCATTTAGGCATTCCCCGCCTACCGTTCGGTGCGTAAGTCCTGGAACTTTATTCTTCTTTATACTTGACATGAATTCAAGGAAGTAATAGTATTATAAACAGGACTTACGCAGTTTTCATGATTTGATGAAGAATTATGACGAAAATGGTGTAATTTTCAGCATTTTTTAGGTTTCCAGCGCGCTTACAAAGCGCGCCTACCGTTGGGTGCGTAAGTCCTGATAAAATACAGGAGGCACTACAATGGTAGATAAAGTTAGAACTGATATCAAAGGCATTGATAGGTATATTCTTGAAGAGGGTGCAAACAGGGAACAACTTAGTTTACATATATCCGAAGTTGGACCGGGGCAACGCGCACATCCACCACACACACATGACGGTCAAGAAATTTTCTACGTATTTTCTGGTGACGGAGAAGTCCTATACGGTGAGCAGACACACCTTATAGGTCCAAATGAGGCTGTGCATGTTGATTGTCAGATACTACACGGTATACAGAATATCGGAGAAACACCACTTCGTTATGCAGTCATTATCGCACGATGAATCACCTGCTATTTTTGGATATTTTTCTTTTACTATGATTCTTCCGCTGAGGATTCAATCCCTTCAGTTCGTCTTAATTGGTAAATCCCGTAAACACCTCCAATGATTAACAATATACCGATTGTACTTATCCCCCGTCGAATCCAGACAGGATGTAAATAGTGGGAAATGTTGAACATTAACAAGGGCTTTAAAAGACGGGATATACCAATATTCAAGTAAAATGTGCCATAGGCGATCAGGCACATCTCACTGAGAAGTTGTTGCTTGAAAGTATTTACAGGCATACCAAAAGGGTTAACAAGGTAGTCACCAGAAAAAATGAGTGTCAATCCAACTACAAAAAAGGTGAAAAGTGTCGCTGTTGAGTAAGCGGATCTACTTAACATAACCGCTAAGAGAACACTGACAGCACCCAAAATTATACTAATTACTCCCTGAAAAACTTGGACTCCTCTGCTTTGTGCTATCATTTTACCTTTATAGTTGTCCGCAAATGCTTGTGTTGGAAAAGTTGTGATTAAGTCTCTGGAACTAACGGATGGTTCACAAGTAAGAACCTAAAATGAATATAAGACGGTCATTGAGACTAATGGACCAAATTCAAATGCGTCACTTTCCTCATAATTGGTATCAGCTAAAGTCTCACTATCATCATATAGCGTTTTTTGATGAAGCGGAAGCATGAGCGTAACGGATAAGGGAACGTTAAATGGGGTTGATATAGACGTCCCAAGAGATGCCATCCCAAAAAGCAAACCTGTATTCTTATCTATTTCACCATCCCAATACGCATAAGGCTGATATATACCAAGATAACCCGCTTGAAAAGCAAACCACTTATTTAAACGATAGTTCAACCCCCCAGTATATGTAAGTTCTCTGGAGCCCCGATATGTTTTGCTATTCTCATAAAACGGTAGTTTTGTCCGAAGACTGGTGTGCGCTGCTATTCCTTGATATATCGGTAGATTGTAGTGTAAATCTATGATAGGGTTAAAAGTACCTGTTCCAAATTGTAAATGTAGATGTTCAAGTCCGGCTTCGCCAAGTTCCCAAGGATCTTCTTCAGTTTTACCAATAGGAATTGACATACCGATTCGTCCCATCAAGAAATCATTTTCTGTGATAACACCCAGTCTATAATGACTAAGAAAAACTTCTGAATCAGTAAGACCTGTGTAGGCATCATCACGATGATGTATACGTCCATTCTCTACAATCGCTGCCCATTGTCTATCGTCATAGTCAACACCATCAAGTTTCTCAACAATGGCTTCTTGGACTTTGGACTCAAATGGGAGATTTGCTTCTAATGACCATAGAGGAGCAAGTTGGTATTTTAAACTGACATCAATCCTATAAACGTTTAATGTAACATGATGTCGGTGATTTGGAACTGTACCGATTGTTCTGTTTCCATTTCCATCAATGAAAACACCTTCATCTTCAAAGTGTCCGCCTTTCGCGTCATACCATCTCATCATACTAACAGAAGTCTGAAATTTCTTATCTTCTGAAGTCAAACTGACTTCACCCATCCCGCTCCGAGGGATTGCGGGATTGCTTCACGCTCCTCAACTCTCTTGTGCAAAAGTTGAATGCAAAGTACTAAAGGTTAGTATCGTAAGTAGCAAAAATAGTTTTATGTCAAAAAATGTGTTTTTCATTTATTACCTGCAATTTTAGATTTAAGGATGATTTTATTATGTTTCAAGGTTTAACCATGCCATTTCATCAACTGAAAGTTCAAGATTCAATGCACCAAGTGAAGAATTCATCTCATCTAAATTCGCTGGACCAACAATAGGGAAAATCGGAAAGGGAAGATTTAGACTATACGCCAGAGATACTTGTATAGGAGAGAATCCATATTTTTCGCCTATCTTTTTAGCACGTGAAAGTCTCTCAAAGTTGTCGTCATTGTAATAGACCCGTACCATATCTCCATTGTCACGTTTTTCAGGTGTGAATGCACCACTGAAAAAACCTCGTGCTTGTGATGACCACGGCATAAGAGGAAATTGGCTTTCAATATGCCATCGTCTTGCATCATCGTCTACGTTAACACATCCTCCCCACATAGGTTCCATTGGAACTGCAAGACTTATGTTGTTACTACATGCAACGAAACCGTTTAGTTTGTTTTCTTTTGCATAAGTATTTGCTTCAACAATACGCTTGGGTGTCCAGTTAGATGCTGCAATAGCCCGGATTCGTCCTAAGTCTATCTCTTCGTTCAAATAATCAATTATAGTACTTACAGAAATATTGATGTCATCTCTATGTAGCATATAAAGATCAATATAATCAGTTTCAAGACGTTTCAAGTTTTCGTCAAGGTCTTGTTTTATGTATTCGGGGGATACACGATTTGGAATTCCACCTTGTGGATGACCTCCTTTATCTATTAAAAACACCTCTGTACGATTATCACGTTCCTTCATCCAGAGACCGATTAACTTTTGACTATTCCCTCCTCCATAGATGTGTGCTGTGTCAAGAGCATTTCCACCTGCATCAAAGAACGTATCAAGCATATTTGTGCTATGTTCATATTGTGCGGGTGAATACATCATTGTTCCCAGAATTAGCAGCGATATCTCTTGCTCAACTCCGGTGATCTTTACTCGTTTCATAGAATCAGAGTCCTCAACTCTCTTTTATTTTTAAGGATTAGAATTCATTTTGCGATTCTCAATGTTAATTTAAACATCAGAATTATACCACGCAACTATAATTATTTCAATGTCTAATTGAAATGGGGGTGTGTAAAGTTTTGGTTACTGTGCGTAGGGGCGGGTCTCCCCGCCTGAACAGAAGTTTTACGCGGGCGAGGAGACCTCGCCCCTACGATGTCCACAGTTCCCTAACGTCAAGCAAGCTTTGATAGAAACTGGACGGACTTCTTTTAAAATCTGGGTTTCTACAAAAACTTTACACACCCATAAAAAAGAATTAATTTGACATCCTTGTAAATACATGTTAAAATACATACGCTCTAACTGGAGTTTCTATACAATACAACCTATCTCATAAATGGTAGGAGGGGTTTCTAACCCCGATTTGCTCAACAATTGATCCGGTGAATTTGAAAATAAATCGTATTTATGAGATACGCTGTACAACCTATCTCATAAATGGTAGGAGGGGTTTCTAACCCCGATTTACTCAACACGTGATCCGGTGAATTTGAAAATAAATCGTATTTATGAGATACGCTGTACAACCTATCTCATAAATGGTAGGAGGGGTTTCTAACCCCGATTTACTCAACACGTGATCCGGTGAATTTGAAAATAAATCGTATTGATGAGATACGCTGTAAATATCTATGCGGGAGTAGCTCAGTGGTAGAGCTCCACCTTGCCAAGGTGGAGGTCGCGAGTTCAAATCTCGTCTCCCGCTTTCTTTCGGTGGCGTAGCCAAGTGGTAAGGCCGGAGTCTGCAAAACTCCTATTCGTCGGTTCGATTCCGACCGCCACCTCCAAATTCTTCAAACTGGGCGGTTAGCTCAGGTGGCTAGAGCGCTTGCTTGACATGCAAGAGGTCACAGGTTCAAGTCCTGTATCGCCCATCCTTCCATATATTGAACTGAATAGTGGTATTCTAAGTTTGTTAACTATAGACTCATGGAGACACTGTTTATGAAAATCAATACCTTTATTATCGCTATAATCTTTCTGGTTAGTCTCTCTCTTCTATCGATAACTATGGCTGCAGATGACCCTGATAGATTACTTACAGGACATACGGACTATGTAAAATCTGTGGAGTTCAGTCCCAATGGTGATATGCTGGCGACTAAGAGTGCTGACTCAACAATACGCCTATGGAATCCTCATACCGGTCAACTCTTGAGAACCTTACAAGCAAATTCAGAGAGAGGAATTGTATTTAGTCCTGATGGAAATATACTCGTAAGCGGAGGTGCAGATGAAAAAGTTATAAATCTTTGGAATCCAAATACCGGAAGACTATTGAGAACCTTCAAAGCACATCCAAACAAAGTCACCGATGTTGCATTTAGTCCAGATGGAAGTTTTCTTGCAAGCGCAAGCACAGACGGGACAATTCGACTCTGGAAACCCAACACAGATCATCTTATAAGAATCCTACATGCGGACAAAATCGACGGTATTGCTTTCAGCTCTGATAGTAGAATCCTTGCAAATGGTGGTGGTGCAGATGGAAACATCAAACTGTGGAATCTTGAAACAGGTAAACTCATCCAAACCCTAAAGCCAGATATACAAGATGTCTTTGACATCGCATTCAGTAAAAAAGAACACTTTTTAGCAAGTGCAGGTTGGAATGGAATAGATTTATGGGATGGTCACACAGGTGAATTAGTGCGAAGTTTTCCAAGAGAAATCGGTAGAATTATGTTGTGCGTTGCTTTTAGTCCTGATGGGAAGATACTCGCATGCGGCAAGGACAGCGGCGGAATCAACCTATGGGACACAAACAGAGGAACTCTTTTGAATACCCTAAGTATGGATGAGGAAACGGTCTATGATGTGGCTTTCAGTCCAAATGGCAACCTCCTCGCAAGTGTTGGTAGTGATAACCAAATTAGACTCTGGAATATCTCACCCTTACAAGAAAATGTACCACCGGAATTTCCTGAAGGTTTTACTGGACCGAACGTAAAAACATGGACTGAAGATTTCAATGATGACGATCTGGAATCTTGGACAAGACGTGAACATCAACGTGAAAGAGTCAAATGGCAAGTAAAACACGGACAGTTCGACGTACAAACACAACCCTTCTGTAACGGCAGATTGAATCTCAATGATTTCTTAGCATATAGTACAAATTACAGTTATGAATTTACCGCATTTCCAATAGATGCTGAACAGTTACGTGTCAAACTGAAAATCCTTGATACAGAAAATGCAAATGCCGGTCTCTTTATCGGGAACAAACCGAACAGTTTATATGATCAAGTGATGCAACACGCATATCTATTCACAAATCATACCATAGGCGGACCAGATAATGTGATGAATAATGGGATACCAACGATTGGTTTTAACCTATCAGAAATTGATGTAGTGTTTGATCGTGGACAATTCTATCTCCATTCAGATGGAGAATATATTACTGACTTCCGTTCCAGACTTAAAACAATAGATTACCTTGGAATTGTTGTTTTTCCAAAAAGTTGTGGCAACAACGCTACTGTAACTCTGGACGATTTTGAAATTTCCGGTCCATCTGTTTCCACATTTAGAATTCCAAAAGAAGTTCCTGAAGATAACAGTGATGATAAACCAATTGCAATTGATGGCGTTTGGGTTGAACGTTTTAGTGATGATAATCTTAATTCATGGACACAACCAAAACATCAAACGGATACAAAAAGATCCACTTGGCAAGCGAAAGATGGAGTTTTGGATGTATGGGTTCAACCTCTACAATCCCATGCAATCAGGCAAAAATATGAAATGGTATTTTCTGGATTTCCCATAAATACTGAAGAACTTCGCGTGAAAGTTGATGTCCTTGAAGCACATAACGCTAATGTTGGAATTCTCATCGGCCAATATGACGAAAACGGAATAGGAACAGCTCGTCGCACCTATAAATTTCTTCACAAATCAATTTGGTCTGCAATTGAATTCAAGGATGCACCAGATGTTAAATATGATAATCTAAATAATATAGAAATTGTCTTTAATAAGGGACATTTTGAATTGTTGTCTGAGGGAAAACATCTCTTGGAGTTTAAGGAACCAAACCTTCCTACGATTGATTGTCTCGGTCTTATAGTTTATACATCTGAAGTCCCAATTGCACATTTTGTAATGGATAATTTCATGGTAGCGGAAAGTACTGCTCCACTTCCGGGAAGTTTGAGTGTCCAAGCTAAGGACAAGGCAGCTGTCCTATGGGGTGAATTGAAGAAGAAATGAATTCGCACAGATAGGAATTTTGACATCCATTGATCATCTGATATGAAAATTGTCGTCGCCCCCGATTCATTCAAAGGAAGTGTAACAGCACTTCAAGCTGCATATGCTATAGAACAAGGACTACACCGCGTGTTTCCTGATGCTATCATTGAAAAAATTCCAATGGCTGATGGTGGAGAAGGTACCGTCCAATCTCTTGTAGACGCGACAGATGGCAAAATCAAGACTACGCAAGTACTTGATCCAATTGATAACGAAATAGATGCCAAATTTGGAATACTTGCTGATGGTAAGACCGCTGTCATTGAAATGGCAGCAGCATCCGGTCTTCCACTTGTCCCTACTGAAAAAAGAAACCCCCTAAAAACATCTACCTATGGTACCGGACAACTCATAAATGCTGCATTAGATGCAGGTTGCAGACGACTCATCATCGGTATAGGCGGAAGTGCAACCAACGATGGTGGATTTGGGATGGCGGAAGCACTTGGCGTGAAATTCACCAACAAAAATGGAATACCAATTGAACGTGGAGGGGGTGGATTAGCAAAGTTGGAATCTATTGATTTGACTGACCTACACCCTGCAATTGCTGATACAGAAACAGTTGTCGCGTGTGATGTCAACAACCCGTTGACCGGTCCAAATGGTGCTTCACAAGTATACGGTCCTCAGAAAGGCGCAACACCAGAGATGGTAAAGACACTTGACGCAAACCTAAAACACTATGATTCAATATTAACAAACACATTTGGACAATCCTATAATGACATACCAGGTGCAGGGGCAGCAGGTGGCTTAGGTGCTGGACTCATGGCATTTCTCAATGCAGAACTAAAACTGGGAGTCGATATAGTCATAGATACCGTCAATCTCAAGGAGCGAATGAAAGACGCATCCCTTGTCATTACTGGTGAGGGACAAATTGATTACCAAACTGCTTACGGGAAAACACCTGTTGGTGTAGCAAAGATAGCAAAGGCAGAAAATATCCCTGTCATTGCAATTGCGGGTGGAATTGGAGAAGGAGCTGAGAAAGTCTATGACGAAGGGATTGATGCAATGGTGGGAATAGCGCAAGCACCAATGTCACTTGATGAGGCGGTTGAGGACGCACAACGATTGATCACAGACACAGCTGAGCAAACTGCACGCTTACTCGTTATTGGTAAAATGTTACGTACTCAATAATTGACTAAGTAACGTTTATTCTTAAGTCTGAACCAAGTTTCTTATTAGAAACCTGATTCAGACAAGTAAACAAATGAACTATCCCAACAATACCGGAACATCTTTCATAAAGTCATCAGTCTCGTTTTGCCATCTATTTAGTTCAGCTGCCAATGTCTTGATACGATCCTGATGTTCAGTCAGATCCGAAAGGTTTGCAATTTCCCACGGATCATTTTCAAGATCAAACAACTGCAGACAATCTGTCCCTTTTCCAGTTTCTTTAGAGACATAATTACGAATGAGTTTCCAACGACCATCGCTGACAGTGCGATGAATGTCCTTGTAGGCAGCAAAAACAGAATCGCGAACCTTATCAACACAACCTTCCATTAACGGAACTAAACTCGTACCTTCAACAGTATCAGGACATTCAATATCTGTTAGATCACACACAGTGGGAAAAACATCGTAGAGATAGGTCAATTCATCTACTGTTACACCTTCAGAGACACCTGGACCTGTAAAAATAGATGGCACACGGATACTATGCTCATAGAGATTCTGCTTACCAAACAATCCGTGTTGACCGACAGCAAGTCCGTGATCAGACGTATAGATAACGATTGTATTATCCAAACATCCTTTTGCTTCTAACGTTTCTATCACTCTTCCCATTTCGTAATCTTGACTGCTGATCATACCGTAGTAATCGGCAATATGTTGCTGAACAACTTCAGGCGTGCGTGGAAACGGTGCTAATTTTTCATCTCGTATTCGCATCTCTCCATTGTCAAATGGGTGTTGAGGATAAAAGTTCGCTGGAAGTGGTATCTCTTCAGGTGAATACATCGTCGCATATTCTCCTGGAGGTGTCCTCGGATCATGTGGTGATGTAAAGGAAAGGTAAAGGAAAAACGGATCTGTTTGGTCATAGTCCTCTAAGAACTGCACAGCAGCGTCTGTAAACAGTGTCGAAGAGAACTTGTCACCAATATATCTATCTTCTTTAGGATATTTGCCTGTCGGATCGAAATCAAAAACTGGTACTTTATATTGGTTACCCATGCCACCGAAGAAAATCTTAGCAGCATCGTCAAAACTCTTTGAAAAAGTTTGCCTATCGTTGTGCCATTTACCACTAAAAAATGTGTGGTATCCTGCTTCTCTCATCACATGCGGCCAAACCGCCAAATCAGGGTTAATCTGATTTCCACCACTACGAAATAGATTCGCACCTGTAAGAACTGCTGCACGACTCGGAACACATACAGCGCCTACAAGGGACCCCATTATATGCGTTCGCTGGTAGGTCGTACCACGTTCCATTAGGGAATCCATCGTTGGTGTTTTCACCGTCGGGTCACCCATACCTGCAATGGCATCCCAACGATGGTCATCAGCGATCATAAATACTACATTAGGTCTTGAAGGCATATTTTCTCCTTAAATGGTTGTTAGTGATTGGTTATCAGTGTTCTTCTATGGACTGTCAAACTTTTCTTTTTATAATTTGCACATTCAATTCTCAAACAATAGTTGATGACTAATAATTGCAATAAAGGATATTCTAATCAAAATTAAAACTCAGGACTTACGCAGTTTTCATGATCCAATCAAGAATTAAGACGAAAACGATGTAATTTTCAGCATTTTTTAGGTTTCCGGCGCGCTTACAAAGCACCAAATCAACGGTATGAATGCCGTTTAGGCATTCCCCGCCTACCGTTGAGTGCGTAAGTCCTGAACTATAAGTCGAGTGCTGTTGAGTAAATCGGTTATTCGGGGATGTAGACCCCATTTTACAAGAAAACAATTCTAAACAACAGGTTTTCGATGCGAAACATAAGGCGGTTCCAGCATCAACTTCTGATCTTCCTCAGACATCATGTTAAGGAGTGCTTCGTCATATCTTTCTCGTCCCCATGAAGCATGTCCAGGGGAATACTTGAAGAGAATGGAACGACGTTGATGTGAAGCAATCCACGGCAATGTGCCGTGTGTCAACGCTTCCGTGAAGATGACAGCATCACCTGCTTTTTGATGTACGGGTGCCATACATGTGTTATTTTTCTCAACGGGACGGAACTGCGGTGGACACGGATAGTTACTCTTATGACTACCTGGAATACAGCAGAATCCTCCGTGTCCAGGTAGCATATCTGTCAATGCCCAAGATACAACTGTCAAACCATTATACATCCG
Organism: Candidatus Poribacteria bacterium; assembly: GCA_963663765.2. Taxonomy (GTDB): domain Bacteria; phylum Poribacteria; class WGA-4E; order WGA-4E; family WGA-3G; genus MSPOR6. The sequence goes on along the minus strand of CAXXUA010000005.1, from coordinate 443,004 downwards.
ATTATTACGAAAGACATAATACTGTGATGGATCGTAAGGTGTGCCACCACCATGTAGTGTGCCACCAGGGTTACCATCTATCATCAGGATACCATAAACATGGTCAAGTCGGAATTTTGGACCGACGATCTCTGCTAAACACGGCATTATACGGGGATGGTTCAGAAGATTGCGAAAAGCCTCGTCTTCCCATTTTAAGAATCCACCAAATCGTTGCGAATGGATGTTATCGTCAGCAGGTTCCGGATAGTCTTGTGCATCAATCAGTGCATTCAATTCCGTAAGTTCATCTGCACCTAAAACGCCCTCAATATTGACATATCCCCACAGGTCAAACAGATATTTTTCTTCAGCGTTCATAATCCATCTCCATTGTTGTTATTGATGTGGCGATATTGAGGTCGGTTCCATCCGTGTAACAACGATCTTTGTTCTATCAATGAGTTCCCCCACACGCGCAGATATTTCATTTACCCAACGTTCATCTTCATAAACCGCTGCGTATAGTTTTTCACGTTGTTCCTCACTTTCAAACCGACGAATCCAGACGTAAAGGTCATCTTCCTCTTCACCGATGAAACTACCAATGACGACCATGCCTTTAGAAATCTGGAACGGTATCACCGTTTCTTCCATGTATTTCACCCAGTTCTCATGTTGACCGGGTTGCGTTCTATATTGACGTAATTCAAAAAATGCCATAAGCGTTTCCTTTTTAATGTTAATGAATTTTACCATTCTTATGAAAGATCACAAATTCAGTTTTTTGGTTTCTATTGACTACCTGTCTAAATTGCAATGATTTGCCTTTAGTAACCTTTGATTTGCATCTACACGTTCAGACAATAAACAATCTCACTAAATTGCTTATCTATCATCACCCAGTCTGTTTTTCAATCGGACATCGTTTAGGATGTCATCCCAATCCCACAATAGCACAGTACCATCTTCAGAACCACTTGCAAGCGTTTTTCCATCGGGTGAGAAGGTTAGCGTATTTATTGATTCTGTATGACCATAGAGTGTTAACAACATATTTCCACTATTGATATCCCATAACTGAATCTGTGCTTCACAGAACCAATCATCCAAGAGATGCTTTGATTGGAGATAAATGGTGTTATCAGGAGATATTGTATTAGAACTGTTATACAGAGATGAGTGAAATGCACCTATCTCTCCAATAAAGAGTGGTTCTTCTGGTACACTCAAGTCCCAAAAAATAACATCATTACTATGATTACAGGCGAGTATATTTCCATCAGCAGAAAATACAATCGGTTCATCACCTGTACCAAGCGTTGCAAGCCGTTTCTGTTCTTGTACATCCCATATCTCTGATGGGTTAGAAGACCATTCACCTGTGACAAGTAGCTTGCTGTTGGGTGAGAAGAGTATTGAGTCATTTTCAATGTCAATCTGAAAGAGATCATTCCCATTTCTCACATCAGATACGTTGATCTGATTCCATTTGTGTCTTGCAATATATTTGTTATTCTGTGATAAGACGATGTCTCTTGCGGACATCTGCGTGGGGAGTTCTTTACCAGTCAACACATCCCATACCCTAAAATTTCCCGGAATTCGGTGAGACGAAGCGTATTGATCGTACTCTGTTCCCTTTATATTGAAAACTATAGGATTCTCTAAGGGTTTACATGCTAACAGCGATGCGTCAGGTGTAAGCACTACCTGTTCGGCGACGATTTGCGACTCGGTAGTAAGGGTTGAGAGTTGTTTCTGTGTTGCAATGTCATATTTTTGGACGGTTCCATTGAACATTGCACATGAAAGGGTAAAACCATCTGAGGAGAACGCTATGGCTTTCACCGATTCTGTGTGTCCAGTTGCAAAGACCTTTATTTCTTCACCACTGTTTACTTCCCAGAATCGTATTGTGCCATCAGCACTGGCACTTGCAAGTGTTTTCCCATCAGGCGTGAATCTCAATGCGACAATCGAATTAGTATGACCCTTGAGTGTCGCTACCTCTTTACCATCCTCTGTTTCCCATAATCGGAGTATACCATCAGTATCACCGCTTGCGACCGTATTGCCATCTTTTGATAATGCAACAGAGGTAACCCATCCTGTATGTCCTTTCAACGTATGGCGTTTTTTGCGGCGTTTCGTATCCCACAAACGTACCGTCATGTCTTTACTACCACTTGCGATATATTTCCCATCATAAGAGAAGTCTAATGCAAGAACATCTGCCTTTTGTCGTTTGTTTTTATCTTTGAAGGGTCGCCATCCATCAAGGAAACGGGAATGCCCCTTGAGTGTTGCAATGGGTTCGTCTTTCGTTGTATCCCATATCTTAAGTTTATCCTTATATGTGTGTGATACAAAATGACTGCCGTCATGAGAGATTGAAAACACATTGTTACTATCTCCGTAAGTATTTATGTCTAATATAGGTGTATTACTACCAACTGTTATATCCCAGTGTTTTACATTTCCGTCATCATCCAAGCTAATCAGTTTATTATTATCCTTTGTAAATGCTAAAGCAGTAACCGCATATTTCAGTCTGTCATTTATCCTGCCACCATCGGGGACTGGAATGGCGGGTAATTCTTTTCCATACTGTAGATTCCATATCTGTATCACTGGGTTTGAGGCACCTCCACACGCAAGCAACTTACCGTCATGGGAAAACGCGATAGCATTGATTTCGGCAGTTATTTTGCTGCCTATTCCCTTTTCATTTCCAGAAAAGACATCGTAAATTGTCAAACCGACATCGGTACCGACAGCCAATTGCGTTCCATCTGGTGAAAACCGCATAACATTGATTCCGCCTTTGCCGAGTCGTGCTTTGGCCGATGTAGGTAGACCGGATGGCGTTTCGTGCCGTGCAACAACATAACCGAATTCAGGCGTTTCTCTACTCCGTCTATTTGTTGGTGGTTGAAGTAATGCCGGATTATGACTCTGTATCTTATCAATCGTGGTCAAATTTTGGACAGGATTCTGTTTTACATTTAGCTCCTCTAAAGCAGTGAAATTTTCAACAACACTGATGTCTTTGATAGCGTTATAAGCAAGACCTAAATGTGTCAGTTTTGTTAGTTTGGCAAGTGGTGAAATATCAGTAATATTGTTCCCACCAAGGGAGAGTGCGTTAAGATTCGTTAGATTTGCAAGTGGCGTAACATCTTGGATATTGTTTTTACGAAGTTCTAATACAAGAAGCTTTGTCATACCACGAAGCGGTGTAATGTCCGATATTTGATTGTTATGCAGTCGTAATGTCGTAAGATTGGTTAAGTCAGCAAGCGGTGTGATGTCTGAAATTTGATTATCTTCAAGTCTCAGTTCAGTAAGATTGGTTAAGTCAGCAAGCGGCGTAATGTCTGTGATGTAATTCGCATAGAGCATCAGATTTTCAAGTTTTGTCAATCCAGCAAGTGCGGATATATCATTGATTGAACTGTGAAGTAATAAGTATGTCAAGTTCGTCAACTCTGCGAGCGGTGAGGTGTCTTTCACAAGATTGTGGTATAGACTCAACTCTGTCAGGTTTGTCAAGCCGGATAGTGCGGATATATCGCTAATGTAATTGTCGTTTAGGTTCAGTTTAGTCAGGTTTTTCAGTTCCGCGAGCGGTGCAAGATCGTTTATATGTATATTAGCTAATGTTAACTCTTTGAGTTGGGTTAGACCGGCGATAGGACTAATGTCTCTTACCTCTTCAATTTCCACAAGCCACAAAGACTTGAGATTCATCAACTTTTTGAGCGGAGTGAGATCGGATATTGGATTACGCGCGATGTATAATTTTTCAAGTTTCGTTAACTTGGCAAGTGGTTTGAGGTCACTTATGCTATTATAATTGAGGGTCAACCCAGTGAGATTTGTTAACTTTTCCAGCGGTTTTATGTTGCTGACACTATTGAAAGAGATAACTAAGTCCTCTAACTTTGTAAAGTTTGAAAGTAGGGAGAGGTCTTCAATTTCATAACTACCAGATATCCTAAAGTCTGTAAGTCCAGTTGCATGCTCTAATCCTTTTAAGCTTTTTATTTTTTGATAGGATTGTATCCTCAATTCAGTTAATTCTGATAGCTCTTTTTTGGGTATCCGGCCAACTGGATTTAGATTTAATTTGTGTCTTAGAACTTCTGCCAGTTTTTCATCGGGTATATTTACGTATTCTGAAGAGTGTTCAACTTGTGAACAACTCATCAGAAGGCAGATAAACAGGAATGATACTGTTATTCGTTGTGTCATGAAATTACCCCCTCATTACCTTATTATAACCTATCATAACCATATCCATTGCCAGTAATTTCATAAAGCGCAGACGCTGCAAGGAAATGGATATCTGCATCAGTATCTTCCAAGACCGTTTCCAAAATGTTTGTACTACTGCTGTTTTTTGCATCTCCCATGGCTCTTATAACATCTAAACGAAGGGCACGTTCAGTTTGGTTGGAATGCAACTCTGTTAACATTGCATTGAGTGCTGAAACCGCGCTATCCGTAGCAATTTTTCCGAGAGCACGCGCAGCGTCTCTGCGGATTTCAATATGATTTTCTATGTTATTCAAAACTTCAATCAACGGATCAGTCGTTGATGCGTCAGCAAGTTCTCCTAAAGCCTGTGTTGCTAATCGTCGGACATCTTTGTTGTCCTCATTTTCTCCGTTTGCTACAAGGATAAGGTCAGGGATTAGGGCAACTGATCCCGTTTCTCCAATTTTCCGTGCAGTGTCTTTTCGTGTATCAACATCAGATTCAGCGAGTGCTGTTTTGAGTTCAGGAACATCAAGTGACCGAGTGCGTCCTAATGCAACAGACGCTGCATTTCTAATTGGTTTTCCTTCCCATTTGTCTTCTGTACGAGTTTGCATATTTTCTGCAATGAACTCAGGTAGTTGAAGTTTCTTAGCAGATTTGACAATTACTTCCCAGCTCCAGTTTCGTTTCCTATCATTGAGTGCTAAATTTCGTCTATTTCCTGCATCCTCAAGTGCGACAATAAACTCTGTATCATCAATGATTCGATTCGCCAAAGCGAGTGTTGCTTCAGGTCCCTCAATTGACCCTAATGCTACCGCAGCTTTTATCCGGGGTGAGGAGTTTGCTATAGCAGCAGTGCTTGTATCTAATGGAATCCGTTTATCTTCCAAAATTTCTATAAGACGAGGAACCGCTATTGTGCTTTTTAGCTTACCGAGCGCAGTAATTGCATTGTTTGAGATATTGCCAATTCTGACATCAATAGCACGGAGAAACAGATCTTCAGATGATGGATCTCCGATATTTCCAAGAGCAGCTACAGCAGCAGCACGAATAGCATCTGTTTCTAACAGATTGTTTATCATTTCACTCAATTTTAATACTGATTTTGCATCTTTGATACCACCTAAAGCAGACACAGCTTGTAACCTTATAGCGCTGTTCTCGTCATTCAGTGCTTCACGGAGTGCCGGAGCTGCACGTTCATCACGAAGAACATTTAGTGAATAAATTGCTGCTGCACGAATCGTAACAGATTCATCGGTGTTTTCAAGAATGGCTATTAAAGGATCCACAGTTTTTCGGTCTTTAAATCCACCAAGTCGAGTCACTGCTTCTTTACGTATAACAAAACTCGGATTATCCAACGCTTCAAGCATTGTGTCCAATGCTGAACTATCATGTATAACTCCCAACATATAAACGATTGCCCAATGAGTCCATTCATCGTCTACAGATTTTAGCGCGTCAAGCAGAAAGCCGGTTGTTGTCGCATTTCCGTTGGTAACAAGAGCACCGATAACTTCATTTTGAACTGATAACACTTCATAACCTTCTTCAAAACTACCGAGCCCTTTTTTTATAATATCAACTAATGCTTTATCTACAAGCGCAGGATTTATTTCCCTGAGAGCCTTAGTCGCCTCAAGACGTGCGGTTTCATACTTATCAGTCCTAATTATATCAAGTAACGGATCAGCACTTTTCTCTGATTTGATCGTCCCCAAAGCTATTGCAGCTTCTTGCCGTACAAACCCCTGTTTGTCTTTCTTTAAAGCAGTAATCAATGCATCTACTGCGGCATCCCCTCCAACTCTACCAAGTGCCCATGCAGCACTACGTCGAACCGTGGCGCGTTGATCGTCTGCTAATGCATTTACAAGGGGTTCAACAACAGAATCACCCTTGAAAATACCGAGAGAACGAGCAACTTCACTACGAACAAGACTGGGGACAGGTTTAAGCTCACCCCAAATCCTATAATACGGACGTGGATAGTCTGCTGTCCACTCAATTTTCAATGAATCAAGATGGGTTCGCAATGCTTCAAGTGTTTTATATTGCCGTTTCATTTGTCTTTGGAAATCGGAAATATCATCATACTGCATTGACAATACCCAAAACAGCACGGGTAATGTATTCGTGTTTTTAATACGACTCAGTACTTTTACAGCGTTTGCTCGGATAACAGCACTTGTATCATCACTTAGTAAAAGCAATAACATCGGTTGGGTTGCATTTGCGGGTTTCATTTGCCATAGAGCATTCATTGCTGCAGAACGCACAGTTTCTCTACGCAACTTATCCATTGAAATTGCTATCAGTTTGAGTATCGTCACTTCTGAAGACACATTTATTTTACCAAGTGCTTCCGCTGCGTGTGTCACCGTTGTATCATCCAGATCCAGAACTGCTGTAAGTGCGTCTATTGCTACGTTGTTTGTACCACGTGCTCTCATGTCACCCAAACCTTTTGCAGCAATCGGTTTAACTTCTTTAGGTGCTTCCCCTGTCAAGATGTCAACAAATGGTTGAATTGCACGTCTGTCACCGATACTGCTTAAAGCATTTGCCGACTCAATCTGAATAGGTAATTCACTTGTCTGTAGTGCTTCAATGAGTGCAGGAACGGCTAATCCGCGCATGGCAATCAATGCAGCACGGGCTGCTCCTTTTAAATCTTCATTCCTAAGTAGTTGAATTAAAGGTAAAACAGCGGACTCTGCTCTGAGTCTTCCCAAAGTATCTATCGCCGCTGATTGTGCTCTCAAACGAAATTTTTTCTTCCAAGGTTCATCAATATATGCACTTGCAATAAAACGGTATTGATCGGAATAGCCATTGTCTTCATCAGGAATGATACTTCTTCCACTGGAATGAAGTATATTTAAAAGCGTGTCAACTGCAGGTAGTCCAATTCTATCAATTGCATCTATTGCTGTGCTTCGGACAAATCCGTTAGAATCTGCTAATAACTTAACCAAATCAACGATAGCTGCTTCCGACTGAAGTCTACCAAGTAGTTTCGCAGCATGCATTCTAACTTGTGCATTGTTGTTTCGCGTTGCTAATTGAAGAACAGGAACTAATTCTGGATTCGGTTGAAATTGCGGTTTACATAGCGTTCCAACTGCTACGATAGCAGTATATGCTAAATCGGGCACTTCGTCTGTTCTGCTAAAAATTGTTTTATACGTTGGTATTAGTTTGTTATCTTGAATTGTACCTAATTCCTGTATGGCTGCTTTTCGAATTTGCGGATCTTGGTGGAGGGTAGCATCTTCCTGCAATAAGGTGATATAAGAATCTGCTACAACTGTATCGCTTTGAAATTTCTGTAATAGTTTTGATGTTGAAATGCGTACTGATGGTTGATAACATTTTCTTGCTTCTAACAGACCCGTCACAACGACAGCATCTGGTCTTTTTGCTAAATCCGAAAGGAGCGCAGGTCTTTTCTCAACTGCCAGGGCAAGCGATGTTGACAACAATCCTGATATAGAGTTACGTGCCCGAATATGTCGTTCCTGTTGATCAAGTTCATCTGAATCAGGGTCCTCCAATATTGATATCGCGTCAATCTCGGAATTCAACGTTGCAAGATGTGCTAATATCTGACCAATGGCTTGATGCCAACTGTTTGTATCCGTGTTGCTACGTAATACAAGTAATCGATCAAGATAAACCGCTTCCTGATTGTCTGAATCATTAGTGCGCGAATTCTTTACTGAAATTTCCGCTGCAGCATAATCTCCTTCAACAATTGCCTTTCGTGCTGCAAGAATATCCTTGTCCTCTTTTTCTCCACAACCAATAAGAAGAACAATACAAATGATGAAATGAATACAGATAATAGTATATTGTTGCATATAATTTTGCCTCAACAAACTCAACAGAAATCAAGGTATCAGAAATATAAGACTTTTACAGACTTCCACTATAACCTAATCTTTACTCAACTCCACCGTTGCCTTTTCAATGCCATGAATACTTTTAATATCAAGAGTCACATTTGATATGTCTTGATTTTCTTGTAGAAACGTCTCAAGAGTTTGAACATCATTAGTGTCTTGTCCATTAATTGCAATGATGAGTGCGTTACGTGGAATATTCGCATTGAAACTGGGGGAATCTTTTTTAACCTTCTCAACGATTATGCCCTTATCTTCCTCACTTAGGTAGGAATATCTTTTATAAATGCCATTTTCTAAATTACGTACAGATAAACCAAGCGTTTTCCAAGAAACAGACTTCGTTTTCACAGAACCACCTACTAATTTAGGTGGCATCTCATCAATAGTCAAATTGATTGTGATTTCCTGTTCTTTACGTAACACTTTGATCGGATATTGCTTGCCAATCTGGCACTCCGCAACCTTCAATCTGAATCCATAAAGTTTGGGTACCTGTTCCTCATCAAATTCAACTATAATGTCATTAACTTCTAAACCACATTCGGATGCTGATGTGCAAGGTTCCACTTCTGTAATTTTGATACCTTGTGATACACTTTGCATTTTCGCATCAATGTAGCCACGGATAACTTTCCCGTGCGAAATCAATTGATCTCCAATTGTTTTCGCGAGTTCACTATTAATCGCTAAGGTTGATCCCTCTCCCGGGTTTAAGGAAGTTATACCTATAACTTCTCCTTTACTATTAAGTAAAGGACCACCACTACTGCCTGGGTTAATCCAAGCATCTGTTTGGATGTAATTATTATGATATTGAAAAAGTTTTGAATCTTTCGTGTGAAAACAACGATCTATACCTCCAACAATACCAGCAGTCACAGTTTGTCTATAACCTATCGGATCACCGATAGTAATAGCAAATTGGCCAACCCTAACGCTTTTGGAATCCGCAATTGAGAGAAACGGAAACTCTTTGTCACGTTCAATTTTTATGACCGCTATGTCAGTGTTCGGATCGCCCCCAACAACGTTTGCTTCAAACGTACTACCATTGAATAATCTTACCGTGATACTTTTTGCCCCATTCACTACATGTTCATTCGTTAAAATATGACCATCTTTCCGAAAAATAAAACCTGAGCCTGTAGTGTTCTTTTTCTCTTCACCTTTATCTATGGTAAGGCTGACAACAGCAGGTTTGCTCTTTTCTACGATCTTAGTAAAAGCGTTTTCAAAAGAACTTAATATCTTAATATCCGTGAAAAAATAATCAGTTAAAGAACGGAGATACTTTTTGATATTCATAATATAAATTCAGGACTTATACCCAATTAGCGTGATTCGTCTTGCTAAGTGTGCGGTTAGGAAACCGCACCTACCGTTGGAAAAAGATAAATTCCGTTTATTTGGTATTACGCAGTTTTCATGATTTGATGAAGAATTATGACGAAAAAGGTGTAATATTCAGCATTTTTTCGGTTTCCAACGCGCCTACTGTTGGGTGCGTAAGTCCTGAAATTGAGACTATTCTCCCGCAATTACCAATTTCGTAAGATCGGCTACAGCATAGACAGGTCCCGCAATCAAATTTAGCAAAGCTATTCGATTTGAGCGTACAGCCGAATTCTCCGCCATAACGAGAACGTCATCAAAAAACCGATCTATAACGGGTTGCAGTTCTGTTAAGTAAATCAACAGTTTCATATACTCATGCTGTTGAATTGCTATTTCTAAGTTGGATTTGGAATTTGAAATGTGATTGTAGAGTTCTATTTCAGCGTCATCTTTGAGCAATTCTTTATCCACTTTTTTCGGTGCATTTTCAGGTAAGATTCTCAACACCCGATTGAGTGCATTATATACTACTTCGAAATTAGACGTCAAGCGAAATTCAGCAAGCGTTTCTGCACGGTTGAGTATATCCACTATGTCTACTTCACCGACAGCTAACACCGCATCAGCAATGTCTGGTGTGTATCCAAGTGTCTGTATTATCACGCGCAAACGATCTCTAAAGAAATTAAGGACACTTCCCTCGGTATCATCTGTTAATTCTACCTCATATAAAGATTTAGCCTTTTTGAGAACACTATCAACTGAGATTGGCAGTTCCCTGTCCTGAAGAATGCGGATTATACCGAGTGCATGCCGTCTTAGAGAATATGGGTCCTGTGAACCTGTTGGACGTTCCTCAATACCAAAGTAACCCACTATGGTATCAAGTTTATCTGCAATCGCAAGCACTGCACCGATTTCGGTTTCAGGTAAGGGTGAATCCGCACCAAGCGGTTGATAATGCTCTGCAATGGCACTTGCAACCAGTTCGGGTTCACCAGAATTTTGGGCATAATATCTACCCATAATTCCCTGCAATGAAGGGAATTCTATGACCATTTGTGTGGTTAAGTCTGCTTTACATAACCATGCTGCGTGCCCTATCTGATGAATAATCGTTTCTGACAACGCTAATTCTGTGCTTATGAACTTTACCAAAGACTGAAGCCGTTCTGCTTTATCTAATAGTGATCCGAGTTTTGCATGAAATATAACTGAACCTAATTTTTCAACCTTTTCCAATAAACTCGTTTTCTGGTCCTCTTTGTAAAAGAACTCCGCATCGTCCAACCGTGCGTTTAACACACGTTCATTTCCGTGACGAACACCATCAATATTACCATCTGTACCATTGGAAATCGTGATAAACTTCGCTACAAGTTCAGTTTCACTTTTCCACATAGGAAAATACCGTTGATGTTTCTTCATTGCAGTAATCAGCACTTCAGGAGGCAGCTCAAGATGAGACTCACTAAAATTACCGACAATCGGTTGCGGATTTTCTACAAGATAGTTCACTGTGTCAAGCAATTCTTCATCTATTATAGCGAGACATCCTTCATCTTCTAATATAGTTCTGACCTGCTTTTCTATTGTATCTCTACGTTGCTTATGACAGACGATTACACCTGCAGCATGTAACTTTTCCAAGTATGTGTCTAAGTCAGCTGATAGCAAAGTGATTGCATTGTGATGTAAAGACCGATGTCCGAAAGTTATTCTTCCTGCGTGCGCATTCCCATAAGTGCAATTGACAATTCCATCCCCAAATAGTGCCACAAGCCACCTAATGGGACGCGCAAATCGAGCAAAATCACGCGAATCTTCAGAATTTATTTCCCATCGCATCGTTTTTGGAAAACGAAGTGCTTCAATCCACTCGGGTAAAAGCGTTTCCAACAGTTCATGTGTAGATTTTCCTTCCTCACGTTTGGATGCAGCGATGTATTCTCCACGTTCAGTTTCAACGATACGAAGGTCTGAAATTTCTACACCTTGTGTCTTCGCAAAACCTATTGCTGCTTTTGTCGGTTCTCCGTTCTCATCATAAGCAATACTTTTGGGTGGTCCAACAACTTCTGTCTCAATGCTTTCCTGCTTGATTTGCAAATCTTTGATTGCAAGTGTAATACGTCGTGGTGTGCCTAAAGTTTGTAGTTCTTTGAATGGAATTCGATGCTCTGTAAGAGACTTAGCTACAATTTCTTGAAGCTGCTCTAATGCTGGAGGAACATAACTCGCGGGTATCTCTTCCGTACCGATCTCAAACAGCAAATCTGTTGCCAGCTGATCTTCGCTCGGATCGGTAATGATAGATGCCACATCTAATGCTACGTTGGTTGATTCTGTACTGAAACTTCCTATAAGCGGATGTCCCATCTCCTCGCGTTGTGTAACATAAGCACGTGCTATACGTTGGGCAAGTCGACGCACCCGTTCAATGTAACTCACCCGTTCTGTAACACTGATAACCCCCCTTGCATCAAGCATATTGAAGGTGTGTGAACATTTCAAAACATGGTCAGTAGCAGGAAGGACTAAACCCGCATCTAAACAAGCATGCGTTTCCTTCTCATACGTACTAAATTGATCAAAAAGCATATCTACATTCGCATGTTCAAAGTTGTAGGTTGAGTATTCCACTTCGCTTCTGTGATGGACATCTCCGTAATTCAGGTGGTCATTCCAACGGATGTCAAAAAAAGTGTCAACATCCTGATGGTAGAGCGCAATACGTTCCAACCCATAAGTAATCTCAGCACAGATCGGATCAAGTTCTATGCTACCCATCTGTTGAAAATAGGTGAACTGTGTGACTTCAGCACCATTCCACCAAACTTCCCAGCCAAGACCAGACGCACCAAGTGTAGGAGATTCCCAGTCATCTTCTACAAAGCGGATGTCGTTTTTGCGGGGAGAGATACCCAGATGGTAAAGACTCTCAAGATAAAGAGGCAGCACGTTTTCTGGTGCTGGTTTAAGAATGACTTGATATTGGTAGTATGCACCGAGGCGGAAGGGGTTTTCAGCATATCTGCCATCGGTGGGACGCCGCACAGGTTCTACATAAGCCACCTGCCACGGTTCTGGACCAAGGCATCGCAAAAATGTTGCGGGGTTAAATGTACCTGCTCCGACTTCTATATCGCAAGGTTGTTGAATAATACATCCGTGATCTGCCCAAAACTTCTCTAATGCTAATATTATCTCTTGAAATGTCATATAATTTGTTTGTTTTCTGCTCCATTTCTGTTAGTTGATTCGGTTATCTATTGTAGCATAAGGGAAGGTTTTAAGCAATGGGATTTTCAGAACATCCAGGGCTATTTAGTTTTAAGAATTCTTTGTTGATGAAATTTACTTAATTGAAGGAACGTCTTCGTCATTTTTTGGTGAAATTTGAGAATAAGTTACATTTTTACAATTTGCCATATCGGTTGTCATGTAAGTATTCTATTCTTTTATTTCGTAGGAGCGAACTGGGGAATGCCTTTGGGCGAATGCGCGTATGGTATTCGCCATGATTCATACCGTTGATTTACTGGTCACACTGTATTCAAACACGGTCGCGACCAGGAGGTCGCTCCTACTAAGAGGTATCATCCGCGTCATCCGCGATTCTGAACGTTAAACCATTGTATAAGTCATAAACTTTACTTCTCATTCTCCTTAACATTGTCAATACTGTCAGCGAACAAAGCACGTTTTATCTGTCGTAATGCTTGACGAATTCTATCCTCGTTCTCTACAAGAGCAATTCGTATATATCCCTCACCGTTATGACCGAATCCAGCACCCGGAGAAACACACACCTCTGCTTCATTAAGAAGTTTCATAGAAAAATCCAAAGAATTCAAATGTTTCCATTTTTCAGGGATAGGTGCCCAAACAAACATTGACGCTTGCGGCTTTGACACTGTCCATCCCATACGGTTTAACCCTTCAACCAAAACATCCCGGCGACTACGATACACATCAGCGTTCTCCATCACCACATCATCGGGTGTGCGTAACGCCATTATAGCAGCAATCTGAATGGGAGCAAAGATACCATAATCATAATATCCTTTTATACGTGCAAGGGCTTCAATGATGTCACGATTACCAGCCGCAAACCCACATCGCCACCCCGCCATGTTATAGGATTTGGATAGCGATATAAACTCAACTCCAACATCTTTCGCACCCTTTGCTTGCAGGAAACTCGGTGCTTTGTACCCATCAAATACAATGTCAGCATAAGCCAAATCGTGGATAACTATCATATCCTGTTGTTTAGCAAACTGAACAACCTCTTCAAAGAAATCTAACTCCACCACCGCACCAGTCGGATTATGTGGAAAACTCAGAATCAGCACCTTCGGTCGGGGCCATATATCACGTGTAATCTCAGCAACAGAGGGCACAAAATCATTCTCCTCTATCAGTGGGATACTAACAACACTACCCCCTGCAAGAACAATACTATACATGTGGATAGGAAAGGTAGGATTCGGTACCATCGCCAAGTCACCCTCATCAATCAAAGCTAAAGCAAGATGTCCAAGACCTTCTTTCGTACCGATGACAGCAATTGCTTCCTCATTTGGGTCAATGTCTACACCATAACGTCTTTCATAATGCCATCCTACTTCCCTACGAAAATTGTAGATACCGCGTGATGCGGAATAACGATGATTTCTGAGTTCTTGTGCAGCTTCTGTCAACTTATCAATTATCGGTTGGGGTGTGGGTTGATTCGGATTACCCATCCCCAAATCAATAATATCTATACCTTGCTGACGTCGTTCATACGTTAGTTGTTTCAGTTTACCAAACATGTAAGGTGGTAACCGATTCAATCGTTTTGAAAATATTGACATTTTGTAATCCTGTTTAATTTGTTAATGCATCTGTAGTTTAATTCTCATATTCCCAATACTCGCGCAATCGTTTACCCCAATTAGATATAACGTTTTGCGGTCCTTTGTTAGTAATTGGTTGTCTGATTAATTGACTTTCTTGTGTTAGCAGTTTATCCCGACATGAGTTGATAACTTCCTGATACTCAGGTTCTTCAGCAAGATTTTGCGTTTCCCAAGGATCATCATGTTTGCTAAACAACTGAACAAGCCCAAGTTGCTCAGCGTCCGGACCAGGCGGTATAAAATCTTCAGCTTCTTTTGGCTTATATTCCGTAACATATTTATAGTCATCAGTAACAATTGCCCGACCCCAATAATTACTCTCAATAAATGCGTATTCTCTCCAAGCAGATTCTTTACCTTCCACAATGGGTCTGATACTCATTCCTTGGCATCTATTGGGAATTTCAATCTCAGCATAATCACATACAGTTGGAAATAAATCAACTCCAGATACAAAATGTGTTTCATTCATGTGCTCTTTACCAACATCAACACTATCACCTAAACACGATACAATAAAAGGAACTCGAACACTCTCCTCATATAGGTCAAATTTCTGAAACAACTGATGACTACCACATGCCTCCCCATGATCAGCACTAAAAACTATCAAGGTCTTATCACAGAATGATGTCTGTTTGAGCAGTGAAAGCACTCTCCCAATCTCTGCATCTACCTTCTCAATAAATCGGTAATAACTCCATCTTAAATATCTCCACTGAAGTTCATCCCAGTTCCGAACAGATTTTTTTATTTTTTCATGAATCAGTTGATTGTCAATTCGTTTACAGACACGATGTAATACAGTCTCTCGTTCATCATAAAGAAAGTTCTCAGGTAACGGTGGTAGATCGTCCTCTTTCAGTATGCCCTGTTCCACGGGGTTAGGAATTCTTTTTTCCTCATGGTTATGCAGATACTCACATACATCATGCGGATCAATGTATCCAATTTGCAGATAGAATGGGTCCTTACCTTCGTAATTTATTAGAAAGTTTGCTACGGCATGTGTAGAAGCAGAATCAAAATACGCTGCACCCCCTGCACCAATTTTTTGTCTTCCATAATACAGAGTATCGAAGCTCTCGCGTACATCCCGTCCAGGCACATGCCACTTTCCGCAATGGAACACTCTATAACCTGAAGCAGACAACACCTGTCCAATGTCTGGGATGTTTCCATGAAGATGACCCCCATTGAAAGGCACACCCGTTTCCGATGTATATAAGCCTGTTGCCCAACTGGAACGTGCAGCCGCACACACCGGATCAGTACAGTAAGACTTGCTAAAGGATGTACCATTGCGATGAAGTAAGTCAATATTTGGTGTTTGGAGATACGGATTATTGTATGCAGATATCGCATTCCAAGAGTGCTGATCAGTGTTAATAAAGATGATATTTGGTCGGTCACTCATGGAGAATCTCCCACTGTCTCTCTCAAAACCAACGTCTCAAAGACACTTGATACAATTGCAACATTATTGTTTTTGTCAACCCACCAATAAGAAGGTAATGCACCTATACCGTGGAGGTAATACCCATCAAGTGGAATTGGAAATTCAATAGATTCAAGGTATCCAAAAGTGTTCCTTGGTCTGAATTGCTCAAGGTCATCAAGAAGCACAATCGTTTCATTTTTTTCAGACTTTCTAATCTGTTCAGAAATATTGGAAATCACATCAAAAAGTGCCCAATTACATGTTAATGGTAAAGCGTTTGCCAACGTTGCAGTCGTAATTTCCGTATCATTATAACGAAGTCGAATCTCAGAGTCTTTGCTAATATATCCTTTCAATTTAAGACCTGAATATTGGTCAATACAACTATTGTTTACTTCAACAGTCCAACTTTCTATGAGTGAACGGTAAACATCATCACGACAACAGAAATGTAGTCTTATATCCTCACCGTTTGTCGTGTTTTTATATTGGACACTATATTGCCAAGTATCTCCGTTCTGTTTCTGACGTTCAACCACAACTTTTCCAATATGTGAAGTGCCTTCTGGGTTATTCTGTCTTACATAACCACGCCAGAAATTCGGTAAAATCTGATAAGTCTGCCTACTATAATTCTCACCTACATCTCTGTTTAAATCAACATTAGAAAAATTGTCTATATACCCATGAAGTAATTGGGTCAATTCTTGTGCAAAGTCAGGTTTCTGTGCACCATGATTGTAGTCAAAAGACCAGTGTAATGGAATACAGTCATTCGTGATACTCACGACGCCTAAAGTCGTGTGCTTCTTTGAAACACATAACTCTCCTCTGTGTGATTCCTGCTTCCGTCTCTCGTGCCTCTATCCTGAACTGCGTGAGGTCTTATTCGGACTCCACAAGCGTTTATGCTCTCTGTCTATCCGACAGCGAGGGTTCTTAGGTTGATTGCAGCATTTATGTCTCTATCTATTTGATAGTCGCATTGATTACAATGATAAGTTCTCTCTGATAGCGTCAAATCATCTTTCTTGTGTCTACAACGACTACAAGTTTTGCTTGAAGCATAGAATATCGGTGCTTGTAATACAGGTATTCCGAAAGCATCTGCTTTCGTTTTTAGCTTATTGAGAAACCCGCTTAACGCTGAATCCGATAACGCCTTTGCAAGTTTTCTATTCTTTAGCATGTTCGTTATTTTTAGTGTCTCAATGCTGATAGTAGATGCAAGGTTGACGATCTCTGTAGTTGCTTTGTGGTGTGCATCGTTTCGGATACAAGCGATACGATAGTGGAGACGTTCTAACTTGTGTTTCTGCTTGAACCAGTTTTTTGACTTGAAAACACGCCGACTCAACTTGCGTTGTTCCCTCTTTAGTTTTCTCTCATAGCGTTTCAAGGGTCTTGGATTCTCATATTTCGTGTCATTACTCAAGGTGGCAAGGGTGTTGATGCCTACATCTATACCGATAACAGGGTGCGTTGAATTGTCAACGACTTCGGTGTCCTCTGTTTCTACAGTGATAGATATAAACCAACGATGTGCTGTCCTTGAGATCGTCACGCTGATAATCTTCCCTACAAAACGCAATGCTTGACGCATTTTGACCCAACCAACCTTAGGCAACCGGACCTTCTTGCCTTCAATTTTCACAGATTGTTCGTCTGTTGTCCATGTATCCCTAATCCCACGCTTTTTAAACTTCGGGAACTTCGTGCGTTTGTTAACCCAATTCGTAACTGCTTGTCCCAAATTCTTGATGGCGTATAAAGCAGCACGTTGGTCTTGTGAACGTGTCCAATCATAATGCTTTTTCGTTTGATTGAAATTGACGTTCAGTGTTTGCCACGATTGGAAGTTGTCATTATCTAATCCACGCTTGAAATCTGCTAACGCTTGATTATACGCAAAACGTGCATATCCGCATTGCTGAGCAAACCATGTGCGTTGTTTGTTGTTCGGATTCAATGTAATCTTGTGTGTTTTGTAGGGCATACCTAACTCTTGTAGGGTGCTGACTTCCATTGACGTGGTGTGATAGGTGCGTCAACACCTATCACGGAGTCAGTCCTATAAGGATACCATAGAAGACATATATATGTCAACGTTTTTTGACCCAAGCATAAATGCTTGGGATTGTCAGTTAATTCCCTTCATTTCAAACTTCTTGGGAGATTGTTTTCTTGCTAAGATTGAGTCTATCTGTTTTATAGTTAGAATTCCTATTGTGACTATACATATAAAGAACATTATCCGCTAACTCAAACAAACTTCACTCCTTCGGGGATATTACCCGAGGCAGCTTTATGAGCATATCGCGTTGTCTCAGGTAAACGATAACGCGTGCAGCAAGCAAGGGTCAGTTTTCTTGCAGCATCAAGTGAAATATTATGTCCAATGGATACGAAAACGACACTAACGTTCGTACGGGTTCGTAGAACAGTACCAATTATTTCGTCTTTGTCAAAAAGGGGAGAATAAGCACCTTTTACCTTGTCAGGTTCAGTGTATTGTCCACACAAACGAGACTTAGCACACCCAATCGTTGGTCTATTCAAAACCAATCCTAAATGGGATGCCAAACCAAATCGTCTCGGATGCGCAATGCCTTGACCATCTACTATAACAAGGTCAGGTTCTGTCTGCAGGCGCGCGAATGCCACCAAAAGTGGTGGTATTTCGCGAAAGGATAGGTAACCTGGTATATACGGAAATCTTACTTTACTCTCAGTAACGACACCATCTACAATCTGTAAATCTGGAAAGTTTAGGACTACCACAGAAGCAAGTGCAATGTTGTCTCTAATCCCAATATCAACACCCGCGACTGTTCTGATTTTATCAAACCGTTCTAACCGGACTACCCGTTCGCGCAACTCACCTTGAATCTGCTTCGCTTCATCAATACTAACATCCCATGAATGGAGTTGTTCAAATTGCATTTCACTTTGAGTTCACAAACAAAATACTGCTATATCCTTCTTCCCTTTTCTCTATTATATACAATAGGACTTACATTCACTACGGTTGGCGTGCTTTGTAAGCTCGCTTGCTCTCAGAATAACTCTGAATATTTCATCGTTTTCATCAGAATCCTTGATTAAATCATGAAAACTGTGAAAGTCCTGATGCAAAATGGTAATAGAAAAAGTGTCTGTTGTCAACTTTTTTATTCTTCTGATTTTAAAGATCCTGGTTTGGCTATATGCTCCACTCCCGCAAAAAATGCGTTGAGAATTAAGTATCCTGCACCAACTCCCATTAAGGAACCTAAACCGCCAAGAACGATTACGTTAAACATATATTCTGCCTCCTGCAAACCTTATACTGTTGTGAACATCAACTTATGATGTCTTTTTGACTTGCATTTATCCAGCGGTAACGTATTTCTTTTTGTATATTAAGGAAACCAGCTTCCAAACACATCCTCTTACAATACTTTTATTAGTCAATAATTTATTTGTAAATTAAAGCAAGTGAAAATGTTGTAAAAGTGTTGCAATACAAAACGTCAATTACTTTATCTGGTTTCAAAACAATTATACTTTTCCTTGATATAATTAACACTTATATGTCAACTTGATAGCAAAAGTGATGCCAATAAAATTATTGTCTACTCATTCTAAACATTCTATCCATTTTAATCTTTGTATTCTTACATTCAACCATTAGTGTGTAATTTCTAACTGTATCTAATTTAAAATAATTGTTTTTTGTCAGAAACAATACAACAAGAATACATACAATAGTGTGTCAATATTAACACACTACTGATACAGAATTCCTAACATGACAGGACTTACGCAGTTTTCTTGATTTAATCAAAAATTATGTTGAAAATGATGCAATTATCAGCGTTTTTATGGGTTTCCAGCGCGCTTACAAAGCACGCCTACCTTTTTTGCGTAAGTCCTGCATGATTTACAAAATTAATGAAAACTACGATAGACTCAACAATCTGATTTCAACATTTCAACAACAAAGGAGGGAACTAAATGTGAAATGGGTTTATCTTCTAATAATCGTTGACGTACATCAGTAGATGATACTTCAGCATACAAATCAGGGAGTCTTAGATATGAGACGGAGGAACTAAAAGGAAGGTTTGAGGGTTGAGACATAAAATCTTTGATCGTTCGAATATCAACATTGGCACGATTGGCAGCAATAAATTCGCACTGTGAAAATAGATGCTGTAATTCAGTTTGCATATCTTCGTAGTATTTCGAATCAAAAATCCTTACCAAAGTGTCATGACCTACAATGAAAAAGAACTCTGTATTAGCAGGATAAATTTGCTTTAATGCTGTAACTTTGTCAATGTACCTACCATGACTTGATATGCCAACTGAAACATGTGCCTGTTTCTCTGCATATCGACTTAGAATGATTGCCCTATCAGCAAGCGGCAATCCAAATACTTCTTTATCAACATTTGATTTTGCAAGAAGCAACAGCATCGCATCAAACTGAAAGCACTCACGGGCTTCTTCTATCATTTTTATGTGAGAAATAGTGATGGGATTAAATGAACCTGAAAATATACCAAGTTTTTTTCCAGAGACATTTATCGGATGGGAGGTTCTATAAGTTAAAACTATTTGCGGAGGCGCTTCGGTATCTATCTTATCAATAAGTTGGTTGTATTTGTCATAATGTGAAGGGGACTGATATTTTTTGATTAATTTCATAGTTCATCTTTTTTTACCGCTTCCCATATTTCATCAAGTTCTTCAAGAGATTGATCTTCTATGCTTTTTCCCTTTTTTGTCAATTCAACCTCCATTCGTTTAAAACGTGAGATAAACTTACGATTGGATTTCCTTAATGTTTCTTCAGCCTGGAGATCAACAAAGCGACACAAATTGACTATAGCAAAAAGCAGGTCTCCGATTTCCATTTCAACAGCATCATCATCATTTTCTTGTAGACACTCCTTCATCTCATCTAATTCCTCGTCAACTTTGTCAACCACATCAGAGATATTTTCCCAATCAAATCCAACTCGGGCAGCACGTTTCTGTATTTTTTGCGCACGTAATAAGGATGGTAATGCAATCGGTATACCATCAAGTGCAGATGTTCGATCCTCGTAACCAGCTTCTTGCTTCTTTATGGCTTCCCAGTTCATCACTACTTCGTCTGCATTACTAACATCAACATCTCCAAATACATGTGGGTGCCTTCTTATTAGTTTCTCTGTCAACGTATCTATCACATCGTATATGTCAAAATGCTGCTGTTCTGATGCAATCTGCGCTTGAAGCATGATGTTTAGCAGAAGGTCTCCAAGTTCCTCTTTTAGTTTGTCCGGTTCACCTGAATCAATCGCTTCAACGGTTTCATAGGTTTCCTCTAATAAAGTGGATTTCAAGGAAGTATGCGTCTGTTCTCTATCCCAAGGACACCCGTTCTCTCCCCTCAATACCGCAATCACCTCTACGAGTGACTCAAACAGTTCTTTTTGCATTTAATGCAATCCTTATTCTGATGCGTCTTCCTGTAAGTTTTCTAACAGTATAATCAATTGTCCAAGTTGAAAACGCAGTAACATCGTGTAAATTTGTATCAACAAAGCAATTTGTGCTTCAGTCGTAAGGTCGCTCGCTTGAATGACCTTTATAAACTTTTCTGTGCGTTCACGTATCTTTTCAGATTGTTCCACATCTATCGCTTCAGACTGATTCTGTGTTTCTTTTATGAACTGCCAAATCCTATCCTGAATCTCCAACATATAGTTTTTTGTCAACGCAGAACGTGCTTTTTTAGCTGAATTAACCCATAACGTATTTGCTTTCCAATTCAGCATAAATGCAATACTATTGATAATCACATCTCGAAGCGTGTCCTCACCACTGAGTAGTTCTTCCAAATTTGTAATACCTTCTGCTTCTGCTGAGAAAGTGCGAACACGTGTAAAATCCTTTAAGTTCTCCAAAAGTAACTCATTGTCAGCGATGAGTTGCCAGAAACTTGCACTTGTTGAAAGCAGAATTTCTACCTGATTACTGATGTCTTTTGACAATTGAGCACGAATACAGAAATTGTGGATACTATGCAAATGACTCCGAAATTGGTGCAATCCATCTGTTGTTTGTAGTTCTGATAGATTAACAACCTTCGTAAGTAGGTTTCCCTGTATATGCGTTAGTATTGCATCAATTGTTGTCGGATCAGCATTCATTGCAATATACCTTTAATAAAAACTTTGTTCAATATAATAACAGAAATTTTCATCCATATCAATAGAAAAACCAATATGAACTGGGTGTGTAAAGTTCTTGACATTTGTCTGAACCAGGATGGACAGGATTATTATATAACCAGGATAAGATTTTAAAATCCAAATAAACAATCCTCTTCTTTGTCTGAACAAGGATTCACAAATACAGAAATCAACGGTATGAATGCTTGAAGTATTTAGGGACCTGCAGATGAAAATGGGTTTGTTACGTAAGTTCTATTGAAGAATAAACCTACCATTTATAGAATAGACACTCCACTGGTAAACATTTTTGATGTTGGTATTAATAGTTCCTTTTTACAAATGAAGAGGAGATTCTTTATTGTACTGTAGATCGTAATGTTAAGTTGTTTACATATATCATGCAATTTACATTATTTTCTTGACATATTTTTTGTTTTTGTTATACTTTTAAACATGACCTAATTCTAATCAACTTTTCAACTGACTGACAGAAAATGATTACATTCCTGAGGAGGATAAGAACGATGATTCGTTTAACGACTGGTTTGGTTTTAAGAATAGACCGAAGTTATCTCATTGTACTCATACTTGGTTTTTTTATGTTAACTACTGTTGGATGTATCGGGGGTGTTAATATTGTTCCATTGAGTGCCAAAATACAAAATGCAGATGATACCTTTGACAAAGCAGAAGTTGTATCTACGCAATCAGATGACCCAGAAGAAAAAGAAAAAGCTAAGTCTAAGCAGCGGCAATTATACGATACAGCCATAATGCAATATCTGGAAATTATCAACCGCGATGTGAATGGTAAGTATGCACAACGTTCTCATTATCAGATAGCAACGATATATAAAAGGTTTTATGAATGGGACAAGGCAAATGAACATTATCAAGCAATTATAGAACTTGATCCGACCGG
Source organism: Candidatus Poribacteria bacterium (assembly GCA_963663765.2). Taxonomy (GTDB): domain Bacteria; phylum Poribacteria; class WGA-4E; order WGA-4E; family WGA-3G; genus MSPOR6. Next base: position 420,028 of record CAXXUA010000005.1, on the reverse strand, counting down.
GTTCTATGCAAATGAAGCCAAGAGTGGTATTGCAAAAATTCATAATAACCGTGAACTCATCCAGCAAGAACGTGCTAACTATCAAAACTATAAAGCAATATATGAAACCGATGGGACTGATGAAAGTTACAATACTGCGGCAGAATCCTTGTATACGGTAGCACAAGCCTTTGAGACATTGGAGAATTATACAGAGTCAATTGCCACATTTGAGAAAATGGCGAAAGAGTTTTCCGATCATCCAAAAGCAGTTGAGGCACAATTTCAGGTCGGCAACATCTATTTCTACAAGCTTTATGACTACACCAATTCAGGTGGATGGGGAGCTTTTGTTAAGGTTGCGCAAGATTTTCCAGATACTTTTCAAGCTGACAAAGTTAAGGATTTGTTAAATAAAACACAAGAAACCTTGATAGAAATCAAACAACTTCAGGATGAGATTCAGCGTAATAAAAGTAAAAAAGCGCTCGAATTTGAAAAACTTGACAGATATGTATTACCATCTGATAGATGGATTCAAGGTAAGACTGAGTTAATCGTACAGAACTTTGAGCAAATTGCACGGAACTGGGAATCTCTAAGGAATTTTCCCAACGCTATTGAAACCTATAAAGTGTTAGCCCGTGATATTTCCCATAAAAAGTTCGCTGTAGCCAATGCACTTTACCAGATTGGTTCCCTTTACCAGCAAAGTGGTCAATACGAACGAGCAATAAAAGCATATCAAGGTCTTTTTGACGATGCTGCTGAGTCCTCATGGCGGAACGAAGCTGTATATCAACAGGCGATTTGCTATAAAGCAATACGTGAGTTTGGCGCAGCGTATGAAGGATTCAAGGACTATATCAGTCTAACAAAAGGTGACAGATCATATTTACGAGAAGCTGAGCAGATTATACGTCAATATGAACTTGATCTGGATCAAGACGGTTATATGTTTTATGTGGAACTTGAAAATGGTACATCTGATCAAGATCCAAACTCATATCCTGGTGCTGCACAATAGAAACTTTTTGAATTATGTCCTTCCCTTATATGGTCGTCAGTAGGTTGGTTAGCATTCAACGAATCACATTGGTGTCAACCAAAGAAAAACAGTGTATGTTTTGCGATTGACACCAATGTGATTATTGTTCAATTGTTATTGAAATAACTGCACACGGGAGTGTTCAGATTTTGGTAGCCTTTTATAGACTTCGTGCTGGATATACTCAGATGTGTAGCGGCGTGAAAAGTGATTTAGTATAATATGTTCACTTTCAAATTGTTTAAATAGACTTGGTAACATGTCAAGGTGTAAGTGTTGTGTTTTTTTTGCACGGTCAAGATGTTCAGGAGCAATAAAGGTACATTCACATATTAACAGTTTGCACTGTTTAAGTAATGGATGTGAGTCAATTGCTATACCCTGAGTATCACCTAAATATGCGACTAAGGGTAATTGTACTTCATAAGTTATTTCAACACCTGAACGTTTTAGTTGTATAATTTCAGTTTCAGGTAAATTGTGGTATTCGGATTTCAGTTTTTTGCGTTTTTCACAGATTAGATAGGAAACTGCTGGAACAGTGTGGTTTCCTGGGAGAACTTGCGCAACCAAATTCCGTCTGAACGGAATTGAATCGCCTGTTTCTACTGGTGATAGTTGATAACCCCAGTTATTTCCTCCGTCTAAATTAGAGATTTTGTTGAGTATGTTCCGTAATTGCTTGAATCCTTGAGATGGAACATAGATTTTTCCCGGAGGTATTCCTGCGAGCCATCGTTGACTGATATAGATGGGTATCCCAAAATAGTGATCAAGGTGGAAATGTGATATAAAGACATGGTTAGTGCCGATAAAACGCATTGGACACCTACCTAAATCGAAAATTAGGTCTAATTCCTTTATCCTGATATAAGTTGCAACAGCAGAACTGGACTTTCCCTCAACTACCCAATTTCCACATCGTAATATTGGCATAAAAATTTATTATTGCAATTCAGATTGCTTTCCTTTGGAGTATATGATATATATGCATGTCAAAATTGGCATATTAGGTGGTAGTGGATTTTATCAAATAGAAGGTTTAACTGAAATAGATTCAGTTGAAATTGAAACACCTTTTGGTAAACCGAGTGATAAGTTTATCAAGGGAAAACTTGATGGTAATTTGGTAGTTTTTCTACCAAGACATGCTGTTGGACATCCTTTGCTTCCTTCAGATATAAATGTACGTGCTAATATATATGCAATGAAATCCCTTGGTGTAGAATGGTTAATATCTGTTAGTGCTGTTGGTAGTTTAAAACAGGACATTGAACCGCGACATTTCGTTGTACCAGATCAACTCTATGATCACACTAAGAACAGAATGTCTACATTTTTTGGTGAAGGCATTGCGGCACATATTAGTCTTGCCCACCCGTTTTGTCCACATCTCAGCACGTTCTTATATGATGCAGCTACAGATGTTGGAGCAACTGTCCACAATGGCGGTACTTACATCTGCATGGAAGGACCAGCATTTTCTACACAAGCAGAATCCAATGTCTATAGACAACTCGGTTTTGACATTATTGGTATGACAGCAGCCCCTGAGGCAAAACTTGCACGCGAAGCAGAGATTTGTTATGCAGTGCTTGCGTGTTCTACCGACTATGATTGTTGGCATCCTGACCATGATAATGTTACTACAGAGATGATACTAAACAATCTTCGTTCCAACGTTGAGATTTCCAAACAAATAGTGAAAAATATAGTATCCAAAATACCCGACGGTCAACGCAATTGTGCTTGTGCAAGTTCTCTTCAATATGCAATCGCGACGCAACCGGACAAAATACCGATTGCTAAACGTCACCAATTAAGACTTCTATTGGATAAGTACCTCCCGTAAGGTATAATAAATTTTGTCTGCCTCAGTTTCTGTAAGAATCAAAGGTGGTGCAATAAAAATAATGTTTTCAGGTTCAAACAATGCGTGTCCGATTTTTCCGACAATTACACCTTTTTGTTTTAATTCTGCAAGAATTCTATTTGTTTCTGCAGTTTCAAGTTGCGAACCATCTGATTGTATTAGTTCCACTGCAAGCATTAAACCTTTCCCACGCACGTCACCTACGATGGGTAAGTCAAGTAATGTCTTGAGTTTGTCAATTAGATACTTTCCAACCTTTTCAGCGTTTTCCCAAAGACGTTCTTCTTGCAGAATGTTCAGATTTGCTATACCTGCGGCGCATGCAACTGGATGTCCACCATAAGTGCAAACTTGTGAAAACTCCCGATTTTCTCCCGGATTACCCAGGAATGTATTAAATACCGAAGTTGAAGTTACACATGCACCCAGTGGTATATATCCGCTGGTTAATCCCTTAGCAAGGGTGATAATATCTGGCTGTACACCCCAATGTTCACATGCAAACATTTTTCCTGTTCGTCCGAATCCTGTGATTACTTCATCAAGAATAAGTAACAATCCATAGTCATCACAGATTTTACGCAATTTTGGGAAGTATTCGTCTGTTGGAACAATCACTCCACCTCCACCGATAATAGGTTCTGCAATAACAGCAATCACTGTTTCAGGACCTTCTGATTGTATGATTCGTTCTATATCATTGACACATGCATCATTGCAGGAAGCAACATCTAAACCGAGTGGACATCGATAGCAGTATGGCGGTTGAGCATGGTAAAATCCCGGTACCAACGGTTCAAATGCAGCCCGTCTCCTTGCTTGTCCAGTGGCAGACATTGCACCGTAGGTAAATCCGTGATACCCACGATAACGACTAATGATTTTGTAACGATTTTCTCCTGGATATGTTAGTTTTCCATACTGTCTGGCAATTTTTATTGCAGTTTCATTTGCTTCAGACCCGCTGTTACAGAAATAGACATGGTTTAAATCACCGGGTAGACATGCAGCTAACTTCTCGGCTAATTCGGTTGCAGGAACATTGATTTGTGAATGTGGATAGTAGCATAATTCCTGTATCTGTGCATATACAGCATCAGCGATTTCCTGCCTACCATAACCGACATTGACATTCCAGAGTGCGGAGTATGCATCTAAGTATTTGCGTCCATCTGCATCAACAAGAGTAGTGCCATTTGCAGATTTAATCACTAATAGATCTGTTTCATCAAACTGTTGGTGCTGAAACAGAGGATGCCATACATGGGATTTATCAATTTCTCTATAATTAATATCCATTACTGGAACTCCAAAATGGTGTTACATTGAATCGGGTGCAGAAATACCTAACAACTTCAGACCATTTGCTAACACAATTTGTACACTCTGGACCAGAACGAGTCTTGCATAAGTTCTTTCTATATTTTCTGTGTCTAAGACCCTATGCTGGTTATAGTATGGATGAAACAGACCCGCTAACTCGTGTAGATAGTGCGGAATTCGATGTGCTTCACGTTCCTCAGCACTGGAAATGACAATTGATGGGAATTCCGCTAACTTTCGTATAAGTTCATGCTCAGATGTTTCAGTCAATTGTTCCAACGAAATATCATCTATCGGTTTTAAGTGTATTTGTTGTTCAGCTGCCTGATGAAAAATACTGCAGCACCGGGCATGTGCATATTGAATATAAAAAACAGGATTTTCGTTTGCTTGTGTTATCGCCAATTCAATGTTGAAGTCAAGATGAGTATTATTAGCACGCATGAGGAAAAAGTATCGAGCAACATCCACAGCAAACTGTTCACCGACATTTTCTGCAAGTTCATCTATAAGTGCATCAAGTGTATAAAACTTTCCTTTTCGTTTTGACATATCCAACCGAGTACCATCAGAATCCATCAGATTAACCTGTTGAATAATATCAATATCCAACCAGTCATCTCCTAAACCGAGTGCTTTGACAAAGTTTTTTAATCGGAACACATGTCCTTGATGATCCGGTCCAAATAGGTTGATTACTTTATCAAATCCTCGTTCATATTTATCATAATGATATGCAGCATCTGGAACGAAATAGGTATATTCGCCATTTGTACGGATAACAACACAGTCCTTGTCGTCACCAAAATCTGTCATGCGAAACCATGTCGCGTCCTCAGCTTCATAAAGGTATTTTTTTTCGCGGAATTTTTCTATTATTTGATCAGGTTTTCCACTGTCTCGGATAACTTTCTCACTTGTCCATACATCAAAGTGGACACCGAATCTTTCAAGAGAAGTTTTTTGCTGTTGAAGTAAATGGGTTATTCCTTTATCCCGAAATTCTGAAATGCGTTCTTCTTGACTAAGATTTAGAAATGAATCTCTCGCTTCAGAAACTATAGTTTCTGCAAAATCTCGTAAATAGTCTCCTTGATAACCCCCTTCGGGTATTTCTAAATCGGCTTCTCCTAATAGTTGCCGATAGCGAACATCAATGGATTCACCAAGCCGTTCTACTTGTCCGCCTGCATCATTGACGTAATACTCTCTGACACCGTCATAACCTGCAGCGTCTAACAAGTTAACCAATGCGTCACCGACTGCTGCAGCACGACCACTTACAATGTTTAGCGGACCTGTAGGATTTGCACTTACGAATTCTATCATTACTCGTTTCCTGCCGCCAATATCACTTCTTCCGTAAGTATCCCCTGACTCTATAATAGTCCGAAGTGTGTCCAATAACCATGAATTAGAAAGGTAGACATTAATAAAACCCGGACCCGCGATTTCAAGATTGCGGATGCTCGGGTGTTCATCTGGATTGACATGTTTTTTGATAATTTCTGCGATCACACGTGGTTGCATATTAACATTTTTTGCTAATCCCAAAGCGATTGGTGTTGCTATATCCCCGTGTTCAGGTGTCTTTGTCGGTGAAAACGGTATAATGGGAACTTCCGCTAATGGAAGTTCCCCTGTTTCAATTGCTGTGCGGATCGCACCCTTTAATATGCCATTTACTTCGTTCTTGATTTCGTCCATATTAACCTTACTACATTTCTTGTTTTTTTACAGATAGCAAATTGTTTAAGTCACCGAATTATACCACAACAAACTTCCTAAGTCAATTTTCTTAAGTTGTCACACAGAGTGATTCTCTGATTACAAATGAATCGTAAGTTAGTGTGTATAATTAATCTACAACTGAATGCATCTGGTTGTGAACAAAATTTCAATCAAGACAATTTTAGTTGTTTTTTCAAATTTTTTCATAAGTCTTCTCGATTATGTCGTGGTATCGGTTTATGGTGGTTTTCTGTTTTTGCAGAATTTTAAAAAAACAACCAAATGGATTTTTTATCGTTTTTTAATTTGTGCTTTTTGTGTTTGTCTGTCGGCTTTTCATATTGTTTTTGTTGTGCGTTTTTATTTTGAATATATCATAATTGATTTCTGATGGTGTTTGTAGTTTTATGTGTGATTGTTTATTTGGATTTCCAATAGATATCCACTGGATTTGGAGGGATTGGTTATCGGCTTTTGACTGCCAGTTATCAGATGGTTGATTGGTGACAACTGAAAGTTATATTTTCAGATTCACTGAATACGTTTAAAGCACTGAGTACGTCATGCTAAAAACACAACACATCATTGGAGGAAGTCAAAGATCATATCAACTTATTTTCAACATCTGGATTTAATTCCTTTGCTTTTGTGAAGTCGATCATAGCATTCTCATGTTCTTCAATACCTTGTTTGACAAGACCACGATTGTAATATGCCAAAGCATGTTTAGGACTTTTTTGAATTGTTTCATTGAAATCTGAAATTGCATTCTCAAATTGATGAAGTGCGGCCATTGCAAGACCTCTGTAGTAGAAAGCATCAGGATTCGGTTTGGCTTTTCTTAAACGAATGAATTCATTCATATCAACAATTACTGCTTGAAAACGATTATTTGCTTGTTCAATATTTCCATATTCAGACTCATTCTTTCCCAAAAGATAGTTAGCTTTTCCTCTATTTAAATAACCTAACGAGTACTTTGGGTTTAGCTTAATTGCTTCGGTATAATCACTAATCGCTTGCTGTAATAGTTCCTGTTTTTCTGATCTATTCTTATCGTTGTCTTTGATTTTGCTTTTTTGGTACTTTGCATACCCGCGATTGTTGTAAGTAGTAGAGTTGGCTTGTTTTGAGTCTAATCTCATTGCTTCTGAATAATCATCAACTGCTTCTTGATATAGCGTTGATGCCCCTTCTGTATCTCCATGATCTGCTTTAGTTTTACCAAGGTTGCGTTTTACAAGACCGCGCTGAAAAAAAGCACGATAATCTTCAGGATTCAGTAGTATTGCAAGATTTAAGTCTCTGAGTGCTTCACGGAAGTCGTTTAATTGCCGTTTCGTAACACCTCGATTGTAGTAATAAGATGAGTCTTCTGGATTGATTTTGATTGCATCATTATAATCATCAATTGCTTGGCGATAATATTTACGAGATTCAATTGTGTTTCCCTTATTTGCGTAAGACCTTCCTAAGTCATATTTAATTCTACCACGATTAAAATAAACTACATGCTCTCTTGGATTAGACGTTAGAATTGAGTCATAATCTTCTATTGCACCTATATGATCTCCATGACGATTTTTTGCAATTGCTCTACTCCCTTGAACCAAGTGATTTTTGCTAAACTCAGGATAGGAATCTATAATGACATCAAAATCCTCTATTGCACCAGCATAATCCTTTAGCTCCCACTTAGCAGTTGCGCGTAATAGAAATATTTCTGCTGAATTTGGTTTGAGTTTTTGTGCAGTATCATAGTCTTTAATAGCCTCTTTGTGGCGTCCAAGAGCGGATTTTGCACTTGCTCTACTTATGTAAATCTGAACAATATTGGGATTGAGTTTTTGTGCTGTATCACAATCCTGAATTGCTTTCTTATGTTTTTCTAATAGTGTGTTTGCAATAGATCTATTGATATAAGCTTCAGTGTAGTCAGGTTTGCGTTTGATAGCCGCGTTACAGTCAGCAATAGCGAGTTCAGCTTCCCCTTGAATAAGTCGGATGCCGGCTCTATTATTGTATATCTCAATCAAATCTGGATTGAGTTTCAATGCCGTATCAAAACGCTTGATAGCGTCCATGTAGTTACCATCCATCATATTCATCTGTCCGTGTACACCTTCAGCAAAACCGCGAATGTCTGGGCGTTTTTGCCATTCAGTGATAGGTTCAACTTCAGCGACATGATCGATAAAATCCTGTAAGACACTTGTCGGAATTGCATCACTAATAGATGATATGACTCCTTCACTAAAATCTGTTATACCGATTGTAGCACTAACAGCCACACCAATTACATAGCCTTCATCATTTAGTATTGGTCCACCGCTTAGTCCTGGTTCAAATGCAGGTTTAATCTGGATACGTTTGTCACTTTCCTTTTTTCCCTGTATAGTTGCTTGAGCGATTTTTCCTGTGTCCCCTTTAGGAAATCCAACTGCTAAAACATGATCTTCAACCTTAACTTTATCACTATTACCAAGTTGTAGTGGTATTCCTTCACCTGTCACTCTAAATAAAACAAGGTCATTTGCCACATCATACGCCACGATACCTTCTATAGAGAATTTCTTTTTTGTGTTTACAAGTTCAGCTGTCAGAGACTGCGCGCCAGTAACACAGTGAAGATTAGTTACCACCAGATTTGGTCGGATAAAAAATCCACTCACACGTGTGGTTATATATTCAGTTGTCACCTTATCAGTTTCTTCCCATACCAAACGGACAACTGACTCTTTAAGAACTTTTTCTCCGATTTGCTGTAGTTTTTTCTTTGTTGTTTTATTCATAGCATTATTCCGTTCTGTAGTCTCAAATAATTTTATCTATATATCGTTAGTCAACACGATTATTATTAGGAAGGTATCAATTCTCAAATTACTGGGTTATTTGAATTGGCAGGAAAAAGGATACTGTCGTTACAATGCTAACTATAAGCATTATAATGTTAACGTGAACTCGGTAAAGTCTTGTAGAGCAAACTGTTAGTTTCCTTGTTTTTGTCCAATGAATACATATTTTCATTATTTGCTTTAGAGTGTCTGAAAGTAGGAATAATATACCATTGAACCTCTAAAAAGGTTATACTAAAAGTATTTAAGCCTTAGACTTTTAGAGGTATACAATGGCAAAAAGAAGTATAGCAAAAAAACGGAGCAAGCACAATGTAAAAAAATGGGTCGTAACGCCTCAGGCACCGTTGTGTGCTCTCGGAGAGGTGTTGCGTGTTCGTGAGGTATTTCAGCCGATCCATGACCGCGTGAGCATTCCGCAGAAAACAGTTGTGTATCGTCCGACAGACAAGTTAATTTTCGTCGTGTTAGGAATACTATCCGGAGCGGAGACGGTATCTGAAATCCAAACCAAAGTTCGCCCGGATCGTGGTTTGTTAGCGGCGTTTGGTTACGAAAGATGTGCGGATGCCTCAGTGATCCAGCAAACATTAGATGCATCAACGGAGGCGACTGTTGCTTCTCTTGAAGCGACTTTAGCGGAGATGCGTCTCCAGCAAGGTCATAAGCGTCAGGTGTCTCTGGCGTCTCAAGAGGAGATACATGTGGATATAGACCTCTCTTCCTTGCCGATTAGCAAGCGTGCCGAGGGTTCAGAGAAAGGTTACGTTGCGAAAAAGCCGAACACTTATACCCGTCAGTTGGCCCGGATGGTCTGTGGAGACACCCAAGAGATATTTACGCAGGGGTTATACTCCGGTAAAACCAACAGTAATACTGTTTTCAAGCCGATGCTTGGTAAACTTGAGACTGTTTTGACACTTGATACGGTTGAGAAACGGAACCGAGTTCGGATTCGCTTTGATGCTGGATTCGGCACGGATGCCAATATCAATTATGCGTTATGGCGCGGATATCAACTGCTTGGGAAGATGTATAACACCCGCCGCATCCAGAAGTTAGTAGGAACCGTGGAGGCGTGGGAGCCTGTTCCGACTTCCAAAGGCGTAAAGGGTAGAGAAGCGGGATGGGTTAGAGAGCCGCATCGGTATGCAAGACGGACAGTTCAAGTCGCTGTGAGAACACCGAAAAAAGATGGCAGTTGGAGTTATGCGGTGTTGGTTTCAACCGACACTACCGCTACGCTTGAAGACCTTGTGTGTGAATATGACCTACGCAGTGGGGGGCCGGAGAACTCATTCTGCCAGGATTATCAAGCACTCTCTTTACGAAAATACCGAAAAGCAGGATTTATCGCACAGCAAGTTTTGCTTCTACTCATTGAACTCGCTCACAACTTGATGATTTGGATGAAAGAGTGGTTCATAGAAGCGGTTGAGACACCTCAAGATGCCTCGGAGAAAACCGAAAACGCACACCGAAAGGCAACAAAGATGCTTGAAGAACGAGGACTGAAACGGTTGAGGAGAGACATCTTGGTGATCCCAGGAAAAGTCTGCATCGAAAGAGGTAAGAAGGTCGTTGGCATACGGATCAACCCTTTATACCCCTTCGGACAGCAAATCACCACTGCTACCAAGGCACTTTTCGGACAGTATGAGATACTTGTGTTAATGGACAAAATCTAGGTAGTTTGCGTTCCTCAGATGCACAAACTAACAGTTTGTGCTACAGTTGATTTCCCAATTTGAAGGAAGGGATTTATATGGTAAGAATAGGAAAACACTTTCGTATCTATACCTATGATTCAAGTTATTTCAGACATCCATTTCACGTTACTTTATTTCCGAACTAACGTAATGTTACATCAACAAACTATATAATAGTATATAATTTGGATGAATTGCAAGGTGAAATTAACACAGAGGCATTCTATTGTGGGTTTTGTTTATGAGGAACTTCTGCTAACAAATCAAGTAGATGGCGAGATTCTTTATTCGTCATGTTTATATAAACTTTGAGGTAAGGTATATCTGATATATACAGAATATGCACAAACCACTATCGACAATTGAATGCTTCTGATGACGGTGCTATCCTGTTCTGGGATGTGAAACCTTTTGTAAACCCATAGGGAATGCGGTAGTCCTGAAAATTATATTGTGGTAGTACTGAAAATGATATTAATGTAACAAAGACACATTATCATCCGTTTTTATAAAACTACGCACGAAAATCAAATATTTTAGTAATTTATGTGAAATTTATTTGACATACACAATATATTGTGGTATACTTTATATCTGTTCAGGGATTATATAGTTAATCTAATCCCCTTCTTTGAAAAATAAATTTGACTTACGTTAGAATTCTGTGGTAAAATACTAATTCCTTTTATGGAATTTGACGAAAGTTGAATTCGTGGTAGACTAAATACCACACGCACGGGGGTGTAGCTCAGCTGGGAGAGCAACTGCTTTGCACGCAGTAGGTCAGCGGTTCAACTCCGCTCATCTCCATCGCCTTATAGAAATGGATACATTTCTTAACTATAGGCGGCGTTCTTTGACAACTGTATAGAGAGGGTAAATCGGTAGAATATAAAAATATCACCTTATCAAGCTACTAAGGGCTTACGGTGGATGCCTTGGTGCCAGGAGACGATGAAGGGCGTGTCAGGCTGCGATAAGCTTCGGGGAGTTGCATAAAAAACTATGATCCGGAGATTCCCGAATCGGGCAACCGAGCAGATTAATACCTGCTACTTGTGTTTTACACAAGAGAAAACCAGGAGAAGTGAAACATCTCAGTACCCTGAGGAAAAGAAAGAAAACCTCGATTCCCCCAGTAGCGGCGAGCGAAAAGGGAACAGCCTAAACCTGATATATGTTAAAGTCTGAGTACGTTGTATATCAGGGGTTGCGGGGTCCGTTTGGTGCGGATTCAGCCAAACCGGAAGTTAACGTTCTGTTAGTTTAATGTCTCTGGAAAGAGCAACCAGAGAGGGTAAAAGTCCCGTGAATGAAAACAGAGACGAACTTCTTGACGGATACCCCAAGTACCACGGGATAGGTCAAACCTGTGGGAATCTAGGAGGACCACCTCCTAAGGCTAAATACTCCCTGGCGACCGATAGTGAACGAAGTACTGTGAAGGAAGTGGTGAAAAGTTCCCCTGTTAGGGAAGTGAAAAGTTCCTGAAACCGTATAGCCTACAATCTGTGGTAGTGCTAAGTCACGAAAGTGACATGCATGACCGCGTGCCTTTTGCATAATGAGCCGGTGACTTACTCTGTGTAGCCAGATTAAACATATCTTATGTGGAGTCATAGCGAAAGCGAGTCCGAATAGGGCGTATAGTTGCATGGAGTACACCCGAAACCAGGTGATCTACCCATAGGCAAGGTGAAGCATATGTAAAAATATGTGGAGGCCTGAACCCACCAAGGCTGAAAACTTGGGGGATGACCCGTGGGTCGGAGTGAAAGGCTAATCAAACCTGGTGATAGCTGGTTCTCCCCGAAATAGCTTTAGGGCTAGCCTTATGCGTTTGACATTGGCGGTAGAGCTCTAATTGGACTCGCGGCCCTACCAGGTTAGCAACTCCAGTTAAACTGCGAATGCCATTGTCTAAAGCATGGGAGTCAGTCAGTGGGGGATAAGCTCCATTGACGAAAGGGAAACAGCCCAGACCACCAGCTAAGGTCCCTAAATACACGCTAAGTGGTAAAGGATGTTTTGTTGCTGAGACAGCCAGGATGTTGGCGTAGAAGTGGCAACCATTTAAAGAGTGTGTAATAACTCACTGGTTGAGCGATTTTGCACCGAAAATTTCCGGGGCTAAGCGTGTTACCGAAGCTGTGGATATACAATCTATGTATATAGTATGTGCATTTATGTATAGGCTATATACACACGTGATGTATATGGTAGGGGAGCGTTCTATAGTAGGACTGAAGGAGAACTGTGAAGCGCTCTGGACGAATTAGAAGTGATTATGCCGGCATGAGTAGCGATAAAACAAGTTAGAAGCTTGTTCGCCGAAAGCCTAAGGATTCCTGGGCAAGGCAATTCCACCCAGGGTTAGTCGGATCCTAAGTCGAGGCCGAAAGGCGTAGACGATGGGAAGCAGGCGTAATATTCCTGCACCACCATGGAAAGAATGAAACTAGGGGAGACGCAAGCATTAGGAACTACCAGCTGATGGATATGCTGGGTTAAGCCCGACAGAACGCACCAGGCAAATCCGGTGCAATATGTTCTGAGAGGTGAACAGGATTCCGCAAGGATGCAAACTGTTCCAGTTGCTTGCCAAGAAAAGAACCTCGAGTGGACGAACCACGGTGACCGTACCGCAAACCGACACAGGTAGGCGAGGAGAGAATCCTAAGGCGCCCGAGAGAACTCTCGCTAAGGAACTCGGCAAAATGACCCCGTAACTTCGGGAGAAGGGGTGCTTTGAGTAGTTGCCGCGTTTCGCACGCGAAAGCGAAAAAAGCCGCAGTGAAAAGGCCCATGCGACTGTTTACTAAAAACACAGGTCTCTGCTAAATCGTAAGATGATGTATAGGGACTGACGCCTGCCCAGTGCCAAAACGTTAAGGTAAGGAGTTAGGGGAAACCCGAAGCTCTGAACTGAAGCCCTGGTGAACGGCGGCCGTAACTATAACGGTCCTAAGGTAGCGAAATTCCTCGTCGGGTAAATTCCGACCTGCACGAATGGCGTAACGATATGGGCACTGTCTCGGCGAGAGACTCGGCGAAATTGTAATACCGGTGAAGATGCCGGTTACCCGTACCAAGACGGAAAGACCCCGTGAACCTTCACTATAGCCTGATATTGGGTTTTAATACTGCATGTGTAGGATAGGTGGGAGACTTTGAAACTGGGGCGCTAGCTTCAGTGGAGTCGTCCTTGAAATACCACTCTTGTTGCATTGAAATTCTAACTCTGGCACGTGAATCCGTGTCGAGGACATTGTCAGGTGGGTAGTTTGGCTGGGATGGTCGCCTCCTAAAATGTAACGGAGGCACCCTAAGGTTCCCTCAGCGCGATTGGAAACCGCGCGTAGAGTGTAAAGGCAGAAGGGAGCTTAACTGCAAGACGGACACGTCAAGCAGATGCGAAAGCAGGGCTTAGTGATCTTACGGTGCTGTGTGGAAAGGCCGTAACTCATTGGATAAAAGGTACTCCGGGGATAACAGGCTAGTCGCCCCCGAGCGCTCACAGCTACGGGGCGGTTCGGCACCTCGATGTCGGCTCGTCACATCCTGGGGCTGCAGAAGGTCCCAAGGGTTTGGCTGTCCTCCGATTAAAGTGGCACGCGAGCTGGGTTTAGAACGACGCGAGTCAGTTCGGTCCCTATCTGGTACGGGCGCAGGATATTTGAGTGGAGCTGCCACCTAGTATGAGAAGACCGGGGTGGACGCACCTCTAGTGCACCAGTTGTCACGCCAGTGGCATCGCTGGGTAGCTATGTGCGGAAAGGAGAAACGCTGAAAGCATATAAGCGTGAAACCTCCCTCAAGATAAGATATCCCACAACGTTAAGTTGGTAAGGCTCCTTCGAGATAAGGAGGTTGATAGGCCAGATGTGTACACCGCGTGAGCGGTTCAGCTAACTGGTACTAATAAGCCGAGGGCTTGATAATATATTTTTCTCTACCGTTCCTCACACCTATGCAGTTGTCAAATATTCGTAAACACCTTTCCGGTGGCTACAGCGAAGGGGACACACCCGTTCCCATTCCGAACACGGAAGTTAAGCCCTTCTGCGCTGATGATACTTCGGGGGCGACCCCGTGGGAAAGTAGGTCGCTGCCGGGAAACCTATCTAAAGGGTAGACACTATGTCTGCCCTTTTCTCTTGACGTTCTGTCTCTTTTGTGCTACAATATTCTACATTAACATATTTCTTTTTTGGAGAAAACTAACTTTAAGAACATTAATTTCAGAAGGATTACCCATGAATCATGTATATAGTATTTCTACAGCAATTGCGGTCTTGTTGCTAGTTGTTATCATCGGTTGTTCTCAAACATCAGAACAATCAAAAGACGACGGTGACGAAGAATCGGGTACCGAACTTGCGCTGGACGAAACCTACGATAAGGTCAGAAACGGCGCGCGTCTCATTTTGAATTACAACTCAGAGGACAATTCCTTTATAGGAACAGTAGAAAACCCCACCGACACAACCTTAAAGCAGGTCAGAGTTGAAGTCCACTTGTCAAACGGTAAAGAACTTGGACCGACTCCCGCATCAGACTTAAAACCGGGCGAAAAAAGACCAATACAGCTCAAGGCAACAAGTACAGACTTTGATGGGTGGACAGCACACCCTGAAGTCGGCACTGATGAACACAGCAACGGTGAACACAGCAATGACGAGCACGATAACAGCGAACACGAAAAAGAAGGCAACGGTGAACACGAAAAAGAAGGTAATGAAGGAGACGAAAATGAACACAAGTAGACGCGATACTTCAGTTTTATACTTATGTGTGTCGTTATTGATGCTCAGTTTCACAACGCTTGCATATTCACAAGAAATCCCCGATAACATCCTCAATAACGGAGATTTTGACGAACAACTCAACGGATGGCATCATTGGACTGACGCAAATGCAGGAGCACTGGCACTTTTCGCCACAGAAGGCAGGAAAGCAGACCCAATCGCTGGGAATAACGCTGCCTATATCAAAATCAATGAACCAGGTACCGCGTTACCACATATACAATTCTATCAACAACCCTTTACACTGGAAAAAGGTACTACCTATACTTATAGTATGTGGGCAAAAAGTGAAGCACCCAGAAATATCACATTCCGCATTATGCATCAAGGGGCACCCTGGACCGTATATGCTCCAAAATCAATTAGTCTAACTGAAGAATGGCAAGAGTTTTATAATACCTTTGAAATGCCTGTGGATGATGCAAATTCTCGCGCAGGTATAATCATGGGAACACAAACGATTGATGTATGGATTGACCATGTTCGTCTCTATGAAGGAGAATATGTAAGTGATATTGAAGGCACAGAACCACACTCAGTTGAACCCGCAGCCAAAATAACAACAACTTGGGCAGCATTAAAAAATCGGAACTAAAGTCATTTTCCTACCTAAACCCTTGTTTTCTCCTTGATTTTGCTCCTATCTAATAGGTATAATAATTCCATACACAATAAACCACAAAATATCCTTGTTGACAGAACATAAACAATGAAAAAAACTTCCATCCCTATTATCCTATTATTTGCTACATTTCTATCTATAGGACATGCATTACCACCAGACAAAGAACTCCAAAACGCGATTGAAACGGCTCGTAGATTTACCCAACTCAAATCAAGATACACCCCAAACGAAATAACCGAATGTGCAACCGACAGTTTTGTCACACTTGCAAGAAATTGGCAGAACCTTCCCTCAACATACCGCCAAGAATTTAAGCCAATCTTCCTACGTCCAGGACTACCCGGCAGTTTTTTCGGTGACATTGAATTATCAGAACACTTCAACACCCCGCACTTCAAGCTGCATTACACGCGAGTCGGTCCGCAAGCACCGCCACTTGAAGACTTTCACCCACGCAACGGTGTCCCCGACTATGTGGATCTCTGTGCGGATGCTATGGAACGCGCTTATCACGTCCAAATTGACCTGATGGGATTCAAAAAGCCTTACATTGATTTCTGGGCAGCACAGAACGGGGGTGATCATAAAATGGATGTCTACCTTTTCACTTTTCCCGCACTCGGTATTACTACGGCAGATTGGTATGAGGGACGTGTGTTGTCCACCGCGTTGACCATCGCACCCTATTTCATGATAAATTCTCGCATCTACGATTACGTTGGAAAAGCAGAAGGGAAACGTTACCTTGAAACAACCTGCGCACATGAATTCCTGCACGGCATCCAGTTCGCCTATAACGCCTACATGCCAACATGGTTCATGGAAGCATCCGCAACTTGGATAGAAGTGATGACCTACGATGGTGGCGTAATTGACGATGGTGATAACCTACCTGACCCTGATGAACCCAACGAAACCAATTCCTACAATTATTACATACATCAACTTCGTCGCTGGTTTCAAATTCCAGATATTTCGCTTGAAAGCCGCATCGGTGACCATGAATACGGTTCTGTGATATGGTCTCTCTATATGGCACAAAGGTTTGGATACGACATCATTCGGCAGGTTTACACAAACACGACTGATGGCAGTTTCAGGGAGTTCGGTAACTTCTACGATGTTTTCACAGATAATGGAACAACCCTTGCTGAAGCGTTCAAGACTTTCACCGTATGGAACTATTTTACACATACCCGCGCCGATACAACTACCGAAATCAAGGGTTATGTAAATGCAGAACGATTTCCACCTGTCGCAATACATCCGAATGATGTTCACACAACATATCCAATCAGTTTTGATTTCAATTCCGAATCAATGCCAGAACACTTTGCTTGTAGGTACATAGTCTTCCGTCCAACTGGGATAATGCCAGAATTCGCTATCAAAATTGATGGTGCAGACCTCGGCCCCATAGATATGAGTCTGTTGACAAATGAAGATCTTGGAAATATTGAGAGAGAGTTGACACGTCACGCCAATACCGGGTTACGCGGATGGGCTGCAAAATTCATCGTCAAGAAACGGAATGGTCTCACAGAAATCAATGAAGCATTCACTTATCATCGTTCGCAAGAAGCACAGAAGACCTTTACAGATTTTGGGGGAGTCATAGAGGAGATAACCCTAATCCTTATCAATATGCATCCCGATGTAGAACAAGTTGTCATTCCCGGTGGCACTTTTGGAGGGTCTGTCAACTATACTGCAGGTGCACCGCCATCAGGTACACTGTCCGAAGTTCAAGTTTCACAAGGCAGTAGAGGTCCAATCATCAAATGGACTATGGACAACCCAACTGACATTCAGGAAGTTGCAATCGTACGAAAACGTTACATATTGGAAAGCGAAACGGACATGCCTGAACCTTTTCAAACCGATGATGAAGTTCGTGGTGCTGTTGATCGCAACGGAGACGGCATCCCTGAAGACGATATAACGATTGTTGGACGTGTTAACGTGGCGCAAATTCAGTTTGAAGATACCACCGTTTTCCAAGATGTTGATCTGGATTTTGACGATCCAAATAATGTCCATTATTACTACGCAGTTGTCCCCGTTAACGCCATAGGTATTATGGGAACACCGAGTATTGTGCCTGAAAGTATCACACCGAGTGTGGCTACAGACAATGGTGCGCCATCCTTTTTTATCACCACGCAACCACATCGTATAGGTGAGTGGAACGTTGAAGTTCAAAGCACACATTCGCTGCGAAGTGCACCACAACTCACAGTAGAAAGTCCTAAAAGAGACAATTATGCAATTGTCTTAACACAAGAAACACCCACGAAATGGCGTGGAACCCTCCGAACAAATGGATTTCCAACGACAGGTATCTATCTCTATAAGATTAGTGGGATGACAGACTCTGGTATTACAGGAAATAAGATTTGGCAAGGACGCACCTTCAACTATGTGGCAAATAGCGCGAACCGTAGAATATTCGTTGCACCTAATCCGGTCCGTGCAGCAGAAACAAACCAACACCTTACCTTCTATCCAAATGGTTTAACCGTTGAGATTTATGACATATTAGGAAACAAAATTAAGGTCATTGATAACGCATCGAAATGGGACTGCACAAACCAAAATGGCGAGAAGGTCTGCGCGGGCTTATATTTTTTCCGTGCTACCGATGGAAACGGTTACCAAAGTACTGGTAAATTCTCTGTGGTGAAATAATGAATAGTCAACAGCAATTTGTCATCAGTTGTCAAAAAAAAATCTACCAGTCATTGTTGCATTATTTGAGTATGTTATTGTTAGTGTTTCTTATAAGTTGCGGGGATGAGGGATTAATTGATCCGCACGGAGAAACCACGATTCCATCCCCAGATACAACTGGAATACTACGGGCAATTGACTTCCCGACAGATACAGGATCTGCATGGACATACATCAACATTGACACGGATCAGGAATTCACCGTTCGTGTGGGTGGCACGCGTGACATCGGCGGAACAACCCATCGCCAAATGACCATCAGCGAAATTGCTCCTATAGACCCAGAAGAACTCAGCCTTGATACAGTTGACCATTTGGCAGCGAACGCTTATTACTTGCGATTAGACACCGACTTTTATGATGGATTTGCGTTTCCGATTTTGGCAACATACTTTAACAAAACTGCACAAGCATTAGTAGAATCCGCATTTGACATTTTCCTTCCGATCCAAAATCCTGTTTTTCATCAGAAACACTTTCCACCACGTCGTCTGTGGGATTTTCCATTAGAAGTAGGAAAGGAATGGGTTGTGTTTGATAAAACTGCTGGAACCCAAGTGACAGCCACCCGCTTTGTCGCAGAAAAAGACATGCAAATTACCGTTCCTGCAGGCACTTACAGTACTTATGTTGTCTACGAAGAGGTTATTTACGGTGAGAGTGCGGACTCATCAATTCGCTTGATTAGTCCACCAGCGGTTTATTGGGTTGCCCCATCGGTCGGAGTCGTCCGTTATAGATTCAGTCGCTACCGTGCTACAGAAACATTTCAGACACAGACCTTTGAACTAAAAAACGTTCACCTCCCTGGACCCCATACAGACTAAGTTTATGTAATGCCAAAATGAAAACACTTGCACATCGGAACATCCCGATTACGATCATTGGTGGTGGCATCCACGGCATATCCATCGCTATGCGACTGCTACGTGACAGACCGGTAGCAACACAGCATATAGCCATCGTAGACCGTCATGCACAACCCCTCACTGAATGGCGACACAAAACAGAAAGACAAGGCATGACATTCCTCCGATCTCCCGCAGTACATCATATTACTGCTGACGCTTTAGGTATCGTTGAATATGCGAAAGAACATAACCGATCAGACGAATTAGCACCACCATATTCGCAACCTTCTACCGAACTTTTTTGGGACTATTGCAACGATGCTCTTAGTGTATCGGGATTACAAATCCCTCCTACGGGTCATAACATCTACTATCAGTTTGATGTGGCTAAATTGCGATGGGATAAAGGAGCGGGAAAATATCCATTCCGACTGATTTCAACGAATAATGAAGGTTTCCGCAGTAGTTGCGTTGTCCTTGCTATAGGTTCAGATGATTGTGCTTATGTACCGCCTGAGTTTTCCGAATGGCAACGCCAATTCCCTGATAGAGTCGTCCACGCATCTCAATTTTCGGTGAATATCAACCACATATCAGAAAATAGAGGCAAAATAGTGATAGTTGGCGGTGGGTTAACAGCAGGAACACTTGCCAAAAGTCTCAGTGAACAAGGACATCAGGTGGTGCTAATTGCACGGAAGCAGTTGAAGACAGATCAGTTTGATTTTCCTCCAATCTGGTTAGGTCCCAAAGCACTTACTGAGTACGCAAACGAGACCGATTTTCAACGACGATACCAAATAATCCAAGAGAACAGAGGTGAAGGTAGCATCACGCCGAATGTGATGGATACACTGAAGAACGCTAAGAACGTTGAGATTTATCCTGAGACATGTATATGCAATATCGTCTCTGTAGGGGATGATTTAACACAAGATTTACAAGTAGAAACGACGCGCGGCATGATTACAAATGTGTCTCGTGTTATACTTGCAACAGGATATAGGTTTAATCTTCGTCGTTACGGTTTCCTGCAGGAGTTAATTGAGCAGTACCCGATTCCACTTGTCTGCGGTCTGCCGCAGTTAGATGTCAATTTACAATTCTATCCAATCATAAACCTGTTTGGATCTGGTACTGTTGCACAACTTCAGATTGGTCCTGCTTCGGGGAACATCGCTGGTGCAAACCTAGCTTATGAACGTTTTCGCGAAAAACTGTACGCGCTACTCCCGCAGAACATACACGCTTATGTTTAATACATAAGGGTTTTGCAAGTTCAACCTAAGAACACAATAACGTCAACTGCTTATCTGTAAAGTGCTGTTCCATCTTTCGCATCGGTTCAAGTCATTGCTGCGGTAAACGGATAAGACCAGAATAACGGGATTGATGTTTTTCAGACGGTAGGTGCGATTTCTAACTGCGCTGTGAAGGAATGAAAAAAGAAATAGAATCGCAAACAACAGAAATCCAAATAAATTCCCAATTAACCAATCTTCAAAGTATAATTCTGATTCATGCTAAATACTACTACAACAATTATAAAAAAGAACGTTGGAATTGCGACTATGGTTAAGTATACATACAATTATACACGTATTCTGTTGGTATAAAGAAAGAGAAAGTAGTGTTATATAAGAGATAAAAATTCTAATCTTAACAAATCGCCTTTCTTCTATTCCCTTTATACCAAACTCTGCATGGTCTAACATTTTTTGGAATTTCTCGTTGCTGTTGCCTGTTGTTCCATTCATAGTTTAATTAACTACAAAACACAAGAACTTTTATGTAATATCACAGTTAGTTTGCTGGACTTACTACATCTCGATCAATCAACCAGTAGTTAGACAA
This sequence comes from Candidatus Poribacteria bacterium, assembly GCA_963663765.2. GTDB lineage: Bacteria > Poribacteria > WGA-4E > WGA-4E > WGA-3G > MSPOR6. The sequence continues at coordinate 398,642 of CAXXUA010000005.1, read as the reverse complement.
GACCACTTCTTGGACAGAAGTCCAGATCGGAAAATTAAATACCCTTCTACATTCCGCTTCAAATTCTGATTGAGGTAAATCTTCATATCCCGGGTGACCAGTATCTTTGTTGACGACGAGAGAAGTCAGATAAGGTATATCTATTTGTGGTATCTCTACCCTCCACTCTTCTTGTAGTTCATACAGTGTTACCCAAACGCTACCAAGCGGATAATTCAGATTTCTTGGGTTAGACACATTTATTTTTTTCGCGAGTTCTCCATAGGTGATAAATTCACGTACTTTTGCCAAATGAATTAGTATAGGAAATGCAGAGCGTCCTACTTTTTGATAATGCTTTTCATTCCCATAGAGATTAAGTTGCTGAGGTGCATGGTCCATTTTTTATCCTCCATATAGTGTGCGGGTTTAACGTATCCGCGAAATCGGTTTGTCTAGTTCACTTCGGTCTATCCAAGATGGATTAACTTATCACAAAAATTCGCGTAATCCATGGAATGCCTATAGGCATTCATACCTTTGATTTGGTGTAATCTGCTATATTCACGATTCAGACAACGTAAGATACGCAATGAATTGCGCGACTACAAAAGGGTTTCGTCCTGTTCCGTTCTACCTTACCTACGAAACTGCGATACGCTGAGTTTACTGGTAGTTTTGCTTCTTTCAGGAACTACTTGAATTTCCGATCAGAATTTCTTGGTTATTGGATTTTGTTAATTCTTTCACATTCTTTAAAACTGGAAATATGTCTATTTCAAAATCAAGGCATTCACCAGGTAGCGGAAGCATATCCTTAGAAATCTGATTTGATTGGACAGATTCAATTATTGGTTCGGTTAGGTCGTCGTATGGAAACCTTACCTGAAAGACACTACCATCTTCAGTATAAGCAAAGGCATCATGGAGGTCAATTGAGCCGGAACGGATAAGGTTAAGACGTTCAGTAGAAACTTCGGCATAAAGCCACGTTTCATTCTGATCGTTTTCATCAGCAGCCACAACAATGTAAAGACGATCTAAGGTATTTTGGCAGGAAAATAGGACAGGCTCATCGTAGAACGCATAGGTTTCTACAATTTGAAGTTTGCCTATATCTGGAATATTAAGCGTATTGAACATATTTAAATTCCTTCTGAATTACTGTCTGTTCTTGAATCATTAACTACGTGAAAAACAACCCAAGGTTTTATCCCAATAGGGACCCACCACGTATGATGAGATTTATACTTTCGTGAGGGTGTATGTTTAATCACACCTAATGTTGGATTTAACTCGCCTTCCGCAATATGTCTTTTTCTCATTTTACCACTGCTACTCTGGAGTCGTTCAATATCTTGTTTATCTTTACAAACAGACACCCCACAACCCTGACACACTTCACTAATTGGTTTACGCTCAAAGTTCTCGGGCTTATCTATATAAAGTGGTATGAAATCTTCCGATTGTGGTGGATCGCTTTGCACAAGTCTATAAACTGTCCCTGAAGCGGATTTAGCTGCCTCAGGTGGACAGTTTTCTGGATAATAGTCTGGCCACTGCAACTCGGTAGTCCTTTCATTTAGCATGCCATTGATTATCGAGTGCTACGTTTTGCGTTTTATACACTACGATATATTATAATACCAATTCTATTTATAGTGAAATATACAATTAAGTTTACACTTGTTCTGTAGGAGCGATCTCCGAATCGCGACTGAACGTCTTGATAGTCGGGAATCGGAGTTCCCTCCTACACCTGAAAGTGTAATAATAATTCTAAAATCTACTATAATACTGTGTCATTTAGGAATTCAAATGTTCTTTTTAGATGAAAGACCTTTCTATTGTAGGAACAACCTCACGGACGCGACCAGGAGGTCGCTCCTACCAGAACATTTCAACAAATAGTATAACATATATTTGCATAACAGGACTTACGCAGTTTTCATGATTTAATCAAGAATTATGGCGAAAATGATGTAATTTTCAGCATTTTTTTGTGTTTCAAGCGCGCTTACAAAGCGCGCCTACCGTTTAGTGCGTAAGTCCTGCATAAATATCAAAAAAATTTGATCATAGATGCATTCAATTTCTCACAATACATCTTTGTAGGAGGGGTTTGTAACCCCGATTTGTATGCTGGTTCTCTCAAATCGGGGTTACAAACTGTACCCACGGGTGTGTAAAGTTTTTGCACAGAGGTACAAACTTTTGTTCTCTTTAGTCCCGTAGGGACGCAATGTTTATAGATAGGTGTAATCACCCTCTCTTGAGTTCCGTAGGAACGACATAGAAGAATAAACATATCGTCCCTACGGGACTAAAGAACTGGGAAGGGTACTTGTTTTCTATAAACATATCGTCCCTACGGGACTGAAGAGTATGGTTGATATTAACAATATTTCCTTATATTGACACCTATGGGTCTCTGTGCCCGCAATCTCTCATTTAATCAGTTGCGGCGGGGTACAGAGACCCCGCTCTACAATGGAGAATGTGCAGTTTGTGCAAAAACTTTACACACCCTGTACCCACCAGGGAGTGTAGACATATTTTTGGATTTCACTATAATTGAACAATTTGCACTGGGTGAGGTTAGGATACCACAACCTAACGTGAGATAGGAGTGTCTGTTCATATTCAAAATTTACGTTCATTAGCGAGTCAGTGCGTATGCGACGACGTTCATGCCTTGTTCAAATGCCCACGTGCGTTGTTCTTCACCGCCGGGACTGCAAACTCTACCTTCCCACGCACAATTCAGGTCGCTGGGACAGAAGTAGACCATCACCTTATCCTCATCCATGATAGCCTGATCATAATTAAAAAGAGGAAGAAGTTTATCACCGCCGAGATACTCGTTATGACGATAGAGTGTGTGGTATATTGGATGGCTGAGATCCAGTTGTTCAAACCTTTTATCAGGATATATCCGTTTCATCAACGCTTGAACTTGTAGCCAGAAGCTTGCATATCTGATATCGCAATCCTCTACATGAAGGAACCCACCACGTTCAAAGTATTCTCTAAACTTGTTTAATTGGTCGTTAGAGAACCGCATTGTGTTGCGTCTACCGTGTCCTGTCATATAGAGCATCGGATAATCAAAGATCCATGGGTCATCAATTTCTACGTATTGAGGATAATTCCGCACATCAACATCAATTGAAGTGTTCTCTGCCAGTTCTTGTGTGAACTTTAGGTCTGACTGCCAACGGTAATAGTTTACTAGATTTGTCCACCAATCGCCACCCTGATATTTGAGGCGGACGAACCTGAACTTTTCTCCTGTTGGATCCATGCCGGGATGATTATGTTCAATTATTTCTCGTGTACCATACCGTATGGTATAGTGAAAATCGTTTGTGGAATCGTAAGGAATATATTCACCAAACTGTGATTGAGCTTTTGCGGAACGTATCAATCCACCACCAGCCACGACGGAGGTGGCAAGTCCAACGGAACTCTTGATGAAGGTTCTGCGTGAAAGATGGCGGTTGGGTTTGTCTGTTTGGTTCATGTTGATTGACATGTTTTTGTCCTCCTCGGGTGGTAATTGGTATTCATTTTTACTATAGTAGATTGTATTTTGAGTTTCCAGCGCTCTTACAAAGCACGCCTACCGTTGGGTACGTAATTCTTGTTTAATAAGGTTTTCCTAACAGTTCAAATGTGACGCTTTGTGCTTCGCCACCTTGCATTCTTGTAGAGGTGCGTGTGCTTGCGATTGCCCGAATGCGATGGTTTTTGATTCCATGTCCTCTGAGTACCTTTGCAGCAGCTTCGGCACGTTGTGTCGCGAGTCGTTTGTTTTCTGCCGGGTTACCTTCTTTCCGTGTGTGACCGACAACTCTAAGATAGTATTTTGGAAACGATTTTAGTTTTGATGCGATTTCAGCGAGTGCCCGTTCGCTACCTTGAGAAATGCGTGCGGTCCCTCTGGCGAACGCAATTGGTTCGATTTTCATTGCTGCAACGGGTGCGAGATTGTTCCAATTGTCTTCTGATAGTGGATTCAGTGCTACCTCTTCCCTGACTTTCTCCTCAACTACAGGTGCTGCATCCACAAAGATATCGTCTAATCCATTTGCGCCGCCTGCGTTCAACACGCCGGGGTGGAATTTATCGTGATGAAGTGACCTTAATATTCCATCATAGAACAGTGTGCGGTAATCTCCTGACAATGGGTCTGAGGCGAGTGATTTGGTTTTGACAAGTACTTGCATAATTTTTCCTATCATCGCGTCGAGTTTTTCAGAATCTTTTGCCTCATCCCCAGAGATAAGATTGAAATGTGCGTAATTCTCGACGGTATTTCTCCACTCAATACCTTTAACCAGTTGATTCGCTTCGTTTTGATTGAGCTTGTCCCCGTACTTCTTTGCATCTGCTTCAATTAAGGTCAACAATCCTCCAGTTTGGTTGGTATAGTCATAGTTTGCACGTAAATATGCTTGTACAACATGCGTAACAAGTTCGCGTTTTGTATCTAAAAATTCGCGTTGAACGACTAACACATCAACGATATACCCTTTGAGTTTTGAACTGTCTAACAATAGATGCACACCGTCAATTGCGAGTGCTTTTGTCACATAAGGTTCCCACAAGACGTAGGCGGTGGGTTGATCTGAGTCGGCAGATTTTAGTTTCTTATATACATCTTCTGCGCCGTTTGCATCGGATGCCCAGTTTGGTGGAAGACTCGGCAAACTCATCGTGTTAATCATAATCCGTGCGAGCGTTTCACTTGGTGAATCTGGTGTTAGAATAATCCGTGCTTTTGGATTACTCAAATTTGGGATAGTTGGTACTCCCTGCTTGTGTGCGACAATTGCATCAGCGCCTTTGGATTCATCAATGACGAGTACAATAGAACCGGGATAATCACCGATAACGCTGCCAGCCTTTAGGTAGGCATCTATGGTGAAAACCGCCATTTGCATCTTGCCATTTTTTAGGTCGCGTGCTCTGCGGACATAATCTGCTTTATCGTCAATAAACGTAAGTTTTATTGATTGGCGATCCAGTAGGTTCTTCATAGCATCGGATCGGAGTATAGCATATCCCGGGAAAGAATCATGTGCGATTTTAATCGTATGGTCATACCTTTGTGTGCTGGTATTTTCAACGAGTTTATCGCGTCTCCCGCCGAGTCGGGGTTCAACAAGGAACTTGTAGACTAACCCGAGAATGCCGATGATAATCAGCCAACTGGCGACCATGACGATTCTGCTTTTTGTTTTAGCTTCCATAGTTGTTCCCTATCCTTTGGACTGCTACTATTTTCCAATTCGTCTAAAAAGAAGAATACCTACGAATATAATAGCGAGTCCAATAGCAATCCACACGAAGTTGTTGTCGCTGGGTTGTTGTGTTGGTTGTTGTATGGGTTGTTGGGGCTGCTGTTGTGTCGTTTGTGGCTGTGTGGGAGTAGTCCTTACAGTCGCTGTTATGTCAATAGCATTATTACTCGGTGGTGTGGTAATTCGTTTAATAAGGTCTCTTGCGATAGCATCTGAAAGCGGTTCAATGTCTTCAAATGCATCTTCACCATCCGTGTCTGTACCGGTTCCACCAGTTTCTGCGAGGATTTGTGAGACTGCAGCGACAAGTTCACCTGGATTGTCCGCCTTCCGGTAACTATCCGCATCCTTCGCTAAACTATGATCGGTTTCCATATCAACACCGATAACGTCTACGCGAATTTGTCTGTTCAAAATATCGGGGGTATACTGTTCAACCTTTTCCTGATCCTGTGATATACCGTCTGTGACGATTAGCAATCGATAGTTTCCGTAGTTATACTGTTTTTCGCGCTGTTCAAGGAGTCGATTTGCGCCGATTCGCATATATTTTCCAAGCGGTGTGCCACCGCCGGGTTGCGGTCTATCAATCGCTGCCATCAATATTTCTGTATCCTTTGGTCCTAATGGGTACACCCATTCATTATGAACATTACTACCACTGAATACAAGTAGCCCGATATTCGTACCGTCAGGAACCTTGGCTAACACCTCTCTAAGTGCAGCTTTAGCCGCCTCCATCTTTGACTTGGACTCATCGGCGCGAAACTTTTCCCTCATTGAACCAGAGGCATCAAGAATAACTATAATGTTGTCTGTATGTAAGTCAGTATCTGCAATACTAACTTGTCCCGAAGCGAGTATAAAAAGAACAAAAAGCCACGATTCTATTACCTTTTTCACGATAGTCTCCTAACTTATCAACCTAAAAGTCAAAATCGGATGCGGCGACAGCTTCGGCTGAGACCTTGATGAGAGCGAATTCAACACGTCGGTTTTCAGCTGCCTCTGCGGGACTTGTCGGTTTTGAAATAACCGGTTCTTTGATACCAACACCGACAGGAACGATTTGGTCAGCGTCAATACGTGCGTTTTTACGGCGTGCATAGTCAATAATAGATTGTTTCACCGCTTCACCACGTTGTTCAGAGAGTTTGAGTGCTGCTCGCATGACTTGGTAGGGGTTTTCCACATCACTACCATCTTGATTTTTCCTTTGCTCTATGAGTTTGATCAGATCAGCAGTATTTTCAAGACTAAAGGGTTTGCCGTTCAAAAAATATCTGTAATTTCCTTGTGTTCCTGTTCGCTTCAGAAATCCTTTTGAGAGTCCCGTTCTGACTAGGACGCTAAGCGTTCTTGATGGGTCACTATGTCCTTTTATAGCAATAGCAGCATTTCCATATTTAGAAGCGAGTTCAACGACTCTGTCAAATTCATCACTATATTGTGTAGCACTAAAAGTGTCCTGATTCGCATCAAATTGAATTGTAAATGAGATAAGTGTTTTTTCGTCAAGAACCGCGTCCTCATTGAAAGATTCAATTTCTGCTCTTACAGTTTCCTTTTTAAATCGTGTCTGTTTTAGTTGAGTTGTTGCTGCGACGGTGGTTGCAAGCAAATCCTTAAAGGTCTTGGAATTGAAGTTGAGATCAGAGGGTAGCATTGCGTATCGTTGCTTTGCGAATCCCCAATTGACTGCCATATCCAATCCTGCTTTATTGAACCCTTCAAAGCCTGTGATAGTATTACGTGGGTCGTTGAAAAAAGCGACATTTCCTGGTTGTCCAACAAAGGTGCAATCAGCGATTAACCCGTGTGCGTCTTCTTCAAGCGTTGGCAGTATATCTTTTCCGTATATATTCTGTATCATTGTCAGGAGTTGATTGTATTGAGTTGAACCGCTTTTTTCATATACTTTCTTTAAAGCGACCACCTCTTCAGCCCCTTTTAGATAACCAGCAAAGAAGCGTTCAATAAATGGTTTGTAAGTGTCGTAGAAATCTTTTCGACATGCATAAACATCAGCGATGGATCGTGATAGTGTTGCAGTGCTGACGACGACATGTGCGTCTTTTACGGTGCCTTCTGCGCCAGTACCGGTATTATCTGGTCCACCTGTCAATCCGATCATGTCAGGTGTGATCACAAAACAACCCGCAATAGACGAGTCTTTGCGAAAACGTTCTGCTGGTCCGTTTGTCCCTGTTAATTCGTCCACCCACACGATTTGGACATTGTTTTTTGAGAGACGTGCAGTTTTTAGCATGTCGTAGAGCATCCCCACGTGGGGACCGCCTTTCTGGATAGCGATTTTCTTACCACTAAGGTCGGAAATTTTACGGATGTTTGCTCTTCCAACGAAATGGTCACCTGCCGACCATGTGAGTTGTCCAAATATAACAGGTTTGGTGCGTGGGTCTTTTCCTATAACTTCGCTTGCTTGGGCAATCATTCTGAAAGTGCCGCGTAGAATAGGTGTTTTTCCCGATAAATAGTCGCGTACCTGTTGCTCAAAATTATCGCCCGGGACTAACTTCAGATTCAACCCGAGTTTTTCCATGATTGTACCGGTTTTCGTTGTCAATCCTCCGTTCGCGTGGAACAGTGCGGATTCACCACCCCATGTAATATAGGGTACGACCAACGGGGATATGGATGTAACTTCGCGTATCGTGACAGTGCCGACTGAATCTGCGAAACGATCTTGTGCATTCGCGGAGACTATAACACAAAGCAACATTATGCATAATAGGCTATATTTGAATATTTGGCGGTATACCTGATGTGCGTTTCCTCCACTTCTGTGGTTCCAGTGCAAAATGGGATATGTTTTCATGTCTTTTTCCTCTTGTTGAGATACACTTGTTCTAATTTTACTTGCTTATTAAGGTATTGTAGCACATCTATTTAAAATATTCCAGATAAATAAGTGTATCGGATGTGTAAAGTTTTTTGCATGTGTCAGAACCAGGATTTACCTGATAATCAAGTGCTCCAAATTTCCATTGTCTTATCAGGTATTTTTGCTCGTGTTGGTAGAAATGACATCCTGTACACGACTGTTTGATAAATTTCCCCTCTTTGTAGGAGCGACCTTCTGGTCGCAATCGTTCTGATTCATTGTATCTATACGGTCGCGACCGGGAGGTCGCTCCTACCGAAGAGAGTAACCCCCTGCCAGTAAACAGTAGAATTCCTTAATGAGACAAGATTTATTTGAATTGGTGTTATATGTGATTTCTTATGGGTTCTGTAGTTTTTTTGAGGTTTGTTTATTGGGATTTCCAATATATTTCCCATAGATAGCCAATGGGTTTTGTTAGCAGGTTTTATTGTCTGAACCAAGATTTTCAAACAAGTGAAGATAACTTTATACACAATGCTTACGTAATATTTACACTTTCCCTTAAAAAATGCTTGATTTTTTCTTGTATCTAAACTACAATATAAATACGGATTCTTATTACGGAAGGTGGTATTTTATGACTGGTACCGAATTTATGATTATTAGAGAGAATGCAGATATCAAAATCATAGATGTAAAGACGGATTTGAGTAGTTACGCTGCCTCTGACTTACGCAAGGTTCTGGAAGGACTTCTGTCGGAAAAGGTGGATAAAGTTGTGGTGAATTTTAGTGAAGTAAACCACATCAACAGCACGGCAGTAGGGACGTTAGTGGGCATTGCGAAACGGCTTCGCCAAAATGATGGCGATCTCAAACTTTGCAATTTAGCGTCAACACTCACACGAACATTCAATCTCATTGGGGCATCCAGCGTCGTTGAGATTTATGAATCTGAGAAGAGTGCAATCGCAGCTTTTTAGTTAATTTCTCGGAAAAACTGGTGTGATCCCATGGAGAAAACTTACATTGAGTTGAAAGTACCGAGTGATGTGTATTATATTGAACCGGTACGAGCGTTTATTGGAAAGTTATCCGAAACACTCAAATTTCCGAAGAAACGTATAGCAGATATCCAACTCACCCTTGATGAGATATGTAGCAACGCTGTTTATCACGGTTCTAAATGTGTAACATGTGGCATTCAATTGCGAATTTCGGTGGACTCACATGCTCTTGAGATAGTTGTTCAAGATAAAGGGGGAAAGGGTCCCCATGATTGGTTAACACCTGGCAAACTTGCAGAGATTCAGTCAAAACGTTCCCCGACAGGTGAAAGGGGACACGGTTTATACCTCATTGAATGTCTTTCGGATGTACATAAACTACAAGCGAATGCTATTGGCGGGACAGATGTAACCGCTATATTTTATAGAGATGGGCAAACAGAAAAAGGTTAACGTTGGATTGCAATCAATGTTAAATCATCCTCGTTTGGGGCTGCGCTGTTGAATTCCGTGATAGCGTTAGAAATACACTGGATAAGTTTTTCCGGTGTTTCATGCTGCGTTGTAGATACCACCTTTTGAAGTTTTTCTACAGTAAATTCCTCTCCTTTTACATTTTTTACCTCATAAACACCATCGGTATATAGAAATATCCTGCTTGAGTCATCAAACGGGTAGTAGCAGTTTTCGTATACAGATTCTTTCCGAATGCCCAAGCCGTTTCCTGTCTGTTTATCAGTCACTAGTTCACACTCAGATTGAGTGCCGTGTTGCAAAAACGGAGATGGATGTCCAGCATTTGCACAGGTGAGTTGTTTTTTTTTCTTATCAAAGATACCACAGAATGCTGTGGCAAACATAAAAATTCGTGAGCTAATGATGTCACTGAAACGTGTGTTTAGGATTTGAAGGAGTTGCGCGGGATCTTCTTTTATGTGTTCTTGATGTTCTGTTAGTATTGTCTTAATAAATACGGTAACAAGTGCAGCGGAAGCGCCGTGTCCCATCACGTCAGAAATAATTACTCCTATCCGGTTTTCATCAATTTCCCAAATATCAAAGAAATCTCCACCGACTGCGAGAGCAGGATAGCAATAGGATGCAATATGAAATCCTACTAAATCTTGTGTACCGTTTTGAGGGATGATTATTTCTTGAACACTGCGAGCCATTTGCAGTTCTGTCTCTAATCGTGCATTGTGTTTTTCAAGTTTGTCGTGATAATGTTTAATACGTAGGAGGGACCTGATTCGAGCCAAGACTTCAAAGCTACTAAATGGTTTTTCAATAAAGTCGTCTGCGCCAGCTTCAACAGCTTTAATTCGGTTTTCTTGTGTATCACGCAACGCAGTGATCATAACGATGGGTATAAATTCAGTTTTTTGATTTGCTCGTACTCTCTCAACAACTTCAAAACCGTCAACTTTTGGCATGTTGATATCTAATAGGATTAGATCTGGTTGATCGTTAGAGATAATTTGTAGTGCTTCAGCTCCGTCACCTGCTGTGATGATGTCGTATCCGCGTGCTTGCAATTGTATCTGTAGTATTTTGATGTTGCGTGGTTCATCGTCAACGACAAGTATTTTCGCTGCTGCTTTAGGCATTATGTGTAGTATTTCCTTTTAGATGGTGTGCCACGCGTTCTAATAGGACTCGGGTATCAATAGGTTTGCTGATATATTCGTCACATCCAGCTTTTATGAATCTTTCACGATCACCAGACATGACTGCGGCTGTTAAGGCGATAATCGGGATTTTGTCCCAATCTGGGTTTGTTTTTATCTGTCGGGTTAGTTCTTCACCACTTTTTCCTGGTAGAGCGATGTCCATTAGAATGAGTCCGGGAACAGTTTCTTCTAAAACCGCAAGTGCTTCAGTCGCGTTGATCGCTTCGATCACTTGATATCCACTGGATTGCAAGAGGATGCGTACAACTTTACGGTTCAACGCTTGGTCTTCTATGACTAAGATCGGTTGCGGTCTCTCCATACTCAACGCAAGGCTCCTTTACCCAAAGACATTATATGGTAGATTATTGATTTATAGTAGACTTAAGAATTAATTGGACATTTATGTTCGGCAGAATACGCCAATTCAAGTAATCAAGAAATCAACGGTATGAATGCCATTTAGGCATTCCCCGGGTATGAATACCTTATGGTATTCCCCGGGTATGAATGCTTTATAGCATTCCCCGTATGGTATTCTGCATTGGTTAGGAAACCGCACCTACCGAGGGTGTTGTAGTACAAACTGTTAGTTGTGTCCGCATCTGCACAAACTCAAAGTTTGTGCTACAATATGTCCAATTAATTATATGCATTGCTATGAGTAATTTTTTAGCGTTAACTTTGCAATAGATAGCAACCTCTATATATGGTTTGAGGATTTGGAATTGGGTGCGTCATTAGGAACGTTTGATGCAAGCACTATGCTTTTTAGGGTTGAGTTGTTGGAATATTAATAATGAAAGTGCTGCCTTTCCCTTCTTCGCTTGTGACGCTAATTTCTCCCCCATGTAACTCAATCAAGCGTTGTGTCAACGCGAGACCGAGTCCTGTCCCACCATACTGTCTTGACTTAGATGTGTCAATCTGTGTAAAAGGTGCGAAAAGCTTCATCTTATCTTCTTCTGCGATGCCTATTCCTGAATCAATAACTTTGACGTGTAGATTGTTCCGGGTAATTTTTAGTTGTGTAGTGACTTTACCCCCTTCAGGAGTGAATTTGACAGCATTTGAAAGTAAATTGTAAAAGATCTGTTTTATTTTTACGCGGTCTGCTTGAATAGTTATGTTTTCTGGACCTGTTAGTGTTAGTTCAATGTTCTTTTTCATTGCGAGTGCATTGATGATTGCATTGACTTCCTCAACAGCTTCAACGATAGCAATCTCCTCCAGTTGTAAGAACATTTTGCCGGCTTCAATCTTTGACAGATCCAGTATATCGTTAATCATCTCCAACAAATGCTGCCCGCTAAAACGGATATCATTGACGCATTCCTTCTGTTCATCGTTAATTGGACCGACGAGTTCATCTCTAAGTATTTCTGCGAATCCGATGATAGCATTCAAAGGTGTCCTTAATTCATGGCTCATATTAGCAAGGAAATCACTTTTTGCTCTGCTTGCATATTCTGCGGTTTCTTTTGCACTTTGCATAGCGTGTTCTGCTTTTATTCTTTCGGTGATGTCAAGTGCCATGCTAATGATAATACGTTGTCCATCCGGTTGCACACCGAGCAGTGATGAACTAAATTCCCATATCTGCCTTTTCCCGGTCTTCGTTAAAATTTCATATCGCGTTGGAGCGATTCGTTCTTTAGCTTGATTAACCTGTCCGAGGTATGCTTGTATCTCGTTGCTCTTATCACTATTTGCTTGTGCTAACCATTTAGATACTGTAGTCATATCTTCAGAAGTATATCCGGTGAGTTCTGTCCATGTCCGACTAATGAGGATTACATCTCCGTTTTCGGCGTGAATCATGATAGGAAGGGGTGCATTTAGGACTGCCCGTCGAAAACGTTCTTCGCTTTCCTGCAGTTCAATTTCAGCCTGTTTCCTATCCGTAATATTTGTTGAAGTTACAACGAATCCAACTATTTCCCCATCACGTGTAATCGGTCCTATCCAAGATGAATACCAGTTTCTACTGAGTCTCCCTTGGATTTCATACCCCGCGACTTCACCTGTTTCAATAACTTGTCGACATGCCTTACGAAACCCTCCATGATGTTCCTGTGTTAGAAAATCGAAGATACTATTCCCGAGTACTTCTTCCTGCGTGATGTCAACACCAACTGGTATTCTATTGATAAAATCCAGTGTATAATTGAGGTCAATAGTTGAAATGATATCGGGAGCACTTTCTACCAATGACCGCCATTTTGCTTCAGAATCTCGCAGTGCTTGTTCTGCGTGATGGTATTCAGTTATATCTCGTGAGATACCGCATGTGCCTTTTATGCGTCCACTTCTATCTCGTATTGGTACTTTGGTAGTAGAAACCCATGTATCTTGTCCGCCGGGCCAGGTCTCTTTTTCTTGTTTTCCTTCTATTGGTTTTCCTGATTCAATGACAGTTCTTTCGTCTTGATATGCTTGCTGTGCATGCTCGCGCGTGAAAAAATCAAAATCACTCTTTCCGATAGCCTCAGCGGGATTTTTGAGTCCGAAACGATTGGCAAGAGAACGATTGATACGTATGAATTTGCTTGCTATGTCTTTAAAATATATGTGGTCGGGGGCATTATCCATGAGTGTGTGCAGAAAGTCGCTTTCTTGTGAATGGGTCTGTGCTAATTGCTGGAATCGTGTCTCACTTTGTCGTAGTTTCGCTTCAAGCCGTTTTTGTCTTGTAATATTTTGCACAACGACACAATATCGATCATCCGTTGGATCTACCTTGACCGACCAAAGAAGTCTCTTGTATTCACCATTGTTACACAAAAACCTATTTTCAAAGGAGACTGTATTGTTTTTTTCTGTACTGAGTTCAGCAATTTCTTCAGATGTAACTTGTCGGTCATCAGGATGGACGAGTTCTAACCACTGTCGTGTTTGGAGTTCTGCACAAGAGTAACCGAGTGTCTTTTCCCAGGAGGGATTGAGTGGTAATAACGTGCCGTCAGATTGGATATATCCGAACATATCGGATGACATCTGCAGGAATTGGAGGTCTTTTATATTTTCTGATGCAGCTGCCATGTGAGTTTCCTTATTATCTGGTTACCAGTACTGCACGATTAGCGAGTTTGACGACAGTTTGAGTGGTGCTTTGGAAGACCATCTCATATAATCTGCCGTGATGGCTTGCACTGAGGGCGATCAGATCACAATCATTTGCCTCTGCATTTTCCAAAATATTTGTTACAGTAAAGCCGAGGGCAGTTAGAAAATCAGTGGAGACATCGTAAAATTGTAGATAGGATTCCATCTGTTGCTTAATCTCGGTTGCCTTTTGAGTGGTATCTGCAAGTGCAAGTCCAAATATACTGGATTTAGTTAATTCTCCAATTTCTGCGGAGAGGGAGAGTACGTTGTCCGAGTAGATGTCCCCATGGTGAACAGTTAATATTTTTCGTAATAAGGTACACTGTTCATGTACGATAATGATAGGTTTTGTGATATGTGCTAGGACATCATCAATCTGTGTTTGAATGAGTTTTAATCCGCGGATTTTTATTTCTTCGGGGAGTCCGACTACGACTAAGTCGGCGGAGTGTGCTTTTTGGCAGATCATCTGTCTTGGGTTACCTGCAACAGCTTCTATACTATAATCTAAGAAATCGTATAGTGCACATTCCTTTTCGGTACGGTGCATTACCGTTTCGGCGACTTCTGCACTCCCACCATGGGAACTGTCTTGAAAAAAAACACAAGAGAGGTGCGTTTCTAAAAGAACAGCAAGTTGTCCTGCGTAATCAAAGGCATTCCTCTCGTAATCTGTATCGCCTATAGAAACGAGGATATTCTTGATCATAGGACATTCCTTTATAGGACTATTGTGGGGTTTCGGATGGGGGATTTAATAGTGACCAAACAGCTTCTTCTTCACTCTCAAAGTTCCGAAAAACCGTGATGAGTCTTGCCATGACAATTAGGTTTTTGACGTGTTTGTTGACATTTATTACAGCAATTGTGCCGCCGCGTGGATGTATATCGGCATAGAACTTCATGAGTACGCCTAAACCCGAGCTATCCATACCTGTAACGTCTTTGAAATCAAAAACGAGTCTCGGTGTCCCTTCTATCTGATCTAATGTTTTTTGTACGGTGTCATTTAATTCTTGAACATCGGGTGCGATGATTCTACCATCAAGTTTAAAAATGTGTACACCGTCTCGTTCTGATAACGTGATTGTCATTTTTTGCAGCCTCCAAGTTGCTGCAAGACTAAAAAAACATAAGTTAGGATTCGCTGCCTAACGTTGAAACTGCTTCATCTTCAGATGTGAAGTGTTCAAAAATACTTGCCAATCGGCTACGTACAATCAAGTTCTTGATATTTTTGCCCACATTGATTACACCAACTCTACCACCTTGCCGAGTGATTGTAACATGTGCCCCCATGAGTGTGCCAAGCCCGGAACTATCCATAATGTTGACCTTATCAAAATCGATCAATATTCTTGGCTTATCAGAGGCATCTATTTCCGCTGTAATTACCTCTCTCAGCTCGGTTACACCAGTTCCCATAATTTTACCTGATGGTTCCAAGATTGTTACGCCATCTCTATAGCGAACCGTTGTTGCCATTATTTTTCTCCCTTTAGTCTTTATTTATTGTTTGGGATCTTCACTCTTTCAGTTGAATTATATATTATTCTAAATCTTTTGTCAAGAAAATAATAGATTTGGCAGGTTAATTTAGTTATTTTATGTTTGGATTTTTAAATGAAACCTAATGGTAGACGTGCTTTGTAAGCGCGCTGTGGAGTTTAGACATATCAGCGCGCTTACAAGCACCAAATCAAGCAATCAAGTAATGAACGGTATGAATGCCTTTTGGCATTCCCCGGGTATGAATGCCTTTTGGCGTTCTCCTGGTCCCTCCTACTGCAGAGTTTATTATGAAAATCCAAAAATTAGGAAAACTGAATAACCCTGGAATAAATATACACACCCCTTGACATAAGTATAGTGATTCGTTATACTATTTATATGATGTAATTGATATAAGGGAAATAGATGCAATATAAAAGTTTTACGTTGGATAGATTTCAAGAGGAAGCAATTGAAGCCATAAATCATGAGCATTCGGTGATTGTAACTGCTCCGACAGGTTCAGGAAAAACCGTTATTGCAGAATATGCGGTTGAAAAATGCCTTCAGACGAATAAGCGTGTCATCTATACAGCGCCTATAAAAGCTCTGAGTAATCAAAAATACAGAGATTTTCAATCCGAATATGGAGATAAAATCGGGATTGTAACTGGGGATGTCGTTCTAAATCCCTATGCCCAAGTTCTGTTGATGACGACAGAGATTTTCCGAAATACTATTTTTGACGACATTGCAAGACTGCAGGATGTTTCTTATGTCATTTTTGACGAAATCCACTATATCAACGATATTGAACGTGGTACAGTATGGGAAGAGAGTATTATTTTTGCACCACAACATATAAAATTTGTTTGTCTAAGTGCGACGATTCCAAATATTACATCGTTTGCTGAATGGATGCAAAGTATTCGTGATATTGACATCAAAGTTGTTGAAGAATTAGAACGACCAGTCCCTTTAGAGCATCGTCTCTTTTTTCCGGGATTTGGCATAGGTAAATTGAATCATCTCAAGGAACTTCGACATATCTCAAAGCAGAAAGGACGAAATAAGGAGAAAAAGAAAAACAGAAGAGAATTAGATAAGCAAGACGATAGAAAAGAAAACAGATCTCCGATACTCAAGGACATTATAGATACAGATTTAATCCCCTACCTCTACACAGAGAAACGACTACCGTGTCTATTTTTCTGTTTCAGTCGTAAGTTCTGTGAAGCAAACGCACATTATCATGCTTCTTTAGGAGGACTCAACTTACTTGATTCAGAGAAACGCAAACAGATTTTAGATAAATTTGACGCGCTATGTATGCAGTTTGACATTGATGAAGAGGAGGTTATTATAAATTTTCGGCAATTGATTTCCAATGGAATAGCATATCATCATGCGGGTATGCTGCCTACGCTTAAAGAGGTTGTTGAAAGGTTATTTACATCGGGATTAATTCAGCTTCTATTTACCACCGAAACGTTTGCTGTTGGCATCAATATGCCTGCATGTACTGTGGTGTTTGATAGTCTTGAAAAGTTTGATGGTGTAAACTTCCGTTATTTAAAAGCTCGTGAATATCATCAAATGTCGGGTAGAGCAGGCCGGCGCGGGATTGATACTGTCGGATATGTATATGCAAAAGTTGAACCCAGATATGCAACACAAGATGAAGTTGGTAAGGTAGTCTCCAGCAAAATTGAACCAATTACCAGTCAATTTAATCTCTCATATTCCAGTATCCTCAATTTGTATGAGAAATACGGTGAAGACATTTACGATGTCTATACGATGAGTTTGAGCAACCATCAGAATTTTACACAGATGGCAGAATACAACAAGCAGATTGCAACGTTTGAAAATGAACTACAATCACTACCCCTTCCTATCTGTATTCACGACAATATTGATGGCATGACTCAAATTGAAAGTTACCATCGATCCAAGCGAACAAATGAAAAGAACCGTGAAAGGTTGCAGATGGAGTTAGCAAAACTAAAATCTCGTATAGGTCGTAGTAAGGCGAAAAAGAAAGAACGTAAGAAAAAGTTGGATCCACTTTACTATAGACTAAATAGACTTCATACTGAACTCTCTAAACACCTATGTCATGAATGCCACCAACGGGAACAATGCACGGATAGATACCAATCCATCCGTAAAAAAGAACATTATATTCAGAATATAAAAAAGCGACAGACAAATATTGGGAATTATCAGCGGAATCAGATTACTGCTCGATTGAACGTCCTTGAAAAACTCGGTTATGTTGAGAATCAGACACTTCTTCCGCGTGGTGAAACCGCAACGCATCTATATGGTTATGAATTACAATTGACGCAACTTCTCTATAAGGGGTTGTTTGAACAGATGTCAGAGAATGAGATTAATTGTTTAATGGTAGCAATTATTTCTGAACCGCGTAAAGATGGCTATTTCAAAAAATTAAATAATAAACGTTTATTAACGATTTTGAATGCAGCTTGGAACGAAATTTTAGAAATTCAATCTGTGGAAAGTCAATGTAACGTTGCGGAGAGTACGCAGTTGTTGGAATTCCGATTGTGTTCAGCTATGCTCAACTGGAGTCGGGGTTGCGAATTTGATAAACTGACTGACTACGCGGATTTGGACGCAGGAGATTTTGTAAGGTCTTTCCGTCTCGTGATTGACCAACTTCGTCAAATACGTCGTGCTATGATAGGACACAATGCACTCGTTGACAAACTGAATCGGTGTATTGGCAAAATAAATCGGGACGTTGTAGATGCTGAACGTCAACTACGAATAGGACAAGATGATTCTTCTTCTGAAGATGAGAAGGAAACAAACAAGACTGATAATGAATAGTACAATGAACGCAAAGGACTGTTGTGATATTTACAAATATCAATAAAGAATGGAGAAAAAATATGGATAATAAGGACTATGACTTGAAAGGTACACTTAAAGTACGAGCTATAATAGAGGATGATGCCAATCATTTGCAAACTTACTGCTTCCCTGAGAAAACTAATCAGGAGGTTGTTGACGAACTAAAGAAGGACTTAGCTGCAGATAGTCAAACGATTCGACTTGTTGCGGATTCAAGTGGGTATGCAGTTGGGCATATTACAGTAAAACCGCACCCTTTAGATGAACAGGTTGGACAAATAAGTGATCTTGCTGTTTCTGGTCCCTTTCGGCTTTTAGGTGTGGCAGACCATCTCGTTGAAGCTGCAGAAGCCGCTGCGGTTGTTAACGGAATGAATATCCTTGAAATTGAACTAACCCCATCTGATAAACCTGTCATACAAAGGTATAAGGATTGGGGATTTTCTGAAAAACCAATCGTCACACTACAGAAATCTCTTGATGTAGATTCAAATGTCGATGCAGGTGAGGAAAACAGCGACGATGAATCAGATGAATCATCGTTAGAACAAGCCTCACTGTTGCCATCAAATGACTCTTAACAGGACTTACGTATTTTTCTTGATTAATTAAGAAAAATGATGAAATGATGAATTACCAGCATTTTTATGGGTTTCTAGCGCGCTTTCAAAACACCAAATCAAGAAATCAAGAAATCAACGGTATGAATGCCTTTTGGCATTCCCCGGGTATGAATGTCATTTAGGCATTCGCCGCCTACCGTTTTTGCGTAAGTTCTGTCGTAGGATCTTCAAGGGATAAGAATAAAATCTTCAAGGTAATAAATAAGATGAACCAGATTATAAAAAAGTGCTTTTTTATATTTGCTATAGTCCTTTTAGTAGTTGGGTGTGGCAACCAAAATGAACACCTTGCAAAAGGTAAAGAACTCATCAAATCCGACAAAAGACGAAAAGAGGAACGCGCAGTACGGGAGTTTAAACTTGCTATTGAACAGGACAAGGAAAATGCTGAAGCACATTATCTACTCGGTTTCTACGATTCACAGGAATTTTACGAACCAAACCAACCCGATTGGGATCATGCCTCAATTGCACAAAGAGGACAACACATGTTCAAAGCGTATCAACAGAAATCACGGGAATACCTTGAAATACTGGTTTTTGATACGCTCCGAGATGATGATGTCAATGTACAAAACGCTGCTTTAGAGGCATTGACGTTAGTTTACCAAATGGACGGTCGCAAACAACTGTTAAAACAACTTGAAAAAGCAATTAAGTCTAAAGATAACCGTGACAGGCATGATGCACACTGGGTGATGGCGAACATCGGCAAAACTGATCCTACAACAATGGTGCCGTTATTGATTGCGTTGTTAGATCATAAACAGATGGGAACGCGTTTGAACGCTGTAAAGGCACTTGGTGAAATTGGAAGTGAGACAGCAATACCTGCTCTTGCTGCATTAGTTGAATCTGGCTCAGCAAAACGGGAAAGTGATCGTGAGGTTGCGGAGGTACGTCAATTGGCTGTGGCTGCACTCGGAAAAATCGGTGGTAAAGCTGTACCTGAACTTGTCAAAATAACAGAAAATAAAGGGTCTTCACTCCGAGTTGATGCAATTCGAGCACTCTCTGCACTCGGAGATGAGAAGGCTGTGCAACCACTCTTGGATGCATTAAAAGAAAAAAGCAGTAGAGAAATCATAGTGGAGTTAGGAAATTAGCACAATCCATATTGATTTTTACTGAGAACTCTTTACTAAGCTATATTGAAAATATATAAATTTACCATGAATTGTTGAAAGGGACAAAGATGCTGAAGAAAATTTTACATATTTTGTTTTTTGTAAGCATTATTTTTGCCATTAGTTGTGGAGACAATTCCTATTACGATGAGCATACGCAAATGGAAGTCCTTCAACTTGACAGCGACCTTGAAAATCGTTGGTCTACAAGCGGAGTAGTGATTAATTCAATCACTACTGGCGGTCCTGCGGATAAAGCGGATCTTTCACAAGGAGAACTCATTTCTTACATCATTGGGGAATATCCAATTCAGAGTCCTGCCGACTTTAAAAAAGCTGTAAAAAAAGCAATGGCGGATGACAATAATATGCTGCTCTATCTCAAAGAGAAGCAACCGATTCGCATCGCAGTTCGAAAAACTGCTGATAAAACTGGGTTAGAGGTGGAAGGGAACGATCCTGTCCGTGTAAAGAAAATAATACCTGGAACCCCTATTGCAAACACTGAGAATATTCAAGTGGGTGATATAGTTGAAAAGATCGTTGATGAAAGAAAAATCCAAGGTCTAAACGATTATAAGAAATCCGTAAAAGAATTTGCAGAATTAAGTGCTAATATCACCTTTAGAACAACCGAACTTATCGGTGTAAAAATTGCTGCAGTTACCGCGCTTGGCAATATAGGTGATGCCCGTGCTGTTGATTTTCTAATAGACATTTTGAAAAACAACCGTGAACTTGCCCTACGTAAAGCTGCTGCACGCAGTTTGGAACGGCTTGTAGCATTGAGCGAACTCAACCCACTCTTTCAGCAATTTCAACAAGAAAATGTGAATCAGTTACCAGCAGATATTCTTGATAGTTCACAACTCCAATCTGCTGAAATTTTAGGACTGCTCCTTGTCAATCCTGCTGCAAATACAGCAACACTTGAAGCTCCGTTTGGTATCCAATTCCGTCATCGATCTGAAGCATTACATCAGAAGGCAAATGAAGGACGACTTGTGGAGTTGGTTGAAGACTATATACAAAAGAGTATTGAACCGGATCAAGAAATTCGGCGTGCATGTCTCTCCATGCTTGGTATCCTTAAACCTACGACAGCAATTGAACCACTTGCTAAAGTGCTCACAGATCAAAGTGAAATTCCGGGTTTACGATTTCAAGCTGGTTTAGGTCTTAGTCGAATTGGTACTCCAGCAATTGACGCATTGATAGGAATTTTTGATGAGGCAGATCCTGCGGCACAAGATATTGCCGCTTCAGCACTTGGGAATATCGGTGGAACACAGTCACGCGATTTTCTGATAAACGCCTTGGATACAACAGATGACCCGGCAATACAATTAACGCTCGTGGATGCAATCGCTAAGATTGGCGATGAATCCTCATTAAGTGCACTCCAACGACAGAGAGAACGTTTTCAAGGAGATGATACTGCTATCCGTATCTTTCTTGATGAAGTATTTGGAAGTTTGAGAACATCCGAAGAGTGATTTTCAATTCCTATAAATATCAACGAAATACCGACTCTGTGGTTCTTGGTTATACTATATCAATGAAGATAGGACTCATCTCAGACTTACATACTGATACAACTGAAACGAATAAGGCAATTGTTCCCTATCTTATCAACGCAGTCAAAGCTGCGGCTCTTGATGTTTTTGTCCTCGCTGGTGATATAACCCCAAAGTTGTCTGAATTTTACGCAATACTCGCGGAATTTGCCAAAGCAGATTTGACTTGTCAGAAGTTGTTTGTACCAGGTAATCACGATATTTGGGTTAACAAGGATGCCAACATGACAAGTGAACAGAAATGTGGGGTAATTTCAGAAATCTGTCAAGACCACGGGTTCCATCCGCTTAATGATTCACCTTATATTGCTGCGGAAATTGGTTTCTGCGGAACAATTGGGTGGTACGATTATACTTTTGCTTCAGATAAATATGACTTTTCCGAAGAACAGTATGCTGATAAGCAGTTGATGGGAAGCGTATGGAGTGATAGGTTTTATGCTAAATGGGAAGATACTGATGAGAACATTGCCCATCGTTTTGAAGCAGACCTTGAAAAACAGGTCGTCTCTCTCAGGGACAAGGTGAGACAGATTATCGTTGTAACGCATCATGTGCCGTTTCGGGAGTGTATCCAATATCGTGATGAATTGCCTTGGGACTATTTTAGTGCGTTTATGGGAAGTGAAGGACTTGGAGCTATATGTCTAAGGGAGCCGCTTGTTACCCACGTACTCTTTGGACACACACATCAGGTTGTTAATAAGCAGGTTGAGAACGTCAAGACAATCTGTGCACCAATCGGTTATCTATATACCCATCCGACTGTATGTCTGCAGAGCTATGCTGAAAAAAGTCTGATTTGTTTCAATGTATAGGATAGATCAAAGTGTACACAGAGTATAAAAATATCTTTAATCGTAGTAAAGGAGAATGTGTTGGATATAACTTTAACAGATAGCAACGAAGCTGGTGCCCTTGAGTTTCCATGGGGTGCAATAAAATGGTTATGTAATGATCAGATTGATCCGGATGCAGAGATGACTTTCGGTGTTGTTTACATAAATGCGGGTGAAGGTAACCCGACCCATTATCACCCAAACTGTGAGGAACTTATTTATGTGTTATCGGGTGAATGTGATCACAAGTTAGGTGATGAAGTAATTCCGCTCAAACAAGGGATGATGTTGCGAATTCCACGCAATGTCAAACATAATGCTGTCAATACCGGTTGGCAACCTGTAACCATGATCATCTGTTATTCAGATGCTGACAGACAAACGGTTTTTTGTGATTAGACAATTGCTATAGATTAATATTCCTCTTAATATTTAACAGACTGGGATGATGTACTATGTCCAAAGATTCAAGGTGCAAAGTCAAGATTTGTGGTACAACTTCAATTCACGATGCCTACATTGCTGCTGATACTGGTGCGGATTATTCGGGTGTGCTGGTTGACGTTGCGTCTTCAGGAAGATCGCTTAGCACTTTACAAGCAGTAGAAATTGCTAGTGCGAGTCCTATTCCGACAGTGCTATTACTTTACAATCGCAAAACAGCTGAAATACAAGAAGCAGTGTCAAGAATCCAACCGTTTGCGCTTCAACTGCTTGGACAAGAAACCCCGCAACAGGTTAAAGAACTCAAGAATGCAATCCCATGTCAAATCTGGAAGTCAGTTTATCTGCCTGCAGGTAGTCCAGAAAATGTGGATATGATTGCAGTAAGGAAGCAAATGCAAGCATATCGGGATGCTGGAGCTGATTTTCTTTTGTTTGATTCTGTAGATATTAGTGTTGATCCGCCACGTTACGGCGGTACTGGTAAGACTTGTGATTGGGTTGTTGCTGGGGAGCTCATTTCAAATAGTCCATTACCTGTATTCTTTGCAGGTGGTATTCGTCCCGATAACGTCAGAGCTGCAATTGAGACTATTGGACCTTACGGCATTGATCTTTGTTCAGGAGTAGAGGCATCAAAAGGTGTTAAAGATAAAAACAAATTGGAACGACTTATGGAACAGGTCAATTCATGTGATGATATAGAATGATACCCCGTTTCCAACATATTTCCGATGCGGTAGGAGGATTCACACATGGCAGATACAATAAAAGTAGGGATTGTTGGTGCGCATCGTGGGAGTTCATATTTTCAACCATTTAATGTGATTGCCGAAACTGAGGTCGTAGCGGTTTGCGATATCAACGAAACTACATTGCATAATGTTGCAGAAAGGTACAATGTTCAGCATCGTTTTACAGATTACACAGAGATGTTAGATGTAGTAGACCTTGTTGTACTTGCGACACCAGAGAATCTACACGTTCCACAGTCAATTCAAGCAATAGACGCGGGAAAACACGTAATCAGTGAAGTGACTGCTGCTGTCAAGTTAGAAGAGTGTTATGATCTTGTTCGAGCAGTTCGTAATTCGTCTGCTAAGTATACGTTGGCTGAGAATACCTGCTATTATATGCACAATGTGATTATTCGCAGCATGGTAGAGGAAGGTCTGTTCGGTGATGTGTATTTCGGAGAGGGTGAGTATGTCCACAATGTAAAATCACTGCATCACGATGCCAGTGGTAATCCGACTTGGCGTTACTATTGGCAGGTCGGTATTAATCGCTGCAATTATGCAACACATAGCCTTGGTCCTGTGTTACAGTGGTTTGGTGAACGTGTTGTGAGTGTCTGTTGTCTTGGTACAGGTGTAAATACCGACCCTGAACATGCGATGGAGGATACTGTGATGATGCTCTGTAAGACTGAGGGTAGTGGGTTAATCAAGATTCGGATTGATATGCTTTCGAATCGTCCTGCCAATTCCTATTTTAGTCTGCAGGGGACGAAAGGCTGTTTTGAGAGTTCGCGTGGGTTCGGAGCACAACCGAAGATATGGTTAAGTGAATTTGAATCGGGGGAACATTGGAAACCACTCTCTGAATTTGAATCAGACTTTCTACCGGAACGTTGGAGAAACCCACCTGCAGAGGCACAGAATTTGGGGGATCTTGGTGATTACTTCAAGGTGCAAGATTTTGTTGATAGCATTCTCAATGATACAACGCCACCAATTGATGTCTATGCAGCAATGGATTTCACGGTGCCAGGGTTGGTCTCAGAGGAATCCATTGCAAATGGCGGGATACCTATAGCTGTACCAGATTTTCGAGAGATTGAGTAATTTCTTATGATATTTCCGCACAGTTGCTCTATTTGAAATACTCGTTTGTTGTATGTGTTTGTAAAAACCACTTTTTGAAGGAATCACATGTGTGGAGAACTTCGTTAAATGCTTCTGTCATCGCAACCATTTTAGTTTGCCCCACGTAGTTGTAAGTTTACTATGTGGTTCTATAGGAAAAGTACCTCCATTGCGAATATTCTTTCCTTCAATTTTGATATCATCAAATACAGCATTCGCGTTTTCAACTAAAAAACCAGTTAATCCACCTTCCGTAATCGGTTCATTTACTTCAATACTAAATTCATCCATGTTGTTGGTATCTTCTAAGTTCTTTATATTGAATATTAGTATGTTACTCCCCATGGTTGATGCAGAAAGCAGATACCAAGTGTTAAATTCTATTTTGAAATTATGTATTTCCTGTGACCATCCCCTAAATTTATCTCCAGTTTGTTTCAGTGGACCTGCAGTCGCAACAATTGATGCTTTTTGATCAAAGTAATTTAGTAAGAACATATATCGTTTGTTTTCTTGAATTCTTGCGTGCATTATTAATCCTAATATTGCAGTTTTATCTTCTTCTCCAACGTACTTTGCGCGGCAAGAAACTGAATAATTTTGCCATTTCAATTCACCTGTTAAAAACATGGTTTTTTTGAAAAGTTCATGCATTGATCCAGATACTGAACCATTTTTGATTTCCCATTTTGCACCAAGTGTATCGTCAGCAGGTTCCCATGCAACGATATTAAACACTTCCCAAGTGCTATTATTTATGTTAGAGAAATCGTCTTCCCATGTTCCAGCTAAGCAATGATTGGCAAAAGATAGTACAATTATTGTAAGTATTCCAATTTTGAAGAGATGTTTCATGGTTCATCCATATAAGAATGTAGTTAGGTTTTTTCAATCATTTCTAATGTATTTTCAGGTAAGTTTTCTTTTACGGGGTTGAAGACGAGTCCACAGCTGCCGCATCGATATCCGCTTTTTGGTTTTGATTCAACAAGTGGAAAAAGCATGCCACAACAAGTTGGACAAGGTTCGTTAATTTCCATTTCGGTTTGTTCCATTTCACCGGATCGGTTTTCAAATTCTACAAGCATGTATTAATATCTCCTTAGTGTTTGGTCTATTTCTACTGCCCATTGGTCAATACCACCTATAAGGTTTTTCGCATCGGTATATCCATTCTGATGTAGATATGCGGTAGCGTAGAGACTGCGTTGCCCATGATGGCAGTAGACAACAATTTCTTGGTCTGTGGGAATTTTTTCTATATTGTATGGTAATGTGTTCAGGGGTATTAATTGTGCATCTTCAAGATGGACGATGTCGTATTCGCTTTGTTCACGGACGTCCAGTAATATGACTGACTCGTTTTCGTCCAATTTTTGTTTCAACTCACGTGGTGTGATTTCAGGTAGTGATGTTTTTGTCTGCATTATTCTATTCTTTCTTCGTTTTGAATAGGTTGTAACGGAGCACATTCAGGACACGGACATGTCTCGCGCAAAACTTCAAACGGATAGATGCCGGTATTGTGCCCATCATCCCAACTGAATTGGAGCGCATAACGACCAACCAACTGAATATCAAGTGGTTGAATGTCTTCCGATGTCTCAATTAGTGCGACATCTCCATCACCTTGTGGTGAAAAGAGTGAATGGATGTCTTTTCCATCGTGCCTAATGATAGCACATTCTGCACACGGACACATCTGTCTGAGGTAGCGATATGGATACCAACTGAGATGCCCATCCTTCCACTCTATATGAAAGGCTTTCTCATGTTTCTTGAGGGTTTTCGGGCTTTTGCTAACTGTAGTCATTATTTCATTGTCTAACAACTGATTCAGCGACTTTAAGTGCCGTGAAAATCTTGCCAATCAATTCCCAATTGTCGGACAGCAGCACGAATCGTGCCTAATTTAAGATCGCGACTACCCCAATCTGGCACAACAGTACCTTGTTGGGTATTGGGATTAAACCATTTTCGATGTGATCCGCTGCCTCTTCTCTTTCGTTCATGACAACCGAGGGCTGTTAATTTTCGCGACACTTCTCTATATTTCACGATGCAGATACCACAGTTTCCAACCACACGAGGCTCTTCTTATCAGAAATCTGGATATTCTCTGGCAATGAACGTCCTAATTCCTGATAGAGTTCCATGACTGCTTTAAAGGCATCTTTAACGTTTTCCAACGACTCGTCTACCGAATCCCCCTCGGTAACTAACTCTGGTAATAGTGGAGAAGTTACTGTATAACCGCCTTCAGTTTGTGGTGTCAGAACAAGAGGTATTTTGTATTCCATTAGGACCTCATAAATTTGTTAAAAGATACCGAGTTCGTCCTTTGCTTCTTCACTCATCAATTCGGGTGTCCAGCGCGGTGTCCAGACAACACTAACGTTTACCTCTTCAACACCGTCCATCTTTTGTGTGACGAGCTGCGTCCCGTTAATAATCTGTCCACCAGCGGGGCATCCGGGACTGGTTAGTGTCATCTTAATGTCAACGGTTGTGTCGTTGATGTCGACTTCGTAGATTAGTCCCATGTCAACGATGTTAATGCCAATCTCTGGGTCGATAATTTGTTTGATAGATTCCAAAACAGATTCTTCTGTTACCATTTGTATTTCCTCCTATAACGGATATAGTGACCTTTGATGTATATGTGTATGTTAGTCAATACTAACCAAGATTTCGTTGTCCTCAATTTTTACAGGAAAACATTCAATGTCTTCAACGGCAGGCATACAGAGGGCTTTTCCGGTTTTGACACAAAATCTTGCGCCGTGTCGTGGACATTCTATCTCATCACCTTCCAAAAAGCCTTCGCCAAGAGGACCGCTATCATGTGTGCAGACATCCTCCATCGCGTAAAACTTGCCTTCTACGTTAAAGATTAGCACAGGTACGAAATCTACTTCAACCAATTTTTTTGCGCCGGGCGGCACTTCACCAACTTTCGCTGCTTTATAGAATTCTGCCATTAGGTTCCTTTCCTATTCATCTTATATTTAATCCCACGTGTGTTGTGTGAATATGTTTAGTTCATCGCATAAGCTCGAGTATGCGGACCCGCGGTCAAGAATACTACTGCTTTATCTTCTCTTCTCTCACAAAAACAATATAGACATTCTTCAATAGGTCAACACTCTTCACAAATAACGAATATTATACGGAAATTTCTGTCTATCCGAGAACTACGACATCCTCTTAGATCTAAGCCACCAGATACACGTCCGAGCTTTTCTGTGCGATCATAAGGATTGATAAGTATTTGTTCAACCTTTTGCTGGATGCGATTCTGTAAGCTTGAGTAACGAGCAAGGTTGCGAACGAATCTATCTTTGTAATACGCTTGATAATCATTCATTCCAAATTTCTTCGTGAGTATAAAACTTCAACTTTCCGTTTTTTTTACGTTCAAGAATATCTTCCATATCTTCATAAAGCGGGGATTCTTTATCAAGATTAAAAATACCGAATTCTTGTGTCGCAAATTCCACAAGTTCTTCGCGTATTACCTTTCGTATAAGGTTTTCTAATTGTTGGACATTCATTGTAACTTTAGTTTCTCGTGTTGCAGTTACATTTTCATTCATAGTGTAGAGTCCCCTTATGTGTTTTCCTCACCGGGCCAGCCTTTGATACCGTAAGCACCCGCTTTGAGAACTTTGAGTGCTAATAAAGCGCATTTCACACGGACAGGTCCCAACGGAATTCCGATCATATCCATAATATCATCTCTTGAAAGTTGTTTGACTTCTTCAAGAGATTTACCTTGAATTTTTTCAGTGAGCATAGAGGCAGCCGCTTGACTGATGGTACAACCTTGTCCAGAAAAACGCACCTCTTTGATAGTATCATCCTCAACAACCAGATCCATTCGAATTGTGTCTCCACATAATGGATTGTCCTCTTCATGTGTAATATCGGGGTTCGGAAGTGTTCCGTAGTTGCTGGGATTCTCATAGTGGTCAAGTAGTTCTTCCTGATATATGTTCATTATTTTCTCCGTATCATAAGTGCCTGTGCCTTTTGTAGTCCTTCGTATAAACGATCTACGTCTTCAAGCGTATTGTATAGATAAAAACTGGCACGGGCAGTTGCGATAACATCTAACTTTTTCATCAATGGTTGTGCGCAGTGATGTCCTGCGCGAATAGCAATATTTACTGTATCCAAAATACCAGCAACGTCGTGCGGATGGATGCCCTCCATATTAAAGGAGATAACACCCGCTTTTTGATGTGGTGCTGGTCCATAAATTGTTATACCTTCAATTTTTTGTAAACGATCATGTGCATATTTGGTTAGTTCCTGTTCATGAACATGGATTGATGCTAATCCTGCTTTTGTTATGTAATTTACGGCAGCACCGAGTCCGATGGCTTCAGCGATGCTGGGTGTGCCTGCTTCAAACTTGGCGGGTAGGTCTGCGTAGGTTGACATGTCGCGTTCAACAGAACGAATCATTGACCCACCACCGAGAAAAGGTGGCATCTCCTCAAGCAGATCCATCTTACCGTATAGCACACCGACACCCGTTGGACCGCACATCTTATGTCCAGAAAATGCAAGAAAGTCACAATCTAACTGCTGCACGTCAACATGAAAGTGCGGAACTGACTGCGCTGCGTCTACCAAAACCTTTGCGCCCGCAGCGTGTGCAGCGTCAATAACAGACTGGATTGGGTTAATTGTGCCGAGAACGTTTGAGACGTGCGTTATTGCGACTAACTTGGTTTTTTCAGAAAGCACATCGTGCAATTGCATAAAATCAAGTAAACCTTGTTCTGTTATTTCCAAATAACGGAGAGTTGCTCCAGTACGTTGCGCAAGCATTTGCCACGGAACAAGGTTGCTATGGTGTTCAAGGTCTGTGAGAACGATTTCATCGCCTTGTTGGATATTGACACTTCCCCAACTGTATGCGACAAGGTTGATTGACTCCGTGGTATTCCGTGTGAAGATAACCTCGCTGGTACGTGGTGCGTTGATTAACCGTGCGACATTCTGCCGTGCTTTTTCGTATTGGTCTGTCGCTTCTTCTGAAATCCGATAGATGCCGCGGTGGATATTGGAGCGATAGGTATCATAATATGCATCCATTGCATCAACGACAGGACGCGGTGTTTGTGTTGACGCAGCACTATCAAGAAATGCTAACGGTGGCGTGTCCGCAAAGATTGGGAAATCTGCGCGAATCGCTTGGACATCAAGTGGACGGAAGTCGGATGTGTGCATTTTTTTTTGTGTCATATTAAATCCAACAGATTCAATTATCGTCTTGACGGTTTGCAAGTTGTGCTCGGAGTTGCTCAATTTCTGCTTCTAATTCTTGCCTTCTTTGTGTTTCGACCTCTCTGAGGAATGCTTCTTCTTTCGCTAATTCTTGTGCAGTCTCTTTAAGATGCTGTTCTTCCATAGATGTTGTGATTGGAGTGCCATCAGGTAAATATGGACGTAAAAGCCTCACGTGTGTCGTCTGATCTACCTTCCACCGAAACCAGAGATTTAACGCTTCACAGATCAGACCTCCCTCAGCATCAGGAACTATTTCAACGATGTTACCCGAAGGACTCCGTTTCCACCCACGAAACTCTGCGGGTTTTTCCAATTCAGGTTGATGGATAAAGTATTCTTGAACTCCGATATCATTTAGATACAACGCAACTTTTTCATTCCGGTCCTGATGTGCTGTTGAATCAGAGAGAAACTCAAATACTACGGCAGGTACTGCACCCTCTGCCCACGTATAAAAGCTGCGACGTTCAGGGACTTTATTCACACCGAAGACAACGTAGATTTCAGGAGCAACGGACTTTGTGATGTACCCTTCGCTGTAATAGATAAAACTGTCAACACCAATGTATATTCGTTCGTTGATTGCGAAATATCGTGAAAGTTGGTCATAAAAGGTATTAATCTGCACACCGTGAAATCCAGTTGCGGCCATAGGTTCGTCGTCTTCACACGGATATCCTTCAATATAGACAGTCGTTTTGCCAGTTGCTTTTGGAAAGACTGGTATATATTTTCTCTGTTTAATTTCAAAGTCTGTTGTGGTATCCATGATTTTCTACATTTGCTGGTGGCGATTATAGTTCACACTTTATCAACTAGTTCAACGGTGAGTGTTAAATTTAGTAGTCCAGCAATTTCTTTAATATGTCTTTTTTTCTCAAGTCCTCCATGATTATGATCGATATAAAAAGCACCTTTCTGTGTATGCCTTCCGTGTTGGAATGGAGATGTTGATACTATTCGGGGATAAACCTGAGCAATTTTCTCTAATCCAATCGTTTCAAGTACCTCAATAAAAGTGTCTATAGCAGTACGATGTTTAATTACTGTGCCATCTGGCATAGTAACATTCAATATCTGTCGGGGTTTCTTGGAGTAAGAGGATGTTTGGTGTGATTCACTATATTGAGGGTCTTGAATTGTATTAGAGGGATCAACTATCCTGTCCGATCCTGTTTCCCTTTTTAAGCTTTTCAGAAACATCAATATCTGTTCCTGTGTGGGTCTGGCTCCACACAGACTTTCGGTTTTACCTGCCATCGCTTCTATTAAGAATTCAGTAAATCCATCTTCGTCCTGCAATAATTTGCTCCATGCCTCTGGTAAGCGTGCCTCAATTTCACGCTGTTTGGAGACTTTTTGATAATCATTTTTAATTGCCGTAACAGCGTCACCTTTTTGGACTGCCTCATAGTTCAGGTATCTGTTAAGACGTTCTATACTTTCCTCACTGTCACTTTGAAGCAGATCTAATTCGTATACCTTACGCTCACTAAATTTTCCTTCCCCGGTTGGGTGAAAAAATCGCCATTTCTGACCATCAGTGAGAATTGCAATTGGTACTCCCTCGCGAAAAGCGTATCCAAATAACTGTGCCTCTGTTCCATCAAGATTCCCGACTTGTTTAACCTCAATGAAAACTCGCGGCTTTTCTGGTGGGTGACACAACGCAAAGTCTACTCTTTGTCCGCCGACTCCGTATTCTGGAATGAAGACCTTAGGTGTGAATATAGGCCATTTCAACGCGTGAAGCAACCTACGCACAATACCATCAGAGACTGTCGCCTCATGTGAAAACGCGCCTTGTTTTAATTGATTACGTATATCATCAATATTTTCTTTAAGTGTCATTCTAAAGACTATATACCTCCTATTCTATGCTAATGCCCTCCTTGGATATGCAAATGGAAGTAGCGCGCTTTGAAAAGCGCGCATACCATGTTTTAATAAAGTCTATCTGCTTGGGAAGCCGATATTGACAGGAGACGGTCCGTGGTCTTCACATGCTTGATCGGTTGGGACATCGGTATCGGCATCGTTTTCTTTCACAATGCCTTCCTCAAGTAGATATGCTTCCACTTCATCGCCGCTGACATCGGCAAGCATCACATCGTCAATTTGGACGGATGGTTGGAATTGTTGTCGCGTCTTTATGACCATTTCACGATAGTTGTCTTCGTTATTGATGATGTCTCTGTCTTCATATTCCAAATTGTATTTGTCAAAAATGGCTCGGACACCGTTGCTCCAACCACAAACAGGTTTCATGTAAGCGATAATTTTGGGTTGACTCATTGTAGGGACTCCTTTCTGTTAAGATGGTAACGTCTTGAGACGCACTTCGTATATTAGTTCGGGGTTTCAAACCCCTCCCACAATTAATAGGATAAAATAGACTATGTTTCTAATTTACTTGAGACAAATTCTTGCATTTTTTGTCGGACAGATTCCATTGGAATGCGTTGCATGACAGGTTCAAAAAATCCATCAACAATCAGTTTTTCTGCTAAGTCGTAGGGTAATCCTCGGCTCATCAAGTAGAAGACTTGATCTGCATCAATCTGTCCTGCAGTAGCACCGTGGGTGCATCGGACTTCATGCGCTTCAATTTCTAATCCGGGTAAGGTATCAGCATGTGCGCGTTCACTGAGCAACAGATTGTCATTTTTTTGATACGCATCAGTATAGTTTGCATCAGGGTACACATAGATATTACCACCCCATGCTGTTTGCGATCTATCCTTCAAGACATTTCTATAAAGTAGATCGCTTGTGGTATGGGGTGAAAAATGTTCTTGTGCGGTACTTACGTCTAAGTGTTGGCGTGCATCGGTGAAAGCTAAGCCTAACAATTGAGCATGTGCACCATTTCCTTCTAACACAATTGCTTGGTTTAGTTTGCTTAATCTTGCCCCGAAGGTTGCAGTGACCCAACAGAGTTGTGCATCTTTTCCAATAACAGCGCGCTGTGAAGCGAAATTCCACACCTGACGATTCCAGTGTTGCACCTGTACATAAGTGACATTGGCATTCTGTCCAGCGAAGATTTCAACTGCCCCACAGTGAAAACCACCTGAATCTGGATTTTCAGAGGCATTGTCTTCTATGATAACAACCTGACTATCCTCTTCAGCAATGAGGAGGATATGCGACAAATCTGCTTGTTGATCTTCTGAGAGTTGGATAAAAACTCGTAAAGGGTCTTCTATCCTTACACCTTTTGGAATGTGTAGGACATAGCCTCCTTGACAAAATGCACCGTGAAGTGCGTCAAACTTGTTACGACTTGCGATATTTCCACTTTTTAACGTCGTTTCTAATGTGACAGCTTTTGTCATAAAGTAGTCACGGATAAGATCGCCGCGTTCCTTTAGTGCTGTGTGCAAATCAGCGAAGTAGACATCCTTTTTTTCTAATTCAGGAGACAAATAAGTGTGTTGCGGATTCCCATCAACTTGGACAATTACCCCCGATCCATCTTCTACTTCAGTTGAAGCACTTCCGTTTGTCTCGGCTGCAGGACGATAATTCTCAACGGTGAAACCGCGGAGATGTCGGCGAGTTCTACGCCAATAGTCCTGTGTCCGCATATCAACGGTGCGCCGCCACACATCATCTTCAGTGGTATGTGGCATCGGTAACGATTCGTAAAGCGAGTATGCTTCCATCCGTTTGTCCTGCATCCACTTCGGCTCATCCCGTGCTATTTTTTCAACAAAATCTTTTGAAAAATCACCTGTTTGCAATTTCTTTCCTCAGTAAGTAAGGCTGAGGCACAAAGACCTTGCCTTACAATGCTATGTATTATCCGATTGAACCTTCCATCTGGAGTTGGATGAGTCTGTTCATCTCAACTGCATATTCCATTGGGAGTTCCTTGACAAGTGGTTCAATGAACCCGTTGACAATCATGGTGGATGCCTCTTCTTCCGAGAGTCCGCGACTCATCAGGTAGAAAAGCTGCTCTTCACCGATTTTGCTAACGCGTGCTTCGTGTTCAATGTTGGTATCGTTCTCATTGATTTCAATGACCGGATAGGTATCAGAACGTGAGTCCTTATCAAGCAGAAGTGCATCACAAACGACGTGAGATTTGCATCCCTTTGCGCCTTTTGCAACATCAACCCAACCCCGATAACTGGAACGTCCGCCATCTTTACTGATGGATTTTGACGTAATCTGTGAGGTAGTGTGTGGTGCGCAATGGTAGACTTTTGCCCCTGCATCTTGGTGTTGTCCTTTGCTTGCAAACGCAATAGAAAGGATTTCACCGCGTGCGCCGGGTTCCATCATATAGACACTCGGATACTTCATCGTCAACTTACTGCCAAGATTACCATCAACCCACTCCATCTGTGCGTCTTGATAAGCCACCGCACGTTTGGTGACGAGATTGTATACATTCCCCGCCCAGTTCTGGATTGTTGTGTAACGTACGCGAGAACCTTTCATGCAAACGATTTCAACGACAGCACTATGTAGGGATTCGCTACTGAACGTCGGTGCTGTGCAACCTTCAACGTAATGCACTTGAGAACCTTCATCAGCGATGATGAGCGTGCGTTCAAACTGTCCCATGTTTTCGGTGTTGATGCGGAAATATGCCTGCAACGGATAGTCAACCTTTACGCCGGGTGGCACATAAATGAAACTACCACCACTCCAAGCAGCACTGTTCAGTGCGGCAAATTGGTTATCGGCAGATGGAATAATAGTTCCGAAATATTTTTTCACAAGGTCAGGATATTCTTTGACAGCAGTATCGGTATCAACGAAAATGACGCCAAGTTTATCCAATTCTTCAACGAGGTTGTGATATACGACCTCAGAATCGTATTGTGCGCCGACACCCGCGAGGAATTTTCGTTCCGCTTCTGGGATGCCAAGTCGGTCAAAGGTTTTCTTGATGTCTTCCGGCACATCGTCCCAACTCCGTTCACTTCGGTCAGATGCTTTGACATAATAATAGATGTCGTCAAAATCGAGTTGTGAAAGATCACCACCCCACTTTGTCATCGGCTTCTGCTTAAAGATTTTATAAGCTTCAAGCCTATACTGACGCATCCAATCCGGTTCTTCTTTGATGTCGCAAATCTGATTGATAATCTCTTCGTCCAATCCTTTACGGGATTTGAACGTTGGTTTGATATCATCGTGGAATCCGTATTTGTAATCTTTACTGATTCCCATATCTTCAAGTTGTTGCGTTTCTGGGGTTGCCATTTTGTATTCTCCTTCAGAATATCTTATAGTTATGATTTTCACGGGTTTACTATTCGTTGTTGCTTCAGTGCTTCCATTTCCTGCGCGAGTATTTCAACTTGTTTTTCAAGTAAGCGATCCTTACTGATTTCCTGCACAAAGGGAATTAATTGTGCTGCTACAACTGCTATTATGACCACTATTAGTACATAAAAAACATACTTTGCATGTGGGATTTGCATGTCAACGTCCTCAAATTGCTTACCGCTGTTTTCAAATTTTCCTTGCATCCATGCCATATCTGTTTTTAGAGACATACTATTGACTTTTATGGGCTTAATTGCCTCCTCAATCTCCTCATTGATAATCAATCGAATTCTATTGAGATCGGTATCTGTTAAGTCACCGAGAGTTGGCAACGCGATTGCACAAAAGAGGATTGAGAGAAATAGAGTAGTTTTCATTGTGGTTCTCTATTGTATCTTGTTTTTACTCAACAGCCTCAACAATGTCGTATTTTTCACGAATTGGATCGTAGCCTTCTGCTTCTAACAACTGCGTAAGTTCCCATCCGCCAGATTCGACAATTCTTCCATCAAGCAGTATATGCACATACTGTGGACGGATGTAGTCTAACAACCTTGGATAGTGTGTGATAATCAACACTCCGAGTTCAGGTCCGACCAAGCTGCTGAGGCTTTCCCCAACAATGCGGACAGCGTCAATATCAAGTCCGGAGTCGGTTTCGTCAAGGATAGCGATTTTGGGTTCAAGCATCGCCATTTGCAGGATTTCAGCGCGTTTTTTCTCACCGCCAGAGAATCCATCGTTGAGATACCGTCTCGCAAACGAATCGTCTACACCGAGTTGTGCCATTTTTTCGCGGAGTTCTGTTCGGAATTCGCGCATTGGGATCATTTCAATGTTTTCGGAACCGTTTGTTTGTTTGGACCGGACAGCACTGACAGCACTCCGTAGGAAATTCGCGACACTCACACCTGGTATAACTGTTGGGTATTGAAACGCGAGGAAAAGTCCTAATTTTGCGCGTTCATTCGGTTCCAATTCCAACACATTTATACCATTGAAGATTACTTCACCAGAATCAATTTCATAAGAAGGATGTCCCATCAACCCATAAGCGAGTGTGCTTTTCCCTGACCCATTTGGTCCCATGAGTGCATGTACCTCTCCCTGCTTGACGGTTATATCTAACCCTTTGATGATCTCATTTCCTTGTACGCTGATGTGTAAATCTTTTATTACCAACTCATTGCTCATTTTTTGACTTCGGACTCCTTATTTAAAGTAGAATTTAATGCATGTTATAGTTATTAATCGATTTAATTTTCCACTACATGTGTTGATGTATTTTGTCCTTCGAACGTATCAATATACGTGTCAATGTTACGGTTTTCAAGTTTTATCGGTTGGATTGAGAGTTGATATCCAAGTGCTTCAAGAACAATTCCGAGTGTGTCAATCAAAGGGACATCTTCATTGGAGATCATTTTTGAGAGGACTTGTGGGTCCATATCTACCTGCTTTGCCAACGCAAAAACACCACCTTGCGCTTCAACGACGGTTCGGAGTGATCTTTGAAGGACAACAGGTTCCTTATAGATTTGGTAGTCTTCAAGGATTGCTTGTAGATAGGCAATTGCGCTTTTCTGGTCAGCAATCTGTTCAATAAGGCATTCACGCCATGTTCTCATTTTTCTCATAGGTTTTCTCTCTTATATTCCAGCCAATAAGTTTTTGCACGTTCTATATCCTGTCTTTGTGATGAGTTGTCGCCACCACAGAGTAAAAGAATGATTGTGTTACCTATCTGTCCAAAATAAACGCGATAACCTGCACCAAAGTGGATTCGTAATTCAAAAATGCCATTACCAGCAGATTGACAATCTCCCATATTACCGTTTTTAAGACGTTCAAGCCGTGCTCAAATCCGAGCTTGTGTTTCTATATTTCGAATTGAAGTTAACCACTCGTTGAAAGGTTTCCGTCCGTTTGGAGTTTGGTATACTTGTATTTCTCGCGGATGTATCTCATGCATTGTTGATTTTAGCGTTTATCCACCGATTCTTGACATATTCCGCTCAGGTTTTATGAAGTCTGCAGCATTGATTTTATGTCCAGCTTCTTTTTTTGCCACCGCATCAATTATCAGTTCTTCAATCATTTCATCGTCGGCGCCTTCGCGTAATGGCGTGAGTAGGTCACTTTCTGAGAGAGAGAACAAACACGTTCGGAACTTTCCATCAGCAGTGAGACGGATTCGGTTGCAGTTTTCACAGAACGGTTCACTTACTGAAGGTATGACACCGACCTCTGTACCGTTATCTGTGAATCGGAAACGTTGTGCTGTATCGCTTTTTGAATCTCCGTTTAGTGAGAGTTGTTCTAGTGGATAAACGTTGCTGATCTTTTCGATAATTTCTTTGCCGGGGATAAACATGTTTCGTCCCCAGATGTCATCGGCATCAAGTGGCATAAACTCTATGAACCGCATGTGATAACTGTTTTCTCGAGCGAAAGTGACCAGATCTACGATTTCGTCATCGGTAAACCCACGCATTGCAACTGCGTTGACTTTAATCGGATTGAATCCGCAGTCGTGTGCTGCTTTAAGCCCTTCAATTACACGCGAGAGGACTTTCCGCCGCGTCATCTGTTCAAACTTCTCTTCGTTGAGTGTGTCTAAGCTGACATTGATACGTCTTAGTCCAGCATCATATAGTGCTTGTGCTTGGTTGACGAGGCCGATACCGTTGGTTGTCAAACTGATGTCGTTCAACGCATCTATCTGCCCAAGTTGTTCAATTAGGTTTGGTACACCGGGACGTACGAGCGGCTCACCACCTGTAATCCGAATCTTGTTGACCCCAAGTTTGACAAAAATACGTATGAAATGCAGAATCTCGTCATAAGTCATCAGTGCCGAATCTGGCATAAACTCCATGTCTTCAGGCATACAGTATATGCACCGAAAATTGCATACATCTGTAACGGAGATTCTTAGGTTCGTATGGACACGTTCAAAACTATCAATAAGTTGTTGTTTCATTGTGAAATAGCCGATATTATTTTTTTAAAAGTATAGCATATTTTTAGTCGGTTTGCAAGTATTTTTTATAGTATTTACTATAAAAAAGATTTGTGTTGTTTTTGCATAATATCCTGTCTATCAGTATCTTATTTTACGGTTGACACGAAAAGGGTTTATTTATATAATTCCGCATTACATCTAACAAATAGGGAGTAAAATTATGGAAGAAAAAGTTTTTCATGCGGGTGGTGTTGAATTCCACGTGGACAACCGTAATATAAGTGGAGATGGCGGTCCTTCTGTCCGCGTTTTCGGTGATGCGGATGGTAAGAATATCCAACTCCTACGTTTTGACTGTTTCCGCAAAAAACCACACTATCATTATGACCCATCAGGGAGGAACGATCATATCCCTCTTGATAAGACGGAAGTGCCAAATTCAGTTGCATGGACAATTGAACAACTGGGGGAGAATCTCGTTGAAATGATACGTACATCCGGTTATGGTAGTATTGCAGATGAAGTAGACCAAGCAGCAGTAACAGAGGTATTACCAGAGATGGAATCACTCATGCGCGGAGAAAACGCATAAGGAAGCGTACACGTAATAGGGACAGAGGATAAATCCTCTGTCCCGCCAGAAAGTGTGCGACACTATGTGCCACACCACAAGGGCGTAACACTAAGTGTCACACCTCCTCTGATTTGCTAACATAAACAAATACCTCCTTTTCCGCAATTCAGCGGTAATAGGATACCACTATCAAAAAAAATGATAATGATTCACCTATACACATTTTCGGATGCACTTTTGCACCGTATTGCGAAAAAAGTATTTGAGGTATTATCCACCTGGGTTCCGCCAAACGATGCGACCACGTGTTAAATCGTAAGGTGACAGTTCCACAGTAACTTGATCTCCCGGTAGTACCCAAATTTTGTGTCGCATCATTTTACCGGCAAGGTAGGCAACGACTTTGTGATCGTTCTCTGTAAGTTCTACACTAAAAAGATTTCCTGGTAAAGATTCCAATACTATTCCTGGTACGCGTATAGCTGAGTCCTTTGTTGATTCCAGACTTTCCAGCGTTTTGTCTTTTCGGGTTGTGTATTTATCCTTCATTTTTGCCCTCCTATACAACAAGTCGTAAGTCAAAGTAAATACAAAATTTAATCTGTTAGTGATTTTGGTTTTGTCTTAAAATTTTTAACCTTGGTTTGAAAACGCGACGAACCTTTACTTCGTCTATATAGGACTTTTTGAATATGTACAATCTTGTTTTTACGCTTTATTAGATGCATTTTAAAACGAATTATTCAATTAAAAAGTTGACATAAGGGTAATAGACTTGATAAGATATAACAAATCCAGCCATTATGCGGTGGTGAGTATTCCTAAGGAGAATTGTAATGAATCAAGCGTTACCGCTTACAGCGTATTCCGAACTTGAAAGTCAAGTAAAGGCGATGGAAGAAGATGGATATGCCTATTTGCCCCAAGTCATTGATGCGGAAGAACTGAATGAACTACGCGATGCAATGGATCGGTTAACAGCAAACCCTGAGAGTTTTGATAAACACAGTGTGCCGGAAAATGGTAGTGGTTTTCTAAATAAACATATCAACAACGCATTTAATCGAGATCCAGTTTTCTTACACTTTCTTGACAAGTCACCTGTCATTGAGTTAACTGAAGCAGTTCATGGCGGTGATTGCCATGTGATAGGGATGACGGCGTGGATTACAGGTCCTGGTCGTCCGGATCAAGGTCTACACTCTGATTGGATACCTATTTCTCTCCCCGCTGATGTCTTAGAGGATACTCGCGTTAAAGTTCCAATTTACATTACAACTGCACATTACTATTTAGACGACCTTTATGAAGAGTTAGGTCCAACGAAGTTTGTTCCCGGTAGCCATCTCTCTGGACGCAGACCTGATGGTGATACAGAATGGAAAGGTGCAAAGGAACAAAGTATTCTCTGCAACGGTGGTGATGTTGTGTTATTTCGGAGTGAGGTGTGGCATAGAGGTACTGCAAACCGTAGCGATCAGACACGTTATCTGTTGCAAGTACATTATGCGAACCGTATGATAACGCAGAAATTTCCACCCTATCTGAATCGGTTTCAGTTCAATGAATCAATATTAGATCAAGCGACAGAACGACAAAAGAGGTTGATGGGGAATCATCGTCCTGGTGCTTATGATTAGTAGTTGTTAATATTATATTGAAATTGGGTAGAGTATGAGGAAATCAACTTGTTTTGAATAGCAAAAAAACCATCGGGTCATCGCGAAATCGTTCTGTAATCAGTGAAGATCCGCATGGTAAGATTATTGCTCTGAGTTTGCTACTTGCTTTTCTCTGGGGTGGTAATTCACCATCAATTAAAATTGGTTTAGAAGACCTACCTCCGATGGCATTAGCATTATTCCGTTTTGTGATTGGACTTATCGTTGTTAGTCTATGGTCTGTTTACCGTCGAATTCCACTTGGTTTAAAACGAGGAGAATTTTCTGGATTACTCATTCTTGCCGCGATTTTCATTTTTCAAATAATCGCGCTCAACACTGGTACCAACTATACGTCCGCGTCACGATCAACCATCTTTGTTAACACCTACCCATTTTTCACAGCGATTTTTGCACATATCTGGATACCGAGAGAACGTCTGACATTATATAAGACATTAGGTATTATCGTTGCATTCAGTGGGGTGTTTGTCACCGTAGCACCAGACCTTGGAAATGGGGATGCAAACCTTCTTGGTGATATACTGGTACTTGTGAGTGGTTGTTTTTTAGGTTTACGTGTTGTCGTGACGAAATTGTTAGTTCAATCAATTCACCCTTATCGCCTTTTAGTGTGGCACTTAACATTGAGTCTGCCATTCTTCGCTGTATTAAGTATCTTGTTTGAAAGGGGTGAGACATTCCAAATTTCACTTACCAGCGGTGCTGCACTTCTCTATCAAGGTGCGATAGTAGCGGGGTATTGTTTCTTGGCATGGACATCAATTCTTGAAAGATACAGTGCGAGTAAACTTGTTGTTCTCTTTTTTGTTACACCGTTATCAGGTGTATT
The DNA here is from genome assembly GCA_963663765.2 of Candidatus Poribacteria bacterium. Lineage (GTDB taxonomy): Bacteria > Poribacteria > WGA-4E > WGA-4E > WGA-3G > MSPOR6. The sequence goes on along the minus strand of CAXXUA010000005.1, from coordinate 357,230 downwards.
GTTTAGTTACCAGTTTTTAGAAGAAGAATTATCAATTTATTTATTGATAGGATCTGTTCTGGTGGCTGCGGGGATCTATCTCGTGAATATGCGTCGTTGAGCGAGTAAACGTTGTAAATATTTGGCAGATCTGTTTTACATTGTGTAGTTCTGTAACCATGTGTGAGGATTTTCGACTCGGATGTTCATCTTCTCGTTGAAGCGTGTCGCCCGGCTGAGTAACTTATCGTCGGTTGTAAAAAATATTTCTGCATTTCCACTTTCGGCGCAAGCAATATGTAGAGCATCCAAAGGCTTAAATCCCAAAACTACAAGTTGCTTCCCTCTATATCTTTCTGAAACTCCAATAGAAACTGAATGATGTGAGAATTTCAACAGTTCTTTGATTTCGTCGCGTTGCACTAAATCAGGATTCTTACGACTTGTGTCAGTTAACCCATTGTTTTCAAAGTTATTACATATATTAGGTTTATAATGCGCACATATCGTCCCTACGGGACTAAAGAGGATGTACTATGACGTTTTTCTATAAACATATCGTCCCTACCAAATCAACGCCAAATGCGCGTATGGCATTTGTCGGGACTGAAGATCGTTTCAAACTATGAAGTACACCTGCAAAACGTCATGCTTATGTGAAACATTGATTAACATATTGTTATTTAGCACAACTCGTGATTCTTGTTAATTTCAATAACCAATGCCTCGCTAACAATTCAGTATAATTTACCCCTATTAATGTAATTGACGATTGATTAAACTGCAATTGCTTCAAGTCGTATTCTATCTTGTGTTTGGTTATCTGATGATCAACTTAGGCAACAAATATCCAGATAAATTTTCAAGGATTGGGATGGAATTTGCATGTGTGAATTTAATCTTAATTTTTCTCTTTAATTTCTTTTTCACCTCTATGATTTTCTGCTAAAATTGTATTTCCTTCAAACTTTTCTACCCATTCAGAGTCGTCAGTATTATAAAGAGACATGGTTGATTTACACAAGCGAAAGAACTGTATCAATCCGGATGGTCCTATTTTCTGTGAGATTGCGTTAAGTCCAACTCGGTACACCTCATGATCTGTCAAATCATGTATATTCTTTTTGGGTTCATGATTTATAGCTTCTTTTTGTTTCTGAGTTCGAAGATCTTGAACGTCCTGCATAACCGTTTCCATATCAAGGTTGTCTAACCATTTATGGCGTTCTGCGGTATAGTTTGTAATTGCAGGTTTACATTGCTCAAGAAACCGATGTCGTCCAGAGACTCCGAGTCTATCTAAAAGGATTGTCATAGTACCCACTGCCTAAAGGCAGGGGCTTGTGTTTCCTTGCGGACAGCCGATCTGAACTACGTCTTACGTCTGCTCCACTTTAGGCAGCTAAGCCTGCCTGTTTGATATTTATAGCGGCGTTTATGTCTCTATCGTGTTCGGTTTTGCACGTAGGACATGTCCAGTGTCTATCTGAAAGTGTTAGATTGCCGTTTTTGCGTCCACAGCTGCTACAAGGTTTTGTTGTGGAATCCCATTGCCTAATTTGAACAAGTTTTTTATCATGTTTTGCACACTTGAATTCCAACAATTGAACAAACTGATAGAAAGCGAGATCACTCACTTTTCGTCCCCAAAGCCGTTTCATGCCGTCTATATTGAGGGTTTCAAAGCACAAGGTATCAAAATGTCTGCAAAGGTCTGTAGCAAGTTTCCATTGCCAATCTAACCTCTGTCTTGATACTTTCCTATATTCTCTTGACAATGCACGCTTAGCACCATACCAGTTATTAGAACCCTTGACTTTTCTACTAAAAGACTTGTTCAAAGTTCGCAACTTATTCAGTGATTGTTTCAGATATTGTGGTGATTGTATTTTGTTTCCATCTGAGCTTGTGAGATATGTTTTCAATCCGAAATCAAAGCCAGCACTTTCACCTGTCTTTGCTATGGGTTTCGGTGTGTCAACATTATCACAAGAAAAGCATATCCAGTAATCGCCACACTTGTCACGCTTGATAGTAATTGTTTTGATATCACCTGTTATTTCACGATGTTTATGAAAGGAAAACCACGTATCTATACAGTTGATCTTGATACGGTTCCCTTCAAGTTTATAACCTGCCTGTGTAAAGGTCATAGAGTTGTATTTGTGTTGGGGTTTGATTTTCGGTCTACCTACTTTGCGCGTTGTTTTGTCTGATACTCGTTCTTTGATATTCCGAAAGAACGCATCATACGCTTTGCCCATACGCAGCACAACGTCTTGCACAACTTGACTCGGTAAGTCTGCCCAATGAGGCTTTGTTCGCTTTTTCAACTTCGCAACATGAGCATTCATTCTATAGGCAGATACGTTTTTACCATACATACGGTAATATCTACGCTGCAATCGCATAATATGCACATGAATCTGGTGCATATCGTCAAGCATATTGCCTAACTTGATAGTGTTCTTTTGATTTTGTATCTTGTATTTATAGGTTTTTTTCATTGTCCGCTTTGACTTTCAATATAGTCTTTTATAACTTCAAGGGTTACACCACCACAAGCAGGGTTATTTAGTTTTAAAAACTCTCAGTTATCAAGTTAACTGCGAGTTTAGGTTTTGAAGCTAAGTATTTTATCTCATCTGCTATACGCGTTATCCCAGCAAATCGCAACACTGCTAATGCTGTATTTCGCAAAGCAGCCATGATTTGTGGAATAGCACCGCATCGGACAGACGATGCGTCTTCTCCAAGTTGAGTATCACGCATCCAATGCGACTTGTTCTCTATTGACCAATGCCCACGGCGTAGCTCAAGTAAGCGTTGGGCAGAAGTTTCTTCGGGTGTCAGACTTGTAATACCATAATGGATTTTGGTTTTTTCTTCTCCTGTTTTCGTGTTTTTGTAAGTATAACGATATTGGAACACTTGTGCTATACCTGGCCAATCCAGATATGCGTTGAGACTTGTGCTTGCTTTCAAACACCTTGTCTCTATTCTACCATGTGATTTTTCAGAAGTCTCGTGAGTGTAAATAGGGGCTCCCAATTTAGGATGTGGTGTGTTATCAGAAAGCGTGTCTGGAACGTCTTGAAAGAGTTTTTGGATCTCATCGTAAAGGTCCGGTTGGTTCTTTTTGACAGGGAGCACATAGTCTCCATTACCCTCTATGATGGCGTGGCAGAAAGGTCGCTGTGTCAAAAGTGCGTCTGTTGTGATGACTTTACCACTCACATCAAAGTTTTTGAGGATCTCTGTTGAGATCGGTATTTCGTTGGTTTTATCACTGACACCTTTTTGTGTCAGTGTGACGCCTAACTCATGAGACACAACAGAGAGTAAATGGCTTATTGTCGCACCACTTTTCTTACTGGCACGCATCGTTTTACCGTCTATAGCGACTGCGTCAAGACAACCTTCTAAATCAGGTCGATTTTTACAAACGTCTTCTACCCAGTCTGTAAATGTCTTTTCAACAGCATCAGCATCTAAATCTTTTAGAACATTATGTATTGTTGCGGGACAAGGTGTTTTCTTGTGTGTAAAACCGAGTGTCCTTGCGAGGTTTTGTTGGGTTCGGGCCCAAGTTGCGATGGATGTATATCCTTTATGTCCAGTCATAAAACCAATAAGGACAAGTCCGAGGATTGAGTTCAGTGGGTGTCGTTTTCCTTTATTGTTGCGCGGGTCTTGAATTTCTGCTAATCTATCTAACAAGTGTCGAGAGTTTTTCTCTGGCATTTTTCACCTCAAAGGTAAGATTTTTTAGGTGAAGTATAGCAGATATAGCGCGATAAATCACGCTATATCTGCATATCCAAAAATATTAACGATTGTGATAAAAAACAACCAAAACTCCTAAAACTAAATAACCCTGCACCACAAGAACTAACGAATTTTGAACGCGTCCATAAAGACGGCAAGCGACTTTTCAAACTCGGATATTCTTCACGTAGAACTTTTGACGTATAACCTTTGATTTTACCGATAACTTTATCAATAGAATCTGTTGGGGGTATTTCTATCAGTAAATGGACATGTTCGGGTTGCGTTTCAACTTCCCTGATATAATACCTATATTCGTCCTGTTTTTCTTGTATAAGTTGTTTGAGTCTGCCTTGTAACTGTGCATCTAAAACTTTACGACGATACTTGGTACACCAAATTACGTGATATTGACAACTATAGATTGTCTTATTTGTTGTTCTATAATCACGTCTTTTATTTGATATTTTGAGCGGCATAATATATAACCTTATTATATTAGTGTATAGTATATAATATAATATATTGATTAGATTGTCAAATATATATTAGGTTGGCATATTAGCCGTCTACATCCCACAAGCTAAAGCATGGGGATTTGACGGAATAGTGTTAAGTACAAGTTCATATACTTCCGTTTCTGTCTGGTTTTCTAAGTTCATTACGATAAACCTTGTTAAAACTTTAGTATGAGACTTTCATACGTCACACATGTAATTCAATCATCAGTCTTAATTCAGCAGAATGATAATTTTCATTAACTAATCAGACGCAATAGAGTCATACCTTGTTAACCCTTCAAGAATATAGTTTAACTCAGTATATGTTCGTTGACAGAAGAGGGATAAATTTCAATATCAGGACGAGAGATGAGGAAACCGACATAAAATGTTAGCCAGTTTCCGCGGAGTTCAATTGACATCAACTCCTCATTGTCACTGATGTATTCATGTAGTTCTGTTTCAAATTTCTCTTCTCCATTCACATCAACAACAGTGAGTTTTGCTGGGACAATTTCCTGTCGGTGATATACGATCTCTATTTCTCCATCTTCATTTTCAGGGTCTGGATAATAGAGTGTTATCTCATCTGGCAATGGATCACCGAGTTCTTGTTCTCCATCAACAACCCACCGAGAGATTTCATATTCATCTTTTGTGCCTGCAATGTGATCAACTCCGAGGACAAGTTCTTCCTCAGTATTTCGGATATGGTACATATAACGTAGGAGTCCGTTACCTTCGTATTTCTTGCGCGTATAGAGCGTTAAGGTGCGTGAGGTATCACCTGTTTCCTCATAAGTTGCTATATCAGAGAGTTCAATGATACTTTCAAGCGGGATGTCAACCAACTCGTGTCGAGTCGGTTTCTTATCCTCTGATTCTTTTTGTTTTCCAAAAAGGGGTTTCTTGTCTTTTCTACCAAATAGTGCCATGCAATCACCTAAAAATAACCTTTATTATACATTACTAACATTATGACACCAACGACGAGGAGTGCACCAAATATTAAGACAAACCATGTTGCCCCTGAGGTTTTTTTCTGAACGATAACTGTATGCTGCTGTGGTGGGGCGCGCTGCGTGTTTGTAGTTACATTGGGAGATTCTGCAGATGCAAGGAGTTCCTGTTTTATCGCTTTTTCATCAGGAAGTTCTTCAACGGTGACAGTTTCTATATTTTCTCCATAGAACTTATCTGGATTTTCATCAACATAAGAGGCAATGTAATTTTCATCACGATCTGTTCCCGGGTCAACGTAACTTGAGTTGGCTTCAACTCCTTGACTTTCATAATAATCTTTATAAAATTCGTACTCTTCTTGCTTTTCTTTACTCCAATGTGATCGGTCATAGTCCCGATGGTGGTAGTGCCACAAATAACTATGACGGATCCTATGATTATAATGGTCATGGAAATAAATACCGAACAACATATTGTTATATGCAATAGATGCTGAGCGACTATAAATTGAGTATCCAACCATTGGATAGTAACCACCAAAATTATTAACTGTAATAGTTTGGCGTTGTTGTCTACGTGCACTTGCAGTTTGTCGGTTTGCAGTAGTAACCTTGCGTTTTAAACTGCGATTTTCCGCTGTTAGTTGTCGGACTTGTTTCCTGTTCTGTGCTGTTGTTGTCCGTTGCTGAGTACGTGATGTCGTGCTGTTCCGTGTTGATGGCGTGTTCGTTGTTTTTGCACGATTCGTTGCTGTCTGTCTCTGGCGCGCGGTTGCACTTCCGCGTGTAGGAGTTGTTCCTGTTGTGCGACTGCTACCGTAGCTGCTGCGACTTGATGTTGACGTACTTGGTTTTGTATATGTGCTTCGTGATGAACTACTACTACTTTTCGGTTTACTGTATGTCCTTGATGTTGAACTGCGACTGTAGCTACGACTTGAGCTTCGACTATAGCTGCGTCCAAAACTACGACTGCCACCGAAACTGCGGCGGCTTTCTACGATTTCGGGTGCATAAGTTAATAAGAATAGAACAATTCCAAATAACGCAAAAAAACGTTTGCATTTGCTGCTGAACGAAGTTTGTTGATCTTTACCTACCATAATGAGAATCCTCCACAATACTTACACAAATACTTGACAAAAATTTTTGAAGATGCTAAACTATTAAGACATTTTATGTATGTGCCTGTAGCTCAGTTGGATAGAGCGTCAGCCTCCGGAGCTGAAGGTCGGGCGTTCGAGTCGCCCCAGGCACGTTTTTTTCATTTCAGTTCGGAAACCCTTTTTTTATTTATACCTATCATGCAATATATTAATGTTAACATAAATAGGAATGTGTGTCAAGGATTTTGTATGTAGTACATAGGCATTCTATTGTTGAAATGTACTCTTATAGTTATAGTTTGCAACCCCGATTTTACCTTCCTACATACGAATCAAAATGTTAGCGTGTGTGATTAATCGACAGACAATTGAATGCTTCTGGTTTCGAGCCTGGTCCGTGTATTGGAATTTTTTGGTTGTTTTTTTCTCATTTTTGCGAATTTTTCACAGGTGTTTTCGATCTTGTCGTGGTGTGGGTTTATAAAGGTTTTCTGAATTTACGAAATTTTGAAAAAAACAACTAAATGGGTTTTTTGTCATTTTGGTACTCCTTTTTCTGTATTTTGTATAAGACTAAAAGTTTGGATTTTATTTGTGTGTATGGGAAATATTATACCTTATGGTGGTGTGGGTTTGTTGTGTTTTATGTTTTGAGAACAATAGATATCATATATAATCTATTGGAAATCTATGTTGAAACGTCATCTTGTATGCGTGAATCAACTCTATAGGTGTTGCATGTATTCTGTCCAAACCTACGATATGAATGCCATATAGCATTCCACGGGTCGCTCCTACCGAATACAAGAGGGATAAAAAATAGTACGTCTTCTAAAGCAGTTAACTGAAAACGATGTATAATTATTTTCATATTTCATCATAAAAAAGAAAAAATGTATAATAAATCATTTACTTGAAAGGAATAAACATGACACTTGATGTACGTGATAAACGTTTATTAGATTTAATTGATGCTGAAGCAAAAATAGAGCAATTAGCAACAGGATGCAAATTCACGGAAGGTCCCCTATGGCATTCTGTCGGTAGGTATTTACTTTTTAGTGATATTCCTGAGAACAAAATACGGCGATGGGATGAAGAATCTGGTATGACGGTTTTCAGAGATCCTTCTGGAAAATCAAACGGATTAACTTACGATAAAGGTGGTCATCTGATTACTTGTGAGCATGCAAACCGCCGTGTGTCTCGGACAACAGCGGATGGAGATGTAATCTCAATCGCTTCACAATATGAAGGGAAACGTCTGAACAGTCCGAATGATATTGTTGTCAAAACTGATGGTAGCATCTATTTTACGGATCCTCCGTATGGACTATCGGGTTCAGACTCCAAAAAAGAGCTTGATTTTCACGGTGTATACCGTTTATCACCAGATGGCACAACCTTGACATTGCTTATTGATGATTTTGATAGACCCAACGGTATCTGCTTCTCACCTGATGAGTCTATTCTATACATAAACGACACACAAAAGATGCATATCCGTGCGTTTGATGTTCAAGAGGATGGGACCATTGCAAACGGGCGAGTCTTTGCTAAAGAAAAGGGTGGGAACGGAAAACCGGATGGCATGAAGGTAGATGTAAAAGGTAATGTTTATGTAACAGGTCCGAACGGTATTTGGGTTTTCGCTCCAGATTCCACGCATCTTGGCGTAATCCTCGTGCCTGAACGTTCTGCGAATCTTGCATGGGGTGGTGATTATTGGAAAAGCCTCTTTATCACTGCAAGTACATCACTTTATCGCGTAGAGTGTAAGGTAGAAGGGATAGCGGTGTCATAGTGAATGTGAAAATCAAACGGGTAGACAAAAGCCTACCATTACCGAAATACGAAACCGACGGATCTGTTGGGTTTGATCTATTATGTAGGGAATCCGCAGAAATCGCACCCCACAGCATAGTCTTAATTCCTGCGAACGTTATCGTAGAAACACCTCCCGGTTACATGCTATTAGTATGTTTACGTAGTAGTACTCCACGTAAATTCGGTTTGATGATGGCACAAGGAGTTGGTATTGTTGACAATGACTATTGCGGCGAAGAGGATGAACTCAAAATTCAGGTGTACAATTTCACCGATGAACCTGTGCCGATTGAAAGAGGCAGTCGGATTGCGCAAGGTGTTTTTGTGCGGGTGGATACAGCAGCATGGAATGAAGTTGATCAGATGTCCGCTGCATCTCGAGGTGGTTTCGGCAGCACAGATCGGTAACTATATACTTCTAATGACGTTTTTATATGCACAAAAACGTCATTGATAATTAAGGAGTTATAGTAGTAAATATGAAACAGTATCTTGAAGGACTACAGCAAGTATTGGACGCAGGTGTTGACCGTGAAGGTAGAAACGGGATGACTCGCGCGTTGTTCGGCATGCAGATGCGATACAACTTAGAAGATGGGTTTCCCGCAGTTACCACAAAAAAACTTGCCTTTCGTTCTGTTAAAGCAGAACTTCTGGGATTTCTGCGTGGATACGATCACGTTAAACAATTTCAGAAACTCGGCACACAGATATGGAATGCAAATGCGGCAGCTTGGGGTCGAGACGGGTTGCTGGGGTGCATATATGGTGTGCAATGGCGCAGATGGCGAAAAGAGAACGGTAGAATTGACCAACTGGCTGATGTGATTGAACAAATAAAGTCGTATCCTAACAGTCGTCGGCATGTAGTTACAGCTTGGAATCCAGCAGAATTGGATCAAATGGCGTTGGCACCGTGTCACATGTTCTTTCAATTCTTCGTAGCAGATGGCAAATTGTCGTTGCAGATGTATCAACGTAGTTGCGATATGTTTCTCGGTGTTCCATTTAATATAGCGTCCTACTCGTTGTTGCTATCAATGGTTGCTCAGGTAACTGATCTTCAACCGAGTGAGTTTGTCCATGTATTAGGAGATGCACATATCTACCACTCACATTTTGATCAGGTAAAAATACAACTCAAACGACAACCTTACCCATTACCAGAACTTGTCCTGAACACTAATGTCACCACAATTGACAACTTCAGAATCCAAGATTTACAGTTAGAAAACTATCAACATCACGATGCAATTCGTGCTAAGATGATAGTGTAAAGGTTATCTGAAATGACTATAACAAAAGGTCTGATAGCATTCTTCATTAGTGTTACAATAGTACTTGGTGGTTGCGGAAAATCTACACCGGGTTATAAATTCTATCGAATTAATGACACGTTATTAGTATTTTTGTCTATGAACAACAAGTCAAGAATTGTTGATGCGACACTTGAAAAACAGGAACTGCATGTAAATATTGATGATGGTAAGAATATTAAGAAACGCATCACCTCACTTCAAACCGATTTTGAGTTTAAACTCATTGAACCTTATGAAACTGCAAGAATTATAGGGACAGACAGGATAAACGGGTATGGTGTTGTTCATTTAAAGATATCTCCTCCGAGACCAGGTAAGTTGTCTTTTCACTTTAACTGGAGTGGTTGGCGGATGAAAAACCTACCAAATAAAGCTGGTCCCTTTAAGAATATAGGCACATTTCGCGTTGGGGACAGAATCACTGCATATTGTTTTCTTTCAAGTGTGTTGAAACCGTCCTTGAAGACTTCAAGATTGGGATTACGTGTTGAGCTTAAACCTCACGCTAAATTTAAAAATGTTGAGTATGCTACAGATGGAAATAGAGTTATGAATGTCAGCATTGAGGATCCAGAAATCCTCAATGAATATATTAGGATTCCGCTTGGCCACTTGCAACCCCATGAAAATGCGAAAGTTGAGGGTAAGAAGAAAATTGGTGATGATATTTTTCTCGTGAATTTTAATGTTATTGCAAATAGAAACCAACCGACCAGGGTTGCTCCAAATAGAAACCGATCCTTTAACCGTCAGAATTTAATAGACCGTTAAAAAACCCCTCCTCCATTAAATGCGGAGAGTAATCAGATGAAAACTCGGTTATTATGTGTTATTATTCTTCTACTACTGAGTGTTAGTTGTCAAGTTGAACAACAGGAACTTGTCTATTCTGGATATGGTGGTAATCGTGATTGTTTTACAGTATGGGTTCGAATGCCAGACAAGTGGAAAATAGTCAGTGCCCAACTCAAGACCGACCAAATGATCATAGAATTCAATAGAGATAAAATAACAGAAAAACAGATTGTCCCTCTTTCATTGCCGTTTAATGGACTTAGCGATAACATTCTATTCAGAGGTACAAATAGGTTAGATGGGTTGACACTTTTCCATTTTACTGCAGAAGAGGATCCAATGAGTGCGTTCACCCCTCCCTTAGCAAAATCCAAGGTTACCAAAGGTTTTAGGTTGCGCGAGGCATACGCTATTTTCCGAACAAGTAACTGGCTTATGCTGCATTACTCAATTGAAGAAATCAACAGTAGTAAACGTTCTTCACGAACTAAGATTAATCCACCTGACAACTTTAGGCTCATTAACGATAATACATTACATTTCTATTTTAATGGGAAAAGGTTGAAACGAAAAATACCTATTCAAGATTTTTTAGAACCACATGAGGAAATGGGAAGTAGTTCAGAAGGTAGCAGTTTCTGGGGAGATGAACTCAGGTGGACAAGGACTATTGAAATTGTCTCAGAACAAATGCAGGATCGGTGAAATTTAGTCGTAATGTGAACTGTAGGAGTCTTAGAATAATTGCTAATCTCAATAATTGCGGCCACAGATAGAAACCGACTTATTGGCAATGGTCCACATATCCCTTGGCGGTTACCGGCCGATCTGCAACACTTTCGCGAGATGACCATCGGTAAACCTGTCGTGATGGGACGTAAAACGTTTGAAACACTTCCTCGTCCGTTAGTTAAACGGAAAAACATTATCCTTACCCGCAACCGCAACTATCAAGCACCGGAAAACTGTATCGTGTCACATTCAGCTGTGGATGTCATCAATACTGCAGAAACACTTTCAGAACACTACGGAGACGAACTTATGATTTGTGGGGGTGCCCCTATCTACGCAGCATTTTTGCCCTATGCAAGTCGGCTTTATCTTACACAGGTTCACGCAACTTTTGAGGGAGATGTCTATTTTCCTGAATTTGATTGGAATACGTGGGAAGAAGTGAAACGGTCTGACTTTGAAGCGGACGAAAAAAATCCATATCCCTACAGTTTTCTGTTTTTAGAAAAGAAGTAGAATAGATTGATCGCTTTTTTGGAGTAATCCTGTGCTAAATTTGTGCATGCTTTCCGGTTCTTTTGAATACGAGTCTGAAACTTCATTGAATATCTTTAGAACTTATGTTGAGAAAAACTATCCAATCAAATCCAATTTGATTGTCTACAAATCAGAAGATGATAACCCGCCTTTAGATGGATTAGATGATGCAGATGTCTTGTTAGTTTTTACACGCCGCCTCAATACTTCCGGAAGATCTCTTATGCAATTTCAAAACTACTGTGAACAAGGTAGACCCCTTGTCGGAATCAGAACTGCAAGCCATGCGTATCAAAACTGGTTGGAATTTGATAAGGACGTATTAGGTGGAGATTATCAAGGACATTTTGGGAAGGGTCCTGCTGTCCAATTAGAATTTATAGTGCCAGAACATGCAATTCTGGATGGAATTCCAAAGTTTGAAAGTTTTGGAAGTCTTTACAAGAATCCATCGCTTCGCGATGATACATCTGTGCTTCTGATGGGGCATACAGACGAATATTCAGAACCTGTAGCATGGACACGTTTGCATAACGGTGGACGTGTCTGTTATACTTCATTAGGACATCAAAAAGATTTTGCGTTAGAACCTTTCTTGAGATTTCTTGCACAAAGTGTTCTCTGGGTTTCAAAACAGAATTAGGAAAGAGAACTTGGTAGATATGGATACACTAACGATATTAAATGGCGACATCTATACACCTACACATTTCGGTCCAGGTAATCTCGTCATTCAAGGTGATACAATTTCAGCAATAACAAAAGAACAACTGCCACCGTCGGACAATGTCATTGATGCGTCTGGATGTCTTGTAATTCCTGGACTGATTGACGGGTTGATTCACGGTGGTGGTGGTGTAGATAGTATGACAGGCAAGGTTGAGGACATTGAAACAATTGCGCGAGCACATGCTGCTAACGGTGTAACGTCTTTAGTAGTGGGTATCTCCTCTGGGAGTATGGAGCAGATAAATGCTTCCTTAACTGCGATTGCGAAGGTCGCAGACAATCCAGTTGAAGACGGCGCAAGGATTATAGGTTCGTATGTTGAGGGTAAATTTGGGAGTCTTGCTAAAAATGGAGCACAGAACGCAAAGTATATCACACCCCCAAATTTTGAAGAATTTCATTCTATGTGGGCAGCCTCGGATGGCACCTTAAAGGTAATTTCAGTCGCTCCTGAAAACGATGAAAATCTGCAGTTTATCAGACATCTTGCGGAAATTAAGGCTGATGCGTACAACAACATCGTCATTGCAATGGGACACACAAACGCTACCTATCAACAAGCGATGGAAGCAATTGATGCCGGTGTGACCCGTGCTACACATGCCTACAATGGTATGAGCGGCATGCACCACCGCGACCTTGGCGCACTTGAAGCCGTTTTAGAACACCCTAACATACATGCAGAATTGATTGTTGATGAACACCACGTCCATCCCTTTTGGGGTATGCAACTGATACAACATAAGGGCATTTCAGGCGTTGGTTTGATTACGGATTGCACGGAACATGCGGGACTTTCAGCAGAAGATTGGCAGAAAGATGCTGTCTACGAAAATGAACTTGATGCCTATCGACTCAATGACAAAGCAGATGTTGATACCTATAAATACATAAAGGACGGTGCAATGTGGTTAGATGTCGGCAAACCTACAGAACGTCTGGCAGGTGCGATTATTACGCTTATGGAGGGTGTTTGTAATGTCGTAAGTTGGGGATTTTCGTTAGAAGAAGCGTTAACAATGGCGACCTTAACACCCGCTCAGAATTTAGGTATTGATGATCGTGTCGGTTCAATTGCCCCTAATAAAGCTGCAGATATTGTTATTGTTGATGAAAATATTACCGTTCAGAACGTAATTCTACGCGGAAAAGAGATAGTAGAAGAGTAAAAAATAACGAAGAGTACAAAATCTACCATATAGGTTTTCACGCAAAATATGAAACAAGACTATGAACGGACATGAGATTTATTTGTAACATTTGATATTTGAAACTGAATTTCTTATGAACTGTGAAAATCCATGGTGATACTTGTAAAACACAGTCTAATACAGTTGTTAAGGAGATAACATATGGAATGCCCAACTCATGATCATTCTCCACATACATCAAGAAATAAACGTGAAGAAGCACCTGATAATGCGACACACTCCTATTCTTATAGACAGAATAGGAGAGAAACACAACCACTTCCAGAAAAAGTTAGGCAGCAACTTAAGACTTTACGACTTCAGTATAAGGATAAGATAATCAAAACATTCACCTTTGAATCAAGGGACAGCGCAGCATTTGACTATGAGGTGTATCCAGATGAGTATCATGAAAAAGAATTGGAAATTTTATGTGGTGATATGGATCCTGAACAAGCAGTTGACTATCTATTGTCATTTGATGTATTAAACCTTGCTCTTCTCAAACGTTTGGATACAGTGCGTGCCTACCAATACATAAGAACAATAGGTCATAGACCCGAATCCCGTGAATATACGGAACGTGCGATAGTAGAAAATCCTGGTACCGCGATTGAACTTGAAGCGAGATATTACCTTGCTGACGTTCTGATCCCTTGGCACAAAGATTGTTTTACCGAAAGAGCCCAAGTCTATCGAGAGATACTTGAAATTGAACCAAATTCAATAAACGCTTTAGTATCTTTAGCAAGTGTATTAGTTTTGGACGACAAACCAAAAGAAGCCATACCTTACTTGAAACAGGTAAACCGTTTGAACCCAAAGGCTGGATTTCTTACTTTAGGTGAAGCGTTTGAAAAGTTAGGTGATGTTAAGGCTGCATGGGTTTGCTATAAGAAAGCATTGGCAAACGACCATCCACAGTCATGGCAAGTAAGACTGCATATTGATGCGATTGAAGCTGGGAAACCACTTTATAAACCTATTCCTCCGAAATCCAAAGTTTTGTACCTACGTTTCCTGTCCATCTGTCGTAAATTCTACGATTTTTTCGATAAATCTAAAAGAAGTCAACAAATTCGCAATAAAAATCTAAATATATTCACAATTTTTCTAATTTAACTTGACAAATCACAGAAACCATATTATAATTAAAGTTTTGAGTGTAGCAGTAAGTTTTTTATTGAGAGAAACACAGGAGGCATTCAATTTGGAAGCAGTCTAACGTAGTTTTTCAGAGCAACGTTATTGTGTTCAGTTGAATTAAGCCCTGTGAGGGCTTTTCTTTTGTCAAAAAGTTGTCAAATTGTCAGTGAGGAGTGGAGATGCCGACAATCAATCAGTTAATCAAAAAACCGCGTAAAAAATATCGTAAAAAGACGAAATCCCCGATACTGCAGCAGTGTCCGCAGCGTAGAGGTATCTGCTTACAGGTGAAGACAGTAACACCGAATAAGCCGAACTCAGCTTTACGGAAAGTAGCGCGTGTCCGGTTTTCTTCGTCTTCTGATGAAGCGACCTGCTATATTCCAGGTATTGATCACAATTTGCAGGAACACTCACAGGTTTTAGTGCGTGGCGGAAGAGTAAAAGATTTATCAAACGTGCGTTACCACATTGTTCGTGGAAAATTAGACACCGCTGGTGTTGAAAACCGTCGCCAAGGACGTTCCAAATATGGCGCGCGGAAACCTGAATAATTATTTGAGATATTAAGAGTTTTGTAATTCAGTAAACACGATGAAAATAAATATATATAAGTTGGAGCGAGCTATTCACGATTTTTTGGAGGAGTTATAGATGCCGAGACGTGGAAACGTCGCAAAAAGGGAAGTCAACCCTGATGCCATTCATAACAGCAAATTAGTTTCAAAATTTATTAACCATCTGATGTGGGATGGTAAAAAAGGGACTGCACAACGGATTGTGTACTCCAGTTTTCAGATTATTGAAGACCGAACCAAAGAGGAAGGTTTTTCAGTTTTTCGGCAAGCCATCAATAATGTAAAACCTGTTCTTGAAATCAGACCACGGCGCGTTGGAAGTCAGACATATCAAGTTCCGGTTGATGTAAAAACTGAACGACGTACGACTTTGGCAATTAATTGGATTATTCAATCTGCGCGAAGTAGAGGTGAAAAAGGTATGGCTTTACGTTTAGCAGGTGAAATTATGGACGCAGCAAAAGAAGAAGGTGCAGCAATAAATAGAAAGCGAGACCAACATCGTATGGCAGAAGCAAATAGAGCTTTTGCACATTATAGATGGTAATTAGAGTGCAAATACTAATTGATACAAATATTTAGAACCAATTTTAGATCTTTTTCACACGGGAGTAGTTAAACTGTGGCAGACAGAAATCAAAGGGTGCCTCGCAGGTCAGCCCTATCGCATACGCGAAACATCGGTATTATGGCTCACATTGACGCTGGCAAGACCACTGTCACCGAACGTATTCTATTCTATACGGGTAGAGTGTATCGGATTGGTGAGGTGGACGATGGCACAACTACAATGGACTGGATGGTGCAGGAACAGGAACGCGGCATTACGATAACTGCTGCAGCCACTACTTGCAACTGGAAAGAACACTGTATCAATATCATTGATACACCAGGACATATTGACTTTACAGTTGAAGTTGAACGGTCTTTACGTGTTCTTGACGGAGCGGTCGCTGTGTTCTGTGCAGTTGGTGGTGTTGAACCACAATCCGAAACTGTGTGGCGTCAAGCGGATAAATATGAAATCCCTCGTATAGCTTATGTCAATAAGATGGATAGAACCGGTGCTGACTTTTTCAGGACCGTTGAAATGATGGGAGAACGTTTGGGTGCAACAGCTGTTCCTATACAACTTCCAATCGGTTCCGCTGAACAATTCAAAGGAATTGTTGACCTTATTTCCATGAAAGGACAGTTATGGGATGATGGCAGTCAAGGTACAGTAGTTCATGAAACCGATATTCCCGTAGAAATGGAAGAGATGGTTCATGAATATAGGGACCATTTATTTGCAGCAGTTGCGGAATGGGACGATGAACTGTTAGTTAAATATCTTGATGGTGTAGAGATAACACCCGAGGAAATCAAGATTGGATTGAGGCAAGCAGTGCTCAATGGCAAAGTTGTCCCAGTGCTTTGTGGAAGTGCGTTAAAAAACAAAGGTGTCCAACCGCTCTTAGATGGAATTGTCTCTTACCTACCTTCTCCAACTGATGTCAAACCTGTCCTTGGTATAAATCCAAAAACTCAAGAAGAAGAATCCCGTAACGCTGACGAGAACGCACCATTTTGTGCACTTGCATTTAAAATTACGACTGATCCACATGTTGGTAAACTAACATACCTGCGCGTCTATTCTGGCGAATTGCGCAAAGGGGACACTGTTTTTAACAGCAAACGGGAAAAATTTGACCGGATTGGTAGGTTGATGCAAATGCACGCTAACAAACGCGAAGAACATCAGTCTGTGAGTGCCGGTGATATAGTTGCTGCAATTGGATTAAAAGATTTGTCTACGGGGGACACCATCTGTGATCCGAAAGCACCTATCGCCTTGGAGACTATGGTTTTTCCTTTACCTGTGATGGCAATTGCAATAGAACCGCGTTCACAATCCGATATTGATAAATTGAACCTTGCCCTTTCAAAATTGGCTGAGGAAGACCCAACATTTAAAGTACATCAAGACCCGGATACTGGTCAGACACTGCTATCTGGGATGGGTGAACTTCACTTAGAAATCATTGTGGATAGGCTTGTAAGAGAGTTTAACGTTTCCGCGAATGTCGGTTCACCTGAAGTGGCATATCGGGAGACACTTCTGAAACCAGTGAAGGCAGAAGGTAGATTCGTTCGACAATCAGGTGGTAGAGGGCAGTTCGGTCATGTTGTAATAGAAGTGACACCCCTTGAAAAAGGATCTGGATTTGAATTCGTTGATGAAACTAAGGGTGGCGTGATCCCACAGGAATACATCTCTTCGGTTCGCAAAGGAATTGAGAATGCTATGAATGTTGGTACTTTAGCAGGTTATCCAGTTGTTGATGTGGGTGTTCGTCTTGTTGATGGTTCTTACCACCAAGTAGATTCATCAGAAATGGCATTTTCCATTGCGGGTTCAATAGCGTTTAAAGATGCAGCAAAACAAGCAGGTTCAGTCTTACTTGAACCTATTATGGGAGTTGAGGTAATCGTCCCGGATGAGTATCTTGGAAAGGTGATTGGTGATCTTAATTCCCGACGCGCACATATCCAAGACACAGAAGTACAAGCAAAATCTCGAGTACAAGTCGTTCAAGTAGATGTGCCACTTTCAGAGATGTTTGGTTACGTCAAATCTCTGCGTTCGTTGACTCAAGGACGGGCCAATTATTCTATGGAGTTTGCACATTATAGAGAAGTACCCGCGAGTGTTGCTGAGGAATTGATCCCAGCAAGTAATAAATGATGACACGCCAAAACGATACTATCGTTTGGCATTTGTGAAAGTCCGGTTATAGTCGGACACCGTTTACACACGTTGCGCGCATAATTAGCGCGCCTATGAATAGATTCAACCAAGGTTAATCGATTTACTAAAACCTAAAAACTAAACCTATAATTGGAGTTCGGACAGAAATGGCAAAACAAGCATTTGAAAGGACAAAGCCACACGTTAATGTAGGTACAATTGGCCACGTTGACCATGGTAAAACAACGCTTACTGCAGCAATTACTATGGTGTTATCAAAACTCGCTGACAAAGACTATGTGATGACCTATGAGGACATTGACAAGGCTCCCGAAGAAAAAGAACGTGGTATTACCATTAACACCGCACACGTTGAATACGAGACAGAAAACCGACACTACGCTCACGTTGACTGTCCTGGGCACGCTGACTACATCAAAAACATGATTACCGGTGCTGCACAGATGGATGGTGCCATTCTGGTTGTTTCCGCAGCAGATGGCCCTATGCCACAGACACGTGAACACGTACTCCTTGCAAGACAGGTCAACGTTCCATCGTTAGTAGTCTTCCTCAATAAAGCAGACATGGTGGACGACGAGGAACTTCTTGAACTCGTAGAACTGGAAGTACGTGAATTGTTGGATGAATATGAATTCCCAGGTGACGACACACCCATCATTGCAGGTTCCGCTCTTGAAGCTATGGAATCTGCAGGGGATCCAACCAGCGACCAATGTAAACCGATCCTTGATCTCATGGCTGCTGTAGATGATTTTATACCGGAGCCAGTGCGAGATACCGATAAACCTTTCCTGATGCCGATTGAAGACATTTTCACTATCAGTGGACGTGGTACCGTAGTCACTGGGCGTGTTGAACGCGGTATTGTTGAAGTCGGAAATACGGTGGAAATCGTTGGGCTTCGTGATACACGAGATACGGTTGTTACGGGTGTTGAAATGTTTAAGAAATTCCTTGACGAAGGTAGAGCAGGGGATAACATCGGAGCATTACTAAGAGGTATTGACCGAGAAGATGTTGAACGAGGACAAGTTTTATCAGTTCCCGGTACGGTTACACCACATACCAAGTTTGAAGCTGAAGCATACATCTTAACAAAAGAGGAAGGTGGACGTTGGAATCCATTCTTTAGTGGTTATCGTCCGCAGTTTTATTTCCGGACAACAGATGTTACCGGTGAAATGCACCTCGCTGAAGGTATTGAAATGATTATGCCCGGTGACAACGCACAGATATCAGTTCAACTGTCTAAGCCGATTGCGATGGAAGAGCAGCTTCGTTTTGCAATCCGTGAAGGCGGACACACTATCGGCGCAGGTGTTGTCTCTAAAATCCTTGAGTAACGAAGTGCTCATATAGGTTCAGTTCCTCGGTTTACTTGGTAAAAAACGTGTTTTGTATTTCGTCGAAGCGTTCTGGACTATTTCTAATCCTTCAAAGAAGAATTGGGTTTATTATCAGAACAGCTTCGATACAATACATGCAAAAAGATTTTAAGCATAGTAAAGAGGAACACACCGTTACTTACTCATAAAGGAACAAAGAGATGAACAATCAGAAAATTCGTATCCGGCTTAAAGCCTATGATTACAGGTTGCTTGACCAGTCTGCCAAACAAATTGCGACAACAGCAAAAAACACGCAGGCGAGAGTCTCAGGACCGATTCCGTTGCCGACAAAGAAACATATCTATACCGTCCAAAGATCAACTTTCAAAGACAAAAAGTCGCGGGAACAATTTGAAATGCGAATTCACAAACGACTATTAGATATACTTGAAACGGCACCGAAGACAGTAGACGCGCTCATGCGACTTGACCTACCCGCAGGCGTTGATGTCAAAATAACGCTACTGTAACGGAGGTAGGACATGGTTAAAGGACTAATCGGAAGAAAAGTTGGGATGACCCAAGTATTTGAAGAAACGGGGAAAGCAATTCCTGTCACTGTTATTGAAGCTGGGCCTTGTCCAATTGTTCAAGTGAAAACACAGGAACGGGATGGTTACCAAGCAGTTCAATTGGGGTTTGGTGCACGCAAAGAGAATAAGTTTAACAACCCCATGCGTGGACATTTTGCAAAAGCAGATGTACCTCCTACACAAATACTTAGAGAATTTAAAGTAGAAAGTCTGGAAGAAATTAATGTTGGCGACACTGTAGATGCGGGTCTGTTTTCAGAAGGTGAACTCGTTGATGTGACCGGGACCTCAAAAGGACATGGATTTACCGGTGTTGTAAAACGTTGGGGATTTGCTGGCGGTAGAAAAAGCCACGGCGGTGAGCAAGACTTACGGCGTCCAGGTGCAATAGGTGCTAGTGCAACACCTTCACGCGTCTTTAAAGGGAAAAAGATGCCTGGTCGTTACGGAGCAAAAAGACACACTGTCCAAAATTTACAAGTTATTCAAGCCGACCCTGAACGTAATTTATTAGTTGTAAAAGGAGCTATTCCAGGACCCCCCAATGGATTTCTATTAATTAGGAAAGCTATTAAAGCAACTGGATCAGATAAAACTGAAAACTAACTATTAGACGTTGTTTAAAATCACCCCAGCACCTCCAAGAGGATAGCAGGGGTAATTCATGCAAGTTTAACATATTGGAGAAAAGATAAGAGAGTTATGGCTACTTTAAACGTACACAACCGTTCAGGAGAAGTTCTTCGTGAAAAAGACCTCGCTGATTCGTTTACACATGCGGAGGTCAATGCGCATGTTATTCACCAATGTGTTGTAGCGTATCTCGCTAACCAAAGAAGTGGAACAGCCTCAACAAAACGTCGCAGTGAAGTCAAAGGTAGCGGTAGGAAATTGTATAGGCAAAAGGGCACTGGTAGAGCGCGTGTCGGTGATGCGGGATCACCCTTGCGAGTGCATGGGGGTGTCGCATTCGGACCTAAACCACGTAGTTATCGTCAACGCACACCTAAACAAGTTCGTCGTCTCGGCTTAAAAAGTGCACTTGCTGATAGGTTTCAAAATGAACAGTGTGTTCTAGTAGAAGATTTTACCCTTGAACGTCCGCGAACAAAAGATATTGTATCAATCCTAAACGCTTTGGACTTAGAAGGCAAGGTACTGTTCATCCTAAATGAACACAATCCAAATATTTATCTCTCTTTAAGGAATATCCCGAAAGTTAATAGTTGTACTTGGGATATGCTCAATATATACCAAGTGATGTGGCATGACAAGTTGATCATCACGGAAAATGCCGCCGAGAATTTAGAAGCAAAATTTATCGGAACAAAAGGATAATTTTATGAAAGACAATTACCAGATTATTCTAAAGCCTCATATAACAGAAAAAAGTACACTATTGCGAGAAGACAACAAATACTCGTTCGTTGTCAGTAGAGAAGCAACAAAACCAGAAATTCGACGCGCTGCAGAGGAATTGTTTGATATAAAAGGCAGCATCATTGATGTCCACACTATGCGGATACGGGGGAAAATCAAGGGAAGAATGAACCGTTATCAACGTGGAAGACGTCCGCATTGGAAAAAGGCTATTATCACTGTAGAAGAAGGAACAAGGATCTCCGTTTTTGAGAGTATCTAACTTAAAACGCTAGTATAATTAAAAAGTTTTTTACGAGAGGAATTGAGAGTGGCAAAAACATATAAGCCGTTTACACCGAGTCGTCGGTTCATGACTGGTTATACCTTTGAAGAGATAACACGTCGGAAACCGGAGAAATCACTTGTCAAAGGAAAAAAGAAAAATGCAGGACGGAATAATAAAGGGCGTTTAACCGTTCGGAGACGCGGTGGTGGTCACAAACGTCGTTATCGTGTCATTGATTTCAAGCGTGATAAATTTGATATTCCAGCAAAAGTTGCAACAATTGAATACGACCCAAACCGTTCAGCACATATTGCACTACTGCATTATGCAGATGGTGAAAAACGTTATATTATCGCTCCACTCGGTATTCAGGTCGGAGACTCTGTCACTTCCGGTCCTAACTCAGAAATTCAGGTTGGAAATGCATTACCGCTTGAAAAAATACCTTTAGGTTCATCTATTCATAACATTGAAATGCAACCAGGAAAAGGTGGACAATTAGTCAGAAGTGCAGGAGGAGCCGCACAACTGATTGATCGTGAAGGGAAGTTTGCACGTATCCGACTCCCTTCAGGTGAAATACGGCTTGTGCCCGTGAAGTGTATGGCAACGATTGGACAGGTAGGTAACGTCACAACAATCGTTGTCGGAAAAGCTGGACGTTCAAGATGGTTGGGTAAACGTCCAAAAGTTAGAGGAGTTGCGATGAATCCAGTTGACCATCCGCACGGTGGCGGAGAAGGAAAAAGTTCTGGTGGTAGACATCCAGTTACACCTTGGGGTGTGCCAACAAAAGGTTATCGGACAAGAAATCCTAAGAAGAAATCCAGTCAATATATTATGGGAAGGCGTAAATAGGTAATCATAGACAAACATATTGAGACACAATCTATAAGGAGTAATGTAAATGCCACGTTCAATAAAAAAAGGTCCTTACGTTGACCCAAAACTCGCGAAACATATAGCAGAGATGGAACAATCTGGAAGTAAACGTGTCCTTCGCACTTGGGCACGAAGTTCTACTATTACACCTGAATTTGTTGGACATACCGTTGCTATTCATAACGGAAAAAAGTTTTTTCCAGTTTATATAACAGAAAATATGGTTGGGCATAAACTCGGAGAATTCGCACCTACACGAACTTTCCGTTCACACGCTGGTGGTCAAAGAAGAACATAGGATTAATTTACTATAGGAATTAAATTCTGAAATGTCAAGATATTTTGACGTTTATCTACATAAGAGTGTTAATAGATATATTAAACAAGGCTTTGTGTCCTGATTAGCACATAGAGTCTGGTAGGAGATACTGATGGAAGGAAGGGCAAAGATCCGTAACGCTTCGGTTGCACCTCGTAAAGCACGGCTTGTTGCTGATTTAGTTCGGAATCAATATGTTGATGATGCACTGAATCAACTGAGCTTTACACATAAAGCAGCATCACCTGTGATTTATAAGTTGATTCAATCCGCGGCAGCGAATGTCCAATACCAAGATCCTAATGTGAATATCGCTGATTTATATGTCAAAGAAATTCGTGTTGATGAAGGAATTACACGAAAATGGATACGTCCCCGTGCACGCGGTATGGCAAATCGTATATTCAAACGACAAAGTCATATCACTGTTGTGGTGGATGAGGAGGATGAAGATGTTGATTTATAGTCAATATAAATGCAATTCCTCCGATCTTACAATGCGTTCGTATCCGCCTGGAGGTTAGTATGGGACAAAAAACTCACCCGCGTGGGTTACGTTTAGGAATAATTGAAACTTGGGACTCAAAATGGTATAGTGACCGTGATTACGCAAAGTGGCTGCATGAAGATTTTAAGATTCAGCAGTACGTCAAAGAGAAATTGGTACGTGCTGGTATCTCAAAAATTGAAGTTGAACGCGTCGCTGAAAAATGCAATATAAAAATACATACTGCAAGACCCGGAATCGTCATTGGACGAAGAGGCGTTGAAACCGAAAAACTTGAAACGGAGCTGGAAAAACTCATTGGGCGGATCGTCAAAGTTGATGTAATTGAAATAAAAGTACCTGAACTGGATGCGCAACTCCTTGCGGAAGCTGTAGCAACACAGATTGAACGTCGCACAAGTTTCAAGCAAGCAATGCGTAGGAACATCGCTGTCTCAATGCAAGCGGGTGCCCAGGGAGTAAAAGTGATGGTTAGCGGCAGACTGGATGGGAAAGAAATAGCACGTTCAGAATCTAGTCTTGAAGGACGCGTACCATTACATACGCTTCGTGCAAATGTTGATTATGGTTTTACTGAAGCAAACACTACTTATGGGAAAATAGGTGTAAAAACTTGGATTTTCAAAGGCGAAATCCTTGAAGGTGCAGAAATACCAACTGCCGAATCAACGAGCAGACGTCAACAAAGTAGGAGAAGCAGCAATCCCAGAGATTCGCGTTCTGGTGGTCGTCAATCAGGAAATCGTCAGTCAAGTAATCGACAATCTGGTAGTCGTCAATCTAGCAACCGTCAATCAGGAAGTCGCAATACATCGCGCAGTCAAAGTAATCAAGGAAATAACAGACAGAGACAACAACGTAACGATAGACAGTAGCAGAGCAAGTAATACAATTGAAAGTCGTTTGCTCGTGAGATCACAAAACAGGTTAAAGGAGTAGTTCAAATGTTGATGCCGAAACGTGTGATGCATCGCAAAGTACACCGCGGAAAACGCAGAGGAAAACCACACAGAGGTTCCAAAATCAGCTTCGGTGAATATGGGTTACAAGCGATGGAAGCCGGGTGGATTACAAGCAATCAGATAGAATCTGGTAGAGTTGCAATCACACGAGCTGTTCGTCGTGGTGGTAAAATGTGGATTAAGATTTTCCCCCACAAACCCATCACTAAGAAACCTGCGGAAACACGTATGGGTGGAGGGAAAGGTGCACCGGAATTTTGGGTCGCAGTGGTCAAACCGGGAAGAATCTTATATGAATTAAGTGGTGTCTCACGGGAAGTTGCAAAAAGTGCAATGGAACGTGCTGCGCACAAATTTCCTATCAAAACCAAATTTGTGGTGCGCGACGAGGTGTAGTTATGAAAGCTCATGAATTACGAGAAAATTCTACTGAAGAATTAAAAAATGAACTGGAATCTCTTAAAGAGAACCTTTTTAACCAAAGTTCCAGGAGCATTTTGGGACAATTAGAAGACACAACTCTTATCGGTAAAATTCGCAAGGATATTGCACGTGTGAAAACTATACTGCGGACCCGTGAATTGGAAACCGATGAAGATCAAGTGGATTAACAATTAGCATATAAAATTGTTTTGATTTAGACAGTTTTATTTAACAATATAGGTTTCTTAATAAGGATATGTTGAACGTGGAAAAAAGAGGACATCGAAAAATCCGGACCGGTAGGATCGTCAGTAATCGCATGGAAAAAACTGTATCTGTAGCAATTGTTCGGAGTTATCAACACCCCCTTTACAAAAAAGTTGTGCGAACTACCAAAAAGGTTCTGGCGCATGATGAACAGAATAATTGTAATGTTGGAGATGTTGTACAAGTGATTGAAACTCGCCCTTTGAGCAAACATAAACGTTGGCGGGTACAATCTATTATTTCCGCTGCACAATCTGCTACTGATTAATTCGGAAGGAATGTAAACCAATGGTTCAAAATTATACTAGATTAACGTGTGCAGATAATTCAGGTGCGAGAAAACTTATGTGTATAAGCGTACTTGGAGGTACTCGAAGACGTTATGCACGGGTTGGTGATATAATTGTGGCAAGCATAAAAGAAGCTGCACCAAATACACAAGTCAATGCAGGTCAAGTCGTTCGCGCTGTTGTCGTCCGAACTGCTAAAGAATACCGTCGTCCAGATGGTTCTTATATAAAGTTTGATCAAAATGCAGCAGTTATCTTAAAACCAGACAACCCCGATAATGATCCATTGGGAACACGAATCTTTGGACCCGTCGCGCGAGAACTCAGAGAAAAAAAGTTCACCAGAATCGTATCCTTAGCCCCTGAAGTGATCTAGGAGAAACTTATGGCAAAGAAAAAACTGCATATCAAAAAAGATGATTTAGTGTTGGTTTTGAGCGGAAAAGATCGTGGAAAACAAGGCGTTGTGTTAGAAGTTTTCCCAAAGAAAAATAGGGCAATTGTAGAAGGTATTCATTTCATCAAAAGACATTTACGCCCAAATCAAATGGGACAAGGTGGCATAATCGATCGTGAGGGAACTATACACATATCAAACTTAAAAAAGATTGAATAATTTGATGTCATACATATTACGAAAAGTAGCAGAATGTATAGAATAGATTATATGTTTATCAAATATATGCAAAACTCAAGCATCAGTCTATAGGATATAGGACAAATGAGTCAATTTAAAGAATTCTATCAAACAGAAGTTGTGCCTGCACTACATAAACAATTCAATTATGAAAATGTTATGCAGATTCCAAAATTGGAAAAAATTGCATTAAATATTGGTGTCGGCGAAGCGGTTCAAAACCCAAAGGCGCTTGAAGAAGCCGTTGAAGAGTTAACCCTTATTGCAGGTCAACGGGCAGTAGTCACTCGGGCAAGAAAATCTATCTCTGCATTCAAAATCAGAGGACCGTCAAAAATGGCGCGTACTCCTGGTATGGCAATCGGTTGTAGAGTCACACTCAGACAGCATAGGATGTACGAATTTCTTAACCGCCTAATAAACGTAGTTCTCCCTCAGATACGAGATTTCAGAGGCGTGTCTCCAGATGCCTTTGATGGACGTGGAAACTATTCATTAGGTCTAACAGAACAGCTTATCTTTCCAGAAATTGACTATGACGACGTGAATGAAATCCGGGGTATGAATGTTACAGTTGTAACTACAGCAGACACTGATGAGGAAGCACGAGCATTGTTAAGTGAATTAGGAATGCCTTTCCGTCAGTAAAAACAAGGATATTACAATGTTTCAGCTGGTACGGTATTCCACCGTACCAAGTAATTGAAACAAAGATTAATATAATTAAAGGAGAAAATGTATTGGCAAGTAAATCATGGATTGCCAGAAATCAAAAAAAACCAAAATTCAGTACCCGTAAATACAACCGATGCAATAAATGTGGACGAGCAAGAGGGTATCTACGGAAGTTTGAATTATGTCGTATCTGCTTTCGTCTCTTTGCACGCGCTGGGAAAATACCAGGTGTCAGAAAGGCAAGTTGGTAAGAAGGAGATTTATCATGTCAATGACTGACCCAATCGCAGATATGTTGACGCGAATCCGTAATGCCAATATTGCCGGACATGAACGCGTTGAGATGTTAGCGTCAAAGGTTAAATTAGAGATCGCACGAATCTTAGCAGAAGAAGGATTTATCCGAAACTACCGTTTCATTGAAGATGGCAAACAAGGTATTATTAGAATCTATCTGAAATACGGTGCAAATAGCAAAGAAAAGGCTATTACTAATCTCAGACGAATCAGCAAACCAGGTAGACGGGTATATGCAAAATCAGATAAACTACCACGGGTTTATGGTGACTTAGGAATTGCTATCCTGTCAACTTCTCAAGGCGTAAAAACTTCAATTGAGTGTAGACAGTCAAAAGTCGGTGGTGAAGTCCTTTGCTATGTCTGGTAATCAAACACCATGTATCTTATAACATACATGCAAGTTCATAATGTAGATTGGAGAACATAATGTCACGTATTGGACAAATTCCAATTCCAATTCCAAGTTCAGTGAAAGTTGATTTCACTGCAAGCGAGGTAAAGGTAGAAGGTCCAAAAGGGACTTTGAATTGGACCATCCCGCAAGGAATTGATGCAAGTATTGAAGAAGACGCAATCAATATCACACGCGCGAACGACAAGAAACAGCAAAAGGCACTACATGGGTTAGCACGTAGTCTTATCGCAAACATGGTAGCAGGCGTTTCCGAAGGATTTGAAAAAAAGTTACGCGTTGTTGGTACTGGATACAGAGCGGAAGTTACTCGACAAAATGTTTTGACACTTGATGTTGGATATTCACATTCTGTTACCTTCACACCACCAGAGGGTATAACGCTGACCGTTGAACCCTCTGAGAACATAGATGGACAGACACACATACCTATTCTAATAAGTGGTATTGATAAGCAGGTCGTTGGACAAGTCGCCGCTTCAATACGACAAATTAAAAAACCCGATACATATAAACCGTGCAAAGGTATCAGATATGATGGTGAACGTGTACGCGATAAAGAAGGGAAAGTTGCTGGTTAATTTATAAGGTAATTGTAACAGGCTATTGGATCTTGGAGGACACACATTGGACAAGACGAAAAGTAAACAGATGAGTCATCTCCGACGAAGGAATAGAGTGCGGAGAAAAATTAGTGGTACAAGGCAAAGACCTCGGCTCTCTGTAAGTAGAAGCTTAAAACATATATATGCCCAAATAATTGATGATGAGACAGGAACTACGCTCGTTCACGCTTCCAGTTTATCCCCTGAAATAAAGCAAAAGACAGATAATGGCGGGAAAACAAAAACTGCTCAAAGCGTCGGTCAACTCATAGCGACAAAAGCAAAAGAACAACAGATTAAGGGAGTCATCTTTGACAGAGGTGGACATCTATATCACGGGCGAATCAAAGCCCTCGCTGAAGCCGCAAGGGAAGAAGGGCTACAATTTTAAACCTGCCGGAGATTGTCCGGAGAGGAGATTTATTTGCATAAAGAAAAAATCAATCCTGATGAATTTGAATCTGAATTTGAAGAACGCCCTATTTCTATAAACCGAGTTATGCGTGTCGGTAAAGGTAGGAGGACACCAAGTTTTAATACACTCTCTGTCGTCGGGAATCGTAATGGAATTGTTGGAATCGGTTTTGGCAGCGCAAGCGAAATCTCTGGTGCGCTTCGCAAAAGTTTTGCAGATGCTCGAAAAAACCTCATACGTGTACCACTAAGAAAAGGTACGCTTCCCCATGAAATTATCTGTGAATTTAAAGCTGCAAAAGTACTTATGAAACCTGCAAGACCGGGAACTGGGATTATTGCGGGACATGCTACGCGTGCAATTTTAGAATACGCAGGGGTCACAGACGCTCTCACAAAATGTCTATCTTCAAGAAATGTCAAGAATATCGCTGAGGCTACAATGGTCGGGTTAAAAAACCTAAAAGATATCAATGAAGTCGCTCGAATTCGAGGTAAGACCGTTGAAGAATTGTTACATAAACGCCCTAAAAGCAATGACTCTTAAGTTTACCCAAATTTATCAAAGGAATATTTTATCTAATGAAACTCAATGAACTCAAACCTGCTCCTGGTGCAAATCGGAATCGCAAACGCGTTGGTCGTGGTAATGGTTCTGGTAAGGGAGGCACCTGTGGTCGTGGTCATAAAGGACAAAAATCTCGTTCCGGTGGTTCAATCCCTGCTTGGTTTGAAGGCGGGCAGATGCCTTTAGTCAGACGTGTACCAAAGCGTGGACCACGCAGAATCGCACACAAGCGGGTAGAATATGATGTCGTTAATATAAAAACCCTAAACCAATTTGAGGAAGATATTGAGGTGAATCCCGAACGCCTTATTGAAGCAGGCATTATCAAACGTAAGAATGCGCGCATAAAAATACTTGGAGACGGTGAACTCAACAAACAGTTGAATGTACGCGCACATCATTTCTCAAAATCGGCAATTGAAAAAATTCAAGCACAAGGTGGAACAGCCGAGGTGATATAAGTGATAAAGCCTATTCAAAATGCTTTTAAAATCCCTGAGTTACGAAAACGCATCATGTTTACTGTGATGCTATTGATCGTTTATAGACTCGGTGCACATATTACACTCCCTGGTATTGATGATGGGGCACTTGAGACTTTCTTTGACGATCTCATGGCGAGAAATGAAAGCACTGGAAATGTACTTGCACTGATCAATATCTTCTCTGGTGGTGCGTTCAGTCAAATGACCATTTTTGCACTCGGTATTCAACCTTACATCAGTGCTTCAATTATAATGCAGCTCCTACCTCTCCTAATTCCAGCTTTGGAAAAACTCTCTAAGGAACCGGATGGACGTAAGAAAATTACACAATACACGCGATACGGTACTGTCCTACTTAGTATACTTCAAGGTATAATGATTACCATACTCCTCAGAAATCCAGGGCAGCTTATCGGGGGTGATGCAGGAGTCATTGTTAACAACCCAACAATCTGGTGGCACGCATTATCAGTATTAACACTCACAGCGGGTACAGCATTTGTCATGTGGCTTGGTGAACAGATTACCGAACGCGGAATCGGACAAGGTATATCTATTATTATTACCGTCGGTATTATGGCAACATTTCCAAACGGTGTCGCTACCGTTTATAATCAACTAATTAACGTTACAACTTTCGGAATTCTACAACTCGTATTACTATTTGCACTCATTATCATCGCTGTTATGGGCACAATCTTTATTCACTTATCAGTTCGTAAAATCCCAATCCAATATGGCAGACAAATTAGGGGTGGAAAAGTTTTTGGTGGAAGATCAATGACGCTACCATTACGAGTCAATACTGCAGGTATGATCCCAATTATATTTGCTGTAATGCTAATTACATTTCCAAGTGTACTCATTAGTTTATTACCAGCAGAATGGGGAGGATGGGTCAGTGTGTTGGCAAGTTTAATGGACCCTGGAAATCCCTCTTTCTTATACTTATCAATATATGCTTTGTTAATTATTGGATTCACCTATTTTTACACAGCAGTACAAATC
Organism: Candidatus Poribacteria bacterium; assembly: GCA_963663765.2. Taxonomy (GTDB): domain Bacteria; phylum Poribacteria; class WGA-4E; order WGA-4E; family WGA-3G; genus MSPOR6. The sequence goes on along the minus strand of CAXXUA010000005.1, from coordinate 326,983 downwards.
AATCCTGTCCAAATGGCAGAGGATTTGCAGAAAAACGGAGGATTTATACCAGGACTCCGTCCCGGAAAACAGACCGCAGATTATATCAATACTACATTGACACGTATCACTCTACCCGGTGCTTTGTTTCTGGCGGGAATCGCTGTTATACCTATCTCAATTACCAGCATGCTTGGAGTGGGAGGAATGGTTGAAGGTGCATCCGTTTTGATTGTTGTAGGGGTTGTACTTGATACGGTATCACAAATTGAATCTTACCTGACAATGCGTCATTACGACGGATTCTTGAAAGATAGACGTGTAAAAGGGCGCAGAGGTAGATAAACATACAAGATCGTTATTGCAGTTCAAGTAAATTAAATGTGTAAAATGATTGAAGAGGGAAAAAACATGAAAGTCCGACCATCAGTCAAAAAAATGTGTAATCGTTGTAAAATCATAAAGAGAAAAGGTATTGTTCGGGTTATTTGTCCTTCAAATCCGAAGCATAAACAAAGACAAGGATAAACCTATAACACATATCAGGAGGAAACCATGGCACGTATAGCAGGGGTAGATTTACCTCGTACAAAACGAATTGATATCGCGTTAACTGCTATCTACGGTATTGGTAGATATTCCGCATCAAAGATTGTGGATGACCTTAACATTGATCCAGCTAAGAAAGTTGATGTGTTAGCTGAAAACGAGGTTAGCAAACTACGAGACAAGATCACTGAAGAATACAAGGTTGAAGGTGACCTGCGTCGAGATATTGATCAAAACATAAAACGCCTTATGGATATTAACAGCTATCGCGGTCTACGTCATCGACGACAATTACCCGTTCGTGGTCAACGCACAAATACGAATGCACGCACACGAAAAGGGAAAGCACGTACGATTTCTGTCGGAAGAAAGGCGAAAGAAGCAGCACGCAAAGGTGGTTGATTTATACATCTTCTGCAGCAGTGTACATTTATTTCTATATATCAAGATGCTGCTGTTTAGAATTGTACGCTTTAAACACACTTTGGAAAGCGAGAGTATTAGTATTCTTTGTATTGACGATGCGTGTTTTAGCGCGCCTATAAAATAAAGGAGAAAAGTTTGCGAACACGAAGAAAAGAACGCAAGAATGTACCTGAAGGCATTGCACACATCCAGGCTACGTTCAATAACACAATAGTCACTATCACTGATCTCAAAGGTAACACGGTTGCTTGGGCGAGTGCGGGAATGACATTTCCAGGTTCACGAAAGTCCACACCTTTTGCCGCACAACAAACCGCAGAAGCATGCGCCAGGAAAGCTATGGAACACGGGATGAAACGGGTTGAAGTGAGAGTCAAAGGCCCCGGTTCAGGACGTGAATCTTCAATTCGCGCACTCGCCGCCGCGGGTTTAGAAATTACTTTGATGAAAGACATGACACCCATACCACACAACGGATGTCGTCCACCGAAAAGACGACGGGTGTAAACAAGGAGATACATGAGTAGGTATTTAGATTCTGTCTGTAAATTATGCCGTAGAGAAGGTGAGAAACTTTTTCTCAAAGGACGTCGTTGCCTCGGTCCAAAATGTGCTTTCGAACGAAGAAGTTATCCACCAGGAGACCACGGACAAAAGCCACCAACGCGTGTCCGTAGCGAGTATAGAAGGCAACTACGCACTAAACAGAAAGCGAAGCGAATTTACGGTATTTTTGAAAAACAATTTCGTAACTACTATTTCAAAGCGGTACGTCAAACGGGGATTACGGGAGAGAACTTAATCGCTCTACTTGAACGCAGGTTAGACAATGTCGTTTATAGACTCGGATTCGCCACTTCACGAAAACAAGCACGGCAGATGGTAAAACACAACCATTTCACTGTGAATGGAAAGCGCGTCAATATCCCTTCATATCTCGTTGAAGTCGGAGACACCATTACTCCACGAGAAAAAAGTCGACAGAACATCACTATTCAAGAAGCATTAGAATTCTCACAGCAACGGGGTACACCAGAATGGTTAGAAATTGATACCGACAAACCTGAGGGACGGGTACAAGGTGCACCAACTGTAGAACATATTGCATCAGAACTGGAAACACAACTAATTATTGAATTGTATTCAAGGTAGATCATAACAATCTACCTATTGAATGTGAATCCAGAAATCCCGCATTGCACAAGGTCGTAGAACAAACTTGTTGTTATTTCAAACTCAATCATTAGGAAATAGTGTGAACTTAGTCAACAATAACATGTGACTATAAATCCATACTGCAATACATTATTGACTTTCTGAATTGTTGACAGGAATACAAGCAACTCAACATCAGTTATTTATGTTATCTTCCCAAACTGTTGATGAAAATCCAAGGAAAAGATTTACTAAAAACAGGCGTGTCGCAGCGATCATTATGCACTACACACGCTGTTTTTTATTGAGTACTTATGCAAGATACAATATATATTGTTTGAAAACATAATTACATACCCATGGGTTGAATAATTGTGTTTTGCTAAAACTGTTTGACTCTGTAAATGTAATAACTTAAGCCGATAGGAGGAAAAACCGATGGATAGGTTGAATTTAACAATGCCTGAACGTTTAGTAGCCGATACCGAAACTCTGCAACCCAATTATGCAAAATACACAGCAGAACCCCTTGAGCGCGGATTCGGTACAACGCTGGGCAACTCGCTTCGTCGAGTACTTCTCTCCTCAATTAAAGGAGCTGCTATAATCGCCATACAAATTGATCAGGTCAAGCATGAATATTCAACTATTCCAGGAATTTTAGAAGATGTCGTACAAATAATTCTTAACCTTAAGGCGATACGGTTTCGACTTTTGCAAGACGAACCGATGATATTGGAACTGACTGCCAGTGGTTCAGGTGAACTTACCGCAGCGGATATCCGCGCCAATTCTATGGTCGAAATTATCAATCCTGACCAGCATATCGCAATGCTTGACAAATGTCAGGGAATTGATATGGAAATACAAGTACAAACTGGACGCGGTTACTCAATCGCTGAAGACCATCGCGATCCCAAACAGCCCATTGGATGGATACCGATTGACGCAAAGTTCTCACCGGTAGATAAAGTAAACTATTGGGTTAACGAAACACGTGTTGAGGATGTTACAGACTTTGATCAGTTGAATCTTGAAATCTGGACTGATGGTAGTATCACACCGAAACTTGCAATTACGCAGGCAGCGGACATTTTACGGAGTCAGCTGGATATCTTCACCGAATTTGATGAAACTTATGTTGAACCGGAACCTGAAATTGATGAAGCTCTCATTTTGAGAAATAGGTATCTGGCAAAACCGGTCGCTGACCTGGAACTCTCAGTCCGGGCAGGTAATTGTCTTGAAACCGCAAATATAAAAACTATCCGTGAACTTGTCGTCAAAACTGAAAAAGAGATGTTAGAATATAAGAATTTCGGAAAGACTTCTCTAAATGAAATAAAAGACCAACTTGCAAACATGGGCTTGATCCTTGGAATGAATTTGGATGACGACTATATCAACACGGAAGAGGAGGAATCAGATGCGTCATAGAAAACGCGGTAGGAAATTAGGACGTACCACGAGCCACAGAAAAGCTCTCTTCCGAAACCAAGCAACCGCACTTTTTGAACATGAACAAATTCGAACAACCTTGCATAAATGTAAAGAACTCCGACGTGTAGCAGAGAAACTCATTACACTCGCAAAACAAGACACTTTGAACGCACGTCGACGTGCCGCACGGTTACTATATGGAAGTAACTTACATTACACACCGCGTAGAGGTGAATCCGGTAATAGAAATAAACAAGCAATCCTTCAGAAACTTTTTGAGGATATTGCACCCCGTTATCAGGATCGTAATGGCGGTTATACACGTATCATTCGTGGTGAACTCAGACGTGGTGACGGCGCACAAATGGCTTATATTCAGCTTGTTTAATTGAGGATAACTTATACCGAATTAACGTGAGTCGTCTTGCTAAGTGTGCGGTTAGGAAACCGCACCTACCGTTGGAAAAAGATAAATTACGTTAATTTGGTATTATTTAATTGGAGATAACTTATTAGATAAAGGGTGGAATAGACTTTCCACCCTTTATCTAATACTAACATTTGCCAAAGGATTGATTAGTACCGATAGGCACAAGAAATGAATACTCGATGTGAATTTCGTTGTGTTGTTACATCATTCCTATATTGCTGCCAATTGCCCCACATATACGCGATATCAAGTTTCACGGAGTCCTCAAAAATCTTTCCTGTCCCTACAGTGAGATAATCTCGATTGTTTTCAATCTCTGTTTCCGTAAATGGAATCGTATCTCGGAAATAACCAGCACGTACATAAGAATCAATCATCGGTATTTGGTATTCTATGCCCAACCGAACTTGTATAGTCGTTGAATAATATTCCTCAAAATGATTGTTTGTTATGTCTTCCGCCGGATTCGGGTCATAACGTGTTTGTCGCCAATCCGTGAACTGAATATCCGTTGCTAATATCAACTGTTTATCTAATAATTTCAGTGCGAAGCCAGTTCCAATTTCATAAGGTCTTTCTATATGATATGTTGTAGCACCGCTTTCTGGTTCCGTCAGTTCTTCTCCGTCATCAAAGAGTGCGACGGTATATTCACGCCAGAGTTCATCTACTCCTAACTCTGTAGGGGCAACAAAGGTAACTCCCCAGCTGACAAAGTCAGTGATGTTTGCCAGAATCCCCACTCTGCCGCTAACACCGGAATATTCTCTATCTATTTCATCGTCATATCTAAAACGTGTCAATTCAGAATCTACATTCAAAGTATCGGTAGCTGTTGCGTCTAATTCATTTCGACTGCGACCATTCCAAAAGTCCACTGAACCGCCGATCAAGAAGTATTCAGAGATATAAACGCTACCTCCAAAACTCCATATCCCGATTCCCCCGGAATTTATGTTAGTTTCGTTTAGATAAAGCCCACTAAATACATTTCCTGAGCTTGGGTCGACCCCTTGGATCGCAGACTGAAAATCAAAGTTCTGTACGCGATTGTATCCGAATGCAATTGAAAATCCGCCTTGTTGTGTGTAAAACGGATAAACAAGCCCGATTGAATTTGGGCGTACACTTGAACGACTTGTTCCAATGGTCTCACTGCTTGTGAAGTAGCTATCAGTCAGTGCAGTGTTTTGTGAAAAACTTGCGAACAACTCAAACTTCTGGATTTGTGCCAATCCAGCTGGATTCCAATAGAGCGCGGTAAAATCGTCAGCAAGTCCGAGAGACGCACCACCCATACCCATTGACCTTGCTCCTACACCAAACGTGTTACCAACTACTAACTCCTCTGTTTGTGCTGAACACATTACGGGTAATAAACCTATGACGAATAGACATACAAATACACCCCAAAATAGACGTTTCATTATCGCTTTCTCCTTAATTTCTTGTGTTATAACAAAAAAACAGTACTAATTTCATTCACTGTTTCGCGTTCTACGTTTTGGTCGTTCGGATCTTGAATTAGACGAAGTTACACTACGTGAAGTTCGAGCACGTCGGTTCTCAGATCGGTTCAGAACAGCACCTCTCTTATAAGTACTACGATTTGCAGGTAGAAATGAACTCCCGCGATAACCACTATAGTAACTTCTATAGGGAGAATAACCTCCGTAATACCTATAATATGGGGAACGATACCCATAGTACCCATATCCATTGCCGTAATACCACGGATTCGGATAATAATACATCGGATGGTAGTATGCATAAGGATGTGACCTGTAAGGTATCCAATATGAATTATGCACGTTGTAACGTGAAGAGCCGTAGATGCGTTTACGACGTCCGTAATATCCATCGGATTCATCTGAATTTTCTGTTTCTGTTTTGGTAGTTTGTTCCATCTCTTCTTTATTTATGTCTGCATGTTTCTGTTGTTTTTCTGGTTGAAAAGATGCTTCGTAATAACCGAATTTTGTATAGCATCCAATTAGTATCATCGTGGAAAAAAGTAACAGCAGTATAAAAACGGATTTCATTTTCATCTCTTCAGCTCCTTTAGTTTTAACAGTACTTTTGAGTATTATAACCCATGTTGCTACCTACAATAATTAGACCTAGAAACACCTTCTATTATCAAAAAAGTGCTGATAAATAGCCTATATTTTGTAGCGCAAACTGTTAGTTTGCGTCATAAAGATGCACAAACTAAAAGTTTGTGCTACAAATACTACCGAAAAGTGTATTATACTCTATAAAAAACGGTGTTTATTCGTCTAAACCTTATAGGTAGCAACTTGCGTTATTATAACATACCAATTTTGACCTGTCCATATTATTTTCTATTCTCACGAGTATATTATGTATCTATAAATTGATTGACAGTTCACTCCATATATGGTATTGTATAAGAACTAGTTCTTATACAAGAAAACGGATGTAACGAGAGTGAGGACACCTGCATGCCGAAAACAAAAAAATCACAACTATCTATGATGGAGCTTTACAAACAGGTAAAGAAAGAGCATGAAGATGCGATACTTCTTTGCAGAGTAGGTGATTTTTATGAGGCATTTTTTGAAGATGCGGAGTTAATTTCTCGTTTACTTGAGATCGCTTTAACATCCCGTAGTCATAAAAATCAGAAAACCGCACCACCTCCGATGGCAGGTATTCCACATCACGCTCTCGACTCCTATCTGTATAAATTGGTAAAAGCAGGACACAAGGTTGCTATTCTGGATCAGACAGAAGATGCTAAAGTGGCACGAGAAGAAAACCGCCTTGTAAAACGTGATGTTGTCAGGATAGTGACTCCTGGTACCGTCACTGATCCAAAGGCACTTGAGCATAAAGCAAACAACTATCTTCTTTCAATATATCATCACAAGGACATTTACGGTATTGCTGTTGCGGATCTCTCTACAGGAGAATTTCAGGTTGCGGAACTGGTAGATGAGTCCCGTCTCTGGGCAGAAATATACCGTTTTGCACCAAAGGAGTGTCTCTTTTCAGAATCGTTTGAAAATGAAGAAGTCTTTGCTCAGCTTAAAGTAGAACTAAAAACAACCCTCAATTTTTTACCTGATTGGCGTTTTGACTATGATACTGCAAGAACTGAACTGCTTCAACATTTCCGAACGATTTCTCTGGATGGTTTTGGCTGTGAACACCTTTCCACCGCTATCTGTGCTGCTGGTGCACTTATCTATTACCTGAATGAAACGCAAAAGCAGGAAGTAGAACACATCCTCTCACTTCATACTTACACACTCACAGATTTTATGGTCTTGGATGCAGATACACACCGTAATCTTGAACTGACCGTTAACATCAGGGATGGATCAAGAAACGGCACGTTGCTTGAAGTGCTTGATCAGACGGTGACTTCTATGGGAGCAAGAAAGGTTCGGCAGTGTTTGTTGCAACCTTTGTTAAGCATAGATGAAATAGAAGAACGTCTTGACGCAGTTGAGGAATTAAAGACACAGATAAATCAACAAGAGGAATTGCGGGAAGCACTTGCCCAGATGTCTGATATTGAACGTCTCATTACCCGTATCAGTCTTGGTTCAGTTAACGGGCGCGACCTACATTCCCTTAAAGGTTCACTTCAACTTATCCCTGATGTAAAACAAGTACTTCAAGAATTTCAAACATCGCTTTTGACTTCTCTACACCAAGACCTGAACCCGATGACAGAATTGGTTGAATTAATTGAACATGGGATTCATCCCAATTCACCAGCAACTGTCCGAGAAGGGGGTATCATCCATGATGGTTATAATTCGGAACTTGATGAACTCCGTCAAATTGTTGGTCAAGGTAGAGCATGGATGGCAACCTTGCAGGAAGAAGAGCGAAAACGTAGTGGGATTGCATCACTTAAAATAGGTTTCAATCAGGTCTTTGGTTACTACATTGAGGTGACCAAACCGAATTTGAATATGGTGCCTGATCATTATATCCGTAAACAGACGTTGCGAAATTCTGAAAGGTTCATCACCCCCGAACTCAAGGAAGAGGAAGCGAAAGTATTGAACGCAGAGGATCGGATTCAATCCCTTGAGTATGAACTATTTTGCGAGATTCGTGATGAAGTAGCGAAATCTACAGAAGCTATACAGAAAATCTCGGCGGTTATTGCGATGATTGATGTTATCGCAAACTTTGCATATTGTGCTTCCAAATACAACTATGTGAAACCGACTGTGGAGGACAATGACGAAATCATCGTTCGTGATGGAAGGCATCCTGTGGTAGAACAAATATTCACACAAGAAGGTTTCGTGCCGAATGATACATTGTTGAACTGTCATGAGGAACAACTCCATATTATCACGGGTCCGAATATGAGCGGAAAAAGTACCTATCTTCGTCAAACTGCCCTTATTGTGTTGATGGCACAGATAGGGTGTTTTGTCCCCGCATCCGCTGCAAAAATAGGTTTAGTAGATAGGATATTTACCCGTGTTGGTGCTTCAGACAACCTCGTAATGGGCCAAAGTACCTTTCTTGTTGAGATGAACGAAACAGCGAATATTCTCAACAATGCAACAGACAAGAGTCTTGTTATACTGGATGAAGTTGGACGCGGGACCAGTACGTTTGATGGACTCAGTATTGCCTGGGCAGTATCAGAGTATTTGTTAGATGAGAAACGGATGGGGGCTAAAACCCTTTTTGCTACGCATTACCATGAACTTGTTGAACTTGCCAGTAAGTACAAACGTGCGAAAAACTACAACGTTGCTGTGCATGAAGATGGGGAGAAGGTGACTTTCCTTCGTAAAGTTGTTCCGGGTGGCGCAGACCAAAGCTATGGCATTCATGTTGCGCGTCTTGCAGGGTTACCGCGTTCTGTTATTGCGCGGGCGCAACAAATATTGGAAGTGCTTGAACAGCACAACCTTAGCGTAGAGACCGATGAAATAGCAAGCAAACCGCAGAAAGCGAACCAAAAAATCCCACGTCCGAAACGCAGAATTACACGGAAGACTCTACAGAGCGATTCGCTTCAGATGGCACTGTTCACTCCGAAAACACACCCCCTCGTTGAAGAGATACGGAAGTTGGAACTTTCTCAGATGACTCCTTTGGATGCGGTGAACATCCTTTACGACTTGAAAGCAAAAGCGGAAGATTCCTAATATACGTTTGATCGTTGTTCTGTAAGTGCGGAATACTAAATCGTCTTTCCATTTACACTTCTGTCAGCAGAATCACACACTTACAGAACTAATATAGAGACCTATAACGTTACAGATTTACCTGTTCTGGAACATTCATAAATTGCCATGTTGAGTTCAACGGACCGTCTTCCCTCATATCCGTCCACTGCTGGTTCAGCACCGTCATTGACAACTCGTAATATATCTTGAATAACATTTCCGGGATAAGGAGGCAGTTCAATGTTGGGTTCTTTTCCATCTGGGAATTGCCATATTTCAGGTCCAAGCCCAACGATTCCATCTTGACCGTGGATGTGAATCATAGACACATTTCCACCGGGATAGGTTGTGGTAGTTAGTACGTGTCCGAGTGCACCACTTTCAAATTCCAAGATTGCGGAGGTCATATCTTCGGTCTCACAGTTTTCGTGGTCATATACATCAAAATGTGCGCCGATGACGCGTTTGACAGGTCCCATAAACCACAACATCAGGTCTATATAGTGTACACCTTGATTCATGATGGATCCACCGCCATCAAATTCCCATGTTCCGTGCCAACCTACATAATAACTATCATAACGTTTCCATTTCATTCGTAGATCACACAGAATTGGTTTTCCGATTGTGCCTTGATCAATTGCAGCCTTTATCCGCCTGTTGTGTTTACCGTATCTCTCTCCGAAATCCACGAGTAGTTTGACGTTATTGTCTTCACAGGTCTTAATGAGTGAATCACAGTTTTCCACACTCACATCCATCGGTTTTGTTGTAATGACGTGTTTTCCTCGACGTGCTGCTTCTTCTCCGAACTTTCCGTGTAAGCCACTGGGTGTCATCATCATTGCGACATCAATATCGTCCCGGTCGAACATTTCCAGTGCGTCTTCGTGGCTTTCACATCCGAATTTTTCTTCGGCAGCTTTGCGTCTGTCTTCCTTTAGGTCTGCGACAGCGACGAGTTCCGCCCCATCTGTGCTGTGAATCATGTTAGAACGATTCATGCCCATACCTAATCCAACAACGCCAAAACGTAGATTGTTAGCCATAAATAATCTCCTATAAAGCAAAAATGCATGTTTCAATGAAATATCTCTTGTTTCTGCTTCCATTCTAACAAAAGAGCGCAATTACTGCAAGAAGATTAGAGTATTTGGGTGTGTAAAGTTTTTGCATAAACATCCCACTCTCCATTGTAGGGCGAAATCAAGAAATCAAGAAATCAACGGTATGAATGCCATTTAGGCATTCCCCGGGTCTCTGTGCCCCGCCGCAACTGATTAAATGGGAGATTGCGGACACAGAGTCCTAATGAGTTTTGACGTTCAAGTTGTGTATTCGTAGGGGCGTGGTTTCCACACATGATCTACGCAAACTCAAAAACCAAATGGGTTGGGGAACCCAACCCCTACGAATTCAACTACCGATTTTGATTGTCAAACTTCATTAGGTGTCAATATAAAGAAATATTGTTAATATTAACCATATTCTTCAGTCCCGTAGGGACGATATGTTTATCCTTCTATGTCGTTCCTACGGAACTAAAGAGAGGGGATGTGATAACGTCTTTCTATAAACATTGCGTCCCTACGGGACTAAAGAGAACAAAAGTTAGTACCTCTGTGCAAACACTTTACACTCCCGAATCGATTGGGTGTGTAAAGTGTTTGTAGAAACCCTGATATTAAAAGAAGTCCGTCCAGTTTCTATTAAAGCTTACTTGACGTTAGGGAACTGTGGACATCGTAGGGGCGAGGTTTCCTCGCCCGCGTAAAACTTCTGTTCGGGCGGGGAGACCCGGCCCCTACGTCCAGTAACCAAAACTTTACACACCCGAGTATTTCAAGTTATTGTGAATTACAATTTTTTGGTCGTTTTTTATGTTACTCTATATGTATTTTTTCATTTGTTTATTGTTGTGTCTCTATTCGGTGATTCGTCTTTTAAATGTTACCAAATGGACACTTTATTCATTTTTTTGGTAGCATTTAAAAATTGGCATGTAACGCAGTCATAGTATGGGTTTACAGGCATTATTTGTTGAAAATAAGAATAATTCTGTGAAGTGTAACATTTTGTATTTTTATTTTTAGTTTGAAACATTTGGGTTGATTTTAGACCTATTTTTATGCCGATTGGAAAAACTATTTATGCTATTTTTGTGCGGTTGCTTCTTTTGATGCAGTTAACACCGAACAACCATTCTACCTGTTTGAAAACGGAATCCTTATCGGCTATTTTATAGTTGGCGCCGCATTGTACAATGACTTCTCCGTAACGTGGACTTTTCAAGCGTAAGATTAGATGTAGTTCGCCTCTGTTGGCAAGTGCAATTTCTTTTAGCGTTTTCAGTTTGTCAGGGTTGCTGAGATCGGGTTCTTTTATTGTCACTTCAGCGGCAGATGTGAGTATATCAGGGACGGCATCTATATCTATGATGTCAACTGCCTGTATGAGTGGATGTTCTAATCCTGTTGTTTTGTTTTTGATTATTCCGTTGATCCATACAATGTTTCCACTACGGAGTTCTCCTGTTTTCTTATATAAATCTGGTAAAACAGCAATTTTCATAGACTTTTTTTGGTCTTCTGCTGACAGGAGTGCCATAACATTGCCTTTGGGTGTGATTCGTTTTTTTACGTGCGTGATTATCCCTACGATAGAGACTTCAGTTTCATTAGGAAGTTTATTAAGTGTTTCGGAGTCTGCGTTTGTGTAGTTTTCGAGAATATCTCTATATTCTTGTAGTGGATGTCCAGAGACATAAAACCCGAGTAGTTGTTTTTCCATCTGATAGCGTGTGGACGGTGGGTATTCTGGTGTTTGTGTGAGGGGTATCTTGCCTGCGTCTGGGAAGAGATATAATTGTCCGCGTTCACGTCTTGCTCTTTCAATTTTTGCGGCTTTCAAGATTTTATGTAAGTTAGTGATTAGCATTGCTCTATGTTCTTGGAGTGAGTCAAACGCTCCGCACAGAATAAGGCTCTCTATTGTACGTTTGTTAGCTTTGCGTGTGTCTACACGTTCACAGAAATCTTGTAGTGATGTGAATTTGCCGCCCTGTTCTCGTGCTTCGACGATTGCTTGTATAGCCTTATCTCCGATGTGCTTGATGGCGATAAGTCCGAAACAGATATTATCTCCTTTTACAGTGAAAAACTTTTCGCTGATGTTTATATCTGGTGGCAGTAGGTTGATTTTTACACCCAGAAAGTTCTCCAGTTTTTTGCATTCTTCACGGTAAACGATGAGTTTAGCAGCATCGTCTGCTTCTCCTGTCATGATAGCAGCCATAAATTCACAAGGATAATGTGTTTTTAGATATGCCATTCGGTATGTGACGATTGAGAATGCGACAGAATGGGATTTGTTGAATGCGTAGCCGCCGAAGGGTTCTAATAGGTCGAAAACCTTCTCAGAGTCTTTTTTGGGTATACCGTTTTGTGTTGCCCCGTCTATGAATTTATGGCGTTGTGTTCTTAGCAGACCGTCATCCCGTTTTCCCATTGCGCGTCTGAGTATGTCCGCTTCACCGAGTGAAAAACCTGCCATATCGCGTGCAATTTGCATGACCTGTTCCTGATAAACGCAAAGTCCATAAGTGTTTTTGAGTGCGTTTTTGAGTGATGGGTGTGCATATTCCACTTTTTGCAATCCGTTTTTTCGTGCGATGAACTGTCTTGTTGTTCCGCTTTCCAATGGTCCTGGACGATAAAGTGCGGCAATTGCGGAAAAATCCTCAAAGTTTTCTGCTTTGAGTTCTCTCACGACCCTGTACATGCCGGGTGAAGTTTCCAATTGAAACAAACCTTGAACCAATCCTTCTCTGACGAGTGAATAGGTTTCATCATTGTCAAAGGGAATGTCTGTTAGTTTTATGTTTTCCCCACGATTTTCTCTTGCCATTTCAATACAATCGTGTGTTTTCGTGAGACTTCGCAATCCGAGTGTATCAAATTTGAGAAGTCCGACATCTTCAACGGTTGTGGCTTCAAACTGTGTTGCGACTTGCCCGTGTTTATCTTTGAAGAGTGGCACATAATCGGTGAGGGGACCGTTTGAAACGACGATGGCAGAAGCGTGACAGGAGACATGTCTTTTCATGCCGACAATTGCTTTGCTAATATCAATAAGTTCCTTATATTCAGATAGGTCTGTGAGTTCCTTTAGTTCTGGTATGAGTTCTAATACTCTCTCAAGTGTGATATTTGGTGTTCCTGGGATCAGTTTCGTCAATTTTCTGACATTTTCCAGGGGTATTTCAAGTGCGCGTCCGACATCGGTGATAGCAGCCTTTGGACCTAAGGTAGAAAAAGTCGCGACTTTCCCGACAGAATCGTGTCCGTATTTATTAACAAGGTATTTGATGACGTAGTCGCGTGCGCGGTCTGCGAAATCAATATCAATGTCGGGTGGACTGACTCGTTCAAGGTTCAAAAACCGCTCAAACATACAGTCATAGTCCATTGGATTGAAGCTAATTACATTGAGGGCATAAAGCGCAAGACTGCTGGCAGCGGAGCCGCGCGCAGAGAGCGGATAGCCTTGTTTATTTGCGTATTTGACGTAGTCCCACACAATCAGGAAATAGCCTGCGTAGCCGGTCTTGCGAATAATGTCCAGTTCGTAATCCAGTCGTTTCCGAACATCTGTGGATAGTTCTCCGCCCAATTTTTCGTATAACCCTTGATAGCAGAGGTGCTTTAGATAGCTGTCATTCGTGCATCCATCTGGGACATCATATTTCGGCATCACAAACGTGCCGTAATCCAACTTGAGCTGACACCGGTTTTCGATTTCAAGGGTGTTACTGATAGCTTCAGGTGGATAATTCGCAAGTGCTTCGCGCATTTCGTTATCGGTTTTAAAATAGAGATGTTTATTGAGTCGTGGTCGGTGTGGGTCCTTAACGGTGGTTTTTGTTTGTATACAGAGCAGTATGTTGTGTAGTCGGTGGTCAGATTTATGGATATAATGGCAGTTGTTTGTCCCGACGATAGGTATCTCCAACTCTTTTGCTAAATTTGCCATTATTGGATACGTCTTAAGTTGTTTGTCAATATAGTGGTTTTGCAGTTCAACATAAAGGTTTCGTTTCCCCATTATATCAATCAGTGTTTTGAAATTGCGAATTCCCTCCTCACGCCTATTTGATGCAAGTAGACGCGGCAGCTGTCCTTGTATACATCCGGTGAGTGTGATAATACCTTCACGGTATTCACGCAAAATTTCCATGTCAATACGCGGCTTGTTGTAGAACCCTTCTGTGTATCCGAGTGATACAAGTTTCATCAGGTTTCGGTAGCCTGTTGCATTTTCCGCAAGGAGAGTCAAATGGTAAGGTTCGCCTTGGCTTTCAATGTGTCTTCTGCGATCACCTGGGGTGACATATACCTCACAACCGACAATAGGATTGACTCCTGCGTTTTGTGCTTCGGTATAAAATTCCCATGCGCCGAACATGTTGCCGTGGTCGGTAAGTGCGAGAGCAGGTGTGCTATTCTCCACTGCCCACTGGATCATCTCTGGAATGCGGCATACGCTGTCAAGCATGCTATATTCGCTATGGTTGTGTAGATGAACAAATTCTGCAGACATAGTTTCAAATCACGTTTCTCTTCGTTTTCTTTCTTCCTCATTTATACAGTTTTCAGCGGCATTTATGACAAATTGTAGCGAATGGAAATATGCCATCTCTGCTTTAATAAGACGGCTAATATCCCCTAATCCACCATTGGCACGCATTTTCACAAGGATATTCCAATTTTGGGCGAGAAGTTGATTTGCCTGTTGAAGTTCGTTGAAGTGGTAATCTGAAATCATGTTGTTATCAGACGGCATAATGAGATTCCTTCTTTTGTTGAGACATGACGGTCGTATCCAGTAGGATGCGGTATCCTGTGATGATTACCTGTTTGAGAGGGTTCTTGTTACAATTACGGCTGTGGTATTGATAGAGAAAATCATGTATTTTATCAAACAGTTCTCTTTCTGCCATGAGTGCGACAACAGTTCTTTTTTTACTAACGACGGTGCCGGTAAAACATTTGATAAGTTCTGTGCGGTTTTTCCGTGGGTATGGACCTCCGAGTTTTGTAAGCATGAAGGTGATCGGATTGAGATGCTTGATTGGCGGTTGTTCGTAATATATGTCTACCGCGTTCCATTTTATTGGTTGTTTCGGTTCAAGCACGGTACAATCAAGTTTCCAGATCATCTGGAGTTCATCAAGTATATCGGCATAATCTGTGATGATTGTTGTTCCATCGGCAAACGGGTCTCGTTGCGTTCCCCAGGGACAGGTCTCAAAATGGGAGTTAGATGACTCTATTTCACCTTTCACGTTGACATAATAGTCGTAAAAGTATCTTTTGCCGTTCCGTGTGCCTGGATAGACTTTTCGAAAGCACTTAGGGCATTGTTCAAGTTGTATCATGTGTGCTTTGCTCCTAAAAAGTATCTTTTGAACACACCCATAATTCTATCCATGCGGCAACTTCGATGAGTGCCTTAGGGAGATCGGGGTCATTCCGGTTGACATGTCGGGATATTATTAGCATTTTTTCAGAGAGCAAACTCCACCAAAGATGGTCATTTCTATCTTGTTTACCGTTGAGGCGGACAATTTGATCTGTTGCTATCTCAACTTTTTCCTGATATTCTTCCCGTTTAATTGACATTAAAAATCACAACCTTACGATAAAATTTTGTATTGTTAATTAATTATAACGCATGTTATGAATTTTAGCAACAAATATTTTTACTTTATGTTAATTGTTTTTGTATTTTTATGTGAGTTTGCTGTAGTATTAACAAAAAAAGAGGCACAACGTATTGTGCCTCTTACTCTTACTAAACAGATGTGATTAGGAATATTCCGATTGCCTATATTTGAACGTTATGACAGATATATTCTCTCCCTTATAGATCTGTTTTGATGTCACTCCAAAATAGTGCAAGTTTCTGGTTTGTAATGTTTGGTATGTGAGCATCAATGGTTTTGGTGTTAGTATTGATCGCGTGGGGATACCAAATCCCCGATGTTTCAATATCAACGAATTGGTTTGGCATACTAATACTTTTCTCGCTAAGAACGTTTGACAGCATCGGACTATCTATTTTCGTGTATTGATATTTTAACGTTCCCCACGGTGATGGTGAAACGCGTGCATACTTTGCACGTGTCGCTTCAAATGCGGTTGCTGTCAAACCGAAATTTTCTGTCGGTGCCTCTGTAAAAAATGCTATCTTCACTAAAAAGATAGACGTAGTCAAGTAGCAAAGTAATGCAATACTGTTTACAAACTGTGGGGAAAGTTCGATTTTGAACTTCTGTAAAAGCCATGAGATTGGATTTGCAAAGAAGGCGGTTTTAGATTGCTTATGGACTTCCCGAATTTGGTTCTGAATTTTCCCGAGCAAATCGGGTGGCGGTATTGGTGCTTCAAGGCTTCCGAGCAACGATGCAGTATGCCATAAACCTTCATATTCCATTTGGCATGCCTTGCAGCCGCGCAGATGTTGTAAAAAGTTCCGCCGTTTCGTTCCTGTCAGCATGTTACCTTGTCGATGTAAGACCAAGTTCTCACGAGTCTGTTCACAATTCATTTTAACAATCCTCGCTTTCATAAGGTAATAATATGTTCAAGTTACACACAAAATTGTTTACAAGTAGTATTTTTCCAACTTCGTTTTTAGGTTTTGGGTTGCTTTATTTAACCTTGAGGCAACGGTACCGAGGGAAATGTTTAGGACTTCGGCTATCTCTTTGTATTTGAGATGTTGCATATAATAAAGCGTTATGACTTCACGTTGTTTTGGGGGTAGGCGGTCAATAGCAGCTTGAACCACTTGGCTCTGTTCAGTCTTTATCGCTACCCGTTCTGGAACATTCCGTTCTTCAACCATGCCGCGTGATGCTGTTTCTTCCGTGTACGCTTCCAACACTCGGTTGCGAGACTTAGCTTTACGGATGTACTGGTTGCAGGTATTTAATCCGATACTGTACAACCAAGTTCCGAATTGCGATTGGAATCGAAACGATTTTATTGATTTGTAAGCCTCTAAAAAAGTTTCTTGCGTAGCATCTTCTGCATCTTCAGAATTGCTCAGCATTCGGTATGCTAACCCGTATATTTTGGCGTGATGGCGGTTAACTAATTCGTTGAACGCCTCAACATCGCCATTTACTGTTTTGTGCACATAAACATCATCTGGAATCATATAAAGTTCACCTTACGTAGATGTTATTGATTTAGTTGTATTGTAATTATTATTTCTTCATTTAATTTTCGTTTTTTGGTTTTTACTGCAGGAATTTAACAAGATTATAACACGGTAATTGCGATTTTTCAAGTTTATGGTAGATTTGGGGTGTGTAAAGTTTTTGTGTAGAAATTAATGTATAATATAACTATGAAAATCCATACAGCAATATTACAAGTCAAAAAGCACAGTCACATAACGAATAAAAAAATATGTAATGTACATAATTTATAAACACCCGTTGGTCAGAAAAAATACTTGACACATTTTTATTTTTTTGATTTACTAAAAAATTAAACCTAAATAGGAGATAACAATGAGAAAGGAAGTTTCTGAAATTGATCTACAACGGAAACTTAATGAATTTCTTGATGGTGTGTACCACAACGGTGATCGGTTGATAGTTAAACATGCTGACAAACCACTTGCTGCGATCGTTCCAATTGAAATCTATGATCGGTTGATAAAACAGCGATAAGAAGCCTTTTCTGTGTTGGATAGAATTTGGGAGAAAGTGCCAAAAGTGAATGAAGAAGAATCTCAAGCAGATATAAAACAAGCGATCACTGAAGTAAGATCGGACTGCCAAAAAACACAAGAAGAAAACCGCAAAAAAAGGTATTCCGAATGTCTACGACATAAACGGACACCTTTACTATGAATTACCGAATGCAGAACTCACTGAAGAAGACCCAATGCAGAACGAAGGAAGTACTGAAGTTTAGAATCAACGAAAAAGAGAAATCGTCCTTTTACTTAACGATAACCTGCTTTCAAATTTGCCCAGGTAGTCGTGAATTTTCCTTGCGGTTCAACGTTGAGCGGATTCATCAGTACCGATAAATTTGATGCATTTAAAGCCCTATTATAAATAACGATTTCATCAATGAGACCTTCAAACCAATCTACATCTCGTCCTTTACCGGTGTCATCGTGGTACTTTGTATGTTGACTGACATGTGCGATACCTATATCCTGTCCGTGTGCTTGAAGATATGCGCCTTTTGCTTTCCCAACAAGTTCGCCGTCCATCCACATCTCAAATTTGTTGGATTCCACTTTATTCGTCCCGTTGCGTATGACTAATGCTACGTAGTACCATTTTTTGGACATAATGTCTTCATCGAGGAATGAACCGTTCCAGTTGAAAAGCGGTATATTCCAAGCACCAACGTAGATCCTACTTTTATGGACATATAAGACCAAACCTTTCGTTGCACCCCCCGCTTCAAAAAGTACTTGCTTCTGTGTTTTCGTAACATTGTCACAGTAAAACAGGACACCGACGGTGCGGTTGCGAAATGGACCGCCGGTATTGATCCCACGTGAATCTGGGATTTTGATACCTTGACCTCTGACAAACTTCAATGCGTTCCCGGCGAGACCATCAACTGAATTTGGATCTCCAATTAAAGTGCCATGTAACCTTCTGCTTGAGCTATCTCTTGCAGTACCGTCTTCAAAATTCCAATATGCATCTGGTTTTAATGGAACAGCGTTGACATCTAAAACTAACGCAGACAAGAAAATCAAAACGATATAATAGAGTGATATTTTAGCGTAGCTGTTGGTTCTGTTTGTGAACAAAATATGCATAACAAGTTTACCTCTTTATTTTCAACTTATCGGATGATTTCAGGATAACAGTTCCTTTATTATCTTTCAATAAAAATCTGATGTTAGAATCAGAACCATTGGAAAGTGAGTAATTGAAACCGTGCGAATCTCACTAAGTTAAACCGATAGAATACTACAACTGATCAACAGAATACGCGTCCAGTAATGGCTCATCAATGTCAATGCCAAATCCCGGTGCATCATTGAGAGTGAAATATCCATTTTGTGGAGAAGGACGTAAACGGTCATACAGTTCATTTTCATTGCCATCGCGGGACGGACCGAACGTCTCTGCCATGCAACGCATCGGCAAACAAGCGGTGAGATGCAGTCCCCACGGTGTTCCTGCTTGATGTAGCCAAGTTGAGATACCGAGTTCAGCTGCTTCGTGTGCGATCCGCAAACATTCCGTAAAACCACCAGCCCAACTCACATCCGGTTGTATCATATCTGCAGCCTTCCATCGTAAGAGTTCCCGAAATCCGTATCGCGTAAATTCATGCTCCCCTGAAACAATCCATGTTGGTTCTATTTCACGCACCAATTGTGCCATACCAGCATAGTCATCAAGGTGTATAGGTTCTTCAATCCATTTGAGATTTAAATCCTTCGTTTCCTCTGCAAAACGTATCGTATAATCCACATCCCATCGGAGATAGATATCAGTCATCAGTTCAACATTGGGACCGATTGTATCGCGGGCTGTATGGATCATCTCAAGATTCTGAACAAAACCTTCCTCTCCTTCTGCAAGTCCATTCCTGAGAGGAAGTTTGCAGGCAGTGAACCCATTGTCAACATAGTAGCCAATATCAGCACCCGTTGCATAAGCAGGTATTTGGTGACACGGTGAATCCGTAAAAAGACTATAGACTGGAGCATCTAAAATCTTACCACACAAGTCAACAAGTGCAAGTTCAATGCCGCTCAATGCGTAAATCACAAGTCCGCGTCGTCCATAAATTGAGGTAATATGATACAGATGTTCCCAAATTTCCTCTACGTCCATAGGGTTCTGTCCGACCACGAAATGTTGCAGATGTTTCTCAATAATCATTGCACCAGCGAGTCCACCGCCACCAAGACCGTAGCCTTTTAATCCTTTGTTCGTAGTGATTTCTACAATTAATGCACCTGCTTGTGCAGCAAAGGGACCACGCCAGTCGACATGGACATTCTTAGGTGATACCTGACCCGGAATTTCGCCTTTTGCGAAACCAAGGGTAGACATTGCACGCGGATTCAAGTTCACATGCCATGTGCGGATACCTGCTACTGTGTGCTGAGTTTTTACCCGTGTTTTCCATTGTGGATCAAACATCTTATCATTGCTTTGCATAGTATTTTCCTAAATCACTTATAGAGTCAGGTCTTTGTATTCCACTAACGGGGTAAAGCATGATAACCGATGCCACTGAAAAATCCGATCACCATCCATATCCCCACCATCAAGTATTCACCAAAAATCAAACCGAATGCTATTGGACGGATCCGCCGATATGCCAGTGGACCACCGAACTTAAGTGTAATGTATTTTATCATCCATCCGATAAAGATGGATGACCAAACGTGAAACGATGGATAAGTCGCACCCAATAGATAACCGATCGGATGCAGTGACCACCAGACAAAACTTTGACGCATCCACAGCATAAAACCTGTGAAACCTGCACCAGCTATCATGCTATACACTTCAAGCCAATTTGTTTCAATAGGAAATTGGATGAGTTTGTTCATACGGTTGAAGTAACCACGCGGTGCATTGACGAAGGGCCAATTTTGTAAGAACAGTGCGCCTTTGTCGTATATCAACGTTAATGATGCGTAAACAGAAACAAGGATAGCAACAACTATGGAAATCCCCAGTATCGGTACGATTCTGCGGCGTGCAAGTTGTACTTCATCTGCAGCCTTGAAACTATGCAAGAAGTTCGGCATCATGAATTCTCCCCAATCCCTTAGGAATGTGCGTTGGAAACTAAGTACAGCCATACTTTTTTGCCCAATCGCTGCCGTTCCGAGTGTGAAATTAATGTAATCTGATGGGAAGAAAGGTGCTTGCACAAGCAACAAACCTCCATTGACGACCATCCATGACAACACAATTGAAGTGATGAAGATTGAAAGGAGTGTGACAATGGCAACCCAAGTGGTGATACCTGCCACAACAAAGAACACAACAAGCGTAGCAAATCCAAGTAGAAATCCGAGTAATGCTAAACGATACGACAGTGGTTCATCTGAGTCGTCAACCAAACGTCTATCACTGCCATTATATGTCTGCTTTTCTTGAATACCGAAAGCTTTTCTGAAAATAGAAGCAATGTGTTCACGTCCACCCCAGAAAACAGCGGGAACAAAAATGAGATAACCTCCCATCACTTGTCTACTACAACTGACCCAAGGACCGATTCCGACACCAGTTGCATTCATGATGATATATTGAAGTTTGAAAAAGAGGAAGAAAAACCAGAGACTAAACGAGACTTCAAGCGTCAGCAATGCAGCAACACCGATGACCGAAAAATAGATGGCAATGTTCATTGCAGGCCACCACCCGATCGTGTGCCATGGTTTCTCCGTGAAAGCACGGTGAATGTTATAGATCAGAGGAATTTCTGGTACTGTTGGAAAGTGTGCATGCATGCCGTTAAGGAAGTGAATAAGCAAAGGTAACGCCATACCTACCCATAAGAACTTGTTTTTGTAGAATGTGTTGAGGAGTTTGCCACGTTCAGGTTCAGCTGCCAATTGTACCGGGATTTGGACTAAAGGGAAGGAAAACCGTTCACGTTCAATCCACTGTTTACGGAGGATGGTCGCAAGACAGATCGTCGTGAAATAGAAGACAAGGATAAACAACCCCCAGACAAGTAGCGGCTTTATCCAAGGATTCCACGGAACTCCACCTCCCGAAGATAGACCTTCATAGAAATCGGTTACGGCTTGTGTATCGGTGACAACTAACCAATCTGGTATGTGAGGTTGGAGGGTTTCTGCCCAATCGTTTTCGGTTGTAGTGAAATATCGTAGAGCGACAAGACACGGTAACAAGAACTGCAGCAATCCCATTGATGGGATGCCTACAGCGACAATTATCATCATCCAGATAACAGTTAATTCCAGGGAAGTAAGTGAAAAGCGGTTGCTTCGTGTCAGAAATCGTAACGGAAGATTGACTAAGAACACCAACAGAAGCAACCCGAAGATAGAACCGACAGGAAGGTGATTCCCGGCAAGTCTTGAGTTTTCTAAAAAGTAGTTGTTGTAGGGAGTAATGGCACAAATACTCCCTACTAAGAGGAGTCCTACAAGGATTACAGCGAATCGGATTTTAGGGTGACTTTGCATGGCTGGAGTTTTCATTTCATAAACATCAGTTTAAAACGTTTATTAGGAATTGCACCTAACAGCAGGTATGGATAAACATGTTTATACTTCTATACCTACTTGTCACCCTTCAATCCCAACTAATCATCATCACTCCCATCACGAAGTACTGGATTATATAAACAGAGTTCTGCGTCTACAATCCTACCATCAGGTAATGTATAAGCATTCGGTGTGCCTCTACCCCACGGTGCTTTCCAATCATCGCTACGTTCTTTATCTATGGCTTTCTGTTTTGCAACATCTTCCCAAGCGAATCCTTCCATGAGTTGTTCATGCATGGATTCCTCTACTTCACGAAGTTCAGGATTTCCAGTGAGATTCTCAAATTCATCTGGGTCATTTTCTAAATCAAACAGGATGGATTCATCTTCAGGGAAAGCGGCATATTTGTAGCGAGGAGTTCTTAACATACGCATCGGACCGGTTGTTTGTGTAGCCCAGTATTCACTGATTGCTGTGTTACGCCATCCATCGGAATTACCTGCCATAAGGTTTGACAAATCAGAACCGTCCAGATCTTCAGGAATCGGAATTCCTGCCCTTGCACATAATGTTGGGAATAGATCGTTAAGTTCCACAGGAGCATCAACAAGGTTCCCATGCGTGTCTTCTGCACGTGTGTCATGTATTATGAGTGGCACGCGTGCTGCAGCTTCATAATAACTTGATTTCCACCACTGTCCGTGCTCACCTGCCATCTCACCGTGGTCGGTTGTATAGACAATAATTGTGTTATCTAAGAGACCATCACGATCCAAGATCGTCAGTAAATCACCAACACATTCATCCAAGAATTCACAGCAGGCATAATACGCTGCCCGTGCTTTGCGTGTCTCTTCTTCTGTGATGGCTGCCGTATTGAAGGTTTTCCGAAGTCCCTTTGCAAAGCGATGCGTGTCCTCTAAGTGTCCTGGTGGTATATTGGGCATGTCAACATTATCGGGATAGTATTTGTCAAGGAGTCTTTTTGGGGCAGTCAGAGGAAAGTGTGGACGACTATAACTTGCGAGTAGAAACCACGGCTGGTCTGCGGGTTGTGACCGGATGTACTCAATTGTTTCTTCATTGACGACCCGTTCCTGTAAAAGACTTGTTGGGATTTCTGTTACCCCCGCATCCTTTGTGCGATTTTTGTTCCCACGGAGTGGATCACGTTGGTGTCCTGCATTCCCACGAAGATCACCATAAGGACGCGCTTGAAAACCGTTGTGCTGTTCTTTTCCACCAAAATGCATTTTCCCAACAAGTGCTGTAACATAGCCGTTTTCAGCGAAATGTGCAGGCATTGTGAGATGTTCAGGAAACAGGATTGAACCGTTGTTCCATGCGGAACAGCGACGTGCATATTTTCCTGTTAGCATGCACATCCGTGAGGGAGTGCATAGCGGGAATTGGCAGTATGCTGCATCAAAATAATTTCCTGATTCTGCAAGTCGATCAAGGTGTGGAGTTTGCACAATGTCATTGCCTTCTAACCCCATTGCATGAGGACTGTGTTCATCACTCTGAAGAAATAAGATATTTGGTTTTTGTGCCATGCTGCAATAGTCTCCTTTTACTGTTAGTCTCTGTTACAAAAAGTAAGTACACCGTGCATGTGGAAATCAACCCTAAAGGGCAGCGCGATGTCAGAGTCTTTTTTTTTTTTGCAAATTGTTATGAAAATCAACAAGTGTGAAACCTACAAGTTATTACGTCTCAGGGTGAAACTGCAGAATCAATCATCCGTGTATTCAACATAATTGGTGTGTTTGGGTTGACCTTGCGTTACATACAGCACATCAACTACCCGATCATAGACAAATTTTAGTTAATGCTTACTGCGGTACATCCTACACTCCGCAGTTATGGATCTGGAAAATAGACATTTTTTACTTCTATGCCTAAAATGTTGATGATTTGTGTGTGTATTTCATTTAAATTTACAATAGACCGTTGTATATGTTCGTTTTGTTCTATCAATAATACATCAACGCCTTCAAACATTTGAAAAATACGCCTGAGTGTTGGTTTTTGCGTGGGTTTACCAACTTGGTTGGGTATTGTTTGTTCTTGTTTTTTTAGCTCTTGCCGAACCCATCGTTCGGCAAGAGCGTATACAAGTAAAGAAAGTCCCATCACCATCAGTAATGCCATAATCCGCTGGGGTTTTTCAAGATATAGACTATCGGCAAAGAATAAGGGGTCTTTCAAAAACCGAAAACCGCGTTCTACAGACACGTTCTGTGCTTTATATGCTTCAAGGATAGTCGCATCGTCAAGTAAAGTTGTATCAAGTTCATTGGTAGCTAAGACAAATCGGCCTTTGCTGCGTTTGAGTTTTTCAATCGTTTCTATATCATCAATAACTTCACCTTCAACCCGATAACGAAAATGTGTCGGTTTATCTGTCTTTTTGGGGCGTCCCGATGTGGTGTAATGTGGAACAGAAATAATGGAGAAACGAAGTTTATGATATTTCCATGACTTGGCAAGGACTGTTGCCGCAGCTGCCGCAGCTGTATCGGTCTCATACGTTTTATTTTGTAAACGATTGAGAGATGTTTGTGCGGCTGTCTGTGCTTTGGCAATCTTTTTTACTAAAGTTGCCACTTCACGATGATACGCAGCTTGTGAATAAACAACTAACCACCTTTGTGGAACATCCGCATAGGTGCTATCTACTGATAGATAACTATATCCATCAAGAGATGCTGGCTGCATATCTTCAGTCGAAATAGTTTGGTAGAGTTCTTTGACAGCTTTGAGTGTTTCCGGCACACGCGTAATAAAACGCACATCACGCAGCTTCGCAATGTTTTGTGCTGTATAAAGCGCACTATCCGCTACAAAATAAGGGGCATCACTGCCACGCAGTTGAGACAAATATTCTCGGATCGTGTTGGGAAAACTTGTTTTATCAGACTGATTTCCATCAAGTGCTTTGAACCATACAGGGAACTGAGACCGATAAGAACAGAGAAGTTGAACTACCACTTGTTTGAGATCCGGACGCTGATCACGACTATACCCGTGGGTAATGTGAATAGCCTGTTCATCAACTGTTTCGGTATCATAGTTCCCCTGAAAACTAAACGTGGTGCTATCCAGATGAACAAAACGATGGTCAATCTCATAAGTTGATAATGCTTTAGAAGCAACTGTCGCAAAAAGTTCGGTAACACCATTTTCATAAAGTGTATCTAAAGCACGCCCAAGACAATCGTCCGTGAAATCGGCAGCACAGAGATGAGGGCGTATCAATAGATCCACTGGTTTATTTGAAAAAAACTCAGGTGTCAAGTAGAGTGGGCGTGAGACAAAGCCTAAAGCATTCAAGATCATAGCAACAACAGATTCACCCACTGAAACTTTCCGTTTCGTTGGGGAAATAAAAGTATCAATAGTGTTTATCAAGTCAATACGATCACATACACCAGCTACTATGCCGAGGTGATCTAAACGTTGTGTTGTAAAAGTAGATTGAGTGATGATGTTATACTCCTTATATAAAGATATAAAGAGTATAACATAAATACTTAAAATCTGATTAAACAACTGCGGAGTGTAGGGTACATTATAGGAGTTTTTCAAATAGGATATTCTGCTTCTTTAGTTTACACGAGTTCATGACGAGATTCAAGAAGAATTTTAGTGTTAATATACCGTTACAGAAAATTAAAAAACCTATAACCAAAGCAATTTATCTTAATGTACAGGTTCGGCTTTATTTTTGCCAACACCCATTTGAATAGCAGGAAGAATAGTATCTGAAATATTAGCAGTATAGTCAAAAATTGTCCAGCCAGAAGCACCTAAGAAACGTGCAAGATGAATTTGACCTATAACGGCATCGGGTGTAAGGAGGGAGTTAGATGCTGTCGCACCGATACCAGGATAAATTGCAACATCTTTTGGCATAAGGGAAAGTTGATTTTCTAACAGATCGGTGAAAAATTTGGTATCTTCAGTATAGTTCATCGGACAGATGAAATCAACATAACCGGCTTTTGCCCATGCAATCCAATCTTGTCCGATAGAGGTAACACAAGAAGGATAACCTCCAAAAACAGCAACAGATATTTTTATGTTTGGTTTTATCTCATGGGTATGTTTGTGGATTAGTCGCACTAAACGTGTAATCTGTTGTGAACGCCACTCAATGTAAGCATCACTGTGTTGTCCGGTTCCCCTTAACACAGATGCAGGCCACTCCTGAATGTGTAGTCTCGTTGTGAGCATGAATCTCTTTTTACATTCTGTACAATAGCATGCATGACTTCCTGGATAGCGTATATAATCCAAATGGATTCCATCAACATCGTAGTTCCGAACGATTTCCGTGATAGCATTCAATTCCAACTGAACGTTTTCTGGATGCGAAGGACATAGCCAATTGATTGGATTTCCGGTAGATGAGACTTGTGTGCGTTTATCTTCTCGTAGTTTATCCACAAATTCTTTTGGGGCGCCTTCCAAATTCCACGTAATCTTCCAAACATGCACTTCTAAGTTGTGCTGATGTGCTGCCTTAACGCATTGTGCAATCTGGTCGCCATATTTTGTAAACTTTTTGCTTTTGGGTAACACACTGCTATTGTAATGTGCTAATCCTCCCCATGCCATATTTGGAAGGATCATGTTGATACCAGTAGAGGCGAGTTCTTTCGCTGAACGTTCCCAGTCACCAGGATACGCACCTAAGCCTGAATGATTCCAAACGGCGCGTCCTTCAGTTTCATCGCTGAAATGTGATAAAGAATAAGCTTTTGTCAGTGCCTTGTGACTATCACGGGCAGCAGTCATTGCGGCGTGATAATCTTTTTTGGCATATTCAGTGCGTGAGTGTGTAATTAAGGTTTTTCCGGATTGTAATGCCTGTTTGGCTTCGGAGACATCGCCATAACCTACGAATCTTGTTAATGCGTCAAGATTATTGATGTGTCCAATAGTTGTCAACGCATCTAACTCACGTTTTGCGATTGCGTGCTGAAATTCAGGGACAAGATAACCAAGTAGTGCCGCAAGTAGTTGCGTTTTTGTTTGTATATCGTCGGGTAAAAAAACATGACTAAAAAACACACCATTAGGGTTAAGGAAGAATGCCGGATAACCAGTGGATGTACCTTCCGCATTGTACCAATGTCCGATAATTTTTGTTTTTGGGTCGGTAGATTCTGCGACCGTAATGTTCCACGATGTTTGCCGTACCGATTTTGGTATTCCTAATATTTCTGGTGCATCAAATTGAATAGAGGCGAATTGCCCTTCTTTTTCGGCTTTTAGCCATTTGATACTTCGCAAGTTCAGAAGCGATGCTACCTCATCTGCAAGGTTATAGGTTACCAAGAGTTTTCCACCGCGGGCGACATAATTCTCCAGAATTGGTGCGGTCTTGAGAGAGATCTTTGGGTTCAATGGCAGAATTATCAGACGATATGGGTTTGTAGAATTTGCTTGAAACCGTGGTTTGCTTGCAACTGAAGACTCATCTAATTGGTCGGCAGAGAAACCGATGCTATTCAGCATGCGAACGAACCGTTTGCTGACAGTCCGCGCATAGTTCACATCTCCTTCTGCTACACCAGATTCCGATGAAGGTAATAGAATTGCTATATCTGCTTGTTGTGCAGCAATGTCGTTAGGCAATGTATTCAAACAGATGAAAGCAAAAACTGTGGTCATAATTATTTTCAAGAAAAAGGTTCTGTTCCAACACTTTTTAGCATCTAATCTATCATATACCATAAATGTATTCCTTAACATATTGATTGTCTAACTAACGTTTTGTCGTTGTCAAATGCTTATGTTGTGTTGGGTTTTCTTGACTAATTTGACCCGCATTTCCTAAGAACTTTTCTACACCTTGGACGATTGCGGACGCAACCTTTTGCTGATAGGTATCTGATGTGAGTTTCTGTGCTTCTGTTGGGTTAGTCAAAAACCCGGTTTCTATAAGAATGGCAGGAACCGTGGTTCCTATAAGTACGACAAACCGCGCGTGTTTTACCCCACGGTCTATGGCTCCAGTCGCTATGACCAATTCCCTCTGCACATGTTCCGCTAATCTACGACTATCCTCACTCTTACTCTCAACTATCAAACCTTTTAACAGAGATTCCAGTTCTTGTATGCTATACCCAGAATTAGCATTTTCTCGCGCAGCAATCAGTTCTGCGTTTTTATCAGTACTTGCCACATTCAAATAGTAAGTTTCAATACCGTTTGCCTTTGAATTTTCACTTGCATTTGCATGAATACTAAGAAATAGGTCAGCTTTGTGATGGTTGGCAAAAGCAGTTCGTTCCTTTAGTGGAATGTAGTTGTCAGTCTCACGTGTAAATAATACTGTGTAACCTTTGGCGGATAACAATGCACCAACTTTTTTTGAGAGAGCCAGTGCAATCAGTTTTTCATAGAGATTCCCAACACCAATTCCACCCGGATCTTTCCCACCATGGCCAGCGTCTATAACAATTGTCCTTGCTGTCAACCCTAATTCATGCGTGAGTGATCCAGGAGTTAACTTCTCAGGTGCTGTTGGAGAAGGTTTCGGCTTTACTTGCTTTTGAGGTCCATTTGCCGGTTCAGATAGTGTAGTATCAACTGAAGGCAACCGAATTTCTGGTGATTTTAGGTCCTTTAGTGCTTCAGATGCAGACGTAACAATCTGTTTATCTGTAGCAGATTCAACGATATCTACATATAATTTTTCTGCGCGTATTTCATATCCGTGTTCTGCATAAGTATGACCTAATTCTAACTGTGCTTTTGCTGCTAAGTCTGTATCTGCAAACTTCTCTGTCAAAATCTGGTAATGATGAACTGCCCGTGCGGAATCCCCTATCAATGTGTAGCATTGCGCAATCCAATAGTGTGCTTGGGGTAAATATTCTGAATTGGGATAGGTGTAAATCAATCTTCTAAATGCTGCGATGGCGTGTTTCGGTGCGTCTGTATTTCCAGCTTGAATGCACCAAATCCAACTGGAACCAATTGCATATTGTGCGGCGTCAGCAGTTTCATGCTCTGCATCTGAACGAATGAAAGTTTCAAGTTCAGATATTAACGCGTACCAATCATCAAGCGTTGCCTTCTTCTCCCTACTTGTGTAATCGTAATGTCGGTCTGCTAACTGATTGTATTTCGGTATGGTAGCACAACCTACAGATATGAACAAAATGAGTATTACCATATATATAAAACACGATTTCATGTTTCTTACTCCTCAATCTGTTTATTTGCTATTTCTAATAAACAGCGGAAATCTTATTTTTCTTTTTATTTTTTTAGTATATTTAGCATAAAATAAAACGAAAATTTTGTGGTTATCGTTACTAAAAAAGACTACTCAGTTGTGCGAATTTATATCCATCAAGACTTACGCAGTTTTCATGATTTGATGAAGAATTATGACGAAAATGGTGTAATTTTCAGCATTTTTTTGGTTTCCAGTGCGCTTTCAAAGCGCACCTACCGTTAGGTGCGTAAGTCCTGTCAAAAAATTAGTCTGAACTTTCGTACTGTCAAAAAATCAATTTTTCTTGACAAACTTAAAACGATGTGTTATACTTAATATCGTCCTTGAGATGAGATGTGGTAACAATCTCATTTTGGGCGGGTAGCTCAGGTGGCTAGAGCGACAGCCTTACAAGCTGTAGGTCACAGGTTCAAGTCCTGTCCCGCCTACTCGTTTGAGGCTTCTTATGGGCTCGTGGCGCAGATTGGTTTAGCGCGCCTGCCTGTCACGCAGGAGGTCGCGGGTTCAAGTCCCGTCGGGCCCGTTTATGTTACAATGAATTAGCCACAGGTTGTGCAGCACAACACTGTGGTTTTTTCGTTACAAATATGATGGAGTGTAACACTATGCAGATCAGAAATCACCCCGAAACGCCAATTTTTGCTGAATATGATGAAGCAATTCGACTAAATCCAGATTCTGCTGAAGCCTACTTCGATCGAGGGTTTGCAAGGGTTTTATTAGATCCAGATCCATCTGCAATTACTGATTACGATGAGGCACTTCGCCTCAATCCGAATTTCGCTGAAGCGTATTTCCATCGGGCATGTCTGAAAGACTACCTGGCACTCCGCGAGTTTCTGGTTGCTGATCGGTGTGCGGGACTCCGTTCTGCGATTTCAGACTTTGACGAAGTGTTACGAATAAATCCTAATTTCCGCTACCTTCCTGATACCTACTACAGGCGAGGAAATGCGAAATATAATTTGGATCAATATGAAGCTGCAATCGCCGATTACGATGAAGCACTAAAGATCGATCCAGGTGCTCCTGAAATTCTTTCAGAACGACAGAATGCGAAAGATATCTTGAATTTTTACGAGGAAGGGATTGCAGGGTTTGATGAGAAACTTCGACATAACCCTGATGATGTAATAACTTACAAAATCCGAGGTGAGACAAAGGGTTTTTTAGGACGAATGCAGGAAGCGAAATCAGATTTTCTGAAAATTTTGAAACTTACAACCGACACTGACATCATCACTGAAATAGAAAAACATCTTCAAGAACTTGATACCCCGGACTATTGGCAACAGTATAGCTGGCGTACTGATCATTAAGAACAGAACAGCTAAAGATTGTCTACCGAGGTTGTAACTGTTTTTCTTTATAGGTTTACTGTCACAAACAACATAAAAACAGAGGAGCAGAACCGCAGTGCTTGACCTCAAATATATTCGTGAAAATACTGGTGCTGTTCGGAAGATGTTATCAGATCGACAGACTGAAGCAGACTTAGATAAACTGATAGACTTGGATACGCGTTGGCGCGAGAACCTTACACATACTCAGACACTCAAAGCACATCAAAATCAGGCCTCCCAACAGATTGCCCAACTAAAGAAAGAGAAGCAGGACGCAACTGAAACGATTGCAGAGATGCGCACACTCTCCCAAGAAATCAAGGAACGTAACGCCGAAGCCACCCAACTCAAATCAGAGATAGATGCTATTCTGTTGACAATACCGAATATACCAGAGGAAACTACTCCGTTTGGCACGGGTGAAGCGGATAACATTGAACTCAAGACATGGGGCAATAAACCGAGTTTTGACTTTGAACTGAAACCGCATTGGGAAATAGCGGAGGCGTTGGATATTGTGGATTTTCAGCGCGGTGCCAAGGTTGCTGGCAGCAATTTTGTTGTTTTCAAAGGATTAGGAGCAAGATTGGAACGTGCTCTGATCCAGTTCATGCTTGACATGCACACCACCCAACACGGATATACCGAAATATCCCCACCTTTCCTTGCGAACCGTCCTACGATGACAGGTACAGGTCAAATCCCTAAACTTGAAGCGGATATGTATCGATGTGATAGAGACGAAGCGAATCCTGATACAGATCTGTTTCTGATTCCAACTGCGGAAGTTCCTGTGACTAATCTATTTGCAGGTGAAATACTTTCTTCCGATGATTTGCCAATCTACTATACTGCTTACACCCCCTGTTTCCGTCGTGAAGCTGGAGCGTATGGGAAGGACACACGTGGTCTACAACGTATCCATCAGTTTGACAAGGTTGAAATGGTGAAGTTTACGACACCAGAGACATCTTATGCGGAACATGAAACGCTGTTAGCCAATGCAGAGAGTGTTCTTCAGGCACTTGAATTGCCATATAGAGTTGTACAGCATTGTACGGTTGAACTCTCTTTTGCTGCTGCGAAATGCTATGATATTGAGGTTTGGGCACCCGCAGGTGAAAAGTTTTTGGAAGTCTCCTCGTGTAGTAACTTTGAGTCTTTCCAAGCGCGTCGTGCTAACATCCGTTACCGTCCAGAACCCGGTGCAAAACCAGAGTTTATCCACACGTTAAACGCTTCCGGTACAGCACTGCCACGGGTTGTCATAGCACTCCTTGAAACATATCAGAATCCGGATGGGACTGTGCGCGTGCCTAAAGCACTACAACCATATATGGGTGGCTATAAGCAGATTGGGTAATATTATAGTAAATGTCCGAGTTTAAGTTTACAGATTATTTTGAGCAACAAGTCCTACTAAAACGCCCTTATTTGAAAAAAGAGTGGTGCGTGTATGTAATTGAGAACGCAATTCATTCAGAACTGCAAGAGCATAACAGATACCGTTTTTGGGCAGCAATTCCTGAGATCGGTGGTCGTTATCAAGAATCACGACAAAACCCCTACCTTTAGGTAGTGGGATGTAGTCGTGCTAAGTGCTTGTGTCAAGAAAAAACTTGATTTTTGGTTTAAAACATGAGATACTCATTATACCAGTTCAGTGTAGGTGCTACTAACACCTACACACCTTTAGTAGAGGGAACTGACATCTTCATAGGACTGGAATATGATCATGCTAAAAACACATAAGATTGCATTGAATCCAAATAACAATCAACGAAAATGGTTTGCACAACAGTGTGGCTATGCGAGATTTGCATATAATCATGCATTAGCAGATTTCAAGTCTGCATTGGCAAATGATGAGTTCTTATCCGCTGCGAAGTTAAACACTCGATTTAATATTGCTAAGAAAGCACATGCTTGGACTAAAGATATGGATCAGGTTGTAGCCAATAAAAGCATATTTGGTAACTTGTCTGCTGCGCTTGCGAATTGGGTTGGTAAGCGTGCGAGATTTCCGAAGTTCAAGAAGCGTGGCAAAAAGGACGCATTCACCACAAATAATCAATCTGTGGAAGTTGAAGGTAAGCGTATCAAACTTCCTAAGATTGGTTGGATTAGCATGTTTGAATCATTGCGTTTTGTGGGTAAGATTATGAAAGTGACGATCTCAAGGACAGCACATCGTTGGTTTGTATCTATCACCATAGAAACAGAGGACACCGAAGCAGTTGATAACTCAACGCACCCTGTGATTGGTATAGATGTAGGCATAAACACACTTGCCACATTGAGTGATGGCACGAAATATGATAATCCAAGATCCCTGAAACGATATGAAAAGAAGTTAGCAAGAGAACAACGTAGATTAAGTAGAAAAGTTTTCAAGTCTAACAATTGGTTCAAACAGAAACTAAAGGTTGAACGTATCCATTATCGTATCGCTTGTATCCGAAACGATACACACCACAAAGCAACTACAGAGATTGTCAACCTCGCATCTGTGATCGGTATTGAGACACTCAAGGTTATTAATATGCTGAAGAACAGAAAATTAGCGAAAGCATTATCTGATTCAGCATTAGGTGGATTTCTACTAAAACTCAAGACGAAAGCAGATAGGTTAGGAATACCCATCACAAAAGCAGATATGTTCTTTGCAAGTAGTAAAACCTGTTCCGGTTGTGGACACAAAAAGAAAGACCTAACACTTTCAGAAAGAATGTATCACTGCAGTCAATGTGATATGTCTATAGATAGAGATGTCAACGCTGCAATAAACTTGAAACCAACTACGGTGGGACACACCGAAAGTCACGCCTGTGGAGTGCAAATAAGACCCAACGCTGTTCAGGAAAGGGCACGAGACACGGAAGCAGGAAAAGTCGTTTGGAAACAACTCAAACCGTTTCCAATATAAGAACTAAGAACCCCCATGCTTTAGCTTGGGGAGTATGTCAGCTAAGAGTTATTACGCTTGAGGATAAAATTACAATTCATAATGCTTTTCCAGATAGAGGATTCAAGCCATGAAACTCAACTATTACCCGGAAACCGACTCTCTGTATATTAATTTTTCCGAGCAGCCAAGTGTGGAGAGTTTAGAAATTTCAGAAGGTGTCCTTCTTGATTATGATGCCGATGGCAAACTTGTCGGTATAGACATTGATAATGCCAGCAATAAAGTTGAAATGGAAAAACTGATTCTTAGCAAGATTCCCGGTAAGATTGAAACTACGGGTGTATAGGCATTGTTAGTCTTTTAACAGAAGACAATAGGGGAGTCGTTGCAACGATAGACCAAGATCGTCTATTGACTTTTGAATTACAAAATTACAAGTTCAAGACTGAAGGGACTCAAGACCATTGTTATTCTACCGTATTCATAAGTCATACTCTATTTATGCGACGATTTCACAAGGAGGCAGAGAATCTATGAACTGCTTGCCATAACTGCGTGTCCGAATCCGTGGATCTAAAATTACAACAATACCTTTGTCTGTTTGTGTGCGGATCAACCTTCCAAACCCCTGCTTGAGACGTAGTATTGCTTCAGGTAAACTGAATTCATAGAATTCATTTCCACCTTGTTCCTTAATCTGTTTGACTCGTGCTGCCATGACTGGATGTGTTGGCACCTCAAACGGGAGTCTTGTAATCACGACATTGCTGAGTGCCTCACCCCGCACATCAACACCTTCCCAGAAACTGGACGTACCGAACAGCACAGAATCGGTATCCTCTCGGAACGCTTCTAACATATCTGTTCGTGACAATTCACCCCCCTGTTTGAAAACATCAATCCCTATTTCAGAGAGAAACGGTTCAACCTCCTCGTAGACTTCGTCCATCATTTTGTAGCTTGTAAACAGGACAAAGGCTTTACCGTGCGTCAATTTGAGATAATGTTTGATTTCTTGAACGGCAGCGGGGATAAACTCAATGCTATTGGGGTCAGGCATCGTGCGTGGAATGTGGATTTTTACCTGTTCCTTAAAGTCAAAAGGGGAATGTACAAGAAGTTCACGACATGTATCTATACCAATCCGTTTTTTAAAGTACTCAAAGTTGTTGTTAGTTGACAACGTTGCGCTTGTCATTACAACAGCCTCTTTCACATCAAAAAGAGATTCATTTAACCTTTGGCTAACATATACGGGTGTAGCGTTTAGGAGGATGCGAGGAGATCGTCCCCACGAAGAGGATTCTACCCAATAGATAAAATCTGAATCATGCTGCTGAATCATCAAGTCCAGTTCTTCTCTAAGCCGTCTGCACTGGTTAACATAAGATATAAGTTCCTGTTCATCGTCCTCAGTTGCAGCATCATTATCAAGGAGTTCTTTTAGGGTTTTTTCAATTTGTGCCAAAGGTTGATCCAAAGTATTTCCTTGTGGAAACACATTTGTTGTATTGTTTTCATCAATCCGTTGCGTCGTCGCATAAGTATCTAAACCTGCAAAATAGACTTCAACAGCACCAAAAAACGCGTTCGTTTGTTTCCGTGCTTCGTCAACCGCGTCAGCAAGTTGTGCTGAATTGAATCGTGCAGCGGTGCCGCTGTCTTCGTTTCTTGGACTGAGGAGTGAATCGTATAACCACTTGATTTGTGAGTTGCTGATTTCCAGGCTGCTATGACGTGTTGCTATTGCCTCAAGGTGATGTGCTTCATCTATGACCAGATAGTCATAATCTGGGAGGATTCCAGCAGCAGGATCGATATGTCGAAGTGTGAGGTCACTGAAAAGCAGGTGGTGGTTGACAATCAAGAGGTCCGCTTCGTGCATTTCGCTCCGTGCATTGAAGTAGAAGCAGACATCGTAGGTGGGACACTTACGACCGAGACAGTTATCTCTGTCGGAGGCGACCTTACTCCAAATATGGGACCGAGGTTGTATTGGTAAATCTGCGCGACTACCGTCTTCTGTGTTCTCAACCCACTCCACAATTGTTTTGACCTGTTCTACCTCATCCATTGTATCAAATAAACCGTGTTCAAATGTGAGTAGACTGTTCAGTCGTCTTCGTGAAAGGTAGTTACTTCTTCCCTTTGCGAGTACTGCTTTAAAATCACGCGGTAGAACTTTTTGTAGAAACGGAATATCCTTTGTAACGAGTTGTTCCTGTAGACTGATTGTATTCGTTGAAATGACAACTGTCTGTTCTTTTTTTGCCGCAAGTGAGATCGCTGGTATTAGATATGCAAAACTCTTTCCAACACCTGTGCCAGCTTCAACGATCAGATGTTCTGATGCAGCAAATGCACGTGCAACGGCATTTGCCATAAGGAGTTGCTCGTCACGATATTCGTATCCAGGTAGCTGCTGTGAGATGATACCCCCTGGGCTAAAAATATCTTTGAGCGTTAATGTTTTCGGTGTTTGTGCCATGTGTTTTGGTAATTATTCTTGTAACAACACTTTCAATTTTTCTGTTCCATGGCTGCTTTTAATTTCAACCATTAGTTCTTCAGCGTTCTGTTTGGATTGAAGCACCGATTCAAGCCTATTAACATCAGTGATTTTTTCACCATTGATAGCGAGTATTAGTGCACCTCTGGGAATTTTCGCGTTGTATGCTGGTGCGTCCTGTTTCACCCGTTCAATGATAACCCCTTGATCATTTTCTGTTAAGTAGGTATATCTATCAGCGTCGCGTTTTTCCAGTTTCCGCACAGCTAACCCGAGTATTTTCCATGAAACTGAATTTTCTTCAAAAGGCAATCCGACCATTTCTGGTGGCATCTCAGTAATAGTTACGTTGAGGGTTCTTTCCTGTCCACCGCGTAACACCTTGATGATAGATTTATTACCGACCTGCGTTTCTGCGATGAGTAGCTGGAACTTTGCTGAATTCTTTACCTTTACTCCGTTATATTCAGTGATAACATCCCGTCGTCTTAGACCTGCCTTGTCAGCTGGTGTTCCCGGTCCGACGCGATCAACGTGGATGCCTTGCTCTACCTCTCTCATAGTTATACCTAAGTAGCCCCGGATTATTTTCCCCTTAGCGATTAATTCAGTTCCAATTTTTTCTACGAGGCTGCTTGGAATTGCGAATCCTGCACCTGCTTTGACTGGTGCAGGTGTATTTTCTTCTTTACGAATGAGTGCATTGATCCCGATTACTTCTCCATAGATATTTAACAGAGGACCACCACTGCTGCCGGTATTGATCCACGCATCAGTCTGTATGAAGTCTTGGTAGCGAATCATACGTAATCCACCAAGAACTGAACGTCCAGTACCGCTGACAACCCCAGTTGTTACAGAATAATTTAGTTGAAAAGGATTACCTATAGCGATGGTAAATTGTCCTACACGTACCTTTGTTGAATCAGCTAACGGAAGAAACGGGAATTCCTCATCTCTATCAACCTTTAGTACTGCAACATCGGTGATAATATCAGAACCAACTAATTTTGCATCAAGTATATCTCCGTCTAAAAGTCGGACAGAGAAACGATCACCGTTATTAATTATATGGTCATTTGTCAATATATAACCATCTTCCCGGAAAAAGAACCCTGAACCGAATCGATTTAATCTCCTGTCTGAATTTATTGCCAAAACACCGACAATTGCAGGTTTGCTGTTCTGTGCTATTTCAACAAAAGCATCTTCAATTGCACTTAACATCTCCAAATTAGTTGGTGTATCAATTTGATATGCACACGAAGCGATTGTGATTATGAAGAAAAGTGTGATAAGACAATATATCTTATTTTCCATTAAACATTCCCCTTGCAGTTAGAGTGTATCTCAAAAATGCAATTTGTTATTTGTCTAAATTCACCGAATCGCGTGTGCGGTAAATCGGGGTTAGAAACCCCTCCTACGATTTATGAGATAGGTTATAGTATTTTTCAAGATTATAGTAAATATTAGGTTTTCAAGGACAATTAATAGCAGTTTTTAATGATTGGAGGTTGGCGTACTGCGTGAGTACGCCAATCAGTGATGTGTTGATTCTTGTATAGTCATGAATTCCCTTAGGTTTGTTCAACTTTTTCCTAACTTAACAGTTACTTTTTTTTCACCATTGACACTTTTAATATCAAGAATCAATTCTTGCATATCTTGTTTATCTTTTAGAAGGGTCTCAATAGAATTTTCATCTGCGATTTCTTTTCCGTTGATTGCGACGATGAGTGCGCCTTTTGGTATGTTAGCCTTGGATGCGATTGAATCTTTCTTTACCTGTTCAACGAGAATGCCGCGGTCATCTTCGGTGAAATAAGCATATCTTTGATGAATAGCGTTCTCTACCTTCCGCACAGCCAAACCGAGTTTTCTCCAACATGCGGAATCAGTATTTGCGGACCTACCGACCATTTCAAGTGGCATCTCATCAATAAGTACATTTAGTGTAACTTCTTGTCCATCTCGTAGTACTTTGATAGGGGATT
Source organism: Candidatus Poribacteria bacterium (assembly GCA_963663765.2). Classification (GTDB taxonomy): domain Bacteria; phylum Poribacteria; class WGA-4E; order WGA-4E; family WGA-3G; genus MSPOR6. Next base: position 288,558 of record CAXXUA010000005.1, on the reverse strand, counting down.
GTTTTCCAATCTGGCAGTCTATGAAACTGAGTTCAAAATCATCAAGGTTTGATATCTGTTTGCCATCAAATTCAATGATGATATCATTACGTTTTAAACCACACTTTGCGACATGTGTGTTTGGTTTTACCCTTGTAATTTTGACTCCATTTGAGACTGAACGTAATCCGGCATCAATATATCCACGGACGATTCTTTCGTGTGCCATAAGATTTTTGCTAATTTTTTCTGCAAGGCCAATATTTATGGCTAGTGTTGAACCTTCGCCTGGATTAAGAGTATTAATACCTATGACTTCACCTTTGATATTGAGCAATGGACCACCACTACTACCGGGATTTATCCAAGCATCTGTTTGGATGTAATTTCGGTGATATTGAAAGAGTTTTGTTTTTCGGTGGTAACAACGTTCTGTTCCGCCAACGATTCCAGCGGTTACTGTATATCTGTATCCGATTGGATCTCCGATAGCGATTGCAAATTGTCCAACATGAATCTTAGACGCATCAGCGAATGTAAGAAAAGGAAAGCCTTCATCACCTTCAATTTTTATAACTGCGACATCCGTATTCGGATCGGCTCCAATCAATTGTGCGTTATGTGTTGTGTCATCAGACATCCTTACTCTAATACTTAAAGCGTCTTTCACGACGTGTTCATTTGTTAGGATATATCCATCCTTATGAAAAATAAAACCAGAACCGCCTCCTGATGTTTTGACAGTCTTGTTATCCTTTTTCTCTTCTTTTGTTAGGGTGAGACTAACGACAGCAGGCATACTTTGATCTACAACTTGGGCAATGGTGTTTTCAAAAGAACTTAAGACTTCAATATCGCTTGGTGGGTTTTGTTGGTTCACTGATGTTGCACAAGAACTCAAAATGAGAACCATAATCAGCAAAATGGTGTAGACATTTGTTGTTCCTATCATTTGGATACCTCTATAACTATTGTATGTTTGTATATATTTTGTGGACAAATTGAGAGTATTGCTCAATATTAACCACATTCTTTGAGTTTATTTTTATCATAAATTTTAGCATATTTATAGGAGTGTGTCAATCCTATTTTCACACCCTTTCTTCAGAGGCATTGAATTGTTGAAATACACTCTTGAAGTAGACGTTTTCAACCCCAATTTTCTCTTTTTCTGTAGGCAGGGCATGCTTCAAATTGAGAGTCCTGTCCCAATCGTGGAATTTTTTAGTTGTTTTTTTCGTGTTTTTTGTATTTTTTTATAAGTGTTCTCGATCTTGTCGTGGTATGGGTTTAATAAATTTGCGAAATTTTGAAAAAAACAACTAAATGTATTTTTTATCGTTTTTTGTTGTGTGTTTTTACTCTGGATTTGTTATACCATTTCTTACTCATATTGTGTCATTTCGGAATTCATAAGTTATTTTCAGATGAATGACCTTCTTTTGTAGGAGCGACCTTTAAATCAAAGGTATGAATGCCATTATGAAGATAAATAAATGAGGTAATTCTATCTAACCAACCCTGGTAGGCGGGCTTTGTAAGTGCGCTGGCACATCAATTCCAAACAGCGCGCTTACAAAGCCCGCCTACCATTGGTGCTCACTTACAAAGCACACCAACCGTGTGAGAAATATTTATTACCGAATTAATAAATTAATCTTCATCAAAGCGCGCCTACCGTTGGGTGCGTAAGTCCTGTTCTTAAATTGACGCTTATGGTTCGGTATCGTAACCGAACCTGTATAAATCAGGAGAACACGCGTATGGTATTCTGCATTGGTTAGAGACCTCACCTACCAGGGCGTGTAGACATATTTTTGGATTTCACCATAAAAAAGTTATTTACATGTTTAAAATCTTGTAGTTAGCAACTTAGGTTATATTATTCATTATGTGTGTGTAAGGACATAGCAGTTTTTTGTGTTTGGTTATTGGGATTTCCAATAAGTTTAATGTATATTTGGATTTTTTGCAGAGTTGCTGTAAGAACTTTACACATTCTCAATTCTCATTATAATTTGATTTTATTTTGTATTGTTCATATAATATCAATCAAGACTAATTGAAGTTTTTAATGAATATTCTACCTCTGAATATAAGTATATTAAGGAGAATTCTATGTATAAATGTGCCATTTTAGGATGTCGTGGTCGCGCTCGCGCCCATGCCCGCGCGTATGAAAATGTAAAAGGCGGAAAACTCGCTGCTATCTGTGATATGAAGGAAGACCTTCTGAATGGATTTGGTGAAGAATTTGGTGTTGATTCTCGTTACACCGACCTTGATGAAATGCTCAACAAAGAGAAACCAGATCTATTGCATATCGTCACTGCACCTGTGATGCGTGGTAGCAATGAACGGATTCGGTATCCCCTGCTAAATCAGGCATCTGAGCACGGTGTTCCTGCTGTAGTGATTGAAAAGCCGATTGCGGTTGAGAGTGAAGACTGGCGGCAAATCCACGAACTTTCCAAACGCACAAAATCAAAAATTGCAATCAACACACAACTGAATTTCCATCCCAAAAACCTTGAACTGAAACGGGATGTTGCAGAAGGCAAAATCGGTGCGATAAAATTTATTGAAGCAAGTGCACGCAACCCTCCTGTTGATCAAGCACCCCATGTTCTTCAATTAGTTTCATCTTATATAGACAATTCGCGACCGGTAAAAGTATTGGGACAAATTGCGGGTGCCAGTAATTTAGATGGTGCACAACCCTCACCCGCTAATGCAACAGGTATAGTCACTTATGAAAACGGCGTGCAAGTTTCCGTTGCTTTCGGGCCGGAGATGGCACCACGTGTTAATCCCAATACAGGCAATAACCAGCACAAACGCGTCTGTGTCTTTGGTGAAAAAGGATTTGTACACTGGCGGTTTGAAAGTTGGGAACGTTATACCCCCGAAAGTGGCTATGAATCTGGTGGTCTGAGTTACGGCGGCCAAAATGCAGTTGCTCAAACTAATCTTACTGAAGCTATGTTCGATTGGCTTGACGATGAAAGCAAAGTACATCCGACACATCTACCACAATCACTTGCAGAATTCAATTTACTTCTTGGTATCTATCATAGCGGACTAACGAACACCGTAGTTGAATTGCCGTTTGACCCGCCAGACGGAATGATGGATAAGTTCAGAGAACGTCTGTAGGAAAATAAAGGGGCAGCCATCGTGAAAAATCAGATATACATGGACAACCACGCAACAACACCTATCGCTGCAGAAGTGTTAGATGCAATGATGCCATATCTAACGACACACTTTGGGAATGCTGCCAGTACACATAAGTTTGGAATTGTAGCAAAAGATGCTATTGATAAAGCGCGGCAGCAGGTTTCAAACTTACTTGGTTGCACACCGAAAGAGATAATCTTCACAAGTGGAGCAACTGAATCGGACAACCTTGCTATAAAAGGAGCAGCCTACGCAAACAAGAATAAAGGAAATCACATTATTACAAGCACAGCAGAACATCATGCAGTGCTTGACACATGTCACATCTTAGAAAAAGAAGGTTTTGAGATCACGTATTTATCGGTAGATAGATACGGTATGGTGAATCCTGACGATGTTGAATCTGCTATCACGTCAAAGACTATTTTGCTGAGTTTCATGTATGCAAATAACGAGGTAGGTACTATCAATCCGATACGTGAGATTGCTGATATTGCAAAAAAACATAGTGTTTTTTTGCATTCGGATGCAGTGCAAGGTATAGGTAAACTTGAATCCAACATGGATGCGTTAGGACTTGATATGGCATCTATTACTGCGCACAAGATCAATGGACCGAAGGGTGTCGGTGCACTATACATAAGGGATGGAAAGTGTGTAGACCCACTATTCTATGGGGGTGGTCAGGAGGATGGGATTCGTCCTGGCACCTTAAATGTAGCAGGTATTGTCGGATTAGGTGCTGCATGTGAGGTATGTCAAACAGCAATGAAAATGCAAACAGAGGAGAATGTTGTAGCACCGTTGCGTGATGCACTTCACCAGAAATTAACTTCCAAACTAACCGACATTCACCTCAACGGTCATCCAGAGAAACGTCTATCTGGTAACCTAAACCTCTGTTTCGTAGGTGTGCAAAGTTTCGCTTTATTGATGGGACTAAAGAATGTTGCTGTATCAACAGGATCTGCATGTAATTCAGAATCGGTAAATGCGTCCCATGTCTTAGTCGCAATGGGTGTTGCGAAGGAGTTAGCGGTGACTGCTGTGCGTTTTGGTTTAGGTCGTTACAATACTGTAGATGAGGTTGACATTGTCGCTGAAGAAGTCATCAAAACGGTTAATTGGATTCGTTCCCTTGCACCTGAATAGAAGCAATTTCAGCAGTCTAATCAAATTCATTAGTTGGGGTATGTAAAGATTTTGTCACTCTTATTATCAGAATCACCGATTACGCCGAATACACAGATTACGCGAATAAGACACCAGCATAGGGTTGTATGAATAGAATAAATGCTATTTATGGAATACAGATGTATAATTCTTTTCCGAGAAATCCGTGTAATCCGCGATTCTGACGAAAAGGGTGACAAAATCTTTACACTGCCCCTGGTAAAGTTCTGTTGCAATCTATCAGGCAAAGTGTTATTATTACAATTAACATTTTACTTGATAGAATATTGTGGTATTATAGTGAAATATACAATTAAGTTTACACTTTTTCTGTAGGAGCGATCTCCGAATCGCGACTGAACGCCTTGATAGTCGGGAATCGGAGTTCCCTCCTACACCTGAAAGTGTAAAAATAATTCTAAAATCCACTATAAGTGGACAGAACATATATCATTAAATCCACCCATAGGAAACACAAATGTCATCAATTGCAGCACAAACCTTTTTGACTCCCAAGGAATACATCACCGCAGAGCGTAAGGCAACGGTCAAAAGCGAATATCTGAGCGGAGAGATTGTTGCTATGTCCGGTGCAAGTATGGCGCATAATCTTATCACGATGAATACTGCAAACGGACTTTACAATCAGTTAGTAGAGCGGGGATGTAGAGTTTTTACGAGTGACATGCGTGTTGGAATTAATGCAGGAGAATCTTACTTTTATCCAAATATATCTGTTGTCTGTGAAAAACCCCGCTTTGAAGATAGTGAATTTGACACTCTAATTAATCCATTAGTCCTTATAGAAGTGCTTTCTTAATCTACGGAGGCGTATGACAAAGGCGAGAAATTTAGACGGTATCGTCAATTAATATCATTGCAAGACTATGTACTTATTTCACAGGATCAAGTGAGAGTTGAACACTATACGCGTCAAGGGATGTTATGGCAGTTAAGTGAAATCACTTCTCTTGAAAATGACCTCATCTTGAAAATGACCTCATGTTGAAATCCGTTGATGCGGATTTTTCTCTACGACAGATCTACAGATTTGTTGAGTTAGAAGCAGAAAATTCTACAAGGATTACCCATAGCACTTAAGAATTGATTTTCACAAGATTATGTACTGTCCACTGTCAGTTTGCGCACTCACATGCACAATCTAAATGATTATGCTACTATGTAGCAACATAGGTTATTTAGGAGAAAGTTTCGTAATTGCAATCCCTTGTTCACCCGCTACAGAGTAAAGAAGCCAAAGATCTTCACCTTCGCAATAGATTTCTGGGTCGCGAAGTTGATGCACGGGTACTCTGTCAAGTCCGTTTGTTGATGGCACAATCGGAATATCTACACCTTCAAAATCATACTTTGGTGCGATAACCTCTGTCGGTGTAGATGGATGCCACTCATTCCAATCTTCCGTTAGTTGCACAGTGCTTTTTAGGATACGTTCTGGAGTATCTCCATATAGTGAGTAATAGACGGTCAAAGTGTCGCCAACAAGATGATTTGCAGTATGGCGGGGTGTTCCATCTCTGCCTTTACCTGGAAACAGGGGAGTTTCACGTCTATCAAAAGCTGTCGTCCATTCAGGTGTTCTACCTCGATTCAGCATGTTGTGATTCGTTGCATAAGGGAGACCCTGCCACCAAAAAACACGAAAATAGGGTCCTTGCTGTTTCTCCAATGTCTGCGTTGCTGTATAATTGATGCCATCCGGTGAGGTTGCCCAACAGGTTGCTTGTCCACCGCGGTAATTTCCGTGAAAATACATTATGAAGCGTTTGTTATCTTCATCTATATGAACATCTGGTGAAGCGATGTGATCACATCCTTTGAAAACAGTCGTATCACGATGCAATGCACCAGGTTGATAAATTGAGTAGGGACCTTCAAACTCATCTGCATAAGCTAAACGGATATATGCACCACGATGATGAGCAAAATAGAGATAGTATTTACCTAACGGTTCGTCTACCCATTCAGGTACACGAACAAGCGATGGTCCGTTGATGTTAGAAAAACCGTGTTCTTTATCAATATCAGGTGTGTCTGGATGAATAAGTAGAGTACGTTCCATTTTTCCTCTCTTTCTTGTAGGCATACCTTCTTATACCATTGAATCTGTTTCGTTATCAGGTAGTTTTAATTTAGTTCTTATCGCTTTCCGAACCATATTACAGGTTTTCACTGCATGCGTTGCGTTTTCTTCTGTTGCTGACTTACCGGGATAGCGAAAGTCTACAGCATGGTATGACAGTGTTGAAAAATCCGCTTCCCAAGAATTCCAAGCGGGTATTGTTGAAACAATTAAGCTCAGCAATTCCTCTAAGTTATGGGTTCTTGGAACCTGTATATTTGCTTCTTGTAACCATGCTTTTAAATATTTTTCTATACACTGTTGTGCATGAAAGCAAATGACATCTTTGCTTGCTATTGGACTCTGCTGTAACAACATTACTGTGGTGTAATCGCCTTCAGCTTTTTCTATCCATTCGAGTGTTATTGGATTCATACCGTCCTTTACCGTCTTGACAGGTTGATTAGAAAAACAATAATTTCCAAAGAGGACTTTACCTTTTTCGGTAATTTCTCGAAGAAACCAGTCGTTATGAGAAATACGAAATGCGATTTCTTCTTGCGAACGTACCAGCAGATCGATACTAAACCGTCGTGGAATACGTTTCCAAATCTCTGCTGCTTGACGACTTGTCTCAGATTCTGGAATATCCATCACGACCAGCAAATCAACATCCGAGTGTTCTGTTGGGTTACCATACGCATAAGACCCAAACAGAACGACTTGAAGCGGCGAGAATTCACGCACGATGTCGTCACAAGTGGCTTGAATATCTTTTTGGGTAACCATAGAATGGATGTCTCCTTTTTGGAAAGTATAGCATAGTGTAGAAAGGAATTCAAGACAGATATTTTTCTGGTTTAATTGATAAAAATAGTTGACTTGATATAAATAATTTTGTAAAATAGAAATAATTGTATTTCACTGAGAGGGATATTGCATGAATCGCGAAGTAGCCTTGCAAAAACGTAATCAGATGCTGGAGGATGGCTTCTGTGCTGTTGATGATGTCTTATCAGAAGATTTCCTGCAGGAATTGCACGATGAAACGGAACGTCTAATCGCTGGACATGTTGAACCTAAGGAGATGATCTACCAAGGGCAACATGTGAATGTGCATGGTGCAAATAATCCGCATATTCAGAAGTTGTTGGAATGGAAACCGTCACGTGATGTGTTAGAACAACTCGGTTTTGGAGATTTTGCTGCATCTGGCGGTATCATCATCTTAACAAAAGAACCCGGTGGTCCACCTCTTTATTGGCATCAAGATTGGATGCGTTGGAATGATCCGCTCAGTTGTTCCCCGTGGCCCCAAACTATCTTTCTCAATTACTATCTTACAGATACTACACCTGAAAATGGATGTTTGAAAGTGATTCCCGGCTCACATTTAAAACGAAGCGATTTGCATAACATACTTGTACCTGCACATGAACAAGGCGCGCGTTTTATTGAGAAAGACCATCCCGTAATGTTCTGTGACCATCCTGATCAGGTGAGTGTGTGTGCCAAAGCAGGTTCGTTGGTAATGGCAGATGCACGTCTGTTACACGCCACACATAGAAATCAGACTGACGAACGCCGCACGTTAATATTGGCGTGGCACAGTCGACCGAATACAGTTCCCGACTACTGGAAAGCCGAAATACCAGAACCTATCGTAAATCGTGATGAAAACGGACAATTCCCCGGTTCACGTATTCCAGGAAAATATCTGAAATAACGTCATATTCGGATATAATTTTTACTAAAGTAAAACAAGTTCCTTCAATAAAAATACTTTAATAATAACATTCTAACATACCATCTATTAGGAGAATAATAACTTGAAACCAATATATAAATTTCTTACACTATCAATTACGATTTTTTATATGCTCACGTTATTTATTGGGTGTTCCGCACAAAAACCGAGTGAAGTTGATGTAAAGAAACTTGTAGAAGAAAAACTTGGTAAAAATGTACCACTTGCTTGGGTAAAAAACTCAGATGATGTAAAGATTTTTGGGATTAAGGATATAAAAATAAAGACAGTAAAAATAGAGGAATGGGGTAAATACAACAAAGAACGCCAGTATTGGCCCGCGAAGATTAAAGTTAGTGGTAGCGTTACGGGACTTGGGAAAGTCTTGGGTGTGACGTCGTATGTAGATGGCGATTTTGAAGGGATTGCTGAATTCACGTTTTCTCAAGATGATTTTGGAAAATGGAAGGCTTCTAAGAAATGATTAACAATCACACACTGCACTATGAAGTATTAAATGTGCTTAACCCCAGAGAAAATAAGCAACACTGGGATGTGGATGTACATGCAACCACCACTGAGTTAGAAACCTTTGCTGAAACAGGATACCTAATACGTGAAGGTCTCTTTCAAGGAGAACACCTGCAAAAACTAAGAGATGCGCTTGATAGATTAGAAGAACGTGAATGGGAAAAACGTGATAAGGCGATTTCTTCAAAACGTGGATGGGGGTTCATACCACGTCACCTGATGGATAAAGATGAAGTGTTCCTTGAACTTCTAAAATTTCAACCTGTGCTTTCAATTGCACGCGCAATGATGGGACCACTGGTCAGATTAAGAGCATTAAGTGCGCGAATTAGTTACCCTGGCGACGACAGACAACACCAAACACCATGGCATCAACACTTGCGGGTCATCTCAAACCCATTACCACCTTGGTTCTCGCGTCCACACAGTGTTGATTGCTTGATTTATCTTGATGATTTAAACGCAGATACCGGTGCTGTTGCGATTGTCCCCGGTTCTCACAACTGGTTAGACAAAGCAACACCGGATAAATACCAACCAATAGATGGTGAAGTTAAACTCTATGTAAAAGCTGGAGATGCATTACTTATTCACGGTAATCTCTGGCATCGTGCTTTGCCAACCCTTCGCTCAAAGCGGAGATTGTTAATTTTAAGTTACACACCAACGTGGTTACGAAAGTCACCACACGGAGGTGTTCCACCTGAAGATGGGTTAACTCAAACCGTTCTCAAAGACGCTGATGAAGAAGATCGGATTTTGTTAGGAGTAGGTGGATATACATAGTCTGACTGTAATTTTCGCGCTAATAAAAACTACAGTGTATCTCATTCATGTGATTTTGTTCCGATTCACCAGAACGTGTGTCTGGTGAATCGGGGTTAGAACCCCCTCCAACCATTTACGAGATAGGTTGTATATTTCATACAGGAGAACTATAATGAAAACGGCTTTTATTTTTCAACTAATAATTCTTTCACTATTTCTAACAGTACCGGTGTTGACAGTTTCCGCGCAAGGGGTCAGCGCAGATGAGTTAATGCTCTATTATAGTTTTAATGCGAACTCACTTGTTGATGGAGAAATCATAGATGGATCCGGAAATGAGAATCATGGGCTGCTAAAAGGCACCAATCTTAATATTGTGGATGATGGCAAAGTTAAGGAGTGCATACAGTTCCCTGGTACTGCATCAGACTATATTTCAGTACGGAATCTAAGTTATTCCACTCTTTTCCCAGAACTGAGTATCGCTGTATGGATTAAGACAGGTGTTAGAGGTATGATTTCATCGTGGGATCGCAGTGAATTTTTCCGCTTTGGTGCTGGCGATGATGTTCTTGGTAATCTGACCTTTGTAGGATTTGATGTCTGTTGTCCTATCATAGATTGGCATGGAAACGTCGTCGTTACGGACGATGAATGGCATCATGTTGTTGTTACCTTTGATGCTGAAATGAAACGCATATATGTGGATGGTGAATTGGATGTTGAAGCACCAACAGACACCAACGAACAAATGATCGGAAAGGATATAACGCGTTTCGGTTTTATCGGAATTGGTTCAGAAGCTGCTGCTTTTGATGCTAACGTAGGTCCTAGTTGGGCATTCAACGGTTTGATGGATGAATACCTAATGTACCATAGGGCACTTACTGCAGATGAGGTATCGCGTCTCGCTGCTGCCCCGACAGATCCTCTAACTTCCGTACAACCCGCAGGAAAATTGAGTACTACATGGGCTCAAATTAAAGATAAAAAGTAAACGTGTAATTCAATCACATACCAATTAGGTGTTAATTTGAGAGTTAACTTTGTTTATTGTCGTTGATGTGTAGAATCAATCAACATCAAGAACACTCTAATCTCATTACATTGTATTTACACATGATTGTTTTACAAAGGCACTTCAATCAAATAGGAAAAACCTTAACATCTTTATTAGGTGTTGAAAGGAATTAAAGGAGTTAAAAATGAAATTCTCTTTTGTTTTTAAGTTATTCACATTGGCTCTTTTTCTAACAGTACCTGTGTTGACAGTCTCCGCGCAAGGGATCAGCACAGATGAATTAATCATCTATTATAGTTTTAACGCTGATACACTTGTTGATGGAGATATCTTGGATGGTTCAGGAAATGAAAATCATGGGTTGATCAAAGGTGCTAGTCTCAAAATAGTCGACGATGGACAAGCAAATGAATGTTTGGATTTCCCCGGTGTAGCATCCGACTATATTTCAGTACGAAATCACAGTTATTCAGACCTTTTTCCGGAACTTACACTTGCTGTATGGGTAAAGACTGCTCAAAGAGGTATGATCGCATCGTGGGATCGTAGTGAGTTTTTCCGTTTTGGTGTTGGTGATGACGTACTCGGTAATCTAACGTTTATTGGATTTGATGTCTGTTGTCCCATCAGAGATTGGCACGGAAACGTTGAAGTCACTGATGATGAATGGCATCATGTTGTCGCAACATTTGATGCTGAAATGAAACGCATCTACGTTGATGGCGAATTGGATGTTGAAGCTCCAACAGACACCAACGAACAGATGATCGGGAAAGCTGTGTCTCGTTTCGGTTTTATCGGAATTGGTTCAGAAGCAGCTGCTTTTGATGCGGGTGTAGGACCCAGTTGGGTATTCAATGGACTAATGGATGAGTTTTTTTTGTTTCACCGAGCAATTTCTGCAGATGAGGTAAGTCGTCTGGCTAAAGCACCTTCAGAACCATTTGCTGTTGACCCTGATGATAAATTGAGCACCACATGGGCACACATAAAGAGCAGAAAGTAAAACCTACATTTTGATCACATTCCAATTAAATTCAAATTGAGTGTTAGCCTTGTTATCAGTCGTTGATACACAGACTAAATCATCATTAAGAACGCCTAAACTAAATTCACAGGATTGTTACTTGTTTGTTTATAGTGAAATCCAATCAAAAATAAGAAAACTTTAACATCTTTATAGGTGTTGAAAAAATAAAAGGAGTTAAAAATGAGTACCTCTTTTATTTTCAAGTTAATATCGTTAACACTTATTTTAACAGTGTCAACGGTAACTTCTCATGCACAATTAGTTAGTAAAGCTGAATTGGTCATCCATTATAGTTTTGACTCAGACTCACTTCATGGTGGAGATGTTTTGGATCATTCAGAAAATGGGTATGATGGTTTAATACGTGGAAGCAATCTCAAAATTGTGAATGAAGGTATGGTTAATCCTACACTCCGCACTTGTTTTAATACATTTTTATAATATTGGGATAAACCCGTATCACACAAGGATTCGCACAAAATAATGGTGATTTTGAGTTCTATATTTTGAGACAAAACCGAACTTGTTATTTTATCATTTTAAATTGAAATTGTTTGCTAAATATAGTCTCCACGCGGGTTTATCAAATTATTATCGAAAAACGCAAATCAGAAGTGCGGAGTGTCGGGTTAATGAATGTATGGAATTTCCTGGTGCTGGAACCGAATACATTTCTGTTCGTGAGTTAAATTACACCGAGGGTATACCGGAACTAACGCTTGCGGTATGGATTAAAACGCCACAAAGAGGCCTGATTGCTTCGTGGGACCGAAGTGACTATTTCCGTTTTGCAGCTGGAGATGCTGCAATTGAACAATTTGACTATGTCGCCTTTGACATCTGTTGTCCCATAGAAGATTGGCACGGTGACATTAAAGTAACCGATGATAATTGGCATCATGTCTCTGCTACATACGACGGTGAGATGAAACGGATATATGTTGATGGTGAAGTGGATGTTGAGCAACCAACGTCTACAACTGGCAACATGATTGGAGTCTACAACTGGCAACATGATTGGAACGAAATCACAACGGTATGGATTCATCGGGGTCGGTTCTGAGACTGCGGAATTTGATGGATTTGTGAGTCCTGATGGATGGGCTTTCAAAGGTTTGATGGATGAATTCTTCATGTTTCACCGGGCACTTTCTGCAGATGAAATACAACATCTTGCTAAAGCACCTACGGATCCATTTGCTATTGAGCCTGCGGACAAATTGAGCACTACATGGGCTGAAATTAAGAACAACAAATAAAGCAACTAAACGGGTGTTTCATATAGATCACCCGTTTCTTTATTACCACTATTTTTGGGCATTTTTCCTTTCAACCGCTGCTTGCACTCCAGGCCATTCACGCCAAATATCTGTATAACCATCATGTCCGTTCTCTGAACAATCCACATGACGCAGACGAAAGATCACTGCATAACGAATATCTGCGGATGCGTTCGGTGCCGCTGAATGTACTATTTGGTGGTGTGTAAGGACAACGTCTCCCGCTTTGCCAGTAATTTGTGTGGGACCTTCTGGGAGTTCTGGACGTGGCATTCCATTTGCTAACACCTCATGTCCCTCTTTTTTGAAATAGTCAGCAAAGAAACTGTGTGATTTTGGCCAGACAGTGAAGTTACCGCTAAACTGCTCAGGGACATCTGCCAGATAAGTAACGGCTAATGCTGAAAAACCGCGACGGTATGTACCTTTTGGATTCCCATTTCTACCATTTCCCAATCCATCTAAATGTCCACGTGGTAAATTTGGGTCGCTATTCAACTGTATCGGAAATCTAAGAGCGATCTGCGCTGCTTTTGGTTCCTGTACTTTGCCTTTCCCCATCAATGATTCCGCAATATTCTGGATAGGCGTTTTACTGAAAATATCAACAATTTGCGGTGCATTTCGGATTTCATTGCAATAGGTTTGTGCCCGAAACTTCTCTAAATCTTCTTTGTGCATCCCAACATGACCGATAGAGTGATTAATCAATTTGCGTGCAGTATCCACCATTAATTTTGGTACAACACCAGAAATTTTAATAAAACCATTTTCATGAAAGTCTAATTTCTGTTTACGCGTAAGCATTTTCTACCTCCGTTCAGCTATTTCGTGTAAAACTTGTTAAGTTTAGACTAAAAACAGAATATAAAGTTTATAGGAATCTACACTAACAAGAACAAAGATAAGTAGCTCATAATTGGTTTATAATATGCATAAATTCAACAGATTTAACTATCCTTTAAAGAATGAAAATACTCTATTAAGCATTATTCAAACATAAAGGGAGAAATAACAATGTCAGGAATTGTACTAATAGGATTGATAATATGTGGGTCTTCTTTTACCATAACAGTACTTGGGTGTGTCTGGATGGGTATATCCTATACGGAAAAGAAACGCGGTTATAGACACGGTGCATCCCAACGTGAAATAACTGCTTTGCAGGAACAAGTTTCGCTTTTGCGTGACGAAACTACCGGACTCAAAAAACAGATGAGAGAACTTTTACAAATTGCAAAAGGTATTGCTGAATAAAGGAGTATATCAATGACTAGATTAGCAGCTTTTCTATTATTGTTGCCATTAACTGCATCAGTTTTCTTAGCGATTACAATACTTGTTGCTGTTAAGTTGATTACCGACAATATTCTTAAGAAAACTGGGTACTTTCCCAATAAAGCACAAGTGGAGTATCAACAAATAAAAACAGACTTAAATCAGGTAGCATCTGACTTAACCGATATCCGTTATCAATTAGACGATGTTGAGCCATACTTGCAGCAGATGGAATATCTGAAGTATACTGATTAGAATGAGCAACAGAAATAAAGATGAATACAATTGGGGTGTTCTATTTCAACCAATGATGAAATAGCACCTCTTTTTCATTCGGTTCAACCACCCGTAGTAAGACTCTCTTATCCGACAAAAAATCTATAGACATAAACCCTGAGTGTTGATGCGAAAATAATGTGTTAACCCCATGACCTACCTCTGTCGCCTTTTCACTGGAACCGAGTCCACTGATAAGAAGGTAATCTGTGGTTTCACCTTTCAATACCTGCAGAGAATGTTCATGACCAGAAGCATATATTAATAGATGTGTCCTTTTCGTTGCTGTAAAGGCAGCGTTAAGTTGTGAAACCATTTCTTTATATTTTGAATTGTTTAGGTCTTGAACATTTCTTATGAAATACCACCGACTCAATGGATACAGAGATCCAACGATTGGAACAGGCACCCATAACCATTTTTCTAATTCTCTCAGTGGAAAAAGGTGTGCCTTCCAACTAAAAAAACCACCATGTGTTCCATAGGTTTGTAATGGATGGTGACCAACAACAACAACTGGAAAATCAGTATCTAATGTGTCTTTGAGTTCAGATATGATAGACTCTATTGCTTTCTGTGGTTTTTCGTTTTGGTGTAGCCACCACTGTGTATCAAGCACAATGACACGTACAACAGGTGAAATGTCTGGAAGATCCAAAACAGTCGGACCAGGAGTGCCACCTTGTGGTAGGAAATTTGGAGTTCGTGTGAGTGCTTTGTTGATATAATCTTCTTGGGAAAGAATTGCCTGATAACCTTCTGCATCACCATTTGTCCAGTCATGGTTGCCGGGAATGAACAATCCGTGAGCAGTCGTGGAAGTCACGACCTCAATTTGGGGATCAAGACGTGTTGATGCTTCATGCAGTCTTTCTTCTGTCATTCCGTCAGGGTACATATTATCTCCCAGAAAAACTATGCTTGTTTTCTCAGGATCTTTTTGTGCCCAGGTTTTCAATGTCTTTAGAACCGGTTCATCTGGCTTCGGTTGTCCACCGTCCCCAATCAACAAGATACGGTAACGTAATGAACTTTCTGATGCAACATCCTGTTTCGCACTTACAGGTAAATCATGATGATAGTATGGCGTGGTATGGCTGCACCCAACAAAAGTCAGATGCACCATCTGGAAAATGCTTCCAAGTGCAATAATGCTCCAAAGGATACGCGAACGCTTGTAAAGTTTCATAATCTATCTCTCTTTGTATTTGAATATACAGATCATATTTGATGACAACGAACAGAATTATCGGGTGTGTAAAGTTTTTGCACAGATGTGCTAACTTTTGTTCTCTTTAGTCCCGTAGGGACGCAATGTTTATAGAAAGACTTTATCACATCCCCTCTCTTTAGTTCCGTAGGAACGACATAGAAGGATAAACATATCGTCCCTACGGGACTAAAAAGACGTGGGGATATGTATTTCTATAAACATATCGTCCCTACGGGACTGAAGCGTATGGTTAATATTAACAATATTTCTTTATATTGACACCTAATGAAGTTTGACAGTCAAAATCGGTAGTTGAATTCGTAGGGGTTGGGTTCCCCAACCCCTTTGGTTATTAAGTTTGCGTAGATTGGGTGTGGCAACCACGCCCCTACGAATACACAACTTGAACGTCAAAACTCATTATGGCTCTGTGTCCCGCAATCTCTCATTTAATCAGTTGGGGCGGGCACAGAGCCTCGCCTTACAATGAAGAATGAGTAGTTTGTGCAATAACTTTACACACCCGAATTATCTATAGACTTGCATCAAATGATGTGATACAATTTATTGCTAAGAATTTCAATAAGAAAAGGTGATAAAATGAGACGTTTTGGTACTCAGGGACGTGTATATCCCGGAAAGCACTATGTTGTACCACGCAGCGAGGAAATCAATGATTTTCTCCAACGCGTGAAAGAGGGACGGTACATCGTACTCTTTGCACCCCGTCAAACAGGCAAAACAACTTTCTTCCGAATGGCACTTGACACGCTTGTAACCAATTCGTCAAGTTACTTTCCAATTCAACTTAATTTTGAAGCGTATAGCAATCTCGCACCCTCAGAATTTTACGAAGCATTATGCAATAGGATATGTAAGGAAATCACTCAAGTTATTCTAAAGAGAGGAGACAACCTATCTGGGATACTTAGCAGTTTTCTTGAGAACACGAAAATAACAAATCACATTTCAATGATGGATTTTTTTGAGCAGTATTCCAATACTCTTCAAAGTCAATATACCGACCAGAAGGTAGTAGTGATTATAGACGAGTTTGATGGAATCCCTCAGTCCGTTCTCAGTGATTTTCTTCATTCGCTTCGTGATATTTACCTTTCCGATGAAACGCGCTGTCCCCATAGTGTCGGCATCGTTGGTGTCAAAAGCATCACGCAACTGAACTACGATAGATCCGTTTCACCATTCAATATTCAAGATGAGTTCAACTTACCGAACTTCACCCAACAACAGGTGAAAGAGTTGTTGGGACAATATACAGACGATACCGGACAATCCTTCTCACCAGAAGTAATTGATGCACTTCATAAGCAAACTGCTGGTCAACCGTTCCTTGTGAACCGATTAGCACAAATAATAACTGAAGAATTAGAAATTCCAAATACTGAGACAATTACGATGTCGCATTTTTCTAATGGACTTGCGTTTTTACTTGAAGAAGATAACGTCAATATAAACCATTTACTTACAAATATTAAAAGAGATTCCCGTTTTGAAAATCTACTCATGAGAATAGTTTCTTACGAAAAAGGCGTGCAGTATAATATACATATTGACACAATCAAACAACTCACAACTTTCGGAGTTATTGCAAAAGGTGTAGATGGAATGTGTAAGATTGTAAATCCAATCTATCAGTATTGTATCATGCAAGCGTTTCAACCATTCATTAACGGTCTTGAATGTACCTTGAAGTCCAAACAGGACGCGGAAGAATAGACTTACTCATCCTTCACAACACACAGAAATATATTGTTGAAACTAAGATTTGGGAAAATGACCGCCGCCATCAGGCGGGAAAACGGCAACTTGCTGCTTATCTTAAATCAGAAGGTGCGATTGAAGGATACTATATCGTCTTTGATCATCGCCAAGTAGCTGAATCCCGCTTAGAAACTGATACATTGGATGGATTTACGATTCGCAGCTATGTCATACCTGTCGTTCAAGAACTACCCTCATCTCTTTAGTCCGATGTTGTTGCTATCATAGACTTAATCCTATCAACAACTTTATCCAATGGAACATTTTCCTGTTCTCTGGTTGTCAAGTTGCGAACAGCTGCATTCCCCGTTGCTAACTCATCCGAGCCGAGAATGACGGCATAAGGTATGCCTTTATTACCGGCATATTTCAACTGCGTGCTGATTTTGGTCGGACGGAAATATACCTCTGTTCGTATGCCACCTTGCCTTAACACAGTTGCTAACTTCAGTGATTCATCCATCAATTGGTCATCAAAAACGGTCATGAGCACTTGTGTTACCGTTTTTCCTACAGTAGTTGGAAACATATCAAATTCTTCCATCACATCAATAATCCGTTCAATACCAAAACTTGTTCCTGTTGCGGGGTAACTCTGTTTGCTGAAACTTCCGATAAGTTCGTCATACCTGCCGCCACCAGTGATGCTACATATCTTCGGTTCTTCAACAACCGTTTCGTATATAGGTCCGGTGTAGTATTCCAAACCTCGCACCATAGCAACGTTAACTCTGTAATACTGTTCTGGTACACCAAGGGTTGTAAGAAAATTGATTAGTTTTTCCAAATCTGCAATACCTTCATGTGCCATTTCTAAACTACCGAGTCGCTGATTCATCTCAGTTAGTACATCTGCAGCATCACCATCAACTTGCAGCAATCCGATCAGTTTGTTAATAACATCTTCAGGTATCTCATTTTCCTGTAATTCGGAGATGACACCGTCCACACCGATCTTGTCCAATTTGTCAATAGAACGATAAAGTCCACCGAGTTGTGCAGTTGGAACACCAGCATATTGTCCTATTGCAGTAATCAGTTTCCTATCGTTGATATTGATCTCAAACTGCTTGAAACCAAGGCGTGACAATACTTGAAATATCAGACTTACATTTTCTGCATCCGCTAACATACTTTCGCTGCCGACGGTATCCGCATCACATTGAAAAAACTGACGATAACGTCCTTTTTGTGGACGTTCAGCACGCCACACAGGATCAATCTGATACCGTTTGAACGGTTTCGGTAACTGTGGATACATCGCAACAACACGGCAGAGTGGCACAGAAAGATCGTAGCGAAGGGATATGTCTTCTTTTCCACCCGTATGTCCAGCCTGATAGATTAGTTTTTCTGCATCCGGTCCATATTTACCCGTGAGTACTTCAGACAATTCCAGTGCGGGTGTTTGCAACGGTTCAAACCCAAATTCCTCAAACACATCACGGATAACATCTATCACATATTGCCTACGAATCATCTGTTCAGGTAGAATGTCCCGCATACCACGTGGTACACGCGGTTTTATGAAAGTTGACATAATCTTGCTCCTTATATGTGTCCGGGAAGTGTTTGGCTTCGCCGCCGCAGCAATCCTTTTGCTAATGTTTCCTTTAGTTCGTCAATCTTTTCACGTTTCCAAGGGTCTTTTAGTGACTTCGTGTTCGCGATGAGTGTGGATTCCGATTCACGCAGGACTTCTATTATTTTTAAGTTGTTGGCTTTGAGTGTGCGTGCTGAACTACAGTTGTCAATGATAGCATCTGCTTCCTCAGGCGGTTTCCCTTCAGTTGCCCCGAAAGAGAGCATCAGCGTGATCGGGGATTGGTATGTGCCAAGTGTGTTAAGCCGTTTCCACGGGGTTAGGATTGCTGGTGCGACACGGTTTTCGGTCTTTTCAAGGATATATTTCTCCGCGATGTTCAGATATTCAGTAGATATACGTATGTTTCTATCTGCAAGGTCCACCAAATCTGTAAAAGTATTGATGTCGTCGCGTTCCTCACGAACTGCGAGAACAATGCTTACATATCCATACGCTAACGGCAAGACCTCCTCAACATCCGCGTCCGTTTCTTCCACCCAATCCTGTCCTGTCACCCCTAAATCGTAAAAGTCATCCATACCGACGTAAACAGGTATTTCTTGTGGACGAGAGATCTTTATCTGAATCTCACTGTCATCTTGAAAAGTCGCACGATAGGATCTGTCCGTTGACTTGTACCCGTTCATTTCATAGCCTGCACGCTGAAACGTTTCAAGCGTCTCAGACTGAATAGTGCCTTTCGGCAAAAGTAAGTTCAAAGTCCTTTCTGTTTCCATATTTGATTTCCTCAATTGTAAGGTAATAAGTCATTCTCTGCATCCACTAAAACCATTCATCTAAATCTTCAAGGAGAATTTCTTCCCTTCTTCCGGTTTTTAGTTGTATCCGCCGCAATATCTGGTCTTGTATAATTCGTATCACATACTCGTAATTCGCTTTAACAGCATAGTCATGTTGGTCTTGAAGGTTCTGTCCCATTAAATCTATTTCTACGGTCTTTCCTGCGCGTCTATAAGCTTCAGCAAGACGTTGTATTGTATCGATATTATGCGAAGACGTTGTAGCAATATAGTAATCCTTTTTCGTTTGAATGGGATATTTCTGTGAAGTCAAATATGCTTCTATAAGTGAATCAAACTGGAACGCAAACCCTGCACCAGGAAGTGAAGGACCGCCAAAACTTTCAATCAACCTATCATACCGACCGCCACCACAGATTGGTACATTATTCTCTGTTAACTCTATCTGAAAAACGGTTCCAGTATAAAAGTCAAATCCTCGCGTAATACCTAAATTGATTTCATAATCCATAATACGAAAGTTTTCCAAATATTCGCATAGTTCAAAAAGTTGTTGATGGACATCTTGTGCATTATCACCTATATATGTTTCCCATGCTCCCATGACCGAATCTATATCTCCACTGATTTTTGACACTTCAATGCAACGGTGCGCCACTTCTTCTGAAATACCGAAATATCTGTACCATTTTGCTTTGTAGGTTTCTTCAGCAATTTGCGGTAACTTCTCTTTCCAAGTAGCAGTGTCGTTTTCAGTTATTTCCTGAATATCGGATGCTTTTATCTGATGTTCTCCTTGATAGTCAACGCCTTGCATCCGGCGCAACATATTGAGTTCATTTTGCAGAGATTCTGTGTCTAACTGTGTGCTTTCTGTCCTGAGTCGAGAAAGATGGTTTATGTCTAAAATTACTTCACTGAGATCCTTGGGGTCTAAAACGGACTGCTTAAATAACCCACGAAATATTCCGGTGTTCCCGATTTGCAATTTCGTTTGTGTGATACCGAGTTTCTCAAGAACAAAGACAGGTATTGATATAAGTTCCGCATCAGCCAGTGGGGAACCGGGTCCAATCAGTTCTACTCCAGCCTGACGGAATTCACGCCGCACCTCCAAATTATCTGTTTTCGGTTCATGACGTACACACTGTCCTATGTAATAGAGTTTATATGGATAAGGTAAATGTTTTAGGTCTCCATTCGCAATGAGTCGACAGACTGGTGCAGTGAGTTCGGGTCTCAGTGCATAGTCTACGCGATCTGGTCCAACAAACGTAAACATTTTATGTCGTATCTCTTCACCAGATTGCGCGGACAAGAGTGCAAAGGATTCAAACAAAGGTGTCTGAATCGGTGCGAATCCGTAACTTTCAAAAGTTTCACGAATGACATTTTCAGCAAAGTTTCGTTGCACCATCTCGTCCGGTAGAAAATCGTTTGTTCCCTCCGGTTTCGTAAACTTTTCCATTATATACTTCTCCAATAAAATTAGTTGTAAACGTGCTTTCCTTTAAACAAAAAACCCCGCAAACAAGTTGCTCCATGGTCTCAACGTGCCTATAGTTCGGCGCGGAGGAGAGCGGTTAGTTTACCGGGATAGTAGCAAGTATTCCTTGCTTCGTGTCCACTATGATGTATAAGAATATTACCTCATCATCTAATCCGCCCTACTCAGGAATGGATTGAATGATGATGGTCACAGAATAATAGCATAGTCATATCATATTTTGATAAATTTGATTCTCTGAAATAATTATACGGTATATTGTATCAGAAGTCAAATTTATTTGTCGGTTTGGAGAATGTAAAGTTTTTAGAAGATTTATTTATTTTTCCTAATATTTTGATATATGAAATTATAGTGGTATGTAATAACTCATAAGTTGCATCACACCACCAGAAATAAGCGGTACTGTAAGGTTGTCATTTATTCGGAGGGGCAAAAGTTCAGCAAGGGTAGCAACAAACGCACCAGTAAGACCGACAATAGGGTGTATTAAAAAAAGAGCCGTTATACCGCAGACCGCAAAACAAGCAACACTTCCCTCTAAACTCTTTTTACCAATCAACTTTGTTTTTCCCCATTGACCCCCGACTAATGCGGCTGCAGTATCTCCCAATCCAATGAAAAACAGACAAGTAATAGCAACAGATTCTTTAAAGGCGAAAATACTGATTAACGTTGCTGCGATATAGTAGGTCGCCCCTGTGATAGCACCTTTTTTCTCGTGTGAACGTAACAGGATAGATAGATACCTAAAAAAAAGATTTCGGAATGGAGGAAATAACCATTTTGCTAATTCTACACATAAAGCGATACAAGTAAAACTACCGATGATGACTAACATTTTGGACCTTTCCAAAAAAAAGTAAAGTATGGGCATGAATAATCCCAAGAGATGCGTGCTTTTTCTTAGCAATTCTGCAAACATAAAAATTGGCTTTCCTCATAAAGTAAGTGAAAATTATTTCGGTGTTAATTATTGCTGGTTTATAGGGTCTGATACACGTAAAAAATAATTTCTTGTATTTGCCAAAAAAATATCACAATTTTGTATCATTCTAAAGTTAATATATCACTACCATTGGAGTTGTATTGAGAAAAAAGAAATTATCTTACCCCAAAAGATTAAAAATGATAGGCAAAATGAAAGTTCCTTGCATAGGATTGTTGTTTATTACATTTGGCATGTGCTTCATCTTAGTTAGTGATGCAGCTGCTCAGGAAACACAACAGACCATAATAATTACAGGTGTTGTAATAGATAGTGATTCCGAATTACCACTTCCGGATGTAATTATACAGGTTGTAGACACAAACATCAAGGCAGTTTCTGATGAAACTGGTGCTTTTTCATTGGAATTGCCTGCTGGAACTTATACATTTCAAGTGTCCGCTCCATTCTACAACGGATCAGTCTTGTCCGATATAAAAGTCAACGACGAAGGTTTATTGGAACCGTTACAGGTCACGCTTGTACCTCAAATAGTCAAGTTAGATGCAATCAATATGAGGGTGCGGTTGAGTCAATCTGGGGAACGGGGTCTTCTTGAAAAACGGAGGCGCAGTTCTCGCATTGAGGATAGCATCAGTACTGAGGAGATCAGTCGGTTGCCAGATTCCTCGGCTGCTCAAGCAATCAGACGTGTCACTGGTGTCAGTATTGTTGGTGGTAAGTATGTATTTGTTCGTGGGTTAGGTGAACGTTATAGTAATACGCTTCTCAACAACGTTGAGATTCCGAGCCCTGAGCCGAATCGTCGGGTTGTCCCGATGGACATCTTCCCGGCAAGTTTGCTTTCAAGTCTACAAACTGTAAAGACGTTTTCACCTGACCAACCGGGTGGTTTCGCTGGAGGTTCTGTTCAGGTGTTCACAAAAGACTTCCCTGAAGCTTTGACGTTGTCGCTATCGATATCCACAGGTTTTAATACACAAGCGACTGGTACAGAAGGTTTGACCTATTCCGGAGGAAGTCTTGACTTTTTGGGTTTTGATGATGGTTCTCGCGATTTACCGGATTTAATTCAAGAACAACCTGACGATATTCCTATTCGTGAACGTGGTCGTTTCACGACAAGAGGTTATACAGCTGAAGAGATACAAGAATTTGGACGGGCTTTCTCAAATGTTTGGTCCGCAGAACGTTTTGTTGTTCCCGTAAATCAAGGTTACAAATTTAGTATAGGTAATAGCAGTACTGTATTAGGTAAGCAGTTAGGTTATCTGGGTGTGATCTCTTACGGCAATAGTCATAGTTACAATCAACAAGAACGGCGGGATTTTGGTATAGGACTAAACGATGTCCTCACTACAAAAACAGATTACCGTGTAGAGCAGAGCAATCATGAAGTAGACTGGGGTAGCGTTGTGAATACAAGTCTGCGTTTATCAAAAGATCATCTATTGAGTCTTCGTACACTTACGACACACACAGCAGAGGACCAAACGCGAACTTGGGAAGGATTCAACCGAGATCGAAACGCAGATATGCGTAGCGCAAGACTACGATATGTTGAACGTCAACTTTTCTCAGGACAATTAGCGGGTTCACACGGTTTTTATTTAGGTGTCCCAGAAATAGAGAACGTTCCTATGGATGAAAATCCGGAATCAAAAGACGCAACTATTGAAGAAGGTACAGATCTTGAAACGGATCAACCTGACGTATCATTAGAATGGAGACTTACTTATTCTCGTGCCGCGCGAAATGAACCTGATACACGGGAAACTATATACGAAGATTCAGGTGTTTTAACTGATGAAAATGGGAATATAGCAATAGATAGTGACGGCAACCCAATTCCGTTATATACATTCCGAGATATTACACATAGCGGCAGTCGATTTTTCTTCAATCTGGAAGATGATGACTATAACTCCAGAGTAGATCTAACGATGCCGATGTTGTTCAAATTAGAAGGTGATATAAAACTGGGTGGACTTGTACGGTATAGAGATCGCGCTTTTGATGTCAGAAGATTCAGATTTCAACCTTCAGATAACATAGAAGCAAAAGGTGTTATTTTGTCATCACCACCCGAACAGCTATTTGAAGCAAATCACATTGCACCTCGCGTCTTTGAGTTGCGTGAATCTACGCGTGAAACTGATAATTATTCTGCAGACCACTTTATCTACTCATGTTACCTTATGTTTGATACATCACTGTCCAAGAAATGGCAGTTGATGAGTGGTCTGAGATTGGAATCCTCCAATCAGGCACTCACCAGTTTTGATCCGTTTTCCCCTGATGCCACACCTATAGAAGCAAATTTGAAAACACTTGACCTATTGCCAGGTCTCAATTTGACTTATCGGTTGACAGAACGGATGAATTTGCGTTTTGCGTATTCACGCACAGTCACGCGTCCAGATTTAAGAGAACTTGCACCATTTGATTATACTGATTTTGTCGGTGGTAGGACTGTGCTTGGAAATCCTGACTTAGAACGGACTTTAATTGACAATATTGATTTTCGTTGGGAGGTCTTTCAAGATACCTCTGCAGGTGGTGTCGTTGCTGTGAGCGCATTTTATAAGAACTTTAAAAAACCAATTGAGCAGATAATTCAACCAACAGCAGAAGTCCTTATTACTTTCGAAAACGCAGAAGCAGCGTACAATTACGGGTTGGAACTTGAAGTAAGACAAAACCTAAGTGTCGTCTCTCCATTATTACGTTCCTTTTCAATCAATACAAATGCTGCATTTATTAATTCAAGGGTCGTACTTCCTGAAGATATTGGTATTCAAACATCTGATGAACGACCATTACAAGGACAGTGTCCTTATATAATCAATTTTTCCTTAGGATATGAAGCACCAATCTGGAGTATTTCAAGTTCAATTGCATATAACATTTATGGTAGACGACTCACCGATGTAGGTAACCACGGTGCACCAGATGTCTACGAACAACCGCGTGGTGAATTAGACCTAAGTTTTAGTCGAACAGTTGCGAACTCATACAAATTCAGTTTATCTGCAAAAAATCTGCTCGATCCAGAAGTGCACTATAAACAAGGAGAAGCGACATCTGTAATTTACAAAAACGGTAGATCGTTTTCATTTGGTATAAGTTATAACCTTTAGTAAGTACAATAGTTTACCTAAAGTCCGTAGTCAAACAAGAAATATTCAATGTTTGACAAGTATTGAAGTATAGGGGATATAAAGTCACAATATCGTTAGTATTTTGCAACATTTTTTGTGTATTCTAACTTGAAAGAAACTTAAAGCATCGACAAGAAATTTGAAGGAAATTTCTGTCATAATTATAACGACTCACTCTCAGTTCGGGTGAGGTAAAAACAAAAAGGAGCTTCGTAAAGCTAATGTCAAATATAACTTCAAACCTAAAGTCTCTATGGAGACAGGATAAAATTAATTGGATTTTTCAATTAATGGTCATTTTCACTATTGGGTTATCCCTTGCTATAATCGGATGCGGCGAGGATGACAAAGACGAACCTGGTGATGGAGATATGATAGTTGGTGATGTGGAAGTTGTACAGGGTGTTATCGTCGAAGATCGAACACTCGCAGCGGATAATGAATATCTTTTGCGAGGGGCAGTATTTGTGCAAGAGGGTGTAACACTTACAATTGAACCTGGTGTCACTATCTATGGTGAAAGTGCAACTACTACACCAGGGACACTTATTGTTGCACAAGGGGCAAAGATTATGGCTGAAGGTACTGCCGATGCACCTATTATAATGACAAGTGATAAACCTATAGGATCGCGTGGACGCGGACAATGGGGAGGTTTAATCATCAATGGTAGAGCACCGACCAACCATGAAGTTGATGCCTTCGGTGAAGGAAATACCGGTTCATTCGGAGGAGATAATCCAAATGACAACAGTGGTGTCCTACGTTATGTCCGTGTTGAATATGCGGGTGTAGAATTTAGTCCGGATAACGAGTTAAACGGAATCGCCTTACAAGGGGTTGGTTCGGGTACAGTAATTGAATACGTTCAAGTACACATGAACCAAGATGATGGTATAGAAATGTTCGGTGGCACTGTTGATCTCAAATACGCTTTGGTCACAGGAGCGCGTGACGACTCATTTGACTGGACTAACGGATGGACAGGAAAAGGTCAATTCTGGATTGCACAGCAATACGGGGACGATGCAGACAACGGATTTGAAAACGATAACAGTGATGACAACAATGAAGCATTACCCCGATCTGCACCAACTATTTTCAATGTGACGCTTGTTGGCGATCCTGTTGGTCCTAAAAGCGATATCGGTATGTTGATTCGTGAAGGTGCTGCCGGTATGTACGCTAATTTCATCGTCACTGGATTCAACAAAGTCGGTTTGGATGTCAATACCCCTTCATCACACGAACAAGCTAACAGTGGTAATTTAGTAGTGAAAAACAGTGTCTTCTTTGAGAATGGAAGTGTTAACTTTGGTGATGAAAAGGATGATGATGGGTTTGATGAAGCCGCTTGGGCAACAGGTCTCGGCAACCAAGTAGTAGACCCAAATCTTGCAGACCCATTCAATAAGGATAACCCAAACTTTACGCCAGGTTCCGGTTCAGGTTCAATCACTCCAGCTACACCACCTTCAGATAGTTTCTTTGACAATGTAAGCTTTATCGGTGGCATAGATCCGTCCAATGATTGGACACAAGGATGGACAATTCGTGAACGTAATTAAGCAGCGTTGCACCATCTCTACCCGACGCTACCTCTCAAACGTTGCGACTGCATTAATACTGTTTAGCATCAGTTTGATAGGGTGTGAGCGACGAGTATGGGAGAACAGTCTCGACTCGCCAAACCAACTCGGTTTGGCAGTCGTTGACGCTTTAAATCAGAAGGATATTAAAAGATTAAACCAACTTCGGGTGCAAAGGCAGACATATCTTTCTTGGATTTATCCTGCGTTTCCGAAAAGTAGTTATCCACCTGATTTCGCTTGGGCAAATCTAAACAAAAAATGTAACATCGGTATGCAAAGATGGATTAGCCAATACGGTGGTAGTAATCTCAGCTTTGTAAATATCCGATTTGACAAACCGGCAGAAAACTATGATGGTTTCCAGCTCTTACGTGGAACCGTTTTGACTTTACAGAATCCCGTTGGACAAAAAGCTGAATTGAAGATTCTCGGTTCTGTTGTTATGATGAATAATCGTTACAAACTACTTAGTTTTGATGATGGTTAAAAGCACCCTTAAAGATAATTTTTGCTGTTCAATAATGAGTTTTCATATCATATTGACATAAATAATGAAATATTATATTTCAGCAAAGATACAAATCTACCGTTTGGAGGACTAAACTGAATGAGTCACACACTCTCTAATTATACATTTGGTAAACAGAGAAGAAAACGTCTTAGAAAAAAAATGGAAACCACTGACGGTGCTGGGAGAAAAGCTTCAAACGTTGCCAGACGTGTTGCAGCAGAGAAAGCATCGGAAGTTACTATCACTGTGGTTGATGCACAACGGCAAAATCGTCAAGCGTCCAAAGCGTGGAAAGCAAAAGCAAAAAAATTCGCATTTGGTACGGCTATTGGTCTTCATGCTGCAGCACTAATAATCGTGGGTGTTTGGTTTGTTAAAAAGACAGTGTTACAAATGACTGAAGATAAGGTACAAAGTGTTCTGGTTGATGAACCCCCACCACAGACAAAACGCACCATTGCCCCGCGCCCAACACAGAAAACTGCCCGTCCAAAAGTCGTTGAGGTACTCGTACCAAAAACCGGCGCCATTGCACCAAATGCTAACATCAATACGGGTCCAGCAGATTTCACAATACCTGTAACTGAACTCGCATCTGATGAAGGTATGCAACTTAATGCTATTGGCACTGGTATGGTGCAGCAAGTTCGTCAAGTGAAAATTGTTTCTGCTGTTCCAAAGTTTGAAATACCAAAATTTGAAAACACAAGACTCACAATGAAAATGGACGTGGGATCAAGTTTAGCGGCTGTGGATTTAAATGTTTCACAGGACCTTGGATTGGGTGCTGCTGATTTTGGAGGTACGAAGCAGACATTTTCAGAGTTTCTGAAGAAAGTTCGTGAACGGATAAAAGAGGTTCAACGTTTTCCGCCAAATGTGCGAAATTTAGAAGAAGGTTCCAGCACCACTATTCGTTTTACTCTCCTTAAGGACGGAACAATTAGGGATCCAAAGGTCTCAACTTCATCAGGGTCGCGTGCATTAGACAATGCAGCACTCGCTGCGGTCCAAAATGCTGAACCCTATCCGCCTTTCCCCGATGGACAGATGGGAAGCCAAATACGTCTTGAACTCCCTGTTGTTTTTCAATTGGCGAATTAGTTAGTTCTGTTAGTAAATATAAGGGTGGCTGCTACCACCCTTTTTTGTATATGGAAAGGGGTGATAATTATCAAGGTATAGCATGTTTATCTATCCTCTGAAGGTGTTCCAGTGTGCCAACTGTCCTTTTCAAGGATTGCCCTTCTTGTATACGTCCAAAAAAGATCTCCTGGTGCCACCGCATGCCACTCCCCCTCAACAAAAGTCATAACTGCAGCTTCTTTTTCACCTTTCCTAAGGATGTCTTCAACGAACCTATCCTCCGGTCCCCAGTTAGTATAAGTTATAGGTTCATCGCTTATCCACTGCCATTTGCCTTCTTCATTGTTTTGGAGACCAATCCAATAAAGTTCATATCCAAATGCACTTGATATCCACTTTTGTTCGTCTTCATCGTTAATTGCAACAAGATATGCACTTTCAGCGAAGGCACGATCCTTGGCAGCCTCAAAGTTTTCACAGAGAATTTTTACATAAGCGTGTCCATTATGGGGATTCACAATCCACTGTTCAGGTGTGAGTTTCTTAGGAAGTGTCACCATACCGGGTAAGGGTAGGGGTTCTGGTGGTTTTGGGTTTTCAGGTATATCGTTTCTGTCACCATTAAGTTTCAAAATTAAACTTTTATGCTGTGTGCTTCCTTTAATAAGAAACTCCTTTGATTCTGCTGATAATCCTTGATATTCCGCTGAAACCTTATATAATTTTGGTTCACTATGATAGGATACATCCAATAAGAAGTTGCCTTTAGAATCTGTCCTGCGAATTCTATCTCCATATCTTGATTCACCAGTTTTGTCTTTCTGTCGAGTACTTGTTTTGAAAGTAACGGGTGCATCTGTTAATGGTTTCCCATCATTAAATACGATTTTTCCTCCAATCCACATCTCACGACGTGCTACGATTACAACATTTTTCATCCTTTGATCAGTTAAAAAAGAAAAAGTCGTGCTACCGGGACCGTGTATATCTCGGTAAAAGGTCATGACACCGATTTTGACTGAAATAAGCTTATATTTCGTATTAAAGTCAAAATCCTTCAAGTCTGGTTTGCGTAACTTTTTAAGAGTATCGGGAGAGATGAGTCCGATCCTAATCATACCCTGGCTGATCTTCTCTCTGAATGCAAATGATCCATCTTTATTTGTTCGCGCTGTAATAAACTCTGGAGATGTGGCAATTGTCGTGATTGGTTGATATTTAGCCGAACCGATGTCCCCCATCTCAATGGGATATAAGGTGACAATGTGGTTTGCAATCGGTTTTCCTTCAACATCAATAAGCGTGCCAGATAAAGTTGCAGGGGTGTTCTGTGTGTTGCAAGCGTTGAATATCACACAACACATCATTGTAACAACGTAGATGAATATGGTTTGCTTTGTATTTAGATAATTCATTGGCAGCCTCCTGAGTAGATAGAAAACTGTGACTATTTGAAAACTTCCCTTTTAGTCATGTTCTGAAGAAAACTGTATTGTTGGTTTTTCAAGGATTGCCCTTACATAGAAAAAATTTGTTTCACCTGCCATCTCGCCATATACTTCCCATCCCCAGTCAAAATAACCTGTCATCACATAGTCTTTTGTCTCAGTATTCCCTTTTTCCGGTTGGTATGGGAGCCAGTTTGTATAGTTTACAGGTTCTCCGCTGTGCCATTTCCAGTTTCCTTCTTTTTCAACATCACTCAAACCGATCCATAGACGTTCAGTACCATAGATATGACTGAGCCAATTCTGTTCGAACTCATCGTTGATTGATAGGAGATAAGCACCTTCAGCATCAGCTTGGTTCATCGAGTATTTTATTGTTTGAGGTTTTGTAATTTTATAAGCATGCCCATTAGTCTGATTTGCAATCCACATCGGTGTTGGAGCAAGGAGTGTTTCAAGAGCGGAATATATTTCGGCATAAACTTCGGTTGGTTTTGTAATTGACCCAGGATTACCGTTTAACTTCAGTACAATGTCAACATCGTCATTCAGAATGAAAGGCACCGCTTTTGCATACAGTCCTTGATGTTCAACAGCAAGTGTAATGTAGTATCTCGGTGGATAGTCAACGGAAAGATAATCAATAATATACCCATCTAAATCAGTCCTAAATCCGCCCCGTCTATCACCTTTGGAGTTCCTAAATAAAGATTTCGTTTTCCTGAGTATGTAAATTTTTGCATTAGCAACAGGTGTGCCATCTGCGTAAACAACGCGTGTTCTAATTTTCGTGCGTTTTCTGATTTCCGCTGTAACGACGATGTTTTCCATTTTTGCACCAGAATCTAATGCAAAATTGATTGATGACCAATGCCATGCGCGGAATGGATAGAGTGTTATCTCGCCAAATTCTACAGATAGAACTTTAATCTCAAAACCAATCTTAGAACTGCTGTCTATATACAAATGAATTGCTTTATGATGAATGTTAGAAAAAGAAAAACGTCCTTTTGAATCAGTTTTAATCTGGACAGAATCGCCTGAACCACTTGAGTTGCGTTGATCCGGATCTTTATATGGATAAAGATAGATTACTATATCTGAAATCGGATTCCACTCGGTATCAACAAGTCGTCCTGAAACTGTATTGCCTTCTTGTGCAACTGTTGTAGTAGACATCCAAAATATAATTGAGACTATCATGCACAGAAACAGTGACGTTGTAATCCAAATTATTTTCCAATAGGAAAGGTTAACGTGTCTAAAAAAATGTGTATGAGGTAGGTTTTGATGTTTCCAAAATTTCATTCATACGCCTCCTTTTTATCTTTCAACAGAAAGGGAAATACTATACATACCTAAGTTGCTACAACACTCCTGGTTGGTTCGGTTTCCTAACCGAACATAATGTCCAATTATTCTAAAGTCTTCTATAGAATAGAATTTGGCGTTCAATTTGTCGTTAGTCTGAATTTGGCAAAACGGACCACGTGGTCTGAAATAACATACCGTGGTATGTTTTGCAAATTGGATTTTAAATCAGTCGTAGTAAGGTCTGAAAGCGTTTATTTTCGAAAACGTAATGTTTTCTTGTGAGTTTCTTGTATATCTGTTTTTTATATGGTGTCGTTGCATTTTGGTTTGTTCTTTTTTCTATGAGGAATCACTGCAAATTGTTTGTGCATTACTTTAGATTTCCTATGAATTTACTACTATCAAAACCGTACCGTACGGTACGGTTTTGAAAAGGTGTTATGCGTCCAGTATCTATAAGGCATTATCGGTATTTTTGTTGTGCTTTTTGGTAAAATTATTTTCATTTTTTGGTACGGTTTTTTGTTTGTGTTTTTTTGTGTTGAGTGTTGGTTTTGCATAGTGTATTTGTTGTGTGCTTTTCTTTTGTATATATTATATATGATTTTTTATGGTTTTTGTAGTTTTTTGGGTGTCTGTTTATTGGGATTTCCAATAGATATCCAATTGTATAATCTACCATAGTTTGTGTCATAAGGGTGCAAACTAAAAGTGGCGGCTAAAAAATAGAACGAAAATGAGTCAATCTCTCAGGACTTACGCAGTTTTCATGGTTTGATGAAGAATTATGACGAAAATGGTGTATTTTTCAACATTTTTTCGGTTTCCAGTGCCAAATCAACGGTATGAATGCCTTTTGGCATTCCCCGCCTACAAAGCACCAAATCAAGGATATGAATGCCAATTAGGATTCCCCGTCTACCGTTGGGTGCGTAAGTCCTGAGAGATTAAAAACGGTATTTACATGATTAAAATCTTGTAGGTAGCAACTTAAGTGATTATAAATGTATCAGTGTCAGATATTACTTACATCAAATGCACGTTTTTCTGCTTTTGCTTTCTCCTCATTCACAAATGCGAGCAATACCAATCCAACAATAAAGAACACAATTATTGAAATGATCGCCGACCGTGCAGAACCCGTTACCTGTTTAATTAACCCAAATGTCATAGGTCCCAAGATTGCAGAAAATTTACTAAAAACAGAAAAGAATCCATAAAACTCGGCACTTGCTTGTTCTGGAATCATTGCACCATAGAAAGAACGACTAAGTGCTTGTGTCCCTCCGAGTACTAATCCCACCACCATTCCCAATATAAAGAATTCGGTTGCTGAATGGATAAAATATCCATAAATCACAACACCGCTCCATAGCACTAATGAAAACATTACTGCTTGTTTTGTACCGATACGTTTAGCAAGTACCCCAAAGATCAACGCACCTCCGATCGCAACAACTTGAACAAGTAGCAGTGTAATCATAAGTTGAGTGCTTTCTAGTCCTAATTCACCTTTGCCATAGATTGCTGCCATACTTGTAACAGTATGTGCACCATCATTATACACCATGTAAGCAATAACAAATAGAGAGAGATGTTTGAAATGACCAACCTTTTTTGCAGTGGCAATTGTACGGTTGATACCGACGGAAAGATATGCGAAGATTCTTGGTCGATTCTGGTATGCTTCAGGAAGCAGTTGAGTTGTTCTGTCCTCTCTTAATAGTATTAGAGGAATTATCGTCCAACCTGCCCACCAGATTCCTGTCATTGCCATGCAGATACGCACAGCCATCGTTTGGCTAATCCCAAACGTGTCGTGCATAGTGACGAAAATTAGTGAAAGACCAAATTGTAGTGAACCCCCTACATAACCAAATGCATACCCTCTTGCAGAAATAGAATCCAGTTTATCTTCAGAAGCAATGTGTGGTAGAAATGAATCATAGAAGACATTACCACCAACAAAACAGACCTGTGAACTGATATAAAGCACAATAGTCAACCACAGATCTCCAGGATTACAGATAAAGAGTAAGGTGGCAAACAGACTCCCAAAATATGCAAACCCTATAAGAAACCTTTTTTTTGCTGAGGAAAAATCAGCGACAGAACCAAGTACAGGAGCAAAGAGAAAAACAATCAGTGCAGCACTTCCGACCATATACCCCCATAACTCTGTTGCCTCAAACTCTAGTCCTAAAATAGTAACTCCCCTATCCCCAACAATTCCTTCCTTAAAATATATGGGTAGCAATGCAGCATGGACAGTAGTAATATAGGCAGAATTTGCCCAATCATACATGCACCAACCGAAAATAGATTTCTTATCGTTTTTCATTGATCTCCAAATGAAAGGATCTGGCGGGAATGGTTAAGTCTTTTTCTAAGATTGACGTTGCAGGTGGAATTAATGCAACAGGAGCGTGTGGTGTTCACGCTCCTGTTAGTTACGAACTTTGAATAATTACACAAGGTCAAAACGATCAAGGTTCATGACCTTGTTCCATGCAGCCACAAAGTCACGCACAAACATCTCCTGTGAGTCATCACATGCGTAGACTTCTGCAATGGCGCGAAGTTGGGAAATTGAACCGAATACGAGATCTACACGGGAACCAGTCCACTTGAGTTCACCTGTGGAACGATTACGTCCCTCAAACACATCATCGGATGCGGTGGATGCTACCCAATCGGTATCCATATCAAGCAGGTTCACGAAGAAATCAGTTGTCAGTGACTCAGGTTGCTTAGTGAAGACACCGAGTTCTGACTGACATGTGTTTGCATTCAGGACGCGCAAACCACCGACGAGAACTGTCATCTCAGGTGCGGTAAGCGTCAACATTTGTGCGCGGTCCACAAGCAATTGCTCTGAAGTACTCTCGTGCCCGTTTCCGACATAGTTGCGAAATCCATCTGCGGTGGGTTCAAGCACGGAAAACGATTCCACATCGGTTTGTTCCTGCACCGCATCTGTACGTCCGGGAGTAAAGGGAACTTCCGTAGTGATACCAGCTTTCTTAGCAGCTGCTTCCACCGCAGCACACCCAGCAAGAACAATCAGGTCAGCGAGTGAAACCTTCTTTCCATCAGACTGCGAACTGTTAAATTCCTGTTGAATTTCTTCCAGCGTCTGAAGAACTGTCCGTAATTTGGGTGGACTGTTGACTTCCCAATCCTTCTGCGGAGCAAGACGAATACGTGCTCCGTTAGCACCACCGCGTTTGTCTGTACCACGGAATGTTGCCGCAGATGACCAAGCAGATGAGACTAAATGTGAAATGGGGAGTCCTGATGCAAGAATCTTTGTCTTGAGGGCAGCGATGTCTTGTGCGTCAATCAAATCATGATCTACTTCAGGAACGGGGTCTTGCCATAGCTGCGGTTCTGCTGGAACTAATGAGCCGACATATCGTGTGAGAGGTCCCATATCCCTATGAGTCAGTTTGTACCATGCCTTTGCAAACGCATCTGCAAACGCATCAGGGTTCTCGTAAAAACGTCTGGAAATCTTTTCGTAGATTGGATCCGCTTTCAGAGATAGGTCAGTTGTCAGCATCATTGGAGCGTGTTTCTTTGATGGATCGTGAGCATCTGGCACGGTATCTTTTGCTGATTCATCCTTGGGTGTCCACTGCCATGCACCACCAGGACCTTTTATCAGTTCCCATTCGTAGTTGAATAGGTTTTCAAAGAAACTATTGTCCCATTTTGTTGGTGTGGCAGTCCATGCACCTTCCAAACCGCTGGTGATTGTGTCGCTACCCACACCGCTGCCGTAAGTGTTTTTCCAACCGAGTCCTTGCTCTTCAAGGGAAGCCCCTTCCGGTTCGGGTCCGACATACTCGTCTGCATCGGCAGCACCATGAGTTTTACCAAATGTGTGTCCACCAGCAATAAGAGCAACCGTTTCCTCATCGTTCATAGCCATACGTCGGAACGTTTCTCTAATGTCAATTGCAGCTGCGACGGGGTCAGGGTTGCCGTTAGGTCCTTGCGGATTCACATAGATAAGTCCCATCTGTACAGCACCGAGAGGATTTTCCAATTCTCTGTCGCCAGTGTAACGTTCGTCCCCAAGCCAAGTAGATTCCGATCCCCAATAGATGTCTTCTTCGGGTTCCCAAACGTCCTCACGTCCGCCAGCAAATCCAAAGGTTTTTAGCCCCATGGACTCAAGTGCGCAGTTCCCTGTGAAGACCATCAAATCTGCCCACGAAAGTTTATGTCCATACTTCTGCTTGATCGGCCAGAGTAATCGGCGTGCCTTGTCAAGACTTGCGTTATCGGGCCAGCTATTAAGAGGAGCGAAACGCATCGTACCAGAAGCTGCACCGCCGCGTCCGTCACCAATCCGGTACGTCCCTGCACTGTGCCACGCCATACGTATAAATAGAGGTCCGTAATGTCCATAGTCAGCAGGCCACCAATCCTGTGAGGTAGTCATAACCTTCTCAATGTCCTGTTGCAGTTCCTCTAAGTCAATTGTATTAAATGCTTCTGCGTAGTTGAAATCCTCACCCATCGGATTAGATTCGGGTGGGTTCTGGTGCAGCATTTTCAGGTTCAATTGATTCGGCCACCACTGTTGATTTGCTATTGTGCCGCGTGAGTGAGTTTGATGCATCACAGGACACTTACCTTCATTACTCATATTTCCTCCAAAAAGTTCAGTAATTTTATAGTTATTCTTTGATCTTCTTCAATCTTCTTCCCATATAAATTTGTCTGTGAAATCCAAAAGTTTTATCTGAAATATATCGGTCAGCAGATAAACATGATAGAATTGTTGTCTTCTTTCCATTTTAGCAAAAGTTTTTGATTTCTGCAAGTTAAAAGGAATGCTGAGAGTGTAAATAATTTTGCATAAATTGAGAGGGTGAACCGTATATGTCCTGTGTCTAAACGAGGATTATCAGGATCTATAGATTATCGGGATAAAAGGTTTAGGCAGTGGTGTGCTATTCCTAAGAAACACTTACTCTAAACTGAAACACCTGATGAGGTAATCCTGGAAATCGACTAATCCAGGGGAATGCTGAAAGGCATTCCCCGGTTCGCTACTACCGTGGAGTTCTTTTTTTGAAAATCCGAACATTTATAAAACTAAATATTCCTATCAATAAATCCCTTTACAATCTTAACAGTTTAATATACAATTACCAAAAAAACTTGGAGAAAAATGTTCTATGCAGTTATATGAAGCCGTCAGTCCATTGGACTTTAGATACTATGGCGGCGATGAGAAATTCATGAAACGACTCCTACCCTACGTCTCTGAGGCAGGATATGTCACATATCAGGCAAAGGTTGAGGCAGCGTTGGTGCGTACATTGGCAAACTACGGTGTCTGTTCATCGGCAATTGCAGATGAAGTTGAAAAAGCAGTGGATCAGGTTACTGCTGAGGATGTCTACGAAGAACAAAGGCGAATTCGACATAACATCCGATCCCTGGTCAATGTAATACGAAGTAAGATCAGTCCAGAAGCGCGACCTTATGTACATCTTTTCGCTACATCAGCAGACATTTTAGATACAGCGACTGCGATGCGTTACAAGGCACTCATTGAAAAAGTGATTGTCCCGGATATGATTGCTTTGGAAAAGCAACTGATTGCTTTAGCACGTGAACACGCAGAGACACCGCAAATTGGCAGGACGCACGGTCAACACGCTGAACCGACAACTTTTGGATATGCGTTAGCACTCTACATCAGCAGACTCGGCACACGAATCGAAAAGATACATGAAGCAGGTCAGAATCTACGTGGACAGTTTTCGGGTGCAGTTGGTGCATTTAACGGATTATCCTTGATCCATGAACATCCAGAACAGATAGAAGGAGATTTTTTGGCACTACTTGGATTGAAACCTTCCGACACGCACACCTCTACACAGTGTGTGGAACCTGAGTTTATCTCAGATGTGGCATATCATGTCACCGCAGCCTATACAGTGCTTGCAAATTTTGCAGACGACATGCGCCATCTTTATCGCACAGAAATTGCTGAGGTCGGCAGGAAGTACAACCCACAACTGGTCGGTTCGTCAACGATGCCACACAAAATCAATCCAGAGGCGTATGAAAACATAAAGAGTCTGTGGAAAGCGTTTGTACCACGCATGCAGACTGTCTTTATGGATAGCATTTTAGAACATCAACGTGATCTCACGAATTCTGCTTCCAGTCGTTTCGTGACAGAATTGTTTACTGCTTTTAATTATGCAATCTATCGACTCCGACGTGCATTAGATGAAATGGATGTCAAAGCGGATAATATGCAACGCAACCTTGATATGAGTGCAGAGGACACAATTGCTGAACCAATCTACCTATTGATGGCATTTTACGGGTTTCCAGATGCTTACGACCATACACGTAAGTTGATTGCACAAGTCCATCAGACTGGGAAAAGTCTGACGACACTACTATGGGAGGATGAGACCTTTCGTCCGTTCTTGGACAAGTTGACAGAACCGCAACGCGAAGCACTCCACGCACCAACGAATTATATTGGTGCATCTGTGCGGAGAACCCATGCGACCTGCGATGAATGGGAGAGTAGAATAGAAAACGTCTTGATGAGCCTCGACGACTCTACGTAGTCAGAAACCACCGCGGGTGTTGGGAATTTAGACAGGAACAAGTAAAGTTCTCGTTTTACACAAAATGTTTGATATTACATACTTACTCAAAAGATGTATACGTTTTATTAGACGTTACCCGCGCACTTGGATAATTATCGGTTTTCTTACGATTTTCGGTATCGGTATCTGGGTTGGCAGAGAGGTGCGGTTTGACAAAATCCCAGATTATTTCAAATCCTATACCGATTTTGAACGGAGTGACGAAACAAGACAAGTCTCACCCGGTATTATCCATAGACAGATGTTGGACAATGGAGTCCTAACAAATATTCTGTTTATTGAACCTGAATCGGTAGCCATCCGACCAATTCAAGCACTCAGCGCGGGAATTGGCACAGAGACCCTGCCCTCATTAGCACAACGACACAACGCACCCATTGCAATCAATGGTGGTTTCTATGAGATGTCAGGCACTTTTCGCGGGGAGTCTGTCGGTGCATTGAAAATTGATGGGAAGTGGATGAGTGAACCCGAACAGGGACGCGGTGTGGTTGCTTTCAAATATGTTGATGGACAGATAGAAACCTACATGGATCGGATTGTTCTCCAGCAAGATGCTGTATTTTCAAACGGTGCGTCACTGACGATTGATGGAATCAATCGTGGTCGCTTGAGAAACGAACTGGTACTTTACCGACCTAATTTTCATTCTGTGACCTTGACAATGTCTGACGGTGTTGAAGTAGTCGTCCGGAACAATGAAATCACAGACATCAGAAATGGAAAAGGGAGTACTCCCATCCCATCAGATGGTTACGTTCTATCGGCACATGGAAGAAAACATGGATTGCTTTTGAGAGAAGTTAAACTTGGAGATAAAGTTAAAATCCAAGAGAAGATTATTCCTGAAAGCACTGGAGACAGCAATTTGTGGAAGGATTTTTCACATATTATCGGCGGCGGTCCCTTGCTACTACGTGATGGGATTAAAGCGACAACAAAGTCGTATGAACAGGAAGGATTTGATCGGTCATTTCACAGTTTTTGGCATCCACGCACAGCAGTTGGAAAAACAGCGGATGGCACACTGCTCTTTGTGACAATCACTGCTGCTAACCCCGGTGTTCGTCGCGGTGTCATGTTACAAAAACTCGCTAAACTCTTCTTGGATTGGGGAGCAACAGATGCAGTCAATTTGGATGGCGGTTTTTCATCAATGATGGTCATTCGAAATGAAGTGGTAAGTGTGAAACGAAGAAGACCAACTCGCGCTCCATCTCAAAACAGACCGAGACAGACTCCACCAGCAAAACAACCTGAGAAAAATACAAAACCTGTGTCCACAGAAAAGCAACCTGAGAAGGATGTCAAAGTTGATTCAACCAAAAAACAACCTGAAAAAAATACAAAACTAGGTATAACTGAAAAGCAATCTGAGAAAGAAGTTAAACCTGACGCATCTAAGAAAAAACAGGAACCTCAAAAGGTTACTCCTGCACAGAACACACGTACTGGACGTGGCAACCGTCGGATCCGTCCAATGCCAACCTACCAAGGCCGCGCTATTTCTGACGCTATCTTAATCTATCCACGTAGTCGCATTAGAGCAAAGTAACTTATGGTTTGATATGATTACACACCAAGTTAGAGAAAACTGATACCGTTCGTTTTATTGTAGACAGATTTATCTGAATGTGTTATGGTATTATTACTTTGAAATAAAAGGAGGTAGAGACCAACTCTGTTTTAGAGATAGACCTATCCGTATATAGTACTATGGAGAGTTTGGTCGCGGGTTTCGGTGATAATTGAACCGGAACATGCAGTAAAAAATATGAAAGTAGCAGCAATGTTTGGTGAAGGCAAAGGTGGCGTAGTAGACAAACCTGATCCTAAAGCAGCAGGGGATGTTGTTGTGGTTAAAATCCATGCCGTTCCGATGTGTACGGAATATAAGGGATTTAAAGGTAATCGCTCAGGAGAGCATTTTGGACACGAAGCCGCTGGTGAAGTGGTTGAAGTGGCACAACCCGGTCGCGTAAAGGTCGGAGACCGCGTGGTTGTTCAACCCCAGAATGCATGTGGCAAGTGTCAGATGTGTGTCGTCGGTGAACATATCCACTGTATGAGAGGACGAAATATCCGAGAAATCCTTGGTTCAGATCCTGCAGGAGCAACTTATGCACAGTATATGCACAAAATGGAGGACCTCCTATTCCCTATCCCGGATGGCATGAGTTACGCACACGGTGGTATGGCGTGCTGTGGACTCGGACCGACATTCGGTGCAATGGAACAGATGCAGGTTGATGCCTTGGATACTGTAATGGTCACAGGATTAGGTCCGGTAGGACTTGGCGGTATCATCAATGCAAGCTACCGTGGGGCACGTGTGATCGGCGTGGAAAGTCACCCCTATCGTGCCGAACTCGCCAAGAAGTTAGGGGCAGAAGTCGTTTTAGACCCGAATGATGAAGACATCCTCAATCAAATCCGTGAGTTGACAAAAGGTGTCGGTATTGACAAAGCCCTAGACTGTTCCGGGGCATCTGCAGCACATCGGTTGATGGTGGATGCTTCACGTAGAAAAGGTCAGGTCACATTCATTGGAGAGGGTGGCGAATTCCCACTTGCCGCAAGCAGAGATATGATACGCAAAGGTCTTGTACTCCGAGGGAATTGGCACTACAACCTCGGTTTCTATCCCAAATTGATGAAGGTTATTGAAGAATCTGCTGACAAACTGGAAACATATATCACACATACCTTTCCAATGACTGAAGTACAGCAAGCATGGGAACTGCAGTGTACAGGAAATTGTGGTAAAGTCGTATTAGAACCGTGGGCATAACAACCTGTGAA
This sequence comes from Candidatus Poribacteria bacterium, assembly GCA_963663765.2. Classification (GTDB taxonomy): domain Bacteria; phylum Poribacteria; class WGA-4E; order WGA-4E; family WGA-3G; genus MSPOR6. The sequence goes on along the minus strand of CAXXUA010000005.1, from coordinate 247,848 downwards.
ACATTGTAGAAATTTATTAAACAAAAGCAGACATCCTTGTATGCGTGATTTGAAGGTGCGCCTACAAGGATGTATTCTTTTACATTGAAATTTTATGATTTCTGTCCTACCTGGTGGGTAGGCTTTGTCAACACATCTGCTGGAAAAAACGTATTTAAGCAATGGCACCGCCACTGCATTAGCTTCCTCAGCCTCAGCCTCAGCCGCCCGATGTCTCTATTGGTTCTGATATATCTGGTTCAGGGGGTGCTTCCGTACCTTCAAGGTCTCCGTAGCAGAGTGCAAATCCACCTTTGCCTACCCATGACCCCAGTGTCAGGTGATAGTCATCAAGGTCATCGTGTGGTAGAAAGTCTCCACGTATAGAATGGTCGTGTCGTGCAAAGAAAAAATGTCTATCCCCTTGCCAGCGTAGTTCACCATTCATAGAGATACGGTAGGATGTGTTCGGTATTGGGTCCATATCCTCAGGGTTGACATACTCAAGTGGAATCTTCAGTGCTTCAATGAAGTCATCCAACGAACCACCTGCATTGACATAGGCAACAATGTCGTTCCAATCAGCTAACCGAACGCCTATACCCAATTGTGCATTACACTCTGCTTTGAGATCTTCTGTCTCATCTAAATCGTGGGTGATGACGTGGAACTGTTTGTAACTCGTTACAATTTGTTGTTTTCGCATTGGTGAACTCCTTTATGTTGATTTAATGGGTTATATGTTTTTATTATAACACCACTAATACTGACCTCGCAACGTCAAACTGACAATATTGTGATTATAGTTCAGAAAATCAAGCACCTGCCTTGTTATATTCGTACGGTTGTGAATGAGTTGGTAGTCAATATTCAATGTGACGTTTGGTGTGAAAGACCAATTGATAAGTGCTGACACCCCCAGTTGCGTATCATTTCTATTATCTGCGTCTTCCATAGGAAGTCCTTCCTCATCTTCAAGTTGCCTACTATCAAACTGCACCCAAACACGCGAAAACCTAAGCCGCATCCATCGTCCCGTGTCTATACGATAAAAGGTGCTTAACGCTGCTTCAGTACTCACAAAGTTGAAGTAATCAACGTTGGAACGGTTCATAAACAGGTTAACCTCTTCTTGAAACACAATACGTTTCGCTGCTGTTTGTAATAATTTTACAGAACCGATATGTCGCCAATCAAGACGACGTTGTCCATCTTCAAATTCTGCTTCACCCAAAATCAGATTGTTCAGATTCGTTTGGTAGCCCCCACGTTCTATTGCGTATTCAACTTTTCCAAGTATCTGTTTGTGTAGCCCAAACTGGAAACGGGTCGTTGCTTTGTGGCTTGTTGATCCGATGAGTAGGAAGTCTTCTCGTCCTTCAGACTCATCGTCGAATCGGTGGATACGCAAATTGTATTCTAATAAACGTCCAAAGCGGAGTCCAATCTGTCGGTCCGTGTTGTCATAGACATTTAGTTCGCGTGTCAACCGTTGAAGTTGATGATATGCGACGATTTCGGGTAAACTTGCATTAGGACGAAAACTCAATTCAGTTGAGGTAACATCGGTAAATGCATCAAATTCATTAAGTTTACCTGATGAACCTGTGTAGTTATCAAATTGGGGAGAATACTGCAACTTCAGTCTCACTTTATCCCCAATTGGTAGATCGCCGCGTAGGTTAACACCCAATGTATTTATCAATCCTTCAAGTTGCGGATCATCCTGTCCTGCCAGGCTGCTGTTTTGAGGATCAACACTTAAGCCAAGTTCTATATGATTGTTGAATGTGTTAGAAAGGTATGAATCAATAGTGAGTTTTGCCGGATCTGGTTCAGGGAGTTGAGGCAAAATTTGAAGTAAATCCTGCCCGAATTCATGCGGTTCTTGAGCATGAGTTAGTTGACATCGCACGTTTAGAAGTAATGCACATAAGAGTGTACCTATCCAAAAAGGTGTATTGATTGTTTTCAAATGTAGACTCCAATTTTTGTATATTTTTGTCAGGGAACGTATCAGATAGGTTAACCAATCATTCCGTCTTGTGGACTTGACGCTGAAGCATAGAGTTTGCGTGGAATACGTCCTGCTAAGTATGCTGCCCTACCCGCTTCAATTGCTTTTTTCATAGCATCTGCCATCAGCACGGGTCGGTGTGCCTTCGCTACTGCTGTGTTAAGCAGAACAGCGTCACATCCCAATTCCATAGCAATTGCTGCGTCCGAAGCAGTACCAACACCCGCATCTACAATAAGAGGAACTTTAACGCAATCTCGTATAATTTGAATGTTGTATGGGTTTCGAATCCCCATACCTGAACCTATCGGTGCACCTAAAGGCATTACAGCAGCACATCCAATGTCCTCTAACTTTTGACAGGTGATAGGGTCATCATTGCAATAGGGTAAAACAGTAAAACCTTCTTGAACAAGTTTTTCTGCTGCTTTGAGCAGTTGTTCCACATCAGGAAAAAGTGTTTGTTCATCTCCGATTACTTCAAGCTTGATAAGAGATGTCTCAAGAGCTTCTCGTGCAAGTTGCGCCGTTAGGATTGCGTCTTTAGCAGTAAAACAACCGGCAGTATTCGGAAGGATTGTCAAATTCTGTTCACGCAAGAGAGTAAAAAGATTCTCTTCTGGTGTATTCGTGAATTTCACTCGTCGCATAGATACAGTTGCGATTTCTGCACCGCTTGCAGTAATCGCTTCCGACAGAATATGAAAATTCGGATATCCCGCTGTTCCAATGAGTAATCTTGATGTGTAAGTTTGATCTGCTATTATGAGTTTTTGCATCTTAACTTTCTGATGGTGCATGTATTTTCTTATAGAAAGTTACACCTACCATTGAAATTTGCTGAAGTAAATCTGTGTCCTTAATATTTTTGTAGATGGATAGGTCAATCATATAAGGCAGCAACTGATCATCAAGGTCTGTAGCAATTTTGGATATAATCCAATGTGTAAGGTCTTCTCCACCGTGTAGTGTTAGGTCAATATCAGAACCGTTCTTATAGTCACCTCTGGCACGGGAACCGTACAAAACTGCTTCTTCTACCTGTGGGTATTGAGCAAATACAGCATGCATTTTTTGAAGTGTCTTATTAGATAAACCGAATTTCATTTTATTTATTGTGTCCCGTTTTTAGCTCATGCAGTTTGCTTAACAGACCTTCAAAAGCTGTATAGTAGGTTTCTCGGATAATTTTAACCACTTCAGCAGCCGTTTCTTCATCATAGGTATGTGAGGTTAGATTGCGCTTATCAATCATATCCATCCAAACTTCTCCATTTTCTATCACACCATTATTGAATGCAGCACGCGTGGTATCACGCGAACCATACAATGTCGCTAGTCCTTGTGCTTCCAGAAAATTCTTTAACGTTTTCCAAGCAAGTTCATGTGTGTATTCAAATCCTTGTATCAATCCTTGAGATTCCAAGTCAGATAACTCACGTTGATCAGCCAAGGTGACCGCGGCTTTCAATCGGGATAACGCCTTCTCAAAACTACCTGCACGCTGAATCCAACGGACTTCTTGATTATCCATAGTACTTGCTCTAAAAATTGTATTTGTCTACAAAATAATTATAACACCAACCCTCCTACATATCAAGTGTTTAACTTGCTGCTCTAAACACAAAATGTAATGTGTCTTGATTTTGTTTCAAATTACCCTCCCTGAACTGCACGAATTATCTCCACTACACTTCCATCTTCAAGTATGAATGTTTCCCACTTGGATTTCGGTATAACCTCTCTATCCACTGCCACCGCAATACCTGACTTAAGGGGATTCATATTTAGCTGTTTAATCAATTCCATGATGTTCAAATTCGGTTGAACCTTTTTGTCTTCACCATTTACAAGTATATGCATCATCATATCCTGTGTTTACTTCATAAATCTATCTAATTGGAACAATCCAATTGTATCGGACGTTTTACCAGTAACAATCAAATTTGCAATCTCATAAGCAGTAATTGGTGTGAGTAAGATACCGTTACGGTAATGTCCAGTGGCATATATCAGATTTTGAATAGGTGTTTTGCCAAGTATAGGTGCATTATCTCTGCTACCGGGTCGTAATCCTGCCCATGTTTCCATTAACGGCAATTCATATATACCGGGTACAACCTCCCATGCCCCGCGAAGCAACTCAAACATACCGCCTGCGGTGAGACGAGTATCAAACCCCATCTCCTCACTCGTTGCTCCTACAATAAGTCTGTTATCTTTGCGTGGAACAAGATACACAGAAGTGGGATATTTTGCTCTAAAGGTGCGGACAACCGTATTTATTGCAATGCCTTCCTCCATCTGTAATGCCAACATTTGTCCTTTGACAGGACGTACCGGAGGACGCACAACATCAGATATACCTTCAATCTGTGCAGACCAACACCCTGCAGAGAGCACGATCACATCACTTTTGTGTGTTCCATTTATTGTCTGAACTCCAATTGCAGTTCCGTTTTCAATGACGATTTTTTCTACAGAGGTGTTTTCAATTAAGATTCCACCATGCTTCTGGTATGCACGTTTTAAAGCTGGTAGCATCAATCTGTTATCAACCTGATGATCTGTTGCGCAGTGAATAGCAGCGGTAACGCGCGAAGATAGTGCAGGTTCAATTTCACGCGCACCCCGACCTGTCAACCAATTCGCATCTAAACCTAAATTCTGTTGTGCAACAAATTGGTGACGTAGTTGCTGCGTATCATCCTCATCCAAACCAACTATTAACGTCCCCTCAACCCGATAGTCGATGGACATATCAGCGTCTGCTTCTAATTCCTCAACCCATTTAGGATAAAGTGCTAAACTTTTGCAGCCTAATTCCAACAGTGCAGCTTCTTCGGTATGCGCTTCCGCGTGTGGGGCAAGCATCCCTGCAGCTGCCCATGATGCACCGCGTCCGACACTGTTTCGCTCAAAGATAGTGACCGATACTCCCATCTTCGTAAGCTGCCAACCGATACCCAACCCAATCACACCACCGCCGATGATGCATATCTCTTTATCTGTCATTTTCTCTTTTAGATTTCGCTTCTTCTTCCTCCTCAATTAAGTTGACGAATAGATCTTCTGCCTTAACCGATTTTGGAATCAGTCCTTTATCAAGTGCAAATTTCGTGAATGCGTCCCACTTCTCTTTAGATTGGATCTGTGTTGTAGCAAATAAATCCAGAGTATCCTTAAATGCCAGTTTTTCTAATTCTTTACGGGCATCAGGATTTGCCTTAAAAAACATTTGCAATGCAGCTTCAGGATTATTCTTAGTAAATTCAATCGCATCCCGAATCGCCATCATGAGTTTTTTAGCGTTTTCAGGTTTTTCTTTCAAATATGTATCATTCGTGATTATCACTAATTCGTAATAATCTGGTATACCGTGTTCCTCAAGTGCGAAAAAGTCTGCTTCAGCGCCTTCAAGTTTCAACATGTTGATCTCATAGTTACGAAACGGACCGATCACAGCATGAATCTGACCACTTATCAGCGGTGCTAATATATTTGTACCAACGCTAATCAGTTCATAATCATCTTTCTTTAACCCCGCGTTTTCCGCAATTGCATTGAACAGGAGTACATCCAAAGGTGCTACTGTATATCCGATTTTCTTTCCTTTGAAATCGGCAGGGGTCTTAATCCCTGTCTTCTTCAAAAAACTTATCGTGTTTAACGGATGTTCTACAAGTAATCCTATAGATTTAACTGGCAACGCCACTTCGCTTGCGCGAGCAATCGTAACACTTTGTTGATAACTCACTGCAAAGGGTGCTTTTCCTGCTGCTACAAGTGTTATCGGAGCATCCGGATCCCCACCCCACCGTAAATCTACATCTAAACCATGGGCAGCAAAGATCCTTTTTTGTTGAGCAACATAAAGCGGGACGTGATCTATATTTGGCAACCAATCCAAAAGCAAAGTTACCTTTTCTCTTTCAGATTGAGGAACTTTATAACTTGATTTTACATCGGCATCCACGCCAACGAACATACTCCAATTTCCCAAAGCTTGACTTACCTTTACCAGCATCAAGTTATCACCCTTTTTTAGGTTAACTTGAAACGTATCATTATAACCCCCTGAACCTCGGTCAATTGGGTTATTATGTACCACTATACCGTTGAGCCACACTTTTACAGAGTCATCACTACCAACCCTCATCGTCACATCTTTCTGAGCACTCGCAGATTCAAGCGTAATCAAACCATAGGCTGAATGATCTAATACTTCACCATCTGCCCAATCCAATTTCTCAAAGATATCTGTAAGATTATCAACCTCACCTGAGAAAGCATAGGTATTTTCAAACCCATTGAAGCGAAGTTCACTGAGTGTCCACGCATATTTGCCAACGAAGTCCCCAGCTATTGCTCCGTTATTTGCAATATCTATCTCTGTGATGTCACCGTCGCTGGCAACTGCAAGAGAATCCACATCAGTGGATTTTGCACCACCCTGATCTGTTGCGGTTGGGGCGATCATCCAAAGCCAAGGACCGGTAATATACTCTTGAGCATTGCAAGGAGATAGACAGAAAATTGAAATCAAAAACAGTGTAAAGTAAAGAATAGAACAAAAACTCGTTTTCATCAAAAAGTCCTCCTACTATCGGGAATGTAGATTCAGTTTCTGACATGTTGTGTGACTGCATTCTGAAACTGTACCATAATTATCCCATTTCATGGTTTACAAGAAATTTCCAAACTTTCCATTATATCAAATTTATTCTTCTAATATTTTCACCAAAAAACTGTGAAAACCTTATTAGGTATCTGGTATATATCTCTGATGTTGTCGCCACGGCATGGCATACCTTTCCAGCAACGACATTATTACAAACAAACCTAACCCCATCAGCGTCAAAGAAAATATAGCAGCAAACACAAGGTTATACCGATATTGTGCTTTTGCATACAGCATCAGATACCCAAGTCCAGCACCTGCTCCAACCCATTCCCCAATTACCGCACCTATCGTAGAGATGGAGATCCCAATCTTCGCACCTGAAAAGATAAATGGTAATGCAGATGGAATACGAACTTTCCATAGAATCTGCAATCGCGTTGCACGATGTATACGAAAAAGGTTCACTATGTCAGGATCAGTTGACCTTAAGCCATCCATTGTATTTAGCACGATAGCAAAAAACACGATAATTGCCGCCATAACAACTTTTGACGCAATCCCGAACCCAAACCAAATTACTAACAAAGGGGCAATTGCAAACACAGGCACAGTTTGTGAACCAATGACATAAGGATAAAAAGCTCTCTCCAATACTGGAAACTCAAACATTAACACTGCTAACGGAATTCCAACGGTGATTGCCAAAACGAACCCCAATAGCATTTCTTGTAATGTTACCCAAGAATGTCTCAATAATGATTCGCGTTCTTCAAACACTGCCACTAAGATCTCGGTAGGGGCAGGTAATATGAAACGTTTTATATCTAAGAAGTATACTACTGCTTCCCATATTCCCAATACTGCTAATAGGATTACCACTGGCAATACATATTTGCTAAACATCCATTTCAATTCCTAACAAAAAAGCCGTCTTCCATTTTCGGTAAAGGAAAAATGCCAAAAAAGGAAGCGGCTCAGAGTCTCTTTTTAGAGATATACAATCGCAGTGAATACGTGTGTTCTCCACAATTGATCAGTCGCAGATAGTAGCAGCGGTTTATTGCTGTTCTTCTTTTATTTCCCTACGCTGGCATAATCCAGATCAGGTTCAATGGGTGTTTTCTCAGCTCTTTTTTGTGTTAAGAGCACCCCTTAAAATTATTACAATTCTATTATAGCACATTTCTCACATTATAAGCAAATGGTAAAATCGATAAATCGATATGGTGTGTGTAAATACTTTGCCATTATATCCATAAATATGTTACAATAAACTAAAAGAAGAACCGACAAACCAGAGAAGTTTGTAAAAAATGGGAAAACATTATAAAATTTCATTGTTCGTATATCTCAGTTTTATTATGATCCTTATCTGTATCATAATTGGGGTAATAATAAAGTATTCACAATACGGTTCAATCCCAGATACAATGGAGATGGTAGATTTTCAAGGTATCCTACTATCGTTTTTGGGAGCAGTTGTTCTCTGTCTAATCAGTGTTGTATTGACGTTCAACTTAGCACGAGCATGGTCAAAAGAACAACCAGAAAATACGAAAGACATCTTTCGACTTGCATTAATTACCAACATAATGCTAATCGTTATCATTGGTGGTTTGGAAACGGGTATTATAATTTTACGAACACTTTGGACTATCGGATATTTTTAGTTTGCATTTGTGATATAATTGTGATATAATATCATAATTAATTGTAGACAAACTATTTCCGAAACATAGAAATTGAAGTAATTCACATATTGTTAGGATTAGTTTTTTGTTATACAGAGCAAGAATATTGTAAATTTAAGATTAAGACAAGTGTAGGAAAATTTGGGTTCATTTAGTCATAAGTTTGTAGATAACCTAATTCTGCACTATTAAGCATTCAAAACCAACGATTACATGGGGGTGTGGAAAATACACTATAGAGGCAGACGAAATCAGAAAACGAAGGAAAGACAGTCACGTTCAAATTACCAAATTCGTGCTAAAGAGATTTTGTTGATTGACCACGAAAACAAACAGGTCGGCGTCATGACACCACGCGAAGCAATGGACCTTGCCGAAGAAGTCGGTTTAGACCTCGTTGAAGTCTCGCCGAATGCAAAGCCACCAGTTTGTAAAATTATGGACTACGGCAAATATCAATACGAAAAGAATAAACGTGCAAGGGAAGCACGAAAAAAGCAGACAAAAATTGTTCTAAAAGAGATGCAGTTCCGACCCGATACTGCTGAACATGATTATCAATTCAAAAAACGTCACGTAGAAGATTTTTTGAAGAATGGGTGGAAGGTCAGAGCCACTGTACGCTTTCGCGGCAGAGAACTCCTTCACACACAATTAGGGAAGAATATGCTGGCACGTTTGGTAAAAGATGTTGCTGAACTTGCTGAGGTAGAGCAACCTCCAAAGATGGAAACGCGCGTGATGTCTATGCTCTTAACCCCGAAATCTTCGTAGAAAAGAGTCTATTATGTAGTTTTATACATAGACTGCAACATTGTCTATAGTAAACAGAATTAACTTGCATCACACCGTCAGCAAAGGGAAATTGTAATGCCGAAAATGAAGACACATAAAGGCGCAGCCAAACGCTTTAAATTTACCGCAAAAGGAAAAATACGTCGCAATCGCGCGTACGCTGGACACTTGTTCATCTCAAAATCCGCAAAACGTAAACGCAGATTAAGACAACCCGCACTGGTTCACCCCAGTAACGAAAAACGTTTGAAAAGACTGATTTATTAGGAGTTTTAAATGTCAAGAGTCAAAACAGGGAATGTCCGGCGACAACGCCGGAAACGCATACTAAAACATTCCAAAGGGTATCGCGGTGGAAGAAACAACCTTAAACGTACCGCTATGGAAGCAGTACAAAAAGGATGGAACCACGCATACGCACATAGACGCACACGAAAACGCGATTTTAGAAGACTTTGGATCATACGAATAAACGCCGCAGCAAGACTACATGGACTCTCATATAGTCGCTTTATACACGGACTCAAAAACGCAGGCGTTGAATTAGACAGAAAAGTACTCGCTGACATCGCTGTCAACGATGCAGATGGTTTTGGACAACTTGCCATCCTCGCAAAAGGATAAATTTAATAGCATTTAAATGTAGATTAATCACACATTCTAACATAGGTTCTTATGGTAGGAGTGACCTCCCGGTCGTGACTGTATCGGAATATTGGAAAAACTGCGAAAACAAGAAAACTTGATATAAATGCTACTATAGACTGTGAAGAGACAAAGTAAGTTGTTGAGACTTCTCAAAAAGAGATACCGTGCCATTGGCTGGAAGCACGGTTTTGAGAACAACAATTGAATTTCATCTTGGAGCTAATAAATACATAATGAAGCGGACAGATTATGACAATCTGTCAAGCGGGGTGGTACCGCGGAAGTAGATGCTTGTCGCTTTCGTCCCCAGATGTGTCTCATGCAAGATGATGAGACAACGGGGCAGCGTGACGGGCGTTATCTATTTATAAGGGAATTATGAAAGAGGAATTGGAAGCGATTCAAGCAGAAGTCATAAATGCATTAAAGCAGATAAATACAAAAGATCAGCTTGAATCGCTTAGAATTGAATACTTCGGACGCAAGGGAAAACTAACAGATGTCATGAAGGGCATGGGAAAACTCTCAAAAGAGGAACGTCCCATCATCGGAAAACTCGCAAATGAGATCCGTTCTTCACTATCAGATGCATTTGATGCAACAAAAGCCAATTTGGATAGCAAACAACAGGAACAACAACTCAAAGCAGAATCTATTGACATCACACTACCCGGACGAAAACCCGCACAAGGAAAAGCACATCCTGTCATGCAAGTATTACAACGTATTGAAGAGATTTTCATGCAAATGGGGTTTCAAGTCGTGACGGGACCTGAGGTAGAGACTGAGCACTATAATTTTGATGCACTCAATACACCACCAGACCACCCAGCACGTGATCTACACGACACCTTCTATCTAACAGATGGACACCTACTGCGGACACACACTTCCCCTGTACAGATACGGGCAATGGAAAATCAACAACCACCTGTCCGTATTATTGTTCCCGGTAAAGCTTACCGCGTAGATTACGATGTCTCACACACGCCAATGTTTCATCAAGTTGAAGGATTACTGGTAGATAGGCACGTTACTTTCAGTGAATTGAAAGGAGTTTTGGTCTCATTTGCGCGCCAAATGTTCGGCGACCAAACACAGATGCGTTTCAGACCTCATTTCTTCCCCTTCACAGAACCCAGCGCAGAAGCAGACATTTCATGCACTGTATGCCGCGGCAAAGGTTGCAGGAGTTGCGGACATACGGGTTGGATCGAAATCTTGGGAGCCGGTGCTGTCCATCCAGAAGTGTTCCGTGCTGTCAACTATGACCCAGAGGAGGTTACTGGTTTCGCATTTGGTATGGGAGTTGAACGAATCGCAAATCTACAGTTCCGAATCCCCGATATTCGCACATTCTATGAAAACGATCTACGATTCCTCCAACAATTCTAAAAAAAGACACAGCAACTGTAGGTGTGCCTTGTAAGCGCGCTGACAAGTATCCAGTTCATTCTATGATTCTCAGAAATCACACTAAATACATCTTATAACTTTTGGTAGTGACAGAACGAAGGACCTACTATGAACGTAACCATAAATTGGCTAAAAAAATATATAGATTTTGATTTTTCTGCAGAACAATTCGCTGAAAAACTTACGATGTTAGGAGTTGAAGTTGAAACTATCAAACAACTCGGAGTAGTATTGGAGGGTGTTGTCGTCGGAAAAGTAACATCCATCAATCCACATCCTAATGCCGATAAACTTGTTTTGTGTCAGGTAGATATAGACAAGGATGATACACTCCAGATTGTCTGTGGCGCACCAAATGTACGCGAAGGAATGGTCGCACCTGTCGCAACAATAGGCACTGAATTGCATTCAGGTGTATTCATAAAAAAGACAAAAATTCGCGGTGAAGAATCTTTTGGAATGCTTTGCTCAGAGAAGGAGTTGGGTATCTCTCCCGATGCTGCTGGACTCATGGAATTGTCTAACGATCTCACTATAGGCACACCACTGGCTGAAGCATTAGGTTTGGACGATACAGTTTTAGAACTGGAGATTACACCTAACCGTCCGGATTGTCTCAGCTTGATTGGTGTAGCACGTGAAATACGAGCAGAAACTGGAAACGAGTTAAGACTTCCACAGATAAAACTCAATGAAAGTGAGATGGAAACACAGGAAATCACAGTGGTAACAATAGATGATCCTCAACTGTGTCCTCGATATGCAGCGCGTATCATAAAAGACGTTAAAATCGGTGAATCCCCTGACTGGCTAAAACATCAACTGGAAACTGTAGGAATCGCAGTTATCAACAATATCGTTGATATAACAAACTACGTCTTAATGGAATATGGACAACCCCTACACGCATTTGATTATCACAAACTCAATGAAAACAGAATCGTCGTACGCCGTGCCGCAGAAGGGGAAAGAATTACGACCCTTGATGAATATGAACGCAAACTTACACCCGATATGTTAGTAATTGCTGATGCTGAAAAACCTGTTGCTGTCGCAGGTGTAATGGGAGGACTTGATACTGAAATCACCGATACAACTCGCGACGTGCTACTGGAAAGTGCATATTTCCTACCATCAAGCATTCGGGCAACTGCAAAGACTATGGGTTTAAACACAGATGCCTCATACAGATTTGAACGCGGCGCAGACCCAGAAAATGTTATTCCCGCTCTTAACCGCGCAGCACAACTCATTGCTGAAATTGCTGACGGTACTATCTGCAAAGGCATTGTTGATGTCTACCCAGGTAAACGTGAACCTATTCAGATAACTCTTAGACCAGAAAGAGTGAACTTCATACTCGGAACTACACTAAAGAAAAATGAAATCGCACAAATATTATTACGATTAGGTTTTGAACTGATTGAACCTAAACCAAAAGAAAATGCGTTTCTGGTCACCGTCCCTTCATTCCGCGTTGATATTACTCGGGAAATTGATCTAATTGAGGAGGTGGCACGCGTCTACGGCTATGACAACATTCCCACAACGTTACCTAAAGGAGACATACCTATTCCCATACCAAACAAAATTGCTGAAGTCTGTAAACGTATCAAAAACTTTTTACTCAGTTCTGGTATGATGGAAGCAATAAACTACAGTTTTGTTCACCCAAACTGCTTTGAAAAGATACGGTTACCAGAAGACAATCCACTGCGCGACACATTAAAACTCCAAAATCCATTGAGTCCAGAGATGTCCATTCTGAGATCAACTCTGATACCCAGTCTGCTAAATAACGCGCAACATAACCATAACCATCAGATAAATAACATCGCGCTATTTGAGATGTCTACTGTATTCGTTCAAGGTAAAGAACCCGCACGCGTTTCAGGAATACTGGCAGGTGAAATCGGCGATGGCATCTACGGTAATCCCAATAAAAATCCAGATTTCTTTGACATCAAAGGAATAGTTGAAGGTGTCCTTGAGGTATGCGGCATTACTGATTATGCATTCAAACTGACTGAAGAACCAACATTCCATCCAGGTCGCAACGCAGAACTCTTGTTAAAAAACAAACGCATCGGAATACTTGGAGAAGCACATCCCGATGTACTTGCAAACTACGAATTACCATACAAGGCATATCTCTTTGAACTTGACCTTGATACAATTTCAGATGCTGCTGATTTTTCCAAACGATTCAAGCCAATTCCTATCTATCCAAGTATACAACGTGACCTTGCAATTGTCGTTGATAAAGAGATGCAGTCTGATCTGCCAATAGATATAATCTATTCTACTGGTGGGAATCTGGTTGAATCCGTCAAACTCTTTGACCTATACGTTGGTGATCAGGTGCAAGAGAATAAAAAAAGTCTTGCATACACAATCATGTATCACTCTGCAACCGAGACCTTGACTGATAAAGCAGTGAATGAACTACACGATAAGGTGATTAAAAAACTGTATCAAGAACTCAATGCAGAGCTGAGAATGTAGATAATTGTCTGAACAAGGATTTCCCGTATGATAAGATATATCTTGAGATGACTCGGCAAAGACCATTATGCAGGCATACCGTATAAAAAACCTATTCTCTGCAATCGCTCGACACTACGATTTCCTAAACTCACTGCTAAGCCTAAGGTTTGACCGAAAGTGGAGACGAGAAACTGTCAAAGTAAGCAGTGTTAAACCAACAAGCAAGGTGCTTGATGTCTGCACAGGAACAGGGGAACTTGCACTTGCTTATGCCGAGAAAATTGCACCCAGTAATTCTGTCATCGGTTCAGACTTCTGTTATGAGATGTTAGTTGTTGGAAAGGATAAGGTGGGACAGCAAAATCGTCAGCACGCATTCATACCGATTGAAGCCGACACACTTACACTGCCTTTTCAAGATAACACTTTTGACATCATCTCAGTGGGATTTGGAATACGAAATGTCTCCGATTTGAAATTGGGTATAAAAGAAATGACACGCGTCGCTGTTCCGGGTGGAAGAATCGCAATATTAGAGTTTACCCAACCTATCAATCCGGTGTTTCGTAGCATTTACTATTTCTATTTTACGAAAATGCTACCATTCATTGGGAATTGCATATCGCGCAGCAAGGACGATGCTTATGGGTATCTTCCACGTTCTGTCATGCAGTTTCCCGACTGCGATGCCTTAAAACAGGCGATGGAAGAGTGTGGATTGATGGATGTGCAATATTTTCGGAAGACGCTGGGAATTGTTGCTATTCATGTAGGGGTAAAGGTGTAAGAACTTCTCTGACCTGAAGCAATTATAACAACGATGTCGGTTTATTGTGATTTTCTCTGATCACTTCTTTCGACCAAACGTTCCACATGCGCCACAACAGATTCAGAGATTCCCTCCAAACTATAACCACCCTCTAAAGCAGATACAACATTGCCAGAAGCAATCTCATCCGCTACATCAAGCACCAAATCGGTGAGAGTCGCAAACCCCTCTGCAGTGAGATTGATATTCGCAAGCGGGTCAAGGTAGTGCGCATCAAAACCAGCAGAAATTAGCACAAACTCAGGAGAGAAATCTTGTATCGCAGGCATAAGCACTTCGCTAAAAATTGAGGTATAGTCCTCATCACCACACCCTGGCGGCAGTGGGATATTCAAAGTAGTTCCACGTGCTTTGCCTTCACCTTTTTCATGTTGAGAACCAGTACCAGGATAAAGAGGTGATTGATGAATAGAGATGAAGAAAACCGATTCGTCTTCGTAAAAAATGTCTTGCGTACCGTTACCGTGATGTACATCCCAATCAATAATTACGACCTTTCCAACACCATGTTCTCTTTGCAGATAACGGGCAGCAATCGCAATGTTATTGAACAGACAGAACCCCATACTATGTCCAGGAGTTGCATGATGTCCGGGTGGACGCACCATCGCAAAAGCATTTGGCACCTTCTTTGTCACAATCGCATCCGCAGCACACAACACGCCACCTGTTGAAAGTAATGCAATATCATAGGACTCATGACAAACTGGGGTGTCATGAGTCAAGGGAACTTCTGCTTCGCAAAATTGGCGTATGTGTTCGCTATATCCTTGATTGTGTGCATAAGCAATCTGTTCAACACTTGCGGGGGAAGGGTCAATGTGTAGCAATTGATTCCAAACATCACTTTGTTTGAGAGCAGCAAGGCTTGCCCTCAAACGGTCTGGTCGCTCAGGATGTTCCGGACCAGTGTCGTGCTTCAAGTAATCTGGGTGATAAACAAATCCAGTTTTTTGTGGCATGTTTTCTTTTTTCGCTGTCTCCTGATTAATCTGTTGTCATTTTATCCAAATTCACTACTATTTTCAAATACTTTTTGATTATTCAGTGACATGTAATGTTAATTAACACTCTTGTGAGGTGGGATTTGTAAAACAGACTTGTAGTTTCAGCAGAAGATAATTCTGTAAATCTGGAAATCCTGAAAATCCTTGTTCAGACAATTAACTGAGATCCTAAGAATACACCAACGCAATAATCCGCGAAATCCGCATCATCAGTGTAATCCTCAATTCTGACAATCCCAACAATTCCGACAATTGCAAAAAACTTCACACACAAGAAAAAAACTTGCTAAAAGCACAATAAACTGCTAATCTCTAATCAAATGGAAAATCAAATTGGACAAGTCTTTACACCCATCAAATGGGCAGAATGGCTCATCAATAAATGGAATATCTTTGACGCATGGTTAAATGGCGCACACTTATGTGACCCTACAGCAGGACAAGGTGCATTCGTCATAGCAATGCTGAATATCGCGCAAAATAATCGTGTTTCCATTACCACAGAACGCCTATCCCGTCTAACCCTTATTGAAGTTATCCCATCTCACCTGGATCAATTTAAAAGAAAAGTCCGACAAGATTTTGGAAAAGACTTTCCTGATGATAATATATTCTGTCAAGATATAATCACAGAAAAGCATGAGAAGCAATACGACATCCTAATAGGAAATCCACCCTGGGCAAACTTTAGTGATTTACCCTATGGTTACAAAACTCAACTAAAACCCTATTTCATTCAAGAGGGACTTGTTCAAGATACGCAACGCATGTTGTTAGGTTCTTCTCGCGTTGATATAGCAGCGTTAGTGCTGAAAGTTACGTTAGGAAAACTACTGAAAAAGAAC
This sequence comes from Candidatus Poribacteria bacterium, assembly GCA_963663765.2. Classification (GTDB taxonomy): domain Bacteria; phylum Poribacteria; class WGA-4E; order WGA-4E; family WGA-3G; genus MSPOR6. The sequence continues at coordinate 231,510 of CAXXUA010000005.1, read as the reverse complement.
GGAACTGCATATTTCTATCTACCCACATCTTTATTCTTTGGTGATGGTGCACATGACGGATTTAGAAACTACCATGCAAATCAAAGAATGTATGCAATAGATTCTGTATATGAATTTACGACAACCAAAGTGTTTGATAGGGTCAGTACCGCTTACTGCTGTGCAAAATTCCGAATTGATGCCAAACAGAAATTCCCAGCATCCTATTTCAAAGAATTGAAGGGAAAATGGATAGAACATAAAGCAATTCCATACAAGAATCCGACCGACCCGTGGCGGATCGTCAAACTCATTGATGAAATCATTACTGACGAGACACTTGAGATAGTGTTAACCCAAGACCAAAAACCTCGACAAGGTGTGAACACTTGCGGCGCAAACAGTGTCTTTATCTTTGACAAAAAACCTAAACATCTACCTGAAGAATTTTTGTTTCCACTCGCAACAAAGGAGAACTGGCGACAACCATTACAATCACCACACAAATGGATACTACTGCCTTATGAGAAAGAGACTGCAATACCATTAGATTGGAAACAGATTCAGAAATATGATGCATTATGGCGCTATCTGCAGAAATACAAGAATATGCTACAAAATCGTAAAGGGACACTGTTACAAGCAATAATGAAAAGAGGCAATTGGTGGGAACTATTCGGTGTTGGACCTTATGCTTTCGCACCTTTCAAAGTAATATGGCAAGCTTATGGAAAAAACCATTTTACCCCAATTGTGTTAAGTAGTATCAATGGACAAATGTGGCAAGGCAATCAAGCAATGCATGCCTTTATTCCCAGCTGGTCTGAAAATGACGCAAATAGAATAATGAACGCACTAAAAAAACCAAAAATTCAAGTGCTGTTGCAACAACTAAATGGTTCAGGAAAATGCAACTGGGCACAACCAGGAAAAATAAAGAAAATACTCTCTTTTCGTGAGAACCAGAGTAGGAGTATATTCAGCGATGTCAGATAAATGCTGCCGCTACCGCTTGCAACTAACGCTCCACTAAACTTTCAACTTTCATACTTAAATGTGCTAGGACTAATGCAGAAACGGAAGACGAGGTATGCCATAGGCGCATTCATACCGTTGATTTCTTGATTTGAAAATTCTGGTTCAGATAAGCAACAAAAACTTTAGACACCTCTGCCCCTGTTTCACTTTTAACTTGTGGAATCATGCACAATGTGCTAAACTTATCCCTAAATACAATGCAGGAGGAATATTAAATGGTTCAAGCCAAATCCCCACGAGCATTTCATGTCATGACAAAACCCATAGGACCCATCTGCAACTTAGATTGCGAATACTGCTTTTATCTGGACAAAGAAAAACTATATCCCAAAGCTTCTTCATTCCGTATGCAAGACGATACTCTGGAAAACTACGTCAAGCAATACATTGAAGCACAACAGGTAAACGAAGTGACGTTTGCGTGGCAAGGCGGCGAACCAACGCTGATGGGGGTGGATTTTTTCCGGCAAGCCGTCCGTTATCAATATAAATATAGACGTCCCGGCATGACGATACAGAATACATTCCAAACTAACGCGACACTACTTGATGATGAATGGGGACAATTCCTCAAACAAAACAAATTCCTAATAGGCATAAGTATAGACGGACCACCAGAAATACACGATAAATATAGATACGACAAACGCGGACGTCCATCATCCCATCAGGTAATACGTGGTTTAGAGATATTACAGAAGCATAAGGTAGACTATAATGTGCTATGTGTCGTCAACAACCACAATGCTGATTATCCTAAAGAGGTGTATTCATATTTCAAAGGTCTTGGTGTGGAGTTTATGCAGTTTATCCCAGCAGTTGAGCATTTTGATGGTGAAAATGTGTCCCCGCGTTCTGTCACAGCAAAGCAATACGGGAAATTCCTATCCACTATCTTTGATGAGTGGGTGGTAAGTGACATCGGCAAAATATTCGTCCAGATTTTTGATGTCGCATTAGAAGCATGGTTGGGATATAACCCCAGTCTCTGTGTATTCAACGAAACATGTGGCGATGCAATGGCAATTGAACATAACGGTGACCTTTATTCCTGCGACCATTATGTCACTCCTGAATACTTCATCGGCAACATTGAAGAAACTTCAATTGCTGACATGGTAGATTCACCGTTTCAACGAAAATTTGGCACTGATAAACGCGACACGCTACCCGAATATTGCAAAAAATGCGAAGTCAAATTTGTCTGTAATGGAGGCTGTCCAAAAAACAGAATTATCAAAACACCTGATGGAGAAGAAGGTCTTAACTACCTTTGCGAAGGATATAAACATTTTTTTAAACACATTGACGAACCGATGAAACTTATGGCGGAGGCACTTCAAGCAGGTAAACCCGCTAATAGCATAATACCAATCTTGCAGGAAAAGCGACAAGGCAAGAGAAGAACCAATATAGTTACAACCCCAACGGTTACAACCCCAACGGTTACAACCCTATCACAGAAAGTTGGACGAAACTCACCTTGTCCGTGTGGCAGTGGACGAAAATACAAGCAGTGTTGTCTAAATAAAACATAGTCGGTATCTGAATTGCTTTTTTGCGAAGGAACACGTTACTACTATGCATCAAATACAGTGTGAGTTGGTTTCATTCCGAGAATTAGTTCCTGAAATCAATGACACGGGTTATTTAACACATGCAATTTTCTATTACCCCGCAAAGTTTATACCGCAAGTCGTTAGATATGCTATTAACTCTTTCTCCAATGAAGAAGACTGGATTATTGATCCGTTTGCGGGGTCCGGAACAGTTGGATTAGAGGCTTATTTGTGTCAACGCAACGCATTATTACTTGACCTGAATCCGCTTTTGAATCACATTATTCCACTAAAAATATATCCACATAAAGAACGACTGAATAAAGGACGTTTGTGCCAACTCTTAGAAGGAATGGATAAATCTGCACTTCATTACATGCCAAAATGGTCAAATGTTGATTATTGGTATCCACAAGAAATGTTGGAGAAACTAACAAAATATTGGGGATATGCCAAGAACATTGAACAGAATTCCTATTCACAGATTATAGAATCCGCTTTGCTAAAAACCAGTAGACACTTCTCCTATGCAGAACACCGAATACCAAAACTATACAGATCAAAACGGAAACTAAGTTACATAAAAGAACTTCTAAAGACAAAATGGAAAGATGAATTAAAGGATATGGTCTATAGTCTATCCCTAAAGACTTTACGAGACATCAACAACTTCATTAGTATAACACCAAGACATAAGAATAGAGTTGAATACAGTGGTGGTGTTGATTCATCACACTATCAAGTTGATCGTGCATGTGACGCACTAATTACATCTCCTCCATATCTCCAAGCACAGGAATATATGCGAACAGCAAAAATAGACCTGTTCTGGTTAGGCTATTCCGAAAAGGAGATTAGAGAATTAGCACGACTTGAAATACCATACCGAAAAGCACATAGAATCATTCAGACAGAAACATTAGATTCTATCAGAACCGCTTTAGAACGAAAAGACCTTAATAACTTATTAGACTCCTATTTCTGCCATACCATCAACGCACTTGAAAATGCTATGACTTCCCTCAAACCGAATGCAAACACCTGCATCTTCGTAGGCAACCCTTCAATTGATGGTTTCAAGGTAGAAATCTGGCGAATACTAATGGAATATTTCACTGAACGCGGATACAAATTTGTGAAAATATACGAAGACAAAATAAAGACAAGACAACTGTTTGGTGCAAGGAAAAACAAGAACCCCGATGGCATGAAATCAGAATACTTACTGATATTACGAAAGGCATAAAGGAGATATATGGATAACACCAGACCGAACATATTGCTAATCACAAGCGACCAACAACATTGGAACACATTGGGATGTCTAAATCCTGAGATACAAACACCCCATTTAGATGCAATGGCGCAAGATGGCACCCTTTTTCATCGTGCCTACTGTCCAAACCCAACATGCACACCAACCCGGGCATCCATCATTACGGGCAAATATCCTAGTCAACACGGTGCATGGTCACTCGGAACAAAACTCTTAGAAGATGAACATACCGTCGGTGAAGATTTCATGAATGCTGGCTACAAAACCGCGTTAGTTGGTAAAGCACATTTCCAACCCTTACGCGGTTCAGATGAATTCCCATCTTTGGAATCCTATCCTATCTTACAAGACTTAGATTTCTGGAGAAACTTCAGCGATCCGTTTTACGGATTTGAGCATGTAGAACTCGCACGAAATCACGCAGATGAAGCACATGTCGGTCAACACTACGCAATATGGATGGAAGAAAAGGGGTGCACCAATTGGCGTGACTATTTTTCTCCGCCAACAGGCAACGCCAAAGGACAATACAGAAAATGGCCAATCCCTGAAGAATACCACTACGATACATGGATCGCTGAACGCACAAACGCACTCATGGAACAATATCAGCAGAACGGAGAGAACTTTTTCCTGTGGGCAAGTTTCTTCGATCCGCACCCAAAATATCTTGTACCTGAACCATGGGACACAATGTACGACCCAGAAGCATTGACGGTGCCATCCGTAACAGAGGGTGAGCATGACAATAACCCACCACATTTTCAGATGACCCAACAACGCAAACCAGATTTCTCCGATTGGCGTGAAACAGGAAAAGGTGTACACGGTTTCAGGTCGCATCTACGGGATAGAGATGAACTCGCAAAGGATATTGCTGTTTATTACGGTATGGTCAGTCTGATGGATAAGTATATCGGGCAAATCATGGGAAAACTTGATGAACTCGGTCTTGCCGATAACACATTGGTCGTCTTCACCTCCGACCATGGACACTTCTATGGACAACACGGACTCATCGCAAAGGGTGCTTTCCATTACGAGGATGTGATACGCGTGCCTTTTCTCGTTCAGTATCCAGGGATAGTTCCTGCAGGAAAACAATCTGATGCATTACAAACATTAGTAGACTTAGCACCTACATTCCTCAGTGCTGCAGGGATTGACATCCCGCTACAGATGACTGGTGTAGATCAGACACCAGTTTGGTATGGTCAGGAAGACCAAGCGCGCGACCATATCATCGTTGAAAATCACCATGAACCAACAACCGTTCACGTAAAGACTTTTGTGGATGACCGATATAAACTTACCGTCTACTACAATCGGGAGTATGGTGAGTTGTTTGACATGCATGATGATCCAGATGAAATCAATAATCTATGGAATTCACCCAATCATGCTGAATTAAAAGCAGAGTTAGTGATGAAACTACTGTTCGCGGAAATGGGAAAAGAATCTTTGCCTGCACCAAGAACTTCAGGAGCATAATTCATTGATGGTAGTTATACATTGTGCAGGGTTTTTTAGTTTATAGTGAAATCTAAAAATATGTCTACACTCCCTGGTAGGTGCGGTTTCTAACCAATACAGAAAATCATACGCGTATTCTGCCAGTTTTATACAGGTTCGGTTAGGAAACCGAACCATAAGCCTCAATTTAAGGATTTGACCTCTTGTGGGAGGGGTTTTCAACCCCGAATTTACGCGCTTTTCCTCTCAAATCGGGGTTGAAAACCCCTCCCACAAGAGAAACACCAACACTTTTTTCATACATTGACACCTATGGTTCGGTTAGGAAACCGAACCATAGGTGTCAATGTAATTATGGATTTTACTATAATAAATTGAAAGTCAATGAGTTTTACTAATAGTTAGTTATAATTGCATCAGTGCAAAGTAGTAGGTACACTCCGTGGGTTCTCCGTGTTTCAGTCTAAAAACGGCACGCGGAGTGTGCCTACTACCATGTCGCATTTTGGTATTACAAGGTCTTGTAGAAATGTCCATTATTGTATGGATGAGTTACAACTCTGTTTATTGTGTTATGATGTGTCAATAACGACGCTGCCAGTGCCAACTATCACTACCAGAGATTAGCGGACGAATATCTTCAGGAAGTGTCTGAATAAACTCCGGACTCACCTCGTTACCCGGCCATTCGCGCACCATCGGTGGTGTATAACCCGCAATCAGGATAACCCGTTCTTTATCGCTACGTATGGCAGTCGTGCTGTGAATGAGCGCCTCAGCAAAAAGTAGCACAGAACCTGCAGACGCTTCAACCTGATGGATGAGTTTGTCATCAGAGAGAGCAGCTTCAACCATTTCCTTTTGATTCCACGTCAAGCGGTGACTGCCAGGAATTACACACGTTCCTCCATCATCAGGTCCCACATCAGTCAAGTATGCAAGTGTCTTCACAAAGATACAATGGAATTTGTCCTGCTCAATATAGGTACCCCAGCCGTGTTTAGTACCACGATGAAAACCCGTGGGATTATACCGTCGTTTATGAAGTTCCTCTAAAGCATGATCCGGGTTTCTTCGGTTGATAATTGCCTCTGTCTCTTCAAGACGCACTTTTCCACCAACAACCTCCTCCACAAGCGGCACAAGTTTGGGGTGTGCAGCATATTCTAACAGCGCAGGATCATATTCTACCAGATTTCCCATGTGTGCATGGTGTTCACCACGCCAATTGCAATAAACCCTCGTTCCATCAAGGTTTTCAGATGCTTTAATTCTGTACAGCGCGTTCTTCATTCGCTCAATTTCATCGGTGGTAAGTACGTTCTCCAACAGAACAAACCCATAAATATCAAAATGTAACCTTTGTGCAGATGTGAGATGCACATTTCCAGCGTCCATAGCCATCACCTAAATTCATGTGGAATTGTGTTTGAATGAGTTACCTTATTGCTGTACGGAGGTGCTTTTGATATTTCCCCATGTTGTCGCCAACTTTCCTTTCGGATCAACATCAAGATTCAAAGGTTCACTCCCTTCATAAATCAGCAAATCATCTACATAACCCGGTGAAAGGATCCCATAGACATGAAAAGCCACCCATTGCGTAGTTGGATTTACGGCTGCATTCCTAAATGCAAGTCCATCATGTCCTCTATCTTTTAAAGCTTGGTTTCTATCGTTTCCAATATACATCTCGAATTCACTTTTTTTGACATCTGCAACAACACGCACATATTTCCAGGTATCCGTTTCAAAATCGTCAATATGCACCCATGCAGCACCGTTAAAGAGTCGGACTGTGTTATTGTCCCAATTAATATATACACCACCATCATTTATCCCAATATTATCAGATGAAACGACTTTGAAATTGAACGAGCGACCACCACTCATAATATAAACCCAAAATTCAACGGAGATAATTGAATTGTCAGTTTCTATTAGCACTCCAATAGTTTCGTCATTAGCACCCCCTAAAATTGCGAGAGATTTATTATCGGTCTTTGCTTTTTCAGTTGACACTTCCATCATCTCTGCTTGTACTTCCCAATCATTAGGTGGATTTCCAACCGTGTCTTTCTCAAACCCGGTTTGTAAAAACACTTCTTGTGCACATACCGTGGATACAACAAGAAGACTCATAGAAAATACTAAAAAAAGCAATGATCCCACCACAAGATGGAGTGTTCTTGTGGTGGTACATCCATTACTTATGCGACTCTGATTTTTATACATTATCTCCTCCTTGAAAGCAAATTTAATGCAACAATTGAAAAGCCAAAGGGAAATCGGTACTATTTAAACGTGGATTGCTTTTTGACATGCCCCCAATAGGTTGCGAGTTTTCCTTTTGGATCAACAGGTGTAAGGGAAGGCGGATCCGCACCTTCGTAGACAAGTAGGTCATCTATGAAACCTTGAGCAACTGTGGAATAAACATGAAATGAAACCCACTGTGCAACAGGATTTTCAGCAGCATTCCGAAATGCAAGTCCTGAAATCGGATCAGCTAACAAAACTGATTCACGATCATCCCCGACATAGTAATCAAATACACTGTTCGTTGCATCAGCGACAATCCTAACATATTTCCAAGTTTCAAAAGGAAATTCACCAACTGGAACCCAAGCAGACCCGTCGTATATTCGGGTTGCGTTTGCATTCCAATTAAGATAGACACCACCATCGTTTATTCCAACTGATTCATTTGTAACTACTTTGAAATTAAACGATCGACCCCCACCCTTGATGTATGCCCAAAATTCTACTGAGATAATAGGGTTTTCGGTTTCTATTGCGACTCCGACATTATCGTCATTGGCTCCCAAAATTCCGAGTGCTTTCTCACCGGTCTTTACTGTGTCATCGGACACGACGATCTGAGACCCTCTTACTGCCCAATCTGTGGGTGCAACACCGAGATCAAATTCCTCAAATCCAGTTTCAACTAAGACCGTTTGAGCAATTGTAGCCTGTACCAGAAATAGACTAAAAACGAATATAATAACAAAACACATTGAAAAAATAGAATTGTGGTATTTACCATATTTTAATGTTGACATATTTCGTTCAAGATATTGGTTCATAATATCCTCCAATTTTGGTAGTAAATTATAGTTAATTACTCATAACATGTAAAATAATCAATTTCGATAGAATGTTGTAAAGATTCATAAATAATAATAATATTGCTTGGATGGATAAGTGTAACGTTTGAAAAGACTTGAATACGGATCATTTCTACGGCATCCAGACATTCCACTCCCCTTTTTTCTGCCAAGCGCGGCAATCATAGCACAGACACATATAACGTATAGCGAAACGCGGCGAAGTGCCAACATTCATCGTTCCAGAATGTGGCAATAGATGATGAAAAAACAGGACATCTCCTTGTTTAGCAACAACTTCCATCGGTTCTCCCAAATCCAACTTCGGAAAATGTGCACGCATATCACGCACATGGTTAGAAAATTCCGGATTCTTTTTGCGAAACGCTCGTATCCGTTCCGCACCCTCCGGCCAGATCATAGTCGTTCCTTGTTGAGAATTGGAATCGGTGAGATAGGTTAAACTCGTTGTTCGAAACGTTCCAGGATCCAATCGTAAATCTCGGAAGTCTCCATCAAGATGTGGCGTAGAAGGTTTCCACTTACCATCTATCGGAAATTGGTTTATTGCCCAAATGCCATCTGGTTCTTGACTCTTACAATGTGGGATATTTGGATATTTTTCAGCAAGTTGTTTTAGGACAGTAAGATATTCTGGTGTACAACATGCTAACACATCCGGATGAGTCACACCATAGAGTTCAACCCGTTTACCATTTCCCATCCGTTCAATATAAAAACCAGTAAGAAATGGACGTTGCACCTCTTCCCATGTGTCAGAATCAGTTTCGTCCATACCCAAACAATGCCACATCGCTTTCTCAGCTTTCTGTACAGTCCCTGTGGGAATCAATCCAGAAAGAATCAAATATCCCCGTTCTTCAAAGTGCTTTAATTGTTCAGTAGACAGCATTCTATGTTCCTAAAGTATTTCATTCTATAGAAAGTTTTGAAACATCAGTATTTGGTTTTGGGAATTTCATATTCAAATTCTCAAGAGTTTTGACAATGCGTTCAGTAATGACAAGATCACGATACCATTTTTTATTAGCAGGAATAATATACCATGGAGCCCATTCAGTGCTACATTTTTCAAGAACAACTTCATACGCTTGCATATAATCGTCCCAATAGGTGCGTTCATGAAAATCTGCTTCGTTGACCTTCCAATGTTTTGAAGGCGTGTTAATCCGAGATTCAAGTCGTTCCTTCTGTTCATCCTTTGATATGTTTAAGAAAAACTTCAGGACGACTGTTCCATTTTCTACAAGCATTCTTTCAAAATCATTGATGTGTTGGTACCGTTTCTTCCAAACTGACTTCGGAACAAGATCATGAACGCGGACAACCAGCACATCCTCGTATTGAGAACGGTTGAATATCCCAATCTTACCTTTACGCGGAACAGATTTGTGCACTCGCCATAAGTAATCACGGGAAAGGTCATCTTCTGTCGGCGCTTTAAAATTTACAACTTCACAACCCTGCACATTGATACCAGACATCACTTTCCTTATAGTACCATCTTTTCCACATGTGTCCATACCTTGCAAAATGATAAGCAGAGAATGTTTACCTTCTGCATAAAGTATTTCCTGAAGTTCCAGCAACTTTTTATGTAGTTTCTTTAGTGGTTTTTTTGTATCATCTTTTTTGCTGTAAGAACCAGTATTATCGGGATTACAATTAGATGATAGACTCTTTTTTCCTCCTATAAGACTGATACTTTCTCCTGGTTTTACAATAAATGGTTGTTCCATATTTTACTCCATAAGATTGTATATACAACCTATCTCATAAATCGTAGGTGGGTTTTCTATCCTCAATTTACTAAGCACGAGATTCGGTGAATTTGGTCAAATTGCATTAATGAGATACGCTTTAGTTTTTATTTATACTATAGCAATGGTTAGTCAATTTTTCAAATACCTAACGTCTATACGGCAGGGTTATTCAGTTTTCCTGATTTTTGGATTTTTGAAAAAGAAACCCCGCGGTAGGAGCGACCCGGGGAATGCCAAAAGGCATTCATACCCGGGGAATGCCATACGCGCATTCATACCGTTGATTTCTTGATTTGCCGGTCGCGATTTTCTCAGGAAACAGCTAAAATGCTAAAAACTGAATACCCCTAACATAACGCCTATACCAGGGTTATTCAGTTTTCAATTTATTCAGTAAATTCTATCACTGTTGTTAATCCTTGAGTTAGTTTATTTTTGGGAGTTAACTCAATCTTTAATTAGTTACGCACATCAACATCAGGTATAATCGCTTGTGGTTTAAACGTTACCCGATAGTGATCCTTACTTACATTTGCACTTTCAAGCTGTTCTGCGAAATATGTCACATTATCGGATAGTCCAAGAAAATGTTTCTTATAAGTGTTATCACCCGTTTTGCATACGACTTCAAGTTGACCAAGTCCATTGTCGTTGATACTACATTTACCTTCTATATTCAAAATATAAGTGTCGGTGATACCATTGTAAAATATAATCCTACGGGTGATTTCAAAATTGTCTGCTGCTTTAGATAAGTTACGGTTTGCTATATCAGCGTCATCACAACCTACAAATACAATACTGATTACTAAAATCATAAATAAAATACGCATGAATACCCTCCTATTCTTTTTTTACCAAAACTACTTATTAGGCAAAAAATTGTAGGGACAACTGGGAACTACCGAATTGTCCCTACAAATATATTTAGGAAATAAAGGATCTTACTTCGCTAAAGACTCATAATACTTATTAACAAGCTTACGGTATTCAGGTGGAACATCTTCCTTTGCAACTTGTGTCAACTGCTTTTTCTCTTGCAACGAATTCAAACGATCCTCTAAAGCAGTTTCTAACTTCTGCAATGCACGAATTGAAAGTTCATAATTCGGTAAGGGACGCGAGCGATTACTTCTTGATGGCGGTTGCATGGAATCCAACATTTCAAGCCACAACTCTTTTATCTCACGATACGATTCCACACCACCACGTGCCATATCAGTTTCGTTTTCTGTTTGTCCTTCCTGTCCGGGTTGTTGCCCTTCCTGTCCGGGTTGTTGCCCTTCTTGTCCGGGTTGTTGCCCTTCTTGTCCGGGTTGTTGCCCTTCTTGTCCGGGTTGTTGCCCTTCCTGTCCGGGTTGTTGCCCTTCCTGTCCGGGTTGTTGCCCTTCCTGTGCATTTTGCATAGCTTCCTGAGCTTCTTGCATACGTTCCATCAGTTGTTGATTCTGTTCAGCAAGTTGTTGCTCACGTTGCTGTTGTGCTTCGCTCTGTTCTTGACCTTCCATCCCTTCTTGTTCACGCTGCATATCTTGCATCTGTTCTTCAAACGTTTCAAGTTGTTCAAGGGCAGCTTCAAGTTGCTCTTCTTCCGTTTGTGCCATATTGGCTCTCGCTTGTTGGAGATCCGCTTGTGCTTGTTCAAGTGTTTCAACAACTTCCTGTTGATTCAAATCAGCAGACTGCAAACTACGCCATTGTAATGCACGTTGTGCTGTTGCCATATCTTCTGATGTTTGTTCCTCGGCAAGTCTTTCAGATGCATCCGCAACATTCTCTGCAGCCTCAGGATTTTCTTCGTTCAGCTGCTCTTGAACATTATCAAGGTTTTCCTCAAAAGACTCTAAGTCACGTTGAAGTTGCCGCTGCTGATTAGCAAGTTCAGAGGCTTCACGATAATCCTCAGCACTCATACCACCTTGTTGCTGAGACCGATTTCTCAGTTCTTGTGTCTGCTGTTGCACTTGAGATTGTTCTTCAGTCATCTGTTGAAGTTGCTGAGCTGCCCTTTCTAACGCATTATCTGTAAATTCAGATGAAGCTTTCTCAAGTTGTTCAATCGCTTCCTCAAGCCTTTCTTCAGCCTTTTCACCTTTCGCTGCACTCATCTGGGGTTCCTGCTGTTGCATCCCTTGTGACGCTTGCTGCATCTGTTCACTCGCTTGCTGCATGGACTGACCAGCTTGAGCAAGACGTTGCTGTTGAGGGTCTTGAGCATTACCCTGCATTTGACCCAGTTGTTGCGACATCTGTTCCGCTTGCTGAGACAACTGTCCCTGCTGCTGGCTATTCTGTTGCATATCACTGGGAGATGGTTGATCCTGTTTACCCATCTCTTGACTCTGCTCATTCAGATTCTGTTGTTGTTCCAACATTTCACGAGCTTGGTCCAACATCTGCTGTGTCTGTTCCTGCAGTTGCTCCTCAAGCTCCTCCTGGTTCTGCTCTAACTCGTTTTGCAGATCCTCCAATTCCATCTCAAGATTCTCTGCCATCTGAGGTTGGTTTGACCTTGCCTGTTGTAAGACTTTAGGCATCTCAAGATCAACTTTATTCAGCAATTCAAGTGCAGCTTGTTCTGGTGGAATAGCATCCATAGGTTTCGTAGCATTTAACTCATCCATCGCTTCACCCATCTTGTCAATTGCTTCCTCAAGATTCATCATGATTTCTGGAGGAACGGGTTGTTCCTGCATCTGCATACTAAAGTTGTCTACCACCTCTTGCGTTTTATCCTTGACTTCACCCTGTTTTTGCGATGTTTTTTTAACATCTGATGCAAATTCTTCGGTAGCAATTTTGGGTTGGTTGTTAACGTGAGACCATGTTTCTCGAATCACCTGTTTCTGAAGAGCGATCAATCCAGTCATAGGATTAGGCATGCCTTCCATATCCATTGGCTCTTGATCTTCATATCTCTGATTGAACGGTTTGATCTCAATGAAGTAGATATCACTTCTTGCTTCACTCGGTCCTGTTAACGTATTATTGTCCACCGCATGTGCATAGTAAGAGATGACTTGACCAGGTTCAATGTCAAATTCTTCCAAATAAAAGGTATAAGTCCCATTGCGTACCTTTTTACCGGATTGCATATCCGTTCCTAACTCACCTGTAGCTTCTAACGCAATCTTCTTCAATTCACCTGCACCTATACGATACTTTAAGTTAAGCTCTTCAACACCAAAATCATCCTTAGCCTCAGCAACGATTTTCACCTCTTCCAGTTTTGTCGCTTTCACATCGCGACCGGGTTCCTTAACAACCACTTCTGGGGGTTTATCAGGTATCGCTTTAATAGAATACTCAATCGGAATTTCATTCTGGAATTCATCAATACAGAATAGGTCAACTGTATATTTACCATCATCCAAGACCTCAATTGTCGTTGTGAGTGTGTTTCCATCCGCAATAGTCATCTCAAGAGAATTAGATGCAGCAGTATCGCTTTCACCAACATCTTCAGTTGGGGCAGCATCCTTCTTACTTTTCATGGTGAATGTGGCTTTCTGGATAGCCTTATTCGTAGTAAATCGTATTTCTGCTGTAGTGCCAACAATCGCCTTAATATCACCACTACCTTGCTGCACAACTGGGGAAAGGTCGGTATATTCAGGATAGGTATAAGAAACAGAAACATCTTCTACACGTGGCATCTCAAAGACTTCAACTGTAAAACTTTCAGATGTCGTCTCATTCGCAACAACAAAATACTCCATTTCCATTTCAATATTGAAAATCTCATACGCAAAACCACGTTTGTCATCCGGATTCTGCAACATATTGATTTCTTGTTTACTACCTTCGTTTTCTGCTGTTGGTGGATTGTCCTTGTCATAGTAGGTCAAAACAACCTTATCTGCATCTTTACCTGTTACATTTACCGCAATTGGCAAACTCTTACCGCGAAGGATACGGGCATCTCCAGGGGTAACTTCAACCTTAGTTGTCATTATTGGATCAGTCTTTTCCCACGGAACAAGCAAACGCATCAGACTCGTCTGAGTTTCTGTTGGAAAGAGAAGTGTTAGTAAACCACACGCAGCAATCACTAATGCTGCAATACCCATATACTTACGTGTACGGCTATGATCAACCGTGGCTTTAAAATCAATTCCTTTAATACGATCAACGGTATCCGTAAGCAAACGTTGAAGCATGTGTGCTTCAATTGGGTCATCAGTCTCTCTTGAACCAAATTGCACAGCACTCACAAGCCTATCTTCAAGGTCAGGATGACTATGTTCAACATTAAGCGCAACATCTCGGAGACTCAGCGCAGCTCTAATCGGTACAACCAAGTACCTATAAAGTAGGTAGGTGGTCGTACCAACAATACCCACCAAAAACACAACACGTACTGCACTCGGAAGCGGCATCAACCAGTCAACAATTGAACCCCCTACTAAAATCGCCAGTAGACCAATCAAGACTATCGCAAACCCTGTCCAGAATAGACTACGTTTCCACACACGCCGCGCGGCTAATATCTTCGTTTGTAGTTCAGTATATTCTTCTCTTCTTTCCATCTTATTCTCCTCTTTTCACATAAACTCTTATAGTAGATATTCAATCACTTGTGCATTATTATTTTTTGTTCTTTGAAACAGTTATGGCGAAACAGTTATGGCGAAACAGTTATGGCGAAACAGTTATGGCTTCACAATTGTCGTCAGAAACATGTAAGGTTAGACTCAATTAATACCACATAAGTCGTTAGATTATTGTTGATCCGCCGCACGGATATATTAGAATCAAGTGAATTTGGTTTTGCTAGACGTGTCCTTCTATTTAATACAGGACTTACGCACCCAACGGTAGGCGGGGAATGCCTAAAGAAGCATGCGCGTATGGCATGCTCCATGATTCATACCCGGGGAATGCCAAAAGGCATTCATACCCTTGATTTCTTGAATTGGTGCTTTGTAAGCGCGTTGGAAGCACAAATAATGCTGAAAATTACATCATTTTCATCACAATTCTTGATTAAATCATTAAAACTGCGCAAGTCCTGTTAATATTAACCCTCAATCGTAGTTCAAGTTCCAAATTAGAATACTGTCCGCAAGAAGTAGCATACAGAATCTTAATATATAAGACCTAATTGTCATAAAAAAGTTGGAAAATTGGATAACTTATATTGAATGATAACTTATATTGAATGATAACTTATATTGAATGATAACTTATATTGAATGATAACTTATATTGAATGATAACTTATATTGAATGATAACTTATATTGAATGATAAATGAATGATGAATTCTATGTACCAAGACATACGCACCCTACGATAGACTCGCATTGTATGCGCGCTGGAAACCTAAAATATGCTGAAAATTACACCATTTTCGTCACAATTCTTGATTAAATCATGAATACTGCGCAAGTCTGTATGTACAATCCTGAGTATTAATATAACAGAAAAAGTTAACATTAAGCAAGCGTTTTTTGCAGGGTTATTCAGTTTTCAATTAATTGAGTAAATTCTATCACAGTTGTTAATCCTTGAGTTAGTATATTTTTGGGAGTTAACTCATTCTTTGTCTGAACCAGGATTTTCAGGATTAGTAGATTATCAAGATCTGTTTCATCAAATCCTATTCCAAAAGAGAGCAAAAACACACATCAAAAACCCTTGATGAGGTAAATCCTGAATATCTGGTAATCCTGAAAATCATGGTTCAGACAATAAACTGCCTATGTCAAAATGGCACACTAACTATTCCAAATCTGTGACGATATGACAAAATGTCACACATTTGCCAAGTCAAAAATCACATCATACCACACCAAATGCGTCTATACCTACATTCCCAAAATTGGCACACATCTTGCTATATAAAACATCGTATAAGAAAAATTATCAGATACGGGTTCATATTATACCCATAAACTTTTTACCCATAGGAGGGAATTATAGATATGGCACTTGTACCTCTTGGCGATCGAATCCTCGTCAAACGTTCTGAAGAGGACGAACAAAAAACCAGTGGTGGGATCATTATCCCAGACACTGCCAAAGAAAAACCTCAAGAAGGCGAAGTTGTCGCTGTTGGAAAAGGACGCATCCTTGAAAACGGTGAACGACAATCTGTTGATGTTCAAGTCGGAGACAAAGTTCTGTTCGCAAAATATGGTGGCACAGAAGTAACTTATGAAAATGATGAATTTCTCATTTTGCGCGAAGATGATATCTTAGCCAAGGTAACTAATTAAGTAAGGAGTTATAGACATGGCAGCAAAACAGTTAGCTTTTAATGAAGAAGCACGAAATTCTATCAAGCAAGGCGTTGACAAATTAGCCGAAGCAGTCAAGGTTACTTTAGGTCCAAAGGGACGCAACGTCGTTCTTGATAAGAAATTTGGCGCACCTACCATCACAAAAGATGGGGTAACGGTCGCTAAAGAAATTGAATTGGAAGACCCGTATGAAAATATGGGCGCACAAATGGTAAAAGAGGTAGCCTCTAAAACCAGTGATGTCGCTGGTGACGGAACAACAACGGCTACTATCCTCGCACAATCCATTTACCGCGAAGGTTTGAAAAACGTCGCTGCAGGGCATAACCCAATGGCGCTCAAACGCGGTATTGAAAAAGCAGTTGATACTGTCGTCAATTCTATACAAGGACTCAGCAAAGAGGTCTCGGAGAAACAAGAAATCGCACAGGTCGCAGCTATCTCCGCAAACAACGATAACGATATCGGAAACCTCATCGCTGATGCTATGGAAAAGGTCGGAAAAGACGGCGTTATCACCGTAGAAGAAGCAAAAAGCCTTGATACAAACTTGGATGTCGTTGAAGGCATGCAGTTCGACAGAGGATACTTGTCACCCTATTTCGTAACGGACCCAGACCGCATGGAAGCCGTTTTGGAAGACGCTGTTATCCTCATACACGAAAAGAAAGTCAGCACAATGAAGGACCTTGTCCCCGTCCTTGAACAGGTCGCACAACAAGGAAAACCTCTACTCATTATCGCTGAAGATGTTGAAGGCGAAGCACTCGCAACAACCGTCGTAAACAAAATCCGAGGCGCACTCCGTTGCGCAGCTGTAAAAGCTCCCGGATACGGTGACAGGCGCAAAGCTATGCTCGAAGATCTCGCTGTCCTAACAAACGGACGCGTCATCTCTGAAGACCTCGGCATCAAACTGGAAAACGTCACTGCAAACGATCTCGGCAGCGCAAAACGCATCGTTATTGACAAAGACAACACAACCATCGTAGAAGGCGCAGGAAGCACCGAATCTATACAAGGACGTATCGACCAGATACGCCGGCAGATAGAGGATACTTCCTCAGACTATGACCGTGAAAAACTTCAAGAACGCCTCGCAAAACTTGCTGGTGGTGTCGCAGTCATTAACGTCGGTGCCGCAACCGAAGTGGAAATGAAAGAGAAAAAAGCTCGCGTAGAAGACGCAATGCACGCCACACGCGCCGCTGTTGAAGAAGGCGTTGTCGTTGGTGGTGGTGTCGCTCTCGTCAGAGCACAAAACGCTCTTGCCGAACTTCAACTCGATGATGATACCGAACAGGTCGGTGTGTCTATAGTCACACGCGCACTTGAAGATCCACTCCGACAGATCGCAAAAAATGCAGGACAGGAAGACTCTGTCATCATCGCTAAGGTCAAAGAAGATGGCGGAAACATCGGTTTTGATGCTCGTGAAGAACGTTTCATCGATATGTTTGAAGCAGGAATTCCCGACCCAACCAAAGTCGTCCGAGTCGCTCTGCAAAACGCAGCGAGTATCGCAGCTCTCATGATTACCACCGAAACGCTCATCGCTGAAATTCCTGAGAAGGAAGCACCAGCTCCACCCATGCCTCCCGGTGGTGATATGTACTAATGTCGGACATTCTCTCATAGACATCTATGAGAAATATACGATCATAAAAAGAAATCGGGTGGGTTATATTTCCCATCCGATTTCTTTTTGTACTATGGTGAACAGATGATTATGGTGAAACAGACATCCGATTCAACCGTTTGGATAGCACGAACGATCGGAGAGTGAACAGATGACTATGGTGAAACAGACATCAACAAAGATGCCGACCCAGCATCAAGGAAGATGCTACAATCCGGATGATTCTGCAAAATAGACGCAGGATGCATTGAGGAAATTTCACCAAATAAGCAATTTCGTACAGCTTCCGCCTTGCGTTCATCAGGCACCGTACAAATAATCGCTTCCGATTTCATAATCTGGCGGATAGACATTGAGATTGCATGTGTCGGTACCTCAGACAAATCTTTGAACCAACCTTCACCAACCTGCTGCAAACGGCACGCCTCATCTAACGCCACGACGATATACGGTTCCTCTGTCTCAAAGTCAGCAGGAGGGTCATTGAAAGCAAGATGACCATTTTCACCGATACCAACAAATGCAACATCAATCGTGTGTTGTGAGATAATTCGGTTGAGTCTGTCACATTCTGCCTGTGGATCGTCCGCTTCACCATTCAGGAAATGCACTATTTTTGGCTGAACAATATCAACCAATCTCTCCTGAAGATACTTACAGAAACTGGCTGGATGTGTATCAGAAATACCGATATATTCGTCCAGATGGAACATCGTTGTTTTTGACCAATCTATAGAGGAATCAGCAGTCAATGCATTCAGGAAATCAAACTGTGAGGCCCCCGTAGCAACTATGAAACTCGCATGTCCATTGGTATTGATGGCTGCCTGCAGTTTTGTACTTGCAGCCATTGCAGCTGCCGTACTCGTACCCAGTTTAGTTCTTACTTCAAATATTTCCATAGTGTCTACAACAAATCCTTTGCCTTCAAGATTCGTACAAAGTCCTCTTTCCAACTCGGTGATAGAGCAGGTAGTTTTCTGGCTTTCGCTATCTTCTCATAATTGTTAGTGTCAAAATATCGTAAGTTGACTATCTCTGTGACACTCATTGACTCTGGCGCATTCTCAACACAAGAAATTGTATCACCTGCAGTGATTTCTCCTTCTTCAAGAACTCGAAAATAGAAACCAACACATCGACTCTGCAAGAACTGTTTAGGAAATTCTGCCATTCCCATTTTATGTCCTAATTTGTAACACGGCACTCGCGGTTGTGTTATCTGTAATCGCACACTTGAACCTATCTGAAACACATCACCGATGTTAACTTCCGATTCCAACATACCCTCAACAGTCAGATTTTCACCGAATTGACCATAAGACAAGTCCTCTCTATTCAATTCCTGCTGCCAATATGCATAATGTTCAAAGGGATAACCATAGATTGCTTTATAGGTGCCGCCGTGTACCTTCAAATCCCCTTGTCCATCCCCATCAATATTTTTCTCTCTCAGCATCACCGTCTCTGACACCGGTTCTTTAAAAATACCAGTATAAACAATCCTACCATTGTAGGTAATCGGTTTCGGTTTTGATACATTTATGGATAGAAGTTTCATCAATTTTTAGTTTTTTTACCCATGTCTTTGCCAGAAGCACAGAATGGGTTTTAGGTGCTATACACTCATTTTCACAACCACATTGGTTATTAGTGAGAGTTGTTTAAAGAAAGATCTCTTATCAGCGAAATACGCGTATTCCGTGAAATCTGTGTACTCCGCGATTCAGAACCATCTTATGGAAATAGCTGGTATTCTTCTTTCATAGGAGGGATTAGATTAATTAGCAACCAATTAGGAATCTTCTTCTAAGCCTTGAAGATTTTCCTCAAGTTCCTCAACGCGTTTCTGCAACTCTGAAATCTCTTTCATCACTTCCGGCAGCTTACGTGCTATTGCTTGAGAACGTAACTCCTGTTTGTGCGGACGGGCAGGGATGCCGGAAAGATGGCTACCGGGCGGAATGTTCTTCGTGACAGCAGATTTCGAGTAGATAACCGTATTTTCACCAACCCTAAGATGACCAATCACACCAGACTGACCCGCAATATTAACGCGATCACCAAGAATAGAACTGCCAGCAATACCCGTCTGTGCAGCAAGACAGCAATCTTCCCCAAGAACTACATTGTGGGCAATCTGAACAAGGTTGTCAAGTTTCGTACCACGCTTAATCACCGTCTCAGAGAGCGTTGCTCTATCTATCGTCGTATTCGCACCTATTTCGACATCATCTTCAACCACAACAGTCCCTATTTGGGGTATTTTGTAAGGACGCTTTTGTATAGGATCCGGCGTAAAACCAAAACCATCACTACCGATGACCGCACCACTATGAAGGACGACACGATCGCCAATAGTGATGTTCTCACGAATACTGACTTGAGAGTAGACCATTCCATCACTGCCAATTTTGCTACCATTCCCAACATAGACAAGCGGCATAATGACTGTTCTATCGCCAATCTCTACATTGTCACCAATCACGCTATATGCCTTTATGGTAACGTCTTCTCCTAATGAAACATTCTCTCCAATAATCGCAGTTTCATGGATGCCGCGGTGAGTCTGCTGCTCCGAATCCGAGATGAATAACTCCATTACCTTGACAAAACTCCAATACGGATTGTCTACACATATCGTCGGTTTGCCATTACCGGAAACACCGCGCCCAATGATGATCGCCGATGCCTGAGTCGTGGCTATAGCAGAAAGATATTTCGTATCCGCAACAAAGGTAATTTGGCTGGGTAACGCCTCTACAATACCAGAAACTCCTGTGATTTCAATTTCTCCATCACCAGAAAGTTCACCACCCAAATGTTCACAAATATCTTTGAGTTTAATACTCATAAAAACCTCATCGCAAAAGAAAAAACCTATGTCATTACTGCTAAGAGAATTCAGATACTATTTCTTCTCATCATTCTGTTCGAGTGGTTTTTCAGTATTGTCCTCTTTCGTTTCAGACTCGTCCTGTTCGGCTGCATCACCTTTTTTAGGTTTTTCATTGATAGCTATAATCAGTTTGTTGGTCAAATCATATTTCTCATTAACAAACAGCACAGCTTGTTTATTGAGAATAAGGTCGTATTTTTCAGCTTTGCCTGTTTCAATAATCAGTTCCTCAATTTCCTTAAAAATCGGTTCCAACAGTTCCTTCTGCTTTTGTATTAGTACTTCCCGACCACGATTGAGTTCTTGTTGTGCTTCCAACTGTTTCTTTTTAATATCATCCTCTAATTCTGCAGTCTGCGCTTCCTCCACAAAAAGCTCCGTTTTCTCTTTTCGCTCTTGTAACGTCTCAATTTCCTTACCCATAGCATCAAGTTTCTCTTTCAAACGCGCTTCAGCTGTCGTCAGTAACTTATCCGCTTCAATATATTTTTCATAGTTTTCTAACACTTTCTGCGTGTCAACAACTCCTATTTTAAACGACTCTTGACCAATGCTACCGGATATGAACAAAATCAGCATCAGTGGGAAAACAACAAACAAAAATTTCTTCATAATATATCCTTTTATTTCATGCAGAATACTAAATACTCTATAATTATAATTTCCAATCAAACGATACGATCAACCTCAGAATTCATTTCATATAATAGACTTTAGAATTAATAGGACATTATGTTAGGTTCGGTTACGATACCAAACATAACGAGGGTGTTGTAGCACAAACTAAATGTTTGATGCGTAAAATATCCTATTAATTATATGCTTAATATAAAAATTTAACCTAAAATCCGGGACCAATCGTAAAATAAAACTTACCTTGAGGTGCGCGATTCTGACGATCAAACGCATAACCCCAACCAAACCTTGCCAACATGCCCAACATCTGTAAACGCGCTTCTACACCCGCACCACGTTTCAAATTAATTTGACGAAATGGGTTTACAACGCTTTCATCCCATACCTGACCAACATCAAAGAATAGTGCTGTCGTCAACTGTGGTGAAACTTGTACACGATACTCAAAATTAGAGAAAAATACTTTGTTACCCCCATACGGATTCGGCACTTCGGAATCAAGCGGATCAGGATAAATCTCCCAGTCCTCATAACCACGTACGGTGTCTACACCACCCAAATAAAACCTTTCATAGAATAGTTCTCTATTATCCTCATCCCTACTCTTCATATAACCCGCACGTGCATGGATAGCAAAAACATGATTCCACCACGGGTTGAAAAACCAACTCGTATCCGCTGTATACTTCTGGAACTCGTTGTCCGCACCTAAAAAGCCACCAGAATACTCGTAGGAAATGCTATTAGAACTACCACCCATAGGATCATACAACGAAGTTCGATAATCACGCGTATCGCGACCTACAGCGAAAAGAATACTCCTTGTTGACCGATTGAACAACTGCTCTTCAGGGGTGTTCGCTTTTATCAATTCATTACGAAACCTTACCGACAAGTCAATATCATAAGCAATCGGACGACCTAATGAAATTGAACCACCACGCGTATCCCATATATACCTATCTCTCAAGTAATCTTCCGGATCAAGAATGGTACCAACATTGCCATAATAACGACGAAACCTACGATTGTTGTAAATACGCGCATTCAGACGTGTCGGCGTACCAAATATCCAAGGTGTACCAAAACTCGCCTCTGCTGTATAGTGATCACGCGTACCAAGTTCACCCTTCAAATGTATACGATACGCACGACCAAATAGGTTGTGCTGACCAATCTCAGCAGTACCGAAAATACCACCTTCACTACCATAACCACCACCTACACTCAATGTACCAGTCGTAGGGGATTCCGCAATATTGACGACAAGATTCTTGCGACTATCGTTTTCCGTATCACTCGGAACAAAATCTACCGCACGTATAAACGGTCCCATTTGAAAAAGACGCTGCCGCGCTTTACGAAGCGACTTCACATCAAGCAACTCATCAGACTTGATATTTAAAAAATTCAACTCACGACGAATCACATTTTCATTCGTCTTTTCCAATCCCTGAATCGGCACATTGTCAATGATTATAACATCTCCTTGATTTATTTTCAAGATAATGTCCACAGACGCAGTCACCTCATCAAAATGCGGTTGTGGCACAACTTCCGCAAGAAGATAACCTTTATCAAGATAAGTCTGTTGGAGTTGCGCAACGGATTCTTCAAATATATCCCTATTGAATACTTCACCTTCAGCAGGATCCAACATATCCAGAATCTTCTTCTCTGAAAATACTATCTTCTCTCCAGATTCAAGCTTAATGTAGTATTTACCAAGAATGAATTGAGCACCCTCATCCACTGTAATATCAAGAATCAACCCGGTTTTGTCTTCAGTGAACCGTTTCTCATGTCCTAAAATCTTTACCTGCGCAAAACCAAGGTCCTGATAGTAATTTCTAAGAGTAAAACCTAAGTCCTCCTCCTCAAACAAAATCTCATCAAAGTGCTTACCCATACGCGTTTTCATCTTCTTGCGCAGTTTCTTGGATTCTACTTGATCGTTTCCTATAAAATTGATCTCTGTGATCCTTACACGCGGACCCTCTGCTATCTCAAATGTAATCTGATTCGTGTTCTCCTCCGAATTCACATCTATATGCACTTGAATCTTTACAAGATAATACCCTTTTTCATGGTAGAGTTTTCTGATAGCACGTTCACTCTCCCAACGCAGACGATCATTGAAAATCTCTGATCGACGAAGCGTCACCTTATCCATGATTTTCCCAATGTCTATCTCATCATTCCCTATAATGTTGATACTTTCAACTTTAGGACTTTCATCAAGGATATAAGTTACAACAAAACCCCCACCTTCAGCCTTCTTCACATCCACTTTAATGTCATAGAAAAACCCTGTATCTTTATACAGGTTTTCAATATCCTTGGTAATCAACTCATCAGAGATTTCTTGACCAACCTGCGTTTGTATCAACGTCTCCAACATCTCCTTGCGAAGTGTTTGAATACCCTCAAACTCAATCCTCTTGACCACAAACATATCATCAACTGATGTGGAGGAAGAGAGTTCTTTAACAGATTCGTCTGATGCTGTTTCTTCTGCAGGTTGCGGTCCAAACGGTGTATTCGGTGTCTCTTCAGCAAATACAGTGAAACTCGGTAAAACCAAAAGAATCAAAACCATCAATATACTAATGATAGGGGTAAGAAGCGATTTTTTTCGTGCGGACATGATAGATATTCTCCTTCAATAATTGCGTTTCAGGTGGTTTGATTTGTTCCGTTGTTTTGTTTCATTCATCCTTAGAAAATATAGGTGTACCAAAGTTGTTTGCATAATGACGGAAGGCATCAATCAGCTTCTGCGTTACCTTGCCAGGTTCACCATTACCAATAACGCGTTGGTCAAGTTTGACCACTGGAATCACTTCCGCTGCTGTTCCTGTTAAAAAACATTCATCGGCAATATAAATATCATGTCGGGTAAAAACACGTTCCTCAACTTGAAATCCAGCCTCGCGCGCCAAGGAGATCACACAATTCCGTGTAACACCTTCAAGAATACCAAGATGCGCCGGGGGCGTAACAATTACCTCATTCCTTACAAAAAATATGTTGTCACCCGTACATTCCGCAACATATCCATCTGCATTCAGCATCAGCGCTTCCACAGCACCAGATTGCTTCGCTTCTATTAACGCAAGGATGTTGTTCAGGTAATTTAACGATTTAATGCGAGGATTGACCGCTTCAGGATAATTCCTTCTAACTGAAACTGTGACAATTTCCAAGCCATTTTCATAGTAATGTTGCGGATATAACGTGATTTTGTCCGCAATAATTATGACTGACGGACGAGGGCATTTTGCCGGATCAAGTCCTAAATCACCAATGCCACGGGTTACAACCATACGGATATAACCTTCGCGAAGTTGATTGCGACGGAGCGTTTCAAGAACACTTTCCTTCATTACCTCAATCGGAATAGGAATCTTTAACATAAGAGATTTAGCAGAATCATACAGCCTTGCTAAGTGTTCATCCAGTTTAAATACATATCCATTGTAACACCGAATGCCTTCAAATACACCATCACCATACAATAAACCGTGATCAAATACTGAAAGCTTTGCTTCCTCCGGTGAAAAATATTCTCCATCGACATAAATCAACATTACCTATACCTTCCTATATAACAAGTGTCATTTATTTTTCCTAGTCACCAATTCTTCCATCCACAAGTTGAACCATTCGGTGCGCACGTGCCGATAGACGGGAGTCATGCGTCACAATCACAAAAGTCTGATTGAGACGCTCGTTGATATCCTGCAATACATCAAGTACTGATTCACTCGTCTTATCATCTATGTTACCTGTCGGTTCATCTGCAAGCACAACCGTAGGTTGATTGATGAGGGCTCTGGCAATAGCAACTCTCTGTCGTTCTCCACCCGATAGTTGGCTCGGATAATGTTCAAGACGTTCTGAAAGACCAACACTATCAAGAAGATGTTCAGCTGTTTCATTGACTTCGCTATGGGGTAAACTGCTTCCATTAACTGCTACAAAACCCTTCGCATTACGGATTAAACCACCCATCGCAACATTCTCTAATGCAGTAAATTCTGGCAACAATTGGTGAAACTGAAATACAAATCCAATCGCTTCATTTCTAAAACGAGTAAGGTCTCGCTCAGAGAATGCCGTTATATCTTGTTCCTCGTAATAGATGTTTCCAGCTGTTGGACGATCAAGTGTTCCCAATAGATGCAACAAAGTACTCTTACCTACTCCCGATGCACCCATGATCGCAAGTATCTCAGCCTTACGAACATCAAGATTCACACCCTTAAGAACTTGGAGTTCAGAGTCACCATCATAAAACGATTTGCGTAAATTGTCAATTCTTATTAAGTTTTCCATTGAAACCTACGACATTATATCAAACACTGTAGCATAACCTGTTAGGTTGTGCCTCTTCTTGCTTTCTAGACTTTTCTATTCATATTGCAACGCTTCAATAGGTTTCAAATTTGATGCTTGCCATGCAGGATAGATAGTACCCAACCAACATATTACAAAGGAGAGTAAGTTAATGAAACCCACAAATAACCAATTCACCCTGATTGGAAGTTCATTCATTTGATAGATTCCGCTTAAACCCAACTCCTTCAAAGAGATAGGTTTAACAAAGCAGTATAACACAAAACCCACAACAACTATCCAGAAAACTGACATACCCAACTTTCTCACTGTTCCGTAAGGTATCAAACGTCTGAAAGCAATGACTACCTGAAAAATAATAAGAACCGCAATAGCACCAAACGCATATAACGGAGACGGTCTGACAACATTATTACTCAACAACCAACACAGACCCAGACCTAATGCTGAACCAGCAACTGTTCCTAACATACCGATCACACTGCCTTGAATCATAAAAATCTTCAAGATGTTTCCACGAGATGCACCCAGAGTACGCAAAGTACCTACATCACGTGTCTTCTCCATCACCGTCATGATTAGCGTACTCGCAATATTAAAAGCAGCAACCAATATGATAAGTGCCTCAATAATGACTGTTGCGATCTTTTCCAACTTCAGCGCAGCAAACAATGGTGCGTGCGTCTCTAACCACGTCGTCGTTATCGGCATTTCAATGATTTCTGAAAACTGCGCAGCATCTTCTATCAATACACTGAGTTCAGATGCCATCTCCGCATCTTCTAATTTCACCAAAATTACATTAACTTTGTCTTTTGCCTTGTAAAGTTCTTGCGCAGTTTCCTTTGCAATATACGCAATTTGATTGTCGTAGACCGCAAGTTCTGATTCGTAGAATCCGATAATAACAAAATTTGAAAAGTCAACCAAGAAAGTAGGGGATCCAACAGAACCTGGATTCTCCTCAAGACTTACCACAAGCCTTAAAACATCACCCACTCCGATCCCCAAACGTGCCGCCAAGCGAGAACCAACCACCATACCTCCTGCAATCGTCTCACCTTCTCTGAGTGCTGCTTCCTCTATCAATGGGGATACCTGAAAGTCTACCGAACCCTCAACAAAATGTGAAAAACCCGTCACTTCATCCTCTTGCACCGTATCTATGCCTTTCACAAAAATAGTGTCCTTTATACCTTCACTCCCCGTTTGGAAAACACCCATCTGTGAATACACAACGGGTGACGCAGCTACAACACCCCCAACATTCGTAATTCGTTCAATTTTATCTTGATAATCACTGAAGAAATTGTTACCAATTAATCGTAGGACGACATGTGCCTCATTCGAAAGAAACCTATCTCTAAGTCCATGTTCAACACCATCAAGCACAGCAATCACTAATATCACCGTCGCAACACCGAGACCAACACCTGCAATTGAAATGATACTGATGATCGAGATAAACGACTGTTTTCTACGTGAAAGTAAATAACGTGAGGCTACAAACCATTCAAATTTCATATATTTTGGAATTCGTAAAAAAGTTTTTAAAGGCAAATGTAGCCTAATAAACAATCAGTGTTAGTAAATTATATTGTGAATTTGACAGGACTTACGTACCCAATGGTATGCGGGGAATGCCTAAATGGCATTTATACCCGGGGAATACCATAAGGTATTCATACCGTTGATTACTTGATTTGGTGCTTTGTAAGCTCGCTGGCTACATAAGTATTTCTGAAAATTCCATCATTTTCATCACAATTCTTGTTTAAATCATGAAAACTGCGTAAGTCCTGTTTGATATGCATTTCAAATTCGGATATTGTCCTTCGTAAATACACATCTTACCACAAAAACCTATACCAAAATCAATAAATAGACATGTCGCATTCTGAACACAAAATCATCATTTCCAATCAATATCATCCAGCACATTAGCAGTAGCAACCTGTTCCAAAAGAGAGTCCAGGCGAGTAAGACTCCGCATCCTTGAAACTTTATTCGCTACAGAAACTGGCACAGAACCGATACGCAGATCAAGCATTTTCAAAAGTGTCTCACGTTTAGCTTGTATCTTACCGCGTTTCTCACCTTTTTCAATGCCTTTTTCAATGCCTTTTTCAATGCCTTGCTCAAAACCTTGTTCAATACCTTGTTTTATGAGATGTTCAGCCATAGTCCTTTCCATTAGTTCTTCCTCCTCTTGATGAACAGTATTTTGTATGTTTTCTCGTACCAACGATTTCAATACTTCGTGGTCAGTTGGTGGACGACGATGCATTATCAGCAGCCATATACATACAAGTCGCATTCTGAACACAAAATCATCATTTCCAATCAATATCATCCAGCACATTAGCAGTAGCAACCTGTTCCAAAAGAGAGTCCAGGCGAGTAAGACTCCGCATCCTTGAAACTTTATTCGCTACAGAAACTGGCACAGAACCGATACGCAGATCAAGCATTTTCAAAAGTGTCTCACGTTTAGCTTGTATCTTACCGCGTTTCTCACCTTTTTCAATGCCTTGCTCAAAACCTTGTTCAATACCTTGTTTTATGAGATGTTCAGCCATAGTCCTTTCCATTAGTTCTTCCTCCTCTTGATGAACAGTATTTTGTATGTTTTCTCGTACCAACGATTTCAATACTTCGTGGTCAGTTGGTGGACGACGATGCATTATCAGCAAATAGAGATAAAAGACCGCGCGTTGCCATTGCTGTACATCATCAGCATCAAGCGTATCAATATGTCTAACGGCTTCTGATATTGCACTCATTAACTCATTTATACTCCCATGTTCCTTTTGCAACACAGTCAGTAGCCAACCGAATGGATGATCAGTTCGCGTAAGGTCAGACCTATCCGTACCCTTCACATTCAGAAATAATATATCATAAGATGGAACAAAACCTTTTAACGGCTCTGGCACATCCATCATCGCATGCAGAGTCAGCGGATGCTTCCATTTTCCATCCCCTGTATATAACACAATCGGAACAATCGGCTGCAAACGCCACTGACTTTTCGGAAGGTTATTGGATTCCCAATCACGCCGCTGCGCATCCCATATCTGCGTCATATAAAATAATACACGATACCCCATGGATATGTCTACTGTGGATTGGTGTTCTATCAGGATATAAATCAATAACTTCTCAGTTTCCGACTCACCACGAAACGGAACAGAACATATCATGTCAGACTCTTGTTTGCGCAAGTTGTCAGGAATATAAGTCTTGTTGATAAGCGTGAGTTGCGAAAAATCTATCTGTTCTACCAGATGTGTTGAGAGAATTTCAAAAAGCCCTTTGACATTTTCTTTGTCTTCAAGCAACCAACGAATGCTTCTATCGTGAAATTGTTCTATCGGAAAATCAAAAAATGCTAACGCTTCTATTATGTTTAGTTTCATAGTCAACTATCAGACAAATTCCTAACTCTTGAGATACTAATTCATTCAAGGACTTACACAAAAACGGTACTTGTGTTTTGGAAGCGCGCTGGAAACCTATAAAATGCTGATAATTTCTTGATTTTCATCATAATTTATGATGTCCCTCACACTACCGTGAATTGTATGTTTTATATTGAATACTGTACTTGACTAAATCTACTAAAACACCCCATTTCTCCGCTGCACGAGGATATTCCGCTTCAAACTGCATACCAATCTTTTGCAATACTCGTCCCGATGCAGGGTTATCTTTAAAGTAAAATGCTTGAACACTCCTTAACTCTAAAACGTCAAAACTATAGGCTAAGATTACTTTCGCTGCTTCTGTACAATACCCACAACCCCAATAGGGTTTACCAATCCAATAACCGAGTTCACCAATCTTTTCCGCCTTGTCAATTCTTATGTCTATCGCACCAATCAAAATAGACTCATCAAATTCATGAGAATCTTTCAACGTGATCGCAAAAACAATTCCAGAACCATTTTTCAAAGCCTTATCATGGCTACCAATCCACGCTTCTGCAACGCCTTCCTTATATGGATGTGGAATAGCACAAGTTGTTGCTGCTACATCACGTTCACCTACAAGACGTTGCACATCCAAAGAATCCTCAAGGACAAATGAACGCAAAAGCAATCTTTCGGTCGTGAGTGTAGGCACAGTTAACATGATGCTAAAAACTCATCCTTTGAAATCGAATAACCTACCTCATCTTCCAAAACACCCAAGTGTTCAACTTGATTCGGAAAGTAGTCCCAATACTTCATGCCGATCTTTTGCATTACACGACCAGACGCAGGATTTCTGGCAAAGTGATACGCGAGAATACTATCTAAACCACACTCACGAAATCCATACGTAACTACTGCTTTTGCTGCCTCAGTACAATACCCATTATTCCAATACGGTTTTCCAATCCAATAACCAAGAAACGCATCATTGTACGGTAGATGGTTTCGGATATTTAATTCTACGTCACCAAGAAAGGTGCCATCTGCTCTTAGTATGACTGCAAAAGCCACTCCTGAACCACTTTCAAACCATTTCTGACCGAATACAATCCAATCCTCTGCCATGCCGTCTTTGTGCAACTCCTCTGTGCCAGGTGTAGTGGATACAATATCAGGATTACTTGTAATCCGTTGCACATCTGGGGCGTCATCAAGCGTAAATGAACGCAGAATCAATCTCTCCGTGTGAAGTGTCGGTGCAGTTATCATTTTAGTTTTCAGGACGCATCTGGGGAAACAAAATCACATCGCGGATAGAATACTGATCTGTCAATAACATCGTCAACCTATCAATCCCTATTCCCAAACCACCCGTCGGCGGCATACCATACTCCAACGCACGAAGGTAATCTTCGTCTACCATAAATGCTTCCTCATCTCCCTGTTCCAATTTACTCGCTTGCTCCATAAAACGCTGACGTTGATCAATCGGGTCATTAAGTTCACTAAACGCATTACCGACTTCCATGCCACACATAAAAAATTCAAAACGTTCTACAAAATCAGGATTCTCCGGCTTCTTTTTCGCAAACGGAGATACCTCAATCGGATAGTCATAGATAATCGTCGGTTGATCCAGTTTCGACTCCACAAAAACATCAAACAGTTCTGCAATGATTTCACCCCGCGATTCATCGCCCTCTAACGCAACGCCTGCAGCAACTGCTGTTGTATAAAGCTCATGCTTAGTAAGCAATTCAGGATCAATATCGGCATGCTGCTGAATTGACTCTATCATCGTCATTCTCTGCCACGGTGGGGAAAAATCTAACGCTTTCTCTTGATAACTTATCTGTTTCGACCCGTGTAACTTCTCAACAGTTGCTGCAATCAGATTTTCTGTTAACTCCATAATCTCAAGATAATCAGCATAAGCTACATAGAGTTCAAGCATCGTGAATTCCGGGTTGTGATCGCGATCCATCCCTTCATTACGAAAATCACGCGAAAACTCGTAAACCCTATCAAAACCACCTACAATCAAACGTTTTAGGTACAGTTCATTCGCAATCCGAAGATAAAATTGCTGATCTAACGTGTTATGGTAGGTCATAAACGGACGCGCACTCGCACCACCATAGATTGGTTGTAGCACCGGTGTTTCTACTTCAATAAAATTTTGCGCATCCAGCATCTCACGGATCGTACGAACAATCTGTGTCCGCTTAATGAATACCGACTTCACTTCCGGATTCATGATGAGATCCGCATAACGCTGCCTATACCGAGTCTGCTTATCTTGTAAGCCATGCCACTTTTCCGGTAACGTACGGATGGACTTAGACAAAAGCTCCACTTCATCAACCAAAATCGTCAATTCACCAGTACGCGTACGGAATACAACACCACTCACACCGATAATATCACCTACATCAAAACGACGATAGATCAAATAAGACTCTGCACCAACACCATCTCTCCGCACATAAATCTGGATCTGTCCCTCGCTGTCCTGAAGATTCGCAAAACTACTCTTACCATGATCGCGTTTCGTCATGATTCTACCCGCAACCGTGACACGATGCGTTTCGTCCGGAGTATCATCAACTTCATCAAAATCTTTCCGAATGACTACTGTCGTATGGGTTGGGGTGAATTTATGTGGGTAAGGGTCTATACCTGCTTTGCGGATTTCACTTAATTTCTCTTTACGTTGGCGCATCAACTCATTTGACTCATCCATTCATCTACCCTCCTCCTTCTTATTACAATCAATAAATGCACAATTGTTCTGTTAACCTAAATTAACCTTTTGTTATGCCGCGTAACCTTTCAATTTCTGCTAAAGCTTCTTCAAGATCAGATTCTAAACCTTGTCGCGCTATGCTCTGCTGTTCTGCACGCTCCTCAGCATGTTTTCGCGCGACTGCATCCTTTTCCGCACGCTCCTCAGCACTTTTTCGCGCGACTGCATCCTTTTCCGCACGTTCCTCAGCATGTTTTCGCGCGATTGCTTCCCGTTCCGCACGTTCCTCAGCAATATCAGCACGTTCAGTCGGAGTAGACAACCACTCTGACTTGATCGTGTCATACATACGCAACTCACCATCTACCTCACCCAACTCTAAACCCAACACGCTTGATGGTAATCGACCATCAACAAATTCTATCTCTCGGTATTCACCATCAACCAAACGAAAACCAACAAAACTTGAAACTATCTCTCCTAACGGATCAAAAATGAAATACTCCTTCACACCGAAAACTGACGCATATAACTTCTTCTTATCTCCCAAATCTTTAGAAATCGTACTCGGACTCGCAACCTCTAACACAAAATCAGGCGTGTTTGCCTCCTCCCAAACCAAGTAGGTATTTCGTGCCTTCTTTTCAACTCCAAACACAACAAAAACATCCGGAGAAATACTCTTCCGAGGATCTCCTTCAACATAATACACAAGAAGGTTACCTGATATATATACATCCGGTTGACCCTCAAAATGCTTTTCAAGAGTCAAGATCGTATCATTCATCTGTTTTCTGTGTGTATCTGTTTCTGCCATCGGTTGACCGTCTGATTCCGGATAGAATATTGTCGGCGCAGACAGTATCTTTTTCCGCATCGTTGAATCCCCCAGGCTCAAGTTATATCCGTTTCAAATCTACCAAAAAACCACTATAATTATAACTACATTTTACCTTCAATGCAACTTCAATACTTTAAAAACGCTGTTAGCACTGATTCTGCATCCTTGAATTCACCAGTATCACATTATCTCCTTTTCAAATCTCCCCAAATAACGACCTTCTTACCAACTGATGAAACACTACATACGTCCCTCCAATAGTAGGTAATCATTTCGTTTCTGTAGGTTTCATTTTCAAAAAACTCTCAATAAACACATGAATTTCACCGTTCAAGACAGCATCAACATTACCAGTTTCAACATTTGTTCTGGTGTCTTTCACACGTTGATACGGATGTAACACATAAGAACGGATTTGGCTGCCGAAATCTATATCCCTTCTCTCCGGTTGAAGTTTAGCAAGTTCTGCCTCTTGTTGCGCCCTAAAATGATTATACAAACGCGAACGTAACACCTTCATAGCAGTTTCACGATTTCTGTGCTGTGAACGTTCATTCTGGCATTGCACCATGATGTTAGTCGGCAAATGTGTAATACGTACCGCCGAATCCGTCACATTCACATGTTGACCACCAGCACCACTCGCACGATAGCAATCAATCCGAAGATCTTCAGCATTGATCTCTACTTCAACACTATCGTCAATCTCAGGCGTAACTTTCAATGCTGCAAAAGATGTATGCCTCCGTTTGTTATAATCGTAAGGAGAAAGTCTGACAAGCCGATGCACTCCGGATTCTGCTTTCAGGTAACCATACGCAAAAGTGCCTTTCACCAAAAATGTCGCACCCTTGATACCTGCCTCATCACCTGCAGTCAGATCAACAACATCAGTCGCATAACCACGCTGATCACACCAACGCAGATACATACGCATCAACATGCCTGCCCAATCCTGCGCATCAACACCTCCCGCACCCGGATGAATGCTCAGAATCGCATCGTTCTCATCAAACTCACCATCCAACATGATTTGGAGTTCAAGCTTCTCAAACTTCTTATTAACAATGGATAACCCATTCTGAATCTCTGATTCTATGCTCTCCTCATCTTCTTCTATGCCAAGCTCAAGTAATGTCTGTAAATCATCAATCGCACTACTTAACTTGTCATATTCTCCTATTTCCTCTTTAAGAATTGAAATACGTTGATGCACAGTTTGGACTCGTTGAGAGTTACCCCAAAAACCTGTAGACATCGTCTCTTTTTCAAGTTCCTCTAACTCTTGCTGTTTCGTCGGAAGGTCAAAGATACCCCCGAAGCTCATGAAGCCTCGTAGTAACTAAATCAACTGCAGGCTTTAAATCTGTTAACATTTATCTCCTCTCAGGACTTACGTACCGAACGGTATGCGAGCTTTGTAAGCACGCTGGAAACCTAAAAAATGCTGATACTTACATCATTTTCGTCATAATTCTTGATGAAATCATGAAAAATACATAAGTCCTGTCCTATTAGTTGTTAAGGTCAGTAAATTTGATGACATAATAATTGTTAATTAACCGATAAGCAATCCAAAATATACAAATTACAAAACAAAGTATCGGCAACCAATCACCAAAACGAGTATATATTGTGTTGTTTCCATCTTTCAATGCAATATCCGCAACCAAGTATTCTTCAGACGTCCCAGGCGCTACAAACGGCGTATAGATATGACCGAAACGATCAACCACACAAGAATACCCACCATTCGCACACCTAAACACTGAAATCCGATTCTCCACAGCACGAAACGAAGCCATCGCTAAATGCAGTTCAGGAAACGCAGTACCAGAAAACCACGCATCGTTCGTAAGAATACCCATCATATCTGCTCCTTTTCTAACGAACTGACGAAAATGATCCGGAAACGCTGACTCAAAACAAATTGATGTGCCTACTTCTAACGTAGATTCTTTGACTTCTGAAATTGGCAAAACATCAACCGTTTTACCATGTGTATAAGGTTGAAATTGAATAAAATTCGGAAGAAAATCTCCTAACGGCACATATTCGCCAAACGGAACCAACTTCATCTTAGCATACTTACCAAGAATCTCACCTTCCGAAGATACTGAAATCACACGATTATATACATCTCCCATCGTATCAGGATCTGTCGCACCAATCAACATCGGAATTCTACTAATTTTCCTATGAGTCCGCTCAAAATACATGTGATAATTTTCCCATTCACCAGACAATATCTGCCCTCTTACTGTCGTTTCAGGCCAAACAATAATGTCCGGACCTTCCGCTGCAACTTGCTCCGTCAGATTCAGATACTTAAAGAAGATCTTCTGAAAACTATCAAGCTCCCATTTCTCAAGTTGAGAAATATTACCCGGCACAAGCGCAACCTTTACACTATCTCCTGATACCTCTTGTCCCTTACCAATCACAACATATCCATACACAAACGTTGCAATAGTTAGGACGCACGGTACAGCAAATGCAACAACCTCCTTACGCCACGCACGTCTATTACGAATTAACGTTACAATCCCAGCATTAAAAAACACTATCACAAAACTCACACCATACACACCAGTGAGTGATGCAATCTGAATCCCAGGTAGATAGTTCCACTGTGAATACCCAATGAAACCCCACGGAAAACCAGTAAGCAACCAACCGCGCACCCATTCTAAACTTACCCAAATCAAAGCAACCGATAACGGATATAATATCCCAGATTGCCACGGCAACCGATACACAAACAATGCAAATAACGCAATATAGAGGGCAGTATAACCAACTAATAGCAAGTATCCAAGCGCAGTCGTCCAGATGTTCGCATAAGGATAAAGAAGCGCAATTGCAATTAACAAACCAGCGAAAAATACCAATCCTGACACATAACCGATACGAAACGCTGCCTTCCAATCATCAGCACACGCAAGCACAAACAACAACGGAACTAAACTCACCCATGTGAGTGGAAAGAAATTAATACTGGGAAAACTGCAAAACAATAATACACCAGAACATACTGCAAGCAAATATCTGTAGCGTTTTATGTGATTCAAAATGTCTTCCACTGGACAGATGTAATTGATAAAAATATACTAACACATCAGTCCTCACATGTCAAACTAATTGTCATCTTGTAGCAACCCTCTTTTCTCTTATGAAATCACAAAAATTACTATTACATTGCGGTAGGTGCGATTTCCTAACCATACCATACCTAATACCCGGTAAATGGTACGGTTAGGAAACCGCACCATAGGCGTCAATCTAAGGATATTGACCTCTTGTGGGAGGGGTTTCCAACCCCGATTTCTGAATCATGGATGACGCGAAATGCACAATTCAAAAACCTTGATGGGGTAAATCCTGAAAATCTCAAAATCCCGGGGAATGCCATAAGGCATTCATACCGTTGATTTGTCCATCCTGGTTCAGACAAAATCACAGATGACACGGAAAAGATTGCACCAATAATCGTCTTACTTATAAAATGCTTATTCTATGCTATAAAATCAGATGCAGATGTCTTATCCTGAAAATCTGCAAATCTTGGTTCAGACAATCCTCCAAATCCAATGTATATCTATTGTAAATCCCTTGTCCTCATCCCCACATAACCTCCCATCCATATCCCACCACCAATTATAATAATAACATCATTACTGATCTTTGAAGCACAAACTGTTAGTTTGTGCTTCATTCCTAACAAACCTTTGAGGACAAAAACATGCAACAACAAACCTTCCAACGCCAATTTGAAGTCTATAGATTACTTTGGAACATAATCCATGATGTAATCAGACACTTCAAAAAAGGGAAAAAAACCCCAGATGACCTGAAACTCCTAAAAAAGGCAAAACAACGAAAACATAGATTGTCGCGCACCTATGACATCATGAAAAAAAGAAAAAACATAGAAACGCGCGGCTTTGACACCAACGCCTATGTAAGCTACAAACAATCTCTGAACAAGAAACAAGCAGCCACGATCATAACGCAAATGCGTGCAGACAAAAACAAAGACTGACCAGAACCTGGAGAATACGATATCTATGCTACGGTAGAACAACATCATTTTGAAGAGTTAGAAGACACCAATGAAAGCATATTAGCGATTAAAGAAAACTTCGATCCAAAAAATAACATTGAGGAATTATTCTTTTACATCGACGATTTTGACAGAGAGATTCGCTCTTATGACATTCACACAAGGCGCGAAAACATAGAAACACGCGGCTACGACACCAAAGCAACCATCACACGAAAGGCATATCAAAAGGAAGAACTCGCCTTAGAACATGAAAACGCAACCGAAACCGAAAACCCACCAATACTTATACACCTGCACCACGACATACAGGAATACGAACAGAACCTCCCCGAACCTCTGGTGAGAGGGGTTTCCAACCCCGATACAGAAAACAATACCATTGATCAAAACATAAGAATAATCACCGATCAACCAACAATCCTCAAGCAACCCAAACCCATCATCCAATACCACCCGAAAGGCTTCAAACCTTACGGACAAATGCAGGATGTCTTCAACTCACACGCACCCGTCAAAATAGTCGGCGGCACCTATGACGCAGGCAAAACCTTTAGCTGCGTCGCATACATAGACCACCTCGCAAGAAACTACCCCGGCGCACGACTCACCTTCATCCACAGATACCATAACAGAATATTTCACAATATCATCCCAACCTACGAAAAATATCTCGGCTTCAAACCCAAAAGGATAGACGTTCCGAACCCAACACCCATCGCAAAATACGGTGGCGAACAACCCTCATTTTACGAATACTGGAACGGAAGCAGAATTTACATGAACGGTCTTGACAAAACCAATAACCTTCTCAGCGACTTCTTCGACGCAGCTTTCGTCAACCAAGCGGAACTCCTAACCTTTGACAGATGGGACGAACTCACCGCCAGAGTTTCCGAACGGACAGGAGTCCTCCCAATTGCATTCCTACTCGGCGACTGCAACCCAAGTACACCGAACCACTGGAATCGCCAACAGACCAAAGCAGGAAAAATTGAATACTTTGAGATAACATACAGGGACAACCCCGAAATCTACGACCAAGAAACTGGAGAACTCACAGACGTGTGGAAAAACTGAGAAACCTTGAAGGCATGCGATACAAACGTGGCTACGAAGGCGTGTGGGTATCAGCAGAAGGACTCGTATTTGAGAAATTCTCACCAGACATCCACATCATTGACAACTTCAAAATCCCAAAAAAATGGGTACGCTACCTGAGTATAGACTGGGGTTTCCGAAATCCAGCAAGTTGCATCTGGTGGGCACGCGACAAAGCCAAACGCCTCTATTCATACAAAGAAATATACAAAACAAAACTCACAGTCCCCGAATTCTATAGAACTTATCAAAGCAAACTGCAAGGATGACGAAACTTTCAGATATGTCTCCGTAGACAATGCCGACCAAGACGAAATCGCGCAGCTTCGCAAAGCAGGATTCAGAATACAGGAACCCAAAAAATCGCGTATCGCGCAAATCGACATCATCAAACAACGTCTAAGGGTAGACTCAACAGGCAAACCCGTAATCTCTTTCTTCCGTGAAAGATTTGTCTACGACCCCGACGAAGACCTCAGAAACGAATATCGTCCTCTTGACGTCACCGATGAGTTCCTAACCTGCACCTACGAAGAAAAACTCACGGGTACCGGCAAAGACGACGAGGCAATAAAAGGCGACCATCACGGCATAGACAGCACAGCCTATCTGCTGCTAAGTCAGAAAGAAAACA
This sequence comes from Candidatus Poribacteria bacterium, assembly GCA_963663765.2. GTDB lineage: Bacteria > Poribacteria > WGA-4E > WGA-4E > WGA-3G > MSPOR6. Next base: position 192,715 of record CAXXUA010000005.1, on the reverse strand, counting down.
GCACTGTCGGCACCGGCAAACACCTATTCTGGGCAATGGGCATTCCAAAAGAAAAATGGGACCCTGAAAAGCACATCGGCGGCGTCCCCCAAAAGAAATCATGAAAAAATTAAATCAAAAACAAACCATGCATCAGATTCACCGATTACACAGATTTCATGGATTACGTGGAGAAGATACCTGCAATAGAATCTCTTTCTTATAAAATGCTTATTCTATGCCAAAAAACCTATTGCAAATGTCTTATCCTGAAAATCTGTAAATCCCGGGGAATGCCATAAGGCATTCATACCGTTGATTTGTAAATCCTGGTTCAGACAATAAAACCTATTGCAAATGTCTTATCCTGAAAATCTGTAAATCCTGTAAATCCTGGTTCAGACAAAACAAAAAACACACAAAAAAACAAGCAAAAAACCTAATGAAGAGGTCTTATCCTGAAAATCTGTAAATCCTGGTTCAGACAAAAAAACAAGCAAAAATCCTAATGCAAATGTCTTATTCGCGTAATCCGAGATTCAAAAACAAATCAAATTGACACAAAATCAAAAAAATGTTACCATTATCAAAGCAAAAACGCAGTCATAATTCACAGGAGCATTCAAATGAACCAAAACAAACCGACACGTTCCTTCCTCAAGAAAAAGCATATAAAACCAATGATAGTCTGGTACATCATACTACTCATCGGTATACTACTATTACTTTGGAAAATATCGGACATCATTTTAATGTTCAGAGTCTAATGCTATATAGAAAATACAGTTAGGAGAACCAAAACCATGCCCAAATTAACCCATAAACACCAACCACTGAGACTAATTGCAAGATTTACAATCGGAATCATAATCTACATCATAGCAATCTCAACAAACGTATTCGCGCAAGAAAAACTCATTATTATTTCACCGCACCCAGAAAGCATTGAATCCGAATTCGGCACAAACTTCGAAAAATGGTATAAAGAAAAAACAGGAAAAACAGTAGAAACCGACTGGCGAGACCTCGGCGGAACGTCCTCCAATTACCGTCATATAGAATCTGAATTCAAACGCGTCCCAGAAGGTATCGGAATTGACATCTTCTTCGGCGGTGGAACAGACAATTACCTCCGACTCGCAGACATGAATCTCTTAGTTTCATACAAACTTCCCGGAGAACAACTTGAACAGATACCACAGAACTATAACGGCATACCAGTATACGATGCTAAACACAGATGGTACGGCACAGCACTATCCAGTTTCGGAATCATGTACAACGAACAACTACGCCAGTTGTTAAAACTTCCAAATGCAACAAAATGGGAAGATTTAGGCAAAACCGAACTAATAAACAATATCGGGGCTGCAGACCCAAGAGAAAGCGGAAGCGCACACATGATGTACGAAATCATACTACAAACACACGGATGGGAAAAAGGGTTCGCTTTACTCACAAAATTAGGCGGAAATGTCAAAAAATTCACCGCAGGTTCAAACGAAATTCCAAGAGATGTTGTCAATGGCGATGTCATATACGGGTTGGCAATTGACTTCTACGCATATAGCCAAATCGTTGTTGTCGGTGAAGACAAAATAAAATATATATTGCCAGAAGACGGCACCGTGGTAAATCCCGACTCCATCGCAATCTTAAAAGGCGCACCAAACTTAGAAATCGCAAAAATGTTCTTACAATTTGTACTATCCGAGCAAGCACAAAAACTATGGATGCTACGCGACACAGATAAGGAAGGTCCAAAATGGAAAGGCGGACTCAATCGCGGAAGCGTACTCCCCGCACTCTATGAAAAACTCGGAGATCGTTGCGTCGTTACCAATCCCTTTACGCTAAAAAACCCTCCATTTCCATACGATTCAAAGACAGGAAGCACACGATGGGATATCGTCAATGACCTTTTTGGAACACTGATCATCGACTCACATAAAGACCTTGTTGACGCATGGAAAGCAATCGGAAAATGTAAGGACGTAGAAAAACGCAACGCAGCAATAGCAGCACTCGTGCAAATGCCATTAACCGAAACCGAAGCAATGAATATCGCAGAAACAAAGTGGAATGACCAAGTCTATAGAAACCAAAAAATAAAAGAATGGGGACAATTCGCAAAACAAAAATACAAAAAAGCAAGAAACTTAGCAAAATAATTTTCAATACAGCTAATTGTAAGGAAAAAAATGAAAATTACAATAATCGGAACAGGATACGTTGGCTTAACAACAGCAGTCGTCCTCTCCTATCTCAACCACGATGTCACAGCAGTGGACAAGGACAAAAACAAACTGAACCAATTACATGATGGAAAAAGCCCTATCCATGAACCCGGAATTCAGACACTCCTTGACGAAGTTCAACATACAATTCGTTTCACACCCAATGTCGCTGAGGTCGTACCAGATGCAGAACTGATCATGATTGCTGTCGGCACGCCACCGAAAAAAAATGGCGAAGCGGATACACGTCACGTCGAACAAGCCGCAAGAGAAGTCGCTCAAGTCTGCAATCCAAATAATCACTACACACTCGTCGTAAAATCAACCGTACCAATCGGCACAAACAGACGTGTCGCACAGGTCGTTGAAAATGTGTTTGCTGAAAGAAAGGTCCAAGGTAAAGTTTCCATCGCTTCAAACCCAGAATTCCTACAGGAAGGACTTGCTCTACAAGGCGCATTCTATCCTGACCGTATCGTTGTCGGTACAAACAGTGATGACGCAATTGATGCCTTGCGAAGACTGTATAAACCCATATTGGAACAAACATTCGACCCGCCTTCCGCATTACCACGACCAGCAGCATATCACCTGCCACCAATGATGACGACTGACCCGAACAGCGCTGAGATGATAAAATATGCAGCAAACACTTTCCTCGCACTCAAAATCAGTTTTATCAACGAAATCGCAGGACTCTCCGAAGAAGTGGGAGCAGACGTAACTGAAGTCGCACGCGGAATTGGACTCGACTCCCGTATCGGACACCGATTCCTACGCGCCGGACTCGGATGGGGCGGCAGCTGCTATCCAAAGGATACTGCCGCATTGTTAGGGGTCGCAGCAAATACCGGATACGAAATGCCGATCACCCAAGCCGCACGCACCGTCAACTTTCAACAACGCACACGAATCGTCAACAAATTACAAACAAACTTAAAAACACTAAAAGGAAAAACAATCGGTATCCTTGGACTCGCATTCAAGCCAAATACTGACGACATACGGGAAGCACCATCACTTGATATAATACGGAACCTTGTCACAGAAGGCGCAAATGTCCGCGCACACGACCCAATCGCTATACCAAACGCAAAACAAGCACTACAAGACATCTCTGTAGCCTTCATTGAGGATGAATATAAACTCTCTTACAATGCAGATGCACTCATACTGGTAACGGAATGGAAGCAATATCATAGACTGGAATTACGAAAACTCGCAAAACACATGAAAACACCAATTCTTGTAGATGGACGCAACCTCTTTACGCCAAGAGAAGCACGGACAGCCGGATTCCATTACATTGGTGTCGGTAGGTAAAACACGAAAAAATAAATGGAGACAATCAAACAACCACAACCCTTCAACCCCAACTGGAAACGATACTGTCCAAATATACCATTTCCACCATACCGCCACATTCCCGGGGTAACACCACATCCAATACGTGACCCGCTCGGGCATAGTTACGGTGTGGAAGATGATTGTGAGCATGCACATCTCACTCCACAACAGTGGAAGCAAAACGAATCGTATTTATACGGCGTTGATCTCCATAACTTCGCATATTGGTGGGAAGCACATGAAGCATGGGAAGGCTTATGGCATCAAGCAGAAGATACATATCGCTTATTCTTGCAAGGATTAATTCAAGTATCTGCATCGCTAATTAAATACCACATGCGAATGCTGCGTCCATTACGAACTCTCTCAACTGCAGGTCGCGCAAAATTACGACAAGTTGTTACTGAATGTGATGACGTTAATGGACAATATATGGGTATAAATCTACCCAGTTTCTTAGATACCGTAGACACTTTTTTCAACCCATTTTTCTCCGAACAAATTACCGAAGAAACTTATCAAAAAATAACAGTTCCACCATTGATTTTGTTGGAGTTATAGAAATTCCAAATTGGAAGTTTCTAATTCATCTACTTTCTATCCCACTGTTCATATTTTGAACAGTACTGTCCATTTATTGAACAATTAATCCAATATTTCTACCAAGATTTAGATGTTGGCTGACCTAATGAGATGGCACAAAAATTGCACACTAATGTCAATGTATAAATAAAAGCAATTTTTGGCATCAGTGGTAAACCAACAACTAATAACATTAATTATTTGAAATGAGGTAATCATTATGTCAAAAACAATTATTTTTCTATTACTAATTGGAATTACAGTATATATCGTTGGGTGTGGCAAAACTTTTGATGAATATGCCACTGAATTAGGTCTTGCATTTGATAGACCAGATATTGGAAACAGACCTGTTCCTTCTTTTAATACAGATATTTCTCCTATTCTCACGAAACAATGCGCACTTGTAGGATGTCATGTTGCTGATGGACCAGACGATGTTGACCTAAGAACCTATGATACTTTGCAAAAAGGTGGTGAACACGGTCCGCTAATTCATGCAGGAAATGCAAAGGAAAGCGAACTCGTTGAGGAAGTCGTCAAACAAAAAATGCCCCCTGACGGTCCCTATCTGGATGCAGACCAAATTCAGCTTATTATTGACTGGATAAACGCAGGAGCAATGGATAACTAATACCACTGATATTTCTCAAAGTTCTTGAGATTTCAATGTTTATCAGTGTTTAGTTGGTATTCATTCATGAAAATGCTTTTTTAGTTTTAGCAGTATCTTTCTTTTTCCTGTAAGTTCAAGTTGTATTTGATGAAATGTTTTGTGTTGCAAACGGCTCAAATCTTGTAATAGGAGATAACTCATCACTTTTATACCTAAAGTAGCATACGCTCCTTGCTGTTTCCGTAAACTCATTTTTGAAAGTTTCAAATCTGATTTTAGGCATCGCCAAAATTGTTCTATACCGTGGTGTTGTGACCAAATCCTGAGTATCTCACAAGATCGTAAGGATTTACCGAATACCAGCATTGTTCGGATTTTGCCCATATCTGAAAAAAAGAGTATCACAAGAGGACCGAATGTTCGGCTTATCGCTTGGGTGCGATAGTGAGGTTTGTCACACCCCCATTTTTCCGTGTTCAGTTCTACTTCCTTTTTGTGTTCCGAAAGTTTTTTGGACTTGTTATCAATGTCCATCACATAGTTGTTTTTCCCGTGAATGAGTATGCTATCAAATCCCATTTCAGACAGAATGTCGGTAAGTATTTTACTGCCATACCACGAATCAAAAGTGATAGGATATTTTCTCAGATCAATACCTTCAGCATCAAAGAAACTTAGAACTTCTTTGAGCATAGCCACAAAAAGGCTCGGTTTATCTGTGTTGCCACGCCCTTGTTTGCTGACAATACGAAGGTTGAGCGGTATGATCATATCTCCAATCTTGATGGTGATCCCTAATATATTTCGGCATCGCACCGCTCTATTATCTTTTTTTGACCACCAACTGAAGCAGTATGACAACAGTTTGCCATATCTCTGCTCATTTGTATCATCTACACTGATTGTAATGCGACGACGGGATTGTGTAGAAGCACTTTTAGATTCGGTATCACGTATCTCTTGGATTGCAATGGAACACCCGATACGCACTAATAAACACCGCCACTGATAAAGGCTGAAACTTTTTAGACACCGATAGAGTTTCGCTTTCGGTTCAGACAATGCGTCTGCTATTTGATTCAAATTGTAAAGTCCAAATAGATGACCGGTTGAAAGTAAAAGCAAGGTTTCTTCAAGTTCCGATGTCATTTTTCGAAAATTAGAGTAGAGAAGTGTTTGAAAAAACTTTACAGAAGAGATAATATGATTTTGCATGAGATAGCCTCCTATTTTATGAATATGTCATAAGTTTTTTAAATTAGGATGATATCTCATGTGCTAAAAGTCAAGAAAAATCTATAAAATCAAATCGCATTTTCATAACACAATCCCTTCTAAACATTGATTGTTAGCAGTATAAACAACCTTGTGATAAATGTCAGTACCATTTGTAATAAAACAGGACTTACGCACCCGACGGTTGGCGCGCTTTATAGACGGGAAATGTCAAAAGGCATTCATACCGTTGATTACTGAACGCGACCATTCCCTGCGTTGGTAGTGGTAGGAACAACCTCTTGGTCGCTACCGTATGGAGACCAGGTATCAAAACAATTGCGACCAGAAGGTCGCTCCTACCAAATACAAGTGTGTAATTAATTCCATAATCTACTACAAAAAACTCAGACTACTGTAGTATAAAAATATAATTATACAAAAAGTAATAGAAACAATTAAATATTGTAATTAACTACTCAACAACAGAGAGGTGTCATTTATGTTAACGCGTTTACAACTGGTTTTTCAGCTTACTTTAGGTTTAATGTTTTGCTTGTTTGGATGTGACATACAGATTACTAATGTCGTTGAACCTACCGATTCTTCTTCTGAATCTGATCCAGGTTCTGATACAGAAAATCAAAATATGGTCAGTGTTGAAAATGCAGAAAGCAAAGCGGAATTTGATCAAAACCTTTTACCAATACTAACAGCAAGTTGTGCATTTACAGGCTGCCATGTTGCTGGAGGACCTCTGAACTTAGATTTCAGCAATTACCAAAGTTTCATTGCTGGTGGAGATAACGGTTCTGTCTACGTTCCTGGAGATGATACAAGCAGTACCATTATAGATGAAATTGTTTCTGGTAGAATGCCAATCGGCGGTAATCCATTGACTAATGCACAAATCCAACTATTCCGAGATTGGATAAATAAACAGACAACCGCAACGACGCCTGGGCAGCCATCACAACAACCAATGCAACCACCAACTGGAAATACATCAGAGCCAGAAACATCCTTTAACCAGAATGTTTTACCTATTTTGAAATCAAGATGTGCCTATGCTGGCTGTCATGTTGCTGGCGGTCCTGACAACATGGATTTCAGCACATATCAATCCTTTCTTGAAGGTGATGACGACAATGAATCTGTATTTGTCCCTGGCAATGCAAACGAGAGTGATATTATTGAAGAAATCGTGTCAGGAAGAATGCCACCAGATGGTCCTCCGTTGACTACTGCACAAATTCAACTTATCAAAGATTGGATAAATCAACAAGACCCAGCAGATTTTCCTAACCTTCGTTATGATGATGATGACGATGACGACGATGACGACGACGATGATGACGATGATGACGATGATGACGACGATAATGACGATGATGACGACGATGACGATGATGACGACGATGATGACGATGATGACGACGATGACGATGATGATGATGACGACGATGACGATGATGATGACGATGATGACGATGACGATGATGACGACGATGATGATGATCACGATGATGATTAAACATCATTCATAATATCATTCTTGGAAAATTGATGAACATCGTATTTCTCTTCTCTGATGAGCATACTGGAACTGTGATGGGAAACAGTGGACATCCAGTTGTCCGAACACCTAATCTCGACCGGCTTGCTCAGCAGAGTTGTACCTTTGATAACGCCTATTGCAACAGTCCAATATGCACCCCCTCCCGTTTGTCGATGCTGACTGGACGCTATCCGCATCAGATTGACGCGTGGGATTTAGGTGCAATTCTGGATAGGCAACACAGAACATGGGGTGATTATCTTACTGAGGAGGGTTATGAAACCGTCCTGTGTGGACGCACCCACTTCAATGGTACAGATAGACTTCTTGGTTTTACTGATCGTTTGTTAGACGATCTACCTCGGTGGCGTAACACAAAAGGAAATCCACCAAGACGTACAGCCGACGCACGGCGCGGTTCCAACTCACACGTCGCAGAATGCGGTACGGGTGATCACGAACACACAAGATATGACCAAAAGGTCGCAGACTTAGCAGTGGACTACCTCATCGGAAAGGCTTCTACAAAAGACATCAAACCTTTCCTGCTATATTGTGGATACATGCATCCGCACTTTCCACTGATCGCACCACCTGAGTTCTACTCTTGGTACAACCCAGACACACTTGATTTGCCAGACACATGGAACGAACCGTTGGAATCTCAACATCCCGTAATACAGCATCACCGTTGGGCATGGCGGAACGACATTTCACCACCTGAAGAAACCGTGCGTTGTGCTTTAGCTTGCTACTACGCACTCGTCTCATCACTTGACGCACAGATTGGTCGCATCTTACAAGCAATTGACACGACACCATTACGTGATAACACAGTGGTTATTTATGCAAGTGATCACGGGGAGATGGCAGGCAGACACGGCATTTGGCAAAAACAGTGCTTTTACGAAAATGCAGTAAAAGTGCCGTTAATGGTTCGTCTACCTTCTGGTGAAACTAAACGGGTAAAGCAGAACGTCTCATTAGTAGATGTCTTGCCGACTTTGTTAGAGATAGCAGGAACAGAAATACCGTCTGATTTACCGGGGGAGAGTCTATTGGATATTGCAAAGCATCAAGCAGACGAAACTACACGCACAGTCTTTTCAGAATATCACCACATGGGGATGATGAATGCTGGCTTTATGCTCAAACAGGGAGATTACAAACTATGCTACTATGTAGGTAATCAACCGCAACTCTTCAATGTGGATGTTGACCCGTTAGAAAACGAGGATTTAGCCTCAAGACCTGAACGTACTGAAATACGGAAGCGGTTAGAAATGTCACTGCATGCAATTGTCAATCCCGAACTTACAGATGCGCGTGCAAAAGCAAACCAACAGATGCGTAGAATATAAGGAGGAACTAACTAACTATAACTCCTCACCGTCAAAATATTCAAGACTTGGGTCTTTGCGGTAGATTTTTTGAAGCACATAAGGCAATACCTTGTTAGAATCAGGATATTCACTGACATCGTGAGGAGTGATTGTACCGAGTATCAGCAGAGTAGCTGGTTGTTCACCTTCGTTTACAAACTTGTGCGTACCGACAGGTCCGGGCGGAAATGCAATGAAATCACCTTCCCTTACTTCAATATCTCCGCGCGGTGTTTTTAGTGTGCATGTGCCTTCCATCACGTAACACATCTCCTCACCAAAGTGGTGCAAGTGCATCGGAAAAGTCGCATTACCCGAAGGCAAACGGTAAACACAGTATCCTATATTTTTCGCACCAATCAATGGGTCAATGTCTTTATAGTCAAAACAGTAAGGACCTACTGCATTTCTGTGTGCCCATTCCATATCGTCAATGTTGATGCGGTTGATGTATATGTCGTTTCGTGCTTGCAAGCAATCAACCAGTTCCTGTCGACCATCTCTAAAGATGGAGTGTCCGTCTCCTACGAGAACCGTGTTGAATCGTAATGTTAAGACCTTTCGGAGCTGCATGGCTGCTTGTGGTGCGTCTTCCAATTTGTCATCTGCAAGTAGCGACAAACGTCCCATCGGTTCACCAGCAACTATATCACCGAAAAGGATAGTGCTTTTATGAGAAAAATAGAGTGCAATTTCACCAGGACTTTTTCCATGTTGGAGATGAACTGCTTTCAGGCCGGGGACAATAGTTTCACCATCAGAAACGGTACGTGAAGGTTTGATGTCTACCAAGTCTGCATCTGCTTCATGCACGATCACTTCTGCATCTGTCCATTCCTGAAAGGCAGCAGCTTCACGTTCATGGTCACGATTGGTAATCACAATCCACTTAGCACCACCAAGTTGTTCAAAATGCTCGCGGTCAGAGTCACTCATAGCAACAGGGTCAATGGCAATGTTGCCTTCCTCCCGAACCCATAAGTGTCCGTTAAAATCTATTTGTCGTATCTCACTGAATACAGACCAACTATATAAATTATCAACCATCAATCGTTTCATTTTTTATCCTTTGATTTGAAACCGTAGACTTCTAATTCTTTTGCGAAAGGTCTTCCTAACTCTTTACGTGACAAGCCGCTTCCCTGCTGAAAAGAGAACTGTGGGGCTTTGCGTTTGTCATCGGTAGTACCACTAACATATATCCGTAATGCTTGTGTGACTGTGCTCATTTTCATCTCAATATCAGGACCTCGGTTATTTTTCAATTCCATAAACCCTTGCCAACGACCGTCCCCTTCTAACTGTTTGTACACAACGGCATCCGTAATGTTTGTGCCACGAATGACAATACGGTGGATCGTCTTTCTCACAGGTAGTGTTACATGTAACCATCTACTATTTGCATAACCAACGGTTTTCAGATCGCCATCTATCATTTCAGGAACATTACAGGTTACCCCTTCTGCAGTTGCAAGGTTTTCCCATTCCTGCGGTTCAATCAACATCTGAAATGCTTTAGACTGACATCCCAAGTATGTGAAGCAAACACAGAAAAATGTAAGAATATAATGCCATCGTTTCACTATCTTTTCTCCTTTAGTATTGCGAATTTAGTTCACCGAAACTACTACTCCAATACAATATCATCAAGTGTTTGTGCAGTTGTAACCTAATCTAAAAGAGCGTCAAGACGATAACAACTTCGCAGCCCTGAGACTTTACGACTAATCGTTTCGGGTACATCGCCGATACGCATGCCAAGTAGTTTCAATAGGATCTTGCGTTAAGTTTGTATTTCCCCCTGTTGTAAACCATCCATTTTACTTTGTTCAATTCCTTAATTTATGCCTTGTTGTATAAGAACTTCTGCATTAGTCATAATGAAGTGTTCTACCTACTAATTGTGAGAATGTATACAGGACTTGCGCAGTTTTCTTGATTTAATCAAGAATTATGATGAAAAGTGATGTAATTATCAGCATTTTTATAGGTTTCCAGCACGCTTACAAAGCACCAAATCAAGAAATCAAGAAATCAAGAAATCAACGGTATAACTGCCTTTTGGCATTCCCCGGGTATGAATGCCTTTTGGCATTCTCCACCTACCGTTTTTATGTAAGTCCGGGTATAGAATACCTTAATTTTGTATGGATGTCAATAGTGATGTTGCAGAGCGTCAGCGGTATTCAATAGCCCATTCGGACAATTGAATACCTTTATCGTTTACACGTCTTATCCTTGACAAGAGATTGTTGAAATGTTAGGATATTGTTTGTTGAAAAGATAATAGAATACATATTATGGAAGGAAAATTATGGCAAGAGTACCAATTGGTTTAGAGTTGTTTTCTGTGCGGCATGAGTTGGCAGAGGATGCGCGCGGCACAATCAAAGCAGTTGCAGAGATGGGGTACGAAGGTGTAGAATTTGCTGGTGCACCACAACATCCCGCAGAGGAGTTGAAGGGTTACCTTGAGGAATTTGAGTTGGTGTGTTGTGGATGGCATACGCCGTTCACACTTGTGCAAGAGGATAAACTTGATGAGACGATAGAATTCAATAAAGTACTTGAAAATCGTTATGTGATTGTCCCGGGTATCCCCGGACAACTTCGCCAATCTCGATCGGATTGGTTGAAGTTGGCAGATTTTTTCAATGAAGTTGCGGATAAACTGGAACCGCATGGGATGGTGACAGGTTACCACAATCACCACGCGGAATTCTCACCGATGGATGGTGAAATTCAGTGGGATACTTTCTTCGGAAATACAAACGATGGGGTTGTGATGCAGCTGGACATGGGGAATGCGCTTTCTGGTGGTGCTGATCTGGTTGACATTTTGAAGCGATACCCCGGACGGGCTGATACGGTGCATCTCAAACCTTATACCCTATCAGAGGGTGACGAGGATCGGCATAAGGGTTTTCGTCCAATTATTGGTGAGGATAGTGTGCCGTGGGCAGAGATTTTTGATGTCTGTGAAACGACTGGTGGCACAGAATGGTATATCGTAGAATATGAAAGTGATGCCTTCCCGCCGTTGGAGGCAGTGGAAAGGTGCTTGAAGGCACTCAAAGCAATGGGTAAGTGATTAACGCGAGATCGATTATTAAGTCACCCAAGTTGCTACCTATGTAGAGACTAACTCATAAATCACTTGTAGGGCGGGGTCTCCCCGCCCGTTTAAAAGGACCCTATCTATATATAGGGACGAGGTGACCTCGTCCCTACGTTGAAGGTGTGATATTTTGAAATAGATTAGATATATGATTTATGAGATATACTGTAGCAACTTGGGTTAGGATAATGACGAAAAAAATAGATGAAATTCATTTTTTTTTCAAATTATGCACGTTTTCTGCCCCAAAATTACGTCTTTAGATAATCAAATGGTAAAAACAATCGTATCGTTCTAACGATTTTCGTTCAATATCTGAAGATCTAACATTTGGAGGCAAAAGATGATTAACAGAATTAAACATGCATTCGTAGTATTACTCGTTCTTGGCAATTTTTCTCTGGCACTTTCCGCACCACCAAAAGTAACTCGTTTTACGTTAAGTAATGGCATCCGCGTTGTCAATCTCTACGTTGAAGAATCCACGGATGTCGGTATTTTCAGTTATTTACCTCTTGGACTCGTAGCTGATGGAAAAGCGAAGACACAGTGGAGTCATTTAATTGAGCACCTTACAATTCGAACTACCAGCCCCATAAATTATAAGACAAGTAGTGCAGAGACAATGGCTGACAATATGCGATTGGAGTTTCTGGGTAATACTGAGAATTGGAAGCAGGGATTAGAACTACATGCAAAGTGGCTTTCTGGATTACCGTTTACAGAGAAAAGTTTAGCAGAGGAACTGCCGCGAGCACTATCCGAAATTAAATTTACTGAAGCAAATTTGGCAACACATAAATGGGCTTTCGCAGCGTGGAACCAGGTTTTTCGGCATGGTGAAACCGATATATCAATGCGTGGTGATGTGCAATCAGCAAAGTTAGGTGAATTACAGGAATATCGCGACTTACATTTAGTGCAAGCAGATCGCGTCCTTTTGTGTGTCGTTGGCGGCGTTGACTCCGAAACGTTGAAAGATGCAATGGAAAAACATCTTGGATCTATCAACTTAACAGCGAAGACATTTCCTAAACCGACAGCATCTCCAGATATAGCAAAAGACCAAAACGTGACTTGGGATGTCAACGTAACGCATTACATGGAAACTTTCGAGATTCCTAGTCCTGAAAACGAAGACTACCCCGCACTTTACGTAGCGAGTGTGCTCTTACGGTTAGTATTCATGCAGGATGCCCAATTGAAAGAATTAACAGGTTATGTTGTTTGTGGGGTTGACCTCATCACTCCCGAACAGACATATCTATACGTCAGTGCTTCACTTAAACCAAATACAGACATATTGAAGGTTAAGCAGCGGATTCAAGAGTTGATGAACCCATTAAAGCAACCAGAAAACAACACGCAAGTTGCTATGTTTGCCCAGTCCCTTTCTACAGAACTCAGCGCGCCGCCTGATATAATGCTGTTAAAGCAATATAAACCTGCGAATATCACAGAGACTCACATGCTCCTTCAACTTGGAGTAAGTTGGGGCATGGTGGAATACCAATATGGTGAAACCTTGTCGCAGCTTGCGAGTGCTTTTGCAGATGTCTCTGCAGCGAATGTCGCAGATGTTGTCAATAGGTATCTAACCGAAGAGGAGCGGATGACATTAGTTCTCACGCCGCACGCGTCAAAGTGATATAAAGGTATTATAGTGAAATATACAATTAAGTTTACACTTGTTCTATAGGAGCGATCTCCGAATCGCGACTGAACGCCTTGATAGTCGGGAATCGGAGTTCCCTCCTACACCTGAAAGTGTAAAAATAATTCTAAAATCTACTATAACAGAAATCCAGTCGTCTGTGCGTCTCATTACGGAGGATTCTGATGGAAAAAGATGACGTTCAATTGATTCATAACATCTTGTCTGGTGATGATGAGGCGTTCGGCACCTTAGTTCAAAAATACCAAAAGAGTGTTCACGCCCTTGCATGGCGAAAGATCGGCGATTTTCATTATGCTGAAGAAATTACACAAGACACCTTCCTTCAGGCATATAAGAAACTTTCAATACTCAAGGATCACAATCAATTTGCTGGATGGCTATATGTCATCGCTAATCGGCTTTGCATTGATTGGATACGAAATCGAAAACCAGAGTCGCAAGCGTTGGGAGACTCATCTATGAAAACGTTAGATAAGTTAACTTATGAACGTTATGTATTAGAACAACGTGAGACAGAAGCGACTGAATATCGTCAAGAAATCGTTAAGCGACTTCTGAAAAAACTACCAGAGAGTGAACGCACTGTGGTGACGCTCTACTATCTCGGTGAAATGACGGCAAAAGAAATTGGCAAATTCTTGGGTGTGTCAGTGAACACTATTACGAGTCGACTCAAGCGAGCACGAGAACGTCTAAAAGCATCAGAAGAACTCTTGATTAACGATACGCTTAGCGGTTTGCAATTGCCTAATAGCATATTTGAGAACATCATACAGCAAGTTGCTGACACAAACCCGGTTCCGTCTTCATCTGGAAAACCTTTTCTCCCATGGGTTGCTTTCAGTACAGCCACGGTTTTGATTATATTGCTGTTCGGTGTGAGTAATCAATATCTTACCAGATTTCAGAAACCGTATAGTTTTGAGGCACAATCCGAACCCACTATTGAAATTATAGAGGCACTTACCATACTTGAATCTGACACAAAACCGGATGTGCGAAGTCAAGCTGGACGGGCTGCTCTCGGCAAAAGTAGCAGCACTGGATCACGGGTTTCTGAGGAAGTCTCTCCACCTAATGCCTCCGAAGATTTCCCAATAATTACAGCTTCTGACGATCCCCCTATAGTAACACGATTTACTTTAAGCAACGGTATCCGAGTTGTTAATCTCCATGTTGAAAACTCCAAGGATGTCGGTATTTTTAGTTATTTACCTCTTGGACTCGTTAATGATGGAAACGCAAAAACACAGTGGAGTAGTCTAATAATGCACCTATCAGCACGCACTACCGGCCCCCTTGACTACAAGACAAGTAGTGGTGAGATAATGACTGACAATATACGCTTGGAGTTCAGGGGAAGTACGGATACATGGACTCAAGGCTTGGATCTTCATGCGAAATGGCTTTCTGGACTTCCGTTCTCAGCAGACAGTCTCACTGAAGCACTCCCGAACGTCTTAGCCGGGTTTGATTATATTGAAAAGAACTTAACAACGCATAAGTTAGCACACGCAGCGTGGAACCAGGTTTTTCGGCATGGTGAAACCGATATATCAATGCGTGGTGATGTGCAATCAGCAAAGTTAGGTGAATTACAGGAATATCGTGACCTGCATTTAGTGCAAGCAGATCGCGTCCTTTTGTGTGTCGTTGGCGGCGTTGACTCCGAAACGTTGAAAGATGTAATGGAAAAACATCTTGGATCTATCAACTTAACAGCGAAGACATTTCCTAAACCGACAGCATCTCCAGATATAGCAAAAGACCAAAACGCGACTTGGGATGTCAACGTAACGCATTACATGGAAACTTACGAGATTCCTCGTCCTGAAAACGAAGACTACCCCGCACTTTACGTAGCGAGTGTGCTCTTACGGATAACATTCATGCAGGATGTCCAATTGAAAGAATTAACAGGGCACGTTTTCTGTGGTGTTGACCTCATCACACCTGAACAAGTATACTTTTATATAAGTGCTTCGCTCAAACCAGGGGCAGATATAGAAATGGTTAAAAGGCGGATTCAGCATCTGATGAAGCCGTTGAAGCAATCTGATGAAAACATACAAGTTCCTATGATTGCTCAGACACTCTCCAAAGAACTCAGCGCACCGCCGGACTTAACAACACTAATGCAGCAAAAACCTGAAAATATAACAGAGACTCACATGCTCCTCCAACTTGGTGTAACATGGGGAATGTTAGAATATCAATATGGTGAAACCATGTCGCAACTTGCGAAAGCATTTGCTGATGTCTCTTTGACTGATGTTGCCGATGTTGTCAACCGATATTTAATTGAAGAGAATCGTAGGACATTAGTTCTCACGCCGCGGGCACATGATTAGTTGGACTAAGGATTAAGCAGATGGATGCTTTAAGCAGTTCACTACCTGAGCGCGTCATCTACTATTCCTACAATTCTTTTAGTTTTCCCAATAGTTTCATGATCACTTTATGTAATTATTCTTCAATCGATAGCAGTAATGGCAACAGATTACGTCAAATCCTGCAATTGCGGCATTACTTCGTTCTTTAGGAGTTCCATTGAATGTACCCACTGTTCTTTTGGTTCCCACTCGTGTCCCATCGTAAGCAAAACACCAAACCCACCAACATCCTTGTAGAGTTGGCGTAAACGGTCAACAACTGTGTTAGGACTTCCAACAATCCACAATGTATCCAATAAGTTTTCCAAACATGCCTCTACATCAGGGCAATCTGACCCCATTTTGAATTTTTCCCATCCGAAGAGTCGAAACCAGTATTCCCGAAAATCTCGTCCGAGTGTGCCTTCAATAGCCTCCTTTCGTGCTTGTTCATCGGTATCGGCGACGTATACCTCGCGGGCGATTCGCCATGTAGATCGTGATGGAGAAAGACCTGTTTTTACTGCACCTTCTTCAACGGCATCCCAATGCGTCTTTATTACATGAACTGGTGCAAGATTGATGCTCATCGGAATCCAGCCGCGTTCTCCAGCAAAAATGAGTGTATCCGACATCGTTGATGAACCTGCTAATGCAATCGGAGGATGCGGTTTCTGATAAGGTTTCATGTGGATACTCACGATGTCTGGATGTCCTTCGGGGATTTTGAATTCCCACGAATCCCCTTTGTAGTGACCCGGTTCAGGGTCAGTCCAGATTTTGAGAACGGCATCAATGCCTTCCCGGGTTGCTTTCCGTCTGTCAGCAGCAGCCAAAAACATTTCTGCATCGCTTGGTGTGGAACTTGAACCGACACCCCAATGAAAACGTCCGTGTGCAAGATGGTCTAACTGTGCTATTCGATGCGCAACAACTGCTGGATTGTGTATCGGCATACATGTGATACCCGTACCAAATATTATGTTCTCTGTCATTCCAAGTGCTCTGGCGATAAAAAGATCGGGAGATGGTATATTTTCCCAGGTAAACGTAAAATGTTCCCCGATATATGCTTCCTTATAACCTAATCTGTCTAAAGTAACCATCTGTTCAAGGTCATCGTCTAACGTTTTTGTTGTGTCACTGCCGGGAGGATGCAAAGGCATTGTGAAAAAACCGAGTTCCATGCTTAAACTCCTTTGTCGAAATAAAATGAACAAGTGGGATGAGTCTTCTGTCTATGACCTGTTTTTTTATAGACCCTGATTATTGAACATGATAGACTATTTCTGGTAACAACAATTGACTGGATTGTTAGAAAACTTGACAAAATCAAAGGAATCTGTTATTGTTTCACAAGTTAATAAGTTTTATCAAGACGTTACCAAAAACAACATTATTTTTCAAGCGATTTAAACGGAAGGAAAGTTACAAGTAATGAAAAAATTCAATTTGACTTTTGTTTTTCTATTTGCGGTTATCGGTTTTGCTTGTTTTACCCTAATTGGCTGTGAACGAATTGATCAGATGATTCCACCTGACACCCCATCTCCATCGGAAACGACGTTGAAAATAGGTGCCATACAACCAATGCACAGTTACACGACATTTAGCCAAGGTGCAGAAACTGCAAGGAAGCAAATTAATGATATGGGTGGAGTGTTGGGTATGCAGGTAGAGTTTATCAGCAGGAATAATCAACCTACGGCTAATGAAGAACCAACAGCTGAAGATAGCATCGTTGCTGCAAGGGAGTTAATTGAGACAGAGGACGTTTTTGCGATACTTGGACCTGTACGTTCAACAATGGCTATTGAGGTGGGACCGATTGCACAACAGGCACAGCGGCTCATGCTTCCCGGTTCAAGTGGTTCAAACGTGCCAGAAGTTGGAGATTATGTCTTTCTGATTACGGTACCAAATCCGTTTCAAGGTCGTGTGATGGCAAGTTTTGCGATGAATCCAGAGGAACTTGGTGCTAAAACCGCAGCGACAAATTTTGAGGAAGGGGATAGTTATTCTTTAGATCTTGTTCAAGCTTTTGAGTTAGCTTTTGAAGAACTCGGGGGTCAAATTGTTCAGAGTGGGTCTTATGCATCGGGTGAAACAAGTTTCACAACTCTACTCACAGATATTCAAGGTGTTACACCTGATGTTATTTTCTGTCCCGGTTCTCAACCTGAAGTGCCAAGACTGATTCACGAAGCACGGCAAGTGGGTATAGAATCGACCTTCCTCGGTGGAAGTGCTTGGGACGACAGAGAACGATTCCTTAGTGTCTTAGCCGATAGTAGTGTGTTAGATGATAGTTATTATCCTACGAATTTCTCAGTTGCCACACAGGATACAGAAGTGCAGACGTTTGTTAATGGTTATATGATGTTGTATGGAAGTGCGCCTGATGGTATTGCTGCATCTGGCTATGATGCGATGCGTCTGTTAGCACGCGCAATTGAGACAGCGGGAATGCTTGAACCTGTTGCTGTTCGCGATGCTTATGCGGCAGTTAGCGATTACAAAGGTGCTACAAGCATATCGCATTATGATGAGAACCGTCATCCAGTCAAAAGCCTTGCGATTCAGGTAATTGAAAATGGACAGGTTGAGCACTACAAAGTTGTCGCGCCATAGCACGGGAACAACGTAATAGTTTTATTATCTCAAAGTATTAGTTTTGGTTGCATGCTGATCTTTATCAAAGTGATCTACGAGTGGAGTTTGTTGTCTTTTCGGTAGTAATTACGGTGAAATTTAGAATTAATTACACATTACGGATTTGTAGGAGGGAACTCCGATTCCCGATTACGAGTGGCTTTGATCGCGATTCGGAAATCGTTCCTACAAGTAGGGTGTATAATTATTTCAATAATTCACCATAGTAAATATTAAATCGGGAGTACACCGTTATGTTGAAGATCAGCATGGATAAACTTATAGCATTCATCAACAAAGTTGACTGTTTCGTCATAAGCATTTTGACAGAAAGCGATCATTTCGGTATCATTGTGTTTGGGTGGAGTGTTTTCTGGAAAGAACAAGTCGTTGAAATACAAATTGGTGTCCGATGAAAAACCTAAGAGGGTCAGTTCTGGGAAAATTACTACTTCTTTTATGTCGCCATGCACTAACTCGTTTCTGATTTCCCTGGTGATATTGAATGGAGAGCCTTTCTTGTCGGGCTTTCTATCTTGACCTATCGCGCGAAAGTTGTATAAGTGGTTGATCAAATTCCCGTTCGGTATTTTACTGTCCAATGCTTTGACTATGTCAGAAGGCTTCTCATCCGATGGGATTAAGTCGTAAGCGATGTTTATGATTTTTCCAATACAGTCCTCTATACTAACGAGATTAGAAAAGAAACCTTGCAAGACCAAAAAAACTATCAATGGAAAAGGTTCAGGATTCAACAAATTGATTTGAACATGAAGGTTGCTATCTGAAAAATCAATTAATGATCCTTGCTCTTCGGAGAAGTAGGATTGACTTCCAAGATAGGGAACATAATTCATGTTTTTCATCGCATCAAGATAAAATTTCGCAGTACTAAGTCGTTGTCTCGTTGTCGGAATAAATTTCTTTATTTTAGTTTCAGCACTTTGTGCCGTTAACTTTGATCCATTAGTTTGAGAAGTTAAAGCTGTAGAGTCCCGAAATTTTCCATTATCAGAAAAGTCTTTTATTTCCTGAAGAAGGCTGTTTTCGTTCGTCAGTTTTACCATCCTTCCCCTTCAAGAAATTCATCATCTTCAAGTGAATGTTTTTCAATATCCTTTTCTGTCATATTTATCAGATCTTCAGTAAATCGTTTAACAAGACGTGACTGAGTTCTATCTTGCAGTCCTTTAAGATCTTTGATACGTTTTTCAAGTTGTGGTGCTGGTTCCCCAATGTTTTTTGAGTACACTCCCGAATATAATGCAGCGGTGATTCCAGTTTCTACCTGTTTGTCACCATTGCTTTTTATCACAAGCGATTCCGCAAGGGAATAAAAGACGGCATCTGCGTCGAATCCCCTCATTAGATAAGCAGCCTCTCTCATCAGTTCTAAATCTTCTGAGTCTATCCATTCTTCAAAGAGTTTCTGCATTGCCGCATTAATTTTAATTTCATCACTACGCGGATCGTTTCCACCGACCATAGATGTAAGCAAGATGGGTGCTTCAAATCTCAGGAGGTTTGAGGACGTAAGAACCCAATCTCTCACGCGCCTCAAAGCTGCCAATGCGTTTCCATCATTCCAATCCACACCCTCAAACAGATAATGCGGACGATGTGGGACCACATCAAACTTAAACAACTCTGGTGGACGATCCGAAAATGAATTGTAACGGTTTGACTCACTTTCTTGATAAGCAATTCGTTTCTCAAAAAACTTAATTACCCAGATCGGATCATGTTTGAAGATAACACTAAGTGCTTGCTCAGATTCATAATCAAGACGTTCCAAACGAACACAATTGAGCATCACCTGCTTGTATTTTTCCAAGTGGTTTTGTGGTGAGAATCTAAGTTCTTTGCTGGTTAGGGTATGGATAACTTGCCTCGAAACCTTAGTTGAATCATCAGTTGATAGTTTTACCAATATTTCAAGGAAAGTGTTCAAATCCACAATATAGAAATTCGGAAGACTTTCGGCTATATACAGACGTAATTGCGGGTCCGTAGTTTTAGACAATTGCTCTAAAATTGAAAGATCCGCTTTTTCAAAGAACTGGTCCGTTTTGCTTTTCCACAAATAACTTCTTGCAACGATGCGTTTAGCAAAGATAGTGTCCTGATTCAAAAGGCATTGAGTTACTTCGCGTGCTTTACTTTTGTCAGAACAACGAATGCCACTGAGCAATCCAGATGCACAATGCGATTCCTCTGTTTGCCACGCAACAATTTGATCCAATAAATCGGATCCGTAAGAAGAGTCAAGTTCACCGATTGACCGAAGTAGTGATGTCGCTGTTCCCGGATTCCACCCTTTTTCTGCCCAAAGTTTGTCTCTAGTGCTACGATATTCTTTCCCTTTTTCAGCACCTACTATACATTCCTGCATTAATTTTGAGAGTTCCGTGGGTGTGTATTTCTTGAGATATTTTTTTAAGAACACCTGTGTTTGTTCAGAACTTTCACTCAGGTCCCGATCACGAAATTTTCCAGTGAATTGACGGTAGAATAGGTATCTTTCGTAATTTTCATGTTTTTGGAATTCTGCAAGTAATTCTGCTGCCTTCTCTTTTGGAAAACCTTCTAAATACTTATTTTCTGCATACCCTTGGAGACACTGATCTATTGCATTTAGAACAGTGAAATCGGTTTCTGTTGAGATTTGGTCAGCCAATATGTTGAATAGTCGATCCTGTTCTTTTTGTAATAGAACCTGCTCCTCTTCTGCAATTCCCTGCCGAAATGGACTCTCCAAAGGATTAATCGCTCGATTAATTGAACCTACCGCCTCTGTTCGGACGATACTATGTTGTGACTTTCTCAGGGAATACTCAATTAAGTCAATTGCCTTCGCTCTGAGGTGGATTAATTCAGGTGTATATTTTAAATGGTGCCAACCAAATTTCAAAGAACTCCCATCACTGACGGTTTCACTGAAATCCAGCACGAGAAGCGTGTCAAGAGCGTTGAGTAATGCCAAACTTAAATCCGGTTTATCTTTCTTTTTCCATTTTTCAAACACATCAAGTGCTTTCATTTGAAATACACTGGGTTTGCTTGTGTGAAAACTTGCCATCCTTTTTAGCAATTCTTGTGGTGAGTCTTGGTAAGGAAGTTCCAAACCTTCCATCAGCAGAAGTTTCCGAACAATTTTCAGCGTCTTCATAAATCCAGAAAGTGTGTTGACTGTCTTCTGTGCTTCTTTAGCAACCTTCTTTACTACGTCTTGATGGGTACGTGTAGATGTCCATCCTATATAATCTTTTACGTAGTCTTCTTTAGGGTTATCCAAGATAATATTGAAAATATCGGTTGCGTCATCTGGTCGAAAATAACTAATACCTACCATCTGTTCCAAGATTTCCTCTCGAACAGCATTATTGCCATCCATTGCTTGAGCTTTAAGAAACACAACGTGTTCATCAAGAAGACTTTTTTCACCAGTAATGTTTTCTACACGAGCGAGATTAATGACTACCTTAATAGGAAGAAGTGGTAAAAATTCCTTCAATAAATCTTTGTGAAAGGAGGAGTGGTGACCACTTGACAAGAAACATGCCTTCCATAAAATATAGTCACTGAGGGCATCAGGGAAAACACGTTGTTTTCGCCCAAATTGGACAAGCAAACCGTATTTTATCAGATTATCGCGGTACTGCTCTATTTCATAGGGTTCTACTTTTAAGATTTCAGCCAATTTTTCGCATATTTGCCTATCTTCCGCTTCGATCGACCCAATTCCACTGAGCCAATTCAACAATTTTCGGTGCTGCTCGTTGGGTTCTGGTAGATGCTGGCTAAAGATGTCCTTTAGATAGGCATCAAAGGTGCGTTCAATCCGTTTCTCATGCGTTATTAAATTACTCAGATGGACTCCTTTCTTGAAAAGATATATCACCATAACAGCAAGTAGCGGTGTATCTCGTCCAATCTGTGCTAATCCTGCTAAACGAGTTCCTTCGGTTATATCTGTATACGTTCGGATAAATTCCTTCGTTTTCTCCAGAGGAAGTTTTTGAATTTCAAGTTCATCAGCCGCGTTATCCGGTAAGGCGGTTAGAAAACTATTCTCTAAAAATGCTTTGAATGGTTTTCGCGTTATGAGGATCGCTTTGGATTTACTGTATTTGGGACTATTCAATACTATCCTGATACCGCCGAGGTTATCAAGAAAGTCATGTGCGTCATCTACAAAAAAGATGTAGTTACGATTGGGAGGAATATCTGCAAGTGCCTTTTCAAAACTGTCACCTGCCATCTGAACAAAGAGTGGTTCATAATCCGTGTGTTTGCGTTCAATTACCTTTGCTAACTCAATAGCGAGCTTGGTTTTTCCAATGCCGCCGCTACCGTATACCATGAATAGTCTTTTCTCTGGATCTTGAACAAAGGTTTGAAATTGATTAATCTCATCCTCACGTCCGAAGGTATCATAGTCGTATCTTAACAGTTGATGTTTACCTGCAATTTGATTTTTGAACATATCCTGCCAAGAAAGAAACACTGGTAGATGGGGATCTCTGAATGAATTTAAGAGGTATGGAAACTCATCGGTCATCGTGATGAGGTCTTCAGCATCCCAACAGGTTAACGAAAAGGTGTATCCTCTCTCATTTTTAATGTCCTCAATTTTACGCTTGTTTCCTGCAGTAAGCAAAGTGTTGGTCATGAGGACATAGTGGTCACACTGCAACGCATCCGCCTTATCAAGTTCACCTTTTTCACGTTTGCCACCTTTCATTTTAGAAATAAGTTGGCTGCGGGCACGCCCCCTATCCATTGTTGGATCATAGAATTTGTACTGGAATATCCAAACGCCATCCTTTCTATTATAGACACCCGTGTGGTCCGCGTCAATTCCACCATCGCGTCCCGGCGCGTCGTAAACTTTTACGAAGGGGGAAACTTCCTTTTTCAGAAATAGATTGCAGAATCTGTCGAAATCTTCTTTTGATTTTATGTAGTCTGACAAAACTTTTTTCATAGGATTATACCGAAAATGTAAGCGGAAAGTGGTAAGAAACAGGTACACTTTTTCAAGAATGTTTAACATACAGAAATTGCTTGTTAGTCAATATGTTAACATGTTTTCGTGAAAATTATCAATGCAAATTTTATTAATGAAGTTAAAGAATTAATAAAATTTGACAAAAACACATCTTTCTGTTAATCTTATAGCAAACTATGGTGTGATATGAAAATAATTATACTCGCACAGGTAGGAGCGACCTCCCGGTCGCTCCTACCAATGTGAGGAACGGTCGCGACCGGGAGGTCGCTCCTACCAACGCGAGTGTGTAATTAATTCCATAATCTACCATAAATACTTTTCTAATTTTGGAGATATTTTATGTATAAAAGTGCGATGTTAGGGTGCGGTGGTCGCGCAGGTGGGCATGCCAGTGCCTATCGCTTTGTTAAAGGTGGTAAGCTCGCAGCGATCTGTGATATGAACGAAGAACGTCTCAATAATTTTGGTGATAGATTTGAGGTGTCTTCTCGGTATACAGATTTAGACGAGATGCTTGAGAAGGAGAAGCCTGATCTTCTCCATATTGTGACTGCCCCTGTGTTACGCGGGTCTAATGAACGAATTCGGTACTCATTGATGAAACGAGCATCAGACCACGGTGTGCCTGCTGCAATTGTGGAAAAGCCGATTGCCGTTGAAAGTGAAGACTGGAAGCAGATTGCAGGGTTAGCAGAAGAAACCAAAACGAAGTTTGTTGTTAACACACAGTTGAATTTTCATCCGCAGAATCTTGAGCTAAAGAGAGATGTTTCGGAAGGCAAAATAGGTGAGATTAAGTTCATTGATGCCAGTGCTCGGAGCACACCAGTGGATCAGGGACCACATGTTCTGCAGTTAGTTTCTTCCTATATTGATAATTCCAGACCTGTGAGTGTATTAGGACAGGTTTCAGGAAGGGAGCATTTGGACTCTGCCCAACCTTCTCCTATGCATGCGGCGGCACAAGTTATTTATGAAAATGGACTTCATGTCTCTCTGGCATTTGGTCAGGGCATGGGTACGATGGCATCCGACAATCAAGGTATTTATTGCCATAAACGCGTTTTTGTCATTGGAACAGAAGGCTTCGTGCATTGGCGTTTTAGCAGTTGGGAACGTTCTACACAAAAGGGCGGTTATGAAGGTGGTCCACTCAACTATGGGGAACAAGATGTTCAAGCACAAGGCAACCTCACTGAAGCTGTCTTTGATTGGCTTGATGATGAGAATAATGTTCATCCGACACATCTCAAACAGTCACTTGCAGAGTTCAACCTTCTCTTAGGTATGTACTACAGCGGTGTAACTAATCAAATTATTGACCTTCCGTTTGATCCACCAAATGGACTAATGGATTCACTAAGAGAGAACTTATAAACCGACTTTAGATGCGTCTGATGTAATTTTTAGCGGAAGCTGCGAATATGTTTGCCACTACTGCTAATTGTTATATGTGGTTTGTGGAAGATTTGCGTGGATAGTACTTAAATGTATCAGGAGCCAATTCTATGTATAAAAGTGCGATTTTAGGGTGCGGAGGACGGGCCAAAGGTCATGCGAGTGCTTATCGTTTTGTAAAAGGTGGTAAGCTTGCAGCGATCTGCGATATGAATGAAGAACGTCTCAATAACTTTGGTGATAGATTTGAGATTTCTTCTCGATATACAGATTTAGACGAGATGCTTGAGAAGGAAAAACCGGATCTTCTCCATATTGTCACTGCACCATTATTACGCGGGACGAATCAGCACATTCGATATCCGTTAATGAAACGGGCATCGGATCACGGCGTACCAGCAGTAATTGTAGAGAAACCCATTGCTGTTGATAGCGATGACTGGAAACAGATTGCTGGGTTAGCAGATGAAACCAAAACAAAATTTGTTGTGAACACACAACTGAACTTCCATCCAAAAAACCTTGAACTCAAACAAGATGTCGCTGAAGGTAAGATTGGTGATCTGAAGTTCATTGATGCAAGCGCACGCAGTACACCGGTTAACCAAGGACCACACGTAATTCAACTGGTATCCTCTTACATTGATAACTCGCGACCGGTGAAAGTTCTCGGGCAAATCTCTGGTAGAGAAAATTTGGATTCAGCAGAACCATCACCGATGCATGCTGCAGCTCAGGTAATATATGATAATGGACTTCATGTTTCCTTTGCTTTTGGACCAGGTATGGGGGCGAAAGTCTCAGAAAGCCCTGCGAGATTTAGACATAAACGTGTCTTTGTTGTTGGTACGAAAGGTTTTGTACATTGGGGTTTTAGCATCTGGGAACGTTCTACGTTTGAAGGCGGATACGAAAGCGGTCATCTGAGTTATGGTGATCAGGATGTTCAGGGACAAGGAAACCTTACGGAGGCAGTTTTTGATTGGCTCGACGATGAAAGCAAAGTACATCCGACACATCTCAAACAATCGCTTGCAGAGTTCAACCTTCTTTTGGGTATCTACTATAGTGGTATTACGAATGAAATTATCGATCTTCCGTTTGATCCACCCGATGGGTTAATTAATTTACTTAAGGAAAAGTTATAAATTCAGTCTTTAATTTGTCATATAGAAAGTTTAACGGTAGCCGCAAATATATTTTCAATTCTGCTAAATAAGTATGAATTGTAAACTTACGAATAATAGTAATGTAATGATAATATTAAATCAGGACTTACACAGTTTTCATGATTTAATCAAGAATTGTGCTGAAAATGAAGTAATTTCAGCATTATTTAGGTTTCCAGCGCGCTTACAAAGCTCGCCTAACGTTGTGTGCGTAAGTCCTGATAAAAAATAAGGAGATAATTTTATGTATAAGAGTGCATTTTTAGGTTGTGGTGGTCGTGCCCGCGCGCATGCAAGCGCGTACCGCTTTGTCAAAGGCGGTAAAATCGGAGCGATCTGTGATATGAACGAAGACCTACTCAATAGTTTCGGTGAACAATTTGATGTATCTTCACGGTATACAGATTTAGATGAGATGCTTGAGAAAGAGAAGCCGGATCTTCTCCACATTGTTACTGCCCCAGTGTTACGTGGTACCAATCAACGTATCCGATATCCATTGATGAAGCAAGCCTCTGATCATGGCGTACCGATGGCAATTGTAGAGAAACCGATTGCTGTTGAAAGCGAAGACTGGAAACAGATCGCTGGATTAGCAGAAGAGACAAAAACAAGGTTTATTGTCAATACACAACTAAATTTTCACCCGAAAAACCTTGAATTGAAGCGGGATGTAGCAGAAGGTAAAATTGGTGAAATCAAGTTAATTGATGCCAGTGCTCGGAGCACACCAGTTGACCAAGCACCGCATGTATTGCAATTAGTTTCGTCTTACATTGATAACTCGCGTCCAACGCGTGTGTTAGGCCAAATTGCGGGGAAACAACAATTAGATTCAGCACAGCCATCTCCGATGCACGCTGCGGGTCAGGCAATATACGATAATGGTTTGCACGTTTCACTTGCGTTTGGCACAGGTATGGGGACGTTAGCCTCAGAGGGTGGCGGCACAGTAACACATAAACGTGTTTTTGTTGTCGGCACCAAAGGTTTTGTACACTGGCGATTCAGCAGTTGGGAACGTTCGACGCATGAAGGAGGTTACGAGGGTGGTCCACTCAACTATGGTGAGCAGGATATTCAAGCACAAGGTAACCTTACAGAAGCAGCCTTTGACTGGCTTGATGATGAGAAAAACGAACATCCAACACATCTCAAACAATCGCTTGCTGAGTTTAACTTGCTATTAGGCATTTACTATAGTGGCATAACTAACGAGATTATTGATCTTCCGTTTGACCCACCAGATGGGCTAATGGATTTACTCCGAGAGAAACTGTAGTAATTCCCACAAATACATTCTTTTTGGTAAGGTTAGAATGTATTAGCATTTGGAATTAATATTATGGTCAATTATGGAATTAATTACGCACTTGTACAGATAGGAGCGACTCGGTGAATACCATAAACGCATTTGCCCAATGGCATTCCCAGGAATCAACGCCGAATGTGCGTAGGGCATTCGGCGGATCGCTCCTACTGAATACAAGAGGGGAAATAAGTAGCATGTCTACCAAAGCAGTTAACTACAATGTATAATTATTTTCACAATTCACTATAATTCAAGGACAAAGAAAAGTAGGGTTATTCAGTTTTCAATATTATTGATAATATTTTGCTATGTCATTAAATTTATGTGATACCATCTTGTCCATGTTTTTAGTTCCTACTAAATCAACGCCAAATGCGCGTATGGCATTTGTCGGGACTAAAGAGCGATGTTCATGTTTCAACAATCTAAAATTGATGTATAAAGTTCGGTTAGGAAACCGAATCTGGGTATTAACTTTCAGTAAATCTCAATAACAGAAAACTCTTAGAACTGAATATCCCTGAAAGAAAAGATTTATCTTGCATAATTTAACGAATGCTGTATACTTTCAATATACAGGTAAGAATGTAAGAACGTAAGAATGTACCAGAATATTCAGTCTTTGATTTTACGATATTGTTAGACGAAAACATCACTATACGGATGGGTATTTGGAAAATAGTAATATCTTTTACTATTTTCCATGGAGGATATATCAGTTATGCAAATTAGGTTTAGAAAAAATATTATGTTTTGTGTGTTTACATTGTTTATGTGCAATACTTCCTTGTTCATAGCGAATGTTGATGCACAAGACGTTCCAGTACCTGTTCTCATATCTGTCGATGAGGACTATAATTTTGAGACAATTGATGTTCCAGGTGTAGATTTTTTAGCGGTGACTGCGAGTAGTGATTTTGAGGATTACGCGGGTTACACGCGAAATGCTGATAGTGAAAAAGAAGTCGCTTTTACGCTGATTGATGGGGTTTTTACGACGTATGATTTCCAAGGAGCGAAGAATACATATTTCTATGCGGTCGGAAACAACGGGAATGCTGCTGGACACTATGAAGATAGCGAAGGACTGTTCCATGGTGTCGTCTTAGAAAATGGTGAGTTGCGTCAATACGATTTTCCGGGTGCTGTCCAAACAGAAATCTTCGGTATTAGTGATGCGACAGGTGCGTTAACGGGTAATTATATAGATGCTTCTGGTATTCGTCGTGGATTCTCAGGGGATACTATTGTTGAGTATCCTGGAGCAATTGAAACTTATGCCGATTTTGTGAATTCAAGTGGTGGTATGGTGGGTAGTTATGTTGATGCTGACGGTATATTTCATCCTTATGTCCGTACCCCGACTGGTAGGTTTGTATCTATTGACCTTCCAAGAGCAGCGCAACTGGAATACTTTTTTGTGCATGGTATCAACGATGAAAATATCGTTGTTGCACGAGCAAAACCTATAGATGATGTACCACAAACTTTTGTTGGAACGTTCAGGGACGGTTTAAAGGAATTCGAGGTACCGGGCAGCGTTAGCACGGAGGGGTATAATATCAATCAGGATGGCTCTATTGTCGGCCACTATGACACAGCGGACGGAAGTAGACACGGTTTCATTGCAAGACCCGTAACAGACATAGAAGAACCCGTTGTCGTACCTGCTATTCCCAGGTATACTTTTGAGAGTATCAATGTTCCAGGTGTAGAGACTTTAGAGTTGACCGCAAGTAGTGACTTTGAGGACTATGCGGGTAACACATGGAGTGCTGAAGGTGAGAAAATTGTAGGTTTTACGCTCATTGATGGGGTTTTTAAGACTTATGATTTTCCTGGTTCTAAGAATACGTATTTCTATGCGCTCGGTAATAACGGGCAAGCTGCAGGACACTATGAAGATAGTGAAGGTCTGTATCATGGTGTCGTATTGGAAAATGGTGAATTGCGCGAATACGATTTTCCGGGTGCCGTCCAAACAGAAATCTATGGTATTAGTGATACGACAGGTGCACTCACGGGTAATTATATAGATGCTTCTGGCATTCGTCGTGGATTCTCAGGGGACACAATCGTTGAGTTTACAGATGCACCGGAAACGTACGCTGATTTTGTAAACGCAAGTGGTCGTATGGTGGGCAGCTACATTGATGCTGACGGTATATACCATCCATACACGCGGACAGCTGAAGGTAGGTTTTTGTCTATTGACCTTCCACAAGCAGCAAAGTTTGAATTCTATTTTATTCACGGTATCAATGATGTTGGAACTCTCGTTGGTCGAGCCAAAAAGGTAGATGAGATTACGCGTACTTATGTTGGCACAGTCCAGCATGGGTTACAAGAATTACAATTCCCGGGTAGTGTTAGCACGGAAGGTTGGAATATCAATCAGGATGGATCTATCGTTGGGAATTATATATCAGCGGATGGTCGTAGACACGGGTTTATCGCAAGACCTGCGACCGAGGCAGTGAGTGATTTCTTTGGTAATGTTTTTAATGTTTCACTGACGAAAGGTTTGAACATGATGTCTGTGCCATTGGCACCACCAACACCGATGAGTGCCAAGAGCCTTGTAGCATTAACAGGTGCAACAACGATTATCAGACTTGATGCTGCAAACCAGCGTTTTGTTGGTTGGACTCCAAGTGCCCCCGATGCGGGTTTTAAAATTGAGGGCGGTCAAGGTTACATCGTCAACGTTCCCGAAGATCGGAATTTTGCATTCGTTGGATCACGATGGATAGATCGACCGCAGGTCGCAGCAGCACCTTCAATAGCCAAGAATACTTTACGAAATGCGTGGGCATTCGTTGTTAGTGGTAACTTAGATGGTATCCAGTCTGCTATTGGTTACACCGTCAAGGTCAGAAACCTGCGGACAGACACTGTCATGACATCTCAGGTACGGAGTAATTACTTCGCTGCTGCCACAGCAGATCTCAGTTATCGTAGTGTTGTTGAAGTCGGTGACAAGCTTGAAATAACCGTCTCAGATATGAATGGAAATATAGTTTCAGAAAAATATAGTTACACTGTAAATGCAACGCATCTTGAAAGCGCTGTTATGAATGTGAAACTTGATAGTATCGGTACTCCGAAGCAGAGTCAACTTCTGCAAAATTATCCGAACCCGTTTAATCCTGAAACATGGATCCCGTATCATCTTGCAAAAGCGGGTGTAGTGTCTCTATCCATTTATGACGCTGCGGGGAAATCTGTCAGAGAATTTTCGCTTGGTCACCAATCGGCAGGTTTCTATCAAAGTCGTGGGAACGCTGTTTATTGGGATGGCAAGAATGCTTCAGGTGAAAGAGTCGCAAGTGGTGTCTATTTTTACAAGTTAGAGACTCCATCTTTCCACAAGACACGACGACTCGTCATCTTGAAGTAGTGTCAATCCGTATCGAACTTATTGGCGTCACAGTTATGCTATCGGCGTAACTGTGACACTTTTTTAAACCTAAAAAAGAAGTATATTCCCAAACCTGTTGAATTACCTTCCCTTGCAACATGTGACAATCTGTTTTTCTTTTAGAGTACAAATATCCAATGAAAAGAAATCAAGAAAAAATGAAATCGGTTACTGAGATTGTCAGGGTTATTTAGTTTTAGATATTTTGGCAGATATTTATAACATTCGGGAATTAATTTCGTAGGTCGGGTAGAGCGTGAGTGAAACACGACATGATAGACAAAATCAATACATGTCGGGTTTCGCATACGCTCTACCTCGGGAATGCCAATAAGGCATTCATACCGTTGATTGGACCTACGATATAAACTCAAAGTAACACCCATCAACTGATAATTCTTAAAACTAAATAACCCTGGAGATTGTCCTTGGCTTTCTAAGAAAAATGTGGCATACTTTATGGATAACTGAATATAACAGATTATGTCAGTCCTCGTTTTTTACAGTATGGTGGGATGCACATTTGCAATTCTTCATCTACAAGAATCATTGCATAGGGTGGGCATTTATAATATTATTCCTATTGTTAAGAAAACTTTAAGAAGTGAGGTATCATTTTGCATGCACAAAATAAGACCAGTTTTTTGTTTTTCATGTTTACGATGTCTATGTGCCTTAATTCCTATTTCCTACAAAGCATCGACGCACAAGTTATCGCACCCGCAAATGCTAACTATACTTTTGAGACGATTGATGTTCCAGGTGTAGAATTCTTAGCATTGACTGCAAGCAGTGACTATGAGGATTACGCAGGTTACACAAAGAGTGTTGATGGTGAAAAGTACGTCGCTTTTACGCTCATTGATGGTGTTTTTACAACTTATGACTTTCCCGACTCACAGAACACTTATTTCTACGCACTCGGTAATAATGGACTCGCTGCGGGACACTACGAGGATAGCGATGGTCTTTTCCACGGTGTCATTTTGGAAGATGACGAACTGCGTCAATACGATTTCCCGAACTCTGTTCAAACGGAGATCTACGGCTTTAGTGATTCAAGCGAGGCATTGACAGGTAATTTTACGGATGTGTCTGGTGTTCGTCGTGGATTCTCAGGAGATACAATCGTTGAGTTTCCGGGGGCAACGGAAACTTATGCCGATTTTGTTAGCGGATTGGATAATATCGTGGGGAGTTACGTGGATGCTGAAGGTACATACCATGCATACTTGCGTGGACCCGGAGGTAGTTTTGCAACTCTGGGTATTCCAGTAATACCAAATATGGAATACTTCTTTCTGCACGGTATCAACGATGCTCTGGTTGCCGTCGGCAGAGCGAAAGCAGTCGACGGTGTCCCGCTAACCTTTGTCGGTAACCCCGTCGCTCTACAAGAATTTAAGGTTCCGGATAGCGTTAGTACGGAAGGGTGGAATATCAATCAGGATAGTTCTGTCGTAGGACACTATACCTCAGCCGATGGACGTACACACGGATTTATTGCCAGACCTTTACAACCGACTGCTGTGAGACCTCCTCCTGACCTAAACTTTACATTTGAGACGATTGATGTTCCAGGTGTAGAATTTCTTGGGGTGACAGCAAGCAGCGATTTTGGTGATTACGCAGGAAACACGCGAAGTCCTGATGGCGAAAAAATAGTCGGCTTTACGCTCATAAAAGGTGTTTTTACGACCTACGAATTCCCGGGTTCAAAGAACACTTATTTTTATGCGTTCGGAAATAATGGAGAAGCTGCAGGCCACTACGAAGATAGCGACGGCTTATTCCATGGTGTCGTCTTAGAAAATGATGAGTTGCGTCAATACGATTTTCCCGGTGCTGTCGAAACGGAGATATACGGGTATAGTGATGCAACGGGGGCACTGACGGGTACTTTTATAGATGCTTCTGGTATTCGCCGCGGCTTCTCAGGGGACATAATAGTTGAGGTGCCTGGAGCACCGGAAACTTATGCCGATTTTGTGAGTTGGACAGGTCATATCGTTGGTAGTTACGTGGATGCTGAAGGCATATATCATGCATACATGCGTAGTTCTATAGGTAGATTTCTAGCTATTGACCTTCCAAACGCACTAAATCTTGAGTACTTTTTTCTTCATGGTCTCAACGAGTCAAGAAGTGTCGTTGGCAGAGCGAAAGCGGTGGGAGATGTCCCGCGCACATACATCGGCAGCCCCCTCAACCTAAAAGAATTGCAGTTTCCGGGTGCTGTTAGCACAGAGGGTTGGAATATCAATCAGGACGGTTCTGTCGTTGGACATTATGACTCAACGGATGGACGCAGACACGGGTTTATCGCCAGACTCGGCACGAAGGAAGAGAGCGATCTTTTTAGCAACATCTTCAACGTTACGTTAACGAAGGGGTTGAACATGCTTTCTTTGCCTTTAGCATCACCAAAACCGATGACTGCAAAATCACTTGCAGGGATTTCTGGTGCGACAGTTGTCATAGCACTTGATGCTAAGAATCAACAGTTTATTGGTTGGACACCAAGTGCACCTAATGATGGATTCTCAGTTGAAGGTGGAAAAGGCTATATCGTCAATGTCCCACAACCCCGGAATTTTGCATTCGTAGGATCACGTTGGACAAATCAAACGGAGGAAGCTGCTGCTGCACCTGCCATATCCCAGAAACAGGAAACATGGGCATTCGTGGTAAGTGGTCACTTGAATGGTAATCCAACGTTTGACGGGTACAAAGTCATCGTCCGTAACCTGAGAACAAATACTATCATAACTACATCGGTGCATGGTAATTACTTCGCTGCTGCAACTGCTGACTTAGCCCGACGAAGTGTTGTCAAAGTCGGAGATGTAATTGAAGCACGCGTCATCGGACCGGATGGGAATGTTGAATCACAAACTCTCAAAATTAAGGTGACGCCTGAGAACTTGACTAACGCACTATTATCTGTCAAGTTTGATAGCATCGGTAAACCGCTACAGAACAAACTATTACAAAACTATCCGAATCCGTTTAATCCAGAGACGTGGATTCCATATCAACTTGCACAAGACAGTTCTATATCGGTTTCCATTTATGATTCAACAGGTAAGGTGATACGTAAACTGTCACTTGGTAATCAATCCGCAGGCTTTTATAATAGTCGGGAACGTGCTGCTTATTGGGATGGCAAAAATGCTTTAGGTGAAAGTGTCGCAAGTGGAGTCTATTTTTACAAGTTAGAGACACCATCTTTCCAGCAAACCCGACGACTTGTCATCTTGAAGTAGTGTCAATCTGAACACAACTAATACCCAATTAGCGTGATTCGTCTTGCTAAGTGTGCGGTTAGGAAACCGCACCTACCGTTGGAAAAAGATAAATTCCGTTTATTTGGTATAATAGGTGTCACAGATATGCGTACGGTTTAACTGTGACACTCAGTTCAATCTAAGGTAGATATTGGAATTAATAACACATTTAACAGGTAGGAACGACCTCCTTGTCACGACCGTTTAGAATAAATCTCGACCGGGAGGTTGCTCCTACCGAATGTAAAAGGCGAAACAACATAGTTCCTACCTCGCAAACTGAAGAAATGTATAATTCATTTCAAAATCAAACCTTAATTAAAACGTGTAACTGGACTTACGCCCAAAACGGTAGGCGGGGAATGCCTTAATGGCATTCATACCGTTGATTTGGTGCTTTGTAAGCGCGCTGGAAACCTAATAAATGATGAAAATTACATCATTTCTGTCATGATTCAGGATTAAATCATGAAAACTGCGTAAGTCCTGGTGCAATAATAATCGCATAATAAGGATAGTTATGAATCACCATATAATAACAAAACTTCTCTTGTTTTTGTGTCTAATCAGTTGTCCTGTTTGGCAAATCAACGCACAACCTGTACCAGTTCCTGTCTCTGTTTCTGAAATATCCTCACCCTACTATATCTATGAGTCGATTGATGTTCCCAGTGTTGATTTTTTGGAGTTAACAGCAAGTAACGACTTCGGAGGTTATGCAGGCAACACCCGGAGTTCTGATGGCACGAAAACCATCGGCTTTACATTGATAGACGGCGTATTTAAAACTTATGACTTCCCAGGATCCGTAAATACCTATTTCTATGGACTTGCCAATAACGGAATAGCTGTGGGGCATTACATAGGACAAGATGGACTGTATCACGGCTTAATCATGGAAGATGAAGTACTCACCCAATACGATTTTCCCGGCGCAGTACAAACCAACATCTACGGTATTAGCGATGAAACAGGAGCACTGAGCGGTAACATCTTTGATGCGGAAGGTAACATCCGAGGCTTCTCAGGCGATCTACCCGTCATGTTTCCTGGAGCAGTAACAACTTATGCTGATTTTGTCAACGCTGAAGGTGTAATCGTCGGCAGCTACGTAGGTACCGATGGCATAGCTCACGGTTTCATGCGTAATCCAGACGGTAGTTTTATCACTGTGGATGTGCCAGAATTACCGAATCTGGAATTCCTATTCGTCAATGCCATCAATGATGTAGGTGTTGTCATCTTCAGAGCAAAAGCAGTAAATGACATCCCGCGTTCCTATATTCTTTTGCCAGGTGGCACCCCCCAAGAATTGCGATTACCAGGGAGTGTTAGCACTGTGGTACGAAATATCAATCAGGATGGGAGTATCATTGGATATTATGACTCGTCCGATGGACGTAGACATGGGTTTGTCGCTAATCCCGTAACGAAGGCTGAGAGTGATCTTTTTGGACATGCATTTAATGTAACCTTTTCTAAAGGTTTAAATATGTTTTCTGTGCCATTAGCACCGCCAACGCAGATGAGTGCCAAGAGTCTTGTAGCTTTAACAGGCGCAACAACGATTATCAGACTTGATGCAAAAAACCAGCGTTTTATCGGTTGGACTCCAAGTGCTCCAGATGATGGTTTTCAAATTGAAGGTGGACAAGGTTATATCGTCAATGTTCCACAACCTCGGAATTTTGCCTTTGTTGGATCTCGGTGGATAGACGGAAGTGAGATCGCAGCAGCGCCTACTATAGCTAAAGTTGTATCACCAAGTGTGTGGGCATTTGTTGTCAGCGGAAACTTAGATGGAATACAGATTGCCAACGGTTTCACCGTTAAGGTCCGAAACCTGCGGACAGACACTGTCATGACCTCTCTTGTGCGCAGTAATTACTTTGCTGCAGCCACAGCAGACCTCAGTTATCGCAGTGTTGTAGAAGTCGGTGACAAGCTTGAAATAACCGTTGTTGATACGAACGGAAATATCGTGTCTGAAAAGTACAGTTTCACTGTGAATGCAACGCATCTTGAAAACGCTGTTATGAATGTGAAACTTGGTAATATCGGTACCCCGAAGCAGAGTCAACTTCTGCAGAATTACCCAAACCCGTTTAATCCTGAAACATGGCTTCCATTTCATCTTGCAGAAGCTGGCGTTGTGTCTCTATCTATTTATGACGCCACAGGGAAAACTGTCAGAGAATTTTCGCTTGGTCATCAATCGGCAGGTTTCTATCAGAGTCGTGGGAACGCTGTTTTTTGGGATGGACAGAATGCGTTTGGAGAGGCGGTTTCAAGTGGTGTCTATTTCTATCAACTGACAACTCCAACTTTCCAACAGACCAAACGGATGATCATATTGAAATAGCAATGTATATGATTGCTTACCGTTTTGATTATGAGGGATTTATTGCTCCATCTATTTTTTAGTTGTTGTGTCTAATTTGTCAAGAATTGCACAGATGGGTCAGGGTTATTTAGTTTTCAATAATTTTGATAATATTTTGTTATGTCGTTAATTTTATGTGATACCATCTTGTCTAGTTCTATAGTCCCTACCAAATCAACGCCAAATGCGCCAAATCAACGGTATGAATGCCATTAAGGCATTCCCCGTATGGCATTTGGCGGGACTGAAGAGCGATGTTCATGTTTCAATAATCTAAAATTGATGTATAAAGTTCGGTTAGGAAACCGAACCCGTGTATTAACTTTCAGTAAATCTAAATAACAGAAAACTCTTAAAACTAAATAATACCAAATTAACCTAACTCGTAAGCGCGGGGCTCTGTGCCCGCCCCTGTCCTCGGCACTAAAAAATATACAAATCACGTTAATTTGGGATAACACTGCAGATGGGTTGTTGTATATTTATTGATTTTTGGATTCGTGAAGTTTAGGTTTCTGTAGTATCTCCGGTTTTTAGAACAACATAACTGTGATACCGTTCTGGGTGTATGTGTCCAGATTCAACAGCAGACTGGATCGCGCAGTCAGTTTCTTTGACGTGAGCGCAGTCGTTGTATTTACATGTTCCGAGAAATGGTTCCATCTCTGGAAAATAGAACTCCAGAGTTTCAGTATCCACTCCCCACAATCCAACTTCTCGAATGCCCGGAGTATCTGCAACTTCACCACCAATTTTCAAGTTGAACAATTCCACGAGGGTTGTTGTGTGCCTGCCTTTTTGGGTTTTGTGACCAACTTCTGCAGTTCGCAATTTCAAGTTCGGTTGAATTGCATTCAGAAGGCTTGATTTCCCAACACCTGATGCACCAACAATTACACTGAATTTATCTTTGAGAGCGTTCTTAAGGGACTCCAGACTCTGAGGAATTTGGATGCTAGTAAATATAACTTGATAACCGAGTTCCTCATAGACTTTGAAGGTAGTGGTAAGTTGTTCAAATTGTTCTGAATCCACCAAGTCTATCTTGTTGATGCAGACAACTGCTGCCATTTCTCCCGCTTCAGCTAAAATGAGAAAACGATCCAAAGCCCGATAGTTTAGTGGAGGCATTTGGGTTGAAACAACGATAACAACTTGATGTGCGTTTGCAACTATAATTTGCTCAATATTTTCATGTTTCCCCGCGTATTGGCGTGAAAACTTTGTTTGCCTGGAGAGTATTTCCTCTATTACACCTTCTTCTTGATCAAGTTGTGAAAAGATCACTTGATCACCAACTGCGACAGGGTCAGCATAAAGTCTACGTCCAGCTTCGGAACGTTGTTTTCGTTTTAGGGTGCCACGTAATGTACATCGCAAGACGAGTTCACCATGTTGCACGTCATAGAATCCGGTTCGTGCTCGGATGATTCTACCTTGTTCATGAGTAAGAATAAACGCCACCTCCCAATTTTTGTCTTTGGTTTTCTGTTTGCATATCTACTTCCTTTCAGATGTAAAATAGTAGGAATTGTGTTCAAAAATGTGCTGTTCTAAACATAGTTTTTCAGCGTTTTCAATGCTGTTTTTATATCTTTTTTAAAGTTGTCAAATTTGCACTCACAAGAGATTCGTCCATCATAGTTTGCTCTTTGGAGTGCAGCAAAGAAATCAGTAAAATCAAAGTCATCATTACCGGGATAGGCACGTTTTACAGGTTCAGCAATATGGACATGTGTTAACAAATCTGCGGCATCAACGATGTTTTGCATCGGTTCGTCTTCTTGCCAGACGTGATATAGGTCAGCTAATGCTTTTATACCTTTTCGGTTGACACGTTTTGCCATTGCGAGTCCATCAGCAACGGTACGTATGATGTTTCCCTCGCGCTTACATATCGGTTCAACAACGATTGTGATACCGTGTGTTTCTGCGTGGTCTGCAGCCATATCAAGAAAATCTGCAATTTGCGATAGTGCCAATTCTTCGGGATAACCATCTTCAATGTTCCGGGAACCGCTGCTACCGTAAACAATGATTTCACCCCCGATCTCACTGGCTCTGCGGCATGCAGTTTCTACATAACGAGACAGACGCGGAAAATCCACTGTTTCACCAACTACACGTAGGTCTCTTGGGATAAAACCTGCAAAAGCTTCAGGTTTTATAGAGGCATGTTCTATTCGCTCTTTAATTTTCTGAAACTCAGTTTCCGCAGACTCTGGCATAAGTGCGGCGCGTACACCTAATTCAATATAGTCATATCCTGATTCTGAAAGTAAGTCAACATTGTCTAAACCGGTACATATTCCAAAACGCATATTTTTCTCCGTTATATCAGTTATACTCCTATCAAGAGCATCTGTAGCACTATTTCAGTTATAACAATCAATAGTGCGACAAAGAAAGTATTGAAAAAGCCATTCAGTTCAAATTTTGGTATGACTTTATTGGTAATTCCAAGAAGAAAAGCAAGAAAAACAAGATATGTCGGCAATTTAATTACATAAAATATTAGTCCAACAATGCAATCTGAACAGTCTAAAGCATGGTAAATGTTCTGAGGAGGTGCCGACGTGAGAAAAGATTTGATACCGTCTGGTAATGAATCAGATCTTAGGATAGCCGTAAGCCAAGTTTTGATATTACCGATGAGTAAAGCGATCCATGCTGCAGTTGACCACTTCTCTATTATTACAGTGGGTAAAAACCATATTATACCAAAGACTGCTGCACTCATTACGATTAGAAGAAGGGGGTACGGAAGTTGTTTCTTATTTCTGTGTGAAGTAGGTTTGGATGGAAAGGGTCTAACAGGACCAATTTCTCTAATAAGTGACTTCAAAGCATTTACAGGAATAGCGAAATTTAGGTTTTGTCCATCTTCACGTGTTTCAGATACTATACCGATGACTTGTCCCCATTGATTTACCACTGCACCACCACTACTGCCTTGAGAAATGGCTGCAGTAATTTGGAGTACTTTACCTTTGATTCTCCGCGTTCCGTTAGGAAGGATATTACTAATTTCACCAGAAGAGAATGTGCCTTCGAACCCACGCGGATTACCGACAGCATAAACAATTTGCCCGTCTTTTACAGTATCACTGTTTCCCAAAGGAAGAGGAAGTGCATAAAGTCCAGTGACTTTTACAATTGCAAGGTCTTTTTCTTTATCAGTTGCAACAACACCTTCAATTGAATATTTTTTCAGTTGTTTGTTGGTTTTAGATAGGACTAATTTTGCAGTTCCAACATTTGCCCCGTTGACAACATGATAATTAGTTGCTACGAGTCCGTTGTCTATAAAAAAACCACTGCCTTGTGAAGATTTCCCTTTTGCATCTTCAATTTCTATTAGGACGGTGGATGCTTTGGTCTTTTCTGCAATGAGTGTGCGGGACTGGGCATACGTGTAGTTTGTTCCTAATAATAGAAGTAGTGATAAGAGTAAAATAGGTATTTTCAACTGTACTTTAGATAATATAATATTTGTCATAAGCTGCATCCGTTGTTATTTGCCAAATCTTCGTTTTCTGTGGCTATAGTCGCGTATGGCACGGAGAAAATCAATCTTTCTAAATGATGGCCAGTATGTATCACAAAAATAGAATTCTGAGTAGACGCTTTGCCATAACAAGAATCCAGACAATCTAACTTCTCCACTGGTTCGGATAATTAGTTCTGGGTCAGGCAGGTTTGAAGTGTATAAGTATGGTGCGATTTTGTCAACACTCAAATCGTCTGCAATTTGTTCAGCATTTTTCCCTTTGTGAATTTCTGCATTTAGATGTCCACGGAACGCTTCAATTATCTCTTCGCGGCCTCCATAGGCAACAGCAACGTTCAGGATAAATTTGTCATAGTTTTTGGTCGCTTCTTCTGCTTGTCGGATAGCTTCTTGAAGGCTTTTGGGTAGTTGTTCAATCTGTCCCATGGCTCTGACTTTAATTTGATTTGTATGTAATCCTTCAGTCGTTACTAAATCACGCATTTTTCGTTCAATTAATCCCAAAATTCCTTCCACTTCATCGTCAGCGCGGTTGAAGTTGTCAAGAGAAAAAATCCAAATAGAGAAAATTTCAACACCCAGTTCATCACACCAATGAAGCACTTCCTCAAGTTTATCTGCACCTTCATAGTGGCCTTTTATTATATTGTCTAACCCACTTGCTTTTGCATATCGCCGGTTTCCATCAAGGATTACCCCTATATGACGCGGGATATTCCATGTATCTGCTTCTGCTTCCAGTTGTTTTTGATACACCTTGTAGAACTTTTTTTCAACTTGGTGCTTTAGGGATTTGAATAGGTTCATGAGATTCTCTCTATAAGATGTTACAAATGATCAATATGCGAAAGTGTGGTATCAACATTCAGGGGTACTGAATGAAAGTATTTATATTAGGTGTAAAACAACAATGCTATATTTCTATTATACCATGAATTTCTGTTAAGAAAAAGGTCTGAATTACTATTGATTATTTAGACCAGAATTTATTAAAAGTTAAGACAGATGTTCTTGTTAGAATTCAATAGGTGTCAGATAGTCTAATGACAAGTAATACCATTTTCATGTGATAATGTCTCATTAGCAGCGGAAATCTGGTAGGAGCGACCTCCCGGTCGCGACCGGGAGGTCGCTCCTACCGAAGAGAGTAACCCCCTGCTAGTAAACAGTAGAATTCCTTAATGAGACA
The DNA here is from genome assembly GCA_963663765.2 of Candidatus Poribacteria bacterium. Classification (GTDB taxonomy): domain Bacteria; phylum Poribacteria; class WGA-4E; order WGA-4E; family WGA-3G; genus MSPOR6. The sequence continues at coordinate 151,295 of CAXXUA010000005.1, read as the reverse complement.
AGATTTATTTGAATTGGTATAAGGTCGTATTTGGTTATACACCTAAAAAAAAGAATGTCTATTGTGAGTTTTACCTTCATTATATCGTCAGAATTATTGAGATGGATCTCTTCCTTCTTGAAAATTTGGATAGGTTTCCTTACTGCATAACATTTTTTGCAAGGATGCCCTCTATGAGCTGACGAAATCTCAATCCTATAGTTGGTAACTTTAGGATATATCATCTTGTGGGAGAGGTCTTGTAACCCCGAAAAAACAGCATAAATCCTGCGAAATCGGTGTTACAAACACCGATTTCGCAGGATTCAAATTGTTAAATCGGGATTGAAAACCCGCCCACAAGAGATCGTACCCAAGATATCATATTGATGAATACCAGACGTATCATCACGCACTCTTTAGAGTTCACCCAATGCAGTTAGAGTGTCAGCGGTTGAAACCCTTGTCGAAGTAGAACCAAGAGATTTCCATCCGACCGTACCGTCTGATTTGATAATATAGGTTGCGGGTCTGGCAATTCTAGTGTTGCCTTGATCAACGACGTTGTATGCAGAAATTGCCGTTATGCTGCTATCAGATAGTACCGTGAACGAGAGGCTGAGATTTTGAACTGTCTCTTTGGTAGCACTTTGGCTATCGGAACTGATTGCAATGAGCGATGCACCTGCCTCTGAAATTTGACTGGCGTATTCTTGCAACTCACTGAGTTGCTCACGACAATACGGTCACCAACCACCCCGATAGAATACAATCACGACTATCCCACTATACTCCGAAAGACTGTACGTATTTCCATCACCATCCAACAATTCAAAATCGGGTGCTTCGGCACCGTTACTTAAGCCCTCACCTGGATCCAGTGTCACAACTGGTGCAGGTTCTGATTTGGTTGTGAAGGAGATGCTCACATCAGTTTCGTTATCGGCTGCGTCTTTTACAGTGCCGACGATCTGATACATTGTATCGTGGCTGAGTTCTTGACCAGCGTTTGGTGTGAGTGTGATTGTATTATTTTGAATACTTGAAGTCCACCCGACATTTTCTCCGTTTTTCAACAATCTCAGTGTTCCGCTGATAATCGTTTCGTTGAAAGTGACAGTAAATCCATTTTCAAACAGTGTAGCAGGGTCAATGTCTACAGCACCGTTAGTAGTGCTACTTGTTGTAACCATTGGCGAGGTTGTATCATCGGCAACGACGTTATAGTTCAACGTGTGGCTGCCATTCCCATTTGGCCATGTAATGGTGAGGGCAAGCGAACCAACAGTAAAAGGACCACTAATAGTCCGTGAATTTCCGGAGCCTGTGACTGTCCCACTACTCGCTGTTACGGCACCTGGGTCGTTGTCAAAATTGATGGTGATACTCCCGTTTTCCGAAATATTCCCACTTGCGGGTGTTGCACTTACAAACGCAGCGACAGGTGTTTGCGGAGGGGGTGGTGCAGGTGCTGATTTAGTTGTGAAGGAGATGCTCACATCGGTTTCATTATCGGCTGCGTCTTTTACAGTGCCCACGATCTGATACATTGTATCGTGGTTGAGTTCTTGACCAGCGTTTGGTGTGAGTGTGATTGTATTATTTTGAATACTTGAAGTCCACCCGACATTTTCTCCGTTTTTCAACAATCTGAGTGTTCCGCTGATAATCGTTTCGTTGAAAGTGACAGTGAATCCATTTTCAAACACTGTAGCAGGGTCAATGTCTACAGCACCGTTAGTAGTGCTACTGGTTGTAAGCATTGGCGAGGTTGTATCATCGGCAACGACGTTATAGTTCAGTGTGTGGCTGCCATTCCCATTTGGCCATGTAATCGTGAGGGCAAGCGATCCAACAGTAAAAGGACCACTAATAGTCCGTGAATTTCCGGAGCCTGTGACTGTCCCACTACCCGCTGTTACGGCACCTGGGTCGTTGTCAAAATTGATGGTGATACTCCCGTTTTCCGAAATATTCCCACTTGCGGGTGTCGCACTTACAAACGCAGCGACAGGTGTTTGCGGAGGGGGTGGTGCAGGTGCTGATTTGGTTGTGAAGGAGATGCTCACATCGGTTTCATTATCGGCTGCGTCTTTTACAGTGCCAACGATCTGATACATTGTATCGTGGCTGAGTTTTTGATCAGCGTTTGGTGTGAGTGTGATTGTATTATTTTGAATACTTGAAGTCCACCCGACATTTTCTCCGTTTTTCAACAATCTGAGTGTTCCGCTGATAATCGTTTCGTTGAAAGTGACAGTGAATCCATTTTCAAACACTGTAGCAGGGTCAATGTCTACAGCACCGTTAGTAGTGCTACTGGTTGTAAGCATTGGCGAGGTTGTATCATCGGCAACGACGTTATAGTTCAGTGTGTGGCTGCCATTCCCATTTGGCCATGTAATCGTGATGGTAAGCGAACCAACAGTAAAAGGACCACTAATAGTCCGTGAATTTCCGGAGCCTGTGACTGTCCCTTCACTCGTTGTTACATCGCCCGGGTCGTTGTCAAATTCAATGGTGATACCCCCGTATTCCGAAGTATCTCCGCTTGCGGGTGACGCACTTACAAACGCTGCGACAAGCGTTTGCGGAGGAGGTGGTGCAGGTTCTGATTTGGTTGTGAAGGAGATACTCACATCAGTTTCGTTATTGGCTGCGTCTTTTACAGTGCCGACGATCTGATACATTGTATCGTGGCTGAGTTCTTGACCAGTGTTTGGTGTGAGTGTGATTGTATTATTTTGAATACTTAATGTCCACCCGACATTTTCTCCGTTTTTCAACAATCTGAGTGTTCCGCTGATAATTGTTTCGTTGAAAGTGACAGTGATTCCATTTTGAAAGACTGTAGCAGGGTCAATGTCTACAGCACCGTTAGTAGTGCTACTTGTTGTAACCATTGGCGGGGTTGTATCATCGGCAACGACGTTATAGTTCAGTGTGTGGCTGCCATCCCCGTTTGGCCATGTAATCGTGAGGGCAAGCGAACCAACAGTAAAAGGACCACTAATAGTCCGTGTATTACCGGAGCCTGTGACTGTCCCTTCACTCGCTGATACGTCCCCCGGGTCGTTGTCAAATTCAATGGTGATACTCCCGTTTACCGAAATTTCTCCGCTTGCGGGTGTCGCACTTACGAATAATGCATCGGGTGTTTGCGTTTCGACAGGGGTATCCTCTTCTGTATCATCAGTTTCTGTAGAGGGATCCTTCATTGTACCCATGGATGTTACCATGTCATCTTCTGTAATAACTTCGTCGTCAGGCATCGTTATAGGTTTCATAACTTGATCTTGCATTTCATCGCATCCAGCAGCTAAACCGATTAGTACTGCGATGGATACAATAAACAAAATTGTTTTCATTATATACTCCTTTGTACGTTAACGTTAACTCGGTGTAAGTGATATGAAATCCTTAATGTTTTGAATTCTGTTCACATAACCGCACTTTGTATCACATTATATTTTTTTGTGCATCCGAGGACCGCAAACTGAATGAAGATTATAAAATTAATTAGGATATTTTATCTAACCTACCCTGGTAGGCGTGCTTTGTAAGCGCGCTGGTACATCAAGTCCCAAGAGCGCGCTTACAAAGCACGCCTACCGTATGAGAAATATTTATTACCCAATTAATAAATTAATCTTCATAAAGTTTACGTTACAGGAAATTGCTTATTAACTCATAGCGAGTAAGAACTAAGACACGAAGTGAAGTGCCATTGATTATTTAGATTAGAATTTATTAAAAGTTATGACAAGTGTACTCGTTAAAATTAAATAGGTATTCCTAAAAATCAACGGTTTGAGATTATGCATTGGTATGGAAACCGCATCTACCGTGGGTAGAAATGCCATTTATTTAATAATATTTGTAATTATCCTTACACCTCTGTAGCGTAAACTTTCAGTTTGCGCAAATACGACATAAACTAAATGAAGATTAATAAATAAATTAGGTAATTCTCCTAATCCAGCCACGGTAGGCGTGCTTTGTAAGCGCGCTGTTGGGTTTTGACATATCAGCGCGCTTACAAAGCACCAAATCAAGTAATCAAGAAATCAAGAAATCAACGGTATGAATGCCATTTAGGCATTCCCCGGGTATGAATCATGGAGCATGCCATACGCGCATGCTTCTTTAGGCATTCCCCGCCTACCGAGTGAAAAATAAATGATTACCCGTTTAATAAATTAATCTTAATAAAGTTTGTGCTACAGGAAATGCGGTAGGAACTGTCTTCCAACCGGACCGGTAGCAATGTCCAAGTATTTTAAAATCTGCTATAAGATTCACCATATTAGAATTGGAATTATTACAGGGACTTCACAGTAGTGTATTTGAAAATTATTGGAATTATTGGTCTGAATTTCAGTTGTGTTTACGGGGTTCAATTACTTTCTTTTCGTGGGTTTATTGCCAAATTCAATGGTAACAACAACAAAATTACACTACATAAGGCTGTAATGATCCAATCGTTCTGAAGTGGAACTATATCTAAAATAGTCTGAATTGGTTCAAAGTACATTGCTGCTACGTGTAGACCGATAGCGAATATAAGAGCTAAGAGTAGACGGAAGTTTGCGAACATCCTTTTAAATAACGACTCCCACGGATAGCGTGCACATTGGAAATATGAAAGCACCTGTGTACAGATCAATGTAGTGCAGGCTGCGGTACGTGCTTGTTCAAGGTTGGATTCAGTAGCAGTAGATGTTAATACAAGAAAGTGAATTATTGTCATTAGACTTATACCAAGGCTTCTACAGATAATGTCCATCACAGCCGTTTTTGGTAACAGGTTTGTTCTTCTGCTCGGGTGGTGTTGTGTCTCATTAAGAAAAATCTGTTCGTAACCTAAACCTATTGCTGGGATCATCGTTGTCAGAAACTGTACCCAGATTACTTGAGTGAGTGTAAGTGGCATTTCAAAGTTGAACCCTACTTGCAAGATTAGTCCAAAGAGGACAGTCAATAACTGTGCTAGTGTGCAAGAGAGGCACCATCGTATTGAGCCAGCAAGATTTAGATATGCTTCGCGTGCATAGAGTAAGCAATCTTTAACTGCTTTAAAACCTTTGTCAATAATCAAACAATCCGCATGGTCTTGTGCAAAATGGGTTGCATATCTTGTATCAGCAAAAACCAAGTCAGCAGTAGTCATTGCGCGTTGGTCGATGGAACTTTGCCCTAAATAACCGATCGAGTGGTTGTGTCGTTTTAGACTGAGTACGATATTTCTGCGCTGTTCCTGGGTGGGTTGTGAGTACGCATTCCAATTTGGTACTTCTTGGTCGAATTCTTGGGTATTAAGTTGCATGAGTTCTTGTCTTGTACCGACAGCGTTTCGTGTGTGGATGAGACCGAGTTCTTTTGCTAAGTCTGTCGTCGTTAACTCATCACTTTCACTTAATAGAATTACCTTTATACCAGTATCAAGAAATGATTTTACGACCTCTTTTGTCTCTTTGATATCAGTGACAGAAAAACTGATGAACCCCAGAAAAGTAGAGGGACCATACACGTCGTGAGGTGTAAAAGGCATGTTAGAATCTATGGATGCTACACCGTAAACCGTATCCCTTGCATTTTGCATATAGTTGAGAGTTTCATGACAGAGTTCATACTGATCATAGCGAAGTTCTGTTACTTCACCATTTATGAGTATAGAATCACAAGCTTCAAGCACGTTGTGCGCATCACCGAATAGAATGTTTAGATATTCGTTTTCGCCCGATTCAAATACATGAAGTTCATAGCCAAAGTTTGGTGTCCATGGGTATTCAGCTATGAGTTTCATATTTAGAGTCAAGTCGGTTAGTTTGTATCCAAGTTGTTCCATAGTATTTTGTATTACATGCTGATGTGCGTGATCAATATCAGTTCTATCATAATAGCGTTCACCTGAAGTTCCTAATCCTGCTGTCAAGACTAATCCGGGCGCCCCCTGTGGAATGTGGAATCCTGGTGGGATATTGTTGACTCGCTTACTTATTTCTTCTTGTGATTGAGATTCCAGAGATTTCACCCATTTTTCCCATACGGATCGATTGATAATCTGTTCATCAACGAAGATGTTGGAAATAGTAAGCGAAGTTGTACTTGCGATACCTTTTTCATCTGTGCAGAAAGCAGTGAGTCGGTTCAGTTTTTCAAAGAAATGCCTATTCCGAAGTACAATACCTTTTTTTATTAGATTTATGGTTCTATTTTCAAGGATGATGTGTAGAAGCAAGGAAAGGTTATAAGGCGTAGCAGCGATTGCAAAGATTAAACCGACTTGGATGAATTCTTCCCAATTCGGTGAAACGTTCTGCTGTGAGTTTTGCCACCAATAAATAGAAACGGCGATTCCCCCTAAAACAATACCAGTAACTTTCAGAATATCTCTGAAGAAGTTTATCTGATTTTCTGCGATTGTCATCTCATTAGGCATCTGTCGTGTGTTGTTAGGGTTCTGGTACATCTCCAGTTCGTTTCCTATTCTGACCACAACAGCATGTCCTATTCCAGCATCAACATAAGTACCACCAAAGACCATGTTTGTCTGTTTTTCAGGTGATAGTCCGTTTTCACTAATCTGTTTTACGGTTTTTGTTGCTGAACCGCTACTTCCGAATAGGGCAGATTCATTGACAGTTAGTCCATCTGCTTGAACGATACGTGCATCTGCGGGGATGTAGTTACCTTGTCTAAGTAGCAGCAAGTCTCCAGGTACGATGTCGGAAGGTAGGCACTTTTCTTGTTTACCTTGGCGTATTACGGAAACAGTGTGGTTGAATAGCGTTTTGTAGTGTCTACGTTTACGTTTGAAATTGATTGTGACTATAATTCCCCAACAAAAGGTTAGAATCAAAATTGTGCCAATTAGCAAGGTGAGCAACCTGTTATCAAAGAAGATTACACTGACCACTGTGGTGATTAATAATAGGAATAATCTCCAGTTTAGCATTTGCTGAAGAAATGGTACTATATGTACATTATCCATTTTGAAATTCGGTTTGTTTTCACCAAAACGTTCCCTCAACTTCTCTACTTCTGCATGGCTTAAACCGGCTTCCAAGTCTGTATTAAATTGGTTCAGCAGAAATGAGATGCTTTCTGCGTAATAATTTGCCATTTATTTTTCCTAACGTCACATATTTCTGACAATAGTTGCTATAGGATTTAATCAAAACAATAGATGTTAACCATTATGAACTTGTACTTTTGCGCCTTCAAGGTCGGCTGCGAGTACTTTAATTTCACAAGAGATATTATGCTTTTGCAATACTGTCCGCATCTTGCTTCCAACTTTGTCCATGTTCTGCGTACAGTATGCTGCGATGGTGGGACCTGCCCCACTTAATGCGATACTTAATGCACCTGCTGATGTTGCAGCTTCAACGACATCATCAAAACCGGGAATTAGGGAACTACGATAAGGTTGATGTATTTTATCATTCATTGCCACTGAGAGCATATCCAATTTTCCTGTTGCTATGCTTGCGACAAGTAGAGAACTTCGACTGATGTTGTAGATGGCATCAGCAAAATCAACGGTTTTTGGCAAAACGTTCCGAGCTTTTTTTGTTGACAATGTAAAATCGGGAATTGCAAGGACAACATTAAGATTAGGATCACATTTTAATTGGATTGTATGGATGTGTTCTTTTTCTTGTACCGAAATTACTAACCCCCCATATAAAGAGGCTGCAACATTATCTGGATGTCCTTCTATAACTGATGCAAAGTTGAGGATTTCTGAAGGCGTAAACTTATTTCCACAAATCACATTTGCCGTTAGTAATCCTCCAAGGATTGCAGTGCCGCTGCCACCTAAACCCCGAATAGCAGGTATACCGTTTGCTATGGTTAGTTTTAAACCATTGGGTATAGGGATTCCGCTTCTTTGATAGATCAATTCTACTGCTTGAAATGCGATGTGATCAGTACTGCTCGGTATTTTGTCCTCATCTATACCACTTACAACAACTTCAGAACTGTTGCCTGTGATGTCTAAGGTTATTGTACTGTATAGTTGCAAAGCAAGTCCCAGTACATCAAATCCTGGTCCCAGGTTTGTGGTACTTGCTGGAATACGTGCAGTTGCCTTGCCAGTCATACTTTTGTCCTTACCAAGGTCTACAACTTTGAAATAGCAGATTGTATGCGACTGAGTGCATCATTGATGTTATCCAAGGAATTGGCGTAAGAAAGTCGAAGATACCCGTCTCCGTATTTACCGAAAGCAGTACCTGGCAGTAGTGCAACGCCCACTTCGTCCATCAGATAATCAGCCAATTCTTCACAAGGAAGCGGCAGTTGTGTGACATTCGGGAAAACGTAGAACGATCCCAACGGCTTGATACAAGTTATACCACCAATTGCATTTAATCCATCTACAATGACATCACGACGTTTCTTGAATTCGTTCACCATCTGTGTGACAAAGGTTTGCGGTCCAGTCAGTGCTTCAATCCCAGCAATTTGTGTGAAGGTAGCAGTGCATGAATTGGAGTTTATTGTTAACCGGGTAATTTTGTCAGCGATTTCGCGTGGTGCGATACCGTATCCAAGCCTCCAGCCTGTCATAGCATAGGTTTTTGAATGACCGTCAATCAGTATAGTTTTTTCTTTCATGCCAGGGAGATTAAGAATACTTTGATGTGTGCCTTCATAGAGCAGGCGCGAATAGATTTCGTCTGCAAGGATATAGAAGTTATGCTTTTGTGCTTGGTCTGCTATGGCATGTAGGTCTGCTGTTGTGAGGGTGCCACCTGTTGGGTTCTGTGGAGAATTAAGGATCAGTAGTTTCGTCTTTTCCGTGATAGATGCAATTAGGTCATCTATGCGAAAACGAAAATCTACTTCTTCAAGAAGCGGAAGTGGTACAGCTTTTCCCCCTATAAAATCTATTACAGATTCATAGACGGGGAATCCGGGTTCGGGATAAATCACCTCATCACCTTCATCAACTAATGCAAGAATAGTGAAAAAGATAATAGGTTTTGCCCCGGGTGTGACTGTGACTTCATCGGGATGAATTTCAACACCGCGCGTATCAGTGATATGCTGTGCGACAACTTCTCTAAATTCAGGTAATCCTGCTGATGGGCAGTATCCAGTATGACCGTCTTTCATTGCCTTGAATGCGGCTTCACACACATTCATGGGAGTCGAAAAGTCTGGCTGACCTATCTCTAAGTGAATAATATTTTTGCCTTGTGCTTCTAAGCTTTTTGCTTTTGCTAATACCTCAAAAGCGGATTCGGTTCCCAAGCGGCTCATGCGCTTGGCGAATGTAGGACTAGTCAAAATGTTCCTCCTGTCTATCAGTCGCAAGTTTTTTTCGCGAGTTGCCCTAATGAATGGTGCTTCAGGTTGTATACATCTATTCCTGATCCAGAATATTCTATTGATTTTTGTTCGTTATTCTGTCTTTAAGATGATGCCACTTGTACCTGCTAACCAAACGTTTTTCTTGTCAAGTACAAACACTTTTACCATTTTTTCCTTGGATTCTTCTACTTCCCATGTTTCTCCGCCATCAGTTGTGCTGAGTACGACTCCGACTCCGTAATCACCTCCGACTGCCCATCCCATGTTTTTGTCTGCGAACCTGACACTACTGAGTTTTTCTTCGGTTCCACTTGTTTGCGGTGTCCATAGGTCACCACCATTTTGGGTTTGTAGTATCAAACCGTTTTCACCGACAGCCCATCCTGTTGTGTCATCAATGAAGAAGATATCCTCTAAAATATCCTCAGTGCCTGTTTCTTGTACTACCCAAGTCCGTCCACTATCCATTGTTTTCTGGATAATACTTTTCTGTGTTTTTGTTGATGGAAAAACTCGAACACCCGCGATCCATCCGGTTTCTTTGCTAATAAACTGAACGGCATTGAACATACTTGCATCGTTATCACCGATAGCTCCGACTTGTCCACCTCCAAGGATTACCCATCGTCGTCCACCATTTGTTGTAGATAGAATCGTATCATTTTCTCCTGCAGCATACCCAACATCCTTATCAACGAAATAGACACTCTTTAGTGTAGCATCAATCTTACTAATTTGTATTTCCCAGTCTTTTCCGTTGGAGGTATTAGCGATTAGTCCTTTTGCCCCAATGACCCATCCATTTTTCTCATCTAAGAAGTAAATTCCGGTCAGGTCCGCTGCGAGTTTTATATCAGATTTCTGCCATGTTGTTCCGCCGTTCTTGGTATAACCAATAAATCCTGGATTTTCAAAATCTTCAGCTAATGCCGATCCTGCAACCCATCCGTTTTTATTATTCGTAAATGCGATTGCCATATAATCCCTAAATTCAGGATCCTTATTTTGCATGACCACCCATCCTGCCATTGCAGGAAAAGCAATTATGAAAACTAAAATGAGTGCGTGTCTAATGATTCTATACATATAAAGTGACGACTTATTTTTGTACATTAAAAACTCCTTTACAACTTAAATATCTCTGAGTAGAGTCTTGTTTATGATAGTATAACTGTGTATCTGACAATATGTCAAATATTTCTAATTCCAAATTAACCTAATTTGAAATCTTCTAATATGTTTAGTCTTGTGTAAAAACAGGCTTAAGCTGGATGCAACATTAAAAGACAAAAAATAGATGGTATGATACTGAACAAGTTTAATACCATTCTATTTTGCTACAATAATTGTGCCTGTCTTGTAGTTGTCACCAACCTGCAATTGATATATATAAATACCGCTTTCAACGATTTCTCCGTTTTCGTTTTTACCATCCCATTTAAGTTCAATTTCACTAATTTCGGCAGTTATGGTTTTGACGAGGACACCATTCAAATTGTAGAGCATCAGATTGAATTCACCTTCCTCTTCTACGTCATCAATGTTACGTTTTGAGAAAACAACTGTGTTAAAATCTGGGTCTGGTGAGAGAGGTGTAAACGGATTGGGATATGGTTTATCAAAGATACGGTATCTTTTCTGTATCTGCTCGGATTCGTTTCCAGCTTCATCTATTGCGATGACTGCATAGGTGAAACTCCCCGTTGACAAAACCTGACTATGAATATATCTATGTGTAAAACCTTCTGCAACATCGTCAGGGTGTGGCGTTAAATTTTCGCGTTCGGGTAAGGTTTTGAGTATTACAGTATCCACTGATCCAAACAGGATATGGTATTTTACGACATCCCGACTAATGCTTGGTTTCCATAACACTTCCACACCATCACCAGAGGTACTGATACGGATGGCTGTTGGTGGTTTCGGAGCAGCGGTATCTTCTGTAACAGTCACGTTCTGTATTGGAGATCTTTCAGATTGTAATGTTTTGATCTTGTAAGCGGCAATCTCATAAGTGTGGTTTCCAGGTAGAATATTTATATCACGGTATGTGGTTGCCTCACGTTCAATCACATCAATTTGAAATTCCGTATCCCGATAGATAAGGTATCCACTGACATCTGGGTCAGAGGATTTTTGCCAACGTAGGGTGACATCGTTTTCACCATTCTTGTCTGCTTCGGCAGTGAAACCTGAAACGGCGGTAGGGGGTACATTTGGGATCACCTGCAAAGTAAAATCGTTGTTATTCTGTTTTCCATCCGCTTCCCCTGGTTTTATGAATTCACCAATTGGATCGTCCTGGAGGTTTCGGAGTCTCACTTGGAATTTGGTTTCACCAAAATTATTAGGAGTTTTACAGTCAAAAATGATTTCATAAGAAAAATTCTCATTCTTGTCAAGGATCAGTTCGGAAAGTTGTATGCGTAAAACATTGCCACTGGAAACAACTGCTGTTGCGGATTCTTGTTCTCCATCATGTAAAACATATTCAAAATCCGATATAAGCGGTTCATAACCTGGGGGCATAAGAATTTCAATTGTTTTAATTTCCTCACCAGGTACTGCCCTTGACCTATCGATTATAAGTGTAATAATTAAGGGTATGGTTGAACTTGCAGGAACAATGCCCTTTGATTCATCAACAACGTTGATTTCACCGACAGATGTTACTGCACCATAAGTTTGCGTGATGGGTAGTATGATGGCAACTGTAAAGATACAAATCAGAAATGTAGTTTTCATTATAAATTATCTCTTCTTAACCATGAATAAGGTTGGTAATATTTATAGGTAACATTCAGATGAATCTAAGGAAATTTAACAAACCAATGAACTATTAAAATACAATACATTTATTTCCAATAAACTTATGGGTAGTTTATTAGTGTATCAGCAGAATTTATTGTATCATAATTCCAAATTTAAAGAAAGTCATGTTTTGACTCTTAATAAAACTTTCGGTTGAAAAAACTGTCAACAATTGATATAATTGTTGAAATGTACATTAGTCTGTGTAATAATGCAATGAAAGTTGTTTATGGATTGTGTTTTTAGAGTTTTCATTAGTTGAAAGTATTTGTAGAATTTATGTCACATTTTGGAGAAACTGTCGATAAGAAAAGCCGGGATTATCTTTTTGCGCTTGCTTCAGTCGAAGGTATAGGTGCGGTTCGGATTAGACGTTTGTTAGAACGTTTCGGTAGTGCAGAACACGTTTTTGATGCAGATTTAGTTGAGATAGCGCAGCTACCGCAATTCAACCCAATGTTAGCGTCACGTATTTTGGTTGTGCGGAACAGATTCCCGGAATTGCGACAAAGGTTAGACGAACTATCCGAACAGGGAATAAAAGTTCTTTTTCCTCATGATGTGGAATATCCAACGCTTCTAAAATCTTCGCAAGATGCCCCGATGGTACTTTGCAAAACAGGAGAGTTATCTAAAGTAAGCGACAAGTGCGTGGCGATTGTGGGAAGCAAACTTCCAGCTGCTGCCAGTATTAATGTAACACTTGAACTTTCTATGCGTTTAGTTGAAAAAGGTTGGACAATTGTGAGTGGTCTTGCTGTGGGTATAGATACCACAGCTCACTTCGGTGCATTAGGGTTAAATGGTACAACAATAGGTGTTTTATCAACAGATTTATCAACAATTTATCCGCGTGAAAACCGAGATCTTGCGCTAAAAATATATGAAACAGGGTGTCTTTTTTCAGAACATCCTTTCCCAACACCACCAACACCAGCCAATCTTGTGATGCGAAATCGTATTATTAGTGGTCTCTCTTTTGCAACCATAGTGGTTGAAACTTCCATAGATGGGGGTGCAATGCATGCAGCCCGATACGCGCAGCTTCAAGACCGACCCGTTTTCGCATGTCATTGGTCTGCTGGTAATCACAAGAGTGATGGCACACGTCAACTCATTCGGAAAGGAGCGATTCCATTCTCCCCTAATCTACTTGGTGATGTTGTTGAAATGTTAGCGGATCCTGAACGACTTCAAGCACAAAATGGGGGAAATACTGCAAAACAAATGGATCTGTTTGCAAATGAAGAAACATAATTGTCGGCAGATTTAAAATAATCTGATAGATGTTAACGAATTTTTCTTGTAAAAATTATGAAATTATGATATATTTAAGCAACTAAATGAAAAAATTAATTTTCACTTTACAAAATCAATCAAATATTGTATAATATTATGTGAAAATTTCTTTTTTTATCTTTACAGGTTTTGCAAAATTTGCTAAACTATAAAGGTACAGAGTTTGGGCGTTGACTTTCGGAACTGAAATTACTTATTCAATGGTATTTAAGAGGTTACAGTTCATTAGAAAGTTTTATCCTCAAAGCACCGTCTAACTTCTGCATTTCGCAGAAGGAGGCAAACGAAATAGTCTGAAATTTTTGACTAAACATTGATATAATGGTCGGTTTCCACGGCAATTGTCGATACAAACAAACTACAAATCGGGAACCCCATTTTTAAATACATTATTTAATTGAAAGTACCTGATACAAAGGTACGTTACATTCTGATAAACCTTAATTAAGGAGTTACCTACTCATGAAACTTTTTTTTAGAACCTTGGCTATAGTCATGGCGGCACTGCTCGCTGTTTACGCGGTTGGTTGTGGTGGAGACGATGATGATGATGATGGCGATGGTGATGCAGCCGAAGCTATGTTTAATGGTGCTACACCAGATAGCGGAGGTGAACTCGCAGCAAACCAAGATATCACATTGAAATTCACTGGAAGCCCAGGAACAATTACTGCGGATGCTGGTACCGTTGAAGGTCGAACAATAAAAGGCCCCTTTGACCTTGGTGCCCTTACCATTAATATTACATGGGAAAACGGTCCTGATGATGGCGAAGGCAGCGCTTCTATAGAATACACCGTCGTTGAAGCAGATGAAACTGCACCAGAAGTCACAGCGAGTAATCCAGAAAATGGTGCTGAAGACCTTGACCCAGCAGTTGTCTTTGAAGACACTATAACAATCACGTTCAACGAAGCTATCGCAAGTGCTGAAATCATGTTATTAGATGATGGCGACGATGTTGGTTGGACAGTTTCCATTGATAACGATACAGTAACCCTCACTGGAAGTGCTAATCAAAACCTTAGCAACGAGACTGAATATACAGTTGAAGGTACTGCCACAGATGCTGCTGGAAACTCAGGGGATGTCAGTTTCTCGTTTACCACTAAAGCTAAAGAGTAAATTATTGTTTATTTAGCTGACTGGACAGCGTATCTTGGATATGCTGTCCTTTTTTATTGAAACCCAATTCGGTTTAGAATCGCATTTTCTATAAAAAAACCTATTTTTAGTGTAATACCTATACGGTAATGATAATATAGGCATTCAATATGACACGAAACATCTTTGTTGGAGGACATTTCAACAATAGAATCCCAATAGATTTTACATGATTTATACTGTTCTCAATACAAAAAACACAACAAACCCACACCACCATAAGGTATAATATTACCCATACACACAAATGAATTCCAAACTTTTTTCTAATACAAACAAGGCGCACCAAAATCACTTACAGCCAATATGGTAAATTGTAGAAATGTATACTTATTTTCAATTTTCACCATAAATAAGTCACTTAAATATGAATTTATGCTATAATGTTTTTATGAAAATTTATAAATAAAGTAGGAAATTCTATCTAACCCACCGTGGTAGGCGGGGAATGCCTAAATGGCATTCATACCGTTGATTTGGTGCTTTGTAAGCGCGCTGACACATGAAAATTCGAGCAGCGCGCTTACAAAGCACGCCTACCGTGTGAGAAATATTTATTACTGAATTAATAAATTAATCTTCATCAGAAACATTGAACAGTTTCAAAAAATGTGTTGTCTAATAATAGAAGCCGAGAGGAGAAATTTTCGTGGAAAGGACTGAAGCATTACTCATAGACCATCTCCGTGAAGGAGATGAAACGGCATTAGCACCGTTGGTTGCGAAGTATAAACGTATGGTGCATCGTCTGGCGATGCAGATTACGAAGAACCACGAGGATGCTAATGATGTTATGCAAGAAACCTTTATTAAGGTGCATCAGTCAATTCATAGTTTTCGGCAGGAGGCGGCTTTTGAAACATGGATATATCGTATAGCAGTTAATGAAGCACTCAACTTTGTTAAACGTAGGGAACGTCGTCGTGAAATACCCCTTGCAACGACAGAAGAGTCTGAATTTCATCCAGATGTACGGCATAAGTTTGACATAAAGAACGACCCGCAAATACAAGCTGAGAAAGCTGAATTACGACACTGGGTGACGAAAGCAGTAAGTAGCCTGTCACTCAAACATCGTATTGTGGTCATCCTACATGAATTAGAAGGGTTAACACATGCCGAGATAGCATCAATCCTAAACTGTTCAGAAGGTACAGTTCGTTCAAGATTGCACTATGCCCGGAAACAACTCAGAAATTTATTAAAACCCTATGTTGATGCTACTAAAAATTTGTAAAAAAATTATTTTTTGTTGAATCAAGATTGAAGTGTTAGTTTTTCTTTAAGAGCGGTTTCAACAGACAGCGAATTAGCTGAAAACCGACAATTATTATGAAACTTATATGTAATAACATACAACGTTTTATATCTGACTATATAGATGGTGCATTATCATCTCGTGATGCTGCAAACATAGAAAAGCACCTACGATTGTGCTCTATTTGTCGACACGAGGTCGTTGCATTTAAAAAGACACGTGATCTTGTCGTTGATTTCTATGTTGAACCTGTAGCATCAGAAAATTATTTTCATCAATTTGAGGTGGAATTGCATCGTTGTATTGAAAATAGGGGACCAACACATTTTGATCAACGCATAAGAACAATGGTTGCGCAAATCATCTGGATGTTTACCACACAGGTTCGCCAGAGTTTTAGTAGTGAAAGTCTACTTAGAAAGAACGGTTTACCGTTATGTGCCCTCATCTTGTTAATAGTAACAGGATTTGTCGTGACACACTTGTTAAACCAAACCCCAACTTCTCCACCAATCGTGTTTCTTGATGAGATAGACTCTGGAAAACTTGATACGAGTTCGGAGTTAGAACAGGGAAGTTACAGCGAACGTAGAACTAAGCGGAAGTCTTCAAGTGCTGTGAATTCGCCTACATCAGCAGCAAATGTTGAGAAAGTAGACTATTGGAAACTCTCTGAACCGAAGGCAAACAATACTGAAGATTACATCATCGTAATGCATGTAAGCAAAGATGATGCTATTCCTGGAGATGCTACGGATACAGATTTGATTGTTGTTTCTCAACCTGATATCCAGGGTAGCCAACCGCTTTTGCAAGATAATGATTATGCGACACTCCCGTTGGATTTGCATGATGCTCCAATATATGAGAAATACCAACTCAAGTACCGTAAATTGTCTGGATTTGTTGGGCATTTAATGCATGTACCATCGGAATTACTAACTATTCCTGAACCTTATGATATAAGTAAATTGTGAATAATTTGTGAATCGAAGGACATTATAATGTCTTATATTCTACCTTGAATTATTAATTATCAAGGTATTTCTAAAGTATGACTGGGTGGATAGTGTGATCCAACCCGTATTTGACAAAATTGATAGGGTGAAACTGAATTTCAAGTTCACCCGTGTAGTTTTCTTATTATGGTTAATTTTAAAATAATTTATATACTTTCTTAACACGGTAGGTGGGGATTTTTAACTGCACCATTTCTGATAGTATAATTAATTCTAAAATCTACCATATAATATTAGACTTAAAGGAGAATGTGATGAATCCAAGAATTTTGGGTGTAATTGGTGGTCTCGCCTTGGTCGTAGCTCTGCTTTCACCTTTTTTGATGGGGAGTTCTAAAAAAGTTGAGGAACTCTTTAAATCTGCCGAAGCCATGTATAATCAGAAAGATTATGAAGGTGCGATCGCTAAATATACTGAGGCACTTGAAGAATCAAAGAAACGCGGTGTTAAAACTGAAGTGATTGATAAAGATTTCACGACATTGGCTAACTTTAAGATTGCGGTATCCTATAGTTATTTAGCAGAAAAATCGGGTGATGCCAACCACTATAATACAGCGATTGAATATATTGAAAAGGTCGCGCCAGATGCAACAATATCCGCACATCAAGAAGGTTTAACATTTCTGTGGGGACATGTGCTTAATCTACAAGAGAAATATGCAGAAGCAGAAGCAAAGTTTGAAGAACTAATTGCAAACTTTCCAACCAGTATACAAGTAGAGAAAGCATATTATTCTATCGGACAACTAAATTATAAGTTGGAAAACTTTCAGGAATGTCGGACAGCCTTCAATAATGTTCTCGCTAATTACCCGAATTCAGACTTTAAAGACGACGCGCAGATGCTTATTGCTCAGTCGTTCCTTGATGAAGAAAACTTTGAACAGGCATATCCGGAATTTGACAAGTTTGCTACTGAGGAATTTAAGAATTATGCTGAACTGCATGGGGAGGCCATGTATAAAGCAGCTTACAGTCTGAACCAACTTGATAGACACGATGAAGCGATAAGCCGTTATACAAACTTTATTACGCAATTTCCTTCACACAATCTTGTGACCGCAGCCTATTTTGACCAAGGTAGTATTTATGCAAAGCAAAAAGACTATGATAACGCACGTGTAAATTATGAGTTGTCTTTACAGAATACAGCAGACTTAGCTCTCAAATCAGAGATTCAATCTGCTATTGGTCAGACTTACTACGATCAAGCCGATTATGAGAATGCTATTATCGCCTATACAAAACTGATTGATGAATATCCCGAAAGTACGTTCAAAGGTGATGCAAAGCTGGGTATAGCTGATAGTAATTTTCGATTGGAAAACTGGGATGAAGCGATTGTTGCATATAAAGCGGTAATTGATCACGAAGAGAGCCAACTTCTAAGTTCTGAAGGCGCATCACTTGATTTTACCCCTTATAGCGCGTATCAAATTGGAGAGGCATATTATAAGTTAGGTAGCAATCAGAATGTTTCAGGTCAGACTGAAGAGGGGACTGCTACACTTGAACTTGCCTTACAATGGTATCAGAAAACTGTTGATGAGTTCCCCGAAAATCCAGTTGCACCCCATGCGTTGTATGGGGCAATTTGGACTTTGAATGATTTGGATCGTAAGGAAGAACTTGAGAGAGTTGCCCATGAGTTTATTGAAAAGAACAAAAACCATAACGAATATGACATTCTTGCAGCAGAGGTACAACTACGTTTCGCCGATATGAAACGCACAGAGTTTCACCAATATATTGAAGCCGCAGAAGAATATGCTAAGTTATGGGATTACCGACCCCTACCGAAGTTCCATCTTGTAAAATTGATGGGTAAATTCTACGAAGGTCGCTCATTTTTTGAAGCTGCCAAACCTGAAGGCTATCAAGATGGAGATCCTTCGGATAGTTTCAATACAGAATATCTACAGAAATCTATTACAGCATATCAAGATGCGATACAGATGTTCTCTGATGATGCGTTTCTGCCTGGTGTCAATGAAGGACGTTATCAAGACTTTCTCCCTGAGCGTATAAACCAAGTTGAGGCATGTATCATGAATGAAGCACTTTCACATGAAATGCTTGGTGACTGGGATACAGCACGGGAACGGTATGCAATGATTACCGAAACCAGCGATTATTTTCAACGTGCACTCCTATTGATTGCTAATAGTTATGTGAAACAGGGAGATAAATCCCAAGCTATCACCTATTACGATTCAATACTACCGAAACTTACTGATAAAAATAATCTCTCATTAGCTGAGATAAAACTTGCCGACTTACTTCGTAGCGATGAACGGTATGAAGAAGCAGCTAAGCAGTATCAAGCAGTTGTTGACAGTAATCCAGTAGGTGAATATGCTGATGACGCGCTTTACTTCGTAGGACTTTGCTATTACTACGCATCGTCTGATAAGCCTGAACTTGTTGAACAAGCTTCAGCTGCCTTCAATAAAGTGATATCAGATTATGGTGACAGTCCAAACGCAATTGAAGCATTTTTCGGTTTGGTATTAGTCTATCAGGATGCTGCCCAAAAACATGGAGATACGTCCAAATGGCCACTCATACTGCAGGTAGCAGATCAAGCAAACGAGAAATTTGCCAGTAGCGATGAGAGTGCTATTCTAAGAACACTCGGACGTATTGATCTTGTAAAAGTTACTGCCCTGGAAAACACGAACCCTGATGATATTGACAGTAAGATCGCGAATCTACAGCGAATCATTGATAACCCTGGTGCTACCGATGATACCCGTATGCGATCACAATTGAAAATTGGGCATGAGTACTATGGTAAGGAACGTTATCAGGAGGCACTTTCGGCATATCTGAAGTTTGTTGAAAGTTACCCTGACAGTGACATTGCACCGAATGCTCAATATCAAGCAGCGGTTTGCTATTACCAAATTGCAAGAAAAAGTGAAGATACCGATGTTGATGGTGCGAAGAACGCCTATATGAATGCCGCAAGTGCAGCAGATAAGGTCTGGGAAATGACAGAAAACGTTGACAATCGCATCAGTGCAGGTTATACACTCGGTTTGTCAAAGTTGGGGTTGAAAGACAATAAAGGTGCAATTGATGCGTTCACGCGAGTTACTGCACTTGAAGGTCAGACGCAAGACAATATACGTATCAATCTAATTTCTCAATCACACTCCAGACTCGCTGAATTACACACGGGTGAAGGTAATTATCAAGCTGCAGTAAAAGAGTATCAATATATTATTGCAAATACCGAAGAAGAAGACCTGAAAGGTCGTTCCTACTTCGCGATGGCTTATGCTCAAGATGAGCACCTTAAGTTGTATGAGGAAGCTCTGAAAAATTACCAGAACGCTACGCAATTGGCAGATAACTTGGTCAAAGCACAATCCTTGTATAGAATGGGACTGATTTATCAGGAAAAAGTTAATCAACCTGACAAGGCGTTGGAAGTATTCCAGAACTTAATTACAGACTATAGTTCTGAGGAGAATGCCGGTGTTGCTTCAATGGTAGGCGATGCGAGTCTGCGTCAGTCAGATCTATTTATCAAATTGGGACGTATAGATGAGGCAATTGCAGAGGCGGAAGTCTCTTTGAAAAAATTGAAGGATAATCCGTATGCGACAGTCTCAGGAAAAGTTTCTGCACAGTACAAGCTTGGATCACTTTATTCCAATAAAGCGCGTTCGCTCTTTTCTGGCGAACCGGGAACTGAACTGCAGCCTTATGTTGATATGAGTGGGTTGGCAGGTGCTTCCTTCATAGAGGTCACTAAACTTGCTGCACCTATAGAAAAAGCGGATAAAGAGACTGTATTACCGTATGCGCAAAGTTCGCTTTTCCAAGCGGGACAGATCTATTATTCCGTCGGTATTGGACTCAAACGTCGTGCAGAATTGTTACAATGCGTTGACCCATTAACCACTTATGTGCAATATGCGGATACTAAGGTATTCCCCGCTTCTGATGACTTGACGAGTAATGTTGAAACTGCTTTGACTTACTTAGCCAATGCGAACTATGACTTAGGACGGATGCAAGTCGGTTTAGACGAAGAGATGTCTCCCCAAGCTATCGCGTACTTTGCAAATTCATCAAAAGTGTTCAATGATCTTGTCAAACGCTTCCCAAATGCTAAGGATGCAGCACTCTGGCAATATCAGTCAGGAGAAGCATTCTATACAACCGAACAATATGACAAGGCAATCATAGAATATGACAAGGTTAGGCGAGTTAACAAAGCTCATGAAAAGTCTCCCGAATCCTTGTATGCTATTGCGACATGTTATCAGTATCTGTCTGAAACTGCAAAAGAAGATGGTGATGCAGAAGCTGAAAAAGCGTTTCTTGACAAACTTTTTGAGACAAATGAGATTCTTGTAAAGGAGTTTAAAGACAGCAAATTCGCGGGTGATGCGTTCATCAACATCGGGAATAACCACTATAACTCCGCTCTAGATCCTAATCTTGAACAGACAGATCAAATTCGTCTATTCCGATTAGCGATTGAGAATTATGAACGGGCAATAGCTTCACCCGGACTGAGTGCTGAATCCAAAGCCAAAGCACAAACGTTCCGTAATGACACCTTGAGTTACCTTGCGCACAATGAATATGAGCATGCACGTAAAACACTCGGGGTGGCACAGCGATCCGGCAAAAAGTCCGACCTTGAAGCAGTAATTAAACTCTTCAAAGCGGTCGCTAAGGATTATCCTGACACTAAGTATGGTGACCTCTCTTACGGCAGGTTAGGGGATGCGTATACAATGCTCGCAAATAAAGAAGCAGTTTATTATCCTGACGCATTGTATTACTTCAAGTACTTACCAAACAAATATGCTTTGAGAGACCCAACTGACACTCAGGTCAAGGATGCGATTGAATACTGTCTCCGCAAGCGGAACCAGATTAGAGACTACATGACAGCTGAAAATATACCGGATGTGCGACATGATGCTGAGGAGGATAATTAATCATCTGGTAGACGTTGCCTGTATTTCATAGGGGCAGGTATTTTACCTGTCCCTATTCTGTTTTATTACAATAGTCGTTTTACCTTGCAAAATTTACTTTAATCAATTTTACACACCGGAATTACTGTCAATCTTTTGGTAGCACTCGTAAGTGTGTTTAAAAAAGGAAGGAGTTATAGAATAGTGCATGACGAATTAAGAGTACCTTCACGTATCCTACTTGGTCCTGGTCCCAGTATAGCAAACCCGCGTGTGCTAAAAGCGATGACAACGCCTATGCTTGGGTATTTAGATTCCGATTTTGTTGTTGTGATGGATGATACCGTTTCATTGATACGGCAAGTTTATGGCACGCAAAATAGGGTTACTTATCCTGTTTCTGGCACAGGTACTGCGGGGATGGAAACAGCACTTACAAACGTAATTGAACCTGGTGATGCGGTAGTTGTTGGTATAAATGGCTACTTCGGAGGTAGAATTGCAGATATTGCAGAAAGATGTGGCGCAAACGTAATTTCTGTTGAGGCTGAATGGGGAGATATTATAAAACCGGAACGGATTGCTGAAGCATGCGACGAAGTTATTCCAAAATTGATTGGGATAGTGCATGGCGAAACATCTACTGGTATTTTGCAGCCTTTAGAACAGATAATAGAAATTGCTCATGAAAATGGGGCGTTGTTGCTAGCAGATTGTGTTACGTCCCTTGGTGGACAAGCTGTTGATATGGATGCACGCGGGATTGACATCGCCTACAGCTGCACACAGAAATGTTTAGCTGGTCCTCCAGGTCTTTCTCCAATCAGTTTTAGTGATCGTGCAGTTGAAGTGATTCATAGTCGCTCAACGAAGATTCAGAGTTTCTACATGGATGTGACACTGCTTGAAGAATACTGGATGGGTGACACGCGTAAGTATCACCACACCGTCTCTATGTCCATGATTTATGCACTGCGTGAAGCACTACGCGTTGTTGTGGAAGAGGGACTATCAGAACGATATGCACGTCATGAACGGAATGCCAACGCGCTGATAGTTGGTGCAGAAGCAATCGGTCTACAACCTGCTGCCACAGCAAACCATCGCGCCCCGATGTTAACGACACTCCGTATACCTGATGGTATTGACGATGTTACTATCCGAAAACGTCTCATACAAGATTATGGGATTGAAATCGGTGGTGGATTAGGTATATTTGCTGGTAATGCATGGCGTATTGGCCTCATGGGTGATGCTGCGAACGAACAGAACGTGCTGCTGGTTCTATATGCTATTGAAAAACTCCTCATTGAATTCGGATACCGTGTTGATGCTGGTACTGCGGTGAGTGCTGCTGCAGCTGTATATCAAGATAGTTAAAAGCAATTTAGTCTCAGAATGTGGAAGATGGTTGATTACGTATCACCTCCCAACATAGGTATATATGTATAAGAGTCTACACTGAAGGGACACATGGGTAGGAGTGGTTCCCAACCTAACCGCACTGGGTACAATGGAAAATCCGGTTAGGTTATGAAAACGTGCCTAACAGTTCTTGTGATCTCCTGAAATGAATGTGTGTTTTACAGCTGTTTGGATCGCCATCATGTGGACGCTGATACGGGTTTGCAGATCCAAGTGTGTTGGTGTTTCAAGAATAAGACATCGCGCGTTTAGTTTCTCAGATAAATACCTGCCACGTGTCCATCCTTTGGTCGTAACATTATCAAGAAGCGTTATCACACCATTTTCGTTACGATGTTCTTCAACCATCTTTACTTTGTTGATAGGACATATTCCCGCCACGGTTTGGACGACTATATCACCAATTGGCACACATGTAGATGTTCGGCGTTCCCACAAATAGAATCCATAACTATCTATGTCTTCGTGCAAATCCAGTGAAAGTTCAATCGTTGCCTTATTACCCACATTATTATTACTGTGTTGAGATTGTGTTTGCAGGAGAGTTTCTGCTATGAATGCTGTTACTGGATATCTATTCGGTGCGCCAAACATCCGATTGAGATCTTGTCCATCAGGATTTTCACGGATGTTGTGTTCATAACCATGAGGGTTATCACAAGGAGAGATAAGCCAATTATATCTATCAAATGGGAAGACAGAGTATTTGCAATGTGTTCCATCAGAGAGAAGTTCTATAAGTCTAATTGCACATTCAACACCTGCGAGTTCATCGCCATGGATACCTGCAGAAATATAGATTAACGGAGCATCTGGTTCTGTTGAAGTGTATCGTAGGCAGTATACTGGGTAAGATGATTCCCCTTGTTCTTTAGAGAATGGAGCAGTGAAGGATTGGTACCAGACTGTCAGCTGATCAGATTTTTCAACAGCATTAAGGATGCGATCTACGACTTCCGTGTAGTTTCGGACTCTCACCCGAATTACTCCCATTCAATTGTACTTGGTGGTTTTGAGCTAATATCATAGACTACGCGATTGATTCCTTGTACTTCGTTGATAATTCGGGTGGAAATTCTTGCCAAAACGTCGTCGGGGATTCTTGCCCAATCTGCTGTCATTGCGTCGCTGCTTGTTACGGCGCGCAGTGCTACTACATTTTCATAGGTGCGTTCATCTCCCATCACACCGACACTTTTTACAGGTAGAAGTACTGCTAATGCTTGCCATATCTCATCGTATAAACCTGCTGACTTTATCTCGTCAATGAAAATGGCATCTGCTAAGCGCAGTACTGCTAACCGTTCTGGTGTTACCTCCCCAATAATTCGGACAGCCAGTCCTGGTCCAGGGAACGGATGCCTTCCGAGTACGTGGTGTGGGACGTTTAGTTCTGCACCGACTGCGCGTACCTCGTCTTTGAAAAGTTCTCGGAATGGTTCAATCAGTTCAAATGGCATATCAGGTGGGAGTCCGCCGACATTATGATGGGTCTTAATTGTCGCAGAGGGTCCCTTAGTAGATACACTTTCAATGACATCGGGATAGAGCGTGCCTTGTGCAAGAAAACGACAAGGACCGAGTTGCTTCACTTTCGTTCTGAAAGTCTCAATGAACTGTGCGCCGATAACTTTTCTCTTTTGTTCTGGGTTGACGACTCCTGTTAAAGCTTTGAGAAAGGTATCTGTCGCATCTACGAATTCTATATTTATATTGAGGGTTTTGCAGGTATGTAAGACTTGTTCTACTTCATTCTTGCGCAGTAGACCATTATCAACAAAAACGGGTAATAATGCGTCACCTATTGCTTCATGAAGCAGTGTAGCTAATACCATAGAATCTATACCACCACTGACTGCACACAACACTTTTTCGTTCTTCACAGTTTCTCGGATTTGTGCATTTGCTTGAGCAATAAACGTGTCCATTGTCCAAGTTGGTTCACAACCACAAATATGTCGTGTGAAGTTGTATAGGATTTTATCTGCATCCCGTGTATGTTCAACTTCGGGATGAAATTGCAGTCCATAAAGTGTGCCATCTGCGTTGACCATTGCCGCGATGGGTGAGTTTGACGTATGTGCGATTGTGTGGAACCCATAAGGTAGTTTATCAATCTTGTCCCCGTGACTCATCCATGCGGCGACTTCAGATGATAGTCCTTTGAACAGTGGTTCAGATGAGGTATTCACTTTGAGCTGCGCATTCCCGTATTCTCGTTCAGTTGCCGGATGGACTTTCCCGCCTTCTAAGAGGTGTGTGATAAGTTGCATACCGTAGCAGATGCCTAAAATGGGTATGCCGAGTTTGAAAAGATTAGAATCCACCTTTGGTGCATCTTCTTCATAGACGCTTGCGGGACCACCTGAGAGGATAATTCCTTTGGGTGGGATTTTATCTATATCTGCAAGCGATAGAGTATAGGGTTGGATTTCACAGTAAACTCGTTGTTCCCGAATACGTCGTGCAATTAGCTGCGTGTATTGCGAGCCAAAGTCTAATACGACAATCCCGTCTCGCTTCATAGTTATTCTCCGTTTATTGGTTCGCGTCTGACAATGTTCCCTGTTTTTGGATCAAAGATTGTGCCGTAGTAACCTGGCGGTGCACATACTTCATCGTCCCACATTGCTAAATTACTGTTTGCGTCCTGTAGATAGTAGTATCCCTTGTAAGCATGTTCTTTTGCGTCTATAGTACGGACGTGATAACAGTGATTATGGAATTGAATCGTATCATCATAGATAATGATGTATCGGTCACCAAACAGGCTATGTGCAATTTGGTTGACGATATAAGGGTCTATTTTCAATTGCGTAACTCGTGCGAATTTTCGTATTTATTATGCGTATCACATAAATGTAATTATGTGTACATTCATCTGATTGCGTGTCTAGTAATACCGGGTTAGAAACCCCTCCTACCGTTTATGGGATAGGTCGTAGTTTATTCTGTTGTCTGTTCGCTGGAAGGTTTTGGAGCTTTTTCCAAAAGAATGTCAATCCTACGATTTTTTTCTTGTGCATTGTTGTCAATAGTTTGTGATTCTCCTAAACCGACAGCGTTTAGTCTTTCTGCTGCGACATTTCCTTTATCAATTAGGTATGTTTTGACTGAATTTGCACGTCTTTCGCTCAGTGCTTTATTTGCACTTGCCTCACCGAGTGTATCGCTGTGTCCTTCAATTCTAACGATGTAGCCTTTATACTCGTCTTGTAGTAGAATTTCAGCGAGTTTGGTAAAGGTTGGAAAATACTCATCTTTTAGTCGGGTGCTTGTTGTAGCGAATAAGTTACCGCTGATTCTAATGAGTACCCCTTCTTCACGATCAATGACGACAGCCTTTGGGATTTGGTTTGTAACTTCAATCAGAGAGGTTTGTTCAGAAGTATGTAATTCAGTCTTTTTGATAGCGCGTTTTAGGTAATCATTGCTTTGTTGTGCGGCATTAATTGCGTCTGTATAGTCCTTTTTTGCGAGTGCTGCTTCGGCAGTTTTGAGTGCTGAAGTTGCGAGTTCAAAAAGTTGCGGTGCAAACTGAGGAACTTTGGTTTCAGTTTGTTCTGTAATGGCTGCTTTGACTGATGCGACAGATTCATTTGCTCTTTTGATTTTTACTGCAAGTTCCTGTTGTGCGCGTTTACGAAATTCTGCTATTTCTGATGTAGTAATGACCTTATCTGCTATCTGTTCAACAGCTGTTGCAGATTGCTTTGCTTTTTCAAAAAGGTTTTCTTGCAATTCCTTTTTAGCGCTTTCCAATTGGTTTTGTGCTTGTTGGTATTGTTCTGGGTCGTGTGTGGCAGCATTGAGAGATTCTGCGCGTTTGACTTTAAGCTGTGCACGTTCAATTGTTATAAGCGCAGCTATTTCGGCATTGTTACGAGTTTTCTGAAGTTGAATTGCTAATTCGTAAAGGTTTTTTGCTTGTGTTTCGGCATCTTTTGATGTTTTTTCCGCTTCTTTGAATTCTTTTTGGTTAAGTTGTGTTGTTGCTTTGTCGATTATTGATTGAATCCGTTCATAGTATGCAGTCCCTTCAATTTCAGGATAGGTATTTTTAGCAATAGTTAGGTATATATTTGCCCCAAAGATTGGCAGACTAATTTCAGCGTGTCGTAAAGCGTTATTTGTTTCTGTGAGATCCGCAGTGAGTGAGTTTACGCGCTGTTTTTCAGATTCAATTTCTTTTGAAACTTGGGTATTTTCATAAGATTTCATCTCATTGCGGATTTTCACCATTTCTATTTCATAGTCTTTTTGTGTTATCTGCTCTTGGTACATCTGTTCACGGATATTGTTTAATTGAGTTCGCGCTTGATGTTGTTTTGTCTTGTATAAAGCGATTTGTGCGGAGAGTTCAGCTTGATTTGCAAATTCCATGCTTTGTGCCATGTCTCCGCGTTCTTTAGCTTGTTTTGCAAATTTTAGGAGTTTGTTAGCATCACTGTATTCTTGAATTGCTAATTGTGCTGCACCTAAAGCTGTTGCGTTGTCAATTGCCTTTTGTCCATGTTGGAGTTGTGTCTCTAAGATGACGATATCAATTTCAAGAGGTGAGCATCCGTAACTGATGAGACACGATAAGAGAAGAAACCATGCAAGAAATCGCATATATACTATCCCTCATTTCATTTGTGCGTCGCGTTCTGCTTTGAGAGTTTGTAAGTTGTTTTGAATTTCTGTCGTTGCTTGTTGTTGTAGTTCTAATGCCGCTTGTGCTTCTTGAACTTGTGATTCTTGTCGGACAGCTAATGATTTTTCAGTAGCAATTCGTGCATGAAGATATGCTCGTAATGCTAATCTGTAAGTGCGTTCTGCGTCTCCGGATCGCAATGCAGAGTCCGCTCTGGTAAGCATTTCCAGAGCAGCGTTTAACTCATTGGTAGCGACGTCGTGTGCACCGACGTTTTCGGCAGATTTAATGCTAACTTGAGCGTTTTCCATCGTTTCAATTGCCAACTGTTGGACTCGTTTATTGCTACATCCCAATAGAACAATTGATATTAGAAGTGGGATTATCCATTTCACGTTATTTTCCTTATTGTTAAAGTATGCGCTGTCCTGAAAAAATCGTAAAGCACGAGGTAATTTAGTTTTGTGTCATAAGCAAAAAAGCCCCACACAAGGTGAGGCTTTCCAAAGGGGTCTATTAGAACGCGGGACGTTCAGTGTAGACACTCACCTTGCGACGGTATTTGTCTTTTCGTTCAAACCAGACATACCCATCAATTTTTGAGAAGAGCGTATAGTCTCTGCCGGTGCCTACGTTGTTACCTGCGTGTAAATGTGATCCGCGTTGCCTGACAAGAATGCTTCCTGCTGAAACGTAGTTTCCAGAAAACCTTTTGACACCCAACCGTTTACCGATACTGTCACGACCGTTACGTGTACTTCCGCCACCTTTCTTATGTGCCATTGGCTTCAACCTCCTCTGCCTCAACCGTGGTATTATTCTGACCATCGATTGCGGTAATTTTAATTCGTGTAAATGATTGACGGTGTCCTAATTTGCGTTTATATCCTTTTCTGCGTTTAGACTTGAAGACGATGATCTTTTTCGCACGTCCTTGCTGAACGACTTCCCCTGTGACGGACATGTTTTCCAGATAGGGAGTACCTGTTTGGAGTTGACCGTCATCACCGGCAATCGCTAAAACGGAGGGAAATGTGACTGTTTCACCGACAGTACTGTCTAATTTTTCTAAATCTATGAGGCTGCCGACCTCAACGCGATGCTGTTTCCCACCGCTTGCAAATACTGCATACATTTTGTTTTCACTCCTTTTAGGTGTAGAAATCCTATGAATTTAGCGGGATTATCTATTTTTAATTTTATACCCTATGGTGTTGTGCAATAGAGAGATGTCAAAAGAGCATTGGACGCACCTATTCGACCATTTTTTGCTATTCGGATAATTATATAATGCCACATTTTGTGTTAAAAGTCAAGTCTTTTTGACAGGGTTATTCAGTTTTACCCATTTTACCCGTTTTCTGAGAAAATCGTGACTGGTAAATCAAGAAATCAACGGTATGAATGCCTTTTGGCATTCCCCGAGTCGTTCCTGCCGCGGGGTTTCTTTTTCATAAATCCAAAAATTAGGAAAACTAAATAGCCCAGTCTTTTTGACAGAGTTGTTGATGTTAATCCAAGTACAGTTCTTCACCGTTTGCGGCGAAGATTCTGTAGTCTTCAAGATGTAGGTCCGCGTCGGGTTCAAGTGTTAATTGCAGTTTTAATGATCTTTTCAGTTCTCGTAATTTTTCGGACATTTGTGCGTTTAGATGTGACACGATTTGATCATTCGCTATAATTCGCAATTTGGATTGGCGAGTATGTTGGTATGCCCTTTTTATAGTTCGCAACAATCCGATAACTACAGTTTCTATTGATAAAACAGTGCCATGTCCTTCACAGTATGGACACTGTTCTGTAAGCAATGTGGATAAGCTTTGGCGTGTACGTTGTCGGGTCATTTCCACGAGTCCTAAATCTGAAAATCGAAGGATATTGGTGCGTGCTTTGTCTTTGCGTAATGCTTCCTGCAGCAATTTGAAAACCTGTTTGCGATGTGCGGGTTCATCCATGTCAATAAAGTCAACAACGATAATGCCGCCTAAATCGCGAAGTTGAATTTGCCGGACGACTTCATCAACTGCCTCAAGGTTTGCGCTTAGGATTGTGTTGTCAGGGTCAGATTTTCCGACGAATTTCCCTGTGTTGACATCAATTGAGACCATTGCCTCAGTTTGCTGAATGATGATGTGGCCGCCGCACTTGAGCCAAATTTTTTCACCGAGTGCTTGTTGTAATTCTTGGTCTACACCATAGGTTTTAAAAAGGGCGGTGTCTTCGGTGTAAAGACTTATTCGCTCCAGCATGTTTGGCATTACTGATGTGACATATTCAACTGTTTCATTATAGCTGGATTTTGAATCTATGAGGAGTTGCTTAACATCCTTTGTTAGCATGTCGCGTACGATTCGATTTGCGAAACTCACATCTCTGTTAATTAGTATAGGAGCGCCTTTTCGTTTTGCGCGTTCTCTGACTTGTTTCCATTGATTGAACAGAGATTGGATTTCTGTTGCGAATTCATCTTCGCTCAAGCCTTCAGCTGCGGTTCGTATAATAAACCCGCCTTCAACGTCAGCTTTTAATTTTTGTGCTAAGTCGCGCAATCTGTCACGTTCGGTTTCAGACTCAATTCGGCGTGACACACCGATAGTAGTTGAGTTCGGCAGGTAAACAACATAGCGTCCGGGTAAGGTTATATTGCTTGTAACCCGTGCTCCTTTGCTTCCGATAGGTTCTTTTCCAACTTGTACCAATAGTTCCTGATTTTTTGAGATGAGATCGGTAATGAGGAATGGGAATCCTCTTCCTCCCCTTGATTTTTTTGTTGGTGTTGCCTGCATATCTAAAGTTGGCAAACCGTCGTCCGAATTCCCATTTTCGGAATTATTATATTTTAGGTCAGAAATATGTAGAAAAGCGTGTCGTTCTAAACCAATATCAACGAAAGCGACTTGCATGCCGGGTAGGACGTTTTCAACGCGTCCTTTATATAGATTTCCTAATACTGTTTTTGTCGCTTTTCGTTCAATGTGAATTTCATTGAGTATTCCTTTTTCAAGAACAGCACATCTTGTTTCATACTCATCGTCAGAAATAAGTATCTCCTTTTCCATTATTAGTATATCCTCCTATCATGCTTTTACTTTGAAAAGCATCTCGGTAAAAAAAGTCTGTCAATTGAAAAAGCGGAAGTTTTAGTAGGATAGGTATTTGAGAGTTCAATTTCAGTTGAGAGTTGAAATCTAAACCTATTGACTCCTTGATATTGAGGGAATACATATACATAAGGTTATCTACCATAATTTTTCTATGCTTAAGATTGCCAATTCAATCCATATATGGATTGGTGATAGCAGATTAATTTTTCCTTGGTGTTAGTGTTGCGACGGGTGTTATCATTTCTCCTAATGATATTCCGCCGTGTTGGAATCCCCCTTGAAACTGCCGCTTGTATTTATAGAAGTCGTTTGGATAGACGAAGTAATAATCGTCTTTTGCGAGAATATAATCTTTGCTTGCGTTTTCAGCTGGTAGTTTATATTCCTTTGGATTAGGAATGTATACAGCTTGATTTTGGTCGCATGCTAGGTTATTCCCAATTTTGAAGCGAAGGCTTGTGCTTGTGTCTCGATTACCGTATGCACGTGTAGCTCTATTGCAGAATTCTGAGCCGTGGTCTGCGGTGAGTACTACGTGAGCACCTTGGTCAGCAATTTGACGTAGTATATCATACAGTGCTGAGTGTGCGAACCATGATCGTGCTAATGCGCGAAATGCGGGTTCATCTGGTGCGAGTTGTTGTAAGACTTCTGATTGTGATCGTTGATGTGTAAGAATGTCAATGAAGTTTACAACTAAAGTTGATAAACCGATGCGTGTTGCTGAAGCGAGCCGCTTTTTGTATTCAATTCCTCCGCGTATATCAAATATTTTGAAATATTGTACTCCAGGTTTTATCCTGATTCCGTTTCTTTTCAAGTATTCTTCAAGCAGTTGTCGTTCAAATTGGTTTGTGCTTGTGCCTCCGTCTGATTTCTCCTGCCAATATTGTGGATAGTCTTTTGCGATTTCAGCGGGGAACAACCCGCTAAATAGTGCGTTTCGTGAATACATCGTAGCGCTTGGTAGAATCGAAAAACTATAGTTTAGATCGATTGAGAAATAGGGGTAGAGCAAGGGTTCTATTGCCATCCAATGATCTAGTCTGAAGCAGTCGACGACAATAAAATAGGTTGGAACATTTGCTTGAAGTAGAGGCATCACGTGTTGGTCTAATACATCAACAGACAATGGGGGTCTATCTTTCGTGCCGTTGACCCATTCAGGGTAATTTGTATCTACGAAATCAGAGAATTCGGAATTGCATTCTTTTTTTTGCTCTAAGTGCGTTTCTTCTAAACCCTGTTCAGTTAATTTATCAGAAAGTAGTTCCCATTGAAGTAATTTGACGTATATATCAATCCAATCTTGCCAACTTGGTTGAGATGCTTTGAGATTAGTAATTGTATTAAAGTCGTTAGTGTATCGTCCTGGTATTTGGTTTTCTACAATATGTTTTTGTTCAAGTACACGTTTGAGTGTGGAAGCGATCTGTGCGACTCCAATTGGTTTGACCAAAAAATCAGTGACCTGTTTACCGAGGGCGACATCAATAAATTTGTCATCACTTGACTGTGTCACAAGTATAACAGGAACTTGTGTATTTATAGTCCGAATGATGTCTAGTGTAGCCATGCCATCTTTACCGGGCATTACTTGGTCAAGGAGGATGGCATCATAAGAGTTGTTTTTCTGTTTAAGCAATTCAATACCGTCTTCACCATTTGTAGCGGGAGTGACATCATATCCTTTGTTTTCAAGAAAACGTCTGTGTGGCAGTAATGCTTCAATTTCATCATCTATCCAGAGGACATTGTGAGTTTTGTTGTGCATAACTGTTCCTATTATAGGCTAAGAGGCTTTGGACGGTAAGCGAATTTCAAATGTTGTTCCATCAGGGGTGCTATTGATTAACCTGATATTTCCGTGATGATAGTCGTTAACGATTCGACGTACGATTGTCAAACCGAGTCCCCATCCGTGTGTTTTTGTAGTCATGCCGGGATTAAAGATAACGCGTTGTTTTTCAGTGGGTATCCCGCAACCGTTGTCCGAATATCTGATAATGACCTGTTTTTGTCTTTTATCATAATTCGGTTCAATTCTGATATATCCTTGTTCTTTTTTGAATGCATCCAAAGAATTTCGGATTAAGTTCTCAAAAACCCACTGAAGTAAATGTGCATTTGCATTAATTGTGGGAATCTCATTTGGCATAACTTTGATTTCAATGTTTCGGCTGATTTGTGGTAGTCTGCGTTCAAAATAAGTGAGAACTTCATCAAGTACTTCCTTTAGGTTGGTCTCACTTTTTGTGGGTTCTGTGCCGATCAATCCGAATCGTGTTGTGGTATTTTGTAGACGTTGTAAGTCGCTGTGCATGTTTTCAGCGAGTTCAGCGAGTACATCGTCTTCAGTTTCTTTACTTCGTTCGTTTAAGAGCTCGGTCCATGCTAATAATGCTGAGATGGGTGTTCCGAGTTGGTGTGCGGTTTCTTTTGCCAGTCCACCCCAAATCGCTGCATGTTCATAAGATTTTATCTGTCGGTAGATGAGTATAGACGCGAAAGCGAAAATAGACAATACAATAGATAATACAACGGGTGTTATTAGCAGTCCATAAAATGATTTTATTTCGTAATAGAAATATCCATCTTGCCAATCTGGCGTTGTTTGTAGAGCTGCGAATGCTGGCGAATTTTGGACAAAGGTGTTTGCGCGTTCTCTCTGTTCAGGTGTAGCGTTTTCGTTAGTGATGACATCGTTCCACATTTGCCATTTTTGTGGTGTCTTTTCAGTATCAGTGATTGCAAATGGGAGTTGTGCCATTTCACTGGGTGCAGCGTCTCCGTAGTAAAAGTATCCAGTAATTTGTCTATCTTCTTTTAGGAACGGTATTTTTCGTTGCTGATTCTTGTTTTTCATCCGTTCTAATGTTGCTGTTAGGAGTTCTTTCTCATTTTTTGTAAACGTTACTGTATTGCTTTCGTTGACTTTAGCGTCTAATTTCTTCTCAATTCCTTGCGAAATTTCCACTTTTCCAACTGCATCGGTGATAATAAATGAAAACCGCCTTGATCTATTTTCAGCATATAGTTCTTTCCTCATGACTGTTAGGAGGCGTTGTTGCAGGGTGCGGTCTTCAATACTTGGTATTTCTGCGGCAAGATTCACAAAGATCTCAATTTGTGCTTCAATGTCTGCATTCAGATTCGTGATTTGACGTGTATAATAGGTAAATATAAGAATTAATATACCTACGCCTACAGCGAAATAACTGAGCATCAACCGACCAGTTGGATATATAGAAGTAATACTCCGTTTCCACCTCAACACAAAACTCCCTGAGCAAAATTATTGCTCTACAACATATCGGTATCTTAATATTATACCTTAAAAAGGACATTTTTTCAAGTTTGTTTTATTTGATGGTGTGGTGTGTATAAAATAGCGGATTTGGTGGAGTTGGGTATGTAATCGCGGATTACACGGATTCCGTCTCCCCACCACTGCGTAATCCGCGATTCTGTCAAGCTAACTTAAATTAGGCGGGAACATTGCACATTCCAAAAAGTTTTCAAATGGACACTTTTTTCGTTTTTTTAGTAACTTTTGAAATTGGATATAAACCCAGTTACTGTAAGGGATTATAGCTAATTTTGTAGATTTTTAATAAAATTAATTTTCATCATGTGTAACTTTTTGCTTTCTCTGATAATTTGTCTATTTTTGAAGAAATGTATTATTGAAAAACTTTTATTTTGGATGCATTTTTGTGAGTTCATGTATGTCTATTGGAATAAGTGCTGACAATTAATAATAGTGTTAAGTATATAATAACATTTAAAATTAACGTTTGTCAAGTAAAAATGTACTGTTTTTCATTTTTTATTCATTTAATAGTCAACTAGTCAACTTATTTATGAATTATTTCGTTTAGTTCAACAGTTATGATGGTAATACCTAAAAAGTGCATTAAACAATTGTCTCTTGACATCTTACACCGCAATGGTTAAAATAAGTCAGAGTTTTGAAAAATAAAAAATTAGGGTAATATGGGAGAATTGATGTTTAAAGCAATTACATTTGATTATTGGCAGACGTTATATGCGGATACGCTTGAAAACTGGAAACGACGACAAGTGGTTCGTATAGAAAATTGTCATAAGTATTTGATTGAAAATGGGTATGCGTGTGAACCTTCGGCTGTGTCAGATGGTTTGGATGCTGCGTATGAGCTATCTATGAATAGTTGGTATCAACACAAGGGTGTATCTGTGGAAAAGTGTTTGGAATGGTTTGCTGAAACGCTTGAGATTACGTTGGAGGAGGATGAAATTGTTTCTCTGATTGAATGTCTTGGTAAGGCGTTTTTGGCGACTCCTCCGGTTCTTATTTCACATGTGAAACCTGAATTGGCGAGGTTAAGTGATAAGTATTCACTTGGGATTATCTCAGATTCTGCGCTTACTCCCGGTAGATATGCAATGCAGCTGATGGAACGGGACGGTATTTTGCAATACTTTTCTGCATTCACATTTTCTGATGAGACGGAACGAACAAAACCTGAAGTTGTGCAATTCTATTCTACGTTGAAAGAATTAGACGCTGATCCGAAGGAATCATTACATATTGGTGATATTGTTAGAACGGATATTGTTGGTGCGAAGAATGCTGGTATGAAAGCAATTCGTTATGCTGGATTTAATAAAGCAGAAACAGATGACACACTCAGTGATGCTGTGATTGATGACTATCGGCAGTTAGAAGACACAATCTTGGAATTATCAAAATAACAGAATGTTACAAGAATGGAGGTAAAGGATGAAGAAAGTATTGGTCACAGGTGGCACTGGATTTATCGGTAGTCGTGTCTGTGATTCCCTCCACGATAAAGAGTATGCAGTGCATGTGGTGTCGCGTGACCCCGCACGTGCTAAAACGAAGTTACAGGCTGCTAAAGAAATATATGCTTGGAATCCTGAAACAGAACATCTTCCATCCGAAGCGACATCGGACTTGCATGCGGTGATTCATCTTGCTGGTGAAACGATTGCTGGACGTTGGAATGCAGAGAAAAAACGGAGAATACGGGATAGTCGTATCCTCTCTACACGTAACCTTGTTGCATCTTTTGATACTGATACAAAACCTGATGTGCTGATTTGTGCTTCAGCGATTGGTCTGTATGGGGACAGTGGGGATGACAGTTTTACGGAGGAATTTCCTGCAGGTACTGATTATCTTGCGAAGGTTTGTGAGGAATGGGAATCGGAAGCACAGAAAGCAAGTGAGCTTGGCATACGAGTAGTATCTGTTAGAATTGGACTTGTTCTCGGTTTAGGTGGTGGTCTGTTAGATCAGGTGCTTCCTCCATTCAAGATGGGTTTTGGTGGTAGACTTGGCAGTGGTAAGCAGTGGATGTCGTGGATTCACATTGACGATGTAGTCGGTATTGTGATGCATGCGTTGGAAAATGATGAGATTCATGGAGCGTTGAATGCTACCGCACCTACACCTGTCAGGAACATTGAGTTTACAAAGACCCTTGGTTCCGTTTTGCGAAAACCTACGATTTTTCCTGTACCTCTGTTCGGATTGAAAATAATGATGGGTGAGTTTGCCAACTTTGTGGTGTTGAGCCAAAATGTATTACCAGAAAGGACAGAGGCAAACGGGTAT
Organism: Candidatus Poribacteria bacterium; assembly: GCA_963663765.2. Taxonomy (GTDB): domain Bacteria; phylum Poribacteria; class WGA-4E; order WGA-4E; family WGA-3G; genus MSPOR6. Next base: position 114,704 of record CAXXUA010000005.1, on the reverse strand, counting down.
GAGTTTCAGTTTTCCACGCTTGAAGCTGCCCTTAGGGATCTATTGTAAATTGGTAAATCCTACTACAAGTTATGAAGATTCGTGACATAATGCTTTCTGAATACGGAAAAGCATCAAGTATTCCATCTCCAGTGAACCGAATGATGACAGATTTTGCTGTCGAATTTCGTGATGGTGTAGATATTAATCTTGGTGTTGGGTATGTCAATGAGGATACAATCCCACGGGAACAGATTCAAGCTGCTTGTGCTGCGGTGCTTTCTAACCCACAGAAGTACCGCGCCTCCCTCAACTATGGCGGAGCACAAGGTTCCCCTAACCTTATTGAGTCTATCAGAAGATACCATGTAGACAATCGTATTGGTGGTATCACAGAAAAAACCTTTGAGACAAATGAAATCGTCATTGGTGCAAATGGTGCGACAAGCTTGTTAGAGAGTATCACGCACGTGCTACCTACTGGAATTGTCGTTACTGCTGATCCGATGTATTATATCTACTGCAACGATCTTGAAAGGAAAGGTTTTTCAGTCATTGCGATTCCTGAGGACAATGATGGTATACAAACTGATCTATTGAGAGCAAAATTAGACCGTATAGGACGTGGTAAAGAGAATATCCAGTTTTTCTATGTCGTGTCGGTGAACAATCCGAGTTGTGCTATCCTTTCTAATCACAGAAATAGGGAACTTGTTGAGATTGTAACAGAACATTCTTATGACATTGGTAGAAAGATTCCGCTTATTTTTGATAACGCCTACCGTGAACTCGTGCATGACAAAACAGTTGAACCGATGGAGTCTGCATTATGCTACGATGAACTTGGGATTGTGTATGAGATAGGTACATTATCAAAGATACTTGCCCCTGGATTGCGTATCGGTTACCTGATGGGACCTAAGGGGGCATTTGTTGATTCCATCATCCAACGAACAAGTGACATCGGTTTTAGCGCACCGCTTATCAATCAGGAAATTGCCAGTTATTTGCTTGATAACGGTATTGAGAAACAGGTTGAAAAGGTCAATATTGGATATAGTGAAAAGGCGAAACAGGTCAGAACATGGATAGACGATTTACTTGCTGCAAACGTTCAAACGTGTAGTGGTGGTAGTGCGGGATTTTATTACTATTTGACATTCTCAAACATTGATACACATTCAAGTTCTGATTTTTTTAAGTACTTGACGCGAACTACCGGACAGGAAGATATTGACGGACCTATGCACAATCGGTTACCGAAGGTGATTTATATTCCCGGAGAATACTGTGTACATCCGCATGGTGAAATGGTTGATATTGGGAAACGACAGTTTCGAGTCTCTTACGGGTTTGAGGAACTACCGCAGATATATGATGCATTAAAACAGATGAGACTTGCGATTGTCTATTGTAAGGAGATTTAGAAATTTGGTGTAAAATAATGCATAACTAAAGTTTTCGGCAATTTGTCTGAACCTGTATTTGCAGGATGATTAGATTTACAAGATAAGCGTGATCTTTCTACAAGTAACCACAAGAAAACATCAACATAGCGATAACAACCAAATGCAGGGGTCTTATCCGTGAAATCTGTGAAATCCGCGATTCCGTCACACGGCACGTAATCCGACAACTAAAAACTGAAAACTTAACAATATCCTCAACTACACCCCATATCTATTGGAAATCCCAATAAGAAATCAAATCAAAAAACTTACAACCCCATCAAAAATCCCATATAATATATAGAAGTCAAAAACACTATACAATGCTAAAAGACAACATAAAACATACTCAAAAAACACTACAGCGTATCTCATAAATACGATTTATTTTCAAATTCACTGGCTCACGTGTTGAGTAAATCGGGGTTAGAAACCCCTCCTACCATTTATGAGATAGGTTGTAACAAAAAAACGATAAATAATCCATTTAGTTGTTTTTTTCAAAATTTCGTAAAATCGTAAAACCTTCATAAACCTATATCACAACAGGATTGAGAAGGCTTTTGAAAAAAACACGAAAATCACGAAAAAAACAACTAAAAAATTTTACGTTTGGTACAGGTGTGATAAACAGAAGCATTTCCTGCATACAGAAAAAGGGAAAATCAGAGATAAAAATTCTTACAACAAGAGTACATTTTGATAATTGAAATCAATTGGTTCAGACATTTATTATTCTTGACATTTTATGTTAATGGTGTTATGATAATAAGACCTTGTTGAGAAAAGAATCTGGAGAAATACCCAACGTTATGTCTAAAGTAAAAAGAAAACGCAAAAACATACAAAGTGCTGACCAAGGTGTAGATGAAGGACCACACCTATCAAAAACATCCCCTTTACAACTCCGATATTATGGCGATCCAGTATTACGCAAAAGAGCTGAACCTGTTGAGGAAATAACCGAAGCAGAAATAAAACTTGCTGAAGATATGCTTATGACACTCTATGGGACTGGTAATGGTATCGGACTCGCAGCAACACAGGTTGGGATTCTAAAGCGGTTTTTGATTGTTGATTTAGGTGATGATGAAGACGAAGAATTTGATCCGTTGATGTTGTTTAATCCTGAAATACTAACTTCTGAAGGAGAATCAGTTGCCCAGGAAGGATGTTTGAGTATACCTGACCTTCATGCAGATGTGAAACGTCCGGAGAAGATTGCTGTGAAAGCAATGATATTGAACGGAGAGTATATTGAGTTTGAAGCCTCAGGATTACTTTCACGCGTGTTACAACACGAAATTGACCATCTCAACGGAACGCTTTTTATTGACAGGATTAGTGGAATAAAAAGACAACTCCTAAGGAGTGAACTGGAGCAAATCCAGAAAGCAGATCGTCCATACTAATTACTATCATATTGTATTGTCAGGACTTACGCAGTTTTCATGATTTAATTAAGAATTGTGCTGAAAAGGATGTAATTTTCAACATTATTTGTGCTTCCAGCGCGCTTACAAAGCACCAAATCAAGTAATCAACGGTATGAATACCTTATGGTATTCCCCGGGTATGAATCATGGAGCATGCCATACGCGCATGCTTCTTTAGGCATTCCCCGCCAACCGTTGGGTGCATAAGTCCTGAATGTGCAAGGTATCGGACAGAAAGATAGGATGTGAACTGATGTTCCCTCAATTATTACAAACAAAAGTAAATAGACTTTATGAATGTCTGCGTGGTTACGAAAAGGTTATTGTAGCGTTTTCTGGTGGTGTTGATAGCACATTCCTTGCAGAGGCAGCCCAGAACGCATTAGGGGAAAATGCCCTTGCGGTTACAGCGATTTCTGATTCCTATCCAATCCGTGAGATGAAGGCTGCACAGGATATTGCCAAACAGATCGGTATCCGCTTTGAAACGGTTCACACAGAGGAGTTGGAATTGGAGGGTTACGCAAGCAATCCAACTAATCGGTGTTTCTTTTGTAAGACAGAGTTGTTTGATAAATTAAATCCAATCGCAGAAAAGTATAACGTTGGAACAATTGTCTATGGAGCAATTCCTGATGATGTTGGTGACCATCGTCCCGGAATGGACGCGGCGAAACAGATGGGGATCAAAGCACCACTGATTGATGTTGACTTGACAAAAACAGAGATACGTGAGATTTCAAAAGCATGGGAATTACCAACTTGGGATAAACCTGCTTTTGCCTGCCTATCCTCTCGTTTCCCTTACGGTATGCGTATCACCCGTGAATTACTACGTCAAGTTGATGCTGCGGAACAATTTCTTTACGATTTAGGCATTCGTCAATTTCGTGTGCGTCACCATGAAGACCTTGCTCGGATTGAACTTGAAGCTGAGGAGATTTATCGACTTCAACAGAAAGATGCACGAAACAAAATCAACACTCACTTTAAAACCCTTGGCTATGCACACGTTACAATTGACTTACAAGGATATAGGTCTGGTAGTCTGAATGAAGGGATTAAGAAAATCATCACCGGCACATAAGAAAGTTGAAGGAAACTGAGATGGCTGATTTATATGGTGTATTAGAACTGATTTCAACATATCCTGTTCACATCATGACTTTTGTAGGTTGTTTATTGCTGCTTGGACTGGTCTTACCGAAACGAAAAAGACGGTATAAGCATTTGTCTATTTCACCCAAGACTACTGCTGAAAAAAGAGAATTCACGCAGCAGGAAAAGCATCTAATTGTAGAAAAAATTAACGAAAACAGAATGAATAATCTAAAGAAAACTTCTGCGATTGATGAGAACTCCAACTACATGATATATGCTACAATCATATTGATTGCACTCTCGATTCTATTTTTCGTCGGGATATTAGTAGCAGATGTTCGAAAACACTTTCTTATACTCCTCTTCCTGTTTATAATTGGTGTTATCCTGATGAAACTCCGCAAATACATCATAAATCTTTGGCATAGAAAAAAGACATTAGCACCTTAAGATAATTTGACATGTCCAACCAACAAACCCAACCGCTTATTGGTATAGAGACCTTCAGTTGGAAGAAATGGGATGCCTGCACACACTGCGGTCTCTGCCTGCCTACCTGTCCAACCTATAGAGAATTAGGTTTAGAAACGGATTCCCCAAGAGGCAGGTTATATCTGATGGGGAGTGCGTTCAAGAAGCAAGATGCTACACCACTATCCGAAGACTGGGCAGAATATATCTATCGGTGTTTAGATTGCCGTGCTTGTGAGACAGCATGTCCTTCTGGTGTTCACTTTGGGGAATTGCTTGAACAAGCACGCGCCATCTATGAGCAAAACGCACACCGATCGAAAAGTCACCGATTTTGGAGCAATCTCGTTTTCAAGCAAATTCTGCCAAACAAAGATAGGTTAGACCTGATATTTGAATTGATGTGGATTTACCAAAAACTCGGTTTACGGTGGTTAGTGCAGAAAACGGGAATCCTGAAATTGATGGGGCAACTCGGACAGATGGAGTCATTACTACCGACAATTCCATCTCCACATCTCAAATATAAGATACGTGATGTCACTCCCGCTGAAAGCGAAACGCGATACCGTGTCGGTTTTATTCCTGGGTGCATCATGAATCAGGTGTTCACTGAGACGAATTTGGCGACGATACGCGTGTTAGCGGCGAATGGATGTGAAGTTGTTACACCGCGTCAACAGACCTGTTGCGGCGCGCTACACTTGCATAACGGATCACGCGATGTTGCTGCTGACCTTGCAAAACAGAATATTGATGCGTTTGAGAACGAGAACTTGGATGCGATCGTTATTAACTCTGCGGGATGTGGTGCGACACTTAAGGAGTATGAAGCACTCCTTGAAAACGATGGAGGTTACGCTGAAAAAGCGGAAAACTTCAGCCATAAAATGCGCGACATCAGCGAGTTCTTAGCGGAAATAGAGATGGTCCCACCTAAAGGTGAAATCCCGATGCGCGTTACTTATGATGAACCGTGCCATCTCCTACACGGGCAGCGAGTCAAAACGCAACCCCGAAAAGTCTTGCAAGCGATACCCGGACTTGAACTCATTGAGTTGGCAGAATCTGAGTGGTGTTGTGGCAGTGCGGGTATCTATAATATCACACAACCTGAACTTTCACAGGAGATACTTGAACGGAAAATGGCACACATCGTAGAAACTGAGGCTGATATTGTCGCAACAGGGAACCCTGGGTGTTTACTCCAGATTCAACTCGGCATCCAAAAACATGGGTTAGATATGATAGCGATGCATCCTGTGACCCTATTAGATTATGCTTATCGTGGAGTCGCACCAGATGATTGGGAGGTCATGTAGGTTTGGGTTGCACATTTGCGAATCCTATTGGTACCAATTTAGCATTACCTATCCTGTCTGAATCGCGGATTACAAGGATTACGCAGATTTTGCGGATTTTGAGTCTTCATATTCCAAATCCCGTTTCAAACATTGAAAGCATATTTATGATAGTTGCTTTGAGAACCAAATTCAGAATTCCGCGCAATCCGTGTAATCCGTGATTCAGACAGTTAAGAAACCACTAAGTTACTACCTATGGCATTGCTGATATCCTTCCACACATAAGATTTTTAAAAAACGTGACATTTTAACAGAACTATGGTAACATTATAATATGGTATTATCAAATGTTGACATAGAAAACTATATACGCGCAGGAAAGATAAAGATTACCCCTGAACCAGATATAGAAACACAGTTTGGAAGTTGTTCCATTGATTTCAGATTGGGTAACACCTTTCGTGTTTTTGAACATAGCAAATATCCATATATTGATTTGAAGAAAAAGGTTGATGCTGATGATCTGATGCGGGAAGTTAGAGTTGCTGACGGTGAATCATTTATGATGCAACCCGGAGAGTTTGTTCTTGCCGCAACACAAGAAAAATTGGAATTAGCTGATGACGTGATGGCACGGCTTGAAGGCAGAAGCAGCTTAGGTAGACTTGGCATTATCGTTCACAGTACCGCAGGACTGTTTGATCCAGGTTGGGTTGGAAATGCTACTTTGGAATTAGGTAATCTTGGACGCATGCCTGTCGGACTCTATCCGGGGATGCGAATTTGTGCTTTTACCTTTGAAAAACTTTCATCACCATCAAGTAAACCGTACCGATTGAAACCAGACAATAAGTATGCTGGACAAGATGGACCAGAAACAAGTCGTTTTGATGAAGACGTTGAGTTAAAGAAGGAGAATAAGGAATAATTCTGCTGAAATTTTGGGCAATTCTATGCCTAATAATTTAGCAAAATCATGAGTAAATCTGTAGTTATCATTTAAAATTCCTTGCTATTGACAGTGGTATAGATTGATTATCCTATCTGCGTTTTACCCAACCTTGTCTTTATTGAGTTGAGTTGATTTATCTGAATCGTGAGGAAGGTTACAAAATTGGCATAAACTTTGCACAATCAATGTTGGAATCTTATTTTAATTTTATATTATGCTTTAATTGATGACCTGTTACGAGTTAAATTTATCTATATTTTTAGGAGGAAATGTGAATGACACCAAGTGAGGTAATTGCTCTTGCAAAAGAGAATAATATTAAGATAGTTGATCTGAAGTTCATGGATTTGCCAGGGATGTGGCAACACTTCTCCATTATGGCTGGTGAGTTGAACGAAGACCTGTTTGAAGGTGGCATCGGTTTTGATGGGTCAAGTATCCGTGGATTCCAAGCCATTAACGAGAGTGATATGCTGCTGTTCCCAGATCCCGCTACTGCGTTGGTTGATCCTGTCTGCCAAGTGCCGACTTTGAGCATCACATGTAATATCAAAGACCCGATTACTTTGGAGAATTACACGCGTGATGTGCGGCATATTGCACAGAAGGCTGAGGCATACCTGCAATCCACTGGCATTGCTGACATCAGTTATTGGGGACCTGAAGCAGAATTCTATCTATTGAACGACATACGTTATGGACAGAACCAACACTCTGGTTTCTATTATGTTGATTCGGTGGAAGGTAGTTGGAATTCTGGTCGGGAAGAAAACCCGAATCTCGGTTACAAACCGCGTTATAAAGAGGGTTATTTCCCCGTTCCGCCATCAGATACACTTCAAGACATTCGTTCTGAAATCTGCCTTAAGTTGATAGAGTCGGGTGTTGATGTTGAAGTTCATCACCACGAGGTAGGTACTGCAGGACAAGGTGAAATTGACATCCGCTTTGATACGTTAACGACTGTTGGCGATAAGATTGCGTTGTATAAGTATATTATCAAAAATGTTGCGCGATCACATAATTTGGTTGCGACCTTTATGCCAAAACCGCTTTTCCAAGACAACGGTTCAGGTATGCACGTTCACACGAGCTTGTGGAAAGATGGGAAAAACGTATTTTTTGATCCGCAAGGCTATTCGCTTCTGAGTGAGACTGCACTCTATTATATCGGTGGTCTGCTTAAGCATGCGCGGTCGTTGTGTGCGATCATTGCTCCGACAACAAACTCTTATAAGAGATTGGTACCAGGCTATGAAGCACCAGTCAACATTGCGTATTCACAGCGTAACCGTAGTGCTTGTGTCCGAATCCCTGTCTATTCTAAGAGCGAAAAAGCAAAACGTGTGGAATTCCGAACACCCGATCCATCTTGTAATCCGTATCTTGCATTCAGTGCATTACTCATGGCAGGTCTTGACGGCATTCAGAACAGGATTCATCCAGGGGATCCGTTAGATAAAGACCTTTATGACCTTGAACCAGAGGAGCTTGACGATATTGAATCCACGCCTGCATCTCTTGGCGATGCCATTGACGCGCTTGAGGATGACCACGAGTATCTTCTCAAAGGTGATGTGTTCACGGAAGATGTCCTTGATGTCTGGATTGATTACAAACGTGAAAATGAGATAGATGCAATTAATATGCGTCCACATCCGTATGAATTCTTCCTCTATCACGATATTTAGGACCATGACTTACGCACTAAACGGTAGGCGGGGAATACCTAAATGGTATTCATACCGTTGATTTGGCGCTTTGTAAGCGCGCTGAGAACTTAATAAGTGCTGTAAATTGCATAAGTCCTGTTAGGACCCAATTATTTTGGTTTATGAACCCCGTACTGAAGCATTGCATAAACGTGTGTTTTTGAAATACTATTTCCAGCGCGGGGTTCTGCTTCACACGATCTTAGTATTGATGATCATTGTGGTTTAGTTGATGCCTCAGTTCTTATATAAGGGCGAATTTCAGATCCGTCCATAAAACAATATAAAACCTTACGGCGAATTTCTGTATCCGCCGAGACAACCCTATCCAAATTTGCGTAGGTATTAGGAGAAAATCCATGAAAAAATTAGAGTGTATTATTCGTCCCTTCAAACTGGAGGAAATCAAAGAAGCTCTCAGCAATGTCGGTGTCCGGGGAATGACTGTCAGTGAAGTCCGCGGATTCGGACGCAGCCGAGGGCATACCGAACTCTATCGCGGTAGTGAATATACGATTGAGTTTGTACCAAAGTTAAAAATAGAAATCGTTGTTGCTGAAGAAAATGTAGATAAGGTCGTTGAGGCTGTACAAACGGCAGCATCTACAGGTAAGATCGGTGACGGAAAAATATTTGTCATTCCTATTGATGAGACGATCCGAATCCGTACAGGTGAAAGAGGTCCTGCTGCTATCTAATCTGTATCTTTGTCATGCGTTTGAATAAATGGTTGGGACAGGTGTATATACCTGTCCTTTCTGTTTTGTATGGGTTCCTTATGACTCAAGAGTTTGTGAATCAAAATGCCGCAGCGACCTGCACCAAGTCTAATATATCTACCGTCCCATCACCGTTGACATCCGCGCCGTTTTGTCCATCCTTACCGAAGTTTGAAGCAACATGAGTCAGATCTAATATATTAACAACACCATCCTGATTGACATCTTCGGATAAGTGGGTGGTTGAATTATCCCATAGGAGTATCGTTCCATCGCTGCTGCCGCTTGCCAGTGTGTTTCCATCCGGACTGAATACGATACTTTCAACACTTGACGTGTGTCCTTCAAGTACGCGTAGGTGGTGCCCAGTTTCCGCATTCCACATACGGATAGAACCATCAAAATGACCGCCGCTTGCTATGATTTTCCCATCCGGACTGAACCCAACACTTTTTACACCTGACCTATGCCATGTGAGGATAAGGAGATTTTTTCCTGTTTCTACATCCCACAGACGGGTGGTACTATCGGAATTACCACTTGCCATAATTTTTCCATTTGGACTGAACACTATAGATCTGACCAACAAATGACTACTTCCTGTAAATGTACCTACTAAATTTCCAGTTTCCACATCCCATAGATGTATAGGGCTGCCAGAACCTTCACTTGCGATGGTTTTTCCATTCGGACTAAACACTATGTTATTGACCCATATTGTGTTGGTTGTGATTGTACGCAGTAGTTTTCCAGTTTCCATATCCAATAGATGAATGATGCCATCTCTACTATTCCCATTTGCAAATACTTTTCCATCTGGACTTAGTACCACATTTTGTACTTGTTGAGTATTCGTAGTGGTTGTGCGTAGTAGTTTTCCTGTTTCCACATCCCATAAACGGACGGTGCCATCCCGACCACTTCCACTAAGGACAGTTTTTCCATCTGAACTAAACAGGACGCTATTGGCAGAACTTGAATGTTGTGCAAGTGTCTGGAGGAATCTTCCAGTATCCGCATCCCACAGACGAATGGCACCGGGTGAATTAATACTTGCTATAGTCTTTCCATCCGGACTGAATACTACAGTAGATGTTACAATCATGTGTCCTGTGATTGTGTGGATGTTATCTCCTGTGATAGCATCCCACAGACGGATAGTACCCTCCCTAAGACTTCCGCTTGCAATGGTCTTTCCATCCGGACTGAATACTACACTATTGATTGACTCTGTATGTCCTGTGATTATTTGAGTCTTTTGACCAGTTTCCGCATCCCACAGTTTGATGGTATTACCGCCACCACTTGCGATAGTCTTTCCATCCGGACTAAATGCAACACTCAAACTTGGATGTTCTGTGATAGTTAGAATGTTTTCCCCAGTTTCCACATCCCACAAGTGAATGTTGCCAGCACAACTGACTATAGTCTTTCCATTTGGACTGAACATAACGGAAGTAATCCAATTTCGATATTCTGTAATTGTCTGTAGGTGTTTTCCTGTTTTTACATCCCACAGATAGATGGTGTTTCCTTCACTGCTACTTGCGATAGTTTTTCCATCGGGACTAAAAACTATGCTAATAACTCTACTATGTCCTGTAATTGTGCGTAGGTGTATTCCAGTTTCCACATCCCAGAAGCGTATTGTGCCATCATCACTGGCACTTGCAAGTATCTTCCCATCTGGATGGAATACGATACTTTTGACCCGATACCTATGTCCTGTGATTGTGCGTAAATGTTGCCTTGTTTTCACATCCCATAGATGGATAGTGCTGTCTTCGTAACCACCTACGATAGTTTTTCCATCCGGACTAAACATAATACTCAAAACTTTAGATCTATGACTTGTGAGCAGGTCCAGTTCCTCACCAGTCTGTGTATCGTAGAACCAAATTCCGATAGAACTTGCTACTGCTAAAAATGTACCATCCGGAGAATAATCTATATCATTCGTTTGCCCCTTACCAATGCGCATTTTTACACCTTCTGGTAGATTCCATTGCGGAGAATCTTGGGCAGAGATGTTAAACGAAGATGCAAACATCGAGAATAAAATGGTTATAATCATTAATAATTTAGTTTTCATTGTAGTATTTCTTCATACATGTAGTATTTCTTCATACGTAAGGGTATGTCAGATAAGCGACATTGTTACGGATATCAACATTATTATGGGATGTATGATTTCAAAAAGCCGCTGCGACTTGTACCAAATCTAAAATATTGACTATTCCATCTCCATTGACATCTAAATGGATTTGACCATACTCACCGAAGTGTGAGGCAACATGAGTTAGATCTAATATATTGACAACACCGTCTTGATTGACATCTTCGGGCAGATGAGAAGGTACAATATCCCAAAGTAGCACTGTACCATCTTTGCTTCCGCTTGCAAGTGTCTTGCCATCTGTGCTGAATGCTACACTTTGGACATCAGACGTGTGTCCTGTGAGGATTCGGATGTATTGACCTGTGTTCACAACCCAGAGACGAATGTTCCCATCTGAAGTGCCACTTGCGATTTTGTACCCATCCGGACTAAATGCGACGCTATTGACTCGGTACGCATGTCCTATGGGCGTATGTAGATGGGGTTTTCCAGAGCCCACATTCAACAAGCGGAAGGTTTTGTCATCACTCCCGCTTGCGATTAGCTTACCATTCGGACTGAATACAACGCTGAGGACATCTGACGTGTGCTCTGAAAATTTAAGGATTTGTTCTCCTGTTTGCACATTCCACAAACAGACGGTCTTATCATCACTCCCGCTTGCGATTATCATGCTATCAGGACTGAATGCTACACTATTGACTGCAGCGGTATGCCCAGTGAAAGTGCGGATGTGTTGACCAGTGTCTGCAACCCACAGATGGACGGTGTTATCTCCAATACCGCATGCGATCATTTTTCCATCCGGACTAAAAACGATGCTATTTGCCTGATACTTGCGCCTACTGCCATTGTTCCATGAAATGTGTCCTAATAGTGTGCGGAGGTATTGTCCTGAGTCCACATCCCATTGGTGGATCGAATTGTCCGCACTGCCACTTGCAAGAATCTTCCCGTCTGGACTAAACGCCACGCTATTGACTTGGTCCACATGCGACCTGAATGAGCGAATTTCTTTTCCTGTATCCGCATCCCACAGATGGATGTTCCCAGAAATACTGCCACTTGCCAAGATTCTTCCATCTGGACTGAAGGCTATGGTAAGCATGTCTGAGGTGTACCCCGTTATTGTCAAAGGGTTTTGTCCAGTGTTTGCAACCCACAGACGGACAGTGTTGTCCAAACTGCTACTTGCGATTTTTTTTCCATCTGGACTGAACACGATCTTTCTGACATAATACGTATGTCCAATCAGTTTACGGATGTGTTGTCCTGTTTCCACATCCAATAGGTTAATATTATAACCCATACCGTATGCGATTGTCTTTCCATCCGGACTTAATTTAACAATAACGCCACCATTACTTGAGACATTTATCGTACGGATATTTTCTCCTGTATCAACATCCCAAAAACGGATGGCATCATCTGAACCACTACTTACGACAGCATTACCGTCTGGACTAAACACAACATTACTGACCCAATACGGATGTGCTTTGAGAGTGTGTATTTTTTCACCTAAGTCCACATTCCATAGACAGATCACACCGTGTGCTTCCCGACTTGCGATAGTTTTTCCATCTGGACTAAAAACAACTTTGAAGCTGCCAGACGTAGAACCTGTAAAAGCTCGTATGTGTTGTCCTGTGTCTGCATCCCACAGACGGATGGAGTCATTCGAACTAACACTTGCGATAGTTTTTCCATCTGGACTAAACGCAACGTTACTAATTCCATACCAATGTGCTCTGATAGTACGAATATGTTTTCCTGTTTCTATTCCCCACAGACGGATAGTACCATCGCTGCCGCCACTTGCGAATATTTTATCAATCGGACTAAACGCGACACTATTGACCGCACCTATATGTTCAGTAATCAGATATAGTTCTCTTCCAGTGTGAGCGTCATAGAACCAAATACCTAATGAACTTGTCACTGCTAAACGTGTGCCATCTGGAGAATATTCTACATCCTTTAATATACCTTTACCGAGGCGCATTTTCGCACCTATTGGTAGTTGCCACTGTGTCGAATCTTGTGCAATAGTGGTTGTAACGAAAGCAAGTATTGCAAACAAAAGGGAAATAATCAAAGATGACTTAATCTTCATTGTTTTTTCCTTTCTCTTATAGTCATAAGCTATAGATTAGGTAGCTATTCATCTGTGATGGAAGCTGTATTACCAAATGCCGTTGCTACAATTACCAAGTCCTGTATATTAACAACACCATCCCCGTTAAGATCAGGTGCCGCTTCGCCAAAAGCATTCGCAACCATAACCAAATCCTGAATGTTCACAATACCGTCTTTATTAACATCTTCGGGTAATTGTGATGGTGTAATATCCCACAGTAGCACCGTACCGTCACCGCTGCCACTTGCAAGTGTATTACCATCTGGACTAAATACTACGCTTCCAACCCGCCCCTTATGTCCTTTGAATGTGCGGAGATGTAGTCCTGTTTCCATATCCCAAAGATGGAAGGTCTTATCCCTGCTACCACTTGCGATATTCTTCCCATCCGGACTAAACGCTACGCTTTCAACCCAATCCGTATCTCCTGTAAGTGTCCGTAAGTGTTGTCTTGTTTCTGTGTCCGATAGACGGATAGTCTTATCCCAACTCCCACTTGCGATTGTTTTTCCGTCCGGACTAAACGCTACGCTGGTGACATAACTCGTATGTCCATTGAAAATGTGGATATATTGTCCTGTGTTCACATCCCACAGACGAACGGTTGTATCATCACCTCCACTTGCGATTGTTTTTCCATCTGGACTAAACACAACACTATTGACATTTGACTTGTGCCCTGTGAGTGTGCGGATATGGTGTCCTTTGACAACGTCCCAAAAATGAATAGTACCTAAACCGCTGCTACTTGCGATTACTTTTGAATCTGGACTGAGCGCAACGCTAAAAGCCCACCGCGTAGGCACTTTGAGAATGCGGAAGGACTGTCCTATATCCACATCCCAAAGACGAATGGTCTCATCTATGCTTCCGCTTACGATTGTTTTTCCATCCTGGCTGAACACTACACTTCTGACTTCTCTTGTATGTCCTGTGAATGTGTGTAAGTGTTCTCCTGTACCCACATTCCACAAAGGGATAATACCAACACTATTTCCAGTTGCGATTGTTTTTCCATCTGGGCTAAAAACTACACTAAAGACCCATGGTGTGTGTCCTGTAAGTATGCGGAAGTACTGTTCAGTATCTACATTCCACATGCGAATGATCCCGTCAACACTCCCAGTTGCGATTGTTTTTCCATCTGGGCTAAAAACCACGCTAATAACCGCTGACGTATGTTCTGTAAGCGTTCGAAGTGATTCTCCCGTTTTAATGTCCCATAGTCGGATGATACCGTTTGAACCACCACTTATTAGGGTATTTCCATCTGGACTGAACACCACCTTTCGTGCCTCTGACCCGTGTTGATTTGTTTTAAGAGCAAGAGTACGAAAGTGCTTTCCTGTGTCAACATCCCACAGTAGAATGGTACCGAAACCATCACAACTTGCAAGTGTCTTACCATCTGGACTAAATGTGACACTTTCTATCCAATAGAAGTGTCCTGTAAGCGTGTGGACCGATTGTCCTGTTTCTACATTCCACAGACGAACAGTTGAGTGGGAACCACCACTTGCGATAATCTTTCCATCCGAACTGAAAGCCATACTTCCGACCCAAGGATGGGCAAATGTGTATCTAAGTTGATTTGTACGCAGAGTGAACCTGTGAAGCAGTTTTCCTGTGTCTGCATCCCAAAGATAGGTATAACTGCCCACGCCACCACTTCCGATTGTCTTACTATCTGGACTAAACTCAACCTTATATACAGAACTCGTATGTGCTTTTATCGTGTGTATATGGTCTCCAGTGTCTGCATCCCACAGACGGATAGTACCGTCAGCACTACCACTTGCAATTTTTTCCCCATCTGGACTGATAGATACACTTCTGACTTCATCTGTATGTCCTATGAGTAGGTCAACTTCTTTACCAGTCAGCACATCGTAGAACCAAATTCCGATGGAACTCGCTACTGCCAAACGCATACCGTCCGCAGAATATGCTATATCATTTATCTTACCTTTTCCGATGCGCATTTTTGCACCTTCCGGTAGATGCCATTGGGGGGACTCTTGCGCAAGAATATATGGGGTGAATGCAAGTATCGCAATTGAAAGGATGAAAAGCAAAAATGATTTCGTCTTCATAGTCCAGTCTCTCCTTCAATTCTTTCTGCACATTTTTTGTAATGCTTTAAGCTTTGTCGTATTTTAAAAGTATACCAAAGATTAGGTAGGGTGTCAACATCTATAGGGGTGTGTGGGTGTGTAAAGTTTTTGCACAAACTGCACATTCTCCATTGTAGAGCGGGGTCTCTGTACCCCGCCGCATAGGTGTCAACTTAAGAAAATATTGTTTGCATTTCTCTTGTGGGAGGGGTTTTTAACCCCGATTTGAGCGGAAAAGCGCATAAATTCGGGGTTGCAAACCCCTCCCACAAGAGGTAAAATCCTTAAGTTGACACCTATGGGGTCTCTGTACCCCGCCGCAACTGATTAAATGAGAGATTGCGGGCACAGAGACCCATAGGTGTCAATATAAGGAAATATTGTTAATATCAACCATACTCTTCAGTCCCGTAGGGACGATATGTTTATAGAAAACAAGTACCCTTCCCAGTTCTTTAGTCCCGTAGGGACGATATGTTTATTCTTCTATGTCGTTCCTACGGAACTCAAGAGAGGGTGATTACACCTATCTATAAACATTGCGTCCCTACGGGACTAAAGAGAACAAAAGTTTGTACCTCTGTGCAAAAACTTTAGACACCCATCAATAGGAGTATCTGATGGATTTGATCAAAGTAATGGAACGATTCCCTAATCAAGGGGCGTGTACTGAACATCTTGAGGGGATACGGTGGGGAAATAAGTCCAGATGTCCGAAGTGTGAAGGTAAACACCTAAAACGCAAAAATGAGAGCGGCACAGGACGCATTGGACGCTGGCACTGCGGGGATTGTGGAGCATCGTTCAAAGTGACCAGTGGTACAATCTTTCAAGGCACAAAGATACCGCTGCAGTTGTGGTTTTTAGCGATTGTGCTGATGGCAAATGCAAAGAAAAGTTTATCAAGTTGCCAACTTGCACGCGATTTAGGTTTGCAGCAACGTGCTGCATGGCGTATAATGATGAAGATACGTGTAGAGATGGCAAAAAATTCATCGTTATTAGAAGGTATCGTTGAAGCTGATGAAACTTACATCGGGGAAAGCGCAAGAAGGATTACGACCGAGACGCAGATGAACCCCGTAAACGCGGTCGTGGCACAATGAAAGACGCTGTTATCGGTGTGCGGTAGCACGCAATGGACACGTTGTTGCTGAAATGATACCTGACATCTCTGGTGAAACGATTGCGAACTTTATACGCGAAAATGTGGATACGGAAAATGCAACACTCTATACGGATCAATTTACAGGATATAATATCATTGGGAAAGAGATGGAACACGAAACTCTGAACCGAAGTGAACAATGGGAAGCAGGTGAACTTCATACGAACAAGATTGAAGGATTTTGGTCATTTGTCAAACGCGCTTGGTATGGTAGTCACCATCACTATTCAACTGGATATACGCCCATGTATCTGGCCTTACTATTACCCATAAGTTTTTGGGTATAGTCCGTTAAGTCTTTTGTAGGTGCCTGTTGCTCAAAAACGCCTGAAAACTGACCAATATTTTAGATGTAGGATACCTTTATAGGCCTTTTAGACTAATTTCACAAGGTTTTTTAGTTCTTATGACCAGTTTTCTGTCCTCTATCGGGGTTAGAAACTCCTCCTACAGCAGCATGTCGAGCCTTTGTCCCTCCAATTCCACTTATGGGTAATAGTAAGGTATCTGGCAGAGGCGTGCTATAAGTATAACTATAGGAGCATTGACATCTTTGATAAGTTTGTCAATGAAAGTGTAAGTTTCAAGAGAAAGTAATTTTGATATAAGATTTGATGCTTTAATGTGGCGAATCCTTATGCTATGCCATGAGTTTTATACTATTCAAGAGTAAACGTTAGCATTTCTATAAACTCGTTTAGAGTTTTTATACGATCTGAATATTTCTGAATAACTTCTGTCGGGATATAGTCCCTTGTTGATCTGTTATAGAATTCATCTTAATAAATTTCTGGCGAGATTCTTAATCCCAAAACGACTAATTCCCTTACTATATTCAGTGCGCCACATACTGACAAATTGTGTACCAAATAGGACTTACGCAGTTTTCATGATTTAATCAAGAATTGTGATGAAAATGATGTAATTTTCAACATTATTTGTGCTTCCAGCGCGCTTACAAAGCACGCCTACCGTTGGGTGCGTAAGTCCTGCCAAATTAAAAAAAAAATTACAAGGATGGGGAAAATGTGGTCATAGGAGGATGTAGTAATTATGACGAGGATGAGTGTGACAGCAAAAGCTTATATAAATCTGTAAAGTCTGGCAATTGTGATAAAGAGGGTATAGGGTATTTGTGTTTTATGACTCCTGGCACGGACGAGGTGATTGGCACGATAGACTGTTATTGGGTTCCCGCTAATCCAGATGGAGGTTATCCCAAAAAGGGGAAATGCAGTGAGCTATCTACAGGTGGATCTACAGAGAATTTCAAAGATTGTTATCATCAGGAAGATTTTACGTAAAAACTTTATGTAGAAGTGCTGTGTCGTACTTCTGCAAAACTTTTTTTACAGTAATGTGTCCGCAGTTTGCGTATGCGAATAAATTATCCTTCACAAGTGGAAATATTTTGACTTTCATTCGGAATTCAAAATGGATTAGGAAGTTATCAGTACCGTAAAATAGTTTTATACTAATAGTTTTATACTATCCATGGAGAACTCCGTTTGGAAAATGGTTGTACTTCATTATACCATAGGAGTTCTCCAATCATCTTTATTCTTAAACCCAGTTTTAGTTTATAGAAGGAAGTTTAATGAGAATTTATATCTTTCTTTTTTCAATAGTGCTTATGTTCTGTGGTCTAAGTATAGAAGAATCTTTTTCAGAACAGGAGAATCAAGTGGATGCGAAAGATCTAATACAATTGTTAAATTATTCGAAAACTCTGATACAAGATGGAGAAATGAAATTTCTCTACTATGAACATTTTCCTGAAATCAGGAATTCAAATCAATTTTTAATAAAAGATTATGAAAGGCAGCTGCGTGAGAATCCGCCGAAAAGCGATAATCCGGAGGGACTCCGGAAGGATATTTTGAGACATATTGAAGAAGAAAAAAAGTTCGGCAAATTTAGAGATTCTAATAAGAAGTTCACCTTTGTAGAATTTAATCTTGTGTTTCAAAAGGCATCTCCATACGCTTTTCGTATGGAGGCTATTTCTCGTTTTGAAAACTATCCATCCTTTGAGTCATTACGTTTCTTTAATGGCGGTGGTCAATCCTTTTTCACATCAAATGGCACTGTAACCCTTAAGGAAATCCTACCAGCACAAGTTAAAAATAATGCTCCAATTGGTACCTTTATAATACGTGACATTCCTACTTTGCCCGAGGTGATTACGGCGATAAAGATACTGCCTACTTACCTTATTAATGTAACAGAATCCAAAGTCCATCTATTAGAAGAAAATATTGATGAACCTATCTATCTCATAACTTATCTGTATGGTGAAAAGATAAAAATAAAATTATATGTCAAGATTGAGTCTGGTTTACCAGAGGTAACTCGTGAAGAGTTATATTATAAGAGTGACTCACCTCATGCGGATGCGGAGGGATATTGGTTACGTTTAGTAAGTATATATAGCGATTTTGAGCGTGTTGACAGTTTAAATATCACCGTCCCCAAAGTCCGTGAGATGCACGAGTTTCGCGGTAGAGATGGTTTTAAGCGAAGGCGTACCATAATGGTGATCAAAGAAATGGACTTCAATCTTGGACTTCCTATCGATTTCTTCGATTGGGATAAGTCAGAACTTAACGATGATGGAGGCGGACAGAAGTGGATTCGTGATGAAATTCCGAAGAAGGAGATAGATAACGAAACAACAAAATGAAACGTTTTTCTATTCTAATTTTTAGTTTTCTAATCTGCAATGCTTGATCGGTGAGTTATGATATGTTTTGCTGCAGTAGGCACCAAGTTTTCTTTTAAGTATTTAGCAGAACAAGTTTGACTGCTGGAATAAGGGATTCATATATGTATTACTTTTCTATATTTCTAATGTTTTTAACGATGTTTGGTAGTTTTCAATTGTTGCAGGGTTGCACTTCTAATCGCGCCTCTAAAATTGTGTTTTCAAAAGAAACGCATAAATTCGCAGAACCTTTCATTGTCGGTTCGAAGATAACTACGACCTTCTCTTTTACCAACGAAGGCAATGCCCCACTACACATTCAAAAGATAGACTCAGATTGTGGATGCGTTGCGACGAACACCTCTTCAGATAAGATAACACCAGGGGATAAAGGTGAAATTCGGGTAGCGGTTGAAAGAGATGTCGGAGGTTTTCGTCAGTACGTCTTCGTCTACACCAATGATCCTTCTATTCCAATGGTGCAATTACAAGTTTCAGGAGTTATTCTACCTCCTGTGGCATATCCCAATAAAATTGAATTAGGGCAACTTGAAAAAGGAACACTTGTTTCTAAAAAGATAAAGTTTACAAATAACTTGAAGAACGCCGTTGAGATAGCCAAGCACACGGTGAGCAACAAAAACATCGCTGTCACGTTATCGAAAAAGATCATACCTGCAGGCAAGAGTTTGGAATGTGAAGCAGTTTTAAACTTGAACAATGTAGGCTTATATAGTGAGTCGCTAACGATTACCGCACAAGCACAAGAAGTACTCCCTGGAACCGATTCAAATGATTTGGAAATGTCAATTGAATTCCGCGGTCGCGTGTTAGGTGGGATTGTGGTGTTACCACAGAACCTGTTTCTGGGTGTTTTGGATGGCTCAGGTAAAAGCGTGCAGAAGAAGGTTCAAATCAGGACAGATAGCAACCGCCCCTTCGCTTTGAAAAAGATAACTGCAGATAATTTTTCGGTAACTGCGTCCCTTTCGAAGGAACCGCAAACGGCACATGAGGTGGCACTTGCTATCACACCGAAGACCGACGGTCCATCATCTGGACTTATTGAGGGAACGATCCAGATATTCACAACCCATCCGGATGTACCAGAGATAACGATCCCCGTTAAGGTAGTAATCCCATGAAGAATATCTTATGGATACAACTTGTAATACTTAGTATTTTTATTTCCTGTGAACTCCCTGGACCGCAGCAAGATGAACAGACACAACAAAAGGAACAACCTGAAATGATAAAGATAGAAGGCGGCACGGTAGACCCCTTTGGCACTGGGGAAACAGTGACTGTCGCCCCATTCCACCTTGATAAACACCTCGTCACATATCAACAGTATAATGAGTTTATTGAAGATGGTGGCTACAAGAAGAAAAAGTATTGGTCAGAAGAAGGACGCAAATTCCTGGAAAAATATGAGTTCTGGTGTACGTCAACATATAGTGAAAAGTATTTAAATCGTGAAGCACTACCTGTGACGGGTGTGAGTTGGTATGAGGCGGAGGCTTATGCGAATTGGCGGGGGGCACGACTGCCGACTGCAGCGGAGTGGACCCTCGCCTGCCAAGGTGATACGAAGCAACGCTATCCTTGGGGAGATGAATTTGATTTTGAGGTAATTGATTATCGTTCGCGCTTAGCACCTTACGCTGTTGGAACCCGCGAGAAGAACGTCAGTCCTACAGGCGTTTATGATCTTGTTGGGAATGTGTGGCAGTGGTGCGCGGACGCTTATGAAGGTAAGGATTTTCGGTTAGAAGCAGAACCGACCGGCACCAAACCGGGACCGCAAAAGATTCTACGTGGCGGCGGATGGATGTCTCTGCGGAGACACTTTGAATCGGATTACCTATACTATGATAAACCTTTTCTCCGCTTTGCAACTTATGGGTTTCGGTGTGCCAAGGATGCTGCATAGGTGGTGATATGCACGTTACCCTCTTTCAATGGTGCCACGACAGCGTTTACGGGGTTCATCTTCGTTTTGGTCGTAATCAGTCTTGCGTTTCCACCCGATGTAAGTTTCATCATCTTCAACGATACCTTCTAATAACGATGAGTTTTTCGCCATCTCTACACGTATCTTCATCATTATACGCCATGCAGCACGTTGTTGCACATCTAAATCGCGTGCAACAGGGTTATTCAGTTTTACCCATTTTACCTGTTTTCTGAGATAATCGCGACCGGTAAATCAACGGTATGAATCATGGCGAATGCCATGCGCGCATTCGCCCAATAGCATTCCACGGGTCGCTCCTACCGAGGGTTTTCATTTTGAAAAATTCGCTCATTAGGAAAACTAAATAACCCTGAGGATGGGATGTGTAAAGTTTTTGGCAATTTTATGTTCATGAATTATACCGTTTCGGTAGGAGTTGACAAGAGGGGTAAGCTAAATTGACACCTATGAGGTACAATCACAACTATCCTTTTTGTGTAATGACATAAATCCTGAAAAATATTCAATCTATTTTTTCTTGACATTACCATATTTTCATGTTATCATTTTTAACGAGTTTAATCCTGAATAGGTAATTGGTTAGATTCCTTTTCACCAACCACATCCCTATACAATATTATAAGATAAATATACGTAATGATTGAAGTTAGAGAACTTACAAAGTCTTACGGCCCAACACTTGCCGTTAATCAGGTTTCATTCGACGCACATGCTGGAGAAGTTGTCGGATTTATTGGTCCCAATGGTGCAGGCAAGACTACGACGATGCGTATTCTAACCTGCTATCTCACTGCTGATGCGGGGAGTGCAACCGTAGCTGGATATGATGTCGTTGAAAATCCCATTGATGTCAGGAAGAACGTAGGGTATCTACCAGAAAGCGCGCCCCTCTATGCGGATATGGGAGTCGTTGATTACCTTAAGTTCATGACAGAAATCCGGGAGATTCCCAAAAGTCAACGAAAAGAAAGGTTACGAGCGGTTGTTGATATATGTGGTCTTGAAGGTGTTATTCAAAAAGACATCGGTGAACTATCCAAAGGCTACCGACAACGTGTCGGTTTAGCACAAAGTCTTATACATGACCCACCAATCCTGATTCTGGATGAACCTACCTCTGGACTTGATCCTAGCCAAACAATTGAAATACGGAATTTGATTAAGGATATTGGCAAAGAGAAACTTGTCCTTTTCAGTACACACATTTTACCTGAAGTTGCTGCAACGTGTGACCGAATCCTTATTATCAGTCAAGGTGAGATAGTCGCTAATGGCACGCATGATGAACTTATTGGTCAAATTCGCAGTGAAGACAAATTGCATGTGACTATCCAAGGATCAGAAGAAGCAATTACACCAAAACTACAAGAATTGGATGGTATCACTGGGATTCATTGTGTGAGTTCGGACAATGGGGTTGTCAAATATGAGATAACGACATCACAAGAAGGTTATTATGCTGCGGGGGATGTCTACAACGTTGTCGTCAAAAATGAATGGGTTTTAGTTGAACTCCGCCAAGAATCAGTTGATTTAGAGCAGGTATTCCTCCATTTTACAACTGGAGAAACGAGTAGCATTATACCAGCAAGGGAAATCATGAGAGCAGAAGACTCAACAGAAGAGGAATAATTACCGGACCTAAAAAAATCACAAATATTACTACGAAAATAGAGACGCATGCAAAACATTAACGCTATATTTAAAAAAGAATTCAGAAGTTATTTCAACTCAGCTATTGCTTATATCTTTATTACGTTTTTCCTTGGGATTACATCATGGCTTTTCTTCCGAACATTTTTCATCAGTGGTCAAGCAGAAATGCGGGGGTTCTTTGGGATAATGCCGTGGATTTTTCTTTTTTTCATCCCCGCGGTTACGATGAAACTTTGGGCTGAAGAGAAGAAAATTGGCACTGCTGAAATCTTGATGACCTTACCGATTCGTGATTATGAGGTGATTCTTGGTAAATTTCTTGCCAGTTTCGGGCTGCTTGCAGTAACAGCGTTATTTTCCCTTGGTATACCTATATCGGTAATGTATCTTGGTGATCCGGATGGTGGCACAATTGTATGTGGTTATGTCGGACTGCTTTTAATGGGTGGTGCTTATCTGGCAATAGGGTTGTTTGCTTCAACATTGACTGAAAACCAGATTGTCGCGTTCATTTTGGGAATTACAACTTGCTTTGTATTGTTGATTATTGGAGAAGACATCGTACTTTTCAGTTCCCCCGATTGGTTATATCCCATCTTTAGTTATTTAGGTCTTGGTGCTCATTATAGTAGTATTTTACGCGGTGTGATTGATTCTCGCGATATTATCTATTATCTCACTATCATCGGATTTTTTCTCTATTTAAGTACACTGTCGGTTGAGAGTCGCAAGTGGCGTTAAGTATGGAGGCAAACTGTTTTGGTTGACAAAAGAATCAGATACGGTAGTAATACACTTGCTTTTATAGCATTGATTTTCGGTATTCTGGTGTTGTTTAATTACCTATCCTCGCGTCGTTTTTTGCGTGGTGATTTCACAGAAGATAAACGTTATACTGTCTCAAAGGCAACCAAGAATCTTATCAAGAACCTTGATGATATAGTTACGATCACCGTTTACTTTTCCAAGGAGCCCGCAGAAGTTGCAAAGATTCTTCGTAATGTAAGAGATGTCTTAGACGAATATACTGCATTTTCACAAGCACTTAGCATTGAATATATTGATCCAGCTGAATTTGATGAGGCAAAGAAACAGGAACTCCGTTTTAAGGGTATCCCTGAAGTACAGTTCAATGTTTATGAGGAGGACAAAGCAGCAACTGCGAAAGTCTTCATGGCTATGACAGTGGGGTATAGTGGTAAAGAAGAGGTATTGCCGGTTGTACAATCAACAGCAAATTTGGAATACGATCTCACATCTGCAATCTTAAAGGTAACCTCTAAAGAAACAAAAACGGTTGGATTTTTGACTGGACATGATGAATATGATATTAACGCACAAACGCAATTAAACCAACAACTTCGCCAATTATTAGATAAGAGTTTACAAGGACAATATAACCTTACAACTGTTGACGTACAAGCAGGAGACCCAGTTGATCCATTGGTGACAACGTTAGTTGTTGCTGGACCAAAACGTCCACTTTCAGAACGTGAGAAATATGAGATAGACCAGTTCATCATGCGCGGAGGTAGAACGATATTCTTAGTTGACCCAATTACTATGCAAGATAGAACGCTTCAAGCGACTCCACTTGCCACTGGTTTGAATGATATGCTTGAACATTACGGTGTTAAACTTGGTAACAATTTGGTGGCGGATCTTAGATATAATGACTCCGTAGCATATATGCAAGGTCCTTTTAGAGTGAGTCAAAGTTATCCCTACTTTGTCAAAGTAATCGGAGACAATTTCTCAAAAGAGAACGCCGTCACGAACCAATTGGAAGCACTAACTTTACCTTGGACGAGTTCGTTAGAAGTTTTGGAGAAGGAAGATATTAAGTCAACGGAATTAGCAAAAACGAGTGAGTTTGCAAGGAGTTTTGAAGGATATTACAACTTAATGCCGGGTACGCAAATTCCACAGATTGATTTACAGGCATATACGGTTGCAGCAGCTTTAGAAGGTAAATTCAAAAGTTTCTATGCAAATAAAGAAATACCTTCGGTAGAATCTGATACGGAAACCAATGGGGAGGATGCAAATGATACTACAACAACAGATGAGGCAACGGAACGCACAACTATTACTGAGAGCACAGAAACACAGATTATAGTTGTAGGAACAGCAGCATTCTTAACGCAGGTAAGCATAAACAGTGTGAACTTTTTGTTAAACAGTATAGATTGGTTAACGCTTGGAGAAACACTTATCGGTATCCGCTCACATACCATAACCGATAGACCTATAAAGGAAGCTTCAGGTTTTGAGAAAAATTTCATTAAATACTTCTGTACTATTGGGATTCCGTTGTTAGTTATTATTGTTGGCTTGATTCGGTATCTCTTAAAAAGGAGGGTGAAACGGTTGGTTGGAACCTACAGTTCACAGTTCTAAACTTGCATGACATTTCTTGAACGCAGCAACCGTATAGAAGAATGAAAAAGAAACAACTCTTGATTTTAAGCGGTATCTTTGTTTTTCTGTTACTCGTTGTCCTAATTTTTGAAAATCCTTTTAAGAAAAGCGATTATCAAAAGAAGATTGAAACTGCAACGAAGCTTTTTCCAGATTTCAACAAGGATGAAGTTTCAAAAATTGAAATAATTGCTAAAGGTGCAACGACAGTTCTTACAAAACAGGATGAACAATGGGTTGTCACGACAATGGATGACTATCTTGCCGACATGGAAAGCGTGAAAGCACTGTTAGAAAAAGTTGAAGAATTTGATAATGCTGACCACGTGTCTAATAATCCAAAAAATCAAGTTGATTTCCAAGTGGATAGCACTGGTGTTGAAACAAAACTACTGGGAGCCAATGACAAAGTGTTGGCACATGTGTTTGTTGGGAAGAACACACCTGGTTATCTAAGTAGTTTTGTGCGCGTTGCAGATTCCAACGATGTGTATATCGCTCAAGGATATCTTCAAGGGACTTTTGATAAGAGCACAAGAACTTGGAAGGATCGGCACATTTTCAACT
Source organism: Candidatus Poribacteria bacterium (assembly GCA_963663765.2). Taxonomy (GTDB): domain Bacteria; phylum Poribacteria; class WGA-4E; order WGA-4E; family WGA-3G; genus MSPOR6. The sequence goes on along the minus strand of CAXXUA010000005.1, from coordinate 88,715 downwards.
TTAAAAAAGGTCTCGTAACACAGATACACATCACTTCTGCAGACGAAAAGGTAGAGTTGCGGTTAGATGCTGAAAATAAGTGGCAGATGCATCAACCTATTTCTGCAGAAGTGAACCAGACCGAAGTTGACAATCTGCTCACGACTTTCAGTGAATTGACGACAGATGATTTTGCAGAACCAAAAGAACTTTCTGAATATGGATTAACTGCTCCAATTTCAACAATCTCTGCAGTTCTCAACGATGGTACAACCCCAACTTTGCATGTTGGCAAAGAGGAAGAGGGCAAACATTATGTCAAAAGCATAGATAAAAAACAAGTATTCATGTTATTTAAAACAAATGTTGATAGTTTAATTAAGAAATCTGATGTCTTGATGGAAAATGTGGCACCACCAGAATTAGAGGATTCCACTCCATCAGAAGAAATGGAAGTTACACCATCAGAATAGATATTTCAACGTGAGTTCTGGAATAACACCGAAACGATAAGGAGAAAAAATGAAACGATTTAGGTATTGTCTATTAGGACTCACTTTATTTTACGTGGCAATGATAACAGCTTGCGATTCAAATGTTACCTCACACATATTAACCCCACCATTAAGCGGGAGAACCATCCATGTTAATGGAAGCGGTTCAGTCGTTGGGGACCCAGATATTGCATCGCTAAATATAGGTGTCTCTGTTGAAAGAAAGTCAGTTAGTGAAGCACGGGAGGATGCAGCAAGTGCGATGACAGGTGTAATTGATTCATTAAAAGCAAACGACATTGCTGAAGATGACATTAGTACTGAAAATTTCAGTATCTATCCGCAGTATGATTGGACAGAAGGGGGACGCATACTACGTGGTTACAGAGTTAACAACACTGTCCGTGCAAAAGTACGTGAATTGGATACGTTAAGTGATGTGATTGATGACGCTGCCGAAGCAGGAGGAGATAGCGTCGTTCTAAACTCTATCCAATTTATGATTGAAGATACAACACCTTTACAAGCTCAAGCGCGGAGTTTAGCGGTAAAAAATGCTGAAGCGAAGGCAAAGACCCTTGCTGAGTCAAGCGGTGTAACACTTGGAAAACCGATTACGATCACAGAAAGCACGTATTACCAAAGTCCGCCAATTGATTATGATCAAGCAGAATCAATTGCGGATGATGGTGGTGGTCGGACACCCACTCCAATTGTTCCAGGCGAGTTGACTGTAGTTGTTAATGTCTCTATCGTATATGAGATAGAGTAAGATTCAATAATTATTGTATACTTGTTATATACAGTTGATTTGGCAAAATTTCGCGTAATCAGAGTAATACCAAATTAACCTAAATTGTAGGGATGGGTCTCTGTGCCCGTCCATGTTATCGGCACTAAAACAATACAACTCATGTTTGTTTGGTATAATCTGTGATTCTGATAGGAAAAAGACTCACTAAATTGACGCTTATGGATCTCACTTTGCTCAATATAGTTTGGAATAGCAAAGCACCATATATTAACAGGACTTACGTAGTTTTTATGATTTGATGAAGAATTATGACAGAAATGGTGTAATTTTCAGCATTTTTCCGGTTTCCAGTGCGCTTACAAAGCTCGCCTACCGTTGGGTGCGTTAGTCCTGATTAAAACAGAAAACTATTTTATTTTATCACTGGAACTTTACGCCAACCTTGTCCTTCTGTGAATTCTCGAACACTGAGACACCATACGACAACTTGTTTGCCTGCCATATTATCTCGTCTACGAAAAAGGCTTAATCTTGATGGGGTCGCACCAGAGCCCCGTACTGCTACGACATCAACAGGAAACCTAAGCTGATGCGACAGATGCTCTGGTAGACCCGCACCTTGAGCGTGCATGTCCCCACCTGCATGAAAAACAAGATTATGACTATCTCCTAACAAAACAACAGGACTTGATCGCAACGTTGCTTCAAATGGTTGAGTATTTACTTTTGAACCTTTTATTTCTGTGACAAAATTGAGTTGAATTTTTTCCTTCTTTAAATCGTTATTGCCAAGTTCTTTCCATAGGTCTCCAGTAATTTCAACTGAACGTGTTTCAATTTTCGTTTTTCGTTTGGGTATCTTATCCATCCACGGTGGCGTCCCTATAGTTTTTGCAATAGCCTTTGCCGTCAGAACACATGCATACCCTGACCAATGCGTATCCTGTTTGCAATATAACGGTACAGCATCTGTGAATCGATTATTAAGAAAAAGATCTGTTAAATCTAATACATTCACGCCATGTTTTCGTAAGATGTCGTAGAATTTCTGTTGATGTATATCGGTCCGTGATTTTGTTTCGTGTTCTAAGATCATCTCTGGATAAATGGTCGCTTTTGCTGGAATTGGAACGAATATTAGAAGTATCCCCGCGCTGTCTAATTGTTCTTTAAAGTCGAGAATCGCGGGTAACGGGTCAGTAAATTCGGGATTTGATGCACGACTGACTTTCTTTGATGCACCACCCCAAAATTCTTGAACACTCAGATGACGGAGTTCAGGTGCAAAAAATAACCATCCATCTTTTCCTTCGACCACAGTTGTTTCTTTTCTGGCAGCTTCATCGACTATTTCAGTCAATGACTGTGAGAAAAGGTCTGGTGCAGCATAAGCAAAATTTCGGTTTCCAATCCCACTAACGAGTAGTGAAATCCATAACATTAACAGAAGCAATTTTATCATTTTCATGGTTTTTCACCCCAATAAACATCTAATAGCCATGTTCCCTCATTGTCCAGTTCTTTACGATTGTAGCTGCCGTAGTCTGCTTGAACAGAATCCCAATTATGTATACGTAACGTCACATTCTGTCCGATTTTGTATGTGGCGGCTGCTGTCCATCTGTTTTTCCGCATACCCCATATAAACACAACAAGTTCTTCTGGTAAATCAGGGACATTGATATTTTCGAGGTGTGGTGCAATGATGCAATCGGAATATGGAACACTGTCGGGAGTAGGCGGATCTGTCTTGTCTTTGATAGAAGCGGAAATTGTAACCACCTTGTTTAATTGAGTTGTCGGTATCATCTCATTTTCTGGTTTAGATTGACTATGTTGGATTTGTATTGGTGTCCAATTGCTGGAATACAGTTCACGTGACGCGAATTGATAAAGCAGAACACGTTTACCGATGAGACGGTCAGGTTGTTGAGCAAGTGCCTGTCGTGTTGCAAGGGCACCTCCAGCGTTGATGGTAATCTTATCAATTGGTCGTTCCAATTTTGCACTAAGGTGTTCAACAAGTCCAGCAGATTCTCCCCATCCCATCCCATCAAGTGAATATATATTGCTGAAACTATCTCCAAGAAACAGAATTTCTGAATTTTGATTAGGCTTCCACCGTTGACTATCTTGGGTGTGGACTATGTGTGTTGTAACATTTTCTGGTGGAAACAGTGTTTGATGTGCAGACAAGTTGAGCATATTTGTAATATCCCCTACGTTTACAACATCGGTTGCGGTTTCAGTATAGATTGGTGTAGGGGTATTGACAAATTTGACTCGGTCGGTTATGAATTCTGCAAGATGTTTCGCGATACGTTCCATTGCTTCTGGTTTCCAATGTGTGTCTGTTTTGAGATACTGTGCCTTTTGTTGAGAAGCTTCAAATATGATAGATGATGGATCATACACCAGAACACCATTTGACACAAGTTCCTCTATGAATTCTGTGTATGCATGATTGTGTATCGGAGCCATGGGGTTCTGATGGCGTACAGAAAACTTTTCTGGATGAATCGATGGTTTCACAGGGATTGGCATAACAATAAGCGTAATGTTACGATCTTTTAATTGTTTCTTGAAATCAGTGATTGCTTTCAGCGCTGCTTGGGGATAAGATGTTTCGAGTTGTACTTGTGAGAGAGTGTTGTTATACATATAAAGCGAGTCAATGTCAGCGCGGTAGAACAACCAACCATCTTGTCCAAGATAGGCTTGTTCATTGCCTATATGGAGCAGCCCAGTCAGAATTGTCTGCACATGGGGCATTAGCCAGTTTGTAAGTACTGATTCTTCTTCTAATCTATCTTCAAACTTTTCAATGACTTCGCGTTTGGGTTCAGATAATAGTTCAACAACACGAAAAATCTGGAAAGATTCACCACGAATAATTTTCGATGTAAATTGACAGATGGGTACTGATACGAGAACAACACTAAGAATGAAAATACTGGCGACACACACTTTTCTATTGACAAGTGTGCTTCCAATTTCTTTTTCTGCTGTTTCTCTACGGAGATCTGCTAAACTTTGCATTTCTAATTTTTTTGTTTTAAGTCCGATGTCCTATATGATGAGTGTTTTTAAACCCAATCTTCAAGTCAACGGGTTTAACGCTTCGCTTACAAGAATCTAAAAAATGAAATAGATGAATGGATTATACGCTTGTGTTGACATAACCGCAAGAGAGATTAGTAACAATATAAGACTGATTGCCATTCTAATTGGTGTCAATCGTTGTGTCCACTGCCACGTCTGTGGCAGACACCAGACGACAATCACAGCCACACATATTGTCAACAGATAGTAGGGTTGATATAAAATACCTGCGATTATATTGGTAGATGGTTGGACTTCAGCACTGCTGAACATACACCGTAAGTATGTAAGTGCATGCGTCAAATCGGTAGCACGGAAGAAAACCCATGTGATTAACACTAGAAAAAAAGTCATTGAAATTCTTAATATCTTCGGTAAAGTTTCGTAATAACTTGTCTTGCCTCTATTTCGCTCAAGTGCCAACATACCACCATGAATGCCACCCCAGATGACAAAATTCCATGATGCGCCGTGCCATAGTCCCCCAAGCAACATCACAAGAGCTAAATTGAGGTATGTTCGTGTTTGCCCTTGACGATTACCACCAAGTGGAATATAGAGATAGTCACGCAACCAACTGGATAGCGAAATATGCCATTTGCGCCAAAAATCAGTAAAAGATTCCGACCGATAAGGGGAATCAAAATTTTTGGGAAAGGTAAAGCCTAACATTAACCCTAAACCGATTGCCATGTCAGAATAACCGCTAAAATCAAAATAGATTTGAAACGCATAAGCAATCGTACCATACCATGCATCAAGTGTACTGACTATACCCGCATCAAATACTGTGTCAGCACACTTACCACATGGGTTCGCTAACAAAACCTTCTTTGCCATACCCAATGCGAAAAAAGCGATTCCTCGCGCAAACTTTTGCAACGTATGCATGCGATGTCGGAGTTGGTCTGCAATCTCTGAAAACCGAATTATTGGTCCTGCGACGAGTTGCGGGAACATTGATACATAACAGGCAAAATTAATAAAATTCTGAATTGCTTTGGCATCACCTCTATAGACATCTATTGTATAACTCATCGATTGGAAGGTATAGAAACTGATTCCGAGCGGAAGTGTTACCTGAAGAACACCCTCCCATATCGGGTTTCCTAACCATCCGAGAATAGTATTGAAGTTAGATATTCCAAAGTTAAAGTATTTGAAAAATCCTAAAAGAGATAAATTTGAGCATATAGAAATCGTCAACGCCAGTCTGCGTCTACGGTGATGTTCACTCCCAGCGATAACATGACCACACGTGTAATCAATTACGGTTGACGCAAACATCAACAACGCAAACGGTGGGTTTGCCCACCCGTAAAACAGATAACTTAGGAGCGTGAGTCCAAAATGCTTTGCTTGACGAGGGAGTAAGTAGTAGGTTAGCAGCGCAAATGGGAGGAAGTAATAGACGAAAATATGTGAACTGAAAACCATACGAAATTAACCTGATTGTCTTCTTTTCCGTTCAGCGGATAGCGACCTCACACGGTAGACAAGGATTCCTAACCTCACTGGTCGAAGTGTATAGATAATTTTAAATCTACTAAAGTATCCATCCTCCATTATCTCCGCTGTTTTTTTGTGTGACGTTGTCTAATATTTTCAAGTTTTTGTGTCAACTTTGTAGCCCCAAGCGCATTCATGTGGTCAAGGTCTTTGAACATCTCTGCAGTAAAATCGTGATCTCCATTCTGCATGAAGTCAACGAAGACGAAGTTCGGATACTGTTTTTCTAACTTTTTCAATCGATCAACAAGTTCCCGATATCCTTCCTGCGTTGTACCGTCATCATCCACAACAAGTTCACCACGCATAATTGGGTGAAAAGGAGGCAGATATAGTAGCATTTGGACATCACGTTCTTTTAATGAAGCGATCATTGCTTTCAACCGGTTCCACCGTTTTTCGGAGATTTCCCACCGTTCCTTAAAATCATCATCCGTTTTAGGATTTTGCCAGACATCATTTCTGTACTTCCATCCCCATGGGCGTTCACACCAATATACGCCAGCATAAGGTATTGAAGCGATATCGGCTACCGTCTTTTTATTGTTGTCCGTGTCGGCACTACGCCAGAGTCCTTCAGCATGCTGCAAATCGAATTTATAACCATCGCTTTTCATCAATTCTACTTCATCTGACTTTCCAAAGTATCTATTAAGGACGCGCGGTGACATTTGATATACTACCCATTCCAAGTTAGGCATTTTCACAAGATATTCATCAACAACAACTTTTTGAAATTCCAATGACCCGCCCGAAATTGAAAGGTTGTATGCTACTGGGGTTTTGCGATTTTCCTCTGGGTAAAACATTTCGGCTCGAATTCCCAATTCACATCGCGAGTCGCCCAATGCGATAAGTTTCAGTTGATTTTTGAGTTTCCAGAATACCGGCATTTTTTCGGAGAGAATGGAGTCGTAGTCGAATCGGTCATCAATAGTACGGTTCTCATGAATCTTCTGTCCAATATCGTGATAGAGAGGGACGTCAGCGTCTAACGCAAGTGTATCACTTGTATAGATGCTTTCCAATTCAACAAATTGTTGGTAAGGATATAGTTCTAATGTTTGTGATGATCCAATTTTAGTTTTGCCAATTGTTTGCGGCTGGTTATCGTAAATTGCCCAATGTGCAACCCGCAGTTTTTTCCCTTTAAATTCTCCATCAATCCGTTTCTGTAGACTGTACTCGTAAAATACGAGTGCTTCCCGATAAGGTGATATATCTTTAAGCGTTGGTAGTTTAGATTTTGCTACCAACTCCACCCTCAGCTCAATAGGATCACTCAGGTCCTTATCTATCAAAGTTCCATCAGGTGCGATCTCAAGGTCGATCTCTATTCCCATATCATCCGCTTCAACATCGTAAAATACGACTGCACCGAGTTCTGTTTTCCGTTCCATATCGTCAATCTCCAACGTTCCTATGTGACGACGAACTGTATCTTGGACAGGTTTGGGAAGTTCAGAGAAAGAAATTTCCTCAGTAATATCCCTCTGCAAAAGCGTTCCATCAGATGCTATCTCTAACTCAATTTTAATCCTATCGTTTTCTGCTTCTACATCATAAATAATCTCTCCATCATCTTCGTTTCTGTCGATATCATCGATTGGCACGTCTCCAATTTCCCGCAAAGCGATTTTCTGTATTGCTTTAGGTAGTTCGTCGAACTCTATGTCTTTAGAAAATGCGTTAATGCTAATAGAAATTTGGAATACCATTACAAAGAACGTTAGAAGCCATATTTTGTATAGATGTTTTTTCATAATCATTCCTCCTTACAATACTAAGCAACCTTCTTTAGGATAACAATACGATTGCTGTTTGTGCCTTTGTTGTTATTAGCAACACCCCAGCAATTCGCTGTCTTTGTGAAGCCTTGTGCATTAATCATCAACATCTCAGGGAGAAATCCTGCATCCAAAGATGCTTTAACCACAGCATTTTCTAAAAGAACAGTTCCTTTGCGAACCTCTCCTACCTCAAAAGCAATTTTTCCAGTAGATTTTAATACCCGATGCAGTTCAACAAAAACGCCTGTCATCCGTTCAACCCAATCCTCTAAAGATTTTAATTGCCAGATTTTACCTGCTTCAATCTCTATATTGCAGAACCACATTCGCAGCCAGTTGTCTTGTTCATAGTCAACAGTATCAAGAAACGGAGGTGAAGTGACAACCAAGTCAACCGATTCGTCAGATATCTGTTCTGTGTTGTCTGCTGACTCTGTGAGTAGTAAAGCATCGTCGCGCGAAAAAAGAGTGGGTAACTCATGGCGCAACAACTGTTTTGATTTTCTGAGTATCAATGATTTTGTGTTGCGATATTCTGGAATTTGGTTTCGTTTTTCGTTGATTTTGCGTTGTGAATTGACTGAAGCTGCGAGATTCGGTGGGAGTGTGAAAACAGAGAAAAATCCAGTAGAATGCCCGGTGAGTCGACTGCATGCAACCATCTGTAACCAAGCATCAACCTTGTCGAGTTTTTCTTGTTGGAAATAGGTTCGCCATCCATAGATTTCTCTGAGTGTGTCCTCATGGAAGAACACTAATAGGTCTGGATCGATATTATCATCAAACGATAGGTCAACTTCAGACAGTCTCTTATCAATTTCTGCTAATGTAGGCGGTTTGAGACGGGGAGATGTAAGGATTATTGACAGCGGGTTTATGTCGTTTCCAATAGCACGATGTCCATGTAGTTGTGCTTCTATTAAGGTAGTACCGCGCCCCATAAACGGGTCATAAACGACAGATTCCTTTTTGCAATACTTGTTGATAAAGTAAGCTGGTAATTGCGGTTTGTAACAGGCACGATATGATATTTCGTGGATGGAATGTCCGGCGCGCTGTTTTGCAGTCCAATACTCGTCTACTTCAATTGGAATATCAGCAGAATAACGTTTGGGTTGGTAAAAATCAAAGGTTAATTGCATTGAAGTCATAAATTATGTAACATTTGTGGCAGTTATTAGATTGATAATCTGGATTATAGATTAACCTGAAAAATGAGAAAATTTCCATTAAAATGGTGTTGGAGGTTAAAAACATCCATTAGTGAAAATAAATTGACACAACCCATTTCTTCAAAGGCAATTTTCATTTTATTGTGTTGTTGATTCTGCTCGGTTTCACCATGACACGGTACTGCAAAGTTCAGTGTGTTGTCAAGAATTTGAGAATAGTGATGCGGATTTATAATGTTTGCTCCAGCTTTAACTTCAGTCATAATACGAAAACGGAGTTTTACTGATGCGTTATCTACATTTCTCACTTTACTGAAGGTTTGTTGTTCACTGAATAGATCTAATAATTTTTCTCGCATTTCTGCTGACAAGGATTCACCTCGTTCGTTTAAACGTTCTTCCATGGCTTGAGAAAAAGACTGTGAAATAAGTTTTGAAACAGAGATTGTCTCAAAAAATTTTCCGTGTGTCAAGCACACTTTTATATTTGCTTGTTTTCTCCCACGAATCAGATAGAAAACTTGGCGAGTCGGTAAAGAAAGTATATCATTACCTGCTTCTTGCATCTGTGTACGGATAGTATTCTTGTTACCTTGAATTAACTTTTCAATATTCTTTTCACCTGTTGGAATCGTCGAATTAAAAGAAGCAACCGAATAGGTTTTGCTATCTTTGAGTTCAATTAATTCTCCACCAGTAAATTGGAAATTTCTGTGACTAAGTTTGATGGCTAAATCGGGAAATCTCCCACTGTTCACACAAGAAAGCATCTTCTTATCGAATGGGAAACTCTCAAGTTTTTTGTCTGAGAGGAATTCCTCTTTTTTCTGGCACAAGTCCGCAAAGAAGTGGTAGATTGAGTGAGCCATTATTGCTTTGATTCAAAAAGTTTCATCTGCTTAGAAAAGTCTGGATTATGTGGTACTAATTGTTTATTTTCCCAAATTGCTTCCAAATCTGGAGTGCATGCGTAATCCTTGTAATAGCGGAGGACATCATCTGATTCTCTCTTTTCGGTAAATCTGTTATGAATGAGTTCTACATTAAACTTGTCAAGTTCAATACCGATTGATTTTCGTTCTAACTGTTTTGACACAACTAATGTTGTACCTGAGCCAGCAAACGGGTCGAGTACGACATCACCAGGATTTGTGGAGGAAAGGATAATCCGAAGGAGGAGTTGGATAGGGGTTTGCTGTTTGTGTAAGCGATTCCCTTCTGCATCGCGTAACGCTTCATCACCAGCAAAGTATCCGGAGGTTAATTCCCGAATATCATCCCATACGTCAGTGACGAACATTCCGTTTTCACGGACATATTTGTAATTTGCTGGCAGCGGTGGATCAATACGTAATCGATTGAAAACGCGTGGTGTTTTGCCCTTTGTAGCATAACCGATTATCTGATAGTGTTTGCCGAATCGTTTCATTCCTGGAACTGCTGATGTTTTCTTTTTCCAGACAATCAGATTTTGAAAAGTCCACCCACTATCGCGTAAGCACTGCAAAACGAATTCAGTGTTTTTTTCGCGTTGCATGAAATAGATAGCACCACCGTCGGAAGTTAAAGTGTAAATATTTGAGCATATCTCCTGCATCCATTCCCAGTATTTTTCTGGTGGTAAGTTGTCATTCCATTGACTGTAAACTTTATCTTGATTGAACGGCGGATCGAGAAAGGATAGGTCTATTTTTGATATAAAATGCTTGGCATCCAACGCTGTTGTACAATCTTCATGTAGTACTATGAAGTTTTTGCTGAATGAGTTTGACATGATAAATCTATGTTTCTGCTGAAAAGTTGTTCTAAGTAAAGCTAACTGTGAGAATTGTATATTTTGAACTATTGATGTTGCGTTTTTGGTTAAACGGTGTAATTCTTTACGATATCATCATCCATGTTTTCTAATACGTCTTTTGCGTCGCGTTGTGTTGGTTCCTCTTTTTTTATATCTGCTTCAAGGAATCCGTTTTCGTCAATGACTTTTTCTTCTACATAAATAGGTGCTTCACAACGCAAAGCGAGTGCAAGGGCATCACTCGGACGCGAATCAATATTGTGTTTATGTCCATTTAGTTCAAGTTCCACTTCAGCGAAAAATGTTGTCTTTTCAATTGCCGTGATACAGACAGATTTGACGGTAGCAGAGATTGTTTCAATGACATTTCTGAGCAGGTCATGTGTCATTGGACGTTGTGGAGTAATATCCCTGAGTTTTGTCTCGATTGCGCTTGCTTCCGGTTCGTCGATCCAAATCAACAGAATCCTTTTGGATTCACCTTCTTTTTCTTTTAAGACGACGACTGGTGTGCGTGTGCTCCGGTCAATAGTTAGAAATTCAATATTTACTTCGACCATGATAGATAACTCTCCTTTTCAATCAAATTTATAATGTTTTTAAGAGATATAAATTCGTGTGTTGTATCGGATTGCGATGGTTGCCATATTATAGCCTGATAAATGTATAATAGGGTATCTTCGTGATGGCGTATGTTCTGGGACGAAGATACCCTATGCGACCAAATAGGTATAATGAATAACAGTGTGTTACAACAAATACAGTAACGTTAGTAGCCAGATTGCTTGAGTGTTGCGAATCTATTCAGAAGCAGGATCAGGTTCAGGTTCAGTATTTGAATCGGAAACATTGTTCTGTGTAAGACCTTTAGCATAGTCGGAAATTGTACTACCGATTTTTGCTGTATCAATATCGCTGAAGTTTACCAGTTCCTTAAGGAGTGGCATTGCTGCGCCGGCGTTGATGATAGAACTGAGTATGCGGTTCATCCCACCGGAATTACCATTGCCACTTCCACCTAAATCAAGTACGCGAATGCTTTCTATGCGTTCTGCAGGTTTCATGAGTTCATTGGTAACTTGGGGTAAGGCTTCTACGAGTGCATGTACTGCCTCACTCACGAGCACATTGGGTTCAGCCTGATTTTTTGCTGAAATTAATGCTTCTTCACCCTCGGCTTCTGCTTGAGCTTCAACAAGGAGTGCTTCAGCGAGAACTATTGTTGCTTCGGATTTGACTTTGGCAGCTTCAAGTTCTGCCTTTGCTGTTTCGACGATAGTGTATACTTCAGCGTCGGCATTTTTCTCTTTAGCGATTCTTTCCTCGTCTGCTTCTTGTTCAGCACGAATTAGTTCTACTTTACTTTCGCGTTCAGCCTTTTCAATTGCTTCAGCGGTTTCAACGGCAGCTTCAGATCGTGCTTTTTCAGCTGAAATTTCCAAGAGTTCAATGAGTGCTTGTTCGCGTTCTTTTTCTTTCAATGAAATAAGAATTGCGTTTTGAGCTTCTGCTTCTTTTTCTTCACGTTCTTTGTCTAACAGAATAATTTTGCGTTCAATGTCAGTCTCTTTGACAGATGCTTCTTGGTCAATTTTTGCTTTTTCGATACTGAGGTTTCGCTGAATTTCTGCCTCTTCAACCATTTGTTCTTGTTGCACGCGGGCAACTTCGACTGCCTGTTTTTGTGAGATTTCGCTTTCTTCAACCAGTTTTTCTTGTTCAATACGTTCCATCTCAATTTTTTGAGTTTGTGAGATTTCGGCGGATTTTACAGCTTGTTCTTGTTTTATGCGTGCTTCCTCAACTGCTTGTAGTTGCTCAAACTTATGTGCTTCAACAGCGCGTTCCTGTTCAGCCTTGTTCGTAGCGATTTCCTTGCGCTGCTCTTCTTGTGCGAATTCAAGGCGTTGTTCAACTTCTAAAGCCTTTGTTTCTGTTTCCTCCTCCTTTTGCTTAATTTCGAGTTCCGCAATGAGACGATCTTCTTCACGTCTGACCTTGTTTTCATGCTCGATCTTTGCGGTTTCAGTTTGCCTTTCTTCTACTTCCTTCTTGATGGTCTGAATTGCAACGACATCAAATCGGTTGTTTTCATCAAGAGCCTCAAGAGGTGTTTGGTCAAGGTTTGTAATAGCCACGGTTTCGAGTTTAAAGCCGTTCTGTTCAAGGTCTTCAAGGCAAGCCTCCTGAACTTGGTCAGAAAATTCCTGGCGTTTTTCGTGCAGTTCCTGCAAGTCCATAGTCGCAGCGACGCTTCTTAGAACACCGACTAGTTTACCTTCCAGTAGCGTATTTACCGCTTGTGGCGTTAAGGTTTTTTCTCCAAGACTGGCTACAGCTTTTAGTACGTCTTGTTCATTCGGTTCAATTTTGACATAGAACTCTGCCTGTATATCAACACGCAGACTGTCCTTAGTAATCAGAGCTGCTTGTCCTTCACGTTCAACAGGGAGTTGCAATGTATTTAAGGAAATGATCTGTGTGGTGTTTGTAATTGGGTTAACGAGGGTTCCACCAAATACGACACGTTTCTTACTTCCGCCTGCGATCACTAATGCAGCATCAGCTGGGGCTTTTTTGTAGAACGATTTGTATATAAGTACGAAAATAACGAATAAGGCAATAAGACTGCCGACAATAAGCACAAAAGGGTTTCCCATGTTTTTATCTCCTTGATAGTAGTGTCGATTTGTGATGGATTTTACGGTCTATTCCAAGTCCGCATCCACAGGTATTACATCAAAAATGCGTTTTTCGGGGTCATAGTTTACAAGAATTACAATATCACCCTTTACAGGGTTCGGTTCATCATTTATTTTACGGCATGTCACAGTTAATGTATCGCCATCTGGTACTTGTACACGTGCTGTACCAAATGTTTCAGTTATTTGCCCGCTAATAACTCTTCCTCTTAATCCAAGCAGGTGAAGGTCTCTTGTAGCGGGGTCACTTTCAGGAAAAATCTTTGAGAGTGCAAGGGATAGATAGCGTGTACCTAAAATACTACATACGAGTGCAGCTGAACAGGATATCCAAAAAAATGGACTTGGTGCGGCCTTGACATTCAGGATTTCATTAACGACTAAACCTGTGAACCCCCAAATTGTGAAGAGTGTCATCACGACAATCATAAAGGGTACTCTTCCGATGTTCAGAAAACCTAAAGTGTCTGCAAGGACATTCCCACTTGCCCCAGAAGTCGTAGTTAATTCAGAGTCTGCATCGATATCTGTATCAACATCCAAGTCGGCGTCAACATCAACATCAACGTCAATGTCAACATCAGCATCTACGTCAAAATCGACATCGGCATCTACGTCAGCGTCGACATCGGCATCACCAAAATCCAGACCTCCGAGGATGAGTCTAAAAATTGCGAATAGAAAGACGACTGCAAGTGGCGCCGTAAACCATGCGTTGTATGCAACAGAAAGATATTCCCAAAACTCGCGCATAATATTAACTCCGTATATGTTCTGTAATTAGTTGATGTGCTAGTTTTGCCTCGTTATAGTTCATGTTATCAATACCGTATATGTAGCGTTTGGCATGTATTTCTATTCGAGCCTGTCCCAAAAGACGGTGTTTTAAGCATCGAACAAGTGTGACAGTACGGATATCTTCAAATAAGACATTACAACTGATATTTGCGGATGTGATAGCAAGATGTCCCATAAACTTTTCATCAAATACGATGACGCGTTTTGACGTGATCCATACATAATCAAGACTTATTAACGAAGAACCCGCGAGGAAGCATTGGTGTATATTCTCATGTTGCTGAAGTATTGGTGCTGCAATTTTTTTGATTTGCGTTGGTAGATTTTCAAAATTTGCCATTGTCGGAACACCCCTGATAACCGAATATCTGAAAACTTGTGCATTTTGTCTTTCTGATGTAGAGTCCCATGTTATATTAAGGATAGTTTTTTCTATCAGGACTTACGCAAAAACGGTAGGCGTGCTTTGTAAGCGCGCTGGAAACTTATAGAAATGCTGATAATTACATCATTTACATCATATTTCTTGATTAAATCAAGAAAACTGCGTAGGTCCAGTTATATATAACATGACCTGCACAAACTTCATGGTCTTATCAAGAATTATGACGACAATGGGTCTGTGAAGTATTTTGTCTGAACCAGGATTTTCAGGTTTATCAGATTACCAAGATTGTCCTATGAGGTGTTTCTTGGCAATTTCACACACAACTGCTTTTATCTCTTATCTCGGTGAATTCTATTGGATGAATGCGCGTATGGTATTCACCTTATACATACCGGTGTGTTGTTAATGTAATAATTTTGTATATCTTGGTTTAGACAAGTGAAAATAACTATACACAGAATATATGCCAATAACTTACACGTTCAAATTGACATATTATTCTATGTAGTGATGGAGGTGGCGGGAATCGAACCCGCGTCCGAAAGCATATTGATAAAGGCTACTACATGCTTATCACAGGTTTGAGTATCACCCTTCAGGCACCCCTGTGCGGGAGCCGTAAATGGCTATCTCAAGTAGAGTTTCACGGAGTGTTCCTTGAGAGGGAACGAACCGCTATCCCGTATTGCGGCACTTTAGCATCCCTGACGGGAAACAGGTCAGCCAAGTGTAGCTGTATTAAGCAGCTAGTGCTAATTCTTGATCAGCAATTAAAATGGTTCCGCCTATTTTACGAGGCCTGCGGAGACCTCGACATGCAACCTGTATCGCAATTACCTCCGTCGAAACCAAAATTCACCCCCACATTATTATTGTAAGTCATTATGTATAGGAACGGATTTCTCGGTTTGCGTGTTCGCGATCAATTTTATCGCGTTTATCGTATTCACGTTTACCTTGTGCGACTGCTATTTCCACCTTGACCTTACCACTGTTGAAGTAAGCACGGGTTGGAATTAGTGTCATACCCTTATTTCTGACAGATCGTTCAAGTTTGTGTATTTCGGTACGATGCAACAAGAGTTTTCTCGGACGTTTCGGTTCGTGATTCATGCGATTACCTTGATTGTATAAACCGATAAACGCGTCAACAAGGAACACTTCTCCATCAGTTATTTGTGCATAACTATCTGATAGGTTGAACTGTCCATTTCTTATTGCTTTTACTTCAGTTCCCCGCAGAACGATACCTGCCTCATAGCGGTCACTCAAATGATAGTCGTACCGAGCTTTTCTATTGACAGTAATAGTAGGGTTCTGCTGGGTTTTTTTCTTATTTTTCACAATATCGTTAATTCTAACATATACTTTTTAAATATGCAAGTAAAATGCTTATACACCTAAAGGTATTCAATTGTCGTAATGTACTCTTGTTATTTAGAGCTTTTAATCCCAGTTTTTTGTGAAACACGTCCTAATTGTGGAATTTTTTAGTTGTTTTTTTCATAAGTGTTATTGATCGTGTCGTGGTATGGGTTCATGAAGGTTTATTGAATTTGCGAAAATTTGAAAAAAACAACTAAATGGATTTTTTATCGTTTTTTTGAAGCGTATTTTTGTATTTGTTTCGGATTTGTCAGCTGCTTTTGAGTTCTTTAATTTGTCGGTCTTTCATTTTGGTGGTACTCGATTGTATAAGAGGAAAAGTTTGGATTTCATTTGAGAGTATGGGTAATTTTATACCTTTTGATGGTGAGGATCTGTTGTGTTTTTTGATTTGAGAACAATAGATATCATGTATAATCTATTGGGTTTCTATTGTGGGATTGTCCTGTTGTAGGAGAGACGTCAGACCCGACTTTAGATAGGTAGGTTAGCAATTCGTGGGGAATTTACGGAATCGCGGATGACACAGATGACGCGGATAAGATCCATGCCTGAGGTTTTATGGCTTTTGATAAGCCTTAGATAAGCAAGACAATAGGTCGCGGGGTATTATCCGTAAAATCTGCGTGATGGGTAGTAATTTGTGTTTCTGACACAAAAGGTGGCATAAAAGTTTACACACCTAACCTAACGGTTTTCGGTTGACTCCATTGGTAAAAGTAAGGTATACTTCAATTGTGTATTAAGGAAGTTAATTATCAATTACTCAGGACTTACGTAAAAACGGTAGGCGTGCTTTGTAAGCGCGCTGGAACCCTATAAAAATGCTGATAATTACATCATTTTCATCATAATTATTGATTAAATCAAGAAAACTGCGTAAGTCCTGTTACTATAACAAATTTGAAGGAATTGTTTGCAATGAAAACAGAGTTTAAACGTAGTCTGCTTTTACCGTTAAGCGGTCTCTTGGTTTTAGGATTACTTATTATAACTTTTTCCGATCATTCTGAATCTCAGAATGCTACCGAGACATATCAAATTGATGCTGTGCATTCATCGGTTTTATTCCGTGCTAAACATTTAGGTGTTGCTTACTTCTATGGTCGTTTCAACGACTTTTCCGGTAATATTTCTATTGATGAAGAAGTTATGTCCAAGAACAAGGTTGAATTTGAAGTAAAAACTGCAAGCGTTGATACTGCCAACGAAAAGCGCGACCAACATCTCAGAAGTCAGGATTTCTTCAGTGCAAAACAGTTTCCTGTGATTACATTCAAGAGTACGAAGGTGAATGCAAAAGCAGGACAGGAAAATATGTTCGAAGTCACGGGCGATTTTGAACTACATGGAGTGAAGAAATCTATCACGGTGGATGTTGAAATTACTGGAAAAACGAAGTTACCACAGGCCGGAGAAGTCATGGGATTCCATTCTGTCTTTGACATAAAACGAAGCGAATACGGTATTGACTTCGGCATGGATGGGGTAAAGGACGATATCCAAATTATTGTGAGTATTGAAGCAGGAAAAAAATAAGCATTTAGATAATGAGTTCGACTATATTGTGGAGACATAAGCAATGCCGACTTTGAATGCTTTGATTGTCAGTATGCTTTTGTCTGCTATCGTCTGTGGCAAAATATACGCTGCAGTCGCTTATGTTAGGATGCGCGAAGGGGACAAGAAACATCTGCATTGGTTAATTGCAGATGCTATGGGAATTGGTTACATAATTGCATATCTTATCTTGGAAAAGAATCCAGCATTTCCGCCAAAAGAAGGATTTGAATGGTTATTCTATTTTGCAATTTTTGCGATAATTAGTAGCACATTTTGGGATTCTTCACGAAAACAACGTTTAATTACACAGTTCATTTATTCCGTTGCTTTACCGCGTATCCTATTGGATAATTCATACTATCGTCACACTTGGGGACCCGTTGAGGGAATGATCTGGTGGATATGTCTTGCAGTAGGGATATTCATTGTTTGGAATATAGTAGAACAGAGTTTTTCTGCGTTGCCATCTGGTGCTTCGGTTACGTTTGTGTACTTTGGTCTTTCTGGTGCTACTGCTTTGGTTTTTGTACTTTCAGGTACATTGCTAATAGCGTTACATGCTGGTATAGTTGTTGCTCTTTTCGGGGTGATGTGGCTGGTCACTCTTGTTTTAAAACGCGTTGTGAAAACTGAGTCGGATAATAATTGGCACGTTCTTCCACTTAGTTTATCGCCAGTGGTAGTTTTTTTATTCGTTGGTATTTGGATGAACGGATATTTTTTCAATGAAGTGCCATCAGTTTGTGTGCTGCTATTAGCAGTTTCACCAGTTTTAGCACAGGTTGGAGGGATTCAGGTCATACAGAGGTTAGGAGAAAGAAAATCTTTATTTTTTCAGATTGGACTTATTATTCTTTGTGTAGGAGTTGCGGTATTAATTGCGGCGATGCGCTCAGGTCTTTTCGGTCAGGACTCATATTATTAGACAATCGGAGGTAAATCAGAATGCAATCTAAGTATAATGCTTTTTTGGGGAGTAGCTTTGGGGGTAATTTCGCATCATTTTTGATAGTTGTAATTTTGTGTTCAATGGTTTTTATCAACGGTTGTGTTAAGATGGAAGCTACCCGAAAAGCCGATTGGGAGACGAATTTTACTGATCTGCATTTTGTCAACGTTAAACAGGGATGGCTTGTTGGACTTGAAGGCACAATTGTCCACACTGACGATGGTGGCAAAACGTGGAAAAAGCAGGAAGTGGATACATCGGGTGACTTTAAAGCTGTCTACTTTGTGAATGAGCGCTACGGATGGGCAGTAGGCGATGAAGGCTTGATTGCTACAACCGATGATAGCGGAAGACATTGGAACTTGCAAGATAGTGGTTCAATTGCAATGTTGCGCGATGTTTTCTTTGCAAATACGAAAGAGGGTTGGATTGTGGGTGAAGGTGCTGATGTCCTCTACACAAAAAACGGTGGAAAGACTTGGCAAAGTTATGAGAACGTGAGTGAATTCCCGCTTAACGGCGTTTGGTTCGTAGACGATGATAATGGGTGGGTTGTAGGCACGTATGATAGAATTTTCAATACCGTATCTGGAGGAGAATCTTGGCAAGAACAGAGTAATCGGTTTGAGGGTGAACGCGACCGAATGATCAATGATAACAAACATGTCTTTTTCATCAGTGAAAATGAAGGTTGGATTGCCGGGAGTGACGGGTCAATCTTTCATACGACTACAGGCGGAGTCAATTGGGAACGTCAAGATAGTCGCATACCTTTAATTAATGGACATGTCAGAGATACGATAAATAGCATTCATTTCACAGATAAGAACAACGGAATTGCCGTTGCAGATGTCGGTTTCATCACACGCACACAGGATGGTGGTAAAAATTGGCAGTTGATGGAAAGTAGTACAGAAAACAATCTAATAGGTGTTCAGTTTACGACACCTAAAGAAGCTTGGGCAGTTGGATGGTCAGGAACTATTTTGCGAACGACAGATGCGGGTGCAACTTGGGAGATGGTCAGCGGAACGACTGCCAACGATCTGCAGAATGTACAGTTTGCGGATGCGGACCGTGCAATTGCAGTTGGTCGCCGAGGTAGTATGGTGATGAGCAACGATGGTGGAAAAACTTGGAATGAGTTGGATAACGATATCTGGGATGGGATATGGAACATCTATTTTGCGACAGATAAACATGGGTGGGCAGTCGGTGAACGCGGACTTATTGTTCACACGAATGACGGTGGTGCCAATTGGGAACCTCAACGTGCACCTGTACAGTTTACATTCCGAGCCGCACATTTTATCAATGCACAAGTCGGTTGGATTGTCGGTGACTTAGGTACAATTATCCATACTATTGACGGAGGGCAAACATGGCTGCCGCAGACGCCGGTCGGGGATTTTCATTCGCTTATGCTGAAAGGTGTATTTTTCCTTGACGACAAAAAGGGTTGGACGATTGGATGGCCTGGTGTATGTCTCGCAACACAGGATGGCGGTTTAACCTGGGTTCAGCAGCATACTGATACATTTAATGAACTCTACGCGGTATACTTTGTTGATGAAAATGTGGGATGGATTGCTGGACAATTTGGTGAAATTTTACATACAATAGACGGTGGCAAGACATGGAATACCCAATATAGTGGCACACAAGAGAATTTGAATAAACTCTATTTTGCAGATGCAAAACACGGTTTAATAGTAGGGGATAATGGGGTGATGCTGACGACCGTGAACGCTGGTAAAAAATGGGAAAAGCAAGAAAGCGGAACTGAAAATGATCTATACGGATTAGCACTTTCACCTAATGGTGTTGTTGCAGTTGGAAAAGGTGGAATAGCGATGCGTTATTCCGTTGACAACACCGAATTACCAGCGAAATTACCACCAGTCGCAGCGGATCCTGAAGTCGTTGTCGTTGAAGATGAAACACCGAATGTACCTGTCGTCTATCATTGGGATATTATTCAGCAAGCAACTTGGCGAACAGATTTTACAGATACATATTTTGTAGACACAACAAAAGGATGGACAGTCGGTTCAGCAGGTGCTATTGCGCGGACAACGGATGGTGGAAAAACTTGGTTGCCACAACACAGTGGTGTGAGTGATAGTCTGCGCGATGTGGAATTTATTGATGAAAAACATGGGTTTATTCTTGGTGCTGGTGTTCTACTTAAGACAATAGATGGGGGCGAAACTTGGAAACCCATTCTCCGAACAACACAAAAAAATCTACCACGAATTAGTATGATGCAGTTCATCAACGAGAAGGAAGGTTGGTTAGGTGCTGCGATTGGGCAAGTTTTACACACAACCGACGGTGGAAGGACTTGGAAAGTTCAGAAGACGGGGACAACAAACCAGAACATCACAGACTTACACTTTATAAATAGTCAGGAAGGCTGGGCTGTTGCACCGCAACGTAGGGATGGTGGATTTGTTCTTCACACTGTGGATGGTGGAAATTATTGGAAGATACTTGCAAAGACTAATCAACCAGGGATTGCTGTTCATTTTGCAGATAGCAAACAGGGATGGGTAATTATGGGAAATGGTGATTCTTTGTTGACAAAGGATGGTGGAGAAACATGGAAATTACGTTCTGCCTCCCAAAGTCCGCGTGGATTACGACGTATTACATTTAGTTCACATACGGCTGCTTGGGGAAATGGGGGTGGTGGCGCCTACATTACTGAAGACCAAGGTGGGACTTGGGAACCGGTGACAGTCGTAACTGGAGAACGCAGGATCGAAATTGCACAACCTTTACCTGAAATTACTGAAAATACTGAGACTGATGCGAATGAGGATGAAGGTGAATCAGCTACAGAGGAATCACTTGTTGAGTTATTCCAAAGACAACTCCGTCAGGAACGGCAACGCCCGGGTCGCTTGACACCTGAAGGCCTGCTGCCACCAACCAATGAACAGGCGAATCCAAACGAATCTGCAGAGCAACCACCGCCACCTGCACCGCAACAGAGAAGACGGTTCGGACGCGGTGGTGGTATTGCCGGTGTATACTTCCTTGATGCCCAACATGCATGGGCAGTCGGGGGTTCGGGGAGCATCTATCACACAACTGACGGTGGAAAAACATGGGAACGGCAACTCGGTGAACAGCAGCGAAATGATTTACGAGAAGTACTGTTTTACAACGATAAAATCGGGTGGATAGCAGATAGTGATGGAAGTTTGTTTGAAACACAAGATAGCGGCAGAACATGGGAAAAACTTGGTGTTCAACCACGCCAAGGGCTTATCGGGATACACTTCGCGAGTCTTGAACCAAAATGGGGTTGGACAATGCGGCGTGACGGGACAGTCCTTTATACAACGGATGGCAAAATATGGACTGCTGGTGACACACCTGAACGTCCTCCATTTATTGAAGGTGACCCACCGACCAGATTTTCTATGAATGATGTTGCTTTTGGTAAGTTCTCTGAGGGTTGGGGAGTTGGTAGGTATGGTGACATTATCCACAACAAAGATGGAGGTCCCACATGGACTCTCCAACGTACCACTGCAAACGACCCACTGATGAGTGTAGATATGAAATTCGCACCACTTGGTTGGGCAGTTGGACATACTGGAACAATTCAAAGAACTATCAACGGTGGTGATTACTGGCGCATGCACGAATCAAATACGTACCGCAATCTCCATTCAGTCTCATTTGCCACTAAGCGGAAGGGATGGGCTGTTGGAGAAGGTGGACTTGTGATAAAAACTACTGATGGCGGTTTCACTTGGAAACCCATCATGACTGGTGTCACGAAGAATCTAAATGGTGTCGTAGCAATTTCCGAGCAGAAGATTTACGCTGTTGGTGACGAAGGAACAATAGTCCGTTCAACGGATGGTGGTGAAACGTGGGTACAGGAACACACCGATATTGACAACAATCTGTATGTGATTAGACGCGCGAAAAATGGCAACACACTTTGGGTTGTTGGTCAGTGGGGTATCATTCTCCGAAGGAAATTGGATAATTCATTGCAGGCATCCTTGCAGTGAGTCGGTTGTGCTGTTTTCATTGTTGGAACCTTAGTTGTCAACAATGTAGCATAAACTGCATTGAGATTTTAAATTATTAAATGTAATCTATCGTAATGAAAAAACGTTACATGTGAATGACTCGGTCAATAATATATTGATCTAACTATATTGAATTTGAGAGTACTTTCTAATGCAAGAAACTAATCAACCAGAAGACTATTTAGAACGGTTGCGTCATTCTACTGCACACATTTTGGCGTATGCAGTTCAACAATTATTTCCTGACGGTGAACATACTGTCAAACTTGCAATTGGACCTCCAATAGAAAACGAATTCTATTATGACATGGAGGTCCCCCGTCCGATTACACCCGATGATTTTCCTGAAATAGAGAAACACATGAAGGCAATGATTAAGACCAATGTGCCTTTTATGCAGGAGACATGGGACTATGAAAAGGCTCGTGAATGGTTTGCTGAACGTAATCAGAAATTTAAACTTGAATTGATTGAGGGAATTTCTGATCGTGAGGTTAGCGCAACCGATGAAGGTGTTGCTGATGAAGGCGTTTCAATCTATCATAACGGTGATTTCACAGACCTTTGTAAGGGACCGCACGTAGAGAAAACAGGGGAATGTAGATATTTTAAGCTGCTCCGTGTTTCTGGTGCGTATTGGCGTGGGGATAGCAATCGTGAGCAATTACAACGGATATATGGTACTGCGTGGGAAACAAAAAATGACCTATATGCATATCTGAAGCAACGCGAAGAGGCTGCGAAGCGCGACCATCGGAAATTGGGACGAGAATTGGAGTTATTTCAAATGCATCCCGAATCCCCAGGGAGTGTTTTTTGGCTTCCAAAAGGAGCGTTCATTTACAACCATTTATCCGAGAAAGTGAGAAAGCTTTATCTTAGTGAAGGTTATCAAGAGGTACGTACCCCACTTATCTATGACAGTAGTTTGTGGGAAACTTCTGGACATTGGGAACATTTCAAAGATGATATGTTTCTGATTGAAAATGAAGATGGTGAACCTACGAGTGCGCTCAAACCGATGAATTGCCCCGCGCACATGCTAATATACAAGAGCACACGACATAGTTATCGTGATTTACCGTATCGTCTGCATGACCAGGGTGTTCTACATCGGAATGAAGCAACTGGTACCCTAAGCGGATTGTCGCGCGTCCGGCAATTGTGTCAAGACGATGCACACAACTTCGTTACAGAAGACCAGATTGCTGACGAATATGAACGTATTCTCGGACTATTCCAACGCATCTACGGTAGTTTTGACCTGCCGTTCCGATGTGATTTCAGCACTCGGAACCCGGAAAAGTTCATGGGGGATGTAGATGTCTGGAATCGTGCGGAAGATATTCTTGAGTCTGTGCTGAAGAACAATCAGATTGAATATACAGTGGGTCCTGGAGAAGCGGCGTTTTATGGACCCAAACTTGATTTTCAGGTGCGTGATTCATTGAACCGAGATATCCAATGTGCGACTGTCCAACTTGATTTTCAGCTGCCTGAAAGGTTTAAACTGATCTATGTTGCATCTGATGGATCTGAAAAGAGACCTGTTGTAATTCACCGTGCTATTTGTGGAAGTTTTGAAAGGTTCATCGCAATGCTGATTGAGCATTATGCGGGTGCTTTTCCAACATGGCTTTCACCTGTGCAATGTGTGGTGATGACAATTAGTCAAAAGTTTGTTGATTACGCTACAGAAGTTCAGCAGCTTCTATTGCAGAAAAATTGTCGTGTTGTGTTAGATAATAGTGACGACAAAATAGGAGCGAAAATACGACAAGCCCGTTTACGACGGGTGCCGTATATGCTAATTATTGGTGAGAGAGAACAAAATAGCCGAACCGTCAGTGTCCGTAGCCGAGATGAAGGAGATATTGGTGCGATGGCACTTGATAGTTTTGTTGATAGAATTTTGCTTGAAGCAGATTTAGATTTCTAAAAGATATACCACTTATTTTCTATTATTGGTGAAATATGAAAATATTTATACACTAACAGGTAGGAGCGACCTCCTGGTCGCGACCGGGAGGTCGCTCCTACCAACGTGTGTGTAATTAATTCCATAATCTACCATATATAACTCTACAAAGGAGTAAATCAAATGTACAAAGTATTGACAAGTATGCTACTTATTGCGATCGTTGCATTTGCGGGGTGTAGCGGTAAACAGGTCACCCGAATTGATAGTGACACCACTGTTGACCTATCTGGTAGATGGAATGATACAGATTCCCGCTTGGTAGCGGAAACGATGATCGATGACTGCTTAGGTCACGTCTGGCTTACTAATCATATGACTTCCGCATCTGCCAAACCAATCGTAATTGTGGGTGCAATCCGAAATAAAAGTATGGAACATATTGCTACCCAAACGTTTGTCAGCGATATTGAACGTGCATTTATCAATTCTGGCAAAGTCCGTCCTGTGTCCAGCAAGAGTGAGCGTGACGAAATCAGAGAAGAACGTGCGGATCAGAGCGAAAATGCAGCAATTGAGACCATCAAACGGATGGGACGCGAACTCGGTGCAGACTATATGATGACGGGTGAGATCAATACCATTGAGGATCGCGAAGGCGGTAAACAAGTCGTGTTTTACCAAACCGATCTGACCTTGACTCATATTGAAAGTAATGAAAAAGTATGGATCGGTCAGGAAAAAATTAAAAAATTCATTGGACGTGGAAAATTTAAAATGTAAATCCTATTGAGATTAATTCTAACATTGATTTTTGGGCGGGTCCTTATACCCGCCTACTCTCATTGTTATATATTTGATATACCTATGAAAAAAATACTACCCATATTAGTTATTGCATCTTTGTTAATAGGGTGTTCCAGTTATAAATTCCAAACGGTCAAAAATGGATTGCAATCTGGTAACCCCAAAAATGCTTACAATTATCTCAATAAGAACTCACCTAAAAAACCTGATATCCCATTTCAATATGAGTTAGCAATAGTTGCCCATTACGCTGACCTATTTTCTGAAAGTAGTAAAGCATTTGAAGAAGCGGAAATGATCGCAGAGGATCGTTTCACCAAAAGTGTATCCAAAGAAGCTCTTTCGTTGATTACCTCAGATAATGTCCGTCCTTATACAGGCACCAAGTATGAAAGGTTATTGAGTCATTACTATAGTGCTCTGAATTATATTTACGCAGATAATTTAGAAGGTGCTTTGGTTGAATGTCGTCGTGCTTCTAATCTCATTCAATACTTCAAGGGTGAAGATGATAAATATAACTTTTTTGGAACTGGGTTTCTTGCACACTTCTCTGGATTAGTGTTTGAAGCCGCAGGTGAGTGGAATAATGCCCTGATTTCATTTAAGCAAGCAGCAGAATACTATAAGAATGCCGCTGAATTAACGGGTGTGCCAATTCCAGAAGATGTCGGTCATTCGCTTGTACGTCTGTCCCGCAGACTCAACTTTACCGATGATTATGAACGTTATCTTGATCAATACGGCGAATCACCTTCACTTCCAAAAAACAATGGTGAGTTGATATTCTTTTATGAAACGGGTTATGTGCCACGGAAGTTAGAGGAATCACTGACGTTCCCTATCCTCAAAGTTGATAAGTTTGGAGAGGAAGATAACGATGACTCCATAAAGTTTGCCCGAACTCTCCATACCCGTGAAGGCATGGTTGTTGATGAAGTAGAATTAGAATATCTCTTGCGTGTTGCAATACCGATAATACATTCAAATCGTCCTGTTTACAACGGTATTCGGGTTTCGGTAGGCGGAGAAACGACCTCTGGCGTGTTAATAGAAGATGTGGAGACGTTGGCAATAGAAACCATGAAATCACAACGTGGCGTAATCATCATCCGTACGTTAATACGCGCGTTAGGAAAATACTTACTAACCAAGAAAGCAAAGAAACAAAATAAAATATTAGGAGCAGTTGTGAATCTCGCAGGTGCAATCACTGAAAGTGCGGATACACGTTCATGGCAGACTCTTCCCAATCAAATATATATGGTGCGGATGCCCCTTCCCGAAGGAACACATAATATTTCGCTTTCTTTTTTGGATACCAATGGATTAGTTAGGGATCGTATGTCCATAAAAGATGTTAATATTACTTCTAATCGGATGACGTTTCTCAATTTCCGTACTTACGATTAACCTACACACCTAACTGATTTGTTTTAGCAGAACAGATAAACTTGACAGAACTCTACTAACCATCGTACTGACACGACATTCCTTAAAGATATGAAAAGAATCTATCTTGACTACAACGCCACAACACCATTACGACCTGAAGTTCGGGACGCAATGATGCCCTATCTTACCGATGCGTTCGGTAATGGTTCAAGTATACATGCCTATGGACGCGAAGCACGAAACGCAATTGATACCGCGCGGGAACAGGTAGCAGAACTTATTGGTGCCAAAAGTCCAAGTGAGATTGTTTTCACTGGAAGTGGTACTGAGGCAGACAATCATGCTATAAAAGGGGTAACTGAGCTGCAAAAAAGTCGTGGGGAAGGCAATCACATCATCACCTCATCGGTAGAGCATCATGCTGTCTTGCACACCTGCCAATATCTTGAGCAACGTGGATTTGAAATAACCTACCTACCTGTAGATCGCTATGGACGGATAGATATAGAGCAACTCCGTTCTGCCATTCAAGAGACCACGATACTGATTTCCATCATGCATGTCAATAATGAGAACGGCACAATTCAACCGCTTGAGGAAATTTGCCAAGTTGCGCAAGAACAAGAGATCGTTGTTCATACAGATGCTGTACAATCCATTGGCAAATTGGATGTAGATGTACAAGAGATCGGTGTGAATCTGTTAACGCTATCGGGACATAAAATATATGCGCCAAAAGGTATTGGGGTTCTATATATCCGCAGAGGTGCTCGCTTAGCAAACCTTGTACACGGGGGATCACATGAACGTAATAGACGTGCAGGTTCAGAAAATGTGCCTGCGATTGTCGGTCTTGGTGTTGCAGCAGAACTAGCGAAGCAGGAGCGAGAAACATACTTACAACATCTAAACGAACTCACTACGCAGCTGCGCGAGGGATTGAACGTACACATTGATCGCTTACATTACAATGGACACCCAGAATATTGTGCACCAGGTACACTCAATATCTCTTTCGAATCGGTAGAGGGTGAAAGTCTTATATTGCGATTAGACATGGAGGGAATTTGTGTGTCAACGGGTTCAGCTTGTACTTCGGGGTCTATGGAACCGTCGCATGTCCTTGCAGCTCTCGGATTACCGCCAAGATTAGCGCAAGGGACAGTGCGATTTTCACTCGGAAGAAACACAACTGAAGAAGAAATTGATACGGTGATTGCCAAATTACCTAAAGTGATCAAACAGATGCGGACTCTGTATAGAGGTTAATGCTAAACTTACAGGACTTACGCACACACCGGTAGGCGTGCTTTGTAAGCGCGCCGGAAACCCATAAAAACGCTGATAATGGCATCATTTTCGTCACAATTTATGATTAAATCAAGAAAACTGCGTAAGTCCTGACTTATTAAAATGGTGTATAGAGTTTTGAAAGTCGTAAGGTACAGCAGGATAAGGTTTCAAAGACTAGCTTTATTTTTGATTTACTGAGAAGAAGTTGTATTCCCGAGCGCATTTGCGATAATGACCAAGTCCTGGATATTCGCAACAACATGACCGTTAAGATCCGTTTCCGCCTCCACAATAGCATATGCTACAAGCACTAAATCCAGAATATTCACTCCAATGTCATTATTAGATATTGTAAAGTGAGGTTTGTTGTATGTCATGTTATCGTTATGAACTTGCACACTGTGTCAAAAATTGTATAGATAAATGATAATAAAGATATAAATGTAAATCTTGCGGTCTTCAGTTTACCCTTCTCTCACCAAGAGGAATTTCACTTTGGTTGCGTGCGTTAGTGGTTTTCTTTATTGTCATGGGTTATCAATGAATGCGATATTAACATGTGTATTCTTATTCCCCGACTACACACTTGCAAAGGATTAGAAAGTTGGTATTTAACACGTACAACCTGCCGAACAAGAGACAAACACTGTTGTTTTAGATTTTGATGAGATGTGGCACTATTAAAAAAATACGAAAGTTATTGAGCGTAATAACAACTTTATGTAGAATTAGTTCGGACAATTTCAGTGAAAATTGATCATTGATCTAAGAGTATACATATGGTTGATTTAACAATTGCATTGATTACAGGGTTCCGAGTTAAAGGTTCAATCTTTGACATTTTCATTATGATCCCAACTTTCAATTATTGGTTAGGCAATACTTTAGATTTTAATGATCCCCATTGTATTACCAACCTATTTTTTGCAGACAGTAAACCCTTGATTCGTGCTGTTGATAACACCTTTTTCACCCCTTTAAAAGATACATCTTCTATCCGATAGTAGTATTCCACATTCGGTTTTGTCGTTGTGTCTGTCCATGTATATTGGGTTTTGTTGCCAGTAGTGCCTGCCCCAATAACAAGTTTATTATTGATCTGTATGTATTCACCGTTGCGTGTATTGCTACGTAATATATTGAACCCTGCATTCTCCAACTCAGACTCGGTTGTCCAAGTGATGAGTGTGCCTTCCGCTGTTGTATATGCACGGAACTGTGAAAGCGATACAGGTAAAGGGAAGTTTGACTTATACCCTGGGTTGCCGATATCGGTTGCGAGTCCCCAGACACTGTTGACTACCAATGGTAGTAGATCGGTTGCGCGTTTCCAATTGTTTTTTACTGTGCCATCTTTTGGAACATCGGCATCTATTTCATACCTACGTAAAATAGAAGTACGTAGGTCTCTTTCTGTTGTGCCAGCGGGTATCTCCCATTGCGGTTTGTCTTCTGTGTCGGGGTTACCATCAAGATTACCAACAATGTCAATGAGAGTGGCTTCACTATCATATAATTTTAAGCAAAACCCGACTTGTCCGATGACTTTGTTGCGATTTTCTCTTGTGTTGATCGTATAATGATGATATTCATAGAACCTGTAAACACGTGAGGTAGATATATTATCAGTTTGCCTTCCTGTCCACGTCACGATAAGTGCAGTCTGTTGTTGAGGTATTGTAAAACTGTCAAGTCTAACAACATAATGGCGATGAATACCGTCTTCATCAAGTGCTTCTATTTCAAGTGTCCATCCAGTCAGGACTATATCTTTGTCTTTTCTATTGTTATACAATTCTATCCACTGTGGCATCGACTCTGGTCCGCCTCTGGAAGCATACATTAACTCACTAAAACTGATTTGTTTATGTTTGACATGTTGACCGATTGGTATAACGTTTATTGTGACATCAATAGAGTCGATTCCACCTTTGAAATCACGAACATTTACCGTCACCCTGTATTTCTTTTTCATATCATAATCAAGAGTAGCACGACTTTTTAATTGTCCAGTATTTCTATTTAGACTAAATGAATAAGTATCGATTCCAGACAAAGAGTATTGCAATCTATTATTTTCCGGATCTATTGCAACAACAGGGATACCTATATTTCTACCAGATGATATATTTTCTTGAACAAAGCGTCTTGTGCTTTTACCTTCCGTAAAAACGGGAGGAAGATTTGTTGTTTCTGGTATGCTTGTATTTGTCAATAGGAAACTTGTTTGAGTTTCATTTCCATGAACATCAATAACATCAACACGCATATAATGGTCTCTTTTATCTGAGAGACCAACGGAGCCTAAGTTTTTGGAATGTCCATCATAATCAAATATTACTTTCGCAGATGTGCCAGATAAATCACGACAAGTGATGATACTTGTACTAAATAATCGAATTTGGTGTAATCCATCATTATCCGCAATATTTAGATTTATTGGTACACTTTCAACATCTGATGTAAACTCAAGTGATGACAATATTTCTACTATTGGATTAGTTCCAGTTGCTAATGGTATACTTGTATTGAAATAAGGGTGTACAGATAGATATTTCGCAGCACATTCAGAGATCGAAACATTTTTCCTTTTGTAAGAATATGACATGATGAAAGGTGGTCCTCTGAAATCGTGTGGTAAACCGAAAACATGTCCAAGTTCGTGTGCTGCTGTATTCCACATCGTTTCATTCAGAAAGTTTCCACCAACATAAGCAGCACCACCGATTTTAGAGCGTTTATCACCGTACCCAGTTGTTTTATTTTTATCACTGACCACTAAATAAATGTTTTTCTTTGTATCAAAAGCTGCGTCTACTTCTTG
Organism: Candidatus Poribacteria bacterium; assembly: GCA_963663765.2. GTDB lineage: Bacteria > Poribacteria > WGA-4E > WGA-4E > WGA-3G > MSPOR6. The sequence goes on along the minus strand of CAXXUA010000005.1, from coordinate 58,039 downwards.
CTTTTCAGATAAAGCCGAATTGTAATATGAACTCGGAAATCTTCCATCAAGACGATTCACTACGATAATACCATCTGTATCCCTTTCAATACGAATAGACATACCACTATATCCGTGTGCTGCCATTTGGTTCGTATAAAACGATTGAATATAAACGATCTGTGTTCTGATACGATCTTCCAATTCCTGACGATATGTACGGTTATTAGGCAAAAAGTATACAACTCTAACCTTGCGTTCAAAAGAATTCGTCTGTGTTGCGTCTTGCGTTGTATCCTGTGCATAGCATAGTGAGAATAGACAAAAACTGAGAAAGAGAACACCAAGAGATGCGACAAATAGACCTATATTCGTGTGAGTATTATTCATAATATAACCTATGTTTTGTATTGATTCTTAGGAGGGTTTTTCATAAAATATAGATTTAAGCAGGATGTACCGTAACCCTCAGATGGGTCTGAGCAAACTAAAGCGATAAGATGTGCTTTTTTCTCCATCAAACTTTTTGCTTGGTGTGTCAGTCCGCTTTTTATGGGTCAGTGCGGCAGTAAGTCCTTCAAGCACAAAGGTATTACGTTTTCTCTCAATATTAGGTTTTGAAACGTCAAGAGCTTCTTATATCTGATTATCGTCATAAGCAGGTCCACACTCGCCTTCGTTGGCTTTCAATAAGATCCTTGCACGCGTAAGTTTTCGTGCAGATTCAATACCAGAAGAAATGAAATCAATGAGGTAATCTCGTTGATCATGATCAAGAAATACTCTAAATTGTTTTGCTGACATAAGAGACTCCAAGTTATTTGAACAATTATCTTGAGTCTAATGATACCATTTTCATGAAAAACAATCAAACAGATGTTGACTGAGCACAATTGCCATAGGGCATCCGAGCCGCACATTCAAGCATTACCAGTGAAGCCAGCTCATTGCATGAAGATTCCGATAAAGTCCAGCTTTGGGACGTGCTAACGTATCCGCAACTTGATTCAGATTATACAGACCATAAAGATGACAAACGGATAACAATAGTAATGTGTCAACGATTTGTGAACGAATACGGCGAAAACGAGAAAAAAGAAGATGTTGAAAAAACTTTACAGATTTGATAATCTGATGATGCATGAGATGTCCTCCTAAGTATAATCAAATTTAGTATTTTTTATTTGGAGGGGTATTCAGGCATTATTAATCAAGTTAATTCTTCAAACAAATCGCATTTTCATGAGATTATACCTTTTTTGTAGTGATTGTTAGTGGATTTGTAGTGTTATTGAGAAATGTCAGATCGATAGTTATTGACCCTACACTTTCTTGGGATTCCAAAAGGCACAAATGACCGCAGTGATCGGAATTGCTAACACTAAACCGAGTGTCCCTGCAAGTAGCCGCACAATCTCCGCAGACACGACTCCTACGCTCAGTAACTGCACAGCAGGTTCTTTAAACAGTTCACTATTTGGTGCGACAATCGTTATAACGAGCAACAAGTCCACCCCAAGATAAGCGAACACCAAGGTATTCACCATAGTACCGAGGATATCAGTTCCAACATTGAGTCCAGACGCAATCAACCGCAATGTTGGCATATTTGGATTTGCACGACGTATCTCCTCCATACTGGATGCCACTTCAATTGCTCCATCAACTGCTACACCCAACACACCCATCAACATACCTGCTAACAGAAGTTGCACAAAATCAAATGTCTGTGTTCGCGTTGCTTCAACAATATCTGCGGCCATTGCATCCTCTAAACCGTTGAAATGCAGCTGCTTCTGTGCAAACAGTACTATCAAGCCAGCAACAAGAATACCGCCCATTGTCCCCAACACAGCAGCAAATGTCTTCCGACTGGGTCCTATGACGAAGACTAAAGAGACAAACGCAACTACACCCGAAGTCAATGTTACAACGATAACCGCGTTCATACCTTGCGTAATGAGAGGTAGCATGAAAAAATATATCACTGCACCAGAAATCATCATTGCGCAAACAGTACGTATTCCCTCACTTCTCCCAACAAGGATGATCAGCAGAAACATCCCACCAACAAACCAGATAAGGAATTTATCTCGCGAATATTCTTGCACGATATTGACTATACTAATTTTCTCTGAATCTCCCCCAACTTTGCATAGGACAATATCACCGGGTTCAGCTGGAATACTCAACAACGGCATGCTATGATTGACGATATTGCGTAAAACTAAGTGTTTACCTTTATACATGCCCCCAAGCATTTTTACCTCAAGTATATGGTGTTCAGTTTCGGAATCATATACATTAAGGGTGTTTGTTCCATCTTGTGCGGTGCGTATGCTGAATGTCTGTTCGTATTCTACATCTGTGATTAACCAACGGCTATCTTTCCATGGTTTTATTGAAACATTGACATCATAGGATAGAGAAATATTGTTTTTCGCAAACGCATTTCTTAAGGTCGTTGGTAGTCTTTTCTTGTCCAAATCTGTTTTGATAGAGTCATCTATTGTAAAAAGAAAATCACCATTTGATTCAAGCAAGCGAATTACTTTGCCTTTTACATATTCCTGTTTTGAAATGAGTTGTCCATTTTCATTACGATATTCTGAAATTGTTGCGGATTGTCCGCGTATATTATAGAAAACAAAGACTGTTCCTATCAAAACCATCAGCATTGCGATGGGTACTGCATTCCTACTGGAGAAAATGCGATAACCACTATGGTCAGCTTCACTCCCGAATACTTTTTCTAATTCTTCTTTTGTAGGCAAGTTTTCGTGAATAGCTGTTCTTCGTACCTGGGTATATTTTGTGAGAAATCCCGCGATTGTTGCAGCAATGGGTACGGTGAGTACTAATCCTATAGTGCCTACAACTGCCTGAACAATAGCAACTGCTGTCGTTTCTTCGTTGACGATACGGAGGAATGGATACAACACACCTGCTTCAGGAAACTCAATACGTGGCAGTATCATTGTGATCATGTGTGCACCGAGATAAGCGAAGATAAGCGTATCTGCCATTGTTCCCATGATGTCCCGACCGACATTCAAACCTGCACGGATGGATTGTCGGACACTGATATTAGGATTGACTTGCTTAACCTCGTGTACACTTGAGGAGATTGACATACTGACGTCCATCATTGCACCGACTGCCCCCAATATGATGCCAGCAGACAGGATTCCTGCGAAATTCCAATGATGTGTCTCCGGTGTGCGCCACAGTGCAAGACCGAGTTCCAGAAACCCAAATTCTGTTGCTAATCCTGTCAATGCCATTAGACGTTGACTCAGAATAGATAAGATACCAACTGCTGTTAAACCACCGAGTGTTCCCAGAACACCAGAGATAACTTTGTAACTGAAGCCAGTAATGAGTAGGAAGGTTGTTATTGTTAGGAATGTGGCAATCAGCAATGCAACTGCTATTGGGTTGAAGCCTTTGAGGGTAAGCGGTACGAGAATAAAAATAACAGAAAGTGCGGTAACAAATAGGGTCAGAATTGCGCGAACACCTTTCATACCAGCAACGAGTATCATGAGAATCCCTAATGCCCCGGCAAGATAAAGCAGGAAGGGAGTGCGAAAGTATTCACCCATTGAGACCCTGTCAATTGATGGATTTGAAGGATCACGCATCTGAATCTCAAGGAATAGTACTTGCCCCTTGCTTATGATACGGTCGCCGAACGCACGTCCGATCCAGTTATTTTTATATTTGACTGATTCTCCGCGGAATTTTCCTGAGAGAATCAGGAAGCTAAGAATTTGATCTACATCTTCACTGGTATCAATCTCTGTCACCTGTCCTAAACATACCAGAGTTTGTAAGTTGCCAACATTTGTCACTGCCGAGAAACGATAGAGTTTCACATGCAGAAAGGCAACACACAGAAGTATAAGGAGTATTCCGAAGATTCTTGTATATCTTTCTATCATTTATTAGCTTTCGTTTTAATCTATCTGAATGGGCAATGTTATATTTGTATTAGCAAAGAATGTGCCATTACAACAAAGCAAAGGTTACTTGTAATCTCAGGTTAGTGTTCACAACAGTTGCACGATATGGTGCATAAACAGAATGGAAAGTACAAAAGGGGGCAGCATATCAGATTAAGTTAGGGTGTGTAATATAGTTATATTTTACAGATTCTTGTGTATGTTCTCAGCAACGTTGCGTGGAATTCCTTTTACGGATAAAAGTTCGTCTAAACTTGCTTGCCGAATTGCATCTATAGAACCAAATTGTTGCAGTAAAGCCTGTTTACGCTTCGGACCAATGTTTGGAATTTCGTCAAGTACGGACACACTCAGAGCTTTCTGCCGTAGTTTTCGGTGGTATGTAATAGCGAACCGATGTGCTTCATCTCGCAGCCGTTGTATTAGATGCAAGGTAGGGTTATCTTCTCGGAGCACGATTGGCTCAGGTTTTCCCGGAACAAATATCTCCTCAATCCGTTTTGCCAATGCGATAATTGGAATTTGCGTTGGTACAGGATCCAGTTTTGCTTCAGCAAAATGATCCAGGGCTTCTTGTGCAGCACTCAACTGTCCTTTTCCACCATCAATTAGCATCAAGTCTGGTAATTTACTGAATTTAATGTCACCGGTTACAGCACGTCGGAAACGCCGTGTAATTACCTCCTGCATCATTGCAAAGTCGTTTTGACCGACAACGTCGCGTATCCGAAACTGACGATACTCACTTGATGTAGGTTTGCCATCTTCCAGAACAACCATAGAACCCACAGCATAGCTATCTCCAAGATTTGAAATGTCGTAGGCTTCAATCCGTCTAAGTGGATGGTTTATCTCAAGTAATTCCTGTAATTCAACAAGTGCGGGGTCCACATCGCTACTCAACACGACACTTTGTTCCCGTTGTATTAGTAACACTTCAGCGTTTTTTGTCGCTAAAGTTTGCAGTTGCCTGAGTCTGCCTGCCCTTGGAACATGTAGTGAGACGTGATTTCCTCGTTTTTCGCTAAGCCATTTTTCAATCAATTCCACCGATTCTACTTGCATGGGTAGCACAATAGTTTTTGGGACTAAGACAGCATTTTGATAGTATTGAGAGACAAACGCACTTACAGCAGTCGGAATTAAGTCGGGGTGTACATCGTTTAGATAATAATGTTCACGTTCCAGTAGCTTTCCATCCCGTATGTGTAACACCTGCACACAAGCGACATCTCCGAGTTTTGACTGCAGATCGTTTTGAAATGCAGTCGCAATACCAATGACATCTTCATCCACTGTTGCAACTTTATCAAGACTTTGCTGTGTCGTGATAGCTTGCTGTACGTCGTTCAACATATCTCGATATCTGGCAGCAGTTTCAAAGTCCAGTGATTTTGCAGCAGCTTCCATTTGGTGTTTCAGGTCTCGGACGACAGCGTTTGTATTCCCACCAAGGAACTGACATATTTTTCTAACGATCTTCTTGTAATCTTGCACATCAATTTTATTAGCACATGGTGCAGGACACCGTCCGATGTGATAATCAAGGCAAGCACGGTATTTATTGTTTGCTTCCTTTAGTGGTAGTGTGCATGTGCGGATAGGAAACAATTTAGTCAACTGTTTGAGTACTTGTCTTGTGGAACGAACCCGTACAAAGGGACCAAAATAGCGCGTACCATCACTATCTGTTTTGCGAGTAATCATAATGCGCGGATACGGCTCATTCGTAGTTACTCGTAAGAAAGGGTAGCGTTTATCGTCTTTGAGTTTGACATTATAACGTGGTTGATGCGCCTTGATGAGATTATTTTCCAGAATCAGTGCTTCTATTTCAGTGCTTGTGACAATATAATCTACCTCTGTTACATACCGCATCATCTGTGCAGTCAGTGGGTTTTCGGAGTGACCGCTCAGCTGGAAATAGGAACGCACCCTATTTCTTAGGTTTACCGCTTTCCCGATATAGATAGGGGAACCGTCAGAGGCTTTCATAAGATATACCCCCGGTGCGTTTGGAAGGGATTGCCACATTTTTGGCTGATTTTCCTTCATTTTCCGCTACCTCAAAAATTTGACTTTAGCATATATTGCTTGTATTGCTAACGAACACTCTATTGACGCAAGCTGAAGCACATCTTCAAGCGAATGAAACTCTCTCAGAATCCACGGTCCGCTTTGTCGTACAAACTGTTCAACACCCACACATTTTTGCGATACGAGTATGTATTCCTGAAGAGATTCAAGGGTTTGATAGGATAAAAACTTGTCATTCCTATCATAAGTCTCAGTTGATGGGGAAAGCACCTCTACAATGACAGTTGGATTGAGAAGCGTATCAACGTGATTGTCCTCAAACTGCGGTTCATCACACACAACGACAACATCTGGATACGTGTATAATCCTGTGCCACTTACCTTTACGCGCATATCGTTAGCATATACTTCACACCCTCTATCTAACAACTGCAGGTGAAGTCTACTGGAGATATTAACCGAAATCAGGTTATGTTGACGACTTGCTCCAGGCATTGCAACTATTTGCCCGTTACGGTATTCGCTTTTGAATTCCGCTTCTCGTTCCATAATAAGATAGTCTTCAGGGGTTAGTAGGATTTTTGCAGTAGCAGTAGCCATTATGTCACCTTACATTCTTGCGTTTTTCATAATAGATTGTTTTCCAATATAAGTACTTCGATTTCGGTACTTGTGATAATATAATCTACTTCTGTTACATACCGCATCATCTGTGCAGTCACTGGGTTTTCGGAGTGACCACTCAGCTGGAAATAGGAACGGACTCGACTCCGTAGGTTCACCGTTTTCCCGATAAAGATAGGGGAACCGTCGGAGGCTTTCATAAGATACACCCCCGGAGTATTTGGAAGGGATAGCCACATTTTTAGCTGATTTTCCTTCATTTTCCGCTACCTCAAAAATTTGACTTTTGCATAAATTGCACGCAATGCTAACTTACAGGCTATTGACGCAAGTTGAAGCACATCTTCAAGCGAATGAAACTCTCTCAGAATCCACGTTCCGTTTTGTCGTACATACTGTTCAACACCCACCCTCTTTTGCGATACGAGTATGTATTCCTGAAGAGATTCAAGGGTTTGATAGGATAAAAACTTGTCATTCCTATCATAAGTCTCAGTTGATGGGGAAAGCACCTCTACAATGACAGTTGGATTGAGAAGCGTATCAACGTGATTGTCCTCAAACTGCGGTTCATCACACACTACGACAACATCTGGATACGTGTATAATCCCGTACCACTTACCTTCACACGCATATCGTTTGTATAAACTTCACATGTTCTATTTAATAATTGCAAGTATATCTCGCCAAATATATTGCCAGAGATAAGGTTATGTTGACGACTTGCTCCAGGCAGTGCAACTATTCGCCCGTTACGGTATTCACTTTTGAATTCCGCTTCTCGTTCCATAATAAGATATTCATCTGGTGTTAGGAGAATTTTTGCAGCTGCAGACGCCATTATATCACCTTATTTTATTGAGATTTTCATAGACCGCGCGATAGATTTTTCTACCTTCTGATTGATACTTCATTTCAAAATTGGTTGTAATTTGTTTATATTCATTTGATTTCAGCACGACACGTTGTAAAGACGTATGTTGTGCAATTCGTTCCTGTATCTCACTATAATACTCTGCATAGTCAGTTACCACGTACAATCTACCACCATCAAGCGTAAGTGTTTTGTCGATTGCTGTCAAGAAATCTTTATTTCGAAAGATTCTGCGTTTCTGCTGACGTGCTTTTGGCCACGGGTCAGGGAAATAGATATGATAGGCTTGCACGGATTGATCAGGTACATATCTTGTCAAAAAGAAATTCGCATCAGTCCAAGCAAGGCGAACGTTCTTAAATATCCCCGATTTTTTATCCAGCGAAAAATGCTGCATGTATTTGGCAAACCGTTCTTTCGTTAGTTTTACATACTTTTGCGCGCGTTCCACGCCAATATAGTTTACGTGAGGAAATAACCTTGACGCTTCAAACAAAAACCTACCTTTACCGAACCCAATCTCAATTTCAATTGGATGTGAATTGTCAAATAGAGTCGGCCAGTCAATCGGAGATGTGATTTCTTGTAAACCGATTGTATGTCCATCAACAGGATCAATGATCTGTGAGTGGTATGTTGTGCGTTTATAATATATATCGTTGTAACGAGGTTCTGCATTCATGGTTTGCTTTAGGAGAATTTATGAAGGTGTGTCTTGACTAAATTGTCTTCTGGTTTATAACCTAAAACCTCAACGGCACCCCTGATGTCAAGGTAACTCTGCTGATACCCACTTGAATTTGCGGAACGTCCATAAGTAATCAGGTATTTGACGGGACCGTTGCAATCCACTGCTAAACTGAATAGTTGTACACAGTCGCGCGGTGTCAGGAGTGTGCTGCAGTGTCGAATCCCTTTCGGTTCGGAGGTGCCATTGTAACTCCCAATACGGATGCTGATAAATCGCATATCGTGTGCGTCAACAAGGTATCTCCCCGCAATTTCTGCCATGCCCTTCATTGCGCCATACCAACCATCCGGACGGAACTGATCTCCAGTAGATAATTTTGGTGGTGAACTTATTCTTTCGTTCCATCCAGTTACATGGTTTGTGCTGGCGTATACAATCTTCTTAATACCACTTTCTCGGGCTGCATCAAACAGGTTCATTGAAACGGTGATGTCGTTCACTTCATCAGGAATTTTACCGAGTGAATAGTGACGGAGATAGGCAAGATGTACCAAAACATCTTGTTCTTGGCACAACGCTTGCATTGCATCGTAATCTCGAATGTCAACCTGTTCCACACGAGAAGTGGCATTCACAATCGGCTTGATGTCCGTTAGGGTTAATGTGTAGTTGTCTTGCTTTTCCCATGCTTGCCAGAGTGTTGATCCGACTGTTCCCGCTGCACCTGTAAGAAGTACTCGTTGTTTCATTGTTTCCTATTCAATTGGTAACTCCGCTAAAATTTGGTCGCGCACTTTTTGATGATCAGCGACAGGTTGTACATAAAACCGATCTATTGCTTGACCACCCAACCCAGAACACTTACACATTTCAACGTTCAATTCCAATTTAGCTAAAATACCGCTTAAATAGTGGAGGAAACCGACCTTTTCTTCACCTGTCACAACGATTTCAGTGTAACTTCTTGCAGATTCTACGGAGATATCATCTACTCGCCATGTTCCTGATGGGTCTACATAGTGTTTTTCAAAAATCTGTTCAAGAGTAACCTCCTGCGCCATCAAGCTACGGATGTCAAAATCTAAATCCCGTTTTAGTTCTTCGTCAAGTGGTAGTGGTTCTCCGCTATGATGCGGTGGTTGATGAACAAGTCGGTAGATTTCCAGCTCGACGTTTGTATCCTGTTTTGTGTAAACACGTGCATCACGGACATCAATGTTATTTGCGAAGAACAGACCACTCACAGTGTGCAACTTACCAATCCGACTGGGACTACAATGATGCATTTCCGTAAAACCTGTTTTGTCAACGAATTGGAGGATGGCAGCACTTGCTGTTTGTTCCTGTTTTTCAGGTGTTGTAGTTTCTGCTTGTGCAATCATCTTCATGTGCATTGCGATCTCTTCAGGGGCAATACTGATACGATAGGTAACTGGCATCTGATGTAGAAACTGTTGAAATACTTCTGGTTGTGCGTAAACACCCCATTGAGATTCTTCTTGTCCAACGAAACGCACACGAACTACTTCATACAATCGTTTGAGATTATGTTTTACCAGATTGCTAAAGTTTTGTGAACCGTTCGCTTTTGAATCGCAGTATGTAAGGAGATAAAGTGCGGTTAGCCGTTCCAATGAGTTTACTTTTTCGCAAAATTCTGAGATGGTAGCCTCGTCCCATTGATGATAACGTGCTAAGTCAATCATGCTGAGGTGTTCCCGAATTAGGAAGCAGATGTCATCTGTCTGTTGCGGGTTGAAACCGAATTCTGGTGCGATGCGTTTTGCCTTTTCTGCACCAGTCTGTGGGTGTGCCGGATCCGGTTTATCTATATCATGGAGAAATAGTGCCATGTATAGTGGTGTCGGATCAGCAAGTGTGCGGAAGGCAGTGTTCAATTCCTCTAACTCTGAGTTTGCTGTAGGTGCCAGCTGCTGTCCGAAACGAGGTCCTCCGAAAGGACTGTCAGATTCAGTTCTACGAATCTCATCAAGGTGTCCTATTGAAACAAGAGTGTGTTTGCCAACGGTATAAGGGTCAAGGCTGCGTTCACTTCGTGTGAGCATGGCTTTCTCAAAACGTTCGCCACCTTCACCAAGTCGTGATAAGATACCGAGTCTGTGTAGTCGTGTTAATGTCTTTTCAACATTGCCAGATGTGTTTAGCAGTTCAGCCATTCTTGATGTTAAACGTTCCCAGTCAAACGCGTCCACATAAGCAAAAATAAAGGTAGCAAGTGACGGGTCAATCTCAAAGTCGTATTGTTGGAAATATGTAAAAAGTTTGAAAAGTTCGTCTGTATCAAGCTCACCGAAATTATTGTCAATACAATATAGGATGTCAGTTCTCACACCCAGTACATCTGAAACTGGAATACCGTTTGCAAGGAACTTTCGTATCAGTAGTTCTGCTTTAAAATGCAAGTACTTAGCTTTTGCATAATAGTCCATCATGAAGTCATAACGACCATCTTCAGAATCATCTGTATAACCGATTGCAGAAGCAATTTGTGATTGAAGTTTATCACCGTGTTCCGGATGAAAAGAGAGCGAGTCATGTTGTGTGTCTGCCAACACATGAAGCAAATTGCGCACCTTGAACATAAAATCAAGAGAAGGCATCAGTTGTTCGTCATTATAACGTTCATAAAGTTCCAGAACTGGCGTAAACTGAGGCAGTCCGCATATCCATAGTGCATATTGAAGTGTCCGCAACCCACCACGACCTGTTTTCACATCCGGTTGGTTTAGGTAGATTGTATCTTCCGAGGCTTTGAAGGAATCCGCTTTTGATTTTAGAAGGTCAAGTACAAGCGAGATGTCAGATTTTTCAGAATAGACCGCTTTACGGAATTTTTCTGTAAGCGAAGTGTCTCCAACAATAAATCGCATATCGATCAGTGCTGTCATGTCCATATAGTTCCACTTTGCTATGTCTGACATTGGACGGTAAATGAAACTAAATTCAAAGTTTGGGATGATGGTATGTAAACTGTCAAAAAAGTCGTAGTACCATCTGATGAGTTCAAGAGTGCCTTCATCGTAGACTTCCTCAAGGTCAACAGAAGAGGTATAGACTACGTCCACATCTGAATAGTAGCAGAGCTCGTTTCTACCATAACTTCCTACAGCGTACAGTGAAATATCAGGCGACCATTCGTCCGGTGTGCTCTCTGAGAAATCACTGTAATCAATTCCTGGTATTTTTAGCAGTTCCTCAATCTGTTTTGCGTATTCGTCTTGTATCTGAAACGCAGAAGCTTCATATACTTTTTGGATCACAGCGTCCCATATCTGTGTGTGTGTAGCACACGCGGGGAATCCGCTCTCTCCTGCTAAGATGCTTGTCTTGAGCCGTTCCCGTTCAGATTGAATGAACGCAGCTAACTGTTTTTGCAAAACATCTTGTGAAATGTTCAGGTTTGGAATAAATTCAGTAAGTCTATTTTGGATTTGTATTGACATTGATTTTAAACGGTATTTGGTTGTGGTTTCTTCAATTGTGATTCGGTGAGATATTGGATTTACGACAGTTCATTAGCAGGACTTACGCAAAAACAGTAGACGAACTTTGTAAGAGCGTTGGAAACCAATAATAATGCTGATACGGACATCGTTTTCATCATAATTCTTGATTTGATCAAGAATACTGCGTAAGTCCTGTTTAGAATTCATTATTGTACATTTTAGGGTTGTAAGCTAAGTGAAGTCTGGATTTCTTGTCCAGTGTTGGCATCCCAAAGATAGATTTCATCTTTACTTGTGCTAACGATACTTTTTCCATCTGCACTGAATGCTACGCTGTTTATATATCTCTGATGTTCTTTAATCGTTCTGATATGTTTTCCTGAATTCGTATCATACAGTAGCAGGTTTTCGTCATTTCCACCCGTAACGATTGTTTTGTTATCCGGACTAAACGCAATACAATTTATCCGGACGTTCTGTTTTATTCTAAACATTCGTATCTGTTCACCAGAATTTGCATCCCTAAGACGTATGGTACCGTTAGAACTTCCTGTAACGATCATCTTTCCATTCCAACTGAACGCGACGCTTGTAATTGAATCGCGTCTTTGGAGTTGCTTGAAGGAATTGATCATTTTTCCTGTGTTCACATCCCAATAAGTGACTTCCCAGCGACTGGCACTTACAAGAGTTTTGCTATCTGCACTGAACGCAATGCTGTTGATATCATCCCTATGTTTAGGAAGCACACCAAGTATCTGTTTTGTTCTTGTATCCCACACTTCAACGGTATTGTTATAACTTACTATTGCAAGAGTTTTGCTATCTGGACTAAGTGTAGCAGTTTTACTAAACGATCTCCAATCTGCAGGTGCTGTGAATAACACTTTACCTGTATCCACATCCCACAGACGAAGAGTATTATTAACGTACCCACTTGCAACCATACTGCCTTTAGGAGTAAACCCTACACTATAAACACATTTTACGATACTAAAGGGAAGCGTGATTTCTTGTCCGGTGTTCATATCAAACATCAATAAATTATCCGAACCACTCAGGGCAATTGTGTTTCCATCTGGACTAAAGGCAATACTTCTGACTGAACAAATACGTCGTTGGAATATTTGGTTTTTTTGTCCAGACTTTGCATCAAACAAATCAACACCACTACGAGTCCCAGTAGCTATTGTGTTCCCATCAGGACTAAACGCAACACTGCTGTCCCAAACCGGTTTTGATTTGACTGGACGAGAAAAATAAGTTTTTTGCACTATTCTGTAATTCTGTGTATCTATCTGCGTTTGACTAAGTGTATGGATTAGTTTTCCTGTATTAGAATCCCACAAGTAGAAAGAATTGTCGGAATTGCCAGTAACGATTGTATTTCCATCTGGACTAAACGCAATACTGTTAACTGAAGCTGTATCCTTTTTATGTATTGGGAGTTGGTTGATTTTTCGGTGTCGTTTGCCTGAGTTTGCATCCCACAGATACACTCCTCCCCAATGACCTACAGCGATTGTATTTCCATCTGGACTAAACGCGAGGCACATAACGTTTTCTCGATGTCCTTTGAGGGTATGCAGCTGTTTACCTGTTTCCACATCCCATAAGCGGACGGTTTTATCCGAACTTCCACTTGCAAGTTTTTTGCCATCTGGACTGAATGCTATATTTGTAACACTATCCTTATGTCCCTTAAAAACATCTACATTTCCTATTAGTTTCCGCAAACCGATACCGTTGTCTGCATCACCAGTATCCCACAAACGAATTGTCTTATCCCTATTCCCTGTGGCAAGTATTTTACTATCTGGACTGAACGCTATAGAGGTAATTCCTATAGGTGAAGCAAAAAAGTTCTCAAGTTCCAGACCTGTCTGTGTATCGTAAAGTAAAATGTCTTTATAATCCCATATCGCGAGTTTTTTACCATCAGGAGAGTATTTGATCTCATAAATTGTCCATATACCATAAGCGAAGCAGCTTGTTGATAAAGTAACCAACATAAGAAATGATAGAAGAATTACATACAATCTGTTTTTCATGGATCTTGCTCCTATTGAGATGTTATTCATAGTTGTGTAATATCACTGATGTGGTTAAACAAGATTAGCAAATTTACAAGATAATGTCAACTGTTTTGCTTTGGATGACTTCTGGTCTTCTAAAACCGAGAGACCTATTAGCGTATTGCAGTTATTCATGACAGTTGCCATTGAATTTATTTTTACCAATTCCGAATTCTTTTTCAAAGAAATCTGCAATGTTTTAATGAAAACTTGATATGTCTGCGTCTATTTTAATTTTAGTACCCCATTGTGGCTGAACACCTAAAAAAAGCAGAGAGGTAACTTCTAAAAACCTAAAAAAGTGAATATCTGGCATGTGGTATCAATGGCGTAGGCAATGGGTTTTATGTATGTCTGCGTCTATTTCAATTTTAGTACCCTACCAACAAAAAAGAAGACATTGGATAAACACATACAACTCCCAAATTGGTCGCTTGAACCGTATCTTGACGACAAGGTATTAGTATGGGCAGCAGACCATGAGCATGCTGTCTTTGGTATTCATGAAGAGATACATCCTGCTGCTAAACTTGTATGGTTTCAATTTGTTCGCAAGTGGGAAGAACGTGAGGACATAGACCGTCGGATATTGGTTTATGAGCGGAAAAAGCGAAATGGGATCTTTTGACTATGTGTGCCGATACGACTATACCGTATGCTAATCATAATCCGTTTTGTCCAGTGAAGAAGCATCGGGAGGGTTCAGCTTTTAAGCATGTGGTGTTTTCGGTGTTTCCGCAGAACCAGCACAAGATTCCCGGAACGGATGAAACGATTGAGGCGGTGTGGCAGCGGGATTTTTCGGAGTGGGAGGTGTATCCGCCTATTGTTGGGGTGGAGGGGTTGGTGTGAGTAAACAGGAATAGATCCATTGGCACAATAGAATATAGAGGTGCAAACGAATACACCTCTATATTAACACGGATTGGTAGCTATAGTCTTTATTATTCTGTTATCGGCACAGGTTGGTGAATTACCTCTTTATTTTCAGTAATAATAAATTCAGCCTTAATTTCCCAAATCTTGTTATCATTAATTTTTATTTCGTAAATTCTAGTAGTGAATTCATATTGCTGATTTCTATAAAGTTCAACTTCTTCTCCATTTTCATCTAATGTAAATATATCAGCACCATGAGAGGTAATCACAAAATCCATTAGGTTTCTATTGGTATATAAATGAAAGGTAGAACCATAATCTACTTTTTTTAAGGTTGCTTCAAAGGTTACTATTCTGTCTAAGTATGCTTCAGGATCATTTAATATTTCAGTAAAGGTGACATTTTGATTTGGATCAGTTGTGTCTTGGTTTGATAAATCTATAAGGCATTGTTGATCTGCTGTGATTACGATATTGCCGTCTTCATCTATTTGAGGTATCTCGGACAAGCAACCAGAAAGGCGATCTATATCATTTGCATTTCGGAACATGCCTATAAAATAATTGGGTTTTACATCGGTGCCACATCCCATTGAAAACATGATTGTGAACACTAATATGTATATAAATGGTGTTTTTAACATTGAATATCTCCTTATAATAAATTGAACAGCAGAATAGAATAACATATCAGGCAATATTAATCAATAAAATAAAGTATATATAATAAAAAGTCTTAATATGTTCATAATGATGGTGTTTGGAACAATACTGAACAGAAGAAGCAACACCAAATCAAATAATTGTATCTAAAATATAGTTGTGAAAACAGAATTCAGAGCTGCCATGCATTGGCGGCTTTTTTTGTGCTTTAATATAATCATGATTAAACTTACGGCGACTATCGTAGAACGAATCGTGACTGCTGTGGAGGTGTCTAAACTCCCGCTGTATCGCATTGCAGCCTATTCTGGGATTACTTATCAAACGCTTCGGAATTGGTTGAGAGATGGGGAAGACCACCAGAAACAGCTTGAAGATGGAAAGATAAAGAAAGGCGATCTCAATCCCAAACAGAAACGGGAGTTGGAGTTGTATTTTCGTGTGGAGGTTGCTCGCACAACTGTGGAAGCTGGGTATCTGGCCAGGATACGCGAAATCGCGGAGAAGAAGGAAGACATCCGTGCGTTCCAGTGGTTGCTCAAGATACAAGATCCGTTCTATCGTGATGCTGAGATTGAAGGTGGAGAAAGTGCAAGGCAGTCTGTTCAAGTCGTTGTCGTGAACTTGTCTGATTGTGGTGGAGGAAATGCGCAACTACTAACAGAGTTTGTGCGTGGATCTGTGAATGATGGCAAGAAAAAAGAAGGCGATACCGAAGACACCAGCGATAGCGTTTAGTCCTGATGGGTATTTGCCTTGTGGCAATTTGCGGAAAGCATGGGCAGCACGACATCGGAATATGATGATCGGTGGCCCCTACGGCACAGGAAAGACAAGGTTTGGGTTTGAACGGTTCAATCTGTATATGTGTTCGTTTCCGAACTCCGTGGGTGTCCTTGCTCGCAAGACTTACGATGATCTTGTTCCGCTTGTGGACATCATCATCAGCATTTCACCAGAAGCGAACTTGTCGCTTTGGCATGCGAACAGATTCGTCAATCCATACTTCTGGTTTGAATTTGACAATCCAGAGGACACCAGGACGATTGAAGCTGTTGATCGTTGGATGGAGATGTTCATCAACTACTATGGTGGATTTGACACGATTGTTGCGCAGGCAGTCTCTGGTCTTTTCACGCGTGGGTCGCTTTTCGCTGAGATGGTGTTTGATAGTGTAGGCGGTGGTTTATTAGAGCCGGTTGATTTGCTGGTGCGAGACCCGATTTGGGTGCGTTTTCAGAAGCAGGACGATGCGAAGCGGGGTAGGGTGTGGCACTATGGGCAATGGAGGTCCCCCTGTTGTGATGGCACCTACCAGAGTGATGAAGGCACTCGTAAGATTCTTTGCCGTTGCTTTTTTACCATCGGCAAGCTTTTGCTAGTGTGAATCCCAAACGGCGTTCAGTTTTTCCACTGAGCTTTTAACACCCGAAAAATAAGGAGCTGATTGGTCATGATGTCTTTTTTGGCATCCGTCGCCTTTTCTGCTGTCTTCCATGCATTTCTGGTTTTTGTATGTCCTGTGAATATTTCAGGGTTCTCATTCTCGTGGGCGTGGTACACGTTTTGATACGTGAAAAGAGAGAGAACAAAAACAGTGAACGTCAGACACATTATTTTTTTCAACATTAGGAATATCTCCTTTGATAGTGTAAAATGATAAAAACTAAACTTCTTGTAAACATTTGAAATACCTCCTTATTATTTGTCGGTTTGTGTTTGGCGATGGTCGAGAAGGTTCTGCATGTAGGGTTTTAGCAATTCAAGTCCCTTCTCTGTGTGGTAGTTTGGAAAATAGTCTGATGGCGTGCTAATAGAATGTACTCTTGGTTCACGAAGGTTCGGCCATGTCAATTTCAACAAATCGCACGCGCGCGCGCCAAATGGATAACTCATAATAGTATCTACCATTGAAACACAAATACTCGATGCTTTTTCATATTCAGGATTCCCAGTATCCCCTATGCTTTGATAGTAATGGAAAAGATAACGCGCTTTGGCATACGTCTGAGCTTCTTCGTCATCGGTCGGGAATGGCGGTATCCATTGTGAGCTCCAGTGTCCACGTTCTTCTTGTTGTAAACGGAATGCTTTCGCGGGATTCGTCTTCAATAATTCCTCGTGATAGGTTAAGGGACCAGTATACAACTGCTTAATCTTCGGTTGCGGTTTTGGCTCTGTTTTGGGAGGAAATGGCGGTTTCACCACAACCGGATGCTCAACAAGTACATCCGGTTTACTGATCGGCATTTTGTTCCAGTGGTCGCCATGTCGCACCCATTTGAAGCCGGGAACATCTTCAGGTTTTTCTTCACTAACAACGTTTGGCGTTGTTGGTGCTTCAGTTTCTATTTTCGGCGACCCGTTAATACCGTCCTTAAAATTTTTCAAGTCTATGTGCAAATAGATTTGAAAAGCGACGAAACCCACTATAAGTAGCGCGAGTCCGCCTATTGCCCACTGTAATTGTTTTGACATGTCAATACCTCCTTATTTGTGCGTCCCCTTGCGAACTTAATGTGTCATGTTGGCAAGGTTCGGTTAATGCGGGGTTGATGATCCCCCGGTCAGGAATAATGTGGTTACCAATTTTGTCTACCTTCTGAGGACACGATATTCTTGGGGTTGGACAGATAATGTATGGTTTTTCACAGTTCTTTCTTGTTATGCACTCAGGCTTGGATATGGGTATCAGTCCAGACGGGGCTTCGGTTGAAAGAGTCGCATCAGATAACCCATGTCCGAAGAGTGTCATAAAGCTGAAAATTGTGACCATAACAATGACAGTGAGTAAGCATTCACCTTGATAGGTGCGGATTAATTCTAAAGGTCTTTTTATCATCAATTGTATGTCCTTTGTGATATATTATCAAGATAAAACTATCAGTTAATATCCTGTATTGTGCATATAACACAACATGGGTGACAAGCATTGAAACGTATTCCAATGCAACAACAAAAGCCCGCGACGAAATGTGCGGGCACGAAAATACCACAAACCGAATGCTTGCGGGAAGACTTTGTAAATAATAAATATTAACGAATGTGAATTGAAGGGGGAGGTAATAACTTATAGTTTAGTATAGTTAAAACAAACCTACCAAGTCCAATACGCAGATAATACCTGCTCAAAAAAATGGACCAAAAGGTGTTCACTTTACGTGTACACTTTTTGGTTTGCTGTTTCCATATATCGGTTAATCATTCAGGACTTACGCAGTTTTCATGATTTGATGAAGAATTATGGCGAAAATGGTGTAATTTTCAACATTTTTTCGGTTTCCAGCGCGCTTACAAAGCACGCCTACCGTTGGGTGCGTAAGTCCTGTCATTATTAAATCCTCATGTGTGAGAAATAACGTGTGGGAGGATGAAGGTAAATCACAGAAATACAGACTTTTTCCCTCACTAACCCTTGATCTGGTGCATTCTAACGAAGCAGATGTCCAATAAGTTCTAAACTCTACAATAGTTATAATACGACATTACAATAGTTATAATACGACATTTTATATTAAATGTCAAATTTACTTATCTGTTAGTCTATATGTTGCTATTTAATAATAGGGTGTTTTCCAAAAAAACAAGTTATATTCACAGAACTTCAGAGTTTTTCAGATTTCGATTTTCTGAGTAAATTTTATCACAGACGTTGGTCCGTCGGTTTGCTTATTTTTAGTCGTTAACGCATTCTTTGTCTGAACCATGTTGACAAAAACTATACACGTTTGAAAAAGTGTATCAGGGTTATTCAGTTTTAGGTATTTTAGCTGTTTCCTGAGAAAATCGCGACCAGCAAATCAAGAAATCAACGGTATGAATGCGCGTATGGCATTCCCCGGGTATGAATGCCTTTTGGCATTCCCCGGGTCGCTCCTACCGCGTGCTTATTTTTTTGAAAAATTCAAACATTAGGAAAACTGAATATCCCTGAAAGTGCAGGGTTATTTAGTTTTAGGAGTTTTGGTTGTTTTTTATCACAATCGTTAATATTTTTGGATATGCAGATATAGCGTGATTTATCGCGCTATATCTGCTATACTTCACCTAAAAAATCTTACCTTTGAGGTGAAAAATGCCAGAGAAAAACTCTCGACACTTGTTAGATAGATTAGCAGAAATCCAAGACCCGCGCAACAATAAAGGAAAACGACACCCATTGAAATCAATCATCGGACTTAACATTATTGGTTTTATGACTGGACATAAAGGATATACATCCATCGCAACTTGGGCCCGAACCCAACCAGACCTCGCAAGAACACTCGGTTTTACACATAAGAAAACACCTTGTCCCGCAACAATACATAATGTTCTAAAAGATTTAGATGCTGATGCTGTTGAAAAGACATTTACAGACTGGGTAGAAGACGTTTGTCAAAGTCGACCTGATTTAGAAGGTTGTCTTGACGCAGTCGCTATAGACGGTAAAACGATGCGTGCCAGTAAGAAAAGTGGTGCGACAATAAGCCATTTACTCTCTGTTGTGTCTCATGAGTTAGGCGTCACACTTACACAAAAAGGTGTCAGTGATAAAACCAACGAAATACCGATCTCAACAGAGATCCTCAAAAACTTTGATGTGAGTGGTAAAGTCATCACAACAGACGCACTTTTGACACAGCGACCATTCTGCCACGCCATCATAGAGGGTAATGGAGACTATGTGCTCCCTGTCAAAAAGAACCAACCGGACCTTTACGATGAGATCCAAAAACTCTTTCAAGACGTTCCAGACACGCTTTCTGATAACACACCACATCCTAAATTGGGAGCCCCTATTTACACTCACGAGACTTCTGAAAAATCACATGGTAGAATAGAGACAAGGTGTTTGAAAGCAAGCACAAGTCTCAACGCATATCTGGATTGGCCAGGTATAGCACAAGTGTTCCAATATCGTTATACTTACAAAAATACGAAAACAGGAGAAGAAAAAACCAAAATCCATTATGGTATTACAAGTCTGACACCCGAAGAAACTTCTGCCCAACGTTTACTTGAGCTACGCCGTGGGCATTGGTCAATAGAGAACAAGTCGCATTGGATGCGTGATACACAACTTGGAGAAGACGCATCGTCTGTCCGATGCGGTGCTATTCCACAAATCATGGCTGCTTTGCGAAATACAGCATTAGCAGTGTTGCGATTTGCTGGGATAACGCGTATAGCAGATGAGATAAAATACTTAGCTTCAAAACCTAAACTCGCAGTTAACTTGATAACTGAGAGTTTTTAAAACTAAATAACCCTGCTGAAAGTGTATTGAGTTGCAAGTTGAAATGTGATAAATTATAGCAGTGTTAAAAATATTGGTAAACGTCTAACAGTGTTGACGCAGGGTTATTTAGTTTTTGGTATTTTAGGCAAATATGTTAACATACGTTAATAGGTTTGTTTGTATATTGTCGGATTGATATTCCCTTGTCTGAACCAGGATGGACAGGATTTACAGATTTTCAGGATTATGAGTTTGAGGTATTACACACCATTCAATAGTTGGTTTATTCTAAGTCTAAATAACTATTGATGAGGTAATCCTGGTTCAGACAATATACCTATGTACAAAGTAAAAAATCTATTCAGGACTTACGCAGTTTTCTTGATTTAATCATAAACTATGACGAAAATGATGCCATTATCAGCGTTTTTATGGGTTTCCGGCGCGCTTACAAAGCACGCCTACCGTTGGGTGCGTAAGTCCTGCTATTATTCCGATTCATATAATAAACTATTAGTTAACCTGAAAATTTCAGATTCTTAAAACTAAATAACCCTTGCTTTAGTTTGTGGGATGTAGACGGAAACCCAAATCATAATTTATCAAAAAGTCTTGACATTTTCACTGAAACTTGATATGCTCTTTTTGCAGTCGGCATTGGTTCTGATTGATGCGGTGGTAGATTGCTTGGCAGTGAAACAATCAGGTAAAAGCCTTGCAATTCAATACTGTTAAAGTTTTCAAAAACATCTATTGCACGTTCAGGGTAGACGCATTGAAAAACGCTCACCCGTTTGAAAATCACGTGTCAAAAACAAATAGTTGCCTTCGGGCAAGTGGTTGGCTTAGCAACCACTGTGGAGACGGATTAAGACGTAGCTCTGATCGGCACTGTCTGTGAAACACAGGTTTCCCCTGCTTTTAGGTAGTGGGTACTATGACTTAGCGAGTTTTCTTTCTGTCGGTATCCAACGGTGTATCCCATACGCAACAGCTCTTCTGTGATACGCCTATAACCATATCTTGGATAACGGGCAGATAACTTTTTTATCTCCTTTTGGAGTACCCGTTTCACAGTGGTACTTTTTGGGTTCATAATAGAGGCTACTCATAGGTGTCAACTTCTGTAGGCGTGCTTTGTAAGTGCGCCGATAAACACTGGATTGGCAACGGCGCGCTTACAAAGCACGCCTACAGGGGAGTGCGAGTGAGTGCGGGGCGCGCTTACAAAGCACGCCTACAGGGGAGTGCGGGTGAGTGCGGGGCGCGCTTACAAAGCACGCCTGCAGGGGAGTGCGGGTGAGTGCGGGGTGCGCTTACAAAGCACGCCTACAGGGGAGTGCGGGTGAGTGCGGGGTGCGCTTACAAAGCACGCCTACAGGTGAGTGCGAGTGAGTGCGGGGCGCGCTTACAAAGCACGCCTGCAGGTGAATGCGGGTGAGTGCGGGGTGCGCTTACAAAGCACGCCTACAGGGGAGTGCGGGTGAGTGCGGGGCGCGCTTACAAAGCACGCCTGCAGGGGAGTGCGGGTGAGTGCGGGGTGCGCTTACAAAGCACGCCTGCAGGGGAGTGCGGGTGAGTGCGGGGCGCGCTTACAAAGCACGCCTGCAGGGGAGTGAAGTTGGGGGGCGCGCTTACAAAGCACGCTGCGGGTGAGTGAGGGGCGCGCTTACAAAGCACGTCTACCTTGAGTGAGAAAATCGTGGTTTCAAGGTTTCTCTCCTACAATGCACAGTGCCTCAATTGCAACTTCAGTTATAAATTCTGGGGTAAAGTTTCTACGTTTTGCCATCGGATTCTCTTTCTAACTTAGATTGTAAATATATCACAATCTTGTTTTATGTAGTGGTCAAAATTTTCGATGGCAGTACAAACCTTACACACCACACAATTCTATTGCATTTTCATACCAATGGAAAGCGCGATGAAAACCTTTCTAAAATTCATAACACTTTTACTACTTGTACTGACATTCCAAATCCCAAGCAGCTTCGGACAAGACAACATCGTCAAAGTCATCTACTTCTATCCGAACGATAAAACACCGCAAGCAGACATAGACGCAACATTAGACTCGAAACTAAAAAACGCACAAGCGTTCTTTGCTGCGGTCTTAGAACTTTACGGTTACGAACGCAAAACCTTTGAGGTAGAAACCGATGGAAACGAGCAAGTAGTAGTACATCATGTTCAAGGTGACTTCAATGATGCATATTACCACGATGACCCTTTTTCCAAAGTAATAAATGAACTCTACGATAGGTTTAGTTCATCTGATAATATCTATTATGTAGCAATTGATATTGATTCTGAAGTATTGGAGGTAGAATTCCGAGGCACTGATGTCCAGGCATGTGGTATCGCTTCCGGAAACTGGGGGGCTACCCCTGCCCAAGGAAACTGTTTTAGTTTTAGTGTCATCGCCCATGAGCTTGGTCACACATTTGGACTGGATCACGACGCTTTCAGTAGCGGTAATATCGATCCGATGATCAATTCTCCCTGTTCAGCGGCATGGTTAGACGTACATCCATATTTCAACGGTGGCAATACGGATTCCGGTCCAACAACTATCCAGATGCTCCCTCCACAGCTTGCCCCCGAAGAGGGTAAAGTTCGATTTAGCTTCGAAGTCAGCGACCCTGATGGACTTCATCTCATACGCCTGTTCATACATGAACTGGATTCTGTCGTCGCATGTAAACCAATTGGTGAAGTTGATAGCACCTTTCATATTGACACAAGTTATATCCCACAAGTCGACCCATCAGCTGAACTTACCATTATGGACAAAAGTGGGAACTATTCATCATTTTCATTTGACGTTAATACTGCTGATCTGTTGAACAGCATTGATAATGTGGTAATACCAGACGCAAACTTAGCAGCTATCATTCGTGAACATACAAATTTAGCATCAGGTGCACAAATTACAACACAAACATTATCAAGATTGATATCACTTGAACTCACAAAACCAAACCTACCCATCACCGACCTGACAGGACTTGAGCAAGCAACAAATTTAGAAACATTATTGATACAAAACCAACAAACGATAACAGACTTTTCACCACTACGTGTCCTCACTAAACTCAGCAACTTAGAGATTTCAAATTGTGGCATCTCCGACCTTTCCATACTATCCACCCTAACCAACCTGAGACATCTGTACCTTTCTGATAATGCTATCCAAAATATATCGGTACTCTCCAGATTGACAATCCTACGGACTTTAGATTTGAGCAACAATCAGATTAACGACGTTAACCCGCTTGTAACTCTAAATAACCTTGAACAGTTACGACTCATTGGAAATCCAATTGTTGATATAAATCCACTTCTCACGTTGAAAGAGCAGTTCCCTAATCTTGAACTCACTTATGATGTCATACCCGATGAGACAGTTCCCGATGACATTATAGATAATGTGATAATACCAGACGCAAACTTAGCAGCGGCCATTCGTGAACATACAAATTTAGCATCAGGTGCACAAATTACAACACAGGTGTTGTCAAGATTGATATCACTTGAACTCACAAAACCAAACCTACCCATCACCGACCTGACAGGACTTGAGCAAGCAACAAATTTAGAAACATTATTGATACAAAACCAACAAACGATAACAGACTTTTCACCACTACGTGTCCTCACTAAACTCAGCAACTTAGAGATTTCAAATTGTGGCATCTCCGACCTTTCCATACTATCCACCCTAACCAACCTGAGACATCTGAACCTTTCTGATAATGCTATCCAAAATATATCGGTACTCTCCAGATTGACAAACCTACGGACTTTAGATTTGAGCAATAATCAGATTAACGACGTTAACCCGCTTGTAACTCTAAATAACCTTGAACAGTTACGAATCATTGGAAATCCAATTGTTGATATAACTCCACTTCTCACGTTGAAAGAGCAGTTCCCTAATCTTGAACTCACTTATGATGACATACCAGATGAAACCGATTCCAACAACATACCGATCTTTACTGATGGTGAGAGTGCGATACGGTGGGTGTTGGAAAAGGTGCCAATTGGTACGAACATCGGTAGAGCAATTACTGCTTATGACATTGACAACGACACCATAACCTATTCAATCAGTGGATACAATGATTCGGATGTAATTACAATTGATACCAACACTGGACAATTGAAAACGAATGCGATACTGGATTATAACACAAAGAACATTTATGTCATAGACGTAACAGCATCAGACGATAGGGGTGGTAGTGCAACCATGGCTGTAACTATCTATGTCGTACCAGCAGGTGGGGGCAACCTTGTTCCGGAACTTATTCCCTTTCGCGTGAGTTTCAGTGAGCTGATGATCTATTCAGAAGGGGGTCTTCACTCTCTTTCACAATGGATGGAATTGTATAACGGTTCTCAAACAGAAGTGAATTTGAAAGGATGGCAGCTTGCAATTGAGGCACGTGACCTAAATGGTGTACAGCGACACGCGATTATCGCACTTGAAGATTTATATATACCACCGAAGGAAACTGTCCTGATAGTAACATGGCTCGCTAGACAAAAATCTAATATTATCCCTGACAGTCGTGTCTATAACTTTTTCGATCATCATTCGGAGGAGTTTGAACAGAACCAACACCGAAACATGGTCATCGGTTTAGCAGGTTTCTCGTTGAAGTTGACGAATACGGACGGTATCTTGGTTGATAGAGTCGGAAATCTGGATGGGGATCACAGTACCACAGACAAACCAACATGGGTAATTCCGATTGGCACAACAAGAGATGGTCAACGGACATCCTTGATGCGACGTTTTGAAAAAGAGACACAAGAACCCTTGGATGGAACTGATGCGAAGAATTGGCAACGTACTGCAGACTTCCCATTAGATGTTTCCACTTACTGGGGCAGCGTAAGAGATATAGGAAATCCTGGTTATAGGGGTAGTGGTGCTTTACCTGTTACACTCTCTCAATTCTGCGCGGAACTTACTCAGACAGGGGCTGTTCTCACTTGGACAACCGAATCCGAGTTAGAGAACGCAGGTTTCTATATTCTTCGCAGTGAAACACGGAACGGTCCGTTCAAAGTAGTCACCCAGACTATGATACAGGGGGCAGGCACTACAGGAGAACGCAACAAGTACACATGGACAGATAACGCTATCAAACATGATACACGGTACTATTATCAAATAGTAGATGTTTCCTTTGCGGGTGTGCAACAGAAGTTAGCGACGGTTGGTTTGCGGGGGTTGTTGTCTGCACGGAACAAAGAACTCAAAAAATGGGCAGACTTAAAGCACCGATAATCCCATAGTTTCGTGTTATGTTCCCTAAGTTCAACTAACTCATTGTGTGCTTAGTATTGACTCACTTAGGTAACAGGAACAATAAATTATAGTCGCAATTCTCTTTGTTTTCTTTTAATCAGGACTTACGCACCCAACGGTAGGCGCGCTTTGTAAGCGCGCTGGGAACCGAAAAAATGCTGAAAATTACACCATTTTCGTCATAATTCTTCATCAAATCATGAAAACTGCGAAAGTCCTGTTAATAAAGGTTCGTTGTTATGAAGGATATCTTGTTGGTGTAAAGCCGAAATAAGTCTGTCATGTCCTTCTTCACCACGAAATCTGTAAACATTTCCATATCTTGTTAATTTTTATAGTGTTTTGTTACGCTGCTAATCATGCGGGGGAGTTAGCATTGCTGCGATGTCATCTGGTAGTGTGACGTTGTGTTTCTGCTCAAAGTCGGCAACGTCTTCGTAGTCTTTAGCAAAGTTCTCAACGACGATGCTTTTTTGGAGTTCTGCAGCAGTGGTTAAGTCTTCTTTGGATTTTTCCCATTCTTGCAAGAGTATAAACGCCATACTGCGATTGTAGTATGGCTCTGCTAAATCAGTGGAGCGATCTATCGCCGCGTTATAGTCATTGATAGCGCGTTCGTAATCGCCATTTTTACGGTAAATGTTACCGCGATTGTTATAGGGGTGGACAAGGTCAGGTCTTAATTCTATTGCCTTGTTATAATCTTTGATGGCGCGATCAAACTCTTCTTTTTCATGGTAGACAATGCCGCGGTTGTAATAAGCGTAAGCAAAACTTGGATCAAGTTCTATTGCTTTGTTATAATCTTTAATAGCAGGCTCTATCTCACCTCTGAGTTTATACACTATCCCACGATTATTGTATGCTTCTGGCAAATCTGGGTCAAGTCTTATGGCTGTGTTACAATCTGCAAATGCGCGGTCATAGTCACCTTTCATACGATACGCCCCACCACGATTGCTATATGCCTCAGCATAGTTTTCTTTGCGTCTGATAGCCGTGTTAAAGTCTTCTATGGCGCGGTCAATTTCACCTTTATTGCCATAAGCTATGCCACGATAGTTATAGCCTTGGGCAAAAGTGGGTCTTCGATCAATCGCTTTGTTAAAACGCGCAATGGTAATATCGTCCGGTGTTTGTTCTGCTTGTGTCTGCATGTTTTATGTCTCCTTTTCTTTACCGGATTGAGACGATTCAATCTGAAAGACATCTTCCTTCGGATGCGTTTCGGTATTGTAAACTTCTATGCTTTCCTTCAGGTGAGTGTTTTGATTTCTAATATACCCATGGAGGTCGTTGTAAACTGTTTGGATTGAGATACCATGATGTTTTTGCAGATGGTCTAATATAGGTTCTTTGAGCAATCCAGAAATATCAATTACGGTGTATTGTTTTCGTTCAAGAAAACCTTTCGGAGGTCGAACGAAAACACTTTTTTGCGCTATGATGCGATTTTGAGGATTGCGAGGTGGTTCGATGTAATTTTTTGTTTCCTCAGTTTTTTCTAATAAGATAATCCTGCCGGGTTTTCCACGAGAACCGTCACATGCGAAAAACAAGGCAATGTGGCTATCAGTGGTAAAATCTATAAGATTAGTATAACCACCGAAGTGTTGGAGTTCGGTTAAAATTTCAAATTCGTCTTTTTCATGAGTATAATCTTTAGACGATTCTAACATATTCTTTTGAATGGCTTCTATATCAAATTCCTCAGTTCCAATTTCTTTCCGGCATTCACGCCACAAGCTTGAGGATACTGTCTCATAGTGTTGAGGTTCACCGCGATAGATGAAGTCACCATCTGCTGATTCTGCCGCTATCTCCTTGAGTTTTTGAAATACGTCACTTAAACTTTTTAGTGACGCCGAGTCGTTTGTTCCATTCATCCTTTTACCACAATCGTAATTACATTAGGCTTACGTAGTATTAGTAATACCATTTTCATGTGATAATGTCTCATTATCAGCGAAAATCTGGTAGGAGCGCCCTCACGGTCGCGACCGGGAGGGCGCTCCTACCGAAGAGAGTAACCCCCTGCCAGTAAACATTAGAATTCCTTAATGAGACAAGATTTATTTGAATTGGTATAAGTATACCAGAGGAGCATCTCATTTTCAATGAAAAGTCTGGTGGGGCAGGGTTATTCAGTTTTAAAAGATTTCTGTTATTGAGATTTACTGATAGTTAATACCCAAATGAGGTTTCCTAACTGCACCTTATACATCAATTTTAGATTATTGAAACATGAACATCGCTCTTTAGTCCCGCAGGGACGATATGTTTATAGAAAACGAATACCCTCCCCAGCTCTTTAGTCCCGTAGGGACGATATGTTTATTCTTCTATGCCGTTCCTACGGAACTCAAGAGAGTTAGATAGCATTTTTCTATAAACATATCGTCCCTACGGGACTAAAGACACGGACAAGATGGCAACACATAAAATTAACGTCATAGCAAAAAATCATCATAAATACCTAAAACTAAATAACCCTGCTGGTGGTGGGTGTGTAAAGTTTTTGTAGAAACTCTGATATGAAAAGAAGTCCGTCCAGTTTCTATCAAAGCTTGCTTGACGTTAGGGAACTGTGGACATCGTAGGGGCGAGGTATCCTCGCCTGCGTAAAACCTCTGTTCGGGCGTGGAGACCCCGCCCCTACGCACAGTAACCAAAACTTTACATACCCTTTTCCGATGGCAGTTCATTCTTAGCAGGACTTACGCATTTTTCATGATTTGATGAAGAATTATGATGAAAATGATGCAATTATCAGCGTTTTTATGTGTTTCCGGCGCGCTTACAAAGCACGCCTACATTTTTTGCGTAAGTCCTGTTATTATCAGCGTTTTTATGTGTTTCCGGCGCGCTTACAAAGCACGCCTACATTTTTTGCGTAAGTCCTGCTTAGTACATGGCTATGCCTTTTTGCTTGACTTACTGATGAGATATTGATAATATTCACTATATTTGATAGGTAATTTGTGATAGAAATGACCTATAGGTACTAATAGAATGTAAGGAACGGAACTAATGATACGTATATGTTTATTCTTGGAATAATTGTTTATTAAACAAGTTCGTAAATGTAATACAAAAACCTTACCTTATCTGATGGAGAATTTATATGAACATTGCTTACATTGTTATTGATACTTTACGATATGATTATATCGGGGCAAATGGAAATGATTGGATAGAAACACCGAATATTGATCGTTTTGCTTCTAAAGCGTGGGCATTTGATCGGGCGTTCTGTGCCAGTTTTCCGACAATTCCGTATCGTACTGATGTCATTACTGGACAATATGGTGCGCCTTTCCATGCATGGAAACCCTTGCGACATGAGCGTCGGACTTTACCTCGGACACTTGCACAGAGTGGCTATGCAACACAACTTATTCACGACACACCTCACCTTGTCAATGGCGGTCATAATTTTGATTGGCCGTTCCACGCTTG
The DNA here is from genome assembly GCA_963663765.2 of Candidatus Poribacteria bacterium. GTDB lineage: Bacteria > Poribacteria > WGA-4E > WGA-4E > WGA-3G > MSPOR6. Next base: position 28,781 of record CAXXUA010000005.1, on the reverse strand, counting down.
GACCTTTGTACGTGGTGCTGAAGTAGACCGTGATTGGATAATGGATACACTCCCTGTGCCAGACAATTGGGCTAAGGATGAACTTTTTGATAGTCTTGGTGAAATAGATATCCAATCCAATATGCTGCGAAGTTATGCGCGTGCTAACCGAAACCGGAAGAAGTTAGAGGATTGGAATTGCGCGAAACTCTTCAACACTGCAGCACAATTCCTTAAGGATAATGCGAAACGCGAAAACTTTTTTCTCTGGGTGGATTGCTTTGACCCACACGAACCGTGGGATGCACCCCCTGAGTTCATGAAGAAATATGACAAACGTCCCGGTTATGACGGTCGTATTGATCCTCGCAGCCTCGGTGGTAGAAACAAACGGATTCTATCTGATGCAGCAAGGCAACACGTAAAGGACCAATATGCTGCTAAATTGTCGTGGATGGATCACTGTTTTGGACAGTTCGTGGATGCACTTGAATCCACTGGCTTGGATAAGAAAACGGCTGTTATTTTAACGGGTGACCACGGCACGAATGTTGGGGAACGAGGCTCTTTCGGTAAAGGACAACCTGTGCGTGAAGGAGAGGGACACGTCCCGCTTTTTGTGCGTTTACCAGAGGGAGATTCTGGACGTAGTAGCAACATCGTGCAACCACAAGACTTTTTCCCAACAATTTTGAGTCTTCTTGGTAAAGATTATCCGGAGGGTCTTGAAGGACACGACTTCCTAACACCTGCTCGCGAAGGAAAATCGGGTGATCGAGAAATCGCACTCTCGGGTGGTGCTATTGAAAGGTGGAGAAATGCATCAAAGAATGAAGGTGCTATCCTCTTTACTGCTTTTGATCAGGAATGGAACATAGAGGTTGCTGCAAAACCTGAAAACTCAAAGTTGATTAAGCTGGGAAGTTTGGACTATGTTCAGAACGAACATCCGGATGTCGTTGCGAAATTGCACGCTGCTGCTGTTAATGAGATTGAACGTCGGGGTTTAGATCCGGGATTAGTGGAGTGGTTGCATAGTGGCGGTGAGAATGCATTCCCAAAAAATCCGGTATTCTTTGATGGATTTCCTGGTCCTGCTGGGTATTCACCCTATTTCGGTAGGCTCTATCCTGGGGAATAACCTTGACTGACATTCAATTTACCGATTTGGTTTTTGAGTAGGAATGTAGGGACAGGATTGCGTTCCTGTCCTATACCATAATTAGATTTCCTAACATCTGTCTTATTTTATAATAGAGGAGAAACATGCCACGTTCATATAAAACTTGTCTTATCGGGTGTGGAAGGATGGGGGCAACGATTGACGATGAGGTCGCTGATCGTCCGAATAGTTTCTTATGGTTGCCCTTCTCACACGCAGCTGCTGCGGTTGCTTGCGATAGAACGGATCTTGTTGCGGTCTCTGATATTTTTGCTGAAAAAGCGGAATCTATCCGACAACGTTACGGGGCAGCACGTGCTTATACTGACTACCAGGAGATGATAGAAAAGGAAAAGCCTGACATTATTTGTATTGCGACACGTCCTGGGTCGCATGCTGATATTACTGTCTTCGCAGCAGAAAATGGTGTTAAGGGTATCTACTGTGAGAAACCGCTATGCTGCTCTATGGAAGAAGCAGATGTTATGGTGGATATTGTTGAAAAGCATGGTGTGAAGTTTAACTACGGCACGCAACGACGTTTCATGCCGATCTATCGCAAAGTGCGTGAACTTGTGGACGCGGGTGAAATTGGTGATATTCAATGCACTATCGCACAATACGGTGCAAGTTCTGCTCTGTGGGGATTAACACATGCTGCAGACATGCTACTTTTCCTCGCTGGCGATCCTGAGGTGAACTTCGTTCAAGGCACAGTTTCGTGCAAGGATTCAGATTGGGATGGCAATTGTTTGAATGTTGACCCAGCTGTTACATGTGGTTATATCCGTTTTTCCAACGGTGTTCACGGGTATAATACAGCTGGTACTGGACCAGAATATGAGGTGTGCGGTACGGGTGGTAAAATCCGAATTCAGAATAATAGCAGAGAAATCCAATTCCGTAAAAGAGATGGAGTCTTCTATGAGGATGTGCCCTTTCCAGAAGTAGCACGTACAACTGGCACGATCATGGGTATCAGAGACATCGCGGAAGCACTTGACGAAGACCGTGAGACGAAGGGACCCGTTCATCTTGCACGGCGCAGTCAAGAGACGTTAATGGGTATGATAGAATCGCACCGGTTGGGTGGTCAACGCGTTTCGCTTCCTATGGAAAATCGTTCGCTCTATGTGGGAAAACGGGATTGGTAACATGACGATAAGATGTGTTTAGTACTTCAGATCAACCCTATCATTATATTTTACCTGTGCAATTGTTGTATACACAATTTTGAGGGACAAGGTGAATTATTAGCCCTGATTACATAGTCAACGAAGTCCGCAATATATTATTGCACCTATTTCGTTGTAAATCGTGTGCTACAAAAATTGATATATTACACCGATTGACAATATAGAATTTTAGATTGTCAAAAACATATATAAATGACAATACGCAATTCTATATTGTCAAAAACATATATAAATGACAATACGCAATTCTATATTGTCAAAAACATATATAAATGACAATACGCAATTCTATATTGTCAAACAGGATTAAATATAATATGAAACATTTTATAGCGGGCACATATAAACAGCAAGGTGGATATAAAAGTTTTACGCCTTCCTCCGTAAATCACCAATTTGGTTGGGGAAATCCTCAGATAGATGTTCTTTTGGAACAAGCGGTGAGACTCTTAGGGGAACTCAACGCTTATGCAGATTTCATTCCGGATGTTGATTTTTTCATCAAAATGAGTGTTGTAAAAGAAGCAAGAGACTCTACTCGGATTGAAGGCACAAAGACCGAGCTTGATGAAGTTGTTTTGCCGCAAGAAGAAATTGATCCGGAAAGACGAGATGATTGGGAAGAAGTCCAAAACTATATTGAAGCTATGAATTTTGCAATAAGTGAACTCCCAAGAATTCCTCTTTCAATTCGACTTCTCAAAGAAACTCATAAAATACTACTCTCCGGTGTTCGTGGAAAAAATAGGTCCCCGGGGGAAATTAGAAAAAATCAGAATCGGATTGGTGGTTCATCGCTTGCTGATGCGATTTTTGTTCCACCATCAGCTGTAGAACTGCTGGATCTCTTAAGTGATTTAGAAAACTATTGGCACAATGAATCCTTACAAATTCCAGAACTGATAAAAATCGCTATTACGCATTACCAGTTTGAAACCATTCATCCTTTCCTTGATGGAAACGGTAGATGTGGCAGATTGTTGATAATCTTGCAACTTATTGGTTCAGGTATATTAAGGAAACCGGTACTCTACATGTCCACCTTTTTTGAGAAATATAGAGATGTATACTATGCCTCGCTTACTATGGTTCGGACAGCAAACGATTTAGAGCAATGGATTACATTTTTTCTAAATGGAATCGCAGAAACTGCTCAGCATGGACTTGAAACATTTAAGGCGATTATTGCACTTCAGGAAGAATATGGAGCAAAAATACTAACTTTAGGTTCTCGGGCGGAAAAAGCACACAAACTACTTCACCTTATGTACGTTAAACCAATTGCTAACGTGAGAGCAGTTGAAAAGGGATTAGATATGGATTACTCAAGTGCTAATCGCTTACTAAAATCCTTGACAGAACTTGATATATTAGAAGAAATCACAGGATATTCTCGAAATCGTCTCTTTGTCCTTGAGAAATACTTGAATCTCTTTAGAAGTTAGAAGGTTGCACTAAAATATCTTGACATCCCACAGGGTTATTCAGTTTTACCCATTTTACCTGTTTTCTGAGATAATCGCGACCGGTAAATCAACGGTATGAATCATGGCGAATGCCATGCGCGCATTCGCCCAATAGCATTCCACGGGTCGCTCCTACCGAGGGTTTTCATTTTGAAAAATTCGCTCATTAGGAAAACTAAATAACCCTGGACATCCCACACTACTACTTGACAATAGAATAATCAATAAATTTAGGGAGTGAATCATGTCAACAGGAGCAGCACAAACACTCCTCACATCAGAGGAATACATCACATTAGAACGAAAAACAATACCTAACGCTGAAACAGTGAGAAGTGAATACGTCAAAGGAGAAATCATCCCAATGTCTGGTGCAAGTTACGCGCATAATTTGATTACAGGAAATATTCAAATTGAACTTGGGACCCGTTTAAAAGGTAGTGAGTGTTCTGTCTTAGCAAACGAAATGCGTGTGAGTTCACCCTTAACTTCATCCTACTTTTACCCAGATGTCGTTGTTGTCTGTGAGGAACCGCGTTTTGAAGACAATGTTTTTGATACGCTTCTCAATCCAGTAGTCATCATAGAAGTGCTTTCTCCCACAACTGAGGCGTATGATAGAGGCGAAAAATTCTCACATTACCGACAACTTGAATCCTTACAGGAATACATCATTGTTTCTCAAGATACAGTAAACGTAGAGCGTTACCTTCGAAAACCGGATGAGTGGGGGTATACCAGTTATCAAGACCTTGAGCAGAAAGTTCCATTGTCATCCATCCAGTGTGAATTATCTTTGCGGGAGATTTATGATCGTGTTACATTTCCTGAATAGAAACAGCACAAAATAAACACTTCTTGGTATACAATATGAAGGTTTTCCAGAATAACTAAAGTCATTTTTTTTGACATAAAAAAACAATTATCATCGTATAATAATTCAGTGATGTCTAAATCGCTGAAAATAATTCTCTAAGCAAAATAAACAGGTAATCATGTCAGAATCCCTTCAAAAACTACAAGACCTATTACAAAAGCTTTTCCGCGCAGATGATGCAGAACTTGATTTCGGCATTTACCGTATCATTAACCATCGTCGTAAAGTAATCCAAGACTTTATTGAGAAGGAACTTCCAGAAATCGTTAAAGAGGCACTTGATTTAAACTCCGAAATTGAAACTGATCGCGAAGAAATTGAGAAACTTAGACAACAGATTCTTGAGACACTTGGTGAGAATGTGTTAGATGCAGATGGGAATCTGATCAACGAAACTTATAAGGATGCTCTTGTTGTAAAGAATTATTTTGAAGCGAAGGAAAATTTCGGTACTCCACAAACACGTGATCAACGCTCAGATAACGTTTTCAATCACCTCTACACCTTTCTCTCTCGTTATTATGATAACGGTGACTTCATACCACGTAGACGTTACTCACAAACTGAACGCTATGCAGTCCCATATAATGGTGAGGAAATCTACTTACACTGGGCAAACAAAGACCAATACTATGTAAAGAGCGGAGAGCACTTTGCTGACTATAGATTTAAAGCCAAAGACACCACTGTAATCTTTGACCTACAAGATGTAGATATTGAAAAGGATAACGTTAAAGGTGATAAACGTTTCTTTATCCCGTTATCAGTAGAGACAAAATACAACTCAGGAACCGATGAAGTTTGCATCCCATTTGAGTATCGCCCTCTTACCGATGAAGAGAAGAAATTATATGGTAAACAAAAACAACAAGATAAAATTATTGATGCTGCTGAACCAGAAATCATAGGACAATTGAGCGGTTACTACGATATCCAGAGCGAACTTGGTCACATAATAGACGAAAAAACGCTTTTGAAAAAACATTTATGCACCTATACACGCCGCAACACTGCAGACTTCTTTATTCACAAAGACTTAAAAAAGTTTCTTACGCGTGAACTTGATGTTTATCTAAAAAACGAAGTTATCCCTTTGTCTAAGTTAATCTTAACAAAACATTTTTTAACAAAAGAGAGAGAGAGAGAGAGTCGTCTACATCCAATTCCATTGTCAGCAACAGTTGGCTTGAAACGGCACAACTTGTCCACTGCATCGCTTCAAAAATCATTGACTTTTTAGCACACATAGAAGAATTTCAAAAACGGCTTTGGTTAAAAAAGAAGTTTGTTCTCTCCACCGACTATTGCTTCACGCTTGACCGCATCCCAGAAGAATTCTACCCTGAAATTATACAAAACGCTGCACAACTTGAGGAGTGGAAAGCCCTTTTTGCTATTGATGAAATAACTAACACCACTGTCGGTACCGACTATACAGAACCGCTCTCCGTTAATTTCCTTAAAGAAAATTCGAATCTTGTTTTGGACACTTGGCACTTTGATTCTGAATTCAAGGATCGCTTCTTATCACATTTTGGTGATCTGGACAATGAGACAGATGGCTTGTTAATTCATGGTGAGAATTTCCAAGCGTTAAATCTGTTGACAGAGAAATACTGCGAATCAGTCAAAGCAATCTATATTGATCCTCCGTATAACACTAAAGGATCGCCAATTCTTTACAAGAACGAGTACAAAGATTCCGCATGGATGTCATTATTAGCAGATCGGATTTCTGTTTCGCGGATACTATTGTCTTCAAATAGCACACTCTGTGCAGCCATAGATGAAGTAGAAGCACCTTATCTTTGGCATCTATTGCAAAATCTTTTCGGCAAAGAGAATGAACTTGGAATTGCAGCAGTGTGTACTAATATATCGGGAGTGGCAACACCTAAGAAATTGGGTGCTGCACATGAATATGCCATGTTTTTTGGCATGACATCAGATATAAAAATAGGTCGCCTTGAATGGACTGAAAAACAACTAAAAAATTATAAAGAGATTGATGCTAAAGGCCACCGTTTTAAGTGGGTGAATCTCAGAAATGATGCTGGCGGTCCTAATAAACTTAGAGAAAATAGCCCGCGTCTATTCTATCCGCTTTTTGTCAATGCAGATACAATCCGAATTCCCAACATGCAATGGGATGAAGACACACGTCAATGGCAGCTATTAGATACACTCAACCCTGATGAAATAAAAGTCCTGCCTATTCAAACCAACGGTACAGAAGTAACATGGGGTTATTCAGTTGAGAATGTAAAAGAGATGGTAGCAACATCGGAGCTGTATCCAAGCAAAGACAGAAATGGAAATATCCGTATCCGTATGAAATGGTATTTAAAAGAAGAAGGTATTTTGCCAAAAACATGGTGGGACAGAAATTTATATTCTGCAGGTATATATGGAACTTCTATTTTGTCAGATATGCTGGGTGACAATTTCGCATTTCCATATCCAAAATCTATTTATCTTGTTGAGGATTGCCTTCGTGTTACTTCTTTGGGTAAAAACGATGCTGTACTTGATTACTTCGGAGGTTCTGGTACCACAGCACACGCTACAATAAACCTCAACCGTGCAGATGGAGGTAATCGTAAATATATTCTTGTTGAAATGGGACATCATTTTGATGCCGTTCTTAAACCTCGTATCAAGAAAGCCATTTACGCGGAAAAATGGAAAGATGCAAAGCCCGTTTCTCGTGAGAGTCGCTTGTCTCACATTTTCAAGTACCAACGCATTGAATCCTATGAAGATGCCCTCAACAACATAGAATTCAACGAAACTGAAGATCAAAACTTGCTACCTGACGAACACCAATTGAGTTATATGTTGGAGAGTGGGACAAGGGAAAGTCCAACGTTGCTAAACATATCTGAACTCCAAGCCCCTTTCAGTTACCAACTCAAAATCGTCAAAGATATGCAGACACAGCAACTGGATGTGGATTTACCTGAAACTTTCAATTATTTACTCGGTTTATCGGTGCAGACTCGTCAGTGTTTAAAAGATGGTGAGAGAAGATACCTTGTCTATAGAGGCACTGTCAGACAAAAAACTGTGGTTATTATCTGGCGTGAAACTGCGGGGTGGAAACAGCAAGATTTTGAGCAAGATTACAACTTCATTCAGGAACACAATCTGATAGAAGGTGCAAACGAGGTGTATGTTAACTCAGATAGCAATGTGCCAGAAGCAAAATCTTTAGATCCGCTTTTTAAAAGATTGATGTTTCAGTAAGAATGGTCCTGATTAATGTTTTTCTTGACAAACAAAATATCATAGGTTATTATTAGCAAGACTTACGCAGTTTTCCTGATATAATCAAGAATTATGATGAAAATGATGCAATTATCAGCGTTTTTATGGGTTTCCAGCGCGCTTACAAAGCACGCCTACCTTTTTTGCGTAAGTCCTGTTTAGTATTAATTTCAGATCAACGCTTTTACAAGAAACGGAATTGGATTGTGGCGATATTTTACAGAGGAGCAGGCATTGGTACTTATTGGCATATTCACGATGCAAGACAAACAGGGTTCAATGCACGGGCACGGCAAATGCAGCCAACCCCGGATCGGTTGATGCTCCATATTGCCAGAGGAACAGTGAACAGTCCCTTTATTTCACTGACGCGATCTTACGGAATCGCTTTAAATTATGCTAACTTTTTTGGAACAGAAATTTCTACACTACAGCATCCGTCCTACGTTTATGAAAGAGAAATTAATGAACCGGTCCCTTCAGGGCTTAAACTGCTTGATCCGATCAAGGTAGTTGCCCCTGTTTTACCGCAACCTCTCAGTATAAATCCACCGTACCAGCATGATGGGGTCCTGCTTTCTTGTTAGGCATTGTTGACCCAATAAATATGAGAGAGTCCCTAACACAACATGCCACGCAGCCACCCGACAGTGAAGGTACACTGAGAACACCTAATCTCACAATTGCTTTAGAAACGCTTGTGAGAACACTACGTGACGCGGAGATCCTGGCAGAAGGCGCAATACCTGCTCACTGTGTTAAGCATAAGTTTGAGGTGTATTGATTGAAACTTCACACGGAAATAGGAGAAATCGTCATGTCTAATAATCAAACACAGTTCATCAAAATGGCACCATACAAAATCCAGGTTGTTTCCCTTCATGAACTTGTATCTGGCAGTGAATTAATAGAGTTTTTGAGAGTAGAAGTCCCTTACGGAGAGGCTTATGTGAGAATCCCATTCGCGCGAGTTCTGTACGCATTTAATGGTATTGAACAAGAAAAGGCGGTTCCCATAGATCTTGATAAGGCGGCGTTCAGTGATAGTAGTTTTGAGAACGTATTTGAGGATGAACAACTCGAAAAAACGTTCCGTGAAATTGCTCCTGAAGTTTTTCGTAATGCTGCGCCACAAATCGTTGAAACAGTGAGCAAAGCTGCCACTTCCCGACAGTAAAGTACCCAACAGATATGTCCAGAATAAATACAGCCCGCAAACTTGACAATCATCTCACCCTTCACGGATGGTTGAATAGTCACTTCAAGTACAAAACTACACAAGACCTTCTCAACGCAGTAAAAAACGAAGAGGAAGGCTTCAATTCAGACGGACATTCTGCAATCTGTGAATTTCTCATTACTCGTGCAGATCCAGATTCCCCAATTGCAGAAGCACTGCCAACCTACGACGCCAACATCAAACGGTACCTCTCCGCCATAAACAGTAAACGCACACAGCCAATCGTTCTCCGCTATTTCCAGTACCTTGCCCTGCTTTACACAGAAATCTTCTTGGATTGGAAATTTAACAAACCAGCGGAGTTTTTGCGTCAACTCAATGATTTTGTCCAAACCCGTAACGATGCGCGTGCACCCAGTGACGCGATGGATACATCCTTTACAGAAACAGACGTTGAAAAACTTGCCTTTTGGATGGCAACGGGTGCAGGTAAAACCCTCATCATGCACATCAACTATCGCCAGTATCTTCACTACTGTCAAGAAACGTTAGATCACATTGTGCTTATCACACCGAACGAAGGATTAAGCGAACAGCACATGCGCGAATTAGCAAACTCAGATATCCGATGCGAACGGTTTAACGTAGAAGGAAATCGTCTCGCGCATGATCACGACACCATGCAAGTCATTGAAATTACAAAATTAGTAGAGAAAAAAACAGGTAGTGGGTTAAGCGTTCCAGTTGAAGCATTTGAGGGAAATAATCTCATTTTTGTAGATGAAGGACATAAAGGTAGTGGTGGTAGAGTCTGGCGTGAATACCGAGAAGCGCTCGCCGAAGTTGGTTTCACTTTTGAATACAGCGCAACCTTCGGACAAGCACTCGCCGCTGCAAGCAATGCGGATCTTGTTGATGAGTACGGAAAAGCCATCGTATTTGACTACTCCTACCGATATTTCTACGGTGATGGATACGGTAAAAACTTCCGTATTCTTAACGTCAGATATGACGATGCAACCCAAACGGAGATGCTCCTTTTAGGCAATCTTCTTAGTTTCTATGAACAGAGATGTTATTTCAGGCAAAACGTTGAAGCGGTGCGTGACTACGGTTTAGACTCGCCACTATGGGCATTTGTCGGTAGTAGGGTGAATGCCGTTTATACTGAAAACAGACAATCACGTTCTGATGTCCTTAATGTTATCCGTTTTTTGCACAAGTTTCTGAAAAATGAAAAGCGATGGGCAATTGATATTATTGAGAAAATCCTTAACAGCGATTCCGGATTAAAAGATGACTACGGTAGCGATGTTTTTCACAATAGACTCAGCTATCTCAAAGAATTCAGAGAAACACCAACACAAATTTACACTGCTATTCTCGACGAGGTATTTCATACAGGCTCAAGTGGGGAATTGCACCTGTGTGACATCCGAAACACCCCCGGTGAAATCGCTTTGAAAACAACACATGGCAGTAAAGTATTCGGCTTAATTTACATTGGTGACACGTCCGCCTTCAAGAAACTTGTCCAAAACGACGATGCTGGTATTAAAACGGATTCTGAAGATGTTCTCACCGAGAGTCTCTTTAACGACATTAACACCGTAGAGAGTCCAATTAATATCCTCATTGGTGCGAAAAAGTTCATTGAAGGGTGGGATAGTTGGCGTGTTACTGCCATGGGACTGCTCAACATCGGTAGACAGGAAGGTTCCCAGATTATCCAGTTGTTTGGTCGTGGTGTTCGTTTACGCGGCAAAGACATGAGTCTCAAACGTAGCGCGGCACTTGATGGAGATCATCCATCTAACCTACCGCTTTTGGAAACACTCAACATTTTCGCAGTCCGAGCCAATTTCATGGTGCAATTCCGAGATTACCTGATGCGTGAAGGTGTTCCGCCTGAGGAACCTGTCCAGTTGGAATTACCGATCAAGCCCAACCTGAGCTACCTTTCGAATCAACTTTTTGTTCCAAAAGTGTTGGAATATAACAAAGCTGCTAAAGGAAAGTGTGTCCTGCTTGCAGCAGATTCAGCTGCTATTATAACTCATACGACTCAAAGTGTTGAGATTATCGGCAGTAGTTCACAAAGTGGTATCCAAGGCGATCGCGCTGAAGCTGCACTCAAAACTCATATTGAAGATAAATACTTGAAACTGATAGACTGGGAAAACATTTACCTGCAACTCCTTGAGTACAAGCAGGAGAAACAATTTCATAATCTGATCTTTAACACCGAGATTCTCAAACAGATTCTTAATCCAAACGAAGGTTTATATGAACTTTATATCATGGATGAGTCTGAAGTTGTACCAAGAACAAAGGATCAACTTAGGTATTTAGAGGACTTAGTCTTAACGTTGCTCCGAAAATACATCACCAAATTCTACCGTATCATTCAAAAACGTTGGAATGATGAAGCGGTGCGTTTGGATAGGTTAAATAAAAAGAACCCTAACTTTACTAATTGGAATGTTTCCATCCCTCGAGAAGAAGCAAGTGAGCTTGAACCACAAATAAAATATCTCATAGAAAATGGCGATATATACGGACCTGATTTAACCGATCTTCCCAATATCTATAATGACCGGCATCTCTACCAACCACTTCTTACCGTAAGTGGTTCAGACATAGCGTTACGTACAAGTCCCCCCGCTTTAGAGGAAAGTGAAAAGCACTTTGTAGAAGATCTTCGTCGTTATGTCCGGAATCAAGGTGAGAAACTCTTTGCCCAAAAACAGGTTTTCCTATTACGTAACCATAGCCGCGGCAAATGTATTGGTTTTTTCGTTAATGAAGGTTTTTATCCCGACTTCATCCTCTGGTTACTTGAAGGGAAAAAACAACGAATAGTTTTTATTGAACCCCACGGCATGGTGCATGAAGTCATCAACGAACACAACGATAAAATAACTCTTTTCAAAAGATTACGCAGCCTCTCTCACGAACGCTTTCGGGGTGAACACGTAGAAATGGATGCGTTTATGATTTCGAGAACAAGCCTGACTAATCTCATACGTAAATATCGTGATGAGAATAGAGATACATTTGCAAACAAATGGCATATCCTTTTTCGTAATGATGCGGATCCCAACTACCTATCCCCAATATTTCAGGATAATGTTATCATTTCCCCGCCTGAATAGTAGAAAATTTGATGCTAACAACACAACAGATACATAGGGTTATTTAGTTTTGGCATTTTAGTCGTTTTCTGAGAAAATCGCGACCGGGAGGTCGCTCCTACCGCGGGGTTCTTTTTTGAAAAATCCAAAAATTAGGAAAACTGAATAACTCTGATTATCACCTGGGTGTGTAAAGTTTTTGTAGAAACTCTGATATTAGAAGAAGGCTGTCCAGTTTCTATCAAATATTGCTTGACGTTAGGGGACTGTGGACATCGTATGGACGGGGGTTTCCGCTTTAAGGCATTGTGCGAAATGCTCTCAGATCACACCGCTAAAGTAGTTGAATGTTTCTCAAAAGTAACTGGGGGAAGCAAGAAAGACAACCTCTACATTCAAACCGAGGAAGCAAAAGCTATTCTAAAGGCAGGTCTCAATAGCACTGATGAACGTGTATGTCAGCAAGCAGTCCAAGCGCCGGAAAACCTGCTCCGTGAGCGAAGATTTGATTTGTTGGATCTGGAAGATTGACGGTTGATGCCTGCATTTACTACTGCAATATTTAGAATGAAGAATGCTAATATTGAAGTGAGTCAGAAAGATAAGACTTAGAATAAAGCATTTTATGGAGAATAAACAAAACCCAAACACATCTATTCCAACCCGTCATTATTTTGTAGACGAAGGTGGCGATAGCACCCTCTTTTCCAAGACAGGAAAGGTATTAGTCAGCACAGAAGGATGTTCCCGATTTTTCATACTCGGTTTATTAGATGTGCCGAATCCTATAGTATTAAAAGGCTCTTTTGATGAATTGCGGGAGCGACTCATCAATGATTCCTATTTCAAGAACGTACCATCTATGCAGCCAAAGGAACGAAAAACGGCACTTGCATTTCACGCGAAAGATGATTTGCCAGAAGTCCGCAGGGATGTATTTCAGATTTTGCGTGACACTGAAGGACTACGTTTTTTTGCTGTCGTTGCCGATAAATTGAGCGTTCTGGAATACGTCCGCCATCGCAACAAACGAGAAGCTGATTATCGTTATCATCCCAATGAATTCTACGACTATTTGACAGGATTTCTGTTCAAAAAAAGGGTACGTCAACAGGTTAGATATGAAATAATCTTTTCAAAACGTGGCAGATCTGGACGCACTGCTTCCTTACGCCAAGCAATTGAATTTGCAGCGGACCTATTACAAAATCAAAACAGTTTGCAAAACAGTCAACTCACCGACGTATCCATAAATGTATCTGCTGCAACGCCAAAAGAGTATTCGGGTTTGCAGGCTGTTGACTATTTTCTCTGGGCACTACAAAGGCTTTATGAACGAGGTGAGGAACGATATCTGACATATCTATGGCAGGCTTTTGGACTCGTACACGATATTGACGACACGCGCGAAGCAGATTATGGTGTCTATTATACGCAGAACAAGCCGCTTACAACAGAAGTATTGAAGGGAAGAAAATAAAAAAGCCAGGGATATAGGATTGTGCTGGGCCGTAACCTTCCAATCACACGGATGAACCCGAATTTTGTCCGCTGACAATTACATAATACTACAGCGTATCTCATAAATATTAGTTGGTGTGTTTTTTCTTTTAAACGTTAATCATCTCTGTTAAACTATTTCTATTTCTACTAAGAGTAAGGAGATGATTTGAATGGAATTAAGTGATGAGCAATGGCAGATTCTTGAACCATTATTGCCTGAATATCCATCAGATAAACCCGGAAGACCTTGGCGTAGTCATAGAGAAGTGTTAGATGGGATACTCTGGGTGTTGCGCACAGGGGCACCTTGGCGGGATTTACCAGAAAAGTATCCACCTTATCAAACCTGTCATCGTCGTTTCAAGCAATGGTCTATGGACGGAACATTTGAAAAAATAGAGATGGCACTCATGGAAATACTTGAAAAACGAAAACAAATAAATATGAGTGAGTGCAGTATTGATGCAAAGTTTGTTCCAGCCAAGAAAGGTGGTGAGTGTGTAGGTAAGACAAAGTGCGGTAAAGGGACAAAACTGGTAGCGATTACAGAAAAGCGTGGCAGACCTGTGAGTGTTTTGATCACAAGTGCGTCCTGTCATGAAGTGCGTCTGGTTGAACCGGCATTGGATGCTTGTTGGACATCCGAACCTCCTGCGGTCTTGATAGGAGACAAAGCCTATGACTCTGACCCTTTAGATGCTGCTCTGAGGTGTCGTGGCACTGAAATGGTGTCACCGCATAAGAAAAATCGAAAGAAACCGGCTACACAGGATGGTCGTCGTTTACGACGATATAAGCGTCGTTTTAAAGTAGAACGATTTTTCAGTTGGTTAGAAGACTTTCGGCGGTTAGTCGTTCGTTGGGAATATTATGCTGAATTGTATTTAGGTTTTGTGCTTCTTGCATGTATAAGCATGCAACTAAAATATTTATGAGATACGCTGTACACTTTCGCACAAAAGTCAAGTAATTTCTCACATATTTCAGGTTTTTTAGTTTTCAATATTTTTGATATTATTTTGCTATGTCGTTAATTTTATGGGATACCATCTTGTCTAGTTCTTTAGTCCCGTATGAAGATTAATTTATTAATCGGGTAATAAATATTTTTCAGTTGGTATGCGTGCTTTGTAAGCGCGCTGTTGGGAATTGATGTGCCAGCGCGCTTACAAAGCACGCCTGCAGTTAGGGGCGCGCGGACAAAGCACGCCTGCAGTTAGGGGCAGGTGGGAGGCAGTTGGGGCGCGCGCGGACAGAGCACGCCTGCAGTTGGGTGGCAGTTGGGAGGCGCGCTTACAAAGCACGCCTGCAGTTAGGGGCAGGTGGGAGGCAGTTGGGGCGCGCGCGGACAGAGCACGCCTGCAGTTGGGTGGCAGTTGGGAGGCGCGCTTACAAAGCACGCCTGCAGTTAGGGGGTAGTTAGAGGGCAGTTGGGAGGCAGTTGGGGCGCGCTTACAAAGCACGCCTGCAGTTGGGGGGCAGGTGGGATGCAGTTGGGGCGCGCTTACAAAGCACGCCTGCAAGTTATGGCGGGACACAGAGACCTCGCCTACAATAGATGAATGAGTAGTTTGTGCAGAAACTTTACACACCCCGTCGTTTAACGTTTCACGTTAATTTGACATTTTGTTTCTTTTGTGATATACTTTAATTCACAATATGTGTTGTATGTTAAATTTATATTTACTATTGGCTTATTATCTTATAGTTTAGTGGGAATATATATTATGGCAAAATCTGTCAAAGCACTCATTAAGCCGGAAGTTCTGAAATGGGTACGTGAAAGACGTATCAGATTAGAGATAGACTTCGTGGCAAAAAAATTAAAGATAGACCGTGAACGTCTTGTGGCATGGGAAAACGGGACAGATCAACCTACCTTCGCGCAATTAAAGAAAATTGCGAAACTCTATAAAACTCATATCTCCATTTTCTATTTGCCGAAACCGCCTTCCGATTTCAAACCGCTTACAGATTATCGAGTATTGCCAGGGACAAGCACACGAGATGATGAAGAAACCTATAGATTAAATGCTAATATCGTTGAAGTTATTGATAGACGGCAAACACTCATTGGTCTTTATGAAATGCTGGAGGAAGTTCCACCGAATGTGTCTCTAAAAGTTAATATTAACGAGGATTCTGGACATGCGGCGGAGAAAATTAGACGATTTCTTGATTTCAATACACAAAAACTACCACGAACTAAAGATCGTTACAAAGTTTTGAAGTTTTGGAAAAGGACCGTTGAAGCTAAAGGCATCTTAGTTTGCCATACTTCTGTGAACACACATTTATCTGTTGAGCTGCAGACGGTACGTGGATTTTGCATAGCACAGAGACCTTTCCCTGTGATTGTTGTAAATCCTAAAGACAGTCCTTATGGTCGTATATTTACAATCATTCACGAATTAGTTCACATCGCTCTGGGGGAAAGTATCATACAGAATATGAATTTTGAAGAAGATAGTTTTCCGAATTTTGATCCTATTGAAGTCTTTTGCAATCAAGTTGCAGCAGAGGTATTAGTGCCAAAAAATGAATTGTTAAAAATGATAAAGTTAAAGGTAAGTAATAAAATATTATCCGAAGTTTGTGCATATTTTCGTGTGAGTCCTGAAGTAATCATGCGGAGATTATTATCTCTCAACAAAATCTCTCAACGAGAATATCAAACATTCAGAAAAGATCAGCAGAAAAAGTATAAAGATAACATACAAGAACCTAAAGGATTTCCACATTATCATACACGATTACTTAATACTTACGGTGAGTTATTTGCCCGTACCGCTTTTAGGGCATACTATGAGGATAAAATAACACTCGCGAAATTGGCTTCTGTTTTTTCTTATTGTGATACAAAACATCTTTCTAAAATTGAAAGTAGCATTTTTGCATGAATTTACTTTTTAACGAAAACCACATAATATATAGTTTGGATACAAGTGCATTATTTGCAGCATATAATGAACGATATCCAATTGCAAACTTTCCAGCATTGTGGTGTAAAGTGGTAGAACTGATAAGAAAAGGCAGGCTAAAAATGTCACAAGTTGTTTTTGATGAAGCGATGGGAGACTCAGGTATAAAACTATGGTGTAATCAGAATAACCTCAAACAATACTTTCAAGTACCAGTTGATGAATTCGTCCAGGAAAAGGTTAGTGAGATATTATCCCAATTCCTAAAACTGTTAGATGATAGAAGAGATAAATCTGGTGCCGATCCGTGGTGTATAGCGTTTGCACAAGTCACCGATAATTGTATTGTAGTAACGGAAGAAAACCCCACAGATAGTGTGAATAGACCGAAAATTCCTGATGTTTGCAAGCATTATAAGGTTGAGTGTATTAAAGTAGTGGACTTGATAAAAAGAGAAGATTGGATTTTCTAATTCCAATCTTCAAATAAAGGTATAGAAATGCCCGAAAAATTTTTACACGAAACAGTTACTAGAAGAATTCGTACGGAGAACCCTCCGAGATACCGAAGTTCCTGCTTATATCAGAGATAACCTAAACCCCTCGTTTGAACTCCGTGAATATCAAAAAGAGGCGTTCATACGGTTTATCTTATGTTTTGAAAATGATTTTGAAGAGAAGGGAAAACCTTTACATCTGCTGTTCAACATGGCAACTGGCAGCGGTAAAACGCTCATCATGGCAGGTTTAATCCTATACCTTTATGAAAAAGGCCACCGTAACTTCCTCTTTTTTGTTAATTCTACAAATATCATTGAAAAGACAAAAGATAACTTCCTTAACCCGCGTGCTGCAAAATACCTTTTCAGTCAAGACATCCGTTTTGAAGGTAAACCTGTCACCGTAACACAGGTGGACAGTTTTGACGGAGTCAGTGAAAACGACATCAATATCTGTTTCACAACTATTCAGCAGCTGCACACCGATATGAATACGGAAAAGGAGAACGTCTTAACTTATGAGAATTTTTCTGAGCAGGAAATTGTGTTGTTAGCAGATGAAGCGCATCACATGAATGTTAGCACAAAGACACAGACGGGAATGAAGTTTTACCGTATTAACGGAATAATTCTTGTTTATATTTTTTGAAAATATGCTATTGTGAACAGATGAAAAAGAAAAAACATGAGGTTCTCCCTCACTTTTCAGTAGAAGTTCTTAGACAAAGGTATCTTGAATGTAAATGTACTCGGGAACGGACGCATTGGCATATTATTTGGCTTCTTGCTGATACGACACATCCACGCACACCCCGCGAAGTCGCTGAGATTGTAGGATGCACTCCGGACTGGGTTCGCAAGTTGCTCAAACGCTATAATGCTGAAGGGGAAACAGCTCTACAAGATAAACGGAAAAACAATAAAGGCAAGTGTTTTTTGGATGAGAAACAGCAAGCAGCACTTGAAGCTGTGCTTTCTGAGCCCCTGCTGATGGTGGTCTTTGGACAGGTCCGAAGGTAGCTGCGTGGATATCTGAGACCCTTCAGCGTCCTGTCAGTAATGTGTCAGGTTGGAAATATCTCAAGCGTCTCGGTTGGACTTTACAAACGCCTCGTCCACAACATCAGGCTGCTGCAACCCCCGAAGCACAGCAAACATTTAAAAAAAACTTAAGGATCGGGTAGCTACGCTTGAAAGTCAGCACCCGGAGAAACCTGTAGAGATTTGGGCAGAAGACGAGACGCGCTTAGGCTTATTACCTGTTCATCGGCGTGTCTGGGCGAAGCAAGGTGAAAGACCGGTAGCCCCGGTGTGTCCAGCCTATAAATGGCTCTATGGTTTCGGTTTTGTCCATCCGCAGACAGGTGAGACCTATTGGCTTCTGATGCCGAGTGTGAGTGTTGAAATCATGAACCTTGCGTTGGCAGAGTGAGAGTTTTCGGCTAAATAATGATACAAGGTTGTGTTTGTCCGATTTTAAGGATGTCAAAGACATCTCCATTGACGCGAAATCTCGCAAATAAGGCAACCGTTATGTTTACCATTTCCACACTTTTTGAAACGATAATAGACTTACGCTTAAATCGTCCGAACCAATGACGCATCCGGCAATTGTTTCGCTCAATACCATGTGTCTCCTTTTTCGTCTGAACCAACTTATCCTTAGGGAACACTGATCGGTAGACCTGCCAGACATCGGTGTAGACGACCTTCACAGACCACTTTTCTAATCGTTGGACGAGTTTTTGCAAGGTTGCTTTATCCCGATGACCACATTCTCAGGCGATGAGTTCTCCAGTATCACGACACAAAGCTTTCCAAATCCAGAGTTTCTGCTTTTTTTTTCAGATAATGCCACATCTCATCAAGTTCAAGCACGACAGCAGCGGTTTCCTGCGGTTCAGGTGGTTTTGCGTGTTCGATGCCGAAGTTTCTTATCCAATCAAGGATGGTGGAAGGCGATGCGTGAAGCATTTTTGCGATGGCGTTCATGGAAAGTCCATGGCAATAGAGTAAGACAGCGAGTGCCTTCTCAGAAAGGGGTCTCCCACGGGGCACATGGTTTTCTGTCCATTAATAGTTGCAGGCTTTACACTTATAGCGTTGTCTTTCGTTGATGAACCCGTTTTTGACGAAGTGTGAGTGTTGACATCTTGGGCAACTCATGTGAGTTTCCTTCTGGCGTGTGTATGGATTTACCTTTAGTATACTCTATCTGCTTTTATGCCTCAAGAAAAAAGTCTAATTTTTCTTGACACTTTTTCAGAAAGTTGTTACACTTTATAATTATTGAGCAGAAATGAGGGAAGAGTGGTATGAGGGACCTCTATCTCATTATTTTACCGAAAACCCTCTCTTTTTTTAATAACAAAACCTAATTATAAGGAGTTTAAGGTGCCAATCAAAAAAACTTACGAACGTATTCTTTTTATGGTCATTGGTGCAGTAATTGCCTCTTTCGGTTATCTTATAGGTGAAATGGACAGTTCAATTAGTGCCAAAGAATACCAACATCCGAGATTAGGAACTGTTGTAGAGTGTGACCAACTTTTTGTCCGAGATACAATTTTAGTTGGTGATCCCAATAAATCAAACATAACACTAAAAGCAAATAGTGAAATATCTGCAATTGTCCTATCCCACCAAACAATATCTACAGATAGCAATTATATAATATCTGTAGACAAAACAGGTGTGCTAAGCAAGTATCTATACGGAAATCCCAAAAATCCTGACAGTATAATACAATTTACAGCTGAAAACAATGGTACTACATCAATTTACATGGCGTCGTCCATTGGAAATGGTAGTCGTATGGATTTGGGAACATCACATTCTACTGCATCTTTGTCTATCAAAGATATTTTTGGAGATAAAAAAATAAATACTATCAGATAAATTATTAAAACGTTACGCCATTTTAGCGTCACCCGAAATTTCCGAACATGACAAAATACCTCTTATGTCACGTTCAGTTCTTGGTATCGCGACCACAGACTCAAGTGCATCCCGAACCTTCGCATAATTTACACCCAAATAACGCTGTGTGGTCGTCACATTCTTATGTCCGAGCATCTCCTGCACAGCGTAAATATCGGCAGTAGCATCATAAAGTCGTTGCACAAAAGACTTCCGCAGCGAATGAGTCGCCAGTTTACCATTCAGCCCCGCACCAACAAAAGCCCGCTTCAGAGCCGTATGAGCAGTTTGCCGATGTAAAGGTCTACTCCCACCAGCGAGCCTACTCGGAAAAAGCCATCTGCCAGCCGACACTCTCCTAAATCGCGCCAGCTGGTAATCCATCAGATCACAAATAGCGCCGCGTCCGTCAGAATTCACCGGCACCGTCCGAGACTCCTCCTTCCCCTTCAAGATACTTTTGCGGAAAAACAGATCAGACACTGGTGAGTCATTCTGCCACACATCCCAAACGCGTAAACCCAGCAACTCAGAGATACGTCCACCCACCGAGACCCCCAATAAAAACAGGCCCCGATCCCGTTTCTCAAAATCCCCTTTGAAGTGTCAAAAATCTTTCGGATTTCGTGATTATCCAATGGACGTGTTCCCTTCATGACTTACCCTTTTCATAATCAGCAGCCAACCCCTCATACACCCGAAACAGCATGTGTTTCTGCTTTTCAGGAAGCGTCAACATCCCTCCAGCATCTCAGCGACTCTGCTATCTGCAAGATAGTCCTCTGTTTCAAGCTCTTTCCTACCAATCAAAAAATCAATAGTAACATACAAGCCTGTAGACAACTTTTGCAAAGATTCATAACTCGGTTTTCTCAAATCTGTTTCAAATTGAGAAATCGCTGCTGGCGTTAGATCACATACCTCTGCCAGATCCCCCTGTCTCATCCCCAATTCATTCCTACGTTCCTTCAGCCGTATAGAAAATCTTGATCGCATATTTGTTCCTTTCAAAAATAATTATACATCTAAGCCGACACCAGCATATCAAAAAGACTCATCTGCAACTCATCCCAGGACACTTGACAAAACCCAATTGTCAGTGAATTTTCATGTGCAACAGACCTCTTACTTGTATACCACTGTCCGATTCCACGCTCATTCGCTTTAGACCAAACCTCCCACTTGATTTCCTTCCCATGCTTACCCGTGATATATTCCCGCATAGACTCAAGTGATTTCATAATTCCAGTGTGGGGTGGTGACGGATCGCAAAGGATTGTAGTTGGTAAACCCGCCACCGAACATACATCGGTAATTATACACTGTTTTACAATAGACATTATATAAGTTTAAATTACAGTAGCAGACAGCAGTTCACCTTGATCATTGATGACGAGATGCAGTTTGAACCTGTAGAACCATCCCATAGAGGTTTTGGATCGTTCTGCCCCATCAGCGAAGACGCGATGCGTTGAAATCCGACGATTATGGCAAACTGGAAGTGGCGTTGAGTCAATCAAGGAAGTCCCATTACATTCACCGAAACGGGTGTTTAGAAGAATAGACAACGGCATCAAAACCTCTTGTGCAAGCTGCACAAACCGACTATAGCTGACAAGGTTTGGAAACGCCCAACGGAGGTTGCTACAGACATACTCTTGATAATAGGTTTTGAAGTTTTTACACTTATGTTGATGAAAATAAATAAGTATCGTCATTACTTCGCTAGTATGAAGACGCCTGGGTCTGCCACGGGTATTGCTTGTCCCGGGTATTTCTGGTAACTGGTGTTTTGCTTGATATTGTAGATACGCAAGAAAAAAATTGTCAATTATACAGTAAAGTGTTATGATATCCATCAGAGAACTCCTTATGTAAGTATTTGGAATACTTCATAATAACAAAGGGGTTCTCTATTTACTAGTGCTTAGTCAAGTGTTTATTGATGGGTCTAAAAAGTAGTCGGGAATCGGAGTTCCCTCCTACAATACACACAATACACAAGACTTCTGTAGGAGCGATCTCCTAATCTCAACCTACAATAGTATGTTGACTCAACACTAGTTTTTAATTATCAAACTCACGTTAAGTTACAAAAACTAACGGGTTTTACTACTGAAGAATTTTTAGCACTTCTTCCGATTTGGACGACACATTTTTTAGCGTTTGTCTCTACCAAAACACTTGATGGTCAAGAACGAAAAAAACGGCGTTATACCACTTATAAAAATAGTCGTTTGTCAAATATGGAAGATAAACTTCTGTTTATTTTGATCTATCTACGACAAGCGTGGACCCAAGATGTTCATGGTATGTTCTTTGATTTGTCTCAACCTGAGACGCATAAATGGATACACCTACTTTCACCGATATTACACCAAGCATTAGATGAACTCGGTGAGGTGCCATCTCGTGAGGCAACTTCTGAGACTTTTGAAAAAGAGACAGATGTTGAAAGTGACACAACGGCACCCGAACATTTTTTTCAAGATTGTACAGAGCGTCCGATACAGCGTCCGAAAGACCAACAAGCACAGAAGGACTATTATAGTGGCAAAAAGAAACAACATACTGTAAAGAATAATCTGCTTATTAATGCTGCGTGCGAAATATTGGTATTGTCTCCTACGTGCAAAGGCAGCATGCATGATAAGCGTATTGCCGATGAAACAGTATCTTTTTTGCCAAGTGGTAGTTGTTTATACCAAGATTCCGGTTTTTTAGGTTTTAATCTTGCGGGTATTACTATTGTCCAACCGAAAAAGAAACCGAAAGGTGGTGAACTGACAGCAGCTGAAAAAGCAAGAAACCGAGAAATAGCGTCTATCCGTATCCGCGTTGAACATGTGATTAGTAGTGTCAAAAGATACCGCATAGTCAAAGACAAGTTGCGCAATTGGAAACAAGGTTTCAGTGATTTAGTCATGAAAATCTGTTGTGGATTACATAACTTTCGTCTAAACTTCAGACCTCGGTGTTATGAAAAACATTTTGATTAAACTCATATAATGTCTAATAAATTACTGTGTTGCTCAAAAATAGCAAATATTCGAAATCTGTGCTATACTTTAAACAAACAATGGCAACGCAGTAACAATCCAGTATCAAGACAAGCCCACAACATTCCGACTAATCGGAACAGTAGCAAGACAACAGAACCAAGCGTACAGCACAGAAGCCAACACATTTATCCGAAATCTACTACTGGACGAACCGGAAAAAACACCCTTTGATCTCGCTTTAGAAAAAGCAGCATATAAAATCCATGCACAGACCATTACAAAAGACAATGAAAACAATGCCTTTGCAGTGGATAAGAAATACAAAGGTAAAATCGTACTCATACAAAGCAAGATTGAAGAATTTACCCAAATCATTGATATGATGTATGTGAAACTAAAAGCCCATTCAACCAAAGAATTACCGGATGTGTTTAGCATAAATTGCCAGATGCAACCGAGTCAACGTCCCTATCTGGCGCAGCTAAAAAAGGGAGAGTGTTTACATAATTTGTAAAGTTGTCGAGAAGGAACTTTTAGACATAGAGTTAGAAGATTACCTCATCGCCCGTGTCCCCAAAAATGAGTAACCATCAAATAGAGGTGAACTATGAAAAGATATTGTATACTTATATTATTAACAGCGTTTTCAGTACTTTCCTTTACAGGCAAACCAATCCACAGTCAAGTCCAAAGACAAACCACTTTCCCAAAATTCAAGGTTCATGTTGATATACATTGTGAGGATAAAAATACAAAGGCTTCCATTGAAAGTCATATAAAACGCGAACTCAGAAGCCTACAGGACGTACAAATTGAGGCTGGGAGTAAAGATGCAGGATATGGATTGATGATCATCGCACTTGAAGGTAAATATGAACAGACTGGACAAAAATCTGGAAGTATGTCTATCGCTTATATGTTTTTACAGAAATTCAGAATGCGTATGTATAAAGGTTTGATAACTAATGCTGGTTGGGAAGTACTAAAAAGTTTTGAAAACGAACTTTATTTTCCACCTATTTTGGGTGTTGGGAATTACAATACTGACACAATATATAAAGTAGGCAAAGATATTGTTGTTCGATTTGATACTCAGATACTTGAACCAATACGTAAAATAAACTCTCAATTTAGTAATTAAATTGTTAGCTTAGCATGTCTAGCTACAAACATATTACTAAAAAGGAGGACATTATGCTAAAAGTTGCTGTAGATACTAAACCACAACAACAAGAATCCAACAATGAAATTACTAAGTTCAGAGAGCACATCCAGCATGGCATAGAACAAGAATTACTCACAATAGAAGATGTTGAGATAGTTGATAGAAACAAAAGAGAATGGGTATATTATATAGAAGTAACATTCTCACTTTGCAAGTCAAGCGAGGATAATTCATCTCAGCCATTGGCGAGAATATTGGCACAGATCGTAAATGATAAAGGATGGGTGAATGAAAACTATGATTCCGTCTATGCGTATCCAATGGATCGCATATCGACTATCTGTGAATTATTCGTTGAATTATTTAACGATATATGTCTTGAAAAGGTACGTAAGAAAAAACATGTAGTGGAATAATAGACAATAATTTATACCGAACCGTTAAGCAATGTCTGATTTTTTATAGAAAGACGTTATCACCCCTCTCTTGAGTTCCGTAGGAACGACATAAAAAGTTTAAACATATCGTCCCTACGGGACTAAAAAAGACGTGAGGATATGTATTTCTATAAACATATCGTCCCTACGGGACTGAAGCGTATGGTTGATATTGACAATATTTCCTTATATTGACACCTAATGAAGATTGACAATCAAATCGGTAGTTGAATTCGTAGGGGTTGGGTTCCCCAACCCGTTTGGTTTTAAAGTTTGCGTAGATCGCGCGTGTAAACCCCGCCCCATAAGCGTCAATTTAGGGATTTTGACGTATTGTGGGAGGGGTTTTCAACCCCGTCAGAAGCCAAACACGCTTCTGACGTTGATTTGGATTTTATGTTCATCTTCTGTCATATCGGGGTTGAAAACCCCTCCCACAAGAGAAAATGCAAACACTTTTTTCTTAAATTGACGTCTATGGGGCTGGGAGACCCCGCCCCATAAGCGTCAATTTAGGGATTTTGACGTATTGTGGGAGGGGTTTTCAACCCTGACAGAAGCCAAACGCGCTTCTGACGTTGATTTGGATTTTATGTTCATCTTCTGTCATATCGGGGTTGAAAACCCCTCCCACAAGAGAAAATGCAAACACTTTTTTCTTAAATTGACGCCTATGGGGCTGGGAGACCCCGCCCCATAAGCGTCAATGTAAGGATTTTGACGTATTGTGGGAGGGGTTTTCAACCCCGAATTTATGCGCTTTTCCTCTCAAATCGGGGTTGAAAACCCCTCCCACAAGAGAAAATGCAAACACTTTTTTTTAAATTGACGCCTATGGGGCTGGGAGACTCCGCCCCATAGGCGTCAATGTAAGGATTTTGACGTATTGTGGGAGGGGTTTTCAACCCCGAATTTATGCGCTTTTCCTCTCAAATCGGGGTTGAAAACCCCTCCTACAAGAGAAATGACAACAATATTTTCTTAAATTGACGTATTGTGGGAGGGGTTTTCAACCCCGAATTTATGCGCTTTTCCTCTCAAATCGGGGTTGAAAACCCCTCCCACAAGAGAAATGACAACAATATTTTCTTAAATTGACGGCTATGGTGCGGGGAGACCCCGCCCCTACGCACAGTGACCAAAACTTTACACACTCTTATCACCTACTTTACCTTGCCACTACACACAAATCATGCTAAAATACCGATAGCATGAGTCAACACAATATAAAACAGCATTATAAAGAACTACGTTCACTGCTTGGGAATCGATTCAGCACGGACGAAACCGTCAGAGATGTACATGCACGGGATGCATCATATCATCGGGGGACACTGCCAGATGCAGTTGTCTTTCCAAAAACCAACGTTGAAGTTTCTGAGATCGTCAAAATTTGTGCGAAATATAATATGCCGATAATCCCTTACGGTACTGGCACTGGCGTTGAAGGTGCAGTTGTTGCTAATGAAGGAACACTTTGCATCGCATTAAACAAAATGAACCGCATTCTTAGTGTGAATGTAGATGATAGAGATGTGACTGTACAAGCAGGTGTTACCCGTGGACAATTGAATACACACCTTGCAGAACTTGAGACACGTCTCCATTTTCCTGTTGATCCGGGTGCAGATGCTTCATTAGGTGGCATGGCAGCAACGCGTGCTTCAGGAACAAGTGCTGTCTACTACGGTACAATGCAGGATAACGTTCTCGGTTTAACCGTGATTACTGCTGATGGTATAATTGTCAAAACAGGTGGAAGAGCTCGTAAATCCGCTGCGGGTTATGATTTGACACGTCTTTTCATTGGATCCGAAGGCACATTAGGCATAATTACCGAAATCACATTGAAATTGGCTCAGTTGCCCGATGCAGTCGCTGCTGCAGTCTGTGCGTTTCCAACCGTTGAGTCTGCTGTCAACACGGTTATTGAACTGATGAATACAGGTATCAGCATTGCTCGTATAGAACTATTGGATGAACGTCAGATGGATGCAGTGAACAAATATTCTGGGTTGGAATACGAAGTTGCACCGACACTTTTCTTTGAATTTCATGGATCAGCAAATGCTGTTTCGGAAAGTTCAAAGGTTGCTGGTAAGGTGGCGACAGCAAACGGAAGCGGAGATTTTCGCTATGCCTTAGACGAAACAGAACGTAAACGTCTCTGGCAAGCGCGGTATGATAGTTATCATGCTGCACTTAACCTACGCTCCGGTTCAGTCGGTTATGTAACTGATGTTTGTGTGCCAATATCTTGTCTTGCTGAATGTATTGCCAAAACAAGAATATTACTTGACAGTTCTAATCTCATTTCAACGATGCTCGGACATGTGGGTGATGGGAACTTCCACGTTGTCTTTCCACTTGAACCCTGTAATGATGGGGAATTGGCAGAAGCACAGTATATCAGCGAACAGATTATAGACATTGCTTTGAAGTTGGATGGTACTTGTAGTGGAGAACATGGAATTGGGATTGGGAAACGAACAGCATTAGAAAAGGAACATGGGGAAGCAGTTGACATGATGCGTGCAATCAAGCGTGCCTTAGATCCTCAGAATTTGATGAATCCGGGTAAAGTTTTCTTGTAGGATCGGTTACTGACGGTAGGAAAAATGCAAAACAATTTGAAAGTGCTTATAACAGATTACGCGTGGCGTTCTCTTGAACCAGAACGTAAGCTGCTTGCAGATATTGGTGCTGAGTTAATCGTCGCTGAAACGGGTGACGAAACAGAACTCCTCAGTTTTGCTCCAACTGTAGACGGTATTCTCACTTGTTGGAAACCTGTGCGTGAATGTGTCATAACCGCCGCCGAAAAATGTCAGATTATTACACGTTATGGAATCGGTTTGGACAACATTGATGTTGAGTCTGCCACTGAAAATGGCATCATTGTAACAAATGTGCCTACATATTGCGTTGATGAAGTCTCTGACCATGCAATGGCACTTCTTCTTGCTTGTGCCAGAAACATATCACATTTCAATGTAGCTGCCAAATCGGGTATATGGGAACAGAATCTTGGCTCGCAGATGTATAGATTACGGGGTAAGAATTTTGGTATTGTTGGGTTTGGGAACATTGCTAAAGCAGTTATACCAAAAGCGAAAGCGTTTGGACTGAATGTAAATGTCTATTCACCGCGTGCTACGTCTGATGCAATTCGGCAATCTGGTGCAGAACAGGTCACTTTTCAAGAACTTCTCAAAACATCCGATTTTATCGCTATCCACGCACCATTGACTCCTGAGACGCAACACATGTTCAGTATTGAAGAATTTCGTGTGATGAAACCGACTGCATTTCTGATAAACACGTCACGCGGTGGAATTATTGACACTGAAGCACTTGTCACCGCAATTGAGGACGGAGAAATTGCTGGTGCTGGATTAGATGTCTTGGAAACCGAACCGCCACATTCAGATGACAAATTACTCAAACTTGACAATGTGATTATCACACCGCACGCTGCTTTTATCTCTGAAGAATCAATATTAGATTTGCAAGTCGCTGCAGCAAGGTGTGTCGCTCAGGTACTAACAGGAAAGTTACCTGAAACCGTGGTAAACCCTTCGGTTTTAGATCGTCTTAGCCTACGTGCAAAATCTCTTATGATACAAAAGACAGAATAACACTGTAAAGTTAAACACAGGACTTGCGCAGTTTTCATGCTCCAATCAAGAATTAAGACGAAACGCTGTAATATTCAGCATTATTTAGGTTTTCGGCGCGCGGACAAAGCACGCCTGCAGTTGGGGGCGCGCGGACAAAGCACGGCTGCAGTTGGGTGGCGCGCGGACAAAGCACGGCTGCAGTTGGGGTGCAGATGGGTGGCAGTTGGGAGGCGCGCTTACAAAGCACGCCTGCAGTTAGGGGGCAGGTGGGATGCGGTTGGGTGGCGCGCTTACAAAGCACGCCTGCAGTTAGGGGGCAGGTGGGATGCAGTTGGGGGGCGCGCGGACAAAGCACGCCTGCAGGTTGGGTGCGTAAGGCCTGACTATAAAAGAAGTATCTAAAGTTTCTATCAAAGCTTGCTTGACGTTAAGGAACTGTGGACATAGTAGGGA
>CAXXUA010000004.1:0-1193507 GCA_963663765.2 Candidatus Poribacteria bacterium | reverse complement strand
CCAAATCCGCTTTACTATGCTGAACGGTTGACTGAAACCCTTGGTGGTGCAAAGATATACCTCAAACGTGAAGATCTGAATCATACTGGTGCACACAAAATAAACAGTGCAATTGGGCAGATCCTGCTTGCACGTTGGATGGGAAAGAAACGCATCATTGCAGAAACTGGTGCTGGACAGCATGGTGTTGCGACTGCGACCGTCGCAGCAAAGTTTGATATGGAATGTGAAGTCTATATGGGTGAAGAGGACATTGAACGACAGGCGCTGAACGTGTTCAGGATGCAGTTGATGGGAACGAAGGTGGTGCCAGTGAACTCTGGGTCGCGCACATTGAAAGATGCGATCAATGCCTGTTTCAGAGATTGGGTTACGAATGTCCGCACGACCTATATGTTGCTGGGTTCTGTTGTAGGAGCACATCCTTATCCGATGATTGTTAGAGATTTCCAAACTGTTATTGGTGAAGAAGCTAAAGCACAGATATTAGAGCAGGAAGGAAACTTACCGGATTGTGTCGTGGCTTGTGTTGGTGGCGGGAGTAATTCTCTCGGTATGTTCTATCCATTCTATCATGATAAATCAGTACGTTTTATCGGAGTTGAGGCTGCAGGCGAAAGCATCCGTAGTGGACGGCATGCAGCACCGCTCACTGCTGGAACAGTTGGTGTTTTTCACGGTGCAAAGTGCTATCTTCTGCAAGAAGAAGATGGACAAATAACCCCCGCTCATTCAATCTCAGCAGGTTTGGATTACCCTGGTGTTGGTCCTGAACACAGTTACTATCGTGAATCCGGTAGAGCAGAATATGTTCCTATTACTGATACAGAAGCAGTAGAAGGATTCCAGTTGTTATCAGAAACTGAGGGTATCATTCCCGCGTTAGAATCGGCACATGCGATTGCATATCTGCGTGAACTTGCACCGGAACTTGGAAAAGATAAGACTATCGTAGTCTGTCTCTCTGGTCGCGGTGATAAAGATGTAAATACAATTGCCAAAGAGTTGGGGATTAGTCTGAAGTAAGTAATTTTTACTTTCATTTTGCCTTATTAGATATGAGTTATTTCCACTACTGAATCATTCCTAAAATAATTTGAAACGCATTCTATGTTATGCTATAATTACATTACATCTGAGATTAATATTGAACCTTTTCCATTTGTTATCATGGTGGAAGTAGATTGTGCCTTGGACAAATAGTTCCTTAATACTGTATCACGGTACTACTAACTTTGATGCATTAGTACTTTGTAAACCTTCTGATTCAAAACCTCATAGCATTGATTTGAAACTTTGCCGACAGTTTACGGATTTTGGTAGAGGATTCTACCTAACGACGGTTCTTAATCAGGCAGAGAATTGGGCAGATAGAAAGTTCAGACATCAGCGTGTGCGTAGGAACAATCCCTCAATGTATTCAGTAGTACTGAAGTTTGAAGTTGATAGGAATCAACTTGCATCTTTATTGAGTTTGTGTTTTGTAACAGATAATTCAAATTCAGATTATTGGAATTTTGTTGAATATTGTCGTAATGGCATGCGTCCACACTTACTACACGGAAGTAATAATTATGATGTTGTGTACGGTCCTGTCTCGCTTTGGAGGCAGAAGTTAGTCATAAAGGATTGTGATCAGATAAGTTTTCATACGGAGGCAGCATTGGAAATTCTGCCTGCTCCAGTCTTACTCAGTCAAGGACATCCTACGTATTTTTTGGAGGCTTAATAATGGATACAGACAAAGATAATCACCTTTCACTTCCTGCTAATTATGTTGATGAATATTGGGAGTTGGTTCGTAGAGTTTTGAGTGATATTTATTTTAAGTCACCTGACGATGCTGATGTTCTAAGAGAAGAGCTTAACAACCTTCCTTTGTCCCAACAGGAACTATTCTATCATGGGGAAGCATTGTATGTTGCTTCTGACCTTGCTGATAAAGAACCCAGCGAACCTCAAATTGCGCAATACATGAGTCTGCGTTCAAAGATCTATCGCCTTCCCTCCTAACAATCAAGATGATAAGTTTGTTTAGCTTTAATAGTATGAATGTGTTGGTTATTTATGCAAATTCTATAGAGTGCTTTGTTTTGCATCATATATATCGGAAAGAAAAGCTGTGAGTAAGGCATCACCATGACAGACGAAGTTTCGGTTCAACAACCACCACAAAAGATTCGTAGATTGATTCGATTGCTTTTACATAAAAACGGTCCGTTACGGAATTGGCGGTTTTTCCCTACGCGATTGTTGCTCAGAAAACTGCGGTCAGAATCCTCCGAGATGCGTGCTTACGCTGCGGAAGGATTAGGGAACGTTGGTGATACGTACGCTGTTGCTCCGCTCATAGATGCATTAACCGATGAGGATACCACTGTCCGCCGTTTTGCCATCTCAGCTTTGGGACACCTGCGCGATGAACGTGCTATTGAAGGTCTCATTACCTTTTTGCAGGATGAAGAACCTGATATGCGATGTGCTGCCGTTGTCGCTCTCGGCGAATTGGGACTTACCGAAGAACGTGGAATTAATCCTCCCGTACAAGTGATAGAAGCTCTGATAAGCAGCGTAACAGATGCTGAAAGATCTGTAAGTTCAGCAGCAGTAGTGGCGTTAGGTAGAATCGGCAACCCACAAGCTATTTCTGCCCTCAACGCATTGGCAGAATCAACTGAAAGCGAATGGATACGTCGTTATATCAGTGAAGCGTTGCATCAAATTGAAGAACAGAACTCATAAGAATCTAACACGTTTTAGTTTTAGTTGATTTAACAATATGTATATTCTTAGTTATGAAATTAACGATAGATTTTAGGAATGAAAATTCACGAGTTACTCTGGCCATTAGACAGACTTGAACATATCGCAAGACACAATGTCACATCAGATGAAGTTGAAGAAGTTTGTTTTGGTAGGTCATTCATACAACGTGCAAAATCTCACGGTGAGAATCCGGTCTACTATGTTTTAGGACAAACTAATAACATTTTCATGTGATGAAGTCTCATTAGCAGCGGAAATCTGGTAGGATCGACCTCCTGGGTCGCGACCGGGAGGTCGCTCCTACCGAAGAGAGTATCTCCCTGCCAGTAAACAGCGGAAATCTGGTAGGATCGACCTCCTGGGTCGCGACCGGGAGGTCGCTCCTACCGAAGAGAGTATCTCCCTGCCAGTAAACAGCGGAAATCTGGTAGGATCGACCTCCTGGGTCGCGACCGGGAGGTCGCTCCTACCGAAGAGAGTAACTCCCTGCCAGTAAACAGCGGAAATCTGGTAGGATCGACCTCCTGGGTCGCGACCGGGAGGTCGCTCCTACCGAAGAGAGTAACTCCCTGTCAGTAAACAGCGGAAATCTGGTAGGATCGACCTCCTGGGTCGCGACCGGGAGGTCGCTCCTACCGAAGAGAGTATCTCCCTGCCAGTAAACAGCGGCAATCTGGTAGGATCGACCTCCTGGGTCGCGACCGGGAGGTCGCTCCTACCGAAGAGAGTATCTCCCTGCCAGTAAACAGCGGAAATCTGGTAGGATCGACCTCCTGGGTCGCGACCGGGAGGTCGCTCCTACCGAAGAGAGTAACTCCCTGCCAGTAAACAGTGGAAATCTGGTAGGATCGACCTCCTGGGTCGCGACCGGGAGGTCGCTCCTACCGAAGAGAGTATCTCCCTGCCAGTAAACAGCGGCAATCTGGTAGGATCGACCTCCTGGGTCGCGACCGGGAGGTCGCTCCTACCGAAGAGAGTAACTCCCTGCTAGTAAGCAGCGGAAATCTGGTAGGATCGACCTCCCGGGTCGCGACCGGGAGGTCGCTCCTACCGAAGAGAGTAACTCCCTGCCAGTAAACAGTAGAATTCCTTAATGAGACAAGATTTATTTGAATTGGTATAACTTTGGTCGCTATCTGTTTTGTGTTATTATTCAATTTCCTGATGGGAAAGGATATCCAGTAACTGCAAGACCTATGACTGACAATGAAAAACGACGATACAGACAATGGGGAAATAAATGAAACATAAAACAATACCTCAAACTGATTCAATTCAAGAACTCGCGAACTTTTGGGACAACCACGACTTAACCGATTTTGAGAACGAACTTGAGGAAGTCTCGGATTCTGTTTTTGAATCTATTGTTCCCTTGACCTTAACACCCGAAGAAGTCTCGGTTGTTGCAGCTGCTGCGAAGTCTCGAGGAATATCACCAGTGTTGTTGATTCGGGAGTGGGTTACCGAAGGTATTAAAGCAACAGCAAAATCAGCAAATTAACTTTTAGTATTACTTACTACAGCGTATCTCATAAATGCATTTTTATCCAAATTCATCAAATCACGACTCTGGTAAATCGGGGTTAGAAACCCTTCCTATGATTTATTGGATAGGTTGTAAGTATTGGAAATTTCAATAAGTTCTATTCATATCATACTGTGTAGTTCTGCATCAAATTGAGGAGCAGAACACATAACAGAATAAACTATGCTGATCCGTTTTAAAAAAGGCAAAAACCAACATAAACACAAACCCGATACACTTACCTGTATCCGAAATGATGGGGGTGTAACTTGGTCACATATTCATCGTGGGTTTGTGCATCACGATTTTGCACACTTTGTTGTAGAAACCACACTCGGTTTCCAAAACGCTTTCTTCGGACTTGTTGCACAAGGTTATGACATCCCCGATTTTAGTCTGCCGACATCAAAACGTCCCTTCAAAATACCCAAGGAAGCGATTGATACTGAACCGATTGTCCTGTTGTTACAAGCTGAACATTGGGAAAGTTTTCCTGATCCGCTACTTCAACTTGATTCCAAAGAACTCCCCCATGATATTACTTGTGAACAGATAGAAACGATGCGGAAACGTTTAAAGAAGTTGATGCGGCATTGGGATAATTTGAAACCTGGTGAATCTATGGAATTACATTTTGAATGTGATCACATGCGTGACAGAAAAACTTGATTTTTTCGTTAAAAGCAGTTATAATTAAAAGCACAACAAGGGTCCATAGCTCAGTGGTCAGAGCCGCCGGCTCATAACCGGCTGGTCCTAGGTTCGAGTCCTAGTGGGCCCATCTCCTCACTTGGGGCGTTAGCTCAGGGGTACGAGCGCTACCTTCACACGGTAGAAGTCACTGGTTCAAATCCAGTACGCCCCATAGACTATGGGAGACGTCCTACCTATCATAAGTGATCTCTGATTATATTCTGACAAATTAAGGTTTTCAATTAACTTGTTGGGGGAATAGGCAGGGTTATTCAGTTTTCAATTTATTGAGTAAATTCTATCACAGTTGTTAATCCTTGAGTTAGTTTATTTTATGGAGTTAACCCATTCTTTTTCTGAACCAGGATTTTCAGGATTACCAGATTTTCAGGATTAGCCTTGTCCGTGTCTTTAGTCCCGTAGGGACGATATGTTTATAGAAAAATGTTATCTAACTCTCTTGAGTTCCATAGGAACGGCATAGAAGAATACACATATCGTCCCTACCAAATCAACGCCAAATGCGCCAAATCAACGGTATGAATGCCATTAAGGCATTCCCCGTGTGGCATTTGTCGGGACTAAAGAGCGATGTTCATGTTTCAACAATCTAAAATTGATGTATAAGGTGCAGTTAGGAAACCTCATTTGGGTATTAACTTTCAGTAAATCTCAATAACAGAAAACTCCTAAAACTAAATAACCCTGACAGCAATTCGCAAATGTTGCAGTTCTACCCATTATGTGCTAAACTGCATGCAAAACACATTACTATCATTCAGGGAGACAAACATGGCATCTGTTGCAGCCGAAAAATACATCTCACCAGAGGAATACATCACTGCAGAACGCAGGGCAGAATATAAAAGCGAATACATCTACGGTGAGATAATCGCAATGTCCGGGGCAAGTAACGCACATAACATCATCACAGTAGAAATTACCACTGAACTGAACCTCCAATTAAGACGACGTAGTTGCTTCATTTACAGCGGTGATATGCGCGTTAAAACGAAGCTGACAGGTTCTTATTTCTACCCAGATGTCGTTGTTGTATGCGATAAACCCCGTTTTGAAGATAATGTTTTCGACACCCTCTTGAACCCCATCCTTGTCGTAGAGGTACTTTCACCATCAACTGAGGCGTTTGACAGAGGCGAAAAATTCGCACACTATCAGGAACTTATGTCTTTACAAGAATATATCCTTGTATCACAAGATAGGATGCGTGTTGAACACCATCGTTTGAACGAGACGCAGTGGGTAGGAAAGACGTTTGAAGCACCGGAAGATGTCCTGAAGTTCAATTCCATTGAATGCGAATTGCCACTTCAGGATATATATACCCGCATTTCATTTTCTGATTGATAATCGGAACGTCTAATCCACTTGAAACAATAGCACAACAAAATGCAAACATTAGCAACGATTGAAACGAACACAGATTTACGACTCACAGATGACGATAAAATACGCATCGGTGTTGCGTGGGATGCCTTGTCTCCAAATTCCAGACGCGCGTCTCAACTAACTTGGCGACAACTCAATGACTTCCTATCCGCTAAAGGTGAGACACTGGACAACATCACTGATATACAATTGGCAGTCTATCTCTCAAGTTTGGATGCAAAAGGCATAGCACCAAATAGCTTATCGGTCAACTTAGCCTCGGTTAAATGGTATTTCAGCAATGTGAAAGGGAGTGATGTCCAATTTACTATTAGTCAAAAGAGGCTCAAGTCAATACGACGCGATGCTAAAGGTAGTGGTCGCGGTCAAGTAGACGCGCTTGTGTGGTCTGATGTTGAGCGTGTCTGTGCCTTTGCAGAGTCTGATAGGTTACTATAGTTTGGACAATTTTTTTCCAACATGTTTTGATAAGAAATTGGTTCACCGATTATGTTACCAATTCAAGACATAATGACCAAAACGCAGGGTTATTTAGTTATAGGTTTCTTTGATGATTATTTGCTATAACGTTAATTTTATGTGTTGCCATCTTGTCCATGTCTTTAGTCCCGTAGGGACGATATGTTTATAGAAAACGAATACACGCCACAACTCTTTAGTCCCGTAGGGACGATATGTTTATTCTTCTATGTCGTTCCTACGGAACTCAATTGGGGTGGAAAACATTTTCTATAAACATATCGTCCCTACGGGACTAAAGAACAGGACAAGATGGTACCCCATAAAATTAACGACATAGCAAAATAATATCAAAAATATTGAAAACTAAATAACCCTATGCGATGATGGATAGAAGAAAATCTATGGCAAAAGTATTAAAGAGAACGGATTTGACAAAGACAGTAATGATCCTTTGAAATCTCTTATTCTGAAAGTGAGCATTTAGAAGTACTGTGTCTTGTAAGCCATTATTTGTCAGAAACATTGTCACACCATATTGCTAAGAACGAACTGATTCATGATGCAGAGGGTTTGGAGACATCCAGTGTGCCTGATGTGTCTTAAGGGATTTTTGCAAGTCCAAAACTACTTATTGCGAAGGAGAATACTATGCACATTAAAAATAATACAATCCCTAATAGGAGAAGGTCTCCTATTTTAGGCATCATAGAATTCTGCATTTATTATAGTATTTTTGAATATATTTTCTTGAATATATTTGGTTTTACTATTTTCGGTATAATAATAGCACTCCTTTGCACAATTCTTCTTATAATTGTAATACAGAATTTTGTAATACATTTCGTAACAGAGAGATGGCGTGCTGCTTTTTATGGAACGGTTTATGGCAAAGTCGTAATGAAAGATAGCGATACAACTACAATTCCACTTAAGAATATTGAAATATCTTATAATTCTTCTTTTTTGGAAAAGCCAGGAATTCCTGTTTTTAGCGATGCGAAGGGGATGTTCAGTTTTGAACGTGTTGTGCCTGTTCATAAACCGATTACACTTGAAGTAAAGATAGAAAAGGATCATATTATATATCAACATATAGGTAAGATTGAAGGCGTAAAATGGTTTCTGGGGCAACCTTCGCTTAGATTACCTTTATCTTCAGGTGATCCAAAACATGTTGATGTTATTGTGCTCTCTCCTTCAATGGATTGATGCCAATGGTTTTGTTGCTTAGACTACCAAATCAGCATTTTCAATGTTCTTATACTCATTTAGCAGGTTAGGATAGGTCTCGGATTACTCTATAGGTGTCAACTTAAGAAAATATTGTTTGCATTTTCTCTTGTGGGAGGGGTTTTCAACCTTGATTTGAGCGGAAATGCACTAAAAAATCGGGGTTGAAAACCCCTCCCACAAGAGGTTAAATCCTTAAGTTGACACCTATAGGATAGGTCTCGGATTACCCTAACGTCTTAGAATCTCGTTTCACAGAAACCCATATCCAAATCTAAGGACGTATTGAAAATGAAAAAATTCGGTTATATTGACAAAAGTGGCAGCATTGTTATCTCACCACAGTTTGATTTCTACTACGGTTTTTCTGAAGGATTGGCAGCTGTTGAGGTTGATGGGGTATATGGATTCATTGACAAACAAGGAAAATTTGCCATTCCACTTCAGTATCAGTGGGCATTCAGTTTTAATGATGGGTTAGCTCCAATATGCTTTAAGGATAGTAAGTGTGGCTATATTGATAAGTCCGGAAAGATAACCATTCCGCTATCCTTTCGTGAGGCTGATGGTTTTTTCAATGGTCTTGCCGCTGTTCAGACCGAAACAACCAGAGGTTTTATCAATACGGCGGGTGAGTGGGTGTTCACGAAACGCGATGAACCGATGTCTTTTTGTTTTTCAGAAGGTTTTTGCCGAATTGAAGTCTGGGATGAAAAAGAAGAAGGATATGGTGGATATGTTGATACAACCGGTGAAATAATCATCAAACCACAATTTAATGACACATGGGACTTTTCTGAAGGGTATGCCTATGTTAAGACTACAGACGGTAGAAATGTGTTTATTGATAAAACCGGTCAGGAAGTTCTTGAATTAGATTTTGAAACGTCTTACCCTTATTTCTCTGAAGGATTGGTCGTCGTTAAGATAGATGGTAAATATGGGTATGCTGACAAATCCGGCGCACTTGTTATTGAACCGCAATATGATAAGGCTGACTTCTTTGCTGAAGGTTTCGCTGCTGTCAAATTCAATGAGAAGTATGGATATATTGACAAAAGTGGTGAGTGGGTTATTGAACCGACATTTTTTTACGCTTCTTACTTTTCAGAGGGGTTAGCTGCAGTAAAAGCTTTCTAATGTATCCAAATCTAAGGGCATATTGAAAATGACAAAATTCGGTTATATTGACAAAAGTGGCAGCATTGTTATTTCACCGCAGTTTGATTATGGCTTCGGTTTTTCTGAAGGATTGGCAGCTGTTGAGGTTGATGGGGTATATGGATTCATTGACAAACAAGGAAAATTTGCCATTCCACTTCAGTATCATTGGGCATTCAGTTTTTATGATGGATTAGCCCCAATATGTTTTAAGGATAGTAAGTGTGGCTATATTGATAAGTCCGGAAAGATAACCATTCCGTTATCTTTTCGTGAAGCTGGTGGTTTTTTCAATGGTCTTGCCGCTGTTCAGACCGAAACAACCAAAGGTTTTATCAATACGGCGGGTGAGTGGGTGTTCATGAAACGCGATGAACCGATGTCTTTTTGTTTTTCAGAAGGTTTTTGCCGAATTGAAGTCTGGGATGAAAAAGAAGAAGGATATGGTGGATATGTTGATACAACCGGTGAAATAATCATCAAACCACAATTTAATGAGACATTTGACTTTTCTGAAGGGTATGCCTATGTTAAGACTACAGATGGTAGAAATGTGTTTATTGATAAAACCGGTCAGGAAGTTCTTGAATTAGATTTTGAAACGTCTTACCCTTATTTCTCTGATGGATTAGTTTCTGTCAAAGTCAATGGCAAATACGGGTTTGCCGACAAATCTGGTGCACTTGTTATTGAACCACGATTTGATGGTGCCAAGGGTTTTTATGAAGGACTTGCGGCGGTCAAAATTGATGAGAAGTATGGATATATTGACAAAAGTGGTGAGTGGGTTATTGAACCGACATTTTTTTACGCTTCTTATTTTTCAGAAGGGTTAGCTGCAGTAAAATTATAGTAAAACTCGTAATTATGTGCACATACGACACGGAACGTAGGGGTTGGGTAACCCAAACCCATAGGTGTCAATTTAAGAAAAAGTCAAGTGCTAAATACCCCATCTCGGTAGGCGTGCTTGTAAGTTCGCCGATAAACACTGGATTGGCAACGGCGCGCTTACAAAGCACGTCTGCAGTTAGGGGTGCGCTTACAAAGCACCAAATCAACGGTATGAATGCGCGTATGGCATTCCCCGCCTGCAATTTGGGTGCAGTTGGGTGGCGCGCTTACAAAGCACCAAATCAACGGTATGAATGCGCGTATGGCATTCCCCGCCTGCAATTTGGGGGGCAGGTGGGAGGCGCGCTTACAAAGCACGCCTGCAGTTGAGTGCGGGCAGGGTTATTCAGTTTTAAAAGTTTTCTGTTATTTCGATTTACTGAAAGTTAATACCC
Organism: Candidatus Poribacteria bacterium; assembly: GCA_963663765.2. Taxonomy (GTDB): domain Bacteria; phylum Poribacteria; class WGA-4E; order WGA-4E; family WGA-3G; genus MSPOR6. Next base: position 1,182,971 of record CAXXUA010000004.1, on the reverse strand, counting down.
AAATGCAGTTTCCTAACTGCACCTTATACATCAATTTTAGATTATTGAAACCTGAACATCGGTCTTTAGTCCCGTAGGGACGATATGTTTATAGAAAACGAGCGCCCTTCCCAGTTCTTTAGTCCCGTAGGGACGATATGTTTATTCTTCTATGCCGTTCCTACGGAACTCAAGAGGAGTAGATAACATTTTTCTATAAACATATCGTCCCTACGGGACTAAAGAACTGGACAAGATGGCAACACATAAAATTAACGTTATAGCAAATAATCATCAAAAAAACCTAAAACTAAATAACCCTGGAGTGCGGGGTGAGTGGGGGGTGCGCTTACAAGCACCAAATCAACGGTATGAATGCGCGTATGGCATTCCCCGCCTGCAGGGGAGTGCAGTTGGGGGGTGCGCTTACAAAGCACGTCTACCTTGAGTGAGAAAATCCGGATTTCAAGGTTTCCGTCCTACAATAATATGAATCGCTAAGTTGACACATAGGGGTTGGGTAACCTTACCCCATAGGCGTCAATTTAAGAAAATATTGTTGTCATTTTTCTTGTGGGAGGGGTTTTCAACCTCGATTTGAGCGGAAATGCACTAAGTAATCGGGGTTGAAAACCCCTCCCACAAGCTTTCTTTTACCCATAAGTTTTCAGCTATAGTGTCTATCAAGGTTGTTTAGCTGGTATTGTTTTGTCCAGCCGCTTGAAAGAGAGCATAGGTGGCAGCAATATCAGAAAGCCTTTTCCATCCTCGCCAGATTACAGTCACCCCTGGATTGCCATCGGACTTGCGTGCTAAAAATCCACCGAGTTTAGCAATCCAGACAACGACTTCAGACACTCTCGGTATTTTTTCGGGTAAAATTTGGGTCTTATGCGTTATACAGTAAAGTGCTTGCCATTCTATCTCTGTCAACACGCTCGTGCAATCTACATCCGGTGAGTGCCGATTGATGTGGGTCAGCCAGTAAAGTCGCCACGCAATTACACTCAGCAATGCGATATAGCGTTCAAGCCGGTCTTTGGTCTGCAAACGAACTGCCTCCGCCTTCATCCCAGATTTGAGCACTTTAAAATAAACTTCAATGTGCCAGCGTTGGCGATACCAGCTTATCCTTTCAACCGCATCGGCGAAGTCCGACACTTCTACATTTGTTATCAGAAGCCATTCCAAGGGCGTAGCACCCTCAGGCGGGTTTTTCTCTACTACCCATACAAGATACACATCTACAGCAGGCAACTCTTGTGATCGTGATGCTTGTGAACGATGTGGTGGGCGAAGCGTCGCTGTTGTAAAATGGACACTCAAGGTCGCCTCACGAGCAGGTTGAGACGCACGCACTGGCACTTGTGCCGTAATCTCGCCAATAACAGGTTGACTTCTCACCAAATCACTCAGTTTACCGACATCAGCAGCAACCACACGATCCTGAGCCGCGCGTATCACAAAAGGCAGTTCTTTTGCCTCTACGAAAAACTCGTAAATATCTGCTTCACGATCACACACACAAATCACCTCAACATCTGCTAATGTGTCTGAACGCAACGCTGATAATGCCTCAATCCATTTGTAGCTCTCTTTTTCTATGAGCGGTCTGAACTTAGGGGCACTTTGAACGGAGGGTTCGCGAACCCAAACTTTATCTGTCAGACACCCTAACGGAAGACCCGCATCACTTACAATGAGGGTCGTGTGTTTGACAAGTCCCTGAATCTGTTGAGACTTGGTGCCGATTGAACCTAAACCCTCTGTTGCTGGGTGATCAGTGTAATTAAGAAAAGTCGTATCTTGTATCGCAAAAACACGACGATTTTTACACATCCGTTCAAGTGTTCTTTCAAAATGCGGTTTGAATATCTTTTCCGATGAGACTTTTTCATTGTCAATTAAACGATAGGCTGCTTCACTGACGCCCAATCGCCACACGCAGCGTTGATCGCCGAACCGGGTTGTGCCTCTAAAGCCTCCGCAATGCTGAGCAGCCGTTCATTGAGACGCATATCTCCCAAATCAAGACCTTCAAACTCTTGACGGCTCCAAGATGCAGATAACTCTTGATCGTTTTCAGGATTGTGTAAAGACATCATTCACTCCTATAGCACAAGCGTAATAAATGTTTATCGACTTTGTAAATATCACTTTTGAACATAACATATTTGCTTTTGCTATGCAAGGAATATTAGAACTGACTTGAAAACTATACCATCTTTACCAAAACAACAGACATAACTCAACAAAAAAGAAGATGTTTACTCAATACATCAAACTTATGGGTAAAAGTAAGCCCACAAGAGGTGAAAATCCTTAAGTTGACGCCTATGGGGTTGGGTAACCTTACCCCATAGGCGTCAATTTAAGAAAATATTGTTGTCATTTTTCTTGTGGGAGGGGTTTTCAACCTTGATTTGAGAGGAAAAGCGCATAAATTCGGGGTTGAAAACCCCTCCCACAAGAGGTGAAAATCCTTAAATTGACGCTTATGGGGTTGGGTAACCCAACCCCTACAAACGTGATATGTGAGATCCTATCGCGGAGTGTCAATATATTTTCGGATTCTACTATAATGTAGGACAACAGTCGTAAACCTATTTTGTCACGAATCCGTGTGTATAGCAGATAGAGTTTAGGAATTCACCAATACGGTTACTATTCGTTATTTGTGTTTGTCTACTACATCTGTGTGAGGAATTCCATGGCAATGCATAAACCTGTTCATCCAATCTTGAATAATCGTTGGCTGCCAGTTGTTGGTTTTTTAGTGGGTATATTGGTATCTCACCTGTGGGGTATTGGTGCAGATGTCTGGCGTGGTTACTATAAAGGAACGATTTACGGTACAGTTGTCATGGTAAATGCTGATGGTGTGCCGCAGCCAGTTGAAAATGTTGAGATTTCCTTTGATGTAATTAATGCCTCTGAGCAGTGCAAACCTGTCCTGACGAATTCGCAAGGTGAGTACCGTTTTGATGACGTTATCCTGGTTGGATACCATGTTGAGATTACAGCGAAATATGAGAATGATCGTGAGTTTAGAGAGATTATTAGTGAGATTGAGGGGGTTAAGTGGCTTTTTGGTATAAGACGTTTGTGGCTCCCTATATCATCTGGTGTTCCGACGCGTGTTGATTTTACGATACCTGTTTCACGTCATTAGAATGTTTTATGATCAGGACTTACGCAGTTTTCATGAATTAATCAAGAATTGTGATGAAAATGATGTAATTTTCAGTATTTTTTCGGTTTCCAGCGCGCTTACAAAGCACGCCTGCAGTTGAGGGGCGCGCTTACAAAGCACGCCTGCAGTTGAGGGGCGCGCTTACAAAGCACGGCTGCAATTTGGGTGGAGTTGGGTGGCGCGCTTGAAAAGCACGCCTGCAGTTGAGGGGCGCGCTTACAAAGCATGCCTGCAATTGGTGTGCAGTTGGGGATGACGGGGCGCGCGGACAAAGCACGCCTGCAATTAGTGTGCAGTTGGGTGGCGCGCTTGAAAAGCACGCCTGCAGTTGGGTGTGGAGTTGGGTGGCGCGCTTACAAAGCACGCCTGCAATTGGTGTGCAGTTGAGGGGCGCGCTTACAAAGCACCAAATCAAAAAATCAACGGTATGAATGCCATTTAGGCATTCCCCGGGTATGAATGCGCGTATGGCATTCCCCGCCTGCAGTTGGGTGCATAAGTCCTGATGATATTGTTGTATTATTGAAATTCGCCTCTCACCGTGAGTGCGCTTGCGATGGAGAGGTAGTCTCTTCCTTCCTCAACGCGATCGTGGTTATAACTCAGACCTAAATGAAGATTTGCAGTGAGATGCTGGCTAAGTTTGTATCCTGCGCGTAAGGTTGTCTCGTAACGTTCGGATCGTTCCTCTTTATTGATACCGTAGTTCTCTCTTCGCATAGCTAAAGAGAAGGTATTGGTTAGGTCAAGGTCGTGCTTGAGTGGAATTCTACCGAAGAATGGTATGCGGATGCCACCTTCAGTGTGATAGCGATAGTCAATGCTAAAGTTAGGTGAAATGATGAGTGCGTTGCTCTCAATACCACTTCGTAAGTGATCGCGTAGGGTTGTGCGGATGCCTAATGAAGTGCGTGTTTCATCATTCCATTTATGTAACCAACTGATGGAAGGTGTGTGTGCGGTACTGTCGCTGAGGGTAACATCAAGGTTAGAATTTTGCCGTTTTGTGAAACTATATCGCAGTTGGAAACTTGATGCTTGCTGTGAATTTAATTTGATGTCAGCTTCATAAGATTCTGCCTGTGTTGTATAGGTAGTAGCATAACTTTTACGGAAACTATCTGAGAAACTGACATTTGTTCCGAAGGAGAGCCATTTTAGCGGATCAGTTGATGTGCGTATGCCGTATCGGCTGCTTCTATTTGAGTTGCTTCTTTCCTCTGCGTCTGGATCAAGTTCCCAGATGTCTAATAAGGTCTGACCAGAGTCTAACTGACGGAAAAACTCGCTGGCGTTGAAGTTTGCACTCGTGTTGATCGTAAATGTATTGATTGTGCGTTGCAGGATACCTTCTTGTTTGGGTTGTTGCGGGGTATTTTGTCCTTGTAATGTCGGATTGGTAATTTGCTTTTTATCCATTTCTGCTTTATCTCGACTTATCCAATCGGTTTGTTCTTCAGTTAGTTCTTGGATTTTTGCTTCGTCAATCCCCATTTCACGTAGCTTTTCCAATTGCTGTTTGTCAAGTTTCGGTGTTTGCGTTGTTGTGTTGGTAGTTCCTTCTTTTGGCGTGTCTTTTGGTTCAGGTTCAGTAAATAGCCATCCGAACCATTTCTGAATGCGTAGGTTCAAACCGAGACTGATATTTCCGTTGAGTGATGCGTCCTTTTGTGATGTGAACCAGTTTTCTCTGAAACTGATACGGCTTGTTACTGTGGGACGTAAACCGAGTAGGTCACGATTTAGACGTGGTGTAAGGGAAACTCTGTGTTCTCGTTCAGCTAAGATGAAATCTGGGAGTATGTCTTCACTGGCTTCAGCTTCAACGTTAGAATTAGAATTGGAAGTGTTATTGAAAATAGAAGAAGTTGAAAATTGGTTTGAATTACGTCTTTCAAGAGTTCTGCGAATGTCGTAGCTTGGATTTAGACTGAATGCGTTGATTGGACTGATGTTGAGAGATATGGAGCCGCTGTCTGTTTTTTCATCACGGTTTCTGCCGTATCCGTAGCTATAAAAGGAGGTAGAAGTTGTGGTGGTATCTGTTGCTGTTTCGGGTTGTGCGATGATGTCTTCGTGTCGATATTGCAGATTGAATCCGAGTTTTGAACCGAGTGTGTAGCGAAAGGTACCGGTATAGAGATGGCTAATCTGAGTGCCTTGGCTTTCATTCCAAAAATCCTGATAGTTATATGCGAAGCCGAGGTTTGGCAATGGGTTTTTGTTGAATTGTACCGATATATCTCTGTTATGAGTTTCACTTTTACCGCTAATAAACGAGGAGTAGCTGCCTCGTAGTGCTTCAGTTTCAGATTCTTGTTCGCGTATGGAATATCGGATAGGTAGCCATGTAAAGATAGTTACATCTGCGTTGATATTGTAATCGTTGTTGGTAGTGCTATATCCTCGTGAGGATAGGCGTTGTCGTCCGATTTCACCGGCACCGCTTTCAAAGTCTTTGTCTTGGCTTGCGTAACCCCCGCGCAGTCGGACGATTCTTCCGAGGGAAACAGACATATTTCCACGGCGCGCCCAACCCGCTCGTATAAGCGGATCACCGAGATGTATTTCGTTTACCCAGAGTTCCCCACTGATTTCTCGGTTAGTATCGTTTCTGATTCCGAGTAGGATCCCACCTATATTTTTAATTGATAGTTGTGATGTGCTTGTTCCTGTTCCGCGCACTACGAAACCATCTGGATGTCCATCAGGTGCATTTTCTATGGGTGATGATTGTGAAGAGAGTGTTGTATCTGTGTCAATATTTTGATCTTCAATATGGTCTGGATATTCATTTCTTTTGTTGTCACGTAGGTCAATTTCAATGAGTTTCCAACCTTCAAAGTCAATCGGTATTGTGTATTCGTAGTAATTGGTGAGGTTTTCAAAGATGTTGACATCATCTTCTTGTGTCGGTTGATTTAGGAATGGGTCGGTACTATAAAAGGAACTTCTGTAACCCGTTCGCACATTAGGTGCGAGTTGCAGCACAAAAGTTGTATCACTTTTATCACCATACAACCAGAGTCGGAGTGTATCGTGTGTGCTAAAGTCTTGTCCTTCGCTTTGCGTAAACCCTTTGAGTTGCTTAGAAGTGATGCCGTGTGAACCGGGAAACAGATAGTATTCTAAGCTAAGTGTTTGTTCGCGTTGTTGCTGTGTTTGAAAACCGAGTGAGGAAGCTGTGAAAGGGTGTAGTTTTCTGAAGAGTTCATTGTCTTCAATTTCAAGGTATGCACTTTGATAATCATCATAACTGAAGTTGTCCTTTGTTCCAACGATAAACTTTTCTAATGTATCTTGGACGACCTGACTGTTTGCGAGGTATGTTGTAGTATCAGAGATAGGTTTTGTAACGACGCCTTGTTCCCATCTATTTCCAACGATTTCTATTGAAGCCCATTGGAAAGTGCCTTTGACGTTTCCGGGTCGGTTTTTCATGAGCCATAGACGGAAATGCTGTACAAAGACGAGGCTTGGAAAACGTGAACCTTCGGGTAGAAACTCAGTTAGTGGGATGTTTAGGAACGTCCAACCGTTGCTGTTTTTACCTTTAATCCATTCATTTGGAATTTCATTGAGCGGGATTGCGATTTGAAAGTATGCGTCAACACTATCCAGTACACCGTCGCCGTTTAGGTCTTCACTATCTAAGATTTGATTACCAGCACCGAAAAATTCGTTTTGAAACGGACTATCGTATCGCCATCCTTCGTCTTCCCCCTTATCCAATCTTCCATTTCCACGGTCAGTATTTGGTATATTTTCGATGTCGAGGTCAAGTGCATCAATGATTCCGTCACCGTTTGTATCCTCTAAAGTTGGGGGTAGGTCTTCACTGTCAAGTCGTTGGTCTTCGTCCGTGTCTTCATTTACGGCACCGATGTTGAGGTATAGGGTTACATCTTCATCACCTTGTACTCGCAACCACATTTCTATAAAACCGCGTTCTGAATAGTCTACACCTGATTTTGAGAGACCGTTTGAGAAGCCTCCCCACTCTTCAATTACGTCATTAAAATCGTAGCCGATTTCCATAATTAGTCGTTCTTCTGTTGAAAGCGAAAGTGGTTGGATTGATGATGCGGGGACGTCTCTATTTCGCATGTAGTTTCCGACAGCTTCTGACTCTTCTTTGTCTTTTAGTGCAACTTTAAAGAGTACTCTATTCTCTTGAGTCGGTAAAACAGGGTAGATGTGTGTTGTTGAATTCGTTTGTTGTGATTCAGTGACATGAGGGATACTACTCGGTTTCCAGCTATATTTTATAGTTGGAATTGTTGTGGTCTGCTTCACGCCTTCCATGCTATCAATCAGAGCCACGCCAACGCTATTTGGATTATTATGTGAGTAAGCGGATTCTCCACTAAAGTCTATTGAGAGCGGGAGTCTATGAAGGTTGACAAAAGGTAATGGGTTTACCAACCATGCGATGTTGAATTCTCTTCCAAAGCTGGTGTTGATATTAAATGCTTGTAAACGGTTGGGTACCTCGTTGACGTTAGGTATCTGTGTGGGTTGCTGTCCTGTTGTTAGGATGTATCCTGTTGAGATGTTAAAACCTTTTTGATAAACGGGATTGAAATATGTAGTTCCAGCGCCATATCCACCATAATAACTCGTTCCTGCTCTTGAACGACCCCCGAGACCTCCAAAACTACTATATCCACTTCCACCGATTCCACTGCCGCCGAAGCCAGTACCACCCACTCCAAAATTTCCAAGACTACTACCTGAACGCGTTCCAGTATTAGAAAATCTTTCAGAAAAAGGGTCAATGTTTGAAGTATTGTCAAACCCGGTTTGTGGAGATTGAAATCCGCCTAAACGATTGAATCTATCCTCAAGATTCTGTTCTTTTTCCGATTTTGGTTTAGGTTTGTGTGTGTAATCTAACCAAACGCCTACAACTGATTGCTGTGTTCCGCCGCCGAAAGGGGTTTTTTCAAATTCCACGACGATTTCATCAAATTCATCCAGTTCAGTGAAAAACCGGATGGTACCGACTTCGTAAATCATCATATAATCGGTGTCTCGTGTGAGGAGTCTACCGTTTAGTCGTACGGTTTCGCTATTTGGAATTACAAACAGACCGACGTTGTATGTCTCTGATTGGTATGCATAATCTGCGACGATAGTGTAGATTTGGTCAGTGCTACGGAGAGATTCGAGGTAAATATCATCGTTATTGAGATCATCTCTGTATTGGTAAAATGGGTGTTGTGGGTCGTTTATTTGAAAAGGATTTAAATCTGGGAACCGTAGTAATCCTCTGTCATAGTCAATAAAATCAGGGTCAATAATCCCGTCTCTGTTTTGGTCTAAACCAAAGATTTCGATGTATGGTACGGGACCAGTTTCGGTCTCAAAGGTTTCACTTTCTCCTTGTCGGATGATAGTCAGTTGAAAGTCGCGCGGATTGATATTTCTGTTTCCGAGACTGTAGACGTGAGCGGCAGCAGTGCCGCGAAACCCCTTTGCTTTTAGTACTACATAACCGATTTCTTCTCCTTCTTCATCAATAGTGCCGTCATTGTTTTCATCTACGAATACGTTTCCGGGATTACCGATGGTTCCGCCACCATCGCCCAGATATTCATAAGCGACAATGATTGTATAGCTTGTGGAGATTGGTGAAAGGAATTCAATTTCACCTGTTTGATAGTCAATGTTGTAGTCTTGCCCTGGGAACTGCGGGTTGAAGTATCCTTGACTGGTAAGAATCCCGCCTTGGTTATTTCCGACTACGCTATCATCAATATAGATTTCTACACTACCAGCTTTAATTGGCAAGTATGCATCGTGTATAAAGTTGTCTTCACCTTTATGGACGAGGTAGAATCTATTTTTTACATAGTTTGAATCTGCGATCTGAATGCCGCGCGGACCGTAGCCAAAACTTGCTCTGCGCGATTGTCCGCGGAATGTTCTGACTTCTCGGACACCCCTACTCCGTGAGCCGAAAAGTGTCATGCGTGTATTTTTGTATTCAAATACACCTTCAAGACCGAAAAGGTTGCGGTTGATATTTAAGAAACGTGTATTTGGTAGGCTAAGAGTGATGTCACCGAAAGAAATTGTTTTGATGAAACTGTCTGGTTTTCCTTCATACCAAACTCTTATTTTTTGTTCTTTTGCACCGCCGAGTCCATATCCACCGAAACTGCTTGAACTTCCATATCCGCCGCCATAAGTATCTCCTGCATTGTAGTCTACTTCTATATGCGTGCGTTCCCCTACCCGTCCGTGCAAACCTATTTTCTGTTGTTGTCGGATGTTTATACCGGTTGAGCGTGGAACACCACCGTAGCTACTGTAACCGCTTCCATAAGATGATCCGTAGTTGCCAGCACCACTACCGAACCCACTACTATAGCCGAAATCTTCATATCCATAAGAGGAATTCAATCCGAGATCAAGTCCTGACCCGTAGTTTCCATAGCTGCCATAGTTGTAGCCACCGTAGCGGTTTAAATCCCCTTCACCGAAATAGTGGGTTTTATTGACTTCAATTGTTACGGATTGATAACCTGTAATGCGCAGGTTTGAATCCATTGGTAGATCAATTCCTTTTGTTTCGGATTTAGGGCGCGGTTTCCAGTCGTATAGTTCCGACAGGTCACCAAGGTTGGGAGGGTATCTCCAACGTTTAAGGGTTTCTAAGTAGGGTATCAGTATCTGACGGCGTATTGGGATTTCTGTGTCTATTTCTTCATCTGTTGATGGGTCATCTTTTGTATCTTTTTTGGGGTCACTTGTATGCCAAGTATCTTTTTTGGGTTTCTTTTTAAATGGATTTTCAACCTTAGTCGGATCAGTAGTTTCTTGTTGAGGCGGGTCTGTTTCAACTTTATCTGCTGTTAGGGCTGGTTGGATAAGAAATAGGCAACAACACGTGAGGATAAACAGAAAAATATATCTATGTCCGGACTTTGGGTACAAGAGGGAACACTCCGTGGAATAGTTTGTGTATGTATTAGTGTTATAACGTAAAAACATAAGTAGGGTTTACATTAAGATTTTTTGATATATGTCTCTTTGATATTCTTTTTGATTACTCGGATTTCTCGGATTTCTCGGATATTTGTGCAGAATCACGGATTACACAGATTACTCGGATTTCGATGATTTTTGAGTTGGTGCATTAGATCCCGTTCTTTTTTACAGTATTGTGAAATACAATACCTTCGCCAATAATAGACATTCTGTCAGATTGTGTCGTCAGATGTAGCACATTCTTCCAGATTGTGCGGTCAGTTGTAGCACATTCTTCCAGATTGTGCGTGTAGTTGTAGCACATTCTTCCAGATTGTGCGGTCAGTTGTAGCACATTCTTCCAGATTGTGCGTGTAGTTGTAGCACATTCTTCCAGATTGTGCGGTCAGTTGTAGCACATTCTTCCAGATTGTGCGTGTAGTTGTAGCACATTCTTCCAGATTGTGCGGTCAGTTGTAGCACATTCTTCCAGATTGTGCGGTCAGTTGTAGCACATTCTTCCAGATTGTGCGTGTAGTTGTAGCACATTCTTCCAGATTGTGCGTGTAGTTGTAGCACATTCTTCCAGATTGTGCATATAAATTATTCTGTCAGATTCTATCGTCAAATTAGACGCTATGATAATTAAAAATACTTCAACGAAAACCTGAAGTTATTTTTATTTATGTAATCCTAACAATATCACAGAGCAATGGTAGATCAACACTATATACTCATTCAACTGAAGCACTCAAAATGGCGAAGGTATTGGAAATATTTTAGTTGTTTTTTGTGTTTTTTTAGAAGTGTTCTCGTTTGTGTCGTGATGTGGGTTTATAGCGATATTCTGAATTTGTGAAATTTCCAAAAAAACAACAAAATGGATTTTTTACAGGGTTATTCAGTTTTCAATTTATTGAGTAAATTCTATCACAGTCGTTAATCCTTGAGTTAGTTTATTTTTTGTCTGAACCAGGATTTTCAGGATTAGCAGATTTCCAGGATTTACCTCGTCAAGGGTTTTTGATATGTGTTTATGCCCTCTTTTGGAATAGGATCTGATGAGAAAAATCTTGATAATCTATTAATCCTAAAAATCCTTGTTCAGACAAAAATTAAGAATACCATAAGAATCGTATATAATCACTAATATTAACCCAAAGTTAACTGGTTTAACGATAGATTCTTTAAACTGAATAACCCTGGCCTGTTGGCAGGGTTATTCAGTTTTAGGCATTTTAGTCGTTTTCTGAGAAAATCGCGACCGGGAGGTCGCTCCTACCGAGGGATGTCGGGGTTACAGACCCTCCCACCAGAAATTCAAGTGACAATTGAATGCCGGTGGTTTTTTCGTTAGGGTTATTCAGTTTTAATAGTCTTCTATTATTAAGATTTACTGAAAGTTAATATATAATTGCTGTAGATAAGGTTTCCTAACTGCACCTTATGCATCAATTTTAGATTATTGATACCTGTACATCTGTCTTTAGTCCCGTATGGACGAAATGGTTATTCTTCTATGCCGTTCCTACGGAACTCATGAGGGGTGGATAACACTTATCTATAAACATATCGTCTCTACGAGACTAAAGAGAAAACAAGATGACAACGCATAAATTAACGTCATAGTAAAATAATATCAATAATACCTAAAACTGAATATCCTTGTTTTTCGCAGGGTTATTTAGTCTGAGGCATTTTAGTCGTTTTCTGAGAAAATCGCGACCGGGAGGTCGCTCCTACCGTGTGGTTTCTTTTTTGAAAAATCCAAAAATTAGGAAAACTGAATATCCTTGATATTTTGCCAGGGTTATTCAGTTTTACCCATTTTACTCGTTTCTTGAGAAAATCGCGACCGGGAGGTCGCTCCTACCGAAGAGAGTAGCCCCCTGCCAGTAAACAGTAGAATTCCTTAATGAGGCAAGATTTATTTGAATTGGTATAATTTATGAAACTCACGTTATAATTGTTTAAAATTGCCAGCAAATCTATATTTTGCCAGGGTTATTCAGTTTTACCCATTTTACTCGTTTCTTGAGAAAATCGCAACCGGGAGGTCGCTCCTACCGTGGGGTTTCAATTTGCAAAATTCGATTATTAGGAACACTGAATAACCTTGATATTTCTTTTGGCGTGGTTGTTTTATTATTTTCATACAACAGAAGGAGGTTTACGATGTATCGTGGTATTCTCACCAACAAATGGTTACTCGGTGGTATTGTCTGCCTGATTGTGTTTGCTGTTGCGTGCGTATTGTGGTATCAGCACGATATAGCAGATGAGAAAAAGGCAGCGGCTGAGCCAGAAAAACGGCTGCGCCAATCGGAGGTAGCCAAAAAAGTCTCCGATACGGACAGCGTGACGGAAGGTACTATGGATATAGTACCTGCAGAAAGCGCGACACCAACTGCAAGGAAACCTATAACAGAAGTAACCACTGAAGCTGAAAGTAATACGGAAACGGCAGAACAACAGCAATCTGAAACACCAACGGAAACCGCAACGGATGCAAAAGTCTCAGTGTCACCAAATGGCTTTGGACCCTATCCAGAAATTCCAGAGGAGATGCGTGTTCCAAAGGATAAGGTGAATATTTTCTGGGAGAATATGTCAAAGATGCCTCATCATGAGTTACTCGCTCGTGTTCGAGTTAAGTTATACCAACAAGGTATACGAGCTGAAGGAGTAACTTATAAACGAAATGGACTCATTTATCCGATCATAGAGGGTGTCCGTTACGTTGAATGGGAAACACGGAAAAATCTGTTTGGTCGTGTTAAAAGATATGTTGCTCGTTCTACGGGACATCCAGACGATGGTTTTGATGACATAACAAAGGGTAGCCTTTCAGAAGATGATATACCAAGTCACTTCAAAATTTACACATATCCTGATGGGGGTATTGATCCCTATGAATTTTTAAATTTATCAAAGGAGTGATTTGATATGAAGAACTATTTTTGCGTTTTTCTTATTATTACTCTAGTAGATAGTCCATACTAAAAGTTTGTATTTATTTTTTTGTTTCTTAGTATCTTGACAAACAAGAGTTTTTCTCTTATAGTATAGCAAAACTTAAGGAGGAACACAACCTTGACTAAGAAATATGTTGTAAAACTCACTGATTCGGAGCGGCAGGAGTTGTTAGATTGTATAAACACAGGTAAAAAAGAGGCGTATAAGATAAGGAATGCTCATATTTTGCTGAAATCAGATGTCAATGGTCCCGGTTGGACTGATGGGAAAATAGCTGAAGCGTATGAGTGCACTGATAGGACAGTCGCGAAAGTGCGTAAGCGTTTTGCTGAAGGTGGTTTTTCTCGTGTCTTATTTCGTGCTAAGCGAGAGCATCCTCCCACACCTCGTAAACTTGATGGTGAAGCTGAAGCACGCTTGATAGCACTGAGTTGTAGCGAACCTCCCGAAGGTGCTGCTAAATGGACTTTACGCCTACTTGCGTCAGAATTGGTAAGACTTGAAATCGTGGAAAGCATTTCTCCAGAAACGGTAAGACAGACACTAAAAAAAACGCTTTGAAGCCGCACCTTCAGCAACAGTGGGTGATTCCCCCTGAAAAAGATGCTGAGTTTGTAAAGTCGATGGAAGAAGTGCTTGATCTTTACCAGAAACCTTTAGATACAGAAATACCTGTTGTGAACATGGACGAACAATCTGTCACGCTTAGGGATGATGTTCGGGATCCGCATCCTGTGAAACCGGGGCAAGTCAAGCGTGTAGATAATGAGTATAAACGCAAAGGCACGGCAAATATCTTCCTATTCACAGAAGCATTATCGGGATGGAGGCGTGTGTCTGTTCGGACGCGCAGAAAGGCAGAGGATTGGGCAGAAGAAGTAAAAATACTATTGGATCAGGACTACTCATCAGCAAAAAGTGTGATTTTAGTTTGTGACAACCTGAATATACACAAACTTTCGACGCTCAATAAAGTGTTTGGAGATGAGGAAGCAAATAGGTTGCGTAAGCGTTTAGAAATCGTGCATACGCCAGTACATGGAAGTTGGTTGAATATAGCGGAAATAGAACTGAGTGTCCTTACGCGTCAATGTTTGTGTCGGCGTATCCCAGATATAGAGACACTCCATAGAGAGACACAAGCCTGGCAAAAACGGCGAAATGCAGAGCAAAAGCAGGTAAACTGGCAATTTACAACGGACGATGCACGCGTACGATTAAAACATCTATACCCGAACAATTAGAATGGACTATCTACTAGTAGATTATTACTCTAGTAGATAGTCCATACTAAAAGTTTGTATTTATTTTTTTGTTTCTTAGTATCTTGACAAACAAGAGTTTTTCTCTTATAGTATAGCAAAACTTAAGGAGGAACACAACCTTGACTAAGAAATATGTTGTAAAACTCACTGATTCGGAGCGGCAGGAGTTGTTAGATTGTATAAACACAGGTAAAAAAGAGGCGTATAAGATAAGGAATGCTCATATTTTGCTGAAATCAGATGTCAATGGTCCCGGTTGGACTGATGGGAAAATAGCTGAAGCGTATGAGTGCACTGATAGGACAGTCGCGAAAGTGCGTAAGCGTTTTGCTGTAGGTGGTTTTTCTCGTGTCTTATTTCGTGCTAAGCGAGAGCATCCTCCCACACCTCGTAAACTTGATGGTGAAGCTGAAGCACGCTTGATAGCACTGAGTTGTAGCGAACCTCCCGAAGGTGCTGCTAAATGGACTTTACGCCTACTTGCGTCAGAATTGGTAAGACTTGAAATCGTGGAAAGCATTTCTCCAGAAACGGTAAGACAGACACTAAAAAAAACGCTTTGAAGCCGCACCTTCAGCAACAGTGGGTGATTCCCCCTGAAAAAGATGCTGAGTTTGTAAAGTCGATGGAAGAAGTGCTTGATCTTTACCAGAAACCTTTAGATACAGAAATACCTGTTGTGAACATGGACGAACAATCTGTCACGCTTAGGGATGATGTTCGGGATCCGCATCCTGTGAAACCGGGGCAAGTCAAGCGTGTAGATAATGAGTATAAACGCAAAGGCACGGCAAATATCTTCCTATTCACAGAAGCATTATCGGGATGGAGGCGTGTGTCTGTTCGGACGCGCAGAAAGGCAGAGGATTGGGCAGAAGAAGTAAAAATACTATTGGATCAGGACTACTCATCAGCAAAAAGTGTGATTTTAGTTTGTGACAACCTGAATATACACAAACTTTCGACGCTCAATAAAGTGTTTGGAGATGAGGAAGCAAATAGGTTGCGTAAGCGTTTAGAAATCGTGCATACGCCAGTACATGGAAGTTGGTTGAATATAGCGGAAATAGAACTGAGTGTCCTTACGCGTCAATGTTTGTGTCGGCGTATCCCAGATATAGAGACACTCCATAGAGAGACACAAGCCTGGCAAAAACGGCGAAATGCAGAGCAAAAGCAGGTAAACTGGCAATTTACAACGGACGATGCACGCGTACGATTAAAACATCTATACCCGAACAATTAGAATGGACTATCTACTAGTTTGGACAATTTTCATCTTGTAGAAGTTGATTATTCAACAGAACGTCTATTTTTCTACGAGTTTCGTATATTTGTGAAACTGGAGAAAATGATGTGCTCCAGCGGAGTGCTATGTTGGCTGACAATGTGACTATAAACATATTGCTCCGCTGCAGCAAAGAAAGTTCCGTTTTGGTCAGGGTTATTCAGTTTTAAAAGCTTTCTGTTATTTCGATTTACTGAAAGTTAATACCCAAATGCAGTTTCCTAACTGCACCTTATACATCAATTTTAGATTATTGAAACCTGAACATCGCTCTTTAGTCCCGACAAATGCCATACGGGGAATGCCTTAATGGCATTCATACCGTTGATTTGGCCCATTGGCGTTGATTTGGTAGGGACGATATGTTTATAGAAAACGAGTGACCTTCCCAGCTCTTTAGTCCCGTAGGGACGATATGTTTATAGAAAACGAGTGACCTTCCCAGCTCTTTAGTCCCGTAGGGACGATATGTTTATAGAAAACGAGTGACCTTCCCAGCTCTTTAGTCCCGTAGGGACGATATGTTTATTCTTATATGCCGTTCCTACGGAACTCAAGAGGAGTAGATAACATTTATCTATAAACATATCGTCCCTACGGGACTAAAGACATGGACAAGATGGCAACACATAAAATTAACGTTATAGCAAATAATCATCAAAAAAACCTAAAACTAAATAACCCTGAGTTTTGGTCATTATGTCTTGATTTGGTAACATAAGCGGTGCACCAATTTCTTATCAAAACATGTTGGAAAAAAATTGTCCAAACTATAGTTATTATTACCGTGCTGTTTATAACGGGAACCGCGCAGATGCGCGGTTCTCATGAAAACTGACTCCACGTGAACAAGAGGTTTTCGTCCACATTCGCGAATATATGTCAAATTGTGATATTGATAAAATGTTGAAACTCAGCCCACCGAGAATCAGTCAGTTGGTTCGAAGCGTAGAACAGAAGTTGCACGGGAGTATCAAACTTTAGGA
Organism: Candidatus Poribacteria bacterium; assembly: GCA_963663765.2. Taxonomy (GTDB): domain Bacteria; phylum Poribacteria; class WGA-4E; order WGA-4E; family WGA-3G; genus MSPOR6. The sequence goes on along the minus strand of CAXXUA010000004.1, from coordinate 1,166,309 downwards.
TTGATTGAATAGAGTTAGAAGGTAGTTTACTGTATGATTATACCAATTCAAATAAATCTTGTCTCATTAAGACTTGTGCCAGTTAACCAATTGTTTTGAAAGTTTTTACAGATATTAGGTTTATAATGCACACATATCGTCCCTACGGGACTAAAGAGGATGTACGTATGACGTTTTCTATAAACATATCGTCCCTACGGGACTGAAGATCGTTTCAAACTATGAAGGACACCAGCAAAACGTCATGCTTCTGTGAAACAATGATTAACATATAGTTATTTAGCACAACTCGTTAATATTATATTTGATGATGTGGTGATATGGATGGTTTTTTTAGGTTTGTTTATTGGGATTTCCAATAGATATACTATAGATTTGGGGATTGGCTATTGGTAATCTGATGGTTGATTGTTACATTGACTGAATCGCAGAGGACGGTGAAAGAAATGAAAACATTGAAGGTGTCTTTGATGTATGATGTTGGTTTACATGATAGATGTGTTTTTGTTTGTGACGGATTTCTGGTTGGCGTTGAAAATCCCTTCAACCATAAGCGTCAATTTAAGGATTTTGACCTTTTGTGTGAGGGGTTTTCAACCTCGATTTAGCAAATTGAAACCTGTATAATCGGGGTTACAAACCCCTCCCACAAGAGAAACACTAACATTTTTTCTTAAACAGGACTTACGCAGTTTTCATGATTTAATCAAGAATTGTGATGAAAATGATGTAATTTTCAACATTATTTGTGCATCCAACGCGCTTACAAAGCACCAAATCAAGAAATCAAGAAATCAAGAAATCAACGGTATGAATCATGGCGAATGCGCGTATGGCATTCGCCATGATTCATACCGTTGATTTGGGGGAATGCTTTATAGCATTCATACCGTTGATTTCTTGATTTGTAAATCCTGGTTCAGATAACCAACATCACTCACTAACATCCCACAGACGCACGGTGTTGCCCCAACTTCCACTTGCGAGGGCATTACCATCTGGACTAAACGATACGCTGGTGACATTACTCGTATGCCCTGTGAGTGTGCGGATATGCGTGCCGTCATTTGAGTTCCACAATCGGATGGTGTCGTCCGAACTTCCACTCGCAAGGGTGCTCTCATCTGGACTAAACGCTACGCTTATGACATCATGCGTATGCCCTGTGAACGTGCGGATATGGTTGCCGTTACTTGCGTTCCACAAACGGATGGTATCGTCATAACTACAACTTGCGATGGTGCTACCATCAGGACTAAACGATACGCTGCTGACCAAGGTCGTATGCCCTGTGAGCCTGCGGATATGTGTGCCAAAGTTTGCGTTCCACAAACGGACTGACTTGTCCGCACTTCCACTTGCGATGGTGCTACCATCAGGACTAAACGATACGCTGGTGACATTATTCGTATGCTCTGTGAACGTGCGGATATGTGTGCCGTTACTTGCGTTCCACAATCGGATGGTGTCGTCCCAACTGCCACTTGCGATGGTGCTACCATCAGGACTAAACGATACGCTGGTGACAGCAAACGTATGCCCTGTGAGAGTGCCGATATTTGTTCCACTGTTTGTGTCCCACACGCGAACGGTATTGTCCTGACTGCCACTTGCGATGGTGCTACCATCAGGACTAAACGATACGCTGGTGACATTATTTGTATGCCCAGATAATATACGTATCGGTCTGCCGTCGCTTGTGTCCCACAGGCGAATAGTATCGTCATAACTTCCACTCGCAAGGGTATTGCCATCCGGACTAAACGCCACGCTGATGACAATATCCGTATGCCCAACAAGTGTGCCTTCATAATAGGTTCTTTCAGGTTCTGGTGGTGGGTCTACGGGTGTTTGTGTGCCGTTATCCATTTGGTCGTCATCCATCACCATTTTGTCGTCTTCTATAGGCGTGGTGGTCTCATCACCACCGCACGCAACGAGCATCATAGCGAGGAATATGCTGAGTATCACTAAACTTCTTTTCATAATAAACTCCTTTTGTATATAATATATGGACATGTTACATTACCTCTGAAAATCATGAGGAATGCTTTATAGCATTCATACCGTTGTTTTGGGCGAATGCGCGTATGGCATTCGCCATGATTCATACCGTTGATTTCTTGATTTGTCCATCCTGGTTCAGATAACCAACATCACTCACTAACATCCCACAGACGCACGGTGTTGTCCCAACTACCACTTGCGAGGGCATTACCATCCGGACTGAACGCTACGCTTCTGACATAATGCGTATGCCCTGTGAGTGTTCGGATATGCGTGCCGTCGCTTGCGTTCCACAAACGGATAGTGTTGTCCCAACTTCCACTTGCGAGGGTGCTACCATCAGGACTGAAAACAACGCTGTTGACAACATCCGTATGCCCTGTGAGTGTTCGGATATGCGTGCCGTTATTTGCGTTCCACAAACGGATGGTATCGTCATCACTTCCACTTGCGAGGGTGCTACCATCCGGACTAAACGTTACGCTGTTGACCCAAAACGTATGCCCTGTGAGTGTGCGGATGTGCGTACCGTTATTTGCGTTCCACAAACGGATAGTGTGGTCTCTACTACCACTTGCGAGGGTGCTACCATCAGGACTGAACGCTACGCTGGTGACTTGCGACGTATGCCCTGTGAGTGTGCGGATATGTGTGCCGTTGCTTGCATTCCACAAACGGATGGTTTTGTCCATACTCCCACTGGCGATGGTGCTACCATCAGGACTAAACGCTACGCTGTGGACCCAAAGCGTATGTCCTGTTAGCGTGCCGATATTTGTCCCACTGTTTGTGTCCCACACACGAACGGTTCCGTTCACACTTCCACTTGCGAGGGTGCTACCATCCGGACTAAACGCTACGCTTAAGACCGAAATCGTATGTCCTGTGAGTGTGCGGATATGCGTGCCATCACTTGTGTCCCACAGGCGAATAGTTTTGTCCCAACTGCCACTTGCGATTGTGCTCCCATCCGGACTAAACGCTACGCTGTAGACAACATGCGTATGCCCAACAAGTGTGCCTTCATAATAGGTTCTTTCAGGTTCTGGTGGTGGGTCTACGGGTGTTTGTGTGCCGTTATCCATTTTGTCGTCATCCATCACCATTTGGTCGTCTTCTATAGGCGTGGTGGTCTCATCACCACCGCACGCAACGAGCATCATGGCGAGGAATATGCTGAGTATCAATAAGTTTCTTTTCATAATAAACTCCTTTTATGTGTAATATTTGGACATAATACATCACAAACGAAAACATGTCAATTGTTTTGTCTCATTTGGTGTGCTTTGTCCGCGCGCCCTCTTGTCTGAACCAGGATTTTCAGGATTGCCAGATTACCAGGATTTACCACATCCTGGTATATATGATGTGCGTTTATGCTTACTTTTGGATAGGATCACACTGCACCGAACTCATAATCCTGAAAATCTGGTAATCCTGTGAATCCTGGTTCGGACAAAATCCAGGTATATATGATGTGCGTTTAGGCTTACTTGTGATTAGCACCATAACCAACCAAACTCATAATCCTGGAAATCTGCTAATCCTGAAAATCCTGGTTCAGATAACCAACATCACTCACTAACATCCCAAAGACGCACGGTGTTGTCCCAACTACCACTTGCGAGGGCATTACCATCCGGACTAAACGCTACGCTTTGGACCGAACTCGTATTCCCTGTGAGTGTGCGGAGATGCGTGCCATCTTTTGCGTTCCACAAACGGATGGTACTGTCATGACTACCACTTGCGATTGTGCTACCATCCGGACTAAACGCTACGCTTAAGACCCAATTCGTAGTGAGTGTGCGGATATGTGTGCCATCACTTGCGTTCCACAAACGGACGGTATTGTCATGACTACCACTTGCGATTGTGCTACCATCCGGACTAAACGCTACGCTGACGACAGTATTCGTATGTCCTGTGAGTGTGCGGATATGTGTGCCATCATTTGCGTTCCACAAACGAACGGTTCTGTCCCGACTGACACTTGCGAGGGTGTTACCATCCGGACTAAACGATACGCTCCAGACTTCATCCGTATGCCCTGTGAACGTGCGGATATGCATGCCATCACTTGGGTTCCACAAACGGATGGTTCTGTCCCCCCGCCACTTGCGAGGGTGCTCCCATCCGGACTAAATGCTACGCACCTGACAAAATCCGTAGTGAGTGTGCGGATATGTGTGCCATCACTTGCGTTCCACAAACGGATGGTACTGTCCGTACCGCCACTTGCGATTGTGCTCCCATCCGGACTAAACGCTACGCTGTAGACCCTACTCGTAGTGAGTGTGCGGATATGCGTGCCATCACTTGTGTCCCACAGGCGAATAGTTTTGTCCCAACTGCCACTTGCGATTGTGCTCCCATCCGGACTAAACGCTACGCTCCAGACAACACCCGTATGCCCAACAAGTGTGCCTTCATAATAGGTTCTTTCAGGTTCTGGTGGTGGGTCTACGGGTGTTTGTGTGCCGTTATCCATTTTATCGTCATCCATCACCATTTGGTCGTCTTCTACAGGCGTGGTGGTCTCATCACCACCGCACGCAACGAGCATCATGGCGAGGAAAATGCTGAGTATCAATAAACTTCTTTTCATAATAAATTCCTTTTGTGATGTAATATTTGGACATGTTACATCACATCTGAAAATCATGAGGAATGCTTTATAGCATTCATACCGTTGATTTCTTGATTTGTGAATCCTGCTTCAGATAACCCACATCACTCACTAACATCCCACATGCGCAAGGTGTTGTCCGAACTTCCACTGGCGAGGGCATTACCATCCGGACTGAAGGCGACACCCTGGACAAAATCCGTATGCCCTGTGAGCCTGCGGATGTGCGTGCCATCACTTGCGTTCCACAATCGGATGGAGTGGTCAAAACTGCCACTTGCGAGTGTGCTACCATCAGGACTAAACGGTACGCTGATGACCCGATTCGCATGTCCTGTGAGGGTGCGGATATGGGTGCCATCACTTGGGTTCCACAAACGGATGGTTCTGTCCCAACTACCACTTGCGATTGTGCTACCATCCGGACTGAACGCTACGTTCCAGACATAATTCGTATGCCCTGAGAGTGTGCGGATATGGGTGCCATCATTTGCGTTCCACAAACGGATGGTATCGTCCGCACTACCACTTGCGATTGTGCTACCATCAGGACTGAACGCTACGCTGTAGACCCCATCCGTATGCCCTGTGAGGGTGCGGATATGTGTGCCATCACTTGTGTTCCACAAACGGATGGTATCGTCATGACTACCACTTGTGATTGTGCTACCATCCGGACTGAACGCTACGCTGGTGACCCAAAACGTATGCCCTGTGAGTGTGCGGATATGTGTGCCATCGCTTGTGTTCCACAAACGGATGGTATTATCCTGACTGCCACTTGCGATTGTGCTACCATCCGGACTGAACGCTACGTTTCTGACAAAATCCGTATGCCCTGATAGTATACGTATCTGTCTGCCATCGCTTGTGTCCCACAATCGGATGGAGTGGTCAACACTGCCACTTGCGATTGTGTTGCCATCCGGACTGAACGCTACGCTCAAGACCCGATCCGTATGCCCAACAAGTGTGCCTTCATAATAGGTTCTTTCAGGTTCTGGTGGTGGGTCTACGGGTGTTTGTGTGTCGTTATCCATTTTATCGTCATCCATCACCATTTTATCGTCATCCATCACCATTTGGTCGTCATCCATCACCATTTGGTCGTCATCCATCACCATTTGGTCGTCTTCTACAGGTGCGGTGGTCTCATCACCACCGCACGCAACGAGCATCATGGCGAGGAAAATGCTGAGTATCACTAAACTTCTTTTCATAATAAACTCCTTTTGTATGTAATATTTGGACATATTATATCATAAACGAACACATGTCAATCTTTTGTCTCATTTGGCAGGGTTATTTAGTTTTCAATATTTTTGTTATTATTTTGCTATGTCGTTAATTTTATGGGATACCATCTTGTCTAGTTCTTAAGTCCCGTATGAAGATTAATTTATTAATCGGGTAATAAATATTTTTCAGATTGTAGGCGTGCTTTGTAAGCGCGCTCTTGGGACTTGATGTGCCAGCGCGCGGACAAATCACGCCTACAATCGGGGTGCACGGAGAAAGCACGCCTGCAGGTGAGGGGGCAGTTGGGGGTTGCGCGGACAAAGCACGCCTGCAGTTAGGGGGTAGTTGGGGGTTGCGCGGACAAAGCACCAAATCAACGGTATGAATGCCATTTAGGCATTCCCCGCCTGCGGTTGGGGTGCGCTTACAAAGCACCAAATCAACGGTATGAATGCCATTTAGGCATTCCCCGCCTACCGTAGCCGGATTAGAAGAATTACCCAAAGTATTTTTTAATCTTCATTAGGGACGATATGTTTATAGAAAATGTTTTCCACCCCACTTGAGTTCCGTAGGAACGACATAGAAGAATAAACATATCGTCCCTACGGGACTAAAGAACTGTGGAGGGTATTCGTTTTCTATAAACATATCGTCCCTACGGGACTAAAGAGCGATGTTCATGTTTCAATAATCTAAAACTGATGCATAAAGTTCGGTTAGGAAACCGAAACTGGATATTAACTTTCAGTAAATCTCAATAACAGAAAACTCTTAAAACTAAATAACCCTGCTCATTTGGTGTGCTTTGTAAGAGCTCACCCGATGGTAGGCATTCCCCGGGTATGAATGCCATTTGGTATTCCACTGGTCGCTCATACTGAATAATCGGGGTTACAAACCCCTCCCACAAGAGAAACCACCAACATTTTTTCTTAAACAGGACTTACGCAGTTTTCATGATTTAATCAAGAATTGTGATGAAAATGATGTAATTTTCAACATTATTTGTACATCCAGCGCGCTTACAAAGCACCAAATCAACGGTATGAATCATGGAGCATGCCATACGCGCATGCTTCTTTAGGCATTCCCCGTCTACCGTTTTTTACGTAAGTTCTGTTGTAAAATGATTGACAAAATGGTGTATACGTGCAACAATTATGTTGGAGGAATTATTATGAAATTAGCCCGATACGAATTGAATGGAAAAATTGGTTATGGTATTGTTTCAGGAAGTCGTTTAAGTGTGTTAGATGCATGTCCGTTTACTGATTTTAATGAGACTGGAGATACTGTTGCTTTAGAGGATGTAAAGTTGCTTGCACCGACGATGCCGTCTAAGGTATTAGCGGTTGGTTTGAATTATCGGAGTCATTTAGGAGATGCGTCTGAACCGAAAAATCCAGAAATCTTTATCAAGACGCCATCGTGTATCAATGATCCTGAAGGTGATATTGTGCTGCCAGAAGGTGATTCTGATGTGCATGCAGAAGGTGAATTGGTTGTGATAATTAGGGAACGCACGCAGAAAGCAACTCCCGATGAAGCAGAAAAAAATATTTTAGGTGTTACTTGTGGTAATGACGTGAGTGCGCGGACATGGCAAAAAAATGATTTACAGTGGTGGCGTGCGAAAGCATCTGATACGTTTGGACCTATCGGTCCGGTGATTGCTACCGATGTTGATTTTAATGATCTGCAATTAGAGACACGTATCAATGGTGATGTAGTGCAGTCTCAGACGACTGGGGATCTTATTTTTCCTGTGCCTGTGATTGTTAGTTTCATCTCACAAGCGATCACTTTGGAACCTGGTGATGCTGTATTTACAGGGACACCGGGAACGACAACTGCCTTGAAGTCTGGTGATGTTGTTGAAGTTGAGATTGAGGGTGTTGGTGTTCTGCGTAATACTGTTGTATCATAGACAGATGCATTCAATTGGCGAATTTTTCCTAATATTTTGGTGATTTTCGCGACTCGGGAGCCGATTCTACTCAAGTAATCGGGGTTACAAACCCCTCCCACAAAGATGAATAGTGACAATTGAATGCCTCTGGTATCATAGATTTTGAGCGTTGACGAGGTTGTTAAGTTTCGGTAGAATTGAATGGATGTGTGCATTGGATGTACACATCCATTTTTTGTAATTGTATATCTACGATGCTTTTTGTGCTTCAAAAGTGAGTTCAGTTTTTCCGTCGAGTCCTGCTACGACAGGGAATGAGCGCTCTCCTTTACCGTCTTTGGTAACATATCTGACTTCTGGTGAGAAATATGCGTATAGTGCTGTATTTCTTGGTCGGGGTGAAGCGTTTGGACCGGAACCGTGTACCATGAGGCTATGGAAGAACAGTGCGCTGCCTGCGGTAAGTGGGACATCTATTTGTTGTTTTGCGGCTTCATCATGTTCGGTGAGTTCAGCATCTTGTTTTCGTGCGATTGCCCCCCATTCTTGTACACCCCATAAATGACTGCGTGGAACGACTTTGAAACAACCGTTATCTGGTGTTGCATCGTTTAGCGCGATACTTACCGTTACCAATCTTGGTGGTTCCATTGGCCAATACGCTGAATCCTGGTGTAGTCCGTGTGATGAACCGTGGAAAGCGGGTTTGAACATGAGCGTGCTTCTAAATAGGAGTAGGTCTTCTCCAATAAGGTTTTGGAGGACTGCGATTAGGTTTGGTTGTTGTGCCAAGTTCTTGAACACATCTGAGTATTGGCGTGTATTTTCTGCTTTTCGCAGTACAGGCAGCTTGTCCCCTTGCGTTTCGTCTTTTGCGAAAGGTTCACGTTGTACGTGTCTGCGAGCGATATCAGCACGTTCCTTTTCTTCATCCGTTTCCTGACCTGCAGCAAACTGATGTAGTAGTTGAATCTCTTCTTGACATTTTTTAAGATCTTCAGGTGACAATAGATTTTCAACAACGAGATAGCCTTCCTTCTGAAAAAAGTCAATTTGTGCATTCTTATCCATTTTATCCTCCGATTAGTCGGTTAATTTCCCATATAATACTTGCGATAGCAAAACCGATATATACAGCAGATGCGATCAACATCATTGTCGTTGATATTTTTTTGGGTTTGGCAAAACTGGGTAAGAAACGTCTATTCATATATAATGTAAGTGGGACATAAATAGCCATAGCAAATCCGCCCATATATGCTGCGCTGAAAAGGAAACCGAGTTCGCTTACGTTCAGTTGTTCCATTACATAAGTAATGACACATCCAGCGACGATCCAAATACCTACTACAAGCAGATACCACCAGCTTAGGGTGCGTTTTTTTGCGCCTTTAAAGTTTGTATAAATAATGTCGGATATTGATCTTCCGACTCCATCTACGAGTGCGAGTTGTGTACCAAAAAGCGTTGCCACACCGACGAGTAAAAAGATATATTGTCCTGGCATTCCCCAGATACCTTTTAGTATGTTTGCTTCGTCATAGATAAGTTGCCCTTGTTGTGGCACGATACCTTGTGGGTGTAAGACTGCCAGCGCACCAAAAATGAAGAGTAGCATAGTGACAGTATTGAGTGCCCAAAAGAATAGCATTTGGTCCTGCTTTATGTATTTCCACCATGCAGCGAATCGTTTCTGGTTTTCAGGTGTTTCTTCAAATAGGTATCCTGTTGAAGGTATAGTTTCGTCTCGTCCGCGTAGTGGGTTTCGTAGTGATGGTAACCGTGCGCCCATACCGATATCTTTGTCTCGAAGATAGAAGGTATAGAATAGGTTTGCTGTTCCTCCTGCGCCAGCGAAGACCACTGCAATAAAAAGTCTCTTGATATTCATTCCTTCTGCTACATGCCCGACGTTTATTATTCCAGCCCCCAATTCTTTCCATGTATCAAGCGAACCTACGGCGATAACGACTATGATCAATCCAATTGTAACAATTGCGACCAGCAGTTCAACTGATCTTTCTACAGAGTTGTAGACCATTTTGGGACCGAAAAGGATTAATGCAACAGCTGCGAATGTAACAACTGTCCAGAAGGTATCTGAACCCCAACCGCCAGGTCCGATTAGGAGTGCCTTGAGTGCGAGTCCTGATGCGCGTGCCCAACCTGGTGCGATCCACCCAATAATAGTGAGTAAGATAAAGAGCGGTGCGAATCCTCGCCATATACGACTGTAACCTGTGTATACTGTTTCACCAGTTGCTATTGTCCATCTACCGACTTCAAAGTTGATCCAGAGTTGTAGAAAAACGCCGAGGACAGCTGCCCAGACCATGCTTCCACCGTATTCAGCAGCGATTAGGGGCCAAATTACAATTTCACCTGCTCCGATAGAGAGTCCGACTAAAATAGCACCGGGTCCAGCTATTTTCCAAAAAGGCAGCTGCTTTTCAGGCAGATCAACTGTTTTGAAATCATTGAGTTTTTCAAATATTTTTTGCATTTTTTATCCTGCGTATAGCGTTCTATTAATTCCTTAAATTTAAGTATTTGTTTGGAGTGCTTCACTTAGCACTTCAATAGGGTGTTTTGGTAAGATTCCAGTTCCGTGTTCCATTTGATGTCTGCAGGAAAAACCTGACGCTGTGAGTGTATATTTATCAGTATTTTCGCGGATGTGTGGGAAGAGTCGTAGTTCACCGATCTTCATTGAGATATCGTAATGTGATTTTTCGTAACCGAATGAACCCGCCATACCACAGCAACTGGAATCTATGACTGTGACGTTATGTGTGTTTGGTAATTCCAGCATGTTCAACACTGGGTTGATGCCAGAGAGTGCACGCTGATGACAGTGTCCGTGCAATAGAATATCACGTGGTTCTGTTTCAAAAGTGAGTTTGAGTTCACCTTTTTGATGCTCTTGAAGTAGAAATTCCTCAAGTGCATAAGTAGACTCAGCAACGCGTTTTGCTTTTGCTGTTCCAATAAGATCAACATAATCGTCTGTCAAAGCGGAGGTACAACTTGGTTCACATCCTACGATTGGTATTCCTGCTTCAACATAAGTGTGGAGTTGTTCAATATTATGGTTGGCGTTTTCTATTGCTCTATCAAGCATGCCTTCCGAGATAAGCGGTCTTCCACAGCATTTTTTCTTTGGTAAGATGACTTCATAACCAGCGGATTCTAAGACGTGTATGGCTGCTTTGCCGATATTTGGTTCGCTATAGTTCAAAAAGGTGTCGTGAAACAGTACTACTTTTTTATCGGAAGTGAGCGTTGATTTTCGTTTTCTGAACCATTTTTCAAAGGTTTGATGTACAAAGGTCGGCATCTCCCTGCGTTGATCGATCCCCATCAGTTTTTCTGCCATCCACTTGGAAAACGGGTTATTTGTTGCCCAATTTGAGATTGGTGCGAAAGTTGAACCAAGAACAGCAAGAGAACCGATTTCACCAAAAAGTCTATTGCGTAGCGGGAGTCCGTTTGCTTTTCGGTAATGTGCAAGTACTTCGTATTTTATTTTCGCCATGTCAACATTGGAGGGACATTCTGCTTTGCATGCTTTGCAGCCGAGGCACAAGTCAAGGACATCATATAGGCGTTGACTTGTTAAGTCAGCGTGAGGTAATTCACCGGAGATTACCAACCGTAGTGCGTTTGCGCGTCCGCGTGTTGAGTGTTCTTCTTCGCGTGTTGCGATGAAGGAGGGACACATGGTACCTGTCAATGTTTTACGGCAGGCACCGACTCCGTTGCACATCTCAATGGATCTTCCAAAGCCATCTTGTGATGAGAAATCAAAGTATGTATCAATTTTGATTGTATTGTATTTTGCGCCGAAACGTAGGTTTTCTGTCATTGGGGGTGGATCAATGATTTTGCCAGGGTTCATAATCCGATCAGGGTCAAATGCGTTTTTGACTTCACGGAGTGCTTGATAGATCTTAGGTCCGAACATGCTTTCAATCCATTCACTTCGGACGAGTCCGTCTCCATGTTCCCCACTCATTGCGCCGTTTAGGTCTAAGAGTAGGTCTTTTACTTCGCGTGCGATGCTATGCATTTTTTGGATATCTGATTCGGATTTGAGATTGATTACGGGTCTGTTGTGTAGCAATCCGACGCTTGCGTGTGCGTAGTAAGAGGCGGTTGTGTCATGTCGTGTGACGATTTCATCGAATCTGCGGACGTATTCGGGTAAGTTTTTAATAGGGACAGCAGCATCTTCCACAAAGCCGATCGGTTTTGCATCGCCTTTCATTCCCATGAGTAAGCCGAGTCCTGCTTTTCGTGTTTCCCAGACACGTGCTTTTTCTTCAGCAGAAAAGCATCTGACATAAGCATATCCAAATCCGGAGTTTTTCAAGGTTTTTTCAAGGTGGTCTATCTGTTCGTGTAGTTCAGTATCAGTTTCACCGTAAAATTCAACTGCGAGTAGTGCTTCCGGTTCGCCTTGAATAAAGCTTGTTAATCTGGAGAATTCCAAAGATCCTTGTGCCATTCCCAGAATTGATTTGTCGATGAGTTCAACTGCGGTTGGATTGCAGTCTAAGATGGGTTGCATTGCCTCCATAGCAGCGATGAGTGTCTTGAAATGAACAACACATAAGCAGGTCATTTTTGGAACCGGAACGAGATTTACCTTTGCCTCAACGATTGATGCGAGTGTGCCTTCGGATCCGACGACAATTTTCGCGAGACTGAATGGACGATGTGCATCGCATCCATCTCTGCGGTAGGGTGTAACCTCTTTTGAGCCAGCATCTGTTACATATTCATCCAGATTATACCCCGCGACTCTACGTAGAATTCTGGGATAGCGTTCACGGATTTCCTCAGCGTTTTCATCACATATTCGGCAAAGTTCGCTATAGATTTGTGCTTCTAATGAATCGCCCTCTTTTTTGGATGCGACTTCAGGAAATGATAGGGGGGCTGCTGTTATCTCCTCGCCATTTGCAAGAACGAGGTCTAACGACATCACATGGTCAATCGTTTTACCGTAGATAAGTGAGTGAGAACCCGCGGAGTTATTGCCGATAGTGCCACCGACGTTTGCACGGCTACTTGTTGCGACATCTGGTGCATACATGAGTCCGTGAGGTTTGAGTTGATGGTTTAATTCGTCCAAAACGATTCCCGGTTCAACGCGCGCCCAGTGTTCAGCAGCGTTTACTTCAATCAACTGATTCATGTATTTGGACATGTCTATGACAATTGCACTGCCGACACACTGTCCGGCGAGACTTGTGCCACCACCGCGAGGCAGTATAGGGATTTTGTGTTCAGCAGCGATCTGGATTGTGTTGATGACATCTTGTTTGTGCTTGGGAACAACGACACCGATGGGTTCTATTTGGTATAGGCTTGCATCTGTGCTGTATAGTGCTTTTGAATATGCGTCAAAACGGACTTCTCCGTCAAGTGTATTGGAGAGAAGTTGTTCTAATGCTGGGTCAGGGTTTTGCATCTGTTTTCCGTTCTATTGTGTATATATGATCCTAAGGGTTATGTTTATGTTAGACGTTAGTATTGCAAAAATGGTATAAGACTGATATTTCTTATGTGGTTTATGTGCTACAAAAGACAAGAGTTTACTTGAACTGAAGTCAATCTGAAAATCGGATATGACATCATCAAGTTGTCTCCACGCCAGTGATACCCGTGCCTTCATTTCACTTTAAGAAGCGGTCAAATACGATTGCTAAATAAATAACGCAGTAAGTAGTTTTGGACTTTCAATAAATATGAAAAGATACTAATAACCCTTGCTAAGACTGGGTTTATATGATACAATAAAGATAAGAAATTAGGGGGTGTCAGCCCCCCAATAGAACCGAAAAAGCGAGTTGCTTTTTCAGCGGATAAATCTTATCTGAACATTGTATCAGAAATCTGTCAGAAAAAGCAACTCCTAATCAGGGTTATTCAGTTTTAGGTATTTTAGCTTTTGTCTGAGAAAATCGCGACCGGGAGGTCGCTCCTACCGCGGGGTTTCTTTATCAATAATCCAAAAATTAGGAAAACTGCATAACCCTGACTCCTAATCAAGGAGTATTCTGATGGATTGTTAAAAGTAATGGAACGGTTTCCTGATCAAGAAGCATGTATTTCGCATTTAGAGAAGATTCGGTGGAACGCAGAGCCTAAGTGTCCACATTGTGATAGCACACACGTTGCGAAACGGACAGAAACGGAATTGGGACGTATTTGACGCTGGCAATATCATGATTGCACGGCAACATTCAAGGTTACATGCAAGACAGTGATCCATGGAGCAAAAATCCCTCTACAAAAATGGTTTCTTGCTATATCCTTAATGGTAAATGCAAAGAAGAGTCTATCCAGTCATCAATTAGCACGCGATTTAGACTTGAATCAAAAGACTGCATGGCGTATAGAAACGTGCATTCGCTCTGTAATGGCAAAGGATAGTGTGATGCTACAAGGTATCATTGAAGCAGATGAAACCTATATCGGTGGGAAACCTCGCAAAGCGAACAAAAAAGAGGACAGAGAACCTGCGAAACGCGGTCGTGGCACGGAAAAAACTGCCATTCTGGGAGCAGTTGAACGCGGTGGCAAGGTAGTATGTAGCAAGGATGGCGAAAGAACTGACTGGACGTGCTATCCTGGAATTTATTCGGAGTGTTGTGGATATGAAAGACTCCGCGTTGATAACATAACGTGAGTTTGATAAATAGTTTTAGTTGTTACATATCATTGGGTATGGATAATTAATTTCCTTGAGTTCTTTGTGTTTGAGTGAGGGTTTTTTCTTCAAATAGGTATAAGCGATCAAGGCAGCAACTGTATTGACTTGGAAGTTAGCATAACTTCTATGCCGTGTATGTTGGATCTCTGTCTGAGTTTTGAGTTCTTTATTCACCGACTCAATGAGCATCCGTTTTTTCAGGAGTTCTGCGTCAGCATCAGACAAGGGTTCGGGTTTCATGTTCTTGCGCACTTTGTAAACGAGTGACACACCCTCTTCCCGCAGTTTATCCCGCAACTTTTTGTCGATATATCCTTTATCGGCATAAAGTTTGCCAAATAGGCCTTTGGTCAACTGTGGCACAGGTTTCCGGTCATCCGTATTTCCGGGTGTCACCATAACAGACAGCAGCTCACCTTGATCATTGATGACGAGATGCAGTTTGAACCCGTAGAACCATCCCATAGAGGTTTTGGATCGTTCTGCCCCATCAGCGAAGACACGATGCGCTGAAATCCGACGATTATGGCAAACTGGAAGTGGCGTTGAGTCAATGAAGGAAGTCCCATTACATTCACCGAAACGGGTGTTTAGAAGAATAGACAACGGCATCAAAACCTCTTGTGCAAGCTGCACAAACCGACTATAGCTGACAAGGTTTGGAAACGCCCAACGGAGGTTGCTACAGACATGCTCTTGATAATAGGTTTTGAAGTTTTTACACTTATGTTGATGAAAATAAATAAGTATCGTCATAACTTCGCTAGGATGAAGACACCTGGGTCTGCCACGGGTATTGCTTGTCCCGGGTATTTCTGGCAACTGGTGTTTTGCTTGATATTGTAGATACGCAAGAAAAAAATCGTCAATTATACAGAAAAGTGTTATGATATCCATCAGAGAACTCCTTATGTAAGTATTTGGTATACTTCATAATAACAAAGGGGTTCTCTATTTACCAGTTTTTAATTATCAAACTCACGTTAACATAAGAATATAAAGCGTATCTGACGCTTGGAAAAGAGTTACAACATCACATCATCAATCACGAGGAGCAATTTGTTGATGGAGATGTCCATACAAACACGATTGAGGGGTTTTGGGGTCTACTAAAACGGGCGTGGTATGGTAGTCACCACCATTACCAAACAGAATACACTCCCTTGTATGTGGCAGAGGCGTGCTATAAGTATAACTATAGGAGCAATAACAGCATTTTTGATAAGTTTGTCAATGAAAGTATGCGATGATGGATAGTAGAAAATCTATGGCAAAAGTATTGAAGATAATGGATTTGACAAAGACAGTAATGCTCTTTTGAAACCTGCTTTATCTGAAAGTGAGCATTTAGAAGAACTGAGTCTTGTAAGCCATTATTTGTCAGAAACATTGTCACACCATATTGCTAAGAACGAACTGAATCATGATGCAGAGGGTTTGGAGACATCCAGTGTGCCTGATGAGTCTTAAGGGATTTTTGCAAGTCCAAAACTACTTATTGCAATAAATAAAATGGCGAGGACAGGTTCTTCAAGCAGAATTAAGCCTGTTTTCGCGAGTTCTTTGGGATTTATCATCAGTTTATTCTCCATTTAAAATGCATTAAAATTAACGTGAACTCGGTATAAGCAATTTTGGAATCTGATGTGGTTTCATACTAAATCCCAAAGGTGGTTTTGGCATTGAGCCAGTACGCATTTGTAGCGTGAACTTTCAGTTTGCGTTCTAAGGATGCACAAACTAAAAGTTTGTGCTACAAATACTACCGAAAAGTGTATTATACTCTATAATAAACGGTGTTTATTCGTCTAAACCTTATAGGTAGCAACTTGCGTTACTATACATAATTATTTCACCAAGAAGGTGGTTTTGGCATTGAGCCAGTACGCATTTGTAGCGTGAACTTTCAGTTTGCGTTCTAAGGATGCACAAACTAAAAGTTTGTGCTACAAATACTACCGAAAAGTGTATTATACTCTATAATAAACGGTGTTTATTCGTCTAAACCTTATAGGTAGCAACTTACGTTACTATACATAATTATTTCATCAAGTTGGTAATTTCACTACTACTCAATGCTCTGTCATAGAGTCGAACATCATCAATAAGTCCTTTAAGAGCACTAATCGTGTCCTTACCACCTCTACCGATTATTAGTTGTTCTGCTCCTATAACTTCACCTTGTGTTGAGGGACTATTGAACGTAGGTTGATCAAGCACACCGTTGATGTATAGTGCGAGTTCTCGTCCACTATGCCTTACTAAAGCGATATGTTGCCATTCTGTGGTTTGTATGTTGCTTGTACTCTCATATTTTTGGACACCTCCTATTGTTGTAATAGAAGCTGTGATAACATTGCTGCCGCCACCTTTATTTCCGTTAGTATCGTAACGTATTGTGAATACGCCATCTTTATCATAGGTGTTTTTAGGCGAAAAAATGCAACCGTTGTCAGTGTCAACTTTCGCAAATTTTTTCCAAAAGGGGATCGTTAAATTCTCTGGAAGATGAGGCTGCGGCGTGCCAATTTCATCTAATTTTACCCAAAAGGCTATGGTAAAAGCTTCAAGTGAGTTGATGAGATTACCTCCGTTTGGGACAGAAGCACCATCACTTCTACCATCAAGTTGTAATGCTCCATTAATTTTCCCGCTGTTTGGTTTCCAAATGTTACCTATTGAGTGGATCGTTGCGTTGTTTTGGTTTCCGCTCATATCAGATGCAGTGTTTCCGGCTTCCTCATCAAACGTCCAATGTCCTACTAACCCATCTTTTAGATCAATAATAGGATCAGAATTGGCATGAACTGTTGTAATAGTGGTCAAACGTGAGGTTATTGTGTTATCACCTGTTGAAGTAGCCGTAACTTTGACAATATAATCTGTATCAGTATCAAGTGAAGCCTTGGGCAAAGTCAACTTCACTGTAGTTGAAGCCTTTGTGTCAAGCAGAAGGGATGTTTCACTCAATGTAGCGTTATCTATACCAGATGTTGTTAATTTTATTGTATCCTCAGTATTACCGGTGTTTGTAACTTTCAAGGTATACTCTACATCTTGGCTTGTGTTTACTACCTCATTTGTCATTTTTCCAACACCCGTTAAAGTGAAACCATAAACAGGTGGTATCGAGACTCTTGCATTGATTTGAGCGGTCTTTGTGTTGTCACCTTCCGAAATAGCTGTGACTATTGCCACACGTTCTCCTGCAGTGGTAAGCGATGCACCATCAATTGTTAATGTCACTAATGAAGAAGTGTGAGGAGCAAGTGATTCCGAAAGTTGACTCAGTGTTCCGCCTGCATTGCCAAACATTTTTAATTTTACCGTATCTTCTGTATTACCAGTATTCGTAACTGTAAAAAGAAACTTTACATCTTTGCTTTCATCTATATGCTCTGGGCTTATATCTGCTACTCCTGCTAAAGCAACGTCATAAACAGGATCAGCGTTTACGTTGATTTGAGATAACTCAGCAATTTCCTTCTTGCTCAAAACCCTATTATAGAGATGGACATCATCAATCAAGCCATTGAAGGATCCACTTTTGTCTTTACAACCCCTACCGATAATCAACGTTTCGGCACCTATTATTTCACCTTCAGTTGCTGGAGAATTAAATGTAGGATTATCAAGCACCCCGTTAATGTAGAGAGTTAATTCCTGACCGCTTTGCCAAGTTAGTGCGATGTGTTGCCACTCGGTAGTTTGCACATCGCTTGCACTCTCATAAGTTTGAACTCCACCTGTTGTTGTTATGCCTGCTTTGACAACATTAGTACCGCCACCTTCATTTCCCTTAGCATCGTAACGTATGGAAAATATTTCATCTTTGTCGTTAGGGTTTTTGGGGAAAATAAAGCCTTTGTCGGTGTCAACTGTATCTGATTTTACCCAAAAGACTATTGTAAAGGTTTTAAGGCCATTGATGAGATTCTTTCCATTAGGTATAAAGGCACTATGTCTACCATTAAGTCTCAATGCACCTCCAATTTTTCCGCTATTAAGTTGTAACACAGCTCCGTCGCTAAGTATTGCGTTGTTGCCATTTCCACTTGAATTAAATGCAAATGTATCTTGAACTTCATCAAAAGTCCAATGCCCGATTAAACCATCTTTCCCACTATCATTCCCAGAATAAATATTTAATTTGATGTTTGGTTTCGTATCTTTAAACGTGATCCACTTCGGTGAAACATTCCCATGGACATCAAGAGCGGTAAGCAGAATTTCTGTCCCGGAAGTTGTGAAGCGAATTAAATGACTTTCGCCGTTTAGGTTTAGACATCCGTGCATTGACAAACCTGAGCGTTGTGTTGATCGGGTTTGCATCTGTGCGTGATGGAGTCCATCAGCATCAGTCAGCCTAAAATATGTGTGAAAGAGATTTGATGGGTACTCTATAACTTTCAGAATCTTAATCTCTGGCGGTGTTTTAGAAGTTGTCTTCAATGTGTCGATTTGGTCGGTGTTGAAGAACGGGTGAACATCTAACCATTGCGCTGCACAGAAAGAGATTCTGTTTCGTCTTGGACCATAAGACATAATATGCGAACCGCTGCGCCAGTCGTGCGGTAACCCGAAAGCGTGTCCAAGTTCATGCGCAGCAACGTCAAGAGTAAAACAGATGCCTGAAGCAGGAATTAGCACTTGTCCACCGTCTAATCCACCTTGTCCCTCTCCACAACTCCCTGGGCGGGTTCGTTGACTACTGAAATCAATAACATTGAAAAAGACAGTATTTGATCGTTTAAACTTTTTATAAATTGGTCTCCACGTCATCCATGAAGCATTCAGGTAACGCTCGTCATTGTGTTCACCTATCAAATGATGTACTACAGCATTGCCAGCTTCATCTGTCTCAAACTGAAACGTTTTTCTACCGAATCCGTGCCGTTCCATTTCGTCTGCATAAAATTTCTGAACGTTTTTAATTAACTTATCAATTTTAGCATCTATATCTTTCTGAGGTTCACGGTCTTTTGGAAGAAAGTAGATGAGTTTCACAGTATAATCTTGAAATTCCGGTTCCTGCGCGAAACCCGGGAGTAAGAAAGTTAAAATTGTAATTATTGTCAGAGAAAAACTTTTGAATATCATGGTAAACCTCTTTGTATTATGTGTATGTTTTTGTATGATTTGAATTTTATTTCATTTTTTAATTTGGTCGCATTTTATTATATCGGACTAATCAGCAGTTTATGTTTTCGTCAAATAGAACGTGCATGTCACTTTGTTTTCCTATCTTGTTGTGCGTATGTCTCAATTGCTGTTGTCAATGCGAATTCTAAGAATGCGATTGCATGTTCTCGTGAAACAGAAGGGAAGCCCTCAAGAAAGTCATAAAGGCTGTCTCCTGCTTTTTTATGATCAATCAGTGACTATATAGGAACACGGGTGCCGGTAAACACTGTTGCTCCGTGGTGAATGTTGGGGTCTTGGTTTATCATTGCTTTGTATAAACGAAGGTCAGTCCACTCAGTATCTACATTCACACTGTTCGGCGAGACTCGTTCCTCCACCGCGGGGAAGTATAGAGATTTTGTGTTCAGCATCGATCTGGATTGTGTTTATGACATCTTGTTTGTGCTTGTGAATTACGACACCGATGTGTTCTATTTTGTATAGACTTGCATCTGTGCTGTATAGTGCTTTTGAATATGCGTCAAAACGGACTTCTCTGTCAAGTGTACTGGAGAGAAGTTGTTCAAATGCTGGGTTAGGGTTTTGCATCTGTATCCTGTCTCAATGTGTATGATCCTCAAGGTTTATGGTATGATCCTAAAAGGATTTATGTTACGTTAGACGATTATATTCCAAAAAAGTTTAAAACTGATATTTCTTAAGTGGCTTATGTGCAAAAATAGACAAGAGTTTTCTTGAATTGAAGCCATAACTGAAATTCGGATATGACTTCATCAAGTTGTCTCCACACCTGCTGATATGCGAGTCTGGATTTTAGCAATAGCGTGTCACACGCGATGCTAATTCACAGTTTATTGTCAATGGTGTGTTGTAATGCTGTTCCTGTATCAATCGGTACTAATGCTTGCATCGTCTATGTCCTCGCTGTTGGGACGGTGGTTTTTCAAAACACACTTCGCAATATCTAAACCGTATAATATATTGTTATACTTGCCTAAACTATTAGATACAACGTTCCCGCGTATTTCCACAAAATCACCCGTATTAAGATAGCGTAGTGAATATGTTTGATCTCGATCAAATAAACAAAGCACTTCATAAGTATTTCGTTTTTTGCGTCTTGGAACACTGGAAGGATTATTTCTCCTTGTATATAGCTCAATAAGATCTTCACTAGACACCATCAGGTCCCCGTCAATTCCCCGAAGCACGACGGTTGTTTTGAATTGATTAGTTAATCCTAAATAGACCAATTCTTCCTTCTCAATACGCTTGATTTGACCTGTGACACGGATGGATTTGTTTCCATAGGTATTGTTAGCACAGTAAGCATCCGATCAATTATGCTGCATCAGTTTTGATGCACTAATACGAACAACTCTGTGAAATCTATCGGTCGTATAGAAACCTATAGCAGCTATCAAACTAATGGAAATCAAACCGATGACAACTAAACGTAACGTGAGTTTGATAAATAGTTATGACTTCCACATTGCCTCTTAAAGTCCCACTGATAAGGTGGATTTAGGGGGTTAAATAACTGAAATAGCGACTTTTTAACCCCCCTAACCCCCTTATATGAAGATTAAAAAATAAATTAGGTAATTTTATCTAACCTACCCTGGTAGGCGTGCTTTGTAAGCGCGCTGGTACATCAAGTCCCAAGAGCGCGCTTACAAAGCACGCCTACCATCGGTGCGCGCTTACAAAGCACGCGTACCATCGGTGCGCGCTTACAAAGCACGTCTACCATCGGTGCGCGCTTACAAAGCACGCCTACCATCGGGGGTGCGCTTACAAAGCACGTCTACCATCGGGTGCGCGCTTACAAAGCACGTCTACCATCGGGGGTGCGCTTACAAAGCACCAGATCAGCGGTATGAATGCCATTTAGGCATTCCCCGCTTACCGTCGGGGTGCGCTTACAAAGTACCCATAGGTGTCAACTTAAGAAAATATTGTTTGCATTTTCTTTTGTGAGAGTGGTTTTCAACCCCGATTTGAGTGGAAATGCACATAAAATCCAAATCAACGTCAGAAGCGCGTTTGGCTTCTGTCGGGGTTGAAAACCCCTCCCACAAGATGTTAAAATCCCTACCCCACCTACAGAAGAGGTGGAAATCAGGGTTGAAAACCTCTCCTACAAGAGTACATTTCAACAATTGGATTCCTTTGCCAATTTCTGCAAAATATTTGACTTTCTGCTTGTTCAGAAGTATAATAGTTTAAATGCCCCTGTGGTGGAATTGGTATACACAGCAGGTTAAGGACCTGTGCCTTAGTTGGCATGCTGGTTCGAGTCCAGTCGGGGGCATTCCTTCCAATCTCTTCTATTAACCCATTTTATTTCACATGCGATTCAACATACATAGTCAGTAGTTATTCTGCTAATAGATCTTGATAAACTTCATAGGTGTTTTGTGCTATTGTTTCCCATGTAAAAAGTTGAACTCTTTTTAGCCCGCGCTGTGTAAGTGCTTCGCGTAGTGTGTGATTTGTTGCTATCTGGTTTATCTTTTCTGCTAAAGATGTCGCATCATCTTCTGGAAAGACTAAACCTGCATCACCAATGACTTGTGGGATTTCCCCTGAATCTGACCCGATGACGGGTACTTCACACGCCATACCCTCAATTAGAACTCTGCCGAAAAACTCAACCCATTCTGGTGTTGTGCGGGAGGGCAAAACAAGGGTATCCATGCAGTTGAGATAATCGGGAACTTCTTCGGGAGGGACGACATCTATCCATACGATATGATCCGCGATTTGATGTGTTTCTGCAATCTCAAGAAATTTTGGTTTGTCTTCACCCTGACCAACGATCAATATTTTATAGGGGAAGTTTAGGGATGCAGCTGCTTCAATAAGCGTATCAACACCTTTCATCTGAATTAGTCTACCGATATAACCGATGACAAAACTATCAGCAAGTCCGAGAGAAGTTTTGAGTTGGTTCATATCCCGTTTCTGAAACAACGATATGTCAACACCGTTTGGAAAGGGAATCTGTGTTCCGAGATAACCTTTCTGTTTTAGGATTTTACCAGCATTTTCACTGAGAGGAAAAGCGACATCGGTTTCGCTAAAAACTTGCTTTTCGATCCAAACGGGTAAAGGTCCGAATCGTTGCTTAGATGGGATGCTAAGAGATGTGCGAAAGATGAACTTGCTGTTTGGACAGTATTTTCGTTTCAGTCGGACAATCTGGAATGCATTGAGGCTCCAAGGTTCCTCTTCAAGATGGATAATGTCAGGTTGAAAATTCTTGAAGTGTTGTGCTATTCCATTGCGATAATAAAACCGACTGCCATATCCAGAAAACCTTATTGGACAAGCTAACTCTTCACAGTGTGTATCATTCTCGGGTTCGAATTTGATTTCTTGAATACTTTCAAACCAACGGTCAGGTGTAATTACGGACATTCTTACATCTGTATTTGATGCGATGAGATTAAACTTCCTCCGATATGGTTTCATTATATATGAATGAGAAATGACTAAAACTCGCACAAGTATTTACTTTGGTATGTTATGGTTAGTTTGTAGCCTTAAACATTACCTCAGCCTCGGATTTTTCATTTGCATCATCAGTGCTTTCTGATGTTGCACCAGGTTCTGTGAGACCTGCCATTAAGCCTTCGAGTTGTTTACGGATGCCTTCACGTTCCTCTTCTGTTGCTAACCTTGCAAATTCGGATGAATCCTTCAACTCGCTTAGGTCATTTTCAAGTTCTTGAATTTTTGCATCACGTTGTACAACTTCACTGTTGAGACGTGCAATTTCGGTCTCATGTTGTACTATTTCATCTCTCAGTTTATTGACGGTAGAGATAGCAAGGTCAACATGTTCTTCTAAAAGAGATACTACATTTTTTCCGGTATTTTCAGACATTGAATCCTCCTATAAACATTTAACATAATTCATCTAATATAATTCACTTTTCAAATACACAGTATTTTCTTGTAATGTTGTGTATTCTATAGATGATGTTTTTGAATAATAATGATGTGTTTAGTTGAATCTATCCCTAATGAGTTTTGACGTTCAAGTTGTGTATTCGTAGGTGCGTGGTTTCCACACAAGATCTACGCAAACTCAAAAACCAAACGGGTTGGGGAACCCAACCCCTACGAATTCAACTACCGATTTTGATTGTCAAACTTCATTAGGTGTAAACTTGGTGTAAACTTAAGGAGTAACTTTCTTTTGGGAGGGTTTTTCAACCCCGAATTAGCAATTTTAATCCTGTATCATTGTATCATTGGGGGTTACAAAACCCTTCCACAAGAGAAAGACAACATTTTTCTCTTAAGTCTACGCCAATAGGTTTAGTTGAATCTATTCCCATCGTAACGTTTTATTGATATTACTATTTTATGATTATTTTATCTTTTTGATTAATGCAAGATGTTCATCATCTGCCCAGTTTTGTTGGTTTTGAGCGTAGTGAAATAGATATTGTTGAGCATACCCGACATATTGTCCGAAATAGTTTCTTGCAAATTCTTGAATTTCGCGATACGTTGCGCGTTTGCGTAGATAAATGCTTTCAAAAATACGTTTTATCCACACATCAACAGGTAATGCTGTTAGGTGTCCAAGTGAAAAGAGGCAGATACAATCAGCAACTTTTTCACCAACTCCTTCAAGTTTCATCAATTCCTGTTTTGCATCATTGTATTGCATTTGTTTAAGATTATCAAGAACTAATTTTCCATTGACTATGTTGTTCGCAGAATTCCAGAGATACTTTGCACGATATCCTGTTCCGCATGAAAAGATCTCATCAATTCCAGCATCAGCAAGTATGTGCGGTGTTGGAAAAGTGTAGTCTACATAACCATCTAATTCTAATCTTTCACCGAAACGTTCGGCAAGTCTCCGGA
This sequence comes from Candidatus Poribacteria bacterium, assembly GCA_963663765.2. Taxonomy (GTDB): domain Bacteria; phylum Poribacteria; class WGA-4E; order WGA-4E; family WGA-3G; genus MSPOR6. Next base: position 1,141,769 of record CAXXUA010000004.1, on the reverse strand, counting down.
TAATACCTCGGATACGTGCTATATTGTTGTTTTGTGATAGGATAAATGATGCTATAGTTTCCCATAGTTCTTGGTTTAGTATACGCATCCCCCAGAATTTATTGATTGCACGTTCAATATAATCATCAACTTTTACTGCAGATAAGATATTTGCCAATTCGCGTTCTAAATCAAGATAATGTCTCAGGTGTGATGTGAAAGATGTTTCATCTTGTTGCTTAGAACTTCCTATGATTAAGGTATCATGACGTTGGTGTATTTTGAGTATCTGTTCTTCAACGACACCGTAATATGCGTCCTTCACCAAATTCCATCGAAATGACTGTCCAGATTCTAAAGTGTATTTCAGGCTAAAATCCGGCACATTCTGTATGCGTAATAGACTTATATCAATGAATTCCGTTGTTTTCATCGGCATGCTTTCACAAATTATATGTTAAAACAGAATGAAATGCAAGTGTTTTACAAACTTTTTTTATTGGCTTTTTTTACACAATTTGCTATAATTACAAGAGAAGTAAGAAATTTACAAGCCGAGGTGATTACATGTGTGTAAAGTTTTTGGCAGATGTGTTGTCAGAATCACGGATTACTCGAATAAAACAGGAACCTTACGTATTATGTCTGAATCACAGAGGACACAGAAAACGCGGAATGTGTTTTTTTGCATCATTATCCTCTTTTTGCATCATTATCCTCTTGGTAGGAGCGACCTCCTGGTCGCGACCGTAAGGATACAATGAATCAAAACGGTCGCGACCGGGAGGTTGCTCCTACCAGCGGGGTGTACGGTCGCGACTGGTAGGTTGCTCCTACCAGCGGGGTGTACGGTCGCGACCGGGAGGTTGCTCCTACCAGCGGGGTGTACGGTCGTGACCGGGAGGTTGCTCCTACCAGCGGGGTGTACGGTCGCGACCGGGAGGTCGCTCCTACCAGCGGGGTTTCATTTTGGAAAATTTGATCATTAGGAAATCTGAATAATCCTATTGACGGATTACATCGGGGTAGTTTCCTAATTAGATTAGGCGCACCGACGGTCTCTAACTTTGTCATTACAAAGTTTTTGTTAAATATAGGCGGAAAGTTAACACTTTAATATAAAGGAGAAACACAATGACTAATAAAACATTTTACGGAGCACTGGGCGTCCTTGTTATTGTGTTTATCGGCATTTGCGTTTATTGGATAGTAGATGAAAACGAACAGCAGAATGGGAATGTTGAAACTCTCACTGTTGAGAATTATTTAGAGGGGTTGGGTAAAATTGACATTTTGGATACCATTACAATTCCGACTGATGCTGCACTTGCAAATTACTCTTCAGATGACACATTTCAACTGATTGCTCAATTTCATAAAGCGGATCTAAAATTACATGCATTAACAACGAAATATGGGAAGCAGAGTGAAGCATTAGGAGAAGCACAAAAGACAGTTCTTACTGATCTGAGGACTGGTAATATAGACCGGAAAACGGGTTGGGCATAGTTAGAGGTGTTATGGAAGCAACAGGAGGAGCTCCGTAGTTTTTGGACAGTCTTGATTCAAGAAAGTAAACGTCTACGTCAAGGAAAAGTGCGTGTCCTACAGCATTCGAGGAAGTTCTAACGATGAAACTCAGAAACATCTACAGCGTATCTCATAAATATTTTAGTGACATAACGTATGCAAGCAAGAAGTACAAAACCTAAATAATTTTCAGCTGACCATTGCTGAAAACGACGATGATAGGTTTGATAGGGTGGATTCTTTTCTGGTAAATCCCGCCAGGGATCTCCTGTTCGCAACACCCACAGTAACTCATCTAACACTTCTCTATTACCACGCCAAGGTCTCCTAGGTTTATCCAGGGTTATTTAGTTTTAGGCATTTTAGCTGTTTCCTGAGAAAATCGCGACCGTGCCCTGCGTTGGTAGGAGCGACCTCCCGGTCGCGACCGTGTCCTACGTTGGTAGGAGCGACCTCCCGGTCGCGACCGTGTCCTACGTTGGTAGGAGCGACCTCCCGGTCGCGACCGTGTCCTGCGTTGGTAGGAGCGACCTCCCGGTCGCGACCGTGTCCTGCGTTGGTAGGATCGACCTGCTTGTCGCGTCCGTTTTGATTCATTGTATCCTTACTGTCGCGACCGGGAGGTCGCTCCTACCAATAGGGTAATGATGTATAATAAACACATTCCGCGTTTTCTGTTTATTGTATCCTTACTGTCGCGACCGGGAGGTCGCTCCTACCAATAGGGTAATGATGTATAATCAACACATTCCGCGTTTTCTGTTTCCTGTGTGATTCAGACATAATGCGTAAGGTTCCTGTTTTATCCGCGTAAGCTGCGATTTTGTCAACACATCTGCCAAGTCGTTACACGTCCATCAATCCCAGGGTTATTTATGGTAAATTATGGAATTAATTACACACTTGCACTGGTAGGAGCGACCTCCCGGTCGCGACCGTGTCCTGCGTTGGTAGGATCGACCTGCTTGTCGCGTCCGTTTTGATTCATTGTATCCTTACTGTCGCGACCGGGAGGTCGCTCCTACCAATAGGGTAATGATGTATAATAAACACATTCCGCGTTTTCTGTTTATTGTATCCTTACTGTCGCGACCGGGAGGTCGCTCCTACCAATAGGTCAAGCATCTGTATTGGGTGCTTGCCTTTTTATACCCCCGAACAACCCCGCAAGTGAGGGGAATGAAGATAACCCTCACTTGCTCTCCTTTTTAGAAAAAGTGGATTTATTCTCAAAATTCAACATTGTAACAAAAAAATATTGAAAAATGCGTTGTAATAGGGTATCATTTAACGCAGGATAAAACAAATTGAGGAGAAAACGTTACGAATGATTATTTTTCTACGTGAAAAATTCATAGCACAGATATTTATGTGGATAATTGCTGTTGTCTTCATTATTGGTACCATAATGTTGTATGGTGGTTCTGGTGGTCAACAGAATACGGGAACTGAAGACGAAGTTGTACTCAAGCTTGACACATTGGAAGTTACAAGAAGGGTTTTTGAAGATCGTATTTCACAAGTAGTACGCCAACAGCAACAGAACCCAAGGTTTGGTGCGGAACCAGATCGGAAAGCGATACAAAAGCAATTAATTAATAGTTATATAACAAGGATCATTGAAGGTAGTGCGAATATCACCGATTCTGAGGTAATGCATTATATCCGAAGTGATGAAAACCGGGTATTAACATATAATCAATTCGGACCTGATGTGCTGGATTTCTATAGATATCAACTCAGTACGTCTTCACTACGAGATGGTATCCAAAGCCTTGAATTAGTTACTGACACTGAAGCGGAACAGGATTATCAACTTGAGGCGAACAAAGCAAAGGTGAAATTCATTGAATTTCGACACAGCGATTACGAAAAAACCTTTGATGCAGAGGATGTAGAGGATGTAGAGGATGTAGAGGATGTAGAGGATGTAGAGGATGTAGAGGATGTAGAGGATGTAGAGGATGTAGAGGATGTAGAGGATGTAGATATTGATAAGTACTTCCAAGAAAACAAAGCAGAGATTGATAAGTACTTCCAAGAAAACAAGGAAGACTATGCAACCGAAGAGCAGGTAAATATCCGTTATATCAATGTTAATCCTGAGCATTTTGTTACACAGGCAACTATTGAACAGTATTACACAAATAATCAGAACATCTTCATGAACCCTGAATTAGTCAAAGCACGACATATTTTGAAAAAGTTCCCAGACGATGCCACCGATGAACAAAAAACGGAAACAAAAGCGGCTGCGGAAGAACTACTCAAAACTGTAAAAGAAGAAATGGCTGCAGGTACAACATTTGCTGACCTTGCTGAGAAGCATTCAGAGGATAGTAGTGCGGTTGATGGTGGTGCGTTGGGTAGAAGTTATGATCATTTGCCAGAGGGTAAATATTTTGATCGCGGATATGCGGTAAAGCCTTTTGCAGAAGCGTGTTTTGATGTATTACAACCGGGTGAAGTAAGTGATCTTGTTGAAAGCAAATTCGGGTATCACATTATCCAATTGGAAGAAAAGCAACCAGCCTTAGTGACACCTTTCCCAGTAGTAGAAAGCGATATTAAGGATAAACTGGTCCAGATAGATGGTGTGGATGGAGCAGAAGCCGTAGCGAAAGATTTGATTTTTGAGATTGAGGTTGCGGATTATGAGACTGCTATTGGACTTGATAAATATAAGGATCTATCGCTTGAATCTGGTGAAACGGGTTTTTTCAGTAAAGATGGCGTAGATATTCCGCCAGTAATATCAAGTACACTTTACAGAGGATTGTTAGAGGAAGTTTTTGACATGGAGGTAGGCGTTACAAACACTATTGAGACGAAAGCAAGATACACAAATGAAGTTTCTGCCATTTTTGTTGTGACGCTTCTTGGTAAGAAAGCACCAGGCATTCCTGAGTTTGAAGATGTTAAGCGACAAGTGATAGACGATGTTGAACGAGAGAAGTCAAAAGAGCGTGCTTTCGCAGATGCTCAGAAGTTGATAGATCAACGGACAGAAGGTGTGTCATTGGAGGCGTTAATCAAAAAGTATATAGCACCTGAAGGCACATCAATTGCTGAAAAGACTGTTCAAGAGAGCAACCTTTTTGGTCTTGTGGCAGGAAGTACTTATATTTCTGGTATGGGGTACGCGAGAGGTGTGATGTTAGCTGCGTTTACAATGTCTGTTGGGGATGTGAGGGGACCATTTGCTGAGGATTCTTCAACTTATATTATAGAATTAGTTGAACGTGTAGAACCGGATTTTGAAGAGTACCAAATGGATCCTACGCAGAAGGTTAAACGTTATAAGACACTTCTTGATAGTAAGAAAAGTGATGCGTATGTTAATTGGCTTGGTGCAAGGAAAAAGGCGTTAGCAGCGAATGTTTGGATTCATGAGGACTATCGTTAATTGAGAATGTCATAGAAAAAGTTTCTTCGTTTTGGAACATATCCCAATTCTGCGATAGTTCGTTCTATTTCTTCAATTGGCATGCAATAAACTGTGCCTGCTTTGCTGACGACGTTTTCTTCAATCATCGTTCCTCCCATGTCATTTGCTCCGAACTTTAATGAGAGTTGTCCGATTTTGGGACCTTGTGTAACCCACGATGATTGGAAGTTATCAATGTTATCTAAGAATAAGCGTGAGATTGCTAATGTTTTGAGGTATTCGTAACTTCCTGCGGGTGGGATGTGTGCAAGTTCGGTGTTGCTGGGTTGAAATGACCAACAGATAAACGCTGTGAATCCGCCTGTTTCATCTTGCAGGTCGCGCAATTTCATTAGATGTTCAACACGTTCTGTGTAACTTTCTACGTGTCCATACATCATGGTAGCACTGGATTTGAGGTTGACGTAGTGTCCTTGCCGCATCACTTCAAGCCATTCCTCTGCGGTGCATTTCTTAGGACTGATGATGTTCCGCGAGCGATCCGTTAAGATTTCCGCTCCACCTCCGGGTATAGAATCCAGACCAGCATCACGTAGTCGTGTGAGCATCTCACGTAAAGGCATTTTGTTGATTTTGGCGAACCAATCTAATTCTGGCGGAGAAAATCCGTGTATATGAATTTTGTAGTTCGCTTTTATCCATCGGAGTAGATCTTCATACCACTCCAATTTGAGTTTTGGGTGGAGTCCACCTTGCATAAGAATGAGTTCACCGCCTAACTCCAGTGTTTCTTGTATTTTTTGTCCGAGTTGATCGCGTTCCATTACATAGGCATCGGGGTCTTTTCGGTGGCGATAAAATGCACAGAAATCGCAATCAACATAACACCAATTTGTATAGTTTATGTTTCTATCTATAATATAAGTAATGTATCCTTCTGGGTGTTTTCTTTGTCGGATAGTATCAGCGGCATGACCTAAAGGAAGGAGATCATGACTTTTAAAGAGGGTTAGTGCGTCATCAAAGTCTAAACGTTTCCCATCAAGTGCTTTTTCCAAGATATATTTAACGTTATTGTGCATTCCCATTTAATTTCCTTGTAATTGTGAAGTTTTAGTCTTTACAATTCTACCATTTAACCGAGAAGATGTCAAAATTTAATTTGACTTCAAGCAAGAATTTTGGTATAATTATACAACGAGTAATGCATAAAAAATCATATTGGAGTATACAAATGGCAATTGTCTACCTTGAAGATTTGATAAAGCATGTGCCGAATAAATATTTGGCAGTAAACGTTATTGCAAAACGTGCGCGTTCATTAAATGACCAACTTTTAGGAGCAGGTTTCGCTCAGAATCAGAAACCTATTACTGTAGCAACAGAAGAGTTGTCTTCAGGAGAATTGTCGTATAATGTGGTTGATCCGAAAGTTTCGCAGGAAGAAGTACCAGCACTCTTTACCTCTGAATCTGATAGCGAGGATCACTTAGTTGAACTTTACGGTGAACAATCTGTAGAAGATAGTGGAGATGATTCTGGTGACAGTGCGGCTGAAACTGCTGATGAGTCTGAAACTGCTGATGAGTCTGAAACTGATGATGAGTCTGAAACTGCTGATGAGTCTGAAACTGCTGAATCGGAAAACAATGACGGTGATTCTGAGTCCGAACCAACAGAATCAGGATAATTTTGAAGAACGGGATAATTGTTACGCAGCTGCGATAGACAATCCATATCAGATATTTTTTTGACAATAGTGAATTTAGTTTGTATACTTAAAGGGGTGAATATTGAATTACCTCATAGGATTTACGCAGTTTTCAGTGTGCTTACACAAAGTGTGCTTACCGTTTTGTGCGTAGGTCTTACCTCAATAGAGTTTGAGGTGTTACCCGTTTTATGAAGGGAATTATCTGACAATCCCAAGTCTTTAGGCTTGGGTCTAATAATGTAAACTCGTGCGGGAGTATTTTAATTATTTGAGACAAGCAAGGCTCTGTAACGTAATGCGAAATAACGTATGTCGAACCGAAGTCCACACTGCGAACAAGTAGGCAGTCCACTGGCACCGTAGTTATGGGAAGTGTGCCTATAGTAAAACTTGGCGGATCCCCAGAGGGACAAGTTGCGGTAGACATCATCGCCCAAGACGCTATATTATCAAGGAAATTAAGATACAGAGTGCGTATCAATCTTTTACCTCGCGGTAGGATATACCGAGAGCATAAACGCTTTTGGAGTCCGAGTAAGACCTCGCGCAGTTCAGTATAGAGGCACGAGAGACGGAAGCAGGAATCACACAGAGGAGAGTTATGTGTTTCAAAGAAGCACACGACTTTATTCGTCGTGAGTATCACTAATAGAAGAGAGACAAGGTTGAATGCTGACGTGGCTCAACGGTAGAGCGAGTGATTTGTAATCACTAGGTTGGAGGTTCGATTCCTCTCGTCAGCTTCTATTTTGGGGGTGTGCTTGAGCGGTCAAAAAGGGCAGACTGTAAATCTGTTGGCTATGCCTACGGCGGTTCGAATCCGTCCGCCCCCATTGGTTTTTTCTGCGGGAGTAGCTCAGCTGGTAGAGCATTGGCCTTCCAAGCCATGCGTCGCGGGTTCGAATCCCGTCTCCCGCTTGTACCTTAGGACGTTTGCCTGCGTAGCTCAGTCGGTAGAGCGCGTCCTTGGTAAGGACGAGGTCACCGGTTCAATCCCGGTCGTAGGCTTCACTGATATTAAGAAGGGGGGTAAAAAACGATGCCCAGAGACATTGTAACTTTAGCATGTGATGATTGCAAGCGGCGCAATTATATTACGACGCGTAATCGTCGGACACAGCAGGATCGATATGAACGCAAGAAGTATTGTCGTTTCTGTCGGAAACATACACTCCATAAGGAGACAAGGTAATTTTATACCACAGGCCAGTAGCTCCAACTGGTAGAGCGCCGGTCTCCAAAACCGGATGTTGGGGGTTCGAATCCCTCCTGGCCTGCCTTAGTAAATATGATAGCACGTATAAGAAACTATATTCAGAATATTCATTTAGAATGGCAAAAGGTATCTAAACCTGACATGGAACAGGTTCGCGGTAGCACGATTGTAGTGTTAATTGCAAGTGCGATGTTAGGCGTGTTCCTGTGGTTAGTAGATGGTAGTTCAGTCAGTCCGGTTTGGGATTGGCCTGCCAACTTGATTTTGATTGTGATTCCTTTAGCAGTATTCTTTCTTGGTAAAGATTTTGAAAACCGAAGAGTACATTATACATTGATCGCCTGCATACCTTTATTAGTTGTTCTTGTGAGTAACTACGTTATTAAGCCCGCGGATACACTTAGTGGTTTTGGTATGTCCTTTTTAAGAGAGCTTTTTCTTCGCTAAATTAAATAACGATTTGTTTTATATTTTGGGAATCATCCATGACTGGTTATTGGTACATTGTTCAGGTCTACACTGGACATGAAAAGAAAATACAGACTGCACTTGAGAGGCGGCTTTCATCAGATTCTGATACCGATAAGGAACTGCAGGAGGAGATTTTGCAGGTGTCTGTTCCTATTTCAACGACCGTAAAGAATGAAGATGGTAAGCGTAAAGTGAGAAGTGGACCGACGTATCCGGGATATGTGCTCATCAACTCTTTGCATCAGATTGGACCGCATGTAGAAAATTACATTGGTCAGAGGAGTTGGGCATTTGTTCAAGAGACACCGGGTGTCATGAATTTTCTGGGAAACGCAAATCCGAGTCCACTCAGTGCAGAAGATGTAGAACGTATGTTAGAAAGTTCAACGGTTGAGGAAGATGTACCGATTCCTGAGATAACTTATTCTGTTGGTGATAAAGTTCGCGTGATTGAAGGACCTTTCAGTTCTTTCACAGCGGAGATACTTGCGATTGATACACAACGTCAACGATTGAATTTATCAATAACAATTTTTGGACGTTCAACGCCACTTGAATTAGGTTTCATGGGAGTTGAAAGGTTATAATATTTTGGAAGATATGGAGTAATTAACACATGGCAAAAAAAGTAGCAGGTGAAGTCAAACTTCAATTGGTATCTGGACAGGCGACGCCGCAACCACCGGTTGGACCGAGTCTTGCGCCTTATATGATTAACCTGCAGGAATTTATCAAATCCTTCAATGCCCAGACACAACAACAGAGCGGTATGATTGTAACGACAATCATTACATGCTATAGTGATCGTTCCTTTACATTTGTAGTCAAATCTCCGCCGGCGGCGGTGTTACTCAAAACAGCAGCGAAAATAGCAAAAGGTTCAGGCGAACCAAATCGGAACAAGGTAGCAACAATAAATAGAGATCAGATACGAGAGATCGCCGAAACGAAATTGCCTGATCTCAATACGACAGATTTAGAAGCAGCGATGCGTATGGTTGAGGGAACAGCAAAGAGTATGGGCTTAACAATTCAATGATACAATTTTGAGTTGTATAAATGATATTAGTTGGAGAGGAATATGGCGAAAAAAGGTAAACGATATAGTGAATTTCAAGAGCAGGTTGACGGACTCAGTTTATACTCTGTTGATGAAGCTGTTTCACTATTGAAAAAGACAAGTACTGCGAAGTTTGATGAAACAGTTGATTTAGCCTCTCGTCTGGGTGTGGATCCGCGTAAAGCGGAGGAGAATATCCGAGGCACAGTATCGCTTCCGCACGGCACTGGTAAATCAGTTCGTGTTGCGGTGTTTGCAGAAGGAGACAAAGCACGTGAAGCGGAGGAAGCAGGAGCGGACTTCGTTGGAACGGATGACTTGGTAGATAAAATTGTTGATGGTTGGCTTGACTTTGATGCGACAATTGCAACACCTGACTTGATGCGGAGTATCATGCCGAAGTTGGGAAGAATCTTGGGACCGCGTGGGTTAATGCCTAATCCCAAGGCTGGCACCGTCACAATGGATATTTCTGACACGTTACAGAGCATCAAAGCTGGACAGATTGAGTATCGTGTGGAACGGACTTCAGGCATCGTTCATGTGCCGATTGGCAAGACCTCATTTGAAGAGGGGCAAATTAAGGATAACCTTACCACTGTTATGGATGTGCTGGTAAATGCCCGACCCGCTTCTACAAAAGGTCGTTATCTTCGGAGTGTTTCAATATCCGCTACGATGGGTGCAGGTATCCGAATTGATCCGCAGCAATTTTTGTAAGTCATGGATTTTAACATGTATGACATTTCACTATTCGTAGTGAATAATAAATAAAGGAACTAAACGACAAATTCCATCCAACAGAATAGAGTTGAAGAAAGTAGGAGCTTTGGCTTAATTGCCTACCGAGACTCGGGTATAGTTAAAAGTTACTTCCTGCAATTGCAAGAAGTTTGATTTTTGACTACCGTAGTTTGGTCAGACCTCCAGTTTTCTGGGGGTTTTTCTATTTCTGAATGGAGTTGTCAAGATGTGAAAGGAGTTAACTTATGCCGAATGAAGCGAATGTTCAGCAGGTAGGACAGATTCGCGAGATTTTTGAAAACTCAGATGTTATTCTTTTAGCTGATTTTAAAGGATTGAACGTGACTGAAGTGAATGAATTACGTCAGCAATTGCGTGCCGCGAATATCCAATATAAAGTCTTCAAAAATACGTTAATTAATGTTGTTGCACAAGAAAAAGAAATTGATGGACTTGCGCCCTATTTAATAGGTAACACCGCACTTGCAGCGAGTGATGATCCTGCGACTATCACCAAAATACTGTTTGATTTTATTGAAGACCATGAGAGTTTACAGATCAAAGCTGGGATTCTCGGTTCGCAAGTTGTTGACGCGAACGGTGTGAAAGCCCTGAAGGATATGCCTTCGCAAGAGGTATTGATTGGACAGGTTGTTGGGGGAATCAGTGCGCCGTTGTATGGTCTGGTTGGCGTCTTGAAGAATGGTTCTCCAATGACAAGTTTTGTGAATGTACTTAGTAATACAATTGGTCAGGTGTCATCTGTGTTGACACAGATCGCTGAACAGAAAAAAACAGCCGAATAGGCAAAACTATTTTATATAAGAAAGGAAGTAACAATGGCAGATATAGAAAAAATGATAGAAGAAATAGGTGGCATGACGGTTCTGGAACTTTCTGATTTGGTAAAAGCACTGGAAGATAAATTCGGTGTGAGTGCTTCTGCAATGCCTGCGATGGCAGTGGCGGGGGCAGTACCAGCAGTAGGTGCAGCACCAGAAGGGGAAGCAGAGGAAGCTGCAGAGAAAACCGAATTTGATGTCCAACTCAAAGAGATCGGCGGACAGAAAATTCCTGTTATTAAAGAGGTACGTTCCATAACAGGTCTCGGTTTGAAGGAAGCAAAAGAGAAGGTAGAATCTGCGCCTGTTGTCATCCAAGAGGGTGTCAGCAAAGAAGATGCTGAGAAAACCAAAGAGCAGCTTGAAGCCATCGGTGCCGTCGTCGAAATTCTATAGCGTAACTATCACCTTCATACAATGAAGGAAGATATTTTAAAACGTACACAGGACTTACGCAGTTTTCATGATTTAATCAAGAATTGTGATGAAAATGATGTAATTTTCAACATTATTTATGCTTCCAGCGCCAAATCAAGAAATCAACGGTATGAATGCCTTTTGGCATTCCCCGCCTACAAAGCACGCCTACCGTTGGGTGCGTAAGTCCTGCACACAAATACACAACCCCGTTATGGTCTTGAACTGTAATGGGGTTGTCTTGTATAAATGACGTAAAATATGTTTGAAGATTTCATTCTCGTAGAAATTTTTTACCTTGTTTTCAGTCAACTTGCTGTAGGTGGGTTAGCGGTTTTGGTCCTCATTCCGAAAGGTTTGGTTGGTGCGAACTTTTATCGGTTGATGGGAGGTATCTATCTGCTTGTGGGTAGCTTAGCCCGTTGTGCTAATCTGTACCTGCATGAACAACCTATTACATTCTTGAATTTTTTTGGATCCGCACCGAACTATGAATCTGTTTTCGTTTTGAGTTTTGTAAATGCTGTCATCGCTTATACACTAAGTTTGTGGTTTAAAACCCCGGTATTTACACAGATATTTTTCTATTTTGCAGTCGTGAGTGGGGTTGTTGGGGTCGTTTTCAGTGCTTTGTCTTATTTACCAGATGTCCAATTCCCGGGCGCACAATACCTATTACCTTTACAGTTTCTTATGTCTGCGATCTTATTGGGAGCAGTTCAATCAGGCATGTGGTTTGGTCACTGGTACCTTGTTACGCCTGAATTACCTGTGCATTATCTGAGAAGGTATAACACATTACTACTATGTTCGCTGGTCGGAATGATCATACTTTTTTGTATGGGTATGATATTCAGGATGCAAACCCAATATACTGAACCGTTTAGCTTTCATTCTGAACTCTTAATTTGGATGCGAATAGGAATTGGGTTTGCGGCTACACTGCTTGTGTATTTTATATCATGGGACTGTTTGCGTCCAAAATCAGTTGCGAAGGATGAAGTCGGTGCTACGCGTGCGGCAACAGGTTTTCTATTCATTGCGATCATAACGGTTTTTCTGGGTGAATTTTGTAGTCGGTATCTGTTTTTGTCTCTACAATCTATTTTTTGAATCGGATTGGTCAAATAAAAGGTGTGTAAAGTTTCAGTATGTGTCAGAACCAAGATATTCAAGATTAGTAGATTTTCAGGATTTTTCTTTTCAAGGATTTCTGATGTGCATTGAGCCAATCTTCAGCAATAAACATTGATGGGGTAATCCTGGAAATCTACTAATCCTGAAAATCCTAGTTCAGACAAATGTAAGGATAATTACATACCCCCTTGTTGACAGGGTTATTCAGTCAGGACTTACGCACCCAACGGTAGGCGTGCTTTGTAAGCGCGCCGGAAACCTAAAAAATGCTGAAAATTACATCGTTTTCGTCTTAATTCTTAATTGGATCATGAAAACTGCGTAAGTCCTGTCAGTTTTAAAAGTTTTCTGTTATTGAGATTTACTGAAAGTTAATACCCAAATGCAGTTTCCTAACTGCACCTTATACATCAATTTTAGATTATTGAAACCTGAACATCGGTCTTTAGTGGTTTTCTTGCTATGTATTTATAATATGTTTCCATTGATGATCTCCTACTTAAACGGATGACTACTGGATTCTTCAGCAATAGACTTTTATTTTATGCTAAAATTAATTGCCGAAAGAACCATTTAGTCCCATAGGGACGATATGTTTATAGAAAACGAGTGACCTTCCCAGTTCTTTAGTCCCGTAGGGACGATATGTTTATTCTTATATGCCGTTCCTACGGAACTCAAGAGAAGTAGATAACATTTTTCTATAAACATATCGTCCCTACGGGACTAAAGACATGGACAAGATGGCAACACATAAAATTAACGTTATAGCAAATACTCATCAAAAAAACCTAAAACTAAATAACCCTGCCTTGTTGATTGGTTACTTGACAAGTACATATCAATGAGATATTCTATAGGTATTAAAAAAAGACAGAATAAAATCTATAATTTTCAGTGGGAAGGCGAAATATAGTGATGCATATTCAAAGGATTAAAATACTCAGTATTCTATTGTTTTTCATTGTTATAGCAAACGTCAATGCACAGCAGAATTTAGCTCAGGAGGCTTATGCAATTTTTGAGCAGTCATGCCTAATATGCCACGGTGAAAACGGATCCTACCGGGAATCACTCATCATTGAATACAAAGAACTTATTGAAGGTGGCACAGTCATCCCTGGAAACCCAAGTGATTCCGTGTTCTATCAACGGCTCATCGAAACGAACATTGCCAAACGGATGCCACTCAGTCAACCGCCGCTTGCCCCCGAAGCGATTGAGACGATACGTCAATGGATTGCCGCAGGTGCACCCGATTGGAACGCTGCACCAAGACCTAAACCCTATTTCATTACCACGGATACAATACTTGAGACGATTGAAAACCACGTTAATTCTCTTTCCCAACATGACAGATCGTTTGCACGCTATTTTATGTTGACGCATCTCTATAATGCTGGTGAAACGACTGAAGCACTCAACGCATATCGGCGCGCACTCTCAAAGCTGATAAACAGCCTCTCTTGGGGACGCAATGTTGTTAAACCGCAACCTATTGACGCAACAGAAACCGTTTACTACATTGATCTACGCGATTATGAATGGGATATCAGAAACGAAGCATGGACTCGGATTGAGCAAGCATATCCTTATCAAATGACATTCGACGTGCCAACACAGACACACCTACAAGAGAAACTTACAACGTTACAGCAAAATATGAACTGTGAAGTACCGTTTGTGCAGGTGGATTGGTTTCTGGCGACAGCTTCATTGCCACCTCTCTACAACGATATTCTCGATCTTCCCGGAACAGACCGTGAATTAGAGACAGCTCTTAACGTCTCAGTTATTGAAAACCTGCAGAATGCCCCAGGAAAACGCGTTTGGCGCGCAGGTTTCAACGATTCAGGTGTTTCAAGACATAACCGCATCGTTGAACGTCACATCTCTCAGCATGGTGCATACTGGAAAAGTTACGACTTTGCTGGAAGTGCGGATTCACAGAATATCTTTACACATCCGCTTGATTTCACACATGATGGTGGTGAAATTATCTTTAACCTACCAAATGGGTTGCAGGCATATTTTCTTATAGATGGTGTCGGTACCCGGCTTGATGTTGCACCGACAGAGATTGTTTCAGATCCTGCTGCAAATGATCCCGCAGTGCGGAACGGTCTTTCGTGCATCGGGTGCCACACGGAAGGCATGAAGACATTCGAGGACGAAGTGCGGGCTGTTGTTGAACAAGTTGAGAACCCGCCATTTAACAAAGAACGTGTATTAAACCTCTATGTGGAAAAAACGGTGATGGATAACCTCCTTGACGAAGATACGCAACGTTACAGGACAGCACTTGAAGCAGCAGGTGGTGTGTTCGGTGGTATTGAGCCAGTCCAGCGATTCCATGAAGTGTTTCAGGGTCCGCTCAGTGCATCACAAGCCGCTGCTACGGTTGGGTTAGAAACGGACGCGTTCCTTGAAATAATTAGTAAGAATACGACCTTACAGAATTTATTAGGTGTGCTGGTCGTAGATGGTGGAACTGTGAAACGTGATGCATGGACTTCTAACTTTGACACAGTGCTTGCTGAGTTGAATATGATTGAGAGTATTGAACCGATACCAGAACCTATACCCGGTGCTCCCGTTAATATTCCCGATCCGAACCTTCGTGCAGCAATTGAGGAAGCACTTGGCAAAGCAGTGGATGATGTGATTACTGTGGAGGATATGGCTACGCTTATTGACCTTAATGCAGAAGAAATGGGTATTAGCGATATTATAGGACTTGAATATGCAATTAATTTGCGAAGTTTGCACATTCGAAAAAATATGATTACCGATATTTCTCCAGTTGCGGGATTAACACAGATGGATGGGTTATGGTTGGCAGATAATGAGATAACAGATATATCAGCACTTGCGGGATTAACAAATTTAGGGGTGCTTGGTATATATGGGAATGAGATAACGGACCTCTCACCACTTGGTGGATTAACGAACTTACGTGGACTGTCTGTTTATGATAATCCGATTTCAAGCATCCAACCCCTTATCGGTATGAAGAATCTTAACTGGCTAAGGATGAGTTATGAGGAGTCTGGCGACTTGTCTCCTATATCAGAATTGAGTAACTTAGAAAGTTTTAACTACTGGAGTTCCGGTGCTCCAGTTCCTGATTTATCCCCTCTAACAAACTTACCAAAATTAACAAAATTAGAAATTTTGGGAGGTGGGAAATCGGATCTAACACCTTTGGAAAAATTAACAAGTTTGAAAGAAATGTATATTATCAATAGTGAGATTTCAGATATCTCATTTTTAAAGAATCTAATAGGTTTGGAACGGTTAAATCTTGAACGAAATAACATTTCAGATGTATCACTATTAGCAGACTTAACCAATCTTAAATGGTTAAAACTCACTAACAATCCTATAACTGATTTTTCACCTTTAGCGGAACTATCCAAAAGTACAAATATAATTTTTGGAGAAGTAGGTATACCCGACCCGAACCTTCGCGCGGTAATTGCAGAGACTCTTGGCAAGGTTGCTACGGATGTCCTTGTACCAATTACAAAGCAAGAAATAGAAACATTAACAATCCTAAGGGCAAGTAACAGGGACATTAAAGATTTAACAGGAATTGAGTACGCAATAAATTTGGAAGAGCTGTGGATTTCAAAAAATCCTGTTTCTGACATTTCGCCACTTTCAGAATTGACAAATCTTGTAGGTTTAGGTGTTTGGGAAACGCCTATATCCAATTTATCTCCACTTGCAGGATTGACAAAACTGAGATGGTTAGACTTTGGACACACCCCAACAGATGCAAACAGAAAGTTAATTGGGAGTTTGGATTTGACACCCCTGGCAGGGATAACTAGTTTAAACAAACTGACGTTTTACGCCTGCGGCATACAAGACATTTCACCGCTGGCAGGGTTAACAGGATTGACACATTTGGAAGTCGGTGGCAATAGAGAAATATCTGATGCCTCCCCTGTTTCAGGACTAATCAACTTGGAACGTCTGGACTTCCACCACGATTCAATATCTGATCTAAAACCACTCGCTGGATTAACCAAGTTAAAGTATCTAAATCTATACGACAATAGGTTGATATCCGATGTATCGCCGTTAGCAGGATTAACAAGTTTGACTCAACTTAGACTTCACCGAAATACGATCTTAGACGTATCACACCTTGTTGGACTAATCAACTTGGAAATATTAATCCTACGCGATAATCTTATTTCTGACATATCTCCTTTAAACGGGTTACGTGAGCATACACATATAGATTGGTTAAATAATCCTGGTGCTTCGGTAGGAGGACCGAAAATTGAAGGTCCCTGGTTATGGCTGTCAATCCAAAGAAAACGGCTTGACAGCAATGTAGATTTGTTGGCAGAAATGACTGGCGGTTCCGTAACGGAAACTGAGATCGCTACCAATGGTGCAACGGAAGGTGAAGCAGTCGGGACTAACCAATGGATAACTCATAGTATCTCTACCACGAATAGAGGTAATATTACAGAAATGCTAAATGCTATTGACAAACCCGCAGTTCGCTATACTGTTGTCTACGGTTCTATAGTAATATATTCACCACAGGAACAAAACACAAATATGTTTGTAGGGGCTGAGGGGAATTACAAAATATGGTTAAATGGGAGGTTGATCCGAGAAGATCTAAGTTACAATGGAAGTGATATACATGATTATGAATATTATTTACCTGTCACCTTGCAGCAAGGATCTAATATTTTATTAGTGGCAATTGACAATTACATATATCCAGACCGATTTGAAGGTTATTTTGGATTTGAAGAAGGGACAGAGTATACAGTGATACCCCCAGGTGTCGGGTTCACATTTTCTGCAACCGAGACAGATAACCTTCTCGTTGGTGATACTTTCACGTTAAACCTTAACGCAGAAATGGTTACAGACTTAGCAGGATGGCAAGGGGGCATATCGTTTGATCCGAATATCCTTGAAGCAGTTGAAGTGACCGAAGGGGATTTCTTGAAATCAGAAGGTAGAGAAACCTTCTTCCAACCTGGCACGATAGATAACACAGAGGGTTTAATCACAAATCTGTATTCGGCGCGGATTGCTGAAAGTGGTGTTAGTGGCACAGGTACACTGCTTTCGGTGACATTCAAGGCAAAAGCAGGTGGTGAAACACAAGTGACACTGGAAAATTCTGAGTTTAGTTCTATTAGTGGCGAAATCATCCCAACTGTTCCTCCAAATATTACAATCACTGTAGGAGAATATCCCGCGTGGGATGTGAATCAAGATGGACGTATAAGTATCGCGGATCTGGTTCTCGTAGCAAGAGATTTTGGTTCAGGTGAGTCAGCAAACCTAAGAACAGATGTAAACCGTGATGGTGAGATCAATATTCAAGACCTGATTATTGTAGCAAGCCACTTTGGGGAGACAACAGACCCATCGGCAAATACTGATGCTGCCGCACCTAATATATTAGTAGTAAGTATTAGTGAATTAACACCTGAATTGATACAAGCATGGATAGACCAAGCACAACTTGAAAATGACGGATCCTTAGCATTCCAACATGGTATTGCTAATCTTCAAAAACTATTAGCATCATTGCTTCCTGCAAAGACAGCACTCCTTGCGAACTATCCGAATCCGTTCAACCCAGAGACGTGGATACCGTATCACCTTGCGAAACCTGCAAAGGTCACTTTGACGATCTATGCTGCGAATGGTACAGTTGTTCGGACATTGACATTAGGACATCAAGCTGCAGGTATCTATCAGAGTCGTAGCCGTGCAGCGCATTGGGATGGTAAAAACACTGTAGGTGAGTCGGTTGCAAGCGGTATCTATTTCTATACATTAGACACTGGGAACTTTACTGCAACGCGGAAGATGTTGATTCTAAAATAGTATCAAATGACCATAGGATAGCTGGAATGCTGATGTTTATTAGCTTCGCAACCATCGTTGATGAGTGGGTTGAGTTGGAATCGCTACCATTCTCTTTGAGAAATGATGCTGTTAGCGATAAACGTGTCTAAAGTTTAGCAAAGTCGATAGCAGTTCTCAACCATATTGAGTGTGCAAAGTTTCTGGCAACACCGTGCAAATAACTTTACACACCCCAGAACACCAGGGTTATTTAGTTTTTGGCATTTTAGTCGTTTTCTGTGAAAATCGCGACCGGCAAATCAACGGTATGAATGCTAAATAGCATTCCCCGGGTCGCTCCTACCGGGGGTTTCTTTTTTGAATAATCCAAAAATTAGGAAACTGAATATCCTTTCCAGAACACAAATTCCATTGTAAATTAAACGTTGGTATGATAAACTAACCAGTATTCATTTTGTTAAGGAGGTATATAATGAAATCTCAAATTTTCTATGAACCGGAATCAATGACTCTTGAAGATCGACCCGTGCCTTCGGCTGGTGACAATGATCTGTTAGTTCAGGTGCGGTCAGTGGGTATCTGTGGTTCGGATGTTGCATACTATTACGGCAATAGTTCACTGGAAACGGATGATGGGAAGGGACCACTTGTCCTCGGGCACGAATTTACTGGTGAGGTCGTTGAGGTTGGAGGAGAAGCCAGAAAATCAGGTGGGTTTAAGGTTGGCGATAGAGTTGTCGTCAATCCTGTTCAATCCAATCCGAATTCTTTCTGGAGTCAAAAAGGGTTGTCCAACCTTTGTCCAGAAAAACGTATTTTAGGTGTTAGTGTAGATGGTGGATTCGCGGAATACGCTGTCTCTGATTACCGTTGGGCAGTCAAATTACCCGAAAATGTTACGTATGACCAAGGCGCGCTTACGGAACCGCTTGCATGTGGATTGTATGCTGTTAACAATCTCAACGCGGAAGAGGGACAAACAGCTGTTGTCTTCGGACCTGGACCAATCGGTTTGATGATGGTACAGGTTTTGAAAAGTCGCGGTTTGAAGAACGTACTGTTAGTTGGCACGCGTGATTATCGTTTGGATTGTGGGAAAGAACTTGGTGCTGATGTGGTTGTCAACGTCAGTGATACAGATTCACCACACTACGTTGAAGACCTTGGTGCGACTATTCAGGAGTTGAACGATGGAGAATTAGCTGACCGTGCCATTACTGCTACAAGTTCGCTTGAAGCGATTCACACTGCATTGGAAGTTACGGGTCGGCATGCTACTGTTGTTATCTTTGGACTTCCTGGTGACAAAGATGTGATGCAAGTTCCCATCCTTGATACTATTCTTATGGACAAGACTATCAGGTTCTCATGGTTAGCACCGAATACATGGGAAGAGGCGGTTGACCTCATTTCCAGTGGTGATGTAAACATGGACAAAATTATCAGTCACGAATTTCCACTTGAATCGCTTGTTGATGGCATTACAAAGGTGCGAAATCGTGAAGATAGCTGCACTAAAGGTTTGATAAAGGTCTCTTCATAAGTCAGATTCTATCATGGGTATCCCGTTTTTTTTAGTATTTGCGTTATCAATAGTATTTTTGTCGCTTGGCATAACAGGTTGGGGTGAATTTGTTTCAATAGATTGGCCAGAGCAGAATCCAGATGCTGTGACGATTGAGGATGTAACTGTCACCCCTTACCTTGGTTTGATACTAAACTATCGGGCAATGGCACAGTGTGTAATTGGATTTCTGCTGTTTCTGGTGAGTCTATATGTTATGGGTTTTTTGCTCTATCTTGAGGAGCGGGAAAGCGGCAGAATTATGAAAAACGTAAAAAGTTTTGTGAAGTTAAGACATTTTATTGAACGTCGAAAAAAGAGGGGTTTATCACAATAATATATTATCAGGACTTACGCACCCAACGGTAGGCGTGCTTTGTAGGCGGGGAATGCATTTTGGCATTCCCCGCCTACAAAGCACCAAATCAACGGTATGAATCATGGAGCATGCCATACGCGCATCCTTCTTTAGGCATTCACCGCCTACCGTTGTGTGCGTAAGTCCTGTTAATAAGACACAGACAATGAAGATAGAAAAAGAAATCAGGAACGAAGATCCTTCTGGTAAGACGATAGTCCTCGTTCTTTTTGTTGTTTCCCTTATCGGTGGAGGGTCGCTTGCGGTTAAAACTGGCTTGCAAGGTTTTCCACCGATAAGGATGGCGCTTTTACGTTGTATATTAGGTATAGTAGTTGTGGGTGGTATTGGATTTTATTATGGGATTTCAATGCGGTTGCGTGTTAAAGAATTCCCTCGTTTGCTGATAATTGCTGTACTTTACATCTTACATTACATTACATTGAACGTTGGCACGAATCTGACAAGTGCTACTCGTTCAACGATATTATTATCACTTTATCCGTTGTTTACTGTTCTATTTGGACATTTCTTGCTACCGGGGGATCGACTCACTCTGGGAAAGACAACGGGCATGCTGACGGCATTTGCAGGCGTTTTGGTTATCCTTGTTCCGACTCTTCGGGGTGGTAGTATGACACTCATGGGTGACCTAATTGTCGTGCTTTCATCGTGTTCATTAGGTCTCCGTATTACATTGACAAAGGTATTTGTTCAGGATATTTACCCGTATCGCTTGCTTGTTTGGTTGTTAGGTATAAGCATTCCATGTCTTTTGTTCATAAGTTTCCTCTTTGAGCGTGGACAAAGGATCGAATGGACACTGTTGAGTAGTGTGGGTCTGTTATATCAAGGTTGGATAGTTACTGGTTTCTGTTTTTTGATATTGACATCGGTACTTAGAAAATACAAGGCGAGTAAATTAGTTGTTTTTTCTTTCCTAATGCCGGTTTCAGGCGTTTTATTTAGTCAATTATCGGGTGTATTGTTTAGCAACTTGTACCCAGATGAAACACTTTCATTTGGTTCTCTAACAGGTACAGGATTAGTAGCATTGGGTATATATTTTGTGAATCGTCAGCGTTAATGCAAGGGTGTGTAGTAGTTTTATCCCGTAAATTTCTTAATTAAAGTGGCACAACAATTGAAAAATGATTTACTTCTTCGTGCGGCGAGATGTCTACCAGTAGAGCGTGTACCTGTATGGATGATGCGGCAAGCTGGCAGATCAGACCCACAGTACCGCGAGATTAGAGCAAAGTGTAACCTTCCATTAGAACGTTTGTTCCGAACCTGTCCTGCCCCGATGTCGGATTCTGATATAGAGTTGGTAGTGAAAGTCTCGCTTCTACCCAAACGTATTGGTGTAGACGCTATTATTGTATATAAAGATATTTTGACACCGCTTGCCCCGATGGGTGCTCAGTTTCGATTCTTACCCGGTCCCGTTTTAGACCAACCGATACGTTCACAATCACATGTAGATTCACTTTGCCCGTTGGACAAACCGCATGTGCAATTAGAGTTCACGGGTTGCGTGATACGTACATTACGCGAAACATTGAATTCGGAACTACCGTTGATCGGTTTTGCTGGTGCACCCTTAACGCTTGCTTTTTTTATGATAGCAGGAGAAAGTCCGATGAAAAGGGGTGCTGGTATTTCAGATAAAGCAACACCTGTTTTTGAAATTATGAATGAAGCACCGCAACTTATGCACCATCTGTTAGATAAATTGACTGACATGACAATACAATATTTGAATTACCAAATCAGTCAAGGTGTTCAGATAGTCCAACTATTCGAGTCAGTAGCCGATGTGTTGTCTCAACATAAGTATGAAGAATTCGCGCTTCCATATCATCAACGGATTTTTGCTGAACTCAATTCAGAAGTACCAAGTATCATTTTTGCAAAGGAGTGTCCTTACGTTAATTTAATGCACCAAAGTGGCGCAGATGTACTGAGTGTTGGAAAATGCGTAGATATAAGGGAAACCAAAACGGATTTAGGGGAATCAGTTGCATTTCAGGGGAACGTTGATAACGATATTCTACGCGACGGTGCATTCTCTGACATTACTGAAGCCGTTCACACGTGTCTGAAACAGGGACAACAAACAGGTCACATCCTAAATCTCAGTCATGGACTTCATAGAGACACACCCTTTGAAAACGTTAAACACTTTGTAAATATCTCAAAAAAACTTCAGGAAAATTGATGCAAAACATACCAGAAAATCCATTCGCTCCACGACAATATGGGCAACTCGTTCAGGTAACAGACCGTGTGTATCTGTTCCGCAATATCGTCAACTCTTCTATCATAATCGGTGATAATGGTGTTGCAGTAATTGATACACAGGTCAATCAAATGATGGGTAAACGGTTACTGAAAGCTATTCGTTCTATTACGGATAAACCGATATTATATGCAATTAACACGCACTATCACTGGGATCATACGAATGGGAACATAATATTTCGTCAAGAAGGCGCGACAGTTGTCGCTCGCGAGATGACAAAGGATTTTATGGTGAACAGAGCGCCGCGGCAAGAGGATTTCCTACGTTCTCGCGGGTTCTCACTTGGTGATCCGCCATTTTTACCACAGCGGACGTTTACACATGAGACTGAACTTAATTTAGGAAACCAACCTTTACACCTTGTCCACTTAGGAAAAGCGGAAACAGACGATGCAACTGCCATACGGATTCCTGGAGAAGGCTGCATCGTATCTGGTGATACAGTGATGACCGGTAGTTTTCCAATCTTTGGACAACCCGTTATGAATGAAGGTCTTATGGCGAACCATGATTGGATTAACACGATCCAGGAGCTGCGCACATACAACCCAGAGCATGTGCTTCCCGGTCACGGACCTTTGGCACACGATCCCGAAATTGATCTTTTACTCAAAATTGAGGATTACTTCTTAACGGAAGTTCGAAAACGTGTTGAAGAAGGTATGTCGCTCATGGAATTACTGTCTGACTTGGAGTCGAACTATCCGATTTGGATTCGCGATATTGCAGAAGTTTGGGGAACTCCCCGCTATGCTATTCTGCGTGTTTATCGGGGGTTGATTGACGACCCCGAACCGGGTTGGCAGCACTTCAAACCATCTTCTATTCCAATGGCAGATGTAAATGCTCTTAGCCAACAGACACAGGAACTGAAAGACTTTGAAGCATATCGCGAAACGGCTGAAGAGGTTGCGGAGGGGAACGATATCGGATTGGCAATTGCTATTTTGAAAACTGCAACCGAAAAATTCTGTAACCTTCCAAATGCATGGATAGAATACGCGAATCTATTGACAACGGCATCCCGATCCGTGTCGAGTGTGCTTGAGAAAGGGGATTATTTCTATGAAGCAACAATTGCATTGAATTCGGCGCTTGAAATAGATCCTGATTATGCGCCAGCACATTTGTTGCGCGGGTACAATCACATTCTATCTGCATTCCGAAATGGCGATGACCCTGCGCTCGGTTTGGAATCAATCTATAAGGGATTAGTGAGTGGACTTGAAGGAACACAACTTGCACAAGCGTACTTCTCTATCGGACTTGCACATCGCACGAATGGTGATGAAAAGAACGCAAAGGAAGCATTTGCACAAGCGATAGAAGTTGATCCTGGTTTCATGCCTGCCCAATTTGCGAATATGGCATAAGGAGAGAATTATGAAATATGATAGCGTTTTGCTCGTAGCGTTTGGAGGACCTACGCCTGGATGTTGTAAAAAGTACGATGCTAACAAGTGTCCTGGTGAAGCATATTGTTTTGTAGAAGGAATTGCTGGCGAATCAGAGTCTCAAAAAGAACGCGTGCAAGACATTTCTACACATTACATTAAATTAGGCGGATTTTCACCGTTCAATGACTTGACATTAAAACAAGGTACAGCATTACAAAACGCATTGCAACTACGAGATTTGGCGCTACCAGTCTTTGTGGGATTTCGGCATTGGACACCTTACTTAAAAGACATCATTGCGGAAATGGCAGGTAAAGGACATCGAAGAATTCTTGGTATTATCATGGCACCTCACAGAGCAAAAGTCAGTTATGAATGGTATCTAAACACTGTAAAGAAAGGAATTGAAGCAGTCAAAGGTGAACAACCGACAATAGACTATCTTGACCCTTGGTACACACATGAAGGATATGTGGGTGCTATTGCGGAGAATATCAAAATCGCTTGTGGGAATAAATTAGAACATGCTGAAATTGTTTTCAGTGCACATGCAATTCCACAAGTAGCAGCAGATACTTCGCCTTATTCACAACAGTTTGAGGCAACGGGTGAAGCAGTTGCTCGAGTGCTGCGAAAAAGACAGTACAGTTTTGCATATCAAAGTGAAGTAGAGAATAGTCCAATCCCCTGGACGCAACCGGATATCAACGATTGGCTTAAAGCGAAAAAAGAGGAGGGTATTGACACCGTTGTTGTGTCACCCATCGGTTTCCTTTGTGATCACGTTGAGGTATTATACGACCTTGACATTGAGGCAAAGGAAACAGCGGAGAACCTCGGGATTGATTTTATTCGTGCAGGGACAGTTGGCGACCACCCAAGATTTATCGGTATGTTGGCAGATTCTGTGTGTGAGAAGTTTGAGCAATAGCAGAATTTTTCTACATGGTTTTAGGAAATAATCATGACTCATGCCCAGAAACGCGCCATTGTTATCGGCGGCGGTATCACCGGTTTATCGGCTGCCTATCGCTTAAAACGCGAATCGGAAATACGGGGTATTCCGCTTGAAGTAATTCTTCTTGAAGCGAGTGACAGAGTTGGAGGTGTAATTCGGACTGAACATAGAGACGGATTTATTATAGAACACGGTCCTGATGCGTTTATTTCAACAAAACCTTGGGGGAAAGCACTTTGCGAAGAACTCAGTATCACCGATAAATTGATAGGCACCAACCGAAAGGTGAGACGTAGTTTTGTTGTTCGCAAAGGCAAATTGCTGCCTGTACCAGAAGGCTTTTACATGATGGCACCGGGTTCGTTTATGCCTTTTTTGAAAAGTCCTATCTTTAGTCTGATGGGTAAACTTCGAATTACTTGCGATATATTTATTTCAAGAAATACTGATATTGATGATGAATCTGTTGCAGATTTTGTCAGACGGAGACTCGGAAACGAAGCGTTTGAACGGATGGCACAACCGATGATTGGTGGCATCTACACTTCAGATGCAGAAAACTTGAGCTTGAAAGCAACTTTTCCAAGGTTCTTAGAGATGGAACGTGAACACGGCAGCATCATCAAGGCACTCTTAGCACAAAAACGGAATGCTAAACAGACAAGTCGTGACACGAGTGGGCCTCGTTATAGCCTGTTTCTGTCTTTTGCAGCAGGTATGCAGACGTTAGTAGATGCACTTGCAGAAAAACTCGTTCGATGTATTCGTCTTCATTCCTGTGTTACATCTATTCAACAAAAAGAACATGGAGAAGGTTGGCATGTTAGCTTGCAGAATGATGAAGTCTTGGATGCCGATCTGCTCTGTATTGCTCTCCCCGCACCACAAACAAGTAAAATCTTGCAGGTAGTTTCACCTACTTTGGCAAAGAAACTCGCTGCAGTACCCTATACTTCTTCTGCAACAGTGAATTTTGCGTTTCGGCGTAAAGATATTGCACATCCACTCAACGGAATGGGTTTTGTAGTACCTATTACGGAACATCTTAACCTGATAGGCTGTTCGTTTAGCAGCATAAAGTTTGAAAACCGCGCACCAGAAGAATATGTGCTATTGCGAGCCTTTGTGAGTAGAACAGCAAATGAAATTAAGAAACAAGTTGAAGAAAAAAGTATCATTACTACTGTACTTAAAGAGGTAACGAAGTTACTTGGAATTACTGCGAAACCAACTATGTCAATTCTTAGTCAACATACTCAAGCGATGGCACAATATGAAGTTGGACACCAAGCTCTCGTCAGTGAGATTGAAGAAGCTGCAAAAGTGTCAACCAACCTAACAATTGCTGGTAATGCTTATCATGGCATTGGAATACCTGATTGCATACATAGTGGAGATCGGGCAGCATTGAAATTGCTTGATGCCTAAAACAGAATGAAGAGATGAAACTTTCATCTAAACAGGACTTACGCAGTTTTCTTGATTTTATCAAATATTATTATGAAAATGATGCAATTATCAGCTTTTTTATGGGTTTCCAGCGCGCTTACAAAGCACCAAATCAAGAAATCAACGGTATGAATCATGGAGCATGCCACACGCGCATGCTTCTTTAGGCATTCCCCGCCTACCGTTTTTGCGTAAATCCTGCTAAAAAACAACAATGTATATTAACTCAATACCTTCGCGATTTTTGAGTGTTTCAATTGAATGAGTATATAGTGTTGATCTACCATTGCTCTGTGATATTGTTAGGATTGCATAAATAAAAATAACTTCAGGTTTTCGTTGAAGTATTTTTATTTATCATAGCGTCTAATTTGACGATAGAATCTGACAGAATGTGCTACAACTGCCCGCACAATCTGGCAGAATGTGCTACAACTGCCCGCACAATCTGACAGAATGTCTATTATTGGCCAGGGTTATTTAATTTTCAATATTTTTGATATTATTTTGCTATGTCGTTAATTTTATAGGGTGCCATCTTGTCCAGTTCTTTAGTCCCTACCAAATCAACGCCAAATGCGCCAAATCAACGGTATGAATGCCATTAAGGCATTCCCCGTATGGCATTTGGCGAGACTAAAGAGCGATGTTCATGTTTCAATAATCTAAAACTGATGCAGAAAGTTCGGTTAGGAAATCGAACATGGGTATTAACTTTCAGTAAATCTCAATAACAGAAAACTCTTAAAACTAAATAACCCTGTATTATTCGCGAAGGTATTGTTAATGATAAGTATTTGTTAATTGTAAAAATTGCGTAACGTCTAAAGTGTTATTGACGTTTCAATATTAACAAACCTTCAAAATTGAGCGAGTGTGAGTGATAGAAAATGTTACTAAAATTGCTCATACATTTATTAGTTGACAATAATAATGTATAATTGTAAGATAGCAATTAGAATTAATTATGTAGTGTCAAAAAACGTGTAATAATTAAACAGAATTATGATATTTTGATTTGACATGTTTTCTTAATTATGGTATTATATTAGATATTGATTGCAATTTAATCGTTAAAATCAAATAGGCTGCGGATTTTACAGAATTTCTAAAAGAAAACGCCTGATTAAAATGCTTGCTTAATTAAGTCACTATTGTTAAAATGTCAGATGTCCTTATATTATAGTCTGCTTTTAGTTAAATAAATATTATTTGCAAAATACCCTGGAACCTGTTATGTTAACCACTGAAATAGAAGTTTGTGGGTCAAGAACAAAATTATGGTGTCCGATTTTGCTTGCTTTTGGCCTTGATTAAGGTTTTGCCGGGGTATATTTGCGTACATTGAAGAAAATATTAACTTCTTGGTAGTAGGATGTTAGAATTGGATGGGCAAACACCTACCTCCGGTCGTTTTTGTTGTGTTTCTCGGTTGCCCATCTAAAACTTCAGTATTTAGTCTATATTTCGTTTAGACTTAACGAGGAGGAAGAGTTAATGAAAAAACGAACACTCGTTTGTTTTTTGATTTTTATATTGTGTGTTTTTCACAGTACAATTATTTCAGACACTGTGTTTGGGCAAGATGCGGATCCAACTTCTGAAGAACTCGCCCAAATGGTGTATGATGATTTTAATGAAACGCTTTTGCGCGCTGATCTCCAGGATTTGACTGTTCAAGTTCTCGCAAAACTAAGCGATCCTGAAACTTTAATTGATGCTAAACCACTCATTGATTTGTTATATGAAGGTGATTTTGGAAAGGCACTTGATGCGATACTTAGTAATCCAGCCTTAATAACTGCCGTTGTACCAGGCGCAACTCCCGAGGTCATAGGGCTACTTACAGATGACGAAGGTATCCGAACAGTTTTAATGGATTCAAATGTTCGGACTTTGATGCAGGATACAGTAGCAGTTTTAGAACTTCTACGTTTGCTTTTTGCAGATGAGACTTGGAAGTCATCCCTGACACCAACTAATTCAGAAACAATTCAGACTGTGCTTGGTGTAGATCCAGGTCCGGACCCAGATCCGGAACCTCCGACAGTATCTATTAGAACCTCAAGTCCGACAGCCGCTCAAAGCGGTTCGTTTGATGTTGCTTTTGCTACTGCGGATGTTAACGGAGATGCTGTTACTGTAACAGGTTCTATTTCGGTGGACCCAGCAAGCGCAGCGGGATACTATAGTATTCCGAGTGGGACGCTTACCGGTGGCAGTGTGACGATTACGCAGACTGCTCCCACGGCAGCGATGCCTACCATCGCTGGTGCCACTGTAACATTAACGCTAATAGCCAATGATGGAACTGCGGATTCAACCCCTGCAACCGTTGTGATTAGATTTGCAACTGCGGAGTTTCCAACAGAACCCCCAGATCCTCCAGATAAGCCGGAACCTCCGACAGATGGAGAATTGCCCTCAGTTGATCTTGTTACTTCAAACCTAAATGGTGAGTCAAGACTTGGTGGGCTTTCATTGAATAGGATTCATGGTAGAGCGTTTATTCGTGATCTTATTGCAGCTGCCGGACTTGATTCTGCCGCGGCCGACGCTTTAGTTGAACCTGCGGTTGAGTTTCTTATAGCACAAATCCCAGCTGGAATTATTCCTGAAGAAACGATTCGACAAAATTTAACTTCGCGTCAAGCGTTCTCTATTTTCGCTGATGAACCACCGGGGTTAGATTTTGAGAACTTTGGTAACGGAATTACACCGACATTGTCTGAAGCTCTTTACGATGATACACCTAACACGTCAAAATTCTCAACAAGAGATAATTTGAACTTGTACGTGCGCGTACCATCAACACTTGAAGGTGGTAGCGTTCAGATTAGGCTCAATGGCGTTGAGGCGGAACAAGGTCAGCGGATCGCCCCAGATTTATTCCAATCAGATACAATCCCTTATACCTTCCGATTGGAAGAGACACTTGCTGCCGCGAATTTACCTGCTTGGCCAGCATTAGGGAATCAGCTTTTTTCTGAGGTTGTACTTCGGTATTCACAAGAAGGATTGGAAGAACAATATATCGCACTTCAAATGAATCCAGTAACGACTGATAAAGGTGTCGTTTGGGAAGGTGATGTAGGTATTATTCCTGGACGAAATGTGAATTACTACTTTGAAGTCACTCTGGTTGAACCTGTGAAGTTAGTTATTGTTAATCGTGAGGCACTTGCAGAAGCTTTGCTTTCACCAAGTGGAGATGCCACGACAGTCGCTGATGCGAATAGGGAGTATACTATCAATAGTTGGTCGATGCCTGATCCGCGCAACCTTCAAATTGCAGATCGAGGTATCCTTGATGCGATGTTTACTGATGATGTCGTAGCGGAAATTGTCAGAATAGCTCTTCCGCTTCTTTCTGCTGGAAACACAGATCTAACCATTCCAGGACAGGAACTTCGTAAACTGCAAAACTTATTGTTGCGAAATGCTAATGAGTTAACAAATAATTTTGAATCAAATTACGATCCTATGTTAGCGTCTGTTTTCACCGTACCCTTGATTGATTATGAAATAGAATCGCTCTGGTATGCAAATATTGATTCAATGGATGACGGTGCATATACTTTAGAAGCGGTCGTTTACAATGCTGATGAAGAAGCGGTTGACCACATTGCTGTAGGGTTTGAAACTGACACTTCAGCGCCAGAAGCAGAACTTACTATCGGTACAGCAAACGCAGACACCACAGGTTACTTGAACAATAATGGTGCGTATGTTGCTACTGCTCCTGTTGAAGGCACTTCGTCTTTGTTGACTATTAAAGGCACAACAGATCCTGGTGAGATCGGAGTTGATGAAGGTTTTCTTCTTTATCAAATAATTGATCTGAATGAAAATGGAGAGCCAGTAGGCACTTGGTTGCCTTTAACGATTGAAGCATCTATTCTATCATCTGATATCTGGGATCTCATCAACGAAAGATTTCCATCTTCATTAGATGATAGTTTCAAAGTGAGTGTGCCTGGATCCGACATAGAAATTGATATTCGCGATTTTGCACTAAGATCACTCTTAGGGCTCTTAGAGACTGGAGTTCCAGGGGTAATAGAAGCACAGGATTTACAAGCATTGGTTGTAGATCAACTTAGAGGATTCTTAGGTATTGAGCTCACTAATAACCAATACACATTGTTGACGGATCTATTAGGTGCTGTCGTAGATGACATTGACCTGATTCCATTTACCTTTGAACCTGAACGTATCTATAAGTTCCCCATTCAAGGTGATCAATTACCGCTATTGATCGGTGACTATGGTGTTCGTGCCATGGGTATTGATCCACTCCTCAATATCGGTTCTCATGTTAAACCGCAACATATAAGAATTGTACCATATCAATATGATCGTTCAAGCGTTACAATGGCAGCTCTTGGTGACATTAACCATAATGGCAAAGACGATGCCTATGAATTTGGTGTAATCTATGACAATGCCAGAGATGTAACATTGACGGTTACGATTGATGAACGTACTGTTCATCCACTCAATCGCGATCCACAACATCCTAATGCGTCAATTACAGTATATTATTCTGATTTAGAGGCTGACGGTGTTTGGCAGTCAATTGATGAAGTAGAATTAGTTGAAGGCGAAGGTGCTGCTGGTGACACTCGGACAATCCTTTGGGAAGTTGGCAATGCCTTGGAAGATTTGTTGCAAGCAGGAGATACGGTATTTGTTCGCACGGTTACTACCAACGCACTCCAACATCCAATAGACATAAATGGTGTGGATTTTGATGCGTTAACAGAGGATCAAGACTTAAGGATTTCAGATGCATTCACTATAAATCTTGATGCTGATGTACATCCTGTTGATCCTGTAGTATTAGTCGTAGACGTTGATACAGATTCCGTTGTTATGAAAAACCAGGATAGTGGTGCACCGCAAGGCACAATAATGCTTGAGGGATATACACCACGACGTACTGTTCCAGCAACAGAATCTATCCGCATTGAAGTTATGCGTCCAGGTGATGATACGCCAATTAAGATTGGTGAAGTTGCTGTTGACGATTCTGCTGGTATGGACGGTGGCGTGACAGAAGCGATTATGTTTAAAGGTAAAACATTAGCAGAAGTCTATGTAGACGATACTCTCCATATAGATTCTACCAGTAGTTACCTCAAATGGATAATTACTGTGGATACAACGCTACTGGATGATACCATAACTGTGGATAGTCCTGCTGCCCGTGACGCCTCACTTGATGAGAATCGTTATATGGTGCGTGCCTATGCTGTTGGTGCAGATGGTACTGACATCTCACCGATCCTAATGGGTGAAGATTATACAGAACAGTTCTCAGTAGATAACGATGATGATGTTGCACCACTCGGACCAATAGGTGTCGTTGTAACAAGCATTGAACCTGCTGATGCAATGTTAATTGACAACGGTGACGGAACTTACACAGTAAGTGCACTCGTTGACAAATACGATCCCACCGTCAAATCTCCGGTAGTTACATTAACACTTACACCAACCGCAGACCGTCATACTTACAAAGATGGCGGCGTGAAGTTGCTAACAACGTTACCTGAAGGTGCTATTATCGGTGAAGTTACCGAAACAGCTGAAGGTAGTGGTGTATTTACTGTAACGATTGATGTCGGCACTCTGGCGGATGATGACGAGGAGGTCTACAATGACAAGTATCTCCAAAATCATTCCAAAGATCCGTACGACTTGATGTATAATCCGACAGAAGACGACGTTTATTCGTTCACAGTTCATGCGTTAGCGTATGACAATGCGGAACCTTATGATGATGACACTGCTTCAGATGAAGTATTCCTTGAATACGGAAACATTCAAGCAGATGATTATGAAGGTGACGAAATCACAATAAATGTTGAGAACACCTACCGACCTGATCCAGGTGTGATCGCAGTCACTGTTGACAATTCAGATGGTGCAGTGAATCCTGATAGTGGTGCTCCACAAGGTGAACTCACTTTCAATGTGTATACGTATTATATAACTTCAGCACCTACCGATGGTATCCGTGTTGAGGTAGCACGTCCCGTTGATGACACATGGGAACGTATCACAGGTACAGCCGTTGATCCTGTTGAAGTGGATGTATCCGAATTACCAGGTATTGATGATTTAGACGATATAACTGGTGGTCTTATCGGAATTACCCAAGCGGGAACCGAAGCTGATGGCGAATCTGTAGTTGCAATTCCCGGACGCTACATGAAATGGCAGTTTATTGTTGATACACGCGAGTTAGCATTGGAAGATACATTCACTGCAGATGATGAACCTATCAACAGACTTGAAGATACGATCTCTCGCGGTGATGATTCTCAACGTGATGTCTCATTAGATACAAACAAGTATGTGGTGCGAGCAATTTCTCTCACACCCCAGAATAAGGCACACACCGAATACATGCAACGTGATGGTGTAGAAGCGTCATTCTCATTAGACAATGTTGATGATGTGCCTCCACTCGGTCCGACAAATATCACGGATGTTGCTGATCATGTTGGTTCGCTGGCAGCAAACGAAGATGGCAGCTTCACTGCTCGTGGTATTGTAGATGATGCTGTTGAGTCAACAGAACTTACATTTACCATTGAACCAACTGCTGAACCTATCACTTATGAAGGTGGTAAGATCGGTTTAGTTCAAACTGCACCTGATGGTTCTGTATCACATGTTGAAGGTAGCCTTGATGATGGACAGATTACTGTTGATATAGGGTTGCTGGAAAACGGTGCTTACACTTATTATGCCCTTGTTGCAGATCGTGAAGTTGATGATGAAGGTAATCACATAAACTGGCAAGATCATGAAAATGAAGTTGCTTCACCTATTATCACAGTTCATGTCCTAAACTTCCGAGTTAGTGATATTATGGAATTGATGGTCACTGAAGTTGATGATGTGCTAGTTGAAGGCGAACTTCCTGATCCAATTCCACTTCGCGATTCAATCGCTGTAAGTTTCAACGTCAATAACGGTACTTTGTTTGAAGATGATCTTATCGGTGTTGTCGTTGGTGGACAGTTCAGGGATGGTGATGATTATACTGCAGGAAGCGATGGCGAGTATGCGTTCATGCTGTCTGCAAATAATCTGATGGAATTGCCAAGTCAACATACCACGCCACATGGACGCGTAGAAATACGTGAACGTTTTGTGGACTTCGCCTTGGCGAATATCAACTTGGATAATACTGCACCGGTTATCACTTTTGTAACGCCTACTGAAGGGGTTACAATCAATGACCTACCAACGCTCCACGCAGAATACAACGATGGAGATTTAGGTGTTGGCATCAGTGCTGACAATACAGCAGTTGTGTCGTTAGATCGGCTCCGTCCAGAAGAGGTCGTACAGGACGCAGTGCCAATCGCTGTTGATCCGGAAATGGTTGAACAGGATATAGACTCTGTAGTTTATACCCGCATAGACAAACTCGCTGGTGGTGCATACCAATTCACAGTCATGGTTACAGATAGCCTTGGTAATGTTGGTGAAGCATCAGTGAACTTTGCTGTTGAAGGTATAGACCCAACAGTTGTCGTTACTGCACCTGCTTCAGGACAAGAATTTGATGCAAATCCTGGTAGTGTTACTGGGTTCTTTGCTGGTGGCGGTGATGTAGGTATAACCAAGTTTACCGTAAATGATGTAGATGTTTCTGAATCTATTTCAGTTGACGGAAGTAACTTCACTTATACACCTGAGGAAGGTTTCGGTGAAGATACACATACAGTCGCTGTAGAGGTAACAGATGGTAGCGGATTAACCGCACAAACATCATTGACATTTATAGTTGAACATCCAGTACCGACAGCAACCATTGCAACACCGACTGCAGGTCAGGAATATAACCATGGAGTACCTATTATTACAGGTACGTTCTCGGGTGCTGACCCTGTTAGTGGAACACTTTCTATAGATGGTGAAGCCGTAATGGATGTCAGTGGTAACGAATTTACCTATAAACCAACCGAACCGTTGAGTGATGGCGACCACACAGTCATGCTAATGGTTATTGATGTGAATGGTAATACTGCTGAAGCAACTACTGAATTCACAGTAAACATACCTGGACCATCCGTAGCGATTCATTCTCCTGCTGGAGGTCAATTGTATGATCATGGCACACCTGAGATAGCTTGGAAAGCAACTGGCGTTGCTGAACCCGTCTCTGTAACCCTTACTATTAATGGTGATGCGGTTGAATTGGTAGACGATGCTGATAGTTATACTCCAGATTCTGTGTTAGCTGATGGTGATTATACAGCAGTTGTCACAGCAACTGATGCAAACGAAAAGAAAGCCGAAGCAACGGTGGTCTTCTCAGTCTTCCATCCCGAACCGACAGTATCTATTCAATCACCCACAGCTGGTGGATCCTATGATCATGAATTCAGTCATATCGCAGGTGAGTTCTCTGGTGTTGGTGAAGTTACTATTGATTTGATGTTAGATGGTGAAGCCGTTGAAGAGACGAAAGATGGTAACCAGTTCACTGCTGAACTTTCAGATAAGTTGTCAGAAGGTGAACACATGGTAACTGTAATGGTCACTTCTGAAAATGGTAAGACCGCACAAGCATCAGCATCCTTCTCAGTAACCTATCCTGAAGCATCAGTTTCTATATCTTCTCCAGTAGCAGGTGACACTTATGATCACACGTTCCGTCATATTTCAGGTTCGTTCAATGGTGTCGCACCCGTATCCGTTATGCTAACGGTTGATGATGGTGATGCGATAGCACTTGAACCAGATGGTAATGAGTTTACTCATACATTATCTGATAAGTTGGGTGAAGGTAGTCATACAGTATCCGTTACAGTGATGGATGCCAATGGTGAAACAGCTGATGCGTCAACAACTTTCTCAGTTGTTTATCCTGATGCTTCAGTATCCATATCATCACCTACAGAGGGTGGAACTAATGATCACACATTCCGTCATATTTCAGGTTCGTTCAATGGTGTCGCACCCGTATCCGTTATGCTAACGGTTGATGATGGTGATGCGATAGCACTTGAACCAGATGGTAATGAGTTTACTCATACATTATCTGATAAGTTGGGTGAAGGTAGTCATACAGTATCCGTTACAGTGATGGATGCCAATGGTGAAACAGCTGATGCGTCAACAACTTTCTCAGTTGTTTATCCTGAAGCATCAGTTTCTATATCTTCTCCTGAAGCAGGCGACACTTATGATCACACCTATCGTCATATTTCAGGTGAGTTTACCGGTGTCGGTGAAGTCTCTGTGACTTTGATGGTAGATGGTGAAGCCGTAGATGTGAAACCCGAAGGTAACGAATTCTCTCATGACCTTGCTGATAAGTTGGATGAAGGTAGCCATACAGTATCCGTTTCAGTGATGGATGAGAATGGCGAAACAGCGGAAGCATCAACAACTTTCTCAGTTATGTATCCTGATGCGTCAGTATCCATATCATCACCTACAGAGGGTGGAACTAATGATCACACATTCCGTCATATTTCAGGTTCATTTATTGGTGTCGCACCTGTATCCGTTATGTTAACGGTTGATAGTGGTGATGCGATAGCACTTGAACCAGATGGTAATGAGTTTACTCATACATTATCTGACAAGTTGGGTGAAGGTAGTCATAAAGTATCCGTTTCAGTGATGGATGCGAATGGTGAAACTGCTCAGGCATCAACAACTTTCTCAGTTGTTTATCCTGAAGCATCAGTTTCTATATCCTCTCCTGAAGCGGGCGACACTTATGATCACACCTATCGTCATATTTCAGGTTCGTTTATTGGTGTCGCACCCGTATCCGTTATGCTAACGGTTGATGATGGTGATGCGATAGCACTTGAACCAGATGGTAATGAGTTTACTCATACATTATCTGACAAGTTGGGTGAAGGTAGTCATACAGTATCCGTTTCAGTGATGGATGTCAATGGTGAAACTGCCCAGGCATCAACAACTTTCTCAGTTGTTTATCCTGAAGCATCAGTTTCTATATCTTCTCCAGTAGCAGGTGACACTTATGATCACACGTTCCGTCATATTTCAGGTGAGTTTACCGGTGTCGGTGAAGTCTCTGTGACATTGATGGTAGATGGTGAAGCCGTAGATCCCGATGATGTGAAAACCGAAGGTAACGAATTCTCGCATAACCTTGCTGATAAGTTGGATGAAGGTAGCCATACAGTATCCGTTTCAGTGATGGATGAGAATGGCGAAACAGCTGATGCGTCAACAACTTTCTCAGTTATGTATCCTGATGCGTCAGTATCCATATCATCACCTGTAGAGGGTGGAACTAATGATCACACGTTCCGTCATATTTCAGGTTCGTTTATTGGTGTCGCACCCGTATCCGTTATGCTAACGGTTGATGATGGTGATGCGATAGCACTTGAACCAGATGGTAATGAGTTTACTCATACATTATCTGACAAGTTGGATGAAGGTAACCACACAGTATCCGTTTCAGTGATGGATGCCAATGGTGAAACTGCTCAGGCATCAACAACGTTCTCAGTTGTTTATCCTGAAGCATCAGTTTCTATATCTTCACCAGTAGCAGGTGACACTTATGATCACATGTATCGTCATATTTCAGGTGAGTTTACCGGTGTCGGTGAAGTCTCTGTGACTTTGATGGTAGATGGTGAAGCTGTAGATCCCGATGATGTGAAAACCGAAGGTAACGAATTCTCCCATGACCTTGCTGATAAGTTGGGTGAAGGTAGTCATAAAGTATCCGTTTCAGTGATGGATGCCAATGGCGAAACAGCGGAAGCATCAACAACTTTCACAGTTATGTATCCTGATGCGTCAGTATCCATATCTTCACCGACAGAGGGTGGAACTAATGATCACACGTTCCGTCATATTTCAGGTTCGTTCAATGGTGTCGCACCCGTATCCGTTATGCTAACGGTTGATGGTGGTGATGCGATAGCACTTGAACCAGATGGTAATGAGTTTACTCATAACTTATCTGATAAGTTGGATGAAGGTAGCCATACCGTATCCGTTTCAGTGATGGATGCCAATGGCGAAACAGCTGATGCGACAACGACATTCTCAGTTGTCTATCCTGATGCTTCAGTTTCTATATCCTCTCCTGAAGCAGGCGACACTTATGATCACACCTATCGTCATATTTCAGGTTCGTTTATTGGTGTCGCACCTGTATCCGTTATGCTAACGGTTGATAGTGGTGATGTGATAGTACTTGAACCAGATGGTAATGAGTTTACTTATAACTTATCTGACAAGTTGGGTGAAGGTAGTCATACAGTATCCGTTTCAGTGATGGATGCCAATGGCGAAACAGCTGATGCGTCAACGACGTTCTCAATTGTATATCCTGAAGCGACAGTAACAATTCAATCACCTGTAGCTGGCACCTCTTATGACAATGGTTCAATAATTGTCAATGGCGAGTATACAGGAGTTGGTGATGTCGCAGTAGTTCTTACAGTTGGTGGCGAAAATGTTGATGTGTCTAAACATGACGGTAATCAATTCACAGGTGAGATTGAATTATTACATGGGCAATATAGAGCAACTGCAAAAGTGACAGATTCAAACGGTGAGTCTGCAACGACTTCTGTTGATTTCATTGTAGATATACCAGGACCAAGTGTTGCGATTCTTTCACCTGCTGCAGGTCAGACCTACTATCAAGGTAAACCGATTTTCAGAGGTCATTTCACTGGTATGACAGAGGTAGAGTTGACAACATTTACCATCAACGGCGAAGATGCACCTGTAGAAGTTGAAGAAAATCAATTCACTTATACACCTTCAGATGATTTGGCTACTGGTGAGTATATTGTAATGGTTGAAGTCACCGATGAAAACGAAAAGACTGCGCAAGCAACTGTTGTTTTCAATGTGATGTTAGACACAACACCACCTGTCATTTCAGAAGTAGGACCATCTGGTATCGTCAAAGATAGTTGGGTAAACATTTCTGCTGTAATTACCGACGAACAATCTGATATCTTGAGTGTTGAATTCTATATTCGCGATGAAAATGACGTGAATAAAGGGTTTGTTCCGTTTGTTAGCAGTGTTGATCCTGGACCAGCAAATCATAGGATTACAGCTGACAAGATTAAGAATGGACAAATTGAGATTTCAGATAGTTTTGAACCAGGCACACATACTATGCAAGTTATTGCAGAGAGTTTGGGTGGCACAACGGTTCACACTTGGTCATTTACTGTAGTTATTGACACCACCGCACCTATTATCTCTTCTATCACTCCTTCGGGAACTATTCACAGAGGACTTCCGACTGTTTCGGCAAGTGCCAATGATGAATCCGGAGTAGCTGAAATCATTATCACCGTGATGGATGATAATGGCGAAGAAGTTACAGGTGGTACAATGGACGATGCTGAAGCAGATGTTACAGGTATCACTCGCGCAGATTTCATGCCAGAGAACCCTCTTGATGAAGGCTCTTATACAATTGAAGTTCGTGCAACTGATACAAATGGTAACTCTTCATCAGCGAAAGGTGTATTTACGGTTGACTTTGATACCGCTGCACCCATCATCACATCGTCAGCACCTCAAGACGGTGCACGTTTGACCTATAAGCAAACGTTCAATAAGCAAACTGGGAACGACGATAA
Organism: Candidatus Poribacteria bacterium; assembly: GCA_963663765.2. Taxonomy (GTDB): domain Bacteria; phylum Poribacteria; class WGA-4E; order WGA-4E; family WGA-3G; genus MSPOR6. The sequence goes on along the minus strand of CAXXUA010000004.1, from coordinate 1,102,743 downwards.
AGAAAATGCCAGACCCACTATATCGCTAACTTATGGCGATGCAGAAACTGGCGTGAATGTCGGTTCCATCAAACTTGTTATAGAAGCACCGAAGAAAGGTGGGGGAACGTTGGTTGCTCCAATTGATCTTACTGATGATCAAAAATCAGCAACGCAAGTTCTATATACACTTTCTTCACCTGTATTCCCTGATGAATATCTTGAACCAGGAGAATATGTGGTCAAGTTAGAAGTTTCTGACAATGCGCATCAACAGGGTAACGTCCCTGAAGATAACGATGGTGCTCGCAAAGCAAACACCGCTGTTTATCAGTTCAGTTTCTTTGTTGAGTATTCGGACGCTCCAATATTAGCAGTGAAGCCGTATAATCATCCTAATCCGTTTAAGGATAGTACGCGGATTTCCTTCACTCTAAACCGGACATCCACTGTCAGTATTGTCATCTATGACGTGACTCTCCGCCCAGTTCGAGTCCTAAAGGACAATGAAGTTATGTCTGCTGGTAATTACATCGGTAGACACGGAACTCAATGGGACGGAAAAACCAGCAGTGGCGAAAACTTAGCTCGCGGCATCTATTTCTGCGAAATTGTAGTGACAGATGGTATCGAGCCCGAATACGCCATACTAAAGCTCGCTCTGACGCGCTAAGTAATCAGTCGTTCGCGAATCGGAAATTGGGATATCCCAATTTCCGATGACGCGACTACGAAGGAGGAGATAAATGTCTCTCACAAAGCAAAAATTGCTATGCGGTTCAATCGCCGCTCTATTTCTTATCCTTGCTGTGTCACCTGTCTGTTTCGCCGATGAGCATCAGGTGAACGTTATGCCTCATTTACGTCTCGGCGCAGGGGCACGTTCTATTGGTTTAGGGGGTGCATTCACAGCAATAGCAGAAGATGCCACAGCCACAGTCTGGAACCCCGCAGGACTCGGTTCTTCGGCAGACCTCAGTCTAAACTTTTCTACACAAAAATTATCACTTGATAGAAGCCATAATTTTGTCGCAATAACAAAAAGGCTTGGAGATTACGGTTCTATCGGATTAGCTGCCACTAATTTTGGCGTTTCTGATTACGATATACGTGATGTAGACGGTGTTCTTGGCGGTACAGCAGATTATAGTACAAATGCATATTCACTTTCTTATGGTATTGCCTTCGGCAACTTTAATGTCGGTCTAACTGGACGTATGTTAATGGATAGTTTCGGTGTTGATGACGTTGACAACCAGAGTGGTTTCGGTGGCGTTGATATCGGTCTGATGGGTCACGCACTTCACATTGATGTTGCAGAAAGAATGAAAGGACAAGTACTCCATGCGCATTCAAATGAAATGAATGATGGTAATATTGAAGTACCAACATTTCACTACGGTATCGTCGCAAAATACCTCGGTTCTTCATTTGGTGAAGATGGAGCCACCATCCCAATGGTAATAAACGCCGGCGTTGCTTATGATCTATACATGGGGAACGTTGTTACGTTTGCTGCTGATATAGAACATGAATTCGTCAACCTTGACAGAAGTGCATTTAGCATACGTGGTGGTGTTGAATACACAATAATGACAAACAGATCTACCGAATTTTCACTTCGTGCAGGGAGCAAAGCATCACGCGATGTTCAGAGCCTTTTCGGGGGATTTGGTGTTAACATTGCCGGTTTACAAGTTGACTACGCCATACAGGACGACTTGACAAATGAAATTAATGACACAGGAACAACGCAATTTGTTTCCGTGTCTTATGAATTTTAGCATTTAATAAGGAGAATACTGATGAATATGATAAAAGCCACACTAAAATTAACATTCATTCTTTATCTCTGTGTCGCCCTAAGTGGTGTTTATGTCCTTACTGCTTCAGCAAGAATTACACCAAAGGACACAGCAGATGATGATACCGAGACCTCGTTGATCACCATTAATAAAGGTGATACGCTTTGGGATCTTTGCCAAGAACATTTGAAAGATCCGCTACGTTGGCGTGAGTTGAGCAAGTATAATGACTTCACAAATCCTCACCTAATCTATCCTGGCGAAAAGCTGCGTATTCCAATACATATGATGAAAGAAATAAAGGATGAAATGGAAGACAAAGTCAAGATTGATCAGGAAGAATTGGAGAAATTGCAGACTGAACTTGAGGAGTCTAAAGGTGCACAGAAAAAGTTGATGACTCAAATTGAGGAACTGAAAGGGAGTGCAAAGAAACTTCAAGATCAAATTAAAGAACTTGAAAAAAGTTTGAAATCCCAAGATGAGACTCTTGAAGCAATCAAGGAAGCAAATAGCAAATCAACTACAGACGTCACAAAAGTTATTAGAAATACCAGAAACACACTCCAGAAAAATATAGAAGGAGTTAAGGGGCAACTTGACAAGTCAAATGAGATGCTTGGTACTCTACAAAAGGATTTGAAAGCTGCCCAAAATAGTATTAATGCTCTTCAAGGAGACGTGAAAACTGCATTGGCGAATATTGAGACGAATCAAAATGCTATCAGTGAAATTAAGATGATGATAAAGGACGCTCAAGGTGTGCATGAAGAGGTTTCCACAGTTAAGCGTTCACTCGTTGTTATCACTACAGTCGCTGCAGGTATTGGATGGTTTGTTTTAAACGCAATCGGTGGTCGTAGCGGAGAGTAATCTCTTACACACATTCATTCAGGCAGGGAAGGTGTGAAACATCACCTCCCTGCTTTTTTTATAACAACATGGCAAATGCCAAGTATAAATTCTATATATAAAATCAATACCTTCGCCAATAATAGACATTCTTCCAGATTGTGCGGGCAGTTGTAGCACATTCTTCCAGATTGTGCGGGCAATTGTAGCACATTTTGCCAGATTGTGCGGGCAAGTTGTAGCACATTCTTCCAGATTGTGCGGGCAGTTGTAGCACATTTTGCCAGATTGTGCGGACAGTTGTAGCACATTCTTCCAGATTGTGCGGGCAGTTGTAGCACATTTTGCCAGATTGTGCGGACAGTTGTAGCACATTTTGCCAGATTGTGCGGGCAGTTGTAGCACATTCTTCCAGATTGTGCGGGCAGTTGTAGCACATTTTGCCAGATTGTGCGGACAGTTGTAGCACATTCTTCCAGATTGTGCGGGCAGTTGTAGCACATTCTTCCAGATTGTGCGGGCAGTTGTAGCACATTCTTCCAGATTGTGCGGGCAGTTGTAGCACATTTTGCCAGATTGTGCGGGCAGTTGTAGCACATTCTTCCAGATTGTGCATATAAATTATTCTGTCAAATTAGAGGCTATGATAACAGGGTTATTCAGTTTTCAATATTTTTGATAATATTTTGCTATGTCGTTAATTTTATGTGTTGCCATCTTGTCCATGTCTTTAGTCCCGTAGGGACGATATGTTTATAGAAACATGTTATCTAACCCTCTTGAGTTCCGTAGGAACGACATAGAAAAATAAACATATCAACCCTACCAAATCAACGCCAAATGCGCGTATGGCATTTGTCGGGACTAAAGAGCGATATTCATTTTTCAATAATCTAAAACTGATGCAGAAAGTTCGGTTAGGAAACCAAACCTGGGTATTAACTTTCAGTAAATCTCAATAACAGAAAACTCTTAAAACTAAATAACCCTACAATGATAAAAAAACTTCAACGAAAACCTGAAGTTATTTTTATTTATATAATCCTAACAATATCACAGAGCAATGGTAGATCAACACTATATACTCATTCAACTGAAGCACTCAAAAATGGCGAAGGTATTGTAAAATGCATCCATTTAGCAAAACTATTCAACTCTACGGTGACAGGTCAGGTGGACAAGGCAATTTTGAATTCGCTGGTTTCGCTGAACTTCAAGATGTAAAGCTTGTAGTATTGAAAGGAAATGACGAGAGTCTTGAACAACCTTCAGATTGGAGACGGCTTGTTAGGTTAATCCTACTTGCTCAGCGCATTGAAAAACCTGTTCTATTATGGAACCTTCCTCTATACAAAAAGGCAAACAACGAAAATCCTACATTGTTGCCACTGGGAACAGCAATACAGAATGCTAAAATGCAGTTATTAAAGTTACAACAACCAATAATCAAAGTTTTTGATGAAAAGTATAATTGCAACGATGCCTTTTTAGAATTAGGATGGGGGGATGGTATGGTTGTAGTGATATCTGAAGAAGACGAAAAACCCTTGAAGAAACTAAAACAAGTTAATCTAAAAACTGTTAGAAAACAAGCAGACATTACTGAACAAATATTGAACCTATTACATGCATTAACCAAAACTTCTGGAACAGAATTAGTTTCAAATCGTATACAATCTTTTAGTCTAACTAATTAGTGAATAAGTTGCTCATGTTGGCAACCTGTTCTAATTTGAGATTTCAGGCATTAAATGTGTCCCAAATGAGTTTTGTTACAGAAGCGATTACTGCAATTACTAATACCACCTTAATCCACTTATCACCCATCTTCACAGCAAAATGGCTACCTACCCATGCACCTGTAGAGTTTCCTATTGCAAGGGTTAAACCCAATACCCAATTGACCTGCCCTTTGCTAACAAAAATAACTAAAGCAATAAATGTGTAGAAGAAAATTATAAATACCTTGTGCGCGTTGGTAATGACCAAGTCTTCTCCATCAAGTATCTGTAAAGTTGCTATAATTAGCAATCCAGTTCCTATCTGGATAAATCCACCATAGATTCCAACAAGGAAAAGTGCGGCGGTAGTGATGATTCTATATTCTGTCCTACTTGGATTAATTTTTTTGTGTAACCACTCAGTTGGATTAAAAAATGTTAAAAGTAGCATAGTCAACATAACAATTGCAAGAATAGGCTTGAACGCCTCGTCAGGAGTTTCAGTTCCAATGAGTGCTCCAATACCTGCGCCTAAAAATGCTGGGATTGTAAGTACAATAGCGTGTCGAAAATTTGAAACACCTTTGCGTCGGAATCCAAGAATTGCACTCAAATTTTGAAATAAAATTGCCACTCTATTGGTACCATTTGCAATATTTGATGGGTCTATTCCAGGGCGTAGAGTTGAGATATTAATGGCATAAGGTATTAGGAAAATTAGAGTAGGAACAGTTAACATTGATCCTCCAAATGCCATTGCGTTTATAAAACCCGCACACAACCCTACCCCCATAAGCATTAAGAGATATAACACATCAAGATCAAATATTTCAATTCCCATCTAAGTCTCCTGTTTTCTTTGAATTATTTTGTGAAGCCTGCTGGAATTTTGCTATTCGGACTAATATAAAAGCAACGAGATTGCCTAAGACCATTGCGCTGATCAATCCTGTGAGTACTAAGAAAGCTACAGTTTGTAAGTTGCCAATTCCAAATGGACATTGCCAATTCCACATTAACATGCCGATTATCGGAATAACTATTCCAAGACAGAATCCTATCCCCCCAGCAACACCAGCAATGGTCTGGTACTTTTTCAGTAGTGGTAGGTGAATTTGAAACATTATTCTCCTTGAAAGAAATGTCTTCTTTTATTACAGGACTTACGTAGTTTTCTTGATTTAATCAAGAATTGTGTTGAAAATGATGTAATTTTCAACATTTTTTGTGTTTCCAGCGCGCTTACAAAGCGCGCCTACCGTCGGGTGCGTAAGTCCTGTACTATAACCCAAGTTGCTACCTAGAATAATTAGACCTAGAAACATCATCTATTATCAAAAAAGTGTTGATAAATAGCCTATATTTTGTAGCGCAAACTTTTAGTTTGCGTCATAAAGATGCACAAACTAAAAGTTTGTGCTACAAATACTGCCGAAAAGTGTTTTATACTCTATAAAAAACGGTGTTGATTCGTCTAAACTTTATAGGTAGCAACTTGAGTTACTATAATGAAAAAGGTGGTGTATGTCTAAAGCACACACCACCATTGAAGATATGCACACCTATTATGAAGATAATGCAATTGTTGGCTTCTTGATTGCTTGTTCTCGTAATTATATATTTTTTTAAGTAATACCCAGATACTTATTTCTACCTTTTACAAGAGATTCTATCTTACGATCAACAACAGACCGTTGTAACATCCAAAAACCGCAATCGGGATGTACCCATCCCACTCGACCTGGTCCCAATTCATGCTCTGCTCTTTCAATACTTGCTGCAACATCATCAGGGGTTTCAATGGGGTTGAGCTTCACATCAATCACACCGATTCCGAGACGAATGTTTGAAGATACATCCTTCAAAGCTTGTAGATCCGCATCCGGACGGTGTTTCAACTCTAACACGAGATGGTCACATCTGAGCATATTTAGAAAATCGATTAACGCTTTCCAACTACCTCTTTGGATGACCTGACCTCCATAATTACCGAAGCAAAAATGAACTGCTTTCTCACCATCAAATGCATCAAGCACGACATTAATTGCAGCTGCTGCACGCGGTCCATCATCAGGATTACCGGGTATATTCGCTTCATCTATTTGCAGACAAGCACAATCTAAATCCTTCACTTGTGCAGCTAACACTTTAGCCAAGTCAGCGAGTAACGTGTCAAAGTCATCATAGTGTTTGTCTAACAGGGTACGTGCAAGCATATATGGACTTGTCACAGTAAATTTGATATGTTTACCTGCTACTTCCACAGCACGTGAGCAATCTGAAACAAGATTTAATGTGCCTTCACCTATGTCGTTCTCAACAACACCAGCGGGTTTTGCTCGGAATGACATTGTCTGTTTCTGTCGAAATTCATACCATTCCCTCCGTCCAATTTCAGCTCTGACACCTGATAAAGGACGTATAAAATAGTCAATCATTCCATTTGTTTCGGGGTGGTTGACGTCAAAACGATAAAGTTCGCCGTCTGTAGGTAGGTCAATTCCGAGTTGTTTTTGTATATCAACAACAACTCGTGTTGCATCAATTAATGCTTGTTCTGTAGGCATAGAGTGTAGCCACATCGGGACTGGATACGAACCGACTGTAGTGGTGAGTATATCCAAATTATTTGTCGTATCTTTCAATGCATAAATCCTTATGTGTTACTTTGAATCGCTTACAAGTTCGTAAGATTCAAGTTCAAATTCTGATTCAACTGGAACATCGTTCCTGATTTGCGTTTGCGTAAATTTTATCAGGCCGATATTAGGTGCAAGCCACTTTTTTGTTACGGTAGTGTCAAGAGTGAATTTAGCAGTATCAAAGTCCATTCCCCATGTAAACGACTCTTGAACCTGAAACACATCCTCATAGGTTCCCGCTGGAACAGTAACCGTTTCAATGGACAGTACTTCAAATTTGTCTGTACCTCTTCCCAATGGAAAAAGTTCTGGCACTAATTCTGCTTGAAATCTGACTTCCCATTTTTTACATGGGTAGAGTGGAAACTGATACAGCGGCAAATATGGGGTGAATGTCATTGTATCCTCAGTACCAGAAGTGATGTTCTGCGCATGCTGAATAATGCCTGACACTTCACCGTTTTCATCATAGCTGTGTCCGAGATATGAATAGTTTACAATGTTTTCTGTTCCCTGTTCATTACTTGATTTCTGCAGTACAAAACTGTCTAAAGTCTCACCATTTTCAAGATGTATCTGTATAGTATCTATGACTTCAAACGTAATAATTGTCCCTTTAGTATTTTGGTATCTCCAGATGTTACCTTCTGCTAAGGGGTAATAGTTGCCTTCTCTTCCGAGCCAAACGACGATATCCAAAGTGCTTGTGGTCGATTTATCACCGTCGTTTACAGTGACCTGTATATGATATTTCTGTTCGGTTTCAGGTGCAGTCCATAAAGCACCGTTTGCGTCTCCTTCAATATCACCATAGTTTGCAGACCATGAATATGTCAACACATCGTTATTGTAATCTATGGCTTTTAGTTGAATAGGTACCTGTGTGCCTGGAAGAACGACTTCCGATTCTGCTTCAAACACAGCGATGATTGGTGCATCGTTGCCCCTTGTTGTTTCGTCGTTTCCACAACCTAACACAGTGGCAAAAAGTAAGATACTAAAGAATATCCAAAAGGGTTTTGGCGTTTTCAAGAAACAATCTCCTTACCGCGTAATATTTCACGTGACCGAGATGTGCCGTTACCTGTAACATTATAGGCGAAGGTATTCATCAATCTATCCTTTTTAGATACATTAGGGGCAGAACCGTGTATTACGAGAGCATTAAAAAAGACTGCGTCTCCTGCCTCCATTTCTACAGCGACTGCGTCCTCACGTTCCTGATAGTGACCGGGTAGAAAAACTCCAAAGGTCTGATGTTTTCGTTCATGCTCTTGCAAACCCCAGTTATGGCTTCCTGGTATAAATTGGATACATCCTTTCTCAAGTGTTGCTTCATTAATTGCGAGTTGGCAGTTTATCATTACAGGTTTGTTGCTATCGTTTTTCCAGTAAGCATAATCTTGGTGCCAAGGGATAGCAGTACCGTCACCACCTGCTTTGGGGAGCAGTTTGCTATGGAATAAAGAGATGTCAGGTCCCATCATAGCTTCAAGGACATCAAGCACAGCATCTGAGCGAAGAAGGCGGTTAAGGGTCGGACTGACTAACTCACTATGCATGAGCTGCTTTATAAGAGGTGGGTGGTCTGGGTCGTCTTCGTAGACCTCCCATGAGATACCAATACCTGGGGTGGGATTTTCTGCCATACGGTTATGAATATCATCAATTTCCGTCATAATGTTTTCAATGTCTTCTGATGAAACGATACCTTTTTTAAGTAGAAACCCATTCGCTTCATAAGATTGTAATTCTTTATCTGTAATTCCCATGTATAGTTCCTTTTGATAATGTAAAAATATGCTGTTAAGTATACAATTTATTCCTAATAATATCAAGAGGTGTGTAAGTGAATCGCAGGGTTATTTAGTTTTCAATTTATTGAGTAAATTCTATCAGAGTTGTTAATCCTTGAGTTAGCTTATTCTTGGGAGTTACCCCATTCTTTTTCAGACCAAAATCAAGAATACCATAAAAATCCTCTATAATTACTAATCTTAACCCAAAGTTAACTGGCATAACGATAGGTTCTTAAAAATGAATAACCCTGAAGTTAATCGTAAATCCCCTCTTCTGATTGATATTGTACATTTGAAGACTTTTTGAAATCAAACCTAATTTGCAATCTAAACAAGATTCAACTGATTATAATATATTCAGGACTTAATCAGTTTTCATGTTTGATGAAGAATTATGACGAAAATGGTGTAATTTTCAGCATTTGTTCGGTTTCCAGCGCGCTTACAAAGCACCAAATCAAGAAATCAACGGTATGAATGCCTTTTGGCATTCCCCGGGTATGAATGCCTTTTGGCATTCCCCGGGTATGAATGCCATTTAGGCATTCCCCGCCTACCATCGGGGTGCGCTTACAAAGCACCAAATCAAGAAATCAACGGTATGAATGCCATTTAGGCATTCCCCGCCTACCATCGGGGGTGCGCTTACAAAGCACCCATAAGCGTCAATTTAAGGAATTTGACCTCTTGTGGGAGGGGTTTTCAACCCCGATTTTATGTTCATTTCCACTCAAATCGGGGTTGAAAACCCCTCCCACAAGAGAATATGCCAACACTTTTTTCTTAAGTTGACACCTATGGGGTGTGCTTACAAAGCACCCATAAGCGTCAATTTAAGGAATTTGACCTCTTGTGGGAGGGGTTTTCAACCCCGATTTTATGTTCATTTCTACTCAAATCGGGGTTAAAAACCCCTCCCACAAGAGAATATGCCAACACTTTTTTCTTAAGTTGACACCTATGGGGTGTGCTTACAAAGCACCCATAAGCGTCAATTTAAGGAATTTGACCTCTTGTGGGAGGGGTTTTCAACCCCGATTTTATGTTCATTTCCACTCAAATCGGGGTTGAAAACCCCTCCCACAAGAGAAATGCTAACACTTTTTTCTTAACAGGACTTATGCAGTTTTCATGATTTGATGAAGAATTATGACGAAAATGGTGTAATTTTCAGCATTTTTTCGGTTTCCAGCGCCAAATCAAGAAATCAACGGTATGAATGCCATATGAAGATTAATTTATTAATTCGGTAATAAATATTTCTCTCACGGTAGGCGGGGAATGCCTTTTGGCATTCATACCGTTGGGGTGTGTAAAGTTTTTGCACAAACTGCACATTCTCCATTGTAGAGCGGGGTCTCTGTGCACCGCCGCAACTGATTAAATGAGAGATTGCGGGCACAGAGACCCATAGGTGTCAATATAAGGAAATATTGTTAATATCAACTATACTCTTCAGTCCCGTAGGGACGATATGTTTATAGAAAACAAGTACCCTTCCCAGTTCTTTAGTCCCGTAGGGACGATATGTTTATTCTTCTATGTCGTTCCTACGGAACTCAAGAGAGGGTGATTACACCTATCTATAAACATTGCGTCCCTACGGGACTAAAGAGAACAAAAGTTTGTACCTCTGTGCAAAAACTTTACACACCCATACCGTTGATTTGGTGCTTTGTAAGCGCGCTATTGGGACTTGATGTGCCAACACGCCTACCAGGGTGGGTTAGATAGAATCACCTAATTTATTTATTAATCTCCATTAGGCATTCCCCGGGTATGAATGCCTTTTAGCATTCCCCGTCTACAAAGCGCGCCTACCGTTAGGTGCGTAAGTCCTGTTACTATGACTCCCTGTGTCAATACCTAATGTTATTGGGATTGTCTTATATACAGTCCCGTAGGGACGATATGTTTAACCTTTTATGTCGTTCCTACGGAACTAAAGAGAGGGGTGATAACGTCTTTCTATAAACATTGCGTCCCTACGGGACTAAAGAGAACAAAAGTTTGTACCTTTGTGCAAAAACTTTACACACCCACACTGTGAAATTAGGTTTACTTCTGCAATGATTGCTGCTACAATCTTTGCAGGACTTACGCAGTTTTCATGATTTAATCAAGAATTGTGATGAAAAAGATGTAATTTTCAACATTATTTGTGTTTCCAGCGCCAAATCAAGAAATCAACGGTATGAATACCTTATGGTATTCCCCCAAATCAACGGTATGAATGCCTTTTGGCATTCCCCGCTTACAAAGCACGTCTACCGTTAGGTGCGTATGTCCTGCTTTATATACGCTAAATTAAATGGAATTGCGACTGATGGATTATACGCTTGAAAACTGCCAAAAAATAGTTGATGACTGGATTAACTCCGTAGGAGTGCGTTATTTTTCGGAATTGACCAATACTACTATCCTCATGGAGGAGGTTGGTGAGTTGGCACGGATAATGGCACGCGAATATGGGGAACAAAGTTACAAGGAAAATGAAAAAGATAGTAATCTTGCAGATGAAATGGCAGATATTCTGTTCGTCTTGCTATGTTTGGCAAATCAGACCGGTGTTCAACTTGAAGATGCGTTTAAAAAATCTATGTTAAAGAGAACAGATCGTGATAAAGAGAGGCATGCAAAAAACACGAAACTTATTGTTGATAGTGGAGACAAGGAATAATGTTACGTCGATGTTTTCAATGTATGGTGTTAATCCTGCTTGTGGCAGTTTTCGGATGTGCTTTATTTGAAAAGTCACAACCTGTTTCTCCGGTGATTGTTGATCCGTTGATTGAACGCAATAAGCAGTGGCGCGAACAAATTAGAGTCGGTAATGAAGCACTAAAACAGGGGCTGTTTTCAGACGCGCTTGAGGCTTTCCAAGCAGCAGTAAAGATTCGTCCGAAATCCAGTGAACCCCAATATAAGATTGCGGAAATTTACTTTCATCTTGAGGAATATGAAGAAGCAGAGGCTGCTTTTTTAGCATTTTTGAACCTTGAACCAAGTAACATTACTGCACTCAACTATGTTGGTTATATCAATGAGAAATTAAGACATTATGAAAAATCAGCGCAGTATTATGAACGCGTACTTAGCATTTCTAAAGATAATCTCTATGCGTTGAATCATCTCGGTTTAGTCTATAAACAGTTGAACAGACTTGATGAGGCAGAAGCACAACTTCGTAAAGTCTTGAAACTTGATCCTGCCTGTGAACATCCTGATTCTGTAAATTTACATAATTACTTAGGATTGATTTTTCTACAGCGAGGGGAAGTCGGTGAAGCGATTGCAGAATATCGGGAATCAATACGGTTGTTTCCGAATGATGTGTGGGTGCGACAGCAGCTTGCATCACTCTATGAAGATAATCAACGTTACTTTGAAGCACAACTGCAATACCAGCAACTTTTGGAGGTTGACCCAGACAATCTATTGGCAGTTTCTCGGTTGCAAGCACTTGCAAGTTTGCAAACTACGTCAGTCCAGGTTCTATCTGTCCCTCCTGTTGCAATATTTGAGACGGATGTATCCCATATAATTGCCAATGCGCCTACCTTGAAAGAATATCCAGACGCGGATGTTGTTATACTCTTTAATCATTTTAGCCATGATGTACTACCGACAGGGCAGTCCCGTTATACAACACATCAAGTTGTAAAGATTTTGAATGAACGGGGTATACAAAAATATGGTGATATTGCCATCCCATATCAACCGAATTCGCAAAATATTGGTGTTAACATTGCACGGACAATTGCACTTGATGGTACGGTGCGTCTCCCTCCCGATGAAGCGTTCAACGATGTTACACCACCAGGTTTACTATCCCGAAATCTCTATTCAGATACGATGTGGCGTGTCATCTCAATGGTAGGACTTGCACCAGGGGTCTGTATTGAATATAAGGTTACACTTGAGGATAAAATAGAACGTGTTACTGGACAAAAAACATGGGTTACAGGTGGTTACAACTTTCAGTCAACAGAAATAACGCTTGAGACTGCTTTTGCACTCAGGTTACCACAAGACTATCATTTTCAATGGAAAACTGACAACTTTGAAATTGAACCGGAAATATCTTACAATGAAGACGGAATTGTTTTGTATATATGGCGGAATGGAGAGACATCAGCACTGAAGTTAGAAGAGGGTATGCCGCATATAAACGACATCGTACCACGTTTGAGTTTTTCATCTATTGGAACATGGAACGATGTGTATACTTGGTATAAAAGCCTTGCAAAAGGACGTTATGCACCTGATGTGCATCTACAGAAAACTGTGGAAGAACTGACAGAAAGGCTCACAACAGAGGAGGATATAATACGGACTTTATACTACTTTGTATCCAAGCAGATTCGTTATGTTGGGATTGAACTTGGAGAAGGTGCATACCAACCCTCACCTGCAGCCGAAGTGCTCCAGAAACAGTATGGTGATTGCAAGGACAAAACCACTTTGCTGATTTCTATGCTGGACCTGTTTGGTATAAAGGCGTATCCTGTTATGTTGAGCGTATCACCATATCAGAGAGTTGACACATCTTTACCTACCCTAAGTCAGTTTAACCATATGATTGCAGCAATTCCGACTGACGCTAATAACTATATATGGTTGGATCCGACATCAACAACTTGTAGTTATGGGGATTTACCTTACACAAACCAAGGTCGAACAGGATTACTGATTGGGGATACACACGGTACATTTGTTGACATACCTATTTTTCCCCCAGAATCCAATCACCTTGTGTCAGAAACAGAATTATGGGTTAGTCGTAACGGTAGTGCAACTGGCAAGATTCGTCTTCGCATGACGGGACAATATAGTTTGGATGCGCGCTGGAAATATCAACAGGTTCATAGAACTGAATGGAAGAAGACTTTTGCAACTGAGTTAAGTGGTCAATTCCCAAATATCCGTATTGCTTCCTCATACCTTTCTGATGTAGGAAATCTTGATATACCCTTGGAGATTGAAATTGATTTTGAAGTAGATGATTATATGAAGCACTTAGAAAATAAGTTACTTCTTCCATTGCCGATTGATGAATTCAGTGGTTATGCTGAAATTGTTGCCTCAGTGGAACGGATCTATCCGCTTGATCTCAGTTATCCTATGAAACTTGAGAAAAGTATCCAGATACACCTACCTGATGGTTTGCGTGCTGTGTTGCCCAAAGACGTTCAGTCCGATATAGGTTTTGCTGCAATGCAGAGAGAGTATCGCCAACATGATAACTTGGTTACTTATCGTCTAATATTTATCCTAAAACAACGTACAATTCCTGTAGCAGCTTATGCAGAAGCGAAGACATTTTTCAATATGCTTGCTACTGAAGACAGTAGTCACTTACTACTAAACACTGTAAACGATAACGATTCACCTATTAAGGTTCATTGAAAAGCTGAATTTTAGTGACCAAAACATTTTAAGCAGGTATCTACAATATGCTTGAGAACAAAAAACCAAATATCGTCTTATCCTATACGATGATATGGGTTTTTCAGATTTGGGGTGTTATGGTGGAGAAGTTCATACCCCGAATTCCCGGGTGTGTAAAGTTTTGGTTACTGTGCGTAGGGGCGGGGTCTCCCCGCCCCATAGGCGTCAATTTAAGAAAAAAGTGTTGGTGTTTCTCTTGTGGGAGGGGTTTTCAACCCCGATTTGAGAGGAAAAGCGCGTAGAATCGGGGTTGAAAACCCCTCCCACAAGAGGTCAAAATCCTTAAATTGACGCTTATGGGGCGGGGGTCTCCCCGTCCCATAGGCGTCAATTTAAGAAAAAAGTGTTGGTGTTTCTCTTGTGGGAGGGGTTTTCAACCCCGATTTGAGAGGAAAAGCGCGTAAAATCGGGGTTGAAAACCCCTCCCACAAGAGGTCAAAATCCTTAAATTGACGCTTATGGGGCGGGGGTCTCCCCGCCTGAACAGAGGTTGGACACAGGCGAGGAAACCGCGCCCCTACGATGTCCACAGTTCACTAACGTCAAGCAAGCTTTGATAGATACTTTAGATACTTCTTTTATAGTGAAATATACAATTAACTACTTGTGCCAGTTAACCCATTGTTTTCAAAGTTTTTACATATATTAGGTTTATAATGCACACATATCGTCCCTACGGGACTAAAGAGTATGTCCTATGGCGTTTTTCTATAAACATATCGTCCCTACGGGACTAAATGGTTTTCTTGCTAAGTATTTATTATAAGCAGGACTTACGCAATTTTCATAAATAATCAAGAATTATTGCAAGAATGATGTAATTTTAGTATTTTTTTGGCTTCCAGCGCGCTTACAAAGCACGCCTACCATTTATAGTGAATATACAATTAAGCAGGACTTACGCAGTTTTCATAAATAATTAAGAATTATTGCAAGAATGATGTAATTTCAGTATTTTTTTGGCTTCCAGCGCGCTTACAAAGCACGCCTACCATTTATAGTTAAATATACAATTAAGCAGGACTTACGCAGTTTTCATGATCCAATCAAGAATTATTGCAAGAATGATGTAATTTCAGTATTTTTTCAGTTTCCGGCGCGCTTACAAAGCACGCCTACCATTTATAGTGAATATACAATTAAGCAGGACTTACGCAGTTTTCATAAATAATCAAGAATTATGGCAAGAATGATGTAATTTCAGTATTTTTTCGGCTTCCAGCGCGCTTACAAAGCACGTCTACGATTTATAGTGAAATATACAATTAAGCAGGACTTACGCAATTTTCATAAATAATCAAGAATTATGGCAAGAATGATGTAATTTCAGTATTTTTTAGGTTTCCGGCGCGCTTACAAAGCACGTCTACGATTTATAGTGAAATATACAATTAAGCAGGACTTACGCAGTTTTCATGATCCAATCAAGAATTATGGCAAGAATGATGTAATTTCAGTATTTTTTGGCTTCCGGCGCGCTTACAAAGCACGTATACCATTTATAGTGAAATATACAATTAGGTTTACACTTGTTCTGTAGGAACGATCTCCGAATCGCGACTGAACGTCTTGATAGTCGGGAATCGGAGTTCCCTCCTACACCTGAAAGTGTAAAAATAATTCTAAAATCTACTATAATGCTTAAGTCCTGTAATTAGAAATGGTATAAAACCACAAAAGGAGTATATATTATGTCAGAGAACAAAAAACCAAATATAGTTCTTATCCTTAATGATGATATGGGTTTTTCAGATTTGGGGTGTTATGGTGGAGAAGTTCAGACCCCAAATCTTGATGGACTTGCTTCTGGTGGGCTTCGGTTCACACAGTTTTATAACACGGCTCGGTGTTGTCCATCACGTGCTTCTATGCTTACGGGACTTCATCCGCACCAAACAGGTGTGGGACACATGATGGGTGACGATGGGTTGGAAGGCTATCGTGGTGACCTGAATGACCGCTGTATTACGATCGCAGATGCGGTACGTTCAGAAGGATATAGCACATATATGAGTGGCAAATGGCATATATCGCGTCACATTGGTGCAGATGGTCCTAAGCACAGTTGGCCTTGTCAACGTGGTTTTGACGAATACTATGGCATTATCACTGGGGCAGCTAATTTCTGGAAACCGAATACGCTTACACGGAATAACACACGGCTTGATAGTGACGATCTTCCTGAAGGTTATTTCTTCACCGATGCTGTCAGCGATGAAGCGGTGAAGTACATTCATGATCATCATTTTAGAAAATCTGAGAGTCCGTTCTTTACTTATGTTGCGTATACTGCGCCACACTGGCCACTTCATGCGCACGAAGAGGACATTGCGAAGTACAACGGACGTTTCGCTTCGGGATGGGATGAACTTCGAGAAGAGCGGTTGTCGCGGATGCGTGAGATGAAATTGTTGGATGAAGCGTGGCGATTGACAGATCGGGATGGATCACAACGTCCGTGGACTGAAGCACAATATAAGGAGTGGAACCAACGTCGGATGGAGGTTTATGCTGCACAAATTACACGTATGGATGCTGGAATCGGACGTATCATTGATGCGTTGAAAGAGACAGAAGAATACGAAAACACACTCATTCTGTTTTTAGCAGACAATGGTGGTTGTGCAGAAGAACTCGGTGGTCCGCCAGCGAAACGCGATAGAGACACACACATTAGTACGCAAACAACATCTGATGGTAAACCTGTGTATCGTGGTAACGATCCGAGTATTATGCCCGGACCTGAGACGACCTATCAGAGTTATGGTGTTCCGTGGGCAAATCTATCTAATACGCCGTTCCGTCTTTACAAACACTGGGTGCATGAAGGTGGCATTTCTACACCCCTGATTGCACATTGGCCTGAAGGAATAAAATCCACCGGTGAATTACGGCATCAACCCGGACAACTTACGGATATTATGCCGACATGTTTGGAGATTTCTGGTGCATCCTATCCCGAAGAACATGATGGCAAACCGATTTTGCCGTTTGAAGGTACAAGCTTAGTTCCGATTTTTGATGATAAGGATAACGGTAAAGAGATCCTGTATTGGGAACACGAAGGGAACTGTGCTATTCGGCAAGGGGATATGAAACTTGTCTGTAGATTTCCAGGTGATTGGGAACTCTACGATCTGGAAGCAGAACGGTCAGAGATAGACAATATCGCTGACAAACATCCACAAAAGGTGAAGGCGTTGGATGATCTGTATCAAGATTGGGCTAACCGCTGTTTCATCTATCCGTGGGACAAACTTAGAGAGCATCGTAGATTAAGTCATCAGAAACGTTAATTGTCGGAAAAACAATATTATTTCGTGTGAAATAAACCACAAAAGGAGTATATTATGTCAGAGAACAAAAAACCAAATATAGTTCTTATCCTAAATGATGATATGGGTTTTTCAGATTTGGGGTGTTATGGTGGAGAAGTTCAGACCCCAAATCTTGATGGACTTGCTTCTGATGGTCTTCGGTTCACGCAGTTTTATAACACTGCGCGGTGTTGTCCATCACGTGCTTCTATGCTTACGGGACTTCATGCGCACCAAACAGGTGTGGGACACATGATGAATGACGATGGATTGGAAGGCTATCGTGGTGACCTGCATGACCGCTGTATTACGATCGCAGATGCGGTACGTTCAGAAGGATATAGCACATATATGAGTGGTAAATGGCATATATCGCGTCACATTGGTGCAGATGGTCCTAAGCACAGTTGGCCATGTCAACGTGGTTTTGACGAATACTATGGCATTATCTCTGGGGCAGCTCATTTCTGGAAACCGAAGACGCTTACACGGAATAACACACGGCTTGATAGTGACGACCTTCCTGAAGGTTATTTCTTCACCGATGCTGTCAGCGATGAAGCGGTGAAGTACATCCATGATCATCATTTTAGAAAAACTGAGAGTCCGTTCTTTACTTATGTTGCGTATACTGCGCCACACTGGCCACTTCATGCGCACGAAGAGGACATTGCGAAGTACAACGGACGTTTCGCAGCGGGATGGGATGAACTTCGAGAAGAGCGGTTGTCGCGGATGCGTGAGATGAAATTGTTGGATGAAGCGTGGCGATTGACAGATCGGGATAGATCACAACGTCCGTGGACTGAAGCGCAATATAAGGAGTGGAACCAACGTCGGATGGAGGTTTATGCTGCACAAATTACACGTATGGATGCTGGAATCGGACGTATCATTGATACGTTGAAAGAGACAGGAGAATACGAAAACACACTCATTCTATTTTTAGCCGACAATGGTGGCTGTGCAGAAGAACTCGGTGGTCAGCGAGCGAAACGCGATAGAGACACACACATTAGTACGCAAACAACATCTGATGGCAAACCTGTGTATCGTGGTAACGATCCGAGTATTATGCCCGGACCTGAGACGACATATCAGAGTTATGGTGTTCCGTGGGCAAATCTATCTAATACGCCGTTCCGTCTTTACAAACACTGGGTGCATGAGGGTGGCATTTCTACACCGCTGATTGCACATTGGCCTGAAGGAATAAAATCCACCGGTGAATTACGGCATCAACCCGGACAACTTACGGATATTATGCCGACATGTTTAGAGATTTCTGGTGCGTCCTATCCCGAAGAACATGATGGCAAACCGATTTTGCCGTTAGAAGGAACAAGCTTAGTTCCGATTTTTGATGATAAGGATAACGGTAAAGAGATCCTGTATTGGGAACACGAAGGGAACTGTGCTGTGCGTCAAGGGGATATGAAACTTGTCTGTAGATTTCCTGGTGATTGGGAACTCTACGATCTGGAAGCAGAGCGGTCAGAGATAGACAATATCGCTGACAAACATCCGCAAAAGGTGAAGGCGTTGGATGAACTGTATCAAGATTGGGCTAATCGCTGTTTCATCTATCCGTGGGACAAACTTAGAGAACATCGACGTAAACGTCGCCAACGAAGGTGAGCAGGTTATGGTTTATATAGTGAAATATACAATTATTTTTACACGTTTTCTGTAGGAGCGATCTCCGAATCGCGACTGAACACCTTGATAGTCGGGAATCGGAGTTCCCTCCTACACCTGAAAGAGTAAATTTATTTTTTAGTGAAATATACAATTATTTTTACACGTTTTCTGTAGGAGCGATCTCCGAATCGCGACTGAACACCTTGATAGTCGGGAATCGGAGTTCCCTCCTACACCTGAAAGAGTAAATTTATTTTTTAGTGAAATATACAATTATTTTTACACGTTTTCTGTAGGAGCGATCTCCGAATCGCGACTGAACACCTTGATAGTCGGGAATCGGAGTTCCCTCCTACACCTGAAAGAGTAAATTTATTTTTTAGTGAAATATACAATTATTTTTACACGTTTTCTGTAGGAGCGATCTCCGAATCGCGACTGAACACCTTGATAGTCGGGAATTGGAGTTCCCTCCTACACCTGAAAGTGTAAATTTATTATATAGTGAAATATACAATTATTTTTACAAGTTTTCTGTAGGAGCGATCTCCGAATCGCGACTGACGGTCTTGATAGTCGGGAATCGGAGTTCCCTCCTACACCTGAAAGTGTAAATTTATTTTAAAATCCACTATAATTGAATTTTGAGTATTCTCTTGTGGGAGGGTCATATTGTAAACCAATTTTTTTAGTGTAAAGTTGTTATATTGGAACTGAAAACCCTCCTACAAGAATGTCTATGTTCAGATTAACACTTATAGTAACACAGAGTATGTAAGCCAAAAAGGATTGTAAGATCATAAAATGAAATAGGAGAGAAACGATGTTTGAAATAGGTGGTCAAACATTCGCTTCAATTGCGGATGTACGACAGCATGTTCACCACTTGTTAACTGATACCCCTTTGGATGAACCAATATCGGGAACAGATGGTGAAATAATGCATGAACTCTTTTTATACCATCCAGAGGCTGATGAGAAATTGGATGGACAGGAAGTTAAACATTTTAAGGTTGGACTTCATCCACAAGTGGGTGCACGTGCGTTCTGTATTGTGCGTGCTGATGGTATTGAGGACACTTTCAGTATGAAAAAGTGTGTTTCAGGATGGGTGAAAGAAACCGAAGCGGATAAGACTCAATCAAAATCTGATACCAGAAAAAAAGCTGCTCCTCAACGTAATATTGGTGTAGAACAAGCAGTTTATGCATCGGGGATATCTGGACTTATGGACCGGTTTCAACGGGTGAAAGCACTTCACGCGGAACTTGGTATGGAGATTGAACAGATACAGAAAGTGTTAGCGGATGCGTCAAAGGAGTAATACCAAATTAACCTAAATCGTAGGGGCGGGGTCTCCCCGCCCCATAGGTGTCAACTTAAGAAAAAAGTGTTGGCATATTCTCTTGTGGGAGTGAATCAACGCCAAATGCGCGTATGGCATTTGGCGGGTTTGCAACCCCGATTTGAGTGGAAATGAACATAAAATCCAAATCAACGTCAGAAGCGCGTTTGGCTTCTGTCGGGGTTGAAAACCCCTCCCACAAGAGAATAAATTCCTTAAGTTGACACCTAATGAACTTTGACAATCAAAATCGGTAGTTGAACGCGTAGGGATTGGGTTATGAAGATTAATAAATAAATCAGGTAATTTTATCTACCTCCCTGGTAGGCGCGCTTTGTAAGCGCGCTGGCACATCAAGTCGCAACAGCGCGCTTACAAAGCGCGCCTACCGTTGGGGAAATGTTTTATTACCCAATTATAGTAAAATCCATAATTACTTATACACGACGGTAGTTCGGTTTCCTAACCGAACCTGTATAAATCGTGCGGTTAGAAACCGCACCTACCAGGGAGTGTCAACATATTTATGGATTTCACTATAATAGTGACGAGGTGACCTCTTCCCATAAGCGTCAATTTAAGAAAAAAGTGTTGGCATTTCTCTTGTTGGAGTGAAACAACGCCAAATGTGCGTATGGCATTTGGCGGGTTTTCAACCCCGATTTGAGAGCAAATGCACATAAAATCCAAATCAACGTCAGAAGCGCGTTTGGCTTCTGTCGGGGTTGAAAACCCCTCCCACAAGAGGTCAAAACCCTTAAATTGACGCCTATGGGACGAGGTGACCTCTTCCCTACGATTACGAGATGGGAAGTGACCAAACTATACTAAAATCTACATATATTTTCAGTTATACACTGCAGGCAAGCATTTTTAAACAGACTGGTGTTGGTACTTCCGTAACGCTTCCAGTTGGTGTTAATTTACCTGTGTCTGTATCAACAGAGAATGTAACGATGTTGTTCGTTTGCTGATTTGCTGCTAAGAGGAGTGTGCCATCAGGATTTAGTCCGAAGTTGCGTGGTGATTGTCCCTGCGTTGATTCGCAATCGATGTAGCTGAGCATGCCAGTTTGTTGGTCAATTGCACAGATAACGATGCTGTCATGTCCGCGGTTGGATCCGTAAAGGAACTTGCCTGAAGGATGGACGTGAACATCAGCACAGTGACTTGTTCCATCAAAGTCTTCTGGAAGAGTGGAAATTGTTTGTATTTCAGTAAGGGTTCCCGCACTTGCGTCATACTGAAATGCTGTGAAAGTAGAATCCAATTCGTTTATGACATAGGCGAATTTCCTGTTTGGATGGAAATCAAGATGTCGTGGACCTGCACCTGGGTGAACTCTTACCCATGGTTGTGTGTTAGGGACGAGTTTTCCATTTTCTAAGTCCAGTTGGTAGATGAGTATTTTGTCAAGTCCGAGGTCAGGTGAGAATGCAAAACGGTTGTCTGGATCTATCATGATTGCATGTGCATGGGGTTCTGATTGCCTTCTTGGGTTGACACTGGACCCTTGGTGCTGAACGAAATCAGATGCTTCACCCAGTCTTCCATCTTTTCCGATTGGAAATGCTGCTACGTTTCCGCCTCCGTAATTTGCGACAAGAAGATACTTCCTTGTTGCGTCAACGCTAACATGGCATGGTGCGCCACCCCCGGTCGCACGTTGGTTTAGGTAACTAATCTCACCAGTGCTTTGATGAATGAAAAATGCTGTGACAGCACCGCTTGCTTTGCCTTCATATTGCCCGATTTCATTGACAGCGAATAGATAACGTCCCGTTGGGTGAATGTCCAGAAACGAAGGGTTTTCAACACCTGTTATCTTACTGGAATATTCTAATGCGCCAGTGTCATTATCTAAACGATAGACATAGATGCCTTCACTATCTCCGCGTGTATAAGTGCCGATGTATATATAATAATCTTGATTGTTTTCTTGAGCCATAGTTGATTTTCTCCTTGTTGGGTGCGGTTAAAAATTTCTCAAATATAATTTCTAAAGATTATTATATCATTATTTCAGTCAAATTAGATGTACATTTTTGTTTGAATGGTGAAATTAGTAATTGAATTGAATAATTGAATCCAGAATAGGGTTATTCAGTTTTAACCATTTTTCACATTTTTGTGAGATAATCGCGACCGGGAGGTCGCTCCTACCGCGGGGTTCTTTTTGGAAAAATCCAAGAATTAGGAAAACTGAATAACCCTGAATCCAGAAAGTATCTGATTGACTTCATAGAAATGTTGTAGTATAATCCCGTATAAATACGAAGCATTCATTTTAAACAAATTATGTTACATTGCCTATGCAAGAAAGCGATAAATAGATTTGTCACAAGCAACACAAATGCCTTTACCATTTGGAAACGAAGAGTCATATAAAGATTCTGTCTGCAGCAAATGTTTATCGTGTGCAGCACAGGAAACCCACAAAGACACTATATTTCTAAACAGGATAACAATTCATGCCAATCTTCTATAAACTATTTGAACTACTTCCAAATGCAGAGCATTTATTAAGCCTTGAACCAGAAGAACTCGCCGGACCGCTTCTATTGTCTTTACTATCTCTAAAGGGCACCCAATCTATCAGACCGGAAGGCATTATCTCATATCAAGCTATGTCAAGTGATTTGAATCGCATGTCAGATTCCAAGAAAAAAGAACTGAACCTAAATTATCCACCAGAATGTCATGACAAGGTCCTCTATGCACTCATGGAAGCTTGGCAGTGGTTGCAGCGAGAAGGTTTTGTCGCACCAAGTCCAACAAGCTTGTCAAACATTAGTTCTGCGGGTACAAGTACTACATACTTTGTTACTAGACGCGGACAAAGGGTCGGGACATCTGAAGATTTAGAAACTTATCGCAAGGTAGAACTCCTACCTAAAGGGCGACTTCATCCTATAATCGTACAAAAAGTTTGGTCTCTTTTCTTACAAGGGTCTTATGATACAGCCGTGTTGGAAGCATTCAAACAAGTTGAAATCGCTGTCCGTAAAGCAGGAAACTATAACGATACAGATATAGGAGTTGCTTTAATGCGTAAGGCGTTTAATGTTGACAATGGTAATCTGACTGACCAAAATCAACAGCAAGCTGAAAAGCAAGCGCGCTCAGATCTGTTTGCTGGTGCGATTGGGTCCTATAAAAATCCCGGTAGCCACCGAGAAGTTGAAATTTCCGGTGAAGAAGCAGCTGAAGTGATAATCTTCGCGAGTCATCTACTTCGCATCGTTGACTCTTGTAATCAATCAGAATTAACTTAACACCAATGGTAACCTTATGGAAAAACTGAATCTTAAACACACACACAAGTCTATAAAAGACTATTACAAAGCATTGGAGCAATACGAGCAGCATAACCTTACACACGAAGGCACAGTGAGTAACCCTTTTGCTATCTTACTTGATATTTGTGCAAAAAAGGTAAAAGCAACCTTTGTCCCACAATATCCGATGCGCACCACAGCAGGAAACAATATCTTCATTGACGGAGCGGTTATAGATGAATACGGACTCCCTATCGTTTACTGGGAAGCGAAAGACATAGATGACGATCTCCCGATAGCGATTCAGGAGAAACGTCAAAACGGTTATCCATTTGACAATATCCTGTTTCAAACTCCTGAGCGCGCTATATTGTTTCAGGACGAACAGGAAGTGCTAAACACAGACATCACCGACTCCAAAAATCTTGTGGAGGCACTTCAACGACTTTTCTCATATTCAGATACCACTTTCAGCGATTGGTATGAGGCAGTTGAAAAATTCAGTGATCGGATTCCAGCACTTGCAGACAAATTGAAAGAACTTATTACCGAACAACATAAAACAAATGCCTCCTATAAGGCAGCATTCGCTGCTTTCTACCAAGTCTGTCTTAACTCAATTGACCCGAAACTTTTACAAGATACCGTTGAAGAGATGCTCATCCAGCATATTCTCACTGAACGTATTTTCAGAAAAGTTTTTAATCTATCGGATTTTGCAAACCGAAATATCATTGCCGTTGAGATTGAAAAGGTGAGCGCAGCACTTATGCAACAAGCGATGAGTCGTGACGATTTTCTCAAACCTCTTGACCCGTTCTATGTTGCCATTGAAAACGCTGCAACCCAATGTAAAGACTTCTCAGAAAAACAACACTTTCTCAACACCGTCTATGAGACATTTTTTAGAGAGTACTGTGAAAAAAAAGCAGCTACACAAGGTACTTACTATACGCCGCAACCGATAGTAGATTTTATGGTCAACAGCGTTGAGTATCTCCTACAAAGAGAGTTTAAGCGTTCGCTTTCCGACACAGGTGTTCATATCATAGATCCATTTGTCGGCACGGGTAATTTCATCGTCCGACTGATGCAGGACATCCCTAAAATTGCATTAGAGAAAAAATATCAAAACGAATTGCATTGCAACGAAAACGAGTTATTACCCTACTATATCGCCAACCTGAACATTGAGCAAGAATACAAAGATATTATAGGGGAATATCTCCGTTTTGATGGTATCGCATTTGCAGATACATTTGAATTGTTCGATCAAGTACAGATGACACTCCTTTCTGAAGAAAACACGAAACGGGTTAAACAGCAAGAAGAAAAAGATATGTTTGTCGTTATCGGCAACCCTCCATATTATGCAGGTCAGGACGATGAAAACCAAAATAATAAAAAACGTGAATATCCACCCCTTGACAAACAGATTAAAGATACATATTCAAAAGATTCCAATGCACAATATAGTAAATATCTTTATGACCCTTATGTGAGAGCGTTTTTCTGGGCATCAGAACGAATTGGAGACACCGGTATCGTTGCGTTTGTTACGAACAACAGTTTTATCATGAAACGGACGTTTGATGGAATGCGCAAACATTTGGCAGAAGGATTCAACGCACTATATCTACTGAATTTAGGGGGAGGTATGCGAGAAGGACAAACTGACTCCAATGTGTTCGGCATTACGGTCGGTGTAAGTATCGCGCTGCTCGTGAAAACAGGTGAACCAGTTGACTCGCCATGTATCTTTTACAACGATGAAGCAAAATTACAGAACAAGGTACAGACGTTTGATTTTCTTAACAAACACCAACATGTAGACAACGTTACATGGCAAGAGATTCAACCTGACGCAAAGCATAGATGGCTCACTGAAGGACTCCAAGAAGATTATGATAACCTTATTCCATTGGGAACTAAAGAGGTGAAAACAGACAAAGTAATCACTGCAAAGACCGCAGAAGATGTAATTTTTAAAAACTTTAGTCTCGGTGTGTCAACTAATAGAGATCCCTGGGTTTACAATTTTAATCAAGACTCACTGCGTGATAATGTTGAACGTATGATAGAAACTTACAATGCAGAAGTGGATCGTTATATGCGTCAAGCACCTCCTAAACCTAAAGTTAATGATTTTGTTTTAAACGATGCTACCAAAATAAAATGGAGTCGTGACTTAAAAAGCAAGTTAAGGCGGGGGATAAGCACTGAATATGTAAATCACAAAGTAAGGGAATCCCTTTACAGACCCTTTACGAAAACAAATCTACTTCTTGACAAAATTCTGATTGACAGCCCCGGACAGTTTCCTTCCATATTTCCGACTTTTGAAGCAGAAACGGAAAATCAAGTGATTTGTGTCGCTGGTATTGGTGATAGAAAAGGTTTTGGTTGTCTTGCTACTAATAGGATTCCGAGTATAGATTTGGCATTTGAAAAGGTCCAATGTTTTCCTTTCTACACCTACGGTGAAGATGGGACGAATCGCCGTGAAAATATAACTGACTGGGCATTAGCAGAGTTCCAAAACCAGTACGACGATGATAATATATCCAAGTGGGACATATTCTACTATATCTATGGACTGTTACATCACAAGGAGTATCGTAATAAGTACCGGGAGGACCTCAAAGATAGTCTTCCTCATATCCCTTTTGCTGAAGACTTTTGGACATTTGCAGATGCTGGTAAGCAGTTGGCGCCTCTCCATGTCAACTATGAGTCAGTTCCAAAATACGAAGGATTGACGCTTAAGGAAAAATCAAACACAAAGCTAAATTGGTCTGTTGAGAAGATGACCTTTGAGAACAATAATACACAGATTAAATACAACGATTTCTTAACTATTGAAGGCATCCCCCCTGAAGTACACGACTATAAGTTAGGTAGTTGGTCCGCCTTGAAGTGGATAGTTAATCAGTACGAAATCAAGGTGGATAAAGATACAAAAAAACGTAAAGGAAGTTATATTGTGAGAGACCCAAATAGTGAGGAAAACCCCAAGTATATTGTGGACTTAATAGCGCGTGTTATAACAGTCAGTCTTGAGACGGTAAAAATTATCAACAGTTTTCCCGCATTATATCCTGAAGGAGAAAACTAATGAATACAACACGGACACTTGAATATACTATGAACTATAAGGAGTATAACTGTGGACCTCAACGACGTGAATCTTGATGATAAAACCGGCACGCTTGAACAGATGACAGTAAGTTTGCTGGGGGTTATTAAAGCAGAGAACCAAAATCTTGAGACTGAAATCGGAGCCCTTAGCGATCAAAAATCAAAACTTGAAAACATTTATAAGAAATATGATCAGGTTTGGCGTGCTATAACAACTGAATAGTTATGTATTGAAATCTCGTTAGATTCGTTCGTCAACGGTAGATCGCCGCTGGAGTGGTTTATTGACCGCTACAAGATTAAGACCGACACAGATAGCGGCATCGTCAACGACCCAAACGGTTGGTTTGCTGATCCGCGGGATATTGTTGGTGCTATTCGGCGGATTGTTTATGTAAGTGTGGAGTCTGCTCGGATTGTTGATGGGTTGCCTGGGGAGATAATTGATGGCTAATGTGCTGCGTTTCGTTTATGGTTTATTGAGTGGGTAAATACATCATTTTTGACAAAGCATAAGATGCTGTGTTAAAATAATCCGTGTTGTTATTGACAATATTGGACGTTCCCACGACGTTGTTCAAGCATTTTCCTTACCTTATAAGGTAATATTGCATTGCAATAAAGAATAGAAAGGTGTATTAATGAAGAATAGAAAGTTGTATTTAAGTGGCCGCATTCCATGGGAGTATTATGACTATAATAAATTTGGCTTACAATACAGAGTTTTATTTTTATGAGGACCAACTGTGAATAATCAAAAAACTGTTCGAGAAATTACCCAAAAAGCCTTAGCTTCTACTGTTCTATTAGTCGCAGAAGATGCTAAGAATAAAACAATAGGAAGAGGAAGTGGATTCGTTGTTCAGGGCACGCAAATTGTTAGCAATTTCCACGTTGTTGAAGATGCAGCAAAAGTTTATGCAAAGTTGGTAGGCAAGGATACGTTATTCGACATTAAAGGCATTATTGCAATTGATCGCGAAAATGATCTGGTTTTACTTGATGTACCTGATGATTTTGAAGCACCACCGCTCAATCTGGCTGATAGTGAAGTCGTTCAGGTTAGCGATCCTGTTTACGTGGTAGGCAATCCACAAGGATTTTTGGAAGGTACAGTTTCACAAGGTATAATTAGCGGTTTCCGAGAACGAAGTTCCGGTGATAAACACATACAGATGACTGCTCCGATTTCCAGAGGCAGCAGTGGCGGTCCTGTTCTAAATAACGAAGGAACAGTTGTAGGTGTTTCTGTAGGAAGTTTAGATGAAGGACAATTGCTCAATTTCGCCGTCCCCTCAAAATGCCTTGAAACGCTGCTCATTGAAGATAGACCTACAAATCCTTTGTTGGAAGCCGTAACTATTGGGGAATTAACGTGGGAGGAATCAGAAACCTATCATTGGATATCGCGGACTGGTCCAAACCAGGGATCTTCCTCGGTGGAAAGATTTCCAATCCGAACTAACGATATCCCCGTAGATGCCCCTTGGGACTTTGAGTATTCTTATAGATTTTCCCTGCGAAATCAGTGTCTTGAAGATATAGAGAATATTCGTTGTTACGTGACGTTCTTTGATGCGACGGACCATAAAATCTATCGGGATGATGTGGTATTTCCCGGTTTGCTACCAGCTGGAGCCGCAAAGTTGATAAGTTTTGATGTTGACGCAAGAGTCAGCAAATCTATAAGACATGAGATAGAAATTGTTAGTTTCGATAGAGTGAAACACTCTGAACAAGATGATTCTAATAGTCAAAATTTAGAGGGAATAACATGGTTTGGGAAATGGAAATGGATACCTGCCACCGCTTTTGGCTTTTCCCTGCGGAACCGATGCAGTGAGGACATTGAAAACGTTCATTGTCAGATAACTTTCAAAGATAAAAACGACAAACAAATCCGCATGGATAGAGTATCTTCAGGACAAATATGTGCTAGGAGGGCGAAATTAATAAATTTTGATATTGATCCTAATATCAGACAGCTAAATCTAAAGCAAGATATTAAACTGCTGGATCCTGAGAGCGGTCAAAACCTCGTGGAGGAAGGAATCACCTACGAAAATATACGTTGGTCAGAATATGCAGTTTATACATTTTCACTACGAAACGAGCTTGATAGAGACGTGAAAAATATTTGTTGTCATGTTTTCTTCTTTAATGATAAGCACGTACCGATTGATTCAGATGTTGTAAACTTTGTGGGTACTATACCCTCTAAAATGACTAAGCAAGTAAATGGCACAATTGACCTTGGTATAGTCAATCAAAAACAAACAAGATACATGTATGTCAAAATAATTAGTTTTGACATAGTAGAATGATAACACTTATCATCACGTTAAGATTATAATGGACTTAATGCTTAACTTTTAGTAAAGTTTGG
Source organism: Candidatus Poribacteria bacterium (assembly GCA_963663765.2). Taxonomy (GTDB): domain Bacteria; phylum Poribacteria; class WGA-4E; order WGA-4E; family WGA-3G; genus MSPOR6. The sequence goes on along the minus strand of CAXXUA010000004.1, from coordinate 1,073,389 downwards.
ACAATAAATAGACACAAATTGTCCAAACTTTACATAATCATGGTTCAGATTCAATAGCGAAGAAAGTGATGCCCTATCAGGTCAATGAATTTCAAGTTCTAAATGCAGATGATGCCGAATTAATGAGTATCAGCCAAGAAGGCACTCTATCTCTAAATCTAAACGAGATGCTGACAATTCAGTCCCATTTTGCAACACTGCAACGCAATCCAACCGATGTTGAATTTGAGACTATTCAGCGTGATTTAGTTCCAGCAATTAAGCGTATTGTTTATGTGAGTGTGGAATCGGCGCGGATTATTGACAACCTCTCTGCTGAGATAACAGATGGGTAATGAATAAATATTGAGAGACCAAAAGTATTTTTAACATAAACTACAAAGGAGGAGTCTAATGAATGACAAGCATCGAGTTTTTGTCAGTTATTACCATGATGAAGACCAATATTACCGGGACTGGTTTGAACGCATGTTTTCAGACATCCATGACATCATGGTGTCAGAATCTGTTGAAATTGGAGATATTGATGATACCAGACTCTCTACAGATCGAATTTTTCAAATCATACGGGAGAACTATCTCCAAGATTCCACAGTGACAGTTGTTCTCGTCGGTGCTCATACGTGGCAACGAAAATTTGTGGATTGGGAAATTGGATCCAGTATACGACAGACAAAAGCTAGTTCTCGTTCCGGTCTTTTAGGGATTTTGTTGCCGACGTACCCCAATCCTTCTGGGCTTTTTGGAGCACTTAATAATCCTCTTGGTACACCTTATAACGACATCAAAACAATCTATTGCAATGGAAGATCCGTTTATTATGACTATAAGACAATACCTCCAAGACTCCACGATAATATTGAACGTGGATATGCTAAAATCTACAATTGGAGCGAAAATCCACGTACTGTGCAGTCTTGGATACATGACGCTTTCCAACGAAGACGAAGCGCAGAGATACTGCCCGACAATTCTCATGATTCGTTCAAAAATAACCGTTCGGGCGAAAGGTGGTCGAAATGAATTTGAGAAAATGGTTGAAACAATGGGGGTTGGATAGTCTGAAAATTAACGCAAGCATTGTGGAGGCAGAATGGTCTCCCAAAGCAGGCGACAGAGAAGCTGCTTGGAAACTATACATTGAGTTACTTACAAGAATTACCACGCAGGCATTGCCCACCGAATCTGGTGATGAAAAAACAGCGTTAGAAAGCATTTATTCGCTGTTTAAAACTACGAGAAGAATCCTTAAAGAACAAGGGCAGGACTGCATTGAGTTTACGAAAATTGCAGTCGTAGTTCTTAACCAAGTGGTTCGTCCATTTACGGCCAGGTGGCATCCAAAAAGTATCGCCGGTGACTTTGAGAAAGAGTCTGAATGCAACGCTTTTCGTGAAGAGCTTAAGTTGCTTCAGGTGGAATTGTGTAAATATTCACGAGCTCTATCAGATCTTGCTGGTGTAGAAGATTTAACCAATTTAGAAGATATAGAATAGGAGTAAAAGCAATGCCTGCCAAAAACTTTTTTGAAACTGGCCAAGTTCGCAGTTTTAAACCCGACATGGAATCAATTGTGTTCATCTCTTACAGACGCACTGTTTGTGATAAGATCATGGCACGTAAGTGTAGTGAGATATTAAAGCAAATTGGACTTGACTATTGGTTAGATGAAGACAATAAATGTATGCAGGACGCACAAGCCCAAAATGATGACATCAAAACTGCCTTGTGTATTGAACAGGGATTAGATGCATCTTCTGCTTTATTAGGTATCATCGGACCAGGAACGTTTACATCACCATGGATCCCTTATGAAATTGGTGGTGCCCGAGGACGACAACGATATGCGAAACCCTTTAAAGAAGCTCCACCATTAGATCAGCCACACCCACTGATAGCGCACCTGATCCATGAAGTAGATATCCGTAAGGTTCCTGCTTTCGTCTCACTAGGGATACCCCTTACTACTCCTGCAGAAGTTGAGAAGTGGACAAATAGTGTTGCTGACATCTTGCAGAAAAAACACCAACGTGTCCCGCTCTATGAAGCAAAACGCATCCAAGACGACCTCGGAATCCGAGACATCTATGAGAGGAATAGCCGACTTTTGAAACCAACACCTCGGTCCTGAGGTATAAAAGATTCGGATAACACAAATTCACAAAATTAGGAGGTATCTGTTATGAATGAGTTTCAATTTGCGGGTGCAGGGTGGTGGAAATTCGATTTTCACACACATACACCTGCGTCAGTAGACTTCAGTGATAGAGAATTGGAACCTGAAGATTGGTTAAAAGCATTCATGGAAAAGGAAATTGATTGTGTAGCAATTACCGACCATAACAGTGGTGAGTGGGTCGATCGTTTGAAGCATACGTTAAAGGAATTACAAGAAAACGAACCTCCATGGTTCAGACCTATATATCTATTTCCGGGTGTAGAAATTTCAACATATGACGATGTTCATGTATTGGCGATCTTTGGGTACGATAAGGATGAGAGCCATATTGATAAGTTACTTGGTGCGATTGATTATCCAGGAACAAAAGGAGACAGTGATGATGTGACCTCTAAAAACATTGCAGAAGTCATTAATGAAATTGCAAAACGCGATGGGATTCCCATTCCAGCACACGTTAATAAAACAAAGGGACTATTTCAACTTCAACCTAAAAGACTGAAGAAGGTACTAAAAAATAAAAAGATTTATGCGATGGAACTGCATGACAGTTGTTCAATGAAACCGCAAGTATACACTGAAGAAAAAGTCGGATGGACTCAAGTCACTGGATCCGATACCCACGATTTCAGTGCCGATGATTTCGGAAATTTTACTTGGATCAAAATGGATAAACCTTCTTTAGCAGGTTTAAAAATTGCGCTACGAGACGGTGATGTTTCGGTAAATCGCAATATGAATGACACTCCGAACAATCTACCGCCCTATTTTATAGAAAAATTGGAAATTAGCGATGCAAAATATATCGGACATCAAACAGCATTGGAATGCAATTTCAGTCCATTTCTCAATGCAATTATTGGTGGTCGTGGAACGGGTAAGTCAACCTTATTAGAATTCATAAGACTCGTTCTGAGACGCGATAAAGATATTCACAAAACTCTCAAAGCAGATAGTGATAAATATTATTCTTCAGAAGATAAAGACAGTCTATTGAATCCTAATACCGATATATCATTATTATATTGGAAAAATAATATATGTTACCGTTTGAACTGGTCTCCTAATCCAGATAAACCCTCTTTGGAACAAAAAAACGATGATGGCACGTGGGAACCTTTTCAAGGAGAAATTAAAACGTTGCTTCCTGCCCACGTTTTTAGTCAAAAGGAGATTTTTGAATTGGCTAAAGAACCAAGTAAACTGATTAAAATCATAGATGAGGTACCAGAAGTTGACGCAGAAAATATCAAAACAAAGATTAAGGAAGGTAACAACCGATATAAGCAAATTGAAAACAATCAACAAGAGCTGCAAGAAAAGATAGATCAAGAAAACCGATTAATCGGAGAATTGAACGATTTGACGAGACAAATTGAGTACATCGAAAAATCAGGTCATAAGAACGTGATGCAAAAATATCGGCAACGCCAGCAACAGTTAAGTGAAATTGATACCATAGAAAATAAATGGAATGAAGCACAACACTCCTTATTGGAAACATTGGATAAGATAACACCATCAGATTTTAATAAAGGGATTTTTAGCGAAAACAGTGATATGTTGTCAGATCTGCAAAAAACAAATGATAAATGGTGGACCATTCACAAAAAATTAAATCAATTGAGTCAAGAAGCAGAGTCTATTCTCACTGAATGGCAAACTGAAAAAAATGCAGCACCTTGGATGCAGGAACTTAAGTCAGATATTGAGCGGTACGAACAATCACGTTTAGACCTTGAACAGCAAGATATAGACCCAAACAGATACAATTTGCTTTTAACCCAGCAGAAAAGTATGCAGAAAGATTTAGATCAAATTCACGAGCACAAATCACGAATGCAAACATTAGAAACTGAAAAAAAAGAGGAGTTTGACAAAATTAAAAAGAAGAGAAAAATACTCTCAGAAAAACGGCAGGAATTTTTGATCTCTGTTTTACAAGGCAATCAATTCGTCAGCATTGAAGTCCAGCCTTTTGGAGAGAGTTGGGACACCATTGAGCAAGAAATTCGACGTATACTGCAATGTCCTGATCATTTTGCCTCGGATTTTGAAGTTTTAAAAAAGATCTATCAAAACAGTGGAAACAAGAAGATTGAAAAACTCAAAGAAACGATTGAAGGAATTCGTGTGAGAGAAAAGCCTGACGAAATTAAAAAATCATTTGCTGATCGTATACAATCGTTGCCGCCAGAATTAATGATCGATCTCTCACTATGGTTTCCCAAGGATAAATTGAAAATCACCTTGTTAAGTACTAACAATAAACCCAGTAAACCGTTGGAATCAGGATCACCAGGAGAAAGAGCAGCTGCACTGTTGACGTTCATCCTATCTTATGGAGAAGAGCCACTCCTATTGGATCAACCCGAAGATGATTTGGATAACGAATTAATTTCTGACCTCATTGTGCGACAGTTACGTGAAATAAAAACCAAACGCCAGGTTATCGTTGTAACACACAATGCCAATATCGTGGTCAACGGCGATGCTGAACTGGTTTTACCACTTGAAGTTATAAAAGGTCAAACCTATGTGCAACATCCTGCAAGTATCCAACAAAGAAATGTTAGAAAATATATATGCAGCATTCTTGAAGGTGGAGAAAAGGCTTTTGAACAACGTTATAAACGTATTCATCTTGGAGATTAGTTATGTTTTACAGTACAACAGAACTCATTGAAAAAATTATACTTGGTGAAGACTCAACGATGGAATTCAAAAGAGAGATGCCTCACAGAGACAGCATGGCAGACGAGATCGCCGCATTTGCGAACGCTGAAGGAGGAATGATACTTATCGGTATTGACGACAACAAAGAAATCATTGGAATTGAACTGCAGAAATTGGATCATATAGAAAAAAATGTTGTTGAAATATGCAATGACAGTATCAAACCCACCGTCCGCATTGACACACAGAAATTAACGATAGACGAAAAAAATATACTGAAAATAGAAATTCTAAAAGGACTTTTTGTCCACAAAACACCTAACGGTTATTTCATCCGTCAGGGCAGCAGCAAGAGAGAAATGACCACGGAACAGTTAGGGAGGTTAATGCAAAGTCGATCACAAGCAAGAATTATCAGATTCGATGAACAGTTAGTTCCAGACACACATAGAAAAACATTAAGGGAATCACTATATCAACGCTTCATAACAGAAGATGCTGCTGAAGATGAGATAGAAGACCTACTCATTAAAAAAAGGTTACTCGTTAAAGAAGGTCGGGAGATCCGTGCTTCTGTAGCGGGTGTTTTGATGTGTTACGACACACCTGATGAATTCCTGTATAACAGTTTTATTCAGGCTGTTTATTATAGCGGTAAACAAAAAGATGCTAACTACCAAATTGACGCAATAGATTTTAGAGGACCACTTGACCAACAGATTATAGATGCCTTTAAGTTTGTTCAAAAACACAACAAGATATCAGCGCGTAAGGAAATTGGAAGGATAGACCAACCCCAATACAGCATGCGTGCGATTTTTGAGGCAATCGTTAATGCAGTCGTGCATCGAGATTATTCTAAAGGCGAGTCAAAAATTCGTCTGTTCATGTTTGCTGATCGACTGGAACTATATTCTCCCGGTGCATTAGCAAATACTGTAACAATTGAAAACTTACCCTATAGCCAAGCCACCCGTAATGAACTCTTAGCGCGCTTACTATCAGAAATTGCTATAGACGATGATGTAGGAAACCAAGTGAAGCGGAGACACTTTTTAGAACGGCGTGGGGAAGGTGTCGGTATCATCCTGAACGAAAGCGAACAATTGAGTGGAAAAACACCTGTTTATAAACTTTTTGGCGAAGAATTGTGCTTAACAATCTTCGCCGCAGAATCCCTCCAAGAAACAGTATAGTTGTTCTATCACACGTAATCAACGATCCAAACGGTTGGTTTTCAGATCCGCGCGATATCGTCCCAGCAATCGCCCGCATCATCCATGTCAGCGTGGAATCCACCCGCATCATTGATAACCTACCCTTACAGATAAACCATGATTAGACAGTTCATCTATCAGAATTACAAAATCAGAATGAACAGGAGACACAAATGTCGAATACGAACATTCCTAAGTTTAGTAGACTAAAAAGAGTTCCATTACGTGAACACTTCCCGAATGAACCAAGGAATTTCACCCCGTGGTTAGCAGAAAATATTGATAGGTTATCAGAAGCCCTTGACCTTGACCTTGAAGTAACAGATACAGAATACCCTGTTGGTAATTTATCACTTGATTTGCTTGCCAAAGCAAAAGACGATACCAGCTCAAAAACAGTCATTATTGAAAATCAGTTAGGGGGAGCGGATCATAGTCATCTTGGACAACTTCTTGCCTATGCTGCGGGGTTAGATGCGAAAATTATAATTTGGATTGCGGATGAGTTTAGAGATGAATATCGCCAAGTATTAGAATGGCTTAATGAGCAAACACCTATAGACATCGGTTTCTTCGCCGTCATAGTGGAACTATTACAAATAGAGGGTTTAGAAGACGCACCGGTTGCTCTTGAATTTAAACCTGTTATTGCACCGAATCAATGGAAAAAGTCTGTCAAACCTACTGGACAGACAGAGAAACAGAAACGTTATAGAAACTTTTTTCAAAAACTAATAGATGAAATACGAGAAACCGGTGAATTTGGCAATCTCAAAGCTGCACTGCCAGAGAATTGGTATTACTTTTCATCAGGACATAGCGGCGTATATTATTATGTTTGGTTTAGAGGAGGAACCCAAGTGACTGTATACGTAATTATATATGAAAGGGACAATCGAAACAGGCTTGTCCTCTTTGACGCACTTGAACAGGACAAAGCAGCAATTGAAGAAGCTTTTGGAAGTTCATTTGAATGGCTTCGATCCCCTGAAAAACGAGAGTCCAAAATTATTATTGCCCGTGAAGGAGACGTTAATTGGGAGGATACTGATGACTTGAATGAAATCCACAAATGGTGCATTGAAAATTTACTTAAACTCAAAGAAGTGTTTGCTCCTATAATTAAAGAGGCGGTGCGGTTACACGAATTAGAATAAGAGATGAACAAGTGCGAATGTATACGACATTTACAGGACATTCTGAACTTTATTATTTCAAAGGAGATAACAAATGAAGAAATTGGCAAGAACAGCAAAACGGTTGCCTTTTTGGACGCATTGGAATTGGAAATCGAAAGGATAATGGGTATCTTACCCAGAGGAACCTTGGGGTTATTAAACGGAGACGGCAAGCAGAACGTATTGTATATGTGAGTATAGAATCTACCCCATAGGTGTCAACTTAAGAAAAAAGTGTTTGCATATTCTCTTGTGGGAGGGGTTTTTAACCCCGATTTTTTGATCCAAGACCTGTAAAATCGGGGTTAGAAACCCCGCCAACAATGTATAAAACTTTTTAGTTGACACTTATGGGTAGGATGTGCAATACCCTACCTACGAGACTCAACAATTGGGAGGGTGTCCTTTATTCAAGAGATTTCTCAAGATCCATTAACATCTTTGGAACTTGTAGCATCATTTTATATTGCTTCTGAAGTGAATTCTGATGGGATGAAATCCAAGAAAGGGCATTAGCAACATCATAGATATTTTCTGCAGGTTGTGCTCCAGGCACATTACCTTCCAAAGAAATTCTAACCATATAAGTATCTTTATTTTCTTCAGTTTTTTTGTCTTTGAATCTTGTGATCTTTGCATCTTGCCCTGTTTCTATAATACTATATACTCTTTCAGCATTACTGCGCCCCCACCTATCAGAGACTATAGTGTCAATCCAGTTCTGTAGTATTTCTGCATCTATATCAGCATTTAGTTCTTTCTGTTTCCATTTTGTATATACTTCTTTTTCTCGTTGAATTTTTGAGATGTTTTCATTTAGATATTCAATAAGTAATCCAGGATTTAAAGACATTGTGTGTCGCTTACTAAATCTACTTTCTGTGTCTAAACACATAAGCCCGTTCAAACAAACAAGTCTATACCAAGATAACTCAAAGGCTAATTGAGCATTTCCATCTACAGAGTTCCTAACATGCAACTGAGGTATTAGTACATGGCCATCCCCTGGATCAAATATATATCCTTTCAAGAATTGTATTTTCAACCACATCCGCTCGCCGTATTCTGTTAAATACAGGTTGCACTCGGTTTCATCTATGTTATATCCCAGATTTTCAAATGCTTTAGTAATAATCTCAAGTATCTCAGAATGTTGAACTAGAGAATATGACTTAGATACTGTTGCGACAGGTGTGTCACCATCTGAAGTATTTACGACTACATCAAGGTGTTTATTCTCTGATCCACCTACTTTGAAAGGCTGCTTCCTAAAAACAGATATATAATCTGCGATTTCTACAAGATTTCCTTTATGTTCATTAACTAATCTACTGTCCCATTTTAAGTTATTTAGGCGGTATGTATTCTTTAAGGTGTTCATGGTAATTTCTCTGTTCTAATTTATTAGCTTTTCTAGCTGAGATTATGCGAATTACATTTCCTCTTTCAGTATGGATAACAACCAGCAATCTGTTTTTAACAGAATATCCAGTAGTTTTATATCTTTTTTTATCTTGTGAGTGTAGATCATCGTTTTCTGTTAATGATAGAGAAGATGAGAATACTGTCATTGCTTCATGGAAAGTTACTTTATGTTTTTTTACATTGTTTGTTTGCTTGTTCTCGTCCCACTCAAATTTAAGGTTCTTATCGAATTCCACGTACCCATCTCTGTCCCGCAGGAAATTGCTTTATGCAATCTCCAATATTCTATTTTGTGATGTAAAATCTATGATAATATATTTCTTAAAGCTTGTCAAGAAATTACTTTAATCACTATACAGGGTGTGTAAAGTTTTTGCACAGAGGTACAAACTTTTGTTTTCTTTAGTCCCGTAGGGACGATATGTTTATAGAAAATGTTTTCCACCCCAATTGAGTTCCGTAGGAACGACGTAGAAGAATAAACATATCGTCCCTACCAAATCAACGCCAAATGCGCGTATGGCATTTGGCGGGACTAAAGAGCTGTTGTGGGTATTCGGTTTCTATAAACATATCGTCCCTACGGGACTAAAGAGCAGTGTAAGGTATTCTTTTTCTATAAACATATCGTCCCTACGGGACTAAAGAGCTGTTGTGGGTATTCGGTTTCTATAAACATATCGTCCCTACGGGACTAAAGAGCTGTGGTGGGTATTCGTTTTCTATAAACATATCGTCCCTACGGGACTAAAGAGCTGTAGAGGGTATTCGTTTTCTATAAACATATCGTCCCTACGGGACTAAAGAGCTGTGTAGGGTATTCGGTTTCTATAAACATATCGTCCCTACCAAATCAACGCCAAATGCGCCAAATCAACGGTATGAATGCCATTAAGGCATTCCCCTTATGGCATTTGGCGGGACTAAAGAGCGATGTTCATGTTTCAATAATCTAAAACTGCTGAAAGTTCCGTTAGGAAATCAAACCTGGGTATTAACTTTCAGTAAATCTCAATAACAGAAAACTCTTAAAACAAAATAACCCTGCCCGTCATGTTGGGTGTGTAAAGTTTTTGTCACTAAGCGTTATGCGGCATTTGTGTCTGGATACCAATATCTGTCCCAGGCATTATTTTTCAACAGACATCTCCAACTTAGAACAGCATTGATACCCGGTTTCTCCCATCTCATAGAAGCCTGTTTACATCTTTGTCCAACAACATGTTTACAGGCACTCTCAATTACGCCACTACCGATCTGATACCCTTTTTCTCTAAATACTTTATATTGCATACGTTTTGCATGTTTTTCAAAATATCTTGCTTCTCTTTCTAAACTATCTGAAACTTCCGGGTGCTGTGTGGCTAAGGCACGGATGCTTGAAACGACTTCTGTGATGTTGCCATCGTTAAGGAGCGGTTCTGTTGCTTTGATCCAGGCTTCTATCGCTTCTGTTTCCATCTCACCGAAGGCGTGTTTCGCAACATTATACAGATGAGATGTGGCGTGCATGTAATACCAAATTAATGTAATTTATCTTTTTTCAACGGTAGGTGCGGTTTCCTAACCGCACACTTAGCAAGACGACTCACGTTAATTGGGTATAATCCACAAACTCAACGGCATTCGGGAAGTATTCATCCGCTAAGTTCCAAATCCACGCAGCACCATCGCTAATAAAGATAACCTCTTGTGTATCTATATCTTCTTGATAGATACCGCTGTTGGTGGCTAACGCATACAACTCCTTACCAAAGTCTTCCGCATTATGACGGGTCGCAACATAACGAATACTTGGCGTTCTAACACTCGCTTTCGCAATAGAACCATAGTGCGGGTAATCTCTATAAATACTTCCTACTTTCACTTCAGTCCACCCATCCGGTGAGTTCGTATAACAGCCATCACAACTGACATACCACCGCTGATTTGCCTCAAGTTTTTGTGTTTCCACTTGTTGTGAATCCCGCAACGCTTTTGACCATTCACGCACATTTTGATTGAGGGTCGTCCGACTGACTTCTATCCCTTGACGAGACAACTCCTCTGATGCCTCCCTGAAGTCAAGACGCGCAGATAGACGACACATCACTTCAGCTACACGATGTGTGTACTGACCTTTCAACTTTTCTTTCGTATCCCACGGAAAATGATAATGACCCGAAGCACAACGATACACCCAACGGTCAACACGAATAACACCACATAGCGTCGTAATATGGCGTTCTCTTTTACGATACGGACGACACGCTTGTTGACATTGTGGACATTCAACAGATCCAAAAACTTGTTCAACGGAATGTTTGAGAACACCCATTTCTAACATCATTTGACCTAACGAACGCATCGTCTCAAAGGCTAATATCTCCATAACGTCTACATAAAGATTGTCTGAACTAAGGGTGTGTAAAACATTATTGATCTTTTCTACAAAATGGATTGCATCTTCTCTAAACTCTTTGACTTCACAACTTGCTAATGATATACTTTACATTGGTATCCTCTCAGATAAAAATTGGTTTTTTAGAAGGATACCATTTTACCTAATACTAAGCAAGATCTGTATTCAGTACATTCTTGTGACAAAAACTTTACACACCCGTTTCGTGAAGCGGAGAAGCAAGACGCAGAGTTTAATGTTCAGTAAGGTAAAAGATATATTGATAGATATATCTTTGAGTCGTTGTTGTATTTTATATTTGGTGATAGGAAGTAGCACCGACACAGGCTCGGTCTAAGCTTTATGTTTGATAACCTGAATTGAGGTAACTTGTGAAAATGCAAAGATGTTTATCAGGATTTTTCAGTCTGATATTCTTGATCGTTTCAATGTTTATATATGTATCCGACACGATTTCTGAAAATGAACCCTACACACAGTGGGTGTTACCCGAAGGTGCAAAAGCGCGGCTCGGCAAAGGCGGGATAAATGATATAACGTGTTCACAAGATGGGACGTTGCTTGCTGTGGCGAGTCAGATCGGTATATGGATTTATAATGTACAGACAAGTGAAGAACTTTCCCTGCTGACCGGGCATACCGGGGCGGTAGATCGTGTTGCGTTCAGTCCGGATGGACGCACCCTCGCAAGTGGAGGTAATGACAACACCGTGCGTTTGTGGGATGTGGATACACAAACAGAAATAGGAACTCTTGAGGGGCATGCTGGGGGACCAGATAGTATATTTTTCAGTCCGGATGGACGCACTCTTGCAAGTCGGGACAATGATAACACTCTACGTTTATGGGATGTGGATACACAGACGCAAATACACACACTTGAAGGATATACCGGGTCGTTAGAGAGTGTATCGTTCAGTCCGGATGGCACAACACTTGCAACGGGTGGTCAGGACGATATTGTGCGTTTATGGGATGTGGAAACACAAACAGAAATAGGAACTCTCGAAGGGCATACCTATGCTGTCTTGAGTGTCGCGTTCAGCCTGGATGGGAAAACAATCGCAAGTGGAAGTGTTGATCGCAAGGTGCGTTTGTGGGATGTGGATACACAGACACAAATCGCTATACTTGAAGGACATACTGGTGCTGTCAATAGTGTAGCGTTTGGTCCGGATGGAAAAAATATCGTAAGCGCGAGTAATGACGGCACGGTGCGTTTGTGGGATGTTGCTAGACAGACAGAAGTAGATATACTTAGGAGCAACCTCTCGCCAATCTTGCGTGTATCTTTCAGTCCGGATGGCAAAACATTTGCATATAGTTCGAGTCTCATCCGTATCTTGAATGTAAATACGCAAGAAAATATTCAATATGTGAAAGTAACAACAAACAACCTGATAGTAGGTACAGGCATAGATTTATGGGACATCTTGTGGGTTGTTGATGCACTTGTTGATGCACAAAAAGAAAATATAGAAACCATATATGATGAGCATACCTGGAACTTCCTTGGGGGGCATTCGGTACAAAGTGTATCGTTCAGTCCGGATGGAAAAACAATCGCAGCGAATGGAGGTAATTACATTCGCTTCCTTCGTATGTGGGATGTTGCGACGATGACAGAAATAGGCAGCAGTGAGCTCGGTATCGAAAATGTATCGTTCAGTCCGGATGGAAAAACAATCTTAAGTAGGTGTGGGCAGCAGGTGATATGTTTGCGAGATGCTGCTACGTACACAGAAATACGCAGGCTAGAGATACCGAACCACTGGGTCAGTATTGCTGTTTTCAGTCCGGATGGACACACGCTTGCAATTCTCAGCCACGGTTATCACAGTCCTTATAACGGAAGCCCAAATGTGCGTTTATGGGATGTGGATACGGATACGGAAATAGGTATACTTTGGGGACATATCGGGCAGGTCCAAAGTGGGTCGTTTAGTCCAGATGGACGCACCCTCGCCACTGCGGGAAGTGTTGACGGCACGGTTCGTTTGTGGGATGTGGATATGCTGACAGAAATAGCTATACTTCGAGGACATACCGGATGGGTCAATAGTGTTGTTTTCAGTCCAGATGAAAAAATTATTGTAAGTGGGAGTAACGACCGTACGTTGCGTCTATGGGATGTGGATACACAGACAGAAATAGGCAAACTTGAGGGGCATACCGCTGCTGTTAATAGTGTATCGTTCAATCCAGATGGCAAAACAATCGCAAGTGGGGGTAAGGATAACACCGTGCGTTTGTGGGATGTAGCTACGCAGACGGGCATGGGCATACTTGAGGGACATACTGGCAGTGTCAATAGTGTATCGTTCAGTCCAGATGGGCAAACACTAGCAAGTGGGAGTAATGATGGCACCGTACTTTTGTGGAAACTACCACAACTCACTATAGAAACCAACAATAACACACCAGATGTCAATATGGATGGCGTAGTCAACATACAAGACTTAGTGATTGTCGCAAATGCCTTTGAAGCAGCAGAACCAGACTTGAATGGCGATGGGTTTGTCAATATATTAGATCTCATTATTGTAGCACAAAACTTCGATTAGGAGAATACTCATGAATAAGAAGAAAATACGAGGTGTAGTTACTCTCATCATCCTCATCGGTGTATCCGCATTAGGGCAGGCGATTGCTGAATGGGAAACTACAACATATCACTGGGCAACAGATGAAGTCCCTTCAGGGCAAGAAACAGTTTTTGTCCCCCAACCGATAGAGGTAGAAATAGAAGGTACTGACATAAAAACATCTATATCAGATAGTGCGAGTCTGAAATTAGCAGATTGGTATGAAGTGTATTTATCGCCTGAATGGGATGAGGATAAAGCATATCTGCTACTACAGGCATTACAAGAGGTGACACAGAATGTTTCGTTTACACCTTGGAGGCAGAACCCAAGTTATTGGATGTTAAGTGATGCTCATGTGGTACAAGACATTGACCTGGGGCCCGATGGGGCAGTCGAACGTGGGAGTCTTCGGACGATAACAATTGCATCAGAGGCATTCACTTATGCTCATCCGTTTGTCGCAAAAATAGATGGTATTCAAGGACGATTATTTTCCAAGCGACTTTGGCGAGCCGTCCTCAGATTTTCTACATACATACCAGGAAAGGGAATTCAAAACCTTGTGATAGATCAGATGCTACAGAGAAGATATGGTGTTACAGTGCATGTGCCAGACTACGAAGCATTAACAGATGAACCTGCGGATAAGTTTAGCAAATTTTCCTATGAAGAAATACTGGGGATCATGGTAATGTTTGAAGAATATCCTTCAGGCATGCATGTAACACATGGATTGAAATATCTTATCAGACGGGCACCCGATCCATTTGTTAAATACACCGCACGCGCAGATACGGAGAAGGGCTTTATAGAGTTTACCGACAAAGCTTTTATAGATGGGATCACACACGAAACACAACGGATAATTCTCCATGAAAAAGCACACTTCTTGTGGACTTATCTATTTGATGAGCAACTCAAAGCAGACTGGATAGAACTTGGTGGTTGGTATTATGAAGATGAAAGGTGGATGACAACCAATCAGACCGAATTCGTGTCCGACTACGCACATGGCGTAAATCCAAATGAAGATATGGCAGAAAGTATCGCTTACTATATCGTAACACCGGATAAACTCAGGTCAAGATCGCCTGCGAAGTATGAGTTTGTACAGAACAGGATTATGCACGGCACACGCTATATTTCGCAAATACGTGAAGACCTCACCTTTGTTGTCTATAACTTATATCCCGATTATGTGTACCCCGGAGAAGTCGTCCGGGTGGATGTGACAGTGGCAGGTGAACCAGAAGGGACTAAACGCGTTGAGATTGAAATAGAAACCCATACAGAAAACGAATTGGATTACTCAACAGGTGGGAGTGTGCTATTTCAATTGTTAGATGGCGACTTAGAGGGAGGTGGAGAGGGGCCTCTCCGCTTTGTCGTTCGATTACGTCCAGTAGATGCCCAGGGGCAAACTTCTTATCGTCAGAGTCAGAGCAATATATTGCGCGGACGCACGAATGTGCCTTCGTCTTATGCTAAAGGGGACTACACAATAACACAGATGTTAACGTACGATGTGAATAGGCTAACAAGATATAATTCGGGTGGCTTCGGCTTGAAAATATATATTGATAACATATACGAAGACTTATACCCACCAGAATATGTGCCGAATTCCGCAAAGTTGACAGTATCAGACGCATACACCGCTAAAAACGAGCATTTCTACGCCGTAACCGCAACGTGGCAAGTAAAAGAGGATAAGCGTCTCAGCGGGTCTACTTATATAAAACCAGCAGAAAAAGAGGACTTTAGTCCAGGGGTCTACAACTACCTACTGGCATACGGCAAGAGTTGGGATCTTGGTGGTTCTTCAGTTTGGACAGTGCGTGCTGATATACTCAGGCACGAGGGAGATATTTGGACATTGAGATCAACTTTTTTCATCCCACATTATATGCCCGGAGGGGTATATGAATTAAAAAGGCTCTACTTTTCGGATGCTATAAATGACGAGAATGCTTGGCTACCTGATATTGATGAACAGATACATAAAGTAACAATAGAAACGAAGAACCCGGATACGACACCGCCCACACTTGATGTTAACAGGATCACCGTTGATGCTGAACCCACAAATCCTATTAATCCAAATGGTGAAACGTTTGTCACTGTAGAGTATTATGTGAAAGACGATATAAGTGGGTTTGAAAAAGGGCATATCGTTATCAGAGACCCGTTGGGGGGTGAACGAGAATATAGTATTTCGGGACCATACAATTATAGCGGGACAAAGGAAATCTATTTTCAAGATGCCCCAAATGTCTATCAAAAATATACGAGTTCTATTTACTTGCCGGAAGGCAGTTTTCCTGGTGTTTGGGGGGTTATCGGAATAGGTGTTACTGACAAAGCAAGGAACACCGTTTACCATGATTTTACTGAAATCACTCGCTTTGAAGTAACCGAAACACAATCAGCACCCACCGTCCAGGTTACCTTACCCGATAAAAACGCACTGCTCGCGAACTACCCAAACCCATTTAACCCAGAGACATGGATACCTTTTCAGCTGGCGAAGCATGCGGATGTAACGCTGAGGATTTATGCTGCTAATGGAACAGTTGTTCGGAAACTGGATTTGGGACAGCAGCCAGCCGGTCTGTACCAAGCCAAAAATCGTGCTGCATATTGGGATGGCAAAAATCAACAGGGTGAACCTGTGGCAAACGGTGTGTATTTCTACACACTCACGGCAGGCGAATTTACTGCTACTCGGAAAATGATGCTACTGAAGTAGCAGTCAACATAAGGAAAATAACAATGAAAAACATATTGTATTCAATCTTGATAACACTTTTTATTACATTAACCTTTACCACCAACACCCCCGCCCAAGACTACACAAAGTGGGGTCTACCCGAAGGAGCAATAGCACGTCTCGGGAAAGGAATGGTCGAAGAGGTAAAGTACTCACCAGATGGCAGTAAGTTGGCAGTAGCAAGCAGCATAGGTGTTTGGATTTATGATGCAGAAACAGGTGAAGAACTTAACGTATTAACTGGACATACGAGTAATGTCTTATGTGTAGCATTTAGTCCAGATGGAAACACCCTCGCAAGTGGGAGTGAGGATAAAACCATTCGCTTATGGAACGCGAATACAGGAGAGTATATCAGAACACTTGAAGGACATACAAGGTATGTCAATAGTGTAGCGTTCAGTTCGGATAGCAGCACACTCGCAAGTGGGAGTAATGATAAAACCATCCGTTTATGGAACGTAAACACAGGGGAGCATATTAGAATACTTGAAGGACATACGGATTGGGTCAATAGTGTAGCGTTCAGTTCGGATAGCAGCACACTCGCAAGTGGGAGTGATGATAAAACCATCCGCTTGTGGAACACAGATACAGGGGAGAATATCAGGACAATCGAAGAACATACAGGGGATGTCAATAGCGTAGCGTTCAGTTCGGATAGCAGCACACTCGCAAGTGGGAGTGATGACAGAACCATCCGGTTGTGGAACACAGATACAGGCGAGCATATCAGGACAATAGAAGAACATACAGGGTATGTCAATAGCGTTGCGTTCAGTTCGGATGGAAACACAATCGCAAGTGGAAGTTGGGACGATACCATCCGGTTGTGGAACACAGATACAGGAGAATATATCAGAACATTTGAAGGACATACAGGGGATGTCAATAGTGTTGCGTTCAGTTCGGATGGAAACACAATCGCAAGTGGAAGCGAGGACGACACCATTCGCCTATGGAACGCAAATACTGGCGAGCATATCAGAACTATCGAAGGACATACGGATAGCGTCAAAAGCGTAAAGTTCAGTTCCGATGGCAACTCTGTCGCAAGTGGGTATGATGGTAACATTATCCGTTTGTGGAATGCAAACACTGGCGCACATATCAAAACGCTCGAAGGAAATGCGTCAAGTGTCAGTACTGTAGCGTTTAGTCCGGATGGCAACACTATCGCCAGTGGGAATTCTAATGATATTCATATATGGAACGCACGTACAGGTGAGCATATCAGAACGCTTATTGGACATACGGGTACGGTCTTTAGCGTGTCTTTTAGTCCGGATGGTAACACCATCGCAAGTAGCAGTTATGACCACACCGTCCGGTTGTGGAATGTACACACAGGTACACATATCAGAAAACTCGAAGGACATACGGGTTGGGTCTACAGTGTAGCGTTCAGTCCGAAAGGCAACCTACTTGCAAGTGGGAGTGGGGACGGTACGGTGCTGCTGTGGGATCTCAACCCTACGCCAACATCAAACATCACCGTCAGTCTCTCGCCTGCGAGTGTTGCATCTCCAAGTGTGGGTGAACAACTCACATTTTCTCTCAACATTGCAGATGGACAGAATGTCTTCGGATACCAAGCCACTGTCTTCTTTGATCACACAACCCTGAAGTATGTTGATAGTACCAATGAAGATTATCTACCATCGGAATCTTACCGTATTACACCAGTTGTTTCAGGTAATAGCGTCACACTCGCAGCATCTGCATATAATACAGAATCAATGGGTGATGGCACACTTGCCACAATCATATTTGAAGTAGTTGCACTTAAAGCTTCTACTGTAACACTATTCGATGTGTTATTAACAGATAAGACTGGTGATACCGCGGTACCAAGTATAGCAAACGCAGAAATTACAAAACCACTGCGACTCCCCGAAGATGTCAATAAAGACGGTATCGTCAATATTATTGATCTAACACTCGTAGCCACTAACTTCGGTAAAACAGGCGAAAATGTTGCTGATGTCAATGGAGATGGGGGTGTCAATATTATTGATCTAACACTCGTAGCAGCTGCGTTTGGGAATACAGCATCTGCACCTGTGGTATGGGGTCGTGATTCGGAGATCGCTCCTACAAGAGCGCAAGTGGAACAGTGGCTTCAGGCAGCGCGACAACTCAACCTATCTGATCCTACTTTCCAACGGGGTATTTTGGTATTGGAGCAATTGCTTGCATCTCTGACACCCAAAGAAACCGCACTCTTACCGAACTATCCAAACCCATTCAACCCTGAAACGTGGATACCGTATCAGTTGGCGCAGCCTTCAGATGTCAGCATCTCAATCTATGCTGCAGATGGCAAGTTGATACGCACCTTAGACTTAGGACACCAACCCATTGGCACCTATCACCATCAGAGTCTTGCAGCCCATTGGGATGGCAAAAACACACAAGGAGAACCCGTCGTAAGTGGCGTGTATTTCTATACATTCACTGCTGGCAAGGTCTCAACTACACGGAAGATGTTGATACTGAAATAGTATCAAATGACCATAGGATAGCTGGAATGCTGATGTTTATTAGCTTCGCAACCATCGTTGATGAGTGGGTTAAGTTGGAATCGCTACCATTCTCTTTGAGAAATGATGCGGTTAGCGCTAAACGTGTCTAAAGTATAGCAAATCGGGTAGTGATTATCAACCCTATTTCAAGGCAACTACCCCGGTCTTGCTGAATAAAGTTCGTTTTGAACATGGAGTTAGGGTATCATTGTGTTTCCCCTTGGTGTCCTGTTTCATCGTTTGAAGATGAATTGGTAAGGTTCGCATCCATCGCTTGAAGTTGGTGCTGTGGAATAAGGTCGAGATAAAGTATAACTCATGGGGTCATTTGATACAAACTATAAATAGATATTATTAGTCATGCTCATCCAACTCACAGACTCAGTATCTCACATCCTATATTATGTTTTGATAACTCACTTTATATGATGTTATTCTCACAGACAGTGAGCAAAATGTTTGCCACACCTCTTGCTCAATACAGGAAACGTGATAGATCCGCTATTTTTTGATAGGCGTTACGCTTACGATAACAAATATAACGAGTTGTGCTAAATGACTTTATGTAAACCATTGTTTCACATAAGCATAACGTTTTGCAGGTGTCCCTAATTGCAGGTGTCCCTAATAGGTTGAAACGATCTTCAGTCCTATAGGGACTAAATGTTTATATATCATACCCAACATATGTAAATTTAGTATAAACATTTAGTTAACTGGCACAAATCAGGATATTGCTCAATTTACGTTAAATTACTAATTGGTAAAATTGGTAATTTTTTCTTCGGAAAAACCCAGTCATAGACAAGATTCGTGTACAGAAAAAATTACCAATTGCCTGAAAGTAGCGACTTGTGCTAAATAACTATTTATTAAAAATTACTTCACATAGACAAGAGGATTTAACCGTCCTTCTTTTGCTTTGGATGATCTTTAGTCCCGTAGGGACGAAATGTTATATACCATACCCAATATATGTGAATTTAGTATAAACATTTAGTTAACTGGCACAAGTCGTAAATATAAAGAAAAGTAAAAATTTGTTTTTCAAATACCTGAAAATATGGTAGTTTAAGAAACGGTATGTAACTGAGATAGATATAGAATGTCATGGAAGAAAATCACTATAACGATAATGTCTTTATCAATTGCCCATTTGATGACAATTATATCCCGTTATTGAATGCTATGGTGTTCACTATATATGATTGTGGTTTCATTGCCAAATGCGCACTTGAAGCAGATGATACGAGTGAAGTTTGGATAGAAAAGATATATAATCTTATAGCGAACAGTAGATATGGTATTCACGATATATCCTATGCGCAATTAGACGAAAACACCTGTCTACCTCGAATTAATATGCCGCTTGAATTAGGCATTTTCCTTGGAACAAAGAGATTTGGGGAAGAACAAAATAAAAGAAAAAAATGCTTAGCGTTGGATAAAGACCCTAATCGTTATGATATGTTTATTTCAGATATATCGGGACAAGATATTTGATCTCACAACAATGACCCTTATACACTTACAATAGAGATTAGAGATTGGCTACGCAACGCATCAGGTCGTAAGGACATTCCAGGAGGTGAATTCATTCTTGAACGTTACAAAGTTTTTCAGGAAGATTTGCCGAAAATGGCTAAGATCTATAATTTAAACGCTAATAAACTAATTTATAATGATTATACAGGGATGGTTGTAGCATGGCTGCAAACAAAAGAAAATCGGTTGCCACAACATATTGAAGGAGGTGATTAAGGTGGCAAGGAGAAGGATCATCAAGGATTCGTATAAACGAGGGCACCTTACAAAAAATCAGATTAAAAATGCAGCTGAATCTGTCGTTTACGGGTTGACTAAGAATACCCATTATGTAATCCAAAATGATAAAGGTGGATGGCAAGTCAAACGTGGTGGTGGTGGAAAATTATCAAGGTATTTTCAAACCAAAAGTGAAGCTGTACGATATGGACGAGAAGTCAGCCGAAATCAGAAAACGGAGTTTGTAATCTGCCATAAAAATGGCAAGACAGAGCGATCACATTCTGTCCTAAAATAACAGGACGAAGGTGACGTGTGTCTGTTCTGTAACATACCAACGGTTGTCCATTGAATTCATTAAAACAAAAGCACTGCTAACATATAATCATTGGCGGGGTCTTTCTGTCTAATGATGTGATTATCATGTATTCTCCTTTATATAACGCTAAAATAAGGGGTGGGATGCCTATTTTAGCGTTATATAATATTACTTTTTAGGAAACTATCCCATGCAAGAACAGATTATCCAATCTGCGATTAAAACAGGACCGTCGTGTAGCAACGCGCAATGATAAACTACCAGTCCGATCTCTCGGATTTGTGTATTTCACATCAATACTCATGACAATCTAAGGAAATGTAAACATAACCTAATATATCGGTATGACTTAGTTATTGTACCCAGGGCCGTGCTTGTTTGATAGCTATATTACCTTCTTTAGTTACTTTGTATTCAATTTCCATCGCAAAATCCGCACTACTTGAATCATAAAGTCGTCTGAATCTATTATGAATTGTGCTAAGGTATTGATGCAGCTCCCGCAAATGGCTACTTGTCAGTAACTGTTTCCCATCACTTATTTGATTTGACTTCGAAACTACTCTATAAACATTACCATCACCCATATCCAACAGAATTTCTTCTGGTCGAGACTGTTCATTTGGGTTAGTTACAAGGTCTTCACCCACCTGCGTATTAAGGTAGTAATTGCCAATTGTCTGATATACAACATCATTCGTTACAGCAACACCGTTTGACAATTCATCAGCGTAATTTGGATGAAGCAGCACACCCATCGCTGTCGTCAAATGATCTATGCGATAGAACTCACGTGCATCAAAAGCACGGAAATTCCAGAGACTAGCATACACCTGCTTTATAGATTTTGACAAATGACCTTCATCTGGATTGTGTGTAAAGGAATCATACAACCCCGCTCCGCTAAATCCCGGTAAATCCTCGTTGTTTGTACTCGATCGGCAACGGAGTGATGTTTCCTTTCGGAATGAATTCTGCAGTTCTGAAAGAGCAGCCATCATCCAAACCGGCATCTCTCCATTCTCGATCACAGACCGCAACTTTTTAAGTTCTTCTTCCTTTGTGTCGTGTGAATTCTGGAATTCTGAATCATTGAGCATAGTTATTACTGTATCATAGAAACCATTGTGCTTCATAAACTCGTCATAAAAGTAGAATGGAACTCCAAACCCATCTGGTACGGTACCCTCTGGAAAATCAAACGTCCGTAATGTCGCAATGTTTGCTGTTTTCACGCCAAAACTATCAGAATTGCTGAAAGTTATTTCATCTAATGTTAAGACTTTCTTAATAGATAGGTTTCGTTTAGGTTTCTGGTCAGTTGCTGGACGTAAGTCCGCAAAATGTGCATTTACCTCTTGTTGGGTTGCTTCTCTAATATCAAAACCATCTGCATTTACCATGTAGTAGACATATTTTCCTATCAGCGGTGCGATCAAGTTATTCTCAGTCGCACTTGTAATGAATGCGTTAGGCACTTTGTCCTGTATTGCACGCAGGTTGACATGAGATAGCGGCGTCTGACGAACACCTGTAATAATACCTGCAACTCGAGGCATTTCGTTAGGTAATGTCTTGCATATAACGATGTCGCGCGGCTTCGGACGTTCATTTGCTTCTAATACATGCAAACGTCCAAACGATTCCCCAGTATTTAAAGGAAGGTATCCAACATTAGCATAAAGATCGTCTTCAAAATATACAGGGAAATCTGCTGTATCATACAAAGACTTTTCGCGCCTATAGAGATCAATTGCACCCCAAAGCGGACAATAACCGAGACGACCTTCTAATATAGGCATTTTTGACACAAGCAAATCATGAACACGTTTGATTTCAGTAAACGGAAACGCATCATTTGGATTAAACTCAAAAGTATAAACACCGGGTTCGCCATTTGGGGATGTGAACAGTGGACGGAAACTCAAGACTCCCCGCATCTGGCCCTGTCCTCTGCTTAAACCCGCTGCCTGCATGAAACTTCCATGGGAACGATGCGTCTTCGTATTCATAAAATAAAGATGGGGGTTATCCGTGTTCATATTTTCTATCTGAATCTTTACAAACTCAATACCAATTAGTTGTGTATCTATACGCACTTCAGTACCTTGATAAGAGAGTTTCTTAAAGGTCGTACGATCCGGAATTGTAGCAGTACCATCCTTGAATGGGATCTGTTCTGGGTTCAATCGCGGTCCCGTGGGTGTTCTGGATCCACGTGACCTACCCGATCTGCCACCACGATTGCCATTGTTTTGTAAATTGCTCATATCGCGAATCTGACGAGTACTGAATTGTATCCCTCTTTCTTTTTCTGTTTTTTCAATTCTTTCCATCAGATTCTTTTCTGAGGTATTAAGCTCTCCGTTTCCATCTATGTCAAACCTTTTCTCATTGTCTGAGAGTGTATCCTGTGTCCAAGTATTATGAACCAACACCATAGAGAACATCACTATGATAGAGATAATCATTATTTTGCATTTATTGTTCATTAATCTATCCTTGTTTTGTATTGCTGAAAGTGCTAAAAATTTAATAAACCATTTGTATTAGATTAGGCAAATTAGTTCTAAAATTGTTCATAGAAAACACACTTTTTAATTTTACTTATTCGGATTTATATATTTTTCTTGTCATAACTCTTTCTATTTCTGATATAATAATACCGTTTCTAATATATAATGTCTCTTTTTGTAGCACAAACTTTTAGTTTGTGCCTTATTAACTTACATTCATAAAAACCTGTAATGCGATATGTTTTTTTAGAAATATAATAAGATCACTAAGAATCTCTACAACACAATTTTAATCAAGGAGTCGTGTCCATGTATGATTTAACAACTATAAAAGCTTGGTTAATACTATTAATCCTGATTACATGTGGTATTAATATACATGCTTTTGCTCAAGATGACAATACTGTGCTGCTATATTCATTTGAAGATGTTAGTAATGATATCGTCAAGGATATATCTGGGAATGGTAATGATGCTACAAATGTCGGTGCGGAATTAGGTACTGGACGATTTCAGAAAGGACTGACTTTCGGTGGAAACGCACAAGGTGATTTCTTGGAAATACCCGCTAATGATAGTCTTGATTTAACTACCGGTCTTACCATAGAAATGTGGTTATATCTAAACTCTGAACCGACATCTGGTGGAGTAGGTGTTACAAAAGCTGCTACATATAAGGTTGGTCCGCGAAGCAATTTCAAAGCTGAACTGAGGATGGCGACTACCACGAATGCATGGGGTAGTGCTAATATAACATCCGAAACAGATTTATCACTACTCCAATGGATACATCTTGCTGCAACTTATGACGCTGCATCTGGAAACGCAATACTATATATAAACGGTGAAGTTGATGGTGAGAATAACTTTGACGGTGATATAATTACAAATGATGAGGCAATTTGGATTGGACGAGGTGGGACGCCATTCCTTGACGGTAGGTTAGACGAGGTACGCATATCCAATATTGCACGTTCTCAACAAGAAATACAACAATTGATGAACAACGGGATAGATGCTGTTCTCTCAGTTACACCACAGGAAAAGCTATCAACAACATGGGGAAAAATAAAAAAGAGTTTGTCAAAATAGAATTTTATGGTAATTTATTGAATTAATTACACACTTGACAGGTAAGAAGCACCTCCAAGTCACAACCTTCCCCGCATTGGTAGGAGCGACCTCCTGGTCGCGACCGTTGCGTTGGTAGGAGCGACCTCCTTGTCGTGACCGTATGGTGACTATGTATCAAAACACTCGCGACCTTCCCTGCGTTGGTAGGAGCGACCTCCTTGTCGCGACCGTATGGTGACTATGTATCAAAACACTCACGACCTTCCCCGCCTTGGTAGGAGCGACCTCCTGGTCGCGACCGTTGCGTTGGTAGGAGCGACCTCCTGGTCGCGACCGTATGGTGACTATATATCAAAACACTCGCGACCTTCCCTGCGTTGGTAGGAGCGACCTCCTGGTCGCGACCGTATGGTGACTATGTATCAAACACTCACGACCTTCCCTGTGTTGGTAGGATCGACCTCCTGGTCGCGACCGTATGGCGGACTATATATCAAAATACTCGCCACCTTCCCTGTGTTGGTAGGATCGACCTCCTGGTCGCGACCGTATGGCGGACTATGTATCAAACACTCGCGACCTTCCCTGCGTTGGTAGGAGCGACCTCCTGGTCGCGACCGTATGGTGACTATGTATCAAAACACTTGCAACCGGGAGGTCAAATCAAAAAATCAACGATATGAACCATGGAGCATACTATACGCGCATTCACCCAAATCAATGCTACAAATGCCATTTAGGCATTCCCCACCTACCGATAAGAAAACCTCCAACCCGCAAAACATTGGAATTCCTTAATGAGACAGGATTTATTAGAAATGGTATAACGTCATACCTAAGGTGTTTTCTCTACGATCTATTATGGTTGTAAAATAAGGCAAAAGATTAGTCTTGAATATGATACTTCAATTGAACAGGACTTACGCACCCAACGGTAGGCGCGCTTTGATGAAGATTAATTTATTAATCGGGTAATAAATATTTTTCAGATTGTAGGCGTGCTTTGTAAGCGCGCTCTTGGGACTTGATGTGCCAGCGCGCTTACAAAGCACGCCTACAATCGGGGGTGCGCTTACAAAGCACACCTACCATCGGGGGTGCGCTTACAAAGCACGCCTACCATCGGGGGTGCGCTTACAAAGCACGCCTACCATCGGGGGTGCGCGGACAAAGCACGCCTGCAGGTGGTGGGGCAGGTGGCAGGTGCGCTTACAAAGCACGCCTGCAGGTGGGGGCAGTTGGGTGGCAGTTGGGGGGTGCGCTTACAAAGCACGCCTGCAGTTGGGTGGCAGTTGGGGGGCAGTTGGTTGGCGCGCTTACAAAGCACGCCTGCAGTTAGGTGGCAGTTGGGAGGGAGTTGGGGGGCGCGCTTGCAAAGCACGCCTGCAGTTGGGTGGCAGTTGGGGGGCAGTTGGTTGGCGCGCTTACAAAGCACGCCTGCAGTTGGGGGCAGTTGGGTGGCAGTTGGGGGTGCGCGGACAAAGCACGCCTACCGTAGCCGGATTAGTAGAATTACCCAAAGTATTTTTTAATCTTCATGTAAGCGCGCTGGAAACCGAAAAATTGCTGAAATTTACACAATTTTCGTCATAATTCTTCATCAAATCATGAAAACTGCGTAAGTCCTGTTGAATTCTCTTCGGGATAAAATCAGTATGGAAATTCAATTGACAGTGTGGTCAAAAACTCATCTGCAACATGACGATTGTATACCTTTGCTGAAATCACAGACCCGTAAATGTTTCCAGCATGGAATATACCACACAAAGTTCCAAGAGTCCAACCTTTTACAGACGAAAGGCCGTCACTACTGAAACCGTCATAAGCCTGCCACCCCGTTATTCCCACTGTGATAAGAGAAGTCAACGCATCACCAAAACGTCCCGTATACAATCTTCCGGCTCCAGGCACTATGGTTGAAAGAAATCCTGCAAATAACGGACTGCGTTTCGGAAGATTTGAACCCTTATTTGCATATTCGCTAAATACACTCGCTTTTTGTCTTGCTCCTAAAATATCCGTTTCTTTCAGTTCGTTAAATATCTTCTCTGCAGAACTCCATTCATGATTCATCAGATATGAAAGTCCAATGAGTTGTTGGGATTCTATCCGAAATGGTTCGTCAGATATTTGCGGTAAAGATGTATCCAGAAAGTTGATTGATTCACGATACTGCTGCATTAAGAAATAAGAAACACCTATCTGATAATAAGTAGCACTTTTAGTTTTGTTGTCCGATGATTCATTTAATAACTGCTTGAATGATTGGATCGCATTTTCAACTCTTCCACCTAAACGATAACAAACTGCAATTTTATACCGAATCATATCACTATCCTTTGGTTGAATAAACATATAACGCTGATATTCACCGACAGCACGAAGGTAATCTCCTTGTGCAAATAGGTCATCAGCAAATTTGAGGACATTTTCAGGACTGTAGTAATCAATCAACTCCTCAGCAAAAACACCACGCAGAAATACTGCATTGAGAAGGATGAGTAGAAACAAACCTAAGAACTTGTTAGTTTTCATAATCTGTAATTGGATCAGTGTACTTGTTTGTCCTTAGATCTAAATGATAGTGTGATGAAGGGGTTCCGTTACAACGAAGTAATCTATCTGCGGCAAGAAGGATACCCCGAAAAACACCGTATTCTTGTATACAACCCATCCCAAATCGTGAACAGGATGGAGTAAAATTACAAGATGGGTTATCCTGACTGGAAACGAATTTTTGATACAATCGTATCATACCAGTAGCTGCAAACTTCAACTCTGATGCCTCATTCGGATTAAAGCGAATTATTTCTTCTGAATTCGGGGTTGAGATGGGATTGACATCAAGTATAAACGATAGATCCGCAACTTCATCTGCTACAACCGACCGTAAAGGCAAAGCCAATAACAAGCAGCATATACAAGTTAGAACAAGAAAGTAAAAAATATTACTATTTACCATTTAATCTCTTTTACCTTTATAGATTTTGGAATGTTGAAATTTAGCATTGGGTTTTGTGACTTCACATTCACTTTTGGATCGCTATAATTGATTTTTTCAGATCTTAACACTTTGGCTTCTTCGTCATATATAGTAGCTGAAACGTTCATGGGAATAAAATTCGTTCCAGTCTTGTAATGGTTCTCATAGAGTGTCCTTGCGATTAGATGCCCCTTTGGATTCTTAACCTCCGAAGAAATGAGTTTATCGTCACGCATACCTAAAATAGCAACACCAAGTTGTTCTTTCACCTTTTCATGTGGATTCCAATAAGTATACAGAACCTTGTCTACAATTTCATGCTTATCAAACGTATATCCTAATGCAGTTAATCCAAATTCGGCTTGTGTGGTTTGTATGATAGATTCAACGAGTGGCAGCGGGATTGGACCTTTTGAAATAAAACGAAATGCTTGTTTTTCAACAGGATAATAGATTTCTAATTTGTTTTCCTTCGCAATCATTATCTGTCTGAGGGGTTTGGTAACTTCAATGACAACTATTGCATTTTTTGCATCGTAGTGCAGTACCCCCTCAGTTTCATCTGTATTTCCGTTTTCGGTTAACTCACGCGTGAAATTTAAAGATAGCGTTTTTAACGGTGCTGCATGCAACAGGTTAACTGAAATAATCAATAACATAAATAGCAGAAAGAATCGTCTATTTTCTAACATTTATAGTAAATATTCTTAAGCGAAATCTAATGATTGCTATGACAACTATAATATCTTTGCAGGACTTACGCACCGAACGGTAGGCGTGCTTTGATGAAGATTAATTTATTAATTGGGTAATAAATATTTCTCATACGGTAGGCGTGCTTTGTAAGCGCGCTGGAAACCTATAAAAAAGCTGATAATTATACCAATTCAAATAAATCTTGTCTCATTAAGGAATTCTACTGTTTACTGGCAGGGGTTACTCTCTTCGGTAGGAGCGACCGGGAGGTCGCTCCTACCAGATTTCCGCTGCTAATGAGACATTATCACATGAAAATGGTATTACATCATTTTCAACATAATTCTTGATTAAATCATGAAAACTGCGTAAGTCCTGTCTGATTTGGGTATTGGCAAAACTACAAGTAGGTCTACATCTGTCCTCTTTGTGAGTGTCCATAAGCATTAGTGCCAAAGAGTATGATTTGCAATGGATCTAATTCCTGCACAATATCACCACATGTTGCTTGTATATCTTGTTGTGTAATCATGAGAATACTCCTTATATGGAAGTATATCATATTTGACATAGACTATCAAGGGGTACGTAATGTACGCAGGTTTATTCAGTTTTCCAAAGTCTTGGATTTTTCAAAAAAGAAACCACTCGGTAGGAGCGACCTCCCGGTCGCGATTTTCTCAGGAAACAGCTAATATGCATAAAACTGAATAAACCTGTAATATAAGGATGTGTAAAGTTTTTGTAGAAACCCTGACTATTAAAGCAATACCTTCGCCAATAATAGACATTCTTCCAGATTATGCGGGTAGTTGTAGCACATTCTTCCAGATTGTGCATATAAATTATTCTGTCAGATTGCTGATATAGTCATTTCTATTGTCAAATTAGAGGCTATGATAACAGGGTTATTCAGTTTTCAATATTTTTGATAATATTTTGCTATGTCGTTAATTTTATGTGTTGCCATCTTGTCCAGTTCTTTAGTCCCGTAGGGACGATATGTTTATAGAAACATGTTATCTATCCCTCTTGAGTTCCGTAGGAACGACATAGAAGAATAAACATATCGTCCCTACGGGACTAAAGAACTGGGGAGGGTATTCGTTTTCTATAAACATATCGTCCCTACGGGACTAAAGAGCGATATTCATTTTTCAATAATCTAAAACTGATGCAGAAAGTTCGGTTAGGAAACCAAACCTGGGTATTAACTTACAGTAAATCTCAATAACAGAAAACTCTTAAAACTAAATAACCCTGCTATGATAAAAAATACTTCAACGAAAACCTGAAGTTATTTTTATTTATATAATCCTAACAATATCACAGAGCAATGGTAGATCAACACTATATACTCATTCAACTGAAGCACTCAAAAATGGCGAAGGTATTGTTAAAGAAGACCGTCCAGTTTTTATCAAGTATTGCTTGACGTTAGGAAACTATGGACATCGTAGGGGCGGCGTCTCCCCGCCCCATAAGCGTCAATTTATGGATTTTGACCTTTTGTGGGAGGGGTTTTCAACCCCGATTTTATGCGCTTTTCCTCTCAAATCGGGGTTGAAAACCCCTCCCACCAGAGAAACACCAACACTTTTTTCTTAAATTGACGCTTATGGGGCGGCGTCTCCCCGCCTCATAAGCGTCAATTTATGGATTTTGACCTTTTGTGGGAGGGGTTTTCAACCCCGATTTTATGCGCTTTTCCTCTCAAATCGGGGTTGAAAACCCCTCCCACCAGAGAAACACCCAACACTTTTTTCTTAAATTGACGCCTATGGGGCGGGGAGACCCCGCCCCTACGGCACAGTAACCAAAACTTTACACACCCTAACCCTGATATTAGGTTGACCATCGATCATTTTTCAGTTAAAATATATACAAGACTTACGCATTTTTTATGTTTTAATCAAGATTATGACGAAAATATGTAATTTTATGCATATTTTTGGTTTCCAACGCGCTTACCGTTTAGTGCGTAAGTTGTATATATATATATACATTCTCAAACATAAATGTACGCTGTAGGACAAGAAATTGGAACAACCACTACTTGAAGTTTCTAACCTAAAAACAGTATTCCCAACGGATGATGGAATCGTGAATGCTGTCCATGATGTCAGTTTCTCTATAGGACGCGGTAAAACTGTCGGCATTGTCGGAGAAAGTGGGTGTGGAAAAAGTGTCACAGGACTTTCACTGCTCCAACTTGTACCAAATCCTGGCAGAATAGAAGCTGGCAATATCATGTTTTACCGTGATGAAAATAATACTCCATTGGATATAGTAGAAGTATCGCCACGCAGCAAATTGATGCGTGAAATCAGAGGAAACGATATCGCTATCATCTTCCAAGAACCAATGACATCACTAAATCCCGTTTATACTGTCGGAGACCAGATCGCTGAAGCAATTGTGTTACATCAAGGAGAAAAGGTGCCATTTCTAACACGCACAGGATTGAAAACTCCACCAAGATGGGCTAAGCAACGTGCAATTGAAATGCTTTCACGCGTCGGTATTCCTGCTCCTGAACAACGCGTTGACGAATATCCACACCAACTCTCCGGCGGAATGCGACAACGCGTGATGATCGCAATGGCACTCTGTTGTGCACCTGCACTGCTCATCGCGGATGAACCAACTACCGCACTGGATGTCACCATACAAGCACAAGTACTCACCCTCATGAAAGAACTTCAAGCAGAAATAGGTATGGCGATCATGTTGATTACACACGATTTAGGAATTATCGCTGATATGGCTGACGAAGTGGTTGTGATGTATGCTGGACGTGTCGTCGAAAAAGGCACAGTGGATGAAATCTTCTATAACCCCTTACACCCTTACACGCGCGGTTTACTCAACTCTATTCCAACACTCAGCGAAAACCAGCAAAAGACCCTGTCCTCTATCCCGGGGACTGTCCCGCACCCATTAGCACTCCCAACCGGCTGTTCTTTCCAACCACGCTGCACCGAACAAATGTCTATATGTGAAAAGATGCCTGAACTTAGGAATATTGAGATACAAAAAACAACTTCACCCAAAAACGGAAAGCATGCTGTCCGATGTTGGCTTTACGAGGAAAAAAACCATGCCGACTCTGCTTGAAGTCAATCAACTACGAAAGTATTTCCCTATACGAAAAGGGATTCTTCGCCGTACCATCGGATACGTTAAAGCCGTAGACGGTATTAGTTTTGATGTCCAACGTGGAGAAACGCTTGGACTCGTCGGCGAAAGCGGATGCGGAAAAACTACCGCAAGCAGATGTCTGCTACGACTAATCCCACCTACAGAAGGCAGCTTCACTTTCGGAGATGAACAAGTTGATTTAGCGAAGTTAAATACAAAACAGATGCGTCAATATCGGCAGAGAATACAGATGATTTTTCAAGACCCGCAATCTTCTCTAAACCCCAGAAAAACAGTCGCTGATATCGTCAGTGAACCTTTACGCATAAATCGTACTGTCAAGAGAAATGAACTCAAAGACAGTATTGTTCAACTATTAGAATCTGTTGGTCTAACATCACAAGACATGAAACGTTACCCTCATGCATTCAGCGGAGGACAACGGCAACGTATCGGTATCGCACGCGCATTAGCTCTACAACCCGAACTGATCGTCGCAGACGAACCTGTCTCCGCGCTTGATGTGTCCGTGCAAGCACAAATACTCAACCTTTTAACGGAACTCAGAGAAAAATTCCAACTATCTTATATCTTTATCGCACATGATCTCAGTGTCGTCCGACATATCAGCGACCGCGTCGCAGTCATGTATCTCGGTAAGATTGTTGAAATAAGTGATGCTCAAACACTTTATCAAACACCAAAACATCCCTACACAGAGGCATTGATTTCTGCTGTTCCATTACCAGACCCAAAACAGCAACGCAAACGTCAACTCATTCGACTGGAAGGAGATGTACCAGATCCGGCCCATCCACCAACAGGTTGCCATTTCCATCCACGCTGCCCCTACGCAACAGATATATGCAAACAGGAGACACCCGAACTTCAAGAAATAACACCAAATGTTAAAGTTGCTTGCCATTTGAGTGATACGTTAGAATTAAAGGGAGTATCGCAATGACGAAAGAAAATACAATGACACCAAAGCAACTTGCAGCTTGCCGAAAGCAACTAAAAGAACGATGGAGTAGCAGAAAACCTGATGAGGAACTACTGCAACGCGCTTGGAAAACTGCTTATGAAATCGCACAACTCCTATATGATGAATTTGACGCATCGCACGTTGCTGTCTTCGGTTCCCTATCAGAACCTTTGGGTTTCACAAATGCTTCCGATATTGATATCGCAGTAAGCGGACTTTCTGAAAAAACGCATTCAATAGCAAACAACAAGGTCATGGACCTAAAAACCGGGTTCAAAATAGACCTTATCAACTTTGATACAACAAAAGGACTATTCCGGGAAAGAGTTCAACAACAAAATGTTCATATAAAAAAAGGGGAACCACTAACAATATGGAAGACTCTCTATAAACACATACAAAGTCAAGATACCCCTATCGTCGCTGAAGAAATATACGAAATAAACCGAAAAAAACTTACACAACGAATTGAAGATGAACTAAATAAAATAGATGATACGCATGTAAGAATTCAAAGAGGGTTTGAAAGCATAAAATTCTTACCTTTTCAAGCAAGAGAATTTATAGAAAATACAATAGCAACAGACCTTGCCGATATTTATAGCGGATTTGAACGTATTTTTGAGCGAATCGCCAACGAGGTAGACGCACATTTGCCTCGCGGTAGCAGATGGCACAAAAACCTACTTGAACAGATGACAAAAGATCGTCCAGAAAGACCACTTGTAATATCTGAAAACACAGGTCTCCTATTAGAAAGACTATTAGAATTCCGACACAAAGTAAACAACATTTACGGCAGAGAATTAAAGTATGAGAATACATTGCAACATGCACAAGAAATCCAAACACTTATTGACACAGTTTCAAGGGAACTATTCTCTTTCACAAACGCTCTAACACAAAAACAAAAGGTCTAAAAAAATGTATCAGACAAAAAACATTACACAATCAACTATAGAGATGTCCTCAGAAGAACTCGCAGCCTGCCGAAAGCAACTAAAGGAACGATGGTATAGCAGAAAACCTGATGAGGAACTACTACAACGCGCATGGAAAACTGCTTATGAAATCGCTCAACTCCTATATGATGAATTTGACGCATCGCACGTTGCTGTCTTCGGTTCCCTATCAGAACCTTTGGGTTTCACAGATGCTTCCGATATTGATATCGCAGTTAGCGGACTACCCGATAAAATCCATTCAAAAGCAAACAACAAAGTCATGGACCTAAAAACCGGGTTCAAAATAGACCTAATTAACTTTGATACAACAAAAGGACTATTCCGGGAAAGAGTTCAACAACAAACAATTCATATAAAAAAAGGGAAACCACTAACAATATGGAAGACACTCTATAAACACATACAATATCAAGATACGCCTATCGTCGCTGAAGAAATATACGAAATAAACCGAAAAAAACTTACACAACGTATCAACGATGAACTTGCAAAAATAGACGATACAATGTCAAGAATCCAGAGAGGATTAGATACAATAGAGACTGTTTCACAGGATGTCGTTGAATTTATAGAAAATACAATAGCAACTGACCTTGCCGATATTTATAGCGGATTTGAACGTATTTTTGAGCGAATCGCCAACGAGGTAGACGCACATTTGCCTCGCGGTAGCAGATGGCACAAAAACCTACTTGAACAGATGACAAAAGATCGTCCAGAAAGACCTCCTGTAATATCTGAATACACAGGTCTCCTATTAGAAAGACTATTAGAATTCCGACACAAAGTAAACAACATATACGGCAGAGAATTAAAGTATGAGAATACATTGCAACATGCACAAGAAATCCAAACACTTATTGACACAGTTTCAAGGGAACTATTCTCTTTCACAAACGCTCTAACACAATAACAAAAGGTCTAAAATAATGTATCAGACAAAAAACATTACACAATCAACTATAGAGATGTCCTCAGAAGAACTCGAAGCCTGCCGAAAGCAACTAAAGGAACGATGGTATAGCAGAAAACCTGATGAGGAACTACTGCAACGCGCATGGAAAACTGCTTATGAAATCGCTCAACTCCTATATGATGAATTTGACGCATCGCACGTTGCTGTCTTCGGTTCCCTATCAGAACCTTTGGGGTTCACAGATGCTTCCGATATTGATATCGCAGTAAGCGGACTACCCGAAAAAATCCATTCAAAAGCAAACAGCAAAGTCATGGACCTAAAAACAGGGTTCAAAATAGACCTTATCAACTTTGATACAACAAAAGGACTATTCCGGGAAAGAGTTAATCAACAAACAATTCATATAAAAAAAGGGAAACCACTAACAATATGGAAGACACTCTATAAACACATACAAAGTCAAGATACGCCTATCGTCGCTGAAGAAATATACGAAATAAACCGAAAAAAACTTACACAACGTATTGACGATGAATGCGTAAAAATTGAATCTACCGTAACCTCTATTGTGAAAGCATTGGAAGATATTAACATTGCTCCAGATACCTACAAGCAATATATAGAAGAAACAATTACAACTCGACTCACAGATGTATATATGGGTTTTGAACGTATTTTTGAGCGAATCGCCAACGAGGTAGATGCACATTTACCTCGCGGTAGCAGATGGCATAAAGACCTACTTGAACAGATGGCAAATCAACGACTTGAAAGACAACCTGTAATATCACAGGATGCTCTCCGATTATTGACACCCCTATTGGAATTTCGACACAAGGTCAACAACATTTATGCTGATGAGTTGATCTATGAAAATACGGAGGAACATGCAAAAAATATAGAAAAACTCTTTCAGATCGTATCCGATGATCTCAATTTGTTCACCATTTCTCTCAAGCAACGTAAGGAAGATACTAAATAACGACTTGTGCCAGTTAACCCATTGTTTTCAAAGTTTTTACATATATTAGGTTTATAATGCACACATATCGTCCCTACCAAATCAACGCCAAATGCGCGTATGGCATTTGTCGGGACTAAAGAGGATGTACTATGACGTTTTCAATAAACATATCGTCCCTACGGGACTAAAGAGGATGTACTATGACGTTTTCAATAAACATATCGTCCCTACGGGACTAAAGAGGATGTACTATGACGTTTTCAATAAACATATCGTCCCTACCAAATCAACGCCAAATGCGCGTATGGCATTTGTCGGGACTAAAGAGAATGTACTATGACGTTTTCAATAAACATATCGTCCCTACCAAATCAACGCCAAATGCGCGTATGGCATTTGTCGGGACTAAAGAGGATGTACTATGACGTTTTCAATAAACATATCGTCCCTACCAAATCAACGCCAAATGCGCGTATGGCATTTGTCGGGACTAAAGAGGATGTACTATGACGTTTTCTATAAACATATCGTCCCTACCAAATCAACGCCAAATCAACGGTATGAATGCCATTTAGGCATTCCCCGTATGGCATTTGTCGGGACTGAAGATCGTTTCAAACTATGAAGGACACCTGCAAAACGTCATGCTTATGTGAAACAATGATTAACATATAGTTATTTAGCACAACTCGTTAAATAGGAGTAACACATCATGTCAACACACACTGAACTCGGTTTCTTCACGACAAATGTTTCATTTGAAGACAGTGCTGCAATCGTAACTGGAGCCAGCAGAGGTATCGGACGTGCAATCGCCATTGAATTAGCACGACAAGGCGCAAATGTCCTCATCAACTACAATCAGAATCGTGAAGCAGCCGAAGCAGTCAAACATGAAGTAGAATCGTTTGATAGACAAGCGGTAATCATCCAAGCAGATATCAGCGACTTAAACACACATGCAAAAATACTTGAAACTGCACACAATGCATTCGGAAAAGTAAATATACTAATAAACAACGCAGGAATCACACGCATCGCTGACATTCTGCAGGAAACACCTGAACAGTTTGACCTGCTACTGAACACGAACCTAAAGGCACCACACTTTCTGACCCAACGCGTCGCAAATTACATGATAGAAAATGAAATACCCGGATGCATTATTTACACTCTCTCAATCTCCGACACGATGGCATCCGACAACCGCACTGCATACTGTATTTCAAAAGCTGGATTAGAAATGAGCATGCGAGCCTATGCGGGAAGGTTAGCATCACACAACATCAAAGTCAATGGCATCGCTGCAGGTGTGATCAATACAGATCTATCGCGTGTCCGCATCCCAGACTACGAAGAAGCAGCAGACAAAGGCTATATCTTTATGGTGCGTCCCGGCACACCAGAAGACGTGGCACATGCAACCATCGCTGCAATGCAACTTTACGATACTGGCGTTGTCCTTCCCGCATCCGGTGGTGTCATGACTCCGCTTCTAAACCTAAGGTCCATGTCCGAATTAGATATGAACAAAACCTAAATACACATTGAAAACTCATAAATCACAAGGAGATAAACCATGAAATCTTTATGTTTGTTTCTCATCATATCAATGTTCTTAGCTTTACCGTTTGACAGCAATGCACAAGAAGCAGCTCCAGAAGAATATATAGTCAGAACAGTCTATTTTTTGCCAAAAGACCGTGAAGTCCGCCAAGGTATAGACGCAAGCATCAGCGATACCGTCCAAAAAGTACAAAAGTTCTACGCTGACTATATGGAAAAGTATGGATTCGGAAGAAAGACGTTTAAATATGAACCTGATGCAAATGGTAATGTCTTGATACATCACGTCATTGGCAAGAAAAATGCTGAAGTTTACCGAAAGTGGCCACTCAGCTGTTTTGATGAACAACTTGTACGTAGAATTCAAACACGTAATACCGTCTTACTTGTTTTCATGGATCATGGTAGTGGCACATTAGGAAATGCATGTGGACTGGCACTTACAGGTAGACGTTCACTTGTTCCCGCAAATGGACAGTGTTATAGGTGGCAGGTGGTTGCTCATGAACTCGGTCACAATTTTGTCCTACAACATGATTACCGGCCTGATGGTGGTATTATGGGTGGTCCAACAAACGGATTATCTCAATGTGCAGCGGAATGGTTGAATTTCAATCCCTATTTCAACGGTGGTAAAATCAGTGAAATTGAAAACGGTGTGAAGATAAACGTGTTTTCAACGATCGCATATCCTACCGATAATCTCCACGCTTTTTTTGAAATAATTGATCAGGATGGACTCTACCACGTCCGATTTCTGCACCAAACCTTGCATCAACATAGCTGCGCGACGCTAACCGGTGAGAGAGCAGTAGTTCATCTTGACATGTCAACGGTAGATCGTAACAGGGTAAATGTACAAACTGTTGATAAAAATGGGAACGCAAGATACCCAGGTTGGTTTTCATTTAATGATATTGAACCTTCTATGGTATTGGACATCTCTGTGGAGAGACCAGATGCAAATGACGGGTTAATCGGTTATTGGACATTTGATGAGGGTACTGGGAAATATGTATTTGATGGAAGCGGCACCAACCGCTATGCACGTCTTAGTGATGGTGCGATCTTGGAATCTAAAATAGGTAAAATTGGCGGAGCAATGCAGATTGATGGTAGTAAGCAATTTGCAACTGTCAAGAATAGTGCTGAACTCATCAACGGATTGAGTGCTTTTACGCTATGCCTATGGGTGAAATCTAATCAAACTGACACAGATCGAGGTTTTATAAACGGCAGAACACCTAACGGCAAAGATGAATTCTTTGGGTTCCGCTATGACAAAGATGCCTACAATAGCAGTAAAAGGAATGTCATAAAGGCTGGAATTACAACGACAGATGGTTCACACATCATTGAGAGTTCCGGAAACGTGCAAACCACAAAATGGCAACATCTTGCGTTTACATGGAAGAGCGGCAAATCAATCAAACTATATATCAATGGTAATTTGAATAGACCCTCATTTATTCAACCCGCAGTTAAAGGCACTATCACCAATGTTGACAGACTACTCATCGGCAGAGGTGGTAAAGATAGAAACCGTGCATGGGATGGATTGATTGACGATGTCCGTCTTTACAATAGGGTTCTGAGTGATAAAGAGATCACAAATTTACCTTATATAAACCCAAATACTACTAACAATCGCGGGGTCACATTAACTGCTGCTACCAAAGTGAACACTGAACTAGTCGACCCAGGTGCGGATCTTGTATATACACTTACAGTTACAAACACAGGCAACATAATGGACACGATACACTTAACAAAATCAGGACATCCCGATGCAAAGTTAAACAGTACTTCGGTAAAGCTTGCTCCCGGTACGTCAAAAACCACGACATTAACAGTTCCAAAGGAGACACTTGCACTTGCAGATGAATATGCTGTCAATATCAATGCCACATCTCAAGGTGATCGCACAAAAACCGTTAAAATCAGCATAAATACAACAGTTAATCCTACTTATGATTTCATCATGGATGGTGTGAACGGATTAACAATTGAAGGGCAGCTTGAAAATACTGGAATAGAATATCCCATAAAAATCACTAA
The DNA here is from genome assembly GCA_963663765.2 of Candidatus Poribacteria bacterium. GTDB lineage: Bacteria > Poribacteria > WGA-4E > WGA-4E > WGA-3G > MSPOR6. The sequence goes on along the minus strand of CAXXUA010000004.1, from coordinate 1,034,480 downwards.
CACCGGCAACACAAACGATACAATACTTCTGAATACATCCGGGGATGCAATAGGAACATTTAGTCAAACTGCTATCACACTTGCTCCACGTGAGTCTTCAGTCGTGAATTTGACCTTCCCCAGCAACGCGTTTGCTGAAATCGGTGATTATGCTATTACAGTCAATGCCACTTCGCAAGGTGATAACGCAAAAACCAAAGAACACACAACTATAGTTTTTATTTCTTCCGGTTCTAAGGATGATAGAAATTTGAACGACGGGTTGATAAGTCATTGGAAATTTAATGAAACTGATGGCAACAACACTGCCGATGCACGTGGAGACAACAACGGCACGCTTCAAAACGGAGCAAGCTTCGAACCAAATGAAGGAGTCATTGGTGGCGCAGTCCGATTTGATGGTAACAGCGACGGGGTTGATGTCCCAAAAGCCAGAAACGATATAAACGGTCTTGACGCATTTACTCTTAGCCTGTGGATAAAATCTGATTCAATCAACACCGACAGAGGTCTCATTTTCCCAAAAAACCCTAACGGCGAAGATGAGATATTTAGCCTACGGTATGACGATAAAGGCTCATTAGGTGGCGGTAATAATGTTATTAAAGCAGGTATTACATCAACAGATGGTATGCAGTCCTACGAAAGCGCAAGCAATCTACAGACAAAAGATTGGCAACACCTTACATTGACATGGCGTAACGGCAGAGGATTGACACTATACATTAACGGAATACTAGATCAACCTACATTTAATAGTCCCGCAACACACGGCACTATCACAGGTGTCAAAGAATTATTAATCGGACGCGGGAGCAAAGATCAAGGAAAATCATGGAAAGGTCTAATTGATGAAATCCGCATCTATAACAGAGTACTTAGTCCAACAGAAATTATGGAATTAACTCAAAGTATTAAAATTGAATTACCCGGTCGCACTTACGGATTGCGTTTAGAAGGGAAAACAGATCTGAAAAACCATACACAGGAAGCAAGACCAGATGGTATATTTAACAACGCCTATGACACAAACGACACTATAGAGTGAAACCAATTCTAATACCATTTCTATTGTATAATGTCTCATTAGCTGCAGAGATCATGTAGGAGCGACCCGGGGAATGCCAAAAGGCATTCATACCCGGGGAATGCCAAAAGGCATTCATACCGTTGATTTCTTGATTTGCTGGTCGCGACCGGGAGGTCGCTCCTACCGAAGTGAAGTCATCAAACCAGCAATTACAATGAAATTCCTTAATGATACCAATTCAAATAAATCTCGTCTCATTAAGGAATTCTACTGTTTACTGGCAAGAGGTTACTCTCTTCGGTAGGAGCGACCTCCCGGTCGCGACCGTGAGGGCGCTCCTTCCGAAGTGAAGTCATCAAACCAGCAATTACAATGAAATTCCTTAATGATACCAATTCAAATAAATCTCGTCTCATTAAGGAATTCTACTGTTTACTGGCAAGAGGTTACTCTCTTCGGTAGGAGCGACCTCCCGGTCGCGACCGTGAGGGCGCTCCTTCCGAAGTGAAGTCATCAAACCAGCAATTACAATAAAATTCCTTAAAGATACCAATTCAAATAAATCTCGTCTCATTAAGGAATTCTACTGTTTACTGGCAAGAGGTTACTCTCTTCGGTAGGAGCGACCTCCCGGTCGCGACCGTGAGGGCGCTCCTACCAGATTTCCGCTGCTAATGAGACATTATCACATGGAAATGGTATGAGACAGAATTGATTAGAATTGGTATAATAATCCTGACACAATAAGGAATTCCACTGTCAAAAATGTTTGGAGGTACTCCCTTCGGTAAGAGCGCCCCGAGGTATGCTGTAAGGCATTCATATCGTTAATGTTTTTGTCACAATATCGGTTCTAATAGCTACTCCAATATTACACAAAACAACTTCAAAACCACAATTCCACAGAGATAAAATCCGAAGCGAATGGTTCTTCAAAAATACGCGCATAATGAACATATACATCTATTAACCGTAGACCTACACCACCTGTAAATGCACCGTTGGAATTGCCAATACGCATTGAAAAAAACGATGTCGGAAACCATTCTGCTCCAAAGTAAAACTCAGGGGTTGCACCCTCAGTTGAGTAAGCTAAGTCCGCAGAAAACTGATAGGATGAATAACTGTAAGCAGAACCAACCGTTATCCACTGAATACCTACATCCTCAAGGTTCTGTAACAAACACCCAACTTTGAGTCTTGTATGCGGTTTAAACAGCAAACCGATGTCATAGGATGTGTGATAACCAAAAAACTGATAATAATCAGCGGGATGCTGACGTTTGAATTTGAGACTTATTCCAGTAGAAAAATACGAACCAAGCTGACGCGCAATACCATAATAATTGAAATCTGAAATACCACTCGGAACATCAAGAGCTATCTTGTTCCCCCAGAATAGACTATACCCACGCCAACTAAAACCGATTCCCTTTGGGTCAAACCGGTAGTGGTCTCTATCATGGAACTTCATCATGCCAAAAAGTTTAACACCTTGCCACTGAATTAACCCAGCAGGATTCCAAAAACCAGCGGTAGCATCATCAGCTACAGCGGTAACAGCGTTTCCCACACCTAATGCCCGCGCCCCAACATATAGCGGTCGTGCTTTTTCAAACGGATATTCAACTTGACAGAATACCTGTGATGACAAAAACATTAAGCAAACAACAATAAAACAGATACGAGATTTCTGTACTGTACGACCAGAAAACCCTTTTTCAATCATAGTACACTCAACAGTCGTAATTTAGTATCTTGATAAGTATATTAGAATCAGGTATCAATGTCAAGGGGTGTGTAAAGTGTTGGTTACTGGACGTAGGGGCGGGGTCTCCACGCCCCATAAGCGTCAATTTAAGGATTTTGACCTCTTGTGGGAGGGGTTTTCAACCCCGAATTTATGCGCTTTTCCTCTCAAATCAAGGTTGAAAAACCCTCCCACAAGAAAAATGACAACAATATTTTCTTAAATTGACGCCTATGGGGCGGGGTCTCCACGCCCGAACCAGAAGTTTTACGCGGGCGAGGAAACCTCGTACCTACGATGTCCCTAGTTCCCTAACATCAAGCAAACTTTGATAGAAACTTTAGATACTTCTTTTATAGTGAAATATACAATTAAGTTTACACTTCTTCTGTAGGAGCGATCTCCGAATCGCGACTGAACGCCTTGATAGTTGGGAATCGGAGTTCCCTCCTACAAACAACCTGTCAAGTCGGGAATCGGAGTTCCCTCCTACAAACAACCTGTCAAGTTGGGAATCGGAGTTCCCTCCTACAAACAACCTGTCAAGTCGGGAATCGGAGTTCCGTCCTACAAACAACCTGTCAAGTCGGGAATCGGAGTTCCGTCCTACAAACAACCTGTCAAGTCGGGAATCGGAGTTCCCTCCTGCAAACAACCTGTCAAGGTAATTGTAAAATCTACTACAATTTATAGTGGATTTTCGGCTCTCACTATTTTGCCCGTGCTTCTACAGAATGCATCTCTCTTTATCTTCCCATAATACCTTTCCGTAATCAAATATCTGTATCTAAAATATAGTTGTGTAAACAGAATTCAAAGCTGCCATGCGTTGGCGGCTTTTTTTTGTGTTTTAATATCATCATAATGTTTGACTATGTATGCTGATATTCTTGGGTGATCATTTTTTAGTTTAGTGAGTGCGCCACCCGTCTTTGTAGGTTCGTATAAAACCTTCGCTATCTTTAGTTGTACCGATATTGACAACTGCCTTTTCTGTGGTATTGTGGACTGTCATAATCCCACCATATACATCTACAGCGATGCCAACAGCGATCTTTCCTGCGGTGTTATGGACTGTCATAATCCCACCATATTTAGTTGTACCGATGCCAGCAACATTCTTTCCTGCGGTGTTTTGGATTAACATACCCCCACCTTTATCCGTTGCCCTGAGAGAAACAACATTCTTTCCTGCGGTGTTTTGGATTGACATATCCCCACCTTTATCCGTTGCACTAATATAGGCAACTACCTCTCCTGCGGTGTTTTGGATTGACATACCCCCACCTTTATCCGTTGCACTAATAAAGGCAACTACCTTTCCTGCGGTGTTTTGGACTGACATAATCCCACTGTCATGTTCAGTTACAGCGATGCCAGCAACGATCTTTCCTGCAGTGTTCTGGACTGTCATAATCCCACCGTTAACACTTGAAGCGATACTGGCAACGGCCTTTCCCTTTTCGTTAACAACTTCCAACTCTCTACAAACGATTTTATCAATCACCTGTTCTTTTTGTTGTGCGTGTGTCGTATCTCCACCCAGTGATGCGAGGATGTATCCTGCGATTGTAAATAGACACCCGATAAACATATATCCTAACTTTTGTTTGAAGTTCATTATTGATCCTCCGATCAGTTTATTTTTTGTGTTTGCTTTCAATGAGACGAAATAGCGTCATATAAAACGGAATATGACGCTATTGTACTTGGAAAAATAAACAATGTCAATAGGGAGTTATCAAAACATATTATAGCACAAAAAAGGGAAAATCAATGGGAGTGATTCTATACGGATTGTTATTTGTTCATGGTGGCATAGGTGTCGGAAGGCAAAGTTTCAATTCCCTTCAAGCGGGAGGGACTTTCCGAACAAGATCATCGTTGATCCGATGAACCGCAGTTGGACTGTTTCAATTCCCTTCAAACGGGAAGGACTTTCCGAACGTTGCGCGAACGAATTGCACAACTTACGCCGACCTCTAAGTTTCAATTCCCTTCAAACGGGAAGGACTTTCCGAACTGCGGTTCATTCAATATCAGTTGTTCATATTCTTCAAGTTTCAATTCCCTTCAAACGGGAAGGACTTTCCGAACTTGGAAAAAAATAGCAAAAAATCTAAAAAAGCGTAGGTTTCAATTCCCTTCAAACGGGAAGGACTTTCCGAACTTTATTTCTTGTGATGCTTTGCCACGCGGTTCATAGTTTCAATTCCCTTCAAACGGGAAGGACTTTCCGAACGGAAAGAGTCATAGAACTTTTGCACGTCACGCTGTGTAAGTTTCAATTCCCTTCAAACGGGAAGGACTTTCCGAACGAAACTTACTACAGACACAGCCATTAACGTTCAAGTTTCAATTCCCTTCAAACGGGAAGGACTTTCCGAACTTTTTATCAGGCAAATCGTCTGCCGCAGTGCCATTCTGTTTCAATTCCCTTCAAACGGGAAGGACTTTCCGAACTTATTGCCGTGCCACCACATTGTAATAAAGCAACAGTTTCAATTCCCTTCAAACGGGAAGGACTTTCCGAACTTGTCACAAATATCACAGACGGATCACAAGGAATCAAGTTTCAATTCCCTTCAAACGGGAAGGACTTTCCGAACTGGCCTGAGTAAATTGACCGACGACTTGGGCTGCTTCAGTTTCAATTCCCTTCAAACGGGAAGGACTTTCCGAACTAAGGAGAAAGCACGATGAACGAATTGAGAAACATGACGTTTCAATTCCCTTCAAACGGGAAGGACTTTCCGAACTTAAATCGTGAATCCGTACACGTACGTATTTAAGTTTCAATTCCCTTCAAACGGGAAGGACTTTCCGAACTCAGAAGTTTTTACTATTGATAATGTATCTGAAGAAGGTTTCAATTCCCTTCAAACGGGAAGGACTTTCCGAACTGCGATTGGTTTGATTCAATGTTGTGCGAAGTCCATGTTTCAATTCCCTTCAAACGGGAAGGACTTTCCGAACTGCCGCGGGTGGACACACCATCGATGACGAATTGCTTGTTTCAATTCCCTTCAAACGGGAAGGACTTTCCGAACGCAAACCAAGAGCGCATGAATCAAATCAATATTGAACGCGCAGTTTCAATTCCCTTCAAACGGGAAGGACTTTCCGAACCAAAAATGCGTTTGAGACTGCAGGGCTGAACGGCAAAGTTTCAATTCCCTTCAAACGGGAAGGACTTTCCGAACCGAGATACATGACAACAGTAACATCGCAAGCAAAGTTTCAATTCCCTTCAAACGGGAAGGACTTTCCGAACTATCCCGTGTTTTGGATAAAGTTGGAGAGTTAGCTGGGTTTCAATTCCCTTCAAACGGGAAGGACTTTCCGAACTTTGGGAAAGTGGCAAGTATAAGATGCCTATTGACATGGGTTTCAATTCCCTTCAAACGGGAAGGACTTTCCGAACAATAAACCGCTACAGCAGCCGCTAAGGTTTCTTTATAATGTTTCAATTCCCTTCAAACGGGAAGGACTTTCCGAACTAAACGCGTCAGTATTCCATCCACGCGAAATTCTAAAGTTTCAATTCCCTTCAAACGGGAAGGACTTTCCGAACTAAACAACAGAGGTACCAGATGAAAAAAACTTTTAGTTTCAATTCCCTTCAAACGGGAAGGACTTTCCGAACGGCGAAGCTTCTCAAGGCCGTCTACCAGCTGTCAGTGGCGGTTTCAATTCCCTTCAAACGGGAAGGACTTTCCGAACTACAATCAAATAACAGATTAGTTATTAATTCCGGTAAGTTTCAATTCCCTTCAAACGGGAAGGACTTTCCGAACATTTCAAGATTTCTGTATATCATGGGTAAAATTCCCTCGTTTCAATTCCCTTCAAACGGGAAGGACTTTCCGAACTCGTCATCCGTTATAGCTAGTGTGCATTCAAGTGTCGTTTCAATTCCCTTCAAACGGGAAGGACTTTCCGAACAAAACGCATGACAGAATTAATGCGATTACAGATTTAGGTTTCAATTCCCTTCAAACGGGAAGGACTTTCCGAACTCACGTTTCTTGCGTAGGAATGGACGTTTGTGTTTCAATTCCCTTCAAACGGGAAGGACTTTCCGAACCAAAGAATTGCATCAGTTGCACAAAGACTTGCTGTGAAAGTTTCAATTCCCTTCAAACGGGAAGGACTTTCCGAACAAAACAATTCCGAGAAACCCGCGACCTCAATTTGTTTCAATTCCCTTCAAACGGGAAGGACTTTCCGAACTTGATTTGTCATTTGAAATTCCTGACGATGTTGAATTTAAGTTTCAATTCCCTTCAAACGGGAAGGACTTTCCGAACAAACCGCAGCAAGTTCAAGGATGCCATTTTAGATAAGTTTCAATTCCCTTCAAACGGGAAGGACTTTCCGAACTTAGGTTTAAGACAAAAGCCACGAATGTTGGGTCAGTTTCAATTCCCTTCAAACGGGAAGGACTTTCCGAACACAATCCTTTACACTCAATGATGTGGAACATTCAAATAGGTTTCAATTCCCTTCAAACGGGAAGGACTTTCCGAACTTTGGATATACCATTCATGGGCAGGTATACTGGAAGTTTCAATTCCCTTCAAACGGGAAGGACTTTCCGAACGAACACGGACAACATGGGTTATAGAATATAAGTTTCAATTCCCTTCAAACGGGAAGGACTTTCCGAACTCCTAATACTTACTGAAATACTCGATGAGAAATTAGATACTGTTTCAATTCCCTTCAAACGGGAAGGACTTTCCGAACTTAATGAACACGGCTTGACTATAGACTTAAATACTGAGTTTCAATTCCCTTCAAACGGGAAGGACTTTCCGAACTGAAAAACGCAAATCATTCATGAAAGAAATGGCAGTTTCAATTCCCTTCAAACGGGAAGGACTTTCCGAACTGCTTTTAAAGAATACAAAGAAGAAGTATTACAAAGTTTCAATTCCCTTCAAACGGGAAGGACTTTCCGAACTGACGAGAGAGACTTGCCTGATATGTGCAATATAGTTTCAATTCCCTTCAAACGGGAAGGACTTTCCGAACTCAGTCTGTCGAAATAAATCGTATGGATAAGGTTATTAAAGTTTCAATTCCCTTCAAACGGGAAGGACTTTCCGAACAGTGATAGAAAATTATTGTGATTACTCGGGAATTTCTGTTTCAATTCCCTTCAAACGGGAAGGACTTTCCGAACTCAATCGCATTACTAAATTACTTCAGTATTTTGGTATCGTTTCAATTCCCTTCAAACGGGAAGGACTTTCCGAACGTATTCTCATACAAATACAATTCTTAATTCTAAGTTTCAATTCCCTTCAAACGGGAAGGACTTTCCGAACTATGAGTTCCGCATTGCCTTCTTTCAACTCATTAAGTTTCAATTCCCTTCAAACGGGAAGGACTTTCCGAACTAATGAAAATCCACTGTCCTTGCTTGTTAGAATAGTTTCAATTCCCTTCAAACGGGAAGGACTTTCCGAACTGAAGCACAATTGTCTGCTCGCGAGAAAATAAGGCGATGGGTTTCAATTCCCTTCAAACGGGAAGGACTTTCCGAACAAGGAAACTGAAGCAGCTTGGACTAATGGACTAATTGATGCAGTTTCAATTCCCTTCAAACGGGAAGGACTTTCCGAACGCACATTCTGAACAAAAAGGACGGTGAAAATGAAAAAGTGTTTCAATTCCCTTCAAACGGGAAGGACTTTCCGAACTTAAGTATGAAACACAATGGCGATTATATTCAAAAAGTTTCAATTCCCTTCAAACGGGAAGGACTTTCCGAACGAAAATAAAGCAGATGGCGAACCATACTATGGATCCAAGTTTCAATTCCCTTCAAACGGGAAGGACTTTCCGAACATGATACGGCTGCGTTCTCTGTAACAACAAGGTTTAGAGTTTCAATTCCCTTCAAACGGGAAGGACTTTCCGAACAGCACCCCCTCGGAAGCCAGTCACAGTGCGGGCTAAATTGCCCGATTCCATACGCGACGAATTTTAGTCATTTTTTCATGACCCAAAATTCGTCAAATTGCCTCTAAACCCGCATGAACACTGAACCATACGCGAAATATTCTACAAACAGGCTTAGAATTCAGTCACCATCAGTATTCATGGGAAATATTAAGTGTATCAACACGCGATTTGAAAATCGCGTATGGGTTTATGCTTAAAATATACATTAAATCTGAATAATAGTCAAGTAATATTTTCGTATTACAATCAAAAAAAAGGAAAGCAAACAGATGGAAGGATGAGGTTTCTCCCATCTGTTTTCTGTTGGGACGGCATATATTTTCTAAGCACGAATGAGAAAAGGTTTGTATACTGCTTCTTTGCCTCTAAGCACGCGTGCTAAATGTCTAACTTGAAGTTCAATACAACGAAGATAACTTGTTTTCTCATTTTGTTTTGGGTGTTGAAACGTCTGCTGCATTCGCTCATAATATCCACTGAGGAAACTATCCAATGCTTTCTTGGTAAAGCGAATACCTTTTTCTGTCTTCTGGAAGTCTGTCGGTTTTATCCTGTTGTTATTGACAAGCGTCAGAATATATCCATCTACGATGATTTGTCGGAATTCTTCCATCAGATCTGATGCCAATGCAGCGTGTCCATGCTTAGGCTGATGGAAATATCCACAATACGGGTCAAATCCAACGACGTTAATGAATGCGTAAACGTGATTGTGTAGGAGCGTATAACCGAGTGAAAGCATGGCGTTGATTGGATCTGGTGATGGACGAAATTGTCGGGTCGTAAACCCCCAATCGCGTGTGAGGAATTGTCTAAATGCCCGATAATATGCGGATGTGCCACTTCCTTCGTAACCCAGCAGCGAATCCAGGTTCTTGGCTTGCTCAAGTTTCTCCAATGTTTGTCGTATTGAGCTTGTTGCTGCTTTCACTTCAGCATTTTGCGAACGTTGTCGTAGAGAAAACCTGATTGCGTTGGTAAGTTTGCCTTGAACAAAACATTTTGCTAATTCAAGGCACTGTGGTGTGTCTTGTGCAACTGCATATTGATGCTGTCGAAGGAGCGTGTCTTTAGCAAAAGGCGGTTGAAGTTTGCCTTTGTATTTTCCTTGTGAAGACAGAAATGAAACAGGTATATTTTTATGAAGTAAGAATCCTATTGTTTGTGTCGTCATGTGTCCATTGCCAAAAATGACAACTTCGTCAACCTTGACGATTGGTATTTCTTGCAGTACATCCTGGTCTTTTTTAACGACGATACGATTTCCAGATTTATGGAGAACTGCTCCTTGCTGTGTGATATAGAGTATTGCCATCTGTTCCTCCTAAATGTATAAACAATTATATTTTTTAAGTTGACATAACTCGTTCGTTAGAGATGTTGTTTCAATGTGGCTAAACAATGAGTTTCCTCCATTTCTGTGTACATGTGAGTTTGTGTGTCTATTGAAGAACATAAGTGTGTGTTGGGTTATTAAGAACATAAAGAATTGAGTGGACAGCTGTATAGAGTCTAATACCAAATTAACGTAATTTTTCTTTTTCCAACGGTAGGTGCGGTTTCCTAACCGCACACTTAGCAAGACGACTCACGTTAATTCGGTATAAATAGGTAAAAAAGGATAGTAAAAAGTTATAAGTTCTGAAAGTCCTTCCCGTTTGAAGGGAATTGAAACTTGGGCTTCTGAGGGTCCGCGAAATAAAAGTAGGAATCAGTTCTGAAAGTCCTTCCCGTTTGAAGGGAATTTAGTGTGCGGTGAATCGTGCAGCTATAAATGCCGATATTCACTAATCCACGAGTCATGCAAAGAAAAAGGCGCGCTTCAAAAGCGCGCCTTTATTGTTACGAATGTTCTTTAAGTATGTATAAATCTGATATTCGGATTACATATCAAACGATAATTGTATTCGATTCCGATGTTATGTCTCCAACAGCAGGCACTTCAATACGTTCCACGCAAGCATTACAGAGTGCGTAGTAACGGATTGAGTCTTCTGAAGCATCAATGATACCAGCAACTGTGTTTTTTAGCTCATTAAACTGCTTTCGGTTTAATTGTGCTTCAAACACGCTATATTGGACACGAGTGCCGAATCCCTTTAGTGCTTTCGCAAGTTGATTCCGCCTTTTATTGTCTGGGACATCGTAACAGATAATGTAAAACAAGGCATTTCCCTCCGTCTGTTATATTCTTATCAGTTTATCATATTCCTACGAAATCGGTGTCTCAGGTGAGATTAGTCTATATTGCCCATATCCGAACGCTGTGTGGTGTCCGATGTGCATATACTCACCAAGAAAAATGAATGGCAAGAACTGCCCTAATTCACCTATATAACGTACCTTCCCGATAAACCCATCCATTGGAATAGAACTCTCCGCACGATAAGAATAACGGTTTGACTTGAGCCAACGGAAACGGGATTCGTGTGAAATAGCACGTGCAGCATCAATCAATGCGTGTGCATCCACGTCTAAATCCTCTCCACAATGAAAATAGCTCAAAAATCGGATACGTCGGAGTAGGTTACGAATAAGGTGTTCAAATGTCAACTCCTTCGCCCATTTTCCATCTACCTTGATGCTGGTAAGGGTGATAAACTCTAATTCCATCTTATCTGTGATGTCGGGTGTGTTGTGCATCACATCGTCAAGTTTGAGTATGATACCATCATCTGTTAGCATCTCGGTCTCTGCGGTGAAGATTGTCTGAGGTTGAGGATTGCTATGTGCGGATAGGCTTTCCACTGTGTCCAGTCGACACTGTCCACGTGCCCCTTGAAGTCCAATGCGCAGTCTACCCATCTCATGAAAAGTCAGCACAATCCACGGCAACAAGTCAATCGCCTCTCCGATGAGCGTGATATTACAAGTAAAGGTATCGTCTCGGACATATTCCTTCTTAGATGTGCAGGGTGGCTGAAGGATGAAGGGATGTGGTGCAAAGGGTTGTCCTCGCAACATGGGACTATCTTTAGGAACAGGTGTTTCAAAGCACTTGGAGTAGACGCATCGGTCTGCGTGTTGGCACTTTTTTTCGCATTCACCCGCATCTCCGATACACGCGATGTGGCGGAGCAGGTATCCGAAGCGTCCGCGGAAGATGCTGCCTTTGTATGTTGGCATCTTTAGTGGTTCTTGGACGGTGTAGGTGAGTCGGTAACGGGCAAATCGGAAGTTTTTGAGCATAACTACGAACCAGCGGACATATCGGCAGGTGGTTGCAATAGACTTTTATCAGATTTGGTGAGTCCGATGAGAGCAGCGTCGGTAATGCCTGCTATGTGCGTTATCGGGTCATACGTTACTATCTGCTTGAGTCTTAGACGTAAAGGTATATCGGTGTCTTTCAACTTTTTTGCCAACGGTAGCCATATTTCAGTACCTCGGTCCTCTGTGAGTTTTGTCCAAGGACCGTTATCTATATCTTTTTTTTCCGTTCCCCAGAGGAAATGGTGTTCGGTGATTGCATCCGTCATTTCTTTTAATGTCCATAGGCGTGCGTAATGCTTACCGTCCCAATCCCGCCAGACATGCCATTCCCCTTTTTCACCGAACAGACGCAGATCGCTGGTCAGTGTCCAATCAGGGTTTACTTTTGGTGGGAAATAGGTATCGTTCTTTGTAACGACTCCGAAACCGATGAATGCTGGTTCCTGAAGGAATACCCATGCTGTATCATTTGCGGTAATATCACCCAATTGTTGAGAAAGCCACGTAGAATTGAGTTGTTCTATTAGGGTTCTATTTGGCATCGGTATCCTCCTGATTCTGGTTTTCCGGTCGTCGTGATGCTTCTGGATTGTTTTCATATTTCTGGGCTGCTTCCACATAGGATTGAAGGCATGCAGCATCGCCACTTTCAACTATCATGTGTTTGCCATTGTTTGATAATTGCCATTGTTTTGCATCGGATGATATGTCTGTGTCCTTATATGTCAATGTAGCATTGAGTCCTTGTAGTGTGCCGCGTCCGTTGCTTGCCTCTCCGCCAAGTGTAGCATTGCCGTGCCAGAAGTCGCGCATGGTTAATAGCAACAATCCGATTTCTGCATGCATCGGTTCCTCTATTGTGAGTATCAGTCTGACGTTGGTTTCTGTTTCTGCTTTGATGGGACAAGGATATACGGGTTTCTGATTGAACAACGCACTTTGTAGGCTACCACCCGTAAAGCGATCAATTGCGACGCGGTCTTGCCATATCGGTTTCACATTTTCCACCAATTGTTCTTCTATTGTCACGCGACTTGCCCATAGTTCTGTTTGTTCCGTGTCGTCTGTTTTTTTATCATGGTCATGAACAGCACCGAACATCTCACTGGTAACATCTTCACCCTCTTTGTGTGTCCAATTCAGAATCTTTGCGATCAAGGCTGCTCGGTGGCGGAATGCACCCGAAAAGGATGTGCCGGGGATGACGGGTTTTCCGTTGGAGTGCAGATGCACCATGTCTGGGTCTTTTGGTTCTCCAGAGGAACTTCGGATAAGAAGCGAAGTACGGAGTGCAAAGTCAGCTTCTATACGGAAGAATTTCCGTTGATCTTCAGATAACGGTTGTGGCTTTAATGTGGTTTGTGCTTGTTTATATTTCCAGACATCGTCATGTAGCCATGACATGACATCCTGCGGGTTGTCCATCTGTAGATCTCGTGTTTGCCAAGTTTCAACTTTGCCTTGTCCGTAACCTCTTCGAGTACGTGCACCGAGTCGGATGTCGCCTTGTTCAAAAGCATAGAGGAGTGCTGCAAACAGCCTTCTGAGAGTTGCTTCCTGTTCGGAGTCTGCTTGACGGAGAATACATTCCAGTTCTATATTGAATTCTGTGCCACGTTCGACGACTTCAACATCAAACTTCGCCTTATCAAACGCAGTTCCAGAATCGGTATCAATACGGACTCCATCACGGACGGTTGTTGCGGGTTTTTTGGTGACACATACTGCGTCTGCAAAGATGAGTGCGCTCATGGTGTCTTTCTCGTCCGCACCTCCGAAGAGACGTTTGAGTTCTGGTGTTTCCTTTGATATACCGTTTATATATTCTGACCACGTTAGGCACTGATGAGCAAGGAGACTCCGTCCTGCTCCTGCGATAGATGCGCCTGGTATAAAGGGTTTGCCGTCTTTATCTTGTAGGAGACACATGTCTGCAATGCCTGTGTCTTCGCCGCCGAAGTGTGCGACAGATTCAAGTTTCCAGATGCCTTTTGCATAGATCCTAGATTTTACGGCATCTTTGGGTATTTGGTGTGTTGTGTTTGTCATGGTATTCGGTATTAACCTCTTGATTTTCGGCGCAGTGCTGTAGTCAGGTAGTCAAGAAATTCTTTGCATAATTTGGTGCTTTGTTCATTTACCATTGTTTGAATTATCTCGTTGCGTGTATCTTCATCAAAGTCGCCTGCCAGTTCGTTAACTTTGGTTTCAATCATATTCTTCGTAAACTTGTTTGGTTGAGTATCTGCATTCTTAAATATGCCAAATAGTGTCTGTTCATTAGGTAATTCAGACAAATTACACTCACGCATGTCAATCTGATAGCTCGTTAATTGTTCCTTTGCTGGCTTTCGCAGTTGTTCTAAACTATCTTCTATGGTACCGTGTTGGAAGAATAACTTTAGTCGTCCTAACAAAGCGTTACTCGGTATATTTTGCTTTGGTAATTTGGTTGTAATCTCCCTTGCATTGTTTTGCATTTCAGTTCTGCAATATGTCATCACGATCTGTTTTAGAATGTGCGAAAGGTCAGATGGCATGTTTAATTCAGGTTTATCAGGCGTATTAACGTTGTTCGGGTCATCCAGTTGCTTTTCTTCACCGCCTAAATGTAGCCGATTTATAGCGATACGTCCAAAGCCTTCTGCTTTACGGAGTCCTAATCCGTTTCGCTCCAATTCCATCAATTGTGCATCCGTTATTTTTTCATCTAATTCAAATTTAAAGACACTTCCCGCAGCGATTACTTGAGACTGCTGACGCGGTAACCGTAGATGTGTATTGTATCCACTGTTAACTTCAGTTCTGGTATAACTTTTCAAGAGTTTCGGAGTGCCATTATCCTGTATTCCTAAAGCATTGGCTAATTCCTGTATGGGAAAGACTGCAGTCGGATGTCCGTTTTCGTTAACTGCTAATAAAGGTGATAATGTTGTAATAATTAAGCGTTTTTCAAGGGTGTCGGGTTGTGCTTCTCCGGGTTGTGCCACAGTGAATCCGCTCCATTCTATAAGATCTTCATAGGACAGTGGGTTATCATCTATCCATTCAAATTCCGCCTCGCCGTATTGCGCGCTGCGAGACCTACCGATCCGGACTGTTCTTGGACTCTGTAGCCAAGATTTCAATTGCGCCAAGTCCTCTTCTGACCCCAAAACTGTGCCCTGAAAAGTCTGCTCAGGTTGGATAGCGTTGTATGTAAAGAGTGTTCCTCCATCTGTGACTTCCGCACCGAGTGCGCGTCCTTTGCTTCGGTCATTCGCCGCACGCGCATGATGATAATTACGTTCTGTCTTCACCGATTGTGTCTCTAAACCATCATCGCCCATTCTTGCATAGACCGAACCTAACCTTCTTATGGGTTCGTCCTTTGGTGGCTGTTCAACCAAGTCATAGAGTGTATTATCGGATTTTTTGGATTTGCGGATGGAATGTGGTATTGGGATCATACGCTGCTGGTTATCAATTGCTTCTGGATATGCATTTAAGAAACGTAAACCTCCATTGAGAAAAGTCTTGCGAAAGGTAGGATCTGCAGCGGATTGATTTGGTTGATTGAGATAAGACCATGCAGCAATTCCCCATAGATGACTTCCTGGGATGTCATGACGGCTAACGACAGTATTCGGATCACCCTCTGATGTTGGTATAACGGTTGCCGATGTCAACTTCAGACGATATCGTAATATGTGAGTGGGTGTTTTGCAGGATGTATTGCCTGTATGTGTTGTTGGTGTTACGGGGTTCACGGTAGATTTCGCTAAAACAGTGCTTTTAATGGATGGAAGGACATTTGTGTTTAACTGTGGCTTGAGATCCTTTTCTTCGGAGTTTGGTTTAATCTCAATAAACCGGCAATTGACTTTTCCAAGTCCTCTTGTACGTGCTGTTCCCATATAATTGAGTGCAGCGGCTGCGAGTGCTAATGCTTGTAGCAATGGGTCGTCAGGCGTTATATCTGCAAAGTTGACGGGTGCCCAGAAGACTAAATCTTGTTTTAAAGTTCGTGTTAGACGTAGCGTGTTTTCTTTTGCAGCCCCCGTGAGCCTTTCAATTGCTGTTTGTGCACGCACAGTTGCATAGTGTTGCACGACATCATCTGGATGGAGTTTCCGAATCTTGGGATGTTGTAAGTATGCTAACCATTCCTTCAAAGACAAAATATGCTTTAATTCAGCATTTGCGATATGAATGCATGCGTCTCCGTGATAAGGTCTCTGTCCTATTTCCCCGAAAACCTGTTCAACTGGCGTAGTGTCGTTTCCACACTGATGCCATGCATCCACAACATCGCGATATGCGTCGCGCCACAGTCCTTTGAGTCGTCTACCGGGGAGAATTGGTAGTCCTAATTTGTCAAAAGCAATATCTCGGTCAACTAAGCCGACTCGTCCTTCACCTGCGGCAGATGTTAGTGGTGAGATAAGTTTTATTTCCAATACGTATTTGATCATTCTGTGTTTTCCTGTTGTAGTCTATATACACAATCTGGAAGAATATGCTACACTTCAAATAAAGACACAATCTGATTAATTTAGGAGTTCTTTTAGATAGTAATCCAGTACCTCAAGTGGATCAAAATATGGTGTTGTTTTTTCTTCCTCTATACCACCTGACCATCCAGTCTGTCGTTCCTCAGCAGATGGTAATTCAATACCTCTCCAATTTGCTGCTTTGACAAAACGTTCTGTTTCATCTGAACCCTTTGTGAGGGCGTGCATGAGACTTTTCGCACGGCTCCGCGGCCATTTATCAGATTGGAACTCGCGCAAGATCTCAACAACAACTGTCCACTTTTCTGGCACTTGATAGGGTCTTTGATGAAGTTGCGCCCCTGTCAAGGTGCGATACTGTGTGTTTCTGATAGTGTTGACAGAACCCGTTACACCTGCTTGGACTATCTGAAAATCCATCCAACTCCCGTTCTGATTGCCCTTCTTACGACGTTCTGATTTTGCATTTGCACAGAGTTCGTCTGCGAAACTGTAGGCTTGTGCGATCGGGAACTTTGTATGCACAATAGCGACACCTGCACATGCATCAATGTGTTTGACTCCATCCCCGACTTTTATTGGATCTTTTGTGAATTCTTGTAGGTAGTGTTGCGTTAGGTGCAGTCCAACCCTTCCATCACAAACAAAGGTCAAATCATCACCACCATAGACGATTGGACGGAGCGGAAAAACGTTATCCTTTTCTTTGATTCCTTTCAATGGCAACTTTAACTTATTTTGGAAGTGTTGGAGTGTTCTCTCAAAAGCGTTTTTAGACAACATTGAGACAGATGCGGAAAACCTTCTGATGAAATGGAGGAATTGATCTTCAGGCGCACCCTTCACTGCTGCCTGTAGGAGGTCACCCATCCCGTTTCCATCTGCGTGAACGACAGCCATATAGGAATGCCCATCACCGCCGCCTAATTCGGCATCAAAATCTGAAGCGAAATGTTGGTTCTCTTTAAGAACGGACTTGAACTCCTTCGTAATAGTCTGCCGTGCTTTCCCTGGATTGTTTGTTGTGCCGACCTGTTCTCTTTTACTTGCTGCTTCCTTAGATATCCGAATTACTCGATTGTTTTCCTCTCTGGCGTTTATACTTGCTGGTAAACCAGTTGTTGAACAGGAGCGAATGATAGGTAGCCTTCCCAATTCTGCGCCGTAAGGGAGTGCTTCCTCACACTTGTTTAGTTGTTTCCGTGCTTCATCGTATGCCTTATATAACGAGTTGTTTACCTCACCAAATCCAACAGCGACTCGGAGCCCGGGCGCTTTATTGAGTATTGCATAACTCCATTTTTGAACGACGTCTGCAGCGGTGTCTTTGTCCTTGCAGAGTAGAGCAGCATTACCGCCGCCGATGTAGATAATCTGGACATCCGATTCGGTGTTTTCCTCCACATCAGATTGTGTGATGGATGGGTTCTGTTTGTATGCGTCCCATACGTCTCTATCTAAAGAGTGTCGTGACTGCTGAATTACATGAATCAATCCGTCATCAAACCAGTGTTTTGCCAAATACGATGCGCCGATGATTTCCTTCAACCTGTTGCTCTGAAAGATATATTGTTGGACACTGACAGTGCCAAGGAGTGTGATACATTTTACTGACATTGATATTGTTGCCTTTCTGTTAGTGCCAATGGAGGTCATTTCGTAAGTATTGCTTGAATTCGTTTTGTAGCTTTATCCACTTGTTTGTTCCCCATATCCGTAAAGGTCGACCTGCACTTCCGATTTCATCGTACAATTCTTTCTCAACGCGTTCTGTAATTTCAGAATAGCCTTTGCAGAGAACGATGGCTTGTGCCTCATCACCGCCAAGCTGCCTTGAACGTAGGATGACTTCCATTCCTTTTTCCTTAATCGCCGCAGGTCCTGTTTCAAGTGTGCATGAAACAACAAGGATTTGATATCCTAATACCGCGACAACATCCAGTTCAAAGATCCTATCCCGTTGATCCGCACTAGTTCTTCGGACAAACACATTATGGTAGATCCTGTAGTTGGATCGCTCTGAATTAGCTGCTTTTATAGCTTCAAGCGCTTGGTTAAGTGCGACATAAGCCGCATATTCAAAGTGTGTTGGATCCATAGCGCCCCACACTCCTCTCCTCATGCTATCTATAACATTATTTCCATCTGCCTCTTGATCACGATCAAGTTCAGCAGGAGCTAGTTTTTCATCTCTAATCCATCTGCTATCTTCTCTGTTCCAATATTCGTGGGTAAAAGGTGCGGGAGTAAATCCGTTTAGATTTGCTATGCGATCAAGTGTTGGTTTAACACCCATCCGAGCATCTTCTTGATAAACGTTTGTTCTACTAAGGAGGCGCGGTCCCTTGTCACCGCGTGGATCTAAATAAGTGGTTTCTAAATTTAAGCAAGCTTTGTTTGCTATTCTTTCTTCAATAGCTGAGACTGTCTCAACCCCCATAACCTTGGTACCGCTTGTGTAATGCACATGAAGATGTGTCGTTTTTTGATCTAAACAATTCAATATTTGCTTCCTGATATCTCCACGGACGGTGGATGGGTCCCCTGGCGACGTTTTTATGTCTGTTCCGAATTGTGCGTTATCACAGAACCTGCGCAATGAGTCTCTTTGTGGTTCCGTGTCATTTGTATAGATAAATTGGACTTTTACAGGTTGTTTCAGTTTACCCTTCAGATGATACCAAGCGACCCAGATAGGTAATGCATTGGTGCCGACAGTCATGATAAGTTGCGTTGCCACTGTTCAGGTTACCTCCATATGCAAGTCTATATGAAATTCAATTTCTTCTTCTTGGCTTTGGCTTGCATGGAATATAAGGTAAACCTTCATCGTCAGATACATCTGGTAATGCAAGCTTTTCGCCATCTTCATAACGATTTCTACCGTTCTCATTATCCATAAACCACTCATAGTTATTACCTTTTTCATCAGGTTCACGATTCCGACGCGGATAATGGATTGGATAGCCCGTATCCGGACCTTTCAGAACCTGTAGGAACCCCTCAACAAAACGGAGTTTATCAAACTGCGTTTCGTCAAGCACCGCTTTGCCTTCAGATGTTTGTTCCAGTGTGCTTTTGAGTTGATCTGCCATAGAAAGGTTGGATAAGGTCTTTTTGATGTCGCTGTCATCTTCTGCATCGTTCTCTTGCTTTGGTGAATATGCCGACACCATACTATCCTTGAATTTATTGATACATTCATCTCGTTTTGCTTTATCCATTGTAGCAGGAGGTGATGCCTCCAGTTGTGAGTAATATGCTTTCCAGTCGGAACACGTGCCAAGTGGTAGGCAGTCGTCATTGTCAATCTTAATTTTCACACTGCCAAATCCTAAAGGTTTTCCGTATCCAAGTCTGAAATGGTATTCGTCTGGGAGTGTTAAAAGCCATAGAAGTGCACCGATTTCTGCCTGCTGTAAGTTCTGGACATATATAGATGCATGAAATGTAGTGTCGGGTTTGATCCAAGCATTGATGCTACGATTTTGAGAGTCTTTTTCTCTGTTCGCGCGTATATATTCACGAGTGCTATCATCACCTGTTTGGTCCCAATAGTCTTTGTCTAAATTTTTGTGATGCCAGAAATGTTTACGCCCACGCAAACCTTTACCACTACTATATCCAGCCTCTTCTTTATTGAGACCATCATCTTGCGGAGTTCCTTTGTCATCTTTGGCAACATAAAAACGTCCTTGCTCAGGTTTCGGTGTTCCTAAGATAGTAAGGGGTAGTGGGTCATCCTGAAAAGGGTTTAGGGGATCCGCGGGTTCAACATCATCACAGACGATTCGAAGTCGACTCTTGTATCCGCTATCACTGCTTTTATCACTACTGTTGGGTGGCGGTGTCCATCCGAACAATCGGTCTGCTGGGGATAACTTAGTAAGTTTATTTGCAGGTTTCAACGAGGAATCGAGAAGCGCGTCTGGACTTTTAGGGTAAGGGAGTTTCTCTCTTCCCATACGATATTCTAGTTTTTCATTATTTCGGAAGCTGCTGTAACGTGAATTCGTAATAGTTTCATAAGCACTGCGGAGCATGCCACGCAGGGATGACTCTGGAATACGTGAATGTACACTGTAGGGTGCATCTGTTGCGTCTTCGTCTCTACCCTCACTCTTGAGTAGGACTAATGGTGTCGTGGCGGTAAGTTTTATCGGAATGTGTCCTGTCCATAGATTATCTTGCAGTGTTGCGTGGTTCAGCCCTTTTTTCAGAGGATCAAAATCTGCGGCGAAAATGTCTTGATCTATTACATTGTCGCGTGACGGTGTCGGCACAAAGGTATAGGGATTATGAAACTTGTCAGTAGATTTTGTCTGGGATTTTGGCGGATCGGTTTGACGTGGACGGGGTGGTCGTTGCTGTGGTTGCCGTGTCGATTGTCGGCGTTGTTGTCCGAGTGGACGGGCGGGGTTAACTCTTAATTGACGTCCCCTGAACTCAGAACCGTCCAGTGCTTTCATTGCGGGATTGGCTTGGTCTTCGTTTGGCATATCTACGAAGCCGAAACCCTTGGATCTGCCGTTAAGATGATTTATGATTTTGGCACTTGTTACTTCGCCATGTTTTTTGAATAGTTCTTCTAAATCCTTTTCTGTTACTGTATAAGGCACGTTGCCCACATAGATGTTCATTCTGCGTCCCTCTGCATAAATCAAATGTTTCAAATATCATTAAGTCATTTAACGATACCTTAGTTTTACAAATGAGTCAAGAAATAAAATAGAATCGGGTGTGTAAAGTTTTGGTTATAAATTTCATGCTGCTTGTGGGCGTTGCATCCAATATCTGTCCCACGCCTTATTTTTGACTAGGTAGTGTTTACATATTCTTATATTGTTATGAGAATTGATGCGAAATATACAATACCGAGATACCGGTCTGTGTATTTATCATAACGTGTTGCTACACGACGATACTGTTTTAATTGATGAAAGAAACGTTCTATTTTGTTTCGCCGTTTATATAACTCTTTGTCATAGGTGCGTATTTCAGTGCGATTTTTGCGCGGCGGTATCACAGCCGTCGCATTGTTGGAGACAATCTCCTCTATAAAAGCATCCGAATCGTAGGCTTTATCTCCTATCACATACAGATAAGAAAAACCTTTGATCAGCGCAGATGCTTGCGTAATATCATGGCATTGTCCTGCTGTCAAAGTAAACCTGAGAGGTATCCATTCATCGCTGAGAGATAGATTTAGTTTCGTGGTAAATCCGCCCCGGCTCCGACCAAGTGCTTGTGTTTCTTGTCCTCCTTTTTTTAGGTGCACCGGCTGAGCAGGAGTGGACACGCACCATCGTGCTATCAACGAGAATGGCTTTTCCAAGCTGCGTCACTGATGGAATGGGGGAGTTCTTGGGATTTATCTGTTTTTTCGCTTTTCATATATACAAAATACTATAATAACCCAAGTTGCTACCTACAATAATTAGACATAGAAACACCATCTATTATCAAAAAAGTCTGATAAATAGCCTATATTTTGTAACGCAAACTGTTAGTTTGCGTCATAAAGATGCACAAACTAACAGTTTGTGCTACAAATACTACCGAAAAGTGTATTATACTCTATAGGAAACGGTGTTTATTCGTCTAAACCTTATAGGTAGCAACTTGCGTTAACATAAAGATTAAGGTGGACATTTCACATGGGACAATTGACATTTCAATTTCAAGAGAAATCTCCTTTCTTTATCAGGACTTACGCACTATCATCATCAATACGGGTTCCACTCACGGAAACTGATCCTCCCCCATTTGCTAAATCATCTGCCAAATACCAGTAGGGAGTAGGCGCAGAGAAGGTAACTAAATCTTCAGTATTCCGAAGCAGGTGACAATGATTAGATGTTACTCGTTATGAGTTCATTATGAGTTTATCTTATAGCAATCTTCGGCATCTGTCAATAGAATTTGTGGTAGATGTCATAGGCAATGGTAAGCGTGCTTTGTAAGCGCGCTATTGGGACTTGATGTGCATACCGTGCTTACAAAGCACGCCTACCATCGGGTGCGCGCTTACAAAGCACGCCTACCGTCGGGGGCGCGCTTACAAAGCACGCCTACCATCGGGTGCGCGCTTACAAAGCACCAAATCAACGGTATGAATGCCATTTAGTCATTCCCCGCCTACCGTTTTTGCGTAAGTCCTGTTTAATATTTTAAGATGATGTTCTTGACATGCCAAATTGATTGTGATAAAATTCCACGAATGATAATTGAGAAACCTTTTCCAGATATAGTTTTTGATCAGATGGGACAGGAAGACCTTAAACAGGTGATGCTGATTGAAAATGCTTCCTTTCCTGAACCTTGGCACATATCGTTTTTTAAAAGACAACTCCGTTTTCCTAAAAAGAGTACTTTTTGCTATGTTGCACGTTTGAATAATGAAGTCGTTGGATATGTAGTGTTTTACATTGTTCGCGATGAAGCACATATAATGAATATCGCTGTTACCGCAGATTATAGACAGCAAGGTGTTGGTAAATATTTATTGGCTTCAGCATTAAGTGTTGTCAGGAGGCACTCAGGAAAGAAGGTGTATCTTGAGGTAGCTGTGAAAAATAGCGCAGCACGGTGCCTCTACCGGCAATTTGGATTTGAAGTTTGCGATGTACGTAAGAGATATTATAGTGATGGTGAGGATGCTTATGTAATGTGGAAGGGATTACAAGACTAATATTTAAAGGTTTCTTTATTAACAGGACTTACGTAGTTTTCTTGTTTTAATCAAGAATTATGATGAAAATGATGTAATTATCAGCTTTTTATAGGTTTCCAGCGCCAAATCAAGTAATCAAGAAATCAACGGTATGAATGCCTTTTGGCATTCCCCGCCTACAAAGCACCAAATCAACGGTATGAATGCCATTTAGGCATTCACCGCCTACCGTTATTGCGTAAGTCCTGATTAAATAGGTTTGGTTACACTTGTATTTATTGGAGGAATATATCTATGAACTTTGATATAGCACGGAACGTTTTTTCCGCTACACCTTCTGATGAGACTGTAACACTTTCTGTGCGGACACAAGATGCACGGACAGTTGGTAGAAATGGGTGGCGTATTGTTGAGAAAGAGGTTGACTGGAAGGTGAGTGAAACTGCGATTCTTGTTGTTGATATGTGGAATGAACACTGGTCATGGGGTGCGACTGAACGTGTGAATGTAATGGCACCGAGAATGAATATTGTGTTGCATCGTGCGCGTGAACGCGGGGTGCATATAATCCACGCACCTTCTGATACACTGGATTTTTATGAATATCATCCTGCGCGTAAGTCTGTGCTTGAAATTCCGTACGCTGAACCACCAAAAGAACGTGAAATCCCTGATCCACCACAACCTGTTGATGCTTCTGATGGTGGTTCGGATACGGGTGAGACTGAGAGTTACAAAGCATGGCACCGTCAACATCCAGCGATTGATATTGATGATTCTGATACCATTAGTGATAATGGACAAGAGGTCTACAATTTGCTTTCACATAGAGGGATAGAAAATATCATCTTTATGGGTGTCCATACGAATATGTGTGTATTGGGTCGTTCATTTGCAATAAAGCAGATGGTCCGTTGGGGAGTCAACTGTGTTTTGACGCGTGATCTAACGGATGCAATGTACAATCCATTTAAGCCACCTTATGTTAGTCATGAAGAAGGCACGCAGTTGATTATTGAATATATTGAGAAGTTTTGGTGTCCAACAATATTAAGTGGTGATTTAACAACACCCAAACCGGAATGAAACCTTACTCGCAAATAGATCGCAAAAAACTAACCGCGGTATAAAACATACCGCGGTTAGTTATTGTTACATACTTTGATTATTGACGAATGGTTTTCAATGTCCCCCATGTAGTTGTTAATTTTTCTTTCGGGTCTACAGCAGTGCTAACACTTTCAATCACCTCAAGTCCACTGAAGGTTGCATTTGTGTCTGTAGTACCAGCATCTGGATTTCCTGCGAATTCCAAATCAAGTGTTCCATCAGCGACAACAATTGTATCATACTTCTTAATATCAATTTCATGATTACCAGGCGTCACATATAGTGCCTCTACAATTTCATCTTCAATAATAATATCAAAACCTCTATTATTAGGTGACCAGTGTTCCCCAACGAGATAGGTCACGTCAAAAGTGCCGTTGCCAGTTTTTAACTGGTATTTTATAGTATTAGGATACTGCGCCCAACTGACCGCATAAAACAGCTCAGCATCGTACCCAGCTTCTGCTGCTTGTGCTTGCGCATCAGAAGTCAGATCTGCAACTTCAGCGGTTAGGGGTTCTGTTTCAATCCAACCACCCCATGCTTGGTCAGCTTGTTGTGCTCCACGCCATACACGGCCTTGTGAGTCGGTAAAGTCGTCTGCTTTTCCACCTCTTACTCGGTATTCTTCAGCAGATTGCATATCCACAGCTATCACAACCGATAGAAGCATTATTATTGACAAAATACTCAGTAATTTCATATTTACCTCCATTTATGTTACAACCTATCTCAGAAATAGTAGGAGGGCTTTCTACCCCAATTAACCAGAAACACGATCCGGTGATATTGTCCAATCTTGCATTTATGAGATACGTTGCAGTAATTTTATTGGGATTTTAATGTGCCCCATGTTGTTGTTAACTTCTTTTTTGGATCAACTGCTAATCTGGAAGGAACAACTTCTATTCCGCTGAACATTCCGTTTGTATCAGTCACTCCTGCTTCAGGATTACCAGAAAATACAAGACTCATCACTGTGTCATTAACCTGAATGCCTTCATATCGTTTTATATCAATTTCATCATCGCCAGGGGTAATATAGAGTGCCTCTACAATCTTATCTTCAATAATAATATCAAAACCCCTATTGTTAGGTGACCAGTGTTCCCCAACGAGATAGGTTACATCAAAAGTGCCTCTACCTGTATTCAGATCAACCTCAACTATATCTGGATATTGTGCCCAACTCACAGCATAGAAGAGTTCTTCATCGTAGCCCTCATCCATTGCAAGTTTTCTGGCTGCAGCTGTAAGTTCCCGAACTTCTGCAGTAAGGGGTTCCTTTTTGATCCAGCCACCCCAATCCTCTTTCGTTTTCTGCCCACCGTACCAGACATTTCCGTTAGTATCGGTATAATCATTTTGTTTACCTCCCCATACTCGTATCTCTTTTGCTGGAATACCATCAAAAGCAAATACCGTGATAAATATAGCACATAACATTATAAAAAATATTTTATGTTGCATTTTCCCTCCTATTAGTTGAAATTAGTAGTTGAAGTGTATAATTTTCCAACTTTTACTTCATTTTCATTTGAATCATACATTAATTCATTCTATGAGTCAAATGTTTTGTTTTCAATTTAGGGTTTTTCAGTTTTATGCATTTTATTTGTTTTGTGAGAAAATCGCGACCGGGAGGTCGCTCCTACCGGGGGTTCTTTTTGGAACATCCAGAAATTGGGATAACTGAATAACCTTGGTCAAATGTTTTGTTTTCAATTTAGGGTTTTTCAGTTTTATGCATTTTATTTGTTTTGTGAGAAAATCGCGACCGGGAGGTCGCTTCTACCGGGGGGTTCTTTTTGGAAACATCCAAAAATTAGGAAAACTGAATAACTCTGGTCAAATGTTTTGTTTTCAATTTAGGGTTTTTCAGTTTTATGCATTTTATTTGTTTTGTGAGAAAATCGCGACCGGCAAATCAAGAAATCAACGGTATGAATGCCATTTAGGCATTCCCCGGGTCGCTCCTACCGCGGGGTTCTTTTTAGAAAAATCCAAAAATTAGGAAAACTGAATATTCCTGGTTACAATTGGTAATTCAACTTCAACTATGACCAGATGTTTCCTGAGAAAATCTCTCATTTTGTCTTCTCGGTTATAACTATAGTTTGATTTACAGAAATGTCATTCAATGTTTGTATAATACCACTGGGCCATTGCATAATTATCTTATCAACTTTATTGTAATCACCGAGTCCAAATTCTACCTCCAAACTGTTTTGTGATAGGTAGCTGCTACCAGCAGTTACTTCCCGAATCTGATGTAGACTTCCAGTTATTATTCTTATCTGTGTCCCAATCCCATCTCGGTTGCTCTGAACACCGACAGTGCGGATGTGAAGCCAATTCTGTTTGTTCCCACCATCATTGCGAAGCAGTCGGGGTTTCCCACCACTGTTGATTATGATTAGGTCCACATCTCCATCGGAATCGTAATCACCAGCACCAACTCCCCTTCCGACTCCTTTTGGATCAAGCTGTTGCAATCCCACATCTTCTGATATGTCGGTGAAAGTTCCATCTCCATTGTTTCGTAACAGAACATCCGTTTGATCATGGCTTTCCCAAGACGCGGGATCAATATGTCCTGCTGCGAAAAATAGGTCTAAGTCTGTATCATTATCTACATCAAAAAACACAGTACCCCAACATGTCTTCCCAAGACCAGACTCAAAAACACCGCTTTTTGCTGAAACATCTGTGAAAGTGCCATCTCCGTTGTTCCGGTATAGTACGTTGTTTTCATCAAGCCAATTTGTGACGAACAAGTCTAAAGTTCCATCATTATTATAATCTCCCCATGCGATTCCCATTCCACTGCGGATATCTCCCGTTCTGCTTCTTGCATCCGGTTGATTCGTATTCGTAAAAGTAATTTCACCATCGTTGCGATATAGAATGTTCTGGTCAGTATCGTTTGCGAGATAAATATCTACATCACCATCATCGTCATAGTCAGCAGCAGCGATTCCAAGTGTTAGATGAAACCCACCATTTACTTTTGCAGCATCTGTAACATCAATAAATCCACCATCCCCTTTGTTCAAATAAAGTACGTTTTCTTGTCCGAAGAAATCATAAGGAAAGAATACTTCATCCCCTTGTGGAACTTTCTTATATTCAATATAATTACCTACATATAAGTCAAGAAACCCATCAGCATCATAATCCGCCCATGCGATGCCCGATCCAAATCCCGTATGTCCAATTGCTCCTGCACCAGACGTGAATTTCTTGAATGTCCCATCCCCTTTGTTTAGATAAAAAATGTTTGCCTTGTAGTTGGTAACATAAAGGTCAGGATCACCGTCGTTGTCATAATCAGCAAAGGCACAGCCCATGCCCCAACTTGTATCACCAACACCGGTTTTGTCAGTTACATCCGTAAATGTCCCATCGCCATTGTTCCGATACAGCACGTTTTGGGGTAGAATTGTATCGGGTTCAGGTCTTGCGATAGCACTGTTTACGATATATAAATCAAGTGTGCCATTAGTATCATAATCACACCATGCAACACCAGAACCGACCAATGCGGGAACTACACGATGATCTATACCCCCTGCATGTATAAAATTGATCCCTGCTGTTTCTGTTACATCAACAAACTGAATTTCAGAAGTGAGTCCTTTCACCGAAAACAAGATTAGAATAAGAGACAACATGAATATAGAACGTATTACCTTGTTCTGGGTGTAGTGTGTCACTCTTATGCAGCTCCATTTCCAAATTTTATTTAGAGTAGCATATTTGGATTATATAGTCAAATTGAAATTAATAGCAGGTTGTGTAATGTTTCATAGCATGTTGGGTTTGCAGCATCGAGCCAACTTCCAAGTTTATTAATGCAGCGCATCCAGAATTGTGTTAAAATGAGTATTGTTATTTTTTATGTTTTCTTGTATACTAATTTATGTAGAAAGCATGTAATCATATTACACAGATGTTTGATTAACATCTTTCCAAATAATAAATTCTAATAAGGAGGGTACCATTATGTTGTTTATGAATTTTACCACCCCTAATATAAACGGTTTGTTTTGTAGGCGATGGTACCTCTGTCCATTCTCAAGATAATGAATTGAAATGGCATAGGTGCTTAAGCCTCACTTTGAGGAGTCGTTATCTATGTCTAAGTATAATCCGGATTTTTGGGAAATTCCGGTGCCACCCGAGTATTTTGATCAACTGACTACGGAACACCACTTGTGGTATCAGTCTGCGCCGAATACGTATACGAAGGCGCGTCAAGTGAAACGTCAGAAAGTCATCAAACAGATACACCAGATCATTTCTAAGGAGCTCACTGACCGACAAAACGATTGTGTCCAACTTTATTTCTACGAAGGGAAAACACAGGAGGAAATTGGTGATATTCTGGGGATTTCTCGTCGCGTTGTTAGTCAACACCTTTTTGGGGTGACACGTGATGGACGCAAAGTGGGTGGAGCGATCAATAAAATCCGTAAGATGTGTCGTAAATTAGGGATACAATATCCTTAGTTTCAAAGAATCAGTTCTATAAAATCACCGTGAGAGATGACTATATGTTGTTATCATTCACGGTGATTTATTATTATAACCCAAGTTGCTACCTACAATAATTAGACATAGAAACACCATCTATTATCAAAAAAGTGTTGATAAATAGCCTATATTTTGTAGCGCAAACTTTTAGTTTGCGTCATAAAGATGCACAAACTAAAAGTTTGTGCTACAAATACTACCGAAAAGTGTATTATACTCTAAAAAAAACGGTGTTTATTCGTCTAAACCTTATAGGTAGCAACTTGCGTTATTATATCATTAGCTGCCAAATTTGCTTCCTTATCATTGATAAGCCATCTCATATCAACACTAAACGAAAAGGATAACTACAGCGTATCTCATAAATACGATTTATTTGCAAATTCACCGGCTCACGTGTTGAGTAAATCTGGGTTAGAAACCCCTCCTACCATTTATGAGATAGGTTGTAACAAATTCAACTGTGAGAGATGGCTAATAATTCGTATCTATGGTATTTGTATGTGCGTATCATATCATAGAGTTTAGGTCATTATAATGCCTACGAGAAAGGGGTGATTGATGTTATATCTAACAGGAGTTGCTGGTGAGGGGATCAAAATAAACAGCAACACAAAGTCTGTCAAATAGTGGTGGGGGTTAGAGTTGGCTGAAAAAGAACAAGCAGCTACTGAGATGACTGATAGTACTTTTGACCCAAAGGATGGGGCTGCTAAGAGAGACAGGATAGTCGGGTACTTTGAGTTACTTCAAACGAATTCAAATTTTCGTTGGTTGTGGTCGGGACAGGTCGTCAGTCTATTAGGAGATTGGTTTAACATCATTTCGTCTGCTATCCTGATACGTAATCTGACAGATTCGAGTTTTGCGTTAGGGTTGCTGTTTACGATTAGGATGCTTGCACCGTTCTGCGTTGCACCGATTGCTGGTATTTGTGCGGATCGGTACAACAGAAAGCATCTCTTAATCATCACAGATGTTGTGAGAGGACTGCTCGTTTTTGGATTTCTCTTTGTCCGTGACGAAAACGACATTTTGCTACTCTATATCCTTGTTGGACTGCTGTTTGGGGTGAGTGGCTTTTTTAGTCCTGCGCGTAGTGCAATTCTGCCTGATATTACGGAGCAAATTGAGCTGGGAACAGCGAATGCATTGAGCGCGACAACTTGGTCCGTGATGCTTGCCTTGGGTTCTGCAATAGGAGGGGTTACCGCAGGTCTTTATGGCGCACATACTGCCTTTATAATTGATGGATTTACGTTTCTTGTTTCTGCGTTTTTGCTGCTACAGATAAAGTTACCGAATCCTATTGGTTCTAAGACATCTAAACAAGAATGGTCAAAGTTCTCTGCCATTGGGTATATGGTCCGTCATCCCGATATTCTATTTATATCGTTACACAAAGGTGCAATAGCATTGTTATTATCTGCTGGGTTTCAGGTAGCACAGGTTGAAATTGCAAAGTCCCACTTCGTTATTGGGATTGATGGTGCGATCAGTTTAGGATTGATGTATTGTATGGGTGGGGTTGGGAGCGGGATTGGACCGATAGTAGCGAGAATTTGGACAGGAGACCGTGACAAACCGCTTCGAAGTAGTATTAGTCTCGGGTATCTGATTGGATCGGCGGGATTGTTGCTTGTTGCACCACTGTTGAGTTTACCGCTCGTTGTTTTCGGTGGGTTCGTACGAAGTGTTGGTGGGGGCATTGCATGGGTCTTTTCTACGCAGCTGCTGTTGCAACGCGCACCAAATGAGATTCGTGGTCGGATTTTTGGTACTGAGTTTGCACTTTTTACATTGATGGGGGCTGTTGCAACCGCGATTGTTGGGGCAATGATGGATCTGTTTGGTGTACAGGTTGTTTTGTGGGGGATGGTTGCGCTGCCGTTGATTCCTGCGATTCTGTGGTGGTTGTGGCAATTGCGGTACCGAAGTCTTTAAACTGAGTCTGTCTGAATATCAATAGATGCTGAAAGCACTGAAAACATAGAATGGGTTTGTCGTGAAGCTCTTCTTGTCTGAAATTGGATTCTTCAGGATTAGTAGATATACAGGATTATACCAACATGTGGGTCTGCTTAGGAAAGTGTTTCATGAGAACAGTAAATAACGCATCAGACGCTTAGCTGGGTAATCTGATTATCCTGAATATCCTGGTTCAGATAAATAATAAACTTTACACACCCTAATGCAAAATTTGATTTGCAGAAAAATCACATTTATAGTATCATTTAAAAGGACACATTTATCAAATGTAAGGACTGCGACAAATATATAGTGTGCAGTGCCTTGCATTCTACTCTATAAGACACATAAGGAGCAAAAAATATGAGCAATGAAGCTTTAGGAATGGTTGAAACACGCGGATTGGTAGGTGCAGTTGAAGCTGCGGATACGATGGTCAAAGCCGCTAACGTCAAGTTAATCGGCAAAGAACAGGTTGGCGGCGGTTTCGTTACCGTGATGGTTCGCGGTGATGTCGGTGCGGTGCAAGCCGCTACAGATGCTGGTGCAGAAGCTGCGAAAGCA
The DNA here is from genome assembly GCA_963663765.2 of Candidatus Poribacteria bacterium. Taxonomy (GTDB): domain Bacteria; phylum Poribacteria; class WGA-4E; order WGA-4E; family WGA-3G; genus MSPOR6. The sequence continues at coordinate 1,003,170 of CAXXUA010000004.1, read as the reverse complement.
GTCGGTGAACTGGTATCCGTACATGTCATTCCACGTCCACATTCCGATGTTGAATCAATTCTTACTGGCAAAGCTGCGTCCGTAGATGACGATGAAGATGCGTAAAACCCTTATCGGTGTTGGATCTTGGCGCGATATAAGTATCGCGCCAACGGGGAACGCGCATGATGCATATTACTACGAAAGCGCGTTAACCGATTTACATAAGTATTCATAAATATATATTCATCCCAACACTTAAGAATTGAAAATATCAACAATAGAGCCGTGGTGATATGCAGATGACCGAAAGTGAATCAGTGTTACGGTGGTTGTTAACCATGCTATACTGACGAACATATTTTGGTTTCAGCGCATACCTATATAGAAATATTGGAGGGCTGAATGGCACAAATTGATGAGAAACAGATTGAACAAATTGTTTCGCAAGTCTTAACAACACTACAAAATGATGTAAAGGTTGCTGTACCCCCTACAGCAAAGAGTTCAAGTTCTTCACAGTCAGGTGTTTTTTCTACAGTTGAGGAGGCTATTAGTGCAGCAAAAACAGCACAAGCAGCGCTCACAAAACTTGGAATTGCTAAAAGACGTGAACTTATTGAGGCAATAAAACAGGTTTCGCTTGAGAACTCAAAACGACTTGCAGACATGGCAGTTCAAGAGACAAAAATGGGGAATGCTGAACATAAGGTGATGAAAAACGAAGGTGCTGTCAACTTGTCACCTGGCATGGAAGACCTTATCTCGGAGTCAATGTCCGGAGATGACGGCACGTTGTTGATTGAATATGTACCGTTTGGTCTCATAAATTCTATTACTCCCACCACAAATCCAACTTCAACAGTGATAAACCATGCGATTATCATGATTTCTGCTGGCAATGCCGTAGTATTTAGTCCACATCCGAATGCTCGTGAATGTACGGAAGAAACCATGCATGTGATTAACGAAGGCATTGTGAAGGCAGGAGGACCACCGAATTTGCTAACCTCTGTTGCAAACGCGACACTCCGTACAGCAAAACAAATTATGGACCATCCCGACATCGCAATGCTTGTAGCAACTGGCGGTGCAAGTGTTGTGAAAGCAGCATTGTCAAGTGGTAAGAAGGCTATCGCCGCAGGTCCAGGCAACCCGCCTGCTATCATAGACGAAACTGCTGATATTCCAAAATCCGCAAGGCATGTTATTGCAGGAACAAGTTTTGACAACAACCTACTTTGTATTGGCGAAAAGGCTCTATTTGTCGTCGAATCTGTCGCTAACGAGACTATCCGTGAATTGACTCAAAACGGTGGACATCTCCTCAGTGCAAGCCAACGCGAAGCCCTTGAGGCTGTCGTCACACAGAATGGAGAATCCAACAAGGAATACATCGGTAAAGATGCAAGTACTATCTTGGACGCTGCTGGTATTTCTGCACCTGCACAGACGGTCGCTATTGTTGTGGAAGTTCCTGCGGATCATGGCTTTGTTATCAACGAATATCTTATGCCGATATTACCAGTTGTCCGTGTGCGTGATTTTGATGAAGCGGTCAAAGGTGCTGTCGCAGCAGATGGTGGACGTGGACACACCGCGATGCTACACACGAATAACACCGCTCGTATTACGCAATACAACAAGGCGATGAACTGTTCTGTTGTCGTCGTGAATGCACCCTCTTATGCCAGTTGTGGTCTGGAAGGTGAAGGTTTCTTGGCAATGACAATCGCCGGACCAACTGGAGAAGGATACACCCGTCCCCGAACATTTACAAGGCAAAGACGACTCACCATTGCCAACAATCTCTCTGCACACACATTGTGAAAGAAATAGGTCTTATACGACCAGTTCGCGTCGTTTGAAAATAAGGTGACATTTGGTAACCACTTCTGGCAGTGTGCTTGGGGCAGGACGCATAGTAATACCAATTCAAATAAATCTTGTCTCATTAAGGAATTCTACTGTTTACTGGCAGGGGGTTTCTCTCTTCGGTAGGAGCGACCTCTGGTCGCGACCGTCCACCGCGCTGGTAGGAGCGACCTCCTGGTCGCGACCGTTTTGATTCATTGTATCCTTACGGTCGCGACCAGAAGGTCGCTCCTACCAAGAGGGTAATGATGCAAAAAAAACACATTCCGCGTATTCTGTGTCCTCTGTGATTCAGACATAATACGTAAGGTTCCTGTTTTATTCGAGTAATCCGTGAATCTGACAACACATCTGCCAAAAACTTTACACACCCCTGCCCCAGGGTTATTTAGTTTTAGGAGTTTTGGTTGTTTTTTATCACAATCGTTAATATTTTTGGATATGCAGATATAGCGTGATTTATCGCGCTATATCTGCTATACTTCACCTAAAAAATCTTACCTTTGAGGTGAAAAATGCCAGAGAAAAACTCTCGACACTTGTTAGATAGATTAGCAGAAATTCAAGACCCGCGCAACAATAAAGGAAAACGACACCCACTGAACTCAATCCTCGGACTTGTCCTTATTGGTTTTATGACTGGACATAAAGGATATACATCCATCGCAACTTGGGCCCGAACCCAACCAAACCTCGCAAGGACACTCGGTTTTACACACAAGAAAACACCTTGTCCCGCAACAATACATAATGTTCTAAAAGATTTAGATGCTGATGCTGTTGAAAAGACATTTACAGACTGGGTAGAAGACGTTTGTAAAAATCGACCTGATTTAGAAGGTTGTCTTGACGCAGTCGCTATAGACGGTAAAACGATGCGTGCCAGTAAGAAAAGTGGTGCGACAATAAGCCATTTACTCTCTGTTGTGTCTCATGAGTTAGGCGTCACACTGACACAAAAAGGTGTCAGTGATAAAACCAACGAAATACCGATCTCAACAGAGATCCTCAAAAACTTTGATGTGAGTGGTAAAGTCATCACAACAGACGCACTTTTGACACAGCGACCATTCTGCCACGCCATCATAGAGGGTAATGGAGACTATGTGCTCCCTGTCAAAAAGAACCAACCGGACCTTTACGATGAGATCCAAAAACTCTTTCAAGACGTTCCAGACACGCTTTCTGATAACACACCACATCCTAAATTGGGAGCCCCTATTTACACTCACGAGACTTCTGAAAAATCACATGGTAGAATAGAGACAAGGTGTTTGAAAGCAAGCACAAGTCTCAACGCATATCTGGATTGGCCAGGTATAGCACAAGTGTTCCAATATCGTTATACTTACAAAAACACGAAAACAGGAGAAGAAAAAACCAAAATCCATTATGGTATTACAAGTCTGACACCCGAAGAAACTTCTGCCCAACGTTTACTTGAGCTACGCCGTGGGCATTGGTCAATAGAGAACAAGTCGCATTGGATGCGTGATACACAACTTGGAGAAGACGCATCGTCTGTCCGATGCGGTGCTATTCCACAAATCATGGCTGCTTTGCGAAATACAGCATTAGCAGTGTTGCGATTTGCTGGGATAACGCGTATAGCAGATGAGATAAAATACTTAGCTTCAAAACCTAAACTCGCAGTTAACTTGATAACTGAGAGTTTTTAAAACTAAATAACCCTGCCCCTGCCCTACAATACCTTGCAATAAAACACGAAATTAGATAAACTAAAGATACATACAAATCTGTTACATAGATCAGGAAAACATGCAAACACAAAATAGTATAGTTCCAGAAACAGATATTCAAGAAACCTTACCTCCATTGCAGCCCTTGAATTTCACAGAAATATTAGATGGAATGTTTACACTCTATCGTAAACACTTCCGTCTTTATTTTATGATCGCTACCGTTTATTTTGTCATATCGTATGGGTTTGATATTATAAGAAATTGGGTCTCCGTGAGTATAGTAAGCGGAGCGCTGGTTTCACAACGAAATCTGGAAATCATGAATATGATATTTATATCGTTGTTAGGTCTTTTTATCACAGGTGCTTTATTGTATGCGACTGCACATGTGTTTTTGGGTAAGAATATAAATGCAACATCAGCTGTTCAACAATCGTTGCGTCGTTATTTAATCCTGTTCGGAGCATTCTTTATATATGTGTTGGTTTGCGGCGGTTTGTCAATTACAATCATAGGTATCCCGTTTGGGTTCTATTTTTTAGTTCGCTGGTGCTTGTATTCGCTGCCAATTCTGTCAGAGGAATCGTCGTCAATGAATTCATTACGTCGCAGTTCAGAATTAGTCAAGGGAAGTTGGTGGCGTGTTTTTGGTATAACTCTCGCCATTTTTCTGATCTATTTTATAATATACATTATTCTGATAATTTCAGTTGCTATTATATTCTTTTTGATTCCAGGAACCGGCGACTTCTTTGCTACTGCTACTACCCTTGAAACTATGGTATTTATGCTTGAACCTACACCGCACGTTATCGGTTGGGGTCTTTATCTGTTTTGGTCATTTATTGTTACAAGCATTGAGGCGTTAACAATGCCCATCTTATCAATCGGTTACACCCTTCTGTACTTTGACATGAGAATTCGTAAAGAGGCTTATGATCTTGAAATGCAAGCTACAACTCCTGATGACCAGATACCAAATCCCTAATAAGAAACATGACCATACAAAATATCAGTATTCGAATCTTACTTTTCATGGCTATGATGAACCTTATTATACTATCGGTATACGCATCAGAAGTACAAATGTTTCGTGATGAATTAGCAAAGGAACAATCGGAATCAAAACTATCCTATAAAGAGTATCAAACCGAATTAGATAAGTTGCTAAACCCAAAACCTTTACCTCAATTTCAGTTAAAGTACATATTATTTCCTTTGGGAGTTATAGCAATTGGTATCGTACTCATCTTCTTCATTAAACAGATACGTATGAACATAATCAGTGAGGTACACGATAAAGAAACTGAAATTGTAGGTGAACTGGTGACTACAGAGAAGGCAGCGCTTGCTCACGCTGATACTGCTGAGAATGCAAATGACTTCCGCGATGCTTTACGTTATCTCTATCTATCCGCGATTTTAAACCTGCAAGAACGCGGTATCCTACCTTATGATAAAAGCATGACAAACCGTGAATATCTACATCAAGCCCATTTAGACATTAATCTTCAGCAAACGTTCGGAACAGTTGTGACTGTCTTTGATGATGTTTGGTACGGACACAAAACATGTGATGCGGATACTATTGCAAATTATAGAGACTTATTACAAAAGATTTAAGTAATAGATTTTGGTAAATCTACGATAAATCTACGATAAATCTTAAAAACGAAGACAATGCTGCAAATTTCCAAGTTATCTTTTCCTATCTATATCGTTTTGTTGTTATCATGCGCTCTTTATTCGTGTGATTCATTAGTTGAAGGTAGCATCCTTTATAACATCATGCTGAAATTTAAATTTCGTGTGACGTTAATTTCTGAACAATATCCTTCACAATTGAAAAACTATGATGTTTTATTCCTTCAGGAACTTGCTGAACTACCAAACGAAGATGAAATGTTAGAAATACAGAACTTCGTAAAAAATGGTGGTATACTAATTATTAGCGGTGGGTATCAAAAAATGATGGAAAGATTCGCAGATGTTTATGGATTAAAATTGAAGAGTTTATCAAATAGATTGGAATACGCAAATAGAACTGAGGATGAACCGTTTTTTCCTTCAAACTCCGTTGACAGAATACATCCACGCGCATATTTTGTCATTCAAACTAATGAACGAGATATAGCGAACCTATACGTTGTCGGAAATCAAGCTGTCGTGGTAACCCTTCAAGATGGGGATGGACGTTTATATTTCAGCACCTCAGCATATCTTTTTGATAAAAACGGATTGAGACATGATGAAAACGCTATGCTGTTCTATAACCTAATGTCAACATTACCTTCCCGTGCCCGCATCGGACTGGCAGAAACAAACTATTATACGAAAAGTATAAATCCGAATAATGCATTTATGAACTTCGTCTTCAAAACATCTTGGGGGTTAGCTGCTGTATATATCTGCCTAATCCTATTCGTTTTTATGACACTTAGAGGAAGAAGATTCGGAGAACCATTAAATATCAAAGCAAATCACCGACGTTTCAGCACAGAATATGTCCATGCAATGACTGCTTTATATCAGAAAGGAAACACACGCAAAGACATTTTGCAACACATACGAGAAAAATTCAAAACAGATATAGCCAGCCGATGGCGTGTCAACCCAAATTTGGATACGTCAGCGTTTATGGAACAATTGGTGTTACGAGGTTTCATTGATGAAGATTCACAACTTACAAACCTTATAAAAGACTTGGATTCAATCGGGGATATATCTGAAACGCAACTAATTGAAATTGCAAAACGGGTTGAGACATATCGTGCAGATGCTAAAATGCGTTGAAAAATAACCGTTTGCCTTCTAATATCAATATAGATTAATCATCCATTTAACAAACAGAACGTATACCCGTACCCAAGTTTGTAGGTCATATAGAGATTATGGAAAATTTAGTACAAACAGTATTTGAAAAAATAAAACAAGAGTCACATAAAGTGATCGTTGGTCAAACAGAAATTTTTGAACTCGTTGTCGTCAGCCTGTTTTCAGGTGGACATGTGTTATTAGAAGGTGTACCAGGAACAGCCAAAACATTAATCGCTAAGACATTAGCAATGATTGTTTCTGGCAAGTTTAGTCGTGTTCAGTTCACACCAGACCTTATGCCGTCCGATATTGTGGGAACAAGCGTTTATGACTTGGCAACAAATCAGTTCAACTTAAAGCACGGTCCCGTTTTCACGAATGTACTCCTTGCAGATGAAATCAACCGTTCACCAGCCAAAACACAGTCTGCGCTCCTTGAATGTATGGAAGAACAGCAAGTTAGTATTGATGGGATAAGACATCAACTCTCATTACCCTTCATTGTGTTAGCTACGCAGAATCCAATTGAATATGAGGGAACATATCCACTACCAGAAGCACAATTGGATAGGTTCATGTTCAAACTTCTTGTAGACTATCCCGGTCCAGATGTAGAGACGCAAATATTGATGAATTACCACCAAGGCTTTAATGCAAACCGTTTAGATGAAGCTGGTATTGAAAGTGTTGTTAACAGTGAATCCCTTATGGAATGTCAAGAAGTCATACGTTCAATCACGGTAGAACCGTCAATTCTCAACTATATTGTCGGATTAGCAGAAGCATCTCGCAATTCTCATGAATTGGTATTAGGTGGAAGTCCACGTGCATCAATTACACTATTGTTAGCTAGCAAAACCTATGCTGCAATTCAAGGACGCGACTATATCATACCTGATGATGTGAAATACTTAGCACCCCATGTTTATCGTCATCGTATATTACTAAAACCTGAAGCAGAAATTGAAGGGTTGACATCAGATGGGGTGATCGACAGACTACTCACAGAAGTCGAAATTCCACGATAAAACTAAGATGCATATCAGCAAACGGTTCCTTTTTTTTCTGTTACCTGTTTCTATTACAATTGCGCTATACACCGTCTTACCGAGTCTGTTATATGTTAGTGGTGCTTATCTGCTATTACTGCTTGTTGTCGGTATTATTGATTATGCTACAAATCCTCTCCTGAAAAATGTTCAAGTCTACCGATTAATGAACAATAAATTTTCCTTGGGAGTAAAAAATGTGGTTACATTGCGTATAAACAACCCTACACATCATCTTTTAAAATTGCGTCTGAAGGACGATTATCCTTCTGAGTTCTTATATGATGATGTCATACATGATATACTGGTTTCACGTTCACAGGATGCTGAGTTATCTTACCACCTAACACCATTGCGGCGCGGTATTTATCAATTTGGAGATATCCATGTTCGCTGTTGGGGTGTCTTAGGTTTGGTTATTAGACATTATACATTTCCCGCTCAAACAGAGATAAAGGTATATCCGAACCTACAGGCAGTTCGTCAGTATGAGCTGTTAGTGAAACGAGGTATGCTGCACCGATTAGGTCTTAAGAATTCACGATTATTTGGTGAAGGTACAGAAATAGAAAGACTGCGGGAATATCTACCTGATGACGACTTTCGGCGCATTGATTGGAAAGCAACTGCACGACACCAAAAACCGATCGTCAGAGAATTTGAAACTGAACGAAGTCAAGATATTGTAATAATGTTAGATACTGGACGACTAATGGCATCTCCAATTCTATTAGATACATCATATACAACAGACACAGACTCTGAATCTCAAAAAGCAATGCAAAAATTAGATTACGCTATAAATGCAACACTTATGGCAGCTTATGTTTCAATGTTGAAAGGTGATAAGGTTGGGATGATCGCATTTGCTGATACTGTTCATCAATACCTATCCCCAAAACCGGGAAAAAAGCAGTTTCTTACGATGTTAGAAACAATATTCGCTTTACCGGTTCATCCTATAGAACCTGACTTTGAAGCTGCGTTCTCTTTTCTTTCCTCAAAACAACGAAAACGTGCACTCGTCATTCTCTTCACAGACATACTCGACAAGGATTCTGCTGAAGGTATTGCTACTTATGTTTCACAATATTCAAAACATCACCTTGTAATCTGTGTTACTTTAACAGATTCAGGTATCATTGAATTGGCTAAACAGACTGTCTCAAATTCTAAGACTGTCTATCAGAAAGCAATTGCAGAACGAATGTTACATGATAAACACACTAATTTAGAAATCCTGCGTCGCCGAGGGGTTATAACAATTGATGTACCAGCTCATCAACTGACTATGTCTGTTGTAAATAAGTATTTAGAACTGAAGGCAAAATCAAAAATATAACAGTTCCGGAAGTCCGAGAACTCTTTACGGGAAGTGCTATTTCTGGTGATGAAATATAAGTGATTATTTGGATATGCTTATAGGATATTCTTGATGAGATTTCATTCCAAAAAGGTAGGTAAACAGCAAAACACCAGTCAACGTACCAAAACCTATTTTGACTGTATTTGATAACGTAGAGGGTGATACAAATCCTTCAATGATTCCTGCGATGACAAGCAGGACAACACACCCACCGAGTAATTTAATCGCTGTTTTTGCTGCATTTACTAAGGTCTGTTTCCGAGTCAACGTTGATGGTGCAATGAGCGAATACCCTAATTTTATACCCGCGCCGGCAGCAATAAAAATTGTCGTCAATTCTATGTAACCATGAGGTGACACAAATGACCACAGTTGCAATGCAACACCATTTACATGACACAACCCCGCAATAGCTCCAATTAATAGACCGTTGTACACTAAAATATAGATACTCCCGACCATAAACATGATACCCCATGAAAAGGCAAGGAATGCAACCCGTATATTGTTGGTCATCACAAAGGAAGCAAAGAGATTTCTGCCTTCTGCAGATGTCGTATTCCAACCGCTTGTCCCCAACTCTTTGATATGAGATACGACACTATCAGGTACAAGACTTTCAGCAAATATTGGTGTTCTCAATGCGCTTATGTAAGCACCCGCGAACGCAAGGACAAATATTACAAACGCCGCACCGATAAAATATAAATTCTCGCGGAATACAGAAGGAAAACCGAAACGAAGAAACTCTAAGAATGTACCACGTTTCAGAGGCGAGGCTGAATATATCTTGGAGTGCGCATTAGATGCCAACTCATTCAGGTATCTGACACATGGGGCTTGTGGAAAATCACGACGCGCGATGGCTAAATCAGAGGTAATACGATGATACAAATATCCCAGACGATTGAGATCTTTTGCATCTGCTCTACGGTTCTTCTTCAGCAATTCCTCTAATTCATTCCAATTCTGTCTTTTTTTTTCAATAAAATCGTAAGACATATCATATTATCAAGGCTATAGTGCAACAATAGCAACGAAGCACACAATGGATAAATTCAGACTTTTTAATTCTCCTAACTCGTTAGTACTGCATTTGTATAGGTTAACACATAGGTTTTGCAGTGTCAAGTACGAATGATCCTTAGAAACAGAGTACATACTGAAGCGTTCCAACTTTTGTTCTACCTAAATTCTTCTATGTAATCTATATTCAGATGTGGTATCATGATACACACATGATTAAAACAAGAAGAGTATTTTTATACAATGTATGACCAGTTGTCAGTAGAAACTCCAGAACAGATCAACATTAATTATCAGAAAGCAGGTATCGGTTCCCGTTTTTATGCTGCAATTCTTGATACACTATTACTCTGTTTCATAGTATTCATCGGCACTTACGTGAATTCCAACTTTATCAGAGAACTTGGGTTTATTTTCGGTAATTGGTTAGGTGCAATCGGTGGGATTATTGTCTTTGCTATATTCTGGGGGTACTTTATGGTGTTTGAGGTTATAACAAATGGACGATCACCAGGGAAACTTGCCCTCGGACTACGTGTTATAAAGGAGGGTGGGTATCCTATCAGTTTCGCTGACTCTGCAATCCGAAATCTTATGCGCATTGTTGATTTTCTACCCTTATTCTATGGGGCAGGATTGTTAGTGATGTTGTTGAATCCCAATTGGCAACGTTTAGGAGATTTGGCTGCAGGAACACTTGTTGTAAAAACAAATCGAACCTACCTGAGAACAAACCGTGTAAGTGTAAATCATACTAACAAACCAATTGGAATTTCAACGGAAGAGATGCTATACTCATCCTGGATCAAACTGATTCTGGTGACAGAACGCGAATGGACTATGATACGTGAATACTTTCACCGCAGGGATGGACTTACTGCTAATCGACGATTGCAACTTGCAAGAACCATCGCTAAACCCATCGCAGATAAGATGGAAGGTGTCGCTTCAATCAACTATGACAAGTTCTTAATGGAAGTATATACATTGAAGATGTCTGAAGGTGATAAGGATGTTGAAGTGAAACTAGATCAGGATGTCCTATAACGATGACCCATAACAAAGTTTAGGAATAACAGAGAATATACAACCAACGTATAAGATAATCATACTCATTGTTGACACTCACCATTCTTTATTGGTCAACACTTTCGTGTAAATATCAAAACGTTTCACCTATGCATCATATAGATTCGCATGTCTCAGTTACTTCAACACTGCGGACGTTTCCGATGCAATACACGCAACTAGATCATAAAAACATACCTCCATTTTATTCTACGATACTGTTTTACTGTGGTGTCGTTTGCTCCACATTTTTTATGTAATCTTATGTAAAATGATACGTTTTTATTATACAGAAATATCCCAAAAAATAGAGAATTACATAACAATGAATACTGACATAAACAAACTTAGAGATTTAATTCGTTACCATGAGCGTAAATACTATATTGATGACCAACCTGAAATATCTGACGCGGAATTTGATAAACTCATGCGTCAACTTGAAGAACTGGAAAAAACATCGCCAGAAAACATACCATCAGATTCTCCGACGCAACGTGTTGGTGGAGGTGTTGCATTAGGTTCCAGGATACCTCACCGTAGCCCAATGCTCAGTCTTGATAACACCTTTGGCACAGAGGAGTTACTGGACTTTGGGGTACGTGTCAATAAGTTGTTGGAAGACGTTCCCGTTGAGTATGTCACAGAATTAAAGATAGATGGGTTAGGTGTTTCTTTGTTATATGAAGATGGCGTATTTGTTCGTGGACTAACGCGCGGGGATGGTGAATTCGGTGAAAATGTTTCCGGTAATTTACGGACAATTCGAGCTATTCCTTTGCGTCTCACTTCAACTGCAGAAAATCCAGTACCTCCTGTATTAGAAGTACGCGGTGAGGTCTTCATTCCAAAACACAAACTCGGTGAGATCAATACACAACGGGAAGCAGAAGGTGAAACCCCTTTTGCTAATCCGAGGAATGCCGCCGCGGGTTCCGTGCGTACTTTGGATTCCACGATTACCGCGAGACGTCCATTAGACATATTCATCTATTCGCTTAATTATGTAGAAGGACTTGACGTTACAACCCATACTGATGCCCTTGAAAAGTTAAAGCAATTTGGATTCAAATGCAATCCACACACTGAACTTCACAATTCGCTACAAGATGTCATCATCTATTACAACCTATGGGTCGCAAAACGTGAGGCAATTCCTTATGAAGTTGATGGTATTGTCGTCAAGGTCAACGATTTTGTACAGCAGAACGAACTCGGTTCCACTGCAAAAAGTCCACGATGGGCTACCTCGTATAAGTTTCCTGCACATCAGACTATGACCAAGATTGAGAATATAGAAGTGCAGGTTGGTCGAACTGGCGTATTGACGCCAGTTGCTATTTTGGAACCGGTAAAACTTGCAGGTGCTACCATAACACACGCAACTTTGCACAACGAACAGGAAATCCTCAACAAAGACATTCGCATCGGAGACACCATCATACTTGAACGTGCTGGTGATGTCATACCAAAAATCATTGACGTCTTGAAAGAGAAACGAAACGGAGATGAGGTAGCTTTTCGTTTTCCCGATTTATGTCCCAGCTGCAGCAATCCCGTGCAACGTTCAGATGCGGAAGTGGCGGTGCGGTGTGTGAATGCTACGTGTTCAGCCCAATTGAAACGTCGTATTGCACACTTTGCTTCGCGCAATGCACTTGAAATTGAGGGACTTGGACCCGCAACAGTCAACCAATTAGTTGATAACAACCTTGTTCATGATGTTGCCGATCTATACATGTTGAAATCTGAAGAGGTCGGTAAATTAGATCGAATGGGACCAGGCTTGACACACAATCTTCTACATCAAATTGAGCATAGCAAGCAGGCATCCGCAGCACGGGTGTTGGTAGGTTTGAGTATTTTTCATGTCGGCGAGACCGTCGCAGAGCAATTAATTAATTACTTCTTATCTATAGAAGGTTTGAGTCAAGCTGATACGGAGGCTATTGTAGCCATTCCGGGTATTGGACCGCAGATAGCGGAGAGTGTTTCGTCTTTCTTTGCGCAAAACCGTCGGTTGATTGAGAAATTGAAAGCAGCGGGGTTGCAATGCTTTACAGAGGAAGTTGTCAAAAAACCGGAGGTTTTAGAAGACACATTTTTCAGTGATAAAACATTTGTGATTACAGGTAATCTGACAGAGATGACTCGCACGGAAGCATCTACACAGATAAAGTTACGTGGTGGAAAAGTCACCTCCAGTGTGACGGGCAAGACCGATTATCTCATTGCAGGTGAAGGGGCTGGATCCAAATATAACAAAGCAGTTGAACTTGATGTGCCGATTCTGACTCCAGAAGCATTTTTCAAACACTTGGGAGAAAACTGATGATATTACTAAAGAGAAAACCACATAGATTTTATCGGGAAAAAATCGGAATATCTCGCTTCAGAATACGGTGTTAAGAGAATAGGTATTTTGGGTCTAATGCAATAGGTTTTATAGTGAAATCCATAATTACTTAGGCAATATGTTTGGTTCGGTTTCCTAACCCAACCAAACATATTGTCCAATCAATCCTCAAGTCTACTATATATCAGGGTAGGTGGAGGAAGGTGATGACCTGTTTTGTGCGGGAAGTTCGTCTTGAATGTTCAATAATGGTGTTGTCTGTGTCCTCTGGATTGTCTACATTGGTTTGATTTTCGTTTGGTTTGCACCAATAATGTAGCGGTACTTCATCTATTAACTCACCAATGCGTGTGGTATTGGTAAACTGGGTTGCTAATGCATTCGGATGTAGGGGTTGTCCGTTTACCAGAAAGCAATGCTTATTCTCTCGGAATCCATCAGAATATGCGAAATAGCGGATGATTCCTCCTTCAGAAAACACGATGGCACATACATGTTCGGACAACCTTGTGTAGTGGATACCGGTGCTTGTCAAAGAGGTGTCGTATTGTGTAGCAAGCGATGAAATTGCTGGTAAGCCGACTTGTGTTAGTGCGGATGCGTCAGCCATAAAGATGGGGGAGGGCATCAACAGTTCAACGGCAAATCGGTTTGCTCGCTGTTCACTCAAAAGGTATGCCTGTTTCTGTGACCGCGTTTGTTCTGTATTCTGTTCCTGCTCAGACAGCATAGTATTTAATTGTTCATCAAGCGAACAGGGACGTGATGTATTGCGCTCTAACAGGTAATGTCCAATTTCGTGTGCGATAGTAAATTTTCGCCGTGCTTCTGAACGTATGCTTGCATTGATGAGGATACCCCATGCGTTGCCTACCTGCATCAGACATCCATCATAGGTGCCAGGGAGTTCTTTTTCCCAGAGTGCAATTCCGAGTTCAGATGCGATTCGTCGAGGGTCTATTGGAAAATCTTGTACACGCAAGTCGCGAAGGATACCCCATGCCACGGCGGCGGGGCTACCCTTCGCCTTGCGCAAACGCCTATTCAGAATCATCGAAATCTTTCTATTCTGAATCCGCTTGTGTTTTGAGAAATTTGTAGAACTCATAGAGTGTTTCTTTATCCCTCTCTTTAAAATTCATCATTCCTCTGAACATGACATTAAGCCTTGGGTCTGCCATTAGGTCTTCGTAGCCTCTTTCTTTCTTCCCAAGTAGATAATCCGTTGTTACCTTCAATGCATCTGACAGACTGGAAAGCGTATTAAAAGAAGGTTTTCTGGTACCCGACTCAAATTGGGAGATAGCTGCGGGTGTTAGGTTCGCGGCTTTTGCCAATTCAGTTTGCGTCATCTTAAGTTCACGTCGCCGTTGTTTTATGCGGGAAATAACTTCATCACTCATTTGTAATTCCTTTCATCTATGGTAGATTATAGAAATAATTATACATTCTGTTTCAGTGGGGTTAGGAAACCGTACCATCCGAAGGACGAAAATGTATATTTGTTTATACTATAATAGATAATTTGAAAATAAAAACCAGATTTTAGAACCTCTGATACAACAGTTACTTTGCATTTCAACATTGTCTGTTTCTTATATAAGGACTGATATCTTGTTCTCTCTCCGTCTAAAATGACAGAAATTGAATACCGAGTTTCTCCGAAAAGTAGAATTACCTAACCATTACAAGAAACGCAAAACAATAAAAACGTGAAATATAGTTTAACACAAAAATTAATTAAATGCAAACTTTTTTTCATTAATTTTGAAGAAAAAAGAGGAATTATGCCAAATTTCCGTGTTTTATAAGAGTATTAACGCAGAATTACGTATATTAAATACAACTAATTGTTAAATTAAAGGTGAGTTGGGTATAACAATTTGGGTAATTGTAAACGTCTATTTAAGGTGTTCTTGCATGTCAGAATCACTCGCGTTATATCAAAGGTTACAGTGGCTTTAGGAAACCGCAGCTACCTTGGGGTGAAAGTTTATGACCGTTCTTATGATTCGTAATCGTTGCATTAAATTTTGGGTATCATTTAGTTTTTAGTCGTTTCTGCGAAACCGTAAAGTTCCATTTCTGCGATTTTTGCAGTAGCTTTTAAGGGACCTAATATTTTGTAGACCATCTGTCCACGGCGAACTGTACCGTCTGGCGCAACACGGTTTTCTCTTTCGATCTTTAGGTTTTTTCGCTTTTGTGCTGCGTCATCTGAAGTTTTATGGACGACTAATTTGATAGCATCGGTAGTAGGAGGAGGATTAAAACGTATATCAATTTTTTTATCTTTGTTGCTGCGTTGGTCATGGATTTGCTTCCATTTCCCCTCTTTATTACGTGCCATGAGCTTAAATTCTTGCATGTTCGTAGTATGGATTACAACACGGTAGATCTTTTTTTCCTCAGGTAACTTGACAGAAACTTCCGATGGTGGATGTGCATCAAGGTTATAAATTCCTAAGATGTTAACAAACTGTGTTTGACCTACAGTATTGTAGTTACCATCAATGATGAGTGGGTCAGTTGACCGTGTGCCAGCTATACGAGCGTAGTTTTCGCTCCATTGCTGCCCGACAGCACAAGCCGAAATGAATATCAATGCAAAAATCGGTAGCAAGAGTTCGTAGCGAGAACGTGCGTTCTGTTGTGTAAGAATCATAGTTGCCTCCGTATCAGTTCCTTCTGCTTTTCAATTTGTTGTAGGATATCGTCCTTCTCTAACTTGCGGACATCAAACTGCAATTTTTTAAAAAATGGAACAAGGTCTTCTCCAGCGGCTTGGCTGAAATAGTAGACGACAAAACTTGTTGACATTCTTCCAACAAGTTTCTTATAGAGTTGATCTTCGTCCATTAATTTGAAAACCCGCATGTAAAAATCCTTTCCATACAGTTTTCTAAGTTCAGACACGACTGTATATGCATATCTATATCGCCATTGTGTGATATTTGCTCCAGCCTGATGATCGCCGTGTCCACGCCAGCCTTCTAATAAGTTTATGCCGTTGGGACCAACTCTTAAGTTTCTGTCAATGCCGTCAAATTTTGGGTGTGAGTTGTCATTTGCATATTCAGTCTGCATCAGGACCGCAATGCCTTCAGAGAACCAGACAGGGAAATAATAGATGTTGGTAAAGGCATGTGTCAATTCATGGACGCGTGTTCCATGTGATCGAAACATGGCTAATGGAAAATCCATCTCTATGTCAGTAATGTTCTTCGTTACATCTCCATTGCGGATGATATAACTGGAATATGAACCGGTCTCAGCTATCATGCTACCACCTTTATACAAGTTGTGCAATTTTATATGAATTTTTTGCTTTGGTTTAAATCCGAAAATGTCATACATAGCACTATAAAGACTTTCCATGTATGCAAGTGAACTCTTTGCGAATGCATTACGTTCCTCAATTTCGTCAAAGTCCTGGTGTATATGCAAGTTCTCAACGAAAGTGAATGAATAGTGATCACTTTCTCCATGGGGTTTGCCATGAGGTGGTTTTGGATTTACAGTGATGGTTGCATCAGTCGGTTTCAATAGGAGTTGATCCGTATTGCGTCTTTCCTTTAAGCGTTGGTCTCTACGCTGTTGTGCTTCTTGCAGTGAAGCACAACCGTTAAAGATCAAACCGACCGCTACGAGAATTAGAATGCAAGTGATTATAGTGTGATTAGAGGAATAAGAATTGTTTTTTGATTTCATTTTTTTTCAGTCAGGAAACGAAGATCCCTCCCACAGCAATCTGCTAAAATTTGATTTATGGTAGTGGGACTGCTCTTGTTTTATCTCCGATTTTACGCATTGTAATATCCTGTTCTTCTGTTGGGTCTGGTAATCCAGTTTCAGCCAACCGTTTTGTTAGGAAACTGTCCATATCGTTTTTCAATTGTCGCACAATGTCATCTGCTTCTTCAGCGAGGTTGTATATTTCATTCGGGTCTTCTTCCAGATCATAGAGTTCAATATCCGGTGTGTTGTAGACTGCAGGAGTACCACCTGTTTCAACAATCAGTTTCCATTTTCTTGTTTGCCATCCCCGCTTTTTCATCCAACCACATTCTGTAAGGTATATTGCATCACAGGATCCGCTCTCTTCTCCATTTTCAATTATGGTACGTAGGCTTGCACCTTCCATATTTTCACGTTCAGAGAGATTTGTTTTTGCAGCATAATCCAGAATAGTTGGAGCAATGTCTTTCAAGGTAACTATTCCTTCAAGCTGTTGTCCTTTCGGAATTAGTTCTGGACAGTGTAGTATCAAAGGAATATGGCAATTTGTCTGATATAGTCCATGGTGATCATACCAGAGTTGGTGTTCGTCGAGTTCTTCTCCGTGGTCTGCGGTGATAACTAAGAGTGTCTCTTCCATCAGTTTGCAGTCGGACAGATATTGGAATAGTTGTGCCAAAGTAGCGTCCATATATGCAATAGAAGCGTCGTATTGTGCGTTGACATATTTTCGATCTGTCCAGAGCTGTTTTTTCTCTATATTGTCTGGGTCATTTGCGTCCGGTTTGCACATCCACTGTCGAAAATAATCTGTAAAGGGTTCACACGCATAAACTTCATCCATACTGCGATTGTTGGGGTCACATTCGTTACCACTATAGAACATGCGTTCAAAGGGTGTCGGCGGTAGGTATGGTGTGTGTGGGTCCCAGTAATGCAGGAACGCAAACCAAGGTTTGTCTTGCGATTGTGCAAGTTCCAACAATTCAATTGCAGTTTTGTTGACTGCTTCAGCTTTGCGTGCATTTTGATACCGTGTTTCCCATTTATATCCACGGTACTGTTTCTCTGGAAATCCGCGTTGGAACCAACGTCCCAAATTGTCAGCTGCAACTGTAAAGTAACCCGCTTCATTTAGCAGTTCTGGTAACGTCTTATTGTTCTCACATAGGTTAATCTGTCCGCCTTGTGTTATGATTTGGTGGGTCAGTACATCTTTCCCCGTGAACATCGTTGTATGTGCAGGATGCGTAGGTATATGTGGACTGATGCAGCTTTCAAACAATGTGGCGTTTGCTGCGAGTGCGTCAATGTGTGGCGTTGTTAGATTGGAATGTCCGTAACAACTCATACTTGACGCGCGGAGTGTATCTAAAGAGAATAGGATAATATTACGCAAGGTCTCCTCCGTGGCTTATCTATATATTAGCGGGTCACACTATTTATGTTTAAGGTTTGCTCAAAGGTCTGTTAATCTGCTGCGGTGGCATCAACAGCTGCGATTTGTGCGGTGCGGATTGCTTCTGATAAATAGGTTATTCCCTCTGGAATGTCGTCAACATGGCAGTATGCGTAGGCTAACCGTATTGCTTTCACTGGATTACCAGCATAATGGAATGCACTGCCATTGCTAAAACCGACACCTTTTGCTGATGCTAACGATTTTAGTTTATTCATATCGGTTGTTTCAGGAAGGTCTATCCATAGGAAAAGTCCACCCCGCGGTTTTGTCCACGTACATAGGTCGCTGACATGCTTTTCAAGTGTATCCGTAACAGCTTTGCATTTTGCACCGACCGCAGCATTTGTTTTTTCAAGATGTGCTTCAAGATGTTCCTTGAAAAACTCTGATACAATCGCACTTGCAAGTGCACTTGTCCCACCGTCCCATCTATTGTTGTGTATCATTCCGTAATAGGGTTGTCTTGCGACGAAGTAACCTTGACGGACACCCGCACCGAGTATTTTTGAGAACGTTGCGATGAAGATCACACGGTTTGTTGTGTCCAACGTAAACAACGATGCAGGGGTCGGATTGGGTACGAAGTCAATATCACCGTAGCAATCGTCTTCAACAATGAGTGTGTCGTATTTTTCGGCAAGTTCTAACATTCTGTGTCTACGTTCAAGCGATAGGATCGCACCTGTTGGGTTTTGGTGATTTGATGTGGTGTAGATGAGTGAAGGCGTGACGTTTTTCCGCTTAAGTTCTTTTAGCTGCACTTCCAATGCGTCCATATTCATGCCATCTTCATAATCCATCGGTATACCGACTATATTTGCGTTTAGGTGACGCATTATCCCAAGCGTACCGCTGTATGTAAATTCCTCTGTTAAGACCGTATCCCCCGGTTTGATGAAAGTACCTAGTACAAGGTCAAGTGCTTGCATCGATCCTGATGTGATAGAGGTATTATCTACAGGGAGTGGAACACCTTCCCTGCGTTCAAATCGCATAGATGCGAGTTCACGTAAACCTCTGTAACCAGCTTCTCCAGGGTAATTAACGAGTTGTCCACCTAATTTTTTGAGAGCTTTTTCACTTGCCTTTATTAGAGCGTCTGTTGGGAATGTGTATGGGTCGGGTCTACCGCCTGTGAATGCAAAATCTTTCATTTATGCCTCCTATCAATTTGGTAGTTTCTGTGATATGTCTATTATAGCATCTGTTGTGATAAAATGCAAATTGTATTGGTTAGGGTGTGTAAAGTTTTTGCACAAACATCCCACTCTCCATTGTAGGGCGAAATCAAGAAATCAAGAAATCGACGGTATGAATGCCTTTTGGCATTCCCCGGGTCTCTGTGCCCCGCCGCAACTGATTAAATGAGAGATTGCGGACACAGAGTCCTAATGAGTTTTGACGTTCAAGTTGTGTATTCGTAGGGACGTGGCTTCCACACCTGATCTACGCAAACTCAAAAACGAAACGGGTTGGGGAACCCAACCCCTACGAATTCAACTACCGATTTTGATTGTCAAACTTCATTAGGTGTCAATATAAAGAAATATTGTTAATATTAACCATATTCTTCAGTCCCGTAGGGACGATATGTTTATAGAAATACATATCGCCACGTCTTTTTAGTCCCGCCAAATGCAATACGGGGAATGCCTTAATGGCATTCATACCGTTGATTTGGCGCATTTGGCGTTGATTTGGTAGGGACGATATGTTTATCCTTCTATGTCGTTCCTACGGAACTAAAGATAGGGGATGTGATAACGTCTTTCTATAAACATTGCGTCCCTACGGGACTAAAGAGAACAAAAGTTAGTACCTCTGTGCAAACACTTTTCACACCCATTTAAATCACGGAACTTGATATTTTTTTTCAATTTAGATATAATAAATCTGACATAATGACAATTAAACTATTATGCTTGTTTTGCGTCATAATTAGCAATTTATTTTATTAAAGACTCTGAACTTTTGAATATTATTTTTTATCAAAAATATAACATAATGTCTTATGTGTTTAAGGAGATGCAAATGGTTCAAAGGAGAATTGGGTTAACGCTAATTCTGGTTGTTATTCAGTTATTATTTATATTTAATGGAGATGCACAACAGCAGGAAGAAATTGATTTATCGCAGCCGTTGACGCTTGAACAGTGTATACAATTGGGACTGGAAAATGCAACACGTATGCGGAATGCGCGTTTGAGTTTAGCAATACAGGAGTTACGTGTGAAGAATGCGCGTGCAGGTTATTTTCCAACCATTTCATCTACAGGGAATTACAATTTTAATGATCGTTTGGATTTTGGTTTTGAAGAAGAGAACTACAATGTTGGACTAAGAGGGAGTTATACACTTTGGGACAATGGTCAACGTGAAGTCAGTTATGCTCAGTCAAAAGAGTCTTTGATTGCTACTTCTAGTCGGAATGAAAGTATCAAACAGGGTTTGATTTTACAGATTACGCAAGCCTACTACAATGTGCTTAAGGATGCTGAGCTTGTTAAGGTGAGTGAAGATGTCTTGGCGCGTGCAGTAGAAAACACCGAACAGACGGTTGCTTTGAAAGATGCGGGTGTTCTGATTCCGGCGGATGTTGCGACTGCAAGGGTGCGTGAGGCGAACAGTCAATTGAGTTTGCTGAATAATCAGAATTCACTGCAGGTTTCACAAGCGACTTTACCTCGTTTGATGGGATTGGATCCGGGTCTGTTAATAACTGTAGCGGTAGATGAATCGTATCAGTTGTATTTGGAACGTGGTACGATCGAGAAGATAGAGATAACAGTTGAGGAAGCGATTCAGACAGCGCTTGATAATCGTCCTGAGTTTTTGGAGACTGATGCGCAGTTAAAGCAACAGGAATGGAGTTTAACACTATCAAAGTTGCAGCGTTGGCCACGTTTGAATGCGAATGTTGATTATGCTGTAAATTTGGATGATTACTTGCGTGTGCGTCAGAATTTTTCAGATTTCCGAAGTTGGAATGTGGGTGCTTCGCTTAATTTTACTTTGTATGATGGAGGTGTATTGGGTAATCGTGTTAAAGAGCGCAGTATGCAATTGGAACAAGCGCGCGAGAATGCGACTGATTTGGAACGTTCAGTTGCGCTTGGAGTTCGTCAAAATTATCTCAATTTGAAACAGAGTGAAACCGCGGTAGAAATATCTGATACTCAGGTTGTCAATGCGCAACTGAGTTTAGATATAATTCAGGAGAGGTATAAAGTTGGAAAGGCGATTTTGCTTGAGGTGCTTGATGCGCAAACGAGTTATGCTCAAGCCTTGACAAATCAGGTGAATGCTTTTTATGACTACAAGATAGCATGGGCGCGGTTGCGTGATGCTATGGGAGTTCTTGAATAGCCATGAAATTTGGTAGAAGGTTTTATATTTTCGGTGCGATTGGTATAGTTGTGATTGCGTTGGTTGTCATTGGAGCGACGCGCATCAACTTCGGTGATAAGAAGGATGAAGAAGAGGATAAAAGGGAAGTTGTGCGTCGTGGGAAGTTCGTTGTGAAGGTTCAGGAATCTGGTACGATTCGTTCATTTATAGAGGTGGATGTGCGTTCTAATGTTGAAGGAGAGATTGTAGCACTCTATGTTGAAGAAGGAGATTTTGTTCAGGCAGGTGCTCCCTTGCTAAAAATAGATGATGAACAGATTTTAGAGGAGATGAAGCAGGCGGAGGCGAATCGTGATGCGCGTAAAGCGGAATTGGAGCAATCAGACTTGAGAATTCAGATTGCTGAAAAGCGCGAAACGAGTGAGTATCTTCAATCTAAAAATATAGTAGCAAAGTTAGAAGCATCTCTTGCTTCATTTGCGGTGAACAGACAGCAGCGAATAAATGAAGCACTAACGCTTGTGCTGACGACAACCAACTTGCTGAATCGTGATAAGATTTCACTGAAGCAGGCAGAAATCAAATTAACGCAAGACAAACTAACTCTTGATCGTGCTAAAGTTAATGTTGAGTCTGCCAAGATTACGTTTGAGACAACTCAGGCAGAACATAAGCGAAATCAAGACTTGTATAAAAAGGAATTAATTTCCGAACAAACGTTGGAACAATCTCAGAAACAGCTTGTATTGAATCAATCTCAGTACGAAACGGCGCAGAAAGTTGTAGAATCTCAAGAGGAAACGATTAAGTCGCAAGAAGAGAGTGTCAATGCAATGAAGGAGGCGATTCAGAGTCGCGAGGCGACCCTTGCTTTAAATAAGAAGAACGTTGAAACAGTGAAAGAATCTCAGAAGGCACAGGAAAAACAACTGGAGGCGGATTTGGAAAACGCACGCACAAGACTCACACAGAATGAAGAGACCATTGAAGATGAGAAAGCCTTGACTAAACATGCTAAAGTGAGTGCAAAAGCGAACTTTATGCAGGCGGAGAGTCGTCTGAAATCACAACAGGAGAGGCATGAATGGACGACAGTGAAAGCACCGATGACAGGAACGATAACGCGTCTTTCAGTAGAGGAAGGTGAGATTATTACATCAGGTCGTTCAGCTTTTTCGCGCGGTGAAGCGATAATGCGTATTGCTGACTTATCGCAGATGATTGTGAAAACTCAGATCAATCAGGTAGAAATTGGTAGGATAAAAGAGAGGCAGCGGGTTGAGATTCGTGTAGATAGTTTTCGTAACAAGACATTTGATGGGTTTGTGAGTGAAATATCCCCCAGTTCCACGCAACGTAATCAGAGTGGTGGGAATGCAGTCATCACGTTTGAGGTGGATATAGAGGTAGATATCCCGGAAGAAGGTCCGAAACTTTTACCAGGTATGTCTGCGGACATTGACATTGTTGTATTTGAGAAGACCGATATTCTTCAGATTCCGATACCCGCAGTATTAAGTCCGGAAGTATATTCAGCAAAAGCTACCTTGGACTCAGATGCCCTCGGTAGATTTCAGCAGGGACAGAGATTGAAGATCCAAAACCTTATTGGCAAACACTATGATGGTCAGGTATCTAAGATTTCACCAACGGAAACCCGTGGCAATCTTGAAATACTGTTTGATGAGACTCCTACAGGTATGCGACCAGGTCCGACAGAAATAACGATAATCATATCTGAAAACAACATGATGACAGGTGTTGAGGCAGAAATTAAGAGTGAGCGCCATCATTTTGTTAAGCTTGATACTGGTGAAGAACCGAAGAAAAAGGACGATGAAAAAGGGGTTAAGACGCATTTGAAGGTAGGTCGGCGGAACAAAACTCACTTTGAAGTTGTCCATGGATTGAAAGAGGGGGATCGCGTGTTTGTGCCGTCTATGATGGAATTGACGAAGGGTGAAGAGAACAAAGATAAGAAATAACAAAGGAAGATATTTATAGATGTTAATTGATGTTAAAGACATAACAAAAATCTATGAGATGGGTGATGTGCAGGTTCATGCGCTGCGAGGTGTGAGTTTCACTGTGGATCCGGGTGAGTTTATTGCGATTATGGGACCTTCTGGTTCTGGTAAGTCCACGATGATGGATATTCTCGGATGCCTTGCGACTCCAACAGATGGTGAGTATTTTCTTGAGGGTGAAGAGGTAGGTCAACTGTCGGATAACCGTCTGGCAGATATTCGGAATAAGAAGATAGGATTTGTATTTCAGTCATTTAACCTACTGCCGCGAACAAGCGCACTTCACAATGTTGAGCTTCCGTTAATCTATTCAGGTTTAGGTAGGAAAGAACGTAAGCGGAGAGCGTTTGAATCGTTGGAAGCAGTTGGTTTAGCGGATCGGGTTGATCACAAATCGACGGAATTATCTGGGGGTCAGGTGCAGCGTGTAGCGATTGCGCGTGCGCTTGTGAACAAACCCTCACTACTTTTTGCTGACGAACCGACTGGGAACCTTGATACACGTTCTGGTGCTGAGATTTTGGCTATTTTTGACCGACTTAATGAGGAAGGAAATACAATTATCATGGTGACGCATGAACCGGAAGTCGCAGAACATGCCAGACGCGTCCTTCATATTCGGGACGGCCTCATTGAGCGAGATGAACGACGCGACTAATACCCCAATAAGTAAAGTCATTATTACCACCCCATCCCGGCTTCATTTTTCGCTGATAGACTTGAATGGACAACTCGGACGCATTGATGGTGGGTTTGGATTAGCCATAACTGAGCCGAATTTCCAGATTATTGCTGAACCAGCCGAAGATATTCAGGTTGAATCTGAATCCTACCGTGCGCGTGCTTGTGCTGTTCTTTCACTACTTCATAGTACGTATCAGTTCCCTGGCATTAACCTAAAATTCAAATCTGAAATTCCAATGCATAGCGGATTTGGTTCTGGGACTCAACTTTCTCTTGGTATCGCTGCTGCTGTTAACGTTTTGTTTGACCTTAAGTTGAGTGTCTTAGAACTTGCGAATGTTGTAGGACGTGGTGGGACATCTGGTATTGGAATTGCTGCTTTTGAAAATGGTGGTTTCATTGTTGATGGCGGTCATCGGTATCCTGATCAGAAACCCTCTTTTCTCCCATCCGCTGCGACCGATGATGTTTCTCCTCCACCGATCTTACTCCGATATGACTTTCCAAATGTACCTATACTTATTGTGATACCCAATTGTACGCGTATTTTTGGTGATGCGGAATTGGATCTTTTTCGTACACTGTGTCCACAACCTGCATCAGTTGCACCGAGGTTGTGTCATCTGCTGCTGCTACGGATACTACCAGCAATTCTTGAAAACGACATGCAAAATTTTGGTGAAGTGATCAACGAGATACAGACATTTGGATGGAAAAAAGTTGAGATTGATGCGCAAGGTGATGAGTTGAGACAAACGCTTGATTTCTTGCAAGCTAACGGGGCATTGGGAGCGGGTGTAAGTAGCTGGGGACCAGCGATTTGTGCTGTGGCTGAGGATGTTGTGGGACTGAAAGAGAAGACTGAAGCATATTTGAAGGGGTTGCCAAATGGAGGGAGTTGTTTTGTTACATATCCGAACAATGAAGGGGTTGAAATTAAAATAATCTGAATCTCGGATTGCGCGGATAAGACTTGTGCAATTGCATGTTTTGCTAAGGATTAGGTGAGTTTGATAGGTCAGATTTTTAGACTCGTTGGGGTTAGGAAACCTAACCACATAGGTGTCAACTTTAGAAAAAGCCAAGTGCTAAATACCCCATCCCGGTAGGCGTGCTTTGTAAGTGCACCGATAAACACAAGATTGGCAATGGCGCGCTTACAAAGCACGCCTGCAGTTGGGGGGCGCGCTTACAAAGCACGCCTACCTTTGGGGGGCGCGCTTACAAAGCACGCCTGCAGTTGGGGGGCGCGCTTACAAAGCACGCCTGCAGTTGGGGGCGCGCTTACAAAGCACGCCTGCAGTTGGGGGGCGCGCTTACAAAGCACGCCTGCAGGGGAGTGCAGTTGGGGGGCGCGCTTACAAAGCACGCCTGCAGTTGGGGGGCGCGCTTACAAAGCACGCCTACCTTGAGTGAGAAAATCGGGATTTCAAGGTTTCCCTCCTACAATAATATGAATCGCTAAGTTGACACCTTTGGTGCGGTTAGGAAACCGCACCTATTGGGTTGGGTGTATAATATTTTTTGAATGGGAGGATAATTCTACTAATTTCCGCCTTCGTAGTATGGATTTGTTCCTGCAGCATGGTCGGTTGTATCAATGACCTGCTTGATTTCAGGGAATACCTCTTGTATCATAGCTTCAATGCCGTGTTTGAGAGTAGCATTTGCCATGCCGCAGCCTTGACATCCACCGCCCATGTGGATATAGATTGCTTCGTCCTCAACGTTGAGGAGTTCAATCTGTCCACCGTGTGCAGCGACAGCAGGATTGATTCGTTCATCAATTAGTTCTTGTATTTTCTGTGCTTTCGGATTATCCCATGTTGGTGTATTTGGGTTGTCAATTTTGAAGCCGCTTGAGTTTAGGTCTTCAACATAATCAATGACAGCCCCTTGAAGGTCATCAGCGCTGTTTGGGTCAACGAATACTTTAAAGGGACCCATGTCAATGATGATGTCATCGTCTTCTGTTTCTGTAGCTAAGCCGAGGCTGTATTGAAAAGCGGAAGCACTGCGACCTTCAATGCTGATTCGCAGTCCTTCCACTTCAACTTCTTCGTTTTCAATAACACCCTGAATTTTCTCTTTTGCGGTTTTTGTTACTTCCACTAAAGGATTTTCACTTCCCGCGAGTTTTTTTATTAGATTTTTCATAAGTGTCCTCTTGGATTCCGTGTTATGCTGCGGTTTGATCCGCAGTGTATTCAGTCCGGAATTCTCCCATTTCGTTGTATAGGCTGCTTAATTGAGAGATAGCGTATATCTCAAGTTGTCGGATGCGTTCTCTCGTAACATCAAGTGCGTCTCCGATTTCTCTAAGTGTTTTGCGTTCTCCATCATCAAGGCCGAATCTCATTGTTAGGACTTGTTGCTCGCGTTCTGGTAGTTTGCTAAGGAATTGTTTTACAAGGTCCTGTGTGATCAGTTTTGCGATAGGTCCGTCTTCAGCTGCGGTTGCGGGGTCTTCAATTAAATCACCTAAAGTAGCAGCCGACCGTGATCCGGGGTCATCCCCGAGTGGTAAATCCATAGAGATGGTATCTGCGTTAAAAGTAAGGATTTCCTCTACCTGTTGTAACGTTAGTTCAAGAGCGTTAGCGATTTCAGCCCGTGTAGGTTCTCGTTGTAGTTCTTGGCATAGTGCTGCGTAGGTCGCATCAAACTTGTTCATCTTTGCGACGATATATGCAGGTAAACGTATAGATCGTGCGAAGTTATCAAGAGTGCGCATTATAGATTGCTTAATCCACCAAATAGCATAGGTACTGAATTTAAATCCTTTCCGGTAATCAAATTTGCTTGCTGCTTTGATTAGTCCGATGTTTCCTTCCTGAATTAGGTCTTCAAGCGGGACTTTATTTCCTTGATACCTGACTGCGATTGAGATAACCAGTCTTAGATTTGCTTGAACGAGTTCATCACGTGCAGTAGTATCACCAGCTTCAATTCTTTTTGCTAATTCAACTTCCTCTTCTCGCGTTAATAAACGGTGTCCAGCGACGCTGCGTAACCAACTTGTTAGTGCGCTTCTATCACTCCCTTTGTATTCGTTCACATTCTCAGTTTCTTCCGACGGATAAACTTCATTTATGAAAGTGTCAACACCTTCAATGTTTTGTGTGTCACCGAAAAACTCGGTTTCCATTCTTCTCCTCTCCTTAATGTAAATGTAAAAATTATATGCAAAATCTGCCGAAGATATATAATACAGTATACTATAACGTTCTGTCAAGCAAATTGTTTAATAAAAAGTATAATTTTTGATATTTTCTTGAAATATCGGTAAAAAACGATAGATTTATGCTTTTTGTATTCAGTTGAAATCCTTTAAATTCCGAACTTATACCCTATTTTATAGTCTAATAGAACATATATAGGATAGTCATTGGCGTTTAATGAACTATTGTCAAAATAGCATTATACGTAATTTTTCTGTTTTTGGATACAAAATTGTTAATTGTTCTGAACAAGCATTATCGGATTACCAAGATTATTTTCAACCCCAATGTGATTTGCAATAGTATTAGTTTCTGTGTCAATAAGCAATGAGTTATTGCATTTAAAACTTAATGGTGCGTGGAAAGTGATTAAACTTATTTGTAGGATTTTTCGTCTAAAAAAGGCGATTGTGGAAACGACAATCCCTCAAAGAAAGTTCGCCTTTTCAAGTAATGTATGTTGGGAGTAGCATTAAAGTTGTTTAAACCGATTGGTTAAGATGTTGGTTTATCAGTATTATTTATAAGGAACTTGATTATTATGATTAGTAGTACATCTACCCAAAAATCACTTGTTGAAGTATTAAAAGAAGGGAATTTGATATCGGAGCAGGCCTATCAAGAAATACATGAGAAGATACTTGAAGGGTGGGTAAATAAGCCTGTGTATTCTGATATTGAGACGGAGGAATCGCCAGAGTCTGAGTCTCAGAAGTATAGACAAATTTTGAATGAGATTGAGAAAGCGGGAGATTCGGAAGAAGCAATCATAACTGAGTATGTATCTGAGCGAGTGCTTGAACTTGCGAAAAAAGGACGTGATACGGGTTCACCGATCATTCGGTTAGATGAGGTATCACCTGAAGAGAACGCGCTTGAAAAAATACCACCAAGTTTTGCAAATCGCAATAAGATTGTACCGTTACGTCTTGTGGGTAAAGTTCTTACGATAGCGATGGCGGATGTTCAGGATGTAATGTTAATAGACGAAATAGAGTTTTTGACAGAATGTGATATAAAGACGACCATTGCAGATGAAGATGAAATTTCTGAAGCGATTATCCGTTGCTATGGTAAGGATGCTGCCTCGCTTTTGAGTGGAGGTATCAAGGGACCGGTCGGTGCGGCTGCGACATTTGAACGTGGTCAACTTGTTGACTTTGGTATAGACGAAAAGGATCTGAGTCAGGATCCGACGGTGATGAATGCTGTTGACCAGATGATTATTGATGCGGTGCGTGCGGGTGCGAGTGATATTCACATTGAGCCGTATCCGGGTGAGTTGAAGATTCGTTTTCGTGTTGATGGCGTGTTAGAAGACCAACCGCAACCGCCTGCGTATTTGCAGTCAGCAATTACATCACGTATTAAGATCATGGCAGGCATGGATGTTGCTGAGCGTCGTCGTCCTCAAGATGGTAAAATCAACAAAGAGATTGGAAGTTTGGGAGATCGTCAGATTGACCTTCGTGTTTCAACTGTTCCGACAGTTGCAACGCAGCATAGTGAAAGTGTAGTGCTTCGTATCCTTGACAGACAATCAATTGAATTTGGATTAGCCGAATTGGGACTTACCAATGAGAATTATACACTGTTCGAACGCATGATTCATAAACCGCACGGCATTATACTTGCCACAGGTCCGACTGGTAGTGGTAAAACGACATCACTCTATGCATGCTTGAAAGAGATCAATACTCCTGAAGTGAAGATAATAACGCTTGAAGACCCCGTTGAATATGAGTTAGAGGGGATCAACCAGATTCAGGTCAATCCTGATATTGAGTTTTCATTTGCGGAAGGTTTGCGGCATATCCTTCGTCAGGACCCTGACAAGGTATTGGTTGGTGAAATTCGTGACTATGAAACAGCGGAGATGGCAATACATACGTCGTTGACAGGTCACCTTGTGTTCAGTACGCTTCACACCAATGATGCGCCGGGTGCTATCACGCGTTTGATTGATATGAAGGTTGAACCTTATTTGGTTGCGTCAACGGTTGAAGGTATTATTGCGCAACGTTTAGCGAGACGTGTTTGCAAATCTTGCCGTGAAATGTATCGTCCCAGTGCTGATGAAATTGCAGTAATCTTTAGGAACAATGGTGTGCATGTAGATGAGGATCTTGAGATACCACGTGCGAAAGAGGGGGGTTGTAAGGAATGCCGTGGAAGAGGCTACCGAGGACGAATCGGTATCTTTGAAGTGATATTTATGTCGGAAGAAATACGTAATATGTCTCTTCAACAAACATCTACATCTGAACTTCGTAAGCTTGCAATTAAAATGGGGATGAAGAGTCTACGTGAAGATGGTTGGCAAAAGGTCACTGCTGGACAAACAACGGTTGATGAGGTACTTCGTCTGACACAAGAAGATGCACATGAGTTTGATGAAGCTGAGTAGTGTATTTTCAAGGAAATACGTGTAAATAGTAGGTAAAACCTGACGGGAACAGAGACTCCGCCCTACGATATAAACTATCATATAACATTTTGAAAAGAGATTGCCATGCCAAGATATCAATTTGAAGCTATCACGAATACAGGGACGACAGTAAGTAATACCTTAGAAGCAGACTCTCGTGCAGACCTGATTGCTCAGCTGCAACAGATGGGGTATTGGCCGACAAATATAGTTGAGGAGGGAGAAGTCCTTGAATCACAAGCAAAACGTTTGTTTAGTATAGGTTCTCGTAAGATTAAACCTGCAGAAGTAGAGTTTTTCACCTACCAGTTAGCTGCCTTGATAAATGCGCACGTTGCACTTCCCCGTGCGATAGAAGTGACGTTGGATCAGATCGCCAATCCAGAATTCCACAAGATTATTTCTGATGTGAAGCAGAATGTTGAGCAAGGTGCAACTTTTAATGATTCACTGAACCAACACCCAAAAGTATTCTCAGATCTATATGTGAACATGGTGAAGGCTGGAGAAACCGGGGGTGTGTTGGGTGAAGTGTTAGAACGGCTTGCTGATTTTGCAGAACGGCAGCGTTTGTTGAAAAACCAAGTTATTTCAGCTCTTTTCTATCCTGCTATACTGTTTTCGTTGATGATATTTTCGGTTACAGTGTTGATGATATTCGTGATACCCAAATTTACGACGATGTTTGAAGACCTTGGTGGAGATTTACCCGTACCGACCAGAATTCTCATTGGGATTTCGGACGTACTGAGTACTTATTGGTGGTTAGGCTTATTGATAATTGTTCCTATAAGTATTTTGCTAAGGAATTATTTGCAGACGGAATCTGGTCAGTTGCAATTTGACAAGTTTAAACTTAAGCTTCCGCTGCTTGGGTCAATATTTAGCACGTTTGCTATTGTGCGTTTTACGCGCACTATGGCGACACTTCTGGAGAACGGTGTTCGGTTGCTTCCTGCACTGCAAGTAGTCAAAGATACGATTGGTAATAAGGTGTACAGTAATATTGTCGCTGAAGCAGAGAGAGAGGTAGAACAAGGTTCTACGTTATCACGTGAGCTTGAAAAAAGTTCTGATTTTCCGACACTCGTGACACACATGATCGCTGTGGGTGAAGAGTCTGGTGAACCTGTGACAATGCTAAAAAAATTGTCAGATTATTTTGACATGGAGATTAGGAAGAATTTGGAACGTGTGACGGGTTCTATCGGTCCGATGGTTATTCTGTTTATGGGTTTACTGATTGGTTTTATCGCTGTGGCGATGATTTTACCGATATTTGAAGCGAACAAATTGATAGGTGGTTAGGTACATATTAAGGAGTGTTCTATTCAGATTTTTATAAACTATCATGTAGATTATATGTCTAATCTAAATAGATATGAGTTCTGAGCACAAAATAAACATATTGATAAAGTTGGTTTATGTATAAACAGAAGGAGTAAAAAATGTTTAAACAGTTGAAAAACGATGAATCAGGTTTGACACTGATAGAATTGACGATTGTTATTGCGATTTTAGGTATTTTGGCTGCGTTTATTGCACCACGTGTGATAACGGCTATAGACGATGCGAGAGTTGGCAAAGCACGTACCGAAATTGCGAATCTTGGTGTTGCATTATCTCAGTATAATCTTGATGTTGGCACCTATCCGTCAACAGAACAGGGATTAGATGCGTTGTGGCGAGCACCGAGTCAGGATGTTGCAAAC
Source organism: Candidatus Poribacteria bacterium (assembly GCA_963663765.2). Lineage (GTDB taxonomy): Bacteria > Poribacteria > WGA-4E > WGA-4E > WGA-3G > MSPOR6. The sequence goes on along the minus strand of CAXXUA010000004.1, from coordinate 971,311 downwards.
TGGGATGGTCCCTATATCCAAAGTCCTGTAACCAACGATCCTTGGGGAACTGCTTACGAATATAGATTTCCCGGTACGCATTACGGTTATGACTATGACCTATTCTCTTATGGTAAAGATGGCAAATTGGGTGGAGAAGATTTAAATGCAGATATAACTAATTGGGTTGATGAGGAAGCGGAGTTTAATTGAGTTATCGTTTTTCTGTTTTAAGGTGCCAAAAAGGAACAAAGATTTACAAATGAAAACACAAAACAAAATTCTACTTGGTATCCTTATTGTACTAATTATAGCTGTAGTAGTCCAATTTAGTCCAAGACTTTACAAGAGTATTACAAAAACATTAGTTTCCATGGATGATGTGAGAGTTGGCAAGGCACGTCACGAAATTGCGAATCTTGGTGTTGCGTTATCTCAGTATAATCTTGATGTTGGCACCTATCCGTCAACAGAACAGGGATTAGATGCGTTGTGGCAAGTCCCTCAGGATGTTACTAACTGGAAAGGACCATATCTTGTAAGTCCAATAACGAAAGATCCGTGGAGTAACGATTATCAATATAGGTATCCCAGCAAAAAAACTGGTTATGACTATGAACTATCCACCTATGGTAAAGATGGGAAACTTGGTGGATTGGGTATGGATGCAGACATTGGAAACATGATAGAAAGTGGCATGTAATTTATTGAGATATATGTTACTGTTGAGGGTATGTGTATGTTAAGGTATATGCGAGTGCCTTTTGGAAAAAGTACGGAACATGGTTTCAGTCTAATGGAGATCATGATAGTCTTGTCAATTATTGCGGTATTGTCAACTATCTCCATGCCAGCGATGCGTGGTTTTGCTGCGTCTCGTCGGTTAAAATCATCTGCACAATCCATTGCTGATACTTTTTCTTATGCACGTGACATGGCAATTACTGAACGGACTACGTATTTGGTTGTTTTTGATATTGGCAATAATAGGTATTGGTTGGCATCCAGTGAAACATTTGATGCGCAGAATCCGATTGCATCTGCGGGAAGGGTTGCGGCAGCAACAACCACACAAGGAGGTCAACCTACGGTATCACGCACAGGTGGAGTCATGGGTATTGCTAAACCCCTGAACGATGGCATAACCATCACGGCATTTTCTACAACGAATAACGGCGTTATACAAAATTTATCGACTGGTGTGGATTACGTATATTTCACACCGACAGCGACCTCAGTGAATACTGTTGTGTATTTACAGAACGTAAGGGAACACTTTATTGCGGTTAATGTTGAAGCATCAACAGGTCGTAACAGTATTCAAAAGTTATCGTCAGATGAGATTCAAACCTTAGGTTTAGGGAACAACTTGTAAGATGAAGCGGCGAAATATTTCCTCAAGTGAAGAGGGTTTTACACTTGCTGAAATCCTTGTTACTATAGCGGTTATGGCAGCGATTTTTCCTGCATTGTTGAAGGTTTTTAGTGATACCTCACGGAATGTTGCACTATCAGATAATCGCGTAACAGCACTCTACTTGCTTAAATATCAGATGGCACAAATTGAGATGGAAGGTTATCCGGAACCCGGTCAATATGGTGGTGAATTTGGTGAGAATTCGCTATTCCAATGGCAGTCGTCAGTAACAGAATTAGAATCGGATGAAATAGAGGGATTACGGATGATTGAGTTGACGGTGCTTTGGGAACATTTGGGAAAACCGCGGTCAATTAGTATGATGACATATATAGCGGATCGTGAAATGCAACAGGGTCAAGGACAATAGAATTAATCTTACAATGAACTAAATAGAAGTGGTCACTAATATTATGAGAAAACTATTTTTGCAAAGTGAAAGCGGTCTAACACTTGTTGAGATGATAACCGCGGTGAGTATAATAGTAATTATGGGTGGTTCCACTTACGCAGTATTTAACTCAGCGATAAATTCCTACCAAAAGAGTCAATCTAAAGTGCTTCAAGCACAACGTTGTCGTGTTGCTCTGGACACGATTAGTACCGATTTGAGTCAGATGCAGGCAGACACTTCAGATGAGTTGTTGACACTTTACTCGGAAGATGTTCCAACGATGTCGGGTGACCGAGACATACTCAGTATTGTAACCTTAGTTAAGACAGATATTGATGTGTTTACAGCACAGTTGGACGCATTGAAGGAAGGGAGGGTGACAAACACACCCCCGTGGAGTGATGTTAGACGTGTTGCTTACTATGTCGGTCCGAAAGTGCCGATAGAGATGCTGCAAAGCGGTGTTGGTGTTCCGCCTCCTGCTACAGGGGCACAACAACCTGGACAAACACCATCTGCGGAAAATGAAGAACTCGCGCTATATCGTATTGTAACAACAGGGCTTAATCCAGAACTTGTTATAGAATCAATGCATTCTGGATCAATTCCAACGGTTGATGAAAATGGAATAGAGATTTACTATAAACCTGATGTGTTAATAGATGGGATAGTCAATTTTGATTTGAAGTATCTTGATGAAGAAGCACAAGTTTACGACACGTGGGATCAGACTGACGTTATTCCGACAGCAGTGCAGGTGGTGGTTTCAGTTATTGATGAAGAAAGACAAGCATCTCCAGCGAACCAATCTACTGTAGATGACACTGCTGGATTAATGCAAGGTGTGTTAACGCAATCAACAATGGTGTATTTACCTGCGAGTACAAATAACGCTCAATAGTCGAATTAGCTTTGGTAAAACAGATGAGAAACGTCAAAAGTTTTCTATTCAATCAGAATAAACAACTTGTCAAAAGAAAAGTTGTCATGTCATCAGGTAAGTTTGACATGAGCGACCCATCAGGTTTGTCATTAATTTCAACACTTTGGATTCTGACGATTCTTTCTGTATTGGCGATGCAAATACTATATTCATTTAATCTTGAAAACAAAGCACAAGGTAACTTCATTGATAGGACGAAGTATCACTATGCGGCAAAATCGGGATTTGAATGGTCGCTTGCGAAATTGCGTACAGATGAGACCAATTTTGACTCGCTTGGAGAGACGTGGGCTCAACCAATTGAACAACAAATTGACGATTTGATGCAGGTTGGTAATATATTAAACTATCAGGTGACCATCACGGATGAAGGTGCAAGAATAAATATCAACACGGTTGATGAGACGATACTTCGAAATGTGTTGACAGCGTTAGGTGTTGAACCTGAGAACAATCCCACTGGTGATCTTGCGACACGTATCGTGGAAGGTCGACCTTATAGAACGGTGCGCGATATTTCACGTGTTGAAGGGATGACTTATGAGATTCTCTATGGCTTGCAGCAACAGGCAGCAGTAGAAGAGGAGATGGAGGAAACAGAGGAAGTTCTACCCCCAACTCTCACAGCAACGAGTATAGGCGGGTTAGTGAATATAGCGACGGTGTATTCAGTTGATGTTAACACAGATACCAATGGACAACAACGTGTGGATTTAAACTCAGCAAATGCTCAGCAGATCAGTCAAATTCGTTCTAACAATAATCAGACAGTGTTTTCACAAGGTGAAGCCAACGCTATCATTCAGCAACGGACATTCAATCAACTATCAGCATTGTTAGATGCTCAAGCTGTATCTGATAACGTATTCAATAGCATCAGAAATCGGATCACTGTTCAAAATACTGGCGGTGGCCGTAATCAAGAAGGACCTACATTAACCAATATAAATACTGCGGATGATGATGAGCTTGAGGATTTACAAGGAATTGATGGAGGGATTGCTGATCGGATTATATCACACCGAGATTCTGTTGGTCAGTTTCAAAACGTAGATGCCATAAAAGATGTAAAAGTTATTACAGTAAATGAACTGGCTGGAATTGTTGATAAAATATCCATTAAGTCGGATCAAAGGATAGAAGGGTTAATTAACGTTAATACAGCACCGTTGGAAGTCCTTCAGTTATTGCCTGGGATGGATCAGACAAAGGCACAAGCTATTATTACACGTCGCGAAGAGGAAAATGAGGAATTGCAAAATTCGTTACAGGTACCTATCACAGGAAACCCGTTCAGTGATATTGGACAACTACTGGATATTGAGGAAATTGACGATCAGACGTTCCGTCAAGTTATTGATTGGGTTACTTACCGTTCTAATGGGTACCGTATTCAATCCAATGGAATAGATCTTAATGGTAAGGTGATTGCAACTTGTCTTGGCATAATTGAACGAAGTGATACTCAGTTGAGTGTTCCGTATTGGCGCCAAGATTAAATAAGGATTTGAACAAGAAATTTAAACAGGAAATTGCAAATGACAAAAGATCAGGTCATATCAATAGACATCGGTAATGCGTCCATAAAGATACTGTACATAGAAAAGGTTGCAGGTGTATTACGTTTAATAGATGGTGGTGTAACACCTAATCCTGACCCGGACGATCCTCAGCAAGTTGCTGGTGCGGTGAAACAGTTGTGGAATCAACTGGGTATCAAGTATAACCTATTCAACAAACATCGTATTGAGATTGGCATATCAATTCCTCGTGGTTTTGTGGTAACGAAACGTTTATCTAACCTTCCCTCCGCGACCCAGGAGGAACAATTACCCTCCATGGTGGGAATGGCAGCCGAAACGGAGTTGCCATTTCCTGTTCAAGATGCGATATATACTTATCACGATATTCAAAGGTCACCGGATGCATTATCTGTAGAATTGGTATCAACAAGACGCGAAACAGTTGAACGTTACATTGATATTTTGAAAGAAGTTGGTATTTCACCTACAGCGGTGATTCCATCTATGTATGCGATATCGTCAGTTGCACAGAGTTCTTTGTCAAGTAATGCAGAACGGACAATTATTGTAGATATTGGTGCTGGTAACACTGAATTCTGTCTGATGTATGGTAATACGTTGCAGTTTTCCCGTAGAATTTCAGTGAATGGTGATCAGTTAACTGAGCTCTTTGAATCGGAGCTGGAGTTGGATGAGGAAGCAGCTGAACTGGAAAAGCGCCAAGTTCCTGCTGGTCAACCCCCAACGCGTACGTGGTCAAGACGTTTCATTGCTGAACTTGTACGTTCTATAGCGGCGGCTGAACGTGAGGTGAATGGTGGCGGACCGATGGAAATCTCTGAGATACGTTTATGCGGAGGTGGCGCAGAGGTTCCTGAATTAGCACAGACGTGTCAACAGCAGCTGCAGATCCCCACCCGGGTTTGGAATCCACTTTTAGCGGGTACATTGGATACAACATCACCATCATTGTCGTCCATTGAATCTTATAGTAATAGTTTAGCGATACCTTTAGGTGTCGGTATTCACCTTCTGGAAACTGAAGTACCTGTCTCTTTGATACCGAAAGAGGTCGGTGAAAAACGTGCGGAATTTAGTCGCAAACGTCAACAAGTACTCGCCGCTACAGTTGGTGGAATCGTTATACTATTTATTGTATTTGGTAGTCTGACTTGGAGTAGAACTCAAGGTTCAAAAGTTGATGAGTTGGATAGGAGAATAGCCAATTTGACACAGGAACAAACGCAAGCAAACAAGAATCTTGCACTTGACCTTATAGTTGCGGATAAATTGACGCATCAGATTTCTCCGATAGATATTTTACATACACTCAGTACGCTTTTTAATGATAGGACTAAGGTTGCTTGGAAGACGTTTGATGTTAAGAATTTAGATGATCTAACAAAGACTCGTATTACGTTTAATATACAAGCGAATTCTAACGAATCTATAATTGCGATGGATCGTTCGCTACGTAACTCAAAGTTGTTCAGCAAAATTGAGACGGGTGAGACGACAACGACGGGTGATCAACGTAGACCGACATTTGAGGTTAAGATAAGTTGCCAAATTGATAATGCATCTATCCAGAAGTTTGCTCAAAAACGCCATCCCAAACCTGAAATTGAATTTATTATGCCAGAACCGGAGAATGAAGAAGCAAATTTGGATGATGTGAACATACCGCCACCTCGGAATATAGAATTCTCAAATGAAGACAATGAAGAGGATAGATAAGAGTTGATAGTGTTTTATTTTTCTAAGAGTATCTATCAATAAGTTTATTTAGATAAGGAAAAAATACAGTGAAATTAGATCTGCAACTCACAACACAATCTAAGTTATTAATCGGCGTGCTTCTGCTTGTGCTTATCATAGCCGTTGTTACGCAATTGGGTCCGGGTATCTATGGTATGATTGCCAATTCGGACATAAAGACTAAACAGTTGGAATTGCAAAAGTCAGAAGACTTGGTGAATGCTTCAAAGATTCTGAAACCGATAGAATCGGATTTATACCAGAAGATGGGTATTGCTGATGGTGGGAAAACGACATCTATTTTTGCAGAAAATTTTCCTGAAACGGTGATCCGCGAAAAAATCAATGGAATCATCAAACAGGCGGGAATTCCACAGAACTACCAGATGAATATGGAACCTGTTCCTGGACGAAGATCGGAGAAGATTTCTCCGCAAGCTCGACGGAATTTAGTGGTGTTCTTGTATCAGAGACATTTGGAAGCAGAACGTGATGCTATCAAAGCTGAGTTAGAATCGGCAAAACAGGATACACAAGCACAAGATGAATCTGAAATTGAAGATGATACGATGGATATGTTGTTGAATGCGTGGTTAGAAGATGAAGATGAAGATGAAGATGAAGATGAAGATGTAGGTGAAGATAAAGAAGAAAAAGATAATGAAAAACCTGATGAGAACAAAGACGAATCCGAGAAACCATCTGTTGATGAGGAAAAAGAGGATACGGACAAAGAGAATGCATCGCAAGACTCTGACGACAATAAAAAGGAGAAGGAATCTAAGGAACAGAAACCTGAAGAATGGACTTACGTTTCTTTGCCTGAATCAATCCCGGGTTCTATTCGGATAGAACTTATTGATCTTATTTTGTCCTTATCACAGCAACATATTATTGGAGCAGAAAAAGTTCTTTTTGAAAACGAATTCTTCAAGACACAGACGGAACCGTCTTCTGGATTTTTTGGTATCGGTGCAAAAGAAGCAACAACTAAGTATAATTTTCAACGAGATAGCAAAATATTGGCGAAATTTACTAATCTACTTGACAACCATAGTGAAGTGCTGAACAAGAAGAATTTGGTTTCCGGCTTACTGGAATACTTTAGCATGATTCAGAAGCAAGTATCGGAACTTACCGATAAGTTAGAGTTGGCACAAACAACATATACACCAGAAAGTTTCACGATAAAAATAAAGTTCACAACGGAATTAGATAAAGTTGTTAACTTGAATCGGTTGATTGAAACGAAATCAAAATGGTTATTAGTGAGAGACTTGCAAATGTCCGCTGATAGCAAAGATAACAAAATACTTGTGGAAGTCCTTTTAATTGCGAGGGTTTATCAATGATATTATCCTGTGTTAACGTAGTATGTCCGAAGAGGACACAAAAACTGAGTTTAATCTTATTTATCTTGTTCAGCATCTGTTTGCTGACTGTGTCACCAAGCGATTTGTATGCGCAACGTGGTGATGGAGGAACGATGGAAGTTGCAGAAACGGATGAAGAAACTGGCAGGCCCATAAGATTTAACTTCAACTTTACAAGCCAAGAGTTGAAAAACTTGTTTGAATGGTTGTCACGAGAAACTGACCTAACGATTATTGCGAGTGAAAGTGATATATCGGGTAAGCGGTTTTCTCTGATTAACCTGAATAACGTAACACTTGATGAAGTCATTGAAAAAATCAAGACAGTGCTTGCACAGTATAACCTAACCTTTGTTAAAATTGATAGTACCCTCCTTGTGACTACGTTTGAAAAAGCTACGGTGATGAACGTTCCGGTGAATATTATCCAAGCGGTGCCGGAACAGGTAGAAATGACGGATGAGATTCGGACGTATATCATCCAGTTAGAAAATACGGATGCGTCTGAACAAGCGAATATGCTAAGACCTTTGTTGAACAGTCAAGCCAACATATTTGCCGATGCGATGACTAACGCACTTGTAATCACTGATATTTCGTCAAATGTGAGAAGAATCGTATCAATTCTACAATTTGCTGATGCAGGTGAACAGTTTCCATTACAAATCGCAATTATTCCATTAAAGTTTGCGGAAGCATCTTCATTAGAGGATACACTTTCCGAAGTTTTTCAAGAAGAAGATGGTGAGAAGAAAACACAGGAAGGTTTAATAGGTATTGATGCTGAACAGATTAGGGAAGCGATTGAACAGGGATTAGGTGTTGAACTGATTGAAGGTACGGTTAAGGTATATGCCGATGAGAACTCAAACACACTCATCATCAAAGCGACTGAAGACAACCTGATTATCCTAAAAGAGATTGTTAGTCATCTCGATTCTGGTCCGACGAGTCAGACAGAGATAAGGACGTATCGACTAAAATTTGCGTCTGCGGAGGATGTTGCAACGACGCTTGAAGAGATAATCACTGGTGAAAATATCCAAAATGGTAGTAGGAGTTTTGATAGAGAGGATATTCTGAGATTGATTAGAGAGCGTCGCGAGCGGGGAATAACAGAGGACATTTTTCAAGGTATTGTTGGACTAGTCAACATCTCTCGTAATGATCGTCTCAATATTATTGTCATTTCATCAGATCCACGCAATTTTACGATTATTGAAAAAATAATCGATGAACTGGATCAGGCGGAGACTCAGGAAGAGATCAAGATGTACCTGTTGAAGTTTGCGAATGCAGAGGCACTTTCTGCTAATTTACAGGACCTTTTTGAGGGTGGTAGTGCTGGAGCGGACCGTGATAGGCCCTGGTGGGAACAGAGTAACCGTGAAGCGTCAGCAGGTGGCGGTTTCGGAGTTCAAGGTGATGTACATATTGTGTACGATATTCGTCTGAATGCTTTGTTAATCTCAACGGCTTCCCAGAATTTTCCTATGATTGATGAGTTGATCAAGAAGCTTGATGTTAGCATGCCTGAACAGGAATGGGGAACAAAAATAATCTACCTTAAATATGCTGATGCCGAAAATGTTGCGAATCTTCTGAATTCACATTTCGGTGGGAACGCAAGCAGCAGCAGCAGTAGTAGTCGTCGCGGTTGGAATGATGATTGGTGGGATCGGAGTAGAGGTTCTACATCACAGACTCAGGGGTCTTTAGCAGGGAATATTGCGGCTGAACCTTTTGCGAATCTGAATGCAGTGATCGTGTCAACAGGTACTAAACGCAACTTTGATATGATCGAGGAATTTATTAAACAGATTGATGTGCCGACTCCAGATGAGCAGCGAGAGATCACCGAGACAATTCGGCTTGAATATGCAACTGCAGATGCCATTTCACAAGTGCTTGCACAAGTATGGCAAGATGCACAGCAAGAAGGTGGCGGTGGCGGTGGCGGTTTTGAACGGTTTATTAGTAGTGTTTTCGCTGGTGATGAACCGGTAGATATAAATTCGTTGTTCGGTAAGGTTACAATTTTTGCGGATCCAGATACCAATTCTTTGGTTGTAACGACCCGTCGTCGGTATATGGAACAAGTAAAAGCATTGATCAAAAAGTTGGATTTTGTGCGTGGACAAGTTCGGATTGATATAAAGATTCTTGAAGTGACACTTGATGAAGCGACAAAACTGGGGATAGAAGCGACTCTGAATGAACGTAAACTTGGAGGGATAGAACTAAGTCCAACGAATCCACTTATTGGTGATGCGAATGCGGAACTTGGTCTTGTGCAAGAAATTTCTGGCTTCAACTATAGTTTAGTGACCCGAGAATATATGTTGTTGCTTCATACGCTCATGCGTGAGAATAAGGTCAGGACGCTTTCAACACCAACTATTATGACGCGTGACAGTCGACCTGCAACATGGAGCAGTGGTCGGCGCATTCCATACCTGCAAAGTGTTGATACAAACAGCATTCTTGGTGATACTGCTACACAACCATTGTTTAACTATGATTTTATTGACCCACCTGTTGGTATCAATATACAACTTACACCCTTTATAGCAAAGTCGCAAATTAGTGAAGATGGCAAGCGTACTATCGGTTTGGATATTACGAGTATCAGTGCTAGTAACTTCATTGAGTTTACCGATTTTAATGCACCGATTACGGATGACAACTCATTGAGTGTATATATTGACGTAGAAGATGGACAACAAATCATCGTTGGTGGTATCATTCGAAAAAAACAGAAAGAGGTCGAAAACAAAGTTCCGATACTTGGTGATATACCATTACTCGGTAGACTATTCAAAAGCACAGAAACAGAAATCCAAGATACAGAAATAGTCTTTATTATTACCCCACACATAATAGATATTAAGAATCCTGATGACCTTGAAAAGTTGAAGAAAACTGATGAGAAATGGTTTAGAAATGGGAAATCAAATTTACAAGAATCCATGAAATAATTAAATAATATAGTTGAGGCTACTATTAGCTTAGAACGAAAACGAGGAATTGTTAATGATAAGTAGGTTTTTTGATTTTTTGAATACATTTTCACGACACCGTAGCAAGTTATGTATGATTGCTTTGCTTAGCCTCGGATTATTCGTTCTAATTCAGGGGGATCTGTATGCGCAACGTGGTGAAGGAACGATGGAAGTTGCGGAGACAGATGAGGAAACTGGTAGACCCGTACGTTTCAACTTCAACTTTACCAGTCAGGAACTGAAGAACTTGTTTGAATGGTTGTCACGGGAAACTGATCTCACCATTATTGCAAGTGAGAACGACATTCAAGGTAAAAGGTTTTCACTGATTAACTTGAACAACGTCACATTGGATGAAGTCATTGAGAAAGTGAAAACCGTGCTTGCACAGTATAACCTTACATTTGTTAGAGTGGATAGTACCCTGCTTGTCACAACCTTTGAAAAAGCGAAAGTGATGAATGTACCAGTCAAGATTATAGAAGCGAATCCTGAACTGGTTGAAATGACAGATGAAATTCAGACGTATATCATCCAGTTGTTAAATGCCTCTGCTACCGAACAGGCAAATGTGCTGAGACCGCTGTTGAATAGTCAAGCTAATATCTTTGCGGATGCGATTACGAATGCATTGGTGATTACGGATGTGTCATCCAATATCCGTCGAATTGCTTCTATTCTACAGTTTGCTGATGAAGGTGAACGATTTCCACTAAAGATTGCAATAGTCCCATTAACTTACGCAAACGCTTCAGATTTGGAGGATACACTTTCAGACGTATTTGATGGAAGGGATGACGAGGATGAAAAGAAAACGCAAGAAGGCACTACAGAAATTAATGCAGAACAGGTTAAGGAAGCGTTGGAACAAGGATTAGGCGTTGACCTGATTGATGGAACGGTAAAAATCATTGCTGATGAAAACTCAAACTCGCTTATATTGAAAGCTTCCGAAGAGAACCTGATTATACTAAGAGAAATCATACGTCATCTTGATATAGGATCAACACTTCAAACAGAAATCAGAACCTACCGGCTGCAATATGCTTCAGCAGAGGAAGTGGTGAATACACTTGAAGAGATTATCACAGGTGAAGGATTGCGCAGTGATGGGAGAAGAAGCGTTGACAGAGAAGACATTTTGGAGTTACTAACCTATCGGCGCAATGAAGTAAATGTTGATGACATCTTTCACGGTTTTGTTGGTTTAGTTAACATTTCACGTAATGATCGCTTGAACATTGTTGTTGTTTCGTCGGATCCCCGTAATTTCCCTACCATTGAAGAACTTATTGAAATACTGGATCAAGCAAAGACTCAGGAAGAAATTAAGATGTATTTCTTAGAATTTGCTAATGCTGAAACGCTTGCTACACTCTTGCGAGATCTATTTGAAGGCGGCTCAGGAGGGAATGATAGGGAACGTCCTTGGTGGGACTGGGACAGAGGTAATAATTCTTCTGATGGCAGCGGCTTTGGTGTTCAAGGTGCGGTGCATATTGTACATGACATTCGGTTGAATGCTCTCCTTATCTCAACCTCAACGCAAAATTTTGCGTTGATTGACGACCTTATCAAAAAGCTTGATGTTAGCATGCCAGAGCAAGAGTGGGGAACTAAGATATTCTATCTGAAATATGCTGATGCTGATAACGTTGCGAACCTGCTGAATTCACATTTTGGAGGTAATGCTGGAACTAGTGGCGGTGGATTCCGTGGAGACGATTTCTGGTGGCTCCGTAATAGAGGCACATCTTCCTCAGCTCAGACACAAGGATCTTTAGCTGGTAACGTAACAGCTGCACCTTTCGCTAATCTGAATGCAGTAATTATTTCTACTGGTACTCAACGCAATTTTGAAATGGTCGAAGACTTTATCAAACAGATTGACGTACCGACCCCAGAAGAACAGCGAGAGATTACAGAGACAATTCGATTAGAGTATGCTATAGCAGAATCTATTGCACAACTATTAGCACAAGTGTGGCAAGACCCACAAGCAGAGAACCAAGGAGGAGGTTTTGGTTTCGGACGCTTTTTCAGGGATTCCTTCACCGGTGAAGAACCTGTTGATGTAAATTCATTGTTTGGGAAAGTTACAGTCTATTCGGATCCGGATACGAATTCACTCATAGTTACGACACGTAGCCGTTATATGGATCAGGTGCGAGCTCTCATCAAACAGCTGGATTTTGTACGTGGACAAGTACGCATAGATATCAAGATTTTGGAAATTACGCTTGATGAAACGACGAAACAAGGGATAGAGACAGCACTGTTTGAGAGGAAACTTGGCGGGTTAGAATTAGGGCCGGAAAATCCGCTTATTGGTGAAGCGAACTCAGAACTTGGATTGGAACAAGAAATATCAGGTTTTAACTACAGTTTAGCAACCCAAGAGTATATGGCACTGTTGCATACGTTGATACGTGAAAATAAAGTCAGGACTCTTTCTTCACCGACAATTATGACGCGTGATAGTCGTCCTGCGACTTGGAGTAGTGGTCGGCGTATTCCTTACCTACAGAGTGTAGACACGAACAGCATTCTCGGAGAGTCTGCGACACAACCGCTTTTCAACTACGATTTTATTGACCCACCCGTTGGTATTAACATTGCGTTAACACCTTTTATTGCAAAATCTCAAGCGGGAGAAGATGGGAAACGGACAATCGGTTTAGATATAACGAATATTAGTGCAAGTAGTTTTATTGAGTTTACTGAATTTAATGCGCCGATTACGGACGATAACTCCCTCAGTGTCTATATTGACATAGAAGACGGACAGCAAATTGTGGTTGGTGGTATCATTCGGAAGACTCAGAAAGAGGTAGAAAATAAGGTTCCCATTTTGGGTGATATTCCATTACTTGGTAGACTATTCAAAAGCACGCAGACCGAAGTTCAAGACACTGAGATTGTTTTCATCATCACTCCACATATTATAGATATTAAGAATCCGGATGATATGGAGAAATTAAGACAGAAGGATGAGGACTGGTTAAAAAGTGGAAAGTCAAATCTACAAGAGTCCATAGAGTAGTTTTTAGTTTGTTTGGTTTAACCTAAACACTTTGTTCTATGGTTTTTGCACCCTAACGGACTGCGGGTGTTGTACTACAAAAAAGTCCAAATAATTATATGCTTTACTGTATATATGTATTGAATTTTGCTCTATGAATGGAGTAATAAATTGGCAATTCTGATGTGTCTCTATTGTGAAGTTTTGCAGAAAACTGAGCAAATAGATTCTATTAGTATCTTACTATTTTAAAGGAGAATTTTTTTTATGATCAAGAGTTCTATATGTTATGCCATATTTGGCATATTGTTAGGTGCATGCATAGTATTTGCGGGTGACTTAGCAATTTACTCTGGTCCCTCTAATCCGGACTGGATTACAGCTGATGCTGTTAAAAACAATACAGAAACAATCATGAACCATGCAGGGGTCATTAAAGCGTTTGATAATATAGAAAACTTCGGTGATGGTGATGAAGTAGGAGAAGAATCTCCGTTAGCGCAGTGGTGTGTTAGACATACAGACAATGGTCGACAAGATGTAATAATTCTTGCTTGTGGGACAACACCAAGCGGACTATATCCATTTCCCAACTTAAAACCGGACGGTTCAATTATAGAGAACTTCATTGAAGCTGGGAACATTGTCATTAACGTTGCTGATTGGATTTTCTACATGAGTTATGAAGGTGGAGCTAGAAGTGCAGAAAATGCTGGAGCTGGCGCAGCTAACGTCTTTGATATTTCTGGTTTAGACTTTGGTGATCGCGGAGCGGGAAGTTTTAGTATGACTCCTACCGATGAAGGTATGATGTATATCCCATCATTGAAGGTATTCACTTCTCATCGTCCATGGCATTTAGAACAGTTTGCTAACACAAACTATGATGTTGTAGTATTTGCACGATCAGGTGATAATAACGGTGATCCGGCTGTTGCTATCAGTAAAGATGAAGGCAAAGATGGTTTTGGTATTATTGCTGCAATGTGGCAATCAGCTACACCTACTTGGATTGGAACTGATCCACGTGGAATCGGTGTTGCTGAATTCATTGAGAATTGGTTAATTGTCAATGCTTCTTTAGAAGTCCATGCACAGAATAAATTAGCAACAACTTGGGGAGAAGTTAAAAAGTCACGTTAATAGTATCTATTAGCCTAACGTAGTGGTAGCGGATATATTATTGCTGCGTTAGGTTTTTCTTATCGAATATCTTGATATATTTTTGCCAGTTGTTCCAATGAGAAACCGCAGTGATATAATGCTGTGATATACCAGTTCTTAAGTGTTGTTCGTATGATTCCATTGGTCTCCCATCGTCGTGCAGAGATATGGATATGTGGTTTGACCATACTTGTTTTGCCTAACCGACGTAATTGCTTAGAAAATCTCAATTCTTCCATAATTGGAACGTCTGGAAATCCTCCGATGCGTTCAAATATGTCTTTTCTTACGAAAATACCACTGTCTCCATAGAAGACCTTTTGATACTTTCCTCGCATATCTGCAGTTTTCTCAATTAGGCGATATAGTAAGTTTTTTGCATCAATCTTTTGACAAAATCCACCACCTACATAACCCGATGATAGTGTAGTTTCAACAGCATTCAATGCCCCCGGTTCAAGCCAGACATCAGCGTGTAAAAAGAGTAGAATATCACCCGAAGCAGCCGAAGCCCCAACATTCAGTTGTTTTGCGCGTCCGCGCTGAGACGCAACGACCTTTCCGTACTTTTCTGCGATAATTACAGATTCGTCCGTGCTTCCACCATCAACAATAATAAGTTCGTGGTCTGCCAATTCTGGTTTTAGTCTTGAGAGCGTTTGATTCAATATTTTTGCTTCGTTCAGAATTGGTATGATGACAGAGATCATTTTTAATTCTACCACAATAGGTTTTAAACTGACTTCATGGTATTATTGACATATTGGTTTAGTGCTAAGATTGGGAAGACAGAGGCATATATTGGATCGCTGTATCCGCCAATGATTTCCCAATAGATACCGACACAACTCTCTTGCCATGAACCGTTTTCTCTTTGATGTCCAATTAGGAATTCAATCCCTTTCTGTGCTGCAATATGTTCTGCATTGACAAGTAGTAAAGCGTAGGTGCACCATGCAGTCTGTTCAATAGTGCTTTTAGTAGGATTACCGAACATATCTTCTCCCCATCCCCCATCGGAGTTTTGTATCTGATCCAACCAATGTACCGCTTTTGTGATTTCTGGAACGTCTGCGAAACCTGCTTTTACCAGTGCGACAAGTGCGCACGCAGTACCGTAAGTGCGTTTTGCTAACCACAAATCGTCCCAATAACCGTCGTTTTGAATGTTTGTGCGTAGCCATTGTATTGCACGATTTATTGACACCTCATTGCTATCGTTTGCTAATAACGTTTCAATCGCATGTGAAGTAATACTGACACATCCGACATCACCTTGTCCGGGTTGGTATGTGCTCCAACTTCCGTCTGAACTTTGGTTGTGTATCAACCATTGAATACCCCTGTTTATAGCGTTCTTTGCACTATCGGATGATAGATTTGCGCGAATTATTGCGAGTGTTGCTAAAGCAGAATCATCGGCATCGCTGGGAAGCGTGCTTTCAGTCAATCCGGAAAATGCCCATCCACCGTCGTCATTTTGATGTTCCACAAGCCATTGTGCTGCTTTTTGGATTGAATTTGTGGTTACTATGTTTTCTCTGTTTACCTCAGTCATTGCGATAACGCTGAGTGCAGTATCCCACACATTGAGATTTATTGCTTCCCTACAACCACCATCAGGGTTTTGAGTAGATTGTAACCATTTTATGCCTTTCTCAATAAAATGGGATATGTCAGAATCATTGCCAGAGTATTTGTTATATTCTATCAAAGCTAAAACCGATAATGCAGTGATATAATTCACACGAAACCAACTACCATCAGTTAGTACACGTGCTGTTAACCACGCAACCAATGACTTTAAGATGTCAGGACGTTTTGCTGTGTTCAGTTCAATTAGGAGAAAAACAGGAACTAACGTATGTTGTTCCGCGATGAATAGGTCATCAAAGAGAGATGTATTGAATAGGTCTACTGGGGGAAGTATGTTTCTTGGGGGTTTCAACTTTGCGCGCAATATGGGAATTCTGGTTAAGAATTTCACTATTTTCATCAACGGTAACGCGTTTTTGGACATTGTTAATTTCTGCCAGTCAAAACGATTGAAGGTCGCGTAAGCAAGCTTGACCAATGCTAAATCATGTGGGTTATGCGGAATTTGGGATATAGTATTTTTGAGTCGAGGGTCAGGTGTTTCTTTATCTATCTGTTCTAATATCAATTGGACAAATTGGGTTGCGGCGGGATTAGATTGATTTGCAGTGTCTAATCCCCATGCACCATCGTTCTTTTGCGAGTTTATGAACCAGTCAATCAGTTTGGTGTCGGGTGTGGATCCTTGTATCAGTTGTACCCATGCATAAGCACAGGATGGAAAAGTGCTTGAGGAGAGTAGTCCTTCAAAGTTGCCATCGGGTTGTTGATGTGTAAGTAGAAATGCTATGGCACGGTCTAAGGTATGTGATACCATTTCATTGTGTTGTATATTTAATTGTGGTCTTTGGTCGTAATTCATAGTGTGTTTAATGTTGAATGAATGTGGGGAATAGTATAGCATAATTAGGCATATCCTACAATTGGTTTTGTATATCTGAACACAACATAATTCTTATGATACAGTTTTAGATGTGATACGATGAATAGTAATAATAAAGGAGTAAGAATATGGAAATAGGATTGGGTGTAATTGGAATAAATCCCACAAATATGGGTTCGACTGCGGCACTGCTAAAGGATGTACTCGACCTAAAATATGACCTACGCGGTATCTGTGCAAAAAGGGAGGATGTGCTTGAAAACTACGCGAAGCAACTTGGTGTTGGTTTTTGGACGACAGATTACAGGGAATTGCTTCATCGTGAGGATATATCAGTTGTTGCGGTTTATTCTCCTGACCATTTACATGCGGAACATTGTATTGCAGCGATTGAGGCAGGCAAGCATGTGGTTTGCACTAAACCGATGGTGACGACGTTAGTAGATGCACAACGGTTGGTGGATTTAGTCAGAAAGCACAAGGTCAAGTTTCTTGTTGGACAGACGATGCGTTTTGATCTTCAGTTTCTGACGATGAAACGTCTATATGACGATGGCGATCTGGGTGAAATTATGGTCGCGGATGCGTATTATGTGCATGATTTACGGGATGTTTATGATTTCACACCATGGCGGTTGCATGTACCGCAGGACTTAATGTTTGGGGGAGTTGTTCATCCTGTTGACATTCTTCGCAGTTTCCTTGGTGATGTTGAAGAGGTGCACGCTTATGGGACTAAAGGTAAACTTACACATGAGTATCCGATAAAGAACAATTTCTTTTTGAATTTGAAGTTTAAGAGCGGACAAATTGCTCGTGCCATGGGTTTATATGATGTTGTTCACCCACCGATGCCGATGATGCAAGTGTCTGTTTATGGCACTAAAGGCACTATGATTGGAGATTTTACGGATAACAAAGAGGGACATGTAAAGCTTATGTTGGATAAGATGTCTGCGAGGGAACCATTTGAAATGACATGTCCACCTGAAGTTGATAGCAGTGTCTATGGACACGGTCAAACCGTTATCCGATATATGCGTCATTTTCAGGAGTGTCTTGAAGAAGATTTGGAACCATCTCCGAATGTCATCGACGGTGCAAAGTCTATAGCTGTAGGGGTTGCTGCATGGGAATCTATTGAAACTGGTAGACCAGTGAAAGTGTTTAACGAATTTTAGTTCTTGTAGTTAAGGTTTTGCAAAACACGAATGCATCACAAAACCTTTGTAAGAAAAACTACGTTTTGTGTCCGTTATTCTTCAGTGCTTCAACAACCTTTTCGGGTTTGATTGGAAGTTCGGTTATCCGAACTCCGATAGCGTCTTTGACAGCATTAGCCATTGTTGCTAATGTTGGTGTGATGGGTGGTTCCCCTACACCTTTGGCTCCATAAGGACCGTTGGGAGCTGGTACTTCAACGATCACCGATTCAACTGTCGGTAGGTCAGCAGATGTAGGTACGCGGTAATCAACGAAACCGGGATTGATGTTTCCGTTTTCACCGTATTGCATCTCTTCCATCATAGCCCATGCGTATCCTTGCACAACGCCACCCTCAATTTGCCCTTCAACAGCCATTGGGTTTATAGCAAAACCGACATCTTGTGAAGCGACAAGTTTCAACACTCTCGTTTTACCGGTATCAGGATCAACTTCCACTTTCGCGATTTGTGCTGCAAGTGCAGGCGTACTCGGTTTCCTCGCAAAAGAGCCTTTACCTACAATTGGACCACCAGTTGTTGAGAGACTATACGCTGCCAGTTCACCTAATGATATAGATTTCGGCGGATCCGCTGTGATTGTATGAACAGCACCTTCCTTAAGTTCAAGGTTATCAGCGTTTGTATTGAGTCTTTCAGATGCGAGTTCAATTATACGTCTACGTGCATCTTCAGCTGCCAATTTTGCAGTGTTCCCCATTGTGAAGGTGACAACACTACCACCTGAACCAGTTGAATACGGGGCTGAATCTGTGTCACCTCGTCGGATAGTGACATTTTTATAGGGAACGGTCAAGATTTCAGCGATGATTTGTGTGATAGCGGTATCTGTACCAGTGATGTCCATAGATCCGTGGAAGATACGTGCACTTCCATCTTCGTGGACAGACACATATACACCACCGGGACCACAACCGTTTGTCCAATCACCGACAGCGACTCCCCACCCTTGGTTTTCATTTGCATCACGATCCCACCATCCAGCAGCATCTGCAACTGCTTCCAACGTTTCTTTGTAACCGACTCTTGGTTCGCTACCACCTGCGGGGACAGAGTCTCCCTCTTCGCGCATATTCATCAATCGGAATTTGACAGGATCCATACCGATTTTTTCTGCGATTTCGTCCAGCTGCGATTCCCCAGCAAAAATGGCTTGGGGTGCACCGGGTGCTCTATAGGCAGCAGTGCCAGATTTGTTGGTATGTACACCGTAAGCGTCTATTTTGATATTTGGAATTTTGTAGACACCGCGAACACGGATGGTACTTCCGATAGATGCGCCGGAGACTGAACCAGAATCCCAGAATGCAAGTGCTTGCCGTGCGAGGATATGCCCGTCTTTAGTTGCGCCAGTTTTGAGTTTGATAACACAACCGGGTGCGGGTCTGCCATCAAGGAATTCCTCTTCACGTGTCATTTGAACACGCACCGGACGACCGGCTTTTTGTGAAAGCAGCACAGCGGGGACGTGGGTGATAATTACACCGAATCGTCCACCAAAACCGCCTCCCATCGTTGTTCCGATGACGTTTATTTTTGTCAATGGGATGCCGAGTCTTCCTGCAATACCGGAACGGATAGCAAATGGACCTTGCGTTGAAGCCCAAACGGTGACCTTTCCTGATGAATCTGCGCTTGCGACAGATACATGTGGTTCCATGTATGTTTGATGCACACGCGGTATCACATAAGTATCCTCAACAACGATGTCTGACTCTGCAAAACCTTTTTCAACATCTCCTGCAGCGTTATGTGTTTCAGCAGAAATATTGTAATAGATTTCATCGGAATATTTCTCTAATTCAGTCTCAAGTCTTCGAATTTCCTCGTTGTTATCCACTTCCTGATTTTCAGAGAGTTGCTTTATTTTTGCGATGATGTCTCTGCGATTTGGTCCGTCTTTTGTTGCATCTCCGTGCAGACGTGGTGCGTCCTGTTTTATGGCTTGCATTACATCTTGAACGGTGGGCAGTACTTCGTATTCGATGTTGATGAGTTTGGCTGCTTCTTCGGCAATATCTGGATCCGTTGCTGCGACTGCGGCTATCGGTTCTCCCAAGTATAGTACTTTGTCCGTTGCAAAGATTCTACTTCCACTGGGTACGTCTTCCTGTGTGACGATTGCTCTGACACCGGGAAGTTTTTCTGCTTCGGTAGTGTCAATTCTGATTATGTTTGCGTGTGCGTGTGCGCTTCTAACGACCTTACCGTATAGCATTCCAGCTGGATGGATATCTGCGCCGTATTGTGCGGCACCCGTAACTTTTTCAACAGCATCAACACGTGGTAGTTTTTGACCGACAACATTATATTCTGACATGCAGTTCTCCTTTCTCTATAGCAAGTTATATATATATATGGTAGGGGGGACCTCCCGGACGCGACCGATAGGTTCCTCCTACCAGGTATGTATATAATTAATGCAATTATATATCATTCTTATGTAGGTAAAACATGCTATTCCGCAGCGGCGTTCGTTGCAGCTGGGAGTTCTATTTTTCCACGTTCTATTGCGGTATAACATCTTTTGCAGACGACTACGGTATCCTCACCTACCTCTACACTATAATGGTCAGACAGTACTTTGACACCGGTCCGATTGCATGCGGGACAAGTACCGCGTCCATTATTGTATAGACCTTGATGAACTGTTCCGTTAGGGTCAATGTAAAGATGTCTAATACCTTTTCCTCGTTTTGTTTTTCCCATCTATTTCTCCTTTTAATTGTTGGAAAGAACTAAATCTGTCAGTTTTCTATGAATTTGCTTGTATTTCTTCGGCTGCTTGTAGAACTGCCTCAAGAATTTTCGTGTATCCTGTACATCGGCAGATATTTCCACCGAGTGCAAATCGGAATTCTTCTTCTGTCCGCTTCGGATTCTCATCTACAAGAACCTTTGATGCCATGATGAAACCGGGAGTACAAAAACCGCATTGGTATCCGCCAGTATCAATAAATGCTTGTTGAATTGGGTGGAGTTCGCCATCAGTGGCTAATCCCTCTATAGTAGTTATTTCCTTACCTGATGCGGTAACACCGAGTACCATACAAGATGTGACAGCTTTCCCGCCTACAATGACGGTGCATGCACCGCAATCCCCTGTGCTGCAACCTTCTTTGGTACCTGTCAAACCGATTGTATCGCGTAGTACTGCCAGTAGGGTTTTGCGGGGTTCAATGAGTAAATCGTGTTCATCTCCGTTGACTTTAAGATTGACAGGGTGTTTTGCCATATTTGTTCTCCTTGACTGAGATTTTCGTAGTGAAGTCTGAAAGTCGTTGCTTGCGAATTCTTTTTCAATCTTTATTCACTTGCACGTTCCAAAGCGCGTTGCAGTGTTCGTTTTGTAAGAACATTAACCATTTCTCTTCGGTGTTCAGCGGAACATCGTAAATCGGATATTGGACTTGTTTCGGCGGCAGCTGCTTCACCTGCTTGTTCTATGAGTTCAGTCGTGATTTCTTTTCCTTTCAGTAAGTTTTCTGCTGCAGTTGCGCGGATAGGTGTTGGTGCGACAGCTGCAAGACCTATTTTTGCATCTGTAATTGTTCCGTTGTCTAAGTTGACAGCAGATGCAACACCGATAAATGCTAAATCCATCACTTCACGGATTTTATGTTTGATATAGTGTGAACCTGAAGCAGGCTTTGGTAGACGAAATTGCGTAATAATCTCTCCTGGTTTTAGGACGGTCTGTCCTGGTCCTGTGAAAAGTTCATTTATTGGTACTGATCGTCCTCCATCAGCACTTGCGATGTCAACCTGTGCGTCAGCTACGAGCAAACCTGCGACTGTATCTGCTGCGGGGGATGCATGTGCAATGTTTCCTCCGATAGTTGCAAGGTTGCGTATCTGAATAGAACCGATTTCCAATGCTCCTTCTGATAATGCGGTGTGGAGTTTCTTTATATCCTCTGATAGTTCAACTTCCCGTACATTTGTCATAGCGCCAATAGTGATGCTATTGTCTGTATCAGTGTTGATACCGTCTAATCCTGGAATTTTCTGCAGGCTAATGACTGTTTGCGGTGTTTCCGAATATGCCTTCATACCGATTACAAGGTCAGTCCCACCTGCGAGCAACTGTGCATGTTCTTGTGCAAACAAGCGGGACGCTTCAGGAAGGGTGGTCGGTTCAAAAAACTCAAAATTTTTCACATCTGTTCCTCCATTTCTATCTGTTTTTCCACTGCTGTACTGATTAATTCCTTGTTATAAGGATACTCAATTTGTGTGTGATTGTCAACCAAAAAAGGCTAAGGTTATTCAGTTTTCCTATTTTTGGATTATTCCAAAAATAACCCCGCAGTAGGAGCGACATCCCAATCGCGATTTTCTCAGGAAACAGCTAAAATACCTAAAACTAAATACCACTGCAAAAATCACTATACACTTCACTAATCTTAACCCAAAGTTAACTGCTATTACGATAGATTCTTAATACTGAATACACCTGAACCCTGCGGGTGTGTAAAGTTTTGGTTACAGGACGTAGGGACGGGGTCTCCCCACCCTATAGACGTCAATTTAAGAAGTAGTGTTGTATATTCTCTTGTGGGAGGGGTTTTCAACCCCGATTTTATG
Organism: Candidatus Poribacteria bacterium; assembly: GCA_963663765.2. Lineage (GTDB taxonomy): Bacteria > Poribacteria > WGA-4E > WGA-4E > WGA-3G > MSPOR6. The sequence goes on along the minus strand of CAXXUA010000004.1, from coordinate 948,447 downwards.
ATTATTTTCTGTCAAATCGGGGTTGAAAACCCCTCCCACAAGCTTACTTTTACCCATAAGTCAAATTGGAGGTACAAAGGCACGCCATGCTGCTGTAGGAGGGGTTTCTAACCCCGATAGATTACAGAAAACTGGTCATAAGAACTAAAAAATCTTGTGAAACTTGTCTAAAAAGCCTATAACGGTATTCTACCATCTAAAATATTGGTCAGTTTTCAGGTGTTTTTGAGCAATAGGCACCCACAAAAGACTTAACGGACAATACCCAAAAACTTATGGGTAAAAGAAAGCCCACAAGAGGTCAAAATCCTTAAATAGACGCCAATGGGGCTGGGTCTCCCTGCCCGAACAGAAGTTTTACGCGAGCGAGGAAACCTCGCCTCTACGATGTCCACAGTTCCCTAACGTCAAGTAACCATTAATAGAAACTGGACGTACTTCTTTTAATATCAGGGTTTCTACAAAAACTTTACACACCCCCCTGCGAGCTGAAACCCTGCGAATTAACCTTTTGATAAATCCCAATTTCTGTTATACTCTAAACTCTAATCAGTGATACATCTGTAGGAGACTTTTACAACGCAGCCATAGGCGTCAATATAAAATATTGTTGGTGTTTCTCTTGTGGGAGGGGTTTTCAACCCCGATTTTAGACGAAAGAACATAAAATAGGCGTTGAAAACCCCTCCCACAAGAGTATATTTTGACAATTCAATGCCTCTAAGCTTTACTCAAAATGAAGAAACAGTTGAATCCAAAATCACATAGAATAGCAATACTTGCAGAAGGTTCGTTTGGTGTGCTTGAATCGAAAACTGCATCGGTGTTAGTGCGTTACCTTGCTGATAACGTTGTCGCTGTTATTGATAGCACGAAGGCAGGTAATGATGTGTGTGATGTCATCGGTATAGGTCAAGGTATACCGATAGTCAGAAATCTGGATGAAGCACTGCAGTTTCAACCGACAATGTTATCAATTGGTATTGCACCACCGGGTGGAGAGTTACCATCAGTATGGCGTGTGATTATCCGCGACGCAATTTTTCGCGGCTTACATATCATGAGTGGACTACACCATTTTTTGTGCGATGATTCTGAACTTTCTAACTTGGCTGCAAGACACGATGTGGTGTTGTGGGACGCACGCAAACCCCCTGACAACTTACCTGTTGCGACATGCAAAGCAGCCAATGTAGATGCAACCGTTATTCTCACCGTCGGTTCAGATTGTCGGGTAGGGAAGATGTTATCAGGTATTGAGATTACGAATGCAGCACGAGAACGGGGACTCAATACAGAGTTTTGTCCAACTGGACAGAACGGTATTATGGTGTGGGGTTGGGGTATTGCAATAGATGCTGTTGTTTCTGATTTCACAGCAGGTGCAGCAGAGATGATTGTGCTTGAAGGTGCAAAGAATCACGACCTACTACTTGTTGAGGGACAAGGATCGTTGGTTCATCCAGGGTATTCTGGTGTGACGTTGAGTCTGCTTCATGGGAGCATGCCGGATGCAATGATATTCTGCCATCAACCCTCACGGACAGAAGTCGCGAGATATACTGTGCCTCTACCGTCTATCAACGAAATGATCAGTCAATACGAGATATTAACTGCGCCTATCAAACCTGCCAAAGTGATTGGATTAGCACTCAATTGCTTTGATCTGTCTGAAAAGGAAGCAGAAGCCGCAATTGCTGCAGCTGAGGATGAGACAGGTCTACCTGCAACTGATGTTGTGCAGTTTGGTCCTGATAAGTTGGTTGACGCAATACAGAAGTTTATTGGATAGAATGAGTTGGTTTGTACACCTGAGCAAGTAATCTTATCTGTGCCATTTGTGTCATCCGGTGAATACTCTTGGTAGAATACGCGTCTTGAATTACTTTGACTTACACTTCAAACATTGTTAAACTTAAGCTTATGATTTAGATGCCAACCCAAAAATTGAATTTTTCCTTGAGGAGGCTCAAGATGATAAAGAAATTAATGACCTGTCTATTCCTGCTAATGTTTTCTTTGATAATTACCAAAAACGGTACAACACAAGATTACAACCAATGGAGTTTACCAGAAGGTGTCAAAGCACGTCTTGGTAAAGGATGGATAACAGATATGTCATTTTCTCCTGATGGAAACCAACTCGCTGTTGCAACCTCAATCGGAATCTGGATATATAATATCCAAACTGGTAATGAGGAGGCATTACTTACTGGACATACAGAACTGGTCACTTCAGTCGCCTATTCGCCTGATGGGAAAACGCTTGCAAGTGGGAGTCTTGATTGGACAATCCGACTATGGGATGTAGAAACCAGAAAACATACAAAAACGCTTCTGAGACATAAAGGAGTAGTTAATTCTGTAGCGTATTCTCCAGATGGCAATAGGCTTGCAACTGGAGGTGATGATGGAATTTATTCTTGGGATGTTAAGAACTGGCAACACCAAAAAATCCATAAGAATGTATTTATTGAGGTTATTTCAGTAGGGTATTCTCCAGATGGTAAAACTCTTGTAGTTAGTTGTAAAGACGGAAGCATACATGTGTGGGATATAGTAAAACAGCAAGAAATAAAGCTGAACTATGCGCACAAACTGCGGCCTCGTACCCCTAAGGAATACTTGGGTTATGTGTTGTCCTTTGTATTTTCGACTGATAGTAATACGTTATCACCTGGGGATGACGACAGGATACGTTTGCGAGATGTAGTAAAAGACAAAATAAAATTGGTTCCAGCTTGGATAAAAGGTTCTTTCCATTCGTTAGCATTTTCTATGAATAACAGCACTATTGTTGCTGGAAGTCATGAAGGTAAATTATATTTATGGGATAAGGTGACAGGTAAACATAAACAAACACTTGAAGGACATTCAGACAAGGTGACAACAGTTGTATATTCTCCAGATGGAAACATGTTCGCCACTGCAAGTTTAGATGGGAATATTCGTTTGTGGGGTACAGTGAGTCAATTGCAGAAACGCATATTTACAGGACATATACATAGTTTTGACTTCCTAACATTTTCTCCAAACGGTAAAACACTTGCATCTATGAATAAAAGGGGTGACGTATCTGTGTGGGATACTCAGACATTGCAAAACAAACTGAAGCTTATAGCAAGTCTGAATGACAAACAAACATCGAAAGTATCTAATGGACATAATAGATTGAATATTATCAAAGGGTTGGCAACTCCCATCGCTTATTCCCCAGATGGAACCACACTCGCAATTGCAAATAAGGACAATACCATACACCTATGGGAAACAGAGAGTAGTAAACTCAAACTGGAGTTTAATGTAACAGATGATTTGGCACAACCCCCTGATGAGAATAATCAAAATAGCAATTTACACACTATCACCTCGTTAGCATTTTCTATAGATGGGAAAACACTTGTTGGTGGTAGTAGCAGTGGCAAAATTCATTTCTGGGATCTTGATCGCGTAGGACATCAAACAACGTTCATAGACCATCCTTATCCATCCATCTTCTTGGGTTATTCCTCAGATAGTAGTATTCTAATTAGTGGGACAACCGATGGACGCATTAGGGATAATGGCATGTATTCAGAAATTAATATATTGAACGCTCAAAACCAACAACTTATCAGGACAATTAACCTACAGTTTATTAGAGACGGCATTATTCAGGGTACATTTTTTGGTATTAATTCCATTACATTTTCTCCAGATGGCAAAATCGTCGTGGGGGCAAGTTCTAAAAATCTCATTTTTCTTTGGAATACGGAAACTGGCACACTAAGACAAAAACTTACAATACCTACAGGAAAAATTACTTCGCTTGCTTATTCACATGATAATAGAATGCTTGCATGTGGGAATAAAGATAATACTATTAGTTTGTGGGATGTACAGACGGGACAGTACAAAACAACCCTTACTGGACATTGTGGCAGTGTTACTTCAGTAGATTTTTCTCCTGATGGGGGAAAATTAGCAAGCATTAGTGATGATGGTACGATTTTACTGTGGGACATTTCCATTCACACACAAGTTGATAAACAAAAACTCGCACAAAATAAGAAGCCAAATATATCTCAATGGAATTTACCAAAAGATGCAACAGCACGACTTGGAAGAGGATGGATAAAAAATATTACTTATTCTCCAGATAGTAAACAATTAGTTGTGGTAAGCACTATTGGCACATGGATCTATGATGTCAACACAGGTGAGGAACGTGCCTTGTACACAGGTCCTATGGCATCTGTTGATTCAGTTGCATTTTCACCAGACGGTAAAACCCTTACCGGTAGAAATAGCAATGAACTCTATTCGTTGGATGTAACAACTGGAACATACCTATTTACAATACCTTTAAAAACTTATTTCGGTTCCGATGCAACACCTACATTAGGTTTCTTACCCAATGGGAATACAGTTGTAAGTTGGAGTCATGGGGATGCGATTCAGTTGTGGGATGCTACAACCGGGCAGCACAAAAAGACAATTGGGGATAGAAGTGATAGGACTAATTTGACGTTTTCACCAGACGGGTCCAAGATCGTATATAGTAAGGGGAGTCATGGGAACATGACAAAAATTCATCTATGGGATGTGACAACAGAAAAACACGTGAAGACACTTTCTGATCATATACACCAGGTTGAATCACTCGTATACGCACCAGATGGAAAGACCTTTGCAAGCGTGGATAAACCAATCAATTGGTCCAATGTTTCAGGAACAAAGGACTTTAATATTCTTATATGGGATGCCGAAAACAGTACTCTTAAACATAGAATTACCTGTGATATATATGTCGATTTAGTCCAGTATTCACCAAATAGTAAGACACTCGCAGCTGGTACAGATAGGGATATAAAGTTCTACTTATGGGATGTATTAAGTGGTAAGCGCAAGCATACACTTGCTGGACATGCACCATTTGCCTACTCTCCGGATGGGAAAACAATCGCAAGTGGCAGCGGGAACACAATTATTTTGTGGGATGCAGAAACAGGACAACAATTGCAGACACTTAACGGACATGTTTCAAGAATCACATCACTCTTATATTCTCCTGACGGTAAGACACTTACAAGTGTAGGTGGACACAGCATGCTAAATGTTTGGGATGTAAGTACTGGAAAATTGAAGTATACCCTTGAACATACAAAAGGGATCCAATCTTTAGCATACTCACCTGATGGTAGCACTCTGGCTACGGGTGGACACGGAAATAGTATCCGTTTGTGGGATGATGTATCTACAAAGACACATAAGCAACCACTTTCTGGACTTACTTCTGCTGTCTATTCACTGGCATATTCACCGGAAGGTAACACGGTCGCGTATACAGGTGCTAATGGTGCAGTTCTATTGTGGAATATACAGACTGGTTCAATCAAGCAAGCATCGAATATTAATCAACGCAATTTTAATGTACACTCTGTAGCATTTTCCACAGATGGAAGGACATTAGCCTATAGCGGTCAGAATAATACAATTGTCTTGTGGGATGTTTCAACCAATGTCTATAAGCAGACAATTTCTGGACACACCAAAACTGTTTGGTCATTAACCTATTCACCTGACGGTAAAACATTAGCAAGTGGCAGCTTAGATGCAGATATACGACTGTGGGAAGCAACAACGGGTAAGCATAAACTCACACTTTCTGAAAATTTACATAGTGTGCTATCGGTAGCGTTTTCTCCAGATGGTAAAACATTAGCCAGCGGAGTTGATAATGGCGTTATTCATTTGTGGGATTTAGAACGTGGAAATATCAAATTCTCACTCATGTCCAATCAACATCAAATAAGATATCAAGTTAATACGATTTCCTATTCACCAGACGGTATGTTGTTAGCCAGTAGTTGTGATCAGGGTGACATTCAAATCTGGAATACACATACCGGTAAACTTGAGCGAATATTCTCTGGACATCAAAATGATGTTACATCTGTAGCATTTTCTCCAGATGGCAAAACACTCGCAAGTGGGAGTCTTGATGGAACAACCTTGTTATGGGATGTATCAGAAGTTATGCCACAAGCAGTGGTAAAAGTCTCCCAAATAAAATAAAAGACTCAATCCACTCAAACTTTTTATATTCTGATGTGCAATTGAGTCTTTAATGGTTGCATTCGGGATGTTTATAGCGTTTTGACCTTTATATTCCGAAACCAGAGTTTCCCGCCATGGTCTTGCAAACCGATATGTCCCTTGCGTGGAAAATCTTTGAGTGCAGTTCCAAACTTATTCCGACTACCATCAGGATTCTGATGCGGGGTATCCCATTGATCCAAATCGGCTTCAACGATCTCCTCGCCATTCATTTCAATAGTAACATTGCTACCGTCGCAAGTGATAATCATCTCATTCCACTCACCTGCTGGTTTGCACACATTTCGGGTTGGTTCTTTCGCATCATAGAGTGCGCCACAACAGTGTTTTGTTGCAGGATCCTTGCCGTGTGTATCTAATATCTGAATTTCCATTCCTGTTTGAACGGGTCGTTTCAGGTCTTCCCATCGGATAAAAACACCACTATTGACCCTCGGTTCACTCTTATATTCCAGCGATAGAACGAAGTTATCAAACTGTTCCTCAGTATACAGATATTGTCCACCTTTTACAGTACAGAGGATTGCTCCATCATCAACAACCCAACCTTCATCTTTACCAGTTGCTCCCCAACCGTCTAATGTTTCACCATCAAACAGGGATACCCAACCATTACCTTGTTCATTTGCCATATATGTTTCCTTTCTATTTTAAAATCATCTGTTATTTAATGCAAACTTTTCAAAAAAAGCCTACCCACATCAAGATTATATTCAAAATCCGTTGCCGACCACGGACTATTATACCCAATGATCGGCACATAACTTTCGTGACGAGAACCGTGGGATCGTATAGATACAGGTTCTGATGTCACTTCCAAATCGCCAAAAACAGTGTTTTCGTCTGCTAATACAAACAGATCACCAATCCTATCAGGGTGGAGTCGGAATTTATATGCTGCAGCTGCTGCTGGATATACTTCATCAACACCACAAGTATTCAGAAGTAACTGCAATGCTTGTGGCACCTCACTCCTATTCTCAAGAAAGATGTATGCTGCACCACCTAAGTTGCTATGATGCACAACATATCGATCCTTAATGATAGGAATAGCCTCCGCAGCAATATTATGTTGCTTTAGTATTCTGCTAATGTCAAGCGCAACAGATTTATCCAACATACCGTGATCAGCCGTGATGTATATCTCTCGGTTTGGGTTATCATCCACGATTTCCCCGATGATATGGTCAAGTTCTCTCATGTGTTGTTGAGACAACGCGTCTTGCGGCGCGTATTTGTGCTGCACCCAATCCGTTGTGGAACAATAGACCAACTCAGGATCATACTTCCGCAAAGTCCAACGAACCGCACGTAACAACCATAGGTTTATCTCTATAGAATATATCGGTTCAACGGCACCTACAGCATCAATAAATTCAGTTGGTGGTGCTTCTGCTGCAACCTTAATATCCGCACCACTATCTAATATCCGTAACAACTTCTGTTTTGTTACGAATAGTGCTGTTGTGTTAGCAAACTTACTATTCTTAGCAATCTCAAATAACGTTGGTGCAAGCAGAAAACTGCTGTCTTCAATATAGTTCCCTCGTCCAGTTTTTCTATCAACATAGTAGTTAGAGGTAATGCCGTGTGTTTCAGGAAATGTGCCAGTTACAATACTCACATTGTTAACATTAGTCACGGACGGAATGACACCGTTTGCATGTTGATAAAATCCCGCTTCCGACAATTTACGGATATTCGGTATGTTGCTTGCTGCCAAATAATCATGGCTTCCAGCATCAATACAGAGTATAAGGACTTTGCGTCTTGCCACACTTCTCCCATCAACTGTTCGGTTTGATAAACACAGTATAAATTCACAATTAATTATAGCACATCTCCAAATATAGTCAAGAGTGAATTGTAGAATGGGTGTGTAAAGTTTTTGCACAAACTGCACATTCTCCATTGTAGAGCGGGGTCTCTGTACCCCGCCGCAACTGATTAAATGAGAGATTGCGGGTACAGAGACCGATATGTGTCAATATAAGGAAATATTGTTAATATCAACCATACTCTTCAGTCCCGTAGGGACGATATGTTTATAGAAAACAAGTACCCTTCCCAGTTCTTTAGTCCCGTAGGGACGATATGTTTATTCTTCTATGTCGTTCCTACGGAACTCAAGAGAGGGTGATTACACCTATCTATAAACATTGCGTCCCTACGGGACTAAAGAGAACAAAAGTTTGTACCTCTGTGCAAAAACTTTACACACCCTTGTAGAATATCAGGGTTATTCAATTTTCAATATTCTTGATAATATTTTGCTATGTCGTTAATTTTATGTGATACCATCTTGTCCATGTCTTTAGTCCCGTATGAAGATTAAGTTATTAAACGGGTAATAAAACATTTCCCCACCTACCGTATGAGAAATATATATTACCCAATTAATAAATTAATCTTCATTTAGTTTGTGCAGTGCAGAGACAATCACAAATTAACAGTTTGTACTACAACACCCTCGTTAGGTTCGGATAGGAAACCTAACCTAACATCATGTCCAATTAATTCTAACTTCTACTATAGGGTGTGTAAAGTTTTTGTAGAAACCCAGATTTTAAAAGAAGTACGTCCAGTTTCTATTAAAGCTTACTTGACGTTAGGGAACTGTGGACATCGTAGGGGCGAGGTTACCTCGCCCGCATTAACCTCTATACGGGCGGGGAGACCCCGCCCCTACGGCACAGTAACCAAAACTTTACACACCCTCTACTATATTTCAGTTGCCACGTCAAGTCTTTTTTCGTATAATATATCCACAAAAAGAATCTACAAAAGGATATAAAAGAATAAAATGAGTATGACAGCAGACGTTCTTATTGAAGCACTACCGTATATTCGTCGCTTTTCTAACCGCAGAATCGTGATTAAATATGGTGGTGCCGCGATGGAAAGGGAATCCCTCATCCACTCTGTGATGGAAGACATCGTCCTGATGAAATATGTCGGTATGCGTCCGATATTAATACATGGCGGGGGTCCAAGAGTTAGTGAGTGGATGGACAAGGTTGGAAAAGAACCGAAATTTGTGGAAGGATTACGTGTAACAGATAGCGAAACCTTGGAAATCGCTGAAATGGTGCTTGCTGGAAATATTAACAAAGGCATTGTCGCGAGTATCAACCAACATGGCGGCCAGGCGATTGGACTCTGTGGTAAGGACGCGAACATCATTGTCGCAGAAAAACATACACCTTATATATCGGATGAAGATGGAAATGAAACGCAAGTTGACATCGGATATGTCGGCAGTATCATCGGTGTCAACACACGACCAATCATCACGCTTGATGAAGCAGGATATATACCTGTCATTGCACCAAACGGTATAGGTGTTGATGGACAGACATATAATATCAATGCAGATACAATGGCAGGAGAAATCGCTTCCGCCCTACAAGCTGAAAAACTGATAATATTGACAGATATTTTTGGTATATGTAAAGAGCCTGAAGATCCTTCTACGCTTCTACCAACAGTGTTAGTCAGAGATATAAATAACTTAATTGAGAGTGGTGTCATAACTGGTGGCATGATACCGAAAACAAATGCATGTAAGTCCGCACTTCACGGTGGCGTATCAAAGGCACATATCATTGATGGAAGAATCCCGCACTCAATCCTGCTTGAACTCCTCACAGAAGGCGGAATCGGCACAGAAATTGTCAGGTGACAAGCAACAAAATATATGGAAAATCGTAAAAAGATAGCTGCAATCATCACAACTTGCAGAAGAATAAACCTCGGACTTTGCATGATGCGAAAGGAGTGTAACTCATGAGAAAAAAAATGAAATGGGGATTTAGTGTCCTCGCTATAATGATAATAGGTTTTGTTGGGTTGCAAATCTATTTGCACATAGACCTTTCGATCTTCAAGAAAGACATTGGCATCGACTCAGAAAATGTTGTAGAAGGGGTGTCCTCGACCGCGCCATCTGTGGAGGCAGGGGGAGTGGCAGTGAAACCGCCTCCGCCTGGGGAAACGGTGGACACGGGGCACTGGGAAGGTAACGTTTGGCATCAAAACCCCTCACCAGAAGTTGTCAAGAGCAGTTGGTGGGATAACGTGTTGTCCTTAGACAAACACGGTGCGGGTAAATACGATAAGATAATATCGGGAGAGAAACGTTTGCCCAAAGAGTTTTATCGTGCCGATGGCACTAAGGACTATCATGCGTTTTATCGGCAAGTGATTGCGGAATACCCGAATTCAAAGGCTGCTTTTACAGCGAGACTTAAAATGGCAAGAGGCGGTAGTATTACAACTTTCGCTGACGATCTGAAGGCACTGCTCAAATACTATCCGGATGCCCCGGGTATCAACGCAAAAATTGCGTTTTGGACAGCTAGAGATTCTCCTGAAGATTCGATTGCTTTTGCGAAAAAGGCACTGCGTTTGCCTGTTCATAGTTTAGAAGGGGACTTATTTGATGTGACGAGTACGCCTCAGATGTATGCGCATAAGGCATTAGGTCGTGCGTATCAGCGACTTGGTGATTACAAAACTGCGATGGTACACCTGAAGAAAGTGCAGAACCTGCTTCTGACTGACCCGAACTGGGATTCGCATGTTAAGATTTCATACGAAGCGGCTGGTGAGAATATTGAAGCGATTAAAGCAGGAAAACCTTTGTATGGACCGGATCCTGTTGAGGTGTCAGAAGATGTGCCTGAAGCCACCCCTGATTTTGATGCTTCGTTGCCGTCTGATGATACTGATTTATTGGAGTCCCCTGCTTCTGTTGATGATTTTGATTTTTTTGAATTTTTAGCGGAAGTTGATGAAGATGAATTTTTGTCTGATGATCGTCCTGATGTGTCGGGGGATGATCGGCGTGTGCGTATGCGTGAAGCAGCGGAACAAGCGCGGGCTGCGTTTGTTTCGGAGCAGGAGCGGAAACAGCGTGAGTTTGCATCGTTTTTGAGGTGGATGGAGCAGATAGAACGTGCCCAGACGCCTGCTGACTTGGACGATTTTTTGATGCGTGAGATGGCAAAGACGTTACAAGGTGAAGATACGCAGTATGAGCCGGATCGTTTGATCCGTGCGTATGAAACGATGATGCGTTATGGTGAAATGGAAGGTCTAACAAAACTTCGCGAGCGCGATGAAGAGATCGCGAAAGCGATGTTGAAGGCGCGCCCGTCTCAGCGTGTGCCACCTCAGCGTGTGCTACCACGGTCACGTGGACAATCTAAATAAAGGAGCACTCTCATGAAAATGTATTTTATCTCTTTACGGAAAGAAAAAAGGGCGTTGTTTGCCAAAGGATAGGATATGCGTTGTACTTTTCTGAAAAATTCTACGTTTCATTCACCGTTTCTGATTGAGCATAGCGCACCGTTTCTGATTGAGCTGTGCTGATGTTGAATGGATACGTCACTGACTTCGTTTGTGTTGGGGAATGTGTCGATGAAATCTTCACAGTTGTAATTTCTTCACAAGATACCTTCTTAAACGTCAACTGCCTTTTCCTGAAATATCTGTGTAAGTTTTTGCTGTGTAGCATTTGGGTCTTCAATGATAATCCTTGCACCACCAATTACGTCCATGAAACCCAACTCCCGTGGATAGCGCGGAACAACATGCAGATGTAGATGTGGAATACTGGCGCCAGAGGATTCCCCCATATTATATCCTACATTAAAACCAAGTGGTTGATATGCTTGTGTCAATACCTCAAAACTGAGACACTGAAGGTTGTGCAGGTGCAAAACTTCTTCAGAACTCAAGTCTCGCATATCAATGATGTGTCGATTTGGAAAAACAAGCAGGTGTCCGGGACTGTAAGGATAAAGATTGAGCGAAATAGTAAATTGTTCTGTCCGATGCACCTCAAGCCGTTCTACTTTTTCATCTTTTTCTACAATTGCACATAGGATACATGCAACATCTGGTCTATTTTTTCCTTTTGCATAGGGCAGTTTGTTAGGGACAAATAGGTTGTGGCGCATAAAACATTTCCTTACTCAAATTATAACCATACAGGACTTACGCAGTTTTCATGATTTAATCTAGAATTGTGCTGAAAATGATGTAATTTTCAGCATTATTATGTTCCAGCGCGCTTACAAAGCACCAAATCAAGAAATCAACGGTATGAATGCCGTTTAGGCATTCCCCGCCTACCGTTGGGTGTGTAAGTCCTACCATAACCAAATCAAGGAATACGATGCAGTTGTGCATCCTAACTGGACAAAAATTTGGCGTTTGCCGACCCGTTTTGGGCGCGGCGGCAAACGCCAATATATAAAAAACATGATTAACGGATTTTCAAACTTCCGATTTGAGAAGATTAATTATTGCTGTTCTTCGCGTGCTTGTATTAATCGGATTTCATTTAAGAATGTCTCTTTATCAAGCGTTTCCATCCATTTATGTCGTTCAATTGAATAGTCGCCTTTCCCATCTTGATACTGAAAGATTTTTTTTAATAGTGCATGAACGTCTAGATTTTGGTGACGTAGCATTTTCATCTCATTTTTAAGCAAGGTTTGTACGTTCATTTTCGACGACCTCCTCTAACCATGTATACGGGTTTTCAACACGAACACGAAGTCGTAAATTGAACCTTTTTGCTCTTCTCAGCATACGATCATCTGTAGTTAGCAGTACATCTGCGTTTCCGCTTTCTGCACAAGCGATATGTAAAGCATCCAACCATTTAAATCCTAATACTTCAAGTTGTGTTGCCCGTATGGTTTCCTTTTCTCCACCGTCAATATTACGGTTTGTCAACCCTAACAAGGTTTCCATTTCAACACACAGTATCTCATTAGGTGTTTTACGGATTTCGTTCAGTACGACCGTGCTACTAATCCATTCCCATTGTTTTGTGAAGAAACGTGCAAGGATCGTCTTAACAGCATCTGTTTCTTGACGAATTCTCACTTGTGTCTGATCGTTAAAAAGGCGACTTAAACAACAAGTATCAAGATAGACTTTCAAGTTTTTTTCGGGATTTGCACACACTGACTCTGTAATAATAACGTGTGTAGAGAGGTTTCAATTCCTCTCTACACACACTGAAATCCTACTTGCCCTTCTTTATTGTCAAGCGGTAGTGTTGCCCTATCTTCTTTGTGTCAACAATGTCATGCCCATCGTTTGTAAGGCTTTTCGGCACGTTCTCAAACGGTTCACCGTCATCAATGGTAATCTCCAAAAGTTGACCGGTATCCATCGTTTCTAACCGAACCTTCGCTTGCACGTAGTTGAACGGGCATGCGACACCTTTCAGGTCAAGGCTATCAGTGATTTCCACAACAGGTTTCTTTTCTTTAACAACCTTTGGCTTCGGTGCAGGACGCGACCTACGTGTCTTACGTTTACTCGCCTCTTCTTCCTCCTGCTTGATACGCATACGATTATACACGTTATGCGATTCTTCTACGAAGAGGGTTGCTTCTTCCACGCGTCGGTGTGCTAATTCGTGGTCAAAAGTAGAGCTATCTTCCTCCGTAGCCTTGAATAGATGTGCACCAAATCCAGCAAAGAAGTTACCAGCATCAAAGAAGTGTTTGCGGAATTCATTGACAGTGGTATCATCGTCAATATATTGCAACCCAACAGTCGTCAAGAGTCCATCTGCTGCTTTGATCATTGCATTAAATGCTTTATCTGCACATTCTTGGTAAGTACTAGCTTCCAAACTTAGTCCGGATTCATATATAAGACGATCTGATTCCTCCAACTTCATAGAGACAAGTTCAACCAACATACCAGCACATTCACCGACACCGGTTTTGAGTTGATAGTCTTTTGTGTCACCAGTGTCTATGTAAAATTCTGGTGCTTCTTCATAAGGAGGGATATTATCATAATTAGATAATATTTCTTTGATCTCCACTTTTCCGAGTCGTTCAACGTAATCGGTGAAGGTTTCACAATTTTGCTTTTCATTTACATATTTCCCGGTCAATTCTTCAATGAACGCTGGAATATAGTTTGCATGGATTTTACCTGTAGCGAGTCCGTAAGAACTGGCATTTTCAATCATGTGTCCACCAAGTAGAACCAAGTATACGGGAGCGATATGTCCCCCAATTCGATGCCGTTTTGAAGAACCGAAGAAACCAATATTTGCGACGTGGTGTTGTCCACATGAGTTGGGACATCCACTAATCTTAATCCGGAAGTCTTTGATTTCATTCTGCACACCTGCTTCAATGAAATAGTTTCGAAGGTGTGCTGCCAGTCCTCGTGACGAAGAGACTCCTAACTTACATGAGTCTGTCCCTGGACAAGCGGTAATATCTACTAAAGATTCTGCACCAGGGTCACCTAACCCCACTGCTTTCAGATCGCGATACAATGCGGGTAAATCGGTCATTGTTACCCAGCGTAGAACAATGTTTTGCTCCACTGTAGCGCGGATAGTGTCTTTGACGTATTTCCGAGAAATATCTGCTAATGCACGGGTTTGATCAGCGGTGATGTCGCCAAGTGGCAATGTTAACGTCACATAAGCATACCCAGGTTGACTCTGTAGCCGTACATTTGATTTATACCATACCTCAAACCCATCGGGTCGTGTTGCACCGTTGAGCTGCGTAGGTGGCTTAAGTGGAAATTCATCGTAAGCATCAAGACTGTCAAGATAAGCTGTCCATTCAGGATCATGCCGTAGTGTTTCTCGATCTTCAAGCACCAACTTTCGGAATTCTTCAATACCGTATTTTGCAACAACAAACTTTAGTCGAGCTTTGTTCCGGTTTTTTCTCTCTCCTAACCGGGAGAAAACTCTGCAGATTGACTGTGAAATTGGCAGGAGTTCTTCAGCGGGAACGAAGTCATCAAAGATTTTTGCTTGATGTGGTACCGCCCCGAGTCCACCTCCGACATAGAGTCTAAATCCACGTTTGGTTTCTCCATCCACATCTTTAACGGCAGCGACCGCACCGATGTCGTGCATGTTTGCTAAGCCGCAAGCGTGCTCCTCACAACCCGAAAATGCGATTTTGAATTTTCGACCAAAATCTTGTGCATCTGGGTGTCCCAATAGGAATGCAGACAACGCCTTTGAATATGGGGTTACATCAAAGGTTTCGTCATTGCACACACCGCTAAGTGGACATGCTGTTACGTTTCGCACAACATTGCCACACGCTTCTTTTGTCGTGATGTCAACACTCGCTAGACGTCGCATCAGTTCAGGTGTATTATTGATGTCAACGTAGTGATATTGTACATCTTGTCGTGTGGTAATGTGTATGATGTTGTCTGAGAATTCCTCTGCCACATCCGCCAACATTTCAAGCTGCGCGGCTGTAAGTCCGCCAAATGGAATTTTGACACGGATCATCTGTGATCTATCATCACGTTGCCCGTAAACCCCGTGCCGTAGTCTAAATTCAGTAAAAAGAGATTCTTCAACTTGACCAGCTTGTACCCTGTTGAGTTGTATCTCATAAATTTCAATTTCGCGGGCAACATCTTCGGGAATTGCTGATGTGTCATAAGCTCCCGCGTATTCAATAGCCATTCTATACTCCTTGTTACCTCGTTTATTCAGTGTAGGTTAATCGTTATCCAACTGCTTTCATCGTCCATGTTACTTGTAAAAAACCGTGCTGCCATGATTACAAACTTCATAAACCTTTCATTAATTTGCATAGTATACACTAAAATGTAAGTTAAATCAAACACATTTTCTCAATGGGGTGTGTAAAGTTTTTGTAGAAACCCTGACATTATAGTGCATTTTAGAATTATTTTTACACTTTCAGGGTAGGCGGTAACTCCGATTCCCGACTATCAAGACGTCCAGTTTCAGGGGTAGGCGGTAACTCCGATTCCCGACTATCAAAACGTTCACTTTCAGGGGTAGGCGGGAACTCCGATTCCCGACTATCAAGACGTCCAGTCGCGATTCGGAGATCGCTCCTACAGAACAAGTGTAAACTTAATTGTATATTTCACTATAGTTCCGTAGGAACGATATGTTTATAGATAAATGTTTTCCACCCCAATTGAGTTCCGTAGGAACGACATAGAAGAATAAACATGTCGTCCCTATGGGACTAAAGAACTGAGAGGGTATTCGTTTTCTATAAACATATCGTCCCTAATGAAGATTAATTCGGTAATAAAATATTTCTCCAACGGTAGGCGTGCTTTGTAAGCGCGCCATCCCCGGCCTCACCTGCTGGCGTGCCCCACTGCAGGCGTGCTTTGTAAGCGCGCCATCCCCGGCCTCACCTGCTGGCGTGCCCCACTGCAGGCGTGCTTTGTAAGCGCGCTCCATACTCCCATAAACTGCAGGCGTGCTTTGTAAGCGCGCCATCCCCGGCCTCACCTGCTGGCGTGCCCCACTGCAGGCGTGCTTTGTAAGCGCGCTCCATACTCCCATAAACTGCAGGCGTGCTTTTTAAGCGCGCCATCCCTGCCCTCACCTGCTGGCGTGCCCCACTGCTGGGTGCTTTGTAAGCGCGCTCCATACTCCCATAAACTGCAGGCGTGCTTTGTAAGCGCGCCATCCCCGGCCTCACCTGCTGGCGTGCCCCACTGCTGGGTGCTTTGTAAGCGCGCTCCATACTCCCAAAAACTGCAGGCGTGCTTTTTAAGCGCGCCATCCCCGGCCTCACCTGCTGGCGTGCCCCACTGCAGGCGTGCTTTGTAAGCGCGCTCCATACTCCCATAAACTGCAGGCGTGCTTTGTAAGCGCGCCATCCCCGGCCTCACCTGCTGGCGTGCCCCACTGCAGGCGTGCTTTGTAAGCTCGTTCCATACTCCCATAAACTGCAGGCGTGCTTTGTAAGCGCGCCATCCCCGCCCTCACCTGCTGGCGTGCCCCACTGCAGGCGTGCTTTGTAAGCGCGCTCCATACTCCCATAAACTGCAGGCGTGCTTTGTAAGCGCGCCATCCCTGCCCTCACCTGCTGGCGTGCCCCACTGCTGGGTGCTTTGTAAGCGCGCTCCATACTCCCATAAACTGCAGGCGTGCTTTGTAAGCGCGCCATCCCCGCCCTCACCTGCTGGCGTGCCCCACTGCAGGCGTGCTTTGTAAGCGCGCTCCGATGGTAGACGGGGAATGCCTAAATGGCATTCATACCGTTGATTTCTTGATTTGGTGTTTTGTAAGCGCACCCCATAAGCGTCAACTTAAGGATTTTAACCTCTTGTGGGAGAAGTTTTCAACCCCGATTTTATGTTCATCTTCTGTCATATCGAGGTTGAAAAAAACTCACACAAGAGAAACACCAACACTTTTTTCATAAATTGACGTCTATGGGGCGGGGAGACCCCGCCCCATAGACGTCAATTTAAGGATTTTCACCTCTTGTGGGAGGGGTTTTCAACCCCGATTTTTTAGTGCATTTCCGCTCAAATCGAGGTTGAAAACCCCTCCCACAAGAAAAATGACAACAATATTTTCTTAAATTGACGTCTATGGGGCGGGGAAACCCCGCCCCTACGCACAGCAACCAAAACTTTACACACCCTTCTCAATGGGCTTACTATTACCCATAAGTTTTTGGGTATAGTCCGTTAAGTCTTTTGTAGGTGCCTGTTGCTCAAAAACGCCTGAAAACTGACCAATATTTTAGATGTAGGATACCTTTATAGGCCTTTTAGACTAATTTCACAAGGTTTTTTAGTTCTTATGACCAGTTTTCTGTCCTCTATCCGGGTTAGAAACTCCTCCTACAGCAGCATGTCGAGCCTTTGTCCCTCCAATTCGACTTATGGGTAATAGTAAGCTCAATGGGGTGTGTAAAGTTTTTTCCATGTGTCTGAACCAGGTTTTCAGGATTTACAGATTTCCAGGATTAGATGCGTTTCCCATCACATCAACAGATAAAATTGACTTTTGCGTATGGCATAATCGTCTCATAAAGTCCAATCCTGTTAATCTGATAATCCTGAAAATCCTGGTAAAGATAAAATAATTGACTTCTTTTCATATATGATGTATTCTGTCTGATATTAATAGGTAATGGGGTTTATTATGAAAAGAAGTATTTTGATATTGAGCATTCTCCTCTGCATAATGATAGTAGGGTGTGGTGGCGACGAAGACACCACATCACAGATTGGCAAACGAACAAATATTGACACAACCTTTGTAGACCCAACGGATAATGACACTGAAGAAACGGAAATGATTCCTGAAAGAACATATTTTATCGGTACACTCACAGGACATACCAGGAGTGTCTACGGTGTCGCATTCAGTCCTGATGGTAGCAAACTTGTCAGTGGCAGTTATGACTTGACTCTCCGTTTGTGGGATACAAGCAACGGAACATTGATACGTGTATTTAGTGGACATACGGGTATTGTCAGAAATGTGGTGTTCAGTCCTGATGGTAACACGATCGCCAGTTCCAGTTTTGACGGAACTGCCCGATTGTGGGACACAAATAATGGAACCAATACTGTCACATTCACAGAGCATATAGGTTGGGTAGCGAACGTTGCGTTTAGTCCGGATGGTAGCACACTCGCAAGTGGCGGTTGGGATAATACTATCCGTTTGTGGAACGCAAGCGATGGCACAGAGATACGCACTTTCACTGGACAAACGGATCCTGCCAGAAGTGTTGCGTTTAGTCCCGATGGTAACACACTCGCCTGCGGCAGTTATGACAATAATATCCGTCTGTGGAACTTAAAGTTTGGACACCGTATCCACACGCTCACAGGACATACGGATACTGTGAATAGTGTTGCGTTTAGTCCGGATAGTCGCTTCCTTGCGAGTGGGAGTAGTGATATGACGGTACGTTTGTGGAACGCAAGCGGCGGCACCCATTTCCGTACGTTGAAGGGACATACGTCATATATTATCATGATTGCATTCAGTCCGGATGGACGCACCGTTGCTGCTGCCAGTTGGGACGACACGATTCGTTTGTGGAAAGTAAGCGATGGTACACCTATCCGTACGATAAGAGATCATACGAATGCTGTCAACTGCGTAGCGTTTAGTCCGGATGGTCGATCTTTGGCGAGTGGGAGCTTTGACAATACAGTGCGTATGTGGGATATGACAAAGTGATGTTGTCAGTATAGCGGATGAACCAGGATTATCAGATTTATAGGGTTATTCTCATCCATGATATTTTGTATCCATTAAACTGAATTTCAGTAATAAACATTTATTAGGTAAATCCTGAAAATCTGAAAATCCTGGAAATCCTGGTTCAGACACATGCAAATCCTGTTTTAGAGACAAATCTGAAGTTGTGGCAAACGCTACACAAACTACGAGGATGAGGTAAATTTAGTCAGTCGGAGCATCACCCCAATCAGGAATTTGGAGCAGCTCACCATCCTTAAGTGCCGATTCATGTGCTACAAGTCCAGGAGCACAATATCGAACCGCTTCCCATACGTTGACGCGTGGTAACCGTTCCTGATTGACAGAATCCACAAATTCATGCACCAGATACGCATGAGATCCACCGTGTCCCCCCAAATTATCCACAAGTTCTTCTGGTAGGTATTCATGCATTTGGGTAGGTTGGACAGCCTCCCTTCCGTGTTTCGTTGCCCATACGGTTCCAGCAAGACTCTGTTCATAACTGCCTTTAGTACCATATATCCCACTTGCACGTTCACAACCCGGATGACCTATTCTGCGAAACTCACAGATTTGCATTGTTGCCCCGTTGCTCATTGAGAAAAGTCCAACTTCATTAGAATATGGGTTTTTGTGGATTGTGTCCAACCGATACCAATCATCGTCAGGATAGATATAACCCTGTGCCGAAACGGATGTTGCATAAGCGTTCATTACAGAAATGGGAAAACATGTTGAATGTGTTGGATAATACATAGGAATACTGCCAGTTTTGTCACGACCAAACTGATCACCCCATCGGTTTTTATATACATCGTATAGACCATGTTCCATATCGTGGAAATACTCAGCTCGACAATGAACAAACTCACCGAACGCACCTTCCGCCGCTTTCTGACGACAAAAAACAGCCTCTGGACGAAAATAACTTGTTTCACCGTTCATGTAGATCATCCCAGTCCGTTGCGCTGTTTGTACCAACTGTTCACATTCATCTAACGACACAGCAGCAGGTACAGCAGTATAAACGTGCTTACCCGACTGCATTGCTTGTATTGCCTGCGGTGCGTGCATCCAATGTTGCGTGATGATGACAAGCGCATCCAAATCCGATTTGCAGATGTCATCAAGACTTGTATAAGTCTCCGAAATCTCAAATTGCTTTGCCCATTTTGACAAACGTTCTTCCCGCAAATCGCAGAGTGCAAGTCGATGCACGTCTGGATGTGCTTTATACGATTGAATGAATGAGGGACCGAACATCCCTAACCCCACCATACCGATGCTGATACTCATCTGAATATCCTTTCTGTCATATCCTCCTTGTGTGCAATTGCTCTCTACAACTTTGTATTCAAGAAGGCGTAAAAATATTAGAACCAAAATAGCATTAAGCAGAATTCGTGTCAAGTGTCTTTTACATTCTGGGTGTGTAAAGTTTTGGTTACTGTGCGTAGGGGCGGGGTCTCCCCGCCCAAACAGAGGTTTTACGTAGGTGAGGAAACCTCGCCCCTACGATGTCCACAGTTCCCTTACGTCAAGCAAGCTTTGATAGAAACTTTAGATACTTCTTTTATAGTGACAATACCTTCGCCAATAATAGACATTCTGCCAGATTGTGCGGTCAGTTGTAGCACAATCTTCCATGTAGTTGTAGCACATTCTGCCAGATTGTGCGGGTAGTTGTAGCACATTCTGCCAGATTGTGCGGGTAGTTGTAGCACATTCTGCCAGATTGTGCATATAAATTATTCTGTCAGATTGCTGATATAACGAGTTGTGCTAAATAACTGTATGTTAATCAATGTTATACATAAACATGACGTTGGCAGGTGTACTTCATAGTTTGTAACGATCTTCAGTCCCGTAGGGACGATATGTTTATAGAAATACGTCATAGTACATCCTCTTTAGTCCCGTAGGGACGATATGTTTATAGAAAACGTCATAGTACATCCTCTTTAGTCCCGTAGGGACGATATGTGTGCATTATAAACCTAATCATAGGCGTCAATTTAAGGATTTTCACCTCTTGTGGGAGGGGTTTTCAACCCCGATTTTTTAGTGCATTTCCGCTCAAATCGAGGTTGAAAACCCCTCCCACAAGAAAAATGACAACAATATTTTCTTAAATTGACGCCTATGGTGCTTTGTAAGCGCCCCCCCGATGGTAGACGTGCTTTGTAAGCGCGCCACCCACCTGCCACCCACCTGCAGGCGTGCTTTGTAAGCGCGCCACCAACCTGCCACCCAACTGCAGCCGTGCTTTGTAAGCGCGCCACCAACTGCAGCCGTGCTTTGTAAGCGCGCCACCAACTGCAGCCGTGCTTTGTAAGCGCGCCACCAACTGCAGCCGTGCTTTGTAAGCGCGCCACCAACCTGCCACCAACTGCAGGCGTGCTTTGCAAGCGCGCCACCCAACTGCCACCCAACTGCAGGCGTGCTTTGTAAGCGCGCCACCAACTGCAGCCCTGCTTTGTAAGCGCGCCACCAACTGCAGCCGTGCTTTGTAAGCGCACCACCAACTGCAGCCCTGCTTTGTAAGCGCACCACCAACTGCAGCCGTGCTTTGTAAGCGCACCCCCCAACTGTCCCCCAACTGCAGCCGTGCTTTGTCCGCGCGCCACCCACCTGCCACCCACCTGCAGGCGTGCTTTGTAAGCGCGCCACCCAACTGCAGGCGTGCTTTGTAAGCGCGCCACCAACCTGCCACCAACTGCAGGCGTGCTTTGTAAGCGCGCCCCCCAACCTGCCACCAACTGCAGGCGTGCTTTGTAAGCGCGCCCCCCAACTGCACTCCAACTGCAGGCGTGCTTTTCAAGCGCGCCCCCCAACTGCCACCCACCTGCAGGCGTGCTTTGTAAGCGCGCCACCAACTGCAGCCGTGCTTTGTAAGCGCACCACCAACTGCAGCCCTGCTTTGTAAGCGCGCTACCAACTGCAGCCCTGCTTTGTAAGCGCGCTGGCACATCAAGTCCCAAGAGCGCGCTTACAAACCACCAAATCAACGGTATGAATCATGGAGCATGCCATACGCGCATGCTTCTTTAGGCATTCCCCGCCTACCATCTGAAAAATATTTATTACCCGATTAATAAATTAATTAATAAATTAATTTATCTTCATCCAGATTGTGCATATAAATTATTCTGTCAGATTCTATCGTCAAATTAGACGCTATGATAATTAAAAATACTTCAACGAAAACCTGAAGTTATTTTTATTTATGTAATCCTAACAATATCACAGAGCAATGGTAGATCAACACTATATACTCATTCAATTGAAACACTCAAAAATGGCGAAGGTATTGTAGTGAAATATACAATTATTTTTACACTTTTTCTGTAGGAGCGATCTCCGAATCGCGACTGAACACCTTGATAGTCGGGAATCGGAGTTCCCTCCTACACCTGAAAGTGTAAAAATAATTCTAAAATCCACTATAATATCAGGGTTTCTACAAAAACTTTACACACCCTTACATTCTTGCAGGGTTTGTTCAGTTTTCAATTTATTGAGTAAATTCTATCACAGCTGTTAATCCTGTGTTGCTTACTTTTTGGAGTTAACTCATTCTTTGTCTGAACCAGGATTTTCAGGATTATTTAATTTTCAAATCAAAGGTATGAAACATGGTGAATGCCATGTGTTCTTTCACCCAATGGTTTGCAACGGGTCGCTCCTACCAACGCAGTGAACGGTCGCGATCGGGAGGTTGCTCCTACCAACGCAGTGAACGGTCGCGATCGGGAGGTTGCTCCTACCGACGCAGTGAACGGTCGGGACTGGGAGGTTGCTCCTACCAACGCAGTGAACGGTCGCGATCGGGAGGTTGCTCCTACCGACGCAGGGCACGGTCGCGACCGTGAGGTTGCTCCTACCGACGCAGTGAACGGTCGCGACCGGGAGGTTGCTCCTACCAACGCAGTGAACGGTCGCGACCGGGAGGTCGCTCCTACCGCGTAGTTTCTTTTTGGATAAATCCAAAAATCAGGAAAACTGAATAATCCTGCCTGACGGCATTTTTTATTTGCATATTGAGTTCAAATATGGTATTATTAAACAAAAAATAGAAGTTATAAGTTGTGACACCTGCAAAACAATGACGTATGTAATGAAATATTCTAAGACACAATCCAGTTCACATAGATTTTCCAACGATTGGCATTGGTGGCGTTCCGATACCAGTATATGGGGGTGTGCGCGCTAAGCCAAATTAGGTCTATTCTATTATTACTTGTAAGCCTTATGCACACACCAAAGTTAGTGGCATAAGGTTTTTTGTTTTTATAACGAAGGAGAAACTATGAAATTCCTATCAGAAATAAAGTTCGATCACAACGGACTGGTTGCAGCAGTTATACAAGATAAGACAAACAATGAAGTGTTGATGGTAGGTTATATGAACGTTGAAGCGATCAAACAAACATTGTCAACAGGACGTGTCTGCTTCTGGAGTCGTTCTCGTCAAAAGTTGTGGATTAAGGGGGAGACTTCGGGGCATACACAGACCGTTGAGTCCATTGCAGTTGACTGTGATGGCGATGCCCTACTCATAAAAGTTGCTCAGAAAGTAGCAGCTTGCCATACAGGTTTTCGTTCCTGTTTCTTTCGCGAAGTCTCCCCCGACGGTGATTCAACAAGTGTGGTAGGACAAAAAATATTTGATGCTAACGAGGTTTATTAGTCATTGATTTTCCTGATTCATTGTATATTGGGTATATTGGCATCAAATCATTTTGATAAATTTGATTATCAATCATGCAAAATGGTTATTATTCTTGTGTCTTATAGACATATTGTAAGTAAATGAAATTAATTTTGATGTAGAATATACAAATTAGGAGTTATTCAATGTATTATCCAACTTTAAATGAATTCAAGAAAAAATCAAGAAATGGAAATACCATACCTGTATATCGGTCAATTTTAGCAGATATGGAGACGCCTGTATCTGCCTTCTATAAGTTATTACCCAACAAACATGCGTTCTTATTGGAGAGTGTTGAAGGTGGAGAAACCGTAGCGAGATACTCGTTTTTGGGTAGTCAACCATCTGTCTTATTCCAAAGCAAGGGACACCAAGTAACTATTGAGTATTTGACAAAAGGTGAAAAGGTATCTAAAGAGTACGAGGATCCATTGGCTGCCCTTGAAGAAGTAATGCAAAATTATCAACCCGTTAGTGTAGATGGTTTGCCAGAATTTCATGGAGGTGCAGTCGGTTTTCTGAGTTATGATATGGTGCGTTTCGTAGAAGAACTACCCGATGATACAGCAGATGAACTGGAACTTCCTGATTGCTTTTTCATGATTGCTGAGACAATCTTGATATTTGACCATGTAAATCATCAGATTAAGGTTGTAGCAAATGCGCATATTAACAAAGATGTAGATGCAGCTTACACAGATGCTGTTAGCAAAATTGACAAGTTAGTTGAAAAACTAACTTCAGTCTCTGAAGAACACCAAAGAGAAATTGCTGTTAGTGACAGTGATAGTCATCCAGATACTGTTCCAGACCCACCTTCAAATTTTACAAAGTCAGAGTACGAAGCAGCGGTGATGCGAGCGAAAGAATACATCGCAGCAGGGGACATAATCCAGGTTGTACCATCCCAACGGTTTAGCCGTCCTGTATCCGTTGATTCATTTGATATCTATCGAGCGTTACGAGTTGTAAACCCATCGCCTTATATGTACTTCCTAAAGTGTGATGGATTTGAAATTGTCGGGGCATCCCCTGAAATGATGGTACGTGTTGAAGATGGTCTTGTCCAGACGCGACCCATTGCGGGAACACTTCCGCGTGGTAAGACAGACGTTGAAGATCGTGAGTTTGAACAGAAACTCCTTGCTGATCCAAAGGAACGCGCCGAACATGTCATGTTGGTTGACTTGGGACGTAACGACCTTGGACGTGTGTGTGAATATCACACCGTTAAGGTGACGGAACTAATGATAGTTGAACGTTATTCGCATGTGATGCACATTGTGTCACATGTTACGGGACAATTACGCGATAATCTTACCGCATTTGATGTCATACGTTCCTGCTTACCTGCTGGCACACTTTCTGGTGCCCCTAAAATACGTGCAATGGAGATAATTGACGAATTGGAACCGACTCGGCGGGGTCCGTATGGTGGTGCAGTCGGTTACTTCAGTTTTTCTGGTAGTGCAGACACCGCAATTACGATTCGAACAGCAGTTATCAAGAACGGTATAGCTTATGTACAAGCTGGAGGTGGAGTCGTTGCTGATTCGGTACCTGAAAATGAGTATTATGAAACCGTGAGCAAGGCATGGGCTTTACTCACTGCGATTGAAATAGCGCAGCAAGGTTTGGTGTTATAGGAGGCAAGAAGATGGTCTTAATGATAGATAACTACGACTCATTTACATATAATCTTGTACAATATTTTGGGGAACTTGGCGCGGAATTGGAGGTACATCGTAGTCGTAAAATCGGCATAGAAGAATTAGATGCTTTGAAACCTGAACGTGTTGTCATCTCTCCCGGACCATGTACTCCAAGAGAGGCAGGTATATCCAATGATGTAATAAAACACTTTGCTGGAAAAGTGCCGATTTTAGGTGTATGTTTGGGGCATCAGTGTGTGGGTGATGTGTTTGGTGGAGAAGTCGTACGCGCAGATCGGTTAATGCACGGAAAAACTTCTATGATTCATCATAATGACAAAGAACTTTTCAGGGATTTAGACAATCCGTTTAAAGCAACGCGCTACCATTCCCTTATTTTAAGAAAAGAGACATTGCCAGATTGTCTTGAAATCACAGCATGGACGGATCAAGCCGAAATTATGGGAATCCGACATAAAACCTTACCTATCTGGGGGGTGCAATTTCATCCAGAGTCTATTTTAACTACTGCTGGTAAAAGTCTATTAGGTAACTTTTTGAGAGTATAGAAGTAAATTAGTGGGTATAATACCACTTCTAATAATACAATACCTTCGCCAATAATAGGCATTCTGTCAGATTGTGAGGTCAGTTGTAGCACAATCTTCATACGGTCGCGACCGGGAGGTCGCTCCTACCAATTGCATCCTACCAATTGCAATAGGTAATATAAACCACATGACTATAACATCGTAAATTGAAGCAATTGTATTTTTTAAATCAACCATAACAAAACACAATAAACCCAATTCGCAATTTTACGTCAAAATTTGCTACAATTCTATTCCAGCAATGATTGAATCTTATCACACAATAAGGATGAAATAACCAACAATTCTCTAAAAATAAATTTTAGAACTTTTTGTGCTTTTTTCTGTCTAACTTACAAGGTGGAGAATAACTACTTTTATGGGCTTTGGGAGATAGACGATGCGCATATTCGAGGGATTATTCGTTGGTATTTCAGCTATCCGTAGTAACAAATTACGGTCATTGTTAACAATGCTGGGTATAATCATTGGCGTTGCTTCTGTCCTTGCTATGATTTCAATTGGTGATGGTGCAAAAGAGATTGTGTTGCAAGATGCACAAAAACTCGGGGGTGTCAACCAATTTACGATGTTTCGTAGCAGTTATAAACGTGTTGGGAGTAATTGGGTGCCTAATCGTAGCAACGAACATTTTGAGTACGAAGACGTATTAATGATAGAAGCGGAATGTCCATCCGTAAAAGTTGCCGTTCCCCGAATACCAGAATGGAGAGGAGTCTTAATTCAAACTTCTGATGGTTCGGAAGCGCGTAGCGGATATAATGGTGTAGATGCTTCATTTTCAGATGCAATGGATTGGGGTATTCAGGAAGGTCGTTTTATATCTGACGAGGATATGGAGCACAAAGCAAAAGTCTGTGTATTAGGAACAGAGGTAGCCTTTAACCTATTCGGGAATATGTCACCAATTAACAAAGAAATCAAAATTGGTCGTGGTGGAGATCGACATGACCGATGGGGTAGAAAGGATCAGTCTCGAATTGCTGAGCGATTTACTGTTATAGGCGTAATGAATCCAAGGGGTAGAAGTCTAAGATTCGGATGGAACCTTGACGATATGCTTTTCTTGCCTCTTACAACTGCACAAGAACGTTTTACAGGTAACGACTATATTACCATGCTTTCAGTACACGCAAAAACTGTTGAGGATGTGCCAAAAGCGATTGAAGAGGTAAAAGATGTCCTGAGAAAAAGACATAACAATCAGGACGACTTTTTTAGCCTTAGGGATATGCGTGAAGGTATGGCACAGTTGGAAAAAATTAGTAGAGTCATTAAAATCGCACTTGGCAGTATTGCTGGATTTTCTTTACTTATTGGTGGTATTGGGATAATGAATATGATGTTGGTTGCTGTTACTGAACGTACACGTGAGATTGGACTAAGAAAAGCACTCGGGGCAAAACGTTTAGATATTTTGGTTCAGTTCCTTATAGAATCAATATCAATGTGTCTAATTGGTGGAGCAATTGGTGTAGGTTTGGGTTATCTTGCAGGTGAAGGCATGGCACTTCTTGCAGTGAAGATCGTTAAACTTGTACCTGATTGGCCTTCAGTTATTTCCTTAAGTTGGGTCATAATTTCAGTTTCATTTTCAGCATTGATTGGTATATCATTCGGTCTGTATCCAGCATTAAAAGCGTCTGCCTTGTCTCCAATAGAAGCATTGCGAACTGAGTAATAAGAGGAAATCAATATGAGTCTATTTGAATGTATTATATTAGGTATTGTCAGTCTAAGACGTAATCCTCTACGTTCCAGTTTGACCATATTGGGGATAATCGTAGGAGTTGGCTCTGTTGTTAGTATGGTCTCTGTTGGTGATGGTTCTACGGAAATGGTGTTACGTGAAATCGAACGTACTGGCGGTACAAAGATAATAGAAATCTACAAAGATGATTGGGATCGGCAATCGGGTACTTTAAGTCGTGCTGCAGGTGAAGCGGTCAGAGGTAAAAGTCGTTGGCGACGGAACCGAGCAGAACACCTTGAAACTGATGATGCGTTTGAAATCTTGAGAAATGCTCGCGGAATCGTGAATGTCGTCGCTGAAGATGATATGCCGGGTTGGAATGTAAGTTATAAGGGACGTTCAAAAGAGTCCAGAATAGTCGCATCTACCGCAGGATATGATAGATCATATAACTGGTACACCTCAAGTGGTAGGTTTTTCCGTCCAGAAGAGGTTGAATCTTCAAGTAGTGTTGCTGTGATAGGTTCAAAGATTGCTGAGGAAGTATTTCTCAACGAAGATCCTGTAGGTAAAGAAATCAAAGCGTCGCGTCCTTCGTTCTGGCGGGGTCGTAGTGGATTGTATGAAGTGCGCCTTAAAGTTATTGGTGTAATGGAAGAAAAGGGCGATGCGATGGACACGACAGGTTGGGATGATAGATTCATTATCCCTATTACGACTCTACAAGAACGGTTCAAAGGTCGGCAGGACGTTGAACGAATTCGTGTTGAAGCGACAGAGGTAGAAAATATACCGTTGGTCATCTCAGACGCAAAACAGATTTTAGGTAGAATTCACAAAAACACGGGAGAGGAATATAATTATTGGACTGCCACTGAAGAATTGGCTACTGCAAACAAAGTCGGTTTAGTTATGAAAGCACTCATGGGTGGGATTGCGGGTATTGCATTGATGGTTGCAGGTATCGGTGTGATGAATATTATGCTTGTCTCCGTTACAGATCGCACGAAAGAAATTGGGTTACGTAAGGCACTTGGAGCAACTTTCAACGATATTATTACGCAATTTCTTATTGAAGCATCTGTCTTAACACTAACTGGTGGAATTCTCGGTTCAATCTTAGGTGTGTTTATGGGACAAGGTACGGCGGCGCTCATATCAAAGTTTGTATGGGAAGGAAGCAACTGGCCTTCGGTCATATCATTTGAAACCATGTTTATTGCTTTGGTTGTATCTGTTGCAATAGGTGTTTTCTTTGGTCTTTATCCTGCGCACAAAGCTGCGAAACTTACACCTGTTGAAGCCCTTCGTACAGATTAGAACAGATACAATTCTAAAGAATCATTTTGGAGGAATAAGTTTTGAGAAAGTTAATTATTACTGTTTGTATTATAGTTGTTCTCGTGGTCGCTGCTGGTTGGGTTGTGCTTAGCCGGAACAAAAACGGGGTGGACCCTTCACTTGCACCAAAAATTGAGGTAGTCAAACGCGGTGACTTCCAAATGAGTATCCGGGCAACCGGTAATTTAGAACCACTGCTTGATGTTGAAGTGAAGTCTAATGTGGAGGGGGAAGTCGTTGAACTGCCCGTTAATGATGGTGACTACGTAGAAAAAGGTCAGATCTTAGTCAAACTTAATCCTGAAATATATCAGGAAGAACAAAAGCAAGCAAAAGCTGATGTTAACGCTGCTGCAGCACAACTCATGCAGGCACAGTTAAACATCGAACTGAAAAAAGAACGTTTAAACAGTCAACTGACTCAGGCAGAAGCATCAGTCAAAATAGCACAAGCCAATCTTGAAACGACAAAAGCCACTTCTCTAACACAAATCAGTTCAGCCGAAACAGATATTCAAGCGACAAAAAATCTATTAGATCAGGACAATATCGGAGTAGAACAAGCAAAAATATCACTTGAACAAGGCAAGTTAACACTTGCTGAGTTTGAAACATCCCTTGCGTCTTCAAAGATTTCGTTAGAAACTGCCAAATCAGAATACGAAAGAAATAAGTCTCTTTTTGAGAAGGAATTAGTCTCCGAGCAATCTTTGGAAGATGCTAAATCTCGTCATGCAAATGCGGATTCACAGTATCAAAACGCTAACAAGCGCGTAGAATCACAAAAGCAAACCATCAAATCACAAGAACGTACTATTCTTGCTCGCAAGACTGCCATAAAAACGCGCGAATCACAATTGAGTTACCAACAACTAAACCTTGAACATTTAAAAAAGACACGTGAAAAGGCAGAAGAAGAAAGCCAAATACGCCTGGATAATACTAAGACTCAGTTGGAGGAGTTAAATGCAACAATTGACAATGAAAAGTTGATGACAGAACAATCTCGCGTCAGTGCAGATGCTAATCTTTTACGCAGGCAAAGCACCTTGAAGAACCAAGAAGAACGTCTTGCTTGGACAGTTATTAAGGCTCCCATGTCAGGTACAGTAACACGACTTGAAATTGAACAAGGTGAAATTGTTACTTCTGGACGTTCTGCATTTTCACAGAGTCCTCCTATCATGACGATTGCCGATCTCTCAAAAATGGTCGTGAAAACCTTCATCAACGAAGTAGATATGGAACGTCTTGAACTTGGCCAACCAGCGGTGATTAAGATTGATGCTTTCCAAACAAGAAAATTCAACGGAAATGTCTACGAAATATCACCAAGTGGACAGCAGCAAGACAACATCATTTCATTTGAGGTGATGATTGAGGTGGTCGATACGTCGGGTAACATCCGCCCGGGTATGAGTGCTGATGTTGACATTATTACCTATGAAGAAAAGAATGTTCTACTGCTTCCTATTGATGCGGTTATTAACAAGAATTCTGCTACGGTTGTCGCACAAGTTGGGAATACATCGGCTTTCAAAGTCGGTAAACCGGTAACGATGCAAACTATAAGTGAGAAAACATTTAATGGTACTGTTGAAAGTGCTGGTAGCGGTAGCGTAACAATAAATTTGGATGGTTCACAACGTGGTTTGGTTAATGGACCAGCAACTATATCACTCTTAATCAATGACGAAAAGAAAGCAAATGGCGTACCGGCACAGGTAAATATTATAAAAGGGAAGTTTGTTATGAAGGAGAACGGTGATGGTGGTAAAGGTATTGAAACCCCCATTGAAACTGGTATACAGAACGAAACAGAAGTCATCGTAAAAAGTGGTATAGCAGAAGGGGATCGTGTCATCCTTCAACGGCGACAAAGACCTCAGAACGGATGGGGAAGATAGTATAAAATTGATCTTTTCAAATTCTTCTTGTGTGCTTGATAAAATCAACATCAAAACAATAGTTTTTGGTGTTGATTTTTTTGTATGAACCAGAATTTTCAGTATTATTAGACAGGACTTACGCAAAAACTGTAGGCGGTGAATGCCTAAATAGCATTCATACCGTTGATTTGGTGCTTTGTAAGCGCGCCGGAAACCCATAAAAACGCTGATAATTGCATCATTTTCATCATAATACTTCATCAAATCATGAAAAATGCGTAATACCCAATTAGCGTGATTCGTCTTGCTAAGTGTGCGGTTAGGAAACCGCACCTACCGTTGGAAAAAGATAAATTCCGTTTATTTGGTATAAGTCCTGTTAGAATTACAGGATTATCACATCAGTTCTTCCTGTTTAGAGAAAATATTCCATAGGAATGGTATGCAGCAACATCAACAACTAATCAAGCCAATCAATGAATCTTGCTTCACACTAATACCAAAATCCCTATAAACCTTCACAAAACACAGGGTTATTCAGTTTTAGGTATTTTAGCTGTTTCCTGAGAAAATCGCGACCAGGAGGTCGCTCCTACCGAATGGTTATTTTTTGAAAAATTCAAACATTAGGAAAACTGAATAACCCTGCACAAAACAAAAAGACCTTGAAAAAATTGATTTAATATGTGATAATTCTATAATACTCATTATATTTTATCTGGTGTGTTGATTAAACAAGAGATGTCACGTGCAGATGTCATCGCACACCGAACAAAGGAATGGATACGCAATATGCCACTTGGTAGGAAAATACGTTATGGAATGGTAGGCGGTGGTCCGGATGCATTCATTGGAGCTGTGCATCGCAAGGCTGCTGCACTTGATGGTGAAATAGATTTAGTTGCTGGTGCATTTTCTTCGTCTCCAGAAAAATCAAAGCAACAAGGTAAAGAACTCTATCTTGACGATAACCGTGTATACGGTTCTTATAAGGAGATGGCAGAGAAGGAGAGTCAACTTCCCGAAGGTCAAAGAATTGACTTTGTCTCAATTGTCACACCTAATCATGTTCACTTTGATGTTGCAAAGACCTTCATAGAAGCAGGATTTCATGTGGTTTGTGATAAACCGATGACGACAACAGTAGAAGATGCAGAAACATTGTGTCGTCTTGTGAATGAGCACGATGTAGTTTTTGCTCTGACGCACAACTATACGGGTTATCCTATGGTGAAACAAGCACGGGAACTTGTCAAAGAAAGGAAACTCGGAACAATTCGGAAGATAGTCGTAGAATATCCGCAGGGTTGGTTGTCAACATTTTTAGAGGACGAAGGTGCTAAGCAAGCAGTATGGCGTACAGATCCGAAACAAGCAGGCGCATCGTCATGTATCGGGGACATCGGTTCACACGCAGAAAATTTAGCACATTACATTACACAACTTGAAATGGAAGAAGTCTGTGCCGACATGACCACTTTTGTTGAAGGACGGTTGTTAGAAGATGATGGAAACCTTTTAGTACATTATGAGAAAGGTGTTCGCGGTGTCCTTTTTGCATCGCAGATCTCTGTCGGAGAAGAGAACAATTTACGTATTCGTGTTTATGGAACAGATGCATCGTTAGATTGGCATCAGGAAAACCCAAATTACCTCTATGTCCGTTATCCTGACGGCCCCGAACAGGTATATAAACGTGGGAATGACTATCTTGCCGAGATCGCACAACACAATTCTCGTATACCCTTTGGTCATCCCGAAGCATTCATAGAGGCATTTGCAAATATTTATGTCAACGCTTCTCGCACAATGGCAGCAAGAATAACAGGTGAAACCCCAGGTGAATTTGACACCGATTTCCCAACTGTGCAAGATGGCGCACGTGGTGTCCATTTCATCAATATTGCGGTAGAAAGTGGAAAGCAGCGGGGTTGGGTTGATGCAAGTTATACACCTCCTGCGTAGTAGTCGTAAAAATTATCTTATCAGGACTTACGCAGTTTTCTTGATTTAATCAAGAAAACTGCTGAAAATGATGCAATTATCAGCGTTTTTATGGGTTTCCAGCGCGCTTACAAAGCACGTCTACCTTTTTTGCGTAAATCCTGCTTATATGAAGTAAAAAATAAATTTCAATGTAAAGAATTTCAATGTAAAGAAGGAGATACAATATGGCAAGACCTGTGACTCTGTTTACAGGACAGTGGGCAGATTTAACACTTGAAGATTTGGCAAAGAAAGCCAGTGAGTGGGGTTATGACGGTTTAGAACTCGCTTGCTGGGGTGATCATTTTGAAGTAGACAAAGCACTATCCGATGATGGTTATTGCCAAGGTAGACATGACCTGCTTGCAAAGTATAACTTGAAGGTGTGGTCAATAAGCAATCACCTTGTCGGACAAGCAGTATGTGACAACATTGACAGCAGACATCAAGGGATACTCTCAGAAGCAATATGGGGGGACGGTGATCCCTCAGGTGTCCAGGAGCGAGCTGCGGAAGAGATGAAAAACACAGCACGTGCTGCAGCGCAACTCGGTGTAGATGTCGTAAACGGATTTACAGGAAGTTCTATCTGGCATTTTCTATACTCATTTCCCCCTGTTGGAGCATCAGAAATTGATGCCGGTTTCAAAGACTTTGCTGAGAGATGGAATCCGATTTTTGATGTCTTTGATGAGGTCGGTGTGAAGTTCGGACTGGAAGTACATCCAACTGAGATTGCTTTTGACATCGTAACTGCACAACGCGCAATTGATGTCCTTGATGGTAGAGAAACATTCGGTTTCAACTATGACCCAAGTCACCTTGGATATCAAGGCGTCGATTATGTCGCATTCATAGAGATTTTCCGCGACCGTATCTATCATGTGCACATGAAAGATGTCTGGTGGGCAGACACACCACGGTTAGCAGGTGTATTCGGTGGTCATCTCGGATTCGGAGATGCAAGACGTTTCTGGGATTTCCGTTCAATCGGTCGTGGAAGTATTGATTTCGAAGAAATTATTCGTGCATTGAATAACATCGGTTATGATGGTCCACTCTCAATTGAATGGGAAGACAGTGGTATGGACCGTGAACACGGCGCAAGTGAAGCATGTGGTGCAGTAAAAGGGTATGACTTTGAACCTTCCGCTGTTGCGTTTGATGCTGCTTTTGAAGATTAATATTTTTACAATTGACAGAAAAGTGGTTAGAATACTGTAATGAATGCATATTAACACATAGGAGAAAAAGATGCCAGTTGTAATTCCCCGTCTCATCGTAGAGGCATTTCAGCATGTAAACTATCGCGGTAGGATGGGATATATCTTGGAACCTGTACCACATACAGGAAGAATTGGTTTTCAAGATAATATCTCATCTCTGAAAATTTATAAAGGTCCAAATTTTTCAGGCAGTCCAAATTATAAGGCTCTCTTATATCAACATGCTAACTACAAAGGGAAAAAGTTAGCATTGGGTCCTGGATTCTATCCTAACTTGCATGATGTCGCATACAACTTTGCTGATAGAGTATCTTCTATCAACTTCGGTTCAACAATAGATGTTGTGGGACCGGAATGGGGCACCATTCCCTTAATTGTACACTGTTATGAGGATACTGAATTTAGAGGAAAGAAAATCACAATATTGCGTGATATAGCGAACCTACGTACACCACAGGGTGGTACTTGGTTTGAAGACAGGATTTCCTCTGTCCAAATCTTTAAAGGACCGAATTTCCCTTCTGATGGGGCTGATGTCGTTTTCTATGAACATCCTGATTTTGAAGGGCAAAAGTTGATGATACGGATGGAACCGCAAGATTATAAGAAAGAACTCCCAAATCTTCATCTTCTTCCGCAGAGTTTTGGTGATAAAATTTCTGCTATCAAAATTGAAGGTTGGGCATCATCTGGCGAATTCACTGAAATGGTTTTTGATGACGAATTTATTGGAAATGATATGCGTCCTGAATGGCAATGGGTAGACCCGCAAGGAGGCGGTGATTGGACTGAACGGCAAGGTTACCTTCAGATGCGAACTGATCCAGGACAAGACTTGTGGCACGGTCCAAATGGTAGAGGTGGAGATATGACAGCACCTCGACTCCTGATGGATGTTACTGAAGACTTTGCAATTGAAACACGTATGCGTATCTCATCGCAACTCAGAGAACATGGTGGTTTGATTATATGGAAAAATGAAAACCAGTTCGTACGATTAGAGAAAACCTCGGGACCGCACGCTTTCCGTGGAGATGTTCGTTTTGAACGACATGTCAATCGTCGGTTTAGTCTTGTCGCTCGCGGGGGAATGCGGAATGTTCGCGAACTATTCTTACGTCTTGAACGTAGAGGTAATCAATTCATGGCTTTTGCAAGTCAGGACGGCATTCATTGGAAAGGTGTCGGTGTCACACGGGTCGCTATGGGACCAAGAGTAAATGTAGGTTTACATTCTCTTTGCCCAGGAAATATCCCACCAACCCTTACAAGATTTGATTATTTCCGACTCTTTAAACGTAGAAGTGAAGCGGCGCAATATCGTTCAATAAGGGCTGTAGGTGTTGACCAAGTTTCTGATGAAGAAAGAGAAGATATTCGAGAAGACCGTCGTCGTCGTGCTATACGAGACCTATATTAACGAGTTGTGCTAAATAACTATATGTTAATCATTGTTTCACATAAGCATGGCGTTTTGCAGGTGTCCTTCATAGTTTGAAACGATCTTCAGTCCCGTAGGGACGATATGTTTATAGAAAAACGGTATAGTACATCCTCTTTAGTCCCGTAGGGACGATATGTATGCATTATAAACCTAATATATGTAAAAACTTTGAAAACAATGGGTTAACTGGCACAAGTCGTTATATTAGAATTATGTTTTTCATTACCCTTTCTTATTGATGAATAAATGCATCGTTAGGACTTACGCATAAAGGTAGGTGGGTTTTGTTAGCGGCGCTGGAAGTTTAAAATGCTGAAAATTACATCATTTTCGTCATAATTCTTGTTTAAATCATGAAAACTGCGTAAGTCTCGATAGGTTATAATTGGGAGGAATATTGGTCTCAAAAGTTATACCCAATTCTGTATTAACTTTTATAATACATACAGCATAGGAGGTATTCTTGCTATGAAACAGGCCTTTTTATCAATAAAGGTAATAGCGATTATTTGTTTTCTCTTGTTTATGACTACATATTCGACAGATGCTATTATTGGTGCTGTTGAGGATGGATTAGTGGCTTATTGGTCATTTGATAGCGGTACAGTGCAGATACAAGATTACGTTGAAGACACGTATGCTGGACTGATTGCAAGAGTTAATGGAGATCCTGAACTCGCGCTTGCACCTGATTGTAAGGTGGGTGAATGTATCCTACTTGACGGTGAAGTAGACTATCTTCTTGTAGAAGATACAAACCCACCCAGAATTGACAGAGATTGGAATGAGATAACATTGGAATGTTGGGTATATATCATAGCACTGGATGATAGTTGGAATCGAATTATTTCTCTTGATGATGAACCCACAAACAGTAAAGTCGCAAGTCTATATTATGATGACGATGACAACCGACATGGTTTTTTTGTCAAAGTTGGTAATAATGCGACACAAGCTGCCGAACACACTGTTCAGGAAGATATCCCACTTGACAAATGGTTACACCTTGTTGGTACTTATGATGGTTCTGTAGCAAATTACTATGTGAATGGAGAACTTGCTATACAGCATTCAGTTGCAGGTGGTAATCTTGCTAAAGGTGGTCTAAAACTTGCTATTGGTGATAGGTCTGATGGTTGTAATTGTGATGCTATACTAAGGATATATAGACGAATTTCGTATATATGACCGTGCGTTGACTGCTGCTGAAGTAGTACACAATATGAATGCAGAAGGTCTTGATGTTAGTCCTACAAGTAAACATTTGAGTGTGACATGGGGACAGATCAAGTCAAGACGTAGATAATTGAATTGAGAATTTTTGGAATTGGTTTATTGTCTGTTTAGCTATTATCATTTGTTTCGCAGCAGTGTCTTGGTGTAGGTTTTCTCAACAATTGGTAAATTTGGGGTATAAATTATATGGAAACAGTTGGAGTAGGGGTAATTGGTTGTGGTGGTATGGGCAGAAGCCTTGCAAATGGAGCGAATGCTGTTGAAGGTATAGAGGTCATTTGCGTCAGTGATCTACAGCAGAAATTAGCAAAAACACTTGCTGACAACCTTGACACAAACTACACAACTGATTACCATGAACTGCTTGGAAATGATGATATTGACGTAGTCCTTATTGCTTCACCACCATTCTTACATGCACAGATGGCGGTTGACGCTGCAAATGCTGGAAAACACATTTTCTCCGAAAAACCGATGGCACCCACATTGGAAGATTGTGATGCAATGATCAAAGCGACATCGGAAAACGGAGTCAAATTGACAATTGGTTTGGTCTGTCGTTACCATGCCACACATTCCAGAGTACGTGAAATTGTCCATAGCGGCGAATTAGGAGTACCTGTCAACATGATGGTGCATCGTATTGGTGGACCTTGGCGGGGTGGACATCGCACTCCATGGCGGTTGGAAAGGGCAAAGTCCGGTGGCAGTCTCATGGAAATCAACGCACATGAGATAGATTTTATGCGGTGGACCTGCGGAGATGTAAAATCCGTGTTTGCTGCAGGTGGTCAATACGTCCAAGAACATACAGACTATCCTGATGTTGTGCTTGCTTCATTGAATTTTGAGAATGGAGCTGTGGGATTGTTACATTCCAGTCATGTTGCTGCGGTAGGTGGTTACGGCGGGAGAGTTGACTGTGAAAAAGGATCTATCTATTTCCCACAAATATGGGGTGGTGATGCATCTATTCAGATAAAACCTTTTGAAGGGGAAGGAAGAAGTATACGCATTAGCGATATTAAAGTACCGCCGCCTGTGCAACAAGAAATACGCGTATTTGTTAATGCGGTTCGACAAGACACACCCCCTCCAATTTCAGGACGTGATGGTAGGGCAGCAGTTGAAATCGCTTTAGCTGCATACCAATCCGTTGAATCTGGACATCCTGTAGCATTACCTTTGTTAAAGGAGGAAGTATGAAAGTTTCTGTCTGGGATGGCGGACTTACAGACACATATCTGACACAGGTAACCCAACTCGGTGCTGATTGTATTGACTTTGGAAATGGCGGTTCATTTCCCGGTGTCAAGGAACAAGGGTATCCCGATTTAGATGAACTACTAAAAATAAAAAAACGGATACGTTCCTATGGATTAGACATAAATCGTGTTACCCTACCAAACATCACTGAAAAGTTCATGAAAGGACAAACGGATGGGGAAAAGGAATTAGAGAACACTTGCAATGCACTCCAAGTGTTTGCAGAAGCAGGAGTCCCTATAGCAAGACAAAGGTTTTGGGGTGATACGTTTGACTATCTAATGACACGGTATACTGCGGTACATCGTGGAGGCTATACGTCTCGTGGAGAAAGTCGTGCAGCAACAAAGAACCCTCCTGAAACACCAACGGTGGCAGAACTTGAGGAGTGGTGGAAACGTTTCTGTGAAGTATACGATGCATTAGTTCCAATTGCTGATGAACATGACATTAAACTTGCTATCCATCCGTCTGATGTTCCGAATCCTGATACACCACTCGGTACATTGGGGTTTCATCGCGTGATTGATGCGTTCCCAAGCAGGAATGTCGGTTATTTATACTGTTGTGGAACCCGTGCTGAAGCTGGAGGGAGTGCCATCGTACTTGATGAGATTAACAATTATGGTCGCAAGGGACGTATTTTTATGGTTCACCTGCGTAATGTCCGAGGAAGTCTTGCGACTGCTGGGGCATTTGAGGAAACGTTACTTGATGATGGTGATATGAATATGTATAGAATTGTCAGTGAATTAAAAAAGGTTGGGTTTAATGGATGTATTAATGCAGACCACATTCCAAGGTTAGAAGGCAATGTTGGGTTAGCATATTCTGTGGGTTATATCAAAGCGATATTCGCTGCGTTGGCAGCATAACCTTCTAAATACTACAATAAAGGTATGTAGACATACAGGGTTATTTAGTTTTAGCTATTTTAGTCGTTTCCTGAGAAAATCGCGACCG
Source organism: Candidatus Poribacteria bacterium (assembly GCA_963663765.2). GTDB lineage: Bacteria > Poribacteria > WGA-4E > WGA-4E > WGA-3G > MSPOR6. The sequence goes on along the minus strand of CAXXUA010000004.1, from coordinate 909,288 downwards.
GGAGGTCGCTCCTACCGCGGGGTTCATTTTTGAAAAATCCAAAGATTAGGAAAACTGAATAACCCTGGTAGACATAACATAAAATGGAGGTCGTTTAGGTGAAAAAAACAGGTAAACTTCACATTGCAGCTTATATATTGAGTCTTGTTTTCTTTGGTATTTTCTGTTTAGATATAAGCATTTTTGCACAGAGTGAAATATCCAACGAAAAAGTCATTGAACGATATAAGCTTATGCTTCAACGCAAGCCAAAAGAAGGTAGTACATTTGACCGTCTATACCAGTTCTACCTTGAAGGTGATGGTTTAGAGGCTATGTTGTCTGACTATCAAGCGGAAGCAGAAGCTAAACCAAATGATGCTAATCTCCAACTGATTGTAGGTCACATACAAAAACGACTTGGGAAAGATACAGATGCAGTTGCTGCATATCAGCGCGCAGCTGAATTATCCAGCAACAATTATTACGCATTTTTTGCACTTGGCAAAATATATGTTACCTTACGCCAACATGAAAACGCTATACGTGAACTAACAAAAGCAGCAACACTGTCTGAACAAGCACAAGATGTACCACCAGAAGAATTAACTGAAATATATAAGTCGCTTGGACATGCATATTTCAGACGAGACAAAATAGATGAAGCGGTAAAAGCATGGCAAAAAATATCTGAATTAGATCCAAATGACATCTTTGCACGAATAGAACTTGCAGACCTATTCCGCGAGCAAGAACTATATGAACAAGCAATTGAACAACATCAAGAAATTATAAAACTAAAGAAAGACGATCCATACCGTATATGTCTGAGTCGTAGAGAAATCGGTAACATCTATGAAGCGAAAACAGAATATCAAAATGCTATAGAAAGTTACGATGAAGCATTATCATTGACTGCTCCCGGTAATTGGTTGCGGAAAGACCTACAACATCGTATTATTGGAATTTATGCAGCGGACAGCAATTGGAAAGGATTGATTGAATACTATCAGGTAAAACTTGAAGAGACACCAAACGAACCGGAGTTACTTGGACTCCTTGCTGCCGCATATATTGAAGACCAACAGCAGGAAGAAGGTATAAAAACATATCGTAAAGGCGTTGAACTCGCACCAACAGACACTAACCTACGCTTAAATCTTATATCTGCACTTCGTAATGCAGAAAAATACGCTGGCGCTGCTGAGGAATATGAAGCCATCAGTCAACAAGACCCAGACAATTTCGGTGTATACAGGGAACTTGGCGAGTTGTACTTACATTTAGATGACGAAGAAAAAGCACGAACAACATATCAACGGATGATTGACCGTGCACCCAATAATGCAGGAACACATCTTATCCTTGCAGAAATATATACCGGCCATGAATGGATGGAAGATGCTGCTGCACAATATGAAAAAGCACTCTCCATAACTCCAAACAATCTTGACTATATAGAGTATTTCGGTGAGTTCTATTTCCGACAAGGGAACCGTGAGAAAGCAATTGAAACTTGGAATCGTATGGTTGCGGGTGCAAAAAACGTTGCTGAAAATTACGACCGTTTAGCAAGACTTCTTGATACCAAAGCATATAAAACAGAAGCATTAGCTGCAAGTCGTAAAGCTGTGGAGTTGAAACCTGAAGAATATCGCTATCACGAAGCGTTAGCAAAACGTCTCATGGCGAATAGTAAGTTTGACGATGCATTGGTTGAATTCACTGAAGCTGCGAAACTCGCGCCAAACGAGTTTTTTGCTGAAAAGATGAATGATCAACGAATTGAACTTTTTCGGCGACAAGGTACGCTTGTAGAGAAAATTGAAGAAGCAGAAGCCGAACTCAAAGCGTCAAATCTACCGTCTGAAACGGTCTTTGACCATCAGAAACGACTTGCGAAAATGTATCTGAAGTTAGGAAATATAACCTATGCTTTAGAAGTGCTATTAAAAGCAAAGGAACTCAAACCAGATGATGTCATCATAAACCGATGGCTTGCAAAAATATACGAACAGCAAGGTAGACGGGATGATGCTAACACCATCTTTACTCGCCTTATTGATGTAGACAACGCAAATGCACGAGAATATTACGCTAACATTGCACGTTCTTACCTGAATGTGATGGATTTTGAAGAAGCAACAGAATTTGCTAAGAAAGTCGTTGCACACAGTCCGCGCAATCCTGATGGACATCAACTCATCGCAGAAATAGCAAAAGTCTCCGGAAATTTTGACGAAGCAATTGATAGCCTAAAGAAAGCAATACGATTGCGTCCTGAAGCAACTGACATCCGTAGTGAACTTGCAGGAACTTATAAACTTGCAGGAAAACCGAGACAAGCAATCGCACAATACTGGAGATGTTGGGAACTAAGTACTTCTGTAAGTGACAAGCTCATTTTCATAAAACCTCTGTCAGAGACATATTACAATTTAGGACAACGTACTGAACTTGAGGATAAATTGAAACTGATGGCGAAAACCAGTCCATCAAGTGTGGCACCTGTTATCGCTTTAGCAGAACTATATCGCATGCAAGATGACCTTAGCAAAGCTCGTTTTCAGTTGGCACGCGCTTTAGACAAGAAACCCGATAATCCAGAACTACTATCAGAACTCGTCAACATCAGTTTGGACCTTGGTGATAATCAAGACGCTCTTTCCTACCAAGAAAAACTGGTAAAATCTGATCCTGATACAGCACATCAACGAAGACTTGGTGAGTTGTTGTTTGATGCTGGACGAGAACAGGAAGCAATTCAATCATGGACAAAGTTATTACATGCAAAAAATCAGACTCTGGAAGCTGAAATTAAACTTGCAACACTGTTGATACGACACGGTCTCGTGGATGAAGCACTTCTAATTTTGGATCGTGCTGCAGAAAAAATAACTGGTCCCGATGCATATCAACCCCTATATCAACTCGGTGCAATGTTTGTTCGATTGAATGAATCTGAACGTGCATTACCACATTTTCAACGAATATTGGAAATGCCCAAACCCGATGAGACGGATGCCAATAAAGCATCAGCCAGCAATACTGCTAACAGGATTGGACCACCTAATATTGACATCTACAAGTTCAATGCAGCAAAAAACCTTGTTAGTACGATACAGAATTCATCTTCATCAAATAGTAGGGGGCGACAATGGTCACCAAGAGACTACGATCAAGCACAGTCTGCTGCAGTCGTCCAGATCGTGACTTTCTTACAACAGAATGGTAAACAAAATGAATTGATTGACAAATTGGAAGCAGAGGTCGCTAATAATCCAAGAGACATCCAGACATTGGAAAAGTTAGCACAAATCTATGTTCTATTAGAGGATACGGATAAATCTGAAGACATTACAAATCGGTTAATTGATGCCTCTCCTAACGACATTACATATAAAGCTATACGTTTAAGTAGAGAAATACAGAAAGGTTTGGATACTGAGACTTTTGAAAAATACTTAAACAATATAGATGGATTATCTGAAGAAGCAAGACTTTGGTATATAATTAGTTACGTAACCAAACTCTATCAAGAAGGCAAAAAAGCTGAAGCAGAGAAGTTTTTCACCGATATTAAAAATATCAAGTTTACATCAATTAACACAACCTACACTTATGTAAATGCACTGGTTCAATCAGGTAAAATTGATGAAGCAGAAAAAGTTATTGCAGATCTAACTTATCCACCAAAAACATCTTGGTGGCAGTATCAACAAATATACCAAACGTTAACAACTGTTTATTATCGTGATGGAAAAATTGATAAAGCACTTGATCTTTCTTGGAAACTTCTTGAGGATACCAAACCGAAAACATCTCATGCAAGGAATGTTGCACCACTTGCAACATCATCCCTCTCTTATGGCGGTTATTCCCCAGTTCAAGCAAGATTTCCTACATCAACAAAATATTTCAATCAAAATCGGCTAAGTTATCTTCAAGAAACCTTCAATCGTCTTTGGATAGTAAATCAAAATGATTTGCTCTACGCAAAATTGCGGTCAGTGTTAGAAGCTGCAGAAGATACAGACCGAATCTTTCCAAGCTTAGCGATGAGTTACTGTTATTGGTGGGATGGACAACGTGAGAAAGCACAGGAAATAATAACAAACTTGCAGAAGGAATTTCCTACCGACCTTACCATCAAACTCATTACAGTATTCATTAGTATCCAAACAGGTCAACATACCGCATCCATACCTTTACTTGAAGACCTTGCTGAAGCTGATCCGAAAAACCGTCGACAGTATTATGATCTCATGTTACAAATTGCACTGCATCACGGTAATACTGCTGCTGTGCGAAAAATGATGACAAGTATACTGAATTCACCAAGCGGTGCGCGGGATATCTATCAATTCTCGTTAAAACTACAAGAAGCGGGTCTCACGCAATTTGCTGTAGCTGTTGCGAAAAAAGCGATGACTTTATCCATGCGAGAACGCGACCCGAATTTCCTTGTGCAGCTAAGTCAACACCTTCAAAGACTCGGACGCGGACAGGACGCTGCAATCCTTGCAGAGCGCGCCCTAAGATTCGCACATCAACGCGACCAATACGGTAGAACTATGGGTTCTTATAATTTACAACAAGCCACAACCATAGCACATCAATCAAAAAATAAAAATAACCGGGAAGCGATTTTGCTTGAAGCTGTAAGTAAAAATCCAAAATCATTCCGTTCACAGATTAAATTAGCTAACTACTATGAAAGTATCAGTCAGGTAAAAAAGGCATCAGATGCATTCAAAGCAGCGCTGGAACTAAGACCCAAAGATAGCATGACCCGACACCGTTATGCACAAATGTTACAAAAAAATGGAAACTCAGTTGATGCTGTAACCGAATATACCGCACTGATCAAGGCAGACCCTAATATACTTGGTAATAACTACTGGGAGGTAACAGATCTCTTTTTCTCTGCGGGGAAAGTTGATATACTCGTTTCTATGGTCAAGGATTCTGTTATCCCTGCTATTGGACAAAGTTACGCAAGCAACTTTGCACGCAACGTCGCACAAGAGTGTCTCCGTAGAAACAACCCGAAAGCGTCTATTGAACTTTATGAATTACTAATTAAAGAACAACCAGATTATGGATACTTATATTCGTCACTTGCATCAGCATACCTTGCAGCAAATGAACGTGACAAAGCAATCAAATTTGTTCGTGACAACTTAGAAACTTTGGCTGTCCCGTATCAACAACAGATGGTTGCAAAAATTGTTGAAATCTACAAAGGCTCAGACGAAATAGACGGTTTAATCACTGAATATACAACCGAACTTTCTGAGAACCCAGAGAAACCTATCCTCATATACCTACTTGCAAGAATGAAAATCATGGCAAAAGACCTTGAAGGTGCGGACCAACTCACACAACAACTCCTTGATATGGATTCGGTTAGAACTGAATGGATTACCAGTTTAGCAGACGCATTCCGAGGTGCAAAAGACAGCAAACGTGAGATCAAACTTCTGGAGGAATCATTAACCAGGAATACCACACAACATTCATCTCAGATTGCTTCAGTCTATCAGAAACTCGGTAATGCCTATAAGAAAGAAAAAGAAGAAGAGAAAGCACTTGATGCATTCCGAAAAATGGGTGCATTACGTTTAACACGGCAATACTATTGGGAGAAAGATAGTGTCGCACGCATATACATGCAACATAAGATGTGGGATGAAGCAGAAGTCCTCTTTACTGAACTTCTGAATGACCTTTCTGTAGACCGTTATTATCGCGACCGCGCAAGAGAACAACTGTTAACGATAAAGCAGAAACGTGACGGAAAGACTGAAACTGAGGAGTCCTCCGAAGATATAAAAAGTATGAATGTTGGCTTGCAACGCGCATTAGCACAACAATATACTCGTAACAATGAAGTAAAGAAAGCAATTGAAATCTACGAAAATATCTACAAGATTATGCCTGAAGACTTTGAATCACGCAAACAACTTGCATCGCTATATACACGACAAAACGAACATGATAAAGCAACTGAAATATGGAAAGCATTGCTTGAAGCTGACCCTGTGAACACGATGTACAAAGACGGACTCGTAACGAGTTACAAGAACGCGGGTAATCTCAATACTGCCTTTGAACTTGCTCAAAGCTTCATTGATCAGGAACCAGATGTCGGTGCACATTACATGCGAATCGCAAGACTCTATTCAGGTGATAACAAGAACCAAGAAGCAATTACTTCATATAATAAAGCAGTTGAACTCATGCCCGGTAATGCACAAGTTCATCAGCAGTTAGCAAAACTCTATCTTCAAGATGATGAATTAGATCAAGCAGAAAACGCTTATATCAACGCTATCCAATACACAGCAGATCCCTATGGACGTCGTAATATTGAAAGGGATTTAATTTCACTATATAAACAGCAAGGCACTTTAGAAGAGAAACTAACGGCAGCTGAAGAAAACGGAACTATCACTTTAGAACTACAAAAAGAATTGGCAAGTCACTACAAAAAAGAGAATAAATTAGATGAAGCTGTCGCATCATACAAGAGAGCAAGAAATATGACAAGTGACAGGTATGAAAGACAAAACATCTCTAATGAAATGCTAAAATTATATGTTAAACAGGACAAAATTGACTCTGCAATTGAAGTCTATGAAACGCTTGGACAATACTCATATACTGGCATGTCAATCAGTTATAGTTCTTCTGGGGTAACTGTCAAGTTTGGTGGGGATGATGCACGAAACACGCTCATAAATGCATTCAACCAAGAGAGCAAACTTGATAGTTTAAGAAACATTTTTGAAGAAAAACTTGAGAAAGATCCAAAAAATGTGGTTTTCCTTGAAATGATCGCAGAGATCTATCGTAAAGCCAACGACTATGTAAAAACCGCTGAAGCTTATCAAGCATTGTGTGAAGTTCAACCAAGTAACGTTAGGGGGTTTTACCGTGCTGCAATCGCCTATCATAAGAATGAACAGACAGAAGACGCAAAAACGATGATAGAAAAAGGTAAGACCGCACTTGCAAACAATAGCAGGAAAAACGATACTTGGTTTGTTGGCTCACTTGCTACAATCTGTCATGATAACGGTTTGTTTGAACCGACAATTGATCTTGTTGAAACCATAACCAATAATAATAATAATAAGAATTTAACTGCCGGTTCCGTGAATGAGGTTTTGTTAAAACTTCTTGGACAAAGTTATATCGCAACTCTGCAATACGAAAAAGCTGCTAATGCCTATCAAAATTTGGTGAAAATCGCAAGAAATGATTCTCAACGAAAAACTGCGGAAACCGCATTACATCAAGCAAATTTGCAAGGCAATCTATATGAAAAGAAGATACCTGAACAAGAGAAAAATGTACAAGAAAATCCTGATGACCCAGATGCATACGTTGTCCTTGCAAAGAGTTATGAATATACAGACAATCTTGAGAAAGCCGTAGCACAATACGAAAAACTAAGCGAACTTCAACCAGATAAACCGAAATGGCAAAGAACCATTGGTGACTTATATCAGAATCAACGCATCAAGACCGGTGAAGTTCAAAATACAGCTCTGGAATTGGATGGCAAAGATAGCTACTTTGAGGTAGGGGACAGTGAAACCTTAAACAACATAAACAAGCAAATTACGATGACTGCTTGGATTAAACCAACCAATTATCCAAAGAGATATCAACCGATCATCTTTAAAGGTGATAATCGAAATTCAGACGTTAGTAACCGCAGTTATAATTTATGGTTACGTAACGACGGTGCAATTCAGCTATCTTCATCACCAAAAGGTAAGCAACAAAGTTTTGTGTATTCTCCCTCTGGTTCGATCATGCTTAACGAATGGCACCACATTACTGGTGTTATTGATTCTCAAAATGATTCTATTAAACTCTATATTAATGGGTCTGAAGTTGGACAGAAAGATTATAAAGGGGAAGAGAGTGTTCACGAAAGTACACTTCCACTCAGGATTGGTAGTTCTCATGAAGATATCAGGGAAACCCATGCAACTTTTACGGGACTGATTGATGAGGTAAGTATATGGAATATCCCCTTGACACCTGAACAGATACAATCATGCATGGATAATAAACTAAATGGAAATGAACCCGGTTTAGTCAGTTACTGGAGTTTTGACGAAATGTCTGATGAAAGTATCTCAGATGTATCACCCAATAGTAACGATGGAAAATTGATGGGAACTTCCAAACTTACTACCTATGCACGTCCGATCTTTGCACCACCCGGCGCAGAACAAATGGAAAAAGCTGCCGCTGCCTATGAAAAAGCGATCTTAATCAAACCAGACAATTATGAAATGTATAGACTCTTAGCACAAATCTATATAAAAGCTGATGATCCCTTTAAGGTAGAGTCCGTCTATCAACGTGCATTAGATGCTCCGATTTCACAGTCCGATCAGAACATCGTCATTCAGGACATTGCTAATCTTTATACTGACAAAGGACTAGAGAAAAACTTGATCCCTGTACTTGAAGAACTAAAACCCAAAATGGCATGGAGCGCGAAATTACACGAACTTATTGGGAACACCTACAAGAAACTTGGGGATTCTGAAAACGCAGATCTTGCTTATGCAGATTGGATAAAAATTCGAGAAGAACAAGTAAGTAAGTCAGGGGAACCTGCTGATTTTCGCATGTTTGCTGATGAACTTCTGACTAATAACCTATTTCCTGAAACTGCATTGAAGTTTGCCCAACAAGCAGCACAAAACACATCAAGTTCAAGTTATACATACTTATTGACACTCGGAAGAGCATACTTAGTCAATGAAGAATTCGACAAGGCTTATGGACAATTCAAAAAGAGCATAATCATGGTTACACATAGGGATAACCAACGTGATATGTTTGCATGGATCGCACAGTTCGGTAAGAACACTGAACAGAAGGACGGTTTTGAGGAGTTGTTGAAGAAGCTAATTGAAATAGAAACTAACGATATTACTGTTCCAATGACACTAAAGTTGATGCTGGCGGAATTCTATCTGACAAATGACAAGCCGAAACAGGCGAAAGATGTTATTAAATCAACTGGTTTCATTACAGAACATCAATGGTTAATCCTTGGTCCATTTGATAACAACGGTGGAATTGGATACACAACTTCATACATCCCAGAAAATACAACAGAAATTGACTTGAAAGCAACATATAAGGGACTTAATGGAAAGGTCAGTTGGAAAAAATGTGATGATGATTTACTGAACGGTTACGTTAGTCTCGGAGAAGATATCAATTGGGGTGTCGCTTATGCCTATGCTACTGTGTCTTCACCTGATGAACGTGACGTCCAATTCAAATATGATGGAGATGACCAATCAAAAGTGTGGGTAAACGGAAAACAGGTATACACAAATAATTCTGCGCAAGCTGCAGTTATGGATAATAATACGATTCCTGTAAAACTCAACGCCGGAAAAAACACCATACTTGTCAAAGTATGTGAGCAAACGGGATTCTGGGGATTCTATCTACGTATTACTGACAAGGATGGAAAACCTTATGACGACTTGACTATCTCCGAACCTGAGTAGAGCATTCAAATGGTATTCTACAATAGGGATAATGCACATTGAGTGATGTTCCAAGAACGCATCCCCGCTATCTATCACTCACCATGCGCGATAGAATTGTTCACGGCTTAGAACAAGGTATTACCTCTATCCACGGCCTCATCGCACATGGTCGTGGCGAGGCTTTTGACTACCTTATAGACGAGAAAACACAACACTTTGCAATTACTGCTATACAAGCAGCAGCTGCAATGCTTTGCTTAGCAGAACATCCGGTTATTTCTGTAAATGGAAATGTAGCAGCATTGGTGCCAGAAGACCTTATTGCGTTAGGACAAGTGCTAAATGCTCCATTAGAGATAAACATTTTCCACACGGAAACAGGACGCGAACAGAAAATCAAAGACCATCTATTAAAGTACGGGGCAAAAGAAGTCCTCCTTCCTTCCACAGAAGCACAACTTGACTATATTGACTCCAACCGAAAGTTTGTTCATCCAGAGGGAATATTCAAAGCAGATGTCGTGTTTGTTCCGCTTGAAGATGGGGATCGGTGTCAAGCACTACGCAAAATAGGAAAAGACGTCGTGACAGTTGACTTGAACCCTATGTCAAGAACTGCCCAACAAGCAAGCATCACCATTGTTGATAATGTCGTACGTGCATTACCGTTATTAGTTGATAAGATAAAAAGGTCCTCAGACAAAGCCAAGGCAGAGAAACTTATATCACAATATAGCAACAGAACAGTTTTAGATGAGGCATTAAGACATATACGGTCAGGTGAAAATATGAAATGACAAACAGAACCGAAGCAAACAGCATAAACTAATGTTTGCTATAGCTCGTGTTGTTTTAACCTAACGTGAATGTGATAATACCGTATTAACGGAATAGTTCTTGTTTATATTTTTTTGAAAATATGCTATTGTGAACAGATGAAAAAGAAAACATGAGGTTCTCCCTCACTTTCCAGTAGAAGTTCTTAGACAAAGGTATCTTGAATGTAAATGTACTCGGGAACGGACGCATTGGCATATTATTTGGCTTCTTGCTGATACGACACATCCACGCACACCCCGCGAAGTCGCTGAGATCGTAGGATGCACTCCGGACTGGGTTCGCAAGTTGCTCAAACGCTATAATGCTGAAGGGGAAACAGCTCTACAAGATAAACGGAAAAACAATAAAGGCAAGCGTTTTTTGGATGAGAAACAGCAAGCAGCACTTGAAGCTGTGCTTTCTGAGCCCCCCTGCCGATGGTGGTCTTTGGACAGGTCCGAAGGTAGCTGCGTGGATATCTGAGACCCTTCAGCGTCCTGTCAGTAATGTGTCAGGTTGGAAATATCTCAAGCGTCTCGGTTGGACTTTACAAACGCCTCGTCCACAACATCAGGCTGCTGCAACCCCCGAAGCACAGCAAACATTTAAAAAAAACTTAAGGATCGGGTAGCTACGCTTGAAAGTCAGCACCCGGAGAAACCTGTAGAGATTTGGGCAGAAGACGAGACGCGCTTAGGCTTATTACCTGTTCATCGGCGTGTCTGGGCGAAGCAAGGTGAAAGACCGGTAGCCCCGGTGTGTCCAGCCTATAAATGGCTCTATGGTTTCGGTTTTGTCTGTCCGCAGACAGGTGAGACCTATTGGCTTCTGATGCCGAGTGTGAGTGTTGAAATCATGAACCTTGCGTTGGCAGAGTTTGCTCGTGATGTAAACCCGGAAGGCAAGAAACAGATAATCCTCTTGTTAGATCGTGCGGGTTTTCATACGGGTAAAGGTTTAGAAGTCCCACAAGGGATTGAGTTATTTTATTTGCCGCCGTATACACCGGAACTTCAACCTGCTGAACGCCTATGGCCTCTGTTGCGGGAGGTGGTTGTGAATAAAGTTTGGACAACACTATCAGCACTTGAAGAAGTATTGGTAAAAAGGTGTCAATGGTTTTCCGAAAACAAAAAGAAAGTGCAGGCACACGTCGGTTTTCAGTGGATTTGCAAAATGGAAAAACAATACGACACGCGTTAATTTGGTATTAGACCATCTGCAAAAACATCATGGTATCTCAATCCAAACAGTTTACAACGACCTTCATGGGTATATTAGAAACCAAGACATCCATCTGAAAGAAAGCATAGAAGTTTACAAAAGCAAAACGCAGCCGAAGGAAGATGTCTTTCAAATTGAATCGTCTCAATCCAGTAAGGAAAAGGAGACATAAAACATGCAGACACAAACAGAACAAACATCTTATGATACAACCATTGAACGCTTTAACAAAGCGATTGATCGAAGACCCACTTTTGCCCAAGGCTATAACTACAGAGGCATAGCTTACGGCAATAAAGGTGAAATTGACCGTGCCATTGAAGATCTTAACACGGCGATACGATTCAAAGAAAACTATGCTGAGGCATATAGCAATCGCGGCGCAGCTTACCGCATGAAAGGCGAATATGACCGCGCATTTGCAGATTGCAACATAGCCATAAGACTTGACCCAGAATTGCCAGAAGCATACAATAATCGTGGGATAGTATATAAACTCAGAGGTGAGATAGAGACTGCTATTAAAGACTATAACAAAGCAATAGAACTTGATCCAAGTTTTGCTTATGCCTATTACAACCGCGGTATTGTCTACCATGAAAAAGAGGAGTTTGATCGCGCCATCAAAGATTATAACAAGGCAATAGAATTAAGACCTGACCTTGTCCACCCTTATAACAATCGCGGTAACATTTACCGTAGAGATAGCGATTACGAACGCGCTATCAACGACTATAACGCGGCGATAGAACGCTCCACTGATTTAGCAGAGCCATACTACAATCGCAGTATGGCGTTTATACTCTTGCAGAAATGGGAAAAAGCCAAAGAAGACTTAACAACTGCTGCAGAACTCCAAAAAAGCATCGTCGTTGAGAACTTTGGTAAAGACTACGAAGACATTGCCGACTTTGAGCAGAAACATAACGTCAAAATACCAGATGACATCGCCGCACTGCTAACGTCCCCACAGGCATAGCAGCAAAACAAAAATTGTCAGAATCGCGGATTTGCGCGGAGGACACGGATTATGCAGATTAGTCCTCTGCTGTGCGGACATCCCAATCCTATGAAAAGCCCCTTGAAATGCCAAACAAAAATCCGCGTTCATCCGCGTCCACCGCAATTCTGACAACAACAAACCCGAACACACAAACCAACCTCTTTTCTAAACACCCGCCCTCATCCCAACGTTTTCTTGAAAATGAAATTGTTCTCTGCTATACTCATAATAACCCGGAACCCCGATGAGATTGTGATTGTGGAAGACACTGATATGGAGGTGTAATACCAATTCAATTTACCCGATATCTTCCCGCACCGCGCTTTTATGAGCGAAAAAAGGATGCGCCAGCAAAATTCGCACCAGCCAGAAACGCATTTGATGTTAGTTTAGCCCTGAGTTGGTTATTATGTCAACAAAACACCATACCTAAGCAATTAAAATGGGTAGAGATCCCAGAACTAATGGAAGCGTTAGTAGCTGCAGATGAAAAACTTCGGTTTATACTTACGACAGATCAACTCAACCTATTCGATTAATCTCACAGAAGAAGTCCATTCTCAGAATAGAACTTGACATCCCAAACACAATAAGCCGCGTCATTCGCGATAATCTGAGATTCAGACAGTTCCACAAAATGAAATTGACAAGCGTACGTGGATATGGTATGATTTAACATCAGAGGAGATTCACATCATAAGGGAAGGAACGGAATAAAATATCTAAATTTTGGATTGCACGGACGACACAGTTTACACGGATTTAAGAGGTGCCAAAAATGCAAGAATACGATGTAGCATTATCATTTGCTGGAGAAGATAGAAAACATGCCAAAGCGTTAGCGGATCTTCTTAAGATGAACGGTTATTCGTGCTTTTACGATGAGAATGAGTTAGCAAATCTTTGGGGAAAAAACCTTTATGATTACTTGTCAACGGTTTATAAAGACCGTGCGCGCTATTGCGTGATGTTCCTGTCTAAACACTACGAACAAAAGTTATGGACGAACTATGAACGTCAAAATGCTCAAGCGAGAGCATTTCAGGAAAACCGTGAGTATATCCTACCAGTACGTCTTGACGATACAGAGATTCCGGGCATTCCTCCGACAGTTGGGTATCTTGATTTACGTTCAATCACAATTGAAGAAGTGTACGAAGCTTTAGATAAGAAACTATCAGGAACAACACCAAAAACAGCTGCAACGGACCGAACAAATTCCGGTGTCGTCGAGAAAGACACAACCGAATATGTACTGTTAATGTCTGAAGATGGAAAATTGTATTTCATTCCATTCCAAAGTCCACACTGGGATTCAACAGAAATTTCGATCGAACTGCTTCCAGATTCCCTAGAAGAAACTGCTTTTCTCCGTACATTGAGAAGACATATAAATGACGCGTTTACAAGAGATGTTCACATTGCGTTTGCGTTAAGAGAAGATGCCACGTGGGTAAAACCTCAGGATATTGTTGAAACTACATCCGGTTCTCAAAACGTTTGGAAAGTCGTTTTCAAGGAAGAAAGACACAAACAAAATGGGGACCCCCTTGGTGAGATCACTTTCGGATCTTTCACACCAGAAAAGCTTGCAGAAGAGCGTGCAAAACGGATTTTACTCAATAAGAAATTACCTGAACTTCCAGATGATTTCCAGAACAGAACTGGAACCGTTGGGTTGCTTAACGAAGCTTCACTTGAAGTGTTTATCCGTGGGGGAAATGGATTTCAAATTTCTGGATCACCCATTCCACCCTTATTTAGACTTTTTGGAAAAAGACAAAGTCAATTTGAGAAGTATGCTCGTTTAACGTCTATTCTTTACCTGAAACTTTCAAACACAGTTGAGGAGGTGCTTCAATTTGATTTGAAACTTCTGAATCCTGAACAGGTAGAAGTCAAATTTAAAGGACGTCGACACAAACGGTATATAAACGAAGAACCTTATGAATTTGAGGTTGATGGCACCTGCCAACTCTCTGAATAACCCTCCTTTTGAAAACTCAAGATGCCCGCTGTTTTAGTGGGATATTGATCTGAATCCACTAAATTTAAACAAAAGTAAACTTGAATGGAAACAAACAATCATTTTGGAAGATAAAAACAACATCACTGCTAAGACCATAAACGAGTTTATAGAATGGGCGGCACAATTTAGCGATGGACAATACCTGTTTCGTGGTGTTTCAACGGAACGTTACAAAATAAAGGCATCCGCTTATCGCCGCCTCTCAGAAATAGATGAAAACAATCCGATTAAGCTACTCAATATCAACAAGGATTTGATAATGAAAGCGCGGGCATTGGGACACGATCAGAAAAATGGGCAACAATTATCTGACTTAGAAATACTTGCAGAACTTCAACATTTCGGTGCTGCCACCTGCCTGATAGATTTTTCACGTAGTGCTTTGGTTGCCCTCTGGTTTGCTTGCCAGCAAGGTTCAAAAGGGGAAGCAAATGGAAAAGTCTATGCTGTCCGCCATGATGATATGGTCCGACTAAAAACGGTTAATCCCGATTTAATCACAAAAGAAATTGACTATTTTATCAAACCGGACGAAAACGGTAGATATCCACTCTATCAATGGCAACCTAAACTGCAGAATAACCGTATTATTGCCCAACAGTCTGTCTTTGTATTTAGTGGTGCCCAAATTGAGGCAGAGGCTGAATGTATCATCAAAAAAGATAATAAGCAAGAAATGTTAGCTGCTTTGGACAAAATATCAGGTATCACTGAATCTACTATTTACCCAGATTTTGACGGTTTTTCACGACTCTATGCGCACAATAAACCATACATTGAACCTGATGCTCAAGATTATCTGCAACGCGGTTTTGAAGCACATCAAAATGATAACCTGGATGACGCTATTGAGTACTATACTGAATTTATAAGGTTGGATCCTGGGGACACATCCAATATTTCTGTAGCCTATTATAGTCGTGGTATTGCTTACGGTGAAAAAAATGAGTATGACCCAGCTATTGAAGACTATAACAAAGCAACAAAATTCAACCCGAATTTTGCTGAGGCATATAACAATCGTGGTTACGCTTACCATAAAAAAGGGGAGATTAACCGCGCCATTGAAGACTATGACAGTGCTATAAAGATCAAACCGGACGATGTTCGATTCTATAACAATCGCAGTATAGCCCTATTAGACCTGCAAGAGTGGCAAAAAGCCAAATCGGACCTAACGATTGCCAGAAACATGGGAGTAGATATCATTGCTTTATTTCGTAACGCTTACGCGAACGTTGCCGACTTTGAGCAGAAACACAACGTCAAACTACCAGAAGACATCGCCGCAATGCTAACTCCCCCGCATCATTAGCAGCGTAACAAAACACTATAAAAATTAACAAGATATGGAAATGATTAACAGATTTCGTGGTGAAGTAGGACATGACAGACTTATTTCGGCTTTACACCAACAAGTTATCCTTCATTACAACGAACCTTTATTAACCTGCTAATCCGTGCTGATGGTTATTGGGGTCAATATCCTCAATAAGTGAACTCACCGTAATATGTTTTAGCTGCTCAGTCTGAGTTTCTTGAACTTTTTCTAACATCTTTGTCAAATCAGGTGGAGCATCTATTGCATCAATAAAATGTTTTGTCAGTTCTCCATCAACACATGAAATAACGGTTTCAAGTGTGATAGAATCTAATGATCTTGTAGGTATATACCCTTTTGTATCACTTTGAACTTCATAGATAAGGTCAGCAGCTATAAAACAATCAAATATACGCTTGACGACTGATTCAGAAATTTTAGTCTTTTTACTGAGATCTGAAATCATACATGCACCCTTACCTTTTTGAAAGTGTATAGCAACCATCAAAAATAGCGTTATAATACAGGACATATTGATAATGTCTATGTGCTGATCATGTGAGTCTGTGATTGTTTTCTTTATCTCTATCTTCTTTTGAATGGCGTAGGTAACCTCAACACCTAAGAGAATTATAATCCAAGTAATATAAATCCAAATTGCTAAAATAATCAACATTGCTAATGTGCCATAGATTTCAGTATAGTTTTTCCACACTAACTCTAAGTAATTTGCAAAGACAGTACGTGCAATTTGAAAGAGTGTTCCTGCAAAGAATGCTCCTATTAGAGCCGCTTTCCAGTTCACTGATAAATTTGGTAACGCAACAAACATAAGCACAAAAAGGAAGTATACAGATATCCACGGCAAGAGATTGGATAAGACTACATTACTCACCGATGAAAAGACGATCCAGACAAAGAGAGGACCTATTAGCAATAGCATGTAGAAAACTAAATACTTCTGAAATGCTTGTAACAAAGGTAGACGTTGACTTCCCCAAATACGATTGAAATGTCCTTCAATAGACATGAACAAAATCAGAGATATGATTAAGAAAAGTAAGAAACCCCCGATGCCAAGTCCTGTAAGATTCCTGTTGGTAAATTCGGAGATGCTTGTTATTATATCATCTGCTCTGTAGCGAGGAAGGTAATTATTCAGCGTTGCTAATAAAAATGAGTTGTCCTTGTCAACCACTCCAAAGGTCTTTAAAAGGAAAAGAGCGACCGCCGATAGTGGCACAAGACAAAGGATTGTGTTGAATGATAATGATGCAGCTTGATGCATGCAGTTGTGTTCCCTAAACTGCTGGAACACATTCTGTGAAATACGCTTGATATCTGTCTGTAGTAAACGAAAATACTCTTGCATTATACACACTCAATCACATTGTGAATTCTATGAAATTAATCAGACACAATATTCACAGGTATTACTATGGTAGATTATACAATTAATTCTACTACATTCTGAGTTGTAGGAGCAAATGTTTTGATACATGGTCTCAATACGGTCGCGACCGGGAGGTCGCTCCTACCCACGCAGGGGACGGTCGCGATCGTGAGGTTGCTCCTACCCACGCAGGGGACGGTCGCGACCGGGAGGTCGCTCCTACCCACACAGTAGACGGTCGCGATCGTGAGGTTGCTCCTACCGACGCAGGGGATGGTCGCGATCGTGAGGTTGCTCCTACCCACGCAGGGGACGGTCGCGACCGGGAGATTGCTCCTACCCACGCAGGGGATAGTCGCGATCGTGAGGTTGCTCCTACCCACACAGTAGACGGTCGCGATCGTGAGGTTGCTCCTACCGACGCAGGGGATGGTCGCGACCGGGAGGTATCTCCTACCCACTCATGAGACGGTCTCGACCGTGAGGTTGCTCCTACCCACTCATGAGACGGTCTCGACCGTGAGGTTGCTCCTACCGACGCAGAGGACGGTCGCGACCGGGAGATTGCTCCTACCGACGCAGGGGATGGTCGCGATCGGGAGATTGCTCCTACCGACGCAGGGGATAGTCGCGATCGTGAGGTCGCTCCTACCCACACAGGAGACGGTCGCGATCGTGAGGTCGCTCCTACCCACACAGTAGACGGTCGCGATCGTGAGGTTGCTCCTACCGACGCAGGAGACGGTCGCGACCGTGAGGTCGCTCCTACCTGTTATGTATGTGATTTATTTCATAATCTACCATAGATTATCATGTGCAGGGTTATTTAGTTTTAGGTATTTTTGATGATTTTTTGCTATGACGTTAATTTATGTGATGCCATCTTGTCCGTGTCTTTAGTCCCGTAGGGACGATATGTTTATAGAAAAATGTTATCTAACTCTCTTGAGTTCCGTAGGAACGGCATAGAAGAATAAACATATCGTCCCTACGGGACTAAAGAGCTGGGGAGGGTATTCGTTTTCTATAAACATATCGTCCCTACCAAATCAACGCCAAATGCGCGTATGGCATTTGTCGGGACTAAAGAGCAATGTTCATGTTTCAATAATCTAAAATTGATGTATAAGGTGCAGTTAGGAAACCTCATTTGGGTATTAACTTTCAGTAAATCTCAATAACAGAAAACTCCTAAAACTGAATAACCCTGTATCATGTGTTTGCAAGATGACTTAAGCAGTTTTCAGTCTTTCTGCTTCCTGACCTTTGTATTGCAGTTGATACAACCGATAATAGATACCCTCTTTCAGTAACAACTCATTATGTGTGCCAGTTTCACGAATTTCCCCTCGATGCATCACGATGATTCTATCAGCGTTCTGAATTGTGGAAAGACGGTGTGCTATAACTACAGATGTACGTTCTTCCATCAGGTGACTGAGTGCATCCTCAATGAGTATTTCTGTCTCCGTATCAACACTTGAGGTTGCCTCGTCAAGAATGAGGATACTTGGATCGGAAGCTAAGGCACGTGCGAATGCAACCAACTGCTTCTGCCCAACGGATAATCCACCGCCATCCTCCTTAATCTCTGTTTGATAACCGTCAGGCATCTTTTGTATAAACCGATCCAAATGCACATCTTCTGCAGCGCGTACAACCTTCTCAGATGATATAGATGGATTACCTAAACTGATATTCCGTTCAATGGTATCGGAGAATAGAAAGATATTCTGCTGCACGATACTGATAGCTTTCCGCAGTTCATCCAAATTCATATCTCTAAGGTCTTTGCCATCAATCAGGATCTGTCCTTTGTTTATCTCATAGAATCGGCATAATAGGTTGATAATAGAGGTTTTTCCTGCACCAGTGTGTCCAACAAGTGCGACCTTCTCTCCTGGTTTCACCTTGAATGAGACATCCTTCAGGACATAATCCTCATCGTTATATGCAAACCAGACGTTCCGAAATTCAATCTCACCCTTCAGTGTATCTGTACCGCTTTTATCTACAGTAGAAACAATAGACGGTTCTGTGTCCAAGAGCTGGAATATACGTTCTGAGGAAGCCATTGCGTTCTGAAAGATAGTATATTTTTCACTGAGTTCGCGTATCGGCCAGAAGAAACGTTCAGCATAACGTATAAACGCAACCAACACACCAAATGTCAATACTGCTTGCACAATCTGTCCGCCCCCATACCAGATAATCACTGCTGTCGCAAGAGACGCGGTTACTTCTATCATTGGATGAAATATAGAAAAATAAAAAATACTACGAAGATTTGCTGCAAGATACCTACGGTTGCGTTCGTTGAAACGGTGATAACTTCTACGTTCCTGTGTAAACAACTGCATCGTCGTCATCCCAACGATGTTTTCCTGAAGGAACGCATTGATACGTGCCAGCTGCTTACGTTGTTCACGGAAAGCACGTCTTGAGTATATTTGGTAGACAAGTGTCGCTCCAAAAATAATTGGGATAACCGTGAATGTAACACACGCTAGTTTCCAATTGTATAATAACATCGCTACCATTATACCCAGTATACTCAGCAAATTTCCAAAAACCGTAATGACACCAGATGTAAAAAGTTCGTTTAGTACCTGAACATCACCCATGACGCGTGTCATCAATCTACCCACAGGGTTCTTGTCAAAATACTGTACGTCCAATCGTTGTAGATGTGAGAAGAGCGTCTGACGGAGATCGTGCATGACATGTTGCCCGATCATTTGGATACGATACTCTTCAAAGTAAGCAAACACAAACTCACCAACCAATGCAAAAATAAGAAAAGCAGCGATTAACCCCAAACCTTCTAACTCACCAGGGATAATATGACTATCAATTGCAATTTGCATCAAGAAGGGACCAACCAAACGCGTAAGTGTGGTACCTATCATAAGAAAAGCAATGAAAAACAACTGAAAAGTATATGGTTTGAGATATGCGAGCAAACGTTTCAACAAATCCCAATCGTAGACTTTTCCAAGTTCTTGTTCTTCATCACTATATTCATATAGGTTGCTACCCATGCCAAACATAGTAAGATTCCTCTCTATAGTTCTTCAAGTTCATCCTGTAACAGTTGTGTTTCATAGATACCAGCATAAATCCCGCGCTTGTCAAGGAGTTGTTCATGCGTCCCAGATTCAACAATACTCCCATCGTTCAATACGATGATGTGATCCGCATTTTTTACAGTAGAAATCCTGTGTGAAATAAGTATCGTCGTCCTATCTTTCATAATTTCTGATAACCTGTTTAATATTGTATCCTCAGTCTGTGTATCCACATTTGCAAATGCATCGTCAAGGATAAGGATTTTTGGTTTAATCAGTATAGCGCGTGCAAGTGCGCTGCGTTGGCGTTGTCCACCAGAAATCGTTATACCACGTTCTCCAAGGAAGGTTTGCAAGCCATCTGGAAATTCCTCAATTTGTGCCAATAAGTCAGCAGTATGTGCAGCATTCCTGATTGCGTCATCGTCTGGTGTATCAACACCATAAGCGATATTATACCTTAAGTAATCAGAAAACAAGAAAGGTTCCTGTTCAACAAAACCGATATTGGAACGGAGAACGTTTAGGGGAATGTCCTGTATATCCACACCATCAATAAAAATTGTTCCTCGTTCAGTTTGTCGAATGCGCGGAATAAGATTTACGAGCGTTGATTTCCCTGAACCTGTTCCCCCAACAATCGCAAGTGTAGTGCCTTTTTGTATAGTTAGGTTAATGTCTTTTAGGACAGACTGTCCATCAGGATAACTGAAATTCAGGTTCTTTAATGTTATTTCACCTTCAATGCTTTTTTTATTATATTGGACATTTTCGCCATCGTATATTTCTGGATTTTCACTCAGGATAGCGTTTATCCTGCCCATTGATGCAGCCCCACGTTCAAAGGTATTAACAATAAAACCCAGCATTATCATTGGACGCACAAGCATCATGAGATAAGCATTGAAAGCAACAAAGTCACCCAATGTAATTTTCTGCTGAATCACATGGGTTCCTCCCATCCATAGAAGTACAACACCACCTATTCCCGGCAAGAACCGAAACAATGGGAAGAAAAAGGTCATCAGACGTATCTGTTTGTGGTTTCGATGTACAAACTCTTGATTCAATTCCTTGAAATGTTCGACCTCATTCTGCTCAAGTGTATACGCTTTGACGACACGTACACCTGATAAGTTCTCTTGCACCTTGGTATTCATCGTAGAAAACGCCCCTTGTATCCGTTCGTAATGTGCGTGTATGTGTTTACCAAGCAGACGTATAATAAATGCAAGAATCGGATACGGCAACAAGGCAACAAGCGTCAGAGATGTATCAATGCGAACCATAATAACCAGTGCAAACCCGAAAAACACTATTGCATCAGCAGTATATATGATAGCACTACTCAGCACCATTCGAATAGCATTCAGATCGCTTGTAGCGCGCGTCATCAGATCGCCTGTTCGGATGTTGCTAAAATATGAAGCGGAGAGTTTTTGCAGATGGAGAAAAAAGTCCGCACGTAGATGGAATTCTATCTGTCTTGCGACGCCTTGGATAATACGTCGTTGTCCGAAACGGAATATACCCCCTACGAATGCAACGCCAAATATGAGGGCTGCAAAAAATAGTACACGGTTCTGAGTGATTGAAAATTCTGGGTTTCTAAAATCCTGTTCTAACTCATTAAAAAATACTCGTAATATTATTGGACTAATTAGCAGCAACCCATTAGTCAGAATCACTAAAATGAAACTAAGCAGAATGGCGTATCTATATCTTTTGACGTATTTTTTCAGACCGAATAGACTGCGAATGGTGAGTATCCTCCAGGAAAACTTTCTCGTTCCGTGGATTTAGAACGAGTATTCATTTTGACGTGAAAAGTAGAGTGTCGTTTAATCAGTTTAACTTAAAGTGAAATAGTACTTCAAGTTTGGGTGTGTAAAGTCAGAGGAATTCAAATGTCATAATGTATTCTTATAGTAACGACTTGTGCCAGTTAATCCATTGTTTTCAAAGTTATTACATATATTAGGTTTATAATGCGCACATATCGTCCCTACCAAATCAACGCCAAATGCGCCAAATCAAGAAATCAACGGTATGAATGCCTTTTGGCATTCCCCGGGTATGAATGCCATTAAGGCATTCCCCGTATGGCATTTGTCGGGACTGAAGATCGTTTCAAACTATGAAGGACACCTGCAAAACGTCATGCTTATGTGAAACAATGGTTAACATATAGTTATTTAGCACAACTCGTTTTTTTGGTGTTTGGTTATTGGGATTTCCAATAAGTATATTGTGTATTTGGATTGATTGCAAATTTCAGTACAAATTCTTTTCACACCCTGCAACCATCTCGTTATGTTCGGTGTAAGAAACATAAGTGCATCCAAGAATGCGTATAGTTGAATGACGAGTGCCATATTATACCAATTCAAATAAATCTTGTCTCATTAAGGAATTCTACTGTTTACTGGCAGGGGGTTACTCTCTTTGGTAGGAGCGACCTCCCGGTCGCGACCGTGAGGTCGCTCCTACCAGATTTCCGCTGCTAATGAGACATTATCACATGAAAATGGTATTATTAAGAGGACAATTATATGCAAAAGAGTGCAGTCTGGTCGTCTGCTTTAGGGCAAATTAAAAACAATGATATAACCACCTGGGAACTTCCTGATGGCGCTATTGCACGATTCGGGCAAGGGTTAATAATACCTGATACCACATCATATTCTCCTGATGGAAAACACTTTGCATGCGGGAGTTCTATAGGGATATGGTGGTATGATTTATCCACTATGGTTCCTATTGATCTCTGGGAAACTGATAGGGGATATATTGATGCTGTCTCCTTTTCACCAAACGGCAAGTGGCTTGCTACAGCCGATGGAGACGGCCTCGTCAAGGTATGGGATTGGCAGAGAGGTGTTTGCATTTCTCAAATGGAACGAGATGAAGCGGAGAGATCTTACGATTATGTCTCCCACATCGTCTTCTCGCCTGATAGTCAGCTTCTCGCTGTTTCCAATAAGCGTGACTACATCTTATATGTCTGGAATACTGAAACATGGGAGCTGATTGCAAAATTTCACGACAATACCAATTATATCTGGGAACCTATTCTACGACGTCCTATTGCCTTCTCTCCGGATAGCAGTTTAATCGCTTGTACAATGTCTGATGAACGTTTATTCACACATGCAGATCGCGGTTGGAGAATCCCAAGAATCCCTAAAACCGAACACACTTCCAACTATATCGTTATATGGAATATAAAAACAGGTGAGCAACTCACTTGTCTTACAGAACATCCTGATTTTGTTTATAGTGTTGTCTTTTCACCCTGTGGACAGTTCCTTGCATCTGGTGGACGAGATGGCGCAATTCGAGTTTGGTCAGTCATAAATTGGGAGTTGCTCCATACATTTCAAAATCTTGGCACGGAATGGAAGAAGGTCTTTTATTCACCAGAGGGCATGCTGTATGCTTTAGAGATGTCTGATGATGCCTTAATAGTGTGGGACATAGCGCATGGTGAAAAGGGTAACCTCTTCCTTGAAGAACATAATTCTCTCCAGGGTGCACACGTTCCAAAGGGCACTTCTTATGTTTTAGCTTCCAAGAATCCCCGTGAATTTCGGAAATGGACGATGGGAAATTCCGAACCACATTTGTCTCCACATTTACATACTGGCGTTCCTTTTTCGCTGGTTTTTACCCCAGATGGAAAAACGCTTGTAGGCGGGTATAGGAGCGAAAACGGGAAGGTAAGGTTATGGGATATTACCCTACCTTTCTTACCACCATCCAGTTTCAATCTACCTGGAAGAAAATTTAATGTCTCTGTGTCGTCACAGGGAAAAATCTATGCAGCTGGTCGTGACGGTTCAATTGCAAAGGTCTGGGATATTGGAAATGCAGAGACTCCAGTTGCAACTTTTACCCTTCCTAACGAAAAAAGACGACTTACCGAACAAGAACGGCAAGTATCAACGGCAGTATTCGCACACAAAAGCAACAAACTGGCATGCACGGATAGTGATGGCATGCTGTATGTGTGGGATGTGCAGAAACAGCACATACAGCATGCGTTCAAAGCGCATGCTGAAGGGACGTATTCACTTGCTTTTAGTCCAAATGAAAAACTGCTGGTAAGCATTAGCAGCACTGGACCTAAATCCCGAATGTGGGATGTTGAAAGTGGTGAGTCTATTGAAGCGTTCCCAAAATAAATTCGTGCAATTGCCTTTTCTGATTGCAGTCGTCTGATAGCTTGTGGAAGAATTCGAGAACTTCTGTTATGGGACACCGTCCATTGTGAGATCGTTTTGACACTACCGCTACCACAAGATAGTGTATATCCTTATGCGTTAGCCTTTTCACCGTGTGGGTGCTATTTGGCTTCTGGTGCGTGGTGGATACGTGACTTCGGTATTAAGAAGTGTCCGGTGTTGTTGTGGGATGTTAAGACCGGTGAAAAAATCACAGATTTCCGAGGACATCCGTCAGATATCCAATGTCTGGCATTTTCACCTGATGGTTCCGTATTGGCAAGTGGCGGGTATGATGGTACCATTCTGCTTTGGGATATGAAACCTTATATCCAAAGTTAGTTCCTCAGCGTGTATAGATGCAATTTCCAGCTACAATCTTATAAATACAGGACTTACGCAAAAAAGGTAGACGTGCTTTGTAAGCGCGCTGGAAACCCATAAAAACGCTGATAATTGCATCATTTTCAACATAATATTTGATTAAATCAAGAAAACTGCGTAAGTCCTGAAATACATAAAAACTAAACCAAGGAGTTAATATATGAAACAAAATAGAAGACCGGCACCATTCAATGTTGTGCTGAGGGACACTGAAGGAACGACATGGGTACTGCCAGAAAACGCAATCGCTCGGTTGGGGAAAGGAAGAAGTCATAAAATAGCACTTTCCCCTAAAAGTAAGTACTTTGCTGTCGGTACACTTGTGGGACTTTGGTGGTATGAAATGTCGTCAAAGTTACCTATCGCATTGTGGGAAACAGAACGAGGGATGATTTCCACTCTGGATTTTTCACCAAATGGAGAGTGGATTGCTGTTGCCAATTATGACGGTATAGTCAAATTGCTGGATGCTCAGAGTGGAGAATGTTTAGGACAGATGAAACGAATGCAAGAACAAAATATCTATTGGCATGTTTCATTTTCCCCTGATAGTAAGTGGATTGTCACGGCAAATCAGAAAGGAATCGTTGAGGTTTTGGATGTCCATGAAGATGTTTGCATCGCACAGATGGACCGAGGAGAACGTGAAGTTACTTCAGCGGATATTTACGATTTGGAATTTTCTCCAAATGGACAATACGTTGCTGCAACTGCAGATAACCTTGGCACAGAAGGTACGCAAACTTACATCTGGTGTCCTGAGACTGGTGAATTAATATTCAAGTTCGCAGGAGTAAATAGAATCTTTTCGCAAGATAACCACCTACTGGCAGCAGCGACCCCTGACGAATCCACCAGCGATACCGGTTGGGTTGCACAATGTGTCTCAGTCTGGGATATAGTATCAGGTGAACGCATTGCACATTTCATTGGTCATAAGGACTGGGTAGATTATATCACCTTCTCACCTTGTAAAAAATTCATCACATCGAGTAGTAGAGATAAAAGCTTACGCGTCTGGGACATAGCAAAGGGTAAGCAAAAGGAGGTTTATACTGATTTTGGATCGACTCGGATAGTTCCATTCTATTCCGAAGAAGGTGAGTTGTTCGCGATTGTGAATGGAGAAGATACTGTTGATGTCTGGAATGTTGAACGTAGAGAAAAACTTTGCATTCCAGCAATTCATCCCCGTAGTATTGATGCGATGTGGTTTAGAGAGTTCCCACAGCTGGCTCTTACAGACTTTACACTGAGCAAAGAGTCAGAGGTGGGGTACCACACACACTTAACCACAACACTTCGTAGATTTAATCATGTTCCGCAACCTGTACTGTTTTTACCGGATGGAAAGACACTTGCAAGCACGAGTGATCATAGGGGAATTGCACTATGGGATGTTGAGAGTAAACAGGTGCAGGATACAATACTGGAGAACACGAGGATAACTTCTTTTTCCGTTTTACCTTGCGGAAACATCATCGGTGCATATATCCGATCCAACGACGACTATGGCTGTGTGTGGGATGCTGGGAAACCTGACGAACCGATCGCTGAATTTACCGAACAGGCACAATTGACATGGAAAATAGCATTTTCACCGACAAGCGATCAACTTGCAGTTGGAAGTAGAGAAGGTACAATCTATCAATGGGATTTCAAAAATAAGGAAAAGTTAAAGCCATTTACTGGACATACAGATTTTATTTGGTCAGTGAAATATTCACCAGATGGTAAAAGACTCGTAAGTGGTTCAAGTGATAGAACTGCTCGACTGTGGGACGTAGAGACAAGCAAAGAGATTACCACATTGTCTTTGAAGGAACGTGGTATACTTATGAAGATAGCATTTTCGCCGTGTGGGAAAGTGATTGCTGGTGGAATGTACGGTGAATTGCGTTTGTGGTGTGCCGAAAGTTTGACAACGCTATTTGCAATACCGCAGTTTCAAACAGAAAAGCCTTATGCTCTGACATTTTCACCGTGTGGACGTTATCTTACATCAGGCACATGGTGGCAGAAGGGAATGGAGAAAATGGCAATTAGGTTATGGGATGTTGCAAGTGGAGAGAACATAACTACTCTCTGGGGACATCCGACAGATATTCAGTCATTGGCATTCTCGCCAGATGGCACACTACTGGCAAGTGGTAGTTTTGATGGTACTATCGTGCTTTGGGATATGAGACCTTACCTGTAGCCTGAAATTTATGATACGATAGGTATGGCAAAATTCGTCCGTAGCATGTATAATTTATAGTCCATGAACCTATAGTAACGTGAATATGATAAATCAGATTTTTGGACTCGGTGCGGTTAGGAAACCGCACCTACCGGGTTTATGAGAAGAAGATTTTATGCAAAATGAAGTTCATATATCTATTATCAAACTCATGTTATAGTATGAATCACGTAAAGGGGAAAATCGATGGTAGACCTTAACAGTGTCTTGAAAAATACAGCAACTTTACAAATCTATGCACATTGGGACCCAATTGCCGATGCAACCTACGACCTACACCAAGACTCACCAGAAAACATGGAACTCTTTGATCTGGCACCAAACGAACCTACCAGAGAGTATAAAGTAGAGGCTTTCAACGCCTTTCTTCCAACGTCAAATGTGACGGTAGGCGATGTTTGGGAGCTTGATCTGGACAGAGTTATTCCGTTTCTTTCACAATTTCACCCGGGTGCTACAGGGAAATTGGGCAACGGACAGGAAGGGGCTTTCGCCTGTTTACGTGCACTTTCGCCGGACTACGCAGACATTACGTTCCGAATTCATGCAGAGTTTACTTTGGCGACCCGTCCCAAACCGGAATCGAAACGCCGTAACGATGATGATATGGATGTCGCTCGCTTTATTCCATCACAATTTGCTGGGTGTTTGCTCATCAACCTAAAAACAGGTATCGTTTGTGACTTTTCACTCGCGCTACCACCGCGCAATAGCAATGTGGATATCAATGACTTTGGGTATGCTGACATGGTTTTCGTGCCGCGTATGAAACTCCATGCCACCTCAACTAAAGCACCGGACGAAATTGATTGGGACGGTTCAGTCACATCCGAAGAGACACGCAAAAGATTGGAATTGAAGTTCTACAAGTTCGCTGAAATTGATTGGCTACCGCTTGAGGAGGCAGTTGAAAAAGCAACTGCGACGCAGCTTCCGATGCATGCGGTCATCAGTTGGGGACCGTTGGACGATGAATCCTGCTGAGCGAACGGTAAAAACTTGAGAGCGGGTCCGCTCTCAAATTCGGAACTCATCAAAGTGCTGAACGAGAATTTTGTCAATACTTGTGTGCTCTTTCGCGATTTGTCAGCATGGATTGAGGATTCAGAGGGTGAAAAGGTCAGAGTTTTTGCTAAAACACTCAAAGAAAATTACGTCGGTGCAGTGGATATTCAGGTGCTGAATCCCCAAGCAGAGTTAATTTTGCACCAGCCAGAAAACAAACTACCGAGCCGCAATCCGGCACAAAGATATTTAACACAGTTAGCAAACGTTGCGAAAGGCAAAGTTATGAACACCAACGTTGCCAGCGAAAATAGAGTGAAATTGGTGTCAAAATTGGACTTGAACTTGCGTGAACAATCAATGGAGGTTTTGAACGTTTTTCGTGGTCCGGGAGACGGTTATCAGGATTACACACCTACTGAAATTGACGCTACGTCTTATGAACAAGGTGGCACGCTCATTATTGATATACAGGTGGGTGGGGGTGAGGCAGAAGGTTCTTTTGATCTATTTGACGCTGATGTTGAACTGCCCACTGAAGGGTATCCAGATGATGCTCTCGCTTCAGCGTGGGATATTCCGCCCGGTGACACAGGACAAATTCGCCACCAGTTTGCCCGTGGACAACGGTTTAAGTTAGGGGCAACAGGTAATTGGTTTTGCAAGAAGGGAAGCATTAATGCATTTCTTGCGCGAATTTCTGTCCTGCAAACTGAAACGGAAGAAACATTAGATTCGTTGTAAAGTAATTATGGACAAACTCAACAAAATGGATGATTTTTGGGGAATTAACAGATTTTCATAGATTTCTTTATGTAAAATATGTTATCATTTTGAAATTTGACTTTGATTTATCACAGTACAGATAGTAATTTTCTGCTGAAATGTTCTTATGCGTTAGTGTTTTATTACGCAAAATGAAAGTAACTCTACTGTGCTTCACACATTATTCTATATTTGAATGGAGAAACTATGCAACATTCTTATCATTTCTGTTTTGGTATTATTGTTATCTTATGTGCGTTGATTTTTCTGAGTACCAGTCATGCGAATAATCTGAGTGATAAAGAAAAGGCTGAATTCTTTAACACTCAAGTGAAACCGATTCTTGAACAAAACTGTTTCCAATGCCACGGTGGTGAAGCCGAAGTGCAGGGTGGACTTGAATTGACGAATAGGGAAAAGATACTTGAAGGTGGACATTACGGAGCCGCGGTGTCGTTAGAAGAACCTGATGACAGTTTCTTGCTTGAGATGGTTGGTTACGGTCAAGAAACAGCAGAGATGCCGCCAGATGGTAAGTTAGATGATGCCTCGCTTGAGGTGTTAGCAAAGTGGATTAACATGGGACTTCCATATCCCGATCAAGATGGAAACGTCATATCGGTTTCTGAAACTGCATCCGATTATTGGGCATACCGTCCGTTAAGACGACCTCAAGTGCCATCGGTGTATTCATTAGATTGGGTGAGGAATCCAATTGACGCGTTTATTCTTGCAAAACTGGAGGAACGCTGTTATACCCCCGCCGCTCCCGCAAGCAAACTGACGCTTATTCGTCGGGCATACTATGATCTCACAGGATTACCACCTTCCCCAGAAGCAGTGGACTCCTTTTTAAATAACACTTCACCATTCGCTTATGAGAAACTAATTGACGAACTTCTGGAATCACCTCGGTATGGTGAAAAATGGGGACGACATTGGCTTGATCTTGTACGGTACGCTGAGACAAACGGTTATGAAAGTGATTCTGACAAGCCTTATGTATGGCGATACAGAGACTATGTCATTAACGCGTTCAACCAAGACAAACCGTATGATGAATTCATCAAGGAACAATTGGCAGGTGATGAACTTGATACCGTATCTCCAGAGACTATCATTGCGACTGGGTATCATAGACTCGGTGTTTGGGACAATGGGCCAGCGGATCGGAAACTTGCTCGGTACGACTATCTTGACGATATTGTTTCTACGACCGGACAAGTGATGCTTGGTATGACAATTGGTTGTGCGCGATGCCATGACCATAAAATTGACCCTATTTCAACACATGACTATTACAGTTTTCTTGCGTTTTTCCATGACATCACTCCCCATAACAGTGGACCGCATGCCGACATAGGTACACCTGAACAGCAAGCTGAACGTGACAGACAACTGGCTGAAAAACGACAAGCAGAAGAAAAATGCCAAGATGATCTCTTTCAAATACAAGAAAACATCAAAATAGAACTCGCTAAGATTCATCCAGAACCGATAGCACCTGACATCGTGGTGTCTCCAATTCGTGACTTGACCTACCGTTTCTATCGTGACACCTTTGAACAGTTTCCTAACGATTTTGATTCTCTTGAACCTACCGCCGAGGGTAAATTATTTAGAAACTTATTTACACTCGCACCTGCAAACCGAAAGAAGAACTTCGGCTTGGTCTTTGAAGGGACATTACAAGTACCGGAAAATGCGACCTATACGTTCCACCTTGTTCTGAATGGTGCCTTTAGACTAATTCTCAATGGTCAATTAGTCAGTGAATTGAGTGGTGATAGTGAAACACAACTAACTCTTGAAGTTGGTGATGTGCCGATTCGTCTTGAGTATTTCATCAAAGATGTAGATAAACCACATCTGGAAATCTCGTGGTCTGGACCAAATCTTGAGAAACAGTCTCTTTCAACAGCTGCCACGATCAATTTTGACGAACTCATAAAAACACATACAGAAAGAATTAAAGGCAACCCACCACTAAAGGTGTTGGTAGATCAATACAATGAACTGAAAAAACAGCGAGATAACATTCGACGTCGACGTGTACCTTACGACTATCTTGCTTTAGCTGTTTCGGAGAATGGACAGACACCGACGCATATTCTTCGGCGTGGCAATCCGCATCTCGTAGGGCGCGAGGTAAAACCTGCATTTCCTGAAGTGCTGAATTCACGTGCAGAGAACATACAGTTAAATCCAAAAGATGGCAAACCGTCTGGAAAACGGCGCGTTTTTGCTGAATGGGTGGGACGTGCTGAAAACCCACTTACAGCACGCGTGATGGCTAATCGCATTTGGCAGTATCATTTCGGACGAGGAATTGTACGGTCTTCCAACGATTTTGGCAAGTTAGGTACACCCCCAACACATCCAGAACTTCTCGATTGGCTTGCGTCTGAATTCATCGCGTCTGGTTGGCGATTAAAAACGATACATAAACTCATTATGACCTCAAGCACATATCGTATGTCATCTCAGAGTCACTCGGATTACATTCAACAGGATGCGAACAATGATCTATTCTGGCGATTCAACATTCGCCGCTTGGCAGCAGAAGAAATTCGTGACACAGTGCTTTGGAATACTGGAAAGTTGAACCTTAAAATGGGAGGACCGAGTGTTTTTCCTGAACTACCACAAGAAGTGTTGGCAACAGCTTCAAGACCAGGGAGTGTGTGGGGGAAATCCCCACCAGATGAGGCGAACCGACGGAGTGTTTATGTAAAAATTAAGCGTTCGTTGCTTGTTCCTATTCTGAACCAATTCGACCAAGCGAATACCGATTCGACATGTCCAGTTCGTTTTTCAACGACGGTGCCGACCCAATCGCTGACGATGCTAAATGGGAAATTTATCAATGATCAAGCTCAAGCATTTGCAAACAAGATGCAATCGGAAGGTGGTGAGACGGTCGAAGAGCGTGTGAAATTTGGACTACGACTTGTGCTTTGTCGTGAACCGGTAGCAACTGAGATTCAACACGCGTTAACATTTATACAGGAACTTCAACAAAAAGATGCTCTGAGTTCAGAAGTCGCGCTTACTCGATTCGCGTTGCTGGCGTTGAATTTAAACGAATTTATATTTGTAGATTAATTTGAACTGTTTTTGAATTTCAAAACAAAACCTAAGATTGGAGTGAGGTTATGAATAGTCAATCAAAGATTAAGAAAGGAACAGATTCTGTAGGTAGTTTTTGTGGTCAAACTCGTAGGGAATTTATCGGTAACATCGCTGGAGGTTTCGCATCGCTTGCCTTGACAGGACTATTATCCACTGATGGATTCCTCAATTCACAAGCGTTTGCAGCAGACGGTGTAACCCCCTATCAAAATCCCCTCGCGCCGAAACCGTCGCACTTCACACCGAAGGCTAAGCGCGTAATATTCCTATTCATGTATGGCGGTCCAAGCCATGTTGATACCTTTGATTACAAACCGAAATTGGCGGAACTCAACGACAAAACCGTTCAAGTAAAAACAAAAGGACGTGGTGGTGAGAGGAATCAGGGTCGCATCGTCGGTCCTAAATGGGAATTCAAACAGCACGGTGAGTCAGGACAGTGGGTGTCAGGACTATTTCCACACATTGCAACGTGTGTTGATGACATTGCCTTTATCAAATCAATGACAGCAGACTCACCATTACACGGTTCAGCGATGCTGATGATGAACGCAGGTCGTATACTAAGCGGTCACCCATCACTCGGTTCTTGGGTGAACTATGGTCTTGGTAGTGAGAACGAGAATTTACCTGGATATGTCGTTATGCTTGACCGGACGGGTGGTCCAATTAGCGGTGCGAAGAATTGGAGTAGCGGGTATATGCCTGCCGTTTATCAAGGTACAGTTTTTCGCTCAGAAGGCACTCCGATACTGAATTTGGAACGTGCAAAAGATATGTCCGAAAGCGAACAGCGCAGACTACTGGATTATTTGCGCAAATTTAATTCTACCCATCTCTCTAAACGGACTGACAACACCGATCTCGCCGCTCGAATTTCAAGCTATGAGTTAGCCTTTAAGATGCAATCTGCCGCACCAGAAGCGGTCAATTTGGATAGCGAACCAGAATACATCAATACACTGTACGGGATTAATGAGAAAGAGACAGAGGAATTTGGTAGAAAATGCCTTTTGGCAAGGCGATTAGTTGAACGTGGTGTGCGGTTCATTCAACTCTATTCTGGGGGAGCACATAACGATGATAATTGGGACGCACATAGCGACATTGAGAGAAACCATAACAAACATGCCAAAGCAACTGATAAACCGATTGCTGGTCTACTGAAAGACCTAAAACAACGCGGATTACTTGACGAAACACTTGTTGTATGGGGTGGTGAATTTGGTCGCCAACCAACAGCAGAGTACGCAAAAGGCACAGGTCGTGACCACAACTCATACGGTTTCACGATGTGGATGGCGGGTGGTGGCATCAAAGGTGGTATCAGTGTTGGCGAGACAGATGAACTCGGTAGTGCGGC
The DNA here is from genome assembly GCA_963663765.2 of Candidatus Poribacteria bacterium. Lineage (GTDB taxonomy): Bacteria > Poribacteria > WGA-4E > WGA-4E > WGA-3G > MSPOR6. The sequence goes on along the minus strand of CAXXUA010000004.1, from coordinate 875,799 downwards.
TGCCAAAGACCCTTTCCATGTCAGACATCTGCACGCTACAATCCTTCATCAACTTGGCATTGCCCCGAATCAACTCACTTACTTCCATAGCGGATTAGACCAAAAACTCGTTGGTGTTGAGGGTGCGGAACCAATTTGGCAGGTAATGAGTTAGTTGTCTGGACCAAGATTTTCAGAATTTTCAGTTTCACAGGATTATTTCTCATCATGATCTCAACAAGGATTGCCCCATAATTTGCGTAACCGATTGCTAATATCAATTCTACGCGATTCTCACCTACCACAGAGGCTCAATCCTGAAAATCCTATAATCCTGTGAAACTTCGTTCAAACGACAAACAAACCACCAGACTTCTTTATAGTAAAATATACAATTAAGTTTACACTTGTTCTGTAGGAGCGATCTCCGAATCGCGACTGAACGCCTTGATAGTCGGGAATCGGAGTTCCTTCCTACACCTGATAGTGTAAAAATAATTCTAAAATCTACTATAAATCAGCTCCATTTATAGTAAAATCCATAATTACTTTGACACGACGGTAGGTTCGGTTTCCTTACCGAACTTTATACATCAATTTTAGATTATTGAAACATGAACATCGCTATTTAGTCCCGACAAATGCCATACGGGGAATGCCTTAATGGCATTCATACCGTTGATTTGGCGCATTTGGCGTTGATTTGGTAGGGACGATATATTTATAGAAAACGAATACCCTCCCCCAGTTCTTTAGTCCCGTAGGGACGATATGTTTATTCTTCTATGTCGTTCCTACGGAACTCAATTGGGGTAGAAAACATTTTCTATAAACATATCGTTCCTACGGAACTAAAAACATGGACAAGATGGTATCACATAATATTATGGTATCACATAATATTAACGGAATAGCAAAATACTATCAAAAATATTGAAAACTGAATAACCCTCACCAGGGAGTGTAGATATATTTTTGGATTTCACTATAATAACCCAAGTTGCTATCTACAATAATTAGACCTAGAAACACCATCTATTATCAAAAAATGCTGATTAATAGCCTATATTTTGTAGCACAAACTGTTAGTTTGAGTCATAAAGATGCACAAACTAAATGAAGATTAAGAAATAAATTAGGTAATTCAATCTAACCCATCTTGGTAGGCGTGCTTTGTAAGCGCGCCCCGATGGTAGACGTGCTTTGTAAGCGCGCCCCCCAACTGCACTCCCCTGCAGGCGTGCTTTGTAAGCGCGCTCCCCAACTGCAGGCGTGCTTTGTAAGCGCGCCCCCCACTTGCACTCTCCTGCAGGCGTGCTTTGTAAGCGCTCCCCCCACTTGCACTCTCCTGCAGGCGTGCTTTGTAAGCGCGCCCCCCAACTGTAGGCGTGCTTTGTAAGCGCCCCCCCCAACTGCACTCCCCTGCAGGCGTGCTTTGTAAGCGCGCTCCCCAACTGCAGGCGTGCTTTGTAAGCGCGCTCCCCAACTGCAGGCGTGCTTTGTAAGCGCGCCCCCCACATGCACTCCCCTGCAGGCGTGCTTTGTAAGCGCGCTCCCCAACTGCAGGCGTGCTTTGTAAGCGCGCCCCGATAGTAGACGTGCTTTGTAAGCGCACCCCGATGGTAGACGTGCTTTGTAAGCGCGCCCCCCAACTGCAGGCGTGCTTTGTAAGCGCGCCCCCCAACTGCAGGCGTGCTTTGTAAGCGCGCCCCGATGGTAGACCTGCTTTGTAAGCGCGCCCCCCAACTGCAGGCGTGCTTTGTAAGCGCGCTCCCCAACTGCAGGCGTGCTTTGTAAGTGCGCCCCTCACATGCACTCCCCTGCAGGCGTGCTTTGTAAGCGCGCCCCCCAACTGCACTCCCCCTGCAGGCGTGCTTTGTAAGCGCGCCCCCCAACTGCAGGCGTGCTTTGTAAGCGCGCTCCCCAACTGCAGGCGTGCTTTGTAAGTGCGCCCCTCACATGCACTCCCCTGCAGGCGTGCTTTGTAAGCGCGCCCCCCACATGCACTCCCCTGCAGACGTGCTTTGTAAGCGCGCCCCCCAACTGCAGGCATGCTTTGTAAGCGCGCCCCGATGGTAGACGTGCTTTGTAAGCGCGCCCCGATGGTAGACGTGCTTTGTAAGCGCGCCCCCCAACTGCAGGCGTGCTTTGTAAGCGCGCCCCGATGGTAGACCTGCTTTGTAAGCGCGCTGGCACATCACGTCTCAACAGCGCGCTTACAAAGCACGCCTACCGTGTGAGAAAAATTTATTACCGAATTAATAAATTAATCATTATACAGTTTGTGCTACAAATACTACCGAAAAGTGTATTATACTCTATAAAAAACGGTGTTTATTCGTCTATACCTTATAGGTAGCAACTTGCGTTATAATATATTGAAACTTATTACTTAACGAGTTGTGCTAAATGACTTTATGTAAACCATTGTTTCACATAAGCATAACGTTTTGCAGGTGTCCCTCATAGGTTGAAACGATCTTCAGTCCTGTAGGGACGAAATGTTTATATATCATACCCAACATATGTGAATTTAGTATAAATATTTAGTTAACTGGCACAAATCAGGATATTGCTCAATTTACGTTAAGTTACTAATTGGTAAAATTGGTAATTTTATCTTCGGAAAAACCCAGTCATAGACAAGATTCGTGTACAGAAAAAATTACCAATTGCCTGAAAGTAGCGACTTGTGCTAAATAAGTATTTATTAAAAATTACTTCACATAGACAAGAGGATTTAACCGTCGTTCTTTTGCTTTGGATGATCTTTAGTCCAGTAGGGACGAAATGTTTATATACCATACCCAATATATGTGAATTTAGTATAAACATTTAGTTAACTGGCACAAGTCGTTACTTACCAATTATTTGCAGTTGACATTATGCTTCTTGCAGTGTATGATATACAAGCACAAAACATCATTGGAGGACATAAATTTGGCAGCAGATATCGGTCTCATCGGATTAGCAGTGATGGGTGAAAACCTCGCACTGAATATGGAAAGCAAGGGTTTTGAAGTAGCGGTTTTTAACCGAACCGTCTCTCGAGTTGATGACTTCTTATCAGGGGCAGCAGATGGAAAAAACATCATCGGAACGCACTCTATCACAGAGTTTATTGAAAAATTAGACACGCCACGTAAAATAATCTTGATGGTAAAAGCAGGTGAACCTGTTGATGCGTTCATTGAGTTACTCGCTCCGCATCTTTCTAAAGGTGATCTGATTATTGATGGTGGTAATTCCAATTTCAACGATACCATCCGCAGGCACACTGACCTTTCAGAACAGGATATTTTATTTATTGGAACAGGAATCTCTGGTGGAGAAGAAGGCGCATTAAAAGGACCCGCAATGATGCCTGGGGGTTCTGCAGAAGCGTATTCACTCGTTGAACCAATTTTCACGAAAATCGCTGCGCAGGTAGATGGTACACCTTGCTGTTCATACATCGGTCCCAACGGTGCTGGACATTATGTCAAAATGGTGCATAACGGTATTGAATATGGTGATATGCAGTTGATTTGTGAAGCATATTCACTTATGAAAAACATCTTGGGAATGAACGTTGACGAGATGCATACAGTGTTCAAGCAGTGGAATCAGGGTGAACTTAATTCCTATCTTATTGAAATTACTGCGGACATTTTTACACAAAAAGATGCAAACGGTGTTCCATTTGTTGATGTCGTTCTTGACCAAGCAGGACAAAAAGGGACAGGAAAATGGACCAGTATATCAGCTTTAGACCTCGGTATAGCTGCACCAACAATCGCTGAAGCAGTTTTTGCACGTTGTATCTCTGCAATTAAGAGTGAACGCGTTGATGCTTCCAAGGTTATTAAAGGACCGATAGGTACTTTTGATGGAAACCGAGAGGCAGCCTTGCAGGCGATCCATGATGCGCTCTATGCTGCAAAAATCTGTTCTTATGCACAAGGTTTCGCGTTGATGCGCGAAGCAAGCAATGAATATGAATGGAATTTGGACCTTGGTACAATCGCTTTAGGTTGGCGTGGTGGATGTATCATTCGTGCTAAGTTTCTGCATCGCATTACGGAGGCGTTTGATCGCAATTCTGATCTGCCGAATCTATTGCTTGACTCCTATTTTCGCGGTGTGATAGAAACAGCACAACCGCACTGGCGGAATGTCATTAGTACCGCTACACAACTTGGTGTCCCAATTCCCGCATTCAGTTCGGCGTTAGCATATTTTGATAGCTACCGTAGTAGCAGCCTCTCAGCTAACCTTATTCAAGCGATGCGTGATTATTTTGGTGCTCATACCTACCATAAATTGGATGCAGATGGGAACACCGTTGTCGGTGCAGATGGAGAACCGACCATATTCCATACAGAATGGATGTTAGAAAATCGACCGGAAGTTATTATAGAATAAAAAGGAGAATATATGGCACAAGATCCACAACAAGAATTATATGACTTTAAACCTCAACACGATTTTTTTGTTGGCATCGATTCTGACGGATGCGTTTTCAATAGCATGGAGGTCAAACACAACGATTGCTTCAGCGTCAACGTTGTCAAACATTTTGGATTGGCAGCAATTTCACGGCAGGTACATCAAGCATGGGATTTTGTCAATCTCTATTCCACGATGCGCGGCACAAACCGATTTAAAGCAGTTCTACTCGTTTTTGATTACTTGCGTGAAATGTCCCTTGTGCAGAAGAGGGGTTTAGAAATACCAGAACTTTCTCATCTGCGAGAATGGGTAGAAACAGAAACAAAACTTGGTAATCCTGCGCTTCAAGATGCAATTGACAACGCTTCTGAAGAAAGACATGATGAGTTAAGTCAAGTGATGCAATGGAGTCTTGACGTGAACGAAAGCGTTGCGGAGATAGTCTACAATCTTCCTCCGTTTCCTGGAGTACGTGAAGCACTGCAACGTTTACAGGGAAAAGCAGATGTCATTGTCGTTTCAGCCACACCAGACGAAGCACTCAAACGGGAATGGGATGAACACGAAATTGAACAATATGTAGCACTAATTGCTGGACAGGAGATGGGAACAAAAACCGAACATCTTACTATCACAACAAAGGACAAATATGCCGAAAACCGTGTCTTAATGATTGGTGATTCTCCAGGTGACCTAAAAGCGGGACGAAGCGTAGACGCACTCTTCTTTCCTGTCAATCCCGGTGCTGAAGACATTTCATGGGCACACTTCCTTGACGAAGGCATAGACAGGTTTTTCAGTGAGCAATATGCAGGCAGTTATGCAGACGAATTGTTAAGAAAATACCAAGAATTGCTACCAGACACACCCACGTGGTAAGGCGTAACAGAATTTGTCTAACGAAAGGATTTACATGAAGATATTATTACAACATAAAGTTGAAGGTGAACAGTTAAAGCGGTTAGAAGATATTATTGGAGATAAACATACCTACGTTCTGCCAATTTCACGTGAAGAGTTGGTATTGGAATGCGAAGATACTGATATTTTCTTTGGTTTTTGTAGCGAAGACATTTTTCCACACCTATCCAATGTGAAATGGGTTCAAGCGTCAAGTGCTGGTATGGACAAACACATGTATCCGAATATGCGCGAGAGTGATGTGATTTTGACTAACGCTGCTGGACTTTACGGTACACACGTTGCTGACCAAGCGTTTGCACTTCTCCTCGGTTTAACCCGCGGTATACACCATTTTGTTCGTAATCAGGATAACCACAAATGGGGTGGAAGTAAATCACCCATGATTGAGATTGATGGATTTAAAATCGGTATTGTCGGGTTAGGCGGTATAGGTATGCAGATGGTGAAACGCGCAAGAGGATTTGATATGCATGTTATCGCTGTAGATGCTTACCGCACTGAAAAACCGGAAAATGTGGACGAACTCTTACCGATGGACAAACTCAAAGACATGATGAGTCGCGTAGATGTTGTGATGATCGCTTGTCCGTTAACTGAGGAGACTCGCGGATTGATAAATTTTGATAACTTGTCAGTCATGCAATCGACTGCTTATCTCATCAATGTCGCCAGGGGTCCGATTGTTAACGAAGCAGACCTTATAGAAATCTTACAAGCAGGTAAAATTGGTGGTGCGGGATTAGACGTAACAGAGATTGAACCGTTAGATAAAGAAAGCCCGTTGTGGGATATGGATAATGTTATTATTACACCCCACGCGGCGGGTGGTTCGCAGCACCGTATGCGGCGTATCACCGAGTTCTTCTTAGATAATCTTGAACGGTATCTCAAGGGTGAAGAATTGGTGAATGTTGTGGATAAGCAGCTTGGGTTTTAATGGAGTATTTTCCATCTTTGCTTCTGTCAATTTCATCGCCAGCTAATACCATTTTCATGTGATGATGTCTCATTAGCAGCGGAAATCTGGTAGGAGCGCCCTCCCGGTCGCGACCGTGAGGGCGCTCCTACCGAAGAGAGTAACCCCCTGCCAGTAAACAGTAGAATTCCTTAATGAGACAAGATTTATTTGAATTGGTATAAGATATAAACATTCTCATGATCAGGACTTACGCAGTTTTCATGAATTAATCAAGAATTGTGATGAAAATGATGTAATTTTCAGCGTTTTTTAAGTTTCCAGCGCAAAATCAAGAAATCAACGGTATGAATACCTTTTGGCATTCCCCGGGTATGAATGCCATTTAGGCATTCCCCGCCTACCGTTGGATGCGTAAGTCCTGAAGGATTAACGACTCTGATAGAATTTACTCAATACATTGAAAACTAAATAACCCTTAATAACCCTGATTAAACTTGCAAACCGGTTGATAATTTGATAACATTGCATCTATGTGGGAAATAGGTTTAATTGTAATATTTTTTCAAGGTATTTTGTATTTCTGAAAGGATAACCTCTTTTCTACGATTAGTCCCAAAAAATCTTAAAACTGTCCAAACTTTAGTATAATTTGCGATTAATGAAAAAAACCAACAGATAAATGAATCAACCCTCCTCGAACCCTACCGAGGTTATCACCAAAAAAGCGATAATTGTTGGTCTTCTCCTTGTCATCGTTAATGCATATTGGGTTGGCATTGCAAGTGAACTCTGGTATGCAGTCTACACGCTTGTATCCCCTTTTTCCAATGCAGTTTTTACTTTGGTAGTGCTGCTTGCACTCAATTTTGTCCTTCGTAGAATCTCCCCCAACATTGCTTTCACTCCCGCCGAACTATTGTTAATCTATATTATGGTGACAATGGTTTCCACCATTTCCGGTCATGCGATGATGGCTATTCTGATGGGAACATTGGCGCATCCCTTCTGGTTTGCAACAGGAGAAAATGAGTGGTCACAACTCTTTTTGCATCATATTCCACAATGGTTGACAGTGCATGATCCTGAATGGTTGACAGGTTATTATGAAGGGGAGTCAAGTCTTTATCTTTCTGAACATCTGCGTGTATGGTTGAGACCTGCACTTATTTGGTCGGGATTTATTCTACTCTTATATGGTTCGTTGCTCTGTTTGGGATTACTTTTACGCAAACAGTGGATGGAGCGCGAAAAGTTGAGTTTTCCTCTCACGCAATTACCTTTGCAGATGACGACAAACCGCAGTTTTTTCAAATCTCGGGCACTATGGATTGGTATTGGTATCGCTGCACTGGTGCGAGTCATTGCAGGTTTGCATGATTTATTTCCTGTTTTCCCAGCATTTCCATCCAGTTACCGACTTGATAGACTTCTGACAGATAGACCTTGGAGTGCAGTGGGTTATGTTTCTATGTCCTTCAACCTTGCTATTGTTGGATTGACCTATTTCATGCCACTTGATCTGTCATTCTCAACATGGTTTTTCTTTTGGCTTACACGTGCGGAGAGAGTAATTGCGAGTGCGCTTGGTGTAAATAATATAGGTACTCTTCACCTAAATGATCGGGCATCAGGAGCCTGGATCGGTATTGCTGTGTTGACACTGTGGATGGGACGTAGACACATCGTCCGTTTTTTCAGGCATGTGGTAGGATTGGAACGTGGTGATGATAGCACTGAACCTATATCTTATAGAACGACTGCCGTTCTTGCGATGCTAAGCGTTGGTGCGGTATTCTTGTTCTGCTATTTTGCTGGGATGTCCTTATGGGTAATTGGTGTGTTTTACCTATTATTTGTGGCATTTGCTTTGGCTATTGGACGCGTGCGTGCGGAATTGGGACCACCTTACCACGAAGTAATTGGCATAAGCCCACGGCAAATCATGGTAAATACGTTTGGTACACGCACTTTGGGGGCAGCAAACCTTACTGTAATGACATTTCTGTATGCGTTCAACCGATGTAATCGTTCCCATCCGATGCCGAACCAGATTGAATCGTTGCGGATTGGAGATCAGGCACGTATACCTGGCAAAACGTTGCTTATTTGCATGGTGTTGGCGATAGGTGTTGGTGCAATTGCGACTTTTTGGACATACCTGCATGTGGCTTATCACTACGGTGTGCTTGCAAGATGTCAAGGGCATGTGGGGCACTTTGGTTGGGAGAGTTTTAACCCCCTGCAGCGATGGTTGCAACATCCGAGAGAAGCAAATACCAGTTCTGTTTTCTTTATGGGGGCAGGTTTCGGTTTTGTGTTTCTACTCAACATTTTGCGGACACGACTATTGTGGTGGACTTTACATCCCTCTGGGTATGTGCTATCTGGGGCATCGTGGGGAGGACTTATCTACTTTTGGTTTCCTGTTATGGTGAGTTGGTTTGTTAAATTTATGATCCTGAGGTTCTCTGGTTGGCAAACCTATCGTAAAGCTATCCCATTTTTTCTGGGATTGGTTTTGGGTGATTTCGTGCCGCGAAGTATATTGAGTATCATTAGTTTTGTGATGAATTTATACATGCCATCTTCAGGGGCAGGACATACCCTTTAGGTCGAGAAGTACGTTATAATATACACTATGACACCCCTACTCACTGTCAACTCAATAACGAAACAATTTGCATCGACGCCGGTTGTATCGGATGTTAGTTTTGAAGTCTTTCCGGAAGAAATCTTCGCGCTTATTGGTGCAAGTGGATGCGGGAAAACAACTACGTTGCGATTAATTGCGGGATTTGAAACGGTAGAATCGGGATCAATCTCAATGGGTGACCGTATCCTTGCTGATGCGAAAAAGCACGTTCCGCCAGAATCGCGTGGGATAGGATTTGTTTTTCAAGATTACGCGCTTTTTCCTGATAAGAACGTTTTGAATAATGCAGCATTCGGATTAAGCCGTAAACTACCGAAAAAGGAACGACACACATCAGCATTGGAAACCCTTGAAAGAGTCGGGATTGCACATCTACATGAACGGATGCCACATCATCTGTCTGGTGGTGAACAGCAACGGGTTGCTTTAGCACGCTCGCTTGCGACACAACCGAAGCTGCTTTTGTTGGATGAACCCTTTTCAAGTCTTGATACTGGACTTCGTGAAGCTACAAGAGAAGAGGTACGTGATGTGTTAAAGACTTATGGTATCAGTGTAATTCTGGTGACTCACGACCAAGAAGAGGCGTTGAGTTTTGCTGAACGGGTTGCCGTGATGAACAGTGGAAGAATAGAACAGATTGGCACTCCTGAAGATGTCTACCGACAACCGAAGACTGTTTATGTCGCGAATTTCTTGGGTAAAACCAACATAATTGAAACAGATATCAAAAACGGTGTTGCTAATACACCATTCGGTCCGTTAGAGATAGATTTTCCTGATACACTTGATGTTCTGCTTTCAATTCGTCCTGAACAAATTCTCATTGAAAAGCATGCCTCCGATACGATGAATAAAATATTAGGGAGCATCGTTGCACGTGAATTCAAGGGACATGATTTAACATATCGTGTTGCGGTGAGTGGCAAACATTACTTTGTACAAACTGACTTTCAACGGCAATTCCAAATCGGGGACAAGGTGGTTTTGAAACCAATTGAAGCGGTTGTAATTAAGGACAATGGATAAAATATGGGAATTTATTAAAAAAATGAAATTTTAACTTAATTGTTTTGCATATTGTATATTCTTAAAAATAGTATGGAGACCCTTATTATTTTAGTTTTTTCTGTTTCAAAAAATGTATGTCCTATGTCATTTATAGTGAAATATACAATTAAGTTTACACTTGTTCTGTAGGAGCGATCTCCGAATCGCGATTGAACGTCTTGATAGTCGGGAATCGGAGTTCCCTCCTACACCTGAAAGTGTAATAATAATTCTAAAATCTACTATAAAAACTTGAATTGCTTGAATTGGAGGTTACCTAAATATTATGCTACGTTCAATTTTGACCGACAAGTGGTTTATTGGTGCTTGCGTTGTGTTGATTGTTTTTGTATTTGGGGGCATTTTCTGGTCTCAGCATGAACTTGCGCCTTACAAAAAAGCGGCAGATGAATCTGCTGAAAGGCATCGTCAATTGGAAGCAGCTGAGAAAGAAGCAGATACTTCCAAAATGGTTGAATCTGTCAATGATGAAGTTGTTGATGACAATACTGTGTCAAAGAATAAAGAAGGTATCAATTATCAAACAGCAGATATGTTTGATAATAAGGATGGGGAAGTGCCTGTTTCTCCTTTTGGATTTGGTCCCTATCCGCCTTTGCCACCAGGGTGGCGAGGTACCCCTGAGAGAACATGGAATAACTTATCTGCTAATCATGAACTGATAGCACGGGTCCAGATAAAACTACGCTGGGAAGGTATAGACGTAAGAGGTACAGTTATGAAATATGGCAAGGTATACCCAATTATCAAAGGTACTCGCTATGTTCGATGGGAAACAGAAAATACACCGACAGGCGAATATCAATATATTGCAGGAAGTACCGGACATCCGGATGATGGTACTCGCCTGAACGCTATCAGAGAAGCGAAGTTCCATAGAGGTGAAGATGACTCTCTAACCGAGGCAGACATCCCACCAGACATCAAACTCATAACTTACGAAGATGGGGGCGTTGATCCATACAAGTTTTTAGGTCTCACACCCCCATAAAGGAGGATACAAAATGTTTTTACGAATACTTTGGACATTTCTTTTTACAATACTGATGGTTACACCACTTCAAGCGGATTGGAAGAAAGCAACTATCGGAGAAAAATTCGCTGGAAAAAGGGTAGTAGACAGTGAAATTGAAGAAGATGGTAATGAAACGATAGAATGTAATACAAAATTTTATGCTTTTACACGAATTATAAGGACAATGGATAAATTATGGGAATTTACTTAAAAAATGAAATTTTAACTTGATTTTTTGCATATTGTATATTCTTAAAAATAGTATGGAGACACTTATTATTTTAGTTTTTTCTGTTTCAAAAAATGTATGTCCTATGTCATTTAAAAACTTGAATTGCTTGAATTGGAGGTTACCTAAATATTATGCTACGCACAATTTTGACCGACAAGTGGTTTATTGGTGCTTGCGTTGTGTTGATTGTTTTTGTATTTGGGGGCATTTTCTGGTCTCAGCATGAACTTGCGCCTTACAAAAAAGCGGCAGATGAATCTGCTGAAAACCGTCGTCAATTGGAAGCAGCTCAGAAAAAAGCAGATACTTCCAAAATGGTTGAATCTGTCAACGATGAAGCTATACATAACAATAATATTGCAGAGAATATAGAAGGGAACAGGTCTCAAACAGCAGATATGCTGAATAATAAGGATGAGGATGTGCCTGTTTCTCCTTTTGGATTTGGTCCCTATCCACCTTTACCACCTGGATGGCGAGGCACTCCTGAGAGAACATGGAATAACCTATCCGCTAACCATGAACTGATAGCACGGGTCCAGATAAAACTACGCTGGGAAGGTATAGACGTGGAGGGTGCTGGTATGAAATATGGCAAGGTATATCCAATTATTAAAGGTATTTGCTATGTTCGATGGGAAACAGAAAATACACCGATGGGCGAATATAGATATATTGCAGGAAAGACAGGTCATCCAGATGATGGTACTCGCCTGAACGCAATCAGAGAAGCGAAGTTTAACAGAGGTGAAGATGACTCTCTAACCGAGGCAGACATCCCACCAGACATCAAACTCATAACTTACGAAGATGGGGGCGTTGATCCATACAAGTTTTTAGGGCTCACACCCCCATAAAGGAGGAAACAAATGTCTTTACGAATACTTTGGGCATCTATTTTTACAATACTGATGGTTACGCCACTTCAAGCGGATTGGAAGAAAACAACTATCGGAGAAAAATTCGCGGGTAAAAGAGTAGTAGACAGTGAAATTGAAGAAGATGGTAAATAACCGATAGAAGGTAATACAAAATTGTATGCTTTTGCACGAATTATAAGGACAATGGATAAATTTTGTGAATTTAATCAAAAAATGAAATTTTAACTTAATTTATTTTGGATATTGTATATTCTTAAAAATAGTATGGAGACCCTTATTATTTTAGTTTTTTCTGTTTCAAACAATGTATGTCCTATATCATTAAAAAACTTGAATTGGAGGTTACCTAAATATTATGCTACGCTCAATTTTGACTGACAAGTGGTTTATTGTTGCATGCGTTGTGTTGATTGTTTTTGTATTTGGGGGCATTTTCTGGTCTCAGCATGAACTTGCGCCTTATAGAAAGAGTGCAGATGAATCTGCTGAAAAGCGTCGTCAATGGGAAGCAGCTCAGAAAGAAGCAGATACACCCAAAATGGTTGAATCTGTCAATGATGAAGCTGTACATAACAATAATATTGCAGAGAATATAGAAGAGAACAGGTCTCAAACAGCAGATATGCTGAATAATAAGGATGAGGAAGTACCTGTTTCACCTCACGGATTTGGCCCCTATCCACCTTTACCGCCAGGGTGGCGAGGCACTCCTGAGGGAATATGGAAAAACTGCGTAGACCCTGACCATGAACTGATAGCACGAGTCGAGATAAAACTCATCTCACAAGGTATAAATGTTGAAGGGGGTTCTATGGAAAACGGCAAGGTATATCCAATTATCAAAGGTATACGCTATGTTCAATGGGAAACAGATTATAGCAGGCGATATTTAGCTGGTAGTCTTGGACATCCAGACGATGGTGATCGACTAGCTGCTATTCGTGAAGCAAAATTTAACAGGGGTGAAGATGATGATTTGCTTGAGTCAGATATTCCCTCTGATATTAAACTGGTAGATTACGAAAAAGGTGGGATTGACCCATACACATTCTTGGGGCTCACACCCCCATAAAGGAGGAATAACATGACTTACCGTATATTTGGACTATATTCCGTAACAGTGCTCTTGTTGACTCTTGGCATTTCTTCACTCCAAGCAGACTACAAGAAGGCAAACTTAAAACAAGATTTCGCTAGAAAAATAGTAACAGATGGTGATACGCGGAATCCTGACGACTTGGATGAAGATAACCCTGGACTTTATGCTGAGGCGTATATTGAAGTTGATCTGGATAACAAAAAGGATCTTGCAGAAGAGTTTCAACCCGTCCGAACTGAATTCAAGACGTATGGCCGCATCAAAGGTGTCGCTCCTAACGATCAGTATAACGGTTTTTGGTACGTGGATCTAAATCCATGGACAGAATCAAGGTATGAACCCGAAGCTGGAGGTAGCGCAAAGTGGCGGAGGAAAGTTGACAAAGATTTTCGAAAAAATGATGAATGGCGAGGAGATGAGCAAACTTCACCACTCTTAAGACCACCAGCACTCTACTTATTGAATTGTACTGCTACCGCAAGCATTAGTGGAGGCGACGATCTGTGGTACTATTATGAAAACAGCATCGAACCCCCATATACAGCAGACTTGGCATACGCCGAAGCAGATGATTTTCCACATGAGGAAGCAGATGATTGGTCTTGTTTCAACTGTACAACAGATGATGACGAACTTGACACACCTTGTTCTAAATGTGGTGGCACTGATGTTAACAACGGTAATGGCGGTAACAACGGTGACAATGGTGATGGTGGCACTGATGGTGATGGTGGCACTGATGGTGATGGTGGCACTGATGGTGATGGGGGAGAAGAATCTGGAAGTCTTGATGGCAGCACTACCCCAACCTACATGGCAGATACATCTACAAGGACATTCGTCTCTACGAACGGGAAATACTATACTACGGTAGATACTATACACGAGTCAAAGGTTACATGTAGTGTTCCCTACGAATCAATTCATTGGCAAGTTAAGGACCCTGATCATACGGGTCATCTAATCCCGTTTGTACAAAGGGATCCTGGAACTGGCACCTTGACTGAGGCAACATTGCGTTATACTATCCCCGCTAATGCTACGACCGGTATATACAAGATTATGGCTTATGTATGGTATCCAGATTTGTCAGCAAGGCAACTCTCTTATGACCTTGTGGTGACACCCCCTGAAGGATTAAGACCCATTAATGGTACAAGTTATTATGCAAATAGTGGGAATAAGATTTATATGGGTGTCGTAACCGATGCTCCGTATACTTCAGTGCAATGGTCAATTAGTCCTGCAGGTGATACGAGTACTGAGGGACCCGTTATTGAAACTGACACAGCTGATGTCACAACAACTGTCGCGGAGTTGGAACATACGCTTACGCGTGGTGCACCGGGTTTTCGTAGGATAACAGCACATATATTCAGAGAAGATGGTACTGATTACAAGTTAACTTACGATATGTATGTCTATTGACATACAAGTCTGTCTTAACACAGTGAGGTAACCTTATGGTTACCTCACTGTGTTGGAGGTTATCTAAATGCTACGTTCAATTTTGACCGACAAGTGGTTTATTGGTGCATGCGTTGTGTTGATTGTTTTTGTATTTGGGGGCATTTTCTGGTCTCATCATGAACTTGCACCTAACAAAAAAGCGGTAGATGAATCTGCTGAAAAGCGTCGTCAATTGGAAGCAGCTCAGAAAGAAGCAGATACACCCAAAATGGTTGAATCTGCAAATGATGAAGTTGTTGATAGTAATGCTATTTCAGAGAATATAGAAGAGAAAAAGCCGCAAACAGCAGATCAGCTGGATAATACCGACGCAGATGTTCCTGTTTCTCCTTTTGGATTTGGTCCCTATCCACCTTTACCACCTGGATGGCGAGGCACTCCTGAGAGAACATGGAATAACTTATCTGCTAATCATGAACTGCTCAAACGTGTACGGATAAAACTACGCTGGGAAGGTATAGACGTGGAGGGTGCTGGTATGAAATATGGCAAGGTATATCCAATTATTAAAGGTATTTGCTATGTTCGATGGGAAACAGAAAATACACCGATGGGCGAATATAGATATATTGCAGGAACGACAGGTCATCCAGATGATGGTGCTCGCTTGAACGCTATCAGAGAAGCGAAGTTACATAGAGGTGAAGATGACTTTCTAACCGAGGCAGACATCCCACCAGACATCAAACTCATAACTTACGAAGATGGGGGCGTTGATCCATACAAGTTTTTAGGTCTCACACCCCCATAAAGGAGGAAACAAAAAGTATGCCCAACGTTCATCATTAGAGATTATACAAATCAGCAATTAATTTCCTATTTTTTTCAGCATTTATGTGTTAAAATATCTTAAAAGTTACCACATGATTCTTACGATTTTAAGCCTATATATTTAACGCAAAATGCAAGGAAATCTGATGGAAGCGAAAATATTGATTGTAGAGGATGAACGCGATATTGTAGAGTTGTTGAAATATAACCTGAAACAGGAAGACTTTGAAGTAGATACTGTTCGAAATGGTGCTGATGCACTACAAAAAGCAATAGATAATCCCCCCGACCTTATTTTGTTAGACCTGATGCTGCCAGAAGTGGATGGTTTAATCGTATGTAGACTGCTGAAGAACGACCCCCGCACGAAAAAAATCCCTATAGTGATGCTAACGGCTAAGACTGATGAGAGTGATCGGGTGACTGGACTTGAGCTCGGTGCAGATGATTATATTACCAAACCTTTTAGTCCGCGCGAGGTGGTACTACGGATCAATGCAGTGCTGCGAAGACTGAAAGCTGGCAACGAACCAGATGAAGAAAACCAGATAGAGACACACGGGGTTGTAATTGATCTGGATAGACATCAGGTCTTGACTGAAGATGGTGCAATTGAACTGACTGCGACAGAGTTCAAAATTATCACACTGTTTGCGCGTTCACCAGGTCGTGTTTTCTCTCGCGATATCCTGATGGATGTGATTTGGGGGCAGGAGTATTACGGTATTGATAGGACAGTGGATACGCATGTAAGTCGTCTCAGACGTAAACTGGGTGATTTGGGAGCACACATTGAAACGGTTTACGGTGTTGGTTATCGGTTAAAGGAAGAGAAATAGTCCGACATTCTGTTCAGTGCAGCCTTACCGCGAATAGATTAACCGACTGAAGCGATTTCCAAGTGTCCTTTCCAGTGTGCATTTAGCATACGTTTCATCAATTGGTGTTCAGGTGCATTTAGTTGTGGGTCGTCTTTTATCAATAAGGTTGCTTCTTTTTTTGCAGTTTCCAAGAGTGTTGCATCGCTGATGATGTTAGCAATTTTGAATTTGGGAATTCCCGATTGTCTCGTCCCGAAAAATTCACCCGGACCGCGGATGTTAAGGTCTTCTTCTGCTATGTCAAATCCGTTATTGGAACGTTCCATTACCCTGATACGACGATAAGAATCATCCGTTCTTGGTGTTGCAACCAGATAGCAGTAAGACTTATCGCTGCCTCTCCCGACTCTCCCTCGTAGTTGATGCAGCTGCGCTAATCCAAACCTTTCGGCGTTTTCAATCACCATCAATGTTGCATTTGGCACATCAATCCCCACCTCAATGACTGTTGTAGCGACCAGAATATCCAGTTGTTGTGCGTTAAATTGTTTCATTATTTCCTGTTTTTCTATGGATTTCATCTGTCCGTGTAATAAACCGACACGAAGCTTAGGAAAAACATCTTTTTGTATATGTTCAGCCATGCTCGTTGCTGCTTTCAATTCCTCAAGTTTCTCCGATTCCTCTACAAGTGGATATACGATATAAGCTTGTCTACCTTTTCGAATTTCTTGCTTGATTTTTGCGTACAATTCTGTTCTGTCCTTCTCTTTTACCCATCGTGTTTCAATCTTCTGTCTTCCCGGGGGTAACTCGTCAATCACTGAAATGTTGAGATCACCATAGATTGTCAAAGATAAGGTTCTGGGTATCGGAGTTGCTGTCATTACCAGTACATCCGGAACAAGTTGGGAATCAGTATTGTTGCTTTTTGCACTTGAAGATGTATTTGCTTTGCCCATAAGTGTAGCCCGTTGCATCACACCGAACCGATGTTGTTCATCAATGATGACGAGACCAAGCTTGTTGAAATCCACACCCTCCTGTATAAGTGCTTGTGTGCCAACGATTAGGTTTGCTTTTCCATCGGAAATTGATGTGAGTGCTTGTTCTCGTTCAGACTTCGGTAAATCACTTTTGAGTATCACCACATTAACACCAAGGGGTGCCAGTAGTGCAGATAGATTTTGATAATGTTGTTCAGCAAGAATTTCGGTTGGTACCATCATTGCACCTTGGTAACCGTTTTGAATAGCACATAATAGTGCCATTGCTGCCACTGCGGTCTTACCCGATCCGACATCCCCTTGTATCAGTCTGTTCATGACACGGTGAGATTGCATGTCTTCCTTGATTTCTGTGAAGACCTTTTTTTGTGCGTTAGTTAATTCAAATGGCAATGACGTAATAAACTGTCTGAGGAGTGAGTTATTATCTTGGAGTATAATCTCAATTTGAAACTGTATACCGTTTTGTGAGGTGCGAGTGTCTTTTCGCATCTCCATACCAAGGCTCAACAGGAAAAACTCATCAAAAGCAAGTCGTTTCTGTGCTGCCTGCCGATGTGCTTCAGATGTAGGAAAATGGATTTCGTTAATTGCCTGTTGTTTCTCAATAAGTTGATGCTTTTTGCGTATTTGGAGAGGTAGGATTTCAGGTATTTTGTCCCCATATTCATCCAATGCGTTTCGTATTGCCGTGCGAATCATCTTCGCTGTTAGTTTTGCAGTCAGTGGGTACTTTGGGACGATTCGTTTTGTGTGGATAAGGTTTTCTTCGTCAAAGATTTCAAACTCATAGTCTGCTGTTTGTGTTTCGTTGTATCGTCTGGTGAATTTACCGCTAATTACGACTTCGGTGTCGGTTGGAAGGATAGACTTTATATACCCGATACGTCTTCCGAAATTGACTAATATAGCGACCCCAGTGCCATCGTAAATAGCAACTTTACCGATTGCCTTACGACCTTTTGCAACTGGTGGTGTAGTTACATGATTTACTACTCTACCCTGTATTGTTTCTGGATCGCCATTCTCTGTTCGACCGACATTGTAGATTTCAACTGTCTTAGATCTGTCAATGTAATCGCGTGGGTAGTATTCCAACAGACCACCTACAGAGTGGATACTAATTTCTTCAGTAATTACCTCAGCACGTCTGGGACCGATACCTTTAATAAATTGTATAGGGTTACCCAAAAAATCAAGCTTTTCTATTTCAGTGGATACAGGTGTGTCCCCTATAACTACAGGTATTTCATCGGTCTCGTTTTTGTTTTCAACATACTTTTGTTTTTTAGTCTTATCAAAGGGAGAGTCGTATGTGTCAATAGGAACATCTTGTCTTTCTGTGGGTTGTTTTTTAGGTATCTGTATATCATCAGTAGTTGGAATGGTTTTATTTTTGACATTAGAATCTTTGAATAGTGGTAAGTTCTCAACCTGTTTTTGTGATGCAGGTGTAGACTTTTTGTATCCCTCATCCTTACCAAATTGGGGTGTTTGTGTATTCGTGTTGATTTGTTTTGATTCATTGATAATTTCGTTTCCAGAAAGTGCTGTATCAATCTGTTTTGATGTGTCTTGAATAATTTTTTGTCGTTCAGTTGGGGTCATGTTGGGATAGTTTTTGAAATGGTCTGCGATTTGGTTTAGAAAGTTCGTCTGATTGGATGTGAGATTGAGTTTGTGTCCATTTTCAACCCAAAGTTGTACATATGCCGCCATACCGTTTACCACAACATCGTCATTGCAGCCTTTGCGTATCTCTTGCTGGAATGGACGACTGAGTGTTGTTAATACCTGTTTGAAGTCTTTCATTCTCTGCCTTTTTTTATGATAATAACTATAGAATAAATGCAATAGATTGTATAAATAGTATACGTTATCAATATTGAAAAATCAAGATTTTTGGTTGTTTTGGGGTGTGAATTGCTTTTTCACTTGTCTGAACCAGGATTTTCAGGATTATCAGATTGCCAGGATTGAAGCCTGAGACATGGATTGTCCCTTGTTGATCCAAGCTCTTCTCCTATAAATTTGATAATCCTAATAATCCTGATTCAGGCATAAGCCAAAAACTTTACACACCCATTTTAACTTGACATTTTTGCTTAATTGTAGTAATATAATAGGGTAAAATTACATTTTTTTCGGGGCGTGGCGCAGCCCGGAAGCGCGCTTGAATGGGGTTCAAGAGGTCGCTGGTTCGAATCCAGTCGCCCCGATGTTTTTGTGTGTTGTGGTAGGTTGTTATGACAATTCACAGCACCGATTTTGTTAAATAGTTCATTAAGAAAAAGGCATTTATAGTCGTGGATAAATCGTGTATCAATGTTGGCATTTTAGGTTGGGGTACTGTGGGTACTGGTGTTTCCAAAATCTTGGTTAACCAGAATGCACTCATATCCAAGAACAGTAGTGTCCAATTATGTCTTAAAAAGGTTGTTAAACGAACACTTCCAGCAAAACGTGAAGGTATAGAATTACCATCAGATAGTTTAACCTCTGACCCATCTGACGTTGTTGACAATCCTGAGATTGATATAGTGGTTGAGTTGATTGGTGGTGTTTCAGAAGCACATTCACTGATTTCACGTGCAATCAAAAATGGTAAGCACGTTGTAACTGCAAACAAAGCCTTATTAGCGGAACATGGTAGCGAACTATTTCAGTTAGCACAAAAGCATCGTGTTAGTCTCAATTTTGAAGCGAGTACTGCGGGTGGTATCCCGATAATCAAAACCTTACAGGAGAGTTTTACTGCTAATCAAATTCAGTCTATCTATGGTATTGTCAATGGTACATGTAATTACATGCTTACAGAGATGCATGAACGTGGTGTAGATTTTGGTGAGATACTCAAAGTTGCACAAGACAAAGGTTTTGCAGAGGCAGACCCAACCCTTGATGTTGAAGGGATTGACGCTGCCCAGAAACTTACACTTCTCATTGCCCTTGCTTATGGGGTAAATATCTCTGTAGACCAGTTCCATGTTGAAGGTATTACAGATATTTCACAGCAAGAGATACAATATGCGCGTGAGCTTGGATATGTGATTAAGCTGCTTGCTATTGCGAAGTTAACCGATGACAATCGTGTTGAAGCTCGGGTGCATCCGACTCTACTTTCTGAACGTAGTTTATTAGCCAATGTTGGTGGAGCGTATAATGCTGTGTGTGTGATTGGTTCAGCAGTTGGTCCAACACTATTTTATGGTCAGGGAGCTGGAGAGATGCCGACTGCGAGTGCGGTTGTTGCTGACATTATTGATGCTGCTAAATCTATACAACGAGGCGTAAGCTCACCAATATCCCATGCATGGTCTGCTGAATCAAAAACGGAAATAGGAGTTTGTCCTATTGACGACATAGGAACACGATACTATCTTCGTTTTGTAGTAATTGATCGTCCTGGCGTTTTAGCGAGTATTGGCAGCATATTAGGAAACAATAATATTAGTGTTTCCTCAGTTATTCAAAAAGAACCTCACTGCACAGAAACAGTTTCCTTAGTAATGGTAACACATCAAGCTCGTGAAAGAGATTTGAAAGTTGCGCTTTCTGAAATATATAGACTTGATGTTGTTAAAGGTGATGCGAAATTCATTAGAATTGAAGATGAAGTAGATTTTTGATCTTATAGTCAAAACGATGAAAAATACGTTGGTTTTTGACGCAAGAAAAATTCAGGACGGTGTCTTTAACAAGCACGAATTGGAAGTCGCCGCAGCACGAATTGATCTGGATTTTGAGGAAGTACAGTTTATTAGTCCTGTATTCTGCACAGTGGAATTGCTAAGACACAGCGAAGAAAGCATCTACGTCAAAGCTGAAGTTTCCACGGTTATTGAGTTGCAGTGCGGTAGATGTCTTGAGATGTTCCAAATGGACATAGAGACATTTTTTGAAGTGCAATTCACACCTGATATCAATGATGAAGATAAGGATGCATTTGCTTCGGAGGATGAAGAGCGTTACTATGACGGTGAGACTATTGATTTATCTGAAGATACAAGACGTGCATTAGTAATCCAGATACCTATATGGTCCCTCTGTACTGAAGAATGTGAGGGATTATGTGCTGTGTGCGGAACAAATTTGAATGATAAAGACTGCATTTGTGATGTGACTGAAGATGTTGAAGAAACGGATTATGATACACATTCACCTTTTGCAGATTTGGCACAATTGTTAGATGCAGCAAAGTCAGACGAGAAATTAGAGCAACAAACACGTAAGGAGTTAAAATCACAAAATGGCACATCCAAAGCGTAAAACATCAAAATCAAAAAAAAGAATGCGAAGAAGTCATCATGCATTGCGGAGTCAAGAAGTTACCGATTGCTCATATTGTGGAGAAATAATGGTTTCACACCGAGTCTGCAAACATTGCGGACATTATAAAGGACAGTCGGTGTTTAAGTCTACAGAAGAAGCGTAGGTAAATACCTCAACGTTTCATTTCTCATTGATTTACAATAACACACATTTATCAGATGTGATGAATTTGCGAAATCGGCAAATTAAAGGATTCTTCAGCATGGATCGATATGCAGCAATCACTGGAACAGGTTCTTATCTCCCCGAAACCGTTTTAACCAATCATGATCTTGAAAAGATGGTGAATACGAGTGATGAATGGATACAACAACGCACAGGTATTGTTGAGCGACGAATTGCTGACAATGATATTGCGACTTCAGACCTTAGTGTGCAAGCATCACGATTGGCAATAAAACATGCCCAAATTGACCCACTTGATATTCAGATGATTCTCGTTGCGACAGTTACCCCGGATACAGTATTTCCCTCAACCGCATGTTATGTTCAAAAAGGTATAGGCTCAAAAAATGCTGCTGCTATGGATATATCAGCAGCATGTGCAGGATTCTTATACGGTCTTGACTTGGCAAATGGATTGATTGTCTCTGGTCAGTATGATACTATACTGGTTGTTGGTGGTGAAGTATTTAATAACATAGTTGATTGGCAAGATAGAAACACGTGCGTCCTTTTTGGCGATGGTGCTGGTGCTGCAGTTGTACAAGCGACTGAAGAACCAAAAGGGATAATTTCATCATATATTGGTTCAGATGGGGACTATGCAGATATTAATTTGCTGGGTATCCCCGCTGGTGGATCAAGAATGCCTATAACCACAGATGCAATAGACCAAAGTCTAAACAAGATTCAGATGAATGGTCGTGAAGTCTTCAAGTTAGGTGTACGTCTGATGCCTGAAGCTGCAGAACGTGCATTAAAGAAAGCGGATGTTAGTGTAGATGAAATTGACTTGTTAATCCCGCATCAAGCGAACTTGCGTATTATTGAAGCAGTCGGACATCGTTTGGGAGTACCTCGTGAAAAAGTGTATGTGAATGTTGACAAGTATGGGAATACATCAGCAGCCACGGTAATCATTGCATTGGATGAAGCCATTCGGGATGGTACTGCGAAGCCTGGTGATCTTATTTTGCTTGTAACATTTGGTGCAGGTTTGACTTGGGGTAGTACGCTATTACGTTTATAGATGACACAAATTGCCTTTATTTTTCCAGGACAAGGTTCTCAATCCGTTGGGATGGGAGCAGCGTTAAGTCAAGGTTATCCTGTTGCTAAAGCCGTTTTTGATGCAGCAGATGACTTTTTAAATAGATCTTTGAGCAGCCTCTGTTTTGAGGGACCAGAAGCAGCATTAAAACAGACAGAAAACACCCAACTTGCTATATTGACAAGTAGTATAGCGACCCTGAAAATACTTACACAATTGGGAATTATTCCGAAGATTGTTGCCGGACATAGTTTAGGGGAGTATTCCGCACTTGTAGCATCAGGTGTGCTTATGTTTAGGGATGCGTTAAGATTAGTGAATGCACGCGCTCAGTTAATGGCTCAAGCAGGTGAGGAACATGACGGTAGCATGGCTGCTATACTTGGTATGGACGTTGAACAACTTGAGCATATCTGTCAGAAAGTTGACGGTGTGGTAGGAATTGCAAATTACAACTGTCCTGGCCAGTTGGTAATTTCAGGAGGAGTTGACGCAGTTGACGATGTAATCACACTTGCTTCGGCAGAAATTGGTGCAAGAAGATGTCGTGCTTTACCAGTAAGTGGTGCTTTTCATTCTCCTTTGATGTCATCTGCGCAGGAAAAGTTTCAAGATGTTCTTGAAACTGTCGTTGTTCATCCCCCTCAGATTGATATAGTTATGAATGTAACAGGTGAGACAGTCACTGATTTGAAGGACATCAAGGAATTACTGTTTCAACAAATAACAAAACCTGTTCAATGGGAAAAAACGTTAAACACAATTGAAAACCAAGGCATAATGGATTTTATTGAAGTAGGACCGGGTAAGGTATTGTCTAGTTTAGTTAAACGGACACTCCCAGAAAGTAGCACCTACAACGTTGATGATGTTGAATCACTATCGCATGTTACAGATACCTTTGGCAATGGAGAATAGATGGAAAAGAAAGTTTTTGTTGATGATATGTTACATGGGAAAACTGCGATTGTAACAGGTGCATCGCGAGGTATTGGAGCTGCTATCGCCGGAAGATTGTGTGAAGTTGGTGCAAATGTCGTTATCTGCTCACGGTCCACAGAAAGTGTTTCACAAACTGAAGATGAATTGAAAGATAAAGGTTATTCGGTGCGTGCTTTGGCTGCGGATATATCAAAAAAAGAAGATGTTGAAATGTTGGTTGAAGAAGCAATTTCAGTTTTCTCACAAATTGATATACTGGTAAACAACGCTGGAATTACGCGCGACATGTTGCTGATGCGTCTCAAAGATGAAGATTGGGATGCGGTGCTACAGACTAACTTGACAGGTACAATGTATTGTACGCGTGCTGTTCTACGTCCTATGATACGACAGAAAAGTGGACGTATTATCAATATATCATCGGTTATTGGGTTGATGGGGAATCCGGGACAAGCCAGTTATGCTGCAGCGAAAGCCGGTATCATAGGTTTAACAAAAACCACTGCGAAAGAAGTAGGTACGCGGGGAATTACCGTAAATGCGATCGCTCCTGGATTTATTACAACAGACATGACAGCACAAATACCGGAAGAATATCAAAAAAAACTTCTTGAATTTATCCCAATGCAAGACTTTGGTACACCAGACGATGTAGCAGACCTTGTCTGCTTTTTGGCTTCTGATGCCGCAAATTATATCACAGGTCAAACATTACAGGTAGACGGTGGCATGGTGATGTAGCAGCATCTGCAAACTGACAGTGAATAGATTCTTAGAGAACATTATGATTCCACAGATTGCTAACATTGTTAAACACAGTAAGACAATATATGTGTTATACTTATACCTATTGGCAATTAGTGTCACACTCGTAGGTTGTGAAAAGATTGATATTACAACTCATGAAGCATCAGAATTTAAGGTTGCAATGCTTTTGCCAGCTTCTATTGACGACAAGGGTTGGAACGCTTTAGCCTATGATGCACTGTTAGCAATTGAAGAAGAACTTGATGCAATAATCACACCGGTTGATAGCCACATACCTGCAGAACATGAAGCAGACTTACGTAGGTTGGCATCAGAGGGACAAAACCTCATATTTGCACATGGGTATGAATATGGACAACCAGCAAAAAAAGTTGCTCCTGATTTTCCAGACACTATGTTTGTAATTTCATCAGGAGATGTTGTTGCTGATAACATTGCATCAATGAACTTTCAGGTTGAACCAGCAATGTATCTGTTAGGTATTATTGCTGGGATGATGACAAAAACAGAAAAAATAGGTGTTATTGGTGGTCAGGATTTTCCATCAGTCATTAGCGGCTTTGATGCATTTGAGTCCGGCGCAAAAAGTGTTAACGTGGATGCGGAGGTATATCGCGACTATGTAGGTAATTGGGAGGACGCTGCTAAAGGAAAAGAACTCGCGATTGCACAGATTGAAAAGGGAGTAGATTTTATCTTTCCTAATGCTGATGTAGCCAGTAGAGGTGTTTTTATAGCAGCGGAAGAAGCTCACACTACTGGAAACATCGTTTACACATTTGGTGCAAACCGAGACCAAAGTGAAGTCTCTCCAACAACAGTGATTGCTAACGCTATAATTACACCGCGTCCATTTGTCGAAATTGCTACACTTGTAAAAGATGGAACGATTATGCCTGAAATATATACCTATACTATGTCAGCGGATGGAGCAATTGATATGGTATATAACTCTGCATTGATTGATATAGTTCCAGAAACGGTGAAAACACAGGTATCAGATGCAAGAGCAAGAATTCTTTCAGGAGAGTTGATCGTCACGGAAATTTATTAATATCATTTGATAATATTTATTTTGGTATTTGATTTTTCGCGTATTTTGTGATATAACATAAACCACAATTATTGCGATTGCACTCTACATTTTCCATAAGTATATTGATCAGGACTTACGCAGTTTCATGATTTGATGAAGAATTATGACGAAAATGGTGTAATTTTCAGCATTTTTTCGGTTTCCAGCGCGCTGACAGAGCGCACCTACCGTTGGGTGCGTAAGTCCTGTTGATAATACGCTTGTGAATTCATTCAACCAAATATTTTGACCAAACGATACACATATTTCAATATATGTTTTTTGAAAGGAGATAACAACAAAATGGCAACACACGAAGAACGTCTTATAGAGATCATTGCACACCAACTTGGTGTAGATGCAAAAAACGTAACCCCCGATTCTTCATTTATGGAGGATCTCGGAGCGGACTCACTTGATACCGTTGAATTGGTAATGGCACTTGAAGAGGAATTTGATCTTGAAATCCCTGACAGTGACGCAGAAAAGATTCAGACTGTTCAAGATGCGCTTGATTATCTTGATGAGCATGTGTAGTGTTATATTATTTTGAAAATATGCTGAGGGTGAGTAATCGCAACCTACAACCTTCAGCATTTACTAAAAAAGGATCGGTCTCGTGGAGCGTGTAGTTATTACAGGAATCGGTGTTATCAATGCTATTGGCAACACGAAAGAAGAATATTGGGATGCGCTTGCTGTCGGTAAAAACGGAATCGGACTTTTGTCCTCCTTTGATGCAAGCGAATTTCGGACTCAGATTGCTGCTGAAGTGAAGAACTTTGAAGCGGAAAAATATCTGGATAAGAAGACTGTATCCCGTTTTCCACTTTTTATTCAATATGCACTTGCTGCCTCTATGATGGCACATGAAGATTCAGGTTTGGACTTGTCTAAAGTTGATCCCTACCGTGCAGGTGTCCAAATCGGTTCTGGTGTCGGTGGTATTGGAGTGCTTGAGGATAATGCTGCCGTCTTAATTGAAAAAGGTCCCAAACGCGTCAGTCCATTCCTCGTGCCGTTTATGATAATAAACATGGCATCTGGACAAGTCTCAATTCATTTTAACTTGAAAGGACCTAATTCTGCCTCCGTCACTGCGTGCGCTACATCTAACCACTCTATGGGTGAATCATTGCGTTTAATTCAACATGGTTATGTGGATGTGATGTTTACTGGTGGTACAGAATCTGCAATTACACCTCTGGCGTTTGGCGGGTTCTGCTCTATGCGTGCGATGTCAGAACGCAACCATGAACCTGAACGTGCTTCCCGTCCATTCAATAAAGATCGCGATGGGTTTGTTATGGGAGAAGGTGCAGGAATATTAATTCTTGAATCTTTGTCACATGCCCAACAACGTGGCGCTTATATCTATGCAGAAGTTTGCGGTTTTGGAATGACATCTGATGCTCACGATATGGTTGCTCCGCCAAGTAATGGCGAAGGTGCTGCAAAAGCAATGGAATTTGCACTAAATGATGCAAAACTCAGTGTAGACTCTATTGAATATATCAATACGCACGGAACTTCAACACCGCACGGGGATGTCGCTGAAACTAACGCTATAAAATCGCTTTTCGGTGAACGTGCCTATCAAATTCCTGTAAGCTCAACAAAATCAATGGTCGGACACTTGCTCGGCGCAGCGGGGGCAGTAGAACTTATTGGGTGTATTGGCGGTATGGAGAAAGGTTTTCTTCCACCGACGATCAACTATGAAGTACCGGATGAAGAATGTGATTTGGATTATATTCCGAACGAGAGTCGAGAAGCAAAATTTGAGGTTGCACTATCCAACGCATTCGGATTTGGTGGTCATAATACGTCTATTGCTATCCGCAAATATACGGGGTAATAAATGTCTCAGTCTTGTTCTCATCGGACGATAATCCTTTGCATTTAGCATATCTCGGCTTCGGCAGCAACATCGGTGATCGACTAATACATATACAAAATGCTATCTGTTCCTTATCGGAATTGGATGGTATTTCTTTGCAAGAGATTTCCTCTCTATATGAAACAGAACCTGTTGGATACGTAGCACAAGACAAGTTTCTAAACGGTGTTGCTGCAATAAAAACAGACCACAACCCTCATTCCTTACTCCAAATTATAAAAGATATTGAAAACTCTGTTGGGAGACAACATAGAAAACGTTGGGGACCGCGTGAGATTGATCTTGATATTCTAATCTACGGCAATCTATGTATCAATACACCCGAACTTGTTATCCCTCATCCAGAAATGCATCTTCGTCGTTTCGTGCTTGTCCCTTTCGCCGAAATTGCACCTGATGTCGTACATCCTATTTTCAATGAAGCTATTCAAACTTTGTTCCAACTTCTTGTTGATGATAAATCAGTAGAAAAGTATGAAAATGACATCAACAGTAAAAGTAATAAAGTTTGATTTCTACTTATCTATATCCTACTATTCAATTTGCAGGATTATTTAGTTATCCTAATGATCAGATTTTTCAAGACGAAACCCCGCATTAGGTACGATCTCTCGGTCGCGATTTTCTCAGATCACATGTAAATTGGGTAAGACAAAATAATCCTGGGTGTGTAAAGTTTTTGTTGCTGTGCGTAGGGGCGGGGTCTCCTCGCCCGAATAGAGGTTTTACGCAGGAGAGGAAACCTCGCCCCATACGATGTACACAGTTCCCTAACGTCAAGCAAGCTTTGATAGAAACTTTAGATACTTCTTTTATAGTGAAAAATACAATTAACGCCTTGTGCCAGTTAACCCATTGTTTTCAAAGTTATTACATATATTAGGTTTATAATGCACACATATCGTCCCTACGGGACTAAAGAGGATGTACTATGGCGGTTTTCTATAAACATATCGTCCCTACGGGACTAAAGAGGATGTACTATGGCGTTTTTCTATAAACATATCGTCCCTACGGGACTGAAGTCCGAATAGCGACTGAACGCTTTGATAGTCGGGAATCGGAGTTCCCTCCTACACCTGAAAGTGTAAAAATAATTCTAAAATCCACTATAATATCAGGGTTTCTACAAAAACTTAACACACCCAAAAATCCTATTCAATTAGATTTCCAGTTGTATATATGATATAATACTCTTGCATCTATAGGAGATAAGTATTATGCGTTGTTTTGAGACCCGCGGCCCCGTGTATCCTGAAGATAATTATATCGTTGCGCGCAAAGAAGAAGTTGCAGATTATGTTAGTCGGGTAGAAAAAGGGAGATACATTGTCCTTTTTGCCCCACGGCAGACAGGGAAAACCACGCTTTTCAGAAACGCGCTTGATATGTTGGAAAGCAAGGAGAATGGATATTTTCCAATACAGTTCAATTTTGAATCTTATGTAGATATTTCCTTATCTGCATTTTATGAATACCTTTGCTTTGATCTTTGCACTAAAATTGAAGAAGTATTTGAAAAACGAGGTAGTAAACCTTCTAATGATATAACCAATTTTTTGAATAATGCAAAGATGATTGACCATACTTCAATGAGAAGGTTTTTTAATCAGCTTGGGAGTCTGTTGGATAAGCAGCGGTTCGTCATGATTATTGACGAATTTGATGCTATTCCACCAACTGCTTTACGAGGTTTCCTACATACGCTTCGCAATATATACTTGACTGGTAAGGAACGGTGTCCATATAGTGTTGGTATTGTCGGTGTCAAAAATATTACGCAACTCAACTATGATAGGTCAATCTCACCATTTAATATTCAAGACGAATTCAAATTACCTAATTTTTCACTTGAACAGGTTCAAGAACTATTTTTTCAATATACCCACGAAGTTGGACAAACACTTGACCCTAAAGTAATTGAGTCTATATACAAACAGACTGCTGGACAACCTTTTCTTGTCAATAGATTTGGACAGATTCTCACGGAGGAAATGGATATTCCAAAAAGCGATCCTATTACTATAGATCACTTTTCAACAGCACATCTGAAACTGCTTCGTGAACGCAACACGAATATTGATCATTTGATTACAAATATTCGTAGAGATCGTCGGTTTGAAACACTGCTTATGAAGATTACTTCTTACGATCAAGGGACAACGTTTTCACTACAGAATGAACTTATCAGTGAACTCACAACTTATGGTGTAATTGGTGAAGGATTAGATGGCTTATGTGAAATAATAAACCCTATTTACCACTATCATACATTACAAGCATTTAAACCGATTGTAAATGGATTGGAACAGGAGTACTTACCAGAAGAAGGTCGTATAGAATTTGAGGATTATCTGAATACGGAAGGACATATACAGATGGAAGCACTTCTCGACAACTTTCGTGATTTTATTGCCCGTGCTGGCTATAAGATTCTACAGGTTCCAGAGACTCCTCAAGAATATGTGGGTCAATATCTACTCTTTGCATATCTCAGTCAATTTGTTCAGATTGTCGGTGGTACGATGTATCTTGAAGTACAAACAGGACGCGGAAGATTAGATCTTCTAATTCTGCACAACAAGCGAAAATACATAGTTGAAACGAAGATATGGGGTGGAGAACCACGGTATCAAGCAGGTAAAGCACAGCTTGTTTCCTACATTAGGTCCGAAAATGCTGAAGAAGGTTATTATGTGGTGTTTGATCATAGAAAAACTCCGGGACCTCTTGTTGAAACTGAAGAAATAGAAGATTTAACGATTCGCAGTTATGTAATTCCTGTCTTGCAAGAACTTCCTTCATCAAAATAGCAACAATTCTATAACTCCGATTATTGAATTTTAACTTGCGCTACCAACTTAAACATGGTATATTTTAATAATCAAAATGTTCGCAACTTCTAACTTTTAGCAAAGTATAGTCCAAGTGAAATTGACTTTAACGAATCCTTACTTGACGCATCATCAACCACCGCCGGTGCATAGTTATCGGTATAGGCAATGGTGTAACAGAGGTTTTCAACCTGCACTTCACCCTATTTCGTCTGATAGTGAATTAGGTACATATATTGGTCAGATGGGATGGGTGGGAGCACACGCACATACACACGATTACTTATGGGCATCAGCTGGAAATATGGGGGTGATACTCTCTGAACCTGTTGATACAAAATATCTAATAAGTTACGATGACTCACCGCGATATGCTCTCCCTTCGGCATTTGTTGTAAAAGGGTTAGCTGGTAGGCATGTGCTTTTGACAAAATCAGGTTCACGATTGGACATGGTTGCAATTGAACATCCTGCTCTCAACGTCACTATTGTTGAGGTAGAACCGGATGGGACGCATTACCGTATGCGATTCGGGACACAGACACAAACAGAGATAGATTGTAGGTCTGGAGAGGAAAAAGGGTTAATTCGTAGTGCGCCAACCAGTGAAATGTTCCATTATTTGCTTGTTTTTGAACAACTTGAAACACACGGTTTCAAAGCGTTAGTCCACTTGCAGCCGAAGTTTTTGAACCTAATATCTCGGACACAACATGGACACCCAGATAGGTTTTACAACTTTCTTAAAGGATATGAACCAGAAACACCGATCATTTATGATGCATCAGATGGTATTGGGTTTGTACAGGAACGTGTACCAGGAATACCTGAGTTATCGTATGAGAGTTTGCGACTATTTGAAAATGGTTTCAATGAAATGCGTCACATCCTTTACTGGATTGGACATGGGACTTTCTCCCGAGGTAAGGATCTATTAGAAGCATACAAGCATGCAGAGTATTTTGAAGCAGTTGCGCGAATGGCATGGGAAGCAAATCAAGGAAAAGTATCAGCAGAAGCATATAGCGAAGAAATCGTAAATTGTATCCTACGCGAATTTAACGAAAGTCGCAACCAGTCGAATACTGACTCCGCAGATAAGGATGAAACAATAGTTCAATTAGACATTGAACAAGACAGTCAATCAAAACAGAATCTATACAACTATCCGTAGAGTTAAATTATGAATGAATCCCGTCAGTTTGCAGTAGACGAAGAGTCACAAGAACTACAGACAACAAAACCGCAAAACTTGGAAGCATTTCTCCGAGATAATGTATTTGGAGACGATTTTAAAGTTTATGAAGAGAAACTCACTAAATTATCACAATATGTTGAAAACATAAACAACGAGATTTCTAAACTTGAAGCAAGGTTGTTAAAAGAGATCTCAGATGTAAAAGCACAATATGATGGTATTCCTGAAGGGATCGCACAACGCGTTGATAACCGTATTGATGAATTGATTAGTCGTACTGAGAACGATCTGGAAAAACTGTCTATGCTCATAAATGAGTTTGCAACCGATTTTCAAATGCAAATAGATACACTTCGCTCTGAGACAGAGTCTAAGGAGAGCTTAAGTCAAACAGAAAGACAAGCTTTTGCTGATGCATTAATAAGGATCGGGACGCAACTAAAAAACGAGTTATGAAAAATACATTGTCATTTCTCATATTTATCTTTCTGTTTTTTCTTAGTAGTATAGTATTGCTTGCTTCAAATTTATCCCAGCAGCAGGAGAGTAATGAGATTACAATAGTTGCAGTTGGTGATATTACAATTGGTAGCAATTTTACACCATTAATTGAAAAACAAGGGGCAGGAATATTTTTTGAAAGAATTGAATCTATCATTCAATCTGCAGATATAGCAATGGCATCGCTGAACACCAGCATTTCAGATAGAGGAGAACCTAATCCCAATAGGGATCCACGTTTTCGGGCTGCACCCGGTCTTGCAAGAGCACTTGCAAATGCAGGTTTTGATACAGTCTCATTAGCTACTCCTTATGTGATGGATTTCGGTATTGAAGCACTTGAGGATACTATTTCCAACTTAGAATGGTATAATGTAAAACCGGTCGGTGCTGGAAATACTCCTGCATTAGCAAACGCGCCAACTTGGTTGAAGGTTGAGTCCAAAAAGATTGCTCTCTTGGGGTATTTGCGTGGAAATGAATTTAATATTGCCTCGGTTGATCCGATTGCTTCTGCAGCGTACAGTCAGATGATACATGCTGTTCAACATATAGAAGACTCAGCAGATTTGGTTGTTGTTTGGCTTCATTGGGGCAAGCAAAATTCAGAAGAAAAAGCTCGACAAGCAAGCATAGATCGGCAGCGTATATTTGCACACGCGCTCATTGATAATGGTGCAGATTTAGTTTTATGTCAACAATTACATTCACTTGGTGGGATTGAAATATACAACGAAAAACCAATAGTTTACAGTTTAGCAGACTTCATTTATGATGACTATGAATTGCAACATGCGCGCACAATTATCCCAAAGGTTACTTTTGTTAAAGGATCACTGAAATCTATTGAATTGATCCCTATATTAGTTAATAAGTTAGGAGATTCAGTACCTCAGCCGAGACTCCTGAAAGTAAAAGATCCAGAAAAAAATACAATAGATACAAAAATAGAAGAAACCGCAATAGAAACATTAAAGGCTTATCAGACAAGGTGTGCAACACTAAAAACAGATGTTGTAATTGAGGGTGAAAGAGGTTGGATAAATTTAACCCCATAACAGAGTAATTAAATTATTGATGTTTACAATTTTGAGCAATAACAGTTAGTTCTTAGAAATAAGACAACTGATAAATAAAACTACTTGAGTAAATATGGTGAATTTGAAAATCAATTAAAGAAAAGAGATAACAATGGAAAATGAAAACGAAACCACATCTGAATCTGAAAATCTTGAAGAATCTGATAGTTCTGAAGAACTTGAAGATATGGAAACATTAGAACTTCCGATTCTTCCTGTGAACGATATGGTCATTTTTCCCTATATGCCGCCTGTTCCACCATTTCCTCCACACCATGTCGCACTTTCAGGGAAGATGGTGATGGAAGCGGTTGATGATGCGATGCTTAATGGGGAACGGGTGCTTTGTATATTCCAAACGACTTCTGGTCGTAGTTTAGATATTGACCCGCGCGAAGTGAAGGACATCTCACTTGATGAATTGAGACCAATCGGTAGTTTAATCCATATTCTCCGTGCTAAGAAAGATGATGAGGATGTGCTTTTCCTTGCAAATGGTCGCGCAAGAGTAGAGATAGAAGAGATAATACACACCGAACCATTTATGAAAGCTCGAGTAAGACTGCTTGATGACGATGATGAGGAGGAGGATATTTCCGATGAGGATTTAGAACTTGAGGCACTTGTACGTAGTACTGACGAAATGTTCCAACGAATTGTCCAACTCTCCTCACGGTACCAGGAAGAGCATGGACTTATGACAAAGAACATTGATGAACCCGGTAGGTTAGCAGATTATATTGCCGCAGTCTTAGATTTGAAACCACAGGAAAAACAACAGATACTTGAAACAATCCCTATTCCTGACCGGCTTAATAAACTCACTGTTATTCTTGCAAGGGAAGTGGACCTTCATGAATTAGAAAGCAAAATTCAATCTAATGCACAAGCTGTTATCAATAAAGGACAGCGTGAGTATTTCCTCCGAGAACAACTAAAAGCAATTCAGACAGAACTTGGTGAAGCAGATGATTTAGCATCAGATATAGAAGACATGCGCGAACAGTTGAAGAAAAAGAAATTACCATCCAAGGCACATAAAGCTGCGAAAAAAGAACTCAACAGACTATCAAAAATGCAGTCATTTTCACCAGAATCCACTGTGTCACGAAATTATCTGGATTGGTTATTGAATCTTCCATGGTCAGTGAATACTGAAGACTCGATCGACCTAACAGATGCGATGGAAATACTTGATGCAGATCATTATAATCTTATAAAAGTCAAAGAGCGAATTGTAGAACATCTTGCTGTGCGAATCTTAAAAGATGATATGAAGGGACCGATTTTCTGTTTCGTGGGACCTCCTGGAGTCGGTAAAACATCCCTTGGTAGATCAATTGCGCGTGCGATCGGTAGGAAATTTGTACGTATTTCATTAGGTGGCATGCACGATGAAGCTGAAATACGTGGACATCGACGAACTTATATAGGTTCTATGCCCGGTAGAATCATTAAAGGTTTGCGGCAAGCGGAATCCAACAATCCGGTCTTTATGCTTGATGAAATTGACAAACTCGGTTCTGATTTTAGAGGTGATCCTGCAGCTGCATTACTGGAAGTACTTGATCCTGAACAGAATCACGCTTTCACAGACAACTACTTGGAAGTACCCTTTGATTTGTCAAAGATTATGTTTATCACCACAGCAAATCAAATTTACACTATACCGCCACCCTTACGTGACCGAATGGAAACAATGGAATTACCTGGGTATACTTCAAACGAAAAGAAAGAGATTGCAAAACAGTTCCTCATTCCAAGGCAACTTACTGCAAATGGAATAACAGAGGAACAATTAGATATTTCTGATAACGCTATCGAAAAAGTCATTATAACTTACACACGTGAAGCGGGTGTTCGTAACCTTGAACGTGAACTTGGTACGTTATGTCGTAAGTCAGCACGACGTGTTGCGGAAGGTGATAGCGAACCTACTACCATTGACATTGAGGAGATACCCAAGTATCTCGGTCCACCCAAGTTTGAATCTGAAGTTGCAGGGAGAGAAGCAGATGTAGGAGTTGCAACCGGGCTGTCGGTTACGCCCGCTGGTGGAGAAATTCTTTTTATTGAAGCAACTGCAACATCAAAACAGAGTGGTAAGAGTGAACTTCTTATCACGGGACAGGTCGGAGATGTGATGCAAGAATCTGCGCAGACTGCACTGACCTATGTCAAGTCTCAAGCATCTTCACTTGAATTTGACACGGGTACTCTGCAAGACGATATCCACATCCATGTACCGGCGGGTGCTATTCCAAAGGATGGTCCCTCAGCGGGAATTACTATTGCTGCTGCACTCGCTTCTATTGCAACAAAGAGAGGGATAATACCCGAAGTAGCGATGACAGGAGAATTGACACTCAGGGGTAGGGTCTTACCCATTGGGGGTGTAAAAGAAAAAATACTTGCTGCGAAACAGGCAGGAATTAAAAAGATCATCATCCCACAAGGTAATCAGAAGGATTTTGTCGAAATTCCAGAGGATATTCAAGATGGATTAACTTTTCATTTCGTTGAAGATATGACTGAAGTTTTTAGAGAATTGTTCGTGTAACTTGTTGAAAATCCAACTAACCTAACAAATGGTATTGAAAAATAAAAAAGTAAGTTTGACTATTGTTTAAATTATAGAATTAAGTAACAGAGGTAATTCCTTACAAGTTTTTTGACAGTATGAACGTCATTGAACACTTGTAAGAAAGGAGAAACACATGAACATCGTCAGAAGGAACATTATAGTTCCTATACTCATGGTATGTGCTATTGCAGCATATACATTCATGCTATTACCCAATACATGTTTGGGTAATACTGACAGTAATGATTCAGTTAGCAAAGATTCAAAAGAAAGCACACCTCTTTTTCTAAAAGATATCGCACCTATTCTTGACAAGAGTGGTTGCTCAACAGGGGAATGTCACGGAAAATTCGGGGGTAGAGGCGGCTTAAACCTTTCATTGTTGACACTCAATCCAGAGGCAGATTATGAACCGATTGTACATCACAACCGTGGCAGGCGAATCAATCTGCTTGAACCGGAACAGAGTCTGCTTTTTCTCAAACCCACAGGTCAAATTCCTCATACTGGTGGAACAAGATTTGAGATGGATTCCGCGGAAGCAGAAACGATTTTACGGTGGATTGCGGCTGGTGCACCATTTTCTCCAGACGAACCGCGTCTACAAAAACTTGAAATTGAACCAAAAAGTGTTACCTTCACAGGTAATGGTGAAACAAATCAGTTGAAGGTTATAGCAACGTTCACAGATGGCACTTCAAGAGATGTTACCCATCAAGCTGTATACGAATCCAAAGATGAACCGATCGCTGAGGCTTCTCCAGAAGGATTAGTAACAAGTGTTCGATGGGGTGGAACAGCAATCATCGCCAGATTTTTAGGAGTTGTTACTTCCTCCTTTATTACCGTTCCAAGAGCAGCAGATGGGGTATCATATCCAGATGTTGTAACAAACAATTTCATTGATGAATTCGTTGTAGCAAAACTGAAAAAATTGAATGTGCGCCCCTCTGCACTCACAACTGATACGGAATTCTTCCGTAGGATTTATTTGGATACGGTTGGTTATTTACCTACACCCGATGAAGTAAAAGAATTCCTCGCTGATTCCAACACGGACAAACGTTCACGTCTCATTGATACACTAATGGATACCCCTGAGTGGATTGATCTGCGAACATTAAAGTTAGCGGACATGTTGCGTGTGCATCCACGAAGGTTGGGTAATGGTGAATTTGGTGAACGAGGAGCTGTGCTATTCCATGAGTATATCAGGGAATCTGTCGCTGAAAACAGACCGTACAGTGAGTTTGTTGAAGAAATTTTGACTGCAACAGGTAGTACATATCAGAATGGTCCAACAAACTATTATCGGATTGAACGTCAACCAGCAGGTAGAGCGGAAACAACAGCACAGGTGTTCCTCGGAATACGACTTAGTTGTGCTCGTTGTCATAAACATCCGTTTGACCAATGGACAACTGATGATTACTGGAACTTCGCCGCTTTCACAGGTAAGGTCACCACACGCAATGGTAACCTCTACCAAGAATTAGTTGTATATCATAATCCTGGTGGTCGTGTTATTAACCAATCTGTTCAAGGAAACCGTGGTCAAGTTGCGCAACCCACATTCCTTGGCGGGGAAACACTTCCAGAAGCATATCAAGAAAAGGCTATAAAACACCTTGCTGACTGGATGACTTCTGATACAAACCCATATTTTGCTAAAGCAACAGTCAACCGAATATGGAGTTACTATTTCGGAAGGGGAATTGTTGACCCCGTTGACGATATGCGGGCAACTTCACCTCCAAGCGTTGAAGGATTGTTGGAAGCATTAGCAGAAGAATTTATTCGCTCTGACTATGATACCAAACATATCATCAAACTTATTCTCAATTCGCGGACTTACCAACTCTCTGCTGTACCGAACGACACGAATGAATTAGATGATAGGTTCTTCTCACGTTTTATGCCGCGTCCACTAATGGCTCAAGTCTTACTTGATGTACTAAACGATGTTACTGGTACATCCGAGAAATATGGACGTTATCCAGAAGGTACACGGGCAGTTGAGGTGCCGCTACCTGTAAGTTCCCGATTCCTAAGTCTTTTCGGACGTTCCAATAGAGAGTTCTTGGGTAATTTAGATCCCTTACTTGAACCAACATTGATTCAGGCTCTTCACATCATAAATTCTCCTTATATCAACAATAAGTTGAGACAGGGTAATGGAACAATTAGGAAATTACTACGACCAGAAACAGGTGAGAAAATGAAACCCGCGGAATTGGTCAATCATTTGTATCTCATGACCTTGAGTCGTTATCCAACTGAAACGGAACTTGAAACAGGTACAAACTATCTTACAGATAAACCTGAGGAAAAAGAACAGGTACCAAGACAAGTAGATGTAGAAGACCTCATGTGGGCTCTCATTTCATCAAGGTCATTCCTGTTTAATCGGTAAAAGTCCTGTACCTATAAAGTCTATTTCAACGTTAGGTGTATAATGGTATATTTATCACTATACGCCTAATGTTGAGTTATTTTAAAGTAAAGACTCCTTTTAACCAGATAATTATTGTTGCATATTTTTGACGTTTTTGATAAATTGTTTGCAGTTAACCCAAAGGATTTATCTAAGGAAGTTACACAACTATAAATTGTAAAATCTTGTATTAAATAACAATAAATCATATTTTGTTCTTGGAGGAGCGAAAATGAAATTTCAATATCTAAGAGGTTCAAGTATTGTTTGGTTAAGTATTATTATTTTTGTTTTGTCAATTAGTAGTTATGTTCATGCTGGCATAATTGATGAAGACAATATTGAGGTTCTCTATCTTTTTGATGAAGGGGAAGGTGAAGTTGCTGTAGATTCCTCACCTAATGGTCGTGATGGAACTATAATCGGTGCACAGTACACTGAAGGTGTGTTTGGTACTGCTTTACAATACGATGGAGTAGACGACAACCTGATAGTAACTGGTTATACTGGAATTGGTGGTGTAGACCCCCGTTCAATTCTCTTCTGGTTTAAGTCCAATGAAACACGACAGCATTCATGGGTGAAATGGGGTAGGAATGTTGCCGGAGAAAAACACTATATCCGAGCACATCCATCAGGAGAACAGTGCTTCTTGAGAATTGAGGTAAATGGCGGACAAAATTATGGAAATACTGATGTGTGTGATGGTGAATGGCATCATTGTGTACTTGTCTTTCCCGACGATGCTGATTCTGTCCAAGATTTACACCTTTATGTTGATGGCATACTTCAAGAAAAAATTGGTAATGATAGAGCGATGAACACAGATGGCGCAACACAAGACATTAATGTCGGTGGACGTCTGACAGGACATCACTTTCTCTATGGACTAATGGATGAACTTGCTATCTTCAGTGTAGCAATTGATGAAGAACAAGTCAATGCTATCATGGATGATGGTTTGCATGCAACCGTGAGTGTTGATCCACAAGGCAAATTAGCCACAAGTTGGGCAAGAATAAAGAAATATTAGTGTAAAGTATACACAACTGTTTTTTTAATACATTTTGATGTGTTGGTCTTATATAAGACAATTTTATAGTAGTGTGAGGTAATTATACTTCACACTACTTTTTTGTTGATAGTTGATAGTTCCAATCTGTCAATCCAACTTTACTGCTAAGAACTTAAACCAAATTAATCTAAATCGTAGGGCAGGTCTCTGTACCCACCCTTGTTTTCGGCACTAAAAACAATACAAAACACGTTAATATGGTATAATTTGAAAAGAGAATAAGATTCCATATCATACATTTTTTTTATTAGCCACTCCGATATTGCTGTAGCCCCATTTCTAAAACATTATCTGGATTATTTTGTTTTTTGAATTACCCATTGATGGACGTTACTAAAAGCTTTAATTGTAGGTCGGGTAGAGCGTTAACGAAACCTATAGGTGTCAACTTAAGGTTTTTAACTTCTTGTGGGAGGGGTTTTCAACCCCGATTTTTTAATGCATTTCCGCTCAAATCGGGGTTGAAAACCCCTCCCACAAGAGAATATACCAACAATATTTTCTTAAGTTGACACCTAATGAGTTTTGACGTTCAAGTTGTGTATTCGTAGGGGCGTGGTTGCCACACATGATCTACGCAAACTCAAAAACCAAACGGGTTAGGGAACCCAACCCCTACGAATTCAACTACCGATTTTGATTGTCAAACTTCATTAGGTAGAGCGTTAACGAAACCTATAGGTGTCAACTTAAGGTTTTTAACTTCTTGTGGGAGGGGTTTTCAACCCCGATTTTTTAGTGCATTTCCGCTTAAATCGGGGTTGAAAACCCCTCCCACAAGAGAATATGCCAACACTTTTTTCTTAAGTTGACACCTATAGGTAGAGCGTTAACGAAACCTATAGGTGTCAATTTAAGGTCAAATCCCTTCACACATTGTATGGCGGGGTCTCCGGGGAATGCTATTGGGCGAATGCGCGTATGGCATTCGCCATGATTCATACTGTTAATTTGAACTTACAACACTACATAAACATTAACATTTTTGAGAAAAAACGACAAAAATTCCCAAAACTAAATAACACTGAAATATTATTTATTTTAATTGCTTTTTAAATGTTGGTTTGTTATAATTCCTGCTATATTGAAATTACAAAAAACAGTTGGATGCGATCAGTAACTCATAGAAAATATCTTCCTGTATATGTCAATATATTCACCTTTATACTTCAATATAAATTTCACAAATGACAAGTAAAAACTTCAGTTTTGAATAAAAAATAAAGTTGAGTGTTATGCTCAATTGTTTTCGTTGGAGGAAATTATGATAACTTGGAAACAACGTGTATACTATATACTTTCTCTTAGTATGTTAATGTTAACATTATTAGTCATTGGTTACAGCCATGCTGCCCGTATTGATATTGACACGATTGAGTTTGCATATCTATTTGATGAAGGGAATGGCAATACTGCAAAGGATTTAACAAAAAACAATCACGATGGTACAATCACGGGTGCAACTTATGTCAAGGGTGTTTTTGGTATGGCACTGGAATTTGATGGTGTAGATGATCAATTAATTACTGGTGACTATAAGGGTGTTGGTGGTACAGAACCGAGAACAACAGTATTTTGGTTTAAAGCAAATGCTGCAAGAGATCACTCATGGGTTAAATGGGGACAGAATGCTGGAGGTCAAAAATACTACATAAGAGCGCATACCTCTGGAAATCAATGTTTCTTAAGAGTTGAGGTAAATGGCGGTCAGAGTTATGGAAGTGATGATGTTTGTGATGGTGAATGGCATCACTGTGCTGTTGTCTTTCCAAAAGGTTCAGATTCAGTTAAAGACCACGTCCTTTATGTCGACGGTAAACTTCAAAATGCACCCCAAGGAGATGATAAAGAGATGAATACCAACGGCGATTTTATACAGGTGAATATTGGTTCCAGAATAACTGGTCACACATTTTTATTTGGGTTGATGGATGAGGTTGCAATTTTCAATGTTGACTTGAGTCAGGGTGATATTAATGCTATACGCAATAATGGATTACAAACAGCACTCGGTGTAGATCCACAGGACAAATTAGCAACGAGTTGGGCACAAATTAAGTTATATTAAACAACTATGGTTTTTAAAAATAACAAAACAACTAATACGTCACTTTTTGATTACGAGAAAATTAACTAATTTTTGGGAGAATAAGAAATGAAGTTCTACAATGAAAGTCGACTGATATGCATAATAATTAGCATGCTTATTTTTTCAATGTCTATTGCATGTTTCTGCCATGCAGCAGCAATTGATAAAGATACCTTAGAAGTGGCTTATTTATTTGATAATGATAATGATGTTGTCAAAGATATTTCAGGCAATGGACGTGATGGTAAACTTATCGGGGCGACGTATGTCAACGGTGTTTTTGGAAAAGCATTGGAATATGATGGTAACGATGACAATTTGATTGTCACAGGTTATACTGGTATTGGAGGAACAGACCCTCGAACAACAGTATTTTGGTTTAAGACTTCAACGGTTCGTGAACATTCATGGGTGAAATGGGGTATAAATTCGTCAACACAAAAATACTACATCCGCGCACATGTAAGAGGGAACGAATGCAATTTACGCGTAGAAGTAAATGGTGGAAACAATTTTGGGACAGATAACGTGTGTGATGGAGAATGGCATCATTGTGCGGTCGTCTTTCCAAAAGGTTCAAGTGCTGTGAAAGATCATGATCTATATGTTGATGGTGTTCTACAAGAAAAAGAAGGAACAGAATTTGATACGAATACCAATAATGCAACGCAAGAGGTTAATATAGGTGCTCGTTTAGAAAACCACGCCCTAATGCTTGGTACATTTGATGAGGTGGCAATCTTTAATGTAGACTTGGAACTGACACAGATAAATGCTATCCGAAATACTGGATTACAAACTGCTTTGGGTGTTGATTCACAAGACAAATTAGCAACGACATGGGGGATAATAAAGTCATATTAGTCCCACAGATCAAGTCCCAGTAATTTCCTTCCTAACGGTGTTATTTCCGGTGATCCATACTTTTTTACTTTCCATCCCTCGGATCACCGGGATACGGACCGCGACCTAATGCCCTTCGTTCATTCCCTTAGTAATGCGTTCCTGGCGTTTCTTTTAATTCATTGGGTTTGGTGCGGGATAGAAGTTCATGCATTGTACTAATCTCGGATTGTCGGAAGTATTGCTTCCGTTGACAAGCGGAAATGTCACATGACATTTTAATATCTGTGAACAAGTAGAACACCAAACCTTAAAGACAATCAGTGTTGGTATATGAGTTGTGATGGGTGACACACGAACTTATACCATTTTCATGTGATAATGTCTCATTAGCATCGAAAATCTGGTAGGAGCGACCTCCCGGTCGCGACCAGGAGGTCGCTCCTACCGAAGAGAGTAACCCCCTGCCAGTAAACAGTAGAATTCCTTAATGTGACAAGATTTATTTGAATTGGAATTACAAGAGAGGTGGAAAGAAACCAAAGTAGGTTGTATTTATAGAGATAATCCACAGCCCTCAAACAGTTCTGGTGCGACACCGAGTGCGAGAACACCAAGCATTCGTTATGTTGCGGAGCGTGAGAATGCGGCTCATTTCGGTAAAGAGTTGTATAAGTTAGCAACGCAGAGCGGCATCTATCAAGAAGATATAGGGACGCAAGAGGTCGTGTTTATCGGAGATGGAGCGGCGTGGATATGGAACTTAGCGGATGAATACTTCCCGAATGCTGTAGAGATTGTGGATTACATGCATGCCAAATCACATCTTTATGATGTGGCTAAAGTTGCCTTTGGTGAGACAGAAACAGAAGCGTTAGAAGGCTGGATCAAAGCAACAGAACCGCTCCTTTACGATGGCAACATCACAGAAGTCGTTTCAAGCATCCGTGCTTTAGCCACACAGCACCCGGAAGTTTCAGATAGTTTAGAAAGAGAAGCAAGATATTTTGAAAAACTTGCAAAACGTATGCACTATAAAGTATTTAGAGAAAAAGGGTATCAGATTGGTAGTGGCGTAATTGAGAGTGCCTGTAAACATGTTGTTGGACAAAGATGTAAACAAGCTTCTATGAGATGGGAGAAACCGGGTATCAATGCTGTTCTAAGTTGGAGATGTCTGTTGAAGAATAATGCCTGGGACAGATATTGGTATCCAGACACAAAAGCCGCATAACGCTTAGTGACAAAAACTTTACACACCCAAATGAAACCCCGCGGTAGGAGCGACCTCCTGGTCGCGACCGTACACCGCGCTGGTAGGAGCGACCTCCTGGTCGCGACCGTACACCGCGCTGGTAGGAGCGACCTCCTGGTCGTGACCGTACACCGCGCTGGTAGGAGCGACCTCCTGGTCGTGACCGTACACCGCGCTGGTAGGAGCGACCTCCTTGTCGCGACCGTACACCGCGCTGGTAGGAGCGACCTCCTGGTCGCGACCGTACACCGCGCTGGTAGGAGCGACCTCCTTGTCGCGACCGTACACCGCGCTGGTAGGAGCGACCTCTTGGTCGCGACCGTACACCGCGCTGGTAGGAGCGACCTCCTGGTCGCGACCGTACACCGCGCTGGTAGGAGCGACCTCTTGGTCGCGACCGTACACCGCGCTGGTAGGAGCGACCTCCTTGTCGCGACCGTACACCGCGCTGGTAGGAGCGACCTCCTGGTCGCGACCGTACACCGCGCTGGTAGGAGCGACCTCCTTGTCGCGACCGTACACCGCGCTGGTAGGAGCGACCTCCTTGTCGCGACCGTACACCGCGCTGGTAGGAGCGACCTCCTGGTCGCGACCGTCCACCGCGCTGGTAGGAGCGACCTCTTGGTCGCGACCGTACACCGCGCTGGTAGGAGCGACCTCCTGGTCGCGACCGTTTTGATTCATTGTATCCTTACGGTCGCGACCAGGAGGTCGCTCCTACCAAGAGGGTAATGATGCAAAAAAACACATTCCGCGTTTTCTGTGTCCTCTGTGATTCAGACATAATACGTAAGGTTCCTGTTTTATTTGAGTAATCCGTGATTCTGACAACACATTTGCCAAAAACTTTACACACCCTCCTATTGACAAATTGTTATAGAATTGAAAAAAAGTCTTGACATGTGGTATAATACTCCTATGAAAGACTATTTACTCTTATGCTTTAACGTTCTCTTAACTGTTTTGGGCCAAATCTTACTTAAAAAAGGAGTCAACACAGTTGGGTCTATCAGCAGTTTTCGTGAACTGTATCCGAAACTTTCTCAAATTATCTTCAATCCGTATGTTTTGGGTGGTATCTCCATCTATGGATTTACTACATTTGTTTGGTTAGTAATCTTATCCCGTGTTAAGCTTAGTATTGCATATCCTATGTTGAGTTTAGGTTATGTCATGGTGATTCCGTTTTCATGGTGGTTATTCAAAGAATCTATTCCAAGAGTACGCATCATAGGTGCAATAGTTATTTGTATTGGTGTTTATCTTGTAGCGCAAGGAGAAGCCTAATTAATGGAAGGTTCTATTGCTGCACATAGTTCAGATTATACTACTCATGTAGGAAAACAGGA
Organism: Candidatus Poribacteria bacterium; assembly: GCA_963663765.2. Classification (GTDB taxonomy): domain Bacteria; phylum Poribacteria; class WGA-4E; order WGA-4E; family WGA-3G; genus MSPOR6. The sequence continues at coordinate 831,055 of CAXXUA010000004.1, read as the reverse complement.
TCCACCTCACTCGTCGCGTTCCTATACAGCAATGATTCTGTCTGCTATATTACCTGGACTTGGCCAGTTTTATCTCAACCAATTTATCAAAGGATTTATTGTATTGATTGTTTTTGTATCTGCAATCGGTCTGTTCTATCTCAATTCCTATCCAGTAAGGGAGTGGGGTGATTTAACCCGCTTTCATCCTGCAAATCACAAAGATATTTCGTCAGACTCCGATGTTGAAAGAGTTGAGAATACCGACAATTCTATTGCAATTTGGACACTGGACAATGGTAAAACTATTATGTTTAAACCCAACTGGATATTAAAAATAACTGCAACGTTTCAAGCAATAATATGTTGGATATATGCAGTGCGTGAAGGATGGCGTGGAAGATACTAATAGATATTGACACTCCTAAACGGATTGATACCAGAATTTTTATCAGGACTTACGCAGTTTTCATGATCCAATCAAGAATTAAGACGAAAACGATGTAAATTTCAGCATTTTTTGGGTTTCCGGCGCGCTTACAAAGCACCAAATCAACGGTATGAATGCCATTTAGGCATTCACCGCCTACCGTTGGGTGCGTAAGTCATGTTTTATTTAAAAATTCCATAATTCAGTACAACCAAAATGCATATTGCAACTCAAAATGTTAATCTAAATTGTGCTTTTCTATTTTGTTTCAGTTTTGTAATTTCTATAGTTGTAGTGTTTGGGTGTCAAGATAACGGTTTGAATAAAATTGAGAAACTCATTGAGGAGGAAAAGTTAGAAACTGCGGTTAACAAATTGGAAACAATTATAGATAAGAAACCGAACAATCCAGAAGCACGGATGTTACTGGGTCGAGTATACAACCAGTTAAATCGTTCCGATGATGCCATTTTACAGTTCAAAAGAACATCACAACTCTATACATCGCAACCTGATAAACGTCTTGAAGCTCGCCTTGAGTTAGCACGAACATATTTAAGGATTGGTAATAGAACATCTGCATTTCGTTTGCTAAATACTATTCACAAAGGAACATCTGACCCAGAAGTATTGCGCGAAATAATCTCATTGGTTGGAGATAGCTATAAGACAAAGCAACTTACCAATGGTGAATCAGACAATTATTCCCCGACCTTCTCCCTTGATGGTACACAGATTGCGTATTCCTCCTTTCGTCTTGACAATGATGATATCTATCTGATGGATATTAACGGACGCATCCTTCGCCGTGTAACGTATACAACGGATTTCAACGATAGTGCTCCTACATTTTTGAAGAATCCAAATTTTCTTTTGTATAGTAGTGAATCGAAATCGTCGCGTGAAGTCAAAGTTGGCATCCTTGGTAGTGGTTCAACATCAACATACGCGGGTTTAAACATGACACATATCCATAGCAAAGTGACTCGCGCTGTGATACCCATCAGTTTTGGCACTCGAGCTCCAAGATCATCACCTTCAGGAATGAAGGTTGTTTACGAATCAAGTACTGATGACAATTTGGAATTATATCTGCTTGAATTTAAGGATATAGAACTTACAGGGATAATCCCTCAACAGATTACACCTGAACGGATTACATTCAACGATGTTGACGATGGTAGTCCAACATTTTTTCCAGATGAAGAACGGTTGGTATTTGTATCTTCCCACAATGGTGTTAATCAACTTTTTATGATAGATATTGATGGGAAAAACTTAAAACATCTCAATCCAAACAGATATGGTTGTTACAATCCAACAGTTTCACCTGATGGCAAAACGGTTGCGTTTATGTCTTCAAGAGATAACGACTGGGAAATCTATCTCGTTGATGTTGATGGAAAAAATGAACGTAAAATTACAAGTGGTATAGGTAGATCGATTCAACCAACGTTCTCCCCTGACGGTAGATATTTGGCGTTTGCTTCCGATAGGAACGACAGTTTTCATATTTACCTTATGGATTTGAGTATACCGACAACTCGCAAAGATTTAGTGAAGTTATTAGAACAGTAATGACACCAGAAATACCGACTGAAACATCATTTAACACACAATTGCGTGGCCATGACTTGACCTTTACAACAACGTGGGGCCTGTTTTCACCGAAAGCAATTGATGCTGGAACACGGATTTTAGTTGAGCAGTTACATATAAACAGTGGTGATACATGTCTTGATCTTGGATGTGGCTATGGAGCTGTTGGTATTACTATCGGAAAGTGTTTTCAATCTGTAGAAGTCTATATGGTAGACAAAGATTTTGTTGCGGTAGACTATGCACAAAAGAACGTAAAACAGAATCAACTCCAAAATTGTGAGGTGTTCCTTAGCAACGGATTTAGTCATCTTTCCAATATCCAATTTGATGTAATTGCTTCAAACCTACCAGCAAAAACTGGTAATGAGTTGCTACATCTGTTTTTCACTGATGCAAGACACCATCTAAAGCCGAATGGTAGGATCTATGTAGTTACTATTTCGGGTCTTCGCCAGTTTATCAAACGGAAATTCTTGGATATTTTTGGAAACTATCGTAAGGTAAAACAGCGGAACACCCATACAGTTGCAATGGCAACGGTAACATAAAAGGACATCATTAGGGTTATTACTCCCGGAATAAACCAAACTATACAAGGAACAAGACACATGAAACTATCAAAATTATTTACACTATTTACATTATTGTCGTTGGTGTTAATCCAAATTTGTAATGCAGTGGAGAGTGAAAAGGTGGAAAATGGTGAGTCAACAAAATATCCGCAAGAACATTGGTATAACCTGAACATGCAGGGACAAAAAATTGGATACATGCGTTTATACCTTGAAGAAGCCGAATATCAGGGTGAGGAAATGTTGCGAAGCAATACAGATATAATGATGCAACTAAAGGGACTTGGTAGAACAATGAAAATAGAGACAAATCGCATTGAGTATTTGGATGCTGATTTTAAACCACGTTACTTCGTATCTACCTCTAATGAATCAGGATTCAAACAGATTGAAGGAAAAATTAAAGATGGTGTAGCATACATAGCAACGACAATCAATGAGACGACAACAGAATCAGAGATTTCAATTCCCCCAGATACAGTTTCAGATACACTTGCGATTGACAATTTAATGTCAAAAAAGGATTTAAAAATAGGTGAAAAACTCAACTACAATACTTTCAGTTTTGATCTACTTCAAGCTGTAAAGTCTGAAATGAGCATTATAGATGAAGTACATTTCACCTATCAATCTGAAGAAATTCCTGTTTTTGTTCTGGAACAAAAGTTAGAAATTATGGGTGGTATTACTACACGTTTATGGGTCTCAGAAGATGGCACATTATACAAAACCTCGACCGATATGATGGGACAATCATATACAGCAAATAAAACAGATAGTAAAACAGCTCTTGGTGCGGTTGAAGTAGTGGATATAGTTCTGAAAACTCGGATTGTTCCTACTGGTAATAGACCTAAGCGGGGAGCAAAACAATTTGTAGCCAATGTTCAACTGACAAAGGGTGAACTCGAGAAAGCTATTGTGACAGACAGTCGGCAGAAACTTCAGATAGATTCAGAACGGAAAGGAACGCTAACCATTAAGGTAGCAGATGTGGATGAGGCGAATTGTCCAGAATTGCCAATTCAAGATAAAGAACTTCAAGAATATCTTTCGTCATCAGTTTATATTGAAGCAGAAGATGTCGACATTCATGCTAAAGCGTTAGAAATTTTAGATGGTGAAAGTAACTCTTGGCGTGCAGCAAAGAAGCTATCTAACTGGGTCTACAAATCTATTAAGGAAAAGCAGCTAAGCGGTGGTTATAGTTCAGCACTGACGACCTTAAAAACTGGTGCTGGTGATTGTACAGAACACACTGTTTTGATGATAGCGATGGCGCGTTCGGTTGGGATTCCCGCACGAATCTGTTCTGGTATTGTCTTTATGAGGAACGCGTTTTACTATCATTTTTGGCCCGAAGTTTATGTTGGTAAGTGGGTGCAAATGGATCCTACGATAGGACAGATCGTTGCTGATGCGAATCACATTCAACTTGCGGGAAAAGTGGTTGAATCAAATACGATGATAGAATACACTGAAGGTGTTTTCCGTACTCTGAATCAGCTTGAAATTGCAGTTGTTGAATCTAATAAATAAAATTCTATTTTGGATTTCTCTGACAAATAGTCATCAATACTGGATTGACAAGTTTGAGAAATACAGTACAATTCTTCTCTGTACCACCCTAATAGAATCTGTATCGGTTAGGAGTAGTTCATAGTTGGCATTTCTTAATCCGCTATTTCTTTTTGGTTTAATCGCTGCAGGTATCCCCCTGTTGATCCATCTTTGGAGTCGTCGTCAAGCCATAACAGTAGATTTCAGTAGTTTGATGTTTTTAGTCGCTGCACATCGTCAGAATGTGAGTAGACTCCAATTGAAGCAGCTGCTGATTCTTCTGTTGCGTATGTTAATTGTTGCATTACTTGCTCTTGCTTTAGCCCGTCCCTTCCTTACCCTTGGATTACCACTTGCGGCAGTGCGTGCTAAGACCGACGTGGTCATCATTTTAGATAATTCCTATAGCATGAAATATGAAGATGTAGATGGTGTTTGGTTTGATAAAGCCAAGACGTTAGCAATTGATGTGCTTCGTTCTCTTCGATATGGGGATTCTGCATCACTTATCTTAATGTCCGATATACCACAACCAATTTTTAGGCAACTCACACCAGATATAGAAAGTGTGATTGCAGAACTCCAAAAATCTGGTTTATCCTACCGATCAACAATCGTTCAACCGAGTATTGAATTCGCACATGAAATTCTAAATGAATCCACCCAACAGAATAAAGAGATATACATCATTTCAGATTTTGCTAGAAACGGTTGGACTAATACTGGTTTTGTACCGAATCGGTCTGGTGCACGAATTGTTTTATTACCTGTCAATACAGGAAGCCGACATAATACAAATATTGAAGAAATTCTACCTTCACACCAACTTATCGGTGTGGATTTACCATTGCATTTGAGCGTGACTATAAAGAATTATTCAGAAGCCGCGATTGATCAAACGACTTTAACGCTATTTCTTGGGGATCAGAAGAAAAAAACACACACTTTTTCAGTTACTGCAGGTGAATCAATCATGACCACATTTACACAAACACTTTCTACACCTGGAATACATACTGGATACTTTTCGTTGACAGATGACCGCTTAAATACAGATAACAGACGCTACTTTTCATATAATTCACTTGGTGAAATTAGGGTGCTTTGTGTTAGTGAACAGTCTGAATATCTGATATTGGCATTAAATCCATTAGCAAGTGATCAGACTACCGTAGTACAAAAAAGAACATCAATGATACACCCGGTAGCGTGTAGTCCTAACGAGTTTGAGGCTTATCCATTGGAAGATTTTGACGTTATATTACTTGCAGATATGCCAAAGATTACTGCTAAGAGCAGCGCGCAGTTACGTGAGTTTATTCGTCAGGGGAAAGACATTATCGTTTTTGCTTCCAATGTGAATACACTATCGTGGTTACCCGTTCAATTTGGTGAATCAATAGCATGGCAGATTCCGCAACAGGTCAGTGAATTTGAGGAGGCACATCCTATCTTTGAGATTTTCTCTGAGAACGTATTTTCTGGTCAATATGGACCAAGATTTTACGAAGCAATAACAGTAACCCCAGCTGCTGATGCCAACGTAATTGCACGGTATGGGGATAATACACCCTTCCTAATTGAACGACGTGAAGATAATAGCCATATTTTATTCTTTAACTGTCGTCTTCAACAACAGCAAGATGGGAACGAATTGCTGGTAAATCCGTATTTCCTACCACTTATCCAACATAGTGTGCTTTATGTCATGCATAGCAGTATGCAGAAAAACATCACCGTTGGAGATGCATATATTGCGAGTTATCCGCAGAATACTGGTGGACGTGCATGGATAAAACGCGTTGAGGCACTGAAGGAAAATGATATGGTCGCTGTCCCAATTGCTGAGGATGGGTCTATCCGTTTTGAATCAACTGAACTTCCTGGTTTGTATCAAGTTGACATACAAACAAAAGATAGACTTATTAGAGATTATTTTGCAGTAAACACTTCTGTAGATGAAGCAGATTTGACACAAATACCTCTTGAACAAGCGTCTAAACAAGTTGATGCACAAGTAGAATTCACCACTGAAAACGGCAACTTGGATACTGACGCATTAGACATTAAAAGGCATGGTAGGGAAATATGGGGTGAATTACTTGTATTAGCTGTTTGTCTTTTACTTATTGAAGGTTATCTATCTAATCGTGCTAGTGCAACAATCGCAAGGGAAACATAATGACTCGTTGTTTATGCAAATCCGAAAACATTATTAAGTTTTTCTATATGTTTCTCATCATTGCAGTACTAATTTGTCTTAATGCAAAGTCAGTGCTTGGAGAACAAGCGAACGTAGTTCGTGATATTGTTATTACAGGAAATCATACGTTTGCCCAAAAGCAAATTCTCAGTTTGATGGTTACCGAAGTGGGTAAGCAGTATAATGCAGATACATTGAAAAAAGATAACGAAAACATCACTCAATTTTACAAAAACAGAGATATTACTTTTGCACAAGTGAAGAATATACCGAAAAAATTCAATGATGGCATTTATATTACTATTGAAATTGATGAAGGGAAAATAGGTAAAATATCACTGACCGGTAATACTAAGACGAATGATAATGTCATTCTACGTGAACTCCTTTTTGAAGAGGGTGACATCTATACCGAACCAGATAAGATTGAAAGTGAAAGGATTTTGCGTCAGATAGGCTATATCGGTGCAGCAAAGATAGAACCTAAGTGGGATGAAAAAACAGAAAAAGTTGCGATTGATGTTACAATTACTGAATTCTTTTCGCTGACAGGTGCATTAGATCCGGGTATAAACAATCAGAGTCATTATTTTCTTGCGGAAGTTAGGGAACCCAATCTTTTTGGTTCTGGACAAGGTGGAGAGATAAGATATGAGCGTATAAGTGAAGTTGATGAAAAACCGCGTGGATTTATTACCATGAAATATAGGATACCTCGTCTTGTGAGTTCTCACTGGAACTTTAATGGTGAATACGTTCAGAAACGTGAAGGGGATTCATGGAGTGTTTTGTTTGAACGTCCACAATATACCTTGAAGAGTCGTTGGAGTGCGGGTTTCACTATATCGGAACAGATCAATCATGTGCGTTGGTTTGAAAACGGCATGAAAACAGATACATTTGAGCAGGTAATTCATAGGTCTTCTACAGGTATTCAACGGTATTTTGGTAGTAGAGAACACCAAAATTATGTTGGGTTATGGTCGAGTTCCCAACGTACGGAGTATGAACCGATTGAATCCATCACTATGTCTGCAGCTGCACCGAAAGACAGCAACCTCACATACATTGGCATTATGGTTGGTCGCAAAAATGTAAAGTATCACCAAACAAGGTTTATTCGGTCAATGGGAGGAGATGAAGACTTTTTTTCTGGGTCTCAATATAGTGTTTCATTTGGATATGCATCTCCACTTTACGGTGCAGATAGATCAGAAACTTATGTTGGTTTCTTGTACAATACCGGATGGGTGTATCTTAACCATGTTTTTGGGTCAACGTTAATGACTTATGCTACAAGTTTTACTAATCAAATATCGGATTCTATTTTTCAAGCGCGTAGTTCTTGGTATTTACGTGATGTATTTAAGACAGGTGACATTTATAGAGTTGACGAAGGATTCAGAAAAGATGGTTTATTTGATTTCCAACAGACGTTTGTTATGCAGTTTAAGACGGATATGCAGTTTGGGTTGCGCGGTGAAAGTCAGGTGATCCTTGGCGCTTTTAATGGTCTACGAGGCTATGGTCTTCGGCAGTTTAGTGGTGAAAAGATGATGCTATTTAGTATGGAAAGCCGGACTCTCTGTGGAGGTGCATTTTTTGAAAAGATAAATGATGGACTGACAAAGATTGCGACCTTCTTTTCAAGACCATTTATTAGGAATCGGACAGTTGATCTTGGACTTGTGTTGAGCGGAACGGTTTTTGCGGATTTTGGTTATATATGGGAAAAATGGAATTCGTTTGAAATAAGAGATGTTAAAAGAAGTGTTGGGTTTGGTATCCGAGGAAGTTTCTCTCAAGTAAGTGATGCGGGTATTTTTCGTTTTGAACTTGCTTATCCGCTTGATCCGCCTTTTACTCCTTCCTTACAACCCCAACTTTTCTACGGCATTGAAAGAGCTTTCTAATCCTCTACAGGACTTACGCAGTTTTCATGATCCAATCAAGAATTAAGACGAAAACGATGTAATTTCCAGCATTTTTTAGGTTTCCGGCGCGCTTACAAAGCACCAAATCAAGAAATCAAGAAATCAACGGTATGAATGCCTTTTGGCATTCCCCCAAATCAACGCCGAATGCGCCTATGGCATTCGGCGGGTATGAATGCCATTTAGGCATTCCCCGCCTACCGTTGGGTGCGTAAGTTCTGCTCTATTATAGTGAAATCCAAAAATATGTCTACATTCCCTTTAAGGTGCGTCTTCTAACAGCAAGATGTTTACAAGTTCGGTTAGGAATCCGAACCTACCGTCGTGTCCAAGTAATTATGGATTTTACTATTTGAAACAATGCATAAGTATGGACAATCCCTCCCGCCTATCAACCGAAAATATCACATGGCGCGCCATAGTCTTAGGGCTGCTAACACTTCCCCTAAATATCTATCTTGTTGTCCAAACAGAAACGGTATGGACGACGCAATATCCCACCACGATGGCGATTCTGTTCAACGCCATTTTTACGCTGTTTCTTGTAGCAATTTGTAACCTGTTTCTCACACGCTTTCTACCGAAATGGAAACTTTCACAAGCGGAAATGCTGACGATCTATCTGATGGTAACTTTGGCTTGTGTTGTTTGCGGACATGATCTGTTGCAAGCAACGATGTGTGTGTTAGGGCATGCGAGTTGGTTCGCTACACCTGAAAACGAATGGCAATCCCTCTTTTTCAGATACATACCTGACTGGATTGCGGTGATGGATCGGGGTGCTTTGACAGGTTATTATGAAGGCACATCAAATTTATTTGAAATAGACCACATTCGTGCATGGCTTACACCTATGTTGTTCTGGGGTCTTTTCTTTGCTGCACTTGCTTTTTCTATGATGATGCTCAGTGCGATCCTACGCAAGCAGTGGATTGAACATGAGAAACTAAGTTACCCGATAATTCTACTTCCTTTTGAGATGACGAAAGGTAGTGTTTTTTACAAGAATCGCCTCCTTTGGATTGGTATCGGTATCGGATTAGGCTTGGACTTACTGAACGGACTGAATTTCCTTTTCCCTTTTGTTCCTGGTATTCCTATTCGACATGATATTGGTCGTTTTTTCACGGAGAAACCGCTAAACGCTATTGGGTCAACTCCTATACATCTGAACCCTTATGCAATTGGGATCGGTTTTTTAATGCCGCTTGATTTGTCGTTATCCTGCTGGTTGTTCTATCTGTTTTGGAAGGTACAACTTGTGTTTGGGTCAATGACAGGTTTCAATCAGATTCCCGGTTATCCGCACATTGACAAGCAATCACTTGGTGCTTATTTCGGTCTATGTTTTTTCGCACTATGGATTACACATAAGCATTTGTGGAAAGTTTTCCGTAATATAGTTGGTATGAAAACTGATCTGAATTCTGAAGGTGAACCGATAGGGTATCGCGCTGCATTTTTAGGTTTTCTGATGAGCATTTCCATAGTGTTTGGTTTCTGCTTGAAAGCCGGTATGTCTTGGTGGGGAGTGCTTGGTTTCTTCAGTATTCACTTTATACTTGTATTAGCATTCACACGGATGCGTGCTGAACTTGGTACTCCTACACAAGATTTTCATCGTGCCGGACCAGGCTTTTTCCTGACTTCACTGTTTGGATCAAGGAAAATAGGTGCACAGACTTTGACAGGATTTGCATTTCTGTATGGCTTTACTCGTAATTACCGATCACAACCGATGCCGAATCAGTTGGAGGGATTTAAGTTAGCGGATAAAGGTTCTATCAACAGTCGTCAACTGCTGTGGGTTATGTGGGGTGCATCGGTCATTGGGTTGATGATTGGGTTTGTTGCATTCTTACATGCGGGATACCAACATGGTAGTTTGGGGACATGGCGGGGTCAAGAAGCATTCAGTGACCTCCAACGTTGGTTGACATTGCCATCGGATACAGAATTTGGACATCTTGGGTTCTTTGGATTCGGTATATTGTTGACGCTTAGTACGCTCTATATGCGTTTGCGGTTTATCTGGTGGCAGTTGCACCCGCTTGCGTATCCGCTTGCTGGTAATTGGAATTTTGGTAGGTTGTGGTTTCCTGTTTTTCTTGCGTGGGTTATAAAGTCTATACTTGTTAGACATGGAGGAATTGGTGCATATCGCAAGACACTCCCCTTGTTTTTTGGTGCAATGCTTGGGGAGTTTGTGATGGGCAGCATTTGGGCAATTTTAGGTTTGTCTTTAGGACAACGGATGTACTCTTTTAAGCATTGGTAGCATGAAAAACAAAGGATAAAGTTCTTACACGCGCTGCGATGAAGTATTTAGATGAATTCCGCCCTATTGAGAGATGTAACAACTTCAATTTATAGGTGTTTTTCAGCGCGCTTACACCTGTTACAGCGGAATACTTGACAATACTTCATCATACGCGGGTAGTGTGTATGCTATTTCTTACCATCTTTCTTAACCTTTTTTGATTGAAGTTTCTGTAAAAGTTGGACGACAGTTTCCATCTGTTCTTCCAGTTTTTCAAGACGTGGTTCAATAGGATTCTGTTGGTCATCCTCAACAATTTCAATCGTTTCAATTGTAGGATCAGCGGAAACATCGTCCTCTGACGTAGATTCACTCATGCTGAAGATGGAGCGTGCTACCACGTCGCCGACATCTTTCATCACATTGCCGATGGTTTCCTTCTCTTTCTTGAAGTCAAAGTCAAAATCGAAACCCATGCCTTCTTTGAGATAGTTTGCGACTTGATGATATGCCTGGTTTATATCCCCGACAGACGCATCCTCGTTTAAGGGTTCAAACAATCCTTCTGGTAGTACTTCTAAATCGTATAAGCGACCTAATGCATTGTTGAATTGTTGAATGCACCTTGCTTCTCCACTGGATAAATTGTCTAATATAGAAGCTTTATCAAGATGTTTTGTCGTTGCTTCTAACATTCTAACGATTCTGCGAATTTCCTTTTGGGTCTCACGTTCGTTACTCATTTCAAATCTCCTTAATTATGGCATTTGATATTATAGAGTCTTTTAAACATGAAAAGGATAGTAAAAATAATAAAGTTTTCTTCGTTTAATATGGGAATTACTATTCATTCTTTAATTCACCAACGTTTCTGCGGATCTTAACGGTGGCTTTAATGATGTCTTCCATATCCTCTTCTGTTCCGAGCAAGACGTTTTGACTTAAGGCGAGTCCAGTTTGGCATATTTTTTCAGTTTCGGCACAGTGAACATTGGAATAGTCAAGGTTTTGACCAAAAAGGTTGGATTTTAGAAATGAAGCACGGTACATCGGTGTTGTATACCAATACCCCATAGGGATGCCTTCAGCACGTATTGCGTCAAGGAATGTCTTACGGGAGATTCCCTCAAATTCTTCAGAATCAAAGATTGCTTTGTATCCGTGAGAACCGCAGCGTGTAGCGCGTGGGTCCAGGCGTGTGACTTTTATGCCGGGGATTTCACCAAACCAACCGTCTAACCAACGCATATTCATGTGTCTGTAGTTCGTTTCTTCTTCAAGCCGTGTCAAACGTGAGAGCAATATGGCTGCTTGCCACTCAGTCATTCTGAAGTTTCCACCGAATGGTTCTATATTTCCAAATTCCGCGTCAGGAGGTGTACGTCCGCAGTTGTGTAATGCCCATGCGCGTTCATATAGTTCTCTGTCGTTTATGAGAACGATTCCACCTTCTCCAGCACAGAGATTTTTTGATGTTTGGAAACTGAAACACCCGATATGTCCCCAACTTCCGACACCTTTACCTCGCCACTCTGCACCGTGTGCCTGCGCGCAATCTTCAATGAGTTTGATATTATGCCTTTCGGAAATCTCAACGAGTGCATCTAAATCTGCAGGATAACCTGCGATATGAACTGGTAGGATTACCTTGGTTTTATCGGTGATTACATCCTCAATTTTGGAAGGATCCAGCAAAAAATTATCTGGTGCAGTGTCCACAAAGACAGGTATTGCGTGTGTCATTAGAATTGCTACTATGGTCGCTTGGAAGGTGTATGGGGTGGTGATTACCTCATCATCAGGCCCTACTCCTGCAGTTTTCAATGCGACGTAGAGTGCTGTTGTTCCACTATTGACACACACACCATAGTTTGCCCCTTGAAAATCCGCAAATTGCTGTGCAAATTCAGTAACTTTCGTTCCCCCGACCCCCCAACGTCTGCTGTTGTAGATGCTTTCAAAAGCCTTAATGTCAATGTTATCAAGCGAAGGCCATGTAGGATAGGGATTCGTTCGGGTCGGTTCACCGCCATTTATTGCTAATATTGACATCTTATGACTCCAGTTTATTCTTTCAATGCATAGTTTCTTACAAAATCTGGTGGAAAATTACCTGATGTAACGTTATCTATTAAGTCGTCTAATGCATGTCGAGCTTTACTTGCCAGTTCTTTGGTGATAGTGCCTTCCCTAAGTGCAGTTTCAAATTCATCCTCGTCTTGGACTTCATAACTGCCATCAGGTGATACCCATAAATCAAGAAATAGGTCTACAATTTCAAAATTATTAGAAGAACGGTTCACTGGTTGTATAATATCACAATAATAACCTGTCCATTCATTATTTAGATTGTAAATTTTACCGATGTCGTACCATAGAGCAGAAAAAACGAACCAGATTGCAGTGAAATTATCACCTAACACAGTTTTTTCATTTATGACGATTTGACTTGAAGGTTTTATTTTTTGAGTTGTAACAATTACGTCATCATCAGCATATAACAGTTGCTGTTCATAATAATTGATCCGATCTGGCAGCCTTTTATATGTTAACGTAATTGTTTTCATGACTCAGTTGACTTATTTAATATAATTGTCTATCAATTTCTCTTACAGCTTGCATAAATGCAACTATTTTGTTCGGGTCTTTTCTACGTTTTGCTGCTTCAACACCACTTGCTACGTCAACTGCATAAGGTTTGACACGACGTATTCCGACTGCGACATTATTTGGTGTTAAACCACCTGCAAGGATCAGTCTGTTTGTATACCCACACGCCTTCTTAGCAAGTTCCAAATTGATTGTCCCCGTTGGGATAGACTTTGGTTTATCTACGAGACAAGCACTTACTGTGTACTTTGTTATGGTATGTAAATCATTTTCGTTTTGTAATTCAATAACTTTGATGACGGGAATTAACAGATGGTGGCAATATTCAGGAGTTTCTTTGCCATGTAATTGTATTGATGTGATTCCACATTCTGCTGCAATTATGTCAACTTCTGTTAGTTCTTCATTGCGAAAAACGCCTACGGTTGTAATAAATGGTGGTAACTTCCTGATTATTTTTGATGCATCAACTGGTTTAATATACCGTGGTGTTTCTGGTACAAAGATGAAACCGAGTGCGTCTGCACCTGCTGTGATTGCAGTTTCTGCGTCTGATAGGTTTGTTATTCCACATATTTTTACACGTGTACGCATGTGTATTTCTGTGTATAGTTGGTTGACATCTATGTGTTAGCATCAATAACTTGGCGGAAGGCTTTGATGTGTTCAGGAGTTGTACCGCAACAGCCACCAATGATATATGCTCCAGCAGCGATGAGTTCTGGTATGTATGTTTTCATTTCGTCAGCAGACTGTGTATAGACAGTTTCGTAATTTTTATCCAATTCAGGCATACCGGCATTTGGATACGCCATCATTTGTATTCCGTTTATACCTAATGTTGTGAAAGTATCGTGCAGTTGCTGAGTGCCATTGATTGCATAAGGCATCCCAGAATGTTCTGACTGTTTTGTTTCTGCACCACAGTTTAGTCCTATGATGTCAATGCTATTTATCAGTGAGTCTCCCTTTGAGAATTCCCCACTGGCAAGGATTTGGAGTAAGTCTGAAGCGGAATGTCCCCAGTCAGTTTTATATATGACTTCACCAGTTTTTCGATCTGTTGTACATTTGTATGTCATGTTAATGGCTATGGGGAGTTCGGTTTCTCGCGCTATGTCAACTGCTATAGCAGCTTCCTTTGCGGAAAACATCGTTTCCAAACACAGAAAATCCACACCAGATTCTGCAAGTGTGTTTATAACCAGTTTGTGTGCTTCGCGCACTTCATCATTTGCGATACCGAAGATGGTATCCCCGCTATCAGCTTCAATTGCACCAGGTGATGGACCGACAGAACCTGCAATATAAATATCTTTATTGCTCTCTTCAATCGCATCCTTTGTGTGTTGTACTGCAAGTTTTGTGAGTTTTTGTGCATCGGATTTATCCTGTCCCGCCATTTGCAAGTGGAGAGGAGAAACAACAAACGTATTTGTTCCGATAGCATCTGCACCTGCTTTGATATAGTCTAAGTGAATACCGACAACATCATTAGGATGTAATTTATTTGCTAATGCACTATTTGCAAGTTCAATGTTGCGTGCAAAGAGTTGCGACCCAAATCCACCATCGAAAAGAATTGGTGTATCAGATTTTAAACGTTCACGAAAGGGTTTCACTTTTTCTGTTTTTTCTCCTGTGTTTTGGTAATTTCCGTAGGCATTGGTTTGAATTGACACCCTTCAACGAACACATCAAAAAAATCTGGTGTAGTTTCAAGTTCAATATGTTCAATGTTTTTCACCAACGATTCAATTTCTTTGCGTTTATCTTTTGATAATAGGATCGTTTTCGCACCCCAGGCAGCAGCGTTTCCGATTTTTACAATTCGTTCCTTAGGAACTGGAGCGAGAAATCCTATCTCTATTGCGTCCTTGGTGTTGACGTAGTTAGCAAATCCACCCGCTAAATAGAGTTTGCTGATTTCCTGCGGAGAACACCCAAAATGACGAAGCACTATATATTGCCCACAGTAGTTTGCTGCCTTTGCTTGTGCTAAATTACTTGCATCTTCGCGAGAGAAGGTAATTCCGTGTTCAGGTAGTATGTGCATGACCTGTTGTTTTCTTTCTGCAAATACACCTTTTGGACTCATCTGTTCATGCCTGCGGAGTTCTGCTAAGAGAGAAATGAGTCCTGAACCACACAGACCTTGTGGTTTTTCTGCATCAATTGTTTCAAAACTGATTTTACCGTTGTTCCATTTGACCGATTCGATTGCACCGGGATATGCGGGCATTCCATATTGAATTCCACCGCCTTCAAAGGCTGGACCGGCAGGACATGATGCCGCGACCATGCGTTCTGAATTACCAACGACTACCTCCGTGTTAGTACCGACATCAACTAACATCACAATATCGTCTTGTGCTTGCATGTTGATTGAAACCAAATCTGCTGCGACATCTGCACCGACATGACTTGCTATTAGGGGCAAACTGTAGACCATTGCTTTTGGATTTGAACGAATACCTAAGCGGCGTGCTTTTTCAGTGAGAGAGGTGGTTGAACGAGTACCGTTGAGACTTTCATGCTCAATGAGAGACTTATACGGCTTTTGTCCGATAGACTGTACGTCCTGTCTGAAGAAGATATCACGCATCGTTGTGTTCCCTGCAACAACGATTTCATAAATCTCTTGTCGTACAAAGTTATGTTTTTCACACATTTCCATAATTTGGCTGTTCAAAGCTGCAATGAGCGATTTTCGCAATTCACCTTCAAATTCTCCATCATAAGAGATTCTGTGCATTATATCACTTCCACCGAATCGTTGCGGGTTTTCAAAGGAACTGACTGAAACAGTCTTTCCAGTTTCTAAGTCCACCAAATTTACAACGACAGTGGTTGTGCCGATGTCTATTGCCAGTCCGTATATGTTTCCACGAAATCGGTCTACTGGTTCATTGTCATAATAGACAATTTCCTCTTGATGTGTGACAAGTGGGTTCAGTGATTTAGTGGGGTCACCTTTTTTGTTTATAATTTCTGAGGTGATATGTGTAAGAATTCTTGGTGTGCGTCGTAGCGGAGAGAATTCAATGTCAGCATCTACATCCAGAACTACTGACTGACAAGCGAGTCGGTAGTTTCCTCGAAGGAACGATTCGGCTTCGTTTCTGGTTTGTAGGCTCTCCAGGCCGCGTGTAATCTCAACAATACACTCATGACACTGGCCTGTGCGAAAGCATGAGGTAGGTACTTGTACAGCCAAATCGTCTGCGTAATCAAAGACAGTTTTTCCAGGTGTAAGTTGGTAGACTTTTCCGTCACATGTAATTGTGCCTTTTGATTTTTCAAATTGTGCAATTCCCTCAGATTCATCAACTTCCCAAGCATTGCGATAATCTAACTTGTCGTCTCCGACGCAAAGGAGTCCAGTACCTTCTTGTATTTTTCGTTGGTTTCTACAACCGAATTTAGCGGTGCAGTGGTCAAATCGGTTCTTATATGGACAACGGTAGGTTGCTTGTTCATCAGCGTGGACGACAAGTTCTTCAAAGATTTTCGTTATTTTATTGAGTCGTTTTTCGTATTCGTTTTTGTCAATCTTTTTCATATATATTCTTGTGTGTTACCATTCCTCATCAGTTTCCTCAAGGAAGTGTCTTGCTAAAGTCACACATTCAAGAGCATCTTTTCCGTATCCATCTGCACCCATGTCGTCTGCGAAAGTTTGTGTGACCGGTGCACCACCGACCATTATCTTTACTTCTTCGCGTAGGTCTTCATCAATGAATGCATCTATTGTTTTGCCCATGTTTGGCATAGTTGTGGTTAATAAGGCGGACATCCCTAAAATAGGAGCTTCGTATTCTTCAACGGCTTCAATAAATTCGTCTTCAGAGGTATCCACACCGAGATCGTGTACGACAAATCCTGAACCACGTAACATCATGATGCAAAGGTTCTTGCCAATATCATGGAGGTCACCTTTGACAGTCCCCATGATGACCGTGCCGATTGGTTCAATTCCAGATTCGGAGAGTATCGGTTCAATGTGTGTCATCCCTGCTTTCATTGCGCGGGCACATGCGAGTACTTCTGGTACGAAGATGAAATTTTCGCGAAACTTTATACCGACTATACCCATACCAGCGATGAGTCCATCATCCATTATCTCCAACGCTTCAGTGCCTTCTGCGAGTGCGTTTTCAGTCAATTCGTCTACGGTGTGATGGTCACCATCAATGAGTGCAGCAGAAATATCCTGCATTTCAGGTGATGCTTGTGTAAACATCTCTATGAAAAAGTCTATTTCATCAGGTCGTTCCAAGAATTCTTCAATTTCTTCTCTAATGAATTCGTTTGCTATATCGTTTATAGATGCCACAGGTTTGGTATTCCTCCTTGAAGATATAGGATACCACATTCAAGAAAAAATGGCAAATTTGGTTTTTGGATAGGGGTGTGTAAAGTTTTTGCACAAACTACTCATTCACCTATTGTAGGGCGGGGTCTCTGTGCCACGCCATAACTAACTGCAGGCGTGCTTTGTCCGCGCGCCACCCACTCACCCGCACCCCTCTGCAGGCGTGCTTTGTAAGCGCGCCACCCACTCACCCACACACCTGCAGGCGTGCTTGGTAAGCGCGCCACCCAACTGCAGGCGTACTTTGTCCGCGAGCCCTCCACCTGCACTCACCTGCAGGCGTGCTTTGTAAGCGCGCCCCCCACTCACCCGCACACCTTGCAGGCGTGCTTTGTAAGCGCGCCCCCACTCACCCGCACCCCCAACTGCAGGCGTGCTTTGTAAGCGCGCTTCGTTCTCCCAAAAACTGCAGGCGTGTTTTGTAAGCTCGCCGTTGTCATTCTCACTCAAGGTAGGCGTGCTTTGTAAGCGCGCCGTTGTCATTCTCACTCAAGGCAGGCGTGCTTTGTAAGCGCGCCACCCACCTGCACTCACCTGCAGGCGTGCTTTGTAAGCGCGCCACCCACCTGCACTCACCTGCAGGCGTGCTTTGTAAGCGCGCTCCGTTCTCCCAAAAACTGCAGGCGTGCTTTGTAAGCGCGCCACCCACCTGCACTCACCTGCAGGCGTGCTTTGTAAGCGCGCCGTTGTCATTCTCACTCAAGGCAGGTGTGCTTTGTAAGCGCACCCCCCAACTGCACTCACCTGCAGGCGTGCTTTGTAAGCTCGCCGTTGTCATTCTCACTCAAGGTAGGCGTGCTTTGTAAGCGCGCCGTTGTCATTCTCACTCAAGGCAGGCGTGCTTTGTAAGCGCACCCCCCAACTGCACTCCCCTTCAGGCATGCTTTGTAAGCGCGCCCTTGCCATTCTCACTCAAGGCAGGCGTGCTTTGTAAGCGCGCCCTTGCCAATCCTGTGTTTATCGGCGCACTTACAAAGCACGCCTACCGGGATGGGGTCAGGGTTATTCAGTTTTAAGAGTTTTCTGTTATTGAGATTTACTGAAAGTTAATAGCCAAATGCAGTTTCCTCACTACACCTTATACATCAGTATTAGATTATTGAAACATGAACATCGCTCTTTAGTCCCGTAGGGACGATATGTTTATAGAAAACAAGTACCCTCCACAGCTCTTTAGTCCCGTAGGGACGATATGTTTATTCTTCTATGCCGTTCCTACGGAACTCAAGAAGGATAGATACCATTTTTCTATAAACATATCGTCCCTACGGGACTATATGTTTTTCTTGCTATGTATTTATTATATGTTTCCATTGATGATCTCCTACTTAAACGGATGACTACTGGGTTCTTCAGCATTGGACTTTTATTTTATGCTAAAATTAATTGCCGAAAGAACCACTAAAGACACAGACAAGATGACAACACATAATATTATCGTCATAGCAAAAAAATATCAAAAATATTGAAAACTAAATAACCCTGTTTGGATAGATGTAATACCATTTCTAATTGACAATTCTCATTAGCAGCGTAGATCTGGTAGGAGCGACCTCCAGGTCGAGACTGGGAGGTCGCTCCTACTAAAGAGAGTAACCCCCTGCCAGTAAACAGTAGAATTCCATAATGAGACAAGATTTATTTGAATTGGTATAAGTATCAGGTACCGAGTGGGAACTGTGAGTGGACTGCATTTTTTCCTAAATGCTCAATTAACCATCCGCGTAGAGGAACATCTTCATCAGTTGGTACATAACGACCGTTGTTTTTGACTGCATCGCCAAGAATTTGTCGACGTATTGGGTCGCAGCGTTCATATAGGTGTTCTACAGTCATATCGTCTTTTGGTCGTATCCATCTATATCCATAACCGTAGAACAGTGCTTTGCGAGTCATTGTGGATGTATTTGGGCTGCGAGAATGCCAGAGTCTTCTGTCAAATAGGACTGCTGTCCCGGGTTTTACGCAAACAGGTATTGCGTCTTTTGGAATACCCAACGTTGTTTTTTCGCGCGGGTCACGACTGATTTCGTGTTCTGGGAGAGGTACATCTGAATAGTGGCTACCGGGTCGGATGTAGAAATTTCCACGACCGGGTTCGGAGACATCTGTTAGGAAATATGCGACTTTCAAGGATAAGCGTGGACGTGGGTGTGTCTCCATCTCTATGTTTACGCGTCCACTGTCTTGATGCCATTCCAACCATCCGTCACGATCTTGTGCATCTGGTTGTGCTGGTGGTTTGATATGCATGTGTGCATGGTATAGATAGATATTCCATCCCAAGATTCCCCATACTTTTGGGAATGTTGTTGGTAGGTCAATAAGGTCTAAGAATGCATCATCTTTGTCTAAGAAGTTTGAGAAACCCCAGTGAGTACTGGGTTTTGCTATACCTGTTGCGAGTGCATTGCTATGTATTTTATCTACTTTATTTGTTAGGTGTTCTACCATGTCAGAGGATAATGCGTTTGGGACGTAGAGGTATCCCTGTTTTTCAAAGTGGGTTCGTTCTTCTTGTGTTAGTAGGTGGTTTAAGGACTCTTTGTTCATCGTAAAAAATTCAGTAGGTCTTAGTTATTAGTCAAACAATCTGACGATTATTGAAAGTTTCTAACAACTCCACAGCTTATTTATGCGAACGTCACTTACAGTATAAGACAGATGACTAAATCCAATACAGGACTTAAATGTTTTTAGAAGTACTCATGAGATATTCAATCACTGGTGCAAATGGTCTTTCCCGCTTTAAGTTGTCTCTTTTTGTCCGTGAGTAATTTGGGTGCAAAGTTTTTCTAACTCATTTTCCAGTTCCTGTCTGCGTTTGGTTTCTTCAGCTGCGATTGTTTCTGCTTGTTGACTGCGTTCAGTTTCCTCTTTTGCAATCGTTTCCGCAATCTTCTGGAGGTGTTGTGCTTCCTCTCGGAGATGCTTTTCTTGCAACCGTAGGTGTTCTTCTTCCATAGATGTTGTAATCGGTGTGCCATCTAGCAGATAAGGACGCAAAAGTCTTACGTGCGTTGTATGATCGTCCTTCCCGCGAAACCAGAGATTTAACGCTTCACTGAACAAACCATCTTCCGCATCCGGTTCCATCTCAACGATTTTCCCCGATGAACTCCGCTGCCACCCCCGGAATTCTGCGGGTCTTTTCAGTTGTGGTTGATGGATAAAGTATTCTTGCACACCAATATCATTCAGATACAAATCAATTTTTCTATCACGATCCTGACGTGCTGTTGAATCGGAGAGAAACTCAAATACAGCAATAGGTGCTGCCCCCTCTGCCCACGTATAGAAACTGCGCCGTAAGGGGTATTTTTCAACACCAAACACGATGTAGATGTCAGGTGCGACACATTATGTGATGTCCCCTTCACTGTAATAGATAAAACTGTCAACAGCTATGTGAACAAACTCGTTTATTGCGAAGTATCGCTTGAGTTGATCAGAGAGTGTAAAAATTTGTTCTGCATGAAAGTCGGTTTCTGCTATAGGTTTATCATCTGAACAAGGATAACCTTCAATATAAACTGTTGTTTTTCCAGTCGCTTTTGTGAAAATAGGCATGTACTTCTTTCGTCTGAGTACAAAGTCGTTTAGGTTCTCCATGGTTTTCTCCTAAACGTATTGGTATCTTTAGCTAATTTTTACCACCCTTAAAATATTGCTTTTACAACAATTCTCATCCATCACCTTTTACAGGACGATTCGGATGGCTAAACCCGATGCCGCGTTGGGAGGTTTCTATAAACTGTAGGAGATATTCGACTTCTGGGTCTTGGGGTAATTCCTCTCTTGCTTTTGCCACAGCATGCCGCAAAGGCAACCCAGAACGGAATAATAGACGGAAAGCTTTCTTAAGGAGTTCAAATGTTTCAGGGGAAAGTTTGGATAACGGATTAATCCGGGATGTGCGGATTCCGAGGCGATTGAGATCTCGTACACGGGCAGGTTGACCAGCGGAAAGTGAAAAAGGTGGGATGTCTTGGACAATTTTAGAGCAGCCACCTGCCATCGCCATTTTACCGACACGAACAAACTGATGTAGTGCAGCATAAGCGCCAAGTCGTGCATCATCCTCTATTGTTACGTGTCCTGCAAGAGAAGCGAAATTTGCCATAATTATTCTGCTACCGACGATACAATCATGAGCGATGTTGACCCAATTCATGAGAAGATTATTATCACCGACAACTGTTTCACCATCTTCAAAAGTTGAGCGAGAAATAGAGACATATTCACGTATCACATTTCCATTCCCGATGCGAGCAAAACTTCGTTCTCCCTTATACTTTAGGTCTTTTGAGGGATTACCGAGTGTGGCTCCGAAATAGATTTTGCAATTTTCACCGATTGTTGTCCACTTATCAATCTGCACGTGGGGACCTATGACGGTATTTGCACCAATTTGGGCATAGTCTTCAACAAGTGAATAAGGACCGATTTGAACGCCTTCTCCCAGTTCTGAATTTGGTGATATAATTGCTGTTGGATGAATGTTTGTCTCTGTCACAAATTGCCTCTACTTTTTAATGATATGACTATTGATAGATTTATACATGGAAACCAGTGAAGTTTTTGTCTATTTTTTTTCTGTTGATGCAAGAGCAATGGATAATTCAGTTTCAGTTGCAAGTGCACCATCAACATATATCTCACCCATAATACGTGCTAAATTACTGCGACGTTGTACAATTTCAACTTCTAATCGTAGTTGGTCACCTGGGATGACAGTTTTTCTAAAGGTTGCTTTGCTGATGGAACGAAAATACCCGAGTTGATCCTCTTCGCCGATTTCCTGCAGTAACAACCATGCACCGAGTTGTGCAAGTGCCTCAACCTGTAAAACTCCCGGCATCACAGGCTGTACGGGAAAATGTCCCTCAAATATAGGTTCGTTATAGGTTAGATTTTTTATACCGACTGCACGTGTACCGTTTTCATATTCAATGACTCGGTCAACCAAACACATCGGGTGTCTGTGTGGAAGAATTCGGTATATATCTTTTGCTTCAACTGTCTGGATTACTTTACTTTCATTCGTTTTTAGTGTATCCAATATACCTTTTTCTGCTAATGCTTGAACAAATTGTGCATGGAATTGATGTCCAGTTCGCATTGCGATAACCTGAGCCTTAGGTAAATGTCCTGCGAGGTAAAGATCACCGATGAGATCAAGAGTTTTGTGTCGGACATATTCATCTTTGAAGCGTAACTTGGAACTGGTCTCTCCTTCTGCTTTAACGATAAGGACGTTATCATAACTTGCCCCCTTCCCAATTCCTAAAGACTGTAATGCTTCAATTTCTGATTCAAAACAGAAGCTGCGTGCGGGGGCAATTTCGTTGATATAGGTCTCTTCAGTCATTTTCCAAGTAGCGAATTGGGGTTCAGTACCAGGATGATCGTAAGCAAAGGTAATTTCAAATGTATCAGATGGTAGGAATATCAGTTGTTTATTCTCATCGGAAATAGCAATAGGTTCTGTAATTTCAATGTATCGACGTGGGATTTCCAACTGCTTCAGTCCTACTTCTTGAATTTTTGTAATGTAGGCTAATGCACTACCGTCAAGGGCAGGAGGTTCTTGTGCGTTGAGCTCTATTTTCACATTGTCAATCCTAAGTCCTGCAAGTGCAGACATAAGATGTTCAATGCTGCTAATTGTTGTGCCGTTGTCTTGCAGACTTGTGCAGCGTGGGAGGACATCTACCCAATTTTCTGGACAGACTTTCACCTCAGATGTGCCTTGTTGATCAATCCGTTGAAACACAATACCAGAGTCTGCAGTTGCTGGTTTTAGTGTCAGGTCAACAGGTGCACCCAACATCAGTCCAACACCAGATATTGTAATATCGGAATGAAGTGTTTGTTGCGATTCAACTATACCCATATATTATGTTTGACTCCGTTCAATTGTATATGTTTCAGGACTTACGCACCCAACGGTAGGCGCGCTTTGTAAGCGCGCTGGAAACCGAAAAAATGCTGAAAATTACACCATTTTCGTCATAATTCTTCATCAAATCATGAAAACTGCGTAAGGCCTGTGTTTATGAAAATAGTACAAACGAGTTGTAATAAAGTTCATCGGAATATGTTAGTTAACTTTTCTTCTCTTAATCTCATATATCATTCGATTGTGTTCTGCGAGTGTTTTGGAAAAATGGTGTTTTCCCTTTTCTATTGCAACAAAATAGTAATAAGATGTTTTTTCTGGTTTCAAAACGGCTAAAATAGCATCCATACCGGGATTTCCGATAGGACCTGGTGGCAATCCTTTGTGTAAATACGTATTATAAGGGGATTGATATTTCCAATCTTTTCTTGTCAGTAAGCGATCAGGTTCTCCTAATACGTAAAGCACGGTAGGGTCTGCCTGCAGTTTCCAGTTTGATTTCAGTCTGTTGTGAAAGACACCTGCAATTAATGGCATCTCATCTTTTGAACCTGCTTCTCTTTGGACAATAGAAGCAAGTGTCATCACTTGATGTCGTGTTAATCCTAATGACTTTGCATCTTCTGCCATTGTCTCAGTCCATATCTTATGGGATTCAGTCAACATCATATTAACTATTACTTCAGCATTACTTCCTTTTGAAAATTTGTAAGTGTTTGGAAACAGGTAACCTTCTGCTGAAGTTCCTTCAGGTACATACTTTGCCAGCAATTCTGGTGCTTGCATTGCTTCAATAAAATCATTTACCGTACCTAAGTTAGAAGCTTCCCAAAGATCAGCAATTTTCAATACTGTAATTCCTTCAGGAACAGTGAAAGTCCTATACTCAATTTGTCCTTTTTTGAGTTCATCAATAATCCGCGGGAGTGACATATCCCGACTGAGTTGATAGTTTCCTGCTTGTAGTTGTTTTCCAATACCTTCATATCGTACTGTGAGTTTGAACGCAAATGGACTTCGGATTAAATCGTTTTTTACAAGAAGGTTTGCAATAGTTGTTGTGCTGCTACCAGGTTCAACTGTTATTTCTACTAACTCCTCTGATGATGCAATTGGAGCAATGTAGTATGAACCAATCATTACGATGAAGAAGCAGGTAATTCCGATGCAACCGAGTATGTCAATGCCAACCTGTTGTACTCGTTTCCGAGCCAAAACTGTTCTGATTTTATGCAGGAACATTGCATACCTCCATATTATAACTGTATATAATACTAATCTTGTTGCATCAAGTTAGCAAACTATGAAAACCCAATCCTTTCTTTTCTTAATTATTATTTTGAAGATACTCATCCAATATAATCACAGCTGATACTTGGTCAATGATTTTTTTTCGTTCTTTGGGATCCATTTCTACTTTATCCAAAATATCTTCTGCTTCTGTGGTTGTAAACCTTTCATCCTGAAACTCAACTGGAATTTGGAGTCCTTTGGAAAGACGCGCGCCAAATTTCTGTATTTTCTCTGCTTGTGTGCCTATGGTTCCATCAAGAGAAATTGGCAGACCTATGATGATTCGTTCAACGTTGTGTATAGATGCCAGATCTCCGATTGCAGTGATATCCCGTTGTCGATTAGTGCGAGTCAGTGTACATAACGGGTGCGCGCCACTACCAAGAACATCACTCACTGCTACGCCAATCCTTACATCCCCTACGTCTAATCCGAGTAAGACACTCATATAGCATCCTCCAATAGCATCTATTTTTTTCTATGATTCTGCATACACCACAATTTTACACAATAACATAAGTCTCGTCAAGATAAATGTATAATCCGGGTCAATCTTCCAATTGTTGCAATCGTTTGAATGAAACCCTACCATCACTATATTTTTCCATGACACGGTCAATAAATTCATACTTGGTTTGTGAGACTGAACGAAGTTTATCAGGATGGATAAGATAATATGCTACACTTTCTGCCCAATCTTCATTTGGATTTTTTGAGTATGCATAAGCAGTAACAAATTCTTTTCGGCTTTTGGATTTTAACCATCTATTCTTATTATTTGGGTCTTTGTACCAACCGCCAAGTTCTGACCACTGTGTTCTGAGCTTGCCATTTAGCGCATACTCCCATAGAAAATGTGCTTTTTCATGAATGATTATACGTTGAAACTCATTCTGATTTTTTATGCGAAAAGTAAAGTGAGCATACTCCACACAATCTGCAACTATCCACGCTGAACCTGCGTACGGTGCCTTCTGACTCAGAGCAAGGTATTTTAACTTAGGAATTTTGTTTAGTCCTTTAGGGAATTTATCATAAACAGACATGAGTTGCATAAGTTCTTTGTTTTTGAATTGTGTTAAGTGTATTTTGCCTATGTATTTTTGTAGTTTTTGACCGATATTTTCTGCTTCAGGTGTCTCTTTACGAACTAAGCTCAGTCCGTACATTTCTTTCAGCACGAATTCTATTGCATTTCTGTCTGTGCCATCTCTCAGAATTAGTTTTACTGCAGGCGTATTTGTCCAATTCTTCGTCATGAATTGTGCGACAACCCGATAAAGTCGTTGATTAGATAAGACTACTTCTTGGGAATTTTCTTCTTGAGAATTTTCTTCATTAGATTCTTTACTTACAAAAACATCACTACTTACAGTAACGTGTTCCATGTTCTGTACAGATTCAATGTAGATATCCTCTTCTAAGACTTCTTTACTGATCTTCCAGACAGAAGAAGTCGTACTTTTATTTACATCTTCAGCGTTTAAAAAAATAGAGTTAAACGTTTTTAATAGTTCATCGGCTTGATCAGCTTTCCATGTAGAAGCTAATTTGACAGCGTATTCTTGTTTTAACTGCGAAACCGTCTCCCGACTTGGTTTATCAAAAAGAATAACACTACAACCAATTTGGATAATAAAGATGATGAGAAGGATAATTTTACAAAATATTCGCATGATTGTATTTTCCTACTTTTATTGTCTTTAATAAAGTGATTTGTTTCTTACTATTACAGGACTTTCGTTCTAAATTGTAGGCGGGGAATCCCTAAATGGTATTGATATCCGCAGAATGCCTTACGTGCATTTGACGTTGAATTGACCAAAAACCTAAATGGTATTTGTAACATTGAGGTTTTGATTTGGTACTTTGTATGCACGCTGGAAACCATAAAAATGCTCAAAATTACGTCATTTTCTTAATAATATTTGATTAAATCAATATAACTGCGTAAGTCCTGATTATGTATGTTTTCAATCCGACTGACAATACACGTCTGTTACACATCTGTTTGAAAGTTTACAAATATGAAAGACAATATAGTTGATAAATTATACATACTCTGATATAATTTTTCCACAAAAAAGTAAAATCACAATAAAAGCAATACTTTTTGCATCAACGAAATATCAATGATCTGTAATTCAAAACATCATCTCTATTATGGGGATAACCTTAACATTCTTCAGGAATATGTCGATGATGAGAGTGTTGATCTTATCTACATAGACCCTCCATTTAACACTGGAAAATACCGACTTCACACAGAAATACAGGTGGAACAGGATGATAAAGGTGACCGAATAGGTTTTCAAGGAAAAACATATCGGACTAACAAGGGAAAAACAAGGAAGTACGTTGACAAATTTGAGAGTTCGGATGCTTATTTGAAGTTTTTGCGACCCCGTTTTGAAGAGGCATACCGTGTCCTACAACCTAACGGTAGTTTTTTCTTGCATATTGACTACCGGGAAGTGCATTATTGCAAAGTGGTACTTGACGATGTATTCGGACGCGACTGCTTTGTGAACGAAATCATCTGGGCTTATGACTTTGGAGGTAGGTCAAAATCGCGATGGCCAGCGAAACATGACAACATATTATGGTACGTCAAATCACCAAAAGATTACACTTTTCACTATGAAGAAATGGACAGGATTCCATATATGGCACCAGGATTGGTAGGAAAAGAGAAGGCAGCCCGCGGGAAAACTCCTACTGATGTTTGGTGGCACACAATTGTCAGTACGAATGGACAGGAAAAAACTGGGTATCCGACACAGAAACCTCTTGGAATCCTCAATAGAATCGTCAAAGTGCATTCATCTCCTGGGGATACGGTTTTGGATTTTTTTGCTGGTAGTGGATCATTCGGGGAAGCGGCAGCTTTAAATAGCCGATCTTCTATCTTGATTGATAACAATATCCCCGCTATTCATAGTATCATGCGTAGACTAAAAATCTATGGAATAGAACTTGTAAATGCTAATTATGAATCGTTGTAGCATTTAAGTATTCTCTATCTTAATATTTTCAAATGTCTCTATTTTAAAGAAGTCAATGTTTTTTAACGTGATACATCTTGGAGGTATTGTACTCATGAAAACACTAAAGCAGATATCAGAACAACTCAAAGACGGCATCAATCAATTCATAGATTCCGCAGAAAGTAACGAAAACAATGTTGATAGTGCAACTGATGAAATGAAAATGCGCATTGAAGAAGCGAAGACGTTTGTTGCTACAGAAATTGCAAAAGAACAGCTACTCAAGACAGAATACCAACAAGCTGTTCAAACATTAAACAGATCGCGTGAAAAAGCTGAGTTAGTTTCTCAGACTCAAGATTCAGAAACTAATAATGATGCACAACAGAGAGTATATCAGCATCAGAATAGAGTAAATGAATTAGAAACACAAATACATGCTCAAGAAGCAATTGTAGCAGACCTAATAGCTGCCCTTAAGGAGATATATCAACAGTTTCGATCCACATCAGTCGACCTTGATAACCTATCTCAACGTCATCAACAAGCAAAATCCCGTGCAAACTTCAATAAGTTATTAGCTGAATTTGAACTATCTGATGCAAGAATCGCTATACATCAAGCTGAAAAGGAACTGAGAAATGCAGAAGCAGAAGCAATAGTTTGGGAAAAACGTAGACAACGAAAAAACAATCAGGACATGAATAAAAAGGAAGAAGGTTTTAACGTTGATGAAGCACTTGCAGCATTAAAAAAGGATATTCTTGGCAGTAGTCAAAATGATTGAAACGCATAATCTGACGAAATATTTCGGTGAATTGTGTGCGGTCGATGCACTCATGCTGAACGTAGATTCCGGTGAAATATTTGGTTTTCTCGGTCCCAACGGAGCAGGAAAGACTACTACCATCAATATGCTAACGGGTTTACTGCGTCCGACTTCTGGTACTGCCACACTCGGGGGTTACGATATCCAAGATCAGAGTTTAGAAGCAAAAGCGATTCTCGGTCTGATGCCTGATACACCCCAACTATACGAAGCGTTAAGTGGAAGACAGTTTGTACGTATGATTGCAGATTTATATGAAGTGACACCACAACAAGCAGAAGATGAAATGGGTGAGATGCTTGAACAACTTGAACTCGTTGATGCTGCTGATGACCTAATAAAAGGTTATTCCTACGGGATGAAGAAAAAAATCCTACTCATTTCTGTTTTGATACACCATCCTCAGATACTTTTCCTTGATGAACCTACAAGCGGATTAGATCCAAAAAGTGCTCGTACTGTCAGAGAAATTTTACGTCAACGTTGTGAACAAGGGTCAACAGTCTTCATGACAACGCATATTCTTGAAATTGCTGAACGTATCTGTGATAGAGTTGGTATCATTAGTAAGGGTAGACTTGTTGCTGTCGGAACTTTATCAGAATTACAGAATAAGAAAAGAGACAGGTATACACATCCATCCGGTATTACCTCAGAACATCGGACAAAAACATTAGAAGATATTTTTCTTGATCTCACTGCTGAGGCATAAGAGTATTCTTACAATAAAATACTGGTATGACCCAATAAAATGGATTTTTCGAAAAACACCAAAACACTGCTAAGAGCAGATTACCAAGCATGGTTGAACAGTTTCACCAAAGATGGACAAGTCTGGCGAAAAAACGTTTTTAAGGGGATCGGTTACCTTGTTTTCATCGTTGCTTTGTCATTTTTGGGATATTCACTTTTTAAGCACTTACGGTCTAACAATGCACCGGAACCGTTACTTTTAAGTGTTATAAACGGTTTCATGGTGTTTGGAATTATTGTCATCGTAAAGGAGTTGATGGAAAGTTCTTTAGATATTCTATATGAAGCAAAGGAAACACATCTGTTGCATGCTGCACCTATAAAACCTATCACGATATTCAGCAATAAGTTCATTCATATTACTATTTCACGTGTAATGAGTATTCTCTGTTTTTTGGGTCCGCCATGGGTTGTTTTTGGTGTGATTTCAGAATTTCCTTGGCATTACTATGTTGTTCTAATACCAGCGGCTTTGTGCATACTTATAATCATAGCAAGTTATGTAACAATCAGCATGATGGTAATGGTACGATTTTTTTCATCTACAAGATTATTTACCACTTTAAAGGTGTTCGGAAAGGCTATTGGTGTGATTGTTGGTTTCTTGCTATCCTTCACATTGATATCTGGTACGGACGAACTACCGTTCAAGAACTTTTTCTTGAAATGGGCTTCCACCAACTCAACAGGAACTAATGCTGCGTGGTCTCCACTCAATTGGATGGGAAATTTCCTTTTGAGTTGGGGAACAGAATCTACGGTTTGGGTGCGGTCACAACTGATTCTTGTTGGAATTTGTATTATGGTTGTTTCTGTAGTATTAGCATTGCTAACTGCACAATGGATTTACCAACGTGGTTGGGAAAACATCAGACTATTAAAATCTAAACGCAGGTCTGTTCGCGTAGAAGTAAACACAACAGTTTCTCAACTGAGTCAATTTTCTATCAATTTCTTACGTGGTAAGTTACATGCAATGATAATGAAAGATTTTTTTGTATTCATCAGACGTACTGGACGTTTGATTGCAATTATTATGCTAACTCTTTTTTTGGTCGTTCATATAGGAATTATTTATGTGGAGGGTAACTATGCATTGTCAAACAACACAACAATTCTCACGGTTCAAATTATACTATATAGTTTGCTAATCACCTTTGGAATTAGTTGTAACGGACTACGAGATGAAGCAAAGACATGGTGGATGATGAAATCTGCGCCTATCACGCCGACTTTGGTCTATACAAGTAAATATCTGACATCTCTGTTTTGTGCGTTCATATATGCGGAATTTTGGTCATTCATTTCTATACTCGTGTTGCGATTTCCTGTTGAGAACTGGATGATATTTCTTGTGACTCCTATGTTAGCATTACCAACTGCATGTGCCTTGAATACAACAATAGGCACATTACCGTGGATGGCTGAATTGGCAAACAAACCCAAACCTTTTTTACGGGTCGTTACCTTTACAACAACTTTGTTTATTAATGTAGCATTTATCATTATACCCATAATATTTTGGAACATGAGTAATATGGGTTTATTTCTAATTTCGCTTAGTGTTCTTTGGGGAATCTTAGCAATTTCGTATAAAGTAGGTGTTGAATACCTACGCAAATTGTTGGTCGTTAATTAATATTTTGTATTTCAAACCACACGAATAGATTCTATGTCTCTTGTCAAGGATGGTAAAATGTTTATAGAATATGAGGGAATAACACCAGAAGTACATTCTTCAGTCTTTGTTGCACCAGGGGCGATGATCATCGGCAATGTGAAAATTGGCGAGGATTCAAGTATTTGGTTTAACTGTGTGCTGCGGGGTGATCTTGAACCGATCTTTATCGGTTGCCGCACGAACATACAGGACGGTACTGTGGTACACATGGACAAAGAAATACCGTGTCACATCGGTGATGATGTTACTATTGGACACGGCGCAATTCTTCACAGTTGTGCAATCGGTAATGAAGCATTAATTGGAATGGGTGCGATCCTCTTGACAGGCTGCAAAGTCGGGGAACGTGCTATAGTTGCAGCAGGAACACTTGTACGTGAAGGACAGGAAATTCCTCCCGGAACAATCGCAATGGGTGTGCCTGCAGTGGTAAGAAGAGAAGTAAATGAAGCGGAATTTGACCGTGTAAGACATGGTAAAGATGATTATGTCTTGCGTGGTAGAATCATGCGGGAAAATCTAAACACTTAGACTTATGTCGCTGGCATAAATGGGAAGTGGGATTATACCTATTGGAACATCCTCTAAATCAATGGAATGAATGCCTTTGATTTGAAAATCCTGATTTAGACACTCTACAAAGACATCTCATAACTACAGAGGCATTCATTTGTACTGGACTTACGCAAAAACGGTAGGCGTGCTTTGTAAGCGCGCTGGAAACCCATAAAAACGCTGATAATTGCATCATTTTCATCATAATTTTTGATTAAATCAAGAAAACTGCGTAAGTCCTGTTGTAGTTTGATATTCTTGTGGGAGGAGTTTGTAACCCTTGTTTTTTTCGGTTGGAGCGACCCGGGGAATGTATCAAACAGTCGTGACAGGGAGTTCATTCCTACCAACACGAGTAGAAACACTTGAAAAAGTAATTTGGATCACTTGATGATCATGAAAATCCTTGTTCAGACACATTGTAAAAAACTTTACACTCCCTAAAAACAAGGTTATTCAGTTTTCAATATTTTTGATAGTATTTTGTTATACCGTTAATATTTTGTAATACCATCTTGTCCATGTCTTTAGTTCCGTAGGAACGATATGTTTATAGAAAATGTTTTCAATCCCAATAGAGTTCCGTAGGAACGACATAGAAGAATACACATATCGTCCCTACGGGACTAAAGACATTGGGAGGGTATTCGTTATCTATACACATATCGTCCCTACGGGATTAAAGACATTGGGAGGGTATTCGTTATCTATACACATATCGTCCCTACGGGACTAAAGACATTGGGAGGGTATTCGTTATCTATACACATATCGTCCCTACGGGACTAAAGCGCGATATTCAGTTTTCAATAAATTAAAATTGATGCGTAAAATTCGGTTAGGAAACCGGACCTGGGTATTAACTTTCAGTAAATCTTAAGAACAGAATACTCTTAAAACTGAATAACCCTGTCCAAAAAAAGAAAAACAAGCAATATTTATAAAATTGTCGTATATTATTAAGCAAACTACTTATATTTCATAAATCTACCATAGTTTCATAAGGAGAAAATATGGCTAAACTCAAATGTCTGATGATTGGTGGCAGCGGAATGGCTGGTGGTTGGATTCGTCAATTCACAAACAATTTCGGTGAGCGCGTTGAGATTGTCGGCTTAGCAGATATAAAAACGAATGTCCTTGAAGCACAAGGCAAAGCTTTAGGACTAAGTTCATCACAACTATTCACCGACTTCAACGAGGCGTGTGCAACGGTCAAGGCAGATTTTTGTGGAGTGGCAACACCCCCACCTTTTCATAGTCCTGCAGCAGTTGCAGCAATGGAAAACGGTATGCCAGTGATCAGCGAAAAACCAATAGCAGACACTTTAGACGCAGCGAAAGCGATGGTGCGAACTTCACAGAAAACCGGTTTACCGTGTGCAATCATACAAAACTATCGCTATGCAAACAACAAACAGGAATTAGTCCGAATCCGTGAAGAAGGTAGGTTAGGACGGCTCCAGCATGTTGTTGGAAGATATGCTTGTGACTATCGTCGCTATCTATCGTGGGGGGTGGACTGGCGCCATGATATGGATTTTAGCTTGCTTTTTGAGGCTTCTGTACATCACCTTGACATGCTTCGATTCCTCTCTGGTGGTGATTGCGAAAGCTTAGTTGGTTTCGGTTGGAATCCAGAATGGTCAAGTTTTAAGCACTTTTCAAGCGGATATTATTTAATGCGTATGGATAACGGTGTCCACGCCTCTTATGAAGGAAACAGTTCTGCAGCGGGAATCATCAATTGTTGGAACGGTGAACATTACCGCGCAGAATTTGAGGAAGGTACAGTTGAAATAGGAGGCGGTAACCAGATAACGATTCATCGCGTAGGTGGCGAAAGAGAGGTATATGAAGCACCACCAATCTCACATTATGCGCACACATATCTATTTAATGAATTCCTCAATTGGCTTGATGGTGATGAACCTTCAGCAACACGCATACAAGACAACATCAAGAGTTTTGTTCTCGTCATCGCTGCGATGGAAACCTCAGTGGATGGTCAACCGAAGAAGATTGCAGATTATCTGAGTGATTTGGATTTGTAAATATTGTATTTCAGATAGGACATTTATGGCTAAGAAAACATGTTTGATGATTGGTGGAAGTGGAATGGGGGGTCGCTGGATAGACCACTTCAGCACATATTTTGGTGACCGTGTAGAATTTGTAGGTGTAGCAGACATCAATCCTGAAGTCCTAAAAACGCAGCGTGAATATTTAGGCTTAAGTAAATCGCAACTATTTACAGATTTTAATGAAGCGTGTGCCTCGGTCAAAGCAGATTTCTGTGGTGTGGCGACCCCACCTAAATTTCACAGTCCTGCTGCAATTGCAGCTATGGAAAACGGTATGCCAGTTTTATGTGAAAAGCCGATTGCCGATACTTTAGACGCAGCAAAAGCAATGGTACGCACATCACAGAAAACTGGTTTGCCTTGTGTGATTATACAAAACTACCGATATAATAACAATAAACAGGAAATTGTCCGTATTCGTGAGGAAGGTCGCTTGGGAGGATTACAGCATATAGTTGGATGGTATGCCTGCGACTTACGTCGCTACAAGTCTTGGAGCAAGGCGTGGCGACACGATATGAATTACCCGCTCCTCATTGAGGGATCTGTACATCACCTTGACATGCTAAGATTTCTCTCTGGTGGAGATTGTGAAACTTTGTTAGGATTCGGTTGGAATCCAGAATGGTCAAGTTTCAAGCATTATTCCAGCGGATATTATCTCATGCGAATGAACAACGGGGTTCATGCTGCCTACGAGGGCAACAGCTCAGCAGCAGGCCTCACTAAAAGATGGAATTATGAACATTACCGCGCTGAATTTGAGGAAGGCACTGTAGAAATCTCGGACCATGATCAAATCACTATCCATAAAGTTGGTGGAGAAAGTGAAGTGTATAATGCTCCAGAAATGCGTTATCATGCACATCATTTCCTTTTTGATGAGTTTTTGAACTGGCTTGATGGCGGCAAACCTTCAGCAACGCGGATTGAGGACAACATCAAGAGTTTCGTTCTTGTTATCGCCGCAATTGAAACAACACTGGATGGTCAACCAAAGCACATTGCCGATTATTTAAACGATTTAGAAATATAAGACTGAGAAAATCTTACACTCCTATTGTATCGTGTAGGTACATATAATGTACAACCCAAACCAAGAAATTCCGAGTATACTTGAAGATATACCGGAAGAAGAACAACACGCTTTGTTAGAAAAACTGGCACTATGGATTAAACGCCGCAATCTTACCGCACCGGCAATTATTTTCCTTGAAACAGGGAAACCGCTGAACTTTTTGGGATCACAGTTGCTGATTGCCTTTAGTCCTTTTGTGCAGGCGTTTTTCAAAGGGGATCAATACCAAAAAATTGCCCTCATTCTGGAAAAAGATGAGAACTTAGAACGCCTCTTACAACTCATAGAAAAACCTATGGAGGATACATCAAGAAAATAGGAGAAGTTGATGGCTGTTGAACTAAGAATGCTTCAAATGGATCAAACAATGACAAAGGGAAAAATCGGAAAATGGCTTGTTAAGGAAGGAGATACCGTTACCGAAGGACAACCCCTGTTGGAGATTGAAACAGACAAAGTTGTTCATGAGCAGGAAGCTCCTATGGACGGCATTATTGCTCAGATACTGCCAGAAGAAGGCAGCAATGTCCCTGTCAACGCGTTGTTAGCGATTATTGCAGCACCAGGAGAGGAAGTTGAACGTATAGTGGCAAATACTGCAACTGCATTACCTGTGTCAGAAGCACCTGAGCAGACTGAATCAACATCTTCTGCTGCAACAAAAACGCCGCCACTACGTCCTACCCAAACGACAATCCCAACCAAAGCATCTCCATCTGCTCAACAGTTAGCAGAGAAACTCAAAATTGATTTAACACATGTAAAACCATCTGGTCCGGGGGGTCGTATTCTTGAAGATGATGTCCACCGTTTTATTGAGACCAGAGGACAGGTTTCTACTGAATCAACGCGCCTTAAAGCTTCGCCTCTTGCGCGGAGGTTAGCAAAGGAATTCGGTCTTGACCTCACAACAATCAATGGTTCCGGTCCAGATGGCAGAATTGTACGTGATGATGTACTCCAAGTCACCGATAAGATACCCCCGCAAGTATTTCGTCCTGAAACTATTGAATCAGAAGTGATTAAACTTAGCGGCATGCGGAAGATTATTGCAGAACGCATGACAATGAGCCTGCAGACGAATGCAAGTGTCACATTGCACACAGAAGTTGACGCGACAACACTCGTTGAATTACGAACACTGTTCAATGACGAACTACAAAAGGACGAAGTTAACCTTACCTATACCGATCTACTAGTCAAGATAGTTGCTGCAGCATTACGGGAACACCCAAGACTAAATGCTATACTCACAGAAGAAGGGATTGAGTTGTTATCAGACATCAACATCGGAGTTGCAGTAGCATTAGAAGATGGTCTTGTCGTACCTGTAATACGAAGCGTTGATCAGATCGGTTTGCGTGCTATCTCCGAACAGGTAAAAACCTTAGCAGACAAGGCACGTAACAATCAACTCACTCCAGGTGAACTGCAAGGTGGTACTTTCACGATAACAAATCTCGGTAATTTTGGTATTGATGCATTTACACCGATCATCAATCCACCTGAGTGTGCAATTCTCGGTGTTGGTCGGATAGCAAAGAAACCTATTGTCCACGAAGATGAAATCACAATACGGAGCATGTTAGCACTCAGCTTGACGTTTGATCACCGTATAGTGGACGGTGCACCTGCCGCACAGTTCCTTCAAAACGTGTCCAAATATATTCAAAATCCCTATCTATTGCTTATGTAAAGGAAAATGCTTATGAAAAAATGGATATGTTTATTGCTTGCAATTTGTCTATTTTCTGTAGTTTCTGCTCAAGATGAAACAGATTTTGATAGTCTACTTGCATCTGATGTAAATACGGATGGAGTCATTAACATCCTTGATTTAGTCTATGTCGCTTCACAATTTGGTGAGATACCAGTAGAAGATCAGACACCTAATCCAGACATAAACGGTGATGGTGATATCAACATACTTGATCTGCAATTGATAGCAAGCCATTTTGGTAAGTATTCTGGCTTTCCGCTTGAAATCACTGACGCAACTTTTAACGCTACTCTCAATAATGCATCACTTCCCATTTTAGTTGAATTCCACTCAGTCTACTGAATTTACTGTATATTGATGAGACCGGTGGTTTCTGAAGTTGCTTTAGAGTATCGTGACGTTTTTACAGTAGCAAAGTTAGAAGTTAATGACAATCCAGTGCAAACAACAGCACATCATATACGTGGCACACCAACCTATATTTTATTTTATAATGGCAAAATGGTTACGAGATTTGCCGGTGCAATGCGGAAAGAGACATTGGTAGTTCGGGTTCTTGAAGGGTTAGCTTCGGTGATAGCACCACCACTCACACAAGAGGAAACCGACAGCGAATAGTACAACCCATTGCCATACCTCTTGCATGAGTGGTTTCAACGTTTTTATATTATCTACAGGTTTTTGTATGTTGATTTCTGGGTTGATGGATGAGAGAGTGGATTCTGTTTCATCAAGTAAGTTCAGCGCAAATCGGTCATATAAGACGTTTTCAACATACACTGAATAAACACCAACTTGATCTGTTTCTGTGAATACATCATTTTCCAAATTAACTATAGTCCCGTCAGGTTTTTTCACTTGTATAATTCCTGTTACACTTTTGGGTAGTTCAATTTTCAATTTCTCTCCTGTCCGAAAACTCATTCCATCAACTCCTTGTTGAACTGCAAGGGATTGAATCGGAGCAGTTCTGGACTCAAGCCATTCCAAGTATTGATACACAAAAAGTGCAACATCTGGTATGGTGATGGGAAAAGATGAGATTTCTGGATTGAAAGCGTCAAACTCAAAAACTAATAATTGTCGTCCTACATCTTGTCCAAGCCAAATTAAAGGCCCCTTCTCCGTTTCAATAATGACATTACCCCATGTCGGTATTTCTCTATTGACAGATTCTTTTATGTGTAAACCCAACAAAGAGATACCTTGCATAATCGGATGCGTTTTTTCCTCTTTGATAACGGAGACAGGTGTTGAAATAACATCATAAGCGGTTTCAGTTAGAATTGGTAAGGCACTTTTTGGGTTGATAAAGATAATGCTTTCCCTTCCAGTATTGTTAATAAAGTTATTTGACTTAGAGATTCCTCCATCAAATATTACAACATCCGTATCCCCTGTTGATTGGAATTCAGCAGTGGATATTGACTTTAGTTCAATGTTGTCTCCTGCACTACTCAATAGTCGTGTCAAAAACGGTTGACTTCGGTCACTTACAAGCAGGATACGGAATTGCTGTTTCGGTTGCAGGATTGCCCAAGCTCTGTTGTCCGCAACAAAGTCGTCCGCCACATCAACGAGATGGAGACTTATGGAAATACCCTCCAAATCTTTAGCACTGAGTGAATACAATACGGTTTGTACCTCTCCGGCTGGAATTTTCACTGTTTTTTCAGATATCGGTTTTTCACTTTCCAACTCTAATCGTGTGTCTACTTCCCTTTCTGAATCAGTCCAATTCTGAATCCTTGCAAGTACTGTGTATTGGTCTGCCATTCGCTCAATAGAGAATTGAACAATACCAATGTTTTCAGCAGTCATTCCTATAGGTACAGCGTTGATAGGAATAGATGTGGTAGGAATATTTTTAATAGAATCGCTAACAAAAACAATCTGATCCTGATCTGTGTCTACATAACGTGATGCAAGGTCAAATACGGATGTAGAATAATGACCAATGTGTGTTGATGGGATGTGCTCTATCGCTGTCTGCAGTTTCTGTATATCCGTAGTAAATGTTTGATGAACATGCTGCGTTGATGGATGTGTTACCATTATCATGATACCGCCACTTGCAGAAACCTGTATTATCTGTTTCAGTACCTCTTTTTTGGCGAGTGAAAGTCTGGTTTCTCCCATCTCTGTTGACTGCATGCTGGCAGAATTGTCAACGATATAAATGATCTTTCCGTGTATGATACCCGGTATTCGCAAAGCAGGACGCGCAACACTGGTAACGATGAGGAGTAGAAACAAGCATTGGAGAAACGGCACCAACCAACTCCGAAGTCGTTGAAATGGTACATTCGCTTTCTGATCCTCAGTACTTGTACGCCAGAGTAGTATACTTGACACAACATATCGTTGTCTGCGTAACTTCAAAAAATGCAACGCAAATACAATCGGGATAGTTGCTAATAGGTAGAACGCAACAGGATTTAAAAATACCATTATTCATAGAAGTATAAAGAAGCATAACACTGGGTAATATAAGTCTTGGGACACTCATACAAAATTAACGGATTTTATCATTTCCAACGGTAAATGCGATTTCATAACCAAAACAGAATACCACATGCGTATTCTGCCTAACATAATGTGAAATTAATTCTAAAGCCTACTATATATGTTGCTGATATTTATGCTAAAAGGAAGGATATATAAACTTGATTGTCTCTATAACGACGTTTATTCTGTTATAGATAACCAACATTATAGAATTGAACTTTGAGATGGAGGACGGGGTTGATTCGCAGTGTCAGTAGATGTTGAATCGCCATTTTCTCTTTCACTGAGGTTTTTAATAACTTCCTCAGCATCCAGTTTTCCGACTTCTCCATAATTTTGCAGCCGTTCACACGCTTCACGAACCTTATCATATTCCTCAAGTTCCAGATATATATTTGCCAAGTTCTTGTGCATTTCACGAAAAACGCCAGGCCAATTCCGTTCTCCTTCCTTTTCAACAAGTCGCGTTGCATTTTCTATAGCAATGTTAACCACATTATCAAGTTCTGTTTTTTCTGAGGCGGAATATGGAACATTTTCCTGCTGCTGTTTTTCGTTATAAGAACGTAAAGCACCTAACGCTTTGTCACATTGGTTGTAAGTTTTTTCAATGCTCATAGCACCTTCAAATATACGTGATAAAAATCCGAATTTCATAAATGACTGTCCCCACTTCAACAGGAAGATTCAATTACCTCAGGACTTATGCAAAAACGGTAGGCGGTGAATGCCTAAAGAAGCATGCGCGTATGGCACGCTCCATGATTCATACCCGGGGAATACCATAAGGAATTCATACCGTTGATTACATGATTTGGTGCTTTGTAAGCGCGCTGGAAACCTGTAAAAATGCTGATAATTACATCATTTTCATCATAATTCATGATTAAATCAAGAAACTGTGTAAGTCCTGTATCTAATCAGGACTTACGCACCCAACGGTAGGCGTGCTTTGTAAGCGCGCTGGAAACCTGTAAAAATGCTGATAATTACATCATTTTCATCATAATTCCTGATTAAATCAAGAAACTGTGTAAGTCCTGTATCTAATCAGGACTTACGCACCCAACGGTAGGCGTGCTTTGTAAGCGCGCTGGAAACCTGTAAAAATGCTGATAATTACATCATTTTCATCATAATTCCTGATTAAATCAAGAAACTGTGTAAGTCCTGTATCTAATCAGGACTTACGCACCCAACGGTAGGCGTGCTTTGTAAGCGCGCTGGAAACCTGTAAAAATGCTGATAATTACATCATTTTCATCATAATTCATGATTAAATCAAGAAACTGTGTAAGTCCTGTATCTAATCAGGACTTACGCACCCAACGGTAGGCGTGCTTTGTAAGCGCGCCGGAAACCTGTAAAAATGCTGATAATTACATCATTTTCATCATAATTCCTGATTAAATCAAGAAACTGTGTAAGTCCTGTACCTAATATTTTAATAAAAAAGTATCGTAGTAGGAGCGACCTCCCGGTCGCGATTTTCTCAAAAAAATATATAATAAATGTTAAAACTATCTAATCCTACCAGCTCAAAATGATTGAAGTTATTTATTTTCTGATTTCAGTTGGCCCCAAGTAAGAGCTAATTTATGTTCTGCTTCAACAGCAAGAGCTCCCTTAACACCCAGTTCCATAGAGGATTGAACTTCTTTTTCAGTCAATGCTTTTGAATAGATGGCGACTTCATCAATAAGCGCGTCCTCAACTTTATGACTATTGAGACTTTCTCCCGCACCAATGAAAACTGATGCCTCTTCATAATTTGGAAACTCAAAATTTTCTTGCTGCGATCCGACAAATTCACCGTTAACAAAAATTTTTCCATCCTTACCATCAGCGACTAAAACGTAGTGGAACCATTTATTTAATTCAAATGTAAAATTATCCAACTTTCTATCCACATGATGTGCTGCATCCCAAAACGGCTTGAAATTGGGATCTACCATCATACGAAATTCGCAGCAATCTCCACCTGGCACCTCAATTGATACGATACCATCATAATTCGCATGACTATTTAAATAGAACCATGCTGCCAACGTAAATTCACCATTCTCACTGATGGGTTTGACAACATCGTTAGCATTACTCAAATGTACGACCCCACCTGTTAAATGGATTGCTTTATTAAATTCTCCATCTACGAGTTCACCATTTCCAACTAACTCGGCATCATGATTTTTTCCAGATTCGTCCTTGATCATATTACCATCAAGAATATCAAACGAATAAAAAACTAAGATATCTTTTTGTTCTAAAGCATAAGTGTAACTGACTGTTAAAAGTAATATTGCAGTGATCCCGATTGTAATAAACTTTTTATGCATTAAAAGTCTCCTAAAGTATTTATTTGAAATATTATACTATCAGATGTCGAAGGTAAAGTCAATTACATTTTTCCTATAGCAGGATTATCTCGTTTTCCTATATACTCGGATTTTGAATAGAGAAACCTCTCGGTAGGAGCGACTCGGGGAATATCATGAGGCATTCATACCCTGGGGAATGCCATATAAAGATTAAGTTCAGGACTTACGCACCCAACGGTAGGCGCGCTTTGTAGGCGGGGAATGCCAAAAGGCATTCATACCGTTGATTTGGCGCTGGAAACCGAAAAAATGCTGAAAATTACACCATTTTCGTCATAATTCTTCATCAAATCATGAAAACTGCGTAAGTCCTGAAGTTATTAAACGGATAGTATAAGTTTTCCCAAACCCGGTAGGTACGGTTTCCTAACCGCACTGTTGGGACTTGATGTGCCAGCGCGCTTACAAAGCACGCCTACCATGGTGGGTTAGATAGCATTACCTAATTTATTTATTAAACTTCATAAGGTATTCATACCGTTGATTCTTGATTAGAAAATCCTGGTTCAGACAAGATACCAAAAACTATACATACCCTCAGATCAATATAAATTTGCACTTCGCACTTACATTTGATATACTATTTAATTAAACGTCTATATATTCATTCAACTTCAACCACACTGTCTTGAAAACAGAATTTAGAACTTACTACAACCTATCTCATAAATGGTAGAGGAATTTCTAACCCCGATTTACCAGACACACATTCTTGTGAAATTGAACAAAACCGCATTTATGAGAAACGATGTATTTATATCAAAGAATTATCAGGAAATCACGAGGAACAACTATTGTCAGTACAAAAATCAACTAATATTACGTGGCATGAAACAACCGTCACAGCAGAAGATCGCGAACAATTGCTTAACCAAAAAGGATGTGTCGTTTGGTTCACAGGTCTATCAGGTTCAGGAAAATCTACCTTAGCAAACGCAGTAGCATATCTATTACACGAGCGCAACCATCACACTTATGTACTTGATGGAGACAATGTCCGTCATGGGTTGAACAAAAACTTAGGGTTCTCTCCAGAGGACCGAGAAGAAAATATACGACGTGTCGGTGAAGTCGCTAAACTCTTTGTAGATGCAAGCACGATAGTGATGACAGCATTTATTTCACCTTACCGCGCCGACCGTGACCAAGCAAGGGAATTAATATCTGATAATAGATTTGTGGAAGTCTATGTTGATTGTCCGCTTGATGTATGTGAAGAACGTGACCCAAAAGGATTGTACAAAAAAGCACGGTCTGGGGAAATCAAAGAATTTACTGGTATCAGCGCACCTTATGAAGCACCAACAATACCAGAAGTCGCTGTTAATACAGCAGAACTTTCAATTAAAGAATCCGCAGAGAAAGTTATCGCATTTCTTGAAAAGAACTCTTTGATACCATCGGGAAAATAGTGTTGGAGAACTATGAAACTGATCCAATTTCATTTACCCAATTTAGGTAAACGAGTCGGGGTTGTTACACGTGAATACCACGTAATTGATGTAACAAGTGATGAGTCACCGAGTGTTTTAGATGTACTAAAACTTGCACAAGAAGAACGGATATCTCTTGGCGTACTCCTTGCTGATATACAAGAAAAGGTATCTGCACCTCCTCCTATGCGGTTCACAAGACTTCACCATACCGAACCAGAAATTGAGGAAGACTACGGATTATCTTTAGAGAAATTGGATGTGTTTCCAGATGAGAATATACCACACTTACTTGTTCCAATTGATGCACCTGAGGTGTGGGGATGCGGCGTAACTTACAAACGTAGTGCTGACATGCGAGATGACGATTCTGAACAAGATATATATAGCCGCGTATACCACGCCGATAGACCAGAGATTTTCTTCAAAGCAACACAAGCACGTACCATCGGTCCAAATGGACATATCGGGATACGAAGCGACTCCAAACTCACTGCAACTGAACCAGAACTCGCTTATATTCTAAATGCTGAAGGTGAGATACTTGGTTACACACTCTGTAATGATGTTTCCGCATGGGATATTGAACGCGAAAACCCTTTATATCTACCGCAATCAAAGGTCTTTTACGGTTGCTGTGCACTCGGACCAATGTTTCTTACGACCACTGAAGTTGACGATCCCTACAATCTTGAAATGAAATGCACTATCATTCGGGACGAAAAGGAAGTCTATACAGGTGAAGTCAACACATCACAAATAAACTGGAAATTTGAACAACTCACGGAATTTCTGATGCGAGACAACCCAATCCCATTCGGAACTGTCGTTTCCACTGGTACTGGTATAATTGTACCCAATGATTTACCTCTCGCACCAAAGGATGTTGTTAAGATAGATATTGAAGGGTTCGGAACACTATCGAATCCTGTACAACAACTATAAGAAGTCAGGATTTACGCAGTATACTTGATTTAATTAAGAATTGTGATGAAAATGATGTAATTATCAACATTATTAAGGGTTTCCAGCGAGCTTAAAAAGCACGCCTACCGTTTTTTGCATAAGTCCTGGAAGTGTTACATGCACAACACCAATCATTATATAGGTAGACACAAAACGGATTTAGATACACCTGCACTGTTAATTGATCTGGATAAAATGGAAGCGAATATCCAGAAAATGGCGAGTTATTTTGATACAGTAAATGCAAATCTAAGACCTCATGTAAAAACACATAAAACACCGATAATCGCACATAAACAGATAGCAGCTGGAGCGATAGGTGTAACATGTGCAAAATTGGGAGAAGCAGAAGCAGTCGTTCATGCAGGTATACGTGATGTACTCATCGCAAACCAAATAGTTGGAACACAGAAAATTGCTCGTCTTGTTAACCTCGCAAAGCATTCAGAGATAATGGTCGCTGTGGACGACGTTCAAAATGTACAAGAACTATCTGAAGCAGCATCAGCAAAAGGTGTAACAATAAGGATTTTGATTGAAATTAATATTGGTATGAATCGCTGCGGTGTTGAACCCAGAGACCCAGTTCTAAAATTAGCACAACAGGTAAACAAATGTCCAAAGCTAAAGTTTGAGGGTTTGATGGCTTATGAGGGACATCTCGTAACACAGAATGGAAAGTATTATAGAAAAAACGCTACACTTACTGCAATGGTAAGTCTATTCAATACAGCAGATCTTCTTATCAATAATGGCATTGAAGTTTCAATTTTGAGTGGTGGAGGAACTGGAACTTAT
The DNA here is from genome assembly GCA_963663765.2 of Candidatus Poribacteria bacterium. GTDB lineage: Bacteria > Poribacteria > WGA-4E > WGA-4E > WGA-3G > MSPOR6. The sequence goes on along the minus strand of CAXXUA010000004.1, from coordinate 786,565 downwards.
GACATAACTGGTAGCATACCCGAAATAACAGAGGTACAGGCTGGATCCTATGTCTTTATGGATGCTAACTATCGCGGCGTACAAGGCGTCGGTGATAAATTTGATTGTGCTTTGACTGTCTTGTCAACTGTCGTCAGCCGTCCAACACAAGATCGAATTATTGTTGACACTGGTAAGAAAGTACTTACGGAGGAATTTGGAATTCCACAACCAATAGATTATCCAGAACTTGAAATGGAATATCTATCCGAAGAACACGGTATAATGCAAGTCTCTGACCAAGCCCCTAACCAAGTCTTTAATCGCAACTCAAACGCTGAGATTTCACTAAAACCGGGAGAAAAACTGGAGATTTTACCAACACACTGTTGTACAACTGTTAATCTTCATGACAAGTATTACGGGATCCGCGATGAAATCGTCGAATCTGTGTGGTACATTACAGCAAGAGGGAGATCACAATAATGATAACCACAACGACAAACACTATTGAAGGTAGAGATATAGGACAATATCTGGGTTTAGTAACTGGCGAAGCAATCATGGGAGCAAATATCTTTCGTGATTTTATGGCTGGTATTACTGATATGATCGGGGGAAGATCAAAAACCTACGAGAGCAAACTTGAAGATGCACGCGAGACTGCTATAATGGAATTACAAGAAATTGCACAACGGAAAGGGGCTGATGCAGTCGTCGGAATTGACATTGATTATCAAGTACTCGGTGCAAACAACGGCATGTTGATGGTAACAGCAACTGGTACTGCTGTAAAACTCAAATAGATATGTGAAGACTTTTGTTTATAGTATATCTTGGAATTAAATTACACACTTAACAGGTAGAAGCGACCTGTGGCATGCCATACACGCATTCATACCGTTGATTACTTGATTTGGAGGCTACTCCTACCGAATAATACAAGAGCGAAAATTAATAGCACACCTGCCAGAGCAGCTAACTAAAATAATACCATTTTCATGTGATAATGTCTCATTAGCAGCGGAAATCTGGTAGGAGCGACCTCCCGGTCGCGACCGGCAAATCAACGGTATGAATGCCTTTTGGCATTCCCCGGGTCGCTCCTACCGAAGAGAGTAACCCCTTGCCAGTAAACAGTAGAATTCCTTAATGAGACAAGATTTATTTGAATTGGTATAAGGTATAATTATTTTCAGTTTCACCATGATATAGGAGGAATTTTGTGAAAAACCATAATTTGTCATATCAATATAAAATACAACGAAAACATGTAAACTTATTGGTAATTCTTACTGTCTGTTTTCTCACTTTCGCACAATCAATTACAGATGCATACATCTCCCGACCTTACACTATCCCTGAAATTGTCAGTGAGAGCAGTAACGTTGTATTCGCAACGATTTCAGATGTAAACACTAAACGAAAAACCGCTGATTTTAAGGTTGAGGAAAATATCAAAGGCAAGAGTGAATTTGATGTGATAAAAATTCGATATGATGTCTTTAAAGGTGAAAAAGATCATCGTGCTGAGATTGACAAATTACTCAGAAAGGGTGATCCGATTATTGTCTGTTATCTAAAAAAAGGTGATCGAATTGATTGTCTCGCACATACAAGAGGAATATGGTTCCAACTTCAGGTTGCAAAACACAAGGAAAGAGGTTGGATTAGATGGAATTTTACACATACAGAAGTGAAATTGAATCAATTCAAGGTTTCACGTAGAGATTCTACACCTGAACTTCAGAAAGAACTCCGCGCACTACTAAAAGACGGTGTCATACGACTCTTTCTATTGAACAGAAGAAACTATCAAGAAGAACATCCGGTTATTTCCGGAATCAATAAAGTCGGTAAACGTTGGATAGCATGTGAACAAACAACCGAACGTGACTTGTCAGATCTTGACGACACTGATATATTATGGCTTGGGTACCGCGCAATTGATGATGGTAGGTACCACTTAAATAAAAATCAGGAAAAACAGATTAAGGAATTTGTTAAAGATGGCGGCATTGTTATTGTCTCTGGACAGGACAACGATGATGACCGACCTAGCGGAATCGGTTGGTTAACAGAACCACTGAAAGGTGTTGAAAGCACAGGTAGGAATGATTTTCAACCCACAGAAAAAGCAGGTAATCTGTTTAAAGCACCACATCACATCCGTTCTGGACAACTTTCGCTTGATGATTCTTGGAGTGGGTGGAACGACAAGTTTGAAGTGCTTGCAACTACTAACAATGGTAAGGAAATCGTTGTAGCAAAACTAAAATACGGAAAAGGTATGTATCTCATTACAAACATGCGTAACGACAATAAATCAAATACTTCAAAAAATCGACCATTGATTGAGAATCTTACCCGATACGCAGTTGATTCTTTGAAATGATACATCCTAAACGGAGTTGATCCTATGTCAAAAACCACTTGGTTACTAACATTAAGCTTATTATCAGTTCCTGTCTGTTTTGCAGCTCCTGCAGATGCTGTTATACCACAACTGATTGGTCCTTTGACCGCACTGCTTAGTATCATTCCCCAGATACTTGCATTTGTCGGCGTCGCAATAATCACATCCCTTGTATTCGCACGAGACACAACCAAGATGGTCTTTTACAAAGTGCGCGATTTCTTCACTGTACGTAGAACTATTGTTTCGCTTGTTAGTCTTGTTGTGTTAATTGCACTTGCAGTGATAACTTTCCAAGTCCTTGAAAATGGTATCAAACAGAACTCACCAACTGTTGATGTTACCAAACTACAACAAGATGAAAACAAAATCAGAGTAGGGAACACATGGCCAACATTTAGAGGTGATGCAAATCGTACTGGCAATGTTGATGGTTTACCCGGTCCAGCAAACGGAACTCTATTTTGGGTATTCAGTGCTGAAAATAGAAAAATGGTTCAATTCTTTTCATCACCCGCAGTCGTCGGTAACCGTCTTTATATCGGCGCAGCAATTGGCGGATTCTTTTCTTCCAGCGGTACAACTTACTGTATTGACACTGACACAAAAGAGATTGTCTGGCAACACGATTCTGACATCGCTATCGCATCATCACCCGCAGTTGTTGCAGGTAGAGTCTACATCGGTGAAGGTTTTCATGAAGATAGCGGGTGCCAACTCAGATGTCTTGATGCGCAAACAGGCGATCCTATCTGGAGTTTCACTACCGCAAGTCATGTAGAGTCAACACCATTCATCACGAAAGGTCGGCTATACTTCACAGCAGGTGCAGATGGCGTTTACTGTATTGACGCACTCGCTGGTGAACAAATTTGGCACTTCCCTGCAGTACATGCGGACATGTCCCCACTGGTAAAGGATGGTAAGGTTTTCTTCGGTACCGGCTACGGTGACTATAAAATCTATGCTGTGGATGCACAAACAGGTAAGGAAATCTGGTCGCAACCCATGCCGTATTCTGTCTGGGGAAATCCAAGTTCACATCAGAACTTAGTCTATTTCGGACTTAGCACAGCCACTTTTGCTGAAAGTGGTCCAAACCCTAAAGGTAAAGTAGTCGCATTAAACATAGAAAACGGGGATATAGTTTGGGAATATAAGGCAGGCGACGGAGTTCTTACTGCAATTGTCGTTCACAATGATTATGTAACATTCGGTTCTCGAGATGGTTTCGTTTACACACTCAAAGCCACAAATGGAGAAATTCACTGGACAAAACCTCTGGGCAGTCCTGTCCTCTCATCACCTGCTGTAACGAAAAATACAATGTATGTTACCTCAGAAGCGGGGATGATCTATTGCCTAAATATCGCAAATGGAGATGTATTGTGGAAATACAATGCAAGGACAATTAGAGCTGGCTTGAAATTCATTTCTTCACCCGCCATCGCAAACGAAAAACTATACATCGGATCAAGCGACAGATATATTCTCTGCGTAGGCAGTGATGAGGTAGACAAAACAATTGAAGACCGTTGACCTTTATATTGATTGCCAACGATGTCTTATTGTGCAGGGTTATTCAGTTTTAAGCATTCTTTGTCGTCGATGAATTTCATTTAGAGTATACATCGTAGGTCGGGTAGAGCTTATGCGAAATCCGACATGATAACCACAATTAATACATATCGGGTTTCGCATACGCTCTATTGGACTACGTTTCTAATTCACGAATGTTTTAAATATCTACCAAAAAACCAATAGCTGAATAACCCTGTAAACGATGTCTTTTTGTGGACGTTTCTAAAAAGATATGTTAAAATATAAAACTATAGTAAAATTGCATAATGCTAATGGTTCATGCAATTTGAGATATACATTGAAGTACAAACTAAGGAGAAAAATAATGAGAAAGTTTTTCATTGTAATTACACTACTGTTTTTGATTACAAGTATAACTGCACACGCACAATGGCGGAGTGATACACACGACGTTTACAACGCACTTAAAATACCCGCAGATATTACAATTGATGGTGAACTGGATGACGATGAAGGTTGGGAAGATGTAATTGAATCGGTTACTGGTACAAATGGAGAACCCTTCTGTGGTGTTGAATTTGATGCTGGTGGCAAGGAAGAAGTATGGGAAGCAAATGGAGGGACATGGGACGGTCCAGAAGATCATGAGACATGCTTCGCAATTGTATGGGATGAAGATGCAATCTATCTTGCTATCAGTGTTACTGATGATGATCATCAGAATTCTGGAGGTGCTTGGAATGGCGACAGTGTACAACTTGGATTTGAAATGTCCGGTAAGCGCGATGGTGGGTTAGCATTATTACTCTATAATGTCGCTTTAGACAACGATGCAAAAAACCTCATTTATCACGATGAAAGACCAGGTGGTACTGGACTTAATGATAGTGAATATGTCGCTGTAGTTCGAAATGAAAATGAAAATGAAACCTATTACGAATACAAATTTACAGCTGATGAAATTAACAAAGGCGACAATTTTGAAGAAGGTTTTGAATTCGGTCTTGCAATCTGTGTAAATGATGGAGATGATAATGCTCCCGGACAGAAAGGTTGGAGTGGTTGGTATACAGATTGCATCGTCAAGGGACCAAAACAAAGCGAACATACAGGACTCGTCAGACTTTCAGCTGATGAACTTGCTGTGGATGTAAGAAACAAACTAACTACAACTTGGGGGAGAGTTAAAGCCTCTAAATGACGTTTTTCGTAGAGGCTATGACCAAATAAATCGTAGCGATAGAATTTGCTACTTAATCTGGCTGGGCAGTCTTTTCTGCCCAAAAAACAAACATCAATTATTATAGGAGATTTTCTATGAAAAAATTTGTTGTGATGATTATTGCACTATTTGCAACTGGAACTTTGTTTACAATCAATGTTGACGCACAGTGGCGAAGCGAAACACATGATGTATATAATGCACCTAAAAAATCTGATGACCTTACTATTGACATTGACGGTGTACTTAATGATGAAGAAGGATGGGAAGGTGTCGTTGAATCAGTTTTAGGTACAAATGATGAACCATTTTGCGAAGTAGAATTTGCTGGTAATGACGGTGAAATCTATGTTTTCCGCGAATGGAGTGGCGGAATATGGAATAACCGTGATGACCACAGAACCTGTTTTGCAATCGTCTGGGAACCCGATGCAATTTATCTTGCAATCGCTGTTACGGATGACGAACACCAGAATGGTGGTGCTGCATGGAATGGCGATAGCGCGCAAATCGGTTTTGAACCAACTGGAATGCGTGAAGCCGGACTAAGACTCTTTCTATATAACGCTGCCATAAGCGGCAACGCACAAGACATCATTTTACATAATGAAAGTACACACGGTAGTCCTGGTCTTGTCGCAGGTCAAAATGTCGCTATTACCCGAAACGAAGACGATAAGGAAACCTATTACGAATACAGATTTTCTGCAGAGGAATTGCAAATTGAAGGTGGAGAATTCTCTGAAGGTTACGAATTCGGTTTTGCTGTCAGCGTTAATGACGGTGATTCAGATACTCCAGGACAAAAGGGGTGGAGTGGTTGGTATACCGATTGTATCGTCAATGGTCCAAAACAGAGTGAGAATACAGGTTTAGTAATTCTAAGTCCCGATCCAGTTACATCTGTTGAACCTGACAATAAGGCAACAACTACCTGGGGCAGAATAAAATCTGTCTGGTAAAAAATATTTGTATATGATCCTATAGACAAAGCCGCCTATACCGGCGGCTTTGTTATTTCGGACACTTGTCTAATGATCGTGATGGTCAGTTTTGTGATAGTGCTGCCGAAGCAGATCCAAACCAAAATCGTCCTCAATGTGTCTCCAAACCGAATGGATATGGTTTGCATTGTTCTGAGTATTGTCGTATTCAACAAAGAAAAACGGACCGTGAATTCTATAATAGTGAGGTGTTCTACGTTCTTCCCCACCCGCCCAAGCAAAATGAATGTCGTTGATACTTCCATCTTGGAGTTTTTGACGTTCTATCTTGGCAACCTCATCCGGTAACCGATCAATATATTCATGAACTAATTGTATAAGAAGTTCGCGCTGATAGGTTTGCATATTTTCCGCTGCAAAACCTTCAACCGCATCAAACTCAACCTTTGGCGCATTGCGTGTGAGAATATCCGCAGGAGCTTCTGTATTGATAACAGCATGAGTTTTCTGATAGGGTGTGAAACTCGTCAATAGTTGACGGGCAAGTTCTTCCTCAGCATACAATACACGTAATCCTTTTTCGTTACCTTCAAGCACCTCTGCAGGGTTCGAACCTAAGAAAAAAGGTGTTGGTGAAATCAACTCACGATTGACGACCGTAAAGTTTAGCGAGACATGATGTCCTTCTGTACGCCAACCCCAAGTACCGTTCCCAGTCGGATCACCAAAAATAGTGAAATAATAATATTCTGGATTACGTTCAAGTTTTGTATCTCCCGTTTTTTTCTCAATTGCTCCGAGTATCTTCTCCAAGTTAATTATAGCACGTGCTTTCTCGTATCCATTAGAACTCAACCCACTTTGCATAAGTGAGAACGCAGCTTCCTGCTGTTTAGCATCTAACTCTATCAATGACACTCCCTGACGTTCCCACATCTCAATTGGAATATAATGCCAACGAAACCTTTCATTACCATCAAAAGGTTGGCATGCTTTTTCTCGCAAAACAGGTGTCAGAACGTCCAAGAAATTCGCAGCTGCTTTTGTCATCTGTTCTGCTGTTTCTGACGCTGGAATCACTCTCGGTTTTTCTTGTGTCTCTGTCATGGAATAACCTCCACAAATAGTGTTTTGTATTATTTTATCTGATTTAATCTGATAATACAATGAAAACTTCACACACCCTCAATAAATTATATAATAAAGACCTGACACACACTATTATTTATGTTACAATATATATTACATATCAGATATATAACAAAATATAATAGCGATTTTACAAAAATGACACATTCTGACCCCCGAAAAAACAAGAGATAAAAATGTTACACTTACACGGAAAAATATTTTTCAAGAACAGTAAGACCTACACTCCGCACTTCTGATTTGCGTTTTTCAATAATAATTTGATAAACCCGTGTGGAAACTACATTTAGCAAACATTTTCAATTTTAAAATGACAAAATAGCAAGTTGGGTTGTCTCAAATATATAACTCATAATCTCCATTATAATGTGCGAATCCTTATGTGATGCGGGTTTATCCCAATATTATAAAAATGTATTAAAACAAGTGCGGAGTGTAGGGTAAGAAGCACTTACTAATCCTTTCTATAACAGGGTATACAACCATTTTAAAATGTTACCAAAAAAACGAAAAAAGTGTCCATTTGGAAACATTTTTTAAACAATACATCCAATTAAAACTCATAAAGCAACAAATAATTTTATAGATAACAGCCCTTAATAATGAAAATAATGGATCAGATACAACACTTCACAAGGGTTTCCAAGAATTGGGTGTGTAAAGTTTTTGTAGAAACCCTGATATTATAGTGGATTTTAGAATTATTTTTACACTTTCAGGGGTAGGAGGGAACTCCGATTCCCGACTATCAAGGCGTTCAGTCGCGATTCGGAGATCGAAATCAAGAAATCAACGGTATGAATACCATTAAGGTATTCCCCGGGTATGAATGCCTATTGGCATTCCCCGCCTACAGAAAAAGTGTAAACTTAATTGTATATTTCACAATAAAAGAAGTATCTAAAGTTTCTATCAAGCTTGCTTGACGTAAGGGAACTGTGGACATCGTAGGGGCGAGGTTTTCTCGCCCGCGTAAAGTTTCTGTTCGGGCGGGGAGACCCCGCCCCATAGGCGTCAATTTAAGAAAAAAGTGTTGTCATTTCTCTTGTGGGAGGGGTTTTCAACCCCGAATTGAGAGGAAAAGCGCATAAATTCGGGGTTGAAAACCCCTCCCACAATACGTCAAAATCCTTAAATTGACGCCTATGGTGCGGGGAGACCCCGCCCCATAGGCGTCAATTTAAGAAAAAAGTGTTGTCATTTCTCTTGTGGGAGGGGTTTTCAACCCCGAATTGAGAGGAAAAGCGCATAAATTCGGGGTTGAAAACCCCTCCCACAATACGTCAAAATCCTTAAATTGACGCTTATGGTGCGGGGAGACCCCGCCCCTACACACAGTAACCAAAACTTTACACACCCCCAAGAATTTCTGTTGTTTGAATGTTTGTCAAAAATAATGTATAATTTTGACAAAAAATCCTATAATTTGTAAACTGAATCAAAAATATAAACGTTACAAGAATCAGTTGTTCAAAACAAAAAGAAAGTCTGGCAAAAAATATGGACACAATGATTGACGATGAAATCCTCGTAACACAGTTTAAGGCGGGTAGCCAGAAGGCATTTGACACCTTAATGAAACGGTACGAACGTAGAATCTTCGGGTATCTCCTACGTTCTGTCAGAAATTACGAAGATGCAGAAGAACTAACGCTTGAGGTGTTTTTCAAAGCATACCGTGCACTCGCTTCATGGCAGCCAAAAGCAAAATTCTCTACATGGTTATATACAATTGCCTCAAATCTTTCCATCGATTATCACCGTTCTAAAGCAAGAAAACCAGAATTTATATTTGAAGATGAGGAGATTATTGAGAAAAGACTTGTCGCAACGGACATCTCAAGCAATCCTGAAAAACACTTAGAAGATAAAGAAAAAGGACGCATCATCCGCGAAGCAGTTGACGAACTCTCATCAAAACAAAAATCAGTCTTTATGTTAACACGATATGAAGGTCTACAGATAAAAGAAGTCGCAGAAACACTTGGAATGGCAGAAGGAACAGTAAAAATACATCTACATCGCGCAATGAAAAAATTACAGACGATACTACAACCGCTTTGGGAAAACAATGAGATATAGAACGTAATATAGGAGGAAGTCCATGCCTAAATGTAAGAAATTTGAAGCACAAGCGATTGATTATGCCTATGGTGAATTAGATTCCGCTTTGGTACCTAATTTTGAAAACCATTTAACCATGTGCAATTCTTGCACCAGTAAGGTAAAAGACTTTGAACGTGTGCTTCACCTTGTTGACGCAGCTGAGGGGGATTTTATACCGCATCCTATCGCACCTCACAACCTTGAAATGCGTCTCTACAGAAAACTTGCTGAAGTACCAGTAGAAAATCCTTCACTGTTGTCTCGGTTCACAGACTATTTTTCAAGGTTCATGTTCATTTTGCAGCAGCAGAAGGTGGCAAGCGTTTGCTTATTCATCGCTGCAGTAATTTCTATCGCGTTTTTTGTAGGAAATCCGTTGCAAAATAAGTCCGAGTATGTAGCAAATGGACTTGACACAGCAGACGCACATATAGAACAGTACCGACGCCAAGACATTCAAAGAAGTATGGAAGATTCCCTACGCAATAAACATCTACGCAACTCTGATTCGTGGGATACTGTCAGTCAACTCAATCGTGTTAAAGAACGTGCACAAGGCACAGATTTAGCAAATATCGCAAATAAACATCTAAAAAATGTTAACTCCGATTTCTAAATCAACATTTTCTATGACCTATCTCATAATCGCTTTTTTCTTGGATATTAATCTATATACCCCAAAATGTGCGTTTTCCAAACCGAACATGACAACAGAAATTGTTTATTTGAACATTTAGGTATCAGGACTTACGCAGTTTTCATGATTTGATGAAGAATTATGACGAAAATGGTGTAATATTCAGCATTTTTTCGGTTTCCAGCGCGCTTACAAAGCGCGCCTACCGTTGGGTGCGTAAGTCCTGAGGTATATTACTCTGATTGAATACAAAACAATAAAATATGAAAATGAATTATTCATCCTTTCTCAACCACTTTGTATATTCTGTCCTATGTTTATGCCTATTGGTATTCCCAAATGCGCAAGCACAGGATAATGAAGTCAACGATTTAATTAAGGAACGTCGGTTTCCAGAAGCAGTCTCAAAATTGGAAACTCTCGCTGAATCCTCAAAAGATGTTGAAACTCGGAGTAGACTCTATCATCAACTCGGAGAAACGTATTATAATTATACTCACCAATATCCTGAAGCTATAAGAACCTATGAAAAAATTATTCGTATGAGAGCTGACGGTCTCCCTATAGCTGAAATTCTGCTCGCATATCTAAAGATGGGTGATGTGTATAGTCGGATGGGTGAATATCAGAAAGCTATTGATAGTTTCAGAAGACTAATTGGAATGGCACCTGAAACACATTTTGTATATGAGATCGGACAACGTAAGATACGAGATATTCGCACCTCACTAAAAAACTTAGAGATACAAAAAAATACTGTCAACACATATAAAGGCACGCCTTTAGAAGCAGTCGCACAATTTCAAATTGCAGAACTTTACCGGACTCACACACAACTCAATCAACCGGAACGCGCTATTGAAATGTATGAGGATTTACTTGAGAATTTTCCTACTGATAAGTTAGCACCAGAAGCACAATGGCGAATCGCACACATCCGACACACAGTACTTCATCAATTAGTTCTGGCTGTTGAAGCATATGAGAATGTCGCCAACAATTTTCCTACCACTAACTTCGCCGCTGAAGCTCTATTCCATATCGCAAATCTACAACGCGAAGATAAGAAATATCAAACTGCTATCAATGAATATAATTCTATAGTTGAAAAGTATCCTAACTTCTGGAATATGCATGCAGTTTATTATTGGTTAGGTACATGCTATGAACAATTGCAAGACTATACGGAAGCACAAAACGCTTACAAAATATTCCTGAACGTCTACCTTCCGAAACTTGATCCTGTATACCTTGGACAGATTTCAATGTATGACAAGAACGTTTCAGAAGTAAAAGAATTGATTAAAGAAAAAATAAATTCGCTCTCACAAACTATTCCAAAGTATGAATATGAAAAATTTGAGAATGCTGTAAAAGAAAAACAATATGACAAGGCATTAATCATAGCACAAAAACTTATAGCCACTGACCCGAAATCACAATTTGCTAAAAAAGTTGACGTTCAACTATATTCACTAAAACACCTCGCAATGATACAGAACCTACTTTCACAAATACAGAACAATGCTGTAGATACAAATGTAAAAGTCAGAACACAACTTCAAATCGCTACTATCTATGAGCGCGAATTACTTGACTATGCAAAGGCTGTTGAACTATATAATGATGTAATACAAGCATATTCCACTTCCCCGTATGCTGCTGAAGCACTCTACCGCATAGGTATCATAAATACGGAAATACTTGAAAAGCCTAATTCTGCGCTACAAACATTCAACGCAATCACTTCACAGCATCCAAATACGCTGCAAGCCATGATGGCAACATTCCAAGTAGGTGAAATCTATAGAAAACTACAACGATACGATGAAGCAGTGAAAGCTTACCATACAACTATCGCTTATCCAGAACGAGAACTCTATCTGACAGGTGGATATAAGGATAGTTACGCAGATAGAGCACAATTTCGCATTGGAAGAGTCCATTTTGAAGATCAACGTTTTGCTGATGCACGTTACGCATTTGAGGAGTTTATCAGAACCCGGACTGTTTCCCCACGCCTTGCTGCAGCATATATCTATTTAGCAGTTTTGCATCAAGAAAACAGTGAAAAGAAAAAAGCTGAAGAATATTACAAAAATGCTGAAAAAATGCTAACAGATAATCCTATTCAAATGCAAATTGCTATTGATGAAGCTGGAACACTCGGATTTCAAAGCCAAGAAACCGTTCTAACCTTTATACAAGAACGACTAAAACGATTAAAAACCGATTAGTGTAAATACAACCTATCTCATAAATGGTAGGAGGAGTTTCTAACCCCGATTTACCAGACACGCGATCCTGTGAATTTGAACAAAATTGCATTTATGAGATTCGCTGTAATTAATACCTGAACTTTATTCTTGCGCAAAAACCTCAATTAGATATATAATGTAAATACACCATCTTTTTTGGGGAAACCGAATTGTCTTCCGAAATTCTAAGCGGAACTTGTCTTGCACAACGAATCCGTAGTCAAATCCGTCAAAAACTCAAAAAACTAAACATTATTCCTGGACTCGCTGTCATCCAAGTTGGCAACGATCCTGCCTCAACTCTCTACATTAAACACAAACAACGCGATTGCCAAAAAGTACATTTTCATTCTGAAGTCCAAAAACTGCCCGCCGATATAACACAAAAATCACTGATTGAAATGGTAAAGGAATTAAATGATCGCCAAGATATTCACGGTATTTTGGTGCAAATGCCGCTGCCAATTACTATTGATGAACAAGAAATAATAGATACAATCTCACCAGACAAGGACGCTGATGGATTAACTCCCCTAAACTTAGCAAACCTATTCATAAACAGAGAGGGAATTACTCCCTGCACACCAACGGGTATTATACGACTTATTGAACTCACTGGAGAACCAATTGAAGGAAAACATGCTGTTTGTGTTGGTAGAAGTCATCTTGTGGGAAAACCCGTAGGTGTGATGCTGCTAAATCGTAACGCAACAGTAACCTACTGTCATTCACGCACAAAATATCTCGCAGAGATTACGAAGCAAGCTGATATCCTTGTTGCTGCAATCGGAAAACCAGAGTTCATTACAGCGGACATGGTAAAACCAGGAGCTACCGTCATAGATGTTGGTATAAACAAAGTTGAGGATCGACTTGTCGGCGATGTCAAATTTGAAAAGGTCAAAGGAATAGCAGGATATCTTACACCTGTTCCAGGAGGAGTTGGTCCACTGACAAGAGCTATGTTATTGGAAAACACTCTAAAATTAGCATGTAATTACACAGATTCTGAACTTTATGAATGCAAAAAACTACAACCTATCTCATAAATCATTAAAAACGGTTCATTTCTGATATTCTAACTTCTACGTAGGGATGGGTCTCTGTACCTACCCATTGTTTCTGTTCCCAAGACCTGGAGAGGTACAGAAACCTTACCCCACAAATGATTTAGAGAGACACTGTAAATTGAAGGAGGAACTAAATGGCATTTCCAGGATTTGAATTGAACGAAAAAGTAATGTTGATTACCGGTTCTGGTAAAGGAATAGGAAAAGGTATTGCATTAGCAGCATCACAGATGGGGGCTAAAGTAATTCTTAACAGCCGCACAAAATCAGACCTTGATGAAGTCGCTGAAGAGATACGTGAAAATGGCGGAGAAGCACAACCTGTGGTGTTTGATGTGAGTGATATGAAATCAGTACAGGACGGCGCAAAAGCAGCTTTGGATGTATGGGGACGCGTTGATGTCCTCGTCAATAATGCTGGTACCAATCGACCAAAACCCGCTTTAGACCTTACTGAAGAAGATTGGGACGCAATCTACGATCTCAATCTCAAAGGACTATTCTTTCTCACACAAAAACTTGTCAAACCTATGATTGAACGCGAAAGTGGAAAGATTATAAATATTTCATCAACAATGGGCTTAGTTGGTGGACCACTACGTACAGCGTATTCCGGTAGTAAGGGGGGTGTCGTACTTCTCACCAAAGGACTCGCAGTTGAATGGGCACCACACAATGTTACCGTCAACGCTGTCGCACCCGCTTTCACACGAACACCACTTGCAGATGTCCTACTACAACGAAAAGAATTCTATGAAGACGTCGTTCGACGGATACCTATGGGACGTGTTGGGGAAGTAGACGAAGTAGTTGGAGCAGTGCTATTCTTAGCTTCTGACGCAGCAAATTGGGTTACCGGCCAAACCATTGCTGTTGATGGAGGTTGGGTTGCATGGTAAGAAAATACTACTCATGAATTGTTGTGTATATTTTATTGCATTACCTTAATCTATAAGGTATAATTCTCAAGTATAGTTAGTAATAGTTAGGTAAAGTCTTTCAATATATTCCCGTTATTTTATTTAAACTAATGTCTCATTTATGGTGAATGTTGGAAATCGGTTAACACTATTGACATAAGGTTAGTGAGGTTTCCTAACCAATGCAGAATCAGAATGCCTCACGCTTATACTGCCTATGCTGAATGTGTATTTATTTCCAAAATCTACCATATATAGACATTAAACTACTGTTATATGTCTACTAAAAACATTATTATTAAACTAATTCAGTTTTCTGGTAGACTGCTAATATAATTAATTTTTCTAAATTAAATGATTTAGAATTAAAACTAAGTTAGGAGTAAATTAGTGAAACGTTTTTTTGTTTTAGTAGCATTTGCAATTTTGGTTTTAGGTCAGTTAGGTTGTTCACCTGATGAAGAACAAGCACAAATTGAAAATCCAGCAATTGTTGATGTTACAGATGAGTTTAACGCTGCACCATTGGTTGGTGAAGTAACACTCGAAAGTATGTATGAAGATGAAGTTCGCAGACTTGCAACAAAAACTCCAGTTGAAGTTATTACGGCAATTGAGGGCACAAGCAAGGTAATATTTGAAGCAGAATTCCGAAGAGTCCAACCCTCTGGTTATGGATTCCCACTTTATGAATGTGTCCTGACAGATGAAGCTATAACAGCGATGGGTGGACTTGCACAAGGTATGTCCGGAAGTCCAGTCGGAATAAAAGGCAAAGTCTTCGGTGCACTGTCTTATGGTGATTATTGGGCAGCAGCACCACACCGGTTCTGGGTTACCCCCATCGATGCAATGGAAGCAACATTAGAACATGTAACCTTCGGTGAGTTCTTGAACCCACCTGGCGCACCCGGAGCTGCCATCAACTCAACATTCACTTCTATAAAAACACCGGTTACAATTACTGGTGTTGATGCCAATAGATTAGGACAACTGTCATCACACCTTCAAGGCACACAATACAATAATGTTGAATTCTACGCACGCATCGGCGGAGCACCCGGTGCACCACCCGCAAACGCTTCAAAAAACCTAACCGCTGGTGACATGATCGGTGTGTTTGCTGCTACGGGTGATATTGTTAACATCGGGGGTTTTGGAACTGTAACACAAGTCTACGACGATAAATTCGTCGCATTCGGCCACGACATGTTCCTTGGAGGTCAGGCATCTATGCCCACCTACAGAGCTGTTGTTGATGGAATTGTTCCTAATACAAGAATCGCATATAAATCTGCTTCCGCTTATGGTAATCCAATAGGAACAATTACAAAAGACCTAAGAGCAGGAATTGTTGGTGAATTGGGTAAATTACCCTCAATGATTGACGTTAATGTCGCATATCATCCAGTAAATAGTCAACTGCCAATTGAAACAAAACACAAAGTTGCTTATGGTCAGGAAGAATTGGCAATACCTATTGTTGCTGCCACGTCATTAGACGCAATACGTAGTGAAGTTAGTACCGGAACTCTTGAAGCACATGTGGAAATCAGTTTCAAGGAGACTGATGAAGTCTATACTGAGTCTTTCCGTTCAATTACACCTGATCCCTATGAAACTGTATTGGCAAGAATGAGTAGAATTATCGGGTCTTTTACAAACATACTCGCAAATGGTGCTGGTAGAGCAACCATAGATGAAGTCAACATCTATATTGCTGACCTTCCATATATCCTGCATACAGAAATAAAAGACATCCACGTCATCGGGGAAGTCAAACAAGGTGAAGTTGCAACTTTCGTCCTCGAAACACTACCGCACTGGAGTGCTGCAGGACAAAGCCGGAATATGTACAGAGAAGTGAAACTATATATACCTGAAAACTTCCAAACTGGAAAAGCAAGTCTATCTATGGCTGCAGCCACGGATTATGGATTCAATCCTTTTGGAAGTCCATTTGCTCAGTCTCCAGAGAATTTGGATCAACTCATCGGTCAACTAAAGGATCTCCAATATGATAGAGGATTGGTTCTCGCAACCCTCGCTACTTTAGAGGAGGAAGAACCTGGACTTGGTATGGACTCTATAGAAGGATTATTTGAAGATTTCTTTGAACAATTCTTTGAAGCGATATTTGAGGGAATCGCTGGGGGAGGAATGCCACCAGGTGATGGTGTTATGCCTCCAGATGACGGCGAAACTCCAGGGGATGGTGAAACTCCTCCTGATAACGGTGAAACTCCTCCTGATAACGGTGAAACTCCTCCTGATAACGGTGAAACTCCTCCTGAAAATGGTGAAGT
Organism: Candidatus Poribacteria bacterium; assembly: GCA_963663765.2. Lineage (GTDB taxonomy): Bacteria > Poribacteria > WGA-4E > WGA-4E > WGA-3G > MSPOR6. The sequence continues at coordinate 770,016 of CAXXUA010000004.1, read as the reverse complement.
AATTGACATCGTTGACGAAGAAGAAATGATGGAAGAAATGGATCCAACACCACGTCCGATACCTATTACAGGGACAGCATTGATCATCAATCGCTTCATCGTGACGGGTGATACAGAAATCGAATTAGAAGTTCTTCCTGCAGATGTTGAAGTTGATACTGAAACAGCTGAAGAATAATTTCACAGGACTTACGCATACAACGGTAGGTGCGCTTTGTAAGCGCGGCTGGCACATCAAGACCAAACAGCGCGCTTACAAAGCACCAAATCAACGGTATGAATGCCATTAAGGCATTCCCCGCCTACCGTGTGAGAAATATCTATTACCGAATTATTAAATTAATCTTCATGTAAGCGCGCTTAAAACCGAAAAATACTGACAATTTCGTCATTATTCTTCTCTTAATCATGAAAACTGCGTAAGTCCTGAATTTCATTTAGAAGCTATATATAGTATATAGTAAAGCATATAATTAATAGGATATTTTGTAGCACTAACTGTTAGTTTGTGCAGATACGGAGACAACTAACAGTTAGTGTTTCAACACCCTCGGTTGGTTTGGTTTCCTAACCGAACCTAACAGAATGTCCAATTAATTCTATACCGCACTTACGCAGTTTTCATGATTTGATGAAGAATTATGACGAAAATGGTGTAATTTTCAGCATTTTTTCGGTTTCCAGCGCCAAATCAACGGTATGAATGCCTTTTGGCATTCCCCGCCTACAAAGCGCGCCTACCGTTGGGTGCGTAAGTCCTGCTATAGTCTACTATATTTCAATTATTCACCATAATAGGAGTTCTATTCTTATAACATTCCACAATATCAATAATGAGTTGAATATCATCCCGTGCGGATTCAATAGGTGTCATACAAGTTTCCCCCGTCATAATACAAGAATAGAAGTGTCGTAGTTCTCGGACAAAAGCACTTTCCCAATCAATCGCAGGTGTTTTAGTGTAGGTAGTCCCATTTGCATCTATACCTTGAATTGTCACCTCAGATAGAATTCCACGTGAAAAGCCTGAGGGATACGAAACCTGCACGCGTTTACTGCTACCATATATCTCCAAAGTTTCCTTAAAGTCCCAGAGTTCCGGTAAATCAACCCAAGTCGCAACACAACGCGCACCATTTGGATACCCAAGTACAATGTTCACACCACCACCTTCCGCCCAGACATCAGCATTGATAACCTCACTCGGTAGTCCAAGCATAACACGTAAACCGTAGATGTCGTGTATCATGCTCCCGGAAAGCAGAAAGAATGCACGAGATACCGCATCAGACACGGCACCTATTGCTTGCATACGCGCTGTGGCACGCGCAGTTTGTAAAGGTAGTAATTGTTCTGATGAAACATCATCAAATCGTTCCACATCAAATTGACTAAGATGTAACCTATTATTCGGATGCAAGTGGTTAACCTGAACAAACCGATAGTCGTTCATCTGTTCAACCTCTCGCTTTGCAAATTGAAATGCTGGATCAAACACCTTCATATATCCTGCTTGTCCAACATTGCCCGTTTGCTTTTGTGCTGTGAGTATCAAATCAATCTCTTGTAGTGAAAAACAAACAGGTTTCTCAATAAATACATGCTTACCTGCTTCAAAAGCAGCAACTGCAACTTCAGTCTTAGGATCAGCATGACACAGCAACACAGCATCAATATCGGTTTCCAATACCTCTTTGTAATCTGTGACAAAATGTGGAATATGGAATCTCTTTGCTGCGGCTTGTGCAGCACCCAGTGAAAGATCACATACAATTGGCACTTCAAACTCACGGTGTAGATGAATCAGGTTAGGCAAATGCTGAACCTGTGCAACTGCACCACATCCGATAACTCCTATTCTTACAGGATTCATTAGCATAGTCCTTCTCAAAACATATTTTTTATCTATATCGTATCATATCCTAACAATTGAAACATCTCATTTCAAACCAATGGTAGAGTTATTCAGTTTTCAATTTATCGAGTAAATTCTATCACAGTTGTTAATCCTTGAGTTAGCTTATTTTTGGGAGTTAACCCATTCTTTTTCTGAACCAGGATTTTCAGGATTACCAGATTTTCAGGATTTACCTTGTCAAGGGTTTTTGATATGTGTTTATGGCCTCTTTTGGAATAGGATCTGATGAGAAATATCTTGATAATCTACTAATCTTGAAAATCCTGGTTTAGACGTTAATAAAGAATACAACAATAATCCCTATATATTCACTTATCTTAACCCAAAGTTAACTGGAATAACGATAGATTCTTAAAACTGAATAGCCCTGCTGATTTAACTTGATATAAGTTGTTAATGCTGTTATATTAGTAAAATGATGAAACACCTCTATATGTTAGATTTACAGCACAAACATTATTATTCTCAATTAACCATAGAATCTTCCGGGTACATGCAAAAATTCAAATATCGAACAATGAGGTAAACTGAAATGAAACGATTATTTCTTTCAATACTATTGATAGTATTTAGCACGTGCCTGCTATTCGGACATGAGGCATATAGCAAGACCACAACACAACCAAATACTCATCCATCCACAAAACGAATAGCAGTCCTATACTTTGAAGACAATAGTCGATTTGATTCATCAACGGGGTGTGGATGTATACCAAACTTCATTGGGAGAATTTTTGGAACAAAGAAAAAATGGGATTTAGAATCTGGATTCGCAACAATCTTAAATCGCAAGCTTGCAGAAACAACCGTATACCAACCCATATCACGGGATGAACTACTGGATGCAATGGCACAAATGTCATTATCTCGACATGATCTCAAAAAACTAAATAAAGAACAACGCGCCAAAATCGCAAAACTTCTCAAAGCTGACGCTATCGTTCTCGGTGAAATTCAAAAATTCAATCAGTCGCGCATGAGAGCCAACGCTTCACGAAGTTTGACTGAGAGCGGGAGAGAATCCACCTCCGCACCTATTTCAGCAAGTTATATGACAGGTTTCGCTGCATTAGCATATAGATACAAGGCATTCGTCAAACTAAATGTGAAATTCTATGAAGCATCAGGAAGTGAAGTAACTACAGTACCCATTTCAGAAACTCGCTATCACAGTCTTGCTGGTACACAAGTATCAGGATTACAAGCCTCGGTCACAGAAGCTGGAACAGACCTACGGTTCGGTATGACTTCTGAGAAAAAAGGTACAAATGTTCGTCCAATTGCAAAACCAACAGAACTGAATAAAATCAGATTCGCATCTCCTGAATATGATAGAACCCTCCTTGGGATGGTCACAAATGAAGCTCTCATCAAGGTTGTGCTTGCACTCAGGGACAACTACGGACCAAACTTTATCACACCTTGGGATGAACCTACTGAAAATGGTGACCAAGAAATGAAAGTTGATGAAGAAGCTATAAAACGACCCATCAAAATCACCTATGTTGATAGCGAAAATCCTGATATGATATACATAAATGCTGGTTCAGCAAGGGGTTTAGCAATTGACCAAAAGTTTGATGTCTACACAGATGCTCAACCCATTCGAGATGTTGACACTGGTGATATACTTGATTATGTTAAAAAGAAAATCGCTACTGTCGCTGTTGTTGAAATCCGTAATGACCGTCTTTCTATCGTGAAAATAGTCGAAAAAACATTTGACTTAAAAAGAGGAGATGTACTTAAATCAACTCATGCAGATGTAATTACACAGGAACAAAATAAGGGAGATGATAACAGTGAAATTCAATAAAAAACAATCTATGTATCAATTGAGATGTTTGGCAATAAGATCATTAGCACTCCACATCCTTTTTGTAATGTGCTGTACTACAATGTTAATAGGCTGCACAGACAAAACTGATAATAAAATCAAAATCGGTTTGTCAATAGGTTCCTTACGCGTTGAACGATGGCAGAAAGATAGAGATTTTTTCATTGCAGAAGCTAAAAAACTCGGTGCAGAAGTAATTGTGCAATCCGCAGATGATGACCCTAATATACAGAACCAACAAGCTGAAAACATGATTACCCAAGACGTAGATGTCCTTGTCGTAATTCCAATAGATAGTGTTGCATCATCACAGATTGTAAAATCCGCACATGCTGAAGGCATCAAAGTCATCGCTTACGATAGATTAATCCGAGAGAGTGAACCAGATCTATATATATCCTTTGACAATAAACAGGTCGGATATATGCAGGCGGAATATCTATTCCGTAAAAAACCCAAAGGGAATTACTTCCTACTCGGTGGAGACCCTGGTGATAATAACGCTCATCTTCTACGAGAAGGACAACTTCGCGCTTTGCAACCTGCAATAGATAGTGGGGATATAAAGTTAGTTGCTGATGGCAAGCATTGGGTTGTCGATTGGGACAAAAATGAAGCTCTTGACATTACTGAACAAGTTTTAACACAGACGAACAACCAGATTGACGCTGTCGTGGCATCCAATGATGGCACAGCAGGTAGTGTAGTAACAGCTCTTGAGGGACAAAATCTTGCAGGTAGTGTCCTTGTTTCTGGACAAGATGCTGATTTAGGAGCATGCCAACGTATTGTAAAAGGCACACAAACAATGACCGTATACAAACCCATACCAACCATCGCTACTGTAGCAGCAAAAGCTGCTGTCGCACTTGCAAAAGGGGAAACCCTTGAAAATGCAAATCAGACCGTCAACAACGGCAAAATCGATGTACCATCCATCATACTTATACCCATCCAAGTTGATAAAGACAACCTTGACGAAGTTATCATTGAAAGCGGATTCCACACACGTGAAAAAGTCTACCAAACACAGTAAACATAAGACATTTCCACTGTAGAACTATAATCAGGTAGTAATAAAACACCAATGTGATGGCAGGTATCGCAGGACAAAATCTATTATTACAAAAATATTAATTAATATCGACCCATACTTCAACTAAATTTATTATTGTTAATCTTACTAACTAAATGTAATATTGTTAATCTTACTATTGGAGAATAAAAAATGCAAAAATTAATACCAAACCTAATTCTACTGTTTTGTCTATTCACTATGACTATGATTGGATGTGGAGAGGATGAAGATACAACAGAAAAACCCATAGTTGAACCACCAATTACTGCTCCAACGGTTTCTATTGAAGAACTGATTGGAACTTGGAATATTATTACCATCAATGGCAAACCACCGCTTTACTTCATTAATGAAAATGAACCTGATGAAGAAGAGAGACCTAAAATAAAGGTTGAAACTTTATCCTACAGTTTTACAGAAGAAGATACATGGTCTATGAATATTGATGCAGAAATGCATGATTTTCCTGAAACACAAGACACTGAAGGTAATATCACAATTGCAGGAATGCTGACCGGTACTTACACTCTTACATCCTCTCAATTGACATTAGAAACTGAAAATACAGATTTAGACATTTCCGCAATGCCAGAAGACTTTATTGAAAGTGCATTCGATGGGGATAAGGAATCAGCATATCAAGAATTGCTCATGGGATTTAACTTAAATATCTTTACACCCTTTAAGAAGTCCATTTGCACTATTGAGGAAAACTCAATGGAACTTAATTCCACTTACACTTCAATACCAGTAATGAAACTTAAAAAAGCAGTAGACCCAGAATAAAAAAGAACATCGGGAAATACCACCCGATGTTCTTTTTCAGTATATCTCATAAATCGTAGATGGGGTTTTTAACCTTGAATTATACAACACGCGATCCGGTGAATTTAGACAAATTTGCACTTATGAGATATACTGTAGTTCTATCTGTGAATTTAAGCTGTTCTTATTCATATTCCTTCAGAAAACCCCTGAATTCCCTGCGATGTGTCTCTTCATCTGCAAGCAATCTAATGCAGAGATCTTGTGTAACGTAGTCTAAACCATCACATAAACGGATTATTTTATTATACTGCTCAATCGCTTGGTCTTCTGCTTCTATAACTCCGTGAATTGCTGACACTACATCAGTAGTATCCTCTGGTGGTTGAAGTGAGGCTTGAACAGGTTTAAATTCAAAGGAACCGGGAACACTACCACCTATCTCCTTGATACGCGAAGCAAGGTCCTGGGCATGGGTAATTTCAGTTTGAATATCTTCTGCTAACGATTTTTTTATCTCCTCCGCACGGATTCCATCTAAATCAACAGATATGGCAAGATAATTTATAGTCGCTTCCAACTCCATCCAGTATACTTTGATCAGTTCTTCTATGAGTTCGTCTCTTTTTTCTTGATCCATGATTTCTCCATTCAGTAATTAGGTTATGTAAATATTTAGTGAATAATTCAATAAAACACAGCATTGTGTAATAATATTTTGATCAATTCTATACAAAACTCAAGTTCGGTATTACCCAAGGATTTCAATCTGGATGCTGTAATATATTAAACGTTATACCGTAGATATTAGTTAACAGCTTTTTTTCAATACTGATTTCAAAGTACACCATGCAACTGTAACTCAATTTTTTGATATGTAATCAATCCATAGAAAATAAGAATACTTTCGTTCATCTGCTTCAACCTTATGTTTATCTACTACAAAGATTCTAAAAACGCGATTAGTGCATCACGTTCAGACTTTGACATCTCCAAAATAATTTCACGTGATTTTTCAGCTTCTCCTCCGTGCCAGAGTATTGCTTCCATTAAGTCTCTTGCTCTTCCATCATGCAAGAAATTAGTATGACCATTGACAGTTCTAACCAAACCAATACCCCATAATGGGGGTGTTCGCCATTCATAGCCACTTGCTTGGAAATCAGGACGATTGTCTGCTAAATCGGGTCCCATGTCGTGTAACAATAAATCTGTATAGGGGTGAATTGTTTGATTGCTGACAGAAGGAACACCTGTTAACACACCTGTTCTCAATGTAGGAATATGACAATCTAAACATTGTGCTTGTGCAAAGAGTCTCTCACCTTGTTTGACCTGAGGATCTTCAACATCCCTACGAGCAGGAACTGCTAAAGTTTGCACATAAAATGTCACTACATCTAAAATCTCGTCACTCACCTCAGGTGTTGGTTTGTTTTGCTTTAGTTGAGATTGTCCTGTAGAATTTTCTAATGGGAACAATGAAGTCGTTATCCCCATATCATCATGATATGCAGAAGCGACCTGCTGAAGCAGGTTCGGCTGATTTGCTTTCCATCCAAAACGACCCAGAGCATAAGTTTTGTTGACTACATCCCAAACATAGTTCGGTTTTCCAGAAATTCCATCTCCGTTGTTATCATTCTCATCTGCGTTTTCAAGTATTGTCTCTTCAGGAATTGCTTCCAATAAACCGAGACCAAAAACGACAGGTGCTACTCGTGGTGATACTTGTAAGTCATCAGGTAATGGGTGATAGGTATTAGTAAGAGAGTAATTTGGATAGCGAAGGTGTACTCGCGTACCGTCTTGTAAAGTCAATGGTTGTTCTGTATAATCAATCTTGACTGAACCTTCAGCAGGTGTACCATAGATAGCACGATTATTCAACTGTGTACCAAAACCGGGAACAGGAATAGGTGAGTTTCCAGACTCCTCATTTCCAGAATTTGGAAGACTAAGTCTGAACAACATTGAAACCAATTTTTCATCCATATCTGGGGGTCGTCCTCTACCATCACGACTATGGCAATTGATACAAGATACATTATTATATATAGGTCCTAAACCGGGATTCACAACTGCAGGTGCAGTTACAAAGACTGCTTCAAATTCTACATCCCCTTCTAAATGTTCATCAAGTGCAGCAGGAGACAGATTGGGTGCAGGTTGTGAAAACGCATGACTTGTTGCGTCAAAGATTGTTGTATCTCCACCAGACAATGCCCCAGTTGCATTTATTGGAGTAGAGGACAAATTCTCGGATGAGCGATTTAATTCGCATCCGTTAATCAGCACTAAGAGTAAAACGAAGTAAAAAATCGTTAAATTAACTTTCATTTTTTCCATCTGTAATTCCATTTCTTTCTAATTGATAGACAGCCTAAATAATTTTTTCATGAGTCGGAGTTTAGATGCGACCTACGACATTAAAAACCAGATATCATCTTATTCCAAATTAACGTGATTCGTATTGTTTTTGTGCCGAGAACACGGATGGATACAGAGACCCACCCTACAATTTAGGTTAATTTGGTATTATGTGGTGAAGGTCTCTCTGCTAACCACTACCTACAATATTATGCTATAGAATCTATTAGAAATGGTATAATGTTGAAACTTTTAATCGTTTATGATAAATGACACCAGTATTAATTAAACTCACTTCTTTGAATAAGTGGAAGAATGTCCTGTTGAAGTGTTAAATGAACAGTACTAACAGCATCAATAGCATCCTGAACATCTGGACGGTGTGTTGTAATTGACTCTCGGAAAGGTTTAGGAATTGCACCGATTGTGTCAATAGCAGTTTGTATTTCAGTCTGAAATCTGCTATCTAAGTCAGCATCCTGACTTTTCACAAATTCATTTAGTCCTTCCCCATCACTTTCGTATTTACCCATGTAAACATTCTGAATTCCGCGTATGTTATCTTGGAAGTCTGATATAGAGTTGTAACTGAATTGTGATTCTACGAGTGTTGTATTCGATTCGGTAAATGGATCGGATATTTTTCCATTCGCAACTTCATCAGCAATAGTGATCATACCGTTAACCATTTCCTGTACTGCTGAACTTTGTGACGGATAGACAGGATTTCCTTCCCCAGCAGTAGTTATAGTATTGCTAAAATTTTCACCTTCTTGTGTCCAAGCAAGTTTCAGTTGTAAAGTACTATCTTTTAGAATCTCTGTCGTTGAAACAAGGTATTGCATTTCACGAACTGTTATATCTGATGCTATTCGTTGATCACCATTGCGGAACAGCAGAAATTCAATAGTGTGAAAACCCTTCAGTGTCTCTTCTAATCCAGCGACATGTTCTTTAGTTAATTCATCGTCACCATCCAAGACCTGTTGTAAATCAACTTGATTAACGGGCCAACTATCTAAAGCGGGATCAAGACCTTGTGTGTCAACAGGACCAAATAAGAAGGCTTCGCTCTGTTCCCAAGGCGTTCTTGTAGCGACCCATGCTTGTTGTGCATTTACGAGATTTGCTTGAGTGTTTTCTTCTGCTAATGTGTTAACAGCTGCCAGTAGTTCTCCTGCTTTGTTATCCAAATCGGTATATGTAGCCAATATAACAGTATTAGCGAAATCATCTAACATTGCACTTGCATTGAATGCTGCATCATCATCTTGTTCGTCTTCATCACCATCACATCCTATAACAAGCGAGATTGCTAATAGGAAAAAACAGAACAATGTCCAAACTTTATAGATCTTCATAATATAGATCTTCATAATGTCTCCATTTTATTTTTTTCTGCGGTGTTTAACCGCAATATTATTTGTTAGTATTGAAAACCGAGACCAAGTGAAAAAGTATTTTCTTTGTTTTCATCTATTTCAGCTAATCTGCGTAATGAATAATGACATTTGAAAACCATCTTTGGGTGAACATGGTAATTTACGCCAAATGTCCAGGTAGCTCTTTCCCAACGTGGGTTGTCAAAGATAATTCCTTCTACACTTGCCATAGTATCATAATAATCAAAACGTGCAAATACATCCAATTCTTGAAAGTATGTATCAGCGTTTGTAAGAAATGATAATACATCATATCCTGCTTCAATGTACCAACCCAATGCTGAGCTGCCTAAGGGGGTACGTTTTACATTCAGATTATTTGAAAGAGATCGGTTGACTCTTGACAATTTATCAGCGTTTTGAAGTGCGCCCCACAAGAACAACCCTCTCACTTTCAAAGCATTTAACTCGTAAAACCCGTGAACACTCAGGATACTGACGTGTGCGTCAAAATCTACGTCTGGTTTTGGACGATTTGCAGCTGAGTCTCCAAAGTAGCCAGATACACCAACGGTTACATTCTCATCAAACACATATTCAAGCCGACCGACGAATGCAGGTGCTTCAGCGTTGACCGTCTCAAATCGTAATTGGCGTCCAGGTACTATCCAATGACGGGAACTAAATCCAGTAGAATCCAACCCGTTGACTATTTGTACCTGATAATACAATGGACCGAAGGAGCCAAATGTTTCAACTCCTGTCTCGTGCCAAATGGTCGGAATGAGATGAGTTTCTGCTTCGGGTCGGGTTGTGGTAAAGTAGTGTTGTGGTCTGTGTCTTTTTGAAACAAGTCCAACGGGAACAATTATATGTCCAACGCGGAAATTGAGATATGGGTGTAATGAAAAAACAGCAGCGAGTTTTTCTACAATGACTTCGTCACCTTTTTCAATCTCCATCTCAAATTCACCGAATTCTTCGAATTTGTCAAATTCCATAGTGCTGCCAGTACCACCGTGTTCAAACTCTATTTCCGCTTCAAGTCGGATTATGTCACTGATTTGGTATTTTGGAGCAACAACAAAACGTTCTATGTCAATTGATGCGCGCCTGTTTGGATCTAAGTCCCAATCATAATGTGCATAGTTGATTACACCATAACCAGAAACTGAAAACGGATTTGTATCTGCATCAGCATTGATGCTAAACATGAAACACAATCCCAGAATTAATGGAATATTAAATCGTGTTATCATAATAATTTATCAAAACATATTATGATATTGAGATTCAATATCATAATATAAAGTTATCAAAACTCAACTTTCAACTTAGGTTAGGTAAGAAAATGCTGATTGTATTGATAATGATTCTCATTATCCTAAAGTATACTAAATTACTAACCTAAAACAGAAAACTTTTAAAACTGAATAACCCTGTATATAATTGCACTAATTTCAAAAAATAATGCACAAGTTTTGTTAATTATACTCACTGAATTTACAAATGTCAAGTAAATTTATAATTTTTTCACATTTTTTTACAAAAAAGAATCAGTTTGTCAAGGTGTTTTTGTAAGAGCGATCGCGAGGGATACACATCAGCATCAATTTAAGGATTTAGACCTGTTGTGCAAGCAGCCAGGGGAATACCCATAGGTGTTAATTAGGTGTCAATTTAAGGATGCGCCATGACCGGTAGACGCCATTTAAACAGAGAAAATATAGTTTGTAAAGTAAAACTTCCTTTAAAAGAAGTCATAGTGAGTAAAACATAAGGATTTGGTCAAATAGGAAAGAAAGAGAGATTATTTGTATCCTTTTCTTACTGCTTCAGATCTCCATTTACTTTGAATTATTAGCTCTTACTCGCTACAAGTTCAAGAAAAATTAACACCAAGTGCGCGGTCCAACTCATCAGTTGTTGGCAAATGCATTAGCGACGGTGACAAGGTCTAAAATGTTAACTTTACCGTCACCGTTTACATCAGCTGGATTAGATATTTCTCCTCCTGGATTAGGTATAACATCCTGCTCTGACCATAAACCTTTCTTGGTTAAACGTGCGCGTTTACCGTATTGCCTAAATAAATCAATATATTCAAACGGAAAATCTGTATACACTAATCCATATCCCTGACGTATGATCTCTCAATTCACGAACAACCCATCAGGCGCACGGTAAAGATATGCTAACTTCCGTCCAAATATATCTGTTGTGTTCTGAGGATCAGTATCTAAATAAACAGATTCACCTTTTAAAAGATTATGAATGAATATTGATGCTTCTTTACCATATTTTTCTTCCGGTTTGTTCGGATGCACCGTTTCTGGTGTATCTACACCGATAAGTCTTACGCTTGTTTCTGTGCCATCAATATCAATTCTAACTGTATCGCCATCAACAATACGTATTACTTTGTAAGCCGTGTATTCAGTGAAATCTTTAACCGGAAAAGGTATAGCTGGAGGAATAGTTTCAGGTGGGGCATCAGAAACTGCTGGAATATCTTCGTCTCCTTGCGAATGATAATGATACTCTCCAGTTGCATGGTTAGTGTGTCCGCCATTTTCGTCAAGGCCCCCACTATGTGTGTAGGCAAACATCGCAGTAAATAGTAAAACCAGTAAAAACGATATTATGATAGTCCATTTGTGCATACTGTTCTCCTTAGTATTTAGATCTTGCGTTTCTCCACATGATACCCCTAAATCGTTAACTCGCCAAGTAATTTCAGTATTCTATGTTTGACATTCCTAAATTTCCAACCCACCCTGACCCCTTATCAAGGGTGAGGGGCTTTTGGATCTATTCCGTCCGTTCTCTATATGATAATTGTTTAGCGAGTGAACCATTTAGTCCCGTAGGGACGATATGTTTAGAGAAAACGAAAACCCTACACAAATCTTTAGTCCCGCCAAATGCCATACGCGCATTTGGCGTTGATTTGGTAGCGACGATATGTTTATAGAAAAAGAATACACTCAACAGCTCTTTAGTCCCGACAAATGCCTTATGGGGAATGCCTTAATGGCATTCATACCGTTGATTTGGCGCATTTGGCGTTGATTTGGTAGCGACGATATGTTTATAGAAAAAGAATACACTCCACAGCTCTTTAGTCCCGTAGGGACGATATGTTGATAGAAAACGAGTTCCCTTCCAAGCTCTTTAGTCCCGTAGGGACGATATGTTGATAGAAAACGAGTTCCCTTCCAAGCTCTTTAGTCCCGTAGGGACGATATGTTTATTCTTATATGCCGTTCCTACGGAACTCAAGATTGATAACATAATCGGTGAACCAATTTCTTATCAACACATGTTGGAAGAAAATTGTCCAAACTACCTTGTTTTTGTCCTATGAATGTGGAAAACCATATCAACTATGAGCGCACACAAACCCATACCCGCATTGAGAAAATAACACCTCAAAAGGTAGCACAGAACTTGGACGGACCTTTCAAAGAAAAAGGAAACAAAAACTACGATTTTTATCGCTTTTTCCGACACCAAAGTTGCCTTGAAAATGCTGGTGCCCCAGTTATGATGAGGGTTTCAAAGGTAGGGTATCGTGATTTGAGACCATTCGATCCCTTTTGAAATCAGATAGGGACTGGGATTGATAACCTCTTATTGATCAACTGGATCCCGAAATGTTTGGACGAAAACAAGGAAACTATAGTAGACGTTAAAAAAGTCGTCAATATTACAGAAAAGTGATATGATAAACATCAGAGAACTCCTTTTGTGTTGGATAATTATTTCATTATATCAAAAGGGTTCTCTAAATACCAAAAACTCAAACTTTATTTTTGAACTCACGTTACTATAAACATATTGCTCCGCTGGAGCAAAGACGGTGTTTTGGGGTACGTTGGAACTGCTTTCTTTCGATTGAATTCCCATGATGAACCAATCTCTTATATTCAAACTCACTTTTATTAGAAATTTCATAATCATTAGATAAGTGAGGGGTGTACATAAATATATTATGTGCCAACATTGGCTACGTCTCTCATCAAGTATTTCTTTACAGGACTTACGCACCCAGTTGTAGGCGTGCTTTGTAGGCGCGCTGGAAACCGAAAAAATGCTGAAAATTACACAATTTTCGTCATAATTTTTCATCAAATCATGAAAACTGCGTAAGTCCTACTTTATATGGAATTGTCCTCGTTGTGTTAGTATAATCTATTGAGATGCTTTGATCTTGTGGACGGCACGCGGAGCGTGCCTACAACTTTTAAGACCATATTTGAGATTGCTTTTCTTTATGCACACTCCTCAGAGAAGTACAGATATTGATTTGTTTTGTCAGTTATTAATTTCTATGCTATTCTTATCATAAATCTGATCCAGATGTAAATATCTTTTGAAAATAATACAAAAGTGAAACCTTCTATATCCAAATAGCATCTTTATGTTAAAAGAAGACAAAGATTGTGAGGTGCAACATGAAACAAAGTGATTCTGAACTGGTCAAACAAACACTTGCAGGGGATCAACAAGCGTTTGCATTGCTTGTGGAAAAATATCAAGAACAGATACATACGCTTGCATGGCAGAAGATTGGTGATTTCCATACTGCAGAAGAGATAACACAAGATGCCTTTATTACTGCATATCAGAAACTCAGCAGTTTAAAACACCCCCACCGTTTCTCTGGTTGGTTATATGTCATTACGACCAATATCTGCAAAATGTGGCACCGTAAGAAAAAGCCGCAGTTAGAATCCTTAGAACAAACCAATCCTATGGAGTTGGAAGAGGTGTATTATACTGAATATAAGATACAAGAACGCGAAGAGCAGAGAAAGGAGAATCAAAGGTCAGTAGTTAGAAAACTGCTTAGTAGACTAAAAGAAAGTGATCGTACGGTGATAACGATGCATTACCTTGCAGGCTTATCGTGTGAAGAGATCGGTGAATTCCTTGGTGTATCAACAAATACTGTCAAGATTCGTCTACATCGCGCACGGAATCGCCTCAAAGGTGAAGAAGCACTTATTCAGGAAAACTTCGGCAGTTTCGAATTACCACAAGAGTTATCTGAGAATATCATGCAAAAAATCTCCAACTTATCTCCGGCAGCTCCTTCAACAAGTAAACCGGTAATGCCGTGGATAGTTTCTTCAGCAGCAGCAATTATCGTATTACTATTGATCAGTGTTGGGGCAAAACAACTAATCCATTTTCAAGAGCCATACAGTATTGACGCAGAATCTGAACGGACGATTGAAATAACAGATGCAAGACAAGTGATTGATTCTACTGAGAAACCGGCGATTCGAAACCAAATGGGACGACCAGATCCTCAAGCAAAAGACATTAATGCAGTTAACAGTCCAAATGCACCAACTGCAGATGCATCACAGACCGATGCAGACAATATTGCACAAGTCGAGACTATATCTCAAGAGGGGGCAACATCTATCTCAGGTAGAGTCATTGACAGCAATAGCAAAGTTGTTCCAGGACTTACACTAACCATTAAACCTTTAGAACCTAACCAAGATAACCAACCTATACCATTATCTGAATGGAATCAGGTAACAACCGATAAACAGGGTGCTTTTACTTTTACCAACATCAGTCCTGGAAAATCACAATTCGTTTTACTACCAGAAGGAGGTGCAGATTATTCTATCGCATCACTTAACATTGGACTTGTCACTTTATTTCCTCCTGGCAGCCAATCGTATAAACCAGACTGGTTTGGTAAACTAACCTTTGTCGTTGAGGAGCGTACACCTCTTGAGAACATCGTTGTAACAGTGAAGCCTCCACTCAGACGGATTAGGGGAATGATACTTCAAAGGGATGGTTCACCACTTGCCAATGCTCAAGTAATCTTAACAATAAAGGAACGCGTGCGTGAAACATCTTTTTACTTTTTTACTAATAGTTCAATGATGACTAAATCAGATGCACAAACTACAACAGATTCTCAAGGTTACTTCGTAGAAGATCTTAGAAATATACCACAACCGAAAACTGAGTTTGCAGTTAATGTTGAATATCTTGGCGCAACAGCGAAATCAAGATGGTTCCGTTTGGAAAAAGGACTATGGGACGATAAGCTTGTTTTCAAACTGAGAGGAATAGAGAAACAGAAGAAAAAACGTCAGGAGTATTTGAAAGTTCTTCAAGCAAAATGGTCTATAAATCCTGAAAATGGTCACGCTTACAGAAGAATTCAATGTGATAGTTGGGATGATGCCAAAACCAAAGCAGATGCAGAAAAAGCTTACCTCGTTACCATAAATGATGAAGCTGAACAAAAATGGTTGGAATCTCGTTTTACTGATAGAAGATTTTTTTGGATAGGTTTACGTTCTACGTATGAAGGAGCATTCCAAAAATGGCAAAACGGAGATCCACTGACTTACACGAATTGGCTCAGGAAAAATTATACTGCTAACGAAGCAAACACACCTGTTGCACTTGATTTCTTTTCAAAAAGATGGATGATATTGGGTTCCAAGAATAAATTCCTGCCTCTTGTTAAGAACGCTATTCTGGAAAAAGAGGATATAAAGATCAAGAAGTAGAAAAAAGTCGTAACCTAACATAAAAGGGACACATAATGATTACATTCAATTCAAAAAAGCAATTCATTCTGTTGTTTGCACTCGCTCTTATATTTACATTCGGTATAACATTCTATGGAAACACAGATGAAGAAACATCAAGTCTGTCAGGAGTCATAACAGATCTCAAAGGGGAACCAATTGCTGATGCAACCGTTATCCTACTTGCTGTTGAAATCAACATACTTAGCAGAACAATTGATCCAATTTACGACATCAAGACATATCCATTCTACATTCTTCAACACCCACCATCAAATGTTATCAAGAAACAAAATGGTTTGTCCAAGAAAAAACGTCCACTCTATCTTGAAGCTAAATCCGATTCTGAAGGTAAGTTCAGATTTAACAACATAACTCCAGGTGTAGTACAAATTTTAGTTCTACCAGAAACACCACCTGAGAATGATACAACACCTACAGAATCAACAAAAAGGAAGTATAAACACCTACCAAGAATCCACTCAATAAAATTCGCTCAAGCTACAATTATTCCACATCAATACTCATTCTTTCCATCTTTTGGTGCGGTAACATTCACCATAAAACCTGGATCAATTATGGAGAATGTGCACCTCATGGCAACTATGGAGAATCCATTAGTGATTCGTGTGAGAATTGTTTTTGATAATGGTGAACCACTATCAAATGCCTCTGTTATAGTTGAGTTTGCTGAACTAAACCGTTATGCTGTCAACCGTCATCCGTATAATCATCCTGTTCATGTCCAAACAGATGAAAACGGAATATTTGAATATAGCTTCTACGCTCCAGGGATATTTGCATTCTCAGTTAACCATCGTGGACTTTCAGGTAACTCTGAACCTTTCCTGCTTGCAGGTAATTTTAAGCCTGTTTTGCTTTCAGGTGATAAGTCTACTGATATTATCCAGTTATCTCTCAATGGGAATTCAACAGGGTTGAATGAAAAACAAGAGAAAAACCAGAGAGATGAACACAAACATTCAAGATTTATATTTCCAATAGAAGGTGTATGGATTCTGAATCCAGAAAATGGAAACTTGTATAAACGGATAATTTGCAGCAGTAGAGAAGATGCAGTAGAGAAAGCATCTCTCGAGAATGCTTATCTTGTTACAATTACAAATGAATCAGAACAGAAATGGCTTGAGGCTGTCTTTGGTCACAGCGAATACTGGATAGGCTTGACGGATGTTGAAAAAGAAGGCAAATGGAAATGGGACTCTGGTGAGCGATTCAGATATCAGAACTGGAACTTGGATAAGTTCTACCGTAGAGAACATTTTTTTCAAAGACTGTTTGGTTTTAATAGAACATGGAAACAAAGTTTAAATAGCAGGACTTACGCACTATAATAGATTTGTGCTATACTATTCCATTATGATTACATTTACACTTTCCGAAAAGAAACAAAGTTTATATTCAGATTATTGTCAATTTTTGTTATCAAGTTTTACAAACTTTACACAAACCTATATGGCAGACCATACTGATAAGTGGAGCCACGATCAAATCAATCGGTTTCTGAGCGGTGAAAACATCCCCGCGAATGAACTTTGGAACTCGGTCAAAAACGACATTGAGTTTGATGATGATGGCTACATTGTTTTTGACGATGTTGTGCTACCTAAACTCTATGCGAAAGAGATTGAGGTCCTCCGTTCTCAGTGGAGTGGTAGCGACAAAAAAGTCGTTAAAGGCATTGGTATTGTGACGTGTATCTATGTCAATCCAAAGACAGAAGAGTATTGGATTATTGATTACCGTATTTATGACATAGATCATGATGGTAAAACCAAAATAGACCATTTACTGGAAATGTTGCACAACGCTTACTCTAAAAAACAGATACCGTTTCGGACGGTGCTAATGGATACTTGGTATGCCTCCATGCAAGTTATGAAAGCGATTGAAAAACTTTCTAAGATTTACTACGTGCCCCTGAAACGAAATCGTCTTGTAAACGATACGGATGGCGAGCAACCGCACCAACAAGTCCAAGACCTATCTTGGACCCGGACAGAAATCCGGCAAGGGAAAAGCGTGCACATCAAGAAGTTTCCAAAAGGGTATCAAGTCAAGTTGTTCCGGATAGCCTCCTCTACCGGGCGCACGGAATATATTGTGACAAACGATTTATCTCAATCGGATGCGGATGCGGCACACCAAGAATGTCGTATACGTTGGAAGATTGAACAACTCCATCGTGAGATCAAACAAGTCACGGGTATTGGCAAATGTCAATGTCGCAAGTTGCGTGCCCAAAGAAATCATATTGCCTGTTGTTTTCAAATATGGGTCTGTTTGAAACGTGTTGCGCGTAAACTTGGCAAAACAATTTATGAACTTAAACAAAGTTTATTGGATGATTATATGCGATATCAACTCTCAAATCCATCGATAATCTTTGAGACTGCGTAAGTCCTGAATAGTAAAAATACAGATTATGTTATCATGAGAATGCATGATGTATACATGAAATGGGAAACTGTGGATTATCGCAACTCCGAAAATGGCTATACAAGATTTGCAGTCATTGAAAAACCATCAAATAAAATAAAGTAACTACATTTTCAATACTGAAACCATAGATTTTCCATAAGGTGAGAACTCCTTTGGAAAGTAACAGGGTTATTTAGTTTTCAATATTTTTGATTTTATTTTGCTATGTCGTTAATTTTATGGAGTGCCATCTTGTCCAGTTCTTTAGTGGTTGACTCGCTAAGTTATTGTGTTTTGAATTCCCTAAATCCAACCCCACTTTATCCCCTGCAAGCGGGGGTAGGAGGCTTTTGAATCTATTACTAAGTTGTGTTCATAATAAATGTTTAGCGAGTAAACCATTTAGTGGTTCTTTCGGCAATTAATTTTAGCATAAAATAAAAGTCTATTGCTGAAG
Organism: Candidatus Poribacteria bacterium; assembly: GCA_963663765.2. GTDB lineage: Bacteria > Poribacteria > WGA-4E > WGA-4E > WGA-3G > MSPOR6. Next base: position 751,192 of record CAXXUA010000004.1, on the reverse strand, counting down.
AATCCAGTAGTCATCCGTTTAAGTAGGAGATCATCAATGGAAACATATTATAAATACATAGCAAGAAAACCACTAAAGAGCGATGTTCATGTTTCAATAATCTAAAATTGATGCATAAAGTTCGGTTAGGAAACCGAACCCGTGTATTAACTTTCAGTAAATCTAAATAACCCTGTATATTTATATCACAACTATAATTCAAGATTTTGATATAATTACAATCTATTTATGGTTAAATTTGAAAATAAGTTTACATTTCTACAATTTACCATAATTACTGTCATGTAAGGATTCTATTCTTTTATTCAGTAGGAGCGACCTTCTGGTCGTTCCTACCAACACAGGGAACGGTCGTGACTATTAAATCAATGGTATGAATCATGGCGAATGCCATACGCGCATTTGCCCAATGGCATTCACTGGGTCGTTCCTACCGAATATAAGAGGAAAACTAAATAACCCTGTTTGTTCGTTAATCTTTTTGAATTCACAGTGGTTTAATGATATACTATAAACAGACTGAAATTGTCCACATTATAATAACGTGTATGCATTGAATTTTATTGAAATTCGTCTTACTATGTCTATAAATAAGTGGTGTAGTAAGACCAAGTAGTAACTATAAAACACCTTGTTAATCAGACGTTATGTTTCAACCTTATGAAAGGCAAAGTGTTAAATGGAAAACACAGAAACATTAGGCTATGAACTAAAACAGATTGTTGGAGAAAACAATTGTATATCAGATTCCATAGTTAGTGACTATAACTATGATAACTGTGTTCCTCAAGTAGTTGTTGAACCTGAAACAGTTGAGGACATTCAAAATATTCTACGATATGCATCAAAAAACAACTTGACAGTATTACCTGCAGGTTCAGGAACAAAACTTGGAATTGGGAACTTTGCACAGAGTCCGGATATTGTCCTTTCAACAAAACGTCTGAATAAAGTAATAGAATATGAACCCGCGGATTTGACTGTTACTGTTGAAGCTGGATTACTATTAAAAGACTTACAAGATACGTTATCAACACACAGGCAGTTTTTACCTATTGATCCTCCTTATGCAGACAGATGTACTATAGGAGGAATCGTTGCTACGAATACAAGCGGTCCACTGCGTCTAAGATACGGAACGGCAAGAAACCTTGTATTGGGGTTGCATGTGGTTCATGCTGATGGTAAATTCGTCAAGAGTGGTGGTAAAGTTGTAAAAAATGTAGCAGGTTATGATCTCAATAAACTCTATATTGGATCCTTTGGCACGCTTGGAATTATCACCGATATATCGCTTAAATTATCTCCACTTCCATTACATCAAGAGATCGTCGTAGTGCAGTTTCACAGTATGCATGACGCTGCTATAGCAGGATTAAATGTTGTTAGTTCACAATCATTGCCTATGTTTGTAAACATGCTGTTTAATTTCAAATTAAATGGGTTGACAGAAAAGAAGCCAACACTCGTAATTGGATTTGCTGGTGATCCTGATACTGTCAGATGGCAAGTCCGTTTTGTTCAAACATTACTGCAACAAAGTAAAAATATAAGTGTGAAAAAGGTTGAATCGGAATCATATCAGAAGGTTAAAAACATACTTCAAGAGTATCCATCAGTAGATCAGAGTGATCATACTGTGTTTGTAAAGTTAAACCTAAAACGAACAGATATTATCAAATTTGTTGAACTTGCAATTAGAGATAACGATGAGATGATGGTTTTGTTGGGTAATGGTGTTCTGTATCTCAAAATACATTTAGATACTAATTCTGATTATAATCATATTTCAAACAGGCTAAGCCAACTACGAGAAAGTGCTATAAAAATGGGTGGTAACTTGATTATTGAGTCCGCACCGATAGGATTAAAAAGACTAATAGATGCTTGGGGGTCAATCGGCAAGACTCTTTACATCATGAAACAGATCAAATCTCAATTTGATGCAAACAATATACTTAATCCTGGACGATTCGTATCAAATATCTAAACTGATTAACTCGTTCCAACCTTTAACTCACTTGTCTTTAAATTGTATCCGTATACTGCGAAACGTTCCAATTTCTAATACAGATGTTGAGGGAACCACTACTATATTATACCATTTCTAATTTTATAATTTCTCATTTACTGCAAAGATATGGTTGGAGTTACCTCTAAGCAGCAACAACAGTGGAATTCCTTAATGAGTCAAAATTAATTAGAATTGGTATAAAGTATCATAAGCGTTGATTTACCAGACCTAAAGATTGATACCGTATAGATTCTATGGGAGGGTAAAAACATGAGAAAAACAAGATGGAATATTCTGTGGGTAAACAGTTCAACTGTAAAGTCACTTGAAAATCCTAATATAAAATCAGAGTTGAAACCCTATATTCAGTTTTTAGAATACCACGGATTTGATGTTTCATTTGCAGATAACATTGAAGATGGGGTTGCTTTATGTCGTGAATTAAAGTTTCACGCCATTCTATTAAATTATGATATGCCAGCTCGTTCTGATGACATACTTTCACACATCCGTAAAGTTGACGCACACATACCCATCATTTTGTTGTCCAACACTGGTGGTCAAGAAATAATAGAAAAAGCAAGTTTTCATGGGGCTAATGATGTCCTAATAATGCCTACAAGTCCCAGACAGTTAGTTACATCGCTTACTTTCCTGCTTGAAAAACAGAAAATGCAGGAAGCATATACACCACAAGCTTACGTAAAGAATTTTAACAAACAGGTCACTTTAGAATACAATCAGAACCAGTCTGTGGTTGAACAGTATGCTAAATATGATTGGCAGACATGGATAGAGATGTATTTGCACTTTTTAGAATGGGATATCAAATTAGACGGACTTACCAACGTTGGCGAACTTAAAGAAATTCATACCAAAGAAAAACTGGAGGCAAATTCTGCTTTTGCAAACTACATACAGGACAACTACACACATTGGCTTGAGGGAGATAATTCACCAACCCTATCAGTTGATGTCTTCTACAAGTATGTTTTACCTGAAATTCAGATTGGTAAATCTGTGCTTTTTATTGTAATTGACTGCATGCGAATGGATCATTGGTTGCAATTTGAACAAGTTCTTTACCGTGATTTTCACATGACTAAACACTATTACTATTCAATTTTACCAACGACAACACGTTATGCTCGAAATGCTATTTTCAGCGGGTTATTTCCAAGAGATTTGTCTGAACGGTATCCAGAACTATATGCGGAGCCTGAAGATGGCCATACAAGCATCAATCGGTATGAAAAAGACCTAATGCATTTGCAGTTTGAAAGACACGGTATAGTTCTCAAACCAACACCACACTATTTCAAGATTTTTGATGAACGCGGAGAAATCCAATACCTACAATGGTTAACCGAGACTAACTATGTAAGTTTTGCTTCACTTGTTGTTGATTTCCTTGATATGCTCACTCATCTTCGTAGTGATGTATCCCTTTTTCAACAACTTATCCCCAGTGAAGAAGCGTTTCGCAAACTTGTACAAACTTGGTTTAGAAATTCACGACTTAGCGAAATCATAAACATCGCTGCAGAAAAGGGTATGACAGTAATTATTACATCTGATCACGGTTCAGTCTTATGTCAGAACGCTGCAAAAATCTCCAGCCAGTATGAACTCTCATCTGGATTACGAACGAAAGACGGAAAAGACATTACGTGTGATCCCATCGCAGGGTTGCTTGTTGAAAATCCTGAAGAATACCGTCTGCCTTATGAGTCAAATGAAAAAAACTATATTATTGCAAAAGGAGATTATTACTTCGTATATGAAAGGCAATTTAACTCATATAAAGAGTTATTTCATAACAGCTTTCAACACGGTGGTATTTCATTTGAAGAGATGATTCTACCTTGTGTCGTACTTGAACCGCGATAATGTGTAAACTAATTCGTTCAGACAATAGTTAATACATACTATGGTAAATTATGGAATTAATTACACACTTGCACAGGTAGGAGCGACCCCTGGTCGCGACCGTATGGAGACATGTATCAATACCGTCGCGACCAGGAGGACGCTCCTACCAAAGAAAAGAATAGGATACTTACATGACAGCCAATATGGTAAATTGTAGAAATGTAAAATAATTTTCAAATTTCACCATAATACCATTTCTACTTTATAATTTGCCTTTTTTCGTAGGTCGGGTAGAGTAACGACATCCGATTTGTATTGATTGTGGCTATCATGTCGGGTTTCGTGCCTCTACCCGACCTACGGAAGAATGGTATAATATTCACAGAAAATAAGTCTCTATCAAGGAGAACTTAATTATGTCAAAGCATGGAAGACTAAAGAAGTTTCAGCAGATATTTTTGTTAACCTTTATTTTAACAATATATCCAATTTATGTCTCAGCACAGTTTCCAGAACTGGGTTTGTCTGAAGACCAACCTGTTGAAAAACTGACTGCTAAAGGATATTTATCATTAGACAAGGTTCAACCTGGAACTGATTTCCAAATTGCAATTGTTGTGGAAATCGCAGCGGGATGGCATGTAAACGCTAATCCTACTAAAGAAAATCTTATTGCAACTGAAGTCACCCTCCCTGATATTTCTGATTTCACTTTTGACAAGGTGATATATCCCTCTGGAGACACGCTTGAAATTGCTTCAATCGGTTTAGCTTCAGTATATCACGATACTATTACTATTGCTATTCCTGCAACAGTTCAGAAAAATGCACCAATAGAGACAATGACATTAGATTTACAACTAACCTATCAAGCATGTAACGACGAACAGTGTCTCATACCTGAAACTAAAGACATACAGATACCGATCCAAGTTGTCAGCAATGAAGAATCTGTTATACCTGCCAACGAAGCAATTTTTGCAAATCTCAATTTTGAAGATGGACAGTTAAATAGTGGTAAGAAGGAAGGTAAGATAGCTGGAGCACTTTCAGGTGGAAGAACATGGCTTGCACTGCTTTTGGTTTTTTTCGGGGGTATAGCAACAAGTTTGACTCCGTGTGTTTATCCCTTAATTCCGATTACGGTTTCAATTTTTGGTGCAAGTGAGTCCGCAAGTAAGTTGAAATCTTTTGTGCTTTCTGTTGTTTATGTCTTTGGTATTATCCTTACTTATTCTATTCTTGGGATTGCTGTCGCTTCAACAGGTGCGGTATTCGGAACAATTATGGCAAATCCGTTGGTCATCGGAAGCATTAGCGTCATACTTTTTGCACTGGGTTTGTCTATGTTTGGTGTATTTGAAATTCAGCTGCCATCATCAATGCAGAACAGACTTAATACTGTTGGCGGTACTGGATTTCTTGGTGCATTTGCTATGGGAACGGTTGCTGGTGTCATTGCTGCACCCTGCACCGGACCTGCTTTAGCAGCTGTATTGACATATATCGCAACTACAAGCAGTTTATGGCTTGGTTTCTGGTTGATGTTCACTTATGCACTCGGTATGGGTTTATTGTTTATATGCATCGGTACATTCTCTGGTATGATCTCTTCCCTTCCGCGTTCAGGTGGTTGGATGTATATATTGGAAAATATATTTGGAATAGCAATCATTACGGTCGCGCTCTACTTCCTCAAAGACCTTAAGATATTCGCACCCATAACAGGATTTCTTCAAAACTCTATACCATTTTTTGCAATAGCCGCTGTAATTATTCTCGTTGGCTTATACCTTAGTAAGTTAACACAACGAATCAGGGGTGTATCTAAATCGATGCAAGTAAGAAAGGCATTTGGTCTTGGTTTAGCAATTCTGGGAGCTTTCATGATAGTTGGAGGGTTAGCGCAACCCGTTGCAGGACCACATTTAGATTGGGTGTATGATGAACCTACGGCATTAGAAACTGCCAGTCAGGAAAATAAACTGGTAATGCTGGATTTTTATGCAAAATGGTGCGGTGCATGTAATGAGTTGGATCATAAGACTTTTTCAAATCAAGAAGTTGTTGATAGATTAGAGAACTACATCACAGTTAAACTTGATTTTACTACAGAAACAGACAAGGTTTTGACAGAGAAATATCAAATTCGTGGATTACCTGTCGTGATATTCTTGAACGGTCAAGGAAAAATTTTCAAGAGAATTGAAAAATTCATAAACGCAGAAGATATGTTGGATATAATTGATGAGGTTGAGACTGAAGCTAATTCTGAAAAAGTAGGCACTTTGTAAAGGATTATTATGGAATCTACCAAACATAACGAAAACAGTTCTTTTTTTCCCTCCATTGGATTGCTAACATATATAGAAATTGTTTCAATTGTTGGTTTTTTCGTGGTTGCAGCAGTCTACATAGGGAAGAGCAGAACTCACCCAAGTACCCCAACTATATCTGATGCTGCAAAATATTTAGCTGAAGCAGATGCGCTTTATGAAAAGCAGGATCTCGGTAAGGCGGTCAACCTCTATTGGCAAGCATTACAAGTATATGACGTTGACAAAACAGAACAGAATGAGAAAGACCGACTGCACATCAACCTACGCATTGCAGATATCTATTCCCAGAGTAATTGGTTCAAGGATGCTAAAGTAAGACTGCAACACGCTGCACATATTCAACCTGACCATGAAGAAGTGCTAATGCTCAGTGGCAAATTCCTCCGTGATGATAGCTTACCAGCAGAAGCAACTCAGCAGTTTTTGAAGTTGTTGAAAATAAATCCAGAAAATGCTGAAGCAAACTACTTACTCGGAGTTTTATATCAAGGTAGTCAACAGTATAAGGAAGCAACAACATACTATAAATCTGCAATTGAAAACGATCCTGAATATGAGAATATTACATCACAGAAAGCACCGATAGGCATACTTGCACGACTTCAATTATCTCGCACTTACAACAAGATGCTTCAGTCGTATCGTTTCGTTGACCGAGAACTCACCAGTGTAGATATGGCAGAGATCGCTCGTCTTGAGGCACAATCAATTATTCTTTTAAAAGAAGCTTATAAAATCCAACCAGAGATACAAGAGATAAGAGACGATCTCATACGTTTATTGTATGTACGTGCAAATGCCCTAAAACGTGAAGCAGCAACACGGCCTTATGCAGATGCATTAGAAGTCTATGAGGAAATCGTAGAACTTGATCCAGATGAAATACAAGCTTGGCAGGAAATGGCAGAAATATATGAAAGTTATCTTAGGAATAAGCCGAAAGCACTTGAGATGTACCGAAAGGTATATGATCTTGATCCGCACGCAACATTTTTAGCAATTATTACATCACTTGAGCAAGAATTAGCCCATGAAAAGAAACAATAGAAAAAGCCGATGAGAGGATTTGAACCTCCGACCTACTGATTACGAATCAGTCGCTCTTCCACTGAGCTACACCGGCTTGATATATTGATGCAAAAAGAAAATGCCGAGAGGCAGAATCGAACTGCCGACACATAGATTTTCAGTCTACTGCTCTACCGACTGAGCTATCTCGGCTTCAGGTATTTATAATACCATGAGTTTAATTGTAATGTCAAATGATTTTGACATTACTTATTCATTCCAAATACCAATTTCCTTATAAAAACGGATTGCCCCCGGGTGAAATGGTGTTCCTACATCTTTGACAGCATTCTTTTCATTGATCGCCTTACCAGCAGGATGTGCATCAACCACTTCAGAACGATGCGTATACAATGTTTTTGTAAAGTGGTAAACCATATCTTCGTCAGTATTCTCAGCAGTGATAAGATGCATTGAGCCAACATTCATGGAAGAAAACGCTTCGGGTTGTATCTTTTCATAAGAATTTGGAGGAATTGTCACTTCATTAAAAAATGGATACTTCTCAAATAGGGTTTTCAACGCTGATTCATCAAACGGAATAAACAGAATATCTTGAGATGAACCCGCTTGTATAACCGCAGGAATAGGAATCGCACCTCCCATAAACGCTGCATCTGCAGAACCGTTCGCCAACATATCAGTAGCATCACCGTATGTGCCATTTAGGTCAGTAAAATCATCATAGGTCAGACCGTGTTCCTGAAATAGTGGCTTCAAGAAATACTCAAAACCAGCTCCTGCAGGTCCTACAACGACTCTTTTACCTTTGAGATCCTGCATTGATGAAATACCGGAGGATTTCTGCGTAACAAATAAAGCAACATTCGGTGCAAGTGTCATTACAGCACGAATGGGTTGTTCAGTTTCCCACGCACCTTCACCGCGAACAGCAAAATAAGAGATCGCAGCATTCGCCATCGCAAATTCTAACGTACTATCTTCGGCTACCAGTAAACGTATGTTTTGCTGTGTACCTTTCGTACCTTCAGCAGTGACTTCCCACTTTTTTTCTGTCATATTTTGGTTAACGACGTCAGCAATCGCGGCGCCAACAGGATGAAACGCGCCCCGTAGTGTCCCTGTACCAATGCTAAGAAATTGCCGTTCTGATGTATTTTTATCTTCAGTTGTTGCAGTAGTTGCTTCACCGTTATCGCCATTGTCAGCATCCTTCTTTGAGGCATTATCGCATCCAATACTATAACTTATAGCAATAGCGAGTAAGAAGACGATTAGATTTGTTTTGATTATTTTCATTTATGTTCTCCTTAAGAATAATTGGTCTAAATTTTATACTTACGTATGTAGTTTTTTAATTAAACAGGAAATGTTACATATTGATATGTTGTTTCCACTACGTAGAACGTTGGAGTGGAACTTCAGGAGGAAAAAAGCACATCTTTGACATATCAGGAAAGATGTGGGTTACATCACGTCTATAGACATCACCGCTTAATATGTCCACAATGCCACCGAGATGCTCTGGATACTCTGTCAGAAATCGTGCAAAACTGAATTCCTTTGTATAAAATGCGTAAACCAATTTCCGAAATGCTTCCATACCATCAACAAATACTTGTCCCCAACTTCCTAACTTCGCTTCAGAATAATCATTTGACCGAAATGCATCAACTATAACATCAGCAGCCATTTCTCCTGATTTGAGTGCCAAAAACAAACCCGTTGAATAAACAGGATCTAAGAACCCGAATGCATCACCAATCAACACCCAATTCTGACCTGCGATACGACTGGCGCGATATGAAAAATCCTTTGTTGTCTGTATAGGAAATAGTTGTTTTGAACCTTCAAGCCGTTGCTTCAAAGGTTGGCATTTCTCCAACTCCTCATCAAAGATTTTTTGTGCGTTCAGTTTACCGTTATGTTCTCTACGATTTTGGAGTAGATAATCCAATTCACCGACAACACCGATACTGGTGCGGTTGTATGGGAGCGGAATTGACCAAAACCAGGAATCTTTATCCTCAGTATGTAGGATGAGCGTAGCACCTTCATCTAAACCCTCGTCACGATACCCACCGTCATAGTGTGTAAATAGAGATGCTTTTTTCAAATTGGGTTCAATTGTGTTTAGGTTTAACTGTCTACCAATTAGAGAACGTTGTCCCGTTGAATCTACAATAACAGTACTATGTATCGTTTCAAGGTTATCACTCATGCCGTTCTGTGCAACGACACCTAACGCTTTATCATCTTCAAAAATCACTTTGCGAACACTCACACCCCGTCGCACATTTACGCCTTTTTCTGCTGCGTTATCCAACAGCATCTGGTCAAACTCACTGCGCAAGACCTGCCAGGTTATCGCACTTTCATGGGGATTGGTCTCAAAGAAATAGAACGGATTAGTCGCTTTTCCAGTGCGGGTAAAAAACTGCACACTGAACTTCTGTGGGAAATGACTCTCTCTTAACTTTTCAAGCATGCCGAGTCTTTTGAAAGTCCAGTATGTAGCAGGTATGAGCGACTCACCGATTTTAAACGCGGGTTCAGCGTCGCGTTCTAAGAGAAGCACACGATAACCTTGTTGTGCAATGAGTGTGGCTGCAGTGCTTCCTGCAGGTCCACCGCCGATTATGATGGCATCAAATCTGGAGTTAGTAGTCATAGGTAAGTCTTTAGCAAAGCAGACTGTATTTGGATTGTTACATCTTGTATCAAAGGTAAAATTTCACCATTTAATCTACTGCTTTTTCGTCTCCTGATTCGGTGGATTCAGGTTTCTCAAGTGGTAAATGTGCAAATTTGTACTCTGCTTTTCGGAATTCTTTATCCAATGCTCGGTAGTAAGCACCTAATTTTTCGGTTCTGTGAATTTCGTCAAGTTCGTAGTCTGCCAAATTAGTCGTCAACTCTTACGTTGTTCAATAATTATAACCTCTCATGAATTGGATTGTCAAGAGGAGATTTCCCATTACAAATAACGTTCATCCGTGAACCGTTTTGATTTGAGTTCATATCTCGGCAGTGTTCCACGTGGGACAACTTTCACAATTGTCCGTAAACCTAACGCATTTCGTATAGCATTACTGACGGTTACTGCAGTATCAGCAGGATTTTTGTTTGTAGATTCTATTTGAACCTCAAGTTCATCAAGCGTTTCTGTTCGATAAGCACGTACAGCGAATTCACTCACATCGGGAAACTTCATGATGATATTCTCAATCGTCGCAGGATACACATTCAATCCGCGAACGATAATTGCATCGTCAATGCGTCCGATAACGCCACCGTCAAGCACACGGTGTGAACTTCCACATTCACATTTCTCAGATTTCAACCTAACATAATCACCTGTACGGTAGCGGATAACCGGCATGCCAATCCGACCTAAATTTGTAATAACCAACTCACCTTCATCTGAAGGTTTATCTGTCTCTGTATCCAGCACTTCACAGATGAACTCATTCTCGTTAAGGTGCACCCCAGCTTGTGGTGTACACATCACACCCCATGCTCCGACTTCGGTAGCACCTGCATGGTCGTAAGCACGCGCACCCCAACCATCCTCAATTCGTTGTTTAGTTGCAGACAGACTTGCCCCGGGTTCCCCTGCATGGATAGTCACTCGGACACAGGAATCTTTACTTAAGTCAACACCTTCTTGTTCAGCGACTTCCACAAGACGTAGTGCGTAAGTTGGTGTACAGATTACCACCGTCACATCGTTACTGAGGATAGCACGAATTCTCTGTTCTGAACTCAAACCGCCATTTGCAATAGTTAATGCACCCAGTTGTTGCGCACCGTGATATGCACTCCAGAAACCGATAAACGGACCAAAAGAAAAGGCTATCATAAACCGATCTGCTGATGTCACACCTGCAGCACTATATATATCACGCCAACATTTTCCCCACCAATCCCATGACTCCTTCGTATCTAACCATCGCAACGGGGATCCAGTTGTCCCTGATGTTTGATGGAGACAAGTATATTGCTCAATAGGATATGTCAGATTTGTACCGTATGGTGGGTTAGATACTTGATCATTGCTCAGTTCGTCTTTTGTTGTGAATGGGAGTTTCTGATAGTCCGCTATTGTTTGAATATCGTTGGGATGACTAATTCCAACATCGGTGAGTTTCTGCTTGTAAAAGGCGTTAGTTTCTAATACTTGTGCAAGTATTTCATGCAAGCGATGAAGTTGTGTGTAATTATCCATATTATGAGAAAACTGATGTCACTCAAGGAAATACTACCTATAATTATTTGTGAACTATAGGCTTTGTCGAATTCTAAGTCTACCTGGTGAAATAACACTGAATGAATGCAGCAACTCATCACCGAATCTTGTAAAGATATCTAAAATAATATCTGCTTTTGTTTCTGGTGACAAACCCGCGAGACGAATTAATACAACACCTCTGTGAACTCGTCCTTATCTGAAAACTAGTTCCCCAAAGTCCTTATCTGCAGTAAGCAAAAGGGAACGAGAATTGTTAGCATGAGTAAGTACAGTTTCGTCGTCCACACTTGGTGAAAATTCCGCAACATATAATACGTCAAATCCATTATTCCGAAGTTTATCCACAACTACCTTGTTAACGCTCTCGTCTATTAGTAATTTCATGATGTATCGTTTGGAATTGGATAAACGACATCTGCGCGAATAGCTTGGGCTGCAAAAGCAAAAGCTGCGAGTACACCTTCGCTTGTTAAACGTGGATAGGAATCAAGTAATTCATCAATTGTCTCACCCGCTGCGAATTTTTCTAATATTAAATCCACCGGTATACGGGTCCCCACTATTACTGGTTTTCCCATCATAATTGATGGATTGCAATCAATGAGATTTGTATTCATGTTTTCACTCCAACTATGATATTAAATAATTGTACTAAATCAGGTTGCTTAGGTATATCGTGTATTCTGATGTTCTGGTGCATAAAACGTTGGAAGTAGACTATCAACTCGAAGCAAACCACGTTGGGTTAATACGATCTCATCAGATACCGCATTCACATGCAACATTCGGTCATTTTGTAGTTTATCATAAGCATCCGCATATTGCTTAAGGATGTCTGCACCGAATTTTTCCTTGAAATAGGAAGGTCTGATTTTACCGAGTTTGAGCTGCAAAATCATTTCTCGTGTCAATTTTTCAGTTTCAGTTGGTTTCAGTGCGCGGTAGACAGGTAATTTATCTTCTTCAAGATTACCAAGATAATCACCCCATGAAGGTGCGTTTTGAAAATGTAACCCGCTGAGATGTGAAAATGACGCGACCCCTGTTCCTATCATGTCGCTACCTTGCCAAACTGCGTCACGATAGACAAACTGACTCTGTTTATCTTTTTTTAAGACAGTGTAAGCGCTGGATACTACATAACCTGCTTGTTCAAATTGCTCAAATGCATATTGATGCCATTCCCGCTTTAGTTTCCAATCTGCAACAGGCAACGCATCTCCTCCAAGGATATCTTTGGAATAGACTGTGTTAAACGGCAATTCAAGCTGATAGACGGTGATGCTATCGGGATCAAGGTCAATGGTCTTTTTGACTGTATCGCGCCAACTTACCCATGTTTCCCCTATCATACCTGAGATAAGGTCAATGTTCACTTGATCAAATGCTAATTCTTGTATCCAAGGATGGATGCGATATACCTCTTTTGAAAGATGCGCTCTGCCGTTTTCTGCAAGAATTTCGTCATTCAAATTTTCAACTCCGAGACTCAAGCGCGTTACACCGATTTCTTTTATTGCTTCCAGTTTTTTCTGAGTCAGAGTGCCTGGTTCACATTCAAAAGCGACCTCTTCCGCAGCATCCCAAGGCATCACATTTTTTACCCGCTCTACTAATGCAGTTAAGTGTTTGACGCTGATGTAGGAAGGCGTACCCCCACCAAAATAGACAAATCGCAAAGGTCTATTGGCAATTGCTGGTTGTTTGCTGTATAGTTCTACCTCTTTTGCCAGTGCATTTAGGTAGGTGTCAATTTCCGAACTGTTTTTATCGGTATATACTCTAAAATAACAAAATTTGCATCGCTTTCTGCAAAATGGGATATGAAGATAGAGGCCAAGTGTAGCGTCAGGACGTGGCTTTTCACCCAGTGCTTGATGCACGTCAGGAACAGCCGAATCATTCCATATAGAATATGGTGGATAGTTTGAGACAAAAACGCTACCAACTGTGGTCTGTTTTGATTCTATCCCTGCTGTTGCAGGTTCAGGTCTTGTTTCGGACATTATTTCTTTTCTCCAAAGCAGTAGAGGATGCCATCCTCTGTTCCGATATATATTTTTCCATCAGCCACACTCGGTGAAGCAACGATTGACGATCCAGTCTCAAAACTCCAAACTTCTTCTCCAGTTTCAATGTCAAGAGCAAGAAATATCCCACGTGATGTTCCAAAAAATACGCGTTTACCAACTACCACCGGGGATGATTCTATTCGTGATTTTGTTGAATAAGTCCAAATTGGTTCACCTGTTTCAGGTGAGAGTGCATGCATCATTTTATCGCGTCCACCAATAATCACAAGATTCTTCGTTACGGCTGCAGATGCAAAGAACGGTAGTTGTCGATCTGGGTTCTCATATTCCCATGCGATTTCTCCTAAATTCAAGTCAACCCCTAACACTTCGTTACCATAAGTGCCGCAATATGCATGAAGTAAAGACTTATTTTCTGTATCAGTTTCAGCATTAAGGATAGCAGGACTTGCTCCTACATACGCACCAAGATTAACCTGTTGTGTTTGCTTACCATCCTTTATATTGATGACTCGAAGGTAACTATCACATCCTGTGACAATGGTAAAATCTCCGTAAATTGCTGGAGTACCATGAATGAAACCTTCAGTCTCAAATTTCCATAAGAAATTACCCTTGTCTTTATTCAAGCAGTAAAGGAATCCATCGTAAGAACCGAACAGCACAAGATCATCAGAAAAGTTTGCAGATGATATTATTTCGCCTTCAGTCTTATATTGCCACATCATTTGACGTGTAGAAAAATCTACTGCGTGAAAAGTACCATCATCGTCACCAAAATAGATGACACCGTTATTGATAGATGGGGAAGATTTTATTGGACCATCAGCTTGGTATTTCCAAGTTTCTTTACCACTATCTGCATCAATTGCATACAGATACCCATCTAAAGCACCGACATAAACGACATCATCAACAACGGCTGCTGTAGATTCAATAATATCTCCTGCTTTAAAAGCCCAAAGCAAATCAAGTTTTTCTGGGAGTTTCGAATCTGCAACCCCAGTGAGTTGTGGATTTCCTCTGAATGTTGCCCAGTCACCCCAAGCAAGGTTGAGATTTAGAAAAAGTATGACAACAAGAAATAAAACTAATTGTGCTGTAGATGTAAAAGTGTGTAAAGACCGTTCTGAAGTAAAATCTGGTTTTTTAAAATATCTGTTCATATAATCTAATCAAATCATGTATGGCTAAAGACCGTGGATTAAACTGTGCAGTCCATTGGACTGATGCCTCATCTGCTAACTTGGGAATATCTGTTGTTTTTCCTTGATATTGGACAGACCACCGTTGTAATGTGTTCGGTATATCTCCAACTTTCATTAATTTTTCAATTCTATCAGCTATATCCCCATCGGAGTATAGTTCGTTGTAAGACTCACCTACGATATTTCTATTGAACCGAATGACATGCGGTAACATCAAAGCCACAGCGATACCGTGTGTAATTCCATATCTTGCAGTCAATGGATTAGCGCATGCATGAGCCGCACCAAGCATTGAGTTTTCTATTGCTACACCCGCAAGATAAGCACCAAATAACATCTTTCCTCGTGCTTGATAATTATCTGTCGTAATTGCTGTTTCAAAATTTGCATTCAGCAGTTGCCAAGCTTGTTGAGAGAACATCTGTGACAATGCGTTGCGTCTGGTTGAAACATAACTCTCAATTGCATGTGCAACAGCATCTATTCCCGTTGCTGCTGCAACTGATGCTGGCAAAGTTTCTGTTAATGTTGGGTCCAATATAACCGTGTGGAATTGTGCTTTCTTGTCTCCACAAGCCATTTTGACATGTGAATCTTCCTGTGAAATTAGTGCAAAAGATTGTGCTTCACTTCCAGTACCTATGGTTGTAGGAATGCCTATAGAGGGAAGCATCCGCATTGTTGCTTTGTTTGTTCCCCAATAGTCCTCCATTTTTCCACCGTTGGTGAGTAAGAAGTTAGCACCTTTTGCAGTATCCATAGCACTCCCACCACCTAAGCCAATAATGAGGTCGATTGGAGCATTAACCTTTGCAAATTCAACTGCAGCTTGAACATGTTTTGTCGTTGGATTTGACTCAACATCCGTGAATATATAACACGTAATCTTCTCGCTATTCAGAGCTGAATATGCACGCTTAAGAATACCTGCTTCTTCTATGCCTGCGTCTGTTACAAGTAATACGCGACTACCTCCAAGCGTAATAGTTGATTCAGCAAGTCTTTCTATACTATTATCACCAAAGATGACACGTTGTGCCAAATTTGAGTCAAAAGAAACCATTATAATTTACGACACTTTCTCAGAGTATTTTAGTGTTAACACTATTCAATAGGGTATTATACCATATAAATTCGCGTAATTCAAGTAACAGTGGAATATGTATCATAGCATTCAAATGTCGAATCATTCCACAAGCTATAGAAGATTTTTTCTTGAACAGTGAAATTCCTAAATGCTTCGTTTTATTTTCAATAGGACTTACGCATTCCCCCTTATCAAAAGGTCTTTAAGAGAAAATACGTAAGTCCTGTTGAATTTATAGAAGAAATTGAGAGAATATTGAGGTTAGTTTCTGTCGGGGATTTCAGCCAAATGTGCTTGGGGCGTACCGTTATGATAGTCGCCATCACAAGCGTTCAACATCCATTTACTAAGACGCGAAACCATATCAGGATGCTCTGAAGAAATATCGTTTTCCTCACGATAGTCATTAGGTAGATGATATAGTTGGAAACTGTCCGTGCGGTTGATATAACGCAACTTCCAACCATCAGAGCTGACCAGAGCAGGACCAAGCCGAGAGGCATACACAATCCAATCATGGTTCTGTTGTGCATCAGGTTGTTCCAGCAAAGTTGGCAAATATGAAACGCCATCTTTGTCTTGTGGCATTTCAATACCGAGGAGTTCTGCAAGTGTTGGCATAAAATCGTAATTCGCTAACATGTGATCTGATTCAGTCTTAGGAGTGATACTTCCTGGGAAACGCACAAGATAAGGAACTCGAGTGCCGCCTTCCCAACTTGAAAACTTCAAACCACCCATACCGTCATTACCGTTGAATACGTCACCGCATGTTTCTGAATAGAACTTTGATGTAATGTCATCCAATCGTTCCCCATCCAAACTGCTCTGTCTACCGGTAGTTCTTCCCTCTTGGCGATAATATACCTCGTGTCCGTTATCTGATGAAAACACAATCATCGTGTTGTCGTCAATTCCAAGTCGCTCAAGTTCATCTAAGATAATTCCAACAGTTTCATCTAGCTTTAATATCATTGAAGCGTATTCTTTCTCATACGCGGTCAGTTCTGAAGACTGCTTCACTGCTGGGTGGATGTCAGGGATGGAAATCGGTCCATGGGGTAACTGTGAAGGGTGATATAGAAAGAAAGGTTTGTCTTTGTGGTTGCGTAGAAACTCTACGATTTTGTCATTGAAAATGTCCTGTGAGTATACTGCTTTACCTTGACGATTCCTGCGAATATCCATATTCTCAGCAGATTCCGAATTTGGATGTTTACCACAATCTGAGTGCGTATTCCCTTGAATGTTTGTTACTTCTCCGTTATCAAAAAGGAAAGGAGGATAAAAGCCGTGACAACGTTGATGGTCATAATAACCAAAATGATACTGCCAGCCATGTCTGTAAATGCGCTCTGCTGTTGTGGCAAATCCCCATTCAAGTTTCCCTATCTGTCCAGTTTCATAACCGGCTTGCTCTGCGATTTGTGCTAAAAAAACATCATTCGGACTTGCTTGTAAACCTGTTGTATGAATCAACTCCGAGATTTCACTCGGGTTCATTTCCCCGGTGCTTATACTTTTGTAGATTCCAGCTTTTGTATATGTCCATCTACCTTGGTGGCAATCATGGATTCCAGTCAACATGCTTGCCCGAGATGGTGCACAAAATGCACAACCGTATGCGTGATTGAATCGCATACCCTCGTTTGCAAGTCGGTCAATGTTTGGTGTCTCAAAATGTTGCTGTCCATAACAACTTAACATACCGCGTCCGAGATCATCTGCGAAGATGAGAATTACATTTGGATTTTTTGACATAATGAAACACCTGTTTAAGTTAATACTTGGGCGACGGTTTCTCCGATTGTTGTTAGATCAGGTGCTACAGCGATTCCAGCATCCTTGAGCGATTTAATTTTATCTGATGCAGTGCCTTGTCCACCTGATATGATTGCACCAGCATGTCCCATCCGTTTTCCAGGAGGTGCTGTTTGTCCAGCAATAAATCCAACGACTGGTTTTGTCATTTCGTTCTTGACGAAGTGTGCTGCTTTTTCTTCAGCAGTACCACCAATCTCCCCGATTAAGACTACGGCATGTGTATTATCGTCTTCCTCAAAAAGTTTAAGGGCATCAACGAAATTTGTCCCTATCACTGGGTCTCCACCGATACCGACGCACGTAGACTGTCCAATGTTGAGTTGCTTTAGTTGAAATGCTGCTTCATAGGTTAGCGTTCCGCTGCGAGAGACAATACCTACATTTCCGGGAGAATAAGCAAACGCAGGCATCACACCGATTTTGCACTCACCTGGTGTAATAATACCTGGGCAGTTCGGACCGATTAACCGCGTCTGCTTTCCTTGAAGATATGCTTTTGCCTTTACCATATCAAGTACAGGGATATGTTCTGATATGCAGATAATTAAACTAATTCCAGCATCGGCTGCTTCCATGATGGAGTCAGCAGCATTGAAACGTGCTGGAACAAAAATTAGGGAGGTGTCTGCTCCGGTTTCTGTGACTCCTTCTGCTACAGTGTCAAAAACGGGGATACCGTTGACATCAGTTCCGCCTTTACCGGGAACAGCACCAGCAACAATTTGCGTTCCGTAGTCCACACACTGCTCTGTGTGAAACCGACCTGAACGTCCAGTGATACCTTGGACAATTACTTTTGTGTTTTTATTTACGAGTATGCTCATATTCTTTATTCTATAACGAGATAGCTTACGCTTTTTGCCTCCATCCAAATTTTAATTTCAACGTTGTAGTTTCGATCTATATTGTACTTTTTAGGTTCTTCTTCTTTTTCACGAATTTTAGCAGTTTCAGATAAACCGGTATAATAAAGCGGTAACTTCAAAGTGATCTGTTGACTAATGAGTGTGGGATTATATAGCATCGCGAGTCCACACGGACTGATCTGTGGGTTGACGTGAAGAATGCAATCAATGGAACGTCCATCTGGACGTCGAACATGTATTATGTCGGACTCTAAAATTTGGCGATACTTTTTAAAGAAATCAACCCATTTTTTCACAACTGCTTTCGTTTGTTCAGTATCAAAAAGTCGTGGACCACGATAGCACGCAATCACACCACTACCAAAGTTCTGTGCAAGGTGTGCTTCGTAGTCATCAAGATGATCACAAAGCGGTTCAAATGTTGCGGCTTGTCCACCACCATGGTATTCTACCAATGGGACGAACATCCAACCCATACTCGGTGTCTTTTGGTATGTTCCATCATAGATATTCTGACGGGAAATAAGAATTTGCCGCTCACGAGGCAAACTGAAATTCGTTTCGCGATACCCCATACCACATTTGTTTGAACCGTTGAGGTAATAATTATCTGGTGAATTGATATAGATGCCGCGTTTTCGACATTCGTGGTAAAAATTAACGCATGCTTCCCACTGACGTAACTGCGAATCTGCTAAACCGTTATGATGCGCGTGCGTGGTTGAAGCACAGACATCACCGTGATAGGGACCATCTGTCTCTATAATATCCATTCCGGTTGCATCCATGAAATTCAGCACACGTTTGACATAACCGTCAGCCCAATTGCTCGCAAGGCAAGCACTCTGTCCAAACTTACTACCGGGGTTCCCAGTTTCTGGGTCAATACAGTTAAAGTCATCTCCGACACCACGCGAAGCGCACATCAAGGTATAACCGCCGATTTGAATGTCTTTGCTATGGGCATAATCCGTTAACTCCTTCATCTTAGCGATGTATTCTGGGTCTTCGCTCTCAATATTAAAACCGCTGCCAAAGGTCATAATCACCATTTCAAAACCAACTTCAGCACACTGATCTATCGCTAAACGGACAGCGTCCGGTTCAGCACTTCGAACGTGCATGAGAATAGGATTTTCCGTAACCTGTGGCGCGACTGTCCGATACATTTTGCGGCGTGCAAGTCCTTTACGCTCACGGTCATCACTATCATGCAAAATTTCGAAGGTGCGAAAACTTGTGAAAGTCTCTCCTGGTTGAAGAAGCACCCCTGGGCCGAGGGGGTAGTGACTTGTCATCAACAACGGCATCTGATAACGATAATCCACTTGTGTTAGGTAATCCGAATCAGGTCCCCACTGGGTCGTATCCATTCTGCTAAATGCATAATCGCTCTCCACATGTAGCCGATGCTTTTCCTGCTCGTTGACAGCAAGAATTTCACAACTTAAAGCATCAATCTGAATCGATTTTTGACCCTCATTGCGAACAGTAATCCACTTGGACAACACCGGAATGCCTTGATATAGTTCATAATGCACACTAACCTGCAGGGAGTCAACGGATGGCGGCGGTGAGAACGCAACCGTCAGTGTTATACCTTTTGGCGGATATACTGAAGGTGTTTTCGTACGTCTGTGAACCCATGGATAGTGGGTTTCAACCTCACCGAATCTATATTCTCGAAATTGAAAAGCGTTTTCGTCACTGGTCAAGTCTGCAATCCACCCATCATCAAGATAGGCGAAATCAGGTTGTCCTTTTAGACCACCTACTTCATATTCCTGACCGTCAATTGTCAGTACTGCTTCTGGCTTAATACCGCGCAGCAGACTGTTGCCAGTTATTTGATTGATATAATCAACCGTTGCGAAATTTGGTGTTGTGACGAACCTTCGCTGAATGAGTCCATTACCGAGAATAACCTGATTGCCCGTTTCTTCTACTGCAGCGAGTTGCGTGTATGGTTGAACTAACCAATCATTTTGTTGTGATGTGTTGTGCATGTTAGGTTCTTCTTATATTTTATGTGTATAGATATTTTGATTCTGCTTTGGTGATTGAATAATTACCATAACTGCATCTTCTTCAGTACCTCTCATTATTCATTTGGAACATCAAAAGCAACTATGGTTAGTGTTAACTCCCTATCCACGTCATCACGGTGCGAAAAGATAAAACGGAAAGAGGATTCCGATGGTTGATCCAGCTCACAATTACAGTTGGCATGTTCATTTGTCGTTGATTTAATAGTCTCCAATACCTTTGTAAAATTCTTATTTCGATTGAAAATTATCACTGCTACTTTAGTATCACGCCAAGCACTATAACCCAATATTTGGTTTATTGTTTCTGTTAGTTTCTTTGGACCATCCCAATACTTGCATTCCGCAATGAAGATATTTCTTCCTTCGGATCGAATCAAAATATCGGTCTTGCCTTCGTAGTTGAAAGTTTCACCAGTAGCCTGACCTTCATAGTGTCCATTTAGTTGGACTAAGAAGTGCCATCGCAGCGACTCTTCATCCATCGTTGTGAAGGCAGTTGGACTACGTTCCATGACTTTTGCCATGTTATCAATAACACCCAGAATATGTTCATAGTCTGTTTCAGCAAGGATTAATTCTAATTTGTCTTGGGATGTACTTGGATCGGGTAGTTTCGGTCTTATTTTGCGACGTACTTCTGGTGCTACATAAGTTTTGGGGGAATCGGGACGTTCTTTAAGTTTGAAACCAAGCGATTCTACCAGTTTCTGATCAGCAATGAGTTTGTCCCGACGTTGTGTTATACAATGGCGGGTAATTGAATCAAGTTGACTATTCAGACTATCTGCCTTATTACGAAGAGTAGTTAGGACATCATCAATCTTGTCCAGTGCGTTATTAATTTCTTGACTCACTTGTTCGGCTTCAAGATCTATGCCACTAATAGAAATAACGAGAGTTGTATCTCTGATAATTCCACTTTGTGGAGAAAATGAATATATTGTTGGTTTAATCTTAAATGCTTCTGCATCACCAATGAATGGCACGTTTATTTCGACCTCAGTTCCCGTAATAAAATATGGCTTATCTCGACCAAAAGCCCCGCGCATTGGGTCTTGGTAAATATCAATTTGTATTTCACGCGGTGATTCTACCAGAATTTCATCCTTTTTGAGAATTGGAATATTTACGCGATATTTTTCAACGAAATGCGCGCAAAGTTCATCTATCGGAGTATTAAGTAACTGGTTCTTAATTAAATTGGAAATCTCTTCTTTCAATTGTGCACGTTGATGTTGCTCAGCAGAGGACCAGTCTATTTTTGAAAATAGATAATTGTCTCTCATGATTTAGTTGTATTTCCTTTATGTTCAACTATAGTACATAAGCACCTAGCAAATAATAAATGTTAACAGTTATTCTACAAGAATCTTTCTTTTGCCGAGAACAGGTAGGAATAGACATCAACCTTGTTTGGTTTTACAGACAGTATTCCCATCAATGCCCCAATACTTGAGATAGCAGCACCAATAAGAACTCCACTATACATAGTCCATGCTGCACCTACTAAAGTGATCCCAAAAGAAGTAGGTTGTTTCCAAGAACCACGATATATCTTTTTCAATTCCTGAGAAAGGTCCTTCAGTTCTTCTTGACGTTGTTCAAACTTTGTTTCACGTTCATCTTGCTGCATAAGACTAAGTTCGCGCGCAAATTGGTGAACCGATAGAATATAGTTTCGATGCTGGGAATAGTTTTGCTGGCGAAAATCTAAGATTTCATCCACTGGAATTATTCCTAATTCAACACCCACCATAGCCATGTCAAATGAAACAATATCACCAACAGTTGACGATGAAGATTCAGGTTCTGAAATAATTTCACTTAAGGCATTAACAAGTTGCGCTTGGTCAGTCGCAGGAGAAAGCGTCAAACCAATATCTTCACCTTTGGGTCTGAGAATCTGAGCAAGCAAAACTAGAATCAATGCCCTTACGGTTGCATGCATCGGAATGGAGACACCATCCTTAGAATCATCTGCTAACCCTCGAGATTTTAGTTCTTGCAAAATTAATTCCGCGAGGTTCCGATCACCGTAAAATCCAAGTCTTGACATTGATAAAGATCCAAAAGCAGAATTTCTAATGTCTACATTATTTCGTTTAGTCAGATGGTCTAATCTGCCAGAGGCTATTATTTCGCCAAGTGCTTCTGCTAATGCCTTGGTTGCCTCTGCATCAATTGCTTCTTCTGGACGAATCACATGAAACAGTCCATGATCCTTAAGTGCAGAAATAATTGGGTAATCATCAAATGAAGAATGATCCTTCATGTAGGTAGGAATTAACATTGCAATTCCATCAAAAAAGCAGATCAGATTTTTTGCCCAATCTGTGTCGTGCCAATATTGTCCGGGATAATAGAAAGCAACATCAGGTTTCACTGCTAAGTCTCCTTTTCGAGTTGAATAATTTCATTGTAATATTTCTGGTGTGCTAACAATGTGATCTCTCCAATTTACTGGCATTTGTATTCTCCAAATAAAACCGCACCTACTGATGTCTTCAATAACGGAGTTTACCATAACAAGACAAGAAATGCAAGTACGGTTCATTTCTCACAGGGTGATTCAGTTTTCAATTTATTGAGTAAATTCTATCACAGTTGTAAATCCTTGAGTTAGCTTACTTTTTGGAGTTAACCCATTCTATGTCTGAACCAGGATTTTCAGGATTACCAGATTTTCAGGATTTACCTCGTCAAGGGTTTTTGATATGTGTTTATGCCCTCTTTTGAAATAGGGTCTGATGAGAAATATCTTGATAATCTACTCATCCTGAAAATCCTATTTCAGACCAAAATCAAGAATACCATAAAAATCCTATATCATTACTAATCTTAACCCAAAGTTAACTGGCATAACGATAGATACTTAAAACTGAATAACCCTGCATTTCTCAAAAAAGGTTTGACTCTACCTACAGAATAAGGCATAATATTAAAATATAACACCATTGTCTATAATCGGACAAACTATAATCACAAAACCCACAATAGGAGACTCAATTAAATGGCACGTGAGCGTTTGACAACACAGAAAATGATAGAGAAATATCCTAACCAATGGTTGTTCATCATTGAACCTGCTATCTGTGAGGAAACGAATGAACTTATATCTGGTATCGTTCAAGTCCATAGTCCGTCACGTGATGATATTCATAAAGTTTCAAAAGAATTTATTGGTGGTGCAGCTATAAGGTTCACAGGTGAATGGACAAGTCCAAAATATAAACGGACACATAGGATAACTTCATATAAACCGAAGAACTCTAAATAATTCAAGCACAAACCCTTGTTGCAACATAAAGAGTGCAATAAGGGTTTGCTTTAAAGAAGGACATTATTGTGGTCCCTGATTACAAAACACTTTTTGAATTTAGAAATGGGCAGATCACAATTAGATGTAAGATACATGGAATTCCTGATTCTAATTATAGAGACATAAAACTTATTTTAGACACTGGTGCAACAATTAGTGGTATTAGCAAAAATTTAGCAATAGAATTAGGATATGATCTACTACAATCTGGTATCACCCAAGATTTTGAAACTGCCGGCGGAACACAACCATTATCAATAATTTCAGTTAAACAGATTGATTTTGCTGGATCACAATATAAAAACCATAAAGTTCTATGTAATGAACATTTTGATAACATGTTTATAGATGGAGTTATTGGACTTGATATTCTCATGAACTACAATATTGATATAAACTTTGATGGAAACTTCATAGAATTCTATAGAAGGCATAAAAGAATAGATATGACTATTACACCATAAATGGGTGCAATAAGTATAGTCAATTTTTATGTAGACTATGTTTGAACACTGACTGATTCTATCATATAGAATACGCGTGTGGTATTCTGCCAAATCAACTCCACCCATAAACGAAGGTAGAGTGTAACAACTTGGGTAAGTAGTGATTCATAGCCGATAGGATTCCACGGTTTGGTTATATAATACCTGATCCCATTCCGTGTCCTGCCGTGTAACCCAAACTTTAGGTTCACTCGGCGTGTCGGAGATACCAAGAAAATCCAAAACTTTCTTGAGGATTTCCTTTTGCTGTGTATCTGTTTCTAAGTTTTTTTACCAAATTGTTAGAGGGATAATCTTGTTTTCTTGAAAGTAATATCTCCAGGACATATCCTGTGCAGTCAATTCAAATTTGCTGTATGTGATCTCATCACGCGTAATTTTGATTTGATTGAGATCGTCATTTTTCCGAGTTTTATCTGTCTCGTAAAAGCAATTACGTTTGTGCGCTTTCAAAAGGGAGATAGATTGTTTTATTTTGTTCTCTCTGCGGATCCAGATACATTTTACGTTTTTAAAATCTATAAATTTTTCAACGATATGCTTTTCTGTGGCCATGACCTGTATACCACAAACCCCATTCGGTGAAGTGGAAACGGATACGAATTTTTGATATGTTGCCGGATCGGTTATATCCAAGTCTTTTAGCGATTCGTGTTCTTCGTGATATTCTCTCGGATATCCTGCTACAGATATCCTGCTACATCGGATGAAACCAACAAATCACATAAAACGGTGCTGCGTGTGCGGGGTGTTGTGCAGATGACGTAGTTCATTTAATTTTCCAAATCTTGTAGAGAATGAATGAACAAACTTCCAGTAGCACAGTGTTTATCCATAGCATGATCAAATTCTGAACAGTAAAGGAATATTATGGGATTTCCTCAAATTTTGCTAAGTCGCTTACATAATCAAGGCAAGCATGAATCTGTTTTTCTAATCAGTATAACATTTTCAAATTCGCCCACTTCGTTGTGAGCTTACCATCTGCTTCAACAGCGGCATATTCTTCAACATAGTTCAGTAAATTCTCCATGAAAAGTTTTGCCATATCTTTCGTATTGTCATCGTTACCTACGATATGATATTTATCGGGTGCAATTGCCATCATCAGGAACTTACCTTTTCCGTAAATTGCTTCCATGATGACAGGATCTCCCGAACTGTCCATCAGCACGTTAAATCCGTTTTGAGAAGCGATGACTTCCCAAACAGTAGGCCAACCTCCAAACCCCCAATCTTTAAACGATTCCGCATCCATAAGGTTTGGTTTGTTAAAGAGCTGATGGTCCGCTGCCAGTATTTCAAAATCTGTGCTATCACGGTCGCTCCGAACACAACTCAATTCAGGGGGTAACCAATCCACATTCGCTTCGTTCTGATCAGCTTGGGAAGGCTCCCAGACGATACCACCATTTTTTACGAAATCTTGAATCGCTATTGCATTTTTATCGATGTTTTGGTGAAGGACAGCATTGTTGGTCGTCATGCTACCGATTAAGAAAATTTTATTATCTGCTTCAAAATGTAGCTGCCCACCTTCAAGCGCATTTGTTAGATCATCATACTCAACATCTAATTCATCCAGGGTTTGACGCAATGCGTCAACCTTTGTCCATTCGTCAGCAAAGTCAACAACGGCAATTTCAGCGGTTTCTACAGTTATTACGGTCAAAACGAGGGTCAAAATACAGCATCCAGCAACCAAACGGAAAAGCATAAGTTCATCTCCTTAGGACGTGTTTACATATTAAGATCTTTGTCAACTAACTCGCGTGTATAATCAAGGCAAGCATGAATCTGCTTATTTTCAGATCGGGAAATTCAACAATGATTTCTTCTGTGGTATACCCGCAGCAAAGTAACCAAGAATGAGACATACTGGAATTTTCGTGCCTTTAATACGAAGTTTACCTCGTAGTATTTCTGGTATGTTTACTATGTGATCACTCCAATTTACTGGCATTTGTACTCTCAAAATAAAACCATATTTATTGGTATCTTCAAACAATTGTCAGTTAAGATACGTTTATAATTTTTAGGTAGCAACTCTGTTTTTGTGCAATAACAAAGTTCATATTATCTACGGGGTTTGAATACGTTGTTTTTTGAGTTTTTCAATTTCCTGTGTGAGTGCTTCTATCTTTCTTTGTAGAGATCGGTCTTTTTGGCTTCGCCATGCGGGGAAACCTATGGCAACTGCAACAAGTGCCATGAGACCGTAAGTGAAATTTGCTTGGTGTGTCATTCGTTTATTAACGCTATCAAATCGTTTATCAACGTTATCAAATCGTTTGTCAACGCTATTAAATCGTTCGTTAACGTTTTTTTCAAAACTATCAAATTTTAAATTCGCGTATTCTTTGGTTCGTTGTTCAGACGCATTGACAATTTCTTGAATCTTATCAAGGTCTGTTGGAGTAAGTTCGCTCTGTGCGGTTGATGCTAAGATTGTAAATAGCATTGTGAGAATCGTGATGTATTTCATTTATTATCTTCCTATGTGTTATATTTTCACAAATATAGGTATGTATTAAACGTCAAATCCTCTAATACACCTTATCGTTGCTATTTCAAAATTGAGTAAGTTCTTTAGTACGCCCGTGAAAAAATTGTGATCTCTTTTGCATGCGTGCCGCAGACAATACATACCCCCTCAGAATCAGGCTGATCCATCGGGATACATCTGATAGTTGCTTGTGTATCTTCTTTGACCTTGTCTTCACATTCAACGTTTCCGCACCACCATGCGCGTGCGAAACCATTTTCAACAATCCCCTTAAATTCATCGTATTCTGTCGGTTCAAAGGTATTTGCATCTCGGAATTCTGTTGCACGTTTGAGCATATCTGTCTGAATTGTGTCAAGCATCTGCGTTGCTGTCTCAGCCACCTCGGCAATAGGGATAAAGGATTTACCTTCTTTACCGGGAATATCTCGTCTGGCAAAGACGACCTGCTGATTTTCTATGTCACGGGGACCAATCTCTATTCGCAAAGGCACACCTTTGAGTTCCCACTCGTTAAATCGCCACCCAGGAGAATACTCATATCGGTCATCAACATGGTAACGGATATCTCCTAAGGTTTCACAGATAGCATCAACGGTTTGTGTGACGACCTGTTTTACTTCTTCGTTGTTTTTCGGAACAATCGGTACAATAACAAGTTGCGTGGGAGCAAGTCGTGGAGGAAGAACTAAGCCTTGGTCATCTCCATGTGTCATGATAATCGCACCAATCATGCGCGTGCTAACACCCCAACTGGTTGTCCAGCAGTGCTGTTGTTTCTGGTTTGCATCAAGGTATTGTATATCAAAGACCTTAGCAAAGTTCTGTCCAAGGTCGTGTGATGTACCTGCTTGGAGAGCGCGTTTGTCTCCCATCATCGCCTCAATCGTATAGGACGTTAAGGCACCGGGAAACTTCTCGCTATCACTCTTACGACCAGGAATGACAGGTATCGCTGCTTCATTGACAGCAAAGTCGGTATAGATGTCAAGGATGCGGAGTGTTTCCTCCATTGCTTCTTCATGTGTCGCATGTGCGGTATGACCCTCTTGCCAGAAAAATTCCATTGTTCTGAGGAAAAGACGAGGACGTAATTCCCATCGCACCACGTTTGCCCACTGATTGATTAGCACGGGGAGGTCACGGTAAGATTGTATCCATTGACTATACATGTGCCCGATGATGGTTTCGGATGTTGGACGTACAACAAGCGGTTCTTCTAATTCTTTACCACCACCGTGTGTGACAACAGCGAGTTCAGGTTTAAAACCCTCAACGTGTTCCGCTTCTTTTTCAATGAAACTCATCGGAATGAAAAGCGGAAAGGCAGCATTTTGGTGACCTGTTGCTTTGAAGCGGATATCCAATTGTTCCTTGACATTTTCCCAGAGGGCATAGCCGTAAGGACGCACTACCATGCAGCCGCGCACAGGTGCGTAATCTGCCATCTCTGCTTGACGGATGACTTGCGTATACCATTTTGAGTAGTCTTCACTACGAGGCGTAATTTTATCAAACATATTTTAGTTACCAGTTCGGGGTTATTTGTCTGTTAAGGCTGTTATGCCGGGTAATGATTTCCCTTCTAAAAACTCTAATGACGCTCCACCGCCAGTCGATACATGTGTTATGCGATCTGCAACACCCGCATGTTGAATTGCTGCGACACAATCACCGCCACCGATGATACTTACTGCTTCGGAGGAAGCTATCTGCTGAGCAACCGTAATCGTTCCTTGAGCGAACTTTTCAAACTCATATACACCTAAAGGTCCGTTCCATACCACTGTTTTTGCTGAAGCAATCCGTTCACCGAATGCAGCAACAGTTTTCGGTCCAATGTCTAATCCCTGCCAACCGTCAGGAATAGCCACGCTATCAATGATTTGAGATTCGGTGTTAGGATTAAACATTTGCCCTACAACGTGATCAGCAGGTAGGAGAACGGAATCTGAAAAGCCTCGTTTCTTAATTAGCGATGATGCCACGTCAAGTTTCTCCGTTTCCACGAGTGAGTTACCGATTGAAACATCCATTGCAGCAAGAAACGTGTAAGCCATTCCACCACCGATGAGCAGGTTGTCAACCTTGTCTAATAAGTTTTCAATCAAAGTGATTTTATCAGATGTTTTCGCGCCACCAAGAATTGCTACATAAGGACGGGCAGGGTTTTCAAGACTCAGGCTAAGGTAATGAATCTCGCGCGCCATGAGCGAACCTGCGACACACGTTGTCAAATAGTGTGTTACCCCTTCTGTTGAGGCATGAGCGCGGTGTGCTGTACCGAAAGCATCGTTAACGTAAACATCAGCAATTGAGGCAAGTTGCTGTGCAAATTCTGGATCGTTGTTTGCCTCTTCTTCGTAAAAACGCACATTTTCAAGGAGTAGAATTTCACCATCTTCCAATGCCTCAATTGCATTCTGCACCTCTTCACCGATACAATTATTGACATGTCTAACACGTTTTCCCAGTTTTTGACTAAGTGCAATAGCAATTGGGGCAGTAGAAAGTTCCACACGATCTGTGGATGAGCCGACTTTTGGTCTTCCCAAGTGAGTGACAAGGATGATTTTTGCATTCCGATGAATCAGATTTAATAGGGTAGGCAAAGCAGCGGTGATACGGGTTTCATCTGTGATTTTCCCGTCTTTCAGTGGTACGTTAAAGTCCACACGTACCAAAACTCGTTTACCGTTAAGATCAATATCAGCTAATTCCAGTTTTGCCATTTTTCTACTTCTATGCGATATACTATGTATCGCTAATCAACCCGTTAGCGATTCTTCAATACAAACTATGTTCCATTTTGAACCGTTTGTACTGATTGGATAAAATCTTCCAGATGCTCCACTTCTAATGCCTCATGAAACAACTCTCTGAGTCGTTCTAAATCGTCAATCGGTTGAAGCAAAGGTGTTAAGATTTCAGCAGTCCTCATCTCAAAACGCTTGTCTAGCAAATCCGTGATAAAATCAATAGTCTGTGTTTTTGCACCTAGCTGCTTACCTTGTTTAATACCTTGTTCAATACCTTGTTCCTTTCCGCGTTCCATACCACGTTCAATTATCATCTCGTAAACTGTTGAATTATTCACAATATCCTCCGATAGTAATTGTATTAAATCTTGACGTTTATGTCTTAAACCACTCATTACCCATAACTCAACCAGCAAATTATTCTTAGTTTTTAGGTCAACTGATAGTTTCTTTGTTGCTTCGGCACAATGATTCGTCCACTCCATATTTGACATTCCCGTTTGAGGTTTCATTAACGGAGTAAAAGGCATCAGACCTGGTTGTTTTTCTTGAAGAATTGATTTCCCTTCGATCTTGTCCAAACGAATTACTTGATATTCAACAATGAATCGGTGTCCTGGTACATCTTGAAAATATCCCCCTGGATCCTTAACCCCTGCTGTTGATCGCAGATAGAGGACGAATGAATAGATCGGTAAACCATATTTTTCAAAGCACCTACCGAGGTAGCCAACATTGCGTTGAACCATGTCTGGATGTCTGCTATCGTCTGTTTGGATTTCACAATGAATTAATATCGGTTGTTTATCAAGTAAGGCCTTTATTAAAATGTCCATATAACGGACTTCAACAGTGGGTAAATTGGTGTCAACATGTTCAATAAACTCAAAATCAGTCCTATTCATCAAGAAACGTAGCATATCCTTTGGAAAGGAATAGAATGGGTCTTTCGCCACAATATCAAATTGGTTGTGCGGTAGAATAATCTCATCAGATACGATTTGTTTTTTACTATTCTCGTTCAATAGGTCCTCTATGCAGTCTTTGCAGCAGAAACCGCAAGTTCTGCTGCTTCAGCAAGTCCTTCTGCCAGTTGAAGGTTCAAGTCAGATTCCGCAATGATTTGTTTGCCAAGTTCCACATTTGTTCCTTCTAACCGAACTATCAGCGGGACGTTGAGTTTGACCTGTTTTACAGCTTCAACTATGCCGGTCGCGATAGTGTCGCATTTCATGATACCACCAAAGATATTAACAAGAACAGCCATCACGTTTTCATCAGCAAGGATTAGACGGAAAGCATGTGCAACAGCTTCCACAGTCGCGCCTCCCCCAACATCAAGAAAGTTAGCCGGTTCACCACCTTTCTCCTTGATAATATCCATTGTTGCCATAGCTAAACCTGCACCATTCACCATACAACCGATGTTGCCATCTAAACGGATATAACTCAAACCAGATTCACTTGCTTCCAATTCACTTGGGTCTTCTTCATGTGGATCGCGCATAGATGTAATATCAGGTTGTCGCCAGAGTGAGTTATCGTCAAAGTTCACCTTTGAGTCAAGCGCAACGATTTTCAAGTCATCGTCATCACTGACAATTGCTAACGGATTTATCTCTATCAACGAACAATCGCATGAAACAAACGCATTATAGACAGACATTATCAACTCAGTGGCATTAGGAATAAGTTGTCGGTATGTTGGATTTGTTATGAGTTTGTATGCGAACTCTCTTGCTTGAAAAACATTCAAGCCAAATGCGGGATGTATCTGTAACCTTATGATCTTTTCAGGATTTGTCGCAGCTACCTCCTCGATCTCAACACCTCCCTCTTCACTACCAATTAAAGTGATCTGTGATGTTTCTCTATCAAGTAAAATAGCCAGATAGAATTCTTTTTGTATTTCCGCTGCTTTTACGACCAGAACTTTTCTGACAAGTTTTCCCTCGGAACCAGTTTGGGGTGTCACAAGTTGCATTCCAATCATATTTGCTGCAAGTTGTTTTACTTCAGCGATTGAGTTGGCAAGCTTGACACCTCCACCTTTACCACGGCCGCCTGCATGAATTTGTGCTTTGACGACATATTGGTGACATTCAATTTCTTGAGCAATGGTCACGGCTTCTTCTGGTGTTTCAGCGACTTTACCTGGGAGAGTATTAACTCCGAAAGACTCTAATATTTCTTTGGCTTGGTATTCGTGAATATTCATCTTTTCTTTGTGATTTCTCGTTAGTTTTCCTTTGTGGTTTCCTCAAAAATAGGATTATTGGGCGGTAAAAAATGGATTAAAAATATTTAATGATTATACTATACATAGTTGAAAATTGCAAATAGAAAATTGATGTAGGATGTGTAGACATTTTTGCAGACAGAATCTCGGATTACGCTTAATACAAGAAATTAACGGTATGAATCTCATTTAGGCATTCATACCGTTGATTTCTTGATTTGAAAATCCTGGTTCAGACAAAGAACGAGTTAACTCCCCAAAAATAAGCTAACTTGAGGACTAACGACTGTGATAGAATTTACTCAATATATTGAAAACTGAATAAACCTGCTATACACCCAGAGTTATTCAATTGTCATTATACATCTTTGTAGCAGGGGTTTGTAACCCTGATTTGTTATGCTGGTTCTCTGAAATTGGGGTGACAAACTCCTCCCACAATAGTTCATTTCGGACAATTGATTACCTCTGGCTATACACCCTATTGCAGTTGATAAAAGTAGTGATTCCTGCTAAAATATGCACATTCAGAAACGAAAACAAGACATTAGAAACCGATCTATTCAAAACTTGAGAGGAATATAGATGAGAAAAAACACCTTCCGGGAACTGCTCAATAATGACAAACCCACTATTGGTACACACATTCACACCACTTGGCCCTCAATCGTAGAAGCAATCGGCCACACAGGAATGTATGACTATGTAGAATTTGTGGGTGAATACGGTCCGTATGACCTGTACGATTTAGACAACTTGTGCCGCGCTGCAGAACTTCACAATATCTCTACAATGATCAAAGTGGATCAGGAACCGCGCGGATTTTTAGCACAACGCGCGATCGGTTCAGGCTTCCAAAGCATACTATACGCAGATTGTCAAAACGTCGATGACGTGAAGGAATGTGTACGGACTACGCGGGCGGATACCCCTGAGGATGGCGGTAGCTACGGTGTAGCAACGCGTCGGTTCGCTTATATGGGATACGGAGGAGGACCTGAGTATGTGCAAGCACTACGCGACGTTGTCGTTGTCATTATGATTGAGAAGAAAGGCACCGTTGAGAACCTTGAAGAGGTGTTATCTGTTGAAGGTGTAGATATGATTCAATGGGGTGGATCAGACTATTCTATGAGTGTTGGAAAGGTCGGACAGCGCGGTTCTGCTGAAATACAAGAAGCGGAACGACGGGTGTTTAAGACAGCACTAACAATGGGAGTACCTCCCCGAGCTGAAATCGGAAGTGTGGATGGTGCAAAACGGTTTCTTGATATGGGGGTAAAGCATTTCTGTATTGGCACCGACATTTCAATACTCTACAGTTGGTGGCGGCAAAATGGCGATGGACTCCGAAAAGCTCTTGAGGGACATTAGGAATCTTGGACTTATCAAAAATCACGACAAAACTCCAACCTTGGTGTGTAAAGTTATTGCACAAACAACTAATTCCCCATTGTAGGGCGGGGTCTCTTTGCTCAGCCGCATAGGTGTCAATATAAGGAAATATTGTTAATATCAACTATACTCTTCAGTCCCGTAGGAACGATATGTTTATAGAAATACATATCCCCCCGTCTTTTTAGTCCCGTAGGAACGATATGTTTAACCTTCTATGTCGTTCCTACGGAACTCAAGAGAGGGGTGATAACGCCTTTCTATAAACATATCGTCTCTACTGGACTAAATAGTTCTTTCGGTAATTAATTTTAACATAAAATAAAAGTCCAAATCTGAAGAACCCAGTAGTCATCTGTTTAAGTAGTAGATCATCAATGGAAACATATAATAAATCCTTAGCAAGAAAACCACTAAGAGACCTATCTGCCTCAGCAAATGCACAAACCCGTTCAACGTCAGGCCACACAAGAGCATCTACTTGACCGCGACCACGACCTTTTGCGTCGTGACGGATAGATTTCAATCGCTTTTGACTGATGGGGAACTGGACATCATTCCCTTTCACATTGCTGAAATACCATTTAACCGCGGCTAAGTTGATCGATAAGGTGTTTGGTGCTATGCCTTTTGCATCCAAACTTGAGAGGTAGGCTGCCAATTGTATATCAGTGATGTTGTCAAGAGTTTCACATTTGATGGATTGGAAGTCATTAAGTTGTCGCCAAGTTAGTTGATACGCGCGTCTGGAATTCGGAGATAACGCGTCCCACGCAACACCGATGCGTATTTTATCGTCATCTGTGAGTTGTAAAATATTTGTATTTTCTATAGGTATCAATGTTTGCATGGTTGTCTCTGTTTTACGTCTTGGTTCTTTATTGATTTTCTCTTGAATACTGCCAAAGTGCTCTATCCAAGGTTCGCATATCAATATTGTTACTTTTCGAAAGGTCCCTGCAATAATCCACATATTCCTCCCAGAATGAGAATGAATAATTGTATTTATCCACTTGAATAGACCACATTGCACGATAATCTAAAATTGGATACGGTTCTTTGTGAAAGAAATGAAGAACCGCAGAGGCAGTTGGTAATCCAACGCCATCAAGACAGGTTAAAACACCCCACGTGACACGTTCGCTCTGACTCTTCAATACATAGCCCGTAATCTCTCTTACGTCGTTTTCACTATTGTGATCAATAAGACCAACACGACGCGTGGATTTCCATCTGGCAACCTTTCTCAATATACCTCGCGTCAGATATTGTTGCTGTTGCACCTTGTTAACCAGATCTTTATCTGTTAATTCATTTTCAAGTTCTTCTTCGTCAGGGTCTGAGTATCGCTTAGCCCAGTATGGTATTTCCGATTCACTAAAACGCAATTTCATTATCTACTTCCTTCCTTGGTGTTATAATACGATTATTGATAAAACCATTATACTGTCTAATGCTAATGTGCCTTTTGAGACTTGTTTCATTTATGGTTGCCAAATGCGTTTGCGACTATCACTAAATCTAATATGTTGACGATACCGTCACCATTTAGATCCACCGATGGGTTTTGCTTACCGAAAGCGTTCGCCACAATTACCAAGTCCAATATGTTGACAACTTTATCACCGTTCAGATCTGGAATGTTTTTGAGATAAATCTCACCATCTAAATCTGAAAGCGTGTGTGTTGTAGAATGCAATTCATTGGTGATGCTGCTACTAAATGATGGCAACCTTATCTTTTGTAATTTACCAGAACGGTTGTAAACAGCCCATCCGTTCGTGAATTCACGGATATAGACACCTTCAAGGTTATTGTAATGTTGCCCTTTTTCACTAATAGGTTTACCGAGATCCGTGTCCCAAAACGGATACCAGTAATGTTGGTGCTGAACCCCATCATTGTATAAAACGTAGCCATCTGAAAGCGTTAGGCTCATTGTGGTGAACACACGCATCCATTTCCTATTTAGTGGACTGTCAGGCGATTGTGTTTCAACACCCCATCCTTCTAAGCAGTTAATCCGAGGTTCTCGCAAATTTTCTTCAGCCCAAGAAAGCGTGCTTTCGATCTGTTTTAATCCGTTATAGGTGTAGCCTTCATCGTGATCTCTTAGGGTTTCCATGAAAGTGCCGTTAATTCCCCATCCTGTGCGAGGCATTGTTCGCCGGTTACCGTTTACCAAGATGAGAAAGTCATCACGGACTTCCGCACGGATACGACGA
This sequence comes from Candidatus Poribacteria bacterium, assembly GCA_963663765.2. Lineage (GTDB taxonomy): Bacteria > Poribacteria > WGA-4E > WGA-4E > WGA-3G > MSPOR6. The sequence goes on along the minus strand of CAXXUA010000004.1, from coordinate 715,671 downwards.
AGAATTTCGTCTCTGGCACGCTGTTCTGATTCATTTGATCGATAACCTTTCTAATTACTCCCAGGATTGGAAAGAATAGTCCCATGTTCATTCCACCAGTCAAAAAAGATCCCGTCATATAGACCACAATTCGCAACAGCGATTGCCTCATTGACAATCTTATCAATTACAACCGGCTTTGTAAAGTCTAATAAAAATGCCGTTTCATCCTTCCAAGCAACGACACGTTCCCCATTTTCATCACGCAACCACTAGTAGATAGTCCATACTAAAAGTTTGTATTTATTTTTTTGTTTCTTAGTATCTTGACAAACAAGAGTTTTTCTCTTATAGTATAGCAAAACTTAAGGAGGAACACAACCTTGACTAAGAAATATGTTGTAAAACTCACTGATTCGGAGCGGCAGGAGTTGTTAGATTGTATAAACACAGGTAAAAAAGAGGCGTATAAGATAAGGAATGCTCATATTTTGCTGAAATCAGATGTCAATGGTCCCGGTTGGACTGATGGGAAAATAGCTGAAGCGTATGAGTGCACTGATAGGACAGTCGCGAAAGTGCGTAAGCGTTTTGCTGAAGGTGGTTTTTCTCGTGTCTTATTTCGTGCTAAGCGAGAGCATCCTCCCACACCTCGTAAACTTGATGGTGAAGCTGAAGCACGCTTGATAGCACTGAGTTGTAGCGAACCTCCCGAAGGTGCTGCTAAATGGACTTTACGCCTACTTGCGTCAGAATTGGTAAGACTTGAAATCGTGGAAAGCATTTCTCCAGAAACGGTAAGACAGACACTAAAAAAAACGCTTTGAAGCCGCACCTTCAACAACAGTGGGTGATTCCCCCTGAAAAAGATGCTGAGTTTGTAAAGTCGATGGAAGAAGTGCTTGATCTTTACCAGAAACCTTTAGATACAGAAATACCTGTTGTGAACATGGACGAACAATCTGTCACGCTTAGGGATGATGTTCGGGATCCGCATCCTGTGAAACCGGGGCAAGTCAAGCGTGTAGATAATGAGTATAAACGCAAAGGCACGGCAAATATCTTCCTATTCACAGAAGCATTATCGGGATGGAGGCGTGTGTCTGTTCGGACGCGCAGAAAGGCAGAGGATTGGGCAGAAGAAGTAAAAATACTATTGGATCAGGACTACTCATCAGCAAAAAGTGTGATTTTAGTTTGTGACAACCTGAATATACACAAACTTTCGACGCTCAATAAAGTGTTTGGAGATGAGGAAGCAAATAGGTTGCGTAAGCGTTTAGAAATCGTGCATACGCCAGTACATGGAAGTTGGTTGAATATAGCGGAAATAGAACTGAGTGTCCTTACGCGTCAATGTTTGTGTCGGCGTATCCCAGATATAGAGACACTCCATAGAGAGACACAAGCCTGGCAAAAACGGCGAAATGCAGAGCAAAAGCAGGTAAACTGGCAATTTACAACGGACGATGCACGCGTACGATTAAAACATCTATACCCGAACAATTAGAATGGACTATCTACTAGGGTGAATCTTCAGGATATTTTGTTACATTGGCTCCTCGCATCTCCAATCCAGCAATGAAAAGCATGTTTGGATTCTGAACGTGGTAGGCATCACGCTTTTCAATTGCTTCCGTCATATACCCCATAACACGTTTACCTTCAGGCGTGTCTCTAAACTCCTGATTGAAAATCAGACAGCAAAAATAGAGATCATGCAGTGCCATCTGCTCTAAACCCGACTTTTCAGGAAGGTTTAGAACAGAACTCCATCCTATACCACCCCACGCTGTAAATACCGATGGAAAACGCCTGTTCTGTATACGTTCGGTAATAGATAAACGCGGTAAAAGACAAAATCCATCATATTCAAAGACTTGTAGTGAAAGCGTATCAAGGGGACTGTGGTCTGTAATCTGATTACCTTGAATGTACAATTTTTCCAAATGGAATAACTTTGCCAACGGGGTGACATTTACGATGTCGTTATGGCTCAAACCTAAAATAGTGAGTTGTGTTAGGTTCTCAAGGGGCGTTATGTCTATAATCTGGTTGTACGGTATCCATAGCGATTTTAACTCGGTTAGATTTTCAAGCGGCGAAATATCTGATATTTGACATCCCCCAGCATTGATTTCAACCAGTTGCGTTAGTTTTGTCAAAGGAGCTAAATCGGAAATTGGTGTATTCCAGAGATACAAAACCTTTATATTTGTTAGTTTGACAATTGGACTCATATCACCGACTTGCGTCCTTGCCAAAGATAACCAACTTAAGTTTGTCAGGTCAGCAATCGGATGTATAACGCTTAACTCATAGTTTTTATATAAATCAAGTCTTTCTAAATTTATTGCATACTCTAAACCAGTGAGATCTGTTATTGACCTTTCGTTTGCATTTAATCGTTTTAGCATTCCCATGTGTGAAAAAGTCAGTGGTGTCGTTTCAGGAATACCAAGTTCTTCACGTATTGCCTGTTCCAAATTTTTGTCTGGGATATTGACCACCTCAATATCTTGTGCCAAAGCAGCAATAGTTAAAGCAAATAACATAAATAAAAGTAAAATTGCGAAGATGTGGTAAAAGTTTTTCATAAATCCGTTTCCTTCGTTTTAGTTTAAAATGGATAGTGTTTGATAAATGTAGATAGTTATTTTTCTTTCAAAACGCATTTGCAACAATCACTAAATCCAGAATATTTACAACACCATCACCATTGACATCCGGCTCTGCTTCTCCAAATGCATTTGCCACTACCACCAATTCGGAGTTTGTCGTCATCTGTGAATTGTAGATCGGTGGTTTGGTTGATGTGAACTAATGTTTGCATTTTATTGTGTTATTGTTTCGGTTGGAATTGGCGTTCCGATTGTCAATCCGAAAACGAAACACGGGTATATATATCCTGAAGTGGCAATTCGCATTCAATGGAATTGAACTTCAGGACATCTTCTGGTGCTTCAAATGTCTTTCCTACCCACTGCATTTCTATCAGATGATGGTGTTCAACATGCATCCTGTCTTGTGATACAAGGAGATATTCTTGTAAGGACACAAGTTCCTGATAATGTGCGAACTTTTCGCCTCGGTCAAAAGCCTGGTTTGATGGCGACAGCACTTCTACGATAAGGATGGGATTCAGGAGGGCGTCAAAAACATTATCTTCAAAACGGGGTTTATCGCACACAACAACGACATCTGGATAGAAATAAGAACCTGTCGGCTTCGTTTTAACGCGCATATTACCGCTGTAAATGAAGCAACTACGTCGTCTTAATTGGAGGTTCAGTTCAGTGGTAATTTCTACTGTGATGATGTTATGTGCGTTACTTGCCCCGGACATTGCGAATATCTCACCGTAGATGTATTCGCTTTTATATTCTGCCCTGCGTTCTGCAGTGATGTATTCCTCTGGTGTAATGTATTTTTCGGCTGCAACAGATGCCATGCTTGTCTTCCTGAATGATAGTAATGTGTTCTGTAAGCAGTTTAGCACATAATGGGTAGAACCGCAACATTTGCGAATTGTTGCATTGTTTTGTGTGCATTGTTGAGTGGAATTAGCTAATTAGAAAAAGGGAATCGGTTTTTATACCTGCTCCCTTATTTTGGGTTGTTACCGAATTAATTTTAGGTTGTTATCGAATTAATCTCTCATACGTTTTGTGGTCTCCTATCCAAAACCAACACAGACCGTCCTCATCTTCAAATGCCAAGGCTCTGTAACCATCACCTACTTTTACTCTCCAGTACCCAATAGGTAGTTTCTCAAACTCAAGAGAAGGGTGTCTCGGATTCTGCTTGAACAGTTCAAATTTCCTCTTGGCACGTTTTTGAACAGCAACCGGAAGGTTATTAAAGCAATCCCAAAACTCTGGGGTAGTTTTATAGATACGTGAAGTTTCCTGCATCAATATCCTCAAGAGCTTTTTCTCGAAGATGATCAAGTTTCCCTGCTTTTATATCTTCTTCTATTTGCTTATCCCATGCTTTATCGCGTGCCTTTAAGGTTTCATGAAGTTTTTCTTTGAGTGTTTGGATCAATGCCGTTTTGGTTTTTTCCTCATATCGGAACTCAGGAAACTCAGGGATCCAACCAATCCATTTGGATGCTTTTTGGGTTACATAGGCGGTGTGTTTTTCGTGAAACGCGGTATCTTCTATTTCAATAAGCTGTATGCGCGATTTCTTTATCTTTGGCACTGACACATCTTTTTCGGTGTGTTGATCTTCAATAAATGGGGTCATGACAGCTACACTTATAGTCGTGTGACTTAATGGCGTTTCAGGCAATGGACTGAAAGTGTATGTCATAGGGGTCAATTGCTTTTTCATGATGTGTCTCCTTGTATAAGTTGACCAAGTGGTTTTTGACGAATCCATCGAAAATTATCAAAGGGTGTCACGAGTGCAATATCAATACTACCCCCTACATTTGGAATTTCTGGGGAAAATCTTTGATAATCAATCGTTGTTCGTATCAAGAATTCAACGTAATCAATTGCCTCCTGCAGCGAAAATACTTTGTATAAAGGCTCAGTTCCGATCTCTTTTTTGTAATGTTCTCGTATCATTTCAACGATTTTTGTATTCCCTGAAGCATAACAAGCTAAACCCTCAAAGACATTCAACTTTACTTCTTTTCCCAACAAAACCTCAATGATTTTAGGTTGTTTTAGATCATATCCTACAACTTGGAAACCTACAAAGAGATGATTATCAGGAAAATTATCGAGTGATTGTCCCTGTCTTTCAATTTCTTTGACTAACAAACTATGTTGGTTTACACCGAGTTCTCTGGCAAGGTCGGACACACCATTTATGAATATACGTTCTTTAGCTATGCGTTCTTTAAGATATTCTTCAAAAAAACGGACTAAAAAGTTCACAGAAAAGTTTCCGATAAGCCCAGCCCCAAAGACACCAATTCCAAACTTTTCCAAAAAAGGAAAAACCTTTTCCGTATAAGAGTAAGTGGATTTTCTTACATTTCCCCGAAAATTGGATTGGAACACATGTGTGTGTTCACATTTCGGACATGTGATTTCGTTTGACTGACTCACGTTAACCTGCCCAAGCAGCGAAGCGAGACTGTCTCCGCCAATGACGATGCCATCTGCAGATATGATGGATACGATAAGGGTCATATAAGTTACCTTCTGCGAAAAATGGTGATGTTGTATAAAATGTTATATTGGTTCCCTTGTGTCTTGCTTGCTACCGTTCCACGGGTATAGACAGGACTCGGCACGGGAATGTGCCGAGATGGAACCCCTGCCTCACAAGTATATATAATATATAGTATTTTAAATGGAATGTCAAACTTTTTGGATACTTTTAAGGAATTCAATGTTTTTAATATGACCAAGGAAATTGATATGGCACGATAATAATGTATATTTGTTGTTGACAAATGGGTTGATGTTATATTGTTTTCCAGGTGTGTTTAGTTTTTGATAAACTGAATTATTCCTCTTTCAACTCTGTTCTCAGTTTTCCACCATGCACAACACCAATAAAATAGTCAAGAAGATCTACAGACTGTATAAGAATCTTACGAAACACCATTTGTAAACTCTGGTGTTCAATGTCAAAATCCTGCAATGCTTTTCTATATTTCTTACCTTTGCGATGGGCACTCCCACTGGATCGGAGATTCTGTAGTTTGCGCAGAAAGAAAATGTAATCTTCATCACCAACGTCACATGTTTTTAAAACATATTCAAGACGAGTAATCCCTTTTGTATTTTCCTTCCGGTCTGAATCAGGAATTAACTTGTTTAGTGCTTTCTCATTGAGCGAATCAATTAATATTTTTGTCAGACTTAAAACCAATTCATCAAAAACATGTTGCTCATTACTAGGTGAAGTCCGCAAGCGTCCAAAGTGATGTTCATCTCCTTCACTTAATGGCAACAACAACTGCCAACCGAGGTGTTTTTCACATGCTTTCTGCAAATTATGATATTGCTGCCTGAACATGTGCTCTGGCTGCTTTGAATTCGTGAACTGTGCCATAAGTTGTTGTTGAAAAAAATTTGGACTTACACCGCCCTTAGGTTGAATATTATGTACTAACCAGTGTTGCTGCTCGCTATAAGGCATGTCTCTACCAAGATCACCTAGCCATGCACAGACTCTGTCCACATGATTGTTATCAATAAACATGCACCACAGTCCGCCACAGTGAAGTGTTAATTCTCTTACATCATATTTACTACTTTCTTGGTAATATTTGTCCAAAACCTGCTTGCGAAAATGAACCGGAGTAAGATAACAAGGAGCATCCGAATCTACACCACGAACATTCTCAGGATCTGCTGGTGTTTTCAGTTCATCGGGGTTAGATGTATAAGTAATGTTATCCCCATTTTCATCAACACCAATGATGAATTTGGCGTATTTATCTTCAGACTCCTCAGCGAAAGGCCAGAAACCACTTTTAGACTTCGGCAGAGGTTTGAAGAGTTGTTTTCCTATCAATCGTCTAACTGACAGATAGGTACCAGATGAACTACGGATAGGACCCGTATAGTATTGCTCCCAACACATAAGATCATCTCGCATAAACCTTTCTGATCCATCATTTATATCAAGTTGAAGTTCTTCCTCCGAATAGTTTGAGTATTCGCAATAATCAAAATAAATTGCTAAATACATTTCTTTGATTGCCGCAAATTGTAGGATTTCCTTGAGCCTTATACGAATCAAGTTAGTTTCAACAATAGCAACGATATGTTCATTTCCATCGTCCTCAAGTATAATATATTCAGATGGATCTATTTTTGTATTCTGATACAAGTTATGAAAGTGTCGAAACTCCTCTGATATTTCTCTATAATTAGGATATATTTTATAGAATTTGCGTTCAATAATCAGAGGTTCAATACCAGTGTCCGTTCCATAGCGAAGATATTCGCGTTTCTCTTTATTACCATCGTTGTATACTACACCTTCAGGCATGCCTTTGCAATCTTCACAATTCCTGTCTGAACGAGAGAGCACTTTGTCAATCTGATCAAACGGCACCAATGCACACCGAATAGAATGAGAATATAAATATTCCTTTTTATTTGAGAGATACACAGGCAACATTTCAGATGGTCTTGGACGCTGCCGCAAAACTTCAAGGTTTTTGTGATGTAACAATCTTTCTCTATCTGCTTTTATACTCATATTTTCTCCTTTACAATATAATTATCCAATGCTGGTTCAAGGAGTTGAAATTAAATAATATCCTTTGATAAATGGACTTATCAAAATCTATTTTTTCTATAAAACAAGCGTATTTTATTCCAAATTGGTTCGATTAGAAGGTTGCATTTATTTTGCCCCTCCCTTGTAATGTATCAGTTTCTATTCCAAATTGGTTCGATTAGAAGTCTTCAAAAATTGCTCTGAACTTGTGTGCTTCCTGCGTTTCTATTCCAAATTGGTTCGATTAGAAGCTTTCAACCTGCGTCAGATGAAATGAAAGTTCATGGTTTCTATTCCAAATTGGTTCGATTAGAAGATGGACGACACTACAGATATTACAACCTGTTGGGAATGTTTCTATTCCAAATTGGTTCGATTAGAAGGTTTACTCTCCACATTATATGTCAAGTAATCTAACATGTTTCTATTCCAAATTGGTTCGATTAGAAGTTTGTCTTTTTCACCTTTAAATCTAATAATTTCTATCGTTTCTATTCCAAATTGGTTCGATTAGAAGAAAAACACTACAGAAAATGCACATGCTGTGAAATGTGTTTCTATTCCAAATTGGTTCTATTAGAAGGACGGATGACGATGGCGAACCAGTCGTTGATGCGAGGTTTCTATTCCAAATTGGTTCGATTAGAAGGAGACTCTTCGCGTCATTGAAATAGGCGAGGAGATAGTTTCTATTCCAAATTGGTTCGATTAGAAGTTTGACGGTGATAACTACTACGAATTTGATGCAGAAAAGTTTCTATTCCAAATTGGTTCGATTAGAAGCGGCAAGCACAATTGAAGATTGACGGCAGACTAAAGAGTTTCTATTCCAAATTGGTTCGATTAGAAGGGATGTACATTTGAATGCGTTAGTTGGGAATGCACGTTTCTATTCCAAATTGGTTCGATTAGAAGGAAGACGGAGGTAATGCAGGAGTTCGAACTATCAATGTTTCTATTCCAAATTGGTTCGATTAGAAGGTCGTAAAATCCCAGCAAATTTCTATTATATAAGTTTCTATTCCAAATTGGTTCGATTAGAAGAATTATGGATAAATTAAAAGCACTTGATTTATACTGGTTTCTATTCCAAATTGGTTCGATTAGAAGATAATTTCTATTAGTCAAGAAGAGTCCGTTGTCTTGTTTCTATTCCAAATTGGTTCGATTAGAAGAGTGCAACTGCAAGGTGGTTGCTAACTTCAAGGGGGTTTCTATTCCAAATTGGTTCGATTAGAAGCGGGGTTTATTCATTCATCATTGGGGGTTTCTTCTTGGTTTCTATTCCAAATTGGTTCGATTAGAAGGTTATATAAGTTCATAGGAATAGTATTATACTTAAAGAAGTTTCTATTCCAAATTGGTTCGATTAGAAGATGGTGCAGTGTCGTTATCTGAAGTCAACGTCAAGTGTTTCTATTCCAAATTGGTTCGATTAGAAGAAAGGAGTTAACGATGAATAACGGTTTGTATTTTTCAGTTTCTATTCCAAATTGGTTCGATTAGAAGTATGGAATCACTCGGCACTGATGATAGCCGACCGCCGTTTCTATTCCAAATTGGTTCGATTAGAAGGCAAGATTACAGACAAACACAATGTTTTGATGCGAGGTTTCTATTCCAAATTGGTTCGATTAGAAGACGGAACTGTAGACATAGGATCATCCATGAAAAAGTTTCTATTCCAAATTGGTTCGATTAGAAGGTGATGTCGCTTGCAACAAAGTCAGATATATCAATATGTTTCTATTCCAAATTGGTTCGATTAGAAGTGAGACGTATTGGGGGGCTTTGGTCATTTATCAGGAGTTTCTATTCCAAATTGGTTCGATTAGAAGTTCATCAAGACCCATTCGTGTAGCCCACCGCGCGCGTTTCTATTCCAAATTGGTTCGATTAGAAGCGTCCATATCTATGTTGATATTAACGGCAGCATACTGGTTTCTATTCCAAATTGGTTCGATTAGAAGTCAAAACTAACAAAGATTTTGATTCAACATTTATTGTTATGTTTCTATTCCAAATTGGTTCGATTAGAAGGCACAGACGGCAATACACGCCATTCGCACGTAGGGATGTTTCTATTCCAAATTGGTTCGATTAGAAGTTCTGGATAAAGTATCTGTCGTGGTGTCTGGTGTGAGTTTCTATTCCAAATTGGTTCGATTAGAAGTACCATTTTTTTTCAATTCTTTGTGATGCGTTTATTGCTGGTTTCTATTCCAAATTGGTTCGATTAGAAGTCCAAACAATTTTATTGAAAAAAGGTTTGACAGGAAAGTTTCTATTCCAAATTGGTTCGATTAGAAGTGAACCAGGTGTAAACACAACAGACATTCATAAGTTGGTTTCTATTCCAAATTGGTTCGATTAGAAGTGTGTCATTCAGCAAGTTTGAAACGTTTGGCTATAGCAGTTTCTATTCCAAATTGGTTCGATTAGAAGTCTAACATCAGAATTGCGATGGACAAGTTTAGGAACGTTTCTATTCCAAATTGGTTCGATTAGAAGCTTTTGCGATTAACTCATATACAATGAATATACTGGATTTTCTATTCCAAATTGGTTCGATTAGAAGTTCGCTCGCAGCTTTCCCAGACGGCTCATATTCTGTTTCTATTCCAAATTGGTTCGATTAGAAGCTGGGCTGCTCAGGTTCATCGGGTTGCACTGGCGGATCGTTTCTATTCCAAATTGGTTCGATTAGAAGTCAATGGGTATACAACTCCCACCTGCACCTGCACTGTTTCTATTCCAAATTGGTTCGATTAGAAGGGGTGCAAGTTCTTTTTCAGTTTCAGTATGTTCTTCAGTTTCTATTCCAAATTGGTTCGATTAGAAGTAAAAACATTTGACTTCAACAAACGATAAAGTCAAAAGTTTCTATTCCAAATTGGTTCGATTATAAGGCATCCAGTCCTTCGGATTCACACGTCACTTTAACTTGTTTCTATTCCAAATTGGTTCGATTAGAAGGGAGAATACAGATGAACCTTAAAAAAGCGTTTGAAATGTTTCTATTCCAAATTGGTTCGATTAGAAGTCAAAGTGATTTCTACTCCTATACAAGAGCAGGAAAGTTTCTATTCCAAATTGGTTCGATTAGAAGGTGAAAAATATCAGTTTTCTTTTGAAACAACTTATGAAGTTTCTATTCCAAATTGGTTCGATTAGAAGTAGACAAAATCATTCATATACTCCCTGAAAATGAAGTTTCTATTCCAAATTGGTTCGATTAGAAGTGCGTGACAGTAAAATTATATAAAAAACCATTCCAAAGTTTCTATTCCAAATTGGTTCGATTAGAAGCCCCACCCATATATATCAATTGAACGCAAGAAAACGCGTTTCTATTCCAAATTGGTTCGATTAGAAGTTTATTGATACCTAAATACTTCAAAATGTCGTCAAGGTTTCTATTCCAAATTGGTTCGATTAGAAGGCTGAAACATTGGATGAACTGGAAGAATTTGGTTTTGTTTCTATTCCAAATTGGTTCGATTAGAAGTAAATCACCTAATCCTATACTGCTCAGATATGGAGAAGTTTCTATTCCAAATTGGTTCGATTAGAAGTTGGGCTTGTAACACATCTTTAGAAGATGATGAGAAACGGAGTTTCTATTCCAAATTGGTTCGATTAGAAGAATTGTGGGTGGACGGGTTATCCGTCGTCGGAAAGTGTTTCTATTCCAAATTGGTTCGATTAGAAGTGAAAGGTATAGAAAAAGAAATCGCAAAAGCAACGTTTCTATTCCAAATTGGTTCGATTAGAAGGCGGCGTTAGCAGATAGAAAAGAGCCGATGGCGTTGACGTTTCTATTCCAAATTGGTTCGATTAGAAGACTTCTATTCCCGAAGTTATTACATTACGAGCATTATTGTTTCTATTCCAAATTGGTTCGATTAGAAGGTAATGAACATTCACAAAAAGCATGGTCAAATGAGAGTTTCTATTCCAAATTGGTTCGATTAGAAGCTATACTGCCAAAACCACTGATAGGATCATAAACATCGTTTCTATTCCAAATTGGTTCGATTAGAAGTGTGAATGACATAATTGACAATTGGAATAATGAGGGGTTTCTATTCCAAATTGGTTCGATTAGAAGGTTTCAATCATGGTGTTCATCATTCTTATATCGTAGTTTCTATTCCAAATTGGTTCGATTAGAAGTCTTTAAAGACAATGACAAAGAGGCGAGGCGTGTTGTTTCTATTCCAAATTGGTTCGATTAGAAGAAAATGGTATGATGATGACCCAGAAACTTCGTTTCAGTTTCTATTCCAAATTGGTTCGATTAGAAGAAATCACCAATTGAGACTTCGCCCAGTACAAAGATGTTTCTATTCCAAATTGGTTCGATTAGAAGTAGAAAAACCGAAGTAACCAACCAACCAACCGAAGCGTTTCTATTCCAAATTGGTTCGATTAGAAGTCTCACCTAACTAAACAAGGTATTGAGTTGCTTGTCAGTTTCTATTCCAAATTGGTTCGATTAGAAGTCTACGATTTTTTGTGCGTTCAGCTAATATTTGCAAAGTTTCTATTCCAAATTGGTTCGATTAGAAGTCAACTACCTTGTGAATGCGGAAATCATTTTCTATATGTTTCTATTCCAAATTGGTTCGATTAGAAGTGAAATACAACCGTACAATGCAAGAAATCTGAGCGGTCGTTTCTATTCCAAATTGGTTCGATTAGAAGAATACGCTGCATAACCTTATCTGCCAACGCAGCATTGTTTCTATTCCAAATTGGTTCGATTAGAAGTAAAGGGGCATTCTCTGCAGCAGAAAAACGTGACATGTTTCTATTCCAAATTGGTTCGATTAGAAGTTATTGATAAGTTTATACAATTCTGCTATACTGATAAGTTTCTATTCCAAATTGGTTCGATTAGAAGTCGTTAGGCACAGGTGCATGGACAGCAGCAGCTCGGTTTCTATTCCAAATTGGTTCGATTAGAAGTGTGTTAGTCAACACAAGGAGTATTATATGAATTCAAAGTTTCTATTCCAAATTGGTTCGATTAGAAGTTGTACCTCTGCTCCAAATAGGAATAAATGGTGTGTGGTTTCTATTCCAAATTGGTTCGATTAGAAGAAGTCTGGATCGGCATAGTATTGCTTATGAACTGTCTGGTTTCTATTCCAAATTGGTTCGATTAGAAGTAGGATTGAACGAGGCTATACAGGGAGGAGCTACTGGGTTTCTATTCCAAATTGGTTCGATTAGAAGTGCTCAAATATGGGTCAAGGTCATTGTCAGTTACTGCAGTTTCTATTCCAAATTGGTTCGATTAGAAGTTCTGCCAATCTTATCCGTCTGCGTAAAGTATGAAAAGTTTCTATTCCAAATTGGTTCGATTAGAAGGCTATCCGAAAATGACATGTATATGATAACAAACCCGCACAGTTGCTGTCAAGTTAATTTTGGTTTTGCACGGATTTTTGGGGTGTCTGCTGTCGACCTCCAATCGTGCAAATTCTCTGGGAGGTTGACGGCAGTATGTCCTGACTGCGTTTATAGACACTTTTTACCATATTTCGTAAGAAAGTATTAACGCAATATGCGCTATAATTCAGAGGTTGACGGCAGATGTGTTGACCGATTATTGCCCTAACACCAGTCTATAACAAGTTTGTGGCAGGATTTTTGTCTGCGCCCATTACCTCTTTGGTCATCCATTTTGCATCGCGCAGTTGATAGATGATGACAGAGTGAGTCATCAAAGGTTATTAGGTTGTGTTTACATTTAATTTGTATTGACATTTTACAGAAATTATAGTATTTTGTATATATGAATAGCGAAAAAACAGATAAATCCCAAGAACTCCCCCATTCCATCAGTGACGCAGCTTGGAAAAGCCTTTTACCTTTTCTCCGAGCGTATCCCAACGTCTATGTTGGTGATCCACAAGACTGCAGACGGTTTCTCTCTGCACTTATCTGGATGACTAAAGAAGGAGCTTCCTGGCGTGCTTTGCCTAAAGTCTATGGATACTGGAACACTATCTATCGTCGGTTCGGTAGATGGTGTGAATCGGGTATTTTTCAAGTTCACGATGCGAGTGAGATTTCTACCATTCTCGTTGATAGCACGATAGTGCGCGCCCACTCCTGCTCAGCCGGTGCACCTAAAAAAAAGGAGGACAAGAAACACAAGCACTTGGTCGGAGCCGAGGCGGATTTACCACGAAACTAAATCTATCTCTCAGCGATGAATGGATACCTCTCAGGTTTACTTTGACAGCAGGACAATGCCATGATATTACGCAAGCATCTGCACTGATCAAAGGTTTTTCTTATCAGTATGTGATAGGAGATAAAGCCTACGATTCGGATGCTTTTATAGAGGAGATCGTCTCCAACAATGCGACGGCTGTGATACCGCCGCGCAAAAATCGCACTGAAATACGCACCTATGACAAAGAGTTATATAAACAGCGAAACAAAATAGAACGTTTCTTTCATCGATTAAAACAGTATCGTCGTGTAGCAACACGTTATGATAAATACGCAGACCGGTATCTCGGTTTTGTATATTTCGCATCAATTCTCATAACAATATAAGAATATGTAAACACTACCTAGCTAAGATTTATTAGCACGAGATTTGGAGTTCGCTCCTACTGAGACGATGCAATTTGTAGGAATGAACTTCAAACCTCGACCTACAGACTAAAACAAGGAGATGTACAATGTTTAGAAATTTTGTTGTGATAGTAGCGTTAATTACTATATTAACTGGGTGTTCTGGAAAATCAATATCTAATGGTATTGCTGTTTTATCAGGTGTGGCAGTGGCAGGGACAATCGGTTACATTTTTCTGGAAACAGTTGAGGAAGCAGAGTCTTATAAAGAGAAAAAGCAGTTGGAAAAACAATTGATAGTAGAAGAAATCAAAGAGGCTAATGTTGGTCGTCATATATCTGAAGTAATCCAGAGGATTGGTCCGCCACAAAATATTACTGATGATTACACTGGTGGGAAGATTTTTATATGGACAAATGAGAAGCAGTTTTCTGTGCCACAATATGATTATGTGCCCGCCCTACAGAATAATAAACCGTTAGAAGAGCCATTTATCCCACAGATCGATCCATTAAAGTCACCACTAAAATTAGAGAAATCTGAAACACAGGGTGAAATGTGGTATAACCCTTACCTTGACAGGTATGAATGGAAGTCTAAAACGCGTAATTCGAGTGGAGATAGTCTTGTAAGCTCTGTTCATAGTGATGCCATTAACAAGATGCGTGAAAACGCACGTTCCGATAGTTCTAATGCTTTTGTCAAAGGTTTAAAGTCACAAAAGAAGGTTGTTACAGGACATGTAACTCGGCACAAGGTAGAATCAATTATGTTTTTCGTAAAATCTGATGGCACTGTATATAACGTGCTATACAAAGATTGGTAATAAACTGATTCCCTTGACTTTTGATAAGAAATAAGTGATTATATAGTTGTTTACCAAACGTATGTCTGTGACAGTGACGGATGGCAAACAGCTGTATTTGAGTGTGGTATGTAACATGCCACACTTCTTTTATAATATCACGTTAATTCGCAAAAGTTCAATTAACTTTCAAATTTCATTGAATCTGCTATAAATTTCGCGAATGCATTGATATCTTGATAATTATTCTTGTAGCATTCTTCAGCTATATAGAGGCGTATATTTTGACCGATAATGGTGTTGTTGTCCGTACCATGCCCGTTTTAGCAAACTCCAAAACCTCTCTATCGTATTCGTATGCACGTCACCGTCCGCGACTGCTCTTAGTGATTGATAACAGCATGTTTCATTTGTCTACCGATCACATTATATGCCCGAAACTCGTTTGTAATTAATTCTGAATGTTCCATGTCCACAACACCGCGTATAAAGTTGAGTATTGTAAGACCTGTGAATGTTTTCATTACAGATGTCTCTTGTCATGAGGTGCGCCTGGTTGAACCGGCATTGAACGCATGTTGGATATCCGAAAACCCCGCAGTGTTGATTGGTGACTAAGCCTATGCCTCTGATCCTTTAGATGCTTCTTTGAGGGAACGTGGTATTGAAATGGTAGCACCTCATAAAAAGAATCGTAAAAAAACAGGCTACACAGGAGGGTCGGCGTTTACGACGGTATAAGCGTCGTTTCAAAGTAGAAAGATTTTTCAGTTGGTTAGAGGATTATCGGCGTTTAGTTGTTCGTTGGGAATACTACGCTGAAAATTATTTAGGTTTTGTACTTCTTGCTTGCATACGTATGTCACTAAAATATTTATGAGATACGCTGTAATAACATGTATCCTGCTTTTGCTTAAAGTTCATTTGTTTTCCTTCTTGTTGAGTATAGTCAAATATGGTGATATGTTGCTCAATGATATGTTTCGTTTTTTTTGTGTGCGTTTGGCATTTCCACCCAAATTCCGCCTGTTTGTTGTGCGACTTGTTGTTGGAATGTGTCAATCGTTCCGATCACACTCACGACGATTCCTTTTTCGTTCAGCATCAATATGGTGCCGGTGATAGTTTGTTTTGGATTTCCGGGTTCATCTGTGATGAGTATAAAATGTGTTTTTGCGTTGGGTCTTGTTTTTATGCGTTTTATGGCTTCAATGACAGCGTGAAACAAGTTCTCATCATTTTGAGTGGGGATTTCTAAAATCTTGTGTATCTGTTGTTGTGTTTGGGGTGGGTTGTAGACGTTGACGATATTGACGCTGCCTTTTGCTCTGTATCTGACGACGCCGATACGATAGTCAATCATTGCGTTATCCCAGCTGCGTCTCCACATATTGATCTGTTGTGTGATATAATCCATTTTGCTTTCCATACTTTTACTTGTATCAACGAATAGTATAATATCTGTGGGAAGGTTGGCAGCATCTCTGAGTATACGTTGTCCGATGTCCTGAACTGTTTTAGGTTGTTGTGTGAGTATCTGCGATTTCGGGTCTTGAGGGACAGCGTGGAATGTGCCATCCGTTTCTTCTGCGAGCCGTTTGTGTTGTGGCATATTCAAGCCGAGCACATTCACATAGATTTCATTTTGTCTACAAAGATTGATTGTGCTATCAACTGTTTCCCCAAGCTTGCTGGTGAAAGGTTCATCAGTGACGAGGATAAAATGTTTGACAGTATTGGGTCTGAATTGCATTTCTGTCACGGTCTGATGAATTGCATCGAGCGCGTTTTCATCACCAGTGGGTATAATTGCGTAGAGCATCTGTTTATATTTTTGTAAGCTTGTTGTCAGGGGCGACACCGTAATCTTTTGGTTGCCCGTTCTATCCACAAAGAAGTCGGTTAAGCCGAGTTGGTAATCAATCTCAGACGCTTTATATGCATCAATCATGAGTCCGAGATGTTCTGCGACTGCGTTTATATTGTCTTGCATACTGCCAGAAGCGTCCACGACAAAGACGACATCAATAGGTGCGCCGGCACTGCTTTGAATAATATCATCAGTGATTTGCTGTATGATACTGCTAAATGTGTCACCATTTCCAGAGTTTGTGCCACCATATTTTGTGTCCCCCTTTCCAGAGTTCGTGTTTCCTTTACCGTTTGTTTTCGCTGTTCCTGTGCTTGGATCACCGATACTGAGTCCCTTTTTTGTGCCTGTTGTTCTTGCGTAAGTGCCTTTGCGTCTCCCGACACTTTTTTCTGCAGCGGTCGCGGTTTCTCCTCCTATGGGTGCTAATACCGAATCGGGCGTAGGTGTCAAATCCGCGTCTGTAGACAAATCTGGGGTCTCTAATACGATTGGCACATCTTCAGTTTTTGAGGTGTCACTTAGACTATTGGGTTGTAGGTGTTCTGTCTCCGTTTTTGTGGCTTGCATCTTGGGTATTTCGGCGGGATGTTCTGTTTGTTTGACTTCCCCCTGTTTTTGCTGCATCGTTCGCTTTTGCTTGATGAGAGTCGTTTTTTCAGGTTGTATAGGTATTATTTCAGGTTGTTTGGGTGGTTCTTCTTTTGGCGGTTCGGGTTCTTTCTTTGGTATTGGCAGTGTTTTATTCTTTCGCGATCGTGCCTCTATAAGTTCTACATGTATTTCATCTTCAGTTTCTTGTATCTGTGCGTTGATGAAAAAGAAACTGCAGATGAGGCACACGATGACATGGGTGAGAAAAGAAATAAGAAAACCGCGCTTTCTATATTCTGTTTGGAACGCGCGCTGGAGTAGCCGTCTATCCATATTATTTTCCTTATTTTGATTTGATATGCAGGTGAACGCTTGTGGTTGCAAGCACAACAAGCGATTTATCTAAGACCTCTATTTGTATCGTTATTTTCTGCGTGCGTGCTTGTTGATCCGCAGTCATCGGGATACGCAGCGTTTCAAATCCATTTTTACGGAGCGTCAACTGTCTGTCGGGGAGATCATACCGCAACCCACCGATAGACTTTGGAGAAAGACGCACCTTGACATTTTTCACAGTGCTGCCACTGTTCGTAAGCGTCAACTTGAGTCGCACCAGTTCCCCCGCATCAATAAGCCCGTTCTTGTTTTCAGGATCCTCTAATATTGCATCAATAGCGACATCAGGCGGAGACTTCTCTGGCAATAGACTGCGGAAAAAACCGAGATTGAACGCAATAAAGACGAGGGTTACGACAATTGCAAACGGGATCAGGTAACGTTTCAGTTTCTTCTGAAGCTGTTTCTGTTTGTTCCGCTTGGCGACGAATAAAATTGCGTCTCGCAGTTGATGTGCGGGTTGATACTGGGGGCTCAGCCGTAAAGCTGTGTCAACTTCTTTTTGTGCGTCATTCAATGCGTCGATTTCTAAGTATGTTTGTGCAAGGTGATAATGCGCTGGTGCGTCTTGTGGGTTTGTTTTTATCACCCTTTTGAACAGAGCTTCTGCCTGCGGGTATTGTTTATTATTGAGGAAAACCAGTCCGCGTTCCATCTCTTTGTGAGTATCAAGTTCCGTTTCATCAACAGATGGCTTTGTTTGTTGACTCGGAACAGGTCTGACAGGTTGTTCCGTATTTTCGGTAGGTATCTGCTTTTCAGCGGCTGTTCTTGCTTCCTGTGGCTCGATGGCTTGTAAGAAGGAGAGAGCAGGTTCGTAGGTTGGGTCAAGTTTGAGCGCAGCTTGTGCAGCGTCTTTCGCTTCTCGGAGTTTATGCTGTGAGAAGTAACACAGAGCAAGGGCGTGGTGAGCGTCAATAAACTCAGGGTCAAGTTTCAAAGACGCTTCAAAATGTGTGATCGCTTGGTCAACTTGTCCATCCTCAAGCGCAGCTTTGCCAAGTGTATAGTGAGCATTTACAATGTCATTCATTTTGTGAGTTTCCCGGGTCTGACTTTCTTAAAATCTAAGAGAACGCCTTTTGAGGAAAATATAATGGTTTCATTATATCAAAAGAGTTCTTATTATGGTAGAGTTTTGAATTACTTATCGTTATTTTTCTTTATACTTCGCGATTGCTCCGCGTTCCGCCAGTTCCGATTTCGCGTAATGTGCCGGCATCTCTGAACTTTTCCACCTGCCCGCAATTTGCATCTCCACAACGGAAGCACCCGCTTGTGCCAAAGCAACCGCAGAACCAACCCTAAGCGAATGCCCAGCAATAAATCCTTTGACACCGGCATCAGATGCACGTTTCTGTATGATCCGCCGCGCAGAGAAATCCGTCAATCTTTTCGATTGGATATGATCACCCCGGCGTATCCAACGAAACAATGCATCCGATGTGATACCCGCACGCGTTTTATACCTTTCTATGATGTCCCGTGTTACATTTGTCACATAAAGCGCGGTTGACGCACCCTCTTGATCTGTCTTGGATGTTTGAACTATCAGAGCTTGCTTTTCAAAATCCGATACATCTACCGCGACCACTTCAGAAACGCGAAGCAAACAATCAGACATAAGCCGTATCATCGCACTATCACGTAAGCCTGCGATCGTGTTTTCCGATTCAGCGAATGCACAGACTCGTTCTGTTTGTTGCCAATCAAGTCCAGTGACTTGTCCACGTCCGCGATTTTTTCCTTCGCGTCGAATGCCTGCTAATGTCCGAGTGGTGACCGGTAAATCATAATTCTTGCTTTCATTCCGCAGTTGCCAACGCGCCGCAGCCACCACAATAGATATTGACGAAGGCGCGCGTCCTTGTCCATATAGCTCTGTGATATAAGCAGCTAAAGCACCATCAGAAATCTCTAAGTTATGATCCGAAAGGTACGTCTGAATCCCCGCCAAAGCATGCCGATATGCTTTCAGTGTATTCGGCGCGATACTTGCCCTGATTAGATTTTCAGTCTCTTGTCTGAGTGTGATGTTGGCACTTGTGTCTTTGTCCGATTGGACGATGCTTGTGTTATTCATCATTTTGTTCCTTTAATGGATACGCCAACCGTCTTTGTAGGTTTGTATACCCCCGTTGCCTTTTTCAGTGACACCGAAGCGGATAACATTCTTTCCTGCGGTGTTTTGGATTGACATACCCCCACCATCTTTCGTTGCATTGATAGCGACAATATTCTTTCCTGCGGTGTTTTGGATTGACATACCCCCACCATTATCCGTTGCACTAATAAAGGCAACGATCTTTCCTGCGGTGTTCTGGACTGACATAATCCCACTGTCATGTTCAGTTACAGCGATGCCAGCAACGATCTTTCCTGCGGTGTTCTGGACTGACATAATCCCACCATTATCACTTGAAGCGATACTGGCAACTACCTTTCCTGCAGTGTTAACAACTTCCAACTCTCTACAAACGATTTTATCAATCACCTATTCATTTTGTTGTGCGTGTGTCGTATCTCCACCCAGCGATGCGAGGATGTATCCTGCGATTGTAAATAGACACCCGATAAACATATATCCTAATTTTTGTTTGATATTCATGATTGATCCTCCGATCAGTTTATTTTTTGTGTTTGCTTTCAATGAGACGAAATAGCGTCATATAACTATGGTTATTTGACACCTATTGAATTTGAGAAAGAACACTTGTCTTAACTTTACGAAATTATGGTCTAAAAAATCAATGGCACTTCACTCCGGGCTAAATTATTGTATCAGCAGAATAACTGCACCTGCTTTCTCCAATGCAATATGGGTGGATAGGACATTAACAGGGAAAGTTAATGATTGCATTCCTATCCAGCAGATACAAGTAGGATAGGTATTTTTTGAATTTAGTCAAGAAAATATTACCTATCAGAGAAAACGAAACTATCACTATTGATGACATCTGTTACTTGTATTACTACTAACACTCGGTCTGCTCCATCAGTTGTTGCATCAGTCCTTTGATCAGGTAGTATGCACCCAAATTCGGATTACTCTGCATAGCTGCTCTGTGGAATTCCACCGATACTTGTAGCCGATCCATCGCTTGTTTTGGTGGCAGGCTGCACAGGTACGAGAGTTCCTGCTCGACTCTCCCCAGCCACTCCATCAGTTCGTCGTTCGCCTTGCGTAGTTGATCCAATTCCTCGTTGCTGCCCTTCACGCCGTATTCCGCCAGTTGTAGTAGATAGAGTTTCTTGTAGTCAATTTTCACGTTCTCATCCTGTATTTTCCTGAGTAGTTTCATCGCCAGTTGGTTTTCCTCTGTTAAGTTCTGTGATGGTTCATTCCACTGCAGCCGCGGTTTACGATGTGAAATATTGTAGCGGGGTAGGTTTGATGGTGATGTCTCATATACAGGCTTCACCCAAGTGTAATCTTGTAGCGGGGCAGGGGTAACCTCGCGTTCCGTGTCATAAATAAATTCTTCATTGATCACCATTGCCCATATTAGATCGCTCAGTAGTGTTGCTGCAGCGTGATCTGGGCTTTTAAAATGAGATGGAGTATATATCTCCAGATAGCCTTCAGTATCAAGGTATTTCATTGCTTCTTGTGGGCGCATAGAGTTTAACAGATAGTGAACTTGCGACCACACACGATCCTCTACATTGCAGCTCTCATAAGTTTCCTCATCGTAGAAAAACGTGTCAAATCTCCATTCATCAAGAGGTGTCCCATATATCTGGTTCAAAGGTCGCATACCGTAAAGCATCATTTGCGGTATGTATAACTTTGTATTATCCACCGTTTCTGACCACGACTTACCGGAGTGTTTTTCAGATTGGCGTATCTGTTTCATCATTGCTTTTGCGGTTTGGTTAGTTTCGTGATTGTTCTCCACAACGGGTTCTCGAAACTCAAACTGTGGGAAGAGTTCACTGGTGATGTCTTGGTAATTACGTTCTAACACATAGAGTGTTCTTCTTTGATTCAAATCTAAAGTTGTCTGTGGATGGTCTCTATCTGCTCGCAATTGCAACAATAAATTATCTATTCCACTTTTACCGGACTGGTGCATCAGAGTCTTCAGATGATTCAACTCACGAAATTCATTAACATCATCAAGGATCGTGTGAGAGGGTATATCATGTCGCTTTGTCCCTCCGTTCAGCAGATCGCTGGCATTTTCCAGCACATACAACGTGCGCGCATCGTCCACGGTAAACACCTTCGCATTTATTTGGGCATCTCGGAAATAGGATAAATAAAAAAGTCTATCGTTTGTCCGCAGTGTTTTAATCAAGGTCGCGACACTTTCCATCTCGTATATCAAGTCGGAAAGTGTATCTTGTTCGGATTTCAAGTACTCAATAACTTTAGACAAACCGGCATGTCCATAAGCACGCACAATCGCGATAGTAGTATCATAAACGCAACTGGGTTTACTGGCATTAGCAAGCGTGTCTCTGAGTGTTTGTAAAAATATAGAATTCATTGATCAGCACAAATCATAATAGATACAACTAATTATCCCAGTTTTTGGTATACTTCATAATAACAAAGGGGTTCTCTATTTACCAGTTTTTAATTATCAATACTAAATTGTTTCCTTAAGTTATCTTGGTAGGTAGGTTGCCAATTATGCGGGCGGATTCGACGCTGACATGGACGATGCGTTCTATTGCAGTGATGAGGTCGCGCGGATTTTCAAACCATGCGTTTGCGTCGTTAACGATGCCGCTGTTCTTGTCCGTTGTTATTTTGTATCGGTTGATAAACCACTCCAGTGGGGTTCTGCCGTTGACGACATAGCGATGTGCTTCTTCAGGGATGCCTGTTAACATAACATGATCGTTGATAATAAGGATGTCTTTTGTATTCTTATCTTTATATTTCATCGCTTGTTTCCGTAACAGGAAGTGTTCCGGTTTTTCTTCCCAAAATAATTGAGTTTTGATGGATTCAACTTTCAGTCCTGGATATTGATCGCAGGTTTCATAATTGAGGTGGAGGTGTGCAAGGTCTTTTCCTGCTTCTGAGAAGGCGCGGAAGTCTGGCGCATACGGGATATGTGGTAACATTTTCGATAAATCATTGGCGAACTGTTCTCGATAACTGGAGGCGTGCAAGATACCGTAAACATAGTCAAATATGTCGTCTTTTGTGATGGAGTCGTCGGGATATTGTTGTTGGAAGGCGCGAAGTGCTGTATCTGAAATGTTGTCAAAACGCATTTCGCCTCCGCTTGATAGCTGAGAAGTGTGTCCAGTTACCGAATGTGTCCACCGCGGAAAACATTGTGCTGCCTCAATAAAGTGCATATCTGGCATCGTATCAGTCATCAGAGCGGAAAACGGATTTTTAGAACCTTTGTTTGGGACACATATTACGCGGTTTTCACTTAAACTGTTGGGAAAGATTTGATGCATCTTGCCTCTTCTTTGTGCGAAAAAATGGTCAGCATAACAATTCGTGGCAACAAATGGTCGGTACGAAACTTTTCGGATATAGTCCTCTTTAAATTCTGGTTTTTTCTTTCGCCGCAGTTTATTCTTAAGATCTCCATCCCACTTAATATTTAAGTTGTGTTGGCTTGTTATCTCATTTACTGAACGTCCAGGATTCGTTTCAAATTCTGAAAGCGTATCTAGATAGTCTTGTACCATTAGCTGCGCGTTCTCGGCACAGGAATCGCGTAAGAAATTGTAGATGTGTGCGTCTCTTCCGGTTTTATATCCGTTACTGTATAAACGAAAGATGGTATGATCTGACCTGCGCGTCCTTGCTTCCTCCGATCCAATTGGATAAAATCGGGTAAATGCATCACTACGTTGTCCAATCCAATCATGATATGAATTTGGTGTGATTATTTTCCAATCATTGATTCCTGATATTGAAATTACCTCTTTCAGCATCTCCAGTTTCTTTGTACGCTTGAGGTTGCCACCTATATCTCGGTAGTGAATACGACAGTCGTCATCTCCAGTATTTTGGTTCTTAACAAGAAGTGTGATAGCAACAGGTGATTGTGTAGCATTCCCAAACACACCTTCTCCTTGGTATTTTCCTTGCTCTCCGTATATTCTGGCATTCCCTAATAAGTTCAGGACATAAATTACACTAAACTCCTCCGGTAGACAAGCACGAATTCCCGCATCAACATTTCCATCTATCCAAGAAGCAGGGGTGACAAAGGCAACGATCCCCTGTTCTCGTTCTTGAAGTTTGTCAGTTGCCCACCGGATTGCCATTTTGTATGTGTCGTATAGACTATTTTTCAACGTTGCTGTCGAGCGTGCAGCGTAGGTTTTGCTGATACGATTTTCAAGTACAGGATATGGTACGTTAGGGTTGTCGTCTGCAGAACTCTTTTGCCATGCTGACCAAGGTGGATTGCCAATGATAACCTCAATTGGAAGGTTTTGTTGACGTTCTACCCGTTCATTGTTTTCTACCATTCGTTGTTCTTGAGGAAGGAGGGTATCTTGTTGTAGTTTTTCTTCTTTGTATCTATTCAGATTGAAGGTATCTGTCAGGATAATGCCGTCAAATGGTTCGTAATTGGTATCTTCCCCGCGCTGAACGCGGTATGTTTCCTCAATATTGACAGATGCGATGTAGTAGGCAAGTAAGAGGATTTCGTTCGCGTGGAGTTCTTCGTGGTATTTCCGTTCAAGGTCTTCAGGTTTGATGAGTCCGGACTGGAGAAGTTGCACAAGAAACGTTCCGGTTCCGGTGAATGGATCAAGGATATGAACACCTTCATCGCTGAGGCTTTTCCCAAATTCCTCCTGCAATACATCGTTGACACTATGTAGAATGAAGTCAACAAGTTCAATTGGTGTGTACGCAATGCCGAGTCGGTCTGCTTCTTTTTTTAGTGCTTTTTTGAAAAACTGCTCGTATAAATCCGATAGCACACTTTGCTTTCCTTCGGTTTTCTTGATCCCACTAGCACGTTTCTGAACGCTTTCATAGAAACCTTTCAAATCGCGAGTTTCACTTTCAAGCCCGAATTCAGCAAAATCCATTTGTAGACTATTCAGGGCAATTGCGACTGGATTACCAGATGAGAAGTCATAATTCTCAAAGAGTGCGTCAAATACAGGGCGTGTCAAGATGTGTTGTGCCATCATATCAATAGCGTTAGTCCGTGTTATAGAGTCGTTAATTGTTTCTTGCAACTCGGTGTAAAAGTTTTCAAACTTCTTGATTAACGCGGTGTTTTCGGTATTTTCCAATAGATTATTGATGCGGTCAACAAGTATATCAAAGATCTTAGCAACATCTTTTGCCCAGTTCTCCCAATATGGTTTATCACCGCATTTCTGAACAATTTTTGAGATAATTGCCTCTATGGGAATTTCAATCGGTAAAAGGGGGAGTTGTTCGGTAATCTGAGTATGGTCACCATTTCCGCTACCCTTGCCACCAATGACAATCTGATCAGGGAGTTCTTGATTAAGGTCAATACTGTTAATTTTAGCGTCAAGTCTATCATCGTGTGAACGAAGTGCGTTTAGGACGCTCCAGACATTTGAGAACCTTTCATTGTCATCTAATGCTGCGGCAGGGTCTCTATTCTCAGGAATTGCGACGGGCAATATGACATAACCGAACTGTTTGCCGGGTGCTTTACGCATGACACGACCGACTGCTTGGACGACATCAATATGGGATTTTCGGGGTTTATAGAAGATAACAGCGTCAAGTGCGGGAACATCAATACCTTCGGAGAGACATCTTGCGTTGGAGAGAATACGACAAACACCATCAGTATCACCTTTGAGCCAATCAATACGTGCCTTTCGATTCAGTGCGTGGACTGTTCCGTCAACGTGTTTCGTTTCGCATGCAAAATCGTTAGGTATTTCATCTTCCGGTAGTTTTATAATTGCATCTTCAATAATATCATTCCAATAGTGTGCCAAAGCCTTTGACTCGTCAATTCTGTTTGTGAATGCGATTACGCGTCTTAAGGGTTTGCGTGTTTCGTCATCTTTTTCCTTATCTTCAGGATTTTGTAATGCACGCCAACAACCGATGATACGCGTTGCATCGTTTATATTTATTTCGCTACCATACTTACCGGTATCACCTGACAGTGCCGAATTGACTTCAAATTCAGATATGCTAAATATTGCTACTTTATAGTCGGAAAGTTGACCGATTTCAACGGCTTTTGAGAAGGGAAGCCTATGAAATTGGGGTCCGTATTTCTCTTCATCGTCCATAGAGAACACGTCAACATTATATTCAGCTGCTTTTGTCCTTGCACTTTCGGTATAAAGTTTGGGAGTAGCTGTCATATAGAGGCGTTTGTTAGCACGTATTCGTTCTGCATCGTGGACAAGGATAAATGGCGATGTTTTATCTCCGGGTTTGTCTATGCCGGTGGTTCTGTGTGCTTCATCGCAGAGGATTATATCAAATTGAGGGGCACCCTGAATTCTGTGCTTCCTCAATTTTCGGAAGCGATTGATAGGTGCAGAAAACTACTGTCATTTTATTTGTGTCAGTTTTCTGTAATGCTTGTGTGATTGCTAATGGATCTGTTGTGACAGGAATTTTGAGTTCCTGAATAGATGCATCTTCGGTTTTATCTCCTGCGCTTCTGTCGGAGCAGATACCGATGTAACTATGATCTATTCCGCGTTGATCTGACCATTCACGCATTGCTTGTGAAAGTAAACCGATAGATGGCACGAGATATAACACTCTTCCCTCAATTCCTGCGATTTCTTCAGCAATACGGAGTGCTGTGAAAGTTTTACCTGTACCACACGCCATAATAAGTTTGCCGCGGTCATGTTTGTTAAAGCCGTTGATAACATCATCAAACGCTTCTCTTTGATGGTCTTCCAGAGCAAACTTTCTTTGCTTATATGTAAGTGCTTCGGGTTCTTGTATGCTGAGATCGGGCCAGTCAAATGGACTGCTTTCAAGTTCATTGAAGCGAATTATACGAAACTTGTTTCCTAATGGCTCTATATTTCTGAGCACGTTCTCTCCTAATTCGCCGCCTGTATTGACAAGAATTCTTGTGTTGTCAGCGAAAGGA
Organism: Candidatus Poribacteria bacterium; assembly: GCA_963663765.2. Taxonomy (GTDB): domain Bacteria; phylum Poribacteria; class WGA-4E; order WGA-4E; family WGA-3G; genus MSPOR6. The sequence goes on along the minus strand of CAXXUA010000004.1, from coordinate 689,170 downwards.
GGAAGGGAGGCAGTGGCGAGGAATGATTGAATATCATTCCTTGAAATCCGAGTTTCAGGAGCATAACATTTACATTGAATGGCACAAATTCCACCATCATGTTTTTTGGCAACAAGGTCTATGCCTATATCACGACCGTCAAATTCTGTTCGGAGTTGTGCCCACTGTTTCCATAGCCATACATCAGAAAACTGCTCTTTATAGTCAGGGTCTTCACTGAAATATTTCAGCATCAATCGCTCAAATAGTTCTCCCTTTCTATGTTGGGTTTTGGCAACTTCGCGGATGTATTCCAGTGTGGCTTTGAATCCAGGATTGGTGTCTTCGGTTGGACTAAAGAGATATTCTTGTGTGGCTTCTGACATATTTATTCCTTTCGTGTCTATGTTGCATTATGACGCGAACTCTGGATTTACAACTTCATTAGTGGGCTGGTTGTAGCATAGAAATGGGAATCGCTTCTGTTAGAACTCCCCTTGAATAAAATCAGATTATAGACGGCTTACATAGTCAAGGAGTGGTTACAAGCCGTTGTCCAGATTAGAGTGACTATGCCGCATATCTGTAATTGTGAGCCAGGATTATATCTGAAAAATAAGTTTAGAAGTGGCATGCCAATCCATGTCGCAATTCCTGCAATTAGTAGACCTATCCAACCGTAGAGCAATAACCCGTTAAGGCAAGAGATATGAATAGAAGTGAACATGTATACAGAAACAAAGTTATTTCCAAAAGATGTAGTCGTCCAAATAGGATTGCATAATACACCGGTGCGGTTAATGTTATTGTTGGTAATACCAATTCTAATTGATTATATCTCATTAGCAGTTTTTATAAAATACGAGAACCCTGTGATTTTTGCGATGACATCGTTAGAATAATCAGATAGTATGTGTGTGATGCTTTCTTGCATGTGTTTCAAGGTTTGATATGTTTTGCTAAATAACTTTGCTTTGATATCTTGCCACAGACGCTCAATCGGGTTCAATTCCGGACAATAAGGAGGTAGAAAGTGTAGGACAACGTTTTCAGGCACTTTCAACGCTTTTGCGTGATGGAACCGACCATTATCAAGGATCACCACATTTAGGGTATCGGGAAAAGTCTCACTGAGATGGTCTATAAAGATCTGGAAACAGGCTGCATTCAGATAAGGGAGTTCAAGAAAACACCCTTTGCCCGTAAGGGGTTCAACAGCTCCATATAGATAAACTGCCTCATAAGTATAATCTATTTTGGCAACAGGTTTGACACCCCGTGCGGTAATCCGTCTATGAGTGTCCGATAAAGTGCCATATCTGGTTTCATCTTCACAGAAAAGGCGAACACGCTGACCAGTGGAACGCTTTTCTGAAATAGCAGAGAATACTTCTGATGAAAAGTTCTTTACGAACTCATCTGCTGCATCGGCGTTTTTTTTATATGACTTTTGCGTGGCACTTTGAGTTTCGCATGCCATCTATCATGCACCAGTGCATAAATCGCCTGATAACTTATCTCAACTCCAAACGTCTCAATGACATATCGGTGGATCTCAACATAACTGCTAAAACCTTCTGGTTCGTTCAATTTTTCTCGGAGTGTCTCAAGTTGATCGGGTGTCATAAAGGGTTTGCGTCCCGGAGCATAACGGCGTTCTAACAACTGCTCAAGTCCCCTTGCTTCATACTTGGATAACCATTGGCCAATCGTTTCTCGGCACATACCGAGCAAAGCGGCTACACCTATACGATTTTTCGCTTCACCGCTTTTTAGTAGATAGAGCATACGAATTTTGTCTTTTTCAGTCGTATCCTTAGCGGTGCTCATGAGGGATTTTAGTTCTTTAACACTTTCTGTAATATCAGGAACTTTTTTGTTCATAGAAAACTACCTTTCTCTAAATAAAATTTGTCAAATATTATACAATAATAATGAGAATAAATCTATTGGAAATGGTATAATAACGCATGCACCTCTGTGGGCTATAGAACTAATCACAATAAGTATTGCTATATCCATGCTCTATTAAACCTCATTATGTTTTGTCATCTGGAATTGGGTAGCCCAGGTTTATCAGTATCATATCGATTAGTATCCACAGTGCTGCGGTTGCTCCTTCTATTAGATCGTCGGCTTCTAATATGGTAAAGAAGTCGTTGTTCTGTATTAGGCAGCTCATAGTCTGTTCTGGTGTCATATCTCGTCGTAGGCTTGTCACTTTTTCTTCCAGCTTCTGCATCAAATCCGTGCTTCTGATTTCCTCGCGTTTTTCGGACATCTGGGGACTCTCCAGTCCGAACTTTATCAAATTGAGTTATTAGATGAAAAACAATAATGCGAAAACAGAATGGTGTAGATCGTGCAATACATATCGTTTCTACTTGTCGTAAAACATCTTCTGCATAATCAACTTTCTCTTCAGGGGGAATACCTATAAGATCTGCATGGGATTTGATGACTATTTTATATAATTCTGTTTTCGAAACATTTGGATGTATCTCTTGTAAAGTTCTTAAGGAAGCTTCCAATATTTTTGGATATTCCCTTAGATAAAATTCAGTTTTTTCACCAATATCGTACCATTTTAAGTCTGAAACATTAAAATTCATTTGTTGCTCTTGTGTTGGATATGCTAAACGATTCCAATAAGTGTTCCTATACCAATAATCGCAAATGTAGCAGTATCTGCTTGTGCATAACCAAATAACTCTGTACCATGAACAAGTAGTATAGCAATCAAAAAGCCAAAAACAAATCCTATTAGAATTCTGAAGTATTGTGATAACCACTTTTTCACTGATATATACCTCTATTGAATGGATACTTTGTGGTAGCAGCTGTACCATACCTATCAATAGTATCTCCATGCAATGTGCGCGATAATCCGTGCGTGACAGCATCGCTAACTAGCATGTCACCTAATGTTGATCTATGTGAACGTATAAAGTTGCTATACGTGCTGATATATAATACTTAGGGGCATCCCATTTTTAGACTGCACTAAGTAACACCGGGGTTGTGTATACACATTTTGACAGTCTACAGGGAAGGTTAACAGGTTTGTTAACCAAATAGAAGAAGTTTCAGGCAACTCACCCTAATGAACTTTGACATTCAAACGGGGTAATGTTATAATGATATAATTCTAAATATAAGGAGTATATCATGGCAAAACGCAGAGAACTTATTCTTTCAGAAGAAGAAAGACAGAAATTGATTAAATACAGAGATCATCACCCCCGGCCTGATGTCAGAGAAAAAGCTGCAGCGTTGTTGAAAGTAAACGATGGTATTCCTGCACACCGGGTTTCAAAAAGTGGGTTACTCAAACGCCGCAAGCCTGATACTGTCTACAGATGGTTGAATATTTATGAAGAAGAAGGTTTTGATGAACTCATACAGCGACAACATGGTGGAGCAAGACAACGATTTTCAAAAAAAAAAGAAGAAGAACTATTAGAACGTGTGCGCCAAGTCCCTGCTGAAGTTATGGATAATGCGAAAGTTGTTTCTACTGATGTGCCTCCCCCAAATCGTTGGACGCTTCGGACACTACGTGCGAGTCTTGATTGGTTAGAAGGATACAGCCTGAGCGGTGTTCATAGAGTGCTGTCTCGTTGTGGTTTGCGTCTTCGCTCAGGTCGCGTGCAGCAGTATAGTCCGGATCCTGAGTATAAGGAGAAAGTGTTGCATTTGTGTTCCTGCTTACAGCAGACCATTGGCAATCGTGGTCAACAAGAGTTGGTATTTCTGGATGAGATGGGATATACTCGTTGGCCTGAAGCGGGGCGTGTTTGGACACAAGCACCGCCGGAAAGTATTCCTGTGGCAAGTTGTGATGGAAATAACCAGCAATGGCGAATTATTGGTGCACTGAATGCGTTGACAGGGCAGGTCTGTTATCTTGATAACTACATTGTAGGACGTGCGAAAGTGATTGAAATGTATCAGAAGTTGACACAAGTATATCCACAAGCAGAAATACTTTATGTTGTTCAAGATAACTGGTCTATTCATAAACATCCAGATGTGCTTGATGCGTTATCAGAGTTACCACAGATCAAGCCTGTTTGGCTACCGACCTATGCACCGTGGTTGAACCCGATTGAGAAGTTGTGGAGATGGCTGCGTGTAGACGTGTTTAAGATGCATCGCTTTGCGAGCCAGTGGGAGGAGTTCAGGGCCCGGGTGAACGGATTTCTCGATCAATTTGCAGACGGTTCGGAGGACTTACTCCGTTATATAGGACTGAAAGGCAATGGTCTAATAGCAAACGCTTGTAGACCTGTTTAAATATTACCCAACTTGAACGTCAAAGTTCATTAGGGAGCTGGTTTCCACTTTAAACTACCAGCAAGAAGAACTTTCTGATATAATAGAAACCAGCGCTGTCATACTCGTATTATGGCAGTGCTAAGCGTCGCGGGTGTGCTTGCACCTGCGGCGCACCTAAAATGATTAGGAAGCAGCCCTGACGTAACTCACGCGCTCCGTGAATTGCCAACGTCAACATATATTGTAGCAAATAAACAAAATATGTGCAATACAAAATGAATTGGGCTTAGAATCAGCATTTAATGCACAGTTCAATGTCATAAATATAGAAAGCGTCAATCCAATACCGCAAAATATGTTGTTAGAAAGATTAGGTTTAATAGATTGGTTTCAGTTAATTATGACAGAATAAGTTTACCTTTTCAGGCGGAAACGATTCCAAAAATTACCTTAGATTCCAAAATCTAATATTGCCAATACAAGATTGACAAAGATAATCAGATGTGTTTTACTTATTGTAAGGGTAAAGAATAATATTCAGGAGAGACTTATGTTAAATGTCTTGTTGGTTAAGTTAGAACCTATTTTTTATAGAGGTTCAGATTTAGTTGGTTTGGGGGAAGATAATTATTATGATGTTCTGGTATTCAAAGACCGAGAACCTTTTTCAATCAGTAGAAAATATTACAATGGTAGTGAGGCATTTAATACTAAAGTAGATGAAATTAATAAATCATTAGGCATAGAAAATGGCGGAAAGGTTGTAGCTATTGATAGATACCCAAAAGAAAGAGATCCTAATGGTGCTGAAAAAACGGATTGGAGCGGAAACGAACGCTATATTACTGAATTTACTGTTGATGTGTCAAGTTATGATTTGATTCTTCTGTTATGCCCAGATTATGAACGAATTGTCCTTGCTGAATTAAACTTTGCATATAAAGGATATGCTTATATTATAGCTTCTTCTGGTCTTCTTGTATTTGAAAATAAAGCAGTTTTATCAGTAAAGACTTTTTGGGGAGAATTTAGAGGTATTGCTCTTGAAACATATAACAAGTTAGCGTTAGAACCTAATAATCCAAACGATTATTATGCTTTGCGATTTGAAGAGAAACAGATTCCAGATGTGGTTCTGAATCAACTGTTGTAGACCACTTCTCATCGGTTTTTATCAGGTATTTTAGATCTTTCTACTATATCGGGGTCTATACCGTGCTTATCTAATAGTTCTTTTAATGGCTTCTCAAAATAAGTATTAGCATTTGGAGGTATGACAACCTTTTGTATTAATGTCTTTATGTTGATAAAGACATGTTCTCCAACACGAACACGTTGTGTTAAGTCGGATTCATGATCATCTGGGGAGTCGTGATATGTATCTAAATCTAAAAGTTGTTTACTAAAGAAAGGTATTTCTGTTATGCTATCTTTCTTTATGTTATCTGCATTTAAGTATTTTTCATAGGTATTTTCGAATGCGATGATTGCTCTGACTTCACGCTCGTCATTATAGATTTTTCTTTTATGCATAACAGGAGCGTAAAGTAGTTTGAGAACTATGGCAGGATCAGTTAAGTCTTCTGACGCAAACTTTTCATATCCCTTAATATGATCTTTTTCATAGTTTACATATCTAACTTTACCTATATGGATACAAAAATCACTAATTTTTAAACTTTTTTTCAAGTCACCCACCGTCGTTTGAATGGCTATGGATGTCGGGATTTTATCACCATATTCAGCCCACATTGAATGGCTTTCTTCAGTTTTTATAAACCAACAGTTACAAAAAATGAGATGGTTTGAAAAAACTTTTAGTAATACTTCAAAGGAATATGATGATATTCTGTTTTCTCTCTCTTTCTCATTAGGATATTCTTTTTTAATTTCTTCTCTTTTTTTTAATACTTCAGTGAATTTTATTAGTGTATTATTATCTAATAGGCTTTTTTTCTTGACTTCTTTTCTTGATCGTTTTGTTAAAGTGCCTTCATATTTGTCGTCAAAGCGATAGATGTTAGGAAAATAGAGTGATCCATTGCTTAGCATTGACATGAATTTATCTATATGCATATATTTCCATAATTCATCTGAGTTTCGTAGATATGGAGTTTTAAAATAATCGCTAGGTTTATAAGGCATTCGTTTGAAGTGCTACCGTTTATTCAGACCAATATTTAGCAAAGTTAAGACAAGTTTTTTTGCTCAAATTCCATAGGTGTCAAATACCCTAACGCAGAGTGAGGGCGTTTGTGATTATACACCTGTGTAATAAAATGCTCAATGCGGGTTCTCGCTTCGTGAATGTTCTCATAGTCGTTGAGATGAACTTCTTCTTCCTTGGGAGAACGGATAAGCCTTTCAGCATATCCGTTCTCCCAAGGACACCCTCTCCGGGCAACTGAAATCTCAATCCCATGATGCCTAAGCAGTGAGATATACGAATTTGAAAGATATTGAACGCCTTGATCAGAATGATGGATCTCTGGAACACTTTGACATAATGCTGTCTCTAAGGGTTTCAGCGTCAGAGATTGCGTCAAGTGTTGACTGATATGCCACCCTCTGATCATGCGAGTGAAGACATCCATGAGCAGACAAACGTAGATGAAGTGTCCTTTGAGGCGGACGTAGGTAATATCGCCCACCCAGACCTGATCACATCGGGAGACATCAAGGTTTTCAAGCCGATTGCTCCAGGGACGCACACCCGCAACGGATGTCGTGGTTTGACAGACACGTTTGACAGAAACCGAGAGGTTCGCGGATTTCATCAATCGGGCAACACGTTTATACCCGATGGTGTATCCGTTACGCACTAACAATGGTGTGATACGCCTATATCCATAAGTTGGATATAGCAAAGATAACTTCTCTATTTCATCCCGGAGGCCCGCTTCACACGGGGCCTGCTTGGGGTGATAATAGAGGTTGCTTCGGTTGAAACCGAGTGTCTCACATATCTGCCGAACTGAAAAGTCTGTCCGTAATGCCGTAACCATTTTTCGCTGCTCCATTGGGGTCAACTCAACCAAGTCGAGGCTTTTTTTGAATGTCAAGTACTACAGTCAATCGTCCAACAAGTTGCTCAAGGTGTGCAATGCGCTCCGCAGCGGCATCAGTCTTTTTATCAGCGGGTTCAAAGAGGGTCGCCGCATTTTCAAGAAGCTGTCGCTTCCACTTTGAAAGCTGTTCATCGCTGAGGTTATGCCGCCGACATATTTCTGCTTGGGAACTTTCACCGCTAAAAGCCTCAAGAACAACTTCGGCTTTAAACTCGGGGGTGACGGTTCTTCGTTTTCGTTTTGCCATCGGATACTCCTTTCAAGTAGATGGATATTATACCATAATCTTGTCTTAGAGAGTAGCCCGAATTTCCGGTGGCAGTACATATAGACCCTGAAAAACTGGGGGTAAATCAGATTGATTTCTGGTTGAATTTATCTTATCCTCATGCTAAAATAATCTTTTATAACTCACTTTAACGCTGGGCAGGAAACCTATAAACATCCGAAACAACAATCTTATTTCTATTTCCAATCTATTTCATATATAAGATACGGATATTGATGTCTGGTTTTTTATGACAATGGAGAATTCACTTTGAAGAGGCGTATTACTTTATCCATACTTCTAATCTTATTTGTTCAGCTAAGCACCTTTGCACAAGATGAACCCCGTACGATTATTAACACTTCAAGATACATTACAAGCATAGCGTTCAGTCCCGACAGAAAAACACTTGCAAGTGTAACAAATTACTCTGTGGACCTATGGAATGTTTCTACAGGTGAGCACATAATTACACTTGATGGCTCCAGAACTCGCTCAATTTATAGTATCGCATTTAGTCCAGATGGAAAAACATTGACAACTGGAGAACTGAACGGATCAATATTATTGTGGGATGTTGCAACACGGGTACGCAAAAGCACTCTAAATGGAAATGGAGATAATGTCGCGAGATTACTGTTCAGTCCTGATGGAAAAACGTTGGCGAGTATGAGTAATATCGGTTGGCAAAATGAAGTGGTAGTAGATCTGTGGGACACAGACACTTGGACACACAAAGCCACTATTTCGGGAGGACATATAAATTTGGCACAAAGTCTTTCATTCAGTCCAGATAGTTCTACATTGGCAAATGCTAATCAACGGAGATCCGTTGATTTATGGGATGTCTCTACTGGTGAAATAAAAAGAACTATTGTTGGGCACAAAGGGGCAGTCTATAGCACATCATTCAGCCCCGATGGAAAAACGTTGGCAAGCGGAAGTTCGGACGGTACAGTTCGTTTGTGGGATGTTGCTACAGGTGATCTCAAAAATACCATTGAAGGACGTACAGACATAATCAATCGGGTAATGTTTAGTCCTGATGGCAAAACACTCTTGATAAACATGCAGGACGACAAAGCTAGCTTGTTAGATGTGGACACAAGCACATACAAAGCCAGTATACAAGGGCAATCGGGTTCATTCAGTTCTGATAGTTCAATACTCGCAACTATAGAAAACACCACCGTCTACCTATGGGATGTTGAGACTGCCAGACCGAAAGCTGCGTTTGATGTATATCAAAATCCGGATAGTTACAACTATTACGGGGACAGCGATTATAACACCGTATTGTTCAGTCCCGATGGAAACACCCTTGCAACGCATAACGATCAGTATATCAATCTCTGGAATCTTCAAACCACTAATAGAGTGAGTATCACCCCCTACCGAGTCATATCACCCGCGAATGGACAACACTTCACCATTAACGTGAGTATTGAGAATGGACAAAACGTTGGCGGTTACCAGTTTAGTGTCATATACGATTCAAAAGTCCTTCGCTATGTTGGGAGTGCAAATGAAGATTACCTGCCCACCGGTGCTTTTCCTATACCGCCGATAGAAGATACAAATAAAATCACGCTTGCTGCGACTTCTGTTGCTGGAACAGTTAACGGTGATGGTAATCTCGCGTCTATTACATTTGAAGTGCTTGACATTAAAGCAACAAACCTGATACTATCCGATGTTATCCTTACAGACAGCGAGGGCGAAATATTGAAACACCTGTTGTTCAATACAGGAATCGTTATAGACCCTCAACTAAGACCGGAAGATGTAAACAGCGATGGGATCGTAAATATCATTGATTTGGTTCAAGTGGCATCTCGATTTAATCACACATCGGATATAGATAAAGAAGACATCAACGGTGATGGTGTTGTCAATATCGTTGACCTTGTAAAAGTTGCAGCCGCATTGGGAGCAGGTGAAAATGCGCCAACTCTTCATTCCCAGGCTACGACTCTGTTAAATGCAAGAGATGTCCAGAAGTGGCTTACACAAACACAGCAGCTGAATCTAACAGATCCAATCTCACTACAAGGTATTCGTTTCCTTGAACAACTCTTGGTAGTGTTGACACCAAAAGAAACAACACTCTTGCCAAACTACCCGAATCCTTTCAATCCAGAGACGTGGATACCTTACCAGCTCGCAAAGTCAGCAGATGTAACTTTGACGATCTATTCAGCAAATGGGGCGGTTGTTCGGACATTGACATTAGGACAGCAGCCAACAGGTATCTATCAAAGCAAAAGTCGTGCTGCGTATTGGGACGGCAGAAACGCTGTCGGTGAACCTGTCGCAAGCGGTGTGTATTTCTATACGCTCACCGCAGGCGATTTTACTGCGACGCGACGGATGTTGATTTTGAAGTAAATTGTGGTGCGTCCTGCGGGGAGACGAAAAAACCCGCACTTTATCAATACAAAAATATCTAAAAGATCGTGTTGATTCTCTAAGAACTTTTACCTTCTGATAACTGTCATGAGTTAGCCTCCAAATGGATATTAATACAAGTTTAACAGAGACTAACTAAAATTAACACTTAATTCGTTATATTGTCTAATAAATATAGGAGATATATCATGTTGTTCTTACCTTCTATTATCGTCTTCATAGTTGCAAAACGATGAAAAATCAATTCTGTTGCTGCACTTGTCTGGTCTTTAGGTATAATATTTCAACCTGAATACAGTCCTTACTATCTTATAGCAACTGCTATATTCTATCCCATTATCTATCTAATTGTTCGTTATATACGTAAAAAGCAACAAAGGAAATAAACAATGAATAAAAGACGAACCAAAGCTTTATTGAAAAAGTTAAAACCTATTGTGTGTGAAGAATGCCACCAAGCATCCTCTCAAGCTTACAACCAGATATTTATCATAACGCTGTTGATAGGAATAACCCTAGATCTCACACAATGCATTCACTTTGTATCCTTGATTTGTTTAGGAAGCTTGATGCTCGTATAGCAATGAGAACAAGGGGCGATCCTATCAACGATGAATTCGCCCTATGTAATATGCTGTTTGACAACGATGCTTTATGCGTTGATTGTTATACTTTAATAGATGAACAACTAAGTAAGCAGGTAGGGTCACCAAACGCTTTGATAATTATACCGAATAATCCGGTAAACCTACACGCAAGCTGTCTTTCACGCTTGATTGCCCTTCTTTCTTGAAACCAATCCGTTAATAATTATGTCATATTTGAAAAAATATTAAGGGCTTGGAATATGAAAATTCAGATAATCCGAGATTTATACAACATACCGTCTGGCAATAACTTTACACATCCGATATTAATATACTTGACATACATTTCTATATTTACTATAATTATAATATAATTATTTATACTATAGTATAAAAGGAGATACCCATGACGAATTACGTACCAATGCCTTATGAAGACCATTGGAGTTCTCCGGTGGCTATGGATCTTGTCGGGCAATGGCTATCTTTACGGGAAGTGGTAGAAAAAGAACCCGAACAAGTGCCATTTACCGATTTGTCCCTTGAGATAAAGTCAGAATTGGTTGCAGAACGCATTCGGTTACGTCCACAATTTGAGATAAGCGCGATAGGTAAAGAAATTATTGACAAAAAACGGGCCATCAAAGAAGTGAAACGTCGAACGTCTTTGGGTTGCACCTTAATTGATATTGAGCAGCGAATGATTAGAATGTTGCTTGAAAGTGCCCGTGAAGGAAAACTTTGATATACAAAATACAAGCACAGCCCGGACATAAAGCGACGTGTTGAATTGAGACTTGATTTGAAAATTCTTGCTATTGATTCCAATTATGATAAAATTACACAAGGTTCTTGTGAGTATCGGAATCGACATGTTTATCCATACTTGGAATCAAAAGGGTTTGAAATTGTACGTTGTCAGGATCAATCAGCGCGTCGTTTTTATGTTAAATCTAAATTATCCCAAGAAGATATTGCCTACATAACAGGTGTAGGACACGGGACTGACACAGTGTATATGGGAGAAGATTCTGATCCTATTTTTGATATAGGTGAGTATCACCCCAAAGAACTAAACAATAAAATAGTTCACTTTTTTGCTTGTCAAACTGCTACTGAACTTGGACCAGATTTTGTGAAGCACGGATGTCTCGCTTTTTTTGGTTATGACGTTGAACACATTGTTTACATGCATGTTTCTGATGCTTTTTTCGACTGTGACTCTGAAATAGATAGAGCGTTTGCAGACGGTCTGACAGCAGAACAAGTATACTTGCGCGCAATTAAATACTATAATCGGAAAATATCCGAATTGAAAAATGGGGGACACTACAAGGAAGCTGCAGCTTTAGAACACAACCGTGAACACCTCTGTGCTCCTTCAGTTAATCCTAAGTGGGGAAATAAAAACGCGAGACTCTGATAGTTCAAAATAACAAACTTTATTTCAGCAACAACTTACGAATTTTATGAGATGGTCAATAACCCACCTATTTCATCAATATTTCACAAAAAACAAATTGAAATCAACGAGATCACTAATCCTAAAAATCCTGTGATTCGCCAAATGCTGTAGGCGCATTTGCTGTTGACTTGATCAGATATCGTAATAAGCCAAATATCGGAATTCCCTCTTCCAGTATTGAACCCTTTTTCCCTATTGGTAAATGTTCAATTAAAAACGGTATAAAAAATGGGCAATTGATCCGGAAGTTAGCATTAGGACATCAGGCAGTAGGTTTTTATTATCACCGTAGTCGTGCTACGTATTGAGATGGAATAAATGTTATCGGTGAAACTGTAGCAAGTAGTGTGTATTTCTATGTCTTCAGTGCCGGCAATTTCACTGCTACTCGTAAAATGTTGATATTGAAGTAACCCTAAGTGAATTAACAGATAACAAAGTGCGTATCCAGAACATCGCCTATAGCTTTTGATAAGTCCATTTATCAAAAGCTATTTTAGCACGATCTAAAAGAAATCAAAGAGAAAAGGTGTGCTATTATCTCTTCTTGCGTCGTCTACGTCTTCTCACTTTATCCCGTTTAGGGCGAGGTTGACTCTGATTCTTTATAGGTTTTCCTGAATGAAACTGTATGATTGTCATGTTCCCTGATTCGTCAATGTAATGGTCTTGTAAACCTACGGCAGCGAGTTCTTCCATTGATTCCATATACTTGCTCTTTAGACACTCCCATCATATTTGTTGCTTCGTCAATGTGCATAAATGTCAAAGAAAAAGTTTTCTGGTATCCCTCAAGTGTAAACTTACTTGCCACGAGCCCCAACATCACAATATCATCTTCTGTTCCAGTAATAACTTGTTCATCCTCGCTTATCTCTATATCAACAAGGTCATTTTTATTTAGGATTTTGATGACACCGATAAGGTTATAATCCGGTATTTCGCGTTCTTTTGAGTAGACAGAAATCTCTCTATGGACACGCATTAAGTCCCCTTTTGTCTAAAGGCAATCGCTTGACAAGTAGATGTCTACTAATTTCTACTTTGCTACACTTCAGGTATTATACCATCAAAGCGTCAGTATGTCAAAAAACCCATGACCAAATAGCGTTTTATAATTACGATTACACAAAATTACTGAACACTCCCCGGTGGATGTAGGTTCTGCTTTTTTATTGCTCAGAATACCTTCTCAATTTATTAACTTTACGTGTAATTCTTCATGTCTGATTTTATGTCGTCTCTACCTAACAAACACGACATTAATCCTGCAATCTATCAAGTCATCAATTCTGAAAAACTGCAACCTTGCAGGATTGATGAATGGGGATATTATGAAAACTTTAGCCATTCTTTCCCGAAAAGGAGGCACAGGGAAAACAACACTTGCTGTGCATCTTGCTGTTGAGGCAGAAAGGTCTGGGCATACAGTCATCTTGATTGATCTGGATCCACAAGCATCTGCTGCGAAGTGGAAAGATCATCGTGAAGACGAAACGCCTTTTGTGGTGACGAATCCAGTCTCAAGGTTGGCGGAAACCATAAACAGAGCGAAAGAAAGCGGCGCTACCCTTGCTATCATTGATACAGCACCACACACAGAAACAGCAGCACTAGATGCGGCAACCGCTGCAGAAATCGTGTTGATTCCTTGTAAACCTGCGCTTGTTGAACTTGAAGCAATTCCGTCAACGGTCAACGTCATTCGTATCGCGAATGTGCCAGCACGGATTGTTTTCAATGCTGTTCCATCAAGAGGCAATCGGGTGGATCAAGCACGCGAGGCAGTCAAAGTATTTGATATACCTTGTGCTCCATGTAATATAGGGGATCGTGGAGCGTTTCTTGATTCGTATAATGCTGGATTGACTGTGCAAGAGTTTGAACCGCGTGGAAAAGCCAGTCAAGAAATACAAGCGTTGTATAAATACATATCAAAAGAAATGAGGGTATAACATGTCCAAACAAAAGGTAAATCTTGCGGAAGTTTTTAATGTTAATGAAAATGAGTTGCAAACTGAACCTGAAGCCGTTGCATCTATGCCTGTAGTCAAGGAAAAAACCAAGAAAAGACATATAGGTGGGTATTTTAACGACGATGTGTATCGCCAGTTAAAACATCTCGGTGTTGAGAATAATATGACGACTCAAGACATCTTGGCGGAAGCATTGAATGCGTTTTTCAGGATGCATAACAAACCACCAATTGCATAAAGGAGATATATTGTGTCACATATTTGGTGTTCACCAAAAACGAAACAATTTGAGTTGATTCAGGGCTGGATACCTAAATCTATCAGAATATCCTGAAGGTTATTCAATTGCGGCGGCTGTTTTCCGTTAAATACGGCATAGAGGTGTTTCAGATCTCTATTCGTGCGTTCAGCAAGTTTCACGAATCCGCCTTGTGCTTCAATAACATTTCGCACAGATTGCATAAGTATTTCAATGTTATTATCCTTTTCGTAGGATTCCAACGAGGTTTCCAAATAATATTTAGTAGTTTCCGGATCCGAGAGCAATTCATGCAAGGTATCGTCAAAACTTGTTGTACATCCTGTGAGTTGTTTTTCAATATCCATTTTTATTCTCCAATTGTTCGTTGTAAAAAATCATCACAATAGTTTTGTGCTCTTGCAATATCTTGTTGTTGTGTTCTTTTGGAACCGCCACAAAGTAAAATTACGACTGTGTCTCGAAAAATGGTGTAATATACCCGATATCCAGGTCCAGAGTGAATTCGTAACTCAAATAAGTCCTTATCTATTCTTTTGAAATCACCAGGATTTCCTAATCGTAAACGTTCGATTCGTTGTGCAATGATAGCTCGTGCCTTTTTATCACGCAGCTGCGTGATCCAATCTCGGAAAGGCTCCCGCCCTTCTGCCGTAGTATAATTACGCAAACTTCTACGTTTAATTTGCATAATACAATTTTACCATAATCCTATGAGTTCATCAAATATAATATTGACCACTATTGTTTACTGATTATAGTAGACTTTAGAATTAATAAGACAATATGTTTGGTTAGGAAACTGAACATATCTGCACAAACTAAAAGCTTGTGCTACAAAATGTCTAAATAATTTTATGTTTTATTCTATAGTTGAGGGTGACGTGCTGGAAATAGTCTTCTGGTTCGTTTTCGGGGCGGAGGACTGGGCGCACAAAGGTATGATGTCGTTCTTCGTCACATTTGAGTTTTATCCAGTTCTGTTTTAATTGGACGATTTCAAATTCTGAGCCTGTGGGGAATTCTATATTATCCCCTCTGAATACTGGTTGCGTTGAGCGGAATCTCATTCCGACTTGAAGATCATTAAATGCTAACAATTTATTCGTCCGGTAATAGTGTTGTGTCCATTCACTATTTGTCTTGATGCTGTAACCCTTTATAGATCCAACGGATTGCAAAATATAATGCCCAGATTGCAAAGTATAATGCCCAGACAGAACTGGCAACGACTATCCCGTGGAGTAAAACAAACAGATCGCCATAAGTATCTATGTTACCACCGATAATAAAGGCTATGCTTGAGAGGACTATCGTAAGCCTAAAAAAGAACTTTTTCCAATTTAGATCTTTGTTTATTTTCATAAAGTGCTGTCCATATCTAAAAATTGTGTTGCATTAAAGTTTTCTATAGTTTGGACAGTTTTAAGATTTTTAGTGACAAAACGTAGAAGAGAGGTTATCCTTTTTAAAATATAAATTTCTTTGAAAGGATATTACAATCAAACCTCTTTCACACTTATATACAATGTTATCAGAATATCAGTGGATCTTCAATTATAATAACTTTAGCAATTTTCAAACATTCGTCCAAGGTTTGATCTCTACATCCAATCGTGGAACGATGACACAGATGTATCAATCAAAAAAACTACAACAACCTATTGGACTTTACCGAAGTTTCTATCCCGTAGCCAATGGTGTATTGATGAACTCACATCCGTTCTGACACAACAAGTTCAAAAAGTTTACAGCAAGGGTGTTTATGTTTATGATGAAACCAAGTCTACTAACGAGGGTCGTCATCAATATGGCACACATTTTTTCAGAAACACTCTGTATAACAAACGTAACAAAAATCAATCCAAGTTCCATTACGGCCACCAGTTTGTTGCGATCGGATGGCTCTGTGAAACACCAGAAGGCACGCGCCTATTTCCGGCAGCCAGGGTGATGTGTCCGGGAAAAGAACAAGATAATAGCCTACAAGGGCTTGCTTCTATCTGTGCCAATGTGCCGTATAGTATTATATAGAACGAACAGAATAAACCCAAAAGTCCCTTCACCTCGCTTGCTGGGGGATAAACAAGGGTGAATTTAGGGTGTCCAAAATACCAATATTTATTACCGAGTAAACCATTCAGATTGGGGAGTATGTCAAATTTCACCATTAATAACCCCGCATTTAGTCGTTCTGATATAGACAAGACTAACAATCCTCACCTACAGCAAGAATAAATTACGACATCATCTCTTGCATCTTTTCCGCTACCCAATTCACAGCGACATCTATCATGACCTGACCTTTTTCTGCTGATGCAAGTTTAGCATGGTTATGATATTTACGGTCAGATTTTGCTTGATTTTCATTAGATATAGTAAGCCTTGCACTAACGTAGTCAACACCGTTCCAATCAACGTTTTCAGCAAATGCAGCAAGTGCAAACGCTGTTTCAAATTCTGCTGCATGTCCGGGACATTCTCCAGATTCCATCTGTTCCTCAACCAACTCACTGCTATACGCTTCCCAATAAGAATGAAACGCAATGTTGATACCAAGTCTTTCTTGGTATTCATCTAACACATTATGGACAGGCGCGGAATTACCAGCGTGACCATTGCAAATCAGAATATTGCTTATACCGTGTCTACGCACACTATCTGCAACATCGTAGAGCACCTCACAAAACACCTCAGGACGTAAGGTTAGTGTGCCTTTGTGATCCATCCAGTGTTCCGATACACCGATTGCCAGTGGCGTAGTAACAATCACCTGTGGAAACAACTTTGCTGCTGCCAGTTTGGATACATACACCGCACTCTGCGTATCGTGATACATTGCCAAGTGTTCGTTATGTTGTTCAGTGCTGCCTGTTGGTATTATCGCTCCAATGAGCGTGCCTGCATCTATCGCTTCACGGATATAACGCCTTTGGTTTTCCCATAGCAACACCGATTTGATTTGAGACATTAATTTTCCTCCAAGTCGTTCATACCATAATTTGTTGTTTCAAAAGTATTTTTCATGTGACATAACCTTTTTACCAGGTATGTTTTTCAAATGGAATATAGTTTCGGAATACGCTGACTCACGATTTTTTTCTGTGCGATTTAGTACTGGTCGCTTATGTTCATTAACTATGTGCATACCTGCAATTTCTGCAATGGTAGGATACATATTAAACTTATCATTTGCCACAACAAAGACATTGTAATCATCTGCTAAATACTTCTTGCAGTTTTTGAATACCTGTGCAACACCTTGAACATAAGATTCTCTCGCTTCTCTTCCTTTTCCTCTAAACAACGGTCCAATTTCTAACTCATCTAATCTTTTGAAACCAAACAAATCATAAGCATACGCGTGTTGCTCATGATAGTTGATGAGGCCAACATAAGGTGGACTTGTAAAGATGCCATTAATTTTCTGTTCTTTTGCTAATTTAAGCAATTCTGATTTTTCCTGCTTTAAAACTGGAAAGATATCAATCGTTTGAGAATCACCCGTAATGCAATGTTGAAATGTATCTGTCTTTATCTTACTGAATTCAATCCATCTTTGTAGGCTATCTTTACAATATCTTTCCCACCATCCTAAAATGGAAAAAAGTGGTTTACATATTTTTCCATGCTTACGGCAATAATAAGTTGTTGTAACAGGTTTCCGTAAAGTTCCTAAATCTGCGTGCGTTGTAGCTCTACAAGAACGAATCGTCCTGCTTAAAATCAGCATCAATGCTTTTTGTAGTGACGTATCTTCTACTTTACGTATTTCATTGTAGACAAAATCTATTTCTGCTCTGACTTCCGGCAGATACCACTGTTTCATAAAACGCGCAGAGTCCTGTGGCATATTTATATCAATCTGATGCTCAGATACCAATTGAGAGTAGGTATCAATAAAAGCTTTCTCTTTCTCAGTTCCATACTTTTTCTGATCTATTTCACCGTTTCTAACTTTGCGTTTGAACGAAACGGGAAAGTACACATTGTTGTATTCTTTGAGTTTATCCCCAAGTTGGATTTCAAACTCAATTACCCCCGATTGTGCAACAAGATTCTTAAGTGATGCTGTAATTTTCATTCCTACATCATATAGATGAACATAGTTGAATGTGTCTACTTTTGCATTGCTTATGAATGTATTAAATGCTGAAACATCAATCCTAATTGCATGCATTCCGAGTTCGTTTGCTTGCACCAAGGTAGTTCCACTGCCACAAAACGGATCAAGAACAATGTCTTCAGGTTTGAAATATGTATCCTTTTTAAATTCGTCTTTATGTCGGTCTAAAAAGTATTCAACCAATTGCGGAATGAATTTACCTTTGTAAGGATGTAATCGATGAACATGTTTTGTCGTCTCTGCTTCTTTGTACTCCTCAAAAGACAGAGCCCAATTCAGGTCATCCCCGAGTTCGTTTTTCCAATGCCTTTCACGATTGCTTTGTCCATAATATTCTTCAAGACTATCCAATGAAACCAACGTTGTCCCATTCTTCAGTACTGGTTCAATTTGCCCATACTGTATCAAGTAGGAAATATTTGCAGTGGTAACGTTCCTATTGAGGAAGTCTGATGCCCATTGGCTTGCTTGTTTGAGTGTCAGAAGCATAAAAATTCCTTTGCTATTTATAAAATGAAAATCGTTGGACAAACACTATTCTGATTCTTCGGTTAAAACCTTCAACTTTGAATTATGTTTACGTAGTTTCTGTAATGGAGACATGTCAACAATCGGATTAGATTTTAGAGAGACATATCGTAAATTCTTATGATTTTCAACAACTACTTTCTCAAGATTCTCTGCTTGGGGTGTTATGTTTTCTTTTCGGATTTCAATGTGCTGTGTAGAAACACAACCGATAAATACGCTTACAAATAGAAAAAGAATATCAGATATTTCATGGTTCGGGAAAACTTAATATCTTTCAATTTTCATATTTAGATTATTATCTTTCAACTAATGGGACATTATACTCTCTCACGTTGAATATGTCAATCATTGTGTTGTATCGGTTAGGATTATTCAGTTTTTGATTTTTTGAGTAAATTCTATCACAAGCGTTAGTCCCTTAGTTTGCTAATTTTGAGAGTTAACTCATTCTTTGTCTGAACCACGATTTTCAGGATTTACAGATTAGCAGGATTTTCCCATCAAATCTTATTCAAAAAGAACACATAAACGCACATTAAAAATCCTTGTTGATTTAAATCCTGTTAATTGAAAATCTTGGATCAGACAATAAATATTGATAACACCATTCTTTGTACGAACTGCGTTAGTTTTTATCTTGAACATGTGATACAATTCTGCTAAACTTTCAACAGATTAAAACGCATGAGGAAATATAATGAAACAGATTAATATTTTCATCACATTAACACTGGTAGTTGTCCTATTCTTAGGATGTACTTCAAGAGTTAAACCAAAATCAAATGATAATATCAATAAAGATCGTACTGAAATTGTAGAATCGCAAGACGCTTCACAAACAGAGGATCAAGTGGAAATGGAAGAAGCAAAAGCATATATTGGTAAGCATCTGCTGGCAGGACTCGCGTATCGCAATACTGATGGAGTAGTTATCAAACGTATTCAACTGCATGGAAAAATCACACGAATCACTAAGAACGGTATCTTTATCAATAGGGCTGATGGCAAAGGAGAGTTATCCTTACCACCCGACCTTGAATCTCTTGAACCTGCTACACCGGGGGCAGAGTATAGATTGAAATCTACGGGAGAGGTTGTACGTGATGTTGACTACATTAGTAATTGGGTAATTGACAGACCGCCCGATGAAATAGACAAATAATTTTTACGGATCAATGGATTTATATAGGACTATATGTTCGTTGCGAATAGTATGAAGCAGCAGGTTCTTGACAGGATGTCGGTTCTCATCAAAATGTGAGATTGTAGATGCACCTTGGTAATCAGTAACATTGGCTAAAGCGTCTCGTATTGAAGTAGGATCAAGATTTCCCGCAGTTTCTATAGCAATTCCCAACAGAGACATAGCATCATAACCCCATGAGGCAGGACCATCAGGTGCAACGTTATGTAATTCGGTATATGCCTGTACAAAACCAGCAGCATCGGGTGATTCAACACTAAAATCTCTTGTGAAAAATGCACCTTCTAATGGTGTGTTGTCGTCCAATGTATTGAAGAGTTTGACGGGTTCATCCCAACCGTTTGTACCGATAAAAGTAGCATCAATACCCATTTCTCTTGTTCGTGCTGCTAACAATGGCACTTCAGGAATAAAACCAGCAATTAAAAGTACATCTGGTGCAGCGTCTCTAATATTTGTTAGCTGCGAATCATACTCTCTATCACCATGTTGGTAGAATTCTGTAGCGACGACTTCTCCCCCAAGTTTTTCAAAGTTCTCTTCAAAAGCATCTGCTACCGCATTAGAGTATACATCCCCTTCTTGTCTTATAGTTGCTGCAGTTTCCGCGTTTAGTTCGTTGGGGTCCAGGGCAAATTTCGCAGTAGTAGCACCTTGAATTGATGATGGTGCAACCGCGATAAATACATATTCTCCCGTTGCAGTAACGTTTTGTCCAGATGATCCAGTAATGATGGGACGTTTTAGGGCTGTAACCACAGGACCGACCTTTGTAGAATTTGTTGAGAGCAGTGGTCCAAGGATCGCAACGACACCTTCATCCTCAATAAGAGTTTTGGCAATACGAACACTTTCGTCGGGGTCAGGAAAATCGCGCATACCTTGATTGTCCATAACGATGAATTCAACTTGCATACCAAGTACACCACCATTTTTATTGATCTGAGACCGTGTGAGTTCTGCTCCTGTGGCAAAGCTGGGTGCAAGTCCCGACGGTTGAATAATCCCGATTCTTACTGTTGAATCACTCTCCTGTGTAACTACTCGTGTAATCTTTTCGCAACCAACAATCGATAAGACTAAGATTGATATAAACGTTAAATATAAGATTTTTATATTAATTTTCATTTTTGTCTCCTTTACTAAATAGGAAGGTTTCTGCTATAACAAACCGATCTTCTGTTTTTTCTGACCGATAAATAAGTGAAAAAGAATCAAGTAAAAACTCAACAGGTTTCCAGTTTTCCTGTAATCGTTGCTTTGCATTACTAAGCAGATTGTGTTGAAATTGTCCTACAGATAGGTGAGGATTGAATCCACCGTGATACCTTGAGGTGTCGTCATATTCTGGAAGAGACTGCAAGAGTGTTTCGTGCAATGCAACGATTTCGTATTTAGGTTCTGGTATGAGAAAAAGCGTGCTAGTCTTACTATGTCTAAATGCGTCAAAGGATGCAAGCTTAACAACTAAAGGAGTCATTTGTTGTGTGACTTCGGCAAGAATTGGTTTTATACTATCAAAATTACTTTGCGATGTAAACGGGTAAAGCAGTGTAATATGTGGCATCCATCGCTCAAAGTTACGATCATGTATGCGGCGGATGGATTGAATCGGTGGTTGCACTTCTTCGGGTGGAATTATTACAACTGCTGTTGAATGAGTTTTACTTGGCATATCAGGGTTATTTAGTTTTAGGCATTTTAGCTGTTTCCTGAGAAAATCGCGACCGGGAGGTCGCTCCTACCGCGGGGTTTCTTTTTTGAAATATCCAAAAATTAGGAAAACTGAATACCCCTGTTGGCATATTGACACAGGTTTACAACATTTTCTGTCGTGTAACCCAAGTTTGTTATTTTTTCTTTAAGAAAGAACATTGTTGTTCCAACTATGATTTAGCACTACTTCCACCATCAACAATAAGAGAAGTACCAGTAATCCACTCCGCATCATCTGACGCAAAGAAAACCGCTGCGCGTCCAATGTCTCTGGGATGACCTAAACGCTGCAGAGGTGTCTTTTGTAAGGATGATTCAATTTGATCTGTTGTGAGGTAGTCTTGTATAGCAGTTTCAATATATCCAGGACAGATTGCGTTGACAGTAACTCCATACTTACCTACTTCTAATGCTGTGTCTTTTACTAAATTGACAACAGCTGCTTTGGCAGATGCATAAGCGGGGCCAGCACCACCTCCAAACGCGTGAATAGATCCGATTTGGATGATCCGTCCATATCGTGACTCTTTCAAGTATGGAATAGCAAGTTTCGTTGACATGAATACACCGCGAAGATTTACACCAATTACTTCGTCCCAATCTGCAATAGATATATCTTGGGAAACGCCGGGAATATGAACACCTGCATTATTTACGAGAATATCTATCCCTCCGAACTGTTTCACAGTATGCAGAATCATATATTCAATTTGAGATTCATCAGAAACATCAGTTTGTATAAATATACATTGTGTGCCATGTTTCTCAATTTCTGTGACGGTTGGGGTTGTGACATTAGTTTCGTGATATTTTCCTTGAAGTGGAGATTCTTGTAAATCTGCAATTACTACTTTCGCACCTTCATGTGCAAATTCAAGCGCGATACCGCGTCCGATACCTGAACTACCACCCGTTACAATGCAGATACGGTCTTTTAGTTGCACGATGGATAAATCCTTTGTAAACATCTATTAGAAGAAGGAACGACCAAGTGAATTGCCACTACCAAACGCATTATATGGCACACCCGCAGGTAAAGTATGAAGACCCCAAGTTTCTGTAGTTGCGTCAAAACCAACACCCATAGATACAGCTGGTTCACCGATCAAGTTAACTTGGAATGTAAAATCTTGACGTACATTATCAAACGGTGGGTCGCGTTTGATTCCAACCCTACTCCATGATATGCGCAAATTCCAATCATGCAAATTTCGGTTCATACTGATTCGTTGTGAGTAAAATTGTCTTTCAATTGGATAATATATTAGACTAAAGTCAAATTGAAGGTCCTTGCTAACACTGTATCGACCATTAGCTGTCATAGAACGTGAGGCTTGAATGGAAGTATGTCGTTTGCTGAAAGAGTTTCCGAAACTGACATTCCAATCACTACGTGTGTATCTAACGTTCGTCCGCACGCCAACCATCTTGAACTGTTTCCCATCTTCTGGATGTGGATTAGGGTCATGCGTGAGGCGGACAGTGATATTTAGCGTTCGGCTTGGTAATGGTACAATTGTGAAATCA
Organism: Candidatus Poribacteria bacterium; assembly: GCA_963663765.2. GTDB lineage: Bacteria > Poribacteria > WGA-4E > WGA-4E > WGA-3G > MSPOR6. The sequence continues at coordinate 665,777 of CAXXUA010000004.1, read as the reverse complement.
CTTTCAATTGGTTCATATTTACGTCTATATAATGCTTCAAATTCTGTGAAATCTGCTGTAAGTCGTGTGTCAAAATGGAAGATACGGTGGGCGTTTTGGCTTCGTCTCGTCTTAACTTCTATATTTGTATTGAAATTGTATGTCAACCTTTTTCTTTCAAAGAAATAGGTACTAGGTCCAAAAGGATAAAGATTGTTATTCTTATCGATGGCGGGTTGATAACTAAATGTTAGCGATGATTGCATTTCATGACGTAACTTCCGAACAACTGGTATAAAGCTTGTATTATATATGCGAAACAGTGTATTAGTCGCTTGCGCGCGAATGCTATATATCCCGCGCATGATGTTACGATTATTGTCTTGATCCTTTGCGTGCCAAATCCCATTTGTGTTCAGATTTGCATTTAACTTAATCTCCCGCATGGGTGTGACAAAGATGCTTGCCTGTTTACGAAGGTCAAAACCTAAGTTAAGGGTTTGAAGAAAAATGTTATTCTCCTCCCCATGTTTACCACGATACGTCTGCCTATAGAAGTTTCCGAATTCAATATCCATATCAAAACTGGTGTCTTCAAGGGTAGGAAATGCAAGAAGCGATAAAATCGGTTTATCAATTTTAATTTTATCTGCTACTGCAACCATCCCGTTGTTGATTGTTTCGAAGACAGGAAGTCTGTTAAATCGCATGCGTGAAAAATTCAAAGTGAATTGGGGTAGTTTTTGTAGGGCAGTGTTTGGCTGTCCAGATAAATCTTGAACATGACGAACTTCAAGCCTGCTTGAAATATCACCAATTGTTTCTTTTGAGTACGTAAGATTACCATCTTTGTCAACGTCTTCATGGCTTGCGGTGGATAATGCGGAGCCGTATGTCAAAATTCCAAAAGAATTTAATGAGGATTCATTCTGTAACCCCAAATCATCTTTATAGTGAATTGCACGCCATGCAGTCCTTCCAACGAAACTAATTGGACGTCTCCCTGCTTGGCGACTGTCCCATGGAGTATAGAAGGATTGTCTGTGTCCCAATCGCATATTCCAACGTCTTCCAATTCGGGATGCATCCTGTCTACTAAATGAATATTCATCTGAACCGTAGAGGTATAAATCTCCGTTATAGCTCCGTTTCCTATCAACTTTGATCAGTCTAAACGAATCATCAGTATTAAGAACTCGACTGTGTTCGCCAGCGTATAAATTATTTGCTTCTGAAGCAACTTGTCTTGGGTCTTCCCATTGTCCTCGGAAACCGTGTTTTCTATAGACTTTTATTTTTTCCTCTTCTTCTGTGTTTTCTCCAACCACCTCAACATTTTCTTTATCCGTTACTATATCTTCCTCACCCTCTTCAACATTTTCCTCTTTTGTAGGAATATCCTCTGTTGGTGCTGGTTTCGTCAACGATTCACTCTCATTACTACTATTCTCTTCTGACTTAGTGGCATTATCTGCGCCAGAATCGTCTTTGGTTTCATCAGAAGAATCTTTTTCTTTTTCATCACTGGTTGATGATAACACTTCTGCTTCAAATGTTTCCCATTCCGCTTCAAACTGTTCAGCAAGTTCTTCAAAGGTAGGTGTTTCCTCTTTTTTAATTAACTGGAAGATATAAACACCCTTAGAAGAAAAAACAGGACGTCGTTCTGTTATGTCTCCAGGTAGAGTCATCCTTCTAACAGAAAACTGCCAACCGGATTCCATCTCATTAAGGGGTAAACCTTTACCTTCATTTATTTCAGATAAGGAAGCTTCAGGAAATTCATTAGCAAGTTCTTCAAAAGTTTCACCAGCAAGAGCTCGTACATGTATAGTATTAGCAATTCCACGAATGTTTTGTTGAGTTTCATTACTTGCGGTAATCGCTACATCAATACGAAGAAGTCTTACCTCACGTTCACCATAAATGTCAATAACACGGTCTGCCTTTAGAATGTGGAAAGCAGTTTCAGTTTTTAGTATCTCACTCAATTCACCTTCCTTAAGTTCAAACGCAGCTGCTTCTATGATTGGATGGAGTTTTGGGTTACCCTCCTCATCAGTCTCACCCTTTGCAAGGAAACCCATATCACCACCATCGTAACGCGTTTCAGCATGGTCAGAATCAGTCTGGGCAATTCGGGAAAAATCAGCACCTTCTTCATTCAACCGGTTTAGTAATTCTTCTGCTTCTGACTTTGCTCTATCAGCATCATCATCGGAAATTTTATATTCCAGATATATTTGTTTTAACCAAAACCGGTCATATTTTCCTTCTAACCTGTCATATATCTCTTTTGCTTTCTCTTCCAATTTAGTACGCTGAGCAGGAGTAGCATCTGGTGGGATAGGAATATGAATTTCTTGAAATTGTGTATCACTAAACCTATATTTGCCTTCAGTGCCGAAGCCTTGTCCCCTACGTGCACTCCTATCATATAATAACGCACCATCATACCGTTTCTCTCGTGCAACAGGAAGGATGATACTAATATTTGGACCTTGGTAACTATCCGTTCCAACCCGCACAATTATCTTTGCTATTTTATCTTTACGCAGATCACGACGAATCACAGGGAAGTAGAATATTGGGACACCGCCTATCTTCATAACGATATTCTTTGCAATCATCTCTTGGTTCATTTTGACGATCACTCGGGACACGCTGAAATGGTAATGCGGATACTTAAGGGAGCATGTTGTAAGGGTACCACTGCGAATATAAGATCTATTATCCTCTATTTTAAAGACTTCACTTCCACCAAAGTACCATGGATCACTGAAAGTGAATCCATTTCGTGCAATTCCCTTCTTTGTTTCAAGATTGAACACGAGCTCATCCGAATATGTCTCCTCCTCCCCTACTTTAAGGTAGACATTTCCAGATGCACGCATCAGGTTTTCATTGAAATCTGCCCATACGTGGTCTGCTCGTAAAGTAATATTATCATACTTTATGAGTGCATCCCCATGTATCTGTACAAAATTATCCTGTAAAATCACTTCGTCACCATCACCGATTACTGTATCAGTTTCTGGGGTCATAGTTTCAGGATTTAATGACGATTTTTTTGTTGTTGGTGGTTCGGTCTTTTTCTGATCAGAAGTTGCGTTTGAATTTTCTGATGTGTCTGGTGCAGGGATCGGTTCGTTTGGTTCCGATTCTTGTGCATGAAGCGGGATAAGAGCGAGAAATATGCAAGTAAGTACTACAGCAAGTTGTTGTAAACATGCATACCTACAGACACCTCGTAAATTCTTCATGTGAATGGCTATAGGAATTAAATTTGTAAATAAACTTGCTGCAGCGGGGGTCATGTTATAGATTGGAGGGTTATCTTCGTTTTTTTTGCACAGAATTCTTACTCAACTACGGTGTTTTGATGTTATCTGACTTAGGTGTTGCGACTGTAGGTGTTGCATCAGACTTAATTTTAATATATGCATTTTCCATGAGTGAGTCGGTGTATGAAGTCCACTCTTTTTCAAATAGTTGTTGACGTAGGATACCGATTATTTGCTGTTTTTCTTGTGGTGTTAATTCTGGAGTTAAGCGTTCAGCAACCTTGAAGATGAAAATACCAGTATCAGTATCAATTGGATTACTATACTTACCTTCTTCAACACTATTGACAGCATCACGAGTTTTTGGATTTAACTCTGTGAGGATATGGGTGCCAAGGTCGCCACCTTTCCCACGAGTTTTTTCATCATCGGAAACTTCTTTAGCAAGATCAATAAACGGTATACCATCATCCAGTTTCTTGTAAATCTCTGCTGCTTTATCAATAGCGATTTGCTTTGCTTGATCGCTAAATTTGAACGGAACAGTTAGATGTCTAAAGGTAACTTTTTCATCAGTACGAGTTTCTACCAAAAACACATGAAACCCATCAACTGTTTCAATCAAATCACTGATTTCACCCGCTTTGAGTTTGGCAAGAACGGTAAGAAATGCATCTGGTAATGTAAGTATTTCTGCTGGTGTAGTCTCTATCAGCATACCAACTCGTGAACCAGTATTTTGTTCTGAGGAAATACGTTGTGCGATCTCCTCAAATTTTGTTATGTCACTGCGAATCTCTTCAATAGCTTGATTTACTGTCTCGTTTGCAGCCTTCTTGTCTGCATCACTCGGTTTGTAAGCGATGAATATTTGACGCAAATGAACTCTATCAGCTTTAGTTGGAAGTTGGTCTCTATTTTCTTCAAAAAACTTCTGCACATCACTGTCGCGTACTTGTAATCGAGGTAAGATTCGACCCATCACGAGTTTTTCGGTCTTCAGATTTCGTTCTATCAGTTCACGAAAAGCAATCATTGTTAGTCCATCACGATTCAACAATTTCTTAAACTCTTCATCTGACGAAATTTGATATTGCGATTTTGACTTTTGTATCTGTTCTTCAATATCAACATCAGTTACCTGAACCTTTAAAGTCAATGCTGCTTCTAAGAGTAACATTTGTCGAATGAGTCTATCAAGAAGTTCACCACGCTGCTTTTCTGCTTCATTAAGTGCCTCACTTTCACTGTAACGATAAATCTGCTGAAGTTCAAATGCTTGCTGTTTTACTAACAAATCAAGTTTGCGTTTCGTGATGACTTCATCGTTCACATAAGCGATAATTCTATCAAAAATCCGAGCATCACTTGATACTACAAAGCTGCAGATAACAAGTGCAATTAGCAGAAGAAATGTTCCTGTTTTAAGCTTCATGTGGCACCTCCACTCTTAGAAATGTCTAATAATAGTGAATTTTACTATTTTATCGCTTTGCATGTAGGAGTGATACTCCGAATCAAGACATAGGAAACATCGGGAATTGGAGTTCACTCCTACAAGTAATCTTTGTCCAATTAATCTTAGATTCTACTAAGGGAATTCATTTTATACACTGAACGTTTATTTCTCAGGTATAGTTTGTTCCGTAGGAGTTACAGCTTCTTCTTCTGGTGCTTTGTCCTCTGGAATACGGTCTATGAAGGTTTTTACTTCAGCGCGTTCCCGCAGTTGTAAAAGCCATGCCGTCATTAGTGCATCACGTTTTTCGCGTTCAGCCTTTCTAATTACGCTTTTTCTGACAGCTTCTTCGATAAAGGGTCGTTGATATTCGTCTCTTGCTTCCTTTTTAATGAACATCATATAGAATTTTTCTTCTTGCACCTCTACCTCAACGACTGATGGATGAAGTACATCTCTTTCTGCTTTGAAAGCTGCATCCATAAAAGGTTCTGTTCCTGGAGGATATGAATTTCTACTGATATAATCTGTGTCCCCAGGTGATTCAGGATTTGCACCTGGTCCAATCAATTCTCCTCTATCAGAAAGTTCTTGAGCTGCAACAGCAATATCCTTACCTGCTTTTAGCTCAGCAAATACCTCATCTGCACGCGCTTTGTCCTGAAGTGTAATACACATCAGTTTCACTTGTGCGGGACGAATATAATCGGCTTTATTTGCTTCATAATATTCAAGATAGTCTTTATCTGTCAAAATTAATTTCGCATCAACTTCCTGTTCTGTAATCCTATCAACCATCAAGTCCAGAAGGTAATCTTGAACTTTTTTCAGTATTTCGGGATCTTCATTCAGTTTCATGTCTTTTGCAAGACAAAGAATCAAACGACTTTCAGCCATCAACGTCATGTATTCTTCAAGACCTTTCTGGTCTTGATACAGTCGCTGTTTATAGTCTGGAAGTTCGCTTATTTCTTGCATCATCTCTTCAAGTGTGATTCGTTGTTTTCCATCCCATTCAAATTCAGCAATGACTGTCCCTTCAGCACTGATAGCCTTATCAGCACAACTTGATATGAAAGGCAGCGTAGCGAGTATCGCAAATAATAATAAGATTGGAATAATACTATATTTCAACATTGAGTTAACCTCCTAAGTAGTATAAAGTGTAACGTTATTTATCTGGATTCCCGGCATCTTCATCAGCAGTCTCTGGCTGAACAGGAATTGGAATATTCTCAGGATAAGTTTTCAGTTTCGCTTGTTTTGTAATTTCATCTATCCATTCAAGTATACGCGCTCGTTTCGTTGCACGTTTAACTTTACGTTCAACATCAGATTTAGCTTCTTCAAATTCTTTCTGTCGTTCAGGCTTCGCTTCCTCTTTACGGAAAATCAGATAATATGTCGTTTCTTGCACATCGGTTTCAAAGACAGTTTCTGTTGTTTCTCCAATTTCCATCTCAAATACAGCATCTATGAACTCCGACCATGTCGGAGATGCGTTTTTGTTGAAAAAGAAAGTATTACCCGGATCATCTTGACCACTGCCAGGCCCATTGGCTAATTTTTCTTCCTCAGATAGTTTTTTTGCTAACTCTACAATGTCTTTTCCTTCAGTTATTTGGTCTAAGGTTGCATTAGCAAGGTCTTCATCTTCAAGTGTAATACAAGTTGCACGAACTTGGGCAGCTTCTATATAATCTTGCTTGTGTCCTTCATAGTATGCCATCAGATCTTTTTCGGTATACGTGACCTTCTCATCAACTTCCATTTCGGTGAGCCTTTCTATCATAAGTTGATGTGTATATTCTTCCAATCTTTTCAAATGTTCCAGCAATTTATCAAAACCTGCTTCTTTTGCCTGCAGTATTTTTAACTTTTCATCTATATAGATTTCTAAGTATTCTGCTTTCCCTGCTTTACTCGCATAGTTTCGCTGGCGGTAGGTTGGTAATTCAGCAATTGCAGCATCCAGTTCTGCAAGAGATATCTGGTGCAATTCTCCGTTCCACTTCATCTCTGCAATAATAATATCACTCTTCTCAGACTCATCTACGGAAGGTTCATGATTATCGGAACGCACAAGAGACCAAGTGAGAAGGCAGCTTACAAAAACTGCAACAACGACTATAAATGTTTTTTTCACTTCGAAATTCTCCTTATTTTATGTAGCGGTTTGATGTAATATCTAAACCGTAATAATAATCAATCAGATACAACAAAAATCGATAGAATTCGTTGTAATTCAGTTAATAGCATCTTGCCTTTTAGGGTATCTACACTCACCAGAAGTTGTGCTGGAGGACGTAATTCAAGCTGCGGATTTTGGTGGATTGTCTCAATAAATTGAGCCACATCAATACGTGGTTTGTGTTCATCAAATGTTACTTTGATCCTACTGCCCCCTGCAACAATTGCAGTGATTCCAAGTTTTTGACATAACTGCTTAATAGATGCAATTTCCAGAAGCATCTCAACTGGGGCAGGTATATCACCATATCGGTCTTTCAGTTCATTGGTAAGTGTTTGTTTTTCTTTTTCTGTTTTTAGTGCTGATATTTTCTTATATATAGATATTTTCTGACGACTATCAGGGATATAGTCATCAGGTAAAAAAGCCTCAATTGGTAAATTGATATTTGTTTCAATTTCTTCTTCAACTTTTTCCCCTTTTAACTTTCGGACAGCATCATCTAACAATTTGCAGTAGAGTTCGTACCCAACATTTGTAATGTGTCCATGCTGCTGTGAACCGAGGATATTTCCAGCTCCTCGAATTTCTAAATCTCTTAGTGCAATTTTGAATCCTGATCCAAGATCAGTAAATTCTTCAATTACTCTTAAACGTTTCTGCGCACGTTCGGTAATTGGTTTGTCTTGTGGATAGAATAGATAACCATACGCTTGTTCATCTGCACGACCCACGCGACCCCTAAGTTGATACAATTGTGCTAAACCGAAGGCATCTGCACGGTTTATCATGATGGTATTGACATTTGGAATGTCTAACCCCGATTCAATAATCATTGTACAGACCAAAATATCATGTTTATGGCGGACAAACTCTAACATAACGTTTTCTAATTCTCGTTCAGGCATCTGACCGTGAGCAATCGCTACGCGCGCATTAGGAACAAGTTCTTGAATGGTTTTCGCTATCATAGAAATATTCTGCACACGGTTGTGAACGAAGAAGGCTTGACCATCACGTGACATCTCTTTAATGATTGCATCCTTGATGACTTTGGTATTATACGGCATCACATAAGTCTGAATCGGTAGTCTATTTGCTGGGGGTGTGTTGATAATGCTGAAATCTCTTATCCCAACAAGCGACATGTGTAATGTACGTGGAATTGGTGTAGCAGTTAACGTTAATACATCAACTGTTTCTTTAAACTGCTTGATTTTCTCTTTATGTTTTACACCAAAACGGTGTTCTTCATCTACAATCAATAGGCCGAGATTGTTAAATGTAACGGTATCTGATAGCAGTGTGTGAGTACCTATGACAATATCTACGGTGCCATCAGCGAGTCGTTCTTTTACAGATTTTATCTCTTTTTGACTACGGAAGCGGTTTAACATCTCAACATTAAGTGGAAACTGTTTGAACCGTTTTTCAAAAGTATCATAATGTTGCAAAGCCAGGATAGTTGTTGGAACGAGGAGTGCGACCTGTTTTTCTGTCATGACCGCTTTGAACGCAGCTCGTAATGCAACCTCTGTTTTACCATAACCGACATCGCCACAGACAAGACGATCCATCGGTTTGTCCGTTTCCATATCTGTTTTCACATCTTCAATCGCTTGAAGTTGGTCATCCGTTTCAGTGAACGGAAAGAGTGCTTCAAATTCACTTTCCCAAGGCACCTCTTTTGGAAAACTAAAACCTTCGTTCGCTTGACGTGATGCATATAATTCTAACAATTCCTCAGCCATCTCTTCTACAGCAGCTTTCGCTCGACGTTTTCTGTTTTGCCATGATTTCCCACCAAGATAGTCGATCCTCGGTTCGTATGACTCATCTTTGTTACCAACATACTTTTGCACAAGATCAACCTGATAGGTTGGAACATAAAGCCTATCATCTTCCTTATACTTGAGAATAAGAAAATCCTGAGCTTGTCCATCTATATCCATACGACGAATGCCTTCATAGATTGCAATACCGTGTGAAACGTGGACAACATGATCACCCACCTTCATGTCAATCAGACTGAGGATTGGTGCTCCACTATTGTAACGTTTTCGAGATACTACGCGCCGCTGACGATTACCAAAAATCTCGTTTTCTGAGATAATCACGAGTTTTAATGACTCGCTTAGAAATCCTTCAGAGATAAAACCGGCAGAAACTGAAATATATTCAGGTGGTAGATCGCGCTCTATTAACATTTCTAATACACGTTTTGCTTGTTGGGGAGTCTCGCAAAAAACATTCACAAGGTACTGTTTCATTGTCCATTTATTGATATGATCAATAACCATCTGATAATTACCTTTACCCAGACCAAGTGGTTTGATGTCAAAATGACATTCAAAGGTTTCATTATCATGGGTATCATTTGACAGATTATTTGGAATATCAGGATCAATCGCTGGTGCTGCTAATGTAACGGAGATATGTGTAAAATTATCCAATCTCAACTGTAACACCTCATCTGCAACCAATAGGTCATCCAACGTTGGTATTAACTTCCCTTCAGTGATTTTCTGATCAAATATATCTTGTAGTTGTTCGCGCATCTGTACTACTTCCCGATTTTGCCAATGGGGTTCGACATTGATGACAATCGTTTCATCTGGTAAATAATCAGTTAGCATTTCAGGATGCGGATATAACATCGGTAGAAATAATTCAATTCCATCAATTTCATCTTTTGTAAACCGACTACCGGACTGTGCTTCTGCAAGATAGTTTTCTAAACGTACTGTTATTTCTCTAACAGTATTTATTAAATCTGCGGAATTTCCAGGTTTTTTCATCAGTCGTTCGGTTCGTGATTTCCAATGAGAAAATGAGATGTCCGCAAGACAAACCTCTGACATCGGTGTAATGTCTATAGAGATCGTCTTTGATGCTGATACTTGCGAAGTCGGGTCGAAAACACGTATTTCATCAAGCTCATCACCAAAAAAGTCAAGTCTTACAGGAGCATCTGCAATTAGTGGATATATATCTATAATATCACCCCTATGTGCGAATTCTCCTTTTACTTCAACCAATTCAGTCTCTCTATAACCACTTCGCAGCAGAAATCCTATAAAATCGTCGTACTCTACTTCATCCCCAATCTTGTATGTACGACATGCGGAAGAGAGAGTATCAAACGGGGTGAGTTTGTAGGACAAAGCACGAACAGTTGTAAAAACTACGTCTTGGGACGAAGACTCTGCGGAATCTAAACAGGTCTGTCTTCTGCTATTTGTGATTAGACTGTGTAAAGTGTGCATGCGTCCTACAGATATGTGTGTCGTTGGAGAAATTCCATCAAACAAGGTGTTTTGCCATGCTGGAAAGAGATGTAAAATGTCATCTGGAATTGTATTTTTACCACTGTTGAGTTCATCGTTGTGTGTGTGAAACGCTCGTACCTCTTCTAATGCTCGTTCCGCTTCACGATGTGAGGGGAATACGACAAGGAAGGACTTATTTGGAAAATCTCTAATTAGGGTTGTTATGAAATAGGATGTAGAGGCGTTCCTTAACCCCCGGATTGATGGGGGTTTTTCTCCGGACCTAATGAATTCAACAAAATCTTGGTAGTATTCAGTTTTTCGCAAATAATCTAACACGTACCTATTCCTTGTCGTTCGGTAGTATAATTGAAATAATTCATTGCTGTAATACAACTACCGACGTGCTACTTGTCCAACAAATTCTATTTTTTCAAGGTTGGCTTTCATTTTACCGATTTTTGCTTCCGCTTCAATTCTAACGGGAATGTGTCTCGCATCATCGGTCAACCAAAGACGATAACCGTGTGAGGTCTGCACCACAATAGTTCGCACTCTTCCTAATCCCTTCACTTTTAATACCTCACCGCGATGCACTCTTATGGTTACTTTTATTACTTTTGCTTTGACAATAAGGGGAAAGAAATAGGTTTTTCCAATCTCCAGTTTTTTACATCTTATAAAGTACACCATTGACAACTCATCTTGTGTCCCAAAAGGAATTTTTATTTCCTTTTTCTCACGTTTCTCTGGTTCATTCGGATTGTTCTGCGATATTTTTTCATATTCTGCCTTATCATCTTTGAACTTAACTTCAACACGCGCTCTGTATTTTTTGTCCTGGAGTTGGTTTCTGAAACTCACAGGAATAAATTCTTTGACATTCAAGAAAGTCGATTGACGGTTCTGAAAGCGGTGTATTCTGGAAGCAACTCTACCTGTTTTTGCTTCTGAAGTGATATGGTAAACGTTTTGCCTCTCAATTGGTAATATCTTTTCTATCATGTCAACGCGTTTTCCTGCTGAAACAGGAACCCAGGACACCTTAATATTGTAAGTTAACTTTTCTCCAACACGGAGGGGTTGTTTTGATATATTTTCTACATCAGCAAGTGCAATCTCAATATTTGTCCGTTTCTGTACAGAACTGCTTTTTGGTTGAACTTCCTCAGCTACAATCTCTGAGAGTGGTAAACTTATTCCGAAAAATAATACAACGAGTAATAGGTACTTCAGATATTTCACTATACCACTCCAAAGAAAAATCTCCTCTCGGATCATTTACTATGTATGAAATTAATACGCACATACGGAAATAAATAACAAACATTAACACACTATAATCTCAACAATATAAAAGAATGGTTCCGTCCTTGAAATACAATACATCAAACAACATTAAAATTAAAAACTATGTGTAAAAATGAATGTATGTCTACCATACTTATTATGTTGCATTTGCACGGAGATTCTTCGATTATTATAAGCATCAACCGATTTTGAAGCATCAAGGATATTCCACACATGGACTCCGATACCAGTTATGAGAAAAAGCACGCCTCGGATGTTGTGATCTGCACTTCTTGAACTGACTTGATCTTTGGTTAAGAAATTACCAGACCTTTCATCATAAAATCCTGTTCCGAAAGTGTTATGATTTCTATAATGTATTGCACGTGCAAAGTGATAACCCGCATAAGAAAATATAGTTATCTCGGTAGCAAGAAAAAGTGTAGCTTTAATATAATTATCTGCATAAGCTTGCCCTAATCCGGGCATTGTTGCTGATAACAATTTTGCTTTCCGGGAGCTACGAGTGGGATAGTATTGTAAAGAATGTTCACGATATAGAGGATACACCGGTTCTATTAATGTATCTGCTTGTGTACTTATTATCTGCTGTCTTGAAATCGGTTTTCTGTCAGAGGATTCCTCTTCTGAGTATATATCCATCGGATTGGTGATTAGAAACAAACACGTGAATAACAAAAGAAGTATGTATTTATATTTGTACACATTCTCTCCTAAGAGTTATGAAATAGCATTCTCAAAAGATTGTTCTACAGACTGCAATGTGAACAAACCTATCGCAGAAATTACTACAAACGAATACTAACAAAGCTGTTCCTTTTGAAATATTTTCTATATATCAATACCTTCGCCAATAATAGACATTCTGTCAGATTGTGCGTGTAGTTGTAGCACATTCTTCCAGATTGTGCGTGTAGTTGTAGCACATTCTTCCAGATTGTGCGTGTAGTTGTAGCACATTCTTCCAGATTGTGCGTGTAGTTGTAGCACATTCTTCCAGATTGTGCGTGTAGTTGTAGCACATTCTTCCAGATTGTGCGTGTAGTTGTAGCACATTCTTCCAGATTGTGCGTGTAGTTGTAGCACATTCTTCCAGATTGTGCGTGTAGTTGTAGCACATTCTTCCAGATTGTGCGTGTAGTTGTAGCACATTCTTCCAGATTGTGCGTGTAGTTGTAGCACATTCTTCCAGATTGTGCATATAAATTATTCTGTCAGATTCTATCGTCAAATTAGACGCTATGATAATTAAAAATACTTCAACGAAAACCTGAAGTTATTTTTATTTATGTAATCCTAACAATATCACAGAGCAATGGTAGATCAACACTATATACTCATTCAACTGAAGCACTCAAAGATGGCGAAGGTATTGATATATGATCTAATATTGAACTTTATTCACATGTGTTTTCTTATTCAGATTGTGCTGGTGCTAATTGAATATTCTCTACTTCAGTTTGATATGCCCAATCAAATTCAACACTTTCATCATTTAATACACGCACATGAATTTTTGCAAAATTCCCATCAGGAGTATAAAAGGCGTAAACATGTCCTTCCACTAGTTCAACAAACGAAGTGACATAACCAAATTCCGGGACAGTATCAATATCATCAAAATATTCATGATACCCCAAATCTTGCATCCCTGTTTGATTGTCAGAATAAAGATAGGTGATATTTGTCTCTAACTCTAATCCAAAATAGACATCTGTTTCTCTATCATTCCATGCAATCGCACCTCTGAAGGCATTTGAAAAATCAAAACCGCTTCGATCAGGTTCAAGGTTAAAATCGTCTAATGTAATGTTTTTCCCTTCAGGTCGCGGTGTATCCCACGCTTCTTCCGGACTCAATTTGCTCTCGTTACCATTTATGTCATAAGCAGTAACCGCATAGAAATAGGTACTACCATTTCGCACATCTGTATCAGTATACTGTTCCCGCGCATTGTCCTCTGATCCACTGGAAAGGATATCAGCTATCAGGTCAAAGTTAATATCATCTTCTCCACGCCAAACTTTGTAACCTTCTAAATCGTTTTCCCCATTTGGGTACCACTCAATTATTACATACTCATCCCCTGTTATAGTTCTGACTCCTCGTGGTATTGCGGGTGGATCAACATCAACATCAACATTTACACCGTCCCTATCATCGTCTGAGTCTATATAACAACCAATTTGCGTTACAACAAAGATTACACAAAAAAAAGGCACAAAGACCTTAACTATTTTTTTCAACATTTTTTTCTCCTATAGGATATTATGTATTTCATCTATGTATAACGCAAATCATAAAATCCTTGTTGACATGCTTATTATACTATCACAAAATTCGCAAACCATGCAAATAAATTTTATAGGATTATTTTGTTTTCGTTTTTTGGAAGATATTATTAGTATTCGTGAATTAATTGCATAGTTGGGGTAGAGCATGAGCAAAACCTAACATGTATTGTTTGTGGTTATAATGTAGGGTTTCGCTCACGTTCTACCCATAGGTGTCAACTTAGCGATTCATATTCTTGTAGGAGGGAAACCTTGTAATCACGATTTTCTCACTCAAGGTAGGCGTGCTTTGTAAGCGCGCCCCGCACTCACCCGCACTCACCCGCACTCCCCTGCAGGCGTGCTTTGTAAGCGCGCCCCGCACTCACCCGCACTCCCCTGCAGGCGTGCTTTGTAAGCGCGCCCCGCACTCACCCGCGCTCCCCTGCAGGCGTGCTTTGTAAGCGCGCCCCGCACTCACCCGCGCTCCCCTGCAGGCGTGCTTTGTAAGCGCGCCCCGCACTCACCCCGCACCTCCCCTGCAGGCGTGCTTTGTAAGCGCGCCCCGCACTCACCCCGCACCTCCCCTGCAGGCGTGCTTTGTAAGCGCGCCCCGCACTCACCCCGCACTCCCCTGCAGGCGTGCTTTGTAAGCGCGCCCCGCACTCACCCGCACTCCCCTGCAGGCGTGCTTTGTAAGCGCGCCCCGCACTCACCCGCACTCCCCTGCAGGCGTGCTTTGTAAGCGCGCCCCGCACTCACCCGCGCTCCCCTGCAGGCGTGCTTTGTAAGCGCGCCCCTCAATTGCACTCCCTTGCAGGCGTGCTTTGTAAGCGCGCCCCGCACTCACCCGCACTGCCCTGCAGGCGTGCTTTGTAAGCGCGCCCCGCACCTCACCCCGCACTCCCCTGCAGGCGTGCTTTGTAAGCGCGCCCCGCACCTCACCCCGCACTCCCCTGCAGGCGTGCTTTGTAAGCGCGCCCCGCACTCACCCCGCACCTCCCCTGCAGGCGTGCTTTGTAAGCGCGCCCCGCACTCACCCCGCACCTCCCCTGCAGGCGTGCTTTGTAAGCGCGCCCCGCACTCACCCGCGCTCCCCTGCAGGCGTGCTTTGTAAGCGCGCCCCTCAACTGCACTCCCTTGCAGGCGTGCTTTGTAAGCGCGCCCCGCACTCACCCGCACTCCCCTGCAGGCGTGCTTTGTAAGCGCGCCCCTCAACTGCACTCCCCCGCAGGCGTGCTTTGTAAGCGCGCCGTTGGCAATCCTGGGTTTATCGGCGCACTTACAAAACACGCCTACCGAGATGGGGTATTTAGCACTTGACTTTCTTCTTAAGTTGACACCTATGGGTTTCGCTCACGTTCTACCCGACCTACGATGTATACATTAAGTAAAATTCATCAACAAAGAATTCTTAAAACTGAATAATCCTGATCAACAATATTAAAATCTTGACAATTATATGACATCATGATATACTTAAAACAGACGAATTTTGTTTAACAGGAGTTGAAATGTCGCGAGGAAATAGTGTCCTAATGACACTTGTTCAGATCGCTGTGGGAGTGGTCATTGCTGTTGCTGCAGGATTGGTGTATTTCCTTATATTTAACAAATTCTTATGGCAACTGCTAATTAATGAAAGGATTTCACACGGTTTTTGGGTTGGTCTGTTGTTGTTAATTTCAATTACTTGTTCTTATGGGATTTTAATAGTCGGTGTGACAAAAGGAATTCAGTTTGTTGGGCAAAAATTTAAGCATCAGATACCTTTCAAACCAGTATGTTCGGGTGCATTTTTGGGAGCACCTACGATCGTCGGACTGGTCGCACTACTAAATATTCCTTGGTCGGATATAGAGTTACCCGCAAACGTTCTTCTAAAAATCATTCTTCCTTTGATAGAGAAAATATCATTTCTGTTGTCTTTGCCTGTCCGTATTTGGTCTATTCTCGGTATACCGCTTGTATTACTGTATGTATTAGCAATTCCTATCGGAGCTATAATAGGATATAGGTTAACAAGTATTGAAGATCCTGAAGTTCAAGTGCAAGAAACATAATAAATCCCTAGCATAACTTCAGAAGTCTTCATTTCCTTAAAGATATTTCCCTAAGTGTGTAATGTTAATTTATTTTACTTACCCAATCCTTTACCAAAGGAAACACTAACGAATGCCCTACGATAAGCCCAAGGATGAATGTGCCGTGTTCGGTGTTTTTGGACACCCGAGAGCAGTTGAATTGACATATTTAGGTTTACGAGCATTGCAACATCGTGGTCAGGAAAGCAGTGGAATCGTCGCATCTGACGGAGAAAGTTTTACCAAGCATCATGGGATGGGACTCGTTGATGCAGTATTTAATACGGATGTATTAGCGAAAATTTCAGGTAACATTGCTATTGGACATAATCGATATTCAACTGCAGGTGAAAGCAATATTGAAAATGCACAGCCTTTAGTCCGAAACTATAAAGAGGGACCACTTGCTCTTGGACACAACGGTAATTTGGTTAATGCACTACAGATCCGTAACCATCTTGAAAATCTCGGATCTATTTTTAGTTCAACTTTAGATACAGAAGTCGTCTTCCATCTAATAGCACATTCAAGACAAGACAGCTTAGAAGATAGAATATTTGACGCGTTTAGAGCAGTTGAAGGTGCTTACTCATTCGTTTGCATGGACAAGACAACGCTAATGGGAGCAAGAGATCCACACGGATTTCGTCCTTTATGGATAGGGAAACTCAAGGATGCGTTTGTCTTATCTTCTGAAACATGTGCGCTTGATGTGATTGAAGCTGAACCTATACGGGAAGTAGAACCAGGGGAATTGGTTACTTTTCGTTCAAAACAACTTGGTTTAGAATCCTTCCGTTTCTCTCCAAAACAAAAACAATTATCTCAATGTATCTTTGAATTCATCTATCTTGCACGACCTGATGGTATGATGTTTGGTCATGGTGTCAATAGTACGCGGCGCGAGTTCGGTAGACAACTTGCACGAGAACATCCTGTAAAAGCAGATTTAGTCATACCAGTTCCCGATTCCGCTACCATCGCTGCACTCGGTTACGCAGAAGAATCTGGTATTCCATTTGATCTTGGTTTATCCAGAAATGCTTTCGTGGGTCGTTCATTTATGAACCCTACACAGAATATAAGAGAACTCATGGTGAAGGTTAAATTAAATCCTATCAATGAGGTTCTTCAAGGGAAACGGGTTGTGGTGGTTGACGATTCAATCATGCGGGGTACAAATAGTCGTTCACTTGTAAAAATTGTCCGCCAAGGCGGTGCAACCGCAGTACATGTCCGAATCGCATCACCTCCAAATAAGTATCCATGTTTCTACGGTGTTGACACTCCCACACGAGCAGAACTCATTGCCAGCAAACATACAATTGAAGAAATCCGTAAGTATATCAGAGCAGACAGTTTAGGTTATGTCAGTATTGAAGGAATGCTAAATTCAGTAAAAAATCCTAACAATTTTTGCACTGCATGTTTTGATGGTGATTATCGTATTTCTTTGAATGAAAGTATACCACGACAATTGCCATTAATTTCCTAATAAATTCCTTTAATTCCTTTCAGGACTTACGCAAAAACGGTAGACGGTGAATTCCTAACTGGCATTCATACCGTTGATTTCTTGATTTAGTGCTTTGTAAGCGCGCTGGAAACCCATAAAAATGCTGATAATTACATCATTTACATCATAATTTTTGATTAAATCAAGAAAACTGCGTAACTCCTCCCTTTAAGTAGAAAGAAGTTTACGCTACAAGTCAACATCAGTAATGAAGAAATATACTTATGTAGGAAATTGAACTGTTCCTAAAATCAATAAGGAATAAACAATGGATTTTATACCACCAACGCAGCAACCCGATAAACTACAAGAGTGGAAAAATAGAGAAATTAGAGAACAAAGAAGACTAAGAAGAGAAAAGATCGCAAGACCTGGATTTGGAAAAATTGTGAAAAATCAACTCGGAACCAAACAAGGTGTCTCAACGTTAAAACTCATACTCATGTATTCAATTATGGGTATGGTATTGGCGTGGTTACTCCCAATCGTCATCCAAATGATACAACCTGAAATGCAAAAAGATGACGCACAATATTATGGCATGATTGGCGCAATTGCAATTACATTACTGTTTCTTGTAGTTAGTTTACTGAAAGGTGTCATACTCCGAAACAGAACAAAACGAGAAACATCAGCATCAAATAGACAAAATTCACACACTTTTGCTCCTAATCATCCTAACAATAGGAATAATAGATGATGGCTGACAAGATACCCTTGACTTATGCGCATGCAGGTGTCTCATTTGAAGAAGAAAGCAAGGCTATGCACCGCATAAGAGACCTTGTGAAATCTACTTACCGTCCTGAAGTTGTTAGTGACTTAGGTAGTTTTGGTGGATTGTTCGCTCTGGGTAAATATGAGAAACCAGTGCTCGTGTCAAGCACTGATAGTGTCGGCACAAAGCTAATGGTTGCATTTAAAGCAAATAAACACGATACAGTCGGATATGATATTGTAACACATTGTGGAAATGACATCGTCGTACAAGGGGCTGAACCGCTTTTCTTTTTGGATTATATCGGTATAGGGAAAATGGATCCTGCTGTTGTTGAACAAATTATGGTAGGTCTAACTAAAGGTTGTAAGGAGATTGGATGTGCTTTAATTGGTGGGGAAACAGCAGAACTCCCTGGTTTATACAAACAAAACGAATACGATTTGGTCGGAACTATCATCGGTGTTGTTGAAAAAGATGCACTCATTGCTGGTCGTGACATTAAACCCGGAGATGTGTTAGTTGGATTAGCATCTACAGGGCTGCATACTAATGGATATTCTCTGGCACGAAAAATTCTTTTTGATCGTTGTATGTATGATATTGATACTTATGTACCTGAACTTTCTACAACTGTTGGAAATGAACTACTAAGAAACCATAAAAGTTATGTGAAATCTATCTTGAACCTGCGCAAGTATTATGAAATAAAAGGCATAGCACACATAACTGGTGGAGGGTTGCCTGGGAATATTGTAAGAATCCTACCTGACGGTTGTTGCGCAAGAATTTATACACAGAATTGGGATGTACCACCAATTTTCAAACTACTTCAAAGTGAAGGCAACGTTGAAGAAACTGAGATGTACAAAGTCTTTAATATGGGGGTTGGAATTGTTCTGATACTTAAACCTGAAGACATTTCTGCTGCAATAGATTCTTTAAACGTATTAGAAGAAACGGCTTTCATTATAGGTGAAATAGAATGCGGAGAAAAAGGGGTTAAATTGTGTCAGAATCATTTCTAAATGATACCACAGTTCAGCAATTGATGGATGTGTTTGAAAAAACACCTTTACCAGTAATAATGAAGGTGTTTGATGATATAGATGAGGGGGATATTGCGCTCTTCTTATTATTGCTTGATGTTGCAGCTACTAAAAGCAACCTAGACAGTTCGGATGAGATACGGAGAACACTGGAACGGGGTGAGGACGAAATATCAAATGAGAATACAGAAGAAACACTCACTGGATATGCACAGCAAATTTTCGCAAAGTTTTCCTATCAGAGGCAGATTCTAATTGCAGAACATTTAGCAGAAACGGAGATGGTTGATACTACTCAAGCTCAACAGATTTGGGAAGATATTCTCGCTAAAATGAATGATTTATTCAAAAGCACTTTATTCTTTGGCAATGGACCCAAAAACCTTGCGAAATTTCTTACAAAAATTGATACTGAACGACAGAACAAACTTATGGAAGCATTAGAAAAAAGGCAACCGGATTTAGCTAACACGGTTGCCGATGGTCTGTTTGCTTTTGAAGACCTTGCAGAAGTACCTGATGAAGTAATTCTAACCTTGATGCAAGTCTTAGAGGTAAATACTATAGCACTCGCACTGCACAATGCTCCAGCTGCAATTCAGGATAGGTTTTATCAATGTATGTCTACCGAAAAAGCTGAAATGGTTGAAGCAGAATGTGAGAAACTGCCTATTGAACAAAGACGCTTAGGTAAAACCGCTCAACAATCAGTCGTCAACTTAGTACGTAGTTTTGCAGCAAAAGGATTGCTGAAAATTCGTTAACAATATAAGGTAGACTTTATACCTTTCTTTCAGATAATTTTGGCAGATAATTTAGTAATCATCAAGTTTAAATTCAAACTTGATTGTTACCGTTACCTCTACATCTTTTCCATTTTTCTGTGCGGGAATATACTTACTTTTTTTCCACGCTGCTATTGCTGCTTCCTCAAAACCGAATCCAAGATTGGTTAATTTAACAATATTTTTCGGTATTCCATTTGTACCAATCGTTGCACGCAATTTTACAGTGCCTTCCTTCTGTGCGCGTCTGGCATTCTTCGGATATGAGGGTTTCGGAACATATTTAGCTTTGGGATTTGAAGAACCAGGTTGTGAAAGATCAATATCTGGCGTTTCTAAACTTGAATTTTCTGCAACCTCAAGATCCGTCGAGAGATCAGCTATCGGACCACCTTTTTGTGTAGGTCTCACAATTGTTGGACTAACCGCCGTCGGGGTTGTAGGTTGAATAGGACCAACTATTCCTCGACTAATCTCACCTATCCTTGGTCCAGCGCCTAAAGCAGGTCCTATTGGTCCAATATCTGTGCTTGTATCTGTTGGTAGAATAAAACCATCTCTCGCTGGTGGTAAATTCGCATTGGTGACCATAGGTTGTTGAATTGGTGCCTCAATAACTTGATCTTTTGCATCAAATGTTGGACGTTCACGCACATTGACGGTTCCCCGTTCTCTATGTATGGGTTCAGGTGGTACAATATCAACAACTAAATTTTCATCAATCGTTGTAATCCTATCCTTAATGACAATAAACCCAAAAATTAGTGCAAGCACTACATGGAATCCGATTGAAAAGAATAAAGCAAAGGAATTTCTTCCAGCAGTTTTCTGCATAGTGATGGGAGGTGGTTTGTTTTCATTCGCAGCTGCGATTCCACCTTTCAGAGTGTCGTCTATGTTAGTTCGTTTTAGTTTTGCATTGACTTTCGGTTTTTTTCGCTCAGAACGACGATGTTGCATCTGGTATACGATATCGGAACTTCGGCTCATCTCTTTTCTCCTTGATATTATCTCGTGATGTCTAAAGCGCGCTTACAACACACTGACAGGGAGTATTTATGAGATTGTTCGTGAATAAAAATAACTGTAAAATAGTAGTTTTCTAGAATATTCAATGACACAAAATGTAACTAATTCCTGTAAAACTTACCGAAATTATTACAATTATAGCACTGTTCAATCTATATGTCAACATTAAATGTATATGTCAATATTAAATTCTAACAGATTTTTTTGTATATGTCAACTCGTTTTTTATTTTAACTTATAAACTAAACGGTAGGTACGTTATATGAAGTTTAATTTATTAATCAATACCTTCGCCAATAATAGGCATTCTTCCAGATTGTGCGGGCAGTTGTAGCACATTCTTCCAGATTGTGCGGGCAGTTGTAGCACATTCTTCCAGATTGTGCGGGCAGTTGTAGCACATTTTGCCAGATTGTGCGGGCAGTTGTAGCACATTCTTCCAGATTGTGTGGGTAGTTGTAGCACATTCTTCCAGATTGTGCGGGTAGTTGTAGCACATTCTTCCAGATTGTGCGGGTAGTTGTAGCACATTCTGCCAGATTGTGCATATAAATTATTCTGTCAGATTGCTGATATAGTCATTTCTATTGTCAAATTAGAGGCTATGATAACAGGGTTATTCAGTTTTCAATATTTTTGATAATATTTTGCTATGTCGTTAATTTTATGTGTTGCCATCTTGTCCAGTTCTTTAGTCCCGTAGGGACGATATGTTTATAGAAACATGTTATCTATCCCTCTTGAGTTCCGTAGGAACGACATAGAAAAATAAACATATCGTCCCTACGGGACTAAAGAACTGGGGAGGGTATTCGTTTTCTATAAACATATCGTCCCTACCAAATCAACGCCAAATGCGCGTATGGCATTTGTCGGGACTAAAGAGCGATATTCATTTTTCAATAATCTAAAACTGATGCAAAAAGTTCGGTTAGGAAACCAAACCTGGGTATTAACTTTCAGTAAATCTCAATAACAGAAAACTCTTAAAACTAAATAACCCTACTATGATAAAAAAACTTCAACGAAAACCTGAAGTTATTTTTTTTATATAATCCTAACAATATCACAGAGCAATGGTAGATCAACACTATATACTCATTCAACTGAAGCACTCAAAAATGGCGAAGGTATTGATTAATTAGGCAATCTAATATTTCCCAGTTGTGACCGGGGAATCGCTTCTACAAGTACACACAGACAATAGTATCTTATTTTTAGAATTTGTATTACATACAGGACTTACGCACCCAACGGTAGGCGGGGAATGCCTAAATGGCATTCATACCGTTGATTTGGTGCTTTGTAAGCGCGCCGGAAACCTAAAAAATGCTGAAAATTACATCGTTTTCGTCTTAATTCTTGATTGGATCATGAAAACTGCGTAAGTCCTGACATAATTTTCGTCAAAATAATTGATGTAATCATGAAAACTGCATAAGTCCTGTTCTAAATTTAGGTGAGTCATGTTTTGGAGTTGCTAAGGATTCCACCAAAAAGTCATTTTACCAACCACAGTAGAATTCTTTAATACTGTCTGTGTTGTCTTATCTGTATCGTAAGTTTGATTGAATACAAAGTAAAAATCACTTCCAGGACGATAAATATAATTGACGAGGATATTAATAGATACAGTGTTTTCTTCAGCATTCCATTGTGTAAATAGTTTGGCATAAAGATCTGTCGAAAATGAGTAAGTTAACCTACCTGAAAATAGATTCGCATCAAATTCTATTAACGGAAAAGTGATACGGTTAAACCTATAAATCGCATGTAAACTCAACTGACCATTTGGTTTCAACCCACATCCAATAAAAAAAGAACGTAGATGGCCTCTATAAAATTCACCAAAATCAACACCAGTCCATCCATGTAGAGTTCGACTTTCATTCATAGATAAGTTTGCACCAAACATATTTGTATAATAGTCACCAGTTGGTATAATCACACCATCGCGTAATTCAAAGTATTTAAAAAGACGTTCAAACGTTCTCCTACCGTAAAAGGAAAAGTTATCTGAAGTCGCAAATGAAGTCCAATGTCTATAAGATATAGACCACTTCTCAAGTTCATTGTTCGTATTCAGTATATATTCACCTCTTGGTCCAGACGATATTTCTCTAATCCCGTATTTATTTGGACGCGGTGCCCAACGGATATCTCCTGAAAAGTGTCGTATATCAGGTTGCTGTACATAACCAGCTTCAGGATTAAATTCATCATCAATATTTGTGAATGAACCGTTTATGCGGAAATTATCACTTCTAAAACGGGAACTTAAATGCCATGCATTGTTCATGCCAGACATATCCGGAAATAAACTACGTGCCCACATACCTCTGATATCAAGATAATTATTGGGACGGTATTGAAAATCAAAACCGCCAGCACGGTTGTAATTTGACCTTTGGTCTTTATTTACAAGTATTATTCCAATACGCGAACCGGCTATAATATCTTTTGTAACCCGTAAAACAGAAAAATTAGTCAGAGGAATTTCAATTGGTTCATCCTCATCTGTGAATCCAGAGAATTTATCAGTCAGGACATTCAAAATACCAATTCCGTAAGTTCCTACTTTACCACTGACTTTACCGCCAAAAAGAATTGGGATCGGGTTCCCTTCTGCAAAGCCAATTCGACGACTATAAAACAATATTGCCGGTGGTGCTTCACCAAAACCCCTACGTTGAACACCAAAATTGAAGTGTCCAACACCTTCTAAAAAGAAAGGGCGCTTTTCTGGAAAAAATAGACCAAATCTGGTTAAGTTCACCTGTTCCTCATCAGCCTCAACTTGCGCAAAATCGGTATTAAACGTTATGTCAGAAGTCACATTCGTTGTGATGCCATATTTTGCATCAAAACCAAGTTTGAATTGACGGGTTGCTGCTAAAGATGTATCCTCTTCATTGGTATATGTTATTCCCGGTAGCATATAGGGTAGAATCTCTATAGGTCTTGACGGTTTAATTCCCTCTAAACCCACCAACTTACCAAGGTTTGCTGTCCGATACTTTGCTCTACCACCATAAGAAGCAGGAACTGGTATCCAAACGGCTTCTTCCTGTTTACGCGCAATTTCACGACCCGCATTGATTCCCCATATCATTGGATCACTTTGTTTGAACCGAAGTTGATGAAAAGGAACCCTTAATTCTACCGTCCAAGATTCCTCGTTAATTTTGGACTTACCTGTTATGACAATATCCCAATCATCATTAAATGTATCTCCATTGTCTGTTACAGCTCTATCCTGAATTGCCCCCAACGCGTTAATCCTAAAGAAAAACCCACTTCGTTTATCATTATAGGTATCTAACAAAACAAATACATTGTCATTCTCATGAATACTCCATGCGTCACGCCGCATTTCGTTCGCAACAAGCCTTGAAATATCAGAATCATAGCAGATAAACCCAAAATAGATATAATCGTTGTCATATAGAATACGCAACTCCATCGGTTCTGACATGTATGCACCTTCATGCGGTTCAATTTGGACAAACTTGTCAATGACATCTGCTTTCTGCCAATCCAATTCTGATAGGTGACCGTCTATTACAATGTTTTCTGAAGTGTGATGAGCTTTTATCTGATTGACCGATTCGTCTGAACTGACATCGTAAACGAAAAAATATAACAGTGTAGAGATAAGAAGAAAGAATTGTATTTTCCGTAACGGAAGAAAAAATAATAAATTGTTTGCCAAACGCGGACACCTCCTTTTTGCGGGTAATGGGTGTGTTATAATAATTACGTAAAAGGAGAATATAGCGGTTACACACAGTTCAATGGAATATATAGTAAAGCAGATAATTAATTGGACATTTTGAGCATCATACTGTTAGTTGTGCCACAACTCCCTCGTTAGGTTCGGTTTCCAAACCAATGCAGGATACCACACGGGAATATTATATAGCATTTATACCGTTGATTTGGCGTATTCTGCCGAACATAATGTCCAATTAATTCTAAAGTCTACTATAAAATCAGAATTCTAATGTTATCGCAAGGAATGGTACAATAGGAAGTTGATAAATCGGCACCTCTTTTGAAAAATCTGAGTTGTAACGTACTTGAAGCGGATTACCACGGTTATATGCGTTCCAAAGCTCAAACGTTAATCCCCCTTTCCATCTTTCAAATGGTAGGAACGACCAGTGAAAACGTAAATCTAAACGATGATATGATGAAGTTCTTAGGGGATCCCCGTAAACCGGAATCCATGTTTGTCTTTTGGTAAATGGATTAGTATAACGTTGTCTATCATCTAAAGGTGCATATAATGTCCCACTTTTATATTGCCAGTTTGCTCCAATTTCCAATGTCCCAAACATATAATTTAGGTTTACTGTCAAGACATGTGGCGTGCTATACATAAATTCTCGTTCCTCATCCTTGCTGGAATCCTGTCGTTTAGAAACGGTATAAGCATAAGCAAACCATCCCTGAAAGACATCACCAATTTTGTGCTCTAATGATGCTTCTATCCCTTTCACTGAACCAATTCTCCCATTCTCATACCGTTTCTCAAGTAAATTATACGCTATCATATCTTCAAGGTTTTTATAATAGCCTGCAACTTCTATTTTTGTCTCGGCAGTGAGTCTTTTTTCTATTGCAACTACATAGTGCTTTGCTGAACTTGGTTTTATTTCAGGATTGACATTACCAAGTGACACTTGATAAAGTTGAGGATTCTGAACATACTTGCCATACATAAAGCGTAGATCCAAGGGAAAAAGTGATTGACTATAACCAACTGTTTCACTTGGTCCCAGTGTCATACCTATTAGGCCGCGGGGTTGTAGCGACAAACTATCTATCAAATTAAAGTAGCTTGAACGCAAGCCAAACGTAGCATACAGATCAACAAAGGGGGATGCAAAAAGATCATGTGTTACTTGAGCATATCCTTCCAGACGATGTAAATTATTTGTTGTGTTAGTCAGTACTTTTTCTCCATCCATTTTTATCCTAAAATCATAGTCCCAATCACCTTCATCAAGCGGTCGCGCACCGATACTTATAACATTTGTGGGAGTACTTGAGAAATCAAAACCAGTTTCTAACAAAGTCTTAGGAAATTTTACCCAGTATTGAAGGTCACCACGTAACGATGTGACTGTATCAGTACTCTTAAAGAAATAACCTTCACCAAAATCAAGTTGTGTTCCAGAAAAAGAACGAGTCAAAGAAAGTATAGACTTAAATGTCTCCTCTTTTTCAGAATAGAGATGGATACCTTGTGAATCAAAAGGATTCTCCGTTTGCAAAGGACCTTGCAAATCACTTTCTGAGACTTCGTTAGAGGTGAATCTAAATTCTGCTGAGTCATCTGCGGCGATTGTATTGAAAACCGCTCTATGATTTTCTGTTAATTGATATACGAACTTACCTTGATAACTCCAAAAACTTGGAACTTGTGTAACCAAGTCATCATCAATATCAAGTAATTTGGGTAAAAGCTCAAAAAGAGTCCTCATATAACTCCTGCGACCAAAAACATACCAATACCCGCGTTGTCCCAAATTACCTTCAAGAAATGCTTGAGAATACACCGGATTTAGGTTTAGTTTTCCACCGAAGTAGGAGTCTGTGATTCTTCTGGAGTTTATGTCAATCACTGCCTGGGCATCTGAACCATATTCTGCACCGTAGCCACCAGGATATACATCTATAGTCTCTATGACTTCTGCATTCACAGTTGAAACAATACCAAGTAGATGATACGGATAACCCAAAGGTAATCGATCAAAATAATAGAGATTGTCTTCTGGTCCACCACCACGTATGGAGAGGATTCCAACGAAATCATTCAATACACCTACACTGGGTAGCAGGTTCAAAACTCGTATAGGGTCGCCACCACTCCCAACGGAACGGGTAATTAATTGATTTCCAAAAGTATGTTTCGGTTTCTTTTCAATTCGTTCTAATATTACTTCAACGGGTGGCAATATCACAACATTACCTTTTTGTTCTTCCACATTAGTTTCATCAATCTGTCCGAATGCAGAAAACAAAATAATATTGAAAATAATAAGAACGGTTACCGACTGAAGAGGTTTATTATATGGAAAATCCATTTAGAATTCAGCAGTAATTCCTAAGTATGGAATAAAAGGAAGTTGGTTTATTGGGGTTGTCTCAGAATAATCTTCATTATATTGATAATCAAGTAAATTTTTCCGGTTATACACATTTAGAAGTTCCAAGAAGAGACCTAATTCCCAACTACTAAAACGGAAGGTTTTGCTCAGACGAATATCCAATCTGTGGTAGGCAGGTAATCTTCCAGAGTTTGTATCACCATAGACTGGAATGTAGATGATGTTAGCAAGTATATCGGATGAACTTTCGTACTTTAGATTCTGTAAACCCCCAATTTCTTCAATATATCTTGGATCTGGTAGGGGATCGGCATCAATGACAGGAGTATAGGGATTACCTGTTCGATATTGCCATTTCGCTCCAATTTCCCATGTAGATGTAGGTTTAAAACTCGCAGCTAAGGTGGCAACATGCGTCTGATCAAACGAATAGAATCGGTAGGGCTCATCAATACGATCACGCCGTTTTGAAAGTGTATATGCGTAAGAAATCCAACTCAAAAACTTTTCACTGCTTTGATGCCTTAGAAAAATTTCAGTGCCTTGTGCATAACCTTCACCTTGATTAAGGTAGACATAAGTGTCGTCAGATGTAACAAGGTTAACCAAGTCTTTGTAATATGCAGCCATTTTTATTTCTGTGTCAGCGGAAAGCTGCCGTTTAAGTTCAAGTATGTAATGACTCGCTTGGCTGGATTTCAACTCTGGATTTCCAACACTCGGAGAAAGTTGTCCAGGTATCGGTGATTGATTGTAAATACCGTAAGCAAATTGTAGTTCTGAACTGTTGGGGAGTTCCAAACGTATGCTGCCACGAGGTTGTATTGATAGTTCATCAATTTCGCTAAAATAGTCAACCCGAAGCCCTATTACTGCTGATAAATAGGGTAGCAATTTATACCTATCTTGTATATATGCTTCAATCCGTTGCCCACGCACAGTTTCATCAATTTCATACTTCGTTTCAAAACGGATATCAAAATCTACTTCACCCTCATCGGGTATTCGTGTGAAACTACCACTTACCTCACCGGGTTCCAGACCGAGAATCAAACCAGTTTCCAAACGATGCTTCTCATTAATTTCATAAGTAAGATCTTCCCTAAGAGTGTAAGTAGGTGCATCAATAATAAGAGAAATTAATGGTCCAAAGTTGACATCAAATAGAAAGTTTGAACGTGTAAGCGACAAATAAGATGTAAGACGTTCGGTCAATGTTGAACGTAGATGTATACCTGCACCCTCAAAACCACTTTCAAAACTCGTACTTCCCCTGAAGTCCTCATCTACATTTTCGCCATCTAATTGCACAGCAAACTTATCGCCTGACGCAAAAAAATTGATATAGAGTTGATGTTTCTCATTAAAATCATACCCAGTCTTTAATTGATAATCCCAAAAACGGGGAAATGCAGTGATTGCACCTGTTTCAAAAGAAAGAGAACCAACGAAAAGGTCAATGTAACTCCTACGTCCTGCAGCATACCAATATCCTTTTTCTCCAATTTTCCCTTGAAACAAACCCTCTGAGTAAAGCAGATTAAGGTTGAATTTCCCACGCAAATTATCTTGACTGCTGTCCTTCGAATATATGTCTATCACCGCTTGAGAATCCACTCCAAATTCTGCACCATACCCGCCAGCATAGACATCAATACGATCTATAATTTCAGAACTGATTGATGAAACAAGACCACCAAAGTGGTAAGGATAGCCAACAGGAACACGGTCAAAATAGTATAAATTATCTTCATCAGACCCGCCACGAATATAGAGAGCACCACTAAAATCATTTGCAACACCAATCCCTGGTATCACTGGAAGCGCACGAAGAACATCCCCTGCAGTTCCTGGTAACCTTGTGATTTCTTTGGACTGTATGGTCTTTTTTACAATAGTCTTAGGTTCACGTTTTGTGGTTACCTTTATACTATCAAGTTCAAAATCAACGGTACTAATGAGAATCTGTGGTTTCAGGATTTCGTCTGCTGTTACTATCAATATAGTTTTTTCTATTATCTCTGAATTGGGTAACGTAATAGTCGTGGTATAGCTCCCAGGTGGAATTTCATTTATCACAAACATACCTTTATCATCAGTCGTTACGCGTATGTCAATATCAATGATGTGAATCTCTGCACCTACTAATGGTTCATTTGTGTTTCTGCTAAGAACTGTACCTTCAATATCTCCCGTTTGAGAAAACGCGACTACCGGTATTAGTAAAACCATTAGAAGATAGAAAAAACTTTTCAACAATGAAGACTCCTTTTCTAACATTAATATTATACGCGTTAACATATATAGATAATTATGAAGATAATATTAACTCAAGCTGCTACCTAATTCGGATTACTCTTGTAGGAGGGGTTTCTAACCACGATTTAGAATAAAAATAATTAAAATAGATGCAAAAACGTTGTTTTATTAGTAATAACCAGTAACTATCTGCTTAAAATCTTGTAGGCAACAACTTATATTGTTTTTATATTTACTATAGTTTGGACACATTCCGATTGTTGCAAGTCGGTTTTCAAAGGTGTTTCTATTTTTCTACGAGTTTCGCATATTCGTGAAACCGGAGAAAATACTGTACTCCAGAGGAGTGCTATATTATAGAAAACGGTATTCTAACATACTTGTAATCCAGCGGAGTGCTATGTGTTGGAACTTACATACTGCTCCGCTGGAACAGAGTTTTCGGTTGAAAAATGTGGCTATAAACACATTGTTCCGCTGGAGTAAAGAAGGATTCTGTATTGTTCGTTGTGTTTTGATTTGGTAACATAAGCGGTGAATCAATTTCTGATCAACTCATGTTTGGAAAAAACTGTCCAAGTTATAGTATACAATTATTTGATTGAATATTTCCAAGCAAAACGTCAATCAATGAAAGTATATATGTATTTTAAATTCATGTAATGTTTCTTACAATCAATCACTTCCAACGTTCTTGATGCTTAGTTTGTTTACAGGACCATAATACACTGATTTGCTATCCTTTATTTAAAAAGCAAAAATCCGCATCCCAAAAGGAAACGGATTCTTGCTTTGTGATCACTTTTTTGTGAATTACTTACGTTTGATGTCTGCCCACATAGTTGTCAGTTTACCTTTCGGTTCAACTGGAGTCAGCACATCAAGAAAACGTTCATCAACGGTTGGAGCAATCCTAAGGTCAGTATCAGCTTCATCAAAACGAAGATTCACATAATCTCCGCCGCCGCCTTCACTTACCTTGTAGTGTAGAAAGTTTTCACCCTTGATAAGTTCAACTTCTGCGGGTGAAGGGGAATTATATACACCACCTGTCCATGCTGGGTTAGTATAAACTTGTTCTCCGTTTAGCCAGATTTGAGCATTGTCATCGTGTGTGGGATAAATTGTCGTCGTCCTGTCATCTGGAGACAACACAAGAATAATCCCGTGCCAGGCAACACTGCCCTCATCAGTAAAACCGTGGCTCCTTGAAATGTTCCGATCACTGTCTGTTTCAAGAGTGATCACAGACCATCCAAGAGCACCGCCATTGTCAGGAAGGTTGATCGTGATTTGTCCAGTTAAACCAGCACCATAACGTGTGGAAGCACTATAATTATTAATTTCACCACCTGTGCCTTCATCAAGAAAGTCGCGTGCAGCAGCATCAGTATGCGCACCTGTGTTACGAACTAAATCAAGACCCCACCATTTTTCTATCCACGTATCACCAGCAGGTTGCCACTCTTGTGCAAAGGCTGAAGGTGCGATGGCAATAAAAGCAATTATTACTAATAAAATTGCTGTTCTTTTCATAGCTATGAATTCTCCTTTTCAATCTATCTCATTCTTATGGTATCTTGGCAAAAAGCGCGCTTACCAAAATATCATACTAATGTTATATATATATCTAAATTCTACTTCGATTTGCTAGCTATACCGAAATAGATCTTTTTATTTATACTACAGAATTTGACATAAACCAAACAATAAAGGGCAACTGAACACAGTAAAATAATACCGATATTGCCAACTTATTAATTAAATTATCCTTTGTTACGATTATAATACGTTTATTTTTGGGTCAAATTAACAAATTCTAAAAAATTATAGCATTTTTTATTAATAAATGCAAGAAAAAAACATTATAGAATCGTCACTGCTGATATTTCAACTAATTCAACTAATTTTAACTCAAGTTGCTACAACACCCTTGATATGTTCGGTTTCATAACCGAACATAATGTCCAATTAATTCTAAAGTCTTCTATAGAATAGAATTTTACATTCAATTTGTCGTTAGTCCGAATTGTGCAAAACAGACCGCGTGGTATGAAATAACATACTGTGGATGTTTTGCAAATTGGCTTTTAAATTAGTCGTAGTAAGTCCTGAAAGCATGTTTTTTCGAAAACGTAATGGTTTTTGTGAGTTTCTTGTATATCTGCTTTTTAATATGGTGTCGTTGCTTCTTGTTTTATTATTTTTTCTATGAGGAATCACTGCCAATTGTTTGTGTTTTTCTTGAGAATTCATAATAATTTACTACTATCAAAACCGTACCAAAAGGTACGGTTTTCTCGGTTTGCGGTACGGTTTTGTTAAGTCGTTGTGCGTCCAGTATCTATAAGGCTTTATTGGGGTTTTGTTGTGTTTTTTAGAGAAATTAATTTCATTTTTTGGTACGGTTTTTTGTTTGTATATTTTTTGTGTTTGGGTGTTAGTTTTGCATAGTGTTTTTGTTGTGTGCTTTTCTTTTGTATATATTATATATGATTTTTATGGTTTTTGTAGTTTTTTGGGAGTCTGTTTATTGGGATTTCCAATAGATCACCAATAGATATCCATTGGGATTTGACATACCTGCGCGCATACAAAGCACCAAATCAAGAAATCATCGGTAAGACTGCGCGTATGGCATTCCCCACCTACTGAGTGAGAACTATATGATCACCTATTTAATAAACTAATCTTCATTTATGGTAAATTATGGAATTAATTACACACTTGCATAGGTAGGAGCGACCTCCCGGTCGCGACCGTTCCCTGCGTGGGTAGGAGCGACCACTTGGTCACGACCGTACCCTGCGTGGGTAGGAGCGACCTCCCGGTCACGACCGTATCCTGCGTGTGTAGGAGCGACCTCCCGGTCGCGACCGTATCCTGCGTGGGTAGGAGCGACCTCCCGGTCGCGACCGTACCCTGCGTGGGTAGGAGCGACCTCCCGGTCGCGACCGTACCCTGCGTGGGTAGGAGCGACCTCCCGGTCGCGACCGTACCTTGCGTGGGTAGGAGCGACCTCCCGGTCGCGACCGTACCCTGCGTGGGTAGGAGCGACCTCCCGGTCGCGACCGTACCCTGCGTGGGTAGGAGCGACCTCCCGGTCGCGACCGTACCCTGCGTGGGTAGGAGCGACCACTTGGTCACGACCGTACCCTGCGTGGGTAGGAGCGACCACTTGGTCACGACCGTACCCTGCGTGGGTAGGAGCGACCTCCCGGTCGCGACCGTACCCTGCGTGGGTAGGAGCGACCTCCCGGTCGCGACCGTATCCTGCGTGGGTAGGAGCGACCTCCCGGTCGCGACCGTATCCTGCGTGGGTAGGAGCGACCTCCCGGTCGCGACCGTACCCTGCGTGGGTAGGAGCGACCTCCCGGTCACGACCGTATCCTGCGTGGGTAGGAGCGACCTCCCGGTCGCGACCGTATCCTGCGTGGGTAGGAGCGACCTCCCGGTCGCGACCGTATGGAGACCATGTATCAAAACAGTCGCGACCAGTAAATCAAGAAATCAACAGGATGAATGCCATTTAGACATTCCCCGCCTACCGTGTAGGAATATTTATTACCGAATTAATAAATTAATCTTCATTAGGGACGATCTGTTTATAGCACTAATGCGAAAATATGTGAAAACAAACAAAACATATTGTTAACTGGTACAAGTCGTTTTTCTTAATAAATTCTATTGCTTTCAATACCATCAAGTAGTATAATTTAGGAATGCTAAAACTTTAAACTATTGATATGGTAGTAGGTTTGGATAAGATTACCTAGAATCACGACTTGTGCCAGTTAACCCATTGTTTTCAAAGTTTTTGCATATATTAGGTTTATAATGCACACATATCGTCCCTACGGGACTAAAGAGGATGTACTATGACGTTTTCTATAAACATATCATCCCTACGGGACTGAAGATCGTTTCAAACTATGAAAGACACCTGCGAAACGTCATGCTTATGTGAAACAATGATTAACATATAGTTATTTAGCACAACTCGTTAGAACCATATATATTATATAACATGTCTGAAACAACGCTATTTGATGTCTCATACGAACAAAGGAAAAAGCCACTTCTGACCAAAACTGTAGATCGGCTGCGTCCTACCTACAGTAAGTCGGAACTGAATGCGCTGCGTATAGACAGTACAAGCCGCGAGGGATTATCACAACGTTCAGGACGTGGGTTTGTCAACCGTGATATTCTTGAAACCGTTCTGGGTAATCTGTTAGAATGCGTAGCTCCCGGTTCACATAATGCACCACACCTCTTTAACCAAAAACGTGAACTTCCTGAAGCGATTGAAGAGGTAGCAGACCAGTTATATGCGATGGTAGCGCAATCGTTTTTAGCAGTTTCAGATGAAACGCATCTTGATGCTGCGCTTGAAATCGCCTTTGCCCTGCTATGGGAACTACCCCGGTTGAAGAGTCGCGCGCTATGGAATCGGTTTGCCTCCCTTAAAGACCCGGCAGTTTGGGATGCATACCTTTTGCATAACGGTATTTCTCGTGAAAAACTTGCAGCCCTTGATTTCCGCGCACAGATTGACAACGCAATCAAGGAACGAAGTTTTGACCCATACCAAGATTTTCTTGGTACTTTAAACCTTGCTCCAGTTTTTGAGTATCAACTCCAACTGGTTGTCAGCACATATCCTGGATGGCGTGTTTTGTTCTACCATGATGTCGCCCATGCTTTGACGCGGAGCGAACCACCAGAAGATAATCCTGCCCTGCACAGAATTCCGGTCCCCTTGCTACCTCGGGCAATTGCTGAACTTGGTGGACGTTACTATCAAGCAGATTTACACCCAGAAACTATCATTGGCGATGCGAATCTACTGGAACACCCACACCGTGGTGTGACGACCGGACAAACAGGGATTATTGGATGCGGGTGTGTTATCTATCCTTGTACACTTGGCGGTTTGAGTGTCAAAGTTAAGCAACGACACCCTGTAATTGGTGACTTCGTTGAAATCGGCACAGATACCAGCCTCCTCGGCCCTGTGCAAATTGCTGACTATACGACCATCGGTACCAATACAGAAATATACGGGTTTGTTGAAATTGATCAAAGATGTCGTATCGGGTCATCAGTTGTCATTGGAACGATACGCGGGGCAGCGGAACATCCTGGGAAAATCATGATCGGTGATGAGGTGCGTATCGGGGATGGCACTGTTATAGAAAACACGTCTGAAATGGATCTCATTATACCTACCCGCGCACAGATTCCCGCACGAAGCCACGTGGCAAATGATGGTTTCGGATTTCCCAGATATGTGACATAGTTTATCGTATTGTTTTAATCCTACTTATTATCCCAAGAAAACAAGAAACGGAATAGATGAAATATGAAGAAAATAACACGCGCGCTAATCAGCACTTATGACAAATCAGGTCTGTTAGAGTTAGCTAATACACTTGTCCGATATGATGTCGAAATCCTGTCCACAGGCGGTACAGCCAAACATCTACGTGAAAATGGCATTGAAATCATTGATGTTTCTGACTATACAGGTTTTCCTGAAATGTTAGATGGAAGGGTCAAGACTCTGCACCCAAGAATCCATGGCGGTCTGCTTGCTCAATGGGATAACGTAGAACATGCATCACAAGCAATAGACAATGGAATCACACCAATTGATATGGTGATTTGTAATCTATATCCATTTGAAGAAACCATTGCCAGACCAGATGTAACGCTTGAAGAAGCGATTGAAAACATTGACATTGGTGGACCGACGATGATTCGAGCTGCTGCTAAGAATAATCAACACGTTGCTGTCCTAACAAGCCCTAATCAATACAAGCACATCATCACAGAGTTAGATGCTAATAATGGATGCCTGTCTCAAGAGAGACGATTTGAATTAGCCAAGATGGCATTCCAACATACTGCACATTATGACAGCGCGATCTCTACATATCTTTCCAATTTAGATTGTGATGACGAATTTGGTGATGTTCTAACACAACATTATCAGAAGGGTGAGTCGCTGAGATATGGGGAGAATCCACATCAACGCGCTGCTTTCTACAGAACTGATTCTTCACCGGGACCAAGTGCTGCATGGGCAAAACAACTGAATGGACCTCCGTTGTCGTTCAACAATATTCTTGATTTAGATGCTGCATTAGAGATTGTCAAGGACTTTAAGACCCCCGCGTGTGCTATCATCAAGCATAATAACCCGTGTGGACTTGCAGCGGCTGGCAACCTACAAGATGCTTTCAACAATGCACTTGAATGTGATAGGACTTCTGCATTCGGATCAATCGTTGGGTTAAATCGTAAAGTGACTGTTCAAACGGCAAATACTATACGTGATGCTGCAAGGTCAGGCGTAAAAATTGAGGCGGTCATCGCACCGAGTTACACCGAAAAGGCTTTACGTGCGTTGTCTCGCGTTGAAAGTCGCAGAATCCTTGAGGCAGGTTCACTTTCAGGATCAAAACCGGTGATGCAAGTTCGTAATGTAACTGGGGGTGTGCTAATTCAAGATCCGGATGTGCAAAACATTGTAAAAAGTGATTTACAATTTGTAACCAAACGTAAACCTTCAGACAATGAGATAGATTCTCTGCTTTTTGCGTGGAAAACGTGTAAGCATGTCAAATCCAACTGTATCCTGCTTGCGCAAGGCACGCAAACAGTCGGTATCGGTGCGGGGCAGATGAGCCGTGTAGATGCCGCGATCATCGCTGTACGTAAGGCAGGCGATAAAGCGAAAGATGCTGTTTTAGCGTCCGATGCTTTCTTCCCATTTCCCGATGGTGTTGAGATTGCTGGCGATGCAGGTATACGTGCTATTATTCAACCCGGTGGCTCTGTCAATGACGAATCTGTGATTGAAACTGCAGATACCTACGGTATAGCGATGGTGTTTACGGGTGTCCGACATTTCCGACATTAGTTGTGTATACCTTCGGTAGTCCTGAGAACTGTTCAATATCGCCAATTTTCGTGTGTCAGCGGTGCTTTGTTCAGTTCGTCGCGATAGGTGCGCCACTGCGGTAAAAAGGTATCCATCAATTCACGAAATCGATCATTGTGATGTCGTTCCAAAAGATGCGTCATCTC
Organism: Candidatus Poribacteria bacterium; assembly: GCA_963663765.2. Classification (GTDB taxonomy): domain Bacteria; phylum Poribacteria; class WGA-4E; order WGA-4E; family WGA-3G; genus MSPOR6. Next base: position 629,360 of record CAXXUA010000004.1, on the reverse strand, counting down.
GTGAATCAGCACATATATCAGACACGATTTCGGTTTTTTCGCCAACTCAAGATTAAGCCAGATACGTTTCGCCTGGATGTTACATGAACCCCAAAGTGTTTTCATTTTCCTGATGCGGACTTCGTTTACAGACACCTCCATCTTTGGCTCCCATTTTTCGATAAGTGGTGGCAGTTGCGTGCGGAGCTGCTCTCTATACCATTCATTTAGGACTTGTTCCCGTTTGTCTCTATCAGTGCCTGGACGCACGGTAAGTCTGATTCTTGTATTGTTAAGGAGTTGCACTTTCGGTGGTGAATTTTGCTCTGAAACTTTGAGGCGGTAACGTCTTCCTGCAAAAAAGTGGCTTTCACCTGATACATACTCGCGTTGTGATTGGCGTACTTGATTTTTATATGGGGCTTGTTTGCGTTTAATCCATCCTAAACGCGAAATGATAGCCATTCGCACGGCATCATCGTCAAGACGTAGCGGTGCAGACACCCGTATCTGTCCGTTTGGTGGATGAACACCAATGTAGAAATGTTTGATGTCTTTACGGACGATCTCTATTGAGAGATCGTTTACTTCTATAAGAGTTTTATAGGATTCAGTATTCATCTTGGTTTTTTGCAATATTGAATATTAAATCAATGTCAATAGTATCTTCATCAAAATCATCTAAAATAACTTTATTGATCGTATTGCGGACCACACGTTCTTTGATTTCATGCCCTTTCCAATTATCACTTCTTGCATAAATAATCTCATTGTCTACCGTTATCGCAATTGCTGTTTTACGGTCAGGAGGTATATCGTCTGGGAAGTTATCATAGAACGCTTGTTTTGGTGTTGTATCAATATCTGGTGGATAGTTAGAATGAGCAGTAGAATCGGTAACCTGATTGCTCAACCTTGTAACATCGGCTAAATATTGCCGATAATTGTTTGCATCCTGTCGCCGCTGACGAATTAGTTTATCAAGCAGGCGTGACATTTCTTCATAATATCTGGGATTGATCTCTGACCTGTCAACAATGACGCGGCGTATGTTGTTTTCTATTGTTGCGGCGACCGCCTCTCTATTTGAACGAATGCCTTCAGGTAGATTATCAATTGCATTATCAACACCAGTATCCACAATCAGTTGAACAAGAGGGATGTTGTCAAATTCTGAGACCTTCTCGCTGTCTTTGGCTTGGATGTATGTGTCTAACAGGTGTCGCATATCAGGCTCAAACATCTTCAGATCAATATAATCACCACTTGCGAGTTTCACTTGTTGACGGACATATTCGTAGTCTTCCACCTCTTTTTTGATTTTCTCTGTTTCTTCTGCGTTGTATCCTGCATCCTCCATCTCATTGGCAAGGTTAGAATATGCACGCACTAAGGCAGCAGTCAACTTATAGAGCTTTACCCGTTTCTGCTCTTTCTTTTTAATTTCATCGTCGTTTGCACTTTCATCACTACAGAAGTAACGGATATAATCTTGTATCTGTTTCGGTGGATCGACAGGTTCACATAATGCTTTAATAGCTTCGCGAGCGTCCTCTAATCGTTCTCTGCCTTTTTCAAGCCGATCCTTCAATAATCCTTCCACATCTTCGTCGTCGTAATCCTCAAATGCACCACCAGTGTAGTCAGTCATTGCTTCTTGCAGAGATCCGAACAGGTCTTTGTAATCAACAATGTAGCCGAATTCCTTGTCATCAGTATCAATCCGATTGACGCGGCAGATTGCTTGAAACAACCCGTGATCCTGCATGCTTTTATCAATGTAGAGATAGGTAGCTGGTGGTGCATCAAAACCTGTGAGCAATTTGTCTACGACGATGAGGAGTTTCATCTGCGAAGGTTCATAAATGAAACGTTTCTTTATCTCCTGTTCAAATCGATCCACCTTATTCATTGCTGTATCTGGTGGTTCGTCAAAGTGTGCTGCGAGCATTTCTCTGTATGTATTGTATTTCAGTTGGTTTTCGGTTTGTCCTGCACCAGTTTCTTCCAATCTGATGGCACCTGTGAAAAGTCTATAGGATGTAATGACAGCACATTTACCCCGCAAAGGTGTATCTTGAAAAAGATTGTAGAGTCGGGAGGCTGATAGGATACTGTTTGCGATAAGCATTGCGTTACCTTTACCGCTTTTCAGACGGTCACGCATCCCCATGTCCAGAACAATGTCTGCTACAATTTTCCGCAAACGATCTATTGAACTTTCCACATTTAGCATCGTTCCCCATCGTTGTTTAAGCTGCGCTTTTACTACATCGTTTAACCCGTGGGTTTTGCTATCAAAAAATTGGTCAATTCGTTCCTGTGAAGTCAGGTCTTGGTCTATATCACGTGCTTCATACTGCAAATCGAGCACGACTTCATCCTTGACTGCTTCATCATATTTATAAGTGTCAATAAATGTGCCGAAGGTTTCGTTGCTTCTTCTTTTGTCTGCCTTTAGTAATGGTGTGCCAGTGAACCCAATTAGCATTGCGTTGGGAAGGAGTTCCTTCATTGCCTTATGGAGTTTACCCGACTGTGTGCGGTGGCATTCGTCTACAAAGACAAAGAATTCATCCTTATCTGGTAGACCGTCGGAGAGTTTCTGTTTTAGATCATATACATAAGTATCAACATCTACGTCTTCTAACTCTCCCGACCTTCCGAACTTGTGGACAAGGGAACAGGCTAATCGATTTATCGAATTGCTAAGCACTTCCTTCAGATCATCACCGCTTTTCGTGCGTATGATGTCCTCGCTGACTCCCTTAAAAACACCTTCAATTTGTTCGTCCAATTCTGTTCGGTCGGTGATGATGAGTACCCGAGCATTAGGATTGTTTGCGAGGATCCATTTTGCCAACCAGACCATCGTCAAACTTTTGCCGCTGCCTTGTGTATGCCAGATAATACCATCCTCTTTACTCTGGACGCGTTTCTGTGCTGCCTTCACTCCGAAGTATTGACTATGACGGCATATCTTCTTTATGCCAGCATCAAAAACGATGAAGTCGTGGAGTATTTCGAGCATACGTTCTTTGTTGCAAAAATGTTTGAGTTCTCTGAGTAAGGGATTGGTTTCAGTCTCAGCATCTGCATCGCGTTCTTTCCATCGCAACCAGTATTTTTCGGGTGTCTTGATAACACCGTAACGCATTCCTTCAGTCTCATTTCCCGCCATCACAAGTTGCACTGTGCTGAAAAACCACTCAATGAAATCCTCTGTTTGGTTTGTTAGATTTTGACGGATACCTTTAGAAACAGAGACTGTGGCACTTTTCAACTCTAACACACCTATTGCGATGCCGTTGATGTATAGCACGAGATCGGGACGTTTGTTGTGTTTTCCTCTGATTGTGACCTCTTCCGCGATGCCGAAGTCGTTATTTTCTGGGTTGTTCCAATCTATCAGAAAGATGGTTTCATGATCTTGACTGATATCCGGTTGAACCTTCACACCGTAACGTAGGCTTTCATAGACTTCCAAGTTTGCGTCATATAGGGTTCTACTGCCACCGATTTTTGCTTCTTGTTGTAGTTGGCGTATTGCTTTTTTGATAATATCGGGTTCATGGTTTTGTCTCCGCAGCCAGTCCGTAAGGTCTTCAGGGATGATATTGCTGTTATCTTCTACGCTATCTGACCATTTGCCGAGATACGTGTAGTTTAAAGTATCTTGGAAGAATTCTATGACGCGTTCTTGCGTGTCTTGTTCTGTTTCACGAACGATGTTCATGTTTTCTCTCCCCTTGTGGTTGTACTGAAAACACAATCTAACAGATTGTGCTACAAAATACACGTGAACTTTGTTATTCCCAATCTGAAGGTAGGAGCGATCTCCGAATCGCGACCATTACATTATAGTTAGGACTCGGAGTTTCCTCCTACAACTTATACTGCATCTTATACTGCACATATACTGCATTTCATGATTTGAGATTTAATAGTTGCGTTCTACCCTTTTCTGTCAACCGGTACTTTTGTAATCGGCTATTCGGTTTGTCGGGTATCGTGTATTCTATTAACTGATCTGCCACAAGCTTTCGCACAACAGCGTTGAGTTGTGCAGAGATTGCTTTCTGTCCTAAATTTTTGGACAATTCAGATTTTTGCATTGGTCCGGTAGCAAGTAGTTTTATCACTTTGGATTGCATATCTTCAGGTTGTGACTCTGGCAGTGACTCTGGCAGTGACTCTGGCAGTCCTGAAGGTGCGGCACGCCATATTGTCGTTTTGAATCCGCTGCTGTCGTTGAATTCCGGTTCGGGTAAGCCGGCATCACTGCAACGGTGAATCATGTCTAATGTCCCTGTTCCCATCTCTTCAATGTATCGGGTGAGGTACAGTGAACGTGCAAGTAATCGGTTATTCGGAATTGATGGGTGCGTATCTCGCAGTTGTTCCAGAGTCAGAGGTGGTGGTAATCCTCCGGGATTCCAGACCTCAAGCCGATCTGAAAACAGCATCACCTGGACGCTGGCATTACTGGTATAGTCCCGATGTGCTACGGCATTGACGATTGCTTCCGTTACAACTTCCTTCGGTATTTCATAGGCGACGGGTGCTTGGGTGCTTTCCGCGCGTGTACCTACCCATAGATTGATCTTGCTAAGTACAAAATCCACCGCTTGATCCACGAGTTGAAACGCTGTTCCGTTATAGATTTGGTGTGACGGGATCGGTTTGGCTACCTGAGTTCCATGGTAATGGACACACTTAACCCCTGAGGACATTAGTAACTGCTGTGGTGATTTGCCAAACAGAAGCACCGCAGCGTTCGTTGGTCGTCCATCATTTAGTAGGTTGAGGTGTCCTAACAATTCTTCCATTGAAACATCTTCAGTTAGCGGGAATGCTCTTGCACCGCGTGCAATTCGGATAAAGCGAGTCATTTTCTCGGTGTCGAGATCATCCAACGATGCATTTAAGCAAGGTGCCGCGTCAAAAGGTTCAGAACGGATGAGGTTTTTGCTATCAAGGTATTCCACCAATGCTGCGTAGAGTGCTGTTACTAATTCTTCCGAGGTGGTAAATCGTTTTCGGATGAGTCCGGCTTGTGCTTTTCGGATAAGTGCTTGCATCTTCGGATGCCGCGCGTTGTCATCTGTCCCTTTCATGAAAATCAGCCAGTGTATGCCGGTAACAGTTGCTCGATCAAACTCGCGTTCTGTTGGGGATACACCATTAGCATCTTCAAAGCCGTAGTCGTTGCCGAACAATCCTACATAAAGGTCAGACTGCTCAACTTCATCCAGATAGAGTGCATCTGGTCGTCGATCTGACGCAGGTACATCTTCAAACAGGAATACATCAAAGAACCGACACATCAACGGGTCGTCCCGCAGAAAGTCGCGCAGTGCTATCCGTTCCTGTGCAAATTCTCTTTGGACGCTGCTGATGAAAATTCGGATGGTATTCATAATTATATAGGTTTGATTATAGTAGATCGTTGTAAGAGGGAACTCCGATTCCCGATATGCCACATTCTGTAGGAGGGATCACCGATTCCCGATATGCCACATTCTGTAGGAGGGAACTCCGATTCCCGATATACCACATTATTCTGTAGGAGGGAACTCCGATTCCCGATATGCCACATTCTGTAGGAGGGAACTCCGATTCCCGATATACCACATTATTCTGTAGGAGGGAACTCCGATTCCCGATATACCACATTATTCTGTAGGAGGGAACTCCGATTCCCGATATACCACATTATTCTGTAGGAGGGAACTCCGATTCCCGATATGCCACATTCTGTAGGAGGGATCACCGATTCCCGATATGCCACATTCTGTAGGAGGGAACTCCGATTCCCGATATGCCACATTCTGTAGGAGGGAACTCCGATTCCCGATATGCCACATTCTGTAGGAGGGAACTCCGATTCCCGATATGCCACATTCTGTAGGAGGGAACTCCGATTCCCGATATACCACATTATTCTGTAGGAGGGAACTCCGATTCCCGATATACCACATTATTCTGTAGGAGGGAACTCCGATTCCCGATATACCACATTATTCTGTAGGAGGGAACTCCGATTCCCGATATACCACATTATTCTGTAGGAGGGAACTCCGATTCCCGATATGCCACATTCTGTAGGAGGGAACTCCGATTCCCGATATGCCACATTCTGTAGGAGGGAACTCCGATTCCCGATATACCACATTATTCTGTAGGAGGGAACTCCGATTCCCGATATACCACATTATTCTGTAGGAGGGAACTCCGATTCCCGATATGCCACATTCTGTAGGAGCGATTCCCGATATGCCTTATTCTGTAGGAGGGAACTCCGATTCCCGATATGCCTTATTCTGTAGGAGGGATCACCGATTCCCGATATACCACATTATTCTGTAGGAGGGAACTCCGATTCCCGATATGCCACATTCTGTAGGAGGGATCACCGATTCCCGATATACCACATTATTCTGTAGGAGGGATCACCGATTCCCGATATACCACATTATTCTGTAGGAGGGAACTCCGATTCCCGATATGCCACATTCTGTAGGAGGGATCACCGATTCCCGATATGCCACATTCTGTAGGAGCGATTCCCGATATGCCACATTCTGTAGGAGCGATTCCCGATATGCCACATTCTGTAGGAGGGAACTCCGATTCCCGATATGCCACATTCTGTAGGAGGTAACTCCGATTCCCGATATGCCACATTCTGTAGGAGCGATTCCCGATATGCCACATTCTGTAGGAGGGAACTCCGATTCCCGATATACCACATTATTCTGTAGGAGGTAACTCCGATTCCCGATATGCCTTATTCTGTAGGAGGTAACTCCGATTCCCGATATGCCTTATTCTGTAGGAGGTAACTCCGATTCCCGATATGCCTTATTCTGTAGGAGGTAACTCCGATTCCCGATATGCCTTATTCTGTAGGAGGTAACTCCGATTCCCGACCTTCACAATATATCGGAATTCGGAGCCCCTCCTACTCCGATTCCCGATATGCCACATTATTCTGTAGGAGGGAACTCCGATTCCCGATATGCCACATTCTGTAGGAGCGATTCCCGATATGCCTTATTCTGTAGGAGGGAACTCCGATTCCCTATATGCCACATTATTCTGTAGGAGGTAACTCCGATTCCCGATATGCCTTATTCTGTAGGAGGTAACTCCGATTCCCGATATGCCACATTCTGTAGGAGGGATCACCGATTCCCTATATGCCACATTATTCTGTAGGAGCGATTCCCGATATGCCACATTCTGTAGGAGGGAACTCCGATTCCCGACCTTCACAATATATCGGAATTCGGAGACCCCTCCTACCAGTCGGACATCTGAAATTTACATCTCCAATGCGGATAATCCTCTGCACGTTCCACAAGGTTTTTCCTGACAGGGTTTTCGTAACAATAACGAACAATCTTGTGCAAAGATTCATCATAGCGTATGCCATGGTCATAGAAGTTGTCTTGCCAAATGGTCCCAGTTTGCTTGAGATGTGCGTTAATTTGGTTTGCTGTGAATCGCCTAAAAGATTGAATAAGTGCCGACAACGTTTTCTTATTCCCAAGTTGAAAAACGGCATGAATATGGTCTGGCATTACCATGATACATATCCATTTTAGTTGTTTGTCAGTTTCAAGCCAATAAAAAGAATCATAGATGATGTTCGGAATGCCAGGGGTTGTTAGGAGAGGTGACCTATTGTATGTAGCAAGTGTAATAGAATAATATGTACCGGGAATAGATTTCCTGCCTTTTCGCAATTGTTGATGACCTTTATTAGGTATTTTATTCATGATTTCTTTGTAGGAGCGATTTCCGAATCGCGATATATTTGTCTTATGTTCTGTAGGAGCGATCTCCGAATCGCGACCAATCTGATATTTGTTGGACCGATTTCCGATACGCGGTAGTATAGTCGGGAATCGGAGTTCCCTCCTACAGAATGCGATAAGTCTTATGTTTTGTAGGAGCGATCTCCGAATCGCGACCAATCTGATATTTGTAGGACCGATTTCCGATACGCGGTAGTATAGTCGGGAATCGGAGTTCCCTCCTACAGAATGCGATAAGTCTTATGTTTTGTAGGAGCGATCTCCGAATCGCGACCAATCTGATATTTGTAGGAGCGATTTCCGATACGCGGTAGTATAGTCGGGAATCGGAGTTCCCTCCTACAGAATGCGATAAGTCTTATGTTTTGTAGGAGCGATCTCCGAATCGCGACCAATCTGATATTTGTAGGAGCGATTTCCGATACGCGGTAGTATAGTCGGGAATCGGAGTTCCCTCCTACAGAATGCGATAAGTCTTATGTTCTGTAGAATTGTATAGTGAATGTATCAACATTTAGCGGTTTGCCTTCCTTCTTCCGAACTGACATCTCAACGTCATGTATCAGAGATTTTATGTTAGATACCAAATTTTTTAACCGATCCTCACGTTCAATTAAATATGTTGCAGCCTTTACTAACGCTTTCTGAGTAGCCCCATAACCTTGGTGTGAAAGATTTATGTGGGCAACGGTCTTATTTCGAGCATTTTTGAGTTTCCCAAAAATATCATTCCCTCTGATGTTTCCCAATTCACGTTTCAACTTTTCTATGTCCTCTTGGTGACAGGATTTAAGACGTGTCTGTAAACAAAAGGTGTCATCTGCATGTCCCTGTGTTGGCTTCTCTACTAATTTACAGACGTTTGTAATTATAGACACAATGTAATTTAACACATTAAAAGGGTGTACTATTCCTTCATTAGTCAACATTTCTGACAATTTTTCAATATTGTAATCTACATGTTTCAAGCAAGAATCAAAATCCAAATTAGGAATTCTTATGCTCGGTGGTATATAATCTTCTTTGCTCAGTTTTGTCTCTTTTACCGTCATTAAGAGTTCCTCCAAGATTTCAACAAGCGTACCTTGCCTGTGAGCAGTTGCTGCATCATGCCCTGTTTGATAGCGATGGTTTTATCTCTACGGTGTTCCAGTGCTGTGATCTCGGCATCCATATCGGAGAGGACGGTGGCAATGGCGCGCTGTTCGTTAATATCGTTAGGGACGTTAATCTCAATCTTATACATTTCAAACTTGTTGAGTTTCGCTCTCGTTCCACCTGACAAATAGGGGAGTATATTTTTGTGCACCAACGAATAATACAAAAAGCCTTGATCGTAATCAGATTTTGCCTTAAGGATATGGGCGTGGTTGTTGACCCAAATTTTTCCGCTCATACGATATGCAATTGGACGAGTAAGAAATTCATCAAAATATCCGCCATCTTCGGCTATTAGAACCACGTCATCGTCTAGAACATAGTCATTCACATAATCAAGTACACCGTTTGCACCACAATATGGATAAGGACCTTGCATGCTGGCACGTTGTGCCTCATTCAAAGGAACACGGACGTTGTCCAAGCAATTAGCAATCTCCCCTAACCGCTTTGCCTCCCAATCACCGCTAAATCCCGGCAGGCGCGTCTTGCCGGTGAGGAGTTGCTGCATGGTGGCTTGCTTGATGGCGCGCTTTTTGGCGATGAGTGCATCCAATGCGTTGATGAGTCCATCTACATCTGACAGGACTTCGCCGATGGCGCGTTGTTCTTGGAATGGTGGAAGATCTATCAGCACTTGAGCCAAATTGTTGATATAGATATGAACAACTGCGTCACCTTGCCCCATACGAGCCTTCTGCGTTGAGACTATTGGAGAATTCATCAAATGACCGAGATAAATAGAATCTTGTCCTGATGGTGTAAATACGATGACATCTCCACCTGCGTATGCTTGTTCTTCACCAAGATATGCCGCGCATCGCCCAATTTCCTCTGCTGTTTCACCTGATCCTGCAAATAAGAGATCTCCTGTTTTGATCGGTAGTGCTGTTTCAGCAACACTTTGTGGTATTCGAGAGGCTACCTTCAAAATGTAGTCTTGGTATCGTGTATACAGTTCTCCGTAACGAATACATGGTAATCCATCGTCAGAGACATCATCGCGCTTTATCCCACGACCTTTGCCAAACGAGCCAAATTCTTTCAATTGCTTTGTTTGCCATTTTCCGCTGAAACGTTCGTTTGTATTCATTACTAAGATACTCCCATGTTTGATAGGTGGTCTTTGACTTTTTGGGTAAAGTCGTTTACTTCGCTTTCCAACGTTGGTAATGGTTGGGTGTATCGTTCTTCCAATTCCTTCACGCGCTCTGTGAGGTTCTGCGTCAACCGCTGCACCTCACCCGTAACTTCGGCTTGGATTGTGGCGAACCATTTATCGTCTATGACGAGTTGCTTGATTTCGGTTTCGTTGAGTGTGGCGTAGTGTGCTAATACTTTTTCATCCAGTGCGAGTTGTGCGTCTTTTACTGTCTTGTCTGCTTTCGCTTTTGCGTTGATGAGTGTTTGGCAGTGTTTAAGTGCATCGTGTTCGTCGTCGTTGTCTTGTGCGTCGTTGTGGGTCATGAGGTTGGGTGTGAGTTCTTTGAGTCGTGCGTTGACACTGGTTTTGGTGTCACTTCCTGCCTCTGTAGTGGCATCTGTGAGTAGTCCGTCTTCTGTGGTGTGTTCTTCAATGTATTCGTCTAATTCTTGGGTGGCGGTTTCTTGTGCGGTTTGGAGTGTGTCAATTTCTGCTTGTTCTTCGGGGAAGTATCGGTTAATTATCAGGGCGGGTGGTATGAGGTCCATTTTGTACTTCTTTCTATTGATGGTGAGGTCGGGGGTTTCCTTGAGGTTTTTCTCTTGGATAATGTCGCGCGGTTGCGATGCCTTTTCCCATCCATCTGTGGTGATGAGATACACATCGTCCTGCATCACCTCATCCCAATAGTCCATCAGTTTTTGGTAGACATCGTAAGGGTCAAGGAGTAGTAGGTCATTGAATTGCGTCAATAGGTCTTCCGACAGCGCGTCTATAATATCTCTCAGCTTGGTTTTATCATTGATACCACCCAGTAGGGATTCGTGTGTCGCACGCCATGTGTCAAAGATAGCCGTGACGCGCTGTTGGTAATCGGTGAACTCGTTATGTGAGAGGATGGTCGCTTTCACCTGCTGCGTGTCTACCAGTGGGTCGCTATAACCGGGTCTGCCGTTTTCTGTGAACAGTGTGTTGCGTAACGTTGGGAATACCTGCCAATAGTCGTTGAGTGCGTCAATATCGGCGTCGGGGATACCACCGTTGAGGTGTGCGTCGAGGTCGTGGAGGTCTTCGGGGTCGCTATTGTCAATATAGCGCGGTATATTGAGGTTGTAGTTGTTTGCTGAGTTGGCAATTTCGGAGGTTGGCACCATGCGGGAATATCGGTCTATTTCGGTTTGTGCATTGAACACGGACACGATTTTGTGGATGTCCTGTGCGCGAAGGCGGTTTTTGTTGCCATCTTTGAGGAAACCCTTACTTGCGTCTATCATAAAGATGCCGGTGCGGTGTTTGGCGTTCTCTTTGTCAATAACGATGATACAGGCAGGGATGCCAGTGCCGTAAAACAGATTGGCAGGTAAGCCTATAATGCCTTTGATAAACTTATGTTTAATGAGGTTTCTGCGGATATCTGCCTCTTTGTTGCCGCGGAACAGCACGCCGTGAGGTAGGATAATTGCACCTTTGCCTGTGCTTTTGAGTGATTTGAGGAAGTGCAAAAGGAACGCATAATCACCATTTTTCCCTGGTGGGATACCGTATTCAAAACGATCATATTGGTCCTCATTGGGTTTTAAACCGGTTATCCATTCTTTGTCAGAAAAAGGTGGATTTGCAACGGCAAAGTCGAAACGTTTGAGGCTTGTGGGTGAGTCTGTGAAGTTAGGTGCGGATAGTGTGTTCCCGTGACTTATCTCAGCTGTTGCATTGCCGTGAAGTATCATATTCATGCGGGCGAGTCCGTAGGTTGCATTGTCCTTTTCCTGTCCATAGATACTAATTCCGCGTTGCGTTTCATCTGCTGCCTTAAGCAATAGAGAACCTGAACCGCATGTGGGATCGTATATTGTATGTATCCTTTGTGTATCTGGACCGATGCCGATAACCTTCGCCATGATTCGCGAAACTTCGGCAGGTGTATAGAACTGCCCTTTGCTTTTGCCCGACTCTGTGGCGAAATGTCTCATAAGATATTCGTAAGCATCACCGAGTAGGTCATCTCCTGCAGCGCGATTGGTACTGAGGTCGAGATTGTTGAAGATTTCCACGAGACCGGTAAGGCGATCCACCATCTCTTTGCCTTTACCGAGTTTACTATCGTCATTGAAATCAGCCTGATTAAAGTCGCTTATCTGTTCGTTTGCCTCAGCGAATCTATCAATAATTTTGTTAATCTTATCACCGATCTCCTTGTCACCTTTCAATTCCACAATATCGGAGAAACTACCGCCTTCTGGTACTATTATTACCTCGCGAGGATTTCTCTCTGCCTTGTCGGAGACATATTTCATGAACAGGAGCGTGAGAATATAGTCTTTGTATTGCGATGCATCCATTCCACCGCGGAGTTTGTTGCAGCTTTCCCATAATGATGCATAGAGTTGTGATTTCTTTATTGCCATGTGTGTACTTCCTTTCATGTGGTGTTGGTAAAAGTATACCAAAGAGTTATGTATTATTCAAGTGGTAACACTTTGATTTCACAATAGGGGTGTGTAAAGTTTTTGGCATGAAAATGCCTTGAATGGAGTTCTTGCTCAGAATGTATACACATGGTATCCTAACCTAATAAATAAATTCCAATTTTAGGAGAGGATACCAATGTCAAGTATATCATTAAGTGTTCATGAAAGCAATGATTGGGAAGATGATTTTAGAAAGATTGTCAAAGAAGTAACCGATCTCTATAGAGACATTGATGCTGACGAGAGTTTATCTTTAGATGATGTTGAAGTTCGTGTTTCCGAAGAATTTCGTTCTTTTGAACAAAAGTTTTTAGAAGTGTGTGTGTCTAAAAAGGCAGGTAAGAAAGAGAGTGAACCTGTTGAATGTCCAGAGTGTCAAGCACCTTGTCGTCCATTACGCAAGCGTGCGAAACATCTAACAACTCTTTGTGGCAAAATAAGTCCAAGGCGTTGGGTGTATTGTTGTGAACACGGACATAGGCATGCCCCGTGGGAAGTCAAACAGAAGTTATCGGATCAATACACGCATCGTGTCGTTGAAGCGATGTGTCGTTTGTCTGCGCGGCTTGACTATAGGGAAGCATCAGAGGAGTTGTCTCATCAAGGGATAGAAGTGAGTCACACGACACTTCATCAAAGTGTGTGTAAGTTGGCAGAAGATTTGGATGTATGTGAACAAGTAGAGGCTCAAGAACTTGCGGAAAATCAGCGTTGGTATGTGAGTTGCGATGGGTGCCACACGAACTCTCCGGATGGGTGGAAAGAGGTGAAAGTGGGGTGTATTTACAGAGATTATCCACAACCTGTTTCGGGTGGGACCCCGAGTGTGAGAACAGAAAGTATTCGGTATGTTGCGGGTCGTCAAAATGCCGCCGCATTTGGTAAAAAGTTGTATGCGTTAGCACTACAAAGTGGCATCTATCAAAAAGATATAAATACACAAGAGATTGTATTTATCGGAGATGGTGCTGCGTGGATTTGGAACCTTTGTAAAGAATACTTTCCGAATGCTGTTCAGATTGTGGATTATCCACACGCCGTGTCTCATCTGTATGATGTTGCGAAACTTGTGTTTGAAGAGACAGAAACGGAGCTGTTTGAAGCGTGGATAAAAGAAACAGAATGTTTTCTGCATGATGGGAACATCGCAGAAGTTGCCTCAAGCATTCGTGCCTTAGCCACACAGCACCCAGAGGTGTCAGAGAGTTTAGAAAGAGAAGCAAGATATTTTGAAAAACATGCAAACCGCATGCAGTATAAAGCGTTTAGAGAAAAAGGGTATATGATTGGAAGTGGTGTGATTGAAAGTGCATGTAAACATGTTGTCGGAGAAAGGTGTAAACAAGCAGCTATGAGATGGGAGCAACCGGGCATCAATGCTGTGCTAAAGTGGAGATGTTTGTCAAAGAATAAGGCTTGGGAAAGATATTGGTATCCAAACACAAAAGCAGCATGATGTCCATGCCAAAAACTTTACACACCCTCACAATAGATATACATTGTATATTAATGTGTCTTGTGGTATACTCTGTAGGAGATGGAGATACATGCATGACTTACGCAGTTTTCATGATTTGATGAAGAATTATGACGAAAATGGTGTAATTTTCAGCATTTTTTCGGTTTCCAGCGCGCTTACAAAGCGCGCCTACCGTTGGGTGCGTAAGTCCTGACATGAAAACATATTCATTTCAAGTCGTGTTGGAAAAGATAAACAGCCTAATTAGGAAAACAAAAATTGCCTACCACATTCTCAATTCCTTCCACAATAATTACCAGTGTTGGTGCATCCGAAAAAGCAGGTGAAGAAGCAAAACGACTCGGTGCAACGAAAGCACTAATTGTGACTGATCCGGGAATTGCAAAGATCGGTTACGCAGATCAAATAGCCAAGAACTTGCAAAATACTGGAATTGCGTGTTCTATATTCTCCAATGTCACCCCTGACCCAACTTTACAAAACGTCACTGATGGACTAAAGTTATACCGTGATGAAAACTGTGATGTGATTGTTAGTATCGGTGGCGGCAGTGCAATTGACTGCGGTAAAGGTATCGCTGTCAAACACACGAACGATGGCGAATTTGCTGACTACATGGGTGTAGACAAAATCCCGATACCGGGTACTCCCTTAATTGCTATACCGACTACTGCTGGGACAGGAAGTGAAGTTTCAAAAGTCACTGTTATTACCGATACGGATCGCAATGTCAAGATGATGCTGAGTAGTAGTTGTTTATTACCATCTGTTGCTTTGGTTGATCCGTTGCTATCCCTCACAACGCCACCCCATCTAACTGCAGCAGTCGGCGTTGATGCGTTGACACATGCAATTGAAGCATACATCTCTAAGCGTGCACAACCGATTACGGATGCACTTGCATTGGAAGCAATCAGATTGATTTCAGGTTCGCTTCGTCAAGCGTGGGCAGATGGCGACAACATCTCTGCGCGAACTGAAATGATGCTGGGTGCGTCCATTGCGGGTATGGCGTTTAGCAATTCTTCAGTCGCTTTGGTGCACGGCATGTCCCGACCTATCGGTGCATACTTTCACATTCATCACGGTCTATCAAATGCTGTGTTGCTGTTGGATGTGATGGAGTTTACCATTGTCGGTGCACCCCAACAATTTGCTGACATTGCGATAGCAATGGGGGAAACGATTGATGGACTTTCTCCGATGCAGCAAGCGGATGCAGCAATATCTGCAGTTGAACGTCTTGTGAACGATATTCAGATGCCACGTCTCGGAGAAATCGGTATTGACAAACAGAAGTTTGAGCAGGTCGTTGAACAGATGGCAGCGGATGCAATCGCAAGTGGAAGTCCAACGAACAATCCCCGCCAAGCAACACAAGAAGAAATCATCGCGCTATATAGAAAGTGCTTCTCACCACGCGGTAAATAACGATATTCAGAATCACCAATTATCAACCAGAGTTTATTAGGTAGTATTATGTCACTAACACCAATTATTGAAATGCGTAACATTAGCAAAAGATTTGGACAGGTACAGGCAAACGATTCTGTGGATTTTACGCTACAACGCGGAGAAATACACGCTATTGTTGGTGAAAATGGTGCGGGTAAATCTACACTAATGAAAATCCTATACGGTCTCTACCAACCAGATAATGGTGAGATCTGCGTTGATGGAACATTCGTGAAAATTACTTCACCGCGCCGTGCTATGCGTCTCGGTTTAGGTATGATACAGCAACATTTCACACTCATTCCTACATTCACTGCTATTCAGAATATCATTCTTGCTAAAGAACCGCGCAAATTCGCAACCCTCGTTGACTACCAATCTGCGGAAACTAAAATCACAGAACTTGCTGACCAACTTGGGTTTGATGTACAATTGAATACACCCATAGAGTCGCTCCCAATTGGTTCACACCAGCACACAGAAATCCTGAAAGTGTTATATCATGGTGCAGAAATACTGATTATGGACGAACCGACTGCTGTGCTTGTGCCGCAAGAAATTGACGGTCTGTTTGACTGTTTGCGCGGTATCAAAAAGGAAGGAAATAGTATCATCATTATCACACATAAACTTGATGAGGTGATGGCAATAGCGGATTCTGTCACTGTCATGCGACAAGGAAAAGCCGTTGCAACTTGTAATATTTCTGATACAGACCCGCATCAATTGGCAGAACAAATGCTTGGAGAGGAAGTTAGTCATAGTCCAATAGAACGTAAGGAAATTGAACAAGAAAATTCGATCCTGCACTTAGCAGATATAACTGTGAAAACAAACAAAGGGAAAGTGCTTTTGAATTGCATTAACCTTGATGTGTTCTCTGGAGAAATCGTTGGGATCGCGGGTGTAGAAGGAAACGGTCAAACGGAATTAATTGAAGTTGCCACAGGATTACGTAAAGTTCTGGATGGTATAATAACGATAAATGGTGATTCAATGGTCAATGCAACACCTGCGAAATTTCGTGAAAAAGGCATAGTTCACCTACCCGCAGATAGACATCGGCATGGAATCAGTTTAGACAGTCGGATTGATGAAAACCTAATTGTCGGACAACATAAACGAAACGTGTTTTGTAAGAATGGGATATTGAATCCTGAAAACATTCGACGATTCTCTATGAATGCACTGGACAAGTATCAAATTCAAGTTGGAGACATTTCTCATCCTATCAAAACCCTCTCTGGTGGCAATCAGCAAAAGGTTGTTGTAGCACGGGAGTTATCAGGAGGTCCGACGGTGATAATTGCTGCGCATCCGACGCGGGGATTAGATATACATGCGGCAGATTTCGTCCATAGCCGTCTGCTGCAGGCACGTAACCGTGGAAAATCTGTCGTACTCGTATCTTCTGAACTGGATGAACTGCTAAAACTGAGCGACAGGATCGCAGTGATGTACAATGGAAAGATCGTAGGTATTGTCAAAACGGATGAGACAGATCGACAGGCATTGGGTAAACTTATGCTTGGAATCAGTGATCTTGATGGTTCTGTCACATGAAACCGTTACTTTTGACAACAACTCATGCTTATGCTACTATGTGAAGGACATACCATATTCTATTCTGAGGACAACCGAAAAAAATGCAAATATCTGAAATACAATCTGCTTTGGCAACATTAGACCTGGACGCCTGGTTGCTGTATGATTTCCGGGGTATCAACCCGATTGCTCAAAACGCTGCCGGACTAACCGGGAAAAATGTCACACGACGATGGTTCTGTCTGATTCCTTCACAAGGTGAACCACGATGGTTAATTCATCGCATTGAAACATCAAACTTTACTGATGTCCCCGGTAACATCTCTCTGTATGCTGGATGGCAGGAACTCAAAGATGAGATGTCAAAACTCCTTGATGGTGTCACATCGGTTGCAATGGAGTATTCGCCTGATGGCGAAATTCCGTATATATCACGAGTAGACGCTGGAACGTTGGAGTGGATTCGCTCTTTTGGAATTACGGTGAAGTCTTCAGCAGAACTTGCTCAATATGTAGAAGCACGGTTAACCGATGCACAGTTTGAAGGACATCAAAAATCCGCAAAACTCACCATTCAAGCGAAAGATAATGCCTTTATGTGGATAAAAGATCAACTCATCGCAGGTAATAATTTCACGGAATATGATGTTCAGCAACATATTCTCAAGCAGTTTGATGAAATGGATCTGGTAACGAATCATCCCCCAATCGTTGCCGTGAATGCGAATAGCAGTGATCCGCATTACGCACCAACTGCAACCCGCACCCAACAAATTAAAGAGGGGGATTGCATCTTAATTGATCTCTGGGCAAAACAGAAAAACGTTGATGCAGTTTTCGCTGATTCCACCTGGGTCGCTTATGCAGGAAATTCGGTTCCTGACCAATACCGTGCTGTCTTTGAGGTAGTTAGGGAAGCACGTGATAGAGCAGTTGCGTTTATTCGTGAGAAATGGGCAGCGAATGAACCGATACCGGGTTGTGCTGTTGACGATTGCGTGCGTGAGTACATAACAGAAATGGGGTATGGAGAATACTTTATTCACCGTACCGGCCATAGCCTGGGTATAGAAATCCATGGCAACGGTGCGAATTTAGACAATCTGGAGACTCGAGATACACGGGAACTTATTGAAGGCACATGCTTCACAATTGAACCGGGTATCTATCTCAACGCTTTCGGCGTGAGGACTGAAATTGACGTTTTTTTGTCTGGAGATGGGCGAGATGGCGTAGTATTGACAACCGTCCCCGTTCAAAATCAGGTATTGCTTCTGCTGTGACCTTGTAATTGCGCTTCTTCAAATCATTTAATATGTGTGAGAAATAGACCCGTGCATTAAGTATCCACTGATCCGCATACGCAGTAGCAAGAAGTGGCAGTGCAATGGATAAACGCGGTGCATTCAGCAGCCACTGTTCCGCATACGCAGCAAAATCTGTTTCTACGAGACCTGTACAACCAAGTGTATAAATCACATACTTCTTGTCTTCACGTTGTGCCTCCCGAACTTGAAGTGGTGTCTTGAGTGACATGCGCCGTTCACTATCAATCTCAAAAACCCAGAAAAAGTAGTCTTCGTTGTGTGCCAGATACCCGATCTCAACTTCAAGTCGATGATGTGTATCAACTTTAACAGCAAGAGCTTCCAGATCACGTTTTACCAATACAGGATATATTGATGTAAAAAATATTTGTTCTAATCCGTGTGGAAGTTCTACATGGTTGAGGATATCCAAGAGGACTTGTTGGTCTTGTGGTTGTCGCAGTTCAAGGCAGCACTTTAGAAAAACCTCATCCCTGAGTGCATGCATTTCGGGTGGTGCATCTACAGCAAGGGGATGTAGTTCACGCATTAGTCTTAGAATACGTCGCCGCCTCGGTATCACACGCCAGAGCACCCAACGTACCAGTGCCTGCCAAGTTTCTCTTTCAATCAGAAGCGATAGGAATCCCAGTACAGCGGTAGTAGCGCGTTTAAAAATGCTTTCAGTTGCGAGTCCTCTTTGTTGCTGTGCCATAATATTTTGACATTTCTCTCCAAATGTGTTATATTTTAATTGTTGTTTTTATTGTCGATCCGCCGGAGTGGTGAAATTGGTAGACGCACTGGACTCAAAATCCAGCGGGCCCTAGGTCCATGTCGGTTCGAGTCCGACCTCCGGCATTCACAATGGTGAAAAAACACCATTGTTTTCCTTTTAATGGCTACATTGCTATAATTTTTCGCATCCGTTTTGCAAGATCAATTTGTGCGTCCCTATCCCCACCGACTTCGTGAATCACGTAACCATCATACCCAACATTACGGAATGCTTCCATTACAGCTGCCCAATCTGTATCTCCATCTAATAGGTTGACAAAGCGATGTGCACCTCGCGAGAAATCCTTGAAATGCACACGTTTGATGCGATGCCCGAGTTCGCGTATCCAATGTTCAGGATATCCGTACGCCATCATGTTTGCGGTATCAAGATAGGTGCCGACCCAGTCACTTCCTATTTCATCTACAATTTCGCGCATCTCTTTTGGGCTCAGCAAAAATTTATTCCATACATTTTCTAACCCGATAGCAACTTTGTGTGCTTCGGCGGAAGGTGCGAGGTCTTTTAGGATGCCGACGAGGTTATCCCATACTTGCTGGTACGTGCCTTCAACGCTGAGTTGTCCCGGGTGCAACAATATCCCGCCTACACCGAGTGCTCCTGCGACTTCTAAGCCACGCGCAAGCGATTTAGCGCCGTTCTCACGTTGTTCTGCATCCATGCTGAGTAGATTTCCACGATTATTGTATCCTGCGGTGATACTGCTTATTTCAACACCAGCAGATTCACATTTTGCAGCGATGCCTTTTAGTTCTGTATCACTTAGGTTGATGTCTGTATCCTTGCTTTCACGAAAGGTAAGTTCAACTGCATCGTAGCCAGCATCTTGGCACAACGAAAGTGTATCTTCCAGTGACATGTTTCCAAGAATAATTTGGGTAACGCCTATTTTCATATTATGTTTTTATTCTCCTTTTCGGTGAGAAACAAATTGTTTCAATATTTATGTGTATGTGGTAGTTTGCAGAGATTATGTATCCTTTACAGCAAATTGTGACACTGATTTGAGATAACGGCTTGGCAAACGGGCTTTGACGAGAACTGCTGCCTCCACATATTCTGTCTCCAACACTGTCCCGTGTTTATATAGCATATCTAAAGTTTTTCCATCTGTATATGGGATACTCAAATTTAGGAGGACACTGTGTGAAACAAAATGATCCGCTAATTTCTCCATTAGTTCTGAGATACCGTCACCGCGCTGTGCCGATATAGGTACCGCATTTGGATAACGTGTTTTTTGGATATGGAATTGGTCTTCCGTTTCAAGCTGGTCAATTTTATTGAATACCACTACCATAGGAATGTCTGCGGCATCAAGTTCTACAAGGACTTTATCTACTGCAGCGATCTGTGCTTCTGCTTCCGGATGGCTTATATCAACGACATGCAATAGTAGGTCTGCTTGCGTAACTTCCTCCAAAGTTGCTTTGAAGGCTGCTATCAGTTGGTGTGGTAACTTTTTTATAAAACCGACGGTATCACTTAACAGAATATTCTGATTATCTGGTAGACTCACTCGTCGCGTTGTTGAATCCAAAGTAGCAAAAAGTTTGTCTTCCGCTAAGACATTTTCACCTGTTAACGTATTGAATAGAGTTGATTTCCCTGCGTTGGTATAGCCTACAAGGGACACTTTGTTTTTTTCGGTTCTGTTCTGTCGTTGAAGTTGTCTGCGCTTTTCTACCGTCTCTAACGATTTTTTGACTTGAGCGATTTGTCTACGAACCCACCGACGGTCCATTTCAAGTTGCGTTTCACCTGGACCCCGTAATGCCCCGCTTCCACTACCCCCGCTTGTGGCAAGTCGTGAAAGGTGTGTCCACATCCGTGTGAGTCGTGGTAGAGCATATTCTAACTGTGCTAATGTAACTTGTAACCGTGCTTCACTGGTCAATGCACGTTGTGCAAAAACCTGTAGGATGAGCCCTGTTCTATCAACGGTCGCAATTTCAAGTACGTTTTCAATATTTCGTGTCTGTGCAGGGGATAGTTCCTCGTCAAAGATGATTGCATCCGCCTCCAATTCCGCTGCCACGTTCTTAAGTTCTTCAACTTTACCTTCACCTATAAAGTAGGTCGGATTCGGAACATTGCGAGGTTGAATTGTCTCACAAACAACTTCAATTCCAGCAGTTTCAGTGAGCTGTCGAAGCTCCTGTAAAGATTCTTCTGTTTCGTGCATCAATGCATTTCTCAGCTTCACACCGACAAGGATCGCACGAGATGGTGGATTGATGGGTTGTGTATCGTAAAGATGTTGCATATCGCCTCTTTTGTTATAAGAAGTTCTGATGTTTCTATATAATTTTATCAGAATAATTCACGGTTTTCAACCTAAACTGTATGCGTGTGCAAAGTTATTATTTATGTCGAAACCAGGTTTTTCAAACAAAGAATAAGTTAACCCCAAAAATAAGCAAACTCAAGAATTAACGACTGTGATAGAATTTACTCAATAAATTGAAAACTGAATAACCCTGGGGGAAGGAGTTGGTATCATTCTAAATGAAGCGAGGAACTGAGCAGAAAAACACTTGTCTATGAACTCTTTTACGATGAATTACGACTCACAATATTTGTGTCAAATTCTATCTTGGAGCTAAGATCAAAAGGAATACAACGCAGTTAGAGAAACTAACATACTCAATTTGAAAGCATCACTGCCATTCTGCGAGTCTTCGTAAAGGGTTTCTTGTTGTATTGGCAACATCAATGTAATAGTCAAAGGGACATTGTAAGGAGTTGAGAAAGATGCTCCCAAAGAAGCCATACTAAACTGCAATCCTGTATTGATGTCAATTTCTCCATCCCAATGTGCAAAGGATTGATATAGTCCAAGAAAACTTGACTGTACTGAAAGCCAGTCTACGACTTTATATCTCAATCCACCAGTATAGGTAACTTCCCATGAGCCGAGATATGTCTTACTGTTTTCATAGAAAGGCACCTTACTGCGAACACCTGCATTTACAGACAATCCAGCATATACTGGAAAGGAGTAACGCAGGTCTGCGATGGGATTAAATGTCCCAGTGCCGAATTGAAGATGGAGATGTTCCATCCCCATATCACCAAGTTTCCATGGGTCTTTTTCTGTTTTTCCAACCGGTATTGTTGATCCAAATTTCGCGGTTAACATATCATTTTTCATCAGAAGACCATGCTTGTGATAAGACATCAATAGATCCATATCCGAGATACCTTGATAGGTTTCATCCCGATGATGAATATTTTGATAGAGTAGTATTTTCCTGTGCATTTCAGAATCATCAATGTTTTCAAGTCCACTTACATTAGCATTCTGGTCTTTTATCTCATAAGGAACTATAGTTTCCAGTTGCCAATTCTTGTTTATTTTGTATTTTAATCCGATTTCAAAGCGCACTACATTCATCTCAACTTCATGACGGTGTGCAGCAACAGGTTCTGGTGGTTCACCAAATGCCGATATACCATTAACTTCATCGTGTCCACCATGGGCATTAAAAGTTCGTGTGCCAAATGTAATTTGAAATCTCTTTTGCTCTGAAGTTAAACTAACTTCATCTCCCCCACTGAGTGGGATTGTGGGGTTGCTTCACGCACCTCAGCTCTCTTGTGCGAAACCGAGAGAAATGAAAACGAACTGTATAACAAGTATTGCTGTAAGTAGATTTTTCATTGTTAAATCCTCACGAATATTAGTTTTTACCTACAATGTATTTTAGTTAGGTATAAGTCAAATTTGTTCTTAATTTTGTATAAATGTTAACATGTTTTTTATTGAATGTCAATAAGAAAACATATCTGGTCAGAGTTATTTAGCTTGGGAATTAGTTGTTTTGGGATTCAATAAAACTGCTATAAGCCTATACATAGAATGGATTTATTGCTTGTCTTAATTACAACAGGACTTACGCACCCAACGGTAGGCGTGCTTTGTAAGCGCGCCGGAAACCCATAAAAACGCTGATAATGGCATCATTTTCGTCATAGTTTATGATTAAATCAAGAAAACTGCGTAAGTCCTGTACAATATATGAAACAATATTGATAAGTATTAGGGGGTTGTCAATCACTAAATGAATTAGAAACAGGACTTACGCACCCAACGGTAGGCGTGCTTTGTAAGCGCGCCGGAAACCCATAAAAACGCTGATAATGGCATCATTTTCATCATAATTTTTGATTAAATCAAGAAAACTGCGTAAGTCCTGTACAATATATGAAACAATATTGATAAGTATTAGGGGGTTGTCAATCCCTAAATGAATTAGAAACAAGACTTACGCACCCAACGGTAGGCGTGCTTTGTAAGCGCGCCGGAAACCCATAAAAACGCTGATAATGGCATCATTTTCATCATAATTTTTGATTAAATCAAGAAAACTGCGTAAGTCCTGTACAATATATGATACAATATTGATAAGTATTAGGGGGTTGTCAATCCCTAAATGAATTAGAAACAGGACTTACGCACCCAACGGTAGGCGTGCTTTGTAAGCGCGCCGGAAACCCATAAAAACGCTGATAATGGCATCATTTTCATCATAATTTTTGATTAAATCAAGAAAACTGCGTAAGTCCTGTACAATATATGATACAATATTGATAAGTATTAGGGGGTTGTCAATCCCCTAAATGAAATAGAAAAAAGAATTGTTTTTTCTGATGTTCAACTTATCTTATTATTGTATCAGAATTCATCAGAAAAAAACAACTCCTAAATCAATAGGACAGGGTTATTCAGTTTTCAATTTATTGAGTAAATTCTATCAAAGTTGTTAATCCTTGAGTGAGCTTATTCTTGTGAGTTAATCCATTCTTTTTCTGAACCAGGATTTTCAGGATTACCAGATTAGCAGGATTTACCTCGTCAAGGGTTTTTGATATGTGTTTATGCTCTCTTTTGGATTAGGATCTGATGAGTAATATCTTGATAATCTACTCATCCTGAAAATCCTAGTTCAGACCAAAATCAAGAATACCACAAAAATCCTATATAATTACTAATCTTACGACTTGTGCCAGTTAACTAAATGTTTATACTAAATTCACATATATTGGGTATGGTATATAACATTTCGTCCCTACGGGACTAAAGATCATCCAAAGCAAAAGAAGGACGGTTAAATCCACTTGTCTATGTGAAGTAATTTTTAATAAATAGTTATTTAGTACAAGTCGCTACTTTCAGGCAATTGGTAATTTTTTCTGTACACAAATCTTGTCTATGACTGGGTTTTTCCGAAGAAAAAATTACCAATTTTACCAATTAGTAATTTAACGAGTTGTGCTAAATAACTATATGTTAATCATTGTTTCACATAAGCATGGTGTTTTGCAGGTGTCCTTCATAGTTTGAAACGATCTTCAGTCCCGTAGGGACGATATGTTTATAGAAAAACGGCATAGTACATCCTCTTTAGTCCCGTAGGGACGATATGTATGCATTATAAACCTAATATATGTAAAAACTTTGAAAACAATGGGTTAACTGGCACAAGTCGTTAATCTTAACCCAAAATTAACTGGCATAACGATAGATTCTTAAAACTGAATAACCCTACTTTTCTGTCAATACTTAGGTTAAAAAAACCTCTTGTGCAGCTGTAACACCCGCTCCGAGTTGTACATCGTATCCGATTTCTGCAATCCCTCTCTCAAAAGCAGAGATAGCAACAATAACATCGTATTCGTTCATCCAGCCGAGATGTGCAATACGGACAATCTTTCCACTCAAATTCCCCTGTCCGCCTGCATAAGTGATGCCATGATTATCTCGCATCATCTTAACAAACGCTTTACCATCAATTTCTTCGGGCAAACGGATGGAGGTTAACGTATTCGCAGGAGATGTTGCAAACAACGGTAGACCGATGGCTTTGATGGCATTTCGCGTAGCAGATGCCATTCGGGCATGACGCGAGATGGTATTTCGGATACCTTCCGCACAGATATGATTGAGTGCGAATTGTAATCCTGCAAGTAGTGTAACTGCTGGTGTGTATGGTGCTGACCCTTCTAACCCGCGCTGATGTGCCTTGCGGTAGTCGAGGTAGTATTTTGGAAGATCGGATCGTTCTGTTGCATCCCAAGCGCGAGAGTTCAGTGCAGCAAAAGCGAGTCCCGGAGGAGTCATCAATCCTTTTTGTGAGCAGGACACAACAACATCTACACCCCAACTGTCCATCTGCAAATCGTCTGCACCGAGTGCACTAACCGCATCAACGACAAGAAGTACTGGACTGTCTCTCGTTATGCCTGCTATCGCTTCAATGTCGTGCAATGCACCTGTAGATGTTTCGCAAAGTGTTGCAAAAACTGCTGTTACATCAGAGTTAGTAGTCAGCTTTTCTGCTACGACTTCTGGTGCAACTGAATCACCATAGGTCACATCAATAGGAACGACCTCAACCCCATACGCCGTGCAGATTTCTGCCCACCGTTCACCAAACTTACCACTCCGAATAACTAAAGCCTTGTCACCACGACATAGCAGATTGGCAACAGCACCCTCCATCGCCCCAGTGCCAGAGGATGTCAGAAAAAGAACATCATTCTCCGTTTGAAATACATGTTTGAGTTTTTCTAAGATGTCTTTAATTAAAGCAACACTCTCTTCACTGCGGTGGTAGTCAATCGGTTGTACCATTGCCAAATAGGCATCTGGTGGAATTGGAGTTGGACCGGGGGTAAAAAGGTGTTTTTTTTTCATGATAGACTTAGGCGGTTCCCACTGCGCCAGGTGATTTGCCTTCTACATGCAGGACAACCCATTCTCTACTGAGAAGTTGCAATAGACTTACAATTGAATCACGTTGTCCCGCGCTATCCATCGGCACTTCTATTGTCAACGTTGCAAATTCCTCTTTTTGTACGTCACCATCCTTATCAAATTTCATCGGTGTAATTTGCACTTTTTTTAATTTTGCATCCATTATTTCTAATTCCTCCAAATTGCAATAAATAGTAAACTTATTTAATTAATCATACGAAAAAAATTACATTTAGGTGACATCCATGAACGAATCCAGTTCGATACATTCACCATTTCGGCGTGCAGATTCCCAACCTGCCAATATTGGGGCTAAAGAGAAAAGTCCATCGTGGTAATCGCTTTGTAATATACTTGCATCCCCTGTTTCAACAGCACGAATAAAGGTTCTATCTTGTTCTAACCACGGATCAAACTCCTCTGCTTGATAGAATGTGTCTGAATTGACAACAATTCTGTCGTATTTATAAATAGCAAGATACCCACCTTCAAAGAAGATGGTAAACCAGGGTTCGTCTTTTGGGCTCTGACCAGCGGAAATAAAGTTAAGAGTCATCGTCCCACCGTTCTCAAAACAGTAATGAAAACTACACGTTAGTGGTGCAGCGTATTCTGTGCGTTCACAATAGAACGCTTGCACGCGAGCAACATTCAATCCCGTCATATAACGACTAT
This sequence comes from Candidatus Poribacteria bacterium, assembly GCA_963663765.2. Taxonomy (GTDB): domain Bacteria; phylum Poribacteria; class WGA-4E; order WGA-4E; family WGA-3G; genus MSPOR6. The sequence continues at coordinate 602,767 of CAXXUA010000004.1, read as the reverse complement.
AATCAGTGGCATGGACACCCCAATCAAGAGCGCGACCACCGGATTTCTCCATGTCTGCCCACCACGATTTTGTTTCGCTACTTGCAGCAGCGGGTAATCCTCCATAACTTTGGAAGCGAACATGCACAATCTTTTTATCAGACAAAAATTCACGTGCTTTTTGAAAAATTGGACGATACCGTTCGCGAAATCCAACGGTACTCAGGACACGTGCTTTTCGAATGGCTCTGTCAATGCGATTTGCTACCTGCATAGTAATTGCCTGTGGCTTTTCACTGAAGATGTGTATGCCTTTCTTTGCAGCAATGACTTCAACATCAGTTCGCACATAAGCAGGTACGATAGAGTATAGCACGTCAAAATCTTCGGTATCAAGCATTTCGTGTGCGCCACCGTTTTCATTGTGGTAGGTTTTTGGAATGTCAAAAAGTTGTGCTGTTTCCGTTGCTGTTTTCACATTGCTATCACACACTGCAACAATATTAACAACTTCCTGTTGTAAAAGGTTGGGTATTCGGGTTCTTTTTGCAAAGTTTCCACATCCATAGAAAGCAACGCGAACTTTGGGAGGGATTGACACGATTTGCTTGCTCCTAATCTGTTGGTATATGAGGAAATACTAAAACCGATTTACAGGGATAAACACTAAAGGTATCTTTTTTATGCAGGACTTACGCAGTTATCAAGATTTAATCAAGAATTATGGTGAAAATGATGTAATTTTCAGCACTTTTTTAGTTTTCAGCGTGCTTACAAAGCGCGCCTACCGTTTACTGCGAAAGTCCTGTTAGGGTTGATTTTAAAAAGAATTATACATTTCTTCAGTTCACGACGTTGGAATTGTGTTATTTATTTAGCCTTTTACATTTGGTAGTAGCGACCTACCGGTCACGACCAGGAGGTCGCTACTACCTGTTAAGTGTGTAATTTATTTAAAAATATACCAAAAACAAGACTCTAAAGTTTAAAGGATGGCACATAGACATAGGGTTATATGTAAAAAGGAGAGCGGTCATGTTGTAATAAAGCAGAAAGTCAACAAGAGTCGTAGCAATTACGCTGTGATGCAATTCGTTCCAACCATTTTCCTCACCTTATATTTGTCGGATCAATCTATTTCATTAACCACATTTTCCGCACACTTGTGGTATTACCCGCCTTAAACTGATAGAAATAGATTCCACTGGAGACAGTTTCACCCTGAGCGTTCTTCCCATCCCAATGCAACTTTTTATTACCTTGATACTGATGTCCAAGTTTGAATTCTCTAACCAATTCTCCAGTTGAGGAAAATATGGAAACCTGAACATCACTGGTTTCAAAAAGTTTATACGGAATCCATGTTTCTGGGTTAAATGGGTTAGGATAGTTTTGATAAATTTCTGCTTTTTTCGTCCTACCCCATGTTGTAATTTGTTTTCCTGTCGGTTCAACCGATACGACAAATTTTTCTTTTTCACCTTCAGTAAAAACAAACAGATCTGCTACATATAGGTTTTCATAGGTTTCAACAAGACCGGAAGGCCACGTCAGAGTAATAGCATCAATTCGAGAAGCACCTGCAAGTCCAATCTCAAGTTCTAAGCTATCACTACCGAGAAAACCGGTACCGCAAATTAGTTCTTGTGTCTGAACAAAGTCCTTTACTCTTACAGCGATCCGTGTTCCGATGCCGTCACGGTTGCTCTTTGTTCCATGCAAACGTATTTGTAGACGTTGATTCTTAGCTAAGTTGCGTCGAGTAGCATGTCTATTTGACTGCCATGGTGGATCATCGGACGGCCACGAAGGATCCAGATCGTTTAGAAGAAGCGTATTGCCAGTGTTGTTTACTATATAAAAATCAACATCACCATCGTTATCAAAGTCTCCGGTGGTTGCACCGCGCCCAACAACATCAACAACCGTGTTGAATTCATCGGAACGATCCACAAACATCCCATTTCCATTATTATGATAGAGACGGTTGCGGTTGGTCTTTTGCGAATTATCCACATCACCGTTGACGACATATAGGTCCCTATGTCCATCATTGTCGTAGTCAACAAAAGAGGCATACCAGCCGACACCGACGTTTGCTACGCCAACATCTTCAGCAACATTAGTGAAAGTACCATCACCGTTGTTTCGCCAGAGAAGGTCTTCATCATAGTTCGTAACGAAAAGGTCAAGGTCAGTATCGTTGTCATAATCACCGACGCAAAATCCCATTGCGCCGGTCGGTTTTCCTCTGATGAGCGTTACAATACCAGATTGATCAGAAACATCAACGAAAGTACCGTCCCCTTTGTTGCGATATAACTTATCAGGTCCATGGTCATTTGCAACGAACAAATCTGCCCATGTATCGCCATCATAGTCGAAAAAGATTGCCCCCCATCCAATTCCACCATCTGCGACTCCTGCGACCTGTGACATATCTTCAAAAGTGCCATCACCTTTGTTCCGATAAAGTACATTAACACTCGGATCGGGTTGAAAAACTAAAAGCGATGCTGGACGTCCCCAGTTTGCAACATATATATCCAACCACCCATCATGGTCATAATCTGCGACTGCGATACTTGTACCGTGCTGTGCATCAGCAACACCTGCCTGCTCAGTGACATCTGTGAACGTGCAATCTCCGTTGTTCATAAAAAGATAGTTCGGTCCCGCACAGGTTACATAAAGGTCTCGCCAACCATCATTGTTATAGTCAAACCAAACGCATCCTCTACCATTTGGGGTGTTGTCAACACCTGCTTTACCAGCAATATCAGTAAATGTTCCATCCCTATTATTATGGTAAAGTGAGTTCGGGAGTCCCCCATCACCAACAACGAAGATGTCAAGCCAGCAACCATCGTTATCATAGTCTGCAGCGGCGGTACCGGGACCAAACCAGGTACCGGAGTTTTCATCTATTGGTGTTTCACGTTGTTGTACACCTGCAAATATGCTGACATCTGTGAAAGTCTCAGCTAACAATGGAGAAACGACACAGAAACAGAGCACGCTTATTAAACTGTATCGCATAGTCTCTATTCTCCTTAATAACGGGTTTTTACTGCACCCCATGTTGTAGTCGCTTTACCGTCCGGTTCTACTGGGAATTGGTTCAAATTGTCTTGTAAATAATCATATTCAACTTCAAGCGTGCCCCCTTCAGCATTACCAACACCCGCATAGATACCGAGCCAAAGTGGAGATGTCAGGGTAAAAGTGCCCTGTCCAATATCGACCCAATCCTCGTCTTCCTCTGCTTTATACCATGCAGTGTATGTATCACCTTCCTTTTTGAGTCGAAGGGAAAGTTGAATGTCACCCCAATCACCGAACCTCCAACCAATATCGGCGGGTCCCATACCTGATTGTTTACGTTGGAACTGTATTTGCCCTCTGTTGCCTGCATCCCGAGCCCAGAATTTGAGGGTTACCCAGTTATCATCAGTATCATCCTCTACATTGCCAGGACTCTTTACAACCAATCCAAGAACGCTACTATTCGTATCCCATCTGACGTTGAATTGGGTTTCAACATCAAACATATCAGTCTCAGTTTCTTGATACAAGAAATGTGACATGTCGTTTGCCCAGAGATTCCTATCTGCATCATCAGTCATAATGTACAGGTGTCCATCAAGAGTCCCACCTACATCCCATTCAGACGGCTCGTTTTGCCATTTCCAATTAGAATTATTTAAATCATTGCCGTCAAACGGATCACCAAACGACTGTGCATCGGCTGCATCACCTATCCAAATCGTTAACGTTGTAAACATAAAGATGAAAAGGCTAACTCCTATAATTTTTCTGCTTAAAATATAAGGATTATGTAAATATTCGCTTAACTTTCGATTTTTCATTATTTTCTCCAATTTCTACCTAATATGAACTTAATGAATATAACGATGTGTTTTTCATACATAAAAAATATGTCTGCAAAAATCGTTGTTGATAATTTCGCACTCTTAAAAAACCTTATGAGTAGTGGTATCCAATAGGAACTACATAGGTGTCAATTTTAAAATATGTTGGAGTTTCTCTTGTGGAAGGGGTTAGAAACCCCTTCCACAAGAGGTTATACTCTATAATTTGACTTCTATAGGGTATCTAATCAAGATACAACTACTATCAAATTAATAACGGGATTTTACTTTACCCCATGTCGTTGCAACCTTACCTTCAGGTTCTACATCAGTAGCGTTTAGATTGTCCTTGAAATATTCGTATTCTACCTCAAGACCACCATTGAGATCTGTATCTCCGACATAAATTCCAAGCCACAACGGGGGTGTTAAAGCAAAAGTGGTAATGCCAATCTCAATCCAATCAGCCGCTTCTTCGGTTTTATACCATGAGGTGTACTCATCACCATTTTTCCTGAGACGTAGAAAAAGTTCTGTATTGCTATACTCAGGTTGAAATCCTGCGTTTCCAGTTAAACCGTTCCCGCTATCATTCTGTTTTGTTTGATACTGTATCTGACCTCTGGCATTAGCATCACGAGACCAAAACTTGACAGTTACCCAGTTATTATCAGCAGGACTTTTTACTACAATTCCACTAACACCAGAATTTGCATCCCATCTGGCGAAGAAATGGGTTTCAACATCAAACACATCAACATCAATTTCCTGATATAGAAGATGAGTTCCATCGTCAGCCCATAAATTCCTACTTGTATCGTCAACTTGCATGTAAAGGAATCCATCGCGTGTACTGCTGAGATCCCAATTAGGTGGTTCGTTTTGCCAATTCCAATTTGGGTTCTGCAGTTCACCACCTTCAAATGGATCACCAAAGTAGACTTCAGCTTGCACAGTACCCATACCTACGGACATGACTGTAAATATACACAAAACTAAACAGTAACTAACAGTTTTCCAATATTTTAAACTTTTCATATTATACCTCCTTGTTTTTAATAATAAAATATTTAAACACGTTTGTCAACACAAAATGACTTTCACAAAACCAATAATAATAATATACCAGAGAATCAGGGATAATTATTGATTTTCTTTAATTCGGATAACTTGATTCGCTGGGATGTTCTTTAGTTTTTGGATCCCTCCTCCTAACCATTGGATTTCAACTGATTGTACTGTTGATTGTGCTCCAAGTCCAAAAAGAACGGAATGTTCGCTTCCAGATGCATAACTACCACCGCAAGTAACTTCTTTGACCTGCACCTTATCGGCGATTTTCACTTTCACTTTCGTTCCAATTCCATCGCGGTTGCTTGAAGTACCAACCAATCGGATTTTCAGCCAATGATTCGTTGTATGTGAATCGTTTCTTAGAAGCATAGGACTCCCACCACAACATGATACCAGAATATCCACGTCTCCATCGTTATCGTAATCACCAATAGCAGTGCCTCGAGCCACAACTGGACGTGCAAAGAACATCCCTACAGACTCGGACACATCATTGAAACTTCCAGTACCTTTATTATGAAAAAACTGACATTTCTGTTTGTAGGAAAGGGAAGGAGTGATTTGGGCGACATTATCCCACACATGTCCATTCGCAACGAAAATGTCTAAATACCCATCATTATCAGCATCAAGAAACTGTGTTCCAAAACCGAGTTGCGAAAAACTGGGTTCAGCAAGACCTGTTTCAAAAGTTGTCATTGTAAAGAAACCATCACCATCATTGTGAAAAAGGCTGTTGACTTCCATAGAAAAGTTTGTAATAAATAGGTCTGGAATGCCATCATTATCGTAATCACCATTTGCGATTCCCATGCTTGCAGTTGCGCGGCCTTCCGAATTAAATGCAACCCCTGCTGTTACTGCATCATCTGCAAAAGTGCCATCACCATTGTTACGAAAAAGGTAATCCTGAACTGCATCATTAGCAACAAAAATATCCGGTAATCCATCGTTATTGTAATCTGTGAACAAGACGCCTAAACCCTTTCCAGTATTACGCACACCTGAACGAGTAGTGACATCAGTGAAAGTGCCATCCCCATTGTTGCGGTATAGTGTATCCTGTGCACCTGGGTATTCGTGTGGACCGCAGTAAATATGAATACCTTCAAGCCAACACGCATGTGCCGTTTCAACCTGATAGTCAAGATAATTCACCACATACAGATCTAAGTATCCATCCAAATTGTAATCACCGAAAGAAGAGCTGACGCTCCAGTGGGAATCCCCTACACCCGCTATAGATGTAACATCAGTAAAAGTGCCATCACCATTGTTGCGATAAAGCTGATTTCTGCCATAATTGGTGAGATATAGGTCGGCATCGCCATCATTGTCGTAATCAGCAGCAAGACATCCCATGCCGTATCCGAGATTCTCTCGAATTCCAGCTTTTGCAGTAACATCAGTGTAAGTGCCATCACCATTGTTGCGATAAAGAACGTCAATCTCGTTAGGTTGCGTTCGGGAACGAGACACGTCCTCACAAGAAGTCCCACTGTTGACAAGATAGATATCAAGGTGACCGTCATTGTCGTAATCAAAAAAGAGGCAACCCGCTCCCATCGTCTCTGGCAAATACCTATGTTTAGACACACCGTTGACGTGTCTAAAGCTGATTCCTGCTGCTTCTGTATGATCAATAAAATGAATATTTGTCTCCTCTGCATCTAATGGCAAAAGACATGAGGACAGTAGTAAGTAGGTAAGTAACAGATATTGAGGATATTCCATTTTGAAAATATAATAAGGTGAATTCAATCAGGACTTAAGCAAAAACGGTAGGCGTGCTTTGTAAGCCCGCCGGAAACCCATAAAAACGCTGATAATGGCATCATTTTCATCTTATTTCTTCATCAGGACTTAAGCAAAAACGGTAGGCGTGCTTTGTAAGCCCGCCGGAAACCCATAAAAACGCCGATAATGGCATCATTTTCATCTTATTTCTTCATCAGGACTTAAGCAAAAACGGTAGGCGTGCTTTGTAAGCGCGCCGGAAACCCATAAAAATGCTGATAATGGCATCATTTTCATCTTATTTCTTCATCAGGACTTAAGCAAAAACGGTAGGCGTGCTTTGTAAGCGCGCCGGAAACCCATAAAAACGCCGATAATTACATCATTTTCATCTTATTTCTTCATCAGGACTTAAGCAAAAACGGTAGGCGTGCTTTGTAAGCGCGCTGGAAACCCATAAAAATGCTGATAATGGCATCATTTTCGTCTTATTTCTTCATCAGGACTTAAGCAATAACGGTAGGCGTGCTTTGTAAGCGCGCCGGAAACCCATAAAAACGCTGATAATGGCATCATTTTCATCTTATTTCTTCATCAGGACTTAAGCAATAACGGTAGGCGTGCTTTGTAAGCGCGCCGGAAACCCATAAAAACGCTGATAATTACATCATTTTCATCTTATTTCTTCATCAGGACTTAAGCAAAAACGGTAGGCGTGCTTTGTAAGCGCGCCGGAAACCCATAAAAACGCTGATAATTACATCATTTTCATCTTATTTCTTCATCAGGACTTAAGCAAAAACGGTAGGCGTGCTTTGTAAGCGCGCCGGAAACCCATAAAAAACGCTGATAATTACATCATTTTCATCTTATTTCTTCATCAGGACTTAAGCAAAAACGGTAGGCGGGGAATGTCTAAATGGTATTCATACCCGGGGAATGCTTTATAGCATTCATACCGTTGATTTCTTGATTTGGTGCTTTGTAAGCGCACTGGCAGATCAAGTCTCAACAGCGCGCTTACAAAGCACGCCTACCATGGAGGGTTTAGAATTACCTAATTCATTTATTAATCTTCATAAATCAAGAAAACTCCGTAAGTCCTGTTCAATTAAGGAGAATTGTGATTTGTAGTATCCATCAACTTCGTAATTTTGTCCAACTGCTGACGGACATGCGGAACAATACTATTGTCAGGATAAGTCGTCAGTAGCGTTGTGTAGGTATCCGCTGCATTCTTATAATCTTTCTTCTTGTTGTATATGTCAGCGATTTGTGTAAGAGCCTCAGCAGCTAACGAACTCTCCTGCGCAACCACCTGCTTATATGAATGAATTGCATCTCCATAAGCCTTCTGTGAGATATATATGGATCCCAAAAGCATCCACAAATCATCAACGACCATTGCATTTGGATAGAGTGAGATCGTATCCTCACACTGCGTGATCGCTGCCTTTGAGCTACCACTCAAGTGCAGCTGAAGCGCGTTTGCGTAATCGGTTAGTGGAATCGTAAGAAAGTCGGTATTGCTTTGGATTAACACTATTTGTTCAAGCGCATCATTCGTGAGTTTGTCTGATGTTGAGACACTTAGAACCTTTCGATATTCTGCTGTCGCATTATCAAATTCGGAGGCAAAAAAGTATGTGTCTCCAATGAGTTTAAAAGCTGATGCACTTGACCAACCATTGCTGTCTGCTATCGGTGTTAAGACTTGCCGCGCAACCGTATATCTCTTTAGGAGTAGATGGCATTCACCGAGAACCAATTGGGACTCTATGTGTTGAGTAGATAAAACCTTTCTGTCAATTAGAGGTTGAAGTGTCATCTGTGCAGCTTTTGGATCATGAAGACCATGCAACTGAATCTGTGCAAGTAAAACTTGACCGTTAATAGAAGTAGTACTGTTTTTGTTCATCTCCTTCAAGACTTCAGCAGCTTCCTCCCACTGTTCTGTGTTTTCGTAAATGCTTGCAAGTGCATATCTTGCTTCGGAAAGATATCTGTTATTTCTTGAAAGCTGCAACAGTGTCTTGTAAAAGTCAATCGCAGCAGGATGCTGTTTGCGTTGTAAATAATTCGCACATCTCTTCAACGTTGCATCCACGTAAGTAGAATAAATTCGGTGGGTTTGAGTAAATGTTTGAAGTGCTTTATCATGTTGATCTGCATAGAAATAGAGTTCACCTAACGTCAAAGCGTTATTGAGGTTTCTTGGCGAAGACTGATACACCTTTTCGTATTGAGCTATTAACTTCTCTCTAAGTGGTTTCTGTCTATCCCCTTCATAAATCTCAAGAACAGCTTGCCAGATTGCGTCCCGTTGACTTGCACTGGGACCAACACTCTGTAAGCCATCAAGGTAGGTCGACGCAGCTTTATCTATATCACCCTGAATATTATAGACTGATGCTAACTGGATATACAGGTAGGAATAACTTGGATTTGCTCCTATCGCTTGTTGAAACGCCTTTACCGCTTCGGGATACATCTTGTGTGAAAGGTAAATTGAACCCAGTTGCTGATATTGACTCGTGCTTCCTATAACCGATTTTTTCCATTCTGCTATCGCCTGTTCTTTCTTACCAAGTTCCGCATAGAGATTGCCAAGTTTTCTACGCATGGATGTATTTGCAGGATTCTTTTCAAGCACACTTACATAGAGTTCAAGTGCTTTCTGAGATTGTCCCTGTTGATGGTAAAGGGTAGCCAATTCCTCTAAAAGTGTGGTATCAGATGGATTTAGTTTTACCCTTTCCTTAATCAGTTTTTCCGCTTCAGCGAACTGTTGATTTCGCGTATAAAGACGAACAAGACCACTCACTGCCGCAGAACGATAAATGGAAGTAGGATATTCATCAAGAAAATGCTTATAACTTGTGATCGCATCTTCAGAGTTCCCATCTAAGTATTGATGATACGCTGTGAGATACGCTGCAACCGCAGCCGCAGAACTTTTCGGATGTTGTTGTTGTATCTGTTTGCATAGAATAATCGCCTCTTTATACTTGTAACGCATACTATAAAGGTTTGACAGTTGATGCACTGCTTGAGACGCATAAGAACCATCAGGATTTTCATCAACAATTTCCTTTAAAATGCTTCTTGCTTCCTTATCTTCACCGAGTTTTGCATAACTTTGTCCAAGCATCAACCGCATGGAATCCTTTTGGTTCTGTGTAATTTCTTTTTTGAGTAGTGCTTGATATGCCTTGATCGCTTCAGCATAACGTCTTTCATAATAGTTATCGTTTGCAGCTTGAATATCTCTTATAGTTTGGATTCTCTCCTGTTGTGTTTGCGTATTGTTAGGTTGCTCCTGTGCAAAAACATCAATTCCAACAAATAGGAGTAAGATCAATATTTGTGCTGAGATTACAATTCGTTTCCATGCTGCGATTGATTTATACATTTAATTCTCCATTCTACTGTTCGGTCCATACTGTAATTCGTTTTTGTAATTTGCTACTTGATAATTACACACCACAACCACCATAATTACGCCATTAAACCCAGACTCGTCGTGAGTGCCATACCGTAAATCATACACGTTTCATCAATATCAAACTGTGGATGATGACACATATTGATAATACCTTTCTGTTCATTGCCAGCACCGACCATGACAAAACATGCTGGGATCTGCTGTGAATAAAATGCGAAATCTTCTCCACCAAGTACCGGTGAAATAGGATAATCCACATTCTCCTCTCCCACTAATTCGTGAGTTGAACGTAAAACTATATCAACACACGGTTCATGGTTGTAAGTCACAGGACATCCTTCCTGATAAGCAAACGTGTATTGTGCGTCATGCGCCTTCGCTATTCCAGCGAGTATGTTCTCCAACTGAGTCCTAACATGCATCTGCACCTTTGGGTCTAAAGTTCGGACAGTACCCGCCAGTGTTACAGAGGGAGGAATAACGTTCTTTGCATCACCACCGTGAAACTGCGTTATGCTGACAACTGCCGAGTCCAACGGGTTCACATTTCTTGACACCACAGATTGAGCAGCGTTGACAAACTGCGACCCAACGATGATAGGGTCTACAGTCAGGTGGGGAAATGCAGCATGACCGCCTCGTCCCGTAATCGTGATTTCAAACGTATCCGATTGTGCAAGCATCGGTCCAGCGCAAGTCGCATACTTCCCAACAGGATACAGCGGAAAGACATGAATACCGTAGATTTCATCAACACCTTCCAGCACGTCATCGGCTATCATTGCTGCTGCACCACCAGGATATGCCTCTTCACAAGGTTGAAAGATAAACCTGATATTAACCTTCAGTTGGCTTTTCAGTTCGGATAGTATTCTTGCGGTACCGATGAGCATTGCAGTGTGTGCATCGTGTCCGCACAAATGTGCTTTTCCATCAAACATCGATTTATAGGGAACATCTGTCTGTTCCTGAATAGGTAACGCGTCCATATCTGCTCTTAGAGCAATCCGTTTTGTCGCACCAGATACCTCCAGATCACCCACAACGCCAGTTCTGCCAATTCCTGTCTTAACAGGTATGCCAAGAGCAGCTAACGAATCTGCAGCAATCCCTGCTGTGCGTTCCACATCAAACTCAAGTTCAGGATGCCGATGTATATCCCGACGAATCGCAACGATGTCAGTGAAATGACGATGACAATGTTCAAAAATCAGATCTTTCATTACTCTCTATTGCTCCAATTCTCTGTTACTGATAGGCGAGTGTTCTGCGAAGTATGCTTTTCTCACCTCGATCACTTTCAATACGATAGATAACTGTATAAGTCCCAGGAATAGTCTGAAATACAGTGCGATTGAGATTAGGTGTGAGTTCTATTTTCGTTGAATCATCATTCGGAACGTTTCTTGTTTCCTTGAATGGACCGTAACATTTCTCACCTAAAGGATTAAGCACCTTCCATGTCAACGTCACCTGTTTCGGACGCGGTAAGTTGTTCACATGCACTATGATCTTATCACTGCTATCGTCTCCACTAAGTGTCCCCAATTTTGATAACATTTTTGTCATCATAGTCAACGGTGGTGTATATTCAAGATAACCTTTCCCCGGAATTGCACGCCAAGAACCACCCGTAGCAAGGGCAATCTGCTTAATCGGCAAATAGTCAATACCGATGACTTCCACGCGCACCTTTTCACGCTGCAATGTTGAAATCACCGAGTCCAGACTATACACAGACTTACCATCATAATCAACATCATGGAACGCAGCATCACTCGCAAGGATAAAGAACCGTTGTGCATCACGCCGGAATTTACTCTTTTTTAGTGCCATCATCAACGCATCTAATCCTGCTTCAGAGATGTCACCACCTTTATCTACATCAATTTTGAATAGCCAATTTTTAAACGTGCCAAGTTTGGCAGTACGTCCATGATATTTTGCCTTATCCGTAAACGTCACCAATCCATAAGTCACATCCCGCCCCTCTCGTTTGAAAGCATCAAACAGGATCTCAATGTATGCCCTGATACCGCGTACATTATCAACCATACTCGCAGTTTCGTCCAAGATAAATACGACATCAACCTTTTTAGATTTTGTTGCAGCAGCCAGACCTTGCGCAATTTCAGTCATCATTTTGATGTAGACATCACTGACTTTGCCAGTATTTGAAGGAGTACTCCCACCACCCCAAGTATTGCTCATGCTTGCTACATGAAACGCATCTCCACGCTGACTGCCATAGTTGACGCTTGGTGTGCCAATGGTAGGAGAAACACCCTTAGGACTGTCTTCAGAATCAAACTGGATGGGGACTATTTCTGTTTGTGGTGCATCAGTCGTCCCATCAGAAGTAGACGTTACTGAAAAATGGTGACGCTCAATTTGGACTGATGTTTGAGTTCTCGGATTTTGGGATACTTTAGTATTCCCATTTATGGCAATGGTGTCTGCAAATTCAGGATCCGGTTTTTTATGTCCTGCTAAATTTTTCTGTGGTCGTGTAATAACTGGATTGCTTTCAGTCGTAGACCAATCCATATCCAAATCCACACTCGGTTTAGGTGGTGGTTGAGTTTTTACCACTATTTCGTGTTCAGCTGCTTCCGCAACAGGTACAAGCGGTTCTTCAATTTCAACTGGCGGCTTCACGACAGTTTCACGCGGTAACGGTATAATGTCAATGATAGGAAAGTGTACCGTATCTGGTAATTCCTCTCTCGGAGAAAACAACCACACGCAAAACAGCAGGACAATGTGCAAAAGAATTGAATATATCAAAAATGGTTGTCGAGATTTCTTGTATTTCATGATATGCAAACCTAATGACCACAAATTGCCTATTAGGTAAACTGGTATAATATCGCTTACGTTGATACAACAACATCTATAAATGAAATTCCACTACATCCCCATCATGTATTACATCATTTCGACTAACAGGTTGACCGTCGTGCCATGCAGATCCCCAAATCCTCGCAAACTTGAACTCCGCAAAATCTTTGTGTAGTCCCATCGCAGCGTCAAGCACCGTCGCACCATTCAGAAGCACAATCGGATCATCACGTTCTACCGATTTCCCCGGCGCTTTCGGGTAGACACGCACAATATCCAATGTCTTATATAAGCCTTGTAGGATAGCATCTTTGCCTTCACCCGTTTCTGCTGAAATTGGATAGATAGGCATAGAATCCCCATAAAACTCAGTGAGAATCTCTAACCTATCAGATGCTCCAGGTGTGTCGATTTGATTTGCCACAACAATATACCCCAAAGAGCCATCCTCAGCATCTCCTCTTTGCTCCTTGAACAATGTCAAAATCGAGTCCAAGTCATCTAACAGATTATCATTGGCAAGGCTCACGACACCTAAACACAAATCCGCATTTCTAACTAACGTCAAGACGTTTGGTAAAATAAAGTCTGGCATCAAAGACGGCGTATCAATGAGTTGGAACTGAATATTCTCATACGGCAACATTCCCACAACTGGAATCGTTGTTGTATAGGGTGTAGGGGATACTTCAGGTTTTGCTTTTGTCCAGTTAGCAAGGATATGCGACTTTCCACTATTAGGAGGTCCTAACATCACAAGTTGACCAGCACCCTGTTTTGGTATATGTTCACTATAACCCTTTTTACCTGCCCCTTTTCCACCTTTCCCTAACGACCCTTTTTTAAGCACTGCGATACGTTTGCGTAGGTCAGATACTACCTTTTCAGTGCCTTTGTGTTTCGGAACAATACGCAACATCTCTTCTAACAGACTCAACCGCTCCGAATCCGTTTTGGCAGCTTCATGCTGATGTTTGAGTTTATAGTATGTTGGTGGAAGATTTGCTGGCATTTGCCACCTCAAAGGACAGTCAATATTCTGTCAATCGTTTTTGTGCTTTTCTCCTACAACCAATCTCAAAAATGGTTGGAAGGCTTACTAACCCCGATTTACGCGACACACGTTCCTGTGAATTTAAACAAAATCGCATTTTTGAGATACGTTGTATTAAATTATTATACAGAAGTTCTATACAGATGTCAATAGAGTACATAACTTACGGGTGTGCAAAAACTTTTGCACAAACTACTCATTCTTCATTGTAGGGTGGGACTCTGTACCCACTCCAACTGATTAAATGAGAGATTGCGGGGTACAGAGCCCTAATGAGTTTTGACGTTCAAGTTGTGTATTTTGTGTATTCGTAGGGGCGTGGTTGCCACGCCCCATAAGCGTCAATTTAAGGATTTTGACGTATTGTGGGAGGGGTTTTCAACCCCGAATTTATGCGCTTTTCCTCTCAAATCGGGGTTGAAAACCCCTCCCACAAGAGAAAATGCAACACTACTTCTTAAATTGACGCCTATAGGGCAGGGAGACCCCGCCCCTACATCCAGTAACCAAAACTTTACATACCCCATAACTTACACAAGACCCTTCAATTTCTACACCCAATTTCGGGGCACTACGCTGCGCCGTCTTCATCCTTATCGTAGGTAAGATTTCCGGGGAATCATAGCGAATGCAAAACGAGAATTCACCCAACGGCATTCATACCTTTGATCTGATGTATGCTACCTAAGACATTCCAGTTTAGCACTCCCTATGATTGATACCGTGATTAATATTTTATTTGCTTTTTGGAAAAATATATGTTATTATATAAAGACAAACAAAGTGGGGGATTAGCTCAGTTGGGAGAGCACTTGCATGGCATGCAAGGGGTCACCAGTTCAAGTCTGGTATCCTCCACCATTTTTATTATGACTCCTATCGTGCGGTTGTTCAGCAAGTGTTGAACCATCGCTATTTTTTTTCCCTATGTTCTTATACTTGTAGGAAGGGTTCCAACCCCGATATACGTCTGTCCTTGACATTTTCAACGAAAAAACTTGCAACTATTCTTAAATGTGGTATAATCAATTTTGAAATGACAGTTTAATCAGAAGAAAGGAGATTGTTGCCATGCAAGCATTTGAGTATATCAATGCTAAAACGGTATCCGAAGCAGTATCACTGCTGTACGAAAAAGGTGACAAAGCACGTATCCTTGCGGGTGGTACCGACCTGATCGTTCAAGCAAGAGAGGGTAAAAGAACACTTGGCTGGATGATTGACATCAAATCCATTCCCGATGTCAATGAATTATCTTATGACTCAGAAACAGGATTAACCCTCGGTGCATCAGTCCCGTGTTATCAGATATATGCTGCTGATGCGGTTTGCAATGCATACCCCGGTTTAATTGACGCAACCACAATCATCGGTGGCACTGCAATTCAGGGACGCGCGGGGGTCGGTGGAAATCTATGTAACGCATCACCCGCTGCAGATGGTATCCCACCCCTAATAGTGCTAAATGCTACTTGTAACATTGCAGGCACGAACGGTAAACGTGAAATCCCTGTTGAAGATTTCTGTACTGCTCCCGGGCAAACAGTACTTGAAAAAGGAGAGATGCTTGTCTCCATAAAAATTCCTGCACCTCAACAAAATTCAAGCTCATACTATCTCAGATTTATACCACGCAACGAAATGGATATAGCAGTCGTCGGTGCAGGTGCAGCAGTAGTATTAGATGATAAGAAAGAACGTATTATCTCTGCACGAATCGCACTCGCTGCAGTGGCTCCCACACCATTATTTGCGGAAGAAGCAAGCACACTTCTCGCTGACAGGGAAATATCCGAAGCCGCTATTGACGAAGCCGCACAAGCTGCACAAGTTATCGCTCGTCCGATTAGCGACATGCGCGGGACTGCGGAACAACGAACGCACCTCGTTGGTGTTCTCACACGACGCGCACTCAACGGTGCTATCCAAAGAGTCAGAGACGCAGCATAATTGTAATACCACCATATATATTTATGAGGGATTGACACGGATTGATACCCGAACTTTAAAATAGAAGGAACAGATACTATGGTCAGAAAATCGCACGTTCAAACCACAATCAATGGTGAAACGGTGGAATTTCTCTGTGAACCACGACAAAGTCTATTAGAAGTCTTACGAGATGAACTCCACCTCACAGGTGCAAAAGAGGGATGCAACAACGGAAATTGTGGTGCCTGCAGTGTTATCCTTGATGGCAGACTTGTGAATTCTTGCCTCGTCTTAGGTGTAGAGATTGATGGCAAATCTGTTGAAACCATTGAGGGGCTTGCCGAACCAGATAAATTGCACCCGATACAAGATGCCTTTCTTGAAAACGCCGCACTCCAGTGTGGTATCTGCACACCCGGTTTTATCATGAGCGCAAAAGCACTGCTTGATAAGAACCCAAACCCAACAGAACACGAAGTCCGATACTGGTTAGCAGGAAATTTGTGCCGTTGTACAGGTTACGATAAAATTGTGCGTGCTGTACTTGATGCAGTCGCAGCTACGTAAAGGAGTATCTTTATGTCTGAAAAAAAAGAATATAAAGTTATTGGAACCCGACCCATCCGGCATGATGGTGTTGATAAAGTCACAGGTAGAGCAATATACGGAGCAGATTTTCAGATTACTGGACTCTTGCATGGTAGAGTCTTACGCAGTCCGCATGCACACGCCAAAATCGTCTCAATAGACACAAGTCGCGCTGAAGCACTTCCTGGTGTGAAAGGAATCGTTACCGCACAAGACCTACCCGCAGCAGAGGACAAAATGGCTGACCTTGGTGAAGGCGCAGTCAATCTCAAATACCTCTGTGACAACATTTTAGCCAGTGACAAAGCACTCTATAAAGGACATGCCATCGCAGCCGTTGCTGCAAGCAATCCGCATATTGCAGAAGAGGCTTGCACACTTATTGATGTTGAATACGAAGTGTTACCCCCAGTGTTAGAAGTACGACAAGCAATGGAACCGGACGCACCAATTCTGCACGATAATATAAGAACATCCTCACTTGGCGAAACTGGAGATAAACCGAGTAATGTTGCAAGCCATCTTCAGCACAAAAAAGGAGACATTGAAAAAGGCTTCACCGAAGCTGATGTCGTGATTGAAAGAGAATTCGTTACTGGTACCGTTCATCAAGGATATATTGAACCACACAACGCCACCGCGCTTTACAACCCAGACGGGCAGTTGACCGTTTGGTGCAGCACACAGGGTGCATTTACTGTTCGTGAACAACTTGCGGAAATCCTCCAATACCCGATTTCAAAAATCAAGGTTGTCCCATTAGAGATTGGCGGCGGTTTTGGTGGGAAGATTAACGTCTATATCAAACCAGTCGCTGCTCTCCTTGCAAAGAAAACAGGCAAACCGGTTAAGGTCTTGATGAACCGTGCTGATGTATTTGAAGGCACTGGACCAACGCCTGCTTCTTACATTACGATAAAAATTGGAGCTACAAACGATGGTAAAATCACTGCAGCACAAACATCACTTGTCTTTGAAGCAGGCGCATATCCGGGATCACCGGTCGGTGCAGGTGCGATGTGTGTCTTTGCCCCTTACAACATTGAAAATGTCCTGATTGATGGATACGATGTCGTGGTGAACAAACCGAAAACTGCACCCTATCGCGCACCAGGTGCAACGAATGCTGCATTCGGTACAGAAACCGTCATTGACGAACTCGCCGAAACATTATACATAGATCCACTTGAGATACGGCTAAAAAATGGTGCAAAAGAAGGGGATCGACGCGCAGACGGTCCTGTTTTCCCACGCATTGGATTCATAGAATCAATTGAAGCAGCCAAAGAACACCCACATTATGCCTCATCAAACGGTAAAAAGTATCATGGACGTGGCGTCGCATCAGGTTTCTGGTTTAATATCGGCCTGGAATCCAGCGTTACTATCAACGTCAATCCTGATGGTACGGTCAACCTTGTTGAAGGTTCTACAGATATCGGTGGCACTCGCGCCTCAATCGCTATGCAAGCAGCAGAAGTCCTCGGCATTCCCGCTGAATCTGTTAATCCAACCGTGGTGGATACCAATTCCATCGGTTATACTGCAGTGACAGGTGGTAGCCGTACAACTTACGCTACAGGTTATGCAGCATATCAAGCAGCACAAGATGTTGTCCAACAGATGAAGACACGTGCTGCAAAACTCTGGGATGTTAAAGAAGACAATATACAGTTTGTTGATGGTGAATTCTCAAGTATCAACGGAAAAGAGCAACAGATCAGTTTCCGCGATCTATCCGCAAGACTCGGTGAAACTGGCGGACCTGTTATCGGCAGAGCCACAATGAACCCCGCAGGTGCAGGTGGTGCATTCGCAACACACGTCGTTGATGTTGCAGTGGATGTCGAAACCGGCAAGGTTGAAATCCTACGATACACCGCGACGCAAGATGCTGGAAAAGCCATACATCCGAGTTATGTTGAAGGACAAATACAAGGTGGAGTCGTTCAAGGTATCGGTTGGGCATTAAACGAGGAATACATATACAATGCTGATGGTGCAATGACAAACGCCAGTTTTTTAGATTATCGCATGCCAACCTGTTTGGACCTCCCGATGATTGATACTGTCATCGTAGAAGTGCCGAATCCAGGACACCCGTACGGAGTGCGCGGTGTAGGTGAAGTGCCAATTATTCCGCCACCAGCAGCAATTGCTAACGCCATTTACGACGCAATCGGTGTCCGCATGACAGAACTCCCGATGTCCCCCGACCGTCTCTTGAAAGCAATGGGTAAAATATAGCACTTCATCATAGTTACAAGTTTCTACAATTCTTTAGGCGCGGTGTCATGTCGCGCCTATCCAATCAGGAACTACAAGAATGCCAACCGTAGCCATCCCATCCCTTATGCGAAACCTGACTGGCGGTAAAGATATTGTCTCAGTGAAAGGCAATACACTCCGCGAGATCATTGACAACCTTGAAAAACGCTATCCCGGCACAAAGGAAAAGTTATGTGACGGTGACCGTATACACCCCAGTGTCAATGTCTATATCAACGGTGTGCTGACCAGAACCGCTATGCATGATCATGTTGACGAAGAGTCCGAACTCCATTTCCTTCCTGCCATCAGCGGCGGCACCATAGTAACATCTACCCAATCTTTATAATTTATTGGGAACATTTTGAGATACATAGTGTATATACTGAATGTAAGTGATGTATAGACATATTTGTTATTTTATCTTCTTAGAATTATAAAATATGTCTTTATATCTCAAATGATCTACTTCATATTTTTCTGAAGTAGTCATTCAGACAGTGTAATTATACTGTCTAAATTTAATTTTACAAAGGAGTAAAACAATGTTAAAAACATTTGGTTTCGGAATATTCCTAGCTTTGCTGATTGCTACAGCACCTGTCTATGCTGGTGTCCATCTTGACGCACGCTGGGATTACAACAGTCACTGTGCAGAAGATGTTTTGGCAGAAATTAATTCAGCAGTTGACGAATTGGCAGAAGTAACTGATTTTGATGGGTTAATTGAAGCCTTTGATAATTTGAACTCGGCATTACCTGCTGATCATATCGATGCAGAGAGTCTTCAATCTATGGATGACTTAATGGCTCTATTTGACGACATTAAATCAATCTTTGGTGGAGATGCACCTGTTAATGTAGATGTGGAAGTGGACAGTTCCACGCACGAATTCGCTGATCCATTTGAGTTCAAGGAATTCTTAGAAAATTCCGAAAACTTTGAAGAAACTGATATCTCAACAGTTATTGAGTTAACAGTTATTGAGTTAGAGGAATTATTAAAGGAATGAGAAGGATGTGAACACTGTAAGCCGTAACCCTTAACGATTGTATCAATAATGGGTTGTCAATAGATTTCTAATGACTCTTGTGAGATCGTCAATAAGAATTACAGAATTCTTTTGGGTTTTTGGTTCCGGTCCTTCAGCCTCGGTAGGTACAGTTTGTAGTTGTACCTACCGAGGCATTTCTCAATTAAAATGAAACATACAATATAATTGGTGATCATTTGTTAATAGACTGGAAGTGTTTTAGTTTTTATGTGGTAGTTTGGTTTAATGAAATACTGTAAAATATTAATATAAAATTGAAATTTTATACCGACTGTTAGATTTTATACCGACTGTTAGGTTGAAACTTTAAAATATGAGCAATATTCTATTACAAATGTCGCTTTGAAAATCTAAAAGTTTGTAAATTGTTTAAACTTTTAGAATAAGGAGTAAAGATGTTAAAAAATTCAGATTCTAGAATAATACTCGGAATTGTATTCATTATCGCAGTATTTAGTTATGGCAGTTTCTATTTTTACACACGATGGGATTACAGTCGTTTCGTCTCAGAATTAGGGGAAACACATTCCGATCAAGCTATGCCTACACCAGATCAAGCTATGCCTACACCAGATCAAGCTATGCCTACACCATTAGAAAAAACTGCCAACCAAAATATAGATAATCAAACAGAATCTCCATCAGAATCTAAACAAGCGATTTCTGAGATAGCAGGCAACGAGATAGATCAAGGCGCATCCAAACCTAAATTTGATGCTAAATCCAAACCTAAATTTGATGCTAAATCGACACTTCATGGTTTAGAGTCAGATACAGAATATTTCTCTCCTGAGGAATTGGCAATAATGAGTCCCGAAGTTCAAGCTGTACTTGAGAAACACAATAAAATAATAGAAAGTGGAGATGCAAATATTGGAGAAATAATTGAAGTTCTTGAGGAATTAATATCGGTTTTACCCGAGGAAAACGAAAAGCGTCAACAATTAGGAAAGCTTATCAAAGTTTATGAGGCAGTACAACGTTTTAAATCATCATCTAATGCTTCTGTTGAAGTTTTTAATGCTAACTGAACACTTGAACCCGCAGATGAATAGAAACCTCAGTTGGAAATCATAGAACAATGGTCACCCAGTGATCTGTATCAAAGTAAAGTTTGTTATTAGAAATACCTAATAACATCAAAAGACACAGAAAATTGGGTGAATTTTTGCAGTTTTGATTAAAAAACATAAACATCGTAAACACGGTTTGTTGCATTACCGGTTTGTTGCATTACCTGTGAGTTTTGATATTATTGTAAAATCTGTAATTATCTTTACACTACTGTAGCACAACCTAACAGGTTATGCTACAAGTTTTGCTAAACGCGTAGATCAAAGTGTTCAGGTAATTCTAAATTCTACTATAATAATTATATTTTATGGAGAAATAATTGTTATGAAGCGTTTAAAAATTTACTTTTTATCTATTTTACTGTTTATTTCAATAGTGACAACAGTATATACCTTTAATTTTGAAGGCATGCTACAACATCCAGAAGAACATTGGTATAACGTCGCCATGGATGGGTCAAAGATCGGTTATATGCATATATCTCTTGAAAAAACCGAATATCAGGGAGAGCCCATGATCCTGAGTAAAACAAAGATAATGACACAGGTTAAGGGAATTAGGGCAAAAATGAAAAATGAGGTTACTCTCGTTGAATACATAGATTCCAATTTTACACCGCGTTACTTTTCTTCAACTACCAATCAAGGCGAATCGAAACAAGTTGAAGGTGAGGTATTAAATGGAGTAGCACACATCAAGACCATCCTCAATGGTGAAACAACGGAATCGAGGGTAGTTTTTCCTCCAGACACCGTTTCTGAACACATGGCTATATATTCTTTTTTGGCGGGAAACAACGTAAAAATTGGCATAAAACGAAATTTTCACACTTTTGTTTTTGAACTTTTTCAACCAGCAAAATCAGAAATCAGAATCATGGGAGAAGAGATTCTTACTTATCAATCAGAGGAAAAGCATGTATACATTTTACAAGAAAAGGTTGACATTGTAGGTGGAATTAATCTACGACATTGGGTTAGTCCTGATGGGACGATATACAGATCAGAGTCAAAGGATAGAGCGGGTGTATCTATAATGGTGACCAAAACAGATAAAAAAACTGCATTGGGCGATGTAGAAGAGGTGGATATTATTTTAAAGTCGCGTATCTTACCGACAGGTAAAAAACTGAGACCTAAAGCATCACGACTGATTGCAAATGTACAAGTCAAAAAAGGAAAAATTGACCAAACCATTATGACCAACAGTCGCCAAAAACTGGAGAACGTTTCCGACATGCGGGGAAAACTCACCATTAATGTTCCGAAGGTCAACGCGAAAAATAGTCCAAATTTGCCGATCAAACATCCGGAACTTAAGCCTTTTCTATCCGCAACTGCTTATGTCCAAGCTGATCATCCAACTATCAGGGCAAAAGCGTTAGAAATCTTGGATGGTGAAACCAACTCATGGCGAGCAGCAAAAAAATTATACCAATGGGTTTACAAATCAACTCGGAAAAAGATTAACAACGGTTTTGCCACTTCACTGACAACCCTTGAGTCCCTTACCGGTGACTGTACAGAACTCAGCGTGTTGTTGACTGCCTTAGCGCGATCAGTCGGAATTCCAGCACGAATCTGTTCAGGTTTAGCATTTTCGGGAAATGCCTTTTATTACCATTTTTGGCCCGAGGTTTACGTCGGTACCTGGATCCCAATGGAACCAACATTAGGACAGATGATCGCCGATGCAAATCATATCCAACTGGCAGGAAGCAACTTGGAATCGGATACACTAATAGAATTGACAGAGGGAGTTTCTAACACTCTCAATCAGCTCAAAATAGACATTCTTGAAAGCTCATCTCAAAAACCTTTGAAATAATCTCTCATATTAATACAACTTGACACCAAATACCTTGCAGCATTTGGTGTCAAGTTGCATTAACCTTACTTTCCGCACTTGTTTTGAGAGATTTTTATAATATTAGAATAAACCCATGTCAAACAAGGATTCGCACACAATAATGGAGATCTCGTGTTCTAAATTTTTAGACTGGATTCAACTTGTTATTGAATCTTTAATATTGAAAATGTTTGCTAAACTTAGGCTACGTAAGGGTTTACCATATTAATATCGAAAAACGCAAATTTAAAGTGCGGAAAGTAGGATTAACCATTATATATGGCGAATTATAAAAATATGTTTTATCTAAA
Organism: Candidatus Poribacteria bacterium; assembly: GCA_963663765.2. Classification (GTDB taxonomy): domain Bacteria; phylum Poribacteria; class WGA-4E; order WGA-4E; family WGA-3G; genus MSPOR6. Next base: position 579,689 of record CAXXUA010000004.1, on the reverse strand, counting down.
AACAGAAGCGTTCCGTGGATTTCAGTCTGCACGTTCAGTGTTGATTTACATCCTATAAACACCGAGATGGCAGTCTCAAGTTACGAGATGGCAGTCTCCAGTTAAAAGTATTGTCAAGCAAGAATATCCCATAGTAAAATGTTTGCACAAACTACTCATTCTTCATTGTAGGGCGGGGCTCTGTCCCCGCCCCAACTGATTAAATGAGAGATTGCGGACACAGAGTCCTAATGAGTTTTGACGTTCAAGTTGTGTATTCGTAGGGGCGTGGTTGCCACACATGATCTACGCAAACTCAAAAACCAAACGGGTTGGGGAACCCAACCCCTACGAATTCAACTACCGATTTTGATTGTCAAACTTCATTAGGTGTCAATATAACGACTTGTGCCAGTTAACCCATTGTTTTTAAAGTTTTTACATATATTAGGTTTATAATGCACACATATCGTCCCTACGGGACTAAAGAGGATGTACTATGACGTTTTTCTATAAACATATCGTCCCTACGGGACTGAAGATCGTTTCAAACTATGAAGGACACCTGCAAAACGTGATGCATATGTGAAACAATGATCAACATATAGTTATTTAGCACAACTCGTCAATATAAGGAAATATTGTTAATATCAACCATACGCTTCAGTCCCGTAGGGACGCAATGTTTATAGAAATACATATCCTCACGTCTTTTTTAGTCCCGTAGGGACGATATGTTTTAACCTTCTATGTCGTTCCTACGGAACTCAAGAGAGGGGTGATCGGGGTGTGTAAAGTTTTTGCACTAACATCCCACTCTCCATTGTAGGGCGAAATCAAGAAATCAAGAAATCAACGGTATGAATGCCATTTAGGCATTCCCCGGGTCTCTCTGCCCCGCCGTAACTGATTAAATGAGAGATTGCGGACGCAGAGTCCTAATGAGTTTTGACGTTCAAGTTGTGTATTCGTAGGGGCGTGGTTGCCACACATGATCTACGCAAACTCAAAAACCAAACGGGTTGGGGAACCCAACCCCTACGAATTCAACTACCGATTTTGATTGTCAAACTTCATTAGGTGTCAATATAAAGAAATATTGTTAATATTAACCATATTCTTCAGTCCCGTAGGGACGATATGTTTATAGAAATACATATCCCCACGTCTTTTTAGTCCCGTAGGGACGATATGTTTATCCTTCTATGTCGTTCCTACGGAACTCAAGAGAGGGGATGTATAACGTCTTTCTATAAACATTGCGTCCCTACGGGACTAAAGAGAACGAAAGTTTGTACCTCTGTGCAAAATCTTTACACACCCTATCCCATACAAGAAACCCCCACACCCATCCGCAGCCGGCTTTGGACTCCTCACCTTTTCAGTGAGACTTGCAATGGATTCACTATAATAGTTCTCTTAGGTTTGTGTATACCGAGATTTAAAAGATACGTTTTATCGTATTTATGCCAATTAAAAAACTTTGCATGCGAAAATAGGAATAATTCGTTTATTTTACTTACTTTCTGTCTAAATTACGCATTTTTTTACATTTTTATTTGACAAACCTATTTTAAGGAAGTATAATTAACTTTACCTTTCATTATAGGAAGGTGAAGATGTTCTTTGAAAGTTAAATAGTTTACGTGACGTGCCTATTTTATAGCTTGTGAGTGCGCTTCAATTATTTGAAGATGTACTTCAATACTTTTGTGGAGAGTATGATACCGGCTCAGGACGAACGCTGGCGGCGTGGATGAGGCATGCAAGCCGAACGAGAAACCGTACTTCGGTACGGTGGAAAGTGGCGAAAGGGTGAGTAACGCGTGGGTAATTTGCCTCTGAGATGGGGACAACAACTCGAAAGGGTTGCTAATACCAAATACGATTCGGTTGACTTTGGTTGACCGATTGAAAGGCGGCTTCGGCTGCCGCTCAGAGATGAGCCCGCGTCCTATTAGCTTGTTGGTGAGGTAACGGCTCACCAAGGCTACGATGGGTAGCTGGTCTGAGAGGATGGTCAGCCACATTGGGACTGAGACACTGCCCAAACTCCTACGGGAGGCTGCAGTCGAGAATATTTCGCAATGGGGGAAACCCTGACGATGCGACGCCGCGTGGGGGATGAAGGCCTTCGGGTCGTAAACCTCTGTGTTACGGGAGGAATTGATCGTTGTTGATAAGACAATGGTTTTGACGTTACCGTAGTAGAAAGCCCCAGCTAACTACGTGCCAGCAGCTGCGGTAAGACGTAGGGGGCAAGCGTTGTCCGGAATCACTGGGCGTAAAGCGCGCGCAGGCGGTGGAGTAAGTCAGACGTGAAAGGGTTCGGCTCAACCGAGCCATGGCGTTTGATACTGCCTCACTTGAGTCTGGAAGAGGAAAGTGGAATGTACGGTGTAGCGGTGAAATGCTCAGATATCGTATAGAACACCCGTGGCGAAGGCGGCTTTCTGGTCTAAGACTGACGCTCATGCGCGAAAGTTTGGGGAGCAACCGGGATTAGATACCCCGCTAGTCCTTACTGTAAACGATGGGTACTAAGTGTAGGGGGTATTGATTCCCTCTGTGCTGTAGCTAACGCATTAAGTACCCCGCCTGGGGAGTACGGCCGCAAGGTTAAAACTCAAGGTAATTGACGGGGGGCCGCACAAGCGGTGGAGCATGTCGCTCAATTCGACGCAACGCGAAGAACTTTACCAGGGCTTGACATCTTAGTGACCGCCATAGAAATATGGTTTTCCTTCGGGACACTATGACAGGTACTGCATGGCTGTCGTCAGCTCGTGTCGTGAGATGTTGGGTTAAGTCCCGCAACGAGCGCAACCCTTGTCTTTAGTTGCCAACAGGTAATGCTGGGGACTCTAAAGAGACCGCTGGTGATGAGCCAGAGGAAGGTGGGGATGACGTCAAGTCCGCATGGTCCTTTGACGCCCTGGGCTGCACACGTGCTACAATGGTCGGTACAGAGGGAAGCCAAACCGCGAGGTGGAGCAAATCCCAAAAAGCCGGCCCCAGTTCGGATTGCAGTCTGCAACTCGACTGCATGAAGGTGGAATCGCTAGTAATCGCGAATCAGCAGGTCGCGGTGAATCCGTTCCCGGCCCTTGTACACACCGCCCGTCACGCCATGGGAGTTGGTAGCATTCAAAGACGGTGACCCAACCTTCGGGAGGGAGCTGTTTAAAGTGAGACTGATGACCGGGGCGAAGTCGTAACAAGGTAGCCGTAGGGGAACCTGCGGCTGGATCACCTCCTTTCTAAGGAGCATTAAACAACGATGATTCTAACACAATCTCTTTGTTCAATTAGCTCTGAACCTTAACAGACACGCACAACTACTATTTAACTTTCTTGAACATACTTTCTGACTACACTCAGGGGCTTATAGCTCAGAAGGTTAGAGCGCGCGCCTGATAAGCGCGAGGTCCCTGGTTCGATTCCAGGTAAGCCCATCCTATTTGTAAACCATCCCTTCTTTGATTAACACAACAACATCCAACCCAAAACGAATTAATGAACAAACCTAAACACAGAATATAGCGCAATACCACTGTGTCTTCCAATTCGCAAAATCTTTATATAGTGAAAAATACAATTAAGTTTACACTCTTTCTGTAGGCGGGGAATGCCAAAGGGCATTCATACTCGGGGAATGCCCTTTGGCATTCATACCCGGGGAATGCCCTTTGGCATTCATACCGTTGATTACTTGATTTCGATCTACGAATCGCGACTGAACGTCTTGATAGTCGGGAATCGGAGTTCCCTCCTACACCTGAAAGTGAATAAATAATTCTAATATCCACTATAATATACAAAAAGATTTGATATTTTTCTGTAACTTGATATAGTCATATTTCGTTATTTTGCCATCGGAAATGATTTCATTTATTTTTGTGTAAAAGGTGTATGGGGGTTAGCCTATGGTGCATCAATCAAAAAACAAATTGTCGGCGACCGAAGACAATTACTTAGCCACACAAGTCAAAAAAGGGAATGAAGCAGCGTTTAGACAGTTGTTTGATAAACACTATGAGTGGGTCTATAGTAAAGCATATCGTATACTAAAACATCATCAGGATGCAGAAGAGGCTAGTCTGGATATATTTACCAAGGTCTGGGAAAAACTACAAGATGATAAATGGGACTCCGAGAAAGGAAGTTTTTGGGCTTGGTTAAATAAACTTGCGTTTAATACAATTGTAGATGCATTTCGAAAAAGAAAACGAATTCGTGAATCGGTCTTAACTTATGAAGAGCAGGATAATTTGCCGTTGAACGAATATGAAGATAGTGGACCCGGTCCAGACAAACATCTTATCGCTCAGGAGGCACAAGAAATTTTAGAAACGGCTCTTGAACAGGTAACGAATCCGAATCACCGCATTGCTTGGGTATTACGGCATTTAGAAGGATGTAGTGTTGCAGAGATTTCCCGTATACTAAATATAAAAGAAGGTACTGTGAAAATCTGGATTTTCCGGGGCAAAAAAGAACTCACGCAAATACTGATCAATAAAGGAATTACATGGATACAATAGAAGAATATTCTGATATTATCCAAACATGGAGGATAACTCATTACGTTTTTTAGGAAGAAACAAATGTCCATTAGGTATAGTGATGGCAAGTGGGAGTTGAATGGCACTGACCTTATCTATGACATGAAACCCTTTAGGCACATGAGATGTTTTAAGCACACTTATAACATCTCACACCACAATATATTTGGAGGTTTTTATGGAAAATAGACGAATAAAGACTAATCTACAATCTACCCTGACAAACAGCGATATAACAACTTGGGAACTGCCCGATGGCGCAATTGCCCGATTGGGACGAGGTGGTCTGCGGAATATCTCATTTTCACCCGATGGAAGGTATCTTGCTATCGCAACTTCCATCGGGTGTTGGCTGTATGACCAACCATAGGCGTCAATTTAAGGATTTTCACCTCTTGTGGGAGGGGTTTTCAACCCCGATTTTTTAGTGCATTTCCGCTCAAATCGGGGTTGAAAACCCCTCCCACAAGAAAAATGACAACAATATTTTCTTAAATTGACGCCTATGGTATCGGCTGTATGACCAACCGTCGTTGAAACCGCTCGCTCTGTTTGAAACAGAACGCGGATTGCTAAATGTTGTCACCATCTCGCGTGATGCACAGTGGATTGCTACCGCTAACGCGGATGGCATCGTTAAGGTATGGGACACACAAACCCTGCAGTGCATCACTAAGATAGACTACTGCGGGAATATGGGTGGATCCGGTGTTAGTGCGCTCTACTTTTCGCAGGATGGTCAATATCTTGCCATGTCCAGCAGCGGACGAACTGCTGTCTACACTTGGCAAATCGATACTGATAAACCCATCCTGCGGTTTCTGATTGATGATGAAGATACGAAGGGACATCGCTTTCCTATCTGCTTTTCACCTAATGGGAATCTACTCGCGTATGTGTCCTCAGTCTCTCCTCAGGACACTATAACGATTTCAGATATAGTCACCGGTGAACATATTTCATACTTTAGTTGTTCTGCACCCTTAACGTATCACGGTATCGTCTTTTCCCCGTGCGGTCAGTATCTTGCAGCTGCAAGTCGGAATGGCGAGGTGCAGATGTGTAATGTTCACAACGCCACCTCAGAAATATTACATACAGCAAACGGAGCGGCTTATGTGAAACTTGCATATACACCTGATGGAACATTGCGTGTTGCAGAACTCCATGAGGGAAAGGTTGAGATGTGGGATACGGTGCAGCGTGAGAAGGTAGACACTTTGGAATTTGAGGGGCGCAGGGCGGTATGTCGCTTTTCAGACGATGGAACACATTTCGTAATCGCTAATTCACGAGAATTCCAAGTATGGAGGGATGGCGGATTGATTAAAGTTGTGTCTATGTCTGCTGCACATACAAACATTGTCAGATGGTTGCGTTTTTCTCAAAAAGGAAAGACGCTGGTTAGTGGACACGTACCTGGATTTCTGGTCTGGTCTGTAGTGGATCACCAGTTACAACATATCTTCTATCCCAAAACAGAGGGTTACTTTTTGGGAAGAAGTAGCGTCTTATCACCTTGTGAAGAACTTCTTGCTACCCCTATTTTAGGTATCCGCAATAGCAACGACATCGCTATTATAATTTGGCATATTACATCTGGCACCTTAATTGCTGAGATGACTGGACATGAAAGACATGTCGTCCAGATGGCTTACTCACCGAAAGGGGATTGTTTGGTCAGTGGATCTAGGTCCGGTGAGCTCTATGTATGGGACACGCATCAATGGGAAAAGCGCCACGAACTCATAGGGCACACGGATGAGATTACTAATGTGGTATTTCACCCTAATGGTAAGCAGCTCGTCACCACATCCCATGACAGAACTGCAAGGGTCTGGAATGATGAAAATGGTGAACAGATGGGTTCACTCCCTTTAGACGCAATCTTAGAAGATACATCCCTATATAAAGGTCAATCTCAAGAAATTCATCAAGTCCTTGATTGGAAACAGAAGTTGGGGTAACAGCAGCCAACTGATTCTGCTGTTACCCCTGGCAGTATCAAGTTTTCTCCGTGCGGCACCCTCATTGCCGGTAAGTTGTCTCGGGAACGGAGATGGAAAAGAATAACAAATGAGATTAGACTGTGGGATGCAGTAACCTTAGAAACACGAATGGCGATACTACTACCCCCAGATGCTTCTCAGACCTATGTACTGGCATTTTCCCCTTGTGGACGGTATCTCGCTTCCGGCACTTGGTGGAAAAAAGATTTAGAGCAGATGTCCATCCATTTATGGGAGGTCGCCACAGGTGAAAACGTCCATACCTTCTGGGGACATCCCACAGATATCCATGATCTCGCTTTTTCACCGGATAGCGAACTTCTGGCAAGTGGTAGTTATGATGGCACTATCCTCTTGTGGGACATGAAACCTTTTATTAACTCTTAGTGGTTCACTCGGTAATAAATGTTTGTATTTTGGACACTCTAAATTTACCCTCTTTTATTCCCCCGCAAGCGAGGGGAAGGGACTTTTGGGTTTATTCTGTCCATTCTATATAATTAATGTTTAGCGAGTCAACCACTTAGACATTCCTTATCAATTCATTTATAGCATTGCGATACCTGTCGCATTACACAACTCTGTCAGTCAATTTCACATAACATATCAGAGCATGAAGTTACCGAGTCTTGCGTCTCATATACCACAATAAAGGAGATAATTTTTGAAAAACAGAGAACCTATAACACCTTCAATTAGACCTAACCACGACACGGATGTGACAACATGGGAACTCCCCGAACTGGCAATTGCACGATTGGGACAAGGACTCGTATTTGACATGGCGTTTTCACCGGATAACGCGTCTCTCGCTGTTGCAACTCGCGTCGGGGTATGGATGTATGAACTCGACACCATGCAGCCCGTCACATTATTTGAAACCGAACGGGGCATGCTTTCTAACGTCGTCCTTTCACCCGATGGAAAATGTGTTGCTACTAGCAACGGGGATGGCATTATCAAGGTGCGAGAAATAGAGACCCGGCGGTGTGTTGCGAAAATACGAGGCTGGCACGGAGGCACCTCCCAACTTGCCTTTTCACCGGATAGCCAATACATCGCCGCATCTGGCAACGGATACGGCGACGTTTACATCTGGTGCACAAAAACCGGCCAACATGTCGCAAGTTTCAAAGTGGGAGGCACACTGAAGGAAGGTGAACGCTCTCCTGCCCGTTTCCCAATCTGCTTTTCACCCGATGGGCAGCTGCTCGCTTATGCTTCTGACTGGACCACCCTTACTGTTCGAAACCTAAAAACGAAAGAATGCTTTGCTTATCTGCGTCATCTGCGCGAATCAGGGCATGTGTATGATCTCGTCTTTTCACCTTGTAGTCAGTTTCTTGCTGCGAGTATTCAGGACCCGACGACACGTGAGAACATTGAGGTGCAAGTGTGGAATATTGATAAAGAGATATTGGAGACAACATACACAGACTACAATGGAACTCGGGCGATTCTCGCCTATTCCCCTGATGGAGCATTACGGGTGGCAGATATTTATGAAGACAAGGTAGTGATGTGGGATGTGTCCCGGGGTGAAAAACTTGATACCATTGAATATCCACCAGAAATATGTAGAATAGAACAATGTATCTCGACTGATGGACAACAGTTCGCAATTCTCACCAACAGCGATATCCGCGTGTGGCGTGCAGGCTCCCCTGCCATAGTAGCACCGCTCACAGTGCCTAATCAGGTGCCAGAATCTCTGTTTTTTTATCAATCGGACAAGATGCTGCTTTGCCAACACTGGTATGCAGATACAGTTTTCTGGGATGTTGTCCAGAAACAGGTGTCACCTCCCCCGACTCCACAAAAGAGCGGAGGTAAAAGGTGTGCGCTGTCCCCTTGTGAAGAATTGTTGGCTCTCATCGGAGAAAGTGGACAAACGCTTGAAGTCTGGAACATTATGTCCGGTACCCGAATAGCAGAACTCACCGGACACCAAAGTTTTATCACCACCGTGGTGTTTTCACCATCAGGGGAACACCTCGTCGGCGGAGATGTAGATGGAAAACTCATTGTGTGGCGTATCCAAAGTTGGGAAAAGCAGCATGCATTTATAGGGCATGCTGAGCCGCTTCGGACAGCATCCTTTCACCCCAACGGACAGCAATTCGCTACTACTGACGGGTATGGTATATTTCTGTGGGACGTTACGAGTGGTGAACAGCTTGGTTCACTTTCTGTAGACTCCACCTTTATTACACTATATAAAGGAGATATGCGACAAATCCAGAGACAAACCCAGCCACGTAACAAACTGTCAAAGAATCTCCATTCAATTGCGTTTTCACCTTGTGGCACTTTTTTGGCTGGTGGATTATGCGGTGGAGTTCATCTATGGGATGCTACAACTTTGGAGCCGCACATGGGGATGATTCTACCTGAGAGTTGCTACCTTGTCGGTGTCGTTGTGTTTTCTCCATGTGGTCGGTATCTTGCCTCTGGTTCTTGGTGGAACAAAACAGACAGAGTCTCTATCCGTTTATGGGAGGTCGCCACAGGTGAAAACATCCATACCTTCTGGGGGCATACTTCAGATGTGCAAAATCTCGCTTTTTCAAAGGATGGGGAACTTCTGGCAAGTGGTAGTTATGACGGCACTATTTTATTGTGGGATATGAAACCGTTGATTAACACTTAAACATTTCTCGTCAATTCATCTATTACATAGCGATACGGTTACATTGCACTATTCTATGCTAACTTCGCATAACATCTCGATGCGCGAGGTTACCGGTCCTCTCGCGTCTATTGAGAATTATAGTGAAATATACAATTAAGTTTAAACCTCTTCTGTAGGAGCGATCTCCGAATCGCGACTGAACGCCTTGATAGTCGGGAATCGGAGTTCCCGCCTACACCTGAAAGTGTAAAAATAATTCTAAAATCCACTATAAAGGAGCTTATTTCTTGCAAAACAGAAAACATTCAACTTCAGTATTGAAACCACTTGATCGTACAGATGTGACTACTTGGAAACTTCCAGAAGGTGCGATCGGTAGATTAGCGCGAGGACGAGTAAAGGATATGTCCTTTTCTGCTGATGGTAAATATCTTGCTGTCGCAACGCCTATAGGTTGTTGGTTGTATGACCGATCATCGCTGAAACCGCTCAACTTGATTGAAACCGAAAGCGGGATGCTTGATACCATTGCCTTTTCACACGATGCACAGTTGATTGCCACCAGTAATCAGGATAGCGTTTTGAAGGTGTGGGACACTCAGACGCTACAGTGTCTTGCGAAGATAGACCATCGCAAGAATGTAGAGGCAACGACCGGGTGTTTTGGGAACCTAAATTTTTCTCGGGACAACGCCTACTTAGCAGCATCTTGTTTTGATAAACAAAATGTTGTCTACGCATGGCAACAAAACACTGATAAACCTACTATTTGCTACCCTATTGACGTAGCAGAGAGGGTACACCACTTTCCTATCTGTTTCTCACCGATAGGTAATCTACTCGCCTACATGTCCGCTGAAAATCACCGCAACATTCTTACTATCTCAGATATAGAAACTGGTGAACACATAGCACATCTTAGCCGATCCTCGGCACTGTCTACATACCGTCATCTCGTCTTTTCCCCTTGTGGACAATATATAGCTGCTGCTGATCGGAACAATGAAGTGTTAGTGTGGAATGTTTACAAAGGCACTTTGGAAACGGAACCCACTACTTATGATGGGAGGAGGTTAATCCCTGCCTATACAACCGATGGCACACTACGCGTTGCCGATATTTACGACTATAAAGTTGTGATTTGGGATGCTATCCGAAAAGAAAAAATAGATACATTTGAACGTGAAAAACCCTGGCATGATCACTTTTACGGCGGACATCATTTACACTTTTCACCCGATGGCGCACACATCGCAACGATCCTCTCACGCAGCGATCTCTGTGTGTGGACAGTTGGGTCACAATCAAGTAAAGTTTCAAGTCCTGCTGATCATAAACCTGTTCCACATTCGGTTGCTTTTTCTAACAACGGTAAGACATTAGCAAGCGGACACGCGTTTGGTATGTATCATGTATTCTGGAATGTGGCACAGCGAAAAACAGAACAGATATTTCCAACGTCGAAGATACAAGCACAACGCACAGCTCTCACTGAAAATCTCACGGCAGAAGAAAAACAGCAGTGGTATCGTCTCAGTGCCTTGTCGCCTTGTTGGGAAAAACTGGCACTTTGCGACCTTCCAAAGGGGTCGATTGAAATCTGGAATATTGCGTCTGAAACCCTCATCACAAAACTCTCAGACAGTAAGGGATTTGCGCGTGAAATGCGTTTTTCACCTATAGGTGAACATTTCATAGGCGCAGCGTCCACAGGTGATATCGGTGTCTGGGATACACAGTCTGGGGAGAAAATCAATACACTCATAGGAGACAACCGAATGATTTTGACTACTGCATTCCACCCCGATGGAAAACAACTCGCTACAGCACCAAAAGGGAGTGCTGGAATGCTCTGGGATATTATAAACGGTGAACAGATCAGAGTGTTCCCTACAGAACTGCCAGAAGATATTCCTCTTTATATGTATAAAGGTGATCCAGAGCAGATACACCAATATATTCAGATTTGTAGAAAAATGAACAATCAATATAAGTGTACCCCAAACAGACTCGCTTTCTCTCCTTGCGGCACTACTATCGCTTGCGGGATACGGGAACATATACGGTTGCGAGATGCAGCGACCTTAGAAACCCACAGGCTCATACTACCTCCCGAAACGTGTAGCAGACCGTTTGCACTTACATTTTCTCCTTGCGGAAAATACCTCGTCTCTGGGTCGTGGTGGAGAAAAGGATTGGAGAAAGTGTCCATACGAATATGGGAGGTCGCAACAGGAAAAAACATACACACATTCTGGGGACATACAACGGATGTGCAGGATTTAGCATTTTCACCGGATGGAAAATTTCTTGCAAGTGGTAGTTTTGATGGCACTATCCTACTTTGGGATATGAAACCGTTTATTGCCCCTTAAATATTCCTTGTCAATTCATCTATTACATAGCGATGCTGCTTGTATCGCATAACTCTCTTAGTCAATTTTACATAATGCTTCGGTGCACGCGGGTGTCATATCTCGCGTGTCCATTGGCAATAAAAGGAGACATCTCTATGGAAAACAGAAAACATGCAACTTCCGTATTTAGACCTATTGACAGCACAGATATAACTACTTGGAATCTCCCAGAGGGTGCGACTGCCCGTATAGGAACGGGTTGGATAAGCGGTGATATGGCATTTTCACCCGACGGTATGGTACTTGTTGTTGCAACGACTATCGGTTGTTGGTGGTATGACCTCAATACAATGGAACTTCGCGCATGGTGGAATTCCGAGCAAGGAATACTATACGACATCGCCTTTTCACAAGATGCCCGATGGCTTGCTACTGGAAATTGGAATGGAGATGTGAAGATATTTGATACACAAAACCTGCAATGTGTTGCGAACATAGATATACCTAAAAACCCAGAAGGTGTGTTGGGATTATCCGGCAATCTACTCTTTTCACAAGATGGGCAGCACTTAACACGTTCCAATTTACTTTTCCGTGATAATGGTAGTGGTTGGCATTTTACCGTATACGATTGGCAAGAAAATACCGACACACCCATTGCAAGTTATACTGTTCAACCGAAATCAGGAAAACGGAACGTCCACCCTACAGCTCTTTCACCTGATGGAAGTCTTGTCGCATATACGCCTGAAGCGAATATCACATCCGTGATGCATGTAGAAACTGGCGAACAAATCGCTAAACTACGTGATGATTACATCGATACGCCGGGAGAAGGCTGCTACAAACTCCTGTTTTCTCCGTGTGGAAAGTATCTTGCTGCTTGCAATTGGGGTAACAAGCTCCACGTTTGGAATATTCAGAACGGCACCTTAGAAATAGCTCCAACAGCCTATTGTGACAGTGAAAAGCAAGGAACGTTTCGTATCCCCGCTTATACACCGGATGGCACCTTACAGATTGCTGGTATATCTAACGGTAAAGTGATGATCAGGGATATAACGCGGCAGGAAACGGTGGATACCCTGGAATCTTGGATACCATTAAATGGGTGTTTTTCATCTGATGGAACACAACTCGCCATCAGAAATAAATACGGAGAACTACAGGTGTGGACGCGGGGTAACCCATCAACGGTTAAGTCTCTTCCTACACATATATCAAGAGGCGTAGTTTATGTTCGCTTTTCCAAAGACAGTCGCACATTGATCAGCAGTCACGATCCTACCGGATATCGATTATGGGATCTTGTGCTGCGACAAGTGAAACAAACATTCCACCTTCCACGTCCTAATTCACTTGGTGTGATATCTATCTCTCACAGTAGGGAACTACTCGCAGCCTTAGAAGAAAATAAAATTATTAGAGTTTGGAATCTCGTGTCAGATACCCAAGTCGCAGAACTCACAGAAAAACATAAAGGGGTGACTCGGATGACGTTTTCACCGACAGAAGAATATCTTGCCACTACCAATATTCAAAAAATTATTAATATATGGCACATTGCATCCAGCACACAAATCGCTGAACTTTCTCAAAACCCCTTAAGAATTAATAGAATGGGATTCTCACGAACAGGAGAATATTTTGTCAGTTTCTATGGAGATAGTTTCACAATATGGGATACCACGCGGTGGGAAAAACGCTACCACGTCCCACTTCCAGAGGTGCAGAGTTCTAAACGTTGGCAACTATTGTTTCATCCGAACGACAAACATGTTCTCACTGTGCCACGCGAAAATCCAATTCTTGTATGGGATATGAAAAGTGGAAAACAGTCCGGTTCACTTGATACAACAGTATGCATAGATACCGCATTGTATAAAGGCACATCACAAGATATTCAACGCTTTCACGAACAGCCAGAAACGGTCTTTCAACGGATCTGGGGTAAACTCAGGTTATCACCTTGCGGCACGCGCATTGCTGGTGTGATACGGAGGAGTGGTCGAAACGAAATTCGATTATGGGATACAACTACCTTTGAAACCTATATGGTGATAATTCCGCCTACAGGATGTCAGAACCCTCAGTCATCTGCGTTTTCGCCTTGTGGTAACTACCTCGCTGTGGGTGCTAAATGGCAAAATGGAAAAACAAGAATGTCTGTGCGTTTGTGGGATGTTAATACAGGTGAAAACATACATACCTTCTGGGGCCACCCCACTGATGTTTGGTCACTCGATTTTTCACCGGATGGAGAACTTCTTGCAAGCGGGAGTTATGATGGTACTATTCTTCTCTGGGACGTGAAATCTATTATCGGTTCTTAACACATCTCAAGCCAATTGATAGATACATAGTGATGCCTTAATATTACACGGTTCTCAAAGTCTGTTTCATATAATAGGCGTGTGAGGAACTAATACCTCGCCAGTAGATTGAAAATAAAAGGAGACAGTTTATGAAAAGAAAAAACACTTCGATTCCCAAACCTGAACAACTTGAAGACACGGATGTGACAACTTGGAAACTACCCGAAGGAGCAACTGCTCGTTTAGGCAGAGGCCAGATAGGCAAAATAGCATTTTCACCCGATGGGACTCACCTTGTAGTGGGAACTCGCATAGGTTGCTGGTGGTACAACCTCAATACAATGACGCACTATGCATTGTGGGGAACAGAACGGGGGATGGTTTCAACCATCTCCTTTTCCCCTGATGCACAATGGATTGCTGTAGGTGACTGGGATGGTATTGTCAAAATATGGGATTCACAAAATCTGCAATGTGTGAGAAAAATAGACGTACCCGGAAATTCGATGAGTAGTATGGCAATTGCTGGCAACCTTACTTTTTCTCAAGATGGACAGTACTTAACCTTTTCTAATGCTATCGCTTACGGTGGTTTCCATTGTGCTGCTCACGCCTGGCAAACAAACATCAGCACGCCTATGACAAGTTTCACTGTGAAACCAAAACCGAAAAGACGTTATCTATCATCTCCTAAGGCGTTTTCACCCGGTGGACACCTTCTTGCATATACTTCTGATGCTAATATAACATCCATATTAGATGTAAAAACCGGCGAATACATCGCTGAATTGCCCGATGAATATGAGGAGGGTTGCTACAAACTCGTCTTTTCTCACTGTGGACGGTATCTTGCTGCCTGCAATAGCGGAAATAGTGTTCACGTATGGAACATTCATAACGGCACTTATGAGATGCCGCCGACACCTTATGGCGAAGATAGTTACATTAAATATGGAATACCTTCTGATACATCAGATGGCACCTTACGTGTTGCCGGTATCGGAGGCATTGAAGTAGTGATATGGGATGCAACGCAGCAGAAGACGGTAGATGTTTTTGAATCTTGGAATCCAGATCAGGGAAGTGCTTGTTTTTCAAATGATGGCACACAATTCGCAGTTGCAAATGGACGTGGTGAACTCAAGGTGTGGACAGAAGGGACAGCAGCACTTGCATCTCTCCCTGTACATCATCAGAACGTTAGTCCAATAAGTTTTTCTAATGATAGCCATAGATTGGTAAGTAACCACAAAACCCGCTCTGCGATCTGTGTATGGAATGTTAAGCGGCGACAAGTGGAACGCACATTCCATTTCCAAACCCGCAATCCTAACGGACCAAGTTCCATAGTTTTATCAAACAGTCTTGAACTTCTGGCTACCACCGAAGAGAGTGAAAATTCCATTGAAGTTTGGAATCTCTTGTCTAAAACCCAGGTTACAGAATTCGCCGAAAACCCCGCGCGAGTGCGTAATATGGTTTTCTCTCCCACAGAGGAATATCTCGTCACCGCGGGGCTCCGAACTCCTACTAAAATTTGGCATGTTGCATCCGGCACACAAGTCACTGAACTTCCCAAAAGTCCATCCTCACATGTGTCCAAGATAGGGTTCTCGCCTACAGGGGCATACTTCGTTATCATCTATGGAGATAGTATCGCTGTGTGGGATGTGCAGCAATGGGAAAAACACTATCACGCGCCACTAACACCACAAACATATCCGGGCTGGAAGTTGCATTTTGATTTGAATGGTAAGCAGTTTTTCACTCGTCCGCCAAGAGGTGCTGCTATAGTCTGGAATTTCAAAAGCGACGAACAAATCGGATTGCTTGATATAGAACCATGTGTAAAGACTTCTATATATAAAGGCATGCATCAAGACCTTCAACGTGCCCAAGAGCGCCAGAAGGAAGGTCCCCGTCGCATTAGAGCACTCCAGACTTCTACTCACCATAACATTATCGCTGGTGGAATGTGGGGTGAAATTAGACTTTGGGACGCAACTACCTTCAAAGTGCGAATGGCATTAATTCAACCCACAGGTTGCCAAGCACCCTTCGCTCTTGCATTTTCACCATGTGGTAATTACCTTGCCTCTGGTTCTCGATGGGACCCACAATGGGAAAAGGGACAACAAAAGACCTCTGTCCGTTTGTGGGATATCACCACTGGCGAAAATATCCATACTTTCTGGGGACATCCTACTGATGTCTTATCGCTCAAATTTTCGCCCGATGGCACGCTTTTAGCCAGTAGTAGTTATGATGGCACCATCTTGCTTTGGGATATGAAACCGTTTATCAACTCTTAAAGATACATTGTCAATTCATCTATCGTATAGTGATGCTGCTTGCATTGCACAACATCTCGACGCGCGAGGTTACCATACCTCGCGGGTACATTCGCAATAAAAGGAGATATTTTATGGAAAATAGAGACTCTTTATCCCTTGCACTTAGATCTATTAACGACACAGACGTGACAACTTGGGAACTTCCTGATGGCGCAATTGCCCGATTCGGACACGGATTACGACTTGATGTCGAATTCTCACATAATGCCGCATATCTTTCCGTAGCAACACAAATCGGATTCTGGTTATATGATACGAATACCTTGGCACCCCGCGCATTGTGGGGAACAGAACGCGGTATGATGAATGTAGCCACCTTCTCGCATGATTCACCCTGGATTGCCACAGGTGACCAAGATGGGATTCTCAAGGTCTGGAATACACATAACGGACAGTGCGTTGCAAGAACTGACTGGGGAGGTACTGAGGAACGTAATGTCATCTTTCATGCACGCTTTTCACCGGACAATCAATATCTCGCTGCTTCAGGAATCGGACATAGTGCTATTTATGCATGGCGCGAAGAACAGATTGTCCCTATCAGTAACTTTAAAATTGAAAACACAAAATGGAACGATTATAGGAAAGAAGGTACTGTCAATGACACATGTTTTCCCATCGCCTTTTCACCCAACAGTAATCTATTTGCTTATGTGTCTTCACCCGAAACAGTAACGTTTTCAGATATAAAAAATGGTGAAGACATAACGCAACTCACAGGACACACTGCTCCATTACATACCCTCCTGTTTTCACCTTGTGGACAGTACCTTGCCAGTGCCAGCCTTGGTGCTACAGTTCAAGTATGGGATATTCAGGATAAATCTCTTGCAATGCACCCCAAAACATATCAAGGAGAAAGAGTAAGACTTGCTTATACACCTGATGAAACATTACGAGTTGCAGACATCTATAGCGACAAAGTAGTCATGTGGGATGCTTCACAACACAATATATTAGATACCTTCAACACTATTGGGAACACAGACAATTACGCAAGGTTTTCAAGCGATGGATCAAAATTCGCAATTACATGCAAAAACCGCAAAATCCAAATATGGCATGAAGGTGACTTTACAACAAAATCATTCTTTTCTGGATATGGAAGTGTTCCCTATTCGGTTGCATTTATGCAAGATAACAATACATTGATCGGTGGGTACTATAGTGGTACTGGTAAGTTATTTTGTGATATTAGTAAACGGGAAGTCCAACGAATACTCCCACCTTCAGGCAAACGCAGTTCTTTAGGAGGATGCATGACGTTGTCTCCAGATGATCAACTCTTGGCTATTGATACAAGAGGCAACGATATACAAATCTGGAATATTGAATCTGAAGTATTAGTTACCGAACTAACAGGACATGAAAAAGACATCTATTCCTTGACGTTTTCTCCTACTGGTGAATATCTTGTCAGTGGAGGAACGAGAGACGAATTATACGTTTGGGATATCGCACAATGGAAAAAACTGCACACACTTATAGGACATACAAGTTCAATTGAGGCAATAGCATTCCATCCTGATGGAAAACGATTCGTTACCTCCTCCAGGGATGGAACCGCATTACTCTGGAATGTTGAAACAGGAGAACAAATCTCACCACTTCCTTTACCTGAAACCTTAGAAGATGCCTCTAAATATAGAGGTGAACCACAAGAAATTGAGCGGGTCATCAATGGTGGGAATCTTCAATGGAAGGATAATCAATACATGCAGTCTATCGTATTCTCGCCATGTGGTAACTGGATTGCTGGCGGGTTGGGTGCAAGGTGCGCAGATGGGTTAATCAACGAAATCCGATTGTGGGAGTCAACTACGTTAGAATCACACATGATACTCCTTCAACCTCATGGGTGTATTCGTCCGTGGGCATTAGCATTTTCCCCGTGTGGAAAGTACCTCGCTTCCGGTGCTTGGTGGAAATGGGGATTAGACAAAGCACCTATCCACTTGTGGGATATGTCGACTGGTGAAAACATACACACTTTATGGGGACACTCTTCGGATGTACAAGATTTAGACTTTTCACCAGATGGTAAATATCTGGCGAGTGGCAGTTATGATGGTACTGTCCTATTGTGGGATATGAAACAGTATATGTGCACTAAAGACATCTGATAAAACAATAAATTTGGAGGTATTCATGGAAAATTTACGTTCACAGACAACCACACAATTATCCAAAACAAACGGAGATGTCACAACTTGGAAACTCCCTGATGGCGCAATTACCCGATTGGGGCGCGGGGAGATTCGTGATATGGCATTTTCACCGGATGGACAACTCTTTGCAGTTGGAACAAAGATAGGACTCTGGTTATACGAACTCTCCACGCTATCTCCGATCGCGCTGTGGGAAACGGATAGGGGATATATTGATAGTGTTACATTTTCACCAGATGCTCAATGGCTTTCCGCATATACATATCAGCAAGCACTCAGAGTATGGGACATCCATAATCAGGTGTGTGTTGCAGAGATGGTGTTGCCGGAAGGACGAAAAGGGCAGATTCGTTTGTCTAATATGAATCCGGTCTTTTCTCAAGATGGAGAACAACTCGTCGCTTTCAATTATTTCATCGGGAGGGTTTATATCTGGTGTCCGCGCACAGGCACGTTAAAAAATGAAATAGAGATAAAATTAAGTGATACTGACATTAAATCCATAAATGCCATCTATCCAAGCTACTTTTCTCCAGATTTGAGTTTGTTGGCAGGGACGTGTTACGATCATAGAAACCGTACCGCTGAATTCATTGCAGTGTGGCAGGTAGAAACTGGAGAACAAATCGCTCGTCTTGATTGGACTGAAAGGTGGGGTAGCCATTGCTTTTCGCCGTGTGGACGATTTTTTGCTGCCACTGGTTCAGAAGGAAGATTATATGTGTGGGACGTGGAGACTGGAAACCTTGAGGAAACCTATACCGATCACGAGGATGCTCAAATACATCCAAATTATACACCAGAAGGTGAATTAATAGCCGCGGTAGTCTTTCCATCTCAGTCTAAGCTTGAAGTCTGGAATTTAAAAAAAGGTGAAAAAATCGACACATGTGAACATCAGAGTCAGGGAAGTTCTATTCGTTTTTCGGAGAGTGGTACACAATTCGCCTATACTGATAGAGGTGAAATAAAAATCTGGATAGAAGGTAGACCCATCGCTCAAGCATGCCCGACTATTCAGGGACACACTGGGACTGTCGGTTCATTGGCGTTTGCGCCGGATGAAAAAACGTTAGTGACTGCCTACTGGGGTAGGAACACGGTTTTATGGGATGTTTCAAGTCAACGTGTCCGACATCCAACCGAAAAAGAATTGCCCAATAGTATACGTGATGTTTACCCGACTTCAATCGGGACAATCTTTGCTGTTGGTGGAGACGAAAAAACATTAAAGGTATGTGAGTTTGGAAGCGGTGAATCCATCGCTGAAATTCCTATTCCTGAATCCGGGCTATCATCCGGCACGGGGACCGATGCATTAGCACTGACAGGTCAACGGTTGGCACGTGCTGGCAAAGATCGCAACATCTATGTATGGGAGTACACACCCTCATCAGACAAAATAGACGATGGAGGAAACTGGGAAAAGTGTGCCGTCCTTATAGGACACGCAGAATATGTTAGAGCGTTGGCATTGAGTCCTGATGGAAAAAGGCTTGCAAGCATCCCTATAGCACGTGTACCAGAAGAACGAATCCCCATATTATGGGATGTTGATGCTGAAGAACAGATTACCGAGTTACCCTTAACTACGCTGGAACGGGGCGGATATAACATTTACCAGGTGGGGATAACGTTTTCACCAGATGGCAACATAATCGCTGGTGGATTTTGGAACGAGATTGTTCTGTGGGATGCAACAGACGGAAACACGCTTATTACGATTCCACAATCGGAAGAGAATCAGCGACCTATTACACTTCGTTTCACGCCGTGTGGTCAATATCTGGTTTCGGGTGCTTGGTGGAAAGGAGGACTAAAAAAGACATCCATCTGTTTATGGGAAGTCGCAACAGGTAAAAATATCACCACGTTCAAGGGACATACCACTGATGTACAGTGCTTCGCATTTTCGCAGGATTGTACCGTTCTCGCAAGTGGTGGACATGATGGTGCAATTTACCTTTGGGATCTGAAACCTTACCTGTAGAATACAAGGAGAAATTTTGATGAAAAACAGAAAACCTTTGAACCATGTCCAGAGACCACTTGACGACACAGACGTGACAACATGTCACCTGCCCGATGGCGCAATTGCCCGATTGGGACGAGGTGTAATACGCAATATCGCAATTTCTTCAGAAAAAAGAATTCTTACTGTCGCAACACATATAGGTACTTGGGTATATCAACTCGATACAATGCAACCTGTTGCATTATTGGCAGGACTTACGCACACAACGGTAGGCGGGGAATGCCTAAATGGCATTCATACCGTTGATTTGGTGCTTTGTAAGCGCGCCGGAAACCCAGAAAAACGCTGATAATGGCATCATTTTCATCATAATTTTTGATTAAATCAAGAAAACTGCGTAAGTCCTGATTGGATACTGAACGAGGCATGGTTAGTAATGTCGCACTTTCTGATGATGGACAGTGGATTGCCACAAGTAATTGGGACTGTATCATTAAAGTACAAGAAACAGATACCCAACAGTGAGTTACCAAAATACAAGGATGGTACAAAAACGCCTCTCAACTCACCTTCTCACCTGACAATCAATACATTGCCGCAACGGGTTATGGATACGGAGACGTATACGTGTGGCACACACAAACCGGCAAACATGCCCCAAGTTTCATAAACATATACAAGTAAATTAGATTGGACACTCTACTAGTGCTTAGTCAAGTGTTTATTGATGGGTCTAAAAAGTAGTCGGGAATCGGAGTTCCCTCCTACAATACACACAATACACAAGTCTTCTGTAGGAGCGATCTCCGAATCTCAACCTACAATAGTATGTTGACTCAACATTAGTGCTCAGTTCAGAGGTGTTCAATTGTCTGAAATGGACTATTGTGGGAGGTGTTTGTAACACCGATTTCAGAAAACCAGCATAACGAGTTGTGCTAAATGACTTTATGTAAACCATTGTTTCACATAAGCATAACGTTTTGCAGGTGTCTCTCATAGGTTGAAACGATCTTCAGTCCTGTAGGGACGAAATGTTTATATATCATACCCAACATATGTAAAATTAGTATAAATATTTAGTTAACTGGCACAAATCAGAATATTGCTCAATTTACTTTAACAGGACTTACGCACACAACGGTAGGCGGGGAATGCCTAAATGGCATTCATACCGTTGATTTGGTGCTTTGTAAGCGCGCCGGAAACCTAAAAAATGCTGAAAATTACATCGTTTTCGTCTTAATTCTTGATTGGATCATGAAAACTGCGTAAGTCCTATTTTAAGTTACTAATTGGTAAAATTGGTAATTTTATCTTCGGAAAAACCCAGTCATAGACAAGATTCGTGCACAGAAAAAATTACCAATTGCCTGAAAGTAGCGACTTGTGCTAAATAACTATTTATTAATAATTACTTCACATAGACAAGAGGATTTAACCGTCCTTCTTTTGCTTTGGATGATCTTTAGTCCCGTAGGGACGAAATGCTTATATACCATACCCAATATATGTGAATTTAGTATAAACATTTAGTTAACTGGCACAAGTCGTCAGCATAACAAAACAAAATAATAATGTCGACTCGTATATAGATCCAATACTGTAAATTTCAGAGTTGAAGTATTATATTCAGCAATAATGAGGATTCCATATAAAAAAATGCTGACGAACCTTGAACCTCAAGTCCATCAGCATTAATCGAAACTCCCCAAGACGGACTCGAACCGCCGACACGATGGTTAACAGCCATCTGCTCTACCAACTGAGCTATTGGGGAATATGTTTAAGTATCAGCACATATAATTATACAATATTGAAAATCCGAATGCAAGTTAAAATCCATCAATTGCTTATCAACATCCACAATTTATTTCCGTACCATTGACACCATTTATGCCTTTTGTCTCATAGCCATCTCGTCGCCACCAATCTAAACCGCCAAGTAGTTCCTTGACATTAAAACCTAATTGAGCCATTTTCAATGCACCTTTAGTAGAAGCATTACATCCAATCCCATCGCAATAGGTAACATAGGTCTTTGATTTATCAAGGTTTTCTGTGCTTTCTGTAGTCATTTCTCTGTGCGGGAAATTAATCGCTGTCGGTATATGTTCAATTCTATATGCTTCTTGTCTACGTGCATCTATGACAATAATATCCCCACCGTTATTCAATGCTTCACTGAGATCCCAAGAATCTGTCTCAAAATCTAACTTTGCTTGATAAAACTCTTGTTGATTCATTGTTCACCTAATGATAAACTAAAATTGTATCTTTTTGATATGACCCCAAGTTTCTGCCAATTTGCCAACAGCAGTAACTGCTAACGCTTCTTCAAGTCCGTTGTTCATGATAAACTTGATGTCGTTTTCAGCTAGTGCTACGTTAAAAACACCAACTTCATCCAGCACTCCTGTAAAGTCCCAATTCGGTTTTGAATACGCTCCAAATCGTATTTCTGCATCAGTTGTTGTGTCGGCTTTCCCTAACGCTTTTTCCCCAACAATTACACCATCCACATATAGTTTGAGTAAATCCCCGTCGTGTGTAAGCGCAACAAAACTCCATTCATCCTGTTGCCATTCTCCTCCTCGTACATGTGAAGAATCTTGGAGCCCATTTTGGACAATGCTACCATAAAAGTCGTTCAGGCCGATTTGAATTGTAGGATTGTGCCAACCACGTTCAATCAAGCGTGTGTGATTACCGGGTGGAGTAGCAGTAGGTTTAACCCATAATAGATACGTAAATCCATTAAGATAGTCTTCTGTAGTGTCACTTGCAGGTATTTCAACACGTGCAGTACCATCAAACTCAAGACCTCTTCCGATTTTACCATCGGTCCATTCGGCGTTAAAGATTTTTCCATCATTGTTATTGACAGAAGCGTCTTTAATGTCATCACCTTGTCCCTCTTCAAGAAGCCATATTCCGACAATCGTTTCTTGTTGAATTGCTGCATGGATATCTGTAATAGAAATTGTCAGCATGCATGCAAAAAATAGTATCGTAAGTAATAGGTTTTTCATCTAAAAAAGTTCTCCAATGAAATTAGTTATCTATTATATTCTTCCCATAACGCACGATAGAAATTCATCACTCTCACAGGATCGGAACTTCCAGCGATTTCTGCCAATGTGTAACCCGAATATCCAGACTCTTTCAGCAAGGCGAACAGTTCACGCCAGGGATATTCTCTACGATGTAATTCGGTAATATGGACTAATCCTATTTTTCCTTTGACATAGTTGAAGTTGTTCTGAATTGATCCATTTTCTACTTCACCGAAGTTGGAATTCCAACACACAGCTACATTATTGTGGTCAGCAACATCCATAATTGTTCGAATATGTCGGAGTTCGCTAGTACCACCACCGTGAACTTCCAATCGAATCTCCACACCGACATCAGCAGCGGATTCACCACATTCACGCAAAGCCAATCCGATTTGTTCTAATGTCTTCTCTACAGGAACTTCACTTGGAAGTCCGTTTGGTCGCACCTTTACACCCGGAGCACCGACATCCGCTGCCAGTTGTGAGTATACCTTCGTTCCCTCTATATTCTTGCGAACTGCTGCTTGATCAGTTGAATGATAATCAAACGCAGATCCTAAACCTGCAAGCTCAATTGGCGAATCTTCAAACTGCTTCTTGACTTCAGCGCGTTCACCTTTTGACAGGTTTACTTCTACACCGTGTGCATGCGTCGTTCGCAACTCCACACCTGAAAAACCAGTTTCCGAACACCGTTCAATAATAGTAGGAATATCCCAATCTTTTGCCATATTGTATGTCACTAAACCAAGTTTCATAAAGACTCCTTAGAATAAAAACTGATGCAAAATGAATAACTTATACCTAAGAATATGGAGTAAATCACAATTATTATACTACATTTTAGGTGAAATTTACGACTTTTTTCTAATCAGGACTTACGCACCCAACGGTAGGCGTGCTTTGTAAGCGCGCTGGAAACCGAAAATATGCTGAAAATTACACCATTTTCGTCATAATTCTTCATCAAACCATGAAAACTGCGTAAGTCCTGCTAATATTGGGTGTGTAAAGTCTTTGTCATGTGTATAGTCTGAATCGCGGAGTGCGCGGATAACACGGATTATTCGGATAAGATTTCTGCATTTGGTTGTATTAGATAGAAAAGCGTTAACTAAACAATGTGATCTATTGCATCGGTCTTTTCCGCGCAATCAATGTTATCTGTGTAATCCGAGATTCCGTGTGAACCAGGATTTGCTAATCACGGTTCAGACAAGTGACATCAACTTAACACATCCGCTTTGCATACCATTCCTCAAAACAGTTCTTGTCTTAAAACTACCTATCTGCTAATATATACTATATTCAGTTTATACATGTTCGTGGAGAAATTATGAATACAAAAGTTAGTATCGTTGAAGATGCATTCTATATAAACGATGAAATCAGCTATTCTGGAAGAAACTATGAAGGTCACAAAATTGAGGGATTGCTGCTCAACTCGAGAATGGTACAAGGTATCTTTGACGATAGGAATCCAGAGACACTCCACAGATGGGAATACCCAGATACGGGTAAATGGGATCCTGAACGGAACACAAGGGAATTCCTTTCTGCAATGCCAGTATGGCGTGCACACGGTTTATTAGCATTTACTATAAACTTGCAAGGTGGCAGTCCAGAAGGGTATTCAAAAAAACAACCCTGGCACAATTCCGGCATAGAAGCAGATGGTAGTCTCAATGCAGATTATCTGGCTCGTCTCAAACGTATAATTGATTTTGCTGATGAACTTGGCATGGTAGTTATTCTCGGATACTTCTACTTTGGACAAGATCACAGACTAAAGGATGAGGAAGCAGTAAAACAAGCCACGGATAACGCTACAAATTGGTTGTTTGACAATGGTTATACCAACGTCATTGTTGAAGTTAACAACGAATGTAATGTGAGATATTCTCATGAAATTCTTCAACCAGAAAGGGTGAATGAACTCATTGAACGTGTGAAAGGTACGACACGTGATGGAAGAAGGTATCTTGTAGGGACAAGTTATGGTGGTGGGAGAGTACCATTTGAGAATGTTGTACGTGCATCAGATTTTATACTTATCCACGGTAATGGAGTCAAAGATCCAAATCGTATTATGGAGATGGTTCAACAGACGCGACATGTCCCCGGTTATAAGCCAATGCCTATTCTCTTCAACGAAGATGACCATTTTAACTTTGACAAACCTATGAATAACTTCATGGCTGCAGTCAGTCAATACGCTTCGTGGGGATATTTTGATCCAGGAGAAAATGACTATCACCACGGATACCAATCGGTTCCTGTGAAATGGCAATTAAACACACCTCGTAAACAAGCATTTTTTAAGAAGGTTAGCGACATCACTGGGATTAACCCATAGAGAGGATAACTTAGTATGCTAGAAGGAATTGATCCAATTTATATTGCTATTGCTATTGGTGTTGTTGTTATTATGATTGCGACAAGCGTTCGGGTCTTAAAGGAATATGAACGCGCAGTCATATTCCGTTTAGGACGGTTCACTAACACACGTGGTCCTGGATTGGTTCTATTAATCCCATTCTGGATTGAAAGGATGCAACGGATTAGTCTTCGCGTTATCGTAAATGATGTTACACCGCAAGATGTAATCACAAAAGACAACGTCTCGGTGAGTGTCAATGCAGTTCTGACATTTCGAGTAACCGCACCAGACAAAGCAGTAATTGAGGTAGAAGAATTCGGTTTTGCTATCTCTCAAGTAGCACAGACTACGCTCCGTAGCGTTCTTGGACGCGCGGAACTTGATGATCTTCTCTCTGAACGAGAAAAACTCAATCAGGATTTAGAGGAAATAATAAAAAAGCAGTGTGAACCGTGGGGTGTTGAGGTGATCACTATGGAGATAAAACACGTTGACCTTCCAGTTGAAATGCAGCGTGCAATGGCAAAACAAGCTGAAGCTGAACGTGAACGTAGGGCAAAAATCACACATGCTGAAGGTGAATTTGAGTCTGCAGAGGTACTAACGAATGCAGCAGAAATACTTAGTAAGACACCGACCTCTGTACAACTAAGGTTTCTTCAAGCTTTAGTAGAAGTTAGTGCAGAAAAGAACTCTACCGTTATCTTCCCAATACCAATTGATCTGCTAAGTCCATTCTTGAAGAAGGATCAGAATCGCAAGGAAGAGGAAGAATAGATAAGTTGACATTTCTCACAATGTTGTTTATACCTTTTACAATCAATGTTTAGACAATGTCCTACTATAGAGAACTGCACACGTAACAATGAGTGTGTGATATATCTCACTATCACACCTTAACGACAAATCGGACATTTGGTTCTCATCTGCTGCTCTTTTTTATCAAGAATCACGACAAAACCCCTACCTTTAGGTAGTGGGATGTAGTCGTGCTAAGTGCTTGTGTCAAGAAAAAACTTGATTTTTGGTTTAAAACATGAGATACTCATTATACCAGTTCAGTGTAGGTGCTACTAACACCTACACACCTTTAGTAGAGGGAACTGACGTCTTCATAGGACTGGAATATCATCATGCTAAAAACACATAAGATTGCATTGAATCCAAATAACAATCAACGCAAATGGTTTGCACAACAGTGTGGCTATGCGAGATTTGCATATAATCATGCATTAGCAGATTTCAAGTCTGCATTGGCAAATGATGAGTTCTTATCCGCTGCGAAGTTAAACACTCGATTTAATATTGCTAAGAAAGCACATGCTTGGACTAAAGATATGGATCAGGTTGTAGCCAATAAAAGCATATTTGGTAACTTGTCTGCTGCGCTTGCGAATTGGGTTGGTAAGCGTGCGAGATTTCCGAAGTTCAAGAAGCGTGGCAAAAAGGACGCATTCACCACAAATAATCAATCTGTAGAAGTTGAAGGTAAGCGTATCAAACTTCCTAAGATTGGTTGGATTAGAATGTTTGAATCATTGCGTTTTGTGGGTAAGATTATGAAAGTGACGATCTCAAGGACAGCACATCGTTGGTTTGTATCTATCACCATAGAAACAGAGGACACCGAAGCAGTTGATAACTCAACGCACCCTGTGATTGGTATAGATGTAGGCATAAACACACTTGCCACATTGAGTGATGGCACGAAATATGATAATCCAAGACCCCTGAAACGATATGAAAAGAAGTTAGCAAGAGAACAACGTAGATTAAGTAGAAAAGTTTTCAAGTCTAACAACTGGTTCAAACAAAAACACAAGTTAGAACGTAACTACTATCGTATCGCTTGTATCCGAAACGATGCACATCATAAAGCAACTACAGAGATTGTCAACCTCGCATCTGTGATCGGTATTGAGACACTCAAGGTTACTAATATGCTGAAGAACAGAAACCTCGCAAAAGCATTGTCAGATACAGCATTAGGCAGTTTCCTGCTAAAACTCAAGACAAAAGCAGAAGTGCGCGGTATACCTGTCAAAGAAGCAGATATGTTCTTTGCAAGTAGTAAAACCTGTTCCGGTTGTGGACACAAAAAGAAAGACCTAACACTTTCAGAAAGAATGTATCACTGCAGTCAATGTGATATGTCTATAGATAGAGATGTCAATGCTGCAATAAACTTGAAACCAACTACGGTGGGACACACCGAAAGTCACGCCTGTGGAGTGCAAATAAGACCCAAAGCTGTTCAGGAAAGGGCACGAGACACGGAAGCAGGAAAAGTCGTTTGGAAACAACTCAAACCGTTTCCAATATAAGAACTAAGAACCCCCATGCTTTAGCTTGGGGAGTATGTCAGAATAGAAACATGATGAGATTGATGATACGTACTACAATGATACTTCTAATACTTGTCTTTCTTGTTGGTTGGTTTGGTAGTTGGTCGCGCTTGATGAAAACCGGCAATGAAGCATATTGGAACAAGGACTATGATGTAGCTGTACAAGTATTTCAAGATGCAGCAATAAATCAACCTAACAATCATATTGCTCATTATAATCTCGCTGCTGCCCTGTATAAGAAGGGAAAATACCAGGAAGCTGCTACAACATTTAGGAAGTCACTGTTGAAAGGGAATATACCTAATGAAGCAGATGTATATTACAATATAGGTAATGCGCAGTTTCAGATGCAGGATTTTACTGGAGCAATTGATTCGTATAAACACTCACTCCAAATACAACCGAAAGACGTTGATGCCAAATATAATTTAACTTTGGCACTTCAGCTGCTCAAGCAACAACAAGAAAACTTGATAGGACAACAAGACAAATCAGATTCACACAATAATAAAACTCAATCTGAACCGAATAACATGTCAAAATCAGATGCACAAAAACTCCTTGAACGACTCACCCAGAATGAAAACAAACATCGTCAAAATATACTTAAACAACAACTCAATAGTAGTTACAGACGAGATAAAGATTGGTAAAATAAAAATGTCTCGTTTCCAGTATTTTTTAGGTATTACAACACACGTTCTAATGCTTATATTGTACACTACAGCATCATTTAGTGATGATGTGCAAGTTGCAGCTGCTATCAGTCCACGTCATATTCAATACAACGAGAAAGCAACCTTAGAACTGACGATTTCTGGGAATACACAGATGAAGTATATTGGGACTCCGAGTTTTGATTTCTTACCGGATTTCCTTGTAGTTCCACTACATTCCAAAACTAATACTTATTTGGTTGATAATAAATTAGCTGTTAAAATGGCGTGGTTTTATGAGCTTATACCGCAAAAGGTCGGTAAGATTGCTTTATCGGACATACAATTCTTGTATCAGGGAGTTCCATATATAACAAATCCTGGTGCAATCATTGTCAGTGCTGTTGACACATATCGGCACACCCTAACTGGGGGTATCCACAAAATTGAAGCTAAGATCAATAATTCAAAACCGTATCTAAACGAACCGATTGAGTATGAGTTTCGTTACCTTTATACCACTGTGTTGCCAACAATGGAACCGATTATGCCTGTTCTGCCCGAATTTCCTGAGTTTATTGTCGAAGAACAACCAGAGCAAGAGGGTATTACTGAAACAATAAATGGGATTACTTATCAAGTTCAAAAATACTTGCGCCTTTTATATCCGAGGGAAACTGGTAGAGTGCTGATCAATCCTGCACAATTGAAGCTACCGATAAAAGACCATCCAAAGACTCTAAAGACGAAAACTTTAGCATTGACTGTGCAACCACTGCCTGAACTTGGAAAACCTGCGAATTTTACCGGCGCGGTAGGTGATTATGAAGTCACTACACAGGTGGATCGAAATAGACTTGAAATAAGAAAAGCATTGACCTTATCTCTGACAATCAGTGGAAAAGGCAATTTAAAAACGGTGAAACCTCCAAAAATCTCATCTGTGAGTGGTTTCAGAGTGGAACAACCCATTCAAGTTGAAAGTAAAACACTCCAAAGTAGCGTTTACACTTATGTGTTTATGCCTTTAAGGTCTGGGTTTTTACAGATTCCCGAAATAGAATTTGTATTTTTCAATCCAAAAACACATAGTTATCAGATATCAAAAACAGATCCGATAAACATCACTGCAGTAGCTAATCCAATAAGAATTGTAAGTAAAGATTCTACTTTTCAATCTTGGCTATTGGCGTTAACCGTTATTCCGATTCTTGCTGGTATAATTTTAGCGATTTTTTTTCTGTATCGTGTCAAACTGAAACCGTCCCGCGTAATAACACAGGTAGACACAGTAACTCCTGCACAAAAAGCCTTTACTGCGTTGGAATCGTTGAGAGAAGGAAATTTTGAAACGAATAGTACAACCTATGAGGAAGCCTTAACTCGTATTCTATATCAATATCTTGGTGATCGGGAAGGTTTAACATACCGTAAATTGACTACAACTGAAATTCAAGCGATATGTCAAAAAGCAAAGATACCGGTACGTATACAAAAAGAGTTTTTGGATATTCTCTCAAAATGTGATTATCATCGGTTTTCTCCTGTATTGATGTCATCTGAGGAACGCAAATCACTTATATCACGAGCGGATTTAATTATTCATCACTTTGAAGGTTCCGAATAATACACAAAAAGTAACAGGACTTACGCAGTTTTCATGATCCAATCAAGAATTAAGACGAAAACGATGTAATTTTCAGCATTTTTTAGGTTTCCGGCGCGCTTACAAAGCACGCCTACCGTTTTTACGTAAGTCCTGAGTAAAATGAAACGTGTCATGCAAAACAGATAGGGAAATTAGAATATGCCAGAATTATTTTGGTTATTAATTAGATGGATTCATGTTATGGCTGCTGTTGTGTGGATTGGTGGTAACCTCATATTAGCAATGGTCATTGTTCCATATTTTCGGCAGAATTTGCCACCCGTTCAACGTATTAAGTTATTGTCAGATATTGGGAAAAGGTTTGAACCGATTGTATGGGGTTGTGTACTTGTGCTTTTTGTTACAGGAATTGCAAACATCATTACCTATTTTATTAGTTTTGATGGTTCTGCTAATGTTGACAACAACCCTTTCATGAGGACATTACTTATCAAACTTATACTTTTTATTGCTTTACTGATCCTGACATTTCTACATAGTATATTTTTTGCACCAAAGATGCTGTCTGCAATAGATGGATTAGACGAATCTTTAGAAGAATTACCCCCTGAAGTAAAACCACTCCGGACGCAGATGTCTATAGTGTCAAGTTTGATGGGTGTAGTATCGTTGTTGATTCTGTTGGCAGCAGTTGCTCTTGGAATGGGAATTTGATTTTGTTTGATTAATGGATTGACATAGACAGATAGAAGATGTAAAATCAGATTCTATTTTAATGAGTATTGCATTGATTACGGTTGGTTATCCCTAAATGATTAATTCTTATTGGAGTTTATATGTCTAAAAAGACGCGAATAGTTTTTGTTGCTGGTAGAGCGAGTCATGGAAGTGGGTCGCATGAACATCCGGGAGGATGTTCTTTCTTAGCAGATCAGTTAAATGCAGTTGTTGATGGTATGGATGCAGTTGTGCATCAAGGTTGGCCTTCTGATTCTGATATTTTTGCTGATACAGATGCAATCATAGTTTATTCAGATGGTGGTGGAGGACATCTCAGTATTCCCCATCTTGACCAGATATCGGAGTTAACTGCTAAAGGCATGGGAATTGCAATGTTGCATTATGCTGTTGAGGTGCCAAAAGGAAAAGCTGGTGATTGTTTCTTGGATTGGATTGGTGGTTATTTTGAAACGCATCTCTCAGTCAATCCGCATTGGACAGCAGGTTTTACATCTTTCCCTGAACATCCGACAACAAGGGGTTTAGTGCCGTTTACACTTGATGACGAATGGTATTATCACATGCGTTTCCGTGAGAATATGGACGGTGTCACTCCTGTATTGAGTGCGATTGCACCCGAGTCAACACTGACGCGCCCAGACGGACCGCATAGTGGGAATCCACATGTTCGCGCCTCCGTTGCTAAAGGCGAACCACAACATCTTGGTTGGTGTGTAGAACGTGCAGATCGTGGTCGTGGGTTCGGTTTTACGGGTGGACACCATCATCATAACTGGGGTGATGACAATCTCCGAAAGTTTATCCTCAATGCTATAGCTTGGACAGCCAAGGTTGAGATACCCGAAAGTGGTATTGCAACTTCTAAACCGACAGAAGATGAATTGAATTCTTATTTGTAGTTAAGGAACAATAATCGGAAGTAGAAGAACGGTGTAGGATGAAACTGCACCAACTCAAGACAGTCTCAGGAGTTTAGATATGGATCAGGAACATCTGGATTACCTTTTTGATTTGCAAGGATTTCTGATTTTAGAGAATGCGATATCGGATGAAGACCTTACGAAGATCAACGAATGGATTGATAATCATTGGGAATACGTAGAACAACCTTGGGAACCGAATCCTGAGAATCACCGGATTCCGCGCTGGATCGGTAACATTGAAACACATACCTATAACATAGAGAACGGTGTCAATTTCCAAAATATCATTGAAGGTGGAGATGTGTTTCAAAAGTTGATAGACCACCCGGCTTGGACCAACATGATACGGAAGTATGTGCATGAGGTAAATGGTCTGTCAATTCACGAGAACTTCTTGAATGTTCGTGGTCCAGGCGGTTTCATTCATATCCATTGTGGTGGACATGTTCCTTTGAGTTACCTTACGTTCCGTCAAGTCAATACGGGGGAGTGGCTTGTAGGACAGATAAATGTCTTGATGGCGATTAACGACATTGGTCCGGGTGATGGTGCTCCTGTGCTAATTCCTGGAAGTCATAAATGTTCCGAGATACATCCACGTTTGATACATGACGGCAAGGGGATTGTTTACGATGGAATTACCGGTAAACCCGCAGGAACAGCATTTGCTACACAAGAAGTACATCTGAAGGCAGGGGATGTTGTGATGTTTACTGATGCGATTACCCACGGTTCAGCAGAACGGACAAATCCTGGCTTTCGACGGTCAATTGTGTATCGTTATTCTCCAAAGTATGTTCGTGAACGATTTGATTATCCGCATTCGGAGGCGTTGTTAGCAAGTTTGACCCCTGCGCAACGGTCAATTATTCAACCGATGTCACCGAGAAGACCTCCACAGGTTACCTAATGTAGAGTTTATTATGTAGAGTTTATTATGGTAAATTATGGAATTAATTACACACTTGCACAGGTAGGAGCGACCTCCCGGTCGCGACCGTATGGAGACAATGTATCAAAACAGCCCTGACAAGGAGGTCGTTCCTACCAAAGAGAAGAAAAGGATAGGATACTTACATGACGGCCAATATGGTAAATTGTAGAAATGTAAACTCATTTTCTAATTTAACCATAGTATACGATCTGTCATCGGTTTTTGAGAAATGAGTATATGTAAATTTAATAGCTGGGTGTTTGTACTGATATAGATTTTAGTTTCGTTAATTCAACTTGTAAAGGATGGTATTTTGTTATGACTACGATTCAAGAAATTGAGGAAGTATTACCGCAACTAAGCACAGACGAACTGCAGTAAATTGAACACGCTATTCACAATTTATATCGGACTCTTGATTTTCATATTATCTACGATGATGACTATGGTATTTGGACTGAACAAGATCAGAATTTTGTAGCAGCATTAAGCTTCAAACGACTTGATGAAGAAGAGATGTTGAAAGAAAATGGCAATTCCTAGACGAGGAGAAATATGGCTTGCTGATCTTGGCTTCGCTGCGAAAACACGCCCTGCTTTGGTTCTGAATATACCTTTTTCAGATTCTGATTATGCCCTATATTCTGTCGTGCCGCATACTACAAGTACAAGAAATTCTGTATTTTAATGTCACACTATCTGTAGCAGGATTGACACAAGGTACTTTCAACATCCAAGGGTTGACAGTTGTTTCACCCACCACTTTTATCCGTAGAATAGGAAAATTAAACTCAACCTTATTGGAGTTAATTGAGGTCGGAGTAAATAAGTGGCTTGGCTTTAAGTAACCCTTTAGTATAAAATCAAAAAATATGTCAAACCCACAAAAAACGCTTTGGAGCGGCCGTTTTAGCAAAAGTCTCACCTCAGAAACAGTAGCCTTTACACACTCTATTGATGTAGATACGCGACTCATCGGATATGACATTTGGGGAAGCCAAGTGCATGCGATTATGCTCACACGACAGGAAATATTATCCGATACGGATCTAAAAGAGATATTACGATGGCTCCGTAATGCTGAAAATGATTTCCAAAATGGAGATTTCACACTTAATCCGAATAAAGAAGATGTGCACATGAACGTTGAGTCGTATCTGATTGATAACGCAGGGATTGAATTCGGTGGGAAGTTGCACACTGCTCGTTCTCGTAATGATCAGGTCCTCGTAGATGCGCGCCTATATATCCGTGATGAGATACTGAATATCCAACGTGGTGTTGCTTCTTTATGTGATGCGTTTTTAAGTATTGCCAAAGATCATGTGGACACCGTAATACCCGGTTACACGCACACACAGCATGCGCAACCGATTAGTCTTGGTTTTTGGGCAACGGCATACATCAGTATGTTTCTGAGAGACCAAAAACGACTGCGAGCTGCCTATGAAATAACGAATACAAATCCGCTTGGTGCATGTGCATTGGCTGGAACGTCTTTCCCGATTGACCGAAACTTGACAACTGAACTTCTTGGTTTTGATGCGGTTCATGAACATGCGCTTGATGTCATTAGCAGTCGCGACTTTATTGCTGAAACCCTCTTTGCATTATCACTTGTGATGGCGAATTTATCTCGACTTAGCGAAGAACTGATCTATTGGACAACTTATGAGTATGGTATTGCAGAACTTGATGATGCATATAGTTCGGGAAGCTCCATCATGCCACAGAAAAAGAACGCGGACATCGCTGAACTTACACGTGGACGCACAGGACGTGTTTATGGCGCACTAATGGATTTGCTAACTAATCTCAAAGGTTTACCATTAGGCTATAATCGTGATTTTCAGGAAGACAAACCCCCTTTATGGGAAGCGTTTGATATTGTAACTGGATGCTTGGATATCCTTCCAAACCTGCTCAAAACGACAAAATTTAACAATGAAAGAATGGTTGAATTAGTCAATGCAAACTTTGCTACTGCGACAGAATTAGCGAATTACCTTGTTAAAGAACATCAGATTAGTTTCCGTGAATGTCATGAAATCGTTGGGTGGCTGGTTGGGGAGTTA
This sequence comes from Candidatus Poribacteria bacterium, assembly GCA_963663765.2. Taxonomy (GTDB): domain Bacteria; phylum Poribacteria; class WGA-4E; order WGA-4E; family WGA-3G; genus MSPOR6. The sequence goes on along the minus strand of CAXXUA010000004.1, from coordinate 544,610 downwards.
GTGCAGCAGAAAAAGACGTTTTTGGACATGGAGTTAACCCAAGAACTCCTGAAAAAGAAAGAAATTGAGATACAGATTGAAAAGCTAAAACAGATTCTGGACGCTGAATTAGCAATTAAAAACAATCAGAGCCTTGGTGGAACGTCTCCGTCTGAAGTCAATCGTATGATTGACCGTATAGAAGATCAGTTGAACGAAAATGCAAAGCACATCTATGAATGTCAGAATCAAATTGAGGATGCTCACAAAGAAACACAGCGAATAGTTGACGAAGTATTGGGCAATCTTTAGGCTTATTCACATGGAGAATGATAAATTGAAAAACAGGTTAATCGTTGCATTGGATACGGATGATGGGGAGGAGATTGATTGGATAACAGATGAGTTAATGGATTCTGTTTTTTGGGTTAAGATAGGTTTTCAGGCAATTACCACGGTTGGCACTAATGTTTTTTCTTGGATGAAAGAAAGACGATTTAAAACCTTTCTTGATTTGAAGTTTCACGATATACCGAATACGGTGGCGCGGGATGTTGGTACGATGACTAGACATGGTTCAAACATGATCAACATGCATGCATCAGGTGGATTTGAGATGATGCAAGCCGCAAGCATCCGTGCTGACGATGCTGCTAATGATTCGGGAATACCGAAACCTATTCTTCTTGGTGTAACAATTCTGACAAGTATGGATGAAGCAGGTTTTCAATCAAACTTCGGTTCAGAAAGACAACTCACAGAGCAGGTTGTTTATCTGGCGAAGCAAGCAAAAGAAGCAGGTTTAGACGGAGTTGTTGCATCTCCATTGGAAATTGAACCGATACGAAAAACGTGTGGAGACAACTTCTTGATTGTCACCCCTGGCATCCGTCCGAAATGGGCAGACGTAGGTGATCAAAAGAGAATCACAACTCCAGCAGAAGCAATTAATCGAGGTGCAGATTATATAGTTGTCGGTAGACCGATTATTGAAGCGGAGGATCCGCTTCAAGCAGCTGAAAGAATTATAGATGAAATGAAAGGAGCATAACTTTATGAATATTATTTGTATCTGTTTAGACACATTTCGTGCGGACATCATTGGTGAAGGTAAGAAGTATAGCCATGTGCAAACGCCGAACCTTGATGCGTTTGCATCAGAAAGCGTGCGTTTCACCCGTGCTTATGGTGAATGTCAACCCACATTACAGGTACGTCGTGGTAACTTCACTGGGATGCGGACTTTTCCGTGGAGATATAACTTTGATCGACGTGGACATTGGCATCACGCTGCTGGTTGGCACAAGATACCGCCGGAACAGGATACGATTGCAGAAGTGCTTCTGGAACGCGGCTATCTTACTGCTATCATCGCAGATACGTACCACATGTTCAAACCGACTATGAATTTCTCACGTGGGTTTGCACATTTTGACTTTATCCGTGGTCAGGAATCAGACAATTGGCAGAGTGGGGATCCACGGTTGATTGAGGATACGCTGCGAAACCATGTACGTGAACCTATCAATTGGAAACGGCATGCAGGACTTGTGAACTATCTATTGGGTCAACGTCATCGTCAAACAGATGATGACTATAGTTGTGCGCGTGTGTTCCGTTCTGCTGCGGATTGGTTGCAAGATAATCACACAGTCGGACCATTTTTCCTGTGGGTAGATAGTTTCGATCCACATGAACCTTGGGATCCACCGAAATCCTATGCTGATATCTACTCACCTGATTATTCTGGTAAAGATTTCATCTCACGTGGTAGTGCAAATGAAGGTGGGAGACCTTCTGAAGAGGAACTTAACCGAATTGAAGCACTTTATCTGGGAGAAGTAACATTTGTTGACAAATGGGTCGGTGCGTTGTTGGACAAGATTGAGTCATTAGACATTCACGATGAGACGCTTGTAATGCTGATGTCAGACCACGGCACGCAACTGCGAGACCATGGTAGTTTTGGTAAAGGTGCGAACAAGTTACATCCATATAATACTCAGTTGAACTTGATGATACGTCATCCTGATGGACCGCACGACAAGGACATTTCAGCGTTTGTGCAGAACCATGATATAATGCCGACACTGCTAAATCTTGTTGATATTCCGTGTGATTGGACAGATGGTGAAGATATGTGGCAACTTGTGACACAAGAGAAAGCGTTTCTCCGCGAACGGATTATCAATGGCTGGGCAGGTTTCACTACAGGTAATGCTGTTGGACGTGTGAGTGTGCGCGACGATCATTGGAACTTCTGCACTTCTGTTGGTTTTATAGATGAAAAAGGAGATGAACTCTTTGATGTTATAAATGACCCTGAAGAAAAGAACAATGTAGCGAGTGATCACCCTGAAGTCGTATCGGAACGACGGCGCGATGTTGAAGCAGTGATCGGACAACCGCTACCGGGACATTTGCTTGAGGTCTGTGATCCGAGCTATGCACCGATGACAAAGTGGTTACAGAGGAAGTTGGCGGAGATGTAGGTTAGTGGATGGACATAAACTCCACGTAATCTGTTACCTAATTGTCCTTCAACCGTTCAAGCACTTTCTGCCAATCCCAGATTAAGATTTCATCATATCTACTTACACTTATGAGCAGGTTGTCAACCACTGACAATTTGAGTAGACTTGTGTAGTCTTGGTTTATTGTGATAAGTCGTTCCGTTTGCAGTTCATACAACTTTAATCCATCACGAGCTGCAATAATAAGTAAGTTGTTGTCTGGTGTAAAAGTCAATGCTTCTATAATTGCATTCTGGTGTTGTTTGATGTGTTTAATCTGCATACCGGACTTGACATGCCATAGAAATAGTTCATAACTTCCACTTGCTAAAACTTGATTATTCGGTGAAAACGCAAAACAGTTCACTCGCCAACTATGTCCTGATAGTGTTTGTATCGTTTTACCATCTGCCACATTCCAAATATGAAACTCTTTGTCTCTACCACCAGTAGCAAGCTTTGTGCCATCGGGTGAAAATGCCAACGCCCAGACATTTTCTGTATGTTCTTTTGCAGTGAACTGATGCTGAAGTGAACTTGCATTATCACTTAAACTCCAGACGTGAACTGCATGATCCTCGCCGCCAGCAGCCATCATAGATCCATCTAAGGAGAATGCGAATCTAACATTCAAACCTGATCTTGGATATCCTTCTAAGGCAAACGAAGAAACCCTCTGTGGAGGATCAGTTTTTATATTCCATAAAGAACAGTTACCAGATACACTGTGTGTAGCAAGCGTTTTCCCATCCGGTGAGATTACCATGTGTCCTCCTTCTGATTCTCTTGAGAAGACGGTAGACAGCAATTCACCTGTATTGACATCCCAATGTCGCTGTTGAATTTTTCCAGGAGGATTGTATGGCTGATTCAAAGTTGTAAGTGTATCCCCAGTTTCAGAGAGTGCAATAACTCGAACACCTTCAAGGTGACCATTGATTGTAAACACTTCGTTTCCACTAGTCGTATCCCAGGCAGTAATCGTTCCATCTTTGCTACCTGAAAGCAGCATTGTTTCGTCAGGGGAAAACGTAAATCGGTAAATGTAATCTTTTTGCTCCCTTAAATTTACAATATTTTGATACGTACCGATGGTATAGATCCGCTGCTGTTGTCCTTCTTCAGTATTAGAATGCCACAAGCGAATACCATCACGATGTCCAGTAGCAAGAAAACTTCCCTTCGGAGAAAAAACCAGCGAATAGGTTGAAATACCACGTCTCCATTGCATAGTTGATTTTAGTTTCCCTGTTTCAGTATCCCACATACGGAGCGATTCATATTCATCTCCACTCACTATTGTCTTACTATCTGGAGAAAAAGCGAGGCATCTGATCCATCGTGTATGTCCAGTTAGGGTATGTAGTAGTTTCCCATTGGCTGCATTGTATATTTCAATTTGAAAGTTTCTATTTTGCCAATCCGCGGAAGAGACTGCCAGAAAACGTCTATCTGGAGACAATTCAACCAAACTGTTTGTATCCCAGCTTGTTTCATTTAATCTTGTATCTGTAATAAGCGTGTTTGTATTGTTAGCTCCTAATTCCCACACATAAACACGTCCAAAATACCCGGCACAAGCAAGTATTGTCCCATCTTTTGAAAAAAACAGTGAAGATATTCCAATAGGTGAACTTAAAGTTGTAATAATTTTACGTTCTGTGATGTCCCAAAGTTGGACTTCTCCACGTCCGTTTCTGCCAGTTGAACATGCTAACGTGTGTCCATCTGGTGAAATTGCAACTTTACCAAAACCCTGTCCAGCTTGTTTAAGAAATGCAACTTTTATACCTGACTCAGCATCATAAATCCAAATGCCGATACTGGTCGTGACAGCAATTTGGGTGCCATCTGGTGTAAAAGTGATGTCATTTGCTCTTCCTTTGCCGATACGCATTTTCGCGCCTTCGGGTAAGTTCCATTGTGTAAAGTCTTGAGCGTATCCGTTTGGTAGAAATTGGATTAAAATTAGCAAGGATAGAAAGTAAAACATTAAAAACTTTTTCATATATAAACTCCATATAAAATGTTGAATTAGTCAGACCTCATTTACAAAAATGACAAAACTTAAACTAACGCAAAGATGTAATTTTTTCCCAATCCCAGAGTAGAATAGTGCCATCATCGCTTCCGCTTGCAAGCGTTTTACCATCTTCGGAGAATTCAAGAGTTCTAATCCATCCGTTGTGTCCAGTGAGCGTAACCGCAGGCATCTGACGATTATCGTATATCTTCCACAATTGAATCTGTCTTGAAGTACTCGTGCTTACGATTGTCTTACCATCTAATGAAAACACTACTTCAATAATTCCTCCTATACGACCATTTGCGTGTTGTGAGATTTGTCTTTCCGCTTCTATGTCCCACAGACGCATTGTACCATCCCAACTGGCACTTGCTAACATTTTGCCATTAGGAGAAAATGCTAAGGATTCAACCCTTTTTGCGTGTCCAGTCAGTGTGAATAACAACTTTCCATTGCTTGTGTTCCAAATTCGAATATCTCCTTCCTTTCCTGCTCCTGCTAACATTTTTGCATCAGCAGAAAAAGTCAAGTCAATGATTGCTTCCTTAAAACCGGAATGAATTGCAGTAAGTTCTATTCCTGTATTAACATTCCACAGACGGATATTCATATCTCTGTAGGCGTTTGCGATTATTGTTCTGCTTGGGTTAAAAGAAATTGCCCAATTAGCTCCCTTGTGTCCTTTAAATTGTTTGGTAAACAATTTTTGGTTGTTTGATGCATCTGTAAGAGCAAGTTCAAATCCTACATTCACACTATATAGTTGTGTAGAATTGTTTGTAAATGCTAAACCTCTGACTAAACTGTATTCATTTCTCGTCTGTGAATGGATTTCTTGACGTGTTCTTGTATCCCAAATATTGATTAAACCTCGAGCTGTACCAGATACGTAGTTTCCATCAGGTGCAAGAGCCATTCTTTCTACAAAATGGGGATGTCCATTTATAATTGCAATTTGATTTCCCGTTTTAGTGTCCCACAAGCGAATTGTTTTGTCCCAACTACCACTTGCTAACATTTTACCATCAGGGGAATATGCTAACGTTCTTATAGCATCCGTATGTCCTTTGAATGTCATGAGTTTTTGTTTTGATTCTATGTCCCATATGTATAGACCACCACCAAAATTCCCATTCGCGACTCTTTTTCCATCAGGACTAAATGCTATCGCGTGAGTCTCAGATAACCGGGTTAGGGTTTGCTGACGTTTTTGAGTGGCAACGTCCCACATGTAAATTTTTGAGTCCGTACTTCCACTTACCAGAGTGCTGCTGTCCAGTGAAAATGCTAAACCATTTACACTGTCCGAATGTGCTTTAAAGGTTGAGATTCGGTTACCCGTACGTGTGTCAACCAAATGAATTGAACCGCTTCCATTTCCAACCGCTAACAGATTGCCGTTATGTGATAGTGCCGATGACCAAATATAACCAGTACCAGATAATCGTTCACCATATTTTTGCATGATAAGTTTGTCCAGTGAAGAATCTGTTTTCGCCTCCCAAGTTATAATCCTGCTACTTGGACCGTCTACACCAGCACTTACTATTTTTTTTCCATTTTCTATAAACATTAATGCGTCTATCTGATATTTATTTGATTTCAAAAAGTTGACTTCTTTACGCGTTTGTACATCATAGATCCAAATCCCAATGCTGGTACCCACGGCTAACAGATTGCCATCAGGCGAAAACTTAATATCGTTTATCTCACCTTTTCCGAGTCGCATTTTCGCGCCTTCGGGTAAGTTCCATTGTGTAAAGTCTTGAGCGTATCCGTTTGGTAGAAATTGGATTGAAATTAGTAAGGATAGAAAGTAAAACATTAAAAACTTTTTCATATATAAACTCCTTATAAAATGTTGAATCATTCAAGCCTCATTTACAAAAATGACAAGACTTAAACTAACGCAAAGATGTAATTTTTTTCCAATCCCAGAGTAGAATTGTGCCGTCTTTGCTACCGCTTGCGAGCGTTTTTCCGTTAGGAGAGAATTCTAACACTGAAACCGCAAACGTATGTCCTCTAAAATATGGATTAGATGTTTCTTCCTTCGTGATGGAATTCTTCATTCCACTAAGCATTGATGATAACGTATTAATAAGAGGTACATTATAGTTAGTGTCTAACCTACAAACATTTATTGTTCCATTCCACTTACCAATTACCAATGTCTTACCATCTGGAGCAAACTGTATAGTACTTACGCCCTTTTGGTTTTTGATAACCGAAATTTGAGTGGCGTTAGTTATGTTCCATAGACGAAGACTATCGTCACCTGAGGCAGTCACGAGTATTTTACCATCTGGAGAAAATGCTAATGTCTTAACTATATTTTTGTTCGGTGTGATATTAGATAATAGTTTTCCATTGGTCATGTTCCACAAGCGAATTATATACTTCCTATTTGTAGTATCATAACTGCTGGAAGCTAAAGTCTTTCCATCAGGTGAAAATGTTAAATTTTCAATTGGTGAAGTATGTCCTTTAAGTGTGAATTGAGGTGTGTTTTGTTTAAGATTACGAGTATTCCACACTCTAACAAATGTGTCTTTTCCGCCGCTTGCAACGATTTCACCTCCATGTGAAATGGTCAATCGATTATATGGGTCTGCTGTGGGTTGTCCTTTCAAAATAGCGATCGGCTTTTTGGTTTTAACATCCCATACTTTTATAGTACCATCGTTATTAGTACTAACGACAGTCCCACCATAAGGTTCAACTACCCCGCTACCCCTGACATCTAAGTATTCTGCCTTAAGTTGTTTTCCCAGATTTAGATCCCATAGTTGTATTCGGATGTTTCTAAAACCAGAATAACTTGTGAGTGTATTGGTTAATGTGCCATCTTTTTTGGTAAACTTAAGGCCTTTTATGTAGCTTGGATGTTCTGTTATACTGAACGCTTGGTCCCAAGTTATAGTATTCCATGCACTGATTGTACCGTTACTACTGACTGCAAGGAGCGTGCCTTCGTCAGGAGAAAACGCAAGCAAATAAATATCGCTTTTACCTTTGTTGAGAATTAGTGGAAAACCATCATTACGTTCTAGTAATGTCCATGGTGGATGCCGTGCAATTGCTTTGTTATATAACCGCACGCCAACCCTATTTGCAGCAGCGAGGAACTTACCTTTTGGTGAAAAAACTAATGTGACAATTCCACTATGAGAAGAACCAATAAAAGTTTCCTCACGACTGTCCGTTCCCACTTCCCAAATTCCAATAGATCTAAATCCGCGGACACTTGCAAGGAATTTACTGTTTGGTGAAAATACAAGTTTTGATCCATACCCCCAATCGCCGGCTGCTGCTCTGATATACTTTCCAGTGTTAATGTTCCATACTCGAAATTGGTACGTACGCTGTGCATAAAATACAGCAGCTAATAAGTGTCTATCTGGCGATATCGCAAACGAATAAGAGCTTGAACCTTTTAAATATTCTGAACCAAACTTTATATCCTTAAATTCCATATTCGTTTTTTCAGCCATGAGATTCCATACGCGAATCTGCCCTTCATTTCCAATACAAGTGAGTTTTGATCCATCTACGGAGAAATATAAGATCTTAATACCCTTCGGGGCAGGTAAAGTTGTAGATAGTTTTTCTGTATCCATATTCCACAATAGGACCTCATCCGAGGATGCACCAGCGATAATGTTGTCGTCGGGTGAGAACTCTATTATTTTAATGAGATTGCTTGGTGTATTAAGAAACTTAAGCTCTCTTCCTGTGAGGGCATCATAAATCCAAATCCCTATAGATGTAGCGACAGCAAATTTGGACCCGTCTTGAGAATATTTGATATCGTAAATAATTCCCCTACCGAGACGCACGATAGCTTCTTCAGGCACGTTCCATCGTGTAGTATAGTCTTGAGCATATCCATTTGGTAGAAATTGGATTGAAATTAGCAAGGATAGAAAGTAAAACATTAAAAACTTTTTCATATACAAACTCCATATAAAATGTTGAATTAGTCATGCCTCATTTACAAAAATGACAAGACTTAAACTAACGCAAAGATGAGATTTTTTCCCAATCCCAGAATAGAATTGTGCCGTCCCAACTGCCAGTTGCGAGTGTTTTTCCATCTTTTGAAAACGTAAATGCGTCAATAACATCGCTATGTCCAGTTAGTGTCGTTATCAATTCACCTGAGTTGGCATCCCACAGTTGAAATGTACCTCCACCATACATACTGGAAGATTTCGTGACATTACCACCATCTGGTTTTACTATCTGACCGGGAGCGTATTTGATAATTATTCCGTTGCATGCACTCAATAGGATGTTGCTATCTGGTGAAAACAGCAATGTCATATAATTGTCGGAAAGTCGTTCTGGAATTAAAACACTTATTTCATCGTCTGTAATTGTATTCCATAAGTAAATTGCATCTTCTCTCCCACATGCAAGTTTTTTACCATCTGGAGAAATAGCAAGACCTTTTGAGTTATTCCTATAGTATGTCCATTTTTTATCACCGTGATTGTCATGTATTGTAAAAGTAGATAGAATTTCTTCCATCTCCACATTCCATAGATGTATAGTATATAAACCATCATCACTTGCTAAAAACTTACCGTCCGGTGAGAAAGTCATTATATGAGGAGATTTTGAGTCTGTAATTAGAGATTTCCACGGTTTTCTTGTTTCAGATTCATCAGATATGTTCCACACATAGATTGGTTCCTCGGTGCTACTAATAGCCAGAAACTCTTCATTTGAAGAGAGGATGTAATATTCGCCGAGTTTGTATTCCTCATCTGCTGTAATTGTGAGTCTGTTTTTCATTGTTTCTGTATCCCACAAGTGGATTTTTTTATCCTCTTTTGTATAAACTATTGTCTTACAATTGGGTGACACTGTTTCTATTTTTATCAATTCTACAAGGGCAGTTGACGTTAGACTACCAGTTTTTATATCCCAATTGCGTAAATGTGTAACAGGATGAGACCATACATATACATTGGAATTTGCACTGGTAATATTGTTATCGGAATCAGTATGAGTAAGTTCAAGGATACGTCCGACATGGCCTGTGATATTGTATTTTTGCTTACCTGTGACAACATCCCAAGCCATTATTATCCCATTTTGGCTTGCGGTGAGAATAGTTTTCTCATCAGGTGAAAATACACAATTTCTTATGTAAGATTTGTGTCCTTTTAATGTCTGAATGGACTTGGGTTGTTTAGATGTGGAAGGCATTTTCCACAGTTGTAACGTATTTTTTTCAAAATCGCCTGTTGCAAGTATTTTACCTTTGGGTGCAAAGGCAATAGCAGTTGTTCCTCTATTATTTGCTTTGAATGTATGTGTCGTTGTTCCAGTTGCAACATTCCAAAACTGAATATCACCATCAATATCCGAAGTTACTACATTTTTACCATCTGGTGTGAATTCGATGCCATGTATATATGGGTCTTCTCCTTGAAGATTAATGAGTAATGATTGTGTTTTAGTATCCCAAACTTGGAGTCTGTAGTTCTTTGGTGCAATTTCAGAAGACGAAGAAAAAGGTGTTTTTGCAGTTGCAATCGTCCTTCCGTTGGGAGAGACTTTCAATATTCTTGGATCTCGCTCCGTATCATCAAAAACATTGTGTTCAGCATCGGGATCGTTTATGTTTTTTATATGAAATTTGCTATTCTGGTCGTATGTAACAAGAGTTGTACCGTTATCAGAAATATCAACTTTATTGAAAATGACGTTTCCTTCAGCAATAACCTCAATTAGTTCTCCTGATGCGACATCCCATTTTAGACATTTTCCCTCTGAATCCGCACTGATGATATATTGTGCGTCTTGTGTAAACGCGACGGTTTCTATCTCTATGTCATGTCCAGTTATTAGTGTGAGTTCTTTTGCTCTGTCTGCACTGTAAATCCATATCCCGATTGCTGTTGCTACAGCAAACTTTTTCCCATCTGGTGAGTAGACAATATCGTTAATTCTTCCTTTTCCGAGTCGCATTTTCGCGCCTTCGGGTAAGTTCCATTGAGTATACGTTGTTTCTGCTGCATATAGTTTTGAGGGTACACTAACACAATGTGTGAGGTAAAATAGACATATCAGTAAGCATGTTGATATTGTTTTATTTTGGTAGTTGTTTGAGAATATCATAGTTTAACTCCTGTTATATCTTGGGTATCTGATATTCAAGCTATCTATTTGCAATACCCATTTCTTCTAAATCCCAGATTAGGATTGTGCCGTTGCGACTACCACTGACAAGTGTCTTACCATCTGATGAAAATGCGAAATGTGTTGGTGCATCTGCATCTCCTGTATTGAATTCGGACCGAAGTGATCTTGTATCTACATCCCAGAGTCTAACTAATCCACCATGGTACCCCGTTACCAGAGTTTTTCCGTCAGGTGATAGGACCATTCCAGCAACAGTTCCTCTTGCATTTATGAATTCCGCGATGTGTTGGTGTGTCTTTGTATCCCAAATTTGCATGCTACCATTCCATCTTGCAGTTATGAGAATGCTGCTATCGGGAGAAAATGCTAAAGCTTCCACTCCTCGACTATCTCCCATTGGTAAGGATGTTTTAGTGATACTCACGACGACTAAAGTCGTGTGCTTCTTTGAAACACATAACTCTCCTCTGTGTGATTCCTGCTTCCGTCTCTCATGCCTCTATCCTGAACCGCGTGAGGTCTTATTCGGACTCCACAAGCGTTTATGCTCTCTGTCTATCCGACAGCGAGGGTTCTTAGGTTGATTGCAGCATTTATGTCTCTATCTATTTGATAGTCGCATTGACTGCAATGATAAGTTCTCTCTGATAGTGTCAAATCATCTTTCTTGTGTCTACATCGACTACAAGTTTTGCTTGAAGCATAGAATTGCGGTGCTTGTAATACAGGTATTCCGAAAGCATCTGCTTTCGTTTTTAGCTTATTGAGAAACCCACCTAACGCTGAATCCGATAATGCCTTCGCGAGTTTTCTATTCTTTAGCATGTTCGTTATTTTTAGTGTCTCAATGCTGATAGTAGATGCAAGGTTGACGATCTCTGTAGTTGCTTTGTGGTGTGCATCATTTCGGATACAAGCGATACGATAGTGGATACGTTCTAACTTGTGTTTCTGCTTGAACCAGTTTTTAGACTTGAAAACACGCCGACTCAACTTGCGTTGTTCCCTCTTTAGTTTTCTCTCATAGCGTTTCAGAGGTCTTGGATTATCATATTTCGTGCCATTACTCAAGGTGGCAAGGGTGTTAATGCCTACATCTATACCGATAACAGGGTGCGTTGAATTGTCAACGACTTCGGTGTCCTCTGTTTCTACAGTGATAGATATAAACCAACGATGTGCTGTCCTTGAGATCGTCACGCTGATAATCTTCCCTACAAAACGCAATGCTTGACGCATTTTGACCCAACCAACCTTAGGCAACCGGACCCTCTTGCCTTCAACTTTCACAGATTGTTCGTCTGTTGTCCATGCGTCCCGAATCCCACGCTTTTTGAATCGAGGAAACCTCGCACGTTTGCTAACCCAATTCGTAATCGCTTGACCCAAATTCTTGATCGCATATAACGCTGCACGTTGATCTTGGGAACGTGTCCAATCATAACCCTTTTTCGCTTTGTTGAAGTTGTTATTAAGGGTGCGCCACGACTGGAAGTTATCATTATCTAATCCTACCTTAAAATCTGACAAAGCTTGATTGTAGGCAAACCTCGCATAACCACATTGCTGAGTAAACCATGTGCGTTGTTTGTTGTTCGGATTCAATGTAATCTTGTGTGTTTTGTAGGACATACCTGATTCCTGTAGGGTGCTGACTTCCATTGACGTGGTGTGATAGGTGTGTCAACACCTATCACTGAGTCAGTCCTATACGGATTCCATAGAAGACATAAAAATGTCAACGTTTTTTGACCCAAGTCTAAAGACTTGGGATTGTTAGAGAATTCCCTTCATAGTTTCAAGATTCCACATATATGCAGTACCATCTTTACTTGCACTTGCGAAACTCTTACCATCTGGTGAAAATACTACATCGTTGATGTCTTCCGTATGTCCATCAAGTTCGGTGTGTAAACGCAGGTTTTCAACATCCCATAATCTAACTTTTCCCTTCCAGTGGCCACTTGCAATAATTTTGTTATCGGGAGAGAATGCAATTGCGGTTGCAAAATTACCATCTTTTTTCATCGGTTCGTAGAATTCCTGTTTTTCTATGTCCCAGATTCTAACTTCCCCCCAACATCCTGTTGCTACTAACTTTTCATCGTTTGAGATAGCAGCATCCCAGGCATGCCATGGTTGTTTGGTTTGTATGAGTTGTTCGTCTTGGGTCTCTAAATTATACAACCTTATGATTCCATCTGACGAAGCAGAATAAAGTGTTTTTCCATCAGCAGAAATCTTCAACATATTCACTGTGCCTGTATGTCCTTGAATTGTTAGGATTTCTTTTCCTGTTGTAACATTCCAAATCTTTGCAGTTCCGTCATCAGAACCACTAGCAAGTTTTTTGCTATCTGCTGTAAAATCTAATCCACTGATTGGAAGTGTATGTCCAGTCAACTTATGTCTAATTAGTTTATTGTCGTTTTTTTGCTTTTTGTCACCTGTGAATGGTTTTAGGACTTTGGGTAGTGAAAGTTTCTTTGCCTTGTCAACTATCTGTTTATTAGGTTGATCAAACTTCCATAAGATGATATTTCCGCCGGTATCGCCACTTGCGAACGTTTTGCCATCAGGAGAAAAGACGATATCTTCAACATTTCGAGTATGTTCTTTATATTCAGTTAATTCCTTACCTGATTCAACATCCCAGGAGTTTAGGGTTGTTCTCCCACCGATAAGCGTTTTACTATCTGTTGAGAAACCTAATGACCACGCTTGTCCAGGAACTAATGTGTGTTTAAGTTGTCCTTTGGTCGCATCCCAAAGATATACACCCTCTTTAGCAGCACTTGCAACAGAGAACGCATCAGGTGATAGTGCTAATCCGTTATATAGTGTGTCTTGTTCCCCAACAAAATGAAACATCTCACGACCAGATTCTACTTCCCACATGTGGTAAATGACATTGCGGTACCAACTTGCACAAGCAAGCATTTTGCCATCAGGTGAAAACACTAATTCCTCCACACTTCCTACATCTTCATTTAATACAGAGATAAGTTCTCCTTTCTCGGTGTCCCACAATTCGACAGCACCCCCAAACACATAGTTTCCAATTGCAAGCGTTTTGTTATCTGGTGAAAAAGTGATACAATGTGCCGTATTAACACCACGAGGACGTACTTTCAACATTATAATTTCTGCACCTGTATGTGCGTTGTAAATCCATACACCGATGTCTGATGCGATTGCTAATTTATTTCCATCTGAGGTAAATGCGACATCGTTGATTTCCCCTTTGCCGATGCGTAATGTTGCACCGTGTGGTAGATGCCATTGTGAGTAGTCTTGTGCATAACCAAGGGTCTTAATTGCAAAGATTACAATCAACAATCCTAACATCTTGAATAATCTATTCTTCATCTATAGATTCCTTTATGGGTGGTTGAGATCCTACGGTTTTGTTTCACTTCAATTGTGCTAAAGTATATCATAGTGTTTATTAGTTCTCAAGTAATATGGCAATCTCGCAAGGTTATTCAGTTTTAAGAGTTTTCTGTTATTGAGAATTACTGAAAGTTAATACACAGGTACATTTTCCTAACCGAACTTTATACATCAATTTTAGATTATTGAAACATAAACATCGCTTTTTACTCCCGTATGAAGATTAATTTATTATCCCGTATGAAGATTAATTTATTAATCGGGTAATAAATATTTTTCAGACGTTAGGCGGGGAATGCCTAAGGAAGCATGCGCGTGTGGCATGCTCCATGATTCATACCGTTGATTTGGTGCTTTGTAAGCGCGTCCCCGATTGTATGCGTGGTTTGTAAGCGCGTCCCCGCTGGTATGCGTGGTTTGTAAGCGCGTCCCCGATTGTATGCGTGGTTTGTAAGCGCGTCCCCGATTGTATGCGTGGTTTGTAAGCGCGTCCCCGATTGTATGCGTGGTTTGTAAGCGCGTCCCCGATTGTATGCGTGGTTTGTAAGCGCGTCCCCGCTGGTATGCGTGGTTTGTAAGCGCGTCCCCGATTGTATGCGTGGTTTGTAAGCGCGTCCCCGATTGTATGCGTGGTTTGTAAGCGCGTCCCCGATTGTATGCGTGGTTTGTAAGCGCGTCCCCGCTGGTATGCGTGGTTTGTAAGCGCGTCCCCGATTGTATGCGTGGTTTGTAAGCGCGTCCCCGGTTGTATGCGTGGTTTGTAAGCGCGCGCCCGATTGTAGGCGTGGTTTGTAAGCGCGTCCCCGATTGTATGCGTGCTTTGTAAGCGCGCCCGATTGTAGGCGTGGTTTGTAAGCGCGTCCCCGATTGTAGGCGTGCTTTGTAAGCGCGTCTCCGATTGTATGCGTGCTTTGTAAGCGCGTCCCCGATTGTAGGCGTGCTTTGTAAGCGCGCCCCCGATTGTAGGCGTGCTTTGTAAGCGCGCTCTTAGGACTTGATGTGTCCACTCGTTTACAAAGCACGCCTACCGTGGCTGGATTAGGAGAATTACCCAAGTATTTTTTTATCTTCATCAAAGCGCGCCTACCGTTTTTACGTATGTCCTGTTATTAATAAATCAGGTTTATTTAGTTTTACGCGTTTTACGCGTTAGATGTGTAAATCGCGACCGGTAGGTTGCTCCTACCGAGGGGATTTCTCTTTTTATATAATCTGAACATTAGGAAAACTTAATAACCCTGTTAAAAAATATTTGATAAAGAATAGTGTTTTAAGTATAATATATGGGAGGTAAATAGAAACCACAAACTAAAACTATCAAGGAAGAGAATATGCAAAGAAGAAGTTCCAGATCGCGTTACTGTATGGGTGAACTTATTGAACGTGAAGATTTTTCGGAAGATTTAGCTGCTTTTAAATTCAAGACTGACCAACAACTCCCTTTCATTCCGGGACAATATGCTACAATTGGATTTGAGATTAATGAAAAGATTGTACAACGTCCCTATTCAATTGTCTCGTCTCCGCACGAACCATTTATGGAAGTATTTGTGGAGCTGGTGCCTGAGGGTGCGACGACTCCTCTGTTTTGGGAATTGAAACTTGGTGATAAAGTGTTCATTAGGGATCGTCTTGTTGGAAAGTTTGTAATGGATACGGAAAGCGGTATGACGCGTCACGTAATGGCAGGTACGGTCACTGGAGCTGCACCCTATATTAGTATTGCACGCACTCAGAAAATTGAGCAGGAACAGGGAAAATCAAGTCCACATCAGATTCTTGTGATTGTTGGTGCGAGTCGTTCATGGGAACTGGGGTATTATATGGATGAAATGAATGAGCTTGCTGCACAGGAGGAGTGGTTTTCGTTTGTTCCGACGGTGAGTCGTCCTTGGGAAGATACAGATTGGGAAGGTGAAAGTGGACGTGCAGAGGATGTTATACGGAAATATGGGGATCAGATGGGTTTTGACCATACAAATTCGGTTGTGTATGCATGCGGACATCCACAGATGATTGAGAATTCTAAGGCGATATGGACGCGTGCGCGGTTCTCAGAAGAACAGATTAAGGAGGAGAAGTTCTTTGTGATTAAGGAGTAGTGTAGATGTACTAAAAAACTATAATTTCAGAGAATCTGTATCAAAGGTAGAGTAGGAATGATAAACATCCAACTCTACCTTTGATTGTTTTAAGGTTCATTTTACTTTACTAAGCAATGTTTTTAGGTAATTTGAAGGAACTGCGAAATTTATATTTTGAGAACGATTAACTTTCAATTTTGGATCAATATTGAAGTGCGCTGATGTTGCTATTCCAATTACTTCACCTTTACTGTTGAGAACAGCACCACCACTACTTCCTGGTGAAATTGCTGCAGTAATTTGGATCCATTTGTTAGGATTTTTTCCGCGGATACTGCTTATAATCCCCTGTGAAAATGTGCCTTCTAATCCTCCAGGATTCCCCACAGCGTAGACATTTTCACCAATTTCAATACTATCACTATTAGCAAGTGTCAGTACTGGAACAGTTATACCAGTAACTTTTAAAATAGCAAGATCATGCGGTTTGTCCGTAGCAACGATACTTTCTACACGGTACAACCTTTCTTTGTCAACTATTCGAACATATATTGAAGACGCGCCATCAACCACATGATAGTTAGTTGCGATTTTGTTATTACTAATGAAAAATCCACTTCCTTGTCCTATAGTATCTTTGTTAACATTAAGCGTAATTATATTTACTGTTGCAGAGCGAGCTATCTTAGCGATTTTTGTTGCAGTCAATTCATTCTTGTTAGGAATGTTTATTCGTTCATTTATGGGATGGATTCTACCTTTTGGCGCAATTTTAGCAACTTCTTCAGGACTATGATTGACCCTTTTCATATCCCACAGAATGATGGTACCGTTTTCGCTACCACTCACCAATGTATTACCGTCTTTAGAAAAAATGAGAACGGTTACTTTACTGCGATGTGGAGTTTGGAATTCCATCTTTTTTCTGTTATTAGTGACAGGATTATAGAATTGTATCTTACCATTTCTATCACCAACAGCAAGATATTTACTGATAGTCGAGTATGCTAAAGCAGAAATTGCACCAAAAGAACCGTTAAAACCGTCACCAATTTCTTCTCCTGTAAGGCTGTTCCATTGTCGAACGGTTCCGTTTTCTTCGCCGCTGAATAGACGGGTACTATCAAGTCCAAATGTCAATGCAGAAATCCTGTACTGAGGTCCCTTCAGTTCTACCAATTTCTTATTAGATTCATGGTCAATTATGTGTATTCTCCCATCATCGCCCCCTGTTGCAATCGTTTTATTTTCTGGTGTAATCGCAAGTGCAGTGATTCCGTGTCTATTTCCGGTTAATATCTTGAGTAAACTATCATCATTAAATTCAACTCTTGATTCAAGGACTTTAGATACATTAGATAAGAAAATAGTTCCATCCTGACTGCCGCCGGATGCAATGGTTTTTCCATCGTTTGAGAATGTAACTGCCTGTGTAAGTCCAATATGTTCACGAAGAATTGAAAGTGAGCTACTGGTCCCAGCATCCCATATACGTAGTTTTCCATCTATGCCCGCGCCACATGCTCGGATACGGTTATCGTTTGTGTAGGTTAACGCTTTTATACCTCCCGTATGTCCGAGTATTTTATATCGAATTCGCTCACCAATTCTATCCCAAAAAAGAATTCTTCCATCAGGACTACCGCTCACGATCGCCGTACCATCGGGTGAGAAATCTAAATTGGAAACAATGTCTTCGTGTCCTTTTAGGGGTGTGTTTTTATTTGGAGCATTCTTGTTCCATATTCTAATTAATCTGTCAGCAGCACCAGTTGCAAGTATATTACCATCAGGAGAAAATTTCAAATCATAAATATCCGTATTGTGTTGTATAGTGGTGTTTTGTCTTACACCTTCTCCAATTAAACTCCACAAGAATACTCTTCCATTAATTCCTGCACTTGCAAGTTCAGTTCGAGTCGTTGAGAAATCGACAGCTTGGACAGCTTCTTCATGTCCTTTGAAGTTATAGATTAGATCACCAGTACCAGAATCCCATACTTGAATTTTTCCATCGTCGCTCCCTCCCACCAACAGTTGGTTATCAGGTGAGAATGCTATTGCTCGAACTGGTGCTTTATAAGGTAATATTGCTATGAGTTTATCTTCATCAGTAAGACCATACGGATTCCAAAGGCGAATAGAACTGTCTGCACTTGCACTTGCTAATATTTTCCCATCAGGTGAGAATCTAATTGCGAGAATTCTGTCTGTATGTCCTCTTAATGTAGGGATTGGTTTTTGCTGGTTTTGAAAGTTTGGATTCCATAGACGTATAGTATAATCTTCATGAGCAACTGCAAGGATATTACCAGTTGGTGAATATGAGAGTGCTTCAGCTCCGGAACTCATTGAATCTTCAATTAAGATTTTTTCTTGACCAGTGCGACTGTCGTAAATCAAAATACCAATTGTAGTAGCTACAGCAAATTTCTCTCCATTTGGAGAAAATTCTATGTCTCTAACCCAACCTTTTCCAAAACGTTCAATTGCACCATCTGGTAAATTATACCGTGTTGCCTCTTGACTATTCACTGTATGTAAAGGTGTAAAAACTATTAATAGAAATACAACGAAAAATTTGTAATATTTATGCATTGAGTGAACTCCTTAAATGGATTATGATTAGAATCTATTTGATGATCTAATGTATCTAAATAAGTCTTTTTGTAAATATATTTGTTGCAAAATGGAGTGTTAATCTGCGATTGAATTCCTTAGAACTCTTGCTGCTTCATATTTAGGATCGATTTCTAATGCTTTTTCCGCAGCATTTTTTGCGTTATCAAACATACCGAGTCTTAAATAGGCAAGACCAATATTGAAATAAGCTTCTTTGTACTCTGAGTCAATGTATATAGCCATATTAAGTTCATTTATAGCTTTACTATATTCTTCTTGATATATGAAAGTCACTCCTAAGTTACAATATGCTTTTTTAAATTCAGGATCTATTCTTATACAATTTTCAAACTTAGCAATTGCCGCTTTGTATTCTTCTGCATCAAGAAAATCCCAACCTAAATCATAGTGTTTAGTTTTTATGTCGGATAATAGCTGATACGCTCTTTTATTATTACGATCCGCATTCAAAGCATCTAATGCCATCTTTTCTGCAGAGTCAAGATTACCTTGATTTAGAAATTTGTATCCTTCGCTTACTAAATTTACTATAACCGGAACAGAATCTGGTTCGGAAGGTTCAGGCGGATCAATTTTTGTTAGTGCTTCCTGTTTGAATTTTTTCATTTCCCTCATCCATTTCTGATCAGATGAATTCAGATTATCACCAAATTTCTCCTCTGCCATATTCACAGTTTGGATAACCAATTGATATTTTGATATGTCACCACCAAGTATTTTACCCCAGTCTGAATATACAGAAGCAAGATAATAGTATGTTTGTGTACTTTCTAATCTATCTCCATATTCTCTTGTGATTCTACTGAATAACTCAGCAGATTTGCTTAACATATTTTGATCTAACGTATCAACCTTATAATACTTATAATAACAGTAACCACCCCAATAGAGTGCATATATTACATCTTCAGAGGGTATTTCACTCTTTGAAAGTTGTTCAAATAAAAGTGCGGCTTCAAAGTATTTACCTTCTTTTCGGAGTAGTATTGGTTTTATGAACATTTCCGAATTTAGTTTTGGTTGAATTTTTAAATCTGATGTCGCTGGAACAAGAAAGGTACGATCTTTCTTATTTCCTAACTTATCAATTCTATTTATGTCAGATGTCTTATTCTTGGCATTATCATAGAACTCTCTCGCTTTAACAAAATTTTCTGCTTCAGAATAAATATCTCCGATTCCCTCATAGGCAAAAGTAACATATTTACTATTAGGATACTGTTTTATAATAGTGAAGAAAAGTCTATATGCTTCATAGTGTGCATTCTTTTTGAATTCCTCAAGGGCAGCAGTGTACATTTTCTCATCTTCTGGATATGGGAGCGGAATATTTTTATTTTCAACTAACAATTGAGCGACATGGTTTTCAGCATCATTACGATATTTTGAAGTAGGAAATTCATCTATGATTCTGTTAAAAGCTGCTTGTGCTTTTGAGTTGTTAGCGGAATTAAGATTTATCGTACCAATGTAATTTAGAGCTTCTACAACATTTATACTATTTGGATATTCATTAATAAAATATGAGAATTTTGCTTCTGCCTCTTGAAAACTGTTGCTTTTGTACAGTACTTGTGCCCAGAGATAGTATAAGTTTTCTCTGTGTTTGTAAGCATCCGTTTCATTTAACGTTTTTCGAATATGCGATATTGCTTTTTCATGATAATTCCCCTCTTTTGTTGTCTCAGCGAGTTTGTCATAACAAAGTGCAATTTTGTAGTTCGCTAAAGCGGGAAAATCTCTATCAATTATTTCAGATCTGGTACCAATTTTCTTAGACAGCTTAATTGCTTTGTTATAATTTTCTATGGCTTGCTTGTAATTTCTGTGCTTATATAAGTTTTCAGCATCTTGATAGTGAACTTCCACACTCTTTGAACTACCCATAAAAAAGTATAATAATCCAAGTACAAGTACTGCTCCACCGATAATTCCCCAATCTCTTGATTCCATAGTTATTGACTCCTTTATCTTTGGGGGTCAGGCCCTGGTACTTTTGGTTGCGTCACGATTGATATACTTGTTTCTGCAAGCGTTTTTCCTTTGTTATCCAGCATATCAACATCTAAGGTCTTTCTATATCCCTTCAAGTTTCTATCTGCAGTAATCGGTATTCTGATAATTTTATTTGTTTTAATATCATACCTGTTTTCTGATAAATCAAATTCTAAACCCTTGAATGACATTGAATTTAACATGATCTTAACATTTTTTGCTATACTACCTTTGTTTGAGACTGTTAAGATTAATTGAGCTTCTTCACCAGCATCAATGAATCCATTACCTGATTGTTCTACTAATTTAGAATTGACAGATAATTTTGGAGTGATGGGACCATTTTCTCTTGGTTTACTCTGTTTCATAAATGGGATAATCACAAAACTATACGCTGCAAACGCAGCAAAAGCAGTTAACAATACGATTAGACCTACAATGACAATTTTTCTTCTTTTTTTCTGTTTCCTATTCAAATTCTCAATGTATTTAATCCCCCGCAGTAGTTCGCGTGAAGGTTGATGCTGAGGATTTAGTTGTAACGCTGCTTCAGCAGCAGCTTTTGCATCATCAAATGCGCCGCTCTCTAAATATGCCTTTCCCAAACCGTAGTACGCATCAATACAATTTGGATCTGTTTTTATTATCCGTTTAAATGCATCTACAGCTTGGTTATATTGACTACTGTTTAAATATATCTTACCACGATATAATTCCTTTGAAATATCAGGATTTTCATCAGAGGTTTTCTGGGGATTTGTTGTTTTTTGTGTCGGTTGAGTATCTTTTTCAATTGGGTTATCTTCATCAATTTCCTCTATTATTTCATCCGCAGTTTGGGTTTTTTCACCAGTGTCGTCTATATCTGTTGACTTGATAGCATCATCCGGTTCTTTAGTATTAGGTATAGTTAAATGTGTGAAAGTGGGGTCAATTGCTTCTAAAAATGAACGTACCGGTTGATAATTTGGATCAATATCTAATGCTTCTTTTGCAGCGTTTCTTGCTTTTTCTAACTCATGCTGCCCGAAATGTGCGAGGGCGAGTGCATGGTATGCGGCTTTATGTGTCCGGTCAAGGCTGATTGTTTTCTGCAGTACATCAACAGCACGCGAGTAGTTTTCCAATTTCAGGTATGCAATACCGAGATTAAATTGTGCTGCAGTATAACCTGAATCAAGTGTTATTACATTTTGAAATGATGCGACAGCATCGCTATATCGTTCATCCTTAAGATATGCGATACCCTTGTTATAGTGTGTCTGTTTTATTCCTTCTACAAGATTATGGATTGGTTGATAGTTTGAATCTAATCTTAATGTTTCATTTGCGGCATTGGTTGCGGCTTCTAAATTCCCGGTTTCTCTATAAGCATGCGCGAGATTGTAGTGTGCTTCTTTGAGATTTGGGTCATATTGGATGGATTGTTCAAGATGATGAATTGCTTTGTCAAATTCTCTTTGTTCAACATAAACGCGACCAAGATGATAATGAACATCGTTCATTGCTTTGCCTGAATCTAATGCGGATTGTAGAAAACTAATGGCATTGTCAAATTGCTTAAGTTCAATATAGGTGCGTCCAAGATAATAGTTAACCTCTTTGTAATCTGATTTCAAGGAGGTGACTTTTTGAAAAGTGGTAACAGCATCATAGTATCTTTGATTGTTTAAATTGGTTATACCGTTATTGTAGTGACCATTTGTTATCTCATCAATCAATGAAATTGCTGGTGCATAATCAGAATTCAATGCTATTGCTGTTTTGGCAGTATCTTCCGCGTTATCCAGTTCATTCAATCCTAAATAAGCGCGGCAGAGTCCACAATGCGCATCAATGAATTCTGAATCCATCTTGATGATAGCATCAAATTCAGATATTGCTTCTTTATACTGTGCATCGTCTAAATATGCAATCCCAAGATTGTAACGTGCTTCTTTTATTGTGTCCATTTTCATCTTTACAAAAATTGAAATCAGTTGAGGAAAAAATCTATTTTATTCTATCAGTTGGTGTATAATTCTTCAAGGATATTTTGAAAAATAGGAATAATTTGCTTGATGATTTCACTTGACACATTGATAAGTTTTAACATAGAATTGAATAAACTCAACTTTAGGAATTCTGCTGTATGTTTGCTAAATCTAAACCGAAAGTAACTACACAAAATATACATGAACTGCGGCAGGTAACGATATGGGGTGTCGGTTTAATAGGTGGGTCGCTTGGTCTATCACTGAAAAGGAACGGATTTCAGGGACATCGTATTGGATTAGGACGGAATATCGGTAGACTTGAAAAAGCTAAACAACTTGATGCTGTAGATGATATAACGACTGATTTATCTTATGCAATCCAAGAAAGTGATTTAATTGTACTTTGTCCTCCTGTTACACTTGTACCAATGTTTGTATCCGAGATTATTGAGTTGATTGGAAAACAACAGAAAAGTCTGGTGGTTACTGATGTCGGTAGCACGAAATCAGTTATTGTAGATGCTGTTGAAAGGCAGATAAACGATACAGAGTCTTTTGGTATATCCTTTGTTGGGGGTCATCCGATGGCAGGTTCGCATCAGTCAGGAGTTGATGCGTCACGTGCCAATCTATTTGAAAACGCTCATTGTATATTAACGCCAACTGAGGACACAGATGCTGACGCATTAGAGTTGGTAAGAAAACTATGGGAATTTGTTGGTTCGGATGTGTATATATGCTCACCTAAGGAACACGATATCATCATTGGTGCTGCAAGCCATCTGCCACATTTGACTGCAAGTGTCCTTGCAAGAACAGTTGCAAATGTCGGCACTCAAGGAGGGAATGCATTAGACTTCACGGCTACGGGTTTTCGGGATACAACGCGAATCGCTGCTGGTTCTGCAGAATTGTGGTCTGGAATTTTCCTACAGAACAGAAAGGTTCTTATTTCACATATTGATATGATGGTTGAAAATATGATTGAATTCAAGGCACTGTTAGAAAAGAACGACATCAAAGAGATTCAAAAGTTGCTGATAGAAGCACAGGAAATTGTATTAAAACAAAGAGAAAATAAACATTAGAAATGAAAAAGAAAACAAAGTGTGTGACAATAGCGATGGACGGTCCAGCTGGGTCTGGGAAAAGCACCGTCGCTCGGTGTGTTGCAGATCGACTTGGATTGCTATACCTCGATTCTGGAGCGATGTACAGGGCAGTTACAGTGCTTGCTATTGATAACAAAGTTGAAAATCATAGAACAAAACTGATTGAACTTGTTAAAAAGTGTAATATAGAATTTGAGAATAATGGTAAAACGATTTTTCTGAATAACGAGGATGTCTCAGAAAGGATACGTTCTCAAGAAATCAATCTATTAGTTGCTGACATTGCGAAAGTACCTGAGATACGTCAAGAAATTGTTGCGCATCAAGTGCGTATTGGTGAAAAAGGAAATATCATCGCAGAAGGTCGTGATTTGACAACTATAGTTTTTCCAAATGCGGATTTTAAATTCTACCTTGATGCGTCTGTTCAGGAACGAGCGAAACGTAGATTTGCTGATCTTAAAGCACAGGATGTAGATACAACGTTGGATGCTGTAGAGAAAGAAATTAGTGAACGCGATAAGAAGGATAAATCACGGGAACATAGTCCATTGAGAACTGCCAAAGACGCAATAGTAGTTGACTCAACGGGCAAGACGATAGACGACGTTGTTGATTATATAGTATCAAGAGTCAATAATGAAACATAATAATTAACTGATTGCTTTACACATTAAACTATAAGATTTTTATGTGGTATACCAACCAACAATTCTGGACTCCTAATCGACTATATCGTTGGGCACATAGACTGACAAACTTATTCTGTAAAGTTGTGGGAAATCTTGAAGTTGAAGGTGCTATTCGTATTCCAAGAGAAGGTGGTGTGTTGATTGTTGCAAACCATATCAGTTTGATAGATCCAGTTATTGTTGGTTCTGCGGCGAATCGTGAGATACATTTTATGGCACGTAGCAATGTATTTGAAGTGCCGGGATTGAGTCAACTGATTTCAACATTTAATGCATACCCTGTGAATAGGGGTAAACCCGATTTAGGGGCATTGCGAAATACTATCTCACTTCTGAAGGATGGTAATGTTGTACTAATTTTTCCGGAGGGAACTCGCAGTTTTGATGGAACTTTGGGTAAGGCACATGATGGTGCGTGTTTTATTGCAGACCACGCTAAAGTTCCCACGATTCCGGCATATCACTTAGGAGCAGAAAAGATGTTACCACGTGGTGAGAAACGTCTGAGACGCACACAACTGAAAGTAAGGTTTGGGGAACCGATTGACTTTACTGACATAGTAGAATCAGATGTGAAACGCGAGAAATATCAGCAAATGGGAGTAAGGATGATAGGTGCTATTGCTGGATTAAGAGATACAATGTAGAATGCTATTCTGAATAGGGTATAGGTAATATGTTTCGTTTATGGTAGATTTTGGTATTAATTACACACTTAATAGGTAGGTGGAGAATGCACTATGGTATTCCCCGCCTACCTATTGTTTGGGTGTATGTCTACACTTCTGTGTGTAAATCTTCAAATTGAAAAACTACCTACGAAAACATTGTTAATTTCATCGCCTTGTTGCCACTTTACTGGCAGATATTTGTCTTTGTAACGATAGATGACAGATTTTCCAACGATTGCATTCCCAATTTTTGTTAAGGGTTCATACCAAATTTTATGGGGTTGTGTGCATTTTGCACAAGGGTAACGATTTACTGACAATGCCAATACTTTGCTAACTGCGACATCATATTTCGTGCCATTCTTTTGGAATGTGACTGGTGAAGTTATTGTAGAAACGACTTTTCCAAGAGCATCGGCATGTTTTGTTATCAACATGTTGGTGATAGCAGTACGTTGTTTCTTAGTTGCTTTTGAGTCTATGTACAACACGCTTTTTCGTGTTTTTGTATCAAGAGCAAGATTGTTTTTTGCACTTACGACAGCAACAACGGTTAATCCGTCCAAAGAGACATTGTTCCAACTTCCGCTATGGATGTTCCAAATTAACGTTGCTTCTTTACCACCTTCAACGTATTCTGCTCCGAAATGACATGCACCGACATATACACTGACTGACCGTGCTTCAATATACTCTCCTTGAACCATCTGTGTTTCTGCGGTGTGAGCAAACGCAGATGATACCATAAGTGTAATTATTGCAATAACGATTAGGTTTTTCATAACATTTCTCCTCACTTCTTCTGATTTTCCTTATACATATCCAACCGCAGAATTATGTTCGTATAGAAAGTATACCAAAAGTGCGATTATGATTCAATGAATAATTCAGAGTTGTGGTAGTGTGTAAAGTATTTGCACAAACTGCTCATTCTCCATTGTAGTGCGAAATCAACGGTATGAATCGTGGCGAATACCATACATGCATTCGCCCAAAGGCATTCGCCGGGTCTCTGTGCCCCGCCGCAACTGATTAAACAGAGATTACGGGACACAGAGACCCATAGGTGTCAATATAAGGAAATATTGTTAATATCAACCATACTCTTCAGTCCCGCATGAAGATAAATTAACAGGACTTACGCACCCAACGGTAGGCGGGGAATGCCTAAATGGCATTCATACCGTTGATTTGGTGCTTTGTAAGCGCGCCGGAAACCTAAAAAATGCTGAAAATTACATCGTTTTCGTCTTAATTCTTGATTGGATCATGAAAACTGCGTAAGTCCTGATTAAATAATCGGGTAATATCTTGTCTTGTAGTTTTTTAGAGTATCTGGGTAGTATATTTATTCTTTGTCTGAACCAGGATTTTCAGGATTAGCAGATTATCAAGATTTTTCTCATCCAATCCTATTCCAAAAGAGAGCATAAACGCATATCAAAAACCCATGATGAGGTAAATCCTGAAAATCTGCTAATCCTGAAAATCCTGGTTCAGACAATAAACAAGAATACCACAAAAATTCCTATATATATTTCACTAATCTTAACCCAAAGTTAACTGGTATAACGATAGATTCTCAAAACTGAATAACCGCGCAAGGATAGGGTTAATATTGACATCTATCCAATATTTATATAGAATATAAATCTAAGTACTTCCACTCTTATTCTCCATGTAGATAAGGATTCGTAAATGAAAACCAACCACATCTATTTCTCTTTAATACTCTTTATTGCTATAATTGTTATTTCATCTATAGCTCATGCAGCTGATATAACTCAAATGAATTTGCCACAAGGCACTTACGCCAGACTTGGTAAGAGTTTTGTAAAAGATGTTGCGTTTTCTCACGATGGTAAACAAGTTGCAGTTGGAACACAATTCTGTATTTGGATCTATGATGTTAATACATTAGAGTTAATTACATTACTAACTGCCCACGATGGAACATGTAGCGATTTTTGTTATAGTCCGGATGGAAAGACGATTACAAGTGTAGGAAGTGGACGAAAAGTGATTTTGTGGGATGCGAAATCTGGTGAAATTCAGGATGTTTTGATTGGCTACAAAGATACCGTCTGGAGTGTTAATTATAGTCCGGATGGTAAGACGATTGTAACAGGCGGCGGACAAGGAGAACCAACTCTCAGACTCTGGGATGTCGCATCGGGTAAAACAATTAGAATACTCTCTGGACATACCGGCATTATAGATGATGTTAGTTATAGTCCGGATGGGAAAACGATTGCGAGTGCAAGTTGGGATCAGACAGTTCGACTGTGGGATGCAGAATCAGGTGCTATCAAACATGTGTTTCCTAAACATTCACGTAGTGTGAATAACATTAGTTTTAGTCCGGATGGAAAGACGATTGCAAGTGCATTCAATGAACGAGCGATTATGCTGTTGGATGTAGCATCTGGCAAATCTAATGTTTTCCCTACAAATGGTGCATCACTAGTTCAAACGATATGTTTTAGTCCCGATGGAAATATGTTGCTCTCTGGTCATACAGATGGAACACTACGATTATGGGATGTAAAAACGGGAACACGTCTTATAGCTTTTACTGGTCACACATTGACTCTTGTAAGTATCAATTTTAGTCCAGATGGAAAAACGATTGTAACGGGAAGTAGAGATGGCACAATACGATTTTGGGATTATGAAAACGAAGCACATTTAAATACAATTGAAGGACATACAAGTGTGGTAAGAGACATTAGTTTTAGTCCAGATGGCAAATCTGTGGTTACTGCTAATAGAGACCAAGGAACTCTTTGTATTTGGGATTCTGATTCAGGAGAATTAATCAAAACACTTTCAAAGCATAAAGAATATGTTTTGGCATGTAGTTTCAGTCCAGATGGCAAGCATATCGCAAGTGCGGGTTGGGCTAGAAATGTAATTATTTGGGATATCTCCAGTGGAACTCAAAAGCATATTTTCAGTAATCATGATGGTCCTGTTATGTGTGTAGCTTTTTCACCAAATGGTAAGAAGGTCGTAAGTGGAAGTAGTGATAGTGTTGTGAGAATTTGGGATTTAGATATTGAAAGAGATAACCGTATATTAGAAGGACATTCACAGACAGTTAATGCAGTAAGTATTAGTCCTGATGGGAAACTATTAGCAAGTGCAAGCAATGATACGAACGTTCGTCTCTGGGATATGCAATTTGGTAATTATATAATGACTCTTGAGGGACATACAAAAGAAGTTAATTGTGTCAGTTTTAGTCCGGATGGTAAGACTCTTGCAAGTTACAGTAGAGATAGAACAGTTATACTTTGGGATGTCCAAACCCAAACAATCAAGAAAACAATTGACATTAGAATATCTCTTGTTGAAGATCTCGTTTTTAGTCCTGATGGAAAAACCATAGCACTTGCATGTTGGGGTGCAGGAACCCAACTCTGGGATATAGAATCAGGACAACACATAAATACTTGTTTAGCTCATATTGGAGGAGTGAAAGCAGTAAGTTTCAGTCCAGATGGAAAAAAGTTAGCAACAGGTGGTTGGGACGGTCTTGGTTATCTATGGCAATTAGATGAGGTATTGGACAGGTAATGTTATGTCCACAAGAAGTAAATGGAAAGATAGTTTCGTGTATCTGATGGTGTTGACGTTCAGTTGGGTCTGTAATGTGCTGCCTAAAAAGTTATCAATCATACTTGCAACCGGAATCGGTAGAATGCTTTATATGACTCTCAAGAAACGGAGGGAAATAGCACTTAATAATTTACAGATCGCTTTTGGAAACGGCCTAAGTGACGAAAATCGGACTGAAATATGTAGAGCGAGTTTTGTCAATTTCAGTAAGACAATTATTGAGTTTCTGCGTTTCACAAAATTGAATGCTGATAACATCTGGGATGAAGTGTCCGTTGAAGGTAGAGAACATCTTTATAATGCATTATCTGAAGAGAAAGGTGTCATCGTGTTTTTACCACATTTTGGGAATTGGGAGCTACTTTCGCTTGTATACGGAGTTCTCATTCCAAATCGTGGGAAAGCAATAGCATTTCCATTGAAGAATGAAAAGTTAAATACATTTATTTGGAGACGGCGTGAACTTCTAAGTTTAGAAATAATCCCAAAACAGCAGGCAGTTCGTGAAACGTTACGAACACTAAAAGACAAAAATGCAGTAGGATTTTTCGCCGATCAGAATGCTGGAGAACAGGGTGTGTTTGTTGATTTTTTTGGTAAACTCGCTTCTACTGCAAGAGGACCTGTAGCTCTTGCTTTGAAAACAGGAGCACCCATAATTTTCTCATTGGATATTCGCCTTCCTAATGACAAACATCGTGTTTATATTTCTCCCCCTATTCACTTGGAAAAAACAAACGATACTGAGAAAGATATTGAAAAATGGACGAGAAAGTTAATGGAAACGTTAGAGGGATACATCATTGAATATCCGGAGCAATGGCTTTGGTTACACAATAGATGGAAAACGAGACCGAATACGAAATGATGTGAAACGGGGAAATCTGAGTTTCAACCATCCAACAAAATGGAGTCATTGGGAATCAATACAGGGTGTGTAAAGTTTTGGTTACTGTGCGTAGGGGCGGGGTCTCCACGCACGAAAAGAAGTCTTACGCTGGCGAGGAAACCTCGCCCCTACGATGTCCACAGTTCCCTAACGTCAAGCAAGCTTTGATAGTAACTGGACGCACTTCTTTTAATATCAGAGTTTCTACAAAAACTTTACACACCCATCAATACAAAAATCAATTGAAGATATAATGGGATTGTGATAATATATGATCATCCAGATAACACAACATTAGAAAACAGTCTGACCAATACATAAGTTTGGAGTATACTCATGAAAAGATTCACTCTCTCCATCTTCGTTTTAGTGATTGCAATTGGCGTTCCACTCCTTCTCATACATTCAAGTGAAAAAGATGCGGCAAATGAAAAAGAACGTATAACACTTAGAATGTTGAATGAAGCACTTGAGAGGGCTTTATATACTGTAGAGAAAAACTATTATAAACCCATTGACAGAGACGAGATGTATTTAGGAGCAATTAAAGGGGCATTTGCAGCAATAGGTGATCCGTACACCTTTTTCATATCAGAACGTGACCATCAACGATCAGTTGAGAATTTATACAATGCGGAATTTGGGGGACTTGGTATTAACATTTACCCGGATCATCGTGGATTTATTAAGATATCTAAACCGATTCCTGGCACCCCTGCTGAATCAGCGCAATTAAAAGCTGGAGATTATATCACGAAGGTAAATGGGAAACAGATATATTTGGGTGAAAGATCGGGTATGACGATTGATGATGTCGTTGATTTACTAAGAGGTGAAGTTGATTCTGAGGTGACGATCACTGTTCAGAGAAAATTTATTGAACCCTTTGATGTAAAATTGACACGTGCCAAAATATCTATCTCCAGCGTACAGTCAACGATGCTTGATAACAAGATTGGGTATATTCGAATTATTGAGTTTATTGGAAAGGATCGAGTTGGAGGAACAGAAGAGGAATTCAACAACGCACTTGAAGCACATGTAAAAGCAGGAATGAAAGCCTTGATTTTGGATTTGCGTAGTAATAAAGGTGGACTACTTGAGACCGCGTATCATATCGCGGATGCGTTTATTGACGAAGGTGTGATTGTTTCAACGAAGGGTAGAAAGTCAGTATTTGATGGCGAGTATCCTGCACATTCCGCAGTCTTGTGTGATCCTAAAATACCGCTTGTTGTGCTTGTTGATCAATATAGTGCGAGTGCTTCTGAAATTGTTGCGGGGGCGATAAAAGACACTGGTCGTGGTATTCTTGTTGGAACAAAAACCTATGGGAAAGGTGTAGTTCAAAAACGGTATCCTCTTACTGGGATTGGTGCTATGTCCCTTACGATCTCCTCATACTATACACCGAATGGTACATCTATTGACAAATCTGGTATTACACCTCAAGTAGAAATTGCCGAAGAACAACCTGAAAAATTGGAACAGATTATGCAGAGACTTGTTATAGAAAAGGATTCGGTAGAGGATTTTGTTGCGAATTGGATTGAGCAGGAGGTTATGCGTACTGGAGAACTTCCGAGAGATTTTAGTTTGCTTGAAAAGGAACTACCAGCATTTCGACAAACACTTATGCAGAATGGATATCGAGTAAGTCTACGTTGGATGACACTTCGTGCGCAACAACTCTTTAACCTCAACGTAGGTATTGAACAGATTGTGGACTTAAGGTTTGATACACAACTCCAAGAAGCAATTCGTATAATAAAAGTTGGTGAAGTTAACAAGACTATTCAGATGTACCAGAGTCTTGATAAGATGCTTTTATATATTGGCAAAGAGTTACAATCGCTTGCTACCGTATCACCGTAAACTCAATTTTGGTAGATTTTAGATGCAATTGTCCTCAATAAATATTCTGAGATAGAATAAAATTGTGGATTATTAATTTATGTCGTAAGGACCGGAAAATCAAGAAATCAAAGGTATAAATCATAGCAAATCATGTAGAATGCTATACTCGTATTCTACCAAACCCATTCACCCAACGGTAATCCCCGGGTTGCACCACATGCGTCAATACTTAAGGATTTTGACCTATTGTGGAAGTGAATCAACACCAACACTTTTTTCTTAAGTCGACGCCTATGGGTAGAGGATTGGAGGATTCCTAAAATGAACCTTGAGATGCAGATACAGATTGACCCCATCAGAACCCTTGAAAATCAATACAAGGAAAAGCTTGAGAAAGGGAGAGACCCCTATCCTACCCTTACCGATTTTGGAGTTAAAACCCCTTTAGAACTGCTTGAGCATGATCCAATCATACCCATTTTCTTGACCGTCAGTAAAGAGGTACGCCTAGATGATGTTACACCGTTTCTCAAACTTCGAAAACCGATTGCAAACCTGCCAGAAAACGAACAGAAGGACCTACTCCGGTATATCACAGAGATCGCATTAGATTTTATTCCGCAACGCGTCAACGGAAATAACATCAGTATCCGAAGAGGTACGTTAATAAATTGTAAACGTGTTTTCCAAGGAGACATGGCCTCGTATTTAATAGACAAACTTGGACTCCATTTTACAGAAAGCGATATTGACGCCTGCCCCAAATGCGGAGATAAATTTTGCAGGCCAAAAAACTACCCGATATGTTCAAGGTGCCATCAGCTCATCTTGGCCTGTGATAAGGGATACATCAATCATTATACCGGGGAAAACACTTGTGACGTTTGTGGAGAGAACCATGCTTTATGTGTGGAACACGTCCGAACCCCCGGCGAAAAAACATGCACCGTCTATCCTCGAAAACGGTCTAATCTTCAAGAATTCTGTGACATCGTTTCAGTAGAGACCCGCCGTCTGTTACAAAGCCTCAAAATAGAAACCCGAAAGATACTAAAAGAAATATGTTCCTCATTTCCGACACTCGTAGATTTTCACACGCGTTATCCCGAGACGTTCCTCCAACAGTATCCGATTATTCCAGCAATTCTCACATACCGAAAAATAGAGAAAAATCCAGATATGGGTTTAGGCATCAATCAAAATCCTAAACAGATGGTATCCGCGCTACGAGACATCACCGCAGCGGAATGGGGGGACACCCTTGCAGATATATCAACAGCAGCTTTTATAAAATACTACAAACTGAAAAGTTCTCTCGCGGAGATTGATACCTGCCCCAGATGTGGAGACCCGACATGTGCTGGCGATAGCTTCTTATTATGTGGCTATAGGATGGACGTGGGGGGATGCGGTGAAACATTCTTCACATGTGAGCCCCGGCACAGCACAATACTCACCTGTGATAACCCATTGTGTACGCTACCGAAAAAATATCGCGAATGCACAGAACACAAATGTGAAATAAAAGACCACACCGGGCTTGTTCGTTACCTCTTTCAACTTGAAAACGACAACATACTTACCCTGAACAAGAAAACTGTCGTCAAACCTAATGTCGAACGTCTCAACGCACTCACGCCCCCCCAGCAGGCAGATTTCGTCAAACAGTTTCACACCACGGTGGCTCAGATGGATTCAATTGAGAAAACCGCAGCAGTAATCCAAAAGACGCTCCGCGATCAAGGGCTGAAAATAAGTTTTGAAAAACCGCAGATGGAGTGACGCCTTCTAATGAAGGGAATTAAATTGTCTCACTAACGGAAGAACTCACAGAATTCGTCAAGCGCGTCAAAGAGGGACGTTATATTGTCATCTTTGCACCCCGAGAATCGGGCAAGACAACTTTTTTCCAACGCGCTGTTGCAGCCCTTACTGCTGAAGACCTGACCTAATTACCCGAGTTGGATTCAGGATTCTACAAGTCCCCGAAAACCCTCAAGAATTCATCGGACAGCACTTACTCTTTGCTTATCTGGACCAGTTTATTATACCAATTCAAATAAATCTTGTCTCATTAAGGAATTCTACTGTTTACTGGCAGGGGGTTACTCTCTTCGGTAGGAGCGACCTCCCGGTCGCGACCGGGAGGTCGCTCCTACCAGATTTCCGCTGCTAATGAGACATTATCACATGAAAAAGGTATTACCCGCGTGAACATGTCAATGTATATGGAAGTCCCAACAGACCGCGGCAGGATGGATCAGATTATTTTTCACAATCAGAGAAAATATGTCATTGAAACAAAGATATGGCGAAGTACCCGGCACTATGGCGAAGCAAAGCAGCAACTCACCGCGTATCTATCAACAGAAGGCGTAACGGAGGGTTACTACGTGGTATTCGATCATCGCGAGCCGCCAGAACCGCGCACAGAAACAGAGACGATAGATGGATTGATGATTCGAAGTTACGTTATTCCTGTGGTACAAGAACGTCCATAGACAGGTTTCCATCCGATTAACAAAAAAATTGACTTAAGGCAGTAAATATGATATAATAAATTATTATATTTGCTAATAAATTATTATATAGATCGATATTGGAGAATCTCATGAGAAAAGGCAGATCCAGCATTCCGCAACACATCCGAGAATCACTCGGCGAAAACATCCGAAGGGAACGCGTTATCCGAAAGATGACCCAAGCCGAACTTGCAAAGGAGATCGGTACATCGCAAATGATGGTTTCCCGTTTTGAGAAAGGAAAAGATTCACCTTCAGTTTGGAGATGCTACCTGATAGCCAAAGTTTTTGGTACTACCATCGAACAACTTTTGACTGAAAAATCAAGCTACTATTGAGATTATAGGCGATCATGATCCAACTACAACGAGTACTTGTAGGTATTGGTATCTCAACGGTTTTAAAGAAATATTTGCAATTTATTTCTTTTTAATGTATAATTATTACTATAGATACTAAATAAGTATTTTAGCACATATAGTTTTGAAATATATCGGGAGGTTTTTATCATGGAGTTGCGCGAAATAGATGGTTTTGACGAAGTTGGCAATACAACTACAATCAAGCTTCCAACCCTTAATGTTATTAGACAGGCCTTGCTTAATCTTGACTATTCAAACGGTGCCATTTCAAATATAGAGGCCAAGAACCAATTAGCAGATCAGTTTTGTTTATCAGGTGAGCAAAAGAGCTCAAAAACAGAAGAAATGCAAGTGTAAATCTCTGGGGAGAACAAGTAAATCATGAGATCCAAGCCTTAGTAAGGGAAAAAAAGTTAGTCCGATTAAAGCGTGCTACGATTATCACACCCGAGGCGTTGAAAATTATTATTTTTCTTTTTCTCGAAAAGATCGGATATGGATCCACGCAAATTGATGTTGCTGAAAATCATGACGATACACACTTTAGTGCTTATGTGGATATAGGGGTACAAAGTCTTAAGTTTAGCGGTGCTTGCGATCCTACGAGTGCGTCAGCAGACGTGTAGAGTTTTAGAACCACCCTGAAAAAGGAGCAAACATGTTAGGTGCAATCATAGGCGACATTGCTGGTTCCATGTATGAACACAAACGATACCGAATTAAGACAAAGGATGTTCCGTTTTTCGGTAAATATTGCCGTTTCACAGATGATACTGTCTGCACAATCGCAGTCGCGGATATTCTGCTGCATGACCTTCCGCCAGCAGAGACGATGCAGGCGTGGTGCCGTCGCTATCATGGTCGAGGCTACGGTGGAATGTTTCGGAAATGGAGAGATTCCGATGTACCTGAGCCTTACAACAGTTACGGCAACGGTGCAGCGATGCGTGTTTCTCCAGCGGCGTTCCTGAACCGTGACGATCTGGAAGCTGCTCTCTCCGCTTCCGATAAGGTCACCGAGATCACACACAACCACGCAGAAGGCATGAAAGGCGCGCGGGCAACGACACACACTATCTGGCTCGCGTTTCATGGCAAAAACTCTGCAGACATTCGCCAAATTATCGCTACTGAATACGGTTATGACTTGACACAGACAGTAGACGAAATCCGTTCCGATTACCCACCAGAGTACCCGCTAGTATTTACGCCCGGATTCCCTGGACCCGTGACCTGCATGGGGTCTGTTCCACAAGCAATAACATGTGCCCTGGAGTCAGTGAGTTACGAAGATGCAGTGCGAAATGCTATCTCTCTTGGTGGTGATTCCGACACACTCGCTGCTATCGCTGGGCCTGTTGCTGAAGCGTTGCACGGCATTCCTAGCGATCTCATTGAACAAACAAAAAATCGATATCTCACCGATGCTCCGGATATCCTTGAAGTGATTGAAAAGATGCTTCGGATTGATTACAAATAAGCCACATTTTTTATCAGAAGTCTACACCCTGTCCGGCTGAGAGGTCTAAAATATTTACACATTCAAAAATAAATTTGACTTTAAAAGTTTTAGGCAGTACACTACTTATAGTAATATATTATTATATTATGTATTATAATATAATTTTAAATGATAAATATAACCATAGTTTGGACAATTTTTTTTCAAACATGTGTTGATAAGAAATTGGTTCACCGTTTATGTTACCAAATCAAGACACAACGACCAAAACAGAAATTTTCTTTGCTCCAGCGGAGCAATATGGTTATAGTCACATTGTCAGTCCACGTCCCCGCTCCAGCGGAGCGGGGACGTGGGAACCGCACATAGCACACCGCTGGAGTGCAAGAATGCGGATAGTCCATTTTCTATAACATAGCACGCCGAAGGAGGACATCTAAAATGAAAAACCTAAATGTCTCAGTTCTCCGTGACCGAAATATCTCTATAAACCTCATCCAATATCGCAATCTCTACGAGGATGATCCAACGCATGAAAACTGGAAAATTGTCATTTTTGACGAAGCTGTTGGATTTAGGAATGGCAATATTGTATTGGTGGCTCAAGATTTTTACTTAGTAGATGGTGAAACACTTATCCATATTTGTCCAGTATCTAATCAAGAAACCACGAATGACCGAATCATACCATATCTACAAAGAATGATTAACCGCGCAACACTGCTAAAATAAAGAACTTTTAGTAACTAATTGTTCAAAACTATAAAAAGGAGAAAATCAAAATGGAACCCATAATTGGAATTACAGAATGCTATAACTCTGAAAATTATGTATATGCGATTGAGAAACATGGAGGAAGAGTTAAAGAATTATTTATCCGTGACAATAGAGCTGCAGAAAAAATTGTTGCTGATCTTGATGGACTTTTACTTCCTGGCGGAGGTGATATTGATCCGCGCCGTTATAATGAATCTCGGTACCATGTTAAGGGTATTAGCAAGATCAAAGGCGTTAGCAGGTCGCGCGATACATCAGAGTTACAATTATGTCTGAAGGCATTAGAAGTCGATATACCTGTCTTTGGTATATGCCGCGGGATTCAGATACTGAATGTTGCAACGGGTGGCAGCCTCTACCAAGATATTCACACGCAACTTAATAACTGTTTACTTCATAAAGATGAGCAAAGTAAATATGATGCTTGGCATAATATTAAGATTCAACCAGGTAGCCTGCTTAACCAATTTACTGATGATAGCTTCACAGAAGTCAATTCAGCCCATCATCAAGCTGTGAAAACTATCGGCGAAGGTCTTATTGTAACTGCTCAATCAGAAGATGGAATCATTGAAGCAATAGAATATCCAGCAAAGCCGTTTGTTATTGCTGTACAATACCATCCTGAACGAATGGGAAATAAATATACCTCTCCGTACCCTAATGGAGGGTTTCTTAAACATGCAATAAAATTATTTGAAGCCTTTATCAATGCCGCTACAGAAAGGAGAAAAACATGCTGACTATATTAAACATTGAACAGAGCAATGGTCGCGCAATCCGGTTTAAAATTGATCGGTACCATATCAATATCACAGTCAATAATCAACTGACAACTACAAAAATTAACCAAGTTTTTATCAATCCGAACATTTTTACAATAGAAGGTGCTTATATCTTCCCTGTCCCAGACGATACAGAGCATTCTAACTTTACACTTTCTATTGATGGAAAGCCGGTAGAAGGTAAATTGTATTCTCATGAGGAATCGCATGAGATTTATAGATTAAGTGCTCGTTTGAGTAATAATACAGCAATCCTTGAACATATCAGGACACGTGCGTTTGTTGCAGAAGTGTCTGGAATCCAGAGGCATTCAATTGTCGATATTAGTTTGGGCGTATGTCTGTATATATCAGAAATAGCGTGACTTCTCACGCTATTTCTGATATACTTTACCTCAAAATATATATAAGCATTTATGCTTTGGAGGTAAAAATGACGAAAAAAGAATCTCGCCATCTACTTGATATGTTAGCAGAAGTTCCTGATAAACGCAACCCACGAGGAAAACGACATCCGCTACCCGCTATTTTAGGTCTTTCTGTGGTCGCTATGATGTGTGGATATCATAGTTATAGTGCCATCGCTGAATGGGGGCGCACTTATCCGCCCGAACTCGCTGTAGCCCTTGGGTTCACCCATCAGAAGACACCCTGTGCCTCAACACTCCATTATTGTTTCAAAAAGTTAGACATCAGTGCTTTAGAAAAAACACTCAGCGAGTTGGCAGCTGATGTGTTCGATACTATTGACACAGAAGATAAGGACGCAGTCGCCATAGATGGCAAAATCTTATGTGGAAGTCTCACTCAAGATGCTCAAATCACACACCTATTATCTGTTGTAACGCATCAACTCGGCATAACCCTCACACAGCGTCCCGTGTCTGACAAAACTAATGAAATCCCTATTGCTTCACGCATCCTTGAAGCGTTTGATGTCGCAGGAAAGGTGGTGACAACAGATGCGCTTCTGACACAACGCAAGTTCTGTCAAGATTTATGTGATGCGGATGCGGATTATGTCATGCCTGTCAAAGAGAACCAACCTAAACTTTTAGAAGGTATTCGCACCGTCTTTGAACCTGGCATCTTGTCCCCTCACGAAAACACTTATGAATGCTTACATAAGGATATCGGCGCACATACAGATACGTGCAGCACTATTGAAAAAGAAAATGGCTGGATCCAACAGCGCACGATGACGACCAGCACAATCTTGTCAGTACAATCATGATAGATTCAGGTTATGAAGAGTGGCCGGGGCTTGCACAAGTGTATCAATACAAGACAGAACGAGAACATACCCGATCCGGGAAAAAGACCAGTATGACACAATATGGCATAACAAGTTTGACACCCGAGTGTGGCTCAGCAGAACGGATTTTGATGATCCGTCGTGGACATTGGGCGATAGAGAACCTGTCGCATCGCACGCGGGATGTGTTATTTGATGAGGATGCGTCTCAAGTGCGGGATGGCAACATACCTCAAGTGATGTGTGCATTACGGAATGCGACCCTTACTCTGTTGCGCACTTCGCAAAACACTAAAATAGCTTATGCGTTCCGCTATTTTGCAGCAAGACCTAAAGAAGCACTTGCACTCTTAGGAGCAAACATCGACAATTGAATGCCTCTGGGGGTCATCACGAAAGGGGTTGACAGAAAGTGTGAGATTGTCAACCCGATTTACCTATACCGTATTATCCAAGCATTCAAACCATTAGTCAACGGATTGGAGCGTGACTACTTCCCCGAAGATACCGATAGGTTTGAGTACCTAACCGACTTCGGACAGATACAGATGGAGCGGCTTTTGGATAACTTCCGAGACTTTATTGCCCGCGTTGGATTCAGGATTCTACAAGTCCCCGAAACCCCTCAAGAATTCATCGGACAGCACTTGCTCTTTGCTTATCTGGGCTAGTTCGTTACCAGCGTGAACGGGGTAATGTATATGGAAGTTCCAACAGGGCGCGGCAGAATGGATCTGATTATTTTTCACAATCAGAGAAAATATGTCATTGAAACAAAGATATGGCGAAGTGCCCGGCACTATGCCGTAGGGAAGAAACAACTCTCCGCGTATCTATCAACAGAATGTGTAGCGGCGGGTTACTACGTAGTATTCGATCATCGCGAGCCGCCAGAACCGCGCACAGAGACAGAGACGATAGATGGGTTGATGATTCGGAGTTACGTTATTCCTATGGTGCAAGAACCGGTCACAGACAGACTTCCATCCGATTAACAATAAAATAAATTGACTTAAGGCAGGAAATACAGTATAATAAATTATTAGTTTTACAAATAATTTATTATATAGATCAATATTGGAGAATCTCATGAGAAAAGGTAGATCCGGCATTCCGCAACACATTCGAGAAACGCTCGGCGAAAACATCCGAAGGGAACGCGTTATCCGAAAGATGACCCAAGCCGAACTTGCTAAGGAGATCGGTACATCGCAAATGATGGTTTCCCGTTTTGAGAAAGGAAAAGATTCACCTTCGGTTTGGAGATGCTACCTGATAGCCAAAGTTTTTGGTACCACCATCGAACAACTTTTGACTGAAAAATCAAGCTACTATTGAGATTATAGGCGATCATGATCCAACTACAACGACTAAAATATTTACACATTAAAAAATAGATTTGACTTTCAAACACGTCATGTAGTATACTACATATAGTAATATATTATATGTATATATACTATAATAATAGATTTAATGATAAACAAAAGGAGCGAACAATGTTAACTATAGTTTCTCTTCAACATGCAGGGGGTCGTGCGATCCCCTTAAAAATTGATCGCCACCTCATCAAGATCGGCATTAAAAACCAACTCACGACAACGAAGATAGACCAGGTTTTCGTCAATCCGAACAGCTGTGAAGTAAACGGTATGTATATCTTCCCTGTGCCAGATGATGCAGTCATCTCAAAACTTGCACTCTCCATTGATGGAGAATTGGTAAGCGGAAAACTCCTCTCTCAAGAAGAATCCCACCGGATTTATTGGGACAGTGCCCGCTACGGTGATAACAAGGCTATTCTGGAGCATATCGGAATGCAGGCGTTTGTAGCAAAGGTACCTGGAATTCCAGCATACGGTGAACGACGTGTTCAATTTGAATATTCTCAGATTATTTCCATGGATAGCGATCATGCAAAATATACCTATCCTTTATCGCTCGCGAAATCGGCATCTGCCCCGATCGGAAATCTCCATATTGAAATGGAGATTAAAAGTGATGACGCGCTCAGGATGATGCATTCACCCTCACACGAGGTCACCATCGACCGCAAGGACGATCACCACGTACGGGTCAGTTATGAAGCCACGGATGTAGATCCAGACGACGATTTTCTCTGTTATTATTCGGTTTCGGACGAAAATTTTGGGATTACCTTACTCACCCATCGCACCGATGAGAAAGAAGATGGAATCTTTATGCTGCTCGTTTCGCCTAAGTACGAGGTGAAACAGACAGAAATTGTTGAGAAGGATTTCATCTTCGTCTTAGACCATTCTGGCAGCATGGCGGGTCGAAAAGTCACACAAGTGAAAGAAGCACTCCGCTATTGTGTCCAGAATCTGAACGAAGGTGATCGGTTCAATCTTATCCTGTTCAACGAAGATATGACTTCCTTAACTGATAGGTTGAACAGAGGCGAAGAATGGTTTGGTGGCGAACGTTGGCCCGACTCCACAGTTTTGTCCGACAAGCTCATTGATGTGATAAATGGTCGTGAAAAAGCCTTCGCGTTCATTAACGATATTGAAGGACGCGGTATGACAAACATTAATGATGCACTTCGTACTGCGTTAGCGGAGAACCCGGATCCAAACCGTCCAAGGATCATCGTATTCCTTACGGATGGACGACCAACTGTGGGTGTAACGAACGCAGCGAGAATCCTTGAAAATGTCGCGAAGGCAAATAAAAATCAATCTCGCATTTTCGTATTTGGTGTTGGGTACGATGTGAATGACCATTTACTTGACAAAATGGCGGCAGATAACGGTGGTACACGTAACTATGTAACGCCAAACGAAAACATTGAAGATGCTGTGTCCTCTCTCTTCAGAAAAATGAATGAACCAGTACTGGTGGATGTTGGAATTAATTTCGGACGGATTATTACGAAAGAATTAACCCCAAAAAACCTGCCAGACCTGTTCCGTGAGGAGCAGTTAACAATCCTCGGACGCTATGAAGACCACGGCGACACTGTCCTCAAACTTAGCGGGATCATCGGCAGCGGAGGGTATGAATTCTCCAAAAACGTTCACTTCTCTAAGCTTGAACCGGACCACGATTATTTGCCGCACCTCTGGGCGCAAGGTAGAATAGCGGAACTGGTGGACCAAGCTGCACTGGGTGATGGAAGCGACGAACTTTATAATGAGATTAAACGCCTTAGTAAGAAATACGGGGTACCCACACCTTACACATCATTTGTTGATGCAGACGATGGTTCACTACGAAAAGTGTATGATGATTCACGGATTTCAGATGCCTACACGGAAGCGATACCTATCCACGAGAGGATTAGAGACAACCGGGAATTAGAAGAACGGAAAATCCTTCGGTCCAAGAGACAGTATGCTGACACGAAACACGTTGGTCGTAAGACGTTCCATCGCCACGGCAGCATGTGGGTAGATAGCGAATATGATGGGAAATCCGAACGGAAACAGGTTGAGTTTGATAGCAAAGACTTTTACGAGTTGATGAACCATCTGCCAGACTTGGCAAAATACTCTAAACTTGCTAAAGGTGCCCACTCCATGATTATCTGCAATAAAAGTGTAAACTATGAGATTACACCACCCAAAGTGTAACTTTTAGATTTTCGAAACCGGCGTTCGTGTCCGGTGAATGTTATGGGCAGGCATTCCTACCTGCCCTTCTCTTTTTTGATTCAGGAAATCTGTGTTATAGGTGCGGCATCTTCGTGCTGTCCTGCAGTTTCAATCCGCACAGCACAGTATTTTAACTCCGGTTGCTTAGACACCGGATCAAACGCCGAATTTGTTACATAATTCGCATTCGTCTCCGCGTGAAAAAGATCGCCCCAATGGAACGGTGTGAACAACAATCCGCGCCGAATAGTATCTGTAACGCGTGCACGCGCATAACATCTCCCACGTCGTCCAACAAGATAAATCCAATCTCCGTCTTCAACCTTATTTTCCGCTGCATCGTCAGGATGAATTTCAACGAAAGGTTCAGGGTCTTTTCGTGTCAATTGTGGCACTTTGCCAGTACGGGTTCGTGTATGCCATTGACTCGCAACGCGCCCAGTTGTCAAACCGAATGGAAATTCTTCATCTGTTATTTCATTGGGTGGTTGATAGACAGGCGTTTTAAATTGTGCCTTTCCAGATGGTGTGTAAAATTTTCTGCGTGTATAACGACGAAGCGTTCCAGGGTGTCGCGGGTTAGGACAAGGCCATCGGAGTGACGTTTTTTCAAGCCGTTCATTCGTCATCCCTATCTGGTCACACGGTGTTCCTGCGGTCAACAAACGATATTCGTCCCAAATTTCCTCGTGGTTGTGAAAATCAAAATCACGTT
Source organism: Candidatus Poribacteria bacterium (assembly GCA_963663765.2). Lineage (GTDB taxonomy): Bacteria > Poribacteria > WGA-4E > WGA-4E > WGA-3G > MSPOR6. The sequence goes on along the minus strand of CAXXUA010000004.1, from coordinate 501,508 downwards.
TGAATCCCATCACCTTGGCAATTTGTGAGAATATCCACCAATCGGGTCTCGCTTCTCCAGGCGGATCCAGAAATTTATCGCTTCGGACAACCAGACGTTCACTATTTGTCATTGTGCCACGTTTTTCACCCCACTGCGCAGCGGGAAGTAGCACATCAGCATATTCCGCTGTTTCTGTCGGATAATAACAATCCTGCACGATTACAAAGTCAGCACGTTTTAGTCCCGATTGAGATACCTTTGTATCGGGCATACTTACAGCAGGATTTGTACATACAATCCAGAGTGCACGGACATCCCCTGCATCGGCAGCTTCAAACATTGGCACAGCCGTTAATCCTGGTTCAGGATCAATACTTCCGGGTGGAATTCTCCACGCCCCTTCAAGATAAGCGCGGTGCATATCATTGGTAACAACGCGATAGCCCGGTAATTGATGTGACAGATATCCAACCTCTCTACCACCCATAGCATTCGGTTGTCCTGTCAATGAGAAGGGACCGGCACCCTTTATTCCTACCTCACCTAACTGAAGATGAAGATTGATAAGTGCAACATTTTTATCAACCCCGCTTGTGCTTTGATTTGTGCCTTGACAGTAAAAACTAAGTAGACGATTGCTCGGTTTTGATAAAAATTCGACAATTTCGTCAATACGACCTGGATGGACATCACAAATAGAGAGAAGTTTTTCTTCGTCAAGACTTTCAAGATGATTTTTATAAGCGCTAAAGTTTTCCGTATTTCTTTGGACAAAACGTTTATCAACACGTCCCATTGCGAGCAGACGTTTTGCAATAAGTTGCAGGAAAGCGACATCGCTTCCCGGTGCAAGTGGGACATGTACATCAGAAAATTCTGCTGTCTGGGTACGTCGCGGGTCTACTGCGATAATTCGCACATTGGGTTCTGATGCCCGTCGTTTTCTAATCATTTGAAATAGAACAGGATGGTTTGCCGCCATGTTCGCCCCGATGATTAGAAATACATCCGCATGCTGGATATCATCATAGCAGGTCGGTGGTCCATCTGAACCGAACGCTTGATTATAACCAACAACTGCAGAAGACATGCAGAGTCGACTATTCGTGTCGATATTATTCGTTCGCAGAAATCCTTTGAATAACTTATTGAAAGTGTATGAGGTTTCGGTGTCCAATTGTCCTGACCCGTATAAGGCAAGAGCATCCTTACCGTGTTCTAACCGAATCTCCTGAAGACGATTCGCTGTAAAGGCGATGGCTTGTTCCCACGAAACTTGACGCGGTGCTTCACCCTTGCGCTCCCGAATCATCGGATAAGCAAGTCTACCATCGTGATTTTGAAATACTTGTTTGAGATGGGCGCCTTTTGGGCAAAGCATACCGAAATTTGGTGCTACATCGTCGTCTGCTGAAATCCTCGTGATCTTGTTTTCTTGAACTTTCGCGCGGATAACACAACCGACGCCACAATAAGGACAAACGGCTTTTCCTGTTGAACTTTTCACTAATATCTCCCATGAATAGAGGTAAATTCACAATTTCATTAACTATTTGCTTTTTAACCTCAATCGCTAATTGAGACTAAGCACATTATTAGGCATGGACATTCCCTGTTTCTGCCTTCAGACGTTGTTTTTCTGCAAGTGCAGCATTAAATGCTCTTTTTTCGGCGTCTTGTACTGCGGGCGAGAACCGCACTAAAGCCGTTCCAAATGCACCAACAATTACCATTCCACCAAGGAAAAGGAATGCCTGCTGTGTTGTGATACTTTCTGCCCGAAAAAGGAAGCCTGCAGCAACTGCTCCTGCATTTCCACCAGCACCGACAATACCAGCAACTGCTCCTAATGCTTTCCTGTTAATAAATGGGACAATACCATACGTTGCGCCTTCGGCCATTTGGACAAAAAAACTAAAGACAAGCATAGTTAGAATAGCAAAAATGAGGAGTGCCATCTGCGAGAACAGCATAAGCATAATACCTTCACCTAATAGGACAATAAACAAAAACAGGACACGTCCTCGTAGCCCCATGTTTTTCGCAAAGAAATCAGAGAAAACACCGCCGACAGTGCGTGCAAAAATGTTCATCAGTCCGAACAAACCTGCAATGAGTCCCGCTGTGTGGACATTTAATTGGAAGCGGTCATGGTAGTAAAGTGCGGCAACATTGTTAATGGTAAGTTCTAAGCCGAAACATGCAGCATAAATAAAAAATAGTGCCCAAACGCGATAATCTGTAATTGCAAGCAAGAAAGATTCCATACCTTTGCCTTCAGCAGGTTCAAGGTCACCTCGCTCGCGAAGTTCCTTATAGTCGCCATCTGGTGCATCTTGGGTAGAGAAGTAATAGACGAATCCCATGATAAAGAGGGCAATTCCTGGAACAATCATAGCCAATCGCCAACCAAGAAATTCATTCACTCCAAAGCTCAAGACAACCGAAAAAATAAGCGGCATAACCATCTGGGTAACACCACCTCCCAGATTTCCCCAACCTGCAGTAGTAGCATTTGCAGTCCCGATACAATTCGGCGCGAACATGACTGAGGTGTGATACTGCGTGATAACAAATGATGCACCAATAGCGCCAATTGCTAAACGGAATAGCAGGAACGTCTTGTAATCCTGTGCAAGTCCGATACCCATCACCGGTATTGAACCGAGAATGAGCAGCCACGTATACGTCTTTCGAGACCCGATTCGGTCACAAAGCGGACCAATGAGAACTCTGACCAACACTGTAATTGCAACAGAGGCAATTATTGTGTTACCAACTTGTGTCTTCGTTAACATCAAATCTTCACGGACAATTGCCATAAGAGGAGCAATACCGAACCATCCGAAAAAGGCTAAGAAAAAGGCAAACCATGTCGTATGAAACGTCCGCATCTGAACCGTTTTTAAACTAAACAGTTTAATTTGTGTTGCTTTATTTTTAATATCCATTTTTCACCTATTTTATATTTTCCTTTCAGTTGTCAGTAGTTGTTGGATTTCGCCAGGATTATTCAGTTTTCCTAATTTTTGGATTTTTAAAAAAAGAAACCCCGCGGTAGGAGCGACCCGGGGAATGCCATCAGGCATTCATACCGTTGATTTGCCGGTCGCGATTTTCTCAGGAAATAGCTAAAATACCTATAACTAAATAACCCTGGGTTTCGCTCTGCTTTACCTATAAGCGTCAATTTAGGTCTTCATGTTCTTGTAGGTTGGGTTTCATTCCTCAACCCAACCTACAAGAACAGAATAAACCAGGTACGGTTAGGAAACCGTATCTACCTTATTGGTGTTCGCTAAATTTACAGTTATGGGTTTCACTCTACTCAACCCTACCAATATTTGATCGTTATATTCAGTTTATTTTTTTGATAGGTAAGGTACAAGTCCTTCAAGTACTTGTGGTAAATCATCGCAAGGTACATTTTCTAATAACTTTGCTGCAATTTTTGGATTTGGACCGGTATCGCCTTTTACAAATACATCAACAGCATCAGTAACGACGCCATTGATTTTGGTTTTTCTACCGAGAAGTCCAATATCAGCAGCAGCGTGGTTACCACATCCGTTTGGACACCCTGACCAATGTACGGTAAGAGGCTTGGTATTGCCGAGTTTCGCTTCCAAGTGTCGGATGGCTTCCATTGCACGTTCTTTGGTCTCAATGAGAGAGAAGTGGCAGTAGTCAATACCTGTGCAGCTGACCATTCCACGCATAACCTCTGACGGATCATAGCGTAATTCTTGTAGGAGCGGTTCAGCCGTTAACTCGCCAATTCTTGCATCCGGCACATTGGGAATAATTAGATTCTGTCCTTGGGTTAACCGTATATCTCCTGAACCGTATTCATCAGCAAGGCGTGCAACTTCATAAAGTTGTGCTGTTGTCATGCGTCCAACTGGTACAACAAGTCCTACATAGTTAAGTGTTTTCTGCTTCTGTGAGAAAATGCCTGTATGGTCTGTTTTCTTCTTACCGCGCATATCTATGCCTGCTGTTAAAAGTGATTTGTCGTACCGAAACTCTAACTCTTTCCTGAACTTCTCCACTCCCCAGTCAGCAATTAAAAAAGCCATTCGTGATTTGTTCCGAACTGTGCGTGGACCGTGATCTTTAAAAATCAATGTTATTTCAGCACACAACGCCGCAGCATCTTCAGGTAAAACAAACACATCAAGGTCTTCCGCAAGGGTATAACCGCCAGAACCCATTTTCCCTCCGACCAAGACATTAAAGCCTTTTGTTTCTTGACCATCAACCTCTTTAACTGCAGGAGTAAGCGCTATATCCTGAGATGCTGCGTGTGTGCAGTTGTCCAAACATCCTGTAATGCCAACATTGAACTTACGCGGAAGATCGGTAAATTCCTTATTGCCTACGATTATATCAGTGTACTTCTTTGCAACAAGTGAAGCATCCAACAACTCATTGGGTGTCAGTCCAGCAACGGGACAACCTGTAACACCCCGGATATTGTCAAATCCGGTTTGAAGTGAGTTTAACCCGACCTCTTCAAGTTGGTTCCAGATGTTCTGCACGGTTTCAATAGTAAATCCGCGTAGTTGTATCTGCTGACGAGTGGTGAGGTCAACAAACCCTGGTCCATGTGCATCACTGATTGAAGCGATAGTCCGAAATTGATCAGCGTTGCTTAATCCGCTTGACATTCGTAAACGCATCATAAATGCACCCGGAGTTTGTCGACGGTAGAACACTCCTACCCACTTAAGTCTGTCGCGTTTTTCTGGCGGAATTGACTCCCACCCATTCCGGACGTAGTGTGGAATGTCATCTATCACTTCAAGACCGTTTTTTTCACGTTTGAGTGCTTCAGCGGGATGAAGTTTGGATTTGTCCTTCTTTGGGGAACCTGTTCTCTTCAATCTCGGTTTTTTCTTTTCAAGTTGGGTCATCTTTGAATCTCCAATTTTAATACTGTGGCATCCGGTCAGTATTGCACCTGAATATGAATTTGCTATCTTATGAATACTGATGAAAAGTTAAAACAAAAAAGCGTCCATCAGAAAGCGTAATGCTTTTGCCAGATGGACACCTCTGTCCGAACCCAAACCAACATTGGTTGGATATCTTTGTTATTCTCTTTTTATTTAGCAACATCGTTCAACGTTGAACGAGCACTTTATCTCAATCTAAAATGTAATGATTAGATTTCTTATGTCTTGTTTGTCAATACTTCTGCGATTGACAAGACATCTTGGGCAATTTCTGCGAGTCGTTTTCTGCGATCCATCGCAATTTTCCGTAATGTTTGATATGCTTCTGCCTCGGTAGTCCCGCGTTGTTGGGCAACGATTTCCTTTGCTCGTTCAATGACTTTTCGTTCAGCGAGACTTGTTTTCGTTTTTTCAAGTTCTTGTTGCAGTGCTTGGAACTTACAAAAGCGAGCAACAGCTGCTTTTATTATTGTTTCGATCCGCTCCTTACTAAGCTTTCCAACAACATACGCGGATACACCCGCCAATGTGGCGTTTTGAATTGTTTCAGATCGCGCATCTTGTGCAAACATTACAATCGGGCAAGGATGATTTTGGTTGATTGAAGAAACGGTTTCTAAAGTCTTATCGCAAGGCGATTCCACACCAATCAGAATGATGTCCGGATTTGCTTGTTTGACCTGTTGCAGAAGACCTTGCTGTAGCGTCAGATGCGCTATGACGTTATATCTGCTTGCCTCAAAGACTTGGTCTAACTGATTTATCCGATTCACATCTTCATCAACGATTAATACATTCTGTGTTTCAGCGACTGCTTCCATCCTGTTGAATTTAAACCTTTCTAAATCCGATACTATGTGAGTGTAAACTCATAATTAAGCCTAAGACATAAATCATATAGCAAAATTAGTGCCAAGTACTTAGAAATGGTTAATAGCAAGCATTCACAATGATTTCAAGGATTGAAAACAATAATTAAAATTTAAGTTGCTTATTTTTTACGCAGTAAATTCTTATTTTTTTGGCATTAGGAAATTATAGTAGATTTTATCATTACTTATACACTGCAACAGGCGAGGTTAGAAACCTCGCCTACCGGTCAATGTAAGAGGTGCATTGAATTGCTCGACTACAACCTATCAAACACAAAAAGAACTGTAAAGGTAAATTTAGAATTCACTATAACTTGGTGGGATGAGAATTTTGGATGGATAAAAACAAACAGTAACCTCCACAGGTAATGGAAGGTGTTAATGTTAATCCACGGCCTGATTGGGATTATGACGTGGACATATCTAAGATTAGAAAACAGACTCTAAGCCCTACCATAAACAGGAATAGCAGCACCGTTGATTATAGATGCATCATCAGAGGTAAGGAAATAAATTACTTTGGCGACATCCTCAGGTTTGACCCAACGGTCATGATCTTCATCTGGCATTGCTTCTCTGTTCATTGGCGTGTCCATAATACTCGGCATGATGCAATTGACATTGATACCAGAATCCATTACTTCTGCAGCCAATGATTCGGTCAATGTCCGCACTCCCCCTTTTGACACGCAATATGCACTCAAACCCGCTTCACCTTTCAAACCAGCACGTGCAGATACATTAACGATCTTACCATAACTTTGTTCTGTCATATATGGAATAGCTGCCTTACAACAGAGGTAAACGCTTTTTAGGTTGAGATTCATCATGAAGTTCCATTTGTCCTCATCAAGTTCTGCAGTTGGGATGCCACCGACAAATCCACCAACGATATTCACCAAAATATCAAGATTGCCAAATTGCGTGATGAAAGTTTTGATGGTTTGCTGTACCTCTGCTTCATCAGTAACGTTTGCAAAAAGGAAAGTAACATCATTGCTAAGTTCAGGATTGTACTCCTTGAAACGTTCCACCTCATTATCAAACAGATATGTTACAGCAACGGTGTTACCTTTTGCAAGGTAAGCTTTTGTTACTGCACTACCCAGTATACCTGTGCCGCCTGTGATAAGGACATTGCGATTTATAGTTTTCACTTTTCAACCCCTATTCCTCTAAAGTTTGTTTGAAGGTTTCAAGACTTGTTGCCCGTGCTGCCTTGCGAAGTATTTGCTTTAGACGTTGTAGTTCTTCAATATTTTTAAGTATAGGTTTCAATGACTGAACATCGTTGGATTGAAATTGTTCCTCAAGAACTTCAAGAATTGCTTCAATAGTCCCTTCACGTATACCTTGTTCAATACCTTGTTCAATACCTTGTTCAATACCTTGTTCAATACCTTGTTGTGTAAAGTGTTGGATCACAGAAGATTCTTGCATGGTTTCCTCCATTATGATTTTTCTTATTATTTCATAGTCTAATATTATACCACTAAGTATGCCAAGGTTGGTAAGATAATCTGCCTGTTCTGACTCGTTTTTTGTAATTGACGTAGCGATTTGAACACAATGCCGAAACCATTCTTCAGTACCTATATTTTCTGGAGTCTTCATAAGAGGTGTGAACGGAATTAATCCTTTGATTTTGGCATCAAGAATATTTTGTCCATCCAAATCACAGAGTCTAATCACCTTATATTGGATATGTATGTTATATCCATGTCCCTTTTGTCTATATTCACCGGGGTCGTTTCGTCCCGCATCAGGGTGCAAATAGACGACATGTGAATAAACCGGCATGCCATAGGTTTCAATTCCTCTTCCTACGTAACCGGCAATTCGGTGTTCCATCTGTTTTTCTGTACTATCACGTGTCTGAAATTCAAAATGTATGATAGCATCTTTACCGTTTACATTCGCTTGAATAAAACTATCAGCTCGATTTGATCTAACAGTAGGTTGTTCAGTTTCAAGAAGCTGTACGAATTGAACATCTCTAATGCCGAGACCAAACTGAAGCCAATCCTTAGGATTTTGTTGAATGACAGTTTTTGATACGATGTCGTATTGCCCACTCGCAATCGGTTTTTCACTGGATGTAATTTGTTTTTTGTATAATCTCATATTTTCTACTTTGAAATGTATATCCTTCTAATTATGTTGCTAAAACACCAATACCTGGACGATTAGGTAAAATCAATTTGCCACTATCAAGTGTTACACCACTATACGGGTCATTTGAAATCAACAAGTTACCATCCAAGTCGGCATAATTTACGAGCGGTGACAGGTGTGCGGCAGCAGTAATCCCAAGCGAACTTTCAATCATGCAACCGATCATAACAAGCAAACCGTGGGCACGTGCAATATGTATCATCCGTAATGCTTCTGAAATACCTCCACATTTAACCAATTTGATGTTGATACCATCGACTGCTTCAACTAAATCAGGAATATCACTTACTTTTTTTACACTTTCATCAGCAATAATGGGCAGTTCTGAATTCTCTCGGACATATTTAAGTCCTTCAATATCATCGGACTTTGTCGGCTGTTCGATCAATTCAACGCCATATTCTTCAAGTTGTCTTATTTTTTGCACAGCTTCTTTCGGTGTCCATGCAGTGTTTGCGTCAACATATATCGGTTTGTCGGTGACTCTACGCAATGTTTGAAGAATCTCTATATCACGATTAGTGCCAAGTTTAACTTTAAGTATTGAATACTTTTCAGCTTGTCGTGCTTTTTCAGCCATCACATTTGGTTCGTCAAGACCGATGGTGAAGGATGTGCATGGTGTGTTTTGGGGGTTAAGTCCCCAAAGGTTGTAAAGAGGAACACCAAGTTTCTTGCCCAACCTGTCGTGCAATGCCATATCAATTGCTGATTTTACAGCGTAATTCCCTTCAAGCATTGATTCAATTTCTCGCATCACATCTTGAATATGATCAAGGTTACCGTCAAATGCTGATGAACAACTCTCAAAGGCATTTGCTGCAGATTGTACAGTTTCACCATAGAACTTAGCTGGAGATGCTTCTCCAATCCCACCGTCTATTTCAACGGAAACCACTTCACGGAATGCGTCTGTTTCCCTACGTGAAATCTTGAACGGATGCTTGAGATACAATCTGGTGATTTTTGATGAGACACGCACACTTACTCACCCCGTATTCTGTTATAATATACCATAAAACGTTCTATTTTTTCTTTTTCAATCTCAGTTTCCTCTTTTAAAAACAACCATGCACCGATGAATATAGCAGTCGCTTCTTGTTCTGGGACTGTATCAGTTTTTTCTAAAGATCGGATTTCAAACGTCATTGCCAATTTGTTTGTCTGTTGTATTATAGGTGTATCTCTATCCTGCACCGTGACAATCGGTGTCTTAATGAACGTATAGTTGTACTGTTTAAGTATTTCTTTCAATAGCATCTCAGTATCTCGGTTTCCGCGATTGTGTTTAGCAATTACTGAAGACACACCTTCTACTGCTGATGAATGATTGATTTGTAGGTAGTAACCTTCTGCATTGATATTGTTGACTAATTTTATTCTCTCCTCCGTTGACATCTGCTGTTCAGGTGAATGGATATTATACACCGTAGCACCAGCAAGCTCCAACATATCATTTAAGTTTCCAATTAGTTGATTAATTCTTGGTGAATGTGTCTGTGAATCAAGAATTATAACAAAGTTTTCGAATACGCCATCCGCAATTGCATGTAGTTTCAAATTGAGGATATTTGCATTATTTGCCTTTATGAGTATATGTTTTGTTGCAGGATAAAACCCCTTTTTTGACAGATGGACGGCAGTTTCATAGGGATGTTCTGCGGCAGGATCAGTTTTTGTAAGATAATGTCCCATACTATCCGATATAGTGATAAGGTTGGGTTCGGCTTGTAATATAGCTGCTGAAATTGGTTCGTTGGTTTCTGCATCTATTACCTGACCTTGAAGAATTCCATTCCCAATATCTGTGAAATAAATATAATGAGTATTACGAGTATCACCATAAGTCGCTTCTATCAAAGCAGTCCCAGGTGTATTGGGAGCATTTAGATAAAAGTGCGATTTTCCATCTAAAGTAACCACTTCTGTATCTGAGATTGTGCCTTTTGAAGTCTTTACTGTAATAATTTCACCATTAGCAATCGGTTGTCTATCAGCATCAAGTGCAGTAACCCCTATACCAACGTATCCCTTGCCATTATAAGGCATCGTATCTGTCCACACATTTAGTTGCAATTCATCCGCGGGGGGTGCGACTATAAAATGCTCAGACTTTGGTAAACTATGGTTTCCATATAGATTCACCATTTCAGTTTGAACCGTATTGATACCGTTGGGCAACGGTTCCTTGATGTTTACTGTGATAATATCTGTCTCTCGGTCATATTCAAAAGGAGAATTGACACCATTTATTTTGACTTTGATTGTGTCTGTAAAAACCTGTTGACGTTTTAACATCCACGCTCCTCTTTCATGTAATCCGTCATTTACTTGTATCTTGATTGTAGGAGTTTTCGTCTGAATTTTGGTTTCGTGTTTCGGTGTTATTAGAACTCCTTTTGGAAATCCGGCTTCAACATAACGGGCAATTCCAAGAAAGTATCCATAAGCTTGCTTTTTGAGGTATTCTTCATTTTTCAATCGTGCCTCTTCTTCTGGGTTCGTATAAAAAGATGCTTCACAAACAATCGCAGGACATTTTGTTAAACGTAAAACTCCGAAACCAGATGACACAATCAACTTATCAGAAAAGAGACCAGCGGGAGTTGATTTAGGCAAGGACAACGCGTCTGATACACCTTTCTGTATATAGCGCGCAAGGTCCAAACTTGTGCGGGATTCGTCTGCATCACCGTGATACCACGTTGATGTAAAATTTACCTCTGGATTGTTGTCAATTCCGTTGTGATGTAGGGAAATGAAGAAATCCACTTCATTTTCATTTGCAATTTCACTACGTCTTGCTAAACTCACATAAGTATCATCAATGCGTGTCAAAATGACTGTAGTTCCTGCTTGCTCCAACAAAGTTTTTAGATACTTTGCGACCTTTAGATTGATTTCCGCTTCACGCAGACCCGTGGGTCCGCGTTTGTAGTCTGGAATGTGTCCTTGTCCACCATGACCTGGATCAAGACATATTTTAATTCCATTCAGAAAGCGCGAATAAGGTGGGAGTTTACTCTCGTCTGGTTTTTGTTCAGGTTGTTCTAATGTGTTGTCTTGAGAGTAAATAGGAAAGATCGCAAATAACAATAGACAGGTGGAAAAGACAAAAAATCGAACAGACATTCTGCGAAACATAAGATTGTTGGTAAGGAAGAGGAACAATATAAATTGACTTGATTCCAAATATAATTCAAATATGTGGAATCAAGTCAATTTTGAAAACTACGTAAAAAAACAGAATCTATAATTAACGTCGCTTATTGCGAAGCGTCTTGGGACGACCAAGTATTTCAGCAAGAATTATACCTTGACGAAAAGTCTCTGGTGATGGATCAATCAGTGAAGTTAAAGGTATCGACTTTATGGGTAACCTTGTTGGAGAATCCACTGGCACCGGAGGTGGTTCACTTTGCTTTCTCTCTGGAATTGTTTCTTGAGGAGTATCTGGTACAACTTCCTGTGTTACTGCGGATATTTCCGCTTCGTTGGTCTCTACTACCTCTTGAGACATCTCATTTTCTGCTGGAAAATTGTCAAAACTCTCCATGAAAGGAGGGAACACGACATCACCATCGGGTTGTACATCCGCTTCTGTGTTGTTACCAGGTTGTGGTTGTGGTCGCTGCTCAGGTTTGCGACGACGTGAACCACCGAAGACAATGAATAGAATTGCAAGAATTATCGGTATTAATGTCTGAAGATCAAGATCCATCTTATTCTCCTTTAGTAGAGATTACGACAATCCTAATGAGTGTGTTGAACGAGTTGTGTCAGAATCAGTTGTATCACCAGGTGATGCAATAGACTGACGCATCTCTGTATCAGCTAAGATATTACGAAGCGTGTAATAATCCATGACGCTCATTCTTTCGGAATTAAATGAATCAGATATAGAAAGAGGAATTTCTGCTTCTGCTTCAATTAGTTTGATAGTCATCTCTTCTACAAGAGCCTTGTTTTCTTCTTCTTCAGCTTCTGCTCTGGCACGTTGCTCCTCTGCTTTTGCGCGTGCAATCTTCAGTTCAGCTTGTGCTTGATCAGTTTGCAGTTTTGCACCGACGTTCTCACCTACGTTGATGTCCGCAATATCAATTGAGAGAATTTCAAAAGCTGTGCCTGCTTCAAGTCCCTTTTCAAGCACTGTTTCAGAGATTCTAACTGGATTCTCCAATACCTGCTTATGATTTCCTGAAGAACCGATCGTAGTGATAATACCTTCCCCGACTCTTGCGCGGATCGTTTCTTCAGTCGCACCGCCAACAAGACGGTCAATATTTGCTCTCACGGTGACACGTGCTTTTACAATCAATTGGATTCCATCGCGTGCAACTGCCGTGATTCCAGTATTTGGGTCTTCTCTACTTGGTATATCAATGATCTCCGGGGTAACGCTAACTTGTACAGCCTGTAAGACATCCCTACCTGCCAGATCAATGGCAGCTGCTTGTGCAAACCCAAGTTGGATGTTAGCTTTATCAGCAGCGATGAGTGCAGCCACAACGCTTCCAACACGTCCACCAGCAAGGAAATGTGCTTCAAGTTCATCAAGTGAGAGACTCAATCCTGCTTTTGTCGCGTTAATCTGTGGTTCAACAATACCAGAAGGTGGTACGCGACGAAGACGCATCGCGACGAGATCGAAAATCCCTACTTTAACACCTGCAGCTATTGCAGTAATCCACAATCCGAGTGGTACGAACCATGCAATAACGATAATAAATAGCAGTATACAAACAGCAATTATTGCGGGAATAACTGGAAACATATTTATTCTCCTTCTCTGAATGGTGTGATATTTAAATTTCCTTCACGGAAAGCAGCAGCTAATGCTCGCGGTACAGTTGCTTCAGCTTCAACAACTTTTGCACGCATCTCCTGCACGTTTGCTGTCATCTGTTGTTTTCGAGCAACTGCGAGCGCACGGCGTTCTTCCGCTTTTGCTTGAGCGACTACAAGATCCGCTTCTGCTTGTTCTGCCTGTAGTTCTGCACCGATGTTTTTACCAACATTTACATCTGCGATATCAATGGATAGAATCTCAAAAGCAGTACCAGCATCAAGACCGCGATCCAACACGGTTTTAGAGATAATGTCTGGATTCTCAAGAACATCTTCATAAGTTTCAGATGCACCGATAGCACTGATAATCCCTTCACCTACTCGTGCAATGATGGTATCTTCACCTGCCCCCCCAACGAGTCTATTGATATTGGTTCGTACTGTAATGCGAACGGTCGCAATGAGTTCAACACCATCAAGTGCAAGTGCACTGATCCTTGGTGTTGTAATGACACGCGGATTTACACTGACTTGAACCGCTTCAAAGACATCTCTACCTGCAAGGTCAATCGCCGATGCTCTTTGAAAAGTAAGGTCAATTTTTGCTTTATCAGCTGCAATAAGTGCGCTGACAACATTTAGTATATTCCCTCCCGCGAGATAGTGTGCCTCTAATTCGTTAGTTACTACTTTCAATCCCGCTTTGTGGCCACTAATTAACGCTTTGACTATGACATTTGGGTTGACTCGTCTTAACCGCATTCCGATGAGTTCAGAAATGCGAAGGGGTGCACCCGCTGCAATCGCAGCAATCCACAACCCAACTGGGACGAACCAAAAGAATATAAAGATACCAATGAGAACAATGACAGCAATGATTGGAAATGTTACTGACGTAAATTCTCCCATATCAGATCTCCTTTTAATTTGTGTATATTAAAATGAATAACAACTCTTTTTTCCTTGATTTTACAAACTTCGGACGACGACACGACTCCCTTCCACCAGAATAACTTCTACCTCAGTTTCTGGTGCTACAAACTCCCCTTGCGTAACGATATCTACACGTTGACCGTTGATGTTAGCAACACCAGCAGGACGCAACGGTGTTACAGTTTTCCCTGATTTTCCTACGAGTGCTTTTAGTTCCTGTGGGGCTGCTTGAAAACCTTTTTCAGAATTTTCTGAAGCACTGAGTATGAGACTTTTACCAATGGATGAGTCTTTAAGCAGATTTAATCCTATGATTGACATCGGAATAACGAAAACGAGAGCAACACTTGCATAGATGAGAGCAGTAACGTACCCAGATTCTGCCCATATCATACCGATACCAACCAAGAAAATTAGAAGACCTGGTATACCGGCAGCACCAAATCCAGGTAGAATTAAAACCTCAACAAATATTAGTAGAATTCCGATTGCAATCAGAATAGTTGGAACCCACAACATTGCTATTTCCTCCAGACGTTTTATGTTTAGTTTTATTCTTCAAGTGCTTCAACAGAAACCTTAGAACCCTCAACCTCAAGAACTCTTACAGGGGAATTCTGTGCAATGAAGTCACCCACTGTGACAACATCCAGACGTTTATTATCAATTCTTGCTGTACCGGCAGGACGTAATGGAGTTAAAGCGACCCCAGTTTTTCCGAGAAAACTTTGAAAATCTTCAGTTCCAGCGGAATGATATCCTTCGTCAGTACTCATCACTGTGGACAGAGCGAACCTTTGAAATGGTGTGGATTTCGGAAGGTAGATTGTTGTGAGTATACCTAATATTGATGTCAAGATCACTGAGATAGAAAGCCATAACAACGCAGTTGCTATGTCGTCTGTGCTTTGAAAAAACACATAGAAGACACTACCTAACATAAAGACCAAACCGAGAATTCCTGCAATGCCAAAGCCTGGAATTACAAACACTTCTAACACTATGAATGCCAACCCGATTACAAAGATAACCGGCATCCAAGGATGAGGAATCTGGTTTAGCATATGTCCACCAAAGAACAGACCGATGAATAGCATTCCGAGCATACCTGGAATTCCGAATCCAGGCGTGCGAATCTCTACAAGGAGCCCGAGTCCACCAAGAGAAAGAAGCAATGCACTGATGTAAGGACTTGTGATAAAAAATACGAGACGGTCTGCCAGTGTAACTACAAATTTAGAAATCTTAGCATTTTCCAATGTCTTAATAACTTTTACTTGTGCAATACCGAGTTCTTCCTGTTTACTAAGAAAGTCTTCCTCTGTCAGTGCCATTGTAACGACATCATTGTCATCTTTAAGATAACTACGTCCGACCTGAATTATTTGGTATTTTGACAAGAGTTCTTTCATTGTTTCTGCTTGAGCTTCAGCGAATTTATATTCAAGAGCTTGCCGAGTTGTTAGTGTCAGCAGTTCTCCTTCCGCACACAACACTTGCATTTGTTCTCCGGTTTCTTGTGCATTATAGTACTCTTCAGGTCGCAACTTTATTATATCACCATTTTCTAATCTAACAAGTACAAGTTTCTTGTCTACCATTGCCTCTACTATATCAGGATTTCTTGGACTTATCTGCTGATCCTCAACAATTGACCGAAAGGTTGTTCTAATATATGAGATTATTTTTTCACCTGCTTCGTTTCCTTGAATGTCTACAGGTGCAACATCACCGATAGTTGATCCGGATGTCATTACAATTTGGGTGCATGTAGTAGAAATCATCGCACCGGCAGAAATCGCTTGCTTGTTTACGAAAGCAATCGTAGGAATTTTCGTGTCTTGAATGGATCTCACAATTTTTACAGCTGAGTCAACTTTTCCACCAGGTGTATCAATATCAAATATAATCACATCTGCCTTCATATCCTCTGCTTTTTGGATACCTTTCTTAATGTAAGTATGGACACCACCTCCAATTTCAGTGCGGATGTCAATAACATAGACCAAAGCGGATTCTTCTGCATACAATAGACTGCTATTGAATATGCAGACGATGAAAAGAAATGAGATAATTATTAGAGTTTTCTGGCTTCTCATTTTTCCTAACTCCAGAATAGCATGAAAGGTAAGTTAAGATTCTTATACGATGTATATTAACTTTCTGAACAAGTATACCTTAAATAGAGTTGAGCTGTCAAGAAACTTCCCACCGAATCAGAACTCAAAAGAATGAAACAATTACAGTTGATTGTTTATATCACGCAGTGCAGGATATATCTGTTCATACGTCTTTAATTTCTCATCATACTCTTGTGAAATGTCCTCACGTGGATAGTAGGTCTTTTGTGGTTTCACCAACAGGTCAACTGCCTCCTCAATTGAGTTATACTTCCCAATTGCTGTTCCTGAGAGAATTGCTGTACCCAAGCAAACACCTTCTGATATGTCAAGTGCAATGACTTTTTTCCCGAACATATCTGCTTTTAATTGCAGCCATTTTTCAGATTTCGCGCCGCCACCGATGGCACGAATTTCATTGATCTCTACTCCTGCTGCTTCTAACATCGTCAGATTTTGCTTAATTTCATAACTGATACCTTCAAGTATAGACTTGACGAGTTCACCTTTGGTGGTAGAAAGCGACAGTCCTATTATTGCCCCTTTAGAACCTAAATCAAGATGGGGTGTACCAGAACCTGTAAAGTGCGGAAGTAACATGGCTGTACCGGGTGTATCCGGAATATCATCAAGGAGTATATCGTATATATCCTGTCCTGACGTTTCAGCTTCGGCTAATTCTGCTTGTGCTAAAGTATCACGAAACCATCGAAGTACAACGCCACCACTTGAGACAAATCCTAATGTAACATAGAGTCCTTCAACCACATGAGGATAGCAAGAAAAGTTACCATCTATCATCTGTTGATTTGCCACAGGTTCAGGAAATGCAGGTGCAATACATTCCACCGTGCCGGTAGCGTCCATAACTTCTCCACCGCGAATAATGCCGGCACCTAACGCACCACAAGGTTGGTCATGCCCTCCCGCAACAACAACAACGCCTTTCGGTAGATTGAGTTCTCCTGATACTTTAGTGCCAATTTCTCCTATGATAGTTCCTGAAGGGACTGTGTCAGGTAAGATGGAGACATCCACATTTGCCAATCCGAGCATTCTTTCTGACCAACATTTTTCAATAATATCAAATGCCATGGTTCGAGCTGCGAGAGAATAGTCAACAACTGGTTGCACACCTAACCTGAAATTAATGAAATCCTCATAACCGAAAAACTTCCATACCTCTTTATACAAATCTGGGTCGTTCCGCTGTATCCAGACCAGTTTCGCAAGTGTATGTATATCGCTTGGCGGCATTCCTGTGATTTGCATCACTTCAATTGGACTTATTCCTTGTAGGATTTCATCACAGATTCCTGTCGTGCGTGAATCAAAAGTGGTTATAGCATTTGCTAATACGTCACAGTTACCCCACACAGGTGTGACCGCTTCTCCTTGTGATGCAACACTGATTGCTTCAATTGGCTCCGATTTTGTTTGTACTGCGACTTCACGTATACCGTTTGATACATTTTCCCAAACTATGTTGGAATCCAGTTCAGACCAACCCGGTTGTGGATGTATCAAAGGATATTCACCATACGCTTGTGCAAGGATCTCACCATCCTCTCGGAATGCGATCACTTTACATCCTGTTGTGCCAACGTCTATACCTAATAAGCTCATGTATTCTCTCCTTTATTCAGGTTGTGAATATCATACTATAAAGTACTATTAAATTCAAGGAATCAGTTTGGGGGGGTGTGTAAAGTTTTTGTCACAAGAATGTACTGAATACAGATCTTGCTTAGTATTAGGTTAAATGGTATCCTTCTAAAAAACACTTTTTTATCAGAGAGGATACCAATGTTTAGTATATCATTAGCAAGTTGTGAAGTCGAAGAGTTTAGAGAAGATGCAATCCATTTTGTAGAAAAGATCAATAATGTTTTACACACCCTTAGTTCAGACAGTCTTTATGTAGACGCTATGGAGATAATAGCCTTAGAGACGATGCGTTCGTTAGGTCAAATGATGTTAGAAATGGGTGTTCTCAAACATTCCGTTGAACAAGTTTCTGGATCTGTTGAATGTCCACAATGTCAACAAGCGTGTCGTCCGTATCGTAAAAGAGAACGCCGTATTACGACGCTATGTGGTGTTATTCGTGTTGACCGTTGGGTGTATCGTTGTGCTTCGGGTCATTATCATTTTCCGTGGGATACGAAAGAAAAGTTGAAAGGTCAATACACACATCGTGTAGCTGAAGTGATGTGTCGTATGTCTGCGCGTCTTGACTTCAGGGAGGCAGCAGAGGAGTTGTTTCGTCAAGGGATAGAAGTCAGTCATACGACCCTCAATCAAAATGTGCGTGAATGGTCAAAAGCGTTGCGGGATTCACAACAAGTGGAAACACAAAAACTTGAGGCAAATCAGCGTTGGTATGTGAGTTGTGATGGATGCCACACCAACTCACAAGAGGGGTGGAAAGAAACCAAAGTTGGTTGTATTTATAGAGATTATCCACAACCTCCAAATAGTTCTGGTGCGACACCGAGTGCGAGAACACCAAGCATTCGTTATGTTGCGGAGCGTGAGAATGCTGCTCATTTCGGTAAAGCGTTGTATAAGTTAGCAACGCAGAGCGGCATCTATCAAGAAGATATAGGCACGCAAGAGGTCGTGTTTATCGGAGATGGAGCGGCGTGGATATGGAACTTAGCGGCTGAATACTTCCCGAATGCTGTAGAGATTGTGGATTACATGCATGCCAAATCACATCTTTATGATGTGGCTAAAGTTGCCTTTGGTGAGACAGAAACAGAAGACGTAGAAACTTGGGTCACAGAGACAGAACCCTTTCTTTTTGATGGCAACATTCCAGAAGTTGTCTCACGTATCCGTGCTTTAGCCACACAGCACCCAGACGTTTGTGAGATTTTAGTAAGAGAAACAGGTTATTTTGAAAAACACGCGAAACGGATGCAATATAAAACGTTTAGAGATAAGGGGTATCAGGTTGGGAGTGGTGTGATTGAGAGTGCGTGTAAACATGTTGTGGGACAAAGGTGTAAACAAGCTTCTATGAGATGGGAGAAACCGGGTATTAATGCTGTTCTAAGTTGGAGATGTCTGTTGAAGAATAATGCCTGGGACAGATATTGGTATCCAGACACAAAAGCCGCATAACACTTAGTGACAAAAACTTTACACACCCGTTTGGGGGTGTGTAAAGTTTTTGTAAAAAGCTTGATATTAAAAGAAGTCCGTCCAGTTTCTATCAAATATTGCTTGACGTAAGGGAACTGTGGACATCGTAGGGGCGAGGTCTCCTCGCCCGCGTAAAGCTGATGGAACTCACAAAAAGAAAAAGGCAGATACCCAAATAAGGATACCTGTCTGTAAGTAAAGTAAAAGGGGAAAGCAACTATCGCGTGGTGACCGTCTTGGATCCCGTTATAATGCTCGTGCTAAAACTATTTAAAAAGTAGAATGGATTATTCTACAGAAATAATCTTATAATAGTATTCACTAGCAATAACATCTCTTACGGAGTTTTCGGGCACGTAAACAATATCAATCCATATATTTTGATCGGATCCAATATCTTGAGAGGAAAACGTATGCGACAAAGTAGCGGTATCCCTGACGCGGTTACCGTTTCAACAATATTTCCACCTACAGTCAACTTAGCTCGGCGCAGTCCTTTCTTTTTCCTGTGACTGTTAAGGTTTCATAAACATCGAAACTTGTATCGTTAACAAAGACACCCTCTTCCATCTCATCTTCTTCGGCATCATTTGGACATGGATCACCAGTACTGCTAACGTCTGAAAATTCATCTTTCGTTTTTACTTCCCAAGATCCTGTAACGGATTGATTATTGGGCAAGGGGGTATAAGTTTGTACCATTCCTTCTTTCCACGAACCGGTCAGAGCTAAACCCTGTGCAGATGTACCTATGTGTAATCCAAATCTACGATGCCAATACATTGGAGTTAACTCTACCTCTCCATTAGCACTCCATTGATACGTTTTTGTATCTTTCTTCAGGTTACCTTCAAACGATAACTTAATTTCTTTGTTGTGTACAAAATCGAGAACCGGTACAATAACAGCAACTCACCATCCTACTTTTTTTGGGGAGCTAAAGTTATGATTTCCTTTTAACTCGCCATCTAAACTACCCTAGATTTTCGTTCGTAGCCACCCTGCTCCATGTAATTCAAATTTCATTGTTACTTCAGGATGGTTAACTAAACCTGGATCGTGCCAATAATCCCGTATTAGTATACCGTCACAGTAAAACTGTCGGACATAAGTAAAGGTTCTGCCATCAATGTTGCATGTAATTTCTGGTGTAGTGCTCTCAAAAAAAGGATTTGATACCGCATGATCACCCAATTCCAACAATGCACGTGCTTCTTGATGTGCCACTATATTCTTTATAGTCACTAAAACAACTATAAAACCTAAAACTGTGATTAGTAATGGAATTCTCCATTTATATGTTTTCATGATAAAACCTCCAAGTAATGAAATTAGTTATTAACGTGGTAGATCCTTTATTAGTACTGGTGGACCCTCTTCTATTAAGTGTTCTAAATTGTATGACCTCAGTGCTTCATTCAACTGTTCACGCGCCATTCTCCGAGTGCGTTCTCTATCATATGTCCCCTCCTCCCCCATCCACATAGTAGTTTTTAGAACAGGACGTTCGCGTTGAACGGCTGCTTCCAGTTGTTCAATTTCTTCTGTAATGACTGCAAGTTTGTCTACCGAACCTCTGAATTCAGCTTGAAGCTTATCTATTTTGAGTTGGTTGAGTTGTTCGTATTCTTCTTTCGTCGGAGCAAACCCAACTTCTATGGCAATATCTACATAAGGGTCCCCGATTTTGTGTAAAACAGGGTTGCCGTTCTCATCTAGGAGTGGGACATTTTTATCCGCCCATCTATATTCATATCCTTGTGGCGGTGGTTTCAAACCTAATTGAATATAAAATTGGTCATAGATTTGAAATGCCACGAAACCGACTATAAGTAAGGCGAGTCCGCCTATTGCCCACTGTAATTGTTTTGGCATGTCAATACCTCCTTATTTGTGTGTCCCCTTGCGAACTTAATGTGTCTTGTTGGCAAGGTTCAATTGCTACGGGTTGATGATCCCCCGGTCAGGAATTATATGGTTACCAATATATCTCCTTTGTGAAATATTGTAAATATAAAACTATATGTTATCCAATGATGCAATCTCTAAATCAACGCATCAGTATGTTAAGTTTTATATAAAATTTCAGTAAGAACTTATTCCGAAGAAAAAAGGCAGATACCCAAAAAGGATACCTGCCTCATTGTTGATAGAATGACTTTAATGGGCACTTGCATTTGTACAATCTGACCTTCCATCATAGCAATCATCACAATTTGGTGTAGCATCTAAACATTCAATTTCGTATGCATTCCTATGATCAGCTGAACAGTAGTCTGGCGGCGAACACTAACGGTAGTACTGATTACAGTCTTCACACCACATGATTGTATAATGGTCAACAATATACGGATGTGTGCAAGAGTTTTCGTTTCGCGGATTGCCACATCCTGATGTGCCGTAAGTTGTACCCCATATTGTCTCGTCACCACAGAGTCCATCATCATCTGAGGAGCTTCCATTTTCAACGTTTATCACCGTTATCTGTGCCACCCACCATTCAACAACGTCAAGATAGTTCCCTTCTTCGAAAATATGTATGTTCATTGTAAAAGTTCCTACATCTTCTTCTGAAAACGTTATATTAAATACCATCAAATCGTCTTCAATGCCGTTTCCATCTGGGGTGCCACTAGATGCCACTCTTACGCCAAATTCTCCTGTATCACCAGGTTTCTTAAAATATACAGTGGTCGCACCAAGGTTTTTTCGTACAACCTTGACAGTAAGCGTGTCATTAACATTAAAATCTGTACCATTCAAAAAAACACCAGCAAACGCACACTCATGGGTACACCTTCTTACATCTGTTTCTTCACACCCATGAGTGTGATTCCAGCACTTTTCGTGTATAACATGTTCTGCAGGAATATAATCTTTACACTTAATATGATCTCCACACCCGTTCTCGTTCACCCAACACCACCAATGGTGTGCATGAGGATCCGTGATTGATTTCCAACATTGAACGTGCCCACATAATGTGCTATGAGCAACTGTCCATGTAACATCTGTATGGTTTCTAAAACTATCACTTGTATTGCCAGATACGTCGCCGGTAACGCTTTCCGAAACACCTGTACTGACTTGATAAGTTCCACTTATGTCTAACCCTACCGACACACCAACAGTGCTGGTAATTGAAATTGTCCCAGTACCTTCCCAGTAGACTCCCGATATCTCAACTTTGCCTGAAGCAGAATAAGTGTAACTATCCGATTCTACATCTTTTGGACATTCGAAGTACGCTTTATGGATCGGGGTATATTTTAGAGACGTAACATCGTTAGGGTCATCCCAGGTACCAACATTTTTGACATCACCACCGAGATTCGTGAGTTCTACTTTCTGATCACCTATATTTACATGCCCGGATGTTACGGAGGCTTTCGTTTGACCGTATGCAGCAACATCCGCTTCTATGGTAATGATCAGTCTTCTATGAGAGGGGTCCCATTTGGTTGAAAGGGGTGGTCGCTTGGTGTTGCTGTCCCACACGACGAATTCCCATAATGCTCTTCAATTGCACAATAAGTATACTTTGTAAGCGTGTCGGTGTTAATTGACATCTGTGCACCCGTTGACATCTGTGTAACCGGATTAACTGGGTATATGATCGTCGTAACGGATACAGGCGGATGATCCCCATTTGTAAAGATACCAGGGGGGCCACATAAGCGCAAACACTATAACCGTAGAGAAGAATAGACTCAATGTAAATTGCTTTTTCCGTAACATTATGATCTCCTTTTCTAAATATTAATTATTCAATACCTACTAATCTTCAACCATGTGTTCCAATCCCATATCTATGTAGGCTTGTTTTATAACTTCATGTGCTCTTCTATCCATTTCTGCCGAAGCCTCTTCTTTTAGATGTGTTGGTACACCAAGTGAACCAGTAACAAAGGGGATTGACCCTTGTGCCTTTCCTTTGAGTTGGCGAATTTCTGCGTTGAGTTGTTCGGCTCTTGCATCATTGCCTGCCCAACGCTCCTCATCCCGTTGTCTTATCAGTGCTTCATATTCTTGATATTGTTCATACGTTGGCGCGAACCCAGGTATTTTGTGGATATCAAAAACGGGTTCGCCTTCTTTATATAGGATAGGTTTTCTGTTTTCATCTAATTTTAAAACCCCCGGTTCAGTCATGCGGTACCGGTAGCCTGGTGGTGGTGGAACCACACCATATTTCTTATAGATACGTTCATAATAGCTGAGTCTTTCCGTTGTCCCTTGTTTGTTAGTCTTACGTGGAATCACCTTTCTTTGCTCCACCGGTATTTCATGCCAGTGATCCCCGTGCCACACATACTCACGTCCATCATCTGGCTGTGGCGGTCTGTTATCCACTTCAGGCACTTGCACCTGTTGAGGGGGTTGTTCTGTCTCCGTTTTGGGTTCTGGACCGGCAAGTTCCTCTTTGAACTGTTTCATGTCTACATGCAAGTATATTTGCAATGCCACGAAACCCACTATAAGTAGCACGAGTCCACCTATTGTCCATTGTAATTGTTTTGACATGTCAAAAACTCCTTTTTTGTTTGTCCCCTTGCGAACTAAATGCGTCTTGCTGGTAAGGTTCCGTTACTATGGGGTTGATGAACCCCCGTTCTGGAATAATATGGTTACCAATTATATCTCCTTTGTGATATATCATCAAGATAAAACTATCAGTTAAATTCTTGTGCTGTGTATATGCACAACATAGATGACAAACATTGAAACGTATTCCAATGCAACAACAAAAACCCGCGACGAAATGTACGGGCACGAAAATACCACTAACACGAATGCTTGCGGGACGGTTTTGTAATTATTAAATATTAACGATTGTAAATTGAATGGGGAGGGTATAATAACTGATAATTAACTATAGTTAAAACAAACCTACCAAGTCCAATACGCAGATAATAACAAAAATTGACAATAATCTGAATATAAACTTTGTTTCTTTTTAGAAAGTGTAAATGTAATCATAATGGAATAGTATAACACAAATCTATTATAGTGCGTCAGTCCTGTTAAAAGAAAATATGCTGCTAAAAAGAAAATAGCAACCTAATCTGCCTCCATAAAACGAGGATACAACGGCACATGAGAACTATCATGGGCTAACGGACGCATCGTAATCGGGTTGATCTTGTAATCCCAACCCATCATCGCCTCCAACTCCTCATTCGACGTGTTATACACATCAATATGAACAACAGGAGTGTTGTCCGTCAGACGAACACGACTAAAACCCGTGACCTGCCCCCACTCATTCCCATCTTCGGTGACACCCGAATACGAAAACTCATAACGCGAATTCCCTTTAATGAAAAAATCACGACCATCTTTCAACGTGATCTTGTTCCAGTCCTGATTTAATATTCCCATAGCAACTTCATAAGTTGCAACAAAACGATCTTCTTCACCATCAGGACGATCATTTTCTGCTATTAACAATTCTGTGAATTCAGGAAATGCCCATGTCTGTTTATACATCCAATCTAACCGAGACCACGCCCCATGAGTAGATGGCGTAAAACCGAGTTCCCATTCCGCATACGCACGATACATCTTTTCATATTCAATAAACTGATCCCATATCTCTGCATAGGGACGTTTCGGGTTATGTTCACGAACAATCTCCAGTAGAATGTTCCCTATGCGTTCTCCTATTTCTTCAGTGAATTGATCATTTGCGGGTGGCGGTTCCGCTCCACGATACACCCCATCTATCCATTCAGGGCGAAAGTTGAGATGTTCGGGGCAGTCCTCTGGCACCGCAGAGGGAGGCAGCGGCGGCGGCGGAAGGTGCGCAAAACGGGACGGATCGCGCGGAATGTGCGTAACATACATACCTTCAACACCATCCTTCTCGTAACCCTTGACTTCTGACGCATATTCCGTTTTCGTCTTTGCTTTGGGAACGTTTTCAGAGGGGACTACTGCGTCAAGCTGATCAATGAGAAGTGGTTTTTTTCCATTCTCAGACGCAACCGAGTCGTGACTCTCAGCGGACTCTGGATCTCTGGCAACGTCTGTATCCATTTTTTCATTGAACTTCAAGAAATCCAACTCACTTGTGATGAAAAACACACCAATGCCAAGCAGCAGAATGATGAGGGTCACGAACCACAATTTCATTTTTTTAGACATGTAAAATCTCCTGAGGGTGTTAACTAAATAATGATGCGAAAACTCACAGTCCATCAAAACTGTGATGTATCAAAACAATTAAACAAATGATAACATATTTAATAAAAAAGTCAAAATAAAATCAAACGAATTTTCGTTGACTTAATGTTACCGAAAACTTTTATCCACATCAAAACAACCCACTTCTACGAGGGGGATATCATGAACAAGTGTCCAAGAATTCAAAATGAGGACTTTGTGAGAAATGGTTTCATTAACGAAAATCAACGCCATAAATGTAAACTTTGTGGATATCAATGGACGCGCCCGACACCCCGAGGACACCCACCCGCGCATAAAAGGTTGTCTGTGCTTTTTTCTTGCCATGGCATTTCAATGCATGCTATCTCAAAACTTTTTGATGTCTCTGTGCTTGCTGTGCTGAACTGGATACGCACCTTTGCGAAAAGCACGCACCGAAACCCGCGCTCACACCCGGTACACTTGTTAGTTTAGAACTTGATGAGATGTGGCACTACATCCAAAACAAGAAAAACAAACTTTGGATATGGAAGGCATTGGACAGAAACACGGGACACCTCATAGATTGTGAATGCGGTGGACGCAACGCAGAAACCCTTACAAAACTGACGAATCGCCTTGCAGTCTTCAACGTCAAGAGGTATTGGACTGACAAGTGGCAGGTCTATGAAACCGTCCTATCTACTTCAAAACATGTTCAGGATAAAGCAGAGAAACACGGTATTGAGCGTAATAACTGTCTGATGCGGCATTGGTTCGGTAGGTTCAAACGTAAGTCCATTATTGTATCCAAAAGCGTGGAAATGGTAGACCTAACGATTGCTTTGTTTGCGCGGTTCCGTGTCAATGCGGACGTATTTGACATTTTAAATCTCGGCGGAGGACAACCAAATATCATTAGTTAGTTAACATCCTCAGTCCTGTTATAGGGTTATTCAGTTTTAGGTGTTTTTGATAATTATCTACTATAACCTTAATTTTATGTGTTGCCATCTTGTCCATGTCTTTAGTCCCGTAGGGACGATATGTTTATAGTCTTTAGTCCCGTAGGGACGATATGTTTATAGAAAAATGTTATCCATCCCTATGGAGTTCCGTAGGAACGGTATAGAAGAATAAACATATCGTCCCTACCAAATCAACGCCAAATGCGCCAAATCAACGGTATGAATCATGGCGAATGCCACACGCGCATTCGCCCAAAGGCATTCCCCGTATGGCATTTAGCGGGACTAAAGACTGATGTTTATGTTTCAATAATCTAAAATTGATGTGTTAAGTGCAGTTAGGAAACCTCATTTGGGTATTAACTTTCAGTAAATCTCAATAACAGAAAACTTTTAAAACTGAATAACCCTGGCCCTGTTAATAAAAGTTTTGATTTTTCTTGGGTATATGCTATAATATTACCGAATTGAATTGATTTGAATATAGGACTTTTTAATAAGATATTTTGACCGATTTTCGGTTACTATTGACGTGCAAAATGTGTTATACTACACTTCGTAGTTTGAAAAATAATGACTTATCACGAATTCCAGAATATGCTCCAGACTGCTTTGCCAGACACTATTTGCCAGACACTAAAGGATAAATATAAAACAGCTACGACTAATTAGAAAAACACTTTGATATTAATAAGACGCGCGGTGGCGGGTTAGAGAGTATGATGCTGGATGAAATGATAAAGAAGTATCCTGATCAGTGGTTGTTTTTTGTTGATCCAGAAATAAATAATGAATCTTCAGAACTTATATCGGGCATAGTTACTGCACATAGCGATTTCAGAGATGATGTTTATAGTGAACTTAGCACCCTTATAGGGGGTGCCATTATACGTTATTCTGGATAGATTCCAAAAGGGAGATTGTGCCAGTTATAAAATGAGTCAGACACGTTTTTAGTTAACCCCTGACAGATTAATTATAGTTCAAGTTACAATACATGCCTTGGACTTAAGCAAACATATTACTATAGCAGGACTTACGCAGTTTTCTTGATTTAATCAAAAATTATGTTGAAAATGATGCAATTATCAGCGTTTTTATGGGTTTCCAGCGCGCTTACAAAGCACGCCTACCTTTTTTGCGTAAGTCCTGTATAGATTTAATATTAGATACTGTGCCTCTTATACGACTATTAACACTGAAATTTTATCAGATCAGGACTTACGCAGTTTTCATGATTTAATCAAGAATTGTGATGAAAATGATGTAATTTTCAACTTTATTTGTGTTTCCAGCGCGCTTACAAAGCGCGCCTACCGTTGGGTGCGTAAGTCCTGCAGATTTAGGATATGATCATACAGATCCAAATATACATAAGATAGAGTTTGTCACAGTGAGTGGAACTACCAAGGTGGAAATTATTGCCGTAAGCAGAATATCAGTAATTGGTCATACTTTTGAAGGAATGGAAGTTGCAACGAGTTATTTACCCGATGAGACTTATGCACACGGATTATTAGGAGCAAATTTCCTATCTTGTTTTGATATAGGTATAAGTTATTCTAAACATATCATTAATACCGAACCAATTCCATCTACGATCTTTAGTTTTACACCATAAATTTTTCTGGTCTGATAGCGAGTTATAAGTCAGATGATCTCTGTGAAATAATCTCAGTGCTCCACTTGAACGATTACTGCAATATAGTAAACGTATAATTATTTGGACTTTTTGAGCATCAAAACCCCTGGAAGGCTCTGTTTCCTAACCAATGCAGAATACCACACGGGGAATGTTATATAGCATTCATACCCGGGGAATACCATAAGGTATACATACCCGGGGAATACCATAAGGTATTCATACCCGGGGAATGCCAAAAGGCATTCATACCGTTGATTTCTTGATTACTTGATTTGGCGTATTCTGTCTAACATATTGTCCAATTAATTCTAAAGTCTACTATAAGAATAAGGAAACTAAATGAACTATATTGATGGATTATTGTCATCTTTGACACGTGTCAAAGATGCGCGGACATCACGTGCTTCCTCGTGGGATACCTCAGGTCGTAATAACGATGCATGGAATATTGCTCCCGGTGAAACACGCGTGCTTGCCGATATAAAAGGACCAGGATGTATCAATCATATATGGATGACACAACCTAATGGCTATCGGAACGTATTGATTCAAATGTTCTGGGACGATGAAGAACATCCAAGTGTGATATGTCCTTTGGGTGATTTTTTTGGACTTGGAAATGAAATCGTTAACTCTTACGATTCCATACCGTTCTCAGCATCTACACATCACAACAATCGCTTCAATACGGGTTGTGCTCTGAACTGCTATTTGCAAATGCCCTTTAACCGTTCCGCTCGTGTGGAACTTGTGAATGAAGGTGAAACCCCACATCGTCAGTATTTTTACATAGACTATGAAACTTATCCTGCAGAATTTGGAGAGGATGTTGCATATCTTCACTCACAATTCCATCGCGAAAATCCTTGTGACGGATGGGGTCATGAGATCAATGTCAATACTCCAGAATCAAACATCATTAATGCAGAACGTCTTGCTTGGGAAAACAATTATGTGATATTGTCGGCAATCGGTAAGGGTCACTATATTGGTTGCAATCTATCTGTTAGTAACTTTCAAGGCACATGGTGGGGTGAAGGCGATGATATGATTTGGATAGACGGTTACAAGTGGCCACCCGATTTGCATGGCACAGGTTCGGAAGATTATCTCAATCAAGCGTGGGGTATGCAGCCGAATGCATTCGCACATAACGGTTCATCTATACATGAAAACCATACCAATGGCTATCAGACATCTTATGTGTATCACTTGGAAAACCCTATCCGATTTGAAAAAGAAATTCGAGTAACAATTGAACACGGTCATGGCAACCATCTCAGAAATGAGATGTCCTCAGTCGCATATTGGTATCAAATTGAGCCACACAAACCGTTTGATGTGCTACCAGTAGAACAACGTAAACCTGTGCTGAAGGACGAAGATGGCAATTGGATATTAGATGAAAGCAACCAAACCCAATTGTCAGACATCACACTCAATGATGAAATGATAGAGAAAAAACAGCAGTGGCAAAAGAGACAATAACTTACTATGTCCTGCAATAGATAGACTATAGGAGATTTGAAATGTCAACGTTTTTCCAAAATGTACTTATGGGAAAAATGGAAGAAGAAACACAGAATACAGAGGAGGTAGTTGATCCTGAGCAACCGGAGTCTAAACCTTCAGAAGAGACACCAATTCTGGATGCACCTCAACATGAAGAAGAACTTAATAAAGAGGAAACTCCTGACGACCCTCAACCAGAGTCTGAAAATGAATCGGAATCTTCACAAGATATATCCGCTACTAAGGAAGAATCTCATCCTGAAGAAACTTCTGAAATAGCTTCAGCTGAAGAAATCATTGAACCTGCTGTGAAGGTGGAAACAGCAGAAACAGAAGAAAAAACTACAGAAGAGGTGGAATCTGATACTGTTGAATCATCTACCGATCAAGAAGAGTTTGAAGATCATAATGTAGATGACGAAGAAGAAATTGCTACAGTAGAGGAAACACCTGATTTAACAGAGACAACAGAAACTGAAGTCGTACCAGAAGTTCCAGACACCTCTGAGGTTGCAAATATACCTGAAGTAGAGGAAACACCAGATTCCAGACAACCACAAATCCAATATACTTTAGGTGAAAGTGAGGAATTATTTGATTTCATCGCAATGTTTGAGGATAGTGAATACAGCGGCACCGATCATATTTCGGTGAACATGGTAGATTCTTCTGGTGGTGTTACAAAACCTGCAATCCTTGAACATCCGCCATCAACTGATTCTTCGCGAATTGTATTTCATTTGGACCTTCCAAAAGTCAATGAGAACGAAAATCTTTGCTTATATTTCAGTATTGGACTGAGAGATGGTGTGGTGTTTGATGATCCACAGAGACAACCCGGTGGTGTAAAATTCTCTATTGAAGTTTCGGGTGAACAGTGTTTTGAATCCGCTTCAACTGAATGCAGTTGGACTCAAAACTGTGTGAACTTGACTCACTATGCAGACAAGAAAGTTGAACTTGTCTTTCTCACACAATGTAATGTTGAAGGCAATAGCAATTTTGCGTGGGGACTGTGGGGAGAACCGAAGCTATTGAAACTCACCCGAATTGAAGAAAAAGAAAAACCATCAACAATCCAATGTGGACTTGCAATAGCAAAATTGCCTGAAGAGCAAACAACATTTTTTGAATTCAGTCGGGATAGTTTTACACCAGCACAGGAAATTGCCGAGGAAATCATTAGCCAATTAGAAACTGAACCGATTGAATTGGTACTATATGCATCGCAACCGAAATTAGAAATTGTCAGTGTAGGAACTACTGCGGCAATGGTCAGCACGGGTGAAGCTTATGAGATACAATGCACAATTAAAAACGTCGGTACAGGACCTCTTTCAAAGGACAGCAAAACCCGAATAAATATTCATAACATAAAATTGCGACGGGGTAGAACATCTCAATATATCAAGACACTTGCTCCAGGTGAGTTGTCTACTTATGTATGGTATGCTCGTGGTGTTTCACGGTCAACGACAATTGATTTCTCTGTATCTTTACGAACACGTTTTATTGAGGGATCAGCGAAGATGACAGGAGAAGTTCACATCCGACCTGCGCTTCCAAAACTTGAATCACAAGTTATTCCAGAACTTCACACTTACACTCATGATGATAGTGTGGTACTAAGCAACAAACACCTACGTTTAGTGTTCGTACATTCTGGTGATCAATCCAAATCAAAGGATAATCAATCTCCTAAGAATGTACAGGATAATTTGGAGACCGGAATTGAATATTACGCAATCTATGTTGCAAAGGGAAGTTCCTATCAACAAATTGCAACATCTAATATGATTGCTGAGATAACACATATCTCAGATGGTAAGACACATAACCATATATTCATTCCGAATGATATTCAAATCTCAGGAAATAGTTTAGGCGAATCAATTGTCCGTTTGTCGGATGAATACACAGATTCTGATGGTGTAAAATGGACACTTCAAGTACAGTTGATCCTCACTGAAGATACCAAACGTATAAAGACATCGTATCGATTGGCTGTAGACAAACCGCGCGAACTTTTAGCATTTCGTGGAGTGGAATTATATGCTGGACATAAGAGTACACGTGAGAAGAAAACTGCAGCACTATTTCCAGGCCTCGAATTTCTTGAAGGAGACGAACCATCCTCAAGTACACGTGATGCAGCACCGCCAATTAATAACAGATTAGTACCCCATCCATATAAAATTACTGTACCAGTAATGGCAGTAGAAATACAGAAATCACTGGTCGGCATTGTTTGGAATCCATTACAGCAATGGGACGATCAAAATCAAAATCTTTCTGCAGTTTTTGCTTCACCCAATTCGGTCCATCACCAAAGAAATCATTTGATGGGTGTTTTTCTACCGACAATACCAGAATGGGTGGAAGAGAATACACTTATTGCCGAAAACGCTTATACCATGACACCTGAAAGTCCTATTGAATTTGAATGTGAGATCATTGCAGACAACAACGCGACTATATTAGATGCTGTCGCACATTGGACATCAGCGTATGGAACACCGAAACAACTTGATCCGCCACGTGAGGATAAAGAACAGATTTTACTATCACGCCACGGATTTATGCATACAGTCTGGGATGAAGACAAAAGACAATCCAGACATTGTGTCGATTGGGCTTCACGTAACGAACCCGGATTTGCAACCTTGCTTTGGTACGATTATCTAATTACTAAATCTGATTCTGTTAAAGACCAGGTGAAAGAGATTGCTCAAAAAACAATTGCTGATTCGGATCCGGGTGGATTAGCTTCTCGCGGTTCATGTCATATTCTCGGTGGTGAGTTTCCATTTTATTATGGACACATAGACGCTGCCCTTGGATACTACGAAGCTGAATTACAACCAATAATTGATGCACAAGCAGACAACGGTGCATGGGGTTTTCAACCTAATTCAGATAAGACCCAGACACTTGGAAAAACTGGCGATGTGGTTTTAGGAACTTGTGCAGCTAACGCATTAAAACTGCTAAAACATGCACGCATTACTGGAAACAAGACTTCTCTTGAATCTGGTAAGAAAGCACTGTCTTATATGGATCGCTTTACTGTACCGCGTGGCGCACAAGGTTGGGAATGTCCGTTATATGAACCTGATATCCTTGCAGCTGCACATGCTATTGGAGCGTATGTAGAAGCACATGCAGTCACAGGAAATAAGACATATTTGAAACGTGCAGAGTATTGGGCTAATGCTGGATTACCTTTCCTCTATCATTGGCATCTACCTGATCGCCCCGGCATGCAGTATGCTTCCATTCCAGTATTTGGAACTACCTTTTATACACATTCATGGTTTGGAGTTCCTGTGCAGTGGAACGGTTTGGTGTACGCATATTATCTGCAGCAACTCAATCAACATACAGAAGATGATAGATGGCGTCAGATTGCCGAAGGAATTACTATCAGTGCCATGTATCAGCAGTGGACTGATGGAGAACTAAAAGGTACTTATCCTGATGGTTACTATGGATTTTGTACTGAAGGCAAAGGACCCCATCTCAATCCTGAAGATATTATGGTCAATGTTTATTCACAACGCGGGCTGGATCCAGGTGTAAAAACGAAAATATCAGGAAATGTTCATCTGAGTTCTGGTGCAACACCTGAAGAGTTTACCGTCTCAAAAACTGGTACTGTAAAGTGGACTCTAAGTTACGCAAAAAACGAAATAAGCAATACACTCATATCTGGATACGGTCATTCCCCGACAATTATACGGGCACAAATCGCTGAGACAGAAGGAGAAAAAGATAATTCATCTTTTGAAATCCCTCAAGTAGAATCGCTTGAAGAGGTGACATCCGGTTGGCGTTATATACCTGAAAAAGACGCAATCTTGATAAAACAACTGCACGTAACTGATATATTGCAGTTCCAATTGTTAAAAGATGTTGAATAAATTTTCCTTTTTGTGTAAAGTGTCTAAAGAAATGTAATAGTATTTTTGATTGGGTTTATATTAATATAAAAAACATAGAAATGGGATTCTATCCCAATAGGAGGAATCATGAACGCGAAAAGAATCGTATCCACAACCTTCTGTCTTGTAATGGTAGCACTTTGTGTCTTCGCAGTCTTTGTTACGACAGCAAATGCACAGGATGACAGTGCTTCTGACGATAGCCCGCTACTTTTTGACTTCGTAGGTATTGCAAGAGATATTATCTTAGTAGCAATCTTTAGTATCGTTGGACTGATCATTTTAATGGTCGGATATAAGGTTTTTGACATGTCAACACCTTATGACCTGAACCGACAAATTGCTGAAGATAACAACGTCGCCGCGGGGATTGCGGTTGCGGGTGTCCTTGTCTCACTCGGTATTATCGTTGCAGCTGCTATGGGATGATAGGTTAGTAAGTATGTATTTTCTATGGTAGGTTTTGATGTTATTCAGACACACAAATTCATATTGAGTCAAAATCCATAGCTTACCACTCACTGCTCATTGAATGTATCTCATTTCATTAGAATTTACCATAGATATCTTATATACAACATTTTTGTCATGGTGCCATTTTGCATACAACTATAAACAACACGGAGTTACATATTGAATACAGCTTTTGAAAGACCATACAAACCGATAGATCTCAACCTATCCCAAATTAAGGGATTTCCACTTACAGCAATGGCAGAACAGTTGATGCAAGATGCTAATTCTGCTACTTCTGGTCGCGCATCGTTGACGTTAGCACGTGGTGATGAAATGACTGTGGTTCTGGTTTGTATGAAAGAGGGGAAAACCCTTGACGAACACTCAGCTCCAGCGACTGCTACAGTTATTACACTCAGCGGTAACATCCTTTTTACATCAAAAACCAATAATGTTACTCTCGTCCAAGGTGAATCTGTTACCTTTACTGCAGATATTATTCACTCAGTACACGCCAACGAGGATAGTGCTTTCCTTATCATCATTGGTGGCAAACGTTCTAACTAAAAACAGATTTACTGATGGTAATACGACATAAGTTTATAGGAATTAATCGACATAAAAGTAAAACAGTGTAGGGACGATAGATGGAACGAATATCTTACTTGTCTGAACAAAACGTCAGTTCTGAACAAATTCAGGAATGGGTTGAAACCTTTCACCGTGACGGATGCCTATTCCTTCAAAATGTGTTAACACCCGATCACTGTGCAGAACTTCGTCAGGATTTGGAGTGGTCACTTGAAAACAATCCAAATGGCTTGAACAGTGGAAACCATGAATCAACCATGCATCTATGTCACCGCATGTTTGAGCACAGCAAAGCAAATCTTCGCTTATTTGATCT
The DNA here is from genome assembly GCA_963663765.2 of Candidatus Poribacteria bacterium. Lineage (GTDB taxonomy): Bacteria > Poribacteria > WGA-4E > WGA-4E > WGA-3G > MSPOR6. The sequence continues at coordinate 466,954 of CAXXUA010000004.1, read as the reverse complement.
TGAACCGATTGTCTCTTTCGCAGAAGCACTGATTCCAGGGGAATGTCACATAATACACAACAATTCCTTTCAAACACGTCCTGGTGGCGGTATAACGTCATGGCATCAAGATGATTCACCCCACTACCTCGTAACTGATGGCAATCCACCCAAAAATGTTAAACTTCCTGTTATGCTTTTTACCGCAAACTACTACCTTACTGATGTCACTGAGATTGAACATGGTGGAACAGAGGTTGTTCTGGGTTCACATCTTTTTGGGGCATCACCCCCGAACCCAATTGGGGGAACTGAGTGGGAAGAAAATATCCAATATAACCTCGGCAAAGCGGGAAGTGTTATCATGTTTAACAATCAGGTATGGCATCGCGGTGGTCCTAATCAGAGTCAACGCACACGATACATCACTCAAGTAACTTACGCCCGTCGACTGGTTGGTCATAAATTCTATCCGTTTATGAATTACAATATGCCAGAATCGGTATATCAGGACGCAAGCCCGCGGCTTCGAAGATTGTTGGGTTTTCTCAGTCATGGTGCTTATGGTTAGACACACTTACACAAAGTATCAGTTAGTAAACTGCACACATCTTGTGCATAGTCACAACTTTGTATTGCGCTATTAAGTTATCTTTATAATTTCATAGATACCCACGTATAACGGGTATTATCACCAACAACACGGTTACTATTTTGATATTAGTTTCCACAATTTTTGAAAGGATTTGATCTATGATTGCATTAGATTTTGAACTTCTGATAAAAGTGCTCTGTTATTCTTGTATTTGTGTATATATTTGCGTTAGTGGAATTCTCGGTCTTACAATCAGTCCTATTTTGTTTGGGCTATTAGACAAAATAATGGACTGGTCATTTTAGACTTAGCGATTCAATCTGGCGCCTATTTTCTGATTCATCGGGAAATTGATGGTAATGAAAGCAATTGCGTTTTCTAAACAAGGTGGAATTGAGGTATTACAATACCAAGGTGTAGACATTCCTACCCTTAATCCTAATGAAATTCTTGTAAAAGTCAAGTCATGTTCTGTTAACTACTTGGATATTCACGCACGACGCGACCGACCTGAGATAAAGCAGAAACTTGACGAAACAAGCAAACCCCATATTTTAGGTTCTGATATTGCTGGCGAAATAGTAGAGATATCAGGTATTCATCCTCAACTGTCAATCGGGGATCGTGTACTGCTTGCGCCCTGTATTCCGTGCGGTGTCTGTAACGACTGCATCAACGGTTATGAAAATCTGTGTGTTACACAGCAGCTTCTTGGTTTTCAAACAGATGGTGGTTATGCAGAGTTAGTCAAAGCTCCTATCAAGAATGCGATTCAGATAGCAGATACGTTGTCTTATGTTGATGCGTCAGCTTTACCCATCGCTTATCTCACAGCATGGCACATGCTTATGACACGCGCGCAACTCAAAGCAGGTGAAGATGTCCTAATACTCGGTGCCGGCGGAAGTGTGGGAAGTGCGGGTTTACAGATAGCAAAACTTGTTGGAGCTCGCATCTTTGCTACTGCAAGCACTGATGCAAAACTATCACAAGCAAAAGAATATGGTGCAGACTTCACTATCAACTACAAGGATGTTGATTTCTCTGAAGTAATACTTGAGTTGACAAACGGTCGAGGTGTTGATGTGGTTTTAGAGCATGTTGGAGCTACAACCTGGGAACAGAGTATCAGCAGTCTCGCAAAAAATGGAAGACTCGTTTCATGTGGGGTAACCACAGGTAACATCGGTGAAATAAACATCCGAAAAATGTATCAAAAACAACTCACTATCATGGGATCTGCCTTAGGCACGCAAACTGAATTGCGAACGCTTGTACACCTCGCCGAACAGAAAAGAATTATCCCTATCATTGATCGTTCATTACCCTTAAAACAAGCAGCTGAAGCACATCAATTGTTGGAATCCCGCAAAAACTTTGGAAAAGTCTGTCTTATACCCTAACTTTAGGTCATTTTTTATTACAAGGTAGTCATTTCATGAACCACGAACTATTTGAAAGCAAAGAATTCACCTCAACTAATGGGTTTACATCTGGAATAGAAGGTCCTGCTTGTGATGCAGATGGAAATCTATATGCTGTTAACTTTGAACAACAACACACTATCGGCAAAGTTACACCTGAAGGTGAAGCAAGTGTTTTTGTTGAACTACCTACTGGAAGTATCGGCAATGGTATCAGATTCAACAGCGCAGGATACATGTTTATTGCAGACTACACAAATCACAATGTGTTGAAGGTGGATATGAAAACTCATGAAATTAGTGTGTATGCGCACGAACCGAAAATGAATCAACCAAATGACCTTGCAATTAGTGCCAATGATATTCTCTACGCAAGCGACCCTAATTGGAGTGAGTCTACTGGTCAGCTCTGGAGAGTTGACACTGACGGTAAGGTTACGTTGTTGGAAGCAGACATGGGAACGACAAATGGAATAGAAGTCAGTCCCGATGAGAAGAAACTTTATGTCAACGAATCTGTGCAACGAAACATCTGGGTGTATGATTTATCACCCGATGGAGAAATTAGCAAAAAACACTTGCTTATACAATTCCCAGATTTCAACATGGACGGTATGCGGTGTGATATAGAAGGCAACCTCTATGTCACGCGACACGGTAAAGGCACAGTCGCTAAACTCTCACCTGAAGGAGAGGTATTATTGGAAGTAGAATTGAAAGGTAAACTCTGTACGAACATCGCTTTTGGTGGTCCTGATGGTCGCACATGTTATGTAACAATGGCTGACCGTGGGAACGTAGAGGTATTTCATAGTGACATTGCAGGTCGTAGTTGGAAGTTGTTTCAACGGAATAGTAAACTTGCAAGCTAACTTTTTTATAGGATAAAGATATGACAAAAATACGAATGGCACAATACGGCACCAAACATGGACATGCGCGTGGTAAACTCCATGCAATGCTCAGCAATCCTAATGTAGAGGTTGCTGGGGTTTTTGAACCGGACGAAGAACAACGCTTAAAACTGCAAGCAAATGGTGGTTGGTCTGATGATGTCCACTGGTTTGCAAATGTCAACGAGATGTTAGAAGATGAGACAATCGTTGCGGTGGCATCAGAAGGGAGCAACATTGAAAGTTTAGATCAGACAGAACAGATTGTAAATGCTGGTAAACATGTATGGTACGACAAACCCGCTGGTGAAAACTGGGAACAGTGGCAACGTGTTATCAAAACAGTTCAAGAAAAATCTCTACTGGTACAGTTGGGTTATATGTTGCGATACCACTCCAGTTTCAAACAAGTGACTGACTGGGCGCGATCAGGTTTTCTGGGGAACGTGTTCTCAGTTCGCGCACACATGTCAACTAATGTCTCACAAGAAGCACGAATGCGGATAAGTCAGCATACGGGTGGCATCTTTTTTGATTTAGGTGGACATGTTCTGGATCAAATTGTGTGGATGTTAGGTAGACCTGAAAAGGTAACGAGTTTTCTCCGCAATGATGGAGGATCGGTAGAACCATTCAAGGATAATACACTCACTGTTTATGAATTTGAAAAAGCAATAGCTTTCATTACGATTTCTGCTATAGAACCGAGACCCATGGCACGCCGATTTGAGGTGTATGGCACGGAAGGCAGTGCTATCATCGTTGAACCGTTTGAACCGGGCAATACAATCCGTCTCTGTTTACAGGAAGCAAAGGATGGATATTCTAAAGGAGAACAGTTCCTGAATATTGTAGGTGAAGGTCGACAACGTTTATATGAGCTGGAATTGGTAGCGTTTTTGGCGACAATTGCTGGAGAACAACCCCCTGATAGACCGGTATCTCATGAATTATTGGTTCAGGAGACATTGCTACGGGCAACGGGTCTAATTAAATCATAGGAACAGAAAATGTAGCAACAGTAAGGCAGGTACGTAGACCTTCCTACTGTTGCTACAACTATGAATTTCTATCAGTCTTCTAAACTACCTACCCATTTTAGGCATCCGGTGATGTGTTCACGGAACCAGGGTTGACTCCAAAGCACATCGGGATGACCGAATGCAGTATACATGACGCGACCTTTTCCGTAAGAATGGCACCATCCAAGGGCATAATCGTTGTCGTCACGGTTCCCACGTGAAACATCAATAGAGTCGTTGTCTAAACGCATTAGTACATGAGTCTTTTCACGAGACCAGTTTTTGAATGTATAGATTTCATCAACAACTTTGAAACTTTCTCCGAGCATCCGTGTTGCAGGATGTTCAGTATCTTCTACGATGACGTTAACCTCTTCATGCCATGGATGTCCATTGAAATACCCACCAAGCATTTCCCCAAATTCAGGCCAATCGTAGCAAGTATCAGTAGCATTGTGGATACCGAAGAAACCTTTTCCCTCCCGGACAAAGTTGAGTAGAGCTGCTTTTTGCATTTCATCAAAAGGTAAGTTTCCTGTTGTTGCAAATGCAACGATATCCTGTTTTGCTAAGTTGTCCTCAGAGATACGATCACAACGATGCGTCGTTGTGACTCTCCATCCATTTACATCACCAATTGCCTTGAGTGCTACTTCCGCATCGGGTAGGTAACTATGTTCAAAACCAACAGAGTGACGTAACATTAGTATATTCATGATATTGCCTTTCAATTCAGATAGTTTGTTGTTATTATACAAGAACTTGATAAAAATGTAATCAATATTCGTGTAAGTAATCAGATGAGCATATTTTGGTTAGCTTAGAAGATGTTCTGATAATAATACAATCTAAAAAAGATTGGCAATTCTGATGTTTTTATGGCATTATTATGTAATGATATATTGAATAAGGAGCAAATACATTGAAATTTTTTAAGAAAGGTGACAAAGATACTGACAAAGCCAACCAATCCTCAAAATCACATCCTGAGTTAAAAGTTATCAGTGGTTCTGAAATTTCTGGGAAACGTCCCCAACAGCAGCCATCACCCCAACAGCAACAAACGTCACAGCAGAACATTACATTACCAAACATAAAATATAAGATAGCAGTTGCAAGCGGTAAGGGGGGTGTTGGGAAGTCCACTGTTGCAACCAATTTGGCTATATCACTTGCACAAAACGGAGCTGCAGTCGGTTTGATGGACGCAGATGCTTATGGTCCCAGTATTCCAACGATGATGGGTATTAAGGATAAACCTCAGACAACTCCGCAGCGTAAGTTAATTCCATTGGTTCGTCACGATATTAAGTTGATGTCAATCGGATTTATGGTTCCAGAAGAACAAGCGATGATCTGGCGTGGACCGATGTTGCATAGTGCTATCCGCCAATTTCTCACAGATGTTGAATGGGAAGAACTTGATTACCTTATTATTGATTTACCTCCAGGAACAGGTGATGTTGCGCTTACCCTATCGCAGGCAATTCCCATGACCGGTGCTGTGATTGTAACGACACCGCAGGATGTTGCGCTTGCGGACGTGCGCCGTGGTGTAGCCATGTTTGAACGGCTTGGTGTACCGATACTTGGGATTATTGAGAATATGAGCTATTTCCTTTGTCCGCATTGCAATGAGAAGACAGAGATTTTCAGTTCCGATGGGGGTAAGAACATGAGTGAACGGTTTAGTGTATCACTCTTAGGACAGATTCCACTTGACGCAGAAGTATGTACTGCGGGGGATATTGGTGTGCCAATTGTTGCGGGTAAACCAAATTCACCACAAACAGGTGCTTTTGCTGCTGTTGCAGCGGAATTAGATAAAGTTCTTCGGGAAAGTGGGGAAGATGACGAATTAAAGATTCTTTAGATAATCGCTTATTTACAGATTTTTTAGAAAGTAAAACTCTTAAACATTAGGATATTTAGTTTTACTCTTAATACCCGTTTTCTGAGAGTATCGGGACCAGGAGGTCGCTCCTACAACTCAGAATATAGGATTAATTGTATAATCTATCAAAAATAATCCTGCTTAAACAATTGGTTACTTGCAATTACTCAATATTGATTGAATCATCCTCTGCAATTGAAAGTCCCATGGAGTCTGCGATCATCTGTAATGCTGGTTGCAAAAGATCGCCTTTTCTTTTTGTTTTATCAGTGGGTTCGTTTCCAAGATTGTGATTTAGATCTTCTAATGGTGATAAACCGAAATTTTCCATACCTTCAAGCATTCCCGCAAGGTATCCAGGTGATGGTAATTCTAAATGCCGGACATTATCGTGCATCCTATAGTACATGATGTCTTTCTTGTAGTATTTTCCATATAGGTGTGGATACGCTTCATAACTGTCAAGGACTTTCTCATCGTCTTTTGAAATTTCCCAAAGACCACCTTTCACAGACTTTCCCGCCACAGGAACAATATCCGCATAATACCGAAAAACGAGTTGATACCCCTCCAACGTAAACTCACCTAAGGGGTCAGCGTCCTGACACCTCCACGTCATCTGTTTAATATTAAGATTTGATCCATAAGCGAAGTATTTCATGGTTGGAAATATGTAATTTTGATGTCAGTTTCCAGTAAAAAGCAATTCCCAAGTAGAAATAACCTTAACTGGAAACTGAGTATCTAATGTTCAACTAAAACATGTTCAACTAAAACAGCAAAGAATCAATTTGTTTTTGCTGGGGATCGTCAATCGGGTCATCATCTGTATTGCTTACGGTTTTGTACCCAAACAGTTCAATTTCACTGATTTTTGCAGCTGCGCGGATACGGGTGGGACCTCCAGTCCCACAGTCCGCAGTGCCTCAGGTGGAACCACTTTGTGAGCTTAGAAGTGCACTTTGGACGCCACGTGCAACTTCTCTACGGGTCATTGCACCATCATCGGTTGTTCCTAAGACCACAATCCGTATTTTGTCTGTAGGATATGCGTATAAGACTGGAACAACAATAGGACCGGACTTGACGCTTTTTTCTTCTTTTATTAATTGCCAGTCAGTTTTTGATAAGGCACTTCCACCCTTATCTGCGTATATGTTAAATTTCTTTATATTGTCTGAATGGATCACAATACGTCGTATGACTTTTTTCTCAGGCAAGGTGATGATTACTTCAGGAGATGAACTGGAGTTTCTACCTACACGATTTCTTGGGACATCTGAGGAGCCAGTTACACCAACTGTGTTTAAATCACCATCTGTCATTTGTATATTCGTTGAGTGAACACCGTCGAGAAGTGCATAGTTATCGCTCCATTCCTGTTGAGATAACAAAGCACTACAACCTGCGGTAAGTACGCAAACACAAAATACGAGGATCATTAGAACAAATCTAATATTCATTTTATTGTCTCCGAGTGTGTAATGAATTTGAAAATTATTGACTAATTCTGTCAAGTATTAACATTATAACTTTAGTATAACCGAAATGTCAACTAAATCAACTTTCTTATAATTTCAGTATTCTGATTTTCAATAATAACTATTCAAATTTGGAAGTATCTTGATTTGGTTCAAGAATTGCATCAAGTTCTTCTTCACGTTTGTTTTCTGTATTGATTGGCTCATCTGTTTTGGCTTTGTATCCATAGAGTTCAATTTCACCTATTCGTGCAGAAAAACTCCTTCTCCCTCTCATCCTATTACTGAAGTTATTTCCCATAAATTGTCTATCTCTTGTTGAAGTTTGACTGTAGAATTCAGCTTTTTCTTGTCGTCGTTGAATTCCATCGTCTGAAGTGTCAGAAACGACAATTCTTATATGGTCGACTGGAAAAGAATGTAAAATTGGTATTACAATCGGATATTTTTTTATGCCTCTGACCTCTTTAATAATGTGCCAATCTGTCTGGGATAAAGCAGTCCCACCTTTATCAGCATAGACAATTAGTTTTTTGATATTGTCGGAATGTATAACGATTTTACGGATGTTCTTTTTTTCAGGTAATTTGATTGAAACACCAGTACCCCACCCAGCAAACCTTTGGTTACTAAGATGTTGAGTTTCTCCAATAGTTGCAATATCGCCATCAATCATCTGTGGACTTGATGAGGTAACTCCATTCAAAAGTGCGTAGTTTTCACTCCATACTTGTTCTGTTAGTATAGCTTGGCAACCTATTGAAAATACGATAAAACCGATAAATAAGCAGGATAAAATGAATCGTCTGAGCATTGTTAAACTCCTATGTAAAGATCACCATGAAATTGGTATATATTTCTATAGTATATCAAATCTATACTTATTATTCCATATCTTTTCTATCAATGAGCAAAAGCAGTTATAGTGAAATTTGAAAATAAGTTTACATTTCTACTACGTATTCTATTCTTTTATTTGGTAGGAGCGACCTCCTGGTCACAACTGTTATTATATATGGTCTCCATACGGTCACAACCGAGAGGTCGATCCTACAGAGAACGCAAACACATTTTTCTTCAATTGACGTCTATGGTAGGTTCGCAACCCGTGTCAATAGGTTGAGAAAATGTTATTACAACCACTATCAAAATTTACTGTCCTTGTTGGTGATGTCACACCAACGCGTTGTCACTAAGTAATCCATTAGTGCAGTCTTAGCTTCTGGCGTATCTATTTGTCTGAGTGCATGTATAGAATTGTCACGTACATATCGGTTTTTATCATGTAAAGCGTTTGTCAATACTGGTATTGCATCAACAGAGGCAGGACCAATCTGTGCTAATGCCAATGCAGACTCAAAACGGACTTGTACATCTTCATCATTTTCTAACATTTCAATTAACGTTGGTACTGCGGGTGCTGCGTTTACACCAATGCTGCCAAAAGCTTCTGGAATATATCTACGGACTTCAACCTTATTATCTTTTGATCTTGCAATCAATGCTGCAACTGCGGGGTTAGCATCATTTCCAATTTGTGCTAATGCATAAGTTGCTTCAACTCTAACATCATCATTTTCATGTTCTAATACCTCAATAAGTGCTGGTACTGCAGGTGCTCCAACTGCGCCTAAACCATACGCAGCCTTACGTCTTACTTGTCCATTTTCGGAGACAAGATTCTCAATTAGAACAGGTACTGCCTCTTCCCCAATTGCCCCCAAAGCATAAGCAGCGTTTAGTCGTACAGGTTCATATTCATCATGCAATGCTTGACTAAGTGCGGGAAGTGCATCTGATGCATTTTCACCTAACTGTCCTATTTCATCAGCAGCATCAGAACGGACATTAGGGTTCTCATCACATAGTTTTTCAATGTGTTTCCCCAAATTACCATTGGTATTTTGGGTGGCATGTCTGTTTCCATTTCCTGTCATCCAATTCCACACATGTCGCCATGTGGTTTGATGCTTTTCTGATGCAGGATTCTTATTTAATTCATATTCATGAGTATTCCAATTATTGCTTTCCACATTCCATTCCGGTTTTTGTGGTTCATCCAGACGAATAAACTGAAACTTCATCATGTAACGTGTTTTGTCGGTCTGATTTGCAATCGCACGATGCCACAAATCAAAATGGATGATGGATACTGTTCCTGCTTCACCACTCAAGACGATTTCACCGTTGTTATCATCCGTAATCCGTTGACTGTAGTATTGCGTTCCCGATAGGACAGACGAAGGACCGATTTCCTGTGGAGTATCTTGTGGATAATAGAACGCCATTGCCCAACGTGGATAATGGTGTCGTACCTTCTGATGTCCCCAGTAGCTATCCATGTGGAAACCTTGACCTTTACTATGTGGTGCATTCCGATGTGGATGCCGATGTGAATGCATCACATAATTCTTACCTAAGATACTGGTAAATGCACCACGTACGTTAGAATCATCAAAAACTGCTTGAAGTTCTGGCACCCTTGGTAAGATATTATTCCCTGGGTTTCCTTCTTTCTCCGTGCAGTCCTGTGTTTTTCGGTAGATGGTTTCGTGGATACTTCTTGGAAGCTCCGTTTTCACAGTGACATATCCGCGTACAATGAAATCTTGCATCTGTTTATCGCTTAACAGGTTTGAATGTGTTTGCATATTCAATGTCTCCGTTTATGTATTCTGAAACTGTTATTTTGTCTGAAACTGTTATTTTGATCGTATACATTAACCTTCTATACACCCTATCTCATAAATGCGATTTTGTTCCACTTCGCCATTTCGTGTGTCTTTTAAATCGCGGTTAGAACCCCCTTCTTCCATTTATGAGATAAGTAGTAGTTATTTTACTTGAAATCTCATATTTTTTGCACAACTTTTTTCTAATTCAGAGACAAACGGGTGTTAAATTTCCAATGTATTTTCGTTTTATTGTTCACAAAATGTTTCCAAATGGACACTTTTATCGTTTTTTTGGTAACATTTCATATTGGCTATAGTCGCAGTCATAGTAAGGGTTTAGAAGTGTTTTTGTGTGAATCTAAAAAACTCTTATTTTGGAAAGTGTGACATTTTTGTTTTTTGCTATTAAATACTATCGTTTGGACAATTCTCAGTTTGTAGAAGTTGAGTATTCAATAGAACGTCTATTTTTCTACGAGTTTCGTATATTCGTGAAACTGTAGAAAATGCTGCGCTCCAGCGGAGTGCTATGTTTATAGAAAACGGAATATCCGCGCATACCGCTCCGCTGGAGCGGGGATGTGGACTGACAATGTGACTATAAACATATTGCTCTGCTGGAGCAAAGAAAGATTCTGTACTGGTCGTTTTGTCTTGATTTGGTATCATAAGCGGTCAACCAATTTCTTATCAACACATGTTTGAATAAAATTGTCCAAACTATAGTATACTCTATGGAATGCTGTAGTTTATGTCCACCTCTGCATAAATTAACAGGTTGATGCTCAAAATGTCCTAATAATTATATGCTTTACGATAGTTAGTGAGATTTTGCTCTTTTTTAGTGAAAAATGACTGCAAATTGTAGTTTATTTTTTGAGATTTCATAAGAAATTTCTACAATTTGAAACCGTACCGTGCGGTACGGTTTTCTCGGTTTGCGGTACGGTTTTGAAAACACGCGTTGCGTCCAGTTGTCATCTATGTTGATCGTTGTTTTTTGTGCGGTTTTTTGGAAAATATTTTCTATTTTTCGGTACGGTTTTTTTGTTGATGTATTTTGTGTTTTTTTCGTGTATTTTGTATTGTCTATATTATATATGTTTATGGGTGGGGTTGGTAAGGTTTTGGGTGTTTGTTTATTGGGATTTCCAATAGATTTACAGTAGTTTTCAGTTGTTAGTTTTCAGTTTGTTCGGTTGACAATGTGGCTATAAACATATTGCTTCGCTGGAGCAAAGAGGGTTTGCGTTTTGTTCGTAGTGTATTGATTTGGTAACATAACGACTTGTGCCAGTTAACCCATTGTTTTCAAAGTTTTTACATATATTAACCTATGTTGCTACCAATGTAGCACAATCTGTTAGAATGTGCATCAGTGAACACAAACTGACAGTTTGTGCTACAAATACTACCGAAAAGTGGATTATACTCTATAAAAATAGGTGCTTATTTGTCTAAACCTTATAGGTAGCAACTTGCGTTATATTAGGTTTATAATGCAAACATATCGTCCCTACGGGACTAAAGAGGATGTACTATGACGTTTTTCTATAAACATATCGTCCCTACGGGACTGAAGATCGTTTCAAACTATGAATGAGACTTGCAAAACGTCATGCTTATGTGAAACAATGATTAACATATAGTTAATTAGCACAACTCGTCAATATAAACACAATAGTCTTCATTATTCACGGTAGATAGAAATCAACACTTTAAGCGTCAATTTAAGAAAGTGCTGATGGCATATTCTCTTGTGGGAGGGGTTTTCAACCCCGAATATACAGGTTTCAAATTGCTAAATCGGGGTTGAAAACCCCTCCCACAAGAGGTCAAAATCCTTAAATTGACGTATAAGGGTACGACAGAACACCGCACCTACAAAAGTATTCAAATCTTACCGTGATTTTATTTTTCCCCAACGCGTTGCAAGTTTTCCGAGTGGTTCAACTGGAAGGTCACCACTATACATTTTTTGAATATCTGCTTCTGTCAATGCAACATTGTATATTCGTGCTTCTTCAAGATGTGCAGCGATGAAATTGCGAGTCACCTTATTATTTCCACCAGTAGTATGGCGCGTACCCATTATTGCCTCGGAAGTATCTTCTGTCCATGTTTGGAGAACCATAGGGTTACCTTGATGATTAGCTTTATAACTCCCCATACTTTTTCCGTTCCGGTAGCCAGTGACCTCGTACTTATTCCCAGTATCCTTGTAAGTGATCGCTAACAAAAGCTTTTCACCAGTTTTGCTTTCAGTAACTACTTGTGGAAAATCATGTGTCCGAAGAAAGTTGCTACTGCCGGACATCCACTGTCTGGCAGTCCTCTCACCATAGACTATTCCACAAAACTGATCTCTATTATTTCCATCCAATGTTAATGCGGAACCATTTTTTTCGTCAAGGTTATCTAATGTTACCCAAGCTGCCAACGTCAATTCTATGATGTCAGGTCCACTGTATTCAACAGTATGTGCCCACATACCGTTTCCAAGGACAAGTTGACCACCCTCAAGTGTAGCACCTTCAAGCATCAAATCACTCCAGTTACCTGTTTCTTCCGTTTCGTCTTCAAAATGCCACCACCCAACAAGGTTTTCTTTTTGCACTTGTGCATACAATGACACAGACACACTCAACATCATTATAAGGACCAAAATTGTGAAGATGTAATTAGTTTTCATTTCTGAAGTTCTCCTTGTGTGACATATCGTCTGTTTTTGATTTCCACTAAAGGTTACGGATAATTACAATTATTACCAGAATAGTAAAAAATATACTAACACAAATTGCAAAAAAATAAAAGAAAAATTAAATCGACGCTATTTAACATAGTAGCAAAGAAAAATGACTTGCACTGTGTCCTATTGTTTTGGTAAAATGGATATATGATTAATCCATTTTTCTTTGGTGCTAAAGGACGGGGTCTCATACGTTTTTTTCGCATCTTACTCCATTTTCCGAACTTTATTCGGTTGACTATGCGGTTATTTCGTGACGAGCGCGTTCCTGTCTATCGGAAGGCGATTCTTGTAATTACAGAAATTCTCGCTGGAGCATTTGCTATCGCCTATTTGGTGATCCCTATTGATTTCATTCCTGATGTCTTTCCTATTGTTGGAAGGTTAGAAGATCTCTTGATTGGTGCTTTGATTATTTTGGTACCGGGAGCATGGATATTTATCAAGAGTTGCCCAGAACAAATTGTCCGTGAACATGTAGACAAGATTTCTCGTGGAGAGTAGAAAGACTTTTACATATACTTTTTGCAACTTTGATGCTTAAAAAGTGTGTTTTAATTAGGTAAAAAAAGAAATATTACAATACAGAATTGATTATATTTGGTGGAGGTACTAGAAAATGACTAATTTGAAAAACAAACTCGGTAGACGTACAGCATTCATTTTGGTATTTGTTGGACTTGTATTGGTAACAGGATTAATTATACAACAGGGTGGAGATAAGTTTGTTATTCCTACAGCTATCGGTGAAACCGACAATGCATTTTTAGAATCAGAAGATTTTCAATATCTTGATCGCGCCAATCGTGCATTTATAAATCTTGTTTCTCGAACGCGGTCTTCAGTTGTGCAAATTACAACGAAAATAAAGCAAAATAATAACCAGTCTAATAATCGCTTTAGATTTCAGGGAATTCCACGGGAAGATAGGGATAGAGACAACCAGAGAAGACCTGATGATTGGTTTGAGTTCGACTTTAGAGAGTTAATGCCGAACATGCCGAATATACCTAACCCAACTCCACCCCGCGGAGTCGGTTCTGGCGTGATAGTCAGTGAAGACGGTTATATTCTGACGAATAACCATGTTATTGAAAATGCAGAAGAGATTTCTGTAACCTTAGCGAACGGTAAGGAATATAAAGCAGAGTTAATTGGAAGCGATTCTGCTATGAAAAATGTAGGTGGTTCGGACTTAGCGGTTATTAAGATTGATGCTGATGGACTTTCTGTGCTGCCTTTCGGAGATTCAAACGCTCTGGAAGTTGGAGAATGGGTCATCGCTATTGGAACACCGTTGAACTATTCCCAATCGGTAACACGCGGGATTGTGAGTGCAAAAGGACGAACAGGATTCACTGCTTATGGAAGATTCATTCAGACCGATGCCCCCATTAACAAAGGGAATAGTGGTGGTGCCCTGATAAATATCAGGGGAGAACTAGTTGGTATTAATACCTTCATTGCAACTGGTGGAATAACAACTGGCAACATCGGTTTAGGTTTCGCAATTCCAAGCAATCTCGTAAAGCAGATACTCCCTGATCTCATTGAAAATGGAGAAATCATTCGTGGTTGGCTTGGAATAACTATGGGACCTATCACCCATGATTTTGCAGAAAAACACAATCTTGATGAACCAATCGGTGTACTTGTTGATCAAGTCGGACGAGGGAGTCCAGCAGAAAAGGCTGGTATTAAACGCGGTGACATTATACTCGTATTCAATAATGAAAAGATTCAGGATCCAGCACACTTAAGACATGCTGTTGGTGCAACTGCTGTTGGTGCTTCTGTGCAGATACAGATACTCCGAAGAGGCAAAGTCAAGCAGCTAACTGCAAAATTAGAACAAAGGACAGTAGAAGCTTTAGCTACGCTTGATCCGAGTGTAACTGAAAATGAGGATCCAGTTATACCAAAAAAGGATGAAGAAAAGGAAACTTTTGCTGGCATGCAGGTAGAAAAACTAACACCTGAACTCGCAAAACGATACGGACACAAGGACGATGAAGGTGTAATTGTAACCAAGGTTGAACCTAACAGTAGTGCAGCAAATAAAGGTATACAAAAAGGGTTTCTCATTAAAGAGATAGATTATAACCCTGTAAATAACTTTAAAGATTACGAGAAAATCGTCAAACAACTCAAAGAGAGTGATGAAAGCCTTGTGCTCATCTATTTCAAAGAAATAGACAACACTGGACATTATAAGACATTAAGGATTAAACCCAATGACAGGTAGAATCCAAATATAGTGTCGTTTCTTCAGATGAAATATTCAATTGAAGGATAGTCGTTTTTGTGGTATACTCCATAAGCGATTATCCTTCATTTTTTAAGGGGTGAATATTTTATGCAAGGACAACGAGTGATTTGGCTGGAACGTGCCAAAGTTGACATTGAAGAGTTTGAAATTCCAGCGATAAAAGACAATGAAGTACTGGTTGCATCAGAATGTACGCTCATCAGTCCTGGAACTGAACGTGCATTTTTATTGGGTCTTCCAAATGCAATGGGAAGGTATCCATCACGTCCCGGTTATAGCAATATCGGTAAAATCGTTGATGTTGGAAATGGTGTGAGTGGATTTGCAGTAGGGGATCGCGTTGCATCAACACACGGACATACGAGTCATTTTGTTACATCTCCGAATCGCTTGTTAAAAGTTGACTCTACTGATTTCCCATCAGAAGAAGCAGTTTTTTTCAATCTCAGTGCAATTGCCCTACAAGGGGTACGGAAAGCACGGATTGAATTGGGAGAATCTGCATTGGTCATAGGACAAGGACTCATCGGTTTGCTTGCGCTGCAGCTTGCGAAATTGAGTGGTGCAATCCCCGTGATAGCAGCAGATTTAACTGATAGCCGTCTTGAACTCTCAAAATGCGTTGGTGCTGATGATACTCTAAACCCAGAGGATTTAGATTTTTCTGAAAGATTGAAAAATGCCACCATGGGTAAAGGTCCAGCAATCGTGATTGAAGCAACGGGACATCCAGATGCGATTACAACAGCGTTGTCTGCAGCAGGTTGGGGAGCGCGCCTGGTATTGTTAGCAAGCACACGTGGAGAAACACCAAAAGTTAACTTCTATCGTGATGTGCATAAAAAGGGATTAGTACTCTATGGTGCACACAATTCCATTCGTCCACGACAAGAGTCCGCACCAAATTTCTGGACCAGCGAAGATGATGGACGGTTGATGTTATCTCTCATCGCACATAAAAGGTTCAATGTTGCACCATTGATTAGTCATCGTGTTCCCGGTCATGACGCACCGAAAGCCTATCAATTGCTAATGGAATGGAATCCTGGACTACTCGGGGTTGTTCTTCAATGGAATGATGAGATGTAATAATACTTTTATAACTGCATCAGTTATTTCGAACAGGACTTAAACACCCAACGGTAGGCGCGCTTTGTAAGCGCGCTGGAAGCAAGAATTGTGCTGGAAATTACATCATTTTCAGCACAATTCTTGATTAAATCATGAAAACTGCGTATGTCCTGTCGAAAAATTCTTGACAGGAATATTTATATGTGTTATAATACATATTACATAACAAATATATAGAGTTGAAACGTACTGCTCATCTAAATAACAGAATGTTACATTTCACCGAAAAATATTTTTTAAATTTCCAATAAAACATCTGAAAACCTTTGCTACGACTGGGCTTATAGCAATATATATATAATGTTTTCAAAAAACGAAAAATGTTTTCATTTGAAAACATTTTAAAAACGAATCGTCAAATTTAACTCAAAAATAAATGATTGAAAAAACAAATACCAATAAACCACATAAAAAATTATCTTCTGGAAAATTAATGCCTTTCAGTCCTTACTATGACTGGCTTAAAAGTTATTTTACACGACATATCAACGGTATGTATTCAGATAATCAGTACTTTCATTGAATAAAAATAAACATTCGTTTAGCACAACGCAAAACGACTAACATATTGCATAGATTAAGTAACATATTGCATAGATTAAGAGATGAAAACGAAACTTATATTTGTCATTGTTCTGCAGATAATCATGACATGTCTCACGTTAAGTTATGCCCAAGACAACACGAAGGCAGGATTACCTGAAGGAGCAATCGCACGTTTAGGTAAAGGTGGCATAAATATCATGCGATTTTCACCAGATGGATCACATCTTGCCGTGGGAACAGATGTCGGATTGTGGTTATATGATGTCCAAACAGGTCAAGAGACTGCTATGTTTACAGGACATAAAGGACAGGTCAATGCAATTGCGTTCTCACCAGATGGACAGACAATTGCAAGTGGAGGGTTTTCTAACCCTATCATACAACTGTGGGATGTAAATACAGCAAAAAAACTATCGCATGTTAACTTAACAAATGAAAATATAGAGATTAGGGATATTATATCAAGTCACGCCTCTATTTCATTCTTGGATTATGTTGAAGATGGTAATACATTTATTACTATGAACACTTATAGAACAATTAGTCATTGGGATATTGAATCAGGAACAAGATCAAAGAGAGTTGGTCAGTTAGAATCATTCGAAGCACTTGCTTACTCAAAAGAATACAACGGATTTGCGACTGGCAATCGGGTAGGAGGGATAAATCTATTTGACACAATAGGGAATACCCGTGTTAGACTAAGAGGACACGCAGGATTACTGAATAATGAAGACAAGGAAGTATGGACATTAGCATTCTCACCAGATGGAAAAATTCTTGCGAGTGGGTGTGAGGATAAGACAGTCTGTATTTGGAACACAGAAAATGGCAAGAACCTCTCAATCCTAAAAAATCACAGATCGCGGATTTTATCCGTTACTTTTTCTCACAATGGAGAAATCCTTGCAAGTGGTGATGCAGCAGGTATCATCAGACTATGGTCAGTAGAAACGAATGACGAACTTGCAATACTTGCAGGACACACGAATGGGATATGTGCGTTAACCGCGTCCCCAGATGGTAGAACGATTGCGAGCGGTAGCTATGATGGAACAATTCGATTTTGGGACCAAAACACGGGTTTTGAGATTTCAACTTTTGCAACTGGGTTTTCCGAATCAGTCTCTACAATGGAATTTACTAAAGACAGCACGATACTTACAAGTGTAGGTTTGAATGGCACAATAGATGTTTGGAATGTTAAAGACGGCAGCAGTATAAATAGTTTCAATTTAGGTGAAAATAAATTTTTAGACGTTGTGACATTATCTGATGATGCGACGCTTCTTGCTACGCGCAGCCAAAACTGGATAAAGGTTTATGATCCGTTGAGTTCTGGTTTCAGCGGAGGTGGAGAAATCAATCTTGATGGGGTTAGAGTGCGCGACATTACCACAGATCAGGAGATTTCCGGTCCGTGGGAAAATATAGAGAAATCCATTAATGGACTTGTATTTTCCAACGATAAGAAGGTCCTAGCTGCATGTGTCGGCTGGGATGGCATTATTGCATGGAACATTGACACTGGAGAGGAAGTGTTCAGCATTCATGCAATAGAACCATTTCCAAGAGAGTTGGTATATTCCCCAAATGGAAAACTTTTTGCAGCTTATGGCACACATGCGACAACACGTTTATGGAATGCAAGAACACAAAAGGAAATAACACACCAAGATATGGAAAAGACTACAGCATTAGCATTTTCTCCTGACAACACACGACTGGCTACTGGTTCGCGAAAGGGCATCGTTCTGTGGACGATTGAACAAAACGAGATAATAAAACTTGGAACGATAGAGGTCACCAGAATAGGGGACGAGTTAGGATTCTCTCCTGATAGTAAGATACTACTCTTCGCAAGAAGAATAGGTTGGGATTACGAGATCCAATTAATTGATGCTAACATGGGTTGGAATCTTGGAAGACTAACGGGACATACAGAAAGAATCAATTCCCTCAAGTTCTCTCATGATGGAAAGACATTAGCTACCGCAAGTTCTGATGGTACAATACTCCTTTGGGATTGGGATCAAATAGTTACTAAAGCAAGAAATGAGATTAAAGGTAAGGAACTAAGCCATAATATAATCCCACCGAAACCACCGATAGAATATGCAAGCAAAGCTGAAGAAGCAAAAGCAATCCTCAACTGGATGCAAACAGAACAGATTGAGTTGAAGAAAAAAGGTAAGGGATATCAGCTCAAACAGGGAAATAGCAGTTCTACGATTTCTGGTGGAGGAGGAACTTTAGGTTTAGGTGATGTTAGAATAGAACTTGATAGAGATAGTAATATTAAAGTGCGTGTTGACGGAGTAGGGTCGGCTACCTTCATATTTGATGAGAACGACAAGTTCAAATATTTTGACCAAAATGATGAGAACTCCGAAGATGAATAACGCTTTCAGCAAAAAATATAATTTTCACAGAACTGTTTCTTACTATGGTAAATTATGGAATTAATTACATACATGTACAGGTAGGAGCGACCTCCTTGTCGCGACCGTTCTCTGCGTTGGTAGGATCGGACCCGGGGAATGCTTTAATGGTATTCATGCCGTTAATTTACCAGTCGCGACCGTATGGAGACAATGTTTCAAAACAGTCGCGACCAGGAGGTCGCTCCTACCAATAAAAGAATAGAATACTTAGTAGAAATGTTAACTTATTTTCAAATTTCACCATAAACAATAATACACAGTAAAAAACGATAAAACATCCATTTAGTTGTTTTTTTCAAAATATCGTAAATTTAAAAAACCCACATAAACCTGCACTGTGACAGGATCGAGAACACTTGTGAAAAAATCACAAAAAACACCAAGAAAACACCTAAAAAATTCCACTTTTGGGACAGGGATCACAATTTTGGGTATTCCAATTAGACAGAAAAAGGGAAAATCGGGGTTGAAAACTCTTAATACAAGTGCACATTTCGACTATTGAATGACACTGTTACAATACAATCATTAGACAAGCAAATATACAGACTACACTGTGCATGAAGGAACAACGACAATGAAAACAATGTGGGCAATAACATTTTTTTGTTGTATAATCGCAGTACCAGCATTCAGCCAAGTATCCCTCAAACCCGATGACCTAGATAAAATCAGGTTGATTGTCAACGATGTTGTTAAGAAAGAGATCACCGACTCTGAAGCACGGATGAAGGATTATGTGAATGTGAGATTTGACAGTATTGAAAGACAATTTGATGGCGTTGAAAAACGATTTGTAGGAATTGAAAAACGATTTGAAGGTATTGAAAAACAAATTGAGAGTGTTGATAAACGAGTAACACAAGGAATTAATATCACCTATGGATTGATTGCTTTGATTGTTGTCGCAGTAAACATTCCACAGGTCATCTCTGTGTGGCAAGGCAGACAACAAAAGGAATTAGATAGAAAAATAGATACACTTGTTCAAAGAATTGAGATGCTTGAACAGCAGCGTATTGTGAACCCGTAACATCATAATCTGTCTGAAACAGAATTTGGTGTATTCGTCCAAACGTACACAAAGGAAACAACAAACAACAAATGGCACGCGAATATCCAATAGAAAAAGTACGAAATATCGGTATTGCTGCACATATTGACGCAGGTAAAACAACAACTACCGAACGTATCCTTTTTTACACGGGCAAAAAACATAAGCTCGGTACAGTAGATGATGGCACCGCAGAGATGGACTGGATGGTGCAGGAACGTGAGCGCGGTGTCACTATCACTGCCGCTGCAACCACATGCTACTGGCAAGATTATGCATTCCACCTAATTGATACTCCAGGACACGTAGATTTTACGGTTGAAGTTGAACGGTCACTACGGGTTTTGGATGGCGTCATCGCGCTTTTCTGTGCAGTCGGTGGTGTGGAACCGCAATCGGAAACTGTTTGGAATCAAGCTGAACGTTATCAGATTCCGCGAATTGCTTTCGTAAATAAGATGGACCGCGCAGGTGCTAATTTCAGTCGTGTGACTGAGATGATGCAGGAACGATTCGGTACAAATCCAGTACCACTCCAGATACCACTTGGGGAAGGACGCGACTTTGAAGGCGTGATTGATTTGATACGAATGAAAGCAATTATTTGGGATGAAACTGATCAAGGCAAGACTTATGAGATGGTAGATGTTCCAAGTGAATTTCAGGATGATGCAAATATCGCGCGTGAAAGTCTCATAGAAAATGTCGCAGCCGAAGACGACAACCTGCTTGAAAAATATATTGAAGGTGGAAACATTGAAGAAACTGAATTAATCGCTGGAATTCGCAATGCAACTCTGAAGGGAAGTTTAATCCCTATGTTATGCGGTAGTTCGCTAAAAAATCAAGGGGTCCAACCGCTCCTTGACGCTGTCATAAGTTATTTACCTTCACCATTAGACGTGCCACCGATTGAAGGTGAAATAACAAAGACATCAAAAAGCAAATCAACAAAAAAGGGTACAGACCAGTCCTCTGAAATAGTGGTTCGACAACCTGATGATAAGGAACCATTTTCTGCATTAGCATTTAAGGTCGCAAGTCATGACACAGTGGATAAGTTAGTCTACTGTCGCGTCTATTCAGGGACACTCAAACGCGGTGAGGTTGTCTATAACGTTGCTACAGAGAAAAGGGAACGTGTGAACCGAATTTTACAGATGCATGCGAACAAAGAAGCAAGTTGCGATGCGGCTTATGCAGGGGACATCGTTGCACTTGTCGGTATGCGTAGCACGAAAACTGGACACACTTTGAGCGATATCGCACATCCACTCCTCCTTGAATCTATTGAATTCCCACCACCTGTCATCTCTGTTGCAATTGAACCTGAACGGGCAAGTGATGCTGAAGCATTAGAAGAAACCCTTGAAAAACTTATGGATGAAGACCCAACTTTTACCGTCGGCATTGATAAGGAAACAGGACAACGGGTTATCTCAGGTATGGGAGAACTTCATTTAGAAATCCTCACCGACCGCATGATTCGTGAATTCGGTGTGAATGCACGCGTCAGTAAACTCCAAGTAGCATATCACGAAACAATCAGTATGAAATCTGAAGGGCGCGCAACACATATCCACAAGACTGATGAAGAAGGCATTTATGGTGATGTGAAACTCACCGTAGAACCGTTAGAACGTGATGCTGGCTTTGAGTTTGAAGATAGGACAGATGAAACACAGATTCACCGCCAATTTATCCCATCAATTGAAGCAGCTTTGGAAAATGCAATGGGTTCTGGAGCGGTCTTGGGATACGCTTTGCAAGATATAAAGGTAACACTTACAGGGGGTTCAACCCATACTACGGATTCATCTGAGATGGCGTATGAAGCAGCCGCAGTACTTGCATTTGAAAAGGCTGTCAAGTCAGCAAAACCTTTACTGCTTGAACCGATTATGCAAATTCACATCACTGTACCCGATGAACATGTTGGTAAAGTCATTGGTGATCTGAATTCTCGTCGCGCACAGATCAGTGAGACGACCTCTCAAGATTCTAACAACATCATCAACGCTATCATCCCATTAGCAGAGACGTTTCAATACACAACCCGACTGCGATCCATGACACAAGGACGTGGAGCTTTTACATTGGAATTTTCACATTACGACATTGCACCATCATCTATGTTGACGTAATCATTTCTCACTATACACCTCCATTCCTGCTGAACCATCTGCAATTTTCCTAATCTGTTTTTCAAAACCCGGTGGTGAAAGTGTCCATGTTATCCAGAGTGGTTCATCACCCGTATTGACAAACCGATGCTCAACATTCGGAGGGATAAAGATAACTGTACCCGTTTTCAAGTTTGCTTTTTCATCATCTATGTAGACTATCCCTTCACCGCTAATGACAAATATTATCTCTTCTGCTTCACTATGTGAGTGCAATGGTATTTCACTGTTTTGGTCAATTTCTTCCAATCCCATCGCAAAGTGTTTCGTATTTCTCGTATTCGGTTCAATCAGTGTATACAGTGTTCGCGGGGCGTCACCTTCTATCCGAACAACTTCCGCATCTTCTATGTTGTGTACGTATTTCATTTGGTCTATCCTCTCAAATGCTAAAAAGCATGACAAAACTGAAGAATATTATAGTAGATTTTAGAATTGCCTGAAGACTTTGAGCTATGTGCGTTAAGCAAACCAAACGGACTGCATGTGTTGCAGCACAACCTATTATGTTGTGCTCCGTTTCTGCACAACATAAATGAAGATTAATTTATTAATTCGGCAATTCTAATTTTCCACAAACCCTGATGAACTTTGACATTCAAATTCGGTAATGCAAACGTATGGGTCGGGTCTCCCAACCCATACGTGTCAACTTATAGTGGATTTTAGAATTATTTTTACACTTTCAGGTGTAGGAGGGAACTCCGATTCCCGACTATCAAGGCGTTCGGTCGCGATTCGGAGATCGAAATCAACGGTATGAATGCCTATTGGCATTCCCCGCCTACAGAAAAAGTGTAAACTTAATTGTATATTTCACTATAAGTAATTTTTAAGTGTGGGAACTCTCTTCAGTCCCTTATGAAGATTAAGTTATTAAACGGGTAGTATTAGTTTTCCCAAACCCGGTAGGTGCGGTTTCCTAACCGCACTGTTGGGACTTGATGTGCAAGCGCGCATACAAAGCACCAAATCAACGGTATGAATGCCATTTAGGCATTCCCCGCCTACCAGTGTGGGTTTGATAGAATTACCTCATTTATTTATTAATCTTCATTATGGACGATATGTTTATAGAAAAACGTCAAAGAAAAGTTCTTTAGTCCCGTAGGGACGGTATGTTTGTTCTTACCGCAATTTATAAACATACCGTCCCTATGGAACTAAAGAGGGTGGTGCCAACGTTGTGCTATAAACATTCCGTCCCTACGGGACTAAAGAGGGTTTATGCATCTGAATATTCCTTAACTTTACACCTAATGATATTTGACGTTCAATTCCGGTAAAATTTCCCAAATAAATTACCTCTTTTGATTGTCAAAGTTCATTAGGCGCGTTTTGTAAACGTGCCGGACTTCACTGCAAAATTACCGACTTAACGCACCTTCTACACGAATGTTCTTTCAAAGTCAGTCACAACAAAATCAACGTGTTTTAGATCACCTGAAGAAATCGGTATTCCAATCCAACGTTTACCCAGTAACCATTTTACAGCTTCAATCTCACCAATATCTTGATGTATGAAACGACTTTTTCCTGTTTTTCTTATTTTAACTGACACAGTTATACTTTTTCCTATAGGTATCTCACATTCAAAACGAAATTTTCCTGTGGCATCGGTAAATACGGGTTTACGTGGTTCTGCTGTAGGGTAACTAAAATATACTTCAATATTACGGAGTGGGGTAATTGTTGTATCGCTATTTTTCATAACGACTTTTCCGTGTATCGTCCCCCTAAAAAAAGCATGACATTTCTTTTTTATCCAATTTATTACAATCTGTAAAAAAAGAAATGAATAAAACACCACTTTTATAACTAAATCACTAAAAATGAGCGATATAGCAGTGAAAAAACACCATTCTATCACCATGATTATGAAGAACCAATCCTTGTGTTTCGGAGACGGATTTTTGCGCATACAAATTCTTATTTTATGTTCTGAAGAATTAAAAAGATAGATTGTTTTCTATAAACGACTGTCTGAATGTAAGCGGCATCTAAACTGCTCGTGAATCTACAAGATGATACGTGTGACGTTGCATCCTTTATCAAATTTTGCTCCATTTATCAAGTACTGTTGTTTATATAACCGACGTCTGGTGTTGATTTTTCCTGCTAATTGATTTGCAACAAGGATTCAAGGAGGTGGATTCAGTCTAACATATCTCCACTTCTTGTGCAAACAAAATACCTGATTCCTATAAGCTATAATATAGTTTGGACAATTTTTTTCCAAACATGTGTTGATAAGAAATTGGTTCACCGCTTATGTTACCAAATCAAGACACAACGAACTAAACGCAAACCCTCTTTGCTCCAGCGGAGCAATATGTTTATAGTCACATTGTCAACTGACAACTCCGCTCCAGCGGAGCGGTATGTGGGAGCCGCTCATAGTACGCCGCTGGAGTGCAAGAATGTGGATATTCCGTTTTCTATAAACATAGCACTCCGCTGGAGTGCAGCCTTTTCTTCAGTTTCACGAATATAACGAGTTGTGCTAAATAACTATATGTTAATCATTGTTTCACATAAGTATGACGTTTCGCAGGTGTCTTCATAGTTTGAAACGATCTTCAGTCCCGTAGGGACGATATGTTTATAGAAAATGTCATAGTACATCCTCTTTAGTCCCGTAGGGACGATATGTTTATAGAAAATGTCATAGTACATCCTCTTTAGTCCCGTAGGGACGATATGTGTGCATTATAAACCTAATATATGTAAAAACTTTGAAAACAATGGGTTAACTGGCACAAGTCGTGAATATACGAAACTTGTAGAAAAATAGAAACACCTTTGAAAACCAACTTGCAACAAACGGAATATGTACAAACTACCTTGTTTTTGTCCAATGAATGTGGAAAACCATACCAACTATGAGCACACACAAACCCATACCCGCATTGAGAAAATAATACCTCAAAAGGTAGCACAGAACTTGAACGAACCTTTCAAAGAAAAAGGAAACAAAAACTACGATTTTATCGCTTTTTCCGATAACAAAGATGCCTTGAAAATGTTGGTACCCAGTCATGATGTGGGTTTCAAAGGTAGGGTATCGTGATTTGAGACCTTTCGATCCCTTTTGAAATCAGATAGGGACTGGGATTGATAACCTCTCATTGATCAACTGGATCCCGACATGTTTGGACGAAAACAAGGAAACTATAGTAAAGTTTATTATGATAATTTGTCATTTAGAAATGGTATAACCTATCAACGGGTAGGAGTCATTCTTCTTGTGAGAGGGGTTTTCAACCCCGATTTCAGAATAGTGGATGACACGGATAGCGCAAGCGACGCGGATAAAACATCTTGCTAATATATTTTAGGTTAGGATACGCGTTTTCTAAGGTTGGCGTTCTGTTGCGGGTATCTTCTCCGCGTCATCCGTAAAATACGCGAGACTGTCTGAACCAGGATTCACAGGATTTCCAGATTTCCAAGATCTACCTCATCAAATCCATGTCAAAAAGAAAAGATCAACGCGCATCAAAGTCCTTGATAGGATAGTCCTGAAAATCTGATAATCCTGTAAATCCTGGTTCAGAAAAAAACTCTTAACACTCAATTCAAAAAACGTTGACCTTAAGAAGATAATTTGATATTCTAATTTGCAGGTTTTTGTTAACATGATAGTCTTTGAATGGAATAACACAAACGACTGTGGAGAGATAGATGCAAACTAATGAAGAACTGATTGCACAATGGTGCGACGAACCTGCACCACTACTCAGTCTACTCCACGCATTCCATGATAGAGATGGATATATCTCTGAAGATGCCCTGCGCGACATTGCAGTAGGTCTTCGCATTCCGCTTGCAGAACTCTTTGGTACCGTAACTTTCTATCATCATTTTGCACGTGAAGAACCAGGACAAAAAGCACCGCGCGTCTGCACAGGTCCTATCTGTCGGTTACAAGGAGGTTTAGAAATACTGGATGCACTAAAATCTGAAGGAGCAATTGCGATGCCTTGTGCTGGGAGATGTGATGATTGTATCCCAGTTCTCAAAGAACATCAGGTTCTCATAGGTAAAGGTGTAGACTCACTCTCTGTCAATCCAACACCATTACCACCACTTTATCCTGGGGACAAAGAGGAATGTATCTTTGCAGATATCAGGAATCCGATACGTAATACGGTTGAAGGGTATCAACAGACTGGGGGATATGAAGGATTGAAACATGCAATATCAAATCTAACTCCACAGGAAGTGATTGATACACTAAAAGAGAGCCAACTTGCAGGCAGAGGTGGTGCAGGATTTCCAACAGGTACGAAATGGGAATCTGTACTCAATGCACCCGGACAACCTAAAACGATCGTCTGCAACGCAGATGAAGGTGAACCCGGTTGCTTTAAGGATAGAGTGATTCTTGACTATGATCCTCACGCAATTATTGAAGGAATGACACTTGCAGCTTACGCAACAGGTGCAACATGGGGATTTATATATCTCAGATATGAATATCCAGAAACCCTAAAAACGCTTGAACGAGCCATATCCGATGCTGAAGCAAAAAGTTTGGTAGGTGATACTATCCTTGGAGAACAATTTGATTTTCACATCTATATTCGACGCGGAGCAGGTGCGTATGTTTGTGGTGAGGAAGGTTCGTTGTTGAACAGTTTGGAAGGAAAACACCCTTTCCCAAGAAACCGTCCTCCATATCCTGTAACACATGGTTTTGAAAACTTACCCACCGTCGTTAATAACGTAGAAACTTTGGCAGCTACAGCACAAATATTACGACACGGTGCAAAGTGGTATAAAAATCTTAGTTATGATAAAAACATCGCTGGAACAAAGATCATAAGTTTATCTGGAGATATACAAAGACCTGGGAATTACGAAGTGCCGTTTGGTCTTCCATTGCAAACGCTTCTATATGAATGGGCAGGTGGTCCACACGAAGGTCGTGCAATTCAAGCGATTTCATCAGCAGGTCTATCGGGTGGGTTTATAGGAGAAAAGGAACTGGATATTACAATTGATGAACCAAGTTTTCAAAAGGTTGGTGCTATGCTCGGGGCAGGTGGCATCATGGTATTTGATGATACGCGGGATATGTATGAAGTAGCACATAATGCAATGGAGTTCTTCGCAGAAGAATCTTGTGGTAAATGCTTTCCCTGCCGAATCGGCACTCATCGCCTTACTGAACTGTTATCCGGTCCTATGCATGCAAAGTCAAAAAGGTTGATGTTAGAAATAGGCACAGTCATGAAACAGACAAGTGCTTGTGGACTTGGAACTGCTGCTCCTAATATTACAGATAGTTTGATGCGAATAACAGGATAAATCACACTACATTAAAGGCAGGATAGACGTATTATCATTTCGACCACATTTTCTGGTACATTCTGATGTGGACACGCGGATTTATCGCTCTCTGTCTCGTTGTGTTCGTAGTCGGTCTGATTACAGGACCAGTTCATCTGTTTTTGCCAGTTTACGTTGAATCAGTTTTAGGTAAAAACCCACTATATACTTCTCTATTGCGTGCATTACCTATCGTTCTTGGAGGTCTAACTGCACTTATAGGTGGCACTTTTAGTGACCGATTCGGACGAAAACCAACACTGCTTATCGGCATGACCGGTGCTGTTGTTATCGGTAGTTTATTTACCACACAATTGCCTTTATTTATATGGGGTATCCTATGCTATGAAGGGATCGCTTCAGGATTTAAGACGGCAGGAGGACAATCATATCTTATCAGTGCAGTGCCACCAAATTATTTGGGTAGAGCAACAGCACTATACTTTATTAGTAGCACAGTTGGAAACGCAATTGGCGATGTCATTGCTGGTGAGACTATCTCCCGGATAAATTACACAGTTTTCGGTACAAACGCGGTCTTTTTTACAATTATACTCTTTGCACTTGCTTGGACATTTCTACCGCGTGTTAGTCAGCAAGAAAATAACAAACAAAATGAACGGAAAAGTATATGGAAGTCCACCATAGACATAGGAAAATACTTAGACTTGTGCCGCAGAACTGACATTCAAAAGTTAATAGGTTTACGTGTTTTTCCAACATATTATTGGGGTTCAGTAAACTTCTTACTACCACTCCTGATTTATCGCATGGCAGGAGACAAAGCAACGGGTTATTACGGGGCAATGAGTTTGCTATTTGCTTTTACATGCCAATTTATATCAGGAAGAATATGTGATGTCGTCGGTCACCGTATCACTGCTTTAGTTACCAATATAGTTGTGACATTTCTGGCTTTTGGATTAGTTTTCTATCACAATTCTGTAATTTTTCTCCAATTATTTGGGGTACTTGGCGCGGGAGCTGCATGGGCACTCTCAATCACGATCCCAAGATTTATCAATGAATTTACCGATCCCCATGAGAAAGGACACGGTGTCGGTATAACACACTTAGCATGGAGTACCGGGTTCTTTCTTGGGTTTGTCGCAAGCGGATTCTTAATTAACATTTCAACACATCTACCGTTTATTGTCGCAGGATTTTTCCTGATATGTTCAACATGTATTGCCTACAAACTTTGGCATACAAATACTAAACTTAGAGAGGAACATTTATGATTATAGCTGAACTTGATTTAGAAAATGCTGAACACCTTGAACTCACGGACGCACAATGGCGTTATGCGGATGGTCTTGTCCCTGGTGAACCGAATGGCGGTTTGGTTGATCGATTACCGGAAACACGAGCACGTCTCGCAGATTACGACGATTCAGAATGGGATGTGTGTGAAAACATACAAGCAATCGTTCTGTCGGGATTATGTTTTGGTTGGTATCGCATCACCGTTACGCTTCCCGAAGAAGTAGATGGAAAATCTGTCGCAGGTTCAAAAGTGTGGTTTCACACATGCATTGACGATTACGGTGAAGTTTGGGTAGATGGTAATATTGACTTGGCATTTGGTAAGTCAGGACGTGGTGCTGCTTCTGGTTTCAACGCGCCGCAACGCGTTATCGTATCCGAAAGTGCTGAACCTGGTGCAAAACATGTCATCGCATGCTTAGCAGTCAACGGACCTTTTGGAAAACCGGGAGGCGGTATCTTTCTCAGATTCGCAAAACTTGAATTTGAAAAGGAATAACCTTTACATTTTCAGGGGCAGCAACAACTGCCCCTATTCTACTACAAGAAATTGACTACAAAAACAACTCATTACAATAAATCAAAAAAAGCTGTTGTCCTACTCAGCGGCGGATTGGATTCATCAACAACCTTAGCAATCGCACGTTCAGAGGGTTATGATACCTATGTCATGAGTTTTCGGTACGGGCAACGAAACAGAATAGAACTCATAAGCGCAGAAAACATAGCAAAGGCACTTGGTGCAAAACAACATAACATCATTGATATTGATCTACGTATCTTTGGTGCATCAGCATTGACCGCGGATATTGATGTACCTAAAGAGAGATCAGAAATTGACATGTCTGGGAACATTCCGATAACTTATGTACCCGCACGGAATACTATCTTCTTGTCCTACGCGCTTGCATGGGCTGAAGTGCTTACTGCAGATACCATATTTATCGGTGTGAATGCTATTGACTACAGCGGTTATCCCGATTGCCGTCCTGAATATATCCTCGCCTATCAAAAGATGGCAAACCTTGCAACGCAAGCTGCAGTAGAAGCCGATACAGAACTTACTATCAGAACACCACTTCTTGAAAAAACGAAAGCAGAAATTATCAGTATCGGTACAGCACTCGGTGTAGACTATAGCCTCACACTCAGCTGTTATGATCCTGACACAGAGGGTAGGGCATGTGGTAGTTGTGATAGCTGCCAACTTCGTAAGAAAGGTTTTGAAGATGCTGGTATCACTGACCCAACCCCTTATAAACGAAAGGCAAAACAACATGATAAAAGCCATATTCTTTGATTTTTATTATACGCTATGTGTTTGGGGACTGCCGCTTGAGGAGAGTCTTCAGAAGATAGCCGATAGATACAACTTTGAAATTGATTGGGATCTCTATGGTGAGGTTGTCCTGAATCTGTTTGCAGAAGCGTCTGACACTGATCCTGCCAATCATTCACTGTTATCAACGATGGATAGAATTGTTGAAAGTTACAGCAATTTGATGAAAAATCTTGGTGTTAAGGAACTTGCGGATCAAATGGCATGGGAATTGTTGCAAGCAGGACACTCACTTTTTGCTGCAAATGTTGCTAAACTCTACGACGACGTTGTGCCGACACTTCAACGTTTACGGGATGATGGGTACAAGTTAGCAATTGTTTCAAATTGGGATACCCCATTAGACCCCCTTGCAGAACGGTTGGGGATTGACACGTATTTTGATACGATAACCTCATCACACGACGAACGTGTTAGGTCAGCAAAACCAGATCCACACATCTTTAAATATACACTTAAGGCAGTTGGTGTTTCAGCAGAGAAAACTGTGCATGTTGGGGATACTTACGAAGCGGATATTATCGGAGCAAAGAACGTCGGTATTCGTCCAATTCTAATTGATCGTGAAGGTTCGCAAGTCGGCAGATGGCATGAAACGATTCGGAGTCTCTCTGAATTGCCGGAACTGATAAAGACTTTTTAGTCGTTCTACAAACATTTCCGGATATATAAAATTAATCATTACCCTGAAGTCAAGGTTAGATGGATGTGGTTAGTGCCTTCAACCGCTCAATTTCCTTTTGTAGCCGTGCGTTTTCTGTTTCTGCTTGCTTTCTTGCATCTGCTTCTTGTTGTGCTAAAGATTCAGCTGTCTGTCTTGCAGCAGTTTCTTGTTCTGCTCGTGCAGTTTCTTGCTCTGCTCGTGCAGTTTCTTGCTCTGCTCGTGCAGCTTCTTGCTCTGCTCGTGTTTTTTCCTCATCAGCTCGGATTGCTGCTGCTTCAGCGGGTGTTTCCAACCATTTGTCCGTTGTATTATCGTAAAAACCCAGACCCTCTCCTCGCAAACGCAATGACAAACCTAATGTATCTGAAAACAGGTGACCATCTGCATCAAGAGGAATGTCTACATACTCACCATCTACAAGACGAAATCCCATCAGAGGTGATGGTAAATGGCGTCTTTCAGGGTCGTGAAGGAAATACTCAGTAATTCCTAT
Organism: Candidatus Poribacteria bacterium; assembly: GCA_963663765.2. Lineage (GTDB taxonomy): Bacteria > Poribacteria > WGA-4E > WGA-4E > WGA-3G > MSPOR6. The sequence continues at coordinate 435,519 of CAXXUA010000004.1, read as the reverse complement.
TGACGCATATAAATCCTTTTTTATATTGAGATCATTTCTATAAGTATTTTCACTTGAAAACTCTAACACAAAGTCTGGCGGTTTACCTTCATTCCAAATTTGGTATGTTCTTCTTTGTTTTTTACCGACTCCAAAAGCGACAAATACATCAGGTGAAATAGATTTCCGAGGATTACCTTTGATATAATACATCATGAGATTACCAGATATATACACATCCCAGTATTCTTTGTAATACTCAGAAAGTATTTGAATCGTTTTTATCATTGCATCTCGATGTAGGTCTGTCTCTGCCATAGGTTTCCCATCCGATTCTGGATAGTATATATCCGTTTCTAAAGTCGGTGCATATCGTAGGCGTTTTTCGGTATCAGAAATATATGAATTATTAGATTTCCCTATTTTATCTGCCATTATCGCGCCTCCTTAATATGTAGAATAGCGACAGGGTCTAATTACAATTAGTCTTGAGGATTTGAATTTGAGAATGTCAATTATGCTTTTAACTGATTAATTTCCTCTTGAAGTCTTGCTATTTCTGCTTCTGCTTGCTTTCTTGCATCTGCTTCTTGTTGTGCTAAAGATTCAGCTGTCTTTCTTGCAGCAGTTTCTTGTTCTGCTCGTGCAGCTTCTTGCTCTGCTCGTGTTTTTTCCTCATCAGCTCGGATTGCTGCTGCTTCAGCGGGTGTTTCCAACCATTTTTCCGTTGTATTATCGTAAAAACCCAGACCCTCTCCTCGCAAACGCAATGACAAACCTAATGTATCTGAAAACAGGTGACCATCTGCATCGGGAGGAATGTCTGCATGCTCACCATCTACAAGACGAAATCCCATCAGTGGTGATGGTAAATGGCGTCTTTCAGGGTCGTGAAGGAAATACTCAGTTATTCCTATTGACGCATATAAGTCCTTTTTTGCATTGAGATCATTTCTATAAGTATTTTCACTTGAAAACTCTAAGACAAAGTCTGGCGGTTTACCTTCATTCCAAATTTGGTATGTTCTTCTTTGTTTTTTACCGACTCCAAAAGCGACAAATACATCAGGTGAAATAGATTTCCGAGGATTACCTTTGATATAATACATCATGAGATTACCAGATATATACACATCCCAGTATTCTTTGTAATACTCAGAAAGTATTTGAATCGTTTTTATCATTGCATCTCGATGTAGGTCTGTCTCTGCCATAGGTTTCCCATCCGATTCTGGATAGTATATATCCGTTTCTAAAGTCGGTGCGTATCGCAGGCGTTTTTCGGTATCAGTAATATATGAAGTATTAGGTTTCCCTATTTTATCTGCCATTATCGCGCCTCCTTAATATGTAGAATAGCGATAGGGTCTAATTACAATTAGTCTTGAGGATTTGAATTTGGGAATGTCAATTATGCTTTTAACTGATTAATTTCTTCTTGGAGTCTTGCTATTTCTGCTTCTGCTTGCTTTCTTGCAGCGGCTTCTTGCAGTGCTATAGATTCAGCGGTCTGTCTTGCAGCAGCTTCCTGTTCTGCTCGTGTTTTTTCCTCATCTGCTCGGATTGCTGCTGCTTCAGCGGGTGTTTCCAACCATTTTTCCGTTGTATTATCGTAAAAACCCAGACCCTCTCCTCGCAAACGCAATGACAAACCTAATGTATCTGAAAACAGGTGACCATCTGCATCAAGAGGAATGTCTACATACTCACCATCTACAAGACGAAATCCCATCAGAGGTGATGGTAAATGGCGTCTTTCAGGGTCGTGAAGGAAATACTCAGTAATTCCTATTGACGCATATAAATCCTTTTTTGTATTGAGATCATTTCTATAAGTATTTTCACTTGAAAACTCTAACACAAAGTCTGGCGGTTTACCTTCATTCCAAATTTGGTATGTTCTTCTTTGTTTTTTACCGACTCCAAAAGCGACAAATACATCAGGTGAAATAGATTTCCGAGGATTACCTTTGATATAATACATCATGAGATTACCAGATATATACACATCCCAGTATTCTTTGTAATACTCAGAAAGTATTTGAATCGTTTTTATCATTGCATCTCGATGTAGGTCTGTCTCTGCCATAGGTTTCCCATCCGATTCTGGATAGTATATATCCGTTTCTAAAGTCGGTGCATATCGTAGGCGTTTTTCGGTATCAGAAATATATGAATTATTAGATTTCCCTATTTTATCTGCCATTATCGCGCCTCCTTAATATGTAGAATAGCGACAGGGTCTAATTACAATTAGTCTTGAGGATTTGAATTTGAGAATGTCAATTATGCTTTTAACTGATTAATTTCCTCTTGGAGTCTTGCTATTTCTGCTTCTGCTTGCTTTCTTGCTGCAGCTTCTTGTTCTGCTCGTGCAGCTTCTTGCTCTGCTCGTGTTTTTTCCTCATCTGCTCGGATTGCTGCTGCTTCAGCGGGTGTTTCCAACCATTTGTCCTTTGTAGTATCATAGAAACTCAGACCCTCTCCTCGCAAACGTAATGACAAACCTAATGTATCTGAAAACAGGTGACCATCACCATCAAGAGGAATGTCTACATACTCACCATCTACAAGACGAAATCCCATCAGAGGTGATGGTAAATGGCATCTTTCAGGGTCGTAAAGGAAATACTCAGTTATTCCTATTGACGCATATAAATCCTTTTTTGCATTGAGATCATTTCTATAAGTATTTTCACTTGAAAACTCTAAGACAAAGTCTGGTGGTTTACCCTCATTCCAAATTTGGTATGTTCTTCTTTGTTTTTTACCGACTCCAAAAGCGACAAATACATCAGGTGAAATAGATTTCCGAGGATTACCTTTGATATAATACATCATGAGATTACCAGATATATACACATCCCAGTATTCTTTGTAATACTCAGAAAGTATTTGAATCGTTTTTATCATTGCATCTCGATGTAGGTCTGTCTCTGCCATAGGTTTCCCATCCGATTCTGGATAGTATATATCCGTTTCTAAAGTCGGTGCATATCGTAGGCGTTTTTCGGTATCAGAAATATATGAATTATTAGATTTCCCTATTTTATCTGCCATTATCGCACCTCCTTAGTATGTAGAATAGCGACAGAGTCTAATTACAATTAGTCTTGAGGATTTGAATTTGAGAATGTCAATTATGCTTTTAACTGATTAATTTCCTCTTGGAGTCTTGCTATTTCTGCTTCTGCTTGCTTTCTTGCTGCAGCTTCTTGTTCTGCTCGGATTGCTGCTGCTTCAGCGGGTGTTTCTAACCATCTGTCCTTTGTAGTATCATAGAAACCCAGACCCTCTCCTCGTAAACGCAAAGACAAACCTAACGAATCTGAAAACAGGTGACCATCTGCATCAAGAGGAATGTCTTCATACTCACCATCTACAAGACGAAATCCCATCAGCGGTGATGGTAAATGGCATCTTTCAGGGTCGTAAAGGAAATACTCAGTTATTCCTATTGACGCATATAAATCCTTTTTTGCATTGAGATCATTTCTATAAGTATTTTCACTTGAAAACTCTAAGACAAAGTCTGGTGGTTTACCCTCATTCCAAATTTGGTATGTTCTTTTTTGTTTTTTACCGACTCCAAAAGCGACAAATACATCAGGTGAAATAGATTTCCGAGGATTGCCTTTGATATAATACATCATGAGATTACCAGATATATACACATCCCAGTATTCTTTGTAATACTCAGAAAGTATTTGAATCGTTTTTATCATTGCATCTCGATGTAGGTCTGTCTCTGCCATAGGTTTTCCATCCGATTCTGGATAGTATATATCCGTTTCTAAAGTCGGTGCATGACCTATGCGATAGCCGACATCTATATTCGGAGATGGTTGTGGATTTCCATTTTTAGCTGTCATCATAGCACTTCCTTAGTTGCTAATATTGTAGATAGGTCCTTAGTATAACTATTGCAGAAAATTCTATCACATATCGGAGTAGAATTCAAGAAAAACCAAAATGTTTAATCATGATAACAAACCTTTACTGAATCAAGTTATTTGCTGCACGAACAGGTCTATATAGTGTTTGTCGTTTCGGCGGCATTTCCTCAAGCAACTTCGGATGCGGATTCCATTGATGCCATTTACTATTTACAGTGTTATAGCAGCTAAAAATCGCTAAACGGTTATTTTCCTCATTCGTCCATTTGTGTGTACTATGTGTCAGCGCCTCTGTGAAGAATAGCAACGAACCTGCTGGACACTCGTATGTATCCCAAATTGGGGAATCAGGTGTACGGATACTTTCTGGCGCAGTATAAACTGCCTTATGACTTCCAGTGATAAAAAGTGTTCCACCTTGTCTATACTTGACTGGGTTGAGCTCCCAAACAATCCGAGTCAATCCACTGTATCCTCTACCCGGTATACACCGATACAGATGCGAATCACCGGGAAATCGTAACAGACCATTCCCGTTGTGAGGACCAAAATTACCATCTCCTACAGTACGGTGGAACATGTGGCACGATTCCATCCTGAAACCGTAACATTCTGGACTTGATAAAGCTGGATGAGCAAGAAACTCGTTCAGAAATCCAACAACATTGGGGTGATCAGCTAACTTCTGCATCGGTCCCCCAAGCGGTGAACGTTCATGCTCTGGAATAGATTCCGGATCGTTGCGGAGACGATGACAGAATTCCTGCATTTCTTCAAGTTCATCACCAGACAACACACTGGGAATTAAAAGCCACCCGCGCATATCAAACAAGTATTTCTGCTCCTGAGTTGGTGGCACAACAGGTGTTCCATCAGAGGTTGTTTGTGGTAGTGAGGTATTATCGATATCAAGTGCCGCACCTAAGTTTTTATCAACGATAAAGGGTTTTGTGTAATCTATCGTTTGTTCCATATATGTACTTCCTTTCTTGCTTGTTTATGTTCTCGCTTTAGCGTGTTTGAGTGCATCTTCTGTTACACTCAGTGTCTTTGCAATGTCTTCATCCGTGTGAGAAAGAGACATGAACCAAATATGTCCTTCAGGTAGATATAATCCTCCATCTAATGTTTGTTCATAAAATATTCTACGGAACCGACCTTGTTGATCGTTGTTTGCATTCAAACCGAAAAAAGGCATCGGACCGATCCCACCAAAACGGGCATGATTAATACTCAATCGGTGCGTCATTTCCATAAAACCATTTAACAGTTTTTCTCCCTGTTTCCACATAAAAGCAACACCGTCCTTCGCTTCCAATTCTGCAATTGTAGCAATAGCGGCAGCAACAAGTGAGACCTCTCCGTGGAAGGTAGCAGCAACCCAAACGTCAGCAACTTCGTCCATTATTTCTTGCTTACCAACAACAACAGCAGTGGCAAACCCATTAGCAAGTGCCTTTCCAAAGACCGACATATCGGGTGTTACACCGAAATACTTTTGCGCACCACCTAAACCGTATCGGAATCCAGTTTTAACCTCATCAAAAATCAACAGCGCATCGTTTGCATTTACAATTGATTTAACATTTTCCAAATATCCATCTGCAGGTAAGTCGTGTCCAGAAGGTTCCATTATCATGCACGCAATTTCCCCTGTATGTTCCTTGAAGAGATCCTCCAGTGAATCCATATCGTTAAAAGGAACGCTTAACGTTGTTGCAGCACTACTGAGTAAGTGTCCACGAGTGTTATGACACCAATCGTGCCAACCGTGGTATCCGCAGCGGATCACCTTCTCCTTTTCTGTATAAGCGCGTGCAAACTTCAAAGCACCAGTCGTTGCATCGGAACCACCAACAAAGTAAGCGACTCTCTCTGCAGATGGAATTATCTCAATCAGTTTCTCAGCAAGTTCAATTTCCAACGTGTGCCCTACGTTATATACATTTCCGCGTTCCAATGCTTTAGCAACCGCTTCAATCACGGTAGGATAAGCATGTCCGAGAATCATCGGACCATAACCCATCAGATAGTCAATATAATCATTTCCATCAGCATCCCAGAAGTGTGAACCTTTCCCACCAGCGATCATAATCGGTTGCGGAGGATTGCTCTGTTTATGCACTTGCCCTCCAGCGACTAACGCTGCTCTTGCACGTTCACGCCATGCTAACGATTTCTCAAAAGACCTTCCCATGTAAGTCTCCTCAACGCAATTTGAGAATTAGTATACCACAATTTCCAACTGAAGGAACGTTTTTTGTTGTAAATCACCCAGAATTATGACATAATTATTCAAAATTGTGATTTGAAATTAGAAAATAGCGAACCTTTGGAGGAATTGAAAATGGCTGAGAACCTATTATCAGATGAGCAGATGCGACAATTCGTTGTCAACGGTTTCATCACCGTTACAACTGACTTGCCCATTACATTCCATGAGGAAATCTTTAATAAAACCGTCAACGTTTTTGATAAGGAAGGCAATCCAGGCAATAACCTTTTACCCAGAATACCCGAGATTCAGTGCGTTTTTGATGATCCGAATGTAATAGGAGCATTGACAAGTTTGTTAGGACCAGATTACTATATGCAACCGCACCGTCACCCGCACTACAATCCGCCCGGTAGCAAGGGACAAGGGTTACATCAGGACGGTGGTAAACGCTGGTCGCACCACACACGTAGGTTGCTTGCTTTCTATTATCCACAAGATACACCCGTTGAACGAGGTCCGACAGGGGTTGTTCCAATCAGTCATTACTTTAGCACGCAGGAAGGCAAGGAGGTAGCTCCCGAATATCCAATCTCAGGAAAAGCTGGGACGGTTGCCTTTGCAAATTATGACTTATGGCACCGCGCAATGCCGAATCAGACAGATCATAAACGTTATATGATGAAGTTTCTCTATCTACGTATGACCGAACCACCGGAACCGACTTGGGATAACAAAGAAACTGAATGGACTAACGGCACAGAACACGGACCAGCAGAACATCAGGAGATGTTCAAACATCTTTGGAATTGGCATCTCGGTGAAAAGAATGCAGATAAACCATCACCTAATGGGGAATCGTTGTCTGAATTAATTAGCACTCTAAACGACACAAATGAGTCAGCAGGATTGCAGGCTGCATACCATATATCAAAGTTTGGTGAAGAAGCAGTACGCCCATTGATTAGATGCTTATTTGAAGAATCGGATATGACCCGACGAAATGCAAGTTATGCACTGAATGCAGTAGGAAAACCGGCAGTAAATGCTTTACAAAATGCTTTGGAAAACTCTCCTGAACAGGTCCGTGCAAACGCCACAGAAGCACTGGGGGACCTGGGGACGAAAGCTGAATCTGCTGTACCTACACTAATTGAAGCATTACAAGATGGATCAGGGAATGTCAGGGGAAGAGCTGCTGAGGCGTTAGGTACAACCAGTCAATCAAGCACGGCGGCAGTACCAGCATTAATTGAAGCATTGGAAAGTGGGAATGGAGGTATTATACGAAATGCAGTTATCGCGCTAGCACGGATAGGTGAAAACGCAGCAGATGCAGTTGAAGGATTGGAAAATCTACTTTTTCATGAGAACCGCTACGTCCGTGGTGATACAGTACATGCATTATACCGTATCGGCACCCCAAAAGCGAAAAATGTATTGCTCCAACACCTTCAAACAACACGATGGTGTCCAATAACAAATCGGGAGAGTACTTTTTAAGACCACAAAATTGTCAAGTCATTATACTTTAGGTGCGCTCAAATAGCGCGCCTAAAGTATATTTATAGACTATGTAAAGAATTCCTCATTGTATGGTCGGACATCTATCTCAAAACTCCATGCGCTACGTTCCTGCTGCACCAATGCCCAATACGTATCCGCAATAGAATCCGTGGAGAGCAGCGGTTCATCTTCTTTTAGTTGATACCGTTCCCGCACACCAGGGGTATCAATTACACCATCAATGATAACATGTGCAACGTGGATACCTTGTGGTCCTACCTCACGAGCAAGTGAAGAAGCTAATCCGCGCATCGCGAATTTTGCACTGCTAAATGCAATCGCACCCGCTCTTCCACGCACAGAAGAAGTCGCACCCGAAAACAAAATCGTTCCACTACCTTTAGCAATCATCCCAGGCACGACCTGCTTTGTGCAAATGAATGCACCGAGTGTACAGACACGCCATGAGTTTTCGAATGCAACGGGTGTCAGTTCTGATAGATTGCCCCATGCCGCATTTCCCGCATGATTGACCAAAATATCTGGAGCACCTAACTCCTCACGAATCTGTGCAAAACTTGCAGCGACCTGCGCAGCATCCGTAATATCAGTTGGAATCGGGATGGCTGTTATACCTGTTTCTTCCAATCTGTTTGATAAGTTGATACTATAAGCAGAAGAACGCGATAGCAATGCAAGGTTGCACCCTTCACTCGCGAATTTCCGTGCAATCGCCGCACCTAAACCAGGACCTACACCTGCAATCACTGCAACTTTTGACATGTTGAATCCTCCTATACACAATGTGTACTATCAAAATTGAAAATCCATGACTTCCTAACATCAGGATGTATATTCGTGCCTTAGCGCATCTATCGGATGAAGTTTCGCTTCTTTCCACGCAGGATATGCACCGAAGAAAACACCTACCAATGCACTTACAACGAAAGAGAGAAACCCGTAAATTGGTGAGATGACAGTCCGTCAACCCCAAAGTGACGGAACCATTTTAGCACCGACAATGCAAACACCTACACCCACAAGACCACCTATTAGTGCTAACGTAGTAGATTCTACCAGAAATTGAGCAAGGATATCAAGCCTTTGTGCACCGACCGTTTTACGTAAACCAATCTCCTTCGTTCTGTAACAGAAACCAGCATTATAATAAATATACCATTTCTACTAACAAGCAATGATACCACAGCAAACATACATGTTAGAGAATAAAGAAAATACAGTATTTAAATCTTAATTACCACACTATATTTACAACCTATCTCATAAATGGTAGGAGGGGTATTTAACCCGATTTGCCAGACACACAATCCTGTGAATTTGAACAAATTCGCATTTATGAGAAACGCTGTAGTCAATTGTTTAGAAGAAATGTTCGTATATGTACAACTAGTGTTGAGTCAACATACTATTGTAGGTTGAGATTCGGAGATCGCTCCTACAGAAGTCTTGTGTATTGTGTGTATTGTAGGAGGGAACTCCGATTCCCGACTTCTTTTTAGACCCATCAATAAACACGTGACTAAGCACTAGTTGATTGTGTGTTTTTTTCTCAATTTAGTCAAATAATCTTCCTTCTTCAAGGCATCCGAAGTGCCATATCAACAGCATTATCCCTGCGTTCGTGCATATTCTTTTCCATCGCTTCTGGATAACGGTCAGGAAGTTGTGATACTTTGTATAGTGTTTGCAGATTCTCAGTATTCAACTCCCCTCCAACTGCTCCGAGATTGTCCTCTAAATGTGCCACATGTCTTGCACCAACAATTGCTGAGGTGATCGTTGGTTGCTGAAGCACCCATCTGAGTGCGACTTGCGCAGGTGTCCATCCAATTTCCTTTGAAACCGTCAACAAGGTTTCTAATATCTCATCTGCGTTTGCTGCAAAGTATCGTTGTGGAAATGCCCATCCTTCTTCCGATCGAGACTCTGTTTGCGTACGTTCACCAGGCTTGTATTTACCAGAGAGAAACCCACCTGCTAAAGGACTCCACACAACTATGCCTAATCCTTTGTACTCGCAGAGTGGCACCAATTCCTGCTCAATATCTCTTACGACAAGGTTATACAAGGGTTGATAGCACACAAACTTCGCTAAGTTTTGAGATTCACTGATCCGCAGCGCTTCTGACAATCGCCATGCTTGGTAGTTACTACATGCTGTGTACCTAACTTTACCTTGCCTAACAAGGTCATGTAATGCTCTCAGCATCTCCTCTAAAGGTGTTTGCGTATCAACGTGGTGAATATAGTAGATGTCAACATAATCCATCTGTAGTCGCTTCAGACTATCATCGATTGCCTGCATGATATGCACACGTGACATACCAGAGTCATTCGGACCTGAACCCATTGGATTGAAAAACTTTGTAGCAACTACAGCATCGCGCCGCCTACCCTTGAGTGCTTTTCCAAGCATTATCTCTGACTGTCCTTCACCGTAGGAATTAGCTGTGTCAAAGAAGTTCACACCAGCATCCCATGCAAGATGCACCATCCGTTCCGATTCTGATGCATCTGCACCATGACCGAATGTCATTGTCCCCAAGCATATTTCGGAAACCTTCAATCCGCTCTTACCTAATCTCCTGTATTCCACATTTCCTCCGACTCAACATTACAAACTACTAAGCGGTTTTGCCTTATTCGCTACTTCTAATATCGCGTCAAGTACAACTGAAACTTCTGGATCAATTTGATCTGTAGGTACAAATTTGACGAGTGTATGATAATTTGTCTTTTGCATGAGGTTAGGTAACTCCATCTTTTTGAAGAATGAAGCGAACAACGGGTCAAGAAAATCAGTACTTACTTTAACAACCGGTGACCATGGAGAACCTTTCCCTAGTGTTTCAAGGGCATCTTCTATTTCTTTAATTGTGTCTTCCATAATTGTTATCCAGTTTGCACCAAATAATTGACCTACTTCATGATTAGGTGCTTCTTCCCAAGCCCAATCTATTAGCACTTGTTTGTCGTAAACTATGTAATTCTCAATTTCACATCGCTTCCATGCGTACTCAATTAATTCTGGACGTGTCTTGAGTTCATCAGTAATCCGATCAAACAAACAGAACCCACATAGATCTTTTTTTGCTTCCCTTAATCCATAAAAGCGTTCACGAGCTTTTGTTGGTTGATTGGAAACATAATCAACATAAGGACGTTCTAACAGACTTGCAGCAGGATGTGATAGTTTCTTTGCAAATGATCGCAGAATTGCAAGATCCGTTGATCCTTCAAGATAGAGAACCCATCCCTGTTGTTCTGCCTGATAGTATTGTTCAAAACCAATATCTCGCAGCGATTTCAGCAGCTGACTCCCACGGTCATCAATTCGGTGAGGGGTTCCAAGAAAAGCAATTACAACATCCCGGTCTGCAGCTTCATTCAGAATCACTTCAGAATGACTGGCAGCAATAATCTGACTATCATATTCACGAGCTGATTCTGTGAGTACTTGATAAATTTGCCTTTGCCGAAGGATTTCAAGATGAGCATCAGGTTCATCAAGTAATAGGACAGAACCAGGATGTGCAGCGATATACGCAAGTAATAGTAATGTCTGTTGAAAACCACGACCTGAAGAGGAAAGGTCTAAAGCATTTCCAGAGTTATCACGATAGTTCATTGTAACCTCGCCACGTTCCTGAATATAATTGGGTAAGTCAAGATTAACACCAAACAAATCTCTGATTTGCTCACACAGTCTATCCCAAGTCTCAGATTTCTCCGCTACTTGGTAACAAAGATTACGAAGCACCTCTGCTGTTCGTCCTTCTCCGATCCGAACATTAATAGCCCCTGGATCAAGTCGTGTTTCATTAGATGCAAGTCCTGACATCGGTGGAAGAAAAGCAAAAGACATGTTTCCTACTTCTTCAGGAATTGACATTCGACTGCTAACTTTACCACTTCCTTCTGTATTTCTTAACGGACCACAATAAATGGATTCCTGATTTGCATAATCAAATTCTAAACCACATTGCCATGTCTTATTATTGGTAACACCTTCAACAATAATGTCTATACGAATGTTCTTTTTAGCTCGCACTTGCAAATTTCGCCAAAGCAATCGTGCTTCTGGCACTGGAACAGAGATTAGGTCACGACGGTTAATGACAACACCCGGTTGTTTTTCTGGAATAGATTTTCCCTTTCGAATTTCATTCCACCGTCTTAGACCAATCTCCCATAATGCCAAAGCTTGCAACGCTGTCGATTTACCAGAATTATTTGGACCGATGAAGACAACCGGATTCCCTAATTCAACTTCTATTTCGTCAAACATCTTAAAATTTCGACAGATCAACTTCGTTAGCATTTTCTCTCCAGCAAAGTGTGAAACCTACGCAATGGTTATTGTATCTCCCTCAGAACGAAGTCCAGCCTCATATACTTTCATTACCTCTAATGCAAACTCAAGCGAACCTTTTTCAGCAGGTTTACCGTCCAAAATGCAATCACAGAAATAACGCATTTCTTGGTAAAATCCTTGAATGAAAAGACCTTTGTTTTCAAGTGTTCCAAGACTGTGTTGTGGTTCCCATACAATTGCCCCACTGTCATAACCTTCAGCGACAAAACTTGTGCTGCCATGATAATCGAATTGCATACCGCGTTGTAAAACAATCTGAGTTCCGTTCCGAATTTCAGCATGACAACCATCACCAAAGAATTGATACAGTTCAGATGGTTGTCCATGTCTTGCACCGTCTGCAAGATGAAAGTTACCAATCGCACCGCTTGCGAACTCTATAATACAAACACCACCACCAAGTTTGCTACGGTGGACGGTAACGCCAGAAACCTTATCACCAACAGCAAGCAGCAATGATAACGGATGCACTCCGTTTTGAAGCCAATTCGTATGTTCATGCTCACGAAGAATACGTTCACCATCACTCGGAATCGCCATCGGATACACACCCAACATTGTCCGCAGTGGACCATATTCATCCGAATTGAAGATTTCAATGATTTTCTGTGTAGCAGGCATAAACGCTTTTTTGAAACCAACCACAACGACACGGTCTTTGCGATGACTTATCATCTCCCCAACTTCACTTGCAAACATACCAGGTGGCTTTTCCAACCAAACATGCATCCCCGCATCCAACGCTTCGCAAGTCAGTTCAGGGTGAAGACGGGGTGGAACACAAAGGAATATCGCATCTAATTTCTCATGCCGCAACATCTCAGCCATGTCAGCATAGCACGACTTAACACCATACTGTTCAGCAGTTAGTTTAGCACGGTCAATGTTCACATCACAGAACGCTTTTATACAAATTGGTAGAAATGTCATTGTTGGTAGGACATTCCGATATCCATGTGAACCAACACCAACAACAGCAACATTAAGCCTTTTCTCAAAGTCTCTTTGATAACTCATAACTTTTGTTAGAATCTCATTACATTCAATTCCTAATTATCAGCAAGTACACCATCAAGATATGCGTCCATATCTTCTTTCATCTTTCTCAATTCGTCCATATCAATATACATCATGTGTCCAGCTTTGTAGTAAGCCATAGTGATGTTGTCCTGTAAAGACTTGTCCAATCCAAGATGCGAAAATGTGTATTCAGACGCTAAAAATGGTGTTGCTAAATCAAAATATCCATTTGCAACATACACTTTTAACGCAGGATTTGTCGTCATTGCCTTGCGTAGTGTATCTGCAACGTTCACATACTCGTTCTGATGACTTTTATAGTCCCAAGGATGCACACGTCCACTAAGGATTTCATAAGGGAGATCGCTTTCAAACCCAAGTTCACACCGCACATAATCATTAAGTGTAGCAGTATATGCACCTTGAATTACTGCAGAACTCGGATCATACTCATAATTCTCACCAGCGGAATCTCGGTCGATGCCAGTAAAACGACTATCAAAACGACCAACCGTTTGTCCTTCTTCTCGCAGAAGCTCTTTGCAGAACCTGTTTATCCGAATACGAAGATCAGTTTTTTCAATGTAATCGGTGGAAAGTCCAGTGTATGTTGACAACTTCTTAACAATCGCTTGCTTTCTGCGATCTGTCAGGTTTGTTCCCTGCATCAATGCAACGGTGTAATCCCCTAATGCAAACGACCTTGCTTCGTCCAAGATTTTTTCAAAACTGCCTTCCTGTTTTGTATCCATCTCGCTAAGTTTGTTGTGCCAAAATGCTGTCGCAGTATATGTTGGCAGAAAAAGGATATACGGTAGGTCGTTCCCAACCGCAAACCGAATTGTCTGAAAATTTAACACAACCGAAACCAACATGATGCCGTTCAAATAAGTACCATTTCTGTCTTGAAGATACCCAGATAATCCACATGCACGCGTTGTCCCATAACTTTCACCAATCAAAAATTTCGGAGACCGCCATCGCTTATACCTACCCAAAAATAGTAAAATAAAATCGCCAACCGATTCAATGTCCTTTTGTAATCCATGAAACTGCTTTGCTTCTTCACCTGGTACTGCTCTACTAAATCCCGTACTCACAGGATCAATGAAGACCAGATCCGTTTTATCCAAAATGGAAAATTCGTTGTTGGTCAGTTCATACGGTGGTTGGGGTGGATTTCCATCCTCATCCGGCTTAACGCGCCGTGGACCTAATACACCCAAGTGTAGCCAAACCGATGATGACCCCGGTCCCCCATTAAATGAAAATGTTATTGGACGTTTAGACTTATCCTCCACATCGTCCAACGTATATGCAACAAAGAAAATTGACGCTTTCGGTTTCTCACCCTCTTTGTCAACCTCTTTCTTCAAGACAAGTGTCCCTGCTGTCGCAGTATACTTCAACTCTTTACCGTTTATCGTTACACTATGGTGCGTAACAGAAAGGTTATCATCAGGAGTTGAGTTGTCCTTTTCTTCAGACTTTTGCTCATCAGAATCTTTCTTTTCTTCTTTACTCATGCGTAGTTCCTTTCCTTGCAGATTTTGTATGTCATTGTAGCACATTTCCTAATATAGGTGTTACAAAATTGTTTGATAATTTATCTGATTGTGGTAAACTCTAACAAAGGAGTTTGAGATGAGAAAACCGATACGTTTAGGACTAATAGGGTGTGGAGGAATCGTTCAGCAAACCCATGCTCGCGCCTATCTTTCACTTGCAGATACCGTCAAAGTCACTGCTCTTACAGATGTAATAACAGAGAATATGGAAAAGGTTGGTGAACAGTTTGCTGTTTCAAAAGAAAATCTTTTCTCTGACTATCGGGATATGCTTGCACAATCCGATATTGACGCAGTTACAATTGCAACACCACATTCACTACATGCTGAACAGGTGATTGAATCCGCTAACGCGGGGGTAGCGATTATCTCTGAAAAACCGATGGCGACAACCCTTGAAGAAGCAGACAGGATTGTAGAATCCATCAGCAAAAACGGTGTTCCATACACAGTGATTCACAATTATCTTTTTACTGCTGGAATGCAAAGAGCAATTTCACTACTATCTGAAATAGGTAAACCCCATTTTGGACGCAGCACCGGAATGGGATTAAAACCTACAGATTTTTCTCCCGACCATTCAACACCTGCGTTTGCATGGCGCGCAAGCAAGGCAAAAGGTGGCGGATGTGTTAGCGATACCAGTTATCATGAAATATATGCCGTCACGACACTGATCCAATCACCAGTTCGGTACGTTGAAGCACGCGTCAAGACAATGTGCTTTGATATAGATGTTGACGACATCGCAATGCTACTCTGTGAACACGAAAACGGTGCTATTACAACAGTTTCTGGTGCATGGTGTGTCCCCGAAACCGATTTTGGTTGGTGCGAAGTGCATGCAAAAAACGGTTCCCTTCAAGTGCGCCATCGCTATAATGTCCGCGACGCACTTCGTCAATATACAAGAGCAGATGGATGGAAGCAATTGGAACTCACAAATCTTGATGAAGAGGGACTCAAAGATGCAAGCGGACACATCGGATATTTTACCGCAACCTTGAATGCACTTGCAGCAGACAAACCAATGCCAATCAGTGCAGAAAATGCATATCACAATCTTGCTATCATAGATGCCGCACGAAAAGCAACAATCGAACGTCGTGCAATTGAGATAACATAATCTAATACTGCATTCACCTTCAGACCAAATTATGTAAATCTTTATTATATCTAAATTAACAAAAAGGTAGAGTGACAGTATCTAAATATCTACATATTTCTTGACATTCCTTGATATTTATGTGCTACTATATACATGACTTATGTATCAGCGCGCAAAGCAAGTGAGCTGCTGGATTATACACCTGACCATTTACGGAGGTTGGCAAATGAAGGAAAGATTGATATTATCCGCACAGGAGGCGGACACAGACGCTATGATGTTGACGGATACATCAAAAGCAAATCCACATCAATTGCAACTGTTTGCTACTGCAGAGTATCCAGCACAAAGCAAAGAGAAGACCTTGAACGACAAGTTGAATATATGCGAAGTATCTACCCCGAAGCAGAAGTTATCCGAGACATCGGAAGCGGAATCAACTTCAAAAGAAAAGGGCTTAGAACCTTATTGGAACGGCTTATGCAAGGTGATAAGCTCCAAGTTGTTATTGCCCATCGGGATAGACTCGCCCGCTTCGGTATCGACCTTATACAATACCTCATTGAACAAAACGGTGGCGAACTCGTGGTTCTCGATCAAACAGAACACAGTCCGCAAGAAGAACTCACGTCGGATCTTCTCGCAATCCTGCACGTCTTCAGTTACAGAATGCACGGACTCCGAAGTTACCGTGACAAAATCAAAGAAGATAAGAGTTTATCCGACAACAGAACAACGTGAAACACTGCGTCAGTGGTTTGGCACAGCACGTTTTACTTATAATAAAACAATTGCTTTGTTGAACGAAACAGACACAAAAGCGAATTGGAAAGCGATAAAAACAGGTATTCTTCACGATCTTCCTGATTGGAGCAAAGAAACACCGTATCAAGTGAAATCTGTTGCTATCCGTGACGCTTGTATTGCTGTCCGAGAAGCAAAGCGAAAATGCAAGAAAACAGGTCAATATCAGTCTGTTTTTTTCAAATCCAAACGTCATCCATCAGATAGTATTTTCATACCAAAGTCTGCTATAAAACCTCGCGGTGTTTATCACACAGTGCTTGGTGATCTCAAAATGTCAGAGATGTTACCTGATAATATCTGTGACTCACGCCTCGTGAAAGAGAATGATAAATACTATCTCTGTGTTTCCTATACTGTGACAACTCCGAAGCGAAAACCAAACGGAAGTGTTGTTGCTTTAGACCCTGGCGTGAGAACATTCCTCACATATTTCCATGAGCGTGGTTTCGGATGGCTTGGACACCATGCTATCAATCGGATTCAAAGACTTTGTTCATACCTTGATAATCTTTTATCCCGTGCAATAAAAGCGACACAACAATCACGCAAGAATATGAGACGTGCTGCAAATCGCATCAGAAAACGTATCAGATATCTTGTTGACGAGTTGCATCATAAAATAGCACGTTTCCTTGTGGATACCTTTGATATTATCCTACTCCCTACTTTTGAGACTTCAGATATGGTAATGCGTGGAAACCGCAAACTACACAAGAAGTCTGCCCGACAAATGTTGACACTGTCGCACTACAGATTCAAACATTTTCTAAAGCACAAAGCGAAAGAGACTGGATGTCTCGTCATTGATGTCTGTGAAGCATACACATCAAAAACAGTTTCGTGGAATGGTGAGATTAGAAAATCACTCGGTGGACGAAAGATAATAAAAGATAGCATGGGACTCAAGATGGACAGAGACTTAAATGGCGCACGCGGGATATTTTTGCGTGCTTTGGTAGATGAACCCTGGTTGCTTTCTATAAGCAACTTGCAAACCGTATAAGATGTGAAATGCACAGCATCGCACGGAAATATACAGGTTAATATCATCGGATAGACTATGTTCAATAAATGTTTCGATTGCTTCTTTATGTTTTGTATTTCTTGTATGATTACTGGATGTAGCACGATTTTTTCAGCACAAGAATGGAGTAATAATTATGCACTTATGGATGGAGTACAATCAACGAGTCCGGAAATGATTGATGGAAATTTTGAGACTATAGGAGAAGCAGCGTTATCGTTAACATCAATAATAAAGAGTATGCAGCAAAAGTGTCTGCAGCGAAGGATAATGCAGAATTTTTCCGAAATGATTCTATAGTGGTTGTTTCATTACCAGAAAGGAAAAAAATCTATAGGATTATACTTCACTCGGATAATTTAAAACATTTTGTTGTATATGTGAATGAGGGTAAAAGGGCAAAAGGAGAAAATTGGGAACATATTATAGAGATGCGGGATGTAAGGTCTAAAATAATCGACCTTAAACTAAGGAAGCCATATTATACTAATCAGATAAAGATTCGTATATTGAGAACTTTTAATTCACCTGTTCAAAAGTCAAAAACATTTACATTTAGTACCTTATTAGGTTCAGGAAGGCTTGATAGAACAGTTATTTCCAATATTAGCACACCTATGCATAGACCAGGCAGAATTCGTGAAATTGAGATTTACGGTTTTAAAACTGCAGAACAAAATTAGTCTTGTATGTTGGGTTGAACCGCAGGTGAAACCATAGGTGTCAACTTAAGAAAAAGTCAAGTGCTAAATATCCCATCCCGGTATGCGTGCTTTGTAAGTGCGCCGATAAACACAGGATTGGCAACGGTGCGCTTACTATTGGCAACGGCGCGCTTACAAAGCACGCCTGCATGGGAGTGCAGTTGGGGCGCGCGCTTACAAATCACGCCTGCAGTTGAGTGCGTGTGAGTAGGGGGCGCGCTTACAAATCACGCCTGCAGTTGAGTACAGTTGAGGGGCGCGCTTACAAAGCACGCCTACCTTGAGTGAGAAAATCGGGATTTCAAGGTTTCCCTCCTACAAATAATATGAATCGCTAAGTTGACACCCATGGGTTGAACCGCAGGTGAAACTCAACTTTTCCAGTATGTCCAAGCGTTTTTTTATTGGGTTTCGTGCCTCAATCCAAACTACAAAGCTGAATAATCTCATCAAAATAGACTTAAAATAAAAGGTGTAAAATGAACAATCCACGAGACCAAGCCCGCATTGATGCTGTAAATGATGCATATCAAGACATCAACACTTTTTTGTGGTTAATTGCAGGTTTTTTATTCAGCATAATTGCTATTTTAATAGCATGTATATGTCAACCTATGCCACCCTCAATACGTTTATATGTAAAATCACAAGAATATGAAAAATCACAAGAATACACCGCGTTTTACACCGATGCTTATATAGCACAAGGGAGAAGTATACGGATTAACTTTGCATGTTTAGGTGTTGTCGTTCTTTTATTAGTCGTAGTAGTTATATTTGTTATGGAAACTAATATTTACCGATGGATTATGTAAATCTTCTGTTATCAAGAGTTTTATGTGTTGTTCATGACAAAGTGTTATGATTTCAACTAACTCTGGACATACAATAAAAAACGTTGACATCCTAAGCGCTATTCAGGTAGAATCCAATAGTTACTTTCAATACCTAACCGCTTTTTCTGGATGGTGAAAATAAGTATGAACAACGATTTGCACAAAGCACACGTTGACGCCTATTATGATGCCAAAAAAGATATAAACAAATTACTTTGGTTTCTTGTGGGTATCGTTGGAAACTTGTTTGGTGTAATCATTGCTGCTGTAATTGAACCATCAGCCCCAACATCACGTTTATATTTATTTGAATGCACACCAGAATACATTGCGTATTATTCAGATAACTATAAAATCAAGGCAAAAAGCATTCAACAAGTCTGGGCTGCTATAGGTTTTGTTAGCCAATTTGTTATTATAATTTTGTTCTTCGTTTGGTTAGAACTATTCACTTGATTGGAATTCCCAAATATGGATGGAACATAAGTAATGCGAACCTTTAAACTCAATTATGTTATATACAATTAAGAATCTATGAATACAAACCGACAAAAAATACAAGTAGAAGCTGAAAATGATGCAGAAACTGATACACACAAATTACTTTGGGTGATTGTCGGTGCAGCACTTTCCGTTTTTGGACTTCTGGCTGCTTATATATACCAACAGAATCCACCGTTAAGCAAAACTTATGGAATGGATGATGAAGAAACATATTTGTACACTGACGCATATAAGGCAAAAGCACGACAAATTCAACTTTCATCTGCGTTTATTGGCTTCATCATCAGTATCTTACTCTACGTTTTTCTCATCATAGCTATTTTCAGTATATTCTTTGCAACACAATCAGAAATTATAAGGGGTTATTGATCATAATAGACCATGGTAATGCAAAATCATTTCAATGAAGAAAAACAAATAAATTAAACACTAACCAAAATATATAAAACCCACAGATGATTTACAATTAAGTCATCACTCCAGTTATGAAGGACTAAAAATGAAAAGCAAAAGATTGCCTTATTTACTAATTATTATTATGTTTGTCCTGACCTGCATAGTGTCCCTCTCAACCTACGCACAACAGAGTACAGACTCAAATGCCGCTCTTTCAACTCCCAGCACATTATATATTGTAGATCATCTCGGTGTTGAGGAAGTTGATGCACAGAGCGCAGGACTGTTGATAGCCACAGAATTCCGCAAACTCGGTATTCCAATGAGTGGTCCTGTCTACGAAGAACCGAAATCAGGATATGTGTATCGTCTCTCTTTTGGACGACTGGGTCAAAAGGTACTCGTCCATATCAGTCGAGAAGTACCAGGAATGCCTGCTATTGAGAAACAGATATGGATTGACAGTATTGAAGATATGATTAAGGCTGCACCAAGATTGGTTGATGCCGTTGTCTACAATAAAGAGATCACCGACACAACTGACATGAATACCGTTACGCAACATGAAGCAGGTGAACTCAACAAATTACCCGGTGAATCCCTATGGAATATGGGTATTTTTGGTTCTTTTGTACCAGGAACAAAGAGTTCCGCAGAACCTGGTTATGAATTTGGTTGGTCTTATGAGACTCCAAGGTACGCAGTGACATCAGAATTCCGGGCAAGTTTCGGTGAAGAATATAATTTTGGATCTTGGTCAATCGGGGGACGTTACTTCTTTAATACAAAAAACTTTTCACCTTATGTCGGAGGAGGACTCTCCATATTTGGTGGATCTTATGACGATGATGGTTACTACTACGATGATGGTTACTACTACGATGATGGTTACTACTACGATGATTATAACGATTCAGGTAGAAATTCTGGTTTAGGGGCATATTTTGTCGGCGGAATTTCAATGCTTAGGCTAACGAAAAGTCGTCTAAAATTGGAAATACGTGTGGATAGACCCTTCTTTAGTTTACCGGAAGATGACATGATGCCTGTTACATTCGGTATCTTTTTCTCTCAGCACTATGTCCCCGGTAGATCCGGCTGCTGGTAAAGTGCTTACCTCACAATTCAATTGTATGGCGAGGTCACTGTACCTCGCCATGTCTCATTTATGGTAAATCCAAAAATTTAATTCAACAAAATCTCATTTAGGTGGAAACTCAGATATCCAAAAATGTCGAATCTATATGTAACATTTATCAAGGATTATTTATGCATACACTCGTTAATTTAAACGTTTCAAAAGACACTGTTGCTGTTCACTGGTTTGAACAGAGCAGCTTCGCAATTAAAGACTCGTCTGGAACCATAATCCAAATTGATCCCTATTTTCCACACAACCGTCCTTCAGACCGCTTTATTCACTCCGAACCACCACTTGATGAAACGGAACTCCCCTCCGATTATGTACTATTGACACATGCACACGGTGACCATACTTGTCCAGAATCAATTTCCCGCATTTGGGAGGCTTCTAATGCAACGCGGTTTATCGGACCTGTGGAAAGTGTCCAGAAAATACTATCGGAAACTGATGTTAAAGAGGAAAATGTCACCCAGATTCGTGCAGGGGATGAAGTCAAACTAAACAATTCTGTCCTCCATGCAGTCTATGCAAAACCACCTGATGGTGATCCTTCTGTTAACATAGCACCCCCAGATGTAACACACTTGGGGTTTGTCATTGTCTGTGATGGTGTCAGTCTCTATTTCAGTGGTGACCCAATCAACAACTTTGTTGAACATGATGACTTAATTTCAGCAGTGGCAGCACATAAACCGGATGTCGGTTTCTTGACAAACCATCCCAATGAAGGAGAATTCCCATTCTATGATGGATGCGTCAAAATGGCGACACGCATAGGACTGAAGCATGCTGTTCCCGCTCACCGTGCCTGTTTTGTCAAACGCGATTATGATGAAAGAGAATGGGCAGCACAATTTCCTGATAGTGGTCCCAAACCACTCATCATTGAGCGAAATACGCTGTTGGTTTATCCATAGAAAAACAAAGAAATTCTATTGCATTTAAATTATACATAACAATGCTAACGACACATCCGCAAGAAGTACGAGTTTATCAAACTAAAAACGGAAGAGAACCTTTCAATGAGTGGTTAGATACAATAAGAGATTTAAAGACACAAGATAGAATCCAATCGCGTCTTGCAAGACTTGAAGATGGTAATTTTGGGGATTGTCAAACTATAGGGAACGGTATTTTTGAATTGAGATTACACTTTGGAGCAGGATGTAGGATATATTTTGGAAGAATAGGAAACACAATCATACTATTACTTTGTGGCGGAGATAAAACCTCACAAAAATGAGATATTGAAAGAGCAAAAACATTCTGGTTGGAATACAAGAGAGAATACCTATGAGAAAAATGAGAACATGGCGTGAATGTCTTGTTGAACGGATTGCCACACCAGAAAGAGCAATTGGTTATTTACAGGCAATCCTTGAGGACTATCAAGTCTATAAGATTCCATCTGTAGTAAGAAGAGCACTAAAAACAGTGGTTGAAGCTCAAGGTGGTGTTAATCTACTTGCTAAGGAGATAGAGATGGACCCTCAAGTATTTTCAAATTTATTGTCTAACAATGAAATACAATTGATAGATGTAATAGGCGTTGTGCTTAAGTCGCTTGGTTATCAAATTGTCATACAACCAATAGAAACAGAAAACCAAATAATTGACTCTTATACTGACACTTTAAAACACAGAAGTACATCACCACATGTAGCAGAAGAAGTAAATGATGAATTCGATAGTTAGTATAAATTGCATAACATTAGCATGAAGATATGAGTAAATGATACGAGTTTTCTCAATTGTAAAGTTGTCATTTATTACATCTGTTAATTTACAGAAACACATACTATATAATATCAACAGGACTTACGCAGTTTTCATGGTTTGATGAAGAATTATGACGAAAATCGTGTAATTTTCAGCATATTTTCGGTTTCCAGCGCCAAATCAAGAAATCAACGGTATGAATGCCATTTAGGCATTCCCCGGGTATGAATGCCTTTTGGCATTCCCCGCCTACAAAGCGCGCCTACCGTTGGGTGCGTAAGTCCTGATCAATTTATTCAGAGGTACGGTTACAAATATGTCATATAAAGAACAAAAAACTCCCCTTGTCGGTATAGTGATGGGGAGTGATTCAGACTTAGAAAGAATGTCTGAAGCCGCAAAAATCTTAGAGGAATTTGAAGTTCCTTATGAAATCACAGTCTCCTCAGCACATCGTTCACCCGAACGAACTATGGAGTGGACAGAAAAAATCAAAGCTGAAGGCGGAAAAGTTATCATTGCAGGTGCTGGACGCGCAGCACACTTAGCAGGAGTAATTGCAGCTCACACTACCCTCCCAGTGATTGGTGTACCAATAGATGGCGGACCTCTCAATGGCGTTGATGCACTCTATGCAACAGTCCAGATGCCACCAGGTATTCCTGTCGGAACAATGGCAATCGGTTCCGGTGGGGCACGCAACGCAGGTATATTTGCAGTCCAAATACTCGCTGTCCACTATCCGGAATTGGACGCAAAACTTTGGGACTATAAAAAGAAAATGAGTGATGGCGTTGCCGAGAAAGCTGCACGTCTTAAAGAGGTCGGTTATCAAAACTATTAGTTGATACCAATTCTGATACACCATCATGCATACCGAACAAACATACTTGTGGGAAAACGACAAAGAACTATTCGACTTGATGCATGAGCAGTTATATGCTGCTGTTATTTCTGATGCACTTGATGCTAACGGTTTCCGTGAACAAGCTCTTCAGCACACCATCCGTCCACTGCTTCCTGATACCGTTGTAGTCGGACGCGCAATGCCTGTTCTTTGTCTGGATGTTTTTGAGATTCCTGAAGAACCATACCAACAAGAGATTGCTGCAGTTGATAGTCTAAAACAGGATGATGTCCTTGTTTGCTCAACGAACGGTAGCACCAGAATCTGTTTCTGGGGTGAACTCCTTTCAACCGCAGCAATGGCACGTGGTGCGCGCGGTGCCGTTATTGACGGTTTCATACGGGATACACGTAAAATAATGGAGATGAGATTTCCTATCTTCACAACTGGTATTTCACCAGTTGATTCTAATGGACGTGGTGAAGTTATCGCTTATAATGTCCCGATAGAATGCGGTGGGGTCATCGTAAATCCTGGTGATATTGTGTTCGGAGATGCTGACGGTGTTGTCGTCATTCCAAATGATATTGAGAATACCGTTGTTCATGCTGCTCTTGAAAAGGTGCAGGATGAAAATAAAACTCGTGATGAGCTTCGGGAAGGGGCAACACTTAAGGAAGTCTATGACAGATATGGTATTTTATAGAAATTTAAATAGACTTGCCTGAATGTTAGTAAAATATTTTATCTTCGCATACCAACTCCAACGCCTCTTCTCCTATCGCTAAAACCACACGCCGTGCCGTTATAGATTTCACAACATAATCCTCGATCTGCTCACCCACGCGCACCTTGTGAACCCGCTTCTTATACACATCCCGAACCAACACATCCGATAAACGCACATCAGAATACTCCACCGTGCAAAGCAGGATATACCGAGGCGGCGGCCCTAAAGGCTCTGGAACCAACGGACGGAAGATGTTGTTGTCTATATAATCACTTGGTAATAGTCCTCAGAAGCAGTGTCCAAAACAAGTGAAGACGCTGTGGGAGATACCCAAGGGGAAGATGCCGAACGCACAGACACAGCTAGGACAGATCGCAGCCATGGACGCACAAACAAAGCAGCACACAATACGATCAGCAAAACAACTAAAATAAAATCAAATAAACGAAAGGACATCAGCACACAAAACACATACCTGCCTGTCCGAAGTAAAGAGATTGAACGATGAAAACACGTTGTCCCCTAATGATTTTTGATAATTAAAATCGGTAGTTGAGTGCGTATGGGTTGGGTTTCCCAACCTGCTTAGTTTGTTATTTTCCGTGGATCGGGCATAGCGACCACGCCCTACGAATACACAACTTGAACGTCAAAGTTCATTAGGATGAAAATCTGTTTCACTCACGAGGCAACGTCACATAGTTATACACACTTTCCGATTCACCATACGTATTCCCTACCCGAGGATACACATACAACGACATCGTATAAGTAGCGCCCTGTGCTGCAGTATCGGGGAACGTGTAGTTCAACGTCTGTGTGTTCGCAATGACACCACTCATACCGTGCCAGATGTATGTACCAGAAACATACAGATAGGTGCCATAAATCGGTGCCCCCGTCGTGATCGTGAAGGAGACCGTCCGACCATTTAGCGTATAAGACGCACTCGGTGAAAAACTCGGTACTGTGACAGATACAGTATAACTTGCTGTGATCGTTGATCCCCCAGATGCCGAAGTACCAGATACCGATATGACATAAACACCAGAAACACCGATCGGAAACGAATAACTCAACTGTGATGTCAGACTCCCAGAGGTATCCTGATACTGTAACACAGGAGCAGAATCACTCGGACCCTGAACATACCAAAACACATAACTCGGTGCAGCACTCAATGTCAAATTCGCTTCATGCCCAGTCCCCGCCGTGGCGGTATAAATTACATCGGACGAAACAAGCGACACAGACGACGATGACGTGGTGCTGTCTTCTTCACTGACAAGAGAGGGAGGGTCTTCAACTGAAATCTCTATCTCAATGTCACATTCTATTGCATTGCCAGACCCTCTCGTCTGTTCTGTTACGGCTAAATCAGGGGAGTGTGCAGTGTTTAACCCCCAATTCACACCTGCAGCATTCACCATGGTACCACTGAATTATATCGTATATTTGCCACGGAATATACCCGGTTCATTCATAAGACAGCCCCGGTGCCTCGTCTTATCACAGTGCGGTATGATGTTGAGATCATGCACAATTTCATGCGCAATCGCGTTGTTGATTACCAATTCTCTGGCGTTTATTTTCTTGGCATCGGTTCCTGATTTCCACACAAAATTTTTCGCGAGATTCTCATCTCTTGCCTTTCTCCAATCGCCATCCGGCCATGTCTTTGCACGATCTTCATACTGCTTCTTACGCTTTTTCTCAATGTACGCCTTCGCTTTTACGTACAGTTCGTTAACTTTCACCTCTGCATTCTGAGTAAAAATTTCTATCAGTGTGTATTGCGAAGGAGAGCCTGCCGATGTACTTCCCATTCTATTGGTGTTCTTATGAGATCCACCGTTTGTGATTCGAATTGCCCAGACGCGTTTGTCACCGCCGGGGACACCCGCTGAGTTGATGTTGACCCAGCCAGTATCTTCACTAATATCGGTGTCGATTTCCTCAGTGTCAGTAAATACGGCCCCCACGGATCCTTGACAATTTTCCACGTACCATTCAGTTGATAGGGAACAAGCGTCAAAAACCTATGATTGTCAATTTCAGGGAGACTTCCTGTGCCATATTTTGTCATCGCCGCATCAGAACACACCATCACATCCTTCTTTTTCGGGTCAAGCTGTGTGACCTGTGTGTCTGTTTTTGTTGTAAAAATACCACGAGATTCTTCACTGACAGATCAGCCATCTCCAGGATGTCTGTTATTATCTCCATGCCCCGTCTCATCATCTGCATCCTTGGTATATGCCTGCTTCAAGTCACCTTGCCAACCATCCGCGATACCGTTACTATTTGTATCTATCGGTGCCGAAGCCGTAAAATGCGCAGACGTCGCATCCTCACACCGATACCTTGCAGGAACTACCCCAATCGTAACTACGTACAGTCAACGTCCCCGGCAGCTTTCTATTCACAGAGTTCAACTCGTACGTCAACTCCGAATCACTCACCTTCGTCCAACCCGAATTATCATTCGCTATCAACTTAAAATCCGTATCCGTCCGACTCCCAAAGTTACCACACGTCCCCGGATAACTCGTAGAATCTAACTTCACTTTTATCGTCACGTATGACGTAGGAGTACCAGACATGCTCACCGTAAAAGAAAACGCATTCGTATGCGCCGCATTCACTGGATGCCCCCTTCAGAAAACTTGTCATCCGTAAACTTCGGCATCAACTCTATGGAAATATCGTTTGCAGAGGCAAAACTACAAAAAAGAAAATAAAACGATAATGCAAAAATAAAATACCTGCTCATCAAAAAAACTCCTCTATTTCTTAGGAATAGGCGGCCGCTGCCGACGTATCTCACGCGCCAGCTCCGGATCCACATGCTCTAAACGTTTCAATCCTTCTTTCTCACCAAAACGATCCAATACCTCATGGGCACGAAGTACACGTTCTGACTCAAACTGGGTAGACTCTCCTTGTAGATACTTTGCCATCTCACGCATCAAAAAGCCTTCTAAATCCGAAGGCGATTTCGCTTTCTCAATCGTTTCCAACCACCGAAGAAAATCTTCAAACTCTTGCTGTATCTCTTGTTGCTGCTCAATAAACGTTTCGCGTGCTTGTTTCACGGCATCAACACGCAGTGCCTCACTTTCAGAAGGATTTATCGGCACTTCAGAAACAGGATCTTCAAGAACAGGCGGCGGCAAAAAATCTGAACCCACAGACGCATCAACAGGCACATCAATAACATCAGTAGGCAACGGAGGCATAGAAGAAAAATCAACGATAGATTCGGCAGAAACATCTAAATCAGGATGTGGTACAGGACCCCATAGCGGACTTCCCTTCTCAATGTATTCAATACAAGTATTGACCACGTCGTAGGAGATCTGATCTGTTTGAACGTTGTTAGATTCTAACAAATTTTTTGTTGTTTTAAGATGCACGAGAGCGGATTTGTAATCACCCGCTTGTTGATACGCCATACCTAAAGTATTATGAATTTCAACAGATTCTGCCCACAGACCATACATTGTATCTTCTGGGTACAAAGGCTTGTATTTGAGGGCTTCTTTACCATAAGCAATCGCTTCTTCTGGAGAGTTTTCCCACGTTAACTCTGCTAAATTCTGAAGCAGACGCGGAGAGTCCGGATGGTATTTCAGCATCTCTGTATACCGCGCCAACAGGAGGGATTCGTCCGGCCAAACGTCACTTGCAATGCGATATCTCGCCATAAGCGCTGCTTCAGAATATGGATATTCTTCTATGACACGCTGGACGTATGGATAGGTCCCTCTCCACATCTTCTTTTTAAGTTCTTCGTAGCTCAGCATTTCTCCATCTACTGAGATCTTTTCAGGCACTGCCGGCACAGTGCGATGCCATTGGTCGCCATCCCAATGCCCTGTCCCATACGTCTCACCCAGCGGGGGCGCACGCAGCACCAGCTTCGGTGGTTCGCTACTTTCTATGACAGGGGGCGGCACTTCAACAACGGCCGGGGGCGGCGCAGTTAGATCAAGAATTAGCACAGAGGTGCCCAATCCAACAACGAGCGCGAGCATCCACCATGCATGTTTTTTCAAGAATAACATCAGATCATCTCTTTTTCTATAAATACCTTCTCCATCAAGGTGAAGGTGTCGTGTGTTTCCGCTCTTTCCGCGGATCCGGACGAACTTTCTTTTCACCCAGAACACATTCCCTATTTCTTCCTGGTTCACATCAACGTCCACATCTTGTTGGCATCCTGAGTTTTGCAAACAAGATGTGCACGCTACAACTTCTGTTGTTCGTTATGTTTCAAAATAGACTTACCAAAGTGTCCCAATAATTTCAAGGTTCACTATATTAACGTTCAGCAACATTTATGCCAACAAAGATATCAATAATACACTGAAAATCAACAACTAAAATCTCTCTAGTAGATAGTCCATACTAAAAGTTTGTATTTATTTTTTTGTTTCTTAGTATCTTGACAAACAAGAGTTTTTCTCTTATAGTATAGCAAAACTTAAGGAGGAACACAACCTTGACTAAGAAATATGTTGTAAAACTCACTGATTCGGAGCGGCAGGAGTTGTTAGATTGTATAAACACAGGTAAAAAAGAGGCGTATAAGATAAGGAATGCTCATATTTTGCTGAAATCAGATGTCAATGGTCCCGGTTGGACTGATGGGAAAATAGCTGAAGCGTATGAGTGCACTGATAGGACAGTCGCGAAAGTGCGTAAGCGTTTTGCTGTAGGTGGTTTTTCTCGTGTCTTATTTCGTGCTAAGCGAGAGCATCCTCCCACACCTCGTAAACTTGATGGTGAAGCTGAAGCACGCTTGATAGCACTGAGTTGTAGCGAACCTCCCGAAGGTGCTGCTAAATGGACTTTACGCCTACTTGCGTCAGAATTGGTAAGACTTGAAATCGTGGAAAGCATTTCTCCAGAAACGGTAAGACAGACACTAAAAAAAACGCTTTGAAGCCGCACCTTCAGCAACAGTGGGTGATTCCCCCTGAAAAAGATGCTGAGTTTGTAAAGTCGATGGAAGAAGTGCTTGATCTTTACCAGAAACCTTTAGATACAGAAATACCTGTTGTGAACATGGACGAACAATCTGTCACGCTTAGGGATGATGTTCGGGATCCGCATCCTGTGAAACCGGGGCAAGTCAAGCGTTTAGAAATCGTGCATACGCCAATACATGGAAGTTGGTTGAATATAGCGGAAATAGAACTGAGTGTCCTTACGCGTCAATGTTTGTGTCGGCGTATCCCAGATATAGAGACACTCCATAGAGAGACACAAGCCTGGAAAAAACGGCGAAATGCAGAGCAAAAGCAGGTAAACTGGCAATGGACAACGGACGATGCACGCGTACGATTAAAACATCTAAACCCGAACAATTAGAATGGACTATCTACGAGATGCCCCAGAATGCACACTTTATCAATGGATTGCACAAAATGGTGCAACTCTATGCAATGTAAAAACTATTCTCCCTTGCTCGCGGGCGAGGAGGAATCTTCTATTCTTCCGATTTCCTGTCTTATGTCTCAATAAACAGAACTTACGCGTTACCCAATTGATAAAAGGGGTTGCCTCCTCATTTTCTCTTGTTCGTGAAGTAACTCGGACTTCCAGAAGGGACCATTGGTTAACAATGTAAGTGTAAAAATCCTTGAACCAACAGGATATTAACCACTGCAATGAACTACGTCACCGTAGTATTGCAAGTTTTCCTATCTTTTGTACAGTCTTTTCCTCTGTTTGTGCAATCACGCGATAGAGATATACACCATTAGCACAACGAATTCCATTCCCATCCTTTCCATCCCAAAAAGTTTCATTGTTTCCCCGCTTTGCACTTGCATCTGCAATTGTTTTGATAAGCCGACCGCTAACTGTGTAAATCTTGATAGTTACCTTATCTGGGGGTTGCGCTAACTGATAAGTAAAAAATGTCTTACCCTTGTCTACTGGATTCGGAACATTGAATACATCCCTTAGAGTGACTGCTTCATCAAGTATGAAATCTGCATGTACTACCGACAAGTTCCCACTTGAATCTGTCGCTGACACATGAATCCGGTATGTCCCATTTTGTAGATCCGGAGCAAAACGGAATTCTGCATTCAGTGGATTCTCCTCATCAAAATTCCAAGAAGCAGCATCAAATTCACGATAACGCCGCGTGGGATCAATCTCAATACCATCTTCGGATATCATACTGAATGTTATGTTAAGAAGGTTATTGTCTATCGCAATATCATCAGTAACCCTAATTTCACAACTTGGTTGTTCAGTGAAACGTCTATTTTCTGAATTTACCCTATTCCCACCATTTCCCGATGCAACCTCCTCTATTGGAAGAAGTTCATCATTTACAAAAATCTCTATTGCAGGAGGATCAACATCAGGCTCCTCAATTACTACGAAGCGTGTCTGATATTTCCCAGCTTTACCTCCAATTGCATGTCCGTTGAAATCACTCGCCTCAATCTCAAAAGCATATTCCCCTGGAAACAATACAGGATTATAGTCTATCGGAACAGTGTCTAAGTTCTTTGGATTTCTCAGAACAAAATCTGTGATGGGTTCCAACGTGTTACCATTGTCACCTCTACGGAAAACTAACGTATCTAAGTTGATGCCATCAGCATCTTCAAGCAAGATAGAAAAATGTGGACGCGGTTTGATGATACTCCCAGTCTGCGGTTGGATACCATCTATCCATATATTGAAACTCGGAGCTGCTGTGTCATCACTACTTATTAGAGTAAACGGTGTAAGTTCATTCGTTTCTGCGGTGATCGTTGCAACTTGTGCTGTACTGAACTTAATTTTGTCACCGAACACGAATGGTTCAGAACTCGGTGAAACCAGTATTTCAATACCGAGTTCACTTACGTAGAGTTTCTCATTGATTACCCCCGCAACAGGAATATCGTTAGACAAATAAACCGTACCTCCAGTTCTATCTCGGAGTTCATATCTGTTAAAGGATGTAAAAAAGATGAACCAATCCCCGACTGCAAATTCACCTTTTGGACCCGCCCTTGCTGTAATAGTGGCTGTGCCGTTACCAACATTCTGATTCCGCACATTTTCCAAAACTGTTGCGTTCTGTTCATATCCAGTCTCAAAAATCAGAATGTCTGCAAATTCAAAGGGAACAATAGGTGAACCATCATTTAGTCCAGGCGGGGGTGTCCAACTACTCGGTATGGTAAATTCGATGCCGTAGTTTTCTATCCGATACGTATTGTCAAGCTGACCAGGATTATCAAATCGAGCAAAACCAACGAACTCTTCACGTTTCAAATATACTTCAAACTCTATTGAATCCAAAAATATTATGACCCAAAGACCCGCTGGTGTTTGATTCCGATTGATTTTGATACTATCTAAAGGAATTAATTGTTTATTCGCGTTTTCAGTTTCAATGGGTGTAACATAATTTTCAAGTAGAAATATTGGTCCTTCTTTTTTAGGATCAGGTCTTTCGTTCTCAGTAACATAATTTACTTTTGATGGCAAACGTCTCCACTTTTCATATTTTGGGTGCCATGTATAAAGACTCAGTTTCTCCGCCTCGTCAATCATAGCATCCCTAAAATACTCAGTGCCTTCTTTCCATTCAGTATTCTCTCTGACATAATTTTCTATACTGCTGACATCAAAACGCAACTTGATTTTGGCTGGTTTCTTCAGGGTTACATCTGGGGTGCGGAATGATACTTCATATTGTTGTGACAATTCTTCACCTGTGCGAATCAAGCCCCTACGAATTGCAGCAACGTGAGGAATTGTAGCATATTTAAGAGACGTTTGCGTTAGATTAAACGGTGCACTTGAAGAAATCGTCAAGGGTACCCGTTCACCTTCAACCGTTGCTGCCTCTGCAGGAATATCAATATCAAAAACCCTATCTAAACTAAAAGCATATAAAGGTTTTGTCGGTTCATAAAAGAACTCGTTCACAACAAAGGTGATATTCAAGGTGTTGTCGTATTCTTTCGATTCTGCGATATTCCCCTTCATTACCTCATCTAAGTCCTCTTCTGGGTCAATCAATACATAGATATTATGCACACCCGTTGATAGGTTCTCTTTCAATTTTAGATTAGCAATAGTATGTTGTAAGACCGTATCACCATCATTCCAGTCATCGGGTTCAATAGTAACTCTTCCTATTTCTTCAACGTCCTCATCTATAACAAGATTACCATCTATATCAGGATTCCCTTCCGCAAAAACAATATCTATGGAGTATTTTGCAGTTCTACCACCAATATTTACAATTTCTGCAGTGAGAGAATAAATCTCTGTGTTCTTATCGAATGTATAACGTATGGGAGCGATGCTTGTACCGTCAGTACCAACGGACAAGTTTGTGCCTTCTGGGACAATTACATCAACACGTTTAAACAGTGATGGATAAGCCACTTGCAATCCTGTCGTATCCGTGACAACAATGCGATATCTTACTCTATATCCGGGTAAAGGCAATGGAATTGGAGTCTGAATTTCATACCACTGACCACCTTGAGGAAGTTCACCTGTGCTCGGAGGAGGTGGAATTTTGACCATTGGTGTACTATCGTTAGCATAGTTCACATCCCATACGACATCTATAGAACGTATGCCTTGAGTACCTCCCATGTCGTCAAAGATAAGCACTTGAATATTGATGATATGGTCTTTTACAGCATCTATCTCTTCACGGACATCACCTATGATGGGCGTGTCCACCCACAGAAATGCTCCTCCTACAGCAGCACGTTTACCATCATCCGCAAACAAACGTATTGCACCTTTGCCCGGAATCGCTCGAGATGGGACATCTACCCGAATCGTTCCAAATTCACCTTGCCAAACCCGTCCATCACTGGTAAGTGTAAAATCATTATTCAAATCATCATCAAAATTGTTTTGAAATATAGCAGAGGCAACAAGTTTTTCTGTGCTAAATTCTTCAGCTTTCCACCATACACCATCTGAATCATAACTACCAACTTCATTGTTGAAAACAACAATATCCTTTGTGGAATTAAGTGCAAATTCTGCCAGATTCACACGTATATCAAGTCCAGGAAGGGCAAGCTGCGTTGCGGGGTCACCGAAGAGAGTGTATTGTTCAGCACCAGGAATCCACCTTCTATTAATTATACGTGAGATGAATCTAATCTTGGCATCTGTGACTATTTTACCGATGCTTAAGGGAATATTTGATACTTCAATCGGTCCTTGCTTCGAATCGAAAGGGATACGCGTAAACATAGCCGTAAAAAGGTCATCATCGAATTCCGAATTAGCTTGTGCATAAGTAAGACGGGTCGCAGAAAGAGAAGAAATCGCGCCATATCTACTCAATAAGAATGCCTCGCTTAGACAATGATTGCCATATTCTTGCGGTCTATCAAATTCCCCGTTCAAACATGTCGTCGTAATGACTAACGGTAGATGACTGTTGCGTAAACTACTGACATTATCAATATGGAATATTCCTTCATCAGCCCATGTATGGATACCTCCGTGTCCCGCATATTCTATAACGAGAGCACCTTCAGCGAACGATTTCAGAATTTCGCTTTTAGTTCTTTGTGAATTTTCATACTTCCGTAAGTAGATCTGCTTGGTATTATATGCAGGTGGGATATAATCATCAATTAGTTCATTCCGACTTAATTCAAAACTTATATCACCAGGATTATTCACTTCGTTATCTGCAACTTGAACCAAGGTTGCTTGCCACGGACCAATTCTTGGTTTTACTTCATAGTCAATAATCTTTTGAACCATCGGTTTAAGTTCGGATGCTGTTTGAACAGAAAGACGACCAATTAACATGTCGGGTAAACGGTCAACACCACTGATATTAACGAACCTTTGATCCATCGCTGTTTCGCCACTTTCCGGAGCCCATCCATGATAGGTCGGTACAAAATTGGGGTATAGATTATAGGTGCGACGTATGTTTGGGTCCTCTGCATAACGTCTTACAATCACCTCTTTATAGTCGTAATGTGCATCACCTACTAACAACACATAGGTTGGTGCTGGCGGCTGCCAAGTATCATAGACATAACGCAAGAAATGCTGAATTGCAAGCGGATCAAAAAGGCCCGCACCGAACTCGTCGTAAATTTCGTCTATATCCACAACTTTCACCGTCAAACCTTGTGAACGTCGATACTCTACTAAGGGTGCTATGTTTTCAATAAAGGACTCATGTGTTATCACAATATAATCAGCTTGTGTTGTCGGATTTCGTAAACTACTTGGTGGAACTTCAGTTAATGCTGTAATGCTGCGATAGTTATTGCTACCAACTACAAAATAATTTGTAAGTCCAAAAACTTCATCCTCAAACGCAATTTGGTAGCCACTACTATATCGAGAAACAACACCATCTACAAGCTTAGCAGTTACCCCTGTACTCTGATTCATAGTATAAACATCAATAACTTCATTGCTAAAGTTGACGACGTTGAATCTTGACATTCCACTAACCGCAGGTAAAGTAATAGAGTTAAACTCTAACCTATTAGAATCTGCTCGGAAATTACGCCAATAGTCAAATTCATACCAATCTAAGTAAAAGTCATAAGAACCTTCTGGCGTGTTGTTCCTATCAAGTGCATCTAAACGCAATATGTTATCCTGATCATGTGATATTCTGTTTTGGGGTATGAATCGAGTAATAATTGGATCCTTCTGTCGTCTCCACTCCTCTATATTACCGAGTTGTCTATCATTAAAATACAATACTGCTCTATGCAGCGCTGCATTCCTACGTGAAGCACCTTGAAGTTTTACACGTAACGTGGCATCCTCTTCAAGTTCATAACGGGGAATTGCTTGAGGAAGCAAGACTGAGAAATGTTTTCTGCTAATATCTGAATTATCACCCCTTAATCCAGTCCAGAAAAAGTGGTCATCCAACACATCCTGTATATCATCGCCATCAAGCGGGTCATAGAAGTTGTTTTTCTCATACCGTATCCTTGTTTTAAATGCTGTTGGCGGAGCTTTGCTTTCTGAATTTGGTGCCGCGGAACGAATACCAATACGATAAATATTCTCTGTTTCTTGTGATACATCAGCACCCTTTTCGTCAAAACTGAACCAATAGACATTTGTATCGGTAAATTTATTGCTTTGTAAACCACGTGCGTAAAAGACTACTTTATCCCCACGATCAAGTGTCTCATTTTGGTTTTCATCAAAGACATAAAATCCCTGTTGACGACTACCTGTCTCCACTCGAATACTATTTAAGTCTATTGTTTCTGGTGTCACCCCAGCTGTAACAAGGTTGTTATAACTAACGAAATACATATCGTTTTGCTTAATAGCGATCTTAAATCGACGCCTTGTTTCTGTCGGTGCAGCTGGTGCACCTTGAATTGCATGTGTACGCATTCGACCCAATCCCTGCCGCCAAGGTAAGGACTGCGTATTGTTCACAAGCATTGTCCTAAACATTCCTTCGTAAATAGGACTCTCATGGGCTAGTGAAATCAACGGTGCACGTTTATCTGTTGAAGCACCAAAAAAGTCTATGCGAAACGTTATCTCTTCAGTGATTTTTATCTGATTAGTCGCACTGTTGTATTGAATCGGATGAATGTGTAAAGCACCAATACGTTGGGATCGCACAAAACCCACTGGAATAACTTGAAGCATCTCTGCAGGGTACATAACTGATGACTGTGTTCCCGTAGATTGTGTTGCCTTATCGGATACATCATCTCTCTTGTGTGCATCTGGAAAGAATGGATCTATTATTTCATTTGTTATAATCGGATTCTGTAATTTTCTAAATGAGCTCTTTTTCTGAAGCACCGTTGTTGTTACACTACTGACTGCTGGCAATCCGATCTGTGCCGTCCATTTTGGGAGTTTCGGTTGTCCAAATTCCGTTGTCCAATGTGCACCATCAAAATCTATTTGTGTGTATACCTCATCATCCTGTTGTAGACTTAGCACTTTTAGTTTTGGAGTTTGGAATCGAAGTATAATGTAATGAGGTTCAGTCTTTACGACTTCTAACAGATTGTTAGATAATGTACTGGATAGGTTTTGGCTATCTGAAATTTGAAATTGGTCTGTGGTTGGGTTGCAATAAACACTTTCGTATATTTCAGCTTGCAGAAAAGTCATCAACAAGCATGATAAGAATAGAGTGATTATAAAACGTTTTACCATAAATCAGAAACTCACTAATTGTGCTGCTGCATCTATAGCAGCCAGTAGACTGGATTCACTCGCGACACCTTGTCCAGCGATGTCAAACGCTGTACCGTGGTCAACACTTGTACGTACAATAGGTAATCCTAATGTGATATTCACGACATTACCAAATCCAATCAGTTTAATCGGTATATTGCCTTGGTCATGATACATAGCAACAACAGCATCCCAATCTCCGCGTAAAGCCTTTTGGAATAGAGTATCTGCTGGCAACGGTCCATCAACATGCATACCTGCTGACGCTGCTTGTCGTATTGCAGGCAAGATGGTCTCCTCTTCTTCTTTACCAAACATACCTTGTTCACCAGCATGCGGGTTTAGTCCTGTTACTACTAAACGCGGTTCTGCAATACCATATCGGACTAATGCATCATGGGTTAATTGAATCACATCAATTATTCTTTCTGATGAAATATGTTGTGCAACTTCAGAAATTGGAATGTGGTTTGTAACAAACGAAACTGTCAGATCTCCTACTAAGTTTGTTGTATTAGTAGAAGAATTGTTCATTTTTTTTGTAGCTTTGCCAAACGCCGATTTAGGTAACAATTCAGTATTCCATGTTTTGAGCATCATGACAGATTTTTCAATATTTGTTAAACCTGTCAGCATCTCTGTGTGACCTGGGTATGGTGAACCTGCCCGTTGTATTGATGCCTTACATATCGGTGCTGTTGTAATGGCATCAAGAACGCCATCCAGCGTGAGTTTTACTGCTGCCTCAATTGACTGAATTGCTGCTAAGCCACAGTAGGAGTTCACAGTCCCAAGTGAAAAATCATCAGGACTCAACGAATTTACATCTACTACATCAATCTGTCCAAAAGGTGTAATAAACTCTTTTGACGGTTGGACGACAGAAACTTGGGGAAAGTACTTAGATTCTTCGGATGAAGTTTCTTTTGAAGATAACCAGCTTAAGGTGTGTTGAATGATTGTTGCACTACCTATGACAACAGGTTGACAGATTTGGTAGATGTTATTGTTGATGAGTGCTTTTACGATAATTTCAGGTCCGATGCCAGCAGCATCTCCCATCGTTATCCCTATACGTGGAAGCATGTTAGATTGAGTGAGGTTGGGTGAAATGACGAACAACTGGGGTATAAACCTACTTTACAAGACGATACAATGTCGCAGCACGGCTCTTAGTCACATTACCTGTAGGAATCTCAAGAACCTTGTATGTTAATTCTTGTGATTCTTCTGTGGGGTGTCTATCCGAGATAATGGTTATACGATCCCCGACTACAAGTGATTTACCCGGTTTGGCAGGATGGTCATTAACTAATACTCTACCACGACTACAAAGTGTATTCGCTGCTGTCCTACGTTTTACAAGACGTGAAATTTGAAGAAATTTGTCTACTCGCATCTTTTCACAACGTCCATATTTCAATGATGTCAAGACTCATGGATCAATTTCCTGTCTGCCCCAAAACATCAGGATTCTGCAAGGCTACATCTTCAGTTGCTGGCGTGATAACTTCAGGTTCATCATCAGTTGTAAAAGCTAATTCCAATACCTGTGTAATATCCGTAACCTGATGCCAGTTAATGTTCTCACGAATTTCATTTGGAACATCTACAAGGTCTTTTTCATTTTCGTCTGGCATTATAATGTCAACGATCCCATTCCGATAGGCTGCAAGTGCTTTTTCTTTTAGTCCACCAATCGGAAGCACATGACCCCGTAACGTAATTTCACCAGTCATCGCCACATCCTTGCGGACTTTTTTCCCTGTAATCGCACTAAGAATAGCCGTTGCTACTGTAATTCCTGCAGAAGGACCATCCTTAGGTACTGCCCCTTCAGGAATATGGATGTGAATGTCATTTTTTTCGAAAATTTCATTAGAGATGTCATAGTGTGAGGCACGTGAACGCAGATATGCTACAGCAGTTTGTACAGATTCCCGCATCACCTCTTTGAGCTGTCCTGTCATATCCAGCTTACCTTCACCGGGCATAAGCGTGGCTTCAACTGAGACGATATCACCACCGACCTGTGTCCAGACCATTCCTGTTGACACGCCTACCTCATCATGTTTCTGTGCTTTTGTGCGAGTCCATTTTGGCGGTCCAAGATAATCACTCAAATTTAGTGGTGTAACATTAATCTGCAAATCTGGTGAATCTTCTGTAACAATCTGTTTTGCGATTTTTCTGCAAACTCCCGTAATACTACGTTCCAAACTTCTTACACCTGCTTCACGCGTATATTTATTGACGATGTCATATATCGCTGAATCATCAAATGTAATATTATCTTCCTTCAGACCATGACTTTTCAACTGTTTAGGAATCAATCCGTTTGGATGAAATGTCGCAATTTTATGTTTCTCAAAATCGGTATAACCAGGAATATCAATCACTTCCATTCGATCTTCAAGCGCAGGTGGTATCGTAATCCGAGTATTCGCCGTAGTAATAAACATAACGTCTGATAGATCAAACTCAACATCCAAATAGTGGTCACGAAACGTCTCATTCTGTTCGGGATCAAGCACTTCAAGAAGAGCAGAAGCAGGGTCACCACGCCAATCAGAACTGAGTTTGTCAATTTCATCAAGCAAAAATAACGGGTTTTTCGTTTGCACATCACGCAAACCTTGAATAATGCGTCCCGGTATCGCACCAATATAAGTACGACGATGTCCACGTATCTCCGCTTCATCACGCACACCACCAAGTGACATACGAACGAATTTCCTACCTGTCGCACGCGCTATGGATTTGCCTAAAGAGGTTTTTCCAACACCCGGCGGACCAACTAAACACAGAATTGGGCCCTTGAGCTGTTCAACAAGTTTTAGCACAGCGAGGTATTCTAATACATTCGTCTTCGGCTTCTCCAACCCGTAATGATCTTCATCTAAAATCTTCTCAGCTTCTCCAAGTTCTATCGTATTTTCAGTGCGTTCTTTCCACGGCACAGCAAGCAACCAGTCAACATAATTCCGAATTACACCAGATTCTGCCGACATCGGTGGTATCTGTGCAAGTCTGTCAAGCTCCTTCAAGGCTTTTTTCTCTGCCTCCTCAGTCATACCAGCATTTTTGACCTGTTCGCGCAAGTCATCTATTTCATCAATCTCATCACCACGACCAAGTTTCCTTTGAATAACCTTCATCTCTTCCTGCAAACGAAATTCTTGATGAGCTTTCTTCAC
Organism: Candidatus Poribacteria bacterium; assembly: GCA_963663765.2. Lineage (GTDB taxonomy): Bacteria > Poribacteria > WGA-4E > WGA-4E > WGA-3G > MSPOR6. The sequence continues at coordinate 395,722 of CAXXUA010000004.1, read as the reverse complement.
AGAGTCACTTACTTCAGTTTGAATTTCTTCATCAAGATCAAGCAACTCAAGCTCTGCTTCAAGAAGTGACCATACCAAGTTTAAACGTTTGATAGGGTTGAGTTCCTTAAGAATCTCTAAACGTCTTTCAGCAGGAAACTTGACAAAACGAGCAATATTGTCAGCAAGAACACCAGGTTCTACGATGTCACGTATATGTCTTTCAATTTCAGGAATCAAACGTCTGGATTTTTCAACATCAGGAAAACTATAATTGGGTATTATTTTAATGAGATTGCGGAAAGCACCTTTGGTTGCACTAACAAGTCTTGCAGCAGACTCTGAATCACCCCGATGTTCAGGAACGATTTTGACTTCTGCCTTTAAGTAACCATCAACTTGTATACAGTCAACAACATTTGCTCTGTTTGTTGTCTCAATTGCAATTCGAAGTGTGCCATTTTTCGGATCAACATCTTGGATAATATTCGCAACAACACCAACAGAATGTAGATCTTCTGCTGTCGGTTCAACTTCTTCATCAAGTTCTATTATTTGGTGGAGGAGCAATATCTTAGAATCTGTATCAAGTGCTGCGCGCGTAGCAAGGATACCCATTTTGCGTTTGATATACAAGGGTGCCCAATCTACTAAATTGTTATCAAAGATAACTTTAGTTCTTGGATAAAAAATATCAAAATCTGTTGGTAATGCTATAACAGGTAGAGACATATCTGTTACGTTGGCTATTTTTCCAGATTCACTGTTCATGGTTTGCTCCTTTACGCTGTTTTAAGAACTTCAGATGGCTTGATAATCAACTCTGGTGGACTATTACCTAATACGTTATCTTCAGTTATCTGACACGCTTGTACTTCCGACAGTGATGGAATCTTATACATGGTTTCCAACATTATCCTTTCCAAGACTGCTCGCAAACCACGAGCACCCGTTTCACGTTCTATGACTTGGTGCGCAATAGCAGAAAGGGCTCTATCAGTTACATCAAATTGCACACCTTCATACGCCAAAAGTTGCTGATACTGTTTGACAAGCGCGTTCTTCGGTTCCGTAAGAATTCTAACGAGCGCAGGTTCATCCAATTCATGTAGATTAGCAACAACGGGTAATCTACCTATGAGTTCAGGTATAAATCCATACCTCGTTAAGTCCTTGGCAGTTACATGTTCCAAAACTTCGTGGACTTTCTTATTGTCCTTAGTTTTTATTTCTGAACCAAAACCAATGCTCTGTCTACCCATACGATTCTTCACAATGTTTTCCAAACCGATAAAGGTACCACCACAGATGAATAAAACATCTTTAGTATCAACTTGAAGCATTTCTTGATGGGGATGTTTTCTGCCACCACGGGGAGGCACATTTGCAAGTGTTCCCTCCAAAATCTTCAATAATGCCTGCTGAACACCTTCACCGGACACATCCCGAGTTATAGATGGATTTTCGGATTTGCGTGTAATCTTGTCAATCTCATCTATATAGATAATACCCGTTTGCGCACGCTTAATGTTACCATCTGCCGCTTGAACGAGCTTAAGGATAATGTTCTCTACGTCTTCACCAACATAACCCGCTTCCGTAACTGTTGTCGCATCAGCTATAGCAAAAGGCACGTTCAGAACTTTCGCAAGGGTTTCTGCAAGCAGTGTCTTACCTGTACCTGTCGGTCCAATCAGAAGAATGTTGCTTTTGTCTAATTCAATTTCATTGGTGTTTTCATGCTGTAATCGTTTATAGTGTGTGTAAACTGCAACTGATAGGATTTTTTTCGCATGTTCTTGTCCGATTACATACTCATCAAGTTTTGACTTAATCTCCGACGGATCAAGAAGTAGCACAGGTGGTTCAAGTTCTTCCTCCTCCTGCTCTTCAGCTTCAGGTGGTGATTCCGGTATATCTAAAGAAGGATTTCCCTTTGTTAGCAACCTATTGCATTGATCAACGCAAATATTGCAAATCATCGCATCGTTACCCTGAAGCAGTTCACCGACTTGGCTGCGTTCTCTATTACAGAATGAACAAATCATTCTACCTTCGATTGAATCTGACATTCTTTCCTCCAACTTACTTCCAAAATTCAGTTATAGATCTAAAAGCACGCTTAACACTTAAGCATGTTGGGAATTATTCTGAACTCTTTTCTTGACGATGTGTAACAACAGTATCAACAATACCGTACTTAAGTGCCTCCTGAGCTGTCATATAAAAATCTCTATCAGCATCTGTTTCTATTTTTTCTATACTTTGTCCAGTATGTTGAGCCAAAATAGTATACAACCTTTCCCTTTCACGCAAAATCTCGTTCGCATGGATACTAATGTCTGTGGCTTGTCCGCTTATACCACCTGCCATCGGTTGATGAATTAAGGCTTTTGAATGGGGTAACGCATATCTCTTACCCGGTGTACCAGCAGCTAACAAAACCGCTCCCATACTATATGCTCTTCCTAAACACCACGTTTGCACATCCGCCCTAATATACTGCATCGTATCGTAAATCGCTAAACCCGCTGATACCGATCCACCAGGTGTATTCAGATATAGGATGATGTCAGCATCAGGATCTTTCCCTTCAAGAAATAGCATCTGGGCAGTAACCAGATTTGCTACTGTATCATCTTCAATCAGTGAACCGATCATAATAATTCGGTCCTCAAGCAGCCGAGAAAAGATGTCATAAGACCTTTCACCTCGGTTCGTTTGCTCAACAACAAAGGGTACAAGATTCATAGTGGTGTCCGTAAGTTCTATGATGTAAATTTCTGTTAATATGAATTTAGTAGATGATAGTATGGAATCTTATTCCATTTTTAATAATAATTGTCCCTATTCTGTAGCACATACTGACAGTTTGTGCTGTATGCATCAGAGTTTCACAAAAACCTGTCATGCAACATCATTATTAGATCTGATATTATATCAACCACAACAGTCAAAGACAGAGATGCAAGAATATCCAAAGCAATTGTCTTGTTACAACCTATCTCACAAATGGTAGAAGGGGTTTCTAACCCGGATTAATCCGATGAATATAGACTAAATCGCATTTATGAGATACAATGTAGTTTAGACTATCCAGTAATTATCAATGACTTCTTTTCTGCTACTTCTTCAATCAATAACTGGTATATCTTTTCATGCTGCAACTGTATTCTGAAATCTTCTAATTGGTTGTTTGCCTTGAGTAAATCAGCATAGTTCTTAGTATCATGATTCAATTGTTCGGCTGCACGACGAATCGCTAACTCCAACTCATCATCACTGACGTATATTTCTTCATAATCAGCAATTTCCTCAAAAATCCAATTCTGTTTCGTCTGCCTTATAACATCCGCGCGTATTTCCGTTGGCAAAGTTTCAAGGTTTATTCCAGCTTCCTCGGGAGTCTGTTGTTTTGAAATTAACTGCTTTTGCACCCTCTCTAAAGCCTGTTGTACATATTGATCCACTAATTCATCCGGTATGGATATTTCTACCCTATCAATTAGCTGCTCAAGTATCTCAGTTTTCTGTTTTTCAATCTGTACATAGCGTGCGTTTTCTACCAAATTGTTCCAGATGATACCATGCATCTGGTTAAAGGTTTCATAACCAAGGTCTTTCGCAAATTCATCGTCCAGTTCCGGTAGATGTTTCCGAGTAATTGCATGGAGTGATACTTCATATATCACCTGTTTACCCGCAAGATTCTTTACTGAATATGAAGAGTCATAAGTTACAGTAATCTCTTTCGTCTCACCAATCTGCATACCAAGCAGTCCATCTTTAAGGTCAGAATTTAACTCCTTTGATGTTAGATCAATATCAATATCTTGAACAGATTCCTGCTCAAGTACTTGACCATCTAAAGTACATTCCCAGTCCACACGCACACAATCAGACGCTTCTACCGGACGATCCTCTTCTATCGGTTCAAAAGTCGCAGATTGTAACTGCAAACGTTCAATATGTACTTCTACATCTTCACGCGGTACATTGACTGCTGTTTTGTCTATTTCAATCTCTTCGTATTCTGGTATGGAAATATCCGGTTTTATATTCACTTTAGCAGCGAAAACAAGGGGTGCGTTCTCAACAACTTTCAGCTGCTCCAAAGGTGGGTCAAATTCTGGTTGTGTAAGGGGAATGAGATGTTTCTCATATAGTGCATCTTCGTAAGCTGGAATTACCAACTGTCTTACAACTTCGCTACTAATATGTTCTGGGAAACGAGACTTCAGAATCGCTAAAGGCACTCTACCTTTCCTAAATCCTGGAAAAGACACATAACTCCGCAAAGCTTGAATTGCTTCTGTTAACGCATCATTGACATCTTCAGCGGGAATTTCAATCTCTAATCTGACCTGTGTACTCTCAAGTGTTTCAACTTCAACTCTCAAGTTAGAATCTCCCTATTTCAACTCAAAGTATAAATGGGCGAGGAGGGACTTGAACCCTCACGAGGCATAACCCCAATAGATCCTAAGTCTATCCTGTCTACCAAATTCCAGCACCCGCCCCTATTCCTGAAACAAATGCATTAAGCAAAATACTCTCAAATGACACGACATCAAAGAGTATTTGTTTTCACTAAAGAAGGTGATTTACGCATCAGTTCCGAAACTAAAGAACCGATGCGCCGTGAAGGAATCGAACCTTCAACCCTCTGATTAAGAGTCAGATGCTCTGCCAATTGAGCTAACAGCGCATGCGTCCGGAGGGATTCGAACCCCCAACAAATAGCTCAGAAGGCTATTGCTCTATCCATTGAACTACGGACGCACCCTAAAAAGGTGGATGATGGGATTTGAACCCACGACCTCCTGATCCACAGTCAGGCGCTCTACCCCTGAGCTACATCCACCAACAGCAATACACGCCTAGCAGGACTCGAACCTGCAACCTACGGATTAGAAGTCCGTTGCTCTATCCAATTGAGCTATAGGCGCATCCGAAATCGGGGCGAGAGGATTCGAACCTCCGACCTTCTGCTCCCAAAGCAGACGCGCTAGCCGGGCTGCGCTACGCCCCGAAAAGATACTCTCGCATAAGATAAAGAGTGCTTATATTATAATATAATTTTTGCTCAATTGCAAATAAAACTCTAAAGCGGATATGTAAAGTTATTGTCACACCTTTAGTTAGAATCACGGAGGACGCGGATTTCGTGCATAAGAAACGGTACTGTGGTCGTATTGCTTAGATAAGCGTAGTCAAAGGAATACGATTAGTTGCTGAAGTTTTCTCCGCGAAATCCGTGATTCTGAAACAAATCCGCATAATCCGAGAAATTCGCAATTCCCTATACAATCTGGGTAATCTGTTCATCTGATGAATACCGAAATTGCATTCTTACAGTTACTTTCTTGATTTGGTGATGCTAACAATACAATTTCCAAAAACTTTACACACTCAAACGCTTGTTATTATTAAGAGGACATGCTATAATTATTATACAGTGGACTTAAATACTAATGAAATATCATGCTAAGCACCAAATTCCTTGCACAACTTGAGCAACTACGCATCCAATGCAAACAACCTTTCCGAGGTAAATACAGAGGTGATCGCCGAAGCCTCAACCGAGGTACTGGTGTGGAATTCGCAGACTATCGTCAATATGAACACGGAGATGATCTCCGCTACCTTGACTGGAACATCTATGCACGATTGGACAAACTTTTTATCAAAATGTTTCAAACAGACCAAGAATTAGTCGTTTCTATCTTGATAGATACCAGCCAATCCATGAAATACGGGGAACCGACCAAGATAGATTATGGGAAAAGAATTGCAGCAGCATTAGCTTATATAGCATTAGCAAACTCAGACCGTGTCGCATTATATTCATTTGCAGATAGACTCACTTCAATATTACCAATAACCTATGGAAAGGCACAATATCATCGTATACAAAAAGCAATAAACACAATAGAATCAGATGGAACTACCCGCATAACAGAATCACTAAAGCAATTTGCACTATCACAACAGAAAACTGGTGTCGTCATCATGTTAAGTGATTTCTTGGATACTGCAGGATATACAAAAGGCATCAATTCGTTGATAGGTAGAGGGTTTGACTTAACAATGATCCAAATACAATGTCCAGAAGAAATTAATCCACCACCACAAGGTGAATGGCAGTTTGAAGACGCTGAAACAGGGGAGACAAAAGAGATTACGATCAATGAAGAAACTATCACACATTACGAAAAACAACAAAGAGACTATTGTGAAAGTATCCACAACTATTGTAAACAACGTGGTATAGGTTATGTCCGCATAAACACAGATGATGGCTTTGAGCCCCTTATCCTAAACAACCTGCAACGAATTGGGTTCATAAAGCGTAAATACTAAAACGCTTGAGTGTCACTCAGGAGTAGACAAATGAAGAATATCTATGGAGACTCTAAAGTTGAACTTATTCAAGGAGACATCACGAAAGCTGAAGTGGATGCAATTGTAAACGCCGCTAACGAAAAACTCATTGGTGGTGGCGGTGTAGATGGAGCAATTCGTCGCGCGGGTGGTGAAGCAGTCGTCAAAGCTTGTGATGAAATTCGAAAGAAACAAGGCGGTTGCCCAACGGGAACCGCTGTCATCACTACAGGTGGAAACCTTTCCGTAAAATACGTTATCCATACCGTCGGACCAGTCTGGCAAGGTGGCAACAAAGATGAAGATAAGTTACTGGCAAGTTGTTATAAAGAATGCCTCAAATTAGCAGTAGAAAACGACATCAATTCAATCGCCTTTCCATCAATAAGTACAGGAGTCTACGGTTATCCAACTGAATTAGCAGCATTCGTCGCATTACAGACAATTAGAGATAGAGTAGTCTATTGTTCACAGAAAACTCCTGCTATAATACAATTTATTCTATTTGACAACGCAACCTATAAATGTTATGAAACCGCACTCAGCACCATATAATCTATACCATATAATCTATACATTAGGAGCAAAAAATGTTATATAACACATCAACATTATATTCAAAAAAAAGAAAATGGCAATCATTGATCGTTTCTTTTGTCCTACATTTTGTCGGTATAATTGTATTAGGTTTGTGGTTATTAAAACCTGTCATACAACAAACGGATAATCGGATGTATGTTGAATTAATGCACCCCCTTGCAGAACGTGAAACAATTAGAAAAGACGTACCAAAGCCAAAACCGAAGCCGATTACGAAAGTAATCAGAAAAATCGCAACAACTGGTGTGAAAGGGGTTTCAAGCGCAACAAGCATCCCAACACCTGTAAATCCAGTACTTCCCATTGAAGACATCACACCCTCAGACGCACCTTCAATGATTGAAAATGTTACAAGACTCGCACCATCACCAGAATCCATCTTAAATCAGTCTCAAATTGACGGTCCAGAATTGACAGGTGGTGAAGGTCCTCCCGAAAGTGTTTCAACAATTAGAAGTACAGGAGGTAGTGGGAATTTGTCTATCGTCAAACAAGGTGAAGGTAGATCAGGATTTGGTAAGGTGACCGAAGGAACTGGAACCGGTTCAGGATATGAAGGTTTAGGTGCTGGTTTCGGAAAACTACCCACATTACGAGATGAAATCGGAAACAAACTTGGGGCTGTCATAAAAGGTAAAGGCGCTGATTTGAAAGCACACATACGTATCATCCGACTAAAGCACTCACTTAGCGATTGGTGGCAAGACCCAACTGCAATCCCTTCTCTCATTGAATGGTTGGAAGATAACACAGCCGTACGCGCAGATATGAGTTTCGCTGGCGGGGCATTAACAATGACTGACCCAAAAATCTTGGACGCACCACTCATCATCATGACTGGACACGAAGAAGAAATGACTATGAACCGAAAGTTGATGAAGGGTGAACCGATGAAACCAGAATTCACTGAAGAAGAACGGGCTGCATTGCGTATCTATGTGCTGGAAAGAGGCGGAACCCTTTTCTTTGATGACTGCGGACTCAAAGCAGGTTTTTCAAAAACCATTGAACATGAACTACGGATGATTTTCCCTGAATATGCTTTAGAAAAACTCCCTCATGACCATGAAATATATAAAATATATTTCGAACTTGATAAACCACCTGAAGGTGGAGAAGTCTTTTGGCAGAGCGAAAACAAAGCACGACCCACAAAATACAAATTCCATAGAGGAATATATGTCCCAAGAGAACCTGGTGGTAGAAAACGACCTAATCTTGAATACAAAGACGCGCAAGGTGTCCTGCGCACCACTAACAGGTTAGGTGTTGTATTCAATAGAAAAGACTATCTATGTGCTATGGAAACAGCAGAGATAAACTCTCGAACAGCACTGCGAATGCGCCGTTCCACAGATGTATATAGGTTTATGACTAACCTTATGGTCTATGCTCTAAAATACGGTGGAAATACAGATCGTTCAGAATACAAGGAATAATCAAAAAATGTGATTCAAACCAGAAAAACAGATGTAATACCTTCTATTGATAAATTCAATATAAAAGGTACAACATCACACTCAACACTGACCAAAGCAATTGGCATAAAATTCTAAGGTAGTCACCATAGGTTTGGCATCCAATAAGTTCAGTCGTGTTTCACTGATTTTACCTATCTATCTTCCCGCTTTTCTCCTTGCAACAGGTGCGGGTATCGTCTCCCCGACAGAATCCATTTACATTAACTCTTTTAAACTATCATATACGCTCACGACATTCGTTATATCTGTTAGAGTTTTAGGGAATATTCCTGCTGGAATACTGGTTGAACGAATCGGTAGAAAGTCTGCGATGTTACTTGGTTTAGTGATGGTTGCCATTTCAACTATTGCCATGGGGATAGCACAGAACCTATTCCAACTTCTCGGTGCGCAGCTTATTGGTGGCATCGGGAACGCTTTGTGGATGCTATCACGTCACGCTTATATGACTGATGTAATCCCTTTTGTAAAACGTGGTCGGTCTATTGCTCTTTTTGGCGGTGTTAATCGAATGGGAACATTTGCAGGTAAGTTCGGTGCGATTTTTCTCGGGACAAACCTACGTCTACCGTTCTTTGTCTATGCTGGATTCGCTGTCTTGACTTTGATAATGTGTTTTTACTCAATACCCGATAACAAACGGGAAGCAACTGCTCAATCCCAAAAAACACAACAGCCGTATTTCAAACAGTTGTTCCATATTTCAAAACAACATTTCAACCTTTTAGCTACAGCAGGTATTGGACAAGTATGTGTCCAAACTATTCGGCGTGGATGCCATAGTATCATTCCACTCTATGCCCAAGACGTGGCAGGATTAACCACACGAAATATCCGCGTGATAGAGACAATATCTTCAGCTGTTGACATGTCAATGTTTCCTGTCGCAGGACACATGATGGATCGCTTTGGAAGACGGTTCGCGACAGTACCGGGAATCAGCATCTTTGCCACAGGTATGATGTTGATGCCGTTTACGCGTACATTCACACCGCTACTTTTGGCAGCAGTTCTCATGCGATTCGGTAACGGAATCGCATCCGGAACGATGATGACAATGGGAGCAGATTTAGCACCTAAGCAAGGAACAGGAGAATTCCTCGGATTGTGGCGATTGACAGGAGATTTTGGTGGGGCAGCCGGTCCAGTCGTCGTCGGTAATATCGCTGATCTGCTCGGACTGGTTTATTCTGGCTTTGCTTTAGGGACAATCGGATTTATTGGAGTCGCAATCTTCCTATGGTTAGTACCAGAAACACTCCAAAGGGAATAACATGCCGGGAAAGGGACTCGAACCCTTACGCGCAATCTGCACACTAGAACCTGAATCTAGCCTGTCTACCAAATTCCAGCACCCCGGCTCAAACAATAATACATTATACATATAATCAATAGAAAAGTCAAATTAATAACAGAAGCAACTCACCCACATAAGTAATTGAAATCTAAACTTGAAAATGATATGATAGAAATAAAAAATACTTGGAGCAATCAAATGAAAAAACCAACCTGTCTAATTCTATCCATTATCAGTCTTGTGATTCTCGTTTTAGGTATCATATTTGTAATGCCTTGGTTTGTTGAGATATTTCAAGATATCAAACAGATGGCAGTTCAAGAACAGGAATATACAAACACGCTAAGAGAATACGCAAATGCACCACTTACTGAGGAACAGGAGAATCTTTTAACACAACTACTTGAATACTCTGGAGAGTCTAACGAAGTTGAAAATTCATCAGATGTTGAATTAGTGTTGTCTTCTGAACACTATCTCGCTTATCTCAAAGCAAGATATGACCAAGACACTTCAGATTATCATTCTTACATTGCAGCAATGCCGACTGAACATCATAAATCTGTTGTCCGATCAAGACTTAATCAGTTCTTAGAGACAGAAGTAAATGAAAACCAACAGATGATTTGGGTTGATAGTTATTACATTTTTCGCGAATGGGGTAAAACCGGCAAAACGCAACAAAATAGTGGGAAAGAATTCAGAGAACTTTTAGAAAACCAATTATTAAATCCGTTAGTTAAGCTGAGCTCTGAAAATGAAGGTTTTTCCACACACTTTGTTAAGATGGGATTGGTTTCTACATTTATGATTTATGACAATGAAATTTTTCATGAAGCGTGGCAAAAGCGTCTACAGAAACATGGGGCTCGGGAAGGTTATCTGAGATGCGCTATTGCAACAGCAGATGAGTTTGCATTGATGCGATCCTTTTTTCCTGATGCTGACACATTCAAAAAATGGTTGAATGAACCACTTGGTATTGAAGAAACTATAGAAGAAAAGGAAAACAAATAGATATTCCTTCTTTTCGTATACATGCTGTTTCTTTGGCTACTTAGGAAACATGGGTGTTATGATGTCTTCTTCGTTGTCTGTTCTGCTAATGCAGAAATTAACTCACTAAGAGTTGGGAATTTGTCTCTGTCTTCGGGTGAAATGTCAGCAAGATGTGTGTCACTCACAAGTCGGTAAATGTCCGCTGTCCCTGTCAATATGTTAGGTGTTAATCCTACATGATCGTAAGTATCGGCGATCTCTTCCATTTCGCCGATCCAACGTTTTGCCTTTGTTGGCATGCCCGGCAATCCTCTCTCCATCCTTTCATATAAGGCGGTTTGGCTCAATTGAAATTCCTTCTTTAGTGCATCAGATACACCTAATATCTGAGCTGCAGTCAGTAACTCTGTACAGAGTGCTGTTAACCCTTTTGTCAAAGATGCGTAACACATCTTAATAGCGGAAGCGAGACCAATTTCCTTACCAAGTGGAATAATATCCAATCCATACGCATTAAGTACAGAGATTGTATTGAGTTGTGGACCCGACACGTACAAACGGGTCGTATTAGGTCTTCGCGGTGGTGGACCGATGATAGAAGCATCAACGAAATTGCCACCTGCGGCTTCAATTGTACTACCAATCTTTCGGACTGTTTGTGGTGCAATTGCGTTGCAGTCTGCATAGGTTATTGTAGTGTCTGTTTTTTGCAGAGTATCGGCAACGACCTGAGCTGCTGCAGACGCTTTTGCAGGTACCATTATTGACAGGATTAGGTCTGCTTGTGTGATGAGTTGGTGATATGTCTTGACATCTTCAATACCTGCTCTCTGTGCGAGTTCACAGGTTCGGTCACTTCTACCCTCAAGGCAAGTAATTACTCGTAATCCGTTTTGACGTAGGACATTTCCAACTGTGTGTCCCATGTCTCCAGGACTTAGAATACCTATAGTGTTTGGCATAAAACCTTTCTATTAAGCGATAGGAAGTCAATTCTATATCTGTATACCGACTTGATTGAGTGCCTTGAATACCAATAATGCTCCCAGAACAATAACAACGGTAGCACTAATGATAGGCAGCCGTTGTAGCCAGATTCCTTTACCAGTGAACCGTTCAATAATCGGTTTTGCCAATACCATGAGAATACCGATTGCAACCAGTACAGCAGCAAGTCCAAGCGAGAACGCACAAAGAATAACCACACCCCAAGTAAGTTTGTCAATGCTTATTGCAAATAGGAGCCCGATAAGTGCGTCTACACAAGGGACGATTCCGCCAGATATGCCGAGGGATAGTAATCCAAAAAGACCGACACGTTCTGAAGGGACATGACTATGTGTATGTCCATTTGCATGGGTATGAGAATGTGTATGTCCATGTGTATGGTCATGACTGTGTTCTAATGGATTGGATTTGCTTGTGAAATATCGTTTCATATTTTTTGCAAGCAACCATCCGCCGATACAAACAATCAATAATCCTGAAATTAGGCTAAGCCACAGGACAATATCTTCTTGAGCGAATTTATCTTTGGCAAATAGCAGAATAAGTCCAATTGAAATGACACTAAAAGTATGTGTGAAGGTTACAATTAACCCGAGTGCAATGGCATCAATTATCCTACCTTTCGTGCCGACAAGATATGCTGCAACAACGGCTTTTCCGTGTCCAGGTGTTAGGGCATGCAATCCACCGAGGATGAAAGAAATGACTAATGCTATTACTGCAAACTGCATTGTAAGTGGCTGTGTTAGCAGTTTTTTTATCTTATCACCAGAATGGTCATGATTCCCATCTGCATAAGCGAGTGTGCAAGTTAAAATGACAACAAAAATGAAACTGAGAAGAAATAGATATTTTTTCAAAACAATTAAATCCTTGCAAATTTTTGAAGACGTCTTTCAGCGATTACTTCGCTAACATAAATGTCTTCATTTGAATCAATCCATATACCGTGCGGGGAATCGCTGAAATGACCAGGTAAAGTTCCCTTCTCCCCCCAACGTCCGATTATTTCACCATCAAGCGTGATGATGCAAATTCCTTGTCGTGCTTCAGCAATATGTCCAATGTTATCCGAGTCAATAAATAGGTCGTTGGGTGAGTGTAGGTCAGACCATTCAGTGAGAAACTCCCCGTTATTGTTGAATACTTGACACCTACGATTACCTCTGTCTTGAATATATACTCTATCGTTATGATCTACTGTAACATCATGTGGTAGGTTGAATTCCCCTGGACCTGTTCCAGATGCACCCCACGAACTGATCACTTCACCATCCGCAGTCATTCTGTGAACACGGGATTGTCCATAACCGTCTGAGACATACATTTCACCGGATATTGATAGCACTGCGCGAGTTGGTTCATTGAAGGGTTTTCCCGTTGCTCCGGGTTGATTCACAGTCCCAAAAGTCTGCAGTAACTCACCATCAAGTGAGAATTTCCGGACAGTGTGGTCAATGGTGTCAGTTGTATAGATTTCATCTGAAGGACTAATCCAGACACCGTGTGGTTTCTTTAATATGTCTTTACCCCATTCTGTGACGAAAGTTCCATCTGCTTCAAAAACGAGCATAGCAGGTTGTGGACTACGGTTGTAGACATAGACACGGTCATTGGAGTCACAGGCTAAACCAGAGACGAGTCCAAGTTGTGGGATCATACCCCATCCTTCTACGACTTCATATTGGTAGTCACCAGTGCCGAAGGTTGCCATAGAGCCACTCCATATTATTACATCAGGTTCTGTAATGATATACTATAGGTTCTGACATAAGCAATTCGATCTAATATTCTAATTGTAATGTTTGGTATTGTTAGGATTGTTTCTGGTAAAAAATCAACACTTGTATATAGGTTAAGTATAATAATACGTTATTTTCAGTCAATTTGCAAATCTTTTTTTATAAATATTCAATGTACATCTTGTTTTTTTGTGTTATTTTAATGAATTATGATTAATTCTTGATGGAATTTATGTTAATTTTTGTAAATCAGTTTTATGGAGATTCTGTAAAAAGAAAACGAATGTGTTGGAGTAAAATTATTTGGAATGACAATATGTTCTGTATACAAGCCTAAAAGAAGCCATTTATGAACAAGATTGCGCGGATGGAGTCTGCTTCCTGAAATCCAGTAGCATATAGGTCGTTGGTCTCATCAACATAAGTGTACCTGTTTTCCCCGACGAAGTGTGTGATTTCAAAGTTCAAACGAAATCTACGGTTTAGGTCGTAGTAGATACCACCACCCCAATCGGAGAGATTTGCGTAGAAATCAAAAAACCTGTAGTTGCTTGTATCAAGTGCATCGTTGATGAAATCAACATTTATTGTGCTAAAGAACGCATAGGCGCGTGCTTCGCGATAGTTGTAAATGCTGTGGTCTTGGATCCAAGTGAAATCAAGTTGTACACGGTTATCCCAAGATGATTCAGTTGTTCTATCATCTTGATTGAAGCTGCCGCGAAAATCCTCAAAATCTCTTGCTCTGTAATAACTGGTATCTGTCATACGGATATAGGTGAAACGGTTAGAAATTGCGATACGATAGTTTTCGTTTATATCATAAGAGAAAGTTATATTTGCATTTGCTGAGTCCTGAACGATCTGTTCGTCAAAATCTGATTTTGTGTATAAATCGGCATCAAGGTCATCCTGATTGTCGATTTCAATATCGTGCATATCACGAGTATACCGGAGTTTTAGTTCAGTTTGTAACATAGCGGAGAATAGTTTAGATTTTGAGGCGTATTTCCTAAACTTCATCGTTGTTGGATTGAGGTAGTAGAGATTACCTTTTGTGTCTATCCCTTTTAGGATAAGTCCAACATCGGCTTCAATTTCTCGTTGAAATGGGACGAGTAGTTTTTGAGTTAATTTTCCATTTGAAGTAAATCGTTGGATTCTGCGAATGCGATAGCGAAAGGAACGCGTTATTGCGTCTAATCGTTGAGTTGGGTCATCAATCCATTTTGGAAGTGATGAAAGAAAATCCTTAATATACTTAGCTTTATCGGCAATAAGCAAAGTGTTGTCTTTTAGTATGGATATACGAAATGGAGCGATAAATTGTCCAGCCTCATCTCCGTATTCACCGAATGCAAGTTGGAACTTTCCTGCCGAGTCATACTTGACAATTCTATGTCCTTTTTGATCCGCAATATATAGGTTTTCATTTTTGTCAACAGCCATATCTACAGGATGGATTACCTGTCCGATTCCTGGTTGTACGATAGGAAATATGGAAATAGGATTCCCCATTTCGTCTAATATGTATATAACTTTGTCGTCATATATATATAAGTTGTTCTGTTTATTGACAGTCAGTAAAAAATTGCGTTTTGTGTTCCCGTGTGGGATGATGAGTGCGTAATTACCATCACGATCAAGCCCGGGTGCTGCTGATTCAAGGTTTGAGAGTCTTTTAGTGTAATCTTGTATTGTAAAGGATATGACAAACTTTCCTTGTGTGTCAAACTTGTGTACGCAGGGTGCGTAATTAAAGATTTTCGGGTTGTCTGTACCCTCAATATGTTTGAGTATCCAATCCATCACATATATTGAACTGTCTTCTCCGATAGCGATAGCAGTGGGTCTGATGAAACGAAACTCCATTGTTTCAGTAGGTTTAATCTCAAAAACGAAAATACCTGACTCAGTGAATTTTTGGATTTTGTTGTTATCTGTATCGGTTATGTAGACAGATCCCTCAGGTCCGAAAGCAGTATAGAGTGTTTCAGCGAATTGAGCTTTACCTTCTCCTTTTCCACCGAATTCTATATTGAATTCATACTCTGATGCTGCGTTTAGTTTTATCGGTAGTAGCACGAGTAAGGAAATGATACAGATTTGTATATTTTGCATTTTTGTGTATGTTGATTAAGGTGTATTCTGGTAGTTTTTTCGAATATTGTCAAGAATACCGTTGATGAATTTGGGTGAATTTGGTGTGCTATATTTCTTTGCGATTTCTACTGCTTCATTGATAGAAGTTGGTGGATCAATTTCATCAATATATAGGATTTCATAGGTAGCAAGTCGTATGATAGAGAGGTCAACAATCGGCATGCGATGGATTTTCCAATTCTTGGAAGTAGTTTGTATTTTTTCATCAATTGTCATTAGATTCGCAGTAGTGCCTTCAACGAGTTGTGTGGTAAAAGGTCTAAGTGTGATAGCTATTTCTCGGTTCTGCCAGAACTGAAGTATGACTCGTTGTACTGGTTCTTCTGTAAGATGTATTTGATATAGAATTTGCATTGCGACTATGCGCGACTGTCTACGAGAGGCCATAATGATTCCAATATTTGTTTTGTGGCGTAATGTTATATTTTTTAGAAATTATTTTGGTAGTGTCAATGTTATTTGTAGTAATGATGGATTTACCGTATATTAATGTCAGTTGAACAAGTATTTTAACCTCTGATAAATAACTGACCCTTCCGGCTAATAACAGCGAGCTGCGGTTCATCGGTTTGATTGCTATCCAAGAACGCCAATTCCCAGACAAAACCAACTTTTGTGTCAATAGTGAAAATCAGTCCTCTTGCGTCAACATTCCATAAACGAATTATAGGATCTCTTCCCGCACTTGCGAGAATTTTCCCATCCTTTGAAAATGCTAGTGCATTGACAGAATCCGAATGTGCTGTGAATGTAGAAAGTAGGTGTTCGGTTTCCAGCTCCCATAGCCTGACTGTAGTATCTGATCCGCTGCTTGCGAGTAGTTTACCGTCAGGTGAGAAAGCTAATCCCATGACTAAACCGTCATGAGCAGCAATTGCAATGAGTTGTCTACCAGAATCAATGTTCCACAGTCGAATTTTACCGTCGACACCGCCGCTGACAAGTGTTTTTCCATCGGAAGAGAATGCGAATGCCCTTATTTTACTGGGTTCCGCATCTGTACTTCCAAGCATACGGATTGTTTCGTCATTCCATGCTGTCAATGGAACGCCATCTGGTGAAGATGACAAAGCATTGACTATATTTGAAGATTCACCTGCAAGGGTTGTGATTTCGTTTGATGTTTTGATATCCCATAAACGGAGAGTTCTATCCTCACTTGCACTTGCAAGGGTACGGTTGTCAGATGAAAAAGCTAATGCGCGTATTCGGTCAACGTGTCCTGACAGTAATGTGGACTGTTTTGTATCTGCTAAATCGTAAATCCAGATGCGTTTTTCTCCACCCGCTGCGAGTTTTGATCCGTCCTGTGAAAGTGCTATCTGACTTATCTGCTTTTTTTCAAGTCTTTCTATGAAAGCTGATGGTAATTCAGTTTGGATGTAGTTGTGGTAGCGTTCATTATTCATTAATTTCTTTCCAATTTGTTAATTTTAAACATGCTGTAGCAGATTTTGGTGCTGATTTATTATATGGTATTCTTATTCAACAAGACTTACGCACACAACGGTAGGCGGGGAATGCCTAAATGGCATTCATACCGTTGATTTGGTGCTTTGTAAGCGCGCCGGAAACCCATAAAAACGCTGATAATGGCATCATTTTCATCATAATTTTTGATTAAATCAAGAAAACTGCGTAAGTCCTGTTCAAGTATATCAGATTATTTGTGTAAAGTCAATTCTTTGTGTATCGCGGTGATTGTATACGGAATCGCGGATTACGCAGTTTTTTTGTCGTAACCAGGATTTCCAGATTTTCAGGATAAGATTTCTGCATTAGGTTTTTTGCTTGGTTTTTGTGTATTTTTTTGTCTGAACAAGGATTTACAAATCAAGAAATCAACGGTATGAATGCTATAAAGCATTCCCCGGGTATGAATGCCTTATGGTATTCCCCGGGATTTACAGATTATCAGGATTTACATCATCAAGGGTTTTTGATGTGTGAATTTCGCGTCGTACATGATTCAGAAATCGGGGTTGGAAACCCCTCCCACAAGAGAAACCCCTCCCACAAGAGAAACCCCTCCCACAAGAGACACCTTGCTACTAATGGCTATTTGTGTAATCTGTGATTTAGACTAAAAGGTAAGATACAATTAAGAATAACTTTATACATTCACAATACCTTCGCCAATAATAGACATTCTGTCAGATTGTGCGTGTAGTTGTAGCACATTCTTCCAGATTGTGCATATAAATTATTCTGTCAGATTCTATCGTCAAATTAGACGCTATGATAAATAAAAATACTTCAACGAAAACCTGAAGTTATTTTTATTTATGTAATCCTAACAATATCACAGAGCAATGGTAGATCAACACTATATACTCATTCAACTGAAGCACTCAAAAATGGCGAAGGTATTGACATTCACATATTTTGTAATTTTCAATAATGAATAAGATATGGTATAATCTGCAATAATGTTAATGAGTAACTTTCGTATAGGGTAATATCAATGCTAAATAAGACAGAGGGTGAACTACAAGGTAAGATTAATATTAGTATTTCAAATGCACACAAGTATGCAATTCATTTTGATATTCACCCCGAAATAACTTATCTCAATCATGATATTCTGAATACTATTGCTGACCTTTTTAAACTATTTCATAACTTTCCAAACGATGTATGGATAGCACAACAGTCTGTAGATGAGGGACTAGATTTTTTTCGGATAGTATTCTGGGTATTCTCAGATTCATCAGATGCGCTCAAGGCATTCGGTATTTGGTTCCAATCGTTATTTCGTGAAGCACAAGTTACTGAGACTTTAGAACGTTTGGTATTATACGCAATAGACGAACACGAAGGTATTGAGGTTGAGTTAACTGATTGGACAAGACTCAATACATTGGATGTGGATATAGTAGAAGTTATCAAGAAAGAAACAAAAAATAACATTGACATATAAACCTGATTATGCTACACTATTAGACGTTTTAATTATCCACCTAACTAAAATACACAATAAGGAGATATGCCGTGAAACGCTATTATTTTAGTATAATCTTACTGTTCTTGTGTTTTCTCAGTAATGGCTATACCATTACGGTAGAAGAAGTCTTCAATAAATTTAAGACTGAATATGCGAAGTGTAAGAATTTCAGTGCGGATTTTGAAGAGACGACCTTATATAAAACGAGAAAAAGCGTAAGTTTTGGTAGATTTACATTTGGCGTTCCGAACTTGCTTCACATGGAATATGTATCTCCGAAAGATCCCGAAAAAATTATAAAAACTATCGTTTTAGATGGTAAATTTGCTTGGTCTTATGTACCCCTGCTGAATGAAGTGAACAAACAGAAATTGCAGAATCCAGATAGGCGTGAAATATTGCCTGGTACAGGTGCTACGCTTGAGGATCTATCAAAGAACTGGGATATGAAATTAGTGCCGGATGAAGCCGCGAATGCAAAGGGTGTCTATCAGATGCAGTTAACCCCTAAACCAAAGTTGATTAATAAAGGATTAAAGCAGCCTGAACAGACAGAAGAGGTGAAAGAGTTGCTTGAAATATGGGTGAAGGAAGGTGAATGGTTTCCTGTGCAGTTTGGTTATGTGACAGTATTTGAGGATGGTACTCGCCGTAGCGTTATTGTGGCGTTATCTAATATAAAACGAGACAAGAAGTTGCCTGCAGACACATTTAAGCTTGTCTATCCTAAAGGTGCTGAGGTAATAGATTTAACCCCTAATTAGATATATGAAGTTTGATAGGTATTTTCGTTTGGCAAATCTGCTAACGTTTTCGCGTTTATTGTTAACTTTGCCGTTCATCCTCTGTTTTCATTTTAATTTGATGGCATTTGCATCGGTGTGTTTCGGTGTAGCTGCATTAACAGACCATCTTGATGGGAGGATTGCCCGTAAACAGGGTATAACACAGTTTGGCAGCTTTATGGATTCATTAGTAGACAAAGTTTTGGTTGGAGCTGCTTTAATATGTCTATACCTTTTTCAACACGATAAATTAGATGATGGTGTCGGTTTAATACCATTGTGGATGGTCATAGTAATTCTTGGTCGTGAGGTATTAATTACATGCTTTCGTTTAGTATGTGTAGCAAAGAATGGTGAGGTAATATCAGCGAATCGGTGGGGTAAATACAAGACCTTAACTCAGCTAATTGTAATTTTTGTAGGTTTGGTTTTGTTGATTTTTCTAAATGAATCAGATTATGTTGTGCAACAACATGGTCCGATATACTTTCTGATGTATTTACCGTTAATATTGACAGTAGTTTCTGGTTTAGAAATTTTGTATGGCAATAGAAAGGCATTCTCTGTATAGACGTGATAGATAGTATTTTTGTTATGAGGTAGTATTTGTGGATACAAAATCCATTCGATGTTTTGTTGCAATTGAGTTACCTGATAGCATTCAGCAAGTATTAACTGAAATACAGAGTGTGTTACGAGAAGAAATTGAAAATGCGTCATGGACACGTTTTGATAACTTTCACCTGACTTTGAAGTTTATTGGAGAAGTAGAAAGCAAGAAAATAGAAAGGATAGATGCGATACTTCAACAAACACTGTTGTCGTATAAACCTTTTTCGATTGAAATTGGGGGTATTGGTACATTTCCGAATATGTCTCGTCCACGTGTTGTATGGATAGGTTTGAAACATGGTGATGGGAATGTTAGAAAGTTAGCAAATTTGATTAATCGTGATCTTGTCAAAGTCGGTATCACTCAAGAGTCTCGTTATCATCCGCATCTAACACTTGCGCGACTAAGACGACAAGTCAATTTGGAATCTAAAATAGAAATCTTCAAGCAATTTGAGAAAGTAGATGGTACTGGTTTATCAGTTAAACTAATTGCATTAATTAAAAGTGATTTACAACATAGTGGTGCAGTGTATACACCATTACAACATTATAAATTGGGACAGGGAGAAAGTCAATAATGGCAAAAGACGAACAAAAAAGTGTTGAAAAAGTGAAAGTTCCGGAAGTTATTGCAGTTTCTGAAGAGAAAAAGAAAGCGGTAGACCAAGCCATATCTCAAGTAGAACGTGCTTATGGGAAAGGCGCGATAATGCGTTTAACCGATAATGAAGTGGTACCTGTAGAAGCAATACCGACAGGCGCATTGTCACTTGATTTGGCTTTAGGGGTTGGAGGCGTGCCAAGGGGTAGGATAATTGAAATATATGGACATGAAGGCACAGGTAAAACGACATTAGCACTCCACATTGTTGCTGAAGCGCAGAAAATGGGGGGTATGGCAGCTTTCATAGATGTGGAGCATGCGTTAGATACAACTTATGCGCGCAATATTGGCGTTAATCTTGAAAACCTTCTGATTTCGCAACCCGATGCTGGCGAACAAGCGTTAGAGATTGTGGAAATGCTTATACGTAGTGGTGCGATTGATGTTGTTGTTATTGATTCTGTTGCTGCGTTAACACCCCAGGCTGAGGTAGAAGGAGAAATGGGTGATGCTCATGTTGGGTTGCTTCCGCGTTTGATGTCTAAGGCGCTAAGAAAACTATCGGGAGTAACCAACAAATCCAATACGTGTGTTATTTTCACGAACCAAATACGTCAGAAGATAGGTGTGATGTTTGGTAATCCGGATACCACTCCTGGTGGACTTGCGTTGAAGTTTCATGCTTCTATCCGGTTGGAACTCCGTAAGCCAACGCAGATAAAGGAAGGGACAGATGTGACTGGAAATCGCGTGCGTATTAAGGTTGTCAAGAATAAGGTTGCGCCACCCTTTACAGAAGCGGAATTTGATGTTACATTTGGTAAGGGGATATCTAAAGAGGGAACATTATTGGACATTGCAGTTGATGCGGGACTTATAGATAAACGGGGGTCATGGTTCTCCTATAATAATGAGCGTATTGGTCAAGGTCGTAATAATGTAAAAGTATATTTGGAACAGCATCCAGAAATTTCAGCAGAACTTGATAGAAAAATCCGTGAAAACCTAGGTACCATTTTGCTTACAGGTGCGACAATAGGGGCTATACCTGACGATGAGAATGATGAAGAAGTTGGAATAGCAATTGAGGAATCACAAACAGATTTTTGAGATAATCTTATCAAGAATCACGACAAAACCCCTACCTTTAGGTAGTGGGATGTAGTCGTGCTAAGTGCTTGTGTCAAGAAAAAACTTGATTTTTGGTTTAAAACATGAGATACTCATTATACCAGTTCAGTGTAGGTGCTACTAACACCTACACACCTTTAGTAGAGGGAACTGACGTCTTCATAGGACTGGAATATCATCATGCTAAAAACACATAAGATTGCATTGAATCCAAATAACAATCAACGAAAATGGTTTGCACAACAGTGTGGCTATGCGAGATTTGCATATAATCATGCATTAGCAGATTTCAAGTCTGCATTGGCAAATGATGAGTTCTTATCCGCTGCGAAGTTAAACACTCGATTTAATATTGCTAAGAAAGCACATGCTTGGACTAAAGATATGGATCAGGTTGTAGCCAATAAAAGCATATTTGGTAACTTGTCTGCTGCGCTTGCGAATTGGGTTGGTAAGCGTGCGAGATTTCCGAAGTTCAAGAAGCGTGGCAAAAAGGACGCATTCACCACAAATAATCAATCTGTAGAAGTTGAAGGTAAGCGTATCAAACTTCCTAAGATTGGTTGGATTAGCATGTTTGAATCATTGCGTTTTGTGGGTAAGATTATGAAAGTGACGATCTCAAGGACAGCACATCGTTGGTTTGTATCTATCACCATAGAAACAGAGGACACCGAAGCAGTTGATAACTCAACGCACCCTGTGATTGGTATAGATGTAGGCATAAACACACTTGCCACATTGAGTGATGGCACGAAATATGATAATCCAAGACCCCTGAAACGATATGAAAAGAAGTTAGCAAGAGAACAACGTAGATTAAGTAGAAAAGTTTTCAAGTCTAACAACTGGTTCAAACAAAAACACAAGTTAGAACGTATCTACTATCGTATCGCTTGTATCCGAAACGATGCACATCATAAAGCAACTACAGAGATTGTCAACCTCGCATCTGTGATCGGTATTGAGACACTCAAGGTTACTAATATGCTGAAGAACAGAAACCTCGCAAAAGCATTGTCAGATACAGCATTAGGCAGTTTCCTGCTAAAACTCAAGACAAAAGCAGAAGTGCACGGTATACCTGTCAAAGAAGCAGATCAGTTCTTTGCAAGTAGTAAAACCTGTTCCGGTTGTGGACACAAAAAGAAAGACCTAACACTTTCAGAAAGAATGTATCACTGCAGTCAATGTGATATGTCTATAGATAGAGATGTCAACGCTGCCATAAACTTGAAACCAACTACGGTGGGACACACCGAAAGTCACGCCTGTGGAGTGCAAATAAGACCCAACGCTGTTCAGGAAAGGGCACGAGACACGGAAGCAGGAAAAGTCGTTTGGAAACAACTCAAACCGTTTCCAATATAAGAACTAAGAACCCCCATGCTTTAGCTTGGGGAGTATGTCAGAATTCTTTTATATGGTGTAGTCGATTATAGTTTTTTCTTGAAGTATTTTTTTCAACATGCTATATTATTAAAACTTTAGTCGGTATTTTAGTATCCGACAGATATACTACCATACCTCAATCTTTACTATAGAAAGTGAGAACTATTTGTATGGCTGGCAAAAGAGAGACTTCATCAGATTTATTGAAGAGTGCTGATATGCAGGAAGATTCATCTGAAAGTATGAACTATCCGCAGCGGATTCGTGAGTTGAATTGGCAGATAGAGATGCTTGAGAACGAAGTGAGCGATCTAAGAAGACAGCTTCGAACTGCGCCCGATGATGATGTAGATGCGCGTTTGTATGATATGACGCGAGAGTTGATGCAATCGCATCGCAGAAACCGAAAACTGACCAGTACCCTTCAAGAAGCGAAAGAGAAGCTCGAAATCCTAAAAGAAAAGGTTAAACAACTCAGTGCTCCGCCAAATAACTACGGTATTTTTCTTGGTGTGAATGATGATAACACAATTGATGTTGACATCGGTGGTAAAAAATGGAGAGTTAACCATGATCCTTCACTAAATGCTGATCAGCTTCAAGTTGGTCAAGAGGTTATTGTGAATAGTGGGTTGAATGTTGTCGCGATTAAACCTCCTGAAAAGCATGGTGATGTTGTTAAGATCAAAGAGGTGCTTGAATCAGATCGTGCAGTCATCAGTCTACGAACAGATGAGGAGCAAGTAGTTCGTATCTCTGAAGCGTTGAGAGATGAAACCTTAAAAACAGGTGATAGTGTTCTGTTAAATCATACAAGTGGGATGCTTCTTGAGAAACTACCCAAACGCGAACTTGATGATCTTTTACTTGAGGAAGTGCCGGACATAAGTTATGCGGACATTGGTGGTTTAGATACGCAAATTGAGGCAATACGTGATGCTATTGAGATGCCGTATCTCTATCCGGCTGAGTACAAGGAGTTTGATTTGACTCCTCCTAAAGGTGTTCTATTGTATGGACCGCCGGGTTGTGGTAAGACGCTCATTGCGCGTGCAGTTGCCAATTGTCTTGCGGATCGTGTTCGTCAACAGACTAATAGGGAAGATATTAGAGGGTATTTCATTAATATTAAGGGACCTGAACTTCTGAATAAGTATGTTGGTGAAACTGAACGGAAGATCCGAGAAGTGTTCTCAAAAGCACGTGAAAAGTCTAAAGAGGGTTTTCCTGTTGTTATTTTCTTTGATGAGATGGATTCACTCTTTCGTTCACGTGGTATGGGTATTTCATCTGATATGGAGTCTACTTTAGTACCGCAATTCCTTGCGGAGATTGATGGTGTAGAAAACTTACGTGATGTTATAGTGATTGGAGCAAGTAATCGACAGGATTTACTGGATCCTGCTGTGCTAAGGCCTGGTAGGCTTGATATAAAAATCAAGATTGACCGTCCTAATTTAGATGGTGCGAAGGATATTTTTTCGATCTATTTAACACCCGATTTACCGTTTGCCGACGAGGAAATAGAGAAATTTGATGGGAACAGCGAAGATATAACTGAACATTTAATTTCTGAAGCAGTTGACGAAATGTATGCCACAACTGAAGAGAATAGGTTTATTGAAGTTACCTATACACGTGGTGAACGTGAGACTCTGTTTTTCAAAGATTTTGTTAGTGGTGCAATGATTAGGAACATTGTTTCCCGTGCGAAGAAGATGGCGATTAAACGTCTTATCAGTTCTGAGGGGAAAGAAAAAGGCATATCGGTTGTAGATTTAAAGACTGCTATTCGGGAAGAATATCATGAGAATGAGGACCTTCCGAACACCACCAATCCAGATGATTGGGCGAAAATATCTGGTAGGAAGGGTGAGAAAATAGTTAACATTCGTGCTTTGATTAATGAACCTGAAACCCGCAGAAATCCTGATATGAGAGTGAGTGCAGGTGGAACGTATCTATAAACTTTCTATCCAATTTGTGAGTTAATTGTAGATTTCAAAGAAAAATATGACAGTACCTACAATCATTGGTACCGAGACTGAATTCGGTATCTCAGTCAAAAATGCTGGCGAACAGGATCCAATTGCAGCATCAACATTAGTTGTTAATGCATATAAGAGTAGGAATATTCCTACAATTTCTTGGGACTATGCCCAAGAGAGTCCATTGATGGATGCCCGTGGGTTCATTGCTGAAAGTGAAAAACAGACGGTACAAGACGCAAACAACAGTGTCATCAACGACATATTAGCCAACGGTGGGAGATACTATGTAGATCATGCGCATCCAGAATACTGTACCCCCGAGTGTACGAATGCGCGTGACTTAGTGAAATACGAAAAGGCGGGTGAGTTGATATTAGACTTGAGTCGTCTTGCTGCGGAAGAGTTATTATTAGACAATCAAGAAATAATAATCTACAAGAACAACACAGACTATAAGGGACATAGTTATGGTGCGCATGAAAACTACTTGATGTCCCGTAAGTTACCTTTTTCGGAGATAGTTGATGGGTTGACACCATTTATGGTAACACGTCAGATTATCACTGGTAGTGGTAAGGTAGGTGCAGAAAACGGAGCGGCAGATACAAACTTTCAGATTTCACAGCGGTCAGATTTCTTTGAGAAAGAGGTCGGTCTAAGTACCATGGTTGATCGTCCGATAATCAACACACGTGATGAGCCGCATGCAGATTCGAAACTATATAGACGTTTACATGTCATTGTCGGTGATTCAAATATGGCAGAATATTCTATATACCTAAAGGTCGGTATAACTGCTATTGTACTAAAGTTGATTGAAAAAGGTGTTGTAGAAAATAAGTTTGAGTTGCATAAGCCTGTTGCTACGATTAAGGCTGTGTCTCGTGATCTGACTTGCAAAGAAGAGATTGAGTTAAAGGATGGACGTAAATGGACCGCAATAGAAATCCAGAAAGGTTATCTTGAACTTGCCCATCAACACCTTACAGCAGAAGAAAGAGATCCTGTTGTAGAGGATGTATTGGATAAATGGGAATTTGTCTTAAATGGATTACAATCTGACCCGATGAGTTTAGGACATTATTTGGATTGGGTGATTAAGAAGAAGTTAATTGATGCATATATTGCGCGACACAATTTTAAATGGAATGATCCAAATATACGGATGCTTGATTTGCAATTTCATGACCTACGTCCAGACAAAGGATTATATGCGCGATTACTCAAGAACGGACATGTCAAACGTTTGTTATCTCGTGAAGAGATTGTGCATGCGATTCTGCATCCACCCTTGGATACACGAGCATACTTTAGAGGTACTTGTATAAGGAAATTTCCTGATAGTATTCATAGTGTGAGTTGGAATACGATTGTTTTCAATGGTCCAACAGGATATGATAAGATTATGATGGATCGTCCACACTTTGGTACGCAAGCGATTGTAGGAGAACTGTTGAATACTTGTAATGTTGTTGAACTTGTTAACAAAATCCAAACTGACTGCAATTCATCTTGATGTAATGGTATATTCACCATTTGAATAATGTGTCATATAAGTTAAACAGAAATTCCGTTATCAGTACTAAAAAAGGAGTCATTCATGCCACGCGAAAAACAGCAAGAATACCGGGATCACTCTTACAATCATACTGAGGAGATCCAACCTAATCCTGAACTCAACGAGAATGTTGACGATTTAACTGACGATTTAGACGCGCTCCTTGATGAAATTGAAGAGATTCTGGAAGAGGATTCAGAGGAATTCGTCGAAAACTTTATTCAGCGCGGAGGTCAGTAGTATTGCTCAAACCGCATGACTATGCGACAACAGATTTTCTTCAAATACTGAAGAGTCGTTGTCCGGAACATGTCTCGGACTGGAACCAACTCAACGGGTTGCAGCAGGATTATCCACGCAATTTTTTGGAAGGTACAACTGTTCTTGCACTTGTATTTGATGAAGGTGTGATTATTGCGGGTGACCGTCAAGCGACAGAAGGGTATCAGGTTGGTGAACGTCGCATACAGAAAGTATTTAAGATTGATAGATACACTGCGATTGCTGTCGCTGGTGTCGCGGGTCCCTGCTTTGAAACAGCAAAACTGTTCCAAGTACAAGTTGAATTTTATGAAAAGGTGGAGGGAACTCCCTTAAGCTTAGAAGGACAAGCAAACTATCTGTCAAGTCTTGTACGTGCTAATTTAAGTTTAGTTATGCAGGGACTTATTGTGCTGCCGATTTTTGCTGGATATGACCTGAAACAGCAGAAAGGGAGGATATTTAAATATGATGTTCTTGGTGGTCGTTATGAGGAAGATGCTTATTATTCCATAGGTTCTGGTGGGAAAGATGCGCGTTCAACCCTTAAAAAGTTGTTCCGAACGGAAATGTCGCAACAAGCAGCCTTGAAGTCAATCGTTGAAGCATTATGGGATGCAGCGGATGAGGACATTGCAACGGGAGGACCTGATTTAATTAGGAAAATCTTTCCTACATTGACGGTCATCACAAAGGATGGAATCTCCGATGTACCAGATGAAACAGTTGCTGAGTTATTCCATGAATTAGTTACTCGCTTAGAACATGGATAGTTTTTCCAAGTTAACTTGCAAAGGGGATTAAATGTCAACACCTTATTATGTATCACCCGAACAAATTTGGGAAGATAAAAAGGTATTTGTCGATCGCGGAATTGAACAAGCGAAGGAAGTTATCGTTTTAGCATATAGAGATGGACTTCTAATGGTCGCAGAAAACCCCCGAAGAACATTATTCAAGATTTCTGAAATATATGACAGAATAGCACTTGCATCTACTGGACGTGTATCTGAATACGAAGCACTCCGAGTCGCTGGAATACGAGAAGCAGAAGTAAAGGGATATACATATTACCGGGAAGATGTTACTGGCAAATGGTTGACAAATATATACTCACAACATATCAGTGCGATTGCGCAAGGATGGGATGTGAAACCTCTTGAGATTGAACTTCTTGTCTGTGAAGTCAATGGTAGTCCGAATACCCATAGTCAGATTTATAAGATTTCGTTTGATGGCACTTATGAGGAACGAAATCAGTTTGCTATCATCGGAGGTCGAGCAGAAGCAATCACAGAAATACTTAATGAAACCTACAAAGAGGAATTGGAACTTAAAGACGCTTTACAACTTGCAGCAAAAACTTTTGAATCTATTGAGTCCAAAGAAGCAGAACCGTATCAAATTACACCTGAGACAATAGAAGTATCGTGTCTTGATTCCACAATTGGTCGCCGTAAATTTCGACGGTTCTCAGTTGATGAGATAGCAGAGATATATAACCATGCATCGTAGAATTTACGGATTGGAAACCGAATACGGAATTATCTGTACCCCAGAGAAAAATAGAGGCAAAAAACTTACTGTTCAGAACGTTGTGATGTATCTGTTTCGTGAAATAATTTCAGGAAGGATGTATCCTGATGTATTTCTTGAAAATGGGGCACGGTTCTATCAAGACATTGGCTGCCATCCTGAATATGCTACTCCTGAATGTGATGATGTCATTGAGTTAGTTGCCCACGACAAAGCGGGAGAACGTATTGTCACACGGCTTGCTACAACAGCAGAACGACGTATGAAAGCAGACGGTTTCCGTGGCAAAATTTCTATTTTCAAAAACAACTTAGATTCAGTAGGCAATACTTATGGATGTCATGAAAACTATTTAATGGAACGTGAGAAAGTTAGTTTTCGTCAGTTAGCATCTCAACTCATTCCTTTTTTTGTCACCCGACAGATTTTTACCGGTGCGGGAAAAATCAAACGTAGCGATCAAGGTTTCTATGAGATTTCGCAACGCGCCCAACACATCCGCGAAGAAATATCCATCGCGACAACAACTGCCCGCGGAATAATCAACACGCGAGACGAACCGCATGCCGACAGAGAGAAATATAGACGTCTTCACGTCATCGTCGGTGATTCTAATATGTCAGAATTTTCTACCTTTTTGAAAGTGGGAACTACTGGTATCATTTTGCGGATGATTGAGGATCATTTTATCAGTGAACGGTTCGCTCTTCGTAACTCCGTACAAGCAATTCACGAAATATCGGAAGATATTAGCTGCAAACGATTAGTTGAACTTGAAAACGGTAAACGATTGACTGCGATTGAACTTCAATGGCAATATTTTGAGTGTGCAAAACGGTATCTTGAACAAGAAGAGTCTGACCCGACAACCGATGAAATAATGTCTCGGTGGGAATATGTCATGAAATGTCTGGAAGATGATCCGATGCAGTTGGAACGTGAACTTGATTGGGTTATCAAAAGGAAATGGATTGAGGCGTATGTAAAAAGTCGCGGCGTTGATTGGAATTCCGCTGAGGTCAGACGGTTAGACTTAGAATATCATAACATTCGCCAAGACTCCAGTATCTACTACAAAGCAGAAAAACGTGGGTTAACTGAACGGATATTAGATGACTCACAGATACGACAAGCGATGCATTCTCCACCGCAACAGACTCGCGCAAAGTTCCGGGGTAGATTTATCAAACTTGTTAATACTGGAAAAGTGCTTTGTGGTGTGAATTGGAGTTATATCCAACTGTATGAACCCTACCAAAAACTCTACCTATCAACTGACCCTCTTGAACCAGAATTTGAAGAAGCAAGTCGCATGATTTATTCAATATAATGCTGGAAATTCAATTCAATAGTTATGGATTTTCTGTATGTTGAAGATAAGGAGTTATATAGAGATTAATTCAATACAGAACTTACGCAAAAACGGTAGGCGTGCTTTGTAAGCGCGCTGGCACCCTATAAAAACACTGATTAATTACATCATTTTCAACATAATTCTTGATTAAATCAAGAAAATTGCGTAAGTCCTGCAATAGAAATAATAACGTTTTTTAAGGTATAATGCTGACATCAAATCAACAAATTGTCTATAATTGGATAAACGACGATCTAGAATTACCTGTGTATGCCGAAGCATATAAAGGTGCAATAGAACAACTGAATAACAAATCATCGAACTACATCACCTTCGTATCCCACGCCAGCAGGGATTTGATGAACGGTCTTGTTCCAGCTTCGGAAGGCATTAAGAGGGAGCAGGTTCAATATGTCGAACTCGTGGATAAGTTCAAAGACGATTGGAAAGACGAATGGGGAGGTGAAGGATTTCATCCGCCAGACAAAGTTCTAAAAGAACATTTAATCCCTAATGAAATCTGTCAAAAGGTAAAAAAACTGGTTGATGACCACAAAGAAGGCCGTCTCAGAGCTAAAGAGATAGACAGTTCTTTCTTTACAAATTTTCTGGATTATCCGAATAAAGAAAGTATTCCAGAGTACTTATCTCAAGAATGGCGAAAAGCAAAACAGTGGTTTAACGGACATACACATTTACGTGAGGATGAGTTTCCCATGGCAGCATCTAACGAAGTGGAATTGCATTTTCACAATTTTGATACGTTTTTATATGCCGCTGCAGAAAGCGATATTGAACAACTCAGGAGCATCCATGAAATCTTGGAAGAAGCCAACCGATGAACTTGTAAATAAGGCACTTACCTCAATTACAAAGGTAACTGCTTGTAAATATTTTTTCTCGCGCTTGGAAAATCCATTGTGGTTACGACCGCTTGCTGAACGTGGTCGGTTTAAATATCCGCCAAAAACCCAGCGATTTGATGATGGCACCGTTATATACCCATACTGGCACGAGATTCGTTATCTCAAGAACGTATGTACCGATTTACCGAATGAAGTTATTGATTTGGTAGTGAATCTACCGAAAGTTGATAATCCAGTTGTCTATGACGGTATATTAGATATTGCTTTGCAGCTTCCAGGTGAAGACTCTGTGGAACTTAAAGACAAAATCTTTGAATACATTGAAATGGATTACCAACTTCAAAAGCATAAATTCGCAAATGTGTTAACACATTGGACGAAGGAAAATCAGACATCTGATGCATTGGAACTTGCAAAAGTACTGATTAAGTTCGCACCTGATCCGAAGTCAGAAGAAAAACGGAAAAAGCGAGAAAATGCAAACGACTGGCATGACTTAGGTGGAACATATCTCCAGCCTAAACCTAAATTTGACCACTGGGAATACTCCATTATAATATCTAAAGGAATTCTACCTCTTGCTGAAAAGGAACCCTTTAAAGTTGCTTGCCTTCTTATAGATACTACAATGGAAATGATTTTTCTACGGACTCATAAGGAAAATCATGACAATGCAGTTGATTTTTCTGATGTTTGGTGTACACGTCTATACGCACAAGACAACGAGCACGAAGATCCTGAAGAAATACTCGTTCATACACTGACAAATTCTTGCGAGATGGTATTTGAAAAAGGAGACAACAATGTTGCAGTCTTAGACAGAGTTTTGCGAAAGAAACCGTGGCCAATTTTCAACCGTTTACGTCAACATCTTTATGGACAATTCCCGAATGAACAAACAAAACCGTGGATACGTGAACTAATTTTAACACACAAAGGTTTTGGGTTGAGGGAACATCATTTTGAATTCCAACAGATGATACGACATGCTTGTGATCATTTCAAGGATACGTTACTAACGGAAGATGAACGCGCAAACATTTTTGATTTGATACTTGATGGTCCATCAAAAGAAAATTATCGTCATTGGGTGGAGAGTTGGTTAGGTGAGCACTTAACAGAAAAGCGTTTTCAGGAACGTCAACAACGTTTCCATAGGATGCAGCTAAGACCCTTTGAATCTGTCCTATTTGGTAAATATAAGACTTGTTTTAAAAAACTACAAGATAGATTCAACAAACCAATTTACGATGAAGATTATCCACCATTTAAAACTAAAGTTAGAAGCGGGGGAGTTTCTGAACAAAGTCCACGTACCCCAGAAGATCTTTCTCATCTTATGGATAAAGAGTTACTTGATTTTATTAACGAGTGGGAGAAAGATGAGGAGTCTTATGAAAATAAATCATTTGTAAGTACTAATATTGAAGCACTTGCCCATGCATTTCAAACCATTTTCAATGAGTCAATCATCCCAGATCCTAATAGACTGAAGTTTTGGATGAAAAATCGTGAACAGATTGAGAGACCCATATATGTGCGTATGATGATTTATGCAATGGAAGCACAAGTTAAGGAAAAGAACTTTGACCTTCTTAAGGAGTGGTTAACATTCTGCGAATGGGTGCTTTTACATCCAGATGGAGAACACAATACAGACTATTTACAAGGTGATGAATCACGTGAGAATCAGAACTGGACAAATTCCCGTCGAGCTGTCGGTGACTTTATTAGCGTATGTTTGGCAAAAGATGTTGATGTTCCTGTTTCTACGCGCAAACAGATAGCAAAACTTCTGAATATTCTATGTACACAATTTGATTGGAACTTAGATGAGAGT
Organism: Candidatus Poribacteria bacterium; assembly: GCA_963663765.2. GTDB lineage: Bacteria > Poribacteria > WGA-4E > WGA-4E > WGA-3G > MSPOR6. The sequence continues at coordinate 363,192 of CAXXUA010000004.1, read as the reverse complement.
CGCGCGAGTGGAGTAAACTGTAATGATCCACTTACAATAGCCATTAATAATACACGAAGTCGTGCTTTGGAAAGTCTAATCAAATTTGGTTTATGGTTACAGAGACATCAACCAACATGTGAAGTTCCTGAAGTAACAACAATTCTTGAAAATAGGTTCTCATCTGAAACTGAATATACTCTAACAACGCCAGAGTATGCCATTTTAGGAAAGTATTTTCTATCCATTTATAGATTAAATGAGAAGTGGGCAATTGACTATAAGGCAGATTTTTTCCCGCAAGCAGAAAGCAAACGTCAAGAATGGGCAGCAGCATTTAGCAGTTTCGTTCTCTTTAATCCTGCAGTAAAGGAGATATTTGATTTACTTAAAGACGATTTTGATTTTGCTTTAAGACATCTATCTAATATTAATAAACATGATGATCTCATTGCACGACATCCTATTGATGTAATCGGTGAACGTCTTTTTAACTATTATCTGTGGGAAATGTTCCCCCTTAAGGGACAAAAAAGTTTACTTGAACAATTCTATAAGAAAACTGATAATAAACGTGAACATTGGGCAATTGTATTTAAAGATATAGGAAATCGATTGATGAGTACAGGTGATGACTTAGAACATAGTATGAAAAATCGGACTAAAATTTTCTTTAAATGGAGACTTAATCAGGAAGAAAAGACAGAACTACGATATTTTACCTATTGGTTTCAAGCAAAATGTTTGGAAGCTAAATGGCGGTTGAAGTCATATTCCAAAGTCATAGATGTATGCAAAGCAGAAGATTACGAAGTAGAAAATTGGGAAATATATCTAAAGGAGTTATGTCAAATGCTCCCAAAACATACCGCTGCGGTAGTTGAGTGCTTCTCAAAGTTAACTGCTGGCATTCAAAATAAAAACATCTACATTCAGACCGAGGAAGCAAAAACTATCCTAACAGCAGGACTTAACAATACAGACACAATTGTAATTGAGAATGCAAAACGCGCCCTTGACAACTTACTCCGCGCTGATAAAATGGAATTCATGGACCTTGTGATTGGCAAAGACAAACAATCTTAGAATAATGATACTTTGAAGATATTTTATACGATCTCATATTAGTGGAAAGCGGAATACGAACTATCCAAAATACCGAATTCCCGATACATCCCACCGATATCCTCGACCCCACTTTTGAACTCCGTGAATAAGATAATAGAAGCTTTTGTACGTTTACTTCTCTGTCTAGAAATCAACATCTCTGGTGAAGGAAAACAATTTTCATTTTCAGTCTATTTACAACAACGCATGATTTGACAGTAGAATATAGGTAAAGGGATTTCTGAATAAGTTTTCAGTAGAATCAGGACAGAAGACTGAATATATTCTCGACAACACACACAGATTTGCATTGACTTTTTCAGCAGATTGCTATATAATTCAATATATTGAAAGACTGCAAATTCATAGATTTAGGTGATAGGAAGATTACGAAAGGTACATAAGAGGAGGAATTTGATGACACAACCCAAGTATGTTTACTTCTTTGGAGGTGGTGAAGGTGAAGGTGATGCTACGATGCGTCTTTTACTCGGTGGTAAGGGAGCAAATCTCGCTGAGATGACGACTCTGGGAATCCCAGTACCCCCCGGCTTCACGATTTCCACTGAAGTATGTAAGTATTATTACGATAATGATAAGAACTACCCAACTGGACTTGATCAACAGATAACTGAGAACCTTCATAATTTGGAAGAGGTGCTCGGAGCAAAATTCGGTGATACAGAAGATCCGTTACTGCTTTCAGTTCGTTCTGGTGCAGCAGTTTCTATGCCGGGTATGATGGATACCATTTTAAACCTGGGCTTAAACGATGATGCGGTCAAAGGATTAATCGCAAAGTCTGGTAATGAGAGATTTGCCTATGATGCATATAGGCGGTTTGTTCAAATGTTCGGCAACGTTGTGATGCGTGTGGATCATCATGAATTTGAACATCTCCTTGAAGAAAAGAAGAAAGCAATAGGTGTTACATTAGATACCGAGTTGGAAGCATCGGATCTGAAGGAACTTGTGGGTGAATTCAAAGCAGTTATTAAACAGAGAACAGGTAATGATTTTCCTGATGAACCGCGGCGTCAGTTAGATATGTCACGTGATGCGGTGTTTGAATCATCTGGTAACCAACGGGCGATTACATACCGTCGTCTAAACGATATTTCTGAGGAGCTTGGACGCACTGCAGTTAACGTTCAAGTGATGGTATTCGGTAATATGGGGGGTAGTTCTGGTACGGGTGTTGCTTTTTCTCGTAATCCATCTACGGGTGCAAATCAATTCTATGGTGAATTTCTGATGAATGCGCAAGGAGAGGATGTGGTAGCAGGTATAAGAACACCTTTGCCTATATCGGAATTGAGAAATATTCAACCTGATGCTTATGATGAATTGGTTAGCATTGGTCGGAAATTAGAGAAACACTATAATGACATGCAGGATGTGGAGTTTACGATTCAAGATGGTACACTCTATATGCTTCAAACCCGTAATGGCAAACGCACTGGACAAGCCGCTGTTCGCATTGCTGTTGAAATGGTAGAAGAGGGATTGATAGATAAAGAAACTGCACTGACACGTATACCGGCGAACGATCTTGATCAGTTGTTACATCCGAGCGTAGATCCTGACGCATCTGTAGAAATCATTGCACAAGGACTACCCGCATCTCCTGGTGCCGCTGTTGGTAAGGTTGTATTTACTGCACTCCGTGCTGAAGAACTCGCTGCTGAAGGTGAAAAAGTGATTCTTGTCCGTACAGAAACTTCACCTGAAGATATTGGTGGAATGGATGCTGCAGAAGGAATCTTGACTGCGCGCGGGGGTATGACAAGTCACGCTGCTGTGGTCGCACGAGGGATGGGTAAATGTTGTGTTGCTGGGTGTTCCGACCTATTTGTCAATGAGGATACAAAAGAATTTATTGCAGGTGGTAATCGTTATTCAGAAGGAGATTTTATTACACTCAACGGTTCAAAAGGTGATGTGCTCAAAGGTCAAGTGTCACTGATTCAACCTGAACTGAGTGGACAATTCGGTATCTTGATGGAGTGGGCAGATGAAGTTCGTTCTCTGAATATTCGGACAAATGCCGATACGCCTGAAGACGCGAAAAATGCGAGACATTTCGGCGCAGAAGGGATAGGTCTTTGCAGAACTGAACACATGTTCTTTGGCACAGGTATTGATGCTGTTCGAGAGATGATCCTTGCTGATGATACAACTGAACGTAAGCAAGCATTGACGAAACTGCTCTCACATCAACGAACAGATTTCATAGGTATCTTTGAAGCAATGGCTGGTTATCCTGTCACCATCCGAACTCTGGATCCGCCGCTACATGAATTCTTACCGAAGAACGAATCTGAAATCAACGAACTATCGCAACGAATCAATGTTGATGCTCAGAAGTTACGTGAACGCGTTGAAGAACTACATGAATTTAATCCCATGCTTGGGCATCGTGGATGCAGGCTTGGTATTGTATATCCTGAGATTACCGAGATGCAGGCGCGTGCTATCTTTGAAGCTGCCGTGGATGTTGCCAAACGAGGTATAAAGATATTCCCAGAAATCATGATACCACTCGTTGGTCATATAAATGAGTTCTCACTGCAACGTAAAGTTGTCGTAGATACTGCTGAGGAGGTTTTTAAGGAGACAGGTACTCGAGTTAAATACCTTGTTGGTACGATGATTGAACTACCGCGTGCTGCCCTTACAGCAGACAAAATCGCTGCGGAAGCAGAATTTTTCTCTTATGGCACTAACGACCTGACACAGACAACATTCGGAATGAGTCGTGATGATGCTGTGAAGTTTCTTGATGACTATGTTAGAAATGGTGTGCTTGAATACGATCCGTTTCAAGTTCTGGATCAGGAAGGCGTTGGCATCCTTTTAGAGATCGGTTGTGAAAAAGGGCGTTCAGCACGTCCGGATCTAAAGGTTGGTATCTGTGGAGAACACGGTGGAGAACCGAATTCCGTGAAGTTCTGCCACGGCTTAGATTTCGATTATGTATCTTGTTCGCCGTTTCGTGTTCCAATAGCACGTCTTGCTGCAGCGCAAGCAGTCATTGAATCTAAAGCATAGGTAATTGCATCATATATCGTATATTTAAAGGTGCGCGTGCTATCAAGGGCGCGCATCTTTGTTTTTAACGATGTTCATCATAATATAAATTCGGTTGAATTTCGGACTCTATTTGTGGTAAATTGACTATAGACAAACCAAAGATAACCTATAAAAGGAGGAGAGCAATGGATGCACAAGAAGTTCATCAAATCACGTCAGATAATCTTCCTGCTGAGCTACCAAAAATGACTTTGGAGGAATTCCTTGAGAGCGATTTAGAAGGATATGAATACATTAAAGGAGAGTTATTTCCTATGCCGCCTACTTCAGTGGAACATGGCAAAATTAGTGCTAAAATAACTGTTTATTTAGGATCTCATGTTCATGAAAATCAGTTAGGATGTATTGCGGTTTCTGGTACAGGTTTCCGTGTTGGTGAACGTGTGTTGATACCAGATATTGCCTTTATTTCAACAGATCGGATCCCTATTGACCCGAGTAAAGCATCTCCTATTCCACCAGACCTTGCTGTTGAAGTTGTCTCTCCTTCAGATACATTGAACCGAATTCAAGAAAAGGTATTTGCTTATCTTGAAGCAGGTACTCAGTTGGTATGGATTCTTGAACCCCGAGCCAAAACGGTAACTGTTTATCGTTCTGAAACAGAAATAACATTACTCACGCGGAATGACACGCTCAGCGGTGAAGAAGTGGTGGAAGGATTTTCCTGTCAGGTATCAGAACTTTTTGAATAGAACGTTATTAACAGACAGAAATTGTCCAACTGTAGCAAGTAGAATGGTATTATGGTAAATATTTTCAATTGATAGTAGAAACCTAAGTTTACACATCATAGGAGGGGAAACAATGGATGCACAAGAAGTTCATCAAATCACACCAGAGAGTCTTCCCGCTGAGCTTCCTAAGATGACTTTGGAGGAATTCCTTGAGAGCGATTTAGAAGGATATGAATACATAAAAGGAGAGTTAATTCCCATGGTGCCTACGTCAGTAGAACACGGCTACATTAGTGTGAACCTAAGTTCTCTGTTACACTTGTACGTTCGTGAAAATCAACTGGGGCGTGTTCTCTCTGAGACAGGTTTCCGGGTTGGTGAACGTGTGTTGATACCAGATATTGCCTTTATTTCAACAGATCGGATCCCTATTGACCCGAGCAAAGCATCTCCGGTTCCACCGGACCTTGCTGTTGAAGTTGTTTCTCCATCAGACACATTGAACCGAATTCAAGAAAAGGTATTTGCTTATCTTGAAGCAGGTACACAGTTGGTATGGGTACTGGAACCCCGAGCCAAAACGGTAACTGTTTATCGTTCTGAAACAGACATCAAGATTCTAACACGGAATGATACACTCAGTGGTGAAGAGGTAGTTGCGGGATTTTCCTGTCAGGTGGCAGAACTTTTTGAATAGAACTTTTTTAACAGACAGAATTAACAGATAGAAATTGGCCAACTGTAGCAAGTAGAATGGTATTATGGGAAATATTTTCAATTGATAGTAGAAACCTAAGTTTAGATATAAAGGGAGGTGAAACAATGGAAGCACAAGAAGTTCATCAAATCACGTCAGATAGTCTTCCTGCTGAGCTACCGAAGATGACATTGGAGGAATTCCTTGAGAGCGATTTAGAAGGATTTGAATATATAAAAGGAGAATTAATTCCGATGGCACCTCCATCAATCTTACATGGTAGGATTTGTACAAACCTATTTTTACCATTAGGTTTATATATTCGAGAAAACCAATTGGGGGACATCTATATGGATGTAGGATTTGCCGTTGGGGATCGTGTTCTTATTCCAGATATTGCCTTTATTACCAGAGCCAATATGCCAGAAAGTATTAGCAAAGTGTCACCAGTTCCACCAGACCTTGCTGTTGAAGTCGTCTCTCCTTCAGACACATTGAGCCGAATTCAAGAAAAGGTATTTGCTTATCTTGAAGCAGGTACACAGTTGGTATGGGTACTGGAACCCCGAGCCAAAACGGTAACTGTTTATCGTTCTGAAACAGAAATAACATTACTTACACGGAATGACACGCTCAGTGGTGAAGATGTAGTTGATGGGTTCTCTTGTCAGGTGGCAGAACTTTTTGAATAGATAGAAATTATCCAACTGTAGCAAGTAGAATGGTATTATGGTAAAACTGTCAATTGACAGTAGAAAACTGAGATTACACATCATAGGAGGAGAAACAATGGACGCACAAGAAGTTCATCAAATCACGCCAGATAGTCTTCCTGCTGAGCTTCCCAAAATGACGTTAGAGGAATTCCTTGAAAGCGATTTAGAAGGATATGAATATGTAAAAGGAGAATTATTACTAATGCCACCTACCTCATTGGAACACAGTTTCATTAGTGTAAACTTAATTTTGCTTTTAGGCACGTATGTTCGTGAAAAAAATATTGGATGTATCTCAGTTTCTAGCACAGGTTTTCAGGTAGGTGAACGTGTACTCATACCTGATATAGCGTTTCTTTCGAACACTCACATTCCAGAAAATATTAGCAAGTCATCGCCAATCCCACCGGATCTTGCTGTTGAAGTTGTCTCCCCGACAGATGCATCATCCAGAGTTGAAGAAAAAGCATTCGCCTATCTTGAAGCAGGAACGCAATTGGTGTGGGTGCTTAAACCCAGCTCCAAAACAGTGACCGTCTATCGATCTGAAACGGACATCACAGTCCTCACACGGAATGACACGCTCAGCGGTGAGGAGGTTGTCGAAGGGTTTTCTTGTCAGGTGGCAGAACTTTTTGAATAGAACATCATAAAATACTTGGAAAGGATAACACAATGTTAATTGCAGATGTAAATAAAATTGAGGGTAGAACATATCCTGCCCGTAGATTAACCAGAAATCTTGTCGGTGGTGCATCTCCTATACAGATAGATGAATTTTGCATGGGGTTCGTAGTGTTAGAACCAAACGGTGGTCAGGTGCCGTGGCACAATCATGAGCAGGAAGAGATTTACTTCATCGTTGAGGGTGAAGGAGAAATGTGTCTCGGAGAAGAACGTGAGACAGTTTCTACTGGACAAACTGTTTTTATTCCATCATGGGTTTTTCATCAGTTGACGAATACCAGCGACACACCGATGAAAATGGTTTATTGCTACGGACCGGCAGGCGATGTTGACCATTGGAAACAGGAACTCGCTGGTACACTGCCGAAAGCGGGAATTGATGTTCCTCCTTTACCAGAAGGTGCTGCACCGCAATGCACTGACAAACCTAAGACGTAGTTCGTCCCCCTTGATAACGGTTAGAAAACGGGCAATAGGCATCAATTTAGTGGTTACCTAATCCCCATTTCGCTATTGTTGGAACGTTTTCAAACCCCGATTTCAGATATCCCGCATGAAAATTCGGGGTTGGAAAACCCTCCAACAAAGATACTTTGTGACAATTGAATTCCTCTGCCTTGACAAAGCATTCCCTTGATATTTTTCTTATCGGTGTGTATAATACTCATCATGGCACATTATGATGAACTATTCAAACATTTAGGAGAATATTCGCCTGATCAACTCGCAGCGTTGGCACTGGAAACAGAACAAGTGAGAGTGAGAGACTCTCTGAACACCGAACAACCCACGGTGAAGTTACATCACAGTGATCTGACGTTTCGGGTCTCGCTACCTGATAGAGGTGAAGAAGCCATACTGCATATAGAGGCACAAACGGAGGAGAGTCGGGATAAACCGATGCCGTTACGGATGCTGGCGTATGTGAGTTTTCTCGTCCACCAGCATGAGATGAACGTCTATTCCACGGTCTTCTATCTCCGTCCCCCTGCGGGACAAAACGATCTTGGACATTATATGTATGGAGATGAAGTCATCGGAGGGTTGCAGTTTAGGTATAATGTGATTAGGGTCTACGAGTTAGAAGGCGAGTCATATTTGGATCCGGGTGCTGTTGGTTTGTTACCATTTACACCTTTGATGAGACCCCCTACAGGGACCGCACCAGAAGCATGGGTTGAAAGGTGTATAGAAACAACGAAAGCGGCACCTGTTGACAGCCGCACCCGGGGTACGTTATTATATGCCCTATCTATATTTGGGGGTTTAATTCATCCACCTGAACTTTTTCAGGATGGTACATTGGAGGCACTCATGAGAGAATCACCTGTTTACGAAAGCGTGATACAACGCGGCATACAGCAAGGGATTGAACAAGGGATTGAACAAGGGATTGAACAAGGGATTGAACAAGGGATTGAACAAGGGATTGAACAAGGTAAGAAAGAACAAGCTGTTGAATCAATCCTCACGGTGTTAGAGGTCAGGTTTCAAACCGATGTCGCAGAGAAATTAAAACCTTTTCTCAGGACAATTGACAATCTGCAACGTCTGGATCATTTACACCGAGTCGCTGCCCAAGCATTAGATGTAGATGCGTTTACAGAGGCCCTCTTGAACCTTGAAAACTGAGCTGGAATACCCATGCCAAGTGGTGTGTATTTCTGACTGCTAGCGATTTCACTGCTACGCGCAAGAAGTATGATTAGACTGTATGTTGGGTAGAGTTTGCGAAACTCGACCTACGAAAACCCTCTAAGTTTGGTATGTAAAGTTTTTGTAGAAACCCTGATATTAAAAGAAGTCCGTCCAGTTTCTATCAAGTTTGCTTGACGTTAGGGGGCTGTGGACATCGTAGTGGCGAGGTTACCTCGCCTGCGTGAAGCCTCTGATTGGGTGGGGAGACCCCGCCCCTACGCACAGTAACCAAAACTTTACACCCCCCTAAGTTCCCTTATCAGGGATTTTAAGAGGAACAGCGTAAGTCCTGTATATTTAACAGATAAGGATTGTAAATGACAAATCATTCACAAAAGACACATCGTGTTGGTATCATCATGAACGGTGTTACTGGTAGGATGGGGACAAACCAACACTTAATTCGCTCTATTTTGGCAATAAAAGAAGATGGTGGAATCCCAATTGGGGAAGGTGAAGCGATATTACCCGATCCGTTTCTCGTCGGCAGGAATCCTGCGAAATTAGAGAAGTTGTCAGAGGCTACTGGTGTAGAAAAATGGAGCACAGACCTTGACGCTGCTCTTGCTGATGACGCATTTCCGGTCTATTTTGATGCACAAGTTACCTCACGACGTGTTGATGCTGTTGAAGCCGCAATCGCTGCCGGAAAACACATCTATTGTGAGAAGCCAACTGCAACAAAGACAGAAGATGCTTATCGGCTATACGAACAAGCAGCAAATGCTGGACTTAAAAACGGGGTAGTACAGGACAAACTCTGGTTACCCGGTATTAGAAAACTAAAACGATTGATTGATGCTGACTTTTTTGGCAAAATTATCGCAGTGCGCGGTGAATTCGGTTATTGGGTTTTTCAAGGTGACGCTATCCCAACGCAACGTCCTTCATGGAACTATAGAGCAGAGGATGGAGGGGGAATCATCTTGGATATGTTTAGCCATTGGCGATATGTGTTAGATAACCTATTCGGTGCTGTGAAAGGTGTTTCTTGTACTGCTACAACACATCTATCGCAACGATGGGACGAAGAGAATAAACCGTATACTTGTACTGCAGAAGATGCTGCTTATGCTTCTTTTGATATAGAAAATGATATTATTGCACACTTCAATTCATCGTGGGCAGTGCGCGTTAGACGTGATGATCTGTTGACAATACAAGTTGATGGATTGGACGGCTCCGCAGTGGCAGGTTTACGAGATTGTTGGATACAACCGCTATCCGGCACACCGCGTCCTGTTTGGAATCCTGATATAGAACAACCGATTAATTTCTATGACGGTTGGTTAAAAGTTCCAGAGCAGGAAAATTATGAGAACGCATTTCGAGCACAATGGGAGTTGTTCCTTAGACATGTTGTTACTGACGAACCATTCCCTTGGACACTGCTTGAAGGTGCAAAGGGTGTGCAATTAGCAGAAAAAGGAATGGAGTCTTGGAGGACACGCAGATGGGTAGAATTACCAGAATTATCTATCATAACGTAAACAAAATAGGAGTTGAAAAATGGCAACAAAAGTTACGCTTCAAAAATTGGACGATTACAGATGGCGAATACCTAAAAGTTATATGAAAGGCATGCGTGTGGATGGTCTGGTATATGCGAATGAAAAACTCCTCAAACAAACTAATAGTGAAGAAGCTTTACAGCAGGTAGCAAACGTTGCACATCTACCTGGCATAGTCAAACATTCCCTCGCAATGCCAGACTTGCACTGGGGTTACGGATTCGTGATTGGAGGTGTCGCAGCAACAGATCCAAAAGCTGATGGTGTCGTTTCACCCGGTGGTATCGGATACGACATCAATTGTGGTGTCCGACTGGTTCGAACTAACCTTGACGTCCAACAGTTAGAAGGTAGAACGAAGGGACTCATCGGTGAACTCTTTGATAATGTACCTTGTGGTGTTGGTTCTAAAGGCAAGATACAACTCTCTCTCAACGAAGAACGTTATATGTTAGAACAAGGAGCAAGATGGGCTATTGAACGTGAATACGGACACCCACTCGACTTACAATTCACTGAAGCAACTGGATTTCTTGAACATGCCAATGCTGAGGCTGCAAGCCAAAGAGCATTAGAACGCGGAAAAAATCAGCTCGGTACACTCGGTTCGGGTAACCATTTTCTTGAAGTTCAAGTCGTTGATCGCATTTTTTATCAAAAAGCAGCGGATGCAATGGGTTTGAATGTAGGCAACATCTGTGTGATGATTCATACCGGTTCAAGAGGTTTTGGTTATCAGATTTGCGATGAACACGTAAAGAGTTGGATTCAAGTTGGAGAAAGATACGGTATCAATCTTCCTGACAAGCAACTCGCTTCTGCTCCGATCAACTCACCCGAAGGACAAGACTATATCACAGCAATGGCATGTAGTGCAAACTATGCATGGAACAATCGGCAATGTATCACACATCTCGTCCGTCAAACCTTTATGAAGTATTTTGATACAAGCGAGGACGAACTCGGTCTGGAACTTGTCTATGATGTCGCACATAACATCGGAAAGTTTGAGAAGCATGAAGTTGATGGAGAGGAACGCGAACTGTTTGTCCATCGTAAAGGTGCCACACGTGCGTTTCCTGCTGGACATCCTGAAATTCCGGAGAAGTATCAGGAAGTTGGTCAACCGGTGTTGATACCTGGTGACATGGGGACTGCTTCTTATGTGCTTGTTGGAAATCCTGGCGCAATGGCGGAGACATTTGGAACAACATGCCACGGCGCAGGTCGGGTTCTGTCACGCCGTAAAGCAATAGCATTGACAGAGGGACGTTCTATTCAAAAAGACCTTGAGAAACGTGGAATCTACGTTCGAGCAGAAGGCAAACGTACGCTTCAAGAGGAGGTTCCGGAGGCATACAAGGATGTTGATGAAGTAGTGCGCGTTGTTGACGAAGCAGGACTTTCTCGGCGCGTTGCACGTCTCCGTCCGATTGGTGTTGTTAAGGGGTAAAAGTTCGCGTATGGCATAGGTGTCAACTTAGCGATTCATATTATTGTAAGAGGGAAACCTTGAAACCTCGATTTTCTCACTCAAGGTAGGCGTGCGTTGTAAGCGCGCCCCTCAACTGCAGGCGTGCGTTGTAAGCGCGCCCCTCAACTGCAGGCGTGCGTTGTAAGCGCGCCCCTCAACTGCAGGCGTGCTTTGTAAGCGCGCCCCTCAACTGCAGGCGTGCTTTGTAAGCGCGCCCCTCAACTGCAGGCGTGCGTTGTAAGCGCCCCCCTCAACTGCAGGCGTGCTTTGTAAGCGCGCCCCTCAACTGCAAGGCGTGCGTTGTAAGCGCGCCCCTCAACTGCAGGCGTGCGTTGTAAGCGCGCCCCTCAACTGCAGGCGTGCGTTGTAAGCGCGCCCCTCAACTGCAGGCGTGCGTTGTAAGCGCGCCGTTGCCAATCCTGTGTTTATCGACGCACTTACAAAGCACGCCTACCGGGATGGGGTATTTAGCACTTGACTTTTTCTTAAGTTGACACCTATGGGGTAAAAGTTCGCGTATGGTGAATTATCGAAATAATTATACACTTACTACTCCCACGGTAGGCGAGGTTTCCTAACCTCGCTGATGTTAAGTGTCCAATTAATTCTAAGATCTACCATAGATTGTAATAAGAGGAAAATGCCTATGGAAAAAAAGCTAAATGCCACTCCAGGTCAAATTGTAACTTTGAAATCAAATCCCTCAGTTCGGGGAGCAATAGTTGAAATAATTTCGGGAACTCCTGAAGATAGTGTTAAAGTTTTTGTTGATAACAATGTTCAAACCTTCTACGCATCTCAGTTACAGATTGAGGTTCAAGGTGAAGACGACTCTCCACGCCTTTCATGTGATGAATTTCACGCTTACCTCACCGCGCTTCAAATCCGATCTCCGGCCTTATCAACGTTGTATTCACTCAATGCTGCACGTATTGACTTTATTCCGTACCAGTACCGACCTGTCCTGAAGTTTATCAAGTCTGATCGTCCGAGGTTGCTTATTGCCGATAGTGTCGGCGTAGGGAAAACGATTGAGGCAGGTCTTATTTTACGTGAACTGCAGGCGCGTGGTGATCTTAAATCTGTCCTAATTGTGTGTCCGCGTCCACTGGTTGCTGAGGAAAAGTGGTATCGTGAGATGAAACGATTCGACGAAGATTTTACGCATCTCGATGGAAAAACCTTACGATACTGCATCAATGAGATGCATTTAGATGGCGTATGGTCGGAGCAATACCAGAAAATAATTCTACCCTATTCGTTGTTAGATAAGACACTCCTTTTCGGTCCAGGTGCTAGTCGCAAGCGAAAGAGTAGACAAGGACTTATAGATCTTAATCCGCCACCACATTTTGACCTTGTCATAGTAGATGAAGCTCACCACATCCGTAATCAGAATACTGCTAACCATGAAGCTGTCCGTTTTTTCTGTGAAAACGCAGAAGCAGCTGTCTTTCTGACTGCAACGCCTATCCAACTCGATAGTCATGATTTATACGTATTGTTAAATGTTCTTCGTCCTGATTTGATCTTGGACCAGGAGAGTTTTGAACACATGTCGAAACCAAACTCGGCTATCAATCTGGCAGTTGATGCTGCACGTGCACAAAAAAAAGGTTGGATACAGGATGCAAAGAAGGCTCTTGACAAAGCTGCTACAACCGCATGGGGACAAGCGATCCTTAGTAAAAATCCTGATTTCATAAGGATTAGAAGACATCTTACTGAAGGACAAGTCACGCATGAACAGCGGATTCAACTCATCACAGATATGGAGGAACTTCACACCCTTTCAGGAATTATCAACAGAACCCGCCGACGCGATATTGGTGAGTTTACCATTCGTAAGTCACAGACCGTGGAAGTGTCACAGACACCGGAACAGGAAGAAATCCATGCGGCACTACTCGAAACAAAAGCAGAAATATTCCGTATTCTTCACGGTGATAAGAGGGTTAACTTCATGATGACAACCCTCCGTCGGCAGTTGGCAAGTTGCCTATATGGACTTAAACCATTCCTTGAAGACATTTTAAATCGTAACCTTGACGAACTTGAGTGGACAGAAGCTGACGCTGCGGATGCGATCCCACCCCCAGAGTTTGTCACACTAATCAGGGAACATTTCCACGCACTTCTTGAAAAAGTAAGAAAACTTGATGGAGCGGATTCTAAATTGGAAAAACTCCGAGAAATTGTCCGTGATAGGCAAAACCTCCCTAATAACAAAATCATGATTTTTAGCAGTTTCCGACACACACTCGCGTATCTTTACAAACACCTCAAAGCGGATGACGTTCGCGTCGGCATGATCCATGGTGGCGTACCGGATGAGGAACGTCGCGAACTCAGCGATCGATTCAAAAAACTAAGAACGGAAAGCGATTGTCTTGACATCATGTTGTTCTCAGAAGTCGGATGTGAGGGTTTAGATTACCAATTCTGTGATTGCATCGTAAACTACGATCTGCCCTGGAACCCAATGAAAATTGAACAACGCATTGGTCGTATTGACAGGAGAGGACAAATGAGTGAGAGCGTTACTATTATCAATTTGATAACTCCCGAAACTGTGGATGCGGATATTTATGAACGGTGCTTAATGCGTATCGGTGTATTTGAGAGTGCATTGGGTGGAAGTGAAGAAATTCTTGGTGAAATAACAACTGAACTTCAAAACATAGCCGAAGATTTTGAATTGACCCAAAAGGAACGAATAGTTAAGCTACAACAGTTGGAAGATAACGAAATTCGAATTTTACAAGAGCAAGAAAACTTGGAAGCACAACAATTGGACCTTTTTAGTCTTCAACTCCCTGATCAAAGGAAGGAGAAAGAACAAAGAATAGAGAAAGAAGTAGAAGAAGCATCAAGTTTTTGGTTGTCTCCAGCATCAGTCCAGCGACTTGTTACACACTATCTTCAGCAGAAACTTGGTACAGCGCATGAGTTTATACTCGGTGAAAAATCTCGCAAAACGCTTCGTCTTTCGGAAGATGCACGCAACACTTTATTACGTGATTTTCAGCAACTGCGAAGGGAAAGGACAAAGATCCATCGTGAGTGGGAGAACTGGTTGAAGGGAACTGAGCAGCATTTAACGATAACGTTTGAGGCGGAAAGTGCTACGCAGCATCCTAAAGCGGTGTTTATCATGCCTATTCATCCACTGATAAAACAGGCATCAGCAGTATTGGACAAAGCAACAGAAATCGTTGTAACGCTTAAGGTTAGGACGAATCAAGTCCCAACAGGTCGTTATCAATTTGCTATCTACAAATGGGAGTATCTCGGCAATAGAGAGGATTGGGTTCTAATGCCGATCACGTCATCAAATGTGTTGACACCACATCTCTGTCCTTTACTGGAAACAGCTGAGGATAACGATATAGGTGAAGATGTGAGTTTAACCGATCAGAAAGCGTTGGAAGAACGGCACCACTCCCTATGGACTGAAGCACGTATGAAGCATAGAGAAGAAATCCTGGAGACTGTTGAATATCAAAAGGAAAGTCTATCAACGAGTCACCAGAAACGGATAACACTGCTTGAAAAGCAAATTGTGGACGTGCCTGATCCCAACATTCAACGGATGCGCCGACAAGAAATTGCTAAAGCTGAGATTGATTACAATCGACGCATTCAGGAATTGGAGAAGGGCACGGAAAAGGCAGATATTACTGCAAAACTGGTAGCGTATGGGGTACTAACTGTGAAAAGGGTAAATAATGACGATTGAACAGTTGTCTGAAAAACGTAAAGAATTACGACAACAACTCATTGAGAATGGGGCAATGGAGGGTTTCAAGGGACTGCTGACATTGCTTTACTCGGACAAAGTGCACTTCATTTATGAATTGCTTCAAAATGCTGAAGATGCCAAGGCTTCAGCGGTTAAGTTCTTTCTCTATACAGACAGACTTGAGTTTGAACATAATGGTACCCACTTGTTTACGATAAAGGACGTAGAATCAATAACTAATATCGGATCCACTACCAAGGCAGATGATGCTACAAGCATTGGCAAGTTTGGTATCGGTTTTAAGGCAGTATTTGCCTATACTTCTACACCAGAGATAGAATCTGGAAACTTTCACTTTCGAATCCGCGACATGTTTGTTCCAGAAACTGAATGTCTGACTCCAGGATCACTTGGTGAGGGGAGAACACGTTTTGTTTTTCCTTTTGACAATTCTGAAATGCCTCCAGAAAAAGCGTGTGCTGAGATAGAAACGAAACTCCGACAATTAAACGAAAACACGTTGATGTTTCTAAGTAACATTAGCAAGATAGAGTACTATCTGCAAGATTCAACAATCGGTTTCCTTGAGCGAATAGAAAGTTCAAATAATAAGAACCTAATTGAGATTTCTGTAATGTGTCCAGGAAATATAGCACCTGATTCCACCCATTATCTAAGGTTTACTAAGGACATTGAAGTTCGAGATGAAGATAATAGACTCAAACGTTGTCTAATTGCAGTTGCCTTCGGCATTGATAAATCTAAAGACAAAACCTGGAAAATCACACCGCTAAACTCTGGACAGGTCTGTATTTATTTTCCTGCTACAAAAGAAGAATCCAAGCTGCGGTTCCACATGCACGCTCCCTTTGCATCAACTGTTGCACGTAACAGTGTCCGGGATTGTCCCGCGAATGACGAACTGCGAGATCATCTTGCGGTTTTGGTTGCTGAATCAATGCATGCCATTCGTGAGCGCGAATTGTTAGACGTAGAATTTCTTGCGACCCTACCCAATGACAAAGATAATCTAACCATTTTTTATCTTTTTATCCAAGAACAGTTGATCAAGGAATTTAATCAGAAAAAACTGGTTCCGATGAAACAGGGTGGTCATGGCGCAGCATCAGCAACGTTTAGAACAGCAAGACGCGAAGGGAGTTTATCCGATCTGGTCGACGATAAAGATCTGAAAACACTTCTTGGAATAGACAGTTCTTTACCACTTTGGATTGCGAATCCTCGGCTTCGAGACTCGTCGCGGGAAGACAATTTTCTAACCATGTTAGACATTTCTGAATGGAAAATTGAGAACTTGATAGAAGCATTACAGCCTGTGTCTGATAGAGTGATTGAGTGGTTGAATGCAAAATCGGACGTGTGGCATCAACAACTATATGCCTTACTTAATGAATTCCTATCAAGTACACCATCATCTTCACGTTATTTTGTAGGTGAACGTAAAGACAGGTTATCTAAACTCCAGATAGTTCGTTGTAGCGCTGGTGAGTATAGAATTGGCAGTGAGTGCCATTTCCCTGAAGATAACGAAAGGTACGAGGAAGGGTTCAACTACGTTTTAAAAGATGTCTATTCATCAGGGCAAAATAGGAATCAGCAGAAGAAATCCCGCGCATTCCTTGAAGAAATAGGTGTTCGTGAAATTGACGAAGCAGAGCGAATTAAGTTAATTTTGGAACGACGATACAAAGACGATTTATTGAATCATCAAGACGTACAGCAGCATCTTATAGATATAAAAAAATTCATTGCACTTGTAGATAATGATCCCGATAAAGCAAATTTGTTCAGAGATTACTATATCTTTGAAACTACCGGTGGGTTTGTTTCAGCAGATCGTGTGTTCCTTGATACACCTTATCTTGATACAGGTTTGAGCGCATGTTATGAGGATGATAAGTACATGAAGATGCTTGAGGATATGGACGTAGATTTCCTATTTTTCTCCTTATTGTATGAGAAATCAGAAATAGATCCGAAAAAACTTTGTGAATTTGCCAAAAAATTAGGTGCTAAGACAGAATTGGAAGCAATTCCTCAAGAAGTTTCCTCTGACCATCCTGAATGGAAAAATAATCTTGGCATTGGATCTGGCTATTGGAGACATACAGGAATCGATGAAGATTATAGAATCCCCGAATTCCAAATCCTTTTAGTTGATCCTTCAATTGTTAAGTCAAAACTGGTTTGGGAATCAATGTATTCTCTACCTTCAAATCGTTTGAAAGCACGTTTTCAATGGAATCAATCTAATGTGTTACAGGAAGGACATTCTAGTCTTGTATGGAATTTGAAACAGTCAAAATGGGTACCAAAAAAAGAAGGTGATGATTTTATTTATGTACGTCCTTGTGATGCATCAATTGAGAGACTCCCTGGCGGTTTTCCATTCGATGCAGAACAAAAGTGGCTTGAGGTAATTGAATTCGGAAAAGTTGCAAAACAACAACAAAAACACATAGAAATTGAAAAACAACGTAGGCTGCAAATTGAACGTGAGGAAGATGAGAAAAGAGAACGAAATAAACGTGATGAAGAGTTAGGATATGACTCTTCCGATGAAGCAGAAGAAGTTGCTGATATTTACAAGGATTGGAAAGCGCAAGGAAAATCACCTCTGCAGTTGCGCAAAAGAATCAATCCTCAGGAACGGCGAACAAAACGACTTATTAAAGAACTAGGCAACTCACCTGCAAAAGAATACGAGCAGAGAGCAAGAAGCGTAAGGGTTTCACGTGGGGCAATTGAACCACAACCTTATCTCACAGCAAATTATACAGATGACAGCAAAATGGTGTGTCAAATGTGTGAAGAAGAAATGCCTTTCAAAAAACGTAATAGTCATGATGATTACTTTGAGGCAGTCGAAGCACTTAGAAAAGACCACTTTCCAATAGAACATAGAGCACAATATATAGCTCTTTGTCCATTATGTTCTGCGAAATATAAGGAGTATGTTAAAAAAGATCCTCAGGTCCGACAAACACTTTATAATGCACTTAAAGTTTCAGATGTACCAGAAGTCAGTATGCAAACGAAAGGTGACATTATACAGATTTGGTTCTCAGAGAAACATTGGAACGATCTAAAGACAATATTGTATTTCTATGAGAATTTATATAATCCTGAAGAATCAACAGACTAACCGATTATAGTAAAACGTTGAATACAACCTTACTATCTCGCCTTCCCATACAAATCAATGACTATTTTTTCAACACGTTGACCAAAAAGTTAGCAATAATTTCTAACAAATAGCGATATATTTTACAATTTCGTTGGCATAATAATTGCTAATAATCCCTTAAGCCTCCTTAGGTGAGTCGGTACTATACTCTCAGATAAATGCCTATTTTGCATGCAGAAATTGCACACGTAAGGTTAGAATCCCTGAAATTTCTCAACCGATAAAGGGTATAGTTTCCGACTTTTTTTCCATTCTCTAAAAATTTAGCGAAAAGCGTTTGATCGTATCTATGGATTGTGTTAAAATATGTAGTAGTTTTAACACATAAATGGAGAGACTTGTGAAAAAACTTGTTGATATGTCTCATATTGAGATCTACGAATTGCTTCAACGTCTTGTTCATGACGATTTATTTAACGTCCGTGAGCGGCTCATTAAGTTGTTCAACGTAAAACCTTCATCAGAGAACAGGGTGAAATTGGAAGCAGAGTTTCGAGAATTCTTTTGTGGTTATGAAAGCATCGCCTTTTGGCTTGAAGAATATGAAGAAGATCCGCTGCAAGGCCTTGAGCCGCACACACCGCTTGCCAAAAAGTTAAAACGTCAACTTGATTATATACACGCCAATAGAAAAACAACCCTTGAAGAACGGATGTGCAGACGGATGGGGGGTTACTTAGAAAGCGATCCGATGCCCGTTATGAAGATTTCCGAATTGTCATTCAAAGAGTATTGCGAACTTATCCTAACACTTGTTAGACAAGAAATCTTCAGTGTGCGCGAAAAGATCATGAGTTTACTTGAGCAGAAACCTTCACTTCAACAATTGGACGCAGTATTTCGGGAATTTTTTGTGGCTTATGAACTCTTTGAACTTGCATTGGAGGCTTACGACTACGATCCAGATGAAGGATTAGAACTAAAACCTGATATTGTTGCTGAGATCGACCAAAGTATTGCTGATTACGAGTCTGGCAAAATTAAGCCTATTCCGATTGAGGAAGTGGCGAGAAAGTTAGGGCTGTAGACTGTAAATGTACCGTTTAGAATTCATGCAAAAGGCTGAGGATGCCTTGGGGCGTTTGGATATTTCAATCGCCCGTAGAGTCCGCAGAAAATTGGATCAATTATGCGAAAATTGTGATACTTGGCCGCACAAAGCATTAAAAGGTAGAGATAGAGGAAAGTTCAGTCAAAGAATGCAGGATTATCGAATTATCTACACTTTCAATAGACAGAAAAAAGAGGTAGTTGTCCATCGGATTGGACATCGCAGTAAAATCTATTGATCTATGTAATTGTAAAAACACTTTATCCTGTCCCTGTAAACCTCCGCAAAGTCTTAACCAGTGTTCCCTCTGACAACCATTTCGCTGTTACCCGCCATACACTTGTTGAATAAGTCGGATACACGTGCATCATTCCACCCAATTTACGTAACGGAATCCCCTCCTGCATCGCCAGAACATACTCGTGTATAATCTCACCAGCATTTGTCCCGACTATATGAACGCCTAATATTTTGCCACGCCATTTTGATGCGATAACTTTCGTAAATCCGTGTGTTTCTCCATCCGCAACAGCTCTATCAACATCTGTCTGCTCTAATGAGAACACATCAACATCACCATATTTTTCGCGTGCTTCCGCTTCAGTCAAACCGCACCGTGCAACCTCAGGATCACAAAATGTCGTCCAAGGTACAACAGAATAATCGATCTTTTTTGCTAATGGCAATAAGAAATTACGAACAAGCAACTGTGCTTGAAATGCTGCCACATGTGTAAATAGATAGTGTCCGATAACGTCACCTGCAGCATAAATGTGTTTCACATGTGTCTGAAGTTGTCCATTGACGACAATCCCATTTTTTTGGACTTTAACACCGATTTTGTCAAGTCCCAAACCTTCAACATTTGGTGCTCTACCTGCTGCGATAAGGATTTTATCATAGATTCGTTCACAATTTGCTTCGGATGTGGCATTTTCTATATCTGCAAACCTTACTCTAATACCATCATTTTGTTGTTCAACTTTTGAAATTTTCGTATTGAGTCGGATATCAATGCCTTCTGTGGTAAGATATTCTAACATCCGTTCAGAAACATCAGTATCCTCTTTGGTAAGAATGCGTCCACTACGTTGTGAGATTGTTACTTTTGAACCTAACCGATGAAATGCTTGTCCCAATTCAATACCTATTGGTCCAGCTCCAACAACAAGCAGCCGTTGTGGTAATTCTTGAATATCCCATATATTTTCACTGTCAAGAAAATCACAAGAATCCAATCCAGGTATATCAGGAGCCAACGGACGAGAACCAGTGGAAATAACAAATCGCTTACTCTTTAGTGTGCGTGTTTGATTTTTCTCTGAATCCTCAACGACAAAAGTATCACGCGACTCAAAATGTCCGTTTCCAAATATTACATCAACACCCATATCCCGAAATCGTTCAGGATTGTCGTGTTCCTCTTGAATAATGTGTTGCGTGCTTTTTACATAGTCTATTACCTTATGCCAGTCAGGTTTTGTTTCATTTGTTGTAATACCATATTTCTCTGCGTTACGAATGTAGTTTGATACCTTCGCTGTTTTCAGTAGTGCTTTTGAAGGCACACATCCTGTCCATAGACAGTCACCACCGATGCGATGTTTCTCTACAAGAGCAGTCTTTTTACCAAGTTTTGCACCAGCGACTGCAAGAACAAGTCCTGCACTACCACCACCAATAATCGTCAGGTCATACCTTTCCACAGTCCTACCATCCTATTGTTGCTTTTATTGTTTCCGAAGAACTTTTCCTGGAAGTTGTTTAGTTACCATGCCATCTTTGATGACTGCAACGCCATTAACAATCACCCAGTTTACACCCACAGGTGGTTGAACAGGATCAAACCACGTTGAACGATCAGCAACAATCTCCGGATTGAAAACAACAATATCAGCAGCAAGTCCTTCTTTTATTTTTCCACGATCAGATAAACGAAATCGTTCTGCTGGAAAACCACTCATTTTATATATTGCATCTTTCAGCGGGAGTAACTTCCGTTCCCTGACAAACTTGCCAAGGAACTGTACAAAGCACCCATAACTACGAGGATGCGGATGTGGTATATTGTAAACGCCATCACTTGCAATCATCATCCGAGGATGATTTG
This sequence comes from Candidatus Poribacteria bacterium, assembly GCA_963663765.2. Taxonomy (GTDB): domain Bacteria; phylum Poribacteria; class WGA-4E; order WGA-4E; family WGA-3G; genus MSPOR6. Next base: position 341,442 of record CAXXUA010000004.1, on the reverse strand, counting down.
CTGTGCGATTCAAAGTCCGTTCATTTTCTTCAGGAGAAGTATCCCACGGCATTACAAAGGTTTCTATTGCGGTTTCATCCAGAATGAAATCATAGGCAAAATCCTCGTTAGATTTCCCTTCCTTTTTTGCTGCCTCAGTCAGTGTCAATCCGATATATCTACCATTTTTGTTATATCCTACAATCTGGTTCCCTTCACCTAATTTCTGTTTTAGATATGGAAGTGACTTCTCACGGACATCAGGATTCTCAAGTTTTGCTAACATCGTATCGGGTGCACCTGTTTGGTATTCCATCGGCAACAACATCGCAAGGTGTGTCATACCTGCAGGATATAGATATGATTCAAATGTCAAATCAATGTCTTCTCTATCTATCTTTTCAAGTATTTCTGCTGCTTCATCGTCAACGCGTTCATGTGAAATATGAACAGGGATCTCAGCACGTTGTGCGATTTCAATAGTTTCTTCCCAAGCCTTTTTTCTACCAATCAGTTGGTATCTGATATGTGCGGCATAGATCGCATCGTAACTTGCAGCAACCTTTGACAAATATACCAACTCATGTAAATTTGCATTCGCTGATGGTTGATAGTCAAGTCCTAAACATAGGCAACATGCTCCCGCTTCCAACCACTGACGTGTAGTTTTCTCCATTGCGATTAGTTCATCTGTAGTTGCAGGACGATGATCCCATCCCATTGCACCAAGTCGAACAGCACAGTGAGGAACTTGCGGATATAGATTTGCAGGAATGCGATCTTCAAACATACTTAGGTAATCTTCATGTGTCTCCCAATCAAGTGGAACTTCATCATCACCATAAGCAAATTGTGTGTAGTGCCAGAGTTCGCGCGCATGTTGTTCAGACAAAGGAGCCCAACCGAATCCATCAGGCGCAGTTAGATGGGTCGTTACACCCTGCATCACAGCTGCATATTGATCTCGACCCCCGAGTAGAGAGATTTCTGAATGAACATGCACATCAATAAAACCAGGGCAAACAATTTTATCTTTTGCGTAAATTCGTTCTGATGTTTCTGCGTTGCTAAGGTCACCAATGGCTGCAATGGTATCAGCTTGAATTCCAATATCTGCGACATAAGGATCACGTTTCCCTGTTCCATCAACAATGTTCCCCTCAGTTATTATAATGTCAAACGTCACATTTCCTCCGCCATTTATAGTAATAGTAAGAATTAATACAGTAAAACCTATAATTAATGGGACATTTCTGTACCGCAAACTTTTAGTTTGCTTCTCATTATGCACAAACTAAAAGCTTGTGCTACAACTTTTGTTGTCCGTTCTGTTTTCAAAATATGTTTATCAAAGTGTCCCAATAATTTCAAAGTTCACTATAAGACATTATTTTTGTTTTATGGTATTCTCTATTTCAGACAATGCCTTTTCTAACTCAGACTTTATTGAAGTAAGTGTATTAAGGTGTATCTGAGATTCCAGCCATGCATCTCGAGCAGCATTGACTCCCATCCAATCCTTAAACTGCTCGGTCGTATCACCATCTCCTTTTATACGATCAAATTCTTCATGTAAATTTCGTTTCTGCCCTAACAAATCTAACAACTGCTCAGACATTTCAAAATTCCTGATTTTATCTTCTTTAGATATATCTCCAATCTCCCCTATTTTCTTATTTAAAGCTACAGCTTTTTGACTAATGTCAGTGAGGCTTTTCCAATGATTATATTTCGCCACGTTTTCAGCATAAATTTTCGCTTCCCTATCCTTCTCTGCTTTGTTTTCAGCATATTGGACAGAGAGTATATAAGAAGCACCCGCAATCACAAGAATAGCAAGCACACCAACCAATATGTACATCTTCTTACGCATCATCAAGTTTCCCCTATTTTTGCAATAAAACCACTTCTAAGAAATGGTTTCACATTACCGGTTACTGTGAGACGTAATCTTAAACGGCACAGAGTAACTGTTGGTGATATAAAAAAAGACTTTATCATTCAATACCTTCGCCAATAATATACATTCTGTCAGATTGTGCGGTCAGTTGTAGCACATTCTTCCAGATTGTGCATATAAATTATTCTGTCAGATTCTATCGTCAAATTAGACGCTATGATAATTAAAAATACTTCAACGAAAACCTGAAGTTATTTTTATTTATGTAATCCTAACAATATCACAGAGCAATGGTAGATCAACACTATATACTCATTCAACTGAAGCACTCAAAAATGGCGAAGGTATTGATCATTTAGAAATGATATAATAACACAACCTAACAAATTGTGCTACAAAAAGTCATATCATGCAGGGTTATTTAGTTTTCAATTTATTCAGTAAATTTAAAACTGAATAACCCTGGGCAGGATTTACGCAGTTTTCATGTTCCAATCAAGAATTAAGACGAAAACGATGTAATTATCAGCATTTTTATGGTTTCCGGCGTCAAATCAACGGTATGAATGCCTTTTGGCATTCCCCGCCTACAAAGCACGCCTACCGTTGGGTGCGTAAGTCCTGCCTGGGTAGAAACCAAGAGGAATAACTTACGCTATGAGAAATATATTGAAAAATTGTTGTGCTATTTCTCTTTACAACTTCTCTATGATATGTTAAAATATCAGCGGAAAGTTAAATAGTCATTGATTATATTCTGATTGTATTTAAAGAGAGTCTAATAAACTAAACCTAATGACAATTTGCACGCTAAAACGGGTGCATGTTTTTGGTGAAGACATTGATTGATAGGAATTTGTTTCGTAAGAAATACTTACTTCATCTTATTAGCAATCCTTACACCATTTACCCATTTGCAGCGGGGGCAATGGGGGTATTTGCGTCATGGGTTTTTAACTTAGAACCCCAGATTCTCTACTTATTCGGTAGTGCTGTCGTCGGTATTGGGATTCCCATCGGTGCCTTGATTACAAAGTGGACTACTGGTACAGAGGATATTGCTAAACAGGTTCATGAAGAAATATTACACGAAGCACAACAAAAACAGGAAGAAGAACTAAACACGCTACATCAACAGTTGACAAGAGATGGTGATAGAAGAACAGAACAGATGTTGGATGAACTTCGTTCATTGCATAAGTCCTTTCAAGAGGAAGTTCGAGAAGCAAGTTGGATGGCAAATCTACCCCTTTTGGTGAGTGCGGAAATAACTGATAAAGTAACTGACCTGTTTACACAAGCAGTGCAGTGTCTAAAAGACACACTGAAAATGCAAGAAAAATCAAGAGATTCTCAATTGGAAACTGTCAGACGAGTACTGCGACAACACAGAGAACAACAGATTGCGGATGTTCAACAGACCATAGTTCAGCTTTCGCATCTGTATGCGCGTGTCCTAACAATCAGTCCCGACAGCAATGAGACAGAACTTGGTCGTCTACGCACTGAACTGGATGAGAGTCTCGATTTTGCAAAAAAGGTTGATGAACAGATAAGGGAATTTATACCAGATCCTGAAAAGGAAATAAACCAAGCAAGTGATTTGCTTTGATGCTTATATATACTTTCTATTGTCTATATTCAGGTATAAATTTTTTACAAAACTAAATTTCTGGAGTAGAAACAATGTATAATGGCTTTACACGTTTATACAAGGCAATCTGGTATTCGCAAGTTGGTCGTGCACTTCAACAAACGGAAAAACTCAAAGAAATTCCTGAAATTTTGTACGAAACTCTTGAAGATGATACAAAAAGTATAAGAGTGAATAGTCAATACCAAGAACAGGACGACACACTCAAGGACAATCTTGAAGTGATGCGCGAAGCTTATGAAGACATTATCCAAGACAAGCAGAGGAATATCCAAAATTATAAGCAAGTAATTGGGCAACTCATGGCACACGTTGAAATGAAAAAGAATTCACTGAAAAGCTTATTTCAAGAGATCAAACAAGTTGAACAGTTAAAGGAAGGTGCTGACAAGAAGATTGAAAGTATCAAAACTAAACTACAAGAAGTGGATCTATCGGATGAGGAGACAGAACAACATCCAGTATACATTCAAAGCGTTACCTCATCTAAAAGTTTTCAAACAACATTGGAGGAAAAAAACTGCCGCGTAGCGAAACTTAAACAGGACATAGAACATATACAGTCCGATATTGAATCTCACAAAAACGCATTATCAGAGTTACATCGTGATTTAGATAAGACTAAGGTTGAGCAATCTGATGTTATTGATGAGCTTAATTCTGTTCGCGTATGAGTTAATGTTGATGATATGCGTTTAGATATAAACAGGACTTACGCAGTTTTCATGATTTGATGAAGAATCATGAAGAAAATGGTGTAATTTTCAGCATATTTGCGGTTTTCAGCGCGCTTACAAAGCACGCCTACCGTTGGGTGCGTAAGTCCTGATAAATTAGAAAACAGATCAAAAGTTGAAAAATCGAAACTCATTTCAAGTTCGTAGATTTCAGATTATTATTATGGAATGGTTTTAAAGTTAACTATATTTAGGAGGAATTCCACAATGGCAAACGGTTTTACACGTTTTTTTAGAGCAATATGGCATACACTCACTGGCAAAGCACACGAACAGGCTGATAAACTTATGGAGGACCCAAATGCAATTCGCGGAGCTTATGAAGACATAATACGCGACAAACAGGGAAATATCCAAAGGTATAAGTCAGCCATCGCTCAACTCATGGCATCAGTTGAAAAGAAAAAGGGAGCACTAAACACGCTTACAGATGATGTTGATCGCTTAGAAAAGTTGAAGACAGGTGCTATCAACAAAGCAAAGAGTACAGCTGACGATCTGCTTAAAGCAGGAACACCTGAAGATGAGATCAAACAACATCCAGAATACGTGCGGTGCGTTACCTCTTTCAACGATTTTCACTCCACTTTGGATGAAAAAAATGCTCGCATTGATGAACTTGAAGAAGACATTGAAACTGCACAATCAGATATAGAAACACACAAGATTCAGATACAAGGATTGTCACGGGATCTGGACAAAATCAAAACCGAACAATCTGATGCAGTCGCTGAAATGATTACAGCAAAAGAACAGGAAGAGATCGCTGATATGCTTTCAGGTATTAGTATGGATGGTACTGCAGCAGAACTGACGAGGATGCGCGAAATACGAGAAAAAGCTAAAGGACGTTCAAAGGTCGCACAAGAACTCGCTGGTACGGATACACGTGTTGAAGAGGAAGAATTCCTCGCTGCTGCTCGTACTTCCGCTGCTTCCGATGAATTTGATTCACTTATATTCGGCGCAAAGCAATCTGATACTGAGAAAACAAGCGAAGAAACACCAGAAAAAACTGAAAGCGATTCCGAATTACCGTTATAGATTGTTACTATATTAACCTAAGTTGCTGCCTTGTAACATAATCTGTTAGATTGTGCATCTTAGCACACAAACTGACAGTTTGTGTTACAAAAAGTGTATTGTGCTCTATTAAAAACGGTGTTTGCAGGTCTAAAATCCTAATGAGTTTTGACGTTCAAGTTGAGTATTCGTAGGGGCGTGGTTTCCACCCCCGATCTACGCAAACTCAAAAACCAAGTGGGTTGGGGAACCCAACCCCTACCTATTCAACTACCGATTTTGATTGTCAAGCTTCATTAGGTAGCAACCCAGGGTAATATAACCTGAATTCGTAAAAGAAGGAAATATAGAAATCATTATCAAACGACTTTCACCAATATTAATTATCTCTATTGTTGTTTTATCTCTTCACATACAATTTGCTATTGCAGATGATTGGCCCCAGTGGCGTGGAGAAAACCGTGACGGTGTTTGGAAGGAAACAGGTACCATTGAAAAGTTTGATGGTTTAGAAATCCCTATCCGCTGGAGTGTTCCTATTAGTAGTGGTTATAGTGGTCCCAGTGTTGCTGATGGACGGGTGTACGTGACTGACAGGCTCACAAAACCGAAACAGGTAGAACGTGTTCACTGCTTCGATTGGAAAACAGGAGACGAAATTTGGTCTTATACTTACGATTGTTTATACAAAATTGATTATACAGCGGGACCACGAGCGAGTGTCACCGTCCACGATGGACTTGCTTATGCTTTAGGTGCAATGGGACAGCTACACTGTTTTGATGCTGCTATAGGGGACATTGTATGGCAAAAAGACCTGAATACTGAGTATAACATTGAAATGCCTATCTGGGGGATCGCGTCTGCGCCTATTGTTGAAGGAGATCACGTGATTCTCCAAATTGGTGGTAAACCGGACGCATGTATTGTTGCGTTTGACAGGAAAACAGGTGAAGAAAAGTGGAAAGCACTTGAGGATGACGCTTCTTACTCAGCTCCGATTATCATTACACAAGCAGGAAAACGGGTCTTAATCTGCTGGACAGTGAATAATATTGCAGCACTTGATCCGCAAACAGGGACAGTACATTGGCTTTATTCACTTCCAAAAGAAGGGAACGGTGCACGAATTGCTACACCTGTTTTCTACCAAAACGAATTATTTATGACACATTTCGTTCAAGGTTCACTTATGCTGAAGTTAGCGCAGGATAAGTTGGCAGTAGAACTTGGTTGGCATCGTAGAGGTAAAGATGAACAAAATACACAGGCAATCCATTCGACGATGTCTACACCTGTTCGTATTGGTAATTACATATACGGTGTAGACAGTTATGGTGAACTTCGTTGTATAGATGCTCAAAATGGTGATCGGATTTGGGAGGATCTTACCGCTGTAAAAAAAGCGCGTTGGAGCACTATTCACTTTGTTAAAAATGGCGATAAAGTATGGATGTTCAATGAGCATGGTGAACTTCTCATCACAAAACTCTCACCTAAAGGACTTAACATCATTAGTCGAGCCAAATTGATTGAACCGACGCGCGACCAACTGAATCGTAGAGGCGGCGTTACATGGGCACATCCGGCGTTTGCTTACAGACACGTCTTTGCTCGAAATGACAACAGACTCATCTGTGCAAGTTTAGAAAAGCAATAAAATAGATCAATAATCATATTTTGGAATACCATCGTATCTAAGGGGTTTTTGAGTTTCTGCTACAATAAAAATACCAGGACTTACGCACCGATCTGTAGGCGTGCTTTGTAAGCGCGCTGGAAGCACAAATAATGTTGAAAATTACATCATTTTCAACACAATTCTTGATTAAATCATGAAAACTGCGTAAGTCCTGAAATACATTAAAATAGTTATAGATATATGAAATGGAAAAATTTGGACATAAGTAAATTCTTCCATTTCTCTTATCTACGACATCCGTATTTTTATCTCAATGTGAGTCCATTAGAAATGGTATTACATCCAAAAATGAGACTATAATATTTAGAATGGTATTACTATTTACATATTGTGGGAGCAATTATGACAATTAACACGTGGCATCAAGATAAAACACCCGTTTCTTGGGAGAACGTCTTAAATCTATTGAAAGATTTTGAAAACCACGTACATCAAATCAAGAAACAAAAAAAGAACTCTCCTGTTTCTATTGAAACCCCTGAATTATTCTATGAAATCCATAATTCCCTGATAAATGAAACTAACAAAGTATTACAATCATCTAAAGAATCAGAAACAACTAATTCCATTAGGACTATAATTGATGAAGCTTTTGTTGAGGGAATATGGTTATCACTGGAACAGTATCCGGAAATCGTCAACCACCCAAGCATAGAAAATCTTGATACTGCTGGTTCCAAAATCTTCACACTCTTTACACCAGATGCACCATCAAACATTTCCGAATGTGAGTACATCAAGACACAATTACAACAAATATTCCAAATTACACCAGAATCAGCAGAGAAACTTAAACACAAACTTTCTATACGAACTGCTCCCTTAAGACATCGACATCAGATTATGGACAGTCTACAAACACGATATAAGTTGGTGTCCGACAATCCTAATCTGGATGATGATATTCTATCTTTCTTCCAATGTCTGTATCCAGGAGCACCATTTGATGTTGGTGAAGTGAAGTTAATAAAGACCTGTTCTGCTCTCTATTTCTGTTTGCCTTCTGCGGTTAAGGAAGGTATCGCTGACAAAGATAGAAAACAAAAGTTAAATACAAGTGTTGACAAAAATGAGAAACAAAGTTCAAAAAAGAAAATAAGTTATGCACAGTTTCTCCGAAAAATTTGGCAGGTAGAACCATTTGCTCATTTCCCTGTATTCGGTACATTTAATGCTGAAGATTTGGACATCACTTTACGAAAGCAAATCGCTGAAGATACCGGTCTATCATTAGATCTTGTAACAACAACACTCACGCGAATGATCGGAGTGCTTCCATTAGAGGAACTTGACAAATACCTAATACATGATACATGGGGTCATCAATGGCAGGAAAGTCTACTTGATTTTGAGAATCTATACACCGAATTATCCCTCTTTGATCGCCCCTTATCTTTCTCCGAATCTGCTTCTGTTTTAGGAGAACAATTGTCATTTGCTGATGCTTTTGTAAAGACTGATACAGATGAAATTCAACTTGATACTGAAAAACTAACAGAGTTTATTGATGCAGAGTTATATGAACGTTCTATCATTGCATTTACACCCATTCTCGCGGAAATGTTAGCGGATGTTGTTGAATACAAATTCTTACAATTATTCCCCGAACAGGCACATCTTATGCCAAGTTCCTCGTTGCTCAAAGATTTTCCCAGCAAACTTGATTTGACGCTTGAGGATCTCAGAAACTGTTTCGTACGCGCGTCCGAGGCATTTCAAACTTGGGTGGATTCTGATGAAGCTAAACATAGGATTCACACTGAGATTCTTGAGAAATTTGATATACCTGATAGCGAAAAGGAACATAAAGGTTTAAATCATCTCCTTGTAAAAGCAGTACACATCTGTAAAGAACGGCTTGAACGTTTTTATCAACTGGATTGGTACTGGGAGAAAACGGAAGATAATTGTTTACGACTCAACGCTTTTAGTTTTGCTGCCTTAAACTTTTTGCGGATTCATACTGCTTTCCTCCAAACTTATGAATCCTTGTCAAAAGTAAAAACTAAGTGTGGTTTCAAAGATGCCCTTGTATTAGCAATGGGGACATTTTTTGAAAAAGAACCGCAAAGTAACATCTGGAAACTTGACATGTTTTTAACGGAAGGTTTTCTCCCAAGATGGAAAAAGTTAGCACAAGCAGGTTGATGTCTACAGAAAATGGAGGAAAAACCGATCGCGATTAAGGAACCTTCTTACAAATTCAGAACTGATGCTGGCTTGCTAATTAACTCAGGTACATCACGTAGTATCGTCCTTCATGGAAATATCCATGACCTCTTTTTTGCTGAAGAAGAAAATGTTGAGGATTACATACCCCTTGTCCCATTTCTTACACAAAGTTGGGATATTCCCGGTTTTATCCTTATAGTATATGAACTCAATGGTCCCCTACGTATTCTGCATGAAAGAGACAGGAATAAACTCAATAAAGCTTTCAATTCATGGCGCGGTAACACCGACCCTTCACAGAAAAAAATCTCCAGTCTATATGCACTTCCAAAAGAACCAAGATTGAGCACCAGCAAAAAAACGAATTCCTCAGATACATCTGATAGATTGTTTGAGCAATATCTCAACGATGCTATCGGGAGTCCAACATTAGCATTGGAATTGCTTCGTCAATTCTGTATGATTTCTCGTTCTTCTGATGTTCAAGGTAAAAAGTTCTTAAAAGAAAAACTCCTCATACTCATTGAAGCCACAGACATGCTGCTGCCCGAAGGTGAAATCAGAAGTCTCAATTTAGCCGATAGGCACAGAATCAGTATTGTTCAAGATTGGATATCAGATTCCGATTTCATGAAGGCTACTGACACTGTCGTCTTCATAGCTGAATCAAAAAGTTTGATTAATTCACGAATTATGCGACTTCCGCAAGTCGTTGATGTGGAGGTACAATCTCCATTAGTCGATACACGCAGACATTTTATCTCATGGTTCAACCGAACTCAGAAACCAAAAGATAAGGAATTAAATCTTTGGGGTAGTCAGTCGCAGCTGGCGGTGTTAACTGCTGGTCTGTCCATTCAAGCATTACGGCAACTACTCGTTTCCGCGTGTTATTCTGGTGAAAAACTTCAACCGGATAATGTTATAGAGAAGGTCTCAGAGTTTATACAGGCACAGTTAGGTGAGGACGTTGTTGAGTTCAAGAAACCTGCACATTCACTGAAAGATATTATCGGTAACACAAAACTTGTTGAATTCCTAAGAACGCAAATCATTCCGCGTATCACATCAACTGGCAAAGATTCAATCTCAGGATTAAGTGTTTGTGGACCTATCGGCAGTGGCAAGACTTTTATCTTTGAAGGGTTAGCAGGAGAACTTGATATCCCTGTGTTAGTGCTTAAGAATATCCGCAGCATGTGGTTTGGACAAACAGATGTAATATTTGAACGTCTTAGCCGTTTGCTGATGGCACTCGTGAATGTCCTGATTTTTGTAGATGAAGCGGATACGCAGTTCGGCGAGGTAGGAAGGGACGCACACGCGACTGAACGTAGACTTACAGGAAAAATACAAGCGATGATGTCTGACCCACAATTACGCGGAAAAATCACATGGCTACTGATGACTGCTCGTATCTATAACCTTTCACCGGATCTTCGAAGAGAGGGAAGAGTCGGTGACATTGTCATTCCTGTCCTTGATCCTACAGGAGATGACCGAGAAACCTTTTTACGCTGGACGATTAGTAATGTATTTGGCAGTAAAATATCAGATGAAGATTTCAAACACATCCTTTCACATACTGAAGGATATTCAGCTGCAAGTTTTGCTTCTCTACGCGCTGACCTTGAAGCAGTCAAAAGCCGAGAAGGTGAGTTGTCTGTTAATGAGATAATCGACGTTATCTCCGATAGAATCCTACCCAATATCGGTCCGATCCGACGTTATCAGACGCTACAAGCATTCCTGAATTGTACACGTAAATCCCTATTGCCAATTGAATACTCACATGAAATACGTGAATCATGGATAGAACAGATAGCACAACTTGAAGCAATGGGTGTTAAAGGGTAACGGAATGCATACTTTATGAAAATTAAGACAGGACTTACGCACCTAACGGTAGGCGCGCTTTGAAAGCGCGCTGGAAACCAAAAAAGCTGAAAATTACACCATTTTCGTCATAATTCTTCATCAAATCATGAAAACTGCGTAATACCAAATTAACGTAATTTATCTTTTTCCAACGGTAGGTGCGGTTTCCTAACCGCACACTTAGCAAGACGACTCACGTTAATTCGGTATAAGTTCTGTAAGAAATACTTAATTACTTTACTGTAGTATAATATTTTGACTATAGGTAAACCCATAGGAGGTATAAACATGCAAACCAAATACCCAATTAAGGTCTTAATTTACATACTCTTCTTTACCTATTCAATCGTCTTTTTATCTTCCCTGATCGCACAAGAACCCAACACATCATTAGTCTTACCAAAAGGAGCAAAGGCACACATCGGGAAAGGACTCATTTCCGATGTGAAATACAATTCAGACGGTAGGCAGTTGGCGGTCGCAACAAATAACGGTGTTTGGATATACGATGCGATCACATGCAAACCGCTTCGGGTGTTGACAAAACACGGTTTTCGCATCAGAAACATTGTATTCAGTCCAGATGGGAAGCTACTTGCGAGTCTGGATTCGGACAATGTAATCCATCTTTGGAACAGCCAATCAGGGGCACATAAATATAGACTTAACCACAAGGACAAAATCCTAAATTTTGATTTCACGTCAGATTCTAAATCCCTTGTGACAATCAGCTTTGATGGTAAAGTAACGTTTTGGGAGTCTGCTACGGGCAAAAAACAGCAGGATGAAAGTCGGTTAGAGAAAGACAAGTTCGCAGGGGGAGACATTTTCGGCTCTGCCTTCAGTTCGGTAAATCTTCTATATGCAACTGGGAATAAAAATAACGAAGTAAATTTGTGGGATATGTTTACAGGTGGACAGAAGCTAACTTTAAAAGGACATGAAGCGATACCGCTCAAAATGACGTTCAGTCCGGATGGTGGAACATTGGTAAGTGCGGGATGGGGTGGTAAAGTCCGACTCTGGAATACTGAAACGGGGAAAGAATTGCACAGCATTGGTAATAAGGGATCAAAAGTTTACTGTATTGCTTTCAGTCCCGAAGGTAATTACTTTGCCACAGGTAACTATACAGGATCAATCAACATCTATCAGACAGACACAACTGCACTGAAGCACACGCTTGAGGGACATACCGATAACGTGCTAGCACTCTCTTTCAGTCCCGATTTGCGATCCATCGCTAGTGGCAGTTACGATGGTACACTCAGCATTTGGGACGTTGTTAACGGTAAAAGCAAGTACACTGAATCTGGTTACTTTGGTAATTTTACCTGCTTCGCATTTAGTCCGGACGGCGAGTCAATTGTCTCTCCGACGAGAGAAATCCATGTCTGTCTTTGGGACACAACTAACGGCACCCTACAGAAAGTTCTTTATAGAGAAGCACATACCTTAGACACTGCTGTTGCATTCAGTCCGGGAGGGGACACTATAGCCACCGCAAGCACTGGACATTACACCAACCTGTGGGATCGAGTTACGGGTGAAATGAAAATGACGTTAATTGGACATGAGAGTGATGTTCTGTGTGTCGCCTACAGTTCGGATGGCAATACGATCGTAACTGGCAGTAGGGATAAGACAGTACGTCTGTGGGATGCCAAAACAGGGAAAAATAAGCACACACTTGAAGAGCATACGCAGAAAGTCACAAATGTTGTGTTCAGTCCCGATTGTAAAACCATAGCCAGTGGCAGTACTGATAAGACGGTGCATTTATGGCGTACGGACTCTGGTACAGCAAAACGTGTCATAAAAGGACAGTTTGGTAGAATCGCTGATTTTTGCTATAGTCCAGACGGAAAAACACTCGCCATTGCAGACCATTCTGAAACTATATATCTTTTTGACACTATCACCAACACACTAAATACACCATTCAAAAAACAAAAAGATCTTGTCATGAGTCTGACTTATGATCCGGATGGTAAGACACTCGCGACGGGGTACCTTGATGGTACAGTCAACATATTAGACGTGAAAACCGGTGCAGTACAGCACACTTTTAAAGGGCATCGCAAACGGGTGGATCAAGTGGCATTCACTTCCGATGGCAAGACACTTGCAAGCCTTAGTACAGACGGTATTCTTATGCTGTGGCATGTTCCTTAGCTTCTTAGTCTGAATCGTCGATTACGTAGAACACACGAAAAAGATTTTGGTAAAAATGAATATGCTTTCATTGCAGTTAAATTTCTTCCAATTGTTTTGCATGGATAATAATTTAGTTGAACAGAGACATTCAATTGTCGCGAAGTACCATTGTTGAAGGACATTTTAACAATAGAATCCCAATAGATTATACATGATTTCTATTGTTCTCATAACAATAAGTACAACAAACCCCACCTCCATAAGGTATAATATAACCCATACACACAAATGAATTCCAAAATATTGGTCTTGGACAAGCAAGATGTACCAAAATGACAGAAGACAAATCAAAGAACACAACAGCAGCTGACAAGTCCAAAACAGATACAAAAATACACTGCAATAAAACGATAAAAAATCCATTTAGTTGTTTTTTCTAAAATCCGTAAATTCATAAAACCTTCATAAACCCTTGTCACAACAAGATGGATAACACTTGTAAAAAAATGCAAAAAACAACTAAATGGATATCCCCTAAGAAACGGTTATCGGTAGCTTAAATCTCTGATAGAAGTTATAAGAACGTCACTTACGCACCGAACGGTAGGCGTGCTTTGTAAGCGCGCCCCCGATGGTAGGCGTGCTTTGTAAGCGCGCCCCCGATGGTAGGCGTGCTTTGTAAGCGCGCCCCCGATGGTAGGCGTGCTTTGTAAGCGCGCCCCGATGGTAGGCGTGCTTTGTAAGCGCGCCCCCGATGGTAGGCGTGCTTTGTAAGCGCGCCCCCGATGGTAGGCGTGCTTTGTAAGCGCGCCCCCGATGGTAGGCGTGCTTTGTAAGCGCGCCCCCGATGGTAGGCGTGCTTTGTAAGCGCGCCCCCGATGGTAGGCGTGCTTTGTAAGCGCGCCCCCGATGGTAGGCGTGCTTTGTAAGCGCGCCCCCGATGGTAGGCGTGCTTTGTAAGCGCGCTGGCGCATCAAGTCACAAGAGCGTGCTTTGTAAGCACGCCTACCGTTGTAGAAAAATTTTATTTCCGAATTAACAAATTAATCTTCATTTCGATTGTGCAGAAACGGAACATATAGGTGTCAACTTAAGGGCAATTTTCTTGTGGGAGGGGTTTTCAACCCGATTTAGCAATTTGAATCCTGTATAATCGGGGTAATAAACCCCTCCCACAAAAAAAAGGACAACATTTTTTTCTTAAGTTTACACCAATATGTTGTGCAGAAACGGAACATATAGGTGTCAACTTAAGGGCAACTTTCTTGTGGGAGGGGTTTTCAACCCCGATTTGAGCGGAAATGCACTAAAAAATCGGGGTAATAAACCCCTCCCACAAGAGGTTAAAATCGTTAAGTTTACACCAATATGTTGTGCAGAAACGGAACACAACCTACCAGGGAGTGTAGACATATTATTGGATTTCAAGATAATTAAATACTACGAGTTAACGGATGTTCACGATTGTCAATTGGGAATTGGACACGTTGACAAGTGAGTTGAGACTCATAAGCCCCTACAATCATTTCTAATGCTGCAACTGCGTCTTCTGCAGATGAGATCGGTTTTCTATCGTTTTCAATTGCATCAATCAGGTCAAGAATTGCAAGTTCATTACCTTTCATAAAAGGAGTATTATCAAGATCAATAGGTTGCCATTTCTGAGAGGTATTTGAAGGAAGAAATACAGTGTGCGGATAATGCATAATTCTATTTGCTACATCTCCCCGCATTGACAGAGTTCCATCACTACCAGAAATATCCATCCCATATCTTCCTGTGCCTGCTTGGTCTTTTCTTGACTGGAAGTATCCAACAACACCACTTTTGAAAGCGAAGTAGCTATTGATGCAATCTCCTGCAACAGGTCCGACAGGTTCAGTAGGTTGATGGTCATTCCCATAAGTCACCTCTTTCCCATCTTTGGTAACATGTGATTGCATCCAGGCAACATCTCCAACATAGAAACGCATTTGGTTGAATAGATGTGTTCCAAGTGTAATCATGTCCTCCCCACCCCCGCGTCTGTCCTGTTTGCCACTTGCATGGATTGCATGTATTTTTCCTATCTTTCCATCGTTGAGCATATCTCTGATTGCATGGGTGGCGGGAAGATAGACTGCCTGATGTGCAACTGCAACCTTCAAGCCTTTCTGTTTTGCTGTATCAACAATCTTATCACCATCAGCAAGGTTACTCGTCATCGGTTTTTCGGTGTAAACATTGCATCCAGCTTTGAGGCATGCTATTATCATATTTAAATGATCGGGAACCCAACGTGGACAAACACTTACCATGTCTAATGTCTCCTTTTCTAACATCTCATGGTAATCTGTGTAGCTGCGCAATGCACCTGTTTCTTCAACTGCCTTTGCTCTACCTGCGTCATCAGGATCGGAAATAGCGATAAATTCCACATTTTCTATGTTTTTATACACAGTATGCAATCCGTGACCATAGTTACCAGCACCGGTATGTCCAATTGCTGCTGCGCGATATGTTTTTTTGCTCAATATTTTCCTCCATTTCTCAAAAGGGTTTAAGGTCTAAACAATGAACTAATTCTTCAGTTTGATTGCATTTGCATGTTTAGCAAATTCAATATCCAGTAGCGTTATTCCGTCAGCGTCGTGTGTCATCATATCAATAGTAACACGGTTATAGACATTGAACCATTCTGGGTGATGGTTCATGGACTCTGCTACTAATGCAAGTTGTGTCATAAAACCGAACGCAGTAACAAAGTTGTCAAACTTGAATTCTTTATGAAGTTTACCGTTTTGTAAGGACCAACCATTGAGTTGTTCTAAGTAGTTCTGAATTTCCTTATCTGTAAGTTTTTTTTGTGCCATCTGAATCCTCCGCATATTAAGTGTGTGATGATTTTTAGTGGATTATTCCGTTAGATTAGGTTAAAATTGTATTAGATACATAAGATTATATCAAGTAAATTTAGTTGTAATAAAAGATAAGGAGATATTAATGGCACTTGCTACAACGTTATATTTTCCGGAGGTAGGTCCGCAGTGGCATGATTGGGTTCAAGTCATCAACGTAGGTACTGAGGACACCCGTGTGACAGGGATTGCGAGGAATTCTGAAAACGGGCAGCCTACTTGGTCAGATGAAAAAGAGATTTCACCATTTGAGTGTTGGACTCCAAATGTAGAGGCAATCAAAGTGAATTCTTCCATGCAGTTGTCGGCGGATCAACCTATAGTTGCTGAGCGTCACATGCATGACGATACAAATATTTTAGATTTTGTTGGTGCAGCAGAAGAATATGAAACAGTCGGTTTACGTTTGTTCTTTCCGGAATTGGTACCCGGGGCTTTAGATTGGTTTCGTTTCCTGAACGTTGGTGAAGCAGACGCTTTAATAAATATCATCGTACGTAATAGACGCGGGGACATTGTCAGACAACGTCATCATGCAATTAAACCGCAATGTTGTTGGGATATTGCAGAAGGTTTGATGGGGAATGTACAAGGGACACTAGAGGTACAGAGTACGCAGCCAATTGTTGGTGAACGTCATTTACATTATCAAGGTGGAAAAACCTGTGTTGGACAATATGGTCAAGTAATCACCGAAGCTGCTCGGACGCTCTATTTTCCTGAAGTCGGTCCAGCATGGAAAGATTGGGCAGTTATTGTAAATGTCAGTAGAGAAAGAGCACAGGTAACGATGATTGCACATGAAGATGGTACAGGGAATCCTGTGACAACCATGGAACGCGAATTGGATCCCTTTGAATGTTGGATACCGAAGATGGAAGACATTAAAATCAAATCCTCAATTTTGATACGGAGTGACCAACCTATAGTTGCTGAACGACACATGCACAGTGGAACATCTGTAATTGATTTACCGGGTGCTTCAGAAGAGAGTGGACATGTTGGTCTACGTCTGTTTTTCCCTGAGGTTGCAAGTGGTGCAAAAGATTGGTTCCGTTTCCTAAATGTTGGAGAAGCAGACGCTTTAGTTAACGTTATTGTTCGCAACAAAAAGGGTGACATTAGGAGACAGATCCATCGTAGGATAAAGCCGCGTTGTTGTGCTGATGTGGACGAAGCGGCAATGGGGAATGTCAGAGGCTCCGTTGAGGCACAGAGTTCGCAACCCGTTGTTGGAGAAAGACACTTGCATTATCAATCAGGACATAGGGGTGCAGTTGTTGGTGCTTATGGTGTTGTCATTGGTGAATAAAATATGAATTTAACTGGTAAAATTGCGATAGTAACAGGTGCGGGACAAGGTATCGGCAAAGCAATTGCGCTTAGACTTGCTAATGTTGGTGCTGATGTTGCTATTCTGGATTTAGACTTAACTACAGCAAAGAATGTTACTAAAGAGATAGATAATCTTGGAAAACGAAGTCTTTCTATACAAGTAGATGTTTCACAATCTTCTGATGTCAACAAAGCTTTCAACAAAGTTCTTTCTGAATTTGGTCGTGTAGATATTCTTGTAAATAACGCTGGAATTGCGGGGAGAACTTTACCCCTGACTGATCTTGATGAATCTGATTGGAATGCGGTTTTGGGAGTGAACTTGACAGGTGTATTTCTGTGTTGTAAAGCTGTCATTGATATAATGATTAAACAAGATTACGGTAGAATTATCAATGTTGCTTCAATTGCTGG
Source organism: Candidatus Poribacteria bacterium (assembly GCA_963663765.2). GTDB lineage: Bacteria > Poribacteria > WGA-4E > WGA-4E > WGA-3G > MSPOR6. The sequence goes on along the minus strand of CAXXUA010000004.1, from coordinate 323,594 downwards.
CAAGGAGGGTAACCCGACAATGATACCGTATTCAGTATCTAAAGCAGGTGTTATCTGCTTGACAAAAGCACTTGCGAAAGAGGTAACGGACTATAACATCCGTGTGAATGCTGTGTCTCCTGCGGTAATTGAAACTCCTATTATGGATGGAATTGCGCAGTCTACAATAGACTATATGGTTACCAAGATTCCCTTAGGACGCATTGGCAAACCAGAAGAGGTTGCAGCTGTTGTCAATTTCTTGGCATCAGATGAAGTAAGTTTTGTTACAGGGCAGTGTTATGATGTAAGTGGTGGTCGTGCCACTTATTAGAACAGGTGTAAGAATTACAATATAGTAAAATTTGTATATATCTTTATACTGTTATAACGTGCACTATCAGTTTGCGAAAATACGACACAACCTAACAGGTTGTTCTACAGGAAATGCGGTAGAACCGGTTTTCCTTCCGGACCGAAAACAATGTCTAAGTAATACCATTTTCATGTGATAATGTCTCATTAGCAGCGGAAATCTGGTAGGAGCGACCTCCCGGTCGCGACTGGGAGGTCGCTCCTACCGAAGAGAGTAACCCCCTGCCAATAAACAGTAGAATTCCTTAATGAGACAAGATTTATTTGAATTGGTATAATTCCAAATTCTACGATTAGTTCTTTCAATACCTTCGCCAAAAATACAGGGTTATTTAGTTTTAAGAGTTTTCTGTTATTGAGATTTACTGAAAGATAATACCCAGATTCGGTTTCCTAACCGAACTTTCTGCATAAGTTTTAGGTTATTGAAAAATGAACATCGCTCTTTAGTCCCGTAGGGACGATATGTTTATAGAAAACGAATACCATCCACAGTTCTTTAGTCCCGTAGGGACGATATGTTTATTCTTCTATGTCGTTCCTACGGAACTCAATTGGGGTGGAAAACATTTTCTATAAACATATCGTCTCTACGGGACTAAAGAACTGGACAAGATGGTACCCCATAAAATTAACGACATAGCAAAATAATATCAAAAATATTGAAAACTAAAAAACCCTGGCCAATAATAGACATTCTGCCAGATTGTGCGGGCAGTTGTAGCACATTCTGCCAGATTGTGCATATAAATTATTCTGACAGATTGTTGATATAGTCATTTCTATTGTCAAATTAGACGCTATGATAATTAAAAATACTTCAACGAAAACCTGAAGTTATTTTTATTTATGTAATCCTAACAATATCACAGAGCAATGGTAGATCAACACTATATACTCATTCAATTGAAACACTCAAAAATGGCGAAGGTATTGTTCTTTAATACCGACGCTTTAAACTCCCCCATTTTGTTGCTAACTTTCGTTGTGGTGTCACAGGTAATGTATAGTTCGGGTGCGCCAGCAGTCGTTTTGCCAGACGAGTATCCCCGTTTTCGCGCGCTACCGTCACGGGTGTTCTTCCTAAATTGTCTTTGAGATGAACTAAAATATCCTTGTGTTTAAGCAGTGCTGCCAAGATTTCAGCGTATCCGTTTGAGATTGCGAGATGCAGCACTGTTCTACCTCGTTCATCTTGAAGGTTGATATTTTGGTCGCGTCTAGACAAGAGTGCTTCTACTACCGGCATGTGTTGACCCATTACACCGTAATGTAGCGCCGTATAACCGATACCATCCTGAGCGTTGATATCAATGTTCACATCATCTCTCAGTATGTCAAGGGTGAATTTCTCATGTCCTTGTCTGATTTCAAATATCAAAGGTGACTTCGGAACACAACCATCTGGGGTTTCCTCGTACTTATAGTTTGTAAAAAAACAGTCCTCAGGATCAAGTTCCTCATGAAAAGCCTTGTAAATCCACACGATACCGTTTTTATCATCTTCAGTTAAAAAGTTGGGAATATACCTATGCACATGCATTCCCATAATAGAGGCTGGTTGCGTTCCTATAAGATTTATTAAACCACCCTTACTTGCACTTGGTACTAGATCAGATCTTCCGATGTAAGTATCACCAAGTCCGAATGCATGTCCTATCTCATGGATGAGTGCAGACATTAAAACGTCGTCCAAAAGCATACCACGTCTGATTACGATTCTTGGTGGCAACCTATCATCAAAACCGATACCAGATCTACCGACTTCACAGAAATCTTTTATGGATAGATCTGCTTTTTCCATCTCTTCAAATGTAACGGTTTTGTCACGTAAATGATAGCGAAAATCAGAGACAATCGGGGTATCAGTATTGATTTCTCTAAGTGGTTGTAGCCACATTTGTAAAGCAGTGGTCATCATTTTTTCGAATTCTTTGAATTCTGCTTTTTTTTCATCTGAACATTCATCTCCGTAGCCATAGATGATATCCCAGTGACTTTCATGCACTTTCCCTATTAAGAGATTTGAATCAGGTCTTTCCTTAAGATAATGATGATGTCTTAGAGATATGAATCCATAAGTATTCTGTAAAAAACTCAGAAATAGACATGTTCCAATGAAACATACAAACAAGTTGTAATATTTTAAGATGTTATTCATTACGGTCTTCCCGTTCCACCAGGGTGTAGAATCGGTTGTATAATTTACCATAAAACAAAAATATGAGCAGGACTTACGCATTTTCTCTTAAAATCCCCTTGATAAGGGAGAAGGGATCCCATAGCGATAGCGTATGGGAGGGTGGGGGTTAAAACACTGAAATAGCGACTTTTTAACCCCCTAACCCCCTTATCAAGGGGGAAATGTGTAATACCAAATTAACGTAATTTGTCTTTTTCCAACGGTAGGTGCGGTTTCCTAACCGCACACTTAGCAAGACGACTCACGTTAATTGGGTATAATACCAAATTAACGTAATATATATTTTTCCAACGGTAGGTGCGGTTTCCTAACCGCACACTTAGCAAGACGACTCACGTTAATTGGGTATAATACCAAATTAACGTAATATATATTTTTCCAACGGTAGGTGCGGTTTCCTAACCGCACACTTAGCAAGACGACTCACGTTAATTAGGTATAATACCAAATTAACGTAATATATATTTTTCCAACGGTAGGTGCGGTTTCCTAACCGCACACTTAGCAAGACGACTCACGTTAATTGGGTATAAGTCCTGATAAGTTCACATTTTTACAATTTACCATCTTGGCTGTCATGTAAGTATTTAATTCTCTCATTCGGTAGGAGCAACCCCGCGGTCGTTCCTATCTGTTTAGTATGTAATTAATTCCAAAATCTTTGATAAGTTCATTAATACCGACGCTTTAAACTCCCCCATTTTGTTGCTAACTTTCGTTGTGGTGTCACAGGTAATGCATAGTTCGGGTGCGCCAGCAGTCGTTTTGCCAGACGTGTATCCCCGACTTCGCGCGCTACCGTCACGGGTGTTCTTCCTAAATTGTCTTTGAGATGAACTAAAATATCCTTGTGTTTAAGCAGTGCTTCCAAGATTTCTGTGTATCCGTTTGAAATAGCGAGATGCAGCACTGTTCTACCTCGTTCATCTTGAAGGTTGATATTTTGGTCGCGTCTAGACAAGAGTGCTTCTACTACCTGCATGTGTTGACCCATTACAGCATAATGAAGTGCTGTAAACCCGATACCATTCTGAGCGTTGATATCAATGTTCACATCATCTCTCAGTATGTCAAGGGTGAATTTCTCATGTCCTTGTCTGATTTCAAATATCAAAGGTGACTTCGGAACGCAACCATCTGGGTTTTCCTCGTACTTATAGTTTGTAAAAAAACAGTCCTCTGGTACAAGTTCCTCATGAAAAGCCTTGTAAATCCACACGATACCGTTTTTATCATCTTCAGTTAAAAAGTTGGGAATATACCTATGCACATGCATTCCCATAATAGAGGCTGGTTGCGTTCCTATAAGATTTATTAAACCACCCTTACTTGCACTTGGTACTAGATCAGATCTTCCGATGTAAGTATCACCAAGTCCGAATGCATGTCCTATCTCATGGATGAGTGCAGACATTAAAACGTCGTCCAAAAGCATACCACGTCTGATTAAGATTCCTGGTGGCAACCTAACATCAAAACCGATACCAGATCTACCGACTTCACAGGAATCTAAAATGGATAGATCTGCTTTTTCCATCTCTTCAAATGTAACGGTTTTGTCACGTAAATGATAGCGAAAATCAGAGACAATCGGGGTATCAGTATTGATTTCTCTAAGTGGTTGTAGCCACATTTGTAAAGCAGTGGTCATCATTTTTTCGAATTCTTTGAATTCTGCTTTTTTTTCATCTGAACATTCATCTCCGTAGCCATAGATGATATCCCAGTGACTTTCATGCACTTTCCCTATTAAGAGATTTGAATCAGGTCTTTCCTTAAGATAATGATGATGTCTTAGAGATATGAATCCATAAGTATTGTGTAAAAAACTCAGAAATAGACATGTTCCAATGAAACATACAACCAAGTTGTAATATTTTAAGGGGTTTTTCATTCCACTATGTGTAGAATCAATTGTATAATTATCCATAAATCTGAATAAAGGCGGGTACAGAGACCCACCTTTACGATAGAACATGATTGCGTTTATTCTGCAATGCAGTATAGATGTTTTGTACCGCGCAGATATAATTCTGATCCGACGATTGCAGGAGAAGCATTGAAGATTTCATCAAGTTTGTTTTGAGCCAGTATTTCAAAGTCGGGACCGTCTTTTATGACTGCGACGACTCCATTCCTTCCTGCTATATATACCTTCCCTGCTGCACCAACGATAGAAGCATACACGCCTGATACGCCTTGTACTCTAACTGGACCGTACAGCACATTTCCATTGTTAATATCAATTGCTGTAAGTATATTGTCATTTCTTTTTAAGAAATAGATAATTTCGTCACTGAGAAATGCTGATGGCACGTAGGGTGTGTCACGGTCATATTGCCAATTTACAGCCTCTGTGCCAGTTATATCGCCTGTGGCTTGTTTGAGGTTAATAGATTGTAGTGAACTTCCCCTGTGACCACTGATAACATAGATATGTCCATCTTTGTACATCGGAGATGGGATAACATTTTGAGTCATACCGCCACACTCCCATATTATATCACCATTGGTTAAATCGTAGCTGCAAGTGCGGTTTGTAGCGGGTACAATTACTTGCGATTTGCCGTTGTAATCAACGACGATGGGGGATGTCCAAGTTGTGGGTTCATTCCTGTATATTTTCCAGATTTCGTCTCCTGTGTACTTATCCAGGGCGGTAATAAAGGATTGTCCTTCATGGTCTTGCAGTATGACAATTGTGTTGCCATGTATCATTGGACAGCTGCCTTCACCGAAAGTGTTCCTTTTCTGCATGATTCCGATGTCCTTCTCCCACTTGATATTTCCTTTCATATCTAAGCAATAGAGTCCTCTGGAACCAAAATATGCATAGATGTGTTCACCGTCCGTTATTGGAGAATTAGAAGCAAAACTTGCATCATTGTGAATTCCTTCATGAGGTTTGGTTTCACGAAGTGTTTCTTGCCATGCAACACTTCCATCACTTCTGTTTAGAGCGAGGAGTTCAAACTTATAGGGAGGAAACGTTCTGTTTCTATTTCCCCTCCTACCCCGTCTTCTTTCGGGTTGTTCTTGTTTAGGAGGGTTTTCAACTTTAGGTGTCTCGGTTTCCTGTATTTTTCCTTGGATTGCGGTCTGAATATAGACTTTATCTTTCCAGATGATAGGTGTTGCGTGTCCTAAGCCGGGGACTTCAACCTTCCACCGAATGTTTTTGGTCTCACTCCATGTAATTGGTGGGTTAGCGTTAACAGCGTATCCCGTTGCAAGTGGACCTCGCCAGTGATGCCAATTTTTTTCAAAATTGGTAGTCTGTGAAACTTTTTCAGCATGGTTGTCTGCAATTGTTTTTGATGTATATACAGCAACTAACGTTAATAGACTGACGCAAATCAGTAATGCAAGTATTTTTCTCATTTTTTTGTTTTCCTTATTCAGAGTATTAGAATCGTTAAATAGTTTTCATGAGTATCACAAATAAGTCAGAGGTATTAAGCTTTAAGAATCAGAACTTACGCAAAAACGGTAGGCGGGGAATGCCTAAATGGCATTCATACCGTTGATTTGGTGCTTTGTAAGCGCGCTGGAACCCTATAAAAATACTGATTAATTACATCATTTTCAACATAATTCTTGATTAAATCAAGAAAACTGCGTAAGTCCTGAGAATTATCAGTTGATGGTGTTAATGAAAGTTTATTTTTAATTGGTATTGAGTTTGCAAAACCAAATTGTTTGAACAAGGACTTACCAAATCAACAACTGTATGAATGCCATTTATACATTCTCCGCCTACTGTTTATTGCGTAAGTCCTGTATTTATTGTGTAATCTTAACTGATTCTGACTTTCTCCCAGTGACAATAAAACCATTGACCGTAATGGTGTTTTGAGGTTCATCAGATGAGATTATATCATACGTAGAAATAATCTCATCCGAAAGAACTATTGTAATGATGCTGGGGGATTCGTTCTGGTTTTCTTCCAGTTGTTCAATAAGTTCATCAAGGTTCTCAGGTAGCATATCAGAATCCGAATCAGAATCGTCATCAAAGAAAATGCTAAAAAATGGGTCATAATAATCTTCAGCGTAAACAGTGATCCAAGCATCACCCAAAGGATGATCCTGAGGGATCTCAAGTGTTACCTGCTTTTCTATTTTCCGTTCTTCATCCTGAATGGCGCTCCAATGAGGCAGCAAAACAACAGTAACAGTGGTGGATGTGCCACGAACAATTTCATCAGACATAATCACTTCCTGAATTGTCGCGAGCATAATTTCTGGTTTCTCTTCAATTGTCATCTCTACCGATGTCAATGTAGCTTTCTCAGTTGTGTTATTGAAAATATCCGTAAAAGTAGAAATAATTCTTTGTGTTCTAAAGAGAATATCAAAATATGAGTCATCAGAAACGCTTATAAATGTTTCTGAGTAGCTATTCTGTGACTCTTTGAATTCAAGTTTGATAGTCACTTCAACTGTGGTTGGACTTGTTTCTAAACGGATTGCGTCCTGCGTAACTGCAGCAATTATTGGTATATACAGTTCGTATCCATAAGAGACTTCGTGTTCTTTCTTTATGACTTTTTCAGCTCTCTGATATGTTATATTGAATGGTATCGTTTCTGGTATGACCCCGATTTGTCCAACTATCGCTGGTACAAGGTCTTTCGTGATAGTGCCGATTGGGTCACCATAAGCCGATACAGATTTGTAAGAACTTTGGAGATTTGGTACAAGTCCATTGACAACTGCTCTATATACTGGTAGCGAGGTCTTGCCGTCACCAAATGATGAAAACGGGTGTCCAAATGCAACAAAAGTATCATCATCATAGATTTGCGTTAATGTACCGAACCCGATAGCATTGACGACATCTCCTGTTGCAATAGCAACCCCAATCATATCTCCCGCCATCAATTTTCTATCCACTACGGGTGCTGCAGGAACTCCACCTATACCAGCAAAAATGTCAAAATGATCGAATCGTGAACCTTTAAGATATGTTGACAGGTGTTCAAGTCTGCTTGGATTGATACCAGTAATCATTAGCGGTGTTTTCACTGGGGCATATACAGAATTTATCTTTCCAGATGGTGCAGCCGCAAGGCGTTCTTCTAATTCATCACCGAAGGTTTGATGTTCCCGTAATGACTCCATTGCGTCTATTGGTGTCACCCAGAACCGTGTTGGAGCAGAAGCGAAGTAGTCGCCGTAAGCTAGTGCACCCATTACTTTTCCAGGGGGACCTACTGGACTTCCTGACATACCTGATGCGATACCCCCCATTTTCTCAACATCTTCAGACATAAGTTCACATTCATACAATGGAAACCCGAATCCGAAATTACGTATTCCCCGAAAGTGTGCATTGATTGTCACACGTTGCGTACCTTCAAGAACAGTTACAATTTGCACAGGTGTTTTATCTTCAAACTCTTCAATTTCCATTGCATGCATATCTTCTAACACGACATCATCGCTGAGAAGAGCGACACCCAACATTTCTATTATATTCGGGGCTTCTTCTGAAGTGTCAGGTATCATTATGGAATCTACATCTGAAGGATCTTCATCCGTCGAACAACTTGAACAAGTGAATATTATAATTCCGATACCAATAATCGTAAGAAAACGTGTCATTTTAAATCCTTGTTTATTTACTGGAGCATCCTTCGTGTAATAACCGAGTGGAAGCTCCTACAGAAATATGGTATTTCAAACATGAATAGTGGTGTGTTTTAATTTTGAAAAATTTGATGAATTTGTAAAATATCGTATCAGAATCTTTCAGGACTTACGCTGTTTTTTGATTTAATCAAGAATTCTTACGAAAATGATGTAATGTTCATAATATTTATGGTTTATAACGCACTTACAAAACGCCAAATCAAGAAATCAAAGGTATGAATGCCATTTAGGCATTCCCCGGGTATGAATGCCTTTTAGCCTTCCCCGGGTATGAATCATGGAGCATGCCATAAGCGCATGCTTCTTTTTTCATTCCCCGCATACCAGGGTGGGTTAGATAAAATTACCTAATTTATTAGTCTTCATTTAGTATGTACAGATGTGGAAACAAACTAAAGGTTTGTGCTGCAACACCAGTGTTAGGTTCGGTTTCCTAACCGAACCTAACACTGGTGTCCAATTAATTCCAAAGTCTACTAAGTAAAATTACTTTTTACTCTGCGATGCAGTAGAGATGTTCTTTGCCACGCAGGAATAACTCTGAACCGACGATTACGGGTGATGCGTTGAAACTATCATCAAGTTTATTCTGCGCGATAATTTCAAGCGTCGGTCCGTGTTTTAGCACTGCGACAGTGCCGTTGCGGCTTGCGATGTAGACACGATCCGAGACACCTGCGATTGATGAATAGACACCAGATATGCCATTCACCCTTTCAGGTCCGAAATGTACCTGCCCTGTATTTCTATCAATTGCTGTGAGAATACCGTTATTACCTTTTAGGAAATAGATAATGTCACCACTCAACATGGGTGAAGGGACGTAAGGTGTGTCGCGATCGTATTCCCATACGACTGCTTCTGTACCGGTAATATCACCTTTAGCGAGATCCAAGTTAATTGCTTGCAGTGACGCACCTCGGAAACCACTGATGATATATACATGTCCATCCTTGTATAGTGGTGATGGGATTACGTTTCGGGTCATTCCACTACATTCCCAGATGACTTCACCGTTTGTTAAGTCGTAGCTGCGTGTTCTGTTTGTTGCTGGAACGATAATTTGTGAAATTTCATTATGTTCAACGATGATAGGTGATGTCCATGTTGTACGTTCGTCGCGGAGTATCTTCCATATTTCGTCTCCGGTACGTTTATCAAGTGCAGTGATAAAGGATTGGTCTTCGTGGTCCTGTAGAATGACGATAGTATTGTCGTGTATAATGGGACAACTTCCTTCGCCGAAAGTTCCAGCTTTCCTCATTGTTCCAATATCTTTTTCCCACTTGATATTACCCATCATATCTAAGCAGTAGAGTCCTCGGGATCCAAAGTATGCATAGATGTATTCGCCATCCGTAACAGGAGAATTAGAAGCGAAACTTGAATCGTTATGCATGCCTTCATGTGGTACGGTTTCGCGTAGTGTTTTTTGCCAGAGGACATCCCCATTACTTCTGTCGAAACATATAATATCAAATTTATATGTAGGTAAAGCTCTTCGTCTTCTTCTACGTTGATTTTCTTCAGGTGGAGGTTCAGATTCCACCTTTGCTGGTGCACTCTCAATAGCAGTTTGGACAAAGATCTTATCTTTCCAAATGATAGGTGTTGCGTGTCCTAAACCTTCAATAGGTACTTTCCATCGGACGTTTTTGTCTTCGTTCCATGTTGTTGGTGGATTAGCATTGACAGCAGTACCGTTAGTATCTGGACCCCGCCAGTGATGCCAATTATTTTCATAGTCGACTGTCTGTTCTTTTTTTACTTTATGACTATCAGCAATAGTTTTTGTTGTATACACTGTGATTATTGCTAATGCACAGATACACATCAGTATAACACCAAATTTCTTCATTGTTTTTGTTCTCCCTTTAATTATTATGTAGAAGTCGTGTAATGGATATTCTACAATTCTTGTTTAGGTTAATATGTCTTCAATTTCAAGAGGTTTTGACAATTCATTGTTTGCGGCTTCAAGTTTTTCACGACTTGAAACGACACAAACAGCTGCTTTATCCAGATTTTCTTCAAAAAGTTGAATTAATGAGCGTTTTACTTCTTTTGGGGTTGCACTTCGGAGTTGAGTATAACGTTGTTCGCGCATTTCGTTTGTTTGTCCGCTAATGTGATACCACTGTGCATTGCTTACAGCTTGACTTGGACGAATCGGTTTTTCAGCATCTTTTGCAGATGAAATGATAGCTCGGTCAATATCGGTTTGTGTCCATTCTACCTGCTTGATGTAATCTATTGTCTGCTCAAATACATTGATTGTGCGTGCTACATGTGGATCTCTGAATGAGGATTGATATAGTGCGCTGTCAAAGCCACTGTATGACAATCTTGCACCGTAGGCATTACCTTTAAAGCGGATTTCACTCAATATATAATCCATCCGCACGAGGTGTGTTCCAATTGAGATCAATGTTGAATCAGGATGTGAGTAGTGTGGTGCTGGCATAACATGTGCACAGTGTGCGATCTGAATTGGTCCTGCTAACCCTTCGCGTGGGGGTGTATCATAGGGTAGATATTCAATCTGTACTGTTTCAACCTGTTCATCACGCATTTCATTCAACCAAGCACTAAGTTTATCACGTGTTGTTGTGTATGCGGAGTCGGAACCTACAAATCCTGCAGTCACCCTTTGACTATTCAGCAAGAAATCTCTTATCTCTTCTATTTGACTCATAAGATCGGTATTTAGTTCGTCAAAACCGTTGAGTAAGGTTTCGCTCTGTCTGAGTTGTGGTAGACCGTGGACGATTTCAGAAAGGTGTCCTTGTGGTGAAAGTCCTCGGGCTGCATGATGGATTGCAGTGCCTGAACCGTCTTGAACCATACCTGTGCGGTACGCTGAGACAGCTTGAATCATAATATCATGTAGTCGTTCTGTATCGCGCGGGTTTACAGAAAAAACGAGATCGTGTAAGACTTCAAGTGCTTCGTTCATTTTGCTATCATGTGCTTTGAGATGGAAGTATGCGTTTTGAAGTGATCGCTTAGCATCCGATGCGTGTGTACGAAATCCAACACCACAACCGATGCCGCCAGTAAAAGCAGATTTTCGGAGAGCCATCTGTGTGAAATCCATTTCAGCAGCACCGAGTTTGTCGATAGCATCAATATAACTCGGTAAATAGGACCACAGGTGTTTTGGTAATCCGCGAATATCTATATCCAGAACAAAGTAGTTGACCCCATTTGCGAAAACGTCACTGCGTAGTAGGTCTCGATCAGAAACCTTGTCAATGGTTGTCGGTATATGTTTCGGTTTATCGGGAAGGTCGTTGACGTTAAGCTGCGGTAGCTTTGCTAAAGCTTCAGGTGGATTTGGTTGTCCATTCATACGGTCTAATTCAGCAGCATCAGCAGCGATCTTTAGCATTTGATCGTCGTTGAGTTGTGCCCGAATGTTCTTAGTACGTTTCTCCAATTCAGCATCAGTTTTTGCTTGCATGGTTGGGTCAGGTGAAAGAATGCTGGTCAATCTGTGAGGGTTATCCAACAAACGTTCCTGAATCATTTCGTTGAAAATAGCAGGACTTTCTTCCCATCGTTTACGGATAGTAGCGAGGTTCTCTCCCATTCTTAGGAATGTGTCGGAGTTGATTTCATATATCCAAGCGTTGATCACTCGGAATAGCATGCGAAGTGGGAAATTTGGTGAAACTTCTTGGTAATATAAGGTTGACTGTTGAAAAGCTGCTTCTACTAATTGGCTTTCGAACACTGATTCAGCAAGTTGTGTCAAAGTATTGGTTACCAATGATGTAAATGCTTCAGTTCGGTCTTTTTCACTTCCTTTGATGCCAACATAAAAGGTACTGTTCGGACCAATTGAACCGACACCTGAAGAGATCAGATCTGTTCCTAATTTTGAGTCAATTATTGCTTTCTTTAGTGGTGCTGCTTCATTACCGAATAGTATTAAACTGAGAATATAACTCATGACAACATCTTCAGGATCCGTAGCATCACCGATGAGCCAACTTAGCATCAGGTATGTTTTTTCAGAAAGTGATTCATCGGGTGAAACGGGATATGTATCACTAACAGTCTGTGGAGATTTCCATCGTGGTTGTCGTGTAGCATCAGGATTAAGTGGTTTTAATGAAGCAATTTTTTCGCTTTTTGGTATTTTTTCAAGTTTTTCAGCAAGAAATGATAGGTAATCACTTGTTGGAATATCACCATATAAGAAGAAAAATCCGTTACTGGGATGATAAAAGGTTTCGTGGAAAGTCTTGAGTTGTGTATAAGTGAGTTCAGGAATTGCATCAGGGTCTCCCCCGGATTCTTTCGCATAGAGTGTATCGGGTAGTAGTTTGTTTGATGAAGTGCGATATAAACGTGATTCTGGGTTAGAAAAAGCACCTTTCATTTCGTTGTAGACAATGCCGGTAATCTTCAGATCACCAGTTGGGTTCTCAGGATCTACAGGAGCAAGATGGTGTCCTTCGCGTTTGAAAGTTTCCTCTGTTAATAATGGGTGAAATACGGCATCAAAGTATACTTCTGCAAGGTTAAATAAGTCTTTTTTGACATTGCTTGCTACGGGGTACAGAGTATGGTCTGAACTTGTCATGGCGTTAATGAAGGTAGCCATGCTCATCTTTATCATTTCAAAGAATGGTTCTTTAACAGGAAATTTATGTGATCCTGCTAAGACAGCATGCTCAAGTATGTGGGGAGTACCTGTGTCGTCTGATGGGGGTGTTGGGAAACTGACTGAGAAAAGGTTTTCTGTGTCGTCTGTATAGAGATGAAGTAACCGTGCCCCGCTATGATGATGTACTAACTCAATTGTTACTGCTCGTAGTTCATCTATAGGAGTGATAGTTTTGACTTCAAATCCGTGTAGGTTTTGTCCTTGTTGTAGTTCAATTGGCGGCTGTAATGTCCCGCCATTTTCAGCTGCGAGTTTTGTATCCATTCTTTCCTCCAGTATTATTTATTCGGACATCTAACAAGTAGATTGTCAATAAGTATTTGTTATATATCCTGAATTACAAGCGGTTGCTCTAATTTCTGATTTTCTTCTTCCAATTTCTCTCGGCTTGCTATGACACAGATCGGTGCTTTATCTTGGTTTTCTTCAAGAACTTGAAGGAGAGCCCGTTTTACTTCCTTTGGAGTTGCGCAGCGCAGTTGGTCATATTTTTCTTCAATAATTTTTGGTGTTTGTCCCTCAAGATGGTGAGTTAGTGCAATAGATGAGGCTTGATTGGGACGAATAGTTTGCTGATAGTCTGATGACTTAGCAATAATTGCGCGGTCAATATCAGTCTGTGTCCATTCCGTCTTTTTAACATAGTCAACTGTATTAGCAAACACATTAAGAGTACGTGCGATGTGGGGATCCTGTTGCGAGCCTTGGTAGATCAAGGATTCAAACGGGTTATATGAGAAAGCAAAACCGTAAGCATTTCCTTTTAATCGAATTTCTTGAATCATGTAATCATTTAACAAGATATGTGAACCGATTGTCAAGAGAACAGAATCAGGATGTGAATAGTGTGGAGCTGGAATCATCTTTGTGCAATGTGCAATTGGTATAGGAGCAGCTAAGCCATCACATGGTGGTGTCTCAAATTGTTTAAAGCCTATCGGTACTGGTTTGGTTGGTTCATCACGCATGGCGTGAATCCATTGTGCAAACCGATCACGAAACACCTCAAAAGCTGCTACAGATCCTGTAAAACTTGCTGATATACGATTTCTGTTTAATAAAAAATTTCGAATCTGTTCAATTTTACATGTCAGGTCTTCATAAGCATCGTCAAATCTATTGAGTAACATTTCACTTGTGCGTAAGCGGGGTAGTCCGTAGACAATATCTTTGAGAAAACCGCGATGTGACAGTCCACTGGCTGCGCGATGGTTGGCGACATGTGCCCAGTAATAGTCTTGTTTAGAAGTTACAGTTTGATTGAGTACGTTGTGGAATCTATCTTTATCGTGTGGGTTAATATCAAATATCAGGTCATGCAGAACGTTCAACGCATCCTCAATTTTTCCATCAAGTGTTTTTAGATGAAATTTTATACCACACACTAATTGTTTTGGATTAAGTGCATGCGTTGTAAAGTTTGGTGTACATCCTAATCCTCCTGCGGCTGATGATTTACGACGTGCCATCTGTTCAAAATTCATCTTGCCAGTACCAAGTTTGTCAATTGCATCGGTATAACTGGGCAGATACTGCCAAAGGTGTTGCGGCAATCCTTGTAAATCAAGGTTCAACACAAGATAGTTCACACCGTTTGAAAAAATATTGTTTAGATACACAGGACAACCGTTAATCTCTTCAAGAGTGGTAGGAATATGAAGGGGTTTCTTGGGTAGATCTGTGATATGCAGTTGTGGTAACTTTGCTAATTCCTCCGGTGAATTAGGTTGACCACTAAGATGTTCAAGTTCAGCGGCATCGGCAGCAATCTGTTTCATCTGTTCATCTGTAAGTTGTGCGCGGATAGCTTTCAGACGATTTTCTTCCTGAGCATCAAGTCTTGCCTGCATATCATGGTCAGGAGTGAGGATAGTTGTCAACCGATGTGGATTGTCAAGTAACCACTCACGGATCAATTCATTAAATAGCTGTGAATTTTGCTTCCAACGTTGAAGTACAGCAGCAAGGTGTTTCCTCATCTTTAGAAATTTGGTGGGTTCTTTTTGGTATATCCATGTATCCATAACACGCATAACCATCTGAAAAGGGTAACTCGGAGTGACTTCCAGATAGTCATAGGTGATTTGGCGGAATGCTGTTTCTATAAGTTCTTGGTCAAGTTCTGAGTCTGCAATTTGAACAAGTGTATCCAAGACCAATTCTGTGAAAGTATTAGCGCGATCTGATTCACTTCCAACTATTCCGACACTGAATGTTTGATTCGGTCCTAACTTTCCACCGCCTATATTGTAACGTATGTCAGTACCAAGTTTTGATTTGATAATTGCCTTACGTAGTGGCGCTCCTTCGTTACCGAGTAGTATCCTGCGGAGTAATCCGCACAAGATAGTAGTCTCAGGATCTGTTGCATCACCGATGAGCCAACACAACATCAAGTAGGTCTTTTCTGTGAGTGATTCATTCGTACTTATAGGGTAAGTATCCTTCACAGTTCGCGGAGATTTCCAACTTGACTGATGTGTGATTTCTGGTCGTAGTGGATGTGGTAACACATTGGTACCTGACTTTGGTAAAGCTGCCAATTTATCAGCCAGAAATAAGAGATAGTCTTGTGTTGGTATATTTCCGTAGAAGAAAAAGTAACTGTTGTGTGGATGATAGTATGTTTGGTGGTAGGTTTTCAGTTGTTCGTAAGTCAAATCTGGGATAAAGAGTGGGTTTCCACCACCATTGTTGACATAGCAGGTATCTGGTAGAAGGTTATTCTTTACAGAAGAATTTAAACAGTATCCTGGATCAGTTAAGCCAATTTTCACTTCATTGTAGACGATCCCGTTAATTTTTAGATCTACTGTTGGTTGATCTGGATCAATAACTTCAAGGTGATGCCCTTCACGTTTAAAGGTCTCCTCTTTAAGAAGAGGATGAAAAACGGAATCAAAGTGGACTTCAGCCAGATTAAACAGGTCCTTTTTTAGATTGCTTGAAGCGAAGTATAAGCCATAATCGATACAATTCATTGCATTCGTACTATCATAAGACGCTAAACTCATCTTCATGACCTCGTTGAAACCGCCTTTTATAGGATATTTACGAGATCCACTCATGACACAGTGCTCAAGGATATGGGGTAATCCAGTATCATCAAATGATGGTGTTATTGGACTGATTGCAAATAGATTTCTGGTGTCGTCTGTATAGAGGTGTAACAGACTTGCACCGCTGCGTGGATGTGTGAGTTGTATGGACACTGCACACAATTCATCAATAGGAGTGATGGTTTTGACTTCAAATCCGTGAAGTTTTTGTCCTTGCTGTAGGTCAATTCGCGGGTGCGTGATCCCGCCATTTCCAGTAATGAGTTTTGAGTCCATTCTTACCTCAGAAGTTCTATTTTGTTTTTTCTAAACTTGCACAAACAAGCTCTTTGTCATTTCGTGCGAAGACGTGTTTATATGCGAATGCTGGATGCGCCCATGTCACCCCGTCTCTTCGGTTCAGTTGGCCTCGCGTCGGTTTAATCAATTTGGCACGACTGATAATGTTAAGTCCTTCTGGAGAAAGTTCAGTAATCAGCAATTCACCGCGTTCATTAAACATCCAGACTTTGTCTTCATTTTGGACAAATTGAATGGTACTCCATCGTGCGACCGGTACAGCAGATAGGTCTTCCCATACTCGATCTCCAGTCTGTGCGTCAAGACACCTCAATTCTCCATAACTGTCTACACCATATATATGATCTCCGATCCATATTGGTGTTGACATAGTTGTTTGCAGTGCATCCGTATTTTTTTCATCCTTACCTTTTCTATGCCAACCGAGTTCAAAATCCAGCTTATCAGTAGATAGTTTTAGTAGTGCTGCACCTTCATAGAAGTTAGTTACAAATAGCTGATTGTTTTTATAGATTGGTGTTGCGATACCGATTTCCCATCGTGTTGGTGGCATGGGGTATTTCCAATGCAATTCACCTGTTTTTGGGTTGAGTGCGGTAACATTCCAACCGGTCCAGCATATTAAGACGCGTTTTCCAGCCTGTTCAATTATAATCGGGGCTGCATAAGAAGCGTTATCTTCAAGTGCTTGCCACTTCTCCTCACCAGTTTTTCTGTCAAACGCGACCACGCAAGCTTCTGGTTTTCCGCCTATTTGGACGATGAGTAAGTCATCTTCAACGAGTGGTGCGCATGCAATACCCCATATAGGCATATTGATATCGTATTCTGTATTTAGGTCTTTTTTCCATTTGATGTCACCAGTTGCTGCATCAAAGCAGTGTAAATGTCCCATAGCACCTAATGCATAAGCGAGTCCGTCATGTATAGTCACCGTTGCCCTCGGACCTACAGGATATTCAATTTTATATATGCAATCATAGGTATATGTCCAGATTTCATCTCCAGATTCCCAATCAAAGCAGAGAACACGTTCAACCTGTTTTGGTCTTGTGAGTCTGTCAGTGACATAGACACGTCCATCGGCGACGGTCGGACCGCTATATCCACTTCCAATTGGCACACTCCATCGTATGGGTATTTCTTCACCTTCAAATTTATCTATGATATCAGTTTCTTTCCAAACACCGTCTCTATTTGTTCCACGCCATTGCGCCCAGTCATCGGCAGCAGCAAAATATCCTATCAACAAAGTAACTGCAAACATGCCTATAAATCGTCCTATCATTTTACTCATTCTTAATGTATTACCCCTTCTATCCTTATGAAGATTTGTTGCAATTGATGCTTAATCTTATTCAAATATTGCAGTTATATTTTATCATTTTTTTGTTGGTGTGTCAATTGAATTGAATCATTAGGAGGGTTATTCAGTTTTAAGAGTTTTCTGTTCTTGAGATTTACTGAAAGTGAATACCCAGGTTCGGTTTCCTAACCGAATTTTACGCATCAATTTTAATTTATTGAAAACTGAATATCGCTCTTTAGTCCCGACAAATGCCACACGCGCATTTGGCGTTGATTTGGTAGGGACGATATGTTTATAGATAACGAATACCCTCCCCATGTCTTTAGTCCCGTAGGGACGATATGTGTATTCTTCTATGTCGTTCCTACGGAACTCTATTGGGGCTGAAAACATTTTCTATAAACATATCGTTCCTACGGAACTAAAGACATGGACAAGAGGGTATTACGCGAATTCTGTACCTCACCGTAACAGATTAATTGCGAGATTGAAGGGTACAGAGACATGCACTATAATGGGAATGAGTATTATGAGCAAATCTTTACACATCCATGTGATACCAAAAGAAATGGAATTAATGCTTATTCCGTGTTATAATATATGGGTATGATATTGGTATATACAAGAGATGAGCATGGCAAATTCTGAACGGATAACACTTTTAAATCAATTACTAAAAGAACGTATCCTTGTGCTTGATGGTGCAATGGGTTCCCTGTTACAGACATATAGACTTACCGAAGAAGATTTTCGTGGTGATCAGTTTTCCTCTCATCCTTGTGAACTCAAAGGTTACAACGACCTACTCTCAATTACCCAACCACAGATTGTTCGTGAAATACACACCAATTACTGTCACGCAGGTGCAGACATCATTGAGACAAATACTTTCACAAGTACTTCCGTTTCAATGGCGGATTACCAACTTGAGGATACTGCCTATCAAGTAAACTACGCAGCTGCACAAATTGCGCGTGAAGTAGTTGATGAGAATTCTACTCCAACGAAACCGCGTTTTGTTGCAGGCAGTATGGGACCCACCAATCGCAGTTGTACAATCTCTCCAGATGTGAACGATCCTGGATATAGAAATATTTCCTTTTCTCAGCTTGTTTCTGCTTATACAACGCAAGCAGAAGGATTGATAGATGGTGGTGTTGATTTACTGCTTGTTGAAACGGTGATGGATACCCTCAACTGCAAAGCTGCACTTTTTGCAATTCAAACTCTATCTGAAACACGGGATATTGATATTCCTATTATCGTATCTTCTGACAGAAGTGGTGGCGGTGGACGTAATCTTTCAGGACAGACGGTTGAAGCATTTTGGAATTCTATTCGGCATGTCAATATGCTTGCAGCAGGATTGAATTGCGGTTTTGGTGCAGAGCAGATACGGCCGTATTTAGCAGAAATGTCCAAAATCGTTGACATACCCATCATCTGCTATCCGAATGCTGGTCTCCCGAATGAACTTGGACACTACACACAAACCCCTGAAGAAATGGGTGACTGGATACATGAATTTGCGAAGAACGGATTTGTAAATATCGTCGGTGGTTGCTGTGGTAGCCAACCAGAACACATAGAGACTATTGCAAAAGTTGCTGCAGAACATCAACCCCGTATTCCTGAACCGATAGAACGGGCATGTAGACTGAGTGGATTGGAAGCATTCAATATTACACCCGATTCTCTCTTTGTAAACGTAGGTGAAAGGACAAATGTAGAAGGATCACGTAAGTTTGCAAGACTAATTAAAAATGAAGACTATGAGACTGCATTGGAGGTGGCACGTGATCAAGTTGAGAACGGTGCACAACTGATTGACATCAATATGGACGCAGGTTTATTGGATGGTGTAAACGCTATGGTCAAGTTCGTAAACCTGATAGCAGCAGAACCGGATATCAGTCGCGTCCCTATCATGCTTGATTCCAGTAAATGGGAGGTAATTGAAGCAGGTTTAGAATGTGTTCAAGGTAAAGGTGTAGTCAACTCAATAGGTTTAGAAGAGGGTGAGGAAGACTTCTTAGAAAAAGCACGTCTGATTAGGAAATATGGTGCAGGAGTTGTCGTCATGGCATTTGACGAGAAAGGTCAAGCTCACACGCTTGAACGAAAAGTAGGGATATGTCAAAGAGCGTATAAATTGTTAACTGAAGAAGTCGGATTTCCTGCTGAAGATATTATCTTTGATCCAAATATCCTTACAGTTGCTACAGGTATTGCTGAGCATAACGAATATGCGCTTGCTTTCATTCAAGCGTGTAGTGAGATTAAGTCTACCTGTCCACATGCATTGGTTAGTGGTGGTGTTAGTAACATATCATTTTCTTACCAAGGCAATGACACGGTTCGCGAAGCGATGCATGCTGCTTTCCTCTATCATGCAATCAATGCTGGATTGGATATGGGTATTGTCAATGCAGGACAACTTGCTGTTTATGATGACATACCGAAACACCTATTGGAAGCAGTTGAGGATGTTATATTCAATCGACGAGAAGATGCTACTGACAGACTTACGAATTTGGCTAGTACTTTACAGGGTAAGGGTAAAAAGAGAAAAGTAAATAAAGAGTGGCGCAAACTGCCAGTGGAAGAACGATTAAGTCATGCGCTTGTTGAGGGTATAATTGAATTTATTGAAGATGATACAGAGGAGGCACGTCTTAAGCATGAACGTTCCATTCAGGTCATTGAGGGACCATTGATGAATGGGATGGATCGTGTCGGTGAACTCTTTGGTGACGGTAAGATGTTCCTTCCTCAGGTTGTAAAGAGTGCGCGCGTGATGAAAAAAGCAGTTGCTCACCTTATTCCATACATTGAAAAGGAACAGTCTGAAGGTGCTATTAAGTCTCGAGGAAAGATTGTGATGGCTACAGTAAAGGGTGATGTGCATGACATAGGGAAGAATATCGTTGGTGTTGTTCTGGGATGTAACAATTACGACATCATTGATCTTGGTGTGATGGTACCTGCAGAAGATATTTTAGCTACTGCAAGAAAGGAAAACGCTGATATTATTGGACTTAGCGGACTTATAACACCGTCGTTAGATGAGATGGTTTATGTTGCTGAAGAAATGGAAAGAAAAGGTTTCACAATACCTCTTCTCATCGGTGGTGCAACCACCTCTAAGATACACACTGCTGTACAAATTGAGCCTGTTTATGGCGGATCAACGATCCATGTCAAAGACGCCTCGAGAAGTGTAGGTGTTGTTGGCAATTTGATGAGTGTGGATAAACAACAGCAATTCGTTGATAAGACACGTGATGAATATAATGATATACGTGAACAGCGTGAAAAAAATAGGAAACAAACAAAATTACTATCTATTAAAGTTGCTCAGCAGCGAAAATTCAATACTAACTGGAGTGAATATATTCCGCCTAAACCACATAAGACTGGTCTAAAGGTGTTTGATGAATTTCCTATAGAAAAACTAATTGATTACATTGATTGGACACCATTTTTCACAACGTGGGGGTTAAAAGGCAAATATCCAAAAATTTTGAAAAGTGTCGAAATGGGAGTAGAAGCTCAGAAACTCTTGGATGATGGGAAAACACTACTCAATGAATTTGTTAAAAAGAAGAGTCTGTGTGCAAAGGCAGTTGTTGGAATCTTACCTGCGAACGGTGTAGAAGAAGTTACAGAGATATATGCAGACGAAGATAGAAGAAAAGTTGTTGCGACATTACCTCATCTTAGACAACAGACAGAGCAGCCCTTTTCTCGACCTAACTTAAGCTTGGCGGACTACATTGCACCTAAGGAGACTAACCATCAGGATTATATCGGAGCATTTGCAGTTACTACAGGAATTGGGGTAACTGAACTGTGTGCTCAGTTTGAGCAAAAACATGATGACTACAACAGCATCATGGCGAAAGCATTGGCAGATCGTTTAGCAGAGGCATTTGCTGAACACATGCATCAGATAGTCCGAATAGAAATATGGGGATATGCCAATGATGAAGTGTTAGCTAACGATGCATTGATAGGAGAAAAATATCGTGGAATTCGTCCTGCACCTGGTTACCCTGCGTGTCCTGATCACAACCAAAAACGAATTCTGTTTGATTTATTGAATGTTACAGAGAATATTGGGTTATCACTTACCGAAAGTTTGGCGATGTCTCCAGCTGCTTCTGTTAGTGGCTGGTATTTCTCTCATCCAGAATCAAAGTATTTCAGTATTGCCAGAATCGGTGAGGATCAGGTGCGGGATTATGCTGATCGAGCAGGAATGGAATTTGAAACTGCAATGCGTTGGCTTAAACCATTATTGAAATAGTACCATATCAGCAATTGTAAAAGAAAGAGGATGGTAATTTTTGAAATCACCATCCACTGTGATTTGATAGTTTCGGAGCTTAATGAGATTTCAATACAGTCATTCTTAGTTATAACTTATGATTTATATAAACCTATAACATTTCCACTTGGATCCATGAACATTGCAAAAGAACCCATATCATCGGGAATATCCGTTGGAGGAATTATTATATTTCCACCATTACTTTCTACCTTTTCAACTACTGCTTGAAGATCATCTACTGAAATATAAATTGTAATGTGTTTTGTATAAGGCATTTCATCGGTTGTTGGAAAAATATGTCCCTTAATTCCTTGATCTGGACTTGGGTCGCATAAATGGACACCGTTTGTGTTCGGTGAGATTTCCCAACCAAATAGTGAACGGTAGAACTCACATAATTCATCACCGTTTTTACCTGCTATTTCAAACCACATGACTGGATTTGGCATTTTTGTTTTCTCCTTGTTGATAACATGTCGTGTATCTCATAAATGCGAATATGTCCAATTTCATCGAATCGTATGTCTGGTAATTCGGGGTAAGAAACCCCTCCAACCATTTATGAGATAGGTATTAGTATTATTTCTATTTCAAAATTACATAGTATTGAATAAAATGAAAAAGATATGTTATGTGATTTTTTTGGTTTACTCTTCAAACCGAAAAGATTTCCAAATCTATTCAAAATACATTAAATATAACGGATAAAGGACAGATTACGGAACGGTGAATTAACAATTTGAGTATGAAATATTACTTATGTTTTTTATGATCAATTCTTAGCAAGTCACGTTGACCAAAGTATTTTATCAAATTATAATATATGTAGAGAAAAAACTCTTTTGCACTTACCAAAATCAACAGAAACAGTATTAGTCTAAGAACTACTAAATTTAAGGAAAAAAAATGAAGCTTTTTGTGCCTGGACGTATTTGTCTTTTTGGTGAACACACAGATTGGGCGGGTCGTTATCGGTTGAATAATGCAGAACTTGAAAAAGGTTACGCTATCATAACAAGTACGAATCAAGGGGTATATGCACAAGTACAACCGCATCCTACCAGTCTGATCATAAAAACAACACTGAGTGATGGAACGCGTCACGGTCCTTATACATTGCCTATGGAACCTGCAGCGCTTCTTGCGGAAGCTGAAAAAGGAAGTTTTTTTAGCTATGCTGCAGGTGTTGCATATCAGATTTTAACAAATTACCGTGTTCAAGGTTTAGAAATTGACAACTATCTAACCGATTTACCAGTCAAGAAAGGGCTTTCTTCCAGTGCAGCGATTAGTGTATTAGTCGCACGTGCATTCAACCGAATCTATGACCTAAAAATGACCACGCGAGGCGAAATGGAATATGCTTATCGTGGTGAAACGACAACACCTTCACGGTGTGGTCGGATGGATCAAGGATGTGCATATCAACATCCTATACTGATGAGTTTTGATGGCGACCTAATTGACGTCAAAGAGTTCAGTGTTTCTAACAACCTCTATATGGTTATTGTTGATTTGGGGGCAGGAAAGGATACACTGTTAATCCTTAATCAACTTCATCACTGTTATCCGTTTGCTGAAGATGAATTACAACGAAATGCACAACATTACTTAGGTCCTTTGAGTGCGGAAATCACTCGAGATGCTTATGAATCCCTGCGTAAAGGTGATGCTGAAGCAGTTGGTAAACTTATGACACGTGCTCAACAGGAATTTGACAAACATCTTATCCCCGCGTGTCCATCACAGTTGACTGCACCTGTTTTGCACAAAGTGCTCAACTACGAACCCATTCAACCTTATGTCTGGGGTGGTAAAGGTGTGGGATCACAAGGAGATGGATCAGCACAATTCATCGTGAAAGATGAAGAGAGCCAACGTCGTGTCATAGAGATAATCGAAAGAGATTTGCAGATGTCATGTTTGAAGCTTGTGATTGAAGCGAGTCGACATGTTCGCAAAGCAGTGATTCCTGCAGCAGGCTTTGGTACACGACTATTTCCTGCGTCAAAAGCAATGAAAAAGGAACTCTTTCCTGTTATAGACAGTGCAGGACGCGCCAAACCCGCAATCATGGCTATCATTGAAGAGGCTGTCAATGCGGGGATTGAGGAAGTTTGTCTGATCGTGCAAAGTCGGGATATAGATCTTTTTGAATCCTTCTTTAAAACACCACCTCGTATAGAACATTACAACAAACTAAGTAAAGAAAACAAAGCATACTGTGATTACTTGTTGGAACTTGGGAGTCGTATCTCATTTGTAACACAAGATGTTCAAGAAGGCTTTGGACACGCAGTTTATTGTGCAAAAGAATGGATAGGAAATGAACCTTTCCTTTTGATGTTAGGAGATCATCTCTACGGATCAGATGAACCACAATCTTGTGCGAAACAGGTTATATCTGCTTATGAACAAGTAGGACACAGTGTAGTAGGACTAAAAGAAACTCCGATTGATGAACTTTCTAACTTCGGTTGTGTTACTGGTATCTGGCAAGATGAAGGTACAATGCTGTCAGTAACTGAGTTCTATGAAAAACCAGATCCAGAATATGCAAGATTACATTTGCATATAGATGGAATGGATGAGGACAGATTTCTTACTGTCTTCGGTATTTATGTGATAGAACCGCAGATATTCGGTTTTCTTGAGCAGAATATTGAACACAACTTGCGTGAACGTGGTGAGTTTCAACTTACTTCATGTTTAGATGATTTACGAAAAGCAGATGGGTTTTCTGGATATGTCGTAAAAGGACGAAGATTTGACATCGGACTTCCTGAGGAATATAGACAGACTGTGATAGGTTTTAAAAACGCATAGATTACAAATAAAAATAAGCGATCTGACGACCATATAAAACTCTTAGGACATTGGTTTGATGCTGATTTTAGTGTAAACCAAAAATATGTCCAACGTAAGTTTGAAAAATCATATTTTTGAATTCGGCAGAATACGCCAAATAAGGAAATCAAGAAGTTAACGGTTTGAATCATAATGTAGAATTTGCTGTTAATTTGATTACTACGAGTGTCAAATCATCGTACTGTTCTTCCTCTTGAACAAAACTCTGTACATCCTCTATGATGAGTTGAATTACCTCTTCAGCACTACTTTCCTTTGGAATTTTGGATGCTAATTCATTAAAACGGTCGGATCCGTACATATCGTGGTTAGCGTTGAGAGCTTCAATCAATCCATCCGTGTGGAATATAAAGATATCCCCTTCCTCTAAATCTATAGTTGTAGATTCGTATTGAACATTTTTCCTACTTCCGAGAGGTAGGTCAGTATTTTCTATTTCAATGATTTCGGTACCGCGTTTGAGTAGTGGATAGGGTTGTCCACCGTTTGAATAGTCAATTTGTTTCTTGTCCTCATCTAATACCGCTAAATTAAGCGCAATGAAACTGGGTCCGTACATTCGAGGAGCTAAACCAGCATTGAGGTTTCTTAAAATAACATCCGATTTAGACATAAACCTTGATACTTCATGTAGCATACCGTTCGTAAGCACAGCATTCATCGCACCGCGTATACCTTTTCCGGCGGCATCTGCGACAGCGATTGCAGTTCTACCGTTTTCAACTGTAAGATAGTCAAAAAAGTCTCCTCCTACTTGAGTTGCAGGAATGGACATACCAGCGATATCAAAAGACTTAGTGTCAGGAGATTCATCTGGCAAGAGACCCATTTGTATATTCTGTGCTTCGTTTAATTCAGCACGGATACGTTGCATTTCTGCTTCTTCTTTATCCCTCATTTCAATGCGTAACTGTGCAGTGTGTCTACGGTTTACGACTAATCTAAAAACCAAAGAACCAACAGCTGCAATAAAAATAAGAGTAGGCAAATAATTTCTCCAACGACTCCAAAAAGGTTGATCAATAGTAAAATTCATGACAGTTGGTTTCTGTGTATATGGCCACCCCTCACGAAATGCTTTTATCAAGAAAGTATAGTTTCCGGATTTCAAACCTTCATATTGAATTCGCGCGGGGAGTCTATTTTCTCCAAGTTCTTCTGGTAAAAAGGTTTGCTTTACATCACCTTGTATTATGGTTTCATTTGGTTGTTTTATGTTTGAAGAAACATTTGACCATTTGTTATCTTCGACACCAATTAATCTGAACCTATATTCCATATCGTCACGTATAGGGTTTATTCCTTCAAAATTGATAGTGATATTTTTTATTCGCGCAGGTAGTAGTTCTGTCAAATCAGTAAAAGTGCGTTTCCCAGAATCAACAAGGAAAGGTTCTGTGAACGTTTTACCAGCGATGACAGCAGTGATTCGGCAAAATGGAAGGACTCCAAGACTTGCGCGATACTGTGTTGCCCCTCCTTCACTACCGAACCATAGGTCTTCTTCATTTGTCGCATGAATACTTGAAACGTTGTTATGTATGAGTCCATCCTTAGTAGAAATAGATAGAAAACTGTTTCCATCATATCTGACTACTCCGCCGCCCCATGTTGCGAACCAAAGATTACCCCAATGGTCTTCATGTACATCCCGCAGATCATCTACGAGGAATCCATCCGATGTTGTATAAGTCGTAACAGTATCATAGTCATAACGTATTGCTCCGAGTGCAGTTGCTAACCAGAGGTCACCATTCGTTGTAATTTGGTGTCCTCTAACATCAATTACTTCAACGGTTATTGCTTTTCTCAGTTCTGTGCCAGCGTATGTTTTTATGCTGTCTCTAAAGACAAAAGTCATCAATTCTGTTTCTTTTGTTTGTGTATTGTCATTTGAATTGTTTTGGTTGTCTTCCGTTGACGTAGTATCTGGATCAATAGATTTGTTCGTTTGTATTGTTAGCAGTGGGGCGCCACTTGCAGAACCTGGTAATTCAGATAATGTGTTCGCAATTTCAGGATTATCCCAATACATCAGTTGTCCACTTGAGGTATTATAAAACCATTGTACATCTTGCTCATTAGAAGTCACAACTATTGGTATGACTGATCGTAATGGGAGCAATTCTGTATGGATTGTTCCACGAACTTGACCTGTACGAATCTGGATATTTGAATATCGTTTTACTTCTCCGGTATCATAATAACACCAAAGTCGGTTATGTGTATCAGAGTGGAGTGCGGTAATTACATCGGTTGGTTGTGGTAGAGATCTGATAGTAGGAAATTCAATTAACTCAAATGTTTCCTGAGAAGTAAAGCGGTATAGTCCATTACTTCTTGGTAAGAATAACCAACCCCCTAAAGATATCCAAGGATCTGTTCCTAAGGAAACAATTGGAGGGGAATCATAAAAGAGGGGTTCTCCTCCAGGTCCAATTTCAGGTTGTATGATGAGAGATAAATCTTCGAATTCACCGTTTTTATAGCGGTAGATTCTGTAATGTGTAAATTGGTTTTGAACTTGATATGACTTGTCAATAAACCAAATATATCCATCTGCTTCAAAGAGTTTTATTATGTCAATACGTCGATTATGTATCTGATCTGTTATGTTCTCATCATTACCGATAATTATATGTTTAGTTGTATTTTCGATTAACGGATATTGTATAATTCTTTCTTCATCTGCGTTATATTTGGCAACACCCCCTGGTATACTGAGCCAAAGCGTCCCGGTATTGTCTGTGTACATCATTCTCACGCTGTTACTTCCTAAAGTTGCTCGTGTTGAGTGATTAACAATTACGGGTTGCGGTTCATAAGATGTTACACCATTGTCATGTCCAAACCATATTTTACCGTCTAATGCTTCAAACACAGTCAGGATATTATCACTTCCTAAGCCATCATCTACACCGTATACTTTTGGAGCTAACTCTGGAGAATCGGTAAGGGGTGAATCCATTTGAAAAACACCTTCAGTATTCTCTTCAAAATACTTGTTATCATATAGATGTGCTCCAGATTGACTTGCAAACCAGAGTTTGTTCCATGCGTCTTCAATTTCAAATGAGCCATGTAGAAAAGTATTGGGATTTGCGTCCAGAGAAAAACTCCTTAATCGTTGTAGTTTTTCCCCATCCCACCAACTCAATTGCTGCTCATCGCTGAACCAAATTCTACCGTGAGAATCACTATTAACATATACATTTTGATCTTGCAGTGATAATGTATTCTGAGGCGTCCCGGTTTGTTTTGTAGGGTCAATTGTAGTATTTAGAATTTCCTCAAATTGTGTTCCATCATATTTTAGAAGGAGTGATTTTCCACCGAACCATAGATTATTCTCAGCATCTTGCATGATCACATGCACTGAACGCTCTTTTGATATGTTTGGTAGATTCTCATGTCTTCTTAAAGTACTAACTTGCCACATATTTGTATCTTGCTGAAAACTGATAATAAGTACACCTTGTGCGTCGTTTCCACCAAGCCAATAAGTGTCATCGTTACTTTGAAATATGACATTTATTCTGGCAATGGATGTAGCAGTAATGTTAATTGGAAAGGGTTGTGGTATTTCCTGACTATTTAACGCAGTATATCGTGTAATAGAATTGTTACCGCCAATCCAAACGTCTCCAGCATTATCAACAGTAAGACAGTTTCCATCATTAACATAGGAAAAGGTTGTACCATCATATCTACTAATAACACCGTCACCTTCTGAAGGATGCTGGCTTAGAAACCAAACATGTCCCCACTTGTCCTCCACTATTTTTTTAGTAATACCACGAAAGACGTTAGAATCCCCAGCATAGGGAATAAAATTATTCCCATCAAATCGACTTACACCCCCACGGTCAGAACCGAACCATAACACTCCACGGCTATCCTGAAATATTACGGGTACAACTGGACCTACAAGGCCATCAGCGACAGTGTATGTCTTCATTTGTTCAAATGCATCAACAAATTGTGCATGAAAAATAAAGGAACTGAGTATAGTTATAAGTATAAATTTTTTCATAGGATTCAAAATAGAGTGTAAATATTTACTTTTTAGCGAAATCTCTAATCCGTGTGATTGCCTCTAAAATTACATTATCTGGATATGTGAGTGAAATTCGGTAATAACCTTCACTCCACTGGCCATATCCGAGACCGGGTGTAACAACAACTCCCGCTTCTTCAAGGAGTGCAGTAGCAAATGCACGACTTGACCCATTAAAACGTTCTGGTACGGGAGCCCAGATATACATCGTGGCTTTTGGTTTATCAACATTCCAACCACTTTGTGTTAATGCATTTACCACCATGTCTCTACGTTTTTGGTATATTTGGTTCAGTTTTGGTGTTACTTCATCTGCGATAGAGAGTGCTTTTGCTCCAGAGAATTGTAATGCACGCAGTGACCCATTGTCAATATTATCTTTTACTTTCTTGACTGCTTCCACAACTGTTGGATTTCCTACAACAAATCCTAATCTCCAACCAGTCATATTAAATGCTTTGCTCAAAGAGAAGAATTCGACAGCAACATCATCAGCCCCGTCTACTTGTAATATACTCGGAGAACGATAGCCGTCATAAGTATTTTCGCTATATGCATTGTCGTGTGCAATAAGGATATTGTTCTGTCTTCCAAATTCCACAGCACGTTTAAAGAAGTCCAAATCAGCAGTAGCTGTCGTAGGATTATTTGGATAGTTTATCCAAAGCACCTTTGCAAGTCGTTTTACTTCATCTGGTATAGAGCTAAAGTCTATGTAAAAATCATTCTGTCGTAAGAGTGGTGCATAATATGTCGTTGCGCTTGAGAATACATGTCCGATGTTATAGGTAGGATAACCTGGACTCGCAGCTATTCCTATGTCTCCAGGATTTAGAATACCTAACGCCATTTTCACAATTGCATCTTTACTGCCGAGGGTTGTGACGATCTGATTATCGGATAACGATACACCAAAGCGATGTTGATAAAAACTTTGTACTGCTTCTGGGAATTCTGGTACCGGACTATCACAACCGTAGCGGTGTCTATCTGGGTCATCCATATCTTGTATTGTATTACAAAATGTATCTACGACTGGGTCAGGAGTTGGGATGTCTGGATCACCGATTCCAAGACTGATGACATCCACACCACGTTCTTTTGCAGCATTCATTTTTTGTCGAAGATCGACAAAAAGATATGGTGGAAGTTTCTGTAACCGTTCTGCAAGAGTAATCAAAATAGTATTTTCTCCTATCCAATATCCTAATGAAAGGACATTTTTTATTTCAAGTGTAATTAGGTTGTGTAACCATATTACATGTTATTCATCTTACTATGTATCAATCAATTTTCTATAGCCTTATTCCGTTTCAATGACTTCATATTTCAAAATAGTTCCACCTTGTCCAGTTACTAAACCAGAACGTGAACTACTCATTTGTATTGATGTAAGGTCTGTTCGTGTATCCGTTCGTTGAGGTCTCCAATTCTCTCCACCATCCATTGTGTGAAGAACAATACCGTTTTTACCGACGATCCAACCTTCTTCATTTGAAATAAAAAACACATCATAAAGAAAGTCTTGTGTGTTACTGAATTTGCGAGACCAAGTTTTACCACTATTCTTTGTATGGAAAACAAAACCGTCCTCACCAACAACCCAACCTACGTCTTTATTAACAAAATAGACTGCATTTAACCAAATATTTTTATTTCTATCTGTTTTTGAGAGATGGTGTGTTAGTGTTGAAAGCTGCCATTTTTTGCCACCATCAATAGTAAATATCAATGTTCCAAATAAACCAACAACCCACCCATCATTCTTTGACGTAAAATGTATATCAAATAGGTTAAATAGAGTGCCACTTTTTTGTTTTGACCATGTTTTTCCACCATCCGAGGTGTGAACGATT
Organism: Candidatus Poribacteria bacterium; assembly: GCA_963663765.2. GTDB lineage: Bacteria > Poribacteria > WGA-4E > WGA-4E > WGA-3G > MSPOR6. The sequence goes on along the minus strand of CAXXUA010000004.1, from coordinate 292,925 downwards.
TCACCTGCACTACCGGCGCACCATCCGGTTTCAGCATCTACAAAGAAAACTGTGAGTAAGTCTTGTTTTGTATTGGATGTTTGTGGTAGCCATACTTCCCCACCGTTTGTCGTATGAAGTATTACTCCAGCTTCAGCAACCGCCCATCCTTTTTGTTTTGTTACAAAATGTGTTGCTCCGAAACATTCTGCTGTACGACTATCTTGCGCGTTCCATTTACTTCCACCATCATCTGTTTGAAGTATCGTACCACGATCGCCGACTACGAATCCACTGTTTTTAGATGTAATACAAACATCAAAAAGCAGATGTGTTGGACTTGATTGTGCCTCCCAAGTGATTCCACCGTTGCGGGTATGTAGAATAGTCCCGTTTTCACCTACCGTCCAACCCAGTTTTTTTGATACAAAATCTACTCCTAATAGCACACCGTCCGAACTGTTGTGAAACCTTGGACCTCCGCGTTGATGTTTCCAAACGTTCTTTTCATTCTTCATCAGAACAGACTTAGTATGAAGGACAACCCCTAAATCACCAACAATCCATCCATACTGATTATCAACAACATCAATATCATATAAAGTAAATGTGTGTAGGGGTTCGTTCCCAAAATATTCAGGTTGACCGTATTCTTCCTTATGTCTTATGTTGCTTCCATCAGTTACAAATTCCCAAGTTTCTCCACCGTCAATTGTTGTATAAAGACTACGTTTGTCTCCTATCACCCATCCATTCATTCTATCAATAAAATATAAACCAAAAAGAGCTGAATCTGTTGAGAATTGTTTATGCCATGTTGTTCCACCATCATCGGTAAAATAGATATTTCCTGGTTGTTCATTTTGATTCGGTGTGCTGTAGGTGATAATCCATCCGTTTAAATTGTCAAAAAAATAAATACCTTTTAATGATTTCCTACGGATAGAACTACCATCAACTTGCTTATAAGTTTTACCACCATCAACAGATTTTAGGATTGTTCCCCAATCACCCACTATCCATCCAGTATTATTTTTCAAATATATGCTATGAAGATTATGTTTTGTGGATGTTTCAATCTGTTTCCAATTTCTGCCTCCATCCATTGTGGTTATGATTACACCTGCTTCCCCAACACACCATCCTTTATTCTTGCTTAGGAAAAAAACTTTATTTAAAGGATGTCCAAATATTCCACTATGTTGTCTCTTCCAATTTTTACCACCATCGTTCGTATGGATAATAATGCTTTCTGCGCCATCGTTATAAGAATGATTGGAATTGCTGGCTTCCTGATGCGAATGATTAGGAACCTGCCCGATTGCATTTCCCACAGCCCATCCATGTGTTTCAGTAACAAAATGAACATCGTTTAATCGAGCATTCCAATCCCCTTCCAAAACGGTTTTCCATACACCGATGGATTTTTTCGGTGTGTTTGAGCAACCGAGAACTAACATTATCGCAATAATGTTGCATAGAAATACACTTGATAGTACACGTTTTGTATATCTATTGACTCTGTTCAAAAAGGACTTCGCTGACATCGTGTAATCCTCTGGAAGCATTTATGACCCACCTTGCAGCACGGATTGCCCCTTTAGCAAACGCTTCAGGACTATGTGCGCGGTGGACAACACTGAGACGTTCACCCTCAGTAGCAAACATAACGGTGTGGTCACCTGCGATGTCACCACCCCGAATTGCATGTATTCCGATCTGTTTATTCGGACGAGGTCCGATGATTCCATGTCTACCGTAAACTCCAACTTCCTCCAAATCTCGTCCTAATGCGTTGGCAACTGTCTCTGCTAATCTGAGTGCAGTGCCGCTGGGTGAGTCGGCTTTGTGATTGTGGTGTGCCTCTATCACTTCAATATCATAGTCATCGCCAAGAGATTTTGCGATTAATTCAAGTGCTTTGATCATTACATTTACACCGAGGCTCATGTTTGGTGCCATGACGCAGCGTATCTTTGGTGCGAGCTCGTGTATTTCTGCTAATTCGTCTGAACTAAATCCTGTGGTAGCAAGAACCATTGCTTTATCAGCTTTCACAACTTGTCGTAGATGTACTAATGAAGCGTTTGGTTTTGAGAATTCAATGACAACATCACCCTTTTCAATTACATCACTGAGCTTGCTGTTGATTTTAACATCCAATTCACCTATACCTGAAACGATTCCAATATCATTTCCTATCTCTGGATGTTGTGCAAATTCAATTGCACCTACAACTTGCATATCCTCTTGTTGAGCAACACCTTTGATAATCAGTCTACCCATCCGCCCACAGGCACCATTAACGATAACATTTACCATTAGGATTTCCTTGTTTATTTATATCAGGACTTATGCACCCAACGGTAGGCGTGCTTTGTAAGCGCGCCGGAAACCTAAAAAATGCTGGAAATTACATCGTTTTCGTCTTAATTCTTGATTGGATCATGAAAACTGCGTAAGTCCTGTATATGTTTTGAGTTTAGTGTCTATGTGAATAGTCAAAATGTAATTGTAATTAGTATAGCACATACAGAAATAAAACATCATATAAAAGTAACATCTGGGCTGTAAATATTTTTCATGTGTGTAGACTGTATCATAGGTTTTGTCGGAATCACCATATCTTAGGTATGCATGTGCCTTTGGCTTTCTCCAAATCAACGGTATGAATCATAGCATTTACCATGTGCATATTCGTCTAAAGGTATTCCAAAGGAACATCACTTTACAATGGTATATTCATGGCAAATGGATATCCATCGCAGGCAACGGTGACCCTACACTACGGATGATTTATGAAATGGAATGTAAACAATTAGCCTGATACATTTGCTATGCTGTGAAACATGTGTCAATTGAGAAAAATGTTAGTTGTTTTTTTCTTGTATTTTGCATTTTTTTTCATAAGTGTCCTCGATCCTGTTGTGGTATGGTTTTATCTCGGTTTTAAGAATTTCGGAAATTTTGAAAAAAACAACTAAATGGATTTTTCATCGTTTTTTTGTTTGTGTTTTCTTACAGGACTTACGCACCGAATAAACTGTAGGTTGGGTAAAGCTTGCGAAACCCGACATTGGAAACTTACATTAAATCATACGTGTTGAGTTTCGCAAGTTCTACCCGACCTACGAAGGGTTATTTAGTTTTAAGAGTTTTCTGTTATTGAGATTTACTGAAAGTTAATATCCAGTTTCGGTTTCCTAACCGAACTTTATGCATCAGTTTTAGATTTTTGAAACATGAACATCGCTCTATAGTCCCGTAGGGACGATATGTTTATAGAAAACGAATACTCTCCACAGTTCTTTAGTCCCGTAGGGACGATATTTTTATTCTTCTATGTCATTCCTACGGAACTCAAGTGGGGTGGAAAACATTTTCTATAAACATATAGTCCCTATTGAAGATTAAAAAATACTTTGAGTAATTCTACTAATCCGGCTACGGTAGGCGGGGAATGCCTAAATGGCATTCATACCGTTGATTTGGTGCTTTGTCCGCGCACCCCCAACCGCAGGCGGGGAATGCCTAAATGGCATTCATACCGTTGATTTGGTGCTTTGTCCGCGCCCCCCCACCTGCCCCCTAACTGCAGGCGTGCTTTGTCCGCGCGCCTCCCCACTGCCCCCTAACTGCAGGCGTGCTTTGTCCGCCGCGCCCTCCCACTGCCCCCTAACTGCAGGCGTGCTTTGTAAGCGCGCCCTCCAACTGCCCCCTAACTGCAGGCGTGCTTTGTAAGCGCGCCCTCCCACTGCCCCCCACCTGCAGGCGTGCTTTGTAAGCGCGCCCCCCACCTGCCCCCTAACTGCAGGCGTGCTTTGTAAGCGCGCCCTCCAACTGCCCCCTAACTGCAGGCTGCTTTGTAAGCGCGCCCTCCCACTGCCCCCTAACTGCAGGCGTGCTTTGTAAGCGCGCCCTCCAACTGCCCCCTAACTGCAGGCGTGCTTTGTAAGCGCGCCCTCCCACTGCCCCCCACCTTCAGGCGTGCTTTGTAAGCGCGCCCCCCACCTGCCCCCTAACTGCAGGCTGCTTTGTAAGCGCGCCCTTCCACTGCCCCCTAACTGCAGGCGTGCTTTGTAAGCGCGCCCTCCCACTGTCCCCTAACTGCAGGCGTGCTTTGTCCGCGCGCCCTCCAACTGCCCCCCACCTGCAGGCGTGCTTTGTCCGCGCGCCCTCCAACTGCCCCCTAACTGCAGGCGTGCTTTGTCCGCGCGCGCCCCAACTGCCCCCCACCTTCAGGCGTGCTTTGTCCGCGCGCCCCAACTGCTCCCCACCTTCAGGCGTGCTTTGTCCGCGCGCCCCAACTGCCTCCCACCTGCAGGCGTGCTTTGTCCGCGCGCCCCAACTGCCTCCCACCTGCAGGCGTGCTTTGTAAGCGCGCCACCACCTGCAGGCGTGCTTTGTCCGCGCGCCTCCCCACTGCCCCCTAACTGCAGGCGTGCTTTGTCCGCCGCGCCCTCCCACTGCCCCCTAATACCAAATTAACGTAATTTATCTTTTTCCAACGGTAGGTGCGGTTTCCTAACCGCACACTTAGCAAGACGACTCACGTTAATTGGGTATAACTGCAGGCGTGCTTTGTAAGCGCGCCCTCCCACTGCCCCCTAACTGCAGGCGTGCTTTGTAAGCGCGCCCTCCAACTGCCCCCCACCTGCAGGCGTGCTTTGTAAGCGCGCCCCCCACCTGCAGGCGTGCTTTGTAAGCGCGCCCTCCCACTGCCCCCTAACTGCAGGCGTGCTTTGTAAGCGCGCCCTCCCACTGCCCCCCACCTGCAGGCGTGCTTTGTAAGCGCGCCCTCCAACTGCCCCCCACCTGCAGGCGTGCTTTGTAAGCGCGCCCCCCACCTGCCCCCTAACTGCAGGCGTGCTTTGTAAGCGCGCCCTCCAACTGCCCCCTAACTGCAGGCGTGCTTTGTAAGCGCGCCCTCCCACTGTCCCCTAACTGCAGGCGTGCTTTGTCCGCGCGCCCTCCAGCTGCCCCCCACCTGCAGGCGTGCTTTGTCCGCGCGCCCTCCAACTGCCCCCCACCTGCAGGCGTGCTTTGTCCGCGCACCCTCCAATTGCCCTCCACCTGCAGGCGTGCTTTGTCCGCGCGCCCTCCAACTGCCCCCCACCTGCAGGCGTGCTTTGTAAGCGCCCCCACCCACCTGCAGGCGTGCTTTGTAAGCGCGCTGGCACATCAAGTCCCAAGAGCGCGCTTACAAAGCACACCTACAATCTGAAAAATATTTATTACCCGATTAATAAATTAATCTTCATACGGGACTAAAGAACGAGACAAGATGGTATCCCATAAAATTAACGACATAGCAAGATAATACCAAAAATATTGAAAACTAAATAACCCTGCGACCTACGAAATAATGCTACATAATCATTTAGATATGATATATTTTGTGATTTTAAATGGGATTTGTTGTTTTTTGTGTGATTGTCTTTGGGGATTCCCAATATATATCCAATATATATCCAATGAGATTGAGGGTATGATGACTTTTGGTTTCTGTGGTTTGCTGATGGCTGCTTGAGCGGAATACTATTCCGTCTGTACCAAGATTTTCAGGATAAATAATACCAAACTTTAAACACCACTGGGATAAATTATGATTTGGCTGCTAAATTCAATAATGATAATTGTGCTTGTTCTTTTGCGTGGTATGAACTACGAACCAAGGCTCCAGATTCTACATGGCGAAAACCCATATCATAGCCTGCATCTTTTAACTCATTGAATTCCTCAGGCGTATAATAACGTTGAATAGGAAGGTGCCGTGCGGATGGAGATAGATACTGCCCGATTGTAAGAATGTCGCATCCCGTGTTACGAATATCTTGCATAGTTTCTAAGAGTTCAATTATTGTTTCACCTAAACCTACCATAAGTCCCGATTTTGTAAGAGCTTTAGGATTCATTTTCTTACCAAGTTTTAAGAGATTTAAAGATTGTTGGTAATTTGCATAAGGTCTGACACGACGATAGAGTCTTTTAACAGTTTCGGTATTGTGGTTTAGTATTTCTGGTTGTGCTTGTATGATCACTTCAAGTGCGTCCCAGTTTCCTTCAAGATCAGGTATAAGAACTTCAACGGTACAAGTTGGACGGTTTTTCCGCGCTTCGGAGATACATTCTGCAAATACTGTTGCTCCACCATCAGACAAATCGTCACGATTGACAGAAGTGATGACAACGTGATTTAGTTTCAAATAGCCTACAGCTTCTCCAAGTCTTCTGGGTTCATCTTTGTCTGCGTTACCGTTTGGCTTCCCTTTTTTTACTGCACAGAACATACACCGACGTGTGCAGACATCTCCTAAAATCATAAATGTAGCAGTACGACTATTCCAACATTCACCGATATTGGGACATTTTGCTTCTTCACAGACTGTGTGTAGTTTTAAATTACGCATGAGTTGTTTTAGGTCTGTGTAGTTTTTACCACTAGGAACACGCGCCTTTATCCATGATGGATGTCTACGTTTGTGTATTTTTGGAGTAACAATTGGAAGGGTAATTACTGAATTATTATTCATTTGTATTGTAATTGGTAGATAGTTTGAATGGCGGGAGAGGGTGGGAATCGAACCCACCTATCCACTTGCATGGACAAGCCGGTTTTGAAGACCGGTAGGGACACCAGACCCTATCCTCCCCCATTGTCAGTTATGGATATTATCTTATCATTGAGAGTTAACTATATTTTGTTGACAATCTCCGTACATTTCCATCACGGACTGTAACATTTTGTGTATCACAATACTCAAGGAATGGTACAGCATATTTCCGAGATGTCTGTGCCAATTCACGAAATTCTGCAACTGTGATCGTACCGTTTTTTCGTAGAAAATTAGTTAATAGTTCTTTTTTCTTTTCATAAACATCCTTGTGAAGATAGAAATTATCCGCTGCTTTTATAAACATACCGAGATTTAACAAAGCATAAAAAGTTGATTCAATCTGTTGTGGTGTAAAATCAGGTAATAATGCGTTCAATTCTTTTAGTGCGGGTGTATTGATGTCAGCATTTAAATAAAGTTGTTCAAGTGTTTCTTTAGCAGATGACTCCTCTTCAGAAAACTGGATCTCATGAGATTCTAACCTAAGCAGGTTTCCATGTTTAGCTATTTTCTTTGACCGAATAAGTTGATTTGTGATTTTCTCAAAAGCTACCTCATCAAGTTTGAGTTCTCTGCAGATTTGTGAAGCGTTTTGACCTACTTGCAATGGATGTGTTTCATGAAATTTAGACAATGTGATTAGAAATTTTTCTATTACACGGTTTGTTCGTGCAGCATCAGAAACAAGTGGATTTCTTCCAGTTTTATCCCATCGGATGATTTTTTCTTCAGATTCTAATGAATTCAAAATGGTATTTATTTCGGATTGAGAATAAGGTATATAGTAAAAAAGCAATGATTCTTCAACACACAGAGTCTGACTATTTTCCAAGACGGCATTTACTACTTGTGTGTTGTCTGCTTCTTCCCATTTTGCTAAAGTGTTTATTGTATCTTGAGTGAAACGTTTGTGTTTCGGAGCAAAAGGATTAATTACCTGACCGCCCCCGACAGTGTGTTGAGCAGAAAAATCACGTATAATGATCCTATCACCTCTGAAAGTGAGTATCGGGTGTTCCAACCGCAGTTGAACTTGAACGGCGTCACCGGGTAGTATTGCTTCATCAATCAATAGAATTAATCTGCAGAATAGTTCTCGTGTACCAAGATATAGTCTGAAACGTCCCCAATGTTCAAGCATTCTTGGAAATGAGGACAACACGTTTAACGAAACATCAATGTTCTCTGTTACTTTCAAATACTCTATAGGACATAGGACATCCCCGCGTTGTATTTTTTGTGCAGTAATACCTGATAGGTTTAGGGCTGTTCTTTGTCCAGCTTGTGCGACATTTGCAGGTTCATTATGTACTTGGATACCACGTACGCGAACGATGTCTCCTTGTGGTAAAATAACCATTCTCTGGTCTTTATTGACTGTTCCTCCAATGAGTGTACCAGTTACAACCGCGCCAAAACCTTGTATTGAGAAAACCCTATCAACATATAGACGAGGTATCCCATCAATTATTTGTTTATCTGTGGCAATGTTTACTTGTTCAACTATCATCCGTTTTAATTTTTCAATACCGTCCCCTGTGATAGATGAAACACTAACTGAAGGAATTCCCTCAAGTGAAGTACCGACAAGTATTTCCTGTGTCATTTCGGTTGCTTCCTGCAATTCGTCTGGTGTTGCTAAATCAGACTTTGTCATGACGAGAATGCCGTTTGAGATACTCAGTAAATCTAAAATTGCTAAGTGTTCAAGTGTCTGTTCCTGTACCCCCTCTTTTGCATCCACAACGAAAAGGACTATGTCCATTCCATAAGCACCAGAAAGCATGTTGCGAATGAATTTTTCGTGTCCAGGCACATCGACTATACCTGCACGTGAGTTGTCAGGTAGGTCAAAATAGGCAAAACCCAGTTCAATGGACAGACCGCGTTCGCGTTCCTCTTTGAGTCTATCAGTCTCAATACCTGTCAAAGTACCAACCAGAGCAGTTTTTCCGTGATCAACATGTCCAGCAGTACCGATGATAAGATTTCGTCTATCTTGAAACATTATTCGATTCCGGGGTATGTATGGATCAGTTTTCCGATACGATTGAACCTTATATTACCAATCATTTTCCAGAATTCCCATATTTTTGCATTATGAAATTTTTCGTCTGTTAAATCTCGGAATGACCAATATACCATAAATGCTTGTCCTTTGATGCTATCAACAGGGACAGGTCCCCAAGTGCGACTATCGCTGCTTTGGTCTCTATTATCTCCCATTGCAAAAACATAGCCTTTTGGTACAACAAAAGGTTTGCCCTCAGGAAATTTACGTTTGAATTGAGTTTCGGTCAATGTGTAATCACTGTAGAAATCATTACCTCGCATATATTTTTCCATTTTTCGGAACGGTGGAAAATTATTCCGTCTGACTAAATGGTTAGCAGTATACTTTGCATATTCACTATCTTTAACTGCTATTCCATTTACATAAAGAATATTGTCTTCTGTATGTACTGTATCTCCTTCAATAGCAACAATACGTTTGATGAAGTTTCGGTTTGTTTCATGCGGGGGAATGAACACAAAAACATCACCGCGTGCAGGTTTATGAAAATCAAATATTTTTATATCAGTTCCTGGTATTTTGAATCCGTATATGAATTTACAGACAAGTATACGGTCACCGATTAGGAGTGTATCCTTCATAGATCCGGAAGGTATCTTAAATGCTTCAACTACAAAGGGACGAATGAATCCGAAAACAAGAATAAGAGCAACGACAATAACTTGGGTGTATTCCCAGACAACTGTATTTCTGAATTTCTGCCATTTTGATAATTGTACTTCAGTACTCATGATAAATAGTAATCCGTAACGATGCGGAAGTCCTTTCTTATTATACCATTTTCATGTGATAATGTCTCATTAGCAGCGGAAATCTGGTAGGAGCGACCTACCGGTCGCGACCGTGAGGTCGCTCCTACCGAAGAGAGTAACCCCCTGCCAGTAAACAGTAGAATTCCTTAATGAGACAAGATTTATTTGAATTGGTATTATTTATTATTTACAGGACTTACGCACCCAACGGTAGGCGTGCTTTGTAAGCGCGCCGGAAACCGAAAAAATGCTGAAAATTACACCATTTTCGTCATAATTCTTCATCAAATCATGAAAACTGCGTAAGTCCTGATTTAATCTAAAACAATGTCTTATTGTCAGTAGTATTTTTTCTTATTGATTGATTATTATATATTTTCAGTTTCTTGGTACTGTTGTCAGCAAAGAAGGCTCATTTACGTTTCAAGTCAGCCCATCTAACTATCCGTTTGCCAGTGAGATTGATGTTTAATGAACCCTCACGTGGTGCATAAGCACCCATTTTTGAAGCCGGACTATTTACCTTTAACCGAAAATTGCCAGAGTCTATATTGAAGAACATAGGATCCGCATCAATGTTGTCTTCATAGATAAAATGCTTTCCATCAGATTCCAAGTCAATTTCGTCAATACCACCTTGTATATCACAATTTCTTACTGTTCCTTTGGATGTAATTCGGACTTGAGATTGGGTATTACCAGATTCGTTACCCCAAATAATTGAATCAGTTAATGTAAAAATAGAAGTGAAAGTAATTGAAAAAACACCCCCTCCTCTATCAGCTGCGTAATTGTTAACAATAGTACAAAACTTAATCAATGCACTTCCTTGTCTTGAGTCAATATAAATTCCACCACCATCTACATCTGCTGTGTTCTCATATATTATACAACCTACAACGTTTACTTCAGATGAAGGTGAACATAGAATTCCACCACCGATATAAGCATTATTTTGTTTTATGAAACAATTATTGATAACCATCAATGAACTTCGTATACATTCAATACCACCATTGTTTTGTTCAATTAGACAATTATCAACCATAACACCGCGTGAGATATGATCGCATAAAATACCTCGTCCACTGTTTTTTGATACTGTGCAGTCTCGTAATATCGGAGCAGATCTATAGGAAAAAACACCAATACCAGTGTTATCTGAAATAATGCATTTAGTTGCGATTACAGGTTCAAAGATAATGATTTCTTGTTCTGTTTCTAAAACCATCGTGTCAAAAAGGATGCCGCTCCCACGTGTAGAATCCGCAATATTATGAGAGATTTGACAGTCAATTAACTTCGCAGATGATTGTTTAAAATACATTCCACCGCCACCTCCAACATCTTCCACAGTTGAAGTTGCATGGTTATGTGAAATGATACATTTTTTTATCGTGGGTGACGCTAAAACACAGTATATACCTCCACCAATTTCATGCATCCCATTTTTTATTGTGAATCCATCTAATACAGAAGTTTCAGTTTCGTTGTTTTTGAAGATAAAGCCTCTGGTTAAAAACCTATTCTCACAGTCAACAATTGTTGTTTCAGCACCATTGCGAGATTTTACGGTTATACTTTTACCCATAAAATCTATATTTATGTTTCCTTTACCTTTATAGATGCCATCATCTACTAAAACAGTATCACCACTATTTGCAAAGTCAATACCCGCTTGAATTGTAGGTTGATCTACTGGAACATTAATTGTTGCTGCAAAAGTTAGTTGACAAGAAATAGAGAAACAAGTAATGAGTGTTAAGCTGATATAAACTTTGCTCTGCACGATGTTTCCTTTTTTACAAACAGACTAATTACTACCTTACTCTATTCAGGACTTACGCAGTTTTCATGTTTTAATCAAGAATTACGACGAAAATGATGTAATTTTCAGCATTTTTTCGGTTTCCAGCGCCAAATCAAGAAATCAACGGTATGAATGCCTTTTGGCATTCCCCGCCTACAAAGCACGCCTACCGTTCGGTACGTAAGTCCTGTTTATTTAAAGAATGATGAGGAGCGTGACTTACGTTTTAAGTCACCCCATTTAACAATACGTTTTCCAGATGGAGTAACACTTAACGAACCCTCACGGACATAAGCACCCATATTCGCCGCTGGACTATTAGCCTTAAGACGAAAATTACCAGAATCTTCATCAACGAACAATGGGTTTTCATCTATGTTGTTTTCGTAGATAATATCCCCTTCATCAGGATTTTGACCAATTCCATCTAATCCATCTTTAATATTACATGATTGAATAGTTACACCTCTACCTGAAGTGAAGAATTCCGCATGCGTACCATTGGAAGAATTACCCCAAACTATTGAATTAGCTATAGTAAATGTACTACCAAATAAACTAACAAAAACCCCACCACCTCTAACACCTGCTGTGTTTTTTGAAATTGTGCAATTTTTAATCTCTACAATCCCAGTTTTTCCTATAGACTCAATACCACCACCATAATATAATGCTGTATTATTAACAATTAGACTATTGGTTACATTCAATCTTGATGTTGGACCACGGGATATTCCACCACCATTTTTTGCAGTATTATGATCTATTCTTGAGTCTTTAATTGTCATACGAGAATATTCTACACATTCTAAACCTCCACCAGAATTCTGGGTTATATGACAATTAGTTATATCTCCACTTGCAAAATAGATGAATTTAATACCTCTTTTATCGTTATTAATTATAGTACAGTTTTCTATTGAAACATTAACATCTTGCAAGCAGGATATGCCAACGCCTGAGTTGTTAGATATAGTACAATCCTTGATAATGGGTTGTAAATCATCTTCTATTAATTTAACTAAATTCTCGTATTCAACACCCCAAGTGTGTATTCCATAAGAGCTATGTGTTACTATGCAGCCGGTTATGATAGGATCTGAATTATAGCACCATATACCTATTCCTGTCTTTTCGGTGTTTCCTTCAATCACGCAGTTGTTTATAGTAGGGGATGAATATTCTACCAAGATTCCACCAGCCATATCATGAAATCCATTTCTGATTGTAAATCCTTCTAATACAGATGTATCTTTTTCATTATTATTGAAATTAAATCCTACTGTACCAGTTTTCTCCTCACAGACAATAATCGTTTCTACAGCACCATTACGAGATTTAACGGTAATACGTTTTCCTTTAAAATCTATATTTACATTTCCTTCACCTTTATAGATGCCATCATCTACTAAAACAGTGTCACCATTTTGTGCTATATTAATACCGGCTTGAATTGTAGGTTGATCTGCTGGAACATTAATTGTTGCTGCATAAGTAAGCGGACACAATAAAGACAATAATAGAATAAACGTAAATAATTTGATGGATTTTCTAATCAGAAGCATGGTATATCTCTTGCGTTTAGACAAATTTTATTTCTTTCTATCTATTATTATTCTTCAGTTTCCAGCATTGCCATGAATGCTTCTTGTGGAACATCTACACTACCAATCTGTTTGAGTCTCTTTTTGCCTTCCTTTTGTCGTTCCAATAGTTTTCTTTTTCTGGTAATGTCGCCACCGTAACATTTTGCAGTTACGTTTTTCCGTAGTGCTCTGACAGTCTCACGTGCGACAACCTTATTTCCTATCGCTGCTTGAATTGGTATCTCAAACATCTGTCTTGGTATCAATTCACGTAGTTTATGAACTAAATTCTTTCCACGCGACTCAGCATTTTCACGTGGTAGAATGGTAGATAACGCGTCAACAGGTTTTCCATGCAGAAGTACATCTAACTTCACAAGTTTTTCTGTTTTGTATTCACCAATATCATATTCCAATGAAGCATACCCGCGAGTAAGAGACTTCAGTTTTGGATAAAAGTCCATCAGCATTTCGCTCAGTGGCAGCTCATATAGCAATTGAACTCGACTTACATCCAATTGGTTCATCCGTTTATACACACCCCGTCGTTTCTGACTAAGTTCCATTACGTTGCCTATATATTGACGCGGTACTATTATATCAATATTGACATACGGTTCTTCAATTCGTTCAATATCTTGTACTTCAGGTAAAAGTGTTGGATTCTCAACAAACACTTCTTCACCTGATTTAAGATACACTCTATATTTCACACTGGGAGCAGTGCGAATAAGAGCCAGTTTGAATTCTCGTTCAAGTCTTTCATGAATAATCTCCATGTGCAGTAGGCCTAAGAACCCACACCGAAAGCCAAATCCAAGTGCCACAGAAGTTTCAGGTTCAAAGGTAAATGAAGCATCATTTAGACGAAGTTTTTCCAGAGCTTCACGAAGAGAATGGAAATGGTCTGTATCCGCAGGATATAGTCCACTAAATACAAGCGGTTTTATTTCTTGATAGCCTGGGAGTGGTAATTCGGTAGGATGTAGATGACTTGTAATGGTATCACCGATCTTTGCCTTATCTATGTCACGAATACCTGCGATGAGATAACCCACCGAACCTGTTTTTAGTTCGGACGTTGGTTGCATTTGTGGTGTGAAAATTCCGACTTCTTCAACTTCATAAGACCTTCTTGATTGCATCAATTGAATCTTGTCACCCGGTGCAACGTAACCATCAAAAATGCGTGTATACATAATCACACCGCGATAGTTGTTGTATACAGAGTCCAATACAAGTGCTTTCAACGGTGCAACAGAGAGTCCTTCAGGTGGGGGTATTCGATCTACAACTGCATCTAAAATGGCAGGGATTCCTGTTCCAGTCTTTGCACTCACCAATAACGCATCATCTGCTGGTATACCAATTACCTCTTCTATTTGTCTTTTGACTTCATCGGGTTGGGCAGCAGGAAGATCAATTTTATTTATTACTGGTATAATCTCAAGGTCGTTATTAATTGCAAGATACGCATTTGCCAATGTTTGTGCTTCAACACCTTGTGCTGCGTCAACGATTAGTATTGCACCTTCACAAGCTGCAAGACTCCGCGAAACTTCGTAGGTAAAATCCACATGTCCTGGTGTATCAATTAAGTTAAGCTCATAATGTATATCGTCTTCAGAATGATATTGTAGTTTTACTGCAGTAGCTTTAATGGTGATCCCACGTTCCCGCTCCAGATCCATCAGATCAAGAACTTGTTCGCGCATATCTCTTTCTTCAAGAGTGTTTGTATGCTCTAAAAGGCGATCACTTAGTGTGCTTTTTCCGTGGTCTATGTGTCCTAATATACAGAAATTACGTATGTGGTGAAGTTTTATAGACATGATATAAATAGTATATCACAATTTAGGTCGTTTTACCATAAAAAAGGGTGTGTAAAGTTTTTGCACAGAGGTACTAACTTTTGTTCTCTTTAGTCCCGTAGGGACGCAATGTTTATAGAAGACGTTATCACATCCCCTCTCTTTAGTTCCGTAGGAACGACATAGAAGGATAAACATATCGTCTCTACCAAATCAACGCCAAATGCGCGTATGGCATTTGTCGGGACTAAAAAGACGTGGGGATATGTATTTCTATAAACATATCGTCCCTACAGGACTGAAGAATATGGTTAATATTAACAATATTTCTTTATATTGACACCTAATGAAGTTTGACAATCAAAATTGGTAGTTGAATTCGTAGGGGTTGGGTTCCCCAACCCGTTTGGTTTTTGAGTTTGCGTAGATTCATGTGTGGAAACCACACCCCTACGAATACACAACTTGAACGTCAAAACTCATTAGGACTCTGTGTCCGCAATCTCTCATTTAATCAGTTGCCGCGGTGCACAGAGACCTGACCTACAATGGAGAGTGGGATGTTTGTGCAAAAACTTTACACACCCATAGGCGTCAATTTAACAGGACTTACGCACCCAACGGTAGGCGTGCTTTGTAAGCGCGCCGGAACCCTAAAAAATGCTGTAAATTACATCGTTTTCGTCTTAATTCTTGATTGGATCGTGAAAACTGCGTAAGTCCTGTTTAAGTAAGAAGTTCTCTATTCTTGTGTAAGTGAAACCTTGGATGTTCTAATTCCTTCAGATGGCACCTTTATTGTAGGGGCGGGGTTTCCCCGCCCGATTGGAAGTTCGTTTACACGGGCGAGGAGACCTCGCCCCTACGATGTGTGCGAGGGAGACCTCGCCCCTACGATGTGTGCGAGGAGACCTCGCCCCTACGATGTGTGCGAGGAGACCTCGCCCCTACGATGTGTGCGAGGATTAGCTGCCTTAAATTGACGCCTATGGTGCAAAAACTTTACACACCCATAAAAATTAGAGTAGAGAAGTGTTTGAAAAAACTTTACAGAAGTGATAATATGATTTTGCATGAGATAGCCACCTATTTTATGAATATGTCATAAGTTTTTTAAATTAGGATGATATCTCATGTGCTAAAAGTCAAGATAAATCTATAAAATCAAATCGCATTTTCATAACACTATCCCTTCTATATATTGATTGTTAGCAGTATAAACAACCTTGTGATAAATGTCAGTTTATTATGTATCATTTTTCCCCTGTACGCTCCAGCTCCCGTTCCCATTATTGCAACCGTAGCTATAACTGGTAAGCTGCTTTGGACTATTGTTGGTGTAGCGTCAACGGCAATAACACTCTACTACCTGATTGATGATATGATAAAAGACCTTGATGAACAAATCAAGGCTCTTGAAAAAGAAGTTAGCAAACTGTATAATCAAAGAAGGAGTGCTTGGGATATCTTTTGGGAATGGAATACTAAATTAATAACAGCTGAAACCGCGCTTGAGACTGCAGAGGATGCGTTGACTGCTGCAACACAAGCCGTCACTGATGCGAAAACAGCAGTAAGCATAGCAAAGTCGAAGCATCAGACTACAAAAGAGGATACGCAATTGAAAAATAATGCGTATAACAATCATGTGCATTATTGTGATTGGTGTGATGAGGATTTTCTTTGCAGTGAAGGTTCACGTCTGCATAGCGAATGGCAACAGTGGGAAAGCAAAACTGCGGAAGCTTTAAATGCGATTACCACTGCAGAAGAAGCGGTGAAAGTTAGAAAGTCTGAGGAAGGCGATGCAATGAGAACCGTTAGCTTTGCCCAAATTAATCGTGATAATTGGAACAGGTGGGCGAATGAGCAGTTAGCTATAGCCAGAAAACTCACTAAAGATCATAAAGCCAAAATCTTAGAACTCGATGCAAAGCGGATAGAACGTGCTTTAGAAGAAGCACGACAACTGGTAACCGAGGATAAAATCACTGCTGCTAAGAGTAAAATTGAGGAGATTCGTGAACTGGTACCTGAAGCATAGCAACGAATTCTTGACAATAGCCCTGAACTGAAAAGAGCAATTGAGGAGGTATTAAACCATGAGGAATGAGAATATAAGACAGAAAATTATCAGAGGTGCCATTGTTATTCTGTTATTGATGCTGGGTGTGTTTGGTTGGTTATTGTATCAACACAATCCAGATCCCGATGTCTCCACGCCAAGCACAGCGAATCCAGAACAGGAGGAAAACATGCCAACAGAAGCAGCGATCATGGAAGCAAAACTCTTGCTTGAAACACATGAGAATATAGACGTAGACTTGTCAATCGGTCGTTCAGAACCTATTACTGCATCAGACAGGTCGGAAATGGCACACATGCTCGCTAAACTGGCTCCGATTAAAGAAAAAAGTGACAAGGAGATAGTCAGAATCCTGATGGGTTTTTATCCTGAAAACGCTCGTGTTGAGGGTATATTTGCGTCTCTCCTTCAATATTATCGGATCTTAGATAATCTTTACTCGCCAGAAGAGAAAGAACAAAAAGCTCTTAAACTGGTTAATGTTATACAAGAAGATGTGTCAACGATGCGTGAAATAGAAGAAAAAGTTGCAGCAAAGGGGCAAAGAGATGAGGAGCTCAAACGGATTGACCCCGATGCGTATTACGCAAAGGAAATTCAAAAGTGGGAGTCGGGGATTCCTGAAATGGAAGCACGAATTCAAAAAGCTGAAGCGAAAGGAGATTCCGAGTATGCAGATACTTTGCGCGACTTTTTGGCAGGTTACCATGAACGTATTGAAGACCTCAAATGGGAACAGAACCGGGAACAGAACCTGGAAGTTGAGATACAGGAAACCGTTCAGCGAAAGATGGAGGAATGGGAGAAGAACCCGCCAGAGTGGCTGAAACCGTATCAGCAAGCGATGGCAGAAGCGGATAAACTTCTTGCGGAGTTAAAGAATTTTGTGCCTGCAGAATCAGGACTTGCTGAGCCTGCAGTTCCATCAGAATCCCTTGTTTCGCCTTCGAGGGATATAGATACTTCGTCAAACGCACCCGAAGACGTAGCAGTTTCACAACAGTCTACTGTTACCACCCTTGATCCTGTTAAATCTGTGTCTGCTGTGTATGCTTCATTTCGTCCATTTCGTGTAGATTTAGATAAGAAATACTTTGATGTGGTGGTCTCTCAATATATGACCACTGCGGAGTTTGATGAGTTTTTTCCGACACAAGAAGATCGGGATGCCTTGAAACTTCGGACATCGCAGCTGCAAAAGTCGGTTGTATCTAAGGTTCGAGAAGTGGTATCGGGGGTAAAGGGTGCAACGCCAGAGCAGCGACAGCAGCTTGCAAGAGAGTTAGTCACTGCCAACTATGAGAAGTCATTTGCAGAGTCGGTGCTGAAGGCGTTGGAACCGGACGTTGAAGAATAACACCCCTCGACGTATTTTATCACAGGTAGGTATCCTTTTTGGGTATCTGCCTATTTTTTTCTTGACTAAAATGCAAAAACAGATAACATGGTAACCCAATCAATAATCTATTTCGGTATAAGATTTTGTCAACAAACACTGAAAAACAATCCACCACTGAAAACTTGCTGCGGCAACTACCGTCGATCGAAAAACTGCTATCACTACCAGAGATGCAAGCACTGCATACAATTTATGCTCGGAGGTATGTTACCGCAGCACTCAGATCAGTGGTCTCAGAGCTTCGCGAACAAATTCTGCAGGGCGATGAAAATGTTATCCTACCAGAACCGTCAGAATACCCAACATTAGTCCACAAATGGATTAAAGAAAAAACGAGACCACCCCTACGTACTGTTATTAATGCAACAGGCACAATAACACACACCAATTTAGGTCGTTCATTACTGTCTCCTTCAGTTTGTAAAAGCCTACAAGAAGCAGCCCAAAATTATGTCAACCTTGAATATGATCTTGACACAGGTAAACGTGGCCATCGTGACCGTATTACAGAACCGATGCTACAACAACTGACAGGTTGTGAAGCAGCAACAGTCGTAAATAACAATGCCGCTGCTGTTTTGATTGCACTGCAAACTGTTGCACAAGGGAAAGAGGTAATCGTTTCACGTGGTGAACTTATTGAAATCGGTGGTTCATTTCGTATTCCTGATGTGATGGAAGCAAGCGGTGCGATTCTAAAAGAAGTAGGAACCACAAATCGAACTCATTTACGTGATTATGCAAATGCAATTAATGAAGATACTGCACTCCTACTAAAGGTACATCCAAGTAATTACAAAGTTGTAGGCTTTACCTCAACACCAGAAATGCAAGAATTGACCGAACTCGGTAATGAACGCGGTATACCAACGATGGAAGATTTAGGTAGCGGTGCATTGATTGACCTTTCCCAATTTGGACTGCCTAAAGAACCTGTTGTCGCTGATCGAATTGAAACGGGTGTAGACATTGTTACTTTCAGTGGAGATAAACTTCTTGGCGGTCCACAAGCTGGAATTATTGTAGGTAAAGCAGAATGGATACATCAGATCCGTAAGAATCCTTTGATGCGTGCACTTCGTGTTGACAAACTAACAATCGCAGCACTTTCAGCTACCTTACAGACATATCTAATTCAGGATAATATTTCAGATAAATTACCAATGCTAAAAAGATACACACGTTCAATTGAAGATTTAAAGACAACAGCAGAACAGCTATCTGACAAGTTACGAGCAATTTTTGATAAGAATATCTCAATTGCAATTACTGAAACACAGTCAGAGATTGGAAGCGGTTCATTACCTACTGAAACAATACCAAGTATTGCAGTTGTACTTACTCCTGAAAAGGTTTCTGTGGAAAAATTGTCGGAGTATTTTAGAGATTGCAGCAACCCAATCATTGGAAGAATTGAAAACGATCAACTATGGTTTGATGTACGTACTTTGTTTGAGAATGAGCAAAAACTGTTGGTTCAGGCTGCAACAGAGGTAGTTTCTACGATAGAAAATAGTAAAAATATATCAGCATGAAAGTTGTTTTTCTAATTTCAATAATCTTTTTATGGGCGTGTATGGATTCTTCTCAAGAGGTAATAACAACAAAGGAATTTGAGGAAACAATTGTATCCAATATAGATCATGCAAAAATGCGATTTATTCCCGCAGGCACATTTCTGATGGGTGACTCTGATAGTAACAATGGTGATTTTGACGAATATCCAGTTCATGAAGTCTTTATTGATGCGTTTTACATTGATATATATGAGGTAACGAATTCACAATACCAAAAGTTTGTATCAGCAACAGGATACGCTTTACCACCGCTTTGGCATGACACAAGATTCAATAAACCTGAACATCCTGTAGTGAACGTGTCTTGGAATGATGCTGTAGCGTATGCAAACTGGGCAAACAAACGGTTACCAACAGAAGCGGAATGGGAATATGCTACCCGCGGAAATCTATGTGGAAAAACATATCCTTCAGGGGATATAATTACCAGAAATGATGCAAACTATGCCAGCATTGAAGGAAAAGACACGTGGAAATGGACAGCACCTGTTGGTAGCTTTTCACCAAACGGATACGGCATATACGATATGGTTGGAAATGTTTGGGAATGGTGCTATGATGTCTACAATTCGGATTTCTATAGTGTGTCACCAATCAACAACCCGCGTTATGGAAGTTCCTCTGTTCCGCAGAATGAAAACTTCCGAGTATTACGTGGTGGTGGTTGGAGTGGAAGCATTGACGACTTGCGAGTAACGGATAGATGGTATCATCTATCATCTGGTAGCACCATTGGGTTTCGATGTGTTAAAGATATTGAAGAATAGATTTACAAACAGGACTTACGCACCGAACGGTAGGCGGGGAATGCCTAAATGGCATTCATACCCGGGGAATGCCTTAATGGCATTCATACCGTTGATTTCTTGATTTGGTGCTTTGTAAGCGCGCTGGAAACACATAAAAATGCTCATAATTACATCATTTTCATCAAATTTCTTGATCAAATTAAGAAAACTGCGTAAGTCCTGACAAATTAATCAAGTATCTGGTTAGGTATATAATTTATGTCAGTTAGTGTAGAATTAAATCAAATTACTAAAGCATTTGATACCACGATTGCAGTCAATAATGTTTCCTTGACGATTGAACGTGGTGAACTGTTTTTCCTACTCGGTCCCTCTGGTTGTGGTAAATCTACTTTACTTCGAGTGATTGCAGGATTCTATCACCCAGATATTGGACTACTACATTTTGATAACGAAGTAGTGAATAATGTTCCCCCTCATCAACGCAATACTGGCATGGTATTCCAAAACTATGCACTCTGGCCACACATGACCGTTGCAGAAAACATTGATTACGGTCTTGTTCTACGTAAACTAAACAAAACTACACGAAAAGAAAAAATTGATACTGTTCTTGAAATGGTGCAAATGGAAGAATACAGAGACCGTCCAGTTAATACACTCTCAGGAGGACAACAACAGCGTATAGCGTTAGCACGGGCGTTAGTCATTGAACCGAGTGTGTTGTTACTTGACGAACCGCTGAGTAATTTGGATGCTGCACTTCGTCAAAGTCTACGAAACGAAATCAAAGAAATACAAAAACGGACAAACATCACCACAATTTATGTCACTCACGACCAAATAGAGGCTATTTCCATGGCTGACAGAATGGCTATAATGAAAGATGGTGTCTTTGTACAAGTTGGTACGCCGCGTGAAATCTATCAAAATCCTGTTGACCCATTCGTTGCCAGTTTTGTAGGTGAAACAAACTTCATAAATGGTAATATACAGGAAATCACAGAAGGTAAAGCAGCAATCCAAACCTCCGTTGGTGTGCTTCATACAGAAAGTGTTCACCATGACTTCACGCAGGGACAGAATGTAAAGTGTTCAATTCGTCCTGAGATGATCCACCTGAATGGAAAAACGTCAACTAATCAATTTTCCGCAAAGGTTGGAAATGTAACATATTTGGGTAGAGTTGAAGAATACGAATTGAAAATTGGTGATGACTTGAAACTGAAAGCTCTCATTTATGATCCTGGAACTGAAATAAAGCAACCTGGTGATACAATTAATGTCTCTATATCTCCAAAAGCTATCGTCCCATTACCCATAGACAAATAGCCATTGACTAATTATTTCATAAGACAAAATAAAATGAAACTTACACAAAACCAACAACATGCTATCAACATAAAAGAAAATATTTGCGTTACAGCGGGCGCAGGCTCCGGTAAGACAACTGTATTAGTTGCGCGTTATTCCGAAATACTGAAACAAGGTACAACTAGACCGCGTGAAATCGTTGCTATTACATTTACCGAAAAGGCTGCTGCAGAAATGAAGGGACGTATCATAGATAAAATCAAGGAAATTGAAGATAGTGCCTTGCGCGAAACATTCCTTGAGGAGATGAATGTTGCACCTATCTCAACTATTCATGCATTTTGTTCGCGAATTCTAAGAGAATTTCCATTTCAAGCTGGAATCCCCGCCAACTTTAGCATATTACAAGGTATTGATCAGACACTGCTGTTACGACACACTATCAAGAAAACACTTGATGAAATTGCATATAATCCTGAAGATTCGCACTACACGGATCTAAAACATTCACTGCAACGTTACAACAATCGGACGAAACTTACAGAATTTTTTTCAACAATGGTTGGAAAACGGGATATGGTATCAACGCTTATATTAGAACGCTACAATAATTCTGGCAATGATATATACGACTTTTGGAATCAACATATTACGAGAAGATGGTTAGAGTGTTTGACACCCGTATTAAACATTGCACAAGGTCCGAACGCATCTGAAGTAAATATCTTAACAACTAAATTATCAACAATAAAGGACTCCATTGAAGCGCACAAATTACGAAGGAAAATTGCAGAATTAATTACAACAAAAGGTGGAAGTATTGCAAAAAATGATTTTATTGGTAGAGGAAATAATACTTCCGGTTATGATAAAGAAATCAAATTCTTGGTAACTGCATCAAAGGATATTAAATCAAGTACACCGTTGGAAACTGATAATACCGATACAGATGATCGTTATCTAATTGACACTACGAAACATCTGTTTTCTCTATATAAGAGAGTTCTTAACGATTATCAAAACCATAAATATTCACAAGGTAAACTTGACTTTGAGGATTTACAACTGAAAACAAGAGATTTGCTTAAAAATAACCATGTTATCCGGGAGGAATTAATCAAAAGATATAAGTATTACATGGTTGACGAATATCAGGATACAAATGAGTTGCAGCATGAGATAGTGAAACTTCTTACAAAAGACTTTCAAGCAAGCAATGTTTTTATAGTTGGAGATCCAAAGCAAAGTATTTACGGGTTTCGAGGGTCTGATGTACGCGTATTTGACAGAACGCAACAACAGATTGAGAATGAAGGTGAAAATATAATTCTCAGCGAAAACTTTCGTTCGTTACGCAATCCGCTTGCATTTACAAATTTCTTTTTTTATCGACTTATGGGAGATGGAACAGAATCTGAATATGAAGTTGAATTTAATGCCCTTACCAATGCACGTGATAGTAAAAATAATGGTGTAGTTGAAATCCTGATAGGAGACAAGAGAGATGAGACAAGAAATGAGTATGTACTCATAGCTCAACACATTAGAAGAATGATTGATAATAAAGAAACTATTCGGATTAGAACGGATGGTGAGGATGAAATACCATGTCCTATTGAATATGGTGATATTGCTATCCTTATTCGTAGTAGAAGTGTTCTACCTGAAATGGAACAAGCGCTTATCTCAGCAGATATACCATATTTGACGACAGGAGGAGTTGGGTTTTATCAAAGACAGGAAATCTACGACATCTGGAATTATATCAGTTTCTTAAATAATCCTTCAAAAAATGATACATCACTCATTGGAATTCTACGTGGACCAGCTTTCGCTATTTCTGATACTGAACTTTTTGAAATATCACGACAGACTGGTGATGATTTCTGGCATAAAGTTATGAATTATAAAAACGCTTCTGAAAGACTCAAAAACTCAATAGCAAAAATAAGTAATCACAGGCAGATTGCAATGCGTTCATCCATCAGTCAGTTTATCATGACTATTGTAAATCAAACTGGGTTGATAGGAACATTAAAAATCGGTCATCAAGGACAGCAAAAATGGGCGAACTACCAGAAACTAATAGACCTTGCAAGAAATTTTGATGGAGATGAAAATAAGCCAACATTATCAGATTTCATAGAATTTCTTGACATACTGATTACTGAAGAACCACGTGAAGGACAAGCACCCATTGAAGAGAGTAGTGAAGCTATTCAAATAATGACTATCCATTCTGCAAAAGGAAAACAATTCCCAATCGTTATACTCCCGTCTCTCAATAGATCAGGAAGGTTTACACAAGAACCGTTTATTGACGATCTACTCGGAATAGGTTTTAGTCCACGCAATCCTGAGGATGCTTACACAAAAACTTCTCCTGAGATTATAACATTGATGAAAGATCGTGCAAAAGCTAAAGACGAAGCTGAGAAAAAACGATTATTTTATGTTGGAGCCACCCGAGCAAAAGACCGTCTAATCCTATCTGGTTCACTAAATGCTTGGGGTAAATTTGATAACATGCTCAAGTGGTTATTTGAAAAACTTGAAATCAGTGACAATGATGAGGCTTTTTCAAAGCAAGTTAATTCTCTTGAATATTTCAATGAAGAAACTATAACTCATTCTCATGAATTACAGATACCTATCATCAATCAGATTGATGAAATAGAAATAGATGATAAGATGGATGTTCCAAATGCAGAAGATTTTTCAATACAACCTTTCAAAAAAATTCAACATTCTATTATTCCTGCTTCCTATACATTCAATGAACTTGCTAACTATAGATGTTGTCCGCTACGATATCAGTTAGAAAATGTCTTACAAATTCAACCTATAGGTGAGAGTAAAACAGATAAAGATGAAGATGAGTTGGAATCAACAATTCTCCGTGTTCTTTCCCGAATTCAACATCCGTCACATATACATAATCCAGACAATTTGATCACACAAACACTAAAATTTATTTCTGCATTTAAAGGAGAAGATAATTCGTCCGAACTATTTGATATTGTAAGATTTCATATTAGCAACTTTTCCGATACAGACTTAGCACAGAACGCTATTTCTGCATCCAAGCATTTTATCAATCATAGAATAACTGCAGAAATACATGGACACATTCTTTCAGGGAAGATTGATAGACTCTTTTTTGATCATACAGGTCAACTACATGCAATTAATTTCGTTACATCTAAGGAAGAACAACGTGAATACTACAAATATGAGATGGAGCTAATGGGTTTACTTATTCATCAAGCCTATCCAAATACTCCAAAAGTAAATATTAATTATTTTTTTACTAATAGTGGCAATTGTGAAAAAATGTGCATTGATGAAAAACACTGTCCTGAAATATCAAATGCATGTGTTCAAAATATAAATTCATTACAACAAGGTAAATATATAAAAAATATTAACCACTGCAGATTCTGTATATATTCAGACTCTGTGAATCAATGTATTGTCAAAGAAGCTTAAGGGGAGAAAAATGAAAAATTCATTTAATACATCTAAGTATATCGTCATAGTATTCTTTACTTTGTATACCATTTTCACATCTTTCGCTGGAACATGGAGAGATGATTTTGAAGACGATAATATAAAGGAATGGGAAATCTATAACCTAAATCGACAATTTGAAAAATGGTGGATTGATGATGGTGAGGCAGTCGGTGAAATACTTGAAGATCCATTTTATAGTATATGGAATACTGGGGAACTATCCTGGGAACATTATACCGTGTCGTGCAGGGTCAAGTTGGTTAAAGATGGTTTTGGAACACCTATTGTCGGACTAAGCCTACATGATAGGGAAGACGAGGACAGTAGATACATGTTCTTGCTGGATTATGAAAGAAACACCGCTTCAATTGAACGTTGGGCACCAGGAAATGGATATGTTGTACGCACTTTTACTCCTGAATTAGATACATGGTATACACTGACTGCAACAGTCATGGATGAGGGTTCTCTCTCTTTTCAGATTGATAATTTCATTTTCGCTGCATCAGATAGCAATCCATTAGATGGAGGAAAGGTCGGACTCGTAGTTAGAAATGCACGAGTAAGGTTTGATAATTTCCAAGTTGCTGGTGAGAATATACCAAACGGTGGACCAGCAAAATCATTTGCTGTTGAACCAACTGAAAAACTTTCAACGACTTGGGGAAAACTTAAAAGGGATAAGGCCATTTACTAAATTGTGAGGATTTACGCATTTCCTTTTCCTCTTATAGCCTCTTTGATAAGGGAAATGCATAAGCCCTGTTAGAATTTACAAAAAAAGATTTGACAAAAATGAATTTTGTGTGTGAAGTCATAGTGAGTAAGACATAAGTATGGGGTGTGTAAAGTTTTTGCACAAACTGCACATTCTCCATTGTAGAGCGGGATCTCTGTGCCCCGCCGCAACTGATTAAATGAGAGATTGCGGGTACAGAGACCGATATGTGTCAATATAAGGAAATATTGTTAATATCAACCATACTCTTCAGTCCCGTAGGGACGATATGTTTATAGAAAACAAGTGCCCTTACCAGTTCTTTAGTCCCGTAGGGACGATATGTTTATTCTTCTATGTCGTTCCTACGGAACTCAAGAGAGGGTGATTACACCTATCTATAAACATTGCGTCCCTACGGGACTAAAGAGAACAAAAGTTTGTACCTTTGTGCAAAAACTTTACACACCCATAAGTTTGTGGTGAAATAAGAAAAGAAAGAGAGGTAATTTTTGTCCTTTTCTTTCTGCTTCAGATCTCCATTTACTTTGAATTCTTAGCTCTTACTCGCTACAAGTTCTGTATAAAAGAATTTTGTGTGTATAATTGTAAATAGAATATCGTATCACTTCCAATATTTCACGATATTTCAGAGTTAATTTGACATGCCTTTTATTAGAGTAAAAATATTTGAGGAGTCGCGTGGTGTGAACGAAAAACTATGTTACCGCGCATTTATTCTTTAATATTAGGGATTTAACTTTAATATCAGGAGTTTGACAATGGTACGCTTCCAAGTGAAATCGCTTTATTACTTAAATAAACGTTTAAGATATTTACCATCTGAACAGCGGATATTTGCTGAAAAAAATCGTTATTTTGGCGTTTTTAACCCCCTAAATCCCCCTTATCAAGGGGGAATGCGTCTGTCCTATATAATTATCAAACCCACGTTAACTAAGATTATAGTTGTTTTATAAAATAGGTCCGTATATACTTATTTCTCTTTCAGGATCAGGAGGAACCTCAATGAAAAGAAAAAGTGTTTATTATACCATATCCGTTTTTGTCGTTATTATTTTCGGGTTCACTTTCTTTGTCACCAAACCGCGGCACTCTGGTGTTCATGATCATTTTACTCGTTTGCCAGAATCGAAACCGCATCAACATTTTTCTCCAGATGGTGATGTTGTCTCTCATATCCATATTTATGATAAACCAGAACAAGATAAGTTCAGTATGTCACCATCCATCATACTACACGACACTGCTGCCACTCAGGGAGAAACGAAACATCAAATCCAAAAAGTATGGGAAAAACTTGATCTCTCGACAATAAAAAGAAATTTGCAGCCCTACACCGTTGCAAAAATGAATGAAATGTGGTGGGATCAAGAGTTAGGGATTCATTGGCAAAAACACCATGGGTGGATTGAAGATATCTATCCGTGCGATGAATGGTTACAACGCTGCTTGGACCTTGGATATCCTTTACTTACAGGTTATAACTATAGATCTGCTTTAAGGCAGCGAAGTCGCTTAAACAATCAACAGAAGGAATTTGATAATTTGGAACCGTTACACCCTAAAGACCCGGGTTTCACTGGAAGAACTTCTGTTCTTTCAGAGCTAGGAATTCCAGCAGATACGGCTATAACATGGGAAGAGTATGAAGATCTCTTTCTAAAATCGCAAGTTATTGCTGCAAATATTCTTGAACAAGAATACAGGACAAACCCTGATTACATTGGAGGTAGCGTCAGTGCAACCGGTGTTTTCACAGCTTTTCACAAAGATTCTGCACATGTCCATCTTGATCCGAACACAGGTTATGTCAGAGTTATCGGTGCGAAACTCACGGATAAAGAAAGAGAAGACCTAATAATGTTCGGTATCATTCCGAAAGGAATGCACATTGTGTATAGGGATAAGGATGGGAATCCTTTACCAGATGATGTCTCAAAACCACGTTTTTTTGAGAAGCGTATGGCAGAATTGGAGCAAGCGGAAAAGCAAATTGAAAAGCTGGTGTCTGCTCACGATGAGCTTTTTAACCAACCAAAAAACGAAACCTTTCAGGTAACAAGACCCAACGTAGCAGACACTCAACAAGACCACTCGCATCCACACGAGGAAGTGGGGGTACCTAAAGATACTGCAAAGAAATCGGATGTACAGCGGAAAATACCTTCTCAAGTTGGGAAAAACAGACATCCGCCACAGCCACCAGAACCACCCAGTCCAGAGCAAGTCAAAAAATGGTTTGAGGAATTGATACTCCTACACGGTGGAGATTTACCAAAAGACCTTAAGGCATTACAAAAGGTAATCAAAGAACTGGAAGCAATCCGCAAAATAGGTAGAGAAATGGTACCACAGCGGCCACCGCTTCCACCAGAACGTCCTACACCCCCGAATAATAAATCATCGGAACAATGAGGTCCATCCTGATATTCACTTTTATTGTTTCCATTGTGTGTTTTCGGAGGGGTACGGTTATTCTGGAACCTCATGCACAGAGTCCTGATACATCTGTAACCTCTCCCAATATTCCTGCTGCGGATATTTGCATTCTTACTCAAAATTATTGTCCCACCCCTACATACGTTAATAATATAGCACGTTCCGAAAAAGTAACGTTGATAATCTTATTTTGTCTTTGCTCGCGCCCTTCGTATTAGACGAAATGTTTCGTTGCGGGGGTTTTTATGTTGCATTGGGTGTACCTAATATGTGACCGTTGTGTTGTTCGGCTTGTAGCAGCACATATTGTTAATTTTTGTTTGACAACTACGATGGGTTAGAACTATAATTGACAATAGGATGTATGTGTAAACTACATCTGAACACCACAACTGAGTGGCACAAGGAGAGAAAGAATGAAATTCAAGCTGATTCAATTGGGAATTTTATTTGTTTTTGTGATGTCTGCTGTTTTTATGGCTCAGTCACCAAGTGGATTTGGGCATGAAGCTGGGGAAAACCACACGATCATGGACCACAATCCTGAATTTTGGGTCCATGATGTTACGGGAAAATCTCTTGGTAATAATAGGGAGAATCATCCAGATGCTAAAGATCCAAGAAAAGAAGAGCATCGTGATTATTCCGATAATGTGAGAGAAAACGATGGAAAGTCTTGTTCTTCGTGGGCACTTAGGTATTAAGCCTCACCACTAATAAACGGAGATGGTGGAATAAATGAAACCAATATGGTTTTGGAGCGAGAGTTGATGCTAAAGCTTCTGCAGTTGAATGTTCTTGTAGGGGATCGGCAATTCCTGAGCTAACTGATGACATGAGATTTACTTCAGACTTACCGGGTTGGGCAGGACAGGCAAAGATACAACTTAGGTTTATTCAAAGGCAAGGTGTGTGGGTTAGGATTCCCCTTGCTCCTATACGTATAAAACTTGATCTACCTGAAACGACATACGATACCGACTATGCAGATATTCGAATTGAGGTTTCGGATACAGAAATTACTGATAAGAAATCAGGGGAATTTACTGCAGGAATACATGAAGTTCCTGTGAGTCTTTCAGTTACCTATGCTACAGGTACGGATGTTGAAAGAGTAGGCGTTGTTCATTCATAATCCTATGGAATTAAAGCTAATCTGAGTGGTAATCCTATAGCTGACTTTGCAGTGAATTTGTCTGTCCGACAAAGTAAAACTGCAATATCCCAAGGTTACATGGGTACAATAGTAGCCGTTAAAAATTAATGCGTCGTATCCGTGGAAGAAATAAGCGTTGATGTCCATAATAGATTGTTGTGTCCACCATTAAATTGTGTGTTGTGCCAATAGTCTGGAATCGGAGATCTCTTCTACAGTACATGCCTTTTCTATAGCGACAATCTCTGATTCCAGTTCTACAATATTTTGGTATACATGGCTTGTGCCATGTATACCAACACGAGGTATAATGTTGGAGAAAATCTAAATAAGGAAAAACAGGGAGGGGAATAATTATGAAAAAACAGATCGTCTTGATTTCGATATCAATCTTTGTCATCGTTATCGGAGTTACTATCTATTTTGTAGTTCTACAAAAGAAAGAAACAAAGTCAGATCTAAAGATTTCTACATCTAAACCACATCAACATGAAGGACCTGAGGGTAACATAGTTGAGCATACACACACATATCATCTGACTTCAGATGAAGGTGTTTTTAAACCTCACTCTTCCGATATCATATCGGAGAAGCATCCTATGCTTAGGCAGTGGAAAGACCTTGACCTTGCAGCTATTAGAAAGAATTATCAACCCTTCACCGTCTCAGAGATGATAGAAAAATGGGATGAAAAGTATGAGTTTTACGAAGGAGGAGGTGCACTTGCGGCATCTGTTGAAAGTCTCAATCCAAAGAATGAATGGCTTGAACACTTGAGAAATTGGGGAAACCCCTTCCTTGATTTTGGGCACTACAAAATGGCAGTAAGTAAACGATATGGAATGCTGTGGGCAAAAAGAGATTTTGACAAACTGGGAGGTAGGGCTAATGTGCTTAGTGGTTATAGATTACCTTCAGATGCGACATGGGAAGAACTTGAGGAGGTAATTATCAAGTATTTTATTGTTGCGAGAATCTACAACCAACGAGCGCGTGATGCGAATCCATCTTTTGCTGGTGGTGTCACGAACCTTGATGGTGTGTTCACCCCGTTTTCAGAAAAAACTGTGAATGTCTATATTTCAGAGGATAAACGAATTTCCAAATTTACTGGTGTGCAGCTAACCCGAAAACAGAAAAATAAGTTGACAATGTACGGTATTGCTCCTAAAGGAATTACAGTTGTTTATACAGACGAAAAAGGGAATCCCTTACCTACGAGTAATTCGCTTCCTCGATTTTATGAAAGGAGAATGAAAGCTTTAGAAGAAGCACAAGCAAATGTTAAAAAAATGATTGCAGACCATGAAACATTCATAAACTCTATACCTGAACAAACACAGCAAGTTGTCCCGGACAAGATCGCACCAGTTCAACAGCAGGATAAACATCCACCCACGCATACACATCCGGATGATCAGTTAAACACGCAAGAAACTGTAAAAAGTCCCAGAGATTCCGAACCAAAGAGGCAATTTTCTCCTGAAATTCTACCACTCGAACCCCCTGGTCCTCATAACATCCAGCAGTGGTTTGAAATGCTTCAAATAATCCACGGTGGTGAATTACCAAACGACCTAAAAGATTTACAAGAGGTAATCAAGGAACTGGAAGCAATCCGCAAAATAGGTAGAGAAATGGTACCACAGCGGCCACCGCTTCCACCAGAACGTCCTACACCCCCGAATAATAAATCATCGGAACAATGAGGTCCATCCTGATATTCACCTTTATTGTTTCCATTGTGTGTGTTTTCGGAGGGGTATGGTTATTCTGGAAACCTGATGCGCAGAGTCCTGATACATCTATAACCTCTCCCAATATTCCTGCTGAGGCAACTCTTGTAAAGCAGGATGAAAGACGGGCGCGTTTCTCAAAACAGACCGATATACAACAAGTTGATCCTGATGCGTTCTATCAAACGATTATTGATAATAATATCTTCAGACCGCTCAACTGGGAACCACCACAGCGCGAATCTGCTTATACACTTCTCGGTACCGCGATAGCTGCTGATGGTAGCAGTGCTACAGCATATATTCAAGAAAGCGAGTCTAACCAATTTCACGATGTTAACTTAAGTGATCAGATTGGTGATATGACCGTACAAGAAATTACAGAGAAGCGGACCACTCTAATTACAAAAAAAGGAGAACCGTTGAAACTAAGTCTCAATGGTTCTCAATTTCTCAATCCGAGAAGAACGCAATTCAGTCGCAGTTACGCACCTCCACTTCAGGTTGTAAACACTAAAATGAATAAAACGATACCGGAAAATAAATATAGAAAAGGTACTGCAACCAAAACAGAGCAGCCCCGCGTTTACGAAGAAGGACTTGAACGGCTTAGGAAAAGGTCCAACGAAATCCAAACACAACGCATGCAGATGATGAATAAACTTAAGCATCTCCAACAGCGTTAGCAGAGAAACATATAGTCTATAACATAAAATAAAAGAAAAATTAAAAATCATACATGACATGCACCTTTAGTTACGAAAGGTAGAGATAATCGTCAATTCCACCCGAAATACCTCGCGACAGAATAACAAGTTTTTCACAGAGGTTCAAACTTTTGTTATCTTTAGTCCCGTAGGGACGATATTTTTATAGAAAGACGTTATCACTCCTTTCTTGAGTTGCGTAGGAACGATATAGAGGGATAAACATATCGTCCCTACGGGACTAAAGAATTGGAGAGGGTATTCGTTTTCTATAAACATATCGTCCCTACGGGACTGAAGAGTATGGTTAATAATAACATTATTTCCTTATATTGATAACTATGGTTCTCTATGCCTCGCAATTTCTCATTTAATCAGTAAGGCGGGGCACAGAGACCCCGCCCCATAGGTGTCAATTTAAGAAAAAAGTGTTAGCATTTCTCTTGTGGGAGGGGTTTTCAACCCCGATTTGAGAGGAAAAGCGCATAAATTCGGGGTTGCAAACCCCTCCCACAAGAGGTCAAAATCCTTAAATTGACGCTTATGGGGCACAGAGACCCCGCCCCTACGCACAGTAACAAAAACTTTACACTCCCCACACCCCTTTTTTCTTGCCAATTGCCACAGCATTTGATAAGATATAGTAGAACCTATAATGATTTGTGCACCTGTACGTTATGCAACTCACTTATCTTCCCAGCAAGCGAGGGAAAACGGAACCGAGATTGTTGAAAATGTTCAAGCAATTCTAAAATCTACTATAAATGTCTATTACATTGACTACCAATTACTGCAGTATACATCAGATAATGTTAGCATACTTAAGTGCTTTTGTTTTTATTATCACCACTAATTTTGTATTTGCAGAACCACTACCTCAATTTGTAAACGTTACACAAGATGCGGGGATAGATTTCAGACATAATAACGGTGCTTACGGGAAAAAATACTTGCCAGAAACTATGGGGTCAGGCTGTGCTTTTCTTGATTTTAACCTTGATGGTTGGCAAGACATCCTGCTTGTAAATGGTAAAGATTGGGAAGGTCACCCCACTGGGAAACGGCAAACATTAGCACTCTACCGTAATAATCAGGATGGAACTTTTACTGATGTCACAGTATCTGCTAAGCTGGATATACCTTTATATGGCATGGGTGTTGCAGTTGCGGATTACGACAACGATGGGGATTGCGACATTTATATTAGCTGCCTAAACGCCGACAAACTCTTTCAAAATCAAGGTGAAGGTACTTTTTCTGATGTCACAGAATCTTCTGGAATTGATAATCCTGGATTCGGCACAAGTTGCGCGTGGTTTGATTACAATTTGGACGGTCACCTTGATATATTTGTAGCAAATTACGTTGAATGGACAATTGGAACAGATATATTTTGCACACTTGATGGTAAAAACAAATCCTATTGTACCCCTGAATCATATACCGGACAAGCAAGTAAACTTTTTCAGAATAAAGGTGACGGTACATTTCTGGATGTATCTCGCATTGCAGGAATAAGTGACCCGACAAGTAAATCTTTAGGTGTTTGCATCATTGATTATAACCAAGATGGACATCCAGACATCTTTGAAGCAAACGACACACAACCGAATAAACTCTATCAAAACAATGGGGATGGCACTTTCATTGAAGTCGGCATGTTGGCAGGTGTAGCATATAATGAAAGTGGGGTAGCAACAGGTGCAATGGGTGTTGATGCTTCTGACTACGACAATAT
Source organism: Candidatus Poribacteria bacterium (assembly GCA_963663765.2). Taxonomy (GTDB): domain Bacteria; phylum Poribacteria; class WGA-4E; order WGA-4E; family WGA-3G; genus MSPOR6. Next base: position 259,140 of record CAXXUA010000004.1, on the reverse strand, counting down.
CGGTAGAGACAGTCTCATTATCGGTAACTTTTCAAACGAAATGTTGAACCTATATCATAATGAAGGTGATTTCTTTATTGATGATGCGCCCATTGCACAACTCGGTATTCCAAGTTTGTTGACACTTACTTTCGGTTGCTTTTTCTTTGATTTTGACCTTGATGGTAACATTGACATCTTCGCTGCAAACGGTCATGTTGAAACCGATATAAACAAAGTTCAGAGCGAAGTTACTTACGCACAACCCCTACATCTATTTCAAAATATGTCAGAAGGTAAGTTCACTGATGTAATAAGCAAAGTTGGTAAAGATTTAGCTGTACCAGTCGTTGGCAGAGGTGCTGCTTATGGAGATTATGATAATGATGGAGATTTAGATATTTTAATTTCCACTTCCAACGGTCCAGCACATCTCTATAGAAATGATGTAGGTAACCAAAATAATTGGCTCAAAATTCAACTTGTTGGAAACAAGTCAAACCGGAACGGAATTGGAGCACGTATACAGACTACTTCAGCTATAAGCACTCAAACGAGAACTGTAAGAAGTGGATCAAGCTACTGTTCGCAGAGCGAATTAACAGCGTTTTTTGGTATTTCAGATGACCCCAAAATTGACACTGTTAGGGTGGAATGGACAAGTGGAAATGTTAATATAATTGAGAATGTTAGACCGAATCAATTAATTCAAATTGAAGAAACTAAGGATTAGAACGCCAAAATGTTTGTTACCAATGACTCACTATAGATCAAAAATAACTTGAGCTTCCCAATCTCCATCGGGTTTCTGTTTTACATATAATTGATGATATGTTACTGCTTTGATTTCTGTATATACAACGTGTTTGTCATAGTTTGTAGTTTCACCGAATACATTAGCGGTTAATTCTGTCTCACTGATATTACTTATTTCAACTCGTTTAAAGAAAAGTTCTTCTGTTTCATGTCTAAAAACTAATTCATCTAACCAAGAAACTAACAACATATCTACTGAATCTGCAACGACATTAACTTCAATTGTTTCTTTCTCATCAATTGTGTCAACAACAGCAATCATCTCAAATAAACCTTGTGCGGCATTGGTAAACAGAGATTGTAAGGAATCTCCTCTTACAAATAGTCCTGCATCTGCTGTGTGTTCTATGTATTCAAAAGGTTTATATTTCATAGTTTAATCTCAATAACGTATACAATAACAAACAACTGAAATAATGTAAACTCAATATTTCTGTATATTTATGCTGTTTCAGAAGATTTTAGTTTTTGTCTCACAAAATCAAATAACACTACACCCGCTGCAACACCAACATTAAGCGATGATTGACCAGCAGCCATAGGAATACGCACCAATTCTGTGCATTCTTCGCGAACTTCATAGGATAACCCAGCATTTTCATTGCCGACCACAATCGCTGTAGGTAATTTTGCTCGTAAACTATACAGGTCAGTGTCTGCACCAGCTGTCGCACCAATGACATCCCATCCACACGTCTTGAGTTTTTCAATGGCATTGATTGTCCGACTCGTATGAAACATCGGAAGGCGACCAACCGCCCCACGTGATGCACGAACACAATTCTTATGTAATGGACTTGCACCTTCACCAGATATTAACACAGCAGAAACTCCTGCTGCGTCCGCAGTACGTAAGGTCATACCAAGATTATCGGGATTACTAACGTCTTCAGCAATTAGTAAGACGCATTGACAGTTATAATGGAAATTCATATCACCAGATTCAGATAAGAATTCAGGATAGTTGAGTTGAACTGAAGCAACAATATGTGGTACAGGTCGGGTTGTCGTTACTGATCCCATCACACCATCGTTAACTAAAAAGCATGATATATTCTGATGAATGATCTGCATAAGCAACTCTTTTCCATCATACGTTGAAACAAAATTATTTGTATAGAGAACTGAATTTACAGGTTGTCCATCTTGAACAGCACGGTCAACTAACAACTCTCCTTCAACAATAAATGCAGAATTGTCAATCTTCCCTTTTAATGTTGACAATTTGCGGTAATGCGTAGCAATTTCATCTTTTCTCTTGGAGACAGTTCGCTGTTCTAACTTTCCTTCACTACCCCTTTTGATACACCGAAAATATACTTTTGAATCTATCTGGATAGATTCACATTCAAAGATGCTGAATACTCTTTCCTCAATCCAACTTTCTGGAATGACAAACAAACCAACAACCTGTCGGGGAATTGCAAGCATCAACTCCCTTAAACTTCGTTCTGTGGTAGCATTGACATATACGCGAAAGTCAGCATCATACTCTGTCTCAGGTGTCATCAACATGACACCATCAATGGTTATCCATTCCGATGTAAACACCTGATATTCTGGTTGCCATTCACCTGTTCTTTTGTAGGTATCATAAGATTGTACGAAGTTCCTAACATCCTCCGAATTCGGGTCAACTTTATCCAAAAATGAGATTACTTTTTCGTAATTAATCAATTTATTTCCTAATTCTTAGGTCTACTGCTTCTTAATACAGTTTCCACTCATCCATCAGATCTTGAATACCATACCAAGATATATAGCCATTAACCCAACAAAAATGTCCCACTTCATACATCGTTGGACAAAAGCACAACTAGGTTTAGACGCATCTTTACAGAGTCTTATTACCAACAGCATCAATACCAAGTCAACTCCAAGCACAATTACAACAAGATAGTGCCAACTATACCATCCAAATATATATGGAATTGGACTAAAGACAATAACCGCAACGATGAAACTCAAAGCGAATATTACTGCAAGACGTGTGTTGAGAATTGCCAGTGTCCTAATATTTTGCCTTTTATCCCCTTCAATATCTTCAAGGTCTTTGACAATTTCTCTGGCAGTTGTGAACAGAAACGCAAAAACTGCAGGAACGAGTGTTCCACGAACCGTCCCAATCGCTACGCCGCCAGAAATAAAGGTTATTCCAGTCAAGCACCCAACCACCAAATTGCCAATCAAAGGTGTGCGTTTCAACCACATCGCATAACTGACAAGCAAAACGGACACAAGTATTGCAATTCCAACAGCATATATGTTGATAAGAACACCGAGTCCTATACCTATTCCTATAAGAACTATTGTAAAGATGAGCGCATGGTTACGTGGAATGCGTCCAGAAGGAAGCGGACGTTTCGGTTTATTGATGAGATCTATGTGATAGTCGCAATAATCATTTATCGCATTACCCGCAGAAAGCAGTAGGAGCGTAGCTAAACACACATACAGTAGTTTTACATCACGAATAGATTCATTTGCATATCCACTCGCAAACACGCCACCCAACCCAGCAGATATAAAGGCAATGATTCCGTTCAGTGGTCGTGAAAGTTGGATATATGTAAACAAAGTTTTCACTGTATATCAAAAGGGTTTATTTAACCTTTAGAGTATGGAAACATTATCATGATTCAGATTTAATAGCTTCCATCTTTTCCAATCCAATCCGAGCAACTTCTACCGGATCTTGTTCCCAATAATTCGGATTGAATAACTCCAACGAGATAACACCCGAAAAATCAGCATCTTTCAATATAGAGATCATCCGTTTCAAATCAAGAATACCATCCCCTGGATAAACTCTATCAGCATCAGTCTGTTCTGCGCGTGCAGGTTCTGCAGGAGTATCGTTACAATGGAACAGAAAGATGATATGGAACCTTTCCTAACAAGGATAAAAAAATCTATTTATTTAGACGTTGGAGTGTACTTGAATAGTTGTCATTCGTCCCGCCAGTAGAACAAGACACAAGTGTCTGACTGGACAAATAGCGTGTATTCGGTCCTATTCACTGGTTTCATTCATAGCTTGTCTGAATTCGTCTTCGTGTTTTGCCTGGAGTGCAGCGCGAAATAACACCTCAAGACGCTGCGAATCATCGATTGACTCTATGGATGCCTTAAATTTCAGTGCGGTGGCATCTACCAATTGAAGCGTTAAAATCTCAAGGATATGTTTGCGTGTACCTTCTTGGATACCTTGTTCAATACCTTGTTCAATACCTTGTTCAATACCTTGTTCAACGCCATCTTGGAATCCTTGTTCGCGAGCTTGTGGTGCCACGTATTCTACAATGGTTGGTTGTTGCATGGTTTCCTCCGATATAATTTCTAATATTGTTTTTGAATCATAAATTATATTTCCCAAAATTGCCATACTTCCAAGATATGCTGCCTTGTTAGGCACATCAATGCTATCAGCAACTTGTATACAATGCCGAAGCCATTGGTCAGCATCTACATCTTTGTTATGTCCCATCAGCGGAGTAAACGGTACCAATCCTATAATCTTCGAATCAAGTACTTGTTGTCCATCAAGATCAATAAGTCGGAAGACTTGATATTCTATTGCGATGTTATGATGTTCAATATTTTGTATATATCTACCTGGATCTTTTTTCCAGCATCTGGACGTAGGTAAATCACATTAGAATAGACTGGTAAACGATATGCTTCAATCGATCTGAAGGGGCATCTCCAGATCATAACTATCGGTAGTCTGACTGGACAAATCGCGTTAATTCGGTGCTATTCACTGGTTTCATTCATAGCTTGTCTGAATTCTTCTTCGTGTTTTGCCTGGAGTGCAGCACGAAATAACATCTCAAGCCGATGTGAATCATCGATTGACTCTATGGATGCCTTAAATTTCAGTGCGGTCGCATCTCCCAATTGAAGCGTTAAAATCTCAAGGATATGTTTGCGTGTACCTTCTTGGATACCTTGTTCAATACCTTGTTCAATACCTTGTTCAATACCTTGTTCAATACCTTGTTCAACGCCATCTTGGAATCCTTGTTCGCGAGCCTGTGGTGCCACGTATTCTACAATGGTTGGTTGTTGCATGGTTTCCTCCGATATAATTTCCAATATTGTTTTTGAATCATAAATTATATTTCCCAAAATTGCCATACTTCCAAGATATGCTGCCTTGTTAGGCACATCAATGCTATCAGCAACTTGTATACAATGCCGAAGCCATTGGTCAGCATCTACATCTTTGTCATGTCCCATCAGCGGAGTAAACGGTACCAATCCTATAAGTTTCGAATCAAGTACCTGTTGTCCATCAAGATCAATAAGTCGGAAGACTTGATATTCTATTGCGATGTTATGATGTTCAATATTTTGTATATATCTACCTGGATCTTTTTTGCCAGCATCTGGACGTAGGTAAATCACATTAGAATAGACTGGTAAACGATATGCTTCAATCGATCTGAAGGGGCATCTCCAGATCATAACTATCGGTAGTCTGACTGGACAAATCGCGTTAATTCGGTGCTATTCACTGGTTTCATTCATAACTTGTCTGAATTCTTCTTCGTGTTTTGCCTGGAGTGCAGCACGAAATAACATCTCAAGCCGATGTGAATCATCGATTGACTCTATGGATGCCTTAAATTTCAGTGCGGTCGCATCTCCCAATTGAAGCGTTAAAATCTCAAGGATATGTTTGCGTGTACCTTCTTGGATACCTTGTTCAATACCTTGTTCAATACCTTGTTCAATACCTTGTTCAATACCTTGTTCAATACCTTGTTCAACGCCATCTTGGAATCCTTGTTCGCGAGCCTGGGGTGCCACGTATTCTACAATGGTTGGTTGTTGCATGGTTTCCTCCGATATAATTTCCAATATTGTTTTTGAATCATAAATTATATTACCCAAAATTGCCATACTTCCAAGATATGCTGCCTTGTTAGGCACATCAATGCTATCAGCAACTTGTATACAACGCCGAAGCCATTGGTCAGCATCTACATCTTTTTTATGTCCCATCAGCGGAGTAAACGGTACCAATCCTATAAGTTTCGAATCAAGTACCTGTTGTCCATCAAGATCAATAAGTCGGAAGACTTGATATTCTATTGCGATGTTATGATGTTCAATATTTTGCACATATTTACCGGGATCGTTTTTGCCAGCATCTGGACGTAGGTAAATCACATTAGAATAAACTGGTAAACGATATGCTTCAATCGATCTGATGATATAACCAGCCATCCGAAGGGGCATCTCCAGATCATAACTATCGGTAGTTTGAAATTCAAAGTGTACAAGAACCTCTTTACCGTTGTACACCGCTTTGATAAGTGAATCCGCCTGGTGCATTTCAACAGTAGGTTGTTCTGGGGTTATAAGCTCCAGTACTGTGATGTCGGTTGTTTCAAAACCGAAGCAAAGGTGGACAAAGTCTTGAGGATTTGTTTCAATCTGTTTCTTTGACGTAGTGTCAAAACTTGCCATTTTGCTCCTAATTGAAGACTGGTCAATAAATTTTAGAGTTATTGTTTTATATATAACTTCAATCAACGGAAAACAGAGTGCGGGTTCGAATTATTTACCGACGGTTTCTTTATAATAAAATCTAAAACGCTTTTGCATAGATCTTTAGCATATATTACAAGAGACATATTTTAACATAAAACTCAAGTGAAACACAAAATTTGTAATTCAATACTTTATGTCGTTATATAACGACATAAAACTAAAATTATCAAGAATTGTCTAACACGGTTTTCATCTTTTCCAATCCAATTCGCGCTACCTCTACCGGATCTTGTTCCCAATAATTCGGATTGAATAACTCCAACGAGATAACACCCGAAAAATCAGCATCTTTCAATATAGAGATCATCCGTTTCAAGTCAAGGATACCATCACCTGGATAAACCCTATCTGCATCAGTCTGTTCTGCCCGTGAAGGTTCAGCAGGGGCATCGTTGAAATGGAACACTGCGATTTTATCGCCAGAGATACCCTCTATATTCTCTATTTCTCCACCCCCACGGTAGATGTGGAACGGATCAAGCACAATCGTGCTATCCGGATGGTCGGCAACCTCCATAACCTCCAACGCATGTCTCACCTGATTTACTCCATCAACAAACCCGAGGAATTCCATCGCAGGTTTAACACCGAACTCACGACCTAACTCAAGCAGTTTCCGGTAGTTCTCACCCCCTAATTGCAGGTCAGCAACCTCACGCGGCGGACTTGAAATAATATAGGTCGAACCGACTGCAGCTGCTTGTGCCATCCGTTTCTTTGCATCCTCCAATGCATTTTGAAGATCAGTCCCAGTTGCATTTAGCCATCCATGCAAGGCAATAACGGTCGGCACAGAAAGCCCCTGATCATCCAATGCTTTTTTTACATCAGACAGTGAACCCCCCTGCTCCTCAAAGTCAGACAGATCGTTATTCCATAACTCAATTGCTGTATAACCCGTCTCTCCCGCAATCCGAATCTTGTCCATCAAAGCTGCAGGACGGATCGTACTTGTATTCAACCCTAACTGAAATTCTCCCATGCTATCTCCTTACTTGTTCATCAAACTTCTAATAAATCGCACATCAACACGTGCAAGATCAATCACACTCTCAACCGGTTCACCGCTATATTCACTATGAAAAGTAACTGAACCAGAATATTCCATCGTTTTAAGCGTGTCAAGTGTTGTCTCCCAATCCACAAAACCTTTCCCCATACGAACAACCTTACCACTACGCATACCAGGCGAACGCGCAAGGTCTTTGAACGCAATCACAGCAAGGTGTGAACTCACAATATCAAGTGCCATATTTATCGGTTCACCAACGATTGATAGATGTCCCGTATCCGAAAATACCCCCACATGACGAGGATCAAATCCCTTCACAAGATTCATCACAGCACACGAATTCAAACCCATGGATGTCCCAGAATGATTGTGGATGCAAGTTCTCGGTCCGTGTTTCTCAGATAACTGTGCAAATCCCTCAAGTTGTTTGCGTATCGTATCAACCTGAGACCAATAGCCGCCATTATTTGCATGCCAGTGCCAATAACCCAATTTGATATTTTCAACACCTGCTTCACCCGCAGCTGAATAAATACGCAATGCGTCTTCGGTTGTAGGATCTAAGAAATCTCCAGGTGTAGTCACAAGCGGAATTGACAAATTCGCATCCGAAAACTGTTTCGCTGCAGCAGGTAATTCTTTCACTGCATTCTCAGGATTCACAGGATAACCGGGGCGTACACAAAGGTCTGCACCTTCCACTCCTACAGAATGTAACGCATCAATGATTTCTGGTATTTCCAACCCCTGTAAGTGTTTCGTAAACATTATAAATTTCATACATTTCCCATTCGTTTATATAACAGGACTTACGCAAAAACGGTAGGCGTGCTTTGTAAGCGCGCTGGAAATCTGAAAAAATGCTGATAATTCCATCATTTTCATCATAATTCATGATTAAATCAAGAAAACTGCGTAAATCCTGTATAAAATCAATTTTTTAATTATGTATCATTCACAACAGACCTACTACTTACCAATCAACAACAGAACCATCATCCGGATGGAACGACCTCGGATTTTGCCAATCGTGATCAATCTTATCTTCAAGCGCATCTTCATCAAGTTCAATCCCCAAACCAGGTCCTGTAGGCAGCTCCAGAAAACCATCTTTGAAAACAAACGGATTTTTAAGATAACCTTCACCCAAAGTTGTATGCTCCTGCATCACAAAGTTCGGAATAGAAGCATCTAACTGAATACAAGCAGCCAACGAAATCGGTCCTAACGGATTATGTGGTGCAATACCGCCATAATAAGCCTCCGCCATACCCGCAATAATACGCACCTCATTGATACCACCCGCATGACATAAATCCGGTTGCAGAATAGATGCAGCCTGTTTCTCCAGTATCTCACGAAAACCCCATTTCGTGAAAATCCGTTCTCCTGTCGCAATCGGTAAATGTGTACTCCGAGCGATTTCAGCAAGCGTATCCACATTTTGACACTGAACCGGTTCCTCAATGAACATCGGTTGATACGGTTCCAACGCCTTTATCAACACTTTTGCTGTTTGTGGACTGATAGCGCCATGGAAGTCTATTGCTAAATCTACTTCAGGACCTGCAGCTTCACGTAATGCTGCAAAGTGTTCCACTGCTTTATCAATAAATGCCATGTTTTCAATGATACGCGCAGGTCTCCCACCCGCAACACCTGTCTTAAATGCCGTGAAACCTTTGTCAATCCACTCACGAATACCTTTCGGATCACCACCACCCTTATACAAACGAATACGATCACGCGTTGGTCCCCCAAAAAGTTGATAAACTGGAACGTCCAATGACTTTCCTGCTATATCCCACAGTGCTTGTTCAATCCCGCTCAAAGCACTTGTGAGGATAGGACCGCCACGGTAAAAAGCATGTCGATACATCGCCTGCCAATGATGCACAACACGTCTCGGATCCTCTCCAATCAGGTAAGAACCAAGTTCATCAACCGCTTGCGCACATGTCTTTGCACGACCCTCCAATATGGGTTCACCCAGACCCACCAAACCCTCATCCGTGTGGATCTTCAAAAAAAGCCAACGTGGTTTAACAAGAAATGTCTCTAACTTCGTGATTTTCATACAAGTTTCCTTCGGCAATTATTATACATGAACCGATTTATACTACCATCATATTCACATTTTGTCAACCAAAATGTCATTGATGGGTGTGTAAAATTTTTGCAAAAACTACTCATTCTTCATTGTAGGGCGGGACTCTGTGCCCGCCCCAACTGATTAAATGAGAGATTGCGGGGCACAAAGCCCTAATGAGTTTTGACGTTCAAGTTGTGTATTTTGTGTATTCGTAGGGGCGTGGTTGCCACGCCCCATAAGCGTCAATTTAAGGATTTTCACGTATTGTGGGAGGTGTTTTCAACCCCGAATTTATGCGCTTTTCCTCTCAAATCGAGGTTGAAAAACCCTCCCACAAGAAAAATGACAACAATATTTTCTTAAATTGACGCCAATGGTGCTTTGTAAGCGCGCCCCTCTTATCCGTCTTGCAGGCGTGCTTTGTAAGCGCGCCGTTTTCATTCACACTCAAGGTAGGCGTGCTTTGTAAGCGCGCCGTTTTCATTCTCACTCAAGGTAGGCGTGCTTTGTAAGCGCGCCCCTCTTATCCCTCTTGCAGGCGTGCTTTGTAAGCGCGCCCCCCACCTGCAGGCGTGCTTTGTAAGCGCGCCCCCCACCTGCAGGCGTGCTTTGTAAGCGCGCCGTTTTCATTCTCACTCAAGGTAGTCGTGCTTTGTAAGCGCGCCCCTCTTATCCCTCTTTCAGGCGTGCTTTGTAAGCGCGCCCCGATGGTAGTCGTGCTTTGTAAGCGCGCCGTTTTCATTCACACTCAAGGTAGGCGTGCTTTGTGAGCGCGCTCACCGATGGTAGGCGTGCTTTGTAAGCGCGCACCGATGGTAGGCGTGCTTTGTAAGCGCGCCTCTCTTATCCGTCTTGCAGGCGTGCTTTGTAAGCGCGCCTCTCTTATCCGTCTTGCAGGCGTGCTTTGTAAGCGCGCCGTTTTCATTCACACTCAAGGTAGGCGTGCTTTGTAAGCGCGCCGTTTTCATTCACACTCAAGGTAGTCGTGCTTTGTAAGCGCGCCCCGATGGTAGGCGTGCTTTGTAAGCGCGCTGGCACATCAAGTCTCAACAGCGCGCTTACAAAGCACGCCTACAATGTGAGAAAAATTTATTACCGAATTAATAAATTAATCATCATAAAGTTTGATGCTCAAATTGTCCAAATAATTATATCTTTTACTATAATCGGGGTTGAAAACCCCTCCCACAAGAGGTCAAAATCCTTAAATTGACGCCTATGGGGCGGGGTTTCACCGCTCGATCAGAAATTTTACACAGGCGAGGAAACCTCGGCCCTACGATGTCCACAGTTCCCTAACGTCAAGCAAGCTTTGATAGAAACTTGATGGACTTCTTTTAATATCAGTGTTTCTACAAAAACTTTACACACCCGTCGTTGACGGGTGAGTAAAGTTTATTGCTGTCAGAATCGTGAATTACGCGGAGAAGACACAAGCATTAAATTGCAGTGTTTAAGATAACACTAAACCGAAATAAGACATTTTCAGTAGGGGACTTATCATCGTAATCTGCGAATAGGACAACACGCGATTCAATCAAAATATAATTCTAATGAAAGATGCAAAAAACAAGGTTTAACCAAAAAATTCATGGAATTGTAACTGGCAACTTACCAACTGCTTCTCGTTTACCAAGTAAGACCTCAACAGCAGCGAGAACAGAATAATAATTGTCATCATAAGCAGCAATCGAACAAGCAACATCAGGACACTTACCCAGAAGATAAGGAGACCTAAGTGATATAACGATGATCGGAACATCTGTCTTTTTGCTAATTTGGTGAACAAGGTTTGCTTGTTGTGCATTCACAATTCCTGCCACTATCAGTGAAGGTTTTGATAGCAGCATCTGTGGCAATAATAGTTTTTGATTCACTTGAAATGGAATCAGTACGGGGGTGATATTAGTAATATCTGTATGTGCTTTGAGGAAGGTGTTTGAGAATTCACGGGAAGGACTAATTAGAAGAACGGGTTCTTTAGGTTCTGACTTCAATGGAAGAATTCCGGGGGTGCTTTTGACAAGAGTAATTGCTCGTTTCGCTATTGTTTGTGCGACTTCTCTGTGTTTCGCACTGCCTACCTTTGTCAGAGGAGAGTTTATGGCATTTGGGTTTTCTATATGTACATAAGGTTTCTCAAATGCACCACAAGAAACTTTGGTCTTGAGAATACGCCGCACAGATTCATTAAGACGTGTTTCAGTGATTTTTCTTGTCTGAACTGCTTGTCGCAGTGAATTGTATGCACGTTGCTGCTTTTTCAACGTCCATGGGATAATCACAATATCTGCTCCAGCTTGTATCGCCATGACAGCCGCATCACCCGTATCATACTTAGCATCAATCGCTTGCATTTCAATGTCATCAGTGATTATTAAACCGTCATAACCGAGTTTGCGACGAAGGATAGTAGTCAGTATTTTATATGAAAGCGTTGCTGGATACTCAGTGTCAAGTGAGGGATATAGGATATGAGCAGACATTATCGCAGCGACATCCGCTTCAATCGCAGCTTGAAATGGAACTAATTCAACAGAATTGACTCGTTTGAGATTATGGGTAACTATCGGCAAATTCTTGTGTGAGTCTACATGCGTATCACCGTGTCCAGGAAAGTGTTTTGCTGTCGCAAGCACACCATTTTCTTGTAGTCCGCGAATATATGCTGTGCCAAGTTGAGATACAAGCTGAGGAGATTCTCCAAAAGCACGAACCCCAATAACCGGATTCAGCGGATTGGTATTCACATCCAAAACAGGAGCAAAATTGAGATTAACACCAACTGTGGATAATTCTATTGCAGTGATTTCACCTGCTTTTTCTGCTAATTCTTTGGAACGGGTTGCGCCTAAAGCGAGATTACCGGGTAGAACAGTCGCACCTTTTGTCATTCTATTGACGATTCCACCTTCCTGGTCTATTGCTATAAAAAGTGGGATACCATTAGGTGTCTCTTGGGCTAACTGCTGAAGTCCAGTCGTTAACGCTGCTACCTGTTGAGGCGTTTGGATATTCCGAGCATAGAGAATAATACCACCTACAAAACGTCTGGTTATATGTCCTTTCGGAATAGGACCAACTTCTCTTCCACCTATACCATACATCAGAAGTTGACCGACTCGTTCTTCAACAGACATACTTCCTATGAGTATCTCTATCTCTGCATCGGAGAGTGCATAGGTATTCACACAAGCAATAACAAATAATAGGAGGAATAAAACGATTTTATATCTGAGAAGCAAATTAATACTCCAGGCTGAGACGTTTATTTGAACCTATTGCGTCTTTTGCGATAACGCTTTGAAATATTGTCTGAGTTGTTCACGATATTGAAAAGGGATGTTCTCCAATTCCTTCGCGTTTGGTGTGGACTCAAGCTTGCGGATAACTTCCAATAACTCAGGGTGTAATGGTGGAACTTCTTGAGGTGGTGTGTTAGGTCTGTTAGCAACTTCTGCTTTACGTTGTCTACCGACATCGCGTTTTTGAAGGGATTTCAGACTATTGAGCATGCGTGTCACAATACGTTCTTGTTGTTCAATTACCTGATCATCCAGAGTGCCTTCATCAAGTTTTGTCTCAACTTCCTCCATCTCCGATGCGACGTCCTTTAGATTTCCGAGTATCTCTGATGCATTTTCAGCAAGTTCTGCTAATCTTTCAGTTGCTTCCCTGATGAGTTGCTGTTGAGAAGCAAGTCTCTCAAGCCGTTGTTGAATTCCTGGGGTTCGTCCTTCCTCACGCATCTGCTTACTAAGAGACTGTGCCATGTCATTGAGTTGTTCTTGACTTTGTGCCAACTGTTGCAGTTGTTCAAGCATATTCTGCAAACCACCAGCACCCATTTGTTGATTCATTTGTGCCATAGCATTGAGCAACTCAAAAATGACTTGATTGATGTCAGCGAGTCCTTGTCTTTGTATCGGAATAGCAAGACTCGCTTCTCTATCTTCTAAGGCACGGGCAGCACGGTTCAATGCATCACTGGAGGCATTCAAACGCCAAACGATCTTCGGATCAATCTGCATCTGTTGCTTACCGAGTTCCCAAAGTTTTTCTGCAAGTTGCGATAGTCCTTCAGATGTACTTAACTCTTCTGCTGCAAGCTGCTGCAACCGTTTAATTTCACTTGGAATATACTCTTGTGTACTTGACATAAGCAGTTCACTTGTCTTGTTGATAACCTTTTCATGTTGATGTGAGAAATACAAACCACTTTTGACAGCTTCTTGCATCGCTGCTAATGCTTGTTCAGCACCAGAACCCTGCATAAACTCCAATGCGTTGTCTAAACCTTGTGCCAAATCTTGCATTGTTTTCTCGGCTTGTCTACCAGTTTCTTGTGCTTGTTGTTTTTGGTCATTGCGCAAACTATCACTTGTTTTCTGAAGATTCTCGCTCAGTTGCTGGTCTTCGGTATATTGATTTAACTCCTTGATTTCATCAGCAACTTTCTGGACTTGCTCCGCAGCATTTTGCTGGGATTTTGCCATATCAGTCATCTCGTTACTGAGTGTATCCAATTTCTTACTGAGTTTTTCAGATTCTTGTTTGATTCGATGTTCCTTTTGGGCAGCATCATTTAACGCGGTTTTATCGGACATACCCTTTGACTGGTCTTCTTGTGTTTGTTCAGGTTTTACAGAGGGTTCATTGTTTGCAGATTCAGTTGTCCCTGATTCAGATGTGTCCTCTGTTTTTTCAGTATTAGATTGATCTTCAGTATTAGATGGATCTATTGAATCAACAAGTTGTTTCTGTTGCTCAGCAAGTTCCTTCGCTTGTTTCGCTGCTGCTTCAAGCTTCTGTTGCATAATGAGTTGTTCATAAAGCGATTTCAATCGTTCAATTTGTTGCTGGAACTGTTCCTGATTGAAATTAGCTTCAGTCATCGCATTTTCTTGTTCTGACAATTGCTGTTTAGCCATCGCTTCAGCCAATTTCTGCATGAGGTCCTGATGTTCTTCTGATAATGCTTCCTTCATCAACTCTTGTAACTCTTGATATTTCTGTATAGTTTCAGGTTCAAAGAGTTGGTTTTTCTCCATATCAGTTGCTGTCTGTTCCATCTCGTTTATAAGTTCATTGGCTTTACGTTCAATCTCTTTTTGCGAGGCGACAACCTGTTGCATCAGTTTCTTATCTGTCAACGAAAACTCTTTGAACTTCCGAACCTTTTCAAGAAGTTGGTCAACTATACCTGTTGCTTCTGTCTGTTCATCAAAGAGTTCGTCAAGACTGTGTTGTTCTGTTTCCTGCTCTGCAGCAATGTCTTCATACAATTCGTCCAACGTTGGAAAACGGAGTGTAAATGTGCGTGATTTACCAATGTTCGGACCAGAAACGTCGTCAGTATCAAGTGCCTGAACATAATAGGAGAGTGTTTCACCAGGGAATAGTCCAATCGGGTCAATATCCCAACTATATGATATGAAAAGCGATGATTGCGGGGGTGTTGTCGTTGCAGGTACTTGCTTTAATGTTACAATTTTGTCATTTGCAGTCTCTTTTTGAATCCGGTGAACCAACTGAAGAGTCTGAAGTCCGTAATCATCGGTTGCTTCAACTTTCAAATTCACCAGCATATCGTTATCTAACACAATGTCTCGACCGGGTTCAATAATCTCAACTTGAGGAGGCGAATCTTTGAATACATTAATTGTATAAGTGAGAGGATCAGAATTGGCTAAACCATCTACATCTTGGATATGAATGTGATAAGTTCCGGCTTCTTTTGCTACAAAACTCCCATTGAAGTTTGTTTCAGCATCTATATTGAGATGTATTGGGTCAGTCCCTTCAAAAATCAAATGTGCTTCCGATAGAGATTTATTGCTTTCTCCATTAAATTCAATTTCTGTTCCATAAAGCACTTCTGCGTCTCCTGTATTTGCTTCAAGCGTTTGGGATGGGAGTTGAGTGTACGCTGGATATTTGAGCTCAATTTGAAAAGTTTTTACAATCGGTTCATGTACTACCGTAATGTGAAATACATCAGATGCAATGTCTTTAGTTGAAACATAATATTGCAGTGATCGGTCAATGTTTTCAAGCGTGGAACTGTATGGAATATCAGACGGTTCTCGGTTCATTAACAATGATTGCCATGAATTACTATCTTGCAAATGTGGTAGATGTTTACCATTTTTACGAATATTTTCTGTATTATCATTTTCGGTCTTGTCCGTTTCTGCCAAACGATAGTAAACATAGACAGTAGCATCAAGATGTCCACTGACCTTTGCGGTAATGTTGACATCATCACCTACTTTTACATTGATATTTCCCGGCCTGACTTCATCAATCTGTGCAGAAAATCCTTCCATTGGTGTTTTGGGTAAAGAATCTATTGTATTTGTGAAACCCTTTAACGCTGATGGTAATAGGAAATTAGTTAGCAACAAAATTCCAACTGCAGCTGCAGCGACACCAGCAAACTTTCTGATTTTGACATATTCATTATGAAAAATCTTTTTCAATTCAATCTTTTCAACATCGTCTTGTGTTTGAGAGATCAGCATTTCAACGAAATCCTGAGCGTATCCTAACGGATTGTTTTCAAGTATCGGTTTGAGTTGAACCGTACTCAGAATCCTATTTTCAATATTTGGATAAGCTTTTTCAAGATGTGAAGCAACTGACGTATAAGTCAGTTTACGCAGTAATGGACGCACAAGAATGCGAAATGTGAAATATAACGCAGAACCAAATGCAAGAACGACTATACTTCCTCTGAGAAAGTGTGGTAGCGGTATCTGAAAACACAGAAGCACTATCGTCATAGCAAATGCAAGTATACTAATCCATTTGAGGCAGTTTTCGGTAACGATCAACCAACGCCAGGTTCTCCTGACAGCACTGAGCTTGTTGATGATAGACTGGTAAATCTGATTGGTGTTGTGATTTGCCATATTCTTCCTTTACAGGACTTACGCACCCAACGGTAGGCGTGCTTTGTAAGCGCGCCGGAAACCGAAAAAATGCTGAAAATTACATCGTTTTCGTCTTAATTCTTGATTGGATCATGAAAACTGCGTAAGTCCTGCTTTAGTGAGTGAGTACATATATTGCTAAGTTCACAGCCATTTTTGCAGCGAGTTCACGAACTTCTGGTGTGTCTTCTGGATGGACACGTGGGTCTTCCAACCCATCACCAATATCAGCACTATAAGCGTAAAACACGACCATTCTGCCATCGTGAAACAAACCAAAAGCTTGTGCGGGGTCACCATCGTGTTCATGAATTTTTGGGAGTCCTTGGAGGTCATAAAAACATTGATAAATTGGATGTGAATTGGGTATCGGTTGTAATTCTTGCTTAGGAAAAACCCGACTTATTTCACGACGAAAACTCTTATCCAATCCATAATCATCATTTACAAAAAGGAAACCACCATTAGTGAGATACTTTTTCAAAGCTGAAACTTCATTCTCTGTAAGTCTTATATTGCCGTGTCCAACAAGATAAAGCATCGGATATTGAAACAAGGTATGATCAGTCAACTTGAGAATGACACGATCATCTGCAGTTTCAATCTCTGTCCGTTCTCGTAGTAGTCGAAGCCAATTGTTGATAGCAGATGGATCACCGTACCAATCTCCGCCACCACCATATTGGACTTGTGCAATTGTAAAACGTTCTCCTGCTTCTTGAATATTTATCAACGCAAGGAACAACATGCAACACACGATTGCAAAAACGCATTTTGAAAAAGACTTTTTTGAGGGATTCCAATTATTTTCTAACACGAATATATCCTGATTGTTTTTATAGACATCTTTTTGAAATCGGAATGGAAGTAATAAGAAAAGTTTATTCTTTAATTCAATAGGTGCCATTTGGATTTATTCATTGTACTATATCCTAAATGGGTTAACAATGTCAAGCCTTTTGCTTCCAGATGCAGGATTATTCAGTTTTCCTAATTTTTGGATTTATGAAAAAGAAACCCAGGTAGGAGCGACCTCCCGGTCGCGATTTTCTCAGGTAACAGCAAAAAAATCTAAAACTGAATAACCCTGCAGATTGTGCTACATTGGTATCAACTTAGGTTTTAATATGGTGTCGTTGCTATTTATTTTGTTCTTTTTTCTGTGAGGAATCACTGCAAATTGTTTGAATATTTCTTGAGATTTCCTAAGAATTTGCTACTATTAAAACCGTACCAAACGGCACGGTTTTCTCGGTTTGCGGTACGGTTTTGTTTAATCGTTATACGTCCAGTATCTATAAGCCTTTATTGGGGTATTGTTGTGTTTTTTGGAGAAATTAATTTCATTTTTTGGTACGGTTTTTTGTTTGTGTGTTTTTTGTGTTTGGGTGTTGGTTTTGCATTGGGTTTTTGTTGTGTGCATTTCTTTTGTATATCAGGACTTACGCACCCAACGGTAGGTGCGCTTTGATGAAGATTAAAAAATACTTTGGGTAATTCTACTAATCCGGCCACGGTAGGAGTGCTTTGTCCGCGCGCCTACCACTGCAGGTGTGCTTTGTAAGCGCGCCACCCACTGCAAGCCGTGCTTTGTCCGCGCGCCACCCACTGCAGGCGTGCTTTGTAAGCGCGCCTACCACTGCAGGCGTGCTTTGTAAGCGCGCCACCCACTGCAGGCGTGCTTTGTAAGCGCGGCACCCACTGCAGGCGTGCTTTGTAAGCGCGCCACCCACTGCAAGCCGTGCTTTGTAAGCGCGGCACCCACTGCAGGCGTGCTTGTAAGCGCGGCACCCACTGCAGGCGTGCTTTGTAAGCGCGGCACCCACTGCAAGCCGTGCTTTGTAAGCGCGGCACCCACTGCAGGCGTGCTTTGTAAGCGCGGCACCCACTGCAGGCGTGCTTGTAAGCGCGGCACCCACTGCAGGCGTGCTTTGTAAGCGCGCTGGAAACCGAAAAAATGCTGAAAATT
Organism: Candidatus Poribacteria bacterium; assembly: GCA_963663765.2. Lineage (GTDB taxonomy): Bacteria > Poribacteria > WGA-4E > WGA-4E > WGA-3G > MSPOR6. The sequence goes on along the minus strand of CAXXUA010000004.1, from coordinate 240,775 downwards.
ACACCGTTTTCGTCATAATTCTTCATCACATCATGAAAACTGCGTAAGTCCTGTGTATATATTATATATACGAGTTGTGCTAAATAACTATATGTTAATCATTGTTTCACAGAAGCATGACGTTTTGCAGGTGTCCTTCACAGTTTGAACGATCTTCAGTCCCGTAGGGACGATATGTTTATAGAAAACGTCATACGTACATCCTCTTTAGTCCCGTAGGGACGATATGTGTGCATTATAAACCTAATATATGTAAAAACTTTGAAAACAATTAGTTAACTGGCACAAGTCGTTATATATGATTTTTTATGGTTTTTGAAGTTTTTTGGGTATCTGTTTATTGGGTTTTCCAATAGATTACCAATAGATATCCATTGGGTTTTGACATACTTGCGCGCATACAAAGCACCAAATCAAGATGGCGACGTTGGTTTTGCTAAACTGAACATAATACCAATTCAAATAAATCTTGTCTCATTAAGGAATTCTACTGTTTACTGGCAGGGGGTTACTCTCCTCGGTAGGAGCGACCTCCCTGTCGCGACCGGGAGGTCGCTCCTACCAGATTTCCGCTGCTAATGAGACATTATCACATGAAAATGGTATAACTTTGAAATAGAACCCTAAATTGACACCTAAGAGTAAGAAAAAACGTTATCCCATCCACCAGTTTGATAGACAAGATAACGTTAGTTTTCAGGACTTACGCACCCAACGGTAGGCGGGGAATGCCTAAACGGCAATCATACCGTTGATTTGGTGCTTTGTAGGCGGGGAATGCCAAACGGCATTCATACCGTTGATTTGGCGCCGGAACCAAAAAAAATGCTGAAAATTACATCGTTTTCGTCTTAATTCTTGATTGGATCATGAAAACTGCGTAAGTCCTGGTTGTATAGAAACATTTAGAAACTATAAGTAAGCTTGGCGTAGTAGAGTCCGCCGTTGAAACCAAACGGAGCAGACCTTCTTGAATAGGTAAATATACCAGGAGAGTTAACAATCACTGTACCAGCGCCATCTACTAATTCACCAGTTCTCGACTGACCAATCAAATTCTCATCAGGAACTTGGTCTAATAGATTATTCGCACCGATTGTGAGTGAAAGACCTTCATTCAAGCGATAATTCGCTTGTATATCGGTAAGCCATTTACCACCATAGGTTTGACGGTCAGGTTCTTCACCACTTCCTTCTTGAATGGTATATTCACCGAAGTAACGTAAAGCACCACTAAGAGTAAGATCACCAACCATATAATCTGCACTGAGATTAATTCTGGTATTCGGTTGCCACTCTTCAATCATAGACCGTTCCTGTGATGGAAAAAGCGTATCTTCTAAATCTAATCCAACCAGCATTTCTGGTGCTTCAACATCGCCAATCACCTCTGTGTCTGCAAAAGTAAGAGCAGCCTTTAGATTGAGAAGTGATTCGTTATCAAAAGCGTGGAGATAACCAGCAGCAACATCAACACCAGTTGTTCTTGTTTGTGCAACATTTGTGAACACTTGTGCGCTGTTTGCTCCTGCCTCGGCTAAGCTTGGAATCGTTTCCGCACTAAAACTACCACTGATAACAATGCGATCATCTATCTGGATAAGGAACCCATCAACAGAAACCCAAAACCTATCAATCGGTCTCAATACTACACCACCAGATACATTGAATGCCGTCTCCTCTTTAAGCTCTGGTATACCGAGTGCACGTGCAGCTTCGCTATCATTTCGGAACGTACCAACTTCAAGTGCAACTTGCTCACCCGTTATTTCGTCAAACTTAAACTGTGTACTGATGTTATTGAAGTAGAGTTGTTGCAAGGAAGGTGCTCGAAAACCTGTACTACCCGCAGCACGAACGGCAAATTGTTGTGTAATGTCATACCGCGCTGTTGCTTTACCTGTAACTGTTGTGCCAAAGTCACTATACTGTTCTCCACGCACTGCAGCACCAACAAGTAGCCCACTTCCGGGTTGACCACTCAGATATGACTCAAAGTCTACATAACCCGCAATATTTGTACGACTTTCATCTACTTCGTTCTCTGGTTTGAAACCTGGGAAAACTTGAATACCCTTAGATGCACCATCAACACCAAGTCCAGCATCAGTCCAAGACACTATTTCTCCAGCATGTATACCATATCCTTCTCGACGAAATTCTACACCACCAGCCAAATTAATCAACGATGATTGATATTCTATAGGATAGACAACATCCAAATTAAATGCTGTTTGCGAGAGTTCAAATCCTCCTGCATCCGCTTCAGTTGGACTTGCTGCACCATAGGTTGCATTCATGGAGTTGGAAATAAAGAAGTCAAACATATTTAATCCATGATTGACACTTACATCAACATTTAGATCGGTTGCTTCGTGAGTCCATGCTGCACCTAATGCTAATGACACATCCTCAATACCTGTGTTAATTTCAGGTAGGAAACCATCAGGATAAATATCAGTGACCGTTCTATCTGCTTGATTGGCTCTACGATAAAAACCAGCACTGTTGTTTTGTCGTGTGGAATATCCACCAAATGAATAAAGTTCCATCCCACCAATTATAGGTAATCCAAAATTGTAAAACCCGACTTTTTGTGTGGAATCAGCATCTCCGATACGGAAATTTTGCCGTTCGAAATCGTATTCACGCGGATCATACCATCTGCCTTCTTCAGTCACCGTACCATCCACATTCGTAATTTCAACTGTTTCTATTGGGTCTCCAGGAGGGTTTATTCCCAACTTTTGCCAAACATCTTCACTAACCAAGTTATATTGTTGAACGCCTGTGAGTCCAGCTCGGTTTGAGCGGTATCTGTCGCGCCATTCTGCTGTTAAATTGAGAAAACCGGATTCACCAACCTTCATACCGTAATTGGCATTACCGATCCAAGTATCTCCATCTCCTTCATAATTTTGTCCCCAATACAGGTTTGCATCACCAGTATCAACATCATCTTTCAGCACAATGTTAATGACTCCAGCAATTGCATCTGAACCATATTGCGCTGCAGCTCCATCACGAAGTACCTCAATTCTTTTAATCGCAGAGGACGGAATAGCATTGAAGTCAGTTCCTGCTGTACCGCGTCCTACTGAAGTATTGACGTGAATTAAAGCACTCTTGTGACGACGTTTTCCGTTGATGAGTACCAGTGTTTGATCAGGTCCCAAACCTCTCAAAGTTGCCGGACGTAATGCATCCGTTCCATCACTAATAGACGAACTCGCAAAGTTGAAGGATGGCACTAACATCTGAAGTATTCGACCAGTTTCTGATTGACCAGTTAGACTGAGTTGTTCTCTTTCAACCACATCAATCGGTACTGGTGCTTGCAATGCGCGTCTCCCAATACTCCTTGTACCTACTACAACTACTGTATCAACGGTTTGAATCGGTGCAAGCATTACAGTCAATTCCGATTGTCCAGCACTGGTATTAATCCGTCTTGCAGCATAACCGATAGCAGAAATCTGCACCGTCTGTGCACCCGTCACATCACTAAACATGACCGTCCCGTTATCATCTGTTGTCTGTTCCTCACCACCAATCACTACCTTCGCTGAAGGTATGGCATCGGTATCTTGGTCTTGAACGACAACCTTTAGAGTATCGGCATTTGCATTCATTGGTAATATTGATATGATACCAAACAAAAATATAACAACATACCAATATTGACTTTCTTTATCTGAAAATAGCATTAAATTGCTCCTTAGGAAATAATAATGATTTTTCATTAGTTTTTTATAAGATGAACCCCTGATGTTCACCTTGCTGACATATATTAATTACTAATCAGGACTTACGCAAAAAACGGTAGGCGGTGAATGCCTAAACGGCATTCATACCGTTGATTTCTTGATTTGGTGCTTTGTAAGCGCGCTGGAAACCCAAAAAATGTTGATAATTACATCATTTTCATCACAATTCTTGATTAAATCAAGTAAACTGCGTAAGTCCTGCTAATATTATGAACAATTTGGATACTGATTGCAAATATAATTGGTAAAACCATCAAGTTAGTTATGATGATTATTGAACAAGACTTATGCATTCCCCCTTGAATGAAAAGTAATAAATTAATGTTTAGGTAATTCTAAACCCACCCTGGTAGGCGGGGAATGCATAACGTTGGATAAATATATGATTACCTGATTAATAAATTAGTCTTAATTTGGCGTTCAAACCCAGGGAATGCTTTTTAGCATTCATACCCGGGGAATGCCTTTTGGCATTCATACCGTTGATTTCTTGATTTCTTGATTTCTTGATTTGAAAATCCTTGTTCAGACAAGTAACAAAAACTTTACACACCCACATACAAATAAAACCTTGACATCAGTAAATTTGGCATGTATACTTTTATAAACATTTAATGATAATTGTATCAAAAGTTCATATTGTTATCAGATCGCTTTCAGTGTGGTATTACTCATGGCAAAGAAAAAAAGTAGGTCCGCAAATGTTGCACGCAAGCGCGAAAAACGCAACCGGAACAGTAAATCAAAACAGAAAAAAATCGCAGCAGAAAAACAACGAAAACCTGCATTTGGGAAGATGGATGATGAACGTTTGCATGCACTTCTAATGCAAACCCATGATCTAATCAACGAACCAGAAATCAAAGAACTCCACTTTGATTTAGAACTGATGAGCGATAAGATGGCAGAATTGGTCGTTGACATATTGATAAAAGAAAAGGCTAAATTTGATGAGCAGAAGAAACAAAATGTCATATCTGAGCCAGATGATACGATTATAAACGAAGACAGTAACATTAAACAATTTGAAACATATTTTTCTGAAATACATGAAAAGTTTTGCACAGAAGTAATTCTAAGTCTGGTGACACCAAGATTTGTACGTTCACTGTTTTCTGCGTTAAGTGCATGTGAGAACCGTTTAAAACAAACAGGAAATCGGGATCGTGCAGAGATAGTTTTTGTCGCTCAATCACTGTTTGAAGTCGTTCCACCAAATGTCTATGTTGAACACCCAATAATTCAGGAAATAGGTATCCAAACATTACGTATTGTTATTGAAAATCCATTACCACTTGATCTTGAAAAACCTTTTATAAAAGAGCTTTTTTCAAGTTTGCTTGAAAATAAAAAAACTGACAACCAAGATGATCAATTATCAGATATGTATACTAAAAATATGGAAAAAAATACTGAATCAGTTGTGACTAAAAGTGATATTGTTGACAATGGAAACATTTTAGTGTCAGATATAGAACCACCAAAACGTGTGTTACCAAAGAAACCTGATCTGGAAACACTTCCCGCAAAAGCTATCTATAAAAACTTTGATGGGTTGGCAATTAAGGATGTATTGAATGGAATGAACAACAATATTCTTGATAATGTAACACCAAAACAACTTGATTTTTATACATATGATCAAGAACTATGTATCACTGTAACTGAAAATCGAGTACATCTACATGCACATTCAGAAGAAAAACTAACAACCGCAATGAAAAACCTGGAGTCACAATGTCAATCGTCAATAATGTATCTCGCAAAAACTTATGAAGAAGGAGGTAAAACTGATGCCACGGAGTAAAAGCGGTCAGGTCAGACGACGCACACAAATACGTCAACGTCAGTTGCGTCGTTTGAAAAAGAAAAAAGCTGCGTTGAAAGAACGTTTACAAAATCGCTAAGAATAATGTTTATATTTTGTTGGGCGGGATGAGTGTTCCCGCCTTGTTTCCTTAATACAATGTCCTGTTAGCATTGTCTAATTAACTCAAACAGTTTACTGCTACAATACTATTACAATGACTGAGATTAAATAAAAAATAAAAAGTTTTCAAAAAAACGAAATATGTCTTCATTTGATTATATTTTATGAGGTTCATCCTCAAATCATTATCCCACTTTTTATTGAAAACTTGATGAGAAATCCTCGCACAAAAACATTACATGTTGGTCTAATATACTGATAAATGCAACTTGCGAATATGATGAGAAATAATCCGTCATGAGAAATTATTTACATACACTCCAATAGTATACAACTAATTAGTATACAATTAAACCTCTAATCTACTATAAACATTCTGTAAGGAGAATATATGCTAAAAAGATTCTACATTTATGTCCTAATCCTTTCATTTTTTAACTTTATGTCTTATGCACAAGATAATGAAGATACAGAAACAGATGATTATGCACTTCCAAAACAAACAGTAACTGCTCAAAAAAGGGAAGAGTTACTTCAAAAGGTGCCAATTGCAGTTTCATCTATAGACAGCAAAAGAATAGAAGCATTACAAATTGGTAACATCAAAGAAGTCGGACGTATTTCACCAAATTTCAACTCATATAATGATGGTAGTGGACTTTATACTATGATTTCCAGTAGAGGCATTTTCACTATTGATGAAATACCAGTTGTTGGCGTATATGTAGACGATATTCCAATGTTTAACACATCTGCTTTTCCAAGCGTGTTATCAGATATTGAAAGAATTGAAGTGTTAAGAGGTCCCCAAGGCACTTTATATGGTAGAAATACTTTGGCAGGTGCAATCAATATAATAACCAAAACACCAACTAATCAAACCACAGGATTTGCATCGTTTGGGTACGGAAACCTAAATCAGATTGAAGCAAATGCTGGTATTAGTCTACCCTTCATAGAAAATGTACTGTTTACCCGACTTGGTGTGAATGCAAGACTTAGAGATGGGTATATTGAGAATACCCTATTAGAAACCGACAATCTATTAGAACACCAAAGATACGGTGGCAATTTACAACTAACCTATCTCCCAACCGACAAACTCACATTCTCATTAAACTCTTCATTGAATCAAAAAGAGGTAGATGCTCAAGCATTCGTTGGTGGTGCTGGTGCGTCTGGTGAAGATATTATCGCACAATTGGAAGAAAAACCTTATAAGGTATCCTTCAATACGCAAGGAACGTACGAAACATTAGTGTCAAATAACGCTTTGAAAATAGGCTATCAAACTGATAATCTGTCTATTATGTCAATAACATCACTACAATACACTGACAATACAGGTCATGACGATGAGTTAGATTTCTTACCTATTGAACTCAATACAAGGAAATATTTCTCAAGAACATTTACAACCTTATCAGAAGAATTAAGAATTAATTCCGAATGGAAAAATCTTCAGTGGTTAGCAGGTGTTTTTGTATACAACTTCAATATAGATGGACAGGAAGATAATGAATTTGGCATAGCCAATGCAGGTTGCGTAACTGATCCAGACGCAGCAACGCAATTCCCCTATACGCTAATTACTGTATCAGAACAGCAACACACAGGTTTTTCTATCTTTGGAAACGCTGAATATATGATCACGAAAAGTCTGCGAGTAAATGGCGGTGTTCGTTTTGAGATAGAGGAAGCTCAAGCAGATGTGAGTCGATCTTATACCAAAGATGGAAATGACAACTATCAATATCCGAATTTAGGTGTATTCCCCGCTACAATTGAAGATACTGAGACATTTACCGCTGTCTCTCCAAAAGTCGGACTCTCTTATGATGTCATAGATAATGTAATGTTATATGGCAATATCACACGCGGGTACCGGCCGGGTGGGTTTAATTCTTTTGCAGCTAATGAAGATGCCGCTAAATTCAACCCAGAATATAGTTGGAACTACGAAGCTGGAATAAAATCAATTCTCATGCAAAATCGTATCAGAGTTAATCTTACCGGTTTCTATATTGACTATCAAGACCAACAACTATATACCATTATGGATATTGCAACATTCAATATTGGTCGTGACAATTTGAGTCGTAGTGTTAGCATAGGGGCAGAATTAGAAACTAAATGGGCACTTTTAGAAGGATTAACAGCAACCCTTAATGTTGGGGTTTTAGATACAGAGATCACAGAATACAAAACAATTAAAGCAATTACTACTGATTGTGAATTAGAAGTAGAAGTAATAGACTATTCAGGGAATAAACAAGGTTATTCACCCCAATTCAATGGGAATTTTGGACTCAACTATGAAATACCTATTAACGACCTGCTTACACTTATAGCAACAGCAGACTACCAATTTCAAACAGATATATTCTTTGATCCAGAAAATACAATTCAGCAGGATGCTTATGGCTTGTTAAATACACGTCTTGTAATAAACATTGAAATGGTTGACCTAATCTTATGGGGACAAAATTTGACTGATGAAACCTATTACAGTTACGGTCATAATTTTGCTGGTGTAGGAGGTTTCGCTAATTACGGTTTACCCAGAACATTCGGTTCGAAATTGTCAGTAAAATTCTGATGAATAATATACACAAGAAATCCTTTTTTTCAAGGAGCGTATATATTTATAGTAAATTTTAGATTTACCTGAACACTATGATCTATGTGTTTAGCAAACTTAAGACACTGCGTGTGTTGTAGCACAACCTAACAGGTTGTGCTATAGAAAGGTCCAATTACTTGAGGGGTGTACATAAATAACTTGTGGATCAACATAGATGGTGACACACGTCACAAACTTCTATATGTGGATGAACACCGCTCTTAGTGCAAAAAGACAAGATTTTTTAGGTCGTGTAGAGTTTGCGAAACCCGACATGTAAGACTGGATACGATTGTGTCGGGTTACACTGCGTTCCACCCATAGGTGTCAACTTAAGGATTTTACCTCTTGTGGGAGGGGTTTTCAACCCCGATTTTTTAGTGCATTTCCGCTCAAATCGGGGTTGAAAACCCCTCCCACAAGAGAAAATGCAAACAATATTTTCTTAAGTTGACACCTATGGGTTACACTGCGTTCCACCCGACCTACGATTTAAGCTTAAAATTATATTTACTTATGCACACCCCTCAAGTAAATATGAGTGAGGTCTTTTAGAAACATTTCATAACTTAAAGCAGTTTGTTTAACAATTTTAATGTCTAACACACGTTAGATTAACATACTCTAACAAAGGAAAAACAATGAAAATAGGATTAATTTCCAAATATGTAAAGTCTATATTTCTTCTATTTATTAGTATTTCAGTCATATTGGTGGGTTGTGAAAGAGTACACCGACAGACTGGTGTTATTACAACCGAGCCAGCAAAGCAAGCAAACGCTATGATTGGTTCATCAAACGACAGTGGTGTAACTGGTGAAGCTATCTTCACACAAAACGGCGACCAAATCACACTCATGATTGAGATTCAGGGAGCATCCCCCGGTCTTCATGCGGTTCATATACACGAAAACGGTGATTGCAGCTCACCCGACGGTACATCTGCTGGTGGCCACTGGAATCCCACAGGTGTTGCGCACGGAAAGTGGGGAGAAGCTGAGTTTCATCTTGGAGACATTGGGAATATCTCAGTCGGAGAAGATGGAACAGGTAGTATTACATTGACTTCTGATCTATGGGAAATCGGCACCGGTTCTGATATTGATGTTGTAGGTAAAGGTATTATAGTCCATGCTGATGCGGACGATTTTACCTCACAACCTTCTGGTGCTGCGGGTATGCGTATCGGTTGCGGTGTCATTGTATTAGCAGAATAACGGTAATAATCTTAACCTCTACCTTTTGAGGGTGTTTTGCTGTATTCAGGCGATTGGACAGGCAGCAGTCCGTTTGTTTAATTAATAAACTTTGTACAATTTTAAATCCTCAAGGAGGACTAAAAATGGCGAAGGAACTATCACTCATTGCATACAACGATTTAGAAAGCCAAGTTGATGCACTGGAAAGGGATGGTTATGTCTATTTTCCCAATGTACTTGATGCCAAGGAAGTCGCTGAATTGCGAGCTACTATGGATCGTTTAAAGGCGATTCCAGAATGTTTGGATCGGCACCAAAAACCTCAAAATGGTGATGGATTCCTCAATAAAATCATCAATAACTCGTTTAATCGAGACGTGTTGTATCTCCAATTCCTTGACAAATCACCGATTGTTGAAGTTGCCGAAGCAGTGCATGGCGGCGATTGTCATTGTATCGGTATGCAATCGTGGTTGACAGGCCCCGGGCGTCCAGATCAGGGGTTACATACAGATTGGCTTCCAATCTCTCTGCCAACAGATATCCGTTCTGACCCACGCGTCAAAGTCCCAATCTTCATTACCACCGCACATTACTATCTCAATGATATGTCCGAGGAATTAGGACCAACAAAGTTTGTCCCGGGCAGCCATTTCTCTGGTTGCTCACCCAATGGTGCAACCGAGTGGAATAATCGGGGGGAAGAGAGTATTTTGTGCAAATCAGGGGACGTGGTACTTTTTCGCAGTGAAGTTTGGCATCGCGGTTCTGCCAATACGAGTGACGAAACCCGTTATCTTTTGCAGGTACACTATGCACAGCGGATGATTACACAGAAATACCCGCCGTATCTCAATAAATTTCAGTTTGATGCATCGATTCTCGCACAGGCGAACCCACGACAGAGAAGGCTCCTCGGTGATCACCGACCAAGCAACTATGATTGAAAACCTTAATTCTATTAATCAGGACTTACGTAGTTTTCATAATTTAATAAAGAATTATGACGAAATTGATATTGAACAAGCCAGAAAAAATTCCAATAGGAACATCATTTGAATTCGGTGAGCATCGTTTTCAATTTGGTAAGGACATAGTTGAATTAGTTGATTCTTCGTCGCTTCTCAATAATCTTGATGCGCTAAAAGAAAGGATGCGTGAGGATGGGTATCTCTTTATACGAGGTTTCCATCAGCGTGAACAAGCTGAAAAAGCAGCACATTGGACATTACAAGCTATTGAACAACGTGGTGGGTTAAAGTCAGATACGACAGTTGAAGAGGGTTTAATTGGTGAAGAAAATCGGTCATTTAGCTTCTTTCGACAAACAGATGTGGCGCATGCCAAACCGATTCTTGATGTTGTTGATAGCAAGCAAACAATGCGGTTCTATGAAATATTTCTCGGTGGACCAGTCATAACCTTTGATAAACGATGGCTGCGTTGTATGGCGAAAGGTGGACATAACCATTTCCACTACGATACCGTATACGTTGGGCGCGGCACACAGAACCGGTACACGATGTGGAGTGCATTGACAGACATCGGTCTGGAAAATGGTCCACTCGTCATCTGCCTCGGTTCCCATCAGCATGATAAGATAAAGTCTACTTACGGCGCGACCGATATGGATAGTGATTTGACAGATGCCGTGTTCAGTACCAATCCGCGTGAGATGGTTGACAAATTCGAATTCACGCTGGCAACTGCACATTTCCAACCGGGTGACGTGGTAATTTTTGGATTATACATGATGCACAGCAGTGCTCCCAATCGATCTCACCGTTACCGCATTAGTATTGATACACGGTATCAACTTGCTAAAGAAGAAAAGGACGATCGCTTCTTTTTCCGAGAAGATGGTAGTTGGCTGGGTAATTTTTACAACAAAGGTGTGAAATACAAACCGATGCTGGAACTTCGCAAAGAGTGGGGATTGGAATAATGCATTTATAAGGAGGGTTCGTATGCTTTACAAACAATGGATTTTTGTAGTTTTATTAATTGTCTCGATTTTTTCTTGTATTGGAAACAGAGTAACAGCAAATTCAACCGCAACTGGCTCTGTTTTTCTGGATACAAATGACAACCAAGTGATGGATGCCAATGAAAAAGGTTTGTCAGGTGTTCGCGTCTCTAATGGACAGGAAGTTGTTCAAACCGATGCAAATGGGAAATACTCGCTTGAAGTCAGTGATGACACAATTCTATTTGTCATTAAGCCACGTGGGTACATGACACCAACTGATGAAAACCATCTCCCAAAATTTTACTATATTCACAAACCGAACGGCTCACCAAAAGGACTAAAGTACGAAGGCATTGCTCCCACAGGTCCATTACCTAACTCCATTGATTTTCCACTCATTAAACAACACGAACCTGATTCCTTCAAGGTACTCGTTTTCGGTGACACACAACCCAGAAATATGCAAGAGATTGAATGGTTAGCTCATGATGTGATTGAAGAAGTTATCAGCACGGATGCAGTTTTCGGACTCAGTCTCGGTGATTTGGTAGGTGACAATTTAAACCTGTTTCAACCCCTTAATGAAGTGATTGCTACCGTAGGGATACCATGGTACAACGTCTACGGTAACCATGATATGAACCGTCGTGCAACCGATGACCGTTATGCTGATGAGACATTTGAACGGGTTTACGGTCCGACATGTTATTCGTTTGACTGGGGACCTGTCCATTTTATCAACTTTGATAATGTCCATTTTCTACCCGATAAAGAAGATAATCCTCCCTACAGAAGTGAGGTAGGAGAAAGGCAGTTGACGTTCATTAGAAATGACCTTGCTTTTGTTCCAAAAGAAAAGCTTGTTGTTGTTTCCATGCATATTCCGTTGACCCAGATGCAAGACTTGAAGAAACTAATGGAACTACTTGAAGATCGTCCTCACACCTTATCGTTGTCAGCGCATACACACTTTCAACGGGATGACTTTATCGGCGCAGAAGACGGTTTGCATGAAGACGACCCGCATCATCACCACAATCATGCAACCACTTCCGGTACCTGGTGGCAGGGTGCACTTGATGAAGTAGGCATTCCTCACACAACTATGAGAGACGGGGCACCCAACGGATATGGTATCTTCACATTCAGTGGCAACAAATATTCAATTCGGTTTAAGGCAGCGCGGCGACCTGCTAACTATCAGATGAACATATTTGCACCATGGGAAGTTGCTTCTACAAAAACTGGTGATACAGATGTACTTGTAAACGTATTTGGTGGAAACAAACGTTCAAAGGTTGAATTTCGTCTGGGTAAAGGTGGGGAATGGAAACCGATGTCTTTCACACCGCAGAAAGACCCATACTATAAATTACTAAAGGCACGAGATGATGCAATCCACCGTGAACGGAAACTGTTTAATTCCTTCCGAGAAACTATGAAATCATTACTGAAAGAAGATATTGAATCACCACAAACAGGAAAAGCACTTCTATACGGTGTTACAAAGTCAATGCACATCTGGCAAGCTACACTTCCTGCGGACGTTCCTAAAGGTACACATGTGATCTACGTTCGTACAACTGATATGTTTGGTCAAACTTTCACAGGTCGGCGAATCATTCGAGTAAATTGAGACAGTATCAGAGGAATTTTATTAAAATGGGTGTGTAAAGTTTTTGTAGAAACACTGATATTAAAAGAAGTCCATCAAGTTTCTATCAAAACTTGATGGACGTTAGCGAACTGTGGACATCGTAGGGGCGAGGTTTCCTCGCCTGTGTAAAGTTTTTGATCGGGCGGGGAAACCCCGCCCTTACGCATAGTAACCAAGACTTTACACACCCTGAGGACTTACGCACCCAACGGTAGGCGGGGAATGCCTAAATGACATTCATACCGTTGATTTCTTGATTTGGCGCTGGAAACCGAAAAAATGCTGAAAATTACACCATTTTCGTCATAATTCTTCATCAAATCATGAAAACTGCGTAAGTCCTGACCCTATTAAAATTTTTATGTCGTTGTAAAAGTTTGTTAGAATTTAATTTTATAGTAGATTTTAGAATTATTTTTACACATTCAGGTGTAGGAGGGAACTCCGATTCCCGACTATCAAGGCGTTCAGTCGCGATTCGGAGATCGAAATCAACTGTATGAATGCCTATTGGCATTCCCCGCCTACAGAACAAGTGTAAACTTAATTGTATATTTCACTATATAAACGAGTTGTGCTAAATAACTATATGTTAATCATTGTTTCACATAAGTATGACGTTTCGCAGGTGTCTTTCATAGTTTGAAACGATCTTCAGTCCCGACAAATGCCATACGCGCATTTGGCGTTGATTTGGTAGGGACGATATGTTTATAGAAAACGTCATAGTACATCCTCTTTAGTCCCGACAAATGCCATACGCGCATTTGGCGTTGATTTGGTAGGGACGATATGTGTGCATTATAAACCTAATATATGTAAAAACTTTGAAAACAATGGGTTAACTGGCACAAGTCGTTATATAAAAATTAAATTCGCGTGTATAACTTACTATCGTTTAGGCAGTTTTTTCCAATCATGAGTTGATACGAAATTGATTCACCACTTATGTTACCAAATCAATACTCAACGAACAAAACGGCATCTCTCTTTGCTCCAGCGGAGCAATATGTTTATAGCCATATTGTCAACTAACAACTCCGCTCCAGCGGAGCGGTATGTGGGTTCCAACACATAGCACTACGCTGGAGTGCGGTATTTTCTCCAGTTTCACGAATATGTGAAACTCGTAGAGAAATAGAAACACCTTTGAATACTAACTTGCAACAAACGGGATATGTCCAAACTACCTTGTTTTTGTCCAATGAATGTGGAAAACCATACCAACTATGAGCACACACAAACCCATACCCGCATTGAGAAAATAATACCTCAAAAGGTAGCACAGAACTTGAACGAACCTTTCAAAGAAAAAGGAAACAAAAACTACGATTTTATCGCTTTTTCCGATAACAAAGATGCCTTGAAAATGTTGGTACCCAGTCATGATGTGGGTTTCAAAGGTAGGGTATCGTGATTTGAGACCTTTCGATCCCTTTTGAAATCAGATAGGGACTGGGATTGATAACCTCTCATTGATCAACTGGATCCCGACATGTTTGGACGAAAACAAGGAAACTATAGTATAATTTGCAAAAATAGTGAAAAACTTGGAAAGCAACCATTGGTGAAGAAGGTACGAGAGAATATGTAGATGTAAAAGTTGACCCCTCTAAAGAAGCAATGTTTAAAGGAAATTGTGATTGGGGTAAAGCTATTGCAATTGTGAATTCGTTTGATATGGGAGTAACAGGTAAGGAAGTATGCTCACTTCAAAGCAAGCAAGTGACCAACACTAATGATTATATAGATAACTATTATCAATAATAGTTGCTGTTGAAAGTGTTGTTTTGCTAAAGTTAGTATGTATTTTCGTTAAAAAGCGAACTACTCTATTGTATTGTTGGTTCACTAATGCTGGTGTTTTGTCGCTTTGATGGGCAAGACACCAGCACTCATTCATCAAAACCAGAAAAATAGTTTGAAAAGTTGACACAACATTTTGTTAATTTGAAAGGAGAAATTCATGAAACTGAAGAAACATTTGCTCTCTACGATCCTTATTATTTTATTTATTGTAGGTGGAGTATTTTTTCTCTTCTATCATACAAAATTATCCACGTTTGCAAACAAAGGTTCTCTTACTTCTGCTGAAGATACGAAAGTAGAAACTCTGCGTAAAAAATATCCTCATTTACAACCATCTCCCCCTGGCACTATTGAAAGGTTAATAAAAAAACCAACAATAACGTGGAAAGAATGGATTGACACCAATGTAAAATTATCTATCGCACGGATATTATATAACCGTTGGAATGATGGTATTCCTAGTGAGGTATACATTAATGGATTTGATACACCAGAAAAACTTGCAAAACTAGAAGAAAAATACCGAAAGTTTTTTACTGGTACGGCTGAGTTTTGGAGAAAAAAAGGATGGGGCGTACCAGTAACGGCGGAAGCTCGACCCGTTGAGGAAGCTATAGAAAGGGAAAATAATCCGCCTGGAGTAGTTCAGTCACCACGTTACGAAGGCCCACAGGTGCCCCAAGCTATCACGGAAGAATTTGATGAAACGTATAACCGTTTTTCCGGCGGTAGTGATGCTAAAGCGAAAGGAATAGATGATAAGTATCCCCGATCAGAGTGGATACAAACTTTCTTAGATAAAGGTGCGCGATTTGAGGAATTTCTTGATTATGAAGTCTATTTAGGAGCAAGACATGTCCTAGAACAACGTGCAAAGACCCCTGAGATATGGGCATCTGGAAAATACGGTATACAACCCTCTTCCACTTTTGAAGAATATAAGAACGCTTTTATTGACCGAGAAATCTGGCTTCATGAGACGTTAAAACATGTGAAAGCAGAGAATCCAGAGGTAACAGGAATGATAGTTGAAGGTGATACTTATCTACCAACAAAACCAAACCTTACGTATGTACGTAGAAATGGTCCTGCTACAACACTATGGGGAACACCATTGTCCGATAAAGATAAGGAAAATCTTATTCGGCATGGGATTCATCCGAAAGGCATAGAAATTGTTTATATTGATGAGAACTACAATTTACTTTCTGAAAAACCGGCACCTTATGATCCGGGTAGTCCTGACGCTCAAGCTATTAAAACGAAGATATTAAATGAATGAAGGCGCCTTTGCAAATTATTACGCCAGAGAAGAAGTTGAAAATGAAAGTTGGTATCTCGTTGGTTACTTGGATGCAAAAAATGTTAGCGCATATGGAGGTGTGGGTATTCTGGTAAGAGATCGTTATACTGAGAGCCAAGAAACGCTTTTCGGTACTGTTAACTTGGCAATAATGGTCGAAAATTACACCTGGTATCACAATCAATTTGTTTATGGTTGGTGTTGCAATAATAGAGGGTTTCGTGATACCCTTCAACGCGTCGCTTATTGCAGAGGACACTGGGTACCTTCAGAGGCGTCTTCAAACATAACTGGTATTGATGGATTTGAACCATTTTATGATTTTGATGATATTATTGATGGGGACCCAGTACCTCGCCATACTACTATTGCTCTCAAGGTGAAAGTATGTGAAGGTACATATAAATGGTTAACAGGTAAATCTTTAACGACTACTGATAAAGTCAGGATCAAGGTTAAGGGTAGTTATGAAGTTGTTGAAAGCGAAACTGAATTCACACACGAAACAAAAGGTATAAAGTAACTAAACTTAGTAGAGAATATCCACAAGAGAGAGTGGTTAACGAGGCAGAACATCTGGACACTCAGTATCTGTAGAGTTTGAAAAAAAAGAGGACTCTTCTGCAACACGAAGTGTAAGTTTCAATTCAGCAGCTTCCAGCGGCCATAAAGAAGTCACATACACTGGCCAACCGTGAACCTAATACTCGTGTCTTTTGCCATATCTTTCTGTGTGATTGCACCGCCTAAACACACAGGAGAAAATATCGTGAAACACAGAAATATTTATATTATAATTTCTATCGTATTAAGCCTTGGTGCTGTTTTCATTATACTTCGTTCCACTGATACCGCCAACAATCAAACTAATTCCTCTAACGGTGTATATCAACAAGAAAGTTTGTCTCCTAAAGAAATGGAAGTCTTACATCCCCTCGCTGATGCTGATAAACGGGATGCTTATCGTGAACAATCAGTTATTTCAACTTGGGATGAATGGATTTATGCATGGACAGAATATAATCTCGGCTCAATTACTGAAGGTGGTGACCTTATTAAGACCCTTGCAGACGTGGAGATAGTACGCAAAGAACTTTGGGAAACATTCGCAGGGGAATTGGCAGAATATAGAAAAAAATATCCGCCTCCAAAAAATCTTATTGACGATTTTCCACGGGCGTTGATCATTGGTCTATCTTATACTGGGTTACAGATACCTGAAGCACTTATTGAGGAATTTGATGCTAAATATCTTGAAAAACATCCCGAATCAACCGAATTGACTGAACATTTTCCGAAAGAAGCTTTTCTCCAAAAGTTTTTAGATAAAGGTTATAGATTTAATGAGTACGTTGACTATGCAGATATTCTCAATTTACGAGAACAACTCATGCAATTCAAAGACGCGCCAGCAGCATGGCACTCTGGTGAACTCAATATCCCTATAACTACAAACTTCAAAGAATATGTTGATGGATTCATTGATAGAAAGATATGGGAATTTGAGACTATTAAAAAAGTTTCAACTGAGAACCCAGACGCTTCGGTGGTAAGTGTTTTTTTTCCACCAAGTCATCCTGATAAATTCCTGCCAGCTTTGGGTAAAATGACGTACGTTCGTCAAAAACCGAGTGGTACTATGGTGACATGGGGGACAATGTTAACCGATGAACAAAGGCGTAACCTCCTTTACAAAGGCATTGAACCAGAGGGTATAGAAGTAGTCTTCATTGATGAGGATTATAACGTCCTTTCCGAAAAGCCTAAACCTTTTGATCGGGATAAATGGAGAGAGGAGAACTCTTACGATATTGTACCTGAAGGGCTCCGCGCGCCGGATGGTACAATACTTACACCGGAACGTTATGAAGAAATCACTGGTAAACCGATGTCTTACAAGATAAGACAAAAATATGATGAATACGTTGAGACAGAACCAACTGTTGATCGGTAAGCAGCACGCCGTGAGGCAGCCAGCGCTGCTGCCGAGGCAGCACAAGCCACAGCCAAAACGGAATACGAGAAGTTTGAGAACCGCATGCGGCAAATAGAAGAATTCTCAACGGTGTCGGATGCGGAAATTGAAAAGACGCTTGAAAGACAATTCCGAAAACAGTTTCTACCCGAACATGCCGTCGAAAAGTTAGAACTGATCACCCCTGAGCGACTTGAAAGGGCATTAGGTACACTGTTTCAACACGGATTTGAAAAGAGGATCCGCAGGATACGACAAGATAACGAAGTGCTTGCAGACATGTTAGAAAGCTACTTCGGCACAGGGAAGCAACCGCCACCTAAAGTCCCGAAAAGACCAGAGAGACCCGCACCACCAAAATCATAAGAAGCACCGTAATGAAAAAATAGATAATTCATGATGAACGTATTCCCCACTTGATAAGGGGGGTTAGGGGGTTAAAAGGTGCTATTTCTCGGAAGATAGGCGAGAAAGTTTTTATAAGAGAGTAAAGGGCGATTCTCAAGATCAATATGCGAGCATAAGTAATTTGGGAGCAGCTCATGTGCAACAACACGGTAGGATCCCAAACGTTCAAGACAGGTATGATCCAGCAAATAGTCATGCAGAGATAAATTTCTATTTTGAAGACACCTTTAGTAATAATTCTGTCTCGTACGATTACCATCCTAGGGATCCTTCCTCGTCTACATCTGGCAGTTACTATTACTTTCCGTAGTGATTGATCTTACTGTTAATACTTTCCCGATGGTGTACTTTGCACTATCGGGAATCCTTACAATGAAAAGGACAAAACAGATGACACTCAAAAAGACTATTTTTATTGTTTCTATTTTATTAGGTATAGGTGCTTTAGGGGCATTACTCATGCACCGTGAGGATCATTCGGGTGATCAGGTAGCGTCTCCACCAGATGTGGTTTCCGAACAACAGACGTTGCCCATGCACTCTACACGTATTGCGACAAAGGCAAAGCCAGGTGAGGATCGCACGTTGCTGCACCCGCTTGCGGACCCCGAAAAACGCGCTGCTTACGCAGCACAGACACCCTCCAGCTGGGATGAATGGGCAAAAGCAATGGTAGAGATAGACCTCGGTTCCAGAGTAGAAGATGGGTTTATTTTAACACTTAAGGAAGTTGCGTTGCGGCGTAATCATTATTCTCAACATTGGATGACACAAGCGAGGCGTTATAAGAAGAAAAATCATCCGGTACCTACCACTGCTATTGAGTTGCCATATCTTGATGAGACGAAGTATTATGAGGGACCTCAAACCACAGAGGCGATCATGACGGAATTTGACGATAGGTATGATAATAGTTTTCCCCGCGCCGCAGAGATGGAAGAAATATATCCGCGTGCGGTGTTTCTCCAACGTCTCCTTGATAAAGGCGCGGTGGTCAAAAAGGTATCGGATTACAAGTATTATATGAAATTGCGCGGGGAATTGCTCTATAGGAAGGACAGACCAGAAGACTGGCATTCCGGCAACCAATGGATCCCGATCACTACAGATTTTGCAGAATATGAAGAGGGTTTTCTTGATAGGAAGGTATGGGAAAATAGTATCATTCAACAGGTTTCCGAAGAGAATCCAGAAAGAAGTGTGACAGTCTACTTTGCTGGAAGTACTCCAGACAAATATCTACCGGTGATCGGAAAAATGCGGTACGTTCGCTTCGGGGAAAATCGAGAAAGCATATATGGTTTTGGTAGTAGTTTGTCTCAAAAACAGACAAGTGATCTCTGGTTCAAAGGTATTGAACCAGAGGATACCGAGATCATCTACATTGATGACGATTATAATGTCCTTCCGGGGCCTCCGCCACTTGCTAAAAAATCTACGCAAGTTCCCACACATCACCATGTTGAAGTTGATGGTGTCAAGTTAACCCCTGAAAACTATGAATCGGTAGTCGGCCATCCGGCATCTATCGAATGGCTTGAAGAATATAAGGCAATGCAAACCCGATAAACGCAAGAGACTACACATGACACAGACGCAGCACGCCGTGAGGCAGCCCGTGAAGCAGCTCTGGCAGCACAAGCCGCCGCTAAAGCAGAATACGAAAAGTTTGAGAACCGCATGCGGCAAATAGAAGAATTCTCAACGATGTCGGATGCGGAAATTGAAAAATCCCTTGAAAGACAATTCCGAAAACAGTTTCTATCCGAACATCCAGTCGAAAAGTTAGAACTGATCACCCCTGAGCGACTTGAAAGGGCATTAGGGACACTCTTTCAGCACGGGTTTGAAAAGGGGATACAGAGGATACGGCAGGATAACGCTGTGCTCGCTGACATGTTAGAAAGTTACTTCGGCACGAGGAAGCAACCGCCACCTAAAGTCCCAAAGAGACCTGCACCACCTAAAAAAGAAAAAAAGTGAATAGGCGGATATTTATTAGAATTTAATTTGACAAAAATAAAATTCGCGTTTATTATTTCAAAAATAGTGAAAAACTTTAGAAATTTCGTAAATTTTCTAAAATAAATTTGACATTAGTGAAGGCTAGTGTCTATGAAGGGGAGGTAACATTGCGTGGTCATTACACCTTTACGCACACAAATGGAAACAAATATACGGCAAACGATGAAACAAAAGTTGAAAGACGAATTGTAGTAGAAGGTCCTAGTAAGACTCAGAATAAAGATTTATCCACGTACGGACTTGAAAACAAAGTATCATTAGATTTTCAATTTTCAGGGCACAGTGGTTGTAATTCTGTATCTTGGAAACCCGCTGATTATGATTCAGGCGGAGGTTCTGGAGGTGATTGATTTTCTGTAGACCTATTTACCCGGTGGTGTGTATTGTTCCACCGGTTTTCAATCATTAGAGGAGTAAAAACGGATGACACTTAAAAAGATTATTTTCATTTTTTTTATTGTGTTAGGTCTTAGTACTACTATAGGAATCTTCCTATTCCACCATGGTAAAAAAACTGCGGATACAGAAATGGCTGCGCCTGGAGGTACTGAAGATCGGTTTCCTCATCATCCTAACACGCGTGTTGGGTCAAAAGCAAAGCCAGGCGAGGATCGCACGTTGCTGCACAGGCTTGCGGACCCCGAAAAGCGCGAAGCGTATAAAAATCAACCGATCACAAGTTGGGATGAATGGGTAAAAGCACTTACAGAGACACGTCTGGGTTCTTATGTAGAAGAAGGTTTAATTTTAACACCCGACGAGCTTGTTAGTAAACGTAAGATTTTCTTTCAACATTTTACGTGGCAATCCCATCGTTATAAAAAGAAAAATCACCCAGTGCCTGCTACTGCTATTGAGTTACCCTATCTGGATGAATCGAAGCATTATGAGGGACCTCAGACAGTAGAGGCGATTATGGCGGAATATGACGCGCCGCCAACGTACTATGACCCTCGTGCTGAAGAGTTAGAAGAAACATATCCGCGTGCGGATTTTCTGCAGCGTGTGCTTGACAAAGGAGCGGTGATCAAAAACGGGACCGATTACGCATATTGGATAAAAGTAACGCGGCAAATGCTCTTGTATCGGAGGGATCATCCTGACGATTGGCGTTCTGGTAGTTACGGCATACCGATTACAACAGACTTCACTGAATATGAAGAAGGTTTTCTACAGCGAAAGGTCTGGGAAAATAAGGTTAGACGGCAAGTCTCTGAAGCGAACCCAGGTGAAAGTTTTGACGTTTATTTTCCCGCTAGCCATCCTGATGTGTATCTCCCTGTGATAGGGAAAATGACGTATGCTCACCGGGATAAATATGGTGGTTTAGACATATTTGGGACAGCGTTGACAGAAAATCAACAGAGTAATCTCTTTCAAAAAGGGATTGAACCGGATGGTATAGAGATTGTCTACATAGACGAAGATTACAATGTGCTTTCAGAACCCCCACCGATTGTTACTCTACGGGATCTAATCATACGTTCACAGAAACATGCTGTAGAATTTAAAGGTATACCGCTTACATCTAATAACTATGAATCGGTAGTCGGCCATCCGGCACCTATCGAATGGCTTGAAGAATATGAGGCAAGGCAAACCCGCGAAACGCAAGATACCACACATGATCCAAATGCCGCGCGCCGTGAGGCAGCACGTAAAGCAGCGCTGGCAGCACAAGCCGCAGCCAAAACGGAATATGAGAAGTTTGAGAACCGCATGCGGCAAATAGAAGAATTCTCAACGATGTCGGATGCGGAAATTGAGAAATCACTTGAAAGACAATTCCGAAAACAGTTTCTACCCGAACATCCCGTCGAAAAGTTAGAACTAATCACCCCTGAGCGACTTGAAAGGGCATTAGGTACACTCTTTCAACACGGGTTTGAAAAAGGGATACAGAGGATACGGCATGACAACGAAGTACTTGCAGACATGTTAGAAAGTTACTTCAGCACAGGGAAGCAACCGCCACCTAAAGTCCCAAAGTGACCTGAGAGACCTGCACCACCTGAAAAAGAAAAAAAGTGTATAGGCGGAATTTTATTAGCAGGGTTATTTAGTTTTAAGAGTTTTCTGTTATTGAGATTTACTGAAAGTTAATACCCAGGTTCGGTTTCCTAACTGAACTTTCTGCATCAGTTTTAGATTATTGAAACATGAACATCGCTCTTTAGTCCCGTAGGGACGATATGTTTATTCTTATATGCCGTTCCTACGGAACTCAAGAGGAGTAGATAACATTTTTCTATAAACATATCGTCCCTACGGGACTAAAGAACTGGACAAGATGGCAATACATAAATTAACGTTATAGCAAATAATCATCAAAAAAACCTAAAACTAAATAACCCTGCATGTCTCCTGTTATTGTCGGCATCAAAATAGACTGTGAAAATACTTTACAGTTTGATTATAAAGTAGATTGAAAATGCGTTTTAAGAATTTGACGATTACTTTAACTCCTACATGTTTGTCTATTGTTGCGCTGGCGGGGCTCGTCATCTTGCCAGTTACCAATGGGATATGTGAATGTTCCGGTGACGAAAGTCATAAGAGTTAATACACAAATTCGCTGTACGAAGACTAAGAAGGCCGTGAAGATCAACCACTCTTAACGGTATGACCTCAAACGTTCAAGACAGGTATGATCCAGCAAATAGTCATGCAGAGATAAATTTCTATTTTGAAGACACCTTTAGTAATAATTCTGTCTCGTACGATTACCATCCTAGTAATCCTTCCTCGTCTACATCTGGCAGTTACTATTACTTTCCGTAGTGATTGATCTTGCTGTTAATACTTTCCCGGTGGTGTACTTTGCATTGTCGAGAATCTTTACAAATGAAAGGGACAAGACAGATGACACTCAAAAAGACTATTTTTATTGTTTCTATTTTATTAGGTATAGGTGCTTTAGGGGCATTACTCATGCACCGTGAGGATCATTCGGGTGATCAGGTAGCGTCTCCACCAGATGTGGTTTCCAAACAACGGACATTGCCCATGCATCCCACGCGTATTGCGACAAAGGCAAAGCCAGGTGAAGATCGCACGTTGCTGCACCCACTTGCGGACCCCGAAAAACGCGCTGCTTACGCAGCACAGACACCCTCCAGCTGGAAGGAATGGGCAAAAGCCCTTACAGAGATACGCCTTGGTTGGTCAGTAGAAAATGGTTTTTTGTCTACCTCCAAGGAAATAGATTTGCAGCGTCCAGGAGATTATAGTTATTTATTGGATCAGGCAAAGCGTTACGAGAAGAAAAAATACCCTATCCCTACACCTGTAACCGAAATGCCTCACCTTGATAAACCAGTGTATTATGAGGGACCTCAAACCACAGAGGCGATCATGACAGAATTTGACGATAGGTATGATAATAGTTTTCCCCGCGCCGCAGAGATGGAAGAAATATATCCGCGTGCGGTGTTTCTCCAACGTCTCCTTGATAAAGGCGCGGTAGTTAAAAAGGTTTCAGATTACGAGTATTATATGAAATTGCGCGGGGAATTGCTCTATAGAAAGGACAGACCAGAAGACTGGCATTCCGGCAACCATGGGATCCCGATCACTACAGATTTTGCAGAATACGAAGAGGGATTTCTTGATAGGAAGGTATGGGAGAATAGTATCATTCAACAGGTTTCCGAAGAGAATCCAGAAACCGGACAAATATCTACCGGTGATCGATAAGATGCGGTACGTTCGTTTCGGAGAAAATCGCGAAAGCATGTATGGTTTTGGTAGTAGTTTGTCTCAAAAACAGACAAATGATCTTTGGTTCAAAGGTATTGAACCAGAGGATATTGAGATCATCTACATTGATGACGATTATAATGTCCTTCCGGTGCCTCCGCCACTTGCTAAATAATCTACGCGAGTTCCCACACATCACCATGTTGAAGTTGATGGTGTCAAGTTAACCCCTGATAACTATGAATCGGTAATCGGCCATCCGGCATCTATCGATTGGCTTGAAGAATATGAGGCAAGGCAAACCCGCGAAACGCAAGAGACCACACATGACCCAGACGCAGCGCGCCGTGAGGCAGCACGTAAAGCAGCGCTGGCAGTCCAAGCCGCCGCAAAAGCTGAATACGAGAAGTTTGAGAACCGCATGCGACAAATAGAAGAATTCTCAACGATGTCGGATGCGGAAATTGAAAAATCCCTTGAAAGACAATTCCGAAAACAGTTTCTACCCGCACATCCCGTCGAAAAGTTAGAACTAATCACCCCTGAGCGACTTGAAAGAGCCTTAGGTACACTGTTTCAACACGGGTTTGAAAAAGGGATACAGAGGATACGGCATGACAACGAAGTACTTGCAGACATGTTAGAAAGTTACTTCGGCACAGGGAAGCAACCGCCACCTAAAGTCCCGAAAAGACCTGAGACACCTGCACCACCAAAACCAGAAGCTGCACCGCCTGCATCTGTAGCACCGTAATGAAAAAACAGATAATCCTGATTATCGTTAGTTTTTCTGTTATTGCTGTGCTGGCATCCTTTTTTGGTCGTAGCAATCCTAAAATTCGCAGTGTGGATAAATCCCTATGGGTAAGGCATTGGGAGCAACTTGACCTTGCACATATCAAAAAGGTTTACCAACCCTACACCGTTGCAGAAATGATAGACAAGTGGGATGATAAATTGATTGCTAAGTATGACGGTACTGAAAGATTCAAGCAGGCAATAGGCAAAGCAGGTGAAGTTTATCCAAAGGACAAGTACCTTGCGCGCATGCTGGAATTAGATAGACCTGTATGAGCAACACGTTGCTGCTGCCACATCTGAACATGAAGCACTTGAATTCCTCAAAACACTCCGCGTAATGCATTTGCTACTGAGTGAAGAAGATATATTTCACACTATATCGCAACATACACACATTAACGAACACCCCGAACATCCACTTTATATGGTGCCGCTTGTGCCGCGGACATCTGTAGGTAGTGCACACTACCACCTGGCTACAGTACATAAAAACACACCTATTAACTAACCTTCGTTGAGATAGACTTCCATCATGATCCTGCCATAGTCACTGCAAGCCTCAATAGCGGTAAAACTGTCAACCTACCCTACATCAAATATGACAGTAGCATAAAATCAGTCCATACTGAACACGACGACCATGACCATAATACGGAACATAACCATACAGAAACAGCCAACAACGAGAACGGTGGTATCTTCCGCCTCTTTGATTCACAAACGCAGTAGGACCAAAAAACGGGATGCCCTTCAATTCCAAAATTGGTTGTATATGTAATCAAAATATGCTAAACTATTTGGTAATAAGAAACAAAATACATATCCTTGAATTGAAGGTGAAAATAATTGCAATCTAAATTCAAAGAACTAAAAGCACGACTACTTGTAGTAAATGATATTAGCTCCGCTGCGGGTTTACTTCACTGGGATCAATCTACCTATATGCCTGCAGGAGGTGCTGCAGCACGTGCACGCCAAACTGCCACACTGAATCGGATAGCACATGAGAAATTCACAGACCCCGCTATCGGAAAACTACTTGATGCCCTTACACCCTACGAAAAAAGCTTGGAATACGATTCCAATGAAGCAAGTCTCATCCGAGTCACACGTCGTAAGTATGAGCGTGCAATAAAAATCCCCGCAGCATTCATGCAAAAAGTCTCAACACACACATCAGAATCATATCAGGTTTGGACAGAAGCACGACCCGCAAATGACTTTGAACGGGTACGTCCCTATCTTGAAAAAACACTTGAATATAGTCGTGAATGTGCAAATTTTTTCCCTGGATACGACCACATTGCAGACCCCCTTATTGAACCGAGAGATTACGGTATGAAAGCAGCAGATGTCAGTCGTATCTTTGCTGAACTCCGCAAAGAACTTGTTCCCATCGCCTCTGCAATCACATCGCAATCCCCCGCAGATGATACCTGTTTACATAAGCATTATCCAGAAGAGAAACAACTGAAATTTGGAATGGAAGTTGCTAAACAGTTTGGCTATGACCTTACGCGTGGACGACAAGACAAAACACATCATCCATTTATGACAAAATTCTCACTCGGTGATGTTCGGATTACAACCCGTACTAAAGAGGATAGTCTTGGGGAAGCTTTGTTCTGTACTATGCACGAAACTGGACATGCTCTCTACGAACAAGGCATAAAATTGGAGTTTGAAGGCACACCACTTGCACGAGGAACGTCTGCGGGTGTTCATGAAAGTCAATCGCGTCTCTGGGAAAATATCGTAGGACGTAGTAAGGGTTTCTGGAAAAGTTTCTATCCACATCTGCAAGATACATTTCCTGAACAACTCGGTTCAGTTGCACTTGATACTTTCCACCGCGCAATAAACAAGGTTGAAAAATCGCTCATTCGCACTGAAGCAGACGAGGTTACATATAACCTGCATGTTATGTTGCGTTTTGATTTTGAGTTAGCACTCTTAGAGGGTGAAATGGAGATCAAGGACCTGCCTAATGCATGGCGTGATAGATTTGAAGCAGATTTTGGTATTGCACCTCCTGACAACAAAGATGGCGTAATGCAGGATGTACATTGGTATTTTGGACTCATTGGGGGTTCTTTTCAAGGATATACTTTAGGAAACATATTAGGTGCACAGTTCTATGAGAAAGCTCTTGAAGCACATCCTGAGATACCTAACAGCATTGAGAAAGGTGAATTCAGTACATTACATACTTGGTTGAAGAACAATATTTATCAACACGGTTCTAAATTTACTGCACCAGAAATCATTGAACGCGCAACAGGAAAACCGATGACTATTGAACCGTATATTGACTATCTACACACAAAATATGGTGAACTGTATACCCTAAACTAAAGCAGGACTTAAGAAATGGTTTCTCAGCAAATTGCTATTCCCATCATCATTATTTCTATCTTTATAGGGTGTGGACCTACCAAACTCATTGATATACAGGAAAGTAGCACTGAACTTCAACTTACAGATGCACAGACACAGATTATCCAACCAAAAATACAGTATATACGCGATATTGTGGATGATTACGACTTTGAGAAACACCAGATGGAGAAAGATATACGCGACTATCGACTTGTAGCAGATGATAGGCAGCTATATCGTCCAGACGGTGGATTAAGTACAGCGCAACGCCAACGAAGTCTCAATCAGATACGTATCAAAGTTCGAAAATTCCTTGCCCAACGCAATACGTATCTGAAGGAAATTGAAAAACTACTCAGAGAAATTCATGCCGAACTCTCATCAGAACAACAGGAACTATTTGCTGAGCTTAAAATGCCAGAATTAGCGATACCACCATCTCTACGGCGCGATCCACATGCAGATCTGCGCCGTATTCCAAGCCATCTAATAGGTGTGCAATAGTTGTTTATGCAAAACTTACGCACCCAACGGTAGGCGGGGAATGCCTAAACGGCATTCATACCGTTGATTTGGTGCTTTGTAAGCGCGCCGAAAACCTAAAAAATGCTGAAAATTACGAGTTGTGCTAAATAACTATATGTTAATCATTGTTTCACATAAACATGACGTTTTACAGGTGTCCTTCATAGTTTGAAACGATCTTCAGTCCCGTAGGGACGATATGTTTATAGAAAAACGTCATAGTACAACCTCTTTAGTCCCGTAGGGACGATATGTGTGCATTATAAACCTAATATATGTGATAACTATAAAAACAATTGGTTAACTGGCACAAGTCGTGAAAATTACATCGTTTTCGTCTTAATTCTTGATTGGATCATGAAAACTGCGTAAGTCCTGTTATGAAAATATTCGTTGAAAAAAGTGGTTTAGAAATGCTTCTGCATCTACTTCAGTATAAATGCTTGCATTTGGTATAGAAGCATGAGGAGTTTGTCGCAAGTCAGCAACTGTCATGCCACTCGTTAGATGTCCTTCGGTTTCAACTTGCACAAAAGCTGGCACACTATGAAAAAAATGTGGATGCGTCAACATTCCGATAGGTAAAGCATCGTGGATATGCAAACCGTAAAAACCTACATTTTCACGATAAAACTCCATGCAAGTTTGCGTCGAGTCCTTAAGAAAACTGGATATTTTATCGTTTCGTGCTTCAATTTCCGTTTCAAGTCTTTCACCAGTTAACTTCACTTGATGTGTAACATCCAACGGTGCAATGTGAATTGGTACACCTGAATTGAAAACTTCATGGGCTGCGTGCGGATCAACATAGACGTTGAATTCCGCTGTTGTCGTAACGTTGCCGTATTCGCTAAAGACCCCACCCATCAAAACAATGCTATGCAGTTTCTGCATCAGATTCGCATCTTTTTGGATTGCTTTTGATATGTTTGTTAAGGGACCCAGTGCCACTACCACCAACTCATTGGGAAAACGTTCTACAGTCTCAAGTATGAGGGCAACACCCGACATGCTTGAAATCTCACAATTTGCGGGAGTATATAACGGACTACCGTCTGGATTTTGGAGTTTACTGATATTACCTAAACCATCTTCGCCATGAACATGTTCTGCTTTCACGAGAGGTTTAACAAGCGGTTCTGCCTCTCCTTTAGCAATAATGGGATAATCAGGTATAGCCAGCAAACCTAAAATGGTAAGTAGATTCTGCGTCGCTTGCTCAACATGCACGTTACCGCTAACGGTTGTTATCGCTTCTACATGCAATTCTGGTGATTTCAGCGCAAGCAGAAGCGCAAGTGCATCGTCTACTCCTGGGTCTGTGTCAATTAGAATTCGCTGCATGTCAAATAATCCGTTTCCTTTTATGCTGAAAATACAACACAATTCTACCTATAAACGACATTTTTGTCCAATTATCTATACACTAAGACCCGTTTTCTTCATTTCCCTTTTCTTTAGTGTATGTTTGCCCCTAAAAGCACAAGTCAATATTTTTACTGGTGACACTATGAAAAAACTGCAGACGGATCCCGGTATGTACAATAGAATAAATCTTGATATAACATATCGAACTGGCAACACAGACATTCTCACCCTAAGAACACGATTTCGTTCCGATTACATCACTGAAGCATACCATACTTTTATTTTTGGTAGTCTTCAGCAAGGACGAAAAGATGGTGAGTTCTATACAAACAAAGCAATGACACACGGACGTTTTATCCGAGTTCTTGCAAATGATATTATGGTAGAAACATTCGCACAAAAGCAGTTCAATGAATCTATTTCACTGAATGACAGAAATTTGGTTGGTGTAGGTCTCCGTTATGCTGTACCAATACCCAAATCGCAGATCTTTATCTACATGGGAACGGGTGTAATGTATGAACACGAACGAATAGATGACAATACAGTAGGTGAAATAATAACGCAATTAGTGAGATCAACAAATTATATCAATTGGTCTGCTCAGATTGAAAATCGTATTACCACCAGCGCAACAGCATATTATCAGACACATTTGAGAAATATTCATGATTATCGTATTCTGTTTGAAGGTAACATTAAATTTAATATCACACCGAAGTTGGGGGTGCCGCTAAGTGTAAATTTTCGTTATGATAACGAACCACCAACAGGAATTCAGAAACATGATCTGGAAATATTTAACGGGTTAAGTTATACTTTCTGATAACAAGTTATCAATATCAAGGAGTTTGTTTATGAAATATCTCTGTGTCGCATTAGCAATAATTATATGTACCGGTCTGTTTATCATCTCAATCACACCGATAGCATTGACAGATGGTCATCTAAAGATTATAGAAGAAGAAAAAGCAATAGTATTAAAAGGCACTATCTCTAAGGCATTGGGAGAATTCGAAGACACCTTAAAAGGTGCAATTGAATATCTCGCTTGTGGACCAACAGGTAAGCTATACGAAAGTATCCTGGAGACTGAAGCGTCTGCTAAAGATGTTTATGAAGCAATTGAATTACTCGCTATAAAGACTGGCACCCCACCTGGTTATGATGATGAAAATGAAAAACATATCCCACCTACAGGTACAACATTTCTGCTTTCAATTGAATGGAAAGAGAATGGAAAAACGAAGAAGATACGAGCAGAAGAATTGATATATAATGTCAAAACTAAAAAACCTATGCCACCCGTTGCGTGGATATATTCAGGGTCACGAGTCATCCCCGATTTAGATAGTGATGATGAGAATGCAGTGATCCCGTATGCCTTTATGTCAAACCATATTGTTGCGTTGAAGCAGACCGATGGATCAGCACTATTTCAAAACCCGCTCCCAGAGTCTGTTGAAGAAAACTTATATAAAAAGAATGACGATTTGCTACCAGAATTGGGTACACCCGTCACATTCGTGATCGAGGAAAACCGAAAAATGCAGCTCTATATATTAATAAGTGGTAAGGTACAAGGTGTAGGATTTCGCAATTTTACACGAATTAACGCAAAACAACTTGGTGTTAATGGCTACGCAAAGAATTTAGCAAATGGAAAAGTAGAAGTTGTGGCTGAAGGTGATTTATTACATTTAGACCTATTGATAGAAAAACTTGAACAGGGTCCCCGCGCTTCAAGAGTTGATGATGTTGATATAGAAGAACGCGAGTTGACTGGTGATTATAAGTCTTTTGATGTCCGGTTTTGAGATGACTGATACATCCGCACCCCATATTCATGGCATACTACTCGCTGCAGGACTTTCAACTCGGATGGGACAACCGAAACAGTTACTCCCTTTCGGTAAAAGCACAATCGTTGAGACAGTGGTTGACAATATGCTCAAAGCTAAATTCAGTAAGGTTATTGTAGTTGTTGGGCATTGTGCCGACCAAATCAAGCAGGTATTAGGTGAACGATCAGTCAAGACCGTTTTCAATCCAGATTACCGGGATGGTATGTTAACCTCAGCACAGGAGGGGATCAGATTTTTAGACCTTGTGAACGCAAAGAATGAATCTAATAGAGACGCATTTTCACTTATGTTAGTTGACCAACCCTTTATCACACATAGACTCATAAACGGCGTGATTGATGCTTATACAAGAACAAATAAAGGTATTGTTCTACCAAGTTATAACAATCGTCGCGGACATCCTGTCATCTTCAACAGCAACTACGTAGGGAAGATATTAGCATTAGATGCTAATAGTGGTGGAGTCCGAGATTTGTATGCTTCCTACAGTGATGATATTTACTATGTAAATGTAGACACTGACGACGTCCTCCGCGACATTGATTACATGGAAGATTATAAAAAAGCCATCAAAGAATTCAAATAAAAACAAGAGATATCAGGGATATTCAGTTTTAAGAGTTTTCTGTTATTGAGATTTACTGAACGTTAATACCCAGGTTCGGTTTCCGAACCGAACTTTATACATCAATTTTAGATTATTGAAACATGAACATCGCTCTTTAGTTCCGTAGGGACTAAAGAACTGGACAAGATGGTATCAGATAAAATTAACGACATAGCAAAATATTATCAAAAATATTGAAAACTGCATAACCCTGAGGAAATATCCACAGACATTCAATTCAACAATAGAATCACAATAGATTATACATGATTTCTATTGTTCTCATAACAATAAGCATAACAAACCTACACTGCCATAAGGTATAATATTACCCATAAACACAAATAAAATCCAAACTTTTAGTCTGATGCAAACAATGAGCAAAAAAATCACAGACAGAGCAAAAAGAACAAAAAAATAGTTAACAAATCAAATACAAAAATACACAACAAAAAAATAACTAAAATATTCCACGATAAGGACAGGATACCCAATCGCACGCATTCAATTGTCGATTAATCACACACTAACAATATGTTTGAATCAATAGAAAATGTCCAATTAACCTGTGAAAAACAAGGATACATTGCAGATAAAGGATTAGCAACAACCTTGTATCTTGCACATCATCTCAAAAAACCCATCTTTTTAGAAGGTGAACCAGGTGTTGGAAAAACTGAGGTTGCAAAAGTTCTTGCTGATGCAACAAGTGCAAGACTGATTCGGCTACAGTGTTATGAAGGATTAGATGTCCATAGTGCATTATATGAATGGAATTACTCTCGACAAATACTGCAACTGCGGATTGACGAAGCTCAAGGACGCGATAAAGAAAAAATAGGATCAGACCTATTTAGTGAGAAATTCCTACTCAAGCGACCACTCCTTGAAGCAATACAAGAGGACGGAAATGTTCCACCCGTACTACTTATAGATGAAATTGATCGGAGCGATAGTGAATTTGAAGCATTTTTACTTGAGATACTATCTGATTTCCAGATTACTATACCCGAAATTGGCACGATACGAGCAAAGCAAATCCCGTATGTTGTGCTTACATCAAACCGAACACGTGATGTTCATGAAGCACTCAAAAGACGTTGTCTCTATCAATGGATTGATTATCCAACTGTAGAAAAGGAATTAGCAATTATTCAAACAAAGTTACCTCAGATCAACGAAAATCTTGCACGGCAATTGTGTCAGATGATGCAGCTATGGCGAGAAGGTGATTTCTATAAGAAACCCGGAATTGCTGAAACATTAGATTGGGGTTTAGCTATTTTAGCACTTGGGAAAGCACATTTGGATGCAGATACCATTGCTGAAACTCTGGGTTGTGTCTTCAAATATCAAGATGATATGCAACGTGCAAATACCATAGAGTTTTACGATTTAGAAAAGTAAACAGATGAACCGTAATAATAAACACAAGAATGTTCAAAGAAAAATCGCTATCGGTATTGGTTATCCTCTACTTCTTGCTGCCGCGTTTTGTACAATGGTACCACTGCTATGGCTAATAAGTTCCTCATTCAAAACCGCAAATGAGGTTTTTGCAGTACCAATTAAATGGCTTCCTAAATTACCGTCACGCATAACATCATCGCCTTATGTCGTCACCGACCTTTACCCAGATATTACAAAACCAGCATCAGTTAATAAAGATGCATGGGAAACGATTAAACCTGAATTAGAAAATGTAATATGGAAAAAAGCACGTGAACATATCGCAGCAAACCCACAACTTGCATCCACCAATCTGTCAGAGGACTTACAAACAGAAACGGTTCAAGGCATTTGGCAACAACACATCGCAACATTACCAACAGAAGTTTGGAATGCTAATAATGAGAGTATCCTAAACACAGTTGAAAATGCTATAATCACTGAAACAATTGAAACTATTTGGAAAAACATATATAAACAGGTCACAGTTGGTACAATAGAAATTGAAGACACAGATTTCAAAAAAACCAAAGTAGAATCCGTAGATTGGGAATCTGATTCAGCAACAATTACACCAATTCAGCATAACACCGATGCTTCTACGATTACTGGTCTAACTTACACTTTTCAAGACAGTAATCAAATCAACCTGACAGCAAAGGTCCAGTCATCCATTCCAATATATAACATCAGAAGTATTGTATTACCAGTGCGTGGTGATGCGTCATACCATCATCTCTCACTATCTGTATCAACTATCGGAACAACATATCAACCAGAGCATCCTTTTATTCTTGGTACTGATTTGAAGAAAGATATTATTTGGCGACTAAAGGGTGATCCAAGTGAATTAGAGGCAGAACACATTCCGATGCAGCAATATGTTGAAAAGCAAGACTTGATAAAAAGCGTTGCTCCACCCCCCGGTAGTGAACACAACATAAATCTACAACTAACAATTCACCGTCCATCTTATCTTTCTATAGTTTGGTACAAACTTACATCAAACTATAGAAATTTATGGAATGCAGTTCCGTATAACCGTTATTTTATAAATAGCGTTTTCATAGCAACTGCCTCAACGCTTCTCACGCTGTTTTTCTGTTCACTCGCTGGATATGGATTTGCAAAATATCAGTTTCGCGGTAAAACTGTTCTTTTCAGTATCCTGCTTGCGTCTATGATGGTACCATTTCAGGTCTTGCTTGTGCCTCTGTTCGGATTGATGTATGACATCGGTTGGCTAAATAGCTACAAAGCGATCATTATCCCCTTTGCTGTTGGCGCGTTTGGCGTATTTCTGATGCGACAATTCATTGTGACGATACCATCAGAGTTACTTGACGCAGCACGAATTGACGGGTGTTCTGAATTCGGAATCTATTACCGAATTGTGCTACCTATCATCAAGCCAGCACTGGGCGCGTTAACTATTTATTCTTTTTTGAGTTCGTGGAACGGGTATCTCTGGCCCCTCATCA
The DNA here is from genome assembly GCA_963663765.2 of Candidatus Poribacteria bacterium. Classification (GTDB taxonomy): domain Bacteria; phylum Poribacteria; class WGA-4E; order WGA-4E; family WGA-3G; genus MSPOR6. Next base: position 205,936 of record CAXXUA010000004.1, on the reverse strand, counting down.
TCCTAAGAGATGAAGCAAAATACACATTACCTATCGGATTAGCAAATCTTGTCGGCATATATCGACAAGAATACGGAATGTTGATGGCAGGTACATTGCTATCTTTATTACCTATTGTCATTCTGTTTTTAGCAATGCAACGCGAGTTTGTTCAAGGAATTACACTTGGAAGTGTAAAGGAGTAATAACTATGTCTGAATGGACACCAGTGACAAAAACATCTTCTATTAAAGAGGGACGCGGAAAATCATTTACAGTCAATGGAAGACGAATTGCAGTTCTGAATGAAAACGGCAAGTTCTGTGCGGTAGACAACACATGTCCGCATGCAATGGGTTCACTCGGACGTGGACGGATACGGAATGGAACGGTTGTTTGTCCGGTGCATGGATATATCTACAATACAGAGACTGGTGAATGTCTGACGGATCCTCGGTTGCGAATTAGAACCTATCCCGTTATCGTTGAAGATGAAGAGATAAAAATTCAAACCGATTTGGAATAGTCAGTATTTACACAATAACGAGTTGTGTAAGTTAACTACTTGTTTGCATTATTTTTTCACATTTTGAGATTGTTCTATACACATCTCGTCCCTATTGAACTAAAGATAGGGTATTCAACGTTTTTCTATACACATCCTGCTAAAAACGTCTTCTGCTCTTCAATGTATTGAAATATTTAGAATCTGGTGGACAGTATTTTGGATAGTTCGGGTTTGCATCTCTGAATGCTCTTTTACACCAATCTCTGTCTTTTAGATCATCAGGTGATAGACCGTAGGTATCATATTTTTTATTTTATGGTGAAATTTGAAAATAAGTTTACATTTCTACAATTTACCATATTAGCTGTCATGTAAGTATCCAATTCTTTTCTTTGGTAGGAGCGACCTCCTGGTCACGACTGTTTTGATACATGGTCTCCATACGGTCGCGACCAGGAGGTCGTTCCTACCTGTACAAGTGTGTAATTAATTCCATAATTTACAATAGATGAATTAGCATCTGTCTATTGACTTCTGCTATTGCTTGTTGTGTATCGCCTAATTATGCGACAAGTGTGACGCAAAGCAGTTCTAATTCTTCTGTGATACGTGGGCGTTTTTACTTCATTGTTCGTTCTCCTTAAAAAAAATGGCATGCATGGATTTTACCATGCATGCCACCGAAAAAAAAAGCACACATGGATTGTCACGTCCACGTGCCACCGCTTATTTACTATGAATTCGTGTAATAATTTACTTTACTACATGTAGTAGAATACAAGGGTGTGTAAAGTTTTTGCACAGAGGTACAAACTTTTGTTCTCTTTAGTCCCGTAGGGACGATATGTTTATAGAAAGGCGTAATCACCCTCTCTTGAGTTCCGTAGGAACGACATAGAAGAATAAACATATCGTCTCTACGGGACTGAAGAGTATGGTTGATATTATAGTAAAATCCGTAATTATTTGCACGTGCGGCGGGGCACGTAGGGGCTGGATAACCCAGCCCCATAGGCGTCAATTTAAGAAAATATTGTTGTCATTTTTCTTGTGGGAGGGTTTTTCAACCTTGATTTGAGAGGAAAAGCGCATAAATTCGGGGTTGAAAACCCCTCCCACAAGAGGTGAAAATCCTTAAATTGACGCTTATGGGGCAACTCATAATCTACCTGATCCTGATCAAGAAAACAATGAAAATTTCGAATTTCCAGGATATTCTTCACAACCACGACACTATGCTGCTGAAGGATTACTAAAAATATGTATCTACAAACCTGATCTGGAAATACTATCTATAATTGAAAAGCTAGCTGCCGATAAAGTTCCATCTGTTCGAATGATTACTGCAATGCATCTACCAAATATCTATAATAAAAAACCTGATAGATTCTGGCAAATTATTAATGAGAGAGCCGAAAATGAAAGTAATCTCATTGTTCAAGAATGTCTTTATTCTGCATTATCCTATGTATTACGACCAACAAAGGAGAATGACGAAAATACAGTGCAGGTTATGACTAAAATTCTAGAGAAAACTACTCTACCAGAACAAAAAATGGGTACAGTTGATCCGTTTAGTTTTCTTATAATGGGTTTAGCAATTGTACGTCAAAATCAATGGGCATTAAACACAATTGATGAAGAATTCTTGAGAGATCCTATTAGATATGCCAATCTCCTTACTCGTTTTGTAACAAAGATTATAAAGGGTTATATTGATCCAAGACGTGCTCAAGATACAGATTTTCAAGAGAATCTAAAACGTGCAATTATCCTACTCAAGAAAATAGCTACAGCAACTATTCCTGCAATGAATGAGTTAGGTTCTACGTTTAAGGAACAGAGAACAGAAAAAGTTGAACAAGAATTACGAAATACTTACGCAGTTCTCGACCAAATTATTTCAAGTCTTTACTTTACATTCCCACATAATAATAATAATGTTAGCAGACCTCCTCAAGAAAATGAAGATAAAGACATACATTGTCTTATTTTCAATGAAGTCTATCCATTGATGCAACAGATAGTGGATTTCGCAAATGATAGCGAAAACGGACTTATGTTTGCACCGACAGCACACGATTTCATGCAACTATTAACCAATTTTCTCAATTGCGATCCTAAGAGAGTTATAATTTTAGCTGATGATGTTGCAAAATCAAGTGAACGTTTCGGTTATAATCTTGAATCACTGGCAGTTCAGGATGTTGTGAAATTGGTTGAGATTGTCCTCGCTGACCATCGTGATGTGGTTAGAGACGACGAAGATTGTTTGAACAGCTTGCTAAATCTATTAGATATTTTTGCCAAAACAGGTTGGTCAGATGCACTTAAACTTGTTTGGCGACTTGACGAAGTTTTTAGGTAGCTTAAGAGGGTTTTGGCTCTAACGCTCACACTCCGTATGCTAATCCTACGAAAACAATTTGTAAATCAATGTCAAAAATCCGCGTAACCCGTGATTCAGATAATTAACAAATATTTACACAACCATCCCTCATTTTTCTTGACACTTACGTTCTGATGTAGTACCCTAATATCAAATATGCATCGTGAGAATTCACAAAAATTCATAAGGGAGGCACTTGCTGAGCGAGTGAAATGTCCTGATGGTAAAAAAACTAAAGCATTTAGAACTGATTCAGAATGTCATCAACCGACTTGCGAATAGTTCCTTTTTTTTAAAAGGATGGACGGTGATTTTCGTTGCAGCCGTTTTAGGATTTGCTACAAAAGATTCCAAACCGATGTATGTTTGGTTAGCAGCGATTCCGACCCTTTCTTTTTGGGCGTTAGATGGTTTCTATCTAAACCAAGAACGACTCTTTCGGCGATTATACGATACCGTTAGAGAAATCGAGGAAGATCAAATAGATTTCTCTATGAACACTACTCCATTTAAGAAGAAATGGGATTGGTTAAAATCCATTTTTTCTAAAACACTTCTACCTTTTTACGTCACAATCCTAATCGTTATTGGCATAGTTTTGCTTTGGCAGTTGATTGGACATAATCAGGGAGCGTAATATGGCGCGTAGATCTTTTTACAGTTTTCACTACAAACCGGACAATTGGCGTGCTGCCCAAGTTAGAAAAATGGGAGTGATAGAAGGCAACCGCCCAGTTTCAGATAACGATTGGGAACAAATCAAAAAAGGTGAAAGTAAAGCAATTCAGAATTGGATTGATGGACAACTAAAAGGTAAATCTTGTACGATCGTCCTACATTGGCGCGAAGACTGCAGGAAGAAAGTGGATTAAGTATGAAATAAAAAAGTCATGGAATGATGGAAAGGGTGTTTTAGGCATTTACATCCACAATCTACTTGACCGTGATGGCAACAAGTCTACAAAAGGGAAAAATCCATTCGCTGACTTTACTGTGGGACGTGATAAAAAGAAACTCTTTACCATCGTCAAGTCCTATGATCCGCCATACGCATGCAGCAAATACGTCTATAACCATATCAAAAAACACCTCGCCACTTGGGTAGAAGATGCGATTTCAATTCGGAATAACTATTGATCCGATATTAAAATCATCACACAATAATATAGTAGACTGACAGTACACATTTGCAAGTCCGCGTTTTATTTTTTCTTTAAACACTCAGAAATTTTCGCATCGATTTTCTTCCACTTCCATGGAATTACCTCACCTGCCCCGTCGACCCGACCACTTGTCCTGCTCTGCGGACGAATCTGGAAGATAGGTTTATTCTGCTGATTAGCAACTGTCACCTCTTTTTCAACACCAGGTGCATTATGAGTGTCTTCTCCTATAACGGCAATCACAATGTCCGAGCAAGAAATTAGATCCCTCGCTATCTTCAACCAACTCCTGTTATTATGTGGTGGATAAGGTTCGTTTAGTGAATAATCTTCAATTTTATGACTGGAGTATTCAGCAGCTTGCCCGTAGAAATTTTGATGAAGTTCCTCATCTCTGTCAAACTCAAAACTTAGAAAAACCTTAACTTTTGCCATATTACGCTTCTCCTTCATAATTTGAATATTTGCCTCATCATTTCCGGGCAATTTTACCTTACCATAAAAGCTCTGAATCTTCAAGCTTACCATTTTTCATGCACCAATAACATAATAGATATTTTTTACTGTTCACGTTGCGTTCACATCACATGTAAAGTAGGAAAATTTCGAACCCAACAAGTTGAATAGCGATTCTTACAAACTGACTCTGAATCCCGTGACACGTATTTTTTATTGGTGACTTTTAGGTGACATAATACCAAATCAACGTAATTTATCTTTTTCCAACGGTAGGTGCGGTTTCCTAACCGCACACTTAGCAAGACGACTCACGTTAATTCGGTATAATACCAAATCAACGTGATTATTATTTTTTTGATAGAGTCAACATTGTGAGGCACCAAATCAACGGGACCAATACCTTTTGACGAATGCGCGTTTGATATTCACCATGATTTTCCTGTATATAGCACTTGTTGCCTACAGAATCTCCACCGAGAACGGTACATTATCAATTAGCAATGGTATAAATATTAAACTATCTGACCATTTGAATACCTCTGTTATTCTATCATTTTATCATTTTATCTTGAATTATATATTCAAATCAAATAAAATACTCTTTGTGTTCTATATACACCAATACTTTTAATTATTTATAAGACAACCACTGTTGTCATAGGAGGAAAATTGATGCAATTAAAAATAGGTAACGCGTTTTTAATTTTGATAACTATTACACTCTTAGCATTGACCGGATGTCAGACCGTACAAGATGTTGTGGATGACACAATACAATCTGAAGAGGACTTGACTCCTCAAATCCCAGTGAAGTATGTCCTGCTAATTGACTATCCAGAGGGTGGTAAAGATGCTTATATTGAATGGGTTCAATCCCTTGTTCCAACTCTGTATGCCCCTGAAGAGGTCCGTAGGATACGTTCCTATGATAATCAAGACCCAACGAAGAGTCCAAATCGACTTGTTGAGTATGAATTTGATAGTTTTCTTGATATGGCAACATATCTAAATCGACCTGAGATAGCCGATATTAACAATGACCTCCCAAACCATGCAAGCGATGTGACCGTGCACACATTTATCCTGCGTTCTGATTACGCGAAAGGAGCGGAAGGCAATTGGCCAGTTAAAGGCGTTTTGTTGATTAATTATCCTCTTGGTGGAAAACAAGCATACCTGGATTGGGTTGACTCCGTTTCTGCTACTACAGTTGGACCGTCCCAGTTAAAAACAATAGCCTCTTACGACAACTACTATGGTGAAACTCCACACCGGCTGGTTGAATTTGAATTTGCAAACGAGGAAGATGCAACTACCTACGGTGAGTTGGAGGATATTATGGCAAATGAAGCTGAACTTGATGTACGCACAGGTGGTTGGGAATCACACACGTTTCTGTTGCGTTCAGATTATATCAACGAATAGCAGCTAAATTAATAGGACGATATTGCCTAACGAATGAACAGACTATATTTATAGGTGATCACAATACCAGTCTTTTAAATGCTGCGGTCAAGCGTAGTTAAAGGTGTTATTATGTCAAATAATCAACTAACAATTGGTGAGTACCTGCTGAAAAAACTAATGAGTTACGAAATCAATCATATTTTTGGCATACCTGGCGATTATGTAGTGCAGTTCTTTGATATGATTGAGCAGAGTCCTATTCAACACATCGGTACAACGCGTGAAGAAACCGCGGGATTCGCTGCAGATGCTTATGCCCGAACAAACGGCATGGGGGCTGCGTGTGTGACGTACGGTGTCGGGGGTTTATCTATGATTAACGCCGTCACCGCTGCTTATGCTGAAAAATCACCTCTTGTTGTCATTAGCGGCAGCCCAGGAATAAAGGAGCGCACTGAGGGCGCACTTTTACACCATAAAGGTAAAAACTTTTTTACACAACAACGTATCTATGAAGAGATAACCGTCGCAACAGCACTACTTGATGAACCTTATACAGCTTTTAACGAGATAGATAGAGTGTTGGAAGCAGTCTATTGGCATAAGCGTCCGGGCTACATTGAACTACCACGCGATATGGTAAACATACAAGGATCAGGTCACCATATTCCTTCAACAGATGGAATACACAGTGACCCCGAAACGTTAGATGCTGCTTTATCAAATGCAATTGCGTTCATAAATCAATCCGAAAATCCTGTTATTTTAGCAGGGGCAGAACTCCATAGATACAGATTTCAAGACAAATTACTTCGGCTTGCAGAAGAAAAACAGATCCCAGTAGTTACAACGTTGTTGGGGAAATCGGTGATGCCAGAAGCACATCCATTTTACTTAGGTATTTATGGTGGTGCAATGGGTAGAACAGAGATCACAACGCTTGTTGAAACATCTGATTGTCTTATTATTCTTGGCGCATTTATGACCGATGTCAACCTTGGGATTTACACCGCAAACCTCGCGCGAAGTCGTTGTGTCTATGCTTCCTCGGATAAAATCACAGTCTGTTACTCTACTTATGAAGATGTTACATTTGAAGATTTTTTAGATGGTTTATGTTCTCCGCAACTCAACATACGTCCCGATGTAAACTTGGAATGGGTACTGGAAGTGGCTGAACCCTTTGTGATGGTCCCCGACCAAACACTTACTGTCAAACGCTTATTCCAACATCTCAATCAATTTCTAAGCGATGACCTGACAGTTATTCCCGATGTGGGAGACTGCCTTTGGGGTGCATCGGATTTACGGCTACCGGAACACACGGAATTTATTTCTCAGGCATACTATACCTCAATGGGGTTTGCAATTCCAGCTGCTGTTGGTGCACAACTGGGTAAACCTGACACCAGACCACTCGTTATTGTCGGAGATGGAGCCTTCCAAATGACTGGAACTGAACTCTCAACGACTATCCGCTACGGACTTAACCCGATTATTCTTGTTCTCAACAATCACGGTTACGGTACTATGCGTCCACTCGTTGAAGGTCCTTATAATGATATAATAAATTGGCGTTATACGCATCTACCGGAAATGTTAGGAGCAGGACAAGCGTTTGCTGTCCGTACCGAAGGTGAATTTGAAAGGGCAATGAAAACTGCACTTGCAGAAACGAAACATTTTGTCATGATTGAAGCAGAACTTGAAAAATCTGACATGTCCCCTGCACTAATAAGATTGGCTGAGAAGGTGTCTAAGCAAGTTTGAGTCTGGAAAATACTGCAAACAGTAACTTCTGTGCTTGTATCCCTAAACCGTCAGGGTTATTCAGTTTTAAGAGTTTTCTTTTATTTAGATTTACTGAAAGTTAATACACGCGTTCGGTTTCCTAACCGAACTTTATGCATCAATTTTAGATTATTGAAACATGAACATCGCTCTTTAGTCCCGTAGGGACGATATGTTTATAGCAAACAAATACCCTCCTCAGTTCTTTAGTCCCGTAGGGACGATATGTTTATTCTTCTATGTCGTTCCTACGGAACTCAATTGGAGTGGAAAACATTTTCTATAAACATATCGTCCCTACGGGACTAAAGAACTGGACAAGATGGTATCACATAAAATTAACGACATAGCAAAATATTATCAAAAATATTGAAAACTAAATAACTCTGCTAAACCGTTGACAAAAAAGACGAATCCAGTTAAAATTACGGAAAATCCTCAAACCCTAATACAAAGGGTAAATTATAAATGTAAAGTATTAGAAAGGAAAACTAATTTATGTTACAAACACCTCCAGAATCAGCAGTGATTCTTTTTGATGGAACTGATTTAAGCAATTGGGTGGGACGGGATGGCGGCGAACCGAAATGGAAAGTTGAAGATGACGCTATGATTGTAGAGCCTCGCACAGGTGACATTTCAAGCAAAGAAACCTTCACGGATCATTTCCTACACGTTGAATTCATGTGTCCTGATATGCCCGAAGCAAGTGGACAAGGAAAAGGAAATAGTGGCGTATTTCTACAAGGAAGATATGAAATACAAGTGTTGGATTCTTTCGGCATTGAAGTCCCTGGTAAAGGAGATTGCGGGGCAATTTACAATCAATTTGCTACACTTGTAAATGCTTGTTTACCTCCACTTCATTGGCAAACTTATGATGTTATCTTCCGTGCGCCAAGATTCAATGATAATGGTGAAATGACCGAAAACGTCAGAGTAACAGCACTTCAGAACGGTTTAGTTATCCTCAATAACGTTCAGCTTCCAGGAGCTACAGCTGGTGGTGCTGGTTCAGAATTGGCAAAACCAGGACCCCTACGTTTACAAGACCACGGCAATCATGTCCGATATCGGAATATCTGGGCAGTGCCGCTGCCGCTTGAAGGTTCTGATAAATATTAGCTCTTTGCCAAATTCCAAACTGTGGTTTGCTATGTTTCAGTAGGCGAGATTTCAAAACTCGCCTACAATGGACATTAAAAGTTTGAAGGTAATACCTTGTCGAAAAATGTAATAATCATAGCCGGTCCAAACGGGTCCGGAAAAACGACTTTTGTGTCCGAATATCTCCGGGATTCTGAGATCTCTGTATATATCGGTGCCGATGCGATCGCAGAAAGATTGGTATCTAGACCGGAGGAGATGGGAAGCGTTAAGATTCAAGCTGGAAGACTATTTATCCAAGAAATCCAGGGGCTTATCCAAGCGGGGACAGATTTTATTGTAGAGGTGACGCTTGCCGGTAAAGGATTTGCGAGAACTATCTCTCAATTAAAAAGTGCTGGCTACACGGTTACCATTGTTTTTATTTTTCTCAAATCGGCTGAGACCAGTGTTGCTCGTGTACGGAATCGTGTACAGGGGGGCGGACACCATGTGCCAACGGAAGATGTCATCCGTCGGTTTTATCGGAGCAAGCACAACTTTTGGTATACTTACAAGGATATGGCGGATGAGTGGCATCTGTTCTACAATTCTGGTGAACATCCTCAGGAAATCGCTTCTGGTGAAGGGAACCAGTTTACGGTAATAAACAATGATATCTTTGAAATATTTATGCGAGACATTCGCAATGGAGGTGCATAATGCGTCAAGATGAATTGAGCCTTGAAACCTACAAACAAGCACGTAAGTTTCTGGAAATTGGCAATAGAGCTGCGAAAAGGGCACAAGAGGAGAACCGCAAAAAAGGGATCCCAAATGTGTATGATATTAACGGACATCGCTACTACGAACTCCCGAACGGTGAATTGACGAAGGAAGATCCGTACCCGTTATCAAAAGAAGATGAGACATATCCACTTGATAAGACAGAACGTTAAATGGTCCAATAATTACTATGGAACAGGATGGACGCATTCCCCCTTGATATATTTATATAAGGGGTTAGGGAAAAGGTGCTATTTCAGCGATCCTAACTCACTATATCCCCTTTATCAGTGGGACTTCATGAGAAAATGCGTAAGTCCTGATTACACAATATACCATATCAGGAGAAACTTTATGGCAAATCAATCCTTACCAACAGTACCTCGACGAAGATTAGGTAGGACAGAATTAAGTATCCCTGTTGTACCTTATGGTACACAAGGATTCGGAAACAATTTTGGGTTTGTATCGGATGAAGATGCTATTGCATTGATAAAACATTCAGTATCTATCGGTGTCAATCATTTTGACTGTGCACGTTGTTATGGTGATTCTCTGCGCAAACTTGGTCTAGCAATGAAGGAGATTCCACGCGAAGATGTCATTATTACTGCCCGTCTGTGCTGCCATTCCGCAGCAGATTGGGGAGGATACGGACAAGGTAGACCCGATTATTCCGCTGACCGTGCAATTAAAGACTTGGAAAATCAACTGGAAATCTTAAATGTCGATTATCTGGAGGGAATGCTCATACACGACCCAGGTGAAATTGACCCAACCCTCGAAAAAGGTGGTACACTTGAAGGGTTGCTCAAATGTAAAGAACGCGGACTCGTCCGTTTCGTTGGTTACGGCATGCGTCAACACGATTTTCATCTAAAAGCCATCGCAACAGGTGATGTCGATTTGTTATTATGCTTCAACGATTACAACCTTGTCCGGCAGACTGTTACAGATACCATCCTACCTGCTGCAGCTGAAGCAGACATCGGTGTAATGAATGGTTGGTCAATACTACGTGGTATCCTCACAGATGTTAATATTGATGCAGAAATTGAACGGGGACGTTGGCGGAAAGAAGGAGATGTCGCTGCAGCATATCCAATATGGCAATGGTGCGTCGAAGAAGGTGTCAGTTTGCTACAACTTGCAATTCAGTTCTGTCTGAAAGAGGAACGCATACACGGAAATAACATTGGAAGTCTCAATGTTGAACAATTAGAAGCAAATGTTCGAGCAGCAAGCACCCCAATTCCAGATGAAGTATGGGAAAAATACGAAGCAAAGTTCGGATCAAATAACTAATTTAACAAGGATTTTGTGGGTAGTTCGCGGAAGTGGATACTCCTTGAGTGAAGTGAGTTCAACCCACTTTGCATCTATTGGTCCTTTCAAGACGATTTCACCCGAGTGATAGTCACATTGCATGACATCAACAACGATTTTAAAATGAGTAAATGCATGTCGCACACGGGTAAGGTATGTTAGATTATTGACATTGAGGTTGACAGCATCAGTGATATGACGCACACAAGCTGCTTCCACATCTTCATCTTCGTTGGGTCTACCGTTGGGAAATTCCCAGAGACCACCAAGTAATCCGTCAAGGGGTCGTTGTATAAGCAGTACCTTTGTGCCTTTACTGATCACGCAAGCAACCATGTGATGTTCAGGAATTGCACTTCTCTTGTTGCTACGTGGAAATTCGTCTTGACTCGCTGTTTGAAATGCACAACAATACATACTCACAGGACAGACAAGACATGTCGGGGATTGGGGACGACACACAGTTGCCCCCAATTCCATCATTGCTTGATTGTACTGACTTGGTTTCTCATGATCCAGAAGTTCATCAGCTTGTTCTTGAAATAGTTTTTGTGATGAACTATCATTGATCAGTGCTTCCATGAGAAAGAGACGTGCTAACACCCGTTTGATGTTCCCATCAACAGCAGCATAAGGTGCATCAAAAGCAATACTTAGCACAGCAGCAGCACTGTAATCACCAACACCCGGCAATTTGCGAAACTCTGTGTATTCACTAGGGATCTCTCCATTATACATATCAACAACAATCTTTGCTGCTTTGTGAAGGTTTCGTGCTCTTGCGTAATATCCTAATCCTTCCCATACTTTCAGCACATCTTGAAGTGATGCGGATGCAAGTTGTTTTATATCAGGAAATCGCGTGATAAATCTTAGATAATAATCAACGACCTTTTTTACTTGTGTCTGCTGAAGCATAACCTCAGAAACCCAGATCTTATAAGGATCATCAATCCCACGCCACGGCATTTCGCGTTGATGTATATTGAACCATGTCAACAGTACCTTACGAAATTCTTTAGGATTCTCTGATAGATTCAGTTTTTGCATTTTCTCTTTTTTCAAGCATTTAATTTCATAAGTCAATAGCAATCCGAAACCCAATATTATGTGATGCACGTATCGGTTCACTTGCAGCCCGGTTTGCACACCGTGCTGCGAACTCACCAACCGGCTGCCACGAACCACCCCGAATCACCTTTCGTCTCCCCTCAACTGCCCCCATTGGATTCTCCGGTGGAGAGTACTTGTATGTATCAATATGAAACCAGTCGCTGCACCAATCATAAGCGTTACCTGCCATATCATAACAACCGAATGGACTTTTTCCATCTGGATATTCACCTACAGGTCCTGTCTTTTTCAACTGTGCTTCCGCTGTGTTTGCCTTTGTTGCATCCCAAATATTCCCCCAAGGATACTCTCTTCCATCAGTACCACGGGCTGCTTTTTCCCATTCGGCTTCTGTCGGTAAGCGATATTCCTTACCAGTAATGTTATTCAACCAGAGAAAGAAATTTTGAACATCATACCAACTCACACCAACAACAGGGCAATCTTCACTATTGAAACGTTCATCCTGCCAATATATAGACTGTTGATAACCTGTATCATCAACAAATTTCGCGTACTGGGAATTTGTAACATGATAAATGCCGATGCCAAAACCGTCCAAAGTAACACTACGTTGCGGTTCTTCGGGATCAGTTTTCCGCAAACCCATAGGATAAGTCCCCATGGTAAATGGACCCGCAGGTATTTCTACTAAAGTATAATTGATGACTTTGATATGCATATAATTGAAATATAACTCAGTCTGTAGTATCTACTAATAGTGCATCTCCGTTGATTTTCTAATAAATCATTTTGAATTAAAATAGATAAAATGACCAGACCTTATTAATTTTGGATATACCTTTTTGAATTGCTTTATACCATCTTTTTTGCTATAATTTTTCTAACTCAACTATAAGGAGAATAATCGTATGGTTTATGCACTTGAAGATGAATTTGGAGACATCATCGGTAAGGCTCGACGTGGACAAGACATGTCCCAAGGTCAAATTGCAAATGCAGTTGGAATTACTGAAGCAGATATTGCGCGTATGGAACAGTATACTTTAATACCTACAGAAGCGCAAGTATATAAAATCGCAGAATCACTCAATTTAGATGGTGAAAAGTTACTCGCCATAGCAACAGAACAGTGGGAACCTGAACCGATCAAACAGTCTGACGACTCAAAGCTTGATGTCATTACCGTCAGCGCACCAGTCCGTGGCTGGCCTGTCAACGCATACCTGTTAATTTGTAAGGATACAAAAGATGCCGCTATTATTGATACTGCTGCCCATCCTGAACTAATCTTGCAAGAGATTGATACCCAAAAAGTCACTCCGACTGCTATCTTGTTGACACATTCACATAGAGACCACACTGATGGGTTAACACAACTCCAAGACGCTACCGATTGCTCAACTTACATACATGAGAATGAACCCAAACCGCGTAGTGTAAATCCATTACAAGAACTTGTTCATTCTGATGTTGTGGAAGTCGGCAAACTCAAGGTTACTGTTCTTGATACGCCAGGACATACACCCGGTGGATGTAGTTATTTCACACAGACAGCAGCTTTCGTCGGAGATGCAATATTCGCCGGTTCAGTGGGAGGTCCAAACATCTCATATCAGGATGAAATTGATAGCGTTCGGGATAATTTGCTTTCACTACCTGATGAAGTGAGACTTTTCCCTGGTCATGGACCGCCTACAACTGTGGGTGAAGAAAAGTCACACAATCCTTTTTTTTAACAGGACTTACGCACCCAACGGTAGGCGGGGAATGCCTAAACGGCATTCATACCCGGGGAATGCCTTTTGGCATTCATACCGTTGATTTGGTGCTTTGTAAGCGCGCCGGAAACCTAAAAAATGCTGAAAATTACATCGTTTTCGTCTTAATTCTTGATTGGATCACGAAAACTGCGTAAGTCCTGTCTAAATTACTTCACTGCTATTGTTGGTATGTCGTTCAATATATATGCCGTATGAGGCTTGACTATTGCTCTCCTTTTTAATTCAACGATTCCTATCTATCGGTTTATCACTTCTTGGTGTGTCAATCCTTGTATTCTTGATGGTTCACCTGATACCTGGAGATCCTGCTCTTATTATTGCTGGAGAACGTGCAACCCAAGAAGTTCTAACACAAATCCGTGAAGATTTAGGACTTGATAAACCCTTAGTATACCAATACGGAATATTTCTTTGGGATCTTGCACACCTTGATTTAGGACACTCCTTCAAAACCAACCAACCTGTTGTTGCAGAAATCAAACAGTATTTTCCTGCAACTGCCGAATTAACGCTTGCAGCGATGATATTCTCAATCATATTCGGTATTTTCTTTGGTATTATCGCAGCTGTATTTAGAGGGAGATTATTTGATTATTTGTCCATGTCAATATCTCTCGCAGGAATATCAATCCCGATCTTCTGGCTTGGTTTGATGCTTATTTTACTCTTTTCACATCTGTGGGATATTCTACCAGCCACCGGACGTTTAGATACAGTGTTAAGCTTAGATATTGAATCACATACTGGTTTCTATCTAATAGATACGCTAATTGCTGGAAACGCAAAAGCTTTTAAAAATGCAATTGCACACCTAATACTTCCCGCTATTACATTAGGAACAATTCCATTGGCAATAATAGCAAGAATGACCCGGTCAAGTTTGCTTGAAGTCCTAAATCAACCATTTATTACAACCGCTTATGCTAAAGGATTATCAAAATGGGTGGTGATTATCAAACATGCATTGAAGAATAGCATGGTGCCTGTCTTGACAATCATCGGTCTTGAATTTGGGTATCTGATGGGAGGTGCCATCTTAACCGAACACATCTTTTCTTGGCCCGGTCTCGGTTCATGGCTACGCGCATCAGTTGAAGCACGTGATGTACGCGCCGTACAAGGTGGAGTCCTATTTGTTTCCGCTCTGTTTATGTTCGTTAATCTCGTTGTTGACCTATTGTATGCATACTTTGACCCACGCATCCGTGTAGGAGACGAAGCAAAATGAACACAAACACACGTTCAACAGGACAGCATCTTGTCTTACGCAAATTGCTGCGACATCCTTCAGCAATTATTGGCGCGTCAATCATCATTTTTTTCTTCGTGATAGCACTCCTTGCTCCACTAATTGCAACACATGATCCGATGAATACGGACATAGCAAACCGACTCAAAGATTGGTCTACTGAGTATCGTCTTGGAACCGACGGCACTGGTCGTGATGTATTCAGCAGAGTATTATTTGGTGCAAGAATCTCATTGTGGGTTGGATTCATCGCAATGACATTTTCACTCGGTTTCGGTGCAGTGTTCGGTGCATTTGCAGGTTACTACGGTGGGTGGTTAGACAATCTAATCATGCGTGTGATGGATATGCTTCTTGCGATGCCGAGTATCTTGCTGGCAATGGTCATCGTTACTATTTTGGAGCAAAGCCTTACAAACGCAATCATCGCTGTGTCAATTGTCTATATTCCACAGTATGCACGGATCTTGCGTGCATCTGTTTTAAAAGTCCGTGAATTGGATTATGTCACAGCAGCAAAGGTTATCGGGGCAAGTGATTTACGCATTCTATTCACAACTGTTCTTCCCAACTGTCTTGCACCATTGATTGTTCAAGCAACACTTGGCATAGGTGCTGCTATTTTAGACGCTGCAGGACTTAGTTTTCTAGGACTCGGGGCAGAGATCGGGATTCCCGAGTGGGGTGCTATGCTCAATGAAAACACTAAACATATTCGTAGAGCACCGTTAGCTGTAACTTCCCCCGGTTTGGCTATTTTTCTTGTTGTATTGGGTTTCAATCTTCTCGGAGATGCACTCCGAGATGCTCTCGACCCACAACTTGATTAAACAGAATATTCTATAGGAACGAGTTGTACTAAATGACTTTATGTAAACCATTGTTTTACATAAGCATAACGTTTAGCAGGTGTCCCTCATAGGTTGAAACGATATTCAGTCCTATAGGGACGAAATGTTTATATATCCATAGGCGTCAATTTAAGAAAAAAGTGTTGGTGTTTCTCTTGTGGGAGGGGTTTTCAACCCCGATTTGAGAGGAAAAGCGCGTAAAATCGGGGTTGAAAACCCCTCCCACAAGAGGTCAAAATCCTTAAATTGACGCTTATGGGACGAAATGTTTATATATCATACCCAACATATGTGAATTTAGTATAAATATTTAGCTAACTGGTACAAATCAGGATATTGCTCAATTTACGTTAAGTTACTAATTGGTAAAATTGGTAATTTTTTCTTAGGAAAAACCCAGTCATAGACAAGATTCGTGTACAGAAAAAATTACCAATTGCCTGAAAGTAGCGACTTGTGCTAAATAACTATTTATTAAAAATTACTTCACATAGACAAGAGGATTTAACCGTCGTTCTTTTGCTTTGGATGATCTTTAGACCCGTAGGGACGAAATGTTTATATACCACACCCAATATATGTGAATTTAGTATAAACATTTAGTTAACTGGCACAAGTCGTTATAGTAAACTAAAAATAGATTAAATATTTGAAATGGTAGTACATAAAATCAAAGGAGATTGATATGAAAATTGCATTTATTGGCGTTGGTGGTATTGCGGGGAATTACCGTAATAGTCTAAGAAAATTAGAACAACCCATTACAGCTGTATGCGACATCAACGCAGACCGTGCTAAAGCAATTGCCTCAGAAGAAAACGCTACAGCATACACTGACCATCAAGATATGCTACAGAAAGAGAAACTAGATGTCGTCTTTACCTGTATACCCCCAGGCGCACATGCAACTCAAGTCGCTGATGCTGCCAATACTGGGGCAGCTGTCTTTGTCGCAAAACCTGTCGCACAGGATTTGGAAACTGCACAAAAAACTCTTGATGCAATCAACGACTCAGGTGTCATCAATCAGGTTGGTTATATGGCACGGTATAGTGACATCTCTGAAAAAGCAAAAACGTTAGTTGGAGATATTACACTAACAATGGGTATCGGACGGTTTTTGACAAGGATGGGAGCAAACCATCCCTGGTGGGGAAAGTACGAAGTCTCCAGAGGACAAATGGTTGAACAAACAACCCATGTCTTTGATTTCATCCGGTACTTCCTTGGAGATGTAGACAGTGTGCATGCATTCGGTATCAAAGATGTTTCAAACGGCATTGCAGATTTTGAAGAATGTACGGTTTGTAATTTGAAGTTCACAAATGGCGCAGTCGCAAGTGTTACAAGCACCTGTGTTGCCCGCGCACACGAAGGTTTCGCTTCCGAATTAGTCGGTGATGACATTTACCTTAAATTCACTCATGATAACGGTTTACGGGGACATGTTCGCAGTGAATCAATTGACTATAACGGAACAGAAGCGGGTTATTATAGGCAAATAGAGCAATTTGTGAAAGCAGTAGATGCAAACGATATGGGATTAGTTCGATCTTCCTATGCAGATGCACTAAAGACACTCGCTGTTACCCTCGCAGCAAATCGCTCATTAGAAACAGGTCAGATTCAGGATGTTATAAATTAAAAGAGTAAAAACGACTGATATCAACAGATGCTTGTTCACAACATTTTCAGGTTAATCATATTCAACGTTTCGTAGATTTTTTGACAACTTCTGCTATATTGCCTTGATAGCCGCAGGTTGTCATGTTAATTGGAATTATTTCATTACGAAATCTAATTCTTTTTACTTTAAGTTGTTCAGATTGTGCCTTATGAATTCCATCGTGAACTAACACAGGTATCAATTCGATATCAATGTTCCTTGGTGTGAAATTGTCAACGATTTGAGCACCTTTTTTGAGTTGTGCAGTTACCAGTGATGCCTTTACGTCTCCACTCTTTAGTTCCATTGGGACACCAACGAGGCTACTTTGAATAGTGTCAATGTAAAAGAGGATAAAATCGCATTGATTTGTCATTGCACGGGACGTTGGAAAAGCGAGGTCAACATCTAAAACCACGCGTTCAGAGGGAATATGCGCCATAGAAACTTTACATCCTTCTTTAGTATAAGACTTAGCTGCATTATTCCCTACCCGTTGTCGAATCTCCTCAAGAGCTTCATGTAGATTCACGTTCGCTCTCACCTTTCTGCTTCTCATACTTCTGTTGGAGATTCACCGAACGGTTATATAGTCCTTCAGCAACGTCTTGGTAATCCTTGGGAGAAAATCCTTTTCTTGGATGGAACGCGATTTCTTTTACCGGTTCGTCCTTTTGAAAATGCCATGCTCCCACCTCTTCTGGTCGCAGCCAACTCGATTGTTCGTCAGTCTCTTCGTCTATTACCCCTTCAAGTATAAGGTTACCTATTTCCTGAAGCAACCAATCACTGTGTGTAGTTATGATTACCCTAACACCTGCACGCACCAACCGCGCAAGAATAACTGCCATGTCCGCTTGAGCACCGGGATGCAAGTGTGCTTCTGGTTCCTCAATGATGAGGGTATCACCCGGTTGGACAAGACTTCGGAGATATAAGACTAACGGCGCGAGTTCTGATACCATTGATGAAGATTGACTCATTCGAAATTCTTCATTGGAGTCATGTGGAATATATCGAAAGTCAGGGTAACCACTTGATGAAGGTTTAACCTTTACTTGTCCTTCAAGTATTTCCGTTTCTAATGTATTTGCAATGTGATTAACTTGGTTTTTTAAAATTTCTACACCGGGAAATAAATTCATTTGAATTTCAGAGGATCTATCCTCCTCAAATAGGATGATCTGTTGCAGAAATTCTGCAATCACACTTGATAGAGTTGGAATTTCAGGAAATAGTTCTAATCCAACTCGTGTAATGCGCTTTACAAGTGAACTTGTAATGATGCGATGACTTTGCATTATTCCGCTTCGAGCGGCAGGCAAATAATATCTATTCTTTCTTGTAGGGCAGTTAATTCTATTTATACGAAATCGCATTTGAGGAGATCCGAATTCCGTATAAGCTGACCATTCATTGGGAAGAAGTATGATATCATCACTCGTTTTTAGATCTAAAGAAGATGCGCTTTCCAACGTAACTTCTTTAGATAGGAATCTCATCCCCATTTGCCAGTATTCTTGTTCTCTCTCCCCGAACCTCAGTAGAATATTTGTCTCATTACACTGATTTTCACGAAATCGTATTAATTCTGAAATGGAATTTACATCAAAACAATTCTTGAGTTCATTTTGTAAAACTTCTTTAATGAAATCAGTTTCTTTCGTTATAATACCAACATTTATGTGCATCTCTTTCGGCAGATCAGACAATTTAAATGGTCTATGTTTCATATTTAATTTATCAAGTATATCCATGATTTCGTCAAACGGTTCTGTGATACCAGTTAAAAGTTTGCTAAGTATACCTCTAATCCTTACAGGTTCAAATAGACACAGAAGACCTGAACATAATAAATCATAAAAAGTGCCATGAAGGGCATACACCAACGTAGCAAAATAAGTCTTACCAGTATTACTCGGACCTACAAACACCGTCAATGGTCGCAAGTCTATGTTAGCTTTCAAAATAGGTCCAAAATTCTCAACTGCTATTTCAACCTTTGGCTGCTCTTGGGCATCATTAACTTCATTCATCATTATTTCCTCAAATAGATATATTGATATAGGTTAGAAAAACGTCAAATACGGTTTTTCAACTATTTCACGCCACAGCAATACTGCAAGTTCGCGCGCATGGTAATCACCCCACATGGATGCTTCACCACAAGGAATCTTGCTACCCTCTGGCACATAATCCCACCCATTCGGACGGTGATACACAGAGTGTAATAACAACCCTTGATGTGTTTCGGAAGTAGAAAGATACGGTTCCGAGAAAAGTGTCTTAGCGACCGTTAAACCTGCTTGGTAATACGGGTTACCTGACTTAGAGTCCCCAAGTTTTTTGAGATAATTGCCATATCGAATTAGTCCTTGTGCAGCGATAGCCGCAGCAGAACTATCCACGGGTTCGTAATCATTAAACGGATCAGCTGGCGCATCCAAATAATCCCCAAGTTTTGTCAAACCGGGGGCACCCGTATCCCAATATGGAATCCCATCTTGGGCTGTATTCTCAATATAGAAGTCAGCTGTTGACTCCGCTGCTTTAATCATGTGATTTATTACTTCAGCATACCCATCATACGGTTCAAGATCATCTTCAGATAGTGTATCAAAAAACTCAAGTTGTTCAGCATAACCTGTGAGAATCCATGCCAAGCCACGTGTCCACGTAGTAAATGGTGAGTAACCTTGTTGAGTACTTGGACAACGGTAGTTCCCATCGTTTGTATTGAAGATAGATTCATGCACAACGCGTCCCTTTATGTCATAAGCATCACGACCTTCACCATAATATACATTATATTTCGCTGTAGTCTTAGAATGCTGAATTAGCCGTTCCAATAGATTGACAGCAACATCACCCTCCCCCATCAACACAGCACCAAGTGTGTGTCCCAGTGCCAAAACTCGCAGGGAACGAATGGTATCTGAGAAGAGTGAATGTGGTCCATTGAAAGACGCAATATAACCTGAGCCATCTTTAATCTGTGTCCAACGACTTGCTTGCACTGCCGCCGAAGCTTTGAGAGCAAGTTCATAGAAATGCATCTCGTTGTCATTCCAGGGAATTTCACCCTCGCGCATCAATCGCCGCAGATTACCATAGGTGGAAACGTTGTTGAACCCATGATCATGCACACCGATATGTGTGATATGTGGATACATTTTTTCTATAGTATTCTGCCTACCGATTTCAAGAAACTGTTCATCACTCATAGCATCAAACTGGAGTATAGCAGAACCGAATTGGAATCCCTGTGTCCACTCAGTCCAACCCCGTGTAGCATATTTTCCTGCAACGGTGAAGACTGGTGTCCCCTGTTCCGGTTTCCATGTTTCCTCTATCGCTAAAATCTTCTGTCCCGACAGTTCAAAAAACCTTTCAAGTGAACTTTTTAGATCCTGTATTTGCAATGAATCGTTAATCTTCATGTGTCCTCAAAATGTATAAGTGAATTAGTATTTTCATGTTGCTATCAGATTGAAATGACTAGACATTCTATAAACAGGACTTACGCACCCAACGGTAGGCGCGCTTTGTAAGCGCGCTGGAAAACGAAAAAATGCTGAAAATTACACCATTTTCGTCATAATTCTTCATCAACTCATGAAAACTGCGTAAGTCCTGTTATATCAAGATTCCGGTTTTTTAGGTTTATTCCTGCTGTCCAACCAAAAAAGATGCCGATAGGGGCGAACAGACTCCAAGCTGATAAAGCAAGAAACCGAGAAATAGCGTCTATCCGTATCCGTGTAGAACATGTAATGAGTAGTGTCAAAAGATACCGCATAGTCAAAGACAAGTTGCGCAATTGGAATCAAGGTTTTACCGATCTAGTCATGAAAATCTGTTGTGGATTACATAACTTTCGTCTAAACTTCAGACCTTGGTGTTATGATAAACATTTCGATTAAGCTTATATTAGGTGTCAGCATTACTAGGTTCCAACCCTTCGTGTGTTAGCAGCGTGGTGATGTCATCTGGTAACTGAATACCTGTTTTCTGCTCAAAATCCGCACAACTTTCATAGTCGTTACGAAATGAAGCAACGATATCTGCCCCCATGTCTTTGGCAGTGATTAGGTCTAATTTCGCTTTTTTCCATTCTTGCAGGTGTAACCACGCTTCGCCACGAATGTTATAGGTTTCGGCATGATCGGGTTGTAGTTGTATCACCATATCAAAGTTTTTTATAGCGTTGTCAAACTCACCTTTTTTCAAGTAAGCAAAACCCCGATTATAATAGGCATTGAGATAATAGGTATCAAGTTCGATCGCCTTATTAAAGTTTTTTATAGCGTTGTCAAACTCACCTTTATCAACGTAGGTATTCCCTCGATTGTAATAGGTCCCAGCATGATCGGGTTGTAGTTGTATCACCATATCAAAGTCTTTTATGGCATTGTCAAACTCACCTCTGAAGGCGTAAGTAACGCCCCGATTGAAATAAGCATTAGCAAGATCAGGCTTCAACCTTATCGCCTCGGTAAAATGCTTAATAGCATATTCATATTCTGCCTGTTTTGCTTCAAAAGTTGTCTCTTGATCTCCTCTATTACCACATGCAAAACCTCTATAAAAGTGCGTATACGCATCCCCATGAATATCTTGGTTTCTAATAAATCCGTAGAGATCGTTATAGATAACTTCTGTAGATATGCCGTGATAATTCCGCAAGTGTTCAAACATCTGTTGTTTGAGATTTGCCGGAATAGTGACTATATCGTTATCGCTTGGTTCAATAAAACCCTGTGGCGGTCTTATGAATACACTTTTTTGGGCGATGACTCTATGTCGTGGATTGCGTGGGTGTGCAATCATGTCTTTTATCCCATCCGTCTTTTGAAGAATAACTCGACCGTCCTCTTTATAACGACCATCACACGCGAAGAAAAGAGCGATGAAGTAGTCGGTTGTGAAGTCAATCAGATTCGTTTTACCACCGTAGTGTTGAATTTCGGTGAGAATTTCAAAATCTATTGTTTCCTCTGTCAATTCTCCTCCTACATTTAGTGATGCTGTGACATCCACGCGAAAGTCTTGTGGAAGTTCCCCTGTATGTCTTTTGGCAGCAGCCAGCATCTCTTTTTGCACAAGTTCTATGTTAAAATGTTCCACCTCAATCTCAAAATCACGATAGAGTTTTGAGGAAACTTTTGGGTTACATTTACGTTCACCACGATAGATATAACCACCACCTTTAGATTTCTGCTCTATCTCACTAATGATGTCCTGAACTGTCTGTGGTTTATTATTTGATGTACTGGATCGGTTTGACATTTGATTCGGTCCGTAATAGTAACTTCTTTGGCATAAGACCGCGCAAACTCCTGAATTACGGAGGACACAGAGGACACGGACTCAAAAATCCGTGAAATCTGTGTCCTCTGTTATTCAGACTAGTGTTTAGTCAACATACTATTGTAGGTTGAGATTCGGAGATCGCTCCTACAGAAGTCTTGTGTATTGTGTGTATTGTAGGAGGGAACTCCGATTCCCGACTTCTTTTTAGACCCATCAATAAACACTTGACTAAGCACTAGTGTTTAGTCAACATACTATTGTAGGTTGAGATTCGGAGATCGCTCCTACAGAAGTCTTGTGTATTGTGTGTATTGTAGGAGGGAACTCCGATTCCCGACTTCTTTTTAGACCCATCAATAAACACTTGACTAAGCACTAGACTTTATTTAGTAGACTCAGTTCCAGAAGATTCCGGTTTAGGTGTGTCATTGGCATGTTGATTGCCAGTAGGGGATTGAGGATCAACAGGAGGGGGTGTACCTGTAGGAGGTGAGGTGTCTCCTGAGGGTTGAGTAACGGGTTGTATACCAGGAACATTAGCCCCTTTTATATATTCAGGTTCAACAATAGGTTGTATACTCGGTACCCGTGCACCTTCATCTATCTTACGATCAGCAGGATTGGTGTGCCGGGAATAGGGTTTTTTACTTGCCATAATATTAATCCTCCATAATATTAATTTTTCTTTAAATTTAGCGTTATGAAAAGAACTAAAAAAAATGCTGCAATTGCATAGGTTGCGGTAGAAACGTAACTCAGATACTCTGTTGACGAGGCCCATCTGTTCTTTTGATTTAGCACTTCTTCCTTGCCTTCCAAGTAGTACTGCCTATTCATCTCAAGTTGCTTTTTTATTCCTTCCTGACTGACGAAAAACGAAACTATAGTAGATAAAATTGCAAATCCAAATAGAAACCAAGAAAAATATAGTATACACATACAATCTGCTTGAGCCAGTGGAACTCAGTCTTTCACAAATACCAATGAAAGTCCTAAACCTGCACTTGATAACATTAGAATTGCTCTGTCGAGATTTTCAGAATTTGATAGTTGACGTTTGAATAGTTCATCTCTAAGACTACTATGTAACCTCTGGCGTTCTTCGTTCACTGCTTTTCTATCTCTATAATTAAAATCTACCAATGTCTTGGTCGTAATAACGGTTTCCGAGCGTTATTACGTAACCATGAACAGTTCTAAACAATATGTTTTAACAATTATACCATACATAGAATAAAATAGCAAAACTTTTAAATCAAAATTCGCTGTTGGAAATTTGATAATCACCGTTCTTTTCCCTCCACAATCGCAATCTCTTCCTTTCTGAATCACAGATTACGGGGATTTTTATTTGGTAATTCATAGTGCTTTTCACAGGATTTGGATATCCGCACAGAAGAGTACTAATCCGCGTCATCCGAGAAAATCCAAGATTCAGAATCTACCTCAATAAAATGGTTTCTGAGTTTTCTATCTGATCCAGTTTTTCAGAAAGTGGACCAATGCGCTTTTTAAGTTTCTCTGCTAATTTATTATCGCGCCGAATTAAGTTAAAAAAGATTTTCTCATAATCTCTCTTGTTCGTGCATTTAAGAGATCGCGCGATCGTTTCAAGAGCACAACTTTGGCGTACTGGATAGCGAGCAATAAGTTGATCAAGGTTTTCTTCATCAACGAGTTTATTGAAGCGAGTAAGTTCTTTAGAATAGAGTTGTGAGTCAACAGGTATGGAAAATGACTGAATTGAGTTGTCCTTAATTGACTCCCAATTTGGAATTTTCGATAGAGTCAACTCTTGTATTTGCTGTTCGCATCTTTTTGCAGCAATTTCTTCCGCATGGTCTTTGAGAACCCTAATAGACGCCTTTTTTGCTGACTCAATAAGTTGGGTACTATCTTCCCCGCGAAGTCTCGCTTGTTCAGAAGCAACGGCAGCAATGGCATCTGAACAGTAGTAGAGAGCTTCTACCGAGTACACTTCTAATGCAAAAATACCTTTTCCAGCAAGTCTTTTTACGTATTCGTCCTTCCGGTTGTCACGATCAATGAGACCAAAAGCTTCAATATGATGAAGTGCTTGAGAATCTCTGAGTCCGAGAACTGCTTTTTGAACATCCTCACAACTTCCCTTTGGAACCACAGAAATATCCGAAAAAAGAGTTGTATATAACGGGAAATCTAAACTGCTTGTAGGAGTTCCTTCTACAAAGAGAATCCTATTTCTAGACCCAAGAATTGCACGCCTAAGTTCCTCAGGTAGTTGAGAATTGGGTTCAAAAACTTCAGCATCCCAACCTACACATTTGGATCCGTTCCACTGGCATGATCTGAGTATTAGAACTCGAGAATTGGGATTAGCAATCGGAAGAAATATCTCATGGGTTGCAATAATAAACCCACAGTCATGACTTCTGCGGTCAAACAGTGCTGAGAGAAATGGCTGAATAATTGAACGGTGAAGGTGCCTTTCTGGTTTATCAATCAGAAACACTGTGCCAGGATCAGCAGTAATAACGTGTGCTGCGATAATCATTGCACTTCGTTCGGCATCTGACATTTCTGCGATACTGAAGGACTGTCCCGATCTTAAGTGTTTAGCGAGCAGATCCCTATCGTTAGAGTTTTCAATTTTAACCTTCAATGTAGCGAAAGAAAGCAATTCATTTATCTGATCAAATGGCGATGGCGATTCTTCAGAAATTTCCTTCGCTTTTTCATAGTTGTCACTGTCAACATACTGAGTGATAGAACGAGCCCGGGTATTCTCTTTAGCTACCAAGTCAAATAAGACAGCGGATAATTTCGATCCAGGATTGTAATCTCTCCAGCGAGCGTCGTTCCTACTATCATAGTCAAGATCTTTTTGTTTATATTGCTGGCGGCTTGCAGGTGTGATATCTACGCTTCCTGAGGGGAACCATGTTTGTCTATGTGCAGTTATACGTTTTCGGTTGGGCAGGTGTCCTACAAACCGTTGCATTAATGCTGATTTACCGGATCCATTTTCTCCTACTAAAAATAATTGGTCTTCATTCTTTAAAATACGTTTATTGGATTTGGATCATTCAGTGTTTTCGGAATTAGCAACTCTATTTCCATAAAAAATCTCCTATTCTTTAGTGTGGTGTATTGACTGTTTTTGTGGTATTCAGAAGGAAAGTTAAAGCATGATGGAATAATACCATATTCAACTCATAAATTTCAATCAAATGTCCAAAATCTCACTCCCCAACCTTCCTTTCAAACTTTCGCTTTCCGCAACCGAGATTCAGACACTCCTCCCCCACAAATGCAATCACTTTGGATAATAAAGCATATTAAGAGTATACAAGTTTGTCAATCTCATTTTCAAGGTTGGAGGTATCAGCAGGGTGTGTAAAGTTTTGGTTACTGTGCGTAGGGGCGCGGGGTCTCCCCGCCCGAACAGAAGTTTTACGCGGGCGAGGAGACCTCGCCCCTACGATGTCCATAGTTCCCTAACGTCAAGTAAGCTTTGATAGTAACTGGACGGACTTCTTTTAATATCAGAGTTTCTACAAAAACTTTACACACCCGTATCAGCATATCAGCATATCAGCATATCAGCATATCGAGGTTAGGAACAATATTGACCTCATCTCAAATTCATGTTATACTTTGAAATATTTTAGAATCACAAGGACTTTATATGAGAAAGATTTTCCTAAGTGTTATACTTGTTTTAATGTCTGTTGTGTTTGTTGGAATTGCTTTTTATTACGATTGGTTCAATTTCTTGATTTCACTACCGGATTCATTCACAAAAATTTATGTACATTTTCAAATATTCTTTCTATTGATTGGGTTTGTTATTCTATGGGCAAATAAGGGTTGGAAGTCAAATACGAATACTACGGCTTCAATTTTGACTATTTTTGGTGTGTTAGGTACCTTCATTGGTATTTACAAGGGACTGCAAGACTTCAATCCCAACCCCAATGCATTACAACAAAGTATAAATGATATATTAATTGGACTGAAAACAGCATTTATTACTTCTATTGTTGGTATCGGGTCCGCGCTCATCTTAAAAGCAATAATATCACCTATTTTTCAATATAAACAGAATAGACATAATCCGATAGAACAAGAGAGAGATGAGTTCATAGAAAAACTTGGCGGTAGTCTAAAGAGTGAACTGGAACCGCTAGTGAAGTCTGGAGAAAGTCAACTTCCTTCACAAGTTGCTAATTTGGTAAATGCACTTGAGAAGGATAAAAAGACTAAAGATAAGATTCTAAGTGACAAGGTTTTGCCCACACTTACCACTATCAGAGATTCTCTAACTAACGAAGATACGAGTGTTCTTAATAGATTACAGAGTTTGGTTTCAACTGTTCCTGAAGAGATAGCTACTCTAACGAATTTACAGAAAGATGATGGTATACAAACTCGAAAAACTATTAATAATTTACAAACCGCAATAATAGACAAACAGAACCAGACTTTCATACAACTAAAGACTTTAACAAAAAATATCACTTATGAACATAATAGGTTAAGAACAGAATTTGAAACTTTTTCTAACAATGTCTCAGAATCTTTCAGTAAACTTGCTACTGAGGAATTGATAAAAGCACTTAAGGCAGTGATTGATGAATTCAACACGAATATGGTTAATCAATTTGGTGAAAATTTCAAACATCTCAATGAAGCAGTAGACATTATGGTGGAATGGCAGAAGGAGCACCGTCAGAACTTAGAAAAACTGACTGAAGAATTCCAGGTTGCTGCGGAGAGCATTGAAAAATCTCGTAAATCAATCGAATCCATTGCTGAATCATCCAACCAAATAGCTACCCGAAGCGAGAGTATTGTCTCTTGTTCAGAGAAACTTGATCCCATTCTCCATACTCTAAATGCACAATTGGAAACATTTGACAAAATGAGCCGTAATGCCCAAAATGCAATGCCAATCATTGGAAGATCAATCAATGAATTAACGAGAGGTTTTTCAGAGACAGTTAAAAAAGCAATTTCAGATTCTAATGCAAGTATGGAAGGACAACGTGAGGAATTTGAGGAACAATTTGATTTATTACAAAGGTCTGTAGGTAAGACATCTAAACAGATTAGTGAAATGACTACAAAATTCTCAGAAACAATCAAGACATCTATCATTGAATCGAATCAGAATTTAGATGACCAACGTCAAGCATTTAAGGTTATTCATGAAGGGTTTGAAACTGCCTTGAATAACTCATCTCAGCAATTCAATGGGGTAGTAAAGGACATCAAAGGACAAATCGATCAAGTATTTGAGGAGAGTGCAAGCCAAATTGTTGAATCAACATCGGAATTCACTAAAAACCTTTCCCAACAATTAGAAAAACCATTGAAAGATTTTTCTGCGAACCTTTCTCAGAATGTAAATAAATCCATTGAAAATTCCCAATTCAGTGTTGATCAACAACTTGGTGCATTGCAGACTCAATCTGAACAATTGAATAGTGCTCTTAGAGAAAGCGTTAATACCATGCAGTCCCAAGTAGAAATTTTGCAGCAGCATCTTAAAAAGGTATTAGAGGAATCACTGCATGGGTTAGTAGGACAGCTTACAAGTCTTTCAAATAAGTTTGTCGAAGACTATGAACCATTGACTACACAACTTCAAAGAGTCGTTGAAATGGCAAATGACATTCAAGATCAAAGGAATGATATAGAATTCTAATGTTAGAAAATCTGTTTGGATTACGCGAAAAAGAAACTGAAGAACATTGGGTATCTATATCTGATGTTATGGCAGGTTTAATGGTAATATTTCTTTTTATTGCTATCAGTTATATGGTGCATAGCAACCGTACAACAGATCAGATTGAAAATCTTTTGGGTGCTTACAGAAATCTACAAGAAGATCTTTCAAAAAAATTGCAGGTTGAATTTGAGGGCACCCCAATGAAGGAACGACAATTTAGAACAATTTGGAAAGGTAAATTAAACGCTGAATCTCTATCAATACGTTTTAAAAAACCTTTTTCACAAGGGGATGCAAGAGTTCCTTATGAGTTTAGAAACGTATTACGAAATTTTTTCCCACGATATATTGCAATTCTTACAAAACCTGAGTACAGAATGAGTATTGCTGAAATCCGAATTGAAGGTCATACATCAAGTGAATGGTTTGATAGAGTTGGTATAGATGAAGCTTACTATAATAATATGGAGTTGTCACAGGATCGTGCAAGAAATGTTCTTCAGTATGTCCTTGAAATTAGACATCCTACCATAATTGACAGTAAAGAATGGATTAAGAAATTTCTGACAGCCAATGGTTTGTCTTCAAGCAAATTAATCTTTGATTCAGATGGAGAACAAAACAGAGAAGAATCTCGTCGTGTTGAGTTTAGAGTCGTAACAAAATCAGAAAAACTAATTGACGAAATTCAAGAACTCCTCAAAGAATTTGGTAGCACAGAGGTAATCAAGTGAATTTACCAGACTTTAAAAATCACAATGGACTGAATAAATTGCGTGAACTGATGGGAGCACAATATATCCCAGACATAAAGAAGGAATTGATTGAAGGAATAACTTTAGATAGACCAGATGAAGTGATAGTTGGTTCTGATGGAACACTCTTATACAAACGCCAGCACGTAGTACTTTATATCCGAGATTGGATTGGTGAAAATGATTGGAATAAGTATCATATAGTCAATTGTAAGTGGATACAAGAGATGCATGGAAAAGGTAAATATTCTCGTTATGTTAGTGCTAAACCAAAGAATGGACAGTTTTCCGTTAATCGTCCAAATCATCCTGAATCAGAACTGCTTAACTTGAGTATATGTCAATTTTGCTTGGAAAAGCTAGAATTAAGGAACGTATTTAAACCTAATGAATTTCCGTTATCAGATTGGTTTGATGCCATTGAAGATGGATATGAACCACTTCCAATAGATAGAATAAAATTCGAAGGAAATTATTATATTGCAGCATGGAAATTTCTCTCTTGGGTTTGTCGCAAAAACGCAAATTGGGAATGTCAACAGTGCACCATTGTCCTCGGTACTGAACGATATGATCGGCGTTTTCTCCATGCCCATCATACCAGAGGAACACGATATAACAGACTTGAAGACTTAATTGCACTTTGTATTGGTTGCCATACAAAACAAGATGGAGAAAAACACGAGAAGCTTAAGAATTATGACGAGTATAATGAATTCATGGATAAATACGGTGATAGATGGAGAGAATTAAGTGCACAAGTAGATAAAATTAGAGGCAATCAATTCCAAACGTTTGACAGGGACGATCAACACTTTATACCTTTTTGACCAGTAATTTCAACATAGGTATCCTCATAGTTACGATATACATCTGGTTTACGAGAACATCAGGGTCTAAGATCATAAGTTTCAATACCGCCTGATATGCACTTTGTTTCATTTGACAAGCATAAAATCACAAAATATGCTACACTATTTGCAATATCAAATTACAAATCAATAGGAGAAAAAGATGATCAAATGGATAGTAGGTTTAGTAACAATTCTTTGTGTTGGAAGCATTGATGCAAAGGAACTAACTATGGAAGATATATTCCCAAATGACCGGGTTTTAGATATACAGATTACAGTTTCTAAACAGGATTGGAACAAGATTCGGTTTCAGTCACGTAATTTTGTGGATGTGCTGAACAAGTCCCGTCAATTTGCACCACCTGAGCATCCGTATACCTATGTTGATGCAAGTGTAAGTATTGATGGCGTGGAGTTCCCAAAAGTGGGTCTCCGTAAGAAAGGCTTTATCGGTTCACAGAGTGTCTCACGACCCTCGCTCAAAATCAAGCTGAACCATGTAGACAAAAATGGCGGAATAGAAGGGTTGAATAACCTAACACTGAATAACAATCAACAGGATGCAGCGCATGTCAGTCAGTATTTGGGGTATGCGTTGTTTAATAAAATTGGTTCACCTGCACCACGTTGTGCTTATGCGAAGGTTACGGTGAATGGTAAGAACTTAGGAATATATTCGCATGTGGAGTCTATGCGAAAACCTATACTCAAGCGCGCTTTTGGTCATGACAACGGTACATTGTATGAAGGTTCAGTGGTGGATTTCTATAAGGATTGGGAGAACAGTTTTGAACACAAGAGGGGTGATGATAAACAGGGAAGAGAGAAAATAAAAGGATTAATTAATGTGTTGTCGGCTGATGAAATAAGTGAAAAGACAATTGGCAAGTTTGTGGATTTGGATAGTTTCTACCGTTTTTGGGTAACAGAAGGGTTACTCGGTTTCTGGGATGGATATTCTGGGAACAACAATAATTTCTTTGTCTATCTGAATCCAGAAACAGATAAGTTTCACTTCATGCCTTGGGGTGCGGATGCGTTGTTCTCAAACTTTGATATGAAGAATATGGGGAGAAACACCGGCGCGCCAATATCGGTTAAAACACAAGGTCTAATTGCTTATAGACTTTATCAACTTGATGAAGGAAAAGAACGGTACGCAAAGACGATGATGGATATCCTTGAAAATCATTGGAACGAAGGCAAACTCTCAACTGAATTAGAAAGAATTTCTATGATGATTCAACCGCACATGATACCCCCCCAACTTAATATTGAAGTAAAAGAGGGAAGACGTAGAGGAGAAACAATTACTTTTGATGAGAAGGTAAATGAGGTGCACGAATTTATCAGAACTCGCAAAGGAAAAGTATTAGAAGAGATTAGTGACGGAATGCCAGATTGGAGAAGACGACCACACCCTCCAATTGTGATGGGTCCCGAGGGTTTTGATGGAAAGTTTATGAAACAGTTTATAGAATTACCGGAAGATAATTTGTGGGGAGCTGCCCGACTCGGTGATCTTGATGGTATCAAGCGTTACCTTAGCAAAGGCGCTAAGATTGATGAACTTTCACCTGATACAAATTTATCTCCATTAACCTGGGCTACGATGATGGGACACGCAGAAGCTGCAGAACTGCTTATCAAACTCGGTGCGAATGTAAATGTCCGACAAGAGGATGGAGGAACTCCGTTGCATGTTGCTGTTACTTTAGGACGTGTTGAACTTACCAAACTTCTAATTGATAACGGCGCGGATGTAAATGCAAAGAATCGTGGTGGTGCTAAACCCGCAAGTGGGTTATATCTTCCGTGGGGTATGTTAAGAATCATGATAGGTATGTTTGATATAGGGTTGAAACAGGAGGAAGTAGATGCAGGAAGAAAGGTGATAGCAGAACTTCTCAAAACCATACCTTCCACAGAAACACAAGCTGTTGACAAGGAAGTATGGGATGCAGTGTTTGTCGGTGACCTAAAGAAAGTCGAAAAGGCTATCAAAGATGGATTGAGTGTGAATGCAAGTAATCCGGAGTCCGGTGACCCACTGATATTTACCGCTTCGTTGATGGGGCATACAGATATAATTGCTTATTTACTGGAAAAAAACGCAGATGTCAATGTACGGAAGCATGATGGGAATACACCATTGCACGCTGCAGCATTCCTTGGGCGCGCTGAAGCTGTGAAATTGCTTTTGAAGCACGGTGCTGATGCTAATGCACGAAACAATGATGGCGGAAGTGCTATGGACAGCGCAACTCTTGACTGGGGAATAACGGAGTTTATTCTTGGACTAATGCAGTTGGATGTGGATGAAACAGAAATTAAAGCAGAGAGAAAAAAGGTTGTTAAACTTCTTTCTGATCATATAAAAAACAATCCATCACAATCTCATGATTTGTGGAAAGCAGCTGCGGATGGCGACCTATCCGCTATCAAAAAGGCATTAGAGAATGGAGCAGATCTGAGTAAACTTGATCAACAATATGGAATAGATCCCTTAGGTTGGGCAGCTCTTAACGGTGAAACAGAAGCAGCGAAATTGCTACTTGAAAAAGGAGCAAAAATCAATAATCGACATAAGGACGGTTCTACAGCACTGCATGCTGCAGCATTTCTTGGACGTACTGAAACAGTAAAACTACTAATTGAGAAAGGAGCAGATATTAACCTCAAGAAAGATGATGGTATGACACCTTTGAGCGTTACCAAAATCGACTGGGGAATGACTGAGTTTGTAGCAGGATTGTTAAAGTTGAAGGTAGATGAGGAAAAAGTAAAAGCCGGTAGGACCGAGGTCGCAAAACTTCTTTCAAAACAGAATAAGTAGCCTTTAGGAATTCCACTATTGATACCATTCCATTTCTTGCTTTAAGGAGGAATCTGATGCTTAATCCGCAAACGAATTCAGAATCTGCTCAAGAGATTTCAACGCACGCTGGTATGACAATGGAAGACTTTCTTGAGAATGATGTTGAGGGATATGAATATGTGAAAGGAGAATTAGTACCGAAGGCTGCTGCAGCAATTGTACACGGAAAAGTTGGTATGAACATTATTTTACCATTAGGTTCGTATATTCGGGAAAACAACTTAGGACGTTTGTTTGCAAATGAGACGACATTTCAATTGGGGGACCGAGTAGTAAAACCAGACGCTGCTTTTGTATCAACAGAACGGCTATCTGAAGATAAATTTAAAGGGTTCTCTGTTGCACCTGATCATGCAATAGAGATCGTTTCACCAACTGACAAACAATATGATGTGACTGAGAAAGCGTTAGCCTATCTGAAGTCAGGAACTCGTCTTGTTTGGGTGATTGAACCAATTGCAAAAACGGTAACAGTCTACCGTTCTGAAACTGACATCACACTGCTAAACTACGAAGACACATTGACAGGTGAGGATGTCGTTGAAGGATTTTCGTGTCCTGTAGCCGAACTGTTTGAATAAGTTTTCTGAAGAAACAGGAAATGAATTAAGTTCATATATAGTAAACTTTAGAATTAATTGGACATTAGGATCGTTTCGGTCAGAAAACCGAAACTACCGCAGACACTGTAGCAGAACCTGTTAGGTTGTGTTCCGTTTCTGCACAACCTATAGATGTCAACTTAAGGTTTTTAACTTCTTGTGGGAGGGGTTTTCAACCCCGATTTTTTAGTGCATTTCCGCTTAAATCGGGGTTGAAAACCCCTCCCACAAGAGAATATGCCAACACTTTCTTCTTAAGTTGACACCTATGTGTTCCGTTTCTGCACAACCTATAGATGTCAATTAAGAAAAAGTCAAGTGCTAAATACCCCATCCCGGTAGGCGTGCTTTGTAAGCGCGCCGATAAACACAGGATTGGCAACGGCGCGCTTACAAAGCACGCCTACCTTGAGTGAGAAAATCGTGGTTTCAAGGTTTCCCTCCTACAATAATATGAATCGCTAAGTTGACACCTATGTGTTCCGTTTCTGCACAACCTAACAAGTTGTGCTACAAATGTTCCTTTAAATCTATATGTCACTATAAACCTAAAGTCAATTGAGGACATTAACAAATGAGTATAGTAGATTTTGAAAGCATAAAATATAAAGATAAGTTCTATAAATATATTACTCGAGAAACTGAAAGTCATAAAATTTCGGAACGATTTAAGGTGTTAGAACAACGGGAAAATAATTGGGATGGTTACGAATCAAAAAAACCATCACAGTTAACCTTAGAACATGCAAAACATTTGATGAAAGAGTATCTGGATGCAATCGTTTCTGCGGGTTATTCGTGGCATACACCGTTTATCTCCTGTGATGAAGATGGCAATGTCACTATAGAATGGTCAGGAGATAAACGTAGGTTACATATTCAAATAGGAGAAAAACAAGCTGAATATATTCAGGTATGGGGAACAAATATTGATACCGAAATGCATGTAGATTTTCTAAAACCTGCTGATTATATTATACTTTGGAAATGGTTGTTTAATGAATAAAATTGAACTCGTACGGGATGATGAAGTACTCTATAGAAGCGTCCGTGGTCAATATGGTGAAGAGTACTCTTATGAAGACAGAAAACTCAATATTAGTAGTGAAGCTTTTCGTGATAGAGAAAGGAAACCTTCTGTAGATAGAGCGGAATTAAAGGAATTTAATCCCTCCTTGTCAAAAAGAAGCTATACAGACGGTATCGTTATATTAATTACTGAGGATGTACGTTCCATAGGATCAGTGAAAACAAAAACAAATAATGGAGATGCTGTTATCCACGCAGTAGATGTAACTTATGATCCTACACCTGACAATCCTGCCCATTCAAAAATTGTTGTAAATCCTGAATATTTTGGTTCAAAAAACAACAAAGAAATGTATTCAAATTGTTACAACTTGCACTTGCGGAACTTGCTGAAAAAAATGGATGGGCTGTTGAACCAAGTACACTATAGGACATTGCTTACTGAAACTGATGTCTATTTCTCCTGAAGAAATAATACCATTTCAAATTGATAATGTCTCTTTATTGTAGCACATTCTGCCAGATTGTGCCATTCACCGCTTCATTTCTAAACAGTCGGTAATGGGAGAAAATTTAATAGAAATGGTATTAGTACGATCAATACCTTCGCCAATAATAGACATTCTTCCAGATTGTGCGGGTAGTTGTAGCACATTCTTCCAGATTGTGCGGGCAGTTGTAGCACATTCTTCCAGATTGTGCGGGTAGTTGTAGCACATTCTTCCAGATTGTGCGGGCAGTTGTAGCACATTCTTCCAGATTGTGCGGGTAGTTGTAGCACATTCTTCCAGATTGTGCGGGCAGTTGTAGCACATTCTTCCAGATTGTGCGGGTAGTTGTAGCACATTCTTCCAGATTGTGCGGGCAGTTGTAGCACATTCTTCCAGATTGTGCGGGCAGTTGTAGCACATTCTTCCAGATTGTGCGGGCAGTTGTAGCACATTCTTCCAGATTATGCGGGTAGTTGTAGCACATTCTGCCAGATTGTGCATATAAATTATTCTGTCAGATTGCTGAGATAGTCATTTCTATTGTCAAATTAGAGACTATGATAATAGGGTTATTCAGTTTTCAATATTTTTGATAATATTTTGCTATGTCGTTAATTTTATGTGTTGCCATCTTGTCCATGTCTTTAGTCCCGTAGGGACGATATGTTTATAGAAACATGTTATCTATCCCTCTTGAGTTCCGTAGGAACGACATAGAAAAATAAACATATCGTCCCTACGGGACTAAAGAACTGGGGAGGGTATTCGTTTTCTATAAACATATCGTCCCTACGGGACTAAAGAGTGATATTCATTTTTCAATAATCTAAAACTGATACAGAAAGTTCGGATAGGAAACCAAACCTGGGTATTAACTTTCAGTAAATCTCAATAACAGAAAACTCTTAAAACTAAATAATCCTGCTATGATAAAAAAATACTTCAACGAAAACCTGAAGTTATTTTTATTTATATAATCCTAACAATATCACAGAGCAATGGTAGATCAACACTATATACTCATTCAACTGAAGCACTCAAAAATGGCGAAGGTATTGTACGATTGTATATATTAGAAACAACCTTTCATTTAATTGACCGGGTAGTAAAGCCTGATGTGGCGTTCGTTTCAACAGATCGGTTATCAGAAGAAAAACTGAAAGGGTTCTCCGATGCACCTGATCTTGCAATAGAGATCGTTTCACCAACAGACAAGCATTATGATGTGATTGAGAAAACGTCTGCATATCTGAAGGCAGGGACACGTCTTGTTTGGGTTATTGAACCAATTGCAAAAACGGTAACAGTCTATCGTTCAGAGACAGAAATCACGCTGCTAAACTACGAAGACACGTTGACCGGTGAGGATGTCGTTGAAGGATTTTCGTGTCCTGTGACACAAATCTTTGAATAAGTTTTCTGAAGAAACACGAAATGAATTACGACAGACATTCAAAATTATGTTGTTAATTTTTCTGTGGTATGCTAAAATTCTTTTCAAAATTAATCAAGCAAGTTTGCGTACAAACATTAAAGTTCTGTCCTAAAATATCATTATTGGCATTTTTAATTATACCTGCAAATATTTCGCAAGATTTTTTTTACCGACATACAATCAGCCAAGGTTCTCAACTTATGCATTTTGAAGAATTTGAAAGAGTAGAATATAAACATAATATCTTATTTGAGGTGCTATTTCAGGCACGTTTTCCTGAAATTATGAGAATTTCACAAGAGGAACCTTCTGAGTTTCAGGAGATTGTAAGGAAAGAGGGGTACCCCGAACTTGTTTCGGATATACCTCTCTTACCATCGGATATACCTAAGGAAATAAAAAAGAAAGTATCTACAGCTAAAGTATTTCGCTTCTTTTCTAAAGAAAAAGACTGGGAAGTATCTTTAGCTCAAAATTTTCTCGCTCTTACTTGCCACGGAAACTACAAAAATTACGAAAACTTTAGAGAAAAATTAGAAACGGTTTTGCAAATATTCAGTAATATCTATGAACCTTCTTATTTTCCTCGGATTGGTCTCAGGCATAAAAATGTAGCAAATAAGGTCTCTCTCCCGCACGCGAAACAGGGAGTTGAAACTTATATCCCGAAGTATATCTTCCCTGAATTAAACACCCCTATAGCAGCAGACATTGAGACATTACGAAAAATATCACAATTCAACGACGGTGAGATGAAATCCAATGTGGTTCATGTTTTATCAAATGTATCTGGAAAGTTTAAGAAAACACAATTTACTAATGAGAAATCGTATGTAATTGACATAGACTGTTATTCTGACAATAGAAAAGGAGAAATGAATGACATACTTTCAAGGTGTGATATCTTCAAAAAACTTTGTTGGAATATCTACCAGTGGAGTATTACTGATGTCTTACGCGAAACATTGGCAGAGTCTGGAGCATGAGGATACCAATATTCTACTTGTAAAACCGAAGTCTTTTGAACTCATCAATACAACTACAGAATCTGATGAATACCATTTTCTATCAAGCGTAATGGATTCATTCAACACTGACACCACTACTTTAGAACAAGAGGGATCCACATCCGCAAATATAGTAAGAAATGACTTTTATAAGACAATTCTTTTATCTTGGCAAAAACGTAAAATAGTAGAGCGATTAGCAGTGATAGCACAACGGGAAGATGACTGGGATGGATACGACTCAAAAAAACCAACCGAGCCAACTATAAACAGAGCAAAGCATTTTATAGAAGAATTGCTGGACAATGATTTCATTTCTGCCAGACTCCTACAACTTGAACCCTTCATCTGTAGCGATGAAGATGGTTATATAACCTTTGAATGCTATAATGACAAACGGTCTTTATGTTTTGATATACAAGAAAATGAGACGAGGTATACCAAGATATGGAGGACAAGTGACAATACGATGACACAAACGGACTCACTTAACAGGGAAAATCATCTAACGCTTTGGGAATGGTTTCTTGATGAATAAGAACGATTTTGTTGAGGATGATGAAGAACTTTATCGACGCTTGCCAATAAATGACCACATACAACGTTATTCCCATAATAACGAAGGAAAAGTCGAAATCAATTCCAAGGCTTTTTTTGACAGAGATCAGCAACCCTCCGTTGATCGCGCTAAACTGAAAAATTATGACCCTAAAACGTCAAAGTTGCATGACACTGATGGTATCGTTAGTCTTATTGCTGGTGAAGTCCGAGGAATAACAATAGATAATCACACTGTGGATGTAATCTATGCACCTATTTTAGATTTTCCGAAGAATTTATCACATTCACTGATTACAGTTTCGTCCAAAAACGATCTCTCTAAATCCAAACGAAAGCAAGCATTTAGCACGTTACGACGTTCCCTTGTTTTACTTTCAACTGTAAAAATAGAACCACAAGAAATTTAGAGGAATACCAAAAAAAGCAGATACAGATCTGTCCTCACATATTTAGAGTGGTTTGGAGTTATAGTGTTGAGTCAACATACTATTGTAGGTTGAGATTAGGAGATTGGTCCTACAGAAGTCTTGTGTATTGTGTGTATTGTAGGAGGGAACTCCGATTCCCGACTTCTTTTTAGACC
The DNA here is from genome assembly GCA_963663765.2 of Candidatus Poribacteria bacterium. Classification (GTDB taxonomy): domain Bacteria; phylum Poribacteria; class WGA-4E; order WGA-4E; family WGA-3G; genus MSPOR6. The sequence goes on along the minus strand of CAXXUA010000004.1, from coordinate 167,197 downwards.
CATCAATAAACAGTTGACTAAGCACTAGTGTTGAGTCAACCTACTATTGTAGGTTGAGATTAGGAGATTGGTCCTACAGAAGTCTTGTGTATTGTGTGTATTGTAGGAGGGAACTCCGATTCCCGACTTCTTTTTAGACCCATCAATAAACAGTTGACTAAGCACTAGTGTTGAGTCAACCTACTATTGTAGGTTGAGATTAGGAGATTGGTCCTACAGAAGTCTTGTGTATTGTGTGTGTTGTAGGAGGGAACTCCGATTCCCGACTTCTTTTTACACCTATCAATAAACACTTGACTAAGCACTAGTGTTGAGTCAACATTCTATTGTAGGTCGCGATTCGGAGATCGGTCCTACAGAAGTCTTGTGTATTGTGTGTGTTGTAGGAGGGAACTCCGATTCCCGACTTCTTTTTACACCTATCAATAAACAGTTGACTAAGCACTAGTGTTGAGTCAACATTCTATTGTAGGTCGCGATTCGGAGATCGGTCCTACAGAAGTCTTGTGTATTGTGTGTATTGTAGGAGGGAACTCCGATTCCCGACTTCTTTTTAAATCCGTCAATAAGCACGTGACTAAGCACTAGTGTTGAGTCAACATACTATTGTAGGTTGAGATTAGGAGATCGCTCCTACAGAAGTCTTGTGTAATGTGTGTATTGTAGGAGGGAACTCCGATTCCCGACTTCTTTTTAGACCCATCAATAAACAGTTGACTAAGCACTAGTGTTGAGTCAACATACTATTGTAGGTTGAGATTAGGAGATTGGTCCTACAGAAGTCTTGTGTATTGTGTGTATTGTAGGAGGGAACTCCGATTCCCGACTTCTTTTTAGACCCATCAATAAGCACGTGACTAAGCACTAGTCTATTTCATGCCATGAAGCGGAAATGGGGATTACCGTGGATGTCTCAAAAAATAAATTTATGCCTATTCCAAAAAAAAATGAAGTTGTCTTCAATGCAAATAGGAGAGAAAACTCATAAATGCAAAAACCAATAAACTACACTGAAATCTTAGAAACTGGCGACACCGACATTTACGACATTCAGACACACGCTAAGGGACCAGAAGGTAGTCTTCCACTCACAGAAGAGATGCTACTCAACCGTCCAAGTGGTGATATTTTTGGCTTGAGTCACAACACAGCAATGGGATGGGCACCAGCAGAACTACGACGTGAGGAGTTTCTGATACTCAGCACACAAGGCGGAATTCGCGCACCCGATGGTAGTCCAATTGCACTCGGATACCATACAGGACATTGGGAAGTAGGTCTACTGATGCAAGCAGTTGCACGTGAAATCAAAGAACTTGCAGCAATTCCGTTTGCTGGCTACTGTTCCGATCCCTGTGATGGACGAACGCAAGGCACTGTCGGTATGATGGATAGTCTCGCCTATCGCAACGATGCAGCTCAGATATTCCGCAGACTTATCCGTTCACTACCCACACGAAAAGGTGTTGTCGGTGTAGCAACCTGCGATAAAGGATTACCCGCAATGATGATGGCACTTGCATCCATGCGAGAACTGCCAACCGTACTCGTCCCGGGAGGTGTAACTTTACCCCCGACCACAGGTGAAGACGCAGGAAAGATACAGACAATCGGGGCACGGTTCGCACACGGAGAGATTAGTCTACAAGATGCCGCAGACATGGGATGTCGTGCATGTGCTACACCCGGTGGCGGATGTCAATTCTTGGGAACTGCTGCAACGTCACAAGTTGTCGGAGAAGCGTTAGGTATGAGTTTAACCCACACTGCGTTATCTCCATCTGGGCAAAATATATGGTCAGATATGGGTTTGCGATCTGCAAGAGCAGTCGTCAATTTGGCAGCGAAAGGGATAACAATGAAGGATATTGTCACACCCAAAGCAATTCGGAACGCAATGGTAGTGCATGCGGCATTCGGCGGATCAACAAACTTGCTTTTACATATCCCCGCGATCGCACACGCTGCAGGACTCGAACGCCCCTCCGTAGATGATTGGACAGAAGTGAATCAACAGGTGCCGCGTCTCGTAGATGTGCTTCCGAATGGACCAGTAGGACATCCAACAGTACGTGTGTTTCTTGCAGGTGGAGTGCCAGAGGTGATGTTACATTTACGCGAGATGGATGGGTTGCTAAACGAAGATGTGTTGACAGTAACTGGTGAACCACTCGGTAAAAATCTTGATTGGTGGGAGAAATCTGAAAGACGGCAACGCGTCCGAGAACTGCTTAGTAGCCTTGACAATATTGCCCCTGATGAAGTGATTTTGAATCCAGATGCAGCGCAGAATGCAGGATTAACAAGCACTGTTACATTCCCACGAGGAAACCTTGCACCAGAGGGTTCTGTTATCAAAAGCACTGCAATCGATCCGAGTGTCGTTGACTCCGATGGCGTGTATCGGATGACAGGTCCAGCGCGTGTGTTTGTTCGGGAAGTTGACGCGATCCAATCACTCAAAGGACAAGGAGAAAGCAATATCAAACCAGGGGACATCATGGTGCTGTGTTGTCGTGGTCCACAAGGTACAGGTATGGAAGAAGTATATCAACTCACTGCGGCACTCAAACATCTCTCATTTGGGAAACGTATCGCATTAATTACAGATGCACGTTTTTCAGGTGTATCTACAGGTGCGTGTATCGGTCATGTTGGTCCAGAGGCACTTGCTGGAGGTCCAATCGGAAAAGTCCTTGACGGAGATATTATCCAAATAGAGATTGATACTCGTACGTTGATCGGTAGTATTGACTTGGTAGGACATGGTGATGACCTGTTCGGTACTGCTACGGGCGAAAGTATATTGACACAAAGGAAACAACGTCCCGACCTATCTCCAGATGAACAGATACCTGACGACACACGACTTTGGGCTGCATTGCAAGCTATCGGGGGCGGAACCTGGGGAGGATGTGTCTACGACGTAGATGCAATACTCAATGCACTTTCTTAAATATTGGGTCCCACCCATTCTCTACATGGTTCTCATTTTTGTCATCTCGTCAATGCAACAACCACCCTTGCCGATGCCAAAGTTTGAGTGGTTGACAATTGACAAACTCTATCATTTCATAGAATATAGCATCCTCAGCGTGTTGCTATCAATAGCACTTGTCAAAGCACCTCCAAAGGGTTTCCCCACAAAATGGATATGGATTACTGCTGCACTCATCTCAATTCTATATGGAGCAAGTGATGAGTTCCATCAGATGTATGTTCCCGGTAGGTTTGCTACAATAGCAGATTGGGTTGCGGATGTAGTCGGGGCAATCGCAGGTGTTGTAGGGGTTTATCTCTATTACAAAAAAAGGAATCAGTGAAATTCTTTATTTCATTGGAAATAAAAAGGTGGACTTATGATGAAAAAGTTAAATCAATATTTTGCGGTTTTTTGTAGTCTTATTCTCATTTTCTCGACAGTCTATATTGGCTGCAGTGATAGTAAGAACAAAGAGTGGCTAACAATATATGGCGGTGCTATCGGTGGAAGTTTCTCGCAATTTGCCGGTGGTATAAAACAAGTTGCGAAACATCATGTGCCAGATGTAAAGATTTCTGTTGTGCCTTCTGCAGGTTCAATTGAAAATACGCGTCGTGTTAACCAAAAGGAAAATGCACTTGCTGTGGTCTTCGCTTCTGAAAGTTCTCTCGGTTATCACGGTCAAGAGGCGTTTGCTGATGAAGAACCAAAAACGAACATCCGTATGGTGACGCTACTTTATTATGCCTACGGTCAATTCTCAACACTTAAGAACAGCGATATCCACACATTTGAAGATATCGTCGGTAAAAAGATCGCTTGTGGTGCGTCCGGTTCTGGCACTGCAAAGACTTTAGAACGACTGGCTGTGTCCGCGGGTATCTGGAAGAAGTTCACTCCGATATATAGGGGTGGCACTAACGGCGGAAAAGAACTCCAAGATGGAAATGCAAAAGGGTTTTTCTGGCTTGTCAGTGTGCCGAACAATGCCATTATTGAATTGACGACCATAAAGTCTATACGTATGCTTGATCTTGACACGCCAGCGAGAAAGTACGGTCTCTATGACAAATACCCATATTATTTTTCTGGTAAATTACCTGATGGTTCTTATGAGGGTAAAGTTGAACCCGTAAAGACTATCGTCATGCCAACCGTCCTCGTTGCAAACAAGGCTGTATCAGAGGAGATTATCTATAATATCCTCAAGCACGTTTATACAGAGGAAGGACATAAAATTATGCTCCAAACAAATCTAGCTGCATCCGATATGACAATTGAAAATGCATCAAAAGCATTTCTTATTCCGCTACATCGGGGGGCATATAAGTTTTGGAAGGATCAAGGCGTGGAAATCCCTGATCACGCAATGCCAATTGATACAGAAAAATAATTTGATTGTAACAACATTTTCAACCATAGAAATCTAACCAATTGTATTGGACATATATTAGATATATGGTAAATTATGGAATTAATTACACATTTCTACAGGTAGGAGCGACCTCCCGGTCGCGACCGTTCCTCGCTTTGGTAGGAGCGACCTCCCGGTCGCGACCGTTCCTCGCTTTGGTAGGAGCGACCTCGCGGTCGTGACCGTTCCTCGCTTTGGTAGGAGCGACCTCCCGGTCGCGACCGTATATAGACCATGTATAAAAACAGTCACGACAAGGAGGGCGCACCTACCTGTTAGTGTCCAATTATTTTCATATTTCACCATAGTTGATTTTTTCAAAATTCCGTAAATTTACAAAACCGACATAAACGCATACCACAACACGATCGAGAACACAAAATGAAAAAAACCGAAAAACAAACAACTAAAAACTTTCCGCTATCAGTACTAAGGTACACAACCTGAAGTATTCCCCGCCTCCAGATATAGAGAAAATAGAGATTGCAAACCCCTACCGCAAAAGGTCATTTCGAAAATTGAAAACCTTTGCACTTTTTGTCAGGGTTATTTAGTTTTAAGAGTTTTCTGTTATTGAGATTTACTAAAAGTTAATACCCAGGTTCGATTTCCTAACCGAACTTTCTGCATCAGTTTTAGATTATTGAAACATGAACATCGCTCTTTAGTCCCGACAAATGCCATACGCGCATTTGACGTTGATTTGGTAGGGACGATATGTTTATAGAAAACGAATACCCTCCCCAGCTCTTTAGTCCCGTAGGGACGATATGTTTATTCTTCTATGCCGTTCCTACGGAACTCAAGAGAGTTAGATAACATTTTTCTATAAACATATCGTCCCTACGGGACTAAAGACACGGACAAGATGGCAACACATAAAATTAACGTCATAGCAAATAATCATCAAAAATACCTAAAACTGACTAACCCTGCATTGTGTTAAGTTACATTGCCATTTTTGTTCCGCTTATGGTATAATAATTCGTATGGAAAACCTACTACTCGCTGAAAATCCATCTTCACAATATCAAATTAATCCGTCCTTTTCAGGACACCAAACCTTTCCATTTCGGTATACATGGCTGAAAAAGGGCGTTGATGCTGTGGCAGAAGATCCAAATATCTTTTCATCCGATAACGCAACAATAGTATTAGGTGTTGGGAAAAACATGGTTCAGTCTATTCGGCACTGGTGTCGTGTTGCAGGACTAATCTACACTAATCAAGCAGCACGTGATCGTTGTATCCCTACAGAACTTGGTAAAGCTATTTTTGATGATGAAGAGGGATATGATCCATACCTTGATGATCCTGCTACCTTGTGGTTGATACACTGGAAAATTGCCACCAATGTCAATCAAGCGACTACATGGTATTGGGCATTTAACATCTTAAAGAAAAATCAATTTGTTCACGATACATTCATAGACGTAATGTACGATTGGGCTAAATTGCAAAAACCATCTTTGCGTACACCCTCTAAAAACACTCTGCAACGGGATGTCAATTGCTTTACCCGAACCTATTGCCAATCGCGGAATGTCACTGCTGTTGTGGAAGATTCCTTTGATTGTCCTCTGGTTGAACTAAATCTAATTACTGAACAACCTGATGGTGAGGGATATGAATTTCAACGAGGAGAAAAAGGAACATTACCACTTGAAGTTTTCACAGCAACATTGATGGCATTTTGGGATAATGGTTTCTCCGAAAGGGACTCACTAACATTTTCGAGTATTATGTCTGCTCCATTGAGTCCCGGCAGTATTTACAGATTAGATGAAGATTCAATGACACTATATTTAGAACAACTTGAACTATTGACAGACGGTGCACTGCGATACGATGAAACTGCTGACCTTAAACAGGTGTACAGATACAGAGATGTAAATCCAGTACATTTATTAGAGGGGTATTATGGCTAACGTACCATTGTCTGATCTTTTTCATGTAAAGGGACGTTTTCGTCGTTCTGTCCATCTTGAACGCGACTTTTATAAAGACAATGCTATAGATGGTTATGTCCTGACCGCTACAGCACGTGAGATGTTATCGCGTGTAATTTCAACGCTTGAAAATGGGTCAACATCTAAAGCATGGTCACTCACTGGTCCCTACGGGTCAGGTAAATCAGCCTTTGCACTATTTGCTGCCAAATTATTAGGAAATTCAAATTCTACTACAGCACAACAGGCTTTAGAACTATTAGAACGTGGTGATACTTCGCTATATGAACGATTCAAAAACACAAACGGTAATGGAAATCAGTCATGTTCTGGATTCTGTCCCGTTCTCATAACGGGTGAACGTGCACCGCTCTCGCTTGCATTATTACGCAGTTTAGATCGAGGTCTTACAAATTCTAACGGAACAAATATATCTATTTCACTACAGCAGGAACTTAAAGCACTCTTGGAAACTGCAAATAATGATTCCCTACCTACTGCTTCTGATGTAACACACTTATATGAATCTGCAACCAACCAAATATGTGACTCAGGTGGATCCGGTCTGTTACTCATAATAGATGAACTCGGTAAATTTCTTGAGTTTGCAGCACAAAATCCGTCACAAGGTGATATGTTTATCCTTCAAAGTCTTGCTGAATTAGCAGACCGAAGCCAACAGACTCCGTTGTTTTTGATGACTATTCTACATCAAGCATTTGAGGCTTACGCACTACGTACAGATCAATCGCAACGGGAAGAATGGACAAAGGTTCAGGGTAGATTTGAAGACGTAGTTTTTACCGAACCAACCGAACAGGTGCTGCGATTAGTAGGTGCTGCACTTGAGAAACCTTATGAGATTATCTCTAAAGAAAACCTAAGTACTGCAACTGAATTAGGATTAATTCCACAACAACTAAATGAAAACGTATTTTCACACCTGTTACAAGAGTGTCTACCGCTACATCCTACAGTTGCATTGCTCATCGGACCTCTTTTTAAACGTTTTGCTCAAAACGAACGTTCACTGTTTGCTTTTCTTAATTCCAGTGAACCTAATGGATTACAAGATTACCTGTCCCAAAAACATTACGACGGTGCTACTCTTCCAATGTACACCCTCGCTGACCTATACGACTATCTTGATGCTACACAAGGTAACGAACTCTTTACTTCAAGCAACGGTAAGAAGTGGGCAGAAATTGATTCGGCAATAATGCAACTTCAAAATCCTTCAGATGTTACGCTCAATTTGATAAAAACAATAGGATTACTCGGTATTGTACGTGAAGCAATACCAAATCTGAAACCATCAAAAGATCTGCTCCATTACGCATTAGACAACGGTACAACAGAATTTGACTCCGAATTCTCAAAAGCACTAACTTATCTGGAAAAACGTTCAATAATAACCTATCGCAGATATAACAATATATACGCAATTTGGGAAGGAAGCGATGTTGATATTGAAGAAAAACTACGTGATGCAGAAACACATGTTGACACAAAAGCAACACTAGTCTCGGATCTATCCCGATACATACCAACACGTCCACTTGTTGCAAGACGACACTTACACCAAACAGGCACCTTGCGATATTTCAACGTTCGTTACACCGATTGTGAGAGTTTTGATTCAGACTTGAATCAGCCTCTTGAGGATGCAGATGGATTTATTCTCTACGCTTTACCAGCAAACGAAAATGAGGTTAAGGAACTTACAGATAAGGCAACTAACATCAACATTGCAGAACGTAAGGAAGTTCTAATTGCAATTCCACGCACCATCGGATTTCTTGCCAATGCAGTCACACAACTCGCATATTTACATTGGGTAGAGGACAACACTCCCGAGCTTGAAGGTGATGCAGTTGCAAGACGCGAACTCAAAAAACGATTCGCTGATGCTGAACGAGAAGTATCTGAAAGAATATCGGCAATCTATGGTGCTGACAAGAAAGATACATGCATGTGGTATCATAAAGGTTTGCAAACCAACATTGATTCCGAACGTACAAGAAACAAATATTTATCAAGAATCTGTGATGAGGTATTCCCTGAAACACCATACATTCAAAATGAACTGATCAATCGTCGTAAAGTCTCAGGAGCTTCAACTAACGCCCGAAGGAAACTAATTCAAGCAATGCTTGAAAACGGTGACAAGAAAAATCTCGGTATCATCGGTTATCCACCCGAAATGAGTATCTATCGATCCCTATTATGGAATACGGGTATACACCGTTATGAATCAGGTGTTTGGGGATTTCACCCACCAAAACCAGATGACCAGAACAAATTAAATTACACTTGGAAAGCAATTGACACTTTTCTCAATAATTGTGAGTCGTCACGGCAACCTATTGAAAACCTATATAATTACCTCAAACAACCACCTTATGGAGTCAGAAATGGTCCACTCCCGATCTTGTTATGCGCCGTGATTCTTCATTACAGAACAGAAATCGCACTCTACGAAAAAGGTTCTTTTGTTGCTGACTTATCAATACCAGTCTTTGAACGGTTGATTAAAGCACCAGAACAATTTGAAATAAAAAGATTTCGGATGGCAGGGATACGCGCTGACCTTTTTGCACGTTTTCTGAAAATGCTAAATCAACCTGTGGAATCCAAAAATCCTGACCTATTGACAATCGTCACACCGTTGATGCGGTTCATCGCGCAACTTCCAAACTACACTTTGAAAACACAAGAGTTGAGTGACAACGCGAAGAATATACGTAATGTCGTTAGCAAAGCAAGCGAACCTGACGATCTCCTTTTTAAGGATTTACCAAATGCATTCGGATTCCCAAGTTTTGGTACTGAAAAAGCAGACTCAAAGGTACTTTCAGACTTTTTCAACACATTGCAAGACGCACTTTCCGAACTCGGTAGTGCTTATGATGGATTACTAAATTCGCTGGAGCGGATGCTTGCAGCTGTGTTTACATTGGAGTCAACAGGGCAACAACTCCGTGCAGAATTAGCTACAAGGGCAGAACCCTTGTTAGAGATCGTGATTGAGACGCAACTGAAAGGATTCCTAATCCATCTATACAGTGAAGGACATGACTTCACGGGTTGGATTGAATCAATCGGCACTTTTCTTGCCAAAAAACCACCCGCATCATGGATAGACACAGATAAAGCACAATTTGAGATTAATCTCTCTCAATTAGCAAGAAAGTTCCGACATTTTGAAGCCGTATCTTATGATAAAATAAATCACACAGATATTGCAGGTGAGACTATACGAATTGGGATCACAACGCCAAATGAAAACGAACAAGAACGCGTGGTAATCTTGTCTGATGAAGAAAAATCAGAAAAAGTTGTAAAGGCAATTACAAGTGTTTTTGATGAATTTGACGTGGATTACAATCCCGAATTTCGTCTTGCTGTTTTGGCACGAATCTCAAAAATGGTCATAAAAGACATCGAAAACTAACACAAAATGATAATAATGGTTCTTGACTTATTTTAATTAGCATGTCATAATTAACAAGGATATAATAAATCAAGGATATAATAAATCTATTGAGGGGACAAAATGGCAAAAATATTTCGGCATCTTCTCGGTTTATCAGGTGGAAAAGACAGTTCAGCACTTGCTGTCTACATGCGAGACAGAGTGCCAGAGATGGAATACTTCTTTACCGATACCGGAAAAGAACTGCCAGAAACTTACGATTTTTTAGACCGCCTTGAAGCTTTCCTCGGAAAACCAATCGCACGACTCAACATAGAACGCGATTTTGACCACTGGTTAACACTACACGGTGGTTTGTTACCATCCTCACAAGTCCGTTGGTGCACAATTAAACTCAAAATCAGACCTTTTGAAGAGTACGTAGGTAAAGATAATGCATATAACTACGTCGCTATTCGTGCTGATGAGGATCGTATCGGTTACAAACCCTTAAAAACGACCGCCCTCCAAAACATACTCCCTAAATATCCATTCAAAGAGGATGGCATTACCAAAGAAGACGTTTTCCGAATCCTTGAGGAGAGCGGACTCGGTCTACCCGACTATTACAACTGGCGCACGCGTTCCGGGTGCTACTTCTGCTTCTTCCAACGCAAATCCGAATGGGTAGGACTCTTAGAGCAACACCCCGACCTGTTTGAACTCGCTAAGAGTTACGAGAAATTCAACACAGAAACAGGTGAACGATTCACGTGGAGTCAGGGTGAAAGTTTAGAGGAATTAGCAGACCCAGAACGGATAGCACAAATCAAGGAACGCACCGAACAAGCAAAGAAATCCAAGAAAAAGGAAAAACCGAATCGTCGCCTAATAGAAATTCTTACCGATGTTCACGATGATGAAGATGACGAGGAACCTTGTTTAGTTTGTCATAAATAGAAAGATTAAAATACAATGCGTTGAAAGGAAAGTGACAATAGGTGAAGTTTCGAACAATTTCTAAGATTCGACCACTATACATATTGCCAAAAGAGCCATTTCCCAAAGAAGTGCTAATTCCGTGTTTCAAATCTGCAACACGTGTTGATTGTATGATAGGTTTCTTCTCTAGCAAGGTTTTGGTGTCACTTGCTCCAGGTTTAGCAACCTTTATAAACGAATCTAAGGGAAGTTTTCGCTTAGTTATCAATCCTATTCTTAGTTATGAAGATCAGAATGCTATAAAAGAAGGTATAGTTTCTCCAGAAGAAATCGCAAGCGAGGTTTTAAAAGACATTATTTTTTCTGAAGACTTCGTTGAGCAACATACGCTGAAATGTCTTTCGTGGATGTTACGTCATGGAAGGATTAAAATTAGAATTTCCTTGATGGAAAATGCCCTTTTCCACCCGAAAGTTTGGCTCTTTACCGAACATGATGATGTAATAGCAGCACACGGATCGAGCAATATGACGTATGCTGGTATTCAGAAAAACATTGAGCAAATTTCTATATCCAAATCATGGGAGGACACTAACCAGCAGTATACCGCAGAAAGATTTTGTGACCAGTTCAAACAACTCTGGGCAAATAAAGATGAAAGTTGTACCGTCATTTCAATGCCACAAGCAATTAAGGAAAATCTATTGAAAACCTACCGTTCAGATACCCCGCCAACAGAAGGTGATCTCCGTACACTCTACGAAGATACAACGAACTCAATAGAAGAATCCGAAGTAACTTACGATATCAGTAAGTCGCCATGTCCTTCATTTGCTATTCCATCATACCTGCAATTTGATGAAGGGCCTTTTGAACATCAAGGCAAAGCTGTCAATGCTTGGTGCGAAGCTGGTTATCGGGGTGTACTAGAAATGGCAACGGGTTCAGGAAAAACTATCACTGCTATGGTTTGTGCACATAGACTTTATGAAATGCAGAAACCGCTCCTCATCGCTGTTGCAGTACCTTATGTTCCCCTCATTCAACAGTGGTGTGATGAAATTACACCATTTGGACTCAAGGCAGTTAATCTAACCGAGGTGAATGGAGCAAAGGGACGGGCACTTGAACTTAACAAACTCAGACGGAGACTCCGAAACGGCAGCAGTACTGTTGAGGGAGTCGTAGTTACGCACCGCACACTTTGTAACAGCGATTTTAAAACTGAACTTCAGAAATTTGACTGTAACACTTTGCTTATCGCGGATGAAGTCCATAACCTCGGAAGTGAGGGATTCATAGCAGATCCGCCCGACTTCTTTGATTATAGGTTAGGTTTATCTGCAACCCCAATTCGTCAATACGACGAATATGGAACTGACGAACTATTTTCATTTTTTGGACCTATTGTTATTCAATTTACACTTGAAGAAGCAATTGGAAAATGCCTTGTAGAATATGAATACTATGTCCATCCTGTTGAACTCACGGTAGATGAAATGGAAAAATGGTACGATCTCACGGAAAAGATTGGGAAAAATGCATGGCGACAGGAGAGCAGTGACATTGACAACGAATATCTCCTGAAACTACTAAGAGACAGACGGGCTATCTTGGAAAATGCGGAAAATAAAATTACTGTGTTAGAAAATGTTTTAATGCAACGCGAGGATTTCGACAGACTCCGGTATATGTTGATTTACACGTCTGACAAGGCACCCCAGCAGCTGAAAGATGTCAACGCTTTATTGAACAAACACAACGTTCTCTTTCGTCAACTCACTCATATAGAAACTGCAGACTATAAAAAGACGAGTGAGATTATTCGATCATTCCAAGAAGGGACCTTGCAGGTACTGACTGCAAAGCGTGTGCTTGATGAAGGCGTTAACATTCCACAGATCGAAAAAGCGTTCATCCTTGCAAGCACTACAGTAGAGCGGCAATGGGTGCAGCGGCGCGGGAGGCTTCTCCGCATGTGTAACAAAACGGGCAAAACACACAGTGAAATTCATGATTTCGTAGTTTTACCCCCTGATTTAAACAACATTGACGCTGGTGCCCGTGCGTTAATCGAGGCAGAACTCAAGCGAATCCAAGCGTTTGCTTACCTTGCGAAAAACTTTGGTAGACCGGATGGGCCTTTAAACCATCTCGACCAACTGGTAAAAACCCTTTACACATAGTGGAGGATACTATGTCATTTAACAAGGAAAAAATGGTAAAACTAATTCTCAATGAATGTGAATCTATTGAGGAAAGACGCGACGGTTACAGGAAAAAAGTTCTTGACGCGATAGTTGAAATTCTTAATGCTGAAAGAGAGCATAAAGGGCAAAAAACAAATATCCAACAACAAGTAGACGATGCATGCCATGTAGCTGGTGATTTTCTTACCAAGAAACGCGATATAGACAACTTAACGACAGAGGTTACCCAATGAAACTAATTTGCGCGAAATTTCAAAACTTTCGTCTGCTACGAGATCTCAGGTTAGATTTTTCCACAAGGGACGACAAAAAACTGACGGTAATTCGAGCCTCAAATGAAAGCGGCAAAACGACTATCTTAAACGCGCTTCAGTGGGCTCTCTATGGTGATAACGCATTACCAAACAGGGGTAAAGGATATCGCCTATTCCCAATTGATTGGAACGTTCCGGACGGAAGGCCAATTCCGATATCCGTGCAAGTGGATTTTGAGGTAACGAATCGATACCGACTTATTCGTTCGGTAGAGGAAACAACGGATGGGAACAGACTAAACCCAAAAATTGAATTATTTGAACTGTCAGAAACCGGGTGTGACCGTATTAAACATCCAGAAGCACAGATATCACGATTATTTTTACCTCCTAATTTGCGCGAGGTATTTTTCACCGACGGAGACAGAGCACTCAGCTTCATTGAATCGGACTCGTTAAAAGCCAAACGTGAACAGGTTCAGGAAGCTATTCGCTCGTTGTTAGAACTTGATGTGATTGAGGCTGCTCTTGATCATTTAAAAAAGACGATTGCTGGTCTCAATAAAAACTCAAAGAATCTCGCATCTGATACAGAACTCGCCCAAATTGCTACGAAATTGGAGGAAATCGATAAAAAGATCGAACTTGTTGAAAATGAAAGAGACGATGCAAAACAGCAGTTTGATGAAGTAAATCAAAGTTTAACTGAGATTGATAGAGATATTGAAGCGGCATTAGTCAAGGGAGACCAAGAGGAACTTAATCGTAAATTGAAAAAGGCAGAGACAGAACTAAATCGTATCAGAGATAGAGAAGAAAAACTGGCATCCGAACATTCACAACTCTTTAGAAATCCAACGCTATTCCGAGATCTGCTTGCGCCGGTTTTAGAACTAAGTTTTGAGAAATTGAATGAACTGCGCGATCAGGGGAAGCTCCCGAGCCTAACGATCCCGGTGCTTGTAGAACGACTTATAGGTGTTACCTGCATCTGTGGAGAGGCGTTGGATAAACAATCAGAAGACGGGAAGCGTCGTAGAGAACATATTGAACGACTGATTACGGAGAGTCGGAGCGCGGACGAACTCCAAAAATGTCTTACCGACCTCTATTACGGCTCATTAGTCCTGAATCCAAAGGATGACACAAATGACAAACACTGGGGTGCTGAGTACAAAAGAATCTCGATGCATCATGATGAACTTGACAGGCAACGCGAGGAATTAGAAAAGGAGCTCGCAGCACTTGAAGTCCAACTTGAGGATATAGGGAACACCGACATTCAAAAACTTCGCTCTACTAAGCAGCAGTACATTGCTCAACGTAAATCTTTGAATGACACCCGTATAGATCATGAAAGAGAACTCGAACGTCTGAAGGAACGGCAAAGGTCCTTGACAGCTACGCATAAAAACCTTATAAACAAGCATAGGAGAGGAACACGGATATTAGCCAAATTAGATGCTACGCGTGACATATCGCAAATCTTTCAGAATTCCTACAACCGAATCACAAACGAAGAATTGCAAAAAGTGAGTCAGTTGATGAACAATCTCTTTTTGGAAATGATCGGTGCGGATGCTGAACAGGGTTCAATCATTCAGAAAGCCAAAATCAGTAAAGATTTTGATATTCTCGTCTACGGACCCAATGAACGCGCTTTGAATCCCGATAGAGATTTAAACGGTGCCTCCCGACGCGCACTAACGCTTGCATTTATTTTCGCTCTTACTCAGGTGAGTGAAGTGGAAGCCCCTAACGTGATCGACACACCACTCGGAATGATGGATGGGTTTGTAAAACGTTCTGTTCTCAAAACCGCCGTCAAAGAAAGTTCACAACTTATCCTCTTTTTGACGCGCTCTGAAATTAAAGACTGTGAAGATATTATAGCAGATGAAGCAGAACATGTGATAACTATTACAAATTCGGCACACTACCCAAACATATTAGTGAACGATCCACATATAAACGAACCTCAGGCACTCCGATGTCCTTGCGCGGACCTCGGGGAATGCAAAATGTGTAAGAGACGAACGGATGTTGAAGTAGAAATCCAACAAAGGACTCTTAGGAATTTGATATGACACTACAATACGATAATCCTTTTCGCAATATGCAAATTATATCACCGACTTCGCAGCAGTCAGACTATGATCAATACTGCCAAGCAGGACAGCGCACAAAATCAGATAAAAGTCCGTTTCCACGGAAGGTTGATCTGTGGTTTGCTGGACTCTCGCTAGCAGCGCGTAAGGATCTTAAAAAGATTGATTTATCAAAAGAAAAAACCGTTAGCATTATTAGTGGCGAAATTTTTAACACTGATGGTTGGCAGGCGCAAGCGATAATGTTAATTGCGATAGCCGTGAAAGGAAACTTAGAGATTGTCCTCAGCGCACGCGGGATGATGGACATTGCTAACGGTCTCGCAGCCGCAGGCGTTCCGCACATCGTGAAAATGCTAAACGAAGGACCTCAAACACCAATATGGAACCTCTCCGATTCCTTTGAAAAACTACTGCACTCTGATACTTTTACAGAGGAACCGTCAGATCATGCACGACTCGCCGAAGCCCTGCTATGATTCTGTAACCTCACAGGAACCGCCCAAATTTTAGTACAATTAAGAGAAGTATGAACTATGTAGAAAGAATTACCACCGTTTTTAAAAGTCAATACCGAATGGATAGAATTAGAAATAATTTCTGATGCAGATGTTATACTTGCAACTTTTGGATATGCCCCTTTCCTTTGAGTTCAAGAAATTAGGACGGACACTGAGTATCAATTTTACATATCAGCAAAGTCGTTAGCAGCACCCCTTGAAGAACTGAGGAATAATAACAACGGCATCTTCAAGGGTATCAGATTTAGTGTTCGAAAAGAGAGCATGGAGCGGATGGCAAAGTATGAAAAACTTTCAGATGAGAGTATTCAAGACGGTACCACAAGTGATACAGTTCAAGAAAATACAAGGTTGTCTGAAGATATTCAGGAAAAATTGGAACAGGGACTCAGTTGAATTGACAAACTGGACAAAACAAATACCTGTCCTATCACAATATAACTATAGATCCCACCTAAAACTAAATAACCCTGCCAATGCCTCTGTATATATTGATTTTTTCTGGGACTTATGGTATAATAAATTGTATGGAAAAGAAGATTATGAAAAAGGATAATGCAACAATGAAAGACGATCTTTTGCCCGAATATGACTTAAAAAAGTTACGGGTGCGAAAGGTAGGACCCGACCGTAAATACTTTGCAGGTAGACTTGTCGCCTAAAGAAAACAACGCAGTAATACAACAAACATATCTTAGGAGAGTAAAATGGCAAAAAAAACACGTCATCTTCTCGGTTTATCTGGTGGAAAAGACAGTTCAGCACTTGCAGTCTACATGCGAGAGAGAGTGCCAGAAATGGAATACTTCTTCACCGATACTGGAAAAGAATTGCCAGAGACCTACGATTTTTTAGATCGCCTTGAAGCTTTCCTCGGAAAACCAATCGCACGACTCAACATAGAACGCGATTTTGACCACTGGTTGACATTACACGGTGGTTTGTTACCATCCTCACAAGTTCGTTGGTGTACCATCAAACTCAAAATTAGACCTTTTGAAGAGTACGTAGGTAAAGATAATGCATATAACTACGTCGCTATCCGTGCAGACGAGGATCGTGTCGGTTACAAACCCTTAAAAACAACTGCCCTACAAAACATACTCCCCAAATATCCATTCAAAGAGGATGGCATCAACAAAGTGGACGTTTTCCGAATCCTGGAGGAGAGCGGACTCGGTCTACCCGACTATTACAACTGGCGTACGCGGTCCGGGTGCTACTTCTGCTTCTTCCAACGCAAATCCGAATGGGTGGGACTCTTAGAGCAACACCCCGACCTATTTGAACTTGCCAAGAGTTACGAGAAATTCAACACAGAAACAGGTGAACGATTCACATGGAGTCAGGGTGAAAGTCTTGAGGAATTAGCAGACCCAGAACGGATGGCACAAATCAAGGAACGCACCGAGCAGGCGAAAGCATTCAAGAAAAAGGAAAAACCGAATCGTCGCCTAATAGAAATTCTTACTGATGTTCACGATGACGAAGATGACGAGGAACCTTGTTTGGTTTGTCATAAATAACACTAGATCTTATCTCAATAAAGTAATCAATGAATCTCAATACCTCTGATAAATTGTTATCCTTTGGAGAATTGCCTGCAGTTGAAGCGAAACCAGGTATTTATGCTTGGTACCTTAGAATTGTCCCAGGAAAAAGCAATATAAAATCATCTGATAATTTTGTAAAAGCACTCAAGAGAATAAATGAACAACTTTGCTATCCAACTCTAGCTATGCAGCTGCGGGGACATTTCAGTATGAAACTGAATGGAGATTTGAGACATATTTGGTACGGACATGATGAAAGACCTTTTTCCAAAAAGTTTGAGGAAGTTCTTAATCAGATTGAAGAAAGAGAGATAGTTAGTGAAATTTTAGAGTCGGTTGTCCCACTATTCACTGGACCTTTATACATCGGAGTGTCAAAGAATCTTCAACAACGTTTAAGAGGACACACACAACTTATTCAAAAATATCGCAAAGAATATCAAGAACAGACAGAGCATCTGGATGTTGAAACACCAAATAATTCTGTTGATAGTAAGTTGGCTTTACAAAACGATAAGAACTTTGCACAGCGGATATTAGAGAGAAAAATTGATCCTAATCATCTTGCTGTTAGCATTACCTACGTATCTCACCCACAACTGTCAGATGAAAGATTAATTGAAACCATAAAGGTTACTGAAACATTACTAAATAGGATGTTTTACCCTATTTTAGGTAGGAGATAACTATGCAGAGAAGATCTAATCTTACTAAACCCCCCGCCACTATTGATGTGCGTGGTGTATTAGGACATTTTAAAGTCCCTAATGCAAATTTAACAGTTGAATATATTCTAACATATGCATCACTTGATGAAGGTAACACCCCAAATGGGCAACTTCTTGATCTACTTGTTCCTGTTCGTGAAGTATTTAGTTTAAACGATCTAAGTTTTGATCATTTACTTCAACGTGATCTTGATGATTATCGAGTCTCTGAAGAAATGGTGCCTTATCTGCTAGGTAATAAATACCCTGGAGAGGTATTCTCTGAACCTAGATTTTTTCCACCTATATTAGCTATTATAGTTCCCATGAAAGGTGAAAATATGAATGAACTTTATCCTAAATGTATTGAAATACCGGATGAGGAAGATGAGGTACCACTTCAAGTTTTTAAATATGGTAACGTTTTTTCGGTGAAACGTGAAAAGGGATTAGATGGACAATTGGCACAATCTTCCGTAGATCTATGTATTCATCCTACACAGGCAAAACTTGTTATAGTAGATGGACAGCATCGTGCTATGGCAATGTTAGCAGCATATCGGGGTATATCAAATAAATGGGATGGAAATGGGTTTCAATATTTTTACAAAGAAATCAACTTGGATGATATATCAGATAAATCCATTCTTCATCAAATTCACCTACCCGTTTGTATTGCATATTTCCCTGAACTAACTTTAGGGAATCAAGCAGACCAAGGTCAAATAGATGAAGAAAGGAACTTGACAACAGCTTGTCGTAGACTTTTTCTTGATGTCAACCGGAATGCTCGTCAACCATCAAAAGCTCGTGAGATTCTCCTAGATGACACAGATCTAGTAGCCTGTTTTACTCGTCAACTATTCAATATGGTGAAGCAAAATACTGAAACCAATATGCTTCAATTGCATCACACTGAATATGACAATCCACATGATAAAATTCCTACCACTCGCCCTCTTGCCCTAACTAATGTTTACAGTATTTACAGCACTCTCAGGTCTATACTACTAACAAGGGATGAAACTATATGGAACCCATTGGCGCAATATGGAAGTGGAAGACCTGCAGAAAATAATGAGCGCCTTCGTAGGGAATTGAACTTGGAAGCTAAGTTGACAGAAAAAGAAAAAGAGCAATACGGCATTGAGATATCAAATATTACGTATAACAATTATCCAAGACAAGGTGAAGTTAAGTTCCGTCAATGTTTTGAGGAAGGATGGGGACGAGTAATGGTAAATTCATTAAGTAACTTTTATCCTTTCTCAAAACATATTGAAGCTGTTGATACCACCCTTGAAACTTGTGAACGCCATATTAGAGAAAACAAAATTGCTTATATTGCTCTTGTTGAGGGGCAAGGACTACGACACACATTAGACCAAAAGCAAAAGAGAAAGACTAAACAAGATAATGAGAAAAAGGATGGAGTAAAATCTGACATTCAAAAAGCTTGGGAAGTTTTGAAAGCAATAGAAGAAGAATTTAAAATATGCCGAACAAGGTTGTACCTTCAACTTAATACGAAACCAGATAAGAACCAAATTAGAAAAGTAAATTCATTATTCGACTGTTTCGGATCAAATGCTTTTCAGTCCGGCATGTTCATGGCATTTGCTTATCTTAAGGCTAGATTAGGTATTACAGAAAATCAGGATTTTATAAGTTACGTGGATAAATGGATTGATCGTCTCAATGAAAAATTTAAAAATAATATAGGTGCAAAGGAAATATTGTTTGATAATAATCCAGAATCTGAAAGTTTAAGATACATTTATGCACCTGGTGGTGGTATAAACCCATCAGATGGCTATTTCTTTAGGTATCTTATTCTTGAGCTTTTAAGTGGACAAAAGGATGTAGAAACGGAAAGTATTGAGGTAGTCCAAAAAAAATGGAGACCGAAGATGTACGAAATGTTATATAAAAGATGGGAAAAGGAATTTCCACCTGCTGATAGAAAAAAAGTAGAAATTCAGAAAACCCTTGATGATAGAGCTTTTCAAGCAGTAAAAAATGCCTTTAAGAAATCATTTCTTATTAACGAAGTACAGATAGATCGCGATTTAGAAGATATTAGAGGAAAAGTTGCTCAATCTATATTAGAAACTAAAGATGATGAAGTGGACGAGATGGATGATTTTCCTGAGCATGATGTTGAATATTAATTTGATCCACTCTAATATTTTACACGCTAGGAATTTGTATTTTCTCAGTATCATATTAACCACACCAAACTGAAAAGTACTACCCCAAAGTTACCGAATTCGGCATTGCAAACGTTGACTTTGTCCTACGTGCCGAAAGGCACAACACATAGCAAGGAACTATACGATGAGATCATGAAGCATCTGATGCACCAGTTCGCCGACGAATTCGCCATGCTATCCTTTGGCACACCCGATGTCCGAGTCTTAGAAACACTGGACACCGAAATATTATAATTGCTGTAGTTGAAATCTGATGTAACAGGATCCGCACAGAAACCACTAATTCTTGCATCATAATCTAAACAATACAACCTTCAGTTTTGTTATCCTAATCCCTAATTTGTTTTACTTTACTGAAATGGAGGATTTGACTAAAATGTTAGATAATAAAGAGTTGTCAACATTGAAAAAACAAAATATACCAGAAAATACAACAGAACACGGCAAGATATTCTTCTCCATTGTATATATACCTACGCAAGAAAAATTACATAACTTAAGCAAAATTGGCAGAAGAGTTAGGTATAAGCCAAACATTACTTAATCGTATAGAGCACTGCAAACAGAACCCAACCCCTGAATTATTACAAGAAATTGCTGATTATTTTGATGAAGATGTTGAATCGCTTATCGTTGAACGTCCGGTGGAGTGGAGGTTAAAATAACAAAATAACGACATTTTGGGTAAAAATTATTGCGTTCTGATGCAGTTTGTGTCCGTCCTGATAATATGGCATCCGCAATTAAATTGAGAGGCATTATGTACCGAACATATCAGATGGCACGCATCATTGAAGTTGCATATCTAATTCACAGTGAGCCACGTAAATGGACACGTCCCCAGTTAGCAGAACGATTTGAAGTCAATATCACGACTATCCAGCGCGATATTGACCTTTTGCGTGTTATGGGAATCCAGATTGTGCCACGTGGTAAACAGGGATACGAGATGATCTCGGATTTCTTCCTTCCCGCTCTCAACCTTGACTTTGAAGAAGCTCTCGCGCTGATTACTGCAGCGAGTTTTTATAAAACAACCGAAGGGAAACAAACAGTTGAGGTACTTAATCGCGCAATTCATAAGATTACTACCACACTACCAAAGCAGACAAAAGACATCTTAAATCAGATAGCACCGCGGATTGAGGTGCAAGATCAACAGGTGAGTCCAATTGATGAACCGGAACCGTATAAAGAGTTGTTATACCAAGCAATCCGAGAAAAGCACAGAGTTGCCATAACTTATGATTCCTTCAGCAGTCAAAAGGAAACTCGTCATCGACTTGCACCTTATGCGGTGCTGTTTCGTAAACGCGCATGGTATGTCATCGGTCACTCTAAAGAATCCAAACAAGTTCTCACCTTTCGTATCAACCGCATTAATTCGCTCTCCATCACGCACGCAAGTTATACCATCCCCGAAGATTTCTCTTTGCAGAAATATCTTGATAAAAGTTGGGATGTTATGCTTGGACCGGACACGCGCGTTGTTATCCTGTTTGCGCCACGTATCGCTCCGCTAATTCGGGAGGTAAATTGGCATCCGACACAGCAGCTGCAGGAAATGGATAATGGCACACTTCAGTTTGAGGCGACGGTTGCGGGTTGGCACGAAATCGGTTGGTGGGTTCTCGGATACGGACACGAAGCAAAGGTTATTAAACCGAAGCCCTTGCGGGAATGGGTCGCTCAGACAGCACAGAAGATGGTGAAGTTGTATGAATAAATGGGGGAAGGAGCACGATTATGTCTTTGACAGAAAGAATTAGTTATGCTATTCTAATGAAGGGATAAGAAGCTCGATCGCGAGATTGAAAAATAGTTGCGTTATATTTCAGCCCAATTATATAAAATAAGAATCTTGATTCCGAGATTGAAGTAAATTTACCTTTTTTCTTGACTTCACGCACGTTTCATGTTAACATGTGATAGTAGCGTTATATACAATAAAATTATAGTAAAACTCGGACAAGATGTATGTAGGAGACGGGATGCACCTGATTTACATTGATGACTCTGGCGATGAAGAACTATGTGTATTTTCTGCCTTAACGATTCGTGCTAACAAATGGAATGCTTGTCTTAAAGAGGTAAAAAAATTCAGGCACGGTATACAAGCGAGTGATGGTATTTCCATTTACACGGAATTCCATGCATGGAAGTTTGTTTCAGGGCGCGGAAAAATTGCTGATAGAGTGGTAACCAAAGGGCGACGATGCCAAATTTTCAAACAGACACTTCAAATGGTAGCGACTTTGCCAGAAGCACGACTATTTAACGTTGTGTTCCCAACTAAAGCGAACGTGCCTGCTTATGAAGCGTTACTCGGAAGTATCAACCAAAGTCTACAACAACAGGATAGTTATGCGATTTTAATTTGCGATGAAGGGAAAGAGGCTATCTACACCCAATTGGTTAGACGCATGCAAACCTTAAAAAATGGTGTAATAGATCGTATTCTTGAAGACCCATTTTTTAAGCAATCGGATCAGTCATATTTTATTCAGTTGTCCGATTTTTGTGCTTATGCACTACTCCGTCAAGAACGTCCGATTACGTCTAAAACGAAGTATGGTCTTGACCAGGCATTCAATTTGTTAGATCCAATATCTGAAGGCATTATACGACCAGAAACCTAAACAGGACTTACGCACCCAACGGTAGGCGCGCTTTGTAAGCGCGCTGGAAACCGAAAAAATGCTGAAAATTACACCATTTTCGTCATAATTCTTCATCAAATCATGAAAACTGCGTAAGTCCTGCTAAACAATAACATAAAAAAGCAGGGCCTACATCCACCACCGAGGGAGGGTTCAGTCCTGCACTGAAAATATTATAACATTTAATCCAAGATAAGTCAATCTTTTTCAAAATAAAATGAAATTGTGAACGATTTTTTTGTTCAGTTGCAGGTTTGTGTGACTGGTGGTGTGTTATACTTAAAGGAAGGAGGATCCAAGATGATCGTAGATAACCTACAAAAAGAGAAGATTTTAGCCGCTCACTTTGCGGCAACATACCCAAGTGAGTCTACAGAGGATTTTGAGGCATTTGTGCATCATATATATGATAAGAGAGAATATGATCAACTAAAACGTTGGTGGGACGATATGGATGCCTTACGGGTAATCCGGGATGCAGAACACTATATTAGAAACTTGCCACCAGAAACGGAACGATCTTTAGATCCGATTGAAGAACTTAATGCGGGGAAAAACTGGATTGTCCAGTTCGAGGAAGGTCCGATTGGTAAGATTTACAATTTTTACCGCACTGTGCTTCCGCAAGAGATGCAAATTCGGCTTGCTTATGACACGCTAATTGAGCGTTTCATAGAGTTCCTACAGAAGAAAAAATGTGTTATTCGTCTTTCTGAAAACCGTCTGACGATGGTTTTATTTATTCCGGACACAGATTTTCAACTTGAAGATACATGGCAGGAATTTGTTCAATTTACTTATTCAAAAGAGGAATTATATAAGTCTTTTACCTTATTCGTAAATAGCATGAAATTGACTAACAGAGGCTTCGGCTATGTCCATTTTCCATCGGTGACAGAGGATATGAAACTTTGGCAAGCGGCATTTTATATTGCTACGCTTGAGGAGAGAATTGTTCGGTACCCCGACAACTATAGAAAAGCCAAAACGGACGAAGATCGGAGGACTGCTGCAATAGAGAATAGGAAAGATCTAAGGCAACTCTTAGCCGAATTGCGCAATGAATTGCAGGCAAATGCTCAAGGTTCTGATGAATCTGATATAGTAACAAGGCTTTTTGATGAGGCATTGAAACTTTCTCACCAAT
The DNA here is from genome assembly GCA_963663765.2 of Candidatus Poribacteria bacterium. Classification (GTDB taxonomy): domain Bacteria; phylum Poribacteria; class WGA-4E; order WGA-4E; family WGA-3G; genus MSPOR6. Next base: position 143,121 of record CAXXUA010000004.1, on the reverse strand, counting down.
TCAACCGAACTGGTGCAACCCAATTTTCTTACGGCACAGTAAAACCGCGCGCCAAAAAAGGTAAAATTGAAGATAAGATTATTGACATCTTAAGTGAACAAATTCGACCCCTAAAGTGCCCACTTGCTTCAATTAACGAGATCGAACAAGATTCTGTACATAGTGCTGGTGATACTTCAAAAAATCGGTGTTACAGTTGTGGTAGACCTATGCCTCCCAGTACCGAAACCCTTCGTTTTAAGGGTAAATTGGAAGCGAATAGGTTCGTCTTCTCAGATCCTTCACAAAGGTTGCAATCTGGCAGTGGACAAGCACAACCCCCGATATGCTTTGATTGCCTGGCAGTCGCTTTCGGTTGTCCGATTAAATTCGCAGAGGGAGCAATCATCGTTTGCCTATCGTATCCCGATGAAGAAGACGTATTGGTTTCCATTCCCGATGAAGAAGACGTATTGGTTTCCACTGAGAAATATCTTCAGATGCTAACCCTTGGTGAATTAAACCTAATTGCGGGACAGTATTTACTGATTAAGTGCAACGATTTTGTAGGTTCAACTCCTGTCTCAGAAAAAATTGGACAAGTTCAGTACACTCTCTGGAGGGTCGCACAAACACTTCCATCTAACGCACTTGAAAAGATGCAGTTTACGTTATTTACAGGCGAATCGGAGATTCACCTATCATCGCGATATCTGGTGTGGCTTAGCTACCTTAATGAGAGTTTTAAGCCACACATGATCGTAAACGGCAAAGACAATATCCGCTTGTGCCAAGCAATCCGACTCATCCAGAAAGAAGAGGTAATCTCTGCAATATACAAACTTATTACTGCAGAGTCCACAGAAGCAAAACAACTCAGCGATTGGTCTTACAGTGAAAAAAGGAGTCTTGAGGTACTCCGGGAAAAACACTGTGTATTATTGGAAGATGAACTATCTTCAAAAGGAGACAAATTGATGTCAATACAAGCAGATTTTTATTACGATGTTGCTGCTCTCACAGGACTGACCTATGCCTACTGTGATTACTTCCGCAGTGAGGTCAGAAAAAAAGAGAACGTTGACACGGTCCGCGAAGTCAAGAAACTTATTGAGAAAGTTATAAACCCGAGTTTTTTCAACTACGAAGCATCCGATAGCCTTCCAGGAACTCGAGCTACGATGTACCGAAATGATGATAACTACTTCTGCTACGATCAGGGGAAGTTGTTATTAGAAAACACCCTAATGGTACAATTGTCTGATCGGACAAAGTCCGATCAGGAGGGAACCGAATCACTGACAATTTACTTTGACGATATTCTAAACGCTTATGCTAAGTTATCTGAAAAGTATAATAAAGCACAGCTAAGGAAGTTATCATATCAATTGAAACTGAACCTATACGCAAAGTTTGCATTCCTATTTAATCAAAAAGGAGATTAACCCAAATGGCAATTAACGTAAAATCGGGACTTGAAGATTATTCGGCTAAGCAGCGTTTTAACTTTGACATATACGCAATTTTTGAAGGTGGCCAAGAACTCTATTTTGGGCACGAGACTCAAGTGAATGTTAACATAGTTGAAACAGTTACTATTCCTTTATCTAATAATAACGATGCGGAAAAAGAAAACAGTAAGGATAAAGAACTTGAGAAATGCTATATCTCTCCAACAAAACGTCGCGGTGTCGAACGACGTACATTGATTTGGGCACCGAAAGGTAATGGATTACTTGGCGATACCTTAAATTGCGGCATTCCACATACGTGTAGTAAGGCAGAGTGTCCAATCTGTCGAGTTTTTGGTGGTCTCATCACAAGTGCAACCGAAGTTGAGAATGAAAGTGCAACCGAAAAACGACCTGCAACAACTCTTATCGGACGACTGACTCATAGTGGAGGTGTCGCTATTCAAGAGTTAGGTCCCGAGGAAAAGCAACGTGCCATGCATCCTTCTCTACTACGACAAGAAGGTGACGAAACACCAACACCCTTTAAGCGCGAATATAACCAACCGGGACTCTTGTATCCTGTCTACAACCACTGTTTGAGTATGACAGACAATGAATTTTCCACTGTAGCTTACGCGTTTATGAGTGCGTTGGCTCGCTTAGGAGCAGGTAATCCAAAGGGTGTTAAAATTTATGATGCACCACTTGTCAGAGAAGATAAAGAAGAACCGTGGATTGTTATTGATCGGTATCTTGCTCCACTTGGCAAACGGCCTGTTATTTCACCAAGCATTACAGACATTAAAGCTGCGAAAAAACAGTTTAAAAAGGCTGTCTTTTCAGTAGCAGGGAAGGAACAAGAACCTATAGACGAATTAACAGAGGGCAATTTTCACCGATATGTCGGGGATACCGCCATTGCTAAACTATCAGAGTATCTAATAGAGTTTGAAAAGGGGGTACTTAATGTGGATGCTGCAACTGGTAATTAAACCGACATCGGGATTGACGTTTAGACGGATGCCCTCATCTATCTTGCACATCAGTACTTACCCATTTCTGCCACCGACTACGATGTCTGGTTTTTTGCGCCGATTGAAATTGCTGGAAGCTGGACATCTACCGGAAACCGCCGTTAAAGACCCAGATTACTATGCCTTACCACCGCAGCTTTGCCCATTGGGTGCGTATCCAATTGGGCAAAATTATCATATTCATACGACTAAGCGGCAGGGAATTAGGTCATTTAAGCATAATGCCTTCTCGCGAATTGTTCGATATCAATCAACGAAGGAAGTTTATCAACTCCATACATGGGAATACCTTTTCGCTGAAAATCTTATCGGCTACGTGGTTTCAGAAGATGAAGAACTCCTAAGCCAATTAAGAACAGTTGAAAACTTTGGTTGTAAGATTGGCAAAGAAGGATACGCTTTTGTGGATATGGTTTCCGAACCTACGCAACTGCTATTAGAGAAAAAACGGGCAAAACCTGATACGCTTCTACCTGGTGCAGCACTCGTGGGTCTGCCATGCAAAGCGTTTCCACTATACCGTTATGCATGGGGAGACGGTGCATCCAAAGGTATAAGCCTTACATTCCCTGAGCCCAGTGATATTAAGGGGTTCGTTCCATTTGTTGTTGGTGAGGTACACGGAGAAATTGAACTTGATTATTATACCGATGGGAACGTTCATCTCCCGAAAGCTTTCATTGATGAGTTGTGGAAAGGAGAGAATGATGACTGATAAATTGGATACTGTAAAAGTGGGACGGGTTTTCTATAGACCTGATAGCGGACAGAGTTTGAAAAGAATTATTGTGCTTACACTGGATAGTCATGTTGAAAACGTCGTCACATTGGTCAGATCTTTTAAACGAGAATTTTATCCAGCCTTCAAACAGAGCGAGAAATCGACCCGCGACCTTCTAATACGCGCTGCCGAGAAACACGACAACGCAAAACCAGAGACTTTCCGCGTAACCTACCGAAGCTATAAAGAAAAAGGACGGAAATCTCTCGGTTATTCCTTTGCGGGACATCGCTTTAGAGTTTCTGATCCTGATCGTTATGTTGAACTTCTCATACGGATGCATCACGAATTTTCTGTTGAGGGTATTGTTAAGGCACAAGCAGAACTCAAAACAGAGAAAGAATTAGCCAACGAAAAATTCAGAAACTTTCCATTTGACCTATACATCTTAGAGATGTGTGATCAGATTGAGGCAGAACTTGAGACTTACGCATTCACAAAAGATGTTCAACCGAGGGTCTTTATGGATTTTCACTCACGGAAACGTGAAGATGGAAATATTGAGGTTAGTCCTTATCCATTTGATAATGAAGAAATCTCTTTACCACTTGCCTATTATGAATTTGATGTATGTGAAGAATATCGTCATCAGATATCTAAGGCTCTGACAGACAACGATTACGAGAAAGGTGTCGACTTTCTCCGTAAAATGATAGTTAACGCACACAACAAAACGGAACTTCAACATAAGAGGATGGTCTTATGCAAAGCGTATTAGACGCGTATCAAAAGTTTACAAAACTCGAACCAAATCCGATGCAGGAAGAGCTTTTTGGGCACATCGCTCCAAAAAAGAATAATCCTGCACTACTGCTCAAAGCTCCTACAGGCTGTGGAAAAACGGAAGCAGTACTTATTCCCAGTCTCGACTCTAAACGTAGACTTTTTCTTATTTTTCCTTCACGAAGCCTTGTTGATGATCAGATTGATCGGTGTGAAAAATATCTCCAGCGTGCATCAGAAAAGACTGATAGACCCTATGCGCTTGTAGTTGACAGGGGATCTGAGGCATCCCGCAACGTTTTTGAAAATGGAAAAATATTGGAAACTGGGAAACGTCATCTCTACGATGGTGATGTTATCCTTACAACGTTCGACAAGTTCCTGTATCGCTTTTTCGGTTTCGGTGAACCTAACAAGTCTTATATTTTTCCGTTCAGAATTCACCACAGCAAAAAGCAAAATCTTTTCTGTTTTGACGAGGTGCACGCCTATGATCAGGTTGCATTTGTCAATTTTCAACGTCTAATTAAGGCACTCTACAAAGCTAATTTAGATATAGTTGTCATGACAGCAACAATGCCAGAAACTTACCAGAAAGAATTAAATTTCTTAGATACGGTTGATTATATTGTAGAAAATCGGCTGAAACTGGAAAGGTGGCAAGAAGAGAAACAAAAAGATCGGAAGTGTCCTAATAAGACGTTTAAACATATTGCTGCGAAGTCCAAAAAGGTTACAGACGTAATCTGCACCTATGTATCTAAACACCACGAATCAAATAAGCGAACTATTGTCACAATTGAAACGGTTAAAGATCTCATTCCATCTTATAAGCACATAAAAGAGCAGAACGGTAATGAGAACATTTTCCTTTACCACGGTCGGCTTTCCAATTGGCAACGCAAGAAGGTTTATCGTAAACTCAAGGACCTTGAAAACGACGGTATGGGTTACCTACTGTTTACAACGAGTGCTATTGAGGTCGGATGCGACCTTGACGCGCATCTGCTTGTCACCGAATTGTGTAACCCCGATTCACTTATCCAACGCGCAGGACGCTGCAATCGAAAAGGACAGATTCCTAACGCTGAAATCGTCGTTGTAGGTGACAAAATCCCTTCTTTTCTGTCTATTCTTTCAGATGTAAAGATGCAGAATTACCTTGAGATTTTGCAACAGCAGAGCGAAAAGAACTTTAACCCAGGCGGTATCCTTAAACTTATGGAATACACACCACACACCGACTACAGAGCAGAAGTACTTTTTGACATGTTGTATGAATACGTCTATGAAGCGCGCATTGAAAACAAACCTTTGCACGATAGAGGACTTGTGGTTACGCGGAGTTTTGAACCTTCTATCACACTTACAACTAAAGTCCCCGATGATGATTCTAAGCACCGTCCAGAAAACGCAGTCAACGTTTCTCTCAAAAGTTGCATGGCAAGAACATCTGATAATGAAACCGTTAACCCAGAATTTAAGGTTTATCAAAGGTTTTATGATACGTACAGAGAGGAATTTAAGTTCGAGTTGCTCAATAGGGGAGGATCTATCTACTTTAAAGAACTCTTTGTTCAAGTTCCTGCACATTATTTTTGTGAAGAGTTAGGCTATGTTGAACCACCAAAAGTGTTTGAATATCGTAGGACAAGCGGTTACAGACAAAATTTAGCATATAAAACAACTGATGAAAACGGAAAGCCCAAGGATATTTGGTTGTACTATCTGAAAGATTTAGAAAAACCTACATCAGAAGATATGATACAACTTCCATCTACAGAACCGATCAGTGTAGAACCCGAAAAACATGAAGGCATCAAACAGATGAGGCTTTTTGATAATTGAAAAGGATCCACCCATGCCTATCAGTACACTCATATCACTCATACCAGACAAAGACGTAACACTCCGACCCACGATGGGACACCATGCACACGCAGCCTTCCTCGCTATCCTGCGGGAAAGCAACCCGAAAGTATCGGAAAAACTACACACACAATCAACACAAAAACCTTTTACTGTCTCCCCACTCATAGCGAAGGCGAAAAAACGAGGTAGTCAACTTCACATCAAAGCTGGTACAGAATGTAGACTCCGATACACGTTCCTGGACGATACCCTATTTGCACATTTTGGGCAAGCCTTCTTAACATTCACGCTTCCGACAATACGGCTTGGCGATGCGGTGTTCCAAGTAAGACAGATGACATCTCATGCTACAGAAGAACAGATATGGAGCGGGAGTGCGACATACGCAGAACTCGTCGAATCGGCAAGCATGGATACGCGGATGAGTCTCCAATTCTATTCACCGACAGCGTTTCGTAGAATGACACCACGAGGACAGAAAACGCGAAATGATGCATACTTTGATATTGTGCGATGCTATCAAAGCTGGGTGAACAAATGGAACGCTTTCGCACCAGTAAAACTTGATAAAGAGGAAATCCTTGCATTCATTGCTGATCACGGACAGGTGACCAATGTAAAAGCCGAATCGCGTGCACTCAACTTCGGTAAACATACGGAAGTCGGATGGGTTGGCAAGTGTGATTGCGTTTTTTATCCAGAAGACTCGCTTGATGAAAACCTACTCCGCACCGCAAACTGTTTGGCAGATTTTGCCTACTACTGCGGAACAGGATATAAGACAACGATGGGCATGGGACAGACGAAAAGAATATAAGGATTGGAAGGGTGGAAGAGTGGAGGGATGGAAGAGTGGAGGGATGGAAGGGTGGAGGGATGGAAGGGTGGAGGGATGGAAGGGTGGAGGGATGGAAGGGTGGAGGGATGGAAGGGTGGAACTTCCAATCTTCCAATCTTCCAATCTTCCAATCTTCCATTCTTCCAATCTTCCATTCTTCAACCCATCCACCATTATTAGATTTAGGAGGATTGAATTGAATGAACGTATAGAACGTCGCAAAAATATCAATCGTGGATATCGCAAATTGAGAACGTGGCAGATGGCAATTGAGTTGTATGCCTTCTTATGTGAAAAAGTTAAAGAAATCCCCGGCTCCCCCTATCGTTTAGTCGCGCAGATTTTAGATGCCGGATCGTCAATCTCTGCCAACATCGCTGAAGGGTACTGCAGACGTTCTTTAAAGGAGTATCTCTACTTTCTGAATGTTGCATTAGCATCTGCTGGAGAAGTGTATTCTCGGTGCTACGCCTGTTACCGAGCCAAGCAGTTTTCAGAGGCGACGTTTGATGCAATTGATGAACAGCACTATGCAATGGAAAACGCGCTACTACGTCAAATAAAATCACTTCAGGCAAAGCAACAGAAAGGTGAATGGGACGATAACCTTTTTCTACGTGAAGACGAAGTTATCTATCTACTAAATCAAGAGGAAGAATAAAAGAGAGAGATGAAGGATGGAAGGATGGAGGGGTGGAAGATTGGAGGGGTGGAAGATTGGAGGGTGGGATGGGGTACTTCCATTCTTCCAATCTTCCAATCTTCCAATCTTCCATTCTTCCAATCTTCCATTCTTCCATCCTATTCTTCCTGTCAATCTTTTAAAGGAGGGATTAGTATGTCTGAGAATTATATACCACTCTCACAAATAAATACCTATGTCTTCTGTCCGAGACGGTTCTATTATGAATCTATTGAAGGACACCAAGTCGTCAATGAACACATTGAAGAGGGAAAAATAAAGCATGAAAATGTCCACACGGCAGTAACCGACAGAAAGAAAGGCGATAAAATTATATCTCGTCGGCAACACCTCGCTTCCGATACTTTAGGCATATCTGGCTACACCGACCTCGTTGAGGAAAAGGATGGCATACCGTATCCAGTTGAATTCAAAAAAGCGGGGATGGGAGATTGGCTGAACGATCAGGTGCAGCTCTGTTTACAAGGGCTGTTATTAGAGGAAAAAACTGGTATATCAATCCCTCACGGCTATATGTATTTTATCGGTTCAAAGCGGCGACGGAAGGTACTGTTTGATAAGGAACTCCGTGAGACAACGCTCCGCTATGTAGCGGAAGCACATTCGCTATTAGATACCCGAAAGATACCAAAACCTGTCCACGATAACCGGTGCAATGGATGCAGTGTGCGCCCGATCTGTTTACCCGATGAGGTCGCCTATATCCACGAATTGGATGAACGCCCTAAACGAATCAAACTTGCACTCGGCATTGATAACGTGCTTTATGTTGATGAACAAGGGTGTGCAATCAAAAAGACAGGTGAACGTCTGCTTGTGGTGAAAGAGAACGAAGTTTTGCGCGATATTCCATTGATACACCTTGGACAAGTAGTTATCAGCGGTAATGTAAGTTTAACAACCCCTGCGATGCAAACGCTTTTACATGAAGGCATTCCAGTTGTCTTTCTTTCTGCTTATGGAAGGTATCATGGTGCGTTGACACCGAAAGTATCACGCAATTCAATTCTACGAACTGCACAGCACCGTGTTGCAACGAATGAGGCTCAGTGTCTTGATCTCTCAAAGGCGTTTGTCCGTGGTAAACTGGCGAACTTGAGAATGATGCTTCAACGTAGAAAATGGCAGGCACCAGATAGCACAGACACCGCATTAGAACCGCTGCTCACTAACATAAAATCAATACAGGCAATGGAAAAACGCATTGACGCAGCAACTGAAATCCCTGAATTGTTAGGCTTGGAAGGGAACGCCTCCGCTGCCTATTTCGGTTCATTCAACTTTATGCTAAAAGAAGAAATGGGGTTTGATTTTCAGAGACGGAGTCGTCGTCCACCAGCCGATCCAACAAACGCGCTGCTAAGTTTCGCATATTCATTACTAACTGCAGATATAATGTCAGCTATTCAGGTAGTCGGGCTTGATCCCTACGTTGGTTATTTTCATCAATTAAAATACGGTAAACCTTGCCTTGCGCTTGATTTGATGGAAGAGTTCCGACCAATTATCGCTGACTCAGTTGTTATTACGCTAATCAACAATAGGCGTATCAAACCAAAGGATTTCACTCAATCTCATGGCGGATGGTATTTAAAAGACAATTGCCGAAAAGCATTCTACGCAGCCTATGAAACACGGAAAAATGAAACAATCACGCATCCAGTGTTTAAGTATAAACTAACGTTCCGTAGGGCAATGGAATTGCAGGTGCGTTTGCTCGCAAAGTATCTCACTGGCGAAATTGAGCATTATTCCCCGCTTACAATTCGGTAAGTATCTAATCCTAAAGTAGAGGAATCGCTAATGCATTACACAGTCGCTTATGATATTACGGACGACAAACGCCGTAACAAAGTAGCGAAAATTCTCAAAGACTTTGGGAAACGTGTTCAATATAGCGTCTTTGAATGTAATGTAGATAAACGCGCATTTCTACGTCTAAAAAACCGATTAGAACAAGCTATGAATATGAGCGAAGATACTATAACCATTTATCATATCTGTGCTGCGTGTGAGAAACAGATTGAACGTATTGGACAAGATAAAGGACTTGATAAACAATCATATATTGTATAAAATTAAGTATCAGATGATCTCTGTGAGCGACAGGGGACCGAAAAACCCTAATCCCTCATAGTAAGGCGTAAACCCTTATGTATTATAGATTGAGTCTTTCGTCTGTACATTTATGCTATTTCATGTGTGTGTCAAACACTTCGCTCACAGAAACACACTGCGTAAAGGCACGTCCAATAAGAGTGCAAATCAGGGGCTCTTGAAATCAGAAGTATCTCGATTACGAGATTGAAACTTGCACGTCAAATGCCATTGTCAATCGTGAGTCCACTTGAAATCAGAAGTATCTCGATTACGAGATTGAAACTAACTTGGCATGGCATCTCCTTTATATCAAGTCTATACTTGAAATCAGAAGTATCTCGATTACGAGATTGAAACAATGAATATACGGCAAGTGATCCCGACGAAGGTATCCTTGAAATCAGAAGTATCTCGATTACGAGATTGAAACCGATACTGATATATTAATAGACTTACCTTTTATTTGTAATCTTGAAATCAGAAGTATCTCGATTACGAGATTGAAACATTAGATGAATTCCCAATCAATGCTCTTGAGTGGCGAGCTTGAAATCAGAAGTATCTCGATTACGAGATTGAAACCCTTTCTTATGTCGTCACGGACAGCGTCGATGTCAGGTCTTGAAATCAGAAGTATCTCGATTACGAGATTGAAACGTTGATATAGCAATCACCGAATTCACTGTCACTGTAACACCTTGAAATCAGAAGTATCTCGATTACGAGATTGAAACGTTAGATTGTTGTTTGGTGAGGTGTTGTCCAGTGGCTTGAAATCAGAAGTATCTCGATTACGAGATTGAAACCCAGCAGCAAGAGCATTGATAGCCCCGACCACGACATCCTTGAAATCAGAAGTATCTCGATTACGAGATTGAAACGGCAAAGTTGGTACACTTGACGAGAAGTTTGAGGTGCACTTGAAATCAGAAGTATCTCGATTACGAGATTGAAACTTATAAATAAGACCTTGTCTATGTCCAATATCAGACTTGAAATCAGAAGTATCTCGATTACGAGATTGAAACTGGGAGAATCAGGGGCGCGAATCCCATCATCCCCGCACTTGAAATCAGAAGTATCTCGATTACGAGATTGAAACAAGAATACGCGCGTACTCGTCAAACTCCATCCCAACTTGAAATCAGAAGTATCTCGATTACGAGATTGAAACAATGCCAGTTTTTAGTTGGCTGAACGTGACGATAAATCTTGAAATCAGAAGTATCTCGATTACGAGATTGAAACTCATGAATTGACAGATGATAACATGAATATGAGCGACTTGAAATCAGAAGTATCTCGATTACGAGATTGAAACCGGGCTATTTTTCATAAAGATAAAATCTAACGCTTGCCTTGAAATCAGAAGTATCTCGATTACGAGATTGAAACAATGTGACGATGAAACATCAAGCACAAGTAGACCTCTTGAAATCAGAAGTATCTCGATTACGAGATTGAAACATGAACGATACATCCTTTGAAACTGATGAAGACATTAACTTGAAATCAGAAGTATCTCGATTACGAGATTGAAACAGATGGTAGAATGTCTTTTGAGGAGTTTTTGAACACTTGAAATCAGAAGTATCTCGATTACGAGATTGAAACGCGAACAAGGTGAGTTGTTCCGCACATTGCATTTCACTTGAAATCAGAAGTATCTCGATTACGAGATTGAAACAGAATGCTTCCTCTGGTGTGGTCGGATACTCTTTATACTTGAAATCAGAAGTATCTCGATTACGAGATTGAAACGAAGACGCACATCCATTGCCAGACGACTTCGTGACTGCTGACTTGAAATCAGAAGTATCTCGATTACGAGATTGAAACGTGGACACCCTACTTCGGTCGTTTGAGAAGGTAAATGAACTTGAAATCAGAAGTATCTCGATTACGAGATTGAAACGATACTTGTTAATCAACGCTTCCGCAATCGCCCGCAAACTTGAAATCAGAAGTATCTCGATTACGAGATTGAAACACGGAAAAGACTTCTCTGAAGGCATCCTTATTGAATTACTAACTTGAAATCAGAAGTATCTCGATTACGAGATTGAAACTCAACGCATACGCTGTTGAAGGCGATGATCTACCTTTACTTGAAATCAGAAGTATCTCGATTACGAGATTGAAACAATATAAGGCTGGTGTATGATTGCGAGGTGAAAACTTGAAATCAGAAGTATCTCGATTACGAGATTGAAACTCGTTACGTCTATATTCGCTTTCAAAAAAAGGTAGACAACTTGAAATCAGAAGTATCTCGATTACGAGATTGAAACGGAAATGGCAGAAACCGGGGCCGGGTTCCATCAAGTTCACTTGAAATCAGAAGTATCTCGATTACGAGATTGAAACGTTTGTTTCAAGAGATTCCATCACCCAATATCCTAAACTTGAAATCAGAAGTATCTCGATTACGAGATTGAAACTCGGGTTCAGTTATCACATCAATGCCAGACGGGCCCTCTTGAAATCAGAAGTATCTCGATTACGAGATTGAAACTAACTTGGCAGCCACAAAACGATTGTCATATTCTCCACTTGAAATCAGAAGTATCTCGATTACGAGATTGAAACAAGTGAAAGCAGCATGGATAGGTTTGCAAGGACTTGACTTGAAATCAGAAGTATCTCGATTACGAGATTGAAACGATTTAGTTGCCCTTGTATACAACCCGTCAAACAAACTTGAAATCAGAAGTATCTCGATTACGAGATTGAAACAGTGTTCAGTTTGGTGAAGCACCTGACTTTACTGTCTTGAAATCAGAAGTATCTCGATTACGAGATTGAAACTCTGACATGCCCTGTGGAGCAGTTGTTGCCCGTCCGACTTGAAATCAGAAGTATCTCGATTACGAGATTGAAACATGAGAGTCTACTGTGTTATGCAATGTAGACATCAAACTTGAAATCAGAAGTATCTCGATTACGAGATTGAAACATGGTGACAGGTTGCTTGGTAGGGTTGCAAGGCGTGTTTACTTGAAATCAGAAGTATCTCGATTACGAGATTGAAACATGAGAGTCTACTGTGTTATGCAATGTAGACATCAAACTTGAAATCAGAAGTATCTCGATTACGAGATTGAAACCGTATTTATCCTTTTCTATTCCAATGTAAGCAGATACACTTGAAATCAGAAGTATCTCGATTACGAGATTGAAACTTGAACCCGCAAGCTGACCAAGCAATCGCAAGGTTGACTTGAAATCAGAAGTATCTCGATTACGAGATTGAAACTATGAACCTTTATGTGCTGAAACGACTCCTGCCGAACTTGAAATCAGAAGTATCTCGATTACGAGATTGAAACTAAGGATCTCTTGGCACACCAGGCGGTATCGGTGTTACTTGAAATCAGAAGTATCTCGATTACGAGATTGAAACGTTGTCGTCTTGCTGCAGCAGCTTGGGCAGTGCGCGCCTGCTTGAAATCAGAAGTATCTCGATTACGAGATTGAAACTATTTCACTATTAGTCATGCCACGACCCTCTTTTGCTCTTGAAATCAGAAGTATCTCGATTACGAGATTGAAACACAGACATCGTCTATGTGGTGTGTGCGGTCTACGTTTCTTGAAATCAGAAGTATCTCGATTACGAGATTGAAACAACAGTTGATAAACCCTTACCGTTATAGGTTACTTAACTTGAAATCAGAAGCATCTCGATTACGAGATTGAAACTGAGACGACATCCACTCCTCAACCAATTCCCGTGTACTTGAAATCAGAAGTATCTCGATTACGAGATTGAAACGATGCAGGTGTTGTGCGTGTGACGGCGTTTGATGCTGCACTTGAAATCAGAAGTATCTCGATTACGAGATTGAAACATAATGACCAACAACTCTGCCTAACGGTGTAGACGTTCCCTTGAAATCAGAAGTATCTCGATTACGAGATTGAAACCCAATGACAGAGAGTGTGATACCTGACAGTGCGATAACTTGAAATCAGAAGTATCTCGATTACGAGATTGAAACTCAAATACGCAATTCTTTTGAATTCCATCACATTCACTTGAAATCAGAAGTATCTCGATTACGAGATTGAAACCCAACGAAATTGCCATTGAACACCGCAGACGCTTCACTTGAAATCAGAAGTATCTCGATTACGAGATTGAAACCCAACGAAATTGCCATTGAACACCGCAGACGCTTCACTTGAAATCAGAAGTATCTCGATTACGAGATTGAAACGACGAGGCAAGCGTAGCAATAACAATCAATCAGATAGTCTTGAAATCAGAAGTATCTCGATTACGAGATTGAAACAATAAACAAGGCTGATGGGGGTGGCAAAGTGGTTGCCTTGAAATCAGAAGTATCTCGATTACGAGATTGAAACAGATTGTACTTTCACTCCGAAAGGAATATGTCGCTGTCCCTGAAATCAGAAGTATCTCGATTACGAGATTGAAACTGTGATACCGCTATGCATTGAGTAATCGCATGCTCTCTTGAAATCAGAAGTATCTCGATTACGAGATTGAAACAAATCAAAGTTGCCACTGATGCGCGAACCGCGCGTACTTGAAATCAGAAGTATCTCGATTACGAGATTGAAACCGGGATAAAACCTACGGTTGACGAACCTAAAACGCAAACTTGAAATCAGAAGTATCTCGATTACGAGATTGAAACACAGAATATGTCGACCGAGAAGTGCCAGTTGTGGACTTGAAATCAGAAGTATCTCGATTACGAGATTGAAACATCAAAAGCTGTAGCATTCGCTACAGATAGACACTATTCTTGAAATCAGAAGTATCTCGATTACGAGATTGAAACGATGATCCCGATGATGCACTGTCATACAGAAATCCATATTCTTGAAATCAGAAGTATCTCGATTACGAGATTGAAACATATTACATCACCGAGGATGAAAAAAACGAGATCATCTTGAAATCAGAAGTATCTCGATTACGAGATTGAAACGATGATATAGAAACAAGTAGCTACGACGACACCGCACTTGAAATCAGAAGTATCTCGATTACGAGATTGAAACTGAGACGATGCAATCCAATCAAAAGGAATTTCAAAATAACTTGAAATCAGAAGTATCTCGATTACGAGATTGAAACGAGAAAAATACTATACACCATACTGGAAACAAAATATCTTGAAATCAGAAGTATCTCGATTACGAGATTGAAACTACCTAATAATCCAATCGTAACATTTGAAAAAGAGGTATAAACTTGAAATCAGAAGTATCTCGATTACGAGATTGAAACACTATAGGTTTTATCTGGGATAAACAAAGAACATTACCTTGAAATCAGAAGTATCTCGATTACGAGATTGAAACTTTTTTTCCAATTTTAGACATAGATTCTCCTTTGTGTGCATACTTGAAATCAGAAGTATCTCGATTACGAGATTGAAACCTGTAAATGCCCCCCATATATAAGGTTTCCATACATCCTTGAAATCAGAAGTATCTCGATTACGAGATTGAAACCTTCGTCAATTTTCCCGTAACGAAACGTACCCTCTTACTTGAAATCAGAAGTATCTCGATTACGAGATTGAAACTGGATTCAATGTGCGCTTTCAGAGGTATCCAATTTTCTTGAAATCAGAAGTATCTCGATTACGAGATTGAAACATGAGGAAATAAAAGCAATAAAAGAAGTATTTGAGGCCTTGAAATCAGAAGTATCTCGATTACGAGATTGAAACTCATGCTTGTCCATCCGTCAAGAGACCGTATAATTTCCTTGAAATCAGAAGTATCTCGATTACGAGATTGAAACATGGAGGCGAGGCGATTATCAAGCGATTTTATCATGACTTGAAATCAGAAGTATCTCGATTACGAGATTGAAACATGGGAAGTATTTAGCCGTTGCTGATATGAATCCGACTCTTGAAATCAGAAGTATCTCGATTACGAGATTGAAACGACAATCAGACCGAGTTTTACCTTAATGGTGCTTACTTGAAATCAGAAGTATCTCGATTACGAGATTGAAACAAGCCAGAATTACCCGCATTATTGAAACCCCACAAGGTATTCTTGAAATCAGAAGTATCTCGATTACGAGATTGAAACTTATTGAGTGCGCCTCTCTTATAGTATGCTTATATTACTTGAAATCAGAAGTATCTCGATTACGAGATTGAAACTTAGGAGATATTACAGGAAACATATCAGATCTTGCCTTGAAATCAGAAGTATCTCGATTACGAGATTGAAACTTGTGTGTTATTTTGTTGTGTATTGTATATGTTTACTTGAAATCAGAAGTATCTCGATTACGAGATTGAAACGAGGAAATACGACAAGCACGTGAAACCGAAAATGAACTTGAAATCAGAAGTATCTCGATTACGAGATTGAAACTGTGAGGTTTTTACACCCCCCGATTATGCGAACTCACTTGAAATCAGAAGTATCTCGATTACGAGATTGAAACTTTTTAGAAAGCCTGCTGGAACAATCAAGACCCAGGCTTGAAATCAGAAGTATCTCGATTACGAGATTGAAACTTTACGTGGTTCGTTGGGTCTACGGGTGCTAATGCTTTCTTGAAATCAGAAGTATCTCGATTACGAGATTGAAACGAATCTTACAAGGCAGATATGCTTGACTACGGAGAACTTGAAATCAGAAGTATCTCGATTACGAGATTGAAACAAAACCGCGCATAACCATCAGGTGATTAAATTAACCTTGAAATCAGAAGTATCTCGATTACGAGATTGAAACAAAACATTGGATATATAAACCAGTCACGATCTTTGCTTGAAATCAGAAGTATCTCGATTACGAGATTGAAACTTGTATGTGATTTGATGCTTCTTGTTCAGAGGGTTGTCTTGAAATCAGAAGTATCTCGATTACGAGATTGAAACTAAAAACCGCGCATAACTTCGGTATCTTACATGAGACTTGAAATCAGAAGTATCTCGATTACGAGATTGAAACAATCGTGTTTGGGAGGTGTCATTACTCCCAATCACTTCAAAACTTGAAATCAGAAGTATCTCGATTACGAGATTGAAACAAAGTTTTCACTTGTAGCGTCATAAACAAAGTATGTCACTTGAAATCAGAAGTATCTCGATTACGAGATTGAAACGGCAATTGAACAAAAAGCGAGGGATTATTTTTCTGACTTGAAATCAGAAGTATCTCGATTACGAGATTGAAACTTTGGAAATAGATACGCTTCACCGTCAAAGGTTTCTGACTTGAAATCAGAAGTATCTCGATTACGAGATTGAAACTGTAGCTGTAACGGTAATGATGTTTTCACCAATTATCTTGAAATCAGAAGTATCTCGATTACGAGATTGAAACGTGCAAGTTTAGGTGTTGGAGACCCCGCGCCTTGTTCTGTTCTTGAAATCAGAAGTATCTCGATTACGAGATTGAAACGGCGATATTGCTTTCAGTGCATCCAGCAATTCCATCTTGAAATCAGAAGTATCTCGATTACGAGATTGAAACTTTAATGAACTTTGCCACAACGTTAGAATGTACGCTTGGAATCTTGAAATCAGAAGTATCTCGATTACGAGATTGAAACCCGTGAGTTCCACGAGTTCCCCGTGTCCCAAGCGTTCAGGGTTATTCAGTTTTAAGAATCTATCGTTATGCCAGTTAACTTTGGGTTAAGATTAGTAATTATATAGGATTTTTATGGTATTCTTGATTTTGGTCTGAACTAGGATTTTCAGGATTAGTAGATTATCAAGATATTTCTCATCAGATCCTATTCCAAAAGAGGGCATAAACAAATATCAAAAACCCTTGACGAGGTAAATCCTGAAAATCTGGTAATCCTGAAAATCCTGGTTCAGACAAACAATGGGTTAACTCCCAAAAATAAGCTAACTCAAGGATTAACAACGGTGATAGAATTTACTCAATAAATTGAAAACTGAATAACCCTGCCAAGCGTTCCTCTTGCTTATAATCAGAAGTATCTCGATTACGAGATTGAAACATCACTTACATCATCTGATAATGTAATTAATGTTGTTGCTTTAAATCAGAAGTATCTCGATTTCGAGATTGAAACATATTGAACAGACTCCATCCAATTTTGTTTGTTGTGTAGAAATCAAAACTGATTTATGGATACGTCATAGTCAAAACTTATGCATTTTCTCATAAAGTCCCTTGATAAGAGAATTTAGGGTTAAAATCCTGAAGTAACGGCTTTTTAACCCCAATATTCCCTTTATCTGTTCAGTTTGCGTCTGTCCTGATACTATCATATACCATTTCTATTTGATTTCCTCCCTTTCTCCCCCCGCATGCAAGGGTGATGAAGTCCTACTCTGATAAGAGGGAAGGGTTCCCATAGCGATAGCGTATGGGAGGGTGAGGGTTCTTCCGACATGATAATGAAACATTATAGATGAGAAATGGTATTACTTTGCTTCTATTGTCACATTCTCCTCAACTTTCTGTACCGCTTTCTCCTCAGCAGGCACATCCAAAGCAGGCGTATCCAGTGCCGCAACCTTAGACGGCGCAAACGACTGCATTTCAGATGAACCAATCTCATCAAGCGACTCTGCACTTAGCATTTCCAAAGTATTTTGATCCTTCAAAGAATCCAACTGATCCCGGTAAACAGGATCACGCGTCAACCTAAACATACCCGCTACCGTTTTAACAATCGCATTCGATAACGACACCAAATCCTTCGGATCCTTCACAGAATCTCGCGCATCAACCAACTTTTCATAATGATCAGACAATGCTTGTACCTGCTCCACTACCGTCGACATCGGTACACTCGTCAACGCCCGCTGAAAACGCTCACGCTCATCATCCCATACTCCCCGATATTTCTTCGGAAAACGAGGATTAGACGATTTCAAATACACCAACTGCGGATGAAGATATCTACGAAGCCGATCCGAACCGCAAATATCGTCTAACTTCCACAACGCAAACGGCGACAAATCATCATCCGTAAGAATCAAATCATTAATCACCGCTGTCGTAGACAATCCACGTGCATGCCCCCGTACAACTACCTCCCGCAACGAAGACGAAAGGAACTTACGATAATACGGATAAAGCAGTTCGTCCATCCATTTCCGACAGTTTTCTTTGTAATCAATGTGATTGAGGTCATAGTCCCGATACGGTTTCTTGTCAAAATAATTTCTATAAGCATCGTGAATTTTTGCAAAGGTAACTTCACCCTTGATACCCACACCGATTTTGTCCGTATCTTCCACACACTTACGATGCCCGATCAAACTCAACATCCAAGCCATACCTTCCATCTTCATAAAACCCGATTGAAGAAATTTCTCCTGCACCGACATAGGCATCTCTGATGGAAAACGCTGCTCCAAAACAAACGGATGATACAACGCAAATGCCTCCGGTAATTCCAGAAAACCGACCCCAGTTATGTCAAACATATTAATGTTAGATTCTGGTTCTTTATCATGTTTTACCCAATTAGACTTCAACTTCTTATTCATTTCTCACTCCAAAAAATCAAAATTTGATGATGTTAGAGACACAGTCTCCTTACAAAGTTCGTGAACCCGTTTACGATTATTGACATCCGCTCCACTTTCTAACTTCACACTACGTTTTCGTACCGCTCCTTTTTTCCCTTGCACTACACGCTTACACAACAAATAATGCTTACGAGACGCACGAGTCCGCCTGCCGAACTCACGAAGCAAACACTCATAAGGTGTATCAACGGAATTCGGAACACGCCGACGAGATAGCTTACGAGACTCCCAATGCCAACGATAATACGAACCAACACTCACTCCCGCTTCTTCACATGCCAAACTCACAGAAGTGCGCCTAAGCAACACAACCAGATCAGCAATAACCTCTTGTGACAACCGCATCTAACCCTCCTTTTTCGCGAAGGTTTCTATTATAATATTTTTCAAAAACACGAAATTATAATGCAAATAATGCAACATTTTCTTAAGGATAACGAGTTGTGCTAAATAACAATATGTTAATCATTGTTTCACATAAACATGACGTTTTGCAGGTGTACTTCATAGTTTGAAACGATCTTCAGTCCCGACAAATGCCATACGCGCATTTGGCGTTGATTTGGTAGGGACGATATGTGTGCATTATAAACCTAATATATGTGATAACTATATAAACAATTGGTTAACTGGCACAAGTCGTTAAGGATACCATATTTTCAACCCAAAACACAACATAACATCCTTTCAAGGTCTGTTCTGGCAGTTGGGGGAACCTATCCACTCTTTGAGTAATTTACAACCTATCTCATAAATCGGGGTTTCTAACCTCAATTTACCGGACACTCGATCAGCTGAATTTGAAGAAAAATGCATTTATGAGATACGCTGTAGAAATATTAATCGCTAAAGTAAACAGGACATCCATTACAACACCATCCCACCCAAAAAAACTCCACTTGACAAACCACCACCCCATTGAGTATAATCAATAGCATGGCACAATACGATGAAATAGTGAAGCATCTGATGCACCAGTTCGCCGATGAATTCGCCATGCTATCCTTTGGCACACCCGATGTCCAAGTTTTAGAGACACTGGACACCGAACAACAAACGGTAAAGGTTCATCGCAATGACATGACTTTTAAGGTGCTATGGCACAACGAGACAGTCCTTCTGCATATAGAGGTGCAAACCGAGGATAGCAGAGATAAACCGATGCCGTTGCGTGTACTCGCTTATGCAAGTGAACTCCTGCTACGTCATGAACTCCCCGTGTATTCGGTGGTGATATATCTAAGTCCAAATGCTGGAGAGACTGACCCAGGCGGTTATAGTTATGGAAATGATGAATTCGGTTTGCAGCATAAGTATCAGGTAATTCGGTTGGCGGATTTAGAAGGCGAATCGTTTTTGGAAGCAGCATCGGTTGGATTGTTACCGTTCACACCTTTGATGAGACCGCCAGAAAGTATGGATACGGAGGAATGGTTAAAGAAATGTATTGAGAAGACAGAAGCAGCACCAGTTGACACGCAAACGCGTGGAACGCTGTTCTTTGCGCTATCAACGTTGGGTAGTTTAGCCCATGACCTTACATTTTTACAAAAACTAATATCGGAGGCAATGATGCAAGAATCTCCCTTTATTGAATACTTAATGCAGAAAGGTGCACGTGAAAATTCTATTAATAATATTCAGTCTGTGCTAACCGAACGCTTTCCACAGAGCGATCTGCAACCTGTATCACAGGCACTTGATTCTATTCAAGACCTTGATCGTTTGACAAAGCTGCTTCGCACAGCAGTCCAGATATCCAGCGTTAAAGAATTCTTACAAGCATTGAACGGATCGGAAACGTAAACCAATGCAGCAGCCCAAAGCCTCCGTCCTCGTGAGTGCAAACGTTGACCTTGTGATATGCGCCAAACGGACGTCAAACAAAGCGAAATCTTTGACATTTTCTAAAACTACGGTATAACACATAGCATGGCACAATACGATGAGATAGTAAAGCATCTGATGCACCAGTTCGCCGATGAATTCGCCATGCTATCCTTTGGCACACCCGATGTCCAAGTTTTAGAGACACTGGACACCGAGCAACAAACGGTTAAGGTGCATCGCAATGACATGACATTTAAGGTGCTATGGCACAACGAGACAGTCCTGCTTCACATAGAGGTGCAAACCGAGGATAGCAGAGATAAACCGATGCCGTTGCGTGTACTCGCTTATGCAAGTGAACTCCTGCTACGTCATGAACTCCCCGTGTATTCGGTGGTGATATATCTAAGTCCAAATGCTGGAGAGACTGACCCTGGCGGTTATAGTTATGGAAATGATGAATTCGGTTTGCAGCATAAGTATCAGGTAATTCGGTTGGTGGATTTAGAAGGCGAATCGTTTTTGGAAGCAGCATCGGTTGGTTTGTTACCGTTTACGCCTTTGATGAAACCGCCAGAAAGTATGGATACGGAGGAATGGTTAAAGAAATGTATTGAGAAGACAGAAGCAGCACCAGTTGACACACAAACACGTGGAACGCTGTTCTTTGCACTATCAACGTTGGGTAGTTTAGCCCATGACCTTACATTTTTACAAAAACTTATATCGGAGGCAATGATGCAAGAATCACCCTTTATTGAACACTTAATGCAGAAATATACGGAACAAGGTAAAGTTGTAGGTATTGAACAAGGTTCGCGTGAAATGGCAATCAGAAATATTTTGTCTGTGCTAACCGAACGCTTTCCACAGAGTGATCTGCAATCCATAGAGCAGGCACTTGGATCTATTGAGGATCTTGATCGTTTGACGGAGCTGCTTTGCACAGCAATCCGGACATCCAGCGTTGAAACGTTCCTGCAAGGATTAGACGCATCGGAAGTATAAAAAGCATCAAAAACTTATAACGGAGGCAATGATGCAAGAATCTCCCTTTATTGAATACTTAATGCAGAAAGGTGCACGTGAAAATTCCACCAAAAACATCTTGTCTGTGCTTACAAAACGTTTTCCACAGAGCGA
Organism: Candidatus Poribacteria bacterium; assembly: GCA_963663765.2. GTDB lineage: Bacteria > Poribacteria > WGA-4E > WGA-4E > WGA-3G > MSPOR6. The sequence goes on along the minus strand of CAXXUA010000004.1, from coordinate 121,134 downwards.
TGTGCAACCAGTGGCAGAAGCACTTGAGTCTATACAAGACCTTGATCGTTTAACTGAGCTGCACCGCAGAGCAGTCCAGATATCCAGTGTTAAAGCATTCTTACAGACATTGAACGGATCGGAAACGTAAAACAATGCAGTCCCCAAAAGTTGCCATCCTCGGCAGCGCAAACTTGACCTTGTGATACGCGCCGAAAGGCATACTACTTAACATGGCATAATACGATGAAATAGTAAAGTACCTGATGCACCAGTTCGCCGCCGACTTCGCCATACTATCCTTTGCCACACCCGATGTCCAAGTTTTAGAGACACTGGACACCGAACAACAAACGGTAAAGGTGCATCGCAATGACATGACATTTAAGGTGCTATGGCACAATGAAACAGTCCTGCTTCACATAGAGGTGCAAACCGAGGATAGCAGAGATAAGCCGATGCCGTTGCGTGTCCTCGCTTATGCAAGTGAACTCCTGTTACGTCATGAACTTCCCGTGTATTCAGTGGTGATATATCTAAGTCCAAATGCTGGAGAGACTGACCCTGGCGGTTATAGTTATGGAAATGATGAATTCGGTTTGCAGCATAAGTATCAGGTAATTCGGTTGGCGGATTTAGAAGGCGAATCGTTTTTGGAAGAAGCATCGGTTGGATTGTTACCGTTTACGCCTTTGATGAGACCGCCAGAAAGTATGGATACGGAGGAATGGTTAAAGAAATGTATTGAGAAGACAGAAGCAGCACCAGTTGACACGCAAACGCGTGGAACGCTGTTCTTTGCGCTATCAACGTTGGGCAGCATAGCCCATGACCTTACATTTTTACAAAAACTTATAACGGAGGCAATGATGCAAGAATCTCCCTTTATTGAACACTTAATGCAGAAATATACGGAACAAGGTTCCCGCGAAACCAACATCAAGAATATACAGTCTGTGCTAATCGAACGCTTTCCACAGAGCGATCTGCAACCTATATCACAGGCACTTGAGTCTATTCAAGACCTTGATCATTTAACAGAGCTACTTCGCACAGCAATCCACACACCGAGTGTTAAAGCATTCTTACATACATTGAACGGATCGGAAACCGTTATTGTTTGTGCTATCTACGTAGCACAATTTAGTTCATAACCTGCTTGATTTAATATACTTATGGTGAAGAAAATGATGCAAGAATCTCCATTTTACAAGGTCATAGAACAACGTGGAATTAAAAAAGGAATTGATAAAGGTTATAATCAAGGTTTTATAAAAGGTTTTGATCAAGGTGTCAAACAGGGTATTAACAGAGGTGCACGCGAAACTTCCACCAAAAATATCTTGTCTGTACTTACCACACGTTTTCCACAGAGCGAACTGCAATCCGTAGCGCAAGCACTTGAATCTATTGTGGACCTTGATCGTTTAACAGAGTTGCTTCGCACAGCAATCCACACACCGAGCATTAAAGCATTCTTACAAGAATTGAACGGACCGGAAACGTAAAACAATGCAGTCACCCAAAGTCACCGTCCTCGGCAGTGCAAACGTTGACCTTGTCATCCGCGCCAAACGCCTGCCAAACAAAGGCGAAACCCTCATCGGAGACACCTATGACATTTTCACAGGTGGCAAAGGCTTCAATCAAGCAACGGCCGCAGCCCGATTAGGTGCAGAAGTCACGCTGATTGGCAAAATAGGGGATGACCACTTCGCAGAGGTCCTCCGAACCGCAATAGACGCAGAAAACATCAACAGCCAATTCGTCAAAACCGATGCAAAGAGCGGAACCGGAATCGCCACAATAATAGTCCAACCGGATGGCGAAAACAGTATCATCGTTATCCCACGCGCGAATATGCGTCTAACACCCAAAGACATAGATGAAGCAGCAGAAAGCATTGCAAACGCAGACGTATTGCTGCTACAATTAGAAACACCGATAGATGCATCGGAAAAAGCGATTGAGATAGCAAGACAGAACGACACAATCGTCATAATGGATCCGGCACCAGCGAAACAACTACCATCAAAATTGTTAGCACAGGTAGATATTCTGAAACCAAACGAAACAGAAGCAACAGTGTTATCCGGACATACAGTGTCATCACCAGAAAATGCTATCACAGCAGCAAATGCATTACGTGCAAAGATTGCTCCTGATGGACTTTCAGCAGTTATCATAACACTTGGAGAACAAGGAGTTTTGCTTAGCACACTCACAGAATGCACACACATACCAACGTTTGTGGTTGAAGCAGTGGACACAACAGGTGCAGGAGATGCGTTCAGCGGAGCTTTGGCAACCGCAATCGCAAATGGAAAAGAGTTATCTGATGCAGTAAAATTTGCTGCAGCTGCAGGCGCAGCAGCAACCACGGTGCTTGGTGCAACACCATCAATGCCAACGCAAGAGAAAATAGAGACAATCCTTATAGAAAAAATAAAAGCTTAACATAATACCAAATTAACGGGATTTATCTTTTTCCAAATGTAGGTGCGATCTCCAAACCGCACGTTTACCATTACAGAACACGTTAATTGGGTATAACACTGTATATAGAGGAATAAGAAAAATGAAAAGAATCACATTCTCGCTCATATTTTTATTCACATTATTTACGATTGCTGTAGATACCTTTTCACAAGAAGAATCATTACAGGAAATGCAGAAAGATTTCGCCATGGTTTTGAATACCAAAAAAGACGCGCCAGAAAAACATCGCGAATTGGTCGTTGAATGGCAAAAGCAAGAACTTCTAACTGAACTCATACAACTTTATGAAGCACAAAAAGCAAACAAAGCAGATGATGCCGCGTTTTTCTACGGAATAGGTTATGCATACGCATTGTCGGACACAAAGCAAAATATGGTCTCAGATGCAATGGCGGTCATGAACTTTGAAACCGCTCTGCAACTTGATCCATCAATGTTTTGGGCACATTACAGTCTCGGCGCAGTCTACAGAAAACTGAAAAATTATGAACTGGCTCTCGTCAAATTCCAAACTTGTCTTACACTAAATCCAAAATACTATCCTGCGCACTACAATATAGGTGAAATCCAGATTGAACAAGGCAAATATGCCGAAGCACTCATATCTTTTCAAACTGCTCAAGAATTAAACCCAAAATGGACATACTCTCTTTACGGAATCGGTCTGGTCTATTTTCACCAAAATAACCTGAGTCAGGCACGTGAAACATTTGACCGTGTGATTCAGAATGACCGCAAATTCGCACCAGCATACATCAAACTTGGGCAAGTACTCGCAAAAGAGAAGTTTTTTGATGACGCACAACTGGAATATCAAAAATCCGCAGAATATCAACCCTACACCGCGAAAGATGTATATGATTTAGGTGTGATTTTCGCTGATGGTGACAATGCAGATGGGGCAGTTCAATTGTATCGTCGCGCACTTGAGATTGAACCAGAGTATGGTCCAGCACACTTCGCTATAGCAGAACTTCTATATTCACAAGGTGATGTTGAGACTGCAAAAACACACTACAAACAAGCAATAGACGATGACCCAACACTAAAAGATGCCCTGTTTGAACCATTAAATCCCTTTTTTGTTAGCGAAATGGATGCAACAGACGCACGAAAGATTTTAGAGAAAACAATGGCTATTCTACCAAAAGACCCACGCTCCTATTTTTATCTCGCAAGTATTGAAGCAAATGATAAAAATGCAGAGCAAGCCATCACACTCTATAAAAAAACTATTGAGATTATCGAAGCAGACCCAACCTATCTTGAAAAAATACCAACTTACGGACACTTCAATGACTCATATATGTATCTGGGTGAACTCTATTTCAAGCAAGGAAAATTAGAAGAAGCCGCGGTAAATCTCCGAAAAGCAATCGAATTCAATCCTACACTAGCGACAAAATACTGGATGCAAGGTAAATCTGCTTATGAAAATGAGAACTACACGGGTGCAGTTGAATCGCTAAACATGCATGTCATATTGTATCCTAAAGATATTGATGCGACTTACCTGTTAGGACAAAGTTACGAAGCGAATGAAGATAAACCAAACGCACTTGTGTATTATGAAAAAACATTGCAGTTAGATGCCAAAAGACCCGATGTACTATACAAAATGGTTAGTATCTATCGAGGGGATGCTTCACATCAGAAAGCAATTGACACATTGAAAAGAATAATAGCACTTGACGCATCCGATGCACACGCACACTATCTCACTGCACTATCTTATGTAGCACTTGAAAAGGACGACGAAGCACTCTCCGCTTTCTTAGAAACCATACGGTTAAAACCTGACAATGTTGATGCACAATATCAGACTGGTGTCTTATATCAGAAGAAGGGTGATATTGACAACGCAATAGTCTATTTAGAGAAAACTATTGAACTTGATCCAGAAAATACAGAACCCTTTTTCCGACTTGGTGGCATCTATGAACAGCGGAAAGATGAAGATAACATGATACGCGTCTATCAACCAGCATTGATACTTGACCCCGCACATCCAAATGTACACCATACTCTTGCTGTCATCTTTGAGAAACGTTTCAAAAAAGGTCCCAAAGAAAACAAAGCTGAAAACCTTCAACAATCACTGCATCATTACGGTTTAGCAAACGAACATGATCCCGAACACGTTGAATGGCACTATCGCTACGCACTCTTGTTAGATGGACATGCTGCAACTCTTGAAGACTATCACCATCACGCGGAATTAGCTGTAAAGGAATATACGGCTACTATTGCACTAAAAGCAGATCACATACAGGCGTATTTTCAGCGCGGCCTCATTACCAACCGCTATAAACGCATTGGTGAGACACTGTATCGCAGCAGTCAAATTATGGAAGACTTCAAACAAGTTGTTGACTTAGACCCGAAAAACGTAAACGCATATTTCCATATTGGTACAATTCAACTCTGGATTGAACAATACAGACTTGCAGAGGATACATTCAAAAAAGTCATTCAGATGGATCCAAACTATAAAGGCGTTCATACACAACTGGGTAAACTGGCAGAACGCAGCCAGAACTGGAAAGAAGCAATAAAACTCTATGAAAAAGAAATCTCACTAAACAACAAAGCCACAGAAGCATATCAAAGACTCGGCGACCTATATTACAATAATGAGTTAGATTTGAATAAAGCAAAAGATATGTTAGATAAGGCTCTTGAATTAAATAAAAACCATGTACCAACGATTATCGTATATGCAAATGTGCTATACAGCATGGATAAACTCGGGGCAGCAGCGGATCAGTTCGAACGCGCACTTGAACTGGAACCCAGAAATATGACCGCAAACTACAATCTCGCATTGATGTATGAATATACCGAACGAAATAAGTTGGCAAGAGAACAGTGGAAACGTTTCCTAAAACTAAAACCACCTGAACAGTGGAAACTTGAAGCAGAAAAACGCCTCAGTAAATTAGGCGGACAATAGTGTTCAGGACTTACGCACACAACGGTAGGCGTGCTTTGTAAGCGCGCCGGAAACCCAGAAAAACGCTGATAATGGCATCATTTTCATCATAATTTTTGATTAAATCAAGAAAACTGCGTAAGTCCTGAGTGTTCTGTGAATCAATTATCACTATGCTCTTGTAAAATGGAAATGTTTCACAGTGTTTGACATTGATACCTTTCGCAAGACACTTAACACCAACTTTATTGGTAAATCTGATTTAGTTGTTCACGATGAGGTTTCATCAACCAACGACATTGCAATTGCACATGCGAAAAATGGCGATGTTACTCAGGGAACACTCATCATTGCAGACCATCAAACTGCTGGAAGAGGAAGATACGGTAGAACTTGGCAAGCACCACACGGAAAATGCATTCTCGCTACAGTCATATTTAGACATCGGTTGAAGCAGCAACATGTCCATCTACCAAACCTTATTGGGGCACTTTCTATCGCACAAGGTATTAACGAAATAACTGAACTTCACGCAAGGATAAAACATCCAAATGATGTCAGAATAGCAGAAAAGAAGGTCGCAGGTGTCCTAACTGAACTGAAATACGACAAACAACGCAATCCCTTTTTCGTCTTAGGGTTTGGAGTAAATGTCAATATCAGCATGCAAGAATTTCCGGTCGAACTTCACCAAACCGCGACCTCACTACAGATCGCAACTTCAAACGCGGACAAAACAGAAATCTGCAGAATAAGACTCCTACAATCAATACTATGTCATCTTGAGAAAAACTATCTACTCTTGAAATCTGGAAATATCTCTGCTATTACAGAACAAGTGAAATTATGGGAAGAAAAATGAAGAAAACTCTTGTCAGTGCCTGTCTTCTTGGAGTCAATTGCAGATATGATGGGGGTAACTGTCGCAATGAAGATGTTCTGAAACACAGCAAGACAGACGAAATTATACCTGTTTGCCCAGAAGATGCAGGTGGACTCCCTACACCGCGTCCACCTGTAGAAATTGTCGGTGGTGATGGTAATGACGTATTAGATGGAAAAGCAAAAGTATTGACAGCGGATGGAGAAGACAAGACCGATGAATACTTGAAGGGAGCACAACACGCACTTAAATTTGCAATATCACAAGACGCAACTTGTGCTATCCTAAAGTCCAATAGTCCATCTTGTGGGTGCACCAAAATCTATAACGGATCATTTTCTGGGAAACTTGCCGCAGGTGATGGGGTTACAACAGCACTACTAAAACGGCACGGAATTAAGGTCATTTCTGTATAAAGATGCTCTACGATTTCATCAACCAATCAACTCATTCACTTTTTTACCAATATCCGGACTCCGCATCAGTGATTCACCCACTAAAATAGCGTTAACACCAGCATCGCGTAACGAATCCACATCATCACGAGTGTATATTCCGCTCTCACTAACAACAGTCTTGCCAAAGGGAATAGATTCACGTAGTTTGAACGTAGTCTCTAAATCAGTATGGAAAGTTCGCAAATCCCTATTGTTTATACCAATTATCTCCGCGCCTATTTCCAAAGCAATTTCCAATTCTGACTCTGTATGAACTTCCACCAATGATGCTAATGAAATGGATGATGCAATGTCCATAAATTCATTGAGTTGTTTCTTTGTCAAAGCAGCAACTATTAGCAAAACAGCGTCTGCACCTGTTGCGCGTGCTTGATATATATGGTAGGGATCAACTGTAAAGTCCTTCCGCAACAGCGGAACATCAACTGTGTCTCGGATCGCAGAGAGATAATCAAGCTTTCCAGCAAAAAAGTTCTCATCCGTCAAAACTGAAATCGCTGCTGCACCATTTTCTCCATAAATGTTGGCTATTTCAACCGGATCAAAATCATCACGTATAACGCCTTTACTTGGAGATTTTTTCTTTACCTCAGCAATGAGACTTATTTTTTCGGGTAGTGCAATTGCTCGCTTAAAATCCTTAGTAGGTGGTAAGTCTACCAACTGCGATTTTAATGTAACAAGCGGTACCTGTTCCTTTTCCTTTTGAAGTTCTTTCAATTTGTGTGTAATTATTGTATCTAATATCATAGAGATTGATCAATTATTTGAAACAGTTTTTAAACCTTCCAATTTCTCCAATGCACTGCCTGAATCTATGGAATTAGCGGCAAGTTCTAATCCTTTTTCAAGACTATCTGCTTTTCCACCAGCAACTATCGCCGCTGCAGCATTGAGTATCACTATATCACGCTTAGGTCCCTTTTCACCTTTTAGAATATTCACTGTTATTTCTGAATTTTCTTCTGGAGTGCCACCAAGTAATGAACCTAACTCAGCTTTAGGTATACCAAGTGTTGTTGGATCAAGGGTGTAGGATTTCACATCACCATTCACAAGTTCTGAGACTTGAGTTGTGGTTGTTGTTGTAATCTCGTCTAAACCATCGTTACCATGCACAACAAACGCATGTTGTGCACCAAGATTGTTGAGAACATTTGCGTGTGTATGTGTTAGTTCTTTTGCATAGACACCCAGCACTTGTGCTTGTGCTCCTGCTGGATTTGTCAAAGGACCGATTGCGTTAAAAATAGTTCTAATTCCAATTTCTCTGCGAGGACCAATTGCATATTTCATCGCACCGTGTAGCAAAGGAGCAAAAAGAAAACCGATGCCAACTTCATCAATGCACCGACCAACGTGTTCTGGTGAAATCTCAATATTAACTCCCAACGCCATCAATACATTTGCACTTCCACTTTGACGAGTAACACCTCTGTTACCATGTTTAGCCACTGGTACACCCGTCCCAGAAACGACAAACGCAGATGTGGTTGAAATGTTGAACGAGTGCAACCCAGTTCCACCTGTACTGCATGTATCAACGACTAACGACTGTAACGTTGGCACTTTAGCTGCTTTTTCACGCATCACCTTCGCAGCACCAGTTATCTCATCAATCGTTTCCCCTTTTAAACGCAATGCTGTCAAGAAGCATGCAATTTGCGCATCTGTCGTTTCTCCTTCCATAATCTCGTTCATGGTTTCAACCATCTCTGATTCAGTCAATGAGTCTCCAGCAACAACCTTCTGTATAACTTCACGTATCACACCACAGTCCTCCACAATATTCAAATACATTTCAGTTATTATATGCTATTTCCTCTTATTTTTCAAGCACACAAAATATTTAGGGTGTGTAAAGTTTTTGTAGAAACCTGACATTATAGTGGATTTTAGAATTATTTTTACACTTTCAGGTGTAGGAGGGAACTCCGATTCCCGACTATCAAAGCGTTCACTTTCAGGTGTAGGAGGGAACTCCGATTCCCGACTATCAAGGCGTTCACTTTCAGGTGTAGGAGGGAACTCCGATTCTCGACTATCAAGACGTCCAGTCGCGATTCGGAGATCGCTCCTACAGAACAAGTGTAAACTTAATTGTATATTTCACTATAGTTCCGTAGGAACGATATGTTTGTAGATAAATGTTTTCCACCCCAATTGAGTTCCGTAGGAACGACATAGAAGAATAAACATATCGTCCCAATGGGACTAAAGAACTGAGAGGGTATTCGTTTTCTATAAACATATCGTCCCTAATGAAGATTAATTTATTAATTCGGTAATAAAATATTTCTCCAACGGTAGGCGGGGAATGCCTAAATGGCATTCATACCGTTGATTTGGTGCTTTGTAAGCGCGCTCCATACTCCCAAAAACTGCAGGCGTGCTATGTAAGCGCGCCATCCCCGCCCTCACCTGCTGGCATACCCCACTGCAGGCGTGCTTTGTAAGCGCGCTCCATACTCCCTAAAAACTGCAGGCGTGCTTTGTAAGCGCGCCATCCCCGCCCTCACCTACTGGCATACCCCACTGCAGGTGTGCTTTGTAAGCGCGCTCCATACTCCGTAAAAACTGCAGGCGGGGAATGCCATACGCGCATTCATACCGTTGATTTGGTGCTTTGTAAGCGCGCCATCCCCGCCCTCACCTGCTGGCATACCCCACTGCAGGCGTGCTTTGTAAGCGCGCTCCATACTCCGTAAAAACTGCAGGCGTGCTTTGTAAGCGCGCCATCCCCGCCCTCACCTGCTGGCATACCCCACTGCAGGCGTGCTTTGTAAGCGCGCTCCATACTCCGTAAAAACTGCAGGCGGGGAATGCCATACGCGCATTCATACCGTTGATTTGGTGCTTTGTAAGCGCGCCATCCCCGCCCTCACCTGCTGGCATACCCCACTGCATGCGTGCTTTGTAAGCGCGCTCCATACTCCCTAAAAACTGCAGGCGTGCTTTGTAAGCGCGCCATCCCCGCCCTCACCTACTGGCATACCCCACTGCAGGTGTGCTTTGTAAGCGCGCTCCATACTCCGTAAAAACTGCAGGCGTGCTTTGTAAGCGCGCCATCCCCGCCCTCATCTACTGGCGTACCCCACTGCAGACGTGCTTTGTAAGCGCGCTCCATACTCCCTAAAAACTGCAGGCGGGGAATGCCATACGCGCATTCATACCGTTGATTTGGTGCTTTGTAAGCGCGCCATCCCCGCCCTCACCTGCTGGCATACCCCACTGCATGCGTGCTTTGTAAGCGCGCTCCATACTCCCTAAAAACTGCAGGCGTGCTTTGTAAGCGCGCCATCCCCGCCTTCACCTACTGGCGTACCCCACTGCATGCGTGCTTTGTAAGCGCGCTCCATACTCCCTAAAAACTGCAGGCGTGCTTTGTAAGCGCGCCATCCCCGCCCTCACCTACTGGCATATCCCACTGCAGGCGTGCTTTGTAAGCGCGCTCCATACTCCCTAAAAACTGCAGGTGTGCTTTGTAAGCGCGCCATCCCCGCCCTCATCTACTGGCGTACCCCACTGCAGACGTGCTTTGTAAGCGCGCTCCATACTCCCTAAAAACTGCAGGCGGGGAATGCCATACGCGCATTCATACCGTTGATTTGGTGCTTTGTAAGCGCGCCATCCCCGCCCTCACCTGCTGGCATACCCCACTGCAGGCGTGCTTTGTAAGCGCGCTCCATACTCCCTAAAAACTGCAGGCGGGGAATGCCATACGCGCATTCATACCGTTGATTTGGTGCTTTGTAAGCGCGCCATCCCCACCCTCACCTGCTGGCATATCCCACTGCATGCGTGCTTTGTAAGCGCGCTCCATACTCCCTAAAAACTGCATGCGTGCTTTGTAAGCGCGCCATCCCCGCCCTCACCTGCTGGCATACCCCACTGCAGGCGTGCTTTGTAAGCGCGCTCCATACTCCCTAAAAACTGCAGGCGGGGAATGCCATACGCGCATTCATACCGTTGATTTGGTGCTTTGTAAGCGCGCCATCCCCGCCCTCACCTACTGGCGTACCCCACTGCAGGCGTGCTTTGTAAGCGCGCTCCATACTCCCTAAAAACTGCAGGCGGGGAATGCCATACGCGCATTCATACCGTTGATTTGGTGCTTTGTAAGCGCGCCATCCTCGCCCTCACCTGCTGGCGTACCCCACTGCAGGCGTGCTTTGTAAGCGCGCTCCATACTCTCTAAAAACTGCTGGCGGGGAATGCCATACGCGCATTCATACCGTTGATTTGGTGCTTTGTAAGCGCGCCATCCCCGCCCTCACCTGCTGGCGTACCCCACTGCAGGCGTGCTTTGTAAGCGCGCTCCATACTCCCTAAAAACTGCAGGCGTGCTTTGTAAGCGCGCCATCCCCGCCCTCACCTGCTGGCATACCCCACTGCAGGCGTGCTTTGTAAGCGCGCCCCCAACTGCAGGCGTGCTTTGTAAGCGCGTCCCCAACTGCAGGCGTGCTTTGTAAGCGCGCCCCCAACTGCAAGCCGTGCTTTGTCCGCGCGCCACCAACTGCAAGCGTGCTTTGTAAGCGCGCCCCCAACTGCAGGCGTGCTTTGTAAGCGCGCCCCCAACTGCAAGCCGTGCTTTGTAAGCGCGCCCCCAACTGCAAGCCGTGCTTTGTAAGCGCGCCCCCAACTGCAAGCGTGCTTTGTCCGCGCGCCTACCACTGCAAGCCGTGCTTTGTAAGCGCGCCCCCAACTGCAGGCGTGCTTTGTAAGCGCGCTGGCACATCAAGTCCCAAGAGCGCGCTTACAAACAACGCCTACCATCTGAAAAATATTTATTACCCGATTAATAAATTAATCTTCATCCAGATTGTGTGGTCAGTTGTAGCACATTCTTCCAGATTGTGCATATAAATTATTCTGTCAGATTCTATCGTCAAATTAGACGCTATGATAAATAAAAATACTTCAACGAAAACCTGAAGTTATTTTTATTTATGTAATCCTAACAATATCACAGAGCAATGGTAGATCAACACTATATACTCATTCAACTGAAGCACTCAAAAATGGCGAAGGTATTGTAACTAGCACAAGTCGTTAATTGTATTTTTCACTATAAAAGAGGTATCTAAAGTTTCTATCAAAGCTTGCTTGACGTTAGGGAACTGTGTACATCGTAGAGGCGAGGTTTCCTCGCCTGCGTAAAACCTCTATTCGGGCGAGGAGACCCCGCCCCATAAGCGTCAATTTAAGGATTTTGACCTCTTGTGGGAGGGGTTTTCAACCCCGAATTTATGCGCTTTTCCTCTCAAATCAAGGTTGAAAAACCCTCCCACAAGAAAAATGTCAACAATATTTTCTTAAATTGACGCCTATGGGGCGGGGAGACCCAGCCCCTACGCACAGTAACCAAAACTTTACACATCCCCTGAACATTTACAGGGTAATTTAGTTTTAGGTATTTTTGATGATTTTTTGCTATGACGTTAATTTTATGTGTTGCCATCTTGTCTGTGTCTTTAGTCCCGTAGGGACGATATGTTTATAGAAAAATGCTATCTAACTCTCTTGAGTTCCGTAGGAACGGCATAGAAGAATAAACATATCGTCCCTACGGGACTAAAGAGCGATGTTCATGTTTCAATAATCTAAAATTGATGTATAAGGTGCAGTTAGGAAACCTCATTTGAGTATTAACTTTCAGTAAATCTCAATAACAGAAATCTTTTAAAACTGAATAAACCTGGAACATTTAAGGTTGCACAACAGGTGTAAATAAGGTATTCTATTAGTCGTAAAATAAACAAACCAGATTAGGAGTTTACTCAAAATTAAATGCCTACCGATCAAGCAAGTCCCAAGACCTTAATGTATATTGTCTGTGTAATTGGTCTAATTTATGCAATAGTAATGGTTATTCTCTTTTTCAACGCAGCCCCAGCCCGTTCAAACATTATAGAACATCAACAATCTACTGAAGCACCCGCATGCCTAAAATGCCATATAATAGGTGACGAAAAATCACCCACGATGCCACATCTCAACTTAGGCAGATGCACCCTATGTCACGGTTTAGTTAAAGACCCGCCCTAAGATAGCAACCCACACAACACCTTCCTCCGCTTCCTGCATTACTTCTACCGTTTGAAACCCATGTTCTGTTAACGACTCCTCCACGACTCCAAGTTCCGTTTCTAATATACCAGAAAAAATTACCTGGCCTTCAGGAAGCAGTCGTGATCGACAGTCAGGAATAATCGTCAGCACTACTTTGGTCAAAATACTACCTACAATCAGGTCATATTTCCCCAACAAAGGCTTTAGACCATCACCCTGACACACAGTAATTTGTTCAGCAACATCATTAAGTTCAAAGTTAGTTTGCGCGATAGGTATAGCAGAGTGATCAAGTTCTGTTGCGGCAACACATTCTGCACCTAACTTCACAGCAGTAATCGCAAGGATGCCTGAACCTGTTCCAATATCAGCAACAAGTTGATTAGGTCTAAGCGTCTTTTCTAATAGTGCTAATGACAGTCGTGTCGTAGGATGGTATCCAGTGCCAAACGCCATTCCCGGATCAAGCCGTATAATGATTGTTTCGTCATCTGGTGCAATGTCGGACCAAGTTGGAACAACAAGCAGCTGTTTTCCAATATTTTGTGGAGTGAAAGATGACTTCCAAGCATCTATCCATTCCTCTGCTTCAACACGGGTTAAGTCTATAGTCGCAGGTTGTGCTTGGATTCCCCATGATGGAAGTTTGGTGAGAAAAGCCTTTATTTTCTGAACTCGGGAGTTAACTCTGTCATCAAGCGGATAATAAGCAATAAGCTTGGTAGTTGAATCGTCAGTGTCTTTTAGTTCAACACCAAAAGCGTCTATGTCAAAAAGAAAATTCGCAACTGCTTCTGATGCTTGATCAGTAGTCGTTACCGTAATACGTGTCCAATGCATTGTGATATAAGTAAATTATCAAAATAGACATTATAATGATTTAATCTATCTTGTAGGTCCAAATCAACGGTATGAATGCCAATAAGGGATTCATACCGTTGATTTGGACCTACAAACTGAACTCCCGCATAAGGTTAACCTACCCAAAATCACACAGCGTACCGTAGGTAATTATGGGGTTTACTTTTAATTCGTTATAATGTCCAATGTTCTTAAGACAACTGAGATTGACCATTATTCTTCATCGTCGTTTAGATGAAATAATTTGTCCCAGAAACTTCCATGACCCGATTTAGTAGATTCGCCACGTAGTCCAGCAAATTGTTCTAACAAACTCTGTTCTTCTTCATTAAGGTTCCGTGGTGTTTCAATCCCGACTTGAACAATAAGATCTCCAAAACTGGAACTTCTATATCTCGGCATTCCTTTTCCAGGAATCCGTAGCAGATCCCCAAACTGAGTGCCTGCAGGTATAGATAACTCATGACGACCATCAATCCCGTTTACCTCTATGGAACACCCAAGAGCAGCTTGAACAAATGTTATTTTTGTTGTTGTGATCAAATCGTTACTATCACGTTTGAACTGGGAGTGAGGTTTGACCATTACAACAACATGGAGATCACCAGGAGGTCCACCAAGCACGCCTGCCTCTCCCTCTCCACGAATCCTATATTCAAAACCATTGTCAACGCCTCTGTCCACAGCCACTTTTATCTCACGTTCAACTCTTATCCTGCCCTGTCCATTGCATTTCCTGCAAGGGGTAAGGATGATCTGCCCTTCACCACGACAACGAGGACATGTTCGAGTCATCATGAAGAATCCTTGAGATTGAGTCACTTGACCACGTCCATTGCACTGGGGACACGTATCAACTGTTGTCCCACTTTCCGCACCACTACCGCTACATTCTGGACAGGATTCTATACGCGGAATCTCAAGAGTTACTTCTCGTCCATTGTAAGCATCCTCAAGCGAAATCTCTATTTTTGTCTGTAGATCACGTCCCTGTTTAGGTCTCTGTTGGCGCGTTCTACGAGAACCACCAAAAACATCACCGAATACCTCTCTGATGATTTCATCAAAATCAATACCAAATCCATAACCACTAGATGATACTCCCTCAAGACCCGCATGACCAAACTGATCATACCGTTCCCGTTTCTCTGGGGTTTTCAGGACATCATAGGCTTCGGTCGCTTCTTTAAACTTCTCTTCTGCATCTTTATCGTCAGGATTCTTGTCTGGATGATATTTTATCGCTAATTTACGGTATGCTTTCTTTATCATATCCTCATCTGCATCCCGGTTTACATTCAAGATTTCATAGTAATCTCGTTTTTGAACCATCTATCTACCTACCATCGTTATAGATTTGTATTTTTATTCTTCTTCGGAACCGTTTTTCTGTTTCTGATTATCAACTATTTCTATGGGAATTTCTTTCTCTGCTTTTCCTTTTGATACCACTACTTGTGCCGCACGGATAATTTGATCATGCAATTGATAACCGCACCTAAATTCTTCAATTATTTCTCCATCAGGCACATCCTCGGAATCAGTGGCAAACACCGCTTCATGTTTATTAGGGTCAAATTTCTTGGAAGAAGATTCAATCTGTGTGAGACCCTGTATTCTAAGCACATCCATGAACTGTTTTTGAACCAATTCTACTCCATCTCTAAATGTTGTTATGTCTGAGGTTGCTTCGTCTGTCTCAACTTTTTCATCAACACTCTTGATGGCAGCTTCAAGACTATCCAATACTGGAATGAGACCTTCAATGAGACTCCTGTTAGCAAATTTGAGATGTTTTTCTGCTTCGCTTTCGATACGTCTCTTGGCATTTTCTGCTTCTGCGGCTGTACGAAGCAAACGTTCACGTTCTTCCTCAAATTGTTCACGTTCCGATTCAGCTACTTCTTCAAGTTGTTTTTTGAAATCTTCTTTTACTGCTTCAAGCTCTGCTTCAACGGTTTCAAGTGTACGTTCTTCTGTTTCTGACGATGTTTCTGATTCCTCCTCAGATTCAGAATCATCAATTAAAAATTCCGGTTTGTCCGTTTTTTCTTCATCCGTCTCAATTTCTATTACTACTTCATTATTATCAGACACTATGAATTACCTCTTTTCATGTCAAAATATAATCTATGTTTTTAATTATCCATGAACAGCATCTGCGAACTGCTTCATAAGTTCAAAGGATCCACTATTTTCAATAATGTTCCCTGTTACAATAAAATCAGCACCTGCATTTACTTTCTCCGCAGCGATTTCCGGTGTTCTAATGCCACCACCAACAATAATTGGAATATCTATATGTGTGTTGACAGTGGATATCATCGTATTTGCTACGGGAAGTTCTGCACCACTGCCAGCCTCTAAATAGACGAGCTGCATCCCCAAGTATTGTGCAGCTAATGCATGAGGCCAAGCAATATCAGGTTTGTCTCTGGGTATAGGTGCTGTTCCACTCATAAATTCCACAGCAGTCCTATTACCACCATCAATGAGAATATAACCAGTTGGTATAGCTTGCAACCCATACCGTTGTATCCAAGGCGCTGCTTTTACCTGTTCACCGATTAGGTAGTTCGGATTTCGTCCACTTATCAGGCTCGTATACAAGATAGCATCAGCATGAGGCGTAAGATGCATAGAATCACCTGGAAACAATATGATTGGTAGCGACGTTTTCTCCTTCAGTGACGCTGCAATTGGATGAAGGTCTCTTGTCAACAAACTTCCTCCAAGCAAGAGTGCATCAGCCCCTGCACGTTCAACTTCACATGCAAGCTTAGCGCACGCTTCCAACTCACATTCCTCAGGGTCAATTAGAACGAGATAACCCGCTTTTCGCTTATTAAGCACCTCATGAAGATAATTTAGGACACAACTTCTTGCCAAATGCAGTGATTCCTTTTCTGGTGTAACGAGTCTATAATACAGTTACCATCTTACTGACTTTATATTTCTATCGCAACTCAATAATTTTAACATCAACTGATACAATTGTCAAATTGATGTGGTATTTTGGTATTTTTGGGTGTGCAAATATTTTTGATTATGTCTGAACCAGTATTTTCCAAACACTCCATCTGCAGGGTGTATTATAGGGTGTGTAAAGTTCTTTTCATACCAATTCAAATAAATCTTGTCTCATTAAGTAATTCTACTATTTACTGGCAGGGGGTTACTCTCTTCGGTAGGAGCGACCTCCCGGTCGCGACCGTGAGGTCGCTCCTACCAGATTTCCGCTACTAATGAGACATTATCACATGAAAATGGTATCATTTGATGTTTTTGATATGTCTGTAAAATATTTGACATGGTGTAGTCAGAATCTCTAAATCAAGAAATCAACTAATTGTTGAACTGTCCTCCAACAAAGATTCATCGTGACATTTGAATGCCTCTATTATTTGACATTTGTCAATATATATGGTATACTAATTTTATAGACTTCTCTACTATTTTGCCGGTGTAGCTCAGTGGTAGAGCGCACGACTCATAATCGTGTGGTCCGGAGTTCGACTCTCCGCACCGGCATCGTTCTTTGAAGGTCTACCCTCATGAACTCCCGTTTTGTGCAAAATCTCTATCGCTTCATAAAAAAACATGCCATGATTGAGAATGGTGATACCGTTCTCATCGCTGTATCAGGAGGTGCTGATTCCATGGCACTCCTAAATGGGCTGCATGCACTACAATCTCAACTGAATTGCAATCTCCACGTAGTTCATATTGATCATTCACTCAGACATGATTCTGCAAATGATGCAGAATATGTTCGCAAACATGCATCACGATTAGAAATTTCCTTTTCCTTACACACCATTGATGTTTCGCAATTAAGTAAAGAATGGAAACTATCTATTGAGGCAGCTGCACGAAAAGTTCGGTACGAATTCTATGAAACAACTTGTGCAAAAACAGGGGCAACCAAAGTAGCACTTGGACATCACAAAGACGATATTGCTGAAACGGTCTTGATGAATCTCATCCGTGGTACTGGCAGCACCGGGTTGAAGGGAATTGCTCCTATCAGAGATGGTAAATACATTAGACCCCTTGCTACATTCACACGGAAAGATATTGAAACATATCTCAAGTCTATTGATATTGTTACGAAAGAAGACCCAACAAATACAGACAAACAATTTTTACGAAACCGAATCCGACACGAGTTAATTCCCATTCTTGAACAAGATTATAATCCAAATATAAAAAATGGATTATGTCGCACTGCAGAAATTTTAGGAAGTGAAACGGAATATCTTGAAACTATCGCTCAACAGACTTATACAGAATGTAAACAAACAGACTCCAATCCTGCTTCAATAGTTTTAAATCGTCAGAAATTCCAACAAAACCACATTGCATTGCAGAGACGGATTCTAAGATATGCAATCTCTGACATAATGGGACAACTCAATGACATCTCCTATGACCATTGCCAAACAATACTTGACATTATTCACGGGGAGAAACCGAATGCAAAATTCACATTGCGTGACGAGTTCACTTTTAAACGCGCCTATCAAGAACTTATTTTTGAAAGAACTTCTGATAAGTTCAATGATTTTGAGTACATTCTAAACATACCTGGTAAAACTATTCTTTCTATTCCAAATGCTGTAATCACTGTTACTTTTGTTGATATGGCAACAGACTGTGTTCCTTCTATACCTGACGGTGTCAATGAAGCAATGTTTGATTGTAGTAAAATAAACTATCCACTATCTGTTCGCAATAGACGACAAGGTGACCGATTTCAACCTTTTGGAATGCAGGGAACAAAGAAGGTCAAGGACTATTTTATTGATAAAAAAGTTCCACAAGATCAACGTAATCGTATCCCATTGCTCATAAGTGGTGATGAATTAATGTGGGTCATAGGTTTTAACACCAATGAAAAATTTAGAATCCAAAATACAACAAAAAGGTGTCTCCACTTACAATATGAAAAAAGCAGAACCATATCCTAATTCTGTTCTGTATACTAAAAAACAGATACAGAACCGCATCCGTGAACTCGGTAAACAAATTTCACAAGACTATGAAAACCAAGAACTTGTTCTTATATGTGTCTTGCGAGGAGCAGCGTTTTTTTTGGCAGATCTTGCAAGAGAAATATCAATACCATTAAGATTTGAGTTCCTGCAGACATCCAGTTATAATGATAGTACTATACCATCAAAAGAAATTCAATTCATTTCCGCTGGAAGTGAATATGTTAAACATAGAAATGTTCTTATAGTTGAAGATATTATTGACACCGGTCAAACATTGAAACTTCTCACGGAACACTTACAAAAATTAAATCCAAAATCCATCAAAATTTGTACGCTTCTTGATAAACCACATCGTCGGGAAGTTGCGGTTAAAATAGACTATTTTGGCTTTGAAATACCGAACGTCTTTGTTGTCGGTTATGGACTTGATTATGCACAGTCACACCGAAATCTACCGTACATAGCTGTCTTAGAAAATCCTAAGTAGAACGGAACATGCGCTTCTTTTGTCTTACAATTCTTTCTTTTATATTCACCATACTCTTCTGTAATATAACAGCTGATGTACACCCAGATGCAAAAAAGATATTTGACACAATAGAATGGGTTACAATTCCAATCGGTGAGTTTCTGATGGGGTCAACTCCGGAAGAAGCAGATGCCGCATACAAAGAAGCATTATTAAGAACTTCGCTCCTTGAAAAACAGAACTTTCATACAGAGGTACCACAACACAAAGTTAATCTATCCTCATATCAGATATCAAAATATGAAATCACTAATGCACAGTACCGAGCTTTTATACATGCAACAGGACGACCTTCACCTAAAGGACTACAAGGTCAAGAGATATGGAATGATGATAACTTCAACAATGATACACAACCTGTTGTCGGCGTGACATGGTTTGACGCACAAGCGTTTGCAGAATGGATAGGAGCCAGTTTGCCAACTGAAGCACAGTGGGAACGCGCAGCTCGCGGCATCAATAGAAGAATTTATCCATGGGGTGATGAAATCCCAAAAATACGACATCATGCTAATTTCGGTAAACGCTACAACCGTCCGACACCGGTGGGACAATTTCCTAACGGAAACTCTCCTGATGGTATTGCCGATCTTGCTGGAAATGTTTGGGAATGGTGCCTTGATGAATTTGACCCAGATTACTATCAAAAAAACAGCAAGGGTAACAAGCAAAATCCATTGAATTTAATTTACAGAGATGTATTAAGACCGCGAGTAATTCGTGGTGGAGCGTGGGATGGCGGGAGCATATTTCTACGTGCAGCTTTACGGTCACACTTTTATCCGTTGGAATCATCACATACAGTCGGATTCAGAGTCGTACGACCGCGTTCAAAAATAAAAAATATTGATTAATATTTGCAAAATGGTAATAATTATAAAAGGTTTCTAACTTCAGTTTCTAAAAAAATACGAATGGAACTACAAATATTTGTTCCAAAGGAGTTGTAGTGATGACTCAAGCAATAAGATTAGTCAAACAACACAAACTTTTGTCAATGACAATGTTTTGTCTCAATTGTTTCATACTTACTATCTTACTTACACCTCAAGTAGATGCACAACGAGATGAAGAAACGGTAGCAATTGCAATAACCTTTGAAGATGGCTTTGCTACTGATACCTCAAAAAATAAAATTAATGGTACTATCGTTGGCAACCCAGAAGCCGTTGATGGGATTGTTGGTAAAGCAATGGAATTTGATGGAGAAGGCGATGGAATAAAATTTCCTGATAACGACCTCATCAACACTGGCGGTCCCTACACTGATCGAACAGTTGCTGCATACTTTAAGTGTTTTGACGCATCTAAAACTGAAAAACAATTGATATTTCAAGAAGGTGGTTTAAATAAAGGACTCACAGTTTATGTACAAAACGGTAATGTCTATGTTGGCGGATGGAATCGCACAAACTATAATTGGGATGGCAGCTGGATGTCTGCAAATATAAAATCAAATCGTTGGCATCATGTCGCTTTAGTCCTTCGCAACACTACCGATAAAGTTGAAGACGATAAATTAGAATTGTGGTTAGATGGTAATCTTGCTGATACGGAAAGTGGTGGACAACTTTATTCCCATACAAACGATACTTCAATAGGCTATGTACTTCAAAAAACAATCTATCATGATGGTGAAAATGAAGGCACCAATATAGACTGGTTTGAAGGTGTAATTGATGAAGTTATAGTCTATAATTCTGCTTTTGAGGATTCAGACTTTGCTGAAATAACGCAACCCCTAAGTGTTGAACCACATCAAAAACTCACAACTACATGGGGATCTTTGAAAAATGCACAATCTGTGAAATAACTATTCTTCAACAATATTTTACACAAGAGAATTGATTTATTCTTCTAATTGCTGCATTTGAAAACACAATACATTGGAGTGATATGTTTGATATCAATAACATATTACTCCAACTGTTTTTGTAGGTCTAACCTTAAGGTTGCAATTGCATTTTTTCTTCTCCCTGCCGTTTAATAGTTTCAAGTTTTCTAATAGCATTCTGTAATACTTTCAAATCTTTCGGCAATTCATCCCAATGTAAATCACGCAACAATCCAAAAGAATCATGCAGATTAAGTTTTTTCTCAGTATTTTTCGTTTTGGAATTCTGTACAGGTTGTGATATATAAAAATCTTTATGTTCAGAGATGATCTTCTCAACGAATGTGTACGCTTGGTCTAATTCCTTCAGATACCATTCATAAAATCGAGGCTTTATTCTTGCGGGAAGTGCATTTCCATTCTCATCAAGATAGACAACATGAAGTCCTTCTGGAACAATACCGTAATACATTAAGTCATGCATCTGATTACGCTTTAATCTCGCTCCAGTGAACTTTGTAAACTTATTCCCATCAGTAATATATACATATACTGTCTCAGTTTCCTCTGAAAGTAGGGATTCATAAGCAGCAACAATCCAAAACTTTAGAAATGCATCCTCATATTCCTTCCAAGTATCAATTTCATCAGGTAATTGTAGACTGTTTCTCAATGCCTGCTTTTCCTCACGTCCGGCTGCGTTCCAGAGTGCTTTTCGGTTCACCATATACATGCGCCGTTGTAACACCATACGGTAGTCAGAATAATCACGAATCGGTTGTCCCAAATCCAGATTGCGTTTCAACCATTTATTTTTTGGATAAGTCTTATCAAGTCTTTCTTTCTTAGCTGAAATAATTTGATTACTATAATCCTGCGTCCACAATTTATTCATTTGGTCAATAGTATAAGGTTGGTATTTTTCCTGAATAGTTTCAAGATCAATACGTTCCCAATTTTGTTGAATCGGATGGCTATTAGATTCTAACCCCTCAACAGAACTTGGATCATATAATTTGTGATTAGCGTGGGTATGATCGTATGTATGCGTATGTTCAATTAATTCCGCATCAGGTGTCGCATGTTTATGTGGTAGTGATACAGGTATACGAGCAAGCAGGGAATGTGGATTCTTCTTGTCAACTGTATAGAAAAACATTCCGATTCCAAGTAAGATTATGGTAAAAATAAAAATTATGATCAGTTTTTTCATCTGTGAATATTCTCTATTTCAACTTATGAGAGTAATTATCTATTTTGAAAAACTATGATAACTATGCATTGTAATATTCACTATATTATACTCACTCTACATCTATATATCAAAATGAATTTATCTTGGAACGGGTGTGCAAAGTTTTTAATGAAATCCTGGTATTTAAAGAAGTACAACCAGTTTCTATCAACCTTGTTTGGCGTTAAAGGACTGTGGACATCGTAGGGGCGAGGTTTCCTCGCCCGCGTAAAACTTCTGTTCGGCCGGGGAGACCTCACCTCATAAGCGTCAATTTAAGGATTTTAACCTCTTATGGGAGAGGTTTTCAACCCCGAATTTATGCGCTTTTCCTCTCAAATCGGGGTTGAAAACCCCTCCCACAAGAGAAATGCTAACACTTTTTTCTTAAGTTGACGCCTATGGGGCGGGGAGATCCCACCCCATAGGTGTCAACTTAGCGATTCATATTATTGTAGGAGGGAAACCTTGAAATCCTGATTTTCTCACTCAAGGTAGACATGCTTTGTAAGCGCGCCCCGCACTCCCCCGCACTCACCCCGCAGGCGTGCTTTGTAAGCGCGCCCCTCAACTGCACTCACCCGCACTCACCCGCAGGCGTGCTTTGTAAGCGCGCCCCTCAACTGCACTCACGCGCACTCACCCGCAGGCGTGCTTTGTAAGCGCGCCCCGCACTCCCCCGCACTCCCCTGCAGGCGTGCTTTGTAAGCGCGCCCCGCACTCCCCCGCACTCCCCCGCACTCCCCTGCAGGCGTGCTTTGTAAGCGCGCCCCGCACTCACGCGCACTCCCCTGCAGGCGTGCTTTGTAAGCGCGCCCCGCACTCACGCGCACTCACCCGCAGGTATGCTTTGTAAGCGCGCCCCGCACTCCCCCGCACTCCCCTGCAGGCGTGCTTTGTAAGCGCGCCCCGCACTCCCCCGCACTCCCCTGCAGGCGTGCTTTGTAAGCGCGCCCCGCACTCACCCGCACTCACCCGCAGGCGTGTTTTGTAAGCACGCCGTTGCCAATCCTGTGTTTATCGGCGCGCTTACAAAGCACGCCTACCGGGATGGGGTATTTAGCACTTGACTTTTTCTTAAGTTGACACCTATGTGGCGGGGAGATCCCACCCCTACACACAGTAACCAAAACTTTACACACCCCTTGGACAGGGTTATTCAGTTTTTAATAGTTTTCTGTTATTGAGATTTACTGTAAGTTAATACAAGGTTCGGTTTCCTAACCGAACTTTATACATCAATTTTAGATTATTGAAACATGAACATCGCTCTTTAGTCCCGTAGGGACGATATGTTTATAGAAAACGAATACCCTCACCAGCTCTTTAGTCCCGTAGGGACGATATGTTTATTCTTCTATGCCGTTCCTATGGAACTCAAGAGAGTTAGATAACATTTTTCTATAAACATATCGTCCCTACGGGACTAAAGACACGGACAAGATGGTATCCCATAAAATTAACGTCACAGCAAAAAATCATCAAAAATACCTAAAACTAAATAACCCTGCCCCTTGAAACAATTTACTTGACATTATAAAAATAGTTGTAGTATAATGAATATTCTACTTGGAAATGATTTGCCTAAGATTTTCTTAATATTGAACACAGGTAAAAATCCTCAATCTTGAAAATATTGACTCTGGGTCGTGTGAATGCGTTAACGTGGTCGCAGGTTCGAATCCTGCCAGAAGGTGGAGTGTAATGCGAAACCGACTGTAGCTCAGGGGTAGAGCGTTAGTATTCCGATTTTTATCCAGCGTCTCCGTTGACGGGCCGAAGTATTGCGTTATCCATTGAATCTTCGCAATACGCACCTTGCCCGTCCCTTATTTTTGGTGAAACCATGAGTTATTTGCGAAAATATGCTCCCTTGTATCCACACCAACGACAACCTTTAGACAAAAAGCAGATAGAAAATTCTGCTGGTGGATACGTCTATCCCGTCTCTATCTGGACAAACTTAGACAGGTTCCTTCTTCTGGGTACCGAAGGTGGATCCTATTATGCCGCAGAACAGGATCTGACAAAGGTTAACGTAGATTCTACCCTAAAATGCATCGCTGAGGATGGTGTCCAAGTTGTTCAGAGAATACGTGAGATTTCAGTATCAGGTCGCGCCCCTAAGAACGATCCCGCATTATATGCATTGGCTCTTGCATTCACTCATGGGAATAAAGCAACTAAACAGAAAATTCAAGAAGTTTTATGTGACGTGGCGCGCATTGGAACACACCTTTTCACATTCGTTTCGTTTATTGATGGAATGCGTGGATGGGGTCGCTCTGTCAGAAGGTTAATCGGAGAATGGTACCGTACAAAAGACACTGACACGTTAACGTTTCAAGTACTGAAATACCAGACACGCAACAAGTGGAGTCACGCTGATGTTCTGTCAAAGTGCCACTATGGAGAGAACAATGGTTTATATCGATGGATCAAAGGGATAGATACAGGAAAACGCATTGTACATCGCGGAACTGAAGATAGTGAAAAGATAGCAACTATTTACGACGCGACTGACGATTTTCCAGAACTACTCGCAGCCTATGAAGAACTAAAAGTTGCCAAAAAGAGTGCGGAAGTTCTTGAAATCATTGAAACACATCAATTCACACATGAGATGGTGCCGAATCAGTGGAAGAACGATGTTGAAATTTGGGCTGCGTTGTTAAAAAACATGCCTGTCATCGCAACAGTACGTAATCTCGGAAAAATGACCCAGGTAGGTTTACTAAAACCTTTCGCTCCTGATATTCAGACAGTTCTAAATAGACTAAACCCAGATGCAATTAAAAAATCTCGCATACACCCAATCCAGATTCTTATGGCTTTGACAACATACCGGTCCGGTAGCGGGATGAGAGGAAGTCTGTCATGGGAACCTGTACCACAAATTATTGATGCATTAGACTCCGCTTTTTATATGGCATTTGACAACATTGAACCAAGTCAAAAGAATACATTCTTAGCACTTGATGTTTCAGGTTCAATGGCATCTGGGATGGTTGCTGGTTGCCAAGGGCTTACACCGCGCAACGCATCTGCAGCAATGGCGATGGTTACTGCACGTACCGAACCACATTACCACATCTACGGGTTTTCTGAGAATTTTATACGAGTACCTATTACTGCTACAGATAGGTTGGCAAGTGCGGTTGAAGCCGTATCAGGTCTTCCACAAGGTAAAACTGATTGCTCCCTACCAATGCAATATGCAATGAAAAACAAACTTGAAGTAGATGTGTTCGTGATTTACACCGATAACGAAACGTGGCACGGGGAAATTCACCCTAAAACTGCATTGGATATGTATCGAGAAAAAATGGGAAGACACGCAAAGTGTGCAGTGGTAGGAATGGTGGCAAACAACTTTTCCATTGCAGACCCAAACGATCCTGACATGATAGACTTTATCGGTTTTGATACTGCTACACCAACTATACTCAGCGACTTCGCAAGAGATGCTGAGATATCTGAAGAACAGTAATACTCCAACTATTTACCAAAACACAGAATCACACGGTTGCTACATCTATCCATGCTTGTCTTACAAACCTAATTGCTTGCTCAAATCCTTGACGACCTTGACGACTTGCTTCTTCAATACTAACCCACCCATCAAAATTCACTATTTGCATGCGGTTAAAAACTTCAGGTATTGGAGCTGCCCCCGTCCCAATACAAACAGGTTCAAATGAACCTATCTCGCTTAGGTCAAAGACATGTAACACTACAACACGATCAATCACTTTGTCCAATAGTTTTAGCACATCCTCCTTCAGGACAAGTGGGTTTGCTGTGTCAAAACACACACCCAGCGGTGTGTCGGAAAGTCCATCAAGAATTTCTATAAATATCTCTGACTGTTGAGAAAAATCCCAATATTGCCACGGTGCACCTATAGTATGATTCTCAAAAGCAAGCGTGATGCCATAATCTTCTGCTACATCAAGAGCTTGTCTCATTCCATCAGTTACCCATTGAACTCCCTTTTTACGTTCAATACCCGGATGGTTTTGCCCTGCAGTCACCCTAACAAACTCTGCTCCCAATGCCTTTGCAAGGGAGATGTCAACTTTGAGATTAGACAGCTCTTGATCCCTTTGTGTCTTATTTGGATGCGTGAAATCAGAATAACACGCCAACATACAAGCACGTATTCTGTGTTTTTCAAGAATTGATCGAATCTGCTTAACCGCTTCTGTATCACGTTGGGGAAAAAACTTGATGCTAAAATCAACTGCATCTAATCCCAATTCAGCACCGAATTGGATCCAATCAGCAACAGATCTTTTTCCTGAGAAGATGTCGTTATAGAGAGTGACAGGTAGGCAACTTAGGTTCATTTGGATGGAGTGAAATTATACGTCCGGATTATCCTGATTATCTATTTCCTCTTGGCATTCAGTACAATAACCAATGATCTCGTTTCTGAAGCGAACAGCTCTGAACTGATGGGCTTCACATACAGCTTTTTGCAATGCATCTATCTGAGGTTCTTTGAATTCGGCTATCTGTCCACACCGAAGGCAGATAAGGTGGGCGTGTTCTTTCAAAGAGTGAATAGTCTCATACCGTGTATTCTTATGCGCATCAATAAACTCAGTAAGTAATCCACTTTGAACAAGCAATGGAAGGGTGCGGTAGATTGTCGGACGCGAGACATTATATCCATTTTGACGCATCTGCACCAAAATGTCTTCGGTTTGGAAATGACCAGGGAATACAAAAACTTGGTTCACCACATCCAACCGCTTTTGTGTCAAACGGAGGCCTGATTCTTTTAAAAAATCCAAAAACTTCTGAGTAAAGTCGTCTGCACTGTTAGTTTCTTCAGCGGAATTCATTATTCTTGTCCAATATTTAAAATATTAATTTTATATGACCTGTTCATATTACACAAAATGCAAGTTCCCAGATGGTTTGATAAGTTTGTTTTTCACAGCAAGTTCGTAAAATCGTTCAAGACCCGCAATTGCTGTTTCATCCAAGTCATAGTGGATATGTTCTTGCAAATACCTCTTGCATAAACCTTCTGGTAAACCCAGTTTTTCTGATTCAATTTGTGCTATTTCAGGTATCTGCTTAACACCAATATCTTTTGCATCTGTAAGCAATTTTGGGATGTTTCCGAGACCCACTTTTTCCCTTGCAACCCAACACGCATAGACGAAAGGTAGTCCTGTGAGTTCATGCCATTCATACCCTAAATCATAACTATATTCTGTTACTCCCAGATTCTTGAGGGCTGCATCACCAATGAGTAAAACCGCATCAGTATCAACAGTGGTAGGATTTACCGATGGTTCACAAGAAACAAAAACTGGGGATATTTGATATTTCTCAACAAGCAAGATATTCAATAGAGCAACTGATGATCTTGAACTTGTATCTAATGCAATTTTTTGTATGTCATGAACCGGCACATGACTAAACAATTGAATGCTTAAGACACTTCCGCGCGATGCGATTGAAATACCTGGAAGAATACGATAACTATCTCCGCGATCATTTGCACGAAAGTATTCAACAATTGGAATCAAACCCACTTCTAATTCATTATCTTCTAACATTGAAGCAAGTTGACTGGGTAAATGTAAACTGAGGGATATTTCTTCTGACTGAAAGTCACAACTCATGAGCGGATAAATCAGGGGTTTCGTGTTCAAAAATGACACGGCACCAATTCTTATGCGGCTTTTCTGTACCACTGATGACCCTCTCGAATTATTTCATTGTAAAGTGTGTCGCGTTCAACGGGAACATATCCTGCTTCTTCAATCAGACGTGTAAGTGCTTCAACTGATACAGCTTCCGGTGTATCAGCACCTGCCATGTGGGTAATCTTTTCTTCTGTTACTGTACCATCAATATCATCTGAACCGAAACTGAGAGCAATCTGTGCAGTTTTCAATCCGGTCATAATCCAGTATACTTTTATGTGGGGTATGTTGTCCAACAGCAAACGAGAAACTGCAATGTTTCGTAAATCAGTTAATCCAGTGGTTGAGGGTAAGTATGCCATCCGAGTGTTCGCAGGATGGAACGCAAGAGGAATAAATGTTACAAACCCACCAGATTTATCCTGTTGTTCACGCAACCTGATGAGATGGTCAACTCTATCCGCGTTTGTTTCAAGGTGACCATAGAGCATGGTTGCGTTTGTAGGAATACCCAAACTATGTGCAATATCGTGTATCTCTAACCATCCTTCTGCACTGAGTTTTCCAGGACATATCTTCTCACGGGTTTCTTCAGCAAATATCTCCGCTCCACCTCCCGGCAATGAATCCAAACCTACTTCACGGAGTTGTTTTAAAACTTCCTCTATTGACATCTTAAATATACGCGAAAAGTGATGTATTTCAACCGCAGTGAAGAACTTTAAATGGACTTCTGGCATCCGTTCTTTGAGTCCCCGAATAATCTTTAAATAGTAGTCAAAAGGTAATTTTGGGTGCAATCCCCCGACACTATGAATTTCGGTACATCCATGTTCTATAGAATACATGGCTTTATCCAAAAACTCATCTACGCTCATCTCCCAAGCACCTTCTGTTTGCATGTTCTTCCGTGCAAACGCACAAAAATGACAACGGGCATGTAGGATACACACATTGGAGTAATCTATATGTTGATTGATATTGTAGAATGTAACATTCCCGTTTAACCGTTCACGAACATAATTCGCAATTAAACCGACACCATTTATATCTGGACTCTCGTAAAGTGCTAACCCATCCTCAAACGATAGACGTTCTTTCGCTATTACTTTTTCATAGATCTCATGTAATTTCGGATCAGTTAGAGGATTATATTTCTCCATTGTTCTCCCTAATCTATTTTCAAAAGATATAAACTGCTTGACTCTTCTCTTTTATAAATGTATTATATCATATTCACGCATTAAATTCCAAAAACTTTTTAATATAGGAAACAATAATATGTCTAAACTTGGTCTTATCCATTATAACTATGCTGGTAATTCACTTGACGACTTTCTCAAGTTTTGTAGTGATACAGGATTTGGTTACGTTGAACTTGCAATAGGAACAGTCTGGAATGCAGATGCATCTGAACCAGAAACTAATGCTGAAGCCGTACGAAAACAGGTTGAATCCTATGGGTTGCAGGTTTCCGCTCTTGGTGCGGGTAACGACTTTGTGGTGTTAGAGGAAGAAACTATAACCGCACAGGTTGAAAGGATGGAACGTATCGCAAAAATAGCTAAAATACTTGGTACTTCTGTACTGCGTACAGAAGGCGGCTCTATGAAGGATTCTGTTCCCAAGAACCGATGGGTTGAAGCTATGGCAGGATGCTTAACCCGATGTCTTGAATTCGCTGAACAGGAAGATATCTATTTGGCAGTTGACAATCACGGATTGGTCACCAATGATGGTGATTTACAAGTAGAACTCTTTGAACGGGTGGGTTCTAAACATGTCGGTGCGAATATGGACACAATGAACTACCGATGGGCTGGTCACGACTTAGAGACAGTCGGTAGGTTCTACGAAATCATCGCACCTTATACCATACACACACATCTAAAAGATGGTACTGGTTCGCGGGGTAACTATCGCGGGGAAGCATTGGGAGAAGGTGAAATTGATCTCAAGAAAGCAATCCAATGTCTACGTGATGCGGGTTATGATGGCGTCTGGTGCTGTGAATATGAAGGTAGAGAAAATGATGGAACAGGTCAACAAAAAAGTTTTGCATGGATGCAGCAAAATCTATAAGGTAATCACGGTATAGCACATCAGTATGAACAAATCTCCACGCGTCATTACACTAACAACCGATTTTGGTACAAGCGATGTGTATGTCGGTGTCATGAAAGGAGTCATCCTAAACATAAATCCAAATGTCAAAGTTGTTGATCTGACGCACGCGATTCCGCCTCATGATATACACCAAGCAGCATTATCAATCCATTCCTCATACCGTTTCTTCCCAGAAGACACAATACATGTCATTGTCGTAGATCCTGGTGTCGGCAGCAATCGACAAGCAATTGTGTGTCAAACAGATAACGCATTATTTGTTTGTCCTAACAACGGTGTACTAAGTTATCTGCTACACAAAACTGATACTGAAAACATTAACAAACCCAATGCTGTTACTATACAAAACACTGACTACTTATTACCTAAAGTCAGTAACACCTTCCATGGTAGAGATATTTTTGCACCTATTGCAGCTCATCTATCCCTCGGTGTACCCCTTACTGATTTTGGAACTCCATTATGTAAATTTGTCCGATTTACTGTACCAATGGTAAATATAGATGAAACCACTTTGACAGGTGAAGTCATCAAAGTCGACAGTTTTGGGAATTTGATTACAAATATTTCAGAGGATTTTCTTGCACAGTTTCTTTTATCTGGTTCTTCAAATGAATCCACAACAGGAAAACTATACAAACAACAATACCAACTTTGTTACGAAATTATAGCAGGATCAGTCAGATTACAGAAACTAAACAGTTCCTATTCCGAGTCGAAACCGGGTGAACCTTTAGCTATCATTAGTAGTTTCGGCCTATTAGAGATTTCAGTAAATTTAGGCAATGCAAGTGCTCGCTATGGATTGAAAATAGGGGATGAAGTAAACGTTAAAAAGGTTGATTTAAAGTCCGATTCTTATTGCGATCCAAAATGAATGCAACATAAAACTTTGTTGCTAATACCAGAAAAACCACAAGTAATCTTTGAAAATATATTGACACCGCTAACCTTAAGTGCTACAATTGCAAATGCTCAAAGCTGCTTTGGCGGGAGGATTTAAAACTATGAACAAAGTGCTGATTAGTGATTTGCTATCGCAGCAAGGATTAGATGTCTTAATCAACAATGGTGACTTCAAGGTAGATGTTGAGTTAGAATTGTCACATGAGAATTTGTTAAAACGTATTGCGGATTATGATGCACTATTGATTAGAAGTGGGACAAGAGTAACAGCAGATGTTATTGATGCAGCAAAGCAGCTTAAGGTAATCGGACGTGCAGGAGTCGGTGTAGATAATATCGACGTTGAAGCAGCTACAAAAAGCGGCATTTTAGTTGTAAATACTCCTGATGGTAATACAATCGCAGCAGCGGAACACACCATCGCAATGTTGCTAGCATTAGCACGAAACCTTGTTCCTGCAGGAATATCACTTAGAGATCGTATTTGGGAACGAAATGATTATATTGGCGTTGAACTTTACGGTAAAGTATTTGGAACTGTTGGTCTTGGGAAAATTGGACGTGAAGTCGCAAAACGTGCAAATGCATTTGAGATGAAACTCATTGCTTTTGACCCATTCATTACCGCAAACTCAGCTGATAAAATGGGTGTGCGTCTCGTTGACCGTGATTCGCTCTTTCGTGAATCTGATTTTATCTCTGTTCATGCACTTCTTACCGCAGAAACCTACCACAGCATTGGTGAATCTGAAATAAAACTCATGAAACCTACCGCGAGAATCATCAATTGTGCACGTGGCGGTATCATAGAAGAAACTGCACTCTACGCTGCATTGAAAGATAAACAGATCGCTGGTGCTGCGCTTGATGTGTTTGAAGACGAACCCGCAATTGACAGTCCACTCCTTGAATTGGATAACGTCCTCGCTCTACCTCACCTTGGTGCATCCACAACCGAAGCACAAGAACATGTATCCATTGAAGTCGCACAACAAGTCATTAACGCACTTCAAGGTAAACCTGTCGCTAATGCTGTCAATCAACCCAAAATTGATCCGAGAATGTATGACATCTTGGGTCCTTATCTTGAACTTGCAGAGAAAATTGGTAGTTTCCACGCGCAAATAGTTGAAGGTCAAATATCTACAATCAAAATTCAATATAGTGGAACTCTTTTTCAACAAGAGGATGTTAAACCGATTACAGTCGCATTACAGAAAGGTCTATTGACACCTGTGATATCAGAGGTAAATTATGTGAATGCTCCTTTCTTGGTTAAACAACGCGGAATTTCCGTGACACAGACCAAGAGCGATGCAGAGACTGATTATTCAAACTTGATCACAGTCACCGTTACAACCGATAAAGGTGATACAATCCTTGCTGGGACAACCTTCGGACGCAAAGAGATACGCATTGTTCGCATCAACCAACTTGATCTAAATGCAACTCCTGAAGGACATATTCTCCTCATTAGCAATCGAGACCAACCTGGGATTATTGGACTTATGGGTACCATCTTGGGAGAACACAATATAAACATAGCGGATATGACGGTGGGTCGATCCCGCATTGAAGATGTTGCGTTGACCCTTATTAATGTGGATAGTTTCGTTCCGCGCAATGTCATCAAGTCAATCGCTGCACAGGATAAAATAGATTCTGTCAAGCAGGTTATTCTCTAAGGATAATTGACAACATTATTTTCATTTGGGAGTTATAGTTTGGATGCAAAACAGTTATGTCTGTTAATTAATGACGAAATACCGAAAGAGAAATTATTTACCGCAGAAAAAAGGGCAGTCCATCACGATTGCAATACCTCATGGCGAATCTCACCCGAACCGTTCTGGCTAACTGAGTCAGAACTGAACTGGTTAGAAGAACTCGGTCCTCACCTTTTAACATTTTACCGCGCATGTAATCTCCTTTATTCTCAAAGTGTTCGAGGTATTCAACCTGATTGGGTCGCAGAATACTTAGATATTGGCAAACCGGAAAGTGTCATCCAGCAAGGACGAATGAACCGCTTTAAAACACAACTTCCCGGTGTCATGCGACCAGATATATTACCCACTTCCGATGAGGAACGCGTAATAACTGAGTTGGACTCTATACCAGGCTTCATCGGTGGAACAGGTTGTCTGGCACGACTATATACAAAACTCGGATATGACATCATCGGGGGTAAAGATGGTATGGTGGTTGGATTTGCCGAGATGATTCGCGCTTTAGCAAAGAAAAAGGATGCTACCCTTGCGATTGTGGTGTCAGATGAATCTGAGGACTATCATCCAGAGATGATATGGCTTGCGGATGCTCTTTGTGATGCTGGACTTAGAACAGTTGCACTCAAAACACCTGAAATCGCTTTTACTGAAGAGGGACTCTTAGTTGAAGATAATCACGGAAAATATAAAGTTGATGTTGTATACCGATTTTATGAAATGTTTGATCTACCGAACATTCCAAAAGTAGAACTGATTTTCTATAGTGCAAAGAAACGCACCGTTATGATGACACCACCACCAAAAGCATATTTGGAAGAAAAGTTATGTCTTGCTCTCTTTCACCATTCATCTCTACAACCGTTCTGGCAACGTCAGCTTGGGAAGAAGTCTCATTCTTTTCTTCAGGAAGTGATACCACAAACTTGGATTCTCGATCCTCGTCCATTACCACCACACGCAGTTATTCCAAACCTGGATATTGACGGAATCGCTTTAACCGATTGGAAGCAACTAAGTACCGTTACACAAAAGCAACGTGAATTAGTCATAAAACCATCAGGTTTTTCAGAACTCGCATGGGGAAGTCGTGGTGTGAAAATCGGACATGATCTACCTACAGAGGAGTGGGAAACTGCAATTAATGATAGTCTTGCATCCTTTGAAAATACACCTCACGTGATGCAGCAGTTTCACACTGCAAAACGTGTTCGGATGCAATACTATGACTTTGAAACAGAAGCGATGCAGGAGATGCCGTGTCGACCGCTACTCCGTCCATACTATTTTGTCGTA
This sequence comes from Candidatus Poribacteria bacterium, assembly GCA_963663765.2. Classification (GTDB taxonomy): domain Bacteria; phylum Poribacteria; class WGA-4E; order WGA-4E; family WGA-3G; genus MSPOR6. The sequence goes on along the minus strand of CAXXUA010000004.1, from coordinate 87,134 downwards.
GGAGATACAGTCAAATTAGGTGGAATCCAAGCAACTGTCTGTCCCGCAGATAAGAAAATCTTACACGGTATGGTGGATTCCATAATTGTTCCTTGTGCAAAAAAGGAATAATATTTTCACTTCAACGACGAAAAATACTAACTTCCATTCCGTCACGTCTGCGTGGACCTCTGTTACCTTCATCACCGTCTCGTCTACGTGGTCCACGATTTGCTTCCCCACCGCTATCAGGTCTGCGTCTTCGACGTCTTTCAAACCAATGGGTTTCTGACTCGTAGTTAGATCGGACATGTTCCAGATAATCCGCCATCTGATCTGCTCTTCCAACATTGTCTGCAACTATCGTTGCAGGACTGGTTAACTGTGGTTCAATTGCATTAAAACAAGCGTAATAGCCGTCCTTGTTGTTGTCAAGGAACAAAAAATCCACAGGTTCTTGAATTGTTGTTAATATTTCTGCTGCATCTCCAATTCGTGAATCAACAAGGTCAGCTACACCAGCTTTTTTAAAGTTTTCTCTTGCTCGTTGTGCGCTTTCAGGATTTATCTCTGCTGTGATCAAACGACCTAAACCTAAAGTCTTCAAAACACGCAATATCCATAAACCAGAGTAACCTATAGCTGTACCACACTCTACAATGAGAGAGGGTTTAGCCTTTTCAACAGTAGTCGCAAGTAACTTTGCTTTATCTGGTCCCAACATTGGAACCCGTTCTTCACGACACTGTTGCTCAACTTCTGACAAAACTTGATCAAACATTAATGCTCCTTCACTTTTTTTACTGATAAATCGGAGGTTGTATAATCAAAAAACACTTTACTTGATTTATGATGATCTGCCATTGCATAGTGTTCTAATAGTGTTCTTGGACCTCTATTCAATGCAAAAATACCGTAGTCTTTACCGTTGGGTGCTCTGGTGATCGTATGAATATGATTCGGTTTACCATCACTACCCCTTGCTTCGTCGTTAAATTCAATCCAAACCGCTGGATTGAACACACGATAATAAATGGAATCGTTTTCTGTTGTTCCGCCGATCCAAGCAAAATAGGTGTCGTCAAGTTCAACGTCAATGTCTTTCATCCAGATATCTGCAAACTCAGTTTCAAGATTGTAGACATAGGCTTTAATCAGTTTCCGGAGATTCTGTTGTTGCGCATCATCCATTTCAGATGCTTTCAAACCAACACCAACAAAGTTTGAGTAATCATAATTCAGGTAAGGGTCAGTTCTGCTTCCAGGTCCTACCTTCAAGCCGCGACGAGTGCTTTTTTGTATTGCCTTTGTTTTCTGATTGGTGTCAAGACTATTGAGTAGAGCTAATGCAAGTTTTCTTTCGTCTTCAAGCACTATCGCGCCGTCTATGATTGTGGGTTGTGTCCCGAGATGATTCGGAACAATAGTAACCTCATCCCCATGCACCAGAAAGTTCAATGCTAAATGATGTCCATCCAGTTGGAATCCCCAAGAACCATCTGTCTCTGGGTTACCAAACAGGGCAATAAAGTAGGGACGTGAATTCCAAAAATCTGTCTTAATTTCGCTGAGTGTTGTTTTTGCTCTTTTTGTTATCAGAGATACTTTGGTCAAACCTTCATCACTCAAGAATGCATCTAATACTTTATGAAAAAGTGTTAATTGATCTAAAGACAACTTAGCAAATTCAATACCACCACGATCACTGTTCCTTGATGCTGGTAGATTAGACCAAGAATACGATTCCTTATGTCCAAGCGGATAGGAGGCAGCGACAAGCAGTTCTTCAGTTAATGAATCACGGAATGTTTTCATAACTTTTGACAAAGCAACTATGTTCGGTTCTTTTGAAATCTTAGCAATTTCAGTTGTTTTATCCGCATCAACTTCTTCTGCAGATTCAATTGCACTAATTGTGATTGCAACGATACAAGCTATCGAAAACAAAACCAGTATAAGAGTTATTTTACGTAACATGTCAATCCTTTTAATGTAGTTATAATTCTCATCAGGACTTACGCACCTAACGGTAGGCGGGGAATGCCTAAATGGCATTCATACCCGGGGAATACCATAAGGTATTCATTCCGTTGATTACTTGATTTGGTGCTTTGTAAGCGCGCCGGAAACCTAAAAAATGCTGAAAATTACATCGTTTTCGTCTTAATTCTTAATTGGATCATGAAAACTGCGTAAGTCCTGCTCATGAAAAATCGTTTTCTATTCAAGTGATAGGTTCACATCTAACAAATTTCCATTTCGGTTGATTTTAACAGGTAAAGACTTGGCTTTGGCTTGTTCTTGTAGCACATATCCAATGATATTACTTTCAGAGACTCGATCAGTTCGTTCACCGAAACCGACTAATATGTCTCCTCGTCGGATACCCGCTTTTTGAGCATTTGTCTGACTATTTGCACGACGATCACGTCGCATCAAATCCTTAACAAACAGAGCCATATTATCATTGCTTAAATTGCTTTGTTTGCGTTCAGTGTTCGACAAGTCTTCAAGTATCATACCTCCCAAGGATACAAGCCGTAATTCATAGGTTGTCGTTCGCCAGGAGATGTCGCTTGCTTTCCGCCAACCTTTGTTGAGTGTTAGATTAAGATTGATTTCTTCACCATGACGAAGCACAGTAACTGGTAATACATCGTGGTCTTTTGCACGGTGTAACACCCATTGAATATCAGCAATTGAGATTATCGGTTGTCCAGCAAGTGTTAAAATTTCATCAGCGCGTTTGAAACCATCTTTTTCTGCTGACGAACCTTGTGTAATCTTACTAATTTTTGCACGATGTTTAGGTGAAAAGTTCAACCCTAACACATCGGGCATTGGGAATGGATATAGCACTTGATCTGGTACGGGTTTCCTATCATACCAATGTATCTCACGTTGTGCTTTACCAATCTGGTGGCAATGTATACACTGTCCTTCTACACGTCTACTTAAATTTACATCAGATGGATATCGTTGTAATGCGGGAAATGCTTCTGGTGTTTTCTTTAAAGGAGCAGGACCAGTCTTTGCAGCTAAAACTGCTTGGTTGTCAGGATAACCTTTGTGTAATTCAAGTGCTGCTTCAAGTGCTTGCTTAAAACCTTCAACAGATATATTCTTTGCAGCGTTTCTGTATTCTGCACGTGTACCGAAGCGACCATAAATGGTTTTATCAACGTTCATGAAAAAAGCTGCAAAAGTGAGATCGTAATCAAATTGAAAGACAGATAGGTCAATACCGTTACCTTGTACGATGCGTACACATACAAACTGTTCCATTAAATCTTTTATTGATTCTTCGTGACGAACAACCTGTTCATCAATGCCTTGACAGGACACTCACGGTACTCAGCGGAAAACAACAAGCATCGGTTTACCTGTCTCTTCAGCTTGTGTTATTCCTTTTTCAAGGTCGTTGTATATCCATAAACCGGTTGATTTGACCATCTCTTGATCTTCTGCAACTTCCTCGTCACCATGTCCAAAACAAGGGAGTGCAGTACAAACAAGGATCAAAAAAATAAATACTGGTGCAATAAACTTCATTTTTATCAGATCTCCAAATTTTCATAAACATAAGATATTGATATTTACATCTTATTAGTCATATAAATGCTAAAAAAGTTCACGGAATTTTATTAATATAATAACGGACAACAAATCACTGTTTATTGTCCGCGTGGTTATGTAGTAGTCGGAACATTGAAATACAACTGGGTTAATGTCTTGATTTTAGTCGTCCCCATTGCGTTGTAAATCTATTCTTGGCTGAAAGCATTCCTTTTATACGTTTTGTTGTTAAGGTTTGTCGTTCACCTGAAAAAGCTACATCTTCAAGTCGGTAGTAATATTCAACATCAGGTTTTGCTGTTGTATCTGTCCAGGAATAGAAACTACGTTGTCCCGTCGTACCAGCACCTTGTATGAGTTTCGGATTGACTTTTACAAACGGACCTTTTCTAAACTCACTACGCAAGATATTGAAACCAGCATTTTCTAATTCCGATTCAGTAATCCAACTCAACCTAACATGGCCATCTTGATTCAGTTGAGGACGAAACGATGATAAAGTAACAGGTAACATTTCACCAGATTCTGTTCTATAGCCTGGAGTTCCGATATCAGTTGAACTGCCATAAAAATAACGATTATTACTATCACGCAAATCCTTTACATTTTCTGCAGGAAACCAACCGAATTTTTTCATTCCAAATGAAAAATTATATTCTTGTGATCGAACCGATTTTAGTCTTCGTATAAGAGAAACTCTTTTATTTCGAACAAGTATAGGAATTTCCCATACGATTTCGTCCTTATCGTTTAGATTGCCAATACGATCAATAGGGTTACCTTCTGAATCTTGTAATTCTAATACGAGACCCTTATAATTGCAAAGGTTAATTGATGCTGCTTGTAAAGAACAGATTTTGTTTGAAAAACCTTCAGAAACTCTGTCCCTAAAATTTGGTAATGTATAACTTACTAATAAAACTGTTTCTTTAGCCTTTATTGTTATTGACATTGTAATTACTTGAGATTCTAATATGTGTACCGCATCTAAATCATCTTTATATCTTCCAACGATTTTCCACCCATTCAACTCTATGTCTTGATCAGTAGTATTGTATAACTCTATCCATTGTGGAAATTTTCCAAGCGTCGCTAACATAATCTCACTAATAACGACTTTACCAACATTTTCCCAGTGATAATCAAATGGTATTTTAGTATAATTTGTTTCTGGTTCCGGTTCAAGTTGTTGTTCAGATTGTATATCTGATTCAGATTTAGACAATAGTTGTGCTTCAATATCTTGTTGTGTTGTTTCCTGTTGTTCTGACTCAGATTCCAGATTTTGTTCAGATTGTGTATCTGGATCAGGTTCAGACAGGTTCTTTGTTTCAGGTTGTTGTGTTGTTTCCTGTTGTTCTTCACTCACTTGTTGTGTTGTTTCCTGTTGTTCTGACTCAGATTCCAGATTTTGTTCAGATTGTGTATCTGGATCAGGTTCAGACAGGTTCTTTGTTTCAGGTTGTTGTGTTGTTTCCTGTTGTTCTTCACTAACTTGTTGTGTTGTTTCCTGTTGTTGCGTTTCCTCTTCTTGTTGTTGCGTTTCCTGTTGTTGTATATTTTCTTCTTGCTCTTCTTGTGTTGTTTCCTGTTGTTGTGTATTTTCTTCTTGCTCTTGTTGTGTTGTTTCCTGTTGTTGAGTTGGTGTGGGATCATTAATTGTTAAAGTAAAGGGTCCAGTGCCTACTGATCCAATATGACTTGAATACACGATTGTTGCAGACACAGAAATCTTGTAAGTGCCAGCTGTTGATCCGGCAGTTAGTGTTGCTGAAGCCTTGCCATCGGCATCAGTTGTCGTATCAAAAGATTCGTAACCATATTTTTTGTAACCATTGACAAAACTACCACTACCAGAAGTAAGTTCAAATCGCACAGCGACTCCCGATAGTTTTTCATTTTTGTAATTGTATACTTCGATGACAAACGGTTGCAGCGTCGTGTTGGTGGATGCCGTTTGTTTATCACCTGAAACCTTCTTCATGAATGTGAGTGTGAAAGATACATCAATACTTCTATCAAAAAACAGTATTGGAAAGTAAATATTTGCAGAATCATCGTCTAATGGGTTACCCTCCAAGTCTACATTAACACGATATGGGTCATTGACACTGGTGAATTCGGTGTGATCTATAAAAGGTTTAATGCTGGTTATTTGGTTGTGTTGTAAAAAGAGCGCATACACCAAACTTAGGTCTGGTAAACCTTCCAGACTTGTAAGATTGTTGTATGAAATGTTAAGACTCTTTAGTGCAGGAAAGTTAGAGAGAGGTGAAATGTCTGATATTTGGTTATGTTCAAGATGTAAATGTTCCAAACTGGTTAATTCTGACAACGGTGACAAATCTGAGATTGAATTCCACTCAAGATATACATATTGAAGGTTGGTTGCAAATTCAAGTCCTGTTAAATCGTTAATATTCCTTTCCTGTGCACCAAGGATTTTGAAATTCTCCGCTCCCATTTCCGCCTCAGTAATTATTTCACCCGGCTTCTTATTAAGCATCACTTCTAATGCTTTGCGAAGGCCAGGATCAGGAATGTCCACAGGATCTGCAATTGTTTCAGATATAACTATTAGAAGAACATACAAAAAAATATAAAATGTTAAAGAAATATGAATTGTTTTTTTATTCATATATTAATTTATCTCCAACAAAATTGAATTGTCATAGACATTTAAAATACAAAAATAAAATGCCATGTTAAGACGATAATTATAATTAACGATAATCGGCTTGTTTAGTTACTTATTATGGCTAATTTACATTGTTTTAATTTTATTGTCAAATAAAAAATGAGAAAAATTAATTTGTTTGAAGAGCAAACAATTCTGTCGATTATATTCTTGTCTTTTTTCTGTAATTCTGGAACATTAGGCAATGCTATGAAACATTTAGCCAGTCAAATTAGTAGGGAAAAAGTACTACTGGAGAATAGAATGTTCCTGTTGTATATTTAGGATGTGGAAAGATTATGGATAGAACATTTGTAAAAAATCCAAAGACACACTAAAATTTTGTTTTGTATAAACACTTTACACACCCGTATCAAAAAATATATATAGCAAACAGTTTTGAGATGTGATACAATTATTTTACACATCTGATACCACTCACTGTTGATGGTGTGTTTGTTTACGTCTTCACAATTTGCTTTTTATCAAGAATCACGACAAAACCCCTACCTTTAGGTAGTGGGATGTAGTCGTGCTAAGTGCTTGTGTCAAGAAAACACTTGATTTTTGGTTTAAAACATGAGATACTCATTATAGCAGTTCAGTGTAGGTGCTACTAACACCTACACAGCTTTAGTAGAGGGAACTGACATCTTCATAGGACTGGAATATCATCATGCTAAAAACACATAAGATTGCATTGAATCCAAATTACAATCAACGCAATTGGTTTGCACAACAGTGTGGCTATGCGAGATTTGCATATAATCATGCATTAGCAGATTTCAAGTCTGCATTGGCAAATGATGAGTTCTTATCAGCTGCTAAGTTAAACAAGCGGTTTAATGTTGCTAAGAAAGAACATGCTTGGACAAAAGATATGGATCAGGTTGTAGCCAACAAAAGCATATTTGGCAACTTATCGGCTGCGCTTGCGAATTGGGTTGGTAAACGTGCAAAGTTTCCGAAGTTCAAGAAGCGTGGTAAAAAGGATGCATTCACCACAAATAATCAATCTGTGGAAGTTGAAGGCAAGCGTATCAAACTTCCTAAGATTGGTTGGATTAGAATGTTTGAATCATTGCGTTTTGTGGGTAAGATTATGAAAGTGACGATCTCAAGGACAGCACATCGTTGGTTTGTATCTATCACCGTAGAAACAGAGGACACCGAAGCAGTTGATAATTCAACGCACCCTGTGATTGGTGTAGATGTAGGCATCAACACACTTGCCACCTTGAGTAATGGCACGAAATATGATAATCCCCGACCGCTAAAACGTTATGAGCGGAAGCTAAAGAGAGAACAACGCAAGTTGAGCCGTCGTGTTTTCAAGTCTAAAAACTGGTTCAAGCAGAAACACGAGTTACAACGTATCCACTATCGTATCGCTTGTATCCGAAACGACGCACATCACAAAGCAACTACAGAGATTGTCAACCGTGCCGCTGCGATCGGTATTGAGACACTCAAGGTTACTAATATGCTGAAGAACAGAAACCTCGCAAAAGTATTGTCAGATTCAGCATTAGGCGGTTTCCTGCTAAAACTCAAGACAAAAGCGGAAGTGCGCGGTATACCTGTCAAAGAAGCAGATCAGTTCTTTGCAAGTAGTAAAACCTGTTCCGGTTGTGGACACAAAAAGAAAGACCTTACACTTTCAGAAAGAATGTATCACTGCAGTCAATGTGATATGTCTATAGATAGAGATGTCAACGCTGCCATAAACTTGAAACCAACTACGGTGGGGCACACCGAAAGTCACGCTTGTGGAGTGCAAATAAGACCCAACGCTGTTCAGGAAAGGGCACGAGACACGGAAGCAGGAAAAGTCGTTTGGAAACAACTCAAACCGTTTCCAATATAAGAACTGAGAACACCCATGCTTTAGCTTGGGGAGTATGTCAGAGCACTTACCAATCATATTTAAATAGGATAAACACATTGATATGCAATTAACAGAAAAACAACTTGCTGAATTTAGAGAAAATGGGTATTTAGCAATTGATGATTTTTTCTCGTCAGTTGAAGCAAAAGCACTTCGTCTTGAATTGGAGCGGATATACAATACTGAATTGGAGAAAGGTACTGGCATCAATTGTGCTGTGCAGGAAGATGGCACAAAACGTGACAACGAAGGTGAACGACAAAACTTGCAGGTCATTCCGCTAAATAACCGCAGTGATTTACACAAAGTTTTACCTTTTCATCCCAACGTTGTTTCCACTGTCAAGCAACTTATCGGTGATGGATTCATGTTACAATTGGATCAAGCGTTTTGGAAACCACCGAAAATCGGTATCGGTACTAGTTGGCATCAGGATAACGCTTACTTTAAAATTTCGGACCCATTGCGTGGATGTGCTATGTGGGTTGCGATCCACGATGCAAAAGTTGAAAACGGCTGTATGCATGTTATCCCCGGTAGTCACCGTGAAAGTTATGAACACTACCGTGACCCCTTGAGCGACCACCATATTCGCTGTGATCCACCTGAAGAACGTGCTGTACCGATTGAATTAAAGGCTGGTGGCGTGCTCTTCTTTTGTTATGGTGTTGCCCACTGCACCAGATCGAATTTGTCTGATAAGGAACGAGCAGGGATTGCTTTGCACTTTATACATAACGACTTCGGTGGGAAGCAACTTTGGGAACGAAACAACGCATCAAAGCCTATGATTACTGGACCATTAGCCACTGGTGGTGAAAAAGAATTCGGTGAAAAATATGAGGGTAGATGGCAAGAGATCATGGATAATGTTCTTGCTGCTACCTAAATAGACCCTTCAACGAATCCGTGAGATTAAAGGATTGTTAAATGCTTTGATTCCTACAGGACTTACGCACACAACGGTAGGCGTGCTTTGTAAGCGCGCCGGAAACCCATAAAAACGCTGATAATGGCATCATTTTCATCATAATTTTTGATTAAATCAAGAAAACTGCGTAAGTCCTGTCCTAAAACAATTAAACCTTAAGGAGATAAAAAATGGCAAGGATAGGACCAATGACTGTCAATACAGACAATGATTCATACCCATTTGTAGTATATGATTTAGAGGGACCTATCTACAATGCATCCGGTGTCTATATTTTTTCAAAAGGCATACCTGATGCCGGTGGTAAGAATCAACATCAATTTTTATATATTGGACAGACCGAGGGTTTTAGGACACGATTGAACCCAGGTCATGAAAAATGGGAGGAAGCTCTCAAGCTAGGTATGAATGCTATCGCTGTTTATGTGCCTCTACCTTCAGAATCACGTTTTGATATAGAAAATCGATTGATTACACATCTTAGACCACTGCTTAATGATCAAATTTAGACGTTAAAACGCAAATTACGAATTAAGCAAAAAGTTCGAAAAGGATTATACTAACCAGCCAAATATACAAATGCCTTATCAAAATAGTCCGCATTTTGACACCCCATGCGCACACAAAAAAATATGGAGGTACATGTCAATAGAAAAATTTATGGCAATGCTCAAAAATAATTCACTTTATTTTCCTAACATCTCCATATTTAGTGATAAAAAGGAGGGAACACTATCTGAAAAATCTAAAGAAGAAGTCTATAAGACAGACTTATTAAATGAAGAAAACACACCAATAAAACAAGATGAAGCATTCCGAAGAATGAAAAGATTTATAGAGGATGCTGAAGAATTTCACACAGAACACAGAGTAAAAGAATTATTAAATACTCTTCACTCATTTGAAACATTATTACAACTTTTTTCAAACCATCTCATGTTTTGTAATAGCTGGTTTCTAAAAGAAAATGAAAGCCATACAATGTGGGCGGGATATGGGGAAAATAGTAGTCCTACAGCCATTGCCATTCAAACGACAATTGGCGATCTAATCAAAAGTTTTGCATCTACCAATTATCAATTCCATATAGGTGAGATAAAATATAAGGACTATGAAAAAGAAGATATTGAAGGATATGAAGATTTTCCATCAATAGACTTAAATAATCCTGATAACCTATTCAAACTATTTTACGCTCCAATTTTGCATAAAAGAAATATATATCAAGAAGAAAATGAGGTTAGAGCAATCATTTCATTTGAAACTATTTGTGAAGAATATCTGCATGGCGTTATCTACACATCTAAGAAAATACCTTATTATAGTGATCTACTGTCAAGGGAAGATGTCCCATTCTTTAGTAGATATGATACCAATCTAATGAAAGACATACCGAAAAAAGGAATTTCACTGGAAAATGACTTACAGGCATTACTCAAAACTATTGTATTTTCTCCAAATGTCAAAGACTATTTTTATGATCCATTTCAAGACCTTATAAAATACTACGGTATAAATCCGGACATAGTTCGTCCATCTGAAATATAAAGACCACATAAATGAGTCCGATTCATCCTATCATCTTTTCTTACATGGAGACTTCTGAATGCTTGAACGAGAAAAAAGATCAGTTATCTATAGTTTTATGTTTCTTATTGTCCTAATGCTCACAGCGAATACAATATCTATAGCACAAGATGTTACCAGTGATGAGAAAATCATTGAACGTTATAAACAGATATTATATCAAAAACCCAAAGATGGAAGTACTTTTGATCGCGTCTATCAGTTTTACCTTGAAGGTGCAGGATTAGATGCAATGCTAAACGATTATCTGACAGAAGCAAATGAAAAACCTGACGACTCAAACCTCCAACTCATTTTAGGACACATATATAAACGTCTTGGTAAGGACACCCAAGCAGTTAAAGTATACCAACGTGCTGTTGAACTCAAACCAGAAAATTACTATCCACATTTTGCTTTGGGTAAGTTCTATGCTACATTGCGTCAGCATGAAGACGCGATCAAAGCATTAACAACTGCATCAAAATTATCTGAACAGGCACAAAATGTTGCTCCAGAAGAGTTAACAGACATATATAAAGCACTTGGACATGCATATTTTGCGCGTGACAAGGTAGATGAAGCAATTCAGGCATGGAAGAAGATTACTGAACTTGATCCTGATGACATTTTTGCACGTATTGATATTGCTGACCTATTCCGTGAACAAGAACTTTTTTCGCAGGCAATTTCACAATATGAAGCAATAATTAAATTGAGAGAGGATGATATATACAGGATCTGTCTGAGTCACCGAGAAATAGGTATCATACAAGAAGTGAAAGGTGACTTTCAGGCAGCAATAAAGAGTTTTGATACTGCTTTGTCGTTGACAGCACCGGGAAATTGGCTACGTAAAGACCTACAACACCGTATCATCGGTATTTTTGCAGCAGATGGAAATTGGGAAGATCTCATAAAATTCTATCAAGATAAACTTGATGCAACCCCAAATGAACCTGAACTGTTCGGTTTGCTGGCAGCTGCATATATAGAAAACCAGCAGATTGATGAAGGTATCAGCACTTACAGAAAGGGCATTGATCTTGCACCTACTGATACAAATCTGCGACTTAATCTTATCGCCACACTCCGAAACATTGAAAAGTTTCAAGATGCAGCAGCAGAATACGAAGTACTCAGCGAACAATCCCCTGATGATTTCGGTATTTACCGAGAACTTGGAGAGTTGTATCTGCAGATTGGCAATCCAGATAAAGCAACAACCGTCTATCAAAGAATGATTGACCGTTCTCCTAATAATCCGGCAACACATATCATTTTAGCTGAAATTTACACTGGCCATGAATGGATTGATGATGCTGTTGCTCAGTATGAAAAGGCAATCTCACTTGCGCCTAACAATCTGGATTATATTGAGTATTATGGAGATTTCTACTTTCGACAAGGTAACCGTGAGAAAGCACTTGAGACTTGGAATCAGATGGTTGAGGGAAAAAGAGCAATTGGAGCGAACTATGATAGACTCGCACAATTATTCAAAGCAAAGCATTTCAATACTGAAGCAGTTGCTGCCATACGAAAAGCAGTTGAGTTGATGCCAGATGAGTATAAATACCGTGAAACTTTAGCCAAACACCTTATTGAGAGTGGAGATTACGATGCAGCTCTTACTGAATACACGGCAGCAATGGAACTTGCACCCAATGCATTTTTTGCAGAAAAAATGGATGACAAAAGGATAGAACTCTACCGAAGACAAGGTACACTACAAGAAAAAATAGAAGAACTGGAAACTAAACTTGATAAATCAGAAATAGCTTCTGACCAAAATTTCTTATACCAAAAACAGATCGCAAAAATGTATCTTAAGTTGGGCAATATCACCCATGCTTTAGAAGTTCTACTGAATGCAAAGAAACTAAAACCAAATGATGTAGGTGTGAATCGATGGCTTGCTAAGGTATACAATAGGCAAGGTAGACGCGACGATGCAAATTCTATATATTTGCAGCTAATTGAGATAGACAGTGCAAACGCACGAGAGTACCACGCAAATATAGCAAAGTCCTATTTAGATATATTAGACTACGAGTCCGCTACCACAGCAGCAAAACAGGTTATCGCGAATAGTCCGCGTAATCCTGAAGGACACCAACTTCTCGCACAGATAGCAAAGCAAGCTAAGAATTATGATGCCGCTATAGACAGTTTGAAACAAGCAATTCGGCTGCGCCCAGAAATGATTGACACACGCACAGAGTTAGCAAAGGTCTATAAACTCTCTGGTAAGTTACAGGAAGCACTATCACAATATTGGCGTTGTTGGAACTTGAGTGAAGACATTCACGACAAACTGACTTTTGTCAAACCACTTGCTGAAGTCTATTATGACCTTGGTAGACAAGGTGAGTTTGAGGAAAAACTAAAGCAGTTAGCAAAATCAAATACTGCTTGGGTTGCACCAGTACTTGCACTTGCTGAACTTCACCGTATGGAAGGTGACCTACCCAGTGCACGTTTCCAATTAGCACAAGGTTTAAACAAACAACGTGAAAATCCGGAACTCTTATTCAAATTAGTTGAAATCAGTTCTGAATTGGGTGATATACAAGATGCACTAACTTACCAACAGCGACTTGTCAAAGTTGATCCAGACCCAACTCATCAACAGAAACTGGGTGAATTACTATTTGATGCTGGACGAGAACAGGAAGCAATTCAAGCTTGGACGAAGTTACTACACGCAAAAAATCAAACGCTTGAAGCAGAGGTGAAGCTTGCTGCTCTATTACTTCGGCACGGATTGTCGGAAGAAGCATTTTTTGTACTTGAACGCGCATCTGAAAAGATATCGGGTACTGATGCACATTTACCTCTTTACAGGTTGGGTGTGTTGTTAGTTGGCATGAATGAACCGGATCGCGCGCAGACATACTTCCACCGCATACTGGATATGTCCGAATCTGCAGAAAACACCACAAAACAAGCTACAAGATATAGTGAAATTTATAACTATTCTTACATCCCTGGTATTACCTTTAACAAATTTGAGATTTCTCAGGGTACTATCAGTGAAATACAGAGTAGATCGACTTTTGCTGGAGGAAATGTGCAATGGATTCCGAAGACCTTTGAAGAGGCACAAGTAGGTGCACTTGTGCATTTAGTTTCAATCGCTCAGCAACTGGGAAAACTTTCTGAACTCATTCAACATTTTGAGGATGTTGTTCAAGCAAATCCAACAGATGTAAAAGCACTTGAGACGTTAGCAAGGTTTTATACATTGATACAGCAAAAAGATAAAGCAGAAACTGCAATAAATAAGTTGATAGATATATCACCCAACGATTTGGCATATCAACCACTTCGTTTGCAGCTACTATTGAAGGATGACCTTAATTATGCATCAGTCAAGAAAGCAATTGACGATATACCCGGTTTAGTTCCAACTGTACGTGCTCGATATTTTGCAGAATATGCCGCAATACTATACACTGAAGACAAAAAAGAAGACGCAACAAGACTGTTAGAAGAGATCGAAGAAGAAAATCACACAGATCTCTCTGTAAGCAGCAAGTTAGTTGGTGCTTTCCTATTAAGCAAAAGGACAGACATTGCAGAACAAATACTACTGAATTTACCTACACCACCCCAAAAACAGCACAGGGAATATAGATTAATCTTTGAAGAAATCACTGACGCTTACATAGAACAAGAAGCAACAGAAAAAGCATTAGATGTATTCTGGACTTTCTTAGAAAGAACGAATCCCAATACTATTAATCCCAGACGTGTTGCTTCACTTGCACAATCTTCATACTCTTACTATGGCTACTATAATCCTGTACAGTCCAATTTCCCGGTTCCAACAGCATACTTCAATATTGAACGATTAAACTATCTTAGATCAATTTTTCGTGAGGTATGGATACGGAATAAACAGGAGATACTCTTCGAAAAACTGCAAAAGGAATTGGATATTGCAAACGGTAGAGATCGTGTCTATCCTGGATTAGCTCTTAGCTACTGCTACTGGTGGGATGAGAAACGTGATAAAGCACAACAGATCCTCACTACGTTACACAATGATTTTCCTGATGACCTAACTTTAAAACTGAATATTGCCTATATCTCAATTCAAAGTGGTCAATACAAAATAGCACTAACGATGCTTGAAGATCTTGCAGAGTCAGAACCAAGAAACCGCCGCCAATACAATGATCTGATCTTGCAACTTGCAATTCACACTGGGGATGCTATTACCTTGCGGGAAGTGATGAACAATCTCATGAACTCACCGATAAGTCCTCAAGAACTTTACGAATTCTCTATCACGCTTCAAGAGTCTGGTTTCACACAATTCGCAATTGCAACTGCTAAGAAAGCAATGACATTGGCAATGACACAACGCAATCCGAACTTTCTATTAGACCTGGGAGACCATCTGGCTGACCTTGGCAGAGGACAGGATGCTGCTATATTAGCGGAACGCGCACTACGGTTTGCGAACAGTCCCGACCAATATGGACGCATGATGTCAACATGGAGTTTTCAACAGGCGAATAGTTTAGTTGGTACTGTAAAAGAAAGAAAGAACAGGGAAACTAAAATTATTGAAGATGCGCAGAATAACCCAACATCATTCAATGCACAACTCAAATTAGCAATGTTTTATGAGGGAACAAATAAGATACAAAAAGCTTCTGAAGCATTTAAGTCAGTACTCAATCTACGTCCGAAGGAAATTAACATCCGTCTCCGTTATGTCCAGATGCTTGAACGAAGCGGTAAAGCGAAAGACGCAATTCCTCATTATAAAGTACTTCTCAAAAGCGATTCATCCATACTCGGTTACAACTATGAAAATGCAATAGATGCTTTTGTACATTCAGACAAATTAGATGAACTGATTGCTCTAACAAAAGAGATTATTCAACCTGTTGGTAGATATTATGGAGATGAATTTACCATTGCGGTTGCACGACGATGCCTTGCAGAAAAAAGAACAAAAGAGTCTATTGAACTATTTGAAAAGATACTTGAAGTTCAACCGAATCGTAACTACCAATATCAAGAATTGGCAACTATATATGCTAAGAATGATGAACCTGAAAAAGCTATTCAGTATTTAACAGAGATGTTTGAACAGGATAAAACTGGAATGACACAGAGTTCTTTTGAAATAAAGATCTCCGAATTCCATGAAACAGCAAGCGGTCCAGATAAAGCAATTCAATACATGCGTGAAAAGATCGAAAACAACGATATATCGGACATTAATGTAACATATATACAAAGACTTTCTAATCTATACAAAAAGAAGGATGAATTAGAACAATTAATCACTGAATACGAAACAATACTGAACGACGATCCGTCAAACGCTACACTCCTTTACATTGTAGCAAGAATGAAACTGATGGCTGAGGATATTGATGGAGCAAGCATACATGTCAATCAACTGATTGAGAATCACCACTCATCAGTTAATACACAATGGTTATATAATCTTGCCAATGCAAGTGATGGACATGATCTCCAAACACAGATACTTGAGGCTGCTGCCAGAAAACTGAAACAAGAAAACTCATGGTCTGTCGTTAGTTGTTACAATAGACTTGGGGAGGCTTATGCAGCGAACGGTGAATTGGAAAAAGCACAAACCGCATTTCGTAAGATGGGTAATTTCCAATTGATGAGAAATAACAACACTGATATATATGAGAGAAGAAGATTGGCTTCAACATATATGAAATACCAAATGTGGGATGATGCTGAGACCATCTTGGCAGGAATTATCAATGACTTGTCAGCTGATTGGTGGGATCGTGACAATGCTCAAAGAATGTACATAGATACAATACAAAAACGTGGTGATCTTTCATCAAGAAAACAGATGGTCGAACAGACGCAGACGATGAGTATCCACATGCAACGTGCTATTGCAACAGAACTGGTGGGACTTGGTCAGGTAGCAAGAGCAATAAGTATATACGAACGGATTGCAAAATCCACTCCTGAAGACTTTGAATCGCGTTCTGAACTCGCAAGGCTTTACACTCGTCTGAATTTACACGAAAAGGCTTCAAATACATGGACTTCTCTGCTTGACTCCGACCCAGAAAATACCAAATTTCAGGACGGACTTGTTAATAGTCATGTGTCTGCAGGAAAAATAAAGGAGGCGTATGAATTGTGCCAAGAATACATCCAATCAGAACCGGAAAGCAGTGTACATTACGTACGTCTTGCAAAACTATATATTGATGAAGATAAGGTTGATGAAGCTATTTCCAACTATGAAAAAGCATTGGAATATGCTGCTGGAAATCGACAAATTCATCTAAACATGGCTGACCTATACCTTCGCAAAGATAACATGGAAGCTGCTGAAAACGCATATAAAAAAGCTATCCAATTCACGACATCACAGTGGGATAGAGAAAACACAGAAGCGAATTTGATCAATTTGTATCGTTATCAAGGAAAATTAGAAGAGATGTTACAAAAGGCAGAGGACGAAGGAACTATCACTGCAGTGATGCAGAGAGAACAAGCACAAATCTATGAAAAAAAGGGTGATTTACATAAGTCGGTTGATGCTTTTAAAAAAGCACTTGATTTGACAACAGACAGCTATGATCGAGAAAGAATCACATCTGAATTGCTTGATGTATACGTCAAACTTGATGATACCGATTCTGTATTTGAAATCTTTGACAATAATATCGCTTCTGGTAGTCCATATCGATCTTCAAATTCAAGTAACGCGACCATGACATATAAGAGTAAGGAAGAACAAGCGCGTGAAGAATTGGTTAGTTCATACAACAGTGCTGGAAAACTGGACAAGTTGAGAATACTCTATGAAAATAAACTTAATGATGAACCTGAAAACACGGATTTTCTTGAATTACTTGCAGAAATCTATTTAGGCGGACAGAATTACAAAGCAGCTGCTGAGGTGTATCAAAAGTTAATAAAACTACAACCAGAGAACATAACTAATTTCTATGCTGCTGGTAACGCATTTACAAACAGTGGACAACAGGGTTTAGCACAAGAAATGTTCCGTGAAGCAGAAAAAGTTTTTGAAAACAACAAAATTAATGATATGTGGTTTCTCGGTTCTCTTGCATCTATAAGTTTTGAACATAAACAGTTTGAGAGTGCAATTAAATACGCCAAGTATGCTATAGACAAAAGCAGCAGTTATAGTAGTAGTTCAATTGTGGATATATTGAGCGAATTACTCGCAAAGTGTTATAAGGAAACAGAACAACATGAAGAAGCTGTCAATATATATCAACAACTCGCAAACAGTGCCAGAAACAGCAGCACACGATCCAGAGCAAAAACAGCAATGACTGAACTTGCGAAAACCACAAAACTCTATGAAAAATGGATACCAAAATATCTGGAGAAGATAAAAAGAAATCCTAACGATGCTAACACAAGGCAAACCCTTGCTGAGACCTACGAATCGACGGAACAGACTGCATTAGCAGTTGAACAGTATGAAAAAATAAGTGAACTTCAACTATACAATCCACAATGGCAAAAGAAACTCGGGGATCTCTATCAAAAACTACCTACAGAGAAACGTAAAACTGTAAAAGTTATTGAAGATACTGCACTAACACTCAGTGGAAATCGAGATTTTGTCGAAATCCACGATAGCGAAGTTTTAGACAGTTTAACGGAACAGGTAACTCTCTCACTTTGGATGAATCCAACAGGATTTTCAAATAATTACATTCCTATTATTTTCAGAGGTGATGAATGGGATCCAGGATTCAAGCTGCGAAGTTACGTTCTGCAGCTAATAAATGATGGGGGAATTCAATTTGCATCATCTCCTCAAGACGTACATGATATACCCATCTATGCCCCAGCAGGAACTATAAAACTAAATACATGGACACATATTGCTGGAGTCATTGATGCAAAAAACAATTACATCAAACTTTTTATTAACGGCAATGAAGTGAGTCATAATAATTACAATGGACAGAAAAGTATCCATAAAAGCACACTCCCGCTGCGAATCGGTTGGACCCATGAGAACAAGCATCCATTACATGGTTCTTTTGTCGGACAGATTGATGAGGTGCGCATCTGGAATATCGCTCGTACTCAGAAACAAATCCGTGTTGACATGGATACACCACTCAACGGTGATGAAGACGGTTTGGTCGGATACTGGAAATTTGACGTAGAAAAAGATGAACAGATCCTTGATACTACACCGAACAACAACCATGGAAAACTCATAGGTGATGCAAAACTTGAATCATACGAACGTCCAATCTTTGAAACCATAAATAGTGATGTATTGACAAAGGCAATATCTGCTTATCAAAAGGCAATTGAACTTGAACCTACGACATATCAAAACTACGATCTATTAGCAAAAACTTACATGAAAATGGATCAGATGTCAGATGCAGAAACTGTATACCGGCAAGCATTAGATGCACCACTTTCTCAATCTTCACACGACTCCGCGATAACAGCATTAGTTGGAATCTTCGCTGACGAACAGCATAAGGAAAAACGTCTTGCTATCCTTGAAGAGATACAACCGAAGATGCTCAAGAGTGCTGTCCTACACGACCTGTTAGGTAATATTTACAATGAATTGGGTGATACAGAAAAAGCTGAACAAGCGTTTACACAGTGGTTAAAAATTCGTCAAAAACAGGTCTACAACTCAGACTACGAATATTACTATCGCACTTTTGCTGAAGAATTGTTGGAAAAAGGTCTATTTCCAAAAACTGCACACACATTCGCAAAACGAGCAGTACAGACCTTTACAGGAACAAGTTATTATTATCCTGCTGTACTCGCGGAAACCTGCGTTGCTAACCAACTCTATGATGACGCTATAAAATACTATAAACTAGCATTTTCTATTGTCTCAAACGAGTATTCCTATGAACGGATATGGGACAGAATAATTGACAGTAGTAAGTATGCTGATGATAAGAAAAGGTTTGAGCAGATGTTGGATGAGGTGTTAGACACTTTTACTGATGAGAGTTCAACTTCTCGAGCAAACGGCTACCGAAAGATAGCACATTACTATAGTAACAAAGGCAAAAAAGCAAATGCAATAGAATACACTATGAAAGCTGGACTTGTTCCTGAAACAAATTGGATAACACTCGGTCCCTTTGATAATACTGATGCTTATGGTGTGCAAAATGCTTATATTAAAGAGGAAACCACCCAAATTGACCCATCTGCACAATACTATGGTAAAGGTGAATTAATTAGTTGGAAAAAATCGACATATCGTTCATTAGATGGTCATTACGTTTTTACGGGTGACACCGAATCGAGCTCATCTTATGTTTGGGCAGTCGTTGTCTCTCCAGATGATCGTGATATAGTCATAAAATTTGACAGTGATGACCAAGGTGCAATATGGTTAAACGGTGAATATGTGTTCAACCATGATAGAACCGGTGCTGCAAGGATTGACCGCTACACAATTAACACGACACTAAATCAGGGAGAAAACACTATCCTTGTGAAGATATGTAATGGAAGTTCTGATTATGATTTTTACTTCCGTATTACCGATGTAGATGGTATACCTTATGATGATCTGCATTATAAATCTGCTGATGCTTTGCTGAACACACCCCCTCCACCAGAACCTACATTCCATGTTAATGTCAATTTAGGGTGGGCTGAATACTACGAAAAGAACGACATGCATGACAAAGCAATTGAACAGATACGACAGACAGGTATCATCCATGAGGAACAGTGGTTGGTTCTCGGTCCGTTTGATAACACAGCAAGTATCGGATACGATACAGCTTACATTCCTGAAGACATCACACAGATTGACAGATCTGCAGAATACGTTGGCATTGATGGAAAGGTCAGTTGGCAAAAACACTCTGATGACGCATTTAATGGACTCATCGATTTTGGTAGAAATGAGGATTGGCGTGTTTCTTATGCATGGACAACCGTAACGTCCCCTGTTGAGCGCGAAGTACAACTCCGTATTGGCACTGATGACCAAGCGAAAGTGTGGTTAAACGGAGAACAGGTCTATACTTTCGAAACTGGTCGATGGGTTGTTGTTGACAAAGATATTGTTCCAGTCACATTAAAAGCAGGAAAAAACACCATTCTCATTAAGGTCTGTAACGAGCAATTGACATGGGGTTTCTATATGCGATTTACAGATGAAAATGGAAAACCTTTTGATGATTTACAATATATTGATGTCAGTGATGATCAGTAGTAACGTTCTTTTCCAATTCACTATCATGTGTGAGAAATAGCAATTTCTACCGAATCACAGACACTTTTCCAATCTGTCTACCCGTAACAGATTCAATCACATAGATATAGACGCCGCTACTGATACCATTTAATGACCAGATTTGTTGACACTTCTCTCCTGTTGCGTCCTCTTCTAAAGTAGCAAGGGAAGTGATCTGATTTCCGCTTACATCATAGATCGCTATTTTGCTTCCTGCAGGTAACCTATCAAATGTGATTTTATTGCCTCGTGCTGGATTTGGATAGACAATCATATCCTTGTGAGACTGAGAAGTGAATTCAACTGCTATCCTGCTTCCTTCCTTAGTTATCTCAGCACCAGATATATCAGAAAGTTGGAATGTCTCAATCTGATATTGATCGTTGGAATCAAGAACGTCATTGGTAAACGTTAGTATGACCCTTTTGCTTGACCTATCAAAGATAGCAGACTGTGGTACATAGTGCTCTTTTGTGTTGGTGTCTGTACCGTTTGATTCTGCATCCGTTTTTTGTCTGTGCAGCATATAGCGTGCAGGATTCGTTGCCGATATATCCATCTGTTTGTCAAAGGTAATCAGTATCTGCTTAGGATGTGAATGGACTGCCGACAGTAACTGCGGTAGAGAAGTGGGTTTCACTGATACGAGTGATGATAGATCGGACATTTTGCCATCAAGACCTTTAGACGAAATGGCATACCAATAGGTTTTTCCTTTCGTAAGTCCTTCATCCGTAAAATGTGTTACTGTAATTCCTTCATGTATAGGTTTCAATGATGCCTTACTTTCTCCACGATGGATTGTAAATGCAACAACATCCTTTGTTGCTTGCCATTGTAGCGACACTGATGTCTCGCTAATCGGTTTCGCTGAAATGCCCCATGGTGGAAGTATATCTGCAGCAATTGCGTTTGTGTATGGGTTAATGAAACTGCTGAATACATTCCAATTATTAAATAGGAATTCATTTTTACCGTCTTTATCAAAATCAGTCACAATTGGGTTAAATGTACTTGTCGCTGTATGGTGCCAAATAGGATGGTAATCAACACCATCGTATTGCACAAGATATGCATTTGGAGGTACAACGATACAGAGTTCATTTTTTCCATCACTGTTTGCATCTGCTATGGTCATACCACTATCACCATCATGTAGTTCACGAATTCGTTGATGCCAGACTGCACGATATGAATCGTTTCCTGTTGATGTATAGATTGTAATGAGCCAATGTTGTCGAGGCAAGTCTAATTCTGCTGTCCAAACTTTCGACCCTATTGCAAATTCTGGACGTCCATCACCATTCATATCTCCAGCTGCAAAAAGGTGTGGTGTACCATCTTGTAATGTTTCATTCCAAGTATTTTGGTATGTGTCATCTCCTACATTTTCGTATATGAATACTTCTCCATCACTGTCGCCAGCAAGGAACTCCATCTTGCCATCCGCATCAAAGTCTCCAATTGCAAACCTTGATTCAAGTCCATTCTTTCCAGATGTGGGATTTTCAAGTGAGACAATTTCTCTATGGTTGTTATTTCCGTCTGCTTCGTATACCATGATGGAATTAGTTGCATCATGTCGTGATAGAATCTCAGGTTTCCCGTCTTGATCCAAGTCAGTGATTGTTCCACCCCAAATACCCTGCATCTCCCAAATGATGTCTGAAGGCAATTGTCCAGCTGAGGGTTGTTCAAGCAAGAATGTGATATTACCACGATTGCATAAGATTTCTATCAGTCCATCACCATCTGTGTCCCCAATACTCCAAAGACGAGACACCGATTCACCAACAGTAGACACCTTAACAAGACCATCGCTATTGTCCGCCTCAAAAATATGGGCAGTATTAGTTCCTGTTTCAACGCCTATCAGTTCAACTTTTCCATTCAAATTTATATCGGTAGGTGCAACGATTGCATGCAATCCAAGTTGTGCTGAGTTTTCAACTTGCATGTGTAAATGTGAGATCTGTTCATTTCGCAATGCAATTGTATATAAGTTTCCATCGTTATCATCAATCCGCGTAAGCCGTGCTCTATTCTGTGCCTTTATGCGATATATATATTCTCCAGATGGTAAACCTAAATCAGACAAATAGAAGATATGTTGTCTATTGACTGAATCTGAATGCGTTACTCTTAAGGGAGAAGTATTTAGATTTTGTTGTGGACTATCCTCACCGGAAAAAATCTCTAAGGATCCAATTGTGAATACATCCGATTTCCATATAATATTTGATACATACTTGTCTTGAGAAAGCCATATAGATGCTTCATGATTAGATATGTGAGGAAGAGAATGACGAATTTCCACCACAGTCTTTTTCCTAATTGTGTTTTCATTTTCATCCCTAACACTCAGTCGCAACGTATAAATCCCCTCGTCTAATTCAGATGTATTCCATTCGTATAGAAGCGAGTTGTACTTCGGTTCTGTCTGTGGAACACCAATAGGAAACCAGAGATCCGGTGTTTCAGAGATTCCGTATTCAAGCCAGAACTGCATAAATCCTGCACCTCCTGCACTACCATTTATATAAAGGCGAGTGTTTACCTCAGATACTTTATTTTCAGGAGTATGTTGTACATAGATATTTGCTATTAGACTACTCTGAGCAGCCAAAGCAGCATAAGCATCTACAATCCCTGCGCCTACAAGATTGGTCACAGTCGTTTGCCGTGCGGTGTCAGTCATCCACTGATAGACTTGTGAGTTGCTACACGATGGATTCGCAGAGACCAATAGTGCAGCAACTCCTGATATGTGTGCTGCTGCCATTGATGTGCCGGATTTGTATGCATAGTGTTCGCTCTCTGCAGAATTGTGAATAAAAAGTTCAGTTGTCAATATATCTTCACCCGGTGCAGCAATAGCAATGGATGCACCGAAGTTTGAACCCGACAATTGACCGTCATTATCAATACTGGCAACAGATAAGACATTTTCAAGTGCTGCGGGATAATATGATCCTGACTCTGAGGAATTTCCTGCTGCAGCAACCAATACACAACCACGACTATAAGCATATTCTACAGCATCTTGTATCACAAACGCATTCACTGTATCACCAAGACTAAGATTGATGATGTCCGCACCGTTATCTGCAGCATAAACTATTGCAGCAGCGATATCATCGTTTTGTAAGAATGAACCGCCACCAGCAAGTCGAAATCCGGCTCTTAACGGCATTATACGACATCCCCAAGCAATACCCGCAATTCCTATACTGTTATTTGATTCAGCAGCGATAATCCCAGACACTTGGGTTCCGTGTCCAGATTCGTCATCAGGACTATTATCTCGTGTTTTCCAATCACCAAGTCCTTGCAAAGTTGGTGCATCACTAAAATCCCAACCAATGACATCGTCAACATAACCGTTTGTATCGTCATCTATCCCGTTATTTGCAATTTCACCCGGATTACGCCAAATTTTATTCTGCAAATCAGGATGGTTGCTCATGATACCGCTATCAACAACAGCTATTGTAACAGAGGATTTCCCTTGCTCAATGATCCATGCCTTTTGAATGTTCATTGCTGGTAAATTCCACTGTTCATCAAATCGTGGGTCACTCGGTGTTATCTCAGCACAGAAACGATTAAGCCTATTCATCTCAACATCTTCAATCATACTGTTTTTTGCATATATCTCAAGTAACCGTTCTAACGATGTGCCTTTAGGTAATTGGATCCGAAAGATACGTTGCAGCTCAAGATCTTTTCCTCCAGGAGTTTTCACGGAAAAGATTGATGTAACAGATTCAGCACCGAATTTATGACTAAAATCGCGAAGTTGTTCAATTGTCGAATTAGGAGATATTCGGACTATAAGCTCACGTGGCGTGAATGGTGTATGTAATGGGTTTTGAGGTTGTGAATAGTATTCTTCTGATCTATCTTTCTGTTCATAGGCATGTGTGATTAAGTTCACATGAAAAAAAGAAAGACTCATCAAAAGAAGTAAGAAAAAGCATAATTTCTGCATAAAATATGTAACCCTCATTTCCAGTTATTTGTTGCAAAAACATTGCAATTTCTTCGCAATATTTGGTTTTGCATACTGTTCTTGTTGTTTGCTTATGTTTTGTTATATCAGGACTTGCGCACCCAACGGTAGGCGGGGAATGCCTAAATGGCATTCATACCGTTGATTTCTTGATTTACCGCTTTGTAAGCGCGCCCCCCAACTCCCCCAACTGCAGGCGTGCTTTGTAAGCGCGCCTCCCATCTGCCCCCCAACTGCAGGCGTGCTTTGTCCGCGCGCCCCCCAACTCCCCCCAACTGCAGGCGTGCTTTGTCCGCGCGCCCCCCAACTCCCCCCAACTGCAGGCGTGCTTTGTAAGCGCGCCCCCCAACTGCCCCCTAACTGCAGGCGTGCTTTGTAAGCGCGCCTGCCAACTGCCCCCAACTGCAGGCGTGCTTTGTAAGCGCGCCTGCCAACTGCCCCCCAACCGCAGGCGTGCTTTGTAAGCGGCGCCTCCCATCTGCCCCCCAACCGCAGCCGTGCTTTGTAAGCGCGCCCCCCAACTGCCCCCTAACTGCAGGCGTGCTTTGTAAGCGCGCCCCCCAACTGCCCCTAACTGCAGGCGTGCTTTGTAAGCGAGCCTGCCAACTACCCCCAACTGCAGGCGTGCTTTGTAAGTGCGCCTGCCAACTGCCCCCCAACCGCAGGCGTGCTTTGTAAGCGCGCCTCACATCTGCCCCCCAACCGCAGGCGTGCTTTGTAAGCGCGCCCCCCAACTGCCCCCTAACTGCAGGCGTGCTTTGTAAGCGCGCCTGCCAACTCCCCCCAACTGCAGGCGTGCTTTGTCCGCGCGCCCCCCAACTGCAGGCGTGCTTTGTAGGCGCGCCACCCACCTGCCCCCCAACCGCAGGCGTGCTTTGTAAGCGCGCCTGCCAACTGCCCCCCAACCGCAGGCGTGCTTTGTAAGCGGCGCCTCCCATCTGCCCCCCAACCGCAGCCGTGCTTTGTAAGCGCGCCCCCCAACTGCCCCCTAACTGCAGGCGTGCTTTGTAAGCGCGCCCCCCAACTGCCCCTAACTGCAGGCGTGCTTTGTAAGCGAGCCTGCCAACTACCCCCAACTGCAGGCGTGCTTTGTCCGCGCGCCCCCCAACTGCCACCCAACTGCAGCCGTGCTTTGTAGGCGCGCCACCCACCTGACCCCCAACCGCAGGCGTGCATTGTAAGCGCGCTGGCACATCAAATCCCAAGAGCGCGCTTACAAAGCACACCTACCATCTGAAAAATATTTATTACCCTATTCATAAATTAATCTTCATACGGGACTAAAGAACTAGACAAGATGGTATCCCATAAAATTAACGAAACAGCAAAATAATATCAATAAATTGAAATCTAAATAACCCTGGCCTTAAAATAAGTCCTATTGTATTATATCCATAATAATGTTATACTAAACGATGATAGCAAATTGACGCACAAAAGCTGTTTTCTACCATTATGCAAAAGTCAAAGAAAAGATTCATCTTCACCCTACTAATTGTATTGGTTGGTATCATTCTATTGTTAACTGTTGTTTATCATCAAACTTCACTTTGGAAACCTGAACATAGTCTTATCACATTACTCCCAGAATCTCCAATATGTTATTTGACATTGAAGGATTTGGATGGACTTGTTAAGGCATTTAATGAGAGTGAATTTGGTAAGCAGGTCAAACAGATGCCTATATTCAAGCAAATAGGATCTAAACTTTGGTGGCGTCAGATTGTATATCAGAAAATGCTCTGGGAATACGAAATGGGTGGAAGATTTGATATGCGAGCAGTTAAAGGTCATTTTGGTAAGGAAGTAATTCTTGCACTCTATCAACGTGAAAATGAGTTCTCATTTCTACTTATTACAGAAGTAGGTGGACCAGAAAAGCTTGCCATTGAAGCAATCACAGCGACAGATCTAATAAACCCTAACTATAAACGAATTAAGACAGAACACAACGGTCTAACTATCAATACCATAATTGGATATCCACTTGATTTTAGTTATACCTTTATCGGAAAAATAGGAGTGTTAACCCTTAATCCCTTGCTTTTAGCAGAAGTAATAGACATATATAATGATAAAAATGAAGGTTTTCTTACTAAACATTCCATTAAAAAACATATACAGAAAAGTTATAATGACAATACAAACACTGGATATGTGGACCTTCCACGCTTTTCTGTGTTGTTAAAACATCTAGCAGATGAAAATGATAATATTTCTGGTCATTTATCTTCTATGATTAACGAAGGAAAGTTTTGGACATTTGAGAATCGGTATGAAGAAGGTGCGGTAGTTTCAAAATATCAGTTTGGAAATCACGAATCACCAAAAAACCCACATTCAAAACCGCGAACCACACCAACATTTATTCCTAAACATACCGCTTTAGTTGCATTCTATCCACAGCATAATTGGACTCAGTTTTGGCAAGTATTAACTTCTCTATTAACAATTGAAATTGAATCAGATGATGTAAGTTTTTATGACATTTTTAAACCCGAAATGACTGCTGCTATAGTTTCTCGTAATGAAGGTGAAATGTCAAAATTACCTTCGTTAGTGATACATACCCCAATTCAAAACATAAAATCTCTTGATGAAAACATAAAAAAACTTAATAACACAAAATTTTCTGTTGCGGGAAGGCCTATTGAGTTCCTTGAAGTGCAAAACTATAAAGGAATTTCTTTACATCCTCTTCGAATGCGTTTAAATATCCTAATGTCGTATACTGGTGCTTATGCAATTGTGAATAACGATCTATTTTTAAGTACGACATTGGATGGGTTAAAAACTGTACTTGATACGAATTCTGGAGACTCTCCTAATTTAGAAGACATAACATTTGCGTCTAATGGTATTCAGACTTATGTTCAACCGCAACTGTTAGTACCTGAAATAAAAAGGTTCATCCCATTAGTTACGATTCTTGCATCATTTTCTGGTATAAAACTGGATGCTCAATTAATGCAGCAAATCCAAGATAATCTATTTCCATTGGAGTCACTTGGACCGATAACCGCAAATCTATTTGTTGGTGAAGAGGGTGCGAATGCGGAAGTACATATTGTTTTAGACAAGTAGTACTTGACAAGCATGCTAATCTGGGTTATATCTATGAATAGAAATATACTAATGTAGGTTTTAAATTCCTAGTTACTTGATAGAGTATTTGGATAATATGTGTATTTTCAAGACATGATTGATTGTTAATTGTAATTAGCGATTCATATTTTAGGGGGAATTGTGTTAGAAAAATTATTTCGTTTAAAAGAACACGGGACAAGTATACGAAGAGAGATTGTCGCAGGTTGTACAACCTTTATGACACTTTCATATATTATCTTTGTACAACCTTATTTTCTGGGTCAAGCAGGTATGGATCCAGATGCTGTATTGGTTGCAACATGTGTCTCAAGTGCTTTTGCAACTTTTTTGATGGCATTTCTTGCGAACTATCCGGTTGCACTTGCACCGGGTATGGGAATAAATACATATTTTGTTTATGAGATTGTATCAAAAGAACGTGGACTTGGTCTTGACTGGCAATTCGCTTTAGGTATTGTTTTCATATCGGGAATGCTGTTTGTCATTCTTTCCTTCGTCGGTTTACGTGCTGCAGTTATGAATGCACTGCCATCTTCACTCCAAAACGCTATTGCTGTAGGAATTGGCGTTTTTATCGCGTTTATCGGTTTACGGATGTGTGGGATTATCACTGCAGATCCGGATACATTTGTAAAACTTGGAAATATCCAATCTAAACCTGTCTTGGTCTCAATTTTCGGATTGTTAGTAATAATTACATTGATGGCACACCGGGTGAAGGGTGCTATGTTGATGGGGATACTTGCAACTGGAATTGTCGCACTTATTTTTGGAATTGCAAAATTTGAGGGTATTGTTTCTATGCCTTCCTCAATCGAACCTACTTTTCTAAAATTACGGTTCCCAAGTCCTTCAAAGTTGATGGAACTTATACCTTATATATTTTTCTTCTTTGCAGTGGATATGTTTGATAGCATCGGCACACTAACTGCTACTGGTTATGAGGCAGACTTGATGGAGGATGGAAAATTATCAAAAGGCAGACAAGCACTTTTGTCAGATGCAGTTGGTTCCGTAGGTGGGGCATGTCTTGGCACCTCAACAGTTACGTGTTATATTGAAAGTGCTTCTGGCATTGCTGAGGGGGGACGAACAGGATTGACTGCAATTGTTACAGGTCTGCTCATGTTGTGTGCAATGTTTTTTACACCTTTAGCAAAAATTGTTGGGGGTGGATTTATACAACAAGGAAGTCCAATTCCACTTTATCCTATAATTGGTCCCGCATTAGTTGTTGTGGGTGGGTTGATGCTTAAAGACCTTATCAACATAAATTGGGAAGATTTCACTGAAGCAATACCCGCTGCTTTGACTGTATTAATGATGCCTCTTGCTTTCAGTATTACAGAAGGAATCGCATTCGGTTTTATTTCTATGTCATTTTTAAAGCTTGTCACTGGACGTAGGAAAGAGGTGAATCCTCTCGTCCACTATTTCGCAGTATTCTTTATCGCAGTTTATGTTCGTGAACTATTACTATAACCAAAAACTCTGGTAGGTGCGTTTTCATCACCGAACATAATTATATAAATTTGACTATAAAAAACTAACGTTAACAATAAAATATTCAATTAACTCAACAAGGAGATAAAAATGAAAGTCATTCTAACCATTGGAATTCTGTTGTGTTTGATGATTCCTTCTGTATATGCGGAAGACGATTCTGATAAAAGTTCAGACGTTGATCCAGTAGAAAAAAAGAACATGAAAAAGAAGAACATAGAGATTTGTACACACAATCTGGAAACAGTAGGCAAAGCAATTCAAGCCTACCATAAGGAACATGGTGATTATCCTAAATGGTTATCAGACCTTGTTCCAAAATACTTAGCAGACGAGAAAGTTCTGTTGTGTCCTGCAGACAAGAATGGAGGAAAAACCTTACATCCACTCACAAAAGATCCAAATAAACCTGTGAGTTATGACTATCAGTTAGCACCACAATTGCGGAATTCAGTCATGAGTGCACGTGATTTGTTAGGTGATGTAACGCCTCTTGTACGTTGTATACATCATAATGAAAATAATAACCCCTCTTATTCAATGTTAAGTCTGAGTTTTGAAAACAAAGTGTATCGCGCACCATATTCATGGCAGAATTCACTTGAAAAAGTATATGGTGGTGTTGAACCTGCAATTCAAGCATTGGATAAGGTATTAAAGAAAAAGACCGATATTCAACGGGTTTATAGACTCTATGCTACGCTTCATCAACTCTATATGAAAGCAGAACGCATGGAAGATGCTGAGAACTTGATGAAGCGATTCAAATCACAGATGGATCCTAAGAACTATTATCATGGTGCCGTGTTAGGAGATATGCTTAAAGCATTGAATCGGTTTGATGAAGAACTACAACTATTTCAAGAACTTGAAAAACATGAACCCCAAAATCGTTTTGTCCTACAAAGGCTTGAGAGTATTCATAAGCAACGTGGTAACGATGAATTGGCTTTAGAATACCGTAAAAAGTATGTTCCTGGGTTGGCGTTTCTTGGCAAAATGGTTCCCGATTTTGAAGCAACAGATCTTGAAGGAAAACCGATATCCATTGAAGCATATCGCGGTAAAGTTCTCTTAGTTGATTTCTGGGCGACTTGGTGTGGTCCCTGCATCGCAGACATGCCTAAAGTTAAAAAGGTATATGATACCTACAAAGACAAAGGGTTTGATATCGTTGGTATTAGTCTTGATTCTGATGAAACTAAACTCAGGGAATATCTCAAAAAGAACGATATTGCTTGGAGACAAGTCTATAGCGGTAAAGGTTGGAATAGTCCTGTATCACGAAAGTATGGTATTTTTGGGATTCCGACAGTGTGGCTCATAGACAAAGAGGGTAAACTGATCTCAAATAATGCAAGGAGTAATTTAGAGAAATTGGTTGCTGAAGCTTTGAAGGAAGAATCAGCAGAATAGTATATTGCCAATTATAGGCGCGTCTCAACCCGCGCCTATAATCACTTGTTCACCGTCATAGCATTCCTATAATAATCTCAATTCATCAAGGCATAAAATGAGGTTTTTTCTTTTAACGATATACTGCATTACAATGTTTGTTGCATGCAGTTCTGATAAGGATCCTGAACCTACTGAATTTAAACCAAACTACTTCCCCGATGCAGTTGGAACGAGATGGGTCTATCAAACTCCTGATGAGTTGCTATGGACGTGGTCAGTCGCAGATGATATAACTACAAACAACATCTTATTTCAGAAAATTGATTTTATACCAGAAATGACTGGTAACGAATTGGATATTCTTATCCCTTCCTCTTTTCGTGTTACTCAGAATCAGGTTTTTTTCAGAGTAGATGAAAGAATTAATAATTATCTTCAAAATGGACTGCCAAAAGTTGTTGAGGATGAATTCACAGGATTAGAAATAAGTGTGAATTCTGATACAGAGTTGTACCCTGAACTCCTTTTTTTGCATACTCCTTTAACACTGAATTCTCAATGGGATGCATTAAATACTAATATCACCGGTAACCTCATTTTGCAGGACCTTGTTCTTCTTCAGTTTGCGTTTGATGTCCATATTAACGTTCATTGTAAAGTGCTTGATCAAAATGTTATTCATACATCTGCAGGAACATTTGAGAATGCATTTCAGATACAATATGAAACAGATATAACTCATTTAGTTTTATCAAATGAGGAAACAGTTATTGATACTAAGTTGATTTGGTTTGTTCCAAATATTGGCATTGTAAGAATAGAAGATGATGAAGGTATTACAGAACTGATCGAATATAATCAGGACTTACGCACACAACGGTAGGCGTGCTTTGTAAGCGCGCCGGAAACCCATAAAAACGCTGATAACGGCATCATTTTCGTCATAATTTATGATTAAATCAAGAAAACTGCGTAAGTCCTGATAATTTGCAACCCTCAATTCAAGATATGTAGTAATCAATATCCATATTAGTCCGAAAAAACAGATGAAGGGAATTAAATGACAATCCCAAGCCTTTAGCTTCGGGTCAAGGGTGTGTAAAGTTTTGGTTACTGTGTGTAGGGGCGGGGACTCCCTGCCCGAGCAAAGGTATTACGCAGGCGAGGAAACCTCGCCCCTACGATGTCCACAGTTCCCTTACGTGAAGCAAACTTTGATAGAAACTTTAGATACTTCTTTTATAGTGAAATATACAATTAAGTTTACACTTTTTCTGTAGGCGGGGAATGCCAATAGGCATTCATACCCGGGGAATACCATAAGGTATTCATACCGTTGATTACTTGATTTCGATCTCCGAATCGCGACTGAACGCCTTGATAGTCGGGAATCGGAGTTCCCTCCTACACCTGATAGTGCAAAAAATAATTCTAAAATCCACTATAATAATAGGGTTTCTACAAAAACTTTACCCACCCTCGGGTCAAAAAACGCTTGATATTTTCCCTAAAGTTGTGGTATAATAATAAGACTGACTCTGTGGTAGGTGCGTCAACACCTGCCACACCTTTGACGAGGGGGTCAGCATCTTATCAGGAGTCAGGTATGCCCTACAAAACACACAAGATTACATTGAATCCGAACAACAAACAACGCACATGGTTTTCCCAACAATGTGGTTATGCTCGTTTTGCGTATAATCAACCGTTGTCAGATTTAATGTAGGATTAGATAATGATAACTTCCAGTCGTGGCGCACCCTTAATAACAACTTCAACAAAGCGAAAAAGCGTTATGAGTGGACACGTTCACAAGACCAAAGAGCTGCGTTGTATGCGATCAAGAATTTGGGTCAAGCGATTACGAATTGGGTTAGCAAACGTGCGAGGTTTCCTCGATTCAAAAAGCGTGGGATTCGGGACACATGGACAACAGACGTACAATCTGTGAAAGTTGAAGGCAAGAAGGTCCGGTTGCCTAAGGTTGGTTGGGTCAAAATGCGTCAAGCATTGCGTTTTGTAGGGAAGATTACCAGCGTGACGATTTCAAGGACAGCACATCGTTGGTTTATATCTATCACTGTAGAAACAGAGGACACCGAAGTCGTTGACAATTCAACGCACCCTGTTATCGGTATAGATCTAGGCATCAACACACTTGCCACCTTGAGTAATGGCACGAAATATGAGAATCCAAGACCTCTGAAACGCTATGAGAGAAAACTAAAGAGGGAACAACGCAAGTTGAGTCGGCGTGTTTTCAAGTCAAAAAACTGGTTCAAGCAGAAACACAAGTTAGAACGTATCCACTATCGTATCGCTTGTATCCGAAATGATGCACACCACAAAGCAACTACAGAGATCGTCAACCTTGCATCTACTATCAGCATTGAGACACTAAAAATAACGAACATGCTAAAGAATAGAAAACTCGCGAAGGCATTATCGGATTCAGCGTTAGGTGGGTTTCTCAATAAGCTAAAAACGAAAGCAGATGCTTTCGGAATACCTGTATTACAAGCACCGCAATTCTATGCTTCAAGTAAAACTTGTAGTCGTTGTAGACACAAGAAAGATGATTTGACGCTATCAGAGAGAACGTATCATTGCAGTCAATGCGACTATCAAATAGATAGAGACATAAATGCTGCAATCAACCTAAGAACCCTCGCTTTCGGATAGACAGAGAGCATAAACGCTTGTGGAGTCCGAATAAGACCTCACGCAGTTCAGGATAGAGGCACGAGAGACGGAAGCAGGAATCACACAGAGGAGAGTTATGAGTTTCAAAGAAGCACATAACTTTAGTCGTCGTGAGTATCACAATACTTGTCTTAAGTGACAAAAAACCTGGTCATTATAAACAATCGTTAGGTATACTACAAAAAATACCTGATTGTAGTGTGGAATGGGTTGATATTGAATTTCGAGCAAAATGGCGCGATAATTTATTACGATTATTCATGTCTGTTTTTCAAGGAATATCATTTTCTTCCGGCTTTATCCACAAATTGTTTAAGTGGTGCCTGACTCCCCATTCATACAACACATTATTAAAAGTCAAAGGGATCGACATAATTCTATCAACAGGATCATCATTAGGAGCAATTAACTTACTTCTGTGCAAAACCCTTAATGCCAAATCGGTCACCTGTCTAAGACCATCACCAATCGGTATACGACATTTTGACCTTGCTATCATACCAAAACTCTATTCCGATAAAGCATATACACGAGAAAATATTATTCAAACAATTGGTGTTCCAAACCCAATTTCACCGGATGCACTTGATACTGTAAAAGACGATCTTCTACAAACTTTGAATCTGCATAAGGACAAATGTATAGGTGTATTAATTGGGGGAACTGACAAACACGAAACTATTACAATTGAAGATGCGGAACCACTGTGGAATATTTGCAAAACGGTTGCTGAAAAAATGCAAATTCATTTTTTGATGACCACCTCCCGCAGAACTCCTTTAGTAGTAAATTCTTACTTGAAGTCAAAATTAGAAGATGCTGAGTGGTGTCCGCTCTTTGTTGAACCTGACACACCTTCTGAACTTGACGATCCATATCAAGCAATACTTGCTATGAGTGAACTACTGATTGTCAGTGCGGATAGTTTTTCTATGGTATGTGAAGCAGCAAGTAGTGGCAGGAAAGTGATCGTTCTATCGCTTACTCAAAAAAGAAAGAAACTACCAAAAAGGTATAGCATCTATGAATATATGGAAAATCATTCAATTGTAAACCAGTGCAAACTTATGGAATTAGAAAAACGAATAATCAAAGAACTAAACTGCAAAACGCCGAATAACCAACTTCAAGATACAGAAAAAGCTGTAGATAAGATTCAAGAATTAGTTTTTGACAACAAATTTAAATAATAATTAATTAATGGAACTTTTTACACTATTTGGTGTATAAAACAAGATATAGATATTCATTAGAATAATTTTCTTATAAAATGTTCTTAATCGGACCAACTATTGGAAAGTTATGTATTAAATATATTTTTCATGTAATAGATTAGGAGATTAAAATGAATGTTAAATGCTTAGTTTTTATTCTCACATTTTTCTTATCGTTTGGAATGGCTTTGTTAGTAGTAAATGCTGACACTGAAGCAAATGCTGACACTGAAGCAAATGCTGACACTGAAGCAAATGCTGACACTGAAGCAAATGCTGACACTGAAGCAAATGCTGACACTGAAGCAAATGCTGATACTAAAACCACTCCAGAAAAGAAAGAAACTAAATCCTATGAAGACCTTACTGATGAAGAAAAGAAAG
Source organism: Candidatus Poribacteria bacterium (assembly GCA_963663765.2). Taxonomy (GTDB): domain Bacteria; phylum Poribacteria; class WGA-4E; order WGA-4E; family WGA-3G; genus MSPOR6. The sequence goes on along the minus strand of CAXXUA010000004.1, from coordinate 51,940 downwards.
AGGTTGATAAAAATGTTCAAAAAGTCTTGGACAAGTTAACAGAGTCTATGGAAGGACTTAAAGAGCTTTCAGAAGATGAGTTACTTGACGAAAAAAAGCTTAAAGAAAAACTTTCTAAGATGTTAAAGAACTTAGAGAACATTGAAGATGTAAAAGTTGAAGTAAAAACTTCAACTGATGTATCTAAAGTTCTTACAAATCCAGAGAAATTGCAGGAATTCGTGGAAAAAATCAAGGATCTCATCAAGGATGAAAGTCTTGATGATGCATCTTTGGAAAAAAAGATAAAGGAATTGGTGAAGAATCTTGATTTACATTCAATCTTTGATATTGACAATGATAATGTAAAAGTCATTACATCTGAACCAATCGTTGTCACCAAAGTCATCAAAAATGAGAAAGATCTAACGGGGTTAATGAAGAAAATTACTGAACTCACTAAGGAGGAAAACCTTGTTGAAGATCAGTTAACTGAGAAATTGAAGAAGTTGTTGAAAGATAGTAAATTAGAAAACGTCATCGTTTCTGACGACGACAATGTTACAGTGATTGTCGCAAGTGATGTCAAGAAAACCAAAGGACTTACAGAATTCGCGAAGGATATTGCAGAACTTGCCAAGGATGAAGACCTCGACGTAGATCAATTGGCTGAGAAGATAAAAGAAATTGTCAAGGAAAATCCTTCTGCGTTGATTCCTATTATAGATTTAGGGGATAAAGCAGACATAAAGGTCTTGAAAAGAGGTTCGATCGTGTCTTCAAATAAGTCTAATGCCTCTGATGCAATTGATAAACTGACGAAAAAAGTTGAAAAATTAGAGAAGAAAATTGATGCTCTAATTGAAAAACTTAGTAAATAACCTTCTGAATAATTCTTGAAGGTGAAATCACGATAGGAACAATAGCAAGGTACTTGTACCTTGCTATTGTTCCTATCTGTGTATAAATGACTTTTCTAACTAATTATCTTTAGATTCGGAATCATCACTTACTGGAGAGTAATATCCCGAACCGAATAAATAACCATCATACCTAATTGCCCAGGTCCGTTTCATTTCATCATTTCCGCTCTCTGGGTTAGGCCACAAATACTCAATCCACTTTCCTTCATCAGTTGCCATCGCAATTTCTACGCCAAGGGCGGATCCATCAAGTCCAATGACATCCTTAAGATCCGTACCGACTAATTGTAGATTCTGCGCATGTGCAAGAAAAATATCGTTTTCATCAGTAATAAACACATACCATTGTCCATCAATATTGGTTGGATCATTGTGGTAAGCTATAACGACTTCGCGACCTTCCGTTTTGAAAAGATCAATCGCAGACTGCACAAGTGCTACAGTATACGCTTCAGGGTCGTCCTTTGTCGGTGTTTCTGATGAATCAACAATATCATTCATAGAATCTCTCACTGACTTCTCACAACTTGTAAAATGGATTACTGCACATCCTATCAATAGCAGCATCAAAAAAGTTTTTTTCAAAATTCATCTCCTATTATTATTTTCGCTGTATCATATTAGTGGTACTCAAGTCTGGACAAATATACCAAAAATATCTTGAGTGATTATAGAGACATTCAATTGTAGAAATTTCTACAAACATGATTTTTAAAATCAATGCCTCTATTCTGCTTGTTCTACAATCTCTTAATTATAGTATCAATTTTCACATATATCAAAATTATTTTTATTCTTGCAAATATTCATCTATTAGGATACGCTATATTTTGTATAAGGTAGGTATAAGGTAAGAATTTAATCTTATATTCGGAGTTTTGTATGTCAAACGAATTGGCAATAATGGGTGGCACACCCGTACGGGACACAAAAACCCATCCGTGGCTATCTTGGCCGTTACGTTCATCTGAAGAATGGAATACAATAATTGAACCCCTTCTTCGCGATGTCTATATGAGTGGCAACGAAGGTAGCAGTGGACAGATGATACCGCATTTTTGTGAAAAGTATGCCAAATACACTAGAACTAATTACGCGTTATTCATGCCACACGGAACTGATGCAATTAGTGCTGCATTAGCAAGTGCACTCGACCTTGATGGATTCAGTCATGGTGGGGAAGTTATCGTCCCAAATTATACATTTGTTGCGACTGCAAGTGCTGTTTTAGAACGACGATGCACTGTAGCATTTGTTGATATTTGTCCTGATACATCCACGATTGATCCCAAAGCAGTTGAGGCAGCAATTCGACCAGAAACACGTGCAATTTTACCTGTTCATCTTGGAGGTCATCCAGCAGAAATGGGCGCATTACAAGATATTGCACAACGACATCAACTCAAGATTGTTGAAGATTGCGCACAGGCACATGGAGCAGAATATCATACTAAAAAGGTAGGTGGACTTGGAGATGTCGGTGCTTTCAGTTTTCAATCCTCCAAGAATCTAACTTCGGGTGAAGGCGGAATGGTTACTACAGATGATAAAGACATACATGATCGCGTTTGTGCTTTTATGAATGTTGGACGCGCACCTGGCGGTGCAAGGTGGGAATATCCTCGTTTAGGATGGAACTACCGACCATCTGAATACCTCGCAGCACTGCTGTCAGTTCGGTTAGAACTCCTTGAGACACAAACAGACCAACGAAACCAAAATGCAAAATATCTCTCAAATGCGTTAACCGACATATCGGGGATAACACCACCTATTCAAGCATCATGGGTTACAAAACATGGCTACCACCTCTACTGCATGAAGTATAATTCAGATGGCTTCAGTGGTAAATCGCGAGACGATTTTGTTAAAGCATTGTCTGCGGAAGGTATACCTTGTTCAATCGGCTATCGTTCTCCACTATCGCAAGAACCTGGAATGGCACATGTCGCAGAAAAATACCCACACCTTATTCGTACATTACCATGTCCAAATGTAGAATTAGTTTGTAAGGAAAGTGTTTGGTTATTCCAAAATCTACTTCTTGGCACTCAATCTGATATGGACCAAGTCGTTGAAGCAATTGCTAAAATAAAGTGTGCATGGAAATAATCTGTTATACCCAATTAACGTGAGTCGTCTTGCTAAGTGTGCGGTTAGGAAACCGCACCTACCGTTGAAAAAAGATAAATTACGTTAATTTGGTATTATACTATGGTAAACTATGGAATTAATTACACACTTGGACTGTTTGGAGTGACACCTCTATGCGTTGGTAGGAGCGACCTCTCTATGCGTTGGTAGGAGCGACCTCTCTATGCGTTGGTAGGAGCGACCTCCTGGTCGCGACCGTATAGAGACCATGTATCAAAACTGTCGCGACCAGGAGGTCGCTCCTACCGAAGAGAGTAAACCCCTGCCAGTAAACAGTAGAATTCCTTAATGAGACAAGATTTATTTAAATTGGAATTATAAGGGAATCAAGCAAATTCAGAAGATAGAACTGATGCAATCACAACTAAATAAACCTCTTCTTGTCTACGATTCAGACTGTGAATTTTGTAGATATTGGGTTAATCGAATGCAACATTTGACTGCAGATCGAGTTGACTATGCCCCATATCAAGAGGTAGCGTCTAATTTTCCAGATATATCAATCTCAGAGTTCCAAAATTCAGTGAAGTTAGTTTTAGTAAACGGGAAAGTCCTGTCTGGAGCAGAGGCTGTTTTTTATGTCCTGAATAATCGGTTGGTACTATGGTGTTACTACAACTTTCCTGGATATGCTCCGTTGTCTGAATTTATCTACCGTTTTGTTGCTAAACATAGATCATTCTTTACAACTGTGACTCGCTGGTTACGTTGAATGTATTTAGGCTAAAATATGAACAAAAATCCAGGCCATCTATTTTGTGAGGTGAATTTATGCCCAGTGATTTCTTGAACGTCGCGTTAGATGCAGCGAAAAATGCAGAAGATATTATTACTTCATACTATACAACTGATACTATCACAGTTGAACTAAAAGATGATGAAACCCCAGTCACTCGCGCGGATACCGATGCAGAAAAAGCAATACGAGAAACTATTAAACAAGTATTTCCAGAGCACGGATTCATGGGAGAAGAATTCGGCATGCAGGAAGGAACATCACCCTATACTTGGATTATTGATCCCATCGATGCAACGAAAAATTACATACGCAAAATTCCATTTTTTGGCACGCAGATTGCCTTGATGAAAGATGACGAACTTATCCTTGGTGTATCAAACGCACCGTTGTTAAATGAACTTCTCTATGCAGAACAAGGCAATGGCGCATTCCTAAACAGAGAACCAATTCAGGTATCCGATGTCTCACAAGTTTCAGACACCATGATCTGTCACGGTGGGTTAAAATGGTTTGTAGAAAATGATACATTCCCCGGGATTTACTATCTTATCAACGACGCAGCACGTTCCAGGGGTTTTGGTGATTTCTATATGTATCATCTACTAGCTAATGGTAGAGTGGACGCAGTGGTTGAAGCAGCAATAAGCATTTGGGACATCGCTGCAATTACAGTTATTGTCCGAGAAGCAAGCGGAACGGTGACAGATATACAAGGACAATCTATCACGAAAGATACTGATTCGCTGATCGCAACAAATGGTGTTTTGCACTCCAAAGTCTTGAACTATTTCAATGAAGATTAGCAGATCGCTTGATGAGTTGCTTTCTGTTCTATGTTTGATAGTTTCACCACCAAGTTCGATGAATACCTGTCAAATCTATTTCCTGACCATAAGATAACAACATATCAATATTCTTTTCCTTCTGCAATTTGCAGCCTATGGAAATGAGTGTATCTTCGTATAGACTCACTTCAACAGTTTTCCATTCGCGCTGTGTTGGAACCACAGACTGTACTGATGTAATTATTTCAATTGGGTCTTCATCTGGGACTACTGGGTCACATATTAAACCATTTGGTCGGTGTTCTGAAGGCTCATCCCATTTCGCATAACCGATGATATTTGTCCCCCGACGTAATGCGCGATACTGATTCATATTACGTTGATGAATCTCCAATGTATTCGGACTCCAAAAAACTGGGAAATTCATCTTTGTCCATCTTTCCTTAACCTGTTTCAAGTCATCATAATCATCAGGTTTTACATCAGACCATTTGAGTGGTGATGTAATTGTACACGGTTTTAGTATAGTTCTTAATTCCTTGGTGAGTTCTTGATATCCTACTTTACGATATAGTTGAAATGCTTCTGTTGTCTCTACATAAAGAATACTGCCTCTATACCCTTTCCTAAGAAAGTGAGCATTTAAGTCTTCCATTAATCTGGTTGCAATTCCTTGACGCCGCATATCTGTAGCAACATATACAAGCGACACAATACCAAAATCTTGTACCTTACCTTCAATGAATAAGGTTGCTTGAGTACCAAAAACATGTCCCACAACTCTCTCACCGTCTAATGCTATACGAATATCTTCAGGTTCAAGGTTGGGCCTGTTAAACTTTCTTCTATAGTGGTACTCATTGCATTGTTCAGCAGGAACTAACAATTTCAGAATTGCGTCGTCATCACCAGGCTGCCAATGTCTGAAAGTCAATGTGTTTGCCATGTATCTCCTTTTATCTGCAAAGCATTTTCACTATTAACACCATTACGGATGCACCTTATGAAAAAAGGAATCAAATTTCTATGAATAATACATAACGCTTTATATCCATAGGCAAATAGCAATTTACAACCAAGCTGTCTTGTAGTATCCTGTCAAATCAAATTCTTCGCCAAAGGATAAATGCATTATAATCCATGTTGTGGGTTTAAATACACAACCGCATGAAACAAGAGTTTCTTCATACTTTCCACCCTCTGCTGTTTGCCAAGCGCGAGGTGCCAGTATCCTTGCCTGGACTGATGCAATAACATCCATCGAATCTTCATCCGGCACGATAGGGTCACGAATTAATCCGTGTGGGTGATGTTCTGAGGGTTCATCCCATCTCGAATAACCGACAATATTTTGACCATGACGTAAAATTCGGTAACCGCTCATGTTGTACTCAAGCACTTTTATGAATCTACGTTTTTTGACAATATCTTGCCGAACACACTCAACTGGAAAATTCTGTTTTGCCCATCTTTCATCCAATTGAGGTAAGGTACTTAAGTCATTTAAATTAACTTTAGTCCATTTGAGCCGTGTTGAATTTCGGTTTGGGGAAAGTTGTGTTACTAATTCTCTTGTAAACATCTTATATCCAATCTTCTGATACAATCGTATGGCTGCTTCTTCATCCGTATCAAGAATACTACCACGATATCCATTTCGCTGAAAGTAGGAATGCAATTCACTCATCAAGCGGGTTGCGATACCTTGCCGACGCATGTCTGGATCAACAAAGACATGTGATACCCATCCGAATTTCTGAATTTTATCCTCAATGTGCAAAAGAATAGGTTCACCGAGAACGTGCCCTACAACCCTTTTGTTAACAAGTGCTAAACGAATTGCTTCTGCCTCAATTTCAACATGCCAATCCTCAAACTTCGTTTGATAAGAGTCTTCGTAGACTTGTTCTGCGGGGACCAACAGTTCTAAAATAGCATCATCATCTCCGGGTTGCCAATGTCTAAAAGTCAATGTATTTGCCATGTATCTCCTTTAATCTGCAATATATTTTCACTGATATTTCTCAAAGTTCTTGAGATTTCAATGTTTATCAGTGTTTAGTTGGTATTCATTCATGAAAATGCTTTTTTAGTTTTAGCAGTATCTTTCTTTATCCTGTAAGTTCAAGTTGTATTTGATGAAATGTTTTGTGTTGCAAACGGCTCAAATCTTGTAATAGGAGATAACTCATCACTTTTATACCTAAAGTAGCATACGCTCCTTGCTGTTTCCGTAAACTCATTTTTGAAAGTTTCAAATCTGATTTTAGGCATCGCCAAAATTGTTCTATACCGTGGTGTTGTGACCAATTCCTGAGTATCTCACAAGATCGTAAGGATTTACCGAATACCAGCATTGTTCGGATTTTGCCCATATCTGAAAAAAAGAGTATCACAAGAGGACCGAATGTTCGGCTTATCGCTTGGGTGCGATAGTGAGGTTTGTCACACCCCCATTTTTCTGTGTTCAGTTCTACTTCCTTTTTGTGTTCCGAAAGTTTTTTGGACTTGTTATCAATGTCCATCACATAGTTGTTTTTCCCGTGAATGAGTATGCTATCAAATCCCATTTCAGACAGAATGTCGGTAAGTTTTTTACTGCCATACCACGAATCAAAAGTGATAGGATATTTTCTCAGATCAATACCTTCAGCATCAAAGAAACTTAGAACTTCTTTGAGCATAGCCACAAAAAGGCTCGGTTTATCTGTGTTGCCACGCCCTTGTTTGCTGACAATACGAAGGTTGAGCGGTATGATCATATCTCCAATCTTGATGGTGATCCCTAATATATTTCGGCATCGCACCGCTCTATTATCTTTTTTTGACCACCAACTGAAGCAGTATGACAACAGTTTGCCATATCTCTGCTCATTTGTATCATCTACACTGATTGTAATGCGACGACGGGATTGTGTAGAAGCACTTTTAGATTCGGTATCACGTATCTCTTGGATTGCAATGGAACACCCGATACGCACTAATAAACACCGCCACTGATAAAGGCTGAAACTTTTTAGACACCGATAGAGTTTCACTTTCGGTTCAGACAATGCGTCTGCTATTTGATTCAAATTGTAAAGTCCAAATAGATGACCGGTTGAAAGTAAAAGCAAGGTTTCTTCAAGTTCCGATGTCATTTTTCGAAAATTAGAGTAGAGAAGTGTTTGAAAAAACTTTACAGAAGTGATAATATGATTTTGCATGAGATAGCCTCCTATTTTATGAATATGTCATAAGTTTTTTAAATTAGGATGATATCTCATGTGCTAAAAGTCAAGAAAAATCTATAAAATCAAATCGCATTTTCATAACACTATCCCTTCTATACATTGATTGTTAGCAGTATAAACAACCTTGTGATAAATGTCAGTTTTCATTATTAACAACATTACGGATGCACCTTATGAAAAAAAGGATCAAAACTCCTAAAGAAGCATGCACGTGTGGCATACTCCATTATTATTACCTATGATTTGGTGCAATCCGAGATTCAAAACAATCAGCACAATCTATTCACATAAAAAGAATTGTTATTTTTCCTGAATGTGTTATAATATTAAAAACTAAGGATGCTGGAAAAAGTCAATTGGAATTACAACAGAAAGCACAATTCATATCAGATACGCTTGAAGATTTAATGGGGATTCCTCAATGGGACGGAACAGAAGATGTCTTGGAATGTCTTATTTTAACTATTTTATCACAGAACACAACGGATGTAAGCCGAGATAAGGGTTACGCAAAACTTAGAGAGATATTTCCAACTTGGGAAGATGTACTTCAAGCAGATGTAGATGCTGTAGAAGCAACAATCAGAATTGTCGGATTGGGAAAACAGAAAACTGAGACTATCAAAAACTTTCTCTCTTGGTTGAAGTCAGAGTACGGAGAGTTGTCCTTAGAGTTTATTCATGACATGAAGACAGAGGAAGCATTAGAATTCCTCTGTCAACACAAAGGTATCGGAATCAAAACCGCATCTGTCACACTCTCCTTTGCTTGTGGTAGAGAGATTTTTCCTGTTGATACACATATCCTGCGCATTTCTAAACGTCTTGAATTGATTTCGTCTAACTGTAGTGCAGAAAAGGCACATCACGAACTACCTCTGATTATACCTAAAGGAAAATCATATCCGTTCCACATGAACCTAATCTATTTCGGCAGACAAATATGTAATGCAAGAAAACCTTTGTGTGAAAAGTGTCCTTTGACACAGCACTGTATCTATTATGAAGAATATATGAAAGAATAGGTAACAAATATGTTTAATTGGAGAAACTTATCATGGAAACACCTATTTGTTGTGTTATTAATACTTCATATTCTCCCGCTTTGGATATTTGCATATTTTCCTTCACAAGATGGAGCAAGTCACGTCTACAACGCTTTAGTACTAAAAGACTATTCCAAACACGAAAATTTTAAGATCCGAGATGCATGGCAACTCAACATCACCATCTTTCCAAACTGGTTATCTCACATAGTACTTGCTGCACTCCTCTATATTTTTCCTCCTGTCGTGTCTGAAAAAATCTTACTGACGATCGCTATAGGCATGATTCCGATTTCATTCTTTTATTTCCTTCATGCGGTTAACAAAGATTATAAAGAGAAGTATATGTATGCTTGGTTAGGATTTCCATTTGCATACAATTATCTTCTTTATATGGGATTTTACAACTTTACACTCAGCATGTCCTTTTTCTTCTTCAGTTTCGGTTACTGGTGGAAGCACAAGGATAATATACAGATAAAACATCTGTGTATCCTTTACATCTTGCTGCTGCTAACCTATCTGTCCCATATCGCATCTTATGGACTTGTCGTATTGGGTATATCTGTTGCAGCTGGGTGTATATGGGGTTGTGAAGCGTTATCAGAAGCATGGAAGGCAAGAAAAGAAAATGCTACAGCAATTTTCAAAAAATTCTTTCTTAACCTAAAACCTTTTTATATATTCCTTCTTTATATGGTGCCTATTTATTTTATTCTGATGGAATACTATTTACAGAGTATTAAACGACATCCGACAGGTGGTCATAGAGGTTTTGAATGGCTTATGGATTACTTTTGGGGTGTTAAATCAATCGTGTATTTTACGGATTGGCATCTATCAGTAAACTTCTTCCTGCTTGTTGTTTTAGGTGTTGCCATTGTTATCTCTTTATTATACAGAATTGTCCGTAAGCAGTGGTTAAAACAAACCGATGTATTCTTACTCATAGCCATTCTGTTCACCTATATGTATTTCAAAGCTCCGTGGAGTTATGGACCGGGAGGATGGATCAACGACAGAATTCATATTTACATTCTGCTGATGTTGGCACCATGGTTGATTATTCCAGATGTTAAAAAGTCATCTGAATTGGATACGGATACTTCTCAACAAGGGGTACCATTATGGACAATCTCAAATTTACATGCATTCATTCGATATTCTATAACCACATGTCTTGTTGTTTTCACCTTACTCCATTTCGGTAGGACTGCTTTAGACCACGGTCGCATCTCTACAGAGATCACTGAACTTGTATCGGGGGTAAAGCTTATAGAACCACATACAACATTTACGCATCGGACAGGTGGGTGGAACAAATCTAAGTTTGAATTTGAACATTACAATTATGAAGAAAAAACTATGAAAAAGGAGAATGCAATAAAGTATGTTACACCATTTGTTCATTCAACCGCATTTTATGGTACTTATGCGGATGATGTTGTCCACATGGCAAACTATGAGGCAAACTATTACTATTTTCCTGTTAACCGTAACAACAAAGATAGTGTAGCATTGAGTTATATTCGGGCAGATTATGTTGTTGCTTGGTACTATCCTGAAACAGAAACTTTTGCCGACCTTACACCTAACTATGATATTATATATGAGACTGAACGATTAAAACTATTCAGAAGAAAAACACAAGAAACGCAACTAAACTTATGGGATAGAACAGAAGATGGGAACTTGATTATCCGTTTTGATATGCAACCTGATAATGCAGTAATAGATGAAGGATACTATATTGTCGCACCGAAAACAATGTATATAAGTGGAAAATATGGATGGGATACGGAATGGAATCCAAGAGATCAGTTGAATACCACAAACTGGAGAATCTCGCCTCGTGCAGCATTTATCGGACCACCTGAAGGTTCCACTTCACTCACAAGAGATGCTATCTATGGTACAGAAGACGCAGGTTTCAGAATTGACCTACCAAATGGCACATATAAGATCACCAACTATTTTCAAACACCGGAAGATGCAACACACGAAGTCAATATGTTAGCAAACGGAAAACCTATCATAAAAAAACTTATAGTACCACCACTCAACGAATTAGTTGAAAAAGTTGCTACGGTTGAGGTGGAAAACGGGTATCTTGTTCTTGTGATTTACACACCAAAAAAGCGTTATCAAACCAATAAAAGACATATACATTGGGTTTGGAATGGATGTATCGTAGAACAGATAGAAGCAGCTGAAAAAGAATAACAGGAAGATCGTTTGTATTGCACTACAATTGAGATAAAAAGGAGAATTTTAATGATTAAACCACATGGAGCAGAAACCTTAACACCGCTTTATGTCACGGATGATGCAGAACACACCGAACTGACCAAGCAAGCAGAACAACTTCCATCAGTCCTGCTTACATCAGGAGCAGCTGCATCAGCCGTAATGCTTGCATCGGGATATTTTACTCCCTTGGCAGGATACATGAATATCGCTGAGTCAATCAGTGTCGCTGCAGATATGAAGTTGTCTAACGGTCTATTTTGGCCAGTACCCATCATGAACATTGTCACTGAAGATCAACTCACAGATTCTGTGGAGAATTCAAACCAAATTGCATTGCGGGATCCAAACGTTGAAGGCAATCCACCCATAGCGGTGATGAACGTTTCAGCTATTGAGAAACTAACACCCGAACAGAAACATCTCATCATTGAAAAAACATTTGGCTCAACGGATCCTAAACATCCAGGAGTTCCCGCATTTGCAGATGTCGGAGACTACGTTCTCTCTGGTGCTATTGAGGTTCTAAACTACTCCTATTTCCCTGAAGACTTCCCAGACACATTTCGGACTGCTGTTGAAATTCGTGAGGACATTGCTAAACGTGGTTGGGAAACAGTTGTCGCATTCCAGACGCGCAACCCGATGCACCGCGCACACGAAGAACTCTGTAAAATCGCTCAAAAAGAAGTCAATGCTGACGGAGTGCTTATCCACATGTTACTTGGCAAATTAAAACCTGGAGATATTCCCGCTGCTGTTCGGGATGCAGCTATTCGCATTATGGTTGATAACTACTTCCCTGAAAACACCGTTTCTATCACCGGTTATGGATTTGATATGTTATACGCAGGACCGCGTGAAGCACTACTACACGCAGTTTTTCGCCAGAACAGTGGTGCATCGCATTTTATCGTTGGACGCGACCATGCTGGTGCTGGTGATTTCTATGGACCTTTTGATGCACAAACAATCTTTGATGAAATCCCTGAGGATGCATTAGAAATTGAAATTTTCCGAGGGAACTGGACAATGTGGTGTAATAAATGTAACAAAATCATTATGTTAGGTGACTGTCCACATGGACAAGAAGATTACTTTTCCATCTCTGGTACGAAAATGCGCGAAATGCTTGCTGCAGGAGAGCAGCTCCCACAAGAGATCTCACGTCCCGAAGTTGCTGAGATTTTGATGGAGTATTATCAGAGTGAGGTAAATTAGTCAATTACCGTGCAAGCCATCCAATACACAAAAAGCATCCCCCGTTATCTCGCAATGCGCTACCTTGGAAAAAGGTGGCGCAGCCTATATACGTCTCCTATCTCTTGCATTTCACTCGTTAACATACCAGAACCACAACTGCCAACTCCCCAATGGGTCAAAATCAAAACCCATCTCAGTGGCATCTGCGGCTCCGATTTAGCAACGATTACAGCAAAGGGCAGTCCCTATTTTTCACCTTTCACGTCAACACCTTTTATACTGGGACATGAGATTGTCGGTGAAATTGCAGAGATCGGAAATGCAGTTAAGGGGCGGTCTATCGGTGAAAGAGTAGTTATAGAACCCGCACTCTCCTGTACAGTCCGCGAGATAAATCCACCTTGTCATCAGTGTCAAAATTTAAGTTTTGCTAACTGCGAAAACATCACAAATGGTAGCATTTCTGCAGGTATTCAAACAGGTTATTGTCGGGATACAGGTGGGGGTTGGAGTCAATACGTCCTTGCACATCAGTCACAACTTCATAGCGTTCCAGATGAACTATCAGATGAATTAGCGGTGCTGCTTGAACCGTTTGCATGCGCAATTCATGGTGTTCTGCAAGCTGAATTCCACGACAAAACGGATATATGTATAATTGGCGGAGGTACCATCGGATTACTCACCGTAGCAGCTCTAAGAATGCTTGAATTTAAAAACAGAATCCTTATCTTTGCAAAACATCCCCACCAACAGACGTTAGCACGCGATCTAGGAGCAGATGTGGTGATTCCTGTTCGAATAAATCGTTATGATGCTTTCTGTGAGTTAACGAATGCAGAATCTTACCAACCGGAACTCGGTCAACAAGTGCTACTTGGCGGGGTGGATTTAACCTTTGACTGCGTCGGTTCCAGTGTTACAATAGATGATGCACTACGTTTTACGCGAGCAGGTGGAGAAGTCATCTTACTCGGAATGCCAGGAATTCCGAATAACATTGACTGGACATCTATTTGGTATAAACAACTACAGGTGAAAGGGGCATATACATACAGACTTGAAACATACAACGGTGAACAGATACATACTTTTCAACTCGGTCTCCGTCTGTTGCAAGATCATGGCGAGCAATTGCTGCCATTGGTTGGCAAACCATTTTCCCTACGCGACTATAAGATCGCAATACAAACCGCCCTTAACACCGGAAAAACTGCAACCGTAAAAACTATTTTTGACTTACAGATAGAATAAAAGTTTTTGTCTCTATAAGTGTCAATATAGGATTTTCATAATTCCTTTGTGTACGGAAGGGTGTGTAAAGTTTTTGCACAAACTGCACATTCTCCATTGTAGAGCGGAATCAACGGTATGAATGCCATTTAGGCATTCCCCGGGTCTCTGTACCCCGCCGCAACTGATTAAATGAGAGATTGCGGGCACAGAGACCCATAGGTGTCAATATAAGGAAATATTGTTAATATCAACCATACTCTTCAGTCCCGTAGGGACGATATGTTTATAGAAAACAAGTACCCTTCCCAGTTCTTTAGTCCCGTAGGGACGATATGTTTATTCTTCTATGTCGTTCCTACGGAACTCAAGAGAGGGTGATTACACCTATCTATAAACATTGCGTCCCTACGGGACTAAAGAGAACAAAAGTTTGTACCTCTGTGCAAAAACTTTACACACCCTGTACGGAATCGCGGATTACGTGGAGTGCGCGGAGTGCGCGGATAAGATACCGGACTGAGAACGTATGGCAGCGGATAAGTCTTTTCTAAGCAATACAATTATATGCAGAGGTCTTTTCCGTGAAATCCCCGTAATCCACCTAATCTACGTAATCCGTGATTCTGACAAAAGGGTTAAAAATATTTACACACCCCTTATCATATTATATACTTGCATTCATCTCCAAACTATGCTAAAATAAGAACAAAATTGAACGTTAAAAGACATACATATTAGATTGGTTTTTCAGTTTATGAAATACTTTACCTACTTCGGAAATCACCTGGTCAATGCAAAACTTCCGGACAATTCAGAGGTGTTCTACGCCAAACCTCCACTTCCGGGTATAAAACGGGCTGAACTCAGCGAACATACTAAGAACGCCTTTGAAAACCCGCTTGAAATGCCACCATTATGGGAACTTGTTAATGGCAATTCAAAGATACTCATTCTATTTGATGATAACTGCCAACCATTTCCATTAACCAAAAAGCCGGATATGCGGCAGATTATGATTGAAACATTGCTCAAATTGCTATATGAATATGGTGTTGAGAAAAAGAACATTGAATTAATGTGTGCAGTAGCACTACACAGGAAAATGAAACAACACGAACTCGCTTTTATGTTGGGTAAAGATATTATGAGTGAGTTCTATCCCCATCAACTCCGCAATTTTGATGCTGAAGATAATGACCAGATTGTTGAAGTTGGAAAAACAGACCATGACGAAGTCGTTGAGACTGACAAAGCCGCACTTGATGCTGACCTGATAATATATGTGGACATGATTCAGATTCCACTCAATGGTGGACATAAATCTGTTGCTGTTGGTCTCGGTACATATAACTCTATCGCACCGCACCACTCACCACACATGACATCGGATTCTCCGCATGTGATGCAGCCAGATGGTTCACACATGCATGCTTGTATTGAACGGATGAGTAGACTCATTCAAAAAGAAACTCCGATATTCGTTCTTGAAGCAGCAATGAATGGGGCAATATATCCATTTCATCTTCGTTATGTTGGAAAACCAAACAAAGACTGTAACATTGCTGAGAAGATTATCAAAACCTTTACACCTGCAACTTTATCGATCTTACCTGAATCTGTCCGATATAAGATTCTCAAAAGTGTGCAAACGGACTATGAACCGATGGCAGTAAACGCAGGTGATATTGATGCTGTTCATGCAAAAACTCTTACAATGATGAAAGATCAATTGGCAATTGACATACCGCGTCAGTATAGTACCTTAGTGTTTGGACTGCCAGATATGAGTCCTTATGCTGTTGATGCGCGCATCAATCCTGTATTGGTTGTGAGCGACATCTTGGGTTATGTTTTCAACTGGTTCTACAATAAACCGATCATCAAAGAGAACGGTGTTGTCATCATCATGAATCCGACTTACGAGATATTTCACGAGGAATATCACGTTGCATACAGAATGTTCTATGATGAAGTGCTTGCAGATACAACCGAACCATTTGAGATGCAACAGAAGTATCAAGAAAAATACGCAAAGGATGAATATTTGATTGACTGTTATAGGAACAAATATGCACATCACGGTTTTCACCCATTTACAGTATGGTATTGGGCGACTTATCCGCTGAAGTATTTATCAAAGGTTATTTTGGTTGGTCCCAAAGAACCGCAGGTGGCACAAAGGTTAGGAGTAGAGTGGGCAAAGAACTTAGACGATGCACTTGCAATGGCACGCGAAGTCTCTGGTGAAGATGATGTAGTAGCATTGACGATGCCACCATTTTTCTATGCAAATGTTGGAGATTAGCAAAGAAAATTTAAAGCTAAATTTTGAAAATATTATGGAAAATGAAAATAAGATTCCTTCACAGGAAGAACTTCAAAAGGAATTTCAAGAGTTCTTACAAAAGAAATATGGCGATGGTGTAAGTGTTCGTTTAGGATACGTCGGTGGAGCACAAGGTTCACCCCAACAGACCGCGGAAGAAGTACCTGAACCCCAAAAGACCTTCGATCTTAAGTTTGACCTGAAACCTAAAGATATAAAAAAGTATTTAGACAGATATGTCATCAAACAAGATGATGCAAAAAAAGCACTTGCAATCGCTGTCTGTGACCATTACAACCACGTACGGGAATGCCACGAAAATCCTGATGCTGCGGATACCGACTATTCAAAGCAAAACATTGTCATGCTCGGTCCAACAGGTGTCGGTAAGACTTATCTCATCAGACACATCGCAAAACTAATCGGTGTACCATTTGTTAAAGCAGATGCTACACGTTTTAGTGAAACAGGTTATGTCGGCGCGAATGTAGATGACTTAATACGTGAACTTGTTGCGCAGGCAGAAGGTAATCTTGAATTAGCTCAATACGGTATAATCTATCTTGATGAAGCAGACAAAATCGCAACACCACCGAACATCCTCGGACGCGATGTCAGTGGACGTGGCGTACAGATCGGTCTTCTAAAATTAATGGAAGAAACAGAAGTTGACCTGAGAGGGGGAAACGATGTCGCTTCACAAATGCGTGCTGTCATGGAATTTCAGAAAAGTGGTAAAGTGGAAAAAGAGGTAATTAACACCCGACATATCCTGTTCATAATCAGTGGCGCGTTCACTGGAATGGAAAAGATTATCAAAAAACGTATGCATCAAAGTCGCATCGGCTTCAACGCTGAAGTCGC
Source organism: Candidatus Poribacteria bacterium (assembly GCA_963663765.2). Lineage (GTDB taxonomy): Bacteria > Poribacteria > WGA-4E > WGA-4E > WGA-3G > MSPOR6. The sequence goes on along the minus strand of CAXXUA010000004.1, from coordinate 35,205 downwards.
TACTCAGAAAGACAATACCACAGAATATTTAGATAATGTTACACCAAGAGACTTTATAGACTTCGGCTTTGAACCAGAGTTTATTGGTAGATTACCTGTACACGTAATCTGCACAGAATTGGATGTGGATGACCTATACTATATATTGAAACATTCTGAAGGATCAATCGTCAGACAGTATGAAAATGCTTTCAAAGCTTACGGCATTAACGTCCTTTTTTCTAACTCTGGGTTACACCGCATTGCTGAAAATGCCATTGAGCAAAAAACAGGGGCTCGCGCTTTGATGACAGTGTGTGAAAAAGCATTACGCAACTATAAGTATGAACTTCCTTCTACAGGTGTTGTTGAGTTTGTTGCCACTGAAGAAGTTGTTGATAAACCTGAAAACGAACTAAAAAGAATTATTGAAGATACAGATTATAATCGCACTACAGTCATGCATGAACAAATTCGAAGATATGAAGCACAATTTTATGCAAAACATGACCTGAATATTACTTTTGATGAAAAAGCTACTGAAGCAATCTGTGAGAAAGCAGTTGCAAAAGAAACATCTATTACACAAATCTGCAATGAAATCCTGAGCAGTTATCAACACGGATTGAACCTGATAAAACAGAATACTGGTCAAACCTCATTTACTTTTCCAAAAGAAGTTGTTGATGATCCAGATCCTGTACTTGAAGAATGGATACGTGAGTCATACACAACATAACCATAAACAAACCGAAAACGAAAGAATAGCAACATGCAAACCGAAGCAGAGAAACGAACACGTCCAGAAAAGTTAGATATACGCGAGTCTGGAACGCCAATAGATGGTGAACCGCAATATACCGATAGACGGTTATACTTCCAATTACACGCATTTGAAAAGGTATATGAAACAGAATCGATAATTGACACACTCAACAGAAGTAGTTTGAATGCAGTTTTATACGACGATATAAACCATCCAACGGGTATTGGTGTGCTATTTTTCTCTGAAGAACCAGAGAAGTTAATAGAAAATTCACGAGACATTTTATTAACTGCTCAGAAAACCTATAATCTTGTGTATCGTCCAGAAATGACGATGATTGGTCGTACCTATTCAAGTGGAAGAGAACCGGATTTAGAGCAATGGCTTATCAACAAACCACGCAATAATGTCCTGAATCCAAACTTGCCTTGGGCAATTTGGTACCCTCTACGACGAAAATCTGAATTCTATCAACTTGAAAGACGTGAACAAGGTAGAATATTAGGTGAACATGCAATGCTCGGACGCAGTTACGCTGCTGGCGGATATGCAAGCGATATACGTTTAGCTTGTTTCGGGTTAGATACAAATGACAATGAATTCCTTATCGGTTTAGTCGGTCCTGACTTATATCCCTTATCACGACTAATTCAGGATATGCGAAAAACAGAACAGACAACCAAATATATTGATTCCCTTGGTCCGTTCTTTGTCGGTAAGGTCAGAAAGCGGTTTGGCTAACCTAATCTACAATCAAACATTTATCCTCACACACAATCAAAAAATGAGAAATATACTTGCAGTTTGCACTAAAGAACTCTATACATATTTTGTTACTCCAATTGCATATTTTGTATGTATTGTTTTCTCATCGATAACGGGTTTTCTTTTTTCTCTTGCCCTAATATATGCCAGTATAAATGACGGTATCGGGGCTGGTGTAATGCAAACACTCTTTGGAAATATCGCTATCATTCTACTCTTTTTTACACCAGTGTTGACGATGAAACTATTCGCAGAAGAACGCAAATCTGGTACCATTGAACTCCTACTCACCTCCCCGATTACTGATATGCAAGTAGTCCTCGGAAAATTCTTATCAAGTTGGATTCTTGTCCTTATCATGCTTGGGTTAACGCTCCTGTTTCCATTTCTCACACAACGTTTTGGACATTTAGATACCGGTATATTAATAAGCGGTTATTTTGGACTTATCCTCATCAGTTCATGCTTTCTTTCTTTTGGTATATTGATGTCTTCAATGAGTAAGAATCAGATTGTCGCTGCTCTTACAAGTTTTGGTTTCTTCCTAATTCTTTGGTTAATCGGGGCATTATCTTCCCGATCAGGAACAATCGGTAAATACTTGGGTTACCTATCATTTCAAGAACACTATAGTGATTTTTCCCGTGGAGTCATCAACCTAAAGGATGTTATCTATTACGTCAGTTTTACTTGTGTATGTCTATTTGCATCGCTAAAATCAATTGAGTCCTCAAAATGGAGATAAGGTATGAAAAAGAAAAACGCAATTGCACCACTTTTTGGTTTTCTTACCTTAATATTCAGCTTTATCTCTGTTGCATGTTTATTTCTAATAGCATGGACAGCGTTTTGGATATTTTTTGTCCTATTAATATCAACACTTATTACTTTTATCAGTTTGCGTTTTAGTGAAATTGTCAACTTTTCTAAAAGTAGACAACTACGATACGGTGCAAATGTTGCACTAAGCATAGTGGGAGTGATCGGAATTGCAGTTTTTGTCAATGTCATCGTTATGCAAAGGTTTGACAAGAGAGCAGATTTAACTGATTTGAAACGGTATTCACTTTCTGAACAAACAAAACAGATACTCAAAAAGCTTGATAAGAAAGTAAGTATTATAGCGTTTTTTACAGATGATAATTCATTATTGGCACTACACGCTAAGGACATTTTAGAATTGTACTCACGTGAATCAAAAGAGATTACCCTCTCAATCAAAAATCCAAATGTAGACCCCGCGCTTATTGGAAAATATGGGATTGAGTATGATGGAACTATTGTCTTTGAGAGTAAGGATCGTGTAGAGAAAATAACCATTGTTGATGAACAGAAATTTACAAGTGCCATATTAAGAACGATTCAAAATAGAACAAAAAGGGTATATTTTCTAAGTGGGCATGGGGAACACGGTATTGATGATACAACAAATTACAGATACCGTCAGGTTCGCATAGAGTTAGAAAAACAAAACTATGAAGTACTATCACACTCACTGTTGAAGGAACCACGTATTCCAAAAGACTGTGACGTTCTTGTTATAGCAGGTCCAACTAAACCTATAAACGTACAAGGTATTGAAATCATTGAAGAGTATTTAGCAAAAAGTGGAAAACTACTTTTGCTGCTGGACCCATCGCGAAATTCAACACAAGATGTAAATCTCGGACTTGTTCAACTCATGAAAAAATGGGGTATTCAAATTGGGAATGATTTGGTTATAGATCAACAGCATTTTTTTGCATGGTTAGGAGGTTTTGCTGCATTGGATTTACAGTTTGAACCACATGAGATTACTCGCTATTTTTTTCAAGAACAGATTCCATACGTTTTCTGTAGGTCTGTAATGCCGTTATCGGATATACCAAATAACCTTACCGTAAAGTCCATAGCAAAAACCAAGAGTCCTAAGGGGATCAGTTGGGCAGAAACAACACGAGAAGCAGATGGAAAGTTCAGTTCCAACGGATATACAAACGGTGTTGACATTCCAGGTCCTGTATCTATCGCTGTAGCAGTTGAAGAAAATACGAAAGTTAACACTGATAACAGAAAAACCATAACACCTACAAGGATAGTTGTCTTTGGTGATTCAGATTTTGCCACGGATACCTACTTTGCAACAAATAATCCTGAATTGCCAGATATACCCGTGTATAAACCCCTTTTTCCTTCCATTCTCAATTGGCTTACATTAGATGAAGACCTAATCACAATTGTTCCACCTGATTTAAGTAATGAAGTCTTGCGCAAGATGAATGTTCATCAAGTACGACTTGTTCAGTTGACATCTGTGTTTCTTATACCACTAATCGTCTTTATCACAGGAATGGTTGTGTGGTGGCGGAGACGTGAAGGAGAGACTGCATGAGTTTCCGATCAACACTCATCATATTTATACTTCTAGTGGGTATTGCAACAACGTATTATATCTTTTTTAATGAACCCGCTAAGAACATATCGCAGGACAGTAATAAAACTATTTCTGATACTTACAACTTGTCACATGATAACATCAATCAAGTAAAAATCGTGTATTCCGATAATGCATATCAGAGATTAGAATTACAGAGGAAACCGGTCAACACATGGCAAATAACTAAACCCTTCATAGCGCACGCAAACACTGAGAAAATATTGTTGTTGTTAGATGATTTGCTCAACAAGAAAATTAAACAGAACCTTGAAGTTTCAGAATATAAACAATACGGATTGGAACAACCCACAATAAAAGTAGAATTATGGAAAAACCCTAAAGATACATCAACAACCTTCCTTATTGGTAAAAAGGGAGTAAACTATTCTGTTTATATCAAAGAGCAGTCAGAAGCACATATTTTCTTGATTGAATCCAGTATACTTGATCAATTAACAATAGCACCTGCAGATATTCGTGACAAATCGGTGATTAAATTCAATCCAAATTCTATCGTAGAATTACAGTATCAGAAACCTGAGAAGTTGACTTGTAAGAAAGATGGAGACAGATGGAAAATGATACATCCCCTATCTGTTAATGCTGATTCAAATGAAATTAGTTACCTCCTTTCAGAATTGCAGTCATATAAGGTAACTACCTTTGAAGCAGACGGTGAAAATGTTACAACACTACTACAAAAATACGGATTGGATGAACCACGAATTGAACTTTCTCTTAACGATAGCAACTCAACATATAAACTTGCAATAGGGGCTGATGTCCAAACTACTACAGATACTGAAAGTGCTGACAAGCAATACGTATATGTCCATGCAATACATCAAGATGGGATATATACCGTTACAGAGAAAATCGTCCGACTTCTAAATAAAACCGTATTTGACTTGCGAGATAAAAGAGTGTTAGATTTTCAACGTGGGGATACGGTTCAATTTGAAATACAAAAAGGCACTCAAAAAGTAGTTGGTATAAAACTGGATGATGTATGGGAACTTCAAGGTAAGGTAAAAACTCTCGCAGATTCTCAAGTTGTAAGCGATCTGCTTTTTGGTGTAGACTCGTTGGAAGCAGTTAAATTTATAACCAATTCTGATAAGAAACTGGATCAGTTTGGTTTAGATCTTCCTACATTACGAGTCAAATTCACTATACAAGACGTTGAACAACCCGCTGAACTACTGATAGGAAACTTTACAGAAGACGATACGGTCTATGTCAAATCAAACACTTCGGATCAGGTTTCGCAGGTTAAGCGACAACTCATTGATAACATTGCAAAAGGTGAATCTTGGTTAAGAAATAAACAGATATTTAATTTTAGTATTGATGAACCCATTCGAGTTACTGTAAAATATAGTGATACCACAAATGAAGATGTAAATCTAACATGTCAACGTCTTGCAAATAATTGGCGATTGACTACTCCAATAAAAGAAGATGCAAACAATGTAGAAGTGAATAAAGTTCTATATGGACTGATTGATTTAAGAGCAGATGAATTTGTTGGTAGTAGCTTTGAGAACAGTTATAGTGTTCCCCCTGACACAACAATGGGATTCAATTCACCTCAGATACAAATAAATGTTGAATTACGTACAAAGAAGGTCTACACTTTACAAATTGGAAATATAGAGTCTTCAAGCAACTATTATGCAAGACTGAAGAATCAACCTGATTGGATATTCTTGATAAATGAAGAGCATATACCAAAACTGAAGACAAAACTTGAATGGCTACGGGTTACAGATTTAGAATAAAAGGATACATTATAATATCTGCACTTCAAATTAACAGGAGGAAAGAAAAGCCAACGACTAATGATATTTCAATATATCTCCAAGTCATTATTTCGGTTTTACATTGAACGTCATGAATACATCCATTATTATTGTAACAACATACTTTTTTTTCATCCTTGAGATATTACTTATTGGGCAATCCTTTTTCTATACACGTAAGGAACGGAAGACTGCAAGACCAAATTATACACCAAAAGTCGCAATCGTTGCACCCCACTACGGTTGGGACGACGACACTGTTGAGCATGCTGAAAGTCTGCTACAACAGGATTATGAAGGTGAATATCACGTCTACTTCGTCACACACGAAAAAGCAGATACGGGGCACGATGTATCCTACCCACATCTACAAACGTTAGCTAAGAATTTACCTCATGCAGATGTTCTATTAGCACCGAATATCGTTGATAACAACCTACCACGTTCACAAAAAGTACAGAACCTTATGACCGTGATAGAAAACTTACCAACGGATGTAGAAGTAATCGCATTTGTAGATGCTGATGTAAAGATACGGGACGATTGGTTAAGGTTGCTTGTTACACCACTTCAGGATAATAAAATAGGTGCTACTGTTGGGGGTCGATTCTATTTCCCTCAAACTTGGAACTTTCCATCACTAATTGAAGCCACATGGGTCAACTTTCAAATGTCATTACAAGGAGATCATTGGCTTACAATGGTCTGGGGTGGTTCTAACGCATTCCGTCGCGAATTCCTTGAAAAAGGACAGATACTAAAACGATGGGAACAGGCAACGATTGAAGACCTAAACACAACTCGCGCTGTCAGAGATACAAAACGTAAAATCCATTTCGTTCCTGATTGTGTAGCAGTCACGCAGACTTCAAACCGAACTTGGGGACAAATCTTTGAATTCACAAATCGCCAAATGATCATGACAAAACATATGGGGTTGTGGGCACAGTGGTTTGGAAGCTTGATCCTATTTTTACCCAAAGCCGTTTTGGTTATCGGCACAATTCCGTTTGTACTACCTTTTCTCGGTCCTAAACCAGCACTCCTACCAGTCGTTTTCATCCCATTTTTTGAGGTGATTAGTTATAGACTCTGTTGCCGAAACCTTCCACAGTGGCTTCAAGATACACCGAAAGTGCGCGACACACTACGTATCAGTAAATACGCAGCACCGTTTTCCATCTTTTTAGCAGGGATAAACGCATTCTATGCAATGTTCCAACGGAAAATCGTGTGGGGTGGGGTCCAATATGAAATCCTATCCGCAACAACATGTAAGGTCTTAGGTAGAGTAAAGGATAAGAATTAAGTAATACCAATTCAAATTCAAATAAATCTTGTCTCATTAAGGAATTCTAATGTTTACTGGCAGGGGGTTACTCTCTTCGGTAGGAGCGACCTCACGGTCGCGACCGTGAGGTCGCTCCTACCAGATTTCCGCTGCTAATGAGACATTATCACATGAAAATGGTATAATCAGGAATATTATTCCAGCTAATGACATTATTGCACACATTCAGTAGGTATATTTATGACTGTATATGTGTGCTTGATGTTAATGAGTAGATAAGTAGATATAAACATCCTTGCAATTTTTGATAAAATATGTGATAGTACAAAGCAAGAAAATTGGGAGTGAAAATATGGGTGTAGAAAAAATTAAGAAATCAGAAAAAGAGTGGAAGGAACAGCTTTCGCCTGAAGAGTATAAAGTAACTCGAAAAAAAGGTACTGAACGCGCATTTACAGGTAAATATCACGACTGCAAAGAAGAAGGCACTTATCATTGCATTTGCTGTGGAAATCCACTTTTTACCTCTGACACGAAATTTGACTCAGGAACAGGTTGGCCAAGTTTTTGGGATCCTATTTCAACTGAAAGCATTGAGTCAAAAGCAGATTTCAACATCTTTTTCATGCCACGAACAGAAGTCGTTTGTAGTCAATGTGACGCACACCTCGGACATGTCTTTAATGACGGACCAGAACCAACAGGCAAACGATACTGTCTCAATTCAGCTGCACTTACACTCATGAAACCTGATGACGGAACATAATGAAAACATAATGAGTTCAGAAAATACAAAATACATTTGATGAAAATGAGCTAATATATTACTGAAAGAAAAAGGAGTATTAATGGCACTAAGAAGTCGAATCTCATCAAGATTCCTTGTTAATCAACTTGCGACTGCAATGTCGGAGGATTGGAGAACATCGCGAAAATTCATGCGCTATCAACTCGCAAAGGAATCATTTAATCTACGACACCCTTTTGGTGCAAAGCATGGTAAAGGTGATGCTATTCAGTTAGTAAGCCTGCGTATTACGGATATGTGTAATTTGCGTTGCCATTCTTGTGGACAATGGGGTGACAACGGGTATCTTATCGGACAATCGCTAAAAGAACTAAAACAGCGCGAAGTACCTGTGGAAATCTATAAAAACCTCGTTGACCAAATTGTTGATGAAGGATGGTCACCTGTATGGTACATCTGGGGTGGTGAACCTATGCTTTACCCTGGTATCATAGAGTTAATGCACTATATAAAAGAGAAAGGCATGCCTATCTCTCTTGTTAGTAATGCCACCAACATAGCAAGATGGGCAGACGACATCCTGGAAACTTGTAAAATTATTTATCTAAGCGTGGACGGTCCAAATGAAGAAATCCACAATACGCAACGTCCAGGCGTTTCTCAAAACTACGACAACTTCAAAGATGTCAAAGCTGCATTGGAAACTCTCAGTGCTGAGAAAGAACGCAGAAATCAGTCGTTTCCTTACATTATTCCACTTAGTTGTGTGACAATGTATAACATTGATGTTGTCGTAGACCTTTACAAGTTCACCAGCCAGTTTGCAGACGCGCAAATCTTCTATCTGACTTGGTGGATAGATGCTGATTCTGCCCAAGAACACACAGAAGACTTTGAGAGACGCTTCGGATTCAAACCACAAACACATTATGGGTGGATTGGCACATGGCATGACTTTGACCACGGGGCTATTTTAGATAGGTTTGAAGAAATGGAAAATCTCTCTGAAAAACACAAGCGATGCCCGCCTGTTATGATGCCAAGACTAAACTCAAAAGGTGAAATCCAGACATACTATACCGACCATGAACAGACTTTCGGTTACAACCAATGTGTCAGTATCTTCATGACTATGGAAATTGATAGCAATGGCGACGTCAGTCTATGCAGAGATTACCACGACTACATCATCGGAAATATTAAAGAGGATAAGGTCGTTGATATGTGGAACAATCAAAAAGCAGTGAAATTCCGTCAGTCCATTAGCACCGACGGACCGATGCCAGTATGCCGCCGCTGTTGTGGTCTTATGGGATATTAATTAAATTTGTAATTTATCCTTCTATTAATAGGAGCGACCTCCTGGTCACGATTTTATAGCGAAAACGAAATTACTCTGTTCAAATATTAGGAAAAATATATATGAAAATAGGTTTACGTATACCCGGCACAGCACGTCAAATGCCTTTCGCAGATTTCTGTAAATGGTGTGCTGATAACGGATTTGAAGCAATTGACATCGGTGCAGCAACCCCTGAAGTTGTAAAAACTGCACGTGATGCTGGTTTAGAAATCGGGTCAGCAGATTTACCCGGTACCACCGAACTCCTCAGCGCGAAAAAATCTACACAAAAATCAGGTGCAGAGAAAGCAAAAGCAGCAATACAAGCAGCAGCTGATAACGATGTTCACATCATGTTCTGTGTCTTTGTCCCTGAAGATGCAGGCCTCGGACGCGCAAAAAACTTTGATATATGGAAAGACACCGTACCACCCATTGCAGAATTCGCCGATTCCAAAGGCGTCACAATCGCAATAGAGGGTTGGCCCGGCGGCGCGCCGACATACCCAGCACTCGGATGCACACCTGAAATGTGGCGTGCAATGTTTGAAGAATGTACATCCCCTGGCTTAGGTCTCAACTATGACCCGTCACACCTTGTCAGAATCGGCATTGACCCTATTCGTGCACTCAATGAATTTGCATCTTACGTTAAACATGTCCACGGAAAAGATACCGCTATTGACGAGGAAGCACTATATCTACACGGCAATTTGGGACCGAGTTTTCACAGTCCACGCGGTTTTGGTGAAGATTGGTGGCGTTACACAATTCCCGGCGATGGCGTTGTAGACTGGCTAAAGGTAGTCCAACGGCTTGAAGACGAAGGATTTGACGGTATTATCAGCGTTGAGTTAGAAGATTACCGATATTGGCGAACATGGGAAGCAGAAGCACAAGGACTATTACGTTCTCACGAATTCCTTTCCTGTTTCGTACGGTAAATCTGAAATAGACAATTCATTAAGACTATGGTTAACCATAATACTGTGCCTATCCCTCTGTCCATAACAACTGTCGTGAAAAATCTGATTGAAGCAATCGGAGAAAATGACATGCATCTCTTTGCCTCACTGACAGAACGTGATTACCAAGAACTTTTGAAAATCTTAGATGACCTGATTGATGTGGTTGGGGAGAATGAGAACCACCTATTAGCAACAGTGATGGAATTCATCAGTATCCTTGTTGAGAATTATGAAGATAAGCACGTTCCAGACCTATTGGAGATACAAGTGTAAACCAATGCCTATTTTTAGATTAGAAGGCGACGACATATCCAAAGCAGAACTTATCATCGCTCAAGAAACCGATCTGGAACTTGAAAGTTATCTGGAGGACTGGCTTGAAAACAGTCCTTGGGCACTCATTCAAGACGAACTCATCCTTTGGATTGATAGACAACCGAGTGCAAGAGATGAAGAAGGGACTGTCTTTCCAGATCTACTCGGTGTTGATGCAGAAGGAAATCTCATTATCGTCGAACTGAAAAGGGATCGCGCCCCGCGGGATGTAGTGGCACAACTACTTGAGTATGCCGCGTGGGCAAATGAACTCTCAGAGCAACAAATTCATGAAATAGCCGAAGCTTACTTTGAGACCCGCGATGAATTCCAAGGTAATACTTTTAATGATGTTTTCATGGACGTGTTTGAGATTCTGGAAGTTGACGAGGTACCGCCTTTAAATCGGAACTTAAGGTTGTATATTGTAGCAGGAGATATACCTGCAAGAGTAGCACGTGTTTGTCGTTACCTCAGAACTTCACATAGTATGGACATTCGTTGTATAGATGTTTCAACCTTCCAAACGGAAGCAGGAGAAAGACTTGTCAGTATGGAAACATTAGTTGGTGATGAAAATGTTGCTACCATCAAAACTAAAAGAAAGTCGAGTGAAAAACTGACACATCAAATGGTATGGGAAGCAGTACAAGAATTTACAAAGGGAGATATTAATGTCAGGTTTAAACTCAAAGACATTGAACAGGTCGTTTCCGTAATGTTTCCTGGTTACGATAAGAAAAGAGTAAGATATTGGTTAAGAAGTTGCTGTGTTGATTTCCCTTCTCGGCATAGCTATCCTAGAGGTGAGGATAGATACTTTTGGATAAAAAAGAATGAATACCGTCTGTATGATCCAGAAAAGGACATAATGGATGGAAATGGTGATGTCAGTCAATCGCAACTATTGACTGAAAACCCCACATAAATCCATGCAACAAAAGATTCCATGGCTCAACATCCCTGCTACACAAGGCATAAAATACGCCGGATCCAAACTAAAACTCATACCACAAATCCTCCAACTCACCAAAAAAGTTGATGCAAAAACAATTTTAGATGGTTTCTCAGGTTCAACCCGTGTATCACAATCATTCGCTAAACTCGGGTATAACGTTATATGCAATGACATAGCCCCATGGTCAGAAGTTTTAGGAACTTGCTACCTTCTCAACACAAAACCACAATCTGAATATCAACCCCTGATTGACCACTTAAACGTTTTAGCACCGATAGATGGTTGGTTCACAGAACACTATGGTGGACTTGCAAATGATGGCAACGCTATCCAAGCAGATGGTCTCAAAAAACCATGGCAGCTACACAATACCCGTAAATTAGACGCAATACGAGAGGAAATAGAGAACCTAAAACTAAATACAGTTGAGAAAGCAGTGGCATTGACAAGTCTGATTTTGGCACTGGATAAGGTGGACAGTACCTTAGGTCATTTTTCCGCTTACCTCAAAGACTGGTCGCCGCGTTCCTATAAAGAACTCATCCTTGAAGTGCCAGAAGTCTTTACTTCTGATGGCAACCATGAGGTATATCAAACCGACATCTTTGATCTTGTCTCGCGTATTTCTGTAGACCTTGCATATTTCGATCCCCCCTACGGTTCAAACAATGAGAAGATGCCGCCATCTCGTGTGAGATACGCAGCTTATTACCATCTCTGGAAAAGCATTATCCTGTATGACAAACCTGTTTTGTTTGGCAAAGCAAAGCGACGGGTCGATTCTTCTGATCAACACGCTGCATCCGTATTTGAGGAGTTTCGACATAACAAAAACGGACGTTTCATCGCAGTTGAGGCTATAGAGAAGTTGGTAAAGATGACACAAGCGCGTTGGATCATCCTGTCTTACAGTTCAGGTGGACGCGCAACTGCGGAAGAACTAAATGAAGTATTGGAAAAAAACGGAAACTTGCTTGCAGTTGTTGAAATGAACTACAAACGAAACGTTATGGCAGGTATGAGATGGACACATGAATGGGTGAAAGCAGCAGAAAAACCGAACCGTGAATTCCTATTTCTGCTTGAGAAAAGTTAAGTCGACACTTGACGAAGACTTATTCAGACACATCAGTTTCAGTACCAGATTGAGTCTTGTATCGGATTGTTAACATCGGACGCAGTTTTTCTTCAACACTCTCTTTTGATGAGAATACGAGGGGTACAGTACCATCGCGAAGTGCAAAAAGATAACCATGATTATAATCCGGGTTTGCAACCCAATAACGCACTGCATCAGTGATTAACTCACTCTTGAAAGTATGTCGTTTACCATCAGGCTTAATCTCAAAAACACCGTCAATTCGATGAGCTACATCCTCAGAACCATTGTAATCGCTTGCCCTGTCACCATCAATGCCTCGCAACATCGCTTGTGCAGGCGGTTTATTCCAAGGTAGATTTCGATGTAGAGAACTGTTATAGGTGAGTTCGTTCTCTTCTGCACGCTCAGATTTACCTCTGCCTTCACGCCACGGCTGTAATACGCGCCTGAGTATCACTGATTGAGCAACTCCTGTGTCAGATTTATGTGCATGGAGACTGATTGTTGCATCTAATACCTGCTTCGGATCACGGATTCCAATATCTTCAAACGCATCAAATAAGTCAAAAGCAACGAAAAAGACTGTACCTGTCGGGTTACATAACAATTTCGGTTCAGCTCCATAGTTATTGTTGTGGGTTTTTCGGTCCTTATTGACAATCAAACTGGTATCCTGTAAACCACCAGAGAATGTCACTAAATTTCCAAAGCCAAAGGTGATTTCGTTTTCTGCAGTCAGCTTAAATTCTACCTCAGATTGCAGGTTCTTATGTGTGACCGTGTAAGTTTTTCCGATCTCCATTTTTGAAGTAATCAACAAAACACGATTCGGACGATCATCAAGGAATGCAAATTCAATTGAGGTCTTCGGTGTAATGGTGTAGTGTTCAAGATTTTCTGCTTCTTCCTGGTCCAATTCACTATCAAATTGGAGTTGTATTGCGGTTTGTGACAGCGGTACTACCTTTAAGAGTTTTGGTTGTTTGTCATCCGAATGACTAATATGAACCAAAAACAAAAAACAGAGAAGACATCCAATTGTCCTAAAATACTTCACATTAAATCTCCAAATCAGTTTTGAATCATTTCCTTCGTAATTAATACCGCATTCAATACTTCCCGTTCACTTCGTCCAGAAGGTTTGTTGATAACTTCTCCATTAACGACAAAAGTGCTTGATGAACCACCATCAAGATTTATCGCTTCGGTGGCCCCAAGTTCAATCAGGATACTGGAGAGTTCGTAGAGGGTCAATCCCGTGCTATACTTAGGCTGCCTACCATCAGCAACAACTAAAAAGAGCGTGTCGTCATTGTAACCAAGAGCAGTACGGGGTTCATGGCTAAGATGTAGCTCCTGGCTGCGTTTACCCGGAACATGTTTTTTCTCCTGTTGCTGCTTTTCCACAAGCATCTGATTGATTTTTCCGTCTTTAAGTAACCTCAATCTACCCCCAATTGCATGCTTTACTTGACTCCATTCTGGTGGTGATAGTGTTACTTTGAGTTTACCGCTTGCACCTGGTTTCAGTTGAGACACACTTGGATCTTTAACTTGAGTACTAATCCACAAAACTGCACCGTTCTTCGGTATTTTGCTATTACCATTTGTTGAAACAGTTTCTACCTTAAAGTCGTGAGTAGAATCCGGGGTCAATGGTAGTGAAATACCATTCAGCAACACTTCTTTACCTCTACGACGATTCGTCCGTGTGCTTTCACCCAGTCTTGGCGTGTAAAGAATAACCTTAAATCCATCCAGCCTACGTTGATTGATACTACCGATATCTAAAGTGTCCGTTCCTATCTGGATGTTAGCTTGCATTTGTACAGGACTGCTCAGGTATTCACCAGATTCAGTAACACCAAAACATGCATCGGAATCTGTCGGTTGTGTGATGAGTTCACCATCTTGGATATGCAAACTTTCCAATACACCGCCATAACCACGCATATCCCCGAGTACTCCGAAGCCACCGTTGACCGCTACAACAACGCTACGGTCACCACGTTCAGATCTCCGTTTTGCTATAGATCGCACAGTCTCTTTACCAAGCACTTGAGCGTTAGCAAGTGCAACTTCAAACTTAAGTGTTGGGTCGTTACGTGAAATCTCAGTGACATAGATAGCACATGTTTCAGCATCCCAATCATAACGGTAAACATTGAGTCCAGGAGTCAAATCAGTAAAAAGCTGTGTCTTTTTTCCACCTGAATCTGCACCAATGGGAAAATGACATAGTAATACTAAAGCGATACATAGCCACTGTTTTAGCTGCATGCTTACACCTTATGACGACAAATCTCAACTGCAAAATAGGTTATCGGTTGTTCAATAGGGGGATGAAGTTTCTTCACAGTAAGATGGACGCTTTCAACAGCAAACTTTTCTAATATTTCCGATACCATCGTTTCTGCAAGTGCTTCAATTAGTTGAAATGATTGATTTGTCCCAATATTAACAATCAACTCAATCACACTCGCATAATCAATTGTGTCCTCAAGTGCGTCTGACTTACCCGCATCTACAAGTGAACATCCCAAAGTTACATCAACTTCATAATGTCCACCGACCTGACGTTCCTCCTCAGACACACCATGATTGCCATGAAACCTAATGCCTTGAATTATGATATTGTCCATGTTATCTTTGTGATACTCACGACGACTAAAGTCGTGTGCTTCTTTGAAACACATAACTTTCCTCTGTGTGATTCCTGCTTCCGTCTCTCGTGCCTCTATCCTGAACTGCGCGAGGTCTTACTCGGACTCCACAAGCGTTTATGCTCTCGGTATATCCTACCGCGAGGTAAAAGATTGATTCGCACTCTGTATCTTAATTTCCTTGATAATATAGCGTCTTGGGCGATGATGTCTACCGCAACTTGTCCCTCTGGGGATCCGCCAAGTTTTACTATAGGCACACTTCCCATAACTACGGTGCCAGTGGACTGCCTTCTTGTTCGCAGTGTGGACTTCGGTTCGACCTACGTTATTTCGCATTACACTACAGAGCCTTGCTTGTCTCAAATAATTAAAATACACCCGCACGAGTTTACATTATTCGACCCAAGCCTAAAGACTTGGGATTGTCAGATAATTCCCTTCATTTTTACTGCACATATCTTATTATATTTTATCAAATCTCTGATATGATTTCAATGTTAAAGTTTGACTGTGTTCTTCTTTTATGATATACTCATAAATACACTATTTTGAAATATGCAAAAGTGAAGGGGTATCAATGAAGGTTACAGTCAAATACTTTGCAGTCTGCCATGAAATGTTAAATCGGTCAGAAGAAGAGATGCAACTACCTGAAGGTTCTACCGTCATAACCATTTTAAAACGACTTGAAGAAGAATGGCCAGAAATCGCAGAATTCTACGAAGTCATGCAAATGTCTGTAAATTGGGAATATGCTACTGAAAACACAGAACTTACTGAAGGTGACGAAGTGGCGTTAATTCCACCCGTTACTGGAGGAACAGATGTTTAAAATCACCGAACAGATAATAACTGGCGCAGAGGTGCAACAGGCAGTTGAAGCACCAGATGCAGGTGCAATCGTACTGTTTCTTGGCACCGTTAGGAATAATACTGACGGCAGACCTGTTCAACACCTTGAATATGAAGCATATCCACCCATGGCAGAAAAAAAAATGGCTGAAATCGCTAAAGAAATAACCAACAAGTGGGGAATACATCACATTGCAATGATGCACCGTGTTGGTAAGTTGCAAATCGGAGAAGTCAGTGTTGCTGTTGCTGTTGCTTCTCCACATCGAAAAGACGGTTTCAAGGCATGCAAATATGCTATGAACCGTCTAAAACAGATTGTACCTATTTGGAAACGTGAAGTATGGGCTGACGGTGAAGCAGAATGGGTAAAACCGGATGCTGTCTTTTTTGAACAACCCTCTGAACAAACTTAGATTTTACATTGAATACCATAATACCTTCCTAAAAAAGTCAACGCATCAGTTACACCGTCATTTGCATAATGTTTTCTGATGTGGTATAATTGACAAAAATACACAATCTATGAGGAGGAAAAAGACTATGCCATTCTGTCCAGAATGCAACACAGATTACAAAGAAAATGTCTTTACATGTTCAAAATGTAATGAAGATCTTCTTCCAGGTTTGACCCCAGCACAAGTTCCAGATAAGGTTGACTGGTTCGTCGTGGAATCTGTCCCAAATGAAATCGCAGGACTTATCCTCAAGAATGTGTTAGAGGATGAAGGAATTGTGGTTTATTTACGTACCAATGAAATGCAAGGATTTGCTGGTGTCAAGGGAAACGTAGGAAAATCTGAATGGGGTGACCTCCTAGTACCAACACATAGTGTGAATCAAGCTTTAGAGAGCATCAAGGTATATTACGATTCAATTAAAGAAGAATAAGATCTAAAGGTAGACTGCCATGAAGGCGACACAACTCTACCTATTCAATGAAATGAAACCCCATACCGATACAAGTGGAAAAATTTATGTACATGGCTACCGACGCAGGAATGGTACTTACGTCAAACCCTATTGGCGTAAGCATCCGGGAAGTCAGTTTGGGACACAAAAACATGCAACTCTATTTAAGGAGCAACTCCTGCTCTTCAACCATCAATAGTTTGCTATATTCTTGATTAGAAATATATTATGCTTTATATTAAACGGAACTTGCAAGACTTAAACACAACCTCGTGTCGCTTGCAAGTTTTAACTGTGCTACTATTGCTGATTTTCAGTACTACACTCTTTGGTGGCACTTATTCTGTTTGGGGAGAATTAAATTCGGTTTACCGTATCAGACAAGGAGACATGCTGCTCATAGCAGTAATTGGTCAACCAGAATATACACACACTGTACAAGTACGCAATGATGGTAGAATTAGTTATTTTGGAGGCGACCTTCAAGTTGCTGGAAAGAACACCGAAGATGTAAATAAAATTATTCGTGATTACTTGTTGAACCAGAAACTTGTAAATAATCCCATCGTATTGGTATCTGTCGCTTCACAAGAGCATTCTGTTTATATTGCAGGTGCAGTTAACAATCCCGGACGTTATATCATATCACCAGAATCCGACATTGACCTATATCGCGCCATTGCCCTTGCTGGCGGGATGACAGAGAAAGCAAATGCACAACAAGTTCAGTTGATACGAGTTAACACCCCAAAATTAATCTCAGAATCTACTGGTCCAAATTTACCTAAAGAAAAAAGACGACCTGTCCTATATGAAACCTATAATCTTTCAATAGACCAGCACTATCATAACATCAGAGTAAATGTAAGAGACCTTGTATACGTACAACCTTTGGCTACCATTGAAATCCAAGGTGAAGTCAAGAATCCAGGAAAGTTTTTTGTCATGAATAATATAAGCATCGCAAACGCATTGGCAAGAGCAGGCGGATCTAATGATGAAGCAAACCTAAGTTCATTAATAAAGGTTGACAGAGACGGTACACTAATTGAATTGAGTGTAACTGAACAATTTTGGAAATCTGATGAAAACTCTGACGACAAAAACACATTATCTGATGGAGATGTACTATTTGTCCCAAACGCTCTCAAAGTTGAACCAGTATATGTCACGGGATATGTTCAAACACCAGGTGCACATAAAGTCCGTGGTCCCATAACATTACAGAAAGCAATAGCAATAGCAGGCGGTTTTGTAGAAGAAGCAAACCGTGAGAAATTTCATTTACATCGTACAGATGGAACAACATCAATACATCACTATAAACCTGGCACTGATACAACATTACTTTATCCCGGTGACATTTTAGAGACTCACAAACGATTTGAAATCCCATGGGGATTAATCAGCACGATCTCTTCTACTGCCATTGCTGTTACCTATTTCGTTATTAACCTCACCAATGACTGATCTTACAACCCAACTTAGGATTTCAGCACGTTTAGGAACTATGCACAAAAGGTAGGCGCGCTCTGTAAGCGCGCAGAATACACAGGTTACTTTGGAGTATTAAATGTTCAACCGTCATGAGGAAGAGGAAACTTCACGAAATAACCTAACTCTACTGGATAAAATTAGACAAAAATACGATTTAACTTTGGCGAAGTTGAAATACTCATCGTATAACTTCACCAAAAAAATCAGACGAAAATATGATCTAACACCTGCTACTACTTTAATCCTCGGAGTTATCGCTCTTTTCTTCCTCATTTTCCTCATCTATCCCCTCCTATATGTTTTCAAAGAAGCTTTCTGGATAAAAAATAAGTTTGACCTATCGTTTTTTAAACTTATGGTGACCGATCCAAATAAGCGAGTATTGGTCGTCAATAGTTTCAAAATCGGTGCGATGGTTACTATTCTCACAAGCATTGTGAGTCTACCACTTGCATTTTTCCTAACACGTTACCGTTTCCCCGGACGCAATCTGTTTAGATCAATAATCCTGATACCAATGATAATGCCACCTTTCGTTGGCGCATTGGGTATGGCAAAGTTCTTTGGAAAGTTTGGAAGTATCAACATGTTACTGGTAAAACTCAATCTGATGGATATTAACGATACAATCGACTGGTTTGGTGGTGGATTTTGGGGTGTGGTAATGCTGTCAACTTTGCACCTATACCCAATAATGTATCTAAACATTGTCGCTGCGATAGCAAATGTTGATCCAAGTTTAGAGGAAGCAGCAGAAAACTTGGGTGCTTCCCGCTTCCAAATATTCAGAAAAATTACACTACCACTAATGATGCCAGGATATTTCGCAGGAGCAATTCTCGTTTTTATTTGGGCATTCACTGACCTTGGAACGCCTCTAATTTTTAACTACAATCAGGTAATTGCTGTTGAAATCTTTAACCTTGTTGTTGCTTCCAGCTTGAATCCTATGGGATATGCACTTGTTGTGCTTGTCATCGTTCTCACAGCATTTGCATTTTATGTATCAAAACGATGGACAGGTGGCAAACACTATGAAATGTTGGGAAGAGGACATGTCACCTCGCGCGAAGTGAACACAAAATGGGGAATGCGTTCAGTAATATATCTGTTTATCTGTGGATTGACGTTCATGGCTATCCTCCCGCACATCAGTGTAATATTGTATTCTCTAACACCAAATGCAAGTGAATGGAATTTGACCATACTACCAAAATCCTTAACTTTTCAGCACTATATTGATGTTTTCAGCCATGATATTACATTCCCAAGCATTCTCAACAGTCTAAAATATAGTATTTTCAGCACTATTCTGGCATTAATTATCGGGGTTGCAATAGCATACCTACTAACACGAAAACGACTTCCATTTCAAAACCTGTTAGATGCAATTGCAATGTTACCATTAGCACTTCCAGGTGTTGCAATCGCCTTCGGATACATGGGCAGTTTTTCATCTACGGCAATAATCTTAAAATATTTTCCAGATAGCTTTATCAACTTGATTGATCCCAGAAAAAACCCAACTTTCTTGTTAATAGTCAGTTATTCAGTGCGTAGGTTACCCTATATGCTGCGATCCATTTATGCAGGTTTCCAACAGACAAGTATCACTTATGAAGAAGCATCACAGAACATGGGAGCAACACCGCTGCGTACACTCTATAAAATCACTTTGCCATTAGTTTTTGCCAATATACTTGCTGGAGCAATTCTTGTATTTTCATTTTCAATGCTTGAGGTAAGTGACAGTCTCATCTTAGCACAAGAAAAAAAGTTTTATCCCATCACAAAAGCAATTTATGTGCTATCACAACGGCTTGGAGAAGGTGACTACATCGCAAGTGCACTTGGTGTGATTGGCATGTTTATCCTAATAGTATGTCTACTTGCTGCAGGACGAGTATTAGGTGGAAAATTAGGTGAAATCTTCCGTATATAAGAATATCGCAGCTACAGAGGGTTGATTACATCTTAACAACAAACCCAAATTACATGCAATACATCCAATCGCAGTAGTCTTATCCTCGCAATCCATGTAAACCGCGATAGAAACAGAAAACCCACATCCTAAGCAATAAATGCAAATGTAGAAATCTTTGCTGCGAAATCCGCGATTCCGTACACACTCCGCGAATCCGTGAAATCAGCGATTCTGTCACCTAAGACATAACACACTCCATTAAAAAAATAAACTTGCAATTATTTTCTAATAATGATATAATAATTATATTGAAATTAAATGACTCATGTTCAGAATGTCTTTTTAATCCCATCCCGAGAGGTGGAAAAAGGATGTTATACTTCAAAAAGTTAGAATGTCTACACAGAAAACTGACTATATATAAACAATTGCAATTTATGCAAGATTTCTCAGGCATTATTGCGAAATCAATTCTGTTTTTAAATCATATCTGTTATACAAGAGTTTTAGCAAAACCGATCCTTCTCACCATTAAGTGAGGAGGTTTTTTTATGTTGTCTATAGAATTCTTAAGCATGAATCTAAGTTATATCATTGGATAAGAATCATGAAAATGCATGAAAAAGCACAAGTCATGAACGCGGAGGATATTCGCCGCGCACTCATCAGAATCGCACACGAGATTTTGGAACGAAATCACAAACATATTGACAATCTGGTATTGGTCGGTGTCAAAAGCCGTGGAGATACTATCGCACACCGCATCGCTGCAAACTTAGGTCGGATTGAAAGCATCACTGTACCTGTCGGAGCAATAGATGTCACACTCTACCGTGACGACATCAACCTACATGAAACGCAAATACAGGTTAACAGCACTGAAATCCCTTTTGATGTTACCGGAAAGTGGGTTATCTTAGTTGATGAGGTACTATACACTGGTCGCACAATTCGCGCCGCAATGGATGCTATCATTGATTTCGGGAGACCCGCTGCAATACAATTGGCCGCTCTAATTGATAGAGGACACCGTGAATTACCTATTTCTGCTGATTATATCGGAAAAAATGTACCCACTTCACGAAAAGAATTCGTTAAAGTACAATTAGAAGAGGAACACGGTGTCGATTCCGCAATTATATGTGAAACGGATTCAGAGTAACACCTAATAGGAAAGTGTCAATAAAATGGACAGTGTGTTAATCCAAAATGGACATATCATTGATCCCGCTAACAGTGTTGACGAAGTAGGCGACCTTCTAATCATTGATGGTAAAATCGCTCAGATCGGAAGAAACTTGACGACTGATGTTAGCAACAAGATTGATGCTACAAGTTTGGCGGTTACCCCCGGACTAATAGACATACATGTCCATCTAAGGGAACCCGGTTTTGAACATAAGGAGACAATTGCAACAGGAACAGCAGCTGCAGCAGCTGGAGGTTTCACATCAGTAGTCTGTATGGCAAATACATCACCGGTAACAGACTCACCTGAGAATGTCAAAAACTTATGTAACATAGCAAAAGGTAATTCCGAAAAGCATGCTGCTCCTAAAACGAATGTCTATCCAGTTGGCAGTATTACAAAAAACCTCGCCGGTGAGGAACTAACAAATATTCAAGGTATGCTCAATGCTAATGCTATCGGGGTGAGTGACGATGGTGTAACCGTCATGAATTCAGCACTCATGCGGGATGCACTCACATTAAGCGCAGAACTCGATTTTCCAGTAATGGTTCATTGTGAAGAACACAACCTGAACGCTGGAGCAGTGATGAATCTCGGTGAAACATCAAGAAAACTAAATCTCATTGGCAGTCCAAATGCTGCTGAGGACATCATTGTCGCACGCGACATCATGCTCGCTGAAATGACTGGAGGACACATACATATTCTACATGTCAGCACAGCAGGTGCAGTTGATCTAGTGCGATCTGGAAAACAACGAGGGGTAAACGTCACCGCAGAAGTGTGTCCACATCATTGGATCCTGACAGACGAAGAGGTAGAAAAACAGGGAACAAATGCAAAAATGCATCCACCTTTACGTACTCAACGAGACATTGATGCTATCTTGGAAGGACTGAAAGACGGTACAATAGATGCTATTGCAACAGACCATGCACCGCATACCCCATCAGAAAAAGCTCTCGGTTTGAAGGACGCACCAAATGGGATTATCGGACTTGAAACTTGTCTGCCTCTTGTCCTCACACACCTGGTTGATGCTGGACATCTAACGTTGAAAGAAGCAATAGCAAAATTGACATGCATCCCAGCGGAAATTACCGGTATTGATCGCGGGACACTTTCTATCGGCGCAGTAGCAGACGTCACATTGATTGATACAAAAATGACAGCAAAGTATGATGTGGAAAAATCGTTTTCAAAAAGTCGAAATTCTCCTTTTGCTGATTGGCAATTAAAAGGTTGGCCAGTAATGACTATAAAAGATGGTATTACATGTTATACCATTTCTAACAGGACTTACGCACCCAACGGTAGGCGGGGAATGCCTAAACAGCATTCATACCAGGGGAATGCCTAAAGGCATTCATACCGTTGATTTCTTGATTTGGTGCTTTGTAAGCGCGCTGGTATGTCAACCCCACACACAGCGCGCTTACAAAGCACGCCTGCCGTGGCTGGATTAGGGGAATTACCCAAAGCAATTTTTAATCTTCTTTCAGTTTGTGTCCTAAAGAACGACTATCATGATAACAGACCAATGTAACAACAAATTATAGAAATGGTATTAGATTACCCCTTACTCAAAGGTTGATATGAAAGCAATTCTTGCATTATCTGACGGAACCGTTTTTGAAGGACAACAATTTGGAGCGACAGGTGTAAATGTCGGTGAAGTCGTCTTTAATACAAGCATGACAGGGTATCAGGAGGTCCTCACAGACCCATCATATAAAGGTCAGATTGTAACAATGACCTATCCCTTAATCGGTAATTACGGCTGCAACGAGATTGACATTGAATCTATCGGCCCTCAGGTAGAGGGTTTTGTTGTACGTGAATACAGCGCATATCATAGCAATTGGCGATCAAAATGGAGTTTGGACACCTATTTAGCAGAAAACAACATCATCGGTATTCAGAACATTGATACGCGTGCTCTAACCCGTCGACTCCGCGTTCACGGAGTGATGAACGGATGCCTTGCAACAGAAGACACTGATGGCAATCTGGATGCTGCAACTCTCGTTGAGAAAGCAAAATCATGGCACGGTTTAATCGGTTGGGATTTGGTTCAACGTGTCACATGTCCTGACCCGTATGCTTGGAATCAACACCCATCAAGTTCTACTACGATGGAGTCTGACATTACTACTAAACCAGTGAACAAAAAATACCGTGTCATAGCGATGGATTTCGGTATCAAGTTTAACATTTTGCGTCAACTAACTGAACACGGTTGTGATGTTCAAGTTGTTCCAGCAACAACCACTGCTGAAGAGATACTTGCTGCCGAACCTGACGGTGTTTTCCTATCCAACGGACCTGGTGACCCAGAACCACTTGAATATGCAATTACTACAATACAGAAGTTATTAGGAAAAAAACCACTTTTCGGTATCTGTTTGGGACATCAGCTTTTCGGTCTCGCACTCGGTGGAAAAACATATAAACTGAAGTTTGGACATCGTGGTGCAAACCAACCGGTAAAACAATTAGAAAACGACCAAGTAGAAATTACAGCTCAGAATCACGGTTTCTGTGTTGATATCGATTCACTCCCGAACTCCGTTGACATTACCCATATTAATTTGAATGACGACACACTTGAAGGCATACAGCACCGAGAGTATCCTGCTTTTTCTGTCCAGTATCATCCAGAAGCATCACCCGGACCGCATGACGCAAGCTACCTTTTTTCAAGATTTATTAAACTTATGGACGAACACCAATAATTGATAGGAATCAAAAATCATTACTTTTTTCTAACACTCGCAAAACAGAAAAAATAAAATGCCAAAAAGAACAGACATAAACAAAATACTTATAATCGGCTCCGGTGCCATCATCATCGGGCAAGCATGTGAATTTGACTATTCCGGTACACAGGCATGCAAGGCACTCAAAGAAGAAGGTTATGAGATTGTTCTCGTTAACAGCAATCCTGCAACCATCATGACCGACCCAGATTTCGCTGACCGCACCTATGTTGAACCCATTACACCCGACACGGTTGAGCTTGTCATTGAGAAAGAACGACCTGATGCGTTACTCCCAACTTTAGGGGGACAGACAGCATTGAACGTCTCTGTCACACTTGCTGAATCGGGGGTTTTGAATAAGTACAGTGTAGAACTAATCGGGGCAAAACTACCTGCGATTCAGAAAGCAGAAGACCGAGCTCTATTCAAACAAGCAATGGAAAAAATCGGGTTAGCTGTACCAAATAGCGGTATAGCCCATACGTTGACAGAAGCGATCCTCCTCGTTGAAGAAATCGGTTTTCCCGCAATCATACGTCCTGCTTTTACACTCGGTGGCACGGGTGGTGGCATTGCATATAACATTGAAGAATATCAGAAAATGGTCACCACAGGCCTCTCCCTTAGTCCAATCAGCGAACTGCTAATTGAAGAATCCATTATCGGATGGAAAGAGTTTGAATTAGAGGTAATGCGTGATGGTGCTGATAATGTCGTTATCATCTGCTCCATTGAAAATGTTGATCCGATGGGAGTTCATACAGGGGACAGTATCACCGTCGCTCCGATTCAAACCTTAACTGACAAAGAATATCAAATAATGCGGAATGCAGCGATTGATATCATACGTGAAATAGGAGTGGATACTGGTGGATCAAATATCCAATTCGCCGTTGATCCAAAGACAGGTAAACAGGTCGTAATTGAGATGAATCCACGTGTCTCTCGCAGTTCCGCACTTGCTTCAAAAGCTACTGGTTTCCCTATTGCAAAGATCGCAGCGAAGTTAGCAGTTGGTTACAATCTTGATGAAATACCTAACGACATCACCGCTGAAACCCCTGCCTGCTTTGAACCAACAATAGACTATGTTGTCGTGAAAATACCAAGATGGGCATTTGAGAAGTTTCAAGGAACAGATGAAACTTTGACAACACAAATGAAGTCCGTTGGTGAGGCGATGTCCATTGGTGGCACCTTTAAGGAAGCACTTCAGAAAGGTTTACGTTCTTTAGAAACTGGTTGGTTTGGCTATGATAATCATCCTATTGAGAACTTACCACTTTCTGAGTTGTCCAGCAAATTGACTATCCCCAATGTTGAACGTCTATTTTACATTAAGT
Source organism: Candidatus Poribacteria bacterium (assembly GCA_963663765.2). Taxonomy (GTDB): domain Bacteria; phylum Poribacteria; class WGA-4E; order WGA-4E; family WGA-3G; genus MSPOR6. The sequence goes on along the minus strand of CAXXUA010000004.1, from coordinate 9,605 downwards.
CCGCACTAATGCGAGGGATGAGCATAGACGAAATCTATTCCTATACACATATAGACCCGTTCTTCCTTTACAATCTACAAGAAATAGTCGAATTTGAGAAATCACTTAGCACGCATCCAATTCGTCCCTTTGCAGAAAATGGCAAGTCTGATGCAGAAGTTGTGCCCTTATTACGTCAAGCAAAACAGTTCGGTTTTTCAGACCGGCAACTTGCAGATATCTATGATATTGACGAAACACAGGTGCGTGAAACACGAAAATCATTAGGTATTGAAGCGACCTACAAAACTGTGGACACATGCGCTGCAGAATTTGAAGCAGAAACACCATACTACTATTCAACCTGTTCAAGTGAAGATGAAGTGCGTCCTACAGATAAACAGAAAATCATGATTTTAGGGGGCGGACCAAATCGCATTGGACAAGGCATCGAGTTTGACTACTGCTGTGTACACGCAGCAATGGCACTCAAGACCGATGGCTATGAAACTATCATGGTGAACAGCAACCCTGAAACTGTCAGCACAGATTACGACACATCTGATAGACTGTACTTTGAGCCATTGACATGCGAAGATGTGTTGAACATATATGATAAAGAAAAACCGATAGGTGTGATTGTCCAGTTTGGTGGACAAACACCCTTAAACCTCGCAATGACACTCAAAGAAGCAGGGGTCCCGATTATCGGTACAAGTCCAGAGGACATTGCCCGTTCTGAGAATCGACAACTCTTTAAAGAAGCGTTAGACGACATAGAATTGATGCAGCCCCCAAACGGTACAGCAACTTCAAGTGAAGAAGCTGCCCCAATTGCTGCATCACTTGGCTATCCTGTCATCGTACGTCCATCCTTTGTGCTTGGCGGACGTGCGATGCAAATCGTATATGATGAAAAACTACTACACGATTATATGGACTCCGCTGTGCAAGCCTCTCCCGAACATCCTGTCCTGATTGACAAATACCTTGAGGAAGCCATTGAGGTAGATGTGGATGCAATATCAGATGGAAACATGACAGTCATCGGTGGTATAATGGAACACATTGAAGAAGCAGGTGTCCATTCTGGAGACAGCGATTGTGTACTTCCACCTTATACATTAGTTGACGACCAGATTGACCAACTCAAGGAATACACTTATTTATTAGCGAAAGCACTCAACGTATGTGGTTTGATGAACGTGCAATATGCGATAAAAAACGATGAGATATTTGTGCTTGAAGTAAACCCGCGTGCTTCCCGAACGATACCGTTTGTAAGCAAAGCGATTGGGGTTCCTTTAGCGAAGTTGGCTGCCCGTGTGATGGCAGGAAAATCACTACATGAACTTGGGTTCACAAGTGAAATTGAACCGACATATTTTAGTGTGAAAGCACCAGTTTTTCCATTCAACAGGTTTCCCGGTGCAAACTCCCGTCTCGGTCCCGAGATGAAATCTACAGGTGAAGTCATGGGTATAGATGACGATGTGTCGCGTGCCTTTGCCAAAGCACAGAAAGCCTGTGGTTATTCATTACCATTGAAAGGCAATGCGTTTATCAGTGTGAGGAACAAGGACAAACGTGCAGTCATATTTATTGCTAAAAAACTCACCGATATGGGATTTGAACTCATTGCCACGCATGGCACTGCGAAAGTGTTACTCCGTAGCGGTATGGACGTTGATCTTGTATATAGCATCGGTAAAGGCAGACCTACTATTCATGACTATATCAAAAACCATGCAGTTGACTTAATCATCAATACACCAACGGGTGATTTACATCGCACCAATGAACTCCTGATTCGGCAGATGGCAATTGAACATAATATACCGATATTTTCTACAATACCGGGTGCTGCTGCTGCCGTAAACGCGATTGACGCACTACAAAGCGGTGAAATCTCAGTCACGCCTCTTCAAGACTATCATAAGTAAAGGTAAAAAACCATGTCCAACGATACAATACAAAGAAATACACGTTGGGTTCAAGCCCTTGATAGGATACTCCAAGTCATAAACCTTGATGAGGACCATCCTGTGCGTATATTGACGATTGAAGACGGTAGAGAAGTTGTTGTAGTTCAACCGAATGCATTCACTGTCTCCCGCATCTATGCTACAGGTCGCCCGGATGGTGCGCGTCCACACGGTCTGGATTCTTACTACGATTATATTCGTGGTAAGTATGAAGAACATGCAAAAGACAACGGTACGCTTGATGGTTTTGAATTGACCGAAGAGGAGTGGGACACCTTGTTTGAGGAGTCTTTCCATCGGTATTCGAGATACCTCCTATTTGCTGGTATTAAGCGATGGGAAGACGTACGTCGTGATACAGACATCAACCTGACGGTTACCAATATGGCACGCGAATACGCACCGTCCGAAATCGCTTGGAGAAGCTATCAATATAAAGGATACATGCTGATGATGAATAGCATTGCAAAAGCCGAACTTTGTCTACAGGAGGACGATCCTGATGCGGCTATACAGCATGTTGACAAAGGCATTCAACACATCGGAGAATTCTGTGGTGAATGTTTACGCGAAGAACACGGTGAAGCAGAAAATATCACTCGAGAACGCTACCTAAGCAACCTGATTGAGTTTCGGTCTGATTTGCAAGCACTCGGTACAGAAGACAGCGAAGCTGTAGACGAGATAGATAATGAACAAGAGGACACTGATCTCTTAGAGGAGTTAGAACGTCTATTGAACGAGGTTGACACACCAGAAAACAATAGAGAATAGCGTATGTACTATGATTGAATGCATATAGATTAAGATGATTGAGTAGACGCTGGTTTTATTCGCGTCTACTCAGTTTAAAGTTATGCGTCCCATTGCTCATCTGCGATCCCAGTGGGGGCATTCAAAAGAACGCCACCTAAGAATAGGAACGCAAGTCCACGAACTAAAATATGCCAATTGAAATCTACGTATGGTATGAAGGTTAACGCAAAAACAATTCCAGCAAATATCAGAAGATAAGCGGAAGCTGAATTCCCCCATTTTCGTAAAGTTAATCCGTAACATAGTGCTGAAATAGAAAATAGGAATGCACCAAGAAGTTTACAAGCAGTAATCCATTCTTTCCAAACCTGATTGAATCCGTCACCGAATTCCTTTGTTGCAGCATCTTGTATAAGCATCAAGACAGTTTTCAGTGGTGCTGTTTGTGATATATGTGAGATGAGTTCTACAACGATCCAAAGTGTAGCAAACCCTACACCTAAGAGTGCGCCTGTTTTCTGTTCTTTTATAAGTAGTAAAGTCGTTGCAAGGACCGTTGGTATTAAGAGAATTAGCATGACCACACTGATTCCGTGAACAGCAGCATGGTTATCCACAGGTCTTAGTCTAAACCAAAAAAATGAAAAGACTATTAGGAGTCCGCTAAGAATAGCAGTTGCTCCACCAATTAAATACAAGGTTTTTGAATCATCATTCATATACATTACCCCCTTTGGTATAGTCCCTTTATGTAGTGTGATGAATGTGTAAATATGTCAGTGGTGAGAATAAAATTATTCAAAACATGGTTTCCATAAATATGTGGAGACGTTGAAAATTAACAATTCAATTCTAACAGAGATATAATAAGACCATGTAGTATCTAACTAAAAACCTTCTCAGGACTAACGCAGTTTTCTTGATTTAATCAAGAATTATGATGGAAATGATGTAATTATCAGCATATTAATAGGTTTCCAGCGCGCTTACAAAGCACGACTACCGTTATTGCGTAAGTCCTGCTTCTATAAGTATACTCAAGGAGAGATTCTGAGTCAATAAAAAACTGGGTAATTCAAGGTTATTTTGTTTTACACATGTTACTTATTTCCTGAGAAAATCGCGACTGGGAGGTCGCTCCTACCTGCTTAAGTGTATAATTAATTCAAACTTGAAACTGATATTGTTGTTGACGATTGATGGTTGCATTAGATATAATCGTATAAGTAAATTTAAAAAACGAAATAGACGAAACAAAATTCGTGTTTTGAGATGAGGAATAAGTTCAATTAAAAAACGAGTAGTAAATGAATATCCAAAAAAATGTGTTGATAGTTGATACAGATTCGCGACAACGGGAAATTATCTGTCAAGCTCTTGATGGTGGTGGACTCAATCTTATTGTTACAGAGAATATGTATCAGGCTTTTCATCGGATAGAGCATCTCCCGATGGATATATTGATTGCACCATTAAAGGCGGAACGTATTGATGGTTTAGCGCTGTTAAAGGCTGCAAGTCGTCAGAACCCCGATGTTGGTGTTATCTTTATCACTGCCCCGAATGTCTTAGAGACTGATATTGGCATCAAAGCGATGTTGGCTCATGAAGGCACATATTTTCTATATAGACCTGTCAATCCTGTCCACCTGAAGGCGCTGTTACAAAAGACACTTCAGCATCAGCAATTGGCGTTTGAGAACAAGCAGCTGAGATCGCAAATAGATGAGAAAGAAGGTCTCTGCAGGTTGACAGGTAAATCCCGTCAGATGATGCAGATTCGTGAGATGATCACTCAAGTTGCTCCGACAAAGGCGACAGTGATGATCTATGGTGCTCGTGGTACGGGTAAAGAACTTGTTGCGCGTGCTATTCATCATAGGAGTTTGCGTCAAGGTGATCTGATTGCGTTCAATTGTGCTGCGATTAACGAGAATTTGGCGGAGTCTGAGTTGTTTGGTCATGAACGGGGTGCTTTCAGCGGTGCATATTATCAACGTAAAGGCAGATTTGAACTTGCGCATGGTGGTACGTTGTTTCTTGATGAAGTTTCCCAACTCAGTCTTTCCAATCAAGCGCGTTTATTGCGAGTGCTTGAAGAACGTGAATTTGAACGTGTGGGTGGAAGTAAGACAATTCAGGTCAAGGTAAGGATTATCTGTGCTACCAACCATGACTTAGAATCTGCGTGCAGTAAAGGCGAATTCCTTCCCGATTTATATGATAGGCTTAATGTAGTTTCTATCAACTTACCAACACTCAAAGAACGTGTTGAAGATATTCCACTCCTTGTAAAAGATTTTCTTGAAGAATTTAGCAGAGAAAACGGCAAAACCTTAAGAACTCTGACACCTGAAACAGTACGCGTTTTGATGAAATATAACTGGCCTGGTAATGTGCGTGAGTTGAAAAACTGCATTGAGGGTCTTGTCGTTATGTCAACACAAGAAACGATACAACTCACTGACCTTCCCGAACGTATTTTAAAGATAACTGATGGTATGGAGAATACGATTTCTTCAGTGCCCACCCTCCACAACCCCGATTATCCGTATAATCATGGAACGCAGCTTAATGTTGAAGTCGGTATGACGTTTGACGAGATTAGCCGAGAAGTATTGCGTGCTACTTTGGAATATACGGAGAATAACAAAGCGAAAGCTGCGAAGATTCTTGGTTTAAGTCGTCGTACAATCCAGCGTAAAGCAAAAGAATTCGGACTGTGTGAGGATTAAGTGCATTATAGAGCATTTAGTTTTTGTTTGTTTGTATAGGAACGTTTGTAGTAATCACTCTCCTTCAGTTTTGAAGATGCGGTATCATCAATCAGGAATGTTGTATTTGGATGCATTTGTAGAATAGATGCAGGTACCGATGCTGTTAATGGACCTTCAATTGATTTTGCGATTGCGTCTGCTTTTGCTGCCCCGGTTGCTAAAAGTAGACACTGTTTCGCTTCCATGATTGTTCCAATACCCATCGTAATAGCCATTTCTGGAACAGCGTTGGAATCCCCGCCAAAATAGATAGCATTTGCGTCAAGAGTGCTTTCAGATAGCGTAACGGTTCGTGTTCTTGAAGCAAGCGATGATCCTGCTTCATTAAATGCGATATGCCCGTCAGTGCCGATTCCGAGCACTTGTATATCTATCCCACCAGCCTTTTTAATCTCCTCCTCATATATTGCACAGAAAGATTCATGATTGATCACAGTGTTCTGTGGGATATGTTGATTCTTTTTTGGAATGTTGACTTTGCTGAAAAAATGTTTCGCCATGAAGGAGTGATAGCTCTGTGGATGGTCACAGGGGATTCCTACGTATTCATCCAAATTGAAGGATGTGACTTTTGAAAAATCAAGTCCTTCAATTTTGTGCATCTGTGTAAGGTGTTTATACAAACCTATTGGTGAACTACCAGTCGCTAAACCTAAAACGAGATTAGGTTTTTTCAGTAATGCATCTTTGATAATTCCTGCTGCGATAATAGCAAGTTGATGAGGATTTTGGATAATTATTTCCATTGATATACAGAACTTTAGACCTTTCCAGCGATTATATTACTCATATCTTCGCTAATTTGGTGTAATGTGCCTTCTGGGTCACCTTTTCCTACAGGAAGTTCGGCGGTCATATAGTCGTCATATCCGACATCGTTAAGTGCGGTCATGACTTCGTTCCAATTGATAGTGCAATCTTCAATGAGATAGGTGAAGCGGTGTTCGTTTGCGTTGAAGCCTTTTACATGCACCTTTGCGATTCTGTGACCGAGGGATCGTATCCAATGTTGTGGGAATCCGTAAGCGACTATATTTCCTACATCAAAATATGCAGTAACTGCGTCACTTTGAAATTCATCAATGTATTGTGCAAATTCAATTGGACTTAATAAGAACTTATTCCAAACATTTTCTATTGCTATAGTAAGGTTTTTCTCTTTTGCAGTTGGAATAAGTTTCTTTATTTCTTCTTGAGAGCGTTGATATGCTTGTTCATAGGTTGTTTTGTTATTGACGACAGCTGAAACGAGTAGTACTGTGTCAGCACCGATTGTTTCTGCGGTTGCCAGAGAATTTAGCATTGCGTGATGTGATATTTCTCGGACTGCTGGGTCTGCGTCTGATAGGGGATGCGACCAGTGTTTACCGTTCATCACGCTACAGAGTTCAATTCCGTTTTCAGATGCAAGTTTTCTTATATCAATGCGTTCTTGTTCGGTATTTAATGGACCGATTTCAACGCCATCAAAACCAGCATTTTTTGCGTTTTTGAAACGTGCTTCAGTTGAGTTACCGGGTATGGACCCAATACATATTCCTTTTTTCATTCTAATTTTTCCTCTTTCCGATGCGCGGTGGTTTACAGAGATCCTACACTACGATGGTTTATGAGATACAGTATGGTTTTGAAATTTATCTTGTCTTGAGTTTTCCCCATGTGGTTGTTAGCTTATCTTTCGGTTCAACTGGGAGTAGCTGCCCTTCCTTAATTTGTGTGACTTCATTTGCACTGAGTGATCTGTTGTAAATGTATAACTCATCAAAATAGAAGGTGGCTGCTCTATAGTTAGGACTTTTTCCGACATACAGTTTGTCAGCACCTTGTGTATGAGAAACTGGGACATTATATTGTCCTTTTGAAACGCAATCAACATAAAAGGTCAATTGTGCGCCCTCTTTCACACCAGCTATGTGGTACCATTTTTGTGTTTCAAACTGTGTATTGTTTCCATTTGGACCGACATGCTCAGGTCCAACATTTCCTGGTTCAAAGCGGTAGTGGATTGCTAATTCGTTAGGTCGCACCCAAATACCGGGAGCGCGGTTGACACCTGGTGCATATTTTGCAATAATTTGACTCCAATCACCATTACTACCTTGAATGAAGTAGACCCAAAAGAGGAAACTATTATCTTGATATGCTGCTAACTCTGTGAAAGAGTTGACTTGAAAACTCGCGTTCTGATCGAGGATTTTCAATGATCTTGAACCTAATGCTTATTCTTCGGCTGATAATGTTGCTCCATCAGAAAGTACTCCGTCATTGCCGCCACCAGTTTCATCGGTAACCATTTCATTATTTTTTTTTCAAAGCCAAAGTAGAGGATCAATCCATCATCGTTGACTGCCGCAGGTGATGACAACACACTACCAAAAGAAAGTATAAGACATGTAACAAACACATAAATAACGGTTTTCATTAAGATTATCTCCTTGTGTGTGAAATTGTTTTTATATTAAGTTATTGTTTTTTAAATACAAATATTTTTTCATTCATTGAAGGATTTTATACAAAATGTCATAATTAATCAAGATATTCTAATGATTTATTTATTCGTATGTTTGTATTTGTTTTGCTTTTCTGTATCTATAGAATGTGTATGTTGCTGAAGCTGCGACGATGATCAACAGTGAGATAACACAGATATTTATGATATTGCGTGTTTTGTTGAGTTGCCACAGATGTTTTCGCGCTAATTTGTTTGCGTCAGTTCCTTTTTCGGCAGTATTTTTTACGAGGTTCCAGTATTTTTTCGCGAGTTTGGGTTGTTGATATGCTTCGGCTAATTTTGCTGTTGCGACAATAAAATTGGCGTCTTGTATTTCGGAACGGTCAACAGCATCAGCAAAGTGAGAGTATAACATCACCGTTAAATCGGGTGACAACTGAGGAAAATCAGTTGTTTGCTGTATCCCATTTTTGAATGCATCTACGGCTTTTTGATGGTCATTTCGTTTGAACTCCAGTTCGGTAATTTCAAACCATGTCATTTTGGCTAATTCAATATTTCGTTCAATCGCGGTGTAGCCGTTGTAGGTAAAAGTAGCGGAACCTTGATAGAATTCGCCTTGCATTGCATAAAGCGTGTATTCAGTTCCCGGAATAAGCATTGCTGCTGGATTCCAGTCTTGGAATGCATAAGTGCCATCCTCTGCAACGAGTTGAACATAGTCCGTATTGTTAATAGAGATGCTTGCGCCAGTTACAGAAATCTTTTCGGGGGCAGTAACAGTACCGATAATTGAGATGGGTGTTAGTTTCCATGATAGATTTACGAACTCACCTTGAGTGAGTTTCAATTCTGCTGTTTTTGCTTCTGGTTTCATAAATCCGTCTTTTTTGATTTCAACTTTAGTAGTGCCAGTTGTTAAGTTTTCAGTAAAACGTTTTGGCGTTAAACCACTCTCAACATCATTGATAAGAATTTGTGCGCTGTCTGGTATAGAAGTGACTTTGATTGCTGGCGTGAGTTTTAGAACTGTTTCATTGACATTTCCTGTTGGTACGAGAACTGAGTTTTCAAAGGTAATTTTATTTTGTATCTGCTGGTCAATTTCTTGCACACTAATGTTTCTATTTTCATCTGTATCTGTTGTTTCTTCGGACAGAGTCTCAGTTAGGATTTGTATAAAAGCGTCTTTTCCTGTTGGTTCGGCAGCATTGAAGGGTTGTATAAGATTTAATGCGGCATTTCCGAGTGTTTCTCTATTTGCATAGTATTTTCCCAGGTTTTCTTCAAGTGCATATCCATCCAAGATCACAATTGCGCGCTCAATTCCAGTTGATTTGAACCATTTGTTTAGAACGGTATCTTCAATTATATCATCGGATTGTGTTGCGAGATGCATTGCTTTACCGGTCTCTGATATTGACACTATTCCGTGAAAGAGAAAAATGATTGTGTTTATCGTGTCAGATTTGTTACCGATTTCGTTGAGTATAGCTTGTATTTCTTCTTTTGTTGCTTGGTCATTTTCAAGGTGTTGTATATTTTTTTTGGAGACTTTTCCTGTTTTTGCTATTACCCCACTTAGTTTATTCATTTGGTTGTGTGCTCGTGCTTCTGGTGTTGTGTCAACTAATAGCCAGTATGTTGCATTGTCTG
>CAXXUA010000003.1:0-622080 GCA_963663765.2 Candidatus Poribacteria bacterium | reverse complement strand
CCCCGAAAGAAACCGCACTGTTACCGAACTACCCAAACCCGTTTAACCCAGAAACCTGGATACCGTACCAACTCGCAACACCCGCTGATGTTAGTATTTCCATATATACATTGGATGGTAAGTTGATACGCACATTAGACTTAGGACACCAACCCATTGGCACATATCATAATCGGAGCCACGCTGCCCATTGGGATGGCAAAAATGCACAAGGAGAACACGTCGCAAGCGGCGTGTATTTCTATACATTATCAGCAGGGAAGGTCTCTGCTACTCGCAAAATGTTAATACGGAAATAGCAGTCAACATAAGGAGAATAATAATGAAAAACATATTGTATTCAATCTTGATAACACTGACTATAACACTAACCTTTACTACCAACACCCTCGCCCAAGACTACACAACAATAAGTCTACCTGAAGGCGCAAAAGCACGACTTGGAAAAGGCAGTATCAATGAAATAAAGTATTCACCCGATGGCACAAAATTGGCAGTGGGAGGCAGCATCGGTGTTTGGATATACGATGCACAGACAGGTGAAGAACTTGACCTCCTCTCAGGGCATACGGGTTGGGTCTCTAGCATATCTTTTAGTCCTGATGGCAGCACAATCGTAAGTGGGAGTTCGGACGACACCATCCGTATGTGGAACGCAGACACAGGCAGACACATAAGAACACTATCAGGGCATACGGATACGGTCTATAGCGTATCTTTTAGTCCTGATGGTGGCACAATCGCAAGTGGGAGTGATGACAGCACCATCCGTATGTGGAACGCAGACACAGGCAGACACATAAGAACACTATCAGGGCATACGAGGTCGGTCTATAGCGTATCTTTTAGTCCTGATGGTGGCACGATCGCAAGTGCGAGTTTTGACAGCACCATCCGAATGTGGGAGGCAGACACAGGCACACACATAAGAACACTATCAGGGCATAGGTCTTGGGTCAGTAGCGTATCTTTTAGTCCTGATGGTGGCACAATCGCAAGTGGGAGTGATGACAGGACCATCCGTATGTGGAACGCAGACACAGGCAGACACATAAGAACACTATCAGGGCATACGGGTTCGGTCAGTAGCGTATCTTTTAGTCCTGATGGCAGCACAATCGCAAGTGCGAGTTCGGACGACACCATCCGTATGTGGAACGCAGACACAGGCAGACACATAAGAACACTATCAGGGCATACGGGTTCGGTCAGTAGCGTATCTTTTAGTCCTGATGGCAGCACAATCGCAAGTGGCAGTGATGACACCACTATCCGTATGTGGAACGCAGACACAGGCAGACACATAAGAACACTATCAGGGCATACGCATTGGGGTCAGGTCAATAGCGTATCTTTTAGTCCAGATGGGAGCACACTCGCAAGTGGGAGTTCGGACAGCACCATCCGTTTGTGGGAGGCAGACACAGGCACACACATAAGAACAATATCAGGGCATACGGGTTGGGTCGAGATCGTATCTTTTAGTCCTGATGGCAGCACAATCGCAAGTGCGAGTTCTAATGGCCCCGTCCGTTTGAGGGATGTGAAAACTGGCACAGAGAAGAAGGTCCTCTGGCAGCCGGGTTCGGTCAGTAGCGTAGCATTCAGTCCTAATGGAGAGATAATTGCCTGTGGGAGTTATGAATCGACGGTGAATGGGGGATGTCGTTCAATTGGAGTTGTGGGATGTTAACACGGGCACACCCCTCGGCACGCTCAAGGCGTATATAATAGGTTATGTCAATAGCGTAGCGTTCAGTCCAGATGGAAAAACACTCGCAACCGGGAGTAGTGGTAGCTTTGAGGATGAACAGTTGATTAGTGGTAGTATTACTGAGGGTAAAACCTTATGTGTGTGGGATGTTGCCACCGGCATAAAGAAGCAGGAGTTCAAGGGACATTCGGATAGTGTCAATAGCGTAGCGTTCAGTCCAGATGGGAAAACACTCGCAAGTGGAAGTTATGACGACACTATCCGTTTGTGGGATGCCAACTCCGGAGAACACATCCAAACCCTTACGAGGCATACGGATGATATCAATAGCATAGCGTTCAGTCCAGATGGGAGCACACTCGCAAGTGGGAGTTCGGACGGGACCATCCGTTTGTGGGAGGCAGACACAGGCAGACACATAAGAACAATATCAGGATTTACGGGTTGGGTCGAGATCGTATCTTTTAGTCCTGATGGCAGCACACTCGCAAGTGTGAGTTCTGATGGCACCGTGCTGCTGTGGGAACTCACACGCACAGAACAGGAAAAGCCCGTGATCGTCAGTTTCCGACTGGAGAATGGTAAAGAAGTCACCCTATACCGAGAAAACGAAGATACACTGGTCTACACCATTGGTTTGCCGGATGAAGCACCAGAATTGGAGTACAGGGGACCGATTCTTGAGTCGGTCAGTGCAAATAATATGTTATGGGGCGAGGGTATAGAAAGCCTCTCCGCACTGTCCTCCGAACTTATGACCGGAAAGGAACTCTGGACAACATTGAATGGTGAACCTGACATCATTGCAGAAGCAATATCCAAAGCAGCTAATTCGGACGAGAGCCACGGATTTATCTCTGTTTCTGCCTCTACGGGATCCATTTCCCAATCTGCTTATATCTTCCGAACTTCTGGTTGGGAGTATGTTGTCTCGTATACAGAAGGGCGACCCATCAACGTACCCGAGGAGGAGTTGGACGATTATAAATCGTATAGCCTCACAGCTTTGGCACCGGATGGGAAAATGCTTCGTCTGCATAGTGCCACTAACGCAACGGATAGCATTTCACATGACACAGTACCCTCGCCTGCCAACAGTAAGCAGTTTACCCTATCACGATTGCGCTTTTCTGTTGGAGTTCTCGGTGTACGTATCAATGAAGCGAGTGTCAATATTCAAGATGGCATTGGAGTTGAAGGCGGTGTGTCCTATGATTTCAACAGATTTGCTGTAATAGCGGACTATCGGCTTGCTATGAGCTTGAAGGGTTTTGAGGCTGAGACCGAGGCTGAGACTGAGCTAGACTTTTCTCCTCTTTGGATATTTCAGTCTGGATCCCTTGGTGCGCGTGTATATTTAATTCAAAAAGGTTTTTCACCATATATTGGTGGTGGTGTTTCAGTAATATGGATGTCCCGAAAACTTATACTAATTGATGAAGACAAACTCGGACCCGGCATCTATGGCGTAATTGGAATAGATACAGGACGTTTTTCCAAGAGCGGATTAAAACTTGAACTACGTATTGACAAACCGTTTTCTACCTTTGAAAATGAGGTTTCAGTACTTGATGAATTAATTGATATTGAATGGGATCAGAAAACTTTCACTCCCGTAAGCCTTGGAATCTATTATTCAAAGCAGTTCTAATAGATGAAATTATTTTGTCGAACGTTATAATACCAAATTATTAACGTGATTTATCTTATTTTTAGACGGTAGGTGCGGTTTCCTAACAGTACTAATAGAGATGTATCATCAGCGTAGCCGTGCTGGCAATTGGGGTGGCAAAAACGCACAAGGAGAACACGTCGCAAGCGGCGTGTATTTCTACACATTCACAGCAAGGAAGGTCTCTGCTACACGGAAGACCTTAAAAGGAAAATAATAATGAAAAACATATTGTATTCAATCTTGATAACACTGACTATAACACTAACCTTTACCGCCAACACCCCCGCCCAAGACTTATGGCAATGGCATCTACCTGAAGGCGTAAAAGCACGTCTCGGGAATGGACAGATTACTGGGAATGTTGTCTATTCTCCCGATGGCAGCCAGTTGGCAGTAGCAGGTAGTATCGGTGTTTGGATCTACGATGCACAGACAGGTGAAGAACTTGACCTCCTCTCAGGGCATACGGGTTCGGTCTGGAGCGTATCTTTTAGTCCTGATGGCAGCACACTCGCAAGTGCGAGTTGGGACGACACCATCCGTTTGTGGAACGCAGACACAGGCACACACATAAGAACACTCTCAGGGCATACGGATACGGTCTTTAGCGTATCTTTTAGTCCTGATGGCACCACAATCGCAAGTGGGAGTTATGACAGCACCATCCGTTTGTGGGATGCAGACACAGGCACACACATAAGAACACTCACAGGGCATACGGATATGGTCTTTAGCGTATCTTTTAGTCCTGATGGCAGCACACTCGCAAGTGCGAGTTGGGACGACACCATCCGTTTGTGGAACGCAGACACAGGCACACACATAAGAACACTCTCAGGGCATACGGATATGGTCTTTAGCGTATCTTTTAGTCCTGATGGCACCACGTTGGCAAGTGGGAGCGGGGACGGCACGATCCGTTTGTGGGAGGCAGACACAGGCACACACATAAGAACAATATCAGGGCATACGGATACGGTCTTTAGCGTATCTTTTAGTCCTGATGGGAGCACAATCGCAAGTGCGAGTGATGACAGCACCATCCGTTTGTGGGAGGCAGACACAGGCACACACATAAGAACACTAGAAAGGCATACGCGTGATGTCTTAAGCGTATCTTTTAGTCCTGATGGCACCACAATCGCAAGTGGGAGTAGGGACGGCACCATCCGTTTGTGGGAGGCAGACACAGGCACACACATAAGAACACTATCAGGATATACGTCTTATGTCAATAGCGTATCTTTTAGTCCTGATGGCACCACAATCGCAAGTGGGAGTTATGACAGAACCATTCGTATGTGGAACGCAGACACAGGCAGACACATAAGAACACTATCAGGGTATTGGGGTCAGGTCAATAGCGTATCTTTTAGTCCTGATGGGAGCACACTCGCAAGTGCGAGTGATGATGACACCATCCGTTTGTGGGAGGCAGACACAGGCACACACATAAGAACACTATCAGGGCAAACGGGTCAGGTCAATAGCGTATCTTTTAGTCCTGATGGCACCACAATCGCAAGTGGAAGTTCGGACGGCACCATCCGTTTGTGGGAGGCAGACACAGGCACACACATAAGAACACTGTCAGGACATACGGATGATGTCAATAGCGTATCTTTTAGTCCTGATGGGAGCACACTCGCAAGTGCGAGTTCGGACAGCACCATCCGTTTGTGGGAGGCAGACATAGGCACACACATAAGAACACTGTCAGGACATACGGATGATGTCAATAGCGTATCTTTTAGTCCTGATGGGAGCACACTCGCAAGTGTGAGTTCGGACAGCACCATCCGTTTGTGGGAGGCAGACACAGGCACACACATAAGAACACTGTCAGGACATACGGATGATGTCAATAGCGTATCTTTTAGTCCTGATGGGAGCACACTCGCAAGTGCAAGTTCGGACAGCACCATCCGTATGTGGAACGCAGACACAGGCACACACATAAGAACACTCACAGGGCATACGGGTCAGGTCAATAGCGTATCTTTTAGTCCTGATGGCACCACAATCGCAAGTGGGAGTTATGATGGCACCGTGCTGCTGTGGGAACTCACACGCACAGAACAGGAAAGCCCGTGATCGTCAGTTTCCGACTGGAGAATGGTAAAGAAGTCACCCTATACCGAGAAAACGAAGATACACTGGTCTACACCATTGGTTTCCCGGATGAAGCACCAGAATTGGAGTACAGGGGACCGATTCTTGAGTCGGTCAGTGCAAATAATGTGTTATGGGGCGAGGGTATAGAAAGCCTCTCCGCACTGTCCTCCGAACTTATGACCGGAAAGGAACTCTGGACAACATTGAATGGTGAACCTGACATCTAGAAGCCGTGCGGCACATTGGGATGGTCGAAACGCTTATGGTGAGCGTGTTGCGAACGGTATCTATTTTTATCAACTGCAGGCAGACAGTGTGTCTTTCCTGCGTAAAATGGTTATTTTGAAGTAATCTATTCCAAAACTAAGGGTGTGGTCTCTGTGATTTGTTACACACAAACGTAGGTACCCGCCTTTCCCAAAATAAGGAAAACAAATACATGAAAACGACACTATGTCTAACACTTACACTACTCACTTTTGCAACCTTCGCGTTTGTGCACAATAGTTTAGCACAAGATTATATACAATGGCATCTACCCGAAGGCGCGAAAGCACGACTTGGAAAAGGTAATATCAATGAAATCAAGTATTCACCCGATGACACTAAACTGGCGGTAGCAGGTAATATCGGAATTTGGATCTACGATGCCCAGACAGGTGGAGAATTGGATCTATTCACAGGGTATACGCGTGATGTCAATAGCGTATCTTTTAGTCCAGATGGCAACACCCTCGCAAGTGTCGCAAGTGAGGGTTCAGACACCACCATCCGTTTGTGGGATACCAACTCTGGAGAACACACCCAAGCCCTTACGGGGCACACGGATGATGTCAATATCATAGCCTTCAGTCCGGTTGGGAAAACACTTGCAAGCGGAAGCAGGAGTGACGAACCTTCGTCAGAAGTAAATACCGTCCGTCTGTGGGATGTGGAGACCGGTAAAGAACAAGCCATTTTCTCGGGACACTTGGATCAGGTCAACAGTGTAGCTTTCAGTCCTGATTGCACTACGTTGGCAACTGGGAGTGATGATGGCACGATACTTTTGTGGGATACCCATGCGCTTCCCGAACTACCCGCATCAGCTGCTAAAGTCAGTCTTTCACCCTCTTCCCTGCCGTCACCAACTCCAAGTGAGATACTCACATTCTCACTCAATATCAGCGAAGGTCAAAACGTATCAGGGTATCAAGCTACCGTGACGTTTGATGATACTGCCATCCGCTATGTCTCCGCTGCAAATGGTGGTTTTTTACCTGCAGCAAGGGTGAGCCGACAGGAGAGTTTTTTCGCTAAAGCGATGTGTTTACCTGCGGGTTCCTCAGCAGCGACAGCCTCGTAGCAGATTTGTCCTGATGTCAGTTGCACATCGGTATGTTGTTCAAAGTCCGTAGAAATCTGTTTATAGTAGGCTTCAGCAACGATAGGCATTAGATTAAGGTCTGATGAAATCTTCTGAATAATAGCGGCTCTGGCATTCTTAGATTCGAGCCGGTTAATACCGTAGGCGGTATCCTTTTTGCGATTCATGTTGACCTCCATGAATAGATTAACGGGGATCCGAATACATCTACTCGTTAGTATAACTCATACTAAAAGTATAACTCATGGGGTCATTTGATACAAACTATAATAGCAGTCAACATAAGGAGAATAATAATGAAAAACATATTGTATTCAATCTTGATAACATTATTCATAACACTAACCTTTACCACCAACACCCCCGCCCAAGACTACACAAAATGGCATCTACCCGAAGGTGCAAAAGCACGTCTCGGGAAAGGACAGATTACTGGGAATGTTGCCTATTCTCCCGATGGCAGCAAGTTGGCAGTGGCAAGCAGCATCGGTGTTTGGATCTACGATGCCCAGACAGGTGAAGAACTTGACCTCCTCTCAGGGCATACGGATGATGTCTATAGCGTCTCTTTTAGTCCTGATGGGAGCACAATCGCAAGTGCGAGTGATGACGAGACCATCCGTTTATGGGAGACAGACACAGGCACACACATAAGAACACTCACAGGGCATTGGGATACGGTCAGTAGCGTCTCTTTTAGTCCTGATGGGAGCACAATCGCAAGTGCGAGTGAGCAAGAGATCCATATGTGGAATGTAACCGATGGCACACACACACGAACAGATGTTCTCACAGGACATACGTCTTATGTCTATAGCGTCTCTTTTAGTCCTGATGGGAGCACAATCGCAAGTGGGAGTTCGGACAGCACCATCCGTTTGTGGAACACAGACACAGGCACACACATAAGAACACTATCAGGGCATACGGATGATGTCAATAGCGTCTCTTTTAGTCCTGATGGGAGCACAATCGCAAGTGGGAGTTCGGACAGCACCATCCGTTTGTGGAACGCAGACACAGGCACACACATAAGAACACTATCAGGGCATACGGATGATGTCAATAGCGTCTCTTTTAGTCCTGATGGGAGCACAATCGCAAGTGCGAGTTCGGACAGCACCATCCGTTTGTGGAACGCAGACACAGGCACACACATAAGAACACTATCAGGGCATACGGATGATGTCAATAGCGTCTCTTTTAGTCCTGATGGGAGCACAATCGCAAGTGCGAGTTCGGACAGCACCATCCGTTTGTGGAACGCAGACACAGGCACACACATAAGAACACTATCAGGGCATTGGGATACGGTCAGTAGCGTATCTTTTAGTCCTGATGGGAGCACACTCGCAAGTGGGAGTTCGGACAGCACCATCCGTTTGTGGAACGCAGACACAGGCACACACATAAGAACACTATCAGGGCATTGGGATACGGTCAGTAGCGTCTCTTTTAGTCCTGATGGCACCACACTCGCAAGTGGGAGTTGGCAAGAGATCCGTTTGTGGGAGGCAGACACAGGCACACACATGCGAACACTATCAGGGCATACGGGTTGGGTCAATAGCGTCTCTTTTAGTCCTGATGGCACCACACTCGCAAGTGGGAGTTGGCAAGAGATCCGTTTGTGGGAGGCAGACACAGGCACACACATGCGAACACTATCAGGGCATACGGGTTATGTCAATAGCGTCTCTTTTAGTCCTGATGGGAGCACACTCGCAAGTGGGAGTTCGGACAGCACCATCCGTTTGTGGAACGTAGACACAGGCACACACATAAGAACACTAGAAGGGGATTGGGATACGGTCAATAGCGTCTCTTTTAGTCCTGATGGCACCACACTCGCAAGTGGGAGCGGGGACATCCGTTTGTGGAACGCAGACACAGGGCATACGGATGATGTCGAGAGCACCTCTTTTAGTCCCGATGGCACCACACTCGCAAGTGGGAGTTGGCAAGAGATCCGTTTGTGGGAGGCAGACACAGGAACGCACATGCGAACACTATCAGGGCATACGGGTTATGTCAATAGCGTATCTTTTAGTCCTGATGGCACCACACTCGCAAGTGCGAGTAGGGATGGCACTGTGCTGCTGTGGGATCTCACCCCGACGCCAACATCACCCACCGTTGTTAGTCTTTCACCAGAGAGTGTTGCGTCTCCGGATGTCGGTGAACAACTTACTTTCTCACTCAATATAGCAGAAGGTCAAAACGTATCAGGGTATCAAGCTACCGTGACGTTTGATGATACTGCCATCCGCTATGTCTCCGCTGCAAATGGTGGTTTTTTACCTGCAGCAAATGTAGACTTTAAGACTCCTGTTGTTGAAAAGAATAAGGTCATGCTTACCGCAATGAATACCACAGGTGAAATCAAAAACGAACACGGTTCACTTGCTTTACTGACCTTTGAAGTTATCACTGCCAAACCATCCACTTTGATCTTATCCGATGTGCTGCTATACAACAGCGCGAAGAATGGTTTCAAGTTACACGTTGAAAACGTTGAGATAACTGAACCTGTAAGGCTCATTAACAATGGCACCGGGGAAATAAAGTATCTACAAGGTGCAGGTGGAGGTGGGGTTGAGCTTATAGTGGCAAGTGGTAACGCAATCTGGAATGTCAGTATGTTGGAACCCGCCATTAACTATACGGATCCTTTCCTTTGCCTAACGGTCAGTCAGAATGGAACGGCATTCGCAAGCGGACGTGCGGATAATACCATCCTTCTATTGAATTTCGAGACCGACAGAAAGCACATTCTTAAGGAGCATACAGGTTTTGTGTATAGTGTTGCGTTCAGTCCGGATGGGCAAACACTCGCAAGCGGCAGTGCGGATAATACCGTCCGTTTATGGGATATGAAAACCAATACAGAGGAACATATTTTTCAGGGGCATACAGATAGTGTCCGTAGTATTGCGTTCAATCCGGATGGAAAAACACTCGCAAGCGCAAGTATGGATAGGACAATCCGTCTGTGGGATATGAAAACAGGCGCAGAAACACAGACCCTTACGAAGCATTCAGGTGCAGTATATAGCATAGCGTTCAGTCCGGATGGGAAAACACTCGCAAGCGCAAGTGAGGATAGGACAATCCGTCTGTGGGACGCACAGACCGGCACGGAGAAACAGACCCTTACGAAGCATTCAGGTGCAGTATATAGCATAGCGTTCAGTCCGGATGGGAAAACACTCGCAAGCGCAAGTGAGGATAGGACAATCCGTCTGTGGGACGCACAGACAGCATCACAGCTGCGTATGTTCATTGGTCATACGAGTGCTGTCTTTAGTGTAGCGTTCAGTCCCAATGGACAGACTATCGCAAGCAGGGGTGGAGATAATTCTATCCGGGAATGGGATGTAAAGACTGGATCAGAACCAATCGTTCACACGGAGAATATAATGAAAGAGACTATAATTGCTGACCTTAATCAGAAACCTGTCTTCAATATAGTCTTTAATCCTAATGGCAATATGTTAGCAAGTCAGAGTCTCGATAATATCATCAAGTTATGGGATGTGGAAACTGGAACACTGCAGCACATCATCACTGTCACTGGGAATACGGATAAAATCTATTTAGTAGCATTTAGTCCGGATGGAAAAACACTTGCAGCTGGAGGCGATGATAATAACATCTATTTTTGTGATGTGAAGACTGGCAAACAACTGCGAGTTCTTCAAGGGCATGAAGAACCAGTCTATAATGTATCGTTCAGTCCGGGTGGAAAAACACTCGCAAGCACAAGTGAGGATGGCACAGTCCGCATCTGGAATGTAGAAACCGGTGTGTCCCTACGAGTTCTTCAAGGGCATGATGATGTAGTTTATGGTGTTGCGTTCAGTCCGGATGGAAAAATGCTCGCAAGCGCAAGTAGGGATGGCACAGTCCGTATCTGGAACGCAGAAACCGGTGTGTCCCTACGAGTTCTTCAAGGGCATGATAATGATGTATTTAGTATAGCGTTCAGTCCGGATGGAAAAACACTCGCAAGCGCAAGTGAGGATGGCACAGTCCGTATCTGGAACGCAGAAACCGGTGTGTCCCTACGAGTTCTTCAAGGGCATGATGATGTAGTTTGTGGTGTTGCGTTCAGTCCGGGTGGAAAAACACTCGCAAGCGCAAGTAGGGATGGCACAGTCCGTATCTGGAACGCAGAAACCGGTGTGTCCCTACGAGTTCTTCAAGGGCATGATGATGTAGTTTATGGTGTTGCGTTCAGCCCAGATGGCAAGAATATAGCAAGTAGTGGACAGGATGGCAGGATACTCTTGTGGAAACATTCATCAGGGCAGTAAACGGCACGTTAGTGCGGACGTTAGCACTTGGACACCTACAGGTGGGTATGTCTCAAAACCATAACCATGCTGCGCATTGGAATGGCAAAAACGCACAAGGAGAACACGTCGCAAGCGGCGTGTATTTCTATACATTATCAGCAGGGAAGGTCTCTGCTACACGCAAAATGTTGATACTGAAATAGTATCAAATGACCATAGGATAGCTGGAATGCTGATGTTTATTAGCTTCGCAACCATCGTTGATGAGTGGGTTAAGTTGGAATCGCTACCATTCTCTTTGAGAAATGATGCGGTTAGCGATAAACGTGTCTAAATTATAGCAAGGCTGGGGACGGTTATCAACCCTATTTTCAGGGAAACTACCCCGGTTTTGCAGAATAAAGTTCGTTTGGAATAGGAGGTTAGGGTATCATTGTGCTTCTCCTTGGTGTGTTGTTTCATCGTTTGTAGATGAATTGGTAAGGTTTGCATCCATAGTTTGAAGTTGGTGCTGTGGAATAAGGTCAAGATATTGAGTGATAACGCGTTTAGAAAGTCGTGTAATCTGTGAGATTGTATCAATATCTGCAGTTGCGTTGCGAACGACTTTGACGCTCTCATAATCGCGAATGTATCGGTCAACTGCCTCCTTAGAATGTTTGGTTTTTGCGGCGATTCTGGGAGTAAGATGTCCTTGAAGATAGAGCGTGATGATCTCTTTCTTGTGGGTAATGGCACCTGATAAATCATGGATGTTGCCCCGAGTGGGCAAGATGTCGCCAGTGGTTTTTTGCCATTCATTGACATAATCACAGACAACAGCATCGCAGACGTTCAGCAAGACGGCTAAATCGAGTTGTGTCAATAAAGCACCTTGGTCATAAGCTTGATGACACCAGCGGACTAAGCGATTGATTCGCAGTTGTCGGGAGGTAAATCCGTTTCGAAAAGATTCAATATCCTCGGTAGCGAGATAGGTCAAGATGATGGGTTTCATCCGAGTTTTGACGATGGACTTCCCTCTTTCTGGATGTTCATCAATAGGGACGGCCATCCAAACGAGTTGTCCATAACTCAGGAAACGCTCATCTGTGAGTTGATCGCCGGTGGCGAGTTTCTCCAAGGGGAGGGTAATTACGAAATAGTCCTCAACGGTCTTGAGAATATCATCAACAATGGCAGTGGCAGTGACTTCGCCTTTGTCATACCCGTAGTCATTGAGAAAGCGATGGATAAGCAACTGTCGTAGGGATTTATCGTTGATGCGTCTGAATTTCTTCTCGTTGATTTGTGTGCGCGTCAAAGGTTTACTCATGAGAGATCCCCCTTTTTTGTTTCCTCTGGTTCTGGGTGAAGAAGTTGGTTCATGCGTTCGGTGTGTTGGTATTCCTTGAACAGCGAGAGATACTCGCGGATTAGCCTATCAGAGAGATGGGAAATGAGACGTATCTGTGCGTTAGGGAACCCCTGATGATGGAGCGTAGCAACTTGTGTGAAGTCTCTCAAGTAGCGGTAGACAGCGCGTTCGCTGTGGTTCGTTTTTTGCTCGATTTCGGTAAAGGTATAGGCTTTGAAATACAGCTCCAAGATCTGCGTCTTATGAGAAGTGCCGGGACCCATGTCGTGTTTCGTCCCGCGCGTCATAACGAAATATCCTTCCTGTTTCAACTGACGAATGTCACGTTTGACTGTAGAAGGACTGGTGGTTAATAAGACAGCTAAATCTTCATAGCTCAGTAAGGAATCTTGGTCATAGGCTTCTTTGGTCAATCGGAGGATCCGATGTCGTCTGAGTCCTGCAAGTCCATAAGTCGCTAAGACTTCAAGATCAGCGTTTGTGTCATTGAGGGTGAGCCGACAGGAGATTTTTTTCGCTAAAGCGATGTGTTTACCTGCGGGTTCCTCAGCAGCGACAGCCTCGTAGCAGATTTGTCCTGATGTCAGTTTCACATCGGTATGTTGTTCAAAGTAAGTAGAAATCTGTTTATAGTAGGCTTCAGCAACAATAGGCATTAGATTAAAGTCTGCTGATATCTTCTGAATAATAGCGGCTCTGGCATTCTTGGATTCGAGCCGGTTAATACCGTAGGCGGTATCCTTTTTGCGGTTCATGTTGACCTCCATGAATAGATTAACGGGATCCGAATACATCTACTCGTTAGTATAACTCATACTAAAAGTATAACTCATGGGGTCATTTGATACAAACTATAAGTAACGCTGTATCAGGATTGATTTTTAATCCTGGAGTCGATACACAAACCATCTCATAGATTGTTTAGCGCAATCGTCAACCGAAGCCTCACACTTACGTGTTTGGTGTAATTTAGAAAGGAGAATAAAAAAATGTTTAAACAGGTTAGATTCTATAAGTTCATGTTAGTGATTCTTTGTGCCGGTCTAATGATCGGAGTTAGTGGCTGCAGCGAAGATGAGGAAGATAATCCGTGGGTGGGAACATGGAGCCTTGAAACCTTTGAAGGCGAAAGTGTTGAGTCACAAATTGCGGAAGCAAAACTAGTCGCGACAATTTTTGGAATAGAGATCTCTTATTCTGATATGTGGACATTTCATGAAGATGAGACATGGCAGAGAGATATAACTATAATGGTCGATGAAATCACAGAGTCATACGAGGTTATGGGAACTTACGCTTTATCTGATGCTAACTATACCCTCACACCAATGTCCTCTACAATTCCAGTGGAAGAGACAGACACTGGTGACGATCTTGACACGTTGGGATCAACTTTTGGAAATACAGAAATAGATATTGGTACATGGTCAGTAGAAGGAGATACGCTCACATTAACCAGTGATACTGGCAAAGTCTACGGTTTCAAAAAAGAATAAAGCCTATTTATGGGTTCCGCTTTTTGTAGGTGCGATCTCCGAATCGCGCCTGCAAACCATTAATGATTGAAAAGGAGAATTTTCTAATGAAAAGAAAACTGTTTACGGATGTCAACATTTTACTTATCAAACACCTTATCGTAGCAACGGTGCCCATTGGTATGGTAAAAACGCGCAGGGAGAACTTGTGGCGAGTGGCGTGTATTCTTATCAGTTCAAGGCAGGGGATTATTCTGCCTTGCGTAAAATGTTGATTTTGAAATAGTGGGTACTTCATAACTGTAGACATTGTTCAAAACCATACCTATCAATAACCGTTGGCAAGAAAACCGGAGCAGTTGCAAACTTCATTAACAATCACGATTGGTTTAGGACCTCGCGACAGGTGGACGCGCGTAGAGAAAAAAATAATCCACCAAAATCAAACGGCTTACGAGCGATATGTGTACGATGTACGTTCTGTGAATTGTGTCAACAGAAATAGCATTTGGACGCTTGTGACCGTGTTATACCAGATTAACATGATTCGTCTTGTTTTCACGGGTGCGGAATCCTCGCTGGACAATTCTTTGGTCATTGGTTAGGAAACCGTACCTAAAGTCGAAAAATAAGATTAATCCAGTTAATTGGGTATTAAAAGAATGCTCCTGTGGAGTTACCCGCAGGTTCAAATATTGGTAAATAATTTCAACTTTTAACTTTACAGGAGAATTTAAAATGAGATTTTATGTGTCATGTCTGTTTGTGATTCTATTTACATTCGCAACTATTACTTGTTTCTGAGAGGACTTGTATCCGCCTCCGGTAAATTTACCACTCGTTGGGCAGATTTGAAAATGTAGATGTAAGTTGGATAGACCGACAGCGAAACCCAACTTTCGAACTAACAAGAAAGCGCGTAAAATGCGCTAACTATTACTAAAAAGGGGAGATTTTATGCAGATATTAACGGTTAAGAATAAACAGGTTATCTATGTTTTTTTTGTTATCTTGACAATCATTGGAACGAATTTTATGAGTTTTGCAGATGTCACGGCAGTAAGTGAGCGTACATCTGAAGTGCGCGATGCGATCATTGCGGCAGTACCCGGTGTGGACACTGCAGGTGATGTTACCGAAGCACACCTCGCAGCAATTACCAGCCTCAACCTACGCGCCAAAGGCATTACAACGTTGAAATCAGGCGACTTTTCTGGGTTAACCGCACTAACTAATCTAAATCTGTATAACAACGAACTTAGTAGCCTTCCTGATGGCATTTTTGAGGGATTGACAGCATTGACAACGTTGCGTTTGGGTGGCAACACGGTTGACCCGTTGCCTATTAGTGTTTCGCTTGAAAAAGTCGGTGGCAGTGAGAGTGGTGGGCAGTTCAAAGCAGTCGCACTGACAGGTGCACCGTTTGATATTTTGGTGCCGATTAGTGCACTCAACGGCAGTATCGCTGACAGTGCAACGACACTCACGATTGCCAAGGGCAGTGTGGAAAGCGATGCTTTGACGGTTACTCGCACTACTGGTACTACCGATGCTGTTACTGTGAATATCGGCTCATTGCCGGGTTTACCTAAAAACCATTACGGCTATACGCTTACCAAATCCGAGACACTGCCGATTGAAGTTTTAGGTGAAGAAACTGTTGACCCAGTAGAACCGCCTATGGTCACGCAACCAATAGAGCCACCTGTTGTTCAGGAAGCGATCGCGCCCGTGTTCACCGATGGATCAGTTGCTGCCCGTACAGTGGCAGAAAATACAAACGCAGATGTCAATATCGGTGTTGCTGTCGGCGCAACCGATGCAAATAATGACAAATTATCGTATACGCTTAGTGGAATAGATGCATCGTCATTTAATATCGATAACAGCACGGGACAGTTGAAAACACAGGCAGCGTTGGACTATGAAACCAAACGTTTTTACACAGTTACTATCACCGTTTCCGATGGTACTCTCATCGACAGTATCACCGTTATTATCGTCGTCATTGATGTCAACGATACAGATTTGGTTTCTGCATCGCTTCCTGTGAGTGAGCGGACACCGCAAGTGCGCGATGCGATTGTGGCTGCAATACCGGGCATAACAGATGCTACTGCGGTAACAGATGTACATCTTGCAGCAATTAGAAGTCTAGACCTGCGTTCTAACGGGATTACCGAACTGAAATCGGGTGATTTTGGTGGTTTGAGTGGGTTGACGAGTCTTAATCTGTATGGGAATATGCTCAGCAGTCTGCCGAATGGTCTATTTAAAGGTTTAACTTCACTGACTTCACTGCGACTGGGTGGTAACGTTGTTGCCCCACTGCCGATTATCGTATCGTTGCAGCAGGTAGGTGTGGATCAATATCAAGCAGTGATACCTGTCGGTGCACCTTTTGACGTTGTTGTGCCGTTTGGCGGAATCGGTAATAAAACAATACCGAAAGGAAACGTGATAAGTGAGACATTTACCTCAACCATAGTACCCATTATTGGTGGTTTACCTGCATTGCCTGCGAACCACTTCGGCTATGTTCTTTCTAGATCTACAGTCTGCAACCGAACGCTCCAAGTAACTGAAGCCATTACCGATGCAGTGCCAGGTGTCACCGATTGTCGTAATGTAAACGATTGGCAACTTACACTCATCACAAACCTTGACTTAAGTAGCAGAGGGATTAGCACGTTGCACAGTGATGATTTCGCTGGCATGCTTTCACTGACAACACTTAACCTGAGTAATAACCAACTCAGTAGCCTTCCAGATGGTATTTTTGACAATCTGCATTCGTTGACAACGGTTGACTTGAGTGGCAATTCGGTCTCGCCATTGCCGCTTACTGTGTCGTTGGAGAAGTTCGGTACGAACATGCTCAAAACAGTCGTCTCAACAGGTGCGCTTTTTGATATTTCAGTGCCGATAAACATCAGGACAGGCACGACTCTAACTAACACAATCACCCTTACAATCCCGCAGGGCAGTAGGGAAAGCCAAATACACGAGGTTACTCGTACTGCTGATACGACCGCTGCGGTTACTGCAGATATTGGTAACCTGCCGATTCTACCTACAACCCATACTGGATATGCACTTGTGAAATCAGATGGTTTACCTGTTGAGGTGTTTAGTAGTATCAACTCCGCACCAATATTTACAGAAGGTGCCACCACGACACGTTCTATTGCTGAGAATACGGAATCAGGCACAAATATTGGTGCGGCGATTGCTGCTACAGATGTTGATGATGATACGCTTACCTATGTGTTGAGTGGGACAGATACGTCGTCGTTTAGCATTGTTAGCACGTCAGGACAACTCCAGACAAAAGATGCGTTGGATTATGAAACTAAAACTACTTACTCGGTAACTGTGGATGTATCTGATGGGAATGGTGGTAGTGATAGCATTTCCGTTACAATCAACGTCACCGATGTAGACGAGAACCGCGCGCCTGTGTTTACTGATGGCGATAGCACAACTCGTTCTGTCGCAGAAAACACATCATCAGGTGAAAATATCGGCGCGGCTATCGGTGCTACGGATGCAGATGACGATACGTTGACTTATGGTCTTAGCGGTACCGATGCTTCATCATTCAGTATTGATAGCACAACCGGACAGCTTCGAACAAGTGGAGCGTTAGACTTCGAAACGAAGTCGTCCTACTCTGTTATAGTCACCGTATCCGATGGAAACAAAGGAAACGATGCCATAAGCGTGACGATTAACGTGACGGATGTAGATGAAAATCCCGATAACAACGCACCTGTGTTCACAGCAGGAGAAAGCACGACCCTTAGCGTGCCGGAGAATACGGGTTCTGGTGCTGACATCGGTTCAGCCGTTTCTGCGACAGATTCAGATAACGACACTTTGACTTACAGCCTTAGCAGCACCGATGCGTCCTCATTCAGTATTGACAGCACAACCGGGCAGCTGCGAACCGATACGTCCCTTGACTATGAAACGAAGTCATCATATTCAGTTACGATTACTGTTTCAGATGGGAATGGTGGTAGTGATAGTATATCTGTTACAATAAATGTAACGGATGTAGACGAATCGCCGACAAACAACGCACCTGTGTTCACAGCAGGAGAAAGCACGACCCTTAGCGTGCCGGAGAATACGGGTTCTGGTGCTAACATCGGTTCAGCCGTTTCTGCGACAGATTCAGATAACGATACTTTGACTTACGGTCTTAGCGGCACCGATGCGTCCTCATTTAGTATTGACAGCACAACCGGGCAGCTGCGAACAAGTGCAGCGTTAGATTATGAAACGAAGTCGTCCTACTCTGTTATAGTCACCGTATCTGATGGCAACACGGGAAACGATGCCATAAACGTGACGATTAATGTAACGGATGTAGATGAAAATCCCGATAACAACGCACCTGTGTTCACAGCAGGAGAAAGCACAACCCTTAGCGTGGCGGAGAATACGGGTTCTGGTGCTGACATCGGTTCAGCCGTTTCTGCGACAGATTCAGATAACGATACTTTGGCTTACGGTCTTAGCGGTGCCGATGCGTCCTCATTTAGTATTGACAGCACAACCGGGCAGCTGCGAACCGATACGTCCCTTGACTATGAAACGAAGTCCTCGTATTCAGTTGCGATTACTGTTTCTGATGGGAATGGTGGTAGTGATAGTATATCTGTTACGATCAATGTAACGGATGTAGACGAATCGCCGACAAACAACGAACCTGTGTTCACAGCAGGAGAAAGCACGACCCTTAGCGTGCCGGAGAATACGGGTTCTGGTGCTGACATCGGTTCAGCCGTTTCTGCGACAGATTCAGATAATGATACTTTGACTTATGGTCTTAGCGGTACCGATGCGTCTTCATTCACTATTGACAGCACTAATGGGCAGCTGCGAACAAGTACAGCGTTAGACTTTGAAACGAAGTCATCATATTCAGTTACGATTACTGTTTCTGATGGGAATGGTGGTAGTGATAGTATATCTGTCACAGTAAATGTAACGGATGTAGACGAATCGCCGACAAACAATGCCCCTGAGTTTACGGATGGAAGCAGCCTGACGCTCACTGTTGCTGAGAATACAGGTTCCGACGTCAATATCGGCAGTCCAATCACAGCAACCGATGCGGATGACGATACGTTGACATATAGACTCAGTGGCACAGATGCGTCTTCGTTCAGCATTGATAGTCGTTCAGGACAAGTGAAAACCAGTGCTGTATTGAATTATGAGAGCAAATCTTCGTATTCGCTGACCGTCAATGCTTCCGATGGTAACGGAGGCACCGACAGCATCAGCGTTACGATTAAAGTTACGGATGTCAATGAAGCACCTGTCTTCTTGGATGGTACTACCACAACGCGCGCTATTGCAGAGAACGTTCCTGCAGACATCAATGTAGGTCGTGCGGTTTCTGCCAACGACCCGGAAGGGGACGACCTGACATATACCCTCGGTGGAACGGATGCAGTATCATTCAGTATTGAGGGTGAGACTGGACAGTTGAAAACAAAAACTACCCTTGATTATGAAAAAAAGACAGCCTATTCGGTGACAATCTCTGTCTCCGATGGTAGTTTGACAGATATAATCACGGTAACAATCAGCATCACGAACTTAGATGAAACGCCTTCTAACAACCCCCCAGTATTCTCTGAGGGTACAAGCACAACACGTTCTGTCGCTGAAAATACTGATGCAGGTTCCAACATCGGCACACCTATTAGTGCAACAGATGCGGATAAAAACACGCTTGCGTATCTGCTAAGCGGCACAGATGCGGCATCGTTTAGTATTGACAGTGCTAACGGGCAATTGAAAACAAGGGCTGCTCTTAATCATGAGGCGAAAGCCTCTTATACGGTCACTGTCACTGTCTCTGATGGGAGCGGAACTGATAGTATCACCGTCACGATTAGCGTCACTGATGTGAATGAAGCACCTATTATCCCAGCCAATACAGAAATAAGCTTGTCTATTGCAGAGAATACGGCAGCAGGTATGAATATCGGCGGGACGGTATCCGCAACGGATCCTGATGATGGTGACACTTTGACATATACCCTTGGTGGGACAGATGCAGCGTCATTTGACATTGTTGGCACAAGTGGACAGCTTCAAACAAAAACCTCACTTGACTATGAAACCAAAAAGTCCTATTTAGTGACAATCACTGTCTCAGACGGGACGCTCTCAGATGAAATTGATATTACAATCAATGTGTTGAATGTAGATGAGAACCGTGCACCAGTGTTCACGGATGGCGAAACTACATCGCGTGAAGTCGCTGAGAATACTGGCTCAGGTGTGAACATCGGTAGTGCTGTTTCTGCGACGGATGCTGATGACGATGACCTTACATACACGCTCGGTGGGACAGACGCAACTTCGTTTAGCATTAACAGCACTAATGGGCAGCTGCGCACAAGTGCAGCACTTGATTATGAAACCAAGAAATCCTATGCTGTTGAAATCACTGTCTCCGATGGCAAACTTACTGATGAGATTGCGGTGACAATCAATGTGTCAGATGTAGATGAGAACCGCGCACCTGTGTTCACAGATGGCGAAACTACATCGCGCGAAGTCGCTGAGAATACTGGCTCAGGTGTGAACATCGGTAGTGCTGTTTCTGCGACGGATGCTGATGACGATGACCTTACATACACCCTTGGTGGGACAGACGCATCATCGTTTAGCATCAACAGCACTAATGGGCAGCTGCGCACAAGTGGAGCCCTTGACTATGAAACCAAGAAATCCTACTCTGTTGAAATCACTGTTTCCGATGGCAAACTTACTGATGAGATTGCGGTGACAATCAATGTGTCAGATGTAGATGAGAACCGTGCACCTGTGTTCACAGATGGCGAAACTACATCGCGCGAGGTCGCTGAGAATACTGGCTCAGGTGCGAACATCGGTGATGCTGTTTCTGCGACGGATGCTGATGACGATGACCTTACATACACCCTTGGTGGGACAGACGCATCATCGTTTAGCATCAACAGCACTAATGGGCAGCTGCGCACAAGTGGAGCCCTTGACTATGAAACCAAGAAATCCTACTCTGTTGAAATCACTGTTTCCGATGGCAAACTTACTGATGAGATTGCGGTGACAATCAATGTGTCAGATGTAGATGAGAACCGTGCACCTGTGTTCACGGATGGCGAAACTACATCGCGCGAAGTCGCTGAGAATACTGGTTCAGGTGCGAACATCGGTGATGCTGTTTCTGCGACGGATGCAGATGACGATGACCTTACATACACGCTTGGTGGGACAGACGCAACTTCGTTTAGCATTAACAGCACTAATGGGCAGCTGCGCACAAGTGCAGCACTTGATTATGAAACCAAGAAATCCTACGCTGTTGAAATCACTGTCTCCGATGGCAAACTTACTGATGAGATTGCGGTGACAATCAATGTGTCAGATGTAGATGAGAACCGCGCACCTGTGTTCACGGATGGCGAAACTACATCGCGCGAAGTCGCTGAGAATACTGGTTCAGGTGCGAACATCGGTGATGCTGCTTCTGCGACGGATGCAGATGACGATGACCTTACATACACGCTCGGTGGGACAGATGCAAGTTCATTTAGCATCGTTAGCACAAGTGGACAACTGCAAACAAATGCAGCACTTGATTATGAGATGAAGAACTCTTATTCAGTGACAATCACTGTTGCCGATGGCAATGGTAAAAGCGATACCATTGACGTAACGATAAAAGTCACGGATGTGGCGGAAAACAGTATCCCCGCGTTCACAGATGGTGAAAGCACGACTCGCTCTGTTGCAGAGAATACGGCAGCAAACATGAATGTAGGTACGGCTGTATCTGCGACTGATGCAGATAGTAGTGATACGCTCACCTACACACTGGGGGGCACCGATGCAGATTCGTTTAGTATTGTGAGCACATCTGGGCAGCTGCAAACCAAGGCTGCTTTGGATTATGAAGCAAAGAAATTCTATTCGGTCACAATCACTGTCTCTGATGGTAATGGCGGTGAAGATAACATTAGCGTGACGATCAATATCACGGATTTAAACGAGAACCTTCCGATGTTCACTGAAGGTGAAACCGCAACGCGGTCTATCGAAGAGAATACGGCATCAAGCACAGAAATCGGTGATCCGGTATCTGCAACCGATGCTGATAGTAGTGATACGCTTACCTATAGCCTAGGTGGTACCGATGCGGCATCATTTGCGCTTGTTACCACATCAGGACAACTGAAAACCAAAGCCCCCTTGAATTATGAACAGAAGGATACCTATTCGGTAACGGTCTCCGTTTCCGATAACAAAGGCGGTAGCGACTCTATTGCTGTTACGATCAACATCACGAACGTAGCGATTGAGCCACCACAACAACTAATGAACACAAATGTGTTAAGCGGACGCACATCGCAAGTGCAAGATGCTATCGTTGAAAACATAGATGGTGTGGATGCTGCAGCCAATGTAACAGCAGCACATCTTGCTGCTATTACGTCTCTTAGTTTCAGCAGTCAAGGTATAACATCATTGTCAGCTAACGATTTTGATGGACTTACAGGTCTCACCGATCTCTCTATTTACGATAATGGAAGTATGACAAGTCTACCTGATGGTTTGTTTGATGGGTTAACAGCACTTGAGCGGTTAAGGATCGTTGATAGCAACGTAACGAGTATCCCTGATAATATTTTTGATGAACTCTCAGCACTGACAGAGCTTGATCTAAAGTTCAACGCCATCACAAGTCTATCTGATAGTACGTTCGATGGGCTCTCATCACTACAAGACCTCTTCGTGGGTCACAACTCCATATCAAGCCTCTCTGCTGATGTGTTTGAAGGACTCGCATCTATAGAATTGATCAGACTTGCGGATAACGACTTGTCCAGTCTACCTTCTGACGTATTTGATGGACTATCATCTTTAAAGACAATCAACATCGGTGACAATCTGCTTACTGATGCCTCAGAATTTGAAAATCTAACATCAATAGATAAATTATATCTCTATCGTAATCCGATTTCCGATTACGGTCCGCTCCGCACCCTCAAGAAGAATAATACGGATATTGATATTGATCTAAACATTGATAATAATCCGCCTATATTTACCGAAGGTGCAAGCACTACCCGCTCGGTTGCAGAGAATACTGAAGTCGGTACAAACATCGGTAATCCTCTGTCCGCAACAGATGCGGATGGTAATACCTTAATGTATTTCAATGATTACTCGGGTGATTCCTCGACTAATTACTTGGGTGATGCTGAACCCTTCGGTCTTGATAAATATAGTGGGCAGTTGAGAACGAAGGAGGCATTGGATTTTGAAACCAAGTCCTCATATACGTTCTCAATCTTTGTACGGGATATTCTGGATATTCATTATGGTAGACCGAGAAATCATAGTGGTACTGATATCATCACCGTTACGATCAATGTCACCGATGTAGCAGGTGCTGCGCCTTCTGTTCAGCCGCCTTCTGCGTCACCTGATGATACTGCCTTGTTTTCTAACTATCCCAATCCGTTCAACCCTGAGACGTGGATACCGTATCAGTTGGCGAATCCGAGTGAAGTTAGCATCACGATCTACGATGTCCGCGGAAACGTTGTACGTCAATTAGGTCTTGGTCGTCAGCCTGCGGGAATCTATACAAATAGAAGCCGTGCGGCACATTGGGATGGTCGAAACGCTTATGGTGAGGGTGTGGCGAATGGTGTTTATTTTTATCAACTGCAGGCGGACAAAATTTCCATCCTTCGGAAGATGGTGATACTGAAGTAAATATAACAAACCTAAGGGGTGCAT
Organism: Candidatus Poribacteria bacterium; assembly: GCA_963663765.2. GTDB lineage: Bacteria > Poribacteria > WGA-4E > WGA-4E > WGA-3G > MSPOR6. The sequence goes on along the minus strand of CAXXUA010000003.1, from coordinate 598,261 downwards.
GTTGCTCCCCTTTATCCAAAAAAAGGAGTTAAATTGTGCGTAATCTACTAATGTTTATGGTAATTCTTATGTCCCTGTGCGGCTCTGTTATTGCAAGTCTACAGGACGGGTTAATCGTTTATTATCCATTTGACGAAATCAGTGGTAACGCTGTGTCTGATGATAGTGGTAACAACCACAACGCTAAACTGATGGGTGGTGCTGAATGGGCATCTGCAGAAGGCAGGTATCGCGGTGCTATCAGTTTAGACGGCAACGATAGTTGTATCGTTGATGAGAATGGTGCGGATTATATCAACGGACTCACTGCTTTTACTATGTCTGTTTGGATAAAAGCAACTGAAACAAATCACGATAGAGGTTTTCTGATGGGGATTGACCCTGACGACAGTGACAGCATATTCGGTCTTCGTTATGACAAAGACAGTTGGGATGTCAAAGGTAGCGTAGATGTTATCAAGGCATCCTTGACAACTACAGGTGGCAAGCAAACCTATGAAAGTCAAAGCAATATGCAGACAACGGAATGGCAACATATCACATATTCTTGGGAAAGCGGTAAGCAGTTGTCACTTTATATTGATGGCATACTTGACGATAATGCAACCCATAATAGTGATGCAACTGAAGGCAAGGTGTCTAATGTTGTAAAACTCATTATCGGTAAAGGGGCAAAAGATACAAGTAGTTCATGGTTAGGCCTCATTGATGATTTTCGTTTATATAATAGGGTCTTAACCGAAGAAGAAATTACGAGAATTGCAGGCGGTGTGCTTTCGGTTGAACTCCATGACAAACTTGCAACTACTTGGGGGACATTGAAGATTGAATAGACCTTATGGGCGTGGGGTTTTCTAAACCTATTAAATGACGCGCCCCACCATTTTGGTAAATGCATGTAAAAGGTTATCATGTAATTGGTTGTTATTTCTCACGAGGTAGAGGAAGAATGTGAAGATGACCTACCTATAAATCTTATTATCAATGTGACTTTAGAAAACACAATTGAATCTACAACAATTGATATTACATCTACAACAGAAGTGACATCAGACAACGCGAACGACAACGCGCAAGACAACGCGGATGATGTCACGAGCATTTAAGTTTTTTGAAAGTGCCTTGTGTGTCAAATGCAAGGCAGGGTTATTTAGTTTAAAAAACTCTCAGTTATCAAGTTAACTGGGAGTTTAGGTTTTGAAGCTAAGTATTTTATCTCGTCAGCTATACGCGTTATCCCAGCAAATCGCAGCACTGCTAATGCTGTATTTCGCAAAGCAGCCATTATTTGTGGAATAGCACCGCATCGGACAGACGAGGCATCTTCTCCAAGCAGCGTATCCCGCATCCAGTGAGATTTGTTCTCTATAGACCAATGTCCACGCCGTAAAGTGAGTAAGCGTTCGGCAGTTGTTTCTTTGGGATTTAGACTTGTAATACCATAGGAGATTTTGTGTGTTTCTTCTCCTGTGTTTAGGTTCTTATACGTATAACGATATTGGAGAACTTGTGCTAACCCTCGCCAGTCCAGGGATGCATTTAGACTTGTGCTTGCATTCAAACACCTTGTTTGGATTCTACCATGTGATTTTTCAACTGTCTCATAAACGTCAATGGGTTCTTTCAAAATAGGATGTATTGTATCCTCAGCGAGTGTGTCAGGAATGTTCTGAAAAAGGTCCTCAATCTCACTAAAGAGGTCAGGATGATTTCTTTTGACAGGAAGTAGATAGTTTCCGCCTCTCTCTTGACACAGAAAGTATTCTGTGTCAAGAGAGTGTCTGTTGTGGGTGTGTAAAGTTTTTGCACACACTGTTCATTCTCCATTGTAGGGCGGGGTCTTTGTGCCCCGCCGCATAGGTGTCAACTTAGCGATTCATATTATTGTAGGAGGGAAACCTTGAAACCCCGATTTTCTCACTCAAGGTAGGCGTACTTTGTAAGCGCGCCACGCACTGACCCAAACTCACCTGCAGTCGTGCTTTGTAAGCGCGCCACGCACTCACCCGCACTCACCCGCAGGCGTGCTTTGTAAGCGCGCCCCGCACTCACCCGCACTCACCCGCAGGCGTGCTTTGTAAGCGCGCCGTTGCCAATAGGAGGGAAACCTTGAAACCCCGATTTTCTCACTCAAGGTAGGCGGGGAATGCCTAAACGGCATTCATACCGTTGATTTGGTGCTTTGTAAGCGCGCCGTTGCCAATCCTTTATTTATCGGCGCACTTACAAAGCACGCCTACCGGGATGGGGTATTTAGCACTTGACTTTTTCTTAAGTTGACACCTATGGGTCTCTGTGCCACGCCGCAACTGATTAAATTAGAGATTGCGGGAACAGGACCCATAGGTGTTGTCAACATAAGGAAATATTGTTAATATCAACCATACTCTTCAGTCCCGTAGGGACGATATGTTTATAGAATACGAGTTCACACGCCTTTTTAGTCCCGTAGGGACGATATGTTTATTCTTCTATGTCATTCCTATGGAACTCAAGAGAGGGTGATAACGTCTTTCTATAGATATATCGTACCTACGGGACTAAAGAGAACAAAAGTTTGTACCTCTGTGCAAAAACTTTACACACCCTCTGTTGTGATAACTTTACACTTTACATCAATGTTATTGAGAATCTCTGTTGAAATCGGTATTTCGTTGGTTTTGCCACTGACATCTTGTTGTATCAGTGTAACCCCTAACTCATGAGAAACAACCGAGAGTAAATGGCTTATTGTCGCACCACTTTTCTTACTGGCACGCATCGTTTTACCGCCTATGGCAACAGCGTCAAGACAACCTTCTAAATCAGGTCGACTTTTACAAACGTCTTCTACCCAGTCTGTAAATGTATTTTCAACAGCATCAGCATCTAAATATTTTAGATCATTATGTAATGTTGCGAGACAAGGTGTTTTCTTGTGTGTAAAACCGAGTGTTCTTGCGAGGTCTCTTGCGAGGTCGGGTTGGGTTCGGGCTCAAGTTGCGATGGATGTATATCCTTTATGTCCAGTCATAAGAACAATAATGTTAAGTCCGAGGATTGATTTCAATGCTCTTAGTAGAAATAGTTTAACAGAGATGATTAACGCTTAAAAGAAAAAACACACCAACTAATATTTATGAGATTCGCTGTAACTGTTCACAAACCTATATGGCAGATCGGACTGATAAGTAATATCCTTCAACGGACAATTCATAAAACTAAATAACCCTATAGACACCACAGTGTAAAACGGTTCTCTACGCCACACCATGTCAGACATACAACAACGGCTGGTACAGAGAACCACCGCTACAAGCTGCTACAATGAGATAGAAGACTTGCCGCTTTGATACGCTCTGCCAGATGGACCGTATATCTGAATTGATACATCCGCTGACAATAGAGTAATAAATAATCATAATATATTTAATAAATATATATATTATAACTTGACTTAATAGGACTATATAAATATAATTATTATATTTGACATTCCACATAGTGAGTATTTCTTGAATACTCACTATGTGGAATGTAACCGATGGCAGACACATACGAACACTCTCAGGACATACGGGTTTGGTCTATAGCGTATCTTTTACTCCTGATGGGAACACACAATTGCAAGTGGGAGTAGGGATGGCACCGTGCTGCTGTGGGATCTCAACCCTACGCAAACATCACCATCGCTTGATGCTCGTTACTTCTTACTTGATGAACCTTTGCCTGTTAACTTATCCAGTTTCCGCGCAGAACATACTAATGCAGGCATTATCATTAAATGGACGACAGAATCAGAAGTTGACAATGCAGGCTTCTACATCTATCGTAGTCAAACAAAAGATGGTGAGTTCAAAGTCGTTAAACCCACAATGAAAAAAGGTGCAGGTACCACAGGTGAACGCAATGCGTATACGTGGACAGATACCACTGCTAAAACGAATATTGTCTATTATTATCGGATAGAGGATGTATCGCATGCTGGAGAACGCAAACAGTTGGCGACTGTTCGTTTGAGAGGGCTTGTATCCGCCTCCGGTAAATTCACCACCCGTTGGACAGATTTGAAAATGTAGATGTAAGTTGGATAGACTGACAGCGAAACCCAACTTTCGAACTAACAAGAAACCTGTAAAATGCGCTAACTATTACTATAAAAAGGAGATTATGTGAACACGTTATCTTTTCAGAACAAACTGGTTATATATATTTTATTGGTTATTTTGACAATCATTGGAACAAATTTTATGAGTTTTGCGGATGCCACCGCAGTGAGTGAACGTACATCTGAAGTGCGCGATAAGATCATTACGACAGTACCCGGTGTGGACAATGCAGGTGATGTTACCGAAGCACATCTTGCCGCGATTACAAGTCTCGACCTACGCGGCATAGGTATTATAGCACTTAAGTCAGGCGATTTTTCGGGGTTAACCGCACTAACTAATCTCAATCTGTATAACAACGAACTGAGCAGTTTACCCGATGGCATCTTTGAAGGATTGACTGCTTTAACAACGCTCCGTTTAGGAAGCAACACAGTTGATCCGATGGTGATTAGTGTTTCGCTAGAAAAGGTCGGTGGCAGTGAGAGTGATGGACAGTTGAAAGCAGTTGTACCGACAGGTGCACCGTTTGCTATCGTTTTACCTATCGGTGTAGTGAATGGTAGTAACGCTGACAGTGCAACGACAATTACAATTGCGAGAGGTCGTGTAGAAAGTGATACATTGACGTTTACCCGCACTGCTGGTACTACTGCTGCTGTTACTGCGAATATCGGCACATTGCCAGGTTTACCTAAAAACCATTACGGCTATACGCTTACCAAATCCGATACACTGCCGATTGAAGTTATCGGTGAAGAAACTATTACAACTCCTGTTGACCCAGTAGAACCGCCTATGGTCACGCAGCCAGTAGAACCTCCTATTGTTCAGGAAGCGATCGCGCCCGTGTTCACCGATGGGTCAGTCGCTGCCCGTCCAGTTGCAGAAAATACGAACGCAAATGTCAATATCGGTGTTGCTGTCGGCGCAACCGATGCAAATAATGACACATTATCGTATACGCTTAGTGGTATAGACGCATCGTCATTTAGTATTGATAACAGCACGGGACAGTTGAAAACACAGGCAGCGTTGGACTATGAAACCAAACGTTTTTACACAGTTACTATCACCGTTTCTGATGGCACTCTCACAGACAGTATCATCGTAATTATCGTCGTCATTGATGTCAACGATACAGATTTGGTTTCTGCATCACTTCCTGTGAGTGAGCGGACACCGCAAGTGCGCGATGCGATTGTGGCTGCAATACCGGGTATAACGGATGCTACAGCAGTAACAGATGTGCATCTTGCAGCAATTAGCAGTATGGATCTGCGTTCTAACGGGATTACCGAACTGAAATCAGGCGATTTTGGTGGTTTGAGTGGGTTGACGAGTCTTAATCTGTATGGGAATATGCTCAGAAGTCTGCCAAATGGTCTATTTAAAGGTCTTATATCGCTGACGACGCTCCGATTAGGAGGCAACACCGTTGCTCCGATGCCACTCCTTGTGTCATTACAACAGGTGTCAGACAATCAATTCCAAGCGTTTATACACATTGGTGCGCCGTTTGACATTGTTTTGCCTATCAACGATTCTCTGATGGTCACGATCCCAAAAGGCAGCGTGACAAGTGAAAGTTTTACGTATGTAGGCACGCCAAGCATCGGGGAGTTACCGGTATTGCCATCCAACCATTTCGGTTATATACTTGCCAAATCTGATGTTTGTAACCGCACGCTCCAAGTGGCAGAAGCGATTACCGAAGCAGTGCCGGAAGTAACCGATTGCCGTAATGTAAGCGAAATCCAACTTGCAACAACAACAACCCTCAATCTCAGTAGCAAGTTAATCACATCATTGGATGCAGGCGATTTCTCTGGTCTTTTCTCACTCACAACGCTTAATCTCAGTAATAATCAACTCACAAACCTACCCAATGGTATTTTTATTGGATTGACATCATTGAATCATCTGAACTTGAGTGGGAATTCGGTTTCACCATTACCGCTTACTGTATTGCTACAGAAAGTCGGTGAGAACCAGATTAGAACCGTTGTGCCAACAGGTGCACCGTTTGATATGAATCTACAAGTCTCTGTAGCAAATGGGAGTCTTAGTGTAGACAACATCATGATCCCAAAAGGCAGTGCGGCGAGTAACTCTCTCACCGTGTCTCGCACTGCCAATACGACGGAGCCGGTCACAGTAGATATTAAAACGATGCCGAGTTTACCCACAACACATAGTGGCTACGAGCTTGTGAAACCTGATGGGTTACCTCTGGAAATATTCAAAAGAATAAATGTAGCACCTATCTTCACAGAAGGTGCTTCTACTATGCGTGCTATCACAGAGAATACGGCTGCAGATGAAAATATTGGTGAACCGGTTGCTGCAACGGATGTTAACAATAACGATACATTGACTTATTCACTGGGTGGGACAGATGCAGCATCATTTGACATTGATAGTGCTACCGGACAGTTGAAAACAAAAGCGTCCCTTGACTATGAAACGAAGTCATCGTATTCAGTTACAATAAATGTTTCTGATGGCAGTCTGACAGACACAATTAACGCGACGATTAACGTCACAGATGTAGATGAAAGTCCAACGAACAACGCGCCAGTGTTCACCGATGCTGAAAGCACCACCCGCTCAGTTGCGGAGAACACCGGTTCCGGTATAGACATCGGTTCTGCGGTGTCTGCGACCGATGCGGATAACGATGCGCTGACCTACAGTCTTAGTGGAACGGATGCAGACTCGTTTAGCATTGACAACACAACTGGACAACTGCGAACCGATGCGTCCCTTGACTATGAAACAAAGACATCGTATTCAGTTACAATAAATGTTTCTGATGGCAGTCTGACAGACACAATTAACGTGACGATTAACGTCACAGATGTAGATGAAAGTCCCACGAACAACGCGCCAGAGTTCACTGATGGTGAAAGCACCATCCGCTCAGTTGCGGAGAACACCGGTTCCGGTATAGACATCGGTAATGCTGTTTCTGCGACCGATGCAGATAACGATGCGCTGACCTACAGTCTTGGTGGCACAGATGCGTCCTCGTTCAGCATTGACAGCACAACTGGACAACTGCGAACAAGTGCAGTGTTAGACTACGAAACGAAGTCATCTTACTCTGTGACAATCACTGTGTCTGATGGCAACGAAGGTAGCGATACGATTAGCGTCACGATTAATGTTACGGATATAGACGAAACGCCCGCAAACAGCGCACCTGAGTTCACCGATGGCGAAAGCACCACCCGCTCAGTTGCGGAAAATACTGGTTCCGGTTTAGACATCGGTTCATCCGTTTCTGCGACCGATGCGGATAACGATGTGCTGACCTACAGCCTTGGTGGTACGGATGCGTCCTCATTCAGCATTGATAGCACAAGTGGGCAGCTGCGAACCGATGCGTCCTTTGACTATGAAACGAAGTCATCGTATTCAGTTTCAATTAATGTTTCTGATGGCAGTCTGACAGACACAATTAACGTGACGATTAACGTCACAGATGTAGATGAAAGTCCCACGAACAACGCGCCTGAGTTCACCGATGGTGAAAGCACCACCCGCTCAGTTGCGGAGAACACCGGTTCCGGTGTTGACATCGGTGATGCTGTTTCTGCCACCGATGCGGATAACGATGCGCTGACCTACAGTCTTAGTGACACGGATGCAGACTCGTTTAGCATTGATACGAGTTCAGGACAAGTGAGTAACAGTGCAGCATTGAATTATGAGAGCAAATCTTCGTATTCGGTAACCGTCAACGTCTCTGATGGTAACGGTGGTACTGACAGCATCAGTGTTACGATCAATGTTACAGATGTCAATGAAGCACCTATGTTTACAGATGGTGACAGCACGACGCGTGTGATTGCTGAGAATGTAGCCGCAGACGTAAACATCGGCAGTGCTGTATCTGCAACCGACCCAGAGAGTAACTCCCTCACTTATACACTCGGTGGTACCGATGCAGCGTCATTCAGTATTGATAACAATTCGGGACAAGTGAAAACGAAGATAACACTTGATTATGAAAAAAAGACAACCTATTCGGTGACAATCTCCGTCTCCGATGGAACTCTCACAGATACAATCACGGTCACAATCAACGTTACGAACCTTGACGAAACACCTTCTAACAATCCACCTGTGTTTACCGATGGCACTAGCACGACAAGGTCTGTTCCAGAGAACACGGCAACAGTTTCCAACATCGGTACGCCTATCGCTGCCACAGATGCCGACAAAAACACACTTGTGTATCTGTTGAGTGGGACGGATGCGGCATCGTTTGCGATTGACAGCACAAACGGGCAGTTGAAAACAAGTGCTGCGCTTAATCATGAGGCTAAAACCTCTTATAATGTCACTGTCACTGTTTCGGATGGAAGCGAAACAGATAGTATCACGGTCACGATTAACGTCACAGATGTGAATGAGGCACCTGTCATAGCAGCTGATGCCAAAACGACTCTGTCAATCGCAGAGAATACGCCAGCAGGTGTGAATATCGGTGGAGCGTTATCAGCAACTGATCCGGACGATGGCGATACCTTGACATATTCACTCGGTGGGACAGATGCGTCATCGTTTAGCATTAACAGCACAAAAGGGCAATTGCGGACAAGTGCTGCACTTGATTATGAATCCAAGACATCTTACTCGGTCACAATCACGGTCTCTGACAGCACACTCACGGATACGATTGACATTACCATCAATGTGAGTGATGTAGACGAGAACCGCGCGCCAGTTTTCACGGATGGGGATAGCACAACCCGGTCTGTTGCGGAGAATACTGGCTCCGGTGTGAACATCGGTAGTGCCGTTGGGGCAACCGATGCCGACAACGATGAGCTTACCTATACACTTGGTGGTACGAATGCATCATTGTTTAGTATTAACAGCACAAAAGGGCAATTGCGGACAAGTGCTGCACTTGATTATGAATCCAAGACATCTTACACCGTAACAATCACCGTCTCTGATGGGAATGGTGGTGAAGATGACATCATGGTTACTATCAACGTGACAGATGTAGACGAGAATCGCGCGCCAGTTTTCACGGATGGGGATAGCACAACCCGGTCTATTGCTGAGAACACGGGTTCGGGTGTGAACATCGGTAGTGCCGTTGGGGCAACCGATGCCGACAACGATGACCTTACCTACACACTTGGTGGTACGAATGCATCATCGTTTACCATCAATAGTACGAATGGGCAGCTACGAACAAGTGCTGCACTTGATTATGAATCCAAGACATCTTACACCGTGACAATCACTGTCTCTGATGGGAATGGTGGTGAAGATGAAATCAAGGTTACTATCAATGTGACAGATGTAGACGAGAACCGCGCACCCGTATTCACGGATGGAAGTAGCACAACGCGGTCTGTAGCTGAAAATACTGAGGTAGGAGAAGACATTGGCAGTGCTGTGGGTGCAACGGATGCGGACGATGATTCATTGACGTATACTCTTGGTGGCACAGATGTGTCCTCATTTAGTATTGTTAGCACAAGCGGGCAGCTACAGACGAATGTAGCACTTGATTATGAAACCAAGACATCCTATAAGGTAGATGTGACCGTGTCCGACGGGAATGGAGGTGAAGATGAAATCACGGTTACTATCAATATCACGGATGTAGACGAGAACCGTGCACCTGTGTTCGCTGATGGTGATAGCACAACCCGTGATGTTGCTGAGAATACTGAGGCAGGAGAAGACATTGGCAGTGCTGTGGGTGCAACGGATGCGGACGATGATTCATTGACGTATACTCTTGGTGGCACAGATGTGTCCTCGTTTAGTATTGTTAGCACAAGCGGGCAGCTACAGACGAATGTAGCACTTGATTATGAAACCAAGACATCCTATAAGGTAGATGTGACCGTGTCCGACGGGAATGGAGGTGAAGATGAAATCACGGTTACTATCAATATCACGGATGTAGACGAGAACCGTGCACCTGTGTTCGCTGATGGTGATAGCACAACCCGTGATGTTGCTGAGAATACTGAGGCAGGAGAAGACATTGGCAGTGCTGTGGGTGCAACGGATGCGGACGATGATTCATTGACGTATACTCTTGGTGGAACAGATATGTCCTCGTTTAGTATTGTTAGCACAAGCGGGCAGCTACAGACGAATGTAGCACTTGATTATGAAACCAAGACATCCTATACGGTAGATGTGACCGTGTCCGACGGGAATGGAGGTGAAGATGAAATCACGGTCACTATCAGTGTCACTGATGTGACCGAAACCACTGTTACTCCGGTCAGTGACCGCACATGGCAAGTGCGTAATGCTATCGTTGCCGCTATAAATGGTGTGGACTCACCTGACGATGTGACAACAGAACACCTTACATCAATCAGATCACTAGATCTATCTAGTAGATAGTCCATACTAAAAGTTTGTATTTATTTTTTTGTTTCTTAGTATCTTGACAAACAAGAGTTTTTCTCTTATAGTATAGCAAAACTTAAGGAGGAACACAACCTTGACTAAGAAATATGTTGTAAAACTCACTGATTCGGAGCGGCAGGAGTTGTTAGATTGTATAAACACAGGTAAAAAAGAGGCGTATAAGATAAGGAATGCTCATATTTTGCTGAAATCAGATGTCAATGGTCCCGGTTGGACTGATGGGAAAATAGCTGAAGCGTATGAGTGCACTGATAGGACAGTCGCGAAAGTGCGTAAGCGTTTTGCTGTAGGTGGTTTTTCTCGTGTCTTATTTCGTGCTAAGCGAGAGCATCCTCCCACACCTCGTAAACTTGATGGTGAAGCTGAAGCACGCTTGATAGCACTGAGTTGTAGCGAACCTCCCGAAGGTGCTGCTAAATGGACTTTACGCCTACTTGCGTCAGAATTGGTAAGACTTGAAATCGTGGAAAGCATTTCTCCAGAAACGGTAAGACAGACACTAAAAAAAACGCTTTGAAGCCGCACCTTCAGCAACAGTGGGTGATTCCCCCTGAAAAAGATGCTGAGTTTGTAAAGTCGATGGAAGAAGTGCTTGATCTTTACCAGAAACCTTTAGATACAGAAATACCTGTTGTGAACATGGACGAACAATCTGTCACGCTTAGGGATGATGTTCGGGATCCGCATCCTGTGAAACCGGGGCAAGTCAAGCGTGTAGATAATGAGTATAAACGCAAAGGCACGGCAAATATCTTCCTATTCACAGAAGCATTATCGGGATGGAGGCGTGTGTCTGTTCGGACGCGCAGAAAGGCAGAGGATTGGGCAGAAGAAGTAAAAATACTATTGGATCAGGACTACTCATCAGCAAAAAGTGTGATTTTAGTTTGTGACAACCTGAATATACACAAACTTTCGACGCTCAATAAAGTGTTTGGAGATGAGGAAGCAAATAGGTTGCGTAAGCGTTTAGAAATCGTGCATACGCCAGTACATGGAAGTTGGTTGAATATAGCGGAAATAGAACTGAGTGTCCTTACGCGTCAATGTTTGTGTCGGCGTATCCCAGATATAGAGACACTCCATAGAGAGACACAAGCCTGGCAAAAACGGCGAAATGCAGAGCAAAAGCAGGTAAACTGGCAATTTACAACGGACGATGCACGCGTACGATTAAAACATCTATACCCGAACAATTAGAATGGACTATCTACTAGTAAATCAATTGGATCATTGCAAAACGGAGATTTTAGTGGGTTGGCTTCTTTGAGAGAATTAGACCTAAGATTTAATTCTATTTCGAGTCTTCCAGAAAATGTATTTGAGAATTTGTCCTCCTTGACTACACTCAGACTTGTGGCCAATTCGTTGTCGAGTCTTCCTACGGGTGTATTTGAGGACTTGTCCTCCTTGAGAACACTTAATCTTGCAGGCAACTCGTTGTCGAGTCTTCCTGCGGGTGTATTTGAGGGCTTGTCCTCCTTAAACCTGCTTAACCTTTCTTCCAATTCACAGAACCCTTTGACAATCGTTGTGTCACTCAAAAAGATCGCGGAAGGACAGTTCAAAGCAACAGTCAACACAGGTGCAACCTATAAAATTGTATTACCGTTCAGTGTGACCAATGGTAGTATCAGTGGAGAGGCTACCACTATCACTGTCGGCAAAGGTAAAGTGGAAAGCGACGATACTCTGACAGTGGTCCGCACTACTGGAACGACCGAGGCTGTCACCGTAAATATTGGAACGTTGCCGAGGCCAGACTCTCATTTCCATTTTGGCTATAGACCCGTCAAATCCAGCAATCTTCCTTTGGAAGTCATTCCTGCAATAGGTGGTGCTCCCAATAGTATTCCAAATGTGCCAACAGTAACAGGATTACTACCCAACTATCCCAACCCGTTCAATCCGGAGACGTGGATACCGTATCAGTTGGCAAAGCCGAGTGATGTGAGTGTCACTATCTATGATATAGGCGGAAATGTTGTGCGTAAATTAGGTCTCGGGCATCAACAAATAGGGTTCTATAAGAGTCGGAGTCGTGCGGTGTATTGGAATGGTAGGAACGAGTTCGGTGAACGAGTGGCAAACGGTATCTATGTTTATCAACTGCAGGCAGACAGTGTGTCTTTCCTGCGTAAAATGGTGATTTTAAAATAACGACTTGTGCTAGTTAACATTTAGTATGTCTATATTTCACATATCCGTCACATTTATGTTTAAATTCCTTTAATTTCAGGCGGATGTCAGTCTAAAATGTAGGAGTGAACTCCAATTCCCGATAATAAAAAATCGCGATTCGGAAATCGCTCATACAGAATATAGACACTTGTGAAAACCAACAAAACTATCAGATAACTAGCACAAGTCATTATATTTGACATTATCAAAACATAGTGAGTATTTCTTGAATACTCACTATCTCAATAGAATACATCATTTATGAATTTTAGTAATGTTTGGCGTGCTTGTTACCAGTTATGCAGATGTCGCATCAGTCAGTGAGCGCACTTCGGAAGTTCTGATGCAATCGTTGCGGTAATATGTGGCGTATATTCTCCGATTGAATGGTTTGATGACAGCATTACCATCCAACCATTTCGGTTATATACTTGCCAAAAATGTAGCACCTGTGTTCGCAGAACGGATGCATCATCATTTGCCATTGATACCGCAACGGGACAGTTGAAAACAAAAATGTCTCTTGATTATGAAAAAAAGAACTCATACTCAGTAACTATAGGTGCGGTTTCCTAACAGTACTAATAGAGATGTATCATCAGCGTAGCCGTGCTGCCGATTGGGATGGCAAAAACGGACAAGGAGAACCTGTCGCAAGCGGCGTGTATTTCTATACATTCACCGCTGGCAAGGTCTCAACTACGCGCAAAATGTTAATACGGAAATAGCAGTCAACATAAGGAAAATAATAATGAAAAACATATTGTATTCAATCTTGATAACACTATTCATAACACTAATCTTTACCACCAACACCCGCGCCCAAGACTCATCGCAATGGCATCTACCCGAAGGTGCAAAAGCACGTCTCGGGAAAGGAGAGATTACTGGGAATGTTGCCTATTCTCCCGATGGCAGCAAGTTGGCAGTGGCAAGCAGCATAGGTGTTTGGATATACGACGCACAGACAGGTGAAGAACTTGACCTCCTCTCAGGGCATACGGATGATGTCTTTAGCGTATCTTTTAGTCCTGATGGGAGCACTATCGCAAGTGGGAGTTTTGACAGCACGATCCGTTTGTGGGATGCAGACACCGGCACACACATACGAACACTATCAGGACATACGGGTTGGGTCTATAGCGTATCTTTTAGTCCTGATGGGAGCACTATCGCAAGTGGGAGTTTTGACAGCACGATCCGTTTGTGGGATGCAGACACCGACACACACATACGAACACTCTCAGGGCATACGGATGATGTCAGAAGCGTATCTTTTAGTCCTGATGGCACCACTATCGCCAGTGGGAGTTCGGACAGAACCATCCGTTTGTGGGATGCAGACACAGGCACACACATACGAACACTATCAGGGCATACGTGGGATGTCTTTAGCGTATCTTTTAGTCCTGATGGCACCACTATCGCCAGTGGGAGTTCGGACAGAACGATCCGTATGTGGGAGGCAGACACAGGCACACACATACGAACACTCACAGGGCATACGGGTTGGGTCTATAGCGTATCTTTTAGTCCTGATGGCACCACACTCGTAAGTGGGAGTGCGGACAGAACCATCCGTATGTGGGAAGCAGACACCGGCACACACATACGAACACTCACAGGGCATACGTCTTATGTCTTTAGCGTATTTTTTAGTACTGATGGGAGCACAATCGCAAGTGGGAGTTCGGACGGTACCATCCGTTTGTGGGAGGCAGACACAGGCACACACATACGAACAATATCGGGGCATACGGATTCGGTCAGTAGCGTATCTTTTAGTCCTGATGGCACCACATTCGCAAGTGGGAGTTCTGATGACACCGTGCTGCTGTGGGATCTCATCCCGACGCCAACATCACCCACCGTTGTGAGTCTTTCACCAGAGAGTGTTGTGTCTCCGGATGTCGGTGAACAACTCACTTTCTCACTCAATATAGCAGAAGGTCAAAACGTCGCGGGCTACCAAGCCACAGTGCAGTTTGACACCACTACCCTCAGTTATGTGCAAAGCGACAATGGTTCTTATCTACCTTCAGGTGCATTCTTTATTCCACCACAAGTTGAAGGCAACTCTGTCCAACTGGCAGCAACATCACTTGCTGGGGAAACGATGGGAGATGGCACACTTGCCACCATCACATTTGAGGTCGTCTCGGTTAAAGCCTCTACCGTGATGCTTTCTGATGTGATATTGACTGATAGTTCTGGAGAAACCACAAATCCACAAACAGAGAACGCAGAAATTACCGAACCTATATTTCTGTCTGAAGATGTGAATGAGGATGGTGTAGTGAATATCGTTGATCTCACACTCGTCGCAACTAACTTTGGTGCAACAGGCACCAATGCTGCAGATGTAAATGGGGATGGCGTTGTCAATATCGTTGACTTGACATTGGTAGCAGCAGCGTTTGGGAATACTGCGGCCGCACCTCTTGCGTGGAGTCGCAATTCGGAGATCGGTCTTACAAGAGCAGATGTAGAAGCATGGCTAAACGAAGCACGGCAACTCAACCTAACTGATCTCGATTTCCAACGTGGTATATTGGTATTGGAACAACTACTCGCCTCGCTTACACCGAAAGAGACTGCTTTGTTGCCGAACTACCCTAACCCATTCAACCCAGAGACGTGGATACCTTATCAGTTAGCAACCCCCGCTGATGTTAGTATTTCCATATATACAACAGATGGTAAGTTGATACGCACATTAGACTTAGGACACCAACCCATCGGCACATATCATTATCGGAACCACGCTGCCCATTGGGATGGCAAAAATGCACAAGGAGAACACGTCGCAAGCGGCGTGTATTTCTATACATTATCAGCAGGACAGTTTTCTGCTACGCGTAAGATGTTGATTTTGAAGTAAGAAGTAACCTACTGGTCTGTCTATTCCTATACTGTAGGGTAGGGGCACGAAACCTGACTTTACTGATGATAAGTAAATGCGTATCAGGTTTCGAACGTTCTACTCTACCTACAATGTCCGAATGGACATTCCACTACAACTAACGCGAGAGGGCAAGTTGTACCTCTCGATTCTAAAAAAAGAGTTAACTTATGTTAAAGCAATTAGTGTTTTTGGTGATTATTATGTCTCTGCTCTGCTCTGTTGTGGCAGCAGACCTACAGGATGGTTTAATCGTTCACTATCCGTTTGACGAAGGGAAAGGTAACGATGTGTCTGATAATAGTGGAAACCACAACAATGCTGAACTGATAGGCGGTGCTGAATGGCTCACTACGGAAGGCAGGCATGGAGGCACTCTTAATTTTAATGGTAATGATAGCTGTGTTGAAAATGAAAACGGTTCGGACTATATCAATGGTCTTACTGCTTTCACTGTTTCTGTTTGGGTGAAAGCAAGTGAAATCAATCATGACAGAGGGTTCGTCATGGGTATTGAACCGGACGGTCAAGACAGGATTTTCGGTCTTCGTTATGACAAATCAAGTTGGGATGTTAAGGGTGGTGTAAACTTTATCAAAGCGTCCTTGACAACAACGGGCGGCACGCAAACCTATGAAAGTAAAAGAGATGCGCAAACAACGGAATGGCAGCACATCGCATATTCTTGGAAAAGCGGTCAAAAACTGTCTATGTATATCAATGGTATATTTGATGACACCCTACGCATAATAGTGATGCGACTGAAGGCGAAGTGTCTGATGTTGTAAAACTCATAGTCGGTAAAGGTGCTAAAGATACAAATGGTTCTTGGTTGGGATTAGTTGATGAATTTCGTTTGTATAATAGAAGTTTAAGTGAAAGAGAGATTGAAATGTTGAGGGTAAACGTTACGTCGGTTACTCCTTTAGAAAAACTTACAACTACTTGGGGTAAAATTAAGCGTATGTAAAAACTTATGGGACGTGGGTTTTTACCTTTTCCATGACACGTCTCACCTTTATTGCTGTGCAGAGTATCAGAGACTCCGCACTACAAATCAAGTTATTTTATTCTAATAGCCATATTAAGTCAATACTATTAACTGTTGATTTATTAATATTAATTGCTGGTTATATGTTCTTTATAGTCATTCTACCACGAAACAACAATATTTAAGGAAAGGAGTTGAACATGAAAACGCAGGCGGTAAATCTCAAGTATACTATATCTATTTTCAGGTCACTATTGATAGTATTTAGTCCATTTCTCATGGTGTATGCTGAGATACCACCTGTCAATGATCGCACGCCGCAGGTGCGTGAAGCGATCATAGCGGCAGCAGGTGTTACTTCTGCTACGGATGTAACCGAAACACACCTCACCACCATCACCAGTCTCAACCTACGCTCCAAAGGGATTACTGCCCTAAAATCAGGCGATCTTTCGGGGCTAACTGGGCTAACAACCCTAAATCTATACGGTAATATGCTAAGCAAGCTTCCAGATGGTATCTTTGAAGGATTGACTGCTTTAACAACGCTTCGATTAGGTGGTAACACAGTTCATCCTTTACCAATAACAGTTTCGCTTGAAAGGGTCGGAGACAGTGGTGGTCGGTTCAAAGCAGTTGTACCAACAGGGTCACCATTTGATATTGTCTTGCCGGTTAGTGTCACTAACGGCAGTATAGTTGACAGTGCAACGACACTCACGATTGCCAAGGGGAGCGTGGAAAGCGATACTTTGACGGTTACTCGCACCGCAGGCACTACCGATGCTGTTACTGCGGACATCGGGACATTGCCAAATCTGCCGAGTAATCATTACGGCTATACTTTATCTAAATCAGACGATCTCCCGATTGAAGTTATAGGTGCAGTAGTTATTACACCGCCTGTTGACCCAGTAGATCCACCTGATGAAGTCACCCCGCTGCCAGTAAAGGAAGCTGCCGTGCCAGTGTTCACAGATGGCATAATCGCCATCCGATCAGTAGTAGAGAATACTGCATCAGATGTCAATATCGGCACAGCGATTGCTGCAACTGATGCCAATGACGACTCCTTGAGCTATACACTTAGCGGGACTGACGCAGCAGCTTTTGAGATCGATAGTGCGACAGGACAGTTGAAAACAAGTGCATCATTGGATTATGAAATAAAGAGCATCTATACGGTGGCAGTCACTGTATCTGACGGTAGTCTCACAAATACCATCACTGTTATTGTCAGTGTCATAGACGTAGCGGATATGGATTTAGCCGCAACATCACTGCCTGTCAGTAAGCGTACACCGCAAGTGCGTGATGCTATTGTTGCTGCGGTCTCCGGAATAACTTCTGCTGAGGAAGTAACTGGTGCACATCTCGCAGCAATTACAAGCCTGAATTTACGATCTGCGGGTATTTCTGAGCTAAAATCAGGTGATTTTGCCGGTTTGACAGGACTCACAAGTTTAAATCTGTATGGTAACCTGCTGAGCATTCTGCCGAATGGTATATTTGAAGGTCTTATATCGCTGACGACGCTCCGATTAGGAGGCAACACCGTTGCTCCGATGCCACTCCTTGTGTCATTACAACAGGTGTCAGACAATCAGTTCCGAGCTGTTATATCAACAGGTGCGCCGTTTGACATTGTTTTGCCTATCAACAATTCCCTGATGGTCACGATCCCAAAAGGCAGCGTGACAAGTGAAAGTTTTACGTATGTAGGCACGCCAAGCATCGGGGAGTTACCGGTATTGCCAGCCAACCATTTCGGTTATATACTTGCCAAATCTGATGTTTGTAACCGCACGCTCCAAGTTATTGAAGCGATTACCGATGCAGTGCCGGATGTAACCGATTGCCGTAATGTAAGCAACATCCACCTTGCAACAATAACCACTCTCAATCTCAGTGGCACGTCAATCACATCATTGGATGCAAGCGATTTCTCTGGTCTGCTTTCACTTACAACGCTTAATCTCAGTAATAATCAACTCACAAACCTACCCAATGGTATTTTTGTTGGATTGACATCATTAGATCATCTCAACTTGAGTGGGAATTCGGTTTCATCTATACCTTTGACTGTAACACTGGAAAAAGTCGGTGAAAACCAAGTGAGAGCTGTTGTGCCACCAGGTGCACCGTTTGATATGAATCTACAAATCTCCGTCGAAAATGGGAGTATTGGTGTAGACAACATCATGATCTCAAAAGGTAGTGCGGTGAGTGTCCCTTTCCTCGTGAACCGCACTGCCGGGACGACGGATGCAGTTACGGTAGATATTGAAACGATGCCGAGTTTACCCGCAACACATAGTGGTTACACACTTGTGAAACCTGATGGTTTACCTCTGGAAATATTCAAACGTATAAATGTAGCACCTATGTTTACAGATGGGTCATCTACTACGCGCGTAATCGCAGAGAACACGGCGGCAGGCATAGATATTAGCACTGCGATCACTGCCACAGATGCTAACGACGACACTCTGACTTATTCACTGGGTGGGACAGATGCATCATCATTTGCCATTGAAACCGCAACGGGACAGTTGAAAACAAAAGCGTCCCTTGATTATGAAACCAAAAACTCATACTCGGTGATGATAACTGTCTCAGACGGTAGTCTCACAGATACGATTAACATCACAATCAACGTCACGGATGTAGATGAAAACCGCGCACCGGTGTTTACGGAAGGTACAAGTACAACTCGATCTATTGCAGAGAATACGGCTACAGGAGAAAATATTGGTGAACCGGTTGCTGCAACTGATGCGGATGACGATACGCTCACCTATAGCCTTGGTGGAACAGACGCAACAGCATTTGCCATTGATTCCGCAACGGGACAGTTGAAAACAAAAGCGTCCCTTGATTATGAAATTAAAAACTCATACTCGGTGATGATAACTGTCTCAGATGGCAATCTCACAGATACGATTAACGTCACAATCAACGTCACGGATGTGGATGAAAACCGCGCACCTGTGTTTACAGAAGGCACAAGCGCAACGCGACCCATCGCAGAGAACACGGCTGCAGGAGAAAATATTGGTGAACCGGTTGCTGCAACTGATACGAATGACGATCCACTTACCTACAGCATCGGGGGTACAGATGCCTCATCATTTGCCATTGATACCGCAACGGGACAGTTGAAAACAAAAGCGTCCCTTGATTATGAAACTAAAAACTCATACTCAGTGGTGGTAACTGTCTCAGATGGCAATCTCACAGATACGATTAACGTCACAATCTACGTCACAGATGTGGATGAGAAAACCGTAACGGATAGTCGTATAACAACGGGGGAACCTGAAACCACATCAACAAACAACGCGCCAGAGTTCACAGATGGCGATAGCATCACCCGCTCAGTTGCGGAAAACACTGGTGCTGGTGTTGACATTGGGAAAGCTGTATCAGCCACCGATACGGACGGACATACATTGACTTATACACTGGGTGGTCTGGATAAGGGCTCGTTTAGTATTGATAGCACAACAGGACAACTGCGAACCGATGCGTCCCTTGACTATGAAACGAAGTCGTCGTATTCCGTGACAATCACTGTGTCTGATGGCAATAACGGGACTGATAGTATCTCGGTCACAATTAATGTTACGGACGTAGACGAAACGCCTCTAAATAACGTCCCTGTGTTTTCAGACGGCGATAGCACAACACGTTCCATCACTGAAAACACAGGCTCTGGTGTCAATATCGGCACTGCGGTATCTGCTTCAGATACGGATGGTGATACACTCACCTATACCCTTAGCGGCACAGATGCAGGGGCATTTAGCATTGATAGCAGTTCGGGGCAGTTGCGGACAAGTGCATCGCTGGACTATGAAACGAAGTTCTCCTATTCGGTGACAATCAGTGTATCTGATGGCAACGGTGGTAGTGATAGTATCACCGTAACGATAAATGTTTCCGATGTAGACGAAACGCCAACAAACACCGCACCGGAGTTTACAGGAGGGAGTAGCACGACCCTCACTGTAACAGAGAATACGGGTCCGGGTGTAGACATCGGTGGTGCTGTTGCTGCGACTGATGCGGACAATGATGAATTGACTTATAGTCTCAGTGGCACCGATGCGTCTTCTTTTAGCATTGATAGCTATTCAGGACAACTGAAAACCAGCGAAACGTTGGACTATGAGAGCAAATCCTCCTACTCGGTATCTGTCACTGCCTCAGACGGTACGGACACAGATAGCATCTCCGTTACCATTAACGTTACCAATGTCAACGAAGCACCTGCGATTTCTGATGGCGATAGCACAACCCGCTCAATCGCTGAGAATGTTGCTGCAGACATAAACATCGGAAGTGCTGTTTCTGCTGTTGATCCAGAAGGGAGTAAACTGACCTATACGCTGGGCGGCACGGATATAGCGTCGTTTAGTTTAGACAGCACAAAAGGACAGTTAAAGACGAAAGCGACGCTTGACTATGAATCCAAAAAAGTCTACTCGGTGACAATTACTGTCTCTGATGGAAGTCTTACGGACTCCATTACAGTTACCATCAACATCACGAACCTTGACGAGACACCATCAAACAACCCACCCGTATTTACAGATGGGACAAGCACAAAGCGATCTATTGTTGAGAATACAGCAGCAGACAAAAACATCGGTACACCTATTGCTGCGACAGACGCGGATAACAATAGGCTCGCGTACCTGCTGAGTGGAACAGATGCGTCCTCGTTTAGCATTGACGACACAAACGGGCAACTGAAAACGAACGCTGCCCTGAACCATGAAACGAAATCGTCTTATACAGTTGTTGTCACCGTAACAGATGGTAGTGACACAGACACAATCACAGTCACAATTAACGTCACGGATGTCAATGAAGCACCTGTCATTGCTGCTAATACCGACACTACCCTGTCTATCGCGGAGAATACGGCGGCTAGAGTGAATATCGGTGGAGCGTTATCAGCAACCGATCCGGACGATGGCGATACCTTGACATATTCACTCGGTGGCACGGATGCATCGTCGTTTGACATTGTTAACACGACAGGACAACTGCAAACTAAAACTGCCTTGGATTATGAAACCAAAGCTCGTTATTTAGTAACAATCATTGTCTCCGATGGCACACTCACAGATACGATTGACATTACCATCAATGTGAGTGATGTAGACGAGAATCGCGAGCCTGTGTTTACAGATGGCGATAGCATTACAATCAATGTGGCGGATGTGGACGAGAACCGCGCACCCGTGTTTACAGATGGCGATAGCACAACGCGTTCCGTTGCGGAAAATACGGGGTCCGGCGTGAATATCGGGAGTGTGATTGGGGCAACCGATGCAGATGACGATGATCTTACTTATAGTCTCGGTGGGACGGATGCTGCCTCATTTAGCATTGATAGTAGCTCAGGACAGTTGCGAACGAAAGCCGCTCTGGATTACGAAACAAAAGACTCCTATTCTGTCACAATCACCGTGTCTGATGGAACACTCACAGACGAAATCGATATTACCATCAATGTGGCGGATGTGGATGAGAACCGCGCACCTGTGTTTACAGATGGCGATAGCACAACCCGCTCTGTTGCGGAGAATACGGGGTCCGGCGTGAATATCGGGAGTGCGATTGGGGCAACCGATGCAGATGACGATACGCTTACTTATAGTCTCGGTGGAACGGATGCTGCCTCGTTTGGCATTGATAGCAGCTCAGGACATTTGCGAACGAAAGCCGCTCTGGATTACGAAACAAAAGACTCCTATTCTGTCACAATCACTGTGTCTGATGGAACACTCACAGACGAAATTGATATTACAATCAATGTGGCGGATGTGGACGAGAACCGCGCACCTGTGTTTACAGATGGCGATAGCATAACCCGCTCTGTTGCGGAGAATACGGGATCCGGCGTGAATATCGGGAGTGCGATTGGGGCAACCGATGCAGATGACGATGATCTTACTTATAGTTTCAGTGGGACGGATGCTGCCTCATTTAGCATTAACACTACAAACGGGCAGCTGCTAACAAGATCAGCCATAAATTATGAAACCAAGACATCTTATTCCTTGACAATCACAGTGTCTGATGGGAATGGTGGTAGAGATAGTATCACGGTCACTATTAGTGTCACTGATGTGGACGAAAACCGTACCCCTGAATTCACCGATGGCGATAGCACAACCCGGTCAGTTGTGGAAAATACGGAATCTGAGCAGAACATCGGAGACCCTGTTGCTGCAACCGATGCGGATAACGATACGCTTACATATACTCTCAGTGGTACGGATGCGACATCGTTTAGCATCGTCAACACGAGCGGGCAGCTACAGACGAATGCTGCACTTGATTATGAAACAAAAACCTCTTATACGGTAACCATTTCTGTCTCTGATGGCAATAGTGGCGAGGATGAAATCACGGTCACTATCAATGTCACTGACGTGACAGAAACTATAATTGTCCCAATCAGTGAACGCACATCACATGTGCGGAATGCAATCGTGAAGGCAGCAGGTGTGGATTCTGCTGAAGATGTGACATCAGAACATCTTCAGCAGATTGATGATCTGAATCTTTATAACAAAAAAATGAACACATTGAAAGTAGGTGATTTCTCCGGTATGACCGCGCTAAGAACTCTTAGTCTTTACTACACCGGTCTAAAATCTTTACCCGCTGGTGTCTTTGACGAAAACACTGAACTGAGATCCATTGAACTGGGTGGATGCTATTTTACAACGTTACCCGCTGGAGTGTTTGACAATAACACAAAACTGACATACCTTTCGTTTGGTGGGAGTGGACTGAATTCGTTGCGATCTGATGTATTCGGCAAACTCACGAAACTCACAGGGATCAGTCTGTATAAAAACGATCTGACCTCGTTACCCGCTGGTGTCTTTGACAATAATACAAAACTGAAAACTCTATTGCTGCATTTTAACGGTCTGACCTCGTTACCCGCTGGTGTGTTTGACAATAACACAAAACTGACAGAACTCTACCTGTATCATAACGGTCTGACCTCTTTACCCGCTAATGTGTTTGACAATAATACAAAACTGACAGACCTCTACCTGTCTGATAACGATCTGACCGCATTGTCCGCTAATGTGTTTGACAATAACACAAAACTAACAGATCTCTACCTGTATCATAACGATCTGACTTCGTTACCCGCTAATGTGTTTGACAATAACACAAATCTGACATACCTATCTCTGGACAATAACGATCTGACCGCATTACCCGCTAATGTGTTTGACAATAACATAAATCTGACAGACCTAGCTCTGAACAATAACGATCTGACCGCATTACCCGCTAATGTGTTTAACAACAATACAAAACTGGAATGGCTTACGCTGAAC
Organism: Candidatus Poribacteria bacterium; assembly: GCA_963663765.2. Lineage (GTDB taxonomy): Bacteria > Poribacteria > WGA-4E > WGA-4E > WGA-3G > MSPOR6. Next base: position 574,300 of record CAXXUA010000003.1, on the reverse strand, counting down.
AACAACGATCTGACCTCTTTGCCCGCTAATGTGTTTGACAATAACACTGAACTGAAAGATCTTTGGCTAAGCCGCAACGAGCTGACTTCGTTACCCACTAATGTGTTTGACAATAACACAAAACTGGAATGGCTTGTGCTGGGCAGCAACGCGCTGACTTCGTTGCCTGCTAATGTGTTTGATAATAACACAAATCTAAGAGAACTTGCGCTGGGCAGCAATGATCTGACTTCGTTACCTACTGGTGTGTTTGACAATAACACAAAACTGAAAGATCTTTGGATAGGCAGTAATGCTCTGACCTCATTACCCACTGGTGTGTTTGATAATAACACAAAACTGAAAAAATTATCTCTCAGCAGTAACCAAATCAGTGATGTCTCTGAACTTGAAGGTTTGACTTCACTGAATACATTATATATCATCGGAAACCCGATTTCAGATTACGGTCCGCTCCGCAGACTCAAGGAAAATAATCCTAATATTGACATTAATATTGACATTAATAACAACCCGCCTGTGTTTCCTGACGGAGACAGCACCACCCGATCCGTTGCAGAAAATACAGAAGCCGGTCAAAGCATCGGCACACCAGTGGCTGCAACGGATTCAGATACCAGTGATACACTTACATATTCACTCAGCGGCACGGATGCTGCTTCGTTTGATATTGTTAGCACAAGCGGGCAGCTACAAACGAAGGCTACACTTGATTATGAAATAAAGACATCCTATACGGTAACAGTATCTGTTGATGATGGGAAAAACGGTCTTGATATCATCACCGTTACAATCAATGTCACCGATGTAGCCAATGCTGCGCCATCCGTTCAAACATCACCTGAAATTCCTGATAATACCGCCTTGCTGTCAAACTTTCCCAATCCGTTCAATCCTGAGACGTGGATACCGTATCAGTTGGCAAATGCCAGCAACGTGCAGATTACGATTTACGATGCTCGTGGCGTTATTGTGCGTCGACTGGACTTGGGGCATCAGCGGGCAGGATACTACAAAACCCGAAGCAGTGCTGCGCATTGGGATGGTCGGAACAATCTCGGTGAACGAGTGGCAAACGGTATCTATGTTTATCAACTGCAGGCAGACAGTGTGTCTTTCCTGCGTAAAATGGTTATTTTAAAATAGTATCAAATGACCATAGGATAGCTGGAATGCTGATGTTTATTAGCTTCGCAACCATCGTTGATGAGTGGGTTAAGTTGGAATAACTATCATTCTCTTTGAGAAATGATGCGATTAACGGTAAACATTCTTAGAGTATAGCAAAACAAGTAGCAGTTGTCAATCCTATGTTCAAGGAAACTGCCTCGGTTTTTCTGAATAATGTTCGTCTGGTGGAACAGGAGGTTTAGTATCATTGTTCTTCTCCTTGGCGTGTTGTTGCATCGTTTGCAGATGAATTGGCAAGGTTTGCATCCATAGTTTGAAGTTGGTGCTGTGGAATAAGGTCAAGATATTGAGTGATAACGCGTTTAGAAAGTCGTGTAATCTGTGAGATTGTATCAATATCTGCAGTTGCGTTGCGAACGACTTTGACGCTCTCATAATCGCGAATGTATCGGTCAACTGCCTCTTTAGAGTGTTTGGTCTTTGCGGCAATTCTGGGGGTGAGATGTCCTTGAAGATAGAGGGTGATGATCTCTTTCTTGTGGGTAATAGCACCTGATAAATCATGGATGTTGCCGCGAGTGGGCAAGATGTCACCAGTGGTTTTTTGCCATTCATTGACATAATCACAGACAACAGCATCGCAGACGTTCAGCAAGACGGCTAAATCGAGTTGTGTCAATAAAGCACCTTGGTCATAGGCTTGATGACACCAGCGGACTAAGCGATTGATTTACAGTTGTCGGGAGGTAAATCCGTTTCGAAAAGATTCAATATCCTCGGTAGCGAGATAGGTCAAGATGATGGGTTTCATCCGAGTTTTGACGATGGACTTCCCTCTTTCTGGATGTTCATCAATAGGGATGGCCATCCAAACGAGTTGTCCATAACTCAGGAAACGCTCATCTGTGAGTTGATCGCCGGTGGCGAGTTTCCCCAAGGGGAGGGTAATTACGAAATAGTCCTCAACGGTCTTGAGAATATCATCAACAATGGCGGTGGCAGTGACTTCGCCTTTGTCATACCCGTAGTCATTGAGAAAGCGATGGATAAGCAACTGTCGTAGGGATTTATCGTTGATGCGTCTGAATATTTTCTCGTTGATTTGCGTGCGTGTTAGTGGTTTACTCATGAGAGATCCCCCTTTTTTGTGTCCTATGGTTCTGGGTGAAGGAGTTGGGTCATGCGATCGGTGTGTTGATATTCCTTGGACAGCGAAAGATACTCGCGTATCAACCGGTCAGAGAGATGAGAAATCAGGCGTATCTGTGCATTAGGGAAGCCTTGATGATGGAGCGTGGCAACTTGTGTGAAATCTCTCAAGTAGCGGTAGACAGCCCGTTCGCTGTGGTTTGTTTTTTGCTCGATTTCGGTGAAGGTTTAGCCTTTGAAATACAGATCCATGATCTGTGTCTTATGAGAAGTGCCGGGGCCCATATCGTGTTTCGTCCCGCGCGTCATAACGAAATATCCTTCCTGTTTCAACTGACGAATGTCACGTTTGACTGTAGAAGGACTTACGCACACAACGATAGGCGTGCTTTGTAAGCGCGCCGGAAAACCAGAAAAATACTGATAATTATATCATTTTCATCATTATTCTTGATTTAATCAAGAATAATGCGTAAGTCCTGAGATAATAATACTAATGGATAAATATGTCAAGTTTAATTCAGAATATTTCAGGATTATTCAGTTTTCCTAATATTTGGATTTTTCAAAAAAATAACCCCGCGGTAAAAGCAACCTCCCAGTCGCGATTTTCTCAGGAAACAGTCAAAATACCTATAACTGAATAACCCTGACAATATTTTACGAAATAATTTGACAAATATGTTGAATTTATGTATAAATATACATATAAAGACAATATAATAATGTATATATAATAAAATTAAACTGTCTTAATACGGTATTTGTGAGATTGAACCTTCAAATTGATTAGGTCGCAACTTAGGTTATTATAACTAAAGTTTCATTGTGAGAGATGGCGAGGCACAGGGACATATCCCTACATAAGTTTTATGAGATAAGGTCTATTATACACTTTCCGCAGCGTTGTTGGAGGGAATACGATCCACCTTGCTTGAGGTGGTCCCTACCGAACCGTATCGGGAACAACGCAATGGTAGAACAACGTGACATCATAAACGGACATGTATTTTTTGATTTATCAAACACTAAGGAGAATATTTATGCTATATTGTTGTTTTTTATCAAAAGTTAGTAAAGAACACACCCAAAACATTTTTTTTATATTAAGCCTGTTTCTTTTTGTAGGCATAACCCCCAGCAACGTTTCAGCCATCACCGCACAGGAAGTGATGGAAAACGCCTTAGAAGTTTATGAAGATATTGAAAATTATACGGCAGTTGTTCAAACCTACGAGACAGATTCAATGTATGCTTCAGAGAGTACCTTTGAAGCGCGAGAACCGATAATATCCTTTAATTTATTTTTTTGGAAGCCGGATGAGCATGTAGTTAAAGAGATCGGACTAACAAAATACGGGATATTTAGGATAGAGTTATTGAGTGCGCTTGGGACCCTGAAAGACTTAGATATAGAACTTAAGGACAGAGAGTCTATATTAGGGAAAAAATGTTATGTGTTAGAAATCTCATCGGCTGAACGTCCAGGGGAGTTAGCAAAGTTATGGGTTTCACAGAGAGATTGGCGTGTCGTGCAATTCTCTATTTCTATGGCTTCTCTTGAAATAGCCGTTACACAGTTTAAATATATAGGAGCGGGAAGAAAACGTGGTTTGCCTGTAGAAACTCGGAGTTTCTTTCCCTTGACAAAACAAGTGCTTATCAATCGCATAACGGATTACAAGATCAATACAGTTATCCCTCCTGAAATCTTCAAGAAAAAAGAAACCAAGAAACAATCCAGGTAACGCAAGTAACGGAGGACATAAATGACATCGAAACATAAAAAAATAACGTGCAGCATAGTTATCCCACTTTTAATATTAATGTGCTACTCAGTTTGCTATTCACAACAAGTTTCCAAAATTGTAAACTACAATGCTGAGTATACTCCTTTTAGCGATGGTATCCAAAAGGAGTATGCATTTCCTAATAATGTTGATCCTGACAACCACTTTCAAATTGTATTTACTTTTGACTTAACGCCTGAGCAGATAGAGGCAGATGTCACGGGAACTATGACCTTTGACCAAGAGAATGGGACAATTCAGCTTCGTGGCAAAGACGGTAATCTTCAAAGTAAAGGTGGACTGACCCTTAAAGGTGTTGTAAAAATCGCGTTTGTAATAGAAAGTGTGCCTTATTTAACTCTTGAGCCAACTCTTTTGGTTGCCGTATTCGCAATCAACCAATTGGTTGATTTCCCATTACTCGTAAAAGATGAAGTGACAGTTTTTGAACCTGGGGGCTTAGATCTTTCCCAATTACTTAGCGAATTAATTCCCATCGGTTCCCTTACAGTTAATCCTTATCAAACTTGGGATGAGTCTGAACCATTTAGTACCCTTCTTCTGGATGATGATGTTGTCGTAAGAGGCGGGATTCGTAAACTTGTGCAGGCAGAACTTACTGCTGTTGAGGTAACCCAACTGATTGTTACTGCACTAACTGCAATACCACCTTCATTATCAAAACCTGCTGCAACCATAGTTGAAAAGGGGATAGGCAACGCTGCAATTAGTGCCAATCTTGGTTTTTTAAGCACTGCTACCCTTTCTGGTGAATCCATCACCGTGAATGGTGTAAAGATAACACGCGAAAATCAAACTATTAAAGCGCCTGGATTAGATATGTCACAGAACTCTTACACGGTAAATAGCAGCTACAATGAAAAATTCACGTATAAGCTTGATCTTGCTGCAACCAGTGATGTCACGCTTGAGTTCAATCCTTTAGGGATACCTATATGGAATTATGAAAAGGTGATTGGCGAACTCCCAATAACCCCTATTGTTTCCGAGCAGGAAGTTGATCTGAATTTCACATCAAATCAAACGACTTTTCCAATCGCACAAACATCAACGGTTCAGGCTCCAGTGCCACAAGGTGCGATTCCTTTTCAATCATTGTCAGACGACGGTTCTGGTACAACAGTAAACGTTGCACAATATTTTTCATCTTCAAACAGCCTAAAATATGAAGTAAGTACAAATCCCAGCAATATCGCAACAGCATCTGTTTCTGGTTCGCGAGTCACGATTAGACCCGTGGAAGCAGGAACTGCGACAGTAATAGTCTTAGCACGCGATACGGTCACGAACTTAACTGCTACACAAACTATCTATGTGGTAGTGAGACAAACTAGTACTGTCCATCCACCTAATAATGATCAAATCTTTTCTGTTCCCAACGGTAGTAATCCTCGCGCTGAAGGACTTAGAGAAGGCGTTTCTGTTATCATTCAAAATGTACCATTGACAGGCGACGGTCTTAACTTAAGATCAAACCCATGGATTGGCAATAACGTGATAAGAGAATTATGGAATGGTGGGACAGGAATTATCACAGATGGACCGGAGGAAAACAACGGTTATACTTGGTGGAAAATAGAATGGGATCAAGTGGATATAGAAGCTTGGAGTGTAGAAGCCTTTGGTGGTGATCAGTTACTATTCCGCCGCCCGCCAGACTTGGAAATTCGCGATTTTGATCTCAATGAAAGTCAAGTTGGCATAGGTGAAGAAATAGAGTTGGAAGTAGATATTCGAAACAACGGTCCCGGTGAGTCCGCTGCGACAGATATTTATTTTTACTATCATTCGGGCAGTCGTAACGATGACCTTGAGGAATTAAGCGAAGAACGGGATTTACGAAGTGCGGGGAAACTAAGCGTGCCTTCCTTACGACAACGCGAAAGCACTACGTTAACACTCAGAGTGAATGCACTCAATATCCCTGATCGCTACTATTATGGCGCATTTTTGCCATCTAATGTTCATGATACAGATTACCAAGACGATCTCACGGTCTCTATGCTTACTAACAACCTTGCCGGCGAGGAGCAGGTTCAGGTAACAGGATACCCCGACTATATCGTTGAGTCCATTTCGGTAAGTAAGACGACTCTTGACCCTGGTGAAAGTTTTACGCTGAGAGCTACTGTTCGTAATCAAGGATTAGGTGAGCCGACATCTTCTGCTGATCTGGATTATTACCGTTCATCAGATGCACGTATATCACCAAGTGACAGACGGGTTGGCGATGACTCTGTGACAAGATTGGATGCAGATGAAACTGGCAGGGAATCAATTAGTCTAACTGCACCGACCGAGCCGGGTGTCTACTATTATGGGGCATGTGTATCAGATGTGGACAATGAGAGTAATTCAAACAACAATTGCTCCGCAGCAGTTGCAATCACTGTGCAAGCCCCGGATCCGGATGAACCTGCATTACCAAATTTAGTCGTCGAGACCCCGACGACAAGTGCTGCGACCTTAGGACCAGGTGAAAGTTTTACGCTGAATGCCACTGTACGTAACAATGGCACAGCGAACTCATCTGCTACAACGTTCCGATGGTATCGCTCACCTAACTCAAATATATCCATGAATGATACGGAAATTGGAAGTGCTAACGTCAGTTCACTTAATGTCGGTGGAAGGGTAACACAGCAAATCAATCTGACAGCACCTATGGAATCTGGTACCTACTATTACGGCGGATGTGTGGAGAGTATCACAGATGAAAGCGATACAGGTGATAACTGTTCTTATGCTATTACAATTACTGTTCAAAACCGGGCACCAACAACTGTCGGCACAATATCGAGTCAGACCCTCTCTGTAACGGATACCCATATTAGACTGGACGTATCAACGTATTTCTCTGATCCAAACAATACTTCACTTACCTACACAGCAATTTCCTCTGATACCAGCATAGTCGTTGCAGAGGCAGCAGGGGTGTCAGGTTCAATTTTAACGATCCGTCCTATTGCAGAAGGCAGCGCGACGATTACAATAACGGCAAGCGATGGCGAGTTGACGGCTACACAGACCTTCTCTGTTACGGTTAACCCAATTCCCGTTACCATTTCTGAATCGCCTGATTTGGTTATCACGCTTTCATCAAACAAGAGTCTCGTTGATTCAAATGCATCTATCAATTTAGAAGCCACTGTCCGAAATCAAGGAACAGCAGATGCGTCAAATTCTACGACGGTCCGTTACTATCTTTCTGCAGATGCAGCAATTTCACCGGATGATCAACAAATTGGCACAGATTCTGTCCGACGTATAAGAAAAGGTAACTCGGATGAAGAAATTCATAGTGTCCGTGCACCGAATCAGTCCGGTATATACTATTACTATGCGTGCGTAGACAGTGTAACGGATGAAGAACATACAGACAATAACTGTTCTAACATTATCATAATCAATGTTCGTGGATCCGACCTAATCATAGATACAGTAAATGTGGCACCTCGTGCTCAAGGGACGATTGCTGCACAGACGTTGAATGTCGGAACTCCAACGTCTCTTGACGTTTCTGGTTACTTCACAGATGCGAACAATGATACCCTTATCTTTACGTTAAACTCCAGTAATACAAGTGTTGCAACCGCACAAGCTTCTGAATCCACGGTGACAATTACACCTGTGAGTGAGGGAAACGCAACTATTACCGTTGAAGCAGATGATGGTGAGTTGACGGCTACACAAACTATTACAGTAACTGTTAATACTGCTGCTGTTTCTGAGGAAACGTGGATGCCGGATGTGAATTTACGTGCGACGGTGCGCACCGCACTCGGACTACAGGAACATAATGCACTTACACAAGAAACACTGCAAGGATTGACATCGTTAAGTGCTCCTAGAAGTCAAATAAGTGATCTTACCGGATTGGAACATGCAACGAATTTACGGTCATTAAATCTTGATTTGAACCAAATCAGCGACATCACACCCGTTGAAGGGTTGACTTCGTTGACAACGCTCGGGCTGGGTAACAATTCCATCAGCGATATATCCGTGGTCTCAGGGTTGACTTCGTTGACAACGCTCAGTCTGGTCCACAATTCCATCAGCGATGTATCACCTATTGAAAATTTAACAGCACTCACAGAATTATATCTTTCAGGCAATCCGATTACAGATTTAGCTCCACTCCGCAGACTTCAAGCAAAAACAACACAAACTATCAGCATAGATATTGATATTACACAAGATCCCAACAATGATACATCAACTGATGACCTGTCTGAAGAGGAGTGGATGCCAGATGCGAATTTACGTGTAAAGGTGCGCACCGCACTCGGACTGCAGGAAGGTGATGCACTTACACAAGAAACACTGCAAGGATTGACGAGGCTATCTGCTATAGGTTCAGAGATAACCGACATCACCGGATTAGAATATGCAACACAACTACAATCCTTAGATCTCTCGGAGAATCAAATCAGCGATATATCAGCTGTTTCAGGGTTGACTTCGTTAACCTCGCTCAGTCTGGTTGGCAATTCCATCAGCGATATATCAGCTGTTTCTGGATTGACTTCGTTGACATTCCTCGATCTGCTTTTCAATTCCATCAGTGATATATCAGCTGTTTCAGGGTTGACTTCGTTGACAACGCTCGGGTTGGGCCACAATTCCATCAGCGATTTATCAGCTGTTTCAGGATTGACTTCGTTAACCTGGCTCAGTCTGGCTGGCAATTCCATCAGCGATATATCTGCGGTTTCAGGCTTGACTTCGTTGACAACGCTCGGGCTGTAGAACAATTCCATCAGCGATATATCTGCGGTTTCAGGATTGACTTCGTTAACCTTGCTCTATCTGAATGGCAATTCCATCAGCGATGTATCACCTATTGAAAATTTAACAGCACTCACAGAATTATATCTTTCAGGCAATCCGATTACAGATTACGCTCCACTCCGCAGGCTGCAGGCAAAAACAACACATACCATCAGCATAGATATTGATATTACACAAGATCCCAACAATGGTACATCAACTGACCTGTCTGAAGAGGAGTGGATGCCGGATGCGAACTTACGTGCAAAGGTGCGCACCGCACTCGGACTACAGGAAGGTGATGCACTTACACAAGAAACGATGAAAAGATTAACAAGTCTATCTGCCATTGAGTCTAATATAAGCAATATATCAGGATTGGAACATGCAACGAGTCTAACAACGCTCTATCTGTATGACAATTCCATCAGTGATATATCTGCGGTTTCGGAGTTGACTTCGTTGACATCGCTCAATCTGGGTAGCAATTCCATCAGTGATATATCCGCGATTTCAGGGTTAACTTCGCTGACATATCTCTTTCTGTATAACAATTCCATCAGCGATATATCTGCACTTTCTGGGTTGACTTCGCTTACAATATCTAGGCTGGATCACAATTCCATCAGCGATATATCTGCACTTTCTGGGTTGACTTCGTTGACAGGTCTTGAACTACATTTCAATTCTATCAGTGATATATCTGCACTTTCTGGGTTGACTTCGCTGACATATCTCTTTCTGAATAGCAATTCCATCAGTGATATATCTGCACTTTCTGGGTTGACCTCGCTGACAGGGCTCCATCTGCCTGATAATTCCATCAGTGATATATCAGTGGTATCAGGGTTGACTTCACTGATAAGGTTGGGGTTGTCTGACAATTCCATCAGCGATATATCAGCGGTTTCTGGGTTGGCTTCGCTGACGGAGCTCTATCTGTATAACAATTCCATCAGTGATATATCTGCACTTTCTGGGTTGACTTCGCTGACATATCTCAATCTGGTTAGCAATTCCATCAGCAACGTCACACCTCTTGAAGATTTAACAGCTCTTACCGGGCTGGGTATTGGTGGCAATCCGATTTCGGATTTAGCTCCACTTCGCAGACTTCAAGCAAAAACAACACAAACTATCAGCATAGACGTTGATATTAGTGCTGCCCCGTCAGCACAAGCAAATCCTGCCAAAACTGCACTCCTACCCAACTATCCCAACCCGTTCAACCCGGAGACGTGGATACCTTACCAGTTAGCAAAATCCGCGGATGTTACACTGACGTTCTATGATGTGAGGGGTGTTGTGGTTAGACAGATAACGTTGGGGCATCGTGATGCAGGAGTCTATTATAGTCAGAGCCGCGCGGCATATTGGGATGGTAAAAACAATCTCGGTGAGAAGGTGGCGGGAGGTCTCTATTTTGTCAAATTCAAGGCGGGTAATTATACGAAAATACGAAAGATGTTGATAAGGAAGTAGAAATGGATTGTCTAAAAGGAGGAAAGATATGATAAAACGAATTTATACGATATGTTGTGTTCTAATTGTTATTATCGGATTGAACCGAATTACTTATGCACAAGAGGTGTACATACCCGACCCGAATTTAGCATCAGCTATACGGGAACATTTTAGGTTGTCTCAAAACGTACCTATCACACAACAATTGATGCTGCAGATGACAGCACTGAATGGTAGCAATTCAGAAATTACCGATTTAACAGGATTGGAACACGCAACGAATTTGGAAATCCTAAATCTAAAGTCAAATCAAATTAGTGACATTAGTGTGTTAGCAGACTTGACCCAACTTGAACTACTATCACTCGGCTCGAACAAGATTAAGGACATCACCCCACTTTCAACGTTAGCGAATTTATCTATATTATGGCTTAATGACAATATCATCAGTGACCTAAAACCACTTTCAGGTTTGACACAATTAGAGGAGTTGTTTCTTAATTCTAACCAGCTAAGCAATCTTGTGCCGTTACGTGGGTTAACGCAATTAGTAGAATTATACCTTGCAGATAATCAGATTAGTACCGTAACCCCACTCAATGCCTTACTACAACTGGAGATATTAAACATTAGTTCTAACAAAGTAGAAAGTATACATTCGCTTTACTCATTAACCAATTTAGAGGAATTATATATTACAGATAACCCGATTACAGATATTTTTCAAATCCATGAACTAATTGCCGCGGGCATATCGGTTGACCTTGAAACTTCAGTGCCGCACGAATCACAAGTTGCGTTGACACGGGTGTTTTTCAATGAGGTACGCAACGCTGCTGATGACAGAAATGACTGGATAGAGCTCAGGAACATCGGAAATACGGACATTTCTCTCAAGGAGTGGGAGATTAGCATGCTTACTCGTGAAGATAAAACGGTGAACCCGGAAGTTGTTGTCGTCTCGTTTCCTGACTACACCCTACCCGTTGGTGGCATCTTGCTGATAACCAATACTGATCCGAGAGAAACAACACTGCTGCGCGGACAGAATATCAGAACGCCAGATATTAGAAACGGTGCGCAGCACGATTATTTAGTGACGAATAAACTCCAATTAACTAATAAGCCATATATGCTGATATTGCGAAGTGCGTTGGATAGAAACGGCACACAGGAAGCAATTGAGGATGTGGCAGGAACGTATTTCCTTGACAAGTTAACAGCAGACCAACCGCTAACACAAGGAACTGCATGGCAACGCGCAACAATATCGTATGTCGGATATGATGTAGAGGCGTGGCGTGAAAGTAGGTATCAAGCAGGGATCGGGTATCAACCGACAGCACCGAAAGACACAAGCCTCGGCACACCCGGTTACCCAAATAATCCGTTAGTCCGACAAAAATACACCGGACAGATAAGTTTCAGCGAGATGATGTTCACCAACAAAATCGGCAACCGAACGGTGCCCCAGTGGATAGAACTATACAACAACTCCCCTATAGAGGCGGTTGATCTCACCGGATGGGAAGTGACAATTGAGTCACGGCACGGTAAACAGAATCGGCATGCAGTTCTCACACTAAAAGATTTGGTTATCTTGCCTAAGCAAACGGCACTTTGGGTGACGGGGACAGCGCAGAACGCAGAAAACATTCCTGATAGACGCGTTTACAATCTTTTTGAGCACCATCTTGCGGATATTATTAAGTTCGGAAGCAATAACGTTCTAAGTCCGGATGGTTTGTTTCTGCAGCTGACAACACCGACTGGCACTGTAGTTGATACAGTTGGCAACCTTGATGGTGATAGCGAAACACAGGATACACCTATATGGGAATTACCCTCTGGGATAACGGAGAACGGTGCGCGAATTTCTATGCTCCGGCTTTATCATCATGAAACTCGGAGACCGCTTGTTGGCAGGGAAGCATCAAGTTGGCAGCGCGCTGTAGATGTCAAACTCGGTAAGTCTACCTATTTTGGTGATCCGACAGATGTGGGTAATCCGAGTTATACGCTTGGAGGTATATTACCCGTCACCTTATCTCTGTTCCGAGCAGAACACACCGATGCAGGTGTTATCCTCAACTGGACAACTGAATCAGAGGTAGACAACGCAGGTTTTTATATCTACCGCAGTGAAACAAAGGATGGTGAATTCAAAGTCGTCAATCCGACAATGGTCCAAGGTGCTGGCACCACAGGTGAACAAAATGAGTATACATTGACAGATACCACGGCTAAACCGAATACAGTCTACTATTATCGAATAGAGGACGTATCGCATGCTGGGGTTCGAGAGCAGTTAGCAAAGGTTCGGTTGAGAGGGCTTGTGTCGGCAAAAGGAAAACTCACCACTTCGTGGGCGGATTGGAAAATATTGCAGTAAGCGGTCTTTCCAATTTGCTAAATGAAATGTCCAAACACCGTAAATAGCATTGTATAAGTCCGTTTATCTGACGATAGTATACTTGTAAAAATAAACAATGTCAATAGGAGTTAAAAAGGTCAGGGTTATTCAGTTTTCCTAATGTTTGAATTTTTCAAAGAAATTAACCACGCGGTAGGAGCGACCCGGGGAATGCCAACAGGCATTCATACCCGGTGAATGCCATACGCGCATTCATACCGTTGATTTCTTGATTTGCCGGTCGCGATTTTCTCAGAAAAAAGCTAAAATACCTAAAACTGAGTAACTCTGATAAAAGGTTTTTGTAGCACGGAAATATAAAGGGAGATAGTAAACGCTGAAAAGGCAGTTTTATTCAGTTTACCTAATGTTTGAATTTTTCAAAAAAATAACCACGCGGTAGGAGCGACCTCCCGGTCGCGATTTTCTCAGGAAACAGCTAAAATCCCTAAAACTGAATAACCCTGATAAAAGGTTTTTGTAGCACGGAAATATAAAGGGAGATAGTAAACGCTAAAAAGGCAGTTTTATTCAGTTTACCTAATGTTTGAATTTTTCAAAAAAATAACCACGCGGTAGGAGCGACCTCCCGGTCGCGATTTTCTCAGGAAACAGCTAAAATCCCTAAAACTGAATAACCCTGATAAAAGGTTTTTGTAGCACGGAAATATAAAGGGAGATAGTAAACGCTAAAAAGGCAGTTTTATTCAGTTTACCTAATGTTTGAATTTTTCAAAAAAATAACCACGCGGTAGGAGCGACCTCCCGGTCGCGATTTTCTCAGGAAACAGCTAAAATCCCTAAAACTGAATAACCCTGATAAAAGGTTTTTGTAGCACGGAAATATAAAGGGAGATAGTAAACGCTAAAAAGGCAGTTTTATTCAGTTTACCTAATGTTTGAATTTTTCAAAAAAATAACCACGCGGTAGGAGCGACCTCCCGGTCGCGATTTTCTCAGGAAACAGCTAAAATCCCTAAAACTGAATAACCCTGATAAAAGGTTATTGTAGCACGGAAATATAAAGGGAGATAGCAAACGCTAAAAAGGCAGGGTTATTCAGTCTTAAGAATATATCGTAATGCCAGTTAACTTTGGGTTAAGATTAGCAATTATATAGGATTTTTATGGTATTCTTGATTTTGGTCTGAACTAGGATTTTCAAATCAACGGTATGAATGCCTTATGGCATTCACCGGGATTAGTAGATTATCAAGATATTTCTCATCAGATCCTATTCCAAAAGAGGGCATAAACACATATCAAAAACCCTTGACGAGGTAAATCCTGAAAATCTGGTAATCCTGAAAATCCTGGTTCAGACAAAGAATGAGTTAACTCCCAAAAATAAGCTAACTCAAGGACAAGCGACTGTGATAAAATTTTACTCAATAAATTGAAAACTTTACACACCCTGAAAGATCAACACACTTGACAATTTAGTATGAATAAGGTAAGTTAACAATGTGTGGTAGAATTATCTTGTTTGTTTAGCATTATTCTGTAGGATTGATTAAACCTGTGAGAGCAATTGTCATCAAACTATTGCCGGATAAACGCCGTGAGAAAACTGTGGTTTTTGACTGGAAAGAACCTGCGTCGCCTGTGGGTAACGAGGTATTATGTGAAGCAGTTTTCACGGGACTAACAAACGGCACGGAACGCAACCAGTTGATCAGTGGGAACTATGCTCCCGCAGACGAGAGTTTGCCCTGTGGCGGTGGTTATCAGAACGTTGGACGTGTAATTGAAACTGGACCAGATGTCACACAACTTGAGATTGGAGATCTCATTTATGCAAGTGTGGATCATGTTGAACGGTTCAGTATTGCAGAAAACGGGTTATTGTTGAAATTGCCTGAGGATATTGATCCTGCGGCGGCAGCGTTATTCGGTATATCGGGTGTAGCAATGCACTGTTGTCGACGTGTTGATCCGCGTATTGGAGAACGCGTGCTTATCGTTGGACAAGGATGTATCGGCATGTTTGCTGCGCAGATTATGTATGCAATGGGAGCACGCGTATCCGTGTGTGATATTGATGAGTCCCGTTTGGAACAAGTTCGTGAACTTGGTATCGCTGAATTGGTTCTCAATACAAGTGGTGATGGGTGGAGAAAACTTATTGCTGATGGCAGTTTTGATGCGGTGATGGATTTTGCCGGTGCTACAGATATGATTTCACCGATGATTCAAGCATGCAAAACCCGTGGACGTTTGCTATTGGTTGCTGGTAGGTTTGATGTGAACTATACCTTCAATGTCGGGCAATTCAAGGAGATCAGTATTTTACATTGTAGCCATTTTACTCGCGATGATCTTGAAAATCTTTGTCGATTTGTTCGTCAAGAGTCAGTAAGGATCACACCGCTAATTCGGCACCGAGTCAATGTTACTGAAGCACCTCAGATATACCGTTGGCTACGTGATGAACCGATGCGATTACTGGGTACCGTGTTTGAATGGTAATGTTGAAGTAAACGGATTTGAATGATATGTTCCCCTGTGTCGTCCTATCTGTTTTTTAGTATGACGCGGGGAATTAATTATTTTCATTTTTTATTTGAGATTGGAAAACATTAGGAAAAAACAGAAATAAGTGTATCAAGAGAGCGATTTTATAATGAAAAACATCTTACTTTTGATTTTAACCGTTCTGTTTGTAATCTTTGCGGTAGCACCGAACAGTTTTGCCCAAGACTATACAAAATTGAGTCTACCGGATGGAGCAAAAGTCCGACTCGGCAAAGGTCGGATCTATGAAATTATGTATTCACCCGATGGCACCAAGTTGGCAGTAGCGAGTAGTATCGGTATATGGATTTACGATGCTCAGACAGGTGAAGAACTTAATCTCCTCACCGGGCATACGAGTCCGGTCTCCAGCGTCTCGTTTAGTCCGGATGACAACAACACAATCGCAAGTGGCAGTTCGGATGAGACTATCCGCTTATGGGACGCAAAAACAGGAAGCATCTCAGAACTCTCACAGGACATACGGGTTCGGTTTACAGCGTTTCTTTTAGTCCGGTTGGCAACAACACAATCGCAAGTGGGAGTTCGGACGAGACCATCCGCTTGTGGGACGCAAAAACAGGAAAGCATCTCAGAACTCTCACAGGGCATACGGGTTCGGTCGAATGCATCTCTTTTACTCCGGATGGCAATACAATCGCAAGTGGGAGTTCGGACGGGACGGTGCTGCTGTGGGAATTGAATCCTACACAAACATCATCACCGTAGACACAGAGGAAGGTCACCGAAGCAGTTGATAACGCAACGCACCTTATTAATTGATATAGATGTTGGTATCAACACATTGGTAACCCTGAGTGATGGTAAGAAATACGATAATTCCAGACCCTTGAAACGCCACGAGCGAATACTCAAACGAGAACATCGTAAGTTGAGCCGTAAGGAGTTTAAATCTAAAAATTGGATAAAGCAAAAATGGAAAGTTGCAAGGATACACTATTAGATAGTCTGCAATCGATTTGATGCACACCATAAAGTATCAACAGATATTGTCAATAACGCTTCTGCTATCGGCATAGAAACACTACAGGTAACCAACATGCTAAAGAAAATAGAAAACTTTGCAAAGGCGTTTTCTGACAGTGCGTTAGGTGGGTTTCTGACTATGCTAATAAACAAAGCGGAAGCACGCGGGATAAAACCGAAAGAAGCAGACCAGTTTTATGCAAGAAGCAAAACGTGTAGCAGTTGTGGACAGAAAAAGAAAGACTTAGACCTTTCAGAAAGAACGTATCATTGTAGCGAATGTGGTATCTCAATAGATAGAGGTGTCAACGCTGCAATAAACTTAAGAAATGTCGAGGTAGGGCATACCGAGACACAAAACGCTTGTGATGTGCAAGTAAGACCTCAAGTGGAGGTATGAGACACGGAACCAGGAAAAGTGTTTGGATACAACCGAGTTTGTTTCCAATATAAGAATTAGGAATCCCTCCATGCTTTAGCAGGGAGGGATGTCAAAGGAGAATATATGTCGGACGTAAGATTAGGTTTCATCGGGACAGGTGGGAACATGAATCGTCACCTACGTGAATTAACGCAAATCGGTGGTAGCAAGTTTGTCGGCTTTTGTGATATAGTCATTGAAAAAGCGGAACGTGCCGTTGAACAATACGGTGGTAAAGCATACTCGGACTATAATGATATGATCGCCAAAGAGGAATTGGATGCTGTTTATATCTCAATTCCACCGTTTGCACATGGTGCACCAGAAAAGGCTGTTGTAGCTGCTGGTTTACCGATGTTCGTAGAAAAACCTGTTCACATGGATGCTGATGACGCAAAGGAGATTGCTGCAGAAATTGAAGATAAAGGCATCATCACTGCCTGCGGATATCAGGAACGTTATCTTGACATCATTGACAAAGCACAAGAATTGCTTGCCTCCCGACGTGTTGGGTTTTTTATGGGTTATTGGATGGGGGGTATGCCCGGTGGATGGTGGCGGGAGAAGGCAAAATCTGGTGGTCAACTGATGGAACAGACGACTCACGAATTTGATATGGCACGTTATCTGTTTGGGGAAGTCAAAAGTGTCTATGCAGTTGCAAGATATGACCTGATTCCTGATATGGATTATGATATTGAGGAGGCATCTGCTGTCTCGCTGCAATTTGACAGCGGCGTGTTTGGTATTATGTTCTCTGCGTGCTTTACGACTAAGGGACTGCGACGTTCTGGGTTAGACATTTTCTGTCAGGATGGATCAATAGAATATCATTTGCGTCGAGCTGTTGTGCTTTCCACTGGTGATGGTCAAGAGACTTGGAAGAACGAAAATAACTGCACGATTGAGATGGATCGTACGTTTATTGAAGCGGTGCGTTCTGGTGATGGGAGTACGATTCGTTCTCCTTATGCTGATGCTGTGAACACGGCTATTTTGTCCATCGCTGCAAATGAGTCTTTGGCTACAGGTAACCCGATACATTTGACGTAAGGTAACGAGTTGTGCTAAATGACTTTATGTAAACCATTGTTTCACATAAGCATAACGTTTTGAACATGTCCCTCATAGGTTGAAACGATCTTCAGTCCTGTAGGGACGAAATGTTTATATATCATACCCAACATAAGTGAATTTAATATAAAAATTTAGTTAACTGGCACAAATCAGGATATTGCTCAATTTACGTTAAGTTACTAATTGGTAAAATTGGTAACTTTATCTTCGGAAAAACCCAGTCATAGACAAGATTCGTGTACAGAAAAAATTACCAATTGCCTGAAAGTAGCGACTTGTGCTAAATAACTATTATTAAAAATTACTTCACATAGATAAGAGGATTTAACCATACTTCTTCTCCCTTTGAATGATCTTCAGTCCTTATGAAGTTTGACAATCAAAATCGGTAGTTGAATTCGTAGGGGTTGGGTTCCCCAACCCGTTTGGTTTCTGGGTTTGCGTAGATACATGTGTGGAAACCACGCCCCTACGAATACACAACTTGAACGTCAAACTTCATTAGGGACGAAATGTTTATATACCAAACCCAATATATGAATTTAGTATAAACATTTAGTTAACTGGCACAAGTCGTTAAGGTACTATTGCCATATAGGAGCAATATGTTTATCAAGAATCACGACGAAACCCCTACCTTATGAAGTTTGACAATCAAAATCGGTAGTTGAATTCGTAGGGGTTGGGTTCCCCAACCCGTTTGGTTTTTGAGTTTGCGTAGATCATGTGTGGAAACCACACCCCTACGAATACACAACTTGAACGTCAAAACTCATTAGGTAGTGGGATGTAGTCGTGCTAAGTGCTTGTGTCAAGAAAAAACTTGATTTTTGGTTTAAAACATGATATACTCATTATACCAGTTCAGTGTAGGTGCTACTAACACCTACACACCTTTAGTATAGGGAACTGACATCTTCATAGGACTGGAATATCATCATGCTAAAAACACATAAGATTGCATTGAATCCAAATAACAATCAGCGAAAATGGTTTGCACAACAGTGTGGCTATGCGAGATTTGCATATAATCATGCATTAGCAGATTTCAAGTCTGCATTGTCATAAGATGAGTTCTTATCAGCTGCTAAGTTAAACAAGCGGTTTAATGTTGCTAAGAAAGAACATGCTTGGACAAAAGATATGGATCAGGTTGTAGCCAACAAAAGCATATTTGGCAACTTATCGGCTGCGCTTGCGAATTGGGTTGGTAAACGTGCGAAGTTTCCGAAGTTCAAGAAGCGTGGTAAAAAGGACGCATTCACCACAAATAATCAATCTGTAGAAGTTGAAGGCAAGCGTATCAAACTTCCTAAGATTGGTTGGATTAGAATGTTTGAATCATTGCGTTTTGTGGGTAAGATTATGAAAGTGACGATCTCAAGGACAACACATCGTTGGTTTGTATCTATCACCGTAGAAACCGAGGACACCGAAGCAGTTGATAATTCAACGCACCCTATGATTGGTGTAGATGTAGGCATCAACACACTTGCCACCTTGAGTAATGGCACGAAATATGATAATCCCCGACCGCTAAAACGTTATGAGCGGAAGCTAAAGGGAGAACAACGCAAGTTGAGCCGGTGTGTTTTCAAGTCTAAAAACTGGTTCAAGCAGAAGCACGAGTTACAACGTATCCACTATCGTATCGCTTGTATCCGAAACGATGCACATCACAAAGCAACTACAGAGATTGTCAACCGTGCCGCTGCGATCGGTATTGAGACACTCAAGGTTACTAATATGCTGAAGAACAGAAACCTCGCAAAAGTATTGTCAGATTCAGCATTAGGCGGTTTCCTGCTAAAACTCAAGACAAAAGCGGAAGTGCGCGGTATACCTGTCAAAGAAGCAGATATGTTCTTTGCAAGTAGTAAAACCTGTTCCGGTTGTGGACACAAAAAGAAAGACCTTACACTTTCAGAAAGAATGTATCACTGCAGTCAATCCCAACGGTAGGCGTGCTTTGTAAGCGCGCCGGAAACCTAAAAAATGCTGAAAATTACATCGTTTTCGTCTTAATTCTTGATTGGATCATGAAAACTGCGTAAGTCCTGACAGGACTTACGCACCCAACGGTAGGCGTGCTTTGTAAGCGCGCCGGAAACCTAAAAAATGCTGAAAATTACATCGTCTTAATTCTTGATTGGATCATGAAAACTGCGTAAGTCCTGCTTACAATTTATAAAGGTACCATCATCAAGTTGCAGTAGGTGTACTATGTCAAATATTCTCAAAGTACTTATGAGTATAATTTGCATCTGTGTTCTGGTAATTGGTGTCATTGCGCTTTGGAAAAAGATGACAGAACCTAAAAATGTTGTGACAATTCCAAGTATAAGTCAACAAGTAGAAACTGATTCTTCCTTACATGAAGAACAACAGACTAATAAAACACTTAATAGACGACCTATGTTGGTCAAACAGAACGTACGTCAACAGGTCATTCCTACTGAGCATTCACAACAATCTTATGTCAACGGGGCACAGCCGTCATCTTTACCAATGGATGTTAATGCAATAGATCCAAGACGTCTAATCTCACAAGAGCATTCACAACAATCCTATGTCAACGATTTTAATCTTCCATCTTTACCATTGGATGTTAAGGCAATAGAACCAACCCTACAAGTTAATCTGGATATTCATGCATATTTGTCATCATCAGATCCAGAAAGACATTCTATATATATAATGAATATGTATTCTCGGGGAAAGATAGACCTTGATTATGCTGTTGACTTCCTTGAATCGCAATACATCTATCACCCGGATATTTTAGAAAAACTGGAGTCTCGCCGTGCATTTAAATACCTCAACACAGTATCTGTATCTTTGTCAGAAACCAGATACATGAAAATAGTAAAAGCTTATGTTGACCAACTCCTTGCTAAAGATCCGGACAACCCTGATGCATTATTATATTTGGTGCGTGATGAAAAAGATGAGACTAAAGTCATTGATCGATACCACCAAATTCTCACGAAGCACCCCAATCATCCGAATACGCTTAGTGCGTTAGGATACCGTCTGCTTGAAAAATCACCGGAAGATGCGATTGTATACCTCAATAAAGCGAATCGACTTGATGCTTCAATTGGACTCGTCAGCTTAGGTATAGCTTATGAAAAACTCGGTGATCTCAAAACTGCATGGTTTTGCTACAAAAAGAGTGTAACACTTCGGAATCGTGAAGAAAAAAGAAAAAGAAGATTTCCTCCTCCTCGAATTTGTATATTATCTGTTTATATTGATAGCGATAATATGTATGCTATTGAAAGCGGAGATTTCTGGAAATCAGAGATTCGTACATTACCCAATCCAAACGGTAAAGGCAATCGTAGAGTTCGAACTTTTTTGGCTGCTAATGCAGAGCAGAAAAGAGAAATCCAGGAGTTTTATCAATTCCGGGATTGGATCAATGGTATCGCAAAAAAAGGATACTTTTTTGACAGAAACAATTTTCTCGTAAGAGAGATAGATGCTCATCTTAAAGGTAAAGACTTATTGTTTGAACCTGAACGTATTGTTCGCGCTTATGAGATCACAACACGGCATCCTGGAGTTAAAGGTACTCAACTTCTTAAAGAAATAGATCCCGAAATTGCAACAGAAGTTGAACGCCTATTGAATTAACAATTGAAGGAACCGAGAAAATCTTACGATTTATGATTGCATCATCTCGCGAAACTGCTGTGTGAATTCACAACTACGTTTTATGCTTGCAACATCTTCCATTTTATACTGGATGACCAAGGGTCCTGTATAGTTGATCTCCTTCAAACCTTTTGCGAAGGTCTCAAAGTCAAATATTCCGCTCCATGGTTCACTACGATTGCTTCCTGATATATGAACATCTCCCAAACACTCCTGCATAGTGAATGCTGCAGCATGCGGATCTGCACCGTCGTTGAATAGATGGTAGGTGTCGCATGTCAAATAAACAGGTAAGTCGGTATCTGAAATAAATGTAACAGCTTCTCTATAGTTATCAAGAGGACATCCCTTTTGGAATTCAAGAGCAATTTTGATGTTGTGTTCCTGACATGGTGGGAGCATTTGAGACAAGTTCTCTGCAAGTGTTTCCAAAGAGTCTTGACGCGACACACCTTGTGATGGATTCACCCAAACACCGATAATCTCTGCGTTAAACTGACGTGCCACTTCAAGCACGGTTGCAAAATGCTTTAGTGCTGCATCTTTTTGCGTAGGTGTTGTCAAGATATGGTTTCCAAAACCTATTGTGGGAGCGATGAGGTTGTGCTTCTGAGCGAGTTTCACTGCGTCCTTTATTTCTGCGGTTGAAAGTTTACCGAGAAAAGCTGTATTGACAGGAATGTTAATGCCTTCGTATCCTGCATCAGCGACGAGGTCAAAGATTTCTGCACGTGAAAATCTTCCTAATGTACCTACATAAGGGTCGTAACATATTGGTAGCATAGTATTTTTCCGGTTTTGTTGTGATTTGGTTTACTGTTATCGATGTCAATACGCAACACCGATTTCGTCACGCCATTTGTCTAATAGTAGCATATTTCCGAGTGTGTCGTCCCATGACATTGCCGGTGCTTGTCGTTGTGAGATATGGTTCGCGACCATGTCTGCTTCGTAGGTAAAGAGGTCTCTGTCTGCTTCAATGGTGATCTCGGTTGTTTCTCTACGTTGATAGGAGTTTAGGACTATTTGACTTGGTGGAATAGTTGTATCTGGTGGCAAAGGTTTACGTGCGCCGCGGCATGGTGATGATGGTAGCCATGGATTTGGGATCGTTATCGTTCCACCAGAACCGATGATGGTAGTGCTGCTGCCGAGGTTACACTCCACTGCAGTTGCTATTTCAGCGATAATATCGTTCTCAAATTTGAGTGTCGCGGTTGTGATATGGTCAACCCCTGTGGGCCCTACTTTTCCATTTGCTTTGACCGAGATCGGATTTAAGAACAACTCACCTGCGGCTGCCCCAGCGACTTTTCGTGCCATTGATGCAGTATAACATCCGATGTCCAGGATACCACCACCTCCCATTTCACGATTGAAAAGACGGCTTTGTGGATTGAAGTTAGATTGAAATCCGAATGTAGATCGGATATAGCGGACTTCCCCGATTTCTCCATCTTGTATGAGTTCCACCATGCGCTGTATTTGCGGGTGGCAACGGTACATAAATGCCTCCATCAGAAATACGTCATTTTCACGGGCAGCGTCAACCATTGCTGTTGCTTCGGTGTGACTCATACTGATCGGTTTTTCTACCAGAATATGTTTCTTTGCTTTGGCAGCTTTGATTGCCAACTCCGCGTGGAGTGGGTGTATTGTAGCGATATAAACTGCGTCAATTTCGTCGTCTGCTAAGAGTTCTTCGTAGGTACTGTATTGGCGTGGAATTTCAAAGTCATTGACGAATCTGTCTGCCTTATTTTTTGTGCGGCTTGCCATTGCGCAGATTTGACCTGTGTCGGTAAAACGCATTCCGTTACAGAATACGTAAGCGATGCCACCTGCTCCTATAACTCCCCAATTTAACATACATTGCTCCTTTTTGAAAATGTGTGATGGTTTAATTTAGCAAAATATGTGTTTTTTATCAATATTTTAACAAGGTTATTCAGTTTTCCTAATAATTGAATTTTAAAAAAATAACCACCCGGTAGGAGCGACCTCCCGGCCGCGATTTTCTCACGAAACAGCTAAATTACCTAAAACTGAATAACCCTGATATTTTAAGATGTATTGAATAGGGAAGTGATGAGAAATAAGAATTGACTTAACTATCAACTTGCATTATAATAAAGAATCAGAGTGTGATGTTGTTTTTGCCTATGTAATAACTTATAGCATAACAGTGGGGTGTATACTCATGACAGGTGCAGAAGCAGGTGTTGCTGCGGGTGGTTCAACGGCTGCTGCCGCAGCGATTGTACAGGCTATCAAAGCCTCTGGAGCAATCATTCGGCTTGAACCAGAGGAGTTTATGAAAATTATGTCAAAGAGTGAAGCACCACTTGTTGTGACAGCATTGGGTGGTGTTTTTACAAAAAACCATCAGTACCTTACGAACTACAAGGGGCTGCACTTCTATTGTAAATCGGAAGTACCCATTAAGTTACCGTCCGATGCTGAAGTAGTACAAGCGAAAAAGATATGGGTTCCAAGTTAAATACCTTAGAAAATAATACTTAAAGGAATATATATGGCAACGATTGTAAGACATGACACGACAAGCAAAACTTATTGCTTACTCGGTACAGGATTCGGTGCATTTCAGTCCAAAAAACCCCATTTCTTTTTAGGGAATTTGATGGCTGAAGTAGACGAAGGACAATATGCTATGGTTTGTGTATGCGATAGTGCGGGTAAGGTTTTTTGGATAGATGCGGAGGATGTTACCGTTGTAAGTGTTGATGGACAAAACGTTAGTGAATTATCGCTTGCATGATTGATTCTTATTTTTTACCCCAGGTAGGCTCCTCTATCTAACAGTCTTTTCACGAAAGGAACGTTTCATCGAATGGATTTACAGCAGATAAATATTAAGGTTTTTGTGACCGAAGATAGTACGGTCAACTATACGAACTTCATCAAAGTCTTCAACCGCTGGATGGAGGAGGCAGATTCTGATGATTATTTGAACTATGCGGACTATTCGCATGTGGATGCTGGTCCGGGTGTGTTATTGATTTTGAAGCAAGCGAATTATAGCATTGACAACGCATTTCATGAACCGGGATTTCTTTACAACCGGAAACATGAAGTGGATGGTGAAAATGCCGAGAAGATTCGTCAAGCATTCACGGAAGTGCTATCAAAATGTGAGCTTCTTGAAGCATCGGCGGAATTGGAAAACGCTATCCAATTCAATGTTTCTGACATTTTATTTATGATAAACAATCGCAACCTTGCTCCAAATACTGCGGATACTGCAGCAGCCATTCAGGCAGACCTTGAACCTATGTTACAACAGATGTATGGTAATGATGGTTTCAAGATAGAACGCACTTCAGAGGATGCGCGTGAACGTTTTGCTGTGCGAATCTCTGCGAATTCCGAAAAGCCGATTTCAGAACTTCTCTCCAATCTTAGAGGATAGTATGTATAATTTTACCAACGAACAGATTGAGCGATATAGTCGCCATATTATTCTTGATGAAGTCGGTGGCATGGGGCAGACGAAGCTGCTTGAGTCCAAAGTGTTGCTAATTGGTGCAGGAGGTCTCGGTTCGCCTATCGGTGTTTACCTTGCTGCCGCGGGAGTTGGCACACTCGGTATTGTGGATGACGATGTGGTTGACCTCAGCAATCTACAACGTCAGATACTGCATGGTACAAGTGATATCGGTATACCAAAAACGAAGTCTGCAGCAGCAACGATTGCTGAGATGAATCCGGATGTAAAGGTTATCCCGCACAATGATCGTATCAGTTCTGAGAATGCTTTTACGTTGCTGGAACAGTACGATCTGATTGTGGATGGATGTGACAATTTTCCTACACGTTATCTGCTGAACGATGCGTGCGTGATGCTTGGTAAGCCGATTGTGCATGGTAGCATTTCTCAGTTTGAGGGACAAGTCACCGTGCTTTATCCTGGGAAGGGGCCGTGTTATCGCTGCATATTTTCTGAACCGCCACCACCAGGCATGGTGCCAAACTGTCAAGAGGCTGGTGTGTTCGGTGTGTTACCCGGTATCATCGGTACAATTCAAGCTGTTGAAGCAATAAAAATCCTGCTTGACATTGGTGAATCTTTGATTGGTACCCTCCTTCTTTTTAACGCTTTGTCAATGGACTTCAAACGACTGAAACTCCGTCAACAAGATGATTGTGCAATGTGTGGTGAGAATCGGACGATAACGGAACTAATTGATTACGAGGAATTCTGTCAAGTGCAGTGGTAAACATCAATTTGAGACAGGACTTATACCAAATTAACGTAATTTATCTTTTTCCAACGGTAGGTGCGGTTTCCTAACCGCACACTTAGCAAGACGACTCACGTTAATTCGGTATTACGCACCTAACGGTAGGCGCGCTTTGTAAGCGCGCTGGAAACCGAACAAATGCTGAAAATTACACCATTTTTGTCATAATTCTTCATTAAATCATGAAAACTGCGTAAGTCCTGTGAGAGTTTTCATCAGTAAGGAGTAATGTGTTGAAATGGAAATTGTAGTTGGTATTGGAATTGTAGTGCTTTCAATGGGATTGCTCGGTATTACATTAGCGTTAGACCGAATATATAAGACGATTGGTGAGATTAGCGATCATTTGGATAAGTTAATCGGTAATCGTGAGAAAGACCAAGACTGAAAAAGATCCCGAACGATAGAACAAAACTAATTTGAAGTGATCCTATCCTATCATATCATATTAACAGGATTTACCTTGTTCTGTTGAAGACAAATGCGGTTAGGTAACCACACCATAAGCGTCAATTTAAGTATTTTGACGTATTGTGGGAGGGGTTTTCAACCCCGACAGAAGCCAAACGCGCTTCTGACGTTGATTTGGATTTTATGCGCTTTTCCTCTCAAATCGGGGTTGAAAACCCCTCCCACAATAGAAACACCAACACTTTTTTCTTAAATTGACACTTTTATTACGGTTAGGATACCTCACCTACCAAAACGGATTACGTTCAGGACTTACGCATTAAACGGTAGGCGGGGAATGCCAAAATGGCATTCATACCGTTGATTTCTTGATTTCTTGATTTGATGCTTTGTAAGCGCGCCCCAATGGTAGGCGTGCTTTGTAAGCGCGCCCCCAATGGTAGGCGGGGAATGCCTAAATGGCATTCATACCGTTGATTTGGTGCTTTGTAAGCGCGCCCCCAATGGTAGGCGGGGAATGCCTAAATGGCATTCATACCGTTGATTTGGTGCTTTGTATGCGCGCCCCCAATGGTAGACGTGCTTTGTAAGCGCGCCGGAAACCAAAAAAATGCTGAAAATTACATCGTTTTCGTCTTAATTCTTGATTGGATCATGAAAACTGCGTAAGTCCTGACGTTATTTGGGTATTAGACCTTGTAAGGAGAATCTGTTTTCCTATCACATTAGGTGCTGGAATCAAGCACCTAATGTGTTAAATTCAAAATATCTCATTACTAATTATCCAAGTGGAAGACAGCCATTTTGAGTTCAGTCATTTCTTCAATGGCGTATTTTGGACCTTCTTTT
This sequence comes from Candidatus Poribacteria bacterium, assembly GCA_963663765.2. Lineage (GTDB taxonomy): Bacteria > Poribacteria > WGA-4E > WGA-4E > WGA-3G > MSPOR6. Next base: position 547,378 of record CAXXUA010000003.1, on the reverse strand, counting down.
CCCATCCCGCTTTCTTTCACACCACCATAAGGCATAAGGTCTGCGCGCCACTGTGTACCCCAGTTGACCATGAGGTTACCAGAATCAACTTCACGGACAAACCGCATTGCCCAATCAATGTTTTGTGTGAAGATGGCTGCACTTAAGCCGTAGTTCGTGTCGTTTGCGAGTGCAATTGCTTCGTCAATGTCGTTGACACGCGTCACACCGACAGCGGGCCCGAAGATTTCATCACAAGAGATTTTCATCTCAGGTTTGACGTTTGCGAGGATTGCAGGTGTGACAAACTGGTCATGTTTTTCGCCTCCCATGAGGAGTTCTGCACCATCTGATACTGCTTCGTTAATCCATTCGGTGACACGTGTTGCGTCTCCTTCTCTAATCATCGGTCCCATACGGACTCCGTCTTCCAGTGGGTTACCGATGCCTATTTGTGAAACTTCTGCTTTGAACGCATCCAAGAAATCCGCATATATTTTTTCGTGAGCGATGACACGTTGCGTTGAGATACAGACTTGTCCAGCGTTGGAATAACCTGATGCGGCTGCAGCACGTGCGACCTTCTCTGGGTCCGCATCGGGCATAACGATGAGGGGCGAGTTGGAGCCGAGTTCCATAGTGACCCGTTTTAATCCTGCAACTTTACAGATGTGTTCTCCGACATCCCGGCTGCCAGTGAAAGTGATTTTTCTGACGCGCCGGTCTGCACAGAGTGTATCACCGATTTCACCACCTGGACCTGTAACACACTGAATTGCTTCTGGTGGTGTGCCTGCTTCTAAGAAGAGTTCAACTAATTTTAGTGCAGAGAGGGGTGTATCCGTTGCGGGTTTGATGATGATAGCGTTTCCACCGGCAATTGCTGGACCTGCTTTGTGGCATACAAGGTGTAGTGGAAAGTTGAAAGGACTAATTCCAGCAACGATACCGCAAGGTACGCGTACAGTGAACCCAAGTTTGTTTTTTACGCCAGGTGCCCCTTCAAGTGGGATTGTTTCACCTGTTAGACGTTTTGCTTCCTCAGCAGAGAGTGCGATGATTTCTGAAGCGCGTGTTGCTTCGCCGGTTGCCTCGGCTATTATTTTTCCTTCTTCACGGGTGATAACTTCTGCCAATTCACCTGCTTTTTCCACCATCAAATCAGCGACTTTTCGTAAGATTTCATAACGTTCATAACCAGTTAGGTCTGCCATGATCTTTGCGCCGCGTTCTGCGGTCTGAATAGCGGTTTCAACGTCGCTTGCGTCTCCTTTTGGAACGGTGTCAACAACTGAACCGTCAAAAGGACTTAAGACATCAATTTTATTTGACTTGTCAATCCATTTTCCACCAACATGCATTTGCATAGAACGTATTCTCCATTTCTGTTTATGCACGCGTAGTGCGTGCGACTATTACTTTTTAGACTTTAGTAATCCCCAAGTTGTTGTTGCTTTTCCTGTTGCTTCTACAGCGGCGTATTCTGCTAATCCGATAGACATTACGTCGTTGATTTCATCATGAGTTAGTGCTTGTGTAAAAAAACCGACTTCGTCAAAGAGACCAGTTGCGGCGACGGGACCGGGACGTGCCCCGATCCAAATTGGTGATTCACTAGTGTCAAGTGTTCCACCACTCGGACTTTCACCTTCTAATTTTCCATCAATAAACATTTGCACATTTTGCCCATCATAAACTTTGGCGATGTGATGCCAATCACCATCAGCAACGATCGTACTACCTTCAATTCGTCCTTCTACACCGTTGGCGTGCCACATAAAGACTGGAAAGTCATTTTCATGAATCCAGATATCGAGATGGCGTACGTTTTTTGGTTCGGGCCAAACATCACCATTCCGCCAGACAACATACTGCCATGAGGCTTCTTGTAACTTGACCCATGCGACAAAAGTGTAAGGGTCAGCGTTGAATACATCGTTATGAGGTATACGGACATAACTATCACCCTGTCCAGGGAAGTCCAAAGCTTTGCCGAATTTACCGTCATTGACCCATGTCAAAGACCCGTTGATATCACCATCGTGACCACTGACAATGTCTTTGACAACATTTCCACCATTTTCTTCAAATAACCATGCGCTTGCTAATCCAAGTTTTACTGCGTGTGCATAAGAAGTTGCGATGATGACAAGTATTGTCAAACTAATTATAGTTGTTTTCATTTTGTTTCTCCTTTTAATGTGCCCCAAGTTGTTGTAACTTTTCCTGTTGCTTCCACAGTGGCGTAATCTGCTAATCCAATAGACATGACATCGTTAATTTCATTCTTTGTAAGTACATTTGTAAAGAAACCGACTTCGTCGAAGAGTCCGGTTGCAGCGATGTTGTTAGGGTTGGCACCTAACCAGATGGGTGATTCATTTGTATCCAGTGTGCCTTGACTTGACATTTCAGTATCCAGTATTCCATCAATGAACATTTTTATACTATTTCCATCATAGACTTTAGCGATATGATGCCATTTATCATCAGTGATAATGGTTTTTCCATCAATTTGACCACTATTGTTACCAGCGGTCCACATGAAAACTGGAAATCCATCGGCGTGTATCCATATATCTATGTGGCGATTTTCTTTGGGCTCGGGCCACACATCTCCGTTTCTCCAGATGATATATTGCCATGATTCAGGTTTTAACTTGACCCAAGCGACGAATGTGTAGGGGTCTGCGTTGAATACATCATTGTGAGGAATGCGTAGGTAACTATCAGCGTTACCTAAGAATCTCAGACATCTTCCAAATTTTCCGTAAGTAAACCAGCTTAATTTTCCTATTATTTCCCCATCATTCTTGCCGACGACATCTTTAGCTACTGTTCCGTTTCTTTCTTCAAAAAGCCATGCGCTGACTAATCCCAGTTTTCCGGCATGTGCGGTAATAATAGTGCATTGGATAAGAATTGTTAGGGATAAAAATAAAGTTATTTTTTTCATATACATACTTATCAAAATCGGCAGTTGTCTAACGTGTCTTCGTCCAGTTCAACGCCTAAACCCGGTTTGTCGGGTATGGTTGCGTATCCGTTTTCAAGAGGTATCGTTGAGGGTGTAACGATGTCAAAGGCGCGCAATGCGTTTAGTGTAATTGATGGCATCGTCGCATTACGCATGACTGCTGCGAGATGCATGACATAACATGTTGTGATACCGAGCCCGACTATCTGTATCCAGACAGGTAGATGTGCTGAATCAGAGATTATTGCTTCCCGTTTTGCATTGGCAGCGCGTGAGTCGGGATATGCGATAATGAATGAATCGTTCATCTTTGCTCGGATTGCTTTAACTGGATCTGGGTTTCCGAAATGAATGGTTATTGGGATGTCTATTTGTTGTTTTATCTCCTTGTATCCATCAATATGTGATTGTGGGATTGGTGTTTCAAACGACTCTATATTATAGTCGCGTAGTTGTCGTGCGACTTCAATAGTGCGTGCTGCGGTTTCAAAAGAGTCGTTTGCATCCACACGTAGTTGGTAATCGTCGGGTACAACTTCGGTGATTGCTTCTACCTGTTCGGCAACTTCAAACCATGGTCGTGCTTTTATTTTGTGTAGACGATAACCGAGAGCATAAGCGTGTTTTGCTTCAGCAGCCCATTCGTCTGGTGTCATGTCAATAGACCAATATCCGAAAGATGTTTTATCATGAATCTTTTCCCCTAAGAGTTGATGGACAGGTACACCGAGAGTTTTCCCCATAATGTCATAAAATGCTTGTTGTAAAGGCGTTGGTGCCCAACCGCTCATATATTCAAATGGATTCCTTCCGATGTATCGTTTTATTGTTTCGTCTGATTGAAATGAACCGTCACCGATACCGATTATTCCTGTATCTGTATGCACCTTATATACGTGGTCAATTTGGTATAGATTTCAACGCGACATTAACTCATAAATACCTTCATGGTAGGGAACTTTTACCTTGATGACTTCAATTTGGGTAATTTTCATAATTTTGATACCTAATATTTTAGTATGTATCTTTTTTTATCATCTATTGGTATATGATTGTTGTTAATTATGGATTGTTATTCATCACGACGTATCCAACTTGCGATGTCTTCACCGTCCCCTGTTCCCCCTTCTAAGCCGTCACTACCGAAAGAGAGCAGGTCGTATCCGTATCGGTCATGGATGCCGGGACGTATATAGACATAAGGGTTTCCCCATGGATCAGTTGTGATTGGAATTTGAATATAGGGGCCTAACCATTCTATAGGAATTGGTGGTGTTTGCGGTTTCTCCCAAAGAGCCTTTAGTCCTTGTTCGGTTGAGGGATAATCTCCGCAGTCATTTGCATATCTATCCAGTGCGATACCGAGTGTTTCAATATCCTCGTTTGCTCGTGTTTGTAGTGTTCTACCTGCTTGTCCAAGTAGACGAGGTGCTAAAAGGACAGCACCGATCACACCCAGAATGGCAATACCGATCAGTATCTGTATGAGTGTTAATCCGTCTTGTTTAGGATGTTGTAGTGTCACGTATGCTTCTCCGCGCTTTACAATAGTGTCAATATCTTCAAAAGTTTATCATATATTTCTGTATGTGTCAAATATTTTGTTTCGGATGGGTGTGTAAAGTTTTTGCACCATAGGCGTCAATTTAAGGGTTTTGACCACTTGTAGGAGAGGTTTTCAACCCCGATTTGAGAGAAAATGAACATAAAATCGGGGTTGAAAACCCCTCCCACAAGAGAAAATGCCAACACCTTTTTCTTAAATTGACGCCTATGGTGTGTAAAGTTTTTGCACAGAGGTACAAACTTTTGTTCTCTTTAGTCCCGTAGGGACGCAATGTTTATAGCAAAAACGTTATCACATCCCCTCTCTTTAGTTCCGTAGGAACGACATAAAAGGATAAACATATCGTCCCTACGCGACTGAAGAATATGGTTAATATTAACAATATTTCTTTATATTGACACCTAATGAAGTTTGGCAATCAAAATCGGTAGTTGAATTCGTAGGGGTTGGGTTCCCCAACCCGGTTGGTTTTTGAGTTTGCGTAGATCATGTGTGGAAACCACGCCCCTACGAATACACAACTTGAACGTCAAAACTCATTAGGACTTCTGTGTCCGCAATCTCTCATTTAATCAGTTGCGGCGGGGTATAGAGACCCGGGGAATGCCTAAATGGCATTCATACCCGGGGAATGCCAAAAGGCATTCATACCGTTGATTTCATGATTTCTTGATTTCGCCCTACAATCGAGAGTGGGATGCTTGTGAAAAAAAGTTTACACACCCCACACAATTGTTAGCAATTGCGTTTTGGTTGGAATAGTGGTATAATTTGGATTATGAAAATAGAAAAATTAATTGGAAAAACTGTTGGAGCTGCGGTCTCTGGTGGACTTGATAGCTGCACAATTACCAAATGGTTAGTGGATAAAGGTGTTGATGTCGTATGTTTTACTGCGGATCTTGGACAACCTGACGAGAGAGATGTGGACGAGATTCGTGAACGGATGTTGGCATGTGGTGCTCAGGAAGCGGTCATCATTGATGCAAAGGAAGCACTTGCTGAAGAGGGGCTTCGCGTTATCCAGTGTAAGGCGATGTATGAAGGCGGATATTGGAACACGACAGGGATTGCTCGGTTTGTTACGGTGAAAGCGTTACTTCCTGAAATGGAAAGTCGCGGCATCTCTATTTTGACGCACGGTGCAACGGGTCGTGGAAATGATCAGGTGCGGTTTCAACTTGCGACCAATATGCTAAATCCAAATTTCTCAGTTTACGCGCCTTGGCGGGATGAGGCATTTCTCAAGCAGTTCGGTGGTAGAAAGGAGATGATTGATTTCTGCCAAGAACACGGTCTGCCAGTTACTGCGACGCATGAAAAACCTTATTCTACGGATGCGAATTTGCTGGGATTAACGCATGAAGCAGGTAGATTGGAATCACTGAAAACACCTGCGGGATTCATTACGCCGGGGATGGGAGTGCATCCGAAAGATGCACCTGATGATATAGAGCACTTCACTGTGACATTCGCGCGCGGAGTGCCTGTGGAAGTAAACGGTAGTCCTTGCACACCTCTGATGGGTTTGATGGAAGCAAACCGAATTGGTGGACGGAACGCTGTTGGTATCGGCATACATACTGTTGAAAACCGATTTGTTGGAATAAAGAGCCGGGGTGTCTATGAATCTCCTGGGATGGAGTTGTTGGGTAAATGCTATGAGTATCTCCTTCAACTGATTTTGGATAGACGGGCGCGTAAACTCTATGATGGTATTGCGTCTGCTGTCGCTGAACAGATCTATCAAGGTTACTGGTTTGATTCTGCTACGCAATCAATGTTGGCATCGGTTGAGCAGTTCACACGTTTGGCAAGTGGGACGATTACGGTTGCGCTATATAAAGGTAATGTTGCATTTCATGCTGCGACGGGTGTTCCGCATTCCCTTTACTCTGAAGAGACGTCATCAATGGAGGATATTGGTGATTTTGACCATTCGGATTCGGAGGGTTTTCTGGGTGTACTTGGTGTGGGTGCGCGTGCGGCTGCTCTTGCTGGACAGACTGATGAGTAGTTGAAACATTCCTCATTTGATGCTACAATTTAGATATATCATACCACGTTATATTGAAGGAGACGAATAATGAAATCACAGACTTTTACTGCAAATATTTCGCAAGAAGGAGATATGTTTGTTGCTCAATGTTATAGTAGATTTTAGAATTATTTTTACACTTTCAGGTGTAGGAGGGAACTCCGATTCCCGACTATCAAGGCGTTCAGTCGCGATTCGGAGATCGAAATCAACGGTATGAATGCCTATTGGCATTCCCCGCCTACAGAACAAGTGTAAACTTACTTGTATATTTCACTATAAGAGATAGATGTTGCTAGTCAGGGTAAGAGTGAAGACGAGGCGGTAGAAAACCTGAAAGAGGCAATAGAACTCTATTTTGAAAAGTATCCGGAAGTTCAAGAAGTTATGTCTATTTCCCATGAAGAACTTCACAATCGCTACCCAACCCAAGCTGCACTTGACGCACTCAATGAACGGCTTGACCAGATGCGGGGCGAGTTTAAAGAACGAGCTATCCAACTGCTTTCAGAACTCCCGATAGAGCTGCAACTGACATACATCGTAGAGATAGACGAACATATTTCTAAAAACCAAGGAGATGAAGCTGCCAACGAGCTGACCGCAGAACTTTTGGATAAACTCAACCTCTGAGCCCTTGTCAAATAACAAAAGGAGGATTCCTAAAATGAACCTTGAGATGCAGATACAGATTGACCCTATCAGAACCCTTGAAAATCAATACAAGGAAAAGCTTGAGAAAGGGACAGACCCCTATCCGACCCTCGCCGATTTTGGAGTAAAAACCCCTTTAGAACTGCTTGATCATTATCCAAGTATACCCATTATCTTGACCGTCAGGAAAATTGCACGATTGGATGATGTTACACCGTTTCTCAAACTTCTAAAACCGATTGCAAACCTGCCAGAAAACGAACAGAAGGACCTACTCCGGTATATCACAGAGATCGCATTCGATTTTATTCCGCAACGCGTTAACGGAAATAACATCATTCCCCGATCCGGTGCGTTACAAAATGGGACAAGTGTTTCACAACAAGCCTTGGCCTCGGCTTTAATAGACCAACTCGGACTCCATTTTACAGAAAGCGATATTGAAGCCTGCCCCAAATGCGGAGATAAAAAATGCACGCCAAAATTTCAAGTGATATGTTCAAGGTGCCATCAGGTTATCTCTCACTGTGATAAGGGATACATCAATCATTATAGCGGGGAAAACACCTGTAAAGTTTGTGGAGAGAAACATGCTTTATGTTTGGAACACGTCCGGACCCCCGGCGAAAAAACATGCACCGTCTATCCCCGAAAACGGTCTAATCTTCAAGAATTCTGTGACGTCGTTTCAGTAGAGACCCGCCGTCTGTTACAAAGCCTCAAAATAGAAACCCGAAAGATACTAAAAGAAATATGTTCTTCATTTCCGACACTCGTAGATTTTCACACGCGTTATCCCGAGACGTTCCTCCAACAGTATCCGATTATTCCAGCAATTCTCACATACCTAAAAATAGAGAAAAATCCAAATTTGGGTTTAGGCATCAATCAAAATCCTAAACAGATGGTATCCGCTATGAGAGACATCACCGCAGCGGAATGGGGGGACACCCTTGCAGATACATCAACAACATTTTTTATAAAAGACTTCAAACTGAAAAGTTCTCTTGCGGAGATTGATACCTGCCCAAAATGTGGAGACCCCACATGCGCGGGCAAAAACGTATTCTGTGGCAATGGGATGGACATGGGGGGATGCTATAAACCATTCTTCCCATGTGAGCCCCGGCACAGCACAATACTCACCTGTGATAACCCATTGTGTACGCTACCGAAAAAATATCGCGAATGCACAGAACACAAATGTGAAATAAAAGACCACACCGGGCTTGTTCGTCTCCTCTTTGAACTTGAAAACGACAACAGACTTACCCTGAACAAGAAAACTTTCGTCAAACCTACGGTCGAACGTCTCAACGCACTCACGCCCCCCCAACAGGCAGATTTCGTCAAACAGTTTCACACCACGGTGGCTCAGATGGATTCAATTGAGAAAACCGCAGCAGTAATCCAAAAGACGCTCCGCGATCAAGGGCTGAAAATAAGTTTTGAAAAACCGCAGATGGAGTGACGCCTTCTAATGAACTCCTCTTCCAACTGTCATGCCAAAACTTCGCACATTTGAGGTATCTAATACCATTTTCATGTGATAATGTCTCATTAGCAGCGGAAATCTGGTAGGAGCGACCTCCCGGTCGCGACCGGGGGGTCGCTCCTACCGAAGAGAGTAACCCCCTGCCAGTAAACAGTAGAATTCCTTAATGAGACAAGATTTATTTGATTTGGAATTAGAGCTGTAATGGTTCCGAAAAATCGTGAAATCAAAGTTGGAACACTGAGGTCAATTTTGAGACATGCTGGACTAACCGTGGAGGAATTTGATATACTCTAAATGCAGAGTTTTCTTGTTTTACTTTATATCCCAACTATGGCACTTCAATTTTTGAGAAGATTTGAGTGATGATGTTTTCTGAATCAAGTCCCTCAGCTTCAGCTTCGTAACTGATGATAACCCGATGTCTTAACACATCCATTCCCACCTCATATATATCTTCTGGTGTAACATATCCGCGTTTTGATAAGAATGCTTGTGCTCTTGCAGCGAGTGCGAGGAAGATCGTTGCGCGGGGTGATGCGCCGTATTCAATTAGCGGGGTTAACTCGTCTAATTGGTATGCTTCTGGCGAGCGCGTTGCACAGATGAGATCTACGATGTATGTTTCCAATTCTTCAGCCATATAGATGTTGCGGGTGAGTTCACGGAAACGGATTATATCTTCACATGTAATCACTTGTTGAATGTTCTGTATTTTTTCAGTCGTCATTCTACGTAGTATCTGCAATTCTTCTGAATGTGAAGGATAGTTGACCTTGACCTTTAGCATGAATCTGTCTACTTGTGCTTCGGGGAGTGGGTATGTGCCTTCATGTTCAATAGGGTTTTGTGTTGCTAAAACGATGAAAGGGTCATCAAGCGGGTATGTTGTGTCGCCTATCGTGACTTGCCGTTCCTGCATTGCTTCTAACAAAGCACTCTGTACTTTCGCCGGTGCACGGTTTATTTCGTCTGCGAGGATAACATTTGCAAAAATAGGTCCCTTTCTTGTATAGAAATCACCCTTCTTTTGGTCATAAATTAGCGTTCCGAGTAGGTCTGCTGGGAGCAGGTCGGGAGTGAATTGGAGACGTTGAAAAGCGGCATGAATTGTTGTTGCGAGTGCAGCGATAGCGGTAGTCTTTGCGAGTCCCGGGACACCTTCTAATAGGATATGTCCGTTACAGAGCAATCCGATGACTAAACGTTCAAGGAGTGTACGTTGTCCAACGATGATTTTTGATGCTTCGTTGAGAATGTCCTGTATAAGAGTGCTTTCGTCTTGGATTCGGGCATTCATTGCCTCTATATCGTAGTTTTGCATATTCTAATTCTTATCAGTGGTTTGCAATCAGCATTCAGAACTTATTGTCATTACTACACGTATTTCTTACTTTATCAGTTTTGTGGGTGTAAGGTCCCATATTAGTATGGTTCCATCATCGCTTGCGCTGATGAGCGTTTGACCATCCGCACTAAAGAAAATGTGTGATACCCTTAGACTATGTCCACGGAGGGTTTTCTTTTTTGCACCAGTGGCAGTTTCCCATAGGTAAATTTCACCCAACTTCATTCCACTCGCGAGAGTCTTACCGTCAGGACTGAAAGCGAAGCTTGAGACAACTCCAGTATATATTCGGAAGTTTTCGAACCAACTTGGATCCGTAAAGTCTTTGCTGTTGCCTGTTTCTATATCCCATAAAAGGATTGTTTTCTCTCTCATTCTACTTCCACTTCCACTTGCGAGCGTCCGACTGTCAGGACTGAAAGCAAGGCTGTCAATCTTATCCGTATGTCCAACGAGGGTGCGGATATGCTCTCCTGTCTCTACATCCCGAAGCACGATACTCTTTGACTGTTCATTGAATCTACCAGATACAATTGCAAGCACGCGTCCATCCGGACTAAACCGTGCCACATGAACATCTGTGTCTCCTACGTTTGTGATTTTGTAATCTCCTGAAACCGTATTCCATACGAAAAGATCCGGATCGAATCTTCCAATACCAGCCAACATTTTCTTGTCAAAATATAACTCTGCTGGAATACGAAACCTATCTTCGTAAGTTAACTTCAAGGTTCGCTGTATGTCTCCCGTATCAACGTCATGAAGATGAATAACATTTTTTCGTTTGCTCGCCGATCCCCAACTCGCGAACGTCTGACTATCGCGACTAAATGCTATACCAGAGAGGTGTCGCCTTGGTCCCTTAATTTTAATGGGTTTACCGGTGATAACATCCCAAAAATGGATAGTCTCTTGGAAAATTGAATGACTCGCAAGCCTTTTTCCATTTGGGCTTAAAACAGTGTACAAAGCACTTATCTTATTTCCTATGAAGTTCTTTTCGTGCTGACCTGTGTTTGCATCCCATATACGAATAGTGCTGCTGCCAACAGCCAAACCCATAAGTGTCTGTGCATCAGCACTTAGCGACACTTTCGGAAAGTAACCCCCATATCCTGTTACTGATTTCCTTTCTTTGCCGGTGATAACATCCCAAAAACGTAACGTATCGTCCCAACTGGCAGTGACGAGTGTTTGGTTATCTGGACTAAAAGCAACTGTTTTAACAGCAATATTATCTCCTTTAAGTTTTTTCTTTGCTTTGCCTGTGTTGACATCCCATATACGAATGTCACCATCATCGTAACTGGCAATATAGTTTCCATCTGAACTGAAAACTATAAACGGAATAGGAAAAAGATTGTCTGTTTTAATTGTTTTCTTCTGCGTTCCAGAATTGACATCCCAAAGATTGATACTCCAAATTCGTGTTTGCCTTTGCCCTTTAAAGCTAGTACTCTCACTTGCAATTGCCAGTGTTCGCAAATCTGAACTATAGGATACCAACTCATGCCGCCGTGTAGTTTCAGCCTTAAATGTTTTGACCTCTTTTCGTGTCGCAATATCCCAGAAACTAAAGCTGTCACCGCTGCTGAAACTTGCGACTATTTTACCATCTGCGCTGAATGCGTTGTTGTATCCCCCTAAACTCATATACATTTTTGGTATACTGTTTTCGTCAGTCTTTCCATTTTCAATAGGAGATAGTGTATTCTTGCGCTGCCCAGTTGCTATATCCCACAAGTCAAACATAGATAAATAAATGACTGCCAATGTGCGGCCATCGGGCATCAAAAATGCATTTTCAACACCAGTATAATATTCCCATTTTGTAAAGGTTTTCTGGTGTGCACCGGTAGAAATGTCCCAGATCTGCGCTTCCCCATTTTCAGTTCCTACGGCGAGGGTGTTACCATCAACACTAAATGAGATACTATTGATAACACCGGTATGAGCTGCAAGCAGATGCTGTGGTTCTGCTGTACGCGCATCAAGAATCCAGACACCGATATCACTCACAACGGCTAACAAATTGCCATCTGGAGAATACTTCAATGAACTGATAGTTCCCGAGCCAATACGTGCTTTTGCACCTTCAGGTAAATGCCACTGCTTATAGTCAAGACGTATGTTACGTTCTTCTTCAAGCGTTTTTTCGTTTTCAAGGTGATTGAGATAATATGTTCCACCGATAACAATGAGAATTACACCTATCAGCACACCTATAGTTTTTCGTATAGAATAAAGGAGTTTTAACATTGTATAATCTCCATTTGTGGTGGAATTTCATTTTCAACACAGTTCAACTTTTCTCTTTCAGTTAAGATGGGGGTGGTGCTTATGAGAAAAAAGGTTGTGTTTCGCCTTCCTGAAAAGATTGCTCAAGCCAAGGGTCTTTTGTTTCACGTCTGAATTCCATGACTTTTCGTCGCATTTCGTTTGCAATGTCCTGTAATTCTGGTGCATGAATTAGGTTTTTTGATTCTGCTGGGTCGTTTTGCATGTCAAAGAGTGCTTCTCGGCTTTGATGTACAAAATCTTCGCGTGGTCTATCTCCTAACATCTGTATGTTGTCGTTGCGAACAGCAGTCCATGAAATGGAACGGAATAGGTCGCTTGGTAGCGGGGTTTCCAACTGATATGCCAAATTGCGAACATATTTGTATTTGCGTCCACGTAGGACACGATATGGGTAGTAGTTTGTAACTTCATGGAAGCAGTGTGAGAAGTATGTTTCCTCCCATTGTCTGTTGTCTGGGTGAGGGCTATCGTCTTCCAATATGGGGAGTAATGATCTACCGGGGAATGCATCTTGTCCATCAGGATGAGAAACACCGCACCAGTCTAACATCGTTGGAGCAAAATCAACCCAATTGACGAGTGCCTGATTCCGCAGTCCGTGCCGTTGTTGTGTTGGACTTGCAATGAGCAGTGGACAGTGGTGTCCGCTGTCAAAACTGGATGCTTTTGCTCCGGGGAAAGGCATTGCATGGTCGGTTGTGACAAAGACGAGTGTATTTTCTGCACGTCCAGAAGCCTCAAGTGCATCTAAAGCTGCACCGACTACAGCATCCCATCTTGAGACACTTTCGTAATAGTCCGCAAGGTCTTCACGTACTGCTGGGACATCGGGTAGGAAATTTGGGACAATTATTTCTTCAGGTGTGTAGGAACCTGGTTGGATTCCATCATGCTCTCTTTCATTCCCAAAACCTTTTCCTGCTCTGTGTGGATAGGTGCAGCCGATGTGTAGATAGAAAGGTTTGTCGGTGTTTTGTGATAGGAATTCGTCAATTTTTTCTGCGACTGCTACAGGACTACGTGGGTTAACTTGGGGTTCGTATTCAAATGGGTATACGTTAAAGGGTTCAACGTGTTTTTTACCGATACACGCGGTGGTGAATCCATGTGTTTTTAGTATCTTTGGAACTGATTGCATGTGTTCGTGTGTGCGGAATCCGTGTATGCCGTGGCAGTGTCCGTATTGTCCGTGGGTGTGGCTATGTTGTCCGGTGAGGATACATGCACGGCTGACTGCACAGGATGGACTTGTGCAGAAACCGTAATCAAAAACGACTCCGCGTTCAGCGAATTCATCTATTCGGGGTGTCCTGATGACTTCATTTCCGTAGCATCTTGCAAGACGACTCCAGTCATCTGCAATGACAAACATGACGTTCTTATATGAATTTTGCATAATTCTCCTAATACCAATTCAAATAAATCTTGTCTCATTAAGGAATTCTACTGTTTACTGGCAGGGGGTTACTCTCTTTGGTAGGAGCGACCTCCCGGTCGCGACCGTGAGGTCACTCCTACCAGATTTCCGCTGCTAATGAGACATTATCACATGAAAATGTTATAATACCAACTCAAATAAATCTTGTCTCATTAAGGAATTCTACTGTTTACTGGCAGGGGGTTACTCTCTTCGGTAGGAGCGACCTCCCGGTCGCGACCGTGAGGTCGCTCCTACCAGATTTCCGCTGCTAATGAGACATTATCATATGAAAATGGTATTATACCAACTCAAATAAATCTTGTCTCATTAAGCAATACCTTCGCCAATAATAGACATTCTGTCAGATTGTGCGTGTAGTTGTAGCACATTCTTCCAGATTGTGCATATAAATTATTCTGTCAGATTCTATCGTCAAATTAGACGCTATGATAAATAAAAATACTTCAACGAAAACCTGAAGTTATTTTTATTTATGTAATCCTAACAATATCACAGAGCAATGGTAGATCAACACATTATACTCATTCAACTGAAGCACTCAAAAATGGCGAAGGTATTGATTAAGGAATTCTACTGTTTACTGGCAGGGGGTTACTCTCTTCGGTAGGAGCGAACCGGGGAATGCCAAAAGGCATTCATACCGTTGATTTGCCGGTCGCGACCGTGAGGTCACTCCTACCAGATTTCCGCTGCTAATGAGACATTATCACATGAAAATGGTATAACTTAGTCTAAGTTGCCATACCAGTAGCAAAATCTAATAAAAAAACGGTTGGTGTTTTCTACAAACCCCACAGCTTCAGTGTTACCTTTTCAATAATTTTGGGCATTTTCTTTCTCAATACCCAAACATAATCATCCTCCGCATGTATGATGATTACACCAGTCCTGCACGTTTTCTGATGAACCATTCAAGACAGAGGAACATCATGATTAGTGCAAAAATCAGAGGTAGGTCCCAGATGTCAACATCGGTAATTTCTGATGTTGCACTTTCAACGAGCGCGATTTGGTTCACCAACTGGTTAGCTTGTTCGATGGGGTAGTATTTACCACCGCTCATATTCGCGAGGTTTGTTAGTAGAGTGACGTTAAGGGATGCATCGCTGAACTCTGCATTAGAGGACTTAACCTCAAAGATTGCTTGTTGTTTACCGAGGTCTTTACCGTTGAGTGTTCCGGTTGCAGTGACGGTATATTCACCAAATTGTCCTGGGACAAGTCGAGCTGTGTAATTTCCATCTTTCCCTAACACCTGTTCAAGTAGGAGTTCCTTGCGTGTACCTTTTTCATCTACGACGATTGCTCTCAACTTTGCGTCATTTGTTGGTTCAAAGTTTTCGTCAGTTGCGGTTACCTCAATTGTAACGGGTTCCTTCAAAGTATATTCTGTTTTAGCGATGTCAAGTCTTATAGCGGATTTCGGTGCAGTAGTCAACCATTTTGCAGTCTGTCGCCAGAACCGATAGTGTGAGTCGATGTCGCTATTTAGGCTTGTTTTCCATCGGGAGGAATTGTGTGGGGTGAATGCCATAACTCGTCCCGCGTTAAAATTGTGTGTAGCGATGAGGATGCGTTTACCAAATTCATTGGTATCAGTGGGGTGTTCTGCGAGGACGGTTGCACCTGCTTTTGCGCGTTTTACTTTGCTGTAGCTGAAAACTTCCGGCATTTCATCCCAACGTCTTTGGTTTTCGGTAGGACTATCAGCGAGTTTCATTAAAGGTTCAGATTTTCCTTCAGTTGTTAGTGTTAGTTTGAACGAATTTGGAGGAGGAATCTGGGAAGGTGTTAGGTATCTTGAGACCGGTTTGGTTGGTTCACCTATTTCCAATTCGACTGGAAGTAAATCGGCGATCGGTGTGTTTAGATATGAACCTGCTGTATTTGAATTTCCTATAGAATATGTTCCACCTAACATCAAGAATCCCCCACCGCGTGTCCTGACGAATTCCACTGTGTTTTCAAGTTGTGTGTGTGTGAATTCGGATGCGGGTATGTTTCCAATAATGATAGCGTCGAAATCAAAGAGAATATCCTTGGTATCTGGATAAAAACTGAATTCCTGTGTTGCGGCAGTTTGTGTACCACCAAAACTTTGTTCGCTTGTTTTATATCTATCGGTAAGGATGATGTTTGGATCATCTATCAATGCGCGTTTGATATGTTTGAATTCTGCACTGGGTCTGCTTACAAAAAGCACTTTTACGCGCTGGGTGGGGTTAACTTTCAGGATGAAGGTTTTGTTGTTGTTTTGTGGAATTGCTTCAGCTGCTTCGGGTAGAACTTGTACTTCATATTTTTTAGTACCGGGTTGACGTGGTATAAATTTGAGCGGGACTCTTACAGTGTCATTATCAAATGTAACGGGTATGGTTTCAATGATGCGACCATCCGAGATGAGTTGTAGAGTAGCATACTTTTCTGCGTCTCCAGTGCGTCTGACAGTTGCTGTAATTTCAACTGGAAAATCTTCTTCTGCGGTTCGTGGAACATCTACCTTAACCAATTCTATGTCTGGTACACCTGTTTCTGCACCGATGCCGACAGTATGTATAGGTGCTTTTCTTTCTCTGGCTTGCATGACAAGTTTTTGTATGTCTGTGCCGCTGCGGTCCACACCATCAGTGAGAAGTACTATACCGGAGAGAGGTATACCCTGCAAGTCATCCAATGCGTCATTCACAACTTTAGGGATATTTGTGTTTTCTCCATCAGCGTTTGGTATAGTCTCATTAGGTATGCGTTTTGCTTCGGAGTCAAACTCAAATAGTCTGACCTTGAATTTGTTAGCATCCAATTTGTTCAGGAGAGCATCGCCATCCTCGCTGTTTTCACCGAAAAGCAGTTTATTTGTTCGATTCAGTCTGGATTCTCCATCTTCAGAGTCTGTAATCTGCATACTCTTGGATTTATCTACCATCACTAATAGGTAAGAATCATCGGGGTTGTTTTGGTATATTGTGAGGAACGGTTTGAGTAAACAGAAGGCGAGGACACAGAGGACAATTGTGCGAAGTACGATGAGAAATCCACGTAATACTCGTCCTGATCTTCCTTTTGTTGTTTTGTAAGCCCAAATGGTTGCTGCGACGAGGGAGACCATGAGGACAAATACGAGAAGTCCCGGGATTGGTAATCCGAACGAGAAGTCTCCTTCCCGAAACACATCAATCGGGTACTTCATGAGTTTTTCAAACATAATGAGATGTTACCCTTGTAAGTTTATGAAATAATGCATTGTTGTTTATGGTTTTATTATTATTATACACGGTAGTGCTAATTTCGTGCAAGCATATTTTGAATTAGGGGTGTGTAAAGTTTTTGCACAGAGGTTCTAACTTTTGTTCTCTTTAGTCCCGTAGGAACGGCATAGTTTGAGTTCCCATACATCTTGGTGGTAGGAGCGACCTCCTGGTCGCGACCGTCTACAATGGAGAGTGGGATGTTTGTGCAAAAACTTGGTGGTAGGAGCGACCTCCTGGTCGCGACCGTCTACAATGGAGAGTGGGATGTTTGTGCAAAAACTTTACACACCCAATTAGTCAAGGTTAATTTGTTTTAATTATTCTTGATGATTTTTTGCTATGACGTTAATTTTATGTGTTGCCATCTTGTCCGTATCTTTAGTCCCGTAGGGACGCAATGTTTATAGAAAGACGTTATCACATCCCCTCTCTTTATTTCCGTAGGAACGACATAGTTTGAGTTCCCATACATCTTGGTGGTAGGAGCGACCTCCTGGTCGCGACCGTCTACAATGGAGAGTGGGATGTTTGTGCAAAAACTTTACACACCCAATTAGACAAGGTTAATTTGTTTTAGGTATTCTTGATGATTTTTTGCTATGACGTTAATTTTATGTGTTGCCATCTTGTCCGTGTCTTTAGTCCCGTAGGGACGCAATGTTTATAGAAAGACGATATCACATCCCCTCTCTTTAGTTCCGTAGGAACGGCATAGTTTGAGTTCCCATACATCTTGGTGGTAGGAGCGACCTCCTGGTCGCGACCGTCTACAATGGAGAGTGGAATGATTGTGCAAAAACTTTACACACCCATTGAATTAGACAAGGTTAAATTAGTTTCAGATATTTTTGTTGTTACCTGAGAAAATCATTACCGGTAGGTCGCTCCTACCGAAGAGAGACCTTCAAAAGCAATAAAAGTGGAATATCTAAATGAGAGAATTATATATGAGACACTACAAAACTTTGAACGCGCATGTAAAACTCTCGGCAACTTCCAGATATCCTGGATGTTGCTGAGAGATATATCGGTGTCTATCAGTTGTTGTAAAGACATCACATAACGGGTTTATTCTAATAGACTAATCTCACCACAACCAATACGAGAACCACCGCCGGGTCTCACCTGCGTGTTCTCAAGCACATTAACAATCCACTCACCAAATGCTGTATCATCTCCTTGAAAATGACCTAATACCCAAGCCGTAGTGCGATCATCCAAAAACATGGTAAGGAGTAGGTTATAACCCGCTGCGTCTACATTACCGTCAAAGTTTATCTGTGATGTAATGTAGAGATGCGTTAATCTATCTTGCATCTGTTTTTCATACGCCTCAGGCTTGTCAGTAGGGAAGGATTTTGTATATTGATTTGTAAAGAAATTTGGATCAACAGGTATTCCTATAGAGATAAGGAATTCGTGATATGCAGCCAAACTTTTGGGTTCAATGTTTAGAAAGTCTTGATGTTCTTGCGAACCTGTAATTGGAATCACAGAAAAAATTGCAGGATCTAACAGTTGTGTGGGACTTAAAAAACATTGTAGCAGCAGTTCCAACAGATCATGACTGTGTGCACTCGTCTCTTCACCGCGAAGATGGTGGTCTACCTCTAAATCAATTTGCTGTCCAAGTACTGCCAATGTACAAGCATTGGTGGGTTGTGATTTCTCCGAACCTGTCTGTATTTGTCCCATGTGGGAATGTGCAGCTGTGTTTACATCAATGTTTGGTATCGTAGTATGATGTATGTGAGGGTTAGTACGGAAGGTATCACCTGTTTCGTGTATGAGTATCAATTTTCCGAGTATATCAGTGTTGGTATCGGTACCGATTGACCATAGTTGTGTTGTAAATTCTAAAACTCCTGTTCCATCATCGTCAACAGGTATGTTTCCGATTTCTCCGATGCCGATAGGTGGAGTATCAGACGTTGCTTCGGCGACCGGTGTCCCGACGGTACCTGCGGGAACATTCATAGGGTGCCAGTGCGGTCCTATGTCAGTACAGCTTCCGATATGTAGGTGTGTTGCATGCAGACCGGGTACAGCATTCTGAATCTCAATTACGGTGTGAATGCCATTTACAGTTTCGGTGAATGTGGCAGTTCCTGTCAGATTACTCTCATCAATTGCCGTGATAGCTGCAACAGCAACTTTATGGGAGGGTGAAGTGGTGATAACTTCAGTTGGAATATTTTCACAACCGACGAGACAAACTACTGATACAACCAGACTTAGGAAAACAGTGAAAGTATAGTTCTGAACATTCATGATCATATTACCTTTTTATGATAACGGGTGTACTATTTTTATGATAACGGATGTACTGTATAACTCAAGTTGCTACAACTCCGATGGTTGGTTAGGTAACCGAACCTACCGATGTTGTTGGTTTTGCAAAGTATTTTTTTGTGCTTTTCTTTTGTATATATTATACAGGACTTACGCATTAAATGGTAGGCGTGCTTTGTAAGCGCGCTGGAAACCGAAAAAATACTAAAATTACATCATTCTTGCCATATTTCTTGATTATTTATGAAAATTGCGTAAGTCCTATTATATATGAATTCTTGTAGTTTTTGTAGTTTTTTGAATGTCTGTTTATTGGAATTTCCAATAGATAATCAATAGATACCCTTTGGGTTTTGACATACCAGCGCGTTTACAAAGCACCAAATCAAGAACTCAAGAACTCAACGGAATGAATGCCTTTTGGCTTTGCCCGGGTCGCTCCTACCACTCAGGGGACGGTTGCGACCAAGTGGTCACTTCTTCCTGTGCAAGTGTGTAATTAATACCATAATAATCCATAATTAACCACTGCCATCAAACAGGGTTATTCAGTTTTAAGAATCTATCGTTATACCAGTTAACTTTGGGTTAAGATTAGTGAAATATGTATAGGTATTTTTGTGGTATTCATATTTATTGTCTGAACAAGGATTTGATGAAGATTAATTTATTAATTTATTAATTGGGTAATAAATATTTCTCATACGGTAGTCGTGCTTTGTAAGCGCGCTCTTGGGACTTGATGTACCAGCGCGCTTACAAAGCACGACTACCAGGGTAGGTTAGATAAAATTACCTAATTATTTTTTTAATCTTCATTAAATCCTGGTTCAGACAAAGAATGAGTTAACTCCACAAGTATAAGCTAACTCAGGGATTAACGACTGTGATAGAATTTACTCAATAAATTGAAAACTGAATAACCCTAGCAATCAAATATCATTGGTTGACTTCTTTTTAACATACGTCTATAATGCAGATACATCTATAATGCAGAAAAATCAGAACAAGAGTACAGAGAACTATGCCTGAAAAACCTCCCAATATACTTTGGATATGTAGCGACCAACAAAGATATGACACCCTTGGATGCTACGGAAACCCTTTTGTTCAAACCCCAAATTTAGACAATCTTGCTCAGGAAGGTGTTCTATTTGAACATGTTTACTCGCAAAGTCCTGTTTGTACACCGAGTCGAGCAAGTTTCCTCACTGGACGTTACCCGCGTACGACACGTTGTCGGCAAAATGGTCAGATGATTCCATCGGACGAAGTGCTTGTTACGAAACTCCTGCAAGATGCTGGTTATGTATGTGGATTAGCAGGGAAACTGCACCTTGCACCGTGCAATCCACGCGTATGTAAAGGTACTGAGCAACGAATTGACGATGGTTATGATCAGTTTTTCTGGTCACACGATCCCGCTGATGCTTGGCCTACACACGATTATATTCAATGGCTTTCGGATAAATGGTTACGTCGAGATAGTAGACCTTTCGGTGATTCAAAACATGTGCGAGTGATACCATCGGAGGAACATAGCCAAACGACGTGGAGTGTTGAACGCGCGATGTCGTTTATTGACAATGCGTCACGATTTAAGCAACCGTGGCTTTTTTCGATGAATATGTTTGACCCACACCATGCGTTTGATCCACCAATGGATGCGTTAGAACGATACCGCGAGAAGTTAGACGATATTCCGTTACCGAATTTTGTTGATGGAGAACTTGCAAACAAACCGATTTGGCAACAGATTGATCACAATGGTGCGTATGGTGGTGGGTCTGGATTCCGTTTCCAAGAGATGAACGAATCAGACCACCGTTGGGTGACAGCAGCATATTGGGCAATGATTGATGTTATTGACACACAGATTGGAAGATTACTCAACTTTTTGGAGGAAACAGGACAACGTGAAAACACAATTGTTATCTTTACATCAGACCACGGAGAGATGCTTGGTGATCACGGCATTTATCTGAAGGGACCTTATTTTTATGAACCTGCTATACGCGTTCCGTTGATTATCTCAACACCGGGAATGTTGAACACTGGCGCGCGTTCAGATGCTCTCGTAGAACTCGTGGATTTGGCACCCACACTATTGGAAGCATGCGGTGTAGATCGTTGTCCTGGTATGCAGGGGCAGAGTCTTCTGCCACTGCTAACAGGTGAAAAGAGTTTGGATTCGCATCGTGAAGATGTATATTGTGAATATTACAATGCGATGCTATGGCACCATGAACCCGCAGCGAATGCGACAATGGTTAGAAATGAAAGGTATAAGTTAGTTGTAGCACATGGTACTGGTGGTGGTGAACTTTACGATTTAACAGAAGATCCGAAAGAGACACACAACCTTTGGGATCACTCGGATTACAAAGATGTGAAACTGGAAATGCAGGAAAGGCTTATCCATCGGATGGCATGGACAGTGGATCCACTACCTGAACGTCAAGCACCTTGGTAGAACTGAATCAAGCAAACCAACATAAAGGAAAATCAGAATTGAAGCATTTTCAGTTATTTTTACTGTTATTCTATGGGTTTGTATTTGGATTAGATGCAAATGCTGAGAATGTCTTAGCGCAATGGGATCAGCAACTCTTTGACCGTTTCTACGATACACCTCCGTCTAACGAACCTATGTGGACGATAATGGATGGTATCTCTGAAGCTGGACATTATCGTTCAATTATGGGATTGTCTATTTTGCTTATGGCGTACGGGGATGAGGATCATCAGGAGACAGGACGGTTGCTGTCTTCGGCATATATTGGGGCTGGAGCAATGACGTATGGTCTAAAGCAGTTGATACGCAGGAAGCGACCACTTGATGAAACACTTGGGAATCCGTCTCTGCCATCAGGACACGCGACTATTGCGTTTAGTGCGGCTACTATTTTAGGTTATCGGTATCCGAAGTGGCGGATTCCATTGTATCTTGGTGCAGGATTAGTAGGTTTTTCTCGTATCTATCTGGGTCGGCATTATACTTCTGATGTATTAGCAGGTGCAGCAATCGGTACTACGATGGGAGTGCTTGTTTGGCATAATCGAGTGACGTTGTTGCAGTGGAAGTTTTAGAAAAGATTACTTTAACGTGTTTACGTTATTCTCAGGTTTGGTATAGTCCACAAAATCTGTTGGATCAGTGCCGTTTAGGTATTCTTCTATGTTGGTGTATCCGTCGTTGTCTTTATCCTTAGCAGTATCAGAAGCATCACTAGAATCTAACCCATATCGGATTTCCCATTCATCTGGCATTCCATCGTTATCACCATCCGAAGGAGCAGGTAGACTCTTGAGTTCGGGCCAACCACCAACATCTTCCTGTGAGTCAATTATACCACATTTTTTAGATTTATCGGGTATGCGTGCTTTTTCTTTGTATGTTTTTCCTTCATAGGTTGCATAACCGTTACGGGTTTCGTCAACAATTCGTGAGTCAATTGAATCCCGTTTAGGTAATGAAGCACCGACACGTTCAAGAACAGCATGGTATGCTTCTTCAGCAGTTTGTTGGTTAATAGGTATAGCGTCAAAGGGGCTATGAATTCTTAGTGCATGTGGACCATAAGGACTACTACCCGCTGGATGCACCCCAGCGAACCAGTTTTTGACAGTAACTCTGTGGTTACCATATACAAAGTTTTTTTCCACATACCACTTACCAAACCCGCTGTCCGAGCCGCTTGTTGATGGGTTTACAATTCGGTGTGTCACCTCACCCGGACGGGTTGCGGGACCCGGCTTAAAATAGTTTGCTACCATGTTGACAACGGTAAAGTTATATTTCTCATCGTCTGTGTGTTGTTTTTCGCCACCGTAGACACTGTTGTAACCCCAGTTGTATATCACATTATTTCTAAAATCGTTATTGCCACAACCTGAAGCAAAACGTGGATTACGACTGCTATGGTGTGCTAACAAGTTATGATGGTATGTGCTATGGTTTGAACCCCATATTCCGCCATACCCATGTGCTCCTTTTGCGTGTCCAGCATTGTACAGACTTTCGGAGATGAGACACCATTGAATGGTTACATTTTCGCAATAGTAGATAGATACTGTCTCATCAATACTCCAGCTTGCCGATACATGGTCAAGGATAATGTTTTTGTGATACCTGCTTGATATGGCATCTGAATCATTACCTGTTTCATCTCCCAATCTGACACGTATATACCTGATAATTACATCGCTGGCATTTATTGAGAGGGGATATCTCCTAAGGCAGATACCATCTCCCGGGGCTGTCTGTCCGGCGATGGTAATATAGGGATTTGAGATTCTCAATGTGCTTTCAAGGGTGATAGTACCTGAAACTGTGAATACGACTATCCGTGGTCCTTCAGTTTCTACAGCTTCTCGCAAGCTGCCTGGACCGGAGTCGGTCAGATTTGTCACAAGGATCACTTTTCCACCTCTACCGCCGATAGTGATTGCGCCATATCCTTCTGCGCCGGGAAATGCGGGGACAGTTGGCGTATCTGCTGCGTATGTGTTTGGCATTAGCGCGAGAATGCCAGCGAATATAAGAAGTAGGTATTTTATCATGCTGCATTTCATTGTAATTTACCTCTTCCAGTTTTAGTAAACAGGATTGATTTCACCGCGAAGGAATACATATCCAGCGTTTTCACTCAATATGCATATCTTGGTTTTCTTTTACCAAAGAAATAACATAATTTGCGAAATCATCATTTACCATCAGATCAGAAATTTTAACGGCTATTCGGTTAGCGCGTCTATCATGATTAATACTGTTGACAAATTCCAAAATATCTTTGCGAGCTTCTTCAGCTGCAATATCAAGAGCTTTGTCAGCACCAAACGCCTTTACCATTTCTAACAAATCGGAATCTGATTTGTCTCCAAGCTCAGTTTCATACTCATCCATAAAGCGCGTTGCGACTCGCCATGCAATTGGTGACATAGCTGCAGCTATTTTCTCTTTCTGGATTCTTTCTTTTCTTTCTTGCCAGAGCCTTTCCGCCATCATAATCCCAGACATTACAAATCCTCCCAATTCTATGAAAAGTGTTGATAATAGTAGGAAGAGCGGAACTAAAGCACTAATATTTATCAGTGTGGATTGTAAAGATTTCTTTTCGTCTATCCATAGCCAATATGGAACAATCATTACTGCTACAATCCATATTCCTATAGGCATCCACTTCTTTATGATTTCTCTCGCGTTTCCACTCTCTTCTTTTGCCATTTATTCAGATATTCACTTTTTAAGGTGGCAACCAAACGGTGAATCTTAGTATTTCCACTCACATATTACTATACCACAAAAATGACTAAATCTTAAGCCAAAATAATCACAAGTTAAGTTCTGATTTTAATCTACGTTATTAACGAACACCCTCAATTATAGTGAAATATACAATTAAGTTTACACGTTTTCTGTAGAAGCGATCTCCGAATCACAACTGAACGCCTTGATAGTCGGGAATCGGAGTTCCCTCCTACACCTGAAAGTGTAAGAATAATTCTAAAATCCACTATAAAATCCTATCCAACGGCAATTAACGCTATTTTTCTTGACTATTTTTAAGATACTTATAGATTTCACTGTCCGTTGTCAAAATCAGTTTCGTACTTTCGTTTGTTGATTTGCGATAAGTTTCTAAAGTTTGAATGAAAGCGAAAAATTCAGGGTCCTTTCCGTGTGCGTCTGCATATATCTGGATGGCTTGTGCATCAGCATCCCCTTTAATCTGTTCCGCTTTCTTATATGCTTCAGATTGTATACGTTCCAGTTCTTTCTGTTTTTGTCCGCTGATGTTTGCGGCTTCACCCTCTCCTTCCGACTTGTATTTCTCAGAGATTCGTTGACGTTCGGAAATCATTTGGTCAAAAACTTTCTGTCGTACTTCGTCTACATAGTTGATTCGTTTAATGCGTACATCAACAAGTTCAATGCCGAATCGCGGTACGGCTACTCGTGCTTTTTCAAGGATCTTCTGTGTAATTTCTTCTCTACCAATCTGTATTTCTTCTAACTGTTCTTTGGTTTGACCTTCCTCTTCACCAAGCATTTCTGCATCAAGTTCTAACACTCTGTTTGAATTTCGCACAACTTCAATTAACTTATGTGCAGTAATTAAATCCCGCGCAGCGGAATCAATAATATCATCAAGTCGTGATTGTGCTAGTACTTCTGTTCCGATTGCTTGATAGAAAACGAGAGTATCTTTTATCCGCCATCGTGCAGTCGTATCAAGCCAGATGAATCTCTTATCTTTGGTTGGTATCTGATTTGGGGAACCATCCCACTCCATGATACGTTTCTCAAAGCGATGTACTTGTTGAATAAATGGAGTCTTAATCTTTAAACCTGCATCTACAATGGGTTCGCCTACGGGACGTCCAAATTCAGTAATGACAACTTGTTCACCTTCTATTACAATATAGAATGCACCTGAAGCAAATATAATCACTATAATAGCTACGATAATCAATGGTATCAGTATCTTGAATTTCATAATGTAACTCCTTTTGTAGTTGTTGTTATTTATTCTTTAAGCTGCAAGATTGGTATTGGTGTATTGGCTTTTTCATCGATGATATAGATTTCCTTAAGCTTTGGTAAGACTTCCTGCATTGCTTCCAGATAGAGTCGTTGTCGTGTTACTTCTTTTGCCTTTTGGTATTCTGAGCGGATCGCATTGAATTTATCAGCATCACCTTGAGCTTGGTTCACTCGCTTCAGTGCATAACCTTCGGCTTCTGAAATTTGTTGTTGTGCTAAACCTTTGGATTTTGGGACAGATTGGTTGTAATCTCTCCAGGCTTCGTTAATAAGACGTTCTTTTTCCTGCTTTGCTTCGTTAACTGCGTTAAATGCAGATTTCACCTTTTCAGGTGGATTCACATCCTGTAAGGTCACTGTAGTTACATCCAAACCTGTTTCATATAAATCCAGTAGTGTCTGTAGATGTTGTTCAACCTTTCCTGCAATTTCTATACGTCCAATGGTCAATACTTCTGTAACAGTGTGGTCACCGATGACCCAACTCATGACAGATTCTGATATGTCACGCAAAGTACGTTCTGGGTTTCTTACGGAAAACAGATACTTTTGGGGTTCCTTTATTTTGTATTGTATGACCCATTCAACGTCAGCGATGCTGAGATCACCTGACAATAGCAAGGATTCTTCTGAATAATCTCGTGTATCATATTGTGTGCGTACTGCAGCTTTGAGTGTTCTAAATCCAAATTCTTCTTTGAATACTTTTTGGACTGGTACACTAATAGCGTTTTCTATTCCATAAGGTAACTTGAAATGCAGTCCGGGTTCGGTTTGTCGTACAATTTTACCGAACATGAGGACAACAGCGATTTCGTCAGCTTCAACAGTATAAAAACTTGTTGCTAAGCTTACTAAGACTGCGATACCAAGTAAAATCAGTAAAATTCGTTTAGGTGTAACAAGGTGGATGTATGGGTTAAGTTCCATATCATTTTCTCCTTTTTGTTTTCATTGCGTTTATTATATTTCGTATCTGACTAACTTTCTGGCGGCTTCAACAATTTGTGGAGTATCTGGTATTACAAAGTTTTCCATCACAGGTGCAAAAGGAACAGGGACAGGTGCAGCGGTAACACGTTCAATGGGTGCATCAAGATAATCAAATGCTTCGCGTACTACAAGCGCTGCAATCTCAGCACCGAATCCTGCTCTACCCACAGCTTCATGTGCGACTAACAAGCGATTTGTTTTCTTGACAGAGTCAATAATGGTCTCTTTGTCAAGTGGCATCAAAGTTCTTGGATCAATGATCTCTGCTGAAATACCTTCTTCAGCGAGTTCATCTGCAGCAGCAATTGCTTTCAAAACCATGCGGGATGTGGCTAAAATTGTTATGTCTTGACCTTCACGTTTAATATCTGCTTCACCCAATGGGATCGTGTACTCCTCATCAGGAATCTCACCTTCTTCGGTATAAAGCAATTTATGTTCAATAAACATTATTGGGTTGTCGTTTCGGATAGCTGTTTTTAGCAATCCTTTGGCATCATAAGGAGTAGCTGGCATCACAACGAGTAGTCCTGGAATATGCACAAACCAAGCTTCAAGGCTTTGTGCGTGCTGTGCAGCGGATGAACGTCCTGCACCACCTTGTGTACGTATGACAAGTGGTACATCTAACTGTCCACCTACCATATATCGTATTTTTGCGACTTGGTTAACAATTTGGTCCATACCGACTGCCGTAAAATCAATATACATCAGTTCTGCAACTGGACGCATTCCTGTGACTGCAGCACCGAGTGCTGTGCCGATGATGGCCGCTTCAGAAATCGGGGTGTTGCGGATACGTTCTTTTCCAAACTGCTTATAAAGTCCATCCGTGACCTTGTACGCACCGCCGTATTCTGCTATATCTTCTCCCATAAGAAATACGGTCTCGTCACGCTCCATCTCCTCTATCAGTGCCTCTTTGAGCGCATCACGATATGTAATTGTTTTCATTTAAATCTGATCCTTTCAGAATTCGTTATCATAGTTTCAAGATTGTAGGTACATTCTATCTTAGTTCTCAATCTGTTCTGATGTAGGTCGTGTTTGCATAACAGGAATGACATAACTTCTTATCGTCACACCGTCTAAATTATCAGTTTCTATCAACGGTTCTGACTTCTGGCGATGATCAAATACTACATAATAAGCTTGTTTTGTACCTTCCAATTTCGCATAAGCAGCAAGTTGTTTTTTACCATTTGCAAAACGGCTGTTTCCTTCCCAAATTTTAGTTTCAACGATGTATTTTCGCTGATTGTGAATGAGGAGAAGATCCATTCTACCGCGTCCTGTTTGCACCTCAAGGTACATACTACCTCCAATGCTACGAATGAACTGATCAAGGTAAGCATAAAGCAGATGTTGTCCAACAAATTCCTGTGGCGTATCAGGAACTTGTAAGATACGGAATCCTACACGACTAATAAAATCACGGAAATTATCAAGTAAAGTCACCATATCAATTAATCCGATAGATGTAAGATAATCAATAAAGTCTTCACCGGTATCTTCAGGGAGATATTGCGATTCCAATCCATTTAACAAAGGTTTGAATGCACGTAGAATGTGATGCTGATATATCGGATTTACTATTTCGCACATGCCATCAGAACTTCTGGCAATGACACCATACATCGCTAACTCGTTGATAATATCATCATTAAGATTGAAAGGTAAACCCTTTTCATAAGATGCAATTTGCATGAGGATTGTTTCAAATCGCCGATTTCTACGGATATTAGTAAGTAGATGTTCAATATTAGTATTGCGTTCATCAAGTAATAATGCGTGTGCTACAGCAAAATGTGACATTTTGACTGTCTCAGTCTTAGATATGTTAAACTCTTCAGTGAGAATTTGTGCAATGCGATTAACCAAGAATGGTTGACCGCCTGTTTGTGTGTGGAGAGTCTGGATGACATCTGGTGCGAATTCTTGACCGACCTCCTCTGTATATTGCTGTAATAGGTCTTGCACTTGTTGTAAAGTAAAGTTTGGTAATTGGAACTCGTCTTGAATATTGAACGGTGAAACAGATCGGTCATAGTTGAGTTGACTGATACTTTTAACACCGACAATCCCAACACTGTGTGGACATTGAAGTTCATCGGAAAGATAAATTTGGCGGAGGGTATACAAAAAACCACTCACAACATCTTGGGGAATGCCATCAAATTCATCAATAAGTAACACGACCTTCCTACTGTCAAGTAGTATTTCTAACTTTTCAAAGAATGCTAACATTGAGAAATGATCGCTTAAGTGTGTATTTTCCAAGAATTGTATCAAGTCTTCGCTTGGATTCATTTCAAATTTTTGCAAGACAAACTCAATATTCCTGAGAATTATTTGAGAGAGTCTGTCATAAAAAACAGGAGATGAACCATTGACCATCGCTTGGAAATCTAACTGAATAGGGAAATAGGTCGGATCTTCTGTGATAAGGCTATCAATTGCCATTCGGAAAAAGGTTGTTTTTCCTGTCTGGCGTGGTGCAAAGAGAACGATATACCGTCCCTCTTTTACACGGATGTTGAAATCAGCAATTTCTTCGGTGCGTGGGACAACATAGTGTCGGTCTGGATACACGCGTCCTTGAGTTCCAAAACGCCTCATTTTTGCTCCTTCTATCAAGAATCCTTCTTTTTCAAAGTGAAAAAAATGTTCAAATTACTCAGTTAAGTGAATGTTGCTTACAAAGGTTACTTCTGGATTATCTTCTCCACGGATCACAACTTCAATACCGTCAGTTCGAAAGGTATTATTGTAAAAACGTATATTGTGGATTCCATTGCTTATACAGTCAACTGCAGCAGGATCTCCAGTGGTAGACTTAGATGTTAAGATTGTGTTACAATAGATAGTTGTGTTCCTGATACCACCGTTTGCACCCGTAGACCAGAGATGAACACCACCGTAACTGTTCTTTCGTCCATCATTTTCACTGAGATTATAACGTAATACATTATTATGAAACTCTTTTGCATCTTCAAATTGTGCTAACAGGTAACCCGCACCTTCATTGTCGTGTGAGTGGTTATACTGCACAATAGAATTCCGCGCACCTCCATCCAGATCAAATCCTCCACCATCTTTGCTACTACCTGTACGGTTGTGATGCGATTCATTGAATTGAATAAGGACACGGTTTGAGTCCCACGTCCATATACCCACGGGACCACCACCCTCGTAATTATTTAACTTTCCGTTTTCATAAGCTTCGCAATATTCAATCGTTGCACCGTCAACTTGTGAAAGAACTATACCGTTCCCAGAATGACTTCCTTTACCCACAATACCGTAGTTATTGTATACGCGACAATTACTGACATGGATGTTTGCATGTGAATATCCTATTACTTTTGGATTCCATGATCCGAAACAGCTTATTCCTGCATCACCATTGTCATACGACTTGGTGTTCGTGATTTTCACATCACTGAACCCACACCAACCATGATCAATTGGTTGCGCGGCAATACAAATCCCTGCATGTCTAAACCCGCTAACCTCAACGTTATCTATATCAATATGAGATAGTTTTTTATTTTCTGGTAATGTATTTAGAAACCAGATACCAGAACTGTTGTTCTGCTCTGTTCCTGCACCTAAGAAGCTAAGGTCAACTATCCGGATACCACTTCTGTTTTTAACAAAAAAACCTGGTCCAGTATTTGCTACAATTGTTGCCTTACCATCACCATACGACCCGAATGTAATCTGTTCGTCCGAAGTGTAGTTCTCTGTTTCAGTTAGAGTCAGGTTTCCTATGTAAGTCTGATTGGCTTGAAACCATACTGAGTCACCTGCTGATAATAGTGTAGCATTCAGTTTGTCAATACTACACCACGGATGCTTTTGGTCTACACCCGAGTCTGAATCGTTTCCGAATGGACTGATGTAGTAATCCATACACTATTAGTCAACCTATTTTTATTTCAGAATTAACCCATCTGCTTTCATCCATTCTATCGTCTGCTCAAACGCATGCACAGTCTCTGATATATCCGCTTCTGTGTGTGCCGCAGTTGTCATACCACCATTAGTAGCGAGATCAACACCGTTGAGTAACAAACCACATCGGAGATGTCTCAACAATACTTCATCGTTACCACCTTTGAGTTTTCTGTAATCCCAAGAGTATGGGTCAAAATCGACAGCTCGCATACCTTTCTCACCGTGTCCGATAAGAAGTCTTATACCTGAAAATTCACCGTAAATTACCCAATCTAATCTGTAGGAATCAATGACGTTATTCAGTTCAATTCGTAGTTTTTGTGCAATTCGATTTGCTTGTTTGTGTGGTTTACCTGTTTTAACAATGTTAAGCATCGCGATACCTGCGGATGCAGTTAATGGATTTGCATTAAATGTGCCCGGGTGATGCATTTTCAGTCCTTCTTCTTCTGCATCCATTGAAATTAACTCAAGGATTTCTTTTTTCCCAACAAGCGCCCCTCCCGGAAGTCCACCTGCTACGATTTTTGCAAGTGTTGTCAAATCAGGCGTTACATTATAATGTGCTTGTGCACCGCCAGGTGCAACTCTAAATCCAGTAATTACTTCGTCGTATATGAGGAGAACACCGTGCCTTTGTGTGAGTTCACGAAGTTGCTGTAAAAACATACCATTTGTGGGAACAATACCGAAAGACGCACCTGTTGGTTCAAGTATTACGCAAGCTATGTCCTTGTCCGTTTTCAAATATTTTTCAACAGAGTCAATGTCGTTCGGTGGACAGAGGATAGTTGTATCGCGTACCTCTTGTGGTATACCAGGTACAGACATATCAAAAGGTGGATATGCGCCAAAGATAAGGCTATCGTGCCAACCGTGAAAATGGCCTGCAAACTTTAACACCTTATTCTTGCCTGTGTATGTACGTGCTAAACGAATCGCCATCAACGTTGCTTCAGTACCAGAACTAACAAATCTGACGCGCACCGCTGATGGAATAAGTTGTTTTATGAGATTACCCCATTCCAATTCAAGCGGATGACATGCACCGTAATGTGTACCGCGATGCATCTGTGCTGTCACTGCTTCTACGATCTCAGGTGGATTATGTCCAAGCAACAATGCACCGTGTCCTGCCCAATAGTCAATGAAAGTCTTATCTTCCAATCCCCATTTTCTCGAGCCATCAGCACGTGTAACATAAATCGGAAACGGGGACATATAACGGCTATCGTGGGTTACACCGTCTGGGAAAAGTTGGTTTGCTGCTTGTGCCAATTCTCTATCTTTTGCGAAGGTTTTCTGATACCGTTCCAAAATTGTTGGCATTGTTGTCCTCTATTTAATGCTGCTGTTCATGACGATATTTAGATATGTGAAAGATTTTTAATTCCTATATTACATCAACAGAGTGGAAATGTCAATCAAAATGATGCTGATGGCAGGGTTATTCAGTTTTAGGTATTTTTGATGAATTTTTGCTATGACGTTAAATTTATGTGTTGCCATCTTGTCCGTGTTTTTAGTCCCGTAGGGACGATATGTTTATAGAAAAATGTTATCTAACTCTCTTGAGTTCCATAGGAACGGCATAGAAGAATAAACATATCGTCCCTACGGGACTAAAGAGCTGGGGAGGGTATTCGTTTTCTATAAACATATCGTCCCTACGGGACTAAAGAGCGATGTTCATGTTTCAATAATCTAAAATTGATGTATAAGGTGCAGTTAGGAAACCTCATTTGGGTATTAACTTTCAGTATATCTCAATAACAGAAAACTCCTAAAACTAAATAACACTGTGCTTATGGATATTTGATACCTTTCACGGATTTTCTGTTTTCCGTTGTATGAGTACCCTACATCTTGGTGGTAGGAGCAACCTCCTGCTCGCGACCGTCTACAGTGGTAGGAGCGACCTCCTGCTCGCGACCGTCTACAGTGGTAGGAGCGACCTCCTGGTCGCGACCTTCTACAATGGAGAGTGGGATGTTTATGCAAAAACTTTACACACCCAAGGGATATTTGATACCTTTCACGGATTTTCTGTTTTCCGTTGTATGAGTACCCTACATCTTGGTGGTAGGAGCGACCTCCTGCTCGCGACCGTCTACAGTGGTAGGAGCGACCTCTTGGTCGCGACCGTCTACAGTGGTAGGAGCGACCTCATGGTCGCGACCGTCTACAGTGGTAGGAGCGACCTCCTGGTCGCGACCGTCTACAATGGAGAGTGGGATGTTTATGCAAAAACTTTACACACCCAAGGGATATTTGATACCTTTCACGGATTTTCTGTTTTCCGTTGTATGAGTACCCTACATCTTGGTGGTAGGAGCGACCTCCTGGTCGCGACCGTCTACAGTGGTAGGAGCGACCTCCTGGTCGCGACCGTTTACAATGGTAGGAGCGACCTCCTGGTCGCGACCGTCTACAATGGTAGGAGCAACCTCCCGGTCGCGACCGTCTACAGTGGTAGGAGCAACCTCCTGGTCGCGACCGTCTACAATGGAGAGTGGGATGTTTATGCAAAAACTTTACACACCCGGGATAGTTGATACCTTTCACGGATTTTCTGTTTTCCGTTGTTTGAGTTCCCTACATCTTGGTGGTAGGAGCGACCTCCTGGTCGCGACCGTCTACAATGGAGAGTGGGATGTTTGTGAAAAAACTTTACACAACCATGCTGATAACCAGAGGCATTCTATTGTCGGTTAAGTGCACATTCTATAATAGTCCAAGTTGCTACTTAAAAAACTTACACCCAGAAACACCATCTATAATCAGAAAAATGTTGATAAATAGCTTATATCTTGTAGCACAAACTTTCAGTTTGTGTCCATATCTGCACAAGCTAAATGAAGATTAATAAATAAATTTGGTAATTCCTTCTAACCCACCCTGGTAGGCGGGGAATGCCTAAAGAAGAATGCGCGCTTACAAAGCCCGCCTACCATCGGTGGCGCGCTTACAAAGCCCGCCTACCATCGGTGGCGCGCTTACAAAGCCCGCCTACCATCGGTGGCGCGCTTACAAAGCCCGCCTACCATCGGTGGCGCGCTTACAAAGCCCGCCTACCATCGGTGGCGCGCTTACAAAGTCCGCCTACCATCGGTGGCGCGCTTACAAAGCCCGCCTACCATCGGTGGCGCGCATACAAAGCACGTCTACCGTGGGAAAATATCGGTAATTGAATCCCTCTGAAAATGTGTGTGTAAAGTATTGGTATGGTGTTATCTGATTTCTTAATCTGGCGAAATCTACATAATCCACGAGTCTGTCTTTGAATAACTTTATCCTCCTACTGTACACACCTACATCTATAAAAAACACCTTGAATTAAACGCTAAAATACGCTATTATCAAATCATGAGGATACAAAAACAACTTCCATACTTTAGTCAGCACTTTGTCATTTTACTTCTCCTTTTTGTAGGGAATGTATTCGCTCAAACCCTTATAGACTCAGTGATTGCTGTTGTCAATGGAAAAGCAATTACGCAAAGCGAATTGACAGACGAATTTCGTATCAAAACTATTACAGATAAACTACTTTCCAGTGAACCGACTGAGAAAGAAAAACGAGAGTATTTAGAGCGAATTATCAATCGCAATTTTGTATTACATGCGGCTGAAAATATAGGAATTACAGCTGTTAACCTAAGAAAACAGGTCACAGAACGGATTGCAGCTTTACGTGCAACATATCCTTCTGACGAAGCATTCCGAAACTCTTTTATAAAACTGGACTTAGAAATAGAAACTTTACAGAAATGGGTATATGAAGGCTTGATTTATGATGAATATTATAGACGGCAGTTTGTCAATAAAGTTAGTAGTAAAGAAATTGATGATTTAGCACCAAAATACTTTGAGCAAAATAAACCACAGTTTATCGCACCTGCTACGGTTACATTTAAATCCATATTGATAACCATTAAAGAGGACAGTTCAGAACATGAAAAACAAAATGCTAAACAACTTGCAGAACAAATCAATTCGGGTTTACAACAAGGCGAAACTATAGAGGAAGTTCAACAAAGTTCAAAATCTCAAGATTATATCAAGTTTAATTCACAGACACTGGAGATAGATTCTCCGTTAGGTGCAATTGTTGAACAACTAAAACCTTCTGAGCATAAGGGACCTATTCCTGTTCCAGAGGGTTTTCTGATAGTCGAACTTATCAAAAAAACGCCGGAACGTCAAAAACAGTATTCGGAAGTAAAAAACGAAATCGCAAATATGATTCGTCAAAACAAGGCAGAAACAGCGTTTAAGGAATGGTTAACCCAAAAAAAGTCGGAGGAACCATGGTATATACTTGACGATGCCTTGAAACGAGTCTCACAGATCACAATTGAACTGAAAAAATAATCTCATGGTTTTGACACAACTGCGAAAAGTGCTTTTTGTTTTGCTATTAATTACCACTGTCCCAGTCTTTGGGGAAGTCTCCTCTTGGGATGTATCTACATTTCCTGAAAAGATTCAAGAACAAGTCACTGAAGCACTAAGAACATTTAAAGAAAAGAGATATGCTGATGCCCTTCGTCAGTATCAGATTATTGCTAAAAACGAACCAAGACTTCTTATCGGACATATTGGACAGGGGGATTCTCTTGCAAAGTTAGAAGATTTTACAAATGCAATTAATGCATATAAACATGCACTGCAGCTTGTGTCCGATATACCACATGCAAACCGCGTTGTCATTGAACCAACTGTACAAGCCAAAATCGCAACTGCTTACCATCGTAACAAACAATTGGATGCAGCTAACGAGTGGTTTCAGAAAGCTATTAACAGAACGCAAGAAAATATACCTGTTGCATGGTATATTGAATTAGGACAGATTGCAACCAAACGCAATAATTTGGAAAAAGCACGCCGATACTATATTGATGCTGTAAAATCTTATCCTGACACTATAACCGCGTATAACAACCTTGGGCATGTCTTACTAAAACTCAACCGTGCTGACGAAGCAGATGCAGTCTTCCGTCATGCACTCACATTAGATAAAACCCTTGCGAGTGCTGCCTATGGAAGAGGTAAAGTAGCGGAAAGACGAGTTCAATACACGACTGCACGACAATTCTATGAACAAGCAATTCAATTAAAATCGTACGAACCAATATTTTACAAATCTCTTGCAGATGTACTTCAACACCTCGGAGAAAAAGAGAATAAAGAAAAAGTACTCACCCAATACAGAAAGACATTAGCACAAACTTATCATCAGCAGGCACAACAATTTATTCAGAAACAGCAAGGACCACAAGCACTTCAACTACTACAAAAAGCTATGCAAACTGATGCAAATTATGTTCCAGCAATAGAGGATTACGCATTTGTACAGATGCAAATGGGAGAATTGGCATCCGCAAAAAAGACATATAAACGTGTACTTCAGTTAGCTCCAAAATCACGACAAGCCCTGTTACGTTTGGGTATAATCGCAGCAAAACTTGGAAACAATGCTGAAGCAGAGTCAAACTACATGAAACTCATTAGAAATGAACCAGATTTTATGGATACATATTCTCAACTTGCAAATCTACGACAGATGTTAGGAGATCTCAATGGTGCCGAAAAAGCTTATACGATGGGGATACATCGTCAACCTGCATGGGCACCAGGCTATTGGTGGCGCGGGTTAGTATATCAAAAAAGGGGTGAGTCACGCAAAGCTGAAACCGATTTCCGACACGCTATTAAACTTGCTCCCAATGTTCCTTATCCAAAAGATGCTTTAGCATCACTACTTGCAACGGAAAACAGATTACTTGACGAGGCACTTACTCTTGCAAAATCTGCTGTAGCAAGCGATAATCGTCCCGTACATATTGCAACGCTTGCACTTGTGTACTTTAGACAGAAATACTTTGATGACGCACGGCGTGAAATAAAAAAAGCAATTTCACAAGCACCGAAACATGCTTATATTCAAAAGGTTCATTCAGAAATCTTAAAGACTTCTAAGTAATAAAACAGCATATCTCATAAATGCGATATTGTCAAAATTCACTGGTTCACATGTTTGGTAAATTGGGGTTAGAAACCACTAATACCAGACATGAGACGGGTGGTATTAATCT
This sequence comes from Candidatus Poribacteria bacterium, assembly GCA_963663765.2. Lineage (GTDB taxonomy): Bacteria > Poribacteria > WGA-4E > WGA-4E > WGA-3G > MSPOR6. The sequence continues at coordinate 510,440 of CAXXUA010000003.1, read as the reverse complement.
CTAAAACATTACGTTCAGGAAGCAAATTAATAGGAAATGTATATAGCATCAATTCAAAATATTCGGAAGTAAAATCATTTCAAGAATTAAATTACTTGTAAAAAGATTGTATTTGTGATAACATTAAGAATAGATAATGTAGTACATAATTCTGAAGAATAGTCAGTTAAGTTCAATAGACTTTATTCAATTAAAGCCTTACAAAATTTATTTGCTGCTCTTCTTCAATTTTCTTAAGAACTCTTTAGATAAGGAGCATTATAATGCTAAAAATTCAGATAATCATGATTGCCATACTAATCAGTTGTATTGCATTCACAGCTTGTGAACGTATGCAGGGAGATCTAAATATGGTAATGCCGGATCCAGAAATGGATGAACACACTTCATGGGCACATAGGGTGCTTGAAGAAGCCGAAGGTCCTGGACACGGTGAAAATCCTCGAACCGTATATTTCAATGAATCTGCTGCAATGGCGAACAACGATGGCACAGCGTATCTCGCTGGCTCAAAGATAGTCAAGGAAGTCATGAATGATGACAATACGGCTGTTATGGTGGCTGTATCAATGACAAAAACCGACGACCAGATGTATGCTGAGCATGGCGGATGGATCTATGGGGTAGATGGTAACGAAGTTGATGCAAACACTGCAGCAGGTTGTGATGGTTGCCATGAAAAAGCACCAACTGGCAATCGTGTTTTCGTATCTCTCAACCCTTCCGAGTAACCCTTCCGAGGATGGCTTGGCAAACGGTGGTGATGCATACACCAACAGTCAATAATCAAGTACAATATTTAAATGCGGATTGTTAACAACCATTGGTTTGTCAATCCACATGTTTATTGCGATCTCATTCTTCTGTAAGAGTGAATTCTTGGTGACGACCACGGGAGTTGTAGCACAAACATTTAATTATTGTGTCATAAGAACGCAAACTAAAAGTTTACGCTACAAGAGTGCCCCATTAATTAAATGTTTTACTACAAATTAGAGATGGTATATCATCTCACTTAATAAAGATGGTAAGGAAACAGGGTGACCTTTGGTTTCAAAACCATCAACATACAAAAAAGCCGTGTTGTGTAACACGGCTTTTTTGTATGTTGATTTTGATAAGATATAGGTTTCACCATAGATGTGGAGAAACAAGTAGAAGCGACCTTCTGGTTCGCTACAAGGAGGTCAAATCAACGGTATGATTGTGTCATTTAGGCATTCCCCAACCTACTGAAGCCCAACCTACTGAATAAAGAAACTCCAACAAGCAATCACAGTTGAATTCCTTAATGAGTAAGGATTTTTTAGATGTAGGTTATTTATCACCCCAAGCAGGACCACGTGCTATAAATAAACGTTGTCCAGTACTAAGTTTCGTTCGGTCAAAGATATAATCTTCTTGATACTGATTTGCTTCAACGATTCGTTTCCACAACTCAGCATTGTCATATACTTCAGGTCGAGAGGCGATATTCTTCAGGGCTTCTTCGCCGTTTACTTCCTGTATATCTTCCTCTGTCACGAAATAGTATTTGTCAACCAGTTCTGGACTTGTAATCGTAAAACTGAAACTGTGTGCGTTCGCCAGAGGATTTCCTGCCATATCCTTGGCACCAGATACAGTAACCGTATACATACGTCCAGCACGCATAGGCATCCCATCCTCAGCGGTAGTAAATATGAAAGTATCACCGCTACCACTTACATTGCCAGCTAACATCGTTTCTGTGGGTTCACTGAGAGAGTCCTCTGTTTTTGCAATTGCAACTTCAATCATAACACTATCTGGATTTATTTCTTCACTGAAGGTAACCGATAAACTATCTTTGACATTCAAAGAATCTTCGTATTCAGAGAATTCTGTTGCATCTACAGGATCTGTGGCAGTTACTGTGGGGGGTGTCGTATCGGTGTAGGTAAACTTCTGCGTTAGGGGAACAGAAACATCAGGTTTTCCATTATTGGTAATAACAACTTCCACAGATTCCCCTGCATTCCCAGAAGGTGTTACGACTGTCACTTCCGTCTTGCTTGTTACGACAGGGTTTTCACCTTGTTGTCCACCAAACGTTACGGTTACTCCGTTTTTCATATCAAATTTATCACCTGTGATTCTGACAGTGGTGCCACCATCTTCTGATCCCTCCGTAGGATCCATATTTATAGGTTCCGGTTCCGGATTACAGCCGCCGCATCCTACCATCCATACACAGATAAATGCAAAGATAGCATACATGGCTATATTTCTGTGTCTATTCATCAATCGCTTCTCCTTATCATCAAGAACGTGTTGGTTTTGTCTTAGTATAAGATTGTTTCTTTTAGTATTGGACATCGCATTCCAAGTTGAAATGAAGGCATGCAAACTTCGTCCTAAATCCCCAATTAATCTAAATTATACATGCAAAACGATGTGGTTGTCAATCTTTTTTCTTAACCGCGCCAAGTTGTCCGTTTTAACGGATCATGGACTTCAACGATTAATTCTGGTCCAAAACCTTCAATTGTCAATCGCACTGTATCTCCATCTCCAATAGCAGTGAGTGCTTCGTGATGTGTGCCTGTAGAGACGACATCCCCGGGTTCCAATGTTAGCACATTTGTCACTTCCACAAGTAATTCTGGGACAAAGCGTGCCATTGAGTTAGTAGAAAAATCATGCTGAAGTCTGTCATTTATCCAAAGTTGTACATCAAGTGCATTAGGGTCAGAAATTTCATCTGCGGTGATCAACACAGGTCCCATCGGAGCAAAGGTGTGCCAACTCTTACCCAGAAAGAAACCTCCCGGTAAACCGCGTGCAGAAACATCAATAAATTGTGTGTAACCAAAAACACAATCCAGTGCATTTTCTTGTGTGAGATGTTTTGCAGTTTTTCCGATGACAATTGCTAACTCAGGTTCAAAATGAAATACTGTGACATCTGCTTCTGGAAGTTGAACTGTTTCCTTTGTGGAGATGACACTGGTGGGTGATTTTAGGAAAGCATTAAATTCTCCACGAGAGGGACTGTCCGGTTCAATGTAATTACCTGCAAGACACACGAGTTTTCCGGGACGGGGTAGTGGCGGTTTTAGAGTAACATTGTCTAATGTAATAGGTTTGCTATTTTCAACTACATCCATAATTGTTGGTCGCAGATTGTCAAAATCCTCAATCACCATCTGAATCAGTTCTTGGGGTGTATGAAACGAAATACCACTTAATGCATCACTAATGTCAACAATGTCGTTTTCTGTTATTACTCCGAGTTTATAATCATCAAAGAATGCAAGTTTCATTCAGTATGTTACTCCTGTGTTAAGTTATACCAATTCAAATAAATCTTGTCTCATTTAGGAATTATACTGTTTACTGCCAGGGGTTACTCTCTTCGGTAGGAGGGACCTCCCGGTCGCGACCGTGTTGTCGCTCCTACCCGATTTCCGGTGCTAATGAGACATTATCACATGAAAATGGTGTTATAAACGTTGGGATCTTTTTGATTTACAGTCATAGGACATTTGCAGCAATTTGTTGTTTACTAAAGGATTAGCAGATTGCAGAACCGTGGTTAGTCTGTTTATTCTCATCTCATTTCCAACAACACCTGCCACTGTGCTTCGTCCACAAGGACACCTTTTTCTACACTTTCCATCCGTGTCTGCAACATGCCTTCACCTGGATATCGCACCTTCTGGTTTTCATCTAATGGTGTAGCAGTATGTAAGTCATTGAGAATAGCTTCAACGGTTTCATTCAATACTGCTTTACCCATCATGCCAGTAACGTTGATGGCAATATAGACTTGTGATACAGCATGTTCTGATTGTTGCTCTGCAATCTGATGTGTTGCTTGTCCGCCGGAAATAACAGCAGCCATTGTATCAAGTACGAGTGCTAAACCAGAACCTTTCCAATAGCCGATTGGTAGTGCTCTTTTTGAATCCAATATCTCGGCAGGTTCAACTGTAAGATTTCCTTTGGTATCATAACCCCCAGGTAGGGGGAGTTGTTTGGATTGCTGTGTCAAGACTTCTAATTTTCCGTTTGAATATTGGCTCATTGCCATGTCCAGTAGAATATGTCCATTCTCACAGGGTATAGCAATTGCCAAAGGATTGTTTCCAATCTTTTTCTCTGCGGAACCCCAAGGAGGCATGAGTTTGGTTGTGTTTGTCCAACAGATACCGATATCTCCTGCTTCTGCAGCTTGAAGTGCATAAGCACCGCCGCGCATCCAATGGTTTGTGTTTGACAATCCTACACAACCGATGCTGTGTGAATCGGCAAGTTCCATCGCGCGTTGCATAGAATGATGTGCATTGACAAGTCCCACACCCATCTTGCCATCCCAACGTTCTATCACACCAAAACTTTCTACTTTTTCTGGTACTGCTTGAATATTTATCTGTTTATGTTGCAAGCCTGAAACAAAGCCTGGGAAACGGTTGAGTCCGTGTGAGTATACGCCATCACGTTGATTTTCGGCAAACAACTTTGCACATAATCTTGCGCGTTCTTCGGTGAAACCAACGGAAGCGAGAACACGATAAAACTCATCATGCAATGTTTGGAAAGTGACACGTATCATATAAATTCTTCCTTAGTAATCGGTTCAGTATTATTATGTCTAATCTTTGAGAAGAATGCAAGTTATTTTGTAAATTGTAGAGTTTTCTGCAATTGTTATAACCATGGTTTTCAGGATTATCAGATGACCAGGATTGCTTCTTATCAGATATTATTTCCCAAATCTACATCAAGAACTTCAACAATTGAATGTTTCTGGTTGTGAACCTTATCCTAATCTACGAATTTTTTAGTTGTTTTTTTGTGTTTATTGTCCTTTTTTCAAAAGTATTCTCGATCCTGTTGTGGTATGGGTTTATGTCAATATTCTATTTTTGCGGAATATTGAAAAAAACAACTAAATGGGTTTTTTCTCGTTTTTTTGTTGTGTAATTTTACTATTGTTTGAACAATTCTCAGTTTGTAGAAGTTGAGTATTCAATTGAACGTCTATTTTGCTACGAGTTTCGTATATTATTATGAAACTGGAGAACACATAGCACTCCAGCGGAGTGCTATGTGTTGGAAATCACATACCGCTCCGCTGGAGCGGAGATGTCGGTTGACAATGTAGCTATAAACATATTGCTCCGATGGAGCAAAGAGGGTTTGCGTTTTGTTCGTTGTGTATTGATTTGGTAACATAAGCAGTGAATAAATTTCTTATCAACTCATGATTGGAAATTACCCAAACTATAGTAATTTAATCATGTTTTGAACTTGTCAGATAACTTTTGTATCATACCTAAAGATCACAATTCAGACATCGCAACTCCGATTGCTTTTCTGATTTATTGGGAGGTGACCGCCTCCCAATTTCACTTCTAATATTATACTACAAATTAGACATTTTTGTCATGATAAAATATGCTATAAATACAGTCTATATCTATGTTTATAGCATTTTCAAAAAGTTTTTTATATATCCAAAACTACTTATTCCGAAATTAAATGCTTGCCACAAAATATGCGTTGTGCTATCATTAAATCATATCCGACACATCTCAGAGGTAATATATGAGATTACAACAATTGTCGTCCATTGTCCTTACATGTATGATAGCGTTGCTCTGTAGTACGCCACTCACAACGTTCGCACAACAACAAAAGCACAAAGCAATAACTCAAGCCGAATTCGACGCAAAAAACGATATAAATACAACCACATGGATGGTTGTCGGCGCATGCGTTCCCATCATCAGTGCCACTACCGGCATCCTCGCCGCATACACCTTCGGAAGTACAACAAGCGACACTAATCAAACACCCGGCGGATACGGTTTCGGCAGCCCAAACATATACGGATTCCTCGGCGGCGCAGGACTCGTCCTCTGCAGCACATACTTATTGATATACAACCAAAACAACACACCACCACCAGAACGATTGATCGGAAAATCACCTGAATATATCAAACTCTACACAGAAACATATCAAAAAACAATGCGATCCCAGCGCATAAAATCCGCACTTAAGGGAACATCATGCTTATTTGCCGTCCCTTCCCTGCTATAAACAATCGTTGGCATCGCAAACTAACGCATTCACCCATAGACGCTATATGAACCAACACATGAGTCTTAGACAAATCCGAAATGTCGTCATCATGACATGCGGGATCACCGCTGTCATTCTCATCAGTTTTACCTTATACAAAAATGATGATGACACCACAACCGCACTGCCCGAAACAATACGCATTGCATATAATATCTCAGTAACAAACCTTACAAAGCCTATCATGCCAACGAAGTCGCTTGTGTAATACATGATTCTTGATCTGGAAACTGTTCCATGACTTCAATAAGATTCATGAAAAACTCCTTTGTATATATCAAAGGAGTTGCATTTTTCTGATAAGTTTTGTATCATACCTAAAGATCACAATTCAGACATCGCAACTCCGATTGCTTTTTTGATTTTTTGGGAGGTGACCGCCTGCCAATTTCACTTCTAATATTATACTAAAAAATTAGACATTTATTTCAAGATAAAATATGCTATAAATGTAGTCTATATCTATGTTTATAGCATTTTCTAAGAGTTTTTTATATGTCCAAAACTACTTATTGCGTTGAAAAAACAACTAAATGGGTTTTTTATCGTTTTTTCTAGTATAATTTTACTATTGTTTGGACAATTCTCAGTTTGTAGAGGTTGAGTATTCAATAGAACGTCTATTTTGCTACGAGTTTCGTATATTATGAAACTGGAGAACACACAGCACTCCAGCGGAGTGCTGTGTGTTGGAAATCACATACCGCTCCGCTGGAGTGAAGATGTCGGTTGACAATATGACTATAAACATATTGCTCCAATGGAGCAAAGAGGGTTTGCGTTTTGTTTGTTGTGTATTGATTTGGTAACATAAGCAGTGAATAAATTTCTTTTCAACTCATGTCTGGAAATTGTCCAAACTATAGTAATTTTATTATGTTTTGTACTTGTCAGATGCTTTGTGTTCTTTAATTTGCAGGGTTATTCAGTTTTAAGAATCTATCGTTATGCCAGTTAACTTTGGGTTAAGATTAGTGAAATATATATTGATTTTTCATGGTATTTTTGTTTACTGTCTGAACCAGGATTTTCAGGATTAGTAGATTATCAAGATTTTCTCATCAGATCCTATTCCAAAAGAGGGCATAAACACTTATCAAAAACCCTTGACGAGGTAAATCCTGAAAATCTGGTAATCCTGAAAATCCTGGTTCAGACAAAGAATGAGTTAACTCCACCAAAAAACTAACTCAAGGATTAACGACTGTGATAGAATTTACTTAATAAATTGAAAACTGAATAACCCTGATGTATTGGTCTTTACTCTTGATTGATGGGTAATGACTGTGCTAAAATGTGGATAATGGTAGCAACTGAAAATCCTTATACCCTCATCCATAAAGACACAAAGACTGAAGCACGCGTAGGTAAGCTTCGCACAGCACACGGTGTTGTGAATACTCCAATTTTTATGCCGGTCGGTACGCGCGGTACAGTGAAGGCATGCACACCCGAAACCCTATTGGATCAGATTCAGGCAGAAATTATCCTTGCGAATACATATCATCTTTATCTACGTCCAGGGCATGATGTGGTTCAAGAAGCAGGCGGTTTACATTCGTTTATGGGATGGGATAATCCCATATTAACCGATAGTGGCGGGTTTCAGGTGTTTAGCCTCGGTCCACTGCGAAAGATTACAGAGGAGGGAGTGTCGTTTCGTTCTCCCATAGATGGCACTGAACGTTTTATTAGTCCTGAACGTTCCATTGAAATCCAAAACGCCCTCGGAGCAGACATCATCATGATTTTTGATGAATGTCCAGCACTGCCAAATGATTACGAGTACCTCAAGAATTCAATGGAGATGACATTACGTTGGGCAGAACGGAGTAAAAAAGCACATCAAAATCCACATCAACTGCTATTCGGAATTGTGCAGGGAGGTATGGAGCGTGACCTTCGACAGACAAGTGTTGAGGGAACGGTATCAATCGGTTTTCCGGGATATGCTATCGGTGGTTTGAGTGTTGGTGAAGAAAAAAACTTGATGTACGAGATGTTGGCATACACTGCACCGCTGCTACCGGAAGATAAACCGCGCTACTTAATGGGGGTCGGCACACCTGAAGATTTGGTGCATGGTGTCCGTTGTGGAGTTGATATGTTCGATTGTGTGATGCCGACACGAAATGCACGCAACGGATCGCTGTTTACATCTGAAGGTATTGTCCGTATAAAGAATGCAAAATACACGCGTGACTTTAGTCCTTTAGATCCGGCTTGTTGCTGCTATACCTGTCAAAATTTCACGCGCGCTTATCTACGGCATTTGCATATTGAAAATGAGATCCTCGGTTCGCAACTGCACACTTTGCACAACTTGTATTTTTATCTTAGTCTTATGCGCGGGATGCGACGTGCTATCGTTGATGGTAGTTTTGCTGCGTTGGCAACTGATGAGCCGGATATTGGTGCGTTAGTGCGGTTTGGACAACCTACTGAGGATGTTGGTTAGTGTTCGCTATGGATTTGAGATCCCATAAAAAAATAGCACCATCATAACTACTACTCGCTAATGTTTCACCGTCCGAAGAAAACTCTAATGAGTCAATCGTATCAGTATGTCCTTGTAGGGTAGACAGTTTGTTTCCAGTTGCAATATGCAAAAGATGAATTACGCCATTATGACTTCCACTTGCAAGAATTTTGTTATCAGGTGAAATTGCCAATGCACTCACGAAATTAGCTTCCAATTCAAGAGTCTTCATTTGTGTTTTCGTAGGAACATCCCATAACTGAATTGTCCTATCAATTCCACTTGCCAAGATGATACCATCAACAGAGAAAGCAAAGGTTCGTGTCTTGCCTAATGGCAGACTTGAAATCTCTGTGCCAGTACTTGTATCCCAAATTCGAATTGTTCCATCATCACTTCCGCTTGCAAGAGTTTTTCCGTCTTGGGTGAATACTAATGCGTTAATTTTAGCAGTATGTCCCTTGAAAGTTATATCTACATGGTCTTTGTGAGTGATGTGGGAGGGGTTGATGGGATTCTCCCATATCTTCCATAAGTGTATACTGAATTGGTTCTCCTTGGATGCACGCTTTGAATTTAAAGGAACGGCAAACATATTACCGTTATGAGAAAAAACAGCTCGACCATATATTCCACTGGTAAACTTTGAAATTGCTGGCAGTTTGGGCAATTCTCCTGTGTGTGATTCGACACTAAAATCGTACAACTTGTTCCCTGTACTTGTATTCCATAAACTCACCTTGCCGATAAGGCTCTCCTTGGCATGTGCTCCTCGGGAATGTTTCTTATATCTGAATTCTTCTCCGATTGTCATTGTCCTACCACCCTGAGAAAAAACTATTGCAGGACCCCAAGTTTTAATGTGTATACTTTTTGACTTTTGAGTGAAGTTTAAGGCATCCCATAACTGAATTGTCCCACCCTGTTCACTTGCTATGGTTTTGCTATCAGATGAATATTTTAAAGCAGGAACTCCATTTATATGGGTTGTTCTAAAAGAGAGCAATTCGTTACCAGTGGCAGTGTTCCAAATTCGAATTTCCCCCTTTAGATTTGCTCCAGTAATCATTTGTCCTTCTGGTGAAAATGCTAACACATGAATTGTTTTGTCTAATATACCCTTTAGTTTTACGTGCAGCGTTCTTGTTGTAATATCCCACAACTCTATATCACCATGTTTTGCTTGACATGCCAAAGTTTTTCCATCTTTTGAGAATGTAGGTGATTCATTTATTTCGCTAAGTATATAAATTGACGATAGGGTCTTAAGCAATTGACCGGTAGTGATATCCCATAATTTGAGTAAACCACTTTGATGTCCAACTGCAATTAATTTTCCATTTGGGGAAAACACTAAACTGACGACACTATCTTTATCATCATCATTCTTTAGGGTTTTCAAGTGTTTCCCAGTTGTTGCATCCTCCAACCTAATTATCCCATTCTCGTATCCATTAGCAAAAATGCCATTTTTGTTATGATTACTTACGTAAAGTTGCGATACCGTGGATTGATGTCCAATGGTGTGATTCAGTTTTTTAATGATGTTAATCAAACGGCCATTTAATCCTTCACGTGAAGTATCGGACAACAAATCTCTTGATTTTATAACTATTTCCTTTAGTTTTCTTCCAGAGGTAAAATCCCATAAACATGCTGTGTCATCACTATATACACTCAAGAGGGTTTTACCATTCCCAAAGAATCTTAATGATACTAACCGAGCATCATGTCCTTTGAAGTATTTCAACAGTTTTCCGGAGGATATATCCCACAGCAAAATTCTTTCATGTGAGCCAGTAGCTAAAGTTTTGCCATCTGATGAATACGTCACTTTGTTTGTGAGTGTTATATGGTCAGTCAGTAAAGCCTGCTCTTTACCAGATTGCGTATTATAGATCCATACACCGGTAGCACTTGCTACCGCAATTTGCGTATTATCTGGTGAAACACTTATTCCCTTTATACTTCCTTTTCCAAGACGTGCTTTGGCATTTTCTGGGAGACCCCATTGCGTATAGTCGCCTTTGTCAGATATAACCTGATTAGACTCCTGTCCAGTTCCATTTCCTTTACCCGTATCATCAGCATTTTGTCCAAACTGATTTCGGATATCCGGTTTTACCTCACGATTTAGCACAACAGGTGTTTCAATGAGTTCCACAGCTAACTCAGATTGGGAGTCTAAACTGTAGGGTTTTTGGAATCGTGCTAAGTATTGGCTGCCTAATCCAAGTATTAGCAAAATCAAAAGAGCACTTGACGCGCCTATCACCCACGGAATAACTGGTTTACTTCCTGAGGGTGCAGCGGGTTTTAGATGTCTAACTTTTTGTAGGATATTATCACTAATATTTGGGGACAGTTGGAAGTTACTGAGTGCCTCGCGTATCATCGGTTCCTCCTTTTTCAAACGTTGTCGGGCACGGTGAAGACGGAGCTTGATTGCACTTGCAGATACGCCTAAGAATCGACTGATTTCGTCAACCGTCATTTCACCAAGATAGTGGAGTGTCATGACCGTGCGTTCACTCTCTTTAAGTTTTGCAAGTAGTTTCTTTACCACCTTGCGTTGTGCCTCTGTCGTAGCTTTCGCTTGTTCCTCTGCGACATATCGTGAATAAGCTTCTTTTACCATCTCAACATCAGCCTTTTCTAACGATTCAGTTTCAATACGCTTCTTACGAAGCCATGCACGACATTGATTAGTAGCAATCACATAAAGCCATCCAGAAAACTGATGTGGGTTTTTCAATGTAGATAACTTCTGATAGACTTTGAGAAAGGTGTCTTGTGTGATTTCTTCGGCAATGTGGAAATCGCCTATTTTCCGCCAAGCGAGCGCATGCACCTGCTTTTGGTATTTTTCAACCAAACTAACAAAGGCGTTTTCATCACCAGCAAGGATTCTTTGTATCAGTGCTATATCATCAGATTTCATCGGACACCTCAAGAAAGTGACAAATTAGTTCAAGTTGTTTCAATATACAGGACTTACGCATCCAACGGTAGGCGCGCTTTGTAGGCGGGGAATGCCAAAAGGTATTCATACCCAACGAATGCCATAGGCGCATTCGGCGTTGATTTGGGGGAATGCCAAAAGGCATTCATACCGTTGATTTCTTGATTTGGCGCTGGAAACTGAAAAAAACGCTGAAAATTACATCATTTTCATCGCAATTCTTGATTAATTCATGAAAACTGCGTAAGTCCTATATATAATGACGCGGGTTATAGGTGAAATGGTTACCGAATTCTGAAGAAATCTGTAAATACTCTGGAGATGGAATAATATAGTTGATTTTAGAATTATTTTTACACTTTCAGGTGTAGGAGGGAACTCCGATTCCCGACTATCAAGGCGTTCAGTCGCGATTCGGAGATCGCTCCTTACACCTGATAGTGTAAACTTCATTGTATATTTCACTATACTACCCAACTAAATACTTAAACACTGCAGATAGATTGTCGTCAGGTGAGTAGAGTTGGGAGAGGTTCAATTTGTTTTCAATGAGAATTTGCGGAAGTCGCGCATAAAAAGCGTCCGGTTTCGCCGTTTCAATGATAACATCACCTGCTTCATCACCGAAGGTGACGCTGAGAATGTCATCATACGGTAGACATATTTGTGCTAAACGGCGCGGTTCATCTGCATTTAGGAAGACCTTATGTGGGTGTTCGTCAATCAGTTCACGGATGTCGGAGATAGTACCTTCAGCAAGAATCCGACCTTGATGGATAAGTAGGATAGTTTCTGTAACCGCTTCAATTTCATATAGGATGTGGCTTGAAACAATCATGCTGATTCCTTGCTGCGAAAGTTTTGAGAGTAGATTCATGATATGTCGTCTGCCGATAGGGTCTAGTCCGGTAAGGGGTTCGTCAAGGAAAAGGAGTTCGGGTTCATGCACAAGGGCTTGTGCGAGTTTAATCCGCTGTCGCATACCTTTACTGTAGGAAGCAATCGGTTTGTCTTTAGCAGCAATCATATCCACTGTTTCAAGTGCTTTCAGGCTCTGTGTTTCTCCTTCAGTTTTTTCATATCCGCTCAACGTTGCAAAAAAAGTGATGAACTCAAAACCGCTCATAAATTGGTAGGCTAATTCAATATCCGGGCAGTAACCAAACTTATTTGTAAGTAGAAAGTTGTTCCAAACCGGTTCATTTAGGATGGTAATGGTGCCTTGATTGGGTTTAAGTTGACCTGTCATCAGTTTGAGTAAGGTTGTTTTACCTGCACCGTTAGGACCGAGTAAACCGGTTATGCCAGGGCGAATCTTCAAGGTAACATCGTTCACTCCCATCACTTCTCCGTACCATTTGGATAAGTTTTCTGTTTGAACGATTGCAGATTCATTCATAGTGTGTGTTCCTTTTCCACCATCATGAAGTTGTGCCACTTTCACAAATTTTCATAGTTTCCTCAATGTTTTTGATGCCTGTGGTAGTTCCGATAGCAGTTACGCATGCGGCTCCAGTGGCTGAAGCTAATTCTGCTGTTGCTTTGAGATCCTGACCTTTCACCAATCCAGCAAGAAAACCTGCTACATACGCATCTCCAGCACCTGTAGCATCCACAACATTAACAGGATAAGCGGGGATATACAGTTCCTCTTCATGAGTTGAAACGTAGCTGCCATGTTCACCCATCTTAATTCCAACGGTTTTGATACCGTAATCTTTAAAGAATTTGGTGATTTCAGTTAGTTCGGTTGTGCATGTAATATGTTCTGCTTCAGACAAATTCGGCAGAATAATGTCAACATACGGTAGACACGGTTCCAGTGTTTCTAACCATTTTCCTGTTGCGTCCCATGCAGTGTCAAGTGATGTTGTTATACCAAGTGTTTTTGCTTTTTTAAGAACATTCGCCATCGGCTGTCCATCAAATTTCGGCATGACGAGTGCACCTGCAATGTGTAGTATTTTAGTGTTTTTAATTATGTCCCAATTCAGATCAGTTTCGCAAAGTTCACCGTTTGCGCCAATGTAATGGCAGAAACTTCGTTCTCCATCAGACGCAATAGCAACAAATGTAAAGGATGTGTTGACCTTTGTATCCCGTTGTATACCCATGGTGTCAACCCGGTTTTCGGTAAGAGATTGCAGGACTAAGTCGCCAAAGTGGTCGTTGCCGATTTTACCCATTGCCCCCACAGAAACACCAAGTCGTGACAACACGATGGCGGTGTTGTTTGCACAACCACCTGTATGGATTTCTAATTGATCGAACAGTGCTAATTTTCCTTTTTCGGGAAAATGGTCGATCGGTTTTCCGAGTACGTCTAGGACATAGATACCCAGCGATAATACGTCCATCTGTTTACCTTTCTTCGCTTATATTAACGCAAGTTGCTACCTATAAGGTTTAGACAAATAAGCACCTTTTTTATAGAGTATAATCCTCTTTTCGGTAGTATTTGTAGCACAAACTTTCAGTTTGTGTTCTCAGTAGTATTTGTAGCACAAACTTTCAGTTTGTGTTCTCAGTAGTATTTGTAGCACAAACTTTCAGTTTGTGTTCTCGGTAGTATTTGTAGCACAAACTTTCAGTTTGTGTTCTCGGTAGTATTTGTAGCACAAACTTTCAGTTTGTGTTCTCTGATGCACAATCTAACAGATTCAGGACTTACGCACTATAATAGATTTGTGCTATACTATTCCATTATGATTACATTTACACTTTCCGAAAAGAAACAAAGTTTATATTCAGATTATTGTCAATTTTTGTTATCAAGTTTTACAAACTTTACACAAACCTATATGGCAGACCATACTGATAAGTGGAGCCACGATCAAATCAATCGGTTTCTGAGCGGTGAAAACATCCCCGCGAATGAACTTTGGAACTCGGTCAAAAACGACATTGAGTTTGATGATGATGGCTACATTGTTTTTGACGATGTTGTGCTACCTAAACTCTATGCGAAAGAGATTGAGGTCCTCCGTTCTCAGTGGAGTGGTAGCGACAAAAAAGTCGTTAAAGGCATTGGTATTGTGACGTGTATCTATGTCAATCCAAAGACAGAAGAGTATTGGATTATTGATTACCGTATTTATGACATAGATCATGATGGTAAAACCAAAATAGACCATTTACTGGAAATGTTGCACAACGCGTACTCTAAAAAACAGTTACCGTTTCGGACGGTGCTAATGGATACTTGGTATGCCTCCATGCAAGTTATGAAAGCGATTGAAAAACTTTCTAAGATTTACTACGTGCCCCTGAAACGAAATCGTCTTGTAAACGATACGGATGGCGAGCAACCGCACCAACAAGTCCAAGACCTATCTTGGACCCGGACAGAAATCCGGCAAGGGAAAAGCGTGCACATCAAGAAGTTTCCAAAAGGGTATCAAGTAAAGTTGTTCCGGATAGCCTCCTCTACCGGGCGCACGGAATATATTGTGACAAACGATTTATCTCAATCGGATGCGGATGCGGCACACCAAGAATGTCGTATACGTTGGAAGATTGAACAACTCCATCGTGAGATCAAACAAGTCACGGGTATTGGCAAATGTCAATGTCGCAAGTTGCGTGCCCAAAGAAATCATATTGCCTGTTGTTTTCAAATATGGGTCTGTTTGAAACGTGTTGCGCGTAAACTTGGCAAAACAATTTATGAACTTAAACAAAGTTTATTGGATGATTATATGCGATATCAACTCTCAAATCCATCGATAATCTTTGAGACTGCGTAAGTCCTGAGATTGTACTACATTGGTAGCAACTTAGGTCATATTATAGAGTGAGAATGTCTTTCACCTTAACTCTATATCTAAGAATTTAAGGTTTCGGTATATATGCTCTTTCCTTCTCCATAGTAAGCGTCGTAAATGTGTTGAAAAACTGCCTCTGATTTCTGATTGAACAACTGGGGTGTGTAACATTCTGGTAATCCATCATCAAGTTTTGTTCCAATTGCTTCTTTAGTTTGTGCTCTCAATTGTTCTTGTTTACGCCAATCTAATACCAGATTATCATGTTTGAGAGAATTAAGTAAGTCTTTCACAGTAGATTTCACTTCTTCTCGCTGCGGTACAGTCAAGCGGGGTTCTGGTTTAGTGAGAATATCATAGACCGCTAATTCTTCTTCAGATAGATCTTCGGAATCGGCACGTTGTTCCTCTTCACCAAGTTCTTGCAGAAAATCAAGAATTTCTTCAAGAAGTCGGTCATCGCTTATATGACCAGCGTTGTATTCCTCAATCATCTGTTCAAATTTTTCTTGCAGATCAATGCGGGTGCTGTTAAGTTGAACCATCTCTTTGATTTTTCTATTTATTACACCTTTTAATTTTTCAGCTTCTGTACGTTTGTGTTCAGTGTTGAATTTCTCTGCAAGTTGTTCAAAGTCAATTTGGTTTAAGTCAATAAGTTCTGAATCAAAGTAGTTTTCTCCTGAGTTAATGATATATCCTTCAGGTGCAATTGAGCGATCCAATAGTTCTTCTACAGCATCTTCAACTTCGGAGATGTCAACTGGTCCACGAAGACTTTTTATCTTGCTTGCAATGATGTTTACAAGTGAACACATTCCGCTGAACTCGTTCGCTGCTGTATCTGGTAAGATTGCTTTGAATAATTTATAGACTGTGCTTGCTTGTTCAAGGTAGTCCTTTTTCGTTTCGTCGTTTACTAAAATGAGGTTGACAGTCTTGTCAATTAATTGGATTTTTTGAAGACTCTCAACTTCTTGAATCCTTGGCAAGTCAATTCCAAGATTCCTACAAAATTCAACAATATTTGCAATTGCTTCTATGAGAACCGCAATAAGTTCTGACTTATCGGCAATCGGACTTTTACCTTCTCCGTTAGAACCAGTAGCATAAATAGCAAGTGCCCTCTCAAGGTTCCGTAAAATGCCGATGTAATCAACAATTAAACCGTTGACTTTATCTTTAAACACACGATTGGCTCTTGCGATTGTCTGCATCAATGTATGGTTACGTTGCGGTTTGTCGAGATAAATTGTAGAACATGAAGGGACATCAAAACCTGTTGTCCACATTGCACAGAGGAAAACAATACGAAATGGGTCATCTGAGTTCTTGAATTTTGTTTCCAAGTCTTCCGTGGTCATACGTTGTCTATGGGGTCTGATGTCCACGCCTCTATTTCTGAGATCATCAATTTCATTTTGTGAAGTAGAGACAACAACTGCCATATCGGTTTCTTCCATATACTGAATTAGCGCAGCAAGTGGTTTTTCTCTGTCTCTTGGAATATCACTATTTAGTTCTGATTTTAGCGATGTGAGTTTTTGTTGCCAGTATTTCTTGACTTTGTCGTACATTTTAACTGCAGTAGGTTTATCAATAGAAATGACCATTGCTTTTCCCCGATAACCTCTGCCGATGAAATGTGAGACAATATCTTCTGCGATAACCTCTAAGCGTTCTTCACGAGTGATGAGATGGTATTCTCGTGAAAATTCACGTTCAATTTTTTCTTGTTGGTCCTCATCCAAATCTACTTGTTCAAGAATCTGTTCAAGGTCGGTGTTTAATTGGTCATTTGTCAATTGTAGTTTGGGAACGCGGTTTTCATAATAGAGTGGTACGGTTGCCCTATCCTCTATAGATTGTCTAAAATCGTATACTGACACGTAGTCCCCAAAAACTTCACGTGTCCTTTCTTCGCCTGCCATTAGCGGTGTTCCTGTAAACGCAATATATGCAGCATTCGGGAGCGCGGTACGCATATTCAATGCCAATGTGTCGTATTGACTACGGTGTGCTTCATCATTAATGACAATAATGTCTGACCGCTCAGAGAGAATAGGATGGGGTTCGTTATCTTGTGTCTGAAATTTTTGAATAAGTGTAAAAATATAGCGGTGGTCTTGCCTGAGCAGTTGACGAAGATGTGCTATGTTTTCCGCATGCACTTCTTGTTGTGTAAGCACACCACTTGCACATGCGAAGGTTTTGTATATCTGGGTGTCCAATTCTTTACGGTCTGTTACGATAACGAAGGTCCAATGCCCTGGGATTCGTCTGAGGATTTTCTGCGCAAAAAAGATCATTGAGACACTTTTGCCACTTCCTTGTGTATGCCAGAATACACCGAGTTTGCCATCATTTGATTCCTTTTTCTGCAGTGCCTTAATTGTGTTGTTTACGCCTAAGTATTGGTGATTCTTTGCTATTAGTTTAATTGTCCCGCCTTGTGTCTCCATAAATAGCGCAAAGTTTTCAACAATATCCAATAATCTTGCTGGTTCGCAGACACCACGCAGCAGTATTTCTAAGGATACTCTCTTTTGCTCATCTTCACTGTCAATCCGTTTCCAATCGGAAAAGTGTTCCCATTCGGAGGTAATACTCCCGACGCGGCTCTCTGAACCATTGGATACGATAATCAAGACGTTATACCAAAAAAGATGGGGAATAGTGTCTTTGTTGTCTCGGAGGTTGTCGTCATAAGCGGAGAAGATATTTTCGTCAATCCGTTTAAACTCCATAAGGACTAACGGAATACCGTTAACAAAACCTACAAGGTCTGGTCGTCTGGTGTACATTTCACCTGTGATCCAGAATTGTGATGCCGCGAAGAAGTCGTTATTCTTCGGATTTTCCCAATCAATTACTTGAAGGAGTAAAGCAGATTCTTCTTGTGTCTTCGGATCGGAAATTGTTACAGGCACACCGTCTTTTAAAAGGGAGTAGATTTCCCGATTCGCTTCAACTGTGTTCATGAGAGCACGGGATTGAGTTAATTTCTCAATTGCATCATCAATTGCATCATGAGGAGCAATCCGGTTGAGTCGTTCTAATGCTGCACGTAGTCTTTCAGTTAGTACAACTTCAGATTTCGTTACTCTACCTGTAGAAATTTGGTTTCCGTATCCGAATTCATTAATACAATTTTGTGTATGCCATCCCATATTTTCAAGGATCACAATTGCAGGTTGTTCAACGAGTAGGTTTTCACTGTAGGGGTTTTGCATGGTTTATCCACAGGACTTACGCACCCAACGGTAGGCGTGCTTTGTAAGCGCGCTGGAAGCACAAATAATGTTGAAAATTACATCATTTTCATCACAATTCTTGATTAAATCATGAAAACTGCCTAAGTCCTGATCCATTATTACACAGAATAATATCCTTGTGCTTTAAGTTCCGCTTTAATTTTCATGAGACGTTCGACTCCAGGAGACGGGTTTTTTAGCTGCTCCGCATAAGCAGCCTCTGCTTGTTTGATCCCCTCTGCAATATAGACATCAATTTTCTTTTTATTCAACAGATAATAGGTAATCGTTACATAAATCTGCTCTAACGTTAGATTCGGATAAAGTCGCTGAATTTCCCTTGGGTCTGCTCCTGCAAGAAATTGCTCAATGACAATTTCAATCCCAACGCGTGTTCCTTTTATCCGAATCGCTGTTGGGTTGATGAATTCAAACATATTTTCAAGTTTCAGGGGATCCTCCTTTTCTATAATATATCTCCCATCGGTTCTCATGTTGATTCACGCATTAGCTCTGATCGAATGTCTTGATAGTCGCGGAACTCTGTTTCGGTTTCGACCGCAGCGTCCATCTCTAAAGTATCTTCTAAGTCTTCAAGCCGCTGCATGAGCAGTTGGAATTCTTTGATTGGCAGGAGCGCGGCGGTTTTTTCGCCTTTGTTATTTACAAGATATTGCGGTTTGATTTTGAGCATTTGTTTCCTCCTAAATCGACTTGTTGATATTATACATCTTCAAGTTTATACTTGTCAATTGCTTTTAGTTTTGGTGTGGTGTGTCAATATCAAGTTGGGATACGTCTATTTCGCCAGAGATGAGTTTGGGGAGGAGGAGGTCGCGGGTTTGGCGGAGGGCGGTGTTTTTCTTTTGAAGAAAATCGTTTTGTTGACGGACTGACTTTGCAATTTCAGCATACTTTTGTCTAAATTCATGGGGAGCCAACACTAACTTACATGATTGGACATGATCAGGACTCAAGTGTAAGACAGTTGTACCGTTTGCATATTCCTTAAGTATTTTGGGAAAAATTGAATATCTGAGTAAAGCGTACAAAAAATCTGCTTGAATTGTTTTATAAGGTACAATTTTAAGCAAATCCATAGAAAAAACATACTTTTCATGTCCAAAATCCGGGACACGAGCAGAACGTGCAACAACCTTCCGTTCTTGTGTCATATCCGTAAGTGCCATGACAATATCATTTGAGGTAGCAACTTGTGTGTCTTTGAATTCGCCATCATACCACTTCAAACTGTCATTCCTAAATCCACCATCTCGAGCAATATTTTTTAGACTTAGAAATGGTAAACCTTCACCTTCATTAACGAGATTTTTACTTCTATAAGATTTCCCTCTATGCAGTTGGGCAACCTCACCAAGCTGCTTAACCTCCCACCCGAGCGGTATCGGTCCCAACTCTGATTCTATCATTGGCACGTTTTCATGTCCGGGAAATCGGTAGTGGACGAACCATTCTCGGTAGAGGGTTTGTGCCATGTCTTCAAGGATTTTGATGCGGCGGGTGTTGTTTTCTATGAGGTTGTCGTAGGTGCTGAGAATGGCGGCGATTTTGCGTTGGGTTGGGCGTGGTGGCACCCCAATTTCAATTTCTTTTAGATCAATAATTGGAATTTGAGGTTGTGCTGCACCAGAAGCAAAGTTTTTGAGTTTTATCTGAAAATCATTACTACACATCTGGTAAAATAAAAATTTTGAATCAATTATATTCCCATCAGTTCGTAAAATCAACATTTGAGCGTTGATTAAACCTATAGGAGGATTACAATTAAATAATGCAACTTTCCCAACGCTTCCTCGAGTCGTGAGAACAATATCAAATTGTTGAAGTCGTCCCTTTTTCATTTCATAGAATTTCTCTTGTGAAACATAATTTGCTTCGGTAATATCTATTCTATTTTGCACAATATTCGTGGTGTTGAGAAAAAGGATACCTTCATTTTGAAATTCACTTCTTTTAGGGTACCTGTGAGATCGGTCACCGTCAATAATATCTATTGGTAGATGTTTAATTTTTTGTGTCTGAATCATAGATTTTGATTATGGGAGGATAGATCATGAAGTCGTAACGACTCGCAGGTGTCTGCCTTTTTCGTTGGAAGGCTTAATATGAATTTCAACGTCTCGGTTTAGTCTTTTCAGAATCGTAAGCAGACGTTCTACAGTAAAATCCTCAAAATTCACCTTCTTCAGACGTTTCACATCATTCGGATCAAGTCCGAAACGTGTCGACGCTTTTGCTGGTGTCAGTTTCAGTTCTTTAAGTAGGCAGTGGATTGCATAGGCGAGATTTACCCTTAACAACTCACGTTCCGCTTCCTCTTCAGAGAAACCGATGTCTAAAAACACATTGCCTGAACTTTCTTCAATTTTAATTTCTTCACTCATTTTTTGCCTCCATTTCCTGTGCTATTTTCAGTCGCTGTTTAATCAAATCAATTTCCCTTTTAGGTGTGCGGATACCACGCGTGGATTTCTTCTGGAATGCATGAAGCACATAGATATTTTCACCCAACTTGACAGTATAAACTGCGCGATAAGCATTCGTATCGTAACGAACAGTGATCTCAAATATACCTGAACCTACTCCCCGTAGTGGTTTTGCGTTTTCGTCTTTACCCCCCATTTGAGCGATACTTAATGCTCAACCTACCTTTGTTCTCGCGGCTTTGGGAAAATTTCTAACTTGCACACGGGAATCACCAACCCATATTACATCTTTCATTGCTTCATTCATAATTTGACGCTTTTAACATTATACCGTATACTCTAAAATGTTCGCAACATTCTCTGCAATACGCCCAGAGGCATTCAATTGTCGAATTTTTCCTAATTTTTTGGTGATTTTCGCGATTCGGGAGCCGATTCTACTCAAGCAATCGGGGTTACAAACCCCTCCCACAAGAAACTTAAGTGACAATTGAATGCCTCTGGCAATACGCCAGGGTTATTTAGTTTTAGGTATTATTGATGATTTTTTGCTATGACGTTAATTTATGTGTTGCCTTCTTGTCCATGTCTTTAGTCCCGTAGGGACGATATGTTTATAGAAAAATGTTATCTACCTCTCTTGAGTTCAGTAGGAACGGCGTAGAGGAATAAACATATCGTCCCTACGGGACTAAAGAACTGGGGAGGTTACTCGTTTTCTATAAACATATCGTCCCTACGGGACTAAAGACCGATGTTCAGGTTTCAATAATCTAAAACTGATGTATAAAGTGCAGTTAGGAAATCGAACCTGGGTATTAACTTTCAGTAAATCTCAATAACAGAAAACTCTTAAAACTAAATAACCCTGATCCGCATCACATAAATCTTGACAAAACTTACGTTGAGTAAAAAGTGCATTTGTTGTTACTACCTTTCCTGCGACATCAAACGCTTCAAGGATGCGTGAAGTAATAGGGATTTCATTAGTTTTGTCAGACACGGGACGCTGTGTGAGGGTTATGCCGAGTTGATGCGTTACAACAGATAACAGGTGTGTGATTTGAGCATCTTGAGTGAGACTTCCACATAAGGTTTTGCCATCTATGGCGACTGTGTCCTTATCTTCTATGTCAATTGTAGCGAACACCTCAGCTGCCCACTCGCTGAGTGTTTTTTCTAAAGCACTGATGTCTAACTTTTTGAAACAATAATGGAGTGTTGAGGCACAGGGTGTCTTCTGATGGGTGAACCCAAGGGTTACAGCGAGTTCGGGTGGATAAGTGCTCCCCCATTCTGCGATGGCACTATAACTATGATATCCACACATCATGGCGACCACAGAAAGACCTAAAATAGCGGGTAGCGGATGTCGTTTTCCTCTTGGGTTGCGTTTATCAGGAACTTCTGCTAACATATCAAGTAGATGGCGAGATTCTTTTTTCGTCATTTTTACCTCCAAAGCATAAATGCTTATATGAATTTTGAGGTAAAGTATATCAGATATAACGTGAGAAGTCACGCTATATCTGATATATACAGACATACGCCCAACTAATATTGACAATTGAAAGCCTCTGGTAGTGGACGAACCATTCTCTGTAGAGGGTTTGTGCCATGTCTTCAAGGATTTTGATGTGGCGGGTGTAGTTTTCTATGAGGTTGTCGTAGGTGCTGAGGATGGAGGCGATTTTTTGTTACGTTGGGAGTGGCGGCACACACGCCTCAAGATTTGCAAATGTTGATTTATTGACTATGGGAGTTGCAACACCGCCCCGCGAAATTATGAAGGACTTTTGACATAGTTCTGAAAAGATAATAAACAAAGTACGGATTGTGTTTTATGTTGATCCACTACAATGCTGTTGATTTGCTGGTTTGTTACACTGGGAACAGTTGTCATGCATATCTTACCCAGACTGCTACCAATGCATGTCACACATATTGCATTGCAAGGAACAAGCGATTCTTATTGTATTCAAACCCATTCTGTGATAGGAATCGATCGGTTTGAACAATGCGAGAATTTATTTCTATATCTTTTGGAGTGATAAAGGGATATTTATTACCGTAATACTTAGTTTTTTTTGTCGGTGGAGTAGAACCTGTGATTATCTGTCCTAAGTCATTTATGCGTTACGTTCTGCTATGTATTCATGCTGTTATATACTTTCTCTCCGTCTCAATCATAGAATTTGATTTTGGCATAGAATTTGATTTTGGCATAGAATTTGATTTTGGTAGGATAGATCATGAAGTTGCAACGACTCGCTGGTGTCCGCCTTTTTCGTCTGAAGGTTTTAATATGAATTTCAACGTCGCGGTTCAACTGATTCAAGATTGTAAAAAGTTTATCCACTTTAAAATCGAAATCTCCGTTCTGTATACGTTCCACATCAGATGGATTGAGTCCAAAACGATCCTCTGCTTTTGCTGGCGTGAGTTTTAGTTCCTCAAGTAGACGATAGATTTTAATCACGAGATTCACCCTTAACTGTTCACGCTCAGCTTCTTCTTTAGAAAAACCGATGTCTAAAAACACATTGCCTGAACTTTCCTCAATTTTAATTTCTTTATTCATTGTTATCCTCCATAACCTGTGCCATTTTCAGACGTTCTTTAATCAAATCAATTTCCCTTTTAGGTGTGCGGATACCAAGCGTGGATTTCTTCTGGAATGTGTGAAGCACATAGATATTCTCACCCAACTTGACAGTATAAACTGCTCGATAGGTATTCGTGTCGTAACGAGCAGTAATCTCAAATACACCTGAACCTATTCCACGCAACGGTTTGGCATTCTTGTGTTTAAGTCCGGATTGAGCAGCCTGTAATACTTCACCAATTATTGTTCTCGCAGCTTTTGGAAAATTTCTAACTTGCACACGGGAATCACCAACCCACTTCACCTTTTTCATTGATTCACTCAAAATTCTACCTCACCATATTATACCGTATACTCTAAAATCTTCGCAACATTCTCTGCGATACGCTCTTCAAGTTGGTGTGCCTCTGCGTTTAGGATTTCTAATTCCTCATTGAGTTCTATGAACCGTTGCGTGAAGTCATAATCCTCTGTTTCCTGCGTTGCGACACCGACATAACGTCCGGGGTTTAAGCTCCATCCTTGTGCTTCAATTTCTTCTACGGTAGCAACTTTGCATAGACCGGGGACATCAACGTATACTCCATCAGGGAATTTGGTATTTAGGAGTTCCTCGCTTTCGTGACTATTTTCAGGGTTTTCGTTTCGGTAAAGGCGAGCTATGTTTGCCAAGAATTCGAGTTGCATGGGAGTGAACTCACGATGTGCGCGACTGACTTGATGATAGAGACTGCGTGCATCAATGAATAACACTTTATCGTGTCTGTCGGTATCCTTTTTAGACTTATCAAAGAACCAGAGAGTACACGGTAGCGTTACCGTGTAAAAGAAATTTGAGGCAATGCTTATCATCACATCAACAACGCGAGATTCAATCATCTGTTTGCGAATTTCTAATTCGGAGGAGCGTGCGTCTGCAGCGGAGTTTGCCATCACAAAACCCGCTTTACCGGTATCGTTCAACGAGCTCATAAACAACTGTATCCAAATATAATTAGCGTTATCTACGCGTGGCATGCCGAAGGGAAATCGTGGATCATCCTTTATACGTTCCATATCTACTCTGTCCACATTAAAGGGTGGATTCGCCATCACAAAATCAAATTTACCTAAGGACTTATGCGGATCTTCATAATAACTGTTCGCTTGCCTTATGTCCCCTTCATGTCCATGCACTGCAAGGTTCATCTTGCAGAGTCTTATAGTCTCATTCACCCGTTCAACACCATGAATGCTAATATGTCCTTGATTACCATTTTGTGTGTGATTCCGAATGAACTCCTCACTTTGAACGAACATGCCACCGGATCCACACGCGGGGTCAAGAATACGTCCATGAAATGGTTGCTGTATTTCAACGATGAGTTTAACCAATGAAGTCGGAGTGAAGAACTCACCACCTTTTTGCCCCTCACTCATAGCAAAATTACCGAGAAAGTATTCATAGACCTTACCGAATGCATCTCCCTCAATATCCATTGAAATTTGTTCCATAATACGTAGGAGTTCTATGAGGGTATTTTTTGCAAGGCGATTGTAGTTTTTGGGCAAAACACCTTCGACCTGTTTGTTCTCAGCTTCAATAGCTTTCATTGCATTGGTGATAGATTGTCCAATGTTGTCACTTTCCGGTAAATTCAGAAGATGTTGGAATCTTGCTTCTTTTGGCAAATAAAAAGCACCTCTTGCTTGGAATTGTGTTCTTTCATCAATTCGTATTCGTGTCCCCGAAGGTGTTTCTGCGTTGAGTTCTTGTTGTACCTGTTTGAATTTATAGTCAGCGTATTTTAAAAAGATTAGTCCTAAAACAGGAGTAGAGTATTCGGATCCTTTGAGACTTGAATTGGCTCTTAATTCATCAGCAGCACTCCATAGTTTATTTTCAATTTGAGTCATGTTAGTATTCATAATTTTTCCTATATTTCCCGTACTTGTTTGCTTAATGTCAGTTAAGATTTGAGGTTGCATTCATAAATCTGTTTCATCAAGATACATAATAACTAAAGTTTCACCATTTGAGGAAAAGTTTTCACTTGTTGAGATTTTAGGATTACCTGCTAAAATTTGTTCTAACTGTGACGTCCAACCAATTAATACCTTACGTTGCGGTGTATTGTCAATAATAAGTTCACTTTTTTCGTGCAACAGATATTGTAGTAGACCTTCCTGTTGTAAGATTTTAGCAAACTCTTTTCGTGTTCCATCAAGACCTTTCAAAGATGGTATTTTTCGTATCGTTTCGTTTGATGACTCTGATGACGATAGTTTATTCTTTCCAAGAGTAACTGTTCCTAAATAGGTTGATGCTTCATTTGTAATTCGCCATGTATTTTCTAATGTTATATCAGTTTTTTGTATGTCCAATGGGAAGAATGTCTCTTTCAAATAATTGGAAGGATTCCACGGTTCTATGATGACATCTCGTTGCTGAAACGGTATGCCTTGAAAGAATTGCGATGGATTCGATATATTCCTATATTCTAAAGGTCGAATGACGGTATCTTGTGTAAGTGGCATGTGTGTATTTGTTCGTGCAGCAACCCTCAACGAAACATAACTCTGGATATTAGCATTATTTATTTCAGGAAAAATTGATAAGATTGAAAAGTGTTCTGTTATTATTTTTTTAGGTAAAATTGTTCGCGCAACACCGATCGCGCTAACGGAGACTAACACGAATATTAACCCACTCATCCAATAACTGCGAAATCTCTTTTGCAGTGGGTGGTTGCGTCTACCAAAATAGAAGGTCATCCCACCAAGACAGAGTATGTATAACGGTAATATTCCTGATAGTAGTTTGATAATGGGAACTTGAGTGGGCATTTTAGAGAGAAATTGTTTTTGTATTTTCTCCTCGTGCTGCCGAAATGGCGAATACCTTTCAGATAACAGTTTGGGTGATTTTCCGTGTTTGGTAAGTAGCCATCGCCATAATGTTTCACCTACTCTCTTGTCTGAAAATGATGGTGCATTGTAGTCAAAAGCAAGACTAATGATTTGTCCACTTCCCAAAGCGCGTTTCGCGATGTAAATCTGTTTATCTGTACCGAGTAAAGTGTGACATTCTGGTTTAGGTTCAAATTGAATGACCTTAAACGGTGAACCCTCTAAATCTCCCTTATCAGTGGGACTAACATCGGAACCGAATTGTTGTTGTAAGACTAAAGGCATTTTATCAATTGTCATTTCACGTATCAATTTGACTGGAAGATGCTGTTCAATAAAACTACCTTTCAGATAAGAAAAGTTACTACCACCAGAAACGATGAGTGTACCTCCACGCTGCACCCATGCTAACAGTGCAGTTTGTTGTGATTTTGAGATACGTCTATCGGATAAGGATACTTCACGAATAACCATTATATCAACGGCATCATAACCTATCCATTTTATCGGTAATGCGTTTGCATTTGGGAGGTACTTGATGTGTGCTTGCGTGTTTTCATCATCTAACGGATTATTGTCAATGAAATTCTGGAGTTTATCTCCGCTTGGAGCTAAAACAAGGACGAAGTAGTCTTTGTTTGCAATTGGTGTTGGCGGGACAATTGCATGCGTCGCAAGCAGGGCTGCAATCGATGCCTCAATTCCCTCATCAGATTTTTTTGTTCCAACAATTTGAATGGCAACGTTTATTACGGTTTTTGGACAGTAGATATAAAGAGTCTTGTGTTTTTGGTCAGTTTTGTTCAAACGCAGTGGTGTCGCATAACGGTATATAGGTTGATCTGAGATGATGTTACGAACTTCAACAACGACTTCTCCGCTAAATGTGCTGGGTTCATTTTGGCTACGCACGGTAACGTTTAATGGTGTCCATTTCCCTGTCTTATATCCCTTGTTGAATCCTAATGTTACGTCTTCTATAGTCACCGTACAGTAAGCTGAAGATGTTGCAAAAAACGCGAGGAAAAGTGTGATTATTATTCTCATATCAAATCCAACATGTTGAGATAACGAGTTTTGCTAAAAAATACCATTTCTATTGTATTATGTCTCATTTGCAGCAGAGATCTGGTAGGAGCGACCCGGGGAATGCCAAAAGGCATTCATACCGTTGATTTGCTGGTCGCGACCGTGAGATCGCTCCTACCAGATTTCCGCTGCTAATGAGACATTATCACATGAAAATGGAATAAATTGGGTAACTGGCACAAGTCGTGAGATACTTTAGCATAAAACGCAAAACTTATGTTTTAGATGAGTCGTGCAGGATTATTAACAAGATACGTTTCTGTAGCACCATTAAATGCATGTGTGCTGAAAACCCCGTTACCCAACATTATCATAGATGCGGCGCCACCTGCAGCCTCTATCTGTGCGATTGTATTTATCACACGTGTATCGCTTAACAACCCACTATCTACTGAAAATTGCTTTGCAACTGCAAAACATTCAGTAAACAATTCAGGATTTGACTGGGTACGTCTAAGTTTTTTCAAAATAGCTAACGTTGTATCCGCTGCTCTGTTGATACGTTTTGTTTGTTCAGTGTCTCTGAGAACTTCGCTTGTTTGTATCGGTCCAAAATACCGATAGTAGATAGGTTGTTCGGGTATCGGCAACTTGTCTGCGTGTAAGGGTGCGCCTTCCGTCAACTTCACCAGGCATCCCCCGTGGTATTGTGAACATACGTCACCTAATCCGGTTCGATTTTCAACTTCAGCCACATGTGCAACCATTGCTAATTCTTCATTGTCTTTACGCAACTTAATCAGTGCGTTTAACGCGTATGCTGTGGCAAGGGCAGCCGCACCACTCAAACCGAAACCACATCCCAAAGGTAATGGTGAAGCCAAGTCTACGACTACACCTGGAGTATCAGTGTCTTGTATGAGTTG
The DNA here is from genome assembly GCA_963663765.2 of Candidatus Poribacteria bacterium. Classification (GTDB taxonomy): domain Bacteria; phylum Poribacteria; class WGA-4E; order WGA-4E; family WGA-3G; genus MSPOR6. Next base: position 481,974 of record CAXXUA010000003.1, on the reverse strand, counting down.
ATGAACCACAGTGCGAACAGTCGGAAATGTGATGTCCTTGTTGTTGAACAGTACCTTGGTTTTATGATGTTCAGAAACGGAAACTTGGACGCCTTCTTTGATAGTAAAACCCATGCCGAGAGAATGCATACGTGCTGGGTCTGTGTGCGGGATGATTTTAAAGACACACGAAATGTTGCCAGGGGCAAACGCACTCGCCATATCACTCCTTATATATTTGAAACTACATCTGAATCAGACAGGACTTACGCACCCAACGGTAGGCGGTGAATGCGCCTATGGCATTCATACCCGCCGAATGCCATAGGCGCATTCGGCGTTGATTTGGGGGAATGCCAAAAGGCATTCATACCCGCCGAATGCCATAGGCGCATTCGGCGTTGATTTGGGGGAATGCCAAAAGGCATTCATACCGTTGATTTCTTGATTTAGTGCTTTGTAAGCGCGCCGGAAACCTAAAAAATGCTGAAAATTACATCGTTTTCGTCTTAATTCTTGATTGGATCATGAAAACTACGTAAGACCTGTCAGATAGATCTGTTGGCTATCTATTCTGTCCATCTTGTATACGGTTTTGGTTCCTGATTTTGAAGGCATCTTCACCATACACTCCATTGCCTATTTTAGCAGCCTGTCCTCCACCCGTAACACCAAATCTTGAACCATCTAAACGTGGGATGACGTAACGTTCAAACCATGCTCCCATCTGTTTCCGCATATCGCTAATCAGTGCTCTTTGAGATCTATCATCAATCAGGTTTTTCCGTTCGTCCGGGTCTTTCGCCAAGTCATACAATTCATGTGGACCGTAAGGATAGCGGTGAACATATTTCCACTCTTGCGTGCGTATCATACGGACAGGACCATATTCATCAAAGACGACAACCCTATCTTGTGCATCGTTTGTTTCCCTGTTGAGTGCAGGGACAAAACTTTTACCCGGTGACAGATCGTCATTTGGGTCGGGTAGATCGAGATAATCCAGCAGTGTGGGCATGAAATCGTATTGACTTACCATTGCTTCACTGGTGCGTCCCTCAGGAATTCTTCCGGGTTGGCTAATGATAAAAGGAACTTTCACCGAATTTTCGTACATATTCAGAGGGAATGTGCCGTTGCCTTTGTGCCAAAATCCGTGATGTCCACATGAATAACCGTTATCACTACTAAAGACTACAAGGGTATTTTCTCTGATACTTAACGCATCAAGCCGTTCTAAAATGCGTCCGACGTTAAGATCGAGTGCCGTAATCGCTGCGAAATATCCTTTTAATGAGGCACGATTGCCCATGTGTTGTGCTGTTCCGCGTCCTGCCCAAGGATGTAATGCTTCTTGTGGACATGTCTTGAATGGGCAATCATCGTAGGAGTCTACGATGTCTTTCGGATGTCCATTAAACGGTGTATGTGGCGCGTTGTAGTTGACGCTAAGATAAAAAGGTCCCTCTTTATTTTCAGAAATGAAGTTTAATGCGTCATCGGTGATTACATCAGTTAGATAGCCGGGTTGCCTCTCTACTTTTCCATCTCTAATCATGTTGGCGTTGTTGTATTTACTTCCGCCTAATGGTAAAGCGAACCAGTGGCTAAATCCGTGTTGAGGTGTTAAACTGTCACCGAGATGCCACTTTCCGCTTAGACCTACGGTGTAATCGTTTTCAGCAAGCACATCAGAATAGCAGGTCAATCCTTCAAGGTAACGTTCAGCTTTGGGTGGCATGCTGCCGTCACGGCAAAAATCATGCACACCGTGCGCTGAGGGGATACGACCCGTCATCAGACTCGCGCGTGCTGGAGAACACACGGGGGTTGTGCAGAAAAAATTGGGAAAACGTGTCCCTTCTGAGGCAAGTTGGTCAATAAAAGGTGTGCGGACTTCATCGTTACCGCAACAACCTGCTGCCCAAGGTCCCTGGTCATCTGTCAAAATAAAAATAACATTTGGTTGGTTTTGCATTTGATTTTCTCCTATTTTTTCTGCAGCAATCAAGGTTGCTGGAGTCAAGGCTGCAGCGGCAGCTCCAGTGCCGATGTTCTTCAAAAAACTTCTTCTTGAGATATTCGCATTCTGGGTTTTATCCTGATCTGCCATGCCTTCTCCCATTTGAAATTACCAAATCAACAATGAATAGGTCAACTACACATTACGTCGGGGTGCAGCGTATCTTGGATGGAACGAATCTTCACCGTATTGTCCATCCTCTATTTTAGCTGCTTGTCCACCGCCTGTTACCGAACATCTTGCGCCATCCAATTCGGGAACGACATATCGTTCAAACCATGCCCCCATTTGACTGCGCATCTCAGAAATTAGTGCATTGTGATCATTGTTCCCTACCAGATTATTGCGTTCCTTCCGGTCTTTCTTCAAATTATAGAGTTCGTGCGGACCGTAGGGATAGCGGTGAACATATTTCCACTCTTGTGTGCGGATCATTCGGACAGGACCGTATTCATCAAAAACTACGATCTGTTCCTGTGCATCGTTTGTTTCACCTGTGAGTGCTGGCACAAAACTTTTGCCAGGGGACATATCATCATTTGGATCGGGTAAACCGAGATAGTCCAGAAGTGTAGGCATGAAATCATATTGACTTACCATTGCTTCGCTGACGTGGCCTTCAGGTATCCTTCCGGGTTGGCTAATGACAAAGGGAACTTTCACGGAGTTTTCATACATATTCAGAGGGAACGTCCCGTTACCTTTGTGCCAGAAACCGTTATGTCCGCAAGAGTAACCGTTATCACTGCTAAAGACAACAAGGGTATTTTCTCGGATACCTAATTCCCCAAGTCGATCTAAGATGCGTCCGACGTTGAGATCAAGTGCTGTTATTGCAGCGAAATAACCCTTCAACGACTCGCGATTACCCATGTGTGCTGCTGCACCTTGCACTGCCCATGGATGTAACGCCTCTTGTGGACATGTTTTGAATGGACAATCATCATAAGAATCTACGATGTCTTGTGGGTGTCCATTAAACGGTGTATGTGGTGCGTTGTAGTTGACGCTGAGATAGAAAGGTCCGTCTTTATTAGCAGAGATAAACTCTAAGGCATCATCTGTGATGATATCGGTGAGATAACCAGGCTGCATCTCCACCTTTCCATCACGGATCATGTTAGCATCGTTGTATTTGCTGCCCCCTGTAGGTAAAGCAAACCAGTGACTGAATCCGTGCTGTGGTGACACGCTATCACCGAGATGCCACTTACCACTCAATCCCACGGTGTAATTGTTTTCTGCAAGTACATCGCTATAGCATGTTAATCCTTCAAGGTATCGTGAGGGGTCGGGTGGCATGTTTCCATCACGAATCCAGTCGTGTACACCGTGTGCTGAGGGGATACGTCCAGTCATGAGGCTTGCGCGAGCGGGGGAACAGACAGGACTCGTGCAGAAGAAATTGGGAAAGCGGGTGCCTTCAGCAGCAAGTTGGTCAATAAAGGGAGTGCGGAGTTCGTCGTTACCACTACAACCCATTGCCCAAGGGCCTTGGTCGTCTGTTAGAACAAATATGACATTTGGTTTGTTTTCCACTTTAAATCCTCCATTTTTGTTGGTTAATTAGATGCAATAGATTTTATATCTTTAACGAGTTGTGCTAAATAATACCGTTACTAATATATAATGCCTCTTTTTGTAGCACAAACTTTTAGTTTGTGCATTATAAACTTACAATGGAAACACATCAGCACTTACGCACCAAACGGTAGGCGGTGAATGCCTAAAGAAGCATGCGCGTATGGCATGCTCCATGATTCATACCCAGGGAATGCCAAAAGGCATTCATACCGTTGATTTCTTGATTTGGTGCTTTGTAAGCGCGCCGGAAACCTAAAAAATGCTGAAAATTACATCATTTTCATCACAATTCTTGATTAAATCATGAAAACTGCGTAAGTCCTGTAGAAAAACGTTATACTACATCCTCTTCAGTCCCGTAGGGACGATATGTTTATAGAAAAATGTCATACTACATCCTCTTTAGTCCCGTAGGGACGATATGTGTGCATTATAAACCTAATATATGTAAAAACTTTGAAAACAATGGGTTAACTGGCACAAGTCGTATCTTTACGTTTATTCAGTTGTTGAGTCATTGACTGTTTGCAATTCTTCAAGGAGACGAACGATGTCGCGGTAGCATTTATCAAAAGAATCTGTTTGTCGCGCTTGTTCAAAGTCAAATAGTGCTGCGAGTGCGGGTTGGTCGCGCCTTGGGCTATACGTTTTACCTTTTTGCATTCGATTATGTAACCATTCTTTCGCGCCACGGATAGCCTCTGGATCGTTTGGTGGTTCAATATCACTTTTTAATCCTCTTATCCCGCGAAGTGACTCAGCTGCAGCAAGAAACCATGTCTCAAGTTCACGTTTTGCGAGCACAACAGCGATTGGTAAATTGTCACGGACTTGTGATGCACGATATAGGAGTGCTGGACCTAATTGTGCTGGACAGTCATCGTCACTGTCAAGGATAATAAAGATTGCACCATTTCTACCAATTCTTTGGGCAGCTAATTCAACTTCTTGTTCAAGTTGATCTGGTAGAACAACTTGAGCTCTATTGACACGGATTGGCCGAGGTATATGAATTGCTATTTCAGGATAACGTTCCGCTGCAATACGTCGAATCAGGACTGGCACGGCTGTCACATCACCTTGTCCTTCCACAATACAACCAATTTTGAGGGGCATCTACGCTTTTCCTATGTTCCTTTTTTACTTGGATCTTCCCTAAAAATTGAATAGACTGAGTTGTTTTGCTTTTTCGGTAGAAGAAATAAATTCCATGTCAGGTTCCAATTGATCTCTACGTAATAGATCGCCTACTGTAAACATCTTGTCATGTACCACCGATCTGCATACATCATCCACGGGTGCAACAATTGTATTTCCATTATGTACTTCTGCAACGAGAATTGAATCTACATCAAGACTCTTTTCATCAAGTAAGTCTGGACTATGAGTAGTTACGATAACTTGCGTGTTGTAGGCAGCGTTCTGAAATTCATCAAGTAACGCGCCTACCATTGCAGGATACATTGCTATCTCTGGTTTTTCAATTCCTATAAGTGAGACATGCTTTTGCGTATTACGTTTATTCTGAGAGAGTGCCACCAAAATTCCCAACAATCGCAGTGTGCCATCAGACATATTGTTTACATGAAATCGGCAGGGGTGTTTGTCTCCTACAACATCCTGTCTAAACACTAATATCTCCTTGTCCCCCACCTTTTCTACTTCTACACCACGAACACCAGGTACGATTATTGAAAGGTATTCCTCAATGTCCTGTTTCACAATGGGTGACAGTTTTGAGAAGACATTCGTAAGGTTGCTTCCATCTTGCAGAAGCATGTCCGTATTATCGTGTAATTGAAGATCGCGGATTTTATTAGGATTGAGATTGTAAAACCCCATCTGAGAGAACGCATCATAGATAGGTCGGAATTCGGGTAGACCGGAAGCATTTACCAAGTAGAGTCTATCAGGTGCAGCAGCCGGTGCAACCTTCACACTCGTACGCGTCACATTTCCTTTATCAATATGATAGTATAAATCAGAATGCAGTTTACACTGTTCTTTTTGCACCTCGTAACCTCTTTGTGAACTTGTTCCAATGCGGAAAGCATAATGTCCCGTTGAACCATCAGATAAAACGAATTCAAGTCTAATACTGAAATGGTTTGGATGTCCGCGAGAACGACGGCGGACATCATTGATACCACCACGATCACGTATTGCATGATCAAGTGAGGAATTTAATGCATCAGCAACAAAACGCAACGCATCAAGGAAATTGCTTTTCCCCGACCCATTGCGACCAACAAGAAATGTCAACGGCTGCAACTGCACATCACACGCAGCTATACTCTTATAGTTTTTGAGAATGACTCTTTTAATAAACGTTGAATCTTGCATCTTTGTATCCAAACCTTGTTATGCTACTGGGAACGCATCTCCTACAAGTGGTTCTCCATCTTTTACCTCAATTGTTGGAACAAGGACGTGTCCTGAAGATTGTGCATTGTTATAGCAAACGTCTTGTGCCATGAAGATCATGACAAACGCTCGACGTTGACGGTCAGTGACATTTGGCGGTGTACCGTGCCAGTTTAGGCAGTGATGAAACATGCACTCTCCTGCTTTCAACTCCACAGGGATACCGTGGCTGATGTCTAAACTGCGTCTTTCTGCCCATGGGTTTGGTGGTGGTTCACGACCTTCTTCCCGTGCTTTTACTGTTTCTGCATCAAACGCTGCTTTTGCTTTCACCGAGAAACGTTCATCCTTGTGGCTTTTTGGCATAACGTGCATACAACCATTTTCCACCGTTGCATCATCCAATGCAAGCCAACAACTGACTATGTTGGGTGGACTGAGGGGCCAGAAGAAAAAATCATGATGAAAACCGAAGTGTCCGTTATCTTTTGGGGGTTTGGATATAACCTGATCATGCCAGAGTCTGACTTCTGGTGTGTCCAACAGAGCGCGGGCTGCACCAGCAATCAGGGAATTGTGTATGGCTGCTTCATAACTGGGTTCACGTTTCCACATATTAACAAATTGATGTATAGCACGCGGGTGTCCTCTACCTCTATTGAGTTGTTCACCTTTGCGGTCATGTCCATACTTGAATTCCGGTGAAGAGTCGTCACCTTCGTTGAGTTCCAATTCTATGATGGTGTCTAATCCATCGCGCATGGTTTCTACACCATCACTATCTAATACTTTACCGTATTTGAGGTATCCATTTTCTTGGAAAAAGTCAATCTGTTGTTGTGTTACCATCAGGTTTTTCTCCTTATGATCTGATGCTGCAATAAGAATTGTATCCACAACAGGACTTACGCACCCAACGGTAGGCGGTGAATGCCTAAATGGCATTCATACCGTTGATTTGGTGCTTTGTAGGCGGGGAATGCCAAAAGGCATTCATACCGTTGATTTGGCGCTGGAAACCGAAAAAATGCTGAAAATTACACCATTTTCGTCATAATTCTTCATCAAATCATGAAAACTACGTAAGTCCTGCACAATTAAAATCGTATACGTCTATGATAGTTCAAATCGGGAACTGGTGATTACCCGCAGTTAATCCTCCATCAATCACAAAAACCGCACCAGTCGCAAAACTCGCCTCATCGGATGCAAGGAACAGCGCGGCATTGGCAATGTCAATAGGCTTTCCGATACGTCCCAATGGATACCAAGGCGTGATTTCGTCAATGATATTCGGATTGCGTTGGATCATTGGTTCCCAGACTTCAGTCTGCACGGTGCCAGGGCAGATACAGTTGATACGGATGTTATCTTTGCCGTGTGCGACTGCCATAGACCGTGTCAACGCAATTACACCACCCTTTGCAGCAGAATAGGCATGAATACCTTGCAATCCAATAAGACCGTTGACCGATGCAATGTTGACGATGCTCCCGACACCGGCTTGTTGCATGATAGGTATCACTGCGTTAATGCATTGGCTTGTGCCTTGAAGTGCGACAGCTAAGTTGGCTTCCCAGTTGTTATTCAATACGTCTTTTGTGGAACAGATAGCGTTATTTACAAGTATGTCAACTGTTCCGTATGTATCAGCAGTTTTTGTTATAAGTGTTTCAGCATCTGTGGCATTTGAAACATCAGCGTTGATAAAAAGTGCTTCGCCACCAGTATCGGTAATATCAGCGACAGTGGAGTTACCGATGGTATCGTCAACGTCATCAACGACAACTTTAGCACCTTCCTCAGCAAACCGCATTGCGATTGCTCTACCAATTCCGCGTCCTGCACCTGTGACAATTGCGACTTTATCCTTTAACCGCATCTGTCTTTTTCCTACCTATCATCAGGTTTGATTTTTGCTAAGATTTTCTTCCAGTTCCACAACAGCACTGTGCCATCCTTAGACCCACTTGCTAAGATTTTTCCATCATGTGAGAATACCAAGGTTTCAATAGGTTCTGTATGCCCAGGAAGAGAGAGAAGCGTTTCGTCAGTAACCACATCAATGATTTCAATGAAATCAGATGGAAATTGCATAACAGGTGAGCCTTTTGAAACGAGGAGCATAGATCCATCAGGAGAGAAGGTCATAGCCATCCCATTCACCGTATTATACCCTTCGGGTCGAATTTTACGTAACATCTCCCCCGTTTCAGTATCCCATAAAAGTATCTCAAAAGACAAAGACTTTCTTGTTGCAAGGATGGTACCATCGGGTGAAAAAGCCGCGGCTTCTGCACTTTTGTTAAGTGTGAGGAATATATCAGATGACTCTACATCCCAAATAAGCGTCTCAAAAGATTTTTTATCTTTTGTAACAAGTTTAGTGCCATCTGGTGAGAATGCAATAGCTCTATTAATTGAAGGTAAGTGTTTCCTTTTCTGACCAGTTCTCACATTCCAAACATCCATTCCAAAGAGTCCATACGTATAAGTTCCTGAAGGAACTCCAGACCACCATATTTTAATCCCTTCAGCGGAACCACAAGCAACAGTTTCGTTATCAGGAGAAAATACTATACTACCATAAGCATTGATGAGTGGTGGGAGTTCTTGACTGGTTTCAAGGTTCCAAATCTGAATTTTCTCATGTCCTTCATAGTGGTATTCAGTATGCCACTCTTGTTCTGCATTAAAAACAATATTGCCTTGTACTGGATGACAAACGAGGTGTGTCGCTTCAGGTGATAGAACAACTGAATGTGTTAATTTCTGATTTGCATCAGCGAATTCCTTAAGTTTGTCACCAGTGTTAGCATCATATATTTGGACTGTGTTGTTAAACATTGCGGTTGAAACCGTTGTATTATCTGATGAGAAAGCAATAGATCTTACCCACTCTGCATAATCAGTATCCAAAGTGGTGTGTTCTTGCCATGTAGATGGATCCCATAGTTTTATTGTTCCATCTGCACTGCCACTTGCAAATGTTTTCCCATCTGGCGAGAATGCAAGCGTAAGGATACTATTTGTATGACTATCAAGTTTTGTCTTTAAACGTTTTCTTTGGGTATCCCAAATTCTGATATCTCCATCCGAATCCCCACTTGCAACAGTATGACTATTTTGTGAAAAAGCAATTGTCGTGACCCATGCATTATGACCTTTCAATGTTGCTTTCTTACTACGACGTTTCGTATCCCATAAACACACAGTCATGTCTTTACTTCCACTTGCGAAAGCGGATCCATCTGGTGAGAAAGTTAATGCGCGTATTCTTGGGTTTCGTTTGGACCAACGAAATCGCGGTTTATGTCCTTTGATAATTGCGTCTCTGTTCCCTGACTCTGTATTCCATATTGAGATTTCACCATTTTCTCTGCCTGTAATGAAGGTGTGTCCATCGTGAGACAAGGCAGATGCGTTTATATCACATATAGTATATTTTTGCTGCTCTGATTCAATCTTTTGTGAGTTAATATCCCAGTAGGTAAATCGTCCTTCATAATCTACACCAATAAGTGTTCTTCCGTTCTCTGAGAAAGCTAATGCGATCACTGAATGTATGGGAAAATGTTCCAAGTCAACATAAGTTTTGGGTTTTGATGATGGTAATGAAGGTAGTTCATTTCTGTTCTCTACATGCCAAAGCTGAATAATAGGGTTTAAATAACCACCACAAGCAAGTATACTTCCATCCTTTGAAAAGGCTAAAGTGTTGATCTGCCCTACGATTCTGTTGGGGAGTGATATTTCTTCTTTTGTCGCAACATTATACAGTCGGACACCGATATCGGTTCCAACAGCAAGATGCATTCCATCAGGTGAAAATCGCATGACATTGATACCACCTTTACCGAGACGTGCTATGGCTCCATCGGGTATACTTCTCATTATTTTTGTTTGTGCGAAAACAGGATGATTTATCAAGGAAAAAGAAAAAAATAGAATGTAAAATATATGCTTCGTCTTCATTGATTTATAACTCCACAGGACTTACGCAGTTTTCTTGATATAATCAAGAAATATCATGAAAATGATGTAATTATCAGCATTTTTAGAGGGTATTGGTTAAATAATGATGCAAGAATTAGCGGATATCCTCTGAACCACGCTGCATCATATTTTTGTTGTGGTAATGATAACACTTATAATGATAACACTTATGACGAGAGTTGTCAATCAGGGTAATTCAGTTTCAGGGTAATTCAGTTTTCAATTTATTGAGTAAGTCCTATCACAGTTGTTAATCCTTGAGTTAGCTTATTTTTGGGTGTTAACCCATTCTTTGTCTGAACCAGGATTTTCAGGATTAGCAGATTATCAAGATATTTCTTATCAAATCCTATTCCAAAAGAGAGCATAAACGCATATCAAAAACCCTTGATGAGGTAAATCCTGAAAATCTGCTAATCCTGAAAATCCTAGTTCAGACCAAAATCAAGAATACCATAAAAATCCTATATAATTACTAATCTTAACCCAAAGTTAACTGGTATAACGATAGATTCTTAAAACTGAATAACCCTGTGTTTTTCCTATCATTATTTCTGTTTATGATGTTATAATAAATAGTGAATTGAAGTGAGTACTTCCTAAGCAACTCAAGAGGAAATAATGAAATCAATTGGTATCCGTTGGACAATGTATGACCGATATAGAAATGAGATTTATCTCACACATGAACGTTGGCAGCACATTACTAACTCAACAAACCATTCAGAAATGATCAATTATGAAGAACACCTAAAGTTGACAATTCGTTTCGGAAGAAGATCGCAAGATACATTGAATCCACAAAAATACCGTTATGTAAATTCCTTTAATGATTTGCCTGAATATAATACTCATATAGTGGCAATTGTTCTGTTCCGTTTTCGTGAAGATTCGGAAGGTAAGCCACTGTCAAATAACTACATTGTCGTGGCATTCCAAAAACAGATAGGGTAAAATGATATGACACCCCCAATTTTCAACTACGACGAAGTAAGTAATACACTTTATATCTCATTTGCCCCAGGTGAGAATGCAACTGGTATAGAATTAACTCCTCACATTTTGCTCAGACTAAATAAACAAGATCGCAAAGCTGTTGGGATGACTTTTCTGGAATACTCTGTACTTGCCCAAAAAACCGATATGGGACCTCGTACTTTTCCACTCACAGGTTTATTGGAATTATCGGATGATCTCCAAGATATTGTGATAGATGTTCTACAACGTCCACCAGTGAGTGATGTGTTATTACTCTCATCTTATACACCGTCGATTACAGAAACGATTCCGATTATGCTATTGCAGGCTGCGTGGTGAAACCACTAGGTAGTAACGTACATAATCTAATCGGATGCTTTGTATCAACTGCATGTTGTGCCGTAGTAGTTCATTAACCAATTCGCCAACATCTTTTTCCTTAACGTCAGCAAGATGTTGTATAAACTCATCAACATCTTTATCAAGATAGATAGGAGTTCTGAAAACAGCATCAGCATTGTAGAATCTGCTGCGCTGCCCTTTTAATAAGTTGTATTCTGCTTTCATAGGTAGTACATTCTATCGTAAAATCACTAATGCTGCAGTGTTTGCGAAATGAAAAGTTTTGTGCGGTCGTGCTGTGGGTTGTCAAAGAAATCGACGGGTGCTGCTTCCTCCACGACTACACCTTCATCAAAGAACATCACCCGATCCGCAACTTCCCGCGCGAATCCCATCTCGTGTGTGACAACAAGCATCGTCATCCCTGAACGTGCAAGTTCACGCATCACATCTAACACCTCTGAAATCATCTCAGGGTCAAGTGCACTTGTCGGTTCATCAAAGAGCATGATTTTTGGCTCCATCGCTAAGGCTCTTGCGATTGCAACACGTTGCTGTTGTCCACCCGAAATTTCTGCGGGGTACTTATACGCTTGATCTTCAATACCCATTCGATCTAATAATGCTAAAGCTGCTTCCTCCGCGTCACTTTTCGTCATTTTCCGAACCCGGATTGGACCCAACGTTATATTCTGTAAATTTGACAAGTGTGGAAATAGGTTGAACTGTTGGAACACCATCCCGACTTCTTGACGGATTAGGTTGATATTTCGAAGATCGTTGCTGAGTTCAATACCATCAACAATAATTGTCCCGCGTTGATGTTCTTCAAGCCGATTGATTGTTCGGATAAATGTGGATTTCCCTGAACCAGACGGACCGCAGATCACCGCTTTCTCACCTTTTTTGAAAGACGTTGTAATCCCTTTGAGGACATGGAAATCGTCAAACCATTTGTGTACATCTTCACATACAATAATTGGATCATTTGTGATATTTTCATTTTCATTCATTTTCTAATTCCTCCTTCAATCATAACAAATTCCTAATGCTTTCCGACTCCTAAATCTGCTTCAACAATCTGGCTTACATAGGACATTGCGAAAGTAAATATAAAATATATCACAGCGATAAATAGATATAATTCCGGTTTAAGTCCAGTCCAGTTAGGATTGCCGAGAATGTTATCTGACACCCCCAATAGTTCAGACAGTGCGATGATTGATACCAATGATGTATCTTTAAAGAGCGCGATGAACTGTCCTACAATAGCGGGTATAACAGATCTGAGTGCTTGCGGTAGAACGATAAACGTCATCGTTTTGGGGTAGGAGAGTCCAACGGCTTGTGCGGCTTCGTATTGTCCTCTCGGAACTGCTTGAAGTCCGCCACGTACATTCTCTGCCATATAAGCCGCTGAGAAAAGCGTTAGTGCGATCATTGCACGTAAAACTTTGTCAAGTTGAAAACCTCCAGGCAAAAAAATCGGTAACATGAGACTTCCCATAAAGAGTATGGTTACCAACGGCATTCCGCGCACAACCTCAATATATACTATCGAAACCCATCTAATTGCGGGTAGTCGACTTCGCCGACCGAGTGCCAACAGTACTCCAATTGGAAAGCATGCAACAATACCAACAACTGCCAGGATTAGTGTTAGGAGCAACCCACCCCAATTTAACGTTGAGATGGAATTTTCACCAAATCCATGCAGCATGAACATCATCCAGGGAAACATGAGTACCCAACCTATAATAACCCATCGCTTCAAATTTTGTCGATCTCGACCAAGTACATAAGAAACTGCTATCAGTGTAGTTGCTATGACTGCTGTTTCTCGGACAGAAGTATTAACATTTATAGGCAACAGTGTTATGACCGCACCGATGCAAGCAATAGCAAAAGTAATTTGTTGGTTTAACCCCTTCCAAATACCCGCACTCAGTCCCATTAGAACAGCAAGTACATAAATAACATAAGCAACTCGCCATAGATGCTCTCTTGGATATGAACCGACAGAAAGTATCTGCAAGTTTGCAGGGATAACTGCCCATTGTGCCTGCGTAAACACCCAAGTAAAAACACTTTTGAATAGGAAGTATAGAAGTACAATGGTAAAGAGTGTTAAAAGGGTATTATACCAATTACTAAACAGGTTATCCTTTAGCCATCGTAAAGGGCTTTTCTTGGTACTTGGTGGTTTAATTTCCTGTGTAAATGTGAGATTTTCCACTTTTTGTTCCTTTTTTCAGGTCTTCCTCTATCGTCCATATCGTGTAATACGGCGATTATACCAATTCATGAGAGCTGATGTTGTTAAACTCATTATCAGATAACTCACCATAATCATACCGAAAATAGGGATTGTCTGTCCGGTCTGAGCAATCATTCTTCGTCCAACGTGGAATAAGTCTAAGAATCCAATGGCAATTGCCAGACTGGAGTTTTTCGCAAGGTTCAGATATTGACTGGTGAGTGGTGGTACAATAATCGGTATGGCTTGGGGTATCACAACCAATATAAGTTCTTGTACTTGATTCAATCCTACTGATCTGGCTGCCTCTCGCTGTCCCTTTACCACTGCTTGTATACCGCTCCTCACCACTTCCGCAATGTATGCGCTTGTATAGACAGCAAGACCAACTAAGAGTGCCAAGAATTCTGGTGTGAAATTTATCCCACCGACAAAGTTAAATCCTTGTATCTCCGGTCGTATGATTTGAAGTGGTTGCCCTTGTGATAGGAACCACCCCGCAATAGCAACTATCAAAAAAACAGGTGCAGCAAACCACTTCGCTCCAAAAATGGTATTGGATACAAAGGATGAACGGTCTGTTTGTTGTACCTCTTTTGAACCAAAAAGAAGTCGAAATACAGCAAAACAGATTACAAAAATTATCGCCAGACCTACACCCGCAAGCAGATACCACAACCACGAGGAAAAACCATCACTCACAGCAATTGTGGGTAGAAATATACCACTTACGTTTGTGATTTGAAGTGGTTGCCCTGGTGATAGGAACCACCCCGCAATAGCAACTATCAAAAAAACAGGTGCAGCAAACCACTTCGCTCCAAAAATGGTATTGGATACAAAGGCTGAACGGTATGTTTGTTGTACCTCTTTTGAACCAAAAAGAAGTCGAAATACAGCAAAACAGAAAACAATAATTATCGCCAGACCTACACCCGAAAGCAGATACCACAACCACGAGGAAAAACCATCACTCACAGCAATTGTGGGTAGATATATACCACGTACGTTTATGAATATAGTATCAATAAATGAAATACTTTCTGCGATTCTTGGTAGCGTTTGTGTGATGGCATACCAGAACAAAATCTGTAGCAATAGGGGTACGTTGCGAAATATCTCTACGTAAACAGCCGCGATGCTTCGGATTAACCAGTTGGTGGATAATCGAGCAACGCCGAATATAAATCCTAATACCGTTGCACAAACGATACCTAAAATACTAACCCTTAGCGTATTTACTACACCCACCCAAAATGCTTTTAAATATGAATCTGATGCTTCAAAATCAATACCTTCGGAGATTTCAAACCCAGCTTCATTATCCAAAAAGGAGAGACTGAGTGGATGGCCTTGGTCACTAAGTCCCTTTATCATGTTTGCGTAGAAAAAACCCGCCAATGCGGCGACTCCGAGAAGGAAAAGTATCTGGAAGAGTACTTTTAAAAAGCGGATATCTCGATAAAATGCGGTGTTTGTTGAGTTCTGTGCCATAGTATTGCTACTTCTAACCTTTCCTAATCACTGCTTTGTGAAGCAGATGACATCTGATTACAATAGACTCTATACAGATGTTGCTTGAGATTGGCATTGATCTCTGGTGTTGATAATTTCGTGTAGAGTTCCAGTTTGCTGTTGACAAATTCCAATAAAATCTCATTAATCACCTGATCAAACATATACCTTTTGTTATGCTCTGTGTTATCGCCTTCAATCACTTGCCGCAGTTCTTCGTTTTCGTTCACTTTTCGGTGAATGGTTTCAATGTCAACCCTATCTTCGTCAGTAAAATTAGTTTGGTATGCATCATTCAAAGATCGTATAATATTAGAGAGAAAATCCTGCTCAGGTTCTCTGACGGTGCCGACACCACTACCAATCCCTTCTACTTCGCTATCCCTTTCCTCAAGAGAGAGTCGTTGACTTTCATGCCTTCTTTGTACCCTAAACGAATCTAAGTCAACAGAATCTAACAAATCATTCAGGTCTGGGTGTTCCCGCTTCGGTAGTTTCTTGTTGATGTACCGACCAAAGATATACAATTTTTCCAATGCTACATCGTTGAACGTAATCAACTGTGAGATATATCCATAAAGGCGAATATAACTTTGTAAAGTTGAACGGAAATCCTCTCTATGTTCTGTTTCAAGCTCAGTCCACCGCTCAACAACATTATCAAGGATTCCCTGCAGCAATTCGTCAGGTCTTTCATCATTATAAACGATACTGCAAAAATTCTCAATGGTTTCCTCGACGTAAAGGTCAAAACCATCTAATTGACTTTGGAGGTCATACAACCGATTCGGGTCAGTTTCCTCTGCGAGAATTGTTGTTTGATAGTATTCTTGAAATGCTTCTTGCACTTGGTCAGGTTCATTCACAAAATCAAGTACCAGGACATCTGTCTTTCCGTTAGCAACGCGGTTCAGTCTACTCAGAGTTTGGACGCACTGCAGACCGTCTAACTTCTTATCAACATACATCGTCTGTAGCATTGGTTCATCAAAACCTGTCTGAAACTTACTTGCGACTATCAGAATACGGTATTCAGGACTCTTGAAGGCATCTGCAATTGAAGTTCTTATTGGTAAGTCGTTCATGGTGTTTTCCGTATGGTCTACACCATTATCAGTGTCGAGGACTGTATTACTAAACGCGACCAAGCACCCATAAGGAAGATTCTTCTCACGTATCTGCTTATCAAATTCCTGCTTGTATCTAACGCAGTGCAATCGGGACGGTGTGACTAACATTGCCCGTCCCTTACCTTCTATCGTCTTTTCTGTATGTTCAATGAAGTGTTCCATGATAATCTGTGTTTTCTTTTCAATGCTATGGGGTTGTAGGTCAACGTAATTGGTCAGTGCGCGTAACGTCCGAGTCCTTTCAAATTCTCTATCCTCTTGCACACTTTTTACCAATTGGAAGTATCTCTTATAGGTGGTATAGTTCTGCAACACGTCGAGCGTGAAACCTTCGCTGATGCTCTGACGCATGGAATATACATGAAATGGCACAAAACTACCTTCTTCATTTTTGCGTCCAAACAACTCTAATGTCTTGTTTTTCGGTGTGCCACTGAAACCGAAATAGGAGATATGATCCTGCATTCTACGTTGTTCCATCTCCTCAATAATCCGTGCATCTATATCCGATACTTCAACTTCATCATCTTCGTCTGTTTCCGCTCTTTCAATCCCTTGTGAAAGTGATACTCTTAGATTTCGCGCAGATTCCCCACTTTGTGAGGAGTGTGCTTCATCAATAATGACTGCAAAAGTCTTGCCTTTTAGTTTGCCAATCTCTTTGGCTATCACAGTGAACTTCTGTATAGTAGAAATGATGATGCTTTTGCCAGATTCAAGGAAGCCCCTGAGTTGTGCTGAATTCTTTTGAACAGCATGAACGACACCATCAACTTGTCCTACCTGCTTGATTGTGTCCTGCAGTTGCTTGTCAAGTAAACGTCGATCTGTCACTACAATAACTGAATCGAAGATACGATGTGTATCCGTTACAGATAGGTAAAGATGTGTCAACAAGTGTGCTAACCATGCAATAGAGTTTGACTTCCCGCTGCCTGTGGTGTGTTGGATGAGGTATTTGTGTCCAACGCCTTCTTTTACAATAGCCGCTTTCAGTTTCCGAATAACATCAAGCTGATGGTATCGTGGGAAGATCAGCACTTTTCGCTTTTTATCTACCACGTTGCCACTTCTGGAATCATATACCTTGTCAACGATCTCTTGTTCATGGATAAAGTTGTTGATTAACTCCATTAGGTTATCGGGTTGCAGGATATCCTCCCACAAATAAGCAGTTTTGTGACCTTTACGGTTGACTGGGTTTTCAATGCCTTTATTGAACGGAAAGAATCGCGTCTTATCAGCCTGTAATCGCGTTGTCATGGTAACCTTCTCGTTACCCACCGCGAAATGCACCAGACAACGTTTGAATTGGAACAACGGTTCTCTCGGATCCCGATCTGTCCGATACTGTTTCTCTGCATCTGCAACCGTCTGACCAGTAAGGCTGTTTTTCAGCTCCATTGTCACTAACGGTAAACCGTTGAGGAACAACACCATATCAAGCGATTTCTCATTCTGTTGTGAATACCTAAGCTGCCGAATCAGAGAGAATCGGTTCTGACCGTAACGTTCTTCTTGAGTAGGGTTCATGCCACTTGACGGTTGAAAATAGGTCAAGTCAAAGTAACAACCTCTGTCTTTAACTCCGTTTCGCAACACGTTCAACACACCACGATTTTTAATTTCTTTGCTAACACGTTCTATAAGTTTAATAGGTGTATTGTCACCGTGTTGACGTTCCAATTTCTGATATTCTTTTAGTTGCGTCCCCTGAATAAACTGCAGTAAATCCACATGTATTAAACAGTGACTTCTATTATAGACGGTATATTGCCGTGTTCGGTAACCTGACTGATTTAAGTGTGCTTCAATGTGTTCTTCAAAATTTTCTTCTGTATACGTCTGCATGGTCTACGCCTCGATAAGCAGATGAGGGTTGCTGCTGAATCATAGTATCACGTAACTTCAAGTCATCGTCTCAGGTGGACTTGGTGGAGAAATGTGTCCCTATTTCCTCTAAACTTTCTGCGGTCATTGCTTGCTCTAAGAGTGTGTCGAGGAGCGGTAGGTTGTGGATGTTGCTGATTTCACGTGAAAGCGTTTCAGGTACGTTCTGAAATCGGATCTGCAGGAGTTTGAGGACCGCGTCCTGTTTACCTTCTGCTCTGCCTTCTGCTTTGCCTTGTTCAATGAGAAACTCAGCTGTTGTCTGTGCCATCGTGTCTAACTCCTTATGGTCGTGAATGTGTTGTCTAATAATATCTACTAACGCATCGCGTTCGTCAAGAGAACGCTGGTGGAATATCAACTGCACAAAATACCGGAGTGCCTCCGCAATTTGCGGGGTGAAATCCTCATCTACTGATGCTAAATGAGACACGGCATCTGTTAGTGCTTCGCTTATCTCTGTCTCATCCGAATGCTCCTTTTGAAGCACCCGTAGCAACCAACCCAACAGATGTCCGGATTGCGTCAACGCCTCTGCTTCCATCTCCTTAACCCCTAAAAACAACGTATCGAAACTTGGGACGAAACGCTCCAAGATTTCAGGAACATCCATGATCGTCGCCAGGGACACTGGCACTGTCCACGGACGGTCGCCCGTATAAAACAGGATTGGCAGAATCGGTTGTAAACGTCTTTCATTTTCAGGTAACTTCTCCCTTTCCCATTCACGCCGTTGCGACTCCCAGATTTGCACCATGTAGGACAATAACCGAAACCCCATCGTTTTATCCACTGTAGATTGATGTTCAATGAGGATATAGATGAGCAGCGCATCGGTGTCTTCTTGAAATGGAACACTCAGTAGCACATCCGACTCGCGTTCTTGCAGTGCTTTAGAGATAAAACTTCTTTTCTCGTATGTGATCCTGCTGAAGTCGAGAAACACCTCAATGTCGGGGGCAACAATTTGGACTAACCCCCGTACATATTCCCCATCTTGCAGCAAGCGTCTAAGACTACGGTCAGGGAAGTGTTCAATCGGTGTATCTTGTGTCTTGTGCATAGATATCTATACTTTAATAATAGGTGAAGAAAAAACGTTTTGCAGAGTATAGCATAGAAGCACTGAAAAATCAATGCAATTTGTATTGCAGCACCAACAAAACCGTTATTGACGTAACCTCTCAGATGTGTTATGCTTTATACAGATTCTTTCTAAGTGTGGAAAAAATATAATGAAAGCAGCATTCTTCTATGGTGGAAAAGACATCAGAATCGAAACAGTACCCGACCCAACACCAACACCGGAGCAGTTACTCGTCAAGGTTGATGCAGCCGGAATATGTGGCAGCGACCTGCACGGGTATCATCAACAACCTGATAAACCCCAATCACCACGTATCGGTGGGCATGAACTAACAGGTGAAATCATTGAAATAGGTAAAGATGTAACACAATACACAGCCGGAATTCGCGTTGCCATAGAACCGATCAGTCCATGCAACATCTGTTCAGAATGCCTAAACGGATACTACAATATCTGCTCTAACTTACGACACGCGAGTGGTGGTTTTGCAGAGTATACGGTAACGACTCCTGCAAACGCTTATAGACTTCCTGATAGTGTTTCGGTTGAAGGTGGGGCATTAGCAGAAGTATATGCCGTAGCGGTTCATGCTGTCAATAGAGCCATGGTCTCACCAGGCGATCGTGTTGCTATCATTGGAAGTGGGCCTGTTGGTCTAACGATTGCACAAGTAGCGGATGTAGCAGGTGCAACATCGATAGCTGTTTTAGGAAAACCGGATGTACCGATACAGATTGCCCACGAAGTTGTTGGAGCGGTCCCAATAAACGTTGACAAGACAGACGCAGTAGCAGCGATTATGGACTGGAGCGATGGATGCGGGGCAGATGTCGTTTTTGAAGCTGTAGGAGGCAAAGCAAATACCTTAGAACAAGCAACACAGTTAGCTGCAAAAAGAGGATGTGTCTGCATGGTCGGTGGACACGGCGCGCCACTCACTTTTTCTGAAAGGTTTGCACGGAGTAAAGAACTTACGATCCTATGGTCATTCTGTTATGGTAGACGCAGTAGCAAGACTGAATTTCAGGTCGCGATCGATCTACTCGCCACAGGTAAACTTGATCCGAGTCGGTTAATAACACATCGCTTCCGGTTGGATGATATATCCGAAGCATTTTCTGTTGCATCTGGACGTGAGGAGCACGGGTCAGTGAAAGTGCTTGTCATGCCAAATAATCATTAATCGGAGACAATAAATGGATAATCTCAACACGACATGCTCAACAGTTTTTTCAACGGGCACTGTCCTTATATGGATTTTTCTTCCAATAGAATTTGATCAAGCACTACATTGAACTTCTACTTTTTGTGGACTTCATAGAGAAATGTGTCCCTATTTCCTCTAAACTTTCTGCGGTCATTGCTTGCTCTAAGAGCGTGTCGAGGAGCGGTAGGTTGTGGATGTTGCTGATTTCACGTGAAAGCGTTTCAGGTACGTTTTGAAATCGGATCTGCAGGAGTTTGAGGACCGCGTCTTGTTTACCTTCTGCTTTACCTTCTGCTTTACCTTCTGCTTTGCCTTCTGCTTTGCCTTGTTCAATGAGAAACTCAGCTGTTGTCTGTGCCATCGTGTCTAACTCCTTATCGTCTTGAATGTGTTGCCTAATAATATCTACTAAAGCATCACGCTCCTTAATGGAACGCTGGTGGAATATCAACTGCACAAAATACCGGAGTGCCTCTGCAACTTGCGGTGCAAAGTTTTCATCTACAGACGCTATATGCGACACGGCATCTGTTAGTGCTTCGCTTATCTCTGTCTCATCCGAATGCTCCTTTTGAAGCACCCGTAGCAACCAACCCAACAGATGTCCAGATTGCGTCAACGCCTCTGCTTCCGTCTCCTTAACCCCTAAAAACAACGTTTTGTAGAGTATAGCATAGAAACACCGAAAAATCAATGCAATATGTATCGCAGGGTGTGTAAAGTTTTTGTCACCTTTTTTCATAAGAGACGGCACTCGGAGAGTGTCTACTACTATTAAGAGCTGATGAAATCCGAGAATTGACACTTATAGGGACAATAACTTTACACACCTATAGACGTCAATTTAAGAGGAATTATACGCATACGTCCAACCCGGTAGGTGCGATTTCCTAATCAATGCAGAATAGCAAACGCGTATTCTGCCTTATGCGTCAATTTAAGGAAATGAATTTTTTATTGGTGCGTCTTCAGTCCCGTAGGGACGGAATGTTTATAGAAAAACGTTGTCTCAACTCTCTTTAGTCCCGTAGGGACGATATGTGTATCGTAATGAAAAAAATAAACATATCGTCCCTACGGGACTAAAGAAACGGATGTTCAACCAGGATCTATAAACATATCGTCCCTACGGGACTGAGGTTACTATTAGATTGTGTTTATCTTTTAAATTGACGCATAAGGTAGTTGCAGAAAGTAGCACAATCAAGGATGAATGTGCTACTGCTACAGTACTATCAATATGTATGTTGTGCGGAGAATGGCAATGAATTCTGTCTGTAGCACAATCTGCCAGATTGTGCTACTTTGGGTTTGTATAGTTTTCTGTCCATTTTTGCCAAAAACTTTACACATCCTGTATCGCATGCCGACTCAGAAAATAACAAGATGGGAGCTAAATCTCGTTTCGGACATCTATCTTGCCTGTCACCGCTTCGGAGATGAGGGATTGTCGGTATTCTTTGAGGAGATCAATTTTTTTCTGTTCTGTGGCTACCAAGTGATCTATCTGTTTGGTTTTACGGTCAAGGTAGTTTGCGATTTGGGTTTGTTCTCTAAATGTAGGCGTTATAGTATACATGTTAAAGAACGCGTCAGGATATAATCTCCATCTGGAACTCCAAATACCTTTTGACCAACGTATTATTTCGTTGACATGATTTGGAGTTCTATAGAGATAATCGTAATATTTTGGCAGATATTCACTACTTTTTAATTGGTATACATTATAGGAAGGACTTACAATTCCATCAAAATTTGAAATTCCTAATGCACCCATCCATGCCCACATCGTATTAATAACTAAATTACCTGCAGAACAGAGTTTATATCCTTCCATATTTCCAGCTAAAAACATACCAACATTCTTCTTTTCTGATCTTGGGGATACTCCTGTTATGTGTGATACCGTAAGCAATTCTTCGTCTCCGGTCCCTGACCTATCGTCTCTCTCATGAAAAACGCGTTTGTTTCTTCTCACTTCCCAATTCGCTGGTATTTCCCCAATCCATTCCACACCCGACGGTTTCATCTCCACATTTGGGTCAAGTCCTTTTGTCACAACCTGATTTATCAGTGCGGTACGTTGTTCCTGCAGCAGTTCTATCACCCGTTTTTTGATGCGGATGAGTTCGTCAATCTGTTCGGTCTTGCGGTCAAGGAAGTTGGCGATTTGGATCTGCTCAGAAAATGGTGGCACAACGCAAGTAAGATTAGAAACCTCATTTACTGTAACAGCCTCGTAAGTGCTGCCGGTTGCAACGACATGTAACTCAGTACGGACAACCGCAAGTAAATACTTAGCATAAAGGTGTTCAAATTGATTCGTTTGGGGGCGTATTACACATAAACCACGACCAATCCCATATTCTTGATTTGCGATGTTGATTGCCCCGACAGGTGCGCGGACTGACAGCAAAATATCACCGGGATTCGCGTGTTTCTTTGCTGTTGGGCAATAGATTTTCGGTGTCGGATGATGCAAACCAAACTCGGCATTTCCCTGAAGGAAGGGTGTCCCTAACTGATCGCTGTTGTATTCTTCCGAAGGTGGTGATTGCCCCATGTTTAAATCCGCGATGTATTTCAAGCGTTTTACTTCCCAATATCTTGGTATCTCGCCAATACACTCCACGCCACTCTCTTTATATTTAGGATAACATTTCATAATTCTAACATCTTTTCGTTGATTCCTTCCTAGCCTGAAGGCTAGAGATTCCGTTCATCTGACGAGTTATAGCGAATATTTGCGATCAAGTTAGTCATCTATCCAGCTGATATTGCAGATGCGGTTTTCTAAGTCCGAGACGCGTTAGTAATAAGGGTGACTGTTACCAACATGGGTCTGTTTAGAAAGAATACAAGCGTGTTACCGTGAGAGAGACGCACGCCTGAAAATTTACTTGACGTTACACCGAAACAACAATAGAACTGAAGGTCAACAAGTCGTTGACGACATGTGAGAGCCGTGGCTATCGCTGTAATTTGTATTTGCAGGTTTGCATTGCTAATTCTTACTAGTAATATTTGTCAAGTATAGCTGATAGTTGTTGTTTCTTGCTTCTAACAACAACTAATGTATATTCATCATATTCACCATTAGGAAAATCATGAGAAATAATTCCTTGATTGTTTACCATAATTTCCTCAAAAAGTTCTAATATCTTTCTGAATTTTAGTAAATAATCAAAAATTTCTTGTGAAGTTCCTTCCTCAATTATAGTTACTAATCCTTGAGTATATTTAGAATCTGTCA
The DNA here is from genome assembly GCA_963663765.2 of Candidatus Poribacteria bacterium. Lineage (GTDB taxonomy): Bacteria > Poribacteria > WGA-4E > WGA-4E > WGA-3G > MSPOR6. The sequence continues at coordinate 458,369 of CAXXUA010000003.1, read as the reverse complement.
TGGTAAAATTATTATTAAGAAATTTGTAGATAAACTCATATATTCCACAAAAATCACCAACTGGTATATCAAGCATATTACCACTTAGCATACCATGAATTGAACTTTCATAAGTATATGCAATCTCCACATCAAACAGTATATTTAATTTGAAATATTTGTTGCTATTAACAATTAAACGATTTAATGTATTGAAATGCCTTTTATTGTAAGATGGATTAAAATCAAACAAACCACCTTCCTTAATCAAATCTTCCCTAATTTTTTTGAGGTTTCTCCTGCTCATCTTTTCTATAGATTTGTCCGAAGAAACCTTAACCCCAAAATGGCTAGCTAATTTTTCAACTTCTACCTCAAATTTTGAGTCATCGCGAAAGTCAGCATAAAACCTAACACCCATAAAATCTGGGGTTAATTTTTGACCGGAGGACTGTCTGATAATGGGAATGAATTTGTTTGAACTAGCATTTTGAATCAGTTCTCTGGATACTATCATTCTTTCATAACCAGCACCACCTTGAGGATCATTAGTTTTTTCAATGTACTTATCCGTGCATATAATTAATACCTTTTTTGCCTCTCTAATATTTGACTCTATGAATAAGGTTACATCTTCACCGTATTTAAGGTCCCATTGATCAAGGACTACATTGATACCGTAAGAATGTAACTCTCTTGAAAAATCTCCTACCCAGTTTTTGTGTTCCTCAGAATCATGTGAGTAGGCAATAAATATCTTTGGCTTTTGATTCACAATATAATATCTCCTATAAAGAGTACTGAACTTTGGACATTCAGGATTTGCATTTCAATTGCTCGCTGAACGTTAAGACCTAAACCCCATCATTAGTTTTTCAAGTCGCGGGTAAAATACGGCATGTAATTTTTCAAGGATATCAGCCAACCATTCGTGTTGATTATGCCAATCTTTCTCATCGGTAGGGTCTGCATCTTGATTTCTGAAAGCCACGCGTTTCTCAGATTTTGCCTTTGCCCACCATTCCAATTTGTCCCCAAAGTCTCTCTCAATTTCTTCATCCTGCACCCTTAAAGCGTAGAAGTGACCTATTGCATTTGCGCCTCTCATGATCAATGCAGCACTGATTTCCCTATGTTTAATAGTCTGCCTTGCCCTTAACGAAAAACCTCTTATTCCAATCCGTAAATCTCGGTAATGAGATGCATTAGCCGTTGGCCGTTGTAGATAACTGTCTCGCCGTTCTAAATGCTCACACAAACCCATCCAGTATTTAATATTCTGTAATTGTCTTTCAGTAAATTTTTTGTTTGTAGCTTGTTTAGATACCGTTTTATCTGAAGTCTGTAATTTGTCATGTGACACTGCATTGAACACCATTTCTGTCGGTGGCAGATTAATGAGTTCCCCGCCTCCAAAAGATGTGAAAATTGAACTAAGGATATGAAAAGGTGGTATGGATCCATTGTTTACAGCGTCTGAAAGAAACCTCGGATCAATGTCAGCTTGATCTGAAACGTTAAGAATCCCGCCTTGTGCTTCTATTACATTTTTTATTCCCTTTAGAAAAAATGCCTTGTCACCATCATCTAAATATTCTTCAAGAGAAACTTCAAGGTAGCCGATAACATCTTCTGGATCAGCAAGACGTTCCATTAATATTTCATGCCATGTTCTAAATTGTTCCATCATTATATCCCTCATATCTCTGTTTGACATCTAACGAATATTCTTTAGCACGTTCAATATCACGTGTTTGTGACGATTTATCACCAGCACACAGAATCAGAATAGTCTTGCTATCTGATTCGGTTAAATAGATGCTAAAATAGATACGGTATCAATTATTGTATGCCATCACATCAATAATCTCTCACAACCCCAACACCTTATTCAGTAAGCCTTCATTCCTGTTTTCTATTGCCTGTTTCTGACGTGCTTCTCTACGTTTACGCAGAGCAGCATCTCTACGTTTACCTAAATCTTGAGCAGATTGTTGTTCAGATTTTCTTTTCTCTAATATCTCTCTTGCTCTTTGCCTTCTTATTTTCTTAGCAGGCTCCCGACCTCTACTAGCATCAGATGCAGGTGATTCTTGATCCCCCACACTATCTCGTCTATCTGTTTTTGAGGTGCGTCTATTATCTTGGGATTGGGTTCGGGTATCATCTCCTTGTCTGTCCCGTGCAGCAGGTTCAGCATCTCGTCCTCTTGTCCCGTCACTGTCATCTCCCGGAGTTTCAGGAGTGTCGGATGGTTGTCCTCCCCGTCCGGTCCGATCGTCCACCGCTCCAGGAGCTGCAGGATCGGCAGCTGTTCCCCGTCCAGTATCTGCTCGTCCTGGTGCCCCGCCAGCACGTCCGCCTCCTCCATCGGATCTTCTATCTCCTCCTCCACTATCCACTATCCACTATCCACTGGAGTCTCATTATCTCCAGTGCCGCTACGTTCAATGGGTGTTCCTGTTCCTCTTGCAGGTGTTCCTGGTTCTCTTGCATCAGTATCTCCTTCTTCCCCTTCAGGGAATAAATCTGTTTGTCCGGTATCTTCGGTTTTCTTTTTAGGTTTTTTGGACTCTTCTATAATTTCTGTCAACATGACATCTTTTGACGGACCGGTATACACATCGCCACCTTCAAACATAGCGTCTTGTTGTGCTACAGGCACACCACTTGCTTCTACAGTCTCTATCGCTTTCCCTATATAATTAATGATAATATTAGCGACGGATTTTACATCTTTAATACCATTCAGTGCGCGGGCTATTTCCATACCCGTCTCTGTCATTGTAGGATCATCGGCCATCGGCATGGTATCAAGATGAACAGCGGCTTGCCCAACACGCATGTTATAGGGGTCACCTCTCAAGGTAGAAAGTAGATGAAATGCCGCAGCGACATCTTTAGAAATTGAGAGTGCCCGCACATCGTCCCTGTATTTTGTGAAAAACGCATCGAACTTCGCAAGGTGTGGTAGTATTATCATCAATGCGCGTCCGTTTTGTGTCGGTGCAAGTGTACCGTTCTCTTTGAGTTCAAACAACGCCTGCCCACGTTCCGTCTCAGCAAATACCCTGTGAAACACAACATTTTCAAATAAATGGCGGGCTTCAGGTGAAAATTTCTCTGTATCCCCATGTCTATACCTTGACCTTGCGGATTGCACAAGTTTATTGACAAACTTGACAAACGCTCGGTGGTTCTGGTCAGAAGGGTCAGCTAATATCTGAGCTATTGTTTGTCTGTTACTTCCGCCCGGTTTACCAAATGAGAATCCTTCAAAGATTTCATCTGTAAGTGCTTCGGCATCTTCCGCAGCTTGTGTCTCGGCAGTCAAGGGTGCAGCGTCTTGTCTGTTAGACGCTTTTGCGAATGCTTCTTCGTTTTCAAGTGTGCCTTCTACCTGACGCACAAGAACAAGTTATTCGAAGTTTTGGAGTTCCGCAGGGTCAATTCCGTATTCAGGTAAAATTTCGCTGAGATGTTGAATATAGGCATCGCGTGCCTCACCCCCACTTTGGTAGACAAGTTCAAGTGTAAGCAACCGATGATTACCGCCCGCTGCGTCATAAGTGTTCAACTTTCCGTTCAAGTGCAACCATGCAATCGTTGAATTTCATCCTCATAAATAAGCACCAATTTAAAATCAATACCTTCGCCATTCTTGAGTGTTTCAGTTGAATGAGTCTATAGTGTTGATTTACCATTGCTCTGTGATATTGTTAGAATTACATAAATAAAAATAACTTCAGGTTTTCGTTGAAGTATTTTTAATTATCATAGCGTCTAATTTGACAATAAAAATGCCTATATCAGCAATCTGTCAGAATGTGCTACAACTGCCCGCACAATCTGGAAGAATGTGCTACAGTTATCCGCACAATCTGGAAGAATGTGCTACAGTTACACACACAATCTGGAAGAATGTCTATTATTGGCCAGGGTTATTTAGTTTTCAATATTTTTGATATTATTTTGCTATGTCGTTAATTTTATGGGGTGCCATCTTGTCGAGTTCTTTAGTCCAGTAGGGACGATATGTTTATAGAAAATCTTTTCCACCCCAATTGAGTTCCGTAGGAACGACATAGAAGAATAAACATATCGTCCCTACGGGACTAAAGAGTTGTGGCGTGTTATCGTTTTCTATAAACATATCGTCCCTACGAGACTAAATGGTTCTTTCGGCAATTAATTTTAGCATAAAATAAAAGTCCAATGCTGAAGAACCCAGTAGTCATCCGTTTAAGTAGGAGATCATCAATGGAAACATATAATAAATACATAGCAAGAAAACCACTAAAGAGTTGTGGCGTGTTATCGTTTTCTATAAACATATCGTCCCTACCAAATCAACGCCAAATGCGCCAAATCAACGGTATGAATGCCATTTAGGCATTCCCCATAATGCATTTGTCGGGACTAAAGAGCTATGTTCATGTTTCAATAATCTAAAACTGATGCAGAAAATTTGAATAGGAAACCGAACCTGGGTATTAACTTTCAGTAAATCTCAATAACAGAAAACTCTTAAAACTAAATAACCCTGTATTATTGGCGAAGGTATTGGTCTATGTGAAGTAAATTTTACTAAATAGTTATTTAGCACAAGTCGCTACTTTCAGGCAATTGGTAATTTTTTATGTACACGAATCTTGTCTATGACTGGGTTTTTCCGAAGAAAATATTACCAATTTTACCAATTAGTAACTTATAGTGAAATCCAAATATATGTCTACACTCCATGGTAGGTGCGGTTTTTAACCGCACGATTTATACAGGTTCGGTTCGGAAACCGAACCAACCGGAGTGTATAAGTAATTGTGAATTTTACTATAACGTAAATTGAGCAACATCCTGATTTGAGTCAGTTAACTATATGTTGACTCGCTAAGTATTTGTGTTTTGAATTTCCTAAACCCACCTTCCTTTATCCTCCGCAAGCGATGGGAAGGGACTTTTGGGTTTATTCTGTCCGTTCTCTACATAATAAATGTTTAGCGAGTAAACCACTAAGCACTACAACTGACCGCACAATCTGCAAGAATGTGCTACTGCTTAGTCACGTGCTTATTGATGGAGCTAAAAAGAAGTCGGGAATCGGAGTTCCCTCCTACAATATAAAGATTTCTGTAGGAGCGATTTCCGATTCACGACCTACAATAGTATGTTGACTAAGCACTACAACTGACCGCACAATCTGGATGAATGTGCTACTGCTTAGGAACGTGCTTATTGATGGGACTAAAAAGAAGTCGGGAATCGGAGTTCCCTCCTACAATACACACAATACACAAGACTTCTGTAGGAGCGATCTCCGATTCACAACCTACGAAAATATGTTGACAAAGCACTACAACTGACCGCACAATCTGGATGAATGTGCTACTGCTTAGGAACGTGCTTATTGATGGGACTAAAAAGAAGTCGGGAATCGGAGTTCCCTCCTACAATACACACAATACACAAGACTTCTGTAGGAGCGATCTCCGATTCACAACCTACGAAAATATGTTGACTAAGCACTACAACTGACCGCACAATCTGGATGAATGTGCTACTGCTTAGGAACGTGCTTATTGATGGGACTAAAAAGAAGTCGGGAATCGGAGTTCCCTCCTACAATACAAAGATGTCTGTAGGAGCGATTTCCGATTCACGACCTACAATAGTATGTTGACTAAGCACTACAACTGACCGCACAATCTGGATGAATGTGCTACTGCTTAGTCACGTGCTTATTGATGGAGCTAAAAAGAAGTCGGGAATCGGAGTTCCCTCCTACAATATAAAGATTTCTGTAGGAGCGATTTCCGATTCACGACCTACAATAGTATGTTGACTAAGCACTACAACTGACCGCACAATTTGGATGAATGTGCTACTGATTAGGCACGTGCTTATTGATGGAGCTAAAAAGAAGTCGGGAATCGGAGTTCCCTCCTACAATACAAAGATTTCTGTAGGAACGATCTCCGATTCACGACCTGCGAAAATATGTTGACTAAGCACTACAACTGACCGCACAATCTGGATGAATGTGCTACTGATTAGGCACGTGCTTATTGATGGAGCTAAAAAGAAGTCGGGAATCGGAGTTCCCTCCTACAATACACACAATACACAAGACTTCTGTAGGAGCGATCTCCGATTCACAACCTACGAAAATATGTTGACAAAGCACTACAACTGACCGCACAATCTGGATGAATGTGCTACTGCTTAGGAACGTGCTTATTGATGGGACTAAAAAGAAGTCGGGAATCGGAGTTCCCTCCTACAATACCAAGATTTCTGTAGGAGCGATCTCCGATTCACAACCTACGAAAATATGTTGACTAAGCACTACAACTGACCGCACAATCTGGATGAATGTGCTACTGCTTAGGAACGTGCTTATTGATGGAGCTAAAAAGAAGTCGGGAATCGGAGTTCCCTCCTACAATACAAAGATTTCTGTAGGTGCGATCACCGAATCACGACCTACGAAAATATGTTGACTAAGCACTAGTTTTACCAGAGCTATTCGCGCCGAAAAGTCCAGTCAATGGTGCAAACGGGTGTGTAAAGTTTTTGTCACTAAGTGTTATGCGGCTTTTGTGTCTGGATACCAATATCTGTCCCAGGCATTATTCTTCAACAGACATCTCCAACTTAGAACAGCATTAATACCCGGTTTCTCCCATCTCATAGAAGCTTGTTTACACCTTTGTCCCACAACATGTTTACACGCACTCTCAATCACACCACTCCCAACCTGATACCCCTTATCTCTAAACGTTTTATATTGCATCCGTTTCGCGTGTTTTTCAAAATAACCTGTTTCTCTTACTAAAATCTCACAAACGTCTGGGTGCTGTGTGGCTAAAGCACGGATACGTGAGACAACTTCTGGAATGTTGCCATCAAAAAGAAAGGGTTCTGTCTCTGTGACCCAAGTTTCTACGTCTTCTGTTTCTGTCTCACCAAAGGCAACTTTAGCCACATCATAAAGATGTGATTTGGCATGCATGTAATCCACAATCTCTACAGCATTCGGGAAGTATTCAGCCGCTAAGTTCCATATCCACGCCGCTCCATCTCCGATAAACACGACCTCTTGCGTGCCTATATCTTCTTGATAGATGCCGCTCTGCGTTGCTAACTTATACAACGCTTTACCGAAATGAGCAGCATTCTCACGCTCCGCAACATAACGAATGCTTGGTGTTCTCGCACTCGGTGTCGCACCAGAACTATTTGGAGGTTGTGGATAATCTCTATAAATACAACCAACTTTGGTTTCTTTCCACCCCTCTTGTGAGTTGGTGTGGCATCCATCACAACTCACATACCAACGCTGATTTGCCTCAAGTTTTTGTGTTTCCACTTGTTGTGAATCCCGCAACGCTTTTGACCATTCACGCACATTTTGATTGAGGGTCGTATGACTGACTTCTATCCCTTGACGAAACAACTCCTCTGCTGCCTCCCTGAAGTCAAGACGCGCAGACATACAACACATCACTTCAGCTACACGATGTGTGTATTGACCTTTCAACTTTTCTTTCGTATCCCACGGAAAATGATAATGACCCGAAGCACAACGATACACCCAACGGTCAACACGAATAACACCACATAGCGTCGTAATACGGCGTTCTCTTTTACGATACGGACGACACGCTTGTTGACATTGTGGACATTCAACAGATCCAGAAACTTGTTCAACGGAATGTTTGAGAACACCCATTTCTAACATCATTTGACCTAACGAACGCATCGTCTCTAAGGCTATTATCTCCATAGCGTCTACATAAAGACTGTCTGAACTAAGGGTGTGTAAAACATTATTGATCTTTTCTACAAAATGGATTGCATCTTCTCTAAACTCTTCGACTTCACAACTTGCTAATGATATACTAAACATTGGTATCCTCTCTGATAAAAAAGTGTTTTTTAGAAGGATACCATTTAACCTAATACTAAGCAAGATCTGTATTCAGTACATTCTTGTGACAAAAACTTTACACACCCGTGCAAACTGTAACGTATCCGTATCTTGCCATGATTTGAAATTTTGCGCTCTGAGTTCGGTAATCATAACTTATCCCTTTTATAGTCCTAACACCTCATTCAGTAAGCCTTCACTTTTGCGTTCAAGAGTCAGTATTTCATCAGCAATCTCCTTGAGTGAACGTAGCGGTGTGTACTGATAGAAATACCGATTGAAGTTGATTTCATACCCTACTTTATCCTTCTTCCTGTCCATCCAACTATCAGGCACGTGCGGTTTAACCTCTCGTTGGTAGTAGCCATCGATGTTATCAGAGAGAGGCACGCGTTCATGGTCTCGTAACTTGGAATCTGGTTTCGGATTGCCTTTACTGTCTGTGACGATGTCCCCTGTTTCCTCGTCAATGAGTGGTCTCTCAACCGTTACTTTTGTATAACCAAAAAACTCGTTTGGGTAGATTTTGCAGTGTTCGGTTTCTTCAAAGTTTGTGTACAGTTCAGCTATTTGGTGGATATGTTTATCGGAAACGAGAGCGTTCTTTTGTCCGAGATTCCTTTTCATGTCGTCGTGAAAGTCAACGGCGTTGATGAGTTGGATATTTCCCTGTCGTGCTGCTGATTTCTTATTGGTTAAGATCCAGATATAGGTGGCGATACTGGTATTAAAGAACAATTTTTCAGGTAGGGCAATAATACACTCCAACCAGTCATTTTCAATGATCCATTTTCGGATATTGCTTTCACCGCTCCCCGCATCACCTGTAAAGAGCGGTGATCCGTTAAAGACGATTCCGATGCGACTCCCGCGGTTCTCCATTTTGGAAATCATGTGTTGCAGGAACAGCAATGCACCATCTGAGGAGCGCGGTGTTCCCGCAGAGAATCTACCGTTAGCGGTTTGTGCGTCTGATTTCACTGCATATTCGTCCGATTTCCAACTGACTCCAAAGGGTGGATTAGTGATCATATAATCAAAACGTTCCCTTTGAAATCTGTCATTTGAAAGACTGGAACCGTGTCGGATATTGTCGGGATCTTCTTCAATAATGAGCATATCCGACTTACAGATTGCGTAGGTCTGCGCGTTCAGTTCCTGTCCTAATAGTCGGATGGTTGCATTTGGATTAATTTTGTCGTGGAAGTATTTTTTTCCAATGGTCAACATCCCACCAGTTCCGCAACACGGATCGAAGATACTACGGACAATTCCCTCACCGCGCAGTTCTTGACTGTGTTCTGCAAATAGCAAATTAACCAATAACTGTACGACATCGCGCGGTGTGTAGTGTTCTCCGCTGGTTTCGTTGGACATCTCAGAGAATTTTCGGAGCAGTTCCTCAAAGACCAATCCCATCGTGCGGTTGTCCACTTCATTTGGGTGCAAATCTACTTCAGTGAACTTTTCACAAAATATGTAAAGGCGATTGTTATCGTGCAGACGTTCAATAAACCGATCGAGATTGAAGTTCTCAATGATGTCACGCACGTTTTTGCTAAAACCACCGATGTAATTCTCAAAATTGAGATGGATATTGTTTCGGTCATCTTTCAATCGAGAAAGGTTGTATTTGGAGATGTTTTAGAAATTGGTGTTGATTTTATTTTTGATAATCGGTGGTAGGGATTCTTCGGTTACTTGATCCTTAAACTGATTGAAGGTTTTGATGGCTTCCTCTTTCCGTCCATTTTCTTCCAAAATACAGTCTAATCGGCGCAACACCAGAAATGGTAGGGTGATGTCACCGTATTCGTGCTGTTTGAACAAGTTTCGTAGCACATCATCCGCTACATTCCAAACGAGTTGTGCCAATTCTTGATAATTCGCCATACCTTCCTTTTTATTTTGATCAGGACTTACGCACCCAACTGTACGGGGGAATGCCTAAATGGCATTCATACCGTTGATTTGGGGGAATGCCAAAAGGCATTCATACCGTTGATTTCTTGATTTCTTGATTTTGTGCTTTGTAAGCGCGCTGGAAACATAAAAAATGCTGAAAATAACATCATTCTAATCTTATTTCTTGATTAAATCAAGAAAACTGCGTAAGTCCCAGGGTTATTTAGTTTTAAGAGTTTTGGTTGTTTTTTATCACAATCGTTAATATTTTTGGATATGCAGATATAGCGTGATTTATCGCGCTATATCTGCTATACTTCACCTAAAAAATCTTACCTTTGAGGTGAAAAATGCCAGAGAAAAACTCTCGACACTTGTTAGATAGATTAGCAGAAATCCAAGACCCGCGCAACAATAAAGGAAAACGACACCCATTGAAATCAATCATCGGACTTAACATTATTGGTTTTATGACTGGACATAAAGGATATACATCCATCGCAACTTGGGCCCGAACCCAACCAGACCTCGCAAGAACACTCGGTTTTACACACAAGAAAACACCTTGTCCCGCAACAATACATAATGTTCTAAAAGATTTAGATGCTGATGCTGTTGAAAAGACATTTACAGACTGGGTAGAAGACGTTTGTCAAAGTCGACCTGATTTAGAAGGTTGTCTTGACGCAGTCGCTATAGACGGTAAAACGATGCGTGCCAGTAAGAAAAGTGGTGCGACAATAAGCCATTTACTCTCTGTTGTGTCTCATGAGTTAGGCGTCACACTTACACAAAAAGGTGTCAGTGATAAAACCAACGAAATACCGATCTCAACAGAGATCCTCAAAAACTTTGATGTGAGTGGTAAAGTCATCACAACAGACGCACTTTTGACACAGCGACCATTCTGCCACGCCATCATAGAGGGTAATGGAGACTATGTGCTCCCTGTCAAAAAGAACCAACCGGACCTTTACGATGAGATCCAAAAACTCTTTCAAGACGTTCCAGACACGCTTTCTGATAACACACCACATCCTAAATTGGGAGCCCCTATTTACACTCACGAGACTTCTGAAAAATCACATGGTAGAATAGAGACAAGGTGTTTGAAAGCAAGCACAAGTCTCAACGCATATCTGGATTGGCCAGGTATAGCACAAGTGTTCCAATATCGTTATACTTACAAAAATACGAAAACAGGAGAAGAAAAAACCAAAATCCATTATGGTATTACAAGTCTGACACCCGAAGAAACTTCTGCCCAACGTTTACTTGAGCTACGCCGTGGGCATTGGTCAATAGAGAACAAGTCGCATTGGATGCGTGATACACAACTTGGAGAAGACGCATCGTCTGTCCGATGCGGTGCTATTCCACAAATCATGGCTGCTTTGCGAAATACAGCATTAGCAGTGTTGCGATTTGCTGGGATAACGCGTATAGCAGATGAGATAAAATACTTAGCTTCAAAACCTAAACTCGCAGTTAACTTGATAACTGAGAGTTTTTAAAACTAAATAACCCTGCGTAAGTCCTGAGTAGTTTTGGTGAACGTGGTTAATTAAAACATACGAGTTGTGCTAAATAACTATATGTTAATCATTTTTTTCACATAAGCATGGCGTTTTGCAGGTGTCCTTCATAGTTTGAAATGATCTTCAGTCCCGTAGGGACGATATGTTTATAGAAAAACGTCATAGGACATCCTCTTTAGTCCCGTAGGGACGATATGTGTGCATTATAAACCTAATATATGTAAAATCTTTGAAAACAACGGGTTAACTGGCACAAGTCGTAAAACATTTATGATTAGATGAAAGTTTATCATCCAAAATCAACGTCAGATGCGTGTATAGCATTTATCGGCTCATGTTATGATTAAGTGCGTTGGACGAGTTTTGATATAAATTCAACAGTGACAGACTTGATATTAATAGCAAATTCACAAATAGCAATATATCCTGCGAGGAATTTCTTATGAACACCGCGAAATGGGCGTAGAAAGTTGCGGACCGTTGTCCATACGCCTTCAATCGAATTGATGTGGGTTTCGCAAAAACCATCCATATCGTCATCTCTTGCCCATTCGCCATCACTATGACACACGATTGCATGGGGGCGGTCAATACCGTTATACCCGCGCCATCCATCTGTATATACGGTAGCAGTCGGCAGCGTCCACTGATGCACATGGGCTGAGAGTGTCGCACCATCGGTGTGGTGTGCGACACGCAATCGCACGAGACCACTTTCACGACCCACTGTGCCGATAACAGGGGGACGATCATTTTCATAAGTGCCATGACCTTTGCGTTTATTCCCGCGCCGACGCGGTGGATCCTTTGGGTCAAGATGCGGTTCTCCTTTTTCACCAGCATTTTGAAACATCTCATCTGTTTCAGTTTCAGTATCGGGTAAAACAGCCTCTGGTTGAAGCATTTGAGCAGATGTCTGCAGAACCTGTCGTATATAATGCACTGTTTGACGACTAATATTCAGCTCGCGTGCCAACTGAGAAGTCGTAAAGCCTTTGCATAGACCTTGTAAGAGCAAAACAACTTGTGCAGGTCGAAAACGCTTGTGAGCAAATACTGTCCCACTATATAGGTTATACACACCTGAGCATTTATTACAGCGGTATACCTTCAAGCCACTTGTTTTTGTTGTTCGGAAATAGCGTGCCTCCTCCACGCTGGCTTCACAATGGGGACAGAATAAACCTTGAGGGTGGAAATGGTTTAGCAACCATTCCTCCGCACGTTCATCATCAATCAAAGATAGTATTGGAAAATCCATACGCTACACTATAACACAACTCAACAAAAATCACAATTATATTAAATCGCACTTAAATTATACATGAGCCCATTTATCTTGTTTCATTGACGCTCAACCCGATTACAGTTTACTATGGCAATTTGTCAATTATAAATAGCGCGATTAGTTTTATAGTGAAATATACAATTAAGTTTACACTTGTTCTGTAGGAGCGATCTCCGAATCGCGACTGAACGCCTTGATAGTCGGGAATCGGAGTTCCCTCCTACACCTGAAAGTGTAAAAATATTTCTAAAATCCACTATAAACAAATTATGAGAAATCTCTATCAAAATTAATTTTCCATATTTATTTTGCTTAGGATGTCATACCAGTCCCATAAAATGACAGTGCCATCTTCAGATCCGCTTGCAAACATTTCTCCATCAGGTGAAAATGTAAGTGTTTCAATGTGTTCAGTGTGTCCAGGGAGAGATAGTAGTTTCTTTCTGGTATTGATATCCCATAGAGAGATATTTGCCTCGCAATATGTGTCAAAATATATTTTAGTTGCTTCAATGAGAATAGTTCCGTTAGGTGACAACGCGACAGGTCTGCTACCAAAAATATTTGGTAAATTTATTGTGTTGAGTTTCTTTGGTTCAGTTGGTGTCGAAATATCCCACAAGTGAATATCTTTTTTTACACCTTTATCATCTTGAATTGCAACTACGGTATTGTCCTGTGAATACGCGACTATTTGATATTTATCAGATCCATATTCTGTAATTGGATTCCACTGACCAACACTAAACACATTCGGACCTACCGCAAATTCTGAACCGTTGGGAGAAAACAGCAATGGTGTATTCGGATGTAAACCTTCTTGAGACAAGACCCTTCCGCGTTGTGCGAAATAAAAACGGAACAACTCCGCGCCAGTATGTACATCAGACATGAAAATGTCTTTACTATAACCTACAGTCAAATTAAAATGCATCCCTACCTCACTGTCCGTTGTTTTTTCCCACGGCACGATATTGTGTGAACTCTTACTTACAAGTATCTTGTTGTCATTCGAAAAAGCCATAGCACCGAATGCTTCTGTCAGATGAGGTAGTTCTTGTACAGTATCTAATTTGAATATCCGAGTTATATCGTTACCGAGATATTCAATAATTGTTTGCCAACCTTGTGAATTAAAGGAGATTCTACCAACAATATTATGACATGCAAGATGACTACCGTCTGGCGACAACGCCAAAGCGTATGTGAGATGTTGCGGAAAATTGTTGAATAATTTCAATCTCGTTGTAGACTTGATATCCCACTTTTCTACTGTTGCGTTATAGTGAGCAATGGACACCTTATTACCATCGTTGGAAAATGCTACGGACTTAACCAACTCAGTATGTCCTGTTGCAAAGGTTGATATAGGTTGATGTGAATTAACATCCCAAAACCGGACTGTTCCATCTGCACTACCTGTCGCTAATGTTTTACCATCGGATGTAAAAGCTATTGCCAGTATACCGTTTGTATGTCCTTTGAAGACAGCAATTTTCCGTTTTTTACGTACGTCCCATAAGTGAACGGTATTGTCCGTATCACCGCTTGCAAGTTTTTTAGTATCTTTAGAAAATGAAAGTGCAGTTATCCATCCAGTATGTCCTTTGAGTGTAGCAAGTTTAGAATTGCGTGGTGTGTTCCAAATTTGTACTTTTTTGTCTTCACTACCACTTGCGAATAATTCTCCATCTGTTGAGAATGCTAATGCTCGGACACGTTTGTATTTTGTCTTATTGAGCATATTGCTGAGAAAACTGGAATGTCCTTTATGTTCCCCATCTCGTTCTCCTGTGGACGGGTCTCCCGACCATATCTTTCCACTCCAATATCCACAACCGAAAGTGCTGCCGTCTTGGGATAGTGCTAATACACCTTCGGAATCAAAATTGCTATGATGTTCTGATATTTTGTTGCCAGAACCCACATCCCAATAGTTAATAACCCCAGAAAAACTGATACTAAGAAGTGTTTTTCCATCCTGTGAAAAAGTCAAAGCAGCAACCGATTTTACATGTGTTACTTCTTTTTTATTCATCAGGTGTGAATTAACTGAAATTGGTAGAGGTATGTTTAAGAGATGATCTCCTGATTCAATATCCCATAATTGTAAATTTGGATTTGAAGAACCGCCGCTTGCAAGAATTCTTCCGTTAGGGGAAAACGCGATTGCATTGGATTGCCCGATTGTGTCTACAGAGAAGAATCTTTCTTTACCTGAAGCACTGTCATATACCCAGACACCGATATCAGTGCCAACTGCAAGATATTTTCCATTCGGAGAGAATTGCATCACGTTGATACCACCCTTACCAAACCGTGCTATTGCTCCCTCTGGTAAGTTTGTTTGTGTATCATATTGATTTACATTTGTAGAATATGGTGTATTTTGATCTCTCAAGTTGTCTTTAGTTTTAAGTAGTTTAGTATGGTTTTTAGGTATGTGGGCAGGATTCTTATCAATACTTAGAAATTCTATTTTTGTCAGATTTTCAATCGGTGTGAAGTCTTTAATATGATTCTGATCAAGTGCTAAATGTGTAAGTTGTTGTAATCTCACAAGCGGCGTAATATCTGTAATCTGATTAGCACTGAGCGTTAATTTTCTTAGTTTTTTTAATTTCGCGAGTGTGGAGATGTCAGTAATTTGGTTGCCGTAAAGCTCTAAAATGGTCAGGTTTTTTGCATTTTCTAAACCGCTTAAGTCTTTGATTTCATATTGAGGTGCTGATAGTTTATTTAATTTTCGCAGATTCCATCCTTTTATAGGCGCGCCTGGTCGCAATCCCAGGTTATCGCGGATTGCTAAAGTTAGATTGTCGTCAGGAATATCTACTTGTTGTCCTGTGGTGCAACTAAAAAAAACTAAGAGAATTCCTAACAATGGGCAAAGATATTTCATTACAAGTTACTCTTTCAAATTTACTATAGTTTGAACAATTTTGAGAATTCTCTATAGTAAGTTCACTAAGACACTTTACACCATAAACACATGCAACAACACAAACATACTGAGATTGTCAAAACTATAGCAATACAAAAACCTATGCTTAATTTTCTTATAGGTAAAGTTAATGAACTAATACCCAATTAACGTAATCCGTCTTGCTAAGTGTGCGGTTAGGAAACCGCACCTACCGTTGGAAAAAGATAAATTCCGTTAATTTGGTATAACTCATAGGTGTCAATTTAGTTTAAAGAATTCTTAATTAAAGACTTACGCACCCAACGGTAGGCGCGCTTTGTAGGCGGGGAATGCCAAAAGGCATTCATACCGTTGTTTTCTTGTTTTCTTGTTTTCTTGATTTGGCGTTAGAAACCGAAAACATACTGAAATTACGTCATTCTTGCCATAATTCTTGATTATTTATGAAAATTGCGTAAGTCCTATTGTTTTACCATTTTCAGTGAAAATGTCTCATTAGCAGCGTAAATCTGGTAGGAGCGACCTCACGGTCGCGACCGGGAGGTCGCTCCTACCGAAGAGAGTAACCCCCTGCCAGTAAACAGTAGAATTCCTTAATGAGACAAGATTATTTTGAATTGGTATAATAACTTTACTGAGGTTAACAAGCATTATGAAAACAATCAAAATTCAATTACTTGTAGATGAGTTGAATAAACCCATCTACAAATAAATCCAAGGAAAATTGTAAAGCCTAACGGAACGGCATAGAATAAAGCAAACCGCCTTCAGTCCACGGTTTATTAACACCTCGAGGCAAACCGATAGGAGTGAGATTTCGTTCAAAAATCTCTCCATAGTTACCTACTGACATTATTACCTGTTTTGCCCAGTCGGCAGGTAGTCCAAGTTTTTCACCGATATCACCGGTTTCACCCAAAAAGCGTTGGATTTCTGGATTTTCCGTTTCATACTCCTCCACATTCTTTTGAGTAATCTTATGCTCTTCTGCAAAGAACGTTGCATAGACCACCCAACTCACAACATCATTCCATTTGTTGTCGCCGTGTATTGTGAGGGGACCCAAAGGTTCCTTTGAGATAGTAATATCGAGGATAACGTGATCATCTGGGTTCTTGAGATCATTCCTTCGCGCAACAAGCTGCGACTTGTCACTGGTAACAGCATCCACGCGCCCTGCATCGTAGCTACTGTAAAGTGTGTCAATATCCTCATAGGTCACCTCTTTGTACTTAACCCCTAAGGTCCGAAAGGTATCAGCAAGGTTTAACTCAGTTGTACTGCCTGCGGTAACACCGATGCTTGCTCCATCTAACTGATTAAGCGATTTTATATTGAGGGATTTAGCGACCATGAATCCTTGTCCGTCGTAAAATGTCGGTGGTGCAAAATCAGTATTCAACTCAGTATCTCGTCCCAAAGTCCAAGTGGTGTTTCGGATTAGGACATCTATTTCACCCGATTGAAGTGCGGTGAATCGTTCGGCAGCATTTAGAGGTACAAATTCAACTTTATCAGCATCCCCGAGGACTGCGGCTGCGATTGCGCGCCCGAAATCCGTATCAAAGCCGCTCCATTTACCATCTTCAGCAAGAAACCCAAAACCTGGTAGACCACCGTTTACACCACAGACTAACTTACCCCGCTTTTTAACTTTGTCCAGGATACTACTCTCGTGATTATCTGCAAGCAGCGGGAGGACCAATAAACATGCAAATACCAATACTGAAATGCGTAAAAAGAATTTTTTCATTTTCTTTTCCTTTCAAAATAAATAAAATTGATAGTTTTGAAGAAGACATTAGGTATAATGCTTCATCATAAACGGTTATAAATATGATTAATTCATTCGTTTCTAATTGCAGGCGTGCTTTGTAAGCGCGCCCCTAACTGCAGGCGTGCTTTGTAAGCGCGCCGTAATGAACCTAAAATAGTCCATATTCTCATCGTGACAATCAGAGAGATCAATACATATCACTCTCCAATTAATGCACGTCCTGTTTTTTCTTTCCCTTGAAAAATGGCTATGTTGTCACCATTTGAATCTTTGACAAGCCAAACGTGTCCAGCATGCGTATGTTGAACACCGAATGCGTTAGCTGCAACGCGACCACGGTAAGACTCATTGCCCTCTGTGTCTACCCAATAATAAGATATGTCTACCTCAGTTTTGTTCACAAAAAGTATCGCGGAATGCTCGCCATCTTCTGATTTCAGTGTTGACAGTTCACTCTGTTCATACCGATTCAGACTTATCCATCTGTCATTTCCTTGGCAGTTTGGATCAAACAGTTGATCGTAACTCGCGGCCAAGTCAGTGGGCCATTCAAACTTAGGTGCATTTTCAGGATTGTATCCTTGCAAATGTGGTAGATTAAGACGTTGGACAGCGTTAGTATACCGCCAATCACCATCACCATAAATTTCCGTGAGTAGTGCAGCCAAGTCAGGATCATATTCTTTCAATATACCTCGTTTACTCACATGATTATGTTGTGCATCGTTTTCTCTGTTCGTATTGAACCATGATTGTGTACCTTCCGCCCAATACTCCTCTTTGTTTGAAGAAGCATAAGTGCCTTTCCACAAACCCTTTTCCATTGCTTTCTCATATAGTACCTTGAGACGTTTATCAAAATCTGGGTCAACGGTACTAAATCCCATTTGATGTATTGCATGGGCAAACTCGTGAACCAGAATATTTTCAGTTCCGTAAGGGTCACCTGGATAATTCAGCAGATTTTCCTCACCACAACTAACAGATGGACGGTGCCTTGTAGCACCCAAACCTCGAGCGCGACGATCCCAATAAAAATCGGGTTTTAGATCGCTATGTTCTGGAATCTTCGTCGTCATCTCATCGTAAGCCATGATAGAGAACCGAACGTTGTTTTCAGCCAATGCCTCAAGTAAATCTGGACGGTGTCCAATAACTTGTTGGATGAGCCATGCAGCTTCACGCAACGCATGCGGATTGACCTTCTCCGAGGCGACAACAGGAAAACCTCCGACATCAATCCATTGTTGATAAAACGAAGGCATCTCAAAACTTTCTCGGATATTCGCGGGTGGGTTCGGTAGGCATCTCAATGGTATCAGTTGAGGAAGTCACAACTGATGTTGCAAGTGATGTAAAAGAAACGGCAGTTTTAAATAAAACAGATGATAGATTCATAATTAGATGTTTTATCCTATCGTTATGCAAGCAGACTTTATATCATATCCATTACAACTCTAAAGTATAACATAAAACAATTTTGTTGTCACCATAATTTCTTAATTAGCAGTGTTATTTAGTTTTCAATATTTTTGATAATATTTTGCTATGTCATTAATTTTATGTGATACCATCTTGTCCATGTCTTTTGTCCCGTAGGGACGATATGTTTATAGAAAATGTTTTCAGCATTAATTGAGTTCCGTTGGAACGGAATAGAAGAATAAACATATCGTCCCTACCAAATCAACGCCAAATGCGCCAAATCAACGGTATGAATGCCATTTAGGCATTCCCCGTATGGCATTTGTCGGGACTGAAGAGTATGGTTGATATTAACAATATTGTCTTATGTTGACACATATTGGTCTCTATTGTCCCGTAATCTCTCATTTAATCAGTTGCGGCAGGGCGCAGAGACCAATATGTGTCAACATAAGAAAAAGTCAAGTGTTAAATACCTCATCCTGGTAGGCGTGCTTTGTAATCGCGCCGATAAACACAGGATTGGCAACGGCGCGCTTACAAAGCACGCCTGCAGGGGAGTGCAGGGGAGTGCGGGGCGCGCTTACAAAGCACGCCTGCAGGGGAGTGCAGGGGAGTGCGGGGCGCGCTTACAAAGCACGCCTGCAGAGGAGTGCGGGGGAGGGCGGGGCGCGCTTACAAAGCACGCCTGCAGAGGAGTGCGGGGGAGGGCGGGGCGCGCTTACAAAGCACGCCTGCAATCGGGCGCGCTTACAAAGCACGCCTGCAGTGGGGGGAGCTGCAGTTGAGTGCAGGGGAGTGCGGGGCGCGCTTATAAGGCACGCCTGGAGCGACCTCTCGGTCGCGACCGTTTGGAGACCACGTATCAAAACAGTCGTGACTAGGAGGTCGCTCCTACCAAAGAAAAGAATAGGATACTTACATGACAGCCAATATGGTAAATTGTAGAAATGTAAACTTATTTTCAAATTTCACCATAGTTGGCAGGGCAGGTAGAGCGAAGCGAAACCCGAAATGTATTGATGTTGTCTATATCGTAGGGCGGACAGCACGAAGGCTATGCCACATAGAGCAAACGTCCAGCACAGCAGACGGAGCAATAAGCAAGTGGCGCAGCAATCCTGCTAAACACGCGCCGTCACGGTGGGATTAGTTGAAATCGGTCTTACTGAAAAAATACCCAAGAAGTAGCAGCGTTTTTGTCAGCACTCGTAAGAAAAATAGCCGGTTCTTTTTCTGAAGGTTCTCGTTCCGCCAAACGTTTACCTATTTCGTCATCATCTTCCGGTTGGGGTTCATCATTTAGAAAGAATGCCCACATGTGGAGCGGTGTACCGTCTTCTATGAACATCATTATTTTTATCTCGTGCTTTGTAGCGTTTGTATGAACATTGCCATTTAGTTCTGAACCTTCAGGAACAGTGTAGACAACCCCTTGATTCAATGCTTGCTCTATTTTCCGTTGATGTTCGCGTTCTTCTTCGGTAAGAATTATACCTTCTTGCCAATAGTGAGCAAATTGAGCTGTCATATCAATATTATCCTTCTTAAAAGTTTCGGGTCGGCAGATTTGACTGACGACCCCTTTATGATACCTTTATTCTTTTGAATTCTCCTGTGATTTCTCCTGCGGTTGTATCGGTGGGGGTTCCGTGAACGCCTCGCCCCGATCTTCCGCTTCTTTTCGCCGTCGTTCCCATTCTGCGAACTTTCGATAAGCCCTCGCTTCTCCTTCAGCGATACCTTCTGCTTTGGCTTCGGCTGCTGCCGCTGCTATGCGCTTCTCACGTCTTGCTTCAATAAAGTCTGATAGTAACATGATTAGGTCTATGCCTCCGATTATCATTGCGACGCATGCCGCACCTACTGGGATAAATGCTGAAATATCTTTGACGACATTTTGAACGGATAGGTGTCCCTTCCAGCCTTGTAAGGTCTCAAAATCCAGTGCAACTTTTCCGTATATGAGAGCGGAAAGGGAAATTAGGAATAGGGCAACGCCTGTTTTTCCTGTTCTCCAGAAGTCCCGGACGGCTTGCCAGAAGGTTCTAATCTGTTTCAAAATGTGCTCCGTAACGTTTATTGCATTATACCATTTTTGGTGTGAAATGTCAACCTCAAAATATGGATAGGGTGGGTAAAGTTTTTGTAGAAACCCTGATATTATAGTGGATTTTAGAATTATATTTAGCACTTTCAGGTGTAGGAGGGAACTCCGATTCCCGACTATCAAGACGTTCAGTCGCGATTCGGAGATCGCTCCTACAGAAAAAGTGTAAACTTAATTGTATATTTCACTATATACCATATATATTGATTGAGAACAGCAATAAGACATATCTGGTCTTATTGAGCGCGTTATTTCATTCTTTACGACAGCATCAGCCAAAGATGACATCGCCTGCGGACACACGCCCATCCCTTACCGACGACACCACCGCCAAAGTTAGCAGCTATTTTTGATTGATTGTAGATAAGGTACAAGAGATGCGTAAACGGTAGGGGGAGACAAAGAAAGAGAATTTAAAATAGTTGATAAACCCGCCTCGTTGGCTTTGGACAGCAGCACCACACGGATACACCAAAAAAAAATAAACACAGGCGGATAGACAGCACCCTATATATACATATATAACATCAGATAAGTGGAGTTCACTCTACCAAATCAATAGTGTCAAGTTAATTGTAAAAACCAATATATATGCTATACAAAGGTTATGGAACATTGACAGTCACATGGATGACTTGACCGGGTTGAACGTCTCTGAGCATTTGATTCACCCTTAGCATAGCAGGTTGAATGTCCTCAAGCCGATTGCTTCTGGCAGAGATAAGAATGACACCGATAGCATATTTGCTGATGTTCTGTTGATATTCAATCCCCCTATCCATTGTCACCAACACATCAAACATTGCCGCAGCTTGCCTAAGGAGTTCACTATTTCGCGTTCCTTTCCAACCTTGCCGAGAAACAGTTGGCACTTGGAAATCGGCATCAAAATATCTTACCAATCGCCAGTCTAAGTTTTCGTCAAGTAGTACGCGCATGTTGATTTCCGATCTTATCGGGAGTTTGACCAATTGCCTCCGTCAACGCAAATTCTAAAAAGGCGATCGCCTGCTCGCGAGAAACAGAAGGGAATCCTTCAAGAAAGTAATCAAGGCTCTCTCCCGCTTTTAGATGATCAATCATCGACTGTATAGGAACACGGGTGCCGGTAAACACTGGCACACCTCCGTGAATCTCGGGGTCTTGGTTTATAACTTGTTCTAGTGTGATACTCACGACAACCAAAGTCGTGTGCTTCTTTGAAACACATAACTCTCCTCTGTGTGATTCCTGCTTCCGTCTCTCGTGCCTCTATCCTGAACTGCGTGAGGTCTTATTCGGACTCCACAAGCGTTTATGCTCTCTGTCTATCCGACAGCGAGGGTTCTTATACCAATTCAAATAATTCTTGTCTCATTAAGGAATTCTAATGTTTACTGGCAGGGGGTTACTCTCTTCGGTAGGAGCGACCTCCCGGTCGCGACCGTGATGTTGCTCCTACCCGATTTCCGCTGCTAATGAGACATTATCACATGAAAATGGTATTAGGTCTATTGCAGCATTTATGTCTCTGTCTATTTGATAGTCGCATTGACTGCAATGATAAGTTCTCTCTGATAGCGTCAAATCATCTTTCTTGTGTCTACAACGATTACAAGTTTTGCTTGAAGCATAGAATTTCGGTGCTTGTAATACAAGTATTCCGAAAGCATCTGCTTTCGTTTTTAGCAAGTATACCAAATTTTAGTAAATAAATCAAGTGAAATTCAAGGGGTCAGGGTTATTTAGTTTTAGTAGTTTTTGCAGATATTTATAACATTCGTGAATTAGATGCGTAGGTCGGGTAGAGCGATAGCGAAACCCGACATGTATTGATTGTAGTTGTCATGTCGGGTTTCGCTATCGCTCTACCTATAGGTGTCAACTTAAGGATATTAACCTCTTGTGGGAGGGGTTTTCAACCCCGATTTTTTAGTGCATTTCCGCTCAAATCGGGGTTGAAAACCCCTCCTACAAGAGAAAATGCAAACAATATTTTCTTAAGTTGACACCTATAGGTTTCGCTATCGCTCTACCCGACCTACGATATAAACTTTAAGTAACACCCATCAACTGATAATTCTTAAAACTAAATAACCCTGTTCAAGGGGTGTGTAAAGTTTTTGCACAAACTGCACATTCTCCATTGTAGAGCGGGATTTCTGTGCCCGCCGCAACTGATTAAATGAGAGATTGCGGGTACAGTGACCCATAGGTGTCAATATAAGGAAATATTGTTAATATCAACCATATTCTTCAGTCCCGTAGGGACGATATGTTTATAGAAAACAAGTACCCTTCCCAGTTCTTTAGTCCCGTAGGGACGATATGTTTATTCTTCTATGTCGTTCCTATGGAACTCAAGAGAAGAGGGTGATTACACCTATCTATAAACATTGCGGCCCTACGGGACTAAAGAGAACAAAAGTTTGTACCTCTGTGCAAAAACTTTACACACCCTCGGTAAAAAGTTTATTCGCGATTATACTGCTCAATATGCTATAATACCAAATTAACGTAATTTATCTTTTTCCAACGGTAGGTGCGGTTTCCTAACCGCACACTTAGCAAGACGACTCACGTTAATTCGGTATAATAATACATTGGAGGAATCTAAAATGGAACGAATCACCGTAGATCCAAGAATTCTGGGAGGAAAACCGATTATCAAAGGAACTCGCTTATCGGTTGAGTTTATCCTAAATTTACTCGCGTCCAACGTGAGTGAAGAAGAGATTCTTGAGGACTACCAACATATAACCAGATCAGATATTCACGCATGTCTGAGATATGCCGCGCGGTGTCTTAGGAAGGAAATATAACTTGAGTTGAAGTCGGAAGCATAAAATTGCACTTCTAATCACTAAAAAGGGGGTGCAGTCAAACGCACAAACGAACGTGACACTTCATCCAATTCTTCGCGAACAGCCGCATCTAATTCCCAACCGACACCGCCAACCGTGTCATCCAATTGTTCAATTGTATCGCTGCCACTGATAGCCACGGTGACTTCAGGATGCGATACCACCCATGCCACTGCAAGTTGTGCGGGGGTTTTTCCTAACTCCTCTGCCAATCTCTTCAGTGTAACAATTACTTTGCCAGTAGCACCGCGCATTCGGCGATCAAATTCGTCTCTATATCGTCTTGCCCAAAGTGTTCCAGCAGGAGGTGGTTCGTCAGGAGAATAGGCACCGCTCAATAAACCGACTGATAACGGACTATAACACATCACCCCAAGACCTTCCTCACGCACCAAGCCGAACATCTCGGTTTCCAAGTCTCTGTTGAGTAGGTTATACATATTTTGAACGCACATATACGGTGTCGCGTTACTACTATCCGCAATCCAAAGTGCTTTGCAAACCTGCCATGCCTGATGGTTGCAACAGCCAAGATAACGCACCTTACCTGAACGCACGAGATCGTCTAACACACGGATCGTCTCCTCTTGAGGTGTGGTGTCGTCTGCCACATGAATCAGGTAGACATCAATGTGGTCAGTCCCGAGACGGGTCAATGAACGGTCTATCTCCCGCATAATGTGGTATCGTGATAATCCGTAGTCATTTGGTCCTTGTCCAACATGGCTGCAGACCTTGGATGTAATCACCACATCATCTCGTTTCCCTTTGATCGCTTTACCGAGGATAACCTCTGACCGACCAATATTGGCACGATCATCCATCGGACCATATATATTAGCACAATCAATGAGATTGATGCCAGAATCAATAGCGTGTTCAATCAACCGTTGAGCTGCGGTTTCATCAGACTGTCCCCTCAATCCTAATCCTAATGCAAGTGGACTCACCTTAACCCCTGCTTTTCCAAATGTGACATATTCCATGAGCCTTCTCCTATAGATGTGTTCGTGTTAATGTGCGCAAAGCATCAATAAGTCTTTCCATATCCTCTGGTTTAGGTGCTGATAACATCAAGGTTTTATGTGTGATAGGATGTTCAAATTGCAGTGTACGTGCATGCAATGCCTGCCGTTTCAGGTGTATGAGTGCATGTTTCACGGGAAGTACGCCGGCATCGTTTAAAGCACGTTGTTCACCACCATATATCGGATCACCTGCAACTGGATGTCCGATGTGCTGCAGATGCACACGTATCTGATGGAGTCTTCCGGTCTCTAATGTGAGTTGAACGAGTGAAAATCTGTTATAACTCTCTAATACCTGATAGTGTGTGACAGCACGTCTGCCGTTGTTATTGACTGTGGTCATTCGCCTTCGGTCGCGACGGCTCCGGGCAATTTGTGCGTCAATCGTTCCTACGACTTCAGCAGGCACACTACACACAACAGCAACATATTGACGTGTGATGGTATGCTTTTCAAACTGCACGGACAGTTCCCGATGCACAACGTCAGTTTTCGCAACTACCAGCACACCTGATGTATCCTTGTCTAACCTGTGAACAATACCGGGTCTTTCTACACCACCGATACCAGACAGGTCGTTGCAGTGTGCCAAGAGTGCGTTAACAAGTGTCCCTGAATTTACACCGCTTGCTGGATGAACAAGCATGCCCGCAGGTTTGTTCAGAACAATTAAGTGGCTATCTTCATAGAGAATATCAAGCGGTATATTCTCAGATTTTAGAGTTTCCAGAGGACGGGAATCAGGAAACGATATGCAAACTTGGTCACCAACGCGCAGCGTCCGACTCGGTTGTTTGGAGGCTTTATCGTTGACGGTAACCATCCCATCACGAATCAGTTTCTGCAAATAGGTTCGCGATACACCTTCAGTCGCACCCATCAGAAACCGATCCAACCGTTTCCCTTTGTGTTCTGTTTGGATGTGGTAGATTTGTGGTGTAGTTTTCATAACTGTGCGTGGATGGGTATCAATTTACTGAAGTTGAGATGTAGTTTCCGCGAAGTATAGTTTTCTCCTGACTGCGTTCCACTGTATATGATTTAATCAGGGTTATTTAGTTTTAAGAGTTTTCTGTTCTTGAGATTTACTGAAAGTTAATACCCAGGTTCGGTTTCCTAACCGACATTTACGCATCAATTTTAATTTATTGAAAACTGAATATCGCTCTTTAGTCCCAACAAATGCCATACGGGGAATGCCTTAATGGCATTCATACCCGGGGAATGCCAAAAGGCATTCATACCGTTGATTTCTTGATTTGGCGCATTTGGCGTTGATTTGGTAGGGACGATATGTTTATAAATAACGAATACCCTCCCTATGTCTTTAGTGGTTCTTTCGGCAATTAATTTTAGCATAAAATAAAAGTCCAATGCTGAAGAACCCAGTAGTCATCCGTTTAAGTAGGAGATCATCAATGGAAACATATAATAAATACATAGCAAGAAAACCATTTAGTGGTTCTTTCGGCAATTAATTTTAGCATAAAATAAAAGTCCAATGCTGAAGAACCCAGTAGTCATCCGTTTAAGTAGGAGATCATCAATGGAAACATATAATAAATACATAGCAAGAAAACCATTTAGTCCCGTAGGGACGATATGTTTATAGATAACGAATACCCTCCCCATGTCTTTAGTCCCGTAGGGACGATATGTTTATTCTTCTATGTCATTCCTACGGAACTCTATTGGGGTTGAAAACATTTTCTATAAACATTTCCTTCCTACGGAACTAAATGGTTCTTTCGGCAGTTAATTGTAGCATAAAATAAAATTTCAATTCTGAAGAACCCAGTAGTCTTATGTTTAAGTAGTAGATCGTCAATGGAAACATAACAAGACTTACGCACCCAACGGTAGGCGTGCTTTGTAAGCGCGCTGGAACCGAAAATATGCTGAAAATTACACCATTTTCGTCATAATTCTTCATCAAATTATGAAAACTGCGTAAGTCCTGAATACGTAAAATTTCAGCTGCTTTATCTAAGGTAAGATTGCGTTCGGTTATAGTATCCAGAATCTTGAAAACGAGATGTGCTTTTGCTTGCATCGCCTCTGGATTGTGGAATCCTAAATCCTTGTAAACATTACCACTGCCTATTTCATATTCAATTTTTTCTTTACTCATTTTCGTTTTCCTTCTGAGCGAGTCCTTTTACCCAATTCAAACGATTGCGAATTAAATCAATTTCTTTCTTTGGAGTTTTGATTTCTCTTTTTGATTTCTTTTGAAAACAGTGCAGTAGCATAAAATATATCTCCAAGATTGACCACATATACCTTACGATATGTATCACGAACATAATTACTCACAATCTCGTAGACACACGAAAAACCACGCAAGGTTTAGCAGAAAAATGGGTTTCACGACCTTGTGCGATTTCAAGAGCAAAACCAACGTCTCACTGTACTTCGCGAGGAAATGCTAAAAGTCTCCTTTTGGAGTGTCCAACCCAAACAACGGGTTTCATTTGTTCTCATGCATAAATATATTCTACTAAATTTGGTGAGTTATTGCAAGAGTTTTCGTTTTAGTTGGGGTGTGTAAAGTTTTTTGCACAAAACTGCTCATTCTTCATTGTAGGGCGGGACTCTGTGCCCCGCCGCATAGGTGTCAACTTAGCGATTCATATTCTTGTAGGAGGGAAACCTTGAAATCCCGATTTTCTCACTCAAGGTAGGCGGGGAATGCCTAAACGGCATTCATACCGTTGATTTGGTGTTTTGTAAGCGCACCATAAGCGTCAATTTAAGGATTTTCACGTATTGTGGGAGGGGTTTTCAACCCCGAATTTATGCGCTTTTCCTCTCAAATCGAGGTTGAAAAACCCTCCCACAAGAAAAATGACAACAATATTTTCTTAAATTGACGCCTATGGCGTGCTTTGTAAGCGCACCTACCAACTGCACTCCCCTGCAGGCGTGCTTTGTAAGCGCGCCCCACACTCCCCTGCAC
This sequence comes from Candidatus Poribacteria bacterium, assembly GCA_963663765.2. Classification (GTDB taxonomy): domain Bacteria; phylum Poribacteria; class WGA-4E; order WGA-4E; family WGA-3G; genus MSPOR6. Next base: position 430,664 of record CAXXUA010000003.1, on the reverse strand, counting down.
TCCCCTGCAGGCGTGCTTTGTAAGCGCGCCCCGCACTCCCCTGCACTCCCTTGCAGGCGTGCTTTATAAGCGCGCCCCTCAACTGCGCTCCCCTGCAGGCGTGCTTTGTAAGCGCGCCCCGCAGTCACCCGCCCTCACCCGCGCTCCCCTGCAGGCGTGCTTTGTAAGCGCGCCCCGCAGTCACCCGCGCTCCCCTGCAGGCGTGCTTTGTAAGCGCGCCCCGCACTCACCCGCACTCCCCTGCAGGTGTGCTTTGTAAGCGTACCCCCAACTGTAGGCGTGCTTTGTAAGCGCACCGTTGCCAATCCTGGGTTTATCGGCGCACTTACAAAGCACGCCTACCGAGATGGGGTATTTAGCACTTGACTTTTCTTAAGTTGACACCTATGCGGCGGGGCACAGAGACCCCACCCTACAATGGAGAATGAGCAGTTTGTGCAAAAACTTTACACACCCATATTTGTGTCTTACTATAATATTTGTGTCTTACTATAATATTTGTGTTATACTATGCACGGGTTAATGCAGATTGAAATAAAATGCAGATTGAAATAAAATCTGCGTCACCACTTATTCTGTTTTTCATACTTGTGAGAAGATGAAATTGCTAACCAGAAGTGACCACACCAGATATCTATCTGAACCGGGTATTGTTACGTGCAATACGTTTGCCTTTGCAATTAACTGGAGGTTAGTGTCCACCCCACCCCATTTGTTAATTTTTTTAAATTACAAATTACGATCACAGACATTCGTGTTTGCGATATTTTCGTGTCCGCACTTTTGTTGTTGCATTGGAAAATCTTTCTATGTTTGTGTAAGTTGAATCAACATTTGATACTCACATAGGTATCAAAATACAAGGAGAAAATGGATTTTTTAAAAATTTTCTTAGTCAACCAAACGTAGTCGGCACCGTGCTTATAGCACTTCTGTTTTGGTGCGGGTGTTATTTATGCTTTTGATTTTGATGGTTTTAATGTGCAAACTGCTGTTGGCGGTGATGTTGATGCCTGGTTTGCACAGATGAGTAGTGACAACTGTGGTAGAAATGGTGGTGGAACTGAAGAACCCGAACCTGATAATCCGGAAGATGATGGAGAAGGTGGAGATGATGGAGAAGATGGCCAAGAAGATGAAGATGAAGATGATGATGATGATGTTATCATTTCTGGTTATGAAGATTTTGATTGGGACAATTTAGACATGACAGACACCAGCACTTGGCCCACTCCTCCATCAGGCGGTACATACGGTTATCCTGCCTACACAGAAGGTGTACCATCAAGAGATAAACCAGCAAGATTTGGTCAGAAAAGTTATTACGATGAAGATGGTGGCGAATGGCGACCCGAAAAGTCAGCCGAGTACGAAGATGGAACCAAAAAACCCGGTTACTATAACTATAAACCTTATACAAAGTCTGGAAATCATAGGTGGATAAATGTTGATTCTTCAGGTGAAGAAATTGAAGGAATTTAGATCGGTTGATTTAGGAGGCTTCTATGTATCTTGAATTCTTACCAGATGGACACATAGATTGTCCGTTGTTACTTATATCTCCAGCCTTTACACGTAAAACTAAAGATCTAAGTGAGGCTGAAGAGTTATACAGTATGTTACTTAATGTCGCTACGGATTATGTGACATTGTTGGAAATTCATGGTTTGCCATTTATCTGTCCGGTTGATGGTTGTAGACTAACTGCACAGGTTTCCGATCAAGATTTTGGCGTAGTTTTGTTAGAAAATACCAAAAACCATTTCACTTGGAAACTTACACGTCAAACTTGGAAAGAGGTATTGGATTTATTATTTTTCTTTACCCGGCCAATTTATGGAACTCACGGTCACCAATGGCTTGATGAAACGAGTGATATCTCGGTTCTAATTTCAACTGGGCAGCGGCGTTGGTGAAGCAAATATTAGAATCAGTGCCAGTGGTCTGTCCACTAATAAAATGTTAGTTTCAGCAATTGTGAGTTGGAAGTCACTCCTAATACCAATTTAAATAAATCTTGTCTCATTAAGGAATTCTACTGTTTACTGGCAAGGGGTTACTCTCTTCGGTAGGAGCGACCTCCCGGTCGCGACCGTGAGGTCGCTCCTACCAGATTTCCGCTGCTAATGAGACATTATCACATAAAAATGGTATAACTTCCAAGTCAATACAGTTGCTGCCTTGATCGCTTATACCTATCTGAAGAAAAAACCCTCGCTCAAACGAAAAGAACTCAAGGAAATTAATTATCCGTTTCCAATGATATGTAACAACTAAAACTATCTATCAAACTCACGTTTTTCTATATACATATCGTCCCTACGGGACTGAAACGTATGGTTGATATTAACAATATTTCCTAATGTTGACAACACCTATGTGTCCTGTTCCTGCAATCTCTTATTTAATCAGTTTCGGCGGGGCACAGAGACCCCGCCCTATAATGGAGAGTGAGCAGTTTGTGCAAAAACTTTACACACCCCCCAGTTTCAGGCTTATTCAGTCTTCCTAATTTTTGGATTATTGAAAAAGAAACCCACCGGTAGGAGCGACCTCCTGGTCGCGATTTTCTCAGAAAACGACTAAAATGCCTAAAACTAAATAACCTTGCCTCAGTTTATCTTTTCTTGCATATTCTGATATGTTATAGTAGACTAAGTACAATACCTTCGCCAATAATAGACATTCTTCCAGATTGTGTGGGTAGTTGTAGCACATTCTTCCAGATTGTGCGGGTAGTTGTAGCACATTCTTCCAGATTGTGCGGGTAGTTGTAGCACATTCTTCCAGATTGTGTGGGTAGTTGTAGCACATTCTTCCAGATTGTGCGGGTAGTTGTAGCACATTCTGCCAGATTGTGCGGGTAGTTGTAGCACATTCTGCCAGATTGTGCATATAAATTATTCTGTCAGATTGCTGATATAGTCATTTCTATTGTCAAATTAGACACTATGATAAATAAAAATACTTCAACCCTACACTCCGCAGTTGTTTAATCGGATTTTAAGTATTTATGTTATACTCTTTATATCTTTATATAAGGAGTATAACATCATCACTCAATCTACTTTTACAACACAACGTTTAGATCACCTCGGCATAGTAGCTGGTGTATGTGATCGTATTGACTTGATAAACACTATTGATACTTTTATTTCCCCAACGAAACGGAAAGTTTCAGTGGGTGAATCTGTTGTTGCTATGATCTTGAATGCTTTAGGCTTTGTCTCACGCCCACTCTACTTGACACCTGAGTTTTTTTCAAATAAACCGGTGGATCTATTGATACGCCCTCATCTCTGTGCTGCCGATTTCACGGACGATTGTCTTGGGCGTGCTTTAGATACACTTTATGAAAATGGTGTTACCGAACTTTTTGCAACAGTTGCTTCTAAAGCATTATCAACTTATGAGATTGACCATCGTTTTGTTCATCTGGATAGCACCACGTTTAGTTTTCAGGGGAACTATGATACCGAAACAGTTGATGAACACGCTATTCACATTACCCACGGGTATAGTCGCGATCAGCGTCCGGATCTCAAACAAGTGGTAGTTCAACTTCTCTGTTCTTATCGGTCTCAGTTCCCTGTATGGTTCAAAGCACTTGATGGAAATCAGTCTGATAAAACAAGTTTTCCCAACACGATCCGAGAATATTTGTCTCAACTGCGTGGCAGTGATGCACCTTATTTTGTAGCGGATAGTGCGCTTTATACAGCACAAAACATTGCGAAGCTGCGTGATGTGCGTTTTATTACGCGTGTGCCGGAAACACTCAAAGCTGTCAAAGAACTCTACCAAACTATTTCGACTGAAGATATGCAGCCAGCATCTCTTGATGGATATAGTTATCTATCAGTAGATAGCACCTATGCGGATGTTCCACAAAGGTGGTTAGTTGTTTATTCACAAACTGCGTATCATCGTGAAGTGGCAACTTTAGTAAAAAAGATTGACAAAGCACAGACAACTGCACAAACATCACTCAATCGTTTACAAAATAAAACGTATGAGACCGATACAGCTGCGGCAGCTGCGGCAACAGTCCTTGCCAAGTCATGGAAATATCATAAACTTCGTTTCTCCATTATTTCTGTTCCACATTACACTACATCGGGACGCCCCAAAAAGACAGATAAACCGACACATTTTCGTTATCGGGTTGAAGGTGAAGTTATTGATGATATAGAAACGATTGAAAAACTCAAACGCAGCAAAGGCCGATTTGTCTTAGCTACCAATGAACTGGATACAACTTTATTTGACGATGCGACTATCCTTGAAGCATATAAAGCACAGAACGTGTCTGTAGAACGCGGTTTTCGGTTTTTGAAAGACCCCTTATTCTTTGCCGATAGTCTATATCTTGAAAAACCCCAGCGGATTATGGCATTACTGATGGTGATGGGACTTTCTTTACTTGTATACGCTCTTGCCGAACGATGGGTTCGGCAAGAGCTAAAAAAACAAGAACAAACAATACCTAACCAAGTTGGTAAACCCACGCAAAAACCAACACTCAGGCGTATTTTTCAAATGTTTGAAGGCGTTGATGTATTATTGATAGAACAAAACGAACATATACAAAGGTCTATATTAAATTTAAATGAAATACACACACAAATCATCAACATTTTAGGCATAGAAGTAAAAAATGTCTATTTTCCAGATCCATAACTGCGGAGTGTAGGTTCAACGAAAACCTGAAGTTATTTTTATTTATGTAATCCTAACAATATCACAAAGCAATGGTAGAACAACACTATATACTCATTCAACTGAAACACTCAAAAATGGCGAAGGTATTGTAAGTATAATATAAGTTCAACTTCCAGATGAGGAGCAGGTAATGGCAGAATCTAAAGACGAGATACTTGAATACTTAAAAAGGTATCAGGAATCTAAAGAACAATCGGACACAGAGTTAGTTAAGATTGAGTCGCGCGTTGAAAAACGAATTACTGAAGTAAAACAGATATTAAAGGTGATATTACACAACTCAAAACAGACTTAGAGAAATACATTAGAGAAGCTAAAACAGATCTGAAAGATGACATTAAGGAAATAAGAAACACTTTGCGGACAATGACGAATCACATTATAGCTTGTGGCATTGGCATTCTTGGTGTAATTGTCACCTTAATTGTGAATATAATTTCTAAATAATAGATGCAGGAGAGTTACAATGTCGGAAAGATCACCAGGCTTTGAAGATTACATCCCATCTCGGTTAGAATGGTTAGCACTTTTATTAAATTCACACATGCAGTATGTGGATCTTCCCATTACAAAAAATATGGATATAAATAGGCTTTATATACCAAAGAATGATGGAAAGACACTTGTGTTATTCGTTAGGTATCCTAAAGACGTTGAAACAGATATAATAGAAGACACCATAAAAACAATGATAGATCAAACTAACGAGTTTGTCAAAATTTATGGTTGGGAATCATGGGTTGAGATTGAAATAGATCGACGACCAGAGTAAATAATTGATCGCACCTTATCAAATTCTTTCCCAAATCTTTTTGTCACCACTCCGCTGACAATTACCAATTGGGGGTTGGGAGAAAGTGGAAATGTCAAAATTACGAGTCTCCAAAGCCGTAGAAATGTTTGAAGTTTCGCAGTCTGGCATCTACAGAGATATGGACAACGGCACAATCTCTTTTGAAAAAGACGAACGCGGAAAAAAGGTTATAGACATAGCAGAACTCCAACGTGTTTATCAGTTGAGAGAAGATGGGAATTCCCCGAACCACGAAGTGGGAACAAATGGGAACACTGAAAACGGGGCGGTTATTGCAGTCCTGGAGGAACAGGTGGAACTCCTAAAGGAACAACTGGAAGATGCAAAGTCACGCGAGAAAGAAATGGTGACCGAATGCCAACAGTTGTTGGAAATGCTGCAAACAGAACAGAAGAAAACGGAAATGTTAATGCTCCCTCCGCCATAACCAAAAGGCAATTTTCTCAATTATTTCAGATTAAAAAGATAATAGGTGGCAGGAAACCCACCACCTGTCTTTGTTTGGCGTGTTACCCACTCGACATCTAAAAGTTTACGGCAAGCGCGCTCAGCAATGCATAGTGTCTGCTATTCATACCTTGCAATTCTTGCCATGTGATGTTTGCCGATGTGGCTGTAAAATGTATCTTGCCATCCGCGAGTTCTATGGTCATGTCTATTTTTTTACGATCCCCCAGACCATACGCTTTTTCATTATTTCCATATCCGTCTGTCCAGCCGATGAGCGTTTTCATCTGACAAGGCTGCGGTATGTCCTGCCTTTTCTGCTGCGACTGGTATATGTATAGCAAGTGTCGTTTTACCTGTTCCACCTTTTCTCGAGAGAAGTGCTATTGTTTTCATCGGACATCTCGATATGTGCGGATACGCACATATGCGGACATGCGTTTGTGCGTTGCTGCACATGTTCAGATGTGCGTATATGCGTGGACGCATGTGTGGGGATTGTTAATACTTTATCGTAATTCTTCACGGTTCATGTTATACTTCGTCACAATCGTGTTCAATTATAATTATATTTCAGGCGTACTTTGCATTTGTCCTGATATATTCTTGAGAAATATCAGAATAATTTAAAGAACGAGTCGTATATATGAAGACAATTTTGATGATCTGTTTTGTCGTGTTTGCATTTCTAACCAGAGGGGCTAAACTACGCGGCAATTGGAATCTTGTGTCATTATTCGGGTTAATAGCAATAATATTGATGATCATAATAATTATGCTATTTACTGGTTGTACCCACCTTTTAACATAGAAAAGATATATGGAAACAAGCGAACATATTCATTTTTTTGTTCAAGGTTCTGCCCCTGAACCTTATGAAGTGACATTTATTATCAAATAATGGCAGAAACAATAGACTGGGCAGGCTTAATATCAAAGGACTGGAACAAATACTATCCGCTTTATATCCAATCCGCAGAGTGGAAAAAGAACGGAAAGAGGTTCTCAAACGAGATGACTACCTCTGCATCTGCGGATCGCGTGCGGAAGTTGTCCATCACAAACGCTATCACCATATTGGAAATGAACCGCTCTTTGAACTCGTGGCTCTGTGTGAATATTGTCACAAAGATTTGCATGATCGGAGAAAGGAATAAGGCGGCTGGTGAGTTAACATAACCTGTGTTAATTCAAACCTATGGACTTGACAGTATATCATTTATTGCCTGTAGTTTCCGCTTACTTTTTTGAAGTTCCACTCGTATATATAAACGTTCACCTACGACAAGTTTGTATCTGCCAGTCTCTATCCTCTCTATTTGCTTATGGACATCAACCAAATCGCTTAAAGTAGCATTCGTAGTTGCTTCTATTGTTGTATTATCTGGGAATATTTCTTGTAACCAATTACCATAATTAGTGTGTATATCCCGTGTTCTGAATTCTATTGAACTTGAAGGATTGTTTGCTAAAAAGTCTATAATAGCGACTTCAACCATAGCTCGCCATCCCCTTGCACCATAGATGTCTTGATTGTTCGTTGATAACAAAGTTTCCACAGTTTCGATATTCATATTTACCTCATTTTATTTAAATTACTTAATTTGGCTATGTGTTTTCCCATTCTATTTGAGGGAGACTTTCAATAATTTTTGTTGATTCAACGCTCACATGGATAATGCGTTCTATTGCTGTGATAATATCGCGTGGATTTTCAAACCACCCATTGGGATCGTTGACAATTCCGCTCTCTCTATCTTGTTTTACCTTGTATCTATCAATAAACCATTCAAGAGGTGTCCTGCCATTGACAACGTATTAGTGTGCTGCCTCTGGGATGCCAGATACGCCGACATGTTCATTGAGAATAAGCACTGTCTTACGCTCATCAGCGAATTTCATTGTTTTTGTTCCTAATACGAAATGTTCTGGTTGTTCTTCCCAGAAAAGGTTCTATGCCTCTTATAGCTGCCTTAGCGTTTTCGCCCCAACTGCCACCGGTATCAACGATGATTCGTGCTGTAAAATGCGAGCGGCTTGACTCTGCTATAAATGAGTCAATATCGGGGTTCGATATGCGAGTTGTGGGTGCGTAGCATTTGCACTGAATTGCACAGAAGGTGTCATCCAGTTTTACTGCAACCAAGTCAATGCCCAAATCTCGTGGATTACGTGATGAGTCTAAGGATGCCCACTCTTTGTAAAGATATACTTCAGTGAATTGATCCTTATAGACTGGGTCTGTAAGGAAATACTGTCGCATTAAACGCTCAAAAAGTATGCCTTTTCTTGCGGATGAAGTGGATTTTTCGTCTATATAATCTAATACGGACTGTAGTTTAGGATTAGTTGTTCTGTGTGTGCCGAAATCAAGTAATGGCTGTTGTTGCATTCGTCCCCTCATTATGTGTTGATATTATATTCAATAGTCAATAATATAACTTAACTTGTGGATCTTGTAAAGAAATTAATAAATATGAGGCGTGTTTTTATATCTCGGTACAATAATACGGCATAAACAATTGGAGGTTGACAATCCAAATGCATCTCAATATGTGCGGATACGCACATATGCGGACATGCCTATATGCGTTTGTGCGTTGCTGCACATGTGCGAATATGTGGGTGTGCGGAATGTTAATTATTTCATCGTAATTCTTCACGGTTCATGCTATACTTCGTAATTATTGTTAACATAATTTTATGTGGAGGTATCAATGGAATTACCAGATACAACACCTAAAACGTGGATTATTTACTTTGTACAAGTGTCTGAAAGTCGCAAGATCATGAGAGGTAAAACTTTGGAAGTTAACGGGACAATATAAACTTAAGCTCTATTACGATCTTAGAATAATTGTATATGGATTAGCCTAATGCGAGTACCAATTAAAGCCCAATGGGAACACTTGTATAAATCAATCAAAAAACTGGAGTTAGAAATCGCTCAAACTGATTTGCCCATTCCAACACACCAAATGTGTAAACTCCTTATTGCTGGTGAAGACCATCGCTTTTATCAACACCCTGGCGTTGACCTATTTGCTCTTTGTAGAGCATTCTGGAAAACATCCATCTGCGGAATAAGACAAGGCGGTTCAACAATTGCCATGCAATTAGTCAGAGCAGTCACAGGTCGTAATGAACAGACGTTGAGTCGAAAAATTATTGAAATTTATTTTGCTATCCGTATAACGCGATATGTTTCGCGAGATCGATTGCCAATACTTTACTTATGGGTCGCTTACTATGGTTGGAGGATGAACAATTTTCAGCAGGCTTGTACAAAATTGGACATTGATCCAAAATCTATAAACGTGTTTGAAGCTGCTAAACTTGTAGCCCGAATAAAATATCCAGAACCTCGAGAATGTAGTACTGAACACTATGCGAAAATCCTACGTAGAGCTCGTCATCTAATAAGACTATACGATAATATGAGTAAAAGTCTAACACGTTGTCAGGAATCTCATAATGAAACCTTTTGAAATAGTAGCACCACTCCGAAAATTGAGTGAACACTATCCTGATCCAAAGTTGTTACTAGAAGTAGCCCTTGAAGGTGGTAAAGATGCCCAAGATGCAATTGCAAGACTATGGCTATCTGAAGGAATACCGTCTGTTTTTTTAAAGTGTCCAGCAATATATGATTCACTTCGTTGTTGGATTACAGAACGCTTAGAAGTGAAACCAAAAGAAATAGGGTTGGTAGGAAGCGCACATTTAGGTAAATCTCTTGTCCCTTGTAAGATTGGCACTCCTTTCCACGATATTGACTCGGATCTTGACTTGTTTATAGTATCATGTTCTTTATTTACAAAGTTAACTGATGATTTTGAACGTTGGGCATCAGACATTGAACATCAACGGGTTAATTTTGGAGGAACAGATACAGAAATACACGAGAGGAGGCATTGGAAAACTAACCTTAAAAACAACCCTAACAATCTCTGTCGAGGTTTTATTGATGCACATAAAATTCCTGCCTCCCCAGACTACCCTACTGCACAGAAAATACAAAGAACAATGGAAGACTTAACTTTGAAATTGATAGACACTGAAGACGCTCCAAAACCTGAAAAAGCATCTATTCGATGCTATAATTCTTGGGACAGTTTTATACAACAAAAATCTATAAACCTGAGAGTCTTAGCCGAGAAGTTGACAATACTAAATATAAAATAGGAGATTTATATGAAGAATCATAGTTTGTGGCGATTTGGTGAATCAGGCTATACGGGAAGTAGTTTGTCTACGTTCAATATCACTTGTCCTTTCTGTATGGAGAATGGTATCTTTGAAACTGCACATCATGAAGAAAAGAAAAACCGAATTCAGCAAAGAAACTAAATTTTGATACACTTATGTGTGGGAATTGTGCAGGATATGTCTTGGTATTTTGGTCTGCCAGTGAGTATGGGAATATCCACAACTCAATCGTTATACCTCAGGCAAGACGGACAGAACGATCTCCTGAACACTGGCCAGAAGAAGTTGGCATATATTGGCTTGAAGCGAGAAGGGTTGTTGAAGATGGCAATTTGTATGCTGGGGCATCATCTGCTCGAAACACCTCATAATGAAGGGAATACGTATGCTGGAAATGCGCCGCATCCTAAAACCCACCGGCAGCATTTACCTACATTGCGATCCAACCGCAAGTCACTACTTGAAATTAGTAATGGGTAGTGTATTCGGAACACATAACTTTCGGAATGAGATTGTTTGGGGATATAAATGGGATAGATAATCTGCAACTACTCTGTGGCGCGTGTAATTCCACCAAAGGCAGCGGCACCCAAGAACAGCTAAAACAAAAACTCAAAGACACCGGTGTTTTGCATTAAGTTCTATACCTCAGCCTCTTTTTTATCCATTAATGCTAAGTTTAACTCTAATTCCTTTGCCTGTTTTTTAAAAGCTTCAGCAACTTCTCGACTGATACCTATCCAACGAGGGAAACTCCTTAATACTCGATCTTCAATGTTGAATATGATTAGATTAAAGCTTTCTGTATCATTTTCTTTTTGCTCAGGAAAATACTTAATCCAAATTAGTTTACTTGGTGAGATTCTATATTCATTACAGATTTTGTTTGCAAGGTCAGCATCATCAAGTTGTATTCCCTTATAATCAGGTATTTCGTCATTCCCAGGGTTATCGGTTTCTATTACAACATGCTGGATGATTTCCAAATCATATATAACAGTTTTCCGTTTCTTCCTATAGTTTCATAAAACATGAGTTACCCTATAAATTATAGCAAGTAGCAAATCAACGTCGGATGTCTCAAAAAATCATCTTATACGGTATATATTGGTTTAGCCAATTTACATTCCAAAACGGATAACCTCTTTGGATAGCTGCACAAAGAGAGTAGTAGGCATTATTTGCATCCGTGCTATTTTTGTAACTTGAAATAATACATTTGATAAGCGGAAATACGGACTCTGGCAAGGGGTGCTTCAGAACAACCATTAAGTTACTCTGTTCAATACTAATGCCAGCAAAGTTATTTAGATTGAGTATTCTACCGTCCACAGTCTGGACATAGGTATTTATTATACCACTGAATGTACAATACCTTGTCCTATACGGATTGAAGTTTGGTCTTATCGGATACATAATAAATCTCCTTCGTAAAGTTGTTCGGTTATTGTTTGTACACATCTATTTCATGTAAATTAAGTTGTTGATCAAAGCATTGTTTTCCCCTAAAAATATCTTCATATATTACCTTAATATTTGCTTTTGAGTCACTAATATCATAAAACTCGCTATGTTGTTTCGGAATAGTTGCTACATAAATACTGTCGGAATGCATTTCCGATGGTAGAAGTACTTCTATACCATTTTTAACCCATCGAATATCCCCAATGGCTTTATCTTGAGGTTTAAAAGCAAGATCGCCTTCAAATCTTACTTTACGGACAGTATGTGTCCCAACATTCTTTATACAGAAACAGATCTTAAAATAGATACTTTGTGTTTTTTCAGGTTTTTCATTTTTGAAATAGATAGCTACATCCGGTCTGGTCATTTCATCTACCATTCGCCTTGTTTCCTTCATCAATCTATATGTAAAAAACACGTAAAATCCAGTAAATACAGCAAGAATCCCTGTCGCAATGGCTGTTGTAATTGAAGCTATTAACATTGGTATCTCCATTAGTAAAAGTTCCGAGCTAAAAGTAAGTGTTTATACCGAACCGTTAAGCAGTGTCAGATTAGTTAGGTAGAGACGACATTAAATCACTTGCAAGCGGATTAACGATACAGTAAAATATACACCAGATTTCTTGTAAAACATTCTTTATTTCTTGTAATAATATTGTATCTATTCGGATTTTTAGACGTTTTCATGTGTGTCAGTTAAGGCACCTTAACTGCATGGTCCATGTCCAACATGGGGCATGTCCCAATAGTATTTTAGTTGCAGTGCCTTAACCTTTAAGGTGAAATTTACGATCGGGAACGTCAATGCAACATTAATGTCCCGATGACTTTTCGGAAGAACCCAACCACCGCTCGCACAGCCAAGTAAAAGCGGGGATGGATATCAATCCGAACATACAGGCCCACTTGGGCAAACATATAAGTTCACCTCCTTTAAAAAAGAACGTCAAGGCAAGCAGATCGTTAGCGCAGTCTGCTTGCTTTTCTGTTACTTACATATAATAACGTTTGAATTTTCAAATAGGTGTCATTCATGTCGACATCTATTTTGAAAAATATAATAAAACACGAATAAATGAAATGATTTTACCTATAAAAACGATTAGCCCACTTTAAGATTACAAAAGATATGTGCTTTTTTAGAAATTTTACTAATTTAACGCAGAATAAAAAAGGGTAACATAAAGTTTGTTCTAATTTTTGGCAAAATATCAAAACATAAAATCATGATAACAAAAAAGGCTAGACGTGTAACCCCATAATTACTGAAAATTACTGAGTTACCCGTCCAGCCTTTTCTGATTAACAATTATATCACGATTTTATCCTGAATGCAAGTTTTTTTACGCACTAACTTCCCATTTCTCAAAAGACTTATTCAGCGTCCTACCTCCGACCAATGCATTTGTATACTCTACCACCTGATACGTACTAATGGCGTTATGTATCTATTCAGACCTTGTGATTCTTGCCAAGTGGAAATTCGAGATGTGGCTGTAAATGTATCTTGCCATCCGCGAGTTCTATGGTCATGTCTATTTTTTTACGATCCCCCAGACCATACGCTTTTTCATTATTTCCATATCCGTCTGTCCAGCCGATGAGCGTTTTCATCTGACAAGGCTGCGGTATGTCCTGTCTTTTCTGCTGCGACTGGTATATGTATAGCAAGTGTCGTTTTACCTGTCCCACCTTTTCTCGAGAGAAGTGCTATTGTTTTCATCGGACATCTCGATATGTGCGGATACGCACATATGCGGACATGCGTTTGTGCGTTGCTGCACATGTTCAGATGTGCGTATATGCGTGGACGCATGTGTGGGGATTGTTAAGACTTTATCGTAATTCTTCACGGTTCATGTTATACTTCGTCACAATTGCGTTCAATTATAATTATATTTCAGGCGTACTTTGCATTTGTCCTGATATATTCTTGAGAAATATCAGAATAATTTAAAGAACGAGTCGTATATATGAAGACAATTTTGATGATCTGTTTTGTCGTGTTTGCATTTCTAACCAGAGGGGCTAAACTACGCGGCAATTGGAATCTTGTGTCATTATTCGGGTTAATAGCAATAATATTGATGATCATAATAATTATGCTATTTACTGGTTGTACCCACCTTTTAACATAGAAAAGATATATGGAAACAAGCGAACATATTCATTTTTTTGTTCAAGGTTCTGCCCCTGAACCTTATGAAGTGACATTTATTATCAAATAATGGCAGAAACAATAGACTGGGCAGGCTTAATATCAAAGGACTGGAACAAATACTATCCGCTTTATATCCAATCCGCAGAGTGGAAAAAGAACGGAAAGAGGTTCTCAAACGAGATGACTACCTCTGCATCTGCGGATCGCGTGCGGAAGTTGTCCATCACAAACGCTATCACCATATTGGAAATGAACCGCTCTTTGAACTCGTGGCTCTGTGTGAATATTGTCACAAAGATTTGCATGATCGGAGAAACGAGTATAAAACCTAATAAAAGCGTAATTTCATACCGAAACGTTAAGCAATATCGAAAGCCACTGCTATAAAAGGTGAGTTTATCCAATTATCAAAGCAATTTTTATTTGATGGCAGTCATTTAACCACAGTTGAGTTCGTCAAAAAGAGCATGCATAATCCTAAATCATTCCAATCAAACAAAAAGGAGGACTACCGGATAATAGAGATGAAATATAGAGGAACAAACGTCTATAATGCTATTGTTACAAATACGATTGCAGTAAAAGCTGATCTAAAAGGTAATCTTTTGGAAGTATTAAAACCTGAATGATTAAAAACAGAGAACAAACACCGTATTATAATGGGATTCAAAGACATTTGATACGGTGTTATGTAATATAACACCGACAAACAAAGAGGAACAACATGTATAAATGGTCTTTTATTTTATTGGTTTTACTGGGCGTTCTATTTATAGCGGTGTATGCATACACACATGGCGGTCGAACTGACGCAAACGGCGGGCACACTAACAATGCAACTGGAGTCTATCATTTTCATGACGAAGATGGTAACACCATAGACGAAGATGGTAACGTCATAGACGAAGATGATAATCCAGTTGAAATGATTCCACCAGTTATTCCTATACCTGTGTTGGATTTTGCTGATGACATTGCGCATGAAGTAATACGAATCGTTGATGGCGACACAGTTATAATTGATTATGAAGGCACAGAAACAAGCGTAAGGCTTATCGGTGTAGATACACCAGAAACGGTGCATCCGAGAATACCTGAAGAAGAATATGGTAAAGAAGCCTCAATGTTCACTCGAAATCTTTTACAAGGTGAACATGTTTATTTACGTTTTGATCCTCAGAACACAACAGATATATTTGGACGGACGTTAGCATATCTTTACCGGGCACCTGATGGACTGTTCGTGAATTTAGAGATTGTGCGTCAAGGGTATGGACATGCATATACAGACTTTCCGTTTGAGCAAGAAGCGTTGTTTGTGCATTATGGTGAACGCGCCCGTTTGACAATGAAAGGTTTATGGTCAAATGATACTCTTCCCGATGATATGATGGTTGACGATATTCTTCGCGAAGATGTGAACGGTGACGGTGTGGTCAATATATTAGACCTTGTGCTTGTTGCTAATCTAATAGGTGTAAATTGATTATTCCGTTGTATGCATATCCTGAAATAGCGTATTATAATTAGCATTATTCAACGCTAAACACCATGTCAGATAAGCCAAACTATTGGGACACAAATATATAGGCATTGACAGAAGTGAAGCATATATAAATATGACATGTGCAAGATTGGATGCGTCACCATGTGAAATGCCAAAAATCCAGAAAGAACTTGAGTTGCATGTAGTAGAGAATACTTTTAAGGATCGCAAAGCAAAAGGTAAAAATGTTAGCACGTATCGTCACTTAGATAAAGACAACGAGAAACAATTGACATTACTGGATACCGATAATAACCAATAATCCACTGGTTATTATTATACTGAACCGTTAAGCAAAGTCTGTTTGTGGTGCAAGACATCATTAACTCACACATGCACAACTATACGTAAAGTTAAAAATAGAGGAAATATAATGGAGATTGCCACAGACATTAACGCACCATTTAAAGTAACTGATATAAACGGCAACGAACATCAACACACGGCAAACATAGAATAATGTCTCGTAAACAATTATTGTTGTTCTTTTTCTCTTGAAAGATGCTATAATAAATATGCTATAAGCGAATATCAACCCTTTTTTGCCACCAGATAATATTTAGGAGAATTATAATGCGTACAGCGTGGGGAATCCATTGGAATGTTTTTGTTATTTTCTTTATCTTTTGCGTTACCCCTGCTACGTTCAGCCAACAGTCCAACCCAGAATCATCTGTTTTTAAATATACCGAAACAATAGATTTACGAGAACTGTCAGATAATATTAAGAATCTTACCACCAATGTTGGTCAACTCACAGAAAGTCAAAAACAACTTACAGAAAGTGTGAAAAATCTCACTACCAGCATGAATGGCTTCAACGTGAGAATATCTGTTATTGAAGAGCGAACAGTATGGTTCAGAACAATTCAAAATATAATTCTTGTCGCTATTGTTGGGGGTATAATCATGCCAATTATACTTCACATTTTATCTAGTAGGAACAAAAATAATCAGCTAGAACCGGAACTCATTCCAGATCAAGTAGTAAATGATGATAAAGGTGCGGATAAGCAATCGTATGATCTGCAGTTTGGGAAAGGAACCACCTAATGGAAGATACCAAAAACCCTATTGTAGAACAATTTGAGGAATCTGTAGAACTTTCATCAGTGGATGCATACATCCATAGGGGAACAACCCGGTATAACGAAGGCAGATATAAAGAGGCTATAGAGGATTTTGATCTTGCGATTGAACAAGAAACCCAAAAATGTTGAGGTTTATATTTTAAGGGACAAGTTAAAAGAAGTGATGGACAGTATTTTGAAGCAATTACAGATTTTAGCGATGCAATTAATTTAGATAAAAACAACGCAGAAGCTTATTATCATAGAGGTGTAACGAAAGGACAATTAGACCGTCCTGAAGATGCAATTACAGATTTTAATACTGCCATAAAATTACAACCCAATTCTGCAGAAGCGTACTACAACCGGGGTATTGCCTACCGCAACCTCGGGGATTATAAAGATGCTGTCCAAGATATTGATAATGCGATTAAGTTAAGGGAAGACTATCCTTTGGCATATTATAACAGAGGTAATATAAAACTATTCATGTATGAATAGTTTGACGCTATATACGATTTTGATAAAGCAATTCGTCAGGATCCTAACAATGCAGAAGCATATTACGGTAGAGCGCACGCCAAAACAAGATTAGGACACCCTGAAGCATGTATATCAGACCTTGACAAAGCAATAGAATTAGATCCAAACAATGCCAATGCTTATTATGATCGAGGTGTTGCCAAACGACAATCAGGAAATTATACAGATGCTATTCAAGACTTTGACAGGGCAATTACTATAAACACAGATTATATAGATGCATTCTATGCTCGTGGATTGGCAAAAAGATATTTAGCGGAGTTGAAACCTGCCAAAGAAGATTTGCAAAAAGCATTACAACTATGCAAAACTACGGGCAATAAACGTATGGAAAGAGAAGTTTTAATAGCACTAAAAGATATGTGATACGCGAATCTCTAAAAAGTTAACCTTCTCACTACCCTCGTCAAACCCAACCTAGGGTCTTTTTTTGTCACCACCCCGCAATTCCCATCATTACCCATGACAATTACCAATTGGAGTTTTTGGGAGAAAGTGGAAATGTCAAAAATACGAGTCTCCAAAGCCGTAGAAATGTTTGAAGTATCGCAGTCTGGCATCTACAGAGATATGGACAACGGGACAATCTCTTTTGAAAAAGACGAGCGTGGTAAAAAGGTTATTGATGTAGCAGAACTCCAGTGCGTTTACCAGTTGAGAGAAAACGGGAATTCCCCGAACCACGAAGTGGGAACAAATGGGAACGCTGAAAACGGGGCGGTCATAGCAGTCCTGGAAGAACAGGTGGAACTCCTAAAGGAACAACTGGAAGCTGCGAGGTCGCTCGAAAAAAATATGGTAACTGAACGCCAAAAGCAAAGGGGAGTTTTGGCGTTATTTAAGACTCAAAAAATAGTAAGATCTGTTTATATACAGGACTTACGCAGTTTTCATGTTTTAGTCAAGAATTACGACGAAAATAATGTTATACCATTATCCCATGAAAATGTTATTATACCCATTCTCATAAATCTTTTCTCATTATGGAATTCTACTGTTTATTGGCAGGGTGTTACTCTCTTCGGTAGGAGCGACCTCCCGGTCGCGACCGTGATGTTGCTCCTACCCGATTTCCGCTGCTAATGAGACATTATCCCTTGAAAATGTTATTATACCCATTCTCATAAATCTTTTCTCATTATGGAATTCTACTGTTTACTGGCAGGGTGTTACTCTCTTCGGTAGGAGCGCCCTCCCGGTCGCGACCGTGATGTTGCTCCTACCCGATTTCCGCTGCTAATGAGACATTATCCCTTGAAAATGTTATTATACCCATTCTCATAAATCTTTTCTCATTATGGAATTCTACTGTTTACTGGCAGGGTGTTACTCTCTTCGGTAGGAGCGCCCTCCCGGTCGCGACCGTGATGTTGCTCCTACCCGATTTCCGCTGCTAATGAGACATTATCCCTTGAAAATGTTATTATACCCATTCTCATAAATCTTTTCTCATTATGGAATTCTACTGTTTACTGGCAGGGTGTTACTCTCTTCGGTAGGAGCGCCCTCCCGGTCGCGACCGTGATGTTGCTCCTACCCGATTTCCGCTGCTAATGAGACATTTTCACATGAAAATGGTGTTATCAGACACCGACAGTCCCATTCGGTAATCGGTGACAGGATACCAGTATCATTCCATACAGCAGTGATAGGTGTATCGACCATCGGTAAGCCAACATCGGTGTTCGTTGCACGTATCCAGATAGTCCCGTCGTGTTCCCATAACAGTACGTTTGTGTCATT
This sequence comes from Candidatus Poribacteria bacterium, assembly GCA_963663765.2. Lineage (GTDB taxonomy): Bacteria > Poribacteria > WGA-4E > WGA-4E > WGA-3G > MSPOR6. Next base: position 411,942 of record CAXXUA010000003.1, on the reverse strand, counting down.
CTTCTCGGTGGTGTGTTGTGTCCAGTGATGCCATTTGTTTTCTTGTAGCAGATAAACGTACCCTCGCTTAAAAAATGCTTCCTTTGCGAGATCCAATTTATGTGAACCGAGTGATGGTAACGAGCCGACAAACGTTTCTGTGTCAGATGTTCTGACCAACTCGGAACCGTCAAGTTCATTACGTAACACTTCAAGCGAGGTAAAGATCACCTCTTTAGCAATCACAGGTGGTGCTAACAGATTACCCCGTAGTAACTCATAACGTGCGTCCCATGGGCTATGACCTGATTCACCACGGATTTCGAGATACACTTGTCGATGCTGCTGAGTTCCCTGGGTTGAGACATCTTTGTAGATGTAAAATCTTTTATCAACTGTGTTAGGGTGCAGATAATTCGGGATTCGACAGGAAAAACGGAGTCCGCCAGATTTTGTGATTGTCAATCACGGACTTGACACCACGCTAATGAGTCTATCAATACAAGTGAGAACAGCCTCGGGTGCAGCGCAGATTACCGCGTATTTGAATTCTATATCGTGCCAACAGGGATCATTTATTTTAGACGGTATCCCTGTGTATATCTGTATACCCCAAGATGTGTGCCATTGTCGTATCTCCCAATCTTCCATTCCTTAACGTTTCAAGAATCGTTTCCCACCAAAAGACTGTGGCATGCGGTCAAGCCGCGGCGCACCGCCTATCGGCATAAAGAAGATGTTCGCAAACGCTAAATCATGCAGCCGGATCGGTTTTCTATGTGCACAATACACCGTGAAATGGTATATCAACCCTTTATAGATCGCAGGTGTTACAATTGTTTTCCGTTGTCGTAGCGGTTTTTCGTGCCGATTGTGGCAGCGTTCAATAATATCGTTTAAAGTATTTATCAGTTGCCCCGAAGTCATAACCGTGTTTTCTAAGCGCGTCAATCAAGTCAGGCATTGCGATATCATATCACAAGTGTGCAAATACCACTTTGCTGAAACATCATGTGGATTACTGGTTAATTCGAAATCATCAACAGATTTAATTTGACAAATTTGTTGAATTTGTGTATAATTATTCATATTAAGACTATAATAAAATATATAATAACTAATTCAAATATGTTGTAATATGATGTTTGTGGGATTAAACATATATATTGATTAGGTCGCAAACTAGGTTATCTATCATATAAGGAATAGATGAGAGCATGAATATAAAGAACTTTAATATAAAGAACCTTAAACATGTAGTATTCGTATTAGCAACCTTTTTATTGATTTTTAATTTCCAAATTGTAACAGAAGCACAAGAAGAAAACATAGAGACAATCCTTGCCGTGAGTGATCGAACAACACAAGTGCAGGATGCAATCGTCGCAGCAGTAGATGGTGTAACGGATGCTGCAAATGTAACGAATACACATCTCGCAGCAATCACAAGCCTTAACTTGCGGAACAAAAGCATCACAGCTTTAAAATCTGGTGATTTTGACGGGATGACAGGACTGACAAGCCTAAATCTCTATGGCAACCAACTGAGCAGACTGCCCAACGGTATTTTTGAAGGACTAACAGCGTTGACAACGTTGCGGTTAGGTGGAAACACCACTGACCCGATGCAAGTCGGCATATACGTTGAGCATATTGATGGTAGTAATTACAAGGTGGTCGTACCAACAGGTGCCCCGTTTGCCATTACCGTTGCCCTTGAAATATCAGATAGCGTAAACCCCCAAGCGTTAGGGAATCAAACCGTGTCCAAAGGCAGTGTGGAAAGTGCATCTTTTACTGCAGCCTCTATAGTCAGCACAACTGTTGAAATCGGTGACACTTTGCCATCGCTTCCAAGAAATCATTACGGATATGAACTTGCCAAAATAGATCCACTAAGCGAAGAGACCACAGCAGTGAACAACGCCCCTATGTTTACAGATGGAGAGACAGTGACACGTTCCATTGCTGAGAACACAGCAGCAACGACAAATATCGGTACTGCGATTGGTGCGACGGATGAGGATACGGATGATACGTTAACCTACACGCTTGGTGGTACGGATGCGGCATCATTTGATATTGTGAGCACATCCGGACAACTCCAAACGAAAGCAGCACTGGATTATGAGACGAAGAACGCCTATACCGTCATAGTTACAGTATCAGATAGCAATGGTGGTAGTGATACGATTACAGTCACGATTAATGTTACGGATGTAACTGAAGAGGTCGTAACAGAAACGGATGACGAAGGGGAGGAGGTTGAAAATAACGCCCCTTCCTTTACTGATGGTACGATTACTTTGCGTTCCATCGCTGAGAACACTGCAGCGAATACAAACATCGGTACGGTAGTAGGTGCTACAGACGAGGATTCGGATGATACCTTAACCTATACGCTTGGTGGGAGAGATGCGGCATCGTTTGCGATTGAGTCTACGACAGGTCAACTGAAAACCGAAGCTGCCCTGGATTATGAGACAAAAAGTGTCTATCTCGTATCAATTACCGTTTCTGATACCTCTGATACCGATACAATTTCAGTAGTGATAAGTATTATAGATGTAGCGGATACTACCATATCCACAGCGTCTGTTGGCGTGAGTGACCGCACACCCGAAGTGCGTGATGCTATCGTCGCGGCAGTGCTGAATGTTACGGATGCATCTGATGTTACCGATGCACATCTCAGGGAGATAGGTTCACTTAATCTCCGAAATAAGGGCATCACCGCCTTAAAAGCAGGTGATTTTTCTGGACTTACCAATCTTAGAACTCTGAACCTTTACGGCAACAGTTTGAGTGCACTCCCCAATGGTATATTCAACGGATTAACCTCATTGACATCGCTTCGGTTAGGTGGCAACACCGTGAGTCCGATGCCGATTTTTGTGTCATTAGAGCAGGTAAGTAACAATCAATATAGGATCGTGATACCTGCAGGCGCACCCTTTGATGTTGCGGTGCCACTCCTCCTTACAGATGGCGTTAGTCGACCTGAAGAATTAGGAACATTAACAGTGTCAAAAGGTACTATCAGAAGTTCAACACTAACAGTGCCTGTTGTGAGCGGTGCATATATTGATATGGGAGCGTTACCCGCTTTACCAACAAACCATTTCGGGTATGCGCTTTCAAAATCCGCAACATGTAACGTGACGAAAGCAGTTGCAGATGCGATTGCTGCCGCAGTACCAGGAGTAACAGACTGCCGAAATGTTAGTGAAGCACAACTCGCTGCGATCACCTCGTTGGATCTCAGTAACGATTCCATCACTTCGTTGCAAAGCAATGATTTTACCGGACTGTTAGCTCTTGCCACACTCAATCTCGAAAGCAACCAACTGAGTAGTCTCCCTGATGGCATCTTTGCAGGAATGACCTCTTTGACAACCTTGCAGCTAACAGGTAATTCAGGCGCGCCATTCTCGTTTGAAGTCTCTTTAGAGAAGGTCGGCACAGATCAGTTTAAAGCTGTGATACACATCGGTGCACCTTTTGATGTTGTGTTGCCAATTACTGTCGCGAACGGCAGTGCAGCAGACAGCGCAAGCAGTGTCACCATCTCACAAGGCAGTGTCGAAAGCGGAACACTCGCCGTTACAAGAACACTCAATACACTTGGCGCAGTTACCGTGAATATTGGCACGTTGCCGAGTATACCCACATCCCATAACGGTTATGCTTTGACAAAGTCATCCGACTTGCCACTGATAATCTTTGAGGCAGTGAATGTTGCTCCCGTATTTACGGAAGGGACAGATGCTACACGTTCCATCGCAGAAAACACTGCACCCGGCACGAACATCGGTTCGCCTGTTTCCGCTACGGATGGAAATAGTACTGATACACATGTCTATTCATTGTCTGGCACAGATGCATCTTCGTTCACAATTGTTGCTTCCACAGGACAACTTCAAACAAGAGCAGCACTGGACTTTGAAACAAAGGACTCATATACGGTCATAGTCAATGTCACTGATAATAACCTGAGTGATACGATTACTGTTACTATTGATGTAACCGATGTAGTTGAAAACGTGGCACCCGTGTTCACAGATGGCACGTCAACCACACGTTCTATTGCAGAAAACACCGCACCCGGCACGAACATCGGCACACCAGTAGCTGCTACGGATGGAAATAGTTCTGATACACTTGTCTATTCATTGACTGGCACAGATGCATCTTCGTTCACAATTGTTGCTTCCACAGGACAACTTCAAACAAGAGCACCACTGGACTTTGAAACAAAGGACTCATATACGGTCATAGTCAATGTCACTGATAATAACCTGAGTGATACGATTACTGTTACTATTGATGTAACCGATGTAGTTGAAAACGTAGCACCCGTGTTCACAGATGGCACGTCAACCACACGTTCTATTGCAGAAAACACAGCAGCCGGCACGAATATCGGCACACCCGTTGAGGCAACTGATGCAAACGGTGATGACACCCTCACCTACACGTTGAGTGGCACGGATGCTGCTACATTTGATATTGTGAGCACAACCGGGCAGCTGCAAACGAAAAATGCTCTGAATTATGAGCGGAAGAACTCGTATTCAGTAACGGTCACCGTTTCTGATGGCGAAGGTGGTAGCGATAGCATCAACGTTACCATCAATGTGACCGATGTCAAAAATGAAGGCACACAACAACAAGTTGAGAGAAACGTACCAGAAACACCAAGCAACAATGCACCTACTTTTACCGATGGTCTTAGCACAACGCGCTCTGTCGCAGAAAATACAGAAAGCGGATCGAATATCGGTACGCCTGTTGCTGCGACGGATCAAGATCTCACGGATACGCTTACTTACACGTTAGGTGGCACGGATGCAGCTTCGTTCACAATCGTTGGCACAACCGGACAACTCCAAACAAATGCAGCCTTGAATTATGAAACGAAAACCTCCTATTCCGTCACGGTGAATGTTTCCGATGGCAGAGGTGGTAGCGATAGCATTTCTGTCACGATCAATGTGACCGACGTAGAAAACGAAAGCACAGAACAAACGCCAGTCATCACAAACAATGCTCCTACTTTTACCGATGGTCTTAGCACAACGCGGTCTGTCGCAGAAAATACAGAAAGCGGATCGAATATCGGTACGCCTGTTGCTGCGACGGATCAAGATCTCACGGATACGCTTACTTACACGTTAGGTGGCACGGATGCAGCTTCGTTCACAATCGTTGGCACAACCGGACAACTCCAAACAAATGCAGCCTTGGATTATGAAACGAAAACCTCCTATACCGTCACGGTGAATGTTTCCGATGGCAATGGTGGCACGGATAGCATTACCGTCACTATCAATGTAACCGATGTTACAGAAGTTGTTGGACCGAACGTTGCACCTGTCTTCACCGAAGGGGATAGCACGTATCGTTTAATTGAATCACAACCGAATGCAGGTACAAATGTCGGTGATCCCATTACTGCGACCGATGCGAATAATGATACGTTGACCTATAGCCTGAGTGGTACACATGCCAATAGGTTCAACATTAATAGCGCAACAGGCCAGCTGTCAGTCAAAGTAGGCGGTGTTGGTTTCAGTTATTGGGATGACGCATTCAGAAAATCTACGGTGACAATAACGGTATCAGATAGCAATGGAGGCACAGATACGATTACCGTGAATGTTCATCTGATCAGTGCACACGGGAACCATGCGTATAACAACCATTCCCCTTTCTTCGCTGATGCGCATCTTGGTGAAACATATCCTGAACCACTCTACACATTCATAGATATTATGGACAATGTGAGAGAGTTTGAAATTGCGGAGAATTCAGATATAGGATCGCTCGTTGCAGCAATCTATGTGGCAGATGAAGACATAAGCCATCAAAATAAGATGAGAAGTTCTATTGGTGGTCCAGATGCCGCTCTGTTTACCGTTAGCGATAACGGTAGACTCGATTTAACGGCTATATTTATTGGTGGACCCCTCGTTACATTTAGTATTACTGAGGTATATACAAATACAGAATTGGACTATGAAACGAAAGAAGACTATTCCATAGTCCTGACAGTGACTGACCTTAAAGGTGCCACTGACACGCTTTCATTGAACATCAAGGTAACGGATGTGAATGAAGCACCATCATTTTCGGATGGTTCAAGTGCAACGCGTGCTATCGCAGAGAACGTCAGTACAGGGACGAGTGTCGGAAGTGCTTTGAGTGCGACTGACCCAGAAGGTGAATCATTGACATATACGTTGGGTGGCACGGATGCGGCATCCTTTAGTATTAGTAGAACAACGGGGCAGCTGACGACGAGTACCGCAATTGACTTTGAAACGAAGCCATCGTATACGGTGACCGTCACTGCTTCGGATGGCACGAATTCAACCGATATTACGGTTACGATTAGTGTTACAGACTTAAACGAGGTTGTGACTCAGAACGCCCCTGTGTTCACTAATGGTACGAGCATATCGCGTTCAGTCGCAGGTACGAGCACATCGCGTTCAGTCGCAGAAAATTCTGCATCAGGAACGAACATCGGCAGTGCAGTTACTGCAACAGATGCTGATCCAGGCACCACATTGACATACTCGCTCAGCGGTACGGATGCGGCATCCTTTAGTATTGTTGGTAGCACCGGGCAGCTGCAAACGAGTGCCGCACTTGACTATGAAACGAAAGCCTCATATTCAGTGACGATCACTGTATCGGATGGTAATCTCTCAGATACTATCGCGGTGACAATTAATGTTACGGATGCAAATGATGCGCCAGAATTTGATGAAGGCACAACAACGACCCGAACTGTTGGCGAAGAGGTTGCTATCGGCACAATTGTGGGTAATCCTGTTGACGCAGTTGATCAGGATAGAGATGTCCTGAACTACACGCTCAGTGGCACCGATGCTGCGTCATTTACGATTGATTCTACCACAGGACAGTTGAGAACTGCTGTTGAACTTGACTTTGATACCAAGAGAACCTATTCGGTGGTCGTTACTGCCACTGATAATGAAACAGATACAGATGCGGATACGGATACACCGCTTTCCGATAGCATCACAGTGACAATCAATGTCGGTCAGTATTTCCCTGGGAGTCAGCCACCTGAATTCGATGAGTTGTCGGTTAATTTGTTTGCTACCATTACGCGTTCTGTTGACGAAAATACGGCATCTGGTACAAATATCGGTTCACCTGTCAGTGCAACGGATCCGGACGAGAATGATGAACTGACTTACAGTTTGCCATCAGGACAACGGGATAACGACTCTTTCACTATTGTCAGTTCAACTGGGCAGCTACAAACGAGTGCCGCACTCAACCATGAAACGAAAGACTCTTATACAGTATTCATAAGTGTGACGGACGGTTCTAACAATAGGACTACGACAGTTACAATCAACGTCAACGATATCAACGATGCGCCTGTCTTTACGGATGGCACAAGCGTTACTCTAACTGTTGCTGAAAATACGGTGGAAGATTCGAATATCGGTTCGACTGTTGCTGCAACAGATGAGGATGAACCCGCGAACACGTTAACCTACACGCTGAGTGGCACGGATGCTGCTTCGTTTGATGTTGTTAGCACTTCTGGTCAAATCAAGACGAAGGCGGACTTGGATTATGAGACGAAGAATTCCTATTCTGTTACGCTCTCTGTATCTGATGGGAATCAAGGCACAGACTCCATTGCGGTGACGATCAAAGTTACGGACGTGACGGAGGTGGCGAACGAACCTCCTGCGTTCAGTGATGGCGCAACCGCTACCCGTTCCATACCGGAAAATACTGCATCTGGTAGCAACGTCGGTCCTGCCTTCACGGCGACTGATCCAGACAGTGGTGACACGGTGTCCTATTCGCTGAGTGGGACAGATGCTGCATCGTTTAGTGTGAATAGTTCAACCGGGCAGCTGACGACTGCTACAACTTTTGATTTTGAAACGAAGACTTCTTATACCGTCATCATTACAGCATCTGATGCGAAGCCGAACAATGGCAAAGACACTATCACGGTGACCATCAACATTACCAATGTAACCGAGAACAACGACCCTACTTTCACTGACGGTGAATCCGTCACCCGCTCCATTGATGAGACAGCTTATACAGCAGATGTTCTGTCATTATCATGGGAAAATATTGGGGATCCGATCACTGCAACGGATGCGGATAACGATACACTCACTTATGCTATTACCAATTCATCATCTCTTTTCCGAATTCAATCCAGTGGTCAGTTGCAGGGTATTGGTTTAGACCATGAAACTACAGCATCTCATACGCTAACGATTACAGCAACGGACACCAACAATGGAAGCGATTCCATCTCGGTAACGGTCACTGTGATCGATACCAATGAGATTCCGCTTATTTCATCAGATAATGAACCGACATTAAGTTTCAATGCTGGGAATGCTGCCAGCACAAATTTAGGTTCCATTTATACTGCTTACGACTATGATGATAGCGATACGCTTACCTTCTCACTTGGCGGCACGAATGTCGATTTGTTCCAACTTACCACGACGACAACCGCAGCCTATACCGGTTCGGATGGGTACGCGGTTCAGGCAACAGCGCAACTCCAAAACAAAGCCGAATTGGCAGCTGGAACTTTTAGTGTTGACATAGAGGCAACGGATACGGCTGGACTGAAAGCGACAACGCGTGTTACGATCAATGTTATTGGAGGACCGTCCCCTGCAGTCGCTGACCGCACTGCTGCTGTTAGAGATGCTATCGTTGCCGCTATTGATGGGGTGACTTCTGCAAGCGACATCACAGGTGCCCACCTTGCAAGTATTACCGCGTTGAATCTTTCAAGTAAGTCAATTTCATCGCTGTCCACTGGTGATTTTAATGGGATGAGTTCACTGACATCCCTCGACCTCAGTGATAATTTATTAGGAACCTCTCTTCCTGATGGTATCTTCAGTGGGTTATCCTTAAGCACCTTAGACCTTTCTGGTAATTCTGGAACACCAGCAATTGTTTTGTCAATGGAAAGGGTTGCTGATAGCGATAGCGATATTAAAACCGCGGACGTTAGGGTGAAAGTGAACACAGCAGCACCCTTTGATATGCAGGTGGATGTCCTAACACATGTGAAGTTATGTCTGTTCGGTTTTTGTGGTGAGTGGCTTGTCGGAATTCGTTCCCAGCAGCCCACTATTTCAGCTGGAAGCATTTATAGTGACACATTTGTAGTTGATACTGATGCAACGACTATATCAGTATCTCGTATAGGTGTGAGCATTGATGCTACAATGTATCCTTCATTACCCTCTGGCCATTCAGGCTATGCCTTCAATAACAGTAGCGATCAGCCGTTAGAGGTTCTCCCTGATGATGAAGGAACTGGAGCACCTTCGCTGCAAAGCAGTGCTGACTCGCAGCGACCAGAAACAACTGCACTGCTTCCGAACTTCCCAAACCCGTTCAATCCTGAAACGTGGATTCCTTATCAACTCAATAAACCGAGTGTTGTTTCTATCACGATCTACGATATTCAAGGCAATATCGTGCGTCATTTAGATCTTGGTCAGAAACAAGCGGGATATTACACGGATCGGAGTCGTGCGGGGTATTGGGATGGTCGGAATGCAGTCGGCGAACGCGTTGCGAATGGTGTTTATTTTTATCAACTGAAGGCAGGGGACTATTCATATCTGCGTAAGATGTTGATTGTGAAGTAGTATCATAGGACCTTATGATAGCTGGAATGCTGATGCTTATACCAATTCTAATAAATCTTGTCTCATTAAGGAATTCTACTGTTTACTGGCAGGGTGTTACTCTCTTCGGTAGGAGCGACCTCTCGGTCGCGACCGTGATGTTGCTCCTACCAGATTTCCGCTGCTAATGAGACATTATCCGATGAAAATGTTATTATACCCATTCTAATAAATCTTGTCTCATTAAGGAATTCTTCTGTTTATTGGCAGGGTGTTACTCTCTTCGGTAGGAGCGACCTCCCGGTCGCGACCGTGATGTTGCTCCTACCAGATTTCCGCTGCTAATGAGACATTATCCGATGAAAATGTTATTATACCCATTCTAATAAATCTTGTCTCATTAAGGAATTCTTCTGTTTATTGGCAGGGTGTTACTCTCTTCGGTAGGAGCGACCTCCCGGTCGCGACCGTGATGTTGCTCCTACCAGATTTCCGCTGCTAATGAGACATTATCCGATGAAAATGTTATTATACCCATTCTAATAAATCTTTTCTCATTATGGAATTCTACTGTTTACTGGCAGGGTGTTACTCTCTTCGGTAGGAGCGCCCTCCCGGTCGCGACCGTGAAGTTGCTCCTACCCGATTTCCGCTGCTAATGAGACATTATCCCTTGAAAATGTTATTATACTCATTCTAATAAATCTTGTCTCATTAAGGAATTCTACTGTTTACTGGCAGGGGGTTACTCTCTTCGGTAGGAGCGACCTCCCGGTCGCGACCGTGATGTTGCTCCTACCAGATTTCCGCTGCTAATGAGACATTATCCGATGAAAATGTTATTATACCCATTCTCATAAATCTTGTCTCATTAAGGAATTCTACTGTTTATTGGCAGGGTGTTACTCTCTTCGGTAGGAGCGACCTCCCGGTCGCGACCGTGAAGTTGCTCCTACCAGATTTCCGCTGCTAATGAGACATTATCAAACGGAAATGGTATTACTTATAGTAAAAATAGATATAGTTTAGCAGAGATGATGAGAAATTAAAAAAAATCAAACCATTTTAATATTTATGAGATACGCTCTATATGATTTAATACCTTTTATTGTGATGTAGAAGTTGAGAACTGATATTTGCCATCTGAATTTACTGAGATTTTTGGTAGGTTGCGGTGTTTTTCAAACCACTGATATCCGATCTGTAGATTTTCCCAGAAACTAACCAAGTTTGCATCTGTACCAGACTTTTTGATCAACTGTGACATCGTGCGTTTATCTAATCTTGATGGGAAAATGTGGACAGGAATTTTTGCCTGACCGTTAGACTTTGCATGCACCGCTAACAAGTATACCTCCTTGATATATTCATCGGTGATTGGAACACAACCAATGGTAGCACACCCACCATGCAGGAATATATCTCCTCCTAAATCACCTTTTTTGCCCAAAATCTGATCAGAACGGTTTGGATAATTGATTCCAAGAGAGAGATAGAAATTGCTTTTGGGATTAAACCGGTCAATATAATAAAATCCTTCCGGTATCTGTAAATCACCTTCTTGTCTTTTTGGACCTAAACTGCCCGAGGTGCGGCAGATTGGATAGTCGTAGACTTTTTTGAAGATGTCATCTGATCCCGATAAAGTCCAAACTTCTAAAACTTTTTCTTGTTTGAAAACTCGGATAAACAGATTCTGAGGGGGATATATAAGTCCTTTGTCTTCAAACCGTTTGCGGAGTAAACTGTCCTTTTCTAACATGGCTGTACGGACACGGGGGTGCTTTTGATGTTTATCTATGACGGTTTCTGCTTCCTTTGATTGACAAGACAATAGCATTGTGGAGACGATTAGGATAATAATACAGGACTTACGCACACAACGGTAGGCGCGCTTTGTAAGCGCGCTGGGAACCCATAAAAATGTTGATAATTGCATCATTTTCATCATAATTCTTGATTAAATCAAGAAAACTGCGTAAATCCTAATAATATATTGATCCATAAGAATCTTACGTTCATGTAAAAAGTGTATGCTGTTGTTTTCAATGAACATAATGGGCATACGGGTTTATAGTGGATTTTACAATTACCTTGACAGTTTGTTTGTAGGAGGGAACTCCGATTCCCGACCATACATACCCATAGTCGCGATTCGGAGATCGCTCCTACAGAAGATGTGTAAACATATTTTTGGATTTCACTATAAATTCCCGATAGCACTCATTCTTTTCATGAACCGCCAGATTTTATCCTGTCACAGCACCTTCAGATGCAGACGAAACAGAGTTTGCGTATTTCGCCATGACACCGCGTGTGTAGGGAGGTTCGGGAGGTGTCCACTTTTCAAGACGTGCTTGTATTTCAGCATCGGTGAGTGTGACATCAAGTCTTCGTGCTTTTGCGTCAATCACGATTTCGTCACCCTCTTGAAGGATGGCAATAGGACCACCCGTTGCAGCTTCAGGGGCAACATGACAGATCATAAAGCCGTGTGTTGCGCCAGAGAATCTGCCATCGGTTAGTAGTGCAACATCTTCGCTCAAACCTGCACCGACGAGTGCTGCGGTAACACCTAACATCTCACGCATGCCGGGACCTCCGATAGGTCCCTCATATCGGATGACAACAACATCACCGGGTTTAATTTCCCCGCCTTTGATTGCAGCGAATGTGTCCTCTTCACGTTCAAAGATACGTGCAGGACCGCGATGGATCGTTTTTTTCTGACCTGCTAACTTGATGACACATCCATCTGGTGCGAGATTACCTCTTAAGATAGCAAATCCACCGGTGGGTTTGAGAGGTTCGTCTACAGGGAGGACAACTTTCTGTCCTGTAGTTTCAGTGGCAGCGTTCGCTTCTTCACCGATCGTCCTTCCTGTGACGGTAAGTTCATCGGTGTGGAGTAATCCTGCTTCTGCCAAACGTTTGGTTAAGAACTGAATCCCGCCTGCTTCATATAGATCGGTTGCAACATACTGTCCACCGGGTTTCAAGTCGGCTAATACAGGTGTTCTCTGGCTAATAGTGTGGAAGTCTTCAAGCGTCAAAGGGATTTGTGCTTCGTATGCGATAGCGAGTAGATGCAGAACACCGTTGGTAGAACCGCCTGTCGCTGCAACAGAGGTTATAGCGTTTTCAAGAGATTTTCGTGTGATAATTTGGCTCGGTCTACGGTCAGCATTGAGCATATCCATAACGAGTTGTCCCGCTTTGTATGCCTCGTCGTCCTTTTCTTCTACTGCAGCAGGGACACTACCGCTGCCCATCGGTGCGATACCCAGCATTTCAACAGCAGTTGCCATCGTATTCGCAGTGAATTGACCTCCACATGCACCGGGACCGGGACACCCTTTGCTAATCAGATCGTCCAATTCTTCTACTGTGATTGTGCCTTCTGCATGTTGACCGACCGCTTCAAAAACATCTTGTATAGTGACATCACGTCCTTGGAATTTACCCGGCATAATTGAACCACCGTATAACGTGAGAGATGGAATATCCAAACGTGCTAATGCCATAACGGTACCGGGAACGGTCTTGTCGCAACCGCAGAGCGTGACAACTGCATCAAACATGTTGCCGATGGAGACTAATTCAATTGAGTCGGCGACAATTTCCCGGCTGATAAGTGAGGTTTTCATGCCCTCTGTACCCATTGTGATACCATCGGAGATGCTAACGGTGTTGAATTCAAGAGGTGTTCCGCCTGCATCACGAATTCCTTGTTTGACCTTCGCAGCGAGTCTCCGTAAATGAAAATTACAAGGACCGATCTCAATCCATGTATTTGCTACGCCGATAATCGGTTTGTCAAGATCTTCTGGAGAAAGACCACCATCACCGAACATAAGCATGGTACGTGCAGCAGCGCGGTCGGGTCCATCAGTAATCACATAACTTCGGGGTTTCAGTTTGTTGGACATTGGCTTGTTCTCCTACAAGGATAAATAGGGGTAATCTGATACAGAGAAGTATTCATTTAGAAAGATTTTAATAATGTTGACTACTGCTTAGTCAACATATTTTCGTAGGTCGTGAATCGGAGATCGATCCTACAGAAATCTTGGTATTGTAGGAGGGAACTCCGATTCCCGACTTCTTTTTAGATCCGTCAATAAGCACGTGACTAAGCACTACATTGTAAATTCATAGATTAGTTCACCGTCTGGAGCATCTTTGAGATGTAAAACAATCGTGCCTGCTTCCTGTTGGTAACCCTCTTGATACATCGTTTTGATTGGCGTGAGGTCAAACTGATAACTTTCAGTTGGATATGCTTCACAGTTGTCACCGTTAGCATTGTGTGCAAGGTAAACATGAAGTTGAACAGGAAATGATTCAAGGAATGAATCCGAAGCGACTAAAGTAAATTGATGTTCTTCACACCCACCGCTGTAAGATACACTGACAGTTAACATATCATCTGTGATGGTCGCAGAATTCAAGGCAAATTCGTCTGTTCCAAATCTGTTTCCTGCATCTCCGATAAAAACTTCCCCTGTATAAATCAAATCAGTTGGGTCAACGTCATCAATGGAAACGGATACGGAAGTATTATTAGGATCCCCCTTCATCTGGTTTTGCATTTGCTGACACCCTATTGTTAACCCTAATGTTAAAAGGACGAATAAACCCAGGAATATTCCGAAAGTATGTTTTATTTTCATATTTTCTCCTTATGAACTTTGACGTTCAAATTGGGTATTCGTAGAGCCGTGGTTTCCACGCCCTATAGGCGTCAATTTAAGAAGTAGTGTTGGCATTTTTTCTTGTGGGAGGGGTTTTCAACCCCGAGTTTATGTTTATTTTCTGTCAAATCGGGGTTGAAAACCCCTCCCACAAGAGGTCAAAATCCTTAAATTGACGCCTATGGGGTGTGGTTTCCACGTCCGGTCCGATCTACGGAAACTCACAAACCAAAGGGGTTGGGGAACCCAACCCCTACGTATTCAACTACCGATTTTGATTGTCAGATTTCATTAGTGATGCCAACTATTATTATTGCATCCCTAACCAAGTGCTGAACACGTCGCCATATTTTGCGATGAGACCCGCAAACACAACAGAGACCATAGACATTAATTTAATTAGAATGTTTAGTGAAGGACCTGAGGTATCTTTGAAGGGGTCACCAACGGTATCCCCAACAATGGTGGCTTTGTGCTGTTCTGATCCTTTTCCCCCGTATTCTTCTTCATGTTTACCTTCTTCGATAAACTTTTTCGCGTTATCCCATGCGCCGCCAGCATTTGCCATCATGATCGCCAAAACGAAACCTGTTGCCAAACAACCTGCAAGCAAGCCTAACACACCAGCAACATTAAATAACAATCCGACAGCAACAGGTACAACGATGGCGATGAGAGATGGATAAATCATCTCACGTTGTGCACCTACAGTTGAGATACTCACACATCGGGCGTAATCTGGTTTTTCTTCACCTTTCATGATACCCGGTTTTTCACGGAATTGGCGTCGAACTTCTTCTACCATAGCACCTGCAGCCCGTCCGACAGCTTTCATCGTCAACGCACAGAAATAAAATGCCATGACTGCACCGATAAATAGACCGATCAGGACTTGCGGATTCATCAGGGTGACGTTATAGTAATCCATAAAATTGTTCACGGTAGCCTCTACAATTTCACCCTTATCAAAAACGTCATTGATATAAGTAGAAATGCCATCGCCATCAATGTCAATGTGCTTTTTTGCTTGGATCAGACCGTGCCGAATTTCTTCAAGATAGGCTGCGAGAAGTGCAAGTGCCGTCAATGCTGCAGAACCGATAGCAAAACCCTTACCTGTAGCGGCGGTCGTATTACCGAGTGCGTCTAACTGATCTGTTCGTTCTCGGACACTTTCGTCAAGTTTTGCCATTTCAGCGTTTCCACCTGCGTTGTCTGCGATGGGTCCGTAAGCATCCGTGGCAAGTGTAATACCGAGTGTTGCAAGCATGCCGACAGCAGCGATACCGACCCCGTAAAGTCCCATAAGCGGTTCGCTTGTGCCACCGGGCAGATAGTAACTAATGGCAACTGCTGCGATAATTGTGATGACAGGGATTGCAGTAGATTCCATACCGACAGCAACGCCTTCAATGATGACTGTTGCAGGTCCCGTTTGCGCTTGCTTCGCGATGGCACGAGTTGGTTTATACTCGTGAGAGGTGTAGATCTCGGTAACCTTACCGATAATCAGACCTGCGACGAGTCCAGCGATAATTGCTCCCCAAACCTGCCACTTATTGGGAAGATCAAGGTAAAAAAGCACTGGAAGTGATGCTATAGCGATACCGAAAGCGCTGCCGTTGATGCCGAGGTTCAAGGAACCCATCAGCTGCTTCATTGTCGCGTCCTCTTTTGTCCGCACAAGATAGATACCTAAAATAGAGAGGAGCACACCGATACCCGCAATAATCATTGGGGCAGAGAGATATTTTAGTTGTATGTCGATGCCATGATTTTGGGCAGCAGCTGCAGCGACACCAAGTGCAGCGGTTGCGAGGATTGAACCCGCATAAGACTCATAGAGATCAGCACCCATGCCTGCAACATCACCAACGTTGTCACCAACGTTATCAGCGATGACAGCAGGATTGCGTGGATCGTCTTCTGGGATTCCTGCTTCAACTTTCCCCACCAAGTCTGCCCCCACATCAGCTGCTTTGGTATAGATACCACCGCCGACGCGTGCGAACAGTGCTTGCGTTGAAGCACCCATACCGAAACTGAGCATAATGACTGTAATCTGTGGTAATGGGTTAACATCTAAAAATCCGGGCAATACCTTTGGAAAGATGTAATAGAGTATGAGAAACCATCCTGTTATGTCCAGCAAAGCGAATCCGACAACGATCAGCCCCATAACCGCACCTGCGCGGAACGAGACTCTTAGTCCCGCGTTTAGTCCTTGCATTGCCGCACTTGTAGTGCGTGCAGAGGCATTTGTCGCGGTTTTCATTCCCAAGAAGCCACAGAGACCTGAGAAAAAACCACCTGTAAGAAATGCAAACGGAACAACTTTATTTTGGGCATCAAGGACAAAAGCCATGAAGATGAAGATGAGACAGAGGACAGCGAAAACGATACCAACGACTTTATATTGTTGTCTAAGGTATGCCATTGCACCTTCGCGGACAGATTGCGCGATATCACGCATTGTTTCATTCCCTTCATCCTGTTTCATTACGGAACGATAGAAGTGATATGCAAAACCGAGAGCAATCAGAGCACCAATTGGGGCGATCCACCACACTGTCGGTACTGCGGGAGGAGGGTCTGTTTGGGCAAAAGAGACGGTGGCTAAATTCAGTATCGGTAGGCACGTCAGGAGAATCTTCCAATTTAGCCACCGTCTCTTGCATAAGATTTCACGCATTAAAAACCTCTCTTTTAAGTTGACTTTAGAATTAATTGGACATTATTTTAGGTTCGGAAACCGAACCTAACATGAGTATTGTAGCACAAACTTTTAGTTTGTGTCCGCATCTCCACAAACTAAAAGTTTGTGCTACAAAATGTCCAAATATTTATACGCTTTACTATATATGTTTATTTGTCAGGACTTACGCACCCAACGGTAGGCGGTGAATGCCTAAATGGCATTCATACCCGGGGAATGCCAAAAGGCATTCATACCGTTGATTTCTTGATTTGGTGCTTTGTAAGCGCGCCGGAAACCTACAAAATGCTGAAAATTACATCGTTTTCGTCATAATTCTTGATCCGCACCCAACGGTAGGCGTGCTTTGTAAGCGCGCCGGAAACCTACAAAATGCTGAAAATTACATCGTTTTCGTCTTAATTCTTGATCCGCACCCAACGGTAGGCGTGCTTTGTAAGCGCGCCGGAAACCTACAAAATGCTGAAAATTACATCGTTTTCGTCTTAATTCTTGATCCGCACCCAACGGTAGGCGTGCTTTGTAAGCGCGCCGGAAACCTACAAAATGCTGAAAATTACATCGTTTTCGTCTTAATTCTTGATTGGATCATGAAAACTGCGTAAGTCCTGTTTGGTAATAAATATTTCTCACATGGTAGGCGTGCTTTGTAAGCGCGCCGGAAACCTACAAAATGCTGAAAATTACACCATTTTCGTCATAATTCTTCATCCGCACCCAATGGTAGGCGGTGAATGCCTAAATGGCATTCATACCGTTGATTTGGTGCTTTGTAAGCGCGCTGGAAACCTACAAAATGCTGAAAATTACACCATTTTCGTCATAATTCTTCATCAAATCATGAAAACTGCGTAAGTCCTGACTATATATGTTTATTTGTATTCCAGGTTAAAATGTTTGAGTGCTTCCCCAACAAGGTATAGCGAACCTGTGACACATAAGAGATCTGTTGGAGATGCGGATGATAATCCTGTCGTGATTGCTTCTTCTGTATTTGGACAAATTGTTATCTGTTTGCATATTCCCAACCAAGCATCTTGTATCATTTCCGCAGGCATAACACGCGGGTTATCCGAAACTTGTGTAACAATCACGGAATCCGCTATTTTTGAGATAATTTCGCCAATTTCAATTAAATCCTTATCCTTCATAATACTAACGATAAAAATCGCTTTCGTGTAACAAAAGTATTCACGAATGGCACGGCATAACGCCTCCATAGAGACAGGAGAATGCGCACCATCAAGTATTACAAGAGGTGCGGACATAACTCGCTGGATTCGTCCCTGCCATTGCACGTTCTCAAATCCTTCGTATACGGTATCCCTGGAAACCTTATATCCTGCCTGTTTCAGACATTCAATTGCAGCGATGGCAGTTGTCCCATTCACATACTGATGATGTCCAAGTAGTGGCAATTTTAGT
Source organism: Candidatus Poribacteria bacterium (assembly GCA_963663765.2). Taxonomy (GTDB): domain Bacteria; phylum Poribacteria; class WGA-4E; order WGA-4E; family WGA-3G; genus MSPOR6. The sequence goes on along the minus strand of CAXXUA010000003.1, from coordinate 393,454 downwards.
TGTGAATAACTTTCTGACTCTGTTTCCACATCAAATTGCTGTGCAATAGGTATACCTTTGGAGTTCCGTATGGATTGCGAAACAGACACTTCCGAGTCTCGTTCTATAAAATTCTTGACTTGAACGATGGGTGCGTTGCGTTCAACAGCAACATTTTCAATGACTTTTTGTGCTTCAGCATGTTGCGGTGCAAGCGCGACTAGACATCCTTGTTTTATGATTTCTGCTTTTTCGCTCGCTATCTCAGCGTAAGTTTCTCCTAATATATTCGTGTGTTCTAAACCAATTTGCGTAATGACAGTCGTTACAGGTGAGACTACATTTGTTGCGTCAAGTCTTCCCCCCAAACCAACTTCAATTACAGCAAAATCGGTTGCTTTGTCTGCAAAATAGGTAAACGCAAGTGCTGTGTATATTTCAAAAAACGAAACACGTCCAAATTTGGATGCGGAAACGGTTTCTATTGCCGGTTTGAGTTTGTCTATGTAGTATGCAACCTCAGTTTCTGATATAAGTTCATTATCAATACGACACCTTTCTCGCGGTGTGATGAGGTGTGGGGACGTAAACAACCCCGTTTTGTATCCTGCATGTGTTAGCACTGAAGCGATAATCGCTGCTGTCGATCCTTTTCCCTTACTTCCCGCGACATGAATAACTTTTAACTTGTCGTGTGGGTTACCGAGTAGGTCTAATAACTTTGAGATGCGATTCAGATTGTAGAACCTTGCTTGCCGCGCAAAGTCTGGACTTCTTTCATAGTCTATGAACTGCTCAATATATGTAAGTGCAGAATTGTAATCCAATTTTAATGTTGTCGGTAACGGCATATAGAATGTGTCTAATTTAGGTATTCATAAATTGGGAATTGCGTGCAGAATTCGTGTACCTTTTCCTTGATTCGCCGTTTTATTGCGGACTTCTGCCTATTTTCAAGCGTCTCAGTGATAAAATCAGCAATGTGAACCATCTCATCTTCTTTCATACCACGCGTTGTAACCATGGGTGTACCAAGACGGATTCCACTTGTGGTTTTCGGTTTCCTTTTATCAAAAGGAATAGTGTTTTTATTGACAATAATTCCAGCATCCTCAAGGTGATCCGCTGCTTGTCTACCACTTAATTTCTCATATTTAGTTGTTAGATCAATTAACATCAGGTGATTTTCTGTGCCACCACTCACTAACCTGAACCCATTCTCGGTGAGTCTTGCTGCAAGTGCTTTGGCATTTTTGACGATTTGTGCTTGATATGTTTTGAACTCGGGTTCGCTTGCTTCTTTGAAAGCAACCGCTCTGGCAGCGATTGTATGCAGAAATGGACCGCCTTGCAAACCGGGAAATACTGCCCGATCAATCTTCGCTGCATGCTCCTCTTTACACATAATCATTGCCCCGCGAGGACCACGTAAGGTCTTGTGCGTTGTCGTTGTAACCACATCGCTGTGAGGTACTGGGTCAGGATGAACGTCACCTGCAATCAGTCCGGCGATGTGTGCTATATCAGCAAGTAAATAAGCATCAACTGTGTCTGCAACTTTTCGCCATGCAGCGAAGTCAAAGAGACGTGGATACGCAGTTGCCCCGACAACAATAAGTTTTGGACGATGCTGTTCCGCAAGTTGTGCTACTTCATTCATGTCAATACGTTCAGTTTCTGCATCTACGCCATAAGCAACGATGTTGTAATAACGTCCTGAAAAGTTTACTTTATCGCCATGACTCAAGTGTCCTCCGTGGCTTAGGGACATCGCTAATATGGTATCCCCTGGGTCAAGCAGTGCATGGTATGCTGCCATGTTTGCTTGTGTACCAGCATGCGGTTGGACGTTGACATGTTCCGCACCGAAGAGTGCTTTTGCACGTTCAATTGCAAGTGATTCTACGCCATCCATAAACTCGCAACCGTTATAGTAACGTTCGCCAGGGTATCCTTCAGCGTATTTGTTCGCTAAGATACTTCCCTGAATTTCCATGACGGCACGGCTTGCATAGTTCTCGGATGGTATAAGCATCAACGAATTTTGCTGACGTGTTAAGTCATTAGAGGTTATTTCAACAATTTGTGGGTCGACCTCTGCTAATAATTTATTCATTTCTTTTCACCGTAAGTTCTTTTGCTGTCGGATTGAATTTGTGAAAAAGAAATTTTAACACAGATTTGACACAATTTCAAGGAAAGTTGACACATTAACGCTTACATGTTACATTAGTGGTAACGGATTTTCGTTACTTCAAGAATTCTTGGGATGTGTATTGTGAGTTGTGGTCGCGCGATTCATTTTTGAGTTTTAGGTTTGTAATGACTATCTTGGATTGTAGGAGGACAGTTTGATTCCCGATTATCAAGAATCACGACAAAACCCCTACCAATGTAGCACAATCTGTATGAAGATTAAAAAATACTTTGGGTAATTCTACTAATCCGGCCACGGTAGGCGTGCTTTGTCCGCGCGCCACCCACTGCAGGCGTGCTTTGTAAGCGCGCCACCCACTGCAGGCGTGCTTTGTAAGCGCGCCCCCGATGGTAGGCGTGCTTTGTAAGCGCGCCCCCAACTGCAGGCGTGGTTTGTAAGCGCGCCCCCAACTGCAGGCGTGCTTTGTATGCGCGCCCCCAACTGCAGGCGTGGTTTGTAAGCGCGCCCCCAACTGCAGGCGTGGTTTGTATGCGCGCCCCCAACTGCAGGCGTGCTTTGTATGCGCGCCCCCAACTGCAGGCGTGGTTTGTAAGCGCGCCCCCAACTGCAGGCGTGCTTTGTAAGCGCGCCCCCGATGGTAGGCGTGGTTTGTAAGCGCGCCCCCAACTGCAGGCGTGGTTTGTAAGCGCGCCCCCAACTGCAGGCGTGCTTTGTAAGCGCGCCCCCAACTGCAGGTGTGCTTTGTATGCGCGCCCCCAACTGCAGGCGTGGTTTGTAAGCGCGCCCCCAACTGCAGGCGTGCTTTGTAAGCGCACCCCCCACTGCAGGCGTGCTTTGTATGCGCGCCCCCAACTGCAGGCGTGCTTTGTATGCGCGCCCCCAACTGCAGGCGTGCTTTGTATGCGCGCCCCCAACTGCAGGTGAGCTTTGTAAGCGCGCCCCCAACTGCAGGCGTGCTTTGTAAGCGCGCCCCCGATGGTAGGCGTGGTTTGTAAGCGCGCCCCCAACTGCAGGCGTGGTTTGTAAGCGCGCCCCCAACTGCAGGCGTGCTTTGTAAGCGCGCCCCCAACTGCAGGCGTGGTTTGTAAGCGCGCCCCCAACTGCAGGCGTGCTTTGTATGCGCGCCCCCAACTGCAGGCGTGCTTTGTAAGCGCGCCCCCAACTGCAGGCGTGGTTTGTAAGCGCGCCCCCCCACTGCAGGCGTGCTTTGTAAGCGCGCCCCCCACTGCAGGCGTGCTTTGTAAGCGCGCCCCCCACTGCAGGCGTGCTTTGTAAGCGCGCCCCCCCACTGCAGGTGTGCTTTGTAAGCGCGCCCCCCACTGCAGGCGTGCTTTGTAAGCGCGCCCCCCACTGCAGGCGTGCTTTGTAAGCGCGCCCCCCACTGCAGGCGTGCTTTGTAAGCGCGCCCCCCACTGCAGGCGTGCTTTGTAAGCGCGCCCCCAACTGCAGGCGTGCTTTGTAAGCGCGCTGGCACATCAAGTCCCAAGAGCGCGCTTACAAACCACCAAATCAACGGTATGAATGCCATTTAGGCATTCCCCGCCTACCATCTGAAAAATATTTATTACCCGATTAATAAATTAATCTTCATCCAGATTGTGTGGTCAGTTGTAGCACATTCTTCCAGATTGTGCATATAAATTATTCTGTCAGATTCTATCGTCAAATTAGACGCTATGATAATTAAAAATACTTCAACGAAAACCTGAAGTTATTTTTATTTATGTAATCCTAACAATATCACAGAGCAATGGTAGATCAACACTAAATACTCATTCAACTGAAGCACTCAAAAATGGCGAAGGTATTGTCCAAGGATAACCCTTAAGAAACTGTCCTTCAGTTAAGTGGAGTCCTAACGCGTTGGGGGTATCAGGACTGACAATCTGAACGTTAAGAGCATCTTTTGTATTTGATCGCATGAATTTTACCTCTACATTAATCGCAACAGAGTATTTGGAATCGGCATCATCTGCACTGGTCTTGAGATGTTCTAAATAATTCAAGAAATTCTTTTCCTCTTTGTTTGACACAATTGCTTCAGTATCCGTAGGAAGTTCCATAAAGGATAATGGCATAAGAAAAAAGTCGTACTCACTTAAATCTCGTTTAAACCATTCAGTTACAAGTTTAACGAAATTTCTTAAACTTGCTGTTCCTATTTCTTGCAGTTTTGTTGAAAAATTACGAGACGAATAATAGAAGTGAACAGATGAATCCCGTAGTTCTAACAATGCTTGGATATTCCCCCATGCATTATGTTCCAAATGTCCTTGTTCAACTAATTATTTAGCGAGATAGTCAAGACTATATGTAAATGGATTCCCCGATCGAGTACGTTTTATTTTCAGTTTCTTGCTTTTCGTTCCATACTGTTTCCTATCAGCGACTTTTACATAAAGAGAATGAATTTTGTTGTTAATTTCTTTTAACTATTTAGCTTTAAAGAGTAGTTCCCAGCCATTGATTGCAAGGATGCAAAAGGTTTCTGCGCGATAACGAAAATCAGGTTTATTGTATATTTCTATAGCTGAAACAGTTGCAGCAATTGCTCTATCAACCAATTCTTTAGAGCGAGATTTCATAAATATATATCCTAACAAAAATTGTAGATGAAGTAATTCAAAATCTCGGTTTTGCCAGATTTACGTTTTTCCTTCAGCGACGTATTCTACCAATTCGCTCGGATGTATCGATAGATACTCTCGGACTTCCAGGTTCATTCGATCAATTTCATAGAGAAAACCGCCGACTGAGAGTCGATAATTCTGCGGATTAGTTTCAACCTTTCGAATTTTTTCTATCTGTTTTTGAAAATATCTGATGCGCGCTAATGTTGTCTCAAGTACTTGATTGTTCTTAATCATTTTCGTGCCATTTCTTTATATAGACTATGTTGTAGAATCATTATCAATAACAACATGCTTTGTATGAAGGGAATCTTTTAACATGGAGAGAATATCCAGCACTTTATCCAATTGCGGTGGGTGCTCGGGACTAAGCAGAGAGGTGAGAGTCTGCGGACTGAGATTTGTCCATGTGACAAGTTCTTCAATTCCGCCTTGTGCTTCTGCAATATCTTTCATGGAAAGTAATAGCATCTCAATGTTGCCGTCTTTATCAAAATCTTGGAGTGCAGCTTCAAGATAACCTTTCGCAAATTCGGGTTGTGCCAAATCTTTAAGAAGATAGTCTTTAAAAGGGACTGTGCATTGTTGAAGTTTAATATCTATATTCATGGTGAATTATGTTTAGCCGTTATAAACTGTGATACCACAAACCCAATTATTTCGTAAGCCCTAAATCTCATAGTTCGCCAAGTAATTTCTCATATTCTGTATGTGGACCGATCCAGAACCAAACAATTACGCCATTCTCAACAACCCCAACCGCTCGGTAATTGATGTTGATACGTACGGAGTAAATTGAATCTGTATTGTGGACTTTCTTGAATCGTAGACTTGGATGGTGTAAATTTTCAATGAAGAGTTTGTATGCTTCCTTAGCCTGCTGTTGAATGTTACTTGGTAATTTCGTCAGCATCTGACGGAAGCGTTTTTATCGTTCTTGAATTCATAGTTGGTCTGGATTAAGTTCTCTTGTTTGACCACTACGATGCTCGGCAATTGCTTCAGAAGCCAATTTGGATAATACCTTTTGAGAATTGGCGAATAATTTATCCCATTTTTTTTCAAATCGGAGTTCAGCAAGCACCCAATCTGCCAGTGCATCTTGCTCCTTCGGTGAGAACTTTGATGCTTCTGTAAAAGCTTGTTCAAGTCGTGTTGTCATTGAGATACCTCCATACAAAAAGTGGTTAACAATGCAATGCTATGGTAAGCACAATTATCATATTGCCAGTCTGATTAAGTATAAGACATTCACAGCGAATAGTCAACCTATGGGCTGTGTAAAGTCAGGGTTTTTCAGTTTTAGGCATTTTTGATGAATATTTACTATGACGTTAATTTTGTGTGTTGCCATCTTCTCCATGTCTTTAGTCCCGCCAAATGCCATACGGGGAATGCCTTAATGGCATTCATACCGTTGATTTGGCGCATTTGGCGTTGATTTGGTAGGGACGATATGTTTATAGAAAAATGTTATCTACCCCTCTTGAGTTCCGTAGGAACGGCATAGAAGAAAAAACATATCGTCCCTACGGGACTAAAGAACTGGTGGGGGTATTCGTTTTCTATAAACATATCGTCCCTACGGGACTAAAGAGCGATGTTCATGTTTCAATAATCTAAATTTGATGTATTAGGTGCGGTTAGGAAACCTTATTTGGGTATTAACTTTCAGTAAATCTCAATAACAGAAAACTATTATAACTGAATAACCCTAACACATTAACGCTTACATGTTATATTAGTGGTAACGGATTTTCGTTACTTCAAGAATTCTTGGGATGTGTATTGTGAGTTGTGGTCGCGCGATTCATTTTCAAGTTTTAGGTTTGTAATGACTATCTTGGATTGTAGGAGGACAGTTTGATTCCCGATTATTGTATTTAAATAGATAGTCAAATTAAAATTCATCTTGTTCTTTATAGGACTTGTGTAGGAAATAAACTGTAGAGATGCCAAGTGCAATTAGGATAAAAATAAGAACAATCGCAGTACCGAGGCGACTCTTTGATTTACTTTCAGTTTGGGTGTCTGGTTTGGTTGCTTCAGGGGTTGTTTTTATTGGAGGTGTTTGTGGTGTCGGGGTCGTTATTTCGGGTGCCGGTTTACGTGGGATAGGTTCAGGTATAGTTGTCATTTCAGGTTTCGGTGCGGGACTTATTTTTGTTGGTGCTAATGGAACGATGTTGGTTACGGTTATTCCAGAAGATATGGGCATCACCCCAACAGTCCAACCGGTACCAGTGGTTTCACAATAGTAATATTTAGTTCCGTTGTAAGTGGCCGAGGTGCCTGTAAAGTTACCACTGACTCCAAGTGCTATGTGTCCGGGTGTGAAAATGAGTGCAGTCTTCTCACCTAAACCGCGTAGGATGGCTGCAACCAAGATAGTGGTGTCTTCGCAATCACCACCGCCATCAATCAAAGTTTCAATGGCGTAGCGGCGAAACTCATCATAACCTGTGGTCACGTCGTCAAGCGTATAGGGTAAAGATTGGACGAAACTCAGAACGAAGTCAATACGTTCTTGTTTAGACCACTCGCGATGTCGTTTGAAGACATTCTGAAATTCCCGTGTCAGGTTACCTATTGATGTTCTTCCCTCCTCAACTAATTCTGGAATATCGTAGCGTTCTTTACCATCGTAGGAATTATACTTTTCTATATCAATTGTCATTAATGCCGTATAAGATTTTCCTTTGAAATTCCAAACGTACCGTTTTCCGATTGTTTGCCGTGTATTCGGTGGACGTTGCTGCACTATGCCTTCTACGATGCGAACATCGCTGAGTGCGTCTCGCGCAATGCTATTTGGCGTGATAACGAGGCTACCCAGGAGAAGAGCGATAAACAATCTAATGTACATAATGAACTATCCCTCTGTTAGGGTTGTTTGTTCAGATGGATATATTAGTAAAATTTCAATTCGACGATTTTTGGCTTTTAATTTTTTGTCTCTATTATGCCTTTTGAGTTTCTCTGGGGTATATGTTCTATCTTTATCTGTTCTTTGAACAGGTTTATACTCACCGAAAGAGGTAGCTGACATGAGATGCCTTGCCGGATCTATTCTAATCTCGTGTTGGAGAAATCTAAATACTTCAATTGCACGTAATGCTGCAAGATGTAAATTAGAACGTTCAATACCTGGAGTGTCAGGATCCGCATGTCCTTGAATTTGTATTTCGCTGAAGTTTTGCAGATTTTTTTTAATTTGACGACCTACAATCAGAAGTGTTTTCTTCCCTTCTTCGTTGAGAGCGTATCTATCTGGTTTAAACAAAATCCGGTCACTAAAACTGTAACGTTGCAGCGTTGCTTCGTTCTTGATAAGAATCTCACTGTATTCGCCATTATCATGGGGAATTCGGATCCGAAAGGTGTCTTTATCAGTTTCTTTCGGTTCAACGTTGTAGTCTGCAGAGATCGCATTTATCATCGCCATCTGGTTTTCTTTTACTTCTGAGGGAATAACATCTCCTATAGGATCAGGCGGCTTAACCGGTTCTGGTTTTACAGAAAAGGAAACGATAACCGCAAACACAACAATGACTAAGATCAAAACAAGTGTCAGCATTAAGTCTGAAAAGGACGGCCAGAAGTTGAAATCTAATGTATTATCTTCCATAATGTTAATCAGTTATTTAGGGATTACGAGTTCACAAAGTGCTAACGGATTCAGTATTGCTGATATTTCTCAAAAACGCTCAGACATCAATATCTCTCAATATGAGGCTATAAAATACCATGACTTACGCACCCAACGGTAGGCGTGCTTTGTAGGCGGGGAATGCCAAAAGGCATTCATACCGTTGATTTGGCGCCGGAAACCTAAAAAATGCTGAAAATTACATCGTTTTCGTCTTAATTCTTGATTGGATCATGAAAACTGCGTTAGTCCTGAATACTAAATTGATAGGCAACTAAAAGTTACTATGAGGTGTGTGCATAAATATATTTGATTTTAAGCTTATGTCGTAGGTCGGGTAGAACGCAGTGAAACCCGACATACTCGTATCCAGGCTTGCATGTCGGGTTTCGCAAACTCTACCCGACCTACAAAATCTTGTCCTTTTTGCACTAAGAATGGTGTCCATCCACATGAAGTAGTATGTGACGTGTGTCACCATCTATGTTGATCCACCAATTATTTATGCATACCCCTCAGTTACTATTACACCATGCCTTCACCCACTCATCGTGCCACTCATCGTTTTGGCTATCTCCCCAGATAATATCATCTCTATACAAGTGAAAAACCATATCTGCAATCATTTCTTCGACATCACCTGCTACAGCCGCAGCAGACTCCAATAGTGCGAATTTTCCACCTGTCATTGGCCCAAGTGGTTCTACAACAGCAGAATGCCATCGGAAACGAGATTCTATTATCTCAGAAATAAACGCTTGCGGTGTTTGATTGCCAAATTGTTTTGGAGAATAATAATTCGCAAGCGTAACGAGAATACTTGTAAGTGATTCTATGTAATCCAAATATGCGTATTCCATTTTAGTGCCTGTATCAAGAATTGATTGCCTTTGTTGTTCAAGGGCTAATTTGAATGCAGGCAACGAATTAATATAAATTAGGGGTGGTTGGTTTAATTGTAATTCTTCAGCTGGTTGCGGCTCTGGTTGAGATTTTATTTCCTCACTTATTTTTTCTTTAACATCTCTCACAGTTGACATTCTACACCCCCAAAAAAGCAGAGGTAGTAGCGCAATTACTAAATAACGTAAGTTTGATAATAAATACGGCATATTGAAAGTTCCTTTTTAAGCAATGTCTATATTAGAATGGACTATGTCACTTCCCTTCGTTGTCATTTTGAGAATCGGAGTTAGTCTCCCCAGAAGTCTTTTTACCAGAAAATGGATTCCATTTTCCTTTGAAAAATGGACGTTTCCGCTTCCGTTCGGTTCCTGATGACCCCCTTTGCTTTCCCAGTGTATTGACAGCATCCGCTAAGGTTTTAGAATTCTGGGAAATTTCGTTTATTGATGTATTGAGTCTCTCAATGTTGTTTGTTAGAGGTGTAACGTCGGCTTTATCTACTTTTTCTACGAATTCTTGTGATGCGGTGGCTAACTTTTCAATATCTCCTTTAATCGCTCCTACTGATTGGTGAAAAGACCCCGTATCTGAAGTAAAGGTACTGATTGCACTGTCAAGGCTGTTTATGTCTGCGGTCAGACTACCGACATTTGTGCTTAATTCACCAACAGCTTCTTTCTGGTTTTTGCTACTCTCATCTAACTGTATTAATAGGTTTTCAACACTTTTATTTAGGTTTTTGACTCCTGTAAGTTGCTCCTTATATTTCTCATTCTGTTCTCTTATTTCTTTCTGCAGATCACCAACAATACTTTGCATATATCTAACTAAATTTGCAAAAGTTCCTCTCATTTGGTTTGCTGCTTCTTGGAGTGGTTCATCAAAGTTCTCTAAACGATTATTTAGGGTTTCTAATTGTGTATCAAAAGTTTTGCTAATATGGTCAACCGCGTCTCTAAGGGGTGTATCGAAGTTCTCTAACCGATCATTAAGTGTGTCTAATCTACCATTTAGACTTTTTTGAAGGTTAGATAGATTTGTTTCCAAAGTCTCTGTAAATTTTGAAATGTTCTGATTCTGTTCATCTAACTTTTTCATTTGTAAGTCTAATTTCTGGTTCGCTGCATCTTGAAATTGTTTGTGGAGTTTGCGAATCTCATCTTGAAAACCGGTGAGTTGGGTAACACTTGATGTAAATTCTTTTGAAAATTTATCAAGCTTTTCCGTAAAACCTGTGTTAAGCGTATCAGCAGCAGTGCTGATGTCCGATGCTGCTTTATTGATTTGTGTTACTGAATCTGATAGTGGTTGCGTAATAGCACTTGCTTGTGTTAGACTTTCGTTGAATTCATCTATATTACCATGCACTTTTTGGACTGATTCACTAAACTGTGCTGCAGTCTCAAATCCTTTTTGCATCTGAGATTCGCTTTTCTGGATCGTTTCGATGAACTTCTGTGAGGTGGTAGGATAGAGTTGAGGAACCCAGACGGTGAGTGTCAATTGTTCCAGACTCGATTTAATGGGATGACATGCGTATTGCAAATAGATACCGTAAAGAATAACGCCCAAAATAGTGAAAAAGATTCCACTGATGCTCGGAGCAAGAGCACCTTTCATCTTATCAAGAAGGCCCCCCAACGCCTGAGTCATCCTTTCACTGTTTGCTGTGGATGTATCGTTCACTGTACTCTCTTTTAAAGCTGGAGATAAATCTGTTAAACTATCGGTAAGTCCAAAGAGGGTTCCCAATAGTCCAATCACGATAAAAACTGCCAACATGGAACGAAAAAGGTTGTTCCATTTAAATAGGTCAGCTGTGGTGTGGTTAATTAACTCGCTGACTTCAAGACGGGTTTCATCCCAGCCTGCCAAGAAAATCGCTTTGAGATGTTTTGCTATCGGAGAACGTCTGTTAAGGCTGCTTTCCTTGCAAAATTCGCTGAACGCGTTTTCAGGATCGACTTTCTGGTCGTTATCTTCGTTCCCACGATCTTGTTCATGTCGGGCAGTAACGAGAGGTTGGATATTCTTACAGTTTTCAATTTGTATCCGTTCCATCCGTAACCAACGCCAATATCTGATTAGTCCGATAATCCAAACGGAAAAGAAACCTATCAAGAATGTTATAATACCTATAGTGAATTGTGGCATGAGTGTTTTCTATTACTGGAATTTATCTATTGTGAGTTTGACCCTAATTGAGTTTTGTAAATTCGTTGATTTCAACTAGGTTTTATACAAATCTAATATCCCTTTTTTCTTAAGTGTCCATGTTTCCTTTGCATCGTCTGGTTCAAAGATTGCAGGTTGAATCAGTTCACTGATCCGATAATTGCTTCGATCATCAAATTGAGAACATTCAAACACTTCACCAAAAGCCCCTGGAAAATAAGTAGAACGTTCTACCACCAAATCATAAATTGGAACAATTACGTATAACTTTTCATCCTCAATATAGCATGCTAAAAAACAGCCAGTTGAACTAGTTTTGAAAATAGGATCAATATCTACTTTTGGGTTTAGGAAACGTTCTTCAGCGTTTACAACATCAATCTTGAAGTTTTGCTTATATGTACTCACAAAATTCGACCATTTTTGTCTTTCAATTATTGCTTCATTATAACAGGCACAGAATTCAACAATATCCTGTGAAATTTGTTCGTCCACAATAGGAGTTTTATGTGTTTCAAAAGTTTTTTTCTTCTCTGTAAGTACTGCGTCACTACTGTTCGTGGAATTAGGGGTAAGAGTTCTGATTTGGTTGAGAATCTTTTGTGTATTCTTTTGACTTTCATTGGTTAATGCTTGATATAATTCATTAGGATCAAATGTATTCGCAGCTGGTTGCATACGTCTATTAACAACAGACAAGTCTTGCTTTAAATCGTTGTTAGTTTTGGTAATACCATCTATCCTATATCTTACATCATCCAATTTTTGAGCAAGCGTTCTATATCTTAGAAAGATCCAAATAAGAAAGATTAGCAAAATTATGAGTACAGGCATGAAAACAACCATCATCAATGCTGTTTGATCTGCAAATTTTCTATTTTGTTCGTTTAATAAACTGGTAATATCTTGATCGGCAAACGGGACTTGGTCGTTATTCTGAGATTTAGGTGTTTCCTGTGTATCGGATTCAGTATCATTTTGTGATTGGTCATTATTCTGAGATTTAGATGTTTCCTGTGTATCGGATTCAGTATCATTTTGTGATTGGTCATTATTCTGTGCTTTTGATGTTTCCTGCGGATCGGAGTCAGTATTGTTTTGAGCCTCAAGCACAAAAAACGGACAGACAATCAAAAAAATAACCACTATTCCAGAACAAAATCTATGATATATAGAATTGGTTTTGATATAACGCATCAAGCCATGCCTATTGTATTAGTTCCATTCATTAATTTTGCGTTCCAACAGTTTCCCCATTACCTTAATGAAAATTGGTTCAACAATCCGACCATCGTCCGGTTGCATAGCAAGATCTTGTAACCAATCATTTACATCGCTATTTAGGTTCTTCTTTAATTCTGGGTCAAGATTGATTGTTTGACCGAGTTCTTTACCCAGTCCTTCGTTAAATATCTTTATGAGATTTTCAATCTGAAGCAGTTTATCTCCTGTCTGTTCAAGATTATTTTCTAATCTCTGAGATTTCCCAAAACTTTCGGCAGATAGAATAGTTGTCCAACTGAAGTCTTCAAATTCTTCACCAGCCAATATACCGTAGTCTTCTGTGGTGATCACGAGTTGTGTTTTGTCATTGATTAAACCTGCCGCAGCTTCATGTTTTGGTTCTTGTGTATTCTGAAGAATAAAAAATGCCCCTTTATCAAATCCCGATGCAAACAGTAATATTTCTTTGAGATACTTACTGTTTGCAGACTTAGGTGTGAAATCCCCATTTGCTAACCAATCCAAAATTCGAGCTCCGTTACCTCCAATGTATATGTTCGGCATTGTCGGTCTAAAGTCTTTGTTTTTAATAAGGTAATTCATAATCAATCCTGCGTAATATAATAGACCTGAAATACCCAGAGCAATAAGCGGAATGAACGGTATCCCTTCGATTCTACCCCCGTAGATTGCGAGTTTATTTTTTAAGCTATCTTTAGAATCATTGATCCATGCGTTAATCCATGTATCAGCTTGACTATAAAACTTCTCAGAATTGGAAACTTCTTCTAATATTTCAATGTCAGCATCAGAAACGTCAAAACTCTTTAAAAATTCAGGCTTGTGTTTTAGGAGATCTAAAAAGATATGCCGACCTGCAAATCGGATTGACGTTTGCCAGCACAAAGTGTTATCTTGCCAGATTGAGATGTCAGAGGTTTCTCCACCGATGTCTATACAGACTGCTCCACCAGCGAAACCACCGAACTTACCAGCAAAGTACTTCGCGGTGGCAATACTCTCTGATTCAAGATTGACATTACCATTTTGGATCCCTGTTTTTTCCTCACAAGCATTTGTAGCATTATTGCATATAGTATTGAAAGCAGCCTTATCTTTCTGTGAAAAGGCAAGTGGATATGAAAAATGCCAATTTATCAAATTAACTTCGTTATGCATTGCTTCTGCAGCACATTGAAGGCAAATTTGTTCTATAAACGTCTGAGTTCGAATTCGATCTTCTGGATCGGGTGACCATTTGAGATTGCTAACAACATTTTCTTTTATTTTATAGTCTTCAACAAAATAGATACGACCATCCAGCATAGGTTCAAGTCTTTTACCCGATTTCGACTTTTTTCTCGAATTAGGATGTTGCTGAAATAAGCTAAAAAAAGGTGTTTCCTCAAGTCGAGATGAAAAAAATTGTTGATATACCTTAGTACGACTTCTTGATGGGGAGTTCGTAATTTGGAACAGATGATTCTCAAATGAAATTGGTTCAAGTTTATTTATCGTAGGATCTTGTTTATAAACAGTAGTACCACTAGTTCCAAAATCAATACCAATGTTCCACGTAGTTACGCCTTGAGGTGCATCTTTCGGAGAAATCAGCAAAATGCCTGCTTCCTCAGAATCTATTGCCTGATGATCTTTATATGTACAGTTCATTGCTTGAGGAAAAGCAGATGTTTTTGCAATCTCAGTGTCTTCCTCCAAAAGGCACGAAACAAGTGCTCCATCTTTTTCCAAGATTGGTTTGGCATCAAATGTATTTTGCCCCGCTTTTGTAAAATAGGTAAAGTATGTTTTCCAATCTGAAGTATTAAAATTCGGCCAAACTTCCAATACGGGTGGTTGTTCAATTACAATAATTTCCGGATTTTTGAAGAGTTCATCATCACCATCATTCTGCTTCACATACTCTTGAGATATAAGTATATTCTTTCCATCTCCAGGGGATGGATATAGTAAATCAACCTTGATACCATTTGGTGTCGTAATAAAAGAAATACGCTTTTGCAAATCGTTAACACTGAATTCATTCAATATTTCCTTTCTGATTGGAAGAATGGGTGTTACATCGACACCGTTCAATTTAAGATTAGTACTGCCTTTAGGTGAGAGAATGTTTTCTTTAATGAAAGCATCCTGTTGGTTAATTACGAAAAGTTTTTCTGTGAAGTATTCTTTAGGTGCTATTGGAAGATTCATTCCGGAGAAGAAACCAACAGTCATATTGAGAGAATTATTAGATAATGCTGGTAATGCTGCAGGTATTCCTCCTAAAGCAGCTGTAAAATTAAGAATTTGTGCTTCTAGATTTCCTTTTAGACCATCACCTGGAGGAATATGGGTTGTAAAAAAAACATTTAGCCAACCTGCAACCGCTGCTTTTTCTTCTGGGTTTAAAAATTTAATCGGATCGCATAGGAATTGTCCATTATACCAACTCACATTTGAGATACAATCCGTATAGTCAATAGATGTACATACAAGGGTTGTAGGAGAAGTAATACCTATTGGATCATCATTAAAAAGAATTAGGTAAAGCTTATCCCAAGTTGTATTTACATCTAATGTCTGTTCTGGCATCAATTTGCGTAATGCACGAAGAAATTCGGGTGTATCGTCATCGTCTGCGGAAGGAATCGTAATTAACTTCGTTGTCAAAGGAAAATTTCGCCGCTCCTTGAGAGCAAGCATAGTCAAAAGTCCGCGCCATTCACCTACAACACAGTCGTGCATTGGATGGTTAGTGTCGTAGAGTGCTATCTGAAAAAGCAGCGGACGTGCCCACATACTCGGGATGCTGTCAATATCAGTGTATTGTCCATCAACTTTCGTAACCTTAAGGTTCTCAGCGATATTTTTAAGGGCAACAGGAGGCACCACTTGCCATGTTCCTTTTTTGGGAAGGATGGCTAATCCATCATCCTTTAATGGAGGAAGCAGAGGATAAGTTTGCATTTAAGAACTCCTATCTAATAGTACCATAACACTTTGTTATGTATCATGTAATTTCTACTTAATTCAAGTGTATTGCGTTAGCGTAATCCGTTTATCTAAAGTACAGATTATGCGTTAGTTACGGGATCTAAACATTACGATTAGTGTGGGACCACTCTACCTAACCTACAAAAACGGTAATTGCCTGTTTAAACTGTTCCACAATTTTGATATAAGGTACTCAGAAACTTCCCGATATCAGTGCCTTCACCCTTACCATTAGCACTGCACATTTTTTCCCAAATTTTGTTCAGTGTAGCGGGACTCAAGGGTTTTAATCCTTCTGACGAGATAAGATTACCGCATTTCGTCAGGTCGAAACTGTCAACTGCGTTAAGTGGTTTACCTTTTTGAGAATTCTGAACGTTAGCAATCCAAACCAAAAAATCCTCACAATAGTCCTTTACATTTTTGAGTGAATTTCCTACATTAACATCTTTAAGCGTGATCCTGTTCCGTTTAAAGAAATCGATATACCATGGAGAATGAAATCCCGAGCGGTTTTTATTTCTGATATCATCAAGCATCGGTTTATAGGTACTCAGATAAGCAAAGGAGAAATTCGTTAACTGACAAAGTTTTGAATGTATCTTTGTTCCATTTTCACCGTCTGGTAGGTCACTCCACGTATGTGGATTGTTTGCTCGATCTAATCTAAAATACTGTGCACCATCATCTACTGCGGGGTTGTCTCCGAAGAAGTGGATTGCAGCTAAAGCTGCATAGAGTTCAATGAAGTGTTGTGAATTTCGCTGCTTCTTTCCACCCAAAGAAAAATTATCTTCTTCAATTTGTGCATCGTTACCAAGGAGATAAAGGGCATTGTAGACAAGATCTTTATTCCATAGATGATAATACTCAAGTGCCGCTTGTGTATTCATTAAGAAATGTTCAGCTTTTGCTTTGAGTTCATTTTCATTATCTCCAGTATCGGTAAAAGTAAAATAAGGTAATAGTAATGCCCCGCCTATCTGTTCATTTACAGGTTTTGCTTTCAATTCACTTTTGATTAATTTTGCTATCGTAGGGAATCCCGCTGCACCAGTTCCACCAAAAATTGATCCTGCCAAAAAAATCTTTGGATTCGGATCTTTTTGAATTTTCACTCGAAATGTTTTCCACGGTTCGTCTGCTCCCAATACCGTTTGCGTCATGACCGAGGCACCAATTGATGGGTGACCACGAAAACCTTCATTCAACTCAGTAGTTCTTTCTTTTTCACTATATAGAACTTCAAAGAGCTCAGCAGCATTATTTTTTGCAAGCTTAAGTCCTGGATACTTGAAAAAGTCAGACAAATTAGGTTTATCATCATCCTGTTTATCAAACGGTGAAAAAATGGGGTTGGTGGCAGAATCAATTGTAGTTTGTAGTAAATATGGTTGTGTTAGTTGATCATTTTCATTAAATGCTTTATAGTGATTCAAAGTTGTATTAGCACGATCAAGACTACCGTTTGCATTGTCAGGATCAACAAAAAGCATATAAAGATCGCCATTGTCAGGCATCATTCCTGCAGCGGTGAGATGTATCAAAGATTCAAGACATTTCGCACCTGTCCCACCTATACCGATAGCATAATATCCCATCAATCTTCCTCCTCAAAAAAGCCCTTACCAAAAACGACGAATTTTCATTGAACCAAGTGGTGTAAATTTAACTGACGTAGGAGAAAATAAAAGAGTAGCCAGGTAATAAAGAAGAAATCCATTCACCACAAAACATAGATAAGCTAACAAAGGCTCACTTTCAGTTTCCTCAATAAAATAGAAACTAATGGCAACAGCACATGTAGGCAAAAAGAATAATAGTCCCCATAACCAACGTTTCCCACTCGGTTTTTCATGAATCGTTTTGAAAACTGTCTGACTAAATAAGTACCATAGAATAATTGCAATTACAGCGGCTCCAACACACACATAAGCCCATGTTTGAAAACTGTCCATCCATTGGTCAATTGTAAGATCTTTAGGTAAACTTGGTTGGAAAGTATACAAAAGCATGGGTTCTAAAATATAAGCCGCAACAATAAAGATAACAATAAGGAAAAGAATACAAACTATACAAATAGCGTGATGTTTCATTTTTTGAACGACTCCCTTATCTTTTTTCAATGTAGAAATGAAATTTAGCGATAATCGGTTCATGTATCAGAGTGGTTGCTTGCGAAAGACCGCGAATGAAATTAACCAAATTAAGTGTCTTTGCACCATTGCGTTCGTCTTCCATATCCCACTGTGAGCACCAATCAGGTTCTTTAAATGTATCAATTCCAGGACTTAATGTTACCTCGTATAAGTATATCTTTCTTTCATCTGGTAAAGACCCTGAGTCCAAATTGAAGCCAACGTTGAGTTCATTGTCCTCATCATTCTTAGAATGTGTTGATATCACTTTCAAACACTTCTGTGCATCCAAACTAATTTCATTTTTACCTTTTGAATCAGGTTTATATTCAGCAATAATATTAACTTCAAATTTTTCTGAGTCAAACGGCATAACGTATGAAAGAAACTGGAACTTCAATTTAGCAGAAATTTGAGATGGTTTGTTTTTGTCAGTGATTCTATATTCTTTCACTTGAGGATCTGGTTTCTCAGCGATTGACACCCTATTTAGATTCACTAGTTGTTCAATCGTAGCATTCTCAAACGACAGTAAAGAATCTACCAAATACTGAGAAAAGATTAACGTTTGTGCATCTGTGAATCCATTAGCAATTAGACGATCAAAATAGTGAGCGATATCGGCGTGCCTTCCTATAACAAGGAGATAGAATGGACGGAATGTTTCAGGCTTTCCGGGTGTGCTGCGATAAAGAATGGGAGACGTACCTAAGTTGTAGACTCTACCATCAAATTCACTGCGAAGTCCAAGCAGTCCTAATGCTTGTCCTTTTTTTTCTTTATTAATATATTTATCTCTAAGTTGAGTAACCAATAAGTTTACATCTTGCTTATCTTGAAAAAGGTCTGTAACGATAACGACTAAGCTGTCTTCTTCTCTAATATCGTTGACTTTATTAGGTGATGGTCCTCCATCTATTGAATTATTAGAAGCGTTATTTATATTTTTACTAACTAATTGTTCTTCATATTCAAAGATTTTTTGGATATACGTTTTTAATTCGGTATAAAAATCTTCAGAGTCTGCCATTAGGTAACCATCTCTATCAATTGGTGTAACCTGTTCTCCAAAACGGTAGAATTCTGCTTTGCCATTCCTCCAACCACTTGTTATAACGCTTTCTAAAGGACGAAGTATGCTTTTGTATTGCGACGTGTTGGGAACGACAAAACCTTGCATTGAGGCTGAAGCATCAAAATAGATACGGGCAAGAAGTTTTTCGGAAGGATCTCCAGGCGATAATTCAACTTTTATTGGTGGGTCTGGAGTAGTCAGTTCATTATTACAACTTGTTAGTAATAATAGGACGAATAGACTAATGGAGAACAAGCAAAAACTTGTTTTCAAACCTAAATAGATATGTTTCATATCAGTACCGACATCCAATTGTTGTCTTCTTTGCCCTTCAATAAATTTTGGATCTATCAACAAGAAGGTCAACAAGAAGGTCAACCTAAATTCAGTGTGTAAACAATAACTGTAAATTATAAATGATATGATAACATAATGGCAAAAAATATGTCAATAATATTTTCAACAAAATTTCTGTATCTAATTTGTTTTTTTAATAAAGTCCAAATATGACTTTTCAACACACCATCAAATTGGGAGTTAGTGGTTGCCAGCGATCTATCCGCCATCAATGAAAAACTGTCTCGTAACAAAACTTACCTCATCGGGTGGAAAGAAAATAACTGTTTTTGCAATAACCTTGAAAGAACTTTGTACATCCTTGACACATAGATGTCCACATGTTATATTATTGGTAACGGATTTTCGTTATATCAAGAATTCTATACATACAAGTTACTTGCAAAACCATGCCTCAAACTACATATTTTAGAACCATTTTAGCATCCTTATTTTCTCTTTTTGTTACGTTGCTTTTGCTATCGGGTTGTAATACGGACGATAAAGCACAGAATACACCTTCATCTAAACAGAAAGACGGTTCTCCTACAGCAGAGATTTCTCCTCCCATCACGCCTCTACGTGCTGAAGATTGGCACATGTTTATGCATGACTTTCAGTTCTCTGGTAAGAGTCCGGATCAGATACTTAAACCCCCGTTCCGATTGCTATGGAAATTCAAGACAGGTGGACCCCTGACTGCCTCACCGGTTATAGCAGATGGTATTCTTTATGTCGGTTCATCAGATGGCAAGTTATACGCTTTAGATGCTAAAAAGTGGGGTATCAAATGGGTTTTCAATGCAAAGAGTGCGATTCGTTTTTCCGCTGCGATATGGGGTGGACGCGTTTACTTTAGTACGCGGGACAACAAGTTTTACGCGCTGGATGCGAAAACAGGAGATCTGCTTTGGGACTTCAAAACCAAGGGATGGATGGATTCACCGCCAGTTGTTTATGATAGAGTTGTCTATACGGGTGCTTTTCCTTCAAAGATCTACATGTTGGATGCGATTACTGGTCAATTGAAGTCTGAACGACAACGCACCGTTAGAATTAATGGAATAGAATATGGCTGCGATAATGCTGAATTTCGTCCTATCCTTCCACAACATAACGCTGTTCATTGGCGTTCTTATACGGATGGTAGTGAGAGTTTGCCAGTAATTGCAAACGGGTTTGTTTATATAGGGGCAAGAAACGGAAAAATTCAGGCAATTGACATTTCGTCTAAAACAGAGGCATGGTCCTATCAAACAGCAGGTGCGGTCAACGCAGCCCCAGCAATCTCCGACGGAGTCCTATACGGTACTGCGACTGATGGTAATATCTATGCTTTTACCAACACAACAGAAAGCTCACCTGTTGCATCTGATACACGCAAACATGGTATCGTTACGCGTGATAATGCCCCAGTGTATGCCGAAAAAGAGGGAACTTCTCCGTTGTTCCGTTTGAATGATGGCACGGAGTTGCCAATTCTCCAGTCCACACAGGATAGGTTTCAAGTAGAGTTACCGAACAAGTCGAGTGTCTGGTTAGATAGATTTACTTTTGGAGAATTCTCGGAAACAGATGGCGTTCTATTCAATGTCAACTACTGTGGTACTCCACGGATGATTCATCTTGTGAGTGGTGCGGAATATCCGTATTGGAGTCCAGATGGTAAACTCGTTGCAATGTTAAAAAGAACCGAATTAGGTGGAAGATATTGGAAGGCAAGCGAGCTTTGGATTATGGATAAGGATGGGCAGAAAGCACGCAAACTTCATGAGGGTGCTTTTTACAATCCACATGTTTCTTGGTCGTTGGATAGTCGTCTGATTGCTTTTGAGGCAACGGTGGGTGATGCTAAATATATTCATACAGTTGATTGGGAATTGGGACGTGTCAGGAAATTGGTTCAAGGTGCAGCACCTGCTTGGTCATCTACTGCAAATCAATTAGCATTTAGACGTCGCGAAAAAGGGTATGATGCTATTTATCGGATCAATAGTGACGGCAGTGGTGGTGGGCTTGTTGCGCGGGTCCTATTCAAAGGTTCCGTGTATACGGATACCTATTCGCGTGCCCCTGCATGGTCACCTGATGGAAAACGACTCGCTTTTGATGTAATGCAAGATCAACAAGTCAGCAACGGAACTGCGCGTTATGCTGCGATCCGAATCCAAACTGCTGCGGGTGAACGTTTAGAACAGATTTCCACCCAACACCAACGTATCAATCAGTTGCGCTGGTCATCAGATGGTTCACAACTTGCTTATGTGCTATCTGGAAGCAATCGTCCCGATCCGCTTCTTGATAAACGGCTTTACATTGCCAAAATTCCGACAGAATCGTCAAAATACCAAATTCTTAAACACACTGCCCCAGCCTGGTCTCCAACGGAAAATCTGTTAGCATACTTTGAACGTGAAGACTGTGCGGGTCTACATTGGAAGGTTTGGGTGTATGATTTGGACAGCAGGAAGAAATATCCGATTGCTCGAACATCCATGGAACTCGCCTCAATTGTCTGGATGCCTGATGGTAAAAGTCTGTGTTTATGGCACACCTCCGATTATCTGCAGAATAATGTGTATAAACCTGCGGATACAAAGGGATGGATTGTGCCAATCAACATATCCCCCTAACAAAACCTTTCTGTCTTTCTTACGCATTATAGTGGATTTTAGAATTATTTTTACACTTTCAGGTGTAGGAGGGAACTCCGATTCCCGACTATATTGTGTGTATTGTAGGAGGGAACTCCGATTCCCGACTATATTGTGTGTATTGTAGGAGGGAACTCCGATTCCCGACTATCAAGGCGTTCAGTCTTGATTAGGAGATCGCTCCTACAGAAGTCTTGTGTATTGTATGAGGGAACTCCGATTCCCGACTATATTGTGTGTATTGTAGGAGGGAACTCCGATTCCCGACTGTATTGTTTGTATTGTATGAGGGAACTCCGATTCCCGACTATCAAGTCGTTCAGTCTTGAATCGGAGATCGCTCCTACAGAAATCTTGTGTATTGTGTGTATTGTATGAGGGAACTCCGATTTCCGACTATCAAGTCGTTCAGTCTTGAATCGGAGATCGCTCCTACAGAAATCTTGTGTATTGTATGAGGGAACTCCGATTCCCGACTATCAAGACGTTCAGTCTTGATTAGGAGGTCGCTCCTACAGAAATCTTGGTATTGTGTGTATTGTATGAGGGAACTCCGATTCCCGATTATCAAGGCATTCAGTCTCGATTAGGAGATCGCACCTACAGAACAAGTGTAAACTTAATTGTATATTTCACTATAAACAATTTATATTTTTTTATTCGTTAAAATTCTCATTTTAAGCGTTCAAAATGAGGAAGTATGCAAACAGATTCTATTATTCTTTTCCAATTAAGTTGGTGCAGTTAGAATGCAGCTTCAAGTAAGTTTTCCATATCCTTTTGTGTGCATTGTCTCGGATTGAATTTGTGGCAGTGGTCAAGCATTGCATCTGCTGCGAGTTTTGGTATCTTTTCTCTGTCTAACCCCGCCTCACCAAGTCCATTTGGTATATTGAGTTCCTCGTTCAATGTGCGTATCTCGTCAATTGCTGCGCACGCTGCTTCACCTTTAGACATGCCATCTATATTAACATCTAACGCATCTGCAACATCGGCGTATTTGTCAATTACATGTGGAAGGTTAAATTCCATTACATGTGGTAATAGGATTGCGTTAGCGACACCGTGTGGGATAGGTGCTTCTGTTGACAACTGGTGTGCAATTGAGTGAACTGCTCCGAGTCCTTTCTGAAATGAAAACGCTGCCATACACGATGCTAATAACATCTCACCCCTTGCGTCAATATCATTGCTGTCGTGATGAACTTTTCGGATATTTGCTCCTAACATTTTTAGGGCTTGCAGTGCGACACCTTCTGCAATTGGGTGATATTTTGTTGCGACGTACGCTTCAATTCCATGTGTGATCGCGTCCATGCCTGTCGCTGCGGTCAGTGCTGGTGGCATCTTTATAGTTAGGGTTGGGTCAAGGAGCGCAATGTCTGCCATATTATACCGTGAGACAATTGCGCGTTTCCTCCATCGGTTAGTTGTCTGTAATGAGGTATCGGTAATCACTGCACCTTGTGAGACTTCGCTGCCAGTGCCTGCGGTTGTGGGTACACATATCAAAGGTGGCATATCACCACGGATCTTATTTACACCATCTGAATCTACATAGTATGGCTCTAAGGGTGGTGCGTGTGTTGTCAAGAGACGGATTGTTTTGGCTGCATCCATCACACTCCCACCACCGACAGCAATGACAACATCGCATTGCTCTTTCTGATAAACTTCCACACCTTTTACGATGCTAATATCTGTGGGGTTCGGTTCAATTTCCACAAAAGTAGCATAAGGAATATTTTCTGCTACCAATGACGCAAGTGTTTGTTCTAATATTCCAACTTCTTGGATACCAGCATCGCTAACGACAAAAGGTTTTTTGCCACCGAATGTCTTGACATAATCTGCCAAGTTTGTGATTGCACCTTCCCCGAATGCGATTTGTGGTGGTAAGAAGTAGTTGTGAGATTCTTTGTTTGTGTTTGATTTCATTCTGCATTGACATATAAGAATTTCAGTTTTCTGACATCTCGGAAAACATTATTGCGAAACAACGAGCTTTTTGCAAAAGGGGTGTGTAAAGTTTTTGTAGAAACCCTGATATAAAAAGAAGTCCGTCCAACTTCTATCAAGTTTGCTTGACGTTAGAGAACTGTGGACCTCGTAGGGGCGAGGTTTCCTCGCCCGCATAAAACCTCGGTTCGGCCAGGGAGACCCCGCCCCTACGCACAGTTACCAAAACTTTACACACCCTTTGCAAAAGGAGCTTTGTTTTGTTGTGTAGATTGCCCCTACTTTTTAGACGGTTTAGGTGGCTTAGAAGGTTGAGTAGGCTTAGGAGAAGTAGGTTTTGATGGCCGTGAAGGTTGCGCTGGTTTCGCTGGCGGTTTCCGGGGTGGTATTCTTGGACCAGCTGCTTCTAATATTTGATTGATCTTAGTTTTTGTAGTTGTGGTTCTCTTATATGACATGATATAACTCCTTTAATTCTTATGTGTGTGAATTTTTAGCACTACTCTACAACTATTGATTTGCATAAGTCTTTTTAATTCCATCCAATGAAGAAGGCTGTACAAATAACAGCAGCAATATAGGCAAAGACAGAAACATAACTTAGAACACCTGTTGCACGTGAGGCAAAGGACTTTTGCTGTCCAGCATCTTCGTCGCCTTCCAGATAGTACTTTTCATTGAATTCGCGCTGCTTATCTAAAGCACGTTGTCCAAAAAGATAGGACGAGAGCGTAGAAATAATAGCGAGAACGAACATCAACCAAGAGAGGTGTAGTAACCACACATGTGAGGCTTCTGCCAGTTTAACTACGTTTCTTATGAATACCAACGACAAACCTAAACCCGCACTTGACAACGAGAGAATTGCTTTGTCAAGATTCTCAACATTTGACAGATCGCGCTTAGAAAGCTCTTCGTCCTGCTTAATGTACTGTTCATAGAGTTTTTCTTGGTTTTCATCTGAATTTTGGCGTTCTTCGTCCATGATGTTCCCTACATGAAAATCAAATTAACAATTCTATCACGTTTTAGCGGACAAAACGAGTATAACACATTTTAACAAAACAAGCAACCATTTTATTCGTTAAGGGTGTGTAAAATTTTTGCACAAACTACTCATTCTTCATTGTAGGGCGGGATCTCTGTGCCCCGCCGCATAGGTGTCAATTTAGCGATTCATATTATTGTAGGAGGGAAACCTTGAAATCCCGATTTTCTCACTCAAGGTAGGCGTGCTTTGTAAGCGCGCCCTGCACTCACCCGCACTCCCCTGCAGGCGGGGAATGCCATACGCGCATTCATACCGTTGATTTGGTGCTTTGTAAGCGCGCCCCGCACTCACCGGCACTCCCCTGCAGGCGGTGAATGCCATACGCGCATTCATACCGTTGATTTGGTGCTTTGTAAGCGCGCCCCGCACTCACCCGCACTCACCCGCACTCACCGGCACTCCCCTGCAGGTGTGCTTTGTAAGCGCGCCCCGCACTCACCGGTACTCCCCTGCAGGCGTGCTTTGTAAGCGCGCCCCGCACACTCACCCGCACTCCCCTGCAGGCGTGCTTTGTAAGCGCACCCCGCACTTACCCGCACTCTCCTGCAGGCGTGCTTTGTAAGCGCGCCCCGCACTCACCGGCACTCCCCTGCAGGCGTGCTTTGTAAGCGCGCCCCGCACTCCCCCGCACTCCCCTGCAGGCGTGCTTTGTAAGTGCGCCGTTGCCAATCCTGGGTTTATCGGCGCACTTACAAAGCACGCCTACCGGGATGGGTATTTAGCACTTGACTTTTTCTTAAGTTGACACCTATGGGGTCTCTGTGCCCCGCCGAAACTGATTAAATGAGAGATCGCGGGCACAGAGACCGATATGTGTCAACATAAGGAAATATTGTTAATATCAACCATACTCTTCAGTCCCGTAGGGACGATATGTTTAACCTTCTATGTCGTTCCTATGGAACTCAAGAGAGGGTGATAACGTCGTTCTATAAACCAATACCTTCGTCAATAATAGACATTCTTCCTGATTGTGTGGGTAACTGTAGCACAATCTGCCAGATTGTGCATCTTGGTAGCACATTCTTCCAGATTGTGCATGCCTAATGTTAAATTAGAACCTTTGATAATTAATGATGCTTCAACAAAAACCTGAAGTTATTCTTATTCTTGTAATCCTACTATAGCACAGATCAATGCTGGATCAGCATGACATGTTCATTCAACTGAAGCACTCAAAAATGGCGAAGGTATTACCAGTGAGTGTATACATATTTTTGGATTTAACTATAATATTTATACTTTGTTATACATATCTGCAATTTGTCGTTTTCAGTCCTTTCTCAATGAAAATTATTATAATGCTGTTTCAGTATATGTCTCTTTAACTTACCAACGAAATTCTCCGATCTAAAATAGCTGGTAAATGATGCCGCAATTCCTGTGAATCTAAGCATTCATAAAATGCCCAGGGGCCACGCTGTTCTGGTTCTCCGAGTTTTTCCCGATTCCAGTTGTTTACCGCAGAAACCCATCGCTTGGCACCTGCATGTTTCGCGCGAGTCTGCTCTGGAGCATAGCCCTTGGTTTCCAAAAGTAAGTTGACTCTGTTCTGAAGCCTCACTATAAAATCAGGTTCATAGTGGTGTGTAATCCCCAAGTACTCATAAGGGATAGTTAACCCAAGATGGTCGTTCCGCACATAGTATTTTACTGCATTAGATTCCTCCAACCAAAAACATGCTGAACGTTCCCATTTCTGCGTATCTAATACAACTTGATTTACTTGGCTACGTTGTGTTCCATGACACGCGCGGGTAGTGAAGAAATCCACAGCTGCAGATGTTCCGACTGATTTGTAGCGATTCAAAATAGGCAACAGTGGCGTTTCACCTTCTGTTTCATCGGGTTGGATTGCTGCTACAAGCCGTTCAACAATCAGTGCTACATATTTTTCAAGACCGAGTTCACACTCGTCACAGCCTCGGAAATCTACTTTAGTCTCAATATAGTTATCAACTAACTTAAATACTTGTGGAAATAACCTGTGACGTGATCTTAGTCTAAGTCCCGGATTGCTCTGTGGGTCAGGGACGGTTTCACTATCACCGACTAATCTCCAGACAATTTGTCCTGCAATCTCAAATTTAATTGTCTGAATATGTGTTGTCTTATAGTATTCTTGGCGATTCTGCGAAGTAAATTCGCCAGGACCTAAAGTGGTAGTTTGCCCAATTTGATATCCGACTGCAGCTTTTACAAAAACGTCTGTTGGGGTATGTTCTAAATCAAGGCGGAGCGGTTCCATAGATTTAATGTCTGCTTTAATTTCGTTTTTTTGAAGTGCAAAGGCATAACCTTCCACAACCGGAAATCTGATCTCAAAATGCTTCCTTCCTGACATTGACCGGACATGATTCTTTGGTCTGTCGTCCGGTTCGGGTGCCTTTGTACGTCTACCTCTGAATGGAATAACAGAAAAAGGAATACCGTAAACATCAACATATTCCTCGGTAAGCAAACCTGTTTCTGGATCTGGTGTATAATTCATTCTACGTAACCCGCGTCCGACTACCTGTTCACAGAGCAGTTGACTGGTAAATGCACGCAACCCAAAAATATGTGTTACATTGTTTGCGTCCCATCCCTCATTTAGCATTGCGACTGAGACAACACATCGTATCTGTGCCCCTGGCCTTCCAGGCTTTCCTATTGTTGCAACAATTTCTCTGAGTGCCTCTGCGGCTTGTGATTTGCTCTGATTTGGATTAGTACTTTCCGCTTGTGCAAGCATTTTGCTATCAATACGCAATGTTCTTTTTACAGTTTCAGTATTAGAAAACAGTTCGGGAAATACGGATCCTGGTCTATAAGATACTTTTGTCTTTGCCTTTTTCTTTCCCTTTCCATTTATATTGTTTTCATCAATATCCTCAATCACACGTTCTCCGGAAATCCTTTGGTAAAAATAATTTGCAATATCAGTATTGTCGCAAACAATAATCAGCACTGGCGGTGTTTTATCTTGTGCATCCGATGCTTCTTCAATATATCCAAAACGTTCCTTCCACTGACTTGCAAGTGTTCTCAGTGCATCTTCAGCTTCTCGATAGACGACTTCTGGTTTTGGCTTTCGCGCTCTACCGGGCAATCTTTCTGCTGGTAAAATCGCATCATTAATTGTTTTCCATAAGCGGAAAAATTTCGGTTCAGGTCTTCCAGTATTATCGCTCACTGGGAGTCACGGAATCTTTGTAATACCGCTTTCAATTGCGTCAACTAAGCCAAAATCGCTTACAAGCCAAGGGAAGGGCGAACCTTCGCTATAACCACTTCCTTTAATGTCAGGACTTACGCAGTCTCAAAGATTATCGATGGATTTGAGAGTTGATATCGCATATAATCATCCAATAAACTTTGTTTAAGTTCATAAATTGTTTTGCCAAGTTTACGCGCAACACGTTTCAAACAGACCCATATTTGAAAACAACAGGCAATATGATTTCTTTGGGCACGCAACTTGCGACATTGACATTTGCCAATACCCGTGACTTATTTGATCTCACGATGGAGTTGTTCAATCTTCCAACGTATACGACATTCTTGGTGTGCCGCATCCGCATCCGATTGAGATAAATCGTTTGTCACAATATATTCCGTGCGCCCGGTAGAGGAGGCTATCCGGAACAACTTGACTTGATACCCTTTTGGAAACTTCTTGATGTGCACGCTTTTCCCTTGCCGGATTTCTGTCCGGGTCCAAGATAGGTCTTGGACTTGTTGGTGCGGTTGCTCGCCATCCGTATCGTTTACAAGACGATTTCGTTTCAGGGGCACGTAGTAAATCTTAGAAAGTTTTTCAATCGCTTTCATAACTTGCATGGAGGCATACCAAGTATCCATTAGCACCGTCCGAAACGGTAACTGTTTTTTAGAGTACGCGTTGTGCAACATTTCCAGTAAATGGTCTATTTTGGTTTTACCATCATGATCTATGTCATAAATACGGTAATCAATAATCCAATACTCTTCTGTCTTTGGATTGACATAGATACACGTCACAATACCAATGCCTTTAACGACTTTTTTGTCGCTACCACTCCACTGAGAACGGAGGACCTCAATCTCTTTCGCATAGAGTTTAGGTAGCACAACATCGTCAAAAACAATGTAGCCATCATCATCAAACTCAATGTCGTTTTTGACCGAGTTCCAAAGTTCATTCGCGGGGATGTTTTCACCGCTCAGAAACCGATTGATTTGATCGTGGCTCCACTTATCAGTATGGTCTGCCATATAGGTTTGTGTAAAGTTTGTAAAACTTGATAACAAAAATTGACAATAATCTGAATATAAACTTTGTTTCTTGTCGGAAAGTGTAAATGTAATCATAATGGAATAGTATAGCACAAATCTATTATAGTGCGTAAGTCCTGAATGTAAAACGGCGTAGCTGAAAGGTCTACACAGAATTTGATACCACACCCGGTGTTAATTTTGTCCAAACCTTCTACCCAGACGGTTGCATCTTTGCGTTCTCTCTTTTCTTCTACAGAGAGTTTTTCCTCTGTCGGTGCGGGACGATAGGCATGGTGTCCCTCATCGTTTAGCACCATAATAGGCGCGCGGTCATGGAGTTCCCCTAACACGCGTTTGGCAAAAACTTCTGCTGTTTCCTTACCTTTATTGACAACAGCGTAGGTTTTACCTCCTTCGCTATGTTCGGATTCAGGTGCGAATTGATGCCAATTGGTAACCAACACCTTTCCACTATTGAGCAACGGACGAAGTTTTGTTGGAATGAGTTCAAATTCATCGTAGTAGTTATCACTATCTTCAGGGCGCAAAACCTGCAATCGTTGTTTGATTGTGAGGTTCGGACAGACGACAAGTGCTGCTGCGGGGAAACGTTCATCAGAATGCACTTTACCACGGTTGCAAAATGCCCACGCAATGAGCATTGCCATGACAACAGTTTTACCGCTGCCGGTTGCCATTTTGCAACCGTAACGAATGAGGTCTGGAAAACTGGATCCGTTAGGGGTATCAACTAATTTGGAAAGATCATCTTTGGAAAATTTAGGATTAAAGCGTGGTCCTCTCTCCCTCTGAAGTATTTCAACGAGATAGATGATTGTTTCAATCGCTTCGCGTTGACAGAAAAAGAGTCGTCTTAACAAGTCTTCGCGTCCCCAATGCCGCAGCAGTTCTTTTGTTACATTCGTAGCACTTTCGTATTTTGAGTTACGCCACCGCCGGACATCGTCACGGAGTGCGTTCACTAACGGTAGGTCATCACGTTGCTCCTCTTGGAATAAGCGGAGCTGTTGGCTACCAGTTTGTTCTGTTTTATACCAGTACCCTGCCTCGCGGCGTCCTGGGTTCTTGGAGGCTTCACCTGTTTGTGAGTCGTAAACCCAATGTGTAGTTGGTTCTTCGTAGGGACTGCACAGTATCGGTTGTTCTACGGGTTGGATTGGGAGTTGAAGTTGGTCTTGATTCATGAAGATTCCTCGTTTTCTGTGTTAGCAGTCTCTTTTTCTGCTTTCCATTCTTTAACAAAGTCGGGATCGTGCTTTTGCAATAACTCCAAGCATTTTTCTTCTAACTCAGGCATTTTTCCAGCTGCATGGTGATTTAGGATTTCCTTAATTCCTCCTAGATCATTATTTTTATCAAAAAACTTAATTAAATCTTTTAATGGTTCACGATTAAAACCAGGATTCTCCAAAAAAGGTATTGCATTTTTCAGTATAGGAAGTGATTCTCTGTTATCTAACCCATCACTGACATAAGCAAGTGCAAACACTGTCCAAGTTAAGTAAGCATCCTTATGTTCTAGGTTTTCTGTCAGCAAACGGTTCAAAAATTTCGTTAGACCTTTGTAGGTTTCTGGTGTTTCTACTCCGCTAAGAACGGCTATAGATTCGCGTAATGTTCTTTGTCCAATTTCAGCAGAAATGTTTGAATCAACATCAATTTCTGAATTTAAGAGTTGCAGCAAAGGTGCAACCAGTGGCGGAGACTTCTGAGCTAAAACTTCCGCAGCTTTATGTCTGAGTGCAAGGAGA
The DNA here is from genome assembly GCA_963663765.2 of Candidatus Poribacteria bacterium. GTDB lineage: Bacteria > Poribacteria > WGA-4E > WGA-4E > WGA-3G > MSPOR6. Next base: position 362,512 of record CAXXUA010000003.1, on the reverse strand, counting down.
TATTTTTTATCCTCAAATACATCCAAAAGAACTTTTTGTGAAAGTTCCAAAAGAGCTTTCTCTCGGCGAGCCTCATTTTCTCTGGGAAAACCAAGTCCACTCCCAAAATCAGGTTGAAAAGTAGCCTCTAATTTAGATACTGCTTGATCTTTATTCAATAATTTTATTTGACCTTCCAATATGTTTACTTGTTTAATAGCATCCTTAAATCCATTAAGCCGTTCTTCAACCCTATCTGCTATCAATTTCTTAACAAAAAACCATAAAGCTAACCCTATTACCGTAATTACAATCGCTACGATTGCTACAAAAAATGTAGTCCATCCCCACAGCCATTTATTATTATAATCCCGCAATTCCCGCTCAAACTTACCAAACTCAGCATTAGCAAGTTTGGCTTGTGCCTCAGCAAGTTTCGCTGCCAACTCCATCTTCTCAACGTTTTCCACAGTCTGAAGCTTGCCTTGGATTTCCGAGAGTTGTTTTTTGAGTGACTCAATTTCTTGCTGTAGTGCATTCTGATTCTGCTGTGCAAACGAAGGAACAACAACAATTGATATTAGTACACCTAACAGTAAGTAAACTATAAATTTTCTCATTTTCTATCTTTTCTTTAACGTAGGGATAGTTGACTTCAACTTTTGAGCAACAAGCGCGTAAAGACTCATCTCTACTTTCGCGGCTTCGTCTGCTAAAGCATGATAAAGCTGCGCATCAACAGGTACGTTAAAAGGTCCCTCATATCCCTCCCGTGAAGGTGGTTTCGGAATGGGTTCGCCATCCTCTTGGTAACATTCTTTTATCAATTCCCATGCGGTTTTTAGTTCGTCTAATGCCTTGGCAGGTGTCGGTCCGAAAGCCGAGACGTTTGGGAGTTCCACGAGGTGTGCGAGATAATCACCATCTTCATCGAAAAATACATTTACCATGAAACCGTCAAAATCATCGTGGTTATGCTTCTTCATCTGCTATCTCCTGATTGTATTGTTTGAGAAATTGTCGCACTTGGTACCCCTTTGCCATAGAATGCTCTGGTTGGACAATGAGACGGTACTTACCAGGTTCTGTGACTCCCCCGCTGCCGGCGTTGTGTCCGTCCACACTGACGTAGGAACTTTTCAAAGTCTCTAAATTTCAGTCCATTTGGGTTGCGCCGTGCTTTGTCAAGCAAGGCTTATCTTCGATTCATGCAATAATTTTAATCATTTGCATAACAATAATCAACCACATTATCCACTATTCCAAAAGAAATTAAAATCCGCGAAAATCCGTGATTCAGACAATGGTTTCGGCACACGCCGTGTGCCTACTACTTTTAATACGCCACATCATGTAGGTTATGCACACGCATCACCTCATTTCCGCGCGGATCAATTACTTTGACAGCAACGCATGCATGCTCACCCACAGGAAACGGCAACGATTCTGTGCCACTAAACCTCTCAAAACACTCTGGGTCAATTACGCCTTTGAGATCGCGGGCAATTTTATTCCACGCACTCTTGTCGGGAAAGAAAGCTTGTGTGATGCAGAAGTCCCGACCGTTATAGTCAGAATCGATAAACCACGCTGCAACCTTATCTGCACCTGCGGAATTGACTGTGTTGTCCACAGGATTATAAATGTCAACACCTTCCATCTTAACGGTAAATTCGCCATTGTCTGCTGTTTTGAGTTCCGTACGCGGCAAACCGAACACGGTAAACAGTTGACTGGTCGGTGTCTCCTTGAGCAGATCGTCCATCGCTACGTCGGGGTTGATATGTGCCATGTGGACACGAACATTTGGATTAAGATCATCTTGGATAGCGGCTTGTGCTGCACCATCAAAACTGAACCCCGTAAAAACAAGGTCATCAAATCCGTACCGATATGCTGCACGTAAACACTGTTCAACTTGCATGGCAGTAACAGGTCCGTGTTGCGGACCAAAAGCGACTGCAACGCGGCGTTCCGTTTCATCATCTTCCCAACTCCCTTCAGCATGGAGGACATCTCCCTCAAGTGGGTCAAGCGTAGCGAATTTCATCGTTTTGTTATCTGGAAACTTCACACCATCATTCTTAAGCAAACGGATTATCTTATCAAGGTATGCCTCTGCATTTACTGCCTCGTGTCCTTCTTCTGCATCTTCAAAAGTGTCTGTCGACTCTTCAGGTTCACCGCCAATAGGTGAATCAGCATCAAGCGACTCTTCGGCAGGTTGCACCGCCTCTACTGTGAAAGGACCACTTACACGAATCCGCTTTCTGTCCACTTCTGGTTGATTGACTAATTCCTCACCTTCGGAGGATGCGGCGATGCATTCATTTACCTCGTCCATCTTTGCACGCCATGCGTTACGGTAATCTGTCAATGCAATTTGTAAAGGTTCAGGCCAATCGGGGTCGGTATCAAAAGGCACTTCCCACTCCTGCCATGCTTTATCGGGAAGCTGCCAACGTCTTCTATCTGCATCTGTAATGGACCTTTTCCCTTCGTGTGTTTCTTTCTCTATCAGTTTGGTGAGGAATGTCGTACGGATTTCAGGCGTAATATCTACTAATGCGCTGTTTAACGTCTCTAGCTTCTCTGTGAGAATTGGTTCATGTTATGCGAAGATAGGGTCAAGCGCGGTATTTTGGGCAATACTCTTGAGGGTAATGTGCGGTACCGTTTTATTTTTAAAGCCTCCAGTGATACCTTTAGATTTATCCTTGAATTTGTAATATTCAAAGGTACTTGTCAATAGACGTTGTCTTGCTAAGGCAATTGCCACACGACTCGAATCAACCGTAATCCAACGTCTCCCCCACTGCTCAGCAACGTAGGCTGTGGTACCGCCCCCGCAAGTTGGGTCAAGTACAAGATCACCAGGCTCTGTGGTCATGAGGAGGCAGCGTTCAATAATTCTTCTATTTGTCTGTACGACATACACTTTTCCAGTAGCTCCTCCAGATAAGTCAGTCCATACATCAGGAATCGATGCAACCGGATAATCAGTGTTTAAGCGTTTATATGTTATATTATTTTCTGTGGCAAGTACCCGATTAGTGCGAATTAAGCGGTTCATTCCTTCTTCAGTAGTTGCCCAATGTCTTCCTGAACGGGTAGAATATTCTTTACCTTCAAATTCCACTATATAAGACCCACTTTTACTTTCACCTTGTGATTGTAAATCTCCTTTCTGGACATTAGATTTACCAATGTTTTCTTTATGAACAAAAAGATTATAGTATTTCACGTTTTCAATCTCTTTGGCAAACCAGAGGATATAATTGCCTAAACGATCTATCCTTTTTGCTTGTCTGCCAGATGTCGTTTTATAACAGATTTGAGCAACCATATTTTCTGATCCAAAAACTTCGTCCATTATACACCTGACCCGATGAACATTTTCATCCCCAATCTGCACAAAGATGCATCCACTATTGTGTAACAAATCTCTTGCAATATATAGGCGTTCTCGGAGATATGAGAGATAGGAATGTACACCGAGTGTCCACGTGTCACGGTATGCTTTTATCTGCTCGCATTCACGAGTTAAATCTTGTTCTCTGTCTTTTACCTCACGTTGAAAGATGGTGGGTTGAAAGTTGGAGGCAAACTTGATGCCGTAAGGAGGGTCAATGTAAATCATCTGCACTTTACCTGCAAGGTCTTCTCGATGTGCAAGTGAACTCATAACAGTAAGACTATCACCCAAGATGAGTCGGTTTGCCCACTCCACGTCACGTTGGTAAAAATCCAACGCCTTATCATAAGTCAGCTGCGGATCGGCAAATAGTTTTCGTTGGACGTTTTCGCGTTTTGCTATCTTCAAGATTGCCTTGGCACTCACGCGTTCATGGATATGCAACGCAACTGGATCCACGGCAAAGGATTTTTTCTCCTGTTTACCAGCCCATTCCAGCCACGGTTCATGGTGTCTTAGCGCGTTTGCGATTGTTTTTGTTTCTTCAGCAGTGAGCGGTCTTTGCTCTGCTTCTTCAAGTAGTTTGGGGAGTTTGTCCGCATCACCGTTTGGGTCAAATCGGAGGTTTGGCGGGAGGTGTGGGTTGTATACGTATTCCTGCTTCGGTTTTTCGTGTATTTTTCCTTGTGCTGCGAAGCCTGCGGATGGGTTGTTTTTTCGTTTTGCGTCGTGTCGGTAATCTTGGACATCTTTTTCTTGAGTGGTGCGTTTTTTTCTTGCCATAAATATCCTCCTAAGCTAATATCGTGATATTATCATAATATGTTGTCCGTGTCAATATATTTTGGGATAAATGCAGAGACATTCAAATGTCAAGAAACGCTGTTGTGTGGCAGGATTATTCAGTTTTCAATTTATTGAGTAAATTCTATCACAGTCGTTAATCCTTGAGTTAGTTTTTTGGGTGGAGTTAACTCATTCTTTGTCTGAACCAGGATTTTCAGGATTAGCAGATTACCAAGATTATTCTCATCCAATCCTATTACAAAAGAGAGCATAAACGCATATCAAAAACCCTTGATGAGGTAAATCCCGAAAATCTGTAAATCCTGAAAATCCTGGTTCAGACAATAAACAAAAATACCATAAAAAATCAATATATATTTCACTAATCTTAACCCAAAGTTAACTGGCATAACGACAGATTCTTAAAACTGAATAACCCTGAAAAAACCGAGTATTTTGGGATACCTCCAGCTCAAACGGATAATCCTAAGAATTGTTTTTTTAGAGGCTACCCTCAAAAATCGTATACTACATCAAAAAATTACGGCACAACTCTACAAGTCTCCTTTTTTAGTATTTGTCTCAAATCCCAATTCGTTATCACGTCTGTATAGGTATGGATTTAGTTGGATTTTAAAAACAGGGAGGGTACTAAAATGTTTTAGCTCGGTTTTTCGTAACGTAAACCCCAAATACGAGACTCTTTTCTCACAATATTTACACCTTCTGGTGTCTCCCCCTCATCTATAGGATTGTAATAGTCCGGTAGGGTGGTATCCTTGACCTATCAAGCTGACGACCTGCCTTTATCATTTTTGCCCAAAAGGGTATCAAGTCCTGTGTTTTCAAATATGGGTCTGTTTGAAACGTGTTGCGCGTAAACTTGGCAAAACAATTTATGAACTTAAACAAAGTTTATTGGATGATTATATGCGATATCAACTCTCAAATCCAACGATAATCTTTGAGACTACGTAAGTCCTGAATATATCTGAAAAAACTGGACAATTGTATACCAATGTATAGAATACTAACGATATTTGACAAATTTCACGCAAATGCGTATAATATAAAGAGAATCTAACATTGAAGACGTAATTTTGAATTTTGCTATGTATTGCATGATTCTCTTTATATTTGAGAAAAAAGTTTTGTAACAGGAGGACAAACAGATATGGCTGATTACGCGAATCCTGATGTTTTGGTAAGTACAGAATGGGTTGCGGAGCATGGAAGTGACGCTGGTATCCGTCTGCTTGAAGTTGATGTTGATACCTCAGCGTATGGAGAAGGACATATTGCGGGTGCGGTCGGTTTGAATTGGCAGACACAGTTGTGTGATCAAATCCGACGCGATATTCTCACTAAAGATCAGTTTGAAGCACTCTGCAACGACAGTGGCATTGCGAATGATACGACTGTGATCTTCTATGGTGATAATAACAACTGGTTCGCCACTTATGCGTTGTGGCAGTTCCGTTATTATGGACACGATGAAAGTCTTTTGAAGGTTATGAACGGTGGTCGTCAAAAATGGATAGACGAAGGTAGAAAGCTTGTTACAGACGTTCCTTCTTATGCTGCGACTGGGTATCAGGCGAAATTCCCTGATGACAACGTCCGCGCAACAAAGGACAATATCCTGCCGACACTTGAGCAAGGTGTTATCAACTTGGTTGATGTGCGTTCACCAGCAGAATTTACCGGTGAAGTGATTGCACCACCGGGCATGAGCGAAACTGCACAACGTGGGGGGCATATCCCTGGTGCTGCGAACATCCCATGGGCAACAGCAGTTGCAGAAGATGGTACATTTAAGTCTCACGATGAACTGCAATCCATCTACGGTGGTGAAGGTGTTGACGATAGCAAAGAGACTATCGCTTACTGCCGCATCGGTGAACGTTCATCGCATACATGGTTCTTGTTGAAATACCTACTCGGTTATGAAAAGGTTCGCAATTATGATGGCAGCTGGACAGAATGGGGAAATCTTGTCGGTGCGCCTATTGCCCGTGATTAAACTTGAGATTGGGACGGTATAGTTATCGTCCCTTTTCCTTGCAACATACGAAAGATCATAATATGAGATATGTTTCTGTGCATGCAATTGCTTGTATGACGAGGCAAGATGTGACACGACTGCTACAGCGATTTCAGGAAGAAGGCAACGAAGATGTCAGCAATATTCGTGTGTTGTGTGATACGTTGTCCGGAAGAATGTTGTGCGAATGGGAAGCTCGCGACAAACTAACACTCATTGAGTGGTTGAAAAAGTGTAATGTACAATTGAGAGGGACAGGCGAATGGATTATGACAGTTCAATACGAATCTGTTGATGATCAATTGGTCTCTGCAGCAAAATTGTAAGGTTGAATGTCAAGAACATTATGACCTTACCAGGACTTACGCACACAACGGTAGGCGGTGAATGCCTAAATGGCATTCATACCCGGGGAATGCCAAAAGGCATTCATACCGTTGATTTCTTGATTTGGTGCTTTGTAAGCGCGCCGGAAACCCATAAAAACGCTGATAATGGCATCATTTTCGTCATAGTTTATGATTAAATCAAGAAAACTGCGTAAGTCCTGCTTACATGCAAAAGTTAGAGAATTGTGCAGGTAAGTCAATTAGAATGTATCGTTAATCATTAAATCTACTATCATGGTTTGACTGGCGGTAGAAAATGTGGCGCATTTCTTGTGTTTTGATTTTATCTGTTGTATGCATGATGAGTAAAACAGGTATATGTGAGTTAGCTCCTATAGCAGCTGGACTAAAAGATGCCGAACAAGATGTTCCCCGTTCAAAATGGTTTTTTGCAGGATGTATTAATGGTAGTTGTTTCTTTTCAGATAACACTGTAGTACGTGATGCGAAAAATCCTCCTGAAGTTGAGTTGAAGAATATTCCACACTTGCTCGGAAAACCACCTGGATACGTTGATAAATATATTATGTCCTACCAAGCGGAATCGGTGCGCTTGAGATTAACATGGATGGATTATGGGTGGATATCAGGAAGTGGATTAACTACCGTTCTTCTTGTCGCTTTTCTTGTTTTACTTTGATTTGAATAATTATGCTGAACATTTTCCTTAGTCATAAATTTAAGAACTTTACTTCATAAGAAAACCGAGGTAGGAATGCGACGCGTTTTATGTGTCTTGATATTAATCGCTATGTGTTTGATAACTATATCAGGTAGATGTGAAATAACTCCTATAGAGGCAGGACAGCAAGATGCGCAAAGAGATGTTCCACGTCCAAAATGGTTTATTGAAGGATGTGTTACCGGTGTGCTTTTTATGGGGATTGTTGGTGGTAACCAGGTAACAAAAGCATCACAGGTGCCACCAGAAGTAGTTGTCAACAATGTACCGAACCTACTCGGAAAGTCACCTGAATATGTTGAAAAATATGTATCTGCATACAAGACAGAATCTGTACGATTACAATCTCGGTGGGCAGGTATTGGCATGAAGACTGGAACGGGATTAACAACAGCAGTCATTATCATATTTCTGATTAGTAGACTTTAAGGTGACGTTTTCTGAAAAAATTACTGATTTTAAACAATCTCAACCGAATTGATGTACTATTTAACACGGCAGATTGCATTTGAAGCATCTCATTACAATCGGATACCTGAATTGAGCGATGCTGAAAACGTTGCGTTGTTCGGTGCTTCGGCAAATCCGAATAGCCACGGTCATAACTACGTGCTTGAGGTGATGGTTAAAGGAAATATAGATTCCGATGATGGAATGGTCATCAATTTAACGACATTAGATGTGTTGTTAAAGTCTGAAATTATTGCGAATTACGACCATAAACACCTAAACAGTCAACATCCGATTTTTGCTAAAAATCCGCATTTGCAGCCAACTTGTGAAAATATCTCGATTGAAATTTGGCAGCGAATTATTCCATCTCTGACCGATGGACTGCTTCATCGGGTTCGGTTGTATGAGAATTCAACGGTATTTGCTGATTACTATGGGGAAGGACAGATGGTTTATCTCACCAAGGTCTATGAGTTTAGTGCAGCGCACCGCTTACATAGTCATCAGCTCAGTGATGCGGAGAATCAAGATGTCTTTGGGAAGTGCAATAATCCCGCAGGACATGGACACAACTATGTGCTTGAAGTCACTGTCAAAGGCGATGTAGATGTGAAAACTGGATTGGTAGCAGGATTGAACCAAATTGACAAGGTTGTTGAAAAGCAGGTTTTTGAGCGTTTTGATTACAAACACCTAAATCTTGATACACGAGAATTTGAGACGTTAAATCCGACATCTGAAAATTTCGTGAAAGTGCTTTGGGACGTATTAGAACAGAATTTACGACCCGTTGTACTGCACCGTTTGCGTTTACGAGAAACACCCAAAAATCATTTTGATTACTATGGAGAACCCTCATAATATATGAAAACTGAACTGGAAACTGAAGCAGATCATAAGCAGAAATTGTCTAATCAGACAGCATCTTTGGAGTCTCTCTATTTACAGATACTTGATAATCTGGGAGAAGATCCAAATCGTGAAGGATTATTGAGAACACCTTTGCGTGCTGCTAAGGCGTTATCTTTTTTGACGAGTGGTTATCATCAGGACATTGAGAAGGTATTAAATAGAGCCATCTTTAACGAAGATTGTGATGAGATGGTTATTGTCAAAGATATAGAGTTTTATAGTCTGTGTGAGCACCACATTTTACCTTTTTGGGGTAGGTGTCATGTCGGTTATCTTCCACAAAAACGGATTATTGGACTGAGTAAGATCCCACGAATTGTTGATATGTTTGCGCGTCGTTTGCAGGTTCAGGAGCGCTTAACGCGCGAAATTGCTGAGGCATTGCAAGCATCTTTGGAGCCGTCAGGTGTTGGGGTTGTCATGGAAGCACAACACATGTGCATGATGGCGCGTGGTGTAGAAAAGCAAGCCTCAAAGATGACAACAAATGCTATGCGTGGCACATTTCGGGAAGATAGTTCAACCCGCGCTGAGTTTCTGAGATGTATCCAAGTTTCATAATCAGTTAGTAGACACATCCCGTACACTTAATTTTTTATAAACCATGCTAAACATTGCAAACAACACACTACCATATAGTCTTGAAGGAAAAGTTGCTATTATTACTGGTGCATCAAAAGGGATTGGCAAAGCGATAGCGTTTACCTTAGCTGATGCAGGAGCAAAGATAGTTTTAGCTGCACGTACACGCGATGTTGTTGAAAAGGTAGCATCGGATATTAGAAACACAGGCGCGGACGCAACCGCCATTCCAACTGATGTTACTGATATTGACGCGGTTAAGAATCTAATCATAAGTACAGTGGATGCCTACCAAAATTTGGATATTTTGATAAACAACGCGGGAAACGGTATTTTTGGGAACGTTACCGATTTTGACGAAGCAGATTGGGACAGTGTCATCAACTCTAATTTGAAAGGGGTTTTTCTTTGTACGAAATACGCACTGCCACATCTATTGAAACAGGATGGGGGTCAAATTATAAACGTGCTATCAATCGCTGCGAAAGTTGCTTTTCCAGCATCAGGTGCTTATTGTGCAGCAAAAGCAGGTGCGCTTGCTTTAACGAAGGTGCTGGCTGCAGAAGTACGGGAGCAGAATGTCCGGGTTACAGCGGTTTTACCCGGTTCCGTTGAGACACCTTTTTGGGATGATATTTCACAACATCCCGACTTTGAAAAGATGCTGAAACCTGAACATGTGGCGAATGTTGTTCTGTCTGTATGCCAACAACCGTTGGGTATGGTGACTGAGGAAGTTGTTGTGATGCCGCCTCTTGGAATTCTGTAGTAAAAATGTACCATCTGAAATACAGTTAGGTGTTAAATCTTCCGAGTCGTCGTCGAATGCGAATTTTCTGTATCGCTCGCTTATCAGCAACTAAAATGGTGATAACAGCATCACCAAGTTCTAATTCCGTGCCTGTTTCTGGGATTGTGCCAGTCCGTTCAAGAATATAGCCAGCAATTGTTTTATAATTTTCTCCGTGAGGAATAGATAAACCGTAATTTTCTTCTAACACATTTATTTCGGTTCTACCGTCGCATTCAAGAATTTCTGGTGCTATTAATTGAATGAAATCTGGGTGATCGCGTTCGTCAGCAAATTCACCAACAATTTCTTCAATCAGGTCTTCAACGGTCACAAGTCCTACGACACCACGGTATTCATCAACAGCAAATACCATCGTATGCTGGGTATTCTGAATTTCTTTCAGGAGTGTATTTATATTTTTTGATTCAGGGACAACGTGTAGATTTGTACGGATAAAAGGTTCAACCGTTTCAGGTAGACTTTCTGAATAGATGACATCTAACAGGTTAACAATACCAACTATGTTATAAATACGTTCGTCGTATACAGGAATTCTGGAGTAACCGGAATCGGCGGCAATTTGTAAGAAATCTTCACAGGTTATTGTTTTTTCAATAGCAACAATATCAACAAGTGGCACCATGACTTGACGAACAGTACGGTCTTGAAAATTAAGTAACCGGTGAATCATTCGCCGTTGTTCTGTGAGAAGGCTCCCTGATTTTTCACCCATTGTTGCGAGTAACCTTAGTTCTTCACGTTTAGCATCCGGATTAGGTGGACTTGTACCCCTATCAAAAATCCAGAGAAGAAATCTCGTCACTGTTTGAACGAACACAATAAGGGGAGCTAAGACATATTCAGATAGCCGTAACGCATAAGCGAAACGGTGTGCCAGGATATCTGCTTTGACCCGAAATATTGTTTTTGGAAGGATTTCTCCGAAGATAAGTAGTACAACAGTGATATATATAATTGATATTGAACTTTGTAGATTTTCTGAAAGATTAGGTAGTATACTTGCAGTCAAACGGTCTCCAAATAATGAAATCAGGACATTAGCGAGATTTGTTCCCACTAAAGCCAATGCAAGCATCTTATCTGGGGACTCAACTATACGGTGAATTATCTTTGCCTTTTTGTCCTCAGTTTCAACAAGCTGATTGAGTCGAATTTTATTTATAGATACGAGTGCTGTTTCTGAACCAGAATAAAAGGCAGATAAAACAAGACAAACAAGTACCGCAAATACCAGTGAACTGATCAATATTACGATATTGACTGCACTACCGGCACCGATTAAAATGAGGGATAATACAAAAGGTTTCAATGCGGTTATCCTTATTTTATCTCCATTTCAGGTGTTTCGGATGTTGGGATTCGTAGGAACAATTTTGTGATGATGTTACCTTCTGTGGCGGTAATTTCAAATTCTATGCCGTTGTCGTCAACTTGTGATTCACCAACAGAGGGGATTCGTCCGAAAAGTCCGAAGGCGTAACCACCGATAGTATCAACATCATCTTCTTGGAGTTTGAGTTCAAATTGTTGGTTCAGTTCTCGAATGCTCATACGTCCTGTTGTTTCAAGCACTAACGGGTTTTCAGAGTGTTTGATAAATTCAGGTTGGGTATCATTTCTATCATGTTCGTCTGCAATGTCACCGACGACTTGTTCAATGATGTCTTCAGTGGTGACAATGCCGGAAGTGCCCCCGTATTCATCTCGAAGCACTGCGATTTTTGTTTTTTCACGTTTGAGTTGAAGCAACAAGACTCCGATTTTACGTGTTTCAAGAACCGAAATAGGTTCTCGTATCAACGGAGCGTCTACGGAAACTTGATTGATTTGATCCCGCTTTTTGAGAAATTCGTCTATTGTAAGTGTATTGATCTCGGTATGACGCCAATGTGCAAAATCCTTGACATAAAAGATACCGCAAATTTCATCAATCTGGTCACGGAATACAGGTATCCGTGAAAATCCAGATTCTTTTGCTTGCTTCACCGTTTCTTGGATAGTGTTTGAAGTAGGCACTGCGACAACTTCGGTTCTGGGTACCATAATTTCTTTTGCTTCAATATCTCGCAATTGAAGAATATTACTTACGATTTCCCGTTCATCTGCAGGCAGTACTTCTTTGGGGAAGGTTTTGAAGAATTCCTGTAAATCTGTTGTTGTGATTTGTTCCGTAGACGTTGATTGTCCGCCAAATAATGGTACAAGCTTATCAATGATTCTGCGTAGAAGTGCACGTAGCGGGGTAATGAAGATGGAAAATGCCCATAACGGTGGGGATGTAATTTTCGCAAAGGACTCTGCATACTTAATAGCAAAAGTTTTCGGTGTCATCTCACCGAAGATAAGCATGAGAATTACACTTAATGCCGTAGCAATCACAAACTGAATAGGTTCAGCAAATTGCTCAAGCCTTTGCGATACAAGTTGTAGCATCAGTATCGCAAAAGTGACATTAACCAAATTGTTACCAAGCAGGACGGTAATAAATAATCGGCGGGGATTGTCTACAAAATTGACAATTGCCGACGTGCTTCCCCGTTTGAGACGTATTTTTTCTATCTGCACCCGAGTGAGTGCACACAATGCCGTCTCAGAACCGGAGAAAAAACCGGAGAGGAAAAGTAAACCTACCAATACAATCAGATAAGGTAGTAGTGGAACATCCATTCTTTTTTAATATAGGACGATAAATTTTGAGATGTTCGTCCGGGGTGTAAACCTCAATTTTGTGTATTTTTGATATTACGTGTTCAATTACAACATGAACGATAAATCTAATTATAACTTGTTAAAGTATTTAACGCAACAAAAAAGTGCCAACAACACATAAGCATTCAATTGTAATTATACATCTTTGTAGGAGGGGTTTGTAACTCCGATCTGTTTTGCTAATTCTCTGAACTCGGGTTTACAAACCCCTCCTACAAATAGTCCATTTCGGACAATTGAATACCTATGACAACAACATAAGTACGTCAACGAACTAAGTGGTGATGGAATTATCATCAGGTAAAAACTAACCAGAATAAGGGACAGCCTATGACAAAATTAGATCAGATGCAACGTATTGAGGAATGCGGTATTGTCGCGATTATACGAGCAAACAGTTCAAAGGAATTGATTGAAGCTGCAGTTGCCATACAAACTGGCGGTGTTGATGTTATTGAAATAACGATGACTACCCCTGATGCGTTACAAACCATTGGTGATGTGTCAAAACGTTTAGGAAGTTCGGTCTTAATTGGTGTTGGGTCCGTTCTGGACTCAGAGACAGCACGCGTTGCGATGCTCGCGGGTGCAGAATTTGTTGTTTGTCCTGTTACTAAGCCAGATATAATAGAAATTTGTAATAGGTATGGCAAGGTTGTTATACCTGGGGCGTTCACACCAACAGAAATATTACATGCTTGGGAAACAGGTGCGGATTATGTTAAGGTGTTTCCTTCCAGTGGGGTTGGTCCCTCCTACATCAAAGATATAAAAGCACCCCTACCTCAAATTCCGCTCATTCCTACAGGTGGTATAAATGCTGAAAATGCAGCGGAGTTCCTTACTGCTGGTGCATCTGCACTTGGTGTCGGCAGTGCCTTGGTTAGTAGTGATCTCATTGAATCTGGGGATTATGATATGCTGACAAAAAGAGCGAAAAGTTTGGTAGACGTTGTCAAATCTGTTAGATAATCATAATTTTTTGATAAAGAGTAAACAATATTACCCTAATATCGTCTGAAAATTAATTCTAATCAAATACGTAAATTTCACAGAGTTTATTCCGATGTAAATACGTGCATCTCAGCTGAAGATTAAGCATAAATCCCGATATTGTACTTATGTAATACAATTTCTGTTTTATAATTTGCCAATTCTAATAAGAAATGTGGTTATCACCCCTTTTAATTGTTGACAGTTTAAGTCATTTTTGCTAATTTCTTTAAAGAGACATTACAGTGTAACATTGGAATATTTTTATACTGAAGGTGCTATTTAGCGCGATACTACTATGAAAATTAACGAATTGATATTAGGTAAATATAGGCTGCTTGAATACCTGAATTCAGGCAGTTTTTCGTCTGTTTTTCGTGCCCGCGAAGAGATGACGAATCGTATTGTTGCGCTCAAAGCACTCTCCAAGGATGCTTACCCCGCTGACAGAATGCGCTATTTACAATCCGAGCTAAAAGCCATGTCAAATATATGGGGACATCCCAACATCGTTTCTATACATACCGTTGAACCAGGACAAGACCAATATCTTGCTTGGATAGTTATGGAATATATTGAAGGAGATAACTTACATCAGCTTGTGCAACAAGAGGATTTAAACCTAAATGATGTTCTCAATATTGGTATAGATATATGCAACGGATTGAAAGCTGCTCATGCACACCATATTTTGCACCGTGATATCAAACCCCAAAATATATTGCTCAATTCAAAAAAAGAGGCGAAAATTGCTGACTTTAGCATCGCACGTATCTTTAGTGAGTCTACAGAATTCGCTGTTACTATGACAGGAACTCGTAAGTATATGGCGCCAGAACAAAACTATGGAGCCTACGATTATCGAGCAGACTTGTATGCTACCGGTTTGGTTCTTTATGAGGCAATGACAAAATATTTCCCCTTTTCGGGTGAAGCTGATGAAATAGATAGAAAAAAGGCATCTGGTGAAATTGAAAACATTGATAGATGTCCAGAAGAATTCCGAAATTTTGCTATGAAAGCCCTCCATCGTGATGTAGAAAAACGTTATCAAACTGCTGAAGAAATGTATAATGAACTGGATCGTATCCGACGTTGGCAGTATGAACAGCAAGCATCTGTCTTGATAGCAGAGAGTGCTAATTCACCTGCAACCGAGTTAGCGAGTGCACTTGAACGCTGCAGGAAAACATTTCGGTTACAATTTGATATAGCCGAACAGATCAACCAATCTCTTTTCTTTGATATGCGGAGCAAAGCTGAAAAAGAGAATCGTGAAAGACTTAATATTAGGCTTAGACAACATTACACGGAAGCTATAGAACTCGCACGTAACGGTGATTTAGAAGGCACACTTCAAGAACTTCATAACGCACATAACTTCTATTTTCAAGATGTGGAACTTGTTCAACAAGCGGATACGCTTTTCAAGGAGATGTGTTTAGTTGTACTGCATTCAAATCCACCGACAGTTCAGGAAATCGTTGATTTGATTGAAAGGTTATCAGAAGTGGATAAAACGTTACTTCTGGAGGAATTAACGACAACTAAAGAACAGTTTGAACCAGCAAAAGATTTCATATCAGAAGAAAAGTATGACCAGAATGTTTCACCTGAACAGATTGGAACAACACCTCTATTACAAAGCCAAGTACAACAAGCAAGTACTTATCGTATCTTATTAGAAGAAGCCTCGCCTGAATTCCTGTTGGATAAAGTTCATGAAGATATTCAATATCCACATGAAGAAGAGGCAGCGTATATCTATCAACAAGCTCAAATATTCACACAGCAAGAAGATATGCGGCGATGTCGTAGTCAATATAAGAGACTCGGTGCTTTTTACCATAGACACGCTAAGAAGTTCATTAGAATGGATGAGGTGGAACTTGTAGCAAATTGTTATACGCGCGCGAGATTTGCTTTTGCTGCGTCGAAGAACGTGCGTACTGCAAGAAAAAACGCAAGAAATGGTGCCTTGTATTATGTTCATCTTGCGCGGCAATTAGAATTGCAGCGCGCCTGGGAAGACGCAGGTAAATCCTACATCCTTGCTGCAGACAATTATCGATTTGCTCAATTGATTCTGGAAGTTGAAAAGTGCGAATCTTCTGCTACAGTCTGCTATTTCAATGAGGCTGAAAGTGCACATCTAAAAGGTGACCTTCAAACAGCGTATGATTATTATATACGTATTTTGTCAATCGGTAGTAAATTGACAAATCCACCAAGAGCTGTCATAGAGACACAAAAATTGGTTGATCAAATTCAGAGAGGGAATGTTGCATAAGGGTTTGTGTCAAAATGCTCTGTCCTTCACAATTATACTTTGAGTTAATTATAGGAAATAATATTATGATTAAGTTCTTAAGGCGATTGATTGCAAGAGTATTAAAATCCAAAGATACGTCATATGTAGATGCTCTTGAATATATGAGAGACACAACTAAAGAAAAGGAGATTGAGAGGCAGGAATACGCAGAATTTATGGGGGATGCACTCTCTTTTTATGGTAATAGTATTCTGGAAGAAATGGAAAAGAAAAGTGAATCTTGGGAAGACGTTCAAGAAACAAGAGTTCGTCCGCCTGCAAGACCGGGAGCTAATCCATTTTATATCTGGACGACCAAGTTTGTATATTTCGCAAATTTAGTTAGTGGCGGTGTGCACTCCAATATCAGAGTAAGAAGCATTCCTCGTGATCCTACAGAAGATGTAGTCCCCGAGTGGCAGAACATTCCTCGTAATCCTGAGGAGAATTCAGAGCCTAAGTGGCACTGACTTTAAGACACAATCAAAGAGGTAGTCAACTAGGCAGTATTATTATTTACCAGACCTATATAGGACGCAATAATGTTACTATTTTACTGTACTGGCATCAGCAGCCTCTCTAAATGAGATCGTGCCATCACACATTTTCTTTCGAGTATCCAATATCTCCTGAGCTGTGGGGAGTTCACCCACAATAATTTTTACTTCAATTTGTAGTCGTTGAAACAATTGGTTTAGTTCGTTGATAATATGTTCGCGCAAACATGCCTTCGCCCAATTCAATGTTATGAGCCTATACATTCCATAAAGTTCCGTTGAATTTCTAAGACTACTAAACCTCATATTCCAACCCCAGATCGCTGTGGTTTTCGCTACATAAAGTTCAATTTCTCTACGGTATAGTCCGGTGTCGAAACGTGTTGTTAACCTCTGTTCTTCTATTTCATCCATTAGAACTTTTGGAAGTAACCGAGAGAACCTTCCGAGTTTGTTAAGCAATTTACGATAACCTCGGCGACCTCCTAACACTTTCGGTATTGAAATACTCCAAATATCTTTTTTTGGGATCTCAACATAGGTTTTTCCCCATAATTTCTGGTCTACCTTAGGAATTTTTTGAATATATTTTCTAAACCTACGGATCAATCGCTTATCTGTAAAACTGAACAATTTCCATGCTTTATTACTATTCTCTCCTCTAATTATCTCATATACTGCTCTTCCATGCCATGCTAAAATGGTGGCAATATTATTTACTGTATCACTCAACAAATCACTCATCTCAGAACTGCCGTGCGCACCTCTACGAGTAAGTGATTGAAGAATCACAGTTGCCCGTGATTTATCGTCAGGATTGCCTTGTAACTCTACGGAATAGTCTGTTTGAGGGAATCTACCTCGGAGCGGCATTACTGCAGTATAAACGTCTTCTATGAACATATACGTATTTGGATTAATATCGCCTAAACTACTAAGACTCGGAAAATGTCCTACAGCACGCGGTTCTCTCAAGGTTTCATGGACTTCATTTTTCATGATTCTTCATACTCCATAGTGCGTTCTTCCTCTCTTCTTATTGCTTCACTAAGATCTCTATGCTGAGGTCTACCGAAATCTAAGTTTTCTCCATCTTCTCGGTTGCGTACATATTTTTCGATAAAGACATCTATTCCATCGTAAGATAAAATGTCAAGGAATTTTGCGAATACCCTCACAAGCGGACTATCATGTACCGGAACAGTGTAGATGTCATTAAGGAAAAAGGGAACTCCAGTCTCAGATCCAGCTTCTTCACGTTCTATATTTGTAAGCAGTCTCTGTATGTTTCGTTTCCATCCAATTCTAAGCGTGCTACGATGTCCTATCTCAAAATCAGCTTCGCTGAGCGCGACCGCTGCCGCAAGAAATGGGAGAAGTTGTTGATTAGTTTCTGAACTAAAATGGGTATTCCATGTCGTTAATATTGAGTTTTTCAGTTCTGGTGTTTCATGTAAGTCTGAGAACAGATACGCGTAGCCACTAATGTCCATCAAATCCAAGATGGGAGCTGCAGCGATTTTTAAATTATTTAAGGTTTCCCAGTCCGTTCTTGCTTCATTAGGACGCAAGTTATTATACTGTAGTAGGCATCCTTTAAAGTAACGTTTGAAGAGTGTCTCAACTGTATCGCAATCATTCTCACACATAGCAGAGAATAATGCTTCACCAACCGTGTGCAGAAATTGTCCTGCATAGTCTGGATACGACTCTGGCCTTGATACAAAAGAAAGTAGGACACTTTCTTCAGACATAAGTTCTAACAGTTCCTTATCCCGCTGGCGGTATTTTTCTTCCAACTCATCAATTTTCAAACTTGCCCAAGGGAGGTCTTCAATCCGCCGATCAGAATTTAAATCATTCCAAATTGGTGTCAGGATATTCAAGTGGTAATCAATCTTTATCCAATATTCTAACTCTTTAGATATAATAACACCCTTCAGCCATGGATGCTGCGTAGATGTTTCTATCCACTGCTTGTATAGTGTACATGCTTTTTCAAAGAAACAAATCATAACATTCTGAAGGTTTTCTACTTCTTGTTGTGTTATTAGTTCTTGAAGATACCACGGTGGGCTGACTAATTGTCGTTCAATTCTTTCCTCGTATATAAGTAACGATCTCATCCATTCCAACCTCGGTAGAATATGTACACCAAACCCCATTCTGTATATTGACTTTTTGGATTTCCATTTAATACGACGAATGCGCTGGCGTATCTTATTCCGGTCATAGTCTTTGATAGAGGATGAATATGCAAGTAGGGCGTTGATTGGCAACATTGATAACATTTGACAAATTTGCATATGTTCCAAGGGTTCATCTGTAATCATCTCATCGGTTTCGGAAAATATAAGTTCCTCACACCATGAGGAAACTTTACTTATCAAGTCAAGTGCATATTCAACTTGATGTTCTGCTGATAGTCTCTGGATATAAGCGTTGAGAGAACTAAGGAGGTCGTTGACGATGACATAACGTTTTTCTTTACAGTTGATTTCTAAGCAATGTTGCACAATTGGCAACACTGCAGATTCAATCCATCTTGTATTGCTTACGGAATCCGGACTTAGTCCAGAACCTGTCTCATATGCCATAGATGTTACCATGTCATCTGTCCTATACCAGTCTGGATGGACTTGTTGCTTAGCGTACCATAAACTATCAGTAGGAATCGATTTTTTTACAACTTCATAACGAGTGAGAAATGACAGCAAATTCCTGCAGAAACCTGCGAAAGGATGGACTTTTAAGTGCGTTTCTTCAGCTACCATTTCAGACATCATAGTAAGCGAATTTATAGCATTTTGTGCCTTATTATAAGCACCCTTCTGGAACGATGGGTCTGACCAGCGATAACCGCCTGCTTTTACCTGCTTATAGCCTTGCTGTACCTGTCTCAAGAGACCACCAGATAGTGTTGTTGGGTCAAATAAATAGAATGCGCGCGCGCCTAATTGAACGAATCCAATAATCATCAATCCAGCACTCGGTAAAAGCAGCGGCATTACCAGTATAATAGGTTCTAATCCTATAGTATGCAAAGCAAGTAAACATAAGCCAACAAAGGTAAGCCAAGCCATTAATCGCATGTAAGCATTACCGAGTTGTTCCTTAATCAACAAGTCTCGTATGTCATTGGGCATCTTTGAATAGATAGAGCTGCCTATAGTACTAATGATAGCGTAGTAAAGACCTATAAACACGCCCCCTGCACCAACAAAAGCAGTAATTAACGTTCCATAATTACTTCCTGTAGAGATAGGAATACCTTTTTCCTTAATAAATTCGATGACAGAAGGATTAGTGATTTGCAGGCCTGCAACCACGAGGAACGCCAAGACTATACGAGCAAGTATAACCCAGAATAAGTCCAGTAAAGATTTCGTTGCCGTACTTGTATCTCGCATCCAATCTCTTATTTCAAAAATCCATCGAAAGAGGAAAAATACAATACGCGAGAAAGTAACTCTGGCTTGCCAGAAAGATCGGGTTTGGGCAAGAAAAAGAAATAGGATGTTACGCATCATTTATAGAGGTAATGGTTGGTTCAACCTCGTTTATTGGTGAATCTATTTATTTAGTGTATTGTGGCAACTCTTCAACTTTTACATATTCCGCAATGGAATCAGCGTTATCCTCCGCGTTTGTCCAGTTGACGATGGATATGCCGATACCTATTCCAATGATTGAAAACGACATAGATAGTATTAAAGATTATTTGACATAGTGTGAGATCCTTTGTTTTTGTTTGTATTACATTAGCAGAAACGCGGGGCAATGTCAATAACCAAATTTGCTTTTTTGTCACGCTTTTCGGTTATCATCGTTAACCATTTTAAAGTATCAAGGTTGCTTTTTCACCCAATAGTCGGTATAGGAATCCCCACAGGGTCAAATTTAACTGGCATATCAGTCACTTGACTTAAATCCAGAGGAAGCAACCTTGAGATGCTAAGAATCCCCTACTTTTAGACTTGGTGTCTGTCAGAGAATTATAGTTGAATATGACTAAAAAATATGATATTCTTGCAATAGGTCGGAGTTCCATAGACCTATACTCCAATGATATTGGAAGTTCATTCCCTGAGATTACGAGTTTTGGTGCGTTTGTTGGAGGGTGTCCTACGAACATCAGTGTAGGTACACGACGGCTCGGACTTCGGTCTGTCCTTCTTACAGCGATAGGAGAAGATCCTGTTGGAGAGTTTCTGCTCAAATTTCTGAATGATGAAGGTGTTGAAACCCAATTCATCGTACATAAACCGGAACATCGTACAAGTGCTGTCGTTCTTGGGATTGAACCTCCTGATAAATTTCCACTCATCTATTACCGTGATAACTGTGCAGACATTGAACTCACCATTGATGATGTCACTTCTTCACCGATTGCGGAAACCCGTGCCGTGCTGATATCCGGAACAGGGCTCAGCAAAGAACCGAGTCGGAGTGCAACGGTCTATGCTGCGGAACAAGCACAAGTGATGGGATGTCTTGTTTTTCTGGATTTGGATTTTCGCGTTGACCAGTGGCATGACCCCCGTGCTTACGGCGTGAGTATCCGTTCTGCGTTGCGCAACGTCAACATTGCTATCGGAACAGAAGAGGAGATCAAGGCAGCATCCCTCACAGATATTTCACAAATGTCAATAGAACATTCGCAAATCTCAAACCCGAACATTGAAGGTGATATGAAAGCTGCCATTGCAACGATACTCAATTTAGGACCGGAAGCGTTGGTTGTAAAACGTGGCAGTGATGGCGCGGACATTTATTTAAACAGTGAGGAAGTCGTTCACGCACCACCTTTTCCTGTTGAAATCTATAATACGTTGGGGGCAGGAGATGCGTTTGCAAGTGGCTTTATCTACGGGATGTTAAATCAGTGGGGTTGGAAAAAATCTGCGCGACTCGGTAATGCTACTGGTGCAATTGTCGTCACACGGCACGGATGTGCTAACTTTATGCCTACGATGGCAGAAGTTAATGCTTTTATCGCAGAACGCGGTGAACTATAGTAGACATTCATTAGAACATGCAAAAAAATATGATATTTGAACATAAACCTATATCTGAAATTACTGACCAAGATTTAATAAATTTACTTGATAATGATCAAGAAGAAAATTTATGGATTGATTTCAAGCAGAGGCAATACCCAGAGACAACACAAAAACCGAAGAACGTAGACATGAGATATGCAAAGATGTTACTGCAATGGCCAATGCTGATGGAGGATATATCGTTATTGGCATACAGGAAGAAGACAAAATCGCACAAAGATTTTTTAACATCCATCAGGCAGAAAGAGAAGCTGAAAGCATCCATGATATTTGTCATCAATATATAGTTCCACGTATTGCCAAATTAGAGGTAACATCACGAAAATTAAGATGGCAGAATCAAGTGGATAACCTTATTATCATTCATATTCCCTTTAGTGAAATTCGTCCTCATGGTTTTATTTGAAAAATGGCACACTCAACTTTGTGAAACGGTATGCAGATGGCACAAAAGAATTTCAGATGGAGGAGTTCATTCCTGAACTTATAGCACGGCACCATCTGCCATCCATGGATGACTTTAGGGAACTGTTGGACAGAATTGAAAGTCAAATAACAACTCTTGTGAAGGACGCTGGAGAAACTGAATGAATTCACATACGTCAAGATATAACGCTTTTGTTGAAAAAATATCCGACCTACCCTATTATAGAATCTTTGCGTCACCAGAAGAATCCACTCGGAACGCTGTATCTACTGATGATCCTCGTATACTTAATGTATTGTATAAACCCCCAGATAAGCGTTTTGCTGGATTTGGTGTTACAGGTTTATTGCAACGTGGAGTGTATCATACGAAAGATGGTATAGAAGGGAGCAATATAACTGGCGGTAAAATTACCCTATTGAATGATGGATATTTTGAAGTACAATGTCCTATTAAGACCCAGTTTATCAGGGGATGGGGTTCCCCACAATTCGCAATACCTAATTCTGTAAAATGGTTGTATCCGTATGTAGTGATTGAGTTCCCCGTCTCATTCATGCGATTGGTGAAAGCGGTATACGACGAGTCTGGCATTAATTCTGACGTTTTCGTACAACAAAACTACCATAATATCACAGGTTATGCGTTGCCAGAGGGACCACCTACCTATCCTACGTTTGGTGCCTTCTTGGATGAAAGAGGTGTGTACGAAGATAAGTCTCCTATTCATTCCGTACAATGGGCTGGATACAATTTTAACCCCGACCATGTAGCTTACGGTTTAGTTAGAGATGTGTATGCCAAATTTGGTTTAGTAGATGCGCGAGTAATACCTGCATTTGATGAAAAAGGAAATTTTATTTTAAAATAAGGGGGAGTTCTAAATGGATACAACGATAGGAGTTATTAAAATGCAAAACCGAAAACTAACAATGGGACAAGCCATAGTCCAATTTCTTAAAAACCAGTATGTTGAACGAGATGGAATTGAAAGGGCATTCTTTGCGGGTATGTTCGGTATCTTTGGGCATGGAAATGTAGCGGGAATTGGTCAAGCACTGCACCAATACTCGGACGAATTCAGATTTTACCAGACGCGTAATGAACAGTCTATGGTACACACTGCCGCTGCTTATGCAAAGATGTGTAACCGCCTCAGTACCTTTGCTTGCACATCCTCCATTGGCCCCGGCGCGACCAACATGCTAACAGGTGCTGCAGGAGCCACAATTAACAGACTCCCCGTGCTGCTATTACCAGGGGATATTTTCTCTACGCGTTTAGTTGCACCTGTTTTGCAGCAGTTAGAATCTCCCGAATCACAAGATTTCTCTGTCAATGACTGTTTCAAACCTATTTCTAAATACTGGGACAGGATCAACCGACCTGAACAGATCATCACTGCACTACCCGAAGCGATGCGTGTGCTCACTTCACAAGCGGAAACTGGCACCGTGACATTGGCTTTACCCCAAGATGTACAAGCAGAAGCTTATGAATATTCAGCACGCTTATTTGAAAAACGTGTCTATACTATTCCAAGACCACGCGCTGATGTGCGTCTTCTCAAAACAGCAGTAGATTGGATTTCAAAAAGTGAACGTCCCTTAATCATCGCAGGTGGTGGTGTAATCTATAGTGAAGCGACAGTACAACTTGCAAAATTTGTAGAGCAAACTGGTATCCCTGTCGGTGAAACTTTTGCCGGTAAAGGTTCATTAAGGCATGACCATCCGCAGAACCTTGGCGCAATTGGAGCAACCGGCACACCCGGTGCAAATATCGTTGCGCGTGAAGCAGACTTAGTCATCGCCATCGGAACTCGTTTGAGCGACTTCACAACTGCTTCCAAAACCGCCTTTCAAAATCCAAATGTTCGCTTTGTCAATATCAATATCGCTGAATTTGATGCTGCGAAACATGCTGCGCTCCCGTTAGTTGCCGATGCTCGTGTCACACTCTCTGAGTTATCGGAAGCAATTGGGGAATATCAAATTGGGACAGAATACGCAGCCCAGATTGAAAAATATATAGATGCTTGGGAAGAGGAAGTAGAACGTCTATTTCACCTTGACAATAAACCACTACCGAGTCAGAGTGAAGTTATTGGTGTAGTCAACGAGTTTTCTCGTCCTGAAGATGTTGTTGTTTGTGCGGCAGGAAGTCTTCCCAGTGACCTACATAAGTTATGGCGATCACGCAATCCAAAACAATTTCATTTAGAATATGGGTACTCCTGCATGGGATATGAAATTGCAGGTGGATTAGGCATAAAAATTGCTGATCCAACACGCGATGTTTATGTCCTTGTTGGCGACGGGTCATATCTGATGTTAGCACAAGAAATCATTACCTCAATTCAGGAAGGTTATAAGTTGATTATTGTGCTTATCAATAATGATGGACATAGCAGTATTGGTGGATTGTCGGAGGCAACGGGAGCACAAGGGTTTGCGACACGTTTCAAATATCGGGATGACGACACTGGACAACTACAAGGCGAAATATTACCTGTTGACCTTGCAGCAAACGCCAAAAGTCTTGGGGCAAATGTAATTGAAGTATCAACACCGCATGCTCTCAAACTTGCATTGCAAGATGCTCGGGAAGCTGATAAAACGACTGTCGTCAAAATTAACGTTGATTTTGACACGAGAGTCCCCCAATACGAATCTTGGTGGGACGTGCCTGTCGCAGAAGTTTCAGAGGTAGACACTGCAAAACAGGCATATCAAGAATATAAAAAAGCGAAACAGAAAGAACGGTATTTTCTCGGGTAGATTCAAAGAAACCGTGATTTAGAAAAATCAACACCTTACTATTAGGCATTAGTTAAAATTGTTTTATGAAAGGAGAACTTAACGTTATGAAAGCATCAGAACTATTAGATAAACTCAAAGCAGGTGAAGCAATTCCTTGTGACAACTGCGATGGTACAATACCTGCGGATGAAATGATGAAATTTACATTCAAATTAGGAAAACTTGCACCCCGCATGGAAAACGCAAATGTCGGTGCTGCCACTTGTGTTCAATGTCAAGAGAACGATCCTGATATCAAGATTACACCGCGCGGACCAGATGTCAAATTTGTCCGTGGAGATTAATTGCGTTGAGGAAAGATGCACCTTTGTCTATGCTTCTAAAGAGGAATCTGTATGTCGGAACTAATCGTTGGCAGGAATCCGGTGATAGAAGCAATCTGGAGTGGAACGCACCAGATAGAAGAAATTTTGATCGTTCAAGACAACAAACATCCACGTCTTCGTGAAATAATTCATGCTGCGAAACGAAATAAGATTCCCTATCAACGATGTCCTAAACATCATTTAGACAGACTCCATGCGAACAATCAAGGTGTCATCGCTTACGTAAATCCATTCCGATATACAGAATTATCTATTCTGCTGGAAAACATTCAAAATAAAAAGGATGTTCCTGCTGTATTGATCATGTTAGATCAGGTTCAAGATCCGAGAAATTTAGGTGCAATCCTTCGCACTGCAAATGCAACGAATGTAGACGGTGTGATAATACCGAAAAACAACTCCGTAGAAGTTACAACTGCAGTTCACAAAGCCTCTGCGGGTAGCACAGCATATACACCGATTACCAAAGTGGCTAATCTTGCGCAAACCATTGAAAAACTAAAATCGGTTGGTATGTGGGTTGTTGGAACAACTGAGGATGCAGAACTATCCTATACTGCTGTTGACTTTACAGTACCGTTGTGCATCGTTTTGGGAAATGAGGGTGAGGGTATTCGTAGACTTGTCAAGCAAAAATGCGATTTTCTCGTGCATCTTCCAATGTTAGGACAAATTCCTTCACTGAACGTATCTGTTACGGCAGGTGTGTTGTTATACGAAGTTCTCAGACAACGTAATGCTAAATAACGCCTTCCTCTTTTAGGCTATAAAAGATACCGTCCCCAATGATAATGTGGTCTAACACTTTAATACCGACATAGTTGCCTGCCTCAATCAATTGCTTGGTAGCGCGGATGTCCTCTTTACTCGGCTGTGGGTCACCCGAAGGATGGTTGTGAGCAAGCACAATAGAGTTAGCGGACTCCTCAATAGCAAACCGAAAAATCTCTCTCGGATGAAAAACACTGGCATTTAAAGTGCCTTCAAACACCGTCTTCTCAGCGAGAAGTTTTCTACCCCACTGAATTTCGTTATCAACATCTCCTGCAATACCTCGTGTTGTTATGCCACCTTTGGTGTCAAGACACATGACACAAACAACTTCCTTTTGGAGGTCGCGCATCAGCGGCATCAAATGATCGGCAATATCACTTGGAGAGGATATCTTTACCCGATCCGCATGTGAGCTTGCTAAACGTCGCCCCAATTCGAATGCCGCCACCAGTTGTGCCGCCTTTGCAGAACCAACACCTTTAATGGATTCAAATTGTTTCGGACGGTTTTCTGCCATGCGTTTTAAGTCGCTATTAAACTCATTCAGTATCTGTTCACCGAGTTGTATAGCCGTAGTGCCTTTGTAACCGCTTTTTAGAATAAGTGCGATTAATTCTGAAGTTTTTAGGTGTGAGGGACCGTGTTTGTAAAGTCGTTCTCTGGGACGTTCATCTTTTGGTAGTTCTTTTAATCGTAATGTGTCAATTGAGTGCATTGAATTCCTTCAATTATTCTTAGTATTTTATTGGGTTAAAGTATACTTAATTCTGAGTGAAAAAACAAGTGAATTTGTCACGAGTGTGTACAGTATACACCCATAGGCGTCAATTTAAGAAAAAAGTGTTGGTGTTTCTCTTGTGGGAGGTGTTGAAAACCCCTCCCACAAGAGGTCAAAATCCTTAAATTGACGCCTATGGTACGGTTAGGAAACCGCACCAACCGTGGAACGAAAGTGTATAATTATTTTCAAACTTTACCTAAAACAAGTTCAGTGCCGCATCTTGGACATTTTTCTTTCCAAGAAGAACGTTTACCTTCACCACAACCGTGACATTCTCCAAATGGGTGTTCATCCGGTTTTGCACGTGCGCCACCCTTCTTATATGTGATGATACGCCAGACAGTCTCCCCATCCTCTTCCCAACAGTGCCAAACACCCTCTTTTCTTCCATCGGAGGAAGTACCATCGTGTTTTTTGTAGGGACCACCCCACTTACGATGCCCATTTTCATGATAGCAAATATACTCACCTTCATACTTATTATCACGGAAAAACGCTACACTTGCTTTGTTCCCATTCTTGTGGTACAGAATCCATTTGCCATCCTTCTTACCGTGAATGAAGTTCCCTTCACTTCGTTTTTGTCCATTAGCAAAATAAGTTATCCAATAACCGTGCTTTTTGCCATCAACCATCTCGCCTGTATCTCGTGAACTTGCCATGTTTTTCCTCCTCTGCAAGATTGAACATTAGAATTGGTATAAAAAATCCCTTGTAACAGAAAAACAATATCTACGCTTCATCCATCTCTGTGCCACACCGAGGACAATTATCGTCCCAATTTAAACGTTTCACTTCACCACAAACATGGCACGTTCCAAGGGGATACTCATCTGGTTTTGCGCGGCTGCCACCTTTTTTTGTAAGTTACTTTTAACCACACCGTTTCTCCATCTTCTTCATAATTGTAAAATGTGCCTTCCTTTTTACCGTCGTAAGATTTGCCTACATGCTTGGGATAGGCACCACTGGATCGTAGATTTCCGTTTTCATAATATGTTACACAGGGACCTTCATATTTTCCATCGCGGAAGAAAGCTTCACCAGACTTGTTTCCATTTTTGTGATAATAGATCCAAGCTCCATCCTTTTTGCCGTTGATATAGTTGCCTTCGCTTCGTTTTACACCACTCGCGTAATATGTAATCCAATACCCATGCTTTTTACCATTAAGCATCTCACCGGAATCTTGTGTGTTTACCATGATTCTCCTTAGTAAGTTCACATATTTTGAAATATCTATTACAGATTTTCATTTAGGTATTCCGCAAATCTATCTATCGTTTTCTTGCCGATACCTTTGATACCTTTTAGTTTGCCTTCATCAATTGCTGTCCGGAGTGATAGGAGACTCTCAATACCTGCTTCCTGATAGAGTAGTTTAATCGTTTTAGGTCCGAGGCCAGGGATAGGTATGAGTTCAACAATTGTCTGTGGAACATTACTGGCATATTCCTGCAATTTTGAGCATGTTCCAGTTTCAACATATTCAGTGATGATGGTTGCAACTATATCACCGACACCAGGTATCACCTCTTTTAATTTTCCTTGAGATACCAGTTCTGACACCGATTCCTCCATACGTGAAATAGTATACGCTAAACGTGGGTAACGCACTGCATGGTCTTCTGGGTAATCAGCAACAATTAAAATTGTATGGAGTTCCATCAATTTCTGTGCAATTTCATCGTTAGTCAACACCCCAGTACGTTCTTTTTCATCGGTAGAAGCTTCGCTTTCTGTGAGACTTTCATTTATGGCTTTCTTACTTTTCATTTTATCTCCATGTATATTTGTAATTCCATTTCTAAATGATTATGTAGCGTTGTTTCGTATGTCAAGTAAAGCTTGCGAAACCCGAACTACAGTTTATTATGGTAATTTCTCTATTAGAAATGGTATAAGAACTTTAGATATCACTGGTAAGGATAAAACTCCAATCCCATTTATCCATTCTGTGGTGCACAACTGTCGCTGAAGCAGAGGGAGGCATCTCGTGATGCCTCAGCACTTCAAGCAGTGGATGATCTTCAGACACACAAAACATGTGGACATGATCGTCAATAGGTTCGGTATATCCCTGTTCCGCACAAGGTCCGTACTGCACGTGTAGCAACGACATTGCAGAACCGCTACTTTGCAGAATGATGTCCTTTTTACCCACTAACGATAGATAAGAAACATCTCCAAAGAAACTTTGCAAAATAGGTTCAATTTTCCGCATCTGCTTGCTATCTACTGAAACAATCTCTAACTTTGTTGCGATAGACATAGGGGCAAGTGGAAAACGTCTTAGCATGAGTGCAACGCGGTTTTTGCGTGTTCTGTCTGTATCCATAGAAATACCATACGCGCGGGAACATAGAGGATGTAGTTTTGGAAACGCATAGACGAATATTGAGAGTGGGATAAATCGTCCACGATAATCAGGATGAACTTTCAAATCACAAAGATACCATACCTTCTTTGGTTCTTCGTTCGGTGCAGCTGGAACGCTACGTAAGATTGCCGCCGCTACCGCAACAACACTATTCCCCTCCAGAGCAACATAGTAGTGGAGTTGTCCCATACGTGTAAAAAATGCAAAATAATCCTCCCCGTGGTCAATCTCAAATCGATCCTCACCCAAGGGATAACTCGTTCCCTTTTCTAAATCCGCGACCTGCGATTGATAATTTACCCACTCCTCACTACTTAATTCTCGGATATCCAAATTGCGATTGATCATTTTCTGCTATGATGCACGTGTGTGCGGACCTCGTATATCACGATAGATTCGACGTTTTCTTGCTTTATATAGTCCGTTATAAAGCGTATTGAAGACATAAGAACCGAGACGTAGTCCTTGCTCAATGTAGTATCTGTTTTCAACATTTTCTTCCCAGGCAGGACGTAGCACATCAAAAAAGTCGTCCGCATGTTTTACGTCAAGTTCTTCGTGAAGATTATAGTGAATCAAATTATGTTCGGAAATCCATCCTTGTTCCACAACCCTTTTCCCGATCCAACTTGCTATATCCGAAAACATTAACTCAATGATACCCATCACACCAGCGCCTATCAAGTATTCATCCATGACACATGCACCTACAAGTATCGTATTAAACGCGCGTACTTCTTCCCACATTGATCGTTTGCTAATTTCTTCGGGTGTGATGTCTGCTAACCGTTCAAGAAACGCAAGAAATGTCTTCTCATGCATCAAAGATGTATTGCCTTCACCGTGTTCTTCCCAAACATTACGCAGCACTTCCAAACGCAACTCAGCAGTTGGAATCTTGGCTGCAAGCGCTGCCATCGGACGGTTGAAGAAGCCTACAGCAAAATAAAATTGGATTTGTGTTTCCGTAAAATCTTCTAAATCAAAAGTCCCGTCGCGCAGGGATTTGAAATATGGATTCATCCACACATTTGTTTCTTTCAAGACACTATCTATACAATCATTCATCTGTATTTATCTCCTTTTTGCTACATGAACATTGGAATAAAACAGACTTCGTTCTGCTGCCAACAACCTAACACCCAAAGTCTGATCAAATACAAAAGAATCTCCAAAATATGTTGAAAGATCAGTATTGTTATTTAACTGACGATACAGAACAATCGCACCTGATCTCATCCCGGTTTGAAGATGCTTGATGAGAGATGCAATTTCAAACAGCGGCATCCAATCCATGATGTTGGATAATGATATTATATCATAATGTTGAAGTTCAGAAACATCGTTAAGTGTACCTTCAATCATTTGAAAATGATTGCCTGTTGGTGGTGATAGAAGGTAGTAAGGAAGACACTCTGGACGTGATAAGTAATAACCGAGAAATACATGGTGCAAGAAATAATTATTGAATGCTTGAGGTGTTGAAAGTCCTTTTTCAAACAATGACTGAAAGTATCGCGGGTAACTTCCACTTTCTGCGTGTTGAGTTGCCTCCGGACCAAACATCGTATTCAGGAGTTCATCACTAAAAAACAGATCAAACACTACATGCCAGTACTTGTTTGAGAAAAACAATTCTGACACATTTGCAAGTTGATCCTTTTCTTCAAATAAGCTGCGCACCTCTGCTTCGTCAGCAACAAGATCAAATATAAACTCACGTAAACAGCGGAATAGAGATTCAAAGTTGCCACATTGATTGAGTCCGTTTGGATTGCTGGTACCGATATTAAGTTTTTGACACCGTATTGCATCATCTTCTGTGAGTACAGCACGCATTTTTTCCCGAACCCTATCCAACTGCGCAGAATTAAAATCAACCAAGGTCATAAGCAAATCTGGAAACAGTGCTTGTAGTGTTAGTGCAGTGCAGCCACCAGAAGCGATAAGCAGAACGTGTTTTGCTTTTGTTAAACGGACCAACTCCGCTTCTATCATGGGGTCTTCTCTGACGACCGCGAACTGTACCTTATTGTTCCGCATCTTTCACAACTCCAGAGAACGTCTCGGTTGCTTGCAATTCTATTCGTGGCTTTTACTTTTTATAAATTCGCATCAAGATATTCCTCAATTTTGTCCAATGTTTTCTTGCCGATACCTTTGAAACCCTTGAGTTTACCTTCGTCAATCGCTAAACGTAGCGACGAGAGACTAACAATCCCAACATCTTCAAATAAGCGTTTGATTGTCTTAGCACCTAGTCCCGGTACAGGTACAAGTTCTGCAATTGTCTGCGGAATGTCTCCTGAATATTCCTGTATTTTTGAGCATGTTCCTGTTTGGAGATATTCAGTAATAATAGTCTCAACGATCTCACCAACACCACCAATCTCTTCTTGTAACCTTCCTTGATCGACAAGATCCGCGATGGATTCTGGGAAACGTGAGATAGAGTGTGCCAAACGAGGATATCGTGATGCATGGTCTTCAGGATAATCAGCTATAATCAGGAAAGTATGAAGTTCAAGTAATCTATTAGCAATTTCATCGTTGACACGCCAACGGGTGCGTCCCTTTTCATCCGTATACGATTCATTTTTAATGTTCATTTCTATTCCACCTTAAAATCTGAATTGTAGTATCCCACAGCGCTACTGCCAAGTATTCACCATTGGGCGAAAAAGCCAACGCTTGAATACCAGTTGGATAGTTCACCCACATGGTAGATTGACCGCCGGGTATCTCCCATATTCTGAGATTGCCTTTTTCGTCTCCTGAGGCAAGATATTCTGTTTCACTTGATATCTTATCAGGAGCAAAGACAAGGGAACGTGTCCAGTACGCTTCAAACCCAGATTTGTTAAGAAGTTGCGCACCCGTGTTTACATCCCAAACACGAATTCCAGATTTGGCGTTGTGTTGTGAGTCAACAGCAAGCATCTGACTACTATCTGAAAATATTAAGTTCCAGACACCAAGAATTTCGCCAGTATTGAAAACACGAATCGGTCGCTTATTATTTTTTAGATTCCATATCTCAATAATTGTGCGATGTCCTTCACCATCTCTGTATGTACCTTCGGCAGCAGCGACTAAACACTTGCTTGGAGATATAACCATACCGTTTCGTACAGGTAACTGTGTTTTCAAATTATGAATTTTCCAGGGTGTTATTTCAATCTTATTCTGGTTGTTTTTCTCAGTACTAATGCACGCATAAGAAAAACGCCACAATTCTATTTCATTACCACCTGCTGTCAGTGCTACAAGATGACCATCTGATGAAAAAAAACCATTCTGATATTGTCTTTTTAATTCACAACCCATGTTTATGAACTGAAAATCTTTACAAATCTTCCTCAACTTAATCCCATTGCCATTTGATATATTTAAAACAGTGATCCCATCATTTGCTTTTGGAAGAATAATAGAATTAATTCTGGGAGTATAAGCAGACCACTGATCTTCTTCAATCCTGTAGATCACGCGTTTCTGACGTGTTTGAATTTCCCATTCTACGATGCTGCCACCCATTTCATGTACAATTAACTTTGTGCTGTCATTGTTGAAAGTTATACTCCTTGCCACATGCGGCAATAACTTCTCAAGGCGCGGGGACTGCTTCTCACCGAGATGAAAAACAGTCTCCAACGATGTACCATAAACTGACATACATAGTAGACTAAAAAAGAGAGGTAAGACGAATTTTTTCATAAGATAAAATGGTAGGGCAAAGGTATAAAACCTTGCCCTACAATAGCGGTTTATTTGCGCTACTCGTAAAGTTCCGTAGCAGTTTCACCTTTGGCAAAGCGATGTGCAGTTTGCACAGCAGAATCGTTACCCGTACTCCTACGAACATCCGTTGCCCATCTTGCCAATCCAACGATCAACTGATTTCTGGCTGGATGTGTGTCACAGTAATGCCACTCTCTATCTACGATATGGATAGTACCAAACAGACCTTCACCACGATCATCCTTGAGTATACATTGACCCATTTCTGACAATAACTTTTCAGCAGAACAACCAGCATTCAGATATTCACGTGTCCGTCGTCCAATTTCTTGAACACGAACAGACTCTATGCTGTCAATAATCTCTGCGAGTGCTGCATCCTCATCAAGAACTTTAGATGTTGAAGACGATCTCACCTCGGAAATCGGTTGATGACGTATATTTAGCCAGCGGTTAGCATAAAACCTCCAACCACAATGATAGAGTGACTTCGCAGCAGTTTTGACACTTCCGAATCGAAGCACCTTTCTGATGTTAGCGGCTAATTCCATCTCTTCCTGTAAATCCCACCAACCCGGACTCATGTTGACAGGTGTTCTTGCCATCCTATCAGCGGAAGTCATGACCATCGTTGAAGCAATTCTATCAATGGATCCGCCATCAGTGAGCACTTTTGTTATCGCATCAAAAATTGTGTCTATATCACCACTGACCAGATCAGCGGATAATCTATCTTCGTCAAAGTCAACGTCAGTATCAGGTGATTTTTCCTGCGGAAGGTCATCAAAGATATGATTAATTCCTTCCAATTTTTTAAGTGCTTCACGAAGCCGTTCACCCGGTCTGCCACGGCCCTGTCCAAGTATCTTAGCACTGAGATTGCAGACTAACTCACCAGTAATATCCCAGCCCCATTCATCAAGCAATTCAGCCAGATGACATAGATCAATAAGATTTCTGGAACTAGTAAGGAAAAACCATTCGGACGCACAATCCAAGAAAAGCGGGATGAATTTGTCTTCATGTCCACCTAATTGTCTTGCTGTAATCAAACATTTTTCTATGCCTTCCCACTCTTTATCCTCGGTGAAAACTCTAATCCAATTTTCAAGTTTTTCCCAGTCAACTGGAGGTGGAAGAGGTTCGCGATCAGGACGATCATGATGTCCACCTGCTGCATGAGTCGCAGCAAACATCAACGGAATCAGACGATCCTCTGCTTCATACATGTGGGCAACTTTAATCCCATGCATAAACGTTGCGACACGGCCACCACCAGCACGAAAGCCTTCACCCGTAATAATATGAGGCACCATGTGCTTCACCATTATATCCAACGTTTCTTTTTCAGATACACCTTTTGCCAACATAATCGCAATAGCTTTGGACAACGTCCAACTATCGTGTGAAAACAAACCCTCTTTTAGCAACAGGAAGTGCGCATCATCCCGTTTCTTACCACCACTGCCAACATCCACATAGATATCCCCATTGCGAACTTCAACAGGGAACGTAGCAAGGTCATCACAACCTCCAGTGAAGCAGCCACCACCCTCCATGTCGTAACTCCAACCGTGCCAGTCACACGATAACACGCCTCTTTTAACATGCCCTCGTATCAACGGATAACCCATGTGCGGACATTGGTTGTCCGTTGCATAGACATTACCTTCGTGTTCAAAAAGGGCAATACTATGTCCCTCAACTCTAACCGCACGTGGTTTCCCCTCTGCTATATCGCCACGGGCAGCAACTTTAACAAAATTTCCATTTTCTGATAACACTGTTTTCATCTCCTATTTTTATCGGTTTGAGAATCCCTCTCTTACCATTTCATAATATAAATAAACTATTTCGTCTGTGACAATTCTGTTAGAAACGTTTCCACCGATTTTCGTTTCGCTTTCTTGGCATAATCAAGCGGTGTTTTTCCTGCATCATCACGTAAATTCAGATTAGCACCGTGTTCAATCAACAATTCTGCTTGATTTTTGCCAACACCCTTTTGTGCGATGAAGTGAAGCGGCGTTTGTCCTTTGTCATCAACAACATTCGGTTCAGCACCATTTGCTAATAAACAAGCAATACCGTCAGTCAAACCACGTTGTGAAAGCCAATGTAACGGTGTCCACATGCCACGTTGATGTTCTTGAAGCGCGTTTATGTCACGTCCCTTCGCAAGAAACCCTTTCACCAACGCATCAAATCGCTTAGGTCCCTGCCCAACCAACACATACCAATCTCGCAAATTGATCTCATAACCCATGTCAATGAGTAAATCAACAATTGCTGGCTGCTTAAACTTTAGTGCTATCTCAAGCAGTGGCATTGTCGGACCAACCTGATAAGCATAAACATGCCCGCCAGGAACAACCTCTGTTTGACCATCTTTTACCTTTGATGACTCAGACGATGGGATAATATAGCCTTCAGGTGCTCTCATATTTATCCTAAGATTTAGTAATTCAGGATTTTTTTGAAATTCTGTCCTAACCTGTTCAACGTAACCCATCGCACAATATATGACGACATCTCCTTCTGCACCTTGGTCAAGTAGGTATTTGCAAACTTCAGGACGTCTTCGCATTGTCCATTGAGCAGCAGTTCCCCAATGGTCACGATCGCGAAGATTTATGTCCGCACCGTGCTTGAGGAGCAGTTCTGCAATTCGAGGTGTCGCCGCAAAATGAAGCGGCGACATGCTATCGCATCCCAGTGCGTTTACAACATTCGGATTTTCACGAATCAACGCCTCAAGCGTTTCAAACATATCCAAACCGGCTGCAGCGTGAACGTCAATCGTAGCACCACGTTCAATCAGATACTCAGCTAATTCCCTGTTGTACCCAAGCATCGCACCCGTTGCCTGCTGCAGTGCTGTGGTTTCACCAGCCCACCAAGAACTCTTAGCATTGATGTCTGCACCGGAATCAAGCAGCACCTCTACAAGCGGACGATTGACCATTGAAGCAGCAAACACAACCGCAGGAGAATCATAGACAAACCAAGGTTCATCTATGAAATCAAGAAGTTCCTCATTGTCTGCTAACAAGGATTTGACCCGATCCACATCCCCTTTATTTACCGCTTCAATATATTCCGCACGTGGTAAGTGCCAAGCATTTTGGCTCATGAGAGATTACTCCTCAAAGACCTCGATTGTAGTTCGGCCTTCAGAGAAACGCATTGCAGTGGTAGCCGCAGATTTGTTGTCAGTGTTGGATCGGATATCAGTGACATAACGTGCCAAACCAACCAGAAGCTGCGGTTGTGCAGGGTGACCATCGGCATGATCCCATTCCTCAAAAACTGTGCGCAATGTAGGCAATACTTCACTTCCCGTATCATCCCAAAGCACTGAATGACCAATCTCTTTCAGCAAACGTTCAGCAGAATAACCCGCATTCAGATAACCGAGGACCTGTGGTCCCACATCCTGCACATTAAGTGACTCAATCGTATTGATAATTAAATTAACCCCTTCTTCCTCATTTGCAACATCAAGCTTTTCCGCACTCAAAGGTTCACTCAACGGTCGTGGAATAATATTTATCCAACGGTCTGCAAAGATCTGCCACGCTACATGGAATAGTCCTTTCGCTGCAACAAGATTACCACCCACCTTACGCGCACTTCGTAAAGACGAGGCAAGGTTGAGTTCCATTGTTAAGTTCCACCAACCCGCGTCCACATTGACAGGCGTGTTCGCCATACGATCTGCTGCAAGAAGAACCAATGAAGTAATGACTCTGTCCATATTGACTCCATCAACTATAACTGCCTGTATTTCCTCAAAGGAACGTTGTATGTCAACACTAGTAAGTGCTTCCACAAAGCCATCTTCATCAAATTTGTTAGTTCGCTCCAAAGCAGCGTTTTCAACAGTGGGCAACATCTCTCTCATGAGGTTAATCGCATCTCTGCGGTAACGCTCAGGATCCGATGGGTGGTGTCCGACAAGGTCCGCACCGAGATAGAAAAATAGGTCTGCTGTTCTGTCCCATCCAAACTCATCAACTGTCTCAGATAGATAACTCACATAAAGCGGTATTTGAGGGTTATCAATAAAATGCGGTTCAACAACACACTCAAAAAGCAGGGGACGCAATTTCTCCGCATCTCCTTTTTGGTACGCAGTAAACAAGCATCGCTCAATGCGGCCAGCTTGCCCCTCATAAGAGAAAACACGTATCCAACGTTCTATCTTTTCCCACGCGACGGGTTCAGGTAGTGGCACAACTTCAAGACGTTGCCGTGCTTCACCCGCTGCAGAACACGCAGCAGTTGTAACAGCGATGAGTCTGTCTTCACCCTCATATCTACTTCCCACTCTAAGTCCGTTAATGAGTTTGGAGACATCACCACCACCTTCTGACCCATGAGCACTGGGAATATGTCGGGCAACGTGTTCCAAAATAGAACCCATTACTTCTTCTTCGGGTACGCCACCTTTCAACAAGAGCGCAATCGCCTTCGACATTGTCCATCGATCTTCACTCAAGAGTCCTTCGCGAAGCAGTTTCTTATGTTCTGCTGCACGACGGTACGTCATATCTCCAGGTTCAATCCATATTTCGTCTCCTCGGACATCAACCGGAAATACCTTCAAGTCATCACATTCAACATGAAAACAACCGCCACCCGCTAAATCAAAGCTGCGACGGTGCCAATCACATGTGAGAATGCCATTACGTATCGTACCTCGTGTCAAAGGATACCCCATGTGTGGACACTGGTTATCGGTCGCATATATCTTACCATCAACATTAAAGAGGGCAATACTCCGTCCCTCTCCCATCTTAATTGCCTTCGGTTTGCCCTCTGGCACCTCGCTTAATTCAGCTACTTTCACCCAATCGGGTGTTTTATTTTCCATAGTTACTTCCTTAATTGTTTTCTGATTCACAATTATCGGTTAATATTTTGATTCACTTAGACACAATTTTATTAATGACACTATTTATTAATTTCTCACTACATTAGTTCCCAACTTCATTTCTGATAATAAGCCAATTCAGTTTGAAGTGCGTTCACGATAGACGTCATGTTATGTTGCATCATACCCACATAAGTTCCTTCTGGTGTGCCAGTTGATCCCATCGCATCCGAAAAAAGACGATCACCTATGGCAACTTCAAACCCACTCGCCTGAACGGCAGCCTGCACGGATTCAATCCCTTGCTGGGATGATGAGGTATCAACAAACATCGTAGAGATACCATTTTCAACAATAAACGCTGCCAACGCTTTTACATCAGCAATACCTACCTCGTTCTCTGTGTTGATACCCAACAGACCACGCACCTCAAATCCATAAGCACTTCCGAGATAACCGAACGCATCATGTGTTGTAACAAGAACTTTTCGGTTCGTTGGTATCTGTGCGGCGAGTTTTTGAATGTCATGATGCAAAGATTCTAATGTCGTCAAGTATGTTTTCGCATTAACACGATAATAATCTGCGTTGATCGGGTCGAAATGCACTAATGTGTCACGAATCCTTTCTGTCGCTTTCATCCAAAGTGTCACATCATGCCAAACATGAGGGTCATATCCCCCTAAGAATTCTGTGGCTTTACGCAGCTTTGAACGTTCAATCCCATCTGTGACCGCAACGGCTTTCCTTTTCTCTGCCATCTTATCAAACACAGCACCCGTGATTCTCACTTCCAGATTCAACCCGTTATAAAAGATAATATCCGCATCCATTATCAGTTTTGTATCTCTTGCACTCGGTTTGAATAAATGAGGATCAATCCCTTCTCCAATGATCCCAGTAACATCAATCCTGTCCCCGCCAACATTTCTCACAATATCGGTAATCATACTTATTGTCGCAACGACGTTTAACTTTTTCGCAGTAGTAATTTCTTTAGGTTTTTCGCTTTGACATCCAACTACAACGATTGTCAACAGTATCAGAAAACATAAGTTCAATTTGAAGAATAATTTATTCATTCACCAACTCCTATATATTTTTTGATAATTTCTATAATGAGTAACTCTACATTAGAATTAAAATATTTAAAATATAACAATAGTATATATAATAATAACTGGCATAAATTGTAAAAGTTACGATTTCGGAACGATTTTTCAATTTACCTATTTAAAATAACGTAAACTGCATTCTATTAAAACTTTGGGCAATTTGCATAACTTTGTTCTTAACCTTCTCAGGTGGGTTCCCAGATAACGCAGCAACGATACAATCTGCAATTACAGGTGCATCCTCTGGTGTCATTCCCTTTCGCGTAACTTCTTGCACACCGAGACGTAAAGCATTTGTACCAACCTTAGCAGATACTTTCATACCTCCTGCTATTATATGGCACGTCTCAAGTTGATTTGCCATTTCACTACTTTCACCATAAGCATCTATAATGGGTATCAATGTGTGTGATTCTGTGTAACCGAGTTCAGCAGCAAGTATTGGTACTTCACGTTCTGCTAATGAACTTCCCAGTGCCTTCGCGTTTGCTACAATTGCATCCGCGTGTGCAGCACCCCACGCCATCCACTCAACAAACGTTCCTGCTAATGCCGGCAACCGACTAAGATGATGGTTACTCATCAGTAAAGGATAAAGAGAATCCCCAATACGTTCCGCGATAGATTTATCGTTTGTTAGAATCATACCACCTTGTGGACCGGCAAGCGTCTTATGTGTGCTGGAAATAACAACATCCGCACCCTCTGCAAGCGGAGACTGAAATGTACCACCTGCAATCAGACCAATCACATGGGCTGCATCGTAAATCAGATATGACTCCGGATTTGCTTGACGCATCGCGCTTTTCAATTCAGACACAGGTTGCGGAAAAAGAAAAACACCAGAACCGATATTGACAATTTTCGGTTTATGTTTCTCAATCAGTTCAACCGTTGCAGGTAAATCAATGTTTGACCTATCATCGTCCCATGGAATCGGAACTGACTTTATGTCTACATTCAAAGGTGAATCTGCAAGTTTTTGGGCATAACCGTGTCCGTTGTCTACCTCTAACGCAGTAGCACCCAGTTCGCCCAATGCAAATGTCGCTGCAATTCCCGCAATGTTTCCAGACAAAGGACGAAAATCAACATACCCTACATCAAATAGTTCCTTCGCTAATTCATGCGTAAATGTCTCTATTTCTACAATAAAACGATTGCCTTTGTAGGTCCGGTGATTAAGGTCAATGCCTTTATAACTACCATATCGCTGTGACAATCTCTCATCAAAGAGTTCTTCTACTAATGGCGATGGTGTGTTTTCGGATGCAATAAGATTCAAGCAGTTATTACGATATGCATGATGTTTCGTAAGTAGTGAAGTTAGTTTTTGAATTTTCTGGTCAGGGTTCATTCAGATGCATCCCGCAATAGAGAGAATTTGGATTTAGTTGTAGTTATCTGAAAAGGTAAGAATCTGATTCAAACTTGGGAAATGCTGAATGTGTTTCAAGATGATTCAGAAAACCCAATTTTCATCACAAAAGAATTAACGAAGACAAAAAATTAAAGTTTCTTAATTTATGCAGTTGAGAAAGTAAAATATTTGTACTACAATTAGGGTGTATTTAGAATCGCGGAGGACACAGATTACGCAGATTTCATGGATAAGAGTTCGGCTATCAGTCGTATTGCTCAGATAAGACTTATCTTATGTAATATATCCTCAGGCAGAAGTCTTAATCCCCGTATTCCGTGTAATCCGCGTAATCCGCGATTCCGCACACAATCCATGTAATCCGCGTTTCCGTACATCCAATACCTCTAAAACTGTTGAATCCATTCAGCAAATAAGGTATACTTATACTTAAAAATAAGTGTTAGGTTTCTTGTTAGAGTTCTATAGTCTTGAACTCGCTTATAGACCATATATTTTAATCTATTACCTAATACTCAGTACATAATCTAGCAAATTCCAATGGGCATATTGTCGTAATTTGCAAAACCTAAGGAGACTTTTAATGAAAACCAATACATTTCAGATGACTTTTATTATTTTTATGATCAGTATCGTATCCCTTCTCAGTTCCTCTACAGTCTTCGCTGACGCACACGAAAGTGAAGGTGAGATGGCTCCCGAATCCGAAGCAATGGATGAAAAACCGGGTGTAACAGGATGGTTCCAGATTGATATTGACAGTTTAGGCAGCTACTTCTTGATCGGTGCAAACCATCCAATTGGTGATGGTGGCGTTACGATCGCTTCCAACATATATATAAATGATGTTGATAAGGGTAAGTATACAGGTGAATTTGACCTTGGTGTGAATGTTCCTGTGATGCTTTCTGATTCCGTATCACTTGCATTGCTGCCGATGGTAGGGATCGGATTTGACTATACCGGTGAAGACGGACCAGATGCATTATATCCCCAAGTATTTGCGTTTCTGAACGCTCCGAACATCTTCTTTTTCCACTGGACAATCGCAACAGTTTCCACAGTGTTTGATGATATGAGCAGTAATGAACTCTACAACCGAAGTTTTCTTACCTACTCACTGAATGATACCATCGCTATCGGTCCTCAGTTTGAAACAGTATTCGTTTTTGCAGATGAGCTGGATAAACCGTTGAAACTAAATGTTGGCGCACGGATCAACATCGCCTATGGTACAGCAAATTCACTTGGCTTATATGTCGGGTATGAAACTAAGAAAGCGGAAGGAGATTCCGGACTCACTGGCAGGATGAATTTCACACGTTTCTGGTAGGAGTAACCTCATAAGGCGCTGTATATAATACCGCGCCTTCTCTACTCTACAAGATAAAGCAACATCGTCCTATCTTTTGCACGCGAGTATGCTGGGACCGTTCCCAACATACGTCCCCGTTGACGAATCCAATTACGCACAATCTGATCTTTATCAAATACATTAAAACTTGCCACATCTACGAGAAACCACAACCTATTTCTACCTAAACTTATCCATTCTCTCTCAAAACTCGTAGCGTCCTTCACCAATACATCAATATCAACGACTTCCATTTCGGGCAAGTAATACCGTGCCATTTTAGGTTCTGATAACACCAATGTATCAGCAGGCATTCGGTTTGCTGCAATACCTTGCAGTGCTTCCCGCCATTTCGGTCTACCCCCATTTTCATACCGAAAATAGAGATAGTCTTGTGAGAACATAGTCACCAGAATCACGCATGGCACAACGATACGTAACAGATCTCTGCTACCTTCCGGTCTTAATCTTTCCCAGAGCTGATCACATGCACCTGCAGCAAGGATAAAATAAGCAGGGGTTGACCAAAACAGATAATAACCCGCAACGTTCTGCAATTGAGACGCAATCAAGAGCAGCACCAAAGGCACTCCCGAAAAGCAAACTAAAAAGAGTGTCGGACGGTCAAAAGGTTTTATGATTACTCCAAAAAATGCTGTAATCATAATTGGAATGCTAACCCCGTGAACAATTGTTAACACAATATAAAACGGACTCCGTCCCCACATATTGTGACCCCACCCAGACGATATGTACCCACGAATCTCTGGAAGCGCAAGCATCAATATCGGGAATGCAAACGGAATAAAGAAAATTAGTAAGTTAATCCACCTTTTTCGGTTACGTCTCTCTAATAATTGCAGCATTGCATAGACCGCCAAGGCAGGTACAATTGCAGCCGCAAGCAAATGCGACAAAACAAGGCAAATACAGGAGATGAGCGCACCTATTGTAAATACAGTTGAATCGTTTTCAAGGGAACGGTAGAAAAACCACGCAGTCAACACAGCAAACAGAAACGTCAAAATATATGAACGGGCATTCTGTGACCAAAACAGATGCCAGTTGGACAACGCAACAAAAGATGCAGCGAATAAACCGACACGACTATTATATAAACACTGTCCCAAACAGAACACAATCGGAATAGATACAATACCTACTATACAAAAGATCAGACGACTTTTCCACTCATCCGCTACATCAAACAAAAATAAAAACTTTTCACCAATCAAGGCGGAGAACTTTGCCGCAATATACGGAATAGGGTTGATCGGAGAATTTGTGAGAGAAAATTCCTCCGCATCAAGTACGGTCAGCACCTCATCTTTCCAAAAACTCCATTCCCCCAAATGCCAAAACCGAAGAAACGCACCAACGATGACAATCAAGGCAAGTATAATATGCTTATTTTTTAGGCAATTTTGTGATGAAAATTTCAGCATTTTTACAGAAACCGATTTCCTAATACTATCCGTATTTGCAAACTTTTTCCTAACTACTTTTGACACATAAGATGGAAGATTATGGGTGCGTATAATGTCGGTCTTATACCAATAAAGTACAATACCTTCATATCAAGTAACATCATAACACAATTGGCACGCATATTGCTTTTAAAGAAACCAGTGCGACTACGCACAGATTCTAACATAACTTAATGCCAGAATCAAGATGAGTTTACTCGGTCTGGCAAAAAATAAATTCTAGCATGACAAACATGTGCTTGAATATTTTTATACTAAGGAGATTTAAATGAAAACTAAAGCGTTTTGGTTACCGCAATTGTTGGCAATCGTTTGCATCCTTGCAGTTGGTAGTGTATCAATGGTTTTTGCTGATGCACACGAAGCCGGTGAAGAAATGGAAATGGAAGAAGAAGCCAGTGTTTCTGGTTGGTTCAGAACTGATACGGATAGCCTCGGAACACAAATCTGGTTCGGTGGTAGTTATCCGATGGGAAGTGTATCTATAGATAGTGACATATATGTTGTCGGTACTTTCGCAGAATTTGACCTTGGAATTGGAATCTCTGCTGTTGATAGTGATTCACTTTCACTATCTTTCATTCCAATGGTCGGTATCGGATTTGACTATGAAGCAGCAAACGGTCCCAATTCTCTAATTGCACCGCAGCTGTTCACCTATCTCACCGCAGGTTCCATCTACTTTGAATCGTGGATACAATTGTTTTTCAACACACCATTTGATTATGATGATGATTTATTCTATACACGCGATTTTCTTCTCTATTCAATCACTGAT
Source organism: Candidatus Poribacteria bacterium (assembly GCA_963663765.2). Classification (GTDB taxonomy): domain Bacteria; phylum Poribacteria; class WGA-4E; order WGA-4E; family WGA-3G; genus MSPOR6. The sequence goes on along the minus strand of CAXXUA010000003.1, from coordinate 318,644 downwards.
AATATTGCAGTTGGTCCGCAGTTAGAAGTAGGCGCCACTTTATCGGGTTTAGAGGAAGAAACTGAAACAGGTCTTGACAGTCTTGTTGTCGGTGGACGCATCAACATGAACTACGGTGAAAACAACACACTCGGACTCTTTGTCGGTTTTGAAACCCAAATGGATGAAGATTCTGAAGATTCAGGACTTACCGGAAGAATGACATTCGTGCGTATGTGGTAGAACAGTACATTGGAAAAACATCCGAGCTGTTCATCACTTTGGGGTATCGCGGATCCAAGTGATTCGCGATACCCCAAATATAACAATAAACGAACACGACATTACAGTTACAAACTTTCAACTATTCGGAGATCAAAGAAAAAATAGTTTTATTGAATGATAGGAGTTTATAGATGAAAAAAGGTGTCATAATAACATTACTACTCATCCTAACTTGCCTACTAAGCATGAATGCGTTCGCTTTAGAAGGATACGTTGATTCTGAAGCGGATGGATACGAAAAGGTTGAAGTTAAGGTTAAAGAGTACGAGGATACAGTGACGGATGAGGATGGAAAAGAACAAATGGTAATGAAGGATACAAAGGATATGTGGAAAGTTCCAGATTCAAAGTATAGTGCAGATACTTTGTGGGTACTTGTCGCAGCATTTCTCGTTTTCTTCATGCAAGCAGGCTTTGCGATGGTAGAGTCTGGCTTCACACGTGCTAAAAATGCAGTCAATATCCTCATGAAAAACCTGATGGACTTCTCAATGGGTTCAATCGCATATTGGGCAATTGGGTTCGCCATTATGTTCGGTGCTGGTAACGCCTTCATGGGAACAAGCGGTTGGTTCGTTCCTGTTTTAAGTGCAGATGCACTTGAAGCCAATGATTGGTCATCCCATGTTTTCAGTGCACTTGATTGGAGTTCTGTACCAACTTACGCTGCGTGGCTTTTCCAACTTGTATTCGCAGCAACCGCCGCAACTATCGTTTCTGGGGCAATGGCAGAACGAACACAGTTCAAAAGCTACCTGATTTATAGTGTTTTCATCACAGGCATCATCTATCCCATTGTTGGCCACTGGGTTTGGGGTGGTGGATGGTTATCAGATCTCGGTATGTCAGACTTTGCCGGTTCAACTGTCGTCCATTCAACTGGCGGTTGGCTCGCATTGACCGGTGCAATCGTCTTAGGACCTCGCCTTGGGAAATATGATGGTGAAGGTAAACCAAGACCAATAGCAGGTCATAACTTACCTCTCGCTGCACTCGGTGTCTTTATTCTATGGTTGGGATGGTTCGGATTCAACCCCGGAAGCGAAATGGGAGCAAGTGCTGGTACAATCTCAAGTATTGCTGTAACTACAAATATCGCAGCAGCCGCGGGTGCCATCACCGCAATGATTACCGCATGGATTTTCCTCGGAAAACCCGACGCTGGTATGTCACTCAACGGGGCACTTGCTGGTTTGGTAACAATCACTGCAGGGTGTGCATCCGTATCCCCAACATCAGCTGCTATCATGGGAGCACTCGGTGGTATCGTGGTTGTTCTCAGTGTAATCTTGTTAGAGCGCCTTCGCGTTGACGACCCAGTTGGGGCTATCTCAGTTCACGGTACTTGCGGCGCATTAGGCACACTCCTTCTCGGTTTATTCGACAGCTCAAGCGGAGCATTATTCGGTGGAGGATTCGGACTACTTTGGGTACAGTTCGTTGGAGTCGTCGCTGTCTTCGGATGGTGTCTCGTTACAGGTTTCATCCTCTTCTACGGAATCAAAGCCGTAACAGGATTGCGTGTAACACAAGAAGAAGAACAAACTGGACTTGACTATGAAGAACACGGTGCAAACGCATATCCAGATTTCAACGTTTCATCAATACGTTAGATACATTTTCGCATAACCGCCGAATACAAATTCGTAGGTTATATACATCGCAAAATAGGTCGTCCATAGGAAGTTTCACTAATATCCCTGTGTATAACTTCTTGGCTAATGGACGTACCTATTTTGCTGTTTATTGAGATCCTCTTTTCACTTTTAAAGTAATCACTTGAAACCTTTGTTATAATCTGATAAAATGCCAAATTAATACTTGTCGTAATAATCTCCCTTTTTTGTAGTGTTCGTCCAGATAATATAATGTAGTTACAGATTAGATTTGGAATGTAGACTAATGAGTCTACTGCGTTAAAACCAACTGCACAAGCAAAATCGCTTGTAAAAACTAAGGAGGAAAAAGATGCAACAAAGAAGTGCATCGCAATTTACAAAGAAGCATTCTAATTTCTTACTAATTGGAACGTTCTTAATAATTCTATTTATATCTGGTGTGCCAAGTTTATTTGTGGCACAATATGTGTTTGCTGACCAGCATGAGACTACCGACGCGGAAGCTGAAACACCTACTGAACAAGATGAAACTCCCGTAGAACAGGATGAGGAATCCGCTGAAGAAACACCAGAAGCTGAGGAAACAGATGAGGATGCGTCAGAATCGGAAGAAGATGATTCCGATTCTGATGAGGCTATAACAACAACACCAAAATTAGATTCAGGTGATACTGCTTGGATGCTTACCGCAACTGCACTCGTCCTCTTCATGACAATCCCCGGACTTGCCCTTTTCTATGGCGGACTTGTACGCGTACAAAACGTACTCTCTGTTCTCATGCAGTGTTTCGCTTTAACAGGTATAATCACGGTACTATGGGTTGTCATTGGTTATAGTCTTGCATTCAATACCGCTGGTATGGAGGCAGGAAAAATAACATTCAACTCATTTGTCGGGGGTCTTGGAAATATTTTCCTGAATAAAGTTGACGTAGGTGCCATGACAGAAAATATTCCCGAAACAGTATTTGTCGTCTTCCAACTAACATTTGCAATTATTACCCCCGCACTCATAGCAGGGGCATTCGCAGAACGGATGAAGTTCTCCGCAATGTTACTATTCTCTGCTCTCTGGTCACTCATCGTTTATGCACCACTCTGCCACATGGCATGGTCAGGTCCCGGTTCTCTGTTTGGTGATATAATCGGAGCACTTGACTTTGCAGGCGGAAATGTCGTACATATAAACGCAGGTATTGCCGCATTGGTTGCCGCAGTTTTAGTCGGAAAACGACTCGGTTACCAGACTACAGCAATGCCACCCCACAGTTTGACGCTCACCGTCGTCGGTGCCTCAATGCTCTGGGTCGGATGGTTCGGTTTCAATGCAGGTAGTGCTGTCGCTGCAAACGGTACAGCAGGCATGGCAATGCTGGTCACACAAATTTCAACCGCTACCGCAGCAATCACATGGATGTTTATTGAATGGATCAAACATGAAAAACCCAGTGTCCTTGGAATTGTTACAGGTGCTGTTGGGGGATTAGTCGCAATCACACCTGCCTCTGGTACAGTTCGACCGATGGGAGCACTCGTTATCGGGGTCGCTGCTGGTATCTTCTGTTTCTGGGGTGCTACCAGTCTGAAATCCAAACTCGGTTATGACGACTCGCTTGATGCATTTGGTGTTCACGGAATCGGTGGGATTGTCGGTGCACTATTGACCGGTGTCTTTTCCGCTACAGTATTGGGCGGTGCGGGGTTAGCTGAAGGTGTTACAATAGGAATGCAGGTCTGGAAGCAGTTCCTAAGCATCGTCATCACAATTGCTTGGAGTGGTGTACTTTCGTTTATTATCCTGAAAATCGTTGATGCCATTGTCGGCTTACGTGTTGAAGAGGATGATGAACGCATGGGACTTGACCTGTCACAACACAACGAACGTGGATATAATCTATAAGTAGATTGTGGGCGGTTACTAACCGCGCCTAAAGATAAACAGATGTGGGTAGACAGAGGTCCACCCACATCTTTACTTTGAAACCATCTTGTAGGAGAGGTTTCTAACCCGATTTTGAAATTGAAATCTTTTAGGTAACAACTTAGGTTAGGATACTATAACTCAGCAACCCTACCAGCGACCTCTACCTCTACCATCATCTCTTTTCTCAATAGTAGGTTATCCACCATACCAAGATTCTTATAGACTTCTTCTATCCATGCGGTATCAAACGCATCACCCGTGTTGTGTAGGATAAGATTGCGCGGAGCAGTAAGTGTACCAGCAGTACGAAAATCACCGACCTTTCGCAAACTTGGAATAGGCAACGTTTTCAAAAACGCATCATCACTGTCGCTATCAAACTGTGCTGCATCCACGGCTACGGTTTTGATGTTCGTAAAACCTGCAGCCAGCAATACCCACATTCCTGCCTCCCCGATACCAATAAGACTCACCTCCGAAACATCGCCTCTGGTCGTATAATAAAGCAACGTCGTCAAAATATCCTGTATCCGTAATGCAGCAGTAGTGCGGTTGTAGGTTGTAAAAAAGTTCGTTTCCTCTGATCTCTCATATTCACCGTGCTCCCCTACTCCAAAAACATCTATAGCCAAAACCTTACGATCAGAACTCAACAGATCGGTTATCATAGAAACAGGCTGTCCTGTCTCAGCATCAATCAATTTCGCCTTCCCTTCAGGATGCACAATGACAACTACCGGATCATGTCCCACTAAAGGTTCCGTACGAAACAAAATGGCAGGAATTGCATCCCCAACGCCTTTCCTTCCAAGCACAACATGCTGTGCCGAAAAGTCTCTATGATATGTCGTTGGAAATGCACCTTCCGGCTCAACAAGCGTCACCTCATCACTCTCCGGTAAATGCAACCCAAGTGAACTTTGTAAAGCAACACCCATCTCTTCCTTAAACTTTTGATGTTCAACTTCATTGGTCGGTTTGCGCTTCTCTATCGCTTGCTGTGAAAGTTTCATCCAAGCAGGTAGAATCTCTTCCTGTTTCAGTGTGTTCTTAGGCAAATCTTGATCAGAAAACACTAGCAGCTTATCGTCCGACTCAACCTGATACGGTACCTCTTTGAACGCAGACATGTCCTCAGCACCCAACAACCATTTCGCAAACCACGCATACACAGCCTCACGACTCTCTTTATTGTAGTTGTGATCTGCGTCCACTTGAACCTGATGAATTTTGTCTTCCGCATCAAAGTGGGCATAAATACTCTTGATAGCAGGATATTCAACTGTCTGTGTATCTTTTGTCCAATCACCTGTACAAGAGACAAGTAACATCGGACGTGGTGCCGCCAACGCCCCAATTTCAAGATTGCTCGCATCTAACCGCAAATTCGGTGCGTTCTCACAACGGCAACCTCCCTGCATCGTCGCTGAAATCATATTCACAGGCGCAGAAACCTTGACCCGCTCATCAACTGCTGTGAGGATAAAGGTTTGCGTACCACCACCAGACGCACCGGTACAACCAATACGTTCATCATCAACATCCGGTAGACTTTGCAAGAAATCAATAGAGCGAATCCCGTTCTGAAGTTGGAGTGACATACCACCTAATCCCCACAATCCCTCACGTTCTCGACCATAATGATGTTCAAGCTGCTTGCTACTGTCGTTAACCCCAATCATGTCATAAGAGAATACAACGTAACCCTGTTTCGCAAAATTAATACAACGCGCAGGAATGGAACCGCGTTCAATATCTTCCAAACGTCCACGTCCCCAATGTCCATGTGGCGTTACAATACCCGGAAACGGACCAGTTTTCCCTTTAGGACGATATAGATTTCCTGTTGTGTAAAAACCTGGGAACGCTTCAAAATACACCTTTTCTACAGTGTAACCATCGCGTTCTATCTTTCCAAAGACATGCGCGTTGAGCGGTGTCGGTTCATGCTCTGGTACTAACCCATTTGCAACGCGAATCTGCACGCGTAATGTTTCCGCTTTCTCTGTCCATTCCTCCTTTGTATACTTTGGAAAAATATACGGTGTATTCACATCGCGGGATGCAGCACCCCGTGCATCGTTTACAGTTTGCGTTGGATCAGCAAATACATGAGCAAGTTCGTGATGGTGTTGTTCTGCCATTATTTACTCCTCCTTTAATGGTGTCAATGTGTCAACGTTTTCTCCTATACCATCCTTATAGGTTTCGCGTGATACCTCTTGTCCGTTTTCATCCCACTCAATTACCAAACCATTTTCCTTGCCGTTCAGGAAAGTTCCTTCACCTGCTTTTTGACCATTCTCATGCCATCCGGTCCAAAAACCGTTCATCTTGCCATTCAGGAAAGTTCCTTTAACTGATTTTTGACTGTTCTCATACCATACAGTCCATTTCCCGTTGAGCAAACCGTTTCCACATGTGCCCTCAAACCCCTTTTGTCCGTTTTCATACCATCCAGTCCACAAACCATCTGGCACACCTTTCACGACAGTGCCTCTTATACAATTCTGCTGGCTACTTTCTCTCCAACTCATATAGAGACCATGAACTTTACCATGTTGATATTGAACAAGTTCCATATCTCCTTCGTAATCGTATGTTATTGCAGTGTCAATGTCGTCAAACTCGTCACTTATATCATCCATTACATCCAACGAATCGCTCTTTACCCAACCAGTATAAGGTTTCTCCTGATTTGGTGCAAAACGCAATTCTTCACCCGACGGTGATTTTCGAGTCTGCAACTTGTCATATTCTATTGCTTCAGCAAGCACCTTTTCTCGAACTTTCGGGTCATCCAAGTTAGGTTGTCCACAACCCATACTCAAAACCATTATCAAACAAAAAACTGATATATATTCTATGAGTTTCAACATCTTATTCTTTTCTAATTTATCCGTAATCGTTTTCATATTTTCCTCTAAAAATATGGGTATGGGTGTGTAAAGTTTTTGCTTATGTCTGAACAAGAATTATCAGGATAAGAGGCTTAGGCAGTGACGTGCTATTCCCAAGAGACACTTACTCTAAGCACAAAAACCTGATGGAGAAATCCTGGAAATCTACAAATCTTGAGAATCCTGGTTCAGACAAATACCAAAATATTTTCACACCCATTATTATCATATTATGCATCCGAATCTGCTTCCTCAACAGTTTCTGAAACTACTTCCTCAGTTGACACACTCGCTTCAATCTTCTTAAGGTTCGTAGCCATATCCACAAATAGGTTGATTAACTCCGCTAAAAAATAATAAAATATCAATACTATCGCACCTCCAAGAACAGAAATAACAAGAGAAATGACACCCGCAATAAAACGGTAGTCACCAACTATTCCAAGATCATATGTAATAGATGCAAGAATCCTTGAAATTCCCGATCCAAAGATTGAAAAAATAAATACTTGAATACCGGCAACTGCGAATGTAAGGAATCCAACTTCTCCAACCATACGCACAAGGATGACAGCAATCGGTATTAAAGTGAAATGTGATTCCTCACCAAGATCTTTGACTTTTTTAGCTCTGTTCCAAAACAACATCATCAGAACTATTCCGACAATAATATTGATACAGATTCCCAAAACTGCACCAATAATAGGAATTACCTGAGGTCCGCGTCCCCAATCGGATCCAATAGCAATTGATCCTGCCAAAATTGATATACCCCAAACAATCGAAGCAATAAAAACAAGGACACCAACAATCTTTAGTAAAATTGTTGCCCATTTCCGAAATTGAGAACCAGCCTCAAATGAATCAATCCAAGATATTATACTACGAAGAAAATTCATTTTTACCTCCAACAAATTATATATTTTATTTATGGTGAATTTTGAATATAAACAGACATTTCTTCAATTTTTAACTTGATAGCAGTGCTAATTCTTTCGTCTACATCCGGTAGAAGCGACCTCCCTGTCGCGACAAGGAGGTCACTCCTACCGATGAAAGATCCTCCTACCAACAATAACAATAGAATTCCTTAATGACATTATTTGTTAGAATTGGTATTAAGAAGAAGATATAAAACATCAAACTCTATTTGCTGCGCGTGCGAATGACTTATCATAAGCAAAAAAATCTGATGCAAATGGTCTTATCCGCGAAATCCGTGTAATCCGCGATTCCGAAATGACATTATTTGTTAGAAATGGTATTAGAGCACATGGATAAAACATCAAACTCTATTTGCTGCGCATACGGATGACTTATCATAAGAAAAAACCTAATGTAAATGTCTTATCCGAGAAATCCGTGTAATCCGCGATTCCGAAAATAGTCATCTGAAATATAAGAAAATGGGGTAGACCAAAGGCTACCCCATAAAAACCATATTCAGTATTAAGCGTTTGCTACATATATTTCGTTGACGCGCCGCCAGTTCACAACATTCTTCCACGCCGCAACATAATCTGGACGTCTGTTCTGATAGTTCAGATAGTATGCATGTTCCCATACATCAATACCAAGAATAGGTGTATGTCCCTGCATGAGTGGACTGTCCTGATTCGCAGTAGAATAGATTTCCAAACCGTCATCACCGATAACAAGCCATGCCCAACCAGAACCAAAACGTTTCGTCGCAGCAGTCGTGAATTCTTCATTCGCAGCCTCAAGTGAACCAAATGCAGATTTTATCGCTTCACCGATTTCACCACTACTCGGATCACCACCATTCGGTGCCATAATTGACCAGAAAAGGGAATGATTTGCATGTCCGCCACCGTTGTTAATAACTGCTTGTTTAATATCATCTGGAACTTGATCAATGTTTCTAAGTAGTTCTTCTACATCTAATTTCGCAAGATCGTCATGACCTTCCAATGCAGCATTCAGATTGTTGACATACCCTTGATGATGTTTTCCATGATGGATTTCCATCGTCTGTGCATCAATATGAGGTGCCAATGCATCGTGTGCATAAGGAAGTCTAGGTAATGTGTGTGCCATTTAAAAAATAGCCTCCTTCACTGTTTTTTTGAATAAGACAAGTATAGCAAATTTATACATACTGTGCAAGTTTTTCCTTTGCACAGTGGACAGAATCGCGTATTATTCCAACTATACGGAAATAACTTCTATACATAATCGTATTCCTTATATTAATGTCTATTATATAGGACTTACGCAGTCTCAAAGATTAACGTTGGATTTGAGAGTTGATATCGCATATAATCATCCAATAAACTTTGTTTAAGTTCATAAATTGTTTTGCCAAGTTTACGCGCAACACGTTTCAAACAGACCCATATTTGAAAACAACAGGCAATATGATTTCTTTGGACACGTAACTTGCGACATTGACATTTGCCAATACCCGTGACTTGTTTGATCTCACGATGAAGTTTTTCAATCTTTCAACGCATACGACATTCTTAGTGTGTCGCATCCGCATCCGATTGAGATAAATCGTTTGTCACAATATATTCCGTGCGCCCTATAGAGGAGGCTATCCGGAACAACTTTACTTGATACCCTTTTGGGCAAAAATGATAAAGGCAGGTCGTCAGCTTGATAGGTCAAGGATACCACCCTGTCGGACTATTACAATCCTATAGATGAGGGGGAGACACCAGAACGTGTAATATTGTGAGAAAAGAGGAGTTGTAGAGTTGTGCCGTAATTTCTAATAACTTTAGTACCCTCCCAGTTTTTAGAATCCGACTAAATCCTTACCTATACAGGCGTGATAACGAATTTGGATTTGAGACAAAAACTAAAAAAGAGGAGTTGTAGAGTTGTGTCGTAATTTCTAATAACTTTAGTACCCTCCCAGTTTTTAGAATCCGACTAAATCCTTACCTATACAGGCGTGATAACGAATTTGGATTTGAGACAAAAACTAAAAAAGAGGAGTTGTAGAGTTGTGTCGTAATTTCTAATAATTTTTGTACCCTCCCAGTTTTTAAAAAACCGACTAAATCCTTACCTATACAGGCGTGATAACGAATTTGGATTTGAGACAAAAACTAAAAAGAGGAGTTGTAGAGTTGTGCCGTAATTTCTAATAACTTTAGTACCCTCCCGGTTTTTAGAATCCGTTTAAATCCTTACCTATACAGGCGTGATAACGAATTTGGATTTGAGGTAAAAACTAAAAAAGAGGAGTTGTAGAGTTGTGCCGTAATTTCTAATAACTTTAGTACCCTCCCAGTTTTTAGAATCCGACTAAATCCTTACCTATACAGGCGTGATAACGAATTTGGATTTGAGGCAAATACTAAAAAAGGAGAGTTGTAGAGTTATACCGTATTTTCAAAACATTTTAGTACCCTCCCAGTTTTTAGAATCCGACTAAATCCTTACCTATACAGGCGTGATAACGAATTTGGCTTTGAGGTAAAAACTAAAAAAGAGGAGTTGTATAGTTGTGCCGTAATTTCTAATAACTTTAGTACCCTCCCGGTTTTTAGAATCCGACTAAATCCTTACCTATACAAGCGTGATAACGAATTTGGCTTTGAGGTAAAAACTAAAAAAGAGGAGTTGTATAGTTGTGCCGTAATTTCTAATAACTTTAGTACCCTCCCGGTTTTTAGAATCCGACTAAATCCTTACCTATACAGGCGTAATAACGAATTTGGATTTGAGACAAAAACTAAAAAGAGGAGTTGTATAGTTGTGCCGTAATTTCTAATAACTTTAGTACCCTCCCGGTTTTTAGAATTCGACTAAATCCTTACCTATACAGGCGTAATAACGAATTTGGCTTTGAGTCAAAAACTAAATAAGAGGAGTTGTATAGTTGTGCCGTAATTTTTTGATGTAGTATGCGATTTTTGAGGGTAGCCTCTAAAAAAACAATTCTTAGGATTTTCTTTTGAGCTGGAGGTATCCCAAAATACTCGGTTTTTTCTTTGGACTTGACAGCCTTATTTTGCGTAAGTCCTGAATTAATTTGAATTACAGTGTTGTGGATTACATAACTTTCGTCTAAACTTCAGACTTGGTGTTATGATAAACATTTCGATTAAACTTATATAATGTCTAATATACCTGACTAGCTAAGATTTATTAGCACGAGATTCGGAGATCGCTCCTACTGAGACGATGCAATTTGTAGGAATGAACTTCGAACCTCGACCTACAGACTAATACTAAATTATCTTGATTAGAAGATTCTTGCTAAAGTTACGACTTGTGCCAGTTAACCAAATGTTTTTATAGTTATCACATATATTAGGTTTATAATGCGCACATATCGTCCCTAATGAAGATTAATTTATTAATCGGGTTATATAGTAAAACTCGTAATTATTAGCACATGCTGCACGGAACGTAGGGTTTGGGTTACCCAACCCCATATGCGTCAATTTAAGAAAATATTGTTGTCATTTTTCTTGTGGGAGGGTTTTTCAACCTCGATTTGAGAGGAAAAGCGCATAAATTCGGGGTTGAAAACCCCTCCCACAATACGTGAAAATCCTTAAATTGACGTTTGTAGGGGTTGGGTAACCCAACCCCTACAAACGTGTTATGTGAGATTCTATCGTGGAGTGTAAATATATTTTCGGATTCTACTATAATATCTTTCACCAACGGTAGGCGTGCTTTGTAAGCGCGCTGGCACATCAAGTTAAAGTTAGTATTGCGAGGCACGGATACCTTGCGCTACAAATTGGGTTTATTTGGTATAAAAACACAAAAACCTGAAGTTAAATGTCTACGTTTTTTCCTGAAAGCCTTCGCAAAACATTGTGCGTAATACGTTCAACAACAGCATCGCCACCAGCCAATCCGTGCGACCAGTCTGTCGTAGCAGCGGTAAAGACGGTACCGCCTTTTGTATAGATACCCATTGTTGCTGCGCCAGTATGTCCTTGTTCCCAACGTTCATACCATTCGCAATCATCAGGATGCCAACGGACAGGTGCAGTTGCGAGGATGGTAAATCCTTCAGGTGTGCTATCTTTATAGGTTGGTACGGGTAGACCATCTTCAAGCGTGAATTCACACCCATCACATTCATAGCCAACGATGGTATGCTCTCCACCGAATGTGTCATCTCTTGCTAAGTTTGTGCCTTCAAACACCCAATGTTCAGGACGGTGTACTGTGTATTCACCACTACCATCCATAAACTGCCCGTGACTCAAATGATAACCGCCTTGTAAGAACCCGACACCTGTCAGTTGATTTTCAGGTCGGTTTACCAGATAGTGACTCCACAGGGTACTCAGCGTGCTGTAATCATCGGTTTTATAGACAGGGTCTTGGTTGTAACTCTGTTTCCAGCAGACGAGGGCGCGTCCATTGTCTTCAGAACGTACCTGCCAACACACAGAATTGCCACTGAAAAAGGCAACATTACCACCATTTGCGATGAAATCTTCAAGGTTATCACGCATCGGTGCAGACCAGTATTCGTCATGCCCAACGCTCATTACGAGTTTGTAATGTTCCAATATCTCAGGATGGAATTCCAAGTCACTATTCACTGCATAATCAAGTGAATATCCGTTCTGCTCTGCCCAGACGATGAAGGGTAATTCCCAATTTCTAAAAATGCCTCCAGTAGGACGGTCAAATGAAACACGGTTGCCTTGTAACTTACTGTGTCCGTGAAATCCGTAGAGACTAAAACCGCCCCAGTTATTGTAAGCGTTGTAGGTGTTGGTAGAGAGTTGGAGGAGAATAGGTGTGTTTTCACCCGGTTTGGAAGCACGAATGATGAAGAACAGTGAACTCTCTGCAGTACGATGGTTTCTATAAATAGAGTCACCGCCACCATCAGTTGCGCGAAGGGTGCCTTCATAATAACCGCTTTGCCATGTGTCTGGTACTTCAATTGTAAAAGTCGCATTCCAACCACATCCGTGTGATGAGGCGTTTTCAGGGACTGGTTGCGCTTTTCCTGGGAGTCCAGATTCGTTGTATACGACTTCACGTGTCACACCGATGCGTGCAATTTCCAAGGAGTAGTTTCCTGCACTTGTTGAGACATGGAACGCAATATCTTCACCGGGTTCGTAACTCAATTTGTGGGTGTATCCATCAATATAGATCGGTCTGATACGATTTTCAGTTTGCATTAACGTTGCCATGATGTTTCTCCTCCTTGCTGTATAGGGTATCAGTTCTTATGTAAAATGTCAACGGTTTACGGATTTCGGGGTGTGTAAAGTTTTTGGCATGAAAATGCCTTGAATGGAGTTCTTGCTCAGAATGTATACACATGGTATCCTAACCTAATAAATAAATTTCAATTTTAGGAGAGGATACCAATGTCAAGTATATCATTAAGTGTTCATGAAAGCAATGATTGGGAAGATGATTTTAGAAAGATTGTCAAAGAAGTAACCGATCTCTATGGAGACATTGATGCTGACGAGAGTTTATCTTTAGATGATGTTGAAGTTCGTGTTTCCGAAGCATTTCGTTCTCTTGAACAAAAGTTTTTAGAAGTGTGTGTGTCTAAAAAGGCAGGTAAGAAAGAGAGTGAACCTGTTGAATGTCCAGAGTGTCAAGCACCTTGTCGTCCATTACGCAAGCGTGCGAAACATCTAACAACTCTTTGTGGCAAAATAAGTCCAAGGCGTTGGGTGTATTGTTGTGAACACGGACATAGGCATGCCCCGTGGGAAGTCAAACAGAAGTTATCGGATCAATACACGCATCGTGTTGTTGAAGCGATGTGTCGTTTGTCTGCGCGGCTTGACTATAGGGAAGCATCAGAGGAGTTGTCTCATCAAGGGATAGAAGTGAGTCACACGACACTTCATCAAAGTGTGTGTAAGTTGGCAGAAGATTTGGATGTATGTGAACAAGTAGAGGCTCAAGAACTTGCGGAAAATCAGCGTTGGTATGTGAGTTGCGATGGGTGCCACACGAACTCTCCGGATGGGTGGAAAGAGGTGAAAGTGGGGTGTATTTACAGAGATTATCCACAACCTGTTTCGGGTGGGACCCCGAGTGTGAGAACAGAAAGTATTCGGTATGTTGCGGGTCGTCAAAATGCCGCCGCATTTGGTAAAAAGTTGTATGCGTTAGCACTACAAAGTGGCATCTATCAAAAAGATATAAATACACAAGAGATTGTATTTATCGGAGATGGTGCTGCGTGGATTTGGAACCTTTGTAAAGAATACTTTCCGAATGCTGTTCAGATTGTGGATTATCCACACGCCGTGTCTCATCTGTATGATGTTGCGAAACTTGTGTTTGAAGAGACAGAAACGGAGCTGTTTGAAGCGTGGATAAAAGAAACAGAATGTTTTCTGCATGATGGGAACATCGCAGAAGTTGCCTCAAGCATTCGTGCCTTAGCCACACAGCACGCAGAGGTGTCAGAGAGTTTAGAAAGAGAAGCAAGATATTTTGAAAAACATGCAAACCGCATGCAGTATAAAGCGTTTAGAGAAAAAGGGTATATGATTGGAAGTGGTGTGATTGAAAGTGCATGTAAACATGTTGTCGGAGAAAGGTGTAAACAAGCAGCTATGAGATGGGAGCAACCGGGCATCAATGCTGTGCTAAAGTGGAGATGTTTGTCAAAGAATAAGGCTTGGGACAGATATTGGTATCCAAACACAAAAGCAGCATGATGTCCATGCCAAAAACTTTACACACCCAGCAGGGTTATTTAGTTCTACCCATTTTACACGTTTCCTGCGAAAATCGAGTCCGGGAGGTCGCACCTACCACGGGGTTTCATTTTGAAAATCCGAACATTAGGAAAACTAAAGAACCTCGCAGTTTCATTCTGCAGATTGCATTGACTTTTAGAAACAGATAGGGTACACTTTTAAACAAACGAATGAACTAAAAAGGATTACTTCAATGAGGTATTATAGAACGTATTTAAAACGGTTTACATTCATTTTAAGTTGCATTTTTATCCTAAATATGGTGATTGTACCTGCGGAAGCTGGACGGCGTTCACGAGTGGCTGCTATTACACTGTTATCGTCGGGGTTGGGATTACAAGTAGGCAGTACGTTTATGAATACTTCCGCTCAGGAAGAATATGATGAGTATCTCTCCGCTTCTATCCAAGCAGATATTCAAAGCCGAAAAAGTGTCGTTTTGGACAGGCAAAATACAAGCATTATCATGTCGCGCGTCGGTTTAGGATGTATCGGACTCGCAGTACTTATATCTATAGTTGACCAACTCAATTCCAGCACTGACACTGTTCCTACAGAAACATCAATACCTAATACAGTTAACGTTATATCACAGTACCCATCAAGTTTTACATCATCAGATCTGGGTTTTGGTGTGTATTCTCTGCGATCAACAAGATCCGAAAATATTCTTCCAAAGATTGATTTCCAAACACAAAGATTCTACTTACAATATACACACCGTTTTTAATTATGTATTTGGTCTAATGAAAAGGAGGAACGGGATGGATTCATTACATAGGTTCTATAATAGACGATGTATCCAGTTTACATATAAATTATGGCGTTTTCTGCTACTTTTTCTGATTTTCACGCCGTTTATTGCATGCACAAGCAGTGAAGATTTCGCGAACCCACTGGACACAGAAAATCTCCGAACATCAGGCGCGCCACTCGGATTGAAACTCTATCCAGGGGATCAACAGGTGCGTATTACTTGGGCGGATTCCGGACATGCAGGTATCATGTCATATAAGATTTACCGCCGGTCAACAAGTTATTCTGAAGAACCTTATGTGTTAATTGCAACGGTGGATGCGCCAGCAAGTGAGTTTGTGGACGCACAAAATATAGAAAATGATCGTAAAGATTCTAATGGGAATGTGCTTTCTTATGAATATCGCATCTCTTATGTTGATTCAGATGGAGTTGAAACACCGGATCCGATGAATCCTCCGAGTCTAACAGTAGAACCTTTGCGAATATGGCAGACTGCGACTGTAACACCGAGTATTGCCCCACCGCCTCCAGTAGTTACATTGAGTGAAGTGCCAAGAAATTTAACTGTGGGTCTCTTATGGGAAGGTTATGAATTTCCTGATGATTTTTCTTTTTTTCGAGTGTATTCTGCGTTAGATGTTGGTGGTGACAGACAACTAAACTTTTTACTTGCAGCTGAATTAACAGAAGGTGAACAGTATTACTTTGACACCAGATTCCAAAAGGATGGTTCCACAAAAGTATACAGGATTGCTGCAGTGGATGAATTTGGCGTTGAAGGTATTACAACTATTCGTGCTACATCACCGAATCTTCCGCCAGCACCCCCGAAAAACTTTACCGTTTACTATGTCCCGCTATCACTCTTCAATACAAAGTATGATGTAATCTTATCATGGGATGCCAACAAAGAGATTGATCTTGATGGGTACCAAATATATACCAAGAATGCAGAAGGAGAACTCCTTGTCCGGCGCAACTTACATCGGGATGAAACAAGCATTACGATCATTGGAGAGGACCCGAATATCGTTGGCCAAGCCCTTGATGAAAAGCCATATTTTATCACTGCGTATGACAATACACGTGCTGATAATGGTAAACGTGATGAAAGTGAAATGACGGAAGCAGAACAATTAAATCAAATTTTTTAATAAAAGACTTTTAGAGGAAAACAATGCTCTTTAAAAACCGCATAATTTTAGGAATTATATTCGTTTTCTTAGGGATTTATACTCCAATATTTGCGCAAACCCCAGCGAATCCACAACTCACAACTATGCAAACAGCGGAAACACTTGGTAAAGGCGGATCTCATACGTCGTTTGGTTTGTTTCAACATACCATAGATAATATTTTACCAATCCTGAAGCAGGATATTATTATTGGTGGGTTTCAGGAATCACGTAGGGTCACTTATGAACTTAACACATTCATCGTGCCTATCAGATTTACTTATGGATTAAGTGATTCACTTGACCTGCAATTAGGAACGACGCTGACGACTGGGGGAGCAAAAAAAATTGTCCACGATTACTATGACAGCAATATACCAGAACTGAATGCGAAAAGGGTCTATAACCAACCTATTTATGACGGGCTCATCGGTCTCAAATATAATTTAAAACCTGAAAAAAATGATGGTTTGCCGAGTATCTCTGTCGGTGGTCATGTCTATTCAGGATTTACAGCAGATGATAAATTGAATGTTGATAACGAGTTTCGTGATGGTAGTCCCATAGATGGTTTTCCATTTGTAGGTCTTAACACCTATTGTGTTGGCACACAAAGAATCGGCAAGTATTTTAAGGTTCACGCTGGAGCGGGAGTGTTTTTAAACTCAAAAGCACTGAATACGACTGATCTTTTTACACTCAATTACCAAGTTGGGGGTGAGATTGCTGTGGCAGGTAATTTATGGATTGCTGGGGATTTTTCACGTGAAATCCAGTATTCAGGATTGAACATATCAAACATTATTGGTCTTGCCTTACGATATGAAGTTTCAAATAATTTGGTTTTTCAGATTGGGCTCAGTACGTTACCCGGTATTCAGTTTAATTTAACACTCAGTGGTGAACAAGCGAAGGCGTTGGAAGGAAATAAGTTGCTGTTTTAGGGCAACCGAAAGGGTGATACAAAGAATATATATGAGAGCAGTTATTCAACGCGTCAAATCAGCAAGTGTGAAAGTGGACGGTGAACTCGTTTCTGAAATCGGTGTGGGATTGCTGATATTCCTTGGCATTGCACATGATGATACTGAAACAGAATTGGAATATATCGCTAACAAAGTTGCTAATCTGCGTATCTTTGAGGATGCTGATGGCAAGATGAACTGTTCACTGCTTGATACTGGTGGTTCTGCGCTTGTTGTCTCTCAGTTCACACTCTATGGTGATTGTCGTAAGGGACGACGACCCAGTTTTATAGAGGCTGCGCGTCCTGATGTTGCTAATGCTTTGTATGAGGAATTTATCTCAACCTTAAGTCAGCTCAATATTCCAACACTGGGTGGCACTTTTCAAGCGATGATGGATGTGGAATTGATTAACGATGGTCCTGTGACTATCCTGTTAGATAGTGATAAGCAGTTTTGAATCAAGGAGCAATTGTAATACTTCCACAGCGTGGATATTAAACATGAAACAATTTGACTATATTGATACCATTAGACAAGGTGATTGCATTCAGCTGATGACTGAAATTCCGGATGCGTGTGTTGATCTTGTCATAACAGATCCGCCTTTTGCCATTGATTTCAAAGCAACACGACACAACTACAATCGGACAGGTAATCGTGTGCTTGAAGGTTACAATGAAATTGAGGGAAGTGACTATCTTGAGTTTACACTTGAATGGCTGTCAGAAGCAACAAGAGTGCTAAAAGATTCTGGAAGTATGTATATCTTTTCAGGTTGGAATTATTTGAAAGACCTTTTGATTGCAATTGATTCGTGCAAACTTATAACGGTTAATCACCTCATTTGGAAATATCAGTTCGGAGTTGTGACCAAACGTAAATATGTTACTTCTCACTACCATTGTCTCTTCCTATGTAAGAACGATAAAAAACGACAATTTTATCCATACCGTCGCTTTGGTAAAGAAGCAAAAACAGAAAACGGTGGATCCGCACACTACAGAGACAAGGAAGATGTTTGGGAAATCAAGAGAGAATATTGGCAGGGTGCTATAAAGACGCCGACGAAATTGCCAGCTGAACTGATTGAAAAAATCCTTGATTATTCAAGCCAGAAGGGTGATGTTGTTTTGGATCCGTTTTTGGGTTCTGGACAGGTTGCAGTCGTAAGCAAAATGAAGGAACGACGTTATATTGGTTTTGAGATAGTTCCTGCATATTATGAATTTGCCCGCGAGAGACTTGAGTCAGGGAAATATCTAATTCATAAAACGGAAGATGAACCCTCATGGGGTTTATTCAGAGAGGAAGAATAATTTTTCATGTTAGATCAGAAGATTGTAGACACAATTAAAAAATTGCAGATTTCTTCGCAAAATATACCAAAAGTTTGGGACGGTAGAAACTCTATCATTGAAATGAAAGAAGCAGGATCAAAGCAGTGGAAGCAAATGGAGTGGATGGGATTTTACTTTGAATTTTTATGTCAAAATAATTTCACTAACATTATTGATATGCCCGGAAAAAAGTATGGCAATACTGAGTTTGACGCATTTAGTGAAATCTCATGGGACTTCAAAGCACATGCAGCAAATACGACTAACCATACGGTCATTACGAATGATGCGGAAGCTATTACAAACACAATAAATGATTATGGTCACTACGGAGTAATTCTTGCAATTGGTGAAGTTGAGTATAATGATGAAGAAAGAACATTTAAGAACTGGCATGATGAGCTGAAAGAGGGAATCAGCAAATATGAAGTAAACCGAATTAATAGAGGAGCAATGTCACGAAGACGTAAAACAGAGTTTGTTTTATCGGAAATTCACTTTATCTGTTTTGATGTTGAAACGCTAAGTTTATGTTGTGGTTCATTTCAGAAAGGGTTTAGAAATGCCGATGGTAGTCCAAGACGTGAGAAAATCACGATAAATATCCGAAAAGTTCCAGATGCAGCCATTGTTGCAACCCAAAATTTTTAGTAAACAACTATGCACAGTGAGGTGACCTATGCGTAACAGACCCCCGACTATCGGTGAATACCTACTCAAAAAACTGAAAAGTTACGATATTGATCACATCTTTGGTATCCCTGGCGATTATGTGTTGCGTTTCTACAACCTCATTGAGCAAAGCGATATTCAACACATCGGCATGACACGAGAAGACGCTGCGGGTTATGCAGCGGATGCTTATGCACGCACAAAAGGCATGGGTGCTGCGTGCATTACATACTGTGTCGGGGGTTTGTCTATGGTGAACGCAGTCGCTGGTGCTTATGCGGAAAAATCCCCCGTTGTTGTGATAAGCGGGGCACCGGGTATCAAGGAACGTGGAACAGATGCACTCCTCCACCATAAAGTCAGAGATTTTCACACGCAGCAACGTATCTATGATGAAATCACCGTTGCTGCTGCGTTGCTTGATGAACCATTTACCGCATTCAACGAAATTGATCGGGTGCTTGATGCTGTATATCACTATAAACGTCCGGGATACATAGAACTTCCTCGTGATATGGTAGATGTGCGTGGCACGCTTTATCGGCGTCCTTCAACGGGGGGACGCGTTAGCGATCCAGAAACGTTGAACGCCGCCGTTGAAGATGCAGTCAAATTCATCAATCAAAGTAAGAACCCCGTTATCCTTGCAGGTGTAGAACTCCATAGATTTGGGTATCAAGACAAATTGCTTACACTGGTTGAAGAGAAACGTATCCCTGTTGTTGCAACGTTACTGGGTAAATCTGTGATACCAGAATCACATCCGCTTTATTTAGGTATTTATGAAGGAGCAATGGGTAGAAATGAAATCAGGGAATTTGTTGAAGATTCCGATTGTGTGATTATCCTTGGAGCGTTCATGACCGATGTAAATCTTGGGATTTACACAGCAAACCTTGACCGATCCCGTTCAATTTATGCGACTTCAGAGAAAATAAATGTCCGTTATCATACTTATGAAGCGGTGATGTTTGACGATTTTGTTGATGGATTGAATTGCCAAAAACTCCGTAAACGTAAAAAACCGAACTTAAGTTGGGCATTCCCAGATACAGAACCGTTTGAAGTTAAACCGGATGCGTCCTTGACAGTTGAACGTCTGTTCAAACATCTGAATGAGTTTATTACTGATGAAGTGACAGTCATAGCTGATGTGGGAGATAGTCTGTTTGGTGCGGCAGAATTGGTTATACAACAACACACGAACTTCTTGAGTCCTGCCTACTATACTTCAATGGGTTTTGCGGTTCCAGCATCCGTTGGTGCGCAACTCAGCACGCCCAACACCCGTCCACTCGTTATTGTTGGCGATGGTGCATTCCAGATGACAGGGACGGAGTTGTCTACGACCGTTCGGTATGGGTTGAACCCGATTGTGCTGCTGTTGAATAACCATGGATATGGAACGGAACGACATCTGCTTGAAGGTGATTTCAACGATATCGGGTGTTGGAATTATAGCTGCATGCCATCACTTTTTAGTTCAGGACGAGGGTTTCATGTGCGGACAGAAGGTGAGTTTGAGGAGGCGATGAAAACTGCCTTTGCTGAAACGCAGCAATTTACACTTATTGAAGCGGAACTTGAAAAATTGGATAGGTCACCCGCGCTTGCCCGTTTAGCGGAACGTATGTCTGAAACGGTGTGATACTTACGACTACCAATCTATCTGCTTGGATCATTGAAAATGCTATGGGATTATGTTATAGGTGAGGAGGCTGGATGCAGCAAACAGAAACAGAGCACCGTGACATCATAGAAATACAGGATTTATTTGATGTGCGGATTGGACATTATCCTGATAAAAGTGCGAGGTGGTTGTTCAAAGAAAAAAAGAACGTTCGGGGTTTAGTAGAGATCGTTGCCCAAGAATTGGTGGATTATCTGGACTTTGACCAATTGAAGGAACTGAATCGGAGTTATGTTGACGACAGATTGCGTGAAGTCATATCTGACATGGTGTTTTGTGTTCCTTTCCGTGAAGCATCTGAGGTATCGGAACTGATGATCTATATTCTTATAGAACATCAATCAACGGTTGACCCGATGATGGGGTTTCGGTTATTATACTATATGTGTCAGATTTGGGATGGGCAGCGTCGTGAATTGGAGGAGGCAAAGTTACCAAAAGGCGAATGGCGTCTACGTCCGATTCTACCGATTGTATATTACACTGGAGAACAACGATGGCAGACACCGTTATCGCTAACTGCAGTGATGGATGTGCCGGATGTGGTATCTCGGTTTATACCATCATTTGACACGTTGTTTCTCGGTGTGAAGGACGCCGATGCGGATGATTTGACGAAAACAGGACATCCCTTCGGTTGGTTACTTACAGTATTGAAGCAAGAAGGTGCGGATGAAGCATCTATGCGTGAAGCGTTGCAAACAGCACTCTCAAACTTGGACACATTGCCACCTGATCAAGCGGTACAACAGAAAAATGCAATATTGTATCTGTATTCTCTGGTGTTTTTCCGCAGACCAGAAGACGAACGAGAAGAATTGGTACAACTTCTTCGGACACATACACAAGATAAGGAGGTAGAAAATATTATTATGACAGGAGCAGAAGCACTTATACAACAAGGCATTGAACAAGGCATTGAGAAAGGCATTGAACAAGGCATTGAGAAAGGCATTGAACAAGGCATTGAGAAAGGTGAAATCCGAGCGAAACAGGTAGCGGTGCTTAAATTATTGCGTTACCAATTTACTGATGTCCCTGAATCAGTGATCAATCAGGTAAGCGAGATTGAGGACCTTACGTTACTTGATATGCTTTTTGAACAAATACTTGAAGCAAACTCATTGGACGATATTGAATTTAGATCTTAGCTATAGACTGAAATATGCAGTCACTCTCCGAAATACGCTGTTTGAAGTCTTGCCTAACATAATCTACTTTAGTCTATTCTTATATGGAATTAATCTTTTCTCTTAGAAACTGGACACAGTAAGGTATCTGTTCTTCCGATAGACCGTGTAGTACGACTGCACCTTCATAGCCGCTTTCTTTTAGTAGAGTAAGATACTGATCAAAATTCAGTAGTCCTGTGCCTGCAGCAAGGTTGCCTGCTTCACCGTCCCTATCCAAATCTTTTGCATGAGCAAGTGCAATGTCATCACCGAGTAAGTTGAACGCTTCGTTCAGAATATCATGCATTTTCGGTAATTCTCCCTTATGGAAGATATTCGCACCATCCATAACCACTTTGAGATAGGGGGATTGCATTTCATCCAACAATTTCCGTGCTTTTTGTGCTGAGTCAACAACGTTTGATACTTCAGGTTCAAAAGCCAACGTTACACTGTATTCTTCAGCGATCTGCAATGCCTTTTCCATTGATTGGACAAGATCGTTCCAAGCAGCAGTAGTGTTATTCTCAGGATGTGCGCGCCACATGCTGTGAGGATCACGGGAACCTGTGCAGAGTGTCACAACCGAAGTGCCAAGTGTCTTACACTGTGATGCAACATATCGTAACTTCTGCAAACCTGCTTCACGTTTTTGTATATCAGGATCAATCATGTTATATGTTCCAGACAGTGCGGCTATCTTTATCAGACGGGTATCCAATTCTTTGCGAACTTCATGGTATGATTTTGAAGCGGGAGAAACATGATATTGCAAGTGATGAATGTTGTAATCTACAACAGCATCAAGGGTTTCACCTAACGTTTCACGGTGAATTGTGCCTTCCATTAAACCGATGTGCATCTACAACTCCAAGGATATATTGAATAGTAGTAAGTATAGTAAAACATATAATTATTTGGACATTTTGAGCATCAAACTTTATGAAGATTAATTTATTATAGTAGAATCCGAAAATATGTTTACACTCCGCGATAGGATCTCACATAACACTTTTGTAGGGGTTGGGTTACCCAACCCCATAGGCGTCAATTTAAGGATTTTCACCTCTTGTGGGAGGGGTTTTCAACCCCGATTTTTTAGTGCATTTCCGCTCAAATCGGGGTTGAAAACCCCTCCCACAAGAAAAATGACAACAATATTTTCTTAAATTGACGCCAATGGGGTTGGGTTACCCAACCCCTACGTTCCGTGCCGTATGTGCAAATAATTACGAGTTTTACTATAATTCGGTAATTCTATGTAACCTCTCCTTGGTAGGCGTGCTTTGTAAGCGCGCTGGCACATCAAGTCCCAACAGCGCGCTTACAAAGCACTAAATCAAGAAATCAACGGTATGAATGCCTTTTGGCATTCTCCGGGTATGAATCATGGAGCATGCCATACGCGCATGCTTCTTTAGGCATTCCCCGCCTACCGTTGGAGAAATGTCTTATTACCCAATTAATAAATTAATTAATAAATTAATCTTCATTTAGTTGTACGGATGCGGACACATTCTAAAAGTTTGTGCTACAACACCCCCGTTAGGTTCGGTTTCCTAACCGAACCTAATATCATGCCCGATTAATTCTAAAGTCTACTATAATTGTGTGGTAAAAGCATTGTGATTATATGTAATTGCGTACTTGATAGCAAGAATATTTGCGATTTAACGTTTTCAATGTATAATCTTGCCAATAGTATTTGTTTTTTTCATAAGTATTTTACTCACTCATTAGTAATAATTGAATTGAATTGCAGATAAGTATTTGATAAAATAGACTTGCATGTTTTGTTATGTATAGAGAATAGATGATGAATATCGTTGACTTACCACTCCCCCATCAGCAGAGAGAAGAAATTCATCGGTTATTGTACAGTACGACCGATAGTGATATATATGTTGATACCGAATCGATTTTGCGAGGACTGCAGGAACTCCTTACCGATGATGTAGAGATACAATTATGTTTTACGGAAATTGTCATTCCTTTTTTAGAAACTTGTCTTGACTCACCTAACCCAAACGCTGCATTAAATAACTTTTCTCGCTTTGCCGTTGGCATCTTCAATCGTAAATGGCTCTATCAGCTGTTGCGCGATGCCCCGTTTCTGATCCCAACGGTGATACATTGTTTTGGTGCATCGACATACCTATCAGACATACTAATTCGCAATCCTATCTATTTTTACGACATAATTGATGCACATGTGATGGGAGTTACGAAGACCCGTGACATCATGTATCACGAACTTGGTAGATCGCTTAACAGATATAAGGATGTTGACCAAAAACTTCGTATCATACGTCAATATAAGCGTCGTGAGAGTCTCCGTATCGCCTTACGTGACCTGCTTCATGCGACTGATGTTGAGACCACTACGTTGGAGATGTCTAATTTAGCAGAAGCGTCACTCCAACATTGCTATGAAATCGGGAGAGACCAAATAATGAAACAGAAGTTTGGTACCCCGATGAATGAGGAAGGTACAGCGCCATGTCGTTTTGTTATTATTGGCATGGGAAAACTCGGTGGATTTGAGCTCAACTTTAGTTCAGATATTGATCTTATTTTTGTCTGTTCGGATGAGGGGAAAACCGATGAAGGGATTGACAATTCTGAGTATTACTCGAGGTTGTGTGAGTTTATTATTAGGTCAATGAGTGAGGTGACAGCGGATGGGTATGTGTTTCGCGTGGACATCCGCTTGCGTCCAGAGAGTAGTGCGGGTGTGATTATCCGTTCTATGGAAAGTTATGAGACTTACTATGAAGGTTGGGGAGATCTGTGGGAGCGTCAGGCTTTGATCAAAGCGCGTCCTGTTGCGGGGGATTTAGATTTTGGTGATGAATTCATACGCATGATCCACCCCTTTGTATACCAACGGTACTTAGACGGTGTGACTCTCAATGAAATCAAAGTTGATATTCGCAACACAAAAGCTCGCATTGAGGTAAGACTTGTTAATGAGAAGGCTGACCTTGACAAGCATGTCAAACTCGGTCCGGGTGCTATACGTGATATTGAGTTTACTGTGCAGTGTCTTCAGATGATACATGGTGGCAAGCGAAGGTCTCTCTGTTCACAGAATACGTTGGAGACACTTGCGTCTTTGAAGGAGAACAGGTTGCTTGACTCCAATGATGTTGATAGATTGGTAGATGCATATCGGTTTTTGCGTAGGGTTGAAAACAGTATCCAAATTGAGTCGGATCAACAACGTTACTCTGTACCAGCAAAAGCAGAGGAGGAATATCAACTTGCCAGAAGGTTGGGATACCGTGAAAATGCAATTGTAACCTTCCAAAATGCCTACAAAAAACATGTTACCAGAGTTCGTGAAATATTTGAAAAAGTGATGGATGTTCACGATCCGGATCAGTTAGATATTGCTGTGCTGCTTAGTCAAGACGACCTTGAAGTAATACAGACGCAGTTAGGTAAGTATGGTTTTGAGAATACACGAGAGGCACATCGTCTACTTAAGCAGCTTGCCAATGGGAGTGAGGGGCAGCAGTTCTCTCCATCTGTTCGGCGGACATTCTTTAAACTTGCCCCCAACCTGTTGACCTGCTTAGGCAAAACCCCGGATCCGGATATGGCACTCCGCTATTTTGATGCGTTTGCAGCGAAAGTTGGGGCGCGGAGTAGTTATTATACCATGTTCATGGAAAGACATGGTGCGCTTGAGGCGATCACAAGTGTTTGTGGTTCAAGTCTATACTTGGCAGATTTACTCATCGCAAGTCCAGAATTATTTGATCTGTTAACAATCCCGACCTTTACTGAATTTCCCAAAACACTCACACAAAAACAGGATGAGGTATCACAGATTCTGACGAATACTGGTGGGGCAGATGTTCAAAAGACACTCAGACGTTATAAGAATGATGAAATATGGCGGATTGCTATCAGGAATATCATAGGGAATGCAGACCTACCAACCACAACCGAAGAACTATCTGACTTAGCAGAGGCAATTTTGCAGACAATCTATCCAAAGATTGACGCACAACTTCGTGAACAGCACGGTGTCCCCTTGAGTGAGGATGGAACACCTGTTACCTTTGCTGTAATTGCGATGGGTAAATTCGGCGGTCGAGATCTCAACTTCAGTTCAGATTTGGATGTGATGTATGTTTATTCTGCTGATGGTAAGACAAGTGAGGGTATGCCGAATTCGGAGTATTATTCAGCACTGGGTTTGGCGTTAGTGAAGCAACTGGGGGGTGAACACGGAATGAGCATATATGAACTTGATCTACGTTTGCGACCTTATGGTACTGGAGGTGCGATAGCTTTACCTCTGGAGGGATATCAGCATTACTATGACACTGCTGCAGAAATCTGGGAACGGCAAGCCCTTACACGGGCGCGGGTTGTTGCGGGGGATCGGGAAGGTGTTGGTAACCAATTTATTGAGACTGCTCATGCATTCTGTTATAGGCAACCGATCACATCAGAAGAAATCGCAGAGATTGTGCGGACAAGACAACGCAAGGAGGCACAAGCGACACGAAAGTCGAAATCGAGACGTAGAAGAAGTGGAAGAACACAACGTCCAACTGCTAATGTGAAATCGGGTTATGGTGGACTTGTTGACATTGAATTCGCTGTGCAGACACTGCAGCTCAAACATGGGACAGATATACCCAAGATTCGCGAACCAAATACGCTGCTTGCAATTGACAAGTTGCATGAATTCGGTGTTCTTACAGAGAAGCAAAGTGTCGGTTTATCGGATGCATATCGGTTTTTACGACGGGTTGAAAATGCGTTGAGAATTGTGCATGACCGTGCTTTAGATGCACTACCAACACAACGAACTGAATTAGCTCACTTAGCAAAGAGACTTGGTTACGCTGACAATGAAGGAACACAGACCGTAGAGGTATTCTTACAGGACTACGGTAAGTGGACAGAAACAACTCGCTCATTATTTAATGAACTTCTTGTCAATTGAATTGGCAAATTCTTCAGAAGCATTCAATTGGCACAATAGATCTTCGTAGGAGGGGTTTGTAACCCCGATTTGTTATACGTGTTCTCTGAAATCGGGGTTACAAACCCCTCCTACAATAGTACATTTCGGACAATTGAATTGGTAAATTCATAGTTATACCATTTTCAAGTGATAATGTCTCATTAGCAGCGGAAATCTGGTATGAGCGACCTCCCGGTCGCGACCGTGAGGTCGCTCATACCGAAGAGAGTAACCCCCTGCCAGTAAACAGTAGAATTCCATAATGAGACAAGATTTATTTGAATTGGTATTAGGTGTTGTTAGCAAGTAAAAAGAAAAGGGGTATGTATGGAGTCAGAATTACCAGTTGTAGGTTCCTGTTTCCCAAAAAATGTGATAATTTGTATCGGTGATGGCATGGGGTTTGAAGCGGTCAAAGCTGCGAGTTATTATGCATCAGGGGAAACAGGAACTCTCTCATTTGAACAGTTTCCTCACCATGCAGAATTAGAAACGTACGCGGCGAATACACCTATGACTGATTCTGCAGCTGCAGCTACTGCCATTGCAACTGGACACAAGGTGAACAACGGTGTCATCAGCATGGAAATTCCGGGTAGCGGAACCACGTTGAAAACACTTCTTGAGATTTCTAAGGAATTAGGTAAGTGCACAGGACTTGTCTCAACGACCTACATTACGCATGCGACCCCCGCTGCGTTTGCTGCTCATAACCCACAACGAAATAACCTCTCTGAAATTGCTCATGATTATCTTCATCTTACACGTCCGAATGTGTTGTTAGGTGGGGGTGGCAATGGTCTGACGGTGGAAAGCGCTGAAACCGCTGGCTATACCGTAGTGACTGATCGTGATGGGTTGTTTCACCTCAATACCGATTCTGAACGGTATATTTCGGGTCAGTTCGGTAGCACCAACATCCCATTTATGTTTGATGGTCCTAACGACCTACCACATTTGTCGGAGATGGCAACCGTAGCATTAGACATCCTCTCTCAACACAAAAAGGGGTTTTTCCTGCTTTTGGAAGGTGGGAGGATTGATCATGCTGGACATTCCAATGATATTGAACGTCAGCTATTGGAGACAATTGAGTTTTCGAAGGCAGTTCAAACGGTTTATGATCGGGTATCCGTTGATGACGATACCATAATTCTTGTCACTGCTGACCACGAAACAGGTGGATTGAAGGTGCATAAAAACAGTGGTAAGGGGAAAGTGCCTGAATACGCTTGGTCTACAGGTGGACATACCGTCAGCAATGTGCCGCTTTACGCTTGGGGTAAGAACGCGGACCGAGTCGATGGTATCATGAATAACACAGATCTGATTAAAATAATATCGGGAAATGGCGACTTATCTGGCGTCCAACTTTCTCTGTTTTAGATTATAGTAAAATCCATAATTAATTGGACACAACGGTAGGTACGGTTTACTAACCGTACGTGTATAAATCCGGCAGAGTACGCGTATGGTATTCTGCATTGGTTAGAAACCGCACCTACTAGGGAGTGTAGACTTATTTTTGGATTTCACTATAAGATGATAAAAATACATAAATCAACGAGTTGTGCTAAATAACTATATGTTAATCATTGTTTCACATAAACATGACGTTTTGCAGGTGTCCTTCATAGTTTGAAACGATCTTCAGTCCCGTAGGGACGATATGTTTATAGAAAAACGTCATAGTACATCCTCTTTAGTCCCGTAGGGACGATATGTGTGCATTATAAACCTAATATATGTGATAACTATAAAAACAATTGGTTAACTGGCACAAGTCGTTAAATCAACAATATAAAATACACACTTGATATTAAGGAGTTTTATGAAAAACATTGTTCTATCAATCGTTTGTCTAACAGTAACACTATTGTCTATTTCATGGATGTTGTTTTACGGTATATCACAGGCACAAGAAGAAGATGTGAATATTGAAACCGATTCCGAAGATTCTGATAAAGTGATTGAGCTTGGAAAAGTTTTGGTTGAAGGGGAAAGGTCTTATTCCACAGCGTCCTCAATGTCTATCCGGGAGTTTGATCTGAATGTACGTCCTGTGAACACTGCACAAGATCTGTTGCAACTTGCGCCAGGGCTTGTCATAGCACAACACGCTGGTGGCGGCAAAGCAGAACAGATTTTTCTGCGTGGGTTCGACGCTGATCACGGAACAGATGTCGCTATCTCATCTGATGGTATTCCCGTGAATATGGTTTCACATGGTCACGGACAAGGTTATGCAGATCTTCATTTTATCATACCTGAATTAGTGGATTCTATTGATGTGTTTAAGGGACCCTATTTTGCCAGATACGGCAATTTCTCAACTGCGGGTTCAGTGATGTACCGTACAAAAGACCGTATTGAAGGTAACTTGCTGAAAATTGAGGGTGGTGAGTTTAACACGCAAAAATTCACTGGAATGTTTCAATTGCCAACAGCCAGTGAACAGCACAATGCCTATTTTGCAGGTCAGTTTTACAATACGGACGGTGCTGTAGAAAGCGAACAGGATTTCCAACGATTAAATCTTTTCGGCAAATTCAATACACGTCTGAACGAAACGAGTGAACTATCATTTTCTGCAAGTTCATTTTCTTCCGCATGGGATGCTTCTGGTCAAATTCCTCAACGTGCTGTTGATAGTGGATTGTTTTCACGTTTCGGGACAGTAGACGATTTGGAAGGTGGTCAGACTGGTAGACAAAATCTCAATCTTACATATACATTAACGGATGACGACAATAGTCAGTTTTTGATTCAACCTTATTTCAGTCGGTATAACTTCAAACTTTTCTCAAATTTTACCTTTTTTCTTGATAATGCTGATAACGGTGATATGATTGAGCAGACCGATGATCGCACAATTCTTGGTTTCAACACAGAATATCAATTCAGACGATCATTTTATTCAATGCGTTCTAATACTACCTTTGGTGGTGGATTTCGTTCGGATGATATTGCTGTCAGCCTGTGGCATAGTCCGAATAGAAGAAGACTAACACAAAGAGTGGATTCTGGAATAATTGAACGCAACCTATATCTTTGGGGACAACAAGAAGTCATCATTAACCCGAAACTCCGATTCCAACTCGGTTTGCGTGGAGATTACTTTACTTTTAATGTAGAAGACAATCTTGATACATTGTTTGACGACACAGTTGTCTTACCGCATGCTTCAGGATATGCACAGGAAGCCATGCTCAATCCAAAGTTTAACACTATTCCGTCAAATCCCCATGCTTTAGCTTGTGGGATGTAGACGGCTAATATGTCAACCTAATATATATTTGACAATCTAATCAATATATGATATTATATACTATACACTAATATAATAAGGTTATATATTATGCCGCTCAAAATATCAAATAAAAGACGTGATTATAGAACAACAAATAAGACAATCTATAGTTGTCAATATCACGTAATTTGGTGTACCAAGTATCGTCGTAAAGTTTTAGATGCACAGATACAAGGCAGGCTCAAACAACTCATACAAGAAAAACAGGACGAATATAGGTATTATATCAGGGAAGTTGAAACGCAACCCGAACATGTCCATTTACTGATAGAAATACCCCCAACAGATTCTATTGATAAAGTTATCGGTAAAATCAAAGCTTATACGTCAAAAGTTCTACGTGAAGAATATCCGAGTTTGAAAAGTCGCTTGCCGTCTTTATGGACGCGTTCAAAATTCGTTAGTTCTTGTGGTGGTGTAACCCTTGAAGTTATAAAAGACTATATTGAAAGTCAAAGCGGACAATGAAAAAAACCTATAAATACAAGATACAAAATCAAAAGAACACTATCAAGTTAGGCAATATGCTTGACGATATGCACCAGATTCATGTGCATATTATGCGATTGCAGCGTAGATATTACCGTATGTATGGCAAAAACGTATCTGCCTATAGAATGAATGCGCATGTTGCGAAGTTGAAAAAGCGAACAAAGCCTCATTGGGCAGACTTACCGAGTCAAGTTGTGCAAGACGTTGTGCTGCGTATGGGCAAAGCGTATGATGCGTTCTTTCGGAATATCAAAGAACGAGTATCAGACAAAACAACGCGCAAAGTAGGTAGACCGAAAATCAAACTCCAACACAAATACAACTCTATGACCTTTACACAGGCAGGTTATAAACTTGAAGGGAACCGTATCAAGATCAACTGTATAGATGCGTGGTTTTCCTTTCATAAACATCGTGAAATAACAGGTGATATCAAAACAATTACTATCAAGCGTGACAAGTGTGGC
Source organism: Candidatus Poribacteria bacterium (assembly GCA_963663765.2). GTDB lineage: Bacteria > Poribacteria > WGA-4E > WGA-4E > WGA-3G > MSPOR6. The sequence goes on along the minus strand of CAXXUA010000003.1, from coordinate 287,214 downwards.
GATTACTGGATATGCTTTTCTTGTGATAATGTTTACACACCGAAACCCATAGCAAAGACAGGTGAAAGTGCTGGCTTTGATTTCGGATTGAAAACATATCTCACACTCTCAGATGGAAACAAAATACAATCACCACAATATCTGAAACAATCACTGAATAAGTTGCGAACTTTGAACAAGTCTTTTAGTAGAAAAGTCAAGGGTTCTAATAACTGGTATCGTGCTAAGCGTGCATTGTCAAGACAATATAGGAAAGTATCAAGACAGAGGTTAGATTGGCAATGGAAACTTGCTACAGACCTTTGCAGACATTTTGATACCTTGTGCTTTGAAACCCTGAATATAGACGGCATGAAACGCCTCTGGGGACGAAAAGTGAGTGATCTCGCTTTCTATCAGTTTGTTCAATTGTTGGAATTCAAGTGTGCAAAACATGATAAAAAACTTGTTCAAATTAGGCAATGGGATTCCACAACAAAACCTTGTAGCAGCTGTGGACGCAAAAACGGCAATCTAACACTTTCAGATAGACACTGGACATGTCCTACGTGCAAAACCGAACACGATAGAGACATAAACGCCGCTATAAATATCAAACAGGCAGGCTTAGCTGCCTAAAGTGGAGCAGACGTAAGACGTAGTTCAGATCGGCTGTCCGCAAGGAAACACAAGCCCCTGCCTTTAGGCAGTGGGTACTACGACCATAGTCTATAGTCCAATAGAAGTGTCAGATGTGTTTCTGAATTTTGGCACAGGTTTTCACTCCAACGATGCCCGTGATGTCGTAATTGAACGAACTATCTCTAACCTTGAGCGGACATATTCAGATCAAGGATTAGACGACAATCAGATTACTGAACGTCTCACCGAGGTGAATTTCAATCGTGAGTTCGCTGGCATTCGGACGTTGCCGCGGGCGATCGGTGCTGAAATCGGTACTCGTCATAGATTATGGGGACGATTCAATATTGGGATTGCTGGATGGTGGTTGGAATTAGACGAAGAATTGGTTTTTGTCGGTGATGCGGGGGAAACCGAAATCAGTGGTAAATCACAGCGAATTGGTATTGACATTGAAGGACGTGCACAGATTCTTTCGTGGTTGTGGATAGATGCAGATGTGAACCTGTCAAATGGGATATTCGTTGATGAACCCTCTGAAGCAAATCATATCCCACTGGCTCCTCGACTTACTTCAACAGGTGGATTAACTGTTATCCATCCTACCGGTTTCAGCACAAGTTTACGTTATCGCCACATCGGTGATCGTCCCGCTAATGAGGACAATAGTGTGACTGCTGTAGGTTATACAGTGGTGAATCTTGGACTTTCTTACGGGTATGGTGCATTTAAGTATTTTGTCGCGGTTGAAAACCTCTTTGATGTTGATTGGAACGAAGCACAGTTCGACACTGAGTCACGTTTAGCCGATGAAACACAACCGGTATCAGAGATACACTTTACACCAGGTAATCCGTTAAACCTACAAGTAGGAATCAGTTACGAATTCTAACAGATTTTTTGGTTCTCTGAAAATATGTAGCGGTATTTTAGTATTGATATTCACTCAACGCGCTAAGATAAGACTTGGCGTGTTCTGCTGCATCTGTTGATGATATAATACCAGACATGACTGCGATACCTGATGCTCCTGTCTTCAAACACTCACTCACGCGTGCTGGCGTTACCCCGCCAAGTGCAAATATAGGTAACTTGACTTGTGCTGTTAACTTCTTAAGGTTTTCTATACCAACTGCTGGTATGTAAGTGGGTTTGCTTGTTGTAGGAAAGATCGGACTGTAGGTTAGAAAATCAGCGCATTCCACCTCACGTTTTTTAGCAGTATCAACACTGTGTACCGAACAACCAACCAAAAAATCGCTGTCCGATTGTGCTTTTATTTCCGCTATAGATACATCAACATCAGGGAGATGTACACCCGCTGCTCTTACATCAATTGCGACTTGTACATTGGTGTTAATAAATAGTCTCGCGTTGTTCGTTCTACACAACTTTGAAATGGGGTGTGCTAACTTGTACAAAGCAACATCGTCTAAGTGTTTTTCGCGCAACTGGATTGCTTTGACACCTACATCTAAAATCTCAGATATGACAGTCAATAGTGACTTTGGTGCACAGAGGTGTCTGTTTGTAATGACATAAAGATTAAAGTCAATCATCTGTTTAGATTAGGTTCGGCGTAGTCTCGCAGCGAATGTGCCATCAACTCCGTGTTCATGAGGGAATGTCTGGAGAAAACCTTCTGTTGTGATTGCACTCTGTGGAATATCGGGTAAGAAATCACTTGCATGATCTATAGTGAACATCGGATAGTTTTTCAGAAAACGGTGGACAACCCCCACGTTTTCACTTGGTTCAATTGTGCAGGTGCTGTACACTAAGACACCGCTATTTTTTATGTGTGGTGCAACATTTTTTAGGAGACGATATTGAAGGTAATTGAGTGCTGCAATTTGTTTAGCATTCTTGTTCCATCGTATGTCGGGATGCCGTCGGAGTGTGCCGAACCCTGAACACGGTACATCAATAAGTACTGCATCCGCAGCGTTGATAAAACTGAAGTCTGTCTTTGTTGCATCTATTGTTCGGAATTCAACGTTATTGACACCGAGTCGTTTGCAATTCTCCTGTAATATTACAAGTTTTTTATCGGAAATATCTACAGCGATAACCTTTCCTGAATTTCCCATCAAACAAGCAATGTGTGTTGTTTTACCTCCTGGAGCTGCGCACAAATCCACCACTAATTTCGATGATTCAGGTTTCAACAGGTTCGAAACTAACATTGCACTTTCATCTTGTACATAAAGATCTTTGCGATTGAGTATATCTTTCAATGTGACAGAGAGGTGAGAAGGAATTTGATCGTTTGTGGTAGTTTGGCTTTCAATTACAATTCCTTCAGGGGCAAGTTTTGTTGGAATGGCAGAATATCCACACTCCTTTAGTTCTTTGCATAGCTTATCACGATCTGTTTGTAGTGTGTTTGTTCGGAGGGTAAGAGGTGCTTCCTGATTACTTGCTTGACAGAACTTAAGTGTCCAATGCAGTCCGTGTGTCTCAATCCATCTTTTGACTAACCATTTAGGAAAAGATAGTGCGTAAGATATATGTTCTACAGGGTGTGTTTCAAGTGACGGATAGGATGACTCTGAACGTTTACGTTGCACGTTACGTAAGACTGCGTTGATAAAGCCTGCGGTCTTACGTCTATTTTTTACAAGTTGGACAGTTTCATAAATAGCGGCGTGCGGAGGAATACCATCAAGGTGCAACAACTGAAAAGTACCGAGTCTGAGGATAGCACGGTGCTTTGTATCTAATCGGAACTTTGGATTGATGAAATTATCTAACACCCAATCCAGTTGTTGTTGCCAACGGACAACACCGTAGACGAGAGCGTTGGCTAACCGACGTTCACGATGGTTTAGGTTGGTTTGTTCAAATACCTTGTCAACAACGGACGAAATTGACATGTCTACTGCATCGGAAAGATGCAGTAGACATGTCAATGCGGCTTCGCGTGCATTCATATCACATCTTCCCTATATTACAGATTGATTGTGTGCGTTTCTGTCCTACCTATATGTTGCTACTTCTAATTGTTTATTGTACAGTGTATCTCATAAATGCATTTTTGCCCAAATTCACTTGATCACGTGTTCGGTAAATCGGGGTTACAAACCCCTCCTACGAATTATGAGATAGGTTGTAGTATTTATGTTAGGCAGTCTGTGTTATGAGTGAGTTCAACTTGCGAGTGATTCGTGATTTTTGACGATTCGCTGTGCCCTTTTTAATAACACCTTTACTTGCTGCCCTGTCAAGTAGGCTTGTGGTTGTTTTACACAATTGCTGTGCTGTTTCCACATCACCTTCTTGTAGTGCAAGTTCTGCGTTTTTAAGTGATGTTCTAAGTGTTGTTTTACGATGTCTGTTCCGGTCGCGTTTTTTTGCATCTGCGCGAACATGTTTCTTTGCTGATAATCTATGCAAAACGATAACTCCTTTTTTAATTATAAACCTAAGTTACTACTTATACCATTTTTATGTGATAATAGAACATTATTTCGTAGGTCGGGTTGAGTTTGCGAAACCCTATTGGTGTAAACTAAAGAGAAAATGTTGTTCTTTCTCTTGTGGGAGGGGGTTTTTAACCCCGATTATACAGTATTCAAATTGTTAAATCGGGGTTGAAAACCCCTCCCACAAGAAAGTTGCCCTTAAGTTGACACCTATGAGTTGAGTATGTGAAACCCAATCTACATTTAATATTTGGTCTTTACCTTTCCCCATGTCGTTGTCATTTTTCCTTCAGCTTCCACAGAAGCGACAATGGGAGCTAAACCAGAATTGGCCATTGACGCAATTTCATCTTGTTCTAATGCGACGTTGAAGATTGCGACTTCATCAATAAAGACATTTCCGAACCTATCGTCGCAGCAAGTATCTCTTCCTATGAAGGCGGGCCCTGTATCTTCATTAATTTGAACATTGTCAAGGACCATTGCGCTCACTTCTTCTTCATCAACGTAGATTTTCCAATCCCCTGAACTGCTGTCAAAAGTAAAAGTATACAAGTGCCATTCTGTAATGACATTAGGTCCTGCGGCATTCGTATTCCAATTTTGGGGTTTATTCCAACAAGCTCCATTGCAGAGTGCCCATCCAACATTCTTGGTATCAGTCACCGGATGGACAATAAAAGCGTCCCGTTTCTCTAGCATAAAACCGTGTTTATTCCAATTTTCCGTTTTACTTTTTACCCATAAAGAGACAGTGATAGCATCGCGTGGATTCTCATGGGCAGGTAGTTCAACGTAAGCTCCTACACCATCTAATTCCAATGCTTTGCCAAATTTTCCATCAACCCACTGTGGGTCTCCTTGAAGTGTGCCATGAAGTTCATTTTCAGATAAGTCGCTTGCGGTATCTCCTTGACCGTCGTCAAATAACCAGACCCCGACGATTGTATCTGGGTCAATCGCTGCCTCGGTTAATGCGACTATAAATCCAAGACTTAGACATACAAGTATTCCTATGATAGCGTAAATTTTCATCAATTGCCTCCTATTGTAATATACGATCAACCTTTGTTATTAACTCAAATATAGAGAAATTATATCATAAAAAGTTATTTTTGTCTAATGTTTTTTTGATTAACGCACGATAGCTAGTTTTTTTATGATCGTATAAGTTTGGTCTTTTGACACAACGGAAATTTGACATACATATACGCCTCCAGATACGGCTAAACCGTAGGAAGTTTGTTGATTCCACCAAGTTCGCCATATCCGTTTGTCAAGTCTATCTCCGACACCATCAATTCTTTTTATGAGGCTGCCACGCACGTCGTATATGACGACCTTCATTTCAGTTATATCCAGATTTGCCTCAACCCGAAATTCTGTGCGGTTGTGAAAGCGTACTGGATTTGGTGATACGAGAATACTTTTCCATAAAAAGCCTTCTTCTAAAACAGTCGTCTGTTTCACGGATACTGCACCGAGTGGGTATTGTGCGACAACATGTATAGTGTTTTTCCCTGGAGACAAAGGAATCATTGCTGTATAAGTGTTTTTCTCTTTGTTTAATTCCGCGAAAACATTGCTGGGATGAACAATTATATCTATTGGGAAGTCTGCTTGAAATGTTCCTGTGATTTGCAACGGGTTCTGTTTGACGACTTCAGGTAACTCAAGTGTGATCTTAGGTATCTCTCGTTCTGGTTGGAACATATCATTGAGTAGGCTATCTATGGTGGCAAGGACAAGTTGTGTTACCTTTTCTACCAATTGGAAGTTGATTTTATCAACGGTATCGGCGTAGGTATGGTAGTAAGGATTTGCATTGTAGTTTTGTGAGTTTCGCCATGGAGTCGAACTCTCAATGAGTGTCACGGCTGAATATCCGACATCCCAGAATGTTTTGTGTGAAGCAGTGTCTACAAATTCGTCCTGTGTTCTGCGTATTTTCAATCCGATATTGTACCATGTATTGGAAATGGTGAGTGCACGACTGATCCACAGTGATTCTCTGTTAGCAATTACTTCAACGAGATCGCTTTTCCAGTTAAAACCGATCATATCTAAATTGAAGACAGCCACGATTTTTTCTGACTCAGGTGTTAGTTTTTTTTTGAGTGCTTCACTGTTTGGTCTGTCGTTTTGTAATGCTGCATTGACGTAGTTTCGGCTACCTTGGAACCCGATTTCTTCACTACCGAATGCGATGAACTTAATTTCGTGGTCATAATCATATTGACTAAGGATACTGGCGATTTCTAACATTGCTGCGATCCCAGTGCCGTTTTTGTTTGCGCCTGGTGCGATTGAAGCCAATGGATTCCAGTTCGGTTCTCGGTCTGCTTTGGTGTCGTAATGTGCACAGACTATGAAAACACGTTTGCTTGTAGATGTCTCCTTTGGGGGAAGTACTGCTATGACATTTCGGCTGCCGCCGACATGCTGTTCGCTTACCTGTAACCTTTTGTGTCTTTGAAATTGTCCTTTTATATATTCTACAGCGCCTTCAGTTGCTTCTCTATTATAGGCGTTGCGTGTGCGATGTGTTTTTTGGGTTGGATAATACGATACGTTTTCTTGCAGTGATTTTACATGCGAAATCAGTGATTCAGATTGGACATTGGCTATGAGTTCTTCTCTGTTTTCTGCATGTAGAGTATTAGGACAGAGATACATTGAAAATAAATACATCCCGATACACAATATCAGAAACTTGTTGGAAAAGGGATTAAATCGTTTATACATAGGAGTGTATTCTTATGGTTTCAGGATGTTTGTTCTCGGATAGTGAAACAAAATGTTAGTTCATTCAACTACTTCAACAGAACCGTGATTTGATTTTAGCAGATATTTTAACCAATTGCAAATATAGAAATGAAAAGGGTGTGTAAAGTTCTGTCACACAGAATCGCCAAATTAACTGTCTAAATTTACTCTTGTAAGTGGGTTTTCAACCCCGATTTCCGTATCCATTCATTTTCTTGTAGGCGGGGAATGCCTTTAGATACTTATGTTAGAATGTGAGTTTATAGTGAAATATACAATTAAGTTTACACTTTTTCTGTAGGAGCGATCTCCGAATCGCGACTGAACGTCTTGATAGTCGGGAATCGGAGTTCCCTCCTACACCTGAAAGTGTAAAAATAATTCTAAAATCTACTATAAAACTGAATACCTATGGTCCAAAATCGCAATAATCTTGACAATTTATTCTGAACATGTTATAGTAGTTTTTAAAATTACCTGAACACTTTGATCTATACGTTCGTTTCTGTGTAAGTCCTGCATAGACTTTCACAGTACTGCAAGTGGTGTAATCAATCAAAGCAGACGTGTTTTTGCGTCCTGTAGGTGAAATCTGCAAAGGAAATTATGTCAATAACCGATTTTTTTCGTGGGAAGGTCTTACTGATTACAGGTGGTACCGCCTTCCTTGGGCAACCGATGGTTGCTAAGATACTAACTTCCCTCCCTGACATCCAACAAATTTATCTCCTTATTAGAAGCCGGATCGATTCAAATGGCAAAGTTACTTCTGCACAAGAACGATTTGAAAACGAGTTGTTAACCTCAGATGTTTTTGGAGCGTTGCGTCAATCACACGGTGCGAAGTTTGAGGATTGGGCGAAAGAGAAAGTTACTGCTATTGAAGGAGAACTTACTGATGAACGTCTTGGATTTAGCGATGCAGACTATACACGACTCCAAGATGAAATAGACATATTTATTAATATTGCAGGTCTAGTTGATTTTGATCCACCATTTGATGCGTCGTTAAAGGGGAACGCGCTTGCTGCCAAACATGTGGTGACGTTCGCTAAAGGGTGTTCCAAAGCTATTTATTTGCATGTTTCTACTGCTTATGTCTGTGGTGATAAACCGGGGCATGTTCCAGAGGAACTGCACCCACCTTATGAGCAGTTCGCACAACAACATAATGAAAAAAACGAAAACACAATCCCCGCAACACTTTCGGATGAAATTGACTATCTCCTTAAATTAAGTCAATCTATTAGAGATGAAGCGGACACACCAGCAAAATATTCACACTTTCAGCAAATCGCTCAGAAACAATTAGATGCGGATAAACGACCAAGTCGAAAAACCCTTGAGTCACTTACCGAAGAAGTGAAAGCAGAATGGGTTGAAACCGAACTTGTTGAGGCAGGACTCCAGCATGCGCGATCTCGCGGATGGAACGATACTTATACCTACATGAAATTCCTTGCAGAGCAAGTTGTGATGGATATGCGAGGTGACCTTCCGACTGCGATTATTCGTCCTTCCATCATTGAAAGTAGCCATGCTGAACCGCATCCGGGTTGGCTCGGTAAGTATCGGATGTCTGAACCGTTGATTGTCGGTTTCGCGAAAGGACGTATCCCTGACTTTCCCGCAAATCCTGACATTATATTAGACATTATACCTGTAGATTTTGTTGTGAATGCGATGTTAGCTGCTGCCGAGGCAATAGCGAAAAGCGGCGGAATTGAAGTCTATCATGTGGCTACAGGTACACAGAATCCGTTATATTTTCGTGGTATTGTTGACGCGACTTCTGGGTATTTTACTGAACATCCGATGATAGAAAATGGGAAACCTATTGCAGTTCCAGTTTGGACATTTCCCAGTTTAGAGGATTTCCAAGAGAAGGTGGAAGGCAAGATGCGGATGCTTGCTAGAGCAATAAAAGTGCTTTCAATACTGCCTCTGAAATCAGCTAAACGCCAACGACGAAGACTGACAATCAAACAGAGTGGGATTAAAGCACTTCTTCATTACATTCGGATTTATGCCCCTTACACGCGAACCAACTTTGAATTTGAAACTGGAAAGATGCAAGCACTTTACGACTCTCTCTCTCCTGATGAACAGAAACAGTTCTGTTTTGATGTATCGCAAATTCAGTGGCAGCAATATTTCCAAGAAATACACATTCCCGGTATCAAACGGCATGTGCTAAAACTTGATGACGGAACAGCGAATGCACAAGAACAGAAAGAATCAACGCAGCAAGAGGAAGCAGACGAACTTCCTGACCCCGCTCCGAATCCGATTGATAGTATTTCACCTAAAACAATTGTAGATTTAATTGAGATTCAGTCAAAACGTATTCCCGATAAAATTGCACTCCAGATGGTTACTGATGGCGAATGGGAACGATTTACCTATGCTGAAACCTATACACGTTCACGTCAAGCAGCATTCCAATTATGGCAGTGCGGTATACGTGAAGGGGAACGGGTTGTTTTGGTTTCGGAAAATCAACCGGAATGGTGTATTGCTTACCTTGCAGCATCGCAAATTGGTTGTGTGGTTGTCCCGCTTGATGCACAAACACCAACTCAAGAAATTATTGCAATTGCTGAATTCACGACTGCAAAAGCGATCCTTGCATCCGATTCTGTGTTGTCTCAGTCAGGCACACAGTTGACTAAAACTAATTCACTTGTGCAAAATATAAATACGTTCCACGAAACTGTTGATACAAATGAGGACATACCAGCAGATTTTCCTGATGTAGAGATTAAACCTGATACCGTTGCATCTATTATTTTCACGATGGGAACGACAGTTGACGCAAAGGGGGCAATGCTGACACATGGAGGATTCATTTCCAACGTAAAGGCTGTTGCTAAGGCACTGCCACCTACAGATGATGAGCGTATCTTGTCTGCATTACCGCTGTATCATGCGCTCAGTTTTTCATGCAGTCTGTTGATGGCACTCTATAGCGGTACTACTGCTACGTATGTCAATGCATTTCGTCCTACAACACTTCTAAGAACGATGCGGGAAGATAAAACGACCGCATTTATCAGTGTGCCACGTCTGTTTCAGATGTTGCGAAGCACTATTGAGCGACAAGCATTGCGTGATGACACACCGGGAGAAACCTTAGCAGAAAAAGTACAGACAATTATGGGAGGACACATTCGGGTTCTTGTGAGTGGCGGGGCTGCACTTGGGGATGCGACATACGATGGATTCCAAAAATTAGGTTTGACACTTTATCAAGGCTATGGTATGACCGAAACGGCTCCAGTTCTCAGTGTCAACCCATATCAAAAAAGCAAACGCGGATCTGTTGGTCCCCCTGTGGAAGGCGTGGAATTTCAGATTGTAGATTCTGATAGCGATGGTATTGGCGAAATAATAGCCAAAGGTCCCAGCAATATGAAGGGATATTATCAAAATCAAAACGCTACAGAGAAGGCAATTCGCGACGGATGGTTGTATACAGGGGATCTTGGATATATTGATGATGACGGTTATCTCTATATCACTGGACACTGTAAGGACATCATCGTTCCTGCTTCCGGCAAAAACATCTACCCCGTTGAAATGGAGGCACTCTATCAGAATAGTCCTGCTATTGCTGAGATGTGTGTCGTTGGTATCCCTGATGAAGACGGTGCTGACACTGCAGTGCATGCGGTGATAGTTCCAACAAAAAACGATGAAACGACTGAAACAGAAGTTCATGAACATCTGCAACTGGTGGCGAAGCAGCTACCAAGTTATCAACAATTTCACAAATTACATCTGTTTTCAAAAGCTTTGCCAAAGTCAGAAGATGGAACAATTGATAGAGTGCGTGTCAGAGTAGTATTAGCAGATTACCTTGCTAAAGAACAAACTGCAGAGGAAGATGAATCTGAACAGCAGAACGAGCGTTCTGATTCAATTCTAACTGAAAACATACCAGAAGATATTTTAAAACCGCTTGCACAATTAGCACGCATGCCTGCAAACAAGATTCACCTTGATAGTGATTTGGACATAGACCTTGGACTTGATTCACTGACACGGCTTGATTTGCTAATGCTGCTTGAATCACGACTCGGTCAGACTATTCCTGACTCAATGCTTGCTAATTTGCAGACAGTCAAAGATGTCGTTGAGTTATCGCAGTCTTTTGAGAAATCAGATCGTGTGGAATCAACAAGGACAACAAGACCATTAAAATTACGTGAAAAACCGCATTGGTATGCGCGTGCGCTTCGGGCGGGTATCCGAAGTCTGTATCGTCACCGATTCTCGTTTGAATGTATCGGACTTGAGAATATTCCAAAAGGTAAGCCTTTTATTATTACACCGAACCACACGAGTCATTTAGACACATTGACGGTTATCACCGCGCTGGGACAAGAATCACATCGCTTATGGACGCTCGCTGCACGGGATTACTGGTTCGGTAATAAGATTCAGGGCTGGTTCGCGCATAATTGTCTCAATGCACTTCCGATTGAACGTGATGGTAATTTCACACAATTTCTGCAGGATTTACGAATGGCAAATGAAGTGACAGAGCAGAATAATGGGTTACTGATTTTCCCAGAAGGCACAAGGTCGCTTGATGGAACACTGCAGCCTTTCAAACCTGGGATTCTTAGTTTGCTGATTTATGGACAGCAAGTTCCGATCATCCCTACGTACATAAAGGGTGCTTATGAAGTTCTTCCGAAAGGACAAGGAATTCCGAAAAAACATCCGATTCAGATTATTTTTGGGGAACCGCTTCTTTTTGAAGTATCACAGAAACCGGGTGACATCCCGGAGAACTCGGATATCTATCAGAAATTCTTGACAGAACTTGAAAGTCGTGTTGCGAAACTCGGTGCGACACTCGGTTAGAAAATAAGATGGAAACGTTTCAAAGAAAAACCATTGCTTTTTTTGATGTAGACGGCACGTTGTTGAGTTCTACGATTGTACATTGCTACATCTGGTTGCGGACCTCCTCAATGTTTTCTATTCAGAAACTTTTCTGGATCATCGGGTTTCTCCCGAAGATCGCATACTACCTAATTCTTGACAAGATTAGCAGGGTGCGATTTAATCAGGTTTTCTATCGGAATTATCGTGGTATGGATGCTGCACTTGTAAAGGCGTTAGCAGATGACATGTTCAACAATTACCTCTGCAAAAAAGTCTTTCCGGAAGCTATTTCACAAATAGAGGAGCATAAGGCACAAGGAGACCATGTCGTGTTATTGACAGGATCGTTGGATTTTATTGTGCGTCCTATAGCGGAACATTTCGGTGTAGATACTGTTTTAGCTGCCAAACTTTCGGAACATGCTGGGAAGTTTACGGGGGAACTCACAACTGAACCGCTTATCGGTGAACAAAAAGCAATTGTTATGAAAAAGTTTGCTGAGCAAGCAGGAATATCCTTGGATATCTGCTATGCTTATAGTGATAGCAAATCCGATCTGCCGATGTTAGATTGTGTGGGCAATCCGATAGCAGTAAACCCCAGCAAAGCGTTGCGTAAACTTGCACTTGAAACAGATTGGGAAATCCATGAATGGATGAAAGCAACATAACCTTATGAGGAGAGAAAATGGAAGTTAAACGTTATTTAGAATCAATGTCTGAAACGAATGATACCATGTTTATTGAATTTTCGGATATGTATCGTTTCACGCGGCGCGGTCAAGATTGGGAAAAATTCCGACAAGATATTATTGAAGTTCTTGAGCAAACTGTTTCTGAAGAACTATCTAAAGAATTCGCTGAAGCTACAGCGGATTGGGTTTCAGAGGGTTCATCCATAGATACGAATTTAGTCTGAAAAACATGGATCAGACAAGTGTAAATACTTTACACACCCTTGACAAACAAACCTCGATATGATAGCATTTGATATTGTTTTGTATCCCATACCCAATCAGATTAATACTACATGTATTTACCTATCTATAGCAGAGAACCGAAACTGACATCAAAAGGTAGTTTCTAAAGGTCTGAAGGTATTTTTTAATCAGAAGGAAACCAACGATGTTGTTTACAAATTTTAGCGTCACAGTGGCAGATTATCAAGATTTTATGGCTTCATTGTCCCCTGGATCAGTGGATCTTATTTTAACAGACCCGCCCTATTGCATCAGCAAAAAAACGGGATTTTCAGATGTTGTAAACGGTGTAAAGAGATTTGCTGTTAGTATGGACTTTGGTCCGTGGGATCATGTTGAGATAAATCTTGACGTTATGGCAAAGGTGTTTTATCAGTCCTTACGCCGAGGTGGTACTGCTATTGTCTGGTATGACCTTTGGAAAATAGGTAAGGTTAAGGATGCAATGGAATCAGCAGGATTCAAAATGCTCCGACAGATTATATGGCAAAAGACTAATCCCGTGCCATTAAATATGCGTGCAACCTATCTCTCTAATAGTAGAGAAATGGCTGTTGTCGGTGTCAAAGTTGGCAAACCTACTTTCAATAGCAAATATGACTCTGGTATCTATGAGTATCCGATTCCCCGACACAAAGGCAAAAGACAACATCCCACACAAAAACCTTTATTATTGTTTGAGGATTTAGTCCGTAAGCATAGTAGCCAAGGGGATCTTGTTGTAGACCCGTTCCTCGGAGCTGGCACTACCGGCGTTGCAGCACTGAGAAATTTTAGACATTTTTCCGGATGTGATATAGATGATAATTATGTGAGAATTTCACAGGAGAGGATGGAAAATGAACAGAAACCAGAAAAATGATGCAAACCTTCCACCTAAATTCAAGTTAGGAAGTAAGAACGCTTTATTTGTAGAATTAGCAAATCCTGATGAATTAGGTTTCAGTCGTGAAGTTTCAGTGGAGGAATTTGTAGGGAAATATGAAAGACTTAAATTCGGTAACGGTGCTGATTGGGCGCGCGCAGATGGCACATTAGCAAAATATTACAATGTTCTCAGACACAAAAAAGGCAAAGGCAATAAGAATACACATATAGAGTTGCATGGATATAAAAAAGCACCTGGAACTCAAAAACCAATCCCTGACAGCTTTCGACAAATTATCACATCTAAAAACTGTGTTGTTTTAGGTACAAGCAAACCTGACTGTGACCATAAAGATGGACGGTTAGATGATCCGAGATTGAGTGATGTTAAATGTTTAAAGTTAGACGACTTTCAACCGTTATCTAAACCTGGTAATTACGCTAAACGTCAGCATTGTGTTGAATGCCGAGACACTGGAAAACGTTTTGATGCTAAACGTTTAGGTTATCAAGTCAGTCAAGTTCGTGGCAATGGTGAATACAAAGGCACATGTGTTGGGTGTTATTGGCATGATCCTATCTTTTTCAACAAAGAAGTGTCACGTAACTTTTCAGACTCATAAAAAGAAAAACACTATTGGTATGTAAGACTTAGAGGACGTAAAGTGAAAAATAATTCCTTTGAACATAGACGTATCATAAGTGAAAAGAGATCGTTTGATCCGTTATGGGTTGAGTTTTACAAAGAATTTGCGTCTAAGAAAGGCAGCACATTAGCATATATGGAGTTTAATTGTTCAATTGATCCTAACCCATATCTTGAGAATTACCCCTTCCCGCGCAGCCAAATAAAAATCTACCAAGATAACGATACTCAAAAAAAAGGTTTAGACAAGCGAATTTTATTTAACGATGGTAGAAGTTTTATAGTTGAGGAAAAAGTTCGATATCAGGATTACGGGGATGTTTTTGTGGAGAGATGGGAAGATAAACGGATTTGGAAAGTTGGATGGGGATGGGATACCGATATCATATGTGATTACCTCGCCTATGCTATATGGCCCCGATCATTATGTATCTTCATAAATTTTAAACAATTCCAAACACTGCTTATAAAGAATGAAGACGTATAAAAGAATGAAGACGTATATATGAAACGTAGACAGTACGCAAATGCTGAAGGTGGTTATCTTAGCACAGGATTTTCCCTTTCATTTGAAGAAATTCAAGCGGGGATACCCGATTCACTTTTTATTGAAAAATCTTAAAGACCGACAATTTTAAAATCAAAACCAATTGCGAAAATATATGAATACATTTTACGTCACCACCCCTATCTACTACGCCAATGGTGAACCCCATGCGGGACACGCCTACACGACCATTGCTGCTGATGCATTAGCACGTTATCACCGCATCAAAGGTAATAACGTATTTTTTCTAACTGGCGTTGATGAACACGGTGCAAACATTGATAAGACAGCTGAAACCGAAGGTCTTCCCCCGCAAGCATTTTGCGACAAGTTAGCACCAATTTTTACTAAATTGTGGGAACGATTAAATATATCAAATGACATCTTTCTCCGAACAACAAGCGAACTCCACAAACGCGGTATAAGAAAGTTCCTTACTGCACTCTATGAGAGTGGAGATGTCTACAAAGCACCTTATGAAGGGCATTACTGTCGTCCGTGTGAACGTTTCTTCCCAGAGAAGGAGTTAACCGATGAAAATATTTGTCCGATTCATAAATTACCGTTAGAATGGTTGAAAGAGGAAAACTATTTTTTTCGCCTTTCCAAGTATCAGGACCGTTTGCTACAACATTACAATGAGAACCCCGATTTTGTCTATCCTGAAAGCAGACGGAATGAACTCTTAAACGTGTTGGAGTCAGGATTGGAAGATACCAGTATTTCACGTTCCTCTGTCTCGTGGGGGATACCGTTGCCGTTTGACCCCGAACACATTGCTTATGTCTGGATAGATGCACTGCCGAACTATATAACCGCACTGGGTTATGATGCCGATAGTGAACGGTATCATTCTTTTTGGCCTGCTGATGTACACATGATGGCGAAGGAAATCACCCGTTTTCACGCACTACTTTGGCCAGCAATGTTGATGGCAGCGAACCTACCACTTCCTAAACAGATTGTCGCGCACGGTTGGTTGACAAAGGATGGTGAAGCACTGAGCAAAACACGCGGTATCTTCATTGATATGGATGGCGATATAGAAACTTATGGTGTTGATGCGTTCCGTTATTACCTTCTGCGCGAATTTAGTTTCGGGAATGATGGTGATTACCGTCCTACTCGTTTGCATGCACGCTATAACGCAGACCTTGCAAATGATCTCGGCAATTTGCTCAACCGTGTTCTCGGTTTGGTCAACAAGAACTTTGATGAAATACCTGAACCAACGACACCAGGGGATTTTGACGAAGAAATCAAGGAAATGGCACAAGCGACAATGGAAAAAATGGACGCACAAATGGAGGCATTTGCTTTTGACAGTGTATTGGAAACGATATGGGAATTTGTTCGCCGCGTCAACCGTTATGTGCAACAAACTGAAGTCTGGACACTGGCAAAACCTGAAACAAAACCGAGAATGGCAACTATCCTCTACAATAGCTTAGAAGCACTACGATTCATTTCTGTGCTGCTATCACCGTTTATTCCAGAGACTGCAGAGAAAATACAAAAACAGATCGGATTAACAGAATTTGATAATGTCGCAGAATGGGGACGTTTACCTGCTGACCTAAAGGTTAGCAAAGGCAAACCTATCTTCCCGCGTGTTGATCTGGAAAAAGAAAAAGCACCGCAAGCAAAAGCAGATAAACCGAAACAAAAATCGGAGAAGAAGCCGACCAATCTTATCTCCTTTGCTGATTTTCAAAAACTGGATTTAAGGGTTGGTAACGTTGTATCTGCTGAACCGATTGAAGGTGCGGATCGCCTTCTCAAACTACTGGTTGACCTTGGCACAGAAAAACGACAAGTAGTCGCAGGCATAGCAGAACACTATAAACCGGATATCCTAATCGGTAAACAGGTGATCGTAGTCGTAAATTTGGAACCCGCGACGATTCGCAACGTTGAATCGCAAGGAATGATCCTCGCAGCAAGTGGTGACTCTGTCGTCTTAGCAACGCCTGAAACGGAAGTGTCACTTGGCACAAAAGTTCAGTAATATACATACTATAATTCCTCAAGATGCAAGATATAGAAAACACCATCAAAACGCGTATTCGTGACGATAAGGCAGAAGCTTGTGTTATCATTGTACCAAACGATGCTGCGCGCTTAAGACGACAACGCGAATTGATTGAATCTCACCCAAACAGTGCAGTCGCCAATTTGCAGGTCTACGATATAGAAAATTTCGTACAAAGATTGTACAACCAAGTTCGTCTTTCAAGACAACATATTTCCTCAGGAATCCAAAGCCTTTGGCTGCACGACATAGTTAATCCAAACTCGGATAATTCCGCCTCCTATGCATATAACGCATTTCGTCCAAATCCCGATGTTGCTGTACCTGATAGCACTCTCTCTCTCATCACTGACACAATAAATAACCTCAAGGAACGTGGCGAAACTGTCCAAAACATCGCAACAGATACACACACCAAGACTGATCTATCTCATATCTATAATAAGTATGAGGATAAACTCCAAAAAAACTGGATAGATGACAGAGGTAAACATCTCTACCTTGCAAACCACTTTGAACATGACTACTTTAAAAGTGCTTTTCCGAAAGCAGACCTTGTTGTCGTTGAAGGTTTCACAGTGCTGACAAAAGCGGACATCAAACTCTTGAAAGGTATTGCAGAAATACCTGAATTAGAGATGTGGTTCCGCACTGACTGTTTTCCAGAAAATGAATGCCTTTACAAAAATATCATAGACCTTGTCAGAGAATTTGAAGAGGCAGGTGTTAACATTGATTCCGAATATGAGCGCGATTCTGATAATCACAACCATTTTGCAAGAAACTTGTTCCAAACGATGAATGATGTAGATGACAAAATTGACCTAACAGATCAAATTAGGGTTTTGAAACCATCTGATCGAACTGAAGAAATTGAGCAAATTGCCTACTTAATTCAAAGATATGTGTCAGAAGGTAAATGTCAATTGAGTGAAATCTGTGTAACGTTTTATAATCTAAGTTACTATCAACAGCGGATTGTAGAGATTTTTCCTGCTTTTGGAATTCCGTATTCACTCGCAGAGAGTATTCCGTTAACAAAATCAGAGGTCGTCAAAGAAATCCTTTCTCGCCTTTCACCAATCCGGAGACCTTTAGGCAATACCTATTTTGAAGATGTTGATCATCAATCATCTAATCAGAACTTACATCCAGATGATTTTCATCAATATGTTGAGGAACTCCTAAACAATGGTGAAGTCCTTCAACGTATTTTGAACCCTATGTTTCGGAAAAACACCGAAATTGTTGAAGGTGAAATAAATGCATTACAGCAATTCAGAAGGATTGTCAAAGAGCTATGTGATGTCTTGAAATCTGAGCGTGATGAGACATACAATCTGAATGATTATGCAAAAAAACTAAACTACGTAGCAAAATATACACACTATCAGAATAGAGCACAGACAAAAGCAGAAACAGTAAAAATTGCTACACTTGGTCAACTCAGAAGTTTAGAGTATAAAATCGTTTTCTTAGGTGATCTTGTAGACGGCGGATTCCCGTCACATTATCGTCCTGACCCATTGCTGCCTGATGCCCCTTATCGCACTGAGGACGAATTCCTATACGACAATCGCTTCCTGTTTTACCGTGTTCTCAAATCCTTTCGTGAACGACTTTATCTCCTTGTACCGCAACGTGAAAAAGTGTCGGACTTAATACCTTCGTTATTCCAAACGCAATTAACAGCAATCGTGGACATCGGAAAGGAAGAAATTACAAACCCCACAAAGAGAAGTGTTCCCGGTTTCCTTAGTACTTACGGTGAATATGTGTGGAAAGTAGATGAACCTTCAGACGTGGAATTCCCTACCGAAGCAGCAGATATGAAACAACTCATAAATCATGTCGTTAATGTTGAAAAGAGCCGCGAAGAAACGCATGACAAAATAGCGTATGAAGGAATTTTGACTGAGGAAAATCTTTCCACTGAAAGCCATTCTTTTTTGCATAATCTAAGAAAGCAATCATTTTCAGTGACGGATTTGGAAACTTACGCCAAATGTCCATTTCAGTACTTTGTTACTAAAGTGCTGAAGGCAAAGATAGAAGAGGATGAACTTGAGGATGAATTATCCAGTCTTGAAAAGGGTTCCTTGGTACATGATATTCTCTACGCGTTCTATACGGAAAGAAAAAATCGAAAGGACCCTCCTATTAACAGATGTGATGATGAAACCTTTGAAGAAGCAAAACGACAATTAAATGAAATACTAAAGAACAAATCAGAAAAAAGATTGGATAAACGTTCGGATATTGATGGAAACAATCTTTTTTGGGTAATTGATAATGATAAGTTACGTGTATCGCTACACAAATGGCTTGAAGCCGAACACACCTACGATTTACATGTTGGACAAAGTTTCTTTGAAGTGAGTATCGGCAGAACACACGGACAGAGAGATACGCAACTCAGTTGTCCTAAACCCATTGCCATTGGAGACATATCATTAGTAGGTAAAATTGATCGTATAGACATCAGTCCAGGCAGTTTCAACATCATTGATTACAAGACAGGTAGTTCAAGAGTGGGAATTAGAGATATACTTGAGGGACGGAGTCTGCAACTACCCATTTATCTACAAATCGCAAAGCAGTTGCTTGATGAAAATGGTTTCCCCGGATTAGAGACAGCGGCAGGACTTTATCACAAAATAAGACTGGATGAATGCAAAGTTGAACTTGGTATTGGAACAGAAATATTGAACGATGTTACCTACAGAACTTACAACGGTCAAGAATGGAAAAAGGCGAGTAAAAGCGGTCAGTTATTAGAAGAAACAACTTTTGATATACTTCTTGAACGCGTAAATGGTTATGTTCAACAGTATGTTGATAGTATCTCAAACGGCATCTTTCCTCTTATCACACGTGTTGATACTTATGTAGAATCGGAAGGTGAGGGTGACACACCTATCAAACCTAAAGAGATTAGTGCTCCGTGCAATTACTGCGCTTACAAACGGGTATGTCGTGTTGGAGCATTTGTTGAAAAGAGTCAAACTGAAGAATAGCGCTCCTTCTGTTTAAGGATTTTGACCTTTTGTGGGAGGGGTTTTCAACTCTATAGGTGTAAACTTAAGGACAAACTTTCTTGTGGGAGGGGTTTTTAACCCCGATTATGCGTTATTCCCATTGTGAATTCGGGGTTGAAAACCCCACCCACAAGGAAAAAACTAACACTTTTTCTTAAATTGACGCTTATGACGAACATAAAGAAAAAACACACACCAAAAAGACACATGAAAAATTTTGAAGTTACGAATAAAAGCCTTTTAAGTCTTACTACGACTGGATTAAAAGCCAATTTTCAAAACATACCACGTGGTATGTTTTGAACAATCAGTGCTAACGACAAATTGAATGCATAATTCTATTTTAGCAATACAAAAAACGAACAAAAATATGTATTATACAGGACTGTACGTAATCTTGATTGATTTTTCCCTTGACATAAGGATTTTAATAAGATATAATTATAAATAAATTCTCATCGTGAAGTGCGGTTAGGAAGGTTTTCCGCTCCGAAACCCGCATTATTACCAAGGTAAAACCCTCCGATGTAATATGCAAAAATGTTGTAAAAAAGAAAGTTCAACTTGTTCCTTTGCTGGTAAGTCTTAACGAACAAACATTCATTCATCAGAACTAATCTCATAGATGTGCGGTGTTAGCACACTTATCAGAACTATGAGAGAACAACTAACCAACTTTAGGAGAACAACTATGTCCCAAAGAGACTGCACAAAAACAGACTGCGAAGGATTTTATCGCAGAGATCTGATTAAGGCTGGTGTCTTAGGGTTATTTGGTTTTGGTCTTACGGACTTTTTCCGTCTAAAAGCTGTAGCGAAAGCGACAGTTAAACCAGCCAGCGCAAAATCAGTTATTTTGGTATGGTTAGGCGGCGGTCCGAGTCACCTTGATATGTGGGACCTCAAACCCGATGCCCCCGAAGAGATCCGTGGTCTGTTCAAACCTATATCCACAAATGCAGATGGTGTTCAAATCAGTGAACACATGCCGAAACTTGCAAAACATGCAGACAAAATGTGTGTCATCCGTTCAATGACTTCTCCCGAAGGTGCTCATGAACGTGGAACACATTATATGATCACAGGTTATCAACCATTACCTGGCTTCGCTGTTCCTGGTCACGGTTCAGTTGTTGCAGAACTCAAAGAACAACGTAGTGCGTTACCGCCTTATATCGCGATTCCCTCACCTGTTGCTTATGCTGGTGGTGGTTTCTTAGGCGCATCACTTGATCCGTTTTCACCAGATGGCAACCCCGCAAGCAATAATTTCAAAGTCCGCGATTTAGAACCACCCAAAGGTGTCACTTATGAACGGGTTGAAAACAGAAAAGACTTGCGAGCAGCTGTGGATAATGCATTCAAGAAATACGAAGCAGGCAATCCAAGGGTTGAAGCCATGGACAATTTCTATAAGTCAGCTTACAACCTTATGAGTTCAGAAGATGCACGCGCCGCATTTGACCTGTCAAAGGAACCCAAGAATATGCGCGATGCATACCGACGTGACACATTCGGACAAAGCTGCCTCCTTGCACGCAGGCTTGTTGAATCTGGTGTGAACTTTGTCACTGTCAGCAATGGCGGCTGGGACAATCACAACAACATCTTTTCAACCCTGTCAGGCAAACTCAGAGCTTTTGATCAAACAATGGCGACACTGATGAGTGACCTTGCACAGCGCGGGTTACTTGAAAGTACTCTCGTCGTCACTATGGGTGAATTCGGAAGAACACCTGTCATCAACCGAAACGGTGGACGTGATCACCACCCACGCGTCTTCTCTATCATGTTAGCTGGTGGTGGCGTTAAAGGTGGACAAGTTGTCGGCGCATCCGATCCATTTGGAATGGAACCCGCTGAAATACCTGTCCGGCCAGAAGACTTGTCTGCTACTATTTATCAGAGCCTCGGTATTGATTACAATCAGAGTATTGAATCGCCTGATGGTGTCCGTATTGTCCTTTCACGTGGCGGACAGCCGATCCGTGGTGTCTTAGCTTAAGCAGATAAACATACTGTTATTATTGTAATATAAGGTCAACAGTCTAACGTTGACCTTATATTATCTGCTGCTAACTGAGGTTGAGACATAGCTGTTGTCTGAAATTACGGATGACTTTTTACCCAATTAACACAATATGTTATGTGAGGAAATCGTTCCTTTCATAGTTACTATTATTGAATGTGTTATATCAAGTTAATTTGGTATGAGGTGACCTGTAGTAGCAGAATTATTGCACGCCCTATTATAAGGTCGTCCCCTACTACATTCCTACATATTCTCTCATCATTAATGTCCTACCCTCATTACCTTAAAAATTGAGATTATGAAAAAACTCACATACAACATACTTGCTGTTTTATCAGTCTTTGCGATTACTATACTTTTTGGAAGTATTATGCAAGCGGATGAACCGGTACAGGAAAAAGCAAAGATTCTATCTCCTATCTGGGCGCTCAAGTTTAGTCCTGATGGGAAAACACTTGCTGTTGGAAGATACCAGTGGGTAGAACTCTGGGACCTTGAAACGCAAGAGACGATTCATGCCTATGAACCCACCATTGGTCGCGTCCGATGCATAACGTTTTCACCAGATGGTAAAATGCTATACGCAGGTGGTGGAGAAGCAGCCCGAACCGGCGAAATCCGTTTATGGAACGTAGAAACAGAAGCACTCATCAAGACATTTGAGATACACGGTGATACCATTGAATCTATCGCTATCAGTCCGGATCATAAAAAATTACTCACCGCAAGCATGGACGAATATAGTACTGTCATTGACTTAGAGAACCTTGATGATGGCATGCCATTAGGGGATCAGGCAAAATGGTTAACGCAGCACGTCGGTAGGGTGCTTTCCACTTTGTATCACCCTAACGGAGACTACTATGTCACTGGAAGTGAAGATAAAACCTTAAAGGTGTGGAATCCTGCAGATAATACAGTTCTTGTTAGCTTTGATGGTAACGATGACGCAGTTTATTCGCTTGCTTATGCAACACGAGAAAACCTTATTGTTTCTGGTGCCGCTGATAATGTCGTCCGAACTTGGAGAGTTACAGAAGGCAATAACGGTAATACACGTGGGACACTTGTGCGGCAATTCAATGGACATCAAGGTCCTGTCTATAGCGTTGATTGCGGTGTTGCAAACAACCAAGAATATATCGTCTCTGGCGGTGCCGACACATCAGTGATCGTATGGAATATCCAAACTGGTGGACGACGCCGAACTTTTAACGACTCTCCAGAACCTGTTTATGCTGTTCAGATAAACCTTGACGGTAATCTTGTTGCTGCAGGTGGACGTGACGGAAAAGTGCGAATCTGGAATATCCGAAATAATAGATTGATACACGAATTCTAATGCTGTTTTTTATGGGGACGAATACCCGAATTCCGCCGATTATAGTACTTCTTAATCGGTTTTCGGTTATGAAAAAGGTTCCCTTCAACTGGCAGCCTATAATTGAATATTGAAAGCTACTTTGGAGGTAATAAAAGATGCGCGTCAAGAAAAAATATATGCTTTCATGTCTAAATCAACACCTTGATTCGCGAGCAATATGGAGTTGGAAACCGTTGCTGCTTGTGATGTTTCTTGTTATAATATCCACTCCCAATTCTATATTTGCCCAAGCTACACCACGTCTGAATTCTCTTTTTCCCGCTGGGGCACAAATCGGAAAGACGGTTGAGGTGAAAATTCAAGGTTCAGATTTGGATGGAGCACATACACTCATTGTTGAAGGTGAACCCGGCATTACAGGTAAACTCAATGCCGGCGGTGGAAAAGTTGACGAAACCCATAAACCTGTTTTTGAAGCAAATTGTGGACAGTGCCATGAACTTCGGTCACCAAGCAACCGTTCTATGACAGGAACACAATGGGCAGCCGTTGTGAAACGCATGGTGGAAGACAAAGGTGCGGATATCAGTGACGACGACCAGACGAAAATCATTGATTATCTAAAATCCGCTGCGCGGGCAGCAGGTGGTATGACTGCCGAATTAGTTATTGCTCCTGATGCACCGATCGGTGTACGTGAACTACGTATTGTTGGTAAAAATGGAGCATCAACAGCATGGCCCTTTGAAATCACTAATGTCCCTGATACTGTTGAAACTGAATCAAACAACGATACAGAATCCGCTACATACGTTGAATTGCCAACCATCGTCAATGGCGTCATCAATTATGGTGGTGATGAAGATTATTTCACATTTAAGGGAACAAAAGGGGATCGTTGTGTTTTCAACGTCAAAGCATATAGATATAACCACATTAGCCAACAATTCTTCAACCCGACAATCTCACTCTTCAATGCCAAAGGTAAGGAATTAGAACGAAGTAATGGATTTTACAGTCTTGACCCACTAATTGACCATACGCTTACTGAGGATGGCACCTATTATCTTCGAATACGTGACCTGCTCTATCGTGGAAATCCAGATTCTGTTTACCGTTTAACAATAGGTGTCGTACCTTACAATACATATATCTTCCCAACAGGTGGGGAAATTGGGAACGTCATCCAAACGAAAATTGGTGGTGAAAATCTTCCTGAAACTAACTTTGAAGTTAAACTACCTAAAGATCAACAGCCGGGTGTTATACTTGTCCGCACCCAGTATGGTATCTTTCCATTTATTGCTAACGAATTTGGTGAAGATATTGAAAAGTCAATAGAAGCGAATACTAAACAGACAACTGAAAATGGTTCTGCGGAAAAAGAAGAACATGCAAAGAGTGTGGAAACTGAAATCCTTTTCCAAACGAAGTGTACAGCTTGTCACGAACTTCGCTCACCAGAGAATCGCGCGCTAACCGCTGAGCAATGGGAGAATACTATCACACGCATGGCGGCGAAGGAAAACTCTGATATTACAGATACTGAACGTGACAAAATTCTCACGTTTGTTGGTGAAGAAGTTGTCCGCATGGGACAACTGATTGCAAAACAGATCGGAAATGCACAACACATTGAAACCCCTGGTGCAATAAGTGGTCGTATTTCTCAACCCGGAGAGGTAGACTATTATCGCTTTACGATAACAGAAGGTTCTCGTCTCGGACCTTGGTGGGTCATTCATCCCTTTGATAACACAGACGAAAAAGGATATGAAACCGTCTATCCACCTGAACTCGAAATTGATCTTGAAAAAGAATATACCGGTAAGAATGAGCAGAAAATTAAATGGTATAGGACCAATCGTAGAGGGGAAAGCGTTTTCTCTGATGTAGCAGAAGATGATGTTACAGGATACGCGTTAACCTATTTCAAATCTCAACGGGATCAAAAGTACATCTTGTCACTCGGTTCAGATGATACGATTAAGATTTGGGTGAACGATAAACTGGTCTTCAGTAAATATGTGCACCGACCTCTCAACCGTGGTGATGATGTCATTGAACTGCCAGTAACTAAAGGCGAAAACAAAATTCTCGTTAAAATTACAAACGGTTTTGGACCTTGGGGATTTTTTGCTGATATTGGTGGTTATTCCATTGGTTTGTCTGCAGAAAAACTGAATTCTCCGCTAAGCCCTTCGTTAACCTTATTGAATTCAGAAGGACGGGTTTTAAGAAATAACGCAGGAAGAGGTGGAGCACGCAATGCCATTATTGATTACAGTTTCGCTCAACCGGGGGAATATGCGCTCCGTGTAGAAGATGTCTCTGGGAAAGGCGGCGCCGGTTATGTCTACCACTTAGACGTCCGACCAACTGTCCCAGACTTCGCCCTGTCGGTGACACCCGATAACCCGAACATTGGACGTGGGGGGACAGTACTATTGGATGTCTCATTGCGACGTCGAGTTGGGTTTACAGAGCCTATCTTACTCTCTGTTGAAAATCTACCACCCGGTATCATAGCAAGTCAGAGTGCTATTCTTTCTGAAGGTCGTAATAACCAAGGATATCTCACACTGACAGCTGCTCCAGATGCGGAGCTAACCCACAGCGTTGTCCAGGTAGTCGGTACTGTTACAACCGCGTCTGGAAATCAGATTCGACGTGCCGCAACTCCAGTGGAAATATACCGTATTCGGAACAACGATCAAAATGTTCAGCGGAAAAATGTTGTCGTAAGCATAACAGAAGCGTCACCTATCACTGTGGCTGTGACTCCTAATGAAGTCGTGATGACGGAAGATGGTCCGGTTGATATTACCGTGAAAGTTGATCGCAAGAGAGGGAACCGCCAAAACATGAACTTGACTGTAGTTGGATTGCCTTCTGGCGTAAGGTTACAGAGACAGACAACCGTACTCCAAAGAGGTAAATCCGAAGCAACAATAAGGCTTGTTCCAGATATTATTAGTGGTGGTAATGACGAAATACGGCGAAATCCATTCATTGGAAATCAACAGACAAGACCGCATACCTTTGTCATCATTGCCTCAGTTGGCAATCGACGCATTGCAAGCAGTCCAGCTGTAAAACTTTGGCTCGGAAACCCACCCAGTACTGAAAGACAAGCAATGTTAGAGGACAATTAATTCTACTGTCTCTTTTTCGCACAATACACCGAAAACGCTAAGACGTAATTCCAAATTCGTCTTAGCGTCAAATTTATAGGGCGAGGTCTCCAACGAATCATGGCATAAGTCATGTGTGCTTATGCTGCTTACCGTTGATGCGGTTTGGTGCCTCGCCTTTCATATTTTCTGTACCTTGTTTTCAGTATAATGTTATTTCTTTCTATGGAGGTGTAAATGTCAGGATACTATCGATTTCCAACTGTTTCAAATGACACCATTGTTTTTGTTTGTGAAGATGATTTATGGACAGTTCCAGTAAGAGGAGGTTTAGCACGTAGACTCACATCAAATTTAGGCGCAACCAGTTCCCCACAGTTATCACCAAACGGTGAACTTCTTGCTTTTGCTGGACGCGAAGAAGGTCCAGCAGAAGTCTATATCATGCCCGCACTCGGAGGAGAAGCAAAACGACTTACTTACCAAGGAAGCAATGCAAGTATTGTCGGATGGGATACGGATGGACAAAACATCCTCTATTCCAGTGGTGCAGGATCGGCATTTGGCGCATGGTTATGGAGCATCTCTCCTGATGGTGGTGAACCGAAACGACTTCCTTATGGTCCTGCTAACCACATTGCATTTGGAGAAAACGGTGGCGTTGTTCTTGGAAGGTTAACTCGTGAACCCGCACGATGGAAACGCTATCGTGGCGGTACGGCAGGACAACTCTGGATTGATACTGATGGGAATGGGGAGTTTGAACCCTTTGCACCTGTTGAAAGCAATTTCACGACTCCCTTATGGATTGGGGATCGTATCTACTTTATCTCTGACCATGAAGGCGTTGGAAATATCTATTCCTGCCAAACCTCTGGTGAAGACATACAACGGCACACACATCAGGAAACCTATTATGCACGATCAGCACAAACTGATGGTGACCACATTGTCTATCATGCAGGTGCCGATTTATGGATTTATGATATAGAAAAGGATACAAACCATCAAGTTGACGTGGAATTCCGCAGTCCGCGCATTCAACGCCAACGCAAATTCGTCAACGCCTCACAGTACCTTCAAGATTACGCACCGTCCGCAGACGGTCGATCTATAACGTTTACTTCCCGTGGCAAACTTTTTACGATGGCAAACTGGGATGGTGCTGTCCTCCAGCACGGAGAACGCAACGGCACCCGGTATCGTATGCCACGATGGTTAAATGATGGCAAACGTATCTTGACGCTTTCAGATGCTGATGGTGAAGAAGCTCTTGAAATTCACACATGCGATGGGAGTGAAGAAGTACGCCGTCTTGATGAACTGGACATAGGACATGTGCGTCAACTTGCTGTCTGCCCGAAAGGGGATGACCTGAAAGACCAACTCCTCATCGTCAACCAACGTTTTGAACTGCTGCACATAGAACTTGAAAAGCTGGAAATGCGTGTGCTTGACAAAAGTCTATATAATCGAATTCAAGGTGCAAAATGGTCACCTGATGGAAAATGGATCGTATACAGTTTTCCCGCTACTGAGACCACATCGTCAATCAAACTGTGCAACATTGAAACAGGAGAAACTACGTATATCACGAAAACTGAATTCAGTGATTATGCTCCCGCTTGGGATCCAGACGGAAAGTATCTCTATTTTCTTTCTCATCGTGAATTTGACCCTGTCGGTGATGCGTTGCAGTTTGAACTTAGTTTTCCTATTGCCACACGACCATTATTGGTAACTTTGCAGAAAGAACTACCGAACCCGTTTCTTCCTACCACACCGCCACCTGAAGATGAAAAGGAAAAAGATAAAAAGGAAAATGGCGACAAGGATACTGAAGAAAATTCCGAGGAAAAAGATGGTGATTCTAATGAGCAAAAGGATGAGAAAAAGAAAAAACCTATCAAAATTGAGTTAGACGGTATTGAACAGCGCGTTGTTGCTTTTCCCTATTCACACGGACGTTACAGACAGATTGCTGGTATTGAAGGCAAAGCGATTTTTACTTCTTTTCCTGTTCAGCACGCGCAAAATACCCCTGAAGGTGATGGTTCAAGTGCGAAAGGTAAACTCCACGCTTACGATTTTAAAGAGCAGAAAAAAGATGTACTCGTTCCAGATATTGACTCCTTCCAACTTTCGCGAGATTACAAAAGCCTTTTATATCGCACAGGAAATCGGTTGCGTATCATAAAAGCAGGTAGAAAAGCAGAGGGGGACCAAAAACCTGATAATAAAGGTGGCAACCCCAGACATAACGGTTGGATAGAAATCAATCGCGCCAGACCCTCTGTGATACCCACAGCTGAATGGAAACAGATGTATCGAGAAGCATGGCGACTGCAGCGCGATTATTTCTGGACTGAGGATATGTCCGATGTTGATTGGGAAAACGTGTATCAACGGTATCTGCCACAACTGGAAAGAATTGCCACCCGTGCCGAATTTTCTGACCTTATGTGGGAAATGCAAGGTGAACTCGGCACCTCACACGCTTATGAATCTGGTGGAGATTACCGCAGTTCACCTAACTACGGACAAGGTTTTCTCGGTGCTGATTTTGTTTACGACCCAGACAACAACGGCTATCGCATCACACATATCGTTCGTGGCGACACATGGAATGATAGAAGAACCTCACCACTCAATGCTCCCGGTATCAACATCCAAGAAGGGGATATCCTCCTTTCTATCGGTGGACAACCGCTTAGCGAAAATGTTTCACCTGGTGAGT
This sequence comes from Candidatus Poribacteria bacterium, assembly GCA_963663765.2. Lineage (GTDB taxonomy): Bacteria > Poribacteria > WGA-4E > WGA-4E > WGA-3G > MSPOR6. Next base: position 258,169 of record CAXXUA010000003.1, on the reverse strand, counting down.
TATTAATAAGTCTTGGTGGACAAGAGGTGCAAACCACATTCAAGAATAAAAGTGATGATGAGAAACGTGTTGTTACGATCAAGGTACTTGGTGGCGAAGGCGAATTACGTTATCGCGAATGGGTCGCGCAAAATCGGAAATACGTTCATGAAAAGACAGATGGTAAGGTCGGATACGTCCATATTCCCGATATGGGAAGTCGTGGTTATGCTGAGTTTCATCGCGGCTATCTTGCTGAAGTGAGTTATCCCGGTTTACTCGTTGATGTACGCTACAACGGCGGTGGCAATGTGTCACAACTAATTTTAGAGAAGTTATCTCGCCGACGTATCGGATATGATATTCCACGTTGGGGTACACCGCACCCATATCCCACTGCTTCCGTGTTAGGTCCGATGATCGCTGTCACAAACGAAAACGCTGGTTCCGATGGGGACATCTTTTCACACTGCTTCAAACTGATGGGATTAGGGCAACTTATCGGCAAACGCACGTGGGGAGGTGTTATCGGTATCTCACCACATCAAGGATTTGTTGATGGAGGACGGACAACACAACCTGAGTATTCTTTCTGGTTCGTTGATGTCGGTTGGAGCGTTGAGAACTACGGCACCGACCCAGACATTGAAGTGGATTATCGTCCACAAGATTATATCGCTGAAGGTGACCCACAACTTGATAAGGCAATAGAGATACTCCTGCAAGAGATGGAAGAGAACCCACCCGAACTCCCCGATTTCGGTGACCGTCCACGTCTCACACTCCCAACCTTACCTAAAACGGAATAATACCATTTCTAATAATACTTGTTTCATAAGGAATTCCACTGTTATCGTTGGTTAGAAGTCCTCTCTACGGTAGGAGCGACCTCCCGGTCGCGACCAGGAGGTCGCTCCTACCAGATCTCCGCAGCTAATGAGACATTATATAAGAAATGGTATGACTTTGTTATTGTAAAATATTCGATGTTAATGTGTAAACACACTATTATTAGGGTTGGAAGCTTTTACAATCAACACAAGTAATACCAAATTAATGTGATTTGTATTGATTTTAATGTGGAGAACACGGGCGGGTACCAAATCAAGTAATCAACGGTATGAATGCCTTTTGGCATTCCCCGGAGACCTGTCCCTACGATTTAGGTTAATTTGGTATAATGCTAAATTGAATTAATCGTTAATTAAATCTTGACAAGACAACATGGTTTATAGTATTATTTATAAAGGGAAGGTTATGCGGGATAAATATTTTTTTGATAAAGCTAAAGAAGCGTCAAAGGTAAAAACAAGAATTGTAGTGAAATATTTCTGGGCTTGGGCAAAAATTATAATTCCTCATGCTAAAAAAAGGAATACAAATATTGGTTATGTAGATTTTTTCGCAGGTCCAGGTATATATGCAGATGGATCAAAGTCTACTCCAATTCTCATTCTTGAAAAGGCAATTGAAAATGAAGATATACGGGATATGCTCACCTGTATTTTTAACGATATTGATTCGAAACATGCTCATAGATTAAAGGATGCCATTGACTCAATCAAAGATATTGATAAACTGGGAATTTTGCCTCGTATTTTAAATATGGATGTAGATGAAGAAGTAGCACAGATTTTGGGTAGTATAAATACAATACCGACCCTGTTCTTTGTTGATCCATGGGGTTACAAAGGACTGTCTTTGGAACTTATTAGCTCTGCTCTTAGAAACTGGGGTTGTGATTGCATATTTTTCTTCAACTATAATCGTATATCTATGAGCATTAATAATCCAAGTGTTAAGAAACATATAGACGCACTTTTCGGCAAAAAACGAGCGACTGAACTTGGAAATCTTTTGCTAAATGATATGGACTCATTTGAAAAAGAATTATCTGTAATTGAGACAATTAGCCAAGCACTAAAAGAAAAGGGAGGTAAGTATGTTTTGCCATTTCGTTTTAAGTTTGATAGCATAAAGCGATTAAGTCATCATTTGATCTTTGTTTCCAAGAATGTCAGAGGTTATCAAATTATGAAAGACATCATGGCTAAAGAAAGCACAGACTCAGTTCAGAGTGTTCCTTCGTTTGAATATGACCCTATGGATCATCAACCTCAACAACTTCCCTTATTTGGTGCTCCAAGTCCACTTGACGTTTTGGCTGAAATCTTGTTGAGAGATTTTGCGGGTAAGATCATGACAATGCAGCAGATTTACGACCAGCACACCATTGACACACCGTATATTAAAAAGAACTATAAAAAGGCACTTATCAAACTTGAAAATGACGGAAAGATTTTAACGGATCCCTCTGCAAATAAGCGACAAGAAAACACTTTTGGCGATAATGTTCAAGTTACATTTCCAACTAGGGACGAGTAATGTTTCTATCTAAGGAGGAACCACAATAATGGCGACTAAATCCGCAATTGAGTGGACACAATCAACTTGGAATCCTGTAAGGGGTTGTACTCGTGTTTCTGAGGGGTGTAAGTTTTGTTATGCCGAACGAATAGCTGCCCGGTTTTCAAAAGAAGGTCTTGCTTATGAAGGTCTTGCGAAAATGACAAAAACAGGTCCAAGATGGTCAAATAAGGTTCGACTTGTTGAAGAATTACTTGATTTGCCTTTGAAGTGGAAAAAACCTCAGTTGATTTTTGTCAATTCCATGAGTGATTTATTTCATGAAGATGTTAAATTAGAATTTATCCTAAAGGTCTTTGAAACAATGCGTAATGCAACTCAACATCACTTCCAAGTACTTACAAAACGATCAAAACGGTTGATTGAATTCAATTCAAAAATAAAGTGGCCAGAAAATGTATGGATGGGAGTTAGTGTTGAAAATCAAGACTATAAATCTCGAATTGACGATTTGCGAGAAACAGATGCCCACATCAAATTTTTGTCTCTTGAACCGCTTATAGGTGAACTCCGAAATCTTGATTTAGAAAATATACATTGGGTAATTGTCGGAGGTGAATCCGGCCCCGGGGCTCGACCTATGCAAGAAGAATGGGTAACTGATATCCGTGACCAATGTCAACAAGCCTCAGTACCTTTCTTTTTTAAACAATGGGGTGGACAAAACAAAAGACAAAAAGGAAGGAAGTTAGAAGAGCAATTTTGGAATGATTTACCTCTTGCTTATACTGGGGTTGGAATATAACGCTGAACTTTATTTTTATATTCAAGTGACTTCATAGATATAAATACCACCATGCGTATACTTTGTGCAAACGTTGGTAGCACCTCGTTCAAATACCAGATCATAGACATGGAAAAAACTGCCTCCCTCGTCAAGGGAGGGGTAGACCGTATCGGTAATTCACCATCTGCTTTTACACATGCAGTACCGGGTAAACCGTCCCGCCAAGGTGAAATTGATGCCTCCTCACATATTGATGCGATTGCACATGCGATGCAACTCATCACTGATCCCGAAGTCGGTTGCCTGACAGACCTGAACCAATTGGACGGTGTCGGTTTCAAAACCATTCTTGCCAAAGGATATTGGCGTTCAGCACGGATTACAGATGACGTTATAGCTGCATTGGAAGCATCCACACCCCTTGCCCCGATGCACAATCCTGCATATATTGCGTCTATCCGTGCGTTTCAGGAACTCCTTCCGAACACCCCGCTGGTTGCTGTTTTTGAGACATGGTTTCACCAGACAATTCCCGATTACGCCTACGACTTTGGTGTGCCACGGTTCTGGGTAGAACAACACGGTATCCGTAAATACGGATTTCATGGTGCGTCACATCGTTATATTTCCGAACGTGTGCCGCAGATGCTTAGCCGAGAAAACAGTGAAGGGCTTCGGATTATCTCTTGTCATCTCGGTGGTAGTTCCTCCTTATGTGCCATCAAAGACGGAAAATCAATTGATACCTCAATGGGTGCGTCAACACAATACGGTATGGTCCAATCCACTCGATGCGGAGATTTAGATGCGTTTGCCGTTTTGTATCTGATGGACAAAGAAGATTACTCTACCGACGAGATTAGACGGCAACTGATTGAGGAGTCGGGTGTAAAAGGCATCTCTGGTACCAGCGGTGACATGCGCGATGTAGAAGCGGCGATTGATGCTGGTAACGACAATGCTCGCTTAGCATTAGAGACATACACTTACGGTGTGAAGAAGTATATCGGTGCTTATATTGCTGCACTTGGTGGCGTTGATGTCATCGCCTTTGCGGGTGGTATCGGAGAGAAAAGTTCAACGACCCGTGCTAAAATCTGCGATGGACTTGAATGGTGTGGCATACATTTAGATGCTGAAAAAAATGAGAATGCTACTGGAGAAACCGACCTATCAGCGGAAAATAGCCGTGTGAAAATTCTTGTAGTTTCTACTAATGAGGAACTTATTGTATCCCGTGAAACTGCACATGTATTATCTGCATAGTTCGTTAATATTTCCTTGACTATGGCGTGAATCTTCTACATCAAATACTCTCTTTCATTGAAGATTCGCACAGCGAGCCACATTGCGCTTGCTGTTAGCAGGCAGATCACTAACGCTGCCACCCAAGCGGCTGGCGGCGTATTCCCTAACAAATCATCAAGGATGTCACTCCGTAATTTGAAATCTGGAAACAGTGTCATCAAGTAATGTGATAATGAGATGTGTTTGATTCCACTTGGCATTGGAGGGATTGAGGTGATCCTTTCCCAACCAAACACAAATAACAAACCCCAAAGAACAGGATGCTTAAATCGAACAGACAATAGCATTGCAAAAGTTCCATAAACTAACATTCCCAACGATAACGCGCCTATATAATAGAAACTCATTCCAAACACTATCATTCGGTCTCTTAATTTTGGATGCGTTTCCATAATTGCTGTTAGAAGCAAGTGCGATAGAGCAATCAAGGCGATTGTTCCGATCATATATGCGGTGAATTTGCTAAGTAATATCAATGACTTTCGGAGTGGACGCATCTGAAGATATGTTAGTCCTCTACCATCAATTTCATCAGACACGATTGCTGATCCGTAAAAAATTGCACATAAATTCGTCAAAAACCCATAATAAAAAAACGTCAGATGAGGGATAAAGTTGTTGACTAACCCCGATGTTTGCGCATAGAATCGAACCACGAGAGCGATTGCAATCGGAAAAAGACCACCAATCAGGATTAGAAGTCCTCGTCGACTCCAGAATAGTTGACGGAGAGTTAACTTAAATAGGGCAAAATAGGCAGGTTTAACTAACATTCAGTGAACTTTCCAATAGTTGAATTTCTCTATGTAGCATGTTAACATAAAACCATAGGTATTACCAATCTTTGTTTAGAGGTGTGTAAAGTTTTTGCACAAGCATCCCACTCTCCATTGTAGGACGAAATCAAGTAATCAAGAAATCAACGGTATGAATACCTTATGGTATTCCCCTGGTATGAATACCTTATGGTATTCCCCTGGTATGAATACCTTATGGTATTCCCCTGGTATGAATACCTTATGGTATTCCCCTGGTATGAATACCTTATGGTATTCCCCTGGTATGAATACCTTATGGTATTCCCCGGGTATGAATGTCAATTTAGGCATTCCCCGGGTCTCTGTGTCCGCCGCATAGGTGTCAATTTAAGAAAAAAGTGTTTGCATATTCTCTTGTGGGAGGGCTTTGTAAGCCCGATTTGAGTGGAAATGCACTAAAAAATCCAAATCAACGTCAGAAGCGCGTTTGGCTTCTGACGGGGTTGAAAACCCCTCCCACAAGAGGTCAAAATCCTTAAGTTGACACCTATGGGGTCTCTGTGCCCCGCCGCAACTGATTAAATAAGAGATTGCGGGAACAGGACCCATAGGTGTTGTCAATATAAAGAAATATTGTTAATACTAACCATATTCTTCAGTCCCGTAGGGACGATATGTTTATAGAAATACATATCCCCACGTCTTTTTAGTCCCGCCAAATGCCATACGCGCATTTGGCGTTGATTTGGTAGGGACGATATGTTTATCCTTCTATGTCGTTCCTACGGAACTAAAGAGAGGGGATGTTATAACGTCTTTCTATAAACATTGCGTCCCTACGGGACTAAAGAGAACAAAAGTTAGTACCTCTGTGCAAAAACTTTACACACCCTTTGTTTAGTGATTTTATTTTTCTGATGTCCAATATTGTAAGTTACTATATGATCAAGTGAATAGGTCTTTTTGCCAGTTAAAAAGGAGGCACATGCAAAAAATAATTGATACGCACCAACATCTGTGGGATACTTCTATTTTAGACTATCCGTGGTTAGAGGGATTTGATCTACTTCAACAGAAATATACACCGCAGAATTACCGTGATGCTGTCGGGGACATAAATGTCGTCAAATCTGTTCACGTGGAAGGTGATCCTGCCGAGACGTATGTTGTGCAAGAAGTGGAATGGCTAACAAATATTGCTGAAACAGATGGAATGATCGGTGCAATTGTCGCCGCAGCACCACTGGAGAAGCCCAACGTTGAGGTTGTCCTGGAAAAACTTGCGGGGTTTGATCTCATTGTGGGTATTCGTAGGATGGCATGGCACCGCACGGACAACCAGTTTTACGCTACTCCCGAACTTATAAACGGTGTGAAATTATTAACGAAATACAATCTCTCTTTCGATCTCTGTGCGAAAGACGATCAACTTCCTGCTGCAGTGGAATTGGTGAAAGCGACCCCTGAGGTTCGTCATGCAGTCAACCACTGTGGCGGACCGAATATAAAAGATGGAACGTTTGAACCGTGGGCAACCTACATGCGTAAACTCGCCACGTTTGACAATGTATACTGTAAGGTATCGGGTATTGTTACAACTGCCAGTGAAGAGTGGACCGCAGAGGAACTAAAGCCTTACATTCTACATCTTGTAGAAGTCTTTGGTTATGATCGCCTTATGTTTGGTAGCGATTGGCCTGTCTGCACCTTAGCTGCCAAATATTGTCAGTGGTTTGAGGCATTACTCTCGGTTATTGACGATGCAACTGATGCAGAGAAAAACCAATTCTTGTACCAGAACGGTTTAGATTTCTACAAAATGTGAGAACGTGTTAGCTCTATCATCAAGGTGCGACATCTATTGAGGTGTAATCAAAATTGGTTCAACACCTTGCGACTCCTGAATTTGCTGTTTGAGTCCTGCCGCTTCTGATCGTTCTGTGAATTCCCCGATTGTCACCCGGTGCATTGTTGTCCCGTTCACTGAAACCGTGTATATTTTTACCTGCTCATTCGGATATAAGCGTTTTAGGTTATCAGCCAACATGTTCGCATTGCGTCTCTCAGTAAATGATCCGACCATAAGGACTAACTTGGGTTTATCAGTGGTATCAGTTCCACTAACGGTTTGTTGTCCACTACCGAACAGTAATTGTGCCTGTTGAACGGTCTGATTTCCTGCAATATCTCTAACACTTATGGTAAATTTGTAGGATTTTGATGTCAACTGCGGGATTTTCGTCAGGACGATGTTTTCTGGTGGTGAACCTTTTCCTTCACTCTTTTCAACCAGTTTATTTGCCGCGTCGTAGATCTCCAGTTTCCAAGCAGCAATGGAATTGATGTCCCAAGTTTTTACTGCTACACTTGTGTCTGATTTTTTAGAGATTTCTAATGTTGCTGGAATCAGATCAACAGTGATTTTTTGACTACTTCTGAGATGTGGTGTACCTTTTTCGTCTATGATATACAATTGTGCGACATAATCTCCATCTGTTACCACCTTATCGGCATTTCCTTTTCCATCCCAGACAACACCTTCTGTTGGTGATCCTGTCCCAGATTTTTCCCAGACCTGTTCTGTATATGCATCGTGGAGCGTCAATTTCCATTTTTCATTTGTTTTAACTTGAAAGCGGATTGTAGTTGTATCCGCATTGCCGTCACTGTTGGGAGAAATTGCTGTTTCGGAAAGTTGTAATTCCCTAGAAGAAACGACATTTTCAGTCTCCGTATCCAGCGTTTTTGGCATCAGTATTGGTGGTGTTGTGTTTGTATTAGAAACATCTTGGTGCTTTACCTCTGTAACAGAAGGTTTTTTCTCAGTATGTGCGGAGTCTTTCTTTTTCCCACCCCACCGTAAAGTCGCCGAAATCCAATGTAGACTTTGATCTAAATCGCCGCCTTTGACATGGGCGTAATCCAACTGTCCTGTAGCGTTCTGAAAGCTAATTCCTTGTGTCCATTGACCTGCACTAAATCTTTCAGAGGCAGTAAGTGCAGTATATCCGACGCGAAGACCTAAGTGTTTTCGGAATAACCATCGTTCTACACCGAAATGTACGCGTAACCTTTCTCCCCAACTCGCATCATTTTTTCCTCGGATAGCCATATCAGCGGATAATAGCGTTGAACTGTCTGGACGATATGTCAAACCGAAGCGTGTTGTTAACGGCATACTTTCATCTAAAGGTTTAATCAACGCACCTTCTGCATCGCGTATTCCGTTGCTTAACTCCGATAGATTTATTCCCAATGTGACCGAATCCCCGAACCTTTTAAGTGGATAGGTCGCCTGCATTCCGATATCAACGCTCCAAAGATAGTTGGTTCTGGTTGGTTTGTTGTTTTGATAGTATCGTAAGTTTGCACCTGCGGAGGCATGTTTTCCGAGTGCGATACCGTATCCTAAGAGCACAATCTGAGTAGATTCGTCATTGCTATTATTCCATCCATTGAACCAAGATGCAAAAGAGAGACTGCCGATATTTCTGTTGATTATACCGAGACTGTTTGGACTTGCTGCTAATGAGAATGCCTGATCAGGTCCTGAAGAATCACCTGAAAACGGAATACCGCCCATGTTCACTTCCAATCCGTTCATGAACCCAAGTGAGGAGGGATTCCAGAGAAAGCCGTTATTTGCTGAGGGTCCAGCGGTAAATGCGCTTCCCATACCGACGGCTCGTGCGCTTGCACCGACAAAGATATTTCGTTTGTCTATGCCGGATGATCCTTCTGCAACCACTATATTTCCTAAAATAAAGACTACAATACTGATAAGGCCGAGAGTTTTCAATTTCATTTTATAAACTCCATCTATTTTCGGGTGTACATTTTTAAGGTGAGACTTACTACTTAACTTTAACGTCTTAAATACGAAGTTGGGTACATTCTGAATACGAGTTAGATTCATATACAATTTCTCTGTTTATAGAATCAGACTCCCGTATTTACCCGTATTTAACCTTTTTTTGAGGTTTTTTTCGTTAGGCTTTTTATATATGGTAGAATGTTGGTTTGGTGTTTCATGGGATATATTATACATCATAGTTATGTGATATGTGATGTTTTCTGCTGTTTGTTTATTAGGATTTCCCATAAGTATGGCGTTATTTTCGGAATGGAGAAGATTGGCAGGTTGAAAGTGTATGAATCAACTCCATAAGTGTGCAGTCTGTTTATTTTCTAAAAAAATGCAACCTTTTTAATTTTTAATCTCGTCACTTAAGTTAAGTAGTGGTACTACTCTGGAGAAAATTTTATGCATAATAACGATTCTGAATTGATTCAGCGGACATTAGACGGTGATCAAACAGCATTTACAGAGCTCGTTGAAAAATACCAAAAAGGGATTCACGCGCTTGCATGGCGTAAAATTGGAGATTTTCACATAGCACAGGAAATTACCCAAGATGCCTTTCTCAGAGCTTATGAAAGACTTAGAACTTTGAAAGACCACAACTTGTTTCCAGGTTGGATATATGTGATTGCGTCTAACCTATGTACTGACTGGTACCGAAAGAAACGGCTTCCAATACAATCAATAGAAACGACAGATATAACGGAGATTGATCAAGTGTCACATTCACAGTATATGGTAGAAAAGCGCGACATTGAAACGACTGAGACCTTACGTGAAGTTGTCCAAAAACTACTCCAAAAACTACCTGAGAGTGAACGCACGGTCATGACACTCCATTATCTCGGAGAAATGACCTGTGAAACGATTAGTAAGATGATCGGTGTATCTTTGAATACGGTAAAAAGTCGACTGAATCGCGCTCGCAACCGCCTAAAGAAGGAAGAAGCGACAATTAGAGAGAATCTTAGCAGCTTCCAACTCCCAACACAATTGACAGAGAACATAATGAAGGAAATATCACGCACCAATCCTGTTGTTCCTTCAGGCAGCAAACCTTTATTGCCGTGGGTCCTTTCTGCTGCCTCTGCTATTTTAGTTCTTTTTTTAATAGGTATTGGAATACAACACCTTTCTCTTTCTTTTCTACCTTATGATCTTGATTCCGAATCAGTGTTAATGGTCGAAATCGTTGAAACTCCTACCAATATTGAACAGGAAATAAAACCTGAACAGCGTAATCAACTTGGGAACACTGATATTCCCAGTAACAATCAAGGAATTGGCGAGAAAACGGATACCTCTCAAAACGTAAACCTTACCAATATTTTCCAGACCATTGAAACAGCGGAGCAACTCTCAACGGAATGGTGGACTCAGTTTGACAGTCCTGAGTCTGTAAAAGTGCCTACACTATTTGCCACTAAATCAAATGATCTTTATGCATTGACTCAAATAGGGTTGTATCGAATGACAGATGAAAACCAAAAGTGGGATTTAATTAATAATAGTCTCCCAACCTCGGAGGACACAACACCGATGGTAGAGCACAATGACACCCTTTATATTGTAACTGATGATGAAATACTCGCATCGGAAGACAAAGGCAAAACTTGGACACCACTCGGTACTTATCCGAAAGGACATGCCATTGGTGTAGTCGTAAAGGATAACACAGCAGACTCCATTGCGATTTATCTCGCTCTCCTTCAAGGCATATTTTACTCTGATGACAGATGTGTTTCTTGGTCATCGCTAAACAAAGGTTTGGCAGACAGAAGAATATATACGATAACTTCCGCAGAAAAGGTACTATTTGCTGGTACTGATAAAGGACTCTTCCGCATCAACATGAAACCTTATTTTGAAGAGAGTCCTGATAAATCAGGTGTTTGGGAACAATTACCGGTAGCAGAATCCCAATCCATTCACGCAATTGCAGTGGTAGGACACCGTATTTATATTGTAGCAGGACGACTTAGAATTCTCTCCGATATAAGTATTATGGAAACACTAAAGACAGTACTAAGTGGACAACCGTTATGGACAGTCTTTAGGTCAATAGATAAAGGCTATTCGTGGACAGATATAACACCGAAAAATGGTTTTGAAAAAAATCAGCGTAGTGCAACACTGACGATTGCTGCTGCAGGAAAAACGGTGTTGTTAATCGGACAAGACACTTTACGGTCAACTGATGAAGGAAACACATGGATGCCTGTTGATGAAGCCGCACGTTTAGTCCACCCTTCAGGTCAACGTGTTATTGCTGCTTTGAATGTAAAAAGTCCTAGTGGAACCGCTAATCAGGATCAATCTACAAGTATGAACCATCAATTTTACACAGGCGATAGCAACGGAATTCGCCGTTCAACTGATGATGGGTACACATGGAACAGATTTAATTCCGGATTGGGTGGCAAAATACAGAATCTAATCGCCTTTAATAATAAAATCTATGCAATAGCAAATAAGAAACTTGTGACATCAACCAACAATGGACAATCATGGCAAGCAATTCCTGTTAATTCAGATGATATGACGATGACTTTTTATAACAAGAAGGTGCCACTGAACAAATCAAGAATACAGAGTATTGCAAGAATACAACAGTTAGTATTAGCAGATGGAAACCTTTACGCGAAAGGACTCATAGCACTCCAACCAAACTTTTTCCGTTTAGACGCACAAAATGACACGCTTATTCCAATTCAAGGTGTTCCTACACTTGGAGGAACGAATCTTATAGCAACATTTATGGAAGCAGTCCAGACATCTGTAGAGAATGATGGAGAAAATACTCGTAATTTGCAATCAAAATTCTTCAAGATGGGGGCAAATATCTTAGGTACATTTGCTATCAGTGGTAACACATTGTTCGTTGAACACCAACGAAAGCTGCTAATACTGCGTCACTTTTCCCGAGAAAATGACGAAGCAGGTTGGCATGATCCTAATATCAAAGATACTCGTGATCTTGCGAATTTAACCTCATTAAATCGTTTCACGTTAGGTGTTTCTGGTGATACTGTCTACGTGGGCAAACCTGATGGAGTTCTCCTATGCTCTGTTGATAGAGGACGCAATTGGAATACTGTCTTACTACCAATATCTGTTGTCTCTTTCAAGCAGATATTCATCACTGACGAAGCCGTTTTGATTGCAACAGACAAAGGTGCTTTGCATTCAAATGATGGCACGGAATGGAACATTATCACCGATTTAGATGGACAACAGCTGATATTCGACCGTTTTACTACGGATAACACGACTTTATATGCTGTGAGTTCCTCAAAGAATACGCAAGGTGGGGTCTATCGATTAACAAGTGCAGATAACACTTGGGAACGGATAACACCAGAAATTCCAGACACTGCTACTTCTGTCGCTGTTGCTGGCCAAACGCTTTATGTCGGCACTGAAAACGGGGGATTACAACTTATCGGACTTGGAGATTTATCATATAAGCATTTGAACAAGCAATAAATCAACATTGAGCATGTTTTTGGAATTCAGTATTTACCCACAAGCTGCATACCTTTTACAACAAATATAACCAAATATAACAAAGACTCATAGGACTCGCGACAGGTGGAAGCGTGTAGAGAAAGAATCCACCACAGAAGAAACTAAAGCAAAATAACGTTTCAAGTCTTGCGGGGAGACTTGAAACCTCCGCCTATATATTATGGAAAAGTCAATTAAAGTTTTGACATTGTTAACAAATCGTTTTAGATTTATGAAAAGTCCAATTCAAAGAGCGTCCTCGTTATTTGAGGACTTGAGATATGCCTGATGTTTTTCGGTTCGTAAACTTATAGGGCACCAGACATTAACCAGATATTCGTTTATTTAGAGAACCACATTCAAAGGCATGTCTCTTTTATTTAATCCATAAAGATATCTAAGTGGCAAACAAACTAATTCAAACACGCCAAATCCTGGCGTAAGAAAGGGGATATTCAAAATGTACAAATACTTAGCGTCCTTTATTGACGCAACAAACGTATTTACGTTAAAAAATAATAAGTTATGCATGTTAACTATTCTTATCCTCGCAGCATGTTTCATCACAGGTTGCGAAAATTTGACAACAACAGAACTTCTCGACGCATTTACCGAACCGATACTTGTTAAAAATAGGACAATTACAGTAACACTCACTGAAAAGAATGGAAGTGGGATCACTGGCACAGCAACTTTTACGGAATATATAGATTCAGATACTGAAGATATAGGATCCACGATAATTCGGAACTTTGATGTTGAGATTCAGAATGCGGGTCCTGACCGTAAGTACGCAGCATATATCTATTCTGGGGACAGTTGCGACACTCCTGGTAGTATCTGGGATGTTGAAGGTTTTGATTCCTATTCTTTTACAACAGATGTAAATGGGATCGGGAACCGTAGTTATCTCGTAGACCTTACTTTTGATACCAATTCAGAAACTGATATAAACGGTAAAGTATTAGTTATTCATGAACAGATTGGATCTGGAGATTTAGCAGATGGCACGCAAGTTAGTTGCGGTGTCATAACCTTAACGGAATAATCCATTTTGGTGAAGCGCGTAATGTTGTGTATTGAATTTACTAATTCATTACGTGTTTCACTTTACGACAATTGAATAGTTCTGGCAACTTGTGCGATTTTTTTGAAGACGTCTTCAATTTCGGATTCTTGGAGACAGGAATATGCAATTCGTAATTCATTTTCACTTAGTGCGATTATGCCGATACCGTGTTCGTCAAGAAGTATATTACGGATTTCTTCAGCATTACCTGATTTTAGGGATAGGCATGTGAAGTAACCCGCATGGTTTGGGTAGACTTCCCACAGGTTTGCATATTTTTTATCAGTCGCAACCTGTTTTACCTTCAATGCTCTTTTCTTAAGGATTTGATAGTTTTGTTGTTTTTGTTCTGTATATTCTGGTGCATTCATTGCTTCAAGTATTAGCGTTTGAGAGATTTGTGATGCGCCAGAGGTATTTGCGCGGATGAGTCCGCTTAACTTTTCCTCAATTCCTTTCATCACCTTTTCTGCAAGCCCGAAAGTCATAAAACCTACACGTAAACCCCATGCGTATTCTTCTTTTGTTGCTCCATCTATTTTCACTGCAATGATATTTTTGTGACTATCTACTAACATACCGAAAAGTGATTCTTGCATGACTGCGTCATCGTAGTAAAAGCCAGCATAAGCGTCATCAATCATCACAAGGATACGACATCCGGTTTTTGCACACATGAGCAGCGAATTCCTGATTTGTTGTGCTTCGGCATGTGTGATAGCGTATCCAGTCGGATTGTGAGGAAAGTTCAGTAGAATTAGCATTTTGTTCCCGGTATGTTTTGAAAGGGCATCACTAAATCCACTGATGTTGAAACATTTGCCACTATCAAAGAATGGATAGGATTGGATATTTGCTCCTACTTTTGTTTGGAATATAAGTTTGTAATTTCCCCATGTTTTATCTGGTAGAACAAGCGTGTCACCGAGATTGACAAATAGATCGGCAAGTAGACTGAAGCCGTGTGTCATTCCACTTGTCACAATCGGGAGGCAGAGTGTTGTCTCTGCAAGTAGTGGGTTGTTTTTTTGGATGTGTGTTTGCCATGCGTTGCGTAGTTTCGTGTTGCCGAGTATTGGTGGATAGTTGTAAACGGTTTCAGGTGTCAGTTCAGGGACGAAATGATGCGAAACGTCCAGATGCATTATTTGTTTCTCTGCTAATGCTACTGCGCGGGTTGCATTATAACGAGATGCTTTTTCGCTTGCCTCAGCACTTTGACTTAGGATGCCTCTTGGTAGGTAGATTTGTTTACCTAAATCGGAGAGAAGCGCGTAAACTTCTGGAGAAGTGTCGCGGATTTGTTGATTTAATTCAGCTGCTAATGGGTTTAGTGTATGCATGTCAATGTTTAGAATTTTGTCATTTGTCTGAACCAGGATTTTCAAGATTATAAGATTTACAAGATTAGAGGTTGATGGTTTTGAGTTCCATTCCCAAGAAAAACGTATACCATTTCAATATTTTACCATAAATGTTTCACTTGATACAATAGCGGTGTTGTGGATCTGGTGTGTAAAGTTTTTGCACAGAGGTACTAACTTTTGTTCTCTTTAGTCCCGTAGGGACGCAATGTTTATAGAAAGACGTTATCACATCCCCTCTCTTTAGTTCCGTAGGAACGACATAGAAGGATAAACATATCGTCCCTACCAAATCAACGCCAAATGCGCGTATGGCATTTGTCGGGACTAAAAAGACGTGGGGATATGTATTTCTATAAACATATCGTCCCTACGGGACTGAAGAATATGGTTAATATTAACAATATTTCTTTATATTGATACCTAATGAAGTTTGACAATCAAATTCGGTAGTTGAATTCGTAGGGGTTGGGTTGGCCAACCCGTTTGGTTTTTAAGTTTGCGTAGATCGGGCGTGGCAACCACGCCCCTACGAATACACAACTTGAACGTCAAAACTCATTAGAGCTCTGTGTCCGCAATCTCTCATTTAATCAGTTGCGGCGGGGCACAGAGACATGTCCTACAATGGAGAGTGGGATGTTTGTGCAAAAACTTTACACACCAACCCTTTAGATATTCCTTGCATATTCCTGTGATTTAATATTATAATTAAACAGCAGAGATTGTCTTAAAATTGGAATTGTTTTTTTTCTTGTGAAATATTGTTATGAAATCAGTATTTAAGAGCATTGGCTTAGTTTTTCTCATTTTTGTTTTTGTAGGTGCCTGCTTCTGTGTCTATATTTTTCAAGCACCGCCAATTCCAGAGACAGAACCGCCGAAATTGCAGGTGCGTTCGCGTACATCAGTGCGTGGCAGACCAACGGTCAACTCAAAACCGAAGTTTTATACCAAAGATGTATATCTTTTCAGTATAGACCAAAAATATATTAGCAACTTGAACTATGGTGTGTTATCAGAGAAATTATTGTTTAGTGTTGTGTTAGGTATGCGTTCACGTTACGGTGACGAATTAATAGATAAAGAATTAAAGACTAAATATAACTGGCAAAAAATGTTTGCTGATGCGGATGTAAATGTGAGTTTTAGTTCGGGTGCACATAAACTGGAAGTGTTAATCAGCGGTCAGGATTGGGTTCTTTCCGATAGAACTGGGGCTGCCTATAGGATTGAGAAGGCAGGTGATAGTCTTGATATCTATCTTCCAAACTTACGTGAGGCATTTAACAATAAACGCATTACACTATCAACAGATTTGCAATCTACAATTGAAAAGATTGGTAAATCGTGGTTGATTACTGACAACAAAACACAGCAGTCTTATGAAATTCGAAATGGCACCAAAAAACTGGATGTATTTCAACAATCTAAGTATCCTATTGTAATGTCTCTTTTTAGTGTGGATTTAACATCTATGAACGCATTGAACGAAGGATCAATATCTGAAGAAATAAAGCAAAGTTTCACGTTGCAGGAGATACCGCTATCACGAAATGCTAAACTTAGGACAATAGAGGTAGATAATAGTTGGAATGTGGTGGACGGTTCTCAAAAATACATCATCCGAAATGAGAACGGATGGTTGAAAGTTTTTGTTGATCTTGAAAGCAAATGGCTGCTTATCCGCGCAAAGGGGAGTATGAAAGGATGGGTACAACGAGAACGTGGTACTGTTTTCACGCCGCCCCAACATTCCCTCAGTTCACGTCAGCAACTTAAAGACAAGTTGGTTGTATTTTTTGATGGGTTGACAAGTAAGTGATAATCCCGTTAGTTTAATATTGGAAATAATTTCCCCTAAACATGAAGATACTTTTCCTCTCGCCTACCGTGCCTTATCCTCTCACAGACGGTGGTCGTATTCGCGTCTATAACCTCGTCAAACAGATTGCAGAAAAAAACGATGTGTCCCTCCTTGCATTAGAGACGCAGCCGACAGATGTTGAGAGTATTGAACATCTCCAGGAATTAGGTATTAACGTACACCTTGTAGCAAATACCACCTCGTTACCTCGCGTATCACTCAGTACACTTCTTTCAGCTTTTTTCCAAAGACAACCCATCACCGTTGCCCGTTACAATGTAGGTGCATATAGGCAGAAATTCAAAGAATTGTTGTCAACAGAAACTTATGACCTTGTTCACTATGAGATGTTTCACACGGGACAATTATACACAGAAACCGACCTTCCGAGTGTGCTTTCATTACAAAATGTTGATTCTGCGATTTGGGAACGTCTACAGGATGAAACGACGAATCTATTTTACAAGTTTGCGTATTGGACTCAGAAACTTGCATTTCAACGTTATGAGCGGGTGTTCAGTCCGAAATTTGATGCGGTTACATGCACGTCTGAGATTGATGCTGCCGTTTTTCAGAAGTATTGCAAGGATGGTGCTGTCCAAGTCGTACCGAACGGTGTAGATGTTACGCATTTTTCTCCAGATTTTGAAGTTGAGGCTTCCGCACACCTCATCTATATCGGCAGTATGGATTGGTATCCGAACGAAGACGCAGTTGCCTTTTTTGCTGAAGAGGTGTTGCCGTTAATTCAGAAGAGTATGTCGGATGTCAGATTTTCTATTGTTGGTGGAAAACCATCGGCACGGGTGCAAAAGTTGGCTGAACGTGAAGGTGTTGTGGTCACAGGACGCGTGCCTGAGATCAAACCCTATTTTGCTGAGGCGACAGTTTTTGTTGTACCATTACGTATCGGAAGTGGAACGCGCCTCAAAATCCTTGAAGCGTTAGCAATGGGGAAAGCGGTTGTGTCCACTACCGTGGGTGCAGAGGGGTTAGCACTCCAAGACGGTGAAGATATTTTTATTGCTGATGAACCGAAAGCGTTTGCTGATGCGGTCATCCGATTGCTAATAGACATCTCGTTACGTCAAAAAATAGGGCTGCGTGGTCGTGTGCGCGTTGAACAGGATTACGATTGGCGCAACATTGCGAAGAAACTGGTTGATGTTTATGAATCGGTGATAGATTAGACTTCTTTACCAGCAGCGGCTTTCTGTTCTAATTCGCCGCGCCACCCAAGCACCATTCCAGATTTGATGTGTCTAATATCAAATCCTACGTAACGATCTTCAAGTGTATCGCCGAGTTTTTGAGTTTCTGTCCAGCGATCCCATGCGGTTTTCATCCATTCATGGGGTAGTGTGTCCCTTACTGCTGAATCCAGCTGCCATGCATGTCGGACATCTGTAACGGAAGGTTCTCCAGTGAATTCACCTCCCCATTTTGACCAACCGATTGACAGTGTGTTGCGTTCGCGTTCAGGTACAGTGTGTCCTGTGTGGATTGTTGCACCGTTTCGGATGAGTGCTTCACCCGCTTTTAGTCGTATTGCGACTTGTCCGGGTAAGGGGTCTGTGCCATTCCAGCTTGGTGTATGCGGCACACCTTGATCTTTCATTGCTTTAGGCAGTAGTACATCGTGCTCATAAGGAGTGCGCCATCTGTCATGGCTGCCGGGGATGAGTTCATGGCATTCGTCGTCAACAAGTGCTAAAAACATACTTACACCGTTCCGTTTTTCTATGTTCTTAACGTTTCTTTCTTGGATTTCTTTCCAAATTTTACTTTCAGTCTCTTCAGAGTATGCTTCAGGACCATCGCCCCGGACTTCCCTTTGTGCAAAGTAACTTTTCCCCGTCCCCCACCATGTCACGTCTCTGTGCCAACCGAGTTTGTTTTCATGTGTGCGTGGATTTGCCCACAGCAGCATACCGCTGAATGTTAGATCTTCAGGTTGAAGTCCGTAGCACCAGGATGCCACGAAGTCTAAGAATTCAGTTGAACCGTGGAATTCAGCAAAACTGGATTCACCGAATGCTGGATGAATGATTCCTCGAATTGCCCACGGTTGGTCTTGTCCTGTTCTGTGGACGTACCCTTTTGAACAGTCAATTACATCATATTTGTTTTCAGGTGCACATGCTTCTGTAACACCTCTACCCGCTTCACGTAGTATCGGTATCCACGGATTGTCAACAAAGTCGTTGATGATGACAAAACCTTGTTCTTTCAAGTGTGCTAAACGTTCTGGTGTGGCACCTGGTGCTGCATGTTCTGGATTGAAATCAGCGAATGCGGTTGCACGGTAAGTTTCTGTTGTCGTTGATTTATCTGAGTCCATAACTCAACCTCCCTTTCGGTGTGTTTGCATGTAGACCCTTATAGTTTGAATGAAAACCAGATGTCAATATTTTCTAATACTAAGGTGTGGAATTATGACATAAAAATGTAAATTTGTCAAAAAATTATGGGGTGTAAAGTCTTTTATTATGTCTGAACCAAGATTTGCAGGATTCTCAGATGTTCACATCAAAGGTATGAATGTCTTATGACATTCCCAAGATTACAAGGATAAGACCCATCAACTGATAATTCTTAAAACTAAATAACCCTGGTTCATCTCTAATTTGCTTGCATTTCTGTGTTATTTCTGTTAGAATTGCCCGTAAGAGTAGATTTGAGTAAGACAATACATTTTATTAGAATAAGGACAGAAACAGATGGCTCTTCCAAAAATGACACGAGTCCGACAGCATTTTGACGCACCGGTTCTCAATGATCTGCCCGCAGCAATTCATGCAGAATTGGATAGGATTGATGCTGCAGCTATTGTCCATCCCGGTAAGACTGTTGCGATTACTGCGGGGAGTCGAGGAGTTGCTAATGTCGCAACAGCAGTTAAGGCGACTGTGGATTATCTCAAAGGTATTGGTGCGAAACCTTTTGTTGTTCCAGCGATGGGCAGCCACGGCGGGGCAACAGCAGAAGGACAGCGGAGCGTGCTGGAGCATTACGGAATTACGGAGGAAACTGTTGGCGCACCTGTCAAAGCGACAATGGATGTTGTGAAACTTGGCACTTTACCGCAAGCAGGAGCTGACGACCTACCTGTTTTCATGGATCGTTATGCCGCAGAAGCTGACCATGTCGTACCACTTAACCGCATTAAAGCACATACGGATTTCAACGGATCTATAGAAAGCGGATTGATGAAGATGATGGTTATTGGTCTCGGTAAACAGCAAGGGGCAAACTTTTATCACCGTGCTTTCTTTCAATACGGTTTTGAACATGTTATTACAGCAGCAGGGAGTTTTATCCTTGACTCAGGGAAGATTGCATTTGGTTTAGGACTGATAGAAAATGCTCATGAAGACACTGCGAAGGTTGTTGCAATGCCTGCTGCACGACTTCTGCAAACCGAACGCGAACTGCTGGTTGAGTCAAAATCTTTGATGGGACGGCTTCCATTTGATGAACTTGACCTCTTGATTGTAGACTGGGTTGGGAAAAACATCAGTGGGACAGGAATGGATACCAATGTTATCGGTAGGATGATGCAGAATTTTGAACCAGAACCCCTCAAACCTGCGATTCTACGTATATTTGTGCGTGATCTCACCGAAGAAAGTGATGGTAATGCAACAGGAATTGGTCTTGCAGATTTCACAACAACGCGACTCGTTGAACAGATTGACCGACATGCAACCTATATGAACGGTATTACCGCACTTGGTCCGCAGAAGTCAAAGATCCCCTTCTACTACGATACAGACAGAGAAGCGATTGAAGTTGCACTTGACACCATTGGACTGACGAAACCGGAGAATGCACGTGTGATTCGCATTGAGAGCACGTTGAGATTGACAGAAATGGATATTTCAGAGGTACTCCTTGAAGATGCACAAATACATTCAAATCTTGAGGTAGTCGGTAAGACACTTCCTTATGAATTTGACACAACGGGCAACCTTCTGCCGTTTATATCGGAGAAACACTAATTGAAGCGATTGATAGTCGGTATCACAGGTGCAAGTGCAGTCGTTTATGGAGTGCGGTTGCTTGAAGTTCTGACACAACAACGGGATTTTGAAGTGCATCTGACTATCTCTAAGTCTGGCGCGCGGGCACTGTGGGAAGAACTGCAGATTGAAGTTGATATTGATAATTTCAAGTTGGAATCGCTTATTGGTATTGACACGGAACAGGTGATTTACCATCATGAATCTGATATCGGCGCAGCAATAGCGAGTGGTTCTTTTCGGACAGAGGGTATGATTGTTGTGCCGTGTAGTATGGGGACTGTTGCATCTATTGCATCGGGTATTTCCCGTAACCTTATCCAACGTTCAGCAGACGTATGTATCAAGGAACGTAGAAAACTTGTTATCGTGCCACGTGAGACCCCGCTCAGTTCCATCCATCTTGAAAACATGCTCAAACTATCACGGATAGGTGTGTGTGTTCTACCTGCAATGCCAGGGTTTTATCATTATCCGAAAACGGTAGATGACCAAATTAACTTTGTTGTCACGAAAATCTTGGACCAGTTTGATGTAGATTCAGGATTGACGCAAAGGTGGAAAGAATAGGTAGTTGATGCGAAAACTCAAAATCATTCTTGAGATGATCAAATTTGAACATACCGTTTTTGCACTTCCGTTTGCGATCATGAGTGCGTTTATTGCATCGGACGGGATTCCACCGCTTCCCAAACTCGGTTGGATTCTTGTTGCGATGATGGGTGCGCGTAGTTGTGCGATGGCGTTCAATCGTCTTGCTGATGCGGAAATTGATGGCGTAAATCCGCGAACGTCAATGCGTGCCATCCCGTCAGGTTTAATCACAAAAGGAGCAGTTTGGTTTTTTACACTTGTATCTGCAGGTTTGTTAGTATGCGCTGCGTGGCGATTAAACCCACTTGCTTTTGCTTTGTCACCTGTTGCACTTGCTGTCATCATGGGGTATTCGTACTCGAAACGGTTCACTGCACTATCGCATTTGTGGTTAGGATTGGCACTATCCATCTCACCCGTTGGAGCGTGGATAGCAATTACAGGTAGATTTAATTGGACACCCATAGTACTTTGTTGTGTTGTGTTGCTTTGGACAGCAGGATTTGACATCATCTATGCATGTCAAGATGTTAACTTTGACAGAAAACATGGACTGCGTTCTATTCCAGCGCGGCTCGGTATTCGTTGGGCATTATGGGTTTCATCTGCGTTTCACGCGGTCGCTGTTTTACTTCTATTCGGTATACCGTTTCTTGTGGAATTGGGACTTTTTTACTATATTGGTGTTGGAATTGTCGTCCTTATTTTCATTTATGAACATGCTATTGTCAAACCAAATGACCTTTCCCGTGTCAATCTCGCGTTCTTCACGTTGAACGGTATGATAAGTTTGGTTTTGATGGTACTTTCCATCACTGATATACTTCTATAACACAGGGTGTGTAAAGTTTTGAATAGAAACTTTGCTGTAAATCCAAATACACATTAAACTTATTGAAAATCCCAATAAACAGACACCCGAAAAACTACAAAAACCATAAAAAATCATATATAATATATACAAAAGAAAAACACACAACAAAAACACTATGCAAAACAAATACCAAAACACATAAAAACGCGAACCGTAAAAACCGTACCAAAAAATGAAAATGATTTCACATTAAAAACACTACAAAAACCACGATAAAGCCTTATAGATACTGGACGCATTACATGTTTACAAAACCGTACCGCAAACCGAAAAAACCGTACCGTACGGTACGGTTTTGATAGTAGCAAATTCTTATGAAATCTCAAGAAATACACAAAAGTTGCCACCTAAACAATTTCAAACAGATAGTTACTAGTGTTGAGTCAACATACTATTGTAGGTTGAGATTCGGAGATCGCTCCTACAGAAGACTTGTGTATTGTGTGTATTGTAGGAGGGAACTCCGATTCCCGACTTCTTTTTAGACCCATCAATAAGCACGTGACTAAGCACTAGTTATTACAAATAAAACAACGGTTTTTCGCAAATATTAATGTTTTTTGTTCTAAATCGGGGTTAGAAACCCCTCCTATAAGAGTATTCCGAAGTAGGTTGCAACTTGGGTTATAATATAGACTTTCACGACAAACTTTGGAGAAAAGGATTAGATGAAACTCTCACTTTCCGTTCGCGTTGCAGAGACAGCATCAAAAAGAGATGCCACACACACATTTGCACAACTCACAGAATTAGCAGCAAACCTCGGTTATGAGGCGATGTGTATGCGTGCTTCGCAGGTTGGCATCCATTCTCCTTTGGAGCAGATTACCGCTGCACGCAAACAGGCAGAATCACTCAACCTAAAAATATCTATGGTCACCGGTGATTTTCCTGTCCCACTCAACAACGATGAAGGGCCGAACGGACTTCGCAATATTACACCATATCTTGATTTAACGGAGCTGCTGGGGGCAGAACTAATTCGGATCGCTATGAAGGTTGAGGAAGATATACTTTGGGCACAACATGCATCTGACGAAGCATCAGAACGTGGCATCTGTCTTGCACATCAATCGCATACACAGAGTCTATTTGAAACAGTTGAGGGATCTATTGATGTCCTAAAACGTGTCGGCAGAAAGAACTTTGGTATTATCTATGAACCTGCTAATCTCGATCTATGCGCGCAGAAGTATGACGTTGAGACTCTCAAACGCTTTTCACCATATCTGTTCAATGTCTATCTTCAGAACCACATACGTAGACCGGAAGGGAAGACACGACTTTTGACATGGATACAAGGTGAAGTCCCGCACGATCCGATACGGTTGCAAGATGAGGGTGGAATTGATTTTCCATTAGTGTTTCGCGGTTTGGAAGCAATCGCTTACGATGGATATGTGACGGTACATCAAGCGTTCCGAGAGATCATGGAACCCGAAGACGCTGCAGAACAAAGTTTTACATATTTAAAACCTTTTTGTACGTAATTTATGCTTTGCAGAAAACAAGTTATACCAAATTAACCTAAATCGTAGGGACGGGTCTCTGTACCCGTCCATGTTCTCGGCACTCAAACAATACAACTTATGTTAATTTGGTATTAATTGAAATTGTGGAGGTAGTCCTCATGGCATTTATTGATTTCAAGACTATTTCTGAAGTTCAAGAAAAATTTAGCATCAGATATACGTCAAATGACTTTTTCGAAGTTGAGGCAAAGAAACCATCAGATACATTTATACAAGATCTTAAATTCAGCAGAAAATATATTGATGTTTTTGCATCCGAAGGTGCAAGATCTGAAGTAGTTATATTTCCAATTTTAAAAGAGGTATATAAGGATTATGCTGAAAAATACGGACTTTGGGTAAAGAAATCTATTATATATGATGAAACATTGAGCGGCACACCAGACTATCTTATTGCTACACGATCTGAATTGGGAATAACTGTTGTCGGAACACCTTTGATTATGTTCGTTGAAGCAAAAAAGAACGATTTTGAACAAGGATGGGGACAATGCTTAGCAGAGATGGTTGCAGCACAAAAAATCAATGACGATCCAGAATTTCCTGTCTACGGTATTGTAACCGATGGAAAAATGTGGGAATTTGGCAGGCTCGTAGGTGATACTTTTATACAAAACATGACGAATTATACTGTAGATAATCTTCCGATACTTTTTGGTGCAATGAATTCTGTTTTCAAAGCAGTACAAGGAAATTAAGGCTGTTAGTCGTTTTGGACTTAGGATAATGCAGTCTCGCATCCCACAGCCTCAAACATAGACATCCAAAAGACTTGGTGGTCTTTCCTATAGTTATATTTATCAAGAATCACGACAAAACCCCTACCTTTAGGTAGTGGGATGTAGTCGTGCTAAGTGCTTGTGTCAAGAAAAAACTTGATTTTTGGTTTAAAACATGAGATACTCATTATACCAGTTCAGTGTAGGTGCTACTAACACCTACACACCTTTAGTAGAGGGAACTGACGTCTTCATAGGACTGGAATATGATCATGCTAAAAACACATAAGATTGCATTGAATCCAAATAACAATCAACGAAAATGGTTTGCACAACAGTGTGGCTATGCGAGATTTGCATATAATCATGCATTAGCAGATTTCAAGTCTGCATTGGCAAATGATGAGTTCTTATCCGCTGCGAAGTTAAACACTCGATTTAATATTGCTAAGAAAGCACATGCTTGGACTAAAGATATGGATCAGGTTGTAGCCAATAAAAGCATATTTGGTAACTTGTCTGCTGCGCTTGCGAGTTGGGTTGGTAAGCGTGCGAGATTTCCGAAGTTCAAGAAGCGTGGCAAAAAGGACGCATTCACCACAAATAATCAATCTGTAGAAGTTGAAGGTAAGCGTATCAAACTTCCTAAGATTGGTTGGATTAGCATGTTTGAATCATTGCGTTTTGTGGGTAAGATTATGAAAGTGACGATCTCAAGGACAGCACATCGTTGGTTTGTATCTATCACCATAGAAACAGAGGACACCGAAGCAGTTGATAACTCAACGCACCCTGTGATTGGTATAGATGTAGGCATAAACACACTTGCCACATTGAGTGATGGCACGAAATATGATAATCCAAGACCCCTGAAACGATATGAAAAGAAGTTAGCAAGAGAACAACGTAGATTAAGTAGAAAAGTTTTCAAGTCTAACAACTGGTTCAAACAAAAACACAAGTTAGAACGTATCTACTATCGTATCGCTTGTATCCGAAACGATGCACATCATAAAGCAACTACAGAGATTGTCAACCTCGCATCTGCGATCGGTATTGAGACACTCAAGGTTACTAATATGCTGAAGAACAGAAACCTCGCAAAAGCATTGTCAGATACAGCATTAGGCAGTTTCCTGCTAAAACTCAAGACAAAAGCAGAAGTGCACGGTATACCTGTCAAAGAAGCAGATATGTTCTTTGCAAGTAGTAAAACCTGTTCCGGTTGTGGACACAAAAAGAAAGACCTAACACTTTCAGAAAGAATGTATCACTGCAGTCAATGTGATATGTCTATAGATAGAGATGTCAATGCTGCAATAAACTTGAAACCAACTACGGTGGGACACACCGAAAGTCACGCCTGTGGAGTGCAAATAAGACCCAACGCTGTTCAGGAAAGGGCACGAGACACGGAAGCAGGAAAAGTCGTTTGGAAACAACTCAAACCGTTTCCAATATAAGAACTAAGAACCCCCATGCTTTAGCTTGGGGAGTATGTCAGAGCATGACTCCGCTACATACAAAGGTGTATACGCAACATTATAGTGGTGATCTGATCCGTATAATGATGCGAACTATTCCAAGCATGCTTCAATAGCAACTAAAACCTCTATCATGCTCATATAGACCCCACTATAACCTGTCAGGTGCTCGCGCACCGTTTCTAAGTCCAAAACGACTAAATGCGAAAATTAATAGGATGGACGCAATTTTCACAGATTTTCAATAAATATGCCTAAACAGTCCATTCTTAGAAGTATCTTGAGTTTTTAGCGAGCAGACAAAGCGCGCTTACCGTTTTTGCGTAAGACCTAATTCATATTGGAAGTGTGGAGGTAGTCCTCATGGCATTTAGTGATTTCAAGACAATTTCTGAAGTTCAGGAAAAGTTCAATATCAAATACACGTACAATGATTTTTTCAAAGCTGAGGCGAAAGTTCCTTCAGAACATTTTTTGAAAGAACTTGAATTTAGTCAACAACACATTGATTTTTTTACATCAGAAGGATCAAGATGTGAAGTGGTCATATTTCCTATTTTAAGAGAGATCTACAAAGATTATGCAGAAAACTACGGACTTTGGGTAAAGAAATCCATCACTTATGATGAAACTTTGAATGGAACACCAGATTATCTTATTGCCACAAAGTCTGAATTGGGTATCACTGTTGTCGGAACACCATTGATAATGATGGTTGAAGC
Organism: Candidatus Poribacteria bacterium; assembly: GCA_963663765.2. Lineage (GTDB taxonomy): Bacteria > Poribacteria > WGA-4E > WGA-4E > WGA-3G > MSPOR6. The sequence continues at coordinate 231,354 of CAXXUA010000003.1, read as the reverse complement.
GAAAAAGAACGACTTTGAACTTGGATGGGGACAGTGTTTGGCAGAGTTAGTCGCAGCACAGAAAATAAATGACAATACAAATTTTCCTGTGCATGGCATTGTCACCGATGGAATTATGTGGCAATTTGGAAATCTTGTTGGTGATGTCTTTACACGAAATCGAACCAACTTTACTTTAGCAAATTTACCTATCTTGTTTGGTGCAATGAATTCTGTTTTCAAAGCAGTACAAGGAAATTAAGGCTGTCAATATCTATGAACACACAACGTCCGAATATAATCATTATTACGACCGACCAGCAGCGTACGGATAGTCTCAGCTGCTACGGCTCAACATTTACAGATACTCCGCATTTAGACAAATTTGCAGCTGAAGGTGTCTGTTTTGAACGTGCGTATTGTACAAATCCAGTATGCACTCCTGCCCGTGCTTCAATCTTTTCTGGTAAGTATGTGAGTCGGCACGGTGCATGGAATGTTGGTATGAATGTCCCCGAAGATGAACCGATGATCTCAAACCGACTCTCGGAAGCTGGATATCGCACACACTACATTGGTAAAGCTCATTTTCAACCCTTTGGTGCATCCCCAGAACTATCAATGGAAACGCGAAACAACACGGATCGTTACCCAGATTTCTGCGGACCTTACTACGGATTTGAGACAATAGAATTAGCACTCGGTCATGCAACGTATGGTATCGCCGGACATTATGGTGAGTGGGTGAAATCTCAGGTTTCTGCAGAAGATTTTGCCAGTTACAGCAAAGCGAGACGTCTGTCAAAAGTAGGTTTTGGTGGTGGCGCGCACGATTGGGATATTCCCCTAAAATACCACAACAGTATTTGGACTGCTGATCGAACGATAGATTTTTTGACAAACCGTGATGCTGATCAACCTTTCTTGTTGTCAGTCGGTTTTCAAGACCCGCACCATCCACACTGTGTACCAACTGAATTTGAGGAACGCGTTAATCCTGCTGAAGTACTGCTGCCAGATTTTGTTGAAGGTGAGTTGGAGGACAAACCTCCACACTTTATGGAAGCTCGGTGTGGTCAACTTAGAAATTCAAAGACAAAAGGCAAGTTTGCGATGGCGGGACAAGGTGGCGGTGCAGATTTTCGCAAAGTCTCTGAGGACGATGCGAGACTCGGTAGAGCATATTATTACAATATGGTGAAGATTATTGATCAGCAGATGGGACGCATTTTGGAATGTCTTGATGCGCAAGGGATGCGCGATAATACGTTAGTCCTGTTTACGACAGACCACGGAGAACTGTTGGGTGACCACGGACTTTGGATGAAGGGACCTTTCCATTATGAGCAACTTGTCCGCGTGCCGACTTTAATGCGGTATCCTGCTGCTATTCCATCTGGACAACGTTCACAGGCTCTCTTCAGTCATGTTGATATTGTCCCGACTGTTCTTGCTGCTGCCGGGTTGCCGATCCCATCCGATATTGATGGTGTGGACGCAATGCCGATGCTTACTGGAGAACAAGAGTCTGTGAGAGATTCATTGTTGGTGGAATGTGTTGACGACCCACAAGGTTTGCGTCTTAAAACCATTGTGACTGACACGCGGAAGTTGACATGGTATTGCGGACATCCGTATGGTGAACTCTACGACTTGGAAAGTGATCCTGCTGAACGCGTTAACCACTGGGATAATCCCGCTTATGCAGCTGATAAGGCAAACCTCATAGGGGCCATTCTTGAGGAGATGGAGCCATTGGAAAAACGTGTTGATCGCTTCGCGTATGCATAAACGTTACATTTCTGTCTTAAATGAAAGTACTTTTGTGTAATGATGCTTCAGATGAGTTCACTGGATGCTATTAGACAGCACTCCCAGAATTTCATCACAATACGCTTCAAATATTTTTCGTTGGTGAGGTTTAAGTATTTTATCCCGGTTGTGATCCAAAGGAGTTCTACATTTCGCAAGAAACTTACCCCGTTCGTCCCAGTAACCCGTATATTGACCAAAGATTGTTTGAAAATGCTGATCCCATATTCCTTTACCAAGAATTATCCTAAACAGATCTGCTGGATAGGTATAATCAATTAGATTTTGTGATGCTTGATCTGGAAATGACTTTTCTTCCTTCTGTTGTGCTTGACGACATTTATCGAAAATCTGTTTCAGATTAGGGCGTGTTTTCTCGAATTCTTCAATCCAATCATCTCCAAATACACCAAACATGGTTGTTGTGATTACCTCGCGGAGCACATTCTCAGTTTTGCTCCAGATAGAATGTAAATCATCAACAAATTCTGTTGCACTTTCATGTAGTTTTAGGTAATCGTGAAAGTGTTCTGAGTATGCAATATAAGGACATTCATTAACTGACTTAATCAAACCGTAGTTTTCAAGTTCTGTTACATCTGTTGGTGTAACATCAATGGCAGGACCAAATAAAATCTGGAGAAGTTTATTTAAGGTTTCTTCCTCCCGCAGCAACCGAATCATATCGTCATAATGACCAAAGATAGACTGTAGGATAGTATCTGCTGCTAAATCGATATCAACATCTTGTTCTTGATTTTGACGATACCTCTCAACGATTTCCCAACCTAACATTTCCAACAAGTAGGGGTGAACTCCACAATAGAACAACACCCGTTGTCTTTGTTCATCAGATATAGATATTCCCATATCTGAAAATCGGGAAAAGTAGATTGCTAAGTCATCATCATTGAACATGGCTAAACGTTGTACTTGGAAAATGTTATGAAACGGAGATGAAGAACCAGCCGCGGTTTCAATATCCTTAATGCTACGACGGGACGTGAGCACAAGCGACAAACGGTAATCTGGATAATCGGCTAATTCTCGCAAACGTTGGAATGCTGTCTCACCCTTGAAGATATAACGAGCATGATCAAATTCATCCAGAATGAAAAGTGTACCATATCCAGCTTTTTGCACTTCTTTAAAAAAACGTCTTGTTCGGTCCCACGTAGCACCATCTTCTAATGCACGATCAGCTAAACGTTGAATTTTCTCAGTTAGCCAATCTAAATCTTCCATTTCATTGACACATTCAACTACCAGCGAACTGAAAAACTCTGATGACTGATCGTAGGAAGATAGTCCAATCCAAATAGGCAGGATTCCCTTAGCAATTAGTTTCTCTTTTTGTTCAATGATTGTTTTGTAAGCAAGACTACTTTTGCCAATGCGATGCACACCAATGATGGCTAAATTTCCAGGGTTAACAGGATAAATAATTCGGTTTTCAATCACACTATGAATTTTATGACGTCCAATGAAACGTTCACCACGAACAATTTTGCCATAATTTACAAAAGGATTTTCAAAATTCATATCTTCTCCATTAACCGTTCTCAATCAGCCACTCTCTGAAAAGTCCCACCTGAATTTGATAAGATTGATCGCGGCGTTTAACAACATCTCGCTTCTCAAGATCATCCAGAATAGTATCAATTGGTGAACCTGTTTGGCAAACAATTTTATCACGAGGACAAGGATCTGTTTTACTACTATTGTCAGCAATTATCTTAAGGACTTTTATGACATCTTCATCTGTTATAGCATCTGGTGAGGTATCTCCTGAATTGATGAGATTATCAAATTTGTCTAAACCTAACGCATTTACATCGCGTATCAATTCATTCTTAACCTGGTCAACGTCTGCCTCTGTTACAAGTCCAGCGTGTTTAACGTTCATGTATTCAACAAGACGGTTGCAAATAATTTGAATGTAGAACGGGCTGCCAGCAGTGAGATCCAAAATCCGTTCAATTGCTTGTTCACGATAGCGACTGTCACCCTGTCTGCCACCAATGCGTATGGGTTCGTCAATAAGTCTTCGTGCATCGTCTGGTTTCAGATAAGTAACCCGCTCATCTTGAGTTGTACCAAACTCGTTAGGAAAACGTGCTTTAAACTTTGGCATTACATCCTGACCTACTAAAACTGTATGGAAATAGTTTGCTTGCAAAAAAGCCTTCCAACTTTGCATGAACGATTCGGGAATCTTACCATCAACAATTCGAGAATAAATATACTGAAATTCATCAATCAGTAGGACAACCCGGACATCACGCCAATCTTCCTGTTTAGAAATCTCACGTCTGAAACTCCTAAATATACTTCCAAAACACTGCTGAGGGTTAGGATGTGAATAGAAGTCCATATCAGAAGGAATAGCAATTTCTAAAGGTGTAAAACCTTTATCTATGTGATCTTCGATAGCATCTTGCAATTCTGATAAAATGTTCTTGAAAATCAGGGTTAAGAGTGAGACATTAGAATTCTCTCCCAGAATTGCAGCAATGTTTTCTAAATCAAGAATAAGCAAATTTTTATCTTCTTGAAGTGATTTCTTTAGGTGATACAAAACTGAGGATTTTCCAGATCGTTTTTGTCCAAATACAACAACTGACTTACTTTGAAAATGAGATTCTTTAATGGACTTTGAAATATTTTGAATTAACTCATCACGTCCAAAGAACATCTCCGCATCCCCAACAACGCCTCCTTCAGCAAAACGCGCATAAGGGTTTGCAATTTTCTCAAACGCATCTTCTGAATTAAGTCTGACAGAGAGATTTTGAACTGGAGTTTTATCTCGTTTTCCTCCACGGATACCGTACTCAGCGTAAATAGGTAGAGAGAATGCTTCTGATTGCAAAGCTGCATCTGTTAAACGCAAAGGAACCTTTAGAATTGTCTGAGCGTCTTTACCTCCGCGCAATGATTCTGCTAATTCAACATCTGGCACTGTTACTTCAAAAAATGATTCATCCGCCTGAGCTACTAATTTTAATGCATCAGCAGGCATTCGTCCTTCTTCATTCTCCACAACAATTTGCACCTCAATTCTCCTATCAACTGGCACACAAGATTCCTTTCCTTCTGCTAACCTTAATGTCAATTGAGGTTTCAAAGTTTCGTAGAGTCCTTCTAGATGTTCTTTAACTTTCTGGTGAATAACATCAATAAGTGGATAAACATCTTCTACTGAAAACTTTGTTGGATTCATTTCAATTTGTCCGAGTAGATCTTCACAGAAACGATCGAGTAACTTACAACGATACTCCTGTTCTCCAAACACTTTCTGTTGGCAAAGTTCTAATGCAGTATAAAATATTCTCCGTAATTCTGCAATTCTCTGTTTGTCTAATTCAAAGAAAAGGTTAGTGCGAATATTTTCTATGTGTTTAATGTTATCTTCCAACCAAGCTACCGAGATTTCAAAAGTCTGTAAAACCCTTAAACCGTTTGAAATACTGTGTGCTTTGCCAAATTGATTGTGTCGTAAATCGTTCCACAATTGAATGAAATCACTCTGACCTTTAACAGGAAGATGATGATCTAACACTTTTTTTTCTAAATATTTTAGAGCTATACTTCGTAAGGATGTGTTTTCGTAAAGACAACGTAAAATTTTTTCAGAAGCATATCCACTGTGTGAAACTAAATAAACTATTGCATCGAAAACTTTTTCACTCTCAGTACAAATAACATCTGATACCGCTGTACTGACAGATGGAATCTTAGGTGGTCGTGGTATACGTTCAGCCCCCAATATTGAATAGAGATACCTGACAAGTGAGCCATCTGCATCTTTTACAAGAGAACCTATTTCATCATTTCCATGATGAATTCTGGCTCCATCGTAAACGGTCAGTGCTTCACAATACCACCCCCTCGCAGCATCTAAATCCCTATTTTCAATCACTGCAGCATCGCCTCTTGAAGCAAAACTACGGCAAAGGTCTTGATAAAAAGAATCCCTATTATCTCTTATATCAAAATAGATTCTGGCTGCAGATAGATTATAGTTACTACGTTCTCGTGGACTACTAGGACCCAGTTTGCTGGAGACTACTCTAAGTCTATCAATATCGCGTTTTACGTCTTTTTCCGACCCCGTATATTTTCCATCTTGCACTCTTTGGGCAATTATGTTGGATTCCAGACCTTCAAACTCACAACGTTTCAGAAAGAAATGTGCAAATTCGCTTAATTCACCAGAAAAATCTGAAGGTGTCGGAATAAAACTGTCATCATCAAGAATAAATTCTCCAGTTGCTTTTGCCTTTTCAATTGCTTCCAATAATTCAGCAGTTTTAGCATTAGGAGAGATATTTTGAATTCGGTTTAAGATTTCTTCTGCTTCTGTATAACGGTCTTGTTTTGAGAGACAAAGTGCAAGGTTCCGTTGCACGGTGATATTGTTAGGCCGTAACTTTAGCACCTCTCGGAATTGTTTTTCTGCATTTGAATAATTTCCTAATTTAATGTAATTACTGGATATTTGCGAGTGTATATGCGCCCTTTTTTCTCTCTCTGAAGTTAGTTTAAGAGAATTGTTAAGAAGATCAATTGCTTTCTCATACTGATCCGCAGTTGGATATACCATTATGAGAGTATTATCTAAAGACTGTTTATCTTCTACATCTGGCCGATATTTTTCAAGAAGTTCCACGGCTTCCAACGAACGATCTAATCGCACGAGCACCATCGCTAAATCCTTAATTGCACTGTCATACCGAATATTTTGACGAATACATTCTCGGAAAAGTTTTTCTGCTTTCGCAAGGTTTTTGTCTATTTTATCGGCTCTCTGTGCTTTTCTATAAAGTTCTTCCCCTGTAAGTTTAACTGTTGGTCGTGAATAAGGTTTTTGTAGTGTTACATCGCGAGTAGGTGCTTTAGTATTTCCAAAGGGTTCAGAATATCCCAGATGTATAGAGTTGTCTTTTTCTTCTGAAGCAATCCTCTCGTTCATGAATTCTTCCAAGAATTGACGGAAAGATTCAACGGACTGACCACCAAGTTTTGCAGAGACTTCTTTTAACAAAGATACAGCGGGTTCACCTTTGATTCGTTTTTGTACAATTTCTATTGCTAATTCTGTGGTAACCTTCCTCTTAAAGAGATATATAGCCGTGTCCAATAAAATCTCAATTTCATTTTCAGCAACATCGTTTTCGTCTATTTTACACAGATCACGGAATGCAGAAAGATTGTTGAATTTCTCTACGAGATTGACATAAATATACCATGCATTCGGCTTATCAATTACAGAAACACCATTGAAGAATCTCTCTAAACTATAACAAGCGAACTCTTCTTCATTCAAATTCAACGCTGATACCGCTACATTAAACCAGTCAATGAAATCTTTTGAAGTAATCGCCACTTCTTTATATATTTGAATTGCCTCTTGCCAATCATCTGATACTGCGTTAAAATATGCAGTAACACGTTTAAGTGATGGAGAATTCGGAAAACGTCTAACTAAAGAGGTGAGTTCACTAAGAAGTGGTTGGATTCTGCCAAATTTGGTACTTAATTCATTGATTCTTTCAGCGTTCTTAAACGTATTCTTGATTTGTAACCATTTGCCAGCAATACTTGTATTTTGCCAACCTTTCAATTCATCTGCTGGAAAAGTAAAATCTGGAGGTTGCAATTCAATATTAGCAGATTCAATTTCGTTCTTAAACCGTTTTTCAATTTCATCAAGTTGTTCTTCAGGATCAACAAAGTCAGTTTGTATACCAATAGAATCTGAATTTTCAGGTTCTTCAACAGAGATCGAAGAGTCCTCTGAAGAATTAAAAACTTCAGTTGATACAGCAGCAACATCGGGAGATTCCTGTTCAACGACTGGTTCGATTCCATCAGGTGTTGACAGAATTTGGTTATCACCAAGTTTCGGATTAGCCTCAGTTGGTAACGGAATATCTTCAGGATCCTCAGATGTTGTGAGTGAAATTACAGAAGAAACTGAACTATCTGATTCATCAACATAAATGCCTAGATGAATACCCTCTATCTCTTTAACATCCAAAATTGCTTGGCCATTTAGGACATCTAATGCAACATAATCTTTACCAAGTTCCGTTAACGAACCTGACATTTTCTCGCCAGTTTTCATTGTAAATGTGACTTGGCTTCCAATTGGAACCTTTTGTTGAATTAATTGTATACGCATAACTATTCTATTCTTGACACTTTAAAGTTTAGTACGAAAAGTAAGACTTACCGTAAATATACCATATTTCCAATTATATTTTCAAATTAAATATTTATTTTGTGTAATGCACATATAAACTATTTCAACCCCGCATCCGCCTTACACGCGCAGGTGTCTCGTCACCGCGAATCTCTGATGAAAGGATGCGTAGTTCCCGGTCTTCAATCGGTAAGTTCACCTTTACACCACCGCGCCGATGCGATTCTCGCAATGCTATAGCAATCTCTAACGCTGCGCGTCCATCGTCACCGGAACATTTAGGTGAACCTCCGTTCTCAATAGCGTTGATGATGTCGTCAAGGATGGTCAATCCCATACCTTGCATCCGCACAGGTAACGGGAACGGACATTTTGCAGGAACACCACGTCCACGTCTGCCACCCGGAAGCATACGGATCAACTCAAAGGTTTCGGCATTGTTGATTGAACGAATACGTCCTTTTGTACCGATAACATCCACTTCCCAGGGTGCCGCTCCACATGACGTGCTTCGGAGATACGCACGGACACCGTTATCAAAAACAAGATAACCGTTTCCCATCAGGTCGTTTTCACTTTCGGCAGCTGCGTCAGATTGCATTTCACCGAAAACCCACTCCACATTACCACCCGCCATGTAACGTAAAATATCAATAGCATGGCTACCATTATGTGAGAGACCACACTGTGCATATACAGTTACTTGCAGCACATTTCCGATTTCCTCCTCATCAATTAGTTTTTTCGCTTCACTAAAGAAGGGATTCCATCGTCTTGCACAATTGATTGCGATGACAACATTGTTTTCTCTGCAGACATCCAACATCTTATCTGCTTCTGCAAGGCTAAGTGAAATCGGTTTTTCTGCCCAAATACCCTTGACACCAGCACTCGCAACATCTTGCACGATAGTTGACCGAACCCGTGCTGTTGTGCAAATACTGACCAAATCAAGATTTTCCTTCGCAAGCATTTCACGATAATCGCTATAAATATGTTCCGAACTGAGTCCCCATCGTTCTGCAAAGATTGAGGCTTGTTCGGCATGTAGGTCAGCACCCGCTACCAATTCCGTTTTGGGTGATGACACATAACTTGGCGCATGACAGTAAGGCAGAAAGAGTGAACCTCCCTGTGTAATTTCGTCGTCAAAGGTGCTTCCCATTCGTCCTAAACCGATGACACCCGCACGATACGTTGACATCTTTTTCTCCTTTTTGGTAGTCGTATTATGATAACAATTGATACTTTTTTAGCCGAACTATCTAAGCAGTTTTTCGTAGACAAAATCCAACCATCTATCTTGTGGTGGTATAATATCAGGTTTCGGTGAAAGCGGAGTCCAAAAAGGTTGGAAAATATGCCCCAAATCACTTTTCAATTTCCATGCATCCGCTGTTTTCTCTGGTGTGGATAAGTGGAAAAAATGTCTCTTTTTCTGAGAACTTATGCTTTTATTCGGCACCCATCCGGTAATGTTATAGTCAATATGTATGGGTTTGTGACATTCATCATAAACATATTCAATATACGAAATGTGTGTGAAGTCTTCTTGGGTAGAATGGTAATCAACAGTGAGTCCTCTTGTCAGTTTTTTCTTGTAAGGCACTGCATTTATATCGGGTTTGATATAGACTTCAGTTGTTTTTGTGATGATTCGCTGTTGTTTGCCAAACTCATTTTCAAAACAACCGAGGTATTTTTCAATCTTTACCTGTTGCAGTCCCGTTTCTTCATACGTTTCGCGTAAGACTGCAGTCTCAAGATCTTCACCGACTTCCACAGACCCCGCAGGGATTTGGACACCCGCAGTTGGATGTTTGAATACAAGCACCACCTTTACACCATTGCGTTCTTGAGTAATGAATGCTGTGACTTTTTCAATATGCATTTTCATTATGTTAATGTGGAATACCCAATTGATGCATTCGTTGGTGGATTGCCTTTCGCGCCTCTTGGAATGGACGAGAGAGATATTCTATATGGTCATCTTCACCGTGATGATGTGTTGTCGTTCCGGGTTCATAGTGACGTGCCGACTGTTGTATATAGGACAACCCGCCTTCAATCAAGGTGAGCATATAGTTTGCAGTTTCGGGATCGAACATCCACCATTCACCACCGACTGCGATGTAAACTGGTGATGTATGTGCAATGATACCGCGCCGCCATCCATCGTGATGTGGAACTGCTTGAGCATAGTTCGGACCACCACACCTTGCCGCAATCCATGAATGTTTATCCACTTTCAGATTCGCTTTGAGACGTAACTGATGTGATCCACTGTTTTCCTCTGTGGTAGCGACAACTTGTCCTGCTTGCACAATCTGCAAGGTATGTATGGGGAAGATAGAATCCGCGGATGCTTCAACTTCAACGGTACCGCCATTGCCGGGCAGGTTGATCGTGCTGCCGATGGGTTGTCCATCAACGGTGAGACGAATCATCGGACCTCCACTGAGGAATGTATTCCCCGCACTCATATATTTGCACCAGTTATCATAGTTGAATTCTTCGTTATCGGGGATGTGAACATAAGTGCGATAAACACCTACAGGAACATCTGCTGTCATTTTGTCTGTACCCCCGACGAGTGGCAGCTTATATCCACAGTTGAGATAACGATAATATTCAATGTGTCCATACATGGCGTGGGTAAGATATTCAACTGCATCAACGCGTCCAGTTGCAATGAGGGTTGCAGGTTCGCAATTCGGATTTGGAATATGAGGTAAGACGACAGTGCCACCTTGTTCATGGCACGCATCTGCCCAATGCGACAGCGTGACTTCCAAGTTTCCTCCGAGTTCTGCTTCACCTGGTCCATCTGAACACCACGGAGACACCTGTTCTTTCAAGCCAAGTAACGTGAGATGACCAAGCACATGCTGTCTATTTTCCTGCGTTGCATAGACAATGCTACGTCCATCGGATGACACTGTGGGTCTTCCGATAAACTCCTCTGTATTCGTAAAGAGATGTCCCCACTGGGAGAGGAGTAGATTGACAACACCGAGGTCTTCACCTTGTGCTTCGGTATGTGCACCTTGTGTTGAAAGGAAATGGACATGGGTATCTCCGCTAAAATAGCGTTCGGAGTTCATGTCACACCAACGTTTTATTCGTAGTGTCAATTCGCGTTGACCTGGTTTTATATTCACAGTGGTTCGCAATGGCGTATATTCAAAGCCGCGAGCAACATCAACAATTACGTCTCCGCGCGGTAACCATCCTTGACAAGTGCCATCAATATAGGCATAACTAATCTGTCCTAACCGCACATCACCCCCGATGTCTACGTGCCATGTGCCCATGTTTGAGTTGACATGTGCGTGATGTCCGTGTGGTGCATAAGGCACACCGTGTGGTGATCGGAAGTGGATACGGCACGGTACAGGTTTATTCGTGTCTTCGTCAATCACGGTGGTATGCACCCAGTTTCTGCCAGAATCAATAACTTCAACCTTGACCCGTTCATTCGGTTGAACAGAACCATTTTTTTGAAGTTCTCCCCAGTTGACTGAACCCAGTGTTTCACCCTGATTTTTGACTTCAACGGTTGCGGATGGTGTAGCGGATATCTCTGTATATGCAGGACTGCTTTTGTTGTTTTGGAATTCTCCCCATCCTTTAAAATCGTCATTGATAAACGCATCGGTTGAGTTTTCTGGCAACGGATACGGATAGGTCGCAGTACCACGGTCAACGTTAACCTCCATGTCAAAAGGTTTGTCAGCATCTTCTGCTTGTGGGAGTGTGATTTTTACCTCACGGTTAGCACGACGCGGAATCGGATCCTCGTCAATGTATCCTAACGTGATTGCTGCGACAATAAACTTCCGTTCTTGTGGTCGTATTTCTATATAGGCAATTTCTTTATCAGGATTGGGTTTCTTCCATATATAAAGGTAGTAGTTGCGTGGCACACATTGCATCGCTTCGGTCTGTCGATTTCCTGCGGAACCCCACGGCCCTTGATGGCGAGCATGCAAACTTTCCTTTGTATCGGGTATAGCAATGAAAGTCTGTTGTCCCCAACCTTGTGGCACGCTTCCAATCTCAAAACGTTCACGGATTGGAACACGCATTGACATTCCATCGGTATATTGGACCACATAGTTTGCAATCAATTTTCCAATCGGTTCACCTTCATGGATGCGGGACTCAAGCAGTCGATGTGCTACGATAATCCGTTTCGGATCAGAACTCACTGGTATTTGGATGGGTTCTGTATTGATTCCATCACCAAATCCCAAAAAACATTTTTCACCTTGGGAGATGTGGAAAGGGAGTCCGTGGAATGTTTGTGGTCCTAAGGTTGGATTGGCGTTGTGTCCGATAATGTCTGCGTTGACATTACAGAATTCTGTGAGAGAGATTGGTTGATAGTCTTGCATGATATGCTTCCTTTGTTGTTTTACTCAGCAAGTTTGCTACTGTTCTTCTTAAGTTCTTTATCTGAAATACGTTGTTTTAGGTTAAGATGTAAAAGTCCTCCTTCAACAATTCTATATTCACCACGATCTGGCTTTTCAAGTTCACCACGTTCTACTAAAGATGCTAATATCTTGTTTACTATTTTACTGTAGTAAGTACCAACGAGCCAGCTTTATCCGTTAACTCACCGCTTTCAATCATTTTATAAATTATGCCTTCAATTTCGTCTTGCATGTTCCAATTAACCTTTTTAAAACCAAATAACCTACAAGTTGCGTGAGGTAAATCGTCTTGTTCAATGCCGCAAGATTCCGATACACACAACTTGATTGCCTCTTGTATTTCTTCAGGTGCAATAAGTTTAAACTTGCGTGAAGTATTTGGAAGTTCACTACGATCTCGCACAGTGATCTCTTTTTGTCCAGTCCAATAGAGAAATGTCTCATATAGAGATGTCTCTTTGATCTGAATACCTTCAGAACGAGTTGCTGTCCTCGCAGCATTTTCAACCGCTTTTTGGATGCGATTGCCAACCTTCTTCAGTCCGGCAGCACTTGTGATGCGTTTTGCTACTTCGTTAAGGTGTACTGGACTCTCAATTTCAACAACTTGCTGAATCCAGTTTGCTATCAGGCGTGACGGAACTGCATGTAAATCAAGCCCATTGGTAGAAATAGATAGTTCTGCAAGTTGATACTTTTTTGTTTGGGAATTGGGTTTCGGTTCTGGGGTTGGATCATCAATTGCCTCAACCTCTGTTTCTGATTCTTCCTTATCTTCATTGGAATCATGATTATTAACTTCTGGAGTTTTACCAATAGAGAAGGGTATGTGTGCCTTAGCTGCTTCAATCGCTTCAGCTGCTTTTTTGAGTTCACGGTCTGGAAACCTAAACCAATCGGTACTCCAAATACGATGGATACGCCAACCCAATCCTTCAAGTACTTCCTGCCTAATTCGATCTCTATCGCGAGCAGATTGAGCACTGTGATAGGTTGCTCCGTCACACTCAATCCCTAATAAGTAACGTCCTGGGCGTTCAGGATCCTTAACCGCAAGGTCGATGAAATAACCAGCAGAACCAATCTGATGATCAATTTCATAGCCACATCCCCGCAATGCATCTGCAACCTCTACCTCAAACGGAGAGTCTGGTAGTTTGCCGATCAGTTCTGGGATGTCAATTTCGTCTGTCTGCGCATATTTCAGATAACGTTTTAAGACTGCAACACCGCGGGCATTGGTACGACTTAGGTCAATATCATCAGCAGTAAGATTAGTAAACACTTCACAACGCTGCCGTGCTCGCGTAATCAAAACGTTCAATCGTCTTTCTCCACCATCTCTACCGAGAGGTCCGAAGTTCATCGTAAGTTTTCCATTAGCATCTCGCCCGTATCCAATGCTAATAAAAATAATATCACGTTCATCCCCTTGAACGTTTTCTAAATTTTTAACAAAAAATGGTTCTTCAGGATGAGCATTGAAGAATGTTTCCTCACATGATAGATCTTCTCTGCGCAGTAGTTCAAGCTGATCTTGAATTGCTTGCATTTGTGCTGTACTAAAAGTCGCGACACCAAGTGTCAAATGGGGTCGTAAGCGTGCGTGTTCCATGACTTTTTTTGCAACTATTTTTGCCTCTTTCAAGTTGCTTCTACTCCCTCCACGGTCATAAGCAGTATCAGGTAGGTAATGATACACCAATCCGACTTTTTCTCTTGCGGCATCAGGACTTGGAAAGATTATAAGTTTATTATCGTAAAAGCAAAAGTTTGATACTGCAATCAACGAAGGATGTCTGCTACGGTAATGCCATCGTAACATCCGTTCTGGCGAGGTCTGAGCACTAAACAAGCCAAGAATACTCTCTGTATCGGCTGTTACGTTTTCTTCCGTGTCATCATCATCTTCAGCTATGTGTTTATCAAAGAAAGAGGTAGGTGGTAGTTGTTGAGTATCACCAACTACTACTGTTTGTTTACCTCGAACAATTGATCCGAAAGCATCAACAGGTTTTACTTGGCTGGCTTCGTCAAAAACCACTAAGTCGAAGTCAACACTTTTCGGTGGTATAAATGTTGCTACGGAGAGCGGACTCATCATAAATACAGGCTTAATTGCTTGTATTGCATTTCCTGCTTTAGTCATAAGTTGACGAATTGGGAGATGTCGTCGCTTTTTTTGAAATTCACGCCTGAGTAATCCTAATTGTCCACTTGACGCTTCATACTGTGGCAAATGTTTCCAATGTTGGTATGCTACTTTTACCTTATTGTAGTCAAGTGAGATGCGATCTAACTCTTTGAACCTTTCTAAAATATGCTGATGGGTCTCACTACTAAAACCCGCAAGAATTGGTCGTTCTGTCATTACTGTCTCAATTTTTACGTTGTGCCACGTCTGTTTGAGTAAATCTGATAGATATTCTCCCGCTTCTGACCATTCATTTGCAACCTTTACAATTTCAATGAAACCGTTATCCGTTAACGCTTCAACATGGTGATTATACGAAACCATATCTTGGAGACAGCCCGGTTTAGTTTCCCAACATCTAAAGATTTTTATCTGTTCAGTAAATGGAAGTTGTTTTAATCCATCATCACACCCAAAACGCACTTTTTCATCAAGTTGGATTTTATCAATCACCGATTGAAGAAGATGTGGATAGTTGCTAAAAAGTTTTTCAACGGTTGCAAGTGATTCCTTAAGTTCTTCCAAATTCGGATTTGACGCAAGATATGTAACTACTGCTTCAGGTAATTCTTTGTTTGCTACCGATTGGTGCGTTGCAGACATATATTTGATGATCTCACGTAGTTGATCCCAATTCGAGGATTGCCCTTGCCAGTGTGAACCAAATAATTCTTGACCGATCTCTTGTATCTGCTCAAGTTGAGGCGATTCACTTTGCACTTCAAGAATTGCATCAACGATACGGAGTCGGGAATGATGTGTTTTTGGTAGTAATTGTGGTTGTGAGCATAAACCTTTGAGTTCATTAAGTGCCTGTCGATAGTTTCCCGAGAGTATACGCCACCACTTATCTCCATGAGCAGCAAGCTTTTGCCGCATCTCTAAAACATTTTGTCCCCATGCTTCACGTATCAGCATATCATCATGTATTTTATGGAGTTCGTCTAACTTTTCTCCTGCCTTAAAGCCTACTTCAAAATCACTACTATGCGTTTCCCATTCGGTTGACTGCACAGCAACACCTGATAAGTCTGGTGCATCTATAACATGACGCGCCGCGCGGATGAGATTTTCAACCTCATCACAAGTATCCGGTGGCACAAGTTTGAGGTGCTGTGCAAGTTGTTCAGATGAATTCTTGACTTCGGTAACTCTTTCTCGTGCTTCCGCAGATGCTTGTTTAAGTGATACTCTATCAGCAGGAAGAAAGACCTTACAACGACTTCCCCAAAACGGATGTTTTTTGGGTATACCCATCCGCTTAAGGAGTGTTTGGCATACTTCAGTAAGTGCCAATCCTTTTTCAAATTCAGATGTTGAATGTTGAAAATCTTTTGATGCTAAAGTCGGCAGTTCCCTTCCTGAGAGGAGGCGTTGTGTGGCTAAAAGTTCTCCATACGCCTGATAAGGTGTGATACCACTCTCGCCAATTGGGGTGTTGACTGCTTCACAGTATCTATTCAAACGGTTGCGATCATCAAGAAGATTCTCGAGTTTTTGTTTTAGGTCTGTTATTTTTGGTTCACTGGTATCAAGAATACGTCTTAGTTCATCAACAACGGCTTTTTTGTTCATCTTATGACTATGTAGTTCTAAACAAGCATTGCCAAGTCCAATTTTGTCCAAATTCCGCTTGACTACTTCTAAAGCTGCCATCTTCTCAGCAACAAAAAGCACACGTTTCCCTTCCATTATAGATGCAGCAATCAAATTAGTAATAGTTTGTGATTTACCTGTACCGGGCGGTCCTTGAATAACGAGATTTCGTCCTTCACTTACATCATGGATAGCCAATGCTTGTGAACTGTCTGCATTAACTACGTGATGCGTATTTTCGGGAGTCAGGTGTAGGTCAAGGTTGGGTTCACTATCCTCAATGGATGAGTCTGGTTCTTGAAATCCGTTTACGAGCACTGAATCTAATATTGGGTGTTTGGAGAGAGTATTATCGGGCCAATTGTTAACGTCTAAATCGCAGTACATCAGAAACTTGGCAAATGAGAAAAAACCGAGTGCAATTTTTAAATCATTTACTGACCATTGCTTTTGGTTAACAATTACCTCACTTACTTCTTCAAAGTATCTTAGAATGGTGGACTGATTAAGGTCATCCACATCGGGAAGATCTGGTAATTGAATACTGAACTCAGCTTTCAGTTTTTCTTGAAGTGATAGATTCGTTCCAATGTCTTCGTCTGTGTACTGAACTCGAAAATTAGCACGTACACTCGTTCGGTTGAGTACCACAGGTATCATAATTAGTGGAGCACTACGTAAAATCTCACTGGATTCAGATTCATACCATTCAAGCATACCAAGCGCAAGATAGAGGGTAGTTACTCCCTGTTCTTCAATTGCCGTTCGCTCCGTATACTCGGTATTCCGTAAACGCTTTTGAAGTTCAGGGGAGAAATGGTTTGTCTGAAGTTTGGTATCGGTATACCGCTCAGGATCATGTTCCGCTTCATCTTCAAACAGAAAAGAACTATCATCTTCATCTCTTGGCAGGAAAGACATAGTTTTCTTATTTTGAACAAGTATCTGATAAATATCTGATGGAGATTCATCAACAATCTCAATGCCTCGCGCCTTGAGAAGTTTATAGTTGATCAATGGGTTACGCAAGGTTAAGTCAAGCAGTTCAGCGCGAGCTTTATCTAATTTCGTTTGTACAGAATTCATATCATCTACTCTTCTAAATTGATTGTTAAATTAACTGCCACCTTCTTCCTTTTGTGTGACATGGTGCGTCACGAAAAGTTCAACTAAAATATCAGGAAGTCAGATGTAATACGCAATATACATACTGAAATAGTACCTTTTTTGCACATCCAAGTATATCACGTAAGTTTAGTATGACTTTAAAGCGGGAATTCTATTGCCTTCCCCTGTTCAGAGGACATATAAAATGCCTGCATCAGTTCTGTTAGATTACGTCCATCTTGGAAAGTGATTGTCATAGGTTCATCGCGGAGGATTGCATTGATCCACTGTTGCAATGGTGAAGGTGGTGCTGCGGGTGCATCGGCAATGTATTTCGCTTTTTCTTCATCAGAGAGTTTTCGAGTCTGAAAATGCATTTCACCGTGTCCTGCAGCATACGAACCTTCAGTGCCGTAAATCTCCAACATATTCGGACCGGAACGGTGCGTCCATGCAACATCAATCACACCGAGTGCTTTGTTTGCAAATTCCACAACAGAAACGCTATTGTCATCAATTGGGAAGTTGCCAGTGAAGTTGTTTATCTTTGCGATTGCACTCTTGGGTTCACCCATTAGCCAACGTATAACATCAACGCGGTGGCAACCTAAGTCAAAGAGCGCACCACCACCCGCACGGATAGGGTCTGCAAACCATGCACTTGTACCACCGAACCATTTATCAAGAGCAGCGGAGTGTGCAATCCGTCCTCTGCCGAATGTTATATCACCGAGTAGTCCATCATCAATTGCCCTCTTCGCAAACAGAATCTCAGAATTCGCTCTTGAAGGAAGCGAAATCATAAACTTTATACCTGCTTTTTCCACTGCATCAATAATCGGATCGCATTCTGCGACTGTGATAGCCAATGCCTTTTCGGTGAAGATATGTTTGCCTGCCTCTGCGGCGGCGATTATCACACGCGGATGGTCAGATGTTACAGCATCAACAGCGACTGCGTCAACATCATCACGGCTTAACATCTCATCAAGGTCGGTGTAGAACGGTACTTCATATTTTTCTGCAGCTGCTTTGCCGCCCCCACCATGATCGAAGCCCTCTTCGTCCCAAACAGCGACGAGTTCGGTTTCGGGGTTTTCGTGAATCTGTCTTGCATAACCACCTGCGTGGACATGCGCCATACTAATTTTTGCAACTCTTATCATCTAATTCTCCTTAATAAAATAACTGGTATTTCTCAGTGTGATTTTGAACCTAATAATCATCAATAGAATCAAAGCCTAACGGCATGAAAATGCGTATTTACTATATCTATTTTGGGTTTCTATGTAAGTTTCGGAGAAGCGCGTGGTGAAATTCGTAACCAATTTACATGTTTCTCAAGAGCGTCAGTTTCTTTCCGATCTGATCCATTTCAAATTCACTTTGAGAAACGTTTGCAACGTACGATGCAATACGTTCAGCAGCCTCCACTACATCTGGCAGATATAAACTATACAGGACTTACGCAGTTTTCTTGATTTAATCAAGAATTATGATGAAAATGATGCAATTATCAGCGTTTTTATGGATTTCCAGCGCGCTTACAAAGCACGCCTACAGTTTTTGCGTAAGTCCTGCTATAGATTCGTGACATACTCTATCTCTTTTTCAATATAAGGTTTTAGGCGCGGTTTGATGGATGTAGTAGTTATTAGGTCAACATCCTTCTTAAATAGGTCTTCAAGAAAAAGAGCTAATCCCATGTAGTCGCGAAGGGTCAGTCTTTCGAGTTCAACAATGAAATCAATGTCGCTTTCGGTGGATGCTGTCCCGCGTACGTAGGATCCGAACAAGCCGATTCGTTTGACTCCGTGTTTTCGCAAGGTCTTTTGATTGTCCACAAGACTCTGCTTAATTGATTCTTTGCTGAGAATTGTTTGTTTTTTCACATTAAACTCCGTTGTTAAGACACCTGCAAACGTCCTCAAAAATGTTCGTACAGTATCAATACCTTCGCCAAAAATGGTTGAGTAAATTGGTCAGATGATCTAAAGCAATAAAAGCCATATAATGCCTATGAAAGGTCAATCGCTATGCAAGAAATTATAACACTTTATACATTTCTTATACCACAATTATCCACAACGATAATAGGTCATCTATCGTGAATAGTACTATTGATTATCATCTAATTCTACCGACAGAAGAACGGGTAGCGAAATGATTCCAACCCCGAAGTACTAATTGCACGTTGGTGTGCCGATTTTCACCCTCAATCTGATCGTCACCTGCATGCATCTGGACAAGTACACTCTTGCGCGTTTTGTTAGAACGGTTCGGCATTGAACCGTGTAGTGTGAAGTAACTAAAGAAAAGCACATCTCCTGCTTCTGCTTCTAACACTGTGGCTTTCTCAATTGGGTAACGTTTTGTCATTTCTTCGTTCTGTCCGCCACCCATCATGCCATCAGTTCGTCCGAGTTCCTTGTGTGAACCGGGATATACACGGACACATCCCATTTCATCTGTTGCATCAGATACATATATGATGGCGGCAATCATCGTATCTTTGACTGATGGGAAGTATTGCCAATCCTGATGCATCGGAAAGGGTGAACCTTTCTCTGGTGGTTTGCAGAAAAGTTTGGAATGGTGAAGCATAATATCTGGTCCAAGGATCTCTTCTGTGATGTCAAGAAACTTGTCGTGCACAAATGCCTGCATCCACACACCAGAAAAACTTTGTATATTGTGTGTATGGATAACAATAGATTCCCCTCCATCCAGAGCGTCCATCAAACTACCACCCCAGCGTGCATTTATGTTCTCATCGCTTTTTACCAACTGGTCTACAGCACGATCAAATGCGTGCTCCATGAGTTTGACCGCTTCGGGTGAATAAACACCCTTTGCAAAATAGTAGCCGTTCTCCTGAAAGAAATTACCGATTTCTGACATTACGTTTTTGTAACCTCCATATAGTGTTCAAAAAGCCAGTTTGATTGAATATCCTCTGAATTTTTTGAATCTTTTATATTTTGCTGTAACTGGGTAAAAGTATTCAAAACAGCGAACTGTCCATCTTTGAGAATTCCTACGAGATTATTTTTTTGTGAATTACCTGAACCCATATCACACAGTTTATACACATCTTCCAAGCGATTAGTTGCAAGGACAAGCGTTTTCCCCATTGCCTGAAGTTCCCCGATCAATTCTACCATCTCAATTTGCCCGCGTGGGTCAAGTGGTGCTAACGGTTCATCAAGCAACCACAGCAGTGGTTCGTGAAGAAAGGTTTTTGCAAATAACAGACGTTGACGTTCGCCTGTTGACAACGAACCAATTCTGATGTCCCTAAGATGCTGAATGTCCATTAATTCAAGCACAGCATCAATTGTCGCAGTGCGTTCCTGTTTCTCTAATTTATATGCAGCAGCGAAAAAATTGAGATAGTCAACGACAGACAACTCTGGGTATCCTTCAAAGTCAATCGGTATATAGCCGATTTGTGGTCGTACCTGTTTCAAGTTTGAGAATGCATCTATTCCACCAATATGCACAGAGCCTGATGTCGGTTCAACCAAGGTTGCCAAGATGTTTAGCAGAAGTGTTTTCCCCGCGCCGTTTTTGCCGAGTAAGATAAGCGATTGTCCCGCTGCCACCTGAAACGTGAGTTCTGTGAAAAACGGCTGTTTGTCAATGGATTTGCAGAGGTTTTGGACATCAAGCAATTGGATTCTCCAGTGATTGCAGATTCAACTTATAAATTGATGCTTGTTGTCTTTGGTATAAATTCAACTGAGATCAACTTTAACAGGACTTCCAAGGTCAGCGGATTGCCAAGCAGCTTCTGTTAACTGAATGACACGTAGTCCGTTTTCAACACCGATTGGATTCTCTGTTCGTTCACCCCTTATGAGTTCAATAAAAGCAACGTCTTTGTTTCCGCCTTTGGGTAGTTCAACGTCATCAACCTGTTCCGGTCTGCCAACCTTTCCTTGTCGGTACAACTTTCCAGCGCGAAGAAATAGTGCACCGTCCTCCATCCAGATGGAAAAGTCTTCTTGAACCCCACCGTGTGCGTGTCCAACGATACTGATATTGCACAATGCACCCGTGTCAAATTTGATGGACATTGCAGTGAGTACATCTACCTCAATGTCTAAGTTGTCTATCATCGCATAGACAGTGTCTGGACTTGCTTCTAACACCCATAAGAGGATGTCAATAAGATGGCTGCCAGAGTCGTTTAATTGTCCACCCCCGCCGAGGAATGGATCTTGTCGCCACTTACCTTGCTGATTCCGATACCAATTCTGTGATTGATGTGCAGCAACAAAGTTGACTTTTCCAAGTTCTCCACTTTGGACGACATTACGACAGTATTGATAGGTAGGACTCAAATGGCGTTGGTAGCCAATCATGAGATGTAAACCTGTTTCTTCTACTTTTGCTATTACCTGTTTTGCGTGATCAACCGTGCAGACCATCGGTTTCTCGGTATGCACATGGCAGCCAGCATCAAGTGCAGACATGATATGATCGAAATGCAATCCGTGCGGTGAACTGATGACAACAGCATCGGGTTTTGCTTCGGTTAACATTTCAACGTGGTCAGAGTATGTAGGTATGGAATTGTCTAAACCGACGGTTTCCTTGAATGCTTTGAGCGCGTTTTCGCTTGGGTCTGCAAGTGCCACGATCTCTACATTGTCAACACCAGAGACACTACGTCCGTGTCCACGTGAATTTCCGCCACACCCGATAAATCCAAATGTTAATTTCTGTTTCGCCATAAATGTTCCTCATTCAATTCTTTTTGTTTTAAGTTACCACGACCAATCACAAAATGCAAGTGATTAATTTTTCGGTTTGAACGGATAGGGATTTATCTGTTCCAAATATCTTACTGTTCAACAATTGAACAGTCCTGTCTATATTATGACAGGAAAGTGTGAAAAACACTAACATTTTGCAGATTTTATTGGCATATAATTTGCATAGTATGGTGAAATAGGATAGAATATTATCCTTTCCCGACACTTGTAATAAATGCATGACTTATCGTCCTAATGGAGAATATCTTAATGCAAAAAGTTGTTTATCTATTTTTGGTTATAAGTTTCGGTTTATTTTCGAGCTGGATTGCGATTGTGTGTGCGGATAACCATACTGACAATCAGGAACTCAGTGAAGAAAAGGTCGTGGAACTGCCAGAGGTGACAGTGACAGCCACTCGTGTAGAAAAAGATACTTTTAGAACACCAAACGCTATCAGCGTTCTAAATCTAAAGCAACTTGAACGGTCAAACGCAGAACACGGTTCTAACCTGTTGCGTGATGTTGTTGGTGTTATTGCACAAGAGACGACAGTCGGACAAGGTTCCCCGATGCTACGTAGTCTAACCGGTTACCAGACGTTGATACAGGTTGACTGGGTCCGACTAAATAATTCAACGTTCCGATCCGGACCGAATCAGTATACAGCGACCATCGCCCCAGAAATAATAGATCGCGCAGAGGTGCTTCTCGGTTCAAGTTCTATGTTGTATGGAAGCGGTGCGATGGGGGGAGTTGTCAGTTTCTTTACGAAGGACATAATGCTCAACCCATTACAAGAAAACTGGGAGATTCACCCACGTTTATTTTCTCGCTTCACGACTGCGACAGAGGAACGACTCGGTAGGTTAGAGATTGCAGGTAGCAAAAAGCAGTTTGGATTCAGTGTCGGCGGCGGTGTGCGGCATTATGGCGATATAAATGCTGGAAGAGGATATGACCTACACTACAAAAATCGGAAATATGAAATCGTGAGTGAAAAACCGTTTGATGTGGATCTCTATAACTACAATGAGATTGATAGGTTGATTCAGGAAGATATTCCGGATCAATGGCTGATTGATGATGAAGGTCCATTGAGTTGGCGTGCCTACGATGCCGATGCGAAAATTGCGTATCTACTCAACGATAATAGCACTCTTAGTGTGGCTTATCAGTTGTGGCGACAACCGCAGACACCTCGCTATGATAAAATTGCACCACAGGAGTTTGACGAATTCTTTTTTGAACCGCAAAATCGGGACCTCTTTTATGTCAACTATCTGACTAATCCTGATGGTGATACTATTGACCAGTTTCGTATGACTGCCTCTTATCACAGACAAGAAGAGGGACGCAACGAAGTTCTGCAGGATTCGGAAAATCGTAGACATAGAAACGATACTGTAAATACTATCGGCGTAAGTGCACAAGCGGTTAGTTCTGTGTTGCCTCGGCAACGTATTGTCGGCGGTGGTGAATTCTACTTGGATATACTGCAGAGTCATACCGTCCGAACTGATGCGCTGGGGAACGAAACTGTTAATACAGATATTGGACGTTTTATCGACGGTTCACAATTCTGGGATGCGAGTCTGTATCTACAAGATGAAATTACTTTACATGATAGAGTAGAATTGACACTCGGTGGGCGCGCAACACTTTATCAGACCAATGCGGACCTTTCCATACGCACTGAAGATTTTGAAGAATTCAACGAATTTGACAGCAGTTTGACAGGAAGTGCAGGGGTTGTTGTTGGTTTGACTGATTCGTTGAACCTTGTTGGTAATATCGGTACAGCGTTTCGCGCACCCTCGCTGAATGATACGACAGCAGTTGAAGTCACTAACGAAGGTGTTACCGCACCCAGTCCTGACCTTGATCCAGAGACTTCGTGGACTGTTGAGGGTGGACTCAAGGTTAGACATTCACACTTTCGCGGTACACTAACGTTATTCCATAGTCGGGTGAACGGTTTAGTTGCACGAAGAACTGTTCAAGAGGCTTATGAAGATGGTGAGATTCCGCAATTCCATCAAGACCTTATCAATGAATACGAAGGGATTGATGTGCTTGTGTTTGACAATGTTGATGAAGCACAGTTTCAAGGTGTTGAATTAGCTGGGTTCATTCCGATTGATTCTGCGTGGTCAATTTATGGAAATGCTGCCTTGCTGCGTGGGGAGGTATTGCTGATTAACGGTGTAGAACCAGATCCAGAGAAACCTTGGGAAGCAAGGACACGTAGAGAACCTCCGTTGAATGGGATTGTAGGTGTTCAGTGGGAACCTGTGAAAACAAACTATTGGATAACACTGTTTGTACGTGCTGCCGCAGAACAAAGACGATTGAACCGAAGCGACATTCGTGACCCACGGATTCAAGGATCGACGCGTGATCCTGCGGAAGTAGAATTTGGTGGCAACGGTGCTGCAGTGGATGCTGGCACACCTGGATGGTGGACGTTCAATGTGCGGACAGGAATAAAACTTCAAGAGTACACTCGTTTGACATTAGCATTTGAAAATCTATTTGATCGCCGCTACCGTGTACACGGGTCAGGTGTGAATTCCCCGGGATTCAACACAAGTATTAGTTTAGACTATAGGTTCTAAATATCCAATTTTGTAGACGCTGTTCAACCGTGTCTACATTTACTGCACATGAAACTTCTGCTTGATAAATTCAACGACAACGGGTGGTACCATTTCTAACAACTTCTCTTCACTTAACTTGCCCTGTCCCATTTCAACGACCTCCATCACAAGCGTTGAGCTAATATGTGCGTATTGTTTGTTAGCGACCATAAAGAGCGTATCAATCTCTGGTGCAATTTGCTGATTCATCCGTGCCATTTTGAATTCCCATTCAAAGTCAGAGATTTCGCGTAGTCCGCGAATGATGACACATGCCCCGCGTGTTTGCGCATAATGCACCATCAACCCAGCATCTCCCTCAATAGTGGCTTTCGGATAGGGTTTGATAACCTCTTCAAGCATCTGGATACGTTCTTCAATCGTGAATCGTTCCTGTTTTGCTGGGTTCACACCGATAACGACGATGAGTTCATCAAAAACGTCAAGTTTGCAGACCCTATCAATCAAATCCACATGACCGAGTGTGATTGGGTCAAAACTTGCAGGGAAGATTGCTACTTTTTTGGACATCTGTTCTCCTTTCTTGTGTGTTCTACTGTTCTTTATCTGGTTCTGATGTGAACTCCTCAATATTGAATTCTCGTGATGCAATGTTTCCATACATGTCCATCATTCGAATTTCACCCCCTGTTATTTTAGAATCAGATATTTCGAATTCAATGTCTGCATTCCTTTTACCGTTTAGTGCTTGACACCCTTGAAGTTTGTATAACCTATAGTGTTTTTCTGATTTCTCAGTGACAAACAGTTGAAGTTGATGTATTCCATCATCATCAGATGCAGTTAACTGGAATTTTTGTGAACCAGTATCAGTTTTTATTATGTTCATTTCAACATCTGGTCGTTTATCAAAGAAAGGTTGGTTTGGGTTGAAGAAACGACTCTTATCCAGCCATTCTGCTTCACATTTGGATAATTTCACCCAATCTTCACCCCATGGCATCATCTTGTTAATACCCTTGAAAACCCTTTTAATAGCGTTGGGTTCATACTTAGGTAAATGATGTTCCCGATGTAATACGTCAAACTTATGCTTAAGTGAGTATGCTATCAATTTCCAATTAAAGTCCTTCTTTTTTGCGCGGACCAACCTGCCTTTACCTAAGACACCGTTAATCTGACGCATCTCCTTATTAGGATATTTAAATGAATTTTCAAAAAGACGAAAAGGATTTGTATATGGAACTGATCTGTAAAGTTTTAACAAGTTTTTTCCACCAGACTGTAAATCGGTATGTTCATCTACAAAAATAATCCATCTATCGTTCAACTGAAAATCATGATTATTGAAATGATTTTCATACATGCGATATATCTTTGCTTTGCCATTTTCATCTGTCTCAAACCTAAATGTTTTTCTGCTGAATCCGTGCCGTTCCATCTCATCAGCGTAGTGCTTTTGAACCCTCCTAATTGTATTATCTATTTTTTGTGTAATGTTTGGAGACGGTTCTTTACCTGTTGGAAGGAAGTATATTAATCTCACGAGATTATTCTTGTCGTTAGCTAAATCCACTTGTGTATGTGTGAGTTCCCACATTCGAACGATACCATCCCTATCCCCAGTTGCGAGTAGCTTCCCATCTTGTGAAAACGAAACAGTTTTTGCCTCAGTTTTTAACGATGTAATTGGTGCACCGTCCACAGTTGACCAAATTTCTACTCCTCTTCCGTAACCAGAATAGTCATTCGCACTAGCACATATCTTCCCATCTGGAGAAAACACTAAATTCTCAACATTTCCCCGAAGCACTTCACCCTTACGTTGCCAACTTGGCAATTCCCACATGATGTACCCCTTTACAGAATGATTGCTATACCCTTCCGAATCAAGTCCTCCTGCTACCATATATTTGTCGTTAGGTGAAAACTTTAGATAATCCATATTGAAAAAAGATGTTTCTAATGTTTTGACAAATTGTTTGGTCTTTAAATCCCATACGTTTATAGTTCCTTGGGAATATCCGACAGCAATCCATTTACCGTCGGATGAAATGTCAACTGCACATGCCGAACCTTTCACCTTATGTGCCTCGTCAAAAGGTAGAGTGGCTATTTGCGTAATTTTCTTTGGATTTCGAATATCCCACAGTTTTACTCCCTTATGAACTGTTACTAAATGGTTGCCATCTGGTGTAAAAGCGACCTGCCGTCTGACAGTTATTGGAGATTTTATTTTTTTCCCAGAGTCAACATCCCATATTGTAAGTGTTTCATAGCCAGCACTTGCAAGTAGTTCACCTGTGGGTGAAAAATCTATGTTTGGAAATATTCCAGGATGACCTAAGATCTTTACAGATTCTTTGGTATTGTTTATGTTCCATAATTTTATAGTGCCAGCTCCATTAACACTTGCTATCAGAGAGAAATCTACTGGAGAAAATGCGATTGAATAAATTGCTAAAGCCACATCATGAGAAAAACGATCTGGGTAAATCGCTGCAGAATTACGCGTTGCACCGTGATGAAATTCCGCGATGAGTTTAGGCTTTTCAGGCAGCTCCGCGAATGTCTGTGGAAGCAATTCCTCATGGTGCGGACGAGAGATGAAAAAGACTGCAACACCAACCACTGTTATAACCAAAACCATGAGTAAGAGTAATATTTTTTTATTTTTCATCCGTTTTTTCCTCAATTTAGAATTCTCGTGATGCAATATTTCCATGCATATCAATCATGCGAAGTACAATAGTCCCTGTTGTGAGATTAGATATTTTGAATGTAATAGTTGCTTTCTTTTTTCCGTTTAGTGCTTGACAATTGTGAAGTTTCTTACCTCCTCCTCGTTGCATTTTAGGATCTATAGGTATAAACAACTGTGCTTGATGTATACCATCTTCATCTTCAAGCGTAAATTGGAAAATCCGTGAGCCTGAAGCATCTCGTTTTGATATATCTATCTCAATCTTAGGGTGTTTGTCAAAGAAAGGTTGGTTTGGATTAAAGTGACGACTCTTATCCAACCATTCTGCTTCACATTTGGACAATTTTGCTTTCTTTTTTCTCCACGACATCACATCACGCATAAGGAAATGAAAATCTTTTAGAAGTCTTGAATGAGGTCTATATGGAATATATGGTAAACCTAAACCATTTCTGAGAGCATACGCAAGTGGTTTCCGTTTTAGGTCTTTAACTGAGGCATAAACAAGTTTCCCATGGGTAAATCCTTCAATATTTTTGCTTCTTATGGTTCTACTGTCTGGGTACTGAAAAGTCTCATTAATACCTGCTTTTTTTATTAATTTATAAAAATTTGAGAAAACACCTGATGTGTCATCTTCAATGGCAAGCCAACAATCGTTTGACAAGTCAAACTTTTCAGTTTGACTTTCTTTGAGAAGATAAACCTTGGCTTTTCCATTTTCATCTGTTTCAAACTTAAATGTTTTTCTGCCGAATCCGTGGCGTTCCATCTCATCTGCGTAGAAATCTTGAACATCTCTAATTGTTCGATCAATTTTGTCTACGATATTTGGTGGGGGCTCTTTATCTTTTGCCAGACAGTAGATTATTCGTACAATATCGGAAGGTGTTGTGGTTAGATCAAAATGTTTCGGGGTAAGTTTCCACAATCTGACTGCACCATATATTTCTCCAACAACGAGTAGATTTCCATCTTTAGAAAAAGCAGCATCACGAGCTCCTATTGGTAATGAGGTTATAGGTGCACCGTTGGTTGTTGACCAGAGTTCTACGCCACCTCTTCCTGAAACATATTGATCATTAGAACTGACACATATCTTTCCATCAGGGGAGAATGCCAGATTTTCGACATGTCCGCGTAGTACCTCGCCCTTCTGTTGCCAACTTGGCGTTTCCCACATAATGTAACCCTTCGGATTTGCAGTACTATACATGTCCTGTTTATGACCACCACTAACCATATATTTGTTGTTAGGTGAAAACTTTAGATAATCCATTTCATAAAAAGATGTTTCTAAAGTTTTGACAAGTTGTTTGGTCCTTAAATCCCATACGTTTATAGTTCCTTGTGAATATCCCGCCGCGATCCATTTACCATCGGACGAAATGTCAACTGCACATGCCCAACCTTTCACCTTATGTGCCTCGTCATAAGGTAGGGTGGCTATTTCAACAATATTCTTTGGATTTCGTATATCCCAGAGTTTAACTTCATTAAATGGAACTGTTGCAAGTTGTTGTCCATCTGGAGAGAAAGCGAATTGATTGTAAGATGTATCAAGGGTACTGACTTTTTTGCCGGATGCAACATCCCATAATATCAGTTTCCATTTAGCACTCACGAGAAATTTACCTGTGGGTGAGAAACCGATGGAGGGGTATTTATCGGGATGATCTAAAATATTTATAGGTTCTTTTGAGTTATTTGTGTTCCATAACTTTATTTTACCGGCTCCATTGACACTCGCTATGAGAGAAGCATCTACTGGAGAAAACGAAACAGAATAAACCTCTCTAAGAAATAAATCTATTGGTTTATTTGCGTCATCATCAATTTCTGATGCGTGATTAAATATCGCAATGAGTTTAGGTTTTTCTGGCAGCTCAGCGAATGTCTGTGGAAGCAATTCTTCAGATTGTGGACGAGAGATAAAAAAGACTACGACACCAACAACTGCTATAACCAAAACCATGAGTAAGAGTAATATTTTTTTATTTTTCATCCGTTTTTTCCTCAATCCAGAATTCTCGTGATGCGATATTTCCATGCATATCAATCATGCGAATTTCACCCTTTTTTATGTTGGAATTGGCTACTTCAAATTCAACGGTACCCTTCTTTTGACCGTTTAGAGTTTGACAACCATGAAGCTTGTTTATCCGATATAGATTATCTATATCCTTAGGTACAAACAGCAAGAGTTGATGTATTCCATCTTCATCTGCAGCGTTAAATTGAAAATGTAGCGAGTCAGTAGCAATTTTTAATTCAGAGATCTCAATTTCTGGTCGTTTGTCAAAGTAAGTGTGAATCGGATTAAAGAAACGACTCTTATCCAACCATTCTGCTTCACACTTGGACAGTTTCACCCAACCTTTACCCCATGGCATCATTCTGTTTATACGTTTGAAAAGTCGTTTAACTCCGTTTCGCTCAATCTCAAGCGAACGATGATTCTGATGAATTATCCCAAACGAATGCTTAAGTGTGTATGCTGTTATCTTCCAATCAAAATCCTTCTTTGTAGCAGAGACAATCTCACCATCTCCAACGGATCCCTCAATAAACCCCATCCAAATTTTGCCATTTGCCATATTCATTTTTCTTGTAGGATATACAAAATTTTCATTATAATGATGAATACTACGTTCAGTTAGAGCTGATTTAATCCGTTTTGTTAGGTTATCAGTAAGAACAGACTGGAGATCGTTATTTTTGTCAACAAAAATAAGCCAGTTATCATTCAACTGCAAATCATGTCTTTCGGCTTGATTTTCTGTCATGCGGTATATCTTCGCCTTTCCATTCTCATCAGTTTCAAACGTAAATGTTTTTCTGCCGAATCCGTGCCGTTCCATCTCATCCGCGTAGTGCTTTTGAACCTCTCTTATTGTTTTCTCTATTTTTTGTGTAATGTTTGGAGCGGGTTCTTTATCTTTCGGTAGGTAGTAAATTAATCGAACAACATCATTACGGATTTTATCAATGTCTAATTGCGACTGTGTGAGTTCCCACACCTGTACAATACCATCTTTATTGCCAGTGGTGAGAAGTTTTCCATCTTGTGAGAACGAAACATCCATTGCTTCAATTTGTAATGATGCAATTGGTTCGCCATTAGCAGTTGACCAGATTTCTACACCTCTTCCAAAACGATAATAATCATTAGACCCCACACACATTCTTCCATCCGGGGAGAACACCAAATTCTCATCAAATCCGCGTAATACCGTGCCTTTGCGTTGCCAACTCGGTAATTCCCACATAATATATCCGTTCATACGTAGAGATTTATACATGCCCATCTCACGGCCTCCTGCGACCATACATTTATTGTTAGGTGAAAATTTCACATAATCCATTGAATACAGAGGTGTTTCTATAGATTTTACCAACTGCTGTGAAGGCAAGTTCCATACATTAATTGTTCCGTAGACATCTCCAACAGCAATCCATTTACCATCTGATGAAATGTCAACTGCACATGCATAACCTATTACTTCAGGTGATTTATAAAGGGATGCGATTTCTTTTATATTCTTTGGATTCTGGATATCCCAGATTTTCACAAACACTTCATGTATTCCTTTTTCTTTACTACGAAGTGTCGCAAGTTGTTTTCCATCTGGTGAAAAAGCAAATTGTATGGAAGCATTCTCAAGGGTACTGACTTTCTTACCTGAAGGAACATCCCAAAATATTAACTTTCCGGAACCTGCACTTGCAAGTAGTTCTCCTGTGGGTGAAAAACTTATGTTTTGAAATATTCCAGGATGTTTAAGAGTTCTTATTGGTTTTTTTGTGTTGTTTATGTTCCACAAATTTATGGACCCGCCTCCATTGATACTTGCTACGAGAGAAGCATCTACTGGGGAAAATGCAACAGAATAAATCGGTCTAGCGTCTGCAACAGAAAAACCTTCTGGAGCACCTGGAGCAATCCCATCAGAATCAAGTGTGGCACCGTGATGAAATTCCGCGATGAGTTTAGGTTTTTCAGGTAGCTCCGCGAATGTTTGTGGGAGCAATTCCTCAGGTTGCGGACGAGAGATGAAAAAGACTACAACACCAACTACTGCTATAATCAAAACCACAAGTAAGAGTAATATTTTTTTATTTTTCATCCGTTTTTTCCTCAATCCAGAATTCCCGTGATGCGATATTTCCATGCATATCAATCATGCGAATTTCACCATTTTTTATGTTGGGGTTGGATATTTCAAATTCAACGTTAGCTTTCTTCTCACCGTTAAGTGCTTGACAACCTTGAATCTTGTTGAATCGACTTGAGCTTTCTGTATCTTTAGGGACAAACAATTGGAGTTGGTGTATTCCATCTTCATCAGCAATGGTAAATTGGAAAAGTGGCGAGGCTGTATCTGCTTTTAATACGTCCATCTCAATTTCTGGTCGTTTATCAAAGAAAGGTTGGTTTGGGTTAAAGAAACGACTCTTATCCAGCCATTCTGCTTCATATCGCTCATACTTATGTAAACTATGTTGCTCACCTAATACCTTAAACAGACGCTTAAGTGAATATGCTGTTAACTTCCAATCGAAGCCATTCTTTTTTGCATAGATAAAACTGCCATCTCCTATGATTCCCTTAATTTTTCCCATCCTGATTTTGTCATTATCAATACCCTTCCACCTTGTAGGAAACGTAAATGGATTATCAAAACGACTATAACTACGTCCAGTTGATTTGAGGCGTTTTACTATGTTATCAATATGAGGGATATCGTTCTTTTCATCTACAAAAACAAGCCAGAGATCGTTCAACTGCAAATTATGTGGTTCGATTGGTATTTCTTTTATGCGATATATTTTGGCTTTGCCATTTTCATCGGTTTCAAACGTAAATGTTTTTATACCGAATCCGTGACGTTCCATTTCATCCGCGTAGTGCTTTTGGACCTCTATTATGGTTTTATCTATTTTTTGTGTAATGTTTGGTGAAGGTTTCTTATCTTTAGGCAGGTAGTATACTAATCGCACGACATCGTTACGGATTTTATCTATATCTAATTGTGACTGTGTGAGTTCCCATACTCGGACGAAACCATCGTTGCCTCCAGTGACGATAAGGGTTCCATCTTGTGAAAATGAAACATCTGTTGCCTCTGTTGGTAATGAAGCAATTGGTGCACCATTCGTAGTTGACCAGATTTCTACGCCCCTTCCATAGAGATAAAAAAGATTCGCGCTCACACACATTTTTCCGTCGGGGGAGAATGCCAGATTTTCGACATGTCCGCGTAGTACCTCGCCCTTCCGTTGCCAACTTGGCGTTTCCCACATAATGTAACCCTTCCCATTTGCAGTACTGTACATGTCCTCTTCCTGACCACCACTAACCATATATTTGTTGTTAGGTGAAAACTTTATATAATCCATATTATAAAAAGATGTTTCTAAGGTTTTGACAAGTTGTCTGGTCTTTAAATCCCATACGTTTATAGTTCCTTGGGAATATCCGACAGCAATCCATTTACCATCGGATGAAATGCCAACCGCACATGCCCAACCTTTACCTTTATGTGTCTCATCAAAAGGTAGTGTAGCTATATGTGTGACTTTCTTTGGATTGCGAATATCCCAGAGTTTAACTTCATTATTAGGAATCGTTGCGAGTTGTTGTCCATCTGGAGAAAAAGCGAATTGATCGTAAGATGTCTCAAGGGTACTGACTTTCTTTCCTGATGCGACATCCCACAATATGAGTTTCCAGCCAGCACTAGCGAGTAATTTTCCGTTGGGTGAAAAACCTATGTATGGAAATATTCCAGGATGTCCTAAACTCTTTACAGATTCTTTGGTATTGTTTATGTTCCATAACTTTATGGTACCAGCTCCATTAACACTCGCTATCAGAGAGGAATCTACTGGAGAAAATGCGACTGAATAAATTTGTAAAGCTGAAACATGAGAAATATTTTCTGGGTAAACCGTTTCAGAATTACGCGTTGCACCGTGATGAAATGTCGCGATGAGTTTAGGCTTTTCAGGTAATTCCGCGAATGTCTGTGGAAGCAATTCCTCGTGCTGTGGTCGAGAGATGAAAAAGACTACAACACCAACAACTGCTATAACTAAAACCATGAGTAAGAGTAATATTTTTT
This sequence comes from Candidatus Poribacteria bacterium, assembly GCA_963663765.2. Taxonomy (GTDB): domain Bacteria; phylum Poribacteria; class WGA-4E; order WGA-4E; family WGA-3G; genus MSPOR6. The sequence goes on along the minus strand of CAXXUA010000003.1, from coordinate 197,829 downwards.
TATTTTTCATCTGATTTTTCCTTAATTCTAAATATTCGTGATGCAATGTTTCCATGCATGTCAATTATTCGAAGCTTAACATTTTTTATTTCAGGATCAGATATTTCAAATACAACGGTTGTCTTATCTTTACCGTTTATTGATTGGTAGTCATAGAATTTTTCTACCTTCCATTGATTTTTAATATCTCTCGGTACGAACAACTGTGCTTGGTGCATGCCATTCTGATCCGAAACCTCAAATTTAAAGTTTCGTGTATTAAGGACATCCGATGGAGACACGTTTATTTTTATATCAGGTCGTTTGTCAAAGAAGGGTTGGTTCGGGTTAAAGAAACGACTCTTATCTAACCATTCAGCCTCACATTTAGACAGTTTTGCCCACCTTTTTCCCCATGGCATCTTATCGTTAAAACGGAAAAAAAGACGTTTGAAAACATTGCGTTCATACTCAGGCTTATCATAAGGTAAACCGAACGCATCCCTGAGGACATACGCAATAGATTTTCGATTGAGGTCTTTAGTAGAAATAAATACAATCCTGCCAGGTGTGCTTCCTTCAATTTCGTCAAACCAGATATTGTTTTTGACAGTATGCCCACCATGGGTGGGGTACCGAAATGTCTCATTAAAACCTGTTATGCCTAAGTTCTTAATCATTTCATAATTCTTTGTATTGTCTTCTTTGACAAGATAGACCTTTGCTTTTCCATTTTCATCGGTTTCAAAAGTAAATGTTTTTCTGCCGAATCCGTGGCGTTCCATCTCATCCGCGTAAAAATCTTGTGTTTCTCTTATAGATTTATCAAGTTTTGCGATTAGGTTTACCGGGTTATCTTTGTCTTTGGGCAACAAAAACATTAGTCTTACGACATCGTTTTGGTTAGTAGACAATTCTAATTGCTGTGGAGTAAATTCCCACAGTTGGAGAATACCCTCCTGTCCTCCAGTGGCAAGGTAGTTCCCATCTTTTGAAAATGCGGCATCTCGCGCCTGTGTCGGTAAAAAGGTAATTGGTGTGCCACTTTCCACTGACCAAAGTTCAACACCTCTTCCTGAAAAAGACTGGTCATTCGCGCTGACGCACACTTTTCCATTTGGGGAGAACACTAAATTATCAATGTTTCCACGTAACACCTCACCGTGGGGTTGCCAGTTTGATAAATCCCACATTATGTAGCCTTGAGAACCGTGATTTTTCCACTCTTTACCTCCTACATACAAGAATCTGGTGTTTGGCGAAAACTTCAAGAATTCTATATTAATAAATGGCGTTGTCAAAGTCTTGGCAATTTGGTTTCTTTGGAAATCCCATACGTTCACAGTCCCGTTATTATGTGCGACGGCAATCCATTTCCCATCTGGCGAAAAGTTTACTGCCCGCGCACCCCAATTATGCAGACCTTCTGGTGGTTCGTAAGGCAAGAATCCTATATCTTTTATGTTATCTGAATCACGGATATCCCAAAGTGTAATATGTGTTTTTGGTATCGCGAGAATGTTCCCATCGGGTGAAAATGCGAATTGATTAGAAGATGTCTCAAGGGTACTGACTTTCTTTCCTGATGCGACATCCCACAATACGAGTTTCCCATAACCAGCACTGGCAATCAGTTTACCTGTAGGTGAGAAACTGAAGAATGGAAATACGCCAGGATGTTTAAGAGTTCTTATTGGTTTTTTAGTGTTGTTTATGTTCCACACATTTATGGTCCCACCTCCATTGATACTTGCTACGAGAGAAGCATCTACTGGGGAAAATGCAACAGAATAAATCGGTCTAGCGTCTGCAACAGAAAAACCTTCTGGAGTACCTGGAGCAATCCCATCAGTATCAAGTGTGGCACCGTGATGAAATTCCGCGATGAGTTTAGGTTTTTCTGGCAGCTCCGCGAATGTTTGTGGGAGCAATTCCTCTCGCTGTGGTCGAGAGATGAAAAAGACTGCAACACCAACAATTGCTATAACCAAAACCATGAGTAAGGGTAATATTTTTTTATTTTTCATCCGTTTTTTCCTCAATTATAAATTCTCGAGATGCAATGTTGCCATGCATATCAATCATCCGAAGTACAACAGTCTCTATTGCGGGATTAGATATTTCAAACGTAATAGTTGCTTTATCTTTGCCGTTTAGTGCTTGACATTCGTAAAACCTCTTTCTCCACCTTTGACGTTCCATATCTATCGGTATCAACAGTTGTGCTTGGTGCATGCCATCTTCATCTGCAACCTCAAATATGAAGTCTCGCAAACTGCTGTCTTTAGGGATTGATACACGCATATCCATCTTTGGGGTTTTGTCAAAGAAAGGTTGATTCGGATTGAAAAAGCGATTCCTGTCTAACCATTCTGCTTCACATTTGGACAGTTTCGCCCAAGGCATCTTATTGTTAACTCCGTTGAAGAGGCGTTTCAAAATGTTTGGCTTATGCTGAGTGGGAAGATTGGGTATACCGAAAGCATCCCTAAGTGTATAGGCAACAGATTCACGTTTTAGTTCTTTTGTTGTAGTGTAGACAATATTTCCAGGCGTAACCCCTTCAATGTCATCCAACCAAATATTGTCTTTAGTAGTATAATCTTCAACTCTTGGGTATCTAAATATTTTTTTCTGACCAACGGCTATATTCAATAGCTGAATAGCGAATAAAAACTCGGATATGTCATCTATAACAGCGATCCATGCATCGCTTGGCAAAACAAAATCGTCAGATTGTCCTTTTTTGACAAGATAAACCTTGGCTTTTCCATTTTCATCTGTTTCAAACGTAAATGTTTTTCTGCCGAATCCGTGGCGTTCCATCTCATCTGCGTAAAACTCTTGAACCTTTTTTATTGTTTTATCTATTTTTTGTGTAATGTTAGGGTAAGGTTCTTTATCTCTCGGCGGAAAGTATATTACCTTTACAACATCCGAAGGAAGTGTTGCTAACGATTGGTGCTGTGAAGTGAGCTCCCACAGTTGAATCGTGCCATCGTCTCGGCAGGTGGTAATGTAATTCCCATCCTTTGAAAATGCCGCATCTCGCGCGTGTGTCGGTAAAAAGGTGATTGGTGCGCCACTTTCAACGGACCAAAGTTCAATGCCTCTACCTGAAAAAGGATGATTATTTGCACCAGCACACACTTTTCCATTTGGAGAGAAGACTAAATTATTAATGTTTCCACGCTGCACCTCACCGTAACGTTGCCAACTCGGTAATTCCCACATGATGTAACCTTTAGTCCTGACATTTTGATTTTCACTACCACCTACACACATGAATCTATTATTAGGTGAAAACTTCAGATAATCTATGTCACGCCAATTTGTATTTAAAGTCTTGACAATTTGCTGACTTTGGAAATCCCATACGTTCACAGTCCCGTTATTATGTGCGACGGCAATCCATTTCCCATCTGGCGAAAAGTCTACTGCCCGCGCACCCCAATTATGAAGTCCCTCTGATGGTTCGTAAGGTAAGATTCCTATATCTTTTATGTTATCAGAATCACGGATATCCCAAAGTGTAATATGTGTTTTTGGTATCGCGAGAATGTTCCCATCGGGTGAAAATGCGAATTGACCGCTTGTTCCACCAAGGGAGAATAATTTCATTCCAGTAACAACATCCCATAATACAAATGTCGTACTGGCACTTACGAGAAACTTACCTGTAGGTGAAAAACCAATGGAGGGAAAAAAGTCGGGGTGACTGAGTTTTTTCACAGGGTCTATCGTGTTGTTAATGTCCCATAACTTGATGGTGCCATTTTGATCAATACTCGCTAACAGAGATGAATCTGCGGGAGAAAACGCGACAGAATAAACACTTGGTCCATTATGAAATTCGGCAATGAGCTTAGGTTTTGTTGGTAACTCCGCGAATGATTGTGGGAGCAATTCCTCGTGCTGTGGTTGAGTGATGAAAAAGACTACAACACCAACAACTGCTATAACCAAAACCACAAGTATGAGTAATATTTTTTTATTTTTCATCCGTTTTTTTCTCAATCATGAATTCTCGTGATGCGATATTTCCATGCATGTCAATCATCCGAAGTACAACAGTCTCTATTGCGGGATTAGATATTTCAAATGTAATAGTTGCTTTATCTTTGCCGTTTAGTGCTTGGCATTCGTAAAACCTCTTTATCCATCTTTGACTATCCATATTTATCGGTATAAGCAGTTGTGCTTGTTGCATCCCATCCGCATCTGCAACCTCAAAAATGAAGTGTCGCAGACCACTTGCTTTAGGAAGGGATACACGCATTTCCATCTTTGGGGTATTGTCAAAGAAAGGTTGATTCGGATTGAAAAAGCGGCTCTTGTCTAACCATTCTGCTTCACATTTGGACAGTTTTGCCCATCTTTTACCCCAAGGCATCTTATCGTTAACTCTGTTGAAGAGGCGTTTCAAAAAGTTTGGCTTATGCTGAAGAGGAGTATAGGTTAAACCAAAGCTATCTCTAAGAACATACGCAAGAGGCTTCCGCTTGAGGTCATTTAAGGACGTATAAATAAGTTGTGCATGAGTGTATCCTTTAATTACGTTGTGCCGGATGTTGTCTTTAGTAGAATAGTTATCATTGCTGGCGTACTCAAATCTCTCATTATCGTCAGTATAGAGTAATTCTATAACTGGCAAGGGAGTATCTAATAATTTGTCTGAAACTGCAAGCCAGAGACCTTTTGAAAAATTAGCATGTTCAACTTGTTTGTTTGTACCCAGATATATCTTTGTTTTTCCATTTTCATCTGTCTCATACGTAAAAGTTTTTCTACCGAATCCGTGGCGTTCCATCTCATCCGCGTAGTAGTCTTGTGCTGCTCTTATCGCCTTATCTATTTTTGCGGTAATGTTTGGTCGGAGTTTTTTATCCTTATCTAAGAAGTAAATTATATCTGGGAAGTAAATTATTCGTACGACATCGGAATCCGTTTTTGGAAGTTCTAAATGTTGAGATGTCAGTCCCCACAACTGAACAATACCATCTTCATTCCCAGTAGCGAGCATCTTCCCATCCGGTGAAAACGCAACAATAGGTGTTTCTATCGGTAATGAAACTATTGGCGCACCGCTTTCAACGTTCCATATCTCAACACCGTTCTTAAGAGCAGGCCACGAATTTGCATAGGCACACATCTTCCCATCCGGTGAAAACGCAAGGTTGTCAAGATGTCCGCGCTGTACCTCCCCGTACCGTTTCCAACTCGATAATTCCCACATGATACAGTTCCAAGGGCGTGGTCCTTGCCAGTATTGATTGTCTCTGAATATTAACTGCGGTCCTCCACATGCTAAAAGTTTGTTGTCTGGTGAAAACTTGAGGTATTCCATCTCCGCCAGCGGCGTTTCTAAGGTTTTGGCAAGTTGTCTGGTCTTTAAATCCCATACATTTATAGTTCCGTGCGAATATCCGGTAGCAATCCATTTACCATCGGATGAAATGCCAACTGCACATGCCCTATCTTTCACCTTATGTGCCTCGTCAAAAGATAGAGTGGCTATTTGCGTGATTTTCTTTGGATTACGAATATCTAACAATTTCACTCCATTTAGGACTATAGCGAGTTGATTTCCATCTGGAGAAAAAGCAAAATCATTCGTACTTTCAAGCGTATTCATTTTGCTTCCTGAAGCAACGTCCCACAATACGAGTTTCCCAGAACCAGCACTGGCAATCAGTTTACCTGTAGGTGAGAAACTGAAGAATGGAAATACGCCAGGATGTTTAAGAGTTCTTATTGGTTTTTTAGTGTTGTTTATGTTCCACACATTTATGGTCCCACCTCCATTGATACATGCTATGAGAGAAGCATCTATCGGGGAAAATGAGACAGCATAAATTCGTGGTGCTGATTCTGAAGAAAAACCTTCTGGGTAAACTATGTCAGAATTAAGCGTTGCACTGTGATTAAATGCCGCAATGAGTTTAGGTTTGTCTGGCAGCTCCGCGAATGTCTGAGGGAGCAATTCCTCATGGTGCGGACGAGAGATGAAAAAGACTACAACACCAACTACCACAATAACTAAAGTCAGTAAAAAGAGTAATCGTTTTTTATTTTTCATTTATATTCCGCTATATTCCTCATATTCCAGATCTGAACAAATCCATCAGAATAACCCCCCGCAAGGAAACTGCCATCTGGAGAAAAAGTAATTATACGTGGGTGGGCAAAAGCAAACTCATTTTCATATAATTCAATTGGCGTTTTACTTTCTGTTAACCAGATTTTTAATTTACGACCCGCAGTTGCGAACATATTGCCATTAGGTGAAAATGCTATATCAAAGATGCCCGGTTCATCTACTTTACGGTATATATTCCATTCAGGAAGTGACCAAATTGTCAATCCGCTTTTATGTGCGACTGCGAAAAAACGGTTATCCGGTGAAAATTTGATAGTATAAATGTCTGCATAATAGTAACCAAGTTTAAAGTCATCCGGTAGATCACTCTTAATAATCTTGAATAGCTGCTTAGTATTTAGATCCCAAATTTTTACCATGTCAAGTGCTATTTTTCGGTCATAGTCATGCATTTCTCCACCCGCAGCAAGCCATTTCCCATCATGTGAAAAATCAATAAATTTATACTTCTGATTTATTGTTTCATTATGGTGTTTTGTCGCACGTTTTGATAAATGCCCTGAAGTCCATATTACATCTTCGTGTGATATTGCTTGTTGTCCCAACTTTGGCGGTAATACAACTGTTCCTTTTATCTCATTTGGGTCGCTAAGATCCCAAAGTTTCACATCATGCAAACCCGTAGCGAGAATTGGAGTAACGGGAGAAATAGTAGATGAGAAAGAACGCATATCAAGGGAATTTGTATTTAATAACTTACCGGAAGGTATACTCCAAAGACTGAATGTACTATATGTTTTACATGCAAGCTGTTCTCCTGACTGTAAGAATACGAGGCAATTAACACTAGAATTTGATACAATCTCTGTACCAACATGACCAGTTAGTTTTGCTTCTGGTGTTTCTGTATTGTTTATGTTCCACAGCTGTATTTCGTCTTCCCATCCGGCGACTGCAATAAGGTCTGGGTTTGTTGGTGAAAATGCAATTACGTCAATTCGATCTCCAATGTAATAACCGCCAATGTTAGCACCAATGGTAAACTCGGCAATTGGACTGAGTGATTTCACACGTGCTGGAATTTTTACTGAATGAATATACCAATGGCGTATTGTAAAAAACGCGAATGTCCACGCGGAAACTATTATAACTAAGATTAGGATTGATTTTTTAGAGATTTTCATTTTTTGTATCCAAGAAACAATTTTTTCAATAAGATATGTTGTGTGAACTTCATAACCTTGTCTACAATATAATAGCATAATAAATGAAAATATAATACATGAATTACCTATATTCAGAGGCATTCAATTGTCGAAATGTACTCTTGTAGTAGAAGTTTTCAACCCAATTTTCCCCATCTACAGAAACACTATATTACGAGTTGTGCTAAATGACTTTATGTAAACCATTGTTTCACATAAGCATAACGTTTTGCAGGTGTCCCTCATAGGTTGAAACGATCTTCAGTCCTGTAGGGACGAAATGTTTATATATCATACCCAACATATGTAAATTTAGTATAAATATTTAGTGGTTTTCTTGATAAGTATTTATTATATGTTTCCATTGACGATCTACTACTTAAACAGATGACTACTGGGTTCTTCAGCATTGGACTTTTATTTTATGCTAAAATTAATTGCCGAAAGAACCATTTAGTTAACTGGCACAAATCAGGATATTGCTCAATTTACGTTAAGTTACTAATTGGTAAAATTGGTAATTTTATCTTCGGAAAAACCCAGTCATAGACAAGATTCGTGTACAGAAAAAATTACCAATTGCCTGAAAGTAGCGACTTGTGCTAAATAACTATTTATTAAATATTACTTCACATAGACAAGAGGATTTAACCGTCCTTCTTTTGCTTTGCATGATCTTTAGTCCCGTGGGGACGAAATGTTTATATACCCATTGGCGTCAATTTAAGAAAATATTGTTGTCATTTTTCTTGTGGGAGGGGTTTTCAACCCCGATTTGAGCGGAAATGCACTAAAAAATCGGGGTTGAAAACCCCTCCCACAAGAGGTGAAAATCCTTAAATTGACGCCTATGGGACGAAATGTTTATATACCATACCCAATATATGTGAATTTAGTATAAACATTTAGTTAACTGGCACAAGTCGTTATATTGTTAACGTGTATGATTAATCGACAATTGAATGTCTCCAATTTGTGTATCTTGTCCTCATCGTGGAAATTTTTAGTTGTTTTTTTCGTGTTTCTTGCATTTTTTTCATAAGTGTTATCGATCGTGTCGTGGTATGGGATTATGAGGGTATTATAAATTTGCGAAATTTTGAAAAAAACAACTAAATGGGTTTTTTTGTCGTTTTTTTGTCGTGTATTTTTGTATCTGTTTTGGACTTGTCAGCTGCATATTTGTTCTTTAATTTGTCTGCCTGTGATTTTGGTGTGACTTGTTTGTATTAGACCAAAAGTTTGGATTTCATTTGTGAGTATGGGTTATATTATACCTTATGGTGGTGTGAGTTTGTAGTGTTTTACTGTTTTGAGAACAATAGAAATCATGTATAATCTATTGGGATTCTATTGTTGAAATGTCCTTCAACAAAGATGCTTCGTGACAATTGAATACCTCTGACCTTATATTCATTCAGTTTAATTTGGTTTTCTCACAGATATATGGTATTATTTTATAAGGATATTTTATTATTTTTTACATGTTACTTTTTACAAGTTACGATAGGAGGTATTTAATGGCAGAAGTAGGAAATGCTGCTCCAGATTTTAGTTTAACAGGTTCAACAAATCAGGATGACACAGAAGTTTCATTGTCTGACTTTAAAGGCAAAAAGTTGGTTTTACTTTTCTATCCATTAGATTTTTCACCGGTCTGTTCCGAACAAGTACCAGATTTTAATGAAAACTTAGATGCTATCCGTGCAAAAGGTGCGGATGTGATTGCGATTAATCGCGATTCAGCTTTTGCACACAAAGCGTGGAGTGAGTCTCTTGGTGGTGTCGATTTTCCACTCCTCTCAGATATGAACCTTGAAGTTTCAAAACAGTATGGCATGGCATTGGAAGAGGTCGGCATTACGACACGGGGTGTTTTCATTGTTGACGGTGCTGGCAAAATCGCATTCAAACACGTTGAAGATGCACCACCAGACAATACGTTGACTGCTGAACAGGTCTTGAGTGAACTTGATAAGCTATAAGCAGATTTTGTATATTGATTTAACGAAGGCGGGTGATCGCATTACCTGCCTTTTGTTTTATTTGCTCGCGTTTGAAGTTATGAAAATGATGACCTTTGCAAAATCGTATCTTATTCTTGACAACCTCAACGAGATATGATATAATTCTATAAGGAAGGGCGCGGGTGTAGCTCAGCGGTAGAGCGTCAGCTTCCCAAGCTGAGGGTCGCGGGTTCAATTCCCGTCACCCGCTTGTAATGTTAACACAATTCTGGGGAAACCATGTCACAAAATAAACGATTAACAAAAGAAGAAATACAAGAAGATAAATTTATTGACTTTGTTCTGAAATGTTATGCATTTTTGAAGGATAATGTCAAAACGATCATCATTGTGCTGGCAGTTGTCATTGTCGGTGTGTTTGCGTATATCGCTTATTCACAAAATAAGGAAAAAAGGCATGTGGAAGCGTCTGCAAACTATGCTGGAGTTTCAGAAATATATAAGGAAGCTGAAAAGAACTACTTAGAATTAGTCACACCTACTGAGGATGAAGATGACAACGGGGATGATGCGGAAACTGAAAAAACAACTTTCCAAGATGCAGAAGAAAATCTAAAGGCATTTTCTGAAAAGTATGCGAACACCGCATTAGGTGATAAAGCCAAATTTGATTACGCAAAAACACTCTACTATCAAGGAAAGTATGCTGAGGCTCGCGCGGAATTTGAACAAGTCATTAAGACGCATAAACCTGAAAATCAGATTTACGCACTCTATGCACAGAAAGCAATAGGCAACTGTTACGAACAGGAAGGTGACTACGAAAAAGCGATTACCGAGTATGATGCGCAATCATTTCCAACGACAGCCAATCTTGCGCCAGAGATACGCCGTTATGTAATTGCAAACGCAAAATATAATCAAGCACTCTGTTATGAAGAGATCAAATCAGTAGAAGATGCGAAAACAACATATAAGGACATTATTGATGATTTTGAGTTAACTATTCAAAAAGGATTACAGCAGAAAAGTATTGAACTGATAAAAGAAGCCAATGAAGTTATCACCGTTATTGAGGAACCTATTGACCTTACTGCAGCGAACCGATTGGAAGCGGAAGAACTTTTTTTTGAAGCATTTGTTGCGTATACAGATGTCATTCGTAAATATAAGGTAGACAAAGATATTTCGGGTGGGTTGTTAGCGGAAGTGCGAAAACGAATCCGTACCTTCGAAGATCAAGCAACCATTTTTATTGGCAATGTCAGAAATGCCAGAAATTCGGAGAAATCTGGGTATCAGAGTGCTGCACTCAGCGGATATGACCGAGCGATAGATTTTGATAAGTTTGGATTAAGCAAAGACCTTTACGATCACGCCCTTCTCAACTATGATCGTCTTACAATTAATGAGGAATGATATGCGTCTTGCGTGTTTTCATGTTGCGAAAAAAATAAAATTACTCCTGTTGGTGTTCATGTATGTTTTTCTCTGTTTACCTGTTGGAGTAGAGGCTGAGCTCTCGGGACGGATAGCTTATGCAGTGTCAGGATTTAATGAAAGGGAAGGGAGATTAGCTTATAACCTCTACATGACGACTTTCAAAGGCGATGATGACTATACAACTCTACCATTGAATCAAACAGGCTTGTATGCAACATGGTCGCCGGAGGAAGACACTCTCTACTTTGTTCAACGTGTAGACACTGAATTCCACATATTTTCTATTGATGTAAATAAACCGAGACAAAAGACACGATTGACAGAGGTTGGCGGTACTTACCGTTTCCTCTCCGTTTCTCCGAATGGAAAAAAACTCGCTTTTAATGGATATACAAGTGAACAGCAACAACAAGAAAACCAAATTTGGATTATGGACCTAAAGACGGGTGAAATGGAAACAGTTACTTCAATACCCCATTTTGGTAGAACTTTTTTCTTTTATGGAATCTCATGGGGACCAGACAGTAGAAGGCTTGTGTTTTCTCTTGAACGATCAGGGGGGTTAGAACAACTCTATCTCTTAGATACGGAAACGAAGGAAGTAGAAGTACTTACTGAATTTAATATAGACTATTATCCTGTTTGGTCACCCGATGGACAGAAGATTTTATTCAAAAGGTGGAATAGAGAATTTGACACCTTATACACGATTGATGTAGAAACAAGGCAAATTGCAGCCCTCTTTGATGTAGATAAGAATACCAGCATGTGGTCAGATTGGTCGGATGATTCGCAATCTATTATCTATTCTCGGTGGGGTGTTTTCTATCTGTATGACCTTGAAGAAGAAAAGACAAGGTCTTTGTTTGAAGTGGATGGAGGCATATTTACTATCTCTTGGTGGCGGGATGAACCGCTTCCGGTTGAACCGCAACGGAAGTTAGCAACAACATGGGGGGTTGTCAAACGCAAATTGAGATAATATTTTTCACACGTTTTCTGTTAACACTGTTTTTATAATTCCTTCTGTTTAGTACCTGTCACATACCAAATACATTTTAGCGTGAATTCCGAATTTAATTGTGGATAGGGTATTGTAAACTCTACCTATAGGTGTCAACTTAAGAAAATATTGTTTGCATTTTCTCTTGTGGGAGGGGTTTTTAACCCCGATTTGAGCGGAAATGCACTAATAAATCCAAATCAACGTCAGAAGCGCGTTTGGCTTCTGTCGGGGTTGAAAACCCCTCCCACAAGAGGTTAATATCCTTAAGTTGACACCTATAGGGTATCGTAAACTCTACCCGACCTACGGAAGAATGCTACATCAACACATAGAAGTCGCATAATATCACATCACATAGGTTAGAACCATGCTACCCGGCGTAGAAAAAGCCTTAGAATACGATAAACTCAAGATATTCTTGAAAAGGTATACCGCATCTGAATTAGGAGATGCACGGGTTGATAAACTTGTGCCTTTCAATACACCCGATACGGTTTATCATCTCTTGAAGTTATGTTCCGAGACGAAAACCTTCTATCAGAAGTTTGGTGAAATACCTTTAGATGGATTAACGGACATTACTAATATCCTGCGCCAAGTTTCTAAATTACATGCGATCTTATCTCCTGAAGATTTGTTAAATGTTGCGAAGGTAGCAAAACTATCGTCTGCCATTAAAAAGAAATTCAAAGGTCAGAGTCGTGATCAGTTTCCTCGTTTGTTAAGGATTATAGACTCCTTGCCTGTTTTTGATGACCTTGTTGAATCAATATTCTATTGTATCAGTCCTGAAGGCGTTGTTCTTGACAGTGCCAGTGCTGAGTTGCGTTCTATTCGGCGCAAACTCCAAAAAATCCGTAACGACATTCACGAGAAATTAGAAGCGATCCTCCGTTCTTCCGACCATCAAAAATCCATCCAAGAGTCAGTTATTACCTCACGAAACAACCGGTATGTGATCCCGATTAAACAAGATGCCAAATCATTTTTCCGCGGTGTCGTTCAGGGGAAATCTACCAGTGGTGCTACATATTTTATGGAACCTTTGGCAGTCGTTGAGATGAACAACACACTCCACTCAGCTGCTGAAGCAGAACAGGACGAAATACGCAGGATTCTCCTGCAATTGTCTGACGAACTCCGTGAACGACTTGCTGATCTTGAGCTTGTGCTTGATATGTTAGCGGAACTTGACTTTATGAGTGCAAAAGCGCGTTTCAGTTTAGATTTAGATGCTGTTGAACCTAAAATAAATATGGGTGGAATCGTTAACCTCGTTGACGCGCGACATCCTTTGCTTGAATTCCATACGCGCGCTGACCTGCAATCCAAAAAACAGGACACACAGAAACTTGACAAGACAACACAACCGACAAAAGTCATTCCTACTGATGTTCATGTTGGAGAGGATTTCAATACGCTTGTTATCACAGGACCAAACACCGGTGGAAAAACGGTTGTTTTAAAGACTCTCGGTTTGTTATGTCTTATGGCACAATCCGGCTTGCACATTCCCGCAGCAAAAGGGAGCCAACTACCTATTTTTGATCAAATCTTTGCTGATATTGGTGACGACCAGAACATTGAGCAGAGTCTCAGTACATTTTCCTCACACATCACAAAAATTGCTGAAATGTTGAAGGCAATTAAGAATTCTGAATCAGCATACTCGCTTGTTCTATTAGATGAAATCGGTGCGGGAACTGATCCTGCTGAAGGTACAGCACTCGGTATTGCAATCTTAACATGGTTAAGCACGCGGAAAGCCAGAACCATCGTTACAACACATTGCGGAGCATTGAAGGCATACACACATACACATGACCACATGGAAAACGCCTCAATGGAATTTGATTGGAGCACACAACGTCCAACATACAGATTACAGATAGGCGTGCCGGGAAGTAGTAACGCAATCAAAATCGCTGAACAACTCGGACTTCCGAAACAGATCCTCACCGATGCTGAAACGCATTTAGGGAGTAACAACGTTGCTATTGACGATTTGCTAATAAAACTGCAAAAAACGCAAGCCGAATTGGATACTGAACAGGAAATACTTCAGGAAAAAATCAACCACGCTGAGACAGAGTATCAAAAATATAAAGCACTACTTGACACTTTTGAAACGGCAGAAAAAACACTACGACAGAATGCAGAAAAACAGGCGTATGAAATAATCTCTACAGCAAGAAAAACGGTCGACAACGTAGTTACTGATATACGCCAAGAACAAGCTACAAAAATAAGCATCCGAGATGCTTACGAAAAAATAGAAAAAGTCAAAGAACAACTCAAACCTGACCCACCCAAAAAACAACCTAAGAAAATCATACGCAACGTCAAGATTGGCGACAAAGTCCACATAAAGCAACTGAATCGGTTTGCAGAGGTCACCGCGATTACCAAGCAAAGCAGTGCCCCGTTACACGTTCGTGTCGGCAATATGCAGATGCATCTGACTTATGACGATATAGATTCTGTCCTGCCGAAAGAAGGCTCTGGTAAGCTCTCAACGTCTGTCCTTGATATTCAACATAACAAAGCGAATACAATCAAAGAAGAAATCATGCTTCGTGGCTTGTTGGTAGAAGATGGGATAAAACTTACCGATAAATATTTGGATGATGCGTACCTTGCTGGTTTGTTAACTGTCCGAATCACACATGGGAAAGGTTCTGGTGCAATGCGCAGTGCGGTTCACAAGTTATTAGACGACAATCCGCATGTAGCGAATTATCAATACGCATCGTATGCTGAAGGTGGAGAAGGTGTAACGGTTGTTAAATTCAAAGAATGACGTTTTAGTTGAAGTATATCTTGAATGATAGACGTTAATAATAATTGGTTCTACAATTTGCATCTCAATTTTGAGGTTTTCTTATGGCATCAAAAAACTATATTCCACCAGAAACTATTGACGAAATTCAGAATCGGAATGATATTGCCGAAGTAATAACCGAATGCGGTGTTTCTTTGACACAAGTTGGGTCGAACTTCAAAGCACTCTGTCCGTTTCATCAGGAAAAAACACCTTCTTTTTCTGTGTTGGCAGAAAAACAGATATTCAACTGTTTTGGATGTAATACAGGTGGCAACGTCATCAGTTTTCTGCAAAAACATGAGGGCAAAACCTTTTTAGAAGCGATAGAATGGCTTGCTGAACGTGCAAATATACCGTTGCCAACAAGGGACCCTAAATCCACTGCACGCCAAAAACTAATGAATGACCTGAGTGAACTTAACAGGTTTGCGGTGAAGTATTATCACGAACTTCTGCGCACGGGTCAGCACAGCCAGCATGCAAGAGAATATCTGATAGATAGAGGGCTGCTTTCACAAACCACACATTTGTTCCAACTTGGTTATGCAAAATCACAACGCAAGGATTTAGTCAAGGCTGCAACGCATGAAGGATGGTCAATACAGCAGTTAGTTGATGTAGGTTTAATTAGGAATGAGGAGTATGGTCCACAAGATCGATTTTGGAATAGAATTTTGTTTCCAATTTACAATGAAAGAGGTGTGCCTGTTGGTTTTGGTGGACGTTCACTTTCTGATACACATCAGCCAAAATACCTGAATTCTCCTGGGACAATCCTATATAACAAGAGCAGAATCCTTTTCAATCTTGACAAAGCGAAACAATCTATTTCCAGAAAACGGTTTGTCCTGCTTGTAGAAGGTTATATGGATGTTATGATGCTCCATCAGCACGGGATTGAAAACGTGGTTGCTTCGTCTGGTACATCTCTCAGTGAAGAACACGCGGCACTCCTGAAACGGTATACACCTGAAGTTGTGATTGTATTTGATGGTGATGCTTCTGGTATCCAAGCTGCGCAACGTGGATTACATAAACTCATTGGAGAAGGACTCCGTGTGCGTATTGCTTTGGTTCCGAAAGGCGATGACCCAGATTCTTTTGTCAAGGAAAACGGTGCTGATGCTTTTGATGAACTGGTAAAGAAAGCAATAAACCTGATTGAATTTCAGATCCAATCCGCGATTCAGACAGATAATATCCGGCAACCTGATGTCAAAGCGAAAGTGATCAAAGATATTGCTGCGATACTTGTGAATATTCAAGACCGCTTTGAAAGATCCGAATATGTGAAATATACTATTAGAGAATTGGACGTGGACGAAGCGTTACTCTTGCGAGAACTACGCGAATTAGGTTTGAAAGAGACTGTAACATCTAATCAAGGTTCAAGGCAAACAACAACAAGGAAGCTGTCAGCACGTGAAAAAATTGAATTGCAGCTTATCCAAACAATCATCCAATTTCCAGAACATCTTTCAACATTGAAATCAAAATTTCATTACCAAGATATTACAAATCCTCATCTGGCAGAAATAGGAAAAATCCTTTGGAATGTAAGTGAAACCGAAGATACTATTGAAATACAACATATTCTTAACACGTGTGATGATGACACACAAAAAAGTATTATATCTAATGCACTTATTCGTAAGAAAAACATTCCAAACCCAAGCGCAAGAATTGCTGGTTGTATAAGAGAACTGAAATGTTATATTGTCCGTGACATTGAACACCGTATCCGAACAAAAGCACAAACAGAAGACGGTGGTGATTTTGACACCCTTCAGCAACTTGTAGAACTATCTAATCAAAGACGTGCGTTTGCACAAGAAAAGCACATCGTTCAAAAACAAAACAAACTGCAGCCTGAACAAGTAACGGACATTTCTGAAAAGACTGCCGACATCAAAAAGGAGAGTTAACTGGTGAACTTCAGTAACAGTAATACACGCCCATTAGAAATAAATGAAACGGAAAATACGGAGCACAACGAAATTGACGATATTCTTGATTTGCCTCCTGGAGAAATCAGTGAAAGAGAAGACATATTAAAGACATATCTGCGCGAAATGGGGGAAATACAGTTACTTGACAAGGGTGAAGAGATTGAACTATCTCAGCAAATTGAGATGGGACTACGTCAAGAACAAGAGGCAACCTTTACTACCAGATTAGCTATCGCAGAAGTCCGTAAACTGCTATATAAAATTATCATCGCTAAAAAACGGGCATCCGATATTATTGATATGGTAATTTCCAGCAATTCGACCCGTGATAAAGAACGTAAACTTCGTGACAAAGTTGAAAAGGCGATGCAAGTTATTGAAAAAATAGAATTAGAATATCTTGCTGCTATGAAGAAGGCTGCCAACAATGGGGCATTGGTGGAAATTGAGACTGTCGGTAATCATGCTAATTTTATTAAACTGATCGGACAACTCAAAATTGACCGTGAAGAGATTAGTAAAATATCTGCACAGGTTATGGATGTTGAACGTGAAATTAGCTATAGGGAACAAGAAATCTTACACCTTCAAAAGACACATAAAATTCCCGATGAATGGTTCAACGGCAGACTTGATCCCAAAAAACATAAATTCAAGAATGTTGCCGCAAAAGAGGCTTATATTACTATCGTCCGTTACCAGCGAGAAATTAAACATTATATCAACGTCATTGGTATTTCACGTGACAGACTCCAAGCGGTTACCAAGCAGATTTGTATCGGTGAAGCTAATGCTGAAGATGCAAAAAACACTATTGTAAAAGCCAATCTCAGATTAGTCGTTAGTATTGCAAAGAAGTATCGGAATCAAGCTCCGGGACTGGAATTTATCGACCTGATACAGGAAGGTAACATCGGGTTAATGCGAGCTGTTGACAAGTTTGATTATCAGCGCGGGTTTAAGTTTAGCACTTATGCAACTTGGTGGATACGCCAGAGTATCACCCGTGCTATAGCGGACCAAGGACGCACTATCCGAATTCCTGTTCACATGCATGAGAGAATCAACAAACTCCGGCGAACCGAACGATCGTTACTTCAAGAGTTAGGACGGAAACCAACGCCCGAAGAAATTGCTGAAGATATGGCGATTCCAGCAGAAAAGGTAAGGGAAGTGTTGCGTATTGTGCCAGAAACCGTATCGTTAGAAACACCAATCGGAGATGATGACGATGATAGCCAGTTGGGTGATTTTATTGAAGATGCAACTGTGCTTTCCCCCGCAACAGAAGCAGAATTGAGTATCCTCAAAGAACGTATCCAAGAAGCACTTGCCGATCTTTCTGAACGGGAACGTGAAGTCATTATACTTCGGTTCGGTATTGAAGATGATACTGTGAACCCGTTGCTGTCTGAAACGACGCGTAAAAGAATCGCTGCGTTGTGCATTACTACTGGCTATCCAAAAACGCTTGAAGAGGTCGGTGTAGTCTTTGATGTCACCCGTGAACGTATTCGTCAAATAGAAGCAAAAGCCCTCCGTAAACTCCGCCACCCGATCCGCAGTCATCGTCTGCGCGGCTTCATAGAATAAAAGCATAATCACCACAAGTGCCTTCCTAAATATTATAGTAGACTTTAGAATTTAATTGGACATTTGTTCAGTTCGGAAACCACACCTACCGTGTTTGATAGAGACTATAATTTCCGAATTAATAAACTAATCTTCATAAAGTTTGCGCTACCGCTATTCTGTCTGTCAAAAACTTTACACACCTGATTTTAGGTAGGGTTATTCAGTTTTCCTAATTTTTGGATTTTTGAAAAAGAAACCCCGCGGTAGGAGCGACCTCCCGGTCGCGATTTTCTCAGGAAACGGGTAAAAATGGGTAAAACTGAAGAACCCTGGATTTTAGGTAGGGTTATTCAGTTTTCCTAATTTTTGGATTTTTGAAAAAGAAACCCCGCGGTAGGAGCGACCTCCCGGTCGCGATTTTCTCAGGAAACGGGCAAAAATGGGTAAAACTGCAGAACCCTGGATTTTAGGTAGGGTTATTCAGTTTTCCTAATTTTTGGATTTTTGAAAAAGAAACCCCGCGGTAGGAGCGACCTCCCGGTCGCGATTTTCTCAGGAAACGGGCAAAAATGGGTAAAACTGCAGAACCCTGGATTTTAGGTAGGGTTATTCAGTTTTCCTAATTTTTGGATTTTTGAAAAAGAAACCCCGTGGTAGGAGCGACCTCCCGGTCGCGATTTTCTCAGGAAACGGGTAAAAATGGGTAAAACTGAAGAACCCTGGATTTTAGGTAAATTATGTTTAGCTTTTTTTGAACGTTTGCTATAATGGGTTAGGTTGCAAGATGGACTTGCACGTTATGACTTCTATGTAATACTCAATTAATGTGATTCTGTATTGCTAAGTGTTCGGTTAGGAAACCGCACATACCGTCGGAAAAAAGATAAATCCCGTTAATTTGGTATAACACATAATTAGCAAGGAGGCTTGTTATGTTTGGAAGGAAAAAAAGGATGATTCCGACTATCAGTTCCGGAGTCAAAGGTCCACTTGGGGTGTTACACCTCCCCAGGTTTTGGTCAAAAGTTCTGATGGATTCCAAAGGTGTCCTACATCAAGACTACCCGGCATGTGGCTCGGGATATGATCAGATGGTGTTGGACGGTCTTGGACTTGATAAGGATGCAACGTTAGCATATATTCGAGACAATTCGCCTACCTATCCTCAATTTGAAGCGTGGGTTTTAGAGCAGAAAGGTGGTAGTCTTGATGCTGACGCAGTTGCAGAACTAAATGCGGCGATAGGGGGGTATAATCACGATGACGATACCCGAAAAAGTATTCTCGGTGCAAGCGGTATTGAAGATGATGGTACGATTTTAGATGCTGTCAACCTCAATAACCTTGATGATTGGTATGAATTTCATGCGGATATAGGTTAATTGTGTAGACATCTCCATTATGGGTGCGGAAAACATACCTATATGGAGATGTCTGTTTTGTTTGCAAGGTTACTTGTCCGCTTCTGTGGTGAGTTCAATTGCGCTTCCCGTATCGGAAGATTTGAGACCTGCAAGTAGGATTTCAGTGACATGCCGTGCTGTCCAAACATTGGAGAGAGGGGGTTGTGTTCCAGCACGGATATGTTCTGCGAAGTGTGCGTGCATACCACTCGGTGCGACATCGCTGCAGTCAATCGCTTTTGTGTCAACCGGCGCATGCTCGCGGGTGTAAGAGGTGGGTGTCCACTGTGTGAGTGTCGCACCATCTTTACCGGGCATGGTGAACTTGCCGGCAGTACCGTGGACGGTAGCTTCGCCAGTTCTTGCAGGGTCACACCAACTTGTTTCAGCGGTGACAATACCTCCTGATTGCATTTCAAGCACCAATGTTGCAACGTCCTCTAATTCAGTGGGTTTGTCGAAAGTGGAAACGAAACCTGTTACGCGTTTGAATGTACCAAGCATTGCAACTAATCCAGAGACAGCATAAACACCCATATCAAATAGTGCGCCGACACTTGCTTGTTTCGCATCAAAAAACCACAGGTCGTCACCAGATTCACCGAAAATGTCTCGGATTTCAGCATAGTAGACCTCGGGACCACCGTGGCTGTGTCGCATCCTTGCACCTGACACACGTCCGATGGCTTCTTCTGCAATGAGTTGACGAATTTTATAGATGCCGGCATTGAAATGTGGAAGACACATGACAGTTTTTCCACTCGCTTCAGCAGCATCTACAAACTGATTCGCTTCGTCTATATCGCCGCAGAGTGGCTTTTGCATCAACACATGTTTGTCTGCTTCCAATGCTAACACACCCCACGGCACATGTAGGGGGTGCGGTGTCCCGACGAGGATAGCGTCAAGTGAGTCATCTGCTATAATCGCCTCGTAATTTTGTGTCCAACGTGGTATGCCAAATTCTTGACATTGATGTTTTAGTCGGTGCTCGCGTCTGCCCCCGATGACATCAACCTCAAAATCTTCGCCTCTTTTCAGATCTGGTAGATGCATTCTGCAGACGATTCCACCAGCACCAATTATACCGAGTTTTAGTTTATCCATAGTTCTAAATTAATCCTTTTTATGAAACAGTTACGAAAAAATGCACTTAAACACTTTTTAAGACAGTCAGGTTCACCTGCAGTTGAACTTGTTTTTGTACTACAAGACGTTGAAGATCCGGTCAATGTTGGGGCGACCTTCAGAATAGCAGATGCCTGCGGTGTTCGTGAGGTTGTGTTAGCAGGTATTAGCGCGCATCCGCCGGATCCGACTATTGCGGGGATTGGGCGCGGTACACATCGTAGAGTCTCTTGGCATACAACAAAATACGCTGCTGATGCTGTTGAAGAATACAAAAAAGAGGGATATCTTGCATGTGCATTAGAGGTTGCAACGGATGCTGTTCCCTATCATTCGGTTGAATATCCTGACAAAGTATGTCTGATTATCGGGAATGAATACCGTGGTATCTCCCGACGCACCCTTGATGTGTGTGATATGGCAATTTACCTGCCGATGTATGGTAAAGTCGGTTCCTTAAATGTGCACGTTGCACTGGCAGTCGCAACATACCATATTTTACATAATTGAAGGTAGATAAATCAACCTTCAATCGGTGTCAAAACGACATTGCGGTATGCCACAGGACCGTGATCGCCTTGCAGCAATAAGGGACCTGTTGAGGCTTCTTCATTTAACATTGCTCCGCGTGTGACCCCCGCAACTTCAACGTTTTCATGGACTATTTGTCCGTTCCACACGACTTTGACGAAGGTAGCATTTTCAGTTTTATTGTTATTTGCGTCAAACCTTGGTGCGCGGAAGGTAATATCATACGTTTGCCATTCCCCTGGCGGTTTGCTTGCATTAACGCGTGGTGGTACACCGTCAACAGGTTTATTGTCAATCCAACGACAATACACGCCTCCACAAGTACCATAGTTGAGTTCTGTTGCACCCCAACTATCCAATATCTGTATTTCGTATCTACCCATGACATAAACACCGGAGTTTGAACCTTGCGGCACCATAAACTCAACGTGCAGTTCACAATTGCTGTGTTCATATTCTGTGTAGAGATCGGCTGTGCGCCCTGTGGGACCGTTGTAAAAAACACCTTCACCGTCGGTCGCTGCCAACAACTTGCGATCATCTGGGTGGAGTGCGACATCACCGATGGCAGACCATGCATGTTTTGCAGCACCGCCTCTGGCGTGCCAGTCATCAAGGTTCTTACCATTAAATAGTTCAATTTTAGACATAAGGATTCCTCCTGGGTTAATCTATTAGGACTTAAAACTTTTCATTGACAAATTTCAGAAAATGACATATCTTATAGAGAAACAAAGTAAGTTAACTATCAATAAAATGAGTATTTATTTTCAATTATGAAGTTATGAAACAAGCGATCATATTTTTAGTATTATCCCTGATGATGGGAACATTCGTAGTTCTAAAAATTACTGCACTTCAAGCAGATTCATCGGACAAACAACAAAGCACATCAGAGAGTAAGCGCACACCTTTTGCAGAAGGATGTAACAAGTGTCATGGAGACGAAGATGCTTTTAAAGAATGGACACAAGCAGGACATTCACATGCCCTTGTCAATCTGCTTAAGGGACCCTATGAGGTGAAAAAATCTTGTCTGAGTTGTCACTCTTCTGGATATGAGATGTTTGCTAATAGAAGCATTCCTGGTCACTCGTATAACGAAAAAACTGCAGTCAATGCTGTTGCATGTTCATCTTGTCACTCTCATGCAAGTAAAGAGGAACACTTGTTGGTAATGCCTGCTAAAAAATTGTGTGTCAGCTGCCACAAGATGGACTGCGGTTGTGCTGGTGCTGGTATTGTACACCAATCACAATCGGAGATGTTCTTGGGTCGCGAAGGAGCTGGTGTTAAACGGATGCCGTCACCGCACGTACGCGCCATGAAAAAACGTTGTGTGCATTGCCACATGGCAAAAGTCGAATCAGATGTCGTGAAACCAGAAGAACCGGATGCGATAGCAAAACACGGTGGTCACACTTTCAAGGCAGACTTCTCAACGTGTGGTAATGCAGGATGCCATGATAGTGTTGACAACGACATGACAACGAGACTCCCAATATATCGCGCTGAAATTGAGGCAAAAATGAAGGAAGTCAAGAAAATGCTGGACAATACAGCAGATAAAACTTCTCAATCCTATAAAGACGCGAAGTTAAACTACGACATGGTGAAAGGTGACAGCGGTTACGGCCTACACAATATCCCTTATGCCCGTGCTTTATTAGAGCATAGTCTATCTCTAAAACAGCAATTAGATGCTGCCGAAGGTCAGTAGAAACATCTAAAAGTGATTCTGCAGAGACAGAATTCTATTTACCTCCATTGAGAGCTTTTTTCAACGGAACATCTTTTTCTTGTGGAATGTAGAAACTCATTGCATCGTCAACAACCCCGATGAGTTGTTTTTGAATTGGATTACATCTGGTGACCAACTCATCAGGCATTTGTATATAATCCATCGGTTTGATCCAACGGTATGCGTATCCCATAAATATTGTTTTTCGTGGAATTCCTGACCAATTGTGCCCGATACCGTGATACGTTCGTTGTTCAAAAAGGAAGGCATCACCAGCATTGACGTTCATAGAAATCGCACCACGCGCCCAACCTGTTTCTGGGTCTCGTGCAGGCATACCTGTCAACCTGTTGCTTCCCGGTACTAACACTGTTGCCCCTGACGCGGGGTCAGATTGGTCGCTGATAGCGTAAGCTAACTTGAGCAGGATACGTGGATGCGGTTCTTGCATCTCACGATATGAAGATCCGCCATCACGATGAAGTCCAATCTTGGTCTTCACATCGTCGGGTGGTTCCTCTTTAGAAGGCATCACAATCAAGTGTGACGTAATCATTTGGATGTTCCAATTCAACACACCGCATGCGTAAGGAAAAGATTTGTGCCAGTCGAGTAGTTGGAGGAATGCCTCATGATGTGTAATGCAATTGCGTAGGTTCAACTTACCGCCACCTTCAAGATTGCCTGCTTCCTTCTGTTTGGCATAAACTTCGTCTACTGCAGCGTCTATTTCTGCTACGACATCTGGGGGTAAGGCATTTTTTATTAAGAGATAACCGTTCGTATCAACAAACTGTGCTTGCTCAGGTGTAAGTACTACTGATTCAGATAGATCGCTTGTCGTTTCCATTTTCTTATCCTTTTTTAGACATGTCTATGATTGACTTACTGAAAATCGTATAATTAATTTTTTAAAGTATACATAGATTAATTGAAAATCTCAAGGAAAATTTAGACATAAGACAAATTTATGAAAAAAAGTTTGACATTAAGCAGAAGCGGGGGTCGGAGGAGGTCTACTTCATATTATAAATGTCGTAGTTGCTAGATACTGGCCGGAAAAAATAGAGTGTATCAAATGTGAAGAGGAAATGGAAGATAAGGGCGATCACTTTGAGAAAAGTTGCGTAGAATGCAAGGAACATTATTGGACATGTAAAGACACCGATGATCTACGTGAGGGTGAAAGTGCCAAAGATCATAAAGAAGTGGCGTGTACATTTTGCAATAAAAATATTATAAGTGTGCTGAGACAGACACTGGCGAACTTGTTGGTGATGTCCTTCATGGTGAAGAAAAGTGTCAACCACCAAATGATGGTGGATACTATGATGGTGGGTGCTATGATGATGGATACTATGATGGCAGTTAAAGTTGTAGAAATTAAAAATTGCTTTAAGGAAGGGTATTAGTTAAACGAGGGGTGTGCATTAATATTTCCGGTGTTAATTTGGTTCTAAAGGTAGTCTACACACCGCAGCGTCAAATATTTATGCACACATCTCAGTAATTTAACGAGTTGTGCTAAATAACTATATGTTAATCATTGTTTCACATAAACATGGCGTTTTGCAGGTGTCCTTCATAGTTTGAAACGATCTTCAGTCCCGTAGGGACGATATGTTTATAGAAAAACGTCATAGTACATCCTCTTTAGTCCCGTAGGGACGATATGTGTGCATTAAATAAACCTAATATATGTGATAACTATAAAAACAATTGGTTAACTGGCACAAGTCTTTAATTTAGTTAAAACTCTCCTTTAGTGTTGTAGTTTCAGTCCTCTCATATTGCCGTAACTTTCATCTATTGTGGAAAGGAGACTAAAGATTAATGTTTAAGTCAACAAACAATTTATGGTTGTTTTTACTCTTTGTAATTCTATCGGCTCAAGATGCCTTCAACCTCTTCTACCGGATTTTGTTTGTAGTTGGTGCAATTGGCATTGCTACAGATAGTGTATTAACCTGGTGGTATCATCGTCCCCGAAAGATATTCTGTATAAAATGTGAAGAGGAAATAGGAAGTAAGGGCGATCACTTTGTGAAAAAATGCACAGGATGCTATAAGCGTTATTGGACATGTAGAAATACTGAGAATCTCAGTGAAGGTGAAAGGGCCAGAGATCATAAAAAGGTGACGTGTTCAATCTGCCAGAAAAAATATTATAAGTGTGCTAAGGTTGAAACTAGCGAACTTGTCGGCGATGTCCTTCATGGTGAAGGAAAGTGTCAACCACCAGACGATGGCAATATAGATAGTTGATTATCTTAATAAAACCGACACATCCCCTCGCTTTTGAGGGATAAAGGGGATATATCCTTGAAAATGACAAAAAATCATGAGGACAATTTTTAAAAGAACAAAATTCTAAGCAAGAGCCCCAAATTTGCTTAAGTCCTGCTGAATAAAAGTCTATGATAAGATAGTATTTCTAAGAATATAAAAACTCAAAAGATAGACAGTAGGAGTTCAACTGAAAAAGTTTATCCGTCCAAACTATATTGTGACATTTTGTGTTGTAACCATCATCTCGTTTTTGTATTTTGGGCATTACCAACCCGTTCAGAAGAAGCATAGTGCTGAGTCACGTCAGGACTCTCATAGATCGTCCTTAAATACTTTCTCCTCTGATGTGAGAGCGCCCGATGATGTATTGAATAGTACAGGTGCATCGGTAGATACTCCAAATGATAAACAGGAAACGATACCCGAACAACAGGAAGCGGAAGCTGACATAATTACGGATCCTGATTTTTGGGTTGCAGTAGTAGCAAGTGCAATGGGAAGTGGTGCATTAGATGGTGTGAAAGTTCTAATTGATCAACAATTGTACAAATGGGTACAGAAAAAAAGCACTGATTCTAATAGCGATCATGGTGAGGGTGGACACGTAAAACAGTTGGTCACAGTGAGCGGTACTACACAGAAGAGATGGTACTGTCCTGCAGATATTCCTGACGGTGAATGCGGAGCAGAAGATGCCAGCAAAAAGAAATTAGAAGACGCGGGACATTGTAAAAACTACAGAGTCTGTGAAGAGAATCCAACAGAAGAAGGCAAGATACCGGGATGCGGTGGAGAGATATATGATTGCACCAATAAGTATCATAATGTACAAACTTGTCCGGTCCGTGAGGATTATCGAAAATGTAAGGGTGGACATGACAATTGTGGTAGTTGCGGTGATGCCACTTGTGGCTACGATGACAGCACCTGTGGCTACGATGACAGCACTTGTTGCTACGATGACAGCACTTGTTGCTACGATGACAGCATTTCTGGTTACAGTTATTAGTGACGACTGTTCATCGTAGTAAAAAACTTAAGGCAATTCAGTATAGCAGTTTCGGAAGGTATACATCCCCCGAATCTACTATAATGAAATACGGAGGTGTTTCTATGCCTATTATATTACCTGCCCGATGGCAATATGTTTATTGGATTACCTTTCTATGCTTTTACATTCTTTTGGTTGAAGGTTTTCGTATTTTTGTTGCGGGTCCCATTAATACCACCGTGGTGACTTTTGTGACAATACTCTGTGTTTCCCTGATAGCAACTTATATTGACAAAAAGATAATGCGATGGGGAATATGGAATGTTGTTCATACTACAGAAAATAAATGGAAATGTTTACAATGTGGTAATACTGTTCAGAGTAAGTTTGACGTGGTTACTCCAGCGCATGAAATAATAAGAATATGTATTAAGTTACCGACGGATGAAGCCCTCCCAGGGTGCGGAAAAAGTGTCAGTATATGTACTCAAAATGACCATCACGTTCAAACTGATAAAAATGGAAAAGATTATCGCGTATGTGGACATACATGAAAAATACAATATTTTCCTGCCTCAAAATTGACGTTGCTTGTGGTTAACAGAAAAGCGTTCCTATTTGCATAATGGAGGGTGTTATATGCTTATATCCCAAAAATGGAAATATGTTTTTTGGTTTGTTATTTTCAGTATCTTTGGTATTCTTATTGAGATTTTCCGTCTTTTTGAGAGGACAAGTACAATCATTACGGTCACTATTGCAACAATGCTTTGTTTCTCATGGGTTGCGACCTATATTTACAAAAAGATACCTTGGCGAGTTACTTGTATAGTTCGTATAGAGAGGAGGTAGAGGATACATCCTTAACTAAGGATTGGAGAAAACATGGAAACTAGATTACCTAATAATATATCTGTACTGATAATAATTTGTAGTAGTTTAGTTTGTCTTTGCCTGGTACTATTATTTTTTCAGAACGTAAAAAGTAATAGTCTTCAGTCTTGTCCCGCAGGATGTGGTAAAATGGTAAAAGACAAATATGAAGATAGGAAAAAATGTGAAAACTGTGGTTTATTTGTTTGGGGTTGTATAGCTACTTACCCATCCGCAACCAAGTTCGATCCCCTCGAATATCATATAAATCCATCCTGTAATAAGTGTGGAAAACGACATTACTTGTGTGTACCACTAGAACAACAATCTGCCCATAAGCATAGGATCATAGGCAGAGGCACCCCGCATGAGCGTTATGTTTGTGGAGAACCTGAGGATCCTCCTTCAGTGCCTATACCTGATAGGTAACTCTGTAACACTATACTGACAACAAAGGGTGGTCTCGCAACCCCGCTTAAGCTCGGACAAATTGCAACTCTACAACACTATACTGACAACAAAGGCTTTTATTATGTTTTTTACAATGAAAAGAGTCTTACTACTTTGTGGCTGCCTTATACTTATCGGAGGCGTTGCATTCTACTTCTACCAGGCACTTTCCCGCAGGATTTTCACACTGAAGAACGTTTTGATGTCATAACTCTCCTCGCTGTCGTTGAACATATTCCCGAAAACAAATTGCATAAGGTAGTGGACTCCTGCTGGAACCATCTAAAGCCTGGCGGGCGCGTTATTATCACCGCACCTCATCCGTTTGTAGATAAGATTTTAGATGTTTTGAAGTTATTCAGAATCATTAAGGGACTTTCCCTTGAGGAACACCACGGGTTGAACCCTGAAGTCTTACCAGATGTTTTTTGTCGGTGGAAATTGATTAAAAAGGAACGTTGGGAACTCGGATGTAATTACTTATTCATATTTGAAACAGATCTTTGTTTTTGAACGTAATAAAGATTTAGAATATAGTAGCGATTATCTCTCACACACCCACTATAAGTCTTTGTCATTCAGAGTCAAAATTGGCACTCACACCCTCACATCACGTTTCACGACAATCGGGAAGCTACCAAGCAACTGCACACCGTCCACTAATAACACAAGGTCCGCAACGTTTCGGTGCGACATGGCGTGCTATTTTAATCGGCACCGCTCTCACGATTCCCAACGTCTATTGGATTTTAGATTCAGCAGGACAGGGATATCCGACAACGATTTCTCTCTACTTTAATGTGATTTTTTGCATCTTTATGCTTACGGGTGCGAATTTGGCATTAAAAAAGCTTTTGCCTCGTGTAGCATTTCAACAAGGTGAGTTGTTGACGATTTACGTCATGCTTGCGATTGCCTCCTCCTTGGCAGGTCACGATGTTCTTCGTGTCTTAATCCCGATGATCCCTTATGCGTTTTGGTACGCAACACCTGAAAACGATTGGACACATCTATTTCATCGCTATATCCCTGATTGGATAGCAGTGAAAGACAAGGCTTTTCTAACAGAGTATTACCGCGGGGAAGCCAGTTTGTATAGTTGGGAGATCATTCAAGGATGGCTGACGACCACCCTAACTTGGGGTGGTTTTTTGTGTGCGCTCGTGTTCGTGATGGTTTTCATCAATACGCTTGTCCGCAAACAGTGGACAGAACACGAAAAACTGAGTTATCCAATTATCCAGCTACCCCTTGAATTGACAAATGTCGGTAAGACAAATTTGTTGACGAACAAGATGATGTGGCTTGGATTTGGGATTGCTGGTGCAATTGATATACTCAACGGTTTAAACTATCTTTTTCCAAATGTGCCGGGACTTGGCGGTCGTCTCTACGATTTACGTCCATTTTTTACACAGAAACCGTGGAGTGCGATTGGTTGGACTCCTGTTGCTGTTTTTCCGTTTGCTGTTGGGATGGCGTTTTTTATTCCGCTGGACCTTTCATTTTCTTGCTGGTTCTTCTATCTGTTTTGGAAGGCGGAACGGATTTTCGGTGACGCGTTGGGAATTAGGGGTTTGCCGAATTTTCCGTTTACCGATGAGCAGTCATTTGGGGCTTATATAGGTTTATTTGTAATTGCTATTGTTGCGACACGGAAACATCTTGCCCAAGTTGCACGTAAGGTGTTTAGACCACGTCAGGAGGAGGATTCGGACGAGCCGATGTCGTATCGTGGCATGGTGATTTGCCTTATTGCCAGTCTCATGTTTCTCCTTATCTTTTGTAATGCTGCGGGCATGTCTGTGTGGGCGATTCTGGTTTTCTTCGGTATATACTATGCAATATCCACTGCTGTAACCCGCATGCGCGCCGAACTCGGCTCACCTGTACACGATCTGCATTTCATCGGACCGGATGAGATGATGCCGCGTATTTTCGGTACACGCCTGCTCGGACCCCGCAACCTAACGATGCTTTCTTATCTGTTTTCAATCAATCGCGCGTATCGTGGACATCCGATGCCACATATCTTGGAAGGATTCAAACTTGCCGAACGCACACGGATTTCTAATCGTGGACTCCTCATCGGTATGTGTGTGGCAATTGTTGTCGGAACGTTTGCATCGTTCTGGTCATTTTATCATATTTCTTATATTGAAGGTGCACGGGATTGGTTTGCGGGACGACCGTTTAACCGACTACAAAGTTGGCTTTCATCGCCGAAAGCACCTGACGTCCCTGCGATTGTTGCTATATGTATTGGATTTCTGGGAACCGGTTTTTTGATGATTATGCGGATACGGCTGTTCTGGTGGCCGTTCCATCCTGCGGGGTTTGCGATTTCAAGTAGTTGGTCAATGAATGTGTTCTGGTTTTCTATCTTTGTGAGTTCCGTTATCAAGTGGATTATTTTGAAGCAAGGTGGGATAAGTCTACATCGCAAACTCATTCCGTTTTTTCTGGGTTTGATTTTGGGTGAGTTTATTGTCGGGGGTGTGTGGAGTTTGATTGGTATTACGTTGGATCGACCGATGTATCGGTTTTTGTTTTGATATGTGGAGATATATTTAAGCAAGAATAGTTGTGGAGTGTCTTAGTGGTATAAGGTTAATTATAATGGATCTATTGATGGTTTTTTGGCATCAACGGACAAATAAATGATTGACTTAATGTCGTTGAATATGTCATAATAGAACCTGCTATTTTGATTTGTGATTGCATGAATATAGAATTGTTTTTAATAAGGTAATTAATCAAATTTCTATACCACAAACTGATACTACAAGGTTAGATACTATTGAATAAACATGACATTTTACATCTCGCAGCGTTACTACACGACATCGGTAAATTTCGTCAGCGTGCATCTGACCGCTACAAAAAACATCAAGAACATAGTTACGCATTCGTCACTGAAAATTTTGGCGATTTCTTCTCAACTTGTGATGATACCTTCAAAAACGCCATCCGAAATCACCATCACAAACCGGATCAACTTCAAAATCTCATAGAAAAACAGGTGATTTTAGCAGACCGACTCTCTGCTACAGAACGCGAAGATGAAAAGAGAGAAGCAGAGGATTTTGTCCGTTCCCCACTCGTTTCTATTCTTTCACGCCTCATAGGCGCAGATAAAGACAAGGAGTATCGCTACAAACTCACAGCACTCAACTTTGACCGAGACACCATCATTCCAGGACCATCAGAAAACGTAGAAGTTGGTCAAAAAGATTATGAATCATTGTGGAGAGATTTCATCAAGGATTTTGGAATAGCAACGGAAGAGGAAACATACACACCAGCAGCACATTATCAAACGATAGTCGCACTCCTTCACAAATACACCTCGTGCATGCCATCCGCGACACCTTGGAAGAAGAGCGGTGAAAAAACGATACCAGACATTTCACTTTATGACCATCTCCGCACAACAGCGGCAATTGCAGCGTGTATTGGACACGAACTTACCAATACTGATGAAATTGACAAAATACTTGACAACCCAAATGATTCTGAGCTCAACATAAGCGCGCTTATCAAAGGCGATATTTCAGGTATTCAGAACTTTCTATATCATATCCAATCTGATGGTGCATCCAACCAGTTGCGGGGGCGTTCTTTCTATCTGCAGCTACTCACGGAGGTAATTGCACACTGGGTGCTGAAACAATTTGACCTACCCATCACCAACCTAATACTCGCCAGTGGTGGACACTTCTTTATTCTTGCTCCCGATACCGCAGCAAAAGAGAAGTTAGATACACTCCGTAAACAGATATCTGAAAAGTTGTGGGAACTTCATAGAGGCGATATTTCCTGCATGTTAGCGGGTATCTCCATAAAAGCACGCGACTTTACAAGTAATAATTTTTCAAAAAAGTGGGATGACGTTTCAAAAAAGGTAAATGAGAGAAAACAGCAAAAATGGTCGGAGTTGGAAAATGATGATATGTTCCAAAAACTCTTTGTACCATATCATGACAATCAGGATGAAAATGATAACGATCAGTGGAACTTTATTGAACTCGGTAAGAAATTGCGGAATGCAAAGTATATGATTGCGACTGAAGTCACAAACGAATCACACACCCAAGACCAGAAAATACCAAAATGGCAGAAGGCAATAAGGGCGTTTGGATTGGATATTCAGGTCTGTGAAAAAGTTGAAAAGGGACTGAAGAAACATGCAGTCGTCTACCGGTTAGGCAACACAGATTTTCTCAACGATAATGTCATGAAAAACCCTCTGACAGAAAATTCTGAAATGAGTTACGATTTCCGAATTTTCCATCCTATAATTGCTAAAGATGATAAAGGTGAAAATGCAGATTACAACTACCTCGCTGAAGCATCAGAAGGCGTGCATTGGCTTGGTGCATTACGGATGGATGTTGATGACCTCGGAGGCGTGTTCAAAAATAAACTTGAGAACGCAACTATCTCGCGTCATGCGACCTTAAGCAGAGAAATGCGGCTCTTTTTTGAAGGATACGTTCCGCAGATTTGTAAAGAACATAATGAAGATAAAGACAAAGAAATACTTGAACTTATCTACGCTGGCGGTGATGACCTATTCCTTGTCGGTGGGTGGAGTGCATTACCAGATATCGCCCAGAAGATACGCTCCGAATTTCAAGAGTTCGTAACTGGTGACCACGTCACGCTTTCTGGCGGTATTGCTATTGAACACATGAAATATCCCCTCTATCAATTCGCAGCACGAAGTGGAGAAGCAGAGAAAGCTGCAAAAGGTATTGACGATGAAAAGAACGCCATAACATTTTTACGCCAGCCGATGAAGTGGAAAGAGTTCACTAAAGTGCGCAAATGGCACGAAAAGTTTAAGGAAGTATTAACAGGTCAAGACCAACTACCGCGCGACATCCTCACCCGACTCCCTCAGATCTATTCTGCGAAAGAATTAGATGGTCACCGATGGGCATGGCGTTCACTCTACTATCTCCACCGCTTACAAGAGAGATACAAGTATGACGAACAGAAAGCATTTCTAAACGAATTAAAACAGAAACTTAACCACGAAGAATCTTCTAAATTTAGAGAGGAATTAATCCATGTCATTACCAGATGGACAGCATTAAAAATTAGGAAATCGTAGATCGGGTAGAGTTTGCTAAACCCGACAACACAGAAACAGAAGGAGATACACATGCCTACAGGAAAAATTAAAAGTCTACGTACCGGCTTTGGATTTATACAGCCTGATGATGGGGGTAAAGATGTTCACTTCACACGTAGTGCGCTAAAGAATGCTCAGTTTGATGAACTTGAAGAAGGGCAGCAAGTGACTTCATTTGTAATCAAACAGTCAGAAAAAGGACCTACTGCAAATAATGTTGAAGTAGAAGTGGTTGCTCAACAAAAAGTTGATATTTCAGAGATTATTGAGAATGGTGGTGAACCACTTGTCGCTGCAGCTGAAAGTTTAGGACGTAAACTTGCAAGGAACCTTAAAACCGCTCAAATCCGAAAAGTATACGGTGCAGTAAAGAAAATCCAGATGAGTGAAGAGTTTAACCGCAACGAGTTGATTATGCTGAAACCGAAATTGGCTTATGCTGCAGCCCGGAAATCTGAAGTTAGTGACCTAAAAGATGCACTAACCCAAGCCATTAATGAAGTTGATAGTACTCATAAATTCAAAAACTTCGTTGATTTTTTTGAAGCAGTTCTTGCTTATCATAAGTTTTACGGAGGAGATTAAGGAGGAATCACATGACAAGTATTCAATTACAAGGTAAGATTTTTCTAAAAGGCACAATTCATGCCCTAACAGGATTGCATATTGGTGGAAATGCCGAATCATTAGACATCGGTGGAATAGATAACCCTGTTATTCGAAATCCTACTACACGTGAACCTTATATACCAGGATCTTCATTACGAGGTAAAATGAGGTCGTTACTTGATCGACATGAAAACAATCTTTTAATCAGTCGTGGGTCTGTTCAAGTTCATGAATGTGAAGAATCATCGGATTATGCGGATTGTTCAGTATGTCAGGTATTCGGAATAACCCCGCAAAAACTGAAACAAGATACGATGCCGACACGTCTAATCGTCAGAGATACTTTCTTGACAGAAAAATCTAGTGAGTATCTGGCTGCAGCAGAAACTGATAGTCTTTTTACTGAAGCAAAATGGGAGGTATCTATTGATAGAATTACATCTGCAGCCAACCCACGGCAAAACGAACGCGTCCCAGCAGGAGCTACCTTTGGACCTATGGTATTAGTCTATGGACTTTATACGAGAGATAACAGCACTGAAGATCAAATGGAGAAAGAGTGTAAACGTTTTGACACCGTCCTAAAAGGCATGGAACTCCTTGAAGATGACTACCTCGGAGGATCTGGTTCTCGCGGCTCCGGACAGATAGCATTTGAGAACTTGACGATGACATTCAAATCAAGAAAATGCTATGAAGACGTTTCAGAAAAACCCATTACTATCAAAGCAGATACAGAAACTACAACGTTACGCGAAACCGATTACACATCTGAAATACTAAACGCCATAAAAGGTAGTTAGGTGCATCATGGGGATATATCAGGTTTACCGATTTAAATTCAAAACGCAGTTACATCTTGGGCGCGCCACAGGTGCAGCACAAACAGGCAGCCTCGGTTTGGAGAAGACAGAGACCTATATCTCTGCAGATACGCTCTTTTCAGCGATCTGCCAAACGTGGTCAACCTTTTATGATTCCGAGAGTCTCAAAAAGTTTCTCAAATCATACAAAGAAGACAGTAACACTTTTCCGTTTATGTTAACCTCTGCGTTTCCGTATGCCGATAAAGTTCATTTCTATCCGATTCCCTTGACTTTTCG
Organism: Candidatus Poribacteria bacterium; assembly: GCA_963663765.2. GTDB lineage: Bacteria > Poribacteria > WGA-4E > WGA-4E > WGA-3G > MSPOR6. Next base: position 163,523 of record CAXXUA010000003.1, on the reverse strand, counting down.
CATGAATGAAGATACCCCAGACAAACTAAAGAAAAAACTAAAAAAGGTACGGTTCATTTCTAAATCTATTTTTCAAAAGATTATCTCCAATGAATTACCTGATTTTGACAAAGACAATCTGATCAACGGTGAAAATGTGTGGGTGAGTGCAGATGAAAAAGAACAACTAAAAAATGCAATGGATAATGAGCCAATCATTTGGGAGACAAGCACCCGTCCGCGTGTCACAATCGGGGAACAAAATGCTGGCTCCGAAATATGGCACGTTCAAACCGTCCAATTCAATAAAGGCTGTGGACTCTGGTTCGCCGCGAAATTTGATTCTGATGAAACAAAGCGCAAAATTGAAACACTACTCCGAGTGCTTGGAGACAACGGCATCGGTGGAGAACGCAATGCAGGATATGGTCAGTTTAAGTTTAATCCAGCAGAACTTGATTTGCCGACTGTGGAAGATAGCGACCAATTTGTAACGCTTTCACCGATATGTCCAAAGTGTCCAGAACAACTTGAACATCTTATTGATGGTGTTATTGCTTACAATCTAACTCCATTAACGGGATGGGTGGGTTCACATGGTACCTACAAACGGAGAAAACAGATCAATATGTTCGTTGAAGGTTCTGTTTTAAATTCATCTGACAAACCCGTTGGCAGGTTGGTAGATTTACGACCAGATAATTGGGCACATCCAGTTTATCGTTACGGATACGCGTGGCAGGTCGGTATCAAAGGAGTTTCCGAATGAAACAAAAATATAAACTTCAGACCATCACCCCTGTGCACATCGGTTCAGGTGAAACTTTGAACCATATTGATGGTTACTACGCTAACGACAAATGGTATCGCATTGATTTGGACAAGGTATTAGCACATCCGGATGTTGACATCAACGCATTAACATCCGAAATGTCGCGGCGCGATTTCAGATGGAGCCATTACTTCTCACGTCACAACATGAATGCTGCTGACCTATCTACCTATAGTCTCCTATGTGCGCAAAGTCCAGAAACAACTGACATTCGGGAGGCAATCAAATCCGTTGGAAACCGTCCCTATATTCCCGGTAGTAGTATCAAAGGTGCACTCCGCACTGCACTGCTATCGGACCTGATCAATAATGAAGAAAATACTAAACTTAAAAAAGATAGTTCAGAACATCTACACAGAGAAATAAATAAAGGATCTCACGCATACCTACGTAATGAGTCTCCCGCAAAGAAAATTGAAGAAATGGCTTTTGGAAAAGACCCTAATCACGATCTACTACGCGCATTACAAATCAGTGATACTGAACCCGTTGAAAGTGATGCACTTGCGATTGAGATGGCATGGACGGTTACACTCGATCAAAACAACGAACTTGTCCAGAAGAATCATAATGGAGTAGAGGTTATACAAGGTATGAAGGCTTTAACGTTTACCCTTAAAATTGACGATCTACTTTTTCATGAGCGCGAGAAAACAAAACTCCAGTTTAGTAAACTACAAGAAAATACGTTACGAGAAATTGCTGATGTTTGCCACTCTGAAACATCAATACTTATGGAAGATGAACAGGATTTTTTTGACAGATACAACTTGACACAGATCGCTGATTTATTTGATAAACTGATAGAGGCAAACAGTAAACTTCCTGATGGTGCGTTTATGTTACAAATCGGATGGGGAACAGGTTATAATGCTAACACTGTATCCTCGTCTTTTACACAAGGAGAAGATGCACCTATTGACATGTTGGATTTTCGCGAACGTTTTCGCCTGGGAGAAAGTCGTTCCCAACGTGGTCACTATGATGAACGCGAATTCCCAAAAACACGCCGCATTTTATATCGTGGACAGAATCCTGTTGCCCCACTCGGTTGGGTTAAAATTTCACCTGTTGATGAGTTATAATCACATTGCTGTTAAAGGAGGTTAAAAATTGCATTTTATCGTGTCAACCATTGGAACAAGTACCCTTACAAATTCCATCAATAGATCAAATAAGGACGAAGCGAAAAACTGGGGAAAGATACTCGGTATGTCTGCAAATCAGAAAGAGGATGAACTATCCGATGAATCCAAATCTGTAATAGATACTCTGGTTAAACGTACAGAAGAAAAACTTAGTCAAAATGATGTGCAAACAAACAGAGACGCAAGTGCAGAATTAAACGGGATATATGGAATATATGATGGATCCTTACCTGGCAAGAGTAACGACCAACACTATCTAATCTGCACTGACACTGCACAAGGCCAACGGACAGGTGAAATCATAAAAAACTTCTTGACGAACAATGGATTTGCTACAGTCAACATTTTTACCCCTCCAAGACTTTCCACTAAGGATACTAACGTATTTGCAGATGGCACGAAGGAACTGATTAAGTGGTTAGAGGATTATGTGCCAAAACCTCCCAGCAATTATGATAAAGTCATCTTCAACCTTGTTGGAGGATTCAAAAGTCTTCAGGGATATATGAACACCTTTGGTGCATTCTATGCAGATGAAGTGATCTACATATTTGAAAGTTCAACCGATTTAATTAAAATTCCTCGCTTGCCAATTCAGATTGACACATCAATGATTCAAAATTATCTAACAGAATTTAGAATGATGGCAGCTGGTGAAATGTATTCTATAGAAAAACTTGAAGGTGTTCCAGAAACGTTACTTGAGCCAGTGCCAGATAACGGAAATACTGTTGTAGGTTTATCTGCTTGGGGAACCCTGATATGGAATCGGACTAAAGCAGATTTTTTGAAGGATGAGCTGCTACCTCTCCCAAAATTGATATATTCTGATACTTTTGCCAAAGATTTCAGTAAAGAGAAAGATGTCAAAGAACATCTAAAACTTCAAGATGTATTAGCGAAGGTTTCTTATTTGCTTGTAAAGCATAATGGTGCCACAACAGGTCTTAGCACACATGGTGGTCTGCAATACGAACGATATAAAAATATTTCTGGTGAAATTGATCATTTTCGTATCAACGGTGGCAGACGTGTCAGCTGTAAGGTTGATAAAAAAGGTTTATTCCTACGGCACTACGGTGCACATGATTATGTAAATGATAATCCATAATGACAATCTTTACCCATACCAAAAACTTCCAAATCCTCTAGACCATCGTCAACCGCTATTGATACCATGCCAAAAACTTCACACACACAACCAACCCAAAATTTGACAATTCGCGTATTTCATGTTATAATATTAAATTGAGAAAAACCGACATTAGATTGGGAGAAATATCTTGCCGACTCCTGAGAGTCAACACCCTAATACCTCAGATGAAAAGATTCGCATAGCACCCTCCGTGATGTGTGCTGATCTCTGTAATTTGGAAACAGACATACGGGCGTTGGAGGAATTGGGGATAGACCTGCTACATTTTGACCTGATGGACGCACACTTCGTGCCAAATATGCCAATTGGATTGACACTCATTGACCAATTACGACAAAAAACTGATTGCGATTTTGACATTCACCTGATGGTGGAAAATAACGATTTTTTCGTAGAAGCAGTCGCAAACATTGGTGTTCAACAAATCGCTGTACATGCAGAATCTGCTACACATCTGGATAGAACTTTATCGGAAATTCAAGCACATGGTATAAAAGCGGGTGTTGCTTTGAACCCAGCGACACCGCTTTTCGCGATGGAGTATGTTATTGATCGTCTCGACTTTGTGCTGATTATGACGGTCAATCCGGGTTTTGCTGGTCAGAGAATGGTCCCAGCGACGCTACAAAAGATTTCGGATTGTCGGGCATTTTTGAATGAACGCGGGGTGAACATCCCGATTGAAGTTGATGGGAACGTCAGTTTTGAAAATATCCCGTTTATGGTTGCAGCTGGGGCGAACATCTTGGTCGGTGGCAGCAGTAGCGTTTTTCATAAAGCAGGTTCTCGTTCAGAAAGTATAACTCGGATTCATCAGGCAATTTCACTTGGGCTTTCAAAAAGAGGGTGTGATGCATAACAGTCTGATGCAGGCACTTGTGCTGCATGATGTTGGGGATTTACGGTTAGCACAGATACCCATTCCAAACGTCTCTGAAGGACAGGTCCGCGTTCGAATTGGTTTTTGTGGTGTTTGCGGTTCAGATATTCCAAGGATATTCTCTAAAGGCACTTATAATTTTCCCACTGTCTGCGGACACGAATTTGCTGGGACGATAGACAAGAGTGGATCAGGTGTTGAAGGTTTCTCGGACGGTGATAATGTGGTCGTTTTTCCACTGATCTGGTGTGGAAAGTGTGAAGCGTGTGAAGGTGGAAAATATGTCCAATGCAGCGATTACGACTACCTCGGTTCACGAAGTGACGGTGCTTTTGCTGAATATGTAGTTGCACCGCAGGAAAATATTATTCGCGTACCAGATAGTGTCTCTTTAGAAGAAGCAGCACAGACTGAACCCGCTGCTGTTGCACTTCACGCACTACGGAGAGTGCAAGATTCGCTTGTCGGCAAGACAGTTACTATCTTCGGTGCTGGTCCAATTGGATTGATGGTAGCACAGTGGTCAAGAATAATGGGGTCGGAACAGGTATTGTTGTTTGATATTGTCACGGAGAAGCTTGAGTTAGCAAAAGAAATCGGTTTTGATGGAGTCTTTAACAGTATATTAGCAGACCCAGTTGAGGTCGTGAACGCACAGACTGAAGGCAAAGGCGCACACATTTGTATTGAAGCTGCGGGAGTACCACAGACTTATCTTCATGCGTTAGGAAGTGTTCGCCGTGGTGGTAGTGTTGTTTTGCTTGGGAATCCTGATGCAGATGTAACCCTACCTGCATCGCTTATTTCACAATTGATGCGACGTGAGGTTCGCGTGTTAGGGACATGGAATTCCGATTTTAGCATATCTGGTAACGATGACGACTGGAGAACAGTGCTTCATGCAATGGCATCTGGTGACTTGGATCTTTCACCACTGATTACACACAAGGTTCCGTTAATAGATAGCACAAAAACACTACACATGATGAAGGAAAAAAGCGAGTTTTACGCAAAAGTGCTTATCCATCCAACGTAAATAGACAACAGGTTTTAGACACTAACAATAAACAAAGGAAACTATGAAAGCGGCTATACTTGAAAGCCTTGAAAAACTAAGTGTACAAGATGTTCCGGAACCGGAAATAGATAATGACTCTGCATTGATGCGTGTTGAAGCAGTCAGTATTTGTGGATCTGATGTCCGCATTTTCCATCATGGTAATCCCCGCGTCAAACCCCCAACAATCATTGGACACGAAAACTCAGGCGTAATTGTCAAAGTCGGTAAAAATGTGACACGTGTGAAAGAAGGTGACCGCGTCTCCATCGGTGCAGATGTACCGTGTGGACAATGTCATTGGTGTCGGAACGGACTCGGCAACAACTGTGAAATTAACTACGCTATCGGTTACCAAATTCCTGGTGCTTTCGCACAATATATGAAACTCCCCCGATTGGTTCTGGAAGAAGGACCAGTTACCCCGTTTGATACCACCCTCAGTTTTGATGAAGCTGCCCTCGCTGAACCCCTTGCTTGTGCAATAAATGGACTTGAATTAGTCAATATGTCTCTCGGTAAGACCGTTGTCATTATCGGATTGGGACCGATCGGATGTATGATGATAGACCTTGCTCGCGTGATGGGAGCGACGAAAGTTATTGGTATACAACGTAGTAAACTCCGCATGGAGATCGCGAAATTCTACGAAGCAGATGTCTATATCGCCTCAGAAGAGGAGGATGTGGTGGAACGCTGCCGAGAAGAAACCGATGGAGAGGGACCGGATATTGTTGTCACAACTTGCGCGTCCGTTGAAGCACACGAACAAGGTGTTGAAATGGTAGCACACCGCGGGTATGTCAATCTGTTCGGCGGATTGCCAAAAAACATGCGACCAATGAGTGTGCTTTCCAACACGATTCACTATAAGGAGTGTTTCCTTACAGGTTCGCATGGATGTGTGCCACGTCACCACGAGTTAGCGGTGCGACTTCTTGAAAAAGGATTAGTCCGTGTACAACCACTGATCACACATCATTTTCCACTCATTGAAATTGACAAGGCATTTGAAGCAATGGAATCCCGAAAGGGCATGAAAATTATGATTCATCCTCACGCTGCAACTACATAATACAGTGCAGCACAACAAATAAAAAATAAATATGAGCGATTTTACAAAATTTATACGAGACATACCGAATTTCCCTAAACCCGGCGTGTCTTTTAAAGATATAACACCACTATTAGGAAATGGATTAGCCTTTAATGCTGCAGTTGAAGTATTTGTAAACCGTTTTAGATCTGATGTGATAGACGTAATCGTAGGCATTGACGCTCGGGGTTTTATTCTCGGCGCAGCTTTAGCACATCGTCTGGGTATCGGTTTTGTTCCTATCCGTAAAAGTGGCAAGTTACCTTTTGATAGCTATGAAGTGACCTACGACCTTGAATACGGAGCTGACACACTTGCTATCCATCAAGATGCTTTTCCAATAGGGAGCCGCGTCCTGATATGTGATGATGTTTTAGCTACCGGCGGAACTCTGGCAGCATCGGTTGAACTTGTCAAAAAAGTTGGTGGGAACATAGCAGGCATTGCACTGTTGTTGGAGCTTACAGAATTCGAGGGACGAAAGAAAGTGAAAAATCAACCGATTTTTTCTCTCGTTGAATATTAGCTGATACTGTGTTTTAATTTCATATTGCGCATATCAACAGAATGCAGCAGAGTGTAACCAAGAAAGGTTTAGCGGTAAGCGCGCCTGTAGCTCAGGGGATAGAGCAGAGGCTTCCTAAGCCTCGTGTCGGGGGTTCGATTCCTCCCAGGCGCACCTACAAGACTTTCTGCGGTATTCTGCTGTCAATAAATATCGTTTTAGAATATAGGAGCATTTGATGTACAGATTCAATATCTGGAAAATTGTTTTAATCTTAGGTGTATTGCTGTTATCAGTTTTATACCTTATCCCTACACCAGATAGATTATACCTTCCTTTGTATGGAAATCTACCACTGAATTTACAGGAGGCACTTCCCCCATTTGAAGTCACCGATGATAGTGCTTTCAAAGTTGACTTAACTGACGTAAAATTACCGACTGGAATAAGTTTTCAAGAAGCAATTGATGAAGTTCAGGATGTCTTTATTGTTCAAATGGAGAAACTTGGATTTAAGGAAGAGGTAGACTATCAATTTGATACGACAGAAACAAAGGAATTCTTCGTAAGACTTATTTCTGAGAAAGCTAAAGAAGAACCTGCAACAACATTGGAGAATTTACACCTTTTCGGTAGTCTTCCAATTACGTTGCGGAAGATACTGCCTAACAACAGATTGAAGTTAGGCTTAGACCTGAAAGGTGGTGTACACCTCGTCCTTGAAGTTGATCTTGAGAAGTCAAAAAGAGAATTGCTAAAAACAAACTCATTCTCTATTCCTGATATGTTAAAGGCAGAAGAGATCTTATGCCGTGAAGCTGAACAGGTAAGTGGTGAAGACGCACTTAACGTGTTGGTTCAACTCCCATCCCGATTCCAGTCTGATCCCGAAAAAAAGAAGGAGTATTTGGAGAAAACTGCCCAACTACTTAACGATATTGAATTCTTTGAGGATGTACAGGTTATTTCTGAAAGCGATAAACAATCAACGTATCAGTTACGTCTAAGTCCGAAAGGCATGCAAGAATACAGCGACAAGGCAATTCAGCAGGTATTGATTGTATTACGAAATCGTGTAGATGCTTTCGGTGTGGCTGAACCATCTATTCGTCAGGAAGCAAACCGTCCACGTATTATCATTGAATTACCGGGTGCAAAGGATTCCTCCGGTCCGCTTCGGATTGTGCAAACGATGGGACGTTTGGAATTCAAGATGGTGAAAAAACCTGAGTCAGGAGGTAATCTATGGGCGGGTTCAGCTGATACACCACCCCCGGATATTCTCCCAGAGAACACTGAAATCCGTTATCATTATGAAACGGGTGGATGGTATGTTGTGGAGAGTCCGGTACTGCTGACAGGGCAAAACATTGATGATGCCAGACCTTCTACTGGAAATACAAGTTTTGAAATCGTTGTTCTCATGGATTTTGACAGTGAAGGTGAAACCAAATTTGCAAGAATCACGGGTGATCATATCGGTGAACATCTGGCAATCCTGCTTGACGACAAGGTGCAGTCAGCACCTGTCATCAACACACAGATTAGAGGCAATGCAGTTATTGAGGGCAGCTTTACTTTTCAAGAGGCTGAATATCTTTCAAATATCTTGAAAGCGGGTGCTTTCCCAGTCGGTGTGCAAGTGGGAGAAGAACGGACTGTCGGTCCCTCCCTCGGTCAAAAGTCTATTGAAAATGGAGTCAAAGCAGCTATTTTCGGATTAGGTTTCGTCTTGGTGTTCATGATAATTTACTACCGATTATCAGGTCTAATAGCCATTATTGCACTCGTGTTTAATATGGTAATTATACTCGGTGCATTGGCAGGATTTGGAGCGGCATTGACACTGCCGGGTATCGCGGGACTTGTGCTTACTATCGGTATGGCTGTTGATGCGAATGTTCTCATCTTTGAACGAATTCGGGAGGAATTGCGATCAGGCAAAAAGGTATGGTCTGCAATTACAAGCGGCTATCAACGCGCATTTATAACGATCTTGGATGCAAACCTCACAACGTTCTTTACTGCTCTTGTCCTTTACCATTTCGGTACTGGCCCGATTAAAGGTTTTGCGGTTACGCTCGGTATTGGTATCCTTGCGAGTATGTTCACAGCCATTATTGTCACTCGCGAGATATACGGTTTGGCAATTGGTAATAGAGATGTGGAAAAATTAAGCATCTAACGTGTTAGATTTCAAACATCCCAATGATATGTCAAGAATCATATAATATCTAAAGACTGCCCGACATAAGACTCTCTACTTCTAATCGGGCAAAGCGACTATAGAAGGATAAAAAATTGGAATTTCTAAAAAATACAAACATTGATTTTATCAATAAACACCGTACCGGATTTTTTCTCTCAGCGGTATTAATAACAATCGGTATCGTTTTTCTTGTATTTCATGGCGGACCGAATTTTGGTATTGATTTCCGTGGCGGTGTAAAAGTTGAAGCAGTCTTTGACAGGACAGTAACGGAAGATGAACTGAAAACTAAGTTAGCTGAATTAGGCTACGAGGATGTCAAAATACAACTTGACCCGAGTGAAAACAAAGCTTTCGTCTCCATGGGACATCGTCCAGAATTTCAACAACAGTCGGTAAATATACCTATTATGACAGACCCTGGAGATGCAACGGCTACAACCGTTCAGGTAAGCAGCACAGCCGAAAAAACACATCTGTTGAAACCTGAAGAATCCGTTGTATTGATTGATGCTGATTTACAACAACGCAATGAGATTCTCACTGTCGCACCTATTGAAGACGGTACTGCAATTCAGGTAACTTTTGCGAACGAAGTCGGGATAGATCTAACAGAAAATGCAACTATTCAGATACAAGCAAGCATCGGTGGGATTCTCACGGAAGCACTCCTTGAAGGCGGAGATGGTTGGAAAGCAGTCTCCGACAGTGTAAATGTGACTGAAGTCGGTCCCAGCGTTGGGCGCGATCTAAAATGGTCGGCACTCTGGTCAGTACTTTCGTCTATAGCGATTTTGTTGATTTACATTTCTTGGCGGTTTGAATTCCGTTTTGCCATCGGTGCTATTGCAGCACTTGTTCACGATGTGCTAATCACATTGGGTGTTTTTGCTGTGTTTTCAAAAGAAATTAATTTGCCTACCGTTGCTGCGTTTCTCACAATTATCGGGTATTCGCTAAACGACACAATTGTCGTATTTGACCGAATTCGAGAAAACGGGATTTCTCTGCGCGGAACTGAATACACAGAGGTACTAAACCGTAGTATCAATCAATCACTCAGCCGAACCGTTATCACCTCAATTACAACGCTTTTTGTTGTCGTTGTAATTTTCGCTTTATCCAGTTCAGGAGAGGAGATTAACACGTTTGCTTTAGCTCTTATTGTAGGTGTGTTAATTGGAACATATTCCTCAGTCTTCATCGCAAGTCCTATCCTGCACATTTGGCATCAAAGACTACACCAAGCAAAGGCATAGTATCATGAAAGTATTGGTCTTCAACTCCTATACAACTGGGCAAAAACATAAGCTTGACAATCCTTTGAGTAGTGAAGATTGTAGTTCATCTGATCGTCTTAAAGCGCGTATCAAAGAATTGTGCGGTTTCAACGCAGAAGGATGGTATGATAAAGATAGAGATTACCGTCTACCCGCTGCCGAAATGTTTACCGGACCGTTATTTATTCAATTGAGGGAAGGTCTGAAACAGTTACGTGAACACGAACAATACGGTAAAAACACCATTGACCTTTATTTTCCGTGGTATTATTGCCGTGTTGATGGTAAGATGATTCCGGTTGGAGAGAATGATACGATTGTACCTTTTGACACTGCTCCCCTTCACGAACTTGAGGTGTTAGAATTCGGTGGGAATGGCGTTCCTGAACGCACAGTTGATTTACTTGAAAGTTACGACCTTGTTATTTCATTATTGCGACAAGATGATATTGAATCCTTGCAACGCATTTTTGAGGTGGAACGTGCTGTAACGACGGTTTTTCTTCTCCCAAAAAGCCAAAGAAAAACAGTGAATGAGGATTTACCGAACGTCCACGTCGTTGAAACCGGCAGGGATTTACAGAAAGGTCTTCGCACCACTAACTGGGCACTCAAAGGTGTTGTGATTAGAAGACTGTGTGAAGCTGCGTGTCGTGATGGTTTTCAGGTATTTGAGGATATCAAGCAAGATCCGCAACGGTTAATTGAGATTGTTCTGAATCAGTAGTAGTGGCAGTACTTATGCGAACATTAGTTATTACCTCTTGCACAGGTAGAAAAAAATATAAAACCCCAATCCAACTCCAGTATGAAGATTTTGCTTCCTCTGAACGTCGTCGCAAGCGCACAGCAGAATTGAAAGATTTTGAAGCATCTGCAGCAGAAATGTACACAGGACAACAACACCTGTACCTGATGAAAGGATTGAAACAAGTTCGTGATGTTTATGGACCGGATGTCATTGAATTGTCCATTATTTCTGATGGGTACGGATTACTTGCTGAAGATGATGTTATTGTTCCTTACGATGTTACATTTCAAAAAGTAAAGAAAAAGGAAATTTTAGTACGTAGCAATAAGTTTCAAATTCATGAAAATGTAGGAACCTTAATAGCAGGTTATGAATTAGTATTCTTTTTATTGGGTAAAGAATACGTTCAAGCGTTGCAGCTTCCTTTTAAGATTCCTAATACAGTTACCCAGATTTTCTTGGCAGCACCGAGTTGGAAGTATGTATTTTCAGGTTTTTTATCAGATATCCATATTGTTTTTGTTGGACGTGATTTCGCAGACAAACTTGATGGTGCTACTGGTTATAACCTTAAAGGATTTATGTTTAAAAAACTGTGCGAAGCTGCGTGTCGTGATGGTTTTCAGATATTTGAGGATGTCAAGCAGGATCCGCAACGGTTGATTGAGATTGTTCTAAATAATAGTTAACCACTAATATGTTGGTTTGCGAGGAAGAAAAATGAACCTCTCAACACCTCTTACCGAGTCCAATGCATTCCCCGTTATCGGTGAATCCAAAGCGATGCAGAACGTCTGGCATCAAGTTGAACAGGTCGCACCAACGAATGCAACTGTACTCATTACTGGTGAAACAGGTGTTGGAAAAGAGGTCGTTGCACAGACAATCCACGAGAGAAGTTCCCGCAAAGATAGACTCTTCAAAGCCGTCAATTGTGGCGTATTTTACCAAGACCTACTTCAAAGCGAACTCTTTGGACACGAAAAAGGTGCTTTCACAGGTGCGACAAGCCAACGGCGCGGCTTATTTGAACTTGCTGATGGTGGAACACTGTTCCTTGACGAAATTGGCGAAATGTCCCCCGAAGTACAAGTGAAGTTTCTGCGTGTGTTAGAAACACAAGAATTCACCCGACTCGGTGGCGAGAAAACCGTCAAAGTTGATGTCCGAATTATCGCCGCGACAAACGTTAATCTTGAGAAATCAGTAAAGGACGATAAATTTCGGCAAGACCTTTACTACAGATTGAACCTCTTCCAAATCCAAATTCCACCCCTACGTGACAGACGCGAAGATATCCCACTTTTTATAGATACATTCATCACCGAATTAAGCAAAAAACACAACAAAGATGTTGTCGGAATAACATCTGAAGCACTTGACTATCTCAAAGATGCAGACTGGCCGGGTAATATCCGTCAACTCAAAAATACCGTTGAGTCCGCTATTATCTTAGCAACATCAGAGGAACTTGAACTCACAGATTTTTCTACTCATCCAGAACCTGAATATCCTCAATATCCTGTGAAAATTCCTGACGAACCGGGGACATCTATACAGGTCATCAACCAAAATACTGGAACGGTAGCATCAGAAAATGTTGCTATTTACAAGACAATTCTGGGACTCATCCTCTCCGCAGTTCGTTTGCTTGAACCAAATACTACCTACCACACTGAGATACCAACCTTAATTCCTGAAGATGATACCAGTTGGTTGCAGATAACGGATAGTGAAGATACAGCCGTGGTTTTACGGAAAACACTTGAGGTGTTATCCACTATTGCAAAGGCACTTGAAAATCGAACACAAGACGATGTTATACCCATCACAACACCGATGGGACATCAGCAAGGTACAAAAAATGTGGGTGGAGAGTATCTTTCAGTGATTGATGATGAGGATACTATCGGCAAGGTTGGTATGACGATGACACAGATTGAACGGGAAGCCATTGAAAAAACACTGACTGAAACAGGCGGGAACAAAACGGAAGCGGCAAAGATTCTGGATATCGGAGTGCGCACTCTATACCGCAAACTGGATGAGTATGAACAGGATACTAACAAAACACATGAACCGCAAATTCAGGAATAACGCTATCCTACGCTGCTATCTCACACAAATAACGCTTTCACTTGACACTGAAATCCTGCAATGACATCTTCACCATCAAGCATGTCATCCCCATGCAAAATGGTAATATCTTCAGGTGACCGATACACTTCCACAGTCTCTCTACGAGGATTTATTACCCACACCATTGCACAACCTGCCATCAACCATTCATCCACTTTTTCTTCAACGGCTGCGTAAGTATCGCTTGGGGAAATAACCTCAACAGCAAGATCAGGTGCACCTTCCCAATAGCCTTTCGGAATGCCTTGTTCCTCAATTGCAGCTTGACGAACAAACGCTGCGTCAGGAGCAAGGACAGTATCTGGATTTTGTGTGATTTTGAATCCTGTTTCAGCACCACAAACGAATCCCAATTTATGTTTTTTTACATGTACGTTTAAAAGGCTCCCAATTTCAGCAGTACGTATTCCATGTTCAAATCCAGCAGGTGGCATTCTATGTATTATTCCTTTCACCAATTCATACCGATAGCCATCATCTGCTTGTTTCCTAAGGTCTTCGGCAGTTCGGAGTGTCTGTTGTGCGGATGGCAATTTCGTTCTGGTTTGATTATATTGTCTTTCTTCCATTTTCCTGCCTCATATAATCTGATGGGAGTTCAACAATTTCAAGAACTCTTCGAAGTCGGGCGGTAGTTGGATCGTAGCCATAGTTGATCTGCCGCATCAATTCAAGGGCTTCCATACGTTCCTGTGGTGTTTTGGATTTCCAATATTCCTTGTCAGCAGATTTTTCAAAAAGCGTTGTGACAGAAAATGCGGTTTTATCCATTTTATAGGGGTTCTGGTCGCGTGTATTGGAAGTATCTTTTGCTTTCATTGTACCGTATTACACCTATGATTACTGAAGTCTAACAAGACGTTGCGTGTAAAATCAGTTTATCTCTGGCGGTTCAACTTTGTCCAGCAGCTGCGAGATAATGTCAAGACTGGTGATGCCATCCGCTTCAGCATTGAAGTTTGTCAAGATTCGGTGGCGTAGAACCGGTTTTGCGACGGCTCTAATGTCCTCATAACTGACATGATAGCGTCCGTGCATGATTGCGCGTGCCTTTGCACCCAAAACCAGATATTGCGATGCTCGCGGTCCTGCCCCCCAATTGACCCAATCTTTGATGAAGTCGTGGGCATCGGGATGTGTTGGACGCGTATTCAAACTCAATTCTACCGCATAATCTACCATCGCCTCAGCAATAGGAACTTTGCGCACTATCTGCTGTAATCGTAATACCTGTTCACCCGTGATGACCGATTGTATGTCGGGTTCATAAGCGGAGGTAGTCGTCATAACAATTTCTTTCTCCTCAGCTTTGTTGGGATAGTCGATGTAGATATTGAACATAAAGCGATCAAGTTGTGCTTCCGGTAGCGGATATGTGCCTTCCTGTTCAATTGGGTTCTGTGTGGCTAAGACAAAAAACGGTAGTTCTAATGCATAAGTATTGCCACCTGCCGTCACCTTATATTCCTGCATCGCCTGCAAAAGCGCAGCTTGTGTTTTCGGTGGTGTGCGGTTGATTTCATCAGCAAGAACGATGTTAGCAAAAACGGGACCTTTGATAAAACGGAATGCGCGCTTACCGGTATTCACTTCTTCTTCAATAATATCTGTTCCGATTATGTCCGAAGGCATCAAATCAGGTGTGAACTGAATGCGATTGAAGGGGAGTTCCAGAATATTGGCGAAAGTGCTGATAAGTAAGGTTTTTGCCAATCCTGGCACGCCTACGAGAAGGCAGTGTCCTTGTGAGAATAGTGCGATAAGGAGTTGGTCAATAACATTGCTTTGACCAACAATACGTTTTTTTAGTTCGGTCAATATCTTTTCCCGAGCGGATTTTAAGAACTCGGCGGCTTCTAAATCAGTTTCAATGTGGTCGTTTTCCATCAATATTCCTTCCATAGAAATTGTGTTAGCATTTCAGTCTATGATGTTTGTTTTTGAGTAAATTAGCACTCGGTGAAAACAGAATAATTTTGCAGATTGCGGCTTGCCTGAAGGTGTAATTACTATTCTGCTCTCCAAACTTGAAGTCCATTGAAATCAAAGTTGAAATCAATGATTCGCATACCTGCTTCTTCCAGTTTTTGTCGGACATTGTGTTCGCGTGTCGGTTGGCAGTAAAAGAGGAGACAGCCACCGCCTCCAGCACCACATGCTTTCCCACCAATCGCTCCGTGGTCTAATGCGATTTTGAATAGTTTATCTATCTGTTCATTTGTTACAGATTCATGAAGTTTTTTCTGATTATTCCAGTTTTCAGTTAGAAGTTCACCGAACTCCGTTAATCGTCCGCGAATTAAAGCGGTTTTTGTTGATTCGGCGATGATTTTGAGGGTTTCTAATGCTTTTCTAACACTCGGTTCACCACTTTTATACGCTTGCGTGACGTTTTGATGGATATTGCCAGAAAGACGGGACTGTCCGGTATAGCAGAGGACAAGGTTTTTTTCAAGTTCATATTGGATGTGTGCTGGTAGTTTTATGGATGAAGTTTTTACCTCTTCGTCTTGAAATTCCATAAAGTTGATGCCGCCGACAGCACTTGCGTAATGGTCTTGCTTGCCACCAAGGATGCCGAGTTCATGACGTTCAATACTGCTTGCAAGTTCGGCGTATTGATATGGAAGGTACGTTACGTCCTTAAGCGCGCCAAGTACACCGATGAGTGTGACACCCATCGCAGCGGATGTGCCGAGTCCGCTTCCCGGTGGTGCGTTGGATTGTGTAATCAGGTCAAAACTTCCGAATTGAAGTGACATCTGTCGGACAGCGGCTTTTACGAGATCAATGTTGCCATCATATTCAAGTTGGCGTACATCTTCCGCTTCAACAAAAGTGTCAAAATCTGCGGAATAGATACGTATTTTTTTTTCTAAGATTCTTTGTAGTTCGACGGTGTCGGGGAACTCCGTTTGGCTTTCACAGACAAGTGTTGCATAAGCATATCTGTTGATCGCTCCATTGACAACAAGGCCTTTAGATTCTTCTGTGAAAAGGGCGACATCACTCCAACCCCCTGCGAAATCAATACGAACAGGGGCTCTTGTTCTGATTAACATTAATGTTCTCCTGCTATTGGCGCTTTACCATTGACCTTTCCCAACTCCAAGATATTTCTTACAGACTAATGGAGTCGTATATTATCTATAATAGCATAGTCATAGAGTATTTTCAAATACTTTTTCTTGACAGGACTTACGCAAAAACGGTAGGCGGGGAATACCTAAAGAAGCATGCGCGTGGGGCATGCTCCATGATTCATACCGTTGATTTGGTGCTTTGTAAGCGCGCTGGAAACCTATTAATATGCTGATAATTACATCATTTTCATCATAATTCTTGATTAAATCAAGAAAACTGCGTAAGTCCTGCTTGATATTTGGAGGGATGTTAACGTGTGACATAAGTTTTATTGTTGATGACTTATGTTGCAACAAAAGAAAAAGTCGTGGAACCACTTGTGCAGAAACTATGGTGATCCACGACTTTTTCTGATGCCGTTCTTGTTTACTCAGTTTAGGCGAACTGCTCAGTTTAGGAGACAGCGTCTCTGAGTTTCTTTCCAGCTTTAAATGCTGGGACCTTTTTCTTAGGAATTTTAAGGGGTTCGCCGGTTTGGGGATTTCTACCTTCGCGGGCAGCTCGGGTTCTGACTTCAAACGACCCAAAACCGATGAGACCTATGGAATTACCTTTCTTCAAAGCGTCTTGGACTGTTGAGGTAAACGCTTCAACAGCAGCTCCTGCATCTTTCTTGCTGAGATCAGCTTTCTTAGCGACACTGTCAATGATGTCTGCTTTCATCAATTTCTTTGCCATGATTCAACTTCCTTTTGGTAAATAGTATATATCCAGTCGTGCAAAACTCATACGGTAGGATTGGAACCGCTATAAGGAAACTTTTGCCTATGACTGAAGTAAAATTTGATAGAAACTATTCAACGCCCGATAATCTTAACCTAAATAAAAATGTCAAAATAAACTTAACGTAATATAGTTTCTGTTAATATTGATACTACATAATTCAAGCGTTGTCAATACACACTTGAATTGCCTAAAACCGTGTAATGTCACAATATTCCATGTTAAAAAACTTATGGAATTCTGTTATTTACTAATAATAACGTTGTTTCGTGTAATAGGTTACTAAACACTGATAAAAAACTTCAATCTATAGGGTTTTGTAGGCATTTTTTCACAATATGTGCTTTTTGTTTTGTATGAAGATCAGTCATTGCAGAATATCAGTTGACAAGGTGATAGTTGTCAATTATACTGTATTTCCTTCCGTGTAGTGATTGCATATAATCTGTTGCATATCAATGCAATAATGATAGTACTTTGAAGATAGCCTAATCAGTAAGGTGATGTAAAGCGGTGTCAAGACGCACGATTCTCACAACAATCATTATTCCTGGATTGCTAATATCTGGGTTGATTCTCTTTTTAGTCAACAATCAGCGCGACTTTCCGGGTGAGTTAGTGCTATCTCAGAATCAAATTGACTTTGGTATGATTCCTGAATGGGAAGCTGCTGTGGATCGGACAGTAACTGCCCGAAATATTGGTAAAGAAACACTCTATATTCAAAGAATAGAGAGTGGGTGTAGTTTTGCCGAGATTGAGGGACCGAATGTGATCAAGTCTAAAACAGAAGAAACGTTCAAGGTAATCCTCGATCCACAATATGTGCCTCCTGAAAAGTCCACGGCGACTGCAATCTTCTTTACAGATAGTTCTAAGACTCCTCAGGTATATTTGACAATTATTACGACAGGCATGAAGTTTGCTACATTGAGTGCGGAAGTTTGTGACTTTGCTGAAGTTGAAACTGATATGGCGTACGAAAAGCGGGTTAGACTCTGTGTTAATGCTCCGTTGAACCGTGAAGAGATCCATCTATTACCTACAGGGAATCCGATGTTGACTTGGGATCTGGCACCAGAGTCGGGGACGGATTGTTTTGTTATTACCATCCGAATGCGTGTTCCGAGTAGAGAAAAGTTGATTGATGTTAAGTCGCAAAACACTACTGGGAATATGCCATTTTCTTCGCTTCTCACTGTTGCTTTTCCGAATGATCGGACATTGGCTTTACCTGTTATTGCACGACTGGTTGGACCTGTATCTGTTCAACCAGAAACACTCTCTTTTGGTGTTGTAAGTGGAAGTACTGTGCCACATCTGGAATTCACGATTTCTGCAAAGAAGGATTTTGAGATAGTAACTCTTGAAGTACAAGAGTATCTACAGGTTACCGATATTTCAGATTCAGTAGAACCGAAAAAGGATTCTCCCTATTTTGAGAGGCGGTTCAAAGTTACTTTGGATGTCTTAAAATCACCTACCTATTTACGTGAAGAGATTCTCATTAGGACTTCGTTAACCTCAGTTCCAGTCCGTATCCCTGTTTTTGGTTTTATTCGGTCCCGTTAATTAACGACATCTTATATTATCCGATTCTTTAATATAGTGATTATTTTTTTAATATGCTTTGGTCAATATGTCTATTAGTTATATTTTTTACTGTGGTTTGTGGTCTGTGTGAATTGACGGTGATAATCTTTCGTAAAATCAAATCGTAAAGGAGATAATGTATGTTGGCACATGAAACAAATTTTGACGATCACCTTGATGCACTTGAAGACAGAAGCGGACATGTTTTTAGTCTGTCTCGGAAGCACATGAAAAGAAAGGGGTTGTTAGCGTTTGAGAAGGAGGTCGTGAAGGAGATATTTGAAGGGGAATATGACCACACGCTTATCTTGGTGGAGACACCTACAACTCGATATAATACCAAATTAACGTAATTTATCTTTTTCCAACGGTAGGTGCGGTTTCCTAACCGCACACTTAGCAAGACGACTCACGTTAATTCGGTATAAGGGGTTAGTGGGTGTCATTTTGGAGAGGATTGGGAAAAAGGTGGACGGGGTGAAAAAACACATGATCCACATATTCTATATTCCGCCAGATATGTTTGGGGCGTTGGATGCGGAATTGCGGAGTTCGTAGGCGTAACTACAATAAGCACATAACACTAGGTGCTATGTGCTGGACATTTGTTTTTTTATGAATTGATTGGATTTGGATCAGCTGACGCATCAGTAGGAGATGCCTTTTGGGATTTAGGATACTTAAAAAGTTTTATTTTGTAATAGTTTTCTAGGCAATCGCTAAGCAATGCCCAATAGTTAGGTAAAGTGTGACGTTCCGTTATATTGAACAATTCTTTTCCTACAGAAGTTAGTGCATATCCTGATATAGTGATATTCTCAGAATAATCTTGTGGTTGTTTGAAAGCAGAATCTTGTTTTGTATATCCCCATAATTCGTTATTGTAATAAAAGCAATTATATTTACTACTTGATGAAGACTCTATTAGACTATACTCCAACAATAATTGGAGTTCATTAAAGCGCAGACCGAACTTATTGTATATGGATTCAAATACAGTGGCGAAATTGCTTAATGTGTATGTGTTAGTTTCGGTATTTATAGGCACAGTTCGAATAGATGATAGCTCGTTTGTATCACTTAGTAGTAAAGGTATTCTGGCATCTATAATCTTAAAATGAGATTTAGATTGAGTTCGATGATATCTACTGGGATTGTTTAAGTAGACAAGGCATAATGAACAAAACTTATTGAATAGTTGGGCAACTTCTTGATTCATATCTGCTAAGGTTGATAGTGCTTTTAGTGTAAACGAACCGGGTTTTCGGATTTCGCCTGCAAGCACTTTGGCAAACAATTCTTGTGCTTCTTCTGAACTCTTTTCACAAGCAGAATCTCTAAACCGATTTAACCAGTCATCGCTAATTTCCCCAATATGTTGATCTGCTTGGTTCTCGTCTTGTGGTGTGGTGTCTACAATAACTTTTGCTCTTCCAAATATTTTATTTAGAATAGACCTTTTATTAACTATCGTTTCTAATTCGGCATAAAGGGCATGTTTAGCAAATTCTTCAGGAACATCTATTTCTTTCATTTTATCTGTTAGTAATTGAGTCGCAGTATGTGTAACTGCAATCTTACTATCAGATATAGCCTTTTTCTCAGCCTTTGATTGGTCAATATATCCTGTGGTGAGAGCATCTGCTGCCTTTGATGTATTTTTTGCAACTGCATCTATAGCTGCCTCAGCGAGTTGTGTTAACATTTCGTCCATTATTACTAAATCCTTTGTAAACTTATGTGTAGGAATTGGCACTGAATTAAGTTTAGCAAGGAACATCCCTATTGTCAAGGATTAAGTAATTTAGCGAATATTAGAATAAGGTATCGTCCTCGTCATCTTCCGCCAATTGACAAATAAGACAATTTTCTGGTGGAAGTGTGATCGGCACTTCACAGAAATTTATTTCAACCCATTGTGCATACTGCTCTACGATCCCCTTTTTATCCATTTCAAACACGTAATTGTCATCGCAAGTCATGCAAAATTGTTTGACTTGCACAAGGTCTTTCTTTTGTTCTCTGCTCATCATTTCACCAAAGCTCCGTTCCTTATAGTGTTATATATCTCTTGTCTATAATGTATAATTATGTTATACTTATACTTAATATATTTTAACAGACAGGGGACTATGATGGCAAAAAGTAAATCTATTCAGGTGAAAGTTCCACCGAAGACTTATGAGCGGTTAGTTGAATTTGCCGAAAGCGAAGGGATTATTAGCACGTCTGACAAGCCTGTTGTTGCCCAAGCGGTGTTCAAAATGATTAGATTTTACCTTGATGCACATAGTGATCCAGATTGGGAGCGACTTCGGGACAAGTCTGGTGGAAATACATTCGGGATGGTGGACTCTGCTGTGACGGAACACATCAAAAAAAGGCAGAGAGGTAACTTCTAAAAACCTAAAAATGGAAATGTCTGTGATGTGGTCTCAATGGCGTAGGTAAAGGGTTTTATGTATGTCTGTGTCTATTTCAATTTTAGTACCCTATCAACAAAAAGGAAACATTGGATAAATACATACAACTTCCAAATTGGTCGCTTGAACCGTATCTTGAAGACAAGGTATTAGTATGGGCAGCACACCATGAGCATGCTGTCTTTGGTATTCATGAAGAGATACATCCTGCTGCTAAACTTGTATGGTTTCAATTTGTTCGCAAGTGGGAAGAACGTGAGGACATAGACCGTCGGATATTAGTTTATGAGCGGAAAAAGTCGAAATGGGATCTCTTGACTATGTGCGCCGATACGACTATACCGTATGCTAATCATAATCCGTTTTGTCCAGTGAAGAAGCATCGGAAGGGTTCAGCTTTTAAGCATGTGGCGTTTTCGGTGTTTCCGCAGAACCAGCACCCGATACTTGGAACGGATGAAACGATTGAGGCGGTGTGGCAACGGGATTTTGCGGAGTGGGAGGTGTATCCGCCTATACTCATATTTAGATAGTTCTATAAAAAATCCTTGACTATCCTGTGTATAAAATGGTATGATTTAGACTACTAAAGGAGGGATGTTATGAAAAATGAAGAAGAAAGGCTCAAGGAGATCGAGGAAATATATCTTATTTTAAAGCAAGAATCTGTTGAATTCCAAGAGATTTTTGATGCTTTGTCTAAAAAGGACGTTGTAGACATAATTTTTGTAGAATGTGGAAATACATACCTTATCCCTGGAGATTCTGAAAATGCCTGACTCAAATGAAATATTGAACGAAATTAGGAATGCGGGAAGTACACACGACATTATTCGAAGGAATTATCTTGGAAAACTACATGAAGTTACGGGGCGAAATATTATTATATATTATTCAGGATGGACCCAAAGGACACCAACACAACTAAAAGATGCTCCCATATCAATAGAATCTTCAGATATAAATAGGTTTATGACAGTGTTACATAAACTTGATCATAGTAAAGGTTTGGATTTGATATTACATACCCCAGGGGGTGATCCTAATGCAGCCGAATCGCTAGTTAACTATCTCCGTTCGCTATACAAAACAGACATACGCGCTTTTGTTCCACAACAAGCTATGTCCGCAGGAACAATGATTGCATGTGCCTGCAAAGAGATTTATATGGGAAAGCATTCAAACCTCGGTCCTATTGATCCACAAGTCAACGGTATAGCAGCGCATGGTGTTATTGAGGAATTCAATCGAGCTCAAAAGGAAATAATAGCTGACCGCAACAAAGCAATTGGATGGAAAACTACTCTTGAAAAGTATCCGCCCGGTTTCCTGATCCATTGCGAAAAAGCAATCGCTTTAACTAATGAAATGGTTGCTGAGTGGCTCTGCACTGGTATGTTTGAGGATGATACTGATGCCAAAGAAAAAAGCGAACGTATCGTTGGTAAACTGACAAATTATAAAGATCTAAAATCACATGCTCGCTCTTTGCCACCGCATCTCTGTAAAAATTATGGATTAAAGATCTGCAACTTAGAAAGTAATCCTGTTTTACAAGATGCTGTCCTCTCAGTCCACCACGCTACTATTCAGACTTTTGATTCAACGCCAGCGATAAAAATTGTAGAAAACCACACTGGCAAAGCTGCTATTCAAATATATCAGCAGAATGTTATTCCGCAAGTAATAGCCCGACCACCGGTGAGTCCCCAGCAGAGGGAACCCAAGAAAACCACTCAGCAGCGTAATAATCGGTCTAAGCGTAGATAATGAAAACCATTAGTGTTAAATTCTCGTTTACAACGCCAATGGTTTTGGAAACCTACTTTCCTTAATCAAATATCACCCCTATTCAAATATCTGTATCTAAAATATAGTTGTGAAAACAGAATTCAAAGCTGCCATGCGTTGGTGGCTTTTTTTTGTGCTTTAATATAATCATGTTGAAACTTACGCCGTCTGTTATAGAACGAATCGTGACTGCTGTGGAGGTGTCTAGGTTGTGTTTACATTTAATTTGTATTGATATTTTACAGATATTATAGTATTTTGTATATATGAATAGCGAAAAAACAGATAAATCCCAAGAACTCCCCCATTCCATCAGTGACGCAGCTTGGAAAAGCCTTTTACCTTTTCTCCGAGCGTATCCCAACGTCTATGTTGGTGATCCACAAGACTGCAGACGGTTTCTCTCTGCACTTGTCTAGATGACTAAAGAAGGAGCTTCCTGGCGTGCTTTGCCTAAAGTCTATGGATACTGGAACACTATCTATCGTCGGTTGGGTAGATGGTGTGAATCGGGTATTTTTCAAGCAATGCACCAACATTTTCACGATGCGAGTGAGATTTCTACCATTCTCGTTGATAGCACAATAGTGCGTGCCCACTCCTGCTCAGCCGGTGCCCCAAAAAAAAAGGAGGACAAGAAACACAAGCACTTGGTCGGAGCCGAGGGCGGATTTACCACGAAACTAAATCTATCTCTCAGCGATGAATGGATACCTCTCAGGTTTACTTTGACAGCAGGACAATGCCATGATATTACGCAAGCATCTGCGCTGATCAAAGGTTATTCTTATCAGTATGTGATAGGAGATAAAGCCTACGATTCGGATGCTTTTATAGAGGAGATCGTCTCCAACAATGCGACGGCTGTAATACCGCCGCGCAAAAATCGCACTGAAATACGCACCTATGACAAAGAGTTATATAAACGGCGAAACAAAATAGAACGTTTCTTTCATCGATTAAAACAGTATCGTCGTGTAGCAACACGTTATGACAAATACGCAGACCGGTATCTCGGTTTTGTATATTTTGCATCAATTCTCATAACAATATAAGAATATGTAAACACTACCTAATATCAACAGAGTCCATAGGAATAACCATAGGCGGTATTTCGCCTCTAATCATTGAGCGGAACATTTCTATAGACAAGCCTTGTTTTGCAAGTCTCGGATTTACAAGTGTTTCATCTCTAAACTTCGATAGATTTTCATAATACTCACCTTTACCGTAATACCCATCAAGTATTTTTCTGGACAGTATTCTGTCTTCCTCAATAGCTACGGCATATTCATAATGTGAATACTTATCACGGTTTAATATGATTTCCGCCTGTCTACGGATGGCCACTTCAGGATTATCAAGAAATGAATAATCTGTTATTTCAACATATCCACTATTGTTTTTAGAAGCAACCGGTGAACGATCAACAGTTTCAGATTTCTGTAGTGTATCATTAGAAACGATACGTGTTTCATCCGGCTTAGATACTGGCACTTTGTCCCAGTGGTCACCATGTCGCACCCATTTGAAGCCGGGAACATCTTCAGGTTTTTCTTCACTAACAACAACGTTTGGTGTTGTTGGGGTTTCGGTTTTTATTTCAGGTCCGCTGTCAAGTTCTGCCCTGAAGTTTTTCATGTCTACGTGCAAATAGATTTGTAATGCCACGAAACCGACTATAAGTAGGGCGAGTCCGCCTATTGCCCACTGTAATTGTTTTGGCATGTCAATAACTCCTTATTTGTGTGTATCCTTGCGAACTTAATGCGTCTTGCTGGCAAGGTTCGGTTAATGCGGGGTTGATGATCCCCCGGTCAGGAATAATGTGGTTACCAATATATCTCCTTTGTGAAATATTGTTAAGATAAAACTATATGTTATCCAATCAATACCTTCGCCAAAAATTAGTTGAATAAAATGGGCTTTTGTCCTATAGTGTTTACACTGTAATAACAAAACAAAAGGACAAATTCCCATGTTAGAAATTATAGCACTTTTCTCAATTCTTAATCCATGTATTTCAAAAACAACGATCCATCAGTTATGTCAAGTTGTATTCGCACTGCTTGCGATGACAGGACGGGTCACCATGTTAAATATCTCTCGTTGGACATTAAAAGGAGGTAGTTACCGCACTATACAACGCTTTTTCAACACAGTTCTTCCTTGGACGACAATGTGTTGGACTTTTTTTCGCACACACTTGCTTGATCATGAGAGTGTTTATATCTTAGCAGGCGATGAAGTTGTCAGAAGCAAAGATGGAAAATGCACCTATGGTTTATCACGCTTTTTTTCCTCATTGCATGGGAAAAGCATACCCGGTTTATCGTTCTTAGCCGTGTCCTTAGTCAGTGTATCTCAGCGACGTTCCTACCCCATGGCTATTGAGCAAATCGTTCGGTGTGAAAAAACTTCAAAGCCTGCTGCCGCTCCGACTAAACAGTCAGACATCACCAACAAGACAGCAAAATCTAAAGGTGGACGTCCAAAAGGGAGCCGAAACAAAAATAAAAGAGATGTCGTTCTCAGTGATACTTTGAAACAACTTCAAACGCTGCTCAAAAAAGTGCTACAACTAATAAATAACTTGATACCCATCCGTTATTTTGTCCTGGATGGCTATTTTGGAAATAATAACGCTCTACAAATGGTAAATCAATGTGGTCTCCATCTTATTTCAAAACTACGCACCGATGCTGCGTTGCATTTTCCACCGACAACACCTTACAAGGGACGCGGACGGCGTGCGATCTATGGAGAACGTGTCAATCCACATAAGATTGATGAAAAATACTCTATTTTTACACAGACAGCGGACAATCTGAGAACTGATGTGTATCAAATGGAACTACACCACAAAAAGTTCCCCGACCCATTGAATGTCGTTTGTATCAAAAAAACAAACCTAACCACTAAACAGCAAGCTTACGTCTTATTATTCAGTTGTGATTTAGAACTTGACGCAGAAAAAATGATAGATTATTATTCGCTTCGTTTTCAAATTGAGTTCAACTTTCGTGATGCAAAACAGTATTGGGGTATGCAAGGTTTCATGAATGTAAACAAAACCCCAGTGAACAATGCAGCGAATATGTCAATGTTTATGATAAATGTAAGTGCAAAACTCTCGGAAAAATACAGATGTCAAAATCCCGTATATAGTGTATTAGATCTTAAATCGCACTACCGAGGTCTGAAATATATACACGAAATATTAAAAATACTTCCGCAAAAACCTGAACCTATTGTTATTCAGCAAATCACTGAACGCCTGAGTTCAATCGGTGCTATTCACAACACTCAAGCAAATCTTAATCCTGGATAATTGGCGAAGGTATTGATCCAATGATGCATACTCTAAATCAACGCATCAGTATGAAATAGCCTCTATAGTTAAAGACACAGTTTTAGACCAAAAGGGTGCATACGGCATAAAATATTTGAATTTTATCTAAATATTGGTGAAAAAACGCAGGGAGATAACAAACTAAGCAAATTTTATTGACTAGGTGTTCTGCTTGAGAAAGATTTTGCTAATATTAAGCGTAAAACTCGAATACGATCCCGATTTGTCTATTGATGATATTATAAAAGTGTACAAGTAATTATAGAGTTTACTATAAATAGGGGTAATCGCACTTTTTGACAACTATTTAAGTCCAAAACGACTTATTCCGAAGAAAAAAGGCAGATACCCAAAATGGATACCTGCCTGTTCACTAAAGAAAAATCAAAATAAAAATCAATCTACTCTGAAAAAGTAAGAATATGCATAGGGGTCATCAGACGAGGAACCATGTGGAGTAATAACTGCAGTAAACTTATACCATCCGCTCACAGCATCAACAGGCAAATTCAAACTAAATGTTGCTTTTGTCTCAAGCGTGGAACTTGAAGGTGAAGTCGTATCTAATTTTCTACCTAAGTCACCATCATCATTTGGTCCGTATATATACCACTCAATTTTTGAATAACCGCTTGTCTTCGTATACAACGTCACTGAATGTGAACGGGATGACGTTTCAACATAAGACAGACCCGGTTCCGGGTATTGACACGTGTGACCCTGGCATACATAGTTGCCCCCAGCAATACAAGACTCTCCATTCGGTCCTTGTATATGGCAATATATTATATAACGATGCTTGTCATAGGCACACCCCATATAAGGTTCACCGCAGCCGCCACAGGGAACCATTCTTGTACTATGCTCCCACGCATCCGAGGCACAAGTCCAATACTCATCTCTACAACTATCAATAAACTTACCGTTTGACAATCTTCCATTACACCTAAGGTTAGCATGGTACTTGCCCGTGCTCGAATCACATCGCCACGTCGAACACCCATCACAGATTAAATGCAACCATGCAGCAGAAGTATCACATTTCCGGTATTGAACGCCACACCCCTCTCTTTCACAAGTGATTTTTGAATGTGTATCTTTACCACCGATGGATTCCTTCGTATCACCCTCTGCCTTACAAGAATAACAGTAGTATTTCACCTCCACTGTGTGCGTCCCCGAAGACCCTGACGCAGCATGCTGAGTAGTTGCTTTAGAATCAACCGTAATCCACCTTCCCGAAGTGCTAAACGTTCCTGTTATCGTTAACGGAATAGTGAAACCACCCCCCGATGAGACTGTTTCCTGCCAACCATACGGTGACAGTTTTATAGAACCTTCCGCACTCCAAGGAAAACTCGTCTCTCTACTCCGAATTGGTATATTCTCTGCTTTGTAAGTCCAAACTGTCTTGTTTCCATAATCCCATTTCCCAAACTTTGTTTTAGTACCGACCTCCTCAGAACCATCTTGATGACTTGGTATAGTTTTTCCGAGTATCGTGACTGGTGCTAACGTTCCTTCACCATGCCCCACTCCCCTCGCGTGTCCCAAAACATAAACCTTGACTTTTCTTCCGTTCGACCACATGACAGTTCCTGTGTTGATCTCGTGCTTTCTTACAATCGGCTGACTATTAGAATCACTATAATCTATCCCTCCTACTTGGGGGGATATATCATCGTATCGAAAGAAAATTGCTCCTGACACAAGTGACACAAAAATAAGCAGAAGCAGTAGACTCATAAACATGACGCGCTTTTCTATCAACAGATTCATTATTTTCACAATAATCTCCTTTGTATAAATGTCTTAGTAAATTTCTAATAGATACTCTAAATTCAATTGTTTAAACATCTCAATTTGTAAAGTATGTGTGAGTGCGGAAGCACGTGCCTGTTGCGCCTCAAACTCCCCAGGTTGTGCCGCACCTGATACCTGAAAAACAGTAGGGAGAGGACCAACGTAAGTTTGTTCCATCTCATCCAATTCTGCCTTAACGGTGTTGTACTCGGGGGAATCTGGATTATCTACCCAAAGTTTATTCGACCACCTATAAAGTTCCATGTATTCCTCAAATTGTTCAGGTGACGGTTTAAACTCTATTTCCCATATCACAGAAATAAAAGGCTCACCTTTTTTGTGGAGAATTGGAAACCCCCTTTCATCCTTCAGCAGAGCCCCATCCGAGAAACACCTATAGTAATATCCATCAGGTAGCGGAAGTTCCTCGCGTTCCGCCTGTCTTATCTTCTCAGCAAGTTCCGCAGGTGAAAGCGTTTCCCAATCAATATCAATGCCCGTCCCATCTATCGTTCGCAAAAAGATGCCTTTACCAACCACCGGGTTCTCTGTTTCAATCAATAAAGGATAATCCGACCCAACGCGAGAATGACCTTTATGCTTTTGAGGCGTAGATACTTGTTCCACTGGTACTTCTTGTGTCTTAGACGTTTCAGACCTCTGTGCACGCTCTTCATCAAACGTGCCATTTGCCTGAGAATGCCCGTTCTTTTGTGAAGGCCTTTTATCTACTTCAGGCACTTGCACCTGTTCGGGGGGTTGTTCGGTTTCTGTCTCTGTTTTGGGTTCTGGACCGGCAAGTTCCTCTTTGAACCGTTTCATGTCTACGGACAAGTAGATTTGTAATGCCACGAAACCGACTATAAGAAGCGCGAGTCCGCCTATTGCCCACTGTAATTGTTTTGGCATGTCAATACCTCCTTATTTGTGTGTTCCCTTGCGAACTTAATGTGTCTTGTTGGCAAGGTTCGGTTAATGCGGGGTTGATGATCCCCCGGTCAGGAATAATGTGGTTACCAATATATCTCCTTTGTGAAATATTGTTAAGATAAAACTATATGTTATCCAATGATGCAAACTCTAAATCAACGCATCAGTATGAAATAGCCTTCATATATTAAAGACACAGTTTTAGATTGAAAAGGGTGCATAATAAGAAAATATTTACTAAATTTACGACTTATGCCAGTTCCCCCATTGTTTTCAAAGTTTTTACATATATTAGGTTTATAATGCACACATATCGTCCCTACGGGACTAAAGAGGATGTACTATGACGTTTTTCTATAAACATATCGTCCCTACGGGACTGAAGACGTTTCAAATTATGAAGGACACCTGCAAAACGTCATGTTTATGTGAAACAATGATTAACATATAGTTATTTAGCACAACTACTTAAGCAAGTTAAATGGTAGGATATGTGGTGGGTATCCGGCAATTTTAACAACGAAACTGAATATATCTAAAACATCTCCATTCACAAGGGTACCAACTTTCAGGGAAACACCTGATTGGCCAGAACTTAGCATTTTGGAAACGTCTACATTCAGCAAATCGAAATTCAAGTATTTGCTTGATACTGTGGTATCAATGTTTATTGGTTGATGTGTATTTAAATCGTAATCACACACCTTAAACAACTTTTCACCATCTTGACATACTAGATGAAAACTCTCTATACGTTCCCCGAATAGTCTTTTAATCATTTTTTGAGGTGATACGCTTTTGATAACAAGTGACTCCTGTAATTCGCTGCCAACAAGGGACATAAGGCTTTTCAAATCAACTGGAGTATCTAAGTCAACGTACTGTTTTTTCATTGAATAACCTAACACTTGTGCTGTAAATCGATATTCCTGTTGAACATTATAATTTTGACGTTTAATAAATTGTAATGGACGATTATAATCATCAGTTTCATCATAACTATAATCAACCAAACCGTGTACGACTAAAATCACTTTTTCGCCAATCCACGAGTAGGATTCATGTAATTGATTGTATAGATCAAAACTTTTACCACGTGGACAATATTCTAAATGCTCTTCTACAAATTTTTTGTTTGAACATATCCTTTGGGCAATATTCCTACCTGTTTGTAGAGCAAACTTGTAAGGATTATCTATACGTGTAATGCAATTATGGTCTGGCGATTGTGTCTCCTTTGGCATATAATCCGCAGCTGTGCTATAAATCCAACAGTCGTTGACGTGAAAAGTTATTTTTAAGCGAGTCATTAATTCTGAAGGTTCTTTGTTAATGCTTCTTGCGAGACTACTATGTAATTCACTTGATTGTTCTATCGGAATAAATTCTTGTCGTGTTGCTTCTAACTCATCTCTCGTAAGTTCTGCACCAGGAGGAACTTCTATCGTACGAAAACGTTCAGGAGTTGAAAACCTTATATTATCGCATAATAGAGGTGAATATTTTCTTTCAGAATATTTTAGGACACTGGTAACCATCTGTTTAGAGGTATTGCAGTTATACACGAGAACTGTGTAAGATTTATCTTCAGCTGTCCATATACTTTCTGGTTTTATTGCCATGTGTAATACTCCTTGATTATACCATTTTCATGTGATAATGTCTCATTAGCAGCGGAAATCTGGTAGGAGCGACATCATGGTCGTGACCAGGAGGTCGCTCCTACCGAAGAGAGTAACCCCCTGCCAGTAAACAGTAGAATTCCTTACCAGCGGAAATCTGGTAGGAGTGATCTCACGGTCGCGACCGGCAAATCAAGAAATCAACGGTATGAATGCGCGTATGGCATTCCCCCAAATCAACGGTATGAATGCCTTTTGGCAATCCCCGGGTCGCTCCTACCGAAGAGAGTAACCCCCTGCCAGTAAACAGTAGAATTCCTTAATGAGACAAGATTTATTTGAATTGGTATAATAAAAAAAGACTACGTTTGTAAAACATGTGAAAATTACACTTTTTGCGTTTAATCAACTGTTTTTAATGCAGTTGATTTCCGGTGTGTCGTTTTTCGTTGGGTTGTCCTTTCTATTTCGCATTTCTCTGAGGTATTTTCACGGATGGTTGTTTTTTCTTGTCCCGCTGTGTGTGTGTATATATAGGGGCATATCAATAAATGTGTTCTGAGGCAATCTGAACATCTTTTTATTTCCACATTCACAAAAAAACGGTGTTCTTCTCATAAATCGGGAACATCGGGCGGAAGGTATAAATGCACGTGCGGTGCAAAGCGGTGGTACAGCAGGGTTGCAAGTGCCGTGTAAGCGAAACGACACACTACCACACAGCGCAAATGTCTGCCTGCCAACAAAAGCAGTGCACGCCTTATACCGAACGCCGCTCGTTGATGTCAATTCTGAAAATACTTGTTTGGTATAGATATTTAATCCCTAATAGATCTACATCTTTTGTATCATACTATTTTTCAAATCACCCGGAGAGAAACCCAAATATTGGTCTATATACAATTCAATAGATCCTGATAACTTAAAATCTTTTAAGGCAAACAAAATAAGATTTCTAGCTTGTTCTTTGTCTATATCGTTTAGATAATCTAATATATTTTCTACTTTCATAGATTCACCACAAGGTAAATCTTGAAGAACAGGTTTTAACTGCTCCTTTATAATATTTATAAACCTAATATCCTTTTCAAATATAGCATCTATTCTATTAATTTGGAAAGGATATCCATATCTACTTCCTAAAGTTCTATTCCTTATAACAGATACGAATTCCATCAACTCCAATTGATCAACAATAAATTTCAGCTCTTCAATGTCAGATTCTTCTGTATCTCTGGATAAATATGAAAAATCCAGGTGACCATAAGCTCTGACATTGCCTAATTCCTGCCATACTTTATCCAGCAACTCTACAGTTTTATCGTCATGCGAATTAATTATGCTATCTTTTTTGGAATCCAGTATTTTTCTTAGTATATTCCCCTTAATTACCAATTCTCCTCTTTCTTGATTCTCTTCTACATCTATTCCAAGAATTGTTTTGACTAATCGCTCTAATTCTATTTTATATCCACTATCATTACGCATATCTATATATCTGGCGTGTCCTATAAACTTTGGATTCATATCTAGTGAAGGAGAGCTTTCCCTAACTATAGGTATACATTTGTCATAATTAGTATCTTTTATTATTTCTTGAGTTATAATTGCTTTCTCATAGGCAACTCCACCTTTTCCATTATTTGCTTTCATAACATATCCAGGAGTGCATATAATAATAACTCTATCATGTTCTGTGCAACTTTCCATAAAAGCCTGCACATTTTTACCAATAGGATTCCACTCATCAAATATAACTTCAATTCCTTCAGAAACTAAATCATTGCAAAGATTTAATACCCACTGTTTGTGGTCTTCATTATCATGTGAATATGAAATAAAAACACTTCGGATTTCATAATTTCTGTGATTATCCATGAATTTATTATCCTTATTCTATTGAAATATGTCAGATTTTATGATACATGGTACCACAAAGATTGGCGGTTTGTCACGTCAAATAGAAAAACTAAATTAGGAATTATCCTCTTTTTTATGACTTACTTATAAAATTAATATTATCCATCACTTTCAATGGGGAGGCGCGGTTGATATGGTGTTTCTCGGAGTGTTTGGACTAAAAGGGATCGCGTCCACGCCAAAGCAGCTCGGAGGTCTATCGCTTCGCCTTGTTGGATATACCCTTCCTTTTTGTTTTGTCTCCGCAGCGAGGTGAGACTCATCGTATTAGATTTTTTGCTATTGCACGGTTGGCATAAGAGCGCGCGATTGTCTATATCGTTGGTGCCGCCATCGCTTTTCGGGACGATGTGGTCGAGGTGTAAATAGCGTTTGTCGGGTGGTTCAAAGCTGCATCCCCAACATTTCAATCCGAACTGATGGACAAGGAATTGATGCATCTCGGCATGGATGTGCAGCGGTTCGAGATGGTATTGATAGACATGGGATAATTCGGGGGCTGTGGGAACGTCCTGATCGGTGCGGGTCGGAGGCTCGGTTTGATAGTGGATTTCATATTTTGCGGTTTGCTTCTCTAACCAGTTTTTATCTGTAGCGTATTTCTCTATCCGTTCGCGTTCTTTTTTGCTAATGCCCATTAGACGCGTTATGATGTGGTAGCGAGCATCTATGCGTCTGTCTATGCCTACCCATCGACGTTTGAGGTTGTCTGCTGCAATAATCGTGGTTGCACAACCACAGAAGGGGTCGAGGACAAGATCGCCTTTGTTGCTACTTGCTTTGACAATGCGTTCATAGAGGGCAAGCGGTTTTTGGTCAGGAGAACCGGTGCGCTCGTCAGCGGTTGGTCCAATAAAGTTAATATCGTTCGATACGTCGTGCATCAAAACACCCTCTTTCTGTGTTTCTCTTTTGATGTAATTCCCTTTTTCATCTTTCAAGCGAACAAGCTTCCCATCAACCATTCCACGAACTGTATCCTCAATATATTTCTCATCGGAATATTCCTGCAAAGGTTTTGTGAAGATGTAACTCTCTGTTTTAGTGTAGTAGAGAATTATATCATGCATTTTCTGAAAACGTTTGGAAGCGGCTGTCCATCTTCTATAATGCCACACAATCTCATTCCTAAAGTTTTTCTTTCCAAAGATGGCATCCATACACATTTTTATGTAGTGGCTTGCGGTGGGATCACAATGCAAATAGATGCTACCCGTCGGTTTTAGGATACGGTGCATTTCAATGAGTCTGACACTGAGAAAACACAAGAACGCTGCTGTATCTTCGCCTTGACAATGTTTGGCAGCGTCTATGGCATGGTATAGTGCGGTGTGGTTGTCTTTAATTTCCTCAAGCCATTTTGGATGCACTTCGTTCCATTTCCATTGATCTGGCAGCATGCCGGTGTCTCCCCATTTCCAGTTGTCTACATAATGTCCGGCTGTGCCGCTGCGGTTGCGTTTGATGTTGAAGGGCGGATCGGTGGCGATGAGGTCTACGGTTTGGCTGTTCATGCCACGTAGCACTTCAAGGTTGTCCATTTCGTATAGTGCTTTGTCGGGAAAGTTTTGTGTCATAAAGTCTCCCCTCTCGTTAGGATCGTATTACGGATTGGCTTCGTTAGAATAGTTAGGTCTACAAAAATCAAGGGTTAAAGTTTGATTATACGAAACCTTCTCTGAATCTTCACAGATCACATTGATATTAGTAGTGTGTTTTTCTTCTTTCTCCCAAAATTGTTTTAGAATGTTAAAATTAACAGTATTTCCCCCAAATGCAATTTCTGTTCTTTCACCACCCCGTTCAAGAATAGAAATACCTTCTTGGAGCAACTTTATCTCGTCAAGGATCCTATTTGGGAATCCTACTTCAAGTATAGGTAGTTCGTAAGATTTATCATATATAAAGTCTATGTTATAAGCAGTACCACGTCCTACATTTTTGACATAAAGATACATAATGAAATCGTTATTTTTCAATCCTCCTTCTCTCAATTTTGTCCAATTATACCCCACAATAATTTCAGGTCTGTGAGAGGAGATTAACATTTTCCGCACAAGACGAACATATTTTATATTAAAAAACGCAAGTACAACAGTAGCAACGGTTGTTATTACAAGACTAAAATTGTTTACCCAATCCATTAAATTGTTTACCCAATCCATTAATGTGTTTCCTTTGGTGAGTGTTTGATAAGTTTACCTTCTTTACACATTTTTGACAATCATTAGTATCTGCCTGTTTTCGGTAATCATAGACTTCTCAAATGTTGCCCTTTTTTAATGTGGTTTTTTATGTTGTTATTTTCGTAAAAATAGCATCTAATATTTGAAGTCCAACAGTGGCGAAGGGCTATACTCACCACATCACCGTGGTGCCTTCGCCCCCATTAGTATATGTGGAATTCGTTGGGCTATGTAACAAGTTGGACAAACCCATTATTTTATATCAGATAGCATTATAGACATGATGCTATTTTTGCATTGCATGTGTATTGCGTAAGTCCTGTTCATAAAATTACGCAAATTTAATGATTTTTAATTTGATTAATTATTGGAATTAATAGTAGGATAGATATGTTATGAATTAAATAGTTTATGTTTAAAAGCCGAAACCCAAGATACACGAAATATCTTGGGTATACTAAAGCAGTATCGGCACGATTTTTGGACAGGACAGTCTTTTAAAATCGGTTACCTGCTATAAACAAGTTGTTAAAAGTATACCATATCAAGTAATAACAAATCAAGTTTTTTTTCAATTATTTTTTATGTGATACTTTTAGCACCTCAAAATGAGGTATATAATGACCCAAAAAACGACAAAAACTGAGAATAAGTTTCATATTAACCTATCCGATGCCAGCAAATATGCTGAATCTTACAAAAGTTTTTTAGAATACGAACCGCTTGAACCCTCACCTTTTCCCGTATTTGATGCGAATAATTCCCAAGTAGCATCTCAAGCTTTAGGCATACCAGAAATCCAAGAGACGACCTATCAAGTGCCGTGTGGTGAGCATAGTATCTTTGATCCTGAACAGAAAGTGCCGGCTTATGAAAAAGCACTTTATCTGGTGGTAAATGAGTATTCCGATTGGGAAACAGGTATATCACATGCTTTATCGCTTCGAAAGCTTGCTGGACTAACGAATGTAAACTGTCATTCTCAAGTGCATCGTGGATTACGGTGGCTTATTGAGAACGGATGGCTTATCGTTGAGGGTAAACGCAAGTCCGATGGCGCATATTTCTACAGAGTTATACAACACAAGTGTGATCCACAGGATACACCGGTGGACAAAGATGGTAGACCCCAGAAGTGTGCCGTGCCAAGAGGCAAAGGATCACCGAGCCAGTTGCTCGCTGACGGAGAGATCACTTAGCGCGTCTTTGTGGATTGGACTACACGCAAGATATATTCTGACTGGACAATAGGTGAAGCCGAGATGACGGTGCGAGAAGCAACAAAGTTTATGCGGTTCACTCCCAAAACAATCGCTAAGAATGCTAAGAAAATGAAAGAAATCGGATTCGTGAAAAGATTGTCGGACAAGTTTAATTTCCTACAGGATAGAGTTGAATTATTTTTTAATCAAGATTGATGGGTTCGTTACGGAAGTAAGGCAGGTTTGATATTTACTAAGAACGTTTTTCAATCAACCTACCGATGAAAAAGACGACAATGCCGAGTGTGAGGAAACCCATTTCAACACCCATTGCCTTTGTTTCACTATATTCAAAAGGATTGACAAGACCTAAAAAGAGGGCAGCACCTAAACAAGCAAT
Organism: Candidatus Poribacteria bacterium; assembly: GCA_963663765.2. Taxonomy (GTDB): domain Bacteria; phylum Poribacteria; class WGA-4E; order WGA-4E; family WGA-3G; genus MSPOR6. The sequence continues at coordinate 127,402 of CAXXUA010000003.1, read as the reverse complement.
ACCCATGAGTTCTAAAGTTTTACCGAAATAATACAAGCGAGCCTCTTTTTTATGGACAAATCCAACAATTATGTGAGTGTTGTTGGGTTTGTCCCTGATATATGTGTTAGTAAAGTCTTTTGATTTGTCCCCATCGTATTAATTTCTGCTGTGAATTCGGGTTAATTTTTGCTGTGAAGACAAGATCAGGTAGTAGTTCGTTTAGTTCTGTGTACCCTTCTGGTCCCCATGCGATTTTGTTTTGTAAATGTCCGTTGTCAACATCGTGATAGACAATACTGAACCCGATTGCATTGTCTTTATCTGCGATGTCTCCGAGTCGGAAACTGAGCTCACAAGTTTTCCCATCACTACCCCAAGCAATAGAAGTCAAAGGTGCTTTTAATGCACCGGATTCTACACCTACAGGTATTTCATAGCGGTGTAGGTCACTTTTGCGTTGATAGTGAAATTCATCTATGTGTAGGATAAGTTGATCTTCCATATAGGGTTTAGATTGATAACTTTCAATGTGATCGTCTTGTAATTTGATTGCGATATACAGGAATTCACCACGCCAGACGGCTTTGAATGAACCTGTAAAATCGCCGGAATCTGTCCACTTATGTCCACTGGATATCTCTTGTTCAAGTTTACCGGTTAGTGCATCTTCCCAAACGGGGTCATCCAGGTATCCATCAACAATAGGAGCGACCGTAACGAATTCGGCATTATATTGAAAGTTCTGCAGTTTTTCGTCAATCAGATGTCCTAATGCGTAAGACAAACCTATTAGAAACAAAACACTGGTCAAGATAATCTTTTTCGGCATGCTTTATTTCTCCTATGTACATGATATTAATTTTAGTGTATCATGTTTATTTTTTTGTTGTCAACAGAAAATGCTATTATTTTATGGTTATGGTGAATTGTAGCAAGGTCCAATGTAGTTAATTCTGTTCAATATGTCAACATTTTCAGAAACCTAATCTCAATGTATAACGTGTTATTATTAACGATAGTACTTTGAAAATTGTTTATAGTAAATATGTTTTTTTGTGGAGAATTATATATGCGAAAGTGTGAATGGGTAGTTTTCATTGCCTTATTTGGTTGTATGGTATTCATTTCAAATTGCGCAAAAGTTGAGCAAGAGTTTAAACCTGTTGAATCTGGTGTATCGGATGCAGAACAGGTAGATAAACCGATAGTTGTGATGATTTATTCAGGCAGTGCATCGTGGATAACACTGGAAAATGCATCTTATGAAGCAGAACAGACGAAGAAACTTTTGGAATCTAACGGAATTCGTGTTGAGGTTACAAGCCGTGAAGACGTTCTTAGTAATTGGATGACAGAGACAACAGGAAACGGTGCTGTGAATGTTTGTATCCTCTATAGCGTTTTACCATCATCAATCTATCCTTCGGGCAATACACAGTCTGATGGGTCTGTCGTTGAAAAATGGATTGAAACGACAGATGGTGATACGCTTCTGAATCATGGGGATTATTTAGGTTATTACAGTTCAGATGGTACTCCTAACTACAAAGCTCCGTTGCAAAACCTTATGGATCTTCCTGATATTGATATTAATGTTGAGTATTTTGAGAAACTGTATATGGATGTCACTGATAGTGGCAAGACATTGACCCCGAATTTAGTTGACTTTAAATCGGACAGACCTTTTCCTTTAGAGCAGCTTGGCTCTGCGTGGTATGCAGAGAAGATTTTTGCGAGTGATACTGGTGATACTGAATGCACTTTGGCAGATCCAGTAATTCTCCGAGATGGAGTACTGGGTCGTCTTGCGATGGTTCACCAAACACATCATGGTGATAACCCTAAAGGTGTCGTCGCTGCGGAGATAATCATCAACTATCTTTTGGCTGTCCCGAATGATGCACGTTGACAAAAGCGTCTATTGCATGTTGTATCTCTGTATCTGTGTGTGTTGCAATTACAGTGACACGCAAACGACTTGTTCCTGATGGGACAGCGGGTGGACGTATAGCAGGTGCAAATACCCCTTCTTTTAGGAGTGCTTCCGCGACATGTGTAGCACGTTGTGGTTCACCTAAGATCACTGGTAGAATCTGTGTTTGACTTGGTAATAGTTTGTAATCTAAATTGGTGAGTGCTGTTTTCAAAGTGTCTGCATTCTTCATTAGCCGATGGCGTAATTCTGGTGAGGAACGCATGACCTTTATTGCTGCATCTGCTGCAGCTAATGTTGCTGGAGGAAGTCCTGTTGAAAATATGAAGCCACGTGCGCGATTGATGAGCAATTCAATCAATACGCGACTCCCCGTGACATAACCTCCTAAACAGCCAATCGCTTTACTGAGTGTTCCCATTTGGATAATGTCTTCACCTATTAGTCCGCAATGTGCGACGGTGCCACTTCCATCATTTCCTAAAACACCAAAGCCGTGTGCGTCGTCTACAAGTAGCATTGCATTGTAATTCAATGCGGTTTGGTAAATGTGTTGTAGCGGTGCAATATCTCCATCCATACTAAACACACCGTCAGTCACGATAAGTCGCCGCTTATATTCAGAGGACTCTGCCAATAGCATTTTTAGATGTTCTACGTCACAATGTTTGTATATTTTTTTTGTGGCACGACTGAGACGGCATCCATCAATAATGCTTGCATGGTTGAGTTCATCGCTTAGGATAAGGTCCCCTTCTCCTGCAAGTACAGGAATGATGCTTGTATTCGCAGCATAACCTGAGCTAAATACGAGAGATGCTTCAGTTCCTTTTGTTTTGGCTATGTTGTATTCTAACGTTGCGTAGAGTTTGTTATTTCCTGAAATTAGACGAGAACCGCTTGCACCTGTGCCGTAAGTTTTTATTGCTTCAACTGCAGCGTCAATAACATCGGGATGTGTACTCAGTCCTAAATAGTTGTTTGACCCAAGCAACACGACATCACGTCCATCAAGGTTGACCGTTCCTGTCGGTGCAGTCGTAATGGTACGAAGGTTTCGCAGCAAACCTGCGTGTTTAAGTTCTGTGTATTCTTTTTGCACCCATTCGTAAGTGTCCATCTTGTCACCCTATGAACTGTCTGAGGAAGATATGACTTTGTCTTAAGGCACGTTGTCGCTTCTTCAATGTCTCTTCATAGGCACGATCTTCAACTTCCACACAGACTGATCCATCATAGCCTATGTCGTTAAGGACGGAGAAAAAACGACCCCAATTTACATCGCCAAGTCCTGGTAATTTTGGTGTATGATATGACGAAGGTGTTGCGAGTATACCTACCTCATCAAGCCGTTCTTTATCTAAACGGACATCCTTTGCATGCACATGAATGATACGATCCGCAAAAGTGACAAGTGGTTTCAGGTAATCCATCTGAAGCCATATAAAGTGGGATGGGTCGAAATTGAGTCCGAAGTTAGAGGACGGTATCTCATCAAACATTCGTTCCCAGATCGCTGGTGCATAAGCGAGGTTTTGTCCTGCTGGCCATTCGTCTTCGGTGAAGAACATCGGGCAGTTCTCAATGCCGATTCGGATGCCGTTGTCTTCAGCAAATTGAATGAGCGGTGTCCAAACCTGTTTAAACCGTTCCCAATTGCCGTCTATTGTGCGTCTCTGATCTCTTCCGATGAATGTATTTACGATGTCTACCGATAAACGTTTTGCTGCCAATATTAGCGTTTTTAGGTGTTCTCTATAGATTTCTGCTTCTGTTTCGTTCGGTGTTAATGGATTCGGATAGTAGCCTAAACCGCTAATTGTTGTGTTTGCATCCGATACATACTGTAGAGTTGCGTCTACTTCCGCATCGGTAAGTGCTGTGACATCAATGTGTGTCACACCTGCATATCGTCGTTCGGCTTTTCCTTTGGGCCAGCACATCAGTTCTACACAATCATAACCTGTGTCTGCTGCGAATTGGACTACTTCTGCTAATGTCTGGTCAGGCAAAATTGCACTCACAAATCCGAGTTTCATATACTTCCTCCAAGTATTTTTATTTTCAGGACTTACGCAGTTTTCATGATTTGATGAAGAATTATGACGAAAATGGTGTAATTTTCAGCATTTTTTTGGTTTCCAGCGCGCTTACATGAAGATTAATCTATTAATTCGGTAATTCTAATTTTCACCAAACCCTGTAGGCGTGCTTTGTAAGCGCGCCGGGATTTCTCTGCAAAATTACCGAAATTATTTTTTAATCTTCATCAAAGCGCGCCTACCGTTGGGTGCGTAAGTCCTGATTTTATTAGACTATAGAATTTACCAATTTTGCAGGTGTTTTGTATAATCATTATCAATCCTGATTTTCCTTCTTTTGTAGGAGAGGAATAGCTCTGATTATGAATTATGTACCAATCGTGTAATGTTTTAGTTGTTTTTTTTGCGTTTTTTTCATAAGTGTTATCGTTCCTGTCTTGGTATAGGTTTATGTCGGTTTTGTAAATTTACGAAATTTTGAAAAAAACAACTAAATGGATTTTTTATTGTTTTTTTTGTTGTGTATTTTTGTTCTTGTTTTTACAAATGGTAACATTAATCATTTATGGTGAATTACGGTCTTAAAGTTAGGATTTCATTTGGGTGTATGGGTAATATTATACCATATTGTTGTGTGGGTATGTTGTGTTTTTGTTTTGAGAACAATTGATTACATGTATAATCTATTGGGATTCTATTGTTGACATTTCTTCTTGATGAAGATTAATTTATTAATTGGGTAATAAATATTTCTCATACGGTAGGCGTGCTTTGTAAGCGCGCTCTTGGGACTTGATGTACCAGCGCGCTTACAAAGCACGCCTACCAGGGTAGGTTAGATAAAATTACCTAATTATTTTTTTAATCTTCATGTATTTAATCTTCATGTAGAAGAAACGTCAATCCTCCTTTGGGTACTTGTCTGAACCAGGATTTTCAGGATTATCAGATTACCAGGATTAGAGTCTGAAGTTTTGCGTGCTAATTCTAAGAGACACCCTTTTGCAGATATGATGAATTGTTTTCTATTTAGGAAGGTTCTTTGAGGGTCATAATTTTTTATCTTGCCCTCTAAAAATCCTGTATCAGACAAATGAAGGATACTATACACATACGGGAAAAAGAGCCTAACAGAAGTCATATCAATGTAATTACAAAACTTTACACATTCTCATTTAAATATGTGTTTCTACAATAAATTTACACACCTGCCCTATATCGTTTTCTTGACAAACTTCACGAAAAGATATTACAATAGAATTGAAGACATAGGGTAAATCAGAAGAAAATGGAGCATTCCGATGAACAACCAAAATATAAATACCGATGAGCATGATATAGCAAGGATGGTACTAATACCAGCAGGTGAATTCCAAATGGGGATTAACGCACTTGTGGAAAAAGATAATCCTCAGCAGTTTCGCACTGTTTATATTGATGCATTTTATATGGATATGTATCAGGTGACAAATGCGGCATATAAAGCGTTTGTAGATGCTAACCCAAAGTGGCGGAGGGATCGCGTCTACCAAGGAAACGCAGAAGGGTACTTACCGCGATGGCGTAATAACAACTATCCAGAAGGCGAAGGGGATCATCCAGTAACTTTTGTGAGTTGGCATGCATCGATGGCTTATGCAAAATGGGTGGGGAAACGTTTACCTACGGAAGCGGAATGGGAGAAGGCTGCACGTGGTGGTTTGGAAGGTCATAAATACCCGTGGGGTGATACTGAACCGAATGGTACACAGTGTAATTTCGCAGATAAAAATACAGACTTTAAGTGGTCAAATATGGATGTAGATGATGGGTACCGATGGACCGCCCCTGTAGGTAGTTATCCTGCTAACGGATATGGTCTATACGATATGGCGGGTAACGTAGATGAATGGTGCCTGGATTCTTACCACGCTAAGTTTTACAGTTATTCACCGAATCGTAATCCGATTAGAGGTGCTGATAGTATTGATGAAATCGTAGAAAATTATGAAAAGATTGGGACCGAGCGACCTATGCGCGGTGGTGCATGGAATGACGATGCTCGATTCATGCAAGTAACGTTTCGAGACAATTACCCGCCTGTGAATACAGAGGATAGTCTTGGGTTTCGGTGTGTGAGAAGCGAAAAGATTTAAAATTGCGAGGAGTAGGAGGTGTTGAAAGAAAATGAGACATTCAGCAGAAAATAATCCCACAAACAACGATGAATCCCTTTTAGATGGAATGGTACTAATTCCTGCAGGTGAATTCCAAATAGGAAGTCCTGATGCCGATCCAAAAGATTATGAATATCCAGTACACACTGTTTACACAGATGCATTTTATATGGATATTCATGAAGTGACAAATGCGGCATACAAAGCGTTCGTAGATGCTAACCCACAGTGGCGGAAGGAACGTATCTATCAAGGATACAGCGAAGGTTATTTAACACATTGGAATGGCAACAATTATCCTGAAGGTGATGCGGATCACCCTGTTATTTTTGTGAGTTGGTATGCAGCGATAGCATACTCAAAATGGGTGGGGAAACGTTTGCCTACGGAAGCAGAATGGGAGAAGGCTGCACGCGGAGGCTTGGAAGGTCATAAGTACCCGTGGGGCGATACTGAACCAAATGGAACACAGTGTAATTTCGCCGATAAAAACACAAACTTTGATTGGTCAAATATGGATGCAGATGATGGGTATCAATATACCGCCCCCATAGGTGTCAACTTAAGGAATTTTACCTCTTGTGGGAGGGGTTTTCAACCCCGATTTTATGTTCATTTCCACTCAAATCGGGGTTAAAAACCCCTCCCACAAGAGAATATGCCAACACTTTTTTCTTAAGTTGACACCTATGGGTATCAATATACCGCCCCTGTAGGAAGTTATCCTGCTAATGGATACGGATTATATGATATGACGGGTAACGTGTGGGAGTGGTGTCTGGATGCATTTGATTTTCAGACTAACAACACTGCACTGCGACGTAATCCAATTGGTGGTCATGATAGTATTACAGATTTAGTAGAAAATTACATGGATATACGTACTGAACGTGTTATGCAGAGTGGGACATTTGACGCTGATGCTGTGCTGACTGAACGCGTTTTACGAAGTGGTGGATGGAACGCTTGTGCTCAAGCCCCGCAAGTAACATATCGCACTAACTACCCTCCTGTGAACACAGAGAGTTGTAGCGGTTTTCGGTGTGTGAAAGATGTAACCTATTGATCGTGCATCTCTTTATTTCTTCTAATAGAATGAATTCTGATTCAGAATATGAAAAATATGATACAATTCACTGCATAATATAAAAGGAAAAAATCATGACTCCGAAACAGCAATATTTATTTGACATTACAGGCTACCTACACATTAAAAACGCTGTTACAGGGGACGCACTGAAAGCGGCACAAGAAGCAGTTAACAAATATATCCACATGCCACTTGATGAACGTCCCGAAGGATTTACGACACGTCCGCGTGAATTAGAACCCGGCAAAGGGGGTAGATATGAACATGGCTTCGCGTTTGACAGATCACTTGAAACGATGACGGTGCATCCCGCTATTTGGTCCCTTATCAAAGAATTCACCTTTGATATGCCTCGGTTTGTATCGGGGACACTCACACTTGAACAACACAATCCTGACAGACAACCGATGGGAACAAATCCTGCTGGCTTGCACTGTGCAAGAGAGGGACGTCACTGGCTGACTCGCTACGAGATAAAGGATAATCGCATCTACTGCAACGATTTCGTGGCGTTTTTTTACCTCACCGATGTCCATCCTGGCGATGGTGGATTGATTGTTATACCAGGTTCGCATAAGAGCAAATTTGAACGACCTGAAGACCTTCTGACACCCGGCCCGGATGGTATTGATCCTGCACCGAATCCCGTTTTCACCAATATAACACCGAAAGCAGGCGACTTTGTTGTCATATCTGAACTTTTGACACATGGCGTTTTGCGATGGAAACCGAAAGATCGAGATAGACGATTTCTAATTCTTCGGTATCGTCCGCAATATGAAGGCAAAGTCGGGCTGCCTGAGGTAATTGTCAATCGCTTGTCACCAGAGGTACAGGAACTGACAAAGACAGCGTCTTATGGACATATCAAGGAAGTTGTCAAAAAGGATGTTGTCCAATTGTCTACCTAACATAACGTGAGTTCGGTGCAGGGTTATTTAGTTTTAGGCATTTTTATTCGTTTTCTGAGAAAATCGCGACCGGGAGGTCGCTCCTACCGCGGGGTTCTTTTGAGTTCGGTGCGGGGTTATTTAGTTTTAGGCATTTTTATTCGTTTTCTGAGAAAATCGCGACCGGGAGGTCGCTCCTACCGCGGGGTTCTTTTGAGTTCGGTGCGGGGTTATTTAGTTTTAGGTATTTTTATTCGTTTTCTGAGAAAATCGCGACCGGGAGGTCGCTCCTACCGCGGGGTTCTTTTGAGTTCGGTGCGGGGTTATTTAGTTTTAGGCATTTTAGTCGTTTACTGAGAAAATCGCGACCGGGAGGTCGCTCCTACCGCGGGGTTCTTTTTGGATAAATCCAAAAATTAGGAAAACTGAATAACCCTGAGTTCGGTGTGCGTATATGAAATTTACATTACTTTCAATAGAAGTTTTACCTCTTATGATATAAGAAGCACACAACACAATAGGAGAGCAGACAGTGAAAAAGATTTTGTCTACAATCATGATAACACTGCTCATAACACTGATAACCGCACCCAGCGTCACCGCTCAAGACCATACGGAATTGGGTCTACCCAAAGGCGCTATAGCACGGTTTGGAAAAGGGAGGATATTGGGTGATATTGCGTATTCACCAAATGGTGACAAGTTCGCTGTTGTAGGTGATATCGGCATTTGGATATACGATGCTGAAACAGGAGAAGAACTTGACCTATACACTGGACATGCGGATGGAGTTAGTTGTGTTGCCTTTAGTCCGGATGGAGATACAATCGTAAGTGGGAGTCGTGACAAAACTGTTCGGTTGTGGGATTTAAAAACTGGAGAACAACTCCACATACTTGAAGGACATTGGACCACCATTTATTGTGTTGCTTTTAGTCCGGATGGCAACACAATCGTAAGTGGGGGGCATGGCAGAACTGTGCGACTGTGGGACGCAAAAAACGGGGAACACCTCCGATCACTTATGGGGCATCAGGCTGGGATTCTTAGTGTTGCTTTTAGTCCGGATGGAAACACACTCGCAAGTGGGGGTTATGATGGAACTGTTCGGTTGTGGAACGCAAAAAATGGGGAACACCTGCAAACATTTGATATTACAGCATTTAATATTTCATTTAGTCCGGATTGGACAATGATAGCAAGTGTAAGTTTTGATAATACCGTTCTTGATAAAATCGTCCGGTTGTGGGATTTAAAAACTGGGGAACAACTACGAACACTTGAAGGACATCGGGGCAGGATTTCAAGTATTGCTTTTAATCCTAAAAACAACATCCTCTCAAGCGGGAGTTGGGATTCCATGCGTCTGTGGGACGTAAAAACAGGGGAACATCTCCACTCACTTGAAGGGCATAAAAGTTGGGTTGAAACCTTAGCTTATAGTCCGGATGGCAACACCCTCGTCAGTGGGAGTTCGGATTCTACTATTCGTCTATGGGATGCAAACTCAGGGGAACATATACGCACAATTGAGGGACATACGCGAAGGTTTACAAGTATCGCTTTTAGTTCGGATGGTAGTTTACTCGCAGGTGGCGGTACAAGAGATATTCGATTATGGGACATAAATACGGGTGAAAGACATAAAATGCTTACCAAGACTGGAGGTTCGGTCTATGATTTGTCATTTAGTCCAAATGGTGATATGATCGCAACTGTCGGTGACTCAGGAGTTATCGTTCTGTTAGATATAAACACCACTGACATTGTCCATAGAATGAGGTCGGATAATTGCAAATGGCTTAATTGTGTCTCATTTAGTCCGGATGGCAAGTTTGTCGCAAGCGGTGGTTCAGGTTTAGACTCAGACCTCACTATATGGAACGCAAGAACAGGGGAACTTCACCTTAGAATCTGGGATCAGGCAAGGTTCCTCAATAGTGTTGCGTTTAGTCCGGATAGTAAGACGATAGCGTTTGGGAGCCCGGACTCAGTCATCAGGCTATGGGATGTAAACTCAAAGAAACTCCTTCGCACTTATGAAGGACATACGTCTATTATCAATAGTATCTCATTTAGTCCGGATGGAAACACAATTGTAAGTGGCAGTGGGAACGAAATTCATGACGACAACACCGTCAGGCTGTGGGATGTAAAATCGGGGATACTTTTGCACACCCTTGAGCGGCATACGAGTATCGTCAATAGTGTTGCTTTTAGTCCGGATGGCAACGTTGTCGCAAGTGGAAGTAATGACACACACATTCGGTTGTGGGACGCAAACAAAGGAATACATCTACGTAAACTTGAGGGGCATAGGGGACCCGTGCTCAGTATATCTTTCGGTAGTGATAATCGCACGTTTGCAAGTGGGAGTTCTGACGGAACCGTGCTGCTCTGGGATTACAGATTCGATGCTGATGAAACAGATCTTGATAAACCGTTTTCCGTTGAGGCACGCGGGAAGCAACTTGTCACACTCGGTCAGATAAAGCGTAACCAACTGCTCCAAAACTATCCGAACCCGTTCAATCCTGATACGTGGATTCCGTATCAATTGGCATCACCTGCGAATGTTAGTATCTCTATCCGGACTGAAGATGGCAAGTTGATTCGGACGTTAGATTTAGGAGATAAGCCTAGCGGTATCTATCATGACCGTGCCCGTGCAGCGTATTGGGATGGTAAAAACGAGAATGGAGAAAAGATCGCTAGTGGCGTATACTTCTACACTCTCACCGCAGGGGACTTCACTGCTACTCGCAAAATGTTAATACGGCAGTAGTGGTTCGCATTCAGTTATCAACATTTGGTTGGGTAGGCGTGTTTTGTAAGAATCACTGAGTTCAGAAGTGAAGACGACATAGATGGTGCGTTTACAAAACTTGCCTACCGAGTGCGGTGGAACACAAAATTGACTCCTCTTGTGTGGTTTCCTAACCGTGTCAATTTCCAGAAAATGTTTATTCGGAACTCAAAATAACGTAACATTTCAGTTTCAAAGACGAAACTTGATGGAGGAACGCCAATGTTAAAAACACAATATCGCGCTTGTCTTGTCGGATGTGGACGGATGGGTGGTACTATTGATGAGGAGGTGCAAGGAACGCCGCACGGTGAGCTTCCTTACTCACATGCTGCGAGTTATACCGCTTGTGAACGAACAGCACTTGTCGCTGCTGCAGATGTAGTTGAAGAAAAGGCAAAATATGTTTGCGATAAGTGGAACATCCCGAAGTATTACCTTGATTATCAAGAGATGATAACACAAGAGAAACCGGATATTGTCAGTATCGCCACGCGACCGGGTAACCATGCCGTGATCACACAATTTGCTGCAGAAAACGGTGTGAAAGGCATCTATTGTGACAAACCGCTCTGTGCCTCTATGGTAGAAGCGGACGCAATGTTGGAGGTGTGTGAAGAATATGACATCAAATTCAATCTCGGCACACAGCGGCGTTGGACACCCGGATACATGAGAATGCGCGAAATCCTTGAGAGTGGAGAATTAGGTGAACGTCGTTCTATCATTGCTTATACGGGAGGTTCTGCCTTATGGGGTTATACGCACGCTGCAGACCTAATCCTCTTTTTAGCAAGCGATTCACCGATAGAGTACGTACAAGGCAATGTCGCTGTTGCTGATGCAGACTTTGAGGACAACCGCACCGATTCTGATCCGAGTATTGTAATGGGATTCATCCGTTTTCAGAATGGTATTAACGGCATCAGCATTCCGGGCACTGCTTACGAATTTGAGGTGAATTGTAGCAAAGGTACAGTTCGTTCTTTAAATAACGGTCTTGGTTTTCAACTCCGAAAACAGCAGGGACAGTATAATGAGGTTTTAGACTCACAATTCCCATCCTTTGATCGAAAAAGTGGCACTGTGGGGTGCATTGAGGACATCGTTGAAGCAATTGACACTGACACTGAAACACAAGGTAACATTCAACTCGCGCATCGTAGCACCGAAATGGTTTTTGCTATCGTTGACTCGCAACGACAGCAGGGCAGACGTGTGAAGATACCGATGGAAAACCGAGGACTCTATCTCGGAAGGTGGTAAACTGTTGGCTCTTTCCTGCAGAAGCGATTGGCATCTCTTCTCGTAGAGATGTTTTGATAAACTTTAAAGAACTATACTTAGAAACTTAGAGGGTGCAGAAATGAACAACTACAGAGATATTATTACCATTGAACAAGGCAAACGCAGCGGTCAGCCGTGTATTCGGGGAATGCGGATCACTGTTTACGATGTTTTTGAGTATCTGGCATCGGGGATGACAGTAGCGGAAGTTCTTAATGATTTCCCTGAATTAACCGAGACCGACATACGCGCTTGTTTCGCGTATGCTGCGGACAAGGAAAAATCCCAGATGGTCGTTTACAACTAATATTAGATATAGGAGATCAAATCGATGTGTAAAAACCTTTATGTTTTGGTAAGCATTATTGGCATGGTTCTTCTGTTGGGTTATGCCACAACTGCTGAAAACCCGCAACGTCCAACGAGTACGCGCTATGAACAACGCGCACCAAGTCGAGATGGTATCGGCAAAATCTATATGGGGCGTGAAATATCGGAGGTTATGGGACATCTCGCAGCGGGATGGTTAGAACGTCCTGAACGTGAACGCGAAGAGATGCCGAATACGCTTATTGGGCTGCTGAAACTGAAAGAGGGTGATGTTGTTGCGGATATCGGTGTTGGCACGGGGTATATTGCGCGACGCATGTCACCGAAAGTCGGTAAGACAGGCACTATCTACGGTGTTGAAATTCAGCAGGAGATGCTTGACATTCTCGCTAAGAAGATGGCGGAGGATGGTATTACGAATATCAAAGGCGTATTAGGTACGATTACCGACCCGAAACTACCACCGAATTCGGTGGATTTGGCTATTATGGTAGATGTCTACCATGAATTTTCGCATCCGTATGAGATGATGCAGAATATCTGCAGTGCACTCAAAGTTGGCGGTAGGGTGGTTTTTGTGGAATATCGCTTGGAAGATGACAGTGTGCCGATTAAACGTTTGCACAAGATGAGTGAATTGCAAGTGATGAAGGAGATGACACCACATCCGTTGTCTTGGGTAGAGACGCATGGTGACCTGCCGTGGCAGCATGTTATCATTTTTGAGAAGGTTGCTGGGGAGTAGGTTGGTTTGCACACAAATCGGTAAAATGCTTACTGGGTTGAGTTTTTTGCTGCTTTGAAGACAGAATCAATAGCACCAAAGAGGACAGGCAAATTATCCACACTAAAACTCGTTCTATTTTGGGTGAAGGTTTCTCCGACAAGATGTCCAATTTGCCAGAACGTTCCGTCGCTGACAATACCGTACACAGGGTGTTCTGTATCCTCGTTTATCTTTTGCGCGGCAACTAACTCCGCCAAACATTGTCCCCAACCTATCTCAAAATCGTTCTTTTTTGCCTCAACTAATATTATCAACGGCGTGCCAACAACGAGTTTACCCAACTCAGATCGTGTTGAAATGAAATAATCAGACGTACCGCTCAGTACATCATCATAGGTAATAGGCTTTTTTATCCAGAGTGCGTAATCCTCAGCATACTCTTTGTAGACTTCACGCAAAACGGGAAAGATAATTGCCTCACACCGCGCGCCTTCGGAAGTGAAAACATCAATATATTCGCGGTTAAATTCAAATTCTTGTAGAAATTGTTCCGAAGGACTCGTGCCGTTTTTTGACTCTAAAAAGTCATTTTCCACATGTCGTATTCCGAATTTCTTTTGAACTTCAGGGATCGTTTTGAAATCACTAAATGCCATTATGTTGTACTCCGACTAAAATCTTCAGCTTGCCATTTGGTACGTTCATCTGTTGTGTGTTTGTAGTGGTTTTTCATCTGCTCTGCCTGTTGCGATAGAAGTTGCCGACGTTCATCAGCAGAAAGACATATAAATTTCGCTTAAGGTGATTCGCCTTCCACTGTTGTTAAGGCATGGAGCAAACGGTACACTAAAGGTAATTTTGCCACTAACGTTTGCACTTCAGCGTGTGTGATTGTGTGCATCCGTTTCTCCAGTAGAAGGTGATTTTAAACAGGCCATAACAAGTTGCTGTTAAAGATTATACAATCTTTTTGCAGTATCTTCAACAAAATTACATCCCTAAATCAAAAAAGTATTGACAATAAGACCTTTAACACCTTAAAATTGAATCGTCATTAATAAACTTATTGATTGCCAAAACGTTAAATAACATAATATTTCGTGAAAAGATTTCAGTATGCAGACCATATTGAAAAGGGAGTATTTTCCAGTGAAAAGTGCTAAAAGTTCTGTTCCACTAATGACTGTGTTAGTATGTTTGTGTATCGTCATATTAGGATTATCTCACGCATCTGCAGAAGACCATGAAACTGCACAGACACCTGTTAGTTATAGTCAAGACATCCGACCGATTTTGGCGGATAACTGTTTCGCCTGCCACGGACCGGACGAAAAGACCCGTCAAGGAAACCTACGTCTTGATACGAAGGAAGGTGCGTTTTCTGACCCAAGCGGATTTCCGATTCTCGTTCCTAATGAGCCAGAAGAGAGTGAGTTGTATCTTCGAATTACTTCTGAAGACGAATTTCGTCAAATGCCGCCAGAAGATTTCAATAAGACTTTAACCCAAGAACAGATAGATACCATCAAGCAATGGATAAGTGAAGGTGCTAAGTGGGAGGAACATTGGGCATTTACAACGCCTGCGCGTCCAACACTACCGAAGGTTGCTAAAACGGATTGGGTAAAAAATCCGATTGATGCATTCATACTTGCACTGCTTGAAAAGGAAGGATTACAACCTGCTGGAGCAGCGGACAAACGCACACTTATCAGACGTCTAAGTTTTGATCTCACTGGATTACCACCAACACTTGAAGAGATACATAACTTCATTAACGATGATTCCCATGATGCTTACGAAAAACTCATTGATTCTTACATGAATAAGCCTGAATATGGTGAGCACATGGCGCGCTTCTGGTTAGACGTTGCGCGGTATGGCGATACCCACGGACTGCATTTAGACAACTACCGTGAGATGTGGCCGTATCGGGATTGGGTTATTAAGGCATTCAACAATAAGATGCCTTTTGACAGGTTTACGATTGAGCAGTTGGCGGGTGATCTTTTGCCAGAACCGACCCTTGACCAACGCGTTGCTACAGGGTTCAATCGGTGTCACGTTACAACAAGCGAAGGTGGTTCTATCGCTGAGGAATATTATGTACGATATGCTGTCGATAGAGTCAATACCACGTCAACTGTTTGGATGGGATTGACAGCAGGATGTGCGCAGTGTCATGACCATAAATATGACCCGATTTCACAGAAAGAATATTATCAACTTTTTGCGTATTTCAATAATATCACCGAAAATGCAATGGATGGCAACCGCAAGGATTCGCCACCTGTAGTGAAGTTGCCGACACCGGAGCAAAAGACACAACTTGCGAAATATGATGAACAGATAAAGGAATTGGACGCACAGAGCAAGGGAACACTGCCGCATATTGATGCTGCGCAAATTGCTTGGGAAAACAGAATGCCTCGGTGGACACATATCAAGCCAGAGGTAGTACTATCGCAAGGTGGTGCGACGGTTGAAATTCGTGGTGATAATTCCATTTTGGCAAGTGGCACAAATCCGGATAAAGAGATCTATGAGTTTATTGCCAAACTGCCACCCGGTAAGTGGAGCGCAGTGCGATTAGAAGGTCTTCCAGACGGATCCTTACCTGGAAGTGGTATCGGACGTAGCGACAATAGCAACGTGGTTTTGACAGGTTTTTCGGTTGATGTTGTTTCACCTTCAGAAGCGGAACAAGCACTAAATACTGCTAAGGAAGCTGCACAGAAAGCAACTGAAGCGATACAGCAAGCAGCGGAAGAAGCAAAGAAAGCAGCAGAGGCAGCAAAAGCAGCAGAAGAAGCTGCAAAGAACGAAGAAACAGAACCCGCTGAAGATGCTCAGTCAGAAACAGATGTGCAAAAAGATGCTGATAAACCTGCTGAAGAAACACCAGTTGAGGAAGCAGCACCCGACGCAGATGTGACGCAAGACGTAGAACAACCAGTTGAAGATGCTGCTACAGAAACAGATCAGGAGAAAGAGACTGATAAACCCGCTGAGGAAGCAACAACAGAGACCGATGAAACACAACCCGCGGAAGATACCGCAAAACCTGCAGAAGCCAAAGATCCTTGGACATCCATTCCGATAATAAAAGCATGGGCAGACAAAGAGCAGGCAAACGGAGATTTTGTCATTACCAATGTTATTGACGACAGTGCTGAAACAGGATGGGGATTGGAAAGCAATAATAATCGTGGAAACAGTCGGCAAGCGATCTTCCTTGTTGCAAATCCGTTGGGAAGCGAAGAAGGTGGATTGGTCAGAATTCGTCTTAAACATGAATCTCAGCATGCTAAGCACCACTTCGGTCGGTTTAGACTTGCTGTCACGGATGCACCGACGATTTACCCGATTGGTTCTAAGGTGTCGCTTGGTAACTGGCATTCTGCCGGTCCGTTTTCTGCAGAACACGGTAATATTGCTTTTTACAATGTTTATGAACCGGAAACTAAACCTGTCAATACGAAGGACAAATTCAAGGTCGGCTCACAAGAATTGACGTGGAAACAGCAGACGCATTGGAAAGATGGACACGTGCATAACGATATTGTCGGTGAGAACAGTGCGACCTATCTTTACCGCAATATCGCTTCCGAGACTCAACAGAAAGCGACACTTTACCTGAGTAGCAATGATGCGTTGAAGGTGTGGGTGAACCAAGTTGAAGTATTGGCAAGCAATATTCAACGTGATGCTGCCCCAGATACGGATAGTGTGCAAATACAACTGAACCCCGGCAACAATGCGCTGCTACTAAAGGTTGTCAACTATTCCGGTCCATCTGGTTTCTTCTTCCGTATGGAATCCGATGCACCGATGGTAACAGCAAACATTGTTGATACGATAGCAGTTGACAGAGGTAAACGCAACGGTAATCAACAGACGCAGATTCGAGAATACTACCGTCGGAATGTTTCAACCGATGAGGGATTGAAGAAACTTTACGCCGACATTACAGATATCCAGAACAAGAGAAATTCTCTCAATAATTCGTTTACCACGACTTTGGTGATGCAGGAACGGTCAGAGCCGCGTGGTGCATACATCCTTGAACGCGGTGAATATGAACACCGTGGGGAACAGGTTCACCCTAAGACTCCCGCAGTACTACCACCGATTGTGAAGGGTTCACCACCGAATCGGTTGACACTTGCAAAATGGTTGGTTTCACGAAAACATCCACTCACTTCACGTGTTACGGTCAACCGTCTATGGCAAAACGTATTCGGGGCTGGAATTGTGAGGACATCAGAGGACTTCGGGACACAAGGCAGTCCACCTACACATCCAGAACTCCTGGATTGGCTTGCAACTGAATTTGTTGACTCTGGTTGGGACATGCAAGCAATGCAGAAACTGATGCTAACCTCCGCAACATATATGCAGAGTTCACGGGTTACATCTGAGAAATTGGAACGTGATGCGGATAACATGCTATTCTCACGCGCACCAAGGTATCGGTTAGATGCCGAAATCGTGCGCGATAACGCTTTGGCTGTTAGTGGGTTGTTGTATAAACGTATCGGTGGACCGAGTGTCAAACCGCCGCAACCGGGTGGACTCTGGAAAGCCGTTGGATTTACTGGATCCAATACTGATACCTTTAGGAAAGATTCTGGTGCTGATAAGGTATACCGTAGAAGTCTTTATACATTTTGGAAACGAACGGCACCTCCGCCGCAGATGAACATCTTGGATGCGCCTTCACGTGAAGCATGCACAATTCGTCGTGAACGGACCAATACACCGATGCAGGCATTGATGTTGATGAACGATCCGCAGTTCTTTGAAGCGGCGCGCGTTTTCGCAGAACGCACGATCAAAGAAGGTGGCAACACACCTGAGGAAAGAATTGCTTACATCTTTGAGATAGCAACTGCACGCGAACCGAAACCTTTGGAAGCAAAACTGCTCCTTGAAACAATGCTGGCACACGCAGAAGAGATGCAAGCGGACCCAGAGGCAGCCAAAGAACTGATCGCTGTCGGTGAATCTAAACCGAACCAAAAATTAGATGCAGTTGAAGTTGCTACATGGACGATGATTGCAAACCTTATCCTCAATCTAGACGAAGTCTTGAATAAGGGATAATAAAAGGAGGGCGCGTCCAGCAGTTCGCGCCCATTTGGTAAAGATTATGAAACGCATTTTCAGCCTGTTTGTAGTATTAGTTATTTTCCTCAGTTGCTCAGCCGGACCAGAAGTGACAATTCCAGATGAAAACTTAGCCGCTGTTGTACGTGAAGCACTCGGTTTAGATCCAACCGAGCCTATTTCACAAAAGAAATTTCAAGCATTAGAGAAGCTTAGTGCTGACAGTAAAGGTATAAAGGACTTAATGGGTATAGAAAAGGCGATAGGACTAACGACTTTAGAACTTCGCAAGAATCAGATTGAGGACCTGGCACCTCTCACAGAACTAAACCAATTGACAAACTTATACCTTGGGGATAATCAGATTAGTGATATAACACCTCTGACAGGTTTGACGCAGTTAACAGATTTAGACATCGTTGCGAATAAAATCAGCGATATAAAACCACTCACTAACTTGACACAGTTGACAACGTTATGGTTGGACAAAAACAAAATCAGTGATATAAAACCGCTTGCTAACTTGACACAGTTGACTAATTTATACCTATCTGATAATAAAATCATCGACATAAAACCGCTTGCTAACTTGACGCAGCTGGAGTTGTTATGGTTGGATAAAAACAAGATCAGTGATTTAAACACCCTTACTGATTTGACACAGCTGGCAAGATTAGGAATTGAGTTGAATCAAGTTAGTGATATAAAACCACTTGCTAACTTGTCACAGTTGACAACGTTATACTTGTCTGATAATCAAATTAGCGACATACAATCACTCACGAATTTGACGCAATTGGAAGTGTTATCCCTAAACAGAAATCAGATCAGTGACATGAACCCGCTCGTTAATCTAACACAGTTAAAGGAATTATACCTCACGGGTAATTCAATTCAGGATATGGAACCACTCCGAAAACTCAAGGAACAACTACCGAAATTGGCAATTGATATTGAAATACAACCAGCAGGAAACTAAAATACTCCTCCACTCTAAAGGAAGACTATAGTTGGACAATTTTTTTCCAACATGTTTTGATAAGAAATTGGTGCACCGCTTATGTTACCAAATCAAGACATAATGACCAAAACTCAGGGTTATTTAGTTTTAGGTTTTTTTGATGATTATTTGCTATAACGTTAATTTTATGTGTTGCCATCTTGTCCATGTCTTTAGTCCCGTAGGGACGATATGTTTATAGATAAATGTTATCTACTCCTCTTGAGTTCCGTAGGAACGGCATATAAGAATAAACATATCGTCCCTACGGGACTAAAGACATGGGAAGGTCACTCGTTTTCTATAAACATATCGTCCCTACGGGACTAAAGAGCTGGGAAGGTCACTCGTTTTCTATAAACATATCGTCCCTACGGGACTAAAGAGCTGGGAAGGTCACTCGTTTTCTATAAACATATCGTCCCTACGAGACTAAAGAGCTGGGAAGGTCACTCGTTTTCTATAAACATATCGTCCCTACGGGACTAAAGAGCTGGGAAGGTCACTCTTTTTCTATAAACATATCGTCCCTACCAAATCAACGCCAAATGGGCCAAATCAACGGTATGAATGCCATTAAGGCATTCCCCGTATGGCATTTGTCGGGACTAAAGAGCGATGTTCAGGTTTCAATAATCTAAAATTGATGTATAAGGTGCAGTTAGGAAACTGCATTTGGGTATTAACTTTCAGTAAATCGAAATAACAGAAAGCTTTTAAAACTGAATAACCCTGACCAAAACGGAACTTTCTTTGCTGCAGCGGAGCAATATGTTTATAGTCACATTGTCAGCCAACATAGCACTCCGCTGGAGCACATCATTTTCTCCAGTTTCACAAATATACGAAACACGTAGAAAAATAGACGTTCTGTTGAATAATCAACTTCTACAAGATGAAAATTGTCCAAACTAGAGTAAAGGAATATCACGCTATGGCGAGTACATCTGTAACAATACCAGATCCCAACTTATTAGCTGCTGTGAAAGATGCACTGGGGTTAGGTGTAAGTGATCTTGTTCCACAAAGGAAATTGGTAGAATTAGAGAAACTCCATGCTGAAGAAAAAGGTATAAAAGACCTAACAGGACTGGAGAAGGCAACAGCTTTAAAAGTTTTAGAACTTGAGAAGAATCAGATTGACGACATCACACCTATTAGTGGATTGACACAACTCACATACTTAGAGTTCTGGGACAATAACGTCAGGGATATTACATCACTTGCCAATTTAAAACAACTCACGAAATTAGGACTCGGCAAAAATCAAATCAGTGACATTACGCCGCTGGCAGGGTTAACACAACTCACAGAATTAGGACTCTGGGACAATCAACTTAGTGATATTTCGCCGCTTGCTAACTTGACTCAGATGCAGTTGCTAAACGTCAGACGGAATCAACTCAGTGATGTCAAACCACTTTCTAATTTGAAACGTCTCACGCACTTATGGCTTAGCGGAAATCGAATATCTGTTCTTTCTCCTCTTGCTGGTTTGGCAGGATTGACACATTTAGCATTGGATAAGAATCAGATCAGAAACATTGATCCTATAGCGAATCTAACGGGTTTAATGCATTTACATATCAAAGAAAATCTAATTCAGGATATGGGAGTGCTTCAAAGACTTTTGGAACGAAATCAGAGTTTACAAATAGATTTCCCTTGATCATACGAGTTGTTTTTTACGCTACCTGCAAATAGATAATCAAAGAAAATGTTCGATTTCTTGTGGGGTTGGTAAAGAGGGAATCACACCCACCTTTTGAGTTGCCAATGCTCCCGCCGTATTTGCATATCGCATAATACCATCAAGTTGGTCGGTGTTAAGTGAAGTAAGGTCAGTATGCGTTATCAGTCGGGAGAGCATTGCAGCGACGAATGCATCACCAGCACCGAGTGTATCAACGGCTTTGACGGTGAAACCTTCAACATATCCATCAGCGTTTCCGTTTGTGTAATAACAGCCACGTTCGCCTAATGTCACAACAAGCAACTTCACTCCGAGACCGAGAATCTGTTCAATACCGCGTTGTAATTCTACATCCCCTGTAATGAATTCCCACTCTTCCTCTGAGATTTTGACAACATCGGCATAAGGCATCACCTCCCAAATCCAATGCTTGGCATCATCGGCATTGTCCCATAGCATCAGTCGCAAATTGGGGTCGTAGGAGATGAATGCACCTGCAGATTTCGCACATTGGATTGCCTTCAGGGTTGCCTCACGCGTCGGTGAATGGCTGAGGCTAACAGAACCGTAGTGAAACAGTTCTGCTGATTGGATATAGTTCGTATCAATCTCATCGGGGGAGAGTTGGATGTCAGCACCTGGGTGTCTATAGAACGTAATGTCTTTCATGCCATCAGAACGGGTTGCGACGAAGGCTAAGGTGGTACGGGATGTTTCTCCTGCAATGAGATATGTGGTATCCACACTGTTTTGCTGGAGTGTTTCAGTCAGAAAATCACCAAACGGGTCTGCTCCGACTTTCCCGATGAAACCCGCATCCACACCAAGTTTGGCTAAACCGACAGCGACGTTAGCAGGTGCGCCGCCAGGGGCTTTGACAAATCCAGGGGCGTCGGCAAGAGTGAGATCAGGTGTCGTTGATACAAAATCGATGAGCAGTTCACCGATACATAAGGCTCTTGGCATAAGTTGAATTCCTCAATGAGAATTTGCATAAGCGTGTGTTAGGAGCATTTCTTTGGCAAGTTCCAAGATTTTGACTACTTGATCTCGGTTGACAGATGGAAAATCATCTAAAAACTCATCAAGTGTTTCTCCAGTCTCTAAATAGTCAATCAGGTTTTTTACCGGAACACGGGTGTTTTTAAAAACGGGTGTGCCACTCATAATCTCTGCATCGCATGTAATGAGACCGTCTAATGTTGCGTTTTTTTGTTCATCAAATTTCATGAGTCAATTCTCCTGTATATTATAGTGAAATCCAAAATATGTCTACACTCCCTGGTAGGTGCGGTTTTCTAACCGAACTATAGGCGTCAATTTATAGTAGATTTTAGAATTATTCTTACACTTTCAGGTGTAGGAGGGAACTCCGATTCCCGACTATCAAGGCGTTCAGTCGCGATTCGGAGATCGAAATCAACGGTATGAATGCCTATTGGCATTCCCCGCCTACAGAAAAAGTGTAAACTTATTTGTATATTTCACTATAAGAAAAAAGTGTTCGTGTTTCTCTTGTGGGAGGGGTTTTCAACCCCGATTCTACGTACATTTTCTCTTATAGTGGATTTTACAATTACCTTGACAGTTTATTTGTAGGAGGGAACTCCGATTCCCGACTATCAAGGCGTTCAGTCGCGATTCGGAGATCGAAATCAACGGTATGAATGCCTATTGGCATTCCCCGCCTACAGAAAAAGTGTAAACTTATTTGTATATTTCACTATAAGAAAAAAGTGTTCGTGTTTCTCTTGTGGGAGGGGTTTTCAACCCCGATTCTACATACATTTTCTCTTATAGTGGATTTTACAATTACCTTGACAGTTTGTTTGTAGGAGGGAACTCCGATTCCCGACTATCAAGGCGTTCAGTCGCGATTCGGAGATCGAAATCAACGGTATGAATGCCTATTGGCATTCCCCGCCTACAGAAAAAGTGTAAACTTAATTGTATATTTCACTATAAGAAAAAAGTGTTCGTGTTTCTCTTGTGGGAGGGGTTTTCAACCCCGATTCTACGTACATTTTCTCTTATAGTGCATTTTACAATTACCTTGACAGTTTG
The DNA here is from genome assembly GCA_963663765.2 of Candidatus Poribacteria bacterium. Classification (GTDB taxonomy): domain Bacteria; phylum Poribacteria; class WGA-4E; order WGA-4E; family WGA-3G; genus MSPOR6. The sequence goes on along the minus strand of CAXXUA010000003.1, from coordinate 104,293 downwards.
TTTGTAGGAAGGAATTCCGATTCCCGACTATCAAGGCGTTCAGTCGCGATTCGGAGATCGCTCCTACAGAAAAAGTGTAAACTTAATTGTATATTTCACTATAAGAAAAAAGTGTTCGTGTTTCTCTTGTGGGATGGGTTTTCAACCCCGATTCTACGTACATTTTCTCTTATATTGGATTTTACAATTACCTTGACAGTTTGTTTGTAGGAGGGAATTCCGATTCCCGACTATCAAGGCGTTCAGTCGCGATTCGGAGATCGAAATCAACGGTATGAATGCCTATTGGCATTCCCCGCCTACAGAAAAAGTGTAAACTTAATTGTATATTTCACTATAAGAAAAAAGTGTTCGTGTTTCTCTTGTGGGATGGGTTTTCAACCCCGATTCTACGTACATTTTCTCTTATATTGGATTTTACAATTACCTTGACAGTTTGTTTGTAGGAGGGAACTCCGATTCCCGACTATCAAGGCGTTCAGTCGCGATTCGGAGATCGCTCCTACAGAAGATATGTCAACTTAATTGTATATTTCACTATAAGAAAAAAGTGTTCGTGTTTCTCTTGTGGGATGGGTTTTCAACCCCGATTCTACGTACATTTTCTCTTATATTGGATTTTACAATTACCTTGACAGTTTGTTTGTAGGAGGGAACTCCGATTCCCGACTATCAAGGCGTTCAGTCGCGATTCGGAGATCGCTCCTACAGAAGATATGTCAACTTATTTGTATATTTTACTATAAATCAAGGTTGAAAACCCCTCCCACAAAAGGTCAAAACTCTTAAATTGACGCTTATGGTGCGGTTTTCTAACCGAACCTACCGTCGTATCCAAGTAATTATGGATTTTACTATTACGCGGATTATGTACTACAGGATTCTTTATATCTTGTAGATTTCAAGGTTAAGTTGCACACTTAGCAAGAAATCAGTTTTCTCTAGCTAAACTGTCCTTCCAATAATCTATTGTAGTGGAACATCCCACAAAAGCACTGTCCCATCACTACTTGCACTTGCGATTGTGCGTCCATCCGGACTAAAAGCAACTTCATTGACGGCAGAACCATGCCCTGTCAAATTCCGTAATGCTTCACTCGTTGAGATATTCCATATAGTAATTGTTCCGTTTTTATTTGCGCTTGCGATTGTGTGTCCATCTGGACTGAAACTGACGTTTTTGACCCAACCGCCTGTGTTTCCTGTAAACTCTTTGCGGAATCCGAGCCTTGAAACGGGGAACAAATATACTTTGTTGTGTCCACCAGTTATGAATTGCTTGCTATTGGGCGCAAAACTCACACCATATCCCAGATTGTCTGCGATGATTCTTGAACGTCTACCAGTAGCAACTCTCCATAAGTGCAGTTTGTTAGTGTCAGTTACGATTTTTCGACTGTCTGGTGAAAAACACACGGTATTGACGATTTTGTCATGCTGTAGAGTTCTAAGGTGATTACCGGTATTTGCATCCCACAAACGTACTGTTGTGTCCCACCCGCAGCTTGCAATCTTTCGTCCATCTGGTGAGAAATCAACGTTCAAGACAATTCCTGTATGCCCTTTAAGTGTTCTCAAAAGTTTACCGGTCGTTGCATGCCACAAACGTACTGTTTTGTCTTCACTGCCGCTTACGATTGTGTTGCCATCCGGTGAAAAACACACACTTTTGACTCTGGATGTATGTTGATCAAAGATAGTAAGCAGTCTACAAGTTGTAGCATCCCACAAACGTACCCGTCTGTCGTCGCTGCCGGTTGCGATTTTTTTGCCATCCGGAGAAAAGTCCACACTTTCAATCCAAGTCGTATACCCTCTAAGTGTCTTTAGGAGTTTGCTTGACTCAATGTCCCAAAAATTAATGTCCTTATGATTGGCACTGGCAATTGTTACTGCATCAGGTAAAAAAGATATTCCTTTTCCATAGTGAAAAATATCGTCGTCAAGTGTACTCAGCCTTTTGCCCGTGGAAGCATTCCACAAGAGTATTTTGCCGGAAAAAGATTGACTTGCAAGGGTTTCACCATCTGGAGAAAAACGCACACTTTTGACCCAAGTATTATGTCCTGATAATGTTTTTATGTTATTTCCATTGGTAATATTCCACAAACGAACGGTCTCATCTTTACTGCAACTTGCCAGTGTTTTACCATCTGGTGAAATATCAATGCTGTTAACGTCGTCATCATGTCCATTAAGTGTTTTTAGAGTCGCGCCTGTTTGTACATCATACAAATATACTGTGCCACCTTTTTTGTTTTTTTCACTCTCAGTAGCGGTAGCAAGCATTTTACCATCTGACGAAAACCTAATGTGAGTAATAGGTTTCGTGTGTTTTGTTGATCCTTTTAGATGTTCACCTGTGGCAGTCCGCCACAAATGCAACTTTCCATCATAACCCCCAGTGGCAAGTATCGTTCCATCTGGAGAGAAACTGATGGCATCCACCGTTAAGGTATGTTCATTCAAAGTGTATAAGCGTTCACTGGTATTAGTGTTCCATAAATGGACTGAACCCTTAAGAGAACCAGCTGCAACTCTGGTGCCGTCTGACGAAATGCTTCCACTATAAACGTAATCCGTATGTACCGTAAGTAGTGACAGTTCTTGAAGTGTCTTAGCATCGTAAATCCAGATTCCGATAGAACTAAACACAGCGAGTCGAGTTCCATCCGCGGAATATTCAATTCCTTGTATTGTACCTTTGCCGATACGTGCCTTGGCACCCTCTGGTAAACTGAGTTGGGTAGAGGGATCATAATTGGTTTCCAACGGTTCTGGAAGTCGCGGGTTCTGTTGACAAGCCATGCTGTTTAGAAGAATCAGTAGACCCACGAATAATATGGTTCTGTTTTTAAGTTCAAACATGAAAATACCTCTTTTTTTTGAAACAGGTCAAAATGTTGTGCGGAGGTCTTGTGCTTGTCCTGACTCTGCTGATCGGTATCCTGCATCAAAGATTTCAATGACATGTCGTGCATGCTCCGCTGTAACGATGGTAGGTTTATCCTCGCGGATCCAGTCAACGAGTTGCATGATGTCTTCAAACACATGTGCTTCCTGTATGCTACGATGCGGTCCGACGACGTGCGGCAGTTGCCTTTTCGGTGCGTCAATTGGTTTGCCGTTGATTGTGCTTCCCTCAATAGAACCTGCGGTTCCGTTAATTGCTAATCCACCTTTGATCGCGTGTCCTGCCGCGGCACCGTAGACAAAACCGAAGAAAGCTTCACCGAAGTCAAGTAGAATAAAAGTGTTATCATCCATATCGCATGGCAGCATCTCACCTCGGAATTCACGTTCCTTGACACGCACACCAGAGAAAGCGGTTACGCGCTTGACAGGACCGAGGATACCTGTCATTGTATGCAGTCCGTAAACGGTCATGTCGTATAGTGGACCGCCACCTGGTTTGCGGAAGTACCACGCTGGATTGATGTTAGAGAGGACATCGTTCCCGTGTCGAACCGATTCCGCTTCATGGTATCTGCCGAAGGATGAACCGGTTGCTGCCCAAGTTAACGTTCCGATAGCACCATCATCAATAAGTCTTTTTATTTCTTGATGTATCGGACGTAACATTTGTCCGGGGGATGCGACTAATTTGACTCCTTTTCGCTTTGCCGATTCAATCAGGTCATCAGCCTCATCAACTGTGGTAGTCATTGTTTTGTTGAAGTGTGCGTGGACACCGTGTTCAATAGCGAGTTTGCCTTGCTTATAATGGATCCCTATGGGGGATGCAATGCTGACAACGTCAACATGACCTTCTGCCAACATTTCTTCAAACGTCTCGTAAGCATGGGGTATATTGAATTTTTTGGATGCGGCTTGTGCTCTTCCAGGGACAGGGTCACAAACAGCAGTTACCTGTAATCTATCTTGGACATCGTCTTGTGTGAGGTGCGGGAGAATGCCACGCACTGCAATACTTCCTACGCCGACAACACCGATGCGGGTTCGATCACTCGTTTCCATGTTATTCCCTCCAAGATGTTTCGTGTTGCCACCCGACAGCATTTTTGAGTTTGTCACAGTTGATAAACGATTGATGTCCTTTTAGTGTCCTGACTTTTGGCAGAAATTCCGGTTTGAAACGTTCTACCAGTTCTAAGGAGGGTTCTAAAGCAGAGGTATCATCTGCGTTTAGAAAATAGACATCGTGCGGTGGCAGTGTGTCAGCATTTTCCATGATCAAACGGTGTGAACTTGCGACGTCTTCACTGCCTACCCAACACCACAACCAAGGTGTCCAACCGTTTGTAGGTTTGGCATTTTGTGCCATCTGCTGCCTGCGTTCCTCTGGTGTTATACCTGCCGGACGGGTGATATAGGTTCGGATACCGTAGGCACGCGTGTAACTTGCTAATAGGTCTTCACCACAACGTTTGGAGAAACTATAGGAATCTTCAGGGTAGCAGGGATGTTCTTCGTCTATAGGTAGGTAATCGATTGGTATGTGTGTTTTGCTAATACGGAACCCATGCCCTAATGCGCAGTTGCTGCCGGACATGACCACCGTTTGTACATCTGCTTCAATTGCGGCTTGCATGAGGTAGTAGGTGCCGAGCATATTGGTTTTGAAAGTTGTATCAAAAGGTATACCTTTTTCTTCGGCATTTGCACGCATATCGGGATGATCGGCAGGACCGGGTTGTGCGCCAAGGTGTTGGATAGCGTCTATACCTTCCACAGCGCGTTGGCAGTCTTCAAAGTTGTTTAGGTCGCCTTGTATAAACGGTAACTTTGAAAATTCGTCTGCAGGTAGTCTTCGGGACATTAGGACGAGTGTATGATGTTCAGCCAATTCTCTGATGACATAAGCACCGAGTCGACCACTAGCACCAGTTATCAATACTTTCATTGAAAAACCTTTCATATTCAACCTGTCGTAATGTTGAGTTGAATTCAGTTGACAGGCTTTAGTGTGTTGTTTATTATTATAGCATTGATGCGAATTTTGTCAAGTAGGATAGAATTTTAATAGGAGGAACCTTATGTATAACGCTGATAAACATTTTGAAACTTTATACCACACAGTACCGAGGAAATATGAGTTCCATGAGACAACACGAGAAGGATTGTTAGCATGGCAAGCCAAATTTCGTCCTGAGTTGCGGAATATTCTCGGTTTAGATAACATAGAATCTGACTTGGCTGATTATATTCCGAAAGCTGAACAGTTGGATGTTTTAGATTTGGACGATCATGTAAGGGAAAGTTGGTATTTGTGGGTGGAACCGACAGTGCCGTTACCATTTTACCTGCTTCGTCCAAAATCCATTGATGGGAAGCTGCCGTTAATCCTCGCGCCGCATGGTCATAACCATCCGCATATCTATGCTGGCATTGCGCATTCAGAAAAAGAGGAGCAGGAGATGATTGCAGGGGAACGCGACATTGCACGTCAGGCTGTCGTTGAGGAAGGATATATTGCTATTGCGCCGACGACCCGTGCATTCGGAGAAACACGTACTGAAGCAGATAAACAAAACAATAACACGCATTCATGCAGACACCAGTTGGTTCATAGCATATTGGTTGGTCGGACTCCAATTGGTGAGCGGGTGTGGGATATGTCACGACTGATTGATTGGGCGATAGAGGATTTGCCGGTTGATCCTGAACGGATTGCGATTACTGGTAACTCTGGTGGCGGGACGGTATCGCTTTTTGCCGCGGCTTGTGAAACGCGCATTGCTGTGGCAGTACCGAGTTGTTATTTTTGCACGTTTGAAGGGAGCATTGGCACTATTCGGCACTGTGAATGCAACTATGTGCCGGGTGTGATGCGGTTAGGTGAGATGTATGATGTTGCAGGTTTGATTGCACCACGTCCGTTCTGTGCAATTGCAGGACATGACGATGGTATTTTTCCGATAGAACATGTCAAGTTTGCATATCAACGGTTGAAGGAGATCTATACGGTTGCTGGAGTGGCAGATAGGTGTGAACTATTTATCGGTGATGGGGGACATCGGTATTACAAATCAGGTGCATGGCCATTTGTGCGACAGCACTTTGCAAAATAATGCACAAAAAAATCAATTCATACTGGGAGATCACATACAACACTATATATTTGAAAGGGGAGAATATGAAGATAATAATTATAGTTTTTTTAGTGATGCTAACTTTACCCTTAATAGTCTATGCTGATGAAGAGACGGATGATGTGATTCAGTTGGAGGATGTTGTTGTTACTGCCCGGAAACGTGAACAGTTGTCATTTGAGGTGCCCTTATCGGTATCAACGATACGCGGGGATAAATCCGATACCTTACGAACATCAGGCTTGGATATACGGTTTTTGTCGAATCGGACACCGAGTTTTCAGATGGAATCCTCATTTGGTCGTGTGTTTCCACGCTTTTATATCCGTGGACTTGGCAATACGGATTTTGACCTTAACGCATCGCAGCCCGTTTCTGTACTCTACGATGGAGTTGTGCTTGAAAATACCATGTTGAAAGGTTTCCCGGTATTTGATCTGGATCGGATAGAGGTGTTGCGCGGACCACAAGGTACGCTATTTGGTCGTAATACACCAGCTGGTACCGTGAAGTTTGAATCTGCACGTCCCACACAGGCTTTAGAAGGGTATGGTCGTTTGAGTTACGGGCGTTTCAACAGCAGTAATTTTGAAGGTGTTGTATCAGGTCCACTTGTTCCGAACGTGCTTTCAGCGAGACTTTCCATTCTTAATCAGTGGCGTAGTGATTGGATAGATAATGAATTTACGGACGAAGAGGATGTTTTAGGAGGATATCGTGATTCAGCAGCACGATTGCAACTGTTGTGGACTCCGATACCAGAATTAGAGGCATGGTTTAAATTTCATGGACGCGATCTTGATGGTACATCACGTCTGTTTCGTGCGAATATCCTTGAACCTGACAGGGGAGACTTGGTGGATAACTTTGCGCGTGATACTATCGCGCACGATGCACAAAATGAACAGACACTGAGATCCGGTGGATTAGTGCTTGAGGTGCGTTATGACATTGGTAATTTTCAACTGGTTTCACTGACAGGTTTTGAGCGACTTACCACATATTCTCGTGGTGATATTGATGGTGGATATGGTGCGGTGTTTACTGAGACAAGCGGTCCTGGTGTAATACCATCTCCATCGGAGACTGCGTCTGGTATACCCTTGCTGCGTCAGTTGAGTCAAGAAGTCCGTTTGATGACTATTGGAGAGAGTCGCCTTGCTTACCAGTTTGGACTGTACTATTTCCATGAGTTTGTGGAGATGGAGGATTTCAATTATAATACCTTGGCTAGTGGAGTTCAAGATGGTATGGCACGTCAGGAACAAATTGCTACAGCACGAGCAGCTTACGCTTCTATGACGTTCCAATTGCTTGACGAACTGGAATTTGGTGCTGGTGTGCGGTTGTCTGACGATGCGAAAGACTATACAGCATGGCGCGACGAAGCCCCCGCTGTGACTGAGTTAGGTGCAATTGGTCCGATCCATCAAAGTCCGCAGGATACGGTGTGGAGCGGTGATCTTAGTCTACGTTATGAGGTATCATCCAACGTGCAGACATATTTGCGTGTAGCTCGCGGGTTTCGTGCACCCAGTATTCAGGGACGTTTGTTGTTTGGTAATGAGGTCACAGTCGCAGAGACGGAGACAGTTTTTTCCATTGAAGGTGGCACGAAACTACGTCTATGGGATCAGCGGTTACACATGAATCTGGCAGTGTTCAACTACTTGATGCGGGATCAACAACTGACTGCGGTGGGTGGAGAGACCAATTTTAATCGGTTGGTGAACGCTGATAGCACTATTGGACGTGGAGCTGAGGCAGAGTTGATTTTCCTTCCAATAACATCGCTCCAGATTTCAACTGCATTTAGTTACAACCAGACACGTATTGACGATCCTAATTTAGCAGTTGTAGGATGTGGTGCGCCGTGTACGGTGCAGAATCCGCCAGCTTCTAACGAGAATACTTTTTACATTGATGGGAATAGTCTACCGCAAGCACCGACTTGGATTGCTGACATATCGTTACGTTATTTTCTTGATCTTCCTGGTGGTTTTCGGATTATTGCTTCTACAGATTGGGCGTTTCGTAGTCGTGTGCACTTTTTTCTCTATGATTCAGTGGAGTATAGTGATGATTGGCTTTTAAATGGTGGTGTCCGCCTTGCATGTCAGCTGCCAGATGCTGTCACTGAGATTGCCCTAACGGGACGCAATATCCTAAACGATACATCTCCCACTGGTGGTATTGATTTTAACAATTTGACCGGTTATGTCAATGAGCCTCGTTTTTTGGGATTGGAGTTAGTTAGACGTTTTTGAAGGGAATTAACTGACAATCCCAAGCATTTATGCTTGGGTCAAAAAACGTTGACATTTATATGTCTTCTATGGTATCCTTATAGGACTGACTCCGTGATAGGTGTTGACGCACCTATCACACCACGTCAATGGAAGTCAGCACCCTACAGGAGTTAGGTATGCCCTACAAAACACACAAGATTACATTGAATCCGAACAACAAACAACGCACATGGTTTGCTCAGCAATGTGGTTATGCGAGGTTTGCCTACAATCAAGCGTTATCAGATTTTAAAGCGGGTTTAGATCAGGACACCTTCCAATCATGGCGGACATTAAACATTAACTTCAATAAAACGAAGAAAGAGTATGATTGAACACGTTCCCAAGATCAACGTGCAGCGTTATATGCGATCAAGAATTTGGGTCAAGCGATTACGAATTGGGTTAGCAAACGTGCGAGGTTTCCTCGATTCAAAAAGCGTGGGATTCGGGATACATGGACAACAGACGAACAATCTGTGAAAGTTGAAGGCAAGAGGGTCCGGTTGCCTAAGGTTGGTTGGGTCAAAATGCGTCAAGCATTGCGTTTTGTAGGGAAGATTATCAGCGTGACGATTTCAAGGACAGCACATCGTTGGTTTGTATCTATCACCGTAGAAACAGAGGACACCGAAGTCGTTGACAATTCAACACACCCTGTTATCGGTATAGATGTAGGCATCAACACCCTTGCCACCTTGAGTAATGGTACGAAATATGAGAATCCAAGACCTCTGAAACGCTATGAGAGAAAACTAAAGCGGGAACAACGCAAGTTGAGCCGGCGTGTTTTCAAGTCAAAAAACTGGTTCAAGCAGAAACACAAGTTAGAACGTATCCACTATTGTATCGCTTGTATCCGAAATGATGCACACCACAAAGCAAATACAGAGATTGTCAACCGTGCCGCTGCGATCGGTATTGAGACACTCAAGGTTACTAATATGCTGAAGAACAGAAACCTCGCAAAAGTATTGTCAGATTCAGCATTAGGCGGTTTCCTGCTAAAACTCAAGACAAAAGCGGAAGTGCGCGGTATACCTGTCAAAGAAGCAGATCAGTTCTTTGCAAGTAGTAAAACCTGTTCCGGTTGTGGACACAAAAAGAAAGACCTTACACTTTCAGAAAGAATGTATCACTGCAGTCAATGTGATATGTCTATAGATAGAGATGTCAACGCTGCAATAAACTTGAAACCAACTACGGTGGGGCACACCGAAAGTCACGCCTGTGGAGTGCAAATAAGACCCAACGCTGTTCAGGAAAGGGCACGAGACACGGAAGCAGGAAAAGTCGTTTGGAAACAACTCAAACCTTTTCCAATATAAGAACTAAGAACCCCCATGCTTTAGCTTGGGGAGTATGTCAGTCAAACGTGTGCGAAAATTCGTGTGAGGCACTAAAACATGGAAACAGCTGAGAGTTACACCACACGGGGTTGTTAAGAAATGCGTTGTGGGGCATTCTGAACATTCAAAATATTTAGGGGAGGGTGTAATTAGTAGGGTAGGAAGCGAAGCTCTCGGTGGTTGCTTGCTTCCCGTCTACTTTGGATTCACTCACTGGATTTATCGCAACTGCGATACCGTCGCCTCTTTTGTATATTGTGTATCTTTCGCCCTGGAGTTGATAGCAAGTGTGTTTAGATTGGATCGCTTGTGCTATCAATATCAAGTTTTATTGTCTCGCGATTGTGTGAATCCATCAAGTGTTATTTAGTAAGTTTCGGTAGTGCGCCGGAGAATGTCCAGCAGCCCTTTCCACTACTCTTGTGATTTATGGAAATGGGATTCCTCTTTTTTAAAAGTGATATTCAATTTTCGTAGCCAGTTCCTGATATGTGAGATACCAGGTATTCTATAAATTAGTATGAGCAGGTATCCAGGAGTTCTATCTGGTCTAAGTAGCAAGATTTTACAACTCACTCTGATTAGTAAGAGAGATAGAATTATTGGTATAAGTATGTTTGATGCGGAGTGTACGAAGTGATAGACATGATCACCGATAGTGTAAATAACTGAAGTCCAATGTTTTATTATGTCCCCTGATGGGAGCACAATATCTGAGGGCTGCACAGTAATTGAATGGTGCACAATATCTGATTGCTTTTCAATATCTGATGGGTGCACAGTATTTGATGATGGCTTCATAATAAACCTATGGGCAACCAATGCGGATAATTTTGCTATGAATCTTGCGTAAAGCTCTAAGTCCTTTGTCAGATTTTGTAAAATGCCATTTGCCATGATCTCTCCCCTAAAATGTGTTGTATACCTTGTATTTATGGTGTGTTTGTAGTCTGCCAACAGGAAAGGAAAAACACGGGGTGCGTGTTCCCTTCCTGTGTATGAATCCTACTCTAACTTTCCAGTGTATAAAAGCAACCGGTAACCGATAGGCTACCGGCTACTTGGATTCACTCACAGGATTTATCACAACTGCGAGACCGTCGCCTCTTTTGTGCGGTTGTAATCAGGACGGTGAGATTGAGTATCTTTCGCCCTAGAATTTGTAGCATTTGGTTCAGTTCAGAGTTCGCGCTTGCTATCAATATTGGTTTCTATTTTATCACGATTGGATGTTTGTGTCAAGAGATATTTCATTTTCTGTTAACATCAAAAGTGTGTCTCAAAGCTTTCTATATTTGATATTATTTTAGAATCATGGCATGATATTAATAAATTAATTCACAGAGGTTAAGCCATGCCGAAACCTGCCCAAGTGCAATTGTCGTTTATTGGTGGTCGACACAAAAAGCTAATAGAATTCGGACGGGAGCATCGCATGCATACATCGCATGGTACGTTGAAAAGTGCTGCGATCACAATGAACGTTGCAGATTTTCTGATTGACCTCCGGCATAATCCCGAAATTACAGAAATTCTTGACAGAGAGGGTGGGACACTCTTAGATCTTATCCAGCGCGCTCTCCACCAGTATAAAAATCAGAGGCGGTTATGATAGAGAAATAAGCAGGAGGTGTAGCAAGCCTGCTAAGTTCGTGGAGTCGTGGTGGATTTGCATGTAATATATTTCAAACTTTTGCGTAATTTATACATGTTTTGTATATAATATTTGTGTTTATTTTGTAATTTTGTTATACTTTAAAACCAGCTTTGGGTGGCATTGCTAAGCATATTGCATGGTATGTCTGCCACCCATCCCATCTTAGCGGAGGGATAATTAAGCTGGAAGCTGGACAATCCCAATGCAAAATTTATTCCAATCAAAAGAGTTGTTCCTTCATATGCTTAGGAGCAAAGGAAAATATAAATACACACGTTATAACGGACTTCCTATCCGTTATGCAGGTGGAAAAAGTTTAGGCGTAGGGCATATTGTTGAACATATCCCATCAAACATTGAGAAGCTTGCCTCCCCATTCATTGGGGGTGGCTCTGTTGAAATTGCTTGTGCGAAAGAACTCGGTATGCGGGTCAAAGCCTATGATATATTTGATATTCTTGTTAACTATTGGCAGATGCAATTGAAATCTGCTAACGAACTCGCGGATAAGCTGGAAGAATGGCAACCGACTCAAGAGAAATACAAAGAGATAAAAAGTGTTCTCAAAGGACACTGGACTGGAGAAGTTCTTATTTCTGATCCGTTGGAGTTGGCTGCACATTACTGGTTTAATCATAATCTTTCGTATGGTCCAGGATTTCTGGGTTGGATGTCAAAGATTTATGAATCACCGAAAAGGTATGTTACATCTGTAGGAAAAGTGAGACATTTTCACTGTCCAACATTAGAAGTTGATCATGGAAGTTTTGAGGAGACAATACCCTGTCATAATGGAGAATTCCTTTATTGCGATCCACCTTATTATCTGGATGATGGAAATATGTTTAAAGGGATCTATCCACAGAGAAATTTTCCTGTGCATCACAAGGGATTTCAGCACGAATTGCTGCGTAACTTGCTCCATGATCATAAAGGCGGTTTTGTCTTGTCCTATAACGATTGCGAAACTATTCGAGAATGGTATTCGGACTTTAAGATAGTTGAAGTTCGCTGGCAGTATACATTAGGTCAGGGGGAAACCCGGATCGGAAAAAATCGCATAGAAAAAGGAATGAGTCATGTTAAGAAATCTCACGAATTATTAATTGTAAAGGAAGGGTAATGGCTAAAAAAAGACGTGCTATGACTTCAGAAGCAGCATCCGGCAAAAAAAAACAAGGTCATAAAAATGAAAAGATATTTTCTGATCTTATAGATGGAAAGGTTGTTGGGGGTAGGACAAAAAAAACGGATGTATTGGATAGTGACGGTAGGAGTTATTCAGTAAAAGGGAACAAGTATTGGCAAGTATTCTTGTATTCACGAGACCGGCTTGTAAATAATACGGAATTCCATGATATAGGCAGTATTGCGAACTTGATGATTGATTGCATTGATGCGTTCCCAGAAGAATTTAAGGATTATGAAGCGGACAAACAAGTAGCGAAAAAGCGTCTTCAACCTATTATGCGTCAGCTAAAAGATGAATTACATAAGCCAGGCATTTTCCCGATGTTTTTGTCAAAGGCATTTTTTAATGGTCTTGAGGTAAAATACCTTGCAATTTTACCTGTAGAGCAATCTGGTAAAGAAACTCCTATTGATGAAAAACATTATCATATCTTTTCGGCTGAAGACGTTGTTCGAGTTCTATCCCCTAAACTGCAGATAAAAAACTCTAAGGCGCGAAATATGAATCAGATGGATGATCTAAAGGTTGTTCTTCGGTATAATAATAAAAATATGAGCGAATTTGAAATCAGAAATGATTCTAAAACACATTATAGAGAAGCAAAACTGCGTTTCCACGGTGGTCCAACCTTGTCAATACTTAGAAGTTCAATAGATTCTCATGTTGCAGTAGGTTCTCAAGTTACAATATATGGAAGGGCAATTCATGATTTAGCAACTCTAATTCATCAATTATCATAAATTATTGCCGTTATATATCCTGATGAGAATCACCTCATTTTTTCTGCGATTTTTCAGAACTTATGGAATTAGTATTTATCTATGTTCAGACAGATTCTGTTGAGATTGTATTCTCTTTTTTTCTCTGTCAATAAGTCTGTCCAGTTCTCGATCAATACATTCGCAAACAACCTCCGCAAATGAGACCTCAAATTCGTTAGCTGCTTTCCCAATTTTTTCATACATAGTTTTTTGTTGGGTATGTCTTTCTCTCACGGTATCGTCTCCAGTATGGAATCTTAGACATATTTAGATTATATCATAATGCGATATATTTTTCAATGAAATAAGTGATGTAATAGTGTTGACATTGTTTATTCTCGCGTTTATAATAACATCAGATAAGTCCAGTTATATGATGTTAAATATTAAATTCAATAAATAAAAGGAAAAGGGATTTCAATGTTAAATAAAGACAAACATGAGGAGCATGTAAGGGAACTTATCAGCAGAATGTTCATTGTTAACAATTACCAACTCACAAAAGAATTTCAATCGGTAGAACTGATACCTTATATCAGTGAGGAAGAAATGTCACAATTATGGGGGAATGTCTATCCGTTGGAATTACAGAACTCTATAAACAAATATGTGAGAGAATATCTATATGAAAAATATCAAGAGTTAGAAAAGACGGGATGGGGGAAATATAAACTCAATCCAAGCGAAGAATTATACAAACGCATAAGTAGAAAACTCAATGAATAACACAAGCATCGTCCAATCAGATAAAGACACAAGTGCCAACATCACACTCAGACAAGAGACTGAAAATCTAATCAGGGCAAGTATCGCGCCGAACACATTGAAAGCATATCGGCATGCTTTGGCGGGGATTCAGACGTACCTCTCGGATCATAACTTAGAGATTTCTGATGGTGCTTTAGCTGCTTATATTACAGATTTGTATGGACAAGGACGCGCGCCTTCGTCAATATCTATTGTGGTGGCTGCGGCGCGTTGGCAACTGCGGAATGAAAGCAAGAATTATGATTTACCGGTCACCACTCGGACATTAGCAGGCATTCGGCGCGAAGGAAAAAATCGCGGACGTGGACAAGTCACAGGACTTGATTGGCAACAAACGGAAAGGGTCTGTGCTTTCGCTGAATCTGAAAACACGATCGCAGGCTTACGTGATAGTGCAATGATCCGTCTGATGTCTGATTGTTTGCTACGTGTTTCAGAAGTTGTCGTGGTAGATGTATCGGATTTTGAAAAACAAGCCTTGATAGTTCGGACATCCAAGACAGATCAAGAAGGTGCATCAACCGCGCTTTATGTGACAAATGAAACACAGGACATTATGAAAAGGTATCAAAAACGTGCGGACATAACATCGGGTGCTTTGTTTCGTAGGATACGCCGGGGTGATCACATCCAATCGGAAAGGTTGACAGATTTCTCTGCAAGGCGAATCATACAGAAGCGTGCATCTGATGCCGGTGTTGATGGTTTCATTGCTGGGCATTCGTTGCGTGTGGGTTCTGCGGTCGCTTTGGCACAAGCCGGTGCTTCCGTTGTTGAGATGCAAATTGCTGGCAGGTGGAAAAGTTCAGAGATGCCAGCATATTACGCAAAATCCGAACTGGCGGAACGCGGAGCAATAGCGAAGTATAAAGAAAAACGGGACAAATAACCTATTGAAAACGTGAGTTCGGAAAAAGATTTAGGGTTCTAAAGAAAGCGTTGCTGTCGGTACCCGTTTGCATTCCGGCAAGTTCAACGAGGGTTTCTTCTCCAAGTAGGTATAAGCAATTAAAGCAGCCACCATGTTCACTTGGAAATTGATAAAACTTCTATGCCGCGTATGTTGAAGTTGTGTCTGCGTTTTTATTTCTTTGATAACCGATTCAATCAGGATCCGTTTTTTCAGCAAGAGCTCATCAAAGTCTGATAAAGGTTGCGGCTTCATGTTCTTGCGAACCTTATATACCAACTCAATACCTTGGGTTTGCAAGTATTCACGCAGGATTTGTGAGATATAGCCTTTATCCGCATAGAGTTTGCCATATAAGTGGGTTCCCAACTTCGGAACAACTTTCCGGTCATCTGTTGTAGCAGGTGTGAACTCAACACCTAAAAGTTCGCCAGAAGTGTTAACACACAGATGAAGTTTGAACCCGTAGAACCAACCGACAGTGTTCTTGCTAAGGGATGCCTGTTCAACAAAGACTTTATGTGTTGGGATTCCGCGATTGTGGCAAACTGGCATTGGCGTAGAATCTACGAAGGAAATACCATCACAGATGCCAAAGCATGTGTAAAGATATATAGACAAAGGTTCAAGGACTTCTTGTTGAAGTTCCACAAAGCGGTTATAACTCACTAAGTTCGGAAATGCCCACCGCAAGTAGTGCCGGGCGTGTTTTTCATAATAAGCTTTTAAGGTTTGATAATCGCTTTGATGAAAAAGGATAAGGATCGTCATCACCTCACTGGGATGTAGAGTGCGTGGACGGCCTCGCATTTCAAAGGGGCGATCCGCTGGCAGTTGTTGAGATGCTTTATATTTTTTATAGACATTAAAAAAGTCGTCAATATTACAGAAAAGTGATATGATAAACATCAGAGAACTCCTTTTGTATTGGATAATGATTTCATTATATCAAAAGGGTTCTCTAAATACCACAAACTCGGACTTTATATCCGAACTCACGTTAGGAAATAATAAAAAACGTTTTCTAATCAAACAGATTTGAAATATACCTATAGAAATATATGTTGATCTACGCATACAGAAGGCGGTAAATTGCCTTTAAAAGTTAGCGTATCGTTAATCAATGTCGTGTTTGTTAGGTAGAGACGACATAAAATCAGACATGAAGAATTACACGTAAAGTTAATACAAAATTTGTGCAGCTTACAATTCTAACGATTACTTCCGTATCAACATCTTGCGCGTAGCAGTCCAATCACCCGCTTTGAATGTGTAGAAATACACACCTGTCGCAACCTTTTCACCGATAGCATTCCGACCATCCCAATGTGCAGCACGGGGACGACTTGTGTAGAAACCTGCCTTCTGATGTCCTAACATCAACCGTCGCACAACAACACCTCTCATATTGTAAATTGTTATTGTAACATCCGATGCTGTTGATAACTGATACGGTAGCCATGTTTCAGGATTGAACGGGTTTGGATAGTTGGATAAAAGTGCGTTATTATTAGGAATAGTCAAGGCTACATTAGTAACTTTGGTAGGTGCACCCGATATTGCAGGTATGATTTCTAACGGTAGATCAGCAGATGTTATAAGGGCATATCCATAATGAATATAATTTGCAGGTATAGATGGTAGATTACCGATATTTACTGTGACCGCTTCCGTTGTTCCCTCTGTTCGTACTACATTGACAGTGCGACTTGTGATTTTGCCTTTATGTATTTCTACACTTAAGTTGGTTTTTCCATCGTTAGTGCTTCCGTTATTGATACTGATTGGTATATTCATATAAAATGGTGCGCCTGTATGAACAACTACCTTGAATTGTCCTTCCTCAACTTTCTCTAATGACACTACAATAGGCAAGGGATCAACAGCGTTGTTCCCCAACAGAAGTTCTACTAGGAAACTGAGGTTTTCAAATATACCGTCTGGCAACGAACTTAACTGATTATTATATAGTTTTAACTCTTGCAGTTTCACAAGATCGCTAAACATACCTGATTGCAATGAACTCAACTGATTCTTATATAAATGTAGCCATTTCAGTGTTCTCAAATTGTCAAAAATACCTGACGGTAATGAACTCAACTGATTCTCGTTTAATTTTAGCGTCACCAGAGTTGAATTATTGTCAAATAGACCAGATGGCAATGAACTCAACTGATTATGATGAGCGTATATCCATCTTATAGAAGTCAGTCCATCAAAGATACCAGATGGTAAAGATGTTAAACTGTTATTTTCTATATGAAGTCCCCCAGAGATGACAAGGCATCAAATATTCCACTTGGCAATTCAGTGAATTTGTTTCCAATCAGATTAAGAGTTAAGAGTGATGAAAGTTCGTCAAATATATCAACAGGTAATGAACTTAGACTATTCCCAGCCAATTGGAGTTCCTCCAAAGTGGGAAGATTGTCATTTATGCCAAGTGGTAAAGAACTAATGTTGTTTCCATTCAACTTAATTTTGATGACAATACTGAGACCATTAAAAAAACCCAAAGGTAACGTGGTAAATTCATTGTAATTCAGGTCAAGGACATCTAATCCTTTGAGATTACGGAATAGATTTGAGGGTAAGGAAGCAAATTCATTCTTACTCAGATTTAGTTCAGATAGGCTGCTTAGATTGTCAAAAACCCCTTCAGGTAGACTGCTGAGTTGATTACCGTATAGGTTCAGATTCGTTAGTCCTGTTAAGCCTGAGAAATCGCCTGATTTCAGTTGAGTGATGCCTTCGATTCTAAGGTCAAGACTGTTTATTTCTGCTAAATCGGTGTCGGTTACGTCTGTTGCGGCGTTTACACCTGCAGCGGATACGATAACATCACGCACTTGTGATGTCCGTTCACTAACAGCAGTTACTACATCCGAAACGCTTGTAGCTTGTCCGCCAAGTATCATCAATAGCGATAAAAAAATGAATAAGTAACCTTTTTTATTTTCGAAATAAGTATTCAATATATGATTCCTTTCTATTTAGCAGAGAATGATCTGCCTTGATGGTCAGTGCTGTATAAACTCCGGTGATGCTGCCATTTGATATATAAAGGGAGATATATGTCAAATGGCGCACCTACCGGGTCAACTGCTTTTATTTGTTCACCTGTCATTTTCTCAAGTGAACGACAATTGGTATCGGTTCAACTACGTTGTTCCTTAACCGTAAACTTGTCAAAGCAGTCAAACCTTCAAAGATTCCATCAGGTAGACTGTTGATTTCATTGTTGTGTAGATTGAGATTTGTCAAACCTATCAATCCTGAGAATTCGCCTGACTTCAGGTCGGTAATACCAGCATTTCGTCCCTGTGTAACTTATGCCACGATATAAATACATATTAAGTCGTATAATAAACACAAATAAAAATATATATGCATAAAGACTTAATATGTATATAGTATCTACTTTTTTTACAAAAGTTTAATTGATCCGGGTTGTAAAGTCCAAACAAATGCCCGGTTGAAATCAAAAGCAAGAGGTCTTGTAAGAGATAGTCACCTAAAAAGTAATGGGTATCGTATTACTATCCTCTTTCGAACTGTACAGCGTGCGAAATTGATTGTTATACCAATTCAAATAAATCTTGTCTCATTAAGGAATTCTACTGTTTACTGGCAGGGGGTTACTCTCTTCGGTAGGAGCGACCTCCCGGTCGCGACCGTGAGGTCGCTCCTACCAGATTTCATGTGATAATGAGACATTATCACATGAAAAACGTCATAGCAAAAATCATCAAAAATACCTAAAACTAAATAACCCTGTTCAGTTCACATAAAAGTTGGCAGAAAATCTGAATCGTGGTATAATCGTGCAAAATTATAACACGAATGGTAAAGGAATTTAATGATGAATGAAACTTCAATAGAGTTACTAAAGACCCTAACACAAGCGGATGGAATCCCTGGTTATGAGGCGGAAGTGCGAGACGTTTTTCGTGAAGCTGTCGCCGATGTTGGTCCGATTGAGACCGACAAATTGGGGAGTATTTTTTGTACGCGCGCTGGAGATGCTGAACACCCACGCATTGTGTTGGATTCACATTTAGACGAAATCGGTTTTGTTGTGACAAACGTCACAGATAAGGGTTTCGTTAAGTTTTTGCCGCTTGGTGGTTGGTGGGCGCACACACTGTTGGCACAACGTGTCAATATCACAACGAAGAATGGGAAAGTGCCGGGGGTAGTCGGTTCAACACCGCCGCACCTGCTTTCAGGATCGCGCGACAAGGTAATAGACATCAAAGACCTTTTCATAGACGTTGGTGCTGAAAGTGAAGAACAAGCAGCAGAAGAGTACGGAATTCTACCCGGATGTCCTATTGCACCTTATGGACCCTTTATGCGGCTGAAAAATGAGAAGTTACTGACTGCCAAAGCGTTTGATAATCGCGTAGGTGTTGCAATCGTTATTGATGCACTGTTGCAACTTGAAGAGCATCCGAACACTGTTATCGGTGCGGGAAGTGTACAGGAGGAGATAGGACTACGAGGGGCAAGGACAATGGCAGCAAGTGTGGAACCTGATCTCGCGATTGTGCTTGAGGGACCCCCTGGCGATGATACACCAGGATTAAGTGTCGGAAACTCACAAGGGAAACTCGGCGGCGGTGTACAAATACGGATCATTGATTCTTCAATGATAGTCAATCCAAAGTTGGCTGATTTTGTGGTTGAGACTGCTAAGAAGCATGAGATACCTTATCAACTCGGTGTGCGTCAATCTGGCGGCACTGATGGCGGAGCAATTCATCAGTTTGGTAGAGGTGTCCCTTCTGTTGTACTCGGTGTACCTTCCCGTTATATTCATAGCCATGTCTCCATTATAAACACTGATGACTACACGGCAGCGTTGGATTTAACGATACATCTTGTGCGTGAAATTGACTCATCCGTTTTTGATGGATTTCTGTTCGATTAGACACGTTTTGAAACGTGCTATTGTTTGTAGAGGATTAAACAGTGGAAACTAACCTGCCGAAAGTATCATTTTGCAATCATCAGATCAGCAAGTTGTTGATAGGGGATAATCCGATATACGGATATTCCCACTTCAATCAACTGCTTTCGCAACATCAGAAAGAGTATCATACACCTGAAAGGGTCGTAGCAACAATTAATAGAGCAGAGGAAGTTGGTATAAATGGTTGGCAGAATACTGCGACTGAACGTTCACTTTCTGACCTGAAGTTATACCGTGATCAAGGTGGCAAGGTTCATTGGTTCTGTCTGAGTCAAGGCTATGTATGGTATGATGAACCTGACCATGTTTTTGAAGACGCAAAGCATAACCCGTTGGGGATGGCACCCCACGGAGGTGGTGTTGGGCAACGTTGTCTACGTGAAAACAGACTTGATTTCTTGCAGGATCTCCTGAAGCGGATTCGCGACACTGGTACGCTTGTGGGTTTATCGGTGCATGACCCGAAACTATTGCATATTGCTGAAGATGAAAATTGGGATATAGACTATTATATGACAGCACTCTATAACCTACGAGGTGGTAGTGAGAAGTTTAGAGAGAAGTTCGGTTATGCTCCTTTGGGTGAAATCTATGCGCGTGAGGATCGCATTGAGATGTGCAAGGCGATCCAACGTACAGATAAACCTTGTATCATATTCAAAGTGCTTGCTGCGGGCAGGGTTATTGGCAGCAAACAACAGATCCGAGAGGAGTTGAAATTTGCTATAGAGAACACCAAACCGAATGATGTTCTGTTGCTTGGGATGTATCAGCAATTTGGTGACCAGATTGGTGAAAATGCCCAATTGGTTGGGGAAATTTGCTCGGAATTAGAGTAAATCGTCATGTCTTCCTTGTCTGAACCAGGATCTCACCGAATCAACGGTGTGAATGCTATATGAAGATTAATAAATAGAATCGGTATTTCTATTTAACTCACCCTGGTATGCGTGCTTTGTCCGCGCGCCCCCCACCTGCCCTCCCCTGCAGGCGTGCTTTGTAAGCGCGCCCCCCACCTGCACCCCCAACTGCAGGCGTGCTTTGTAAGCGCGCCATCCCCGCCCCCCACTGCAGGCGTGCTTTGTCCGCGCGCCCCCCAACTGCCCCCTATAACTGCAGGCGTGCTTTGTAAGCGCGCCCCCCAACTGCCCCTATAACTGCAGGCGTGCTTTTCAAGCGCGCCCCTCAACTGCCCCTATAACTGCAGGCGTGCTTTTCAAGCGCGCCCCTCTTATCCCTTTTGCAGGCGTGCTTTGTAAGCGCGCCATCCCCGCCCTCCCCTGCAGGCGTGCTTTGTAAGCGCGCCATCCCCGCCCTCCCCTGCAGGCGTGCTTTGTAAGCGCGCCATCCCCGCCCTCCCCTGCAGGCGTGCTTTGTAAGCGCGCCATCCCCGCCCTCCCCTGCAGGCGTGCTTTGTAAGCGCGCCATCCCCGCCCTCCCCTGCAGGCATGCTTTGTAAGCGCGCCATCCCCCCATTCCCCTGCAGGCGTGCTTTGTAAGCGCGCCATCCCCCCATTCCCCTGCAGGCGTGCTTTGTAAGCGCGCCTACCATAAAATCGGCGCGCTTACAAAGCACGCCTACAGTTTGGGAGAACGCCTACCATAAAATCGGCGCGCTTACAAAGCACGCCTACAGTTTGGGAGAACGCCTACCATAAAATCGGCGCGCTTACAAAGCACGCCTACAGTTTGGGAGAACGCTTGCAAAAAAATCGGCGCGCTTACAAAGCACGCCTGCAGTTTGCAGGGTTATTCAGTTTTAAAAGTTTTCTGTTATTTTGATTTACTGAAAGTTAATACCCAAATGCAGTTTCCTAACTGCACCTTATACATCAATTTTAGATTATTGAAACCTGAACATCGGTCTTTAGTCCCGCCAAATGCCACACGCGCATTTGGCGTTGATTTGGTAGGGACGATATGTTTATAGAAAACGAATACACGCCCCAGCTCTTTAGTCCCGCCAAATGCCACACGCGCATTTGGCGTTGATTTGGTAGGGACGATATGTTTATTCTTCTATGTCGTTCCTACGGAACTCAAGAGGGATAGATAACATGTTTCTATAAACATATCGTCCCTACGGGACTAAAGACATGGACAAGATGGCAACACATAAAATCAACGACATAGTAAAATATTATCAAAAATATTGAAAACTGAATAACCCTGTGCAGTTTGGGAGAACGCTTGCCAAAAAAAAAATCGGCGCGCTTACAAGCACGCCTGCAGTTTTTGGGAGAACGGAGCACGCTTACAAAGCACGCCTACAGTTTGGGAGAACGGAGCACGCTTACAAAGCACGCCTGCAGTTTTTGGGAGACGGAGCGCGCTTACAAAGCACGCCTGCAGTTTGGGAGCACGCTCGCAAAGCACGCCTGCCAAAAAATCGGCGCGCTTACAAAGCACGCCTACAGTTTTTGGGAGAACGGAGCACGCTTACAAAGCACGCCTACAGTTTGGGAGAACGCTTGCCAAAAAATCGGCGCGCTTACAAAGCACGCCTGCGTGGGGGGCAGTAGGGGGGCGCGCTTACAAAGCACGCATACCAGCGGGGGAGAACTGTTGTACTTGATATACCAGCGCCAAATCAAGAAATCAACGGTATGAATCATGGAGCATGCCACACGCGCATGCTTCTGTAGGCATTCCCCGCCTACCGTTGGTGCATAGGTTCCGTACATTTTACAACGACAAGTGTTAAATCATCGTATTGTTCTGCGTTCTGAACAAAGACTCGGACATCATCTACGATACGTTGTAACACTTCTTCAGCACTGCATTCGTTAGGGATGCGTGAAGTTAGTTCTAATAGCCGTTCTACACCGTACATTTCTTGGTCAGAATTGAGTGCTTCAATCACACCATCCGAATGTAATATAAGAAAATCACCTTCCTCTAAATCAAAAGTTACAGAATCATATTCAACATTTTTCATACTGCCAAGAGGTAGATCGCTGCAATCAATTTCAGTAATGTTTGTTCCTCTTTTGAGAATAGGATAAGGTTGCCCGCCATTTGCGTAGTTAACTGTTTTTTCTGTTTCGTTGAGTATTGCCAAGTTTAGTGCAATAAAATTGCGTCCGTGTATACGTGGAGCTATTCCATCATTGAGTTCCTGCAGTATGTGATGTGCTTCCGTTTTGATGCGTACGACTTCATACAGCATTCCATTTGTGAGTACAGCACTCATTGCACCCCTAATGCCTTTTCCCGCTGCGTCTGCTACAGCGATAGCCGTATGTCCGTTTGCGACAGTCAAGTAATCGTAGAAGTCTCCCCCGACTTGTGTTGCTGGTATGGATTTTCCTGCGAAGTCAAATACTTGTGAATGTGGTACTTCAGTCGGTAATAGTCCCATCTGTATATTTTGTGCTTCGCTCAGTTCATCTCGGATACGTTTCATTTCGGTTTCTTCTTTTTCGCGCATTTCAAGTCGTAATCGTGCTGTTTGTCTTCGGTTGATGATGAGTCTAAATAGCAAAGAACCCACTGTTATGAATAAGATGGTATAGGGGAGATAAGAACGCCATTTTGTCCAGATTGGTTTGTCGATAGTGAAGTTCAATATTGCGGGTTGTTGTGCATATTGCCAACCTTCGCGATATGCTGTAATTAGAAAAGCGTAATTTCCTGATTTCAAACCTTCAAAACGAATTTGTGGTAACCCTTTTGATGTTTCATGTTTTGGTGGTTGATAATATTGTACAACCCTACCTTTAAATGATGTAGAAATATCTTGTTTGATGTCAGGAGAAACAGTTGTCCATTCGTTGTTGTCTATGCCAATGAGTCTAAATTTGTAGGTTACGTCTCCTCCGAGTGGGTTGATCCCTTGAAAACGGACAGTCAAATGGTTGAGTCCTGCTGGGAGAAGTTCAGTAATATCAGTGGTTTTATGGGATTCCATCCTAATAGTTTGTGTGTTTGATTTTCCAGTATGAACAGAGATGATACGACAGAATGGAAGTGCCCCACGACTGACCCGATATTGTGTAGCTCCACCTTCGGTTCCAAACCATAGGTCTTCTTCATTTGAGACATGAATACTTGATACGTTGTTATGAATAAGACCGTCTTTAGTCGTGATAGATTCAAACGTATCCCCATTGTATCGTATCAGACCGCCACCCAATGTTGCGAACCAGATATTACCCCAGTCATCTTCCTTTACATCCCGCAAATCATCAACAATGAAACCATCATTTTTTGTGTAAGTTGTAACCCCTTTTCCGTTATATTGGATTGAGCCTTTGGATGTGGCTAACCAGAGTATTCCATCAGTTGCAACGAGTGAACTGTTGAGCTTACCGATTTCAGTGGAAACTTCATTTAGTAATGTAATACCGTCATAAGTCTTAATACCATCTTGGAAAACAAAAGTCGTTGGATTATTTTCATTGTTTTTCTGCTGAAGTTCTGAGGAAACAGTAACAGTTTGCACAGCCAATAACGGCGGGTCGACAAACGCATTTGGTAGTTCAATTGCTGGTCTTGTTATATCAAGGTTTTTCCAATATATTAGTTTCTTACTTTCGGTATTGTACAACCACTTTATAGAGTTGTCTGTAGGTATGTTTGGAATGGGAATAACTGAACCTATCCGTAGGATTTCATCGTGAATTCTGCCAATAGGTTGTGTGTTGTTATTGCGGATATTTGTATACCGTTTCACTTCACCTTTTTCAAAATAGCACCATAATCGGTTTTGGTTGTCCGAATGTATATATGAGATTGTATCTGATGCGGATGGTAAAGAAGTTCTTGTTTCAAAAACCAATCTTTTTGTGTTTCCATCTGGTAAGATTTGGTACAATCCGTTTTTTCTTGGAAGGAAAAGCCATCCGTTTAATGCTATCCACGGTTCTGCACCTGAAGATAGAAACGGACCTGGGTTGCTGAAAATGGGTTGTCCATCAAGATCGATGTTAGCGGCGATTTGAATAGAAAGTTCCTCAAACGAGCCATTTCTATAGCGGAATATTCTGTATAAAGAAAATCCATCTTGGTGTTGAATTGGTTTATCCAATAACCAGATATCTCCATCTATCTCACATATCTTAACTATTTCTGTAGGTCTATTTGTTCTCTGAGTACTTCTATGTCTATTGTCTGCAAAATCGATTTCTGCTAACGGGTATTTATAGAGTTCATCGTCTTTTGGTACATATCGGGCAATACCACCAGGAATGCTGAGCCAGAGTGTGCCAATGCTATCTGGAAACATTAGTTTAACGTTGCTGCTGCCTAAAATAGAACGCGTTCCGTATTGCACAATTGCTGGTTGCGGTTGCAATGCAGTTACTCCGTTGTCATGACCAAACCAGAGTGTTCCATCCATCGCTTCAAAGATAGTGAAAATGTTATTACTACCAAGTCCATGATTGACTTGAAATATTCTGTGTGTTACTTGTGTTGAACCCGTAAGGAGAGATTCTAATTGAGAATTGTTTATACCGTCGTTTGGATTATCGTTGTTTTCGTATAGATGCACGCCGATGTTGCTTGCAAACCAAAGTCTCCCCATTGCGTCTTCAGTGCCAAAAGTGCCTTGTAGATAGGGGTCTTGATTTGCTTCCAGACTGAGATTTTTTAACCTGGTGAGTTTTTTACCGTCGCTCCAACGTAGTTTTTTATTGTCGCTATACCATATCCTTCCTTGTTTATCACTTTTAACGGATGCTGCACCATTATCTATTTTATCAGGTGCTTGTTGGACATTCTTGTTTTCGTGAGTATCTCTAATCTGTTCAAATTGGTTACCATCAAAACGGAGTAGTAGTGATTTTCCGGCAAACCAGAGGTGTCCATCTGAATCCTGGGTGATGGCATCAACGGCAAGGTCATTGGGAAGAGTCGGTATGTTGTCAAACCGATTTAGGTCTACAGCTTTTCCCTCAATGATGTTGCCTTGAAGAGAGACGATAAAGACTCCTTGTGCGTCATTTCCACCGACCCATATTGTACTATCTTGACTTTGAAATATAGCGTTTATCTTTGCATCAGAGGTGTTGCTGATGTCAAGTTGGAGTCCTTTCGGTATATCTTGACTACTTGTTGCAGTAAATCGGGTGATGCTGTTTTGACTCCCGACCCAAATATTTCCTTCTGTGTCAACAGTAAGACAGTTGCCATTATCATAATGCTCAAATGTATCCCCGTTATATCTGATGATGACTCCTGTTTCTTGAGATGGGTTTTTGCTTAGAAACCAGATATGTCCCCATCTATCTTCAACGATCTTTTGTGTTCTGCCATAGAAGTTCTGTGAGGTTGCACCGAATGCAACAATCGTTTTCCCATCAAAACGACTCACACCGCCATGCTCAGAACCGAACCAGAGCATCCCACGACTATCCTGGAATATAACGGGGACGACAGCATCTAATAGTCCATCTGCTACGGTGTATGACTTCATCTGTTGGAATGCGATGGCAGATTGAATTGAGACATGGGAGAAGATGAGAATTGTGATGATATATAGTTTTCTTAGGGTATTCACGGGTTGTTCGTTTTCGTTATTCGGCATCGCGGATTACACAGATTTCGCGGATTTGGGTTCAGAATCGCGGATTACGCGGATTACACAGATTTCGCGGATAAGACACCAGTTTCAGGTCGGATTGCATGGACAAGCGTTAAATATGGAATATCAAAATATTTTATCATCTTCATTCAATTTGTACTACAGATATAAAGGTTCAGTAGCATTCAAAATAGAGTGTGTTATTTTTTGGTATTTTAATAGGCGAATTTTCTTAAAATGTTTTCAAATGGACACTTTTTTCGTTTTTTTGGAAACATTTAAAAGTTTGCTGTAAACCCAGTAGTAGCAAGGGATAACAGGCTTTTTATTTGTGATTTTCCGAATTTTAAAATATATTTTTCAGAAAAGTGTAACATTTTGAAATTTGTTGTATTTTTGTGATTTTGATGTGTCAGTTTCATAAGTTTGCATTTATATTTTGTTATATGTTTATAGTGCAATATGTATTGTAATACCAATTCAAATAAATCTTGTCTCATTAAGGAATTCTACTGTTTACTGGCAGGGGGTTACTCTCTTCGGTAGGAGCGACCTCCCGGTCGCGACCGGGAGGTCGCTCCTACCAGATTTCCGCTGATAATGAGACATTATCACATGAAAATGGTATAACATATAAAATGTGTGTGTCAAGTTTTTTATGAATTTGATTGTGGTTCTTGCTTTTTGTTGTAATGTTAATATTATAGTGCATGATGAATGTTTATTTCCAAGTTGTCTGGGGGGTGGAACAATACATTTCTAATACATATCCAATATCGTTTGGGAGTGTAAAGTTTTTTACATTTATATTGCCTGAATCACGTAATTCGCTAAATCATAAGCGTCAATTATTTCTTTAATTCATCAAAGCTGCTTTCTAACGGTTGAATTAATTGTTTGACTTTATCGCGTTTTTGGATGTCATTCCGCGACTGGTATATGTTAGCAAGTTTTCTACCTGTATCAATCAGGAGTTTCTGTAGTTCAGGTTTATTAGGATTATTTTTCAATGCCTGTTCGAATTTTGCTAACGCGTTTTTGGGGTTTCCACGATTGAGTAGACAGATTGACAGTGAACATTGTATATGAAGCAACTTTGTCTTAACCGCATCAATTTTAGGTTTGTTTGCTACATTCGGTTGAGTTTTTGCCGTTGTTTCACCTTCTGTTAGTTCTTTCTTTGGCGGTGACAATTTTTCAAGTTGAACAACAAATCTTGATTCAAGTGCTTGCAAGTTCTGATAGGCGACATTGTTTTGAGGTTCTTTGGCAAGCGTAGTTTCAAAAGCTGCTAACGCTTTCAAGTGGTCGGACTTCATGATATAGAGATAGCCGATCATATTGTGGATATCTGTGGTTTTTTTGGATTCTGGAATACCTTCAAATGCTGCAACAGATTCGCTGTATTTCTTTTGTTGCATGAGTTCGTTTCCACGTCGCACCTGCATGTTAAACAGGGCAGCTTCTGCTTGTGGATGTCCAGGTTGTTTCGTCAGTATATATTCCAATTCGGTTTTTGCTTTATCAAATTTGTTTGTATTCTGATATGCTTGTGATAGGATCAGTCGCAACTTTAGATCGTCTGGAAATTCCTCAACACCATTAACAAGTTTTTCAATTCCGGTATTATAGTCTTTTATATTTATTAGGTGCTGTGCGTATTGTAGATATACTGCGATGACGTTTTGCTGTGCCTGTGGATCATCAGGTTTTAGGGTAGAAGCCATTTGGAATGCAGATAAAGAGGATTGAAATTTCCTTTTTTTGAGGTATAAATCACCGAGAAGGCTGTATAGGTCGGGTTCATTGGGATGCATTTTTTTCAATTCGTCGTAAGCGTCAATAGCTTGGTCAATGTTTCCCGAAGCACGATGTGCGTTTGCCTTTTTCCAATAAGCATCAGTCAAGTTTGTGGTTGCAACTTGGAGGGTCGGTTCTATTTTGAGTGCTTGCTTGTAGGCGGAGATAGCTTCATCCCATTTCATCTGATCTTTCAATGTTATGCCATATCCGACATAACTATTTGCGAGGTTTTTCTGCGTCAACTGATCGGTAGGTTGAATCTTAAGTGCTTTTTGGTAGTATTCAATCGCTTTTGTATACTTCCCTAATTGAGAATATCCGGAACCTAAATACTTATAGGCAGTTGTGTCTTTCGGCTCAAGTTCAATGGCTTTTTTGGCATAGGTTTCAGCAGTTTCATAGGCTTTTGTTTTCAGGGATTTGAATGTTCTTTCAAGAAAGATTTGATGCAGATTGCGTTTTGTGGTTTTGTTGTGAGGTGAGAGTTCTAAAGCCTTTTCAAATGCTTGGATTGCTTTATCTATGTTGTTTTTTTGATAGTGTAGTACACCGAGATGGTTATATGCTATAGAGGTTTCTTGCTGGGTTTTTTCTTTATCTGGTTGGTCAAGGTTTTTCTCCAGCAGGTCAATTGCGAGTGTTTGCTGCCCGGTGTTATCATAGATTTGTAAGAGTTTCTGTGATGCTGTGTTAAATTTGGGGTCAAGTCTGAGACATTCCTGTATACTTTGCAATGCTAATTCCATGTTGCCTTTGTCATAGTAGACTGCTCCAAGGCGGTAATGGTAAAGCGGATGGTTCGGTTTCGCTTCAATTTCCATTTTTAGCAGATTTATAGCGACATCATGCTGAGATGTATTCAAAGGTGTGTTATAGAGTTTGATTAACGTGTCTGCGTCGCGTTTGGAGGGTTGTTGTGCAGTTGCTTTTGTGTAGTTAACATCGTCTTTGAAAGGACTATGCCCCCATAAACCGAGTGCGTGTCCAAATTCATGTAGAGACACCGTCCGCATCTCTTTCTGCAATTCATCACTAACGGCACCATCCCCTTCTGGTATCAGAATAATCTCTACGGTAAAATCAATAGCATTTGTGTTGTCTGAAGGTTGTTCCTCTCCATCAGATTCTGCTGGTGTATCTCCTTCGTTTTCAGTTGGTTCGGGTGAGAATACAACTTGTGTGCTATCCCTATGGCGCGTCAATTCTGCGCTTCCGAGTCGCATATCAAAGTAGGTTGCCATGCTATTTTCACCTGCATTGACATGAATGTCTGCGTTATCGTGTGTATCGGTTTCTTTGAATTTGATTAGATTATCAGATGCTGTTTCCCATTCTTGCATTGCGTATCGGAGTTCTGGTAGGTAGGCACTCTCTTTTATGGATGGTGAGATGTAAACCTGAATTGGCATCTGTGTGAAACGTGTGATTCTGCCATCGGCGTAGAGGGTGATGTGGTTGAAGTAATCTGTTGCGTGGGTTGTGTCGTTGTTGGTAGTTTGGTGTGCTGTTGCGTGTGTGATGGTGATGAGGAAGATGATGGTGATAAGGAACAATTTTGACAGAAAGTTGTTTGACATAAGGAATCCTTGAACATATAGTAAGTCGTGGCTTGTTGGACTAATTACGGCACTTCCAATGACAATTATATTTTCATTCACATATTCTGTCAACAATTGATTTTGGTGTGGGTGGGTAAAGTTTCTGGAATTGTCTGAATCGCGGATTACGCGGAGTGCACAGATTTTTTGTTTGATATTTCAAGGTGTTTTTCACTGGATGGGAACGTCCGCAAATAAGAAGACTATTCCACAAAATCCGTGTAATCAGAGATCAGGACACCACTTATGTCAGAATATCAGATTTTGGCTTACCAACAAATCAATGTTGAACTCCCGTTGCAGTATACTTGAAATACCTGCTAAATACGCGTATGGTATTGACGAGTACTCTGCATGATCTGTCGGATTATAAAGATGGTGCGGATTATCTCATACCGTATTAACGGAATAGTTCTTGTTTATATTTTTTTGAAAATATGCTATTGTGAACAGATGAAAAAGAAAAAACATGAGGTTCTCCCTCACTTTCCAGTAGAAGTTCTTAGACAAAGGTATCTTGAATGTAAATGTCATCGGGAACGGACGCATTGGCATATTATTTGGCTTCTTGCTGATACGACACATCCACGCACACCCCGCGAAGTTGCTGAGATTGTAGGATGCACTCCGGACTGGGTTCGCAAGTTGCTCAAACGCTATAATGCAGAAGGGGAAACAGCTCTACAAGATAAACGCAAAAACAATAAAGGCAAGCGTTTTTTGGATGAGAAACAGCAAGCAGCACTTGAAGCTGTGCTTTCTGAGCCCCCTGCTGATGGTGGTCTTTGGACAGGTCCGAAGGTAGCTGCGTGGATATCTGAGACCCTTCAGCGTCCTGTCAGTAATGTGTCAGGTTGGAAATATCTCAAGCGTCTCGGTTGGACTTTACAAACGCCTCGTCCACAACATCAGGCTGCTGCAACCCCCGAAGCACAGCAAACATTTAAAAAAAAACTTAAGGATCGGGTAGCTACGCTTGAAAGTCAGCACCCGGAGAAACCTGTAGAGATTTGGGCAGAAGACGAGACGCGCTTAGGCTTATTACCTGTTCATCGGCGTGTCTGGGCGAAGCAAGGTGAAAGACCGGTAGCCCCGGTGTGTCCAGCCTATAAATGGCTCTATAGTTTCGGTTTTGTCCGTCCGCAGACAGGTGAGACCTATTGGCTTCTGATGCCGAGTGTGAGTGTTGAAATCATGAACCTTGCGCTGGCAGAGTTTGCTCGTGATGTGAACCCGGAAGGCAAGAAACAGATAATCCTCTTGTTAGATCGTGCGGGTTTTCATACGGGTAAAGGTTTAGAAGTCCCACAAGGGATTGAGTTATTTTTTTTACCGCCGTATACACCGGAACTTCAACCTGCTGAACGCCTATGGCCTCTGTTGCGGGAGGTGGTTGTGAATAAAGTTTGGACAACACTATCAGCACTTGAAGAAGTATTGGTAAAAAGGTGTCAATGGTTTTCCGAAAACAAAAAGAAAGTGCAGGCACACGTCGGTTTTCAGTGGATTTGCAAAATGGAAAAACAATACGACACGCGTTAATTTGGTATCAGTTGAATGAAACCAAGCAGGACTTACGCACACAACGGTAGGCGGTGAATGCCTAAATGGCATTCATACTGTTGATTTGGTGCTTTGTAAGCGCTCCCCCATAGTAGGCGTGTTTTGTAAGCGCGCTCCCCAACTGCAGGCGTGCTTTGTAAGCGCGCTGAGGGGACTTGATGTGCCAGCGCGCTTACAAAGCACGCCTACCGTTGGAGAAAGATATTATAGTAGAATCCGAAAATATATTTACACTCCACGATAGAATCTCACATAACACGTTTGTAGGGGTTGGGTTACCCAACCCCATAAGCGTCAATTTAAGGATTTTGACCTCTTGTGGGAGGGGTTTTCAACCCCGAATTTATGCGCTTTTCCTCTCAAATCGGGGTTGAAAACCCCTCCCACAAGAAAAATGACAACAATATTTTCTTAAATTAACGCCTATGGTGCTTTGTAAGCGCGCCCCCGATGGTAGGCGGGGAATGCCTAAATGGCATTCATACCGTTGATTTGGTGCTTTGTAAGCGCTCCCCCCAACTGCAGGCGTGTTTTGTAAGCGCGCTCCTCAACTGCAGGCGTGCTTTGTAAGCGCGCTCCCCAACTGCAGGCGTGCTTTGTAAGCGCGCTCCCCAACTGCAGGCGTGTTTTGTAAGCGCGCTCCCCAACTGCAGGCGTGCTTTGTAAGCGCGCTCCCCAACTGCAGGCGTGCTTTGTAAGCGCGCTCCCCAACTGCAGGCGTGCTTTGTAAGCGCGCTGAGGGGACTTGATGTGCCAGCGCGCTTACAAAGCACGCCTACCGTTGGAGAAAGATATTATAGTAGAATCCGAAAATATATTTACACTCCGCGATAGAATCTCACATAACACGTTTGTAGGGGTTGGGTTACCCAACCCCATAAGCGTCAACTTAAGGGTTTTCACCTCTTGTGGGAGGGGTTTTCAACTTAAGGATTTTCACCTCTTGTGGGAGGGGTTTTCAACCCCGATTTTATGTAGATCTTCTGTCATATCGGGGTTGAAAACCCCTCCCACAAGAGAAATGCTAACACTTTTTTCTTAAATTGACGCCTATGGGGTTGGGTTACCCAACCCCTACGTTCCGTGCAGCATGTGCTAATAATTACGAGTTTTACTATATAACCCGATTAATAAATTAATCTTCATTAGGGACGATATGTGTGCATTATAAACCTAATATATGTGATAACTATAAAAACATTTGGTTAACTGGCACAAGTCGTAACATAGCAAAATAATATCAAAAATATTGAAAACTAAATAAGCCTGAGAAAAGGATGAGACAATAAGTATTATAACGAAGCCTGCCACGGCTATGTGTGTAACATCTGCGCCCAGCCCTTGCTTGCCCGTATAGCATCAATAGCGGTTTGGTATCGCCACCCATCATAGAACGTCAAATAGGGTTCATGCCGTTCTCCGTTTATATCTGCAAGGACATCACGGACGAGAGCAGTCCACTTATTTTGGATTTCGTCACCGATTTGGGGTAGATCATCTATCAGATTTTGGGGAACATTCAACTCAACAACTTTCTCTCCCGAATGCTTAGTGATAGGATGCAGGATGTGTCCACCTCTCCCGACAAGTGTGCCGTGTGTTCCATAGAAGAACCAACCGCCGGTGGGTCTGTGTGATGGCACTCCAGGATTAGTGTGCATCGTCACGAGTATTGAATTGTCAGTATCAGCGTTTGGATGTCCTAACTTGAAGAATGCAGAATAATCCCATTCAGCGTCAGTTTCTCGCCACTCAAGTTTTGATGCTTCTTCTCGAGTGATCATTGTGCTTCTCCACACCCGCCAGTCTCGAATTTCTGGCACGACTGGTGCTTTTCTCGGATAGATTTTCGCCTCACCGACTGCAGAGGTAACTTCCATACCTGTCATGCGTTCCAACATACCGAGTCGGTGTGTAAGTCCGTTGTTCAATACGCCGCCACCGTGTGAAAGAGAACTCATCCAATTCCACGGCTTAACCTTATCTGAAGGGGGACCAGGAATTCGGCGGGTGTATCCTACATCAACGGCAGTTATATCTCCGATGACCTTCTCCTGTGTCAGTAGTTGGCGTATGTAAGCAACGCTGGGGTCGTATCGGTGCGTTGCAGCAAAGCCGTGTTTCAAGTCTGTGTCTTTGATGAGGTGGTAAATATGAGTTGCTGCTTCGGCGTTTAGAGCCAACGGTTTCTCACATAAGATATGACAACCGAGTTCTACTGCTAACTCAATGACTTCTGTTCTCAAAATAGCAGGCGTTGTGAGCGCGACGATATCTGGTTTATGTTCCAACAGACTCTTTCGCCAATCAATTGAAGCGTCAGGCACACCTAATCTATGTGCAACTTTTTGCACAATCTCTGGTTTGCGCGCACAGATAGCAAGCACCTCAACACCGTAATGCTGAAACGCCTTTGTGTGACCCTCCGCAGACCAGCCTGCACCAACAACAACTGCTTTTAGTTTTTTCATCTTTCTCAATTATAATTCAATCTGTGTGAGAATTCATAGAACATCATTCTTCTTCAGGAACAGGTAACACTTCGCGTTGAACTTCATGCACCTTATCAGGATAGGTTTTACCGCGAATCCACATTATCGGCTGTCCTTTATACGAACCGTTGTGATTTGCCCATTCTGCTTGTGCGCTCAGGTAATGCGAAACGTAACTACGTCGAAACCGCAGACTGTGGTTGTCCGTGCTCTTATGAAGGAGATGACTGTGAAACCAGACAACTGAGCCGGGTGGCACTTCAACTGCAACGCCATCTTCATCGCGTGCATCGCGTGCCAACTTAAATTCCCGTTGTTGTGAACCTTCAAGATCATCATGGATATAAATATCGTGTTTATGGCTACCGGGGATAACATATAAACACCCGTTTTCCCGATCCGCAGGGTCAATCGCTGTCCACGTCCCGATGGTTGTTTCCGTATTAAATCTATTCCGAAAATAAAATTTGTCTTGATGCCAAGGAAAACCGAGACCAATCTTAGGTGCTTTCCAGATAAATAGATTGTTGATTCCGAGTATATCTGGTCCCATCAAATCAACAAGTGGGTCAGTTAAACGCGGATCACGCACACGGGCAAGGAATTCGGGGATAAAACAACTCGGATGATGGATTTTGTGCATCGCATAAATGCCTTGTTCTTCAATCTTGCCATCTCTCACAAGAGCGTTCTGATCAATGTGTGCGGACGGAAATGGACGTTTACCGTCAACAACATCTTCAGCAACTTGACGGAGTGCGTCATTTTCTTCAACGTTAAATACAGCTAAACGGACGAGATACCCGTTTTCGTTCCAAAATGAAAGTTCATCTGTGCTCAAGCGAAAACCCTGTTCTTGTGGCGTTGATTGTGTGTTCATTACATCTCCTGTTCATTTTCATATTCGTGAAAATCTATGACTATACTAATTCAAATCAATGGTAAAAATAATAACATTATCAGGACTTACGCACCCAACGGTAGGCGGGGAATGCCTAAATGGCATTCATACCGTTGATTTCTTGATTTGGCGCTTTGTAGGCGGGGAATGCCAAAAGGCATTCATACCGTTGATTTGGCGCCGGAAACCGAAAAAATGCTGAAAATTACACCATTTTCGTCATAATTCTTGATCAAATCATGAAAACTGCGTAAGTCCTGAGTACATCATCTTTAGTGCCGTAGAGACGATATGTTTATTCTTCTATGTCGTTCCTATGGAACTTTATTGGGGTAGAAAACATTTTCTATAAACATATCGTCCCTATGGGACTAAAGACATGGACAAGATGGTATCACACAAAATTAACGACATAGCAAAATATTATCAAAAATATTGAAAACTGAATAACCCTGTTCAGTGCCATGGTAGACTTGCATGTGAACTCCATACATCTAAAAAATGTAGAAGCAAAAGTTATGTATTT
This sequence comes from Candidatus Poribacteria bacterium, assembly GCA_963663765.2. Lineage (GTDB taxonomy): Bacteria > Poribacteria > WGA-4E > WGA-4E > WGA-3G > MSPOR6. The sequence continues at coordinate 68,931 of CAXXUA010000003.1, read as the reverse complement.
AGACAGAGATAGAAATACAGCAGTTCAACTTTTTTTAGATGTCACACTTACAGAACACGCCAACCCGTAATGCTTAGGTTATGCCAATATTTCGTTGACAACCCGCGCTTTTTCCTCAACACCAGTCAACCGATGGTCAAGTCCTTGAAACTTGTAGGTCAACCTTTCGTGATCAATACCGAGTTGATTAAGTATCGTAGCGTTTAGGTCGCGCACCGAAACTGGGTCTTTGACGATGTTGTAACTGAAGTCATCTGTTTCACCGTGAACGATTCCACCTTTTATACCTCCACCTGCCATCCAAAGCGTGAAGCACTTCGGGTGATGATCACGTCCGTAGTTATCTTTTTTGAGTGCACCTTGACAGTAAACAGTCCGACCAAATTCACCACCCCAAACAACAAGTGTTTCATCAAGCATGCCGCGCTGTTTCAGGTCTTGGACGAGTGCTGTTGCCGGTTGGTCAATATCACGGCATTGGTTCCGAATGTCATTCGGGAGGTTGCCGTGCTGGTCCCAACCGCGATGGAAAATTTGAACGAGACGGACATCACGTTCCATCATCCGGCGTGCAAGGATACAACAGTGTGCAAATGTACCAGGTTTGTTGACATCGGGACCGTACATCTCCTTGACTTTATCCGGTTCCTGATTCAAATCCGTAAGTTCCGGCACAGAGGACTGCATGCGGAATGCCATCTCATATTGTGTGATACGTGCATGTGTTTCAGGATCACCCACTTCCTCGTATAGTTCTTCGTTCAGTTTGACCAGAGAGTCAAGCATGCGTTTGCGCGACTTTTCACTCATACCTTTCGGATTTGACAGAAACAGCACTGGATCGCCTTGACTACGAAGCAGCACACCTTGATGCTCGGAAGGTAGGAATCCCGAACCCCAAAGTCTGTTATATAATGCTTGGGCTGACTTCCTACCTGTCCAAGTCGCATTCATCACAATAAAGGATGGCAAATTTTTGTTTTCCGTGCCTAACCCATAACTGAGCCATGCACCGAGGCTCGGTTTGCCGGGTGTTTCATCACCTGTGCAAACAAAGGTAATAGCAGGATCGTGGTTAATCGCATCGGTGTGTAACGATTTTACAATTGCGATGTCTTTGACCATAGTTGCGGTATGCGGTAGCAACTCGCTAAGCCATACACCCTCATTACCATTATCATGCTGTTTGAATTCAAAGATAGATGGGGCAATTGGAAAACGTTTTTGTCCGGAGGTCATCGTTGTAAGACGTTGTCCCATCCGTACCGTTTCTGGCAGGTCTTTATCAAACCATTCACCCATCTGCGGTTTATAGTCAAACATGTCCATCTGTGAGGGCGCACCGGACATAAATAGATAGATTGCACGTTTTGCTTTCGGTGCAAAGTGTGGTAGTTCTGGTAAACCGCCAAACTTTGTGCCTGCTTGCTGTTCAAGAGCATTTGCTATGCTATTTGGCAGCAGTGAGGTAAGGGCTGCACCACCGAGTCCCATCGCACATTTGCCGAAGAACTGACGACGTGTTTCAAGTTTCAAATATTCCTTAATCGGGTCCATTGTTTATCTCCTTTTGCAATGTCTGCTGCCTATTTGGGGCATTGCTACGCTTTACCTGTTTGCAGGTGGTGGTTGAATATTCAGTTCCACTGGTGCTGGGATATCCAATTTTAAGTCTGGAATCTGTTTCAAGAGTTTTTTGAGTGGTTCCATATCCTGAATTGGATTTTGTCCTACAGTTAACCGGTTTAGATTTGTAAGGTTTTTAGTATAGCTAAAATCACTGATTTGATTAGCAGAGAGCACTAATTCTTTTAATTTTGTTAATCCAGCAAGCGGTTTTATGTCGCTGATTTGGTTTCTGTTAAGATGCAATATTGTCAATTGTGTTAACTTAGCAAGTGGTGTAATGTCAGTAATACGGTTTCCCCAAATCCATATCCAAGCCAATTGTTTCATGCCAGCGAGTGGTGTGATGTCACTAATTTCATTCCCACCGAGTGCTAAATCTGTCATCTCCGTTAACCCCGCGAGTGGTGCGATGTCACTAATCTGATTCCTTTGTAGATTTAACGCCACTAATCGCTTCAATTTAGTGAGTTGTGTGATGTCACTAATCTGATTATCCCTAAGATATAAGTGGGTTAATTGCGTTAGATCCTTGAGTGGGGTAATGTCACTGATTTGATTCCGCCAAACCCATAACTTTGTCAGTAGATTTAATTCAGCAAGCGGTTTTATATCGTCAATTAAATTACCTCCGATATTTAACTCTACTAACGAAACCAATTCTGTTAGAGGTGTGATGTCATTGATCTGATTTTCATGAAGGCGTAACGTTGTCAACTGCGTCAAATTTTTGATCGATTTTATGTCGTTGATCTGATTTTCACTCAGCCACAACTCAGACAATTGCGTCAACCCACTGATTGGTATTATATCACTAATCTGATTTCCCCAGAGCCATAACTTTGTTATCTGTTTCAAGTTGGCAATTGGTTTTATGTCGCTGATCTGGTTTTCACCGAGGGATAGTTCTGTTAACTTTGTTAATCCACTGAGCGGTGTGAGATCACTGATTTGATTTTCCTTGAGGTACAATCCTGTTAATTTCGTTAATTCACTAAGCGGTGTGAGATCACTAATTTGATTCTTGCGAAGTTGTAAAGTCATTAAACTGGTTGCTTTTTCCAGTCCTGTTAGGTCTTTTATGCCTTTGTTATAGGCATGCAACTGCTCTAATTTTTCCAACTTCTCTGGTGGAATAATGTCGTTGCGTCCCAGACGGAGTGCCTCACGGACAACGTTGGCTAAGTTGCGATCAGGAATTGTAGGGTCCGGGGCACCTACCTGAATATCTGATCTCAAATTCGGGAGTCGTGTCAGTAACCTCTGAAGTGGTTCTATATCCTGAATTGGATTTCCTTTGACAGTTAAGCGCGTTAAACCTGTTAAATTTTCAACGGGAGTAATGTCGCTGATCTGATTTCTGTGTAGCCACAGTGTTGTGAGCTCTGTTAAACCAGAAATCGGTGTGATATTACTGATTTGATTACGATCAAGAGATAATAATGTCAACTTTGTCAACTTAGCAATCGGTGTAATGTCACTGATTTGATTGTTATTGAGCCATAACTCTTTCAGTTGCGTTAACTTAGCAATCGGTGTGATATCATTGATTTGATTATTCGCGAGATGTAGTTCTGTCAACTGTGTCAACTTAGCAATCGGTGTGATATCACTGATTTGATTATCCATGAGATGTAGTTCTGTCAACTGTGTCAACTTAGTGAACAGCGTGATGTCACTGATTTGGTTATCCGATAGGTATAATTTCTTTAACTGTATCAACTTAGTGAGTGGCATGATATCACTGATTTGATTTTCCATGAGGTTTAGTACTGTCAATTTTGTCAACTTAGTGAGTGGCGAGAGATCACTGATTTGATTTTCGCGCAAATTTATGATCGTTAATCCTGTTGCTTTTTCCAGTCCTGTTAGGTCTTTTATCTCTTTTTTATAGGCATGCAGCATCTCCAATTCTTCCAATTCACTTTGCAGAATAGGATCCGTTGGACCTAAATCAAGTGCTTTACGCACAGCGGCGGTTAAGTTGGCATCCGGTATTGTCACAGCGTCACTATATGCATAGGTAACCGAAACTATGAATATGATGAACATAAAACAGTAATTTTTCATAATATCACCTCAATGGGAAGTCAGGTCAATTAACCGCACCATAATTATACATTAATCTTCAAAAGATGTTGTAATACCATTTCTAAAAAAACATATTGCATTGCAGGTTTTTGTGAAATGTAGAACGAATCTCATAATCAAATGGTTAGATTGTCACCTATCGTTATCATCGTAGGGGCGGGGTCTCCCCGCCCGTTATTTCTATAAGAATGATTTATGAGATATGCTCTAGTCTTATACGGAAACCCAAACCAAAAGTTTGATGCTCAAAAAAGAGACATTATTTATTAGAAATGGTATTACCTAAAGACGCGCGGACAAAACGCGCGACTATCAGCAAATTTTAAGGTTACGCCAAAATCTCATTGACAACATGCGCTTTCTCCTCAACACCAGTCAACCTATGGTCAAGTCCTTGGAACTTAAAGGTCAACCTTTCATGATCAATTCCGAGTTGATTGAGAATCGTAGCGTTTAGGTCGCGCACAGAAACAGGGTCTTTGACGATGTTGTAACTGAAATCATCTGTTTCTCCGTGAACGATGCCACCTTTTATACCCCCGCCTGCCATCCAAAGCGTAAAGCATTTCGGGTGATGATCGCGTCCATAATTATCCTTCTTAAGCGCACCTTGGCAGTAAACAGTCCGACCGAATTCACCACCCCAAACAACAAGTGTTTCATCAAGCATGCCGCGTTGTTTCAGGTCTTGGACGAGTGCTGTTGCAGGTTGGTCAATATCGCGCGCCTGATTCCGAATGTTCTTGGGTAGGTCACCGTGCTGGTCCCAACCACGATGGAAGATTTGAACTAAACGGACATCCCGCTCCATCATCCGACGTGCAAGGATACAGCAGTTCGCAAACGTCCCGGGGGTGCTTACTTCAGGACCATACATCTCTTTAACTTTATCAGATTCCTGTTTAAGATCAGTGAGTTCAGGGACTGAGGTCTGCATACGGAACGCCATCTCATATTGAGAAATACGTGCGTGCGTTTCTGGATCGCCGACCTCCTCGTAGAGTTCTTCATTCAGTTTGACAAGTGAATCAAGCATGCGTTTGCGTGCTTTTTCACTCATGCCTTTAGGATTTGAGAGAAATAGCACAGGATCGCCTTGGCTTCGGAGTAACACACCTTGATGTTCGGATGGGAGGAACCCGGCACCCCAGAGGCGGTTGTAAAGTGCTTGTGCGCCCTTCGGACCGCTCCAAGTCGCGTTCATTACAATGAATGCCGGCAGATTCTGGTTCTCACTACCGAGTCCATAACTAAGCCACGCACCGAGGCTCGGTTTGCCGGGTGTTTCATCACCGGTACACACAAACGTGATAGCTGGGTCATGGTTGATCGCCTCGGTGTGAACACTTTTGATAATGGCAATATCTTTTACCATAGATGCGGTATGCGGTAACAACTCACTAAGCCATACACCGTCACTACCGTTATCGTACTGCTTGAACTCAAAAATAGACGGTGCAATTGGGAAACGCGCTTGTCCAGAGGTCATCGTTGTAAGACGTTGTCCCATCCGCACCGTTTCTGGCAGGTCTTTATCAAACCATTCACCCATCTTCGGTTTGTAATCAAACAGGTCCATCTGTGAGGGCGCGCCAGACATAAATAGATAGATAGCCCGTTTTGCTTTCGGTGCAAAGTGCGGTAATTCAGGTAAACCACCGATACGTGTTCCCGCTTGCTGTTCAAGTGCGTTCACAATACTACTCGGCAGCATTGAGGCGAGAGCTGCACCACCAAGTCCCATCGCACACTTACCAAAAAATTGGCGGCGTGTTTCAAGTTGTAGATATTCCTTAATTGGGTCCATTATTTTTTCCTTTGCAATGTCTACAAGATGTTTGAAATGTCACAATAAATAACACTGTTAATAGTCTTGATTTTCTCCTTATCCCTTTTTAGTGAATTGTACCATATTTTATTATAATTTGAAACACAATTTCATTGTGTTCTAAATCGCGGATTACACGGATAAGATCTCAACAATTAACCTTATTTCATAGATAACGCTTGTCCTATGTAATCCGACCTGATCAAGGTAATTTAGTTTTAAGAGTTTTATGTTATTGAGATTTACTGAAAGTTAATACCCAAGTTCGGTTTCCTAACCGAACTTTCTGCATCGGTTTTAAATTATTGAAAAATGAACATCGCTCTTTAGTTCCGTAGGAACGACATAGAAGAATAAACATATCGTCCCTACGGGACTAAAGAGCTGTGGAGGGTATTCGTTTTCTATAAACATATCGTCCCTACGGGACTAAAGAACTGGACAAGATGGTATCCCATAAAATTAACGACATAGTAAAATAATATCAAAAATATTGAAAACTAAATAACCCTGCTATCTGATGCTGGTATCTTATCCGCGAAATCCGAGATTCAGAAACATGATAAAAACTTTACACACCTATATTCCTTGCACAAAACAGACTTATCAATTACAATGTGCATGTGTACACCATTGAACCGCTTACATCACAAAATCCTGATGAATGGGATGCAATTATCCTTCAATGTCAAAATAGTACTGCTTTTCACGGGGCAGCTTGGAGAGATGCACTTGATAATGCATTCAAGCAGCTTCAGCCTGTATCTCTTTTCATCAAAAAGGATGAAATGACAGTTGGGGGAGTCCCCGCTTTTGTGTTTCAACCGATACCAGGCATCCGATTGTGGCATTCTATGCCGTGGAATTTGTTCGGTGGTCCACAGATCATTAATTGCGAACAACTAAACGCAAGAGAATTGATCTCATCCATTGAGAACTATATACAAACGGTATCTTCAGAAAAAGGTTGGTGCGAATTGTGCTGGACGCTTTCCGCGGAGGATACTATAAAATATGGTGGTTTTTTGACAGAAATTGGATACAAAAAGACAGAAAGATTTACACATATACTCAACACCAACAGAGATATTGACACCTTATGGCAAGCATACAACAAACGGGTACGCGGGGCAGTCCGTAAAGCACAAAAATCTGGGGTGGAAGTTACTGATACCGATAATGAGGACGACCTATCCACATTCTACGAGATGTACCTAAACACAGTAAAACGATTAGAAGGTACACCGAAACCGTGCACGCTTATGAAGATGCTTTTACAACGGGGTGTTGCTAAACTCGCGATTGCTAAATACCAAAACACAATCATTGCCGGTTTACTCTATCTGTACTACAATCGCAATGTAACCTTGTGGTGTGAGGCATCCGACCCTGCATACTTACAATATCGTCCAAACAATGCTATTTTTCACCATATTATTACATGGGCATGCAGAGAAGGATATGAATGGATTGATTTCGGCGCATCACCACCAGAGAATGAAGGTTTGATAGCACATAAAGAGCAATACCGTGCCAAAAAAACTGATTTCTGTAGTTATACAAAGATTGTCTCACCATTCAAAAGGTCATTGTGGACACGCAGTGAAGGTATGCTCAGGAAAATATATACATGGATGCAGTAGTTCGTATACTGATTAGTCTGAATAGAAATGTGAAACGTAACCCCGTAAATCAAGGGTATGAATGTGCGTATGGTGAGTTTCAGTTTAACATAACTGTTCTTGTGGGTTTGGTTTAAGAACGAAACCTGTACAAACAACCCGAATAAGGATCCCTTTCTCATGCAAAAAACACTGATTCTGATATTAACTTTGGTTTTGACGACAACTTTGGTTTTGACGACGTGCGTTATTTCACAAAATACTTTCGCACAAGACAAACAAGACAAACAAGACAAACAAGATTGGCATTTACAAAACTTACCCGAGGGTGCAAGAGCACGGCTCGGTAAAGGTGGGATAAGAGGAAATATAACCTATTCTCATGACGGAAAGTATTTGGCGGTCTCGTGTAGCACTGGTATTTGGATTTACGACGCACACACTGACAAACCACTCCAATTTCTTACAGGACACACCGACTTTGTTTTGATGACAGTGTTCAGTCCAGATGGCTCACTGTTGGCAAGCGGGAGTGCAGACATGACTATCCGTCTGTGGGATGCGCACACAGGCACAGAACTACGCACGATGATAGGACATGAAGACGGTGTTGAAGGTATTGCGTTCAGTCCGGATGGGACACTTTTAGCGAGCGGAAGTTACGATCACAATATCCGTTTATGGAATGTGCGAACAGGTACACATCTTCAGACAATAGATGGACATGAATCGGGTGTCATAAGTGTTGCGTTTAGTCCAAACGGCTCATTACTGGCGAGTTGCAGTAAAGACAGAACTGCACGGTTATGGAATGTGCAAACGGGTGAACTGCTGCAGACATTCATAGGACATACAGAAAAAATAAAATACGTATCGTTCAGTCCGGATGGAAAGTCAATTGCGACTGCCAGTGATGACACCAACGTGCTGGTGTGGGACGTGCAAACAGGCACTACACGGTACATGTTGCATGATCATATAAATTATGTTGATATTGTTGTCTTTAGCCCGGATGGAAAGATGCTGGCGAGTGCAAGTTGGGACAATACCTCAAGGCTGTGGGATGCAGAGACGGGAGCCCACATCCGCACGTTGAAAGGACATGCTTCTTTTGTGTTGAGCATTGCATTCAGTCCGGATGGCAAAACACTGCGGACTGGCAGCCGGGACGGCACCTTGCGTTTATGGGAGACAAACACAGGCAAGCAGCTGCGGACGATAACAGGGCATACAAATGGTGTCAATAGCGTTGCGTTCAGTCCGGATGGTAAGATTTTAGCAAGCGGGAGCAGAGACAACACCGTTCATTTATGGGACGCACAATCGGGTGAATCCCTGCGCGTGCTGAAAGGACATACAAATCAAGTCTCTATCGTTGTCTACAGTCCTAATGGAAAGAACATTGCAAGTGTCGATGTAAACAATACTATTCGCTTATGGAATGTAGAAACAGGTAAATCTCTGAAGGAACTGGAAGATAATCGATTTTGGATTTCAGACATGGCTTTCAGTCCTGATGGAAAGAAACTTCTAAGAGCACATCAAGACTTTTCCATGAATCTATGGGACCTCCAGACAGGTAAACATCAATTCCTTACGGTAGAAGACTCGGTAAGTATGATATATTGCATTGCGTATAGTCCGGATGGTTCTCAATTAGCGTGTGGTGATGATAACACTGTGATGCTTTTGGATACGAACACGAATAAAGTTGTCTCTCGTTTGAAAGGTCATACGGGTTTTGTAAATACCGTTGCCTATAGTGCGGATGGGACTTTGTTAGCAAGTCTATCGGGGGATGGGACTATTCGTCTGTGGAATCCGCGGACAGGTGAATCTGTTCGTACAGTAACATTAGGGAATAGAGGTAACCTTTGCCTTGCGTTCAGTCCTGATGGTAAGATACTCGCGTGTGGCAGCTGGGACAGAACCGTTAGTTTGTGGGATGTCCGCACAGGTACCCTCATTATTGAGTTGAAAGCTCATACGTATCCTGTGACTAGCGTTGCGTTCAGTCCAGACGGAAAAACGCTCGCGAGCGGTAGCAATGATGGCACCGTACTGTTATGGGTAAAAGATCCTGGTGATGTAGATTAGGTTTGTATAACGGGTAGAGTTTTCAATACCGAAGTATTGTCTGAACCGGGATTTTCAAATCAACGTCGAATGCACATATTGCATTCGACAGAATGTGACCGACAGTTCGCTCCTACCATAAGAAACCTGTGTTAGAATTTGCGAATAATCGACAATTACATACCTAACGACTTGTGCCAGTTAACTAAATGTTTATACTAAATTCACATATATTGGGTATGATATATAAACATTTCGTCCCAACGGGACTAAAGATCATCCAAAGCAAAAGAACGACGGTTAAATCCTCTTGTCTATGTGAAGTAATTTTTAATAAATAGTTATTTAGCACAAGTCGCTACTTACAGGCAATTGGTAATTTATTCTGTACACGAATCTTGTCTATGACTGGGTTTTTCCGAAGAAAAAATTACCAATTTTACCAATTAGTAACTTATAGTGAAATATACAATTAACGACTTGTGCCAGTTAACCCATTGTTTTCAAAGTTTTTACATAATATTAGGTTTATAATGCACACATATCGTCCCTACCAAATCAACGCCAAATGCGCGTATGGCATTTGGCGGGACTAAAGAGGATGTACTATGACGTTTTTCTATAAACATATCGTCCCTACCAAATCAACGCCAAATGCGCGTATGGCATTTGTCGGGACTGAAGATCGTTTCAAGCTATGAAGGACACCTGCAAAACGTTATGCTTATGTGAAACAATGGTTTACATAAAGTCATTTAGCACAACTCGTATACCTATGTTCAATCTAGTGTTGAGTCAACATACTATTGTAGGTCGAGATTCGGAGATCGCTCTTACAGAAGTCTTGTGTATTGTAGGAGGGAACTCCGATTCCCGACTACTTTTTAGACCCATCAATAAACACGTGACTAAGCAATAGTGTTGAGTCAACATACTATTATTGTAGGTCGAGATTCGGAGATCGCTCCTACAGAAGTCTTGTGTGTATTGTAGGAGGGAACTCCGATTCCCGACTACTTTTTAGACCCATCAATAAACACGTGACTAAGCAATAGTGTTATTCAGTTTTAAGAATTTTCTGTTATTGAGATTTACTGAAAGTTAATACAAGGTTCGGTTTCCTAACCGAACTTTATACATCAATTTTAGATTATTGAAACATGAACATCGCTTTTTAGTCCCGACAAATGCCATACGGGGAATGCCTTAATGGCATTCATACCGTTGATTTCTTGATTTGACGCATTTGGCGTTGATTTGGTAGGGACGATATGTGTATTCTTCTATGTCGTTCCTACGGAACTCAATTGGGGTAGAAAACATTTTCTATAAACATATCGTTCCTACGGAACTCAATTGGGGTAGAAAACATTTTCTATAAACATATCGTTCCTACGGAACTCAATTGGGGTAGAAAACATTTTCTATAAACATATCGTTCCTACGGAACTCAATTGGGGTAGAAAACATTTTCTATAAACATATCGTTCCTACGGAACTAAATGGTTTACTCGCTAAACATTTATTATATATAGAACGGACAGAAACAACCAAAATGTCCCTTCCCCTCGCTTGCAGGGGGATAAATGTGGGTGAATTTAGGGTGTCTAAAATACCAATATTAATTGCCGAGTAAACCACTAAATGATTTTCTTGCTAAGTATTTATTCTATGTAGGACTTACGCAGTTTTCATGATCCAATCAAGAATTAAGACGAAAACGATGTAATTTTCAGCATTTTTTAGGTTTCCGGCGCGCTTACAAAGCATGCCTACCGTTGGGTGTATAAGTCCTGATATGTTTCCATTGACGATCTACTACTTAAACATATGACTACGGGGTTCTTCAGCATTGGACTTTTATTTTATGCAACAATTAATTGCCGAAAGAACCACTAAAAACATGGACAAGATGATCAATACCTTCGCCATTTTTTAGTGCTTCAGTTGAATGAGTATATAGTGTTGATCTACCATTGCTCTGTGATATTGTTAGGATTACATAAATAAAAATAACTTCAGGTTTTCGTTGAAGTATTTTTATTTATCATAGCGTCGAATTTGACGATAGAATCTGACAGAATAATTTATATGCACAATCTGGAAGAATGTGCTACAACTGACCGCACAATCTGGAAGAATGTGCTACAACTGACCGCACAATCTGGAAGAATGTGCTACAACTGACCGCACAATCTGGAAGAATGTGCTACAACTACCCGCACAATCTGGAAGAATGTGCTACAACTACCCACACAATCTGGAAGAATGTCTATTATTGGCGAAGGTATTGCAATCTAAGATTGATATTTTTTTTCACTTAGACATGGTATAATATCTGTCAATACAATATCCTTTGAAAATGCGGTGAAGGCTTAACGCAAAACAACAACACGAAAATGTTACAGCGGATACTCGGTTGTAGTTGTAAAAGTTCGGATTGGGTAAGACTACACAACCGAAAATATAATAGTTTTCCAGTTGAAAAACGTTTAGCGGTTCCTGGTAGTTTCCGTGAAGTATCAAATCAATATTAGAATTAGAAATAGGAGGAAGAATGGAACGAAAACCAAATCTAATCTTTGTTTTTGGAGACCAACACCGGCAATGTGATGTCGGATGTGCTGGCAACCCACAATTACAGACACCCGCTATGGATCAACTTGCACAAGAAGGGATGTTCTTTCCAAACACCTTTACCAATGTCCCGATATGTGTACCTGCTCGCGGATGCCTGATGACCGGCAAACACCCTTTGAGCCACAAAGCGGTCTCTAACGACTTACCACTACCATTATCTGAAACAGGCGTTGCACAAGTCTTCAAAGACGATGGATACGCAACAGGATATATCGGCAAATGGCACCTCGGCGGCATGCCGAGGGATAAGTTCATTACTCACGAAATGCGGTTCGGTTTTGATCATTGGGTTGGATGGAATTGTCATCATAATTATTTCAACGCGCCCTACCACGACTCCGATGGAAACAAACACAAAATAGAAGGATATGAACCCGATTTTCAAACTGATCAGGCAATCCAATACTGCCGCGACCATGCCGATGAACCCTTCTGTCTCTATGTAAGTTGGGGACCACCTCACAATCCGTATGAACATGTACCTGAACGGTATAAAGAGATGTATCCACCAGAAGAAATTCAGTTACGTCCAAATGCTGTAGACACTCCTGCAACACGAAAGGATATTTCAGGCTACTACGCACATATCACGGCTTTAGATGAAAACCTTGCACGTCTGATGACTGCATTAGACGAAATCGGCATCGCTGAAGACACAATCCTTGTCTATACATCTGACCATGGTGATATGCTGGGTAGTCATGGACATAACCGAAAAGAACGTCCGTGGGACGAATCAAGCCGCATCCCTTTCATGATCCGGTATCCACGCAAAATTCCCGCTGGTGTTACCCGTGATACATTACTAAGCCTTGTAGATTTTATGCCATCAATGCTATCCTTGTGTGATCTACCAATACCAGAAGGTGTTGAAGGTATTGACCTTTCAGATGCGATGCTTGGAAAGGCAATTGATGAACCGCAATCTGTTCTGCTTGAGCTTCCATTGCATGGTGGTGAAGGGTTCAATTTCGGTCTCCGCGAATGGCGAGGTGTCCGGACACATAGACACACTTACGCACGTCATTACGATGGAACAGGCTGGCTACTCTACGATAATGATAACGACCCGTATCAAATGAACAATCTTATTGACGATGCAAACTCACAATCGCTCAAAGAAGAATTAGAGACAGAACTTCAGCAGTGGCTCACTCGGATAAATGATCCATGCATTGCCGGTTTAGACCATATCCGTCAACTCGGATTGACAGAACTGTGGAACATCAGTGAACAGCGGTTTGGTGGTAGAAAACCACGTTGGGCATAAAGGACATAGTATGAATAAGCGGGTTCTAATTATAGGATGGGATTGCGCTGCACCCGAATTGGTCTTTGATGCATTCATAGACGACATGCCTCATACAAAAGGCTTGATGCAAAAGGGTATCTATGGGGAATTGGAAAGCACAATCCCACCTATTACCGTGCCTGCGTGGATGTGCATGATGACCAGTCGTGATCCGGGTGAACTCGGTATCTACGGCTTTCGCAACCGGGCGGATTATACCTACGATGCACTCAGTATTGCCAACGCACAACAGGTGCAATTACCGACTCTCTGGGATTTAATTGGACAAACACAAAAACGTTCTGCTGTCTTGGGAGTACCGCTCACCTATCCTGCAAAACCATTTCCGGGGTGGATGATTACCAGTTTCCTCACTCCTTGTGATCTCAATTCTCCGTTGACACAACGAAACTTGCAGTGGACATTTCCACCGAGACTCACACGTGAAATTTCCCAAGTCGCACCTGATTACATGATTGACATTCCAAATTACCGCACCGATAAACGCGCGGAGTTGGAACAGCAACTCCATAAAATGACACGCGCACGGTTCAAATTCGCACGTTATCTGCTTGAGAAAAAAGCATGGGATTTCTTCATGATGGTGGAGATGGGTTCTGACCGACTCCATCACGCATTTTGGCGGTTTTGGGATAAGACGCATCCAAAATATGAACCGAATTCACCGTTTGCGGATACAATGCGGAACTACTATCGCACACTTGATGATGAACTTGGTAAGATGTTAGAATTGGTTGATGATGACACCACTGTCATGGTTGTCTCCGACCACGGCGCAAAACGGATGGATGGCGGTATCTGTGTCAATGAATGGTTGCAAAAACACCGTTATCTCACACTAAAAACGAAACCGAAAAGTATTTCGCGGTTCTCAACTGACATGGTAAATTGGCAACAGACAAAAGCATGGGGTGAAGGTGGGTATTACGCACGAATCTTTCTCAATGTTTCTGGTAGAGAACCTAACGGGATTGTCAATCCACAAGACTACGAAAGGGTTCGAGATGAACTAAAGATACAACTTGAAGCGATCGTAGATGAGACCGGAAAGAATATCAATACACGCGTCTTTAAGCCAGAGGAGGTATATCAAAAGTGCCGCAACATCCCACCTGACCTCATCGTCTATTTCGGTGACCTCTATTGGCGTTCAGTGGGAAGTGTTGGATACGACAGCATCTATACTTATGACAACGACACCGGTCCTGACGACTGTAACCATGCTGAGATGGGTATGTTTATTCTCAAAGACGGTAGACAGACAAGTGGACATGTTCCGACAAAAAGCATATACGATATCGCACCGACAGTGCTAAACGAATTCGGTATTGACATTCCAAAAGAAATGCAAGGTAAACCGATTTATGTGTCAAATATTTAGTATTGAGCGGTTTTGTTAGGATGTATCTATAAAATATTGACTAAATGAAAGATTGATTTTCACACGGTAAACTGATAAAATAATATGATGATAACTGCTAAAAAGGTAACAAAATGAAAACCTTTGAAACTCAAGGACCTGTGTCACCTGACCGGAACTATGTCGTTCAACGGAGCAAAGAACTCTCTGATTTCGTCAACTGGGTCAAACAGGGACGTTATATCGTCATCTTTGCACCACGACAAACTGGGAAAACGACCTTTTTCAGGTTAGCACTTGATGTCCTCATTGAAGAGGACCAAATTTACTTTCCAATCCAATTGGATTTTGAGGAGTATAAAAACGTAAACCCTTCTGATTTTTACAACTACCTTCTCCAAGACATTCGGAAAGAAATTGAAAACGTATTTCAAAAACGTGAAATAGTATTGTCTAATCCACTTCACCAATTACTTGAGAACACGCATATTACCAATCATGTGACATTAAGACATTTTTTTGAAGAACTTTTGAGGGTGTTAGACAACCAACGGATCATTATCATCATTGACGAGTTTGACGGTATCCCACAAGATGTAGTGTCAGATTTTCTCCACTCGCTCCGTCGTATCTACCTGTCGGATTCAGAAGCACGATGTCCATTTAGCCTTGGAATCGTGGGAGTGAAAAGCATTACACAACTCAACTATGATAGGTCCATCTCCCCATTCAATATACAAGACGAGTTTGCATTACCAAACTTCACGCTTGAGCAAGTCCGTGAACTTTTTACACAGTATACAGATGAAGTCGGACAAACTATCTCAATTGAAGTTATTGAAGCACTACACAAACAAACAGCCGGTCAGCCTTTTCTTGTGAATAGATTTGCACAGATTCTCACCAATGAACTAAATATTCCAAATACTGTTACGATTCAAATGGTGCATTTTACGCAAGCACACACACGCATGCTTCGGGAACGAAACACCAACATAGAGCATCTTATCAGCAATATACGGAGAAACCCGCATTTTGAAAACATTTTGATGAAAATCGTATCTTATGATAAAGGTATAGGATTCAATTTAGACAACGAACTTATTGATGAACTCACTACTTATGGGATTATTGCAGAAGGTTCTGATGGGATGTGTGAAATCGTCAATCCAATTTACCACCATCGGATCATGCAAACCTTTCAACCAGTGATAAATGGACTTGAAAACGAGTATTTCTCCGATGAAACCGCTGCAAATTTTTTGGATTACCTCACCCCCGACGGACAGATTCAGATGCAGCCCCTCCTTGATAACTTTCAAAGTTTTATTGAACGAGCTGGACATCGCCTTTTGCAAGTCCCGCAGACTCCGAAAGAATTTGTCGGTCAATATCTTCTATTTGCTTATCTTGATCAGTTTGTACGTCTTGTGCGCGGTAACATGTATCTTGAAGTACAAACGGGTAGAGGTAGAATAGACTTACTCATTCTCCACAATCAGCAAAAATATGTTGTTGAAACCAAAATTTGGGAAGGAGAAAGTCTTTATCAAACCGGAAAAAAACAGCTCGCTAAGTACCTTAAATTGGAGAAAGCCACAGAAGGATGCTACATTGTATTTGATCACCGAAAACAACCGTCCCCACTGATAGAGACAGAAATACAAGAAGGTTATCCGATTCGTAGTTATATAATACCAGTTACCCAAGAAATTCCTTCACAGATAAAGTAATAGACCTTGAAAATCGCTAATCGGCAACAGCAATAGCAGTTACCGCAGCAACAATTGCCTCAGCAACCACCTCCGCCGCAAGTATACCAACAGTATTGACGCTACTGCCAACATGTGCACCTGTAGCAAGGGTAAACACCGTATCACCATCAAACATAGTATGCGATGGACGAATCGCACGTGCCATCCCATCGTGTGCCATCTCTGCAACCCGTGTCGCTTCTGCTACAGTAAGCGTGGCATTTGTCGTAACAACACCTATAGTTGTATTCGTACCGGGAACAACATTTGCATCTAAGAGTCGTTCTGTGATGTCCACGAAACGTCCATCTACTTTACCTCCAGCGATAATCTCTCCTGTTGTGGGATTTACGATGTTTCCCAACGCATTCACAACTGTCAGCGCAGCAACGATTAGTCCATTATCAAGTCGTTGACATACTGAACCCACACCCCCCTGTGAAGGCATAACACCCTGTGCTTTACCTACGGTCGCACCTGTTCCAGCACCGACAGTACCCATCGCAACGGATTCAGATGTTGCATCAAGGCACGCCTGATAACCCATTTCTCTATTTGGACGCACCTTGGCATCACCAACAAATAGGTCAAAAATGACTGCTGCAGGAACAATCGGGACACGAATTTCACCCGCACCAAACCCAACGCCATTTTCCTCAAGGTATTGGACGACACCACCCGCAGCATCTAATCCGAAGGCACTTCCACCTGTCAACAGGATAGCATGTACTTTCTGGATTAAACGTCCTGGACGAATTGATTCTGTTTCTCGTGTACCGGGGGCAGCACCGCGCACATCAACACCTGCTGTCGCTCCATCGGGACAGAGGATAACAGTACATCCTGTCCGCGCTTTCAAATCTGTCGCGTGTCCGACCTGTATTCCATCAATTACTGTAAGTGTTTGGTTGCCTGAAGTCATACAATAACTATAACGGAATTATCTTCATTCTGCAAGCGATAATACATTCAAAACATAAGAATAAAGATTGAAATCTAAGAGGCAATGTGTTAGATTAACATCCAACAAGCGTTTAATCCCCGACAATTCCTATCCCTCTTTTATCACTAAGTAGAACATACTTAGGAGGAATAATACAATGAAACAAATTTACCTGCTTTTTGTACTACTCATTGCATTTATTAGCTGTTCCGCACCAGAACGCGTAGAGTTCCCCGACCCGAATTTAGCTGCAGCTATCCGGGAAGAATTGGGTTTGTCCCCTGATGAACCTATCACACAAAAGAAGTTGGAAGAATTAGGAAAGTTATCTACAGGTGAACACAATATCAGTGATTTGACAGGTATAGAAAAAATAACACATTTAACAAGTTTATCAATTAAAAGTGGTCAAATTTCAGATATTACCCCTCTTGCTGGATTAACAAATCTTATCTCGTTAAGCCTAAATTCTAATCAAATTACGGACATCACTCCATTGTCTGAGTTAATACGACTTGAGAAGCTCTCTCTTGAAAGTAACCATATTAGTGACATCACCCCGCTCAGTGGATTGAAAGAACTTACAGATTTATCCCTACAAAGGAATCGAATCCAAAATATCACACCCTTGGCAGGACTTGTGCAATTGGAAAAATCATCTTTATCCAATAATAAAATTATAGACCTTACATCCGTGGTAAATTTGTCGCAGCTGCACACCTTATCTATTGGTAATAATGAAATCCAAGACATCACACCACTCACAAAATTATCAAAACTGACGAGCTTAGTACTTAGTAGTAATCAGATTAGCGACCTCACACCATTGTCTGAATTGACTCGACTTTGGGGTTTATTCCTTAGTAGTAATCAGATTAGCGACCTCACACCATTGTCTAAATTGACTCAGCTTCGGGGTTTATCGCTTGAAGGTAATCAGATTAGCGACCTCACACCATTGTCTGGATTGACTCGACTTCGGAGACTATCGCTTGAAGGCAACCAAGTTAAAGAGATCGAACACATCAATGGATTAAAAGAACTTTCGGACTTAGGACTTGAGAATAATCAAATTCAAGATCTGACACCTATCGTTTCATTTTTTGAAGGATTGCCGAAACTGACAGCACTAATGCTTAATGATAATCAGATCAGTGATATCACACCGCTTGGGAAATTGACACAACTTAAAACATTAAAACTCTACAACAATAAAATTAATGATATCACACCACTTGCTAATATGACACAGCTTGAGAAGTTAAATCTCTACAATAACAATATTAATGATATAGCACCACTTGCTAATATGACACAGCTTGAGACGTTAAATCTCTACAACAATAAAATCGGCGATATCACACCGCTGGCAGGATTGACACAACTGAGTCAGTTAAATCTCAGGAATAATCATATCACCAACATCACACCCCTTGCTGAATTAACACGATTATTTTTTCTATATCTCGATAGAAACCAAATTGTTGACATTTCTCCAATGTATAATTTGACGAACCTTTCAGCTTTATCGCTTGAAGACAATCAAATTAGCGATATCACACCGATCAGAAATTTAACAAAACTTTTGTCCTTAGACTTCAGTAATAATCAGATCAGTGATATCACAGTAATCACTGGATTAACGAAACTTCTCAATTTAGGGCTTGATAAAAATAAAATCATAAATATTCCTCAATTTAAGGAACATTCCCAGCTTTTAGGTATAAGGTTAAATGGAAATCAGATAAGTGACCTTACGAATATTGCAACTATAAAATCCCTCAAACAATTATCCATTGGCAACAATCAAATCAAAGACATAGTCCCTCTCTCTGGAATGAACAGTCTTACGATATTGTCCCTTAGTGGTAACCAAATTCGGGATATCAGCATCATTGAGAACTTTAATCGGTTAACACATCTTTTTATTAGCGGGAATCCAATTCAGGATATTTCACCGATTCAACGACTACGCACACATAAACCAAATTTGAAAGTTGATATTGATAACATTCAAAATAAGGAGTAAAACGTCATGAAACAGATTTGCCTGCTTTTTGTACTACTCATTGCATTTAGTAGCTGTTCCGCACCAGAACCCGTAGAGTTCCCCGACCCGAATTTAGCTGCAGCTATCAGGGAAGAATTGGGTTTAGCTCCTGATGAACCTATCATGAACAATAAACTGAAAGAACTAAAAGACCTGACGGTCTCGGAGAAAGATATAAAAGACTTAACAGGTTTAGAACAAGCAAAAGGCTTGACAACTTTATCACTTTACCATAATCAGATTTCAGATCTCACACCTATTAGTAAATTAAAAAACTTGTATTTATTAGGACTTACCAAAAATCAGATAACAGACATCAAGCCGCTGTCAAAATTGAAAAAGTTGGAATTTCTATGGCTTGAATATAATGATATTGTCAACATTAAACCGGTTAGTAGACTAAAGAAATTGTCTCATTTAGATATTTCTGCGAACCATGTTGTAGATCTATTACCACTCTCGAATTTGAAACAATTTAAATCCTTAAATTTTGGTCACAATGAAATCAGTGACATTACACCACTCTCTGATTTACCACAACTGAAAACATTAGTGCTTTTAAATAATCAACTTTCAGATATTTCGGGTCTTAAAAACTTGACGATGCTGGAGAAACTCTACCTTTCCTACAACGAAATAAGTGACATTATGCCGCTTTCAGACCTCACCCAACTCACGGTATTAAAACTTGAACGCAATGAAATCGGTGACATTACACCCCTCAAAGGATTTACAAAACTCAAGACATTATCGCTAACCAGCAACGAAATCAGTGATCTAACCCCGCTTAGTACATTGTCTGATCTTGAATATCTATATCTCAATCGCAATGACATCAAAGATACTTCGCCTCTCAAAGGGTTGACAAAGTTAAAACGTTTGGAACTCAAACACAACGTGATTACCGATATTTCCTCGCTGAATGACTTATCACAACTGGAGTACTTAGAAGTTGCACACAATCAGATCGATGATATGAGTCTTGTGGAAAATATTAAACAGATCAGTGAACAAAAGTACAGTGAACAACAGGAAAGTTTACCTTCAAAGGACGCTCCAATCCAAGATGCAACCTCTAATTCGCAATCCCAGCTTATACCCGATCCGAACTTAGCTGCTGCAGTGCGAAAAGCACTCGGATTAAGCCAAACCAGCTCTATTACTAAAGAGAGACTCAGGTCGTTGAAAAAATTGGACTACCTTGAAGGTATAACTGATCTCACTGGATTGGAATTAGCTACAAGTTTAGAGACTTTAAAGGTTGCAGGAAATCAGGTTAAAGATATATCCCCCCTAAAAGGGCTGATGAAATTGAAAAGTCTACAACTGTCATATAATCAAATAAGTGACCTAACCCCACTTGCTGGTTTAACACAGCTAGAATTCTTATTCCTTTCAGACAACCAAATAAGTGACCTAACCCCACTTGCTGGTTTAACAAATCTATGTATTTTATCACTCGGTGCAAATCAGATTAGAGACATCAGTCCACTTGTCGGATTGAAGAATCTTACAACGTTGCGTTTCAGGGAAGTTCACGTTATAGATGAAACTAAACACAATCAGATCAACGACCTTACACCCCTTGAAGAATTGCCACAACTCACGACCTTATCAATAAGCCGTGGAAAAATTACAGACATCACACCGCTTGCCAAACTAAAGAACTTACGTGAATTATTTATTGCAAGTAACCAAATTAATGATATTACACCTCTCGCGGAATTGAGATTTCTTTGGCACTTAACAATCCAAGAAAATCAGATTACCGACATAACACCCATCTCAAATTTGAAACTACTTGACTCCCTACGTATCGGGGATAACCCAATAATGGACTTTACACCTATCAGTAGGTTGAAACATCTTAACAACTTATCGCTTGTCAATAATCAGATTAGCGACATCACATGGTTGTCAGAACTGAGGCATCTCAGCACATTAAGAATCCGCGGAACACAAATCAGTGACATCACACCAATTGCACAATTAAAACAACTCACCAACTTATCGATTCGGGATTGTCCTTTACAGGACCTAACCCCTCTTGTTACATTGACGCGGTTAACGACGCTATCATTGTCAAATAATCAGCTGAAGAATATCACACAACTCGGAACAGTATTGGCTAAAATGCCCCGTCTTACAGAATTAAGCCTTTACGATAACCAAATTCAAGATATTTCCCCGCTTCAAAACATAACACAACTTACAAGTCTATCACTTTCCAATAATCAAATTCGGGACTTCAAACCGATTGTGGGAATGACAAAGCTAAATTTGTTAAGATTAGCTAAAAACCAAATTCGGGACATTAGTCCTATAGAAAACTTGAAACAGTTAGAAGTTCTGCATATTCAAGAAAATCCAATTCAAGATATGTCCCAAATTCGCAGACTTCGCAAGCAACTTCCTGATCTGCGTATATACTCTGATATTGACGATGCACGTTGATCTGTAAATTGACATAATACCATTTTCATGTGATAATGTCTCATTAGCAGCGGAAATCTGGTAGGAGCGACATCACGGTCGCGACCGGGAGGTCGCTCCTACCGAAGAGAGTAACCCCCTGCCAGTAAACAGTAGAATTCCTTAATGAGACAAGATTTATTAGAATTGGTATAACATATTCATAGATACTCGGTCATATAGACACCAAAATTCAAGAACTACAAAGGAATTATCCATACATGAGATTGCTACTTTACCCACTAATCATTATCCTTACCGCAACATTCACTATCGCTGAAGAACCAACAACATTCGGTACGCCACCGTGGCAACCCGCAGGTAAATATACACATCCCGATATTCGAGAAAGTTCCGGCATTGTCGCAAGCAAACAGTTTGATGGTGTCTATTGGACATTGAACGACTCTGGAAATCCCACAGCACTTTACGCAACAAAACGCAATGGTGAACTCATCCAAGAAATCAAAGTGTTAGGCACACGAAACCGAGACTGGGAAGCACTCGCTATTGACACCAAAGGACAACTCTGGATCGGTGACATCGGCAACAATAGCAGAATGCGAATGGATTTAAATGTGGTTGTCATCAAAGAACCGAACCCACACACTGAAAAAGAAGCAGAAATCATTGCTAAATACCCATACAAATATCCCGGTAACAATATAGACGCGGAAGGATTGTTTATTGCTGATGGAATCCCGTATATAGTCTCCAAAGAACAAGCGATTGCAGTGCTTTACCGTTTCCCAGAATTGAAAGCAGACTCAAAGCAGGTTCTGGAACGGGTCGGTGAAGTCACAGATGCAAGGTTAGTTACAGGCGCAGGTATTTCAACAGATGGCAAACGGCTTGCAGTCTGCACCTACAACGCACTGTGGGTCTACCACAACAATACTGGCGATATAGTACAAACGATCAAAAACAAGCCCTGGATATTAAGACACAATTTTCAAGGAGAGGCAATCTGTTTTGAAGGATATAATCTTTACCTAACAAACGAAGCTCGCCATATTTACGCACTCCCACAGTTTTGGTATGAAAAAGCGTGGAAGATACCACCAAAGAACACAAAATCAGCAATAGCAATGTTAGTCAAACAGGAATCGGATGGATATAGATTAGAAAGTTATCGTGATGCAAGTATTGATATTGATGGAGGGCATGTCGCGCTCAACGCTAAAACGGTTGATATATCAGTGCATCAAACGATGAAAGTGCCTTATGGAAACCTATACGAAATTAGTGCTATCTTAACCCGCGGACCAGAATATGGACATGCAGAACTCAACGTCAACGGCAAAAAAGTCGGTACACCGTACGATTGCTACCATCCTGAACATGTAGCAGGAACGTTGGTTAAGTTTGGAAATATTCCGCTGAACAAGGGTGAGAACCAGATTGTCGTAAAAAACATCGGTAAATCAACGCAAGCAACAGGCTACAAAGTCGGGGTCGATTCCTATCAAATCCTGCATGCTTCTCCTTTTGTTAGTCGTTATATGATATTAGGACCAATCCCCAAGACAGACATAAACACAATTGTTTCCTCCATTTCCACAGAAAACATACTCAATCTAAACGTATCCTACACAGACAAAGATGGCAAAACAGTCCGATGGCGTGAAGCCAAAACAAATACAAACGGTCTACTAAATTTTCGTGCAAACTTCGGCATGCAGTCAGCCGTGGTAGGATACTGCGTATCCTACGTCTATGCACCAAAAGCGATGGACACTGTCCTACTACTTGGCAGCGATGAGACAGTGAACGTATGGCTCAACGGAACTGAAATCCACAAAAAACGGGTCTACCGCCGCATAACACCAGATGCCGATAAGATACCGTGTAAGTTGAAAGCAGGATGGAACGAAGTCTTATGCAGCGTCGAACAGAACAGCTGGACCTGGGCATTATACTTACGCTTCACCGATGCAGACGGTGTGTTAAAATATAGCTCTCAACCAGAAAAATAGCGCGAATTCAGCAAATTTCTCACAATTTCTACTTTTTTTATTTTAATTTGTTGCATTTTTTTTTACATATTGTATAATTATCTCAATTCAAGCAAAAAAGGAGGTCAAAAATGTTTCGCGAAGTCTTTTTCAATAAATGGATCCTTGGCGGTTATGCCTTAGCGATTGTTTTCGGTATTGGTTGCTACTTTTGGTACCAGCACCAGTTTGCACCCTACAAACATGACGCTATCGAAACTACTGAAGTTGCTCGCGGGCGAGAAGCAACCCAAAAAGCAAAAACCAACAACACGCCACAAGATGAAACCAATACGCCTGCGGATGTTACAAACCCAACTGCAGAGAAAACGATAACCGAAACAACTCCCGTGACCAAAAACACAAAACCGACACAAGCACAAACCGATACTTCTGCACAAAACGCAGAAACAGCAGATGTACCTGTATCACCTTTCGGATTTGGACCCTATCCAGATATACCAAAGGATTATCCTATTCCCCCATCCAAATTCAAATGGGAATTCTGGGGGGAAACCCTTCAGGATGAGCTCATGTCACGTGTTCGCATCAAGTTATGGAAGCAAGGTGTTAAATCTGAGGGGATCACTGCCGAAAGAGGATTGCTATATCCTATCAGACGCGGTATCGTTTATATCAAGAGGAGCGATAATGGCAAAGACATAATTGACATTACAGGACATCCGAAGGATATGTCTGATGATGTTGTTGATCAAATGTACGAGTCTGGCACGATACCTGCGGGTTTAACAGTTTTTGATTATGATAAAGCGGGTATAGACCCGTACAAATTTCTTAACCTGCAAACAGTTAATTCTTATGATGAAGCAAGTTTTAATGCTCGTTCTCGTTATGATAGGTAGTTCTGCTGTAGGTCGGGTAGCGCCACGAAACCTGACATGATATCCACAATCAATACATATCGGGTTTCGTGTCTTAACCGACCTACGGAGACATGGCATAGAAATAATTAGAATAGGAATAACTTGTTAAAAGGGAACTTTATAGGAAATGCATAAGTCCTGATTATCTCAATTCAAGCAAATAAAGGAGGTCAAAAATGTTTCGTGAAGTCTTTTTCAATAAATGGATTCTTGGCGGTTATGCCTTAGCGATTGTTTTCGGTATTGGTTGCTACTTTTGGTACCAGCACCAGTTTGCACCTAACAGACACGACACTGCTGAAGTTGCTCGTGAACAGGTAGCAACCCAAAAGGCAAAAACCAACAACAAGGGATCCCAGACAGACGATGTAACTACACAAAAGACAACACCATCCACAGAAGAACCTATCATCAAAAATGCTGATGTCGTTTTGGAGTCTGATACAAACACTGAAGAGATAACAGCAAACAATGAAGAGGTTCGCGTGTCACCACATGGATTCGGTCCGTATCCTAAAATTCCACCAGGATATCGCGCACCAAATATTTTTGATAAGCCGCTTAACAAAGATCAAGAACTCATGATGCGAGTTGATGTTAAGTTGTGGAAACAAGGTATACGCACTGAGGGCATAGGAATTAGCTATGAGTCCGGATTAGTTTACCCCACGATTCGAGGAACTATCTATGTCGAATGGGATGATATCCATCTACCCGATGGTAGCGTGGCAAGATACGCGCGTCGCGCGAAGGGACATCCTGACACGAAAGACTCTTTACCCTATCGCGGTGTACCCGGTATCCCTCATTGTCCGCCACATTTTTTATTTGAAAGTGACATTCCATCACATATCACAGTTTTAAATATCTCTGAAGGCATTGACCCTTATGAATTCCTAAAGGAGGAATTGAAATGAAAATATTATCCGTTTTGTTAATTTTGGCAATGTTTTTGGCGTTATTTTCATCAACATTATTTCGTATGTCGGGTAGAGTTTGCGAAACCCGACACGTATGATTATATGGAAATTTCCCATGTAAGGTTTCGCAAACTCTACCCGACATACAGTTTATTATGGTAATTTGTCATTTAGAGATGGTATAAGGAGGTCAAAAATGTTTCGCGAAGTCTTTTTCAATAAATGGATTCTTGGCGGTTATGCCTTAGCGATTCTCTTCGGCATTGGATGCTACTTTTGGTACCAGCACCAGTTTGCACCCAACAGACACGACACTGCTGAAACTACTGAAGTTGCTCACGAACAGGAAGCAGCCCAAAAGACAGATACCAGCATGACCGCAGAGAAAACGATAACCGAAACAAGTCCGGAAGGTGTAGAAAGACCCGTCCCCAGTGAGACTCACGCAAACCTGACAGAACAACCACAAGAAACGGAAAATACTGAAGGGGTACCCGTTTCTCCCCACGGGTTCGGTCCATTCCCAGAAGTGCCTGACGATTACATCATAAAACCGTTTTCTTGGGATTTTTACAAGAATGACCCGCCGATTCTTGAATTAATGGAACGCGTTCAGATCAAATTGTGGAAACAAGGAATACGGACTACAGGAATAACAGGTTCTGCAGCTACTGGATTGGTATATCCAACGATTCTCGGAACCGTCTTCGTGAAAAGATATAATCGTGACGGTGTTGATCACCTTGAAATTCGGGGATCTCCCAGAGATGATTTAGAAACCATTAGAAAATCGCTTATGGAAGGGATTGTTCCTGATGGCATCCAGGTCCGTGACATGAGTGAAGCAGTAATTGATGCCTACGAATTTCTAAACATAAAAAAATAAAGAGTTTCTACTTTTTTGAAAACGAAGTAATATTACGACTTGTGCCAGTTAACCCATTGTTTTCAAAGTTTTTACATATATTAGGTTTATAATGCGCACATATCGTCCCTACCAAATCAACGCCAAATGCGCGTATGGCATTTGGCGGGACTAAAGAGGATGTACTATGACGTTTTCTATAAACATATCGTCCCTACGGGACTAAAGAGGATGTACTATGACGTTTTTCTATAAACATATCGTCCCTACCAAATCAACGCCAAATGCGCGTATGGCATTTGTCGGGACTGAAGATCGTTTCAAACTATGAAGGACACCTGCAAAACGTCATGCTTATGTGAAACAATGATTAATATATAGTTATTTAGCACAACTCGTGAATTCAAGCAATAAAGGAGGTCAAAAATGTTTCGCGAAGTCTTTTTCAATAAATGGATCCTTGGTAGTTGTGCCTTAGTGATTGTTTTCGGTATTGGTTGCTACTTTTGGTACCAGCACCAGTTTGCACCCAACAGACACGACACTGCTGAAACTACTGAAGTTGCTCACGAACAGGAAGCAGCCCAAAAGACAGATACCAGCATGACCGCAGAGAAAACGATAACCGAAACAAGTCCGGAAGGTGTAGAGAGATCTGTACCCAGCGAGACTCACGCAAACCTGACAGAACAAACACAAGAAACGAAAAATACTGAAGGGGTACCCGTTTCGCCACACGGGTTCGGTCCATTCCCAGAAGTGCCTGACGATTACATCATAAAACCGTTTTCTTGGGATTTTTACAAGAATGACCCGCCGATTTTTGAATTAATGGAACGCGTTCAGATCAAATTGTGGAAACAAGGAATACGGACTATAGGAATAACAGGTTCTGCAGCTACTGGATTGGTATATCCAACGATTCCCGGAACCGTCTTCGTGAAAAGATATAATCGTGACGGTGTTGATCACCTTGAAATTCGGGGATCTCCCAGAGATGATTTAGAAACCATTAGAAAATCGCTTATGGAAGGGATTGTTCCTGATGGCATCCAGGTACGTGACATGAGTGAAGCAGTAATTGATGCATACGAATTTCTAAACATAAAAAAATAAAGAGTTTCTACTTTTTTGAAAACGAAGTAATATTACGACTTGTGCCAGTTAACCCATTGTTTTCAAAGTTTTTACATATATTAGGTTTATAATGCGGACATATCGTCCCTACCAAATCAACGCCAAATGCGCCAAATCAACGGTATGAATGCCATTAAGGCATTCCCCGTATGGCATTTGGCGGGACTAAAGAGGATGTACTATGACGTTTTCTATAAACATATCGTCCCTACGGGACTAAAGAGGATGTACTATGACGTTTTTCTATAAACATATCGTCCCTACCAAATCAACGCCAAATGCGCGTATGGCATTTGGCGGGACTGAAGATCGTTTCAAACTATGAAGGACACCTGCAAAACGTCATGCTTATGTGAAACAATGATTAATATATAGTTATTTAGCACAACTCGTGAATTCAAGCAATAAAGGAGGTCAAAAATGTTTCGCGAAGTCTTTTTCAATAAATGGATTCTTGGCGGTTATGCCTTAGCGATTCTCTTCGGTATCGGATGCTACTTTTTGTACCAGCACCAGTTTGCACCCAACAGACACGACACTGCTGAAACTACTGAAGTTGCTCACGAACAGGAAGCAGCCCAAAAGACAGATACCAACATGACCGCAGAGAAATCAATAACCGAAACAAGTCCCGAAGGTGTAGAGAGACCTGCACCCAGCGAGACTCACGCAAACCTGACAGAACAAACACAAGAAACGGAAAATACTGAAGGGGTACCCGTTTCGCCACACGGGTTCGGTCCATTCCCAGAAGTGCCTGACGATTACTTCTTACAACCGTTTTCTTGGAGTTTTTACAAGAATGACCCACCGATTTATGAATTAATGGCGCGCGTCCGAGTCAAATTGTGGAAACAAGGAATACGGACTACAGGAATAACAGGTTCTGCAGCTACTGGATTGGTATATCCAACGATTCCCGGAACCGTTTTCGTGAAAAGACATAACCAAGATGGGAACGAATATCTTGAGATTCGTGGATCTCCCAGAGATGATTTAAAAGCCATTAGAAAATCGCTTATGGAAGGTATTGTTCCTGATGGCATCCAGGTCCGTGACATGAGTGAAGCAGTAATTGATGCCTACGAATTTCTAAACATAAAAAAATAAAGAGTTTATACTTTTTTGAAAACGAAGTAATATTACAATTTTCTTACCTTGCTTTTTATTGCTTTTTTCATTGGAGTTTTGGGGTATTCTTCCGATGAATCATTTAACCATCCATCATCTAATAATCTTGATGAATATTGTTTGCCTTGTGGATCGGGGGATTCTCAAAAATCGGGTGTTGGTGTGGGGTGTGTAAAGTTTTTGCACAAACTGCACATTCTCCATTGTAGAGCGGGGTCTCTGTACCCCGCCGCATAGGTGTCAACTTAAGGATTTTACCTCTTGTGGGAGGGGTTTTCAACCCCGACAGAAGCCAAACGCGCTTCTGACGTTGATTTGGATTTTTTAGTGCATTTCCGCTCAAATCGGGGTTGAAAACCCCTCCCACAAGAGAAAATGCAAACAATATTTTCTTAATTTGACACCTATGGGGTCTCTGTACCCCGCCGCATAGGTGTCAAATTAAGGATTTTACCTCTTGTGGGATGGGTTTTCAACCCCGATTTTTTAGTGCATTTCCGCTCAAATCGGGGTTGAAAACCCCTCCCACAAGAGAAAATGCAAACAATATTTTCTTAATTTGACACCTATGGGGTCTCTGTACCCCGCCGCAACTGTATAAATGAGAGATTGCGGGCACAGAGACCCATAGGTGTCAAGGAAATATTGTTAATATCAACCATACTCTTCAGTCCCGTAGGGACGATATGTTTATAGAAAACAAGTACCCTTCCCAGTTCTTTAGTCCCGTAGGGACGATATGTTTATTCTTCTATGTCGTTCCTACGGAACTCAAGAGAGGGTGATTACACCTATCTATAAACATTGCGTCCCTACGGGACTAAAGAGACCAAAAGTTTGTACCTCTGTGCAAAATCTTTACACACCCCAGAACAAGTGTAAAATTAATTGTATATTTCACTACAATACCTTCGCCATTATTGAGTGCTTCAGTTGAATGAGTATATAGTGTTGATCTACCATTGCTCTGTGATATTGTTAGGATTACATAAATAAAAATAACTTCAGGTTTTCGTTGAAGTATTTTTAATTATCATAGCGTCTAATTTGACGATAGAATCTGACAGAATAATTTATATGCACAATCTGGAAGAATGTGCTACAACTGACCGCACAATCTGGCAGAATGTGCTACAACTGACCGCACAATCTGGAAGAATGTGCTACAACTGACCGCACAATCTGGAAGAATGTCTATTATTGGCGAAGGTATTGTTAA
The DNA here is from genome assembly GCA_963663765.2 of Candidatus Poribacteria bacterium. Taxonomy (GTDB): domain Bacteria; phylum Poribacteria; class WGA-4E; order WGA-4E; family WGA-3G; genus MSPOR6. The sequence goes on along the minus strand of CAXXUA010000003.1, from coordinate 39,007 downwards.
TTACGAAGGTATTAATATAGAACTCATATTGAGTAAAACATAAAGATGTGGTAAAATAGGGAAAGAAAAGAGGATACTCTACGTCCCTTTATTTCCACTTCAGATATTAATTCATATTGTTGAGAGATGTTATTATGACAGACAAAGGACAAAAACAGCCAAAATATAACGGTATTCCGAAGCAGGTTTCACGTAAGGATTTTAACCAATATATTCACCACATTTATCAAAACGCGTAAAAGGTCCAAAACCGAAACTTTCCCCTTACAAGATATTCAACTATATCCTCTATGTTTTACATACGGGTATTCAATGGAATCAACTCCGAACCCGGCGTAATGAACTCCATTGGTCTAACGTCTATAAATGGCATAGTCGGTGGTCAAAAGATGGTTCTTATGAGAAACTTTTTGAAGCATCTATAATACATCTTCATGATACCGACCAACTTGACACCACTCAACTTCATGGTGATGGGTCAAATACCGTCGTAAAAAAAGGGGAGACGGCAGCGGTTATTCGGGACACAAACATCAGAAAGGTGAAAAAGAGTTGACCATCACTGACAATCAAGGGTTCATCATTGGTCCGATAACGGTCAAACCGGTCAATGAACACGATACAACTATTTTGCCCGAAGCGTTCAGCGAACTCATCACCTTTAGCCTTAGGATTGGCATGGATCTGAGCGGTTCTGCTCTAACATTGGATTCTGGTTTTGACTCTAAAGTGAATCATAAGCTTATCAAAGAACAGGGTTTGCTTCCAGTGATTTACCCGAACCGACGGAATGCGAAAGAACCGATTGTTATTGCTCGCAAGTTTCGTTGGTTTAATAAAGAAATCTACAAAGACCGATATAAAGTGGAACGAACATTCGGTTGGCAAGATACTTACCGAAGACTCGTTCTAAGTTATGACAAACTCAAAGAAACCCGTTTAGGTTTTCGCAATTTAGCATATTCAATGATAAACTATCGGGTAACTTTCAACAATGATTAGATGTTACTCGCTATGAGTTCATATATATTATGACGCGATTTTGTGCAGGTAAGGGTGCATATTTTTTAGTTGTTGAAGAATTACTTATTATGGTGGAACCAAAGAATAACTGAACATTCCCACGGTGGAAACATTTAGGAAACCGTTTAATGAACATGAAATATCATAGATAATTATACTAAATTGATAAGACTATGTCAAGTTAAAATCAGGACTTACAGGGTTATTCAGTTTTAAGAGTTCTCTGTTATTGAGATTTACTGAAAGTTAATACCCCAATGTGGTTTACTAACTACACCTTATACATCAATTTAGATTATTGAAACATGCACATCGTTCTTTAGTCCCGTAGGGACGATATGTTTATTCTTCTATGCAGTTCCTACGGAACTCAAGATTGGTTGATAACATTTTTCTATAAACATATCATCCCTACGGGACTATAGACATGGACAAGACGGTAACACATAAAATTAACGTTATAGTAAACTATCATCAAAAATACCTAAAATTGAATAACCCTGCAGGACTTAGTGGTTCTTTCGGCAATTAATTTTAGCATAAAATAAAGGTCCAATGCTGAAGAACCCAGTAGTCATCTGTTTTAGTAGTAGATCATCAATGGAAACATATAATAAATACTTAGCAAGAAAACCACTTAGGGGTGTAAAGTTTTCTGCATGTATTTGAATCGCGGATTTCACGGATTATGCAGATTACGCAGATAAGATTTCTGGATTTGGTTGTAATGCATAGAAAAAGCGTTAACTAAGCAATGCTATCTATTGCTGGTGTTTTATCCGCGTATTCTGAGTTTCTGTCTGAACCAGGATTTTCAGGATAAGATTTCTGCGACTAATGATATTGCTTAGATGATGCTTATTCTATGTGATATAACCTCTTGCACCTGTTTTAGTAACATAGAACTCACAAAAAGAAAAAAGGCAGATACCCAAAACGGATACCTGCCTAAAAAGATTGGTAGAGGGTGAAGCTAGTTATTATTTAGTTTTACAATCTTAATACCTATGCCCCTACTCACACCTACGTTTTTTTAGCACGCATACGCACCGCATAATCCGTGCGACGAGACAAACGCGATATCAAAGCAAAGTTATCTATGCCACCAGATTTCCATTCAGACCAAGAACTCCAACTCAGACGACCATTCGTGCTGGATTTATACTGATACACATAAGTCATTATCTCAGAACTCGCCATCCGAATCAGAATCTGTCCAATATAACCTGATGTACCTATAACCCGGGACTAACCTGAAACTACATGGGTGTTGCGGTTGTGACAAGTGTTGTTTCTGTAGCTGAGCCTGCACCCACGCCGTTGACAGCACGCATACGAACACCATACGTGGTTCCACTTGACAGTCCCCCTATCCCTGCTGACTTGTGTGTTCCCGCAGAAGTCCACGAAGACCAAGCCCCCCAAGTGTTAGTCCCTGTGCTCTTTCTATACTGATATTCATAATCGGTTATCGCAGAACCCCCATCCGATGTGGGTGCCCCATACAACAAATAAATACCGGTACCCGAAGAAAGCGCACTTGCACTGAAAAATGTTAGTATACCCGGCACCGTTGCGGTTGTGACAAGTGTTGTTTCTGTAGCTGAGCCTGCACCCACGCCGTTGACAGCACGCATACGAACACCATACGTGGTTCCACTTGACAGTCCCCCTATCCCTGCTGACTTGTGTGTTCCCGCAGAAGTCCACGAAGACCAAGCCCCCCAAGTGTTAGTCCCTGTGCTCTTTCTATACTGATATTCATAATCGGTTATCGCAGAACCCCCATCCGATGTGGGTGCCCCATACAACAAATAAATACCGGTACCCGAAGAAAGCGCACTTGCACTGAAAAATGTTAGTATACCCGGCACCGTTGCGACGGGAGTCGCATAAGCCGTATTTGATTCTGTGCTGACTCCCACGCTATTAACAGCACGTACTTGAAACTGATATTGAACACCATTGGTCAAATTATAAACAGAATTAAGGTTGTAGGTATTGCCCCAGGATGTCCAATCACTATAAGTGCCATCAGTAACACTATACCGATATTCGTAATCGGTGATAGTTGCACCGCCATCACTGCTTGGGTACAAGAAATCTAAACTGACCCACCCATTGTATCCGTAGCCACTCAAATTTGTTGGGGCATCTGGCACTAAATGTGTAGATGTTGCCAGTTCCAGCCCATCATCCGAATCACCAGCATTACCCTCACCTTCGTTATTGTTCTCTTCTTCACCCTCATTTTCCGGCATTGATGTATCAGCACATACACTAGGAACATGATTATCAATCAACGCAGTCATCGTTTGATTATATGCCTCCCCACATGCCATTGCATAAGGTGCAAATAACGCTATACTATCATCATCATCGAAATCTAAATCGCCATCAATATCATCATGATAGTCAATGCTATCATCACCATTTTTATCGGGAATACTCTTTATTAATTCTGCACTCTCTGAGACGTTCAGGTTTCTTCCGGGATTTCCTATAGAAAAAATCAAAAAAGTAACACTAGAATCTTGGACTACCCCATGTTGTGTTATTCCTGTATACAACATGGGATCTACTTGTGGATATGTTACTAATAGATCTGTTAATTCGCCTTTTCCTGATCTACCCCGAAAGTATTTAAAATGTTCAGTTGATAAAGTAATTGGTATACCATTATCATTAATCAGCTTGACTTTGCCTGCGTCTATATTATCAGGCTCTGAGGCCAAAGCAATAAAAGCTTTTGAACTATTCATGTCAGCTGTCCCTTTATACGTAGCAACTCCAATAAAATTACCTTGTGCTACACAAATCATCTCTACAGAACTACTAACCTCAGACTTAATTTGATTATTGCTTAAATCAGTAATAGTATAGGATGCCGTAGTAACTATAATACCTTTTATTACGCCATTATCAGCCGGATCATTTGTGCGTTCAACTGTCTTTGTAACTAAAACACGTGAGAAAGATGGTAATACTACAGCGTATCTCATAAATATTTTAGTTGCATGCTTATACATGCAAGAAGCACAAAACCTAAATACAATTCAGCATAATATTCCCAACGAACGACTAACCGCCGAAAGTCTTCTAACCAACTGAAAAATCGTTCTACTTTAAAACGACGCTTATATCGTCGTAAACGACGACCATCCTGTGTAGCCGGTTTCTTTCGATTTTTCTTATGCGGTGACACCATTTCAGTGCCACGACATCTCAGAGCAGCATCTAAAGGGTCAGAGTCATAGGCTTTGTCTCCTATCAAGACCGCAGGAGGTTCGGATGTCCAACAAGCATCCAATGCCGGTTCAACCAGACGCACTTCATGACAGGACGCACTTGTGATCAAAACACTCACAGGTCTGCCACGCTTTTCTGTAATCGCTACCAGTTTTGTCCCTTTACCGCACTTTGTCTTACCTACACACTCACCACCTTTCTTGGCTGGAACAAACTTTGCATCAATACTGCACTCACTCATATTTATTTGTTTTCGTTTTTCAAGTATTTCCATGAGTGCCATCTCTATTTTTTCAAATGTTCCGTCCATAGACCATTGCTTGAAACGACGATGACAGGTTTGATAAGGTGGATACTTTTCTGGTAAATCCCGCCAAGGTGCCCCTGTGCGCAACACCCAGAGTATCCCATCTAACACTTCTCTATGACTACGCCAAGGTCTTCCGGGTTTATCTGATGGATATTCAGGCAATAATGGTTCAAGAATCTGCCATTGCTCATCACTTAATTCCATTCAAATCATCTCCTTACTCTTAGTAGAAATAGAAATAGTTTAACAGAGATGATTAACGTTTAAAAGAAAAAACACACCAACTAATATTTATGAGATACGCTGTAATACCATTGCAAATATCAATACAATAAAACATAAAAAGAACTTTTTCATTATATTATCCTCTTGTTGAATGTGAATTCATATTAAGTAAGACATAAAGATTTCGTAAATTAATGAAAGAAAGGAAGAAAAATTGTTTTCTGATTCACAAATTTATATTCTTTATATTACTCATTATTGTAGATTATATGGAGAAATGTAAACTTCGTAATTAATTGGTTCTAATGTTAATGGGTTTATACTATAATCCCATCCCATAAACTCTTTTAATTCTTCGTCCGATGTATTTAAAACATCAATAGTAATTAAAGGAGCATCAGCATCCGATGTTCTACTAAACCCAGAAGTTACTTTTGAATCGATACCAATATATCTAAACTCATACTTTGTTTTTCCCTTTACAAAAAATGGCCGTCCATCTTTTAAAGTTATTTTATTCCAATCGGGACTCATAATCCCCATTTCCACCTGCCATGTGGCCATTAATGGATTCTCATTTCCTCTTGGTACATGTAAATCCGCTTCAAGTAATTTACCCATAATTTCAGGAAATGCCCAAGTCTGTTCATATTGCCATTCAGGACGTCCAAAACCAAAACCCATATTAAGTGTTAAACTAAGATCATTTTCAGCATAAACACGGTACATTTTTTCATATTCTATGAACTTACTCCAAATTTCGACCATAGGCCTATTCTTATTTTGGTATTGAACAATATTTTGAAGTAAAGCCAGAAGTTGATAGGCTTTCTCCTCAAGATTCTCAATTTCAGGAGGGTCTTGATATCCAGCATAAACATCAAGATTAAGTTCTGGTGGGAGCTTGAGTTCTTCAGGTATATCATCAGGCACTGATGACGGTGGCAATGCAAAACTTACACCAACAAATTCTTTAACTCTTTTAAATTCTCCAGTTGATTTTCCTACTTCTCCAACAATAGGCATTTCTTGCCAGTGATCCTCATGCCATTCCCAAACGTAGCCTTCTTTCGCAGCGCGCGGAGGTGGGTGTGGTGCGTCACCTATTGCGACGTGTTGTGCATCTTTCTGTTTCTCAGTTTCAACGTCATCAACATTAGTGTATTCACTATCGGCTGCCAAGTTTTCCTTGAATTTGGCGTAATCATAGTAAACATAAAACATAAATCCTATAAAGAGGACGATGAGGACACTGAGTCCCCATGTTAACTTTTTATACATCAATTTTTCCTCCTAAGTGCACAGGGTGTCATATTTTAAAAGTTTCCTTTTTCCATAGCATCACAAGGACCGCGTTGATGTTGATTCGGACAATCATTGTTGAGTATCGGATGGGAATAGAGCCCCATTATACCTTTATCACAATCCTCATGCCATAAGATATCCAGACAAGGTTGTTTATAACTAAAACTTTCTCTGGATGTACACTGCTTATTGACTGTTAATTCTGTGCCGGTACTATAATAGGACACCCGCACCGATTCCAAAAAACAGTGCCATGTACTATTTTCAAGTATATTTTGCACAATGTGTATTTGCTGTACAAGAATACGCCTTACGTTTGGCATAAGATGCATTGAAGTATCCCTCAATGCAACTACAAAAGCCCGCGACGAAATGTGCGGGCACGAAAATACCACAAACCGAATGTTTGCGGGAAGACTTTGTAAATAATATATATTAACGAATGTGAATTGAAAGGGGGAGGGTAATAACTTATAGTTTAGTATAGTTAAAACAAACCTACCAAGTCCAATACGCAGATAATATCTTCTCAAAAAATTGGACCAAAAGGTGTTCACTTTACGTGTACACTTTTTGGTTTGCTGTTTCCATATATCGGTTAATCATTATTAAATCCTCATGTGTGAGAAATAACGTGTGGGAGGATGAAGGTAAATCACAGAAATAGCGACTTTTTACCCTCACTAACCCTTGATCTGGTGCATTCTACCGAAGCAGTCATCCAATAAGTTCTAAACTTTACAATAGTTATAATACGACATTTTTTATTATAATGTCAAATTTTTTTTTCTTTTAGTCTATATGTTGCTATTTAATAATAGGGTGTTTTCCAAAAAAACAAGCTATATCCACAGGACTTCAGGGTAATTCAGTATTTGATATTTTGAGTAAATTTTATCACAGGCGTTGGTCCATCGGTTTGCTTATTTTGAGGCGTTATCGCATTCTTTGTCTGCAGGGTTATTTAGTTTTCCTAATTTTTGGATTTTTCAAAAAAGAAACCCCGCGGTAGGAGCGACCTCCCGGTCGCGATTTTCTCAGGAAACAGCTAATATGCCTAAAACTGAATAACCCTGCTGTTGTGATAACTTTACCCCTCACATCAATGTTATTGAGAACCTCTGTTGATATCGATATTTCGTTGGTTTTGCCACTGACACCTTGTTGTGTCAGTGTAACCCCTAACTCATGAGACACAACAGAGAGTAAATGGCTTATTGTCGTTCCACTTTTCTTACTGGCACGCATCATTTTACCGTCTATAGCGACTGCGTCAAAACAACCTTCTTAATCAGGTCGACTTTTACAAACGTCTTCTACTCAGTCTGTAAATGTCTTTTCAACAGAATCAGCATCTAAATCTTTTAGAACATTATGCATTGTTGCGGGACAAGGTGTTTTCTTGTGTAAAACCGAGTGTTCTTGCGAGGTCTGGTTGGGTTCGGGCCCAAGTTGCGATGGATGTATATCCCTTATGTCCAGTCATAAAACCAATAATGTTAAGTCCGAGGATTGATTTCAATGGGTGTCGTTTTCCCAGGGTTATTCAGTTTTAAGAATCTATCGTTATGTAAATTAACTTTGGGTTAAGATTAGTAATTATATAGGATTTTTATGGTATTCTTGATTTTGGTCTGAACTAGGAATTTCAGGATTACCAGATTATCAAGATTTTTCTCATCAGATCCTATTCCAAAAGAGGGCATAAACACATGTCAAAAACCCTTGACGAGGTAAATCCTGAAAATGTGGTAATCCTGAGAATCCTGGTTCAGACAAAGAATGGGTTAACTCCCAAAAATAAGCTAACTCAAGGATTAACAACTGTGATAGAATTTACTCAATAAATTGAAAGCTGAATAATCCTGTCGTTTTCCTTTATTGTTGCGCGGGTCTTAAATTTCTGCTAATCTATCTAACAAGTGTCGAGAGTTTTTCTCTGGCATTTTTCACCTCAAAGGTAGAATTTTTAAGGTGAAGTAAAGCAGATATAGCGCGATAAATCACGCTATATCTGTATATCCAAAAATATTAACGATTGTGATAAAAAACAACCAAAACTCCTAATACTAAATAACCCTGAGCAATCAAAACAAGATGTGTAAAGTTTTTTGCATGTATTCTGTATCTCGGATTACACGGAATTCGCTTCTGAATCGCGGATTACACGGATTACACTGAGAAGACACCTGACGAGATCGTTTTGCTTATGTTGCGTTATTCTTGTGCCAAAACTGTTGATAGAGAAGTCTTATCCGCGAAACCGGTGATTCTGTCTGAACCAGGATTTTCAGGATTTACAGATTAGCATGATAAGATTTCTGTGACTAATGTTATTGCTTAGATGATACTTTTTCTATGTGATATAACCTCTGACACCTGTTTTTGTAACATGGAACTCACAAAAGAAAAAAGGCAGATACCCAAAAAGGATACCTGCCTGATAGTTTTCAAGGCAATAGTTTTCAGTCAACAGTAACATTTTCAAAAACATCATACGGAACACCCCACGCAACACCCGATCCACTGTTATTAAATGGATTCACACGTAACGTGAACTTACACGTCCCAGATGCAGCAGATGCCGGAAATGAATAATTTATAATGAATAATTAACTGGTAATGAATACGTCATCGCATTGCTATTCCCAGAAGTCCAACCGATTTTCGTGCCATATTCATTCCTCCAATCATAGGTGCGATCTGGAAAATATATATACAGATCCCCACCGAAAATCGGTGCATTGGCAGTGGCAGTCATGGACACAGAACCTGTGCTGCTGGTATACGTCAAAGATAAACTCGAGCTAAAGGCTTTCGTTCTGAATTTCCTAGAAATGGCAGGACCTTCACCTACACTATTGTGAGCACGAAGCTCTACAACATAATTTGTATTTGCCTCCAAATCCGTTGTGGTAAAATATACTTATTGAAGTCCTTACGGGAAACCTGCTTCGGAATACTTTTGTATTTCGGTTGTTTTTGTGTCTTGTCTGTCATAATTACACTTCTCATAATATGAATATCTGAAGTGGAAATAAAGGGACGTAAAGTATCCACTTTTCTTTCCCTATTTTACCACATCTTTATGTTTTACTCAATATGAGTTCATAGGATGGAATTACAAAGCCAGAAATAAAAAAGGGTTTAGATGGACTGACAACACAACCAAAACAGTTTGGGGGAGCGGTGGTGATGATGCTAACATCACAGGCTATGCTCAATGTAAAATCACAAATCAAGAAGATTACGCATATGATTATGATAATGAACTATGATAATGAACCAGAATAGCAGTAACCATATTATTAAGTGTCTATGATGTACAATATCTTCACCCGTGCACTTTTCCCTACTGTAGGGGTGAAGATATACACTTAGGCAGTGCTTTTAGATACAGGTCGTGTTCTACACCTGCTCAACGCTCAGCGTCGCCAGTTCACTGTTAAGTTTCTGTTCAAGACTAAACGCCTTTTCACTCGGCGATTCAACCACCTCTATTGTCAACGTTTCTGTGAGGATATAATCCCGATGCACCTCAAACGCTTCCGCCACAAGCGAGGAAGATGTGTTCACACTCAGCTTAATCCGATCAGACACATTAAAGTCCGCTTCCTTCCGCATGTTCTGGATTTTGTTGACAAGTTCACGTGCCATGCCTTCAAGCACTAATTCGTGTGTCAGTTCTGTTGACAATGCCACAAATTTACTGGAGTCCACCTCAACAAAAAAGCCTTCTCGATTTTCTGTCCGCACATCAATTTCTGAGGACTCAACCGTGTAGGTTTCACCCGATTCTTCAATCTGCAGGCTCCCATTTGCTTCCAATTCCGCTTTCAGCTGCATTGCATCAGCGGTTGCCAGTGCTTTTGCGATTGCCTGCACACCTTTGCCATACTTAGGTCCTAGGACCTTGAAGTTCGGTTTGAGTGTAACCTGTGCATAGGTGTTCAGTTCCTCAGTAAAGACAATTTCCTTGACATTCAGTTCATCATGCACGAAGGACGATAAACGATGGATAGTCTCTTTTTCTGCGTCCGACAATCCACCAAGTGTAACTTCAGCAAGCGGTTGACGGGTCTTAATACCAGACCGATTCCGCGCTGCATGTCCCATACTGATGACCTCGCGCGTGAATGCCATATCGTTTTCCAATTCGGCATCTATCAACGCAGCATCCACAACAGGATATTCCGCAAGGTGCACACTGACTGGCGCATCAGGGGCAAGCGAACCGACTAAGTTGCGGTAGAGTTCATCCGATAGAAACGGGATAAATGGCGCAGAAAGTTTCGCTACAGTGACAAGCACCTCATACAACGTGGCGTAAGCGGCCTGCTTATCCTGTCCTGCCTCCGCTCCCCAGAAACGATCACGTGAACGGCGCACATACCAGTTGCTCAGGTCATCCACAAACGCCTCAATCGCACGCGGTGCATTAGTAAGTTGGTAGTTCTCCATGTCCTCACGCACTCTCTTAATCAAGGTATGCAGGCGTGACAGAATCCAACTGTCAACGATTGCACGTTCTGCAACCGGTGGAGCATGCTTCAAGACATCAACCTGTTCCAAGTTGGCATACATCACAAAGAAACTGTAGACATTGTGAAACGTTCCCATGAACTTCTTCAACGCTTCATCAACACCTTCAATCTTGAATGTCCGTTGTGCCCAAGGTGGTGATGCCGTGAACATATACCACCGCATCGCGTCTGCACCCTGCTTGTCTAAAATCGTCCACGGATCAACTGTGTTTCCTCTGCTCTTACTCATCTTCTGTCCATCGGAGGCAAGAATCAGCTCAAGGCATAGGCAGTTTTTGTAGGCAGGTTTGTCATAAAGAAGCGTGCCAGTTGCTAACAGGCTATAGAACCACCCGCGCGTCTGGTCAATTGCTTCAGAGATGAAATCCGCAGGATATGCTTGCTCAAATAATTCCCTGTTTTCAAATGGATAGTGCCATTGCGCAGTGTGAGCACATCCTGAATCGAACCAGCAGTCAATCACATCTTGGATACGATGCATTTTTCCGTTACATTTCTCACAGGTCAGCACAACCTCATCCACATAAGGACGGTGGAGTTCAATATCGTCAGGCACATCTGTTCCAAGTTCTTTTAGTTCTGCAATGCTACCAATGCAATGTTGATGTCCACAATCATCACATATCCATACAGGCAGCGGCGTTCCCCAATAACGTTCACGACTCAATCCCCAGTCAATGTTATTCTCTAACCAATTCCCGAACCGACCATCCTTGATATGCTCAGGGTACCAGTTGATTTCCTGATTGTGCTGTTGCATCTGGTCACGGATAGCAGTGGTACGGATAAACCACGATTCGCGCGCATAGTATAGCAAAGGGTTATCACATCGCCAACAGAACGGATATTGGTGTGTGTATTCGGTTTCCTTGAACAGCAATCCGCGTTTGTCCAAGTTCGCAATGATTTTCGGGTCAGCATTTTTCACATATTCACCTACCCACTCGTCCTTAACTTCATTGACAAACTTACCATCATCACCCACCAACTGCACAAACGGTAGATTGTACTTCTGCCCAATATCGTAGTCATCCTGTCCGAAGGCAGGAGCAATATGGACTAAACCACTGCCCTCTGTTGTTGTCACAAAATCATCAGTGACGATGTAGTGTGATCTCTCTTCATGTTTCCCACTATCAAAAAGCGGTTCGTATTCCCAATCACGGAGATCGCTGCCTTTATAGGTTTCAACGATTTTCGGAAATTCCTCACCGAACAAACTCGGTATACATTCATTCGCAAGAATGAGGTGTTGTCCGTTATGTTCAACAGCAACATAATCATAATCTTTACCGACAGCCACAGCAACGTTAGATGGCAACGTCCAAGGTGTCGTTGTCCAAACAAGCAGATAGGAGTTCTCTCTATTTTTCAGTGGAAATCGCACAAAAATTGACGGGTCAGCAACCTCTTGATAACCGAGCGCGACCTCATGGCTTGCCAATGTTGTACCACACCGATAGCAATACGGTTGCACCTTATGTCCCTGATACAATAACTTCTTATCCCACGCTTGCCGCAACACCCACCACACACTCTCAATATAATCGTTTGACAAGGTAATATACGCTTCATCTAAGTTCACCCAGAACCCGATACGTTCTGTCATCTCCCGCCAATCCTGCTCATATTGAAAGACATTTTCCTTGCACTTCTCAATAAAGTTCTGAACGCCGTAAGCTTCCAGTTCTGCTTTATTTGTGATATTGAGTTGCTTTTCGACCTGATACTCAACGGGAAGTCCATGGGTATCCCACCCCGCTTTTCTGTGGACATAATGCCCCGTCATCGTCTTATATCGGCAGACAGCATCCTTCATAATACGTGCAAGGACGTGATGCACACCGGGCGGTGCATTTGCAAATGGCGGTCCCTCAAGGAAAACAAAGGACGGTGCATCTTTGTGCATCTCCATACTCTTCTGAAAGATGTCATGATTGCGCCAGAACGCAAGGGTCTGTTTCTCTTTTTCTGCAAATGTAAATTGTGGTGATACCTCTTCAAACATACGAAATTTCCTTATGTAGTGTTTAAAATACAAAACGCCCCACCGAACTTGTCTGTTTCAGTGATGGGCGTCCTAATAATGCTTGTTATCTGCTTGCGATTAACCCACCACAGCACGACGAATTGCAATAATAATATGTATAGTGCGATGAGAGTCATGACATGGGGCAGTGTCACGCGTAGACTTCCTATATTGCGATGTCAGTGTGGTAAGCGATTGATAAAGCATCTTATAATCCTGATTAGATTTTATGTTATGATACTACATGCTATACCGTGATGTCAAGTCTTTTTTGGTTTGAATTCTGAGTGATTTGGTGTATAATGGATATAGATGTCATACGAGATATAGAAAAAGAGGTGATCGGTATAGTGACAGATCCGAAAAACAACGAAAGCCAACAGCCTGCTGAAGAAATCAGTGGCACGACGCTTCTCTTGGAAATGGAATATGCAGATGAGAGGTTCGGAGGTCAAAGTACCGGTTTCTTTGTAGCACATAACAAAATCGCGACGAATTGCCACGTGCTCTTAGGGACTACAAAGATCATTGCAAAGCACATTGAAGCAGATTCTATCTACACTATTGAAGGTATCATAGCCTTTGATATTAAAAACGATCTCGCGGTTCTAAAAACCTCTGATGTAGGCTCCTCCTTCCAACTTGGTGATAGTAACATGGTGAAATCTGGTGAACCTATTTGTGTCCTGGGCTATCCTGAGGAAGAAGAACAGCGCGGATCTGATGGCACCTTGATCGGCTTTCTGAATCGTGGAAAACGCATACGGTTTAAAGCACCTATTAGACAAGGTTACAGTGGTAGCCCCATGTTGAACAGTAAAGGAGAAGTAATAGCCGTTATTCACGGAAGCAACAAATCTGGTGATGGTATCGCTATACCTTCAAATACACTTAAGACATTACTCGCTGAGACAGAGAGTGTTGAAGTTGAACCTTTGTCGGCATGGCAAAAACGGAGCGATGTTCTGACACTGACTGTGTATGAGTTGTATGAGTGGGGCAGGTGGCATAAGCGAGTGATTGGTATGCTCTGGATTACTTGGCATGTTGTTCAGAGTTTTTTCTACGGTATACGCGCAAGTATAAAGCTCACATCAGGAAACTATGAATCAGCGATAGCAATCTATGACAAAATTATTGCAAGTAAGCTCATTCCCTTTTTGAATACTGCCTATGCTGCACGCGGAATGGCTAAGAGTGAATTGGGAAACTACCAAGATGCAATAGAAGATGCTAACGAGGCCATCTTCCTTGACTCGGAATCTTACAATGGATTTTTTAGTCGGGGTTATGTGAAGCGAGCACTTGGTAAATCTAAAGTTGATCACGGACACATAACGGAAGTCCGATGCCTATATCAAGAGGCAATAAACGACTTCACTAATGCTATCAATCTAAAACCAGAAAAGGTTAAAATTTATAATGAACGTGGCTGGACAAAGTATCTGTTAGGGCAACTTGAAACTGAATACGGAAACACAGCAGAGGCGCAAAGGCTATATCAAGAAGCAATATCTGACGGTGACTCAGCACTCCAGTTGGAATCAAAGGATTCTAAGTATAAGTCAGTTATCTATCACACACGTGGTGCTGCGCAGGCTGCTTTAGGCGATCATGAAGGCGCGATTGAAGATTTCAATGAATCCATCCGACTAAGACCGAAGAAGGCATTATACTATCATGATCTCGGACTTTCAAAAGAGGTACTTGGGCAGCACGAAGCATCGGAAGCAGATTTCGCGAAGGCAAAAGAATTAGACCCAGAATTTGAAAAAAAGTCTACACACGAATAGACAAGAAGTGGGAGAAACACTCATGGAAGAAGAAAAAGATAAATTATCCCCGAAAAACGGAGAAGAATTCACAGGCACAACGGTACGCTTGAAAAAGAAATATAAAGAAGACAAATCTAATGCTTTAGGTAATGGGTTTTTCATTGAACCTGACAAAATCGTAACCAACGTTCATGTCCTCGCTGGTGCTGAAAAAATCACTGCGAAATCCATCAATACAGAAACTGACTATACCGTTGAAGGTATCATCGCTTTTGATGATATAAACGACTTCGCTGTTCTAAAGGTTGTAGAGGAAGGCACACCATTTCCCCTCGGCAATAGTAAAAAAGTTCGTAAAGGTGAACAAGTCTGTGTTTTTGGACATCGTAAGAAAAATACAAACCGCGTGGAAGGCACTGTCAATAGCATCCGAAACAGTGGTAAACATATCGTCGCAGAGTTCAATATGACTGATATGCAGGGGTATAGTGGCAGCCCGGTGCTGAATACGAAAGGTGAAGTTATCGCTATTGTCAGATCTGGAATTTCACCAGTTGATGAAGCTGAATCCAGTGAGGGGACAAACATCGCCTCAAATCTTCTCAAAAACTTGTTGAACGAAACGAATGAAGTGGAATCACTTGATGCTTGGCAAAAACGATCACGAATATATGCTTATGTAAAATCTTCTGATGCGCATCTTAAACGTCAACACGGAGACATCAAGGAGGCAATCGCATGCTACGATGATGCCATTAGACTCAATCCCGATTTGGCTGCTGACTACACAAACAGAGCTTCACTGATGTTCTACTTAGAGAAACGAGACGAATACCTCTTCAATACACTCTCAGCTCATAAACTCAACCGAGAACGATTTAGTCTCACACGTTTTGGCATGTTCCTTTCTTGGCAGCTACGATTCATCAGACTTTCTTTACATGCAGGTTTTATACGATTCATAAGTAAGTTAGTTGGAGAAAGCACTTGGTTTGATATTCAAGCACAGGTTAGATTCCGTTTAGCTAAAAGAAGAATCGCAAATGGAGATATATCAGACATATTGAATATATACCAAGCGATAATTGATGAATTTACTGAGGTTATCAATCAGGAACCCATTGAAAAAAAGAAGAAGTATTTGTATGCAGCAAAAACATCATATAAAGAGGCAATAGCCGATCTTTCCGAAGTTATCAATCAAAAACCGAAGCGTGCAAAATCTTACCACAGTCGGGGAATGGCAAAATATATTTTCGGTCAGTTTGAATCACAACACAGAAACTTGAAAGAAGCAAGAAAATTATATCAAGGAACGATAGACGACTATAGTGAAGCAATCAACCGCAAACTAAAAGGACTATACATCTATAATCACATTGGACAGGTGAAACATCAGTTAGCACAACTTAAAAGTCAACAAGGGAATACGGAAGCAGCACAAAACTTATATCAAGAAATCATATCAGACAGCGATGATGCTATCCAGTCAGAAATGGAATGTGACGCATGTCGCACTGCTATCCATTTCAATCGCGGTGCTGCAAAAGCTGCCCTTGAGGATCATGAAAGTGCAATTGAAGATTACGATATGTCTATCAAACTAAACCCAAAATATGCAAAGGCATACAACAATCGAGGCAAAGCAAAACAAGCACTCGGACATCACGAAGATGCAGAAGCAGACTTTGCAAAAGCAAAGGAATTAGACCCAAATATAGAAAAATCAACCAGCTAACACTGAAAACGAGCAAAGGATTGTAAAGTTTTGGTTACTTGTCTGAACCAGGATTTTCAGGATTATTAGATTTTCTGGATAAGAGTTTGTCAGCAAACCCATATCCTTAGGATAAATATTATTGAAATATTTGCAAGGAAGTGTCTATTTGGAATGGGACGCTACCGCCTGGATCTCTAATCTTGGAAATCTATAAATCTTGGAAATCCTGGTTCAGACAAATGCAAAGGATCTTTATACACCCTCATAACACTCAATACCTTCGCCATTTTTGAGTGCTTCAGTTGAATGAGTATATAGTGTTGATCTACCATTGTTCTGTGATATTGTTAGGATTACATAAATAAAAATAACTTCAGGTTTTCGTTGAAGTATTTTTATTTATCATAGCGTCTAATTTGACGATAGAATCTGACAGAATAATTTATATGCACAATCTGGAAGAATGTGCTACAAAACTACACGCACAATCTGGAAGAATGTGCTACAAAACTACACGCACAATCTGGCAGAATGTGCTACAACTGACCGCACAATCTGGCAGAATGTGCTACAACTGACCGCACAATCTGACAGAATGTCTATTATTGGCGAAGGTATTGAACACTGAAAGCAAATAAAAAAGAGACTCAAATATGGAAGAGAAAAAAGATACTACTTTACAACAAATTGCTGAAAATGCCTTATCTAACTCTGTCGTCCGTTTGGATGTGGAAAGAGAGACTCCACTTGATCCATGTCGCAAATCACTAATCAAAATTGAAACGTTCAATGGAAGTGGGTTTTTTATTGATAAACATCTAATAGTCACAAACTTTCACGTCATCGTTGGGGCAACATCTGTGAATATAAAAGCTCCTGGGCAAGAAGAGGCATGCCAAATTGAGAGTGTGGAAGTTCATGATGATAAAAATGACCTAATTATTCTAAAGGTTTCTTCTGAAGGAAATCCGCTTACACTTGGTGATAGTGACACGATACAAAATGAGGATAAAATCTGTGCTGTTGGTTATCCTGATTCTATAGCAAAGATTGAACACGGAATTATTCAAAGTATACCCAAAAGACCGAGTACTGATCTTATCCGTTTGTCAACCAAATTCACTGGCGGGTCCAGTGGTACTCCTATACTAAATAGTATAGGTGAAGTTATTGGCATAGGGAAATCCACTGGGGTTGATGATTCCGGAAATTTCGTATGTAGTTATGCTATACCCACAGACAGATTGAAAAAGTTGTTACAGAATAGAAAAGAAGCAGTTCCTTTTGAGGTATGGCAAGAACTTCCAGAAATACGTTATTTAGTTGAAATTGACGCAGCAGAAAAGTTTCAAAAGGATGGCAACCTAAAAGGAGCAATTGCACATTATGATTTTGCGATTGAACTTTTCCCTGACAAACAGGAAGCTTATACAAGTCGTGCGGACGTTAAGTTGGAATTTGGTTATTTGACAGATGCAATAACGGATCTCCTAACTATTCATCAATTCAATGCTGTCTCATTTAGTTTTTCAAATATCCATGAGTCTATCTCATGGCGATGGAAAATGCTTAACCTTTATGGTTTCCGGTTTGCACTCCATCTAATTACTTCTATCGTAGGTAGAAGATTTTGGTTATCTGCTAATGCTAATTCATATATTCGTAAAGCTAAATCTGCATCGGAGAAGGGCAAAAACTATGAGATACGAAGGTATTATAAATATGCCATCAACCTATTTTCTGAAGCAATTGATATAAAAGAAGAGACAGGCATCACCTATAACAGTCGTGGTTGGACGAGATTTTTGTTAGGGCAATTTGAAAACAAACTGGGCAATAAAGAAGAAGCGGAATATTGTTATCAATATGCAATAGAGGATGTTGATACTGCCTTTAAGTTCAAACCTAAACTTCCGCGAGTACGTGCTGCTTTTTATCATACACGTGGCGCAGCAAAAACTGCTCTCGGTGATCATCAGGAAGCAATTGAAGATTTCAATGAATCCATCCGCCTCAGACCAAAGAAAGCTTTATACTATCATGACCGTGGCAAAGCAAAACATACTCTCGGGCAACAAGAAGCAGCACAAGCAGACTTCACAAAAGCAAAGGAATTAGATCCAGATATAGAAAAATCAACCAGCTAACACCATTTCTAATATGTAATGTTTCTCTTTTGTAGCACAAACTTTCCAGTTTGTGTCCCAAAGAATGAGAACAATAAATGAGACAATAATTTATAGATTGGTATAACACTGAAGCAAACAAAAAAGAGACTCAAATATGAAAGAGAAAAAAGATACTACTTTACAACAAATTGCTGAAAATGCCTTATCTAACTCTGTCGTCCGTTTGGATGTGGAAAGAGAGACTCCACTTGATCCATGTCGCAAATCACTAATCAAAATTGAAACGTTCAATCAATACCTTCGCCAATAATAGACATTCTTCCAGATTGTGCGGGCAGTTGTAGCACATTCTGCCAGATTGTGCCTATAAATTATTCTGTCAGATTGCTGATATATTCATTTCTATTGTCAAATTAGAGGATGTGATAACAGGGTTATTCAGTTTTCAATATGATTGATAATATTTTGCTATGTCGTTAATTTTATGTGTTGCCATCTTGTCCATGTCTTTAGTCCCGTAGGGACGATATGTTTATAGAAACATGTTATCTATCCCTCTTGAGTTCCGTAGGAACGACATAGAAAAATAAACATATCGTCCCTACCAAATCAACGCCAAATCAACGGTATGAATGCCATTAAGGCATTCCCCGTATGGCATTTGTCGGGACTAAAGAACTGTGGATGGTATTCGTTTTCTATAAACATATCGTCCCTACGGGACTAAAGAACTGTGGATGGTATTCGTTTTCTATAAACATATCGTCCCTACGGGACTAAAGAACTGGGGATGGTATTCGTTTTCTATAAACATATCGTCCCTACGGGACTAAAGAACTGTGGATGGTATTCGTTTTCTATAAACATATCGTCCCTACGGGACTAAAGAACTGTGGATGGTATTCGTTTTCTATAAACATATCGTCCCTACGGGACTAAAGAACTGTGGATGGTATTCGTTTTCTATAAACATATCGTCCCTACGGGACTAAAGAACTGTGGATGGTATTCGTTTTCTATAAACATATCGTCCCTACGGGACTAAAGAACTGTGGATGGTATTCGTTTTCTATAAACATATCGTCCCTACGGGACTAAAGAACTGTGGATGGTATTCGTTTTCTATAAACATATCGTCCCTACGGGACTAAAGAACTGTGGATGGTATTCGTTTTCTATAAACATATCGTCCCTACGGGACTAAAGAGCGATGTTCATGTTTAAAGAATCTAAAACTGATGCAGAAAGTTCGGTTAGGAAACCAAACCTGGGTATTAACCTTCAGTAAATCTCAAGAACAGAAAACTCTTAAACCTAAATAACCCTGTATTATTGGCGAAGGTATTGGCAATTGAAAAAGAACCTCATAATGGAACAAGAAAGAGACGACCAACTCCAGCAAATTGCTGAAAGCAGCAAAAAATCTACTATTTGCTTGAAAACAAAATTTATCGGGTTGACAATTCAGGTAGGGAGCGGATTTTTCATAGAACCGGACAAGATCGTAACGAACATTCATGTGATTGAAGGTCTGCCTGGTTTCAAAGTCAAAGCAATCACTGCAAAGCAGCTTGAAAAACAAAAAACTCCTATTATCCACCATATATCTAAAGCAATCAACAGTATGGTCTTTCAGTTGGTTCAAGGTATTCTAAAGAAATTAAATCTAAAAAGACACCAAGAACACAGCAATCTCCACATTAGTAAAGAAACAGCAAAATATACTATTGAGGGTGTGACAGCGTTTGACGATGAAAATGACCTTGTTCTCCTGAAAGTTACCGAAACAGGCGCACCTCTTCCCCTGGGAAACTGTAATCATCTTCAAAGGAATGAGAAAGTTTACATCGTCGGTTGCGATGAAGAAAAATACAGAAGTGTCGCAGGTACAATCTCTGGGGAACATAATAACGAAAAACTACTACAAATAAAAGTGGAACTTCCCCCAGAACAAATTGATGGGTATAGTGGTGGTCCTGTGCTAAACAGCACAGGAGAAATCATCGGAGTTGTTGAATCTGCCACGGGATTAAATGAGAGCAACACGAACGGACTTTCCTTTGTTAATGCCATTCCTCTAACTGTTCTCAGAACATTGATCGCGAACTCCGGACAAGTTGAAACTATCTCGGAATGGCGAAGACATCCACAGATACGTGCCTACACTAAAACAGATTTAGGGAACTCGGTTTTATCAGCAGGGAAATACGAAAAAGCGATAACATACTACGATGCTGCCCTTCAACTTAACCCCAATTTAGCTGACACCTACTTAAAACGGGCTGATGCAAAGGACGAACTTGGCGACATTGCAGGTGCTATAGAAGACTATGATATGGCTATCAAACTGAACCCTGAAGAGGCAAGCGTATACTATAATCGAGGACTTGCAAAACGAAAACTTGATGATTTCGATGGAGCTATTGAAGACTACGGTAACGCCATCAGATTAAACCCTGAGGATCCGGACACATACAACAATCGAGGTGTCGTGAAGCGACATCTTGGTAACATCAAAGGTGCTATAGAAGACTACAATACGGCTATCCAACTGAACCCTGAAGATACAAAGGCATACTATAATCGCGGTAACGCAAAGTCCAAACTCGGTGATGTTGAAGGTGCGGTAGAAGATTACGATAACGCTATCAATTTAAACCCTAAATATGTTAAAGCATACAAAAACCGAGGCAGAGCGAAAAAAGCACTTGGACAGCAAGAAGCAGCAGAAGCAGACTTCACAAAAGCAAAGGAATTAGATCCAGATGTTGAAAACTCAGCAAACTAACGAAACTGCTATAACCTATCCCATTAATTGTAGGAATTGTAAGAGGGGTTTCTAACCCCGATTTACCGAACACGCAATTCAGTGAATTTGGACAAAACTGGATTTATAACAGGTTTTACGCACCCAACGGTAGGTGGGGAATGCCTAAATGAAAATTAATTTATTAATCGGGTAATAAATATTTTTCAGATGGTAGGCGTGGTTTGTAAGCGCGCTCTTGGGAATTTGATGTGCCAGCGCGCTTACAAAGCACGGCTGCAGTTGGGTTGCAGTTGGGGAGCGCGCTTACAAAGCACGCCTGCAGTTGGGAGGCAGTTGGTTGGCGCGCTTACAAAGCACGCCTGCAGTTGGGTGGCAGTTGGGTTGCAGTTGGGGAGCGCGCTTACAAAGCACGCCTGCAGTTAGGTGGCAGGTGGGTGGTGCGCGGACAAAGCACGCCTGCGGTTGGGTGGCAGATGGGTGGCGCGCTTACAAAGCACGGCTGCAGTTGGGTGGCAGTTGGGTGGCGCGCGGACAAAGCACGGCTGCAGTTGGGTGGCAATTGGGAGGGAGTTGGGTGGCGCGCGGACAAAGCACATAGGTGTCAACTTAAGAAAATATTGTTTGCATTTTCTCTTGTGGGAGGGGTTTTCAACCCCGATTTGAGCGGAAATGCACTAAAAAATCGGGGTTGAAAACCCCTCCCACAAGAGGTAAAATCCTTAAGTTGACACCTATGGGTGGTGCGCGGACAAAGCACGGCTGCAGGTGGGAGGCAGTTGGGTGGTGAGCGGACAAAGCACGGCTGCAGTTGGTTGGCAGTTTGGTGGCAGTTGGTTGGCGCGCTTACAAAGCACGCCTGCAGTTGGGTGGCAGTTGGGTGGCGCGCTTACAAAGCACGCCTGCAGTTGGGTGGCAATTGGGTGGCGCGCGGACAAAGCACGGCTGCAGTTGGGTGGCAATTGGGAGGGAGTTGGGTGGCGCGCGGACAAAGCACATAGGTGTCAACTTAAGAAAATATTGTTTGCATTTTCTCTTGTGGGAGGGGTTTTCAACCCCGATTTGAGCGGAAATGCACTAAAAAATCGGGGTTGAAAACCCCTCCCACAAGAGGTAAAATCCTTAAGTTGACACCTATGGGTGGTGAGCGGACAAAGCACGGCTGCAGTTGGGGGTGCAGTTGGGTGGCGCGCGGACAAAGCACATAGGTGTCAACTTAAGAAAATATTGTTTGCATTTTCTCTTGTGGGAGGGGTTTTCAACCCCGATTTGAGCGGAAATGCACTAAAAAATCGGGGTTGAAAACCCCTCCCACAAGAGGTAAAATCCTTAAGTTGACACCTATGGGTGGTGCGCGGACAAAGCACGGCTGCAGTTGGGTGGCAGGTGGTTGGCGCGCGGACAAAGCACGCCTGCGGTTGAGGGTGCGCTTACAAAGCACGCCTGCGGTTGAGGGTGCGCTTACAAAGCACGCCTGCAGTTGGGTGGCAGGTGGGGGGCGCGCTTACAAAGCACGCTGGAAACATAAATAATGCTGAAAATTACATCGTTTTCAACATTATTCTTGATTAAATCATGAAAACTACGTAAGTCCTGTTATAAGATACGATGTAGATAAATAGTTGGAGAAAAACTATGGAAAATAATAAAGATACTATATTAAAACAAATTCTTGATAACAGTAAAGAAGCTACAGTTTACCTGGAAGTAGAACTTGATGATAGCGATAGTTTTGGATTAAATTCAGAATATCCAAACACTTTATCAGCCACAGGTTTCTATGTAGCACCAGACAAGATCGTGACGACTATAGCGGTTCTTGCCGATGCGAAAAATGTTGTTGCGTTTTCCACAAATCAATATGAGACAATAAAGAAGCACGCCACATCTCGCTCACGTGAGAAAAAGAAAAAAATGGATATTTTCCCGTTGAACCAACACAAAAATGTTCAGATTAACGATAAGGAAAACATCACTATTGAAGGCGTAACCGCCTACGATGCAAAATATAATCTGGTCCTTCTTAAGGTAACTCACACAGGTGTCCCATTATCCATCGGAAGCAGTGACACCCTTCAAATAGACGATCCAGTTTATTTCATAGGATACCATTCGGAGATGGGATACATGGGGAGAATAGGTCACATTCAAAGCAGATACACTGATAACTTTCAATACGAAGTAAAAACCGAATTTATTACGGGGGCTTTCGGTAGTCCTACTATGAATAAGAACAGCGAAGTCATCGGTGTCGCTATCACGGGGTTAGATGCTAATATTGAGGATCTCAGCACAATGCATACACTTCTGGTTTCTTCCAACATTATCAATACTCTAATTGCTAATTCAGGAAATGTCATACCTTTGGGACAATGGAAAAAAAATGACCTCGTGCGTGCATACGACATGGAAAATAAAGGTGACCAATATGCCGATTTTGGTTACAACAGAGAAGCTCTAAATGCGTATAATTCAGCAAAAAAACTTAACCCAGATTTATGCGGCATACACTCAAGAATTGGTAGAATGAAAGTGCGAACTGGGAATCTTGTTGGGGCACGCAGAGACTTTGATATAGCTATTAAGGCAAACCCTAACGATATATTTGCCTATAACAACAGATCTAATACTAAATCCTTGCTCGGAGATTTACAAGGAGGACTTGATGACGTTAACAAAGCTCTCGAAATTAATCCAGATTATGTGATAGGAAACCTAAATCGATCACAGATCAATAAAATGTTAGCTGATTTTCAATCTGAACGAGGCAATATTCATGAAGCAAGAAGATACTATCAAGAGGCTATGGACGATTTAAACAAATTACTTAGGTTGAATCCAAGATTGCCTCTTGTTCGTAAAAACTTGAAAAATATAAAACGTAAAATGCAAGAACTAAAACTTGATTATATATCACTACCTTGACTATAGTCACCGAAAACACGTAATCCAGGAAATCATGCCGAATGCCATACGGGAAATGTCAAAATGCATTCATAAGATCGTATGCCTCAGATCAAATTTATCATAAGCGATGCAAACCATTGCAGCGGTCTTATCCACGTAATCCGCGATTCTGTCAGAAAATATGTCCCAGACAACTCACCTTAACCCAAACTTTAATCAAATACTTTACACAAGTAATACCAAATTAACCTAAATTGTAGGGGCGGGTTCTGTACCCGCCGATTTTCTTGGCCAGGGTTATTTAGTTTTAAGAATTATCAGTTAATGGGTGTTACTTAAAGTTTATATCGTAGGTCGGGTAGAGCGTATGCGAAACCCGACATGTATTGATTTTGTCTATCATGTCGGGTTTCGCTCACGCTCTACCCATAGGTGTCAACTTAAGGATTCTGACCTCTTGTGGGAGTGGTTTTCAACCCCGCTTTTATGTTCATTTCCACTCAAATCGGGGTTACAAACCCCTCCCACAAGAGAATATGCCAACACTTTTTTCTTAAGTTGACACCTATGGGTTTCGCTCACGCTCTACCCATTGGTGTCAACTTAAGGATTCTGACCACTTTTGGGAGTGGTTTTCAACCCCGCTTTTATGTTCATTTCCACTCAAATCGGGGTTACAAACCCCTCCCACAAGAGAATATGCCAACACTTTTTTCTTAAGTTGACACCTATGGGTTTCGCTCACGCTCTACCCGACCTACGATATTAAATCACGAATGTTATAAATATCTGCCAAAATATCTAAAACTGAATAACCCTGTTTCTCGGCAGTAATTGCAATATAAATCACGTTAATTTGGTATAATAATACCATTTCTAATAACAATACCTTCGCCATTTTTGAGTGCTTCAGTTGAATGAGTCTATAGTGTTGATTTACCATTGCTCTGTGATATTGTTAGGATTACATAAATAAAAAAAACTTCAGGTTTTCGTTGAAGTATTTTTATTTATCATAACGTCTAATTTGACGATAGAATCTGACAGAATAATTTATATGCACAATCTGGAAGAATGTGCTACAACTACACGCACAATCTGGAAGAATGTGCTACAACTACACGCACAATCTGGCAGAATGTGCTACAACTACACGCACAATCTGGAAGAATGTGCTACAACTACACGCACAATCTGGAAGAATGTGCTACAACTACACGCACAATCTGGAAGAATGTGCTACAACTACACGCACAATCTGGAAGAATGTGCTACAACTGACCACACAATCTGGATGAAGATTAATTTTTTAATCGGGTAATAAATATTTTTCAGATGGTAGGCGGGGAATGCCTAAAGAAGCATGCGCGTATGGCATGCTCCATGATTCATACCGTTGATTTGGTGGTTTGTAAGCGCGCTCTTGGGATTTGATGTGCCAGCGCGCTTACAAAGCACGGCTGCAGTTGGTTGGCGCGCTTACAAAGCACGCCTGCAGTTGGGTGGCAGTTGGGTGGCGCGCTTACAAAGCACGGCTGCAGTTGGTGGCGCGCTTACAAAGCACGGCTGCAGTTGGTGGCGCGCTTACAAAGCACGGCTGCAGTTGGTGGCGCGCTTACAAAGCACGCCTGCAGTTGGGTGGCAGTTGGGTGGCGCGCTTACAAAGCACGCCTGCAGTTGGTTGGCGCGCTTACAAAGCACGGCTGCAGTTGGTGGCGCGCTTACAAAGCACGCCTGCAGTTGGGGGCAGTTGGTTGGCGCGCTTACAAAGCACGCCTGCAGTTGGTGGCAGGTTGGTGGTGCGCTTACAAAGCACGCCTGCAGTTGGGTGGCAGTTGGGTGGCAGTTGGTTGGCGCGCTTACAAAGCACGGCTGCAGTTGGTGGCAGTTGGTTGGCGCGCTTACAAAGCACGCCTGCAGTTGGGTGGCAGGTTGGTGGCGCGCTTACAAAGCACACCTGCAGTTGGGTGGCAGTTGGTTGGCGCGCTTACAAAGCACGGCTGCAGTTGGGGGCAGTTGGGTGGCGCGCGGACAAAGCACGGCTGCAGTTGGTGGCGCGCTTACAAAGCACGCCTACCATCGGGGCGCGCTTACAAAGCACGCCTGCAGTTGGGTGGCAGTTGGGTGGCGCGCTTACAAAGCACGGCTGCAGTTGGGTGGCAGTTGGTTGGCGCGCTTACAAAGCACGCCTGCAGTTGGGTGGCAGTTGGTTGGCGCGCTTACAAAGCACGCCTGCAGTTGGTGGCGCGCTTACAAAGCACGCCTGCAGTTGGTGGCAGGTTGGTGGCGCGCGGACAAAGCACGGCTGCAGTTGGGTGGCAGTTGGGTGGCGCGCTTACAAAGCACCAAATCAACGGTATGAATGCCATTTAGGCATTCCCCGCCTACCGTGGCCGGATTAGTAGAATTACCCAAAGTATTTTTTAATCTTCATGAAGAATGTGCTACAACTACATGCACAATCTGGCAGAATGTCTATTATTGGCGAAGGTATTGTAATAAATAATGTCTCTTTTTTGTAGACAAACTGTTAGTTTGTACCATATTCCGTTTCATTTGTAACAACCGGTAATGCAACAAAATTTAATAGAAATGGTATAATAAAAAATGTAACAAAAATAAACAAAAAAAGACTTGACACACAATATTATAAATGTAATAATATATATTACATAACAACTATATAACAAAATGTATAATTATTCTTACAAAACTGACATGCATCACACATCAATAACTACAAAATGTTACACTTCGCGAAAATATTTTTTTAATTTCCAGAAATTCACATAAAGTCGCCTGTAAACCTTTGCTATAACTGGATCTACGCCAAATTATAAAATGTTACCAAAAAAACGAAAAAAGTGTCCATTTGGAAACATTGCAAAAAAATCACCCAACAAAACATAAGACATCAAACCAATAGATAAGGAATCTCCGAATGAAATACAATAGAAAATACATACACATTCCCTTCATTTTGGTCCTGCTATTTTTCTGCACATGGACTCCGCAGCAAACCGTATCCGAACAACCCGAAATACAGATAGATGATGTCTTAGTCAAAAAAGCAAAAGCATCTACAGTCCGAATTACTGCTGGTGATTTAAGGGCAATGTGGTCTGGCAGTGGATTTTTCGTCAGTCCTGACAAGATTGTGACAAATCTCCACGTCATCATACGACCAGGGTCGATTTTCGCAAAACAGGACGATAATGATACAATCTGGGCAATTGAAGGCGTTTCCGCTTATGATATGAAACATGACCTTGCTATCCTAAAAGTTACAGGGGAAGGAATTCCACTTCCACTGGCAAACAGCGATACTATAAAAATTGATGACCCTGTTTACGCATCCGGGTATCCCGGCGGGAAACAATATAAAATCACAGCCGGTACGATACACAAATCATTGGAAAAAATCATTGAGACAACAGCAGAGATTTCTACTGGCAGCAGTGGTTGTCCCATGCTAAATGACGCAGCTGAAGTCATCGGAGTTGCTTTCGCCGTAGGAGACAATTACAGTCTCGCCATCCCTTCAAACATTCTCAAAACACTACTCTCTCAGGAAGGAGAGACAGTGCCATTAGTCCAATGGTACAAACAGGACAATATCCGTGCTTATGTCATTTACCAACGAGGTTTTGAAAAATTTGGGTCAAAGGACTACGACGGTTCAATCAGAGATTTTACTGAATCTATAGAGGTGTATCCCAAGTTTTCGGAGGTATACTATTTTCGAGGACACGCACATTCCTATCACGCGGAAATTGAAGCACAGCAAGGAAGAATGGAAAAAGCACAAAAACACTTTCAGGATTCCATAGCAGACTATACTGCCGCCATTGAATTAGACCTAAAAGAAGATACTTCCTATAGATATCGGGGACATGTCCATACACATTACGGTGAAGCTGAAGCAGAAAAACACAACCACCATGCAGCTAAAAAATTATATGAAACGGCAATAATTGATTACGATCATGCTGTAACCTTAGACCCAGAAAACGATGGAAACTATGCTGGACGTGGTTGGACAAAATATCTATTTGCTCAATCGCATGTTGAAGAAAAGAACTTCAACGCTGCTCAGAAACTTTACGAAGAAGCAATAGACGATATCAATGAAGCGATAAGACTGGGACCAAAAGATGCTGGAAACTACAATAATCGCGGTTGGGCAAAATACCTACTTGGAAAACTCCATACTACACAAGGCAACGATGCCGAAGCAAAGAAAAACTACCAAGCAGCAATAACTGATGCTGACAAAGCAATTGAATTGAACGCAGAAGGAGCACACATCTATCATACGCGTGGAGCAGTAAAGGCCGCACTCGGCGACTATAACGGTGCCATTGAAGATTTTGATGCAGCACTGAAGCTAAAACCCGATGATCAAGATTCTTATACTGATCGTGCTAAAGCAAAAGAAGCACTCGGAAAACTTAATGAAGCAAAAGCAGATTTCACAAAAGCCAAGCAAGCTATAGGTCAAGGTGTAACCTCTACTGAAGAGATAAACAAAGCAGCAAAAGAGATGGTACGCATACCCGCAGGTGAGTTCCAGATGGGAAGTAACAAAGTAAGCGATGCATCACCCGAACATAAAGTTTATCTTGACGAGTTCCTAATTGACGCTTATGAGGTAACAAATGCTCAGTTCAAAACGTTCATTGACGCGAACCCCGATTGGAGTAAAAATAACATTCCGCGCAAATATCATAACGGACGTTATCTAAGGTTCTGGGATGGTGATAACTATCCTGAAGGAAAAGACAATCATCCGGTTGTATATGTGAGTTGGTATGCAGCAATGGCTTATGCAAATTGGGTGGGCAAAAGGTTACCAACGGAAGCAGAATGGGAAAAGGCTGCTCGTGGCGGTAAAATAGATGAACGGTATGTGTGGGGTGAACATCGCGATCCAAGCCAAGCAAACTATGGGTATTTTGACACAAATACCTTACCCGTTGGAACTTATCTACCAAATGATTACGGTCTATATGACATGGGAGGCAATGTTTGGGAATTATGCCTGGATCAATACGACAGAAAGTTCTATAGTCAATCGTCTAAAAAGAACCCTATTGCAGGGGATCCCAGTATGCAGGAATTAATGGAAAATTACCTGACGATTCGTTCTCCTCGTGTGTCCCGTGGTGGTTCATGGAACACTCCAGGTCCAGCTAAAACCGCAGACCGTGGACGCGACAGACCCTATAATACCAATGGCTGGCTGGGGTTCCGATGTGCTAAAAGCATTCCCACAGAGTAGCGTGTCTGATCGGCTACCTTCCCAAAAATGACGCATCACATTCAGGAGAATAAATGAGATATTTTGAAACACGAGGTCCCGTTTATCCAGAAGACAGTTATATCGTTTCCCGTACGCAAGAAATCAAAGACTTTATTAAACGTGTAAAAAATGGGAGATATATTGTCCTATTTGCTCCCCGACAAACAGGTAAAACTACTTTCTTCCGCCATGCCCTTGATTTGCTCCCCCATGCAAACTATTTACCAATATGGCTTGATTTCCAAACTTTCAGTAACGTTGAACCAAACACTTTCTACAAATACTTCTACTTAAACTTATGCAGTGAAATTGAGAATGTTTTTCAGATACACAACGCGCAACCGCCTGCAGATTTGAAAGACCTTTTGGATGATTCCAAAATTACAGATCATGTTACAATGAAGGTTTTCTTTGAAAACTTGGCAAGTATCCTTGAAGAAAAAAAGTTCGTTCTGGTCATAGATGAATTTGATGGTATACCAGCAACCGTTCTAAACGATTTCCTATATACACTACGACAAATCTATCTTACCGGTAAAAACCGATGTCCATACAGCATTGGTATAGTAGGTGTAAAAAGCATCAACCAACTCAACTATGATCGCTCTATCTCTCCATTCAACATACAGGATGAATTTCTACTACCCAATTTTACGATTGAACAGATTCAAGAACTTTTTTCTCAATATACAGATGAAACAGGACAAAATATCTCATCCGAAGTAATTGAAGGTATTCACAAACAGACCGCAGGACAACCTTTCCTTGTCAACCGATTCGGTCAAATCCTTACAGAAGAACTCAATATTCCTAAAAATGAGACGATTGATCACAACCACTTTGCAAAGGCACTTGCACAACTCCTTGAAGAGGATAACGTTAACCTATCGCATTTGGTCACCAATGTACGTAGAGAAAAACGGTTTGAGTCGTACCTCATGCAAATAGTCTCTTATGATATGGGTGTACGCTTTACACTCCGGAACGAGATCATCAGTGAACTCGCTACCTATGGCGTTATAACAAAAGGTGATGATGGTATGTGCGAGATTCTCAATCCAATTTATCACTATTGTATTCTGCAAACATTTAATCCGCTGGTGAATGGACTTGAGAACGAATATCTTCCCGATAACAACACAAACGGTTTTCAAGATTACCTGACCCTAAATGGTGAAATTGACATGTTGCTCTTACTAAATAACTTCCGAGATTTCATTGTACGTGCAGGCTTCCGCGTGTTGCAAGTACCAGAAACACCAAAAGAATACATCGGACAGCATTTGCTGCTTGTATATCTCGATCAGTTTGTCCTTCTCATCGGTGGGGTTATGTATCTTGAAGTACCAACCGGTCGTGGACGAATGGACATCGTTATTATCCATAACAATCACAAATATATCATTGAGACGAAAATATGGGAAGGTGAAAACACTTATGCTGCCGGTAAAAAACAACTTCTCCGTTACATGAAATCCGAAGGTCAAACGACAGGATATTATGTTGTCTTTGACCATCGCAAAAATCCAGAACCACGCCTCGAAACTGACACCTTAGGAAACGTAAAAATTCACACCCATGTTATCCCTATAGTGCAAGAACCACCGTCATCAGAACGGACTATAACAAAAAATTAGACGCAGGAGATACGCACCCAACGGTAGGCGGTGAATGCCTAAAGAAGCATGCGCGTATGGCATGCTCCATGATTCATACCGTTGATTTGGTGCTTTGTAAGCGCGCTGGAAACACAAATTCTGAGTTGTTTCCACCAAGGTTCTATCAGGTTTAACCAACATGCATATTTCGGAATGAACTGGACACCTACATTCGGCCACGCCAAAATTCAGCGTTTTCTTCCTCATTGACCTCACGAATGTGATGTATTCGTTTTCCCATCTAAATTCTCCTCTCCATTTTTTGACCTAATAGTTTTTGATCCAATAGATAGAAGAATTATATCATAATATCTTGACGAGTCAACCACTAAAGATGATAAAGCACGGCTGCAGATGGGTGGCAGTTGGGTGGCGCGCGGACAAAGCACGCCAATTGTAGGTCTAGATTCGGAGATCGCTCCTACAGAAGTCTTGTGTATTGTGTTTATTGTAGGAGGGAACTCCGATTCCCGACTGTATTGTGTTTATTGTAGGAGGGAACTCCGATTCCCGACTGTATTGTGTGTATTGTAGGAGGGAACTCCGATTCCCGACTGTATTGTGTTTATTGTAGGAGGGAACTCCGATTCCCGACTGTATTGTGTTTATTGTAGGAGGGAACTCCGATTCCCGACTGTATTGTGTTTATTGTAGGAGGGAACTCCGATTCCCGACTGTATTGTGTTTATTGTAGGAGGGAACTCCGATTCCCGACTGTATTGTGTTTATTGTAGGAGGGAACTCCGATTCCCGACTGTATTGTGTTTATTGTAGGAGGGAACTCCGATTCCCGACTGTATTGTGTTTATTGTAGGAGGGAACTCCGATTCCCGACTACTTTTTAGATCCGTCAATAAGCACGTGACTAAGCACTAGGTAGTTTGGTCTGTTAAGGATCCTACAATTTTAATTGGGAAATGTCAAGACAAAGATAGGAAAACTGAATTTAAACTGCTGTTTACTTCTGTATTCGGTGTTTTATTTGTAATTTTGGTGGGTTTAATTGTATAATTAAACAACCGTCAAACACTAAATATGGGGGTGAGATGGTTCTGGGTATGTCCTTGCCAGGCGTTATTCTCGGGTTCGATTCCCGACACCTCCATTAGGGTGTTTGACGGTTGTTTTTATAAGATATTCAGAACTTATTCATATAATATAACACATAATTTAGAGGTTGTCAACTCTAATCAATTAAAATTATGGATTTAGTCAACGAAAATGAAAGTTTTTCTTGAAAATAATGAAAAATGCAATCCCAAAACTACTTATTGCGTTCTTCTATGCCGTTCCTACGGGACTAAAGAACTGGGGAGGGTATTCGTTTTCTACAAACATATCGTCCCTACCAAATCAACGCCAAATCAAGAAATCAACAGTATGAATGCCTTTTGGCATTCCCCGGGTATGAATGCCATTAAGGCATTCCCCGCCTACCATTGGTGGCGCGCTTACAAAGCACGCCTGCAGATGGGTGGCAGTTGGGTGGCAGATGGGTGGCAGATGGGTGGCGCGCGGACAAAGCACGGCTGCATTTGGATGGCGCGCTTACAAAGCACGGCTGCAGTTGGGTGGCAGTTGGGTGGCGCGCGGACAAAGCACGGCTGCAGTTGGGTGGCAGATGGGTGGCAGATGGGTGGCGCGCGGACAAAGCACGCCTGCAGATGGGTGGCAGATGGGTGGCAGATGGGTGGCGCGCTTACAAAGCACGGCTGCAGTTGGGTGGCGCGCTTACAAAGCACGCCTGCAGATGGGTGGCAGATGGGTGGCAGATGGGTGGCGCGCTTACAAAGCACGGCTGCAGATGGGTGGCAGATGGGTGGCGCGCTTACAAAGCACGCCTGCAGATGGGTGGCAGATGGGTGGCAGTTGGGTGGCAGATGGGTGGCAGATGGGTGGCGCGCGGACAAAGCACGACTGCAGATGGGTGGCAGTTGGGTGGCAGTTGGGTGGCGCGCTTACAAAGCACGCCTGCAGTTAGGGGCAGTTGGGTGGCAGTTGGGTGGCAGTTGGGTGGCGCGCTTACAAAGCACGCCTGCAGTTAGGGGCAGTTGGGTGGCAGTTGGGTGGCGCGCTTACAAAGCACGCCTGCAGTTGGGTGGCAGATGGGTGGCAGATGGGTGGCGCGCTTACAAAGCACGCCTGCAGTTGGGTGGCAGATGGGTGGCAGATGGGTGGCAGATGGGTGGCGCGCGGACAAAGCACGCCTGCAGATGGGTGGCAGTTGGGTGGCAGATGGGGGGCAGATGGGTGGCGCGCGGACATAGCACGGCTGCAGTTGGGTGGCAGGTGGGTGGCGCGCGGACAAAGCACGACTGCTGTTATGGCAAAGGTGGACAACGACCATAAGTTCGCTGTCCACCTTTTTGGGATAGGTTAATTAGAATAACCAGAGTTAGTTTTCGATTTCAATTCACCCCACCGAGTTGTCAATTTGTTCTTTGCAGAGATCAATCCTTTCAACCTCGTGGTTGTGAGTATTTGACGTTCACCTGCGAAAGATACATCTTCAATTTGGTAGTAATATACTGCATCGGGTGTC
This sequence comes from Candidatus Poribacteria bacterium, assembly GCA_963663765.2. Lineage (GTDB taxonomy): Bacteria > Poribacteria > WGA-4E > WGA-4E > WGA-3G > MSPOR6. The sequence goes on along the minus strand of CAXXUA010000003.1, from coordinate 5,522 downwards.
GCTGAACCGTCTACCCATTTATAGGTATTGCGTTCACCGGTTGTCCCAGAACCTTGAATCAAATCGGCGTTGACCTGTTTGTATTCACCGTCCCGACTATCACTACGGAGGATATTAAATCCTGCGTTATCAAGTTCAGATTCGGTTGTCCAACGGATAACGACTTCGCCATTTTCTAATACTGGACGGAACGAGCTCAAGCTAACAGGTAAAGGTTGACCGGGTGTTTGTCCCGGTGTGCCGATGTCAGTATATGCACCATAATAAAGTGAAGTGATACCTGATGCGCCTGGGAAACCTGTGATAGTTACATCCGTTCTTTGATCCATACTTGCCAGTATCCAACCTTGAGCATCAGTGCCATCACCGATAGCCCGTGTGAATGCCATAGTCGTTGGATCGCCAGTGACAACATTTGTGCGGACGAGTGAACTTCGGCTGCCATTTTCGTCAACACCGTTTGGAATATCCCAACGTGGGTCATCAAAACGTTGCCTGTTTCCCCGACGGTCTTCCTCATCAGCGAGGTTGCCAATTTCATCAACTAATTCCCGCTTATCTAAAGCCTCATTACCTTTGGTTTGTAGCATAATATGGAAGCCGTAAGGATTTATGACCGCATCACCTGGGTTCACCATACCGAACGTATCTTTATGTCCATCGTGGAACAAGTTCAAAATACGTCCTGCTGGAACTTTTATGGACTTTCGACGTGCAGCAGCGGAAGCGATCAACACTGTTTGTCTCGGTGGTAATGTTAGATTCTGTAGCAAGATGTTTGCTTCTGCTTTACCATCCCAGAATGCTGTTGGTGTGCCGTCCTCCGTGTAGGTTTTATCGTGGTTGATGATCGTGAGACGGAAGTTATGCAGATCCACCCCGTGCGTTGAAGATCGATTGGTGATCTCAATCCATTGCGGTGTGTAACTCCGACCAAATTCTATTTGTGCGACCATAATTTCCGAAATGACAACATTGTTGATCGCATCATTGCCAGTGGACACGACTGCACCGTTCGGATAGCCGGGTGTCCCCCCGCGTGTGTCGTTGTCTCGTGCTGCAGAACGGTCATACCCGATACCAGTGAAGTTATTATTCGTCCAAGCATCTTTTTGGAAACCGTGCTTACTGCTATTACGCTGGTAAACGTTGTTTCTTGTCAGGCGATCGCTTTGGAGGAAATCACCGTTGCTTTGCGTATGTCCGTTAAGGGGAAAGAGTTTGGTTTCCCAGATATCTCCGTTCCCACCACCACTTGCGGTTTTCTCTCTGTCGACAGATTGAGCTTGTAATGTCTGCCAATTGAAACCACTTTCGGGACCACCGGGGCCGGCAGCGTCAGAAATATCAAATCCGGTATTAAGTGTACTCGGGGCACCAGCAGTACCACCGTTCACATCCCAATACGGATGACCCGCGCTATTCGGTTTACGTAAAATCAACAACCAATTTTCGCTATCATTTGGAATCTTATTTAAATCCGATACAATCAGATAGTTCGGTGATGTTGCTTGTTTGACACCGGAAACCTGATCATATTCTGATCTACTAATATCCCAACCGGGACCTATCGGGGTACCACTCGGATCACTTTCAACAAGTAGGAGTATACCATTTGCGGGTATAGACTTATTCGGGAACCGGATAATATCTTCTTCATTGTCTCTACCCTTAGATATTGTCAGTGCCCATTTGTTGAGTGACACAGCACTACCTGTAACATTACGCAGCTCAACCCAATCCATTCCTGCTGTACTGGCGTTGAACATCTCGTTGAAAATAACAGGCGATTTTGCTGGCCAATCTTTATCGGGTGCGGAACGCGGTTCTTGTGTACCGACAACGGAGTTCTGCACACCAGGCGTACCTTTGTAGTTCGGAAGGAAGTGAAGAGATGCAGAAGTCCAAACTGCTGATGTCGAACCATCTCTATTTGCTATCGTCCGATGCATTGATTGAAACTCTTTCAACGCATTCGGGTTGGAATTACCATCTTGACCTTTACCCGAAAGACTCCAGATGTTTGTGTATGACGGATTATTGGTCAACCTGTCAGTATAAGTACCCGATGAAGGGTGTGCCTTTGAAAAACTTACACGTATATTTGAAAGCAGAATCGGTGCGGATGTATTGTTATAGATTTCAATCCACTGTTCACGCGTGTAACCGTCTTGTCCGACTTGGCTCTCATCACGCGCCCACATCACTTCGTTGATACGCACCGTACGTGTATTGTTACCCCCCACTTGTACACTATCATCATTTGTATGTATGAGGTTGAGTGTACCCGCACCGTTGATTTGGAAGTGATTCCAAAGATCCGGCACTGTTTGATCCGTATGTACCGACCAGTTACTTCTCATGTGATCAGTAACATGTGATGGCATTGTGGGATAAGTATATACATCAGGTGTAGCCGCGTTATCATCAGTATCTTCAAGGAAATGATTACCGATAATCGCGTATTCGTTACCGCCGATGTAACCGGGTGCGACCGCAAGGCTGAGACTTTCAAGAACATCTCCACCATCAGGATTATCAAACCTAACGACTTCAGCAGTATTACTATTACTATCGTGATCAATTGCTTCTGCATCAATGCTGGTCGCATAACCTCTTAAGTATAAAGCATCTGGATTATCAGCGGTGGCAGTATTAACGACTGTTGAGGAAAGTGTGAACACCTTGCCGGAGCCACCAACAACCCATAAGGCAGGATCTACAGGTGGATCTTCTAATAGTGAATCGCTAAATTCATTCACACCATCACCATTATCGTCTTGGTAAATCGTGAAAAAATCAGCAAGTGTCAGGGATTGGTCATGACTAAATGTGAACGTAAACACAATCTGCTTTTCGTTAACACCAGAAGTGGTGTCATCATCCGGCGTATATTCACCGGTTACCGTCACCGTAACAACTTGTTGTGCCATTGCCGGTGACACAACAAAAGCGAAAACCGCTACGAACAAAACAGAAAAAACTAAAGAAAATGTCAATCTATTTGACAGGTTCATTATATGTTCTCCTATATATAAAAACTTGCTATATCAATGCGGGAAGATGTGTGACACGTATATATGTCACACTATCACACCCGTTGATACAATCTGAAATTTATGGAACAGATTCAGGGATAGGAAGGAATCTATTCAACTAACCTTATATATCTTGGATCTGTGCGTTGCTGTCACACAGATCCTTTTTTTTCAATTCGATTTGTGTCCAAAGGGTTGAAAACCTTACCACAGGAAAACCCTTCACACATCTAATAAACCGAATTTCAGTATTTTAACGTTACCAAAATTATAATATCAGTTATAAAAATATGTTGACCATAAGAATTATGATCAATATTTGAAATAAATATACAATTTCTCACTTCGGTACGGTTTCTAACCGCACTGATGTAGCGTGTATAATTAAATCAAAAATATACCATATATTGGTATTACGTTAATATAGTAGGAACGATGTACACAGAGGTATACAATTGTCCGACATGGACTATTGTGGGAGGGGTTTGTAACCCCGATTTCAGAAAAACAGCATAACAAATCGGGGTTGAAACCCTCCCACAAAGATGTATAGTGACAATTGAATGCCTCTGACGATGTACGACGAATCGCACAACCGCACCTATAAAAACTAAATGAAAAATGTGGAACAGATTCAAGGATCGGAAGGAATCTATTCAACTAACCTAAAGTGTTGGATCTGTGCGTTTGCCATTGCTCAGATCCTTCATTATCGGGATTCGGTTTGTGTCCTAAGGGTTGAAAACCTTACCACAGGAAAACCCTTTGTCCTAATCTCAAACCAAATGTCGTATTATTATATCTAACGTCACCTATTATAACATCGGTTTCATAAAATAGTCAACCAAATAAATTATATCGGCATGACGTTAATACGTTTCCCTTTTGAGTTCGGTTACAGAACTTGCCAAGTTATAATATTGCAACCGAGTCGTGCATGTTGCTTTTCACAACGTAGCACTCTGTTTTTTAAGTATACCTTCCAATTCAAACTTTGTCAAGTGTTTTTAGGAAAAATAACAAAAATCGGAATTTATACTCAACTTATACCTATTTTAACACTATTGCACATTTTTGTCAAGAAAATTCTTCGGTGAGGGGTGTGTAAAGTTTTGGTAGAAACACTGATATTAAAAGAATTCCATCAAGTTTCTATCAAAGCTTGCTTGATGTTAGGGAACTGTGGACATCGTAGGGACGAGGTTTCCTCGCCAGCGTAAGACTTCTTTTCGGACGGGGAGACCCCGCCCCTACGCACAGTAACCAAAACTTTACACACCCGTAAAAATAAGGCATTTGGTGCGTTTGCGTCAGTTATGAGAAAATAGTAAAATTACATCGCTTTTCTACACTCATTTAATCAATAGATCTTGAGATCAGGAACTATATCACACCAGTAGAACGTACCCCGTTCCGTCAGAGGTTGACACATCTCCGACGGGTATTGATGCTGAAACGCTCTCGGATGTTCTTTCTAACGAGGATGTACCGCAGTTAGAAATACTCAACACTATATTATAGTGAAATATACAATTAAGTTTACACTTCTTCTGTAGGAGCGATCTCCGAATCGCGACTGAACGCCTTGATAGTCGGGAATCGGAGTTCACTCCTCATAAGCGTCAATTTAAGGATTTTGACCTCTTGTGGGAGGGGTTTTTAACCCCGATTTTACGCGCTTTTCCTCTCAAATCGGGGTTGAAAACCCCTCCCACAAGAGAAACACTAACACTTTTTTCTTAAATTGACGCCTATGGGAATCGGAGTTCACTCCTACACCTGAAATTGTAAAAATAATTCTAAAATCCACTATAAATTCATTTGAGTGTCAGTTCCCGGTTGAACTCCATGTATTGTAACACAAAACTTGACAAAGTGCTTTTTTTATGTTATAATCTACGTAGATTATATTTTGCCCGAATACGTGCCGTATGGACGGTGCTTTTCTTTGGAAAAGCTAGGGACAGCCAACCGTGACCTCTATCTCTACGGTATGTCTACGTTGGATTGCTAGAGCCAGACACTCTGGCATTTTCTTCTAAAGTTGGATAAGATATCCTTTTTGGTGCATTTCAGGAGATAGCATTTGTGTATAACGTTTGTTTTCATATACATGCCAACTAAATCCTGCAATCGCATCTGCTAATCTTATCCATGCACTCCCTTCATCTCTTATTCCTCTAACTTTCTTATACACTATCCCTTTTTCCTTCAAACGTCTGGAAATTCGTTGTTTAGATTTTTTATCTAATCCATCAATCACTACTATCGCTTGACATGTCTCTTCTACGTGCTGATGAATTACTCCTGCTATTGTTTCAACAGTTGTGTTAACATAATCTCGAGTATTGGTGTAGATTGAATAGAAAATACATCTTTCCAACTCTGGTATTGTTATTACTGATCGAAGGTATCTCTCTTTTATTGTATAGTGCGTGCTTTTCCATTTGTATAGTCCTTTTTTCGTCTTTTCTTCTATCTCTA
>CAXXUA010000002.1:0-301893 GCA_963663765.2 Candidatus Poribacteria bacterium | reverse complement strand
TAGGAAAACTCCCAGGATTTGGTAATATTATTCTCACACCCGATAAACCATCACAACAGGTTTTAGACGTTTTCCGCACACCTGAATATGGCCATCAGGATTATACCATAGTCGTAATTGATACTACCGCGTTTAAGAAACCGGGTACGCTATCCATTGATATGGAATTGGGAGACAATAAAGCGTACGGTTCATTCTTTCTCCTTGATGCAGAACATAAACTTACCTATGATACTGACAATAAACGTCCAGATGGGACAATGTTTGATGGAGCACATGATATTGGATGGTATGAACCTTGTGAAAAAGGACAACTGACACATCGTTTCAATATTGGACAGATCTATAAATTAGTTGGTATGGGTTGGGCATCAAATGAAAAGGGAAGTATTAACGCTTTTCACGCTAAAATCTCTGTAAAGGAAAACTGAAATGTGTACTTGAAATGTGTACTTTATAGCAATACCTTCGCCAATTATCCAGGATTAAGATTGGCTTGAGTGTTGTGAATAGCACCGATTGAACTCAGGCGTTCAGTGATTTGCTGAATAACAATAGGTTCAGGTTTTTTGCGGAAGTATTTTTAATATTTCATGTATATATTTCAGACCTCGGTAGTGCGATTTAAGATCTAATACACTATATACGGGATTTTGACATCTGTATTTTTCCGAGAGTTTTGCACTTACATTTATCATAAACATTGACATATTCGCTGCATTGTTCACTGGGGTTTTGTTTACATTCATGAAACCTTGCATACCCCTATACTGTTTTGCATCACGAAAGTTGAACTCAATTTGAAAACGGAGCGAATAATAATCTATCATTTTTTCTGCGTCAAGTTCTAAATCAGAACTGAATAATAAGACGTAAGCTTGCTGTTTAGTGGTTAGGTTTGTTTTTTTGATACAAACGACATTCAATGGGTCGGGGAACTTTTTGTGGTGTAGTTCCATTTGATACACATCAGTTCTCAGATTGTCCGCTGTCTGTGTAAAAATAGAGTATTTTTCATCAATCTTATGTGGATTGACACGTTCTCCATAGATCGCACGCCGTCCGCGTCCCTTGTAAGGTGTTGTCGGTGGAAAATGCAACGCAGCATCGGTGCGTAGTTTTGAAATAAGATGGAGACCACATTGATTTACCATTTGTAGAGCGTTATTATTTCCAAAATAGCCATCCAGGACAAAATAACGGATGGGTATCAAGTTATTTATTAGTTGTAGCACTTTTTTGAGCAGCGTTTGAAGTTGTTTCAAAGTATCACTGAGAACGACATCTCTTTTATTTTTGTTTCGGCTCCCTTTTGGACGTCCACCTTTAGATTTTGCTGTCTTGTTGGTGATGTCTGACTGTTTAGTCGGAGCGGCAGCAGGCTTTGAAGTTTTTTCACACCGAACGATTTGCTCAATAGCCATCGGGTAGGAACGTCGCTGAGATACACTGACTAAGGATATGGCTAAGAACGATAAACCGGGTATGCTTTTCCCATGCAATGAGGAAAAAAAGCGTGATAAACCATAGGTGCATTTTCCATCTTTGCTTCTGACAACTTCATCGCCTGCTAAGATATAAACACTCTCATGATCAAGCAAGTGTGTGCGAAAAAAAGTCCAACACATTGTCGTCCAAGGAAGAACTGTGTTGAAAAAGCGTTGTATAGTGCGGTAACTACCTCCTTTTAATGTCCAACGAGAGATATTTAACATGGTGACCCGTCCTGTCATCGCAAGTAGTGCGAATACAACTTGACATAACTGACGGATCGTTGTTTTTGAAATACATGGATTAAGAATTGAAAAAAGTGCTATAATTTCTAACATGGGTATTTGTCCTTTTGTTTTGTAATTATAATGTAAACACCATAGGACAAAAACCCATTTTATTCAACTAATTTTTGGCGAAGGTATTGTTATAGTAAAGCACATAAATATTTGGACATTTTGTAGCACAAAATGTTAGCTTGTGCAGATGTGTACACAAACTAACAGTATTCACGCATTCTCGCATAGACATTCACCTGATCGCTTCTACCAAATAAAAGAATAGAATACTTACATAACCGTCAATATGGTAAATTGTATAAATGAAAACTTATTATCTAAATTCTCCATAAGTTTCAATTAACTTTAAGGTTTATAGTGAAATATACAATTAAGTTTTCACTTTTTCTGTAGGAGCGATCTCCGAATCGCGACTGAACGCCTTGATAGTCGGGAATCGGAGTTCCTTCCTAAACCTGAAAGTGTAAAAATAATTCTAAAATCCACTATAAGACAGAAAAATTATGTGAAATCAATTCCTTACTGTCATTCTTGTTAATGCAAATTATCAAGGACATCCTGAACGGTAACAAACTGATACTCCTTTTGCTTAAGTATCGTTATCAATCGATCTGTAGCTTCAATCGTACCCGAACGGTTGGCGTTGTCATTTCCTGCAATCCCATCATGTAGCACAATTATTGAACCCGGCTTAATCTTTTTTAAAACACTACGGGTAATAAGGTCAGGATTCTGGGTTAACCAATCCCAACCCCATACTTTGCAACTGATATGTGTGCGATTCTGTCTCACTTGAACCCAAGCCACTGGCAGATACCTTGTCAACATGGGGGCACGAAACACAATCTCACCCTTCAGTCCTATACATTGTAGAAGGTAGTCTGTTTGTTCAATTTCTTGCTGTATTCTGGAAGGCATACAAAGTCCCAACACAGGATGTTTGTAAGTATGATTTCCAATATAATGTCCTTCTGCAAGAATCCTGCTTGCTGTTTCAGGATGCGTTTCAATACGTTTCCCAATTAAGAAAAATGTGGCTTTGATGTTGTGCTTTGCGAGTACATCAAGCAATTGATCGGTGTAAGGTGGATTAGGTCCATCGTCAAAAGTGAGCGCGACGACCCGTTGGTCTGTATTGATACAAACGATATTCTTTCCAAAGGGTGGTTTAAAAAAAATCCAGAATAGTCCCGCCGATGCAAATCCAATCACAGACATGATAAAATAAAACATTTGGACTGTTTCCTACTATAAATGATATATACAACTTTGTGTTTTAGAATTCTTAGTTATTAATAGCAATTAACTGTTACAACGTCTCTATGTGTTCTTTGTGTTCACACGTAATGTAACTTCATTTCAACACACCAAATTAATAGCTTGGAAAAACTACATTTATCTTGACTGTTTTTAATGAATATGGTAATATTATTATTCAATAGACTGTAGTGCAACTGGAGAACGTTTCTATTGAAAGATCGCAATTTAATTAAAACATGAGAGGTATAACTCAATGCAAAGCCACGAAGTTGACTACGAAATTTTTGGTAACGATATGCAAGTCGTTGAGGTGGAACTTGACTTAGGTGAAACAATCATAGCAGAAGCAGGTGCAATGAACTGGATGGAGGATGATATTACCTATGAGTCAAAAATGGGAGATGGTTCTGGTGATGGTGGCGGTTTGATGGGAAAACTCCTCGGTGCTGGAAAACGCGCACTCACTGGTGAATCACTATTTATGACACACTTTACGAACTCCGGGAGCAACAAGAGACGCGTTGCATTTGCTGCACCATATCCAGGACACATTATACCCGTTGATCTGTCAGAAATTGGTGGAGAACTTACATGTCAAAAGGATGCATTCCTTTGTGCTGCACTTGGCACAGAACTAAGCATTGCTTTTTCTCGTAAACTCGGCGCAGGCTTTTTCGGGGGTGAAGGTTTCATCCTACAATTGCTACGCGGTGATGGTATGGCTTTTGTGCATGCAGGTGGAACCGTCATCAAAAAAGAACTTACCAACGACATACTTCGCATTGACACAGGTTGTCTGGTAGCTTTCACATCTGGCATAGATTATGACATTGAGATGGTAAAAGGCTTAAAGTCAATGTTTTTCGGAGGTGAAGGTCTCTTCCTCGCGACATTACAGGGTACAGGCACTGTATACCTTCAAAGTTTACCATTTTCCAAACTCGCAGACCGCATCATTGCACAAGTGCCACGTTCCGGCAACTAACAACCATTCTCTGCATTGTAAAACAATATTTAACTATTCTTGTGTAAATTGCTCTTTTAATCTTTGTTGTGAAAATACGATCTATCAAAACATATCAAGTTGACCTTCCACTCCATGAAGGCAGTTATAGTTGGTCAGGTGGGAAATCCGTATCCGTATTTGACAGCACTATCGTTGCAGTTGAAACAGATACAGGAATTACAGGGTACGGTGAGGTCTGTCCTCTCGGACCGTTCTATTTACCCGCCTACGCTAAAGGTGTCCGAACAGGTATTACTGAACTTGCACCACACCTTATCGGTGAAGACCCAACACAACTGCTTCCTCTCAATCAACGTATGGATATTGCACTCAAGGGACATCCTTATGTAAAATCCGGGATTGACATCGCGTGTTGGGATATTCTCGGTACAGTTTCTAACTTATCTGTATGTACACTCCTTGGTGGAAGATATGGTGAGGATTTTATGCTGTATCGGGCAATCTCTCAACAAACCCCCGATGAGATGGCTGAAAAGGTTGCAAACTATCGCGCTGAAGGTTACCGCAAATTCCAGTTAAAAGTCGGAGGTGATCCAAACACCGACATTGAACGCATTCATGCTGTTTCTGAAGTAATGCAGCCAAATGATGTCCTAATAGCTGATGCTAACACGGGTTGGTTGATGCACCAGGCTGCACGCGTTGTTCGAGGAGTCCGTGATGTGGATGTCTATATTGAACAACCATGCCTCTCATACCAAGAATGCCTCGCTATCCGAGAGCGAACTGACCATCCATTTGTTCTTGACGAGACGATTGATAGTATCCAAACACTCTTACACGGACATGCCGACCGCGCAATGGATGTTGTCAACATCAAAATTAGTAAATTCGGTGGACTGACCAAAGCTAAACTCGCAAGAGACCTATGTGTTGAACTTGGTATTGCGATGACAATTGAAGACAGCTGGGGTGGGGACATCACAACCGCTGCTATAGCTCATCTCGCTCACAGCACACCGACAGAATTTCTGTTTACAGCAACGGATTTCAACAGTTATGTCACCGTCAGCACAGCAGAAGGGGCACCACAACGAATTAACGGCAGAATGGCAGCATCAATGCAACCGGGTTTGGGAATAATTCCAAAGATGGATGTCTTAGGTGAAGCCGTTGTTCAGGTGGAATAATTGTATGCCGATTAGACTCCTTACTGCTGCCGAAGTTCGAGCAGCCTTACCCATGCCCAATGCCATTGATGCGATGCGGCACGCATACAGTCAACTTTCTGCTGGAACGGTGGTCATGCCATCCCGACAACACATATCCACCGATAAAGGCATAACGCTCATCATGCCTGCCTATCTATCCAAACGTAGTGAATTCGGTATCAAAGTTGTTTCTGTCTATGATGACAATCCTGTCTTAAACTTACCCCGAATTACCGCAACAGTTTTGGTTCTTGATCCAGAAACCGGCACACCCAAAGCTTTCATGGACGGCACGAGCCTTACCGCAATTCGCACAGGTGCGGGTGGTGGTGTAGCAGCAGACCTGCTTTCACGGAAAGATGCAAAAAATGTAGGATTATTCGGTGCAGGTGTACAAGCAAGAGCCCAATTACAGGCTGTGATGGCAGTAAGAGACATTGAACATGTCAACCTTATTAGTCGAACACAAGACTCTGCTCAACAACTCGCTGAAGAGATCTCTGAATGGAAAGTTGCACCCCAAGTCAACATTGCCTCTACAACACTGCAAGTCGTGGAAGCTGCAGACATCGTAATCTGTGCAACAACATCTGCAACTCCACTTTTTGATGGGAATGACTTACAACTTGGTACGCACATCACAGCAGTTGGCACATTCGTACCAGAAAAACGGGAAGTTGATACTACAACAATCAGACGAGCTAACCGAATTGTCGTAGATTCGCGAGAAGCCTGTTTAGAAGAAGCAGGTGACCTAATTATACCAAACGCTCAAATTGATGCTGAAATCGGTGAAATCATAAACGGAGATAAACAGGGACGACAATCAGACGATGAAATCACTCTCTTCAAATCTGTAGGAGTTGCTGTTCAAGATGCGGTTGCAGCGTCTGTGGTTCTCTCAGAAGCAGAAGTAAAAGATTTAGGGACAATCATTGATATGGTTCAATGATATTACTCCATATTCTATCAAGACTTACGTATACAACGGTAGGCACGCTTTGTAAGTGCGTTGAAATGTGTACTGCCTCCGGAAATTCGGGAGATCTCTAACATAAGATTATGGTATAATATCCATCTACTTGAAAGGAGTATCCGATGCGGAAACGAAAACGAAGAAACTTCACCCCAGAGTTTAAAGCAGAAGTTGTTCTTGAGGCTCTCTGCAGTGATAGTTCGCAAGCAGAAGTGTGTCGTCGACATAACCTCAGCGAAGAACAACTGTCAAAGTGGAAGCGACAGCTTCTTGAAAATGCTGCGACCCTCTTTGAACCCACTGATAAACATTCTGATGCCTCTACTGAGCGGATCGCTCAACTTGAGCAACTCGTTGAGCGGTTGACCCTGGCACTTGAAATCCACAAAAAAGCCTCAAATTACTTGAGCTAACCCCAAAAGAGCAGCGAGAAATGGTTACGGTATTACGGACAGACTTTTCGTTACGACAGATTTGTGAGACACCCGGTTTCAACCGAAGCAACATATATTATACCATAGGCGTCAATTTAAGAAAAAAGTGACGGTGTTCTCTTGTGGGAGAGGTTTTTAGCTACATAGGTGTTAACTTAAGGATAAACTTTCTTGTGGGAGGGGTTTTCAACCCCGAATTCACAAAGGGAATAACACATAATCGGGGTTGAAAACCCTTCCCATAAGAGGTCAAAATCCTTAAATTAACGCCTATGGTGCGGTTAGGAAACCGCACCTGTTGGCCTAGGATATTGACTTCGAGAAAATTGCAATAAAGGAAAACTCTTAAAACTGAATAACCCTGTGGCATATCAGTCAACACTTGGCGCAATCTCCGACGTTGAAACCCTTGGAGACAGCATTATGTCAAAGTGTCCCAGAGATCCATCATTGTAAATTTTGATTTTACTATAAAGTTTGAAACGGGATTTGGTATGTGAAGACTCAACAATCCGTGTAATCCGTGTAATCCGCGATTCAGACAAACCACATAACAATAATAAAAAAAGGTCGGGAGAAAAACCCCCGACCTAATTAACTATTTTCAAAACATGCTTATTGAGTAGGTCGTTGACCGCGCTGTCCACCTTGGCCTTGACCGCCACCGCCTTGTTGACCCCCACGGAACCTGTTACGACGTTCTTGTTCCGCTTCAAGTCTCTCTTTCATCAACAGTGTGAGTTTAGTCATTTCCTCTTTCGTCAAAATCTCTTTGAGACCCGTTTGCAACTCTTTGATAACGCCTTGTGAAAAAGTCGTCATCTCTTGTCGTGCAGACTGGAAATCACCAGATGCAAGAATTTCTTCTATCTTCTTAGTGAACTTATCGTGAGCTGCCTGATGGATAGGACGCGCTTTCATAAGGGATTCATCACTGATTTTGACCTTGAAGGACAAATCCAACCAAGTATTATTTACAAACGAACCCTGGGTAAACATACGCATAATGTCCGTGCCACCACGTTCACCACCGCCACGTTGACCCCGTTGCCCTTGACCTTGTCCGGGTTGTGTGTTCCGATCTGGACGTTGTGCTGACGTTATATGATCAGAAACCAATAAACCGACTATAACTAAAACTGCAACTGCACTGATTCCAAAAATTTTCTGTTTCATTGCTTTCTCCTTTACAAACTTTTTACCTTAAATTTAGAATACGACTAAGTTTCAAATATATGAATTCTATGAACACTCAGTTGAATCAGTCAGTGTCATTGTCAAGTGAATGTTCAATAAGTTTCGTTTGTTTAGTCAAGTCAACACATAAAAGGTTCGTTTTTTAAGCAATTATACCTTCATGTGAAATGTCTTTTAACTGCTAAAATTCAACTCTTGGTAGATTATGAGATATGCTCTAAATGGTGTGTGTAAAGTTCTTTGCATGTATCTGAATCGCGGATGACGCGTATTGCACAGATTTCGCGGATAAGATACCTATCTGAGATTGTCCTTTTAATGCTAAGCGTTTTCTAAGCAGGACAATCTATTGTGGATATCTTATCCGTGTTATCCCCGTAATTAGTGATTCTGTCTGCGAATATTCTTTACATACACGTATATTTCCTATTTTTGACAGAATTTTGAATTCATGATATATTGTGTTCAAATAACACTATATTTTACAAAAGTACTTGAACAACTTACAACGAACTATCAAGAATGTATCCAATAATAGATATTATAGTTTGGACAATTCTCATCTTGCAGAAGTTGAGTATTCAATAGAACGTCTATTTTACTTCGAGTTTCGTATATTATGAAACTGGAGAAAATTATGCACTCCAACGGAGTGCTTTGTTTATAGAAAACGGTATACCCACAATCTTGCGCTCCAGCGGAGATGTCGGTTGACAATATGGCTATAAACATATTGCTCCGATGGAGCAAAGAGGGTTTGCGTTTTGTTCGTTGTGTATTGATTTGGTAACATAAGCGGTGAACCAATATCTTATATTTATTCTCGTTTGAAAATTGTCCAAACTACCTTGTTTTTGTCCAATGAATGTGGAAAACCATACCATCTATGAGCACACACAAACCCATACCCGCATTGAGAAAATAATACCTCAAAAGGTAGCACAGAACTTGAACGAACCTTTCAAAGAAAAAGGAAACAAAAACTACGATTTTTATCGCTTTTTCCGATACCAAAGATGCCTTGAAAATGTTGGTACCCAGTCATAATGTGGGTTTCAAAGGTAGGGTATCGTGATTTGAGACCTTTCGATCCCTTTTGAAATCAGATAGGGACTGGGATTGATAACCTCTCATTGATCAACTGGATCCCGACATGTTTGGACGAAAACAAGGAAACTATAGTAATATATAGTAATCATACATTGTATTTGCTGTGAAACCTAAGAATAAATCACGATAAGAAAGGAGTTAATTTTGGCAACAACACAACCGAATATACTTTGGATTTACGGAGAAGACCTTTCACCCGATTTGGGATGCTATGGAACACCCGCAGTAGCAACTCCCAATATAGATAGACTTGCTGATGAAGGCACACGTTTTTCAAACGCATTTGTAACATGTCCAGTGTGTTCACCGAGTCGTTCAGCATTAATCACAGGAACTTATCAAACCCATTTTGATGCCCATAACCATCGCAGCAATCGAGACAAACCGTTGCGATCAGACATGAAACTCGTCACAGATTGTTTTCGAGAAGCTGGATATTATACAAGCAACAATCCCGGACCGCCCTATAATCGTCGCGGTAAAACGGACTTCAACTTCAAACGAAATAACCCTTTTGATGGTATTGATTGGCGTGAACGGGCAGATGGAGAACCATTTTACGCACAAATCAACATCCCTGACACACATCGAACCTTTAAACCCGATCCAGAACGACCAATCAATACCAAGGATGTAGAGTTACCACCCTACTATCCTGACCATCCACTGATACGCAAGGATTGGACACTCTACTTGGAGACAATACAATTATTAGACAAAAAAGTTGGTAGAATACTTAAACGCTTAGACGATGAAGGTCTCACAGAAAACACAATTGTATTTTTTATTAGCGATCATGGACGTGCTCATATTCGTTGTAAGCAATTCCTTTATGATGGCGGTATACAAATTCCATTGATTGTCAGATGGCCAGACAATATTGCAGCCGGTACAGTAAGTGACGAACTTGTAAGTGGAATAGATTTTATGCCAACATCACTATCACTTGCAGGTATTGATATACCAGAATATGTACAAGGTCAGATATTTCAGGGGGAAAACGCAAAAACTCGTGATGCCATCTTCGCTGCTCGCGACAGATGTGACGGCACAGATGACCGAATTCGTTGCATACGAAACAAAGACTATAAACTAATCCGTAACTACCATCCTGATTTACCTTATATGCAATTTAATGCATACAAAAAGTCACAATACCCATTGTGGACACTGATTCGGGTTCTTGCTGAAAAAGGTCAATTAACCGATGCACAGCAACATTTTGTCCAACAAACACGTCCTAAAGTAGAACTCTATGATTTACAGAATGACCCTTATGAAGTCAACAATATCGCAAACGATCAAAAATATGAAAATGTGCTAAACGATATGCAAAAACGGTTGAATTCTTGGATTGAAACCACCGGAGACATGGGAGAAACACATGAATCCGATGAAATTACCTCATATTGGGATGATAATATGGAGAAAAGTTACAATAATAAGATGAAAGACAGAGGCTTATCTCCTAACATAAGTGATGAAGACTATATACACTGGTGGGAAAAACAACTCCTTTAATATTCAGGGTTATACAGTTTTAACCATTTTTCACATTTTTGTGAGAAAATCGCGACCGGGAGGTCGCTCCTACCGCGGGGTTTCTTTTTTGAAAAATCCAAAAATTAGGAAAACTGAATAACCCTGTTTAATATTTTGTTGCTTGACACAAACTAATTTTGTCTGTTAGAATACATAGTAAAATATGATGGCGAGGAGAACCAATGAACCGTAGAAAGTTTTTAATGACTGGAAGCACTGCATTAGCTGGAATATTTGCTGTAAAGAATCCATTATCACTCTATGCAGATGAAAATGGAGAAGGTGACCATACCCATGGATTTGAACTTCCAAAGTTACGATACGCTTATGATGCACTTGAACCACATATTGACAAACGTACAATGGAAATACATCACAGCAAGCACCATCAAGGGTATGTGAATAAACTCAATGCTGCTGTTGGAGACAATCACGATTTAGCAGACCAATCAATAGAAAGTTTACTGCAGAACATTGATAAAGTGCCAAAGAAAATTCACCAAGCTGTTGTTAATAGTGGAGGTGGACATGCAAACCATACTTTATTCTGGAGCACGATGATACCAAATGGTAGAGAACTTTCTGGAAAAGTGGCTGAAGCAATGCAATCCACATTCGGTTCTATTGACAAAGCTAAAGAACAATTTATGACGATTGCAAAATCACTATTCGGTTCTGGATGGGCATGGTTGGTTGTAAATGAGAAAAAGAAACTTCAAATCTATGGAACGAAGAACCAGGACAGTCCACACATGCTGAAACATACACCTATACTTGGGTTGGATGTATGGGAACACGCATACTATCTGAAATACCAGAATCGACGTGCTGATTATATAGACGCATGGCATAATGTTGTAAACTGGAAACAGGTTAACCTAAATTATGTCGCGGCTATGAAAGGTTAGAGGAATTAACATGGATCGCAGAGATTTTTTACGAAGTACTGGCTTAACACTTACAGGTTTATTACTCAGTCCTTGGGCAGCCTATGCTTTCCCTAACCGCGAGGGAGAAACGCTTGTTCCATTTATGGACCAACCTCTCGAACCAGCTTCAAGACGAGTACTACTGGATTGGAGTGAATTCGATTCATTCATTACACCAAATAATAAATTTTTCAACGTGTCTCACTACAACAGACCAAAAATTGATCCTACTACATGGAAATTAGAAATCACAGGATTAGTTGATAATCCAATAGAACTAACGCTTGAGGATATTAAATCTCATCCTAAGAAAGAAATTGACTTTACCTTGGAATGTTCAGGTAATCACGGGTTTCCAACATTTACAGGCGCAATTGGTAATGCAAATTGGGGGGGTACCCCACTCGCACCTTTTCTCAAAAAGGCAGGTATCAAAGATAATGGAATAGAGGTTATCTTCTTTGGACACGATAGCGGAAAAGAGAAGATTAGAGATGTCACAATGCCTCAAAACTTTGCACGTAGTATGTCTGTTGAAGACGCATTGGATGAAAACCATCTACTTTGTTATGAAATGAACGGTGAACCATTACCACAGCAAAATGGTGCCCCAGTTCGACTGATTGCCCCCGGTTGGTATGGAATTGCTTGTGTGAAATGGCTCAAACGAATTGAAGTGCGGGACACACGTTTTATGGGAAGATTTATGGGTCGTGATTATGTCACAATACGCGAGGAGAAACGTCCCGATGGTGAATCTGTGTGGATGGAAACCTCAGTCGGAAGAACAAAGTTGAAATCACTGGCAGCAAAGGTGACTCGCATCGGTGATGAATACAGAATATACGGTGCAGCATGGGGAGCTCCTATAAAAAAAGTTGAAGTCAGTATTGATAACGGACCTTGGCAGGAAGTCACAATTGAAACAAGAGAAGATGACGAATTTGCATGGAAAATTTGGCATCTCGATTGGAAAAATCCAACTACAGGTGAACACACTATCGTCTCCAGAGCAATTGACACCTCAGGAAACATCCAACCCGAAGCCGATTCTGACTACATAAAGGGTAAACATACATATTGGGAAAGCAACGGACAAGTTATTAGAAAACTCAATATTGAATAGGAGTAAATATTTGATTGCGATAACCGATGAACAGAAACAGCAGTACCAGGATGAGGGTTATTTCATTTTGGAAAGTGTGATACCTGAACCTTTTCTTGATTTACTACGTGGTGAATGTGGAATGTTTATTTCACAGATTGAAGACCGAATGGAACGTGAGAACAAAGACGTTATTGGTCTAAACCATAGGGACAAACGCTATTTTGTCTCAAACTGCTTTAGAAGTCAACCGAAACTCCGTGAATTTCTGTTCAGTGAACTCATGGCTGAAGTTTGTCGTGCTACTTTAGGTGATACTGCATATCTTTTTTGGGAACAGTATGTTGTCAAAGGGGCAGAAGCAGGCATGAAGTTCAGTTGGCATCAAGATTCGGGTTATGTCGGTTATCCCGATCACAAGCCATATCTCACCTGTTGGTGCGCGCTTGATGATATGTCTGAGGAGAACGGAACAGTATATGTCATGCCGTTTTCACATATCGGGATTCGCTCGTGGGTAAAACATATTCGTGAGGAAGGCAGTAATGATATGGTCGGGTATTTTGGACCGGAAAAGGGTGTCCCAGCTATCGTTCCTGCGGGGAGTATTGTCGCATTCACCAGCATAAATTTCCATTGTAGTGGAACAAATTCAACAGACAAAATGCGACGTGCATATCTTGCCCAGTATTCCGCAGAACCCTTACTCTCACAGGACGGAAGTCGGTTGTGGGGTAACGCCGAACCTTTGTTAAAGGATGGGAAATCTGCTGTGGGAGAACCTCCACCCGTTATCTCATAAGTCTAATCGCTTCAGTTCATATTATCAAGTTCTTGCAGTGAGTGTCTAACTTCATTTATTAGTACTTCGTTGTCTTCTTGTTCTGCTAATTCTAAGGCACTATAAAACTCAGGATAGCACGTCCCGTCAATTCTCCCGCCATCTTTGCTTACACACAACCTTACCACCGCATTCAACTGTTCCCAGAATGGCAGTTTTTTCGATCCACGGCCACGTTTCGCATGTTCTCTATCTTCCTTTTTGTTCGCCTTGCGAGGTCTGCCACCGATATAGGTTTCATCTGCTTCAATGATACCTTGTAGCATCACACTATTCTTTGCCATTTCAGCACGAATGCACGTTTCTATACACCAAACAGTCTTTTGATTCAAGTCTCAATCGCGTGCTAATTGGTGACTGGATAGACTCTTCTTTGCATTTACCATTAAGGATATAGCAAGAAACCATTTTTGTAGAGGGATTTTTGCACCATGAAACACTGTCTTGCATGTAACCTTGAATGTTGCCGTGCAATCATGACATTGCCAGCGTCCAATACGTCCCAATTCCGTCTCTGCCCGTTTCGCAACGTGCGTGCTATCACAATGAGGACATTTCGTATCCCCGCCCGAACAGAAGTTTTGCGCGGACGAGGATACCTCCACCCCTACGATGTCCACAGTCCCCTATCGTCAAGTTTGATAGAAACTGGACGGACTTCTTTTAATATCAGATTTCTACAAAAACTTTACATACCCCTCAAAATCTTTTCCTTGACCTTTTTGAAGCAAATATGTTACTATTTTTATAGAATCCGCTTTGTACTTTTGGTAGATTTCTTTGCTACTTGCCAAAACAATTATTTAGTAGGTAAATCGTTCAATGAAGTCAATAAAGACAAACCTTTTTCTTGGAGATTGTTTAGAAGTACTCACCAATTATGACACCGATTCATTTGACCTGATAATGACCTCTCCCCCTTACGCAGACCGCAGATCGAAAACCTACGGAGGAATCAAACCTGATGAATATGTCAATTGGTTTATGCCGCGCGCCGAACAACTTTTGAGAGTTCTCAAACCATCTGGAACATTCATTCTTAACATTAAAGAGAAAGCCGTTAACGGAGAACGGCATACTTATGTTATTGAGTTGATACTTGAAATGAAAAAACAAGGATGGTTGTGGACAGAAGAATTTATCTGGCACAAAAAGAACAGCTATCCCGGTAAATGGCCAAACCGATTCAGAGATGCATGGGAAAGATGTATACAGTTTAACAAAACCAAAAAGTTCAACATGTATCAAGAAACTGTAATGGTACCAATGGGAGATTGGGCGGAGAAAAGACTAAAAAACCTCAGTAAGACCGACCAAAGTCGGGACACATCAAAAGTCGGCAGTGGATTCGGTAAAAACGTATCAAACTGGTTGGACAGAAAAATGGCGTATCCGACAAATGTATTGCACTTAGCCACAGAAACAGGAAACCGACAACATAGTGCTGTTTTCCCAAAAACACTACCCGAATGGTTTATTAAGTTGTTTACAAAAGAGAATGATTGGGTGCTTGATCCGTTCGCAGGTTCCGGGACAACATGTCAGGTTGCTCAAAAACTATCAAGAAACTCTGTCGGTATTGAAGTCTTTCCTCAGTATTATCAGCTTGCAAGAGAGAATATCAAACCGACACAATTTACGTTATTTGAAGAGTCTGAATATGAAACCCATTACACAACAAGAGATCACTGATTATGTTGAAGCGAATATTCAAGTCTTTCATCAGAGAAGATTAGAAAATCTGCAAAAACTAAAATTGTTGGATGTCGTTAAAAAAAAGAATCCTTATTTATTCAAAGCGAAAAATATAATCACTGCATCGGACTTTGTAAAAACTATTCTGGATGCACGGTTGTCTTCACAAGAAGAAACGATTTTTGGCGGGTTTCTGGAGGATCTTGCCATTTTTATCTGTTCAAGGGTATATGGTGGTCGGAAATCTGCAGCAGAGGGAATTGACTTGGAATTTGAGAAAGACAACACAAGATACATTGTATCAATAAAATCTGGACCAAATTGGGGAAACAGTGACCAAAAGAAAAAGATGCTCATTAACTTCAAAAAAGCTAAGCAAACCATTGGTGATAGTACATCCTTGATAAATGTGAATGCTGTCAACGGTTGCTGCTATGGAAAAGATGGAAAGCCCAATAAGGGAGATTACTGGAAGTTCTGCGGACAAAAATTTTGGGAGTTTATATCTGGTGATGTCAATCTTTACACCGATATCATTGAACCTTTGGGACATCAAGCGAAACAAAGAAACGAGCAATTCGTGCAAGAGTATGGAAGAGTCATCAACAAGTTTACCTCTGAATTTATTGGACATTTTTGCGATAGTGAAGGTAATATGCTTTGGAAAGAAATCGTCAAATTTAATTCTGCAGAGACATCTTGAAACCCAATTCAAAACCAATACATCCTAACTCTCCTTTCTTTCCCACAAGAAATTCAGTTGAAATCTCAGCAGAAATCTTGTATAATTCCATAAAAAACATTGCTTTTTTACATTGATAAATTCTTATGAACACAGGATTGGAGGTAATCCTTATGATGTTAGGTTGGTTTGACCCGATGTATTTCGTTTTTCTTGCGCCGGGTTTTGCTCTGTCATTGTATGCTACATGGAAAACCAAATCAACGTTTTCAAAGTTTTCTAAAGTCGGTTCTCGAAATGGGATAACAGGCGCACAAGCAGCATCAATGATGCTGCAAAGAAACGGTATCGACAATGTCAAAATTGAACTCACGGGTGGATGGTTGAGTGACCATTATGACCCACGAAATAAAACACTACGGTTATCTAACGATGTGTATTCAAACAAATCGTTGTCCGCAATAGGTGTAGCGTGTCATGAAGCAGGACACGCAATGCAGGACGCACACGGATACACTATGCTGAACCTACGAACTGCACTTGTTCCCATTACCAACTTCAGCTCAATGTTTTCTTATATCTTACTCATGGTCGGTTTTTTCATACAACCGTTCCTATTATTCGGAGTGGGATTGTTTACCGTAGGTGTGGTGTTCACCTTGATAACATTGCCAGTTGAATGGGATGCAAGCAAACGTGCAAGAATTGCGATGGACGAAGCAGGAATGCTTTCCCCCGAAGAGAATCGTCAAGCAAGTAAAGTGCTAAATGCAGCGTTTCTAACGTATCTCGCCGCAGCGGTTACAAGTCTACTGACACTTCTTTATTACTTGTTCCGCTTAGGGCTTTTAGGTGGTGACGAATAAGTATTTGGTGGAGGACGCGGTGTACCACCGCGCCGATTGTGGAGGCATGAAATTTAGCCTTTGTTTTCAATATCAACACCAGGCCATTGATCATTCCTTTCGGTAATATCAACAACAATCCCATCAGGGTCTTCAACCTTGAATGCTATTGAAGGCAATTCATCGGAATTTGGGTCATAAGGTTGAGTACCATCTAAACCTTCCCAAGTAATTTCAAAACCGAGGTCTTCACACCGCTTTGCTGCTTCACGCAGATCAGGAACACGGACACCGATGTGGAGATAGTCTAACATTCCACCGATATGTTTAGGACGGTCAGGACCATTGTGTTGAAATACACGGAAATTGTGATATCCGTCAGTTAGGTCAAAGCGACCATCTACAGCGTCCGCAACGGTCAAACCGAGCGCGTCGCGCCAGAAACGGATGCTTTTTTCTAAATTCGTTGTGCGGACACCAATGTGTACAAGCGTTGTTGACATAAGAGTTCTCCTTTTGTGATGACACACAGTGTGTGCCTATGATTTAAACCCAGACAGAAGGTTCACGGTCTTCAGCACGGTGTTCATAAAGTAGTTTAACATCATCAGGAAACTTATCGAACGTTTCGCCGGGAATCGTAGCAGTATTGACACCGAAGAGCTCCAGATTCAACCACCACGGAGCATACCGAACAACAACAGCAGTTCGACGACCATCACTTGGATTTTCTGCGTTGGAATGCCAAATTCGGCTGTCCATGATCAGTACACTCCCCGCACTCCCAGTGGCTTGCATTTCACCAGAAAGCGGGTTACGATCACCGATACCATCCTCTTTTCCTCTCGGATTTCTGAGGTCTATGTGGGATTTCGGTACAATCCAAGTGCCACCGTTCTCAGTCGTAAAATCAGTGAGCATCCAGAGCGTCGTGATACCGATAACAGCACTCGGAAAAGGTTGGGAAATGTGCCATTTCTGGTTCAAGTCATAAGGAAAATCGGAGTGGTATGCACGAACCAATTTGTAATGTGGCGGACGAATCTTATACTCGGTCTGGGAGATGCGTACTTGTGGTCCCAATAATTCTCGGATGACAGAAAGGAGTCGTTCATTTGCAAGATGTTCAGCAAAACGCGGCATAAAACTGATGACATTTCGTGTCCATCTGCCGTTTTCTTTGCTGTATTGGTTATAGTCGACTGCTGATGTTTCCACCTCATTGCAAATCAAGTCCACAACGTCGGCGGGAATAACATCTTCTAACACACACCAACCCTCTTCACACAATTGCGTTACATAGGGTTTAATGGTATCTGATAAATTGTCTGTAGACATCCTATCACCTCTTTTATAAGCAGGACTTACGCATTATTCTTGATTAAATCAAGAATAATGATGAAAATGATATAATTATCAGTATTTTTATAGGTTTCCAGCGCGCTTACAAAGCACGTCTACCGTTTTTGCGTAAGTCCTGATAAGGTTATGACAATTAATTACGTTCTATGTTATGACGAATAGCTGCCTTAATAAGCGGTGTAAGTCGCATAATTTTGCCTAATGAACCGGCAATATCGATCTCGCGTGACGTGATCGCACCCATAACGTTAAGTTCACCTGTCCAGAATTTGTGTGCAACATCACCTGTCATCGTCAGTTCTACGTCTGGAGTTACATCATCACACACATCGCGGGAAATTTCATATCCACCGTTCACGACAGTTAACGTCATCACACAGTCTGGTATGGTATAATTAAATCTAACGCATAACGTTAACGATTTTATTGCCTCTTGTGCCTCTGGTAACGTAGCGATTTCTTCAAAAAGTTCGTTGATATATCTAAAAAGTTGTTCTGATGTTTCAAAAATAGCCATAGTTTGCCATATAGCATACCTTATATTAAATTGTAGGTCAAATAAAAAATGAAAAAACAAATGTTACAATATATCATTCATGACTTTCATGAAAAATTGGAGGATTATGATAAAGAACAAATTTCAAAAGCAGTTCAAGATTTTTACGGTCCAGATAATCTCCGATATAAATTACCTATTGGTCATATAGACATAATTCAAACTCGTCAACATATTTCCCAAATATTCTTTAACGACAATTCCACATATTATGAACCTTCATTCAACCCACAGACTGAATTGTTAAAGAAGGTAAAGCATATATTGAATCGGTATTTTGATGGTAAGTCAGTAGATTTTAAAGAGATCCCGATTAGTATAGATACAGGTACGGAATTTCAGAATTTAGTCTGGGATACAATTCACCAGATTCCGCATGGTGAGGTGCGCAGCTACAAGTGGATAGCAGAACAGATTGGTAGACCCAAAGCAGTTCGCGCTGTCGGCACTGCTACTGGAAGCAACCCGATTACAATTATTATACCGTGCCATCGAGTAGTTGGCAGCAATGGCAGTTTAGGGGGTTATGGTGGTGGTCTTGAACGAAAACAGCAACTGCTAAAACTTGAAGGATATCCAGTTGAAACATTACAACAAACGCTTAAGGGGTCTTGATTGTGGTAAACAAGAAGTATTACGGTAAATCCACTGAAGCGATTCATGCAGGTGAAACATTAACGACGCCTCCTACAGATGGACAGAAAGATCAGATGAGAAAAACCGGTATCCCATTGCTTCCACCTATCTATCAGAATAGTACTTTTCAGTTTCATAATACCGAGGAATGCGCTGCGGCATTCATTGATGAAGCAAGCGGTTACGTCTACACCCGATGGGGTAACCCTACACAAGCGATATTAGAACAGAAGCTTGCAGTTCTTGAAGCAGGAGAATCCGCTTTAGCCACCGCATCAGGGATGGGTGCTATTAGTACCGCACTACTAACTGCATTAGCAGACGGTGGACACGTTGTTGCTATGGAAACACTTTATTCCGCCACATATAACTTGCTAAATGACGATCTTACACAGTATGGAATTGAGGTTACATTTGTAGATGCTACTGACCCGAACAAAGTTGAGAGCGAGATTCGTCCTGACACAAAAGTCATCTACCTTGAAAGTCCAACAAATCCGTTACTCAAACTTGTGGACCTTGCTGCTTGTGCAGAGATTGCAAAAACACACAACATTACCTCAATCATTGACAATACCTTTGCCACGCCATGCAGTCAACAACCAATTACGCTGGGAATTGATGTCGTGCTGCACAGTATGACAAAATATCTGAGCGGAAACGGGGCAGTTGTTGCGGGTGCAATCATAGGAGAAAATGTGTTTATTGAGCGAGCAAAAAAAGGGGCATTACGTAACTTCGGTGCAGTCATCAGTCCATTTAATGCGTGGCTAACACTGTTGGGTATCCCTACCTTACCACTTCGGTTTACGCGCCACTGCGAGAATGCAATGCAGGTTGCATCATTTCTTGAAGCACATCCAGCCGTGGCATGGGTTCGTTATCCCGGTTTACCAGGTCATCCACAGCATGACCTTGCTAAACATCAAATGAATGGATTCGGCGGCATGATTACGATAGAACTCAAAGAAGGACGGGCTGCAGGTGAAAAATTTGTGAATCAACTTGAAATCTGTTCACTGGCAGTGAGCCTTGGTGATGTGCGGACCTTGGTCTGTCATCCCGCGTCTACGACACACTCACACGTCCCTTCCGAAATACGGCAAAAAACTGGCATCACGGATGGATTAGTCCGCTTCTCAATTGGTCTGGAGGATGTTGAAGATATTATTGCAGATATTGATCTGGCATTAAGCAAGTTACCCAATTAACAGAATTGCTCTTTTGGGGAACTTGTGGGTTATTCAAGCGCTTCATCCAATAATTCTGCTTTTAACTGTTGAACGTAATTCTCAGTAATGCTACGTGATGGATGTGATGGGTTTTTATGGGGTTCAGGATAATCATTTGAAACCAATTTTTCAAATGCATCAATAGCTTGTTCCATATCCTCTATTTCTTCATAGATTTTACCGACTTGGTATTGTGCGTGTAGTCTGTCATCATAAGCGTGTGAAGGGTCATCGGCAAATTCTTGAAATACCTCAATTGCCTTTGCTTTGTCGTCATTGAGATAGGCAAGCTGACCGATGAAAGACTTGGAATAGGTAGCGTTCTCGTTATCAGGATATGACTCAATTGCAGCTTCTAATAGCGTAATAGCTTCATCATACTTTTTTAATTTCTCTAAAGGTAATGCAATATAGAAAAGTGCGTCCTTCCCGACTTTTGTATCAGGGTATAGGTCTATCACTTTTTGGTATCCATCAACGGCTTCTTGGTATTTTTCCATTGCTTCTTTTTTTTCTGCTGCTGCTTCCTGACCTATTCCTTGTACTTCCTTAAAATTAGCTTCTATTTCTCTTTTTTTACCTTCGTTAAAATAAGTGTTAGCGATGTCAAAATTCGCTATCGGACCATATTCAGGATCGCCTGCATCTATAACATTTAGGAATTCTGCTTTCGCGTTCTCGTAGTCTTGCTGTCCAAGATGGATCAATCCAAGTGTATACCGGATTTTATAAATAATTGGATGGTTTCGATATTCTATCTTGAGACTTTCAAGTTGGTTTAGTGCAATACTTACATCTCCACGTCGATAGTAACACATGGCTGCGTTATACAGCGCCTCTTCGTGCAAGACACTACCTGGATATATTGTTATGATTTGGTTAAAGAGTGTAAGCGCTCTGTCGTAATATGCAGTTGGAGATTCCAGCGTTCCGGTTTTCTTAAATTCCTCTGCGATCTGATAGGTTGCGATAGCAACTGCAAACATTGCGTCATCTGCATATTCGCTGTCGGGATAATCGCGGATTAATCTGCGGAATAGTGCAAATCCTTCCTCATCTGTGCGGGGTATGCGTGACGCTAACTGGTAAATTGCATCGTCTGCCCACCGACTGTCAGGATAATTGTCAAAAACCGCACGGTATGCCGCGCGCACTTTACGCAAGCGATTCTTATCGGGTTCATCAAAAGATATTGGAGGTGTGTCCATTTCCTGAACTTTTAACCACGCTATATCGGCATTTTCGTAATAATGCGCATAATCATTATACGGACTCGTGAACCGTCCGATCCAGAATCCAACGGCAATTGCTAAAACAACGCAGATTTCCACGATGATCAACTTTTTCATCAATTTCACCTCTTAGACTATGAATTAGAATTTCAATCAGATTCTAACAGGCTTTTGAAAACTTGTCAAGTGAGATATAGTTTAATCAGGGTTATTTAGTTTTAAGAATTATCAGTTAATGGGTGTTACTTAAAGTTTATATAGTAGGTCGGGTAGAGCGTATGCGAAACCCGACATGTATTGATTTTGTCTATCATGTCGGGTTTCGCTCACGCTCTACCCGACCTACGATATTAAATCACGAATGTTATAAATATCTGCCAAAATATCTAAAACTGAATAACCCTGTAGTTTAATAGTTTAACGGGTGTGCAAAAGTTTTGCACAAACTACTCATTCTTCATTGTAGGGCGGGGCTCTGTGCCCGCCCCAACTGATTAAATAAGAGATTGCGGGGACACAGAGTCCTAATGAGTTTTGACGTTCAAGTTGTGTATTCGTAGGGGCGTGGTTGCCACGCCCGATCTACGCAAACTTAAAAACCAAACGGTTGGGAACCCAACCCCTACGTATTCAACTACCGATTGATTGTCAAACTTCATTAGGTGTCAATATAAGGAAATATTGTTAATATCAACCATACGCTTCAGTCACGTAGGGACGATATGTTTATCCTTTTATGTCGTTACTACGGAACTCAAGAGAGGGGTGATAACGTCTTTCTATAAACATTGCGTCCCTTCGGGACTAAAGAGAAAAAAGTTTGTACCTCTGTGCAAAATCTTTACACACCCTAGTTTAACAGGATTATTCAGTTTTCCTAATTTTTGGATTTTCAAAAAAGAAATCCCGCGGTAGGAACGACCCGGGGAATGCCAAAAGGCATGCATACCCGGGGAATGCCAAAAGGCATGCATACCGTTGATTTCTTGTTTTGCCGGTCGCGATTTACTCAGGAAATACCTAAATGCCTAAAACTGAATAACCCCGCGTTCATATTTATACGTTTGACATAGTTTTAGTTATATAGTATAATTCTTGACAGATTATATCAAAAACTAATCAATTGATAAAACTTGCTACTTTTTATATATGAAAACTATCCGCCACTTTATTAACGGCTTCCTGATAGGCATTGCAAACATAATACCAGGTATGAGTGGTGGCACTCTTGCACTTGTCTTGGGTATATATGAACGACTAATTGCAGCTTTGCACAACATTGGCACATCAACGGTTAAGCGATTTCTTAGCGTTTTTAGTTTTAGAAAAAGAGCATTTACAGCATTTCGCGCAGAGTTGCATCGTATTGACTTTTATTTTTTGTTGATTTTAGGGATAGGTGCGGTCTTCGCAGTATTGGTTTCTTCAAAACTAATTGTTTTTCTATTGGACTCTCACCATGACGCGACTTATGGTTTCTTTTTCGGATTGGTCTTAACATCTATATTGATTCCTTTACGAATGCTGGAAGGGTTCAGTTGGCGTGAACTGTTAACATTACTTGTAGCAGTAGGATTGATTGTAATAGCAGAAGAACTAAAAAAATCTGCTGCTGATTCAACGACGGTTTCAGGAAATGGAATTGAAATATCAATTGGAACACTTACTATCTATTTTGTATGCGGTGCGCTGGCAATTTCAGCAATGATTCTGCCTGGAGTTAGTGGTTCGTTTCTTTTGCTTGCATTCGGCGTTTATTTTCCACTGTTGACTGCGATCAAGGATTTCATAAATGATGTTCCAGGGGTATTCAAAGGAGTAGCAAGTTCAGTTTTTGTCAACAATCTAATGATACTCGTAATTTTTTCAATGGGATGTCTATTTGGTCTATTAGCTTTTACAAGATTGTTGAACTATCTATTAGATCGTTTTCGAAATTTAACAATTTCCTTTCTAATTGGGTTGATGGTCGGTTCTTTATACGGTTTGTGGCCATTTCGTGATTCTGTGTCGGTTGGAGATAAACGTTATGATACAGCACATATACTCCCACAATTAAATATGAGTTTTCTGATTACCTTGTGTGTATTTCTGGTTGGTTGTGCTGTAATCTTAGGGTTTTGCAGATTAGAGAAGGAGTCAGGATGACGAAAAAGGTCGGTTTTTTTGTCAATACCACGAAAGAACAGGCACCACAAGTAGTTGTTGAAGTTTCACAGTTGCTAAAGCAAGAAAATGTTATTCCAATAATTCCTGATGAACAAGCAGAAGTCCTTGGATTTCCGCTAACTGGAGTAGACATCTCACAAATGGTAGAGTTGTCTGATCTCGTGCTTGTTCTCGGTGGTGATGGCACTCTTTTGAGTGCAGCACATACGCCAAATATAGAAAATGTACCTATTCTTGCTATTAACTTAGGACATCTGGGATTTCTAACTGACGCATCGTTGGATGAATTAAAACCGTCGCTGATCGCTACATTGAAAGGTGAATATCATATTGAGCACAGAATGATGCTGGATGTTTCTGTTAACAGTCAGCGTCCTTCTCCATTCCATGCTTACGCATTGAATGATGTCGTTATACGACACTACACACGACTAATTGAATTGAACGCCTATGTTGATGGTGAACTGTTTATACCTTATAATGCTGATGGTTTGATTATAGCGACACCGAGTGGGTCAACTGGATACTCACTTTCTTGTGGAGGGTCGATTGTAGCACCACAGTTAGAAGCAATGATATTAACACCAATCGCTCCTCATAGTCTCACAGTGCGTCCTTTTATTGCACACGGGGATGCAGAGATAAAGGTAGAGATGCACTCCACTTATGAAAGCCTTGACCTATTTATTGACGGTATGCGTGAAACGCATACATTGACAAGAGAAGCAGAAATAAGAGTCCGTAAAGCAAAACGTACAATTCAACTAATCCGTTCAAGGAGTCATAGTTACTACAAAGCATTACGTGAAAAGTTGATGTTAGGTGAAAGAATAAAATAATAAATTGTTAGGTGATTTAAGGAAAGACTCGTGATAGAAACACTCTCTATCCGCAACATTGCTCTGATTGACGAATTGGAATTGGAACTATCACCTGGATTAAACATTTTTACTGGTGAGACAGGAGCAGGAAAATCCGTTATTCTCAGATCAATTGCGTTAGTATTAGGTGAACGTACTTCTGCTGATATAGTACGCGAAGGTGCTGATGCAGCATCGGTTGAAATTAGTGTTTTTCCATCTATACCCCTTCCAATTGATACTGACACAGA
This sequence comes from Candidatus Poribacteria bacterium, assembly GCA_963663765.2. Taxonomy (GTDB): domain Bacteria; phylum Poribacteria; class WGA-4E; order WGA-4E; family WGA-3G; genus MSPOR6. Next base: position 277,011 of record CAXXUA010000002.1, on the reverse strand, counting down.
GGATATTTTATTTTTATCAAGGCATATCAGTTCAAACGGAAGAAGTCGTTGTCGTATCAATGGAGAATTGGCAAACTTGAAATCCCTTGAAGAAATTGGTTCATTCCTAGTTGATATTCATGGGCAACACCAACATCAATCTTTGTTTAGAACAGAAACACACTTGGAACTATTGGATGATTTCGGCGAAACTGATACAGAACGTAAGCAAGTGAGTGATAACTATCGTAGTTTGCTTGATCTACAAAGGGAAATAGACACACTTATACATACATTAAGGACTTCTGAACGCGAAAAGGAATTACTTGAATTTGAGGTAAAGGAACTTTCATCGGCAAATCTCAGAAACGGTGAAGAGGAGGAATTGACTGCAGAGATCGGAATCCTAAATAACGCTGAAGAATTATATGAGTCAACCAATCTTGTATATGAACAACTGGATGGTGATATACAAGGGGATATTGGTGCTATAGGTTCAGCCAGTAGTGTCTCAATATTACAGAATCTTAGGGATGCAGCAAAAACTGTTGCGAAACTATCTGAAGTAGATGATAGTTTATCTGACTTGAGTGAGAGATTAGACTCATCGTTATATGAACTGGAAGATATATCATCTCAGATAATTCAATACGCAGAATCAGTGGAATTTAACCCAGCTCGAATTGCTGAAGTATCAGATCGACTTGAACTTATTTCTAAATTCAAGCGCCGATACGGAAACACTATTTCAGAAATGTTAGAATATCAAGGGGAAGCAGAGAAAAAATTAGAAAATATTGAACTCGGTTCAGAAAAGATAGAATTACTTCAATCACAAATAAGGGAAATGAAACAAGTAATACGAGAGTTATGTATTACCTTGTCTAACAAACGGAAGGTTGTAGCAGAGAGATTGTCAAAGTTAGTTGAAAAAGAACTTCAAGAGTTAGGGATGGAAAAAGCAGAATTTCAAACTTCTGTTGGACCCATTGAAGATTCAAACGGTTTATTACTTATTGATGGCAAACGATATGTACTCCGTGAAAACGGAATGGATAAAGTTGAATTCTTAATTGCCCCGAATGTAGGGACAGAATTGCGTCCATTGACAAAAATTGCGTCTGGCGGTGAGATTTCTCGTGTCATGCTTGCCCTAAAGACAGTTTTGGTTCAAGTTGACAACATTCCAACTGTGCTTTTTGATGAGATAGATAGTGGAATAGGTGGTAAAATCGCTGATGTTGTAGGGAAAAAACTGAAGGAACTTTCACAAACCGCTCAAGTAATATGTATCACACATCTACCACAAATAGCCCGTTTTGCGGATAGGCATTTTATTGTGGAAAAAAAGGTCGTGGAAGAAAGAACTTTGATTACAGCTAAACCGCTAACTGATTCTGAACGCGTGACAGAAATCGCACGTATGCACGGTGGCCAAGAGACTGAAGTCGGTCTTGCACATGCCCGTGAATTATTGAATGGATAATACCATTTAAAGGATCATCTATATTATGGATGAAAGGTTTATACAATCAAACGGTACCAACGTTTTTACCGGTTGTGAGTTACTTGTTAAAGGCGCATTGGAGAGCGGTGTTAGCCTATTGACGGGTTATCCCGGTTCTCCTCTTGCTGAGGTGTTTGACGTTCTACAACGAAATGCGGAACTCCTTAAATCAAACGGAATTGTCGCACAAATAGCAAACAATGAAGCATTGAGTGTTGCACGTTTAAACGGTTCACAAATGGCAGATTTACGTGCAATCTCGTTTATGAAAAGTGTCGGCATGCATGTTGCTTCTGATGCTCTTGCTATTAGCAATCTTGCTGGTACAACAGGTGGCGCCGTTGTCGTAGTTGGAGATGATACATGGTCATATAGTACACAAGTTCCTGCAGATTCACGTATTTTGGCACGTCACCTTTACATGCCACTCATAGAACCTGCGACCTGGCAAGAGATAAAAAATTGGATAAATGTTGCATTTGAAGTCTCCACAAAAGCAAATCTATACTCATGCTTTTTAATAACGCAGAATCAAGCAGATGGTGGTGGCAATGTTGAATTAAACCCAAATCAATATTCTTCAATTAGTCACATAGATCAAACTGAATTAGATACGACACTCATTTCTACTGAGCAACGCGTGGTCTTACCACCAGATACTGCTCGAATTGAGATAGAAACCCTTCAAGAAAGACTCCCAAACGCACTTGAAACAGCAAAACGATTAGGTCTAAACAAAATACTTTATTCTACAACTAACAAAGAAAACTTCACAACAAACAACGGCAATTTGAAAATTGGGTTTATTACATCTGGATTTAGTTACTGCTATTTGGAACATGCACTAACAGAATTAAACATCAGTGGCAGTATTCCTATCTTGAAACTCGGTATGACACATCCGCTTGATACAGATATAATTCATGAGTTTGCACAAGAGTTGGATGAATTATTTGTTATTGAAGAGAAACGTCCAATCCTTGAAAATGAAATTAAGGCATATTTGACACAGAAGTTTCAAGAAGGTAAACTGAAGAAGTATATAAATGTGTGGGGTAAACAGTTCCCTAATGGATTGTCCGGTATACCAATTGAAGCAGGATTAGATACTTCAATTCTTATCCAACGACTTATACCTCTCTTTACAGAAAAATCAAACAACGGAAATTATACTTCAACTGCCCCTGTTGATATCCAACTTTTTTCGCAGGAAGCAGCGTTACAACAAGAAGTAGCTGAAATAAAGACCGACATTCCTACACGTACACCTACCTTCTGTCCTGGTTGTCCACACAGAGATTCATCTAGTGTTCTACTTGAAATAACGGATCATTTCTTGGATGAAGACTATATGGAAAAACACCACAAGTCTTCTCCAGTGGATCTTGTTTTTCATGGTGATATTGGTTGCTATTCAATGCTCAAGTATGAACCCTTTCCGCGCTTGATGCATAATCTATCTGCGATGACGTTGGGTGGTGGTGCAGGTGCTGGAATTGACCCATTCATTGTCAACAAACAGATTGTTTTCATGGGGGATTCCACCTTTTTCCACGGTGGAATGTCAGCAATCTCCGATTCTATAAAAAATGACCAAGATATAACTTACATTATATTAGATAACCAAACAACAGCAATGACAGGACACCAGCCGACACCTGCAGGTGGATTGGATATTCTTGGAAATCCAACGTTTGCTCAGGATATTGAAACAGTTGCACAAGGTTTAGCAGGGAAATCTGAAATCACAATTGTTAGGGTTAATCCCGAAGAACGTGTAAACTATAAAAAATATCTTGAGAAAACCATCTTAAAATCTGGTGTAAAAATTATTATAGCAGATAAAGAATGTGCTATAACTTTCCACAGACGGCTTAGACGAGAGCAGCAAGCAATAAAAGAAAAAAACGGTTTTTTAAAGGTAGAAAAACACATAAACATTACTCCAGAAGTATGTGAGTTCTGTTTAGAATGCACAAAATCCACCGGCTGCCCTGCCTTAAAAATCATTGATACTGATTATGGTGACAAAATTGCTATTGACCGTTCTAACTGTGTTACCGATGGTGCTTGTGCAAGGATTAAATATGCTTGTCCATCCTTTGAAGAAGTTGTTGTTACACGGAAACGTCCCCCACGTTCACAAACAATTCAGCTGAGTGAAGAACCCACGGATAAAAGTAACGCATCAAATGAAAGTTGGGAAGAAACAGGATTGACTAAATTGTTAGCGCAGATTGGTTTGGATGGTGGTCAACCTTTGCCACCACCGCCTCCAAGAAACATTGACAAGGTTTGGAGTGTTTATGCTGCAGGAGTTGGGGGTATGGGAATTGGAACAATTTCAAAAATCCTCGTAGTTGCAGGCTTTATCCAAGGCTATGAAATTCATTTCTGTGATAGGAAAGGGTTAGCAATTCGCAATGGTGGGGTCTATACACACGTTACTTACACGCATAAAGATGCTAAGATATCTCCAATTATTCCTTATGGGAAAGCAGATTTGGTGTTAGGACTTGATATATTAGAAACCGTCAGAGGAATTTCTGCAGATTCTGTTTTCCGAGTTGCATCAATGAAACGAACAAATGCAGTTGTAAATACTGCTAAAAATGAGACGATGTCTACGCTCATCGGGAAAGATAGTTTTGAAACCGATTCGTTGGAAAGCACTATTCAACAGAATACAAATGAGTATGTGGGAATAAATCTATTTGATATATCAGAACAATTGTTTGGGACTAAGTTATACGCAAATATTATGATATTGGGAGTAGCATTCCAACGTGGAATGATCCCCATTGAACTGAAACCTATGCAACTGGCAATGAAGCAAATGGTGAAACGTTCAGATTTAGAACAGAATATGAATGCTTTTGAGATTGGTAGACGTCTTGCAATTAACGAAAATAATGAAAAAGCAACATTAGAATATTTTTCCGATATTCCTAATAAGACTTATGAGGAAACTTTGGAAGAAAAAAGAACTATCCTATCAGAAAAATCTCGTGGAAAAAGAATCGCAAATACATACAAAAATATAGTTGAAGATTCAGTAAAAAGACTCGGTCTTGACGAAGCCACAAACAGATTATTCGCAATCTACGTTTATGACTTAATCCAGTTTGAAGATATAAAATATGCACAAAGATATATTGAAAAAATTGAGCAGATATATGAAAAGGATTCCCATAATTTGCGTGCTACAAAAGCAGCAATAAAATACTTACATAAAGTAATGTTGATTAAGGATGAGGTATATGTTTCTCATCTATTGACAAGCAAAGAAAAACTTGCACGGGACAAAATTCGTTACAATGTTGATGAGAAAAACGGTGATAAAATCAAATACCTACATCTCAATCGTCCACATTTCACCGTGATGGGTTTTGAAATTGAACATGACATGAACGCACGTAATTGGATGCTTCACTTGATGAAACGGATGAAGTTTTTGCGACGATGGTTGTCCAAATGGCATGCAAAAGAGAAAGAATTTCGTGAATGGTATATCCGTGAAGTAATTGATACATTTTCTCCTACAGACGACGATAGTTATTCAAAGCATGTGAAAGCTTTAGAATGTGTTGAAAACGTACGTGGATATAGAGAAATTCGCTATCCGACGATGGATGAAGCGAAAACTACAGTTGAAAAATTGTTGACATAATAAATACAATTCAAAAACTCTATTCATGTGCAATACATAATTAGTTTATCAAAATAAGAATTGAAAGAGTTCCAATCTGTCAAATGGACAAGTCACATATTATCACTGGAAGTACTTGCATTGTCGGTGTCATCGGTGCACCAGTTGAGCACAGTCGTTCACCTCAGATGCATAATGCTGCACTCGCAAAAGCAGGACTCGATTTTGTATATGTACCGTTCAACGTATCAGAACATGCAGTTGCTGATGCAATGAATGGATTTAAGGCACTAAACGTTGTCGGTATAAATGTTACGCTTCCCCACAAACAAGCAGTGATACCATTTCTCTCATCTATCTCACAGGAAGCAGAACTCATAGGTGCTGTAAACACACTAACTTTTTCTGAAGGAAAGATACATGGTGAAAATACAGATGCCCCAGGCTTCATAAGAGCATTAGAAGAAACAGGTGCATCCGTGCCAGTTGGAAAGGATGTTGTTGTATTAGGTGCTGGTGGGTCAGCACGGGCAATTGTAGTTGCATTGGTATTTGCGGGTGTACGTTCAGTTGTGATTGCAAACCGAACATTATCAAAAGCAATTTCGTTAGCAGAAGAACTATCTGAAAAAACATATACACTTAGAAACAACGTTGGACAAAAGACCTTACTCACTGGTATGGGTCTACAAGATACGCGATTACCTAATGCAGTTAAGAACTGTGCTTTACTTGTAAATACTTCATCATCAAGCATGGATGCTTCTTTACCATTGATAATTAATCCGGAATGGTTACAATCGGAGACTATTGTTTATGATATTGTATATACTCCGCCAATGACAACGTTATTAACTGTAGCTGCAGAAAAACAATGTCACATCGTGGGTGGACTCGGAATGTTGGTACATCAAGGAGTGATTGCCTTTGAACGTTGGACAGGTGTAACCCCGTGTGTAGAAACGATGCAACAAGCACTCTTGTGAATAAATAATAATAAATATATGACTTTTTCACTAAATTAGAAATACCATAGTTTGCAATCAAGACGCAGTGGCGTAGTATTGAAATATAACTGAAAGGAACAAGCATGCAAGAAGAACAACGGACAGAAGAAGAAATACAAGATGATTCAGATATGTCTACTATCCGTTTTGTAATATTAGGTATCCCTTATTCTATTAAACCCACTGAGGACTTGACTGCAGAGGATATTGATGTCTTGGTTACTTATGTAAAAAGCAGGATAGAGAGTTTTCGGCAAAAGGGTTATGATGAATCAAGGATTCCAATACTTGTAGCTTTTGACATAGCTAATGAGCTGCGGGTACTACAAAAATTTTACGAATTGCCAATCAATCGTGCAATTGACAAATTGAAATTTGTACTTGAACCTGAATAGATGGAATCTGAATTTATAAGAATAGAATAAGGACTACTGCTAAGAATATAGGTAGTAATAAGACTAAAATCTTCGCTTCAAGCAGGTAGTTTTGGTAACGAGCAATTAATTCATCGCCTTTAATGTGCCGTCTTATAAAGTCAACGCGTCTATGGATAGAAGGGTGTGTATTGAAGAGTTCAATAATCCGACGAACTGTTATAGGAATGCTATTGAATATAGCTAATCGTTCTAATGCAGAAATAAACACCTCAGGTTTGTTTGTCAAAGAAACTGCATATAAATCAGCTTGGTGTTCAAATCGCCGCGAAACATATCTAAATCCAAAGATAAAATACAATATAAAAAATATCAGAGTACCAATTGAAGTTACGATTGGATAATTCTCAACAAGATTTTCTGGAAAGAGTCTCAAAAACGGTTGCTCTATAAAAACAGAAAAAAGAGGATAACTGAGTAAGTACAATAGAGAAAATAGAACATAAGTAGGAATATGTCTATAACGGATGTGTCCAAGTTCGTGTGCGACGATAGTTTCTATTTGGTCATCCGAAAAGTATTGTAGTAGAGCGTCCGTGAGAAAGATACGCCTATTCCAGTGAAGTGTCCCCGCCACAGCAGCATTTGCAATTAATAAAGAACCTGTTTGCCAAACAGCAATATCTTTGTATTTCGTCTTACTCTTTTCTGTCAATTTCTCCAACTTCTCCCGTAACACAACATCCTTCAATGGTGTTGTCTTCCACATAAACTGCATCAGCAATGGTGCAAAAATATATGCACCCGCTAACACCGGAACCAGTAATCCGAACAATAGATAGGAATGTTCCCCAAGAAACTCCAATACATTCTCCGGAAGTCTTACCAATACATCAAGTGTCGTTAGATAAATTAGCAATGGTACGAGTGGAATGAGCAGGAATTTCAAGTGAAATGAAATAAGGTCTCTATAACGAATACCACTGCTACGATTCAATTGGTGAAATACCAAACGAACACCAATTAAACTGATTATAAGTGGAATTATTGATAAACTTTGACGTAGTTCATATAATGGAAAAAATAATAGATGCAGGTGGACGTATAATGGCAGGTCAAGTATGAAAAGATTAATTATGAATCCGCCCAAACACAACAACTCTATAGCAAAACGGTATATTCCGAGATCAGAAAAAACTTTGCCTGTTATTATTTTGTAAGCTTTAAGCACTCTTGGAACAACACTTGTAACAATATATGCTATCAATACTGGACCCAGTGTCAGAAGAAGAGTCCAGAGAAGCGTCTGCACAGTATTTATCTCTTCAATGTCTTCAGGTATTTCATAGGCAAAAAGACATAAGAAACCTGCAATTAGGATGATACTCAATTGTCCCATATATTTAGTTTACAGTATTTTTGTCAAAATTTCAAGCGTTCAGTAAACATGTAAACATGAGGGTGTGTAAAGTTTTTGCACAAACATCCCACTCTCCATTGTAGGGCGAAATCAAGTAATCAAGAAATCAACGGTATGAATGCCTTTTGGCATTCCCCGGGTATGAATGCCATTTTGGCATTCCCCGGGTCTCTGTGCCCCGCCGCAACTGATTAAATGAGAGATTGCGGACACAGAGTCCTAATGAGTTTTGACGTTCAAGTTGTGTATTCGTAGGGACGTGGTTTCCACACATGTTCTACGCAAACTCAAAAACCAACGGGTTGGGGAACCCAACCCCTACGAATTCAACTACCGATTTTGATTGTCAAACCTCATTAGGTGTCAATATAAAGAAATATTGTTAATATTAACCATATTCTTCAGTCCCATAGGGACGATATGTTTATCCTTCTATATCGTTCCTACGGAACTAAAGAGAGGGATGTGATAACGTCTTTCTATAAACATTGCGTCCCTACGGGACTAAAGAGAACAAAAGTTAGTACCTCTGTGCAAAAACTTTACACACCCGTAAACATGAGATTGTAAAGTAACGTTCCTGTTTGCAATGAACAGGGATTCATTTCTTCATTTTAATAGATTCTCGGAGTACAAAACTGATGTCCAATAAGTTGGAAATATTTCAAGAGCATGACATTACCTACATGATCTTATGTCTGAGTACAAGTAATAATTGATGTTAATCAAAATAAATGCATTTTTTTTGAAAAAAGTGCAACCTTTTTGGCTATTATTGTCTCTTTAATAACAGAAAGGTATTATTAGTTGTGAATATTTATTGAAGTCTGATTGTTAATTGAGATTGATGGTTGAATTATTTAGAACAATCTGTTTACCAGAGTGTCTAATTCTGTAACCGAGAAAATCCAAGATTATATGAAATACCACGTAGATGCTAAATGGACAAAGGAAATATAAGGGAGAAAAAATGTTTAAAGAATTTTCCGTAGAAAACTGGATAATTGGTGGTACCTGTTTCCTCATCGTTTTCACACTGGGATGCTATTTTTGGTTTCACAGTGTCATGGCTTCCATAGATGAACAATATACTGATAGAAACGTTGGCGTAGAACACTTGGAAAAAACTTCAGAAATGTCTAAAATCAAAACAAAAGACACTATTGAGCAAAAACCACGTGAGAAAAATCGATCTGAAACAAATGATACGTTAGATGGCATATCAGGAATAACAAATCTAATGCAATTTGAAAGGAAAAGCGAAAATCCTACATTTATTAATCAAAGTCAAATGCAGTTGCTAATAAAGGATGGAATATTGTTAGATACAAACATATAATCATATCTGTACTTACGGAGTAGGTTTTTTTCGTTGAACAAAAGAACCGATAAGTGCTTGATCCACCTTAAGAACTATTAAGACAACAATGATGACAATTCCAATAAGTATTATTCAGTCTATCAAACTTAGAAATACATTGATTAATTCTGCTACAAAAACTTTACTGTGCTTTTCCCAACTTGGTCCTGGTCAACTGGGAACATCAACACGAAACCGGGTTTCTTCAAATCCTAAGAAATTTAGATAAAATATTCCACCAATAGAAACTGCACACCCACTTAGAATTAGAAATAATACCATTTTCATGTGATAATGTCTCATTAGCAGCGGAAATCTGGTAGGAGCGACCTCCCGGTCGCGACCGGGAGGTCGCTCCTACCGAAGAGAGTAACCCCCTGCCAGTAAACAGTAGAATTCCTTAATGAGACAAGATTTATTTGAATTGGTATTATACCATTTTCATGTGATAATGTCTCATTAGCAGCGGAAATCTGGTAGGAGCGACCTCCCGGTCGCGACCGGGAGGTCGCTCCTACCGAAGAGAGTAACCCCCTGCCAGTAAACAGTAGAATTCCTTAATGAGACAAGATTTATTTGAATTGATATAACTTGTCCTTTTGCATTATTCAACCCTTTTTCTTTGATGATTTACCACTTTCTATTCATCAGATTCCCACAGCGATATCTGTAAGTATTAGACAATCAACACATGTATCATTTTTAATTATTTTTACTACGGTTATGTTTTATTATACTTGTCTTTCTTTTGGATAAATGGATTCCTTTCTTATAGTCTAACGATCAATGCGAAATGGACTAATGTCAAATGCTGATTCACCAGTCAGTGTTAATTCAGACATAATGCGTCCCACGAGTGAACAAAACTTAAAACCGTGTCCGGAAAATCCAGCTGCAATTAGGACATTTTGACAATTGGGGTGTTTATCAATGACGAAATCTTCATCATGTGTTTCGGTATATAAACAGACTTCAGCATGAGTAGAATTTCCAAGTTCTGGAATACGTTCAGATACATAAGCATCTATATGATTGATATAGTCTGCATCAGGTTTCCGATTGCATCTATCAGGGTGAACACGTATTCCTTTACCGTGTCGTGCGACTTTTACTCCGTTTTTTCCATAGTAAGGCATGCCGTAAAGGAATTCTCCGTGCTCAGTTACTTCAGTGAAAACCGGGAACTGGTCTGATCTGAACGCTGTATCCAAGGGTTTGTAGAAGCACACCTGTTGTTTGGTTACTGTTAGGGGTATTGTGAGCTCAGTTAGTAGTGAGGATGTCCATGCACCTGTAGTCACTACTACTTTGTTGCATCGGAATTGGTTTTCTATGGTATGAACGATTGGTATATCTGCTTGCCAATCTATATGGGTGACAGGAGTTCTGTCATGAATATCTGCACCAAGTTTTTCTGCTAACTGAATATGTGTTGAAACGCATTCGGAAGCATAAAGAAATCCAGAGTCTTTTTGCCATAGAATATCCATTTCCTTTGTGTTATTGAACTGTGGGTATTCTTGTCTTAATTTATTTGCGTCCCACCATTCTGATTGTATTCCAGCTGCCTCCATACATTTCCGAACCGACATTACATATTCATTACCACTTTTTCCTAAATTGACGCTTCCAGTAATGAACAGTAGTTGTTTCCCTGACGATGCTTCAAGATCGCGCCACTCCTGATATGCGGTCTTCATCAGTTCAGTGTAAAATGGTTTTTCATAAAAGAAGCGGATGATACGGGTTTCACCGTGCGAACTACCGAATTTATGTCCACGATGAAACTGCTCTAATACAAGTACATTCGCACCTGATTTGGCAAGGTGATATGCGGTTGCACTTCCCATTCCACCTGCTCCGATAACAATTACATCATAGTTATGGGTTTGCATTGTCATCCTTATATAGAAATTTTGTCTATTTGGGTAGTGGGAAGGGATTTGGTTCGGTTGCGAAGTTCCGATATCGGTCTTCACCCCGTAAGAGGATGGGTTTCCAAGGACGTTTCAATGAATTGTCCTCCGCTTGTTTTACTGATGGCGGGATATAACGAATTGTTAAACCACATCGCCGACGTTTTGAATGATTCGGTAAACTTCCGTGAATTATCATCCCGTGATGTATTGACATTTCACCTGCTTTGAGCACGAGGTTAACAGCGGATTCTGCTTCTGATGTAGTGACTGGAACTTCTTGATTGATACTGAGTAAATTACCCTTTTGATCGGATTTTCCATGTTCTTGAATGCCTTTACTGTGGCTACCCGATATAACCTGCATACATCCATTTCCAATGTCGCTGTCATCAATGGCATACCATGCGGTAACAGCAACTGGTGGTTCAAGTCCCCAATAGGTTACATCTTGATGCCATGCAACGAATTTCTCGCGCGGTCCATATTTGCAAAAGAAATGCGTGGCTAACAACATTATGTCTGATCCGATAAGTGCTTCAATAACATCAATTATTTTAGGATGTGATGCGAGTTCCCATATAAATTTGTAGTCAAAATGCCAATCAATGAGTCCAATTTCGCATTTTTCTGCTCCAACTTTTGCTTCTAATGCATCATATTCTTTGCGAAAATGTTTTGCTTCCAAATCGTCTGCGACACGTATTCCGGTCAAGAACCCATCATTTTGATATGTTTCTAAAAATTGTTTGTTTATTGACGTCATGAGATGTCCTTTTTATGAAATGTCAGGAATTTTCCACTGACGAAACCATTGTGAATTTTCGGGAGGTGGTTCACCTGCATTTTGCATGGTCTTGAAGGTTTTCAAAGCAGGGGTTATCTGTTCTTTCCAAATCTTTTCAACTTCTTCAAAGGTTACAGGTTGGCGTTTGGTGATGTTCTGTTGTGAATAATCATCAAGCACTTCTTGCATCTTGTTGCCAAGCCAAGTGACTTCATCGTTGACCATACGTTCACCGATTCGTCGGTCTGAGTCATAAGCATTTGATCCCATTGCGAAGTGCGGTCCTGGTTCATCTTTTGCTGGCATCCGAGACATATCAACACAATCTGGTTCTAACGCCCATAATAGCGAAGTTTCCACTCTACCTGCGTGGTCGCCACTGTTACCTTGTTTGTCGAATCCTGGGGAGTTTGCTTCAAAATCCGGCAGTCCGTAAAAGCGCATTGAAAAGTGCGGTTGAATTAACTCCAAGAGTGTTTTGAGGTCTTGCCAATTCGGTCCATAGTGTCCTGTGAGGAAGATGGCAGCGTGGAATCCGAGTGCATCGGCTGCACGGACGTGATAACACACATTTTTGAAGTGTTGCCATGCGGGCATTGCTGTCATCCAACTTCGCACTTCACCGACGTTCTGCTGTGCCCAATTCGCATACGTACCGTGTTCATGTATGTGCCAGTAGTCGGGTGGTGCGACAATGCCACCGTGAGTTTTTGCTGCACGACAAGCAATTGCATGTGCCTTGAGTGTGTCAAGTCCAACGGCATTCTGTGGTCCGTGTGGTTCACACAGACCGTAGGTGAAATAAACGCCTGGACATGCGTCAAAGGCTGCTTCTAATTCATCAGGGAACATGCGTTCCCAACGGACTTCTCTTTGCATGATCTATCTCCTAGCTAACGCTGACGGTTCAATTGTTTGTTTCACACGTTTATTTCATCAATCGTCATCGTGTCACAACCAAAAATTATTTCCTTCAATTCATTGTAAGTTTGCATTCCGGGCTTGATTAACGGAGCAAGTGTATCACGCAGAAATCCTTCACGAGTCTCACCTGCTCCGCGCACTCCCCACTCAATTACCTGTCTACGGATTTGATTAGAAGCACTTTTTATATCTGCAACACTGCCTCGCAATTTTATCAATTCGACTATTTTTTCATTACAAGGTTCTAACTTTTTATCCTGACATAGTGCCTGCAATACATCATCCGCAAGCAGATAGTCTTCGATTTTTCCACGTTTTAAAACCTTTATTCCTTCTTTTTCTAACCGGACCACATCGGCAGGTGAAGTGTCATCATCAAAATCTCTGAGTCCAAAAACGTTTGCGCCTTTCGTAACCGCGCCAATTACCGGAATGTAATTTTGTAAACCTCCCTTTCCACCTGCTGAAATGAATTTCACATTGGGAAATTTTTCAGAAAAGATTTGATTGTAGCATTCGGCATCAAAACCTTCATCTCCATGACTCCCTTCACAAATAACAATTTGATCTGGAGCGACGAGGGCAGCTAAATCGTCTAAAGCAATTTCATGAGTCTGTTCCCAGAATCTACGATTAGGTTTAGTAGGTTCTATAACCTCTGACTTATCAAACTTCCCATCAGTGAAATCAAGAAATACAACTTGCTCCTTATGCTGCTCGTGCAACTGGAATGCCTTCCGCATCATTCCAATTGCATGTGTCGCGATCCACAATTGTGATTTATCATTCACAAGGTGGAAGAGCTCTTTGAGGAGCCTTCCTTGTAATCTCGGATTCATGTGTGCTTCCGGCTCATCTATACAAAAAACAGTGTCGTCATATTCTACTTTTTTGACAAAAATATCAAGAAGTAGATCAAAAGCAGATTTTTCTCCCCCTGAGAGATTCTTATAAAGAAATTTTTTACTCGTTCCCTTGTCAAAAGTAAAACTTTTCTCATTAAGTGGGTTACCTAAACTATTGAGAACTAAATCAGGAAAGAGACGTTTCATAGCTGCTTGAATTTCACCAAGTATCTCGTCCTGAAAGTCTCCTAAAGTTTTTGCTCGATCCTCCCTGTTAAATGCGCGTTCCACCGCATTAGAAACGAGTCTTTGATAATTGACAGTAACAGCTGCATCATTTTCAATCATAGACCTGAACCTTGTCTCTTGAATTACCGATGGCATTGTTTGTATCGCACCAATATTTAAAACAGGGTCATTACGGTAGGCGGTTCGCACATAAATCGCTTTACTTAAATTGGACTGTGAGTCGTCATAAAATTTAACATCTATTGGTTCAATGCGTCTTCTTTCAGGAGAATATTTTTTGGAATAATAATCAAGATCGTCACTACCACGTGACACATTTCTATATCCATAAGACTTATAATGTAACGCATCAAACAAAGATGATTTTCCACAACCGTTAGGTCCGAGAAGAACCACCAATTTTGCTGTCGCGGGTATGTTTTGAATTATCAAGTCCGTAAACCGCTTGAAATTCTGTAAATGAATTGATTTTATTTTCAAATGTTCACCTCTACAATAGTCATCGTATCATTACCGAAAATGTCTACAACTTTAACAGCGATTTTGCGGGGACGAGGTTCGCATTCGTAAGCAATACTCGTTAATTCCAAAGAACGATCCTTCTTGGTGCGGAAACTTTGCCACTCATTTTCAAAGATAAAGTCACCTGACCACTGCTCTTCCCACTCATCCGTGTCGGGATTCTGCACACGGATAATTTCGCGTTTGCTCTCAAAATCAAAATCAACTGACCAGTAGTCTATCCAGTCTGTCCACTCTTTGGTTAATGTTTCTCGCGTAGTATTACCTTCAGCATCTTTGCTAACTTTTACGACTTTCCCTTTCTCCACAACGATTTTACTACCCTTATTCTTTAATGTCTGCTCAGCGTGTGAGATAGAATCCTGTGAATAAAAGACAGAAAAATCGGTCAATTCTACCTTTACCGTAGCGGGTTTATCTCCTTCTGCTGCTGTCACATGAGGTTTAACTTCAATAAACGCCACATCGTGAAAAACAACCTGCTTCTGCTCCACTGCACGCTTATCAAATACTTCGGCAGGGATATATTTCGGTGCAAGGTCAATACCTTTGTTTTTCGCTTCCTGCAACACATTAGGAAACAACCCCATCTCAAACTCAAAGCCGAGAACGTCAACACGGGTAATCTGATGCTTACGGCATTCAAGGATAATTTCCTCTATGAACAGACGTGTTACAGGTAAATTGACAGGACCGATTGCGATAAGCCTTCCCGCTTTTTTACCCTGAAAACTGGCAAAACCTTCCGCTTTTTCGGCTGAATAAGCACGCAGGATAAGCTCAATAAACATCTTTTCCTTTTCCTCTAACTGTTTCTGCTGTTCAACTTCGCGCAGATTTGGATTAACACCGATATAATGTTGGCGTTCATACTTGCCGAGATTGAGAATCTCAAAAGCGCGATAGTCTTCACCGTCCACTTTGCGTTGACGTTGCACCCTGATCATCCGTTTGCGTGTGGTGTGAATGGCAAACTTGCCGAGGTCTGTGATAATCCATTTACGTCCAAGTTTTTCAGCAACAGCGGCGGTAGTACCAGAACCACAGAAGAAGTCTGCAACAAGGTCACCTTCATTAGAAGATGCTTTGATGATGCGTTCAAGTAGGGCCTCCCTTTTTTGAGTAGGATAATTCAAATATTCGTCAGATGTAGCATCTTGTTGAAAAGATTTAATGTCTCTCCATACATCTGGAATGGCTATCCCTTGAAGTTCATCAAGGTACTGTTTTTTTCCATTTCCCCTGTCATCTCGATATTTTCTGCCATCAGCATCAACACTTTTGAACCTCTCTAAATACTTATCATCATACGGTGTAAATTGTTTATTGAAGATTTTTTTATCGTGATTTTTTGAATAAAAAAGAATTGTATCATGACTTCTTACCCAATTCGTAACTGCAGATTTGTATCCTGATTTTGTATCAAATGACCAAATTACTTCCCGTTCAAAATTATTTCTAAACGCTTCATCTAAAGCTAAACGAATGTGACTATTCACACGCCAATCGCAATGCACATAAATACTGCCGTCCTCTGTAAGTAAATCCCGCATCAGAATCAACCGCTCATAAATCATGGCAATAAAAGAATCAGCACCTTTACCCCATGTGTCGCGGTAGGCTATTTCTTCAAGGATATTAGCGTTTTTGGTAAGCGTTTCGCCGCCAATCTCAATATCCATAGAAAAATCCGCACCTACGTCAAACGGCGGGTCAATATAGATAAGTTTTAGTCCGCCTTGTGCTTCAATTTCCTCACGCAGCGGTCCGTTCTTGAGTGATGATAAAACTAATTTGTTATCACCCCAGATCAACTTGTTTGTCCAGCCTTTGCGTTGGCGGCCGCGCGTGTCAAATAAATCGAGTTGCAGGTTATCTTCAGTGGGTTTTTCTGTCCGGGGTTCGTCTACGTGTTCAATAGTCTGGAATGGAAGCACGATGTTGCAAACTTCGTTAGTCTTGCCGTTCCAAACGAGTTCTACTTCGCGCTTATCTTCAAACAGCAAAAAGCGGTATTTTTCGGGCAGCGGTTTGTCTGCTTCAAGATAGCGGATAATTTCTTGTTGTTCTGATTCGGTGAGTCGTGGCATGGATATCCTTCGTTAATTCACGTTGGAGTCTTTCTGTTCTGGTTCGTCTGTTTCAAAGACTTGTACGACAGGATCTCCAATATTTACAAATGCTCTACTTGAAGATAATAGAGATTTACTAAATGAACCCTTGTCTCCTGAGAACAAAGGTTTGTCTTTTGAGAATAAAACAGTTATATGTTCTTGAACATCATTAACGTATAAATAAACAATAGGCCAATCAACCTTACCTATTTCTTTAGACGTATCAGGATCTATTACCGGAATAATGTTTGAGATATAAAACTCCATACCGTAATTTACACCATCTACCTCACCTATATTTATTACGAGTGCCCTTTCGGTCAAAATTCGTGCTACTTTACCACGAATTGGTTTAGTTTGTGTCACTACCAATCCCTCCTTGTATTTTTGATTCAAGTTTCTGTTTTAACTCTTCTACGTCTTCTGGAACAATGTCTCTCCAATCTTCTAACGCATCATCTGCTGCGTTTAGTTGCTCAGTAACAATTGCGTCAAGTTTAGCAATTGTTACTCGAATGTCTTCAGAAGATTCTGAACTCTCTGTCAATTCTATTTCATTTGAAGCTCGGGAAAGACTTTCGTATAAAGAAACAAGTCGTCTGAATGCAGACTTGGCATGTGGCTTAATCATTTCTCTTGCAGCTTCACGAGCCGACTGTCGACCAAAAATAAAAGAACCTGCAAGTCCTGCAGTAAGGACAAAGACCTGCCAAATGGTACTTTCTACAGCGGTTAAAGTTCTTGTGGTTGTTGTGTACACGACTAAAACTGATATCCCCAGAGCAACAAGTACTAGCAAGCTGGCCAGAACCCAATTTAAGTTTTTCATAATCTATTATTGTATCAAAAAATGTGGTGTTTGTCAAAAAATGAGAATGGTTATTGAGAGCTTTATCACTACGGTTTGTATTCGGTAAAACCATCAAGCAGTTGCTGAAATGTTGTCGGTTGATATACCCTGAAACTCTCCTCATCAACATAAACAAAGTCATGAGTCACATCTTCTGAGATATTGTTAACATCCTTGCACCATTGCGACAGGCGTTGCATCTTGAGCGGTACGTCTAAGTCTTCTAATCCCTTAGTTTCAACGATAATCACACTTCCATCCATCAGTTTAACGATAAAATCGGGATAGTAGTTAGAAATATCACCATCGGCATTCACATAATCAAGTTTAAACTGCACCCCATAATAGTTTTTTGTATAGGATACAACGTCCGGGCACTCCTCCAGAAATTTGGCAAATTCCAATTCCAAATGACTATCGCCAGTGATAATGTTGAACACTGATTTTTTCGGTACTAAGTGTTCTTGGTCTTTCACCATAAAAGGTCTTGTGCTGCTAATTTTGGTGGTTTCGCTTAGATTAGCATTTCCTTTGTCCTGGACTGTAAGGTCATTTATTGCACGTTTGAATGTTTCAATAATTGTTTTTGTGGCGCGGAGTTCAGCGAGATTTTTTATGGTGATGGGATCGTCTAATGCCACCGTTTCACCAAAGAGATAATGCTGAACAAATTCTTTTACCTTAGCATAAAGTACATCATAACCGCCGACGAGTCGGAGTTCCTTCATAAGAGTTTGTGCAAAATAACCGAGAGCGTTTCGGTAGTCTTCTGCCCCCGGACTTTCCAAAATAGTTGTGTGTGCAACCTCACTTGTTGTCATATAATGGAATTCAATCTCTCGTAACTGATCTACACCAAACGTCAAATACAATATAGGTTTGAAGTCAAGGCTGTTAACATCTAAGTGTGCAAGATGCTTATATTCACGATAGACGCGTCGTGTCAATATCGGTATATCAATATCAAGCGCGCCAATGTCTTTGTCCACATTTTCCTTGTCAACCTCAATTACAAGGGGTGCTATGGGTTCTGTGCCTTCTCCCATTTCTTTACGTTCTAATTCAACTCCTTCCTCTTGGATCTTTTCAACAAATTCCATGAAGACTTCAGTGCCGATGACACTCACAGACTCATCCACTGAATTGTTATACATTCGTCTAAGTCCACGTCCAAGCGTCTGTTCTGGTAAAATATTACTCGCTGCGGTATAAGCGCGAAGCCCTACAATTGTGGTAACGTTCTTTACATCCCACCCCTCTTTGAGCATTAAAACGGAGACAATTGCCTTATATGGGTTTTTGTCTATCGCTAAATCGATCTCATTCGCTTGCTTTCGGAGTTCCTCAAGTTCCTCCTTTTTCTTACCAGATGTCGCCTCAGAGATTTCACCATTATTCTTTGTATGAATCACCAGCACAGCATCTCTTAAGTCTTGGTAACGGTTTTCAAGATAAGTTGCTACCTCATCACAGTTTTTGGTATCATCGGTCATCACAAACAGAATGGCTTTCTTACCCAATTTTTCGTGTCTTTCGGACGCTTTTCGCCACTCAACCACACCGAGGTGTAGATAGTCCGCGTATCTCTCTGTAAACTTCACACTCTGCTTCTCTTCAAGTTTCTTTCTGCTTTCATCATTTGGAAGAATAGGATGTTTAACGACATCTTGCGAAATAGCCTCTACAAGTGGGTAATCTGCTACAGTTTGAACAAAGATTGCACCGTTATTATGCTTTGGGGTTGCAGTTACGTCAAGCTGTAATGATAACTCACTGTCTTTCTGCACAAGCCGATTATGAATATCCTCGATTGACTTGAACCATGCCATTCGAGGATCATGGATATGATGTGCTTCATCGTTAAGTACCATCAATTCGTCAATATCACGGACTATATCTCCGAGGTCTACTTTTGAATCTGTGGTTGCTCCAGTCGGTTTTTCACCCAAGTAATAATCTTTACTATCCTCATCGTCGGGAGAAGGCGGGGTTTGGTCGCTGGAATAAACACGGTGAATATTAGTGAGAAAGATGTTCCCAGTAGATCGGATAGTACGCACTTCGTCCTGCACATGCAAGGTGAGTTGAAAATCGTTTCGCCAATCATGACCTTCAAAACCGTTATTTGGCAGTACTGGGTCTTGAAAAAAAATGTCTAATCCTTTAAAATCTTTATAAAGACGGTCAAGTACAATGATATTAGGAGCGATGACAAGGAAATTGCGGGAGAGATCGGAGTCGGATTCATACAGCTTGTGGAAGAAACTCCAAGCGATAGCAAGACTCATCACCTTTGTTTTGCCTGTGCCTGTTGCCATTTTTATGACAAACCGTTTCCAATCTTCGTCAAACATTCCTGCCGAAACAAAACCTGAACTGTCAAAGCTCATCAAATCGTACTTGTCCTTTACCTTGATGACATCATATAGGTAAACAATAGTTTCAAGTGCTTCACGTTGGGCAAAGTAATATTGAAATTCTGATGTTGTCCCATCAGACTGTTCTTGCAGGTGTGGTGTCTTGAACCACCAATTGAGCAGTGCTTTACTTGTTTCCGAGGCACCTTTGTAGTTGTCGTTACGCCATGTCTTAACCGCCTCCCGTAGTTTTTGAACAAGTGGAGGGAGTAACATGGCACTACCCAATAAGGACAATTGGGTAGCATCTGGTGTCCAACGAACTGAAGGGTCAATAATCGCATGTGGAGATTCAGGAAAATCAGGAGGTAAAGGCATAATTTTTCTCTTTTGTTTTTTCTATCAGGACTTACGCATTTCTTATTGATAAGGGACGAACTTTATATGCATCACCCTTTTGATATAAACGGGTTAGGGGTTAAAAAAGCCTCTATTTCAGTGTTTACCCCCTTATCAGAGGGACTTTAAGAGGAAATACCCGAAACCTGTACCTACTCTTTCCAATCCTTGAAGACAACATTACATCTTGGACACTGTGTAGACCATCCCGTTTGTCGCTGCCCACAGTTCGGACAAAATCGTCTTACACCTTTATGATTTGCATACATCCAAAATAATAACCATAAAACAGGTATAATTAAAATGGATAGAAATGATAAGATATTATTATCATTCAATTTTCACCAAAGCCTTCATTTCAATAAACTACTTGCTGGTTTGCAATGTTTAAAATCCTACAAATCTTCTTTGCACCAGCAAGATTGGGTTGTAGTTCAAATGCCATGAGCAGAACCTGTCGAGCATGTGGGAACAAGTCTATTTCAACATAGAATTCAGCAATCTTTTTATACATCCATGCAGTTTCTCGTTTAGGAAGTCTTAATGTGCGTATCTTTGATAATGGAATTTGTTGTGTTTGTTGGTATCCTTCAACACTATAATAATAGAGGTAGATTTTCTTGAGACGATCTTTTACCTCATTTATGAAGTGCTTGAAACAGGGTCTTCGTCCTTCTGCAGACAACAAAGATTCATAGATACGCATTGCTAATTCTATTTTTCGATGTCGTTCCGAATCAGAACCATTTCCGTTTGTAAAAGCGAGATATTGGTATGCTTCTGCAATAAGAAATTCGCAATCTCTGCTATCTTCGTAATTGAAAAAATCATCTATACACCATTTTTTCCCGTTTTGCGCACGTCTATTACATAGTTGCTCATATAACGAGATACCTGTTTCGTAGTTCTGATGTAAGAGTGCTTGGAATAGTAATTCTATTTTTGCATAATCTTGATTCAGTTTATTGAGTCTGTCAAAATATGAGCTGTATGATTGCTGCTGACGTTCAAGGTTCTGTAGTTTACGGTCATAGTCAGCTTTGCGTTTTTCGTCATGTAGCACATCATAAGCATTGCAAACCTTACCGAACATCTGTTTTGCTTTTGCTACAACATCTGCGTTATTGTTGAGGTTTTGTTTATCGGGATGGTATCGTTTTGCCAGTTTTCTGAATGAACTTTTTATTTCGGTCGTAGTCGCATCACGACTGATCTCTAAGATTTGATAGTAGTTTGGAATTTGCATGGTAAAATAATCTATATGAATGATATAGTTATTATAATTCCATGTATTGTAGGTTTTGTCAAGAGGAAATTTGGAAGTTGATAAACCAATAAAGAAATTGGGGATGTTAGAGTAAGTTTACCTTTACGCTTTTTAAGAGAGGTGCTAAACCCATCCAGCTAAAATGAGGTGTCGGAGTTCAAGAAGCAAACTTGGTTGATTTTTAAGTACTGTTTGGAAGATCTTTGCCAACGTTAACGGTTCACCATGTATCTGAGAAAGTAGTTCTGCATATCTATCAAGTGTATCGTCATTGAATTTTAAAACTCCATCGCGGATGCGACAGATATGCTTAAAGTGTTTACCGATTTCGCGGTCCCAACGTTTTGAATATGCGCTGAGAATATCTCGTGAGACATCACCGATGTGTATAGCCTTGACCGCTGCTTCCGCTGCAAATTTCCCAGAATACATTGCGTTAGGGATACCTCCTCCAGAGACTGGATCGCTGTGATGTGCTGCGTCGCCAACAAGCAGAATGCCATCCCCGACAATCCGCGGCAAACCTTGTCCGACAGGAACCGCACCGCACACTAATCCTAAAACTTTACCCTCCGGGAACTTCCGTTTGACAAATGCGTTTAGGTAGTCTATAGCAAGTTTGCTGTCTTTTCCTGAAATATTTGCCCTAACGCCGACCCCAACGTTTGCGATGTCTTTCCCTTTTGGAAAAACCCAAACATAACCAAGTGGAGCAACCTCGCGCCCGAAGTAAAAATCACAGTACTCAGGCATAATATCAATGTTTGAAATGAGATACTGGGCACAAGCACCAATATCACGTAGTTGGTGGGTAGTATCAATACCTGCCCACCGTCCAACTTGCGATTCAACCCCATCCGCAGCGATAACTATCTTGCTTTTGCACGTATATTCGCGTCCTGAATGTCGGAATACGACACCGTTCACAGCACCAGCTTCAGAGAAAGTGACATTTGTAACACGTGCCTTTACCATAACCTCGGCACCCGAGTTTGATGCCATCTCCGCAAGACGGAGATCAAACACCTTTCGTTCTAAGACGTAACCTGCGCCTGGTTGATGAATTGTGACTGCAGTCTCGTTAGGGGAGAAAATACGTGCCCCGTGGATCTCATTTGATATCCATGCCGCGTCTGGCTGAATAAATTCGCACAGATCCTCTGTGCCAATACCTTCAGCTCAGCGGAGTGGTACGCCTATTTCTTGCCGTTTCTCTAAAAGGAGAACCCGCAAACCATTTTCAGCGGCAACTTTTGCTGCGATAGAACCACCTGGTCCCGCCCCAACAGCAATGACATCATACTCTGAATGTAGCATCTATACTTCTCTCTACAGCACTCTTTATCAGAAAAGTCCTCTCTCGGGATAATCGAAAGAATAAATCTTTCCGTTCCGTTCCATAGAAAGAACACCAATCGGGCAGCCTTTGACGCATTTCATACAGTCAATGCACTTGGGTTGGTCAATTTTCAGATGTGTGTCTATCAAGTCAATAATATTTTCGGGACAGACTGCAACGCATGCCCCACAATAAACGCAAAGTTCTTCGTTAATATGTATCATATTCAGCTTTGTTTTCTAATTATCCTTGTAAGTGTAAGAATCATAGCACAAATGAAGAATTAGGTCAACTAATAGAATTAGACAGCAGGGTTATTTAGTTTTAAGAATTATCAGTTGATGGGTGTTACTTTAAGTTTATATCGTAGGTCGGGTAGAGCGATAGCGAAACCCGACATGACAACTACAATCAATACATGTCGGGTTTCGCTATCGCTCTACCCATAGGTGTCAACTTAAGGATTCTGACCTCTTGTGGGAGGGGTTTGCAACCCCGATTTTATGTTCATTTCCACTCAAATCGGGGTTACAAACCCCTCCCACAAGAGAATATGCCAACACTTTTTTCTTAAGTTGACACCTATGGGTTTCGCTATCGCTCTACCCGACCTACACATCTAATTCACGAATGTTATAAATATCTGCAAAAACTACTAAAACTAAATAACCCTGATTAGACATAAATACAGTCTATCAACTCTTTCGTTTCTTAAGGTTGGAAATTTCACAAGTGGCAGACCGATAATATTCTATAATATCTTACTGAGGAAACGTGCGGTGTGTGATTCTTTGTTCTCTGCAACTTCTTCAGGAGTACCCATTGCAACAATATAACCACCGGCGTCACTTCCTTCTGGTCCCAAATCTATTAGCCAATCAGCAGATTTGATAACATCCAGATTGTGTTCTATAGCAACAATCGTGTTGCCTGCATCAACAAGTTTGTTGAGTACGTTGAGCAGCTTTTGAACGTCATCAAAATGCAAACCCGTTGTTGGTTCATCCATGATATAGAGCGTGGTACCTGTTTGACGACGTGCTAATTCTTTTGCGAGTTTGACGCGTTGTGCTTCTCCACCGGAGAGTGTAGTGGCTGCTTGTCCTAATTGAATATAGTCTAAACCGACATCTGCTAATGTTTGAAGTGGTCGTTTTATTCTTGCAATATTACTAAATAGGTCAAGAGCTTCTTGTACCGTCATTTGTAGAACTTCTGCGATATTCTTACCTTTGTACCTTACTTCAAGCGTTTCAGCGTTGTATCCTGTGCTGTTGCAGTTTTCGCACGGTATCCATACATCTGGTAAGAAATGCATCTCTATGCGATTGTAACGGTGTCCGTCACACTCTTCACACTGCCCATAAGATAGATTGAAACTAAACCTTCCTCTGTTAAATCCACGACGTTTTGCATCAGGTAATTCAGCAAACATTTCACGGATTTTGGTAAATAGTTCGGTGTAAGTTGCTGGGTTAGACCGTGGTGTTTCACCTATAGGTTTTTGGTCTATGTGTATCATTCGTTCAATTGGCGTTATTCCTTGGATTTTATCATACAATGGAGTCCCAAAAGTATTGGTTGAACTTTGGTTTCCTTTTCTAATTGAGCGTTTGTCTTCCAGTGCGGGTCGGAGTGTACCTTCAATCAGTGAACTTTTTCCACATCCTGAAACACCAGTTACACAAGTAAACGTTCCGTAAGGGATTTCTATATCAATGTCTTTTAGATTGTTTGTTTTTGCTCCGAAAAGTTTCAACCATTTTCCAGAACCTTTTCGCCGGACTGCAGGTACAGGAATTTGCAATTCATTGGAAAGATAAGCTTGTGTTAATCCCTTTTCAGATGCTTTTGTCTTTGTCTTATCAGAGTTGCTGTTTGTTTTTTTAGAATTAGGAATTGGAATAGGTTGTGATTCAGTGAAGGTTTCAGGTGTACCGGTAGCGATTATTTCACCACCCTGTTTTCCTGCTTTTGGTCCGAAATCAATGATATGGTCTGCTGATAGAATTGTATCCTTATCGTGTTCAACGACGAGTACACTATTTCCTATATCGCGCAAATCCTTCATTGCGAGGATCAGTTGTTCTTGGTCGCGTGGGTGTAATCCGATACTGGGTTCGTCAAGTATGTATGTTACACCAGTTAGACCAGTTCCGAGTTGACTTGCGAGTCGAATTCTTCTAATTTCTCCCCCAGAAAGTGTTGGTGCGGGTCGGTCTAAACCGAGGTATCCGAGTCCGATATTTTCTAAGAATTTTAGGCGGATTTGTAATTGACGTAACAGTTGTGCTTCAAATTCGGGTGAAGTATGGGAGTGAAGTTTTGGATGTGTTGCTCTTGATGTAGATACGTCTCGGACTTGTTCCATTGCTGCTTTTGCTTCCTTTGAACCAGCGGCTGTCGTGAGATGCTTCTCAATTGTATTTATTCGTGTGCCAAAGAATTCTATTGTCTTAGATATTGAAATTGCCATAAGTTCTGCGATTGTTTTGTCAGAGAATTGGACGTTGCGTGGAAATTCATCTAATCGTGTTCCATTACATCTTTGACAAGTGTTTTGTTGATCTATAGAGGATCTTCCAATACCATCACAGGAACTGCATGCTCCTAATTTATTGTTAAAGGAGAAATGTCTGGGTGTAAGTTGTGGGAAGTTGCGTCCACAGTTTGAACACATTGCGTGTTCACTGAAGAAAACTCTATTAGGTATTTCTTTATCTATTTTTTCCTCTAAAATAACAAATCCTTCACTTTCAATCAGAGCTAATTCTACTGCTTCTGTGAGTCTACTTTTTTCATCAACGTTGAGTTGAATGCGGTCAATTACGAGAAAAACTTCGTGCCTGCGACGTTTATGGATTTCTGGCGTTTCATCAAGTCTAAAGATCTCTCCATCAATTTGTACCCTTGCGAAACCTATTCTTTGTAACCTACGAAAAGCGTCTGCATAATCTTCGTTACCTTTTAGTCCGGGAGTACGTTCTGCGCCTATTAATACCTCAGCATTACCTTCAAAAGATTTGAAGTTTGTAAGCGGTGCCATCACATCAACCCGTTTATTCTTCATGAGACTAAAGACGTATTCAACTATCTGTTGCGCTGTTTGTGGTCGGACTTCAACATTGCAATCTGGACAGTGTGGTTGTCCCCATCGGGCATATAGTGTACGGAGACCGTCATGTATTTCTGTTATTGTAGCGACAGTGGAACGCGGGTTTTGGCTTGGACTTGAGTGTGTGATTGCTATTGCTGGTGAAAGTCCTTCTATTTTTGAAACTTTCGGTTTCTCCATGCTTCCGATAAATTGACGTGCATAAGTGCTGAGTGTCTCAATATACCTGCGTTGTCCTTCCGCATATATTGTATCAAGTGCGAGTGAGGTCTTACCTGATCCACTAACACCAGTCAATGCGGTTAACCTTTGGTGGGGTATGTCTATGTCAATATTTTTTAGATTATTTTCTTCTGCTCCTTGAACCGAAATAGTCTTAGTGTCATTGAAAATAGTTTCCTCAAGGATGTTTTTGGGTATGCCGCCATTTTCAGCAATGGTGGATTTTTTATCAATGTTTTTCCAGAGATCGAATTCTCCACGCAATGCTTGTCCTGTATAAGACTCAGGTATATTCATAACTTCTTCAGGAGTGCCGACAACTACAATTTCTCCGCCTTCCATACCGCCTTCTGGTCCTAAATCGATCAGATAATCTGCAGAATTGATTACTTCAAGGTTGTGTTCAACCACGACGACTGTGTTGCCTTCATCAACTAATCTGTGCAGAATAGACAACAACTTATTGACATCTTCAAAGTGCAAACCTGTTGTAGGTTCATCAAGGATATAAAGAGTTTTACCGGTACTTCTTTTTGAAAGTTCCTTTGAGAGTTTAATTCGTTGTGCTTCCCCACCAGAAAGGGTTGGTGCCGGTTGTCCAAGTTTTATGTAATCTAAACCCACATCGTGAAGCAGTTGTAAGCCTCTTGCAATTTTGGGTATGTCTGCGAAATGCTCAAGAGCGGTTGCAATGTCCATTTGTAAGACATCAGAAATACTTTTCCCTTTAAATTTGATATTAAGTGTTTCATTGTTATATCTTTTTCCACTGCAGACATCACACTCCACCCATACATCTGCGAGTATCCCCATGTCAATTTTTTTAGCACCATTACCAGTGCATGCTTCACATCGTCCACCGGGTACATTGAAACTAAACCGACCGGGTTTATATCCGCGAAGTTTGGAATCTGGTAGGTTTGTATAGAAAGCTCGGATAGCATCAAATACCTTTGTATATGTAGCAGGATTTGAACGTGGTGTGCGTCCGATAGGTGCCATATTAATGTTGATGATTTTGTCCACGACTTCAGGGACAGGAACGTCTTTGTCATCAACAACACCTTGTATTGTACCGTAATCTCCGGGTACAGTTTTTGCTCTCATCAGGTCTCTTGCGAGTGCACAGTAAAGGATGTCATGAATAAGAGAACTTTTCCCAGAACCGCTAACCCCTGTTACACAACATAGCGTTCCGAGTGGAATTTTAGGACTAATATCTTTTAGGTTATTCTGTCGTGCTTTGCAGATTTGTACCCATCTTTCGCCTGTTGGTCTTCGTGATTCAGGATGGATAATTTTTTTATCACCCCTTAGATATTGTGCTGTTAGTGAGTCGTTATCATTTATAATTTGCTCAGGTGTTCCCATACCGGTAATTTCCCCGCCTCTTATTCCTGCACCGGGACCGAAATCTACTATCCAATCGGCTACCAACATAGTTGCTTCGTCATGTTCAACGACGATAACGGTATTTCCTTGATTGCGTAGGTTCATTAAAGTCTTTAGTAGTCCTGCGTGGTCGCGAGGGTGCAAACCGATGCTTGGTTCGTCAAGGACATAAGTAACATCCCGTAGTCCTGCACCAACTTGGCTTGCAAGACGTATTCTTTGTGCTTCTCCACCAGACAAGGTTGGTGCGGAACGGGACAGTGTGAGATAACCTAATCCCACATCCAGTAGGAAACCGAGACGTGAACGAATTTCTTTCAAGAGTTCTGTAGCTATGAAAGCTTGTTTTTCAGGTAGTTCAAGTGTATTGAAGAAAGATGCTGAGTCCTGTATAGACATATCAAGGACTTCCGTGATGTTTTTACCTGCTATAGTAATTGCTTTTACTACATTGTTCAAACGGGTTCCGTCACAATCTCTACACGGCAACTTGACAAAGTAATCGGGTAAATGAGGGTTTCCATGCCCCTCTTCATTAACGTCTAACCATAAGTATCGATGTTCATGTGCTGGTATCAGTCCTTGAAATCTTCCACGTACACGTTTTCCCTTACGTCTATTACTCACAGTTGGTTGACGAAAAGTGAGTAATGTATCACCCGTACCATACAATATTGCATGTTGTTGTTCGTGTGTAAGTTCCTTCCATGGCGTATTTTGTTTGAATCCGAGGTGTGTTGCTAACGTTTGCAAAATCATCTTCTCGTTTAAATCGGGTTTTTCCCATAATAGTAAAGCACCTTTCATGACTGGTAAGTTATCATCAACAACAATCAACTTCGGAGAGATTGCCATTTGTACTCCTAATCCTCGGCACTGCTCACACATACCGTAAGGACTGTTGTAAGAAAAATGACGGGGTTCAGGGATATTATAACTTACTTGACAGTTCGTGCAAGAATACTGCCGACTAAACAGCAAGTCTTCACCTTTTGATTGCTTTCGGGAAGAAGGATTATCTGAGGAAACGACATTGACAATGAGTATATCGTCTCCTATGTTGAGAGCCGTTTCAACGGCTTCAGCAACACGGCTCTCAACATCGTCCTTAATAATGATTCTATCAATTACCAAGTCTATGGTGTGTCTTTGATTTGGATTAAGTGCAATGTTGGCGTTGATTTCGTGGATTTCCCCATCAATACGGGCGCGAATAAATCCCATTTTTCGAGCGTCTGATAACTCTTTTCTGTACTCGCCCCGTCTGCCTTTGACGATAGGTGCTAAGATCATAATGCGGGTACGTTGGGGTAGGTTCATGATGTTTGAAACGATATCCGCGATTGTTTGCGATCCCACCTTCTGACCACATTCAAGACAGTGGAATTCACCTGCGCGCGCAAAAAGCACACGAAAATAATCGTAGATTTCGGTTACGGTTGCAACCGTTGAACGCGGATTATGACCCGTTGAACCTTGATCAATTGCTATGGAAGGTGACAACCCAACAATTCTATCTACTTCAGCTTTACCGAGTTGTCCTAAGAACTGTCTCGCGTACGCAGAAAGTGATTCAATGTATCTTCTTTGACCTTCTGCATAGAGTGTATCAATTGCAAGTGATGATTTACCAGAACCACTTACCCCTGTGAAGACAATGAGTTTATCTTTGGGGAGTCTCACGTCAATATTATTTAGATTATGTTCTCTTGCGCCGTATATTTCAATTGACGCTTCTGCCATTGTATGTTTCCCTCTATTATTAAGTTAAGTTTTTTAGGAGTTATTCAGTTCTAATCAGCCGTATTTACAAATCTAAGAATCCGCCTAATTCTTTAAGTTTCCGTACATCTCTCCGCCAATTTTCTTTTACTGTCACATACAATTCCAAATAGACTGGTGAGTCCAAGAATTCCTCAATTTCAAGACGTGCTAATTCCCCAACACGTTTAATTAACTTTCCACCTTTACCTATTATTATCTGTTTTTGTGTCTGTTTTTCGGTATATACAATAGCTCGGATATAAACAATATCTTCAGTTTTACGTCGTTTTCTTTTTTCAAATTCCTCTATGATCACAGCTGATGCATAGGGAACTTCCCGTTGTGTAATCAACATAATTTTTTCTCTGACAGTTTCTGAGATGAAGAAACGTTCCGGTAAGTCGCTCAGTTGGTCATCTGGAAAGTATCTCGGTCCGGGTGGTAGAAAAGATTTTATCTGAATGAGTAGTTCTGGTACTCCGTCACCTGTCTTCGCTGAGATGGGTATGATATTGTCAAAGTCTAATTCTTCACTGTAGTTTTCAATTATTGGCAGTAGTTTTCGTTTATTTATTAAGTCTACCTTATTTAGAATGAGAACTTTTTTGGTGTTTTTTTCAGCATTGAGTCGTTCTAAGATTTTTTCATCAATCTTTTCATTCTGATTTGTGACATCTATTACGAATAGTACAACATCTGCGTCTCGTAAAGCTCCGTAAGCAGTTCGTACCATTTCTGACTGCAGTCGATATTTTGGGTCCATTAGTCCAGGGGTATCCACAAAAACCATTTGATGTGTATCAGTTGTGACAATCCCACGAATTTGGTTTCGTGTAGTTTGCGGTTTTGGCGTGACTATTGCTAATTTTTGCCCTAAGATAGTGTTAAGTAGGGTAGATTTTCCAACATTAGCAGCTCCAATAATACTTATGTATCCAGATTTAAAATTTAGTTGATCAGACATCTTTTCTACACCTTGAGTTGTGGTTTTTGGCATATAGTTAAAAAATAAGGTAATGATTTAGTTTCAATTAAAAATGTATAAATTCGATTTTAGAAATTATCCTTATGCTGAACATTTGCACCTTCACTGTCTTGGGAGAAATCACGACCACATGAAGGACAAGACGGTATTCTCGTAATAACTTTCAACCCGCATCCTGGACAGATTCTCCCTGGATAGAACAACGGTCTACGATAACGACGACCATGCTTATCAGTTTCAGTATAGTTAAATACACGATAAGCCATTATAATAAAAAAGATTAAGAAAACTACGTATGATATTTGGTGAAACGAAAAGAAAGTATCCATTATTTTCCTACTTCAATTGAATTTGAATTCGCTTTGTGAAGCATTACAAGGTATTCTCTTTTCACCGTTTCGGGCGCGCAGGTGTTTTCTTTTCTGCAGATTCGTATATCAGGTCCATCAGTTCAGATTGAATGATGCCGTTGAATGGGTTTGTGCGCGGTTCTGCTCTTCCTAAGATAGCATCAATGAAATTGGTATCTGGATTTCCAGCTGACATCTCAGGTGAAATTGGAGGAGGATTTAAGGCTTCTCCGCCTTTCCATACCCGAATCCATCCACCACCCCAACCATCAACTTCAATTCTACCATTGTCAAAGATGAGTGACATGTGTGTGCCACCAGGACTTGGACAGTTTCCACTGATCACCATTGAAGCGAGAACACCGTTTTCAAATTTGATGTTGATTGATGAATTAATATCTACTTCGGTGTCCATATTGTCTGTATATGCATAAACTTCTTCAACCTTTGCTTCCACTGCCCAACACAGGCTGTTTAGGAGATGTGCGCCGCTATCATAAGCTTGTCCACCTCCAGAAAGTGCAAGTTTCTGCCGCCATTTACCGGTTGTAGCACGTTTCCAGTTTTGTGTAATGTACCCAACGACCAATTCTAACTTGCCGAATTCTTTGTTACGTACAATCTCCCTGATATAGTGAAAGTTTGCTGAACATGGTGTGTTGTAACCGATTGTCAAAATACGACCAGTTTCTTCTACTTTCTCAGCCAGTGTATATGCGTCTTCAGAGGAGGTGACCATCGGTTTTTCCATCAAGACGTGACATCCTGCATCAAGTGCTTGCATGCCTTGTTCAAAGTGTAATGTATGTGGTGTAGAAATTACGACAGCATCCGGTTTTACATCTGCAAGCATTTTTGCTATATCATCATAAGCCTTCGGACGCGGGGTCAGGTCTGATAGATTTCGGTCAATGTAATTGTTTGCTATATCGGTATTGACATCGCATGTACCAACGATTTGCACGTCAGGATTTCCGTTCATTCTCCGAGCATGTCCTGAAGAGTTACCGCCACAACCAATCATGGCGAGTCGAATTTTTGACATTCCATTCTCCCTATTCAATATTAAGTTTTGTTCAAGTATGTGTATAAACTTTTTTCTATGCAGTTTTCGCTAAATCTTCAACTGTCAAAGCACCCTCACCGAATACGCGTCTAAAGGTTGAACCGCGATGGGATTTTGTATCTCCATGCATATAGCACACGCTGAAAGCTCTACGCGGAATTTCCGTTTGGTTTGTCCCCGAACTGTGTAGCATCCAATTGTGTAGTAGGACTACCTCGCCTGCTTTTAATTCCAGCGGCAGTGGCGTTGAATTCGCAACGATGTCATCTATCTGTTCTTGATTAAGAAAACCAGAACCGTGAGATGGATTAATGAGTTCGCTATGTGAGCCGGGGATAATATGTACACATCCATTTTCAATCGTTGCGGGATCTAATGCTGTATAGATTGTAATCTGAGGATCTCGGTCAAGGTCTGTCCATCTATCTTGATGCCAGACGAGATATGTACCTTCTCCTGCGGGTTTGTTCATAAACATTGCGCGGAAACAGAGAATAGGCACATCTTTTCCATAGATGTTTGCACAGACTTCTTTGAAAGTAGTATTTTGAAGATATTTTAAGAAGTATGGATCCAATTCAAGATTCTGAATTTTTCTATAAAGTAAAGTAACCCCTTTATGTCCAGCAGATTGTGGTCCGGGTGCGTTTGTTCCCGGCGCTCTATCCAGTTGCATCATGATTTTGTTATAATCTATGGGGGCTTTTCCAAGCATGATGTCGTCCATGTGTTGTTGTAACTCTGATAATTCGTCATCTGTTGCTACCTGACCGATATGAACATAGCCGTATTCCGAGAAATGTTCCCACTGTTCATCTGTTATATGCTGTTCCATGCATTCCTCCGAGAGTGTGAACAAATAATGTTTTTATACATCTGTCTTTTTAGATGCATATAAATTAAAGTATAGCATGCAAGTATAACACAATTGCCAATAAATATTGAAGTTTTTTGGTAAAAATTTAAGCACTGCTTTTTGATACTGCGGTTTGTAATGGAGGTAATTCTGGATAATTTCCGCGCGCATTTTGCCATGCGATGAATCCTTCTGCGATCATCCAAATTTGCAAGGCTTCAATGACAACACCGAAACTGAAAAGAAGATACTTGCCTTCAAACAGCCAACCAGTGTTCGGATTGAACATTTGATGTAACATTGCCCATGCAGGCATTAGAAGCATCACTACCATAGGCAGAAAAGCAAACCAGATGGGTTTGTTTCTACGGACGAGATAGAAGACGATCACCATAAATGCTAAACCCGCTAATAGTTGATTTGTTGCGCCGAAGAGGGGCCATAGAGTCATTCCACCACTACCGGGACCGCCTTGACCTTGAAATAAGGCAACTGCAGCAGCGAGTATTAATGCAAAAGCAGTTGCAATATACCGGTTTGTTAGGGGTTTTATATTCGCTGTTTGAGCGAGTTCCTGTATAACGTACCGTTGTAAACGAGTTGCAGTATCCAGTGTGGTCGCTGCAAAACTTGCGACCAGTACTGCCATAATCGCAATCCCCATTTTTAGTGGAATCCCCAGTGATGCAAGAAAATTACCACCACCATCAACAAATGCACTGACTTTCTCTCTGAGTTTGTGGCTTTCCCATCCACCTCCAACTATTGTATTAGTACCGTCTGGATTTGTTATACTTTCACCTGTTGCATATCTGGTCCGCCAAGCATCTTGATTCACAATGGGTTCTGTACTTCCCTCCTTGAGTACAGCTTGGAATCTATAGCCTCCAGCACTTGCAGTGTCGGAATTATCACGGTCGAAGATCCCCATACCGATTCCAGCACAACAAGCCATAATCACAACAACTGCAAGACCTCCCTCTAACAACATTGCACCGTATCCGACGTATTGTGCATCATCTTCGGATTCCACCTGTTTGCTGGAAGTGCCAGAACTCACCATGCAGTGAAAACCACTGACTGCCCCACACGCTATCGTAATGAAAAGGAAGGGCCATATCGGAGGTGCATCAGGAGGAATGTCTTTTGCTATTGCAGGTGCGGATGCAAATAGGTCTGCTTTTCCTGTGAATCCTGCAACAGCAAGACCCAGTACTAACAACACTAATGCTAATACCAATTCATGACTATTGATAAAATCACGGGGTTGTAAAAGAGTCCAAACTGGTAGCACTGAAGCGATAAAACAATAAACAAACAGCACTAATGTCCAAATAACTACAGCATTAAGGTAAGTTTTGCCAAGTAAGTCGATGTCAAGCCACTTGGCTAAGTCAATTGGCAGAATATACGCACCGACTGCCATTGCAATATACATGATACCGAGAGCAACGATAGACGGTATGAGGATATTCTTACCTTGACGATGAATCCAAACACCGATAACGACAGCAAGTGGGATTTCAATCCAGACAGATAGGACAGACTCAGGATAATATGAAAAGATTAGGGCAATGACCAAACCAAATATTGCGAGGACGATGGTCAAACCCATAAAGAGAACAAAGAGGAATAGAAATTTTGCGCGAGGTCCAATCATCCTGCCTGCGACTTCACCGACACTTTGTCCTCTGTTTCGGAGAGAAACAACCAATGCACCAAAATCGTGGACTGCACCGATGAAAACGGAACCGAGAACGACCCATAACAGAGCAGGAAGCCATCCCCAAAACACTGCGATTGCTGGTCCTACGATTGGACCTGTACCCGCTATACTTGTAAAATGATGACCAAAAATAATCTCTTTTTTTGTAGGAACATAATCTACATCATCTTTTAGTTCTTGACTTGGTACTTTTGCTTGTGGGTCTAAACCGAAAATTCTTTTTGCTAACCACTTACCATAGGTATTGTATGCGACAATGAAACCTACAAAACTCAATATAGCAATTATTAGCGTACTCATAATTAGATTCCATCAAATCATAGAAAAGTGCACAGATGACCAGAAATTATCGAACTCCTGTTAAGATCTCAAATGTAAGTTGATCTAACTTTTCGTATCCCAGTCCTTTTTGTGCTATCACTTCAGGTTTGAAATCAATCTTTCTAATTTTTTCAGAGTTTTCAGAACTATAATTTGCCATGAGTGATTCAAGTTCAGGATCCCGTGATCGAAGTTCAGCGAGAATTCCTTGTATCTCTTTATCTTCATTGAACTGTTCAGCTTTTTCTTTCAATATTAGGTAACTACGCATACATCCTGCTGCGAAATCCCAAACTCCTTGTTCATCTTCGGTTCGGTAAGCGTGTGCATCAAAGTGTCTGTTACCATTCCAGTTTACATCTTCAAGGAATTTTACGAGGAAGAACGCACTTTTGATATTTTCTGAACCGAACCGTAAGTCCTGGTCGAAACGACTCATTTTCTGGTCATTAAGGTCAATATGGAATAACTTTCCAGCTTCATAAGCTTGTGCAACACCGTGAATAAAATTTAATCCTGCCATAGTTTCATGTGCAAATTCGGGATTGACACCGACCATTTCATGATGATCAAGTGTTTCAATGAAATGAAGCATGTGCCCGGTTGTTGGCAGGTAAATGTCCCCACGTGGTTCATTTGGCTTGGCTTCTAAAGCGAATTTGAGATCATAACCTTGATCTTTGACATAATGTGTGAAGAAGTTCATCGCCTCTCGGTTCCATTTGATTGTATCAGGACCGTGTTTAGCGGCATCTACCTCTGCTCCTTCTCGACCACCCCAGAACACATACACAGTTGCACCAAGTTCAACACCGAGGTCAATGGCGTTTAATGTCTTTTGAATAGCAAATGCTCTAACTTTTGGGTCATTTGAGGTAAAAGCACCATCTTTAAAGATCGGATGATAAAAAAGGTTGGTAGTAGCCATCGGTACTTTCATACCGTTATCATCAAGAGCTTGCTTGAATTCACTGACGATTTGATCGCGTTCAGTTGTAGTAGCATCAAATGGAACTAAGTCGTTATCGTGTAGGTTGACACCATACGCACCCAATTCGCTCAATTTTTGGACACTATATGTAGGTTTCAATGTGGGTCTAACAACGTCTCCAAATGGATCGCGCCCTGGGTTTCCCACCGTCCACAACCCAAAAGTAAACTTGTGTTCAGGTTTGGGTTGAAACTGATCTGACATGCATTAACTCCTATTTATTGTCGTTTATATTGGATTATAGCACAATTTCAATTATTTTTACAAAGTTTTTACACATTCGCAGGGTTATTTAGTTCTAGGTGTTTTTGATGATTTTTTGCTATGACGTTAATTTTATGTGTTGCCATCTTGTCCGTGTCTTTAGTCCCGTAGGGACGATATGTTTATAGAAAAATGTTATCTAACTCTCTTGAGTTCCGTAGGAACGGCATAGAAGAATAAACATATCGTCCCTACGGGACTAAAGAGCTGGGGAGGGTATTCGTTTTCTATAAACATGTCGTCCCTACGGGACTTAAAGAGCGATGTTCATGTTTGAATAATCTAAAATTGATGTATAAGGGGCAGTTAGGAAACCTCATTTGGGTATTAACTTTCAGTAAGTCTCAATAACAGAAAACTCCTAAAACTGAATAACCCTGACACATTCGGGTGTGTAAAGTTTTTGTAGAAACTCTGATATTAAAAGCAGAACTTACGCAGTTTTCATGATTTGATGAAGAATTATGACGAAAATGGTGTAATTTTCAGCATTTTTTCGGTTTCCAGCGCGCTTACAAAGCGCGCCTACCGTTGGGTGCGTAAGTTCTGAAAAGAAGTCCGTCCAGTTACTATCAAAGCTTACTTGACGTTAGGGAACTGTGGACATCGTAGGGGTGAGGTTTCCTCGCCCGCGTAAAACTTCTGTTCGGGCAGGGAGACCCCGCCCCATAGGCGTCAATTTAAGGGTTTTGACCTCTTGTAGGAGGGGTTTTCAACCCCGATTTGAGAGAAAATGAACATAAAATCGGGGTTGAAAACCCCTCCCAAAAGAGAAAATGCCAACACTTTTTTCTTAAATTGACGCCTATGGGGCAGGGAGACCCCGCCCCTACGTCCAGCAACCAAAACTTTGCACACCCTACACATTCAGTTGTTTGTCTATTTGCTTGAGTACATTGTCATAGTTCGCTTCTAATTCAATTGGGGCGTTATAATATTTCGGGGCGGATTCATTAGGAACAACATTATGATATGCAACTTTAAAATCAGGAAATTTGAGGCCATTAGCAGTTGAAATGACAATGACTTTTTCAGTTTTTTGTATCTGTTTTCGTTCTATCATTTTTATGAGTACAGCTAATGCTACGCCTGTGTGTGGACAGTTGAAGAGTCCAGTTCTATCAGCTCTTGCGGCGGCGTCTGCTAATTCTACTTCAGATGCTTGATCTACAATGCCATCAAACTGCTTCAAGACACGTATTGCTCGGTGAATTGAAACAGGATTACCGATTTGGATAGCTGTTGCTTGTGTTGATTGTGCTGTGATGGCTTTAAACTCCGTGAACCCAGTTTTATAACTGCGATAGAGTGGGTTGGCGCGCTCTGCTTGGGCACATGCGATACGTGGTAGTCTGTCTATTATCCCAAGTTGCTTCATCATTAGGAAACCTAAACCGAGTGCAGAGACATTTCCAAGATTACCGCCAGGGATGATTATCCAATCAGGTACATCCCAATCAAACTGCTGTACAATTTCAATACTAATAGTTTTCTGTCCTTCAATACGAAGTGAATTAATTGAATTTGCTAAATAGAAATCATTTCGTGCAGCAAGTTTTTGAACGATATCCATGCATCCATCAAAGTCGGTTTCAAGTGATAGGGTCAATGCACCGTTAGCAATCGGTTGGATAAGTTGTTCGCGGGTAACCTTCTCTTTAGGTAGCAGGATAATAGCTGGGATTCCCGCTGCAGAAGTATAAGCTGCTAAAGAGGCAGAAGTATCACCCGTAGAAGCACACATGACAGCTCGTATATTTCCACCATCTGATATAATCTGGTTCACCATAGAAACCAACACTGTCATTCCAAGGTCTTTGAATGAACCGGTATGACTATTACCACACTGTTTTATCCAAAGGTCTGGGAGTCCAAGTTGTTCACCGAAACGTTCTGCCCAGAACAAGTTCGTGCCACCCTCATACATTGAGATAATGTTGTTATCATCAACTATAGGACAAACAAGTTCCTTTTTCCCCCAAACACCGCTACCATACGGGTATTGTGTTCGCATATAACGTTGTTCAAAAAGAGTTTTCCAATCATCCGCACTTCTTTGCTTCAACACATCTAAGTCGTGATTGACCTTTAATAGACCATCGCAGTTTTTGCAACGATAGATGACTTCAGTGAGTGGATAGGTACATCCTGAATCACATTCAAACCAAGCATTATAATTCATTTTCAGCTTCCTCCTGACCGGTGGGAAGATTCTCAAGTCCATTTGATGGGGAAAGGAGTTGTTCAATTTCCTCAAGAGAGGGTAATTCGGAAGGGTCTTTCAATCCAAATTGCTGAAGAAATGTATCTGTAGTAGAAAACAAGAGCGAACGACCAGCCCCTTCTTTTCTCCCTGAAACACAGACAAGTTCTTTTTCAACGAGAGAACTGATAACGCTGTCGCTGTTGACCCCGCGAATAGTTGATACTTCATTCCGAGTTACTGGTTGTTTGTATGCGACTATTGCAAGCGTTTCTAAAGCGGATGGTGACAAGGTTACACGTACTTGTTGGATGTAAAACTTTCGTATCCAATCAGAGAATTCTGGACGAGTACATATTTGATATCCGTTTGCAATTTCCATTAACCGAAAACTTCTATTAGTACTTTGATAATCATCTTGAATTTCTGTGAGTGCTTTTCTTATCTCGCGTACATTCATCGCTGGTAGTGCATGTTGAAACTGCTTTACAGTGATTGGTTCGCTTGCAGCAAATAGTATCGCCTCCAATATAGATTTTGGATTGTTCTTTGATCGATCTTGCTGCGGGTATGTATTATTGTCAGTAATTATATCTTCTGTTTCCATTATGGGATTTCCCAGAATATTTTAAATAGAACCGCTGTTTTCTGTGACTGGTTTGACGATATAAATACTTTCAAACAATCCAGTTTGTACAGTGACGATTGTGCCTAATCTTATCAGTTCTAATATAGCAAGAAAAGTAACAATGAGGTCTAATTTACTTGATGTGAAATGAAATAAATCATCAAAAAGTAGTTGGTCATCGTTGGCTAATTGCCTTTCTATGAAAGCAATTTTATCCTCAACAGTAATGGTTTCTTCTTCAACTGTATGGTATTCCTCATCCTGTTCAATATTTGATATTCTGTCATTTATGTTCTTAAAGGCAGTAAGTAGATCAAAAAGTGTCGCTTTTATTTCATAGGTACGTGTTCCATCTAAATCAGAGTGCAACTTGGAACTTCGATTGTAAATTAAAGTGCGTTTTTCTGCATAAACATCCAATACTTGTGCTGCTTCCTTATACCGTTTATATTCCAGTAGTTGTTGAACAAGTTGAGCTTGATTGCCAATCGGATACTTAGTCTTTTCAGCAATTTGTGGAAGAATGCTTTCTGATTTTATATGTAACAGTCTTGCTGCCATTACCAAGAATTCAGATGCCAGATCCAGATCTAACTGTTCCATTAGATTTACATATTCAAGATAGCGATCTGTAATTATAGATATCTGAATATCGCGTATATCCATCTCCTCCTTCTGTATTAGTTCAAGAAGAAGGTCAAGTGGTCCCTCAAAACCATCTATTTTTATAGAGTATATAGGATGTAATGATGAATTGGTCGATGAAATTTGTTCTAACATTGATGTCTTTGTCTATAGCATTAGTTAAATGAAATGTACTATCGGATTCCCATGATTTTTCCTATTAAATTGAATGTCTCCATTGTTATATCAAAAAGAAAAATGAAAACATAATTTGGAATTCCAAAAATAATTGGAAGAAAAATAATTGCCATTAGAATAGGCATGCCATACGTAGCAAGTTTAGAGAATTCTCGAGATAAACTTTCGGGTAAAATACCATTTACAACACTGAAACCAT
Organism: Candidatus Poribacteria bacterium; assembly: GCA_963663765.2. Taxonomy (GTDB): domain Bacteria; phylum Poribacteria; class WGA-4E; order WGA-4E; family WGA-3G; genus MSPOR6. The sequence goes on along the minus strand of CAXXUA010000002.1, from coordinate 237,242 downwards.
CTAAAGGAAAAAGTGGTAGCATATTAAAGGCTGCAAGGAATACACTTATAATTCCAGAATTAATTAGAAATGTCTTTATACCTACGTAAGTGTTTGCATCAAATGAACGATAACCATGGATTAGTTCAAATACATGGATTAATCCAAAAATTACAAAAGTTAAAACAATATTCATAAAAGGACCTGCTGCCGCGATCAGCATAAGGTCTCTTCTCGGTTTTTTCAGGTTATACGGGTTAACGGGTACTGGTTTTGCCCATCCGAAAAATCCTCCTCCCATCAACGATCCAATCATTGGTAAAAGAAGCGTTCCAATAGGATCAATATGCACAGCCGGATTTAACGAAAGTCGTCCTTGATCACGCGCAGTTGAATCTCCTAACATATATGCTGATTTAGCATGTCCCCATTCGTGAAAAGTTAATAAGATGATGAACTGTGTAATTGTAAGAATTGCTGAATAGATGGTTTCTGGTGTCAACATAAACTATGTAAATTCCAATATTTCTAATTTTCGAATTGTTTCTTAGAATGATTAATAATAGTTAAAAACCGTGTGTATGCCTCGGATTTTGTTTTGATTTTTCCATCTAATTGAGCAGCGAAAAGTTTCCAAAGAATTGTCTCAAATTTCTTACCAGGTATTTCACCCCATTGGATCAGGTCATCTCCGTTAATAATTGGTTTTACTTGTCGCAAGCTTATAAGGTAATCTGCAATTATATTACGTTTTAGTTTAGCTATATTCGTATCTGTATAACCCAAAACAAGAGCTTCCACTGGAATGGGTTTCAATAACTGATATATTCTGCTTGTTGGTAATCTGTTATTCAACGAATCCAAAATGTGCATTAATTGACGAAAAACAGTTAAAGGCGTATGAACATTGTATAAGTTTCCATCTCCATAGACATAGGTTGCCTTGTTTTCATTATCAACAATGCACCATTTTCCGTTCTGATAGTCAAAACTAACATCGTTTGAAAGCGGAATATCAAGTTTTTCAAAAACTTTTATGAGTTGGCTATGACTATCGGTATTCTGTTCCGCTATTGAAGGTATGCTTGCAACCTTGCGAAGTTGTTGATATAAAACAAGTCTGAAGCAGATTGCTTCAATCATATATTTTGGCATACTCAATGAATTGCTTAATCCGAATAGAGTCATCCATTGAACTATATTCGTTTGAAAATCTATGTCAGTAAGATTCTGTGATGCCCACGAAATTGCTTTTTGAGAAGTCTTGTAGTCTTTTGAAAATGTTGAAGAGACCACCCATCCTGGAATTATAGTATTGAAGACACCCCAATCAGAAAGTTGGTGAATAACTGTGGATGTACAATCTTCAAGAAATATGCGGTCAATTTCATTCCGAATTCGCTCACCACTAAGAAATGCAATTTGAGGTATTGCTTTTTGAATCAATTCTATATCCGCATCTGCAATGTGGAAGTTGTAACGTGCTGCGTATCTACATGCGCGAAATATACGTGTCGGATCGTCTGTGTAACTCTTGTTATGTAGAACGCGAATAGTTCCTGACTTTAGATCGTCAAGTCCATCAGTCTTATCTATAAATGTTCCAAATGCATCTTTGTCTAAACGCATAGCTAATGCATTTATGGAAAAATCTCTCCGCAATAAATCCTCATTTATCGTGTTAGGTTTTACCTTAGGTAACGTTCCGGGCTTTTGATACGTTTCACTTCGTGCGGTTGCGAAATCCACCTTCGGTAGTATGGGATCAGAACGTGTGACGGTTGCAGTACCGAATTCTGGATATGTCTGCAGTTTTCCATTCCAACGATCTTGAAACTCATGTGCAATCCGTATTGCATCCCCTTCTACAACAATGTCAATGTCAATAGTTTTTCGTTTAAGTATTATATCACGAACTGATCCACCAACAAGATAAACATGCTTGCCACCTATCTGACCGATTTCACGTAACAAATCTGATAGCATCTCTGGTATGTTTAGTTCCATTTTTTATTTCAGATATAGCAAAGGTTGCGGTATGCTTAAGGTGAGTTGCAGCACAATAGTATTATACAAAAGCGAGTACACGTGTTGGCGCCCCAGAACTTCGTGCTAACTTAAGTGGAGCTATTACGACAAAAAAACGTGTTGGAAGTTGGCTTAGGTTACATAAATCCTCGACATGTGGAATTCCTGCACCAAGAAAAACGAGGTGCGCGGGGGGAAGACCATCATGTAACGGTGGATGTCCTGCGACTGAATCAATGCTACAAGCATCCGTGCCAATTACCTTTATTCCCATTTCTACCAACATTTCTGCAGCATCTTCGCTAAAGCCAATCCATTCGCGGTTGAAGTTGTCTTGATAGACAAACCTATCCATCCCAGTCCGCATAAAAACAATACTCTCTTTAGGAATCTCTCCGTTTGCTTTTACCCATTCGCTAACATCCTCTGCGGTAACAGCATCTTTAGGTTTTTTGACCGAAGAAAAATCCATTAAAACGGCGTTTCCTGTTAGTTTTTCTTTGGGTATTTCTGCTACAGTATAGCCATCTGGATACATCAAACAAGGGGTGTCAATATGGGTTGAACAGTGACCAGACATGTCTACTCTACTTTCAAAATAACCGTCCTTTTCTAATGTCGCCTGATCATAAATACGTACAGGATCAATAGGTAATTCGCGCGGACTGTTTTCATCAACGATGTAAGACAGATCCAGAACTTTTTGGTAGTCAAGGTGCATTTATTGATCTCACTCTTCTTTATTGTTAATATATTATATCACAATTACGACAAACAATTCAATTCTTATGTTTACATATAAACTCAACAGATAGCAATAGTTCACGTCAAAATTATGGTGAAATTTGAAAATAAGTTTACATTTCTACTAAGTATTCTATTCTTTTATTTGGTAGGAGCGACCCGGGGAATGCCATAGGCGCATTCATACCGTTGATTTACTTGTCACGACTGTTTTTATACATGGTCTCCATACGGTCGTGACCGGGAGGTCGTTCCTACCCACTCAGTGGACGGTCGCGACCGGGAGGTCGCTCCTACCTACTCAGGGGACGGTCGCGACCGGGAGGTCGCTCCTACCTACTCAGTGGACGGTCGCGACCGGGAGGTCGCTCCTACCTGTGCAAGTGTGTAATTAATTCCATAATTTACCATACGTATCTGGAGGACAGATATGCAGGAAGTATTACATAAAATCGCGAATCACTTTCAAATAAAACCTACTGAAATTATTATTGAAAAGATTCTACACGGGAATCGTGAAAAGCAGAACGTCCACCGACTGAGAATCAGAGACAAGCATTTTCTACTTAAACAACATGATAATACTGAACCGGTAACTAAAGCAGGTATGACTCCATTTCAGATTGAGAAGTTTACACTTTCTTCGCTTCATAACGGCGACTGTGCTGTGCCGCAACTGATTTGGGAATCGGAAAATCATCGGACACTCTTGTTGGAATGGGTTGGAGATGAGACACTTGATTCTTTTGCACAGAATTGTTCAACATCAAACCTTACTCCATTGTTGCATAATATCATTAAACAACTATGTCGTATTGAAACCCATTTTGTTGAGAATAAGACACAGTATTTGCCGTATGTTTTTCAATTTGATGCACATAGTATTCTGCAGAGTTTACTGGATCAGGGAAGGAAAACAGTTGGATATCTTGCACATCTACAGAAGAATCCACTCACTGCTTCACAATTAGACCACCTTGATTCCGCATGGAACAATCTTTCAAATACTCTTCTGAAAGCACCTACAACATTGGACAGTCTTGACTACCAAGGAAATAATATCGTCATCAATGGTGATGTGCCTTATTTAATAGATTTTGCAAGCATTGGGTGGGATTGGCAGGAACGCAGGTTAGTACAACATTTTACCAGTATTGGCGCATTTCAAGAGGATGGTAACTTTATATCCTTACTGAACCGTGAATTAGTTAGAACTTATTCGGAATGGGTAATCCACAATCGAGAAAAATGTTATACAAATGAGGTTTCTGCGCGCGTAGATGGTCATCATTTACTATCCTATCTTACTATAATTAATAGGATTTTACACGCACAAACAAGACCAGATGCAACTGAAAGTCAGTTATTAGTGGATGCATGGGGAGATTTACGATTGAGGATACAACGTGCAATTTCATTGTTGATAAACACTGCATTGAGTGATGATATTTACATTAACCAAATTCGTAATATGATCGCGGAATTTTGTATGGATATAACATAGATCTATTCTCATTACAATTGGATTGTTCACCAAGTAATCATTCTTCTGGGATTACAGTATTTTCAAGTTCTGTAAGAAATGCTTCTACTTCCGGTGTAGATGGTTTAGTGTCAGAGGCTAATCCTGGCGTGCGAAATTTAATAGCAAATGTATTGAGTGTCTCATACAACAAAATTAAGTCAATCTCTCTGCTATGAATTGCTTCTCTCACTGTCTCAAATTGTTCTTCTACTTCCTCTTGCGAGACACCGTCAGGTCTGTTTTTAATTAGCAGTTTTTCAGTGCCATTTAACGCACGTATTGCAGTCCAATATCTGAATCCTACAGGACCACCAACGCGATTGTAAACGATGAAACCGAGACCTACACCGACAAAGAGAATCAGGACAAGAAAAACAAGAACTCGCCTGTAACAACCACTTATTTTTTGTGCTATGAGAGACATATATAGTCTTTTCCTTCACTTCAGTTCAAGTTTATATTGTAAATGATTTTATACACCGCGCTTTTCACCCCAGATGTCAACATGCACACGTGGAGAATAACGATAACCGTTTTCTTTACAGATATCAACTAACCACTCCTGTTTTTGATTCAAGACTTTGGTTGATTTTCCTTGCGGCATTAGCAGAATTGTTTCAGTCGGAATTTGGATATTCTTCTGCAGTAAACGTATTTCCGCGAGATCGTCTGGTGAATCAACGACAAACTTCACCTGGCAAGGATAAGAATCTAAGAACATACGGATAACATCAGGACAGATACGTTCGCGTTCGTGCATTTTGTAAAACCGATTGTCAATAGGAGGATTTGAGTTTCGCAACTTGGGACTCATTGAAATTAGGTGTGCATCAACATCAGCAAAGACGGTCGCATTCGTTTCAATTGTTATGTGGTGTTCTAATTTATATAATTCACGACATAAGTCTGTTAGTTCCTTAGTTTGGATGAACGGTTCTCCACCTGTAATAACGACATGCTTGCAATTGAATTCTGCTATTGATTGTACGCTTTCTGCAATAGAAATATCCCTATTTTCTGGCGTCCACGAAGTGTAAGGCGTATCGCACCACGAACATCTTAAATTGCAGTAACTTGTCCGAAAGAAAACAGACGGAACTCCTATTAGTATACCTTCCCCTTGAATTGTATGGAATATTTCGCTGTATTTCATCGGGATACTCAACGAAAATCGGTTGTAAGATCACAACTGGAATCAATCACTTTCTTTATACTTCAATGAGTTCAATTTGAACGTTGTCTGGTCCTTTGAAAAACGCCATCATGAGTCCTTCTGGTTTCAGGTCTTCAAGTTCTGCCCCTTTTTTCTGTAGTTCAGCAACCGCAGCATCAAGGTCTTCTACTGTAAATGCAAGTTGATAGACTCCCCAACGGGGCTTGCCGCTTGTGGCTTCTACGTCCATTTCTCCAAATTTTGGTGAAAGGAAAATGTTTTGTCCCCCTACTTCCATTTTAACTATTTTTAAACCGCGAACTTCAACAGTATCAATTATTTCGCCATCAAACATTTTTTGATAGTAGTCTATAGCACCGTCAAGGTCTTCACATCTGAGATGTATATGATGAAATGTATATGCCATGTAAAACTCCTAATATGTATGCCAAAGTTAGTAAGTTCATTGAAAAAAATGTAAGATCATCAAATCAATCAGAATCCAAGCGTACTTTGACAAATCTTCTGAATATTGCTATTATACCACACAGGATAAATGAAGTCAAGAGCGTGTACAATTATGTTGTCAGGAAAATTTACGACGTTTGAAACAGAAGATATTTCACTTTTAGCATCAATACTTGCTAAAAGAGAGATACCTATAATTGATCAGTTTCAGCCGATTGCAGACTTCGAAGAACTCTTGACCTTTTCAGAGGAACATCATACTCCTGTTGTTTTTTCTAAACAATATTCAGCATGGCAAATAGAATCTGTTTCAGCACGCATAATTGAAGCACTTGCAATTGCTGCTCATGAGACTTTGGATGAAACTGATTTGGTACAACTTAGCCGAATCCTCTTTGAACACATAGAATACTTATGGACATATCCGATAGCATCAACACCTCGTGAAAAATTGGTAGCAGGTAGCAGTTTGGCTTTAGCAGGTTGTGTCTGCTCAGTGTTGCCACAAGCAGTACTATGGAGACTTGCTGGTTTTGGACGTATTGCTGCTAATCTTTCTGAAGTACATCCAACATCATCAGATACTCACATAACGATACCAATTGATGTAGCGTTTTCACTTGGTAGTAGTTTGAACCTGCAAATTCTTGAATCTGCAATTGAAAACTATAACAAAGTATTGGAACGAAAATTTAGACACAAAAATATACGCACCTTTCCTTTAGAAGATACTGACTTTTTTCGTTATCTCAATTTGGATTATGATGGATTAGAAGATGTCAAATCAGCAATATCAAAAGGGAAGTATACTGAAGCAAAATTTGCATATACGAACTACAGAAATGAACATAAAAATGTGCTTGTAGATATATCTTATGTTAATAATACATTATCATATAGTGCAGCCAAAACATATCTTGAATGCTTGCTGAAAACATCAATCTACCCGTCACCAGCTTTATATTCTACGACAGAAATAGGCATTGCTGCCTTGCTATTCCCCGAATTTCGCGTTAGTGAACAGTTACTAACATTTGCATTACGACGTTTCAAGTGGATAGTAGAGTCGTTCTTCTATCCTGACGGATTTCATAAAGACAAACTCCTTAATACTCAAATAGATTCAATTAACAGTTTCTCAAGGTTCTTGTATATTTATGATCAAGTAAAGCATCCTAACAAAACTGAATGTGTTTCAGAAATGAAGACTTGCTTGGAAAAGCAGTTACAAGCAAGCATTTACATATCTCTACCCAATCTGTCTTTTCCAAAATGGGTTACTACCCCTGTTTGTGACAATTTAGATGCTGTTGTATTAGGTAACAGCAAATTATCTAATCTCAGCGAATTCCAATACATTCATTCTTTAAGAAAACATGGAATTGAACCGTCTGAAAAATCTTATGCCTTTCTCTTTTCGGGTATTTTTGTCATGAGAGATAGTTGGAATCCTAATGCACAATACCTCTGTTTTCACAGCGGTCCAATAGGTAAACAGAGATATGATAATAGGCTGAGTTTTACACTATTTGCACATGGTAGACAGGTGATAACTGAGAACATTCAAAAAGATATTGGAAATGCTGATGATGCATTCATTAACACTGTTTTAATTGATGGATTAAGCCAGACTCAAAGGGAAAACAAAGAATCCAGAAACATCCCTGATCCAGATACGCGCTGGATTACTAACACTTCATTTGACTTTGTAGCAGGCGAAAAAAAATCAGAAGATTTTCATCATAGACGTTCCATTTTTTACATTAAAGGTGAATACTACATATTACATGATTTGATACTTGGGGACGGGGAACATTCACTGGAACAGGTTTTCCATATTGAAACATCACAGGAAAAGCAAACAACACCTTATGTTCTACAAAAAAACGGACAGTTCTGGACGCAAGAAAAAGACTGTAGTAATCTTTTCATGGCACCAGCAATCTCAGACAATCTTGATGTGAGTTTAGATGGGAATAAACTTACTTATCATGTCAGATGTGAGTTTCCTGTTGTTATGAATACATTCATGTATCCTATGAAACATAATGATGACCATAAACCTACTATCTGTCCAATTCCTGTCTGTTCTGATGTGGATGTTTTAGCTACCGGCTTTCAAGTTCAGTCAAATGGAATTACAGATACTATTTTGATTTCTGATGATGGGTATGCAAAAATGTCTGTTAATGATTTAAATAGAGAAATAGAATTTGAGGGAGAATACCTGTTATTACGGGGAAATGATTTCATATTGCTCAATGCAAGATATCTAAGAGTTGGATCAAAGGTGCTTGCTGATTTCTCTGAACCGCGTGAGTATTATGTTAATTTCAATAACTACAAAAACTATGAGCGATAATTTCATTGAAGCACTGATTTCAGATGATCTCGAAGCTATTAAGGCTGTTCCAAAAACAGATGTACATAACCACGCAATGTTCAGTACGCGTTTAGATAATGTTCAGCGCTGGTTAGGAAAAGAACTAACAAGACCTCCTATTGCAATGGACGGACTTGAGAGAATGCTTGAATACGCGGGAAGTGTTCTTATGCCCCATATAAGACACCAACAAGGTTTTGAGTTCATAGTAAAATCTGCTTTAGATGATGCAATACTGGATGGTGTCGTAATGCTTGAAATGAGTTTTGACATCCGTATATCAGATTTTTATGCTAATGGGTTATCTGAATTTTGCAATTTTGTGACTGACTTAGTTGTAAGGTATAGTTCAAGAATTGATTTGCGCCCAGAACTTGGTTTTGCTCGAGGATGTGCTGGTGATTTAAGGTTGACGAACTTAGCAGAAAATGCAATTGAAACTGACGTGTTTAAGTCAATAGATTTATATAGCCATCAAGAAGCGTGTCGTCCAGAAGATGTAAAATCACTTTATGCAAAAGCACGTGTAGCAAATATGAAGTTGAAAGCCCATGTTGGTGAATTCAATGGTGCTGAAGAAATTCGTCGTACTATCGAAGTTCTTGAGTTAGATGAGGTGCAACATGGTATTGCAGCAGCAGAATCATCGGAAGTCATGCGATGGCTATCTAATAACAGTGTACAATTAAATGTTTGTCCAACCAGTAACGTTATGTTGGGAAGTGTGGAGAACTTGGCTTGTCATCCAATACGAATTCTGTATGACAATGGTGTCCCTGTTACAATTAATACTGACGATCTGATGATTTTTGGTCAAAGTGTTTCTGAGGAGTATAGAAATCTTTATCGTGCTGGTGTCTTTAGTCCGCAGGAGTTAGATGAAATACGACGAGTATCATTGCACGCAGTTCAGAGATATAACCTCTGATGTTGAAATGCTTTCAAATGAATTAAACTATAGTAGAATATTGAACAGGACTTACGCAAAAACAGTAGGTGGGGAATGTCTAAAGAAGCATGCGCGTATGGCATGATTCATACCGTAAGTTAACTAACACAATTCGTTAAATTAGCATTTACAGAATAATTGTATGGATCATTTTACGTATTTTCTTTAGATTTTGCACCTTTTTCACTTCTAATTTACGTCACTATATATCGTAAACAAAAAATGTTGGAGGAGTTCGATGAAAAATGACGATGTTGCATTGATTCACAACATACTATCTGGTGACGATAAAGCTTTTGGTATCTTGGTTGAAAAATACCAAAAAGGTATACATGCCCTTGCATGGCGGAAAATTGGAGATTTTCAGATTGCAGAAGAAATTGCACAAGATGCTTTCCTCCAAGCTTACAAAAAACTCGCAACATTAAAGAAACCGGATCAATTTGCGGGTTGGTTATATGTCATTACTAGTCGACTTTGTGCAGATTGGCACAGAAGGAAGAAACCTATTATGCAATCTATAGAAGACACAAACAAGAAAGTCTTAGACAAAAACGCTTATGAAGAATATTTAGCGAAACAACGTGAAGTAGCTGCTGCAGAACAACGACAAGAACTCGTTAAAAGACTTTTGGGTAAATTACCCGAAAGTGAACGTACTGTTGTTACTCTACATTATATCGGAGAAATGACATCCGATGCGATCAGTAGATTATTAGGAGTATCCATAAATACGATCAAAAGCAGATTAAGAAGGGCACGTAAACGTCTTAAGGAGGAAGAACCCATGATTCGTGAAACACTAAATAACGTTCAACTCCAAACTAACTTTACTGAAAAGGTAATGGAGAAAATTGCTAACATCAAACCGACACCATCACCAAATAGTAAGCCTTTGTTGCCGTGGGCAGCAGTATGTTCAGCCGCGGTATTGATCATTTGCTTGTTAGGTGCGAGTACACGATACCAAACCCGATTCAACAAACCTTATGATTTGGAATCAGAATCCGAAGCAACTATAGAACTCGTTGATGCATCTGTTATATTTGATTATCAGTCAAAACCTGATAATAAGCGTAAAATTGGAAATGCTATTGCGTTTGGTGTTGATAACCTTTTGGGAAAAGAACACAATGACTTAATGTTAGCTGCTGAAGCACAAGAAATCTTACCCGAAGACAATACCCAAGCAAACAACTGGATTCAGGTTCAAGGACCAGAAAGCGCAGAAATCAATGATTTATTTGTTTCATCAAAAGGAACACTCTTTGCTGTTTCCTCAACTGGGGTTTATAGAATTGCCGACGATAATAGTGGTTGGAAACACATGGAGAGCAGCAAGTCTTTAATTGGTTATTACAAAATGCCAATAGCAGAATGGGAAGAAAATCTATATATTACTACCTATCGAGGAATATATGGATCAAATGATGATGGTGTTAATTGGAATTTTGTTTCCAATCTTCCAAAAGGAGCTACTGTTGAATTATTAATAAATCAGGATGGATTTTTCTTAGCAAATGATAATGGTGTTTTCCATTCAGTTGGACCTGGACAACCATGGAAACAATTAAACAGTGGATTAGAAAACAAAAAAATAACTTCAATGAGTACAATTGGTAACACTTTGTTTGTTGGTACGGAAGATGGCCTCTATCGTCTAAAGGCACAAACTTGGCATAGGTTGAATGAAGACAATATAAAATCAGAGGTTACTACAATAGAAGTTTCTAAGAATAAACTTTATGTTGCAACTGTTGATAACGACAAATTCAATCTAATAACAATAGGTGTAATCAAAGGGATGCTTACAAGAACTTCTATGAATTGGAAAATCTTCCGCTCAGATGACTTGGGAGATTCTTGGGAGAATATTACACCCAAATCAAGCAATCCACTTGAAAGGGTATTTGATTTAAACATGCTTGTTTCTGGTGAAACGGTATTTGTAATTGGCATGAAAACCTTTCGTTCAAGGGATGGTGGAAAATCTTGGACCAATCTTGGTAGAGTCAAAGATGCAGATGGATATAGTGATTCTCCTATGATTGCACTAAACGACAATACTTTCTATAAACAAGGAAGGTATAAGATTAACCGTTCAATTGATGGTGGTGAATCATGGCATAAATTTATGAAAGGTATAATAGGATCAGATATTCATGATTTAGCCTCATACAATAATAAATTATATGCGAAAACTCCCGATACAATCGTCTATTCTACTGATGGTGGTGAGACCTGGATACCCGTTCAGATTGATTCTGGTAAAGGCAGCGACCATTACCCTTCAGAATTCACTGTCGTAGATGATGCCTTTTTTGCACTTGCTCGTGATAGTGTAGGCAATGTCCGTATTTGTAGTTTGTCTTCTGATGGAACCGATCTAAAACCTATTCCTGGATTACCTACTATTGCATCGAAACGTCAAAATACACCAAGAATTATTGCTTTGGAAAACAGTAATAATACATTCTATCTGGTATCTAACGGTAGATTGTTTAAAGCAACTATGGGTGCAACTGAATGGACAGATACAGAATTTGATTTTGAAAAGAGCAATACCAATTATGGTGTTAGGATCGCTGTATCTGATAAGAATATCTATGTTGGTAGAAGAGACACGCATCTCATTCAATCAGTTGATGGTGGTAAAAACTGGAAGGATATCACATCTGATCTACCTATTCAATTCAACTTTTTTAGAGACATAACGATATTAGAATCATACGTATACGTTGCAACTGAAAAAGGGGTAATCTCATCAGATTCTGGTGAAGAATGGCATGTGATTATGGATAGTGAAGGTAGAAATGTTGGAATAGATATGTTTTTTGTAGAAGGAAAAAACATCTACGGAGTCGCTAATAAAGGGGTGTATAGATTAGAAAAACAAGAAGTATGGAAACTTATTACTCCTGCACTTCCTCATGCAATGTATTATTTTATTCGTCAGTTTATTAACCATGACAATAAATTTTACATTGTAACAAGAGAAAAAGGCATTCTCAAAATTCCTATTGGAGAATGATAACCTTCAATAAACTCAAACATTATTACACGATTTTTATTTTAAACTTGGTTTGTGTTCCATTTTTGCGTCATATTCAATTAAAAGGTCTAAAAGGTCGTCAATTTAACAAAACTGTTGTATAATACATATTGAAAAGCACAATTATATCAGATAGTTATAAATTCTTTTATCATAGATGCTCTCTTTTTATTATAACTTTATTCTTATACAGATCTCAAACTAATTCTAATTCCAACCGACTTAAAAAGACTTTCTAATAGACGAAGGAGGAAAATTCTATGTTTATTAAGAATTTAAACTGCTTCCATTATTCCTCAAGTTTAGCTAAGAAAATTCTGGAAAAGATTGAAATTATCACATCGTTGACTGCATCAAGAGAGAAAACATCAATGTCTTGGATAACAGTTTGTTCAGGTGCAATACTGGTTTTATGTCTGTTAAACGCATGCAGCAAACCCCAAACCATTGTCACGAAACCGTCGGAAAGCGATTTTAACATAACTGCTGAAAAACAGAAAAACCAACCTAATCCCAAGACTGCAGGAAACACCTGGACTCAGGTTCAGGGACCTGAATACACTGAACTAAAGGAATTATTTGTTTCATCAAAAGGGATACTATTTGCTGTATCATCAACAGGGGTTTACAGAATCTTAGAGGATAAAAGTGGATGGGAACTCATTAACAACAGCATTCCATTAGAATCCTATCAGACAATACCGATGACTGAATGGAAGGGATTACTCTATTTAGCTGATAGACGAGAACTTTATTCATCAAGTGATGATGGTGTTACATGGAATACTTTTTCATATTATCCAGACTTAGATCTGTATGTTGTTGATTTGGTAATAAATCAGGAAGGATTATTCCTCGCACACGAAGAGGGAGTAGTGCATTCAATCGGATTTGGACAACCATGGATACCTTTAAATAATGGATTGGAAGACCAAAATATTACTTGTATGAGTACAATTGGAAAGACTTTGTTTGTTGGTACGGAGGATGGACTCTATCGTCTAAAATCACGAGCTTGGCATAAGTTGAATGAAGAAGATATTAAATCTGTGGTTGCTATGAAAGTTTCTAAAAAGGTGCTCTATATTAGTACTACAGTTGATAAATCAGAACGGTTAGAAATGTTGCAATCAAATAAGGAATTGAATCGATGGAGAGATTTTGGAGGGAAAATATTTCGCTCAGACAATTTAGGAAATTCCTGGATAGAAATTACACCGAAACAAACCGATACCTATTCGGTAAGTGATGAATTCAGTTTAGTTGTTTCAGGCAAAACGGTAATCCTTTTCGGTATCAATACCTTTCGTTCAAGGGACGGTGGAAAATCTTGGACTAATCTTGGTCACCCTGAAAATCTACCTCCTGATCCTGATTTTTCTATAGTTGCATTAAACGATAATACTATATACAGGCAAGAACATTATCAGATTAACCGTTCAATTGATGGGGGTGAATCATGGCTGAAATCTATGAGAGGAATAGTAGGATCAGAAATCCGAGATTTGGTCTCATACAATAACAGATTATACGCGCAATCTCCACATGAAATCCTCTACTCCACTGATGGTGGAGATACATGGGCTCCAGTTCTGATTGATTCTGGTAAAGGCAGTGACTACTATCCATCTGAACTCACTATAGTAGATGATAAATTCTTTGCGCTTGCTCGAGATAGGTCTGAAAAAATATGTATATGTCAATTGTCTTCTGACGGTACTGAGTTAAATCCAATTCAAGGTTTACCTGAAATCGGAGGAGACTCATTTATAAAAAAGTTAGGGATTGAACCTATTGATAAAAACGCTCTTTTTGATTCTATTAAAGAAGAAGGAATAAATGATAAAACTGCAAAACAAATGGAAGATCTAATGACACTTGAAGGTAATCCAAGGATTCGCACATTGGCAATCAGTAAAAATACTTTCTATTTGGAATCAAACCGACATTTATTAAAAGCTGCAATCGGCGACTCAGAGTGGACTGATACAGAATTAGATTTTGGCAAAGTTCCTGATCACGGGAGATTAACTATTGAAATATCGGATAAAAACATTATTGTTGGACGCGGAGATGGACATCTATTACAATCAGTTGATGACGGCAAGAATTGGAAGGATTTAACTTCTGTTTTACCTATTAACTTGATAGGATTCCAAGACATAGAGATTGTAGGATCAAAAATATACGTTGCTTCTTACAGAGGGGTATTAACATCAGATACAGGTGAAGAATGGCATTTGATGAAAGAGAACGCGCGTAGAAATATTGATATTGATCTGTTTTTTGTAGATGGAAATAAACTATATGGGGTTGGCAGGAAAAGTGTTTATCTTTTGGATCATCAAGATGAGTGGAAGACAATTACACCTGTAATTCCAGATAGTGTTGATAATTTATTGATCCATCAAAATAAGTTTTATATCAATACAGATGAAAAAGGTATTTTCAATTTTCCTATTGAACAACAATAAGATTTTGCACTGTCTAACATATTTACGCGATTTTTCTTAACAACCTTGTTAAGAAAAATCGCGTTTTTTTCGTTAGATCAATACTTTCAGGTTGATTGGATTATTATGATTCATTTTATATTTGTTGTTAGTGTGAGTAACTAAAACTTGGTTGTGTCTTTCGCATTACAAAAATATCTTGACGAAGTACGTGAAAATAGTGTATCATTTAAGACTGTTTTTATCTTATAATTCTAACGATAGGTTAAGTAAACTTATAGGAATAGGCGCGAACACGAGTCGCGATTGAATTTATGGCGGTTGAAGGTATACGGAAAAACCGTATTGAAGAAGCGTTAGAACTCGCTGCACAGGCACACGATGGACAATTTCGAAAAGGCACTGAAACACCTTACATATCACATCCGTATGCAGTAGGTCTCATTCTTATGGGGGAAGGATGTTCTGAGGATGTTGTAATAGCAGGAATTCTGCATGATACTGTTGAGGATACTGACATAACACTGGAATGTATTCGCAATACTTTCGGTGAACTAATTGCGGAGATAGTTGATGCATGTTCAGAAAACAAATCTCTAAAGTGGCGAGAAAGAAAAACAGAACTGATTGAAACGTTGAAAACTGCAAGTACAGAGATTTGCCTTGTCACTTGTGCTGACAAACTACATAATCTACGAACAGTTATCTCTGAGTATGATGTCATTGGTGATATAGTTTGGGAACGTTTTCATGGAAGGTTAGAAGCACAATCGTGGTACTATAGAAGCATTATGGAGAGTTTACGATTACATATCAATAGGAAAGAAACAGAAAAGAGGGAAAAAGCAACAATGGAACAGTTCAACACAATCTTTCTTCAACTTCAACAAGCAGTTAACTATCTATTTGATGCATAAACAATATAAAGAATTCAATCAAGGAAAGATACAACACAAACACAATGACAAAAAAAAAGATAAGACTTACCAAGACAGTCAAATGTGCTGGCTGAGCATCAAAACTTGCTCCGGGTGAGCTTTCGCAAGTTTTGGAAAACCTTCCAAAATCTACCGATCCAAATCTGCTTGTTGGAACAGAAACATCTGATGATGCGGGTATATATCGATTATCTGATGAGCTTGCTCTTGTCAACACAGTAGACTACTTCACTCCTATTGTTGACGATCCTTATACATTTGGTGCAATTGCAGCAACAAACTCACTAAGTGATGTATATAGTATGGGTGGAGTACCAAAAACTGCTTTGAACATTGCATGTTGGCCTAAAGATAACCTTGATTTATCAATTCTGGGTGACATTGTCAAAGGTGGAGCGGATAAAGCAGCAGAATCTGGTGCTGCACTTCTTGGTGGTCACACAGTAGACGCTCCTGAACTGATGTATGGATTAGCTGTTACAGGTGTTGTACATCCGGAAAAATTTGTTAGGAATTATGGGGCGTGTCCTGGTGATATTCTGATCTTAACAAAAAATCTGGGGATCGGCATTCTCACCACCGGATTGAAATTCAATAAAATCAGTGATGAAGTACTTCCACAATTGGTTGAATCTATGACACGTCTAAACGCTTCCGCCGCAGAAGTGATGGTAAAAAATGAAGCTACTGC
This sequence comes from Candidatus Poribacteria bacterium, assembly GCA_963663765.2. Lineage (GTDB taxonomy): Bacteria > Poribacteria > WGA-4E > WGA-4E > WGA-3G > MSPOR6. The sequence continues at coordinate 220,879 of CAXXUA010000002.1, read as the reverse complement.
TTGTACAGATGTTACTGGATATGGGTTGTTAGGACATGCTACAGAAATGGCAGAAGGTAATGATGTCACACTAAGAATAAACAGCAATGCTGTCCCTTATTTTGAAGACGCACCTGCGCTTGTGGCAAAGAAAATCTATACACAAGCATACATAGCAAACTCAAAATTTCTTGCTGACAAGATTACATTCAATCAATCTGTTAAGGATGAAATGCAACATATTTTGATGGAAGCAGAAACTTCAGGGGGTCTCCTATTTGCACTCCCAGCCGAAAATGCTGATGCAGCATTAGACGAACTTCATGCTGCCGACTGTCCTGAAGCTGCTGTAATTGGAGAAGTCATTTCATCTGGAACTGCACATATAGAGGTGTATTAAATTAATCTTCAGAATGGTATCTCTATGACAAAAGCTGAGTTGGTAAAACATATCCGATCCGTTTCATATCTTACTGGAGAGTTCAAACTCCGTTCAGGTCTAATTAGCAATTTCTACTGGGATAAATACAGATTTGAAAGTGAGCCTAAGTTACTTTCTACCATCGCAAGCGAGATGGTAAAATTGTTACCTGCAAATTTTGATGGTTTAGCAGGTTTAGAATTAGGAGGAATTCCTCTTGCAACTGCAATCTCTTTACAAACGGGAATTCCTTGTTATTATGTGCGTAAAAAAGCAAAACCCTACGGAACATGTAATCTTATAGAAGGAGGTGTAAAAAGTAAAAGCACACTTGTTGTAATAGAAGATGTTATCACGACTGCTGGACAAGTCTGTACGTCAATAGAACAGATAAGGGGAGAAGGACACACAGTGGAACATGTAATCGCAGTCATTGATCGGCAAGCAGGGGGAGAGGAAAAAATAAGAGCACTCGGATGTTCATTTGCATCCGTATTTACACTTACCAATTTAGAAGCATATTAGTTATTATCTTTTTTGATATATACAGAACATACATTACAAGTGATTTGGTAATAAAATAATAAAAAGCTTGTGCTTCGAATTTGAAATGGGGAGTAATGAGTAATAGACATATATCACAACAATAAAGAATGCACAAGCATACCGTAATATATTACGAGAAATGTGAAAAAATAAAATGAAAATACTGTTTATTGGAGATATTGTTGGTAATCCTGGAAGGAGAGCAGTAACCGAGTTTCTAAAACAACTTCACAGAACATCTGAAAATTCGTATGATTTCATTGTAGCAAATGCTGAAAACGCAGCTGGAGGCAAAGGTCTTACATTTGAAATTGTTGATCAGTTGTTAGCTTCAGGTGTATCTGTAATCACTACAGGTAACCATGTTTGGGCGCAGAAAGAAATTTTTGACTTCGTGGATACAACTCCGCAATTAATTCGTCCTGCAAATTATCCTGCTGATGTACCAGGAAGAGGTTATACCCTTGTCTCATCAGTTGATGGACACTCAAAATTAGGTGTAATCAACCTTGCAGGTCAGATATTTATGAATAGATATTCTAATCCGTTTCATGAATTGGATTCAATTTTACCTGTGATAAAAGTTGAAACACCTCATGTTATTTTGGATTTTCATGCCGAAGCTACTTCGGAGAAAAATGCTATGGGATGGCATGCTGATGGGAAAGTCGGTGCGGTCATTGGCACTCACACGCATGTTCAGACTGCAGATGAACGTATACTTCCCAAAGGAACTGCATATATCACCGATGTAGGTATGACAGGTCCTCACGATTCGGTGATAGGAAGTCGCAAAGACCAAGTAATTGATAGTTTCTTAACAATGATGCCAGCAAGATTTAGTGTTGCCAAAGACAATATCAAGTTAAATGCTGTTCAGATTGTATTGAATGATGATACAGGTTTTGCAGAAAGTATCAAGCGAATTCAATATCAAATTTGAATAATTTTTGAATAATTAATTATGGTAAAACAATAAATATTTGGACATTTTGAACATCAAACTTTTAGTTTGTGCTACAACACCCCATGTAAGTTCGGTTTCCAAACCGAACCGATCATCATGTCCTATTTATTCTAAAGTCTACTATAATCAGGATTTGCACTTGTATAAAATATAATAAATTTTGATCATGTGATTGGGTTTAACAGAATGCAATTTGACATACCACAACCCCGTACTATCTTTAGTGTAACACAAATAATAAAGACCTTATCAAGAATAGTTGAAAAACAACCCCAACTTCAAAATGTATGGGTAAAGGGACAGGTCTCAAACCTTAGCAAACCTACATCAGGACATATATATTTTACGCTTAAGGATGAAAAAAATACTATCAGATGTGTTCTGTTTAAGAGTAGTGCATCACGGCTAAAATTCAGACCAAGTGATGGTGATGAAGTTCTGGTACAGGGACGAATCAATATCTATGGTGTAAGTAGTCAGTATCAAATAATTGTTAATGATGTAGAACCTCTTGGTATAGGCGCATTGCAGCGTGCATTTGACGATTTAAAAATGCAGCTTTCAGATGAAGGTCTTTTTGATCCACAACATAAGAAGCCTCTTCCTAAGTATCCAAATAAAATTGGTGTAATCACATCTGAAACAGGGGCAGCCATTCAGGATATTCAAAAGCAACTTAAAAATCGATTCCCCTTGGCAGAACTACTTCTTCATCCCACTCTTGTTCAAGGTGAATTAGCTGCATCACAGATCGCAAAGGCTATTAAGACAATGAATAAGCGAACTGACATTGATGTCTTGATAATCGGACGTGGCGGAGGATCAATGGAAGACTTGTGGGCATTCAATGAGGAAATTGTCGCACGAGCAATATTTGATTCCAACATTCCAATTGTATCAGCTGTTGGTCATGAAACAGACTTTACAATTTCTGACATGGTTGCTGATCACCGATCTCCTACACCTACTGCTGCTGTAGGACATGTCGTTCCTGATTTACAGGAACTTATCCCCCAACTAAAATCAGTAAAGGAACGCCTCAATCACCTAATTTTACAGAAACTAATAAATAAAAATGAGCAAATTATTACATTAAAGGATGCTTTATCACCAACGAAAAGAAAGGATAGCATAAATCAATTATCCCAAACAATTGATAATCTGGAGGCAATATATCAAAAATCAATAATAGATAAAATTGAGATTAATAACAACCAATTGAAGTCTTTAGCAGCACAGTTGAATGGACTCAGTCCATTAGCAACATTAAAACGTGGATACAGTATCTGTAGGACAGTTTCTGGTGAAATTATTACTGCAAATCATCAGATCAAAAAGGACGAAAGACTTGATGTAAAACTCTCACAAGGAAATCTTGTGTGTACTGTTAATGAATGTTTAGAGTAGTTTGTAAGGAGATACAGTTTGACTTTTGAAGAAAAACTTGAAAGATTAAAGGAAATTGTTGAGACGTTAGAATCACCTGAGACATTAGAATTGGACGCGTCGCTGATACTCTTTGAAGAAGGTGTCGGTTTAGTTCGCGAATGTAGAGAAATTCTGGATAAAGCTGAAGTAAGAGTGCAAAACGTTTCACAAGAAGCACAAAGTGAAATCAATGGGGAATCAATAGACGATAACGAAAACGGAGTATAGAATGGTCCTACAAAAGATCAACGACCCTTCGGACCTGAAAAACTTGAGTATTAGTGAGTTAGAAACACTCGCAGAGGAAATGCGTGCATATATGCTTGCAGTGCTTTCCAAACATCCAGGACACTTTGCTCCGAACTTCGGTACAGTAGAACTTGCAATTGCAGTACACACAGTTTTTGATACACCGTATGATAAAGTAATCTGGGATATTGGTCATCAGGCATACCCCCATAAACTTCTAACTGGACGTTTGGATACATTTGACACGTTGCGACAGACGGATGGAATTAGTGGTTTCTTGAGTAGAGAAGAAAGTAAATATGATGTGTTCGGTGCCGGTCATTCAAGCACTTCAATTCCAGCTGCATTAGGAATTGCTGCAGCACGGGATGTTAACAACGATGACTTCAATGTTATTGCGATTATAGGTGATGGTGGATTAACGGGTGGTATGGCACTTGAAGCATTAAATGCTGCAGGGGATTTTAGAAAAGACATGGTGGTTATACTCAACGATAATCAGATGTCAATTTCACCAACAATCGGCGCAATCTCAAAACATTTTCATAAATTGATTAGTTCACCTGGATACAACAAGTTACGTTCTGGTGCAAAGGAATTGATGGAATTTATTTCATCAGATGCAAAGGTACTTGCACAAAAAATTGAAGCATCTTTAAAACACGGCACCTTATTTGAGGAATTTGGCTTTCGCTACTTCGGACCACTGGATGGTAATGACTTAGAAACACTCGTACCAGTTCTTACAGGAATCCGTGAGTTATCCGGTCCAATTTTGGTGCATATTGTAACGAAAAAAGGTTTAGGATATACTCCTGCCGAAGAAGATCCAGTCGGGTTTTATAGTGTCAGTGGACAATTTGACCTGAAGACAGGGAAATCACTCCGTCCCTCATCCGCAATACCAAAGTATACTGATGTATTCAGTCGCACTTTGATTGAGGAAGCTAAGAGAAATTCACGAATAATCGGTGTTACGGCAGCTATGCCAGGTGGAACAGGTTTAGATAAGTTCTCAGAGGCATTTCCAGATAGATGTTTTGATGTAGGATTAGCAGAACAGTGTGCAGTGACTTTCGCAGCTGGACTTGCAACGGAAGGACTCAAACCGGTTGTTGCTATATACTCTACCTTCCTACAGCGCGGATATGACCAAATACTCCACGATGTGTGCATACAAAATCTACCTGTCGTTTTCGCACTCGACCGCGCTGGACTCGTTGGAGCCGACGGACCTACCCATCATGGTGTTTTTGATATGGCTTATCTCCGTTCAATTCCTAACATGGTACTAATGTCACCTAAAGATGAAAATGAACTACAGCACATGTTCAAAACCGCACTTTGTTACGAAATGGGACCTATTGCATTGCGTTACCCACGCGGAACTGGATTAGGTGTCGAATTAGATTCTGAACCTAAACCTATTAATATTGGTGAGGCTGAGATATGTCGGGAAGGTGAAGACTTATTAATCATAGCAATTGGAAATAGAGTTTACCCCGCACTTGAGGCAGCAGAAACATTGTCCGAAACTGGTATCAAGGCAAGTGTCATAAATGCACGCTTTGTTAAGCCATTAGACACCTCATTAATCATTGATATGGCAAGACAGATTGGTAAGGTCATTACCGTTGAAGACGGTATATTGATGGGTGGATTTGGTAGTGCTATACTTGAAGCACTTGCTGTTGAAGGTATTACTGATGTTCAAGTAAATTTACTTGGTGTACCAGATAGATTTGTTGAACATGGTGATGTGAATACATTATATGATCGATATAGTTACGATACACAAGCCATTATTCGGGCGGGAATTTCCTTAGCAGTTGGTGTATAATGTCAACTTTTCTATGTTGATATCCGTTGCACAAACATTATAATGACTTATGCCAAGAGGAATTCAATTGTCACTATACATCTTTGTGGGATGGATTTGTAACCCCGATTTGTTATGCTGGTTCGTTGAAATCGAGGTTACAAACCCCCACAATAGTTCCATTTCGGATAATTGAATACCTCTGGACTTATACCCTATAATACTTACCAAAACAGAACAGATATGATAGAATGATGGAAAGGTTAGATATTATCCTTGTGGAGAGAGGTTTTGCACAAAGTCGTATCCAAGCGAAACGAATGATTATGGCAGGTGCGGTAAAAGTAAACAACAACTCACTTCTAAAACCTGGACAACGAATACTTCCTGATTCAAATATAACGGTAGAACAACCACCGAAATTTGTCAGTCGTGGTGGATTGAAACTTGAAAAAGCACTTGATGAATTTGATTTGTCTGTAAAAAACAAAGTTGTAATTGACATCGGCGCATCAACAGGCGGGTTTACAGACTGCTTACTACAACATGGTGCAAAATACGTATACGCAATTGATGTTGGATATGGACAATTGGCTTGGAGACTTAGAAAAGATCCTCGTGTAGAAGTACATGAAAGAACAAACATACGTCATATTGACCAACACCTTTTCCCTGATACAATTGACATAGCAGTGATTGATGTCTCATTCATCTCCTTACGAAAAGTTTTACCTGTTGTTGTTGAAAAGTTAGGTATAACCGATATTATTTCACTCATCAAACCTCAATTTGAAGCAGGTCGTTCCCATGTGAAGAAGGGTGGAATTGTTGATGACCCAGATGTACATAAACAGACACTTATCAATCTGATTAACTATGTTCAGCACAGTTTTGCTTATATTCACAAGGGATTGACATTCTCGCCAGTTCATAAAGACATTGGTAATATTGAGTATCTTCTCTGGCTTCAAAAACCTTCCTCAGCTGAAATTACAAATACAGACATTTCAGGTGCTGTCAGTAATGTTGTAAAATCCTCACATCTTACGTTTTACGGAAAGAGTCATCAAAATCGGAATTAATACGATGAAACGACGAAAAGTGCTTTTAATTTATCTTCCTTTGCTAATACTTCTGTGTAGTATCGTAGGATTTCTTTTTATAAGCTCGGACTATTTTTTAGAAAACTTTATTAAGCCCAGATTGATTTCTGCAATTCAACAACAGATTTCTAACGATTATGAAGTTTCGCTTGATAAATTAAGTGGAAACATCCTAACAGGTGTTGAAGCGAGAAACTTTACACTTAAAAAAAGTGACTCAGAAAAACCACCTATTCTATTCACTCAGAAGATCATTCTCAAGTATAATATACTAGGTCTGTTGAGACGCAAGTTTCTTGTTACTGCTTTGCAAGTTGACTCTCCAACAGTAAACGTCGTGCGAACAGAGGATGGCGTGCTAAACTTAGCACAAGTCATAAATAAAGATGATAGTAAATCTCAAAGTTCCTTTGCGTTTGCGATATCCAAAATTCAACTAAATGGAGGTGCAATTCACTATACTGATATAGAACAAAAATTAGAACTGAACCTACCAAGAATTGAGGTTAATTTAGCGGGTCAGTTAGATAAATGGGAGCATACCGGAAAGTTTTCTATAGGTCAAGGTTATCTCACCATTAACGGATATGAATTGCCAATTGAACAGATTAAGGATATGCAGTTTGCTATATCAACCGCAAGCGCTGAAATATCGGAATCACTTAAGTTACAAATTGGGAACTCGCTTATAGACGTTGGGGAATTCAAGAGTAATTTGGTGAAGGGAAGTTGGAATACTGTTGTTGACGCGGAAATAGATGTATCTGATGTGCAAAAACTACTTGGGTATGATATACAACTCAAAGGTTTGTGTCATGCTGAATTGGTTTTGTCCGGCATAGAATCGCAACTCAATGGAAATATTTCATTGAAGTCTGATGCACTGTCTGTCAATCATTTCTCTACTGTTGGTGAGGGTAATTCAGAACCAAAATCTGGGCAGTTGAACATCGCAAAACTGAACATTAACTCAGATATAGACTTAGTTGATGTACCACAAATTACTATAACCAATATCAGTGCTGAGTTAGCTGGTGGAAAATTATCTGGAAATGGTAAGATTTCATTTGATAATAAAACTGAAGGTACTCTCATCCAACAGATACAACATTATGTCAAACAACCAAAAACCTATGAAGGTAATTGTGAAATTACAGATTTCAAAATACCTTCTCTTTTATCTTCATTTCCCCAATTGACAATAGAATCACCGCGAATACATACTGGAACACTTAGTGCAACAGCATCATTTACAGGTAATACAACAAGTGTTTTTCAATTAGAAAGCAATATGCAAATGTCTGGTACAACGTTACTTGTTCAAGACAAAGCAATTCCTTTAGAAGACTCATCGCTTGACTGCAATATTACTTATGAAGATGCCAACACTTCAAACGTTCGTGTTGATGGTACAATAGATAATACAATCGTTGACATAAGCGGTTCTGTTGACAGACTCAATGTGATACTTGGGAATGTTGACTTCGGTAAATTGTGCAAAATTGCAAACACTGTTCCCTTTTCTGGTTTAGGTATGATAGATGCACAAGTCTATAAAGATGGAACTGCAACGGGATATGCAGAAATATCCAAAGCATTTTACAGTCATAATGAAAGTGAGCCAATACCGATTGGAAAGCTAACAGGAAATTTACGATTTGCTGATAGAGTGGTATATATTGCAAATGCACACCTAACAAATAATGGACAGACAAGAAATACAAGTATAGATATTGATGGTGAAATCAAATTTGATGAGAAACTTCCAACCAGAATCAGTATTGTCGCGAATCCTCTTATCTTAGATGAAAACTATAACAAACTATTATTCAAACAACCTTTTCCTATTGAAGGTATGTTGAGTGGTGAGTTAAAACTATTTGGGAACCTTATTAATAATCTTGATGGGAAAGGGAGCTTTACAATTGATGGTGGAAAAGTTTGGGGAATTAAGTTAGATACTGTTACACTACCATTAGAAATTGATGACTATTCAGTAACTATTAATAATTTTGAGATTAAGACAAACGGTCAACAGGTCTATATGAATGCTCATGTAACAAATGAGGGAGAGTTTGAATTAAACATTAATAACAGGACTGATAAACCGGTTCAATTAGCAAAACTGGCATTAGCAATGGGTATTACGGAGTTTCCACTTGATGGAAAAATGGATATCAACCTTAGTTCACAACAAAAAAAGCATGAAGATTTTGATATTAAAGTTGATTTTGGCTTTTCTGATTTAATCTATGATAACGTCCTACTTGGAGACGTAGATATGGATGCAACTCTTGTAAAACAGAGTCAGCTAATTGGTGAACACGATTACTTCAAGTTTATTGGCAAAGGATTTAATGAGTCAACGAACATAATAGGAAGAATAGATACTACTGAAGAGAGTAATTACCACTTCACTTTAAATACTGAGGGAATAGATGTTACACCGATTCTGAAGATTTTTGATCAAAGACTTGGGAAAGTTTCAGGTACAGCAGATAGTGTTGTTGCTATAAAGGGTTCACTAATGGACTTAACTGCTCCTCAACCAGAAGAACCATCCAGAACACGTATTCACCCATATACCGTTGATATCAAGATCAATAAAACACAGTTTCAGTACAATTCACTTCCTATTACAAATGCGACACCCATTCTGATAAAACTTGAAGATGACATCTTGACAGTATCGGAATGTTCACTAAATTTGCAAGGAGATCAATCTGCATTTGTAAATTTCACTGGTACCCTTGATACTAAGAGTGAAGTTATGAACTTCAATGCAAATTCCAACGGTGATTATGTGTTTGATGCGATAGGAGAAGCATTCAAAATCCCTATCACTGGTAAGGCAAACTACGAACTGGATTTAATGGGTAATATCAGCAATCCAACAATAAACCTAAATTGGCAATTACCAATCTTAAATCTATTGACCTACACTGGAGACTTTGAAATAAGTAGTAGCGGAGGTGAAATAACATATCAAAATAACACCATACATATCAATCCATTCACTGCACGTGTATTAGACAATCCATTAGAAATCGGTGGGAATATATTCGTAAATGAAAATAATTTTAACGAATCAAATCTTGACATAAACATCAAGGGGGACAATCTGGATTTAGCAGCGTATTCAGATATTATTAGAAACCTTATTCCTGCTGAGAAATTGAACCACCCTTCTATGAAAAAAACCAAAATAGTTGAAGGAAACCTTGTAGTTGGAGTAGATTTAACCGGAAACATTTCCAATCCGATCTTAACACTAAATACCCATTCTGTTAGAAATCATCCCATCCGATTTAGTACTTTTGCAAAACCGATTGAGTTGGAACAGATGAATTTAGTTTTGACTTTCAAGGAAGAACTGTTGCATATACAAGATTGGATTGTAAATGGTGAAATAGGAACAGGCAGTATTAATATAATTGGTGACATGCTGTTTTCAACACAAGGCAATGACATAATGGAGTTAGATTTAGCAGTATCTGTTGAAGAATTGGAGATAGGTGATTTTGTTGCATTTTCCAATCAGAAACCACCATTAATAGAAGGGACGGTCAGTGGCACTGCAACTTTGTCTGGTAAAGAGTTAGATCCGAATCAGGTAATAACATCTACAAAAATTGATGAAATAAATTTACAAGCAAACAACTATCAAATTAAGAATAGAATGCCGTTTGAGTTCAGGTTAGATAAAGGCGAACTCAATTCACATTTACCATTGAAAATCTCATCACCAAGAGCTTCAACCAATGTTGATATTCGTATTAATCAAACACTGATGAATCCAAATATCACGATGCACTGGAATGGCACAATTAAACCCCTTTTGCAGAAAGACAGCGATTCACCTTTACTTTGGCAAGGGAATGTTGAATATATCAACAAACAGATTATGGTTAGTATAGAACTATCTAAAAGTAGAGATAATTTAAAACTAATAGGTATGATTCCATTTGATTTATCACTTATTAATACTAATTTAATTGATCGTTTTACTACATCACCAATAAAACTTCAACTAATCGGTACTGAACTACCTATAACATACTTACCTGGACTTGATAAAGTTTTTTCAGAAGTGGATGGGGTTACCGACATCAACCTACAACTGAAAGGGACAATACCAAAACTATATTTAGAAGGAAATATATCTGTTGAAGCACCTAAACTTGTATTACATGAATATCCACATCCACTAAGGAACGTCCAAGTGCAGCTTAACGCTCGACAAGACATTATTGAGGTATCAAAGTTACAATTGGATATAGAAGATGGAACAGTGGTACTTGAACAGCAAAAAGATCTAAACAAATTGGTTCTTGATGGATTAACTCCGCAAAGCATTGAGATCTATGAATGTTCATTGAGAAATTATCCATTGGGTTCAACGCTTAGAAATATAATTCCAAGTGGTTTTCTAAATGATGTTACAGGTAGCGTCACCGCTTCACTCAAAAAGCTAAGTATACCCCTTCAATCCTTTTTTGAGAATGGAGAGGACAGTCCAATTCCAAAGGCTCTTCAAGTTATAACCTTTGATCGACTTACTCAAAAGGCTGAAGTAGAATTAAATATAGAGGACATCAAGGTTGGGTTTTTCGCAATGGATACCGATTTATTGTTTCAAAACCAAGAATTGATCCCGATTTCCCTGATTAATGGTAATTTTCAAATTAAAGCATTGAAACTAAAAAACACCATTCCAAATCCTGATGATGAAACACAAGCACCTTTATTATTCACATGTTTTGCCAGATGGAATATGCACGGTGAAATGATTGCTAATTTGAAATTGGATAATTTCTCTTTATCTTCTATAAATCCTTGGTTACCACCAGCATATCGTGAAACATACAACAAACTTGGATGGTTAACTACTTCCATAGATATAATTGGCACTTATGAAAAACCTGAGGTGTCAATAAATATTGTTGGAAATGAACTGGGAATCAATGATGCGTCTATTGATGAATTCTCAGTTCAGCTTCATTATGACATCAATGGTAAGATGTGGAATATCTCAGGAGACAAACCAATTATGAGAATTGGTAGCAATCAGTTGTCCTGTTCTGGTCAGGTTCCCTTTTTATTGTCCTTGACTGAGCTTCAAGCGATGTTAATAGATGACGAGTTAGCAGTAACACTTGACTTACTGTTAAATGATCTCAGCATTTTAAAACCTATTGCTCCTCTTTTTCAAACTTCGTATGGTAAAGGAATTGTCAACGCAACAATCAGTGGTACACCAGATACACCACGACTCAACGGAACAGGAACTTTTGATGATGTCGCGATTAAAATTGTTGGTTCGCCAATTTCTTTGGAAGATGCAAACGCGCAGTTTAAATTCACTGAATCCAAGATCGAACTCACTACTTTTGAAGGTCAGTTGAATGATGGAAACATTTCCACTAAAGGAGAAATAAACATAGAATGGTTCAATATTAACGATATCAGATTTGAAACTGAACTAACCAACTGTACTTTCGCCGAACCCAGAGCATATCAATTCAATTTAGATTCAGATGTGTTAAAATTATATGGAAATGTTGACGATCTCATTCTGGAAGGCAATTTAAATATTAAATCAGGCTACTACCAACAAGATTGGGATTGGGAAGATATCCTAAGTGCATTCTCATCGGGAACAGTTAGTGAAGTTGACATACTTTCTTATGCACCAATTCTACGTGGACTTGATCTAAATATCGGAATTGATATACCAAATAACTTTCGTTTACTTTCTTCAACTGCCGGAAACACAGAAATTGAAATCGCTTGCAGTGGACAAATCACAGGTCCTATCCAGGAACCTCTTTTTACCGGTACGGTCTCGCTACTTGGTGGAAAAATTGCTTTCTTGACAACAACATTTGAGATTGTTGAGAATTCTACAATTAGAAACAATAGTACAACGGTCTTCAGTCCAGAACTACAGATTTTTCTTAAAATACCTAACCCAATTCCTGGTGTATTACTAAGTGATGGTAGCACTGCAGATTTAAGGGTTACTGCATCAATCACAGGTATCCTTGAAAATGGAGATATTGATAATGCAAAACTCAGTTTGCAGGCAGAACCGATCAATTCTTCAACAACAGAAGTCTTTACAGATGCTGACGTTCTTGCTCTTCTTTTACCAGGAAATAACCTATCACTTTCGTTAGGTGGGTTTACCTTCACAATCACCAAAGGTTTAAACAACGATGAACGTCATATATTCGCTGAATATCCATTTACATTATTCGGTAGAAGGTTTCCTATCAGATTGGAACGTGATGTAAACGGAGAGTACGGTGTTGATGTTCAACTGTTGGATAGACGGTTTTAATCATGTATCATCTGGATTACAATCACTTCACAAAATCCCCCCATGTTTGTTCAAATATAGTGTGTAACTTTCGTAAACTTTTATTGTTACTGTTCTGTTTTCTCGTATTTAAACCAGTCTATGGAGAAAACAATGTTTCGATGCAATCCCTTGATACCTCAACTGATACAATACAACAAAAGAAAATTACTAAAATTGAATTCTACATAGATACAAATCTTGTGTCTGATAGTGAGGTATTAGAACGTCTGAATGAAATGATCTATATAGAGAACGGATCACAATATTCGCGTTATAAAATTCAACAAAGTGTAAAATCACTGTATGCTTCACAACAGTTCTATCAAGTTTATGTCTATCACATAGAAACACCAGATGGTGTTTCACTAAAATTTGATTTAACTAATGTGATTCGTATCCAAAGTATTACGATAATCGGTGTACGTTCTGACGAACTCGAGCGTAATATTGATTCTTCACTACGATTAAAACCCGGTGATATGTATGTGCAAATAATTGCACATAATGATATAGATTCAATAAAGCAAGTTTGTGCAGAGAACGGATATTTTTCAGCAGAAGTAAACATAAATTTAGTTTCTTCAAGTGGCAGATTAACATATCAAATTGATTTAGGTGAACCCACTTATGTATCTGAAATTAGAATCCTGGGAAATAAGGCTATTTTCACAGAGAACATTAAAGAAAAATGTCATACACGCGTTGGAGGTATCTATCAAAAATCCGTAATAGATGAAGATCTTAGATTAATTCGCGATTTATATAGAAAAAAGTATTATCATAATACAATAATAGACTATACCTTTAAATCAGGAGTGGTGACGTTTAGCATTACCGAAGGAACACAACTATTACTTGACTTTGTAGATGAAAATGGCAAACCTATATTTAAAGAATCCATTTTACGTAATATATGGAAAAAATTGCGCAATAACAGACAAGAATCAGAAAAAGATCAGCTTATGAGTGATATTACTTCTTCAATTAGTGATCAATCACAATGGATACAGATTGTTGAATCGCATTTTAATATTAGGGGTTACGAAGGAACAACAGTAAAATTAGAAAAAATTACAAATTCTCCACTACATGTCAAATTTACTATCAAATTGGGTAAACGTTACCTCGTGAAAAAAGTTGAATTTGAAGGTAATGATGCATTTGCTGATCATGAATTACTCCGTGAGATGGATTCCCGACCGATCAGTTTTTTATCACGACATTTTAATAAACGCTTTTTTTCCGAACAGACACTGGAGACTGATAAGAAGCGTCTGAGAATTCTTTATGAAAAAGCGGGGTACCCAAAGTTAGATGTAAAACAAGAATTAGGCAAACAGAATACGAAGTCTAAAAATATAGGTGAAGTTTCGATTAAACTTACTTTCGTAGAACCTTACAAAGAGGTAATATATAGGTGTCATTTCATTGGAAACAGTGTCATAGATACTGCCAGTTTAACTGCTGCATTACCGGATGCACCTCCCGTGCCAAATGCGCGACTTGAACAGAAAAGATATGAAAATGCAATTATAAAAGAATATCATGATCTTGGTTACATTGATATAGTTATAGAGAATCCAAAATTCCTAGATAAGTTGGAAACACCTACATTTCAGTTAAAAGGTGATTTTACAACAACATTGGATTCTGGTATGCTTCCACAAGAATTAAAGAAACTGTTTAATAAACATGAACTAACACTTACTGGCATGTATGTTGCCACAAAAATAGGAGATGAGTGGACAATTCAGGATGCCAATGGAAATGCAAGGTATACCCTTAATCAGGATAGAGAACATCTTTCTGTGTATGAGCATGGTATTTTGCTTTTTGAAATCTCTGAGGGTGAACAGATAAGTTTTGGTTCATTCAGTTTCGTTGGTGACACTGGTGTAATTCAAAAAGTACTGACCCGTGAAGTTGCACATTTACAAGGTGAAATATTTAAACCTGAGAAGTTAAGTCAAGCAATACAGAATTTATATGGTACAGGCATTTTTGAACCAGGTATCCGGGTTGAGGCTAATGAGTCTGCATCCATTGAAAATCAATCAAGTTTTACTAATTCGACGAATGGTTCAAATTTGATGTTGTCTGAACCTAATGTCAGAGATGTTGAAATTGCAATTCAAAAAAGTAAGCCGAGATACTTCGGTGCTGGTGGAGGCTTCAGCTCAGCAGATGGCTTGCGGGGTACAGTCACGATGAATCATCTTAACCTTTTCAGGAGAAATATAAGATTAGGAATGCGCGGAAGATGGGGTACACGTGGATATTTATATAGCACAACATTAACTGAACCTTGGTTGATAGGTAGAACGAGCGGTAGTCTTCAATTTTTGGGAAGAAAATTAGAAGAAGATGATGAAGTAAGAGCATTACAAGGTAGTTTTAGTCTGAGTAGAAAGTTATCTACGACCCACCGTTTAAACTTAGAATATAGTTATCGTTCCTTAAAAGATATTTCCGTAGAATCCTCCGATACGACAGTTAGCAGTCTTCTCTTCTTATGGCGGCAAGATAGTCGGTTACCTGCTTTGAATCCAACATCAGGTATGTATAATGAATATACTGTAGAATATGCTGGTAAGTTCTTAGGTGGTGAAAGTAATTTCATAAAAATTACTGCTGATTCTCGGTATTACAGACAGTTGTTTTTACGTGGACTTGTATTTACACCCGCTTTTCGTATTGGTTACACACCTGGTCTTCAGGACAATCCTAATAGTGATACAGAACTAATATCCTTCGAACGATTCTGGGCTGGAGGTAGTACAACTGTTCGCGGATATGAGGAAAGAGGACTCGGTCCTGAAGATATTACTGGTAAGCATAGGGGTAATGTACAG
The DNA here is from genome assembly GCA_963663765.2 of Candidatus Poribacteria bacterium. Taxonomy (GTDB): domain Bacteria; phylum Poribacteria; class WGA-4E; order WGA-4E; family WGA-3G; genus MSPOR6. Next base: position 205,151 of record CAXXUA010000002.1, on the reverse strand, counting down.
TTTATTTTCAACACAGAATTACGATTTCCAATTTTCAATCCTTTTCATGGTGTTCTATTTTTTGATACTGGTAACGTTTGGGGTTCATTAGAAGATATTGAATACAAATGGTTACCCTCTTCGGTCGGTGTGGGGTTACGTCTCAATATTGGTCCTATCATTGGTGGTATTGAATATGCGGTCCCACTCGTTTCAGTTCCTGATGTGTTAACTAATTCGGTCTATTTTCGGATTGGTAACACATTTTAATGCGTTAGAATTATGCTTGCGGATCATAAGGTTTACCAAGAGCCTGCGGTGCATCTGCGCGTCCGACAAAACCTGCCAATACTGCTAAACATAGTAAGAATGGAAACATCAAAAACCAATGATGTTGTATACCCCATCCTGACGCTTGAAAACGAAAGTCCAAGGCAAATCCGAAACCAAATAACAATGCTGCAGCACACGTCTTTAGTGGGTGCCATTTGCCAAAAATTACTATAGCTAAAGCAACAAAACCACGTCCATCTGTCATTTCAGATGTGAAATAAGGTATTTCAGCAAGTGAAAGATAGCCTCCCCCTATCCCAGCCATTGCGCCAGCAAACATTAGACACATTGTCCTAATTCGTATGACGTTAGAACCAACAGTTGAGATAGCTTTTGGGTGTTCACCACAAGCACGTACTCTTAAACCGAGTTGTGTGTGGTAAAGAAAGAAGTATACACAAGGGACAAGGAGAAAAGTGAGATATACAATAATATTATGTGAAAAAAGAATATCACCTAATATTGGAATTTCTGATAAAATAGGCAAATGAATGTCTTGAAAAGCTGTGACTTTCTGTTGACTTCCTACTATTTGTGAAAATCGTTGAAAAACGACTTCTGTTAAACCTAATGCGAATAGTGTGAGCGCAGTACCGATTACAATCTGGTCACTTCTAAGTTTTATTGCGAAGAAGACGAAAATGATAGCTGTAAGAAGTCCACTCACACCTGCCACAATAAGTCCGATCCAAGGAGCAAACATTGGTATTCCTGCTGTATAGTAGGAACCTATCATACCAGATAGAGCTCCAATTAGCATCATACCTTCAATACCGATGTTAATAACACCTGCCCGTTGAGATATCAATTCTCCTAATGCTGCCAGCAGTAGGGGTGTCGCGCCACGAATGGTTGCAGCAAGTACGTCTTCTAACATCCTTGTTTTTTTCTCCAATTATCGCGTATATTTGTTGTTATAAAGTAATTCTACTGTTGGGATAGATACTATGTTTCTAAATTTTTGGATTTGCAACATGCCAGATAACTATATAGCAGGACTTACGCACCCAACGGTAGGCGTGCTTTGTAAGCGCGCTGGAAACCGAAAAAATCCTGAAAATTACACCATTTTCGTCATAATTCTTCATCAAATCATGAAAACTGCGTAAGTCCTGTATAGAATTCAAATATGTTGTAGTTCCCCATAATCCGTCAACTATTATTGTTTTGATGGTTGTTTATTAAAAAGTCTTGCTGAACTATAACCTATAACATAAAGTAGGATTATTGCCTGCATCATCCATGTTATCTTACCAGATATACCGATTTCTCCTTCCATAGCAAATGAACCAACAGAGAGTGCGCCAAAGAGGAGTGCAGTTGCAATTGTACCAAGCGGATGTAATTTTGCCATAAGTGCAACGGCTATAGCTGTATAACCATATCCTGGTGAGAAACTTTTTGTGAGTTCATCTGCAAGTGCCGTTAGTTCAATCGCTCCACCAAGTCCTGCAAGTGCGCCACTAATAAAGAAAACGCGAATTGTGTTTTGCATAACAGAAATACCAGCAGCTTTTGCTGCATCAGCCCCTTCACCAACCGCGCGTAGTTGATACCCAAATGTAGTGCGAAAAAGGACGAATGTTAAGACTATTGCTAAGATAATAGAAATAACAATCCCAGGATGGAGTCTATTACCTTCAATAAAACGTGGTAAGGAGACCCATTTAACTATTGAATCACTTTGCGAACCGATTTTAGAAGATTCTTGAAGTGGTCCACCTTCTATCATCAGTCCCACAAGATGAATTGCAACATAGTTTAGCATGATGGTGCTGATCACTTCGTTGACTCCACGTGTGACTTTTAGAATAGCGGGAATTACGCCCCAAACACCACCCGCAAGTCCCGCAATGCAAAGACATAGTGGTACACCAAGCCATGGGGTGTGAGGGATCATGTATGCTATTCTCGTTCCGAACCAAGTTGCTGTTAATGCCCCAATTAGAAACTGTCCTTCTGCTCCTATGTTCCAAATCCCACACCGAAATGCAATACCAACCGATAGCCCTGTCATTAGAAAAGGTGTGGTTTTAACAAGTGTTTCACTTAAGCCACGAATTGAACACAACGAATATCCTGCAGCAGCGGTATAAGCTGTCACAGGATTATAACCACAAAGTAGTAAAATGATTGCATTTGTAAGTGAAGCACAACCTAATATTATCAGTGGAATTACCACTATTTGGGTAAAACGTGGATAGTTTTCCAGTGAACTGACACATTGGAATTTTATTGCACGAATTAATCCGATTAGATTATTCATCATGAAATGTCTCTCCGGTCATCAATAATCCCAATGCTTCTATATTGTCACGTAGTTTTGTTGCATTTATAAGTTTACCCCTTGACATGACAAACAGTCTATCACTCATTAGTAAAACTTCGTCTAACTCAGTTGATATTATAAGTACAGATTTTTTTCTATTTCTCTGTTTAAGCAAATTTTGATGTACAAACTGTGCGGCATTTATATCTAATCCTCGTGTAGGATTTACTGCAATTAGCAGGTCAGGTTGTGGAGAAAGTTCTCTGGCAACAACTACTTTTTGTTGATTTCCACCTGATAGTGAAGAGGCGGGTATTTCAGATGAAGGTGGACGAATATCATAAGTATCAATCAATTTTGTCACAACTTCTGTTTTTGTTTTCTGGTCAATTACACCCCATTTTGATACATTATCTAAATAGGGTTTATTCAGCATTAGATTTTCTGCAACAGTAAAGGTATTTATGATGCCCATTGTACGTCTATCTTCAGGGATAAAACCGACACTACAATGACGAATGTTATTTGTGCCTTTTGGTTGGTTACCTAATATATCTATTGTGCCGGAAGTTATTGGAAGTAAACCCATAATTGATTCTGCTAATTCACGTTGACCGTTTCCATCAACACCTGCTATACCAACGATTTCACCTCGATATGTATTTAAGGATACATCCGCTACTGCAATTTCTTTACGTATACCTTTTACAGTCAGGTTAGAAATACTTAGTACTAAATCATTAGATGCTTCGTTCTGCTCACGTTTAACTTGTGGAATTTCCTCACCGAGCATCTCTCTTGCGAGTTGTTGTGCGGTGAGTTCACCTGTCCTGCCGTTATATACTTTCTTTCCACGACTCAAAACTGTGATTCTATCACTAATTTCTAATACTTCATCCATTTTGTGAGTAATAAATATAATGGATCTACCATCGTTCTGTAGTGCGCGCAATATTTGAAAGAAATCGTCTACCTCGTTGGGACTCAAGACTGCTGTTGGTTCATCAAGAATCAGTATTTGTGCATCTACTGCAAGTGCTTTTAGTATTTCCACGCGTTGCTTTGCGCCTACAGACAAAGTTCGCACAAGTGCATTTGGATCTACTGACAAACCGAATCTATTGGAGTGTGCTTCGGTCAAATTCACAGCTTCGTTTTTCTTATAGCGAAATTTGCTGAGTTTAATTGGTTTGTGGTATTCATTTGATTTAGAATCTGTGATGGATGCATCAAGTTTTGGTAAGATATCCGATGAACTGAATTGTGAAGTACTAAGTACTATATTTTCAGCTACGGTTAGGTTCTCAATGAGCATAAAGTGTTGATGTACCATACCTATACCATTAGCAATTGCATCACGTGGGGATTTTAGTTGTTTGATTTTCCCTGAAATATATATGTTTCCATCTGATGGTTGGTAGAGTCCATAGATTAGATTCATAAGCGTGGATTTACCCGCGCCGTTTTCACCTAAAATTGCGTGGATTTCACCTGCTTTCAGATCAAAATTAACGCTATCAACAGCTGCAAGGTTGCCAAATGTCTTCGTAACATTCTTAAGTTCAAGAACGGTATCTGTTTCTGTTGTCATATCAAAAACTATATTATCCTATTATGTATATGTGTCAATACCATAGTATTAATAAAATGATGAAAATGTGTTTTTTTTGAGTCTCTATACTAATAACACATTTGATTTCATTCAAACCAGCAAAACACAACAAAATCCAGAATAGCATGAAAACTAATATTCAAACATCTTATCAGATGTGCGATGTATTATCAATTAATTCTCTATTTTGCAGGGATATTCAGTTTTAGGAGTTTTCTGTTATTGAGATTTACTGAAGGTTAATACCCAGGTTCGGTTTCCTAACCGAACTTTATACATCAGTTTTAGATTATTGAAACATGAACATCGCTCTTTAGTCCCGTAGGGACGATATGTTTATGAAGTCATAGTGAGTAAGACATAAGTATGGGGTGTGTAAAGTTTTTGCACAAACTGCACATTCTCCATTGTAGAGCGGGATCTCTGTGCCCCGCCGCAACTGATTAAATGAGAGATTGCGGGTACAGAGACCGATATGTGTCAATATAAGGAAATATTGTTAATATCAACCATACTCTTCAGTCCCGTAGGGACGATATGTTTATAGAAAACAAGTGCCCTTACCAGTTCTTTAGTCCCGTAGGGACGATATGTTTATTCTTCTATGTCGTTCCTACGGAACTCAAGAGAGGGTGATTACACCTATCTATAAACATTGCGTCCCTACGGGACTAAAGAGAACAAAAGTTTGTACCTCTGTGCAAAAACTTTACACACCCATAAGTATGTGGTGAAATAAGGAAAGAAAGAGAGGTAATTTTTGTCCTTTTCTTTCTGCTTCAGATCTCCATTTACTTTGAATTCTTAGCTCTTACTCGCTACAAGTTCTATAGAAAACGAGTGCCCTTCCCAATTCTTTCGTCCCGTAGGGACGATATGTTTATTCTTCTATGCCGTTCCTACGGAACTCAAGAGGAGTAGATAACATTTTTCTATAAACATATCGTCCCTACGGGACTAAAGACATGGACAAGATGGCAACATATATTATTAACGTTATAGCAAATAATCATCAAAAAAACCTAAAACTAAATAATCCTGCTATTTTGGGTGTGTAAAGTTTTTGTACCTCTGTGCAAAAACTTTACACACCTTGTGAATGACACACTTTTGACAAACAAATCAGAAACAACTGTGAAAAATTTGTAGTTTAATTCAATGATTTCAAGTAAAATCTTATTTATAAATCACTCGAAAGGACAAGACAATGAAACATTTCTTAATTTCTATAGGACTATTTTTTTTATCTATAGGTGTTTTTGCACAAGAAATTACTTTGACATCAATAGATTACCGAGAAGATATGCTTTTGGTAAATGAACCAATAATTACAGGATTTGAGGAATCTTATGCTATAGTTGAATTTGATACATTGATTGACACACCAGCTGCAATTGCTTATTACGGTGTGCCGCACACGGAAGGTAGATTGACAACCCCGCGATATCGCAAGAGTGCAAAAGGAACACTTATTGATGAGAACCAAACAAAGCATCAAATAAAAATGGATATATCTAAGCTTGAAGATGTTCATTACGATACTGGTTTGATTGCAAATAGTGGTGGGATTATCGTCTATCGTATAGAGATTTTTGATCCACGCATTCAATCGACACGTGCTTATGACAGACAACTACGTTATAAGCGAGATGGTGAACCAAAAACGGGAAAGTACACCTCTCTTGTAACATTGACTGAAGGTCCGTTTGTCGATCTTGTTACACACAATTCCGCTGTCATATCATGGGAAACAGACATTCCTACCAAAGGTACTGTCCATGCAGACAATAGAGAGTTCTTATCTCTGAATCCAGTTATCCAGCATGAAGTTAATCTGACGAAATTGAAACCGAATACACGCTATTCATATCAAGTCAATTACGGTATCAATACGCCAACATATACCTTCAAGACTGCGCCGGATCAGGGAATGAGATCTCCATTCAAATTCGGCTTTATGTCAGATTCACGTGCTGGTGTGGGTGGTGGAGAACGTGCACAAAATGGCGTTAATGCTAAAGATCTTGGACGTTTCGCCATAGAACTCTACAACAAAAAGGCGGATTTTGTATGTTTTGGTGGTGACCTTATCAACGGTTATACCTCGGATGTACAAGATTATACAGCACAACTTGAAACTTGGAAGCGGACGGTCCAGCCAGTCGCTGCAAACATTCCATTCTACGAATCAATCGGAAACCATGAACAGGTAGGAAAATATTATAAAGTTGTTGCACCACATTTGAAGCAGGATGAATACTATATCCAGTTTACTGGAACGGTTGGAGAAAACAGTGCTGAAGCAATTTTTGCAAAAGAATTTGTTAATCCTCAAGGAAGTCAGTACGGGTTGGGTATTCCAAACCCTGAGAATAAAGGTGGTAGTGATATGGGAGGAGAAAATGTTGGACCCTCTTATGGTGAAAATGTCTATTCTTTCACATACAGCAGAATTCATTTTATCTCTTTGAACAGCAATTATTGGTCAACAGGTTACAGAAATCTCAGTGAGTTTGGGCAGAAATCGCAGGATAAAACTGCGATAAATCTCGCCCTAAAACACCTTGGTGGTAACAGAGAAGGTTATATCATGGCAAATCAGATGGGTTGGTTACAACAAGAATTGGATGCTGCCCAGAAAGACCTGAATGTAGATTGGGTATTCATCATTCTCCATGAGCCTCCATTCCCAAACGGTGGACATGTCAAAGATGCAATGTATTGGGGTGTTCCCGGTGCGGGTGGGACAGGTGGTTACAATGATAACACCGTCCCAATGGGAGATGTCCTTGATATGCGAAACAGATTCTGGAAAATTGTATCAAGCAAGTCGAAAGTGCTGGCAGTATTATGTGGTGATGAACATAACTACAGTCGTACTTTAATTGATTCCTCCATAAATCCAGATTTTCAGTTTCCAGTTTGGCAGGTGATCAGTGGTGGGTGTGGTGCTCCATATTATGTACAAGACACATCAGTTCCATGGGTTGATAAGGTCAAAGCATTTGCAATTGATAAGCACTTTTGTCTTTTTTCTGTTGATGGGAAAAGGGTGGGATTAGAAGTCTATAATGATAGTAGTCAGTTGTTAGATAGCATTGATAATTTAACTATAGTTCGTTAGTTTTTCTAATTTATCAGGACTTACGCATTTCCTCTTAAAGTCCCCTTGATAAGGGAGATTTAGAGGGTTAAATTTAGTGAAATAACGACTTTTAAACCCCCTTATCAAGGGAGTATGCGTAAGTCCTTTTATTCAGGACTTACGCAGTTTTCATGTTTTAGTCAAGAATTACGACGAAAATGATGATATTTTCAGCATTATTTAGGTTTCCAGCGCGCTTACAAAGCACGCCTACCGTTCGGTGCGTAAGTCCTTTTATTATGAAATTTGAAAATAAGTTTACATTTCTACAATTTATTATATTGGTTGTCATGTAATACCATTTTCATGTGATAATGTCTCATTAGCAGCGGAAATCTGGTAGGAGCGACCTCACGGTCGCGACCGGGAGGTCGCTCCTACCGAAGAGAGTAACCCCCTGCCAGTAAACAGTAGAATTCCTTAATGAGACAAGATTTATTTGAATTGGTATAAGTATTCTATTCTTATTTTTCATAGGAGCGATTCGGGGAATGCCATTTAGACATTCCCCGAATCGCTCCTTCCTGTACAAGTGTGTAATTAATTCCATAATCTACCATAATATACAAGATGTGACAGAAACTATATCTATAATGTCTTATTTTCGTAACATTTGCGTGATATAATTAATGACAGAATTTCAATTTTGAGGAATATTTATGAATAGAAGTCATCTGAAGAGTCTTGGTGTTGTCATTATTCTTGTCATAACTTTGTATAGTTTTTTCATCTTCAGTAGTTCATCAAATAAAGATGCGGGGAACGGTGTGACTAATGGAGATGCGCACACAAAAATAAAAAACAAGGGTTCTGACACGATGGTGAATCTGGCACAAGCTTGGGCAGAAACATATACCGGTATATCTGATACTGTTTCTGTTGAGGTTTCAGGTGGAGGGTCAGGTACGGGTGTAGCTGCATTGATCAATGGGACGGTAGATATAGCTAACTGTAGTCGTCAAGTGAAGGCAGAAGAAAAACAGAAAGCTTTAAAAAACACAGGTAAAGAACCCATTGAGTATATTGTTGGTTACGACGCACTCGCGGTTTATGTCCATAAAGATAATCCCTTGGACAATATTACAATTCCACAACTTGCAGAAATATACGGCGAGTCAGGTACTATAACCAAATGGGATCAACTCGGTATAGCAAATTCTGGATGTCGGAGTGACAGAATTATCCGTATAAGTCGGCAGTCCAATTCGGGTACTTACTTCTATTTTAGAGAAGCACTATTGGGTAAAGAACGTGATTTTGAACTTGGTTCATTGGATTTACACGGGTCTAAAGATGTTGTGGAGGTAATCGGTCGTACCCCCTGTGCGATTGGGTATAGTGGAATGGGGTATGCAACCGATCATGTCAAAATGGTAAAGGTTTCATCTGCCTACGGTGAACCGTATTACGCGCCGAATCTTGCCAATGTGATCGCAAAGACTTATCCAATTGCACGTCCTTTGTATATGTATTCTCTCGGTGAACCGGTAGGTGAAGCGAAAGTCTATCTGGACTGGATTCTATCATCAGAAGGGCAAAAGATTGTTGAAGAACTTGGATTTGTACCTTTATCGTCCAACTAAAGGATTTTACAGCAATATATGAATTTTTTACGTGTGTGTTTTTCGTTCAAAGGTAGAATCAATAGGGCAGCTTGGTGGTTGCTGAATTTGCCAATAATAGTTATCTTTGCAGTATCCATTTCTGTATATGACCTACATACGAAAATAACGTTCGGAACTATTCCCCTATTAATCCTTGTCTGGATACATTTAGCAGTATCTACGAAACGTTGGCATGACAAAGATGTACCTACTTTTTGGATAGTACTTCACCTTTTACCTCTGATTATAACAATATTTCTTTTTTCAACACCGTTATTTGCTGGTTCTTGGATATCGTTCCATCTCATTCTTATTGTGTTATTGATTAATGTGTTTTGGATAATTTATGAATTGGGTATTGTTAAAGGGACTGAAGGTAGCAATCAGTTTGGACCGGATTCAGAAACATCTTCCGAATCTATCATTGATGTATACATCAGTTTATGTGGTATTAGTTCAATCATATTTGTTTTTGGTATTTTTATCTTTGTGTTTAAAGAAGGTGCAAGTTTCCTGTTTAAAGGATTAGATATTTGGGAGTTTCTTACAAGCGAAGAGTGGTATCCAACATCTCTCAACAACAAAAGATATGGAACTTTAGCATTAATATTGGGAACATTCAGTGTAACTGGTTTAGCGATGTTGATAGCAGTCCCATTTGGTCTTGGTGCAGCGATTTTTGTTTCAGAATTTTGCAGTCCAAAGTTGAAAGAAGTTTTCAAAATCGTCATTGAATTTCTCGCTGCGATACCTTCCGTTGTGTGGGGATTCATCGGTTTGACATTGATGAATCAGATGATTATTGCAGTATTTAATGCCCCCATTGGTCTGACAATGTTAAACGGTGGTATTATGTTAGCACTAATGAGCGTGCCAATCATCGTTTCTATTGCAGAGGATGCGCTAAAAGCGGTACCAGACTCCTATAGGGAAGCGGCTGAAGCACTGGGTGCAACTCGCTGGCAAGTGATTTACCGTGTGCTTTTACCTGCAGCAAAAAATGGGTTGTTGGCAGCGGTTTTGCTCGGAGCGGCTCGCTCAATAGGAGAAACGATGGCAGTGTTGATGGCGACAGGCCACTCAGTGAACATACCATCAGGACCGCTTTCTTGGATTCGCACGTTAACAGCAACCATCGCAGCAGAATTAGGAGAAGTCGCAAGAGGCGATGAACATTACCAAGTCCTGTTTATTATCGGAATTTTACTTTTTACTATTACCTTTGTAGTGAACCTTATTGCTGACTTAGTTATTAAGGGTATTCGACAAAGTTAAGACATGTAACTATAGGAATTATATGAATCAGAACACAAGCATTACAGCTGAGAAAATGTTTACCGAAACAGACATCGGGCGCAGGAACCGATTTATTGAAAATGGGTTTAAATTATTCTTTTTTGTAATGACCTGTCTGATGATTTTACCGTTACTTTTAATCATCGGGTACCTTTTTTATAAAGCGATACCTGTTCTGTCGTTAGACTTTCTATTCACAAATCCTAAAGACAACATGCGTGGTGGCGGGCTGTGGGCACCATTCCTCGGAACAATATATCTTGTAGTGGTATCGTTGATGGTCGCAGCACCCATTGGCGTTTTTGCATCAGTCTATCTTAACGAATATGCGCGTGAAAACTGGTTCACACGTATCGTCAACTTAGCAGTCGTGAACCTTGCTGGAGTTCCAAGTATTGTGCATGCACTGTTCGGAGTCGGTGCGTTTGTGTTATTTGCGGGTTTAGGAGAGTCAATTTTGGCTGCATCTCTCACATTAGCGATTATGACACTTCCTGTAATTATTGCAAGTACGACAGAAGCACTCAAAGCAGTACCGATGTCTTTCAGAGAAGCGTGTTGGAATCTTGGTGCTACGCGTTGGCAAACCATCAGACGCATCGTGTTGCCAAATTCCATAAGTGGTATTTTAACAGGTGTTATTTTACAAGTGTCGCGTGCAGCGGGTGAAACAGCACCGATAATGTTCACTGGTGCTGTATTCTATAAAGCTATTGCAGAAGGTGACGTTTTCGCATATAATATAACAGACCAGTGCATGGCACTCTCATTACACCTCTATACGATTTCTACACAAGTACCTGATGTGACAGAAGGCATTCCTTATGGGACAGCTATTGTCCTTGTAGGGAGTGTGTTACTTGTTAATGCAGCTGCAATTGTGTTAAGGGTATATCTTAGAACACGAAAGAAGTGGTGACCTATCAGATATGGGAATGATGGGTGTTTAAGACTGGCATCCTCAAATTCCTACAGAGGATTTCTATCTCGCCGATAGGCGTAAATATGGAAGTTACCGATGTTGAAAGTTGAAAATGAAGGACAGTCTGATGTTAAGAAAAAAATAGGAGAAATCATTGAAGGTCCTGTTTTGAGTGGACTCATTCAATTTCTGATTCTCGCTTCAGCAGTTGTTTTCGTGCTTGAAACCGAAGAAGATCTTAGTAATAACTATAAAATATATTTTGTAATTGCCGATTGGACGTTTTTTACACTTTTTACAGTAGAATATATATTACGTATTTACGCAGCTCCTGTTAAAAGGGTGTTTATATTTAGTTTTTTTGGGATTATTGATCTACTTGCAATTTTACCATCTCTTGTGCTAATCCCTGGGTTTCGTGTGCTTCGTGTGCTCAGATTCTTACGAATCTTTAGAATCTTTAAAGCGACACGATTCATTTTAGCAGTGGATAGAATGATTGAAGCATTAGCTGAAGTCAAAAGGGAGCTTCTGGCACTTGTAATTCTATCCTCATTGTTTGTATATTTGGCTGCATGCGGCATCTGGTATTTTGAAAAAGATGCGCAAACTGATGATTTTGGATCTATTCCTGATGCTATGTGGTGGGCAATTGTGACGCTAACAACAATCGGTTATGGTGATGTGTATCCAATTACTCCTGGCGGCAAAATCTTTACTGCTGTAGTTGCATTAGTAGGAGTTGGACTCATTGCTATACCATCTGGTTTGTTGGCATCCGTTCTAACTGAGGCAAGGGTTGAAGAAGAACTACAAGAAGAAGAGGAAAAAGAAAATGAAAAGCAAGAATAAAATACTTCAATTATGCTTAACAGTTTTATTACTGATGTTAGTATTGGTTTTCTTTATGGCATATGGTCTCTACTATTTTGAAAAAGATGAACAACCACAGATGTTTGGTTCATTTTTTGATGCATTGTATTTTATCTTTCTTAATTTAACGACAGTCGGTTATTCGGATATGGGACCCATGACATCCGGTGGGAAACTCATCTTCTTAGCAACTACGGCAATTGGTACTATAATTGGTGTAGTATTTCTCGTTGGTATAGTTTTAGGAAGTATAAAACTTTATAAATTTATTGAGAAAGTTTAGTGAAAACTACAAAGAGTTAACAGGGTGAGGAAACTTTGCAGAACTTAATTGAGATTACCGACCTTAAGGTAAAATATGGGGAGACCCAAGCATTAAACGGGATCTCCTTAGACGTTTATCCAAACGAAATCCTTGGCATCATCGGTCCAGCGCAGTCAGGGAAAACGACGTTGTTAAAAGTTATCAACCGAACCCTGGAATTTACGCAAGACATTTCTGTTGAAGGTTCAGTTAAGTTAGATGGTGTTGACATCTATTCAATTGCTGATGTGCATGGGTTACGAAAACGAGTAGGTATGGTGCTGCCGTTGCCTGTGGGGTTGCCGCTGTCTATCTATGACAATGTTGCATTTGCCCCGAGAACGTCAGGACTTCGGGATAAAGTCGAATTAGATGAAATCGTTGAACGATGTTTAACACAAGCAGCACTATGGGATGAAGTCAAAGATCGCTTAGATAGCCTTGGGACAAAACTATCAGGGGGGCAGCAGCAACGTTTGACCATCGCCAGAGCACTTTCCCATCAACCTGAAATACTGTGTCTTGATGAATTTTCTATCGCTGTTGACCCTATAACAACGATGCGTATTGAGGATGTCCTCAAAGAACTAAAAGATGAGATGACAATTCTACTTGTTACGAATTTGGTTCAGCAGGCAAAACGTTTGGCACACCGCACCGCTTTTATGCTAAACGGGGACCTGATAGAAATAGCCGATACAGATGTAATTTTCTCAGAGAATCCTGCAGAAAAATCCACCTACGATTATGTAAATGGTAACTTTGGATAGTGAGTGTGAATTTTATAGTGAATTTTATCAACTATTAAACTTTAACCAACAATAGGAAGAAAACAGTGAAATTTTGCATAAAGAACTCGACAGTTTTACTGATGTTTTCAATACTTATTTTTGGTGGGTGTTCAGGATATGGACAGAAGACAAATTCAGATATTCCTGTTGAGTCTTCAAAACAAGTAACCTCAGATGATACACCTATATTCTCTGACGTAAAACAAAATGGAACAAAACCCAAACCACGCGGAAAAACAGCAAAGTTATCTGCAAAGTACTTCCGTGATTTGGATTACCTTGCGTCCCTGAAAGGTGTCGAATATATTGAGCTTGCACGCGAAAATAAAGGCGGAGTTCCTTTACCGTGGGATCCGCTCACTGTTTCTGTAGAAGTGTGGATTAGTCGAGCGAAAAGATCAAGGGAATTGGTTGAAGCTCGAAGAACAAATAAAATAACTAATCAAGAATATAATGAACAAATGATGCAATTTTTTCGGAATAATGGTGAAAATGGTCTTGTAACATCCATGCGGCAAATAATTGAAATGGACGGTGGTGCAGTTGGTTCCTCAGTCTCAAGATTGGTGAACCTTGCGTATGCTGAGGATCCTGATGATTTTGATACACTACTCACCTGGGTATATGCAGGCGGAAGTAGTGCAAATCCTTATGGTATAGAAAAAACAGAAGGAACTCGTCGTTTATACCAGATGAACCCGAGTCATCCATGGGTGTTGCACAAGCTTGCAAAGTGTCTGTTAGGACCAAATCCCGAAGAAGCTCTCATTTATGCCCGAAAAGCACAAGAATTAGACCCACGTTATCTACTATTCGGTGTTGAGGGTTTGTGTTATTTCCAAATGGGTGATTACGAGAAAGCATTAGAAGCGTTTAAACGCTCACAGAAGGCAGCGGTTGATACCTCAAATCTTTTCATAGCAAGAGCTATCTCTGTATGGAGAGGTAAAGCCATAAGTGGTGTAAACAGTGATCTTCTTGATAGATATAGAAAAGCAGGACAACCAGTACTCGGTCCCGACTTACCAACACCACTAAGATATTAGAAAAGGTTAGTCAAATATTTTTCACGAATTATCAAGAATCACGACAAACCCCCTACCTTTAGGTAGTGGGATGTAGTCGTGCTAAGTGCTTGTGTCAAGAAAAAACTTGATTTTTGGTTTAAAACATGAGATACTCATTATACCAGTTCAGTGTAGGTGCTACTAACACCTACACACCTTTAGTAGAGGGAACTGACGTCTTCATAGGACTGGAATATCATCATGCTAAAAACACATAAGATTACATTGAATCCAAATAACAATCAACGAAAATGGTTTGCACAACAGTGTGGCTATGCGAGATTTGCATATAATCATGCATTAGCAGATTTCAAGTCTGCATTGGCAAATGATGAGTTCTTATCCGCTGCGAAGTTAAACACTCGATTTAATATTGCTAAGAAAGCACATACTTGGACTAAAGATATGGATCAGGTTGTAGCCAATAAAAGCATATTTGGTAACTTGTCTGCTGCGCTTGCGAATTGGGTTGGTAAGCGTGCGAGATTTCCGAAGTTCAAGAAGCGTGGCAAAAAGGACGCATTCACCACAAATAATCAATCTGTAGAAGTTGAAGGTAAGCGTATCAAACTTCCTAAGATTGGTTGGATTAGCATGTTTGAATCATTGCGTTTTGTGGGTAAGATTATGAAAGTGACGATCTCAAGGACAGCACATCGTTGGTTTGTATCTATCACCATAGAAACAGAGGACACCGAAGCAGTTGATAACTCAACGCACCCTGTGATTGGTATAGATGTAGGCATCAACACACTTGCCACATTGAGTGATGGCACGAAATATGATAATCCAAGACCCCTGAAACGATATGAAAAGAAGTTAGCAAGAGAACAACGTAGATTAAGTAGAAAAGTTTTCAAGTCTAACAACTGGTTCAAACAAAAACACAAGTTAGAACGTATCCACTATCGTATCGCTTGTATCCGAAACGATGCACATCATAAAGCAACTACAGAGATTGTCAACCTTGCATCTGCGATCGGTATTGAGACACTCAAGGTTACTAATATGCTGAAGAACAGAAACCTCGCAAAAGCATTGTCAGATACAGCATTAGGCGGTTTCCTGCTAAAACTCAAGACAAAAGCAGAAGTGCACGGTATACCTGTCAAAGAAGCAGATATGTTCTTTGCAAGTAGTAAAACCTGTTCCGGTTGTGGACACCAAAAGAAAGACCTAACACTTTCAGAAAGAATGTATCACTGCAGTCAATGTGATATGTCTATAGATAGAGATGTCAACGCTGCAATAAACTTGAAACCAACTACGGTGGGACACACCGAAAGTCACGCCTGTGGAGTGCAAATAAGACCCAACGCTGTTCAGGAAAGGGCACGAGACACGGAAGCAGGAAAAGTCGTTTGGAAAAAACTCAAACCGTTTCCAATATAAGAACTAAGAACCCCCATGCTTTAGCTTGGGGAGTATGTCAGCATACAAAATAGACATTGGTAACATATTTACTGATGTCACTAAGAAATAAATAGACACACCACAGAACGGTAAGAGATAGTGAAAGAGGAGTACATTACTTGGAAACGAACAACCACAGCATTGAAACAAAGAATCTCAGTCTTTGGTATGGTGATTTTCAAGCACTCATGGATGTGAGTGTAAATATACCTGAGGGAAAAATCACGGCACTCATAGGACCTTCTGGATGCGGGAAAACGACACTCCTACGTTGTTTTAACCGTGTGAATGAACGTTATGGAAACGTCACAACAGAAGGTGAGATAAAGATATTAGGTAAAAATATCTATGATCCAGATGTTTCATTGTTGGAATTACGAAAAAGCGTGGGTATGGTATTTCAACGTCCAAATCCGTTACCAATTTCAGTCTACGAAAACATCCTATTTGGTCTCCGGATACACTCACCTTTTGGAAGATTAACGCGAAGCCAATCTGATGAGATCGTTGAAGAAGCGCTCACCTCCGTTTTTCTTTGGGAAGATCTAAAAGATAAGTTAAAAACACGTGCGACATCATTACAGTTGGAACAGCAACAGAAACTATGTATTGCACGTTTGCTACCACTGAAACCACAGATCATATTGATGGATGAACCGTGTTCTGCACTTGATGCTAAAGGCACTCTGGCAGTTGAAGAACTGATGGGAATACTTGCTGGAAAATACACTTTCTTAATCGTAACCCATAATATGGCACAAGCGCGCCGCGTAAGCACTGAGTGTATATACATGTTTCTTGGTGAACTGATAGAACATAGAGAGACACAAGCCCTATTTGAGACTCCTGAACATCCAAAAACAGCAGATTATGTGCAGATGCGTTACGGATAGATACTAACAATAGAGTGCTTCTATGGGTTAAAATCTTTAGGCTGCCTAAGAAAGCCTGTCGGGAGATAGGCATTTCTCATAAAGCAATGCTAAAACCATGAACAGGTCTGAACTGTTTATTCAAATCATAGCGTTAGCAACATTGATAATTGCATGCGTTTTTGTATGGGTTGTGACAACGGAAGTGTTTGATGTTGATAGTGAAATACTATCTGCACCGATGGACATGGATTCTGAATCTGATTTGATTGGTCGTCTCTACAGAATGATTCCGTTTTTATGTGTAGCATTGTTGTTGAGTATTGCTTTTGCATTTTACATAGAAGAATGGTTATCAGATACTACTTGGTATTATCGTGTTATCAATCAACAGATCTCAATTTTAGCAAACATACCTTCTGTAATATACGCGATATTAGTGGTTTTAATATTTTTATTTCAGGTTAAATTATTCGCAGATTTCACATTTGTTTTAGGAATCGTTTTTCTTGTTGTACCGGTTACAATTCAGACAACACAAAATGCAATTCAAGGCGTAGAATTATCAGTTAGAGAAGCGGCGTATGCGTTGGGTGCAGACAGATTACAGGTGATTGCTGACCATGTATTCCCGCGTGCATTTTCTAAGATTATTGGGGGTATCTTCACTGCATTATCACGTGTACTTGCAATCGCAGCTTTACTCGTCATTGTTTGCGAAATAAGAACTTCAATTATACAAAATGTGAGTTCATTTGAGATTTCAAGCAACGTTTTCGTTTTAATATCTTTAGCACTATTGTCATGCATTCTTTCAAGTATTCTTCAAAAAAATAGCAATAGTTAGTGGTTTATACACCATTTAAAAACTTATAGTAATACTTGGGTTGAACGAAATATGATGAAGGTAAATAAAGTTCCTACCTTACAAATAAACAATTTAAATGTTTGGTATGGAAAGAATCACATATTAAAGGACCTGACCTTTGATATCCTACCAAAGCAAGTTACTGCATTTATTGGTCCTTCAAATAGTGGTAAGACTGCATTGGTGCGAAGTTTTAACCGATTAAATGATTTTACATCAAGCTTCAAATTAACTGGTGAGATTATATTCAATGGAAAAGATATATATTCACCTAAAACTAAAGCTTCAGATATAGCAAAACAGATCGGAATGGTTTTTGATCATCCAATACTGTTTAGGAAGTCAATCTATGACAACGTTGCGTATAGTGCGCGTCTAAGGGGAATTAGACCTTCGGTTGAGCAATATTCTTTGGTTGAAGAGAGTCTAAAAAAAGCACAACTTTGGTCTGAAGTATGTGACGATTTAAAATCTTCACCTGATGTTCTGTCAAATGGTCAAAAACAAAGACTTTGTGTTGCTCGTGCTTTAGCAGCAAATCCAGAGGTCCTGATATTTGACGAACCTTGCGATCAATTAGATGCTACAGAAACTCCTAAATTGGAAGCAATAGTTCAGACACTAAAAAGGCATTATACCATTATCTTTGTTACCAACAAGAGACGTCAAGCAGCTCGTGTCTCTGATGTGGCTGGTTTCCTATATTGTGGTGAATTGGTTGAATTTGGACAGACTGAACAGATTTTTACTAACCCAGAAGACAAACGAACTGAGGACTACGTGACTGGAAGATTAGGATAAACAAAGGATTTCCGTGTAAGAACGATGCAACATTATCTTGAAACAGAGCTCAAAGCACTTCAACACCAACTATTAAAGATGGGTGGGATAGCAGAAACCATGTTCCGTGATGCAGTTCAATCGGTTCTTAATCGCGACGTGGAACTTGCCCAACGTGTGATTGCTATTGACGATACTGTAGACAAACTTGAAAATGATATTGAGGCAAGATGTATCCAACTCATTGCTCGACACCAACCTGTTGCTTTTGAATTGCGTTATCTGGTGATGGCACAAAAGGTAAACAGAAGTATTGAAAGATTAGCAGATAAATGCGTTTCAATTGCGAGACGTAGTATTGAACTGATTTCATATCCTCCAATGCCGCCGATAGTTGATCTTCCATCTGCAACGCAGTTAGTACAAGAAATGGTGAATGATGCGCTTGATGCGTTGGTTAATAGAAATGAAGATCTTGCAAGAGAACTCAGGGAACGTGACATCAAAGTTAATGAAACTTATCAACAGATGGTAGATCAACTTTATTCAGTTTTGACAGAGCAACCAGAACTTATACAACCGGGTTTTAGTCTTCTGATACTATTTAGGCATTTGGAACGTGTAGGAGACCTTGCAGCAAATATCGGAGAAGAGGTGTATTACCTTGTCAAAGGTGAGGTAATACGACACACAGATATTGAGCAATAGAATGTAAGGAATGAAACCGAGAAGACTGGGAACCCGTTTGCTGTTAGTTTTCTGTTGGGAAGAAATGTACGTCGCGTTGTGGGAATGGGATTTTGATGTCGTGTTCCTTAAATTTTTCCCAAACCATAAAATGAAGATCACTCGCAACATCAAATCTTAAGAAAGAATCAGGAATCCAAGCAAACAATTCAAAGTCTAAAGACGATTCTCCGAAGTTTATAAATCGTACAAATGGGGCAGTAACGTTTTCCATTTCAGGTGTCGGTTCTTTAATCACCTCAGGGTGTGCATACGCGACCTCAATTAGTGCATTTTTTACGAGTTCTACATCTGAGTTAAACGAAACACTTACCTGTATGTGAACCCGAAACCTATTATTATAATGTGTTAGGTTATGAACCGGTTCTGTAATCAATTGTGAATTGGGAACAATGACTTCCTTTTCATCAACTGCCATAATTACTGTTGAACGTAGGTTGATACTACTCACCCTACCAAATATGTTGACATCCATAATTTCCACTAAATCACCAATTTTGATAGGGCGTTCAAAAATCAATATCAAACCTGAAATCAAATTCGCAACAGTGTTCTGTAAACCAAAACCAATGCCGATACTCAACCCACCGAATATCAACGCTATGTTTGTTAGACCAATCCCAAGTGTGCTAAGACTGATTAAAACCCCAATCGTAATAAGACAAAAGTGAAATAAACGAAGTATTATGAATTGGTTGTGTTTCTCAATTTGAAATGACTGCAATACTTGTGTTCTGATAACAACTTGGACATATTTTGAGAGAATAAACATGCCAAAGACGATAACAAAACCGTAAAATAGTCTTGCTATTGTAAGTCTTCTGACTTCTTCATCATCAGTTATAGATGTTTCATCACCTGCATCGGATTCCACAGTATCTTTGCTGGTTTGAAATAGATCGGCAAGAGGGTAGTTAAAAACTGTGTCAATTAGTTCAGAACTTATTTTTGATACGTTGAAAGCTACCCCTATACCCACTATCATTATGATAAGGAACAGAATAGCAAGTAATCGGTTTTGAAGGTTACCTTGAATTTTCAATCTAACAAATAACCTTCGGAACCATCGACGTAAGAATATTGCAATAATAAAAGTTAGTACCAGAACCCCGATTAGAAGAAACAAATTTCCAAAACTTACATCTTGTTCCAACCGAATGGCGGGTTTCTTTAGGAACTTATCAAATTGTTGGAGTAAATCTCCCATGAATTACTATCCCATAATGTTCATCAGGACACTATTTGTCTTTAGTCAATTGCGATTTTTTCAATTGAGTGGACAAATAGGACATCGTTTACACCTTGGTATCGTTGTAGTTCTTGTTCTAAGTTCCCTGATGTGATATCTTCTAAGGTTAACCCAACGATAACCAAATCCGCTTGTGCGGATCTCTGTGTAACTTCTGCTTCTAATGTTTCATAGTTGTCGTAGGAAACCGATGTGACATTTTGCATTGAGATTGGGAGTCTACCTTCTTTTATGACTGTTGCGAGTTCATCAGCATCAAGTTCGGTTTCCCAAGAATCTGAACAAGCAAACAGACGAATTTTTGCCCGTTTCCATTCTGGGTGCCCAACTAAAATATATGCGAGTAACAACATCATGGGTACGTTGCTAATATTAGCATCATTTACCCAAACATGAATTGATGAACGGTATCCAAAACGGTATTTTGTTGAACGTAATATCAGAACATTAAACAAAGATTCCACAGCAAGCAATGAACCTTGTTTTACCTCACCAATTTCTTCAGGGTGGTTTTTGTCAAATTCCAGCAGGATGGAGTTGTTGGGTAAACCAGAGATACCTGGCATTTGGAGGACGTGTGCTAAAGCAAGTTGGAAGGAAGGACATATAAGTGAATCTACAAATATACCAGCTTTACTTGCTTCAGTTTGTTGGATGAGTGCGTCGACATGAATTCGCGCGGATATTTCTTCAGGGAAGGAGTAATCTCCTGGAAAAAACTGAATGAAGTGTCCAAATCCGTGTCTATGGCATAACCACCGTAGCAAATCGAAATGTCCGAGTCGTCGTTCACCAAATTGTGTAATTGCAACGATTGAAGGACGCCAACCACTTTCCGATAGATTAACTCTGTTTTTCTGCAATGTTGTTTGTAGCCATCTTGTCAATTGGAACATAGCGCCTTGAAATATTGCTGACATACCACGTTGTTCGCTACTACCCCTACGGAGTCCGATATATACTGCTATCATTAGTACGATGGATACGATAGCGAAAAATAGGTGTATCTGTATCATCATCAATCCGCACATCACTGTACCTAACAGTGATACGTACCAGCGAGAATGGAAGGTTGGTCGGTAAGAAGGATTTCCTGCAAAATGTTCAAGAAAAGAGACAATACAGAGTGCTCCATAAGTTACTAAGAAGAACATGGTAAGAATCTGAGCAATATAGTTAAGTTCACCAATTGCTACAAAAACGATTGCAATGATACCGGATACGAATGTTGCGGGAATAGGTTCCTTGCTTTTTCCAACTCCAGTTTGCATGAGTCGGTTTAAAGCAGGTATTGGCAAAACATTGTCCTTTGCAAGAGCTTGAAGTGTTCTCGGTGCTACCATGATTGAACCGAGTGCCGATGAAAACGAAGCTGCCGCCAATCCGATATAAATTGCTGCTGGCCATATTGAGATCTTTGCCATAATGATTTCATCCACATTTGCGAGTTGTTCAGGTGGTGCACTTTGAAACAGTTTAACAGCAACAAGTAGGTATATCACCAGTCCAGCAAGAGTTGCCCCAATGGTGCCAAGAGGTATACTGCGTTGAGGATTCCTCAAGTCACCAGATAGACCTAAACCGGCAATCATACCGGTAAATGCTGGAAAACATATTGCAAAGACTTTACCGAAAGAATCACCTCCTACTATGCCTTGTGTAATTCGCAAACTGTCAGGATCAATATTAGCAAGTGGTTTACCCATAAAAAAAGTCACCAGTGACACTGTAAGTAAGCCACAGATTAACCACAGCAATGAGACCCCCATATCTGCGCCTTTGGTTAACATCATTAGAATAAGTATAATAGTGCCTGGTAGACTTAACCATCGGAGATCGATGGGACCTTCAATTCTATCATAGTTGATTACTATCCATTCAAATACCGGACCAAATGCTTGAGCGAATGCTACCATATAGAATGCTATAGATATTGCTTGAGAAATATACAGTGCGATTCCGATTGTTCCACCGATGCTGGTTCCGAAGGAACGACTAACGATATAATATGCTCCTCCACCTGCCACACGACGGTTTGTAGCGACCTCTGAAACAGCCAAAACTGTTGGTATTGTTACGAGATGTCCGATTAAAATGATGGCGATACTATTGAATAGTCCTACATGACCGACAGCATATCCGAAACGTAAGAAGAGAATTGCTCCAAGGATAGTACTTATAGATGCAAGAAATACAGGTGCAGTTCCAAAACCGTGCCCATGTTGTTGAACAGTATTACTGTCCCTGTTTCTTGATCTGTTTTGTTGTCCAAAGTTAAAAAGCATTGTATAATTCCTTCTGTTATGTGAGATTGTTCAGTAAAACATCCATGTCTGATTATTTCTCACTTAATAGAATTGATAACAGGTAGAATGTCGTTTTAAAATAATTGTGTATAATATTCTAATCCAAATATTCAAAGTGTGATACGTAATATTGAGAGATATTTATATTGTAAATTTTCGGTTAATGGTGCGCTATTGTATGTGAATGACCCGCTTAACCGCAATCCCAATCTGGTAGTAATACCGATAGTAAGTGCGGGTTCTGCTGAAAATCGGTAGTTTTTGAAACCAACTTCTGGTGTGAATTTCAGTATTGTATTTAGTTTCTTCCAGCCGATAGATGAAAACGTTAACCATCTAAATGAAGTAGGATCAAATTTGCGTAATGTTAGATCTTTATGAGGTTGAATATTCTCAATGAAGTATCCAACTCCTCCTGATATACGGAGAGTTCCATTTTGATATATGCCCGGTCTAATATAACTCCCGATTTGTGAAGTTAATGCGCTGCCTTTGCTAATGTTGCGTTCTAAATCAGTAAAAGCTTCAATACCGATTTTACTGACGCGCATGCCGCCTTGTATATGTATCTTTATGGTTTCTGAAAGGACAGTGTTTTCACCCGTTGCTCGCGATCCAAAAATTCCACCCCATCCGTTTATATTCTTGAAAGGGAGCACTCCAGTCAATGAGAGTGTTTGCGATTTTCTATCGCCAGAAAACCCAAAATCCACTGTCTTGGCATCATTCGGTAAATCCGCAAATTGACTAAAAGCAGGTAGAACAGAAGACAATAACAGTAATAAGGTAAATGCAGTTTTAAAGACTACTATGGAGTTAATTGAAAAAATATGATACATATTAAAACTACACTTATCCGCCTTTTGCCAGGGATATTCAGTTTTAAGAGTTTTCTGTTCTTGAGATTTACTGAAAGTTAATATCCAGGTTCGGTTTCCTAACCGAACTTTACGCATCAATTCTACATTATTGAAACATGAATATCGCTCTTTAGTCCCGCCAAATGCCACACGGGGAATGCCAAAAGGCATTCATACCGTTGATTTCTTGATTTGGCGCATTTGGCGTTGATTCGGTAGGGACGATATGTTTATTCTTCTATGTCGTTCCTACGGAACTAAAGACATGGATAAGATGGTATTACATAATATTAACGACATAGCAAAATACTATCAAAAATATTGAAGACTGAATAACCCTGGCTTTTTGCCTTTACTAATGAATTCTGAATCAATGAATTACATATCTATTAATAAGAATGCCGATCAAACATGCGTCTGTGAGTCCCCCAACAATACACCCACTTAACCCCCAAGTGAATCGTTGTTTTTTTATTTCAAGACGATAGTTATCTGTGTAGAATGCGATATATTCAGGTGATTTTCCAAGGGTCCTCGCGAGTGGTATAGTTTTGATTTTTCTTTGAGAATATATGGGTCCAACCACTGGTAGAAAGCACCCAACAGAAAACCAAATAGTTTTATTAATATGTTTTTTTGCATCATTTTTTGCATCTGTTATTGCTTTTTCTTCAATCAATTTAATAGCTTCATCAGAAATTGTTGTATTGTCAGGAACAATGATTCTTTCACCATTGTTTTGTTCTGATATTTTCATCAAAGGGTTCTACCAGTTCATAAGCGCCTGAGTAGAATTGGTCTCCTGTATCAAATTCACTTGTAAACGTAGAAATGGTCAAACGCATAGTTCCGCTTGAAGGATCTAATGTGGCCTCGTCAACTTGGGTTCTTAGAAGTTCATATTCTCCACTGAGTGTGTTTGCTACTTCATAAACTTTTGAATAAACTGATATTGAAGCAGATTGGGAAATATCATCTTCACCTTCGTCTCGAACATTGATGTACACTGTAACTGTAACTGATGGTACGACTTCCTTATCTGGTAATTCAGGAGCTATCCATTTTACGATAGGATTGGTATCATCAACTAATGATCCATCCGAAACGTACCACAAATAGGTTAAGGTATCCTCTTCAGCATCAAAAGTAGAAACTTTGAATTCAACTGTTTCACCATATTGAACCTTTTCAGGAACATCAAGACTGTTGATTTTGGGTGGGTTGTTCTTCAAATTATCATACTGATCACAACCACTTAATGATGCAATATAAATTAAAAGTAGTAATAATGGTGTACAATGTTTATTACTTGAATTGAATTGCATAATAACTCCTTCACACCCATATGATAACAATAACTCAGGACTTACGCAGTTTTCATGATTTAATCAAGAATTGTGATGAAAATGATGTAATTTTCAACATTATTTGTGTTTCCAGCGCCAAATCAACGGTATGAATGCCTTTTGGCATTCCCCGCTTACAAAGCGCCAAATCAACGGTATGAATGCCGTTTTGGCATTCCCCGCCTACCGTTAGGTGCGTAAGTCCTGTAACTAACATAATCATTGATGGATTCAACTATACTTTCTTGACAGTGCGTGTCATTGTAATCAATCAGCTCAATTTTTGTGGATTCATCCCGTTCTTCACCAGCATATATGAGTATGCTAGGGGGAAGTCCGACCTTTTTGGAGTACTTATTGAATATATTTGAAAACGGATTTCTCATCCTATTCACTCATAGGTAATTAGAATTGTGAAAAAATAATGTGCTATATTATACTTTGTCATGTCATGATTGTCAAAGAAAATATGAGTAACCTGTGTAATCGCGTAATTTTTTAGTTGTTTTTTCTTGTTTTTTATCCTATTTTCATAAGTGTTCTCGACCGTGTCGTGGTATGGGTTTAAGGCTGTTTCTTGTTTTTGCGAAATTTTGAAAAAAACAACTATGGTGAAATTTGAAAATAAGTTTACATTTCTACAATTTACCATATTGGCTGTCATGTAAGTATCCGATTCTTTTATTTGGTAGGAGCGACCTCCAAATCAACGGTATGAATGCCAGTAAGGCATTCCCCGGGTATGGATGCCATTTAGGCATTCCCCCGCCTACCGTTGGAGAAATATTTTATTACCGAATTAATAAATTAATCTTCATTTAGTTTGTGTCTGCATCAGCACAAACTAAATGTTTGATGCTCAAAATGTCCAATTAATTATATGTCTTACTGTAATCGGGGTTGAAAACCCCTCCCACAAGAGGTTAAAATCCATAAATTGACGCGTCTGTTGTAGAAAGAACTTTTCACATCCCTTCGTCAGATTTCGCTTGACAAGCCCTATTCAGTTTGGTAAATTTTAGCATAAGAACTTAGCATACTAAACAAATTATACCCAATTAACGTGATGTGTATTGTTTTTAGTATAGAGAACACGGGTGGGAACCAAATCAACGGTATGATTGTCTTTCGGCATTCCCTTGAGACCTGTCCTTACAATTTAGGTTAATTTGGTAATAGATAATAGGAGAACTGCAATTTTGAAGATAACAGACATCAAAACTATTCTGACTGCGCCTGATGGGATTCGGCTTGTCGTTGTAAAGGTTGAAACGAGTGAACCTGGTTTATACGGTGTTGGTTGTGCAACGTTTACACAACGACCGCTTGCTGTTGCCACAGCTGTTGATGAGTACCTTAAACCTTTCTTGATTGGGAAAGATCCAAGCAACATAGAAGATATTTTTCAAACAAGTTTTGTCAGTTCGTATTGGCGAAATGGACCGGTTTTGAACAACGCTCTCAGTGGTGTGGACATTGCCCTGTGGGACATTATGGGGAAGCGTGCAAATATGCCCGTTTATCAACTATTGGGTGGAAAATGTCGTGAAGCAGCAACACTCTATGCGCATGCAGGTGGTGGCAGTTTTGAGCATGTTGAGAACAGTGTAAGGCGGTATATGGAAGAAGGGTATCGTTATGTTCGTGCACAGGTTGCGATTCCTGGTTATACTACTTATGGTGCGGGTGGTGGAAAGCGTAGTTCTCCAGCATTTGAACCCACGCCTTATGTCAATACCGTCATCAAACTTTTTGATCATCTTCGAAATAAGTTAGGGGATGAGGTAGAACTTCTGCATGATGTGCATGAACGGATACCGCCCATTCAAGCGATCAATCTTGCTAAAGGCTTGGAACCGTATAACCTGTTTTTTCTTGAAGACCCGTTTGCACCTGAAGATGTGGACTATTTCCAACTGATGCGGCAACAAACGAGTATCCCAATTGCGATGGGAGAGTTGTTTAACAACCCGAATGAGTATGTTCATCTGATCAAGGACCGACTCATTGATTTTATACGTGTGCATATCTCGCAAATCGGGGGTATTAGTCCAGCTCGGAAACTTGCGGCGTTGTGTGAGTTTTTCGGTGTGCGTACTGCTTGGCACGGACCGGGTGATGTTTCTCCTGTTGGACATGCAGCAAATGTTGCCTTAGATTTAGCGTGTTACAACTTCGGTATTCAGGAGCAACATGTCTTCGGTGAGAATACCAAAGAGGTTTTCCCAGGGTGTCCAGAGATTCGGGATGGTTGTTTTTGGGTTAATGAAGCTTCTGGACTCGGCATAGATGTAAATGAGGAACTTGCTGCACGTTTTCCGTTTCCTGAACATCCGCTCAATGGGGGTTGGTCACCGGTTCGTCGGATGGACGGCACGGTCATTCGTCCTTAGTTTTATCCTAAATTCAGCTGTTCTTTTTGCTATCTGACTTTTTTTAAAATGGGTTGTAAAAGAATTATATTGTCAGGGATGAATTTTCTATGTCTTGAAACCTAAGCGTTTTACCTCTGTTTCGAGTGAGATACCTGTTTTATTACGCACCTGATTTTGGATGTAGTCAACCAATTCTAAGACGTCTGCTGCTGTAGCGTTGTTGGTATTGAGGATAAAATTTCCGTGTATTGTGGACACTTCTGCACCGCCAATACGGTGTCCTTTCAATCCGCTGATGTCTATGAGTCGTCCAGCCGAGTCTCCTGGTGGATTTTTGAACATACACCCGGCATTCTCTTCAACAAAAGGTTGCGTTTCTATTTTCTGTTTAAAGAGTTTGTTCATTTTAGCCGTAATTGTATCTACTTCTCCAGGTGTGAGTGTTAAAGTTGCCCCTACGATGCAGAAGTAGGTATGCAGACAGCTGCGCCGATATTCAAAGTTTGCTTCATAGCGCGTTAACTTTAGGAGTTCACCTGTATCCTGCATCACAGTTACGTTTGTTACAACATCCCCAAAACTGCTTCCCCATGCCCCAGCGTTCATGGTGAGTGCGCCCCCGACAGTACCCGGTATGCCGAGAACAAATTCCACGCCGCTTAGACCCTTTCTGGACATCTCTTTAGAGAGTGCTGGTAAAGGAAATCCTGCGCCCACGGTAACAACATTTCCATCAACATTTAGTTGTGCTAATTCACCGATTAATTTTATGCAGATTCCGCTGAAACCTTTATCACTTACCAGCATATTTGCACCTCTACCGATGATTGCGACCGGTATATTCCATTTTCTGTGAAAACGTGCTAACGCTGCTAATTCTTCTCTTGTGCTGACTTCTATTAATGCGGTTGTTTCTCCACCGATTCCGAAGTGTGTATGCTTTGCAAGTGGTTCAGCGAACCGTAGTCGTGTGGTGGGTTGGGTTATTATATCTTGTAGGGGTTCTTTCCAGTCCATTATATCTGCCCTATTATTTCAATTGTATCATATTATGGTAGATTTTAGAATTAATTACACACTTAAGCCAGGGTTATTCAGTTTTAGGTATTTTGGTGGTTTCCTGAGAAAATCGCGACCGGCAAATCAACGGTATGAACCACTGCGAATGCCGTACGCGCCTTCGCCCAATGGCATTCCCTAGGTATGAATGTTATATACCATTCCTCGTCTACCGTTTAATGCGTAAGTCCTGGTTTAATGTAGTATTGCACAGTGTTAATTGTCTATTTTTACCATGATTTCACGTTTTTCTTTCCATGATTCCACGATTGCTTCAGTGATCCGCATTGCCTGCAAACCGTCCTTACCAGTAGGTTCTGGGATTCGGTTATTTAGTAGGTCATCAACCAATGCAGCCATACGTAGCGCGAAAGTGCCATCAAAAGCGAGTTGTTCATTTCGGAAAATAGAAGGACGATATTCTTCAACAACTTGGTTGTCGCGTTTCATGAGTGTTGCTTTGTTGAGGACATTATCAACAAGGATCTCACCTTTTGAACCGCATATTTCAAGTCGCTCAATTGGATGGATAAAATCGCTATCCCAACTTGCCAACAACGTTGCGACAGTTTCTGTTTCATATCGCAGTGAGATTGCCATGCTTGTAAAACAAGCGTTTTCACCTTCGCGTGCTTCATTTTTTCTTGGTTTTACCATTTCTGCACAAACACCAACAATCTCTCCACCAAACCAGCGTAATAGGTCCAGTGCATGCGTCTGTAATTCGTAGAGTAGATAATACTCACCTTTCCAAGTTGAGGCGGGTCCACCTTGTGATAGTTTCATATCAAGATAATATGTCTGTCCGATAGCATTATTGTCAAACCATTTTCTTGCTTGTACATAACCTGGTGCAAAGCGTCTATTGTAGTCTATAGCGAGGTGGACACCTTTTTCTTCTGCTTTTGTCACCATCTGTTCTGCTTCATTTATGTCAAGAGCCAGCGGTTTTTCAGAAATAACATGTTTTCCAGCTTCAAGACACTCCATCACAGGTTCAAAATGTAAATTGTCTGCAGTCACTACGTCGACGAGGTCACACTCTTCATTCGCAAGCATTTCTTTAATGGATGGATACCACTTGTCAATACTAAGTTCATCTGCGCGTTTTTTTGCTTTGTTAGTGTCTATATCACACACAGCCACCAATTCTGCACCTTGATGTTTCAGATAACCGTGCTGATGTAACAATCCGATTCCACCACAACCTACAGCTGCCACTTTCAGTTTACCTGCCATACTCGTGTCCTCCTTTTAATCAGGACTTACGCAGTTTTCATAATTTGATGTAGAATTATGACGAAAAAGGTGTAATTTTCAGCATTTTTTTGGTTTCCAGCGCCAAATCAAGAAATCAACGGTATGAATGCCTTTTGGCATTCCCCGGGTATGAATGCCTTTTGGCATTCCCCGCCTTCAAAGCGCGCCTACCGTTAGGTGCGTAAGTCCTGTTAATAAATGATTCCGGTAATCAACCAAAGTGTCCCTATATAATAAACAAAACTTGAAAAATTATCAAGTGGGAATTGTAGTTGGTATGTGTAAAGTTATTGACATTTGAATAATTATAAGTTATAATATGGAATAAAAGAAGTTATTGTGATGCGTTGTATGTCTTAGTTGGTAATGTGCTATGTATTCTCAAGAGGTAACTGAACATTTTGAAAATCCACTTAATGTTGGTACAATTGCTGATGCGGATGGTACAGCGACAATCGGTTCTGCAGCTAGTGGGGAGATGCTGAAACTAACGTTAAAAATATCAGATGGTATTGTTATTGATGCGAAGTTTCGTGCGTTCGGGTGTCCAACAGTGATAGCAAGTGGTTCAGTGCTTACAGAATTGGTCATCAATAACAGCATTTCAGCTGCAGATAATATCACCGAATCGGATATTTCAAACGCATTAGGTGGACTACCAGAGGACAAATTACGTTTTGCGACCTACGCAGAAGAAGTGCTCAAAAATGCGATAGTAAGTTCATTTTCAAAACAGGAGACATTGCAATGATTAATGTAACAGAAGCTGCAGCACAAAAAGCTATTACACTCATAAGTAGCAACGATAGTAGTACCGAAGAGGATCTTGGGTTACGCATGCAGGTTATTGGGGGTGGATGTTCAGGATTTCAATATAGCCTTGAATTCAGTGGCAAAAAAGAGACAGATAGAGTTTATGAGTTTCACGGTCTAAGAGTGTTCATTGATCCGCGCAGTTCACTATATCTTGCGGGTTCGGTATTAGATTACAATGACGGTCTAATGGAGTCTGGTTTCAAGATAAGCAATCCGAATGCAAAAAACACTTGTGGTTGCGGAGAATCATTTAGTGTATAGATGATATTTGGTAGACATGCGTCCTGCATGCCCACCGTTTATCGTTAATTCTACCTTGTCTTATAACGTCAACCGAATCAGAGAGTTTTATATAGTTCTGCATGTCGTTTGAGTACTGCCTCTGAATCTTTTGGATTGATAACCTCTATAGAGATAAACCCCTCATAGTTATCTTTTTTGAGCAGTTGCAGAGAATCCCTTTCTGTATCTGGCATGTCACCTTCATTACCGAAACTCACATGTGCATGTCTTATTTTATTTCGTAGATGTACATAAGCGACATCCACAGGTTGTCCGTGTCTGACATGATGTGCTGCGTGCCAGTTCACATAAGTGTTTTGTGCTTCGGCACGGTATAAGACTTCTGCTAAGTAGCTTGCGAGAAGATTACCGTGTGTCTCTAAACAGAGTGCGACGTCTGCATCACCAGCTAAACCGTCACAAGCGCGGATACCATCTGCTTCCCAATCTAATGTTTTATCTATTTCAACGGGTGTTTTTGGTACAGGGTCACCAAAGAAACGTATATTCTTTGCATCCATCTTTTGTGCAAGGTCTATGTACCGTTTCAATAGTTCAACTTGTTCTGTCCGTTTTTGTGCGTCGGGATTAATGAATCTGACCCCTGTTGCGATACATGATAATGTTATCCCACTGTCAGCTAAGAGCTTTTTTGCATCATTTAGTTGTTGGGATGAAGAATCCAGTTCAACACCGTGTTTGTGTCCCCATTCTACACGGAATTCCAAATGTTCGTAGTTGTATTGTTTTGCTTTGTCAATGAGTTCTGCCAACGTGAACGGCGGACAGACAGACGACATGAAACCAAATTGCATATAATGCCTCCAATTATGTTACAATGATTTATCATAGAACGTACAGTATAATTATTTTCCTGAGATTGAGTTCAAAAATAGTAAATATTACAGTACTTACGCGCCCAATTGTAGACGGGGAATGCATATTGGCGAATGCGCGTATGGCATTCGCCATGATTCATACCGTTGATTTCTTGATTTGGTGCTTTGTAAGCGCGCTGGAAACCGAAAAAATGCTGAAAAATACACCATTTTCGTAATAATTCTTCATCAAATCATGAAAACTGCATAAGTCCTGTTTTATTCATAGGAACAATTAGACACTTGTTACAAATAACATCTCTATTATAAGTATACCAAAAAACGTACATTAATTTACGTTAATCTCTTACTTCAACATACGAACTTCCATTACCCCGTTTCCGAACATTTATTTTAACGGGTAAACGTCTTGTTAATTCCTGAATGTGACTGATTAGATAGATACTCCTACCTTGCATGCGGAGTCCTTCCAAAGCAGCAATAGCAATATCTAATGTTTCTGCATCCAATGTCCCAAAACCCTCGTCAAGAAAGAGAGAATTGAGTTGTGAACGGCCTTTGCTGAGTTCAGAAAGAGCAAGTGCCAGAGCAAGACTTGTTAAAAACGATTCTCCACCAGATAATGTTTCAACCGGTCGTTCTTCATTTGCGTTCCACCTATCAAGGACGGTCAATTTTCCTATGTTTTCTACTTTGAGTTGATACCTTTCAGATGTTAGGTATTCCAAGTGAGCGTTGGCTATAACACTGACCTGTTTGAATGTAATATCTAATGCGAAATCGCGCAATGCATTTGCGGGAATCGTTTCTTGCAGTGTTTGCCAACGTTTTAGTTCTTGCTTTGCTGCTTGTAATTCGGAATCAAGTTCTTCTCGTTTTTTAACAGCATCTTTCAAGTTTTTAAGTTCA
The DNA here is from genome assembly GCA_963663765.2 of Candidatus Poribacteria bacterium. GTDB lineage: Bacteria > Poribacteria > WGA-4E > WGA-4E > WGA-3G > MSPOR6. Next base: position 172,975 of record CAXXUA010000002.1, on the reverse strand, counting down.
TTTTGTTTTGCACCAATTTGTTCTCGTGTGTGTTGAATCTGTGCATCAATTTCATCTTCTTTTTCAGAAATCTTTATTAGTGTATCTGAATCAAACGGGGTTTTCTTAAATTGTGGTGACAGTTGAGAAATAGTTTGTTTATGGTTTTGCTTATCAGTTTCATGGGTTTCAATTTTCTCAATTATTTCTTGCATCTGTGTATCATCGCGAAACGCGTTTTGATGAGTGTCGGGGGACTCAAATCCTTCTTTTTCCAATTTATTGAAATATATTTCTTTTTCAGACTCAAGTCTATTGTGCATTTCTTCCAATCGTTCAAAACAGAATGTGTGTGCAGTTGTTTTTTGTGTGTGTAGATTTTTGGTATCCTGTAATACTTGCTGAGCATCATCATGTGCTTTCTTTTTTTCGTTTAAGTTAGTGTCCAACTTCTGGATAGCATCGTTTATTTCATTTTCGGTTTCTAATCCGTTAGTTTTCTCCCGCACGATTTCCAGTATAGATTCACCTTCACTCTGATACTGCTTGATTCTACCCTTAACTTCCTTAAGCTGTTGGTTCAGGTTAGTAATATTAATTTCGTTATGCTTAATATTTACAATAAGTTTCTGGAGTTCAGTGTCCATTTTAGTAAGTTTCTGATCGTATTTATCAACCTTATCAATCTTATTCTTGAAGTTCTTGACAGCTTCAGCGGGTGTATCTTCGTGGAAAGGGTTTGGCATTGACTCCCAAAAACGTTCCTGGGTAGCCTTGATGTCTTCCTTTAGGTCTTCTATCTGTTCTGTTACAGTATGTAATCGGTTTTGGGTATTTTCCATTTGTTCGCTTTCGCGTTTATGATCGCGTTCACAGGTCTCAAGTTCTTGAGTAATAGAATTTAGTCTATATGTTTTTTCATTGTAAGTATCATGAGTGGTGTTGTGGTTTTCAATCGCAGCGTCTGCTTCTGTCAGTTTTTCTTGAACCCAATCTGATGAGATGTTTGTAGATTCATACAGTTCTCGCCAATTCTCATGAATATCGTTTATATCAGTTCGCAAGTTTTCAAGCAACTCTTTGCATTCAGCAATTTCATTTGCAGTGGATTCTTTATCATGTTCGGTACGTACTTGGTCATTCAAAAATTTCTGGTGCTGTTCCTGTGCCTTTTTTGCTTTCGCTTTTGCTTTTTTTAAGGATTTCTGAATGACTTTTACTTGTTCTTTACTTTCAATTTCAACTTTGTCAGCATCAGGATGGTCTGTAGCACCACAGACCGGACAAGGTTCACCTGATTCTAATTGTTCGCGTAGTTCATTTACGTGGTCTGCTAATTTTGCCAATTGGATGTTTGCTTCCAACTTCTCAACTTCAGCATTTTCGCTTTTACAGAGTTGATCAGCATCCAATATTTTACTCTGAAGGTCTTCTAAGTCTTCAGAAAGTGTCCCATTATGTTGCTGTAATGACTCTAAGTTCTCAGTTTCATCACCAAGTTGCTTACCGGTAATTTCAAATTGCTGTGCTATGAGTTGCGCCCTTATTGCTTTAGATCTTCTGCTTTGCCATTCTTCAAGTGTTCCTTTTTCTTGAAGTTTTTTGAATTGAGTTTCAACTTGTTTAAGAGATTTGGATAGTTTCTTCTTTTTTTCGTTGAGTTTCTCTCGTTTGTTTGTAAGTTCTGTGATTTGCTCTTCCAATTCCTGTATTTCTGAGATGTGTTCTGCCTGCGTATTAGTTTTTGCGTCTAAGTTTGCTTGTTGTGAGTTAATTTCAGTCAATAACTCACTCACTCTGACGAGTCGTTGTTGTCGGTCAGATGGCAACGGATTTTCTTTGATGTAATTTTGTGCTTCGTTAATTTGTCTTTCCAGTTCATCTCGTTGGGTAGTATTCTGTGTTAATGTGTTATCTACAGTGTCTATATTATTATTCAGTGACTGTAAAGTAGGAGAACGATCCTCTGCTTCCGAAAACTTTTCTTTTGCGCGCGCCACATCCGATTTCGCCTCTGTATAAATAGTTAGCTTCTTATTTCGATTATCAGATGTTTTCAAATATGTCTTTTCTTTTTTTTCAAACTGATCTTTATGCGTATTTAACTCCGTTTTCGCATCAGTAAGGTCTTTTTTTGCTTGCTTTAGTTCAGATTCAGCATTTGTGTGGTCTGCCTTGGCTGTCTCATAAGACTGCTTTTCAGCCCGCAGTTGGTTTGCTCGTTCAGCGCGTTCAAGTTCGGTTTTCAGTTCGTCTATGTTCAGTTGTTGATTGATAAGTTCTCTTAGTCTTTTTTCTGCAGTTTGCAGGTTTTCAAAGTTTTCTTTCCGTTTTGTTTCTTGACTCTTTTCCGTTTCAATTCTATGATGCTGTTCCTCTAACTTTTCTACTTCCGTTTTCAGACTTTTTAGTTCTGCTGTTGCTTTTTCAACCTGTTCTTGTGAGGAATCTGGTATTTGTTCAATTTTTCTATCCACCTCATCATAAATCCTGTTCAACTCACTGACTTTTTCTAACAAATGTTCTTTTAGTAAATCATAGATATATATACCAGCTGTGGCTTCCAGTATACCCCGTCTTTCTTCACTACTTGCTCTTAAAAATGCGGCGAAATCGCCTTGCGCTAACATGATTGAACGTTTAAAAGCAGAAAAATCCAGTCCTAAAATGGATTCTACTTCCTGTCTAACGTTCTTAGTAATAGACTTCCCATTCTCATCGAAGAGTTGTGTTGTTGGGGGATAGTTTGTATTCTTTGTTTGTCTAACAGACCAAGTTGCATGGTATCGTTTTTTGTTTACCTCAAAATAGACTTCTGCGAACGCCTCATTTTCACCATGACTTATCAGATGTCTTGGGTTTCGAGTTCCACTTCCTGTTAGGCGGGGTGTTTTACCGTATAGTGCGACACAGATTGCGTCCAAAAGTGTTGTCTTACCAGCACCTGTAGGTCCGGTAATTGCTACGAGTGACGCGTCATCTAACGGTGGTTCTTCAAAATCTATTTCTACATCATTACGAAAACTATTTAGATTCTTGAGTTTCAATTTACATAATTTCATGGTGTTTCTTCAACTAATTGGACTAAATCCTTAAATGTATTTAACATAGATTCGTCTGGTTTTTTGCCAAATTGTTCTTGGTGAAATTGTTGGAAAATATCTGTGGGTTGTTTCATATCCTCTATTTTTATTTTTTGTGTTTTTATTGCTTGAGGCAACTCAATCTCAACACTAAGGACATCACCACCCCGTTCCTCAAATACACCCCGAATTTCATCGTTAATACCTAATGCTACAGCGTTTAATGTCAATTTGACTTGGATATATTTATCGTTCCAATTCTCTGATAGTGCTTGCATCTTAACCTCGTTTTCATCACCTTCTACAGTACACAGTTCTTTGAAAACAGGTATTTCAATATCTTCAGCTAATGACAACTCACCTTCATCAGTGATTTCCAGAAGCGATACTTTTTTCCGATAACTTGCCTCATTAAACCTCATGGGTATGGGTGAACCAGAATAGCATATTGGATAATTTTTGTTTTTTAGAGTTTGTGGTCGGTGTAGATGTCCCAGTGCAACATAATCAACATCATCAGGGAAGTCGCTGACACGTATTGCAGTTGCTCCTCCGATTTGTATATTTCGTTCAGATTTTGTCTCTTTTCCACCGTGAACAAATAGGTGTCCCATCAGAATCTTTGGAAGTATCTTTGGCATTAGAGCTACACAATCAGCATAAAAGGACTTAAGTCGTTCGCGGTATCGTTCACTTTTCTCTATCTCAGATTCATAAGAAACATGGGGGAGATCATTTTCGGACAGAAATGGTAAGGCTGCAACAGAGACTTGAGGATCGTCCGGTGGAATATTAATTATACATTCTGCTGGTTCATTTGCAAGACCGATGACGTGGATCCGTCCCATTTTGAGAAACTCGCGTGGTGCTTCTAAGTGTCGGGGAGAGTCATGGTTTCCGGCGATGATGATTGTGTGCGTTTCTGTTTCCGAATAGAGTTGATGGAGAAAACGGTAATAAAGATTTGTTGCATCTGCTGATGGCAGGGATGTATCAAATATGTCGCCAGAAACGAGGAGGAGTTCAACATTCTTTTGTATTATTGTTTTTAGTAACCAATTCAAAAACTGTTCATGTTCTTCAATTCGTTGTCGTTCATAGAGTTTTTGTCCGATATGCCAATCGGCTGTGTGCAATATGTGCATGCATGCCTCTTTTTACTATATTATACCATTTCTATTCAGGACTTACGTAGTTTTCTTGATTTAATCAAAAATTATGATGAAAATGACGCCATTATCAGCGTTTTTATGGTTTTCCGGCGCGCTTACAAAGCACGCCTACCGTTGTGTGCGTAAGTCCTGCTATTTAAGAAACTGTCATAAAGGATTTCTTAAAGTCCCACTGACAAAAGGGAAGGGTTCCCATAGCGATAGCGTATGGGAGGGTGGGGTTTCTTCCAATTTTGCAATGAGACATTATTATTTAGAAACGCAATAAGTAGTTTTGGACTTGCAAAAATCCCTTAAAACTCATCAGGCACACTGGATGTCTCCAAACCCTCTGCATCATGAATCAGTTCGTTCTTAGCAATATGGTGGGACAATGTTTCTGACAAATAATGGCTTACAAGACACAGTTCTTCTAAATGCTCACTTTCATAAAAAACAGATTTCAAAGGATCATTACTGTCTTTGTCAAATCCGTTCTCTTCAATACTTTTGCCATAGATTTTCTACTATCCATCATCGCATACTTTCATTGACAAACTTATCAAAAATGCTGTTAACGCTCCTATAGTTATACTTATAGCACGCCTCTGCCACATACAAGGGGATGTATTCTGTTTGGTAATGGTGGTGACTTCCATACCACGCCCGTTTAAGTAGACTCCAAAATCCCTCAATTGTGTTTGTATGGACGTCACCTTCAACATATTGCTCCTGGTGATTGATGATATAATGTTGCATCTTGTGTCCAAGCGACAGATATGCTCTATATTCATCCGTCATCAACGTAGAGTCTTTCATATTCACAACGTTCTGAATAAAGCCCAGGATAGCACGTCCCGTTAGTTCTTTTGCCATCCTTGCGACAACCTTACCCCCGCGTTCAACTGCTCCCAGAATGGCAGTTTTTTCCGTTCCACGACCGCGTTTCGCAGGTTTTCTATCTACCTTTTTGTTTGCTTTGCGAGGTTTACCACCGATATAGGTTTCATCTGCTTCAATGATACCTTGTAGCACCACGCGATCCTTAGCCATCTCCGCACGTATACGTGTCATGATATACCAAGCAGTCTTTTGATTCAACTCTAAATCGCGAGATAACTGATAACTGGATAACGACTTCTTCGCATTCATAATCAACGAAATCGCCAGAAACCATTTCTGTAACCCTATCTTTGTCCCGTGAAACACTGTCTTGCACGTCACCTTGAATGTTGCAGTGCAATCATGACATTGCCAACGACCGATACGCCCCAATTCTTCCTCTGTTCGCTTTCGGACAACCTCACTTTCACAATGCGGACACTTCGGTTTGCCTTTCCACCGAATCCTCTCTAAATGCTCAATACAAGACTCTTGATCAGGGAAACGCTCCATCACTTTCAACAAATCCATCAGAATACTCCTTGAGGGTGTGTAAAGTTTTTGTCACTAAGTGTTATGCGGCTTTTGTGTCTGGATACCAATATCTGTCCCAGGCATTATTCTTCAACAGACATCTCCAACTTAGAACAGCATTAATACCCGGTTTCTCCCATCTCATAGAAGCTTGTTTACACCTTTGTCCCACAACATGTTTACACGCACTCTCAATCACACCACTCCCAACCTGATACCCCTTATCTCTAAACGTTTTATATTGCATCCGTTTCGCGTGTTTTTCAAAATAACCTGTTTCTCTTACTAAAATCTCACAAACGTCTGGGTGCTGTGTGGCTAAAGCACGGATACGTGAGACAACTTCTGGAATGTTGCCATCAAAAAGAAAGGGTTCTGTCTCTGTGACCCAAGTTTCTACGTCTTCTGTTTCTGTCTCACCAAAGGCAACTTTAGCCACATCATAAAGATGTGATTTGGCATGCATGTAATCCACAATCTCTACAGCATTCGGGAAGTATTCAGCCGCTAAGTTCCATATCCACGCCGCTCCATCTCCGATAAACACGACCTCTTGCGTGCCTATATCTTCTTGATAGATGCCGCTCTGCGTTGCTAACTTATACAACGCTTTACCGAAATGAGCAGCATTCTCACGCTCCGCAACATAACGAATGCTTGGTGTTCTCGCACTCGGTGTCGCACCAGAACTATTTGGAGGTTGTGGATAATCTCTATAAATACAACCAACTTTGGTTTCTTTCCACCCCTCTTGTGAGTTGGTGTGGCATCCATCACAACTCACATACCAACGCTGATTTGCCTCAAGTTTTTGTGTTTCCACTTGTTGTGAATCCCGCAACGCTTTTGACCATTCACGCACATTTTGATTGAGGGTCGTATGACTGACTTCTATCCCTTGACGAAACAACTCCTCTGCTGCCTCCCTGAAGTCAAGACGCGCAGACATACGACACATCACTTCAGCTACACGATGTGTGTATTGACCTTTCAACTTTTCTTTCGTATCCCACGGAAAATGATAATGACCCGAAGCACAACGATACACCCAACGGTCAACACGAATAACACCACATAGCGTCGTAATACGGCGTTCTCTTTTACGATACGGACGACACGCTTGTTGACATTGTGGACATTCAACAGATCCAGAAACTTGTTCAACGGAATGTTTGAGAACACCCATTTCTAACATCATTTGACCTAACGAACGCATCGTCTCTAAGGCTATTATCTCCATAGCGTCTACATAAAGACTGTCTGAACTAAGGGTGTGTAAAACATTATTGATCTTTTCTACAAAATGGATTGCATCTTCTCTAAACTCTTCGACTTCACAACTTGCTAATGATATACTAAACATTGGTATCCTCTCTGATAAAAAAGTGTTTTTTAGAAGGATACCATTTAACCTAATACTAAGCAAGATCTGTATTCAGTACATTCTTGTGACAAAAACTTTACACACCCCTCCTTGATTAGGAGTTGCTTTTTCTGACGGATTTCTGATACAATACCAGATAAGTTAAGAACCGTCAAAAAGCAACTCGCTTTTTGTGTTCATTTAGGGGGTTTGACAACCCCCTATTTTCTTATCTATATTATACCATATAAACCCAGTCTACACAAGGGTATTTTAGCATTTTATCATGTTTATTGAAAGTCCAAAACTACTTATTGCGTTTAGAAATGTTATTACCTACTTTACTAAGCAACTATTGGGTCAATTGCCACAATTCCTTCGGAAGCGTACCGGATAAAATCTGAAGTGTTGAAGGTCAAGATATGTGTTACATTATGAGTAATCATTAATGCGACTAATCGAACATCATGAACTTTAACGCCTGATACTTCATAATCTACAACAAGTTGTCTCCATTTGGGGTACATTTCAGGTAAATCCTGTAGCAAAGGGAAAAGTCGCTCTAATTGAGACAAAATATCGTCTGTTTCAAGTATTGTGCGTCCAAAACCGTTTTGGTTAGCAGGACGAGTTGACACGTTCCAGAATTCCGCGTAATTTTGTGATGTTGTCCGTAACTCATAACCATCTTCCTCTAATTTGTCCACTGCATTATGAACAATTTGATGTAGCGGATCGGCACTTCGTGTAATTCGCAACAAAACATTGGTATCAAGCAGAAATATCATAGTTTTGGGTAATTTTCGTATATGCTCTCGCGGCTCATTGCATTATCGGATAATGGTTGAGCATCAGGACCGTCAATTTTTTTCACTAAAGCATTTAATCTCTCTAATGCGACTTTAAATTCCTTATGTGATAATATCTGATTGTTACCCACAGAAGTCACCTCAATGTCATCAGGAATTTTCAATAATAACTGTTCATTTGGGAAGATATGAACATTAACTGTCATCTATTTAATCTCCTATTTATGATATATCTTCAACCGTTATTGTTTCCTCATTCTGTTCGTTTCCTCGTACTTTCTCTTCCCACTTCGTGACAAGATTAGAAAATTCTTGTAATATTTTCTTTTGAACCTCGTTCGGGAGTTGTTCAATACGTGTCTCAAGTGTATTGGTAGGCTGTCTTAGGGGATGCTCAGAAGTTGATTCTGTGAGAATTGTAGGTTTATAAATACCAGTTACGAAATTACGTATATCTCTTTGCATTTCTTTCGTAGATTTGGCAATCTCAAAAAGTGGTGGTCTGTCAATGTGTGCCATGCCTTCGTTCAGACCGAAATCAAGATGAAAAGAACGGTGATGTTTAAGTTTCACAGAATCTCTATACGTTATACCAATCTCAAAAGGTGTCTGTTTTAGTTCATCAAACTTATTCGTCACACTCACTATAAACTGTTCAATTTTCCGTCCGGGTTCAAAGTAAGCAATTCCGCATTTGAGGAACCCGATTTTCTCAAATGGTATGTCAAGATGTTCTATAGAAGGAGGATTTATTGTGAATTGTAGATCATGAGCTGCGCCTGTACCTATGTTCTCTATGCAAAGCATAACACAATGGATATATGCTTCATGAGGACGTAGTGAGATCGCGATTTCTGGTGTGTTAGATGCTTTTAGCATTTTCCACGTTAGATAAGCATAATAACCTGTTATGCCCACAAGGACAACAGTTGCAATCCCAATGACTACGCCACTATTTGTGTTTAACCAATTTGTGATTCCCATGAATCTTTCCTTAACTAAAACCTAAGGTGTTAGGTAATTTGCCCTTACATAATATAGCATACATTATGGAGATAATCAAGAAAATATGGAGGACAGGATTATTTAGTTTTCAATATTTTTGATAATATTTTGCTATGTCGTTAATTTTATGTGATACCCTCTTGTATGTGTCTATAGTCCCGAAGGGACGCTATTTTTATAGAAAATGTTTTCCACCCCAATTGAGTTCCGTAGGAACGACATAGAAGAATAAACATATTGTCCCTATTGAAGATTAATTTATTAATCGGGTAATCATATATTTCTCCAACGGTAGGCATTCCCCGCATGGTAATTGCCATGATTATTATTATTGATTTGGTGATTCAGACAACACCTTGCCAAAAGCATTATATTTGCATTTACGAAACATTGATGTTGAATTTTTGAGTTTTTCTCAGCATTTCATGTGTTGCCCCTACCTTAAAAAGTTTCCAAATGGACACTCTTTTCGTTTTTTTGGTAACTCTTAATATTTGGACTAAAACCCAGTTATAGTAAGGGTTTATAGGTATTTTATGTGCTAATTTGTGAGAATTAAAAAATATAATTTTTGGAAAGTGTAACATTCTTGAGTTTTGGTTTTTTCGCAGTTCATATTGCATATTTTTTACAGATTTAGAGACATTTTTCATTGATGTTCGTTATGTAATTACAATTATAACATATATATAAAATGTGTTTGTCAAGTAAATATTTGTATAATGTGATGAGTATTTCATTTTTTTGATTTTCTATGGATGATTATAGATATTCTTCTTGATTCATAACTTCCTATTTAGTAAAATAAGGGTTATAGTCTTGATATGATTAGGAGTGACCTATGGAAGAAACGAATGAACGTGTTGATGGTGGAACACTACCCGATTGGGAAGTTACAAATTTACCTGCACCTCCACGATATAAGTTTGGTTTAGCATTTGCTGGCATACTTGGTCCTGGAATTATTGCCTTGGGAGCATCTATCGGCAGTGGGGAATGGTTGTTAGGTCCTGCGATAACGGCACAATATGGTGGTACACTGCTTTGGATTGCAACGATTTCTATTGTACTTCAATCATTTCTTAACACTGAGGCGATCCGCTACACGTTATATACCGGCGAACCGATGTTGAGTGGATACATGCGTTGTAAGCCAGGACCACGGTTTTGGGCGATTTTGTATTCTAGTGTTGACTTTTTTAGTATCTGGCCAGCATGGGCGATGACTGCTGCGACAGCATTGGCAGCAGCTTGGTTGGGACACATGCCGACGAGTGTAATTCCTACGGCTGGTGGTGCTGATGATCCTGCTGTGTTGGCACAGATCGCATCGGATAAGAATACAGTAAGGATTTTCGCATACTTGATCTTTTTTGGTTGTATCGCCATTGTGATGTTCGGTAAAAAGATATACAACGCTCTTGAAAAAGTGTTACTTTTTATGGTCGTGTGGATTATTGGATATTTGGTCGTCGTAGATCTATTTCTTGTGCCACCAAAAACATGGTGGGTTGTGATAAAAGGTTTCTTTAGTTTTGGTGCGCTGCCTGATGATATAATGAGCGCAGATTTTGATTGGTTATTACTCGGTGCATTTGCCGCTTATGCTGGTAGTGGTGGTTTGGGCAACATTACGATTTCCAATTATGTAAGAGATAAGGGTTGGGGTATGGGAAGTCTGGTGGGGGCAATCCCTTCCATCATCGGTGGTCAGCATGTAAAACTATCCCATTTGGGTAAAGTCTTTCGCATTACACCTGAGAATTTGGAACGATTCCGCGAATGGTGGAAGTATGTCCGATTTGAGCAATATTATATCTGGCTGATAGGATGCTTTATCGGTTTGGCACTACCTGCAATGTTAACGATAGCTTATGTTGACTCTGGTGAAAAAATTGGTCAATGGGATGCGGCGGCAATCCAAGCCGAGGGACTCTCCGAGAAAGTGGCTTTAGAGTTAGAATCTACATTCGATTCTCCTGGATTAGCACAAGTTGGTGGTAGAGTTTTGTGGTACCTGACGTTGTTATGTGGATTTTGGGTGTTGTTCTCAACACAACTGGGAGGGGTTGATGGTGTTCCAAGACGTTTTACGGACATAATTTGGACAGGTTTTAGTAACGCGAGAAAAATGGACGAACATGATGCAAAATGGATATACTATCCTATTCTTGCGGTCTATATTGTGTGGGGTGTCATCGCTATGTATTTGGCAAAACCGCTCTTTATGATTATTGTTTCGGCAACAATTGGTGGTTTTCAGTTAGTCATGTGTTCAATCCATACGTTTATTGTCAATAGAAGATTCCTTCCAAAAGAGATACAACCGCCGATTTGGAAGCAGATAGGTTTGCTGTTGTGTGCTGGATTCTATTCTATTTTTGCAGTTATATCAATCTACATAAAGGTTATTGAGCCCTTTATATTACCGATTTTTAAGTAAAACTTCGCTAATATGCAATACAAATCCAGAGTCATTCAGTTGTCGTATTTTTCAGCTAAATTGTAGGATTGCTTCTACAGAACTTCAACAGAATAGTGGTTTTAATTTCCATATACATTAAGGCATGTTTTGCCATTACCGAAAGCGCGTCAAGAACTGCATTTTTCCGCAATGCACCACAATCTCTTTTCCTGTTGCGTTTAATAGGACACGTTTTGCTTCAATGACTTTTACTAATGCTTCTCCGATGGTGTCACCTACTTTGACAGTACGCATCTGATTTGTATGTCGATCCACTATAAATGCCTTAGATTCTTCTGTATTTTCAGAAACAGCAGTGCCGATGAGGGAATAGTTCGGTGGTTTTTTGGTAGGTTTCCATCCGAGAGGACGGAAGATATTGTTATCAATGAAATCTCGAAAATGCTTGTAGCTTGATTGTTTGAAAAATGTTATTATGATGTGTAGTTGTGTGATTGTAAATCCTATAGTGGATTAGAGTTTTTTTCTGGCGTTTTAAACCGTTGAATTTCTTTGGCGAGTTTAGTGTCTTTTTGGTGAAGATGTTTGAGACCATCCGTTTCACCGTATCTGTGAGTGTATTCAAATGCGCGGATAATACGTTCTGGTTCAAACTGTGCTTGACCCCCCTTAAGATGCGCTTCCATCTCTTTCATGAGGAAATTGTTAGTATCCATTGGAGATTCAGCATTTATAATCGTTGCGGTCCATTGCAGAAAATCGTTAAGTTCCTTTTGAAGTTCCTTTTGTGTGCGTTCTTGATGTTTTTGCAAATCATCGTAAGCTTGTTGTGCTGCTTTCGCCGCAGCACGACGCTTTTCGGCGTTTTCAACACGGATATCCGATAGAATAGTGGAATCAGGTTCTGCCAAAGGGCCATCATTAGGTAAAATTTCGGTATGATGTATATGTTCTTTTGGCATAACAGATTCCTTTCTGTGTTCATCCGCGTGTGCGTCTATTGAAATAGGTTCACGCGCGGATAGCACTGACTTATAAATCGGATTACCTGCTTCAATATGCTCAATATGTAACTTGAGAAATACTGTCTGTGGTGGAAACGGATATGATAATGCCTTTTTGTAGTATGTCCAAGCAGTTTTAACATCCCCTAATTTTTCATACGCTTCACCTAACGTAAAAAATCCTGCCTCAGGATTCAGGCGATTTACCCGTTTTAAGTAAGGAATTGCTTCAGCAGGTTTGTCATCTTGCACCAAAGCACTCGCTAATAATCCTAAGGCATTTATTGAATTCGGTTCAATTTCAAGTATCTCTTGATACGCTTGTGCTTTTTCGGAGTAAGATTCTTTGTTCCAAGGAATCAGAACATCAGCAAGGTAATACCTTGCTTCAAGTTCAATCGGTGTCCCGGGATTTTCTGCGATGACACGTTCTGTATACTCACGTGATTCAGGTAAATGGCCTAATGTCTTTAAGTAATGATAGGCGCGCACAGTATCCAAACGTTTGAGAAGTGCCAGACTAAACCTACCTACAGTTTCCAGGTAGTTTGCTGCTTGTTCAGGTTCCATATCGCCGCAATAGACTTCCAATTCTTTTTCATAATACTCATTTGGATACACATTGTATTCACAATACCCATAGGTATAAGATTCAAATGAACGCTTTTCAATTATCTTATCTTTATATTGGAAACGCAGTTTATCAAGAAGAAGAGATGTTTCTTGTGGAAGAGGTTGCCATTCTCTCCGTTCGAAGCTAAGTGAATAGGAGCGCATTTCGTGTGCGTGTGTACTCCCATGTTGATTTTGCGATGGATGTGGAGTCTGAGGCGGGTTTTTCCGTTTCACGTGTTGGTTCCTCCTTTCCTGCTGCGTTAGATTTACAGGATTACTTCATTTTGAAATATCAACCATTCCAAAGACACCTATTAGACAAATCATGTGTATAAAAAATCTTTTGAACATTTTTATTTTTTCCTCATTTGTGGTTGGTTCTGGTGATTAGTGCCTTATTCTGAAAGCAGACGTTGTATTTGCCTTGCAAGTTCTGGATTGGCTTTTTGGATGTGTTTGATCCCATCTGCTGCTCCGTAACATTCCATCGTTTCAAAAGCGCGGATAATGCGTTCTGGTTCAAACTGTGCTTGTCCCCCCTTAAGATGCGCTTCCATCTCTTTCATGAGGAAATTGTTAGTATCCATTGGAGATTCAGCATTTATAATCGTTGCGGTCCATTGCAGAAAATCGTTAAGTTCCTTTTGAAGTTCCTTTTTTGTGCGTTCTTGATGTTTTTGCAAATCATCGTAAGCTTGTTGTACTGCTTTCGCCGCAGCACGACGCTTTTCGGCGTTTTCAACACGGATATCCGATAGAATAGTGGAATCAGGTTCTGCCAAGGGACTATCATTAGGTAAAATTTCGGTATGATGTATATGTTCTTTTGGCATAACAGATTCCTTTCTGTGTTCATGCGAATGTGCATCTATTGAAGTAGGTTCACGCGCGGATAACACTGGCTTATAAATCGGATTACCCGCTTCAATCCGTTCAATATGAGCTCTCATCGACACTGCTGCTGGATCATTTTCGTGATAAATTGAACCTGCTAATGCCCTTTTATAATATATCCATGCAGTTTTGACATCTCCTAACTTTTCATACGCTTCACCTAACCACGCATCAGCGGGATATCCACCACCAGGGATGGCAACACTATTGTGTCTTTTTAAATAGGGTATGGCTTCCGCTGGTTTGTCATTATTCACCAATATTGCTCCTATTCCAGATAAAGCTCCTTGAAAATTCGGATCTATTTTCAGCACAGCTTGAAACGCAGCTACTTTTTCTAAATGTAATTCTTTACTATAAGGTATTAACTCTCGTGCAAGGTAATAACGCGCTTCAAACTCTATCTCTGTCCCAGGGTTTTCAGCTATGACACGTTCAGTATATTCACGAAGTTCGGGTCTATCGTAACCTAACGTCTTAAGATGTCGGTAAGCACTCACAGTGTCTAAACGTTTTAGCAAGGCAGGACTATAGAGACCAACTGATTCCAGATAGTTGGTTGCTTGTTCAGGTGTCATGTCGCCGCACAAGATTTCTAATTCTTTTTCATAATACTCCTCTGGATACAATGTTTCTCGCTGAAATCCTGCAATTCTACTATTCCATTGGCGCGTTCCTACAACATTGTCTTTATACTGTTCTCGTAACTGGGTAAGTTGTTCTAAGATTTCTTGTGGAATATGTTTATGTCTGATTGTGCTATTGTTGTTATGTGTATGCGAATAAGTGTCAGTTCTGTTTCTGTGCGCATCACCGTTCTTATTTTGCGATGGGTGTGGAGTCTGAGGGGGGTTTTTCCGTTCCACGTGTTGGTTCCTCCTTTCCTGCTGCGATTGATTGCGTTTTCTGTGTGGTTTTCATTTATTGTCTCATTTATTATTTGGGTTATGGGGGCGTTTTTCTGCAAGTAACCGTTGCACTTGTTCGGCAACTTTCGGGTCATATTTTTGCAAGCGTTTTATCCCTTCTTTGGGACCATAACGTTCAAAGATTTCAAAGGCGCGGACGATACGTACAGGTTCAAACTGCGGTTTTCCAGCTTTTAGAAACGCTTCCATCTCCTTCATCAGGAAATTATTGGTATCCATGGGCGATTCAGCATTCATGATGGTTTCTACCCATTGCAGAAAATCCTTAAACTCTTTTCGTCTAAGTTCCTGTATTTTCGTAAATTCCTCTCTCGCGCGCTGTGCAGCTCCAGCGGCAGCACGTGCCCGTTCAGCTCGATCATTAGTGGGTAATAACTCTACTTCTTCGTTAGTATCATTCGATACTTCTCCCCAAATCGGGTCGTCCACGGAATTATCACGCTTTTCTGGTGTAGACGGTTCTACATCTGGAGTTTCAAAAGGTCCATCTTGCTCAGGAAAATCAAGTTTATCAAAAGGCAAGGGGGCAAATATCGGAGTACCCGCTTCTATTGCCCGTAAGTGCGTATATGTGCGCTCACCATGTGGTAACTGCATCGCTTTTTTCAAGTACACCCACGCAGTTTTGTAGTCACTCAGTTGTTGATACGCATACGCAGCCTCAAAATAACCACGAGAAGCTCCTAATTCATGTCCTTTTCTTAACTTTTCAAGTGCTTCAATAGGTGACTCTAAAGAAATGAGCAAACTCCCTGCTTCCACTAACGCGTGAGCAGAATCTGGATGATCCGAAAGAATATTTTGGTATTGATTTAACGCTGCCTCAACTTCTTTCTTTGAGTTTTTTGGTGCAGTATCGGCAAGATATAAACGCGCATCTAAATCTGAAGGATTTGCAGCGATAACTTGTTCTGCGTACGCGCGCGAGCGACCACGTTTATTAGGCGTCTCTATATTCTTAAGGTATTCAAACGCACGCTTGGAATTAAGACGTTTTAATAGTGCTTTACTATAATACCCATGATCTTCCAAAAAACGAGTTGCAGATTCAAGATCACGATCTCCAGTAAGTATCTTAAACTCACGTTCTTGAAATTCTTCGTCAGTCATTGTGGATTTAGGGGTTCCGTTCTCTGTTAAGAGATCTAAATTGTCAATAATATCACCATGGTTAATCTTCACCTGTTTTAACGCTTCCTTGACATCTAAGTCATGTGTTTCAATTAAATCCACAATTTCTTCCCTGACAAACTTTTCTGCATCTAAGATGTATAAAGCATCTTTTATCTCCTTTGGTAGTTCTAAAAACCCTGGATCATAAACACAACTATATTCTCCGCTCGATGCACCACCTTTCCAAGTGATACCCACAACAGATTTCTGGTTCCTAGTTCCCCGCTGTTGCAAGCCATCTTTTTTCAAATTAGTGGGCGGTTTCGTTTTATGCCACACATTGCCATGCCAATGTCCTGTTTGGTGAGTTTCACCAGGAGGGGGCGGTTTAGCAGTATCTGCTATTCGGTTAGCAACATCAGGCACAATACCTTCTGGTGTACTTGTCTGCTGCTGTTCGCGTTGTACTAACACTTCGTCTGGTGAATTTGTTTGCTGTCCGCGTTGTAATAAAATGACATTACTGATTACGATTCCAACAAGCAAACCGAGTATCAAATAAGTGTGTTTTCTCAAGAATAACATCTCTAATTCCTCCTTCAGTTTCCTGCCTCGCGCGGGCAAGAGCGGGGTAGTAGGTTTGATTATGGACAGTACGGGGGTTCCTGTTTTTCTGATATAGAGTTGTCAGGTTGGGATTGTCCTGTCGGTATTGATTCAATCATAATGAAAAAACCTATCAGGAGCGTTGCACACATCAAATTGAGAAATAATTCAAGAATAGGACGTAAGATGTTCGTTTCCACAATTGTACCTCCTTCGTTAATATTTATCAAGTCAAATTAAACGACAAAAACCTGCGACGAAACACTCTATATATAACAGAATGCGCGTGCAGGTACGATAATACAATAAGACTCTATTTTCTGAAGCAAGGAAATTAACAGAATTGAGGGGGGGTGATAACCTGTAGTTAATTACGACTATGAAACCGATAAATTCAAGTGAACAGATTGACATGCCTAACCTACCGTTTTTGCATAAGTCCTGATCCTATTGATTGCGGTATGATTTTATAATAGCATCTGTAAGACTTTCTATTGTTGTTTCCTGTGCTACGATATCAACATTAATACTGTGTTCTTTTGCTGTTGCCTGTGTCGTGGGACCGATGACTGCAACACGAACATTTGTAAGTAAATCTTTCGCTGTCCGTGCTGGGAACATGTCAAGGAAGTTGGTAACGGTAGAAGAACTTGTAAACGTCACGATGTCTATAATTCCATGTAATAGGTCAGTTTCAACTGAGTTGCAGTTTTCACTGGCGACTTTGATTGTTTCGTAGAGTGGTACGTCGTCTACGATTGCTCCTTTTTCACGTAAGATATTGGGGAGATCTGGGGTTGCGATTTTTGCTCGTGGCAGTAAGATATTCTTACCGTCCACATCCTCTAATTCTGTTGCGACGGTTTTTCCACTTGCATGTGACGGGATAAAATCTGGACGTATACCAATTTGGTTTAGTGCATCAACTGTTTTCGGTCCAACGGCGCAGATTCTGACATCACCAAAAGCACGCGCGTCCTCTCCTTTCTGCAATAGGTTTTCATAATATATTTCAACTGCATTGACACTTGTAAAGATAACCCACTCATACTTTTCTGGTGTAGGAATTACTGTTTCATCAAGTTGTTTAATCTCTATAGTTGGAAATTGGATGACTTCAGCACCGTTCACTTCCAAGAGTGCTGAGAAATCGCTTGCTTGTGCGCGTGCGCGGGTTACAAGAATTCGCTTACCGAACAGGGGTTTCATCTCAAACCATCGTAGTTGATCGCGCAGTAGATTGACTTCCCCAACAACAATGAGTGCAGGACTTGTGAGTTTTGCTGCCTCAACTTTTTCCGCTATATCCGAAAGCGTACCTTGAACAACTAATTGTTGTGGAGTTGTGCCGACTCTAACCAAACTCACGGGAGTATGTGCATCTCTACCGTGCTTTATGAGTAGGTCTACAATCTGTTGAAGATGTGCCACACCCATATAGACTACAAGCGTGTCTACTGCTGTTGCGAGATAGTTCCATTTGATGTTAGACTTTGGGTGTGTTGCAGCGGAATGACCCGTGACAAATGCGACAGATGAGGCATAGTCCCGATGTGTTACTGGTATACCTGCGTAGGCAGTTGCAGCGATGCCGGAGGTTATACCTGGGACAATTTCAAACGGGATTCCTGCTTTGACAAGTTCCACCGCTTCCTCACCACCGCGTCCGAAGATATACGGGTCACCCCCTTTGAGACGTACCACGACTTTACCCGCTTTGGCATATTGAATAAGTAGGTGATTCAGTTCTGCTTGACGCGTGGTGCGGATTCTCGGATCTGGTGCTTGAATCTTTTCTGTATGAGCAGGACAATGTTCTAACAAAGTGTTGTTCAACAACAGGTCATATATTACAACATCCGCTTTTTGTAGGCACTCCACACCCTTTAGGGTAATGAGTTTTCTGTCTCCTGGACCTGCGCCAACTATATAAACGATACCATTATGTGTTTCTTGATTCGTTGCATTCATATACAAAATTAACTAAGTTAACAATAATTCTTTTGCACCAGTTTTGAGTAGTTTTTCTGCGACTAATTTACCTAAGTTAACGGGTTCATCAATAGTTCCGTTTGCTCTTTCAACTATCCGGTGTTTTCCTTCAGGGTGACATACTGTGCCAATGAGTGAAAGTTCGTCATTTTTGCGTTTAGCGAACCCTCCAATTGGTACTTGACAACCACCACCGAGGTATTCTAATAAGGTTCTTTCTGCAGTGATTTCAACTGTAGTCGTTGCATCATTTATGGTTGTAAGTAACTCTTGAATCTGGCTATCGTCTTGCCGTGTTTGAACAGCTAACGCGCCTTGTCCTACTGCTGGGACCATCTGTTCTATATCAAAATACTGGGTGATTGCTTCCTCTTTGTTGAGGCGTTTAAGTCCTGCTGCAGCAAGTATAATTGCATCAAGGTCAGTTTCTTTGAGTTTCCGTAACCGTGTATCTACGTTTCCTCGGACATCAACGACTTGCAAGTGTGGATATGTGTAAAGAAGTTGTGCTTTTCTGCGAGGACTTGTCGTGCCGATTTTAGCATCAACTGGTAAATTTTCTATAAGGCTCCCGGTAGATGTTACCAGTACATCCCGCGGATCGTCACGTGTTGGGATAGCAGCGATACAGAGTCCTGTCGGCATTTCAGTCGGTAGGTCTTTTAGGCTATGAACTGCGAGGTCTATTTCACCATCTAAAAGTGAAAATTCGATCTCTTTTGTAAACACGCCTTTACCGAGTCCAACTAAAGAACGGTTTTGTATAGTATCCCCTGTGGTTTTTATGATCTTTATTTTTATTTCAATATCAGGGTAACGTGGAATTAATTGCTGTTTTACGAATTGTGCTTGCCATAAAGCGAGTTGACTGCCACGTGTGCCAATTGTCACTATGCTTTTCATCACTGTTCCTTATCGTTATTGTCATCCAAAGCGAACAGTTCTTGGAGTGCATGAATATACTGACCGTGGTCTAAATTGCCATCGTTCACAGATTGACGTAAATTATGTACGGGATGATGTAGGAGTTTTTTGACGATTGCCTGCGTCATTGATTCAACCGCCTCCTCCTGATGCTCTGAAAGTTCTGTTTTGCCAAAGCATGATTGGAGTTCGGATTCGGCAATTTGTTGAAATTGCTGATGGAGTGCTCTAATGGTAGGATTGACTTCAAGGATTTGCAGTTGGTCAAGGAATCGCTTTGCTTCTTCAGAGACGATCTGTTCTGCGCGAATTGCCTCCTGCTTTCGGTCTTTCAAATTGGATGCAACGACTGCTTCTAAATCATCAATGTTATAGAGAAATGCGTGGTTGATTTTGCTGACATCCGGATCAATGTCACGTGGCACAGCAATGTCAATAAGGAACATATACTGATGTTTTCGCTTCCGCATGATTTCTGCGAGAGGTGCTCGTTCAATCAGATAATGCGGTGCTTCTGTTGAACTGATGACGATATCAGCATCTATAAGGAATGAGAGATCCTCCTCGTAAGCGACAGGTATTCCTTTAAACTTATTTGCTATTTCAACTGCCCGTTGATATGTACGATTTGCCACAATCACATTTGATACGCCATTTGAGACAAGGTGCTTTGCGGTTAATTCGCTCATTTCACCAGCACCGATAATTGCGACAGTTTTGTTTTCCAATGTATTGAAGATCTTTTTTGCAAGTTCAACTGCTGCATAACTGATAGATACTGCCCCGCTCGCAATGGTAGTTTCAGAACGGATTCGTTTACCAACGCTAAATGCTTTCGTAAATAGGCGGTTCAGTACATCACCTGCACCACCTACCGTTCGAGAAAGATCGTATGCTTCTTTGACTTGTCCCAAAATCTGCGACTCTCCGACAACCATTGAGTCAAGGCTTGAAGTTACTCTGAAGAGATGCGAAATAGTATCAAGATTGTTGTTTTGATAACTCCATTTTTTCAGATTTTCTTTGCCGATGTTGTGGTAGTGAGAAAGGAAATCAATTAGTATTTTGGCAGGTGGCAGGGATACTTGTTGTGAATCAGCAACTGCGTATACCTCTACTCTGTTACATGTAGATAAGATCACAGACTCTTGAAATTGATAGGAGTTGTGAAGTTGGTGGAGAGATTCAATTAGTTGATCTTCGGAAAAAGCCAGCTTTTCTCTAAATTCTATAGGGGCGACATGATGGCTTGTTCCGACTGATACAATTTGCTTCATGGTTCATACTCTACGGAGTCAATATAAAGAACGAATACCGTAATAGGTAAATTATAGCACAATTCCGCGTTAAAGTCAAAAAACAGCGATTTTGCATTTTTTTTATTAGCGGAATGTGTGTGCACTATCTAAGAATAGATTTACACCAATGTATGTGCATAAGACTGCGATGAAACCGACTATCTCTGAATATGCTGCTTTTCTTCCACGCCAACCCCATAATTGGCGAATACCAATTTGCACGACATAGATCACCCATGTCACCACAGTAAAAAACACCTTTGCGTCAAGCCATCTCCAGATTTCATCTTCTATATATTGTGTCCAAAGTGCGCCGATAATTACGCCACATGACAGTAGGACTACACCGAAGAAAGAACATCGGTAGCCGATGTCATCAGAAGCCGTAAGAGCTGGAAGTAGATTGTGAAAGATTGTTTCAGTTTTCTGTTGAATCTTTTTTTCTGCAATTAGATAAAGCAATCCAAAAGCGAACGCAGTGATAAACGTCGCATAAGCTAATAAAATGAGTGTAACGTGAGAGACCAACCAATATGATTTCAAATTTTCAGATAGAGTAGCAGTATCTGTTGCGAAACTGTATGAAATCAGTATTGTAATGAATGCCAGTGGTATAACGAAACTGCCGACCGCCCGTAGCTGCGTCATGCGAACGACAATCAGATAGATCAGGGTTATTGCCCAAGCGAAGAAAGCGGTGGAGTCTGTCCAGTGTGTCATTGGGTAATGCCCTTGTCGTGACCACCAGAGGATAATGAAAAATGTCAGTAGTGCAAAACCGAGGCAAGTTCCCCAATATGCTATATTTGCAATCGTTGGTCGCAAAGAGGGATATTCGGTCTGCTTTCCAATAGCAAGATATAGTGCCTGAAATATACCGGCAGCTAAATAGACTAAGACAGTAATAAGAAATAGAAAATGCATAATAGTGCTTAATTGAGATTTAGGTTTGCACGTTGCGTATTTAATTGTTGAGTAATGAAGTTGTTGGCTTTTGAGATTTTATTTTCTCGTATCCAATTGAATAGACAATCAGCAGAACACTCCAGTTCTGTAAGGTTTAGGCAGCAAGTTTGTTTTGTTGTATTTGAGACGTGGTCGATGATTTTCTCAAAAAAGTCTGCCCTCATTTTTGAAGTAGGAAACGCATCAAGGACTTCCTGACGTCTTTCACCAAGGAGTTCTATAAAAGCACCATAACCTTTATTTTCAAACTGATGTATGAGTTTCTGATGAAGATGTTTTTCTTTGCTAACATCATTGCGATTCTTGGATGCGATACTTATTATTAGGTTGTTGTCTACTATGACATTTGGTGTGAAGTGTGTTCCCGTTACTCCATCATTGATTATTTCATATAAGAAATCTGATGAACTCCATAGTGAATAGTTTACATAGGTCTTGTCTTTTGCAATAACAAGAAAAGCGTCGTGGATTTCATCATCTTTCACTTCATTTTGTGTCAGGCACAATACTTTTGCACCACATTGACGAAGCAGCGATACCCGTCGTTCAATTTCATCACTATTTTCATCTGTTATGACAAAACATTTTCGGTTTTCCAACAGAAGATAGACAGGATAGGGCAACCCTTGGTTTTCAATAGACACTGGTTTCCCATTTTCATAGCCAAGTGTGTATAAAGATGATGTATTCAATGTTTCTTCAAAATGTTCGCGAATACGTCTACTTGTTGCCGGACTTTTGCCACTTGTGGAAATACTGAGCATAATATCTCCATCCGTTACAACGGATGCAGCGGCGAAGGTACATTGTGGAATCACATCTACAACGTTGACTAATCGGATATTGTTCTTTTCGTGTGCTTCTGTGAAAATATTGGTATTTATATCAGTATAGTCAGTTGCAGCGCAAACAAGAAAATAACCTTTTGTATCACTTTCCCTTATGTTCCGCTTGTACCAACGAATTGTGTTGTTCTCTGCAAGGAACATGACGAGATCAGTTGCATTGGGACTAATGACTGTGACATTTCCCCCACTGATTAGCATTGATACAACTTTTCGTTCAGCGACAGTACCACCACCAACAACAAGACATTTTCTACTTTTTAGGTTTATATAAGCGGGATAAAACATCAAAAAATAAATCCAATCAGGACTTACGCAGTTTTCATGATTTAATCAAGAATAGTGCTGAAAATGATGTAATTTTCAGCATTATTTATGTTTCCAGCGCGCTTACAAAGCGCGCCTACCGTTGGGTGCGTAAGTCCTGCCAAAAATTGAAGCAGAGTAATGAAACAGCATATAGGAAAGAGGTATTACTTTTCTAAGTATCGCGAGAAACAACGTAATCCGCCAGCTTTTCAAGTGCGTTTCGTGCATCTGAAGGCGGTATAACTGTCAATGCTTCTTTTGCGCTGTTAGCATAATCCTGTGCTACGTTCAAACAGTGCGGTTCAACATCGTATTTTTTGAAAAGTGACTCTACAGTAAGTATTGCTTCGTTCTCATCTGTGTTAGGATTTAGCACTTTTTCAAGGGTCTGTTTTTCATTGTCATTACAGACTTTGCGGGTGTATATAATCGGATAGGTAAGTTTTCCTTCACGTAAGTCACCATAGGCGTTTTTACCTAATTTCTCTGGTGCTGCTACAAAATCTAGTAAATCATCAACGATTTGAAATGCAGTGCCGATTTTTTGTCCATAAGTAGTTATTGCGTCAATCTGTTGTTGGTCCTTTGTTCCAAGCTGCACACCGAGTGTGCAAGAAGCGGTTATTAACTTCCCAGTTTTGAAACTAATTATCTTCAGGTATTCCTCCTCAGATATATCAAAATCTCCGCTTTTATATGCATGTATGACCTCACCCTCACACATTGCCTGCGTTGTGTCTGCGAGGATTGCCATTGCTGGGTCATCTGATTGTCTTGCTACGAGCATTGATAGTACCCGTGCATGAAGGTAATCTCCTACAAGCACAGCGACCTTGTTTCCCCATTTCGTCTGTAAAGTTTCGCGACCGCGACGGATTGCTGCTTCATCAAGTACATCGTCATGCACAAGCGATGCAACATGGATGAGTTCTACAACCGCAGCGAGAGTGTGTGCATCAACACCTTGGTAACCGACAGTTTTCGCAGACAGTAAAACAAGAATTGGACGAAGCCGTTTTCCTCCTCCCTCCACAACATGTTGTACTGCCATGTCAACAAAACTATATTCGTTTGCAGTGTTTTCTATTAGTATTTTCTCTATATCGTTTAGATCGTCAACAATTGGACTAACAATTTGATCAAGACTTGACATTCAATTCCTTTGCTATAATTGAGATAATACTTCAGATGCGGCTTTGACAGTTCTGTTTATATCGTCTTCAGTATGAACTAATGAGACAAAACCTGCTTCAAATTGGGATGGTGCGATGGAAACACCGCGTTCAAGGAGTCCCCAAAAATATTGACGGAAACGATCCGTATCTGCAGTGCGCGCGCCATCGGCATTTATTACCGTTTCCGATGTGAAATAGAGCATCAACATTGAACCTATTCGACTATGGCATGCGTCAATTCCATGTTTTTGTGTTGCGTCTGCAAGTCCATTTGCAAGGTTAGCTGCTCTTTCTTCAAGCTGTTCATAAACCGCTGATTCTGCCAACTTTTTCAATGTGGTTATACCTGCAGATACTGCTAATGGATTACCGGATAAAGTGCCTGCTTGATAAACATCGCCTTCGGGTGCAACACACTGCATAATTTCGCGTTTTCCACCGTAAGCACCGACAGGTAGACCGCCACCGATTATC
Organism: Candidatus Poribacteria bacterium; assembly: GCA_963663765.2. Lineage (GTDB taxonomy): Bacteria > Poribacteria > WGA-4E > WGA-4E > WGA-3G > MSPOR6. The sequence goes on along the minus strand of CAXXUA010000002.1, from coordinate 148,600 downwards.
TTTCCAAGACAGGTCATATCAGGTGTCACATTGTAATATGTCTGTGCGCCACCATAAGCAACGCGGAATCCAGTGATTACTTCATCAAAGATAAGTACGATACCGTTCTGTTCTGTGATTTCGCGTAGTTCGGCGAGGTACCCATCACGTGGTGGGATGATACCCATATTTCCCATGATGGGTTCGAGAATAAGACATGCAATTTTATCTGTATTTGCAGCGATGGCTTTTTTCACTGCATCAGGATCGTTGAATGGAACGGTGAGTGTATTTCGTGCAAAATCTTCTGGTACACCGCCGCTATCAGAAAGACCGAAAGTAGCAACTCCAGAACCTGCTTTTGCTAATAGGTAGTCAACATGTCCGTGATAGCATCCATCAATCTTTAGTATCTTGTCTCGTCCGGTGTATCCTCGTGCAACACGAATAGCACTCATTGTTGCTTCGGTACCAGAGTTTACAAGTCGAACTTGCTCTATAGAAGGAACTGCGTTGACGATGATTTCAGCGAGCTCTGTTTCCAGTAGAGTTGGTGCTCCGAAACTTGTGCCGCTGGCAGCGGCTGCAGTGACGGCTTGCACTACGTCAGGATGTGCATGCCCCAAGACTAATGGACCCCATGATGCAACGTAATCAATATATTCGTTTCCATCAATATCGTAGACCTTACTCCCATTTCCCCTGTCAATGAAACGCGGATGTTTGCCAACCTTGCTGAAGTTACGCACAGGACTGTTAACACCACCAGGGATAAACTGCTGTGATTTTTGCCATGCTGTTAACGATTTGCTGCTCTCCAATTATTTCCTCCATTTTCTAACATGTTGAATTAACCAGTTTTATAGTGGATTTTAGAATTATTTTTACACTTTCAGGTGTAGGAGGGAACTCCGATTCCCGACTATCAAGGCGTTCAGTTGCGATTCGGAGATCGCTCCTACAGAACAAGTGTAAACTTAATTGTATATTTCACTATAAATGCTGATTGCGTAAAAATTTTGTTTGATGGTTGTGTAAAGTCTTAGTTAAGACAAGTATTAGATTCTATTCACACACCTAATTGTTTAGCCATTTAACAACAGACTTTGCGAAATAAGTTAATATCATATCAGCCCCAGCGCGTTTGATGCTTGTTAACACCTCAAGTGCAACACGTTTCTCGTCAATCCATCCGTTCTGTGCTGCTGCCTTAATCATAGCATATTCTCCACTGACGTTATAGGCAGCAACAAGCATCTGATATTCCGATTTTACCTGATAGATGACATCCAAATATGAAAGTGCAGGTTTGACCATCACAATATCTGCCCCTTCATCAATATCCAATGCAACTTCTCGTAGTGCTTCTTCACTATTTGCTGGATCCATTTGATATGACCTTCTATCACCGAATTGAGGTGATGATTCTGCTGCGTCCCTAAAGGGACCGTAGAATGCAGATGCGTATTTTGCTGAATATGCCATTATGGGTATATTTTTAAAGCCATCCTCATCTAATGCTTCTCGAATTGCTCCAACACGTCCATCCATCATATCCGAAGGTGCAATTACATCGGCACCAGCACGCGCATGCGATAAACTCTCCTTGACAAGCAAATCAAGTGTTGGGTCGTTTAGGACATCACCATCTTCAATGATGCCACAATGTCCGTGGTCAGTATACTCACAAAGGCATACATCTGTAATGACAAGCATCTCAGGGACTGCATCTTTGATTGCACGGATTGCTTGCTGAATGATTCCGTCATCTGCATAAGCCTCAGATCCAACTGCATCTTTCGTTTCAGGGATACCGAACAAGATTGTTCCAGGGATACCAAGTGAAACAAGTTCTTTCGCTGCTGCTACAAGTTGATCTACGGAGTATTGGAAACAACCGGGCATTGAAGGTATTTCGTTTTCTACATTTTCTCCGTGAACTACAAACATGGGATAGATGAGATCATCTACCGAGAGATGCGTTTCCTGTACAAGTCTTCTCAGATTTTCATTTGCACGGAGTCGTCTGGGACGATAGATAGGAAAAACGCTCATTCATCCTCCGACGAATCCGATTTTATCTCATACTTCTTTAACTCAAGTGTTTTCACTTCTGTTGTAGATTCATCATTGCCAAATTCTAGTACAATAGGTGTTTGTGATTCCTGATGAAACTTTACGATACCTACATCTGGAGCTAACCACAATGTCGTAACAGATTCACCAATTTCAGTTTGATCATTACCGGGTAAATTTGGCATAACGGTTTCTGTTCTATATACAATTTTCAGACAGTTCTCAAATTTTCCTGCTTCAGTTTCAACGGATTCTTTACTGGTGATCATCCCTGATTCCATTATAGTGAAATAAACTGTAACCGCTTGGGAAAAACCTGCTAACTCCGTATCAACTTCATCGCTTATCATTGAGTATATAATCTTGATAGATGGTTTTATCCGTATTGATTTCCATTTTTCATTAAGGGATAACTGTGTCGGTAGTAATAAGAAGTGATCTTGTGCTTCAACATCAACTTTGACATCAAATTTTAGATTAAATTCCGGTGGTGCTGGAGTCTCTTCCATTGTTGATTTTATCTCATTTTCAATTATTTCTTTATATGCATTTTTGACCTCGTCTCCGATGATGACTTTAATACCATCATCATCAATTTTAAATAGCATTGGATGGATATAGTATTCGTAGTTTTCCCAATCTTCAAATGCGGGTTCATATTCAAAAGCGTAATATGTTTCACCAGCAATTTCTTCACCATCAATTGCACGGCGCGTTATTTCATTTCCATCTTGGTCTTCATATAGCCAGAAACTACCGGGAGTTGCAGGAAAATATGTTTGCAGTGTGTCATTTGCGGATAGAGTCATACAAAACGAAAAAATGATTAGTAATGCAATAGTGTTCCATAGTTTTTTCAACATAAATTTACTCCAGTTTTGTATTGAATCAAAATGAAATCGTTAGTTACCTTGTTCATCAATTGCAGGTTCTGTAGTCTTGATTTCATATTTTTTAAGTTCAAAGGTAATGTCCTTTGGATCGGGTGGTATTGGAAATCCTGCATCATCAGGAATAATCTCCAAGAAAGTATATTTTCTTTTCTGATGAAACTTGACGATACCTACATTTGGTGCAAACCACAAGGTTGTTACAGTTTCTCCTGGTGGATCTATTTCATCATAACCAGCTTCTCCTATATCTGGTGTCGTTGAAAACGAAGTTTCAGTTTTATACACAACTTTGAGACACTCTTGAAATGTTCCTGCAGACACTATAACTGTTTCTTTACCAATCACATTTCCTGATTCAATTATCGTGAAATTAAAACTTCGTTCTTCTTGTGGTCTTTGTTGATTTTTATCACTAACTGTTATTTTTATCTTAGCTTCAACCTCGTTTACATCCCATTCCTCATTTATGACTGTGGTGTTGGATAAAAGGAGTAAGTTGTCTTGTGTCTGTACTTCTATGTCAAAGTCAACTTCTATGTCAAAGTGATCTTTTTCATTTTCTGTCATTAATTCTCTATTTTTATCTATAAAATAGTCCATTTCATTTTTCAGACGTGCTTTAACATATTTTTTCAACTCCTCACTAACAACAAGTTTTATTCCTTTATCGCTTATGTTGTATAAAGATGGATGCATGAAAGAAGTGAATTTTGAGAAATCCTCTAACTCAGGTTCATAACTGAAAGCAGGATATATTTCTCCAGCAATTTCTTCACCTTCAATTGCATTACGAGTCAATTCGTTTCCATCTTGGTCTTCGTATATCCAGAAACTATTCAAGGTATTTGGAAAATAATTATGTGATTTTGCAGCGTCTTTTACAGTTTGTTCTTTTTTTAGCTGCTCGTTTTCTACTTTGTTTTTATTTTCTGATTTTATCGCATCGCTACCTTTATCACCAGTCTTGATTTCATATTTCTTGAGCTCAAAAGTTATGTCTTTTGGATCGGAGGGAATTTGTAATTCATCTTCTGGAATTATTTCCAAAAATGTGTAATTTCGTTTCTGATGAAATTTGACGATACCGACATTTGGTGCAAACCATAGGGTTGTAACTGTTTCACCAGCAGGTTCTGTATCATCAACTTCATAAGCAGGAATTGTTGAAAGGGTTGTATCTGTTTTGTATTGTACCTTTAGACAATTTTCATAGGTTCCAGCAGGAACTTTTACAGTTTCTTTCCCCACCACAATTCCAGTCTCAATTATCGTGAAATTGAAAGTCATTTCTTCTGGTGTTGGATTATTCAAATCGCTAAATGTCAATTTAATCTTAGTTACAACTTTGTTTGCATCCCATTCTTCATTTTCCACTATTTCTTTTGGAAGCAAAAGAAAATTTTCTTGTCCCTTGACATCAATTTCAGAGTCAAGTTTTATTTCATCTGAGTTGTCCGCTAACACCATTTTAACGACAGTATCTGTTTCTTTTTTTAGACGTGCTTTAACTGATTTCTTTATCTCTTCACCTACAACAAGCTTTATACCCTCATCGGTAATGTTGTATAAAGATGGATACATGAAACAGTTATATTTTGCCCAGTCTTCTAACTCAGGTTCATAACTGAAAGCAGGATATATTTCTCCAGCAATTTCCTCTCCCTCAATAGCAATTCGTTTCAGTTCAGTACCATCCTGATCTTCATAAACCCAAAAACTATCAGGAGTTGCTGGAAAATATGTTTGCAATGTGTCATTTGCGGATAGAGTCATACAAAACGAAAAAATGAAAAGTAATGCAATAGTGTTCCATAGTTTTTTCAACATAAATTTACTCCAGTTTGTATTGAATCAAAATGAAATCGTTATTTACCCTGTTCATCAATTACAGGTTCTGTAGTCTTGATTTCATATTTTTTAAGTTCTAAGGTAATGTCCTTTGGATCGGGTGGCATTGGAAATCCTGCATCATCAGGAATAATCTCCAAGAAAGTATATTTTCTTTTCTGATGAAACTTGACGATACCTACATTTGGTGCAAACCACAAGGTTGTTACAGTTTCTCCTGGCGGATCTGTTTCATCAGAATCATCATCTGGCATCATTGAAAACGAAGTTTCAGTTTTATACACAACTTTGAGACATTCTTGAAATGTTCCTGCAGACACTATAACTGTTTCTTTACCAATCACATTTCCTGATTCAATTATCGTGAAATTGAAAGTTATTTCTTCTTGTGGTCTTTGTTGATCCTTATCACTAACTGTTAGTTTTATCTTAGCTTCAACCTCGTTTACATCCCATTCCTCATTTATGACTGTGGTGTTGGATAAAAGGAGTAAGTTGTCTTGTGTCTGTACTTCTATATCAAAGTCAATTTTTTCATTTTCTGTCATTAATTCTCTATTTTTATCTATTAAAAAGTCCATTTCATTTTTCAGACTTGCTTTAACAAATTTTTTCAACTCCTCACTAACAACAAGTTTTATTCCTTTATCGCTAATGTTGTATAAAGATGGATGCATGAAAGAAATGAATTTTGTGAAATTCTCTAACTCAGGTTCATAACTGAAAGCAGGATATATTTCTCCAGCAATTTCCTCTCCCTCAATAGCAATGCGTTTCAGTTCAGTACCATCCTGATCTTCATAAACCCAAAAACTATCCAAGGTATTTGGAAAATAATTATGTGATTTTGCAGCGTCTTTTACAGTTTGTTCATTTCTTGGTTGTTCGTTTTCTACTTTGTTTTCATTTTCTGATTTTATCTCATCGCTTCCTTTATCACCAGTATTTATTGCAAATTTTTTGAGTTCAAAGGTAATGTCTTTTGGATCCTCGGGTGCAAATGGCAAATCATCATCTGGGATTATTTCTATAAAGGTGTGTTTGCGTTTCTGATGAAATTTGACGATACCGACATTTTCTGCAAACCATAAGGTTGTAACGGTTTCACCAGCAGGATCTGTATCATCAACAATTTCCTCAGGAATCGTTGAAAGGGTTGTATCTGTTATGTATTGTACCTTCAGACAATTTTCATAGGTTCCAGCAGGAACTTTTACAGTTTCTTTCCCCACCACAATTCCAGTCTCAATTATCGTGAAATTGAAAGTCATTGAATGCGGTTCCGGAATACCCGCCTCACTAAATGTCAATTTTATTTTAGCTTCAACTTTGTTTGAATCCCAATCTTCATTTCCAACAGTTTCATTCGGAAGCAAAAGAAATTTGTCTTGTCCCTTGACATCAATTTCAGAATCAATACTTGCTCCTTCTGGTGCAGTTTCTAAGAGTTTTCCAAAGGCTAAATCTATTTCTTTTTTCAAGCGTGTTTTAACTGATTTCTTTATCTCTTCACCTACAACAAGCTTTATACCCTCATCGCTAATGTTGTATAAAGATGGATACATGAAACAGTTATATTTTACCCAGTCTTCTAACTCAGGTTCATAACTGAAAGCAGGATATATTTCTCCAGCAATTTCCTCTCCCTCAATAGCAATGCGTTTCAGTTCAGTACCATCCTGATCTTCATAAACCCAAAAACTATCCAAGGTATTTGGAAAATAATTATGTGATTTTGCAGCATTTTTTGGTTGTTCATTTTCTGTTTCGGTTTCATTTTTAGATATTATCTCTTTGCTTCCTTTATCACCTGTTTTGATTTCATATTTCTTGAGTTCAAAGGTTCTTACTTTTGGTTTAGTGATTTCAGTAACCTCTTGCTCAGACGGTGAAGTCTGTACAAGGTCTCTTTCTGACAACATACTCATAAATATCATCTTTGATTCTTGATGAAATTTTACAATGCCAACATTAGGAGCTAACCATAAAGTCGTAATTGATTCACCTGGAGATTCCTCAGGGTCGCCTGCTGGTGCGTTTGACTTCATTTCAGTTTCAGTTCTGTATTCAATTTTCAAGCAATCTTCAAATGTTCCAGCAGCGGTCTTAACAGTTTCCATTCCAAGGATCTTTCCAGATTCATTAATAGTAAAGTTAAAGGTGAATGTAGGTATCTCTTCAGCATTTGGAAAGTCTGGGATACCCTTTATGTCGTATTCCATTTCCACTTTTGCTTTGATTTGAATTGTGTCCCATTCTTCTTCAGGTGCAGCTTTGACCATCAGCAGATTGAAGTGGTCATCTGATTCCACTTCAACATCATAATTGAGTTTGACACTGGCATTCACTTCGTCTGGTAATTCGTTCTCTATTGCGTTCTTTGCTAACTTAGACAAAAGTGTAAATTCTCTGTTGAATCGCGCTTTGACTGCTTTTTCTACTTCATCTCCAACGAGGAATTGAATATTTTCTTCTCCAATATGACACAGCGTTGGAAGCATAAAACGATTGAAGTTTATCCAATCCTTTATTTCAGGTTCTTGGCTAAATCCGTGATATATCTTGTCTGCAATTTCTTCACCTTCAATTGTGCTTAATGTCATTTCATTTCCATCTTGGTCGACATATACCCAAGTACTTCCATGAGTTACAGGAAAGAAATCTTTCATAGACTCTTCACCCAACAAAGTAGCACATAAGCAAAACATAAATATGATCAACATGAGATAACAGATTCTCTTAAGCATAATTGCTCCTCAAAAAATAGCAGAAAGTTTTGAAAATAAATAGTTCTGTTGGTTAATTATTATCACTGATGTCCGAATCATCAGATTTTATTTCGTAACTTTTCAGTTCGTATATGGTTTTTTCGTCAGATTGTTCCTTCTCGCTTGTAAATTTGACAATTCCGACATTAGGTGCTAACCAAAGTGTGGTAGTAGTTTCATTTGGTTTCTGTTCAGGTAGTAGTTGCTTTATCTCTGAAGCAGCGGTTGTTTTTGTTGTAGTTAATGAGCGATATTCAATTTTCAGACAATTTTTAAAAGTTCCCGCTTCGGTTTTCACATTCTCTCTTCCAATGATGTTCCCTTTCTCAACAACATTTATTGTTGATGAAATGGTTTTTAATTCATTTGATATGTCAACAGGGGCGCCTTTAATATCCATAGTTATTTTCATATTTATATCAAGTTGCATAGCTACCCATTCTTGATTTAGAGTTATTTTCGTAGGTAAAAGATAGAAAAAATCTTTGGAATTAGGCTTAACTGAGTGTTTGAAGTCTATGGTGATTCCTGCTGGTAGTTTTATTGCTGTTTGTTGACGTAATTTAGCAATAATATCTTCTAATCGTTTACCGAGGATTGTTTTTGTAGCGTTTTCAATGTCCTTACCAACGTAGAATGCAACCCACTCTTCAGCGACCTGATATAGAGATGTGTGTATATGATACCGATATTGTTCCCAATCTTCTATTTCAGGTTCATAGTTGAAAGCACGAAAGATGTCGCCATCAATAGCTTTTTCCTCAACAGCGTAACGAGTGAATTCCTTTCCATCTTGATCTACATAAACCCAAGAACTGCCGAGGTTGTCCGGTAAGTAGACTTTTGCTGTGTCGTTCCCCATTATGATAGGACTCAAGCAAAACAATAGTATCAACAATAAAAAAACACGAAATCTCTTCAACACAATTTACTCCGATGATATTAACCTGTATATTTCCGTGCAATGCTGTGCATTTCACATCTTATACGGTTTGCAAGTTGCTTATAGAAAGCAACCAGGGTTCATCTACCAAAGCACGCAAAAATATCCCGCGTGCGCCATTCAAGTCTCTGTCCATCTTGAGTCCCATGCTATCTTTTATTATCTTTCGTCCACCGAGTGATTTTCTAATCTCACCATTCCACGACACTGTTTTTGATGTGTATGCTTCACAGACATCAATGACGAGACATTCAGTCTCTTTCGCTTTGTGCTTTAGAAACTGTTTGAATCTGTAGTGCGACAGTGTCAACATTTGTCGGGCAGACTTCTTGTGTAGTTTGCGGTTTCCACGCATTACCATATCTGAAGTCTCAAAAGTAGGGAGTAGGATAATATCAAAGGTATCCACAAGGAAACGTGCTATTTTATGATGCAACTCGTCAACAAGATATCTGATACGTTTTCTGATGCGATTTGCAGCACGTCTCATATTCTTGCGTGATTGTTGTGTCGCTTTTATTGCACGGGATAAAAGATTATCAAGGTATGAACAAAGTCTTTGAATCCGATTGATAGCATGGTGTCCAAGCCATCCGAAACCACGCTCATGGAAATATGTGAGGAATGTTCTCACGCCAGGGTCTAAAGCAACAACACTTCCGTTTGGTTTTCGCTTCGGAGTTGTCACAGTATAGGAAACACAGAGATAGTATTTATCATTCTCTTTCACGAGGCGTGAGTCACAGATATTATCAGGTAACATCTCGGACATTTTGAGATCACCAAGCACTGTGTGATAAACACCGCGAGGTTTTATAGCAGACTTTGGTATGAAAATACTATCTGATGGATGACGTTTGGATTTGAAAAAAACAGACTGATATTGACCTGTTTTCTTGCATTTTCGCTTTGCTTCTCGGACAGCAATACAAGCGTCACGGATAGCAACAGATTTCACTTGATACGGTGTTTCTTTGCTCCAATCAGGAAGATCGTGAAGAATACCTGTTTTTATCGCTTTCCAATTCGCTTTTGTGTCTGTTTCGTTCAACAAAGCAATTGTTTTATTATAAGTAAAACGTGCTGTGCCAAACCACTGACGCAGTGTTTCACGTTGTTCTGTTGTCGGATAAACTCTTATCTTCTTTGATTTTGTCACGGTAACTTCGGAGTCCGTGCATTCTGTAACTGAAGACGTGCAGGATTGCGAGAAGATCCGACGTGAGTTCTTCTTGCGGACTGTGTTCTGTTTGATCGAGAACCACGAGTTCGCCACCGTTTTGTTCAATGAGGTACCGTATAAGGTCGATACCGAAGCGGGCGAGTCTATCCCGATGGGCAATAACAACTTTGAGCTTATCACCTTGCATAAGCCGTTCCAATAAGGTTCTAAGCCCTTTTCTTTTGAAGTTGATTCCGCTTCCGATGTCTCGGATAACTTCTGCTTCGGGGTAGATACTTCGCATATATTCAACTTGTCGTTCAAGGTCTTCTCTTTGCTTTGTGCTGGATACTCTGCAGTAGCAAACAGTTGCAATTGATGTGGATTTGCTTTTGATGTATCCGTCAACATCATAGCGTCTGTGTCCGCCTCCTGTGCGGATAATATCAATCTTTCCTTCATTTGCCAACCTCCGTAAATGGTCAGGTGTATAATCCAGCAGCTCACTTGCTTTGCGCGCTGATACATAAGTCATGTATATAGTATCACATAAATATCAAGGAATGTCTAGTAATATGTAGATATTTAGATACTGTCACTCTACCTCTATTCTCTACTTCTTCTAAACAGGACTTACGCAGTTTTCATGGTTTGATGAAGAATAATGACGAAAATGGTGTAATTTTCAGCATATTTTCGGTTTCCAGCGCGCTTACAAAGCACGCCTACCGTTGGGTGCGTAAGTCCTGCTAAATTAACCCTTTTGGTAATACAAGTTCTCTGAGTGTCTTAGTCATAGTGAAATTATCATATAATCCAAATAGGGTATATATGATGATTGCCGCTTAAGTATAACCGAATCAGGTAAGAATGACAAGTAAAATCCATCAACCAATGTTATGAAAAAGAAAGATCAGTTTTATTACAGGATTTACGCATTTTACATGATTCAATTAATAAATACTGAAAATAATGTAATTTTCAGTATTTATTAAGTTCCCAGCGCGCTTACAAAGCACCAAATCAAGAAATCAACGGTATGAATGCCTTTTGGCATTCCCCGGGTATGAATACCATTTGGCATTCCCCGGGTATGAATCATGGAGCATGCCATACGCGCATGCTTCTTTAGGCATTCCCCGCCTACCGTTGGGTGCATAAGTCCTGTTGTTAGTACTCAAATGGGAAAGTTACAGGTGCACCGTTCTTTGCAATGGAACGTCCCATGGCAACATCAATTTCTCTATCTTTTCGTCCGTTGTAAGCACCATATTCAGGTTCGGTATCATTGCGTACAGCATTTGCAATACTCATTATTTCGGATGCGACTGTGATTTCACCATCACTGAGCGGATAATAGTGTAATGGATTTTCCCATACGACTTCAGGGGTAGTGTCTGCAACGAGGGCAGCAAGAGTGTCATAGCCATCAACGTTGTTTGTTTTCCTTGTAATGGATATGGGGTGCTGTGTGTCTGCGTTGTCATTTAGAATGACGGCATCCTCACGGAAACACATCCCGCGTTCTGCATAGAATTTTGTGCCATTAAATCCGCGCAAAGGTGAACCATAGGATAGACTGCTGAAGTTGAATATTCCAACAGCACCATTGGCAAATTCTATCACTGCATGTTGCCAATCCTCGTTCTTTTTTCTGGGTTGTCCTTTACGCCACTCGTGTTCCTGAACACTGAACTTCTTATTAAACGCATATACTTGCACGGGTTCATTATCAAAACCTACATAACTTCGAATAAGACCGATTCCGTGATAACCGTGTCCACGAAAATCGTTGTATGCGAGATTTACAGTACCGAAAATGCCTGCAAGAATCATTTCCCGTTTGATACGTTCGGATGGTCGTCGGTAATAGTTCTCATTTACTTCCAACTTCGTACCGTGTTCTTTGGCGGATTCTATCATCATATCTGCCCGTTTCAGATCCGTGTTAATCGGTGTTTCAGTACAATAACTTACTCCGTGTTGTGAGCAGAGTAGTCCAGGAAGATGGTTTTTACTGGGTGTGATAACAATAGAGCAGATATCGGGTTTTGTATTTTCCAACATCTGCTCTGTGTCTGTATATGCGGGTACTTGATACTTTTCTCCCTGTTCAGTCACCCTTTTTTCATTTAGATCACATACTGCTACGAGTTCCAAGTCCTGTTTCAATTTTGCAATCAGTGGAAGATATGTATTGGTACCACGATTACCCGTACCGATATGCGCAATCTTTAGTTTTTCCATTGATGTTCTCCTTCAAATTTGAATATCGTTACTATTCGGTCGACTACGTCCTAAAAGATTGATCAGTCGATCACTTGCTCCTTGAAGTGCCTCTTTTGGAACAGGGACATCATTACATAGACTAAATCGCCAGTAAGCCCAATGTGCTGCATATTGAGATTGTAAGATATAACGTGTCTTGTCGGACAGGTTTGGTGCGCCGCGATGCCAACATTGTGGGTCTTGTAGATAAATGTCACCCGCTTTACAATAGATAGAAACAGGTTTATTCCCAATAAATTCAGGGTTTTCTTGATCATTAGGATGCCTACCAGAGTAATGACTACCTTTGACATATTGCGTTGGTCCTTCCTCTATAGAATCAATATCACTCAAAGCGATCTGAACGGTGAACCACATCACTGGCATGCGTAAACGTTGGTCATGACGTGGCATCTCATCAGAAACAGGAAAATGTACTGAACCGTCAACGTGCCACTTGCTTATTGAAAGACCTGGTAAATTCCGTAGTACATTTTGCCCACAAAACTTGCAATTATGTCCTACAATCGCTTCTGCCAAACTCAAAATCGGTTCGCGAAGCAGCATATCTCTAAATATTGGATCAAGCTCAATCGTATTCCGTAAGATAAATGGTAATTTTTCACCTGTTTCTGCGTGTGTACCCATCTGAATATATCGTACATCAGCAAGGTTAGGATTGCTTTTTTCTGCAAGTTCAGGATCGTCAAAAAACGCATCTGTCTTGTCCCTGAGAGCAGTAACCTCGTCTTCGCTTAGTACTTTAGGAATATATACAAATCCATCGTCAAAAAACTGTTGAGCAATCTGTGCAGTTTTTTCTTCACTAAATGGAATACCCTCATGTATTAAACTTTTTTCCATATATCTTCTCCTAACAGGACTTTCGCAGTTTTCATGATCAATCAAGAATTAAGACGAAAACGATGTAATTTTCAGCATTTTTTAGGTTTCCGGCGCGCTTACACAGCACCAAATCAACGGTATGAATCATGGAGCATGCCATACGCGCATGCTTCTTTAGTGGTTTTCTTGCTAAGTATTTATGATATGTTTCCATTGACGATCTTCAACTTAAACAGATGACTACTGGGTTCTTCAGCATTGGAATATTATTTTATGCTAATATTAATTGCCGAAAGAACCATTTAGGCATTCCCCGCCTACCGTTGGGTGCGTAAGTCCTATCCTATAAGACACAGGACTTACGCAGTTTTCTTGTTTTAATCAAGAATTATGATGAAAATGATGTAATTATCAGCTTTTTTTTAGATTTCCGGCGCGCTTACAAAGCACCAAATCAAGAAATCAACGGTATGAATGCTATAAAGCATTCCCCGGGTATGAATCATGGAGCATGCCATACGCGCATGCTTCTTTAGGCATTCCCCGCCTACCGTTTTTGCGTAAGTCCTGAGACATATATATACGTAAATGATGATGGGTATATTTAGTATCGTTGCATATCTGGTTCAACTTCACTTGCCCACTTGTCAATACCCCCAACAATGCTTAACACAGATTTGAAACCAATTTGTTGTAGAAGATATGCTGCATCAATGCTTCGCATTCCACGATGACAATAGACAACGATTTCATCCACGGGTGAGAGCTCACCAATTCTTTTTGGTAGCTGCCCAAGTGGAATGGATATAGCACTTTCAATATGAACCTGTTGATACTCCCATTCTTCTCGAACATCAAGCAGAACGATTTTTCTACCAGAATCAATCATAGTTTTTAGTTCATTTGGTTGAATGGTGAATTCTTCAGGGTCAAATGGAATAATGGCTTCTTCTACACTGGGAGCTGCTTTAGGTATAGTATTCTCTTTGGAGGCAATATTGACTGAATGCCAGATTTTGCGTAGTAATTCTGTGATGCGTTTAAACATTTTTTCTGATCCATAAATGGAATGGAATTAAAAGGTAATTGTCATGCCCAATGTCGGTACGATTGGCAATAAAGGTTCTTCAGCAATAGTGCAATCTATAAGTTCATCCGTTTCTTCATCACGGACTTCACTGAATGAGTACTGATCAACATTTGTATGATTATACAGATTTAAAACTTGGAAATACCATGTAAGTGACCATCGTCTATACGGGCTGCGTTTGGTAATCCTAAAATCAAGGCTGTGATAGGCAGGCAGACGTTCTGAATTCGTTTCACCGAATATTCGGTTACATGTAGTTTTTTCATCGTTAAGCTCATGAATCAATGGTGTTCTGGGGTCCCCTGTGTGAAAACGCCAACTGAGATATAAATGCCAAGTTGTTGCGATCTGATGACTACTACTGAGAAAAATAGAATGTCGTCTGTCATTCTCTCTATATATTGTCATATCTCCTGATGTTTCTTCTGCAATGCCAAAAGCATAGCCGATTGAAGTTGTCAGACGAGCTGAAAACGCTTTTGTTGCGAATATATCAAACCCTATCGCATCAGCAGATTCAGGCGGAAAGAAAATTTGTGTGATTCGATCAAATTCCCTATGGCGTCCCACTAAATTATCATATTTTTTATAGTATCCTTCAATGCGAAACAGGAAATTAGCATTTCTACTATATTCACCACCAATGATATAGTGCGTACTTTGTTCTGCTACACCTACATGTTGTATGTTGTCTTCAATAGGGATGGTCAATAGGTCAATTGGTTGATGGTATATTCCCCATGCACAGCGAAGGATTAAGTTCTGTATGGGTTGTATTGCAAGTGCCACACGTGGACCAATTTCATAGTTGGGTTCATCAGATTCACGGTAGGTTTGAAGAACAAGACGTCCACCTATGTTGAGTGCAAGTTTGGGATGTATCTGCCATTCATCTTGGATAAACATTTTTAAGTCATTTCCACTCTTGTTAATATTTGCTTGCACCAAATCATAGTTATTTATTCCTGCTAATCTATCTCTTACTTTGTAATCGTAATGCGCAGCAGACCAGCGCCACTCTATACCAGTACGTAACGTATGTTTCTGTAAAAAGTTTGCTGTGTATTCACCTTTTGTTCCCAAGTAATCAAAGTTTCGATTGTCAAAATCAGCATCTCCAGTTGTTCTGTCTTGGTAAGATGTGCCACCATAAACATACACATCTGTCCAGTGTGACGCATTGAATGTATGTCTCCATTTCAACCAAGCAGTTGTATTGTCATACCGTGAATTCAAGTTGTTTTCAACATCATCTGCGTTCACAAGGTTTTTGTCCCATCCATATAGCGCATTAATTGTTAGTGTATCTGTGTCGGTCAATTGATACATCAACTTACCGTAAACATCAGCATATTGAGGTTTATATTTATCATCAATATCTATGAGAGCGAGTATTAGGTCAACATATCCTCTGCGTGCTGACAACATCCAACCCCCTTTTTCAGTAAGAGGTCCCTCCAGCAATGCTGTTGCGTTAATCAGATCTATCCCAAAATTTGCTTTGACTTTTTCTGTGTTTGGTTTTTTTGTCGTCATATCAAACACACCAGACATTTTATGACCGTATTCTGCGGGGAATCCACCCATCAGGAGGTCAGCGTGCTGTATCAAATCAAGTCCGACCAACGAAATTGCACCGCCAAAATCCTGTAGGTGATACGGATTGTATAGTTCCATTCCATCTAATCTAACAGTTACACCATCCTTTTCTCCGCCTCGGACACTGAAACGTGCGCTAAAGTCACTCGCAATGACACCAGGGAAAATATGTCCTGAACGCATGATGTCATTGTCAATTAACGGAAACCTTTCAATATCTTCCTTTGATAGTGATATTTGTGGCGTTGTTTCTTCATAAATAGCATAACGTCCAGGTGTAACTACGATTTTTTCAAGTTCTATCGGAGTTGGAGAATCTTGAGCGACAGTTATACTAATACAAAACAATAGAAGGAATAGGATTTGGGGAATGCAAGAATTGTTGATATACAATTTAGGGTTGGTCATGATGCAGCCTTATTGATAGGTGGAATCTAAAAAATTATAACATTTCTCAGAAATGAATGTCAATGTACAAACGTGTTGTGAGGTGTGTAAAGTATTGCATGGTGTTGTCTGAATCGCAGATTACACGGATTCCACAGATTTCGCGGATAAGACTTCTACAATAGGATTTATTGATTAGGATAAGTTTTTTCTAAGCAAGACGATTAGTGGCTGCGGTCTTATCCGCATAATCCGCGATTTAAACAAGAAAATGTCTCAGACAACACACCTTTCCCAAACATTTGCTGATAGCTTTACACATCCATCGTGTTGTGGTGGTAAAACTAATTAGCAGAAAAATGGTAAATGTTTTAATACCTAAACGTAGGAAAGAACGCCAAATCCTGACTATTACTGTGTTTCGTCATGGATCAGCGTACTTTCCTACAAGTTTAATCTGAAATATCTACCGCCGTTCCAGACTCAGCCGATGCGTAGATACCATCTGTAATCTGCTGAACGACAAAAGCACGTTCCAAACTGGTTAAGGGTTGTCGATTTTGACGGATAGCTGCTGCAAAATCTGTTGTTGGATCACCATAATGGGGACCTTCCGTATCACCGGTATCTTCAAGTGGGTTAGAAATTACACCATCAGCAGTCGTAATTTGGTTATGCGTAATTTTGCTTGGGTTTCCATCTCCCATATTCATTTTCAAAGAACCATCGGAACCGATGATTTCCCAATCTGAATGGGAATGCGTAGTCATAAATTCACCACGTTCAAGCGTAATCACCGTTCCATCTTCACACGTAACCAATGCATTATAGTGAGTCTCTGCGTCAGACCCGGGAGCAATGTGCGATTCAAATTTCGGTGGTACCGTCCACGTTTGTGCTAATACGGTTCGTGGTTTGAGTTTCCAACCAGTGATACCGAGTAAGAAATCAATGTCATAACATCCCCAATTGACAAGGATTCCACCGCCGTTGAGTGATTTTTTTAACCGCCATGCGGGTCTCGGTGATCCAGGTTCTTTGCCACACCCTCTTATCGCACGGCAATGAACTGTGCGTAAGTCTCCGATACCACCGGTTGTAATAAGCTCCGTAGCAAGTCTTGCTGCTTTGTTGAAGCGATTCCGTGATGAACAACACGCAGACACCAAATCTCCTCTGGCTTCAATCAGTTGATTCACCTCGTCAACATTCATTGCAATCGGTTTTTCAATCAGGACATGTTTTCCTTTTGCAAAGGCGCGCAATGCAACTTCTGTCCGATATTGCGTTGGAAAGGCAAGAACAACTGCCTCAATTTCATCATTATCAAGCAGATCAATATCATTGTCGTATATATTCGAAAGATTGAAACGTTCTGCTGCACGTTCCCTATTTGAGTCTATTAGATCTGCTGCTGCAACCAATTCTATATGATCGGAATCCTTTGCAATACTAAGATGTCTACTTCCTATGACGCCACATCCTATAACCCCTATTCTTACTGGTTCCATAAATTCTCCATTCATTGTTTCTACTAATACCAATTCAAATAAATCTTGTCTCATTAAGGAATTCTAATGTTTACTGGCAGGGGGTTACTCTCTTCGGTAGGAGCGACCGGGAGGTCGCTCCTACCAGATTTCCGCTGCTAATGAGACATTATCACATGAAAATGGTATAACATAAGTTTGTTGATTTTCTTAGCATGAACAGTTTATGCTTTTTATGTGATAAGAATAACATTGTTTATTGATAGAGTCAAGTTGAAATTATGACAAACCAATCAGCAAAAATACATGAAATTGAACGTTATTAATTTCTTTTACATTTTTAGTGTATCTGGTATTCTATTTGTAAATTGCACCCTAAAGGAATACATGAAATATGAAAGTTACTAACATAGAACGTATCCACGTTGATGTTCCATTTACGTCACGACAACAAGAAATAACACGACAGAGCGTTTCCACAGTTTACAACTGGTCACTGCTTGAACTGTGTAAGGTAACAACAGATACCGGTCATATTGGTTGGGGAGAGACCGTTATCCATTACACATACTGTCGTGTGAGTGACCACAGCGTTGAACGTGTTCTTGGAAACAACCCAGCTGAACTCATACATGATGACTCACTCGGCGCCGGCTTACAGATGGCTCTTTTTGATGTTGTAGGTAAAATATTGGAAGTACCAGTATTTAGGTTGCTTGACACGAAATGTCGTGAGACAGTACCAATTTCATGGTGGTGTATTGACTCCTCACCTGAGAATTGGGCAGCCGAAGCATCAGATGCAGTCAAAAGTGGATATACAAGTTTTAAAAACAAACCGCGCCCATGGTGGGATATTTTTGAGCAAGTCGAGGCAGTCGCAGAAGTCGTTCCTGAAGACTTCAAACTGGACTTAGACCCCAACAGTTCTCTACGTGATGCTGATACTGCTATACCCATACTGAAAAAACTTGCTGTACACCCGAATGTTGCTATATTTGAATCCCCAATACCTCAAGGAGATGTTGAAGGTAATAAAAGGATAGTTGAAAACACTGAGTGTCCAATTGCGATGCATTTCGGTTCACCACCCTATACCACATGCATTCAGGAGGATGTCTGCAACGGTTTTGTGATCGGTGGTGGAAAATCTCAAGTAATGCGCGAGGGTTACCTCAGTGCTGCTGCCGATATGCCGTTTTGGCTGCAAATCGTAGGAAACGGTTTGACAACAACATGGGCAGCACATCTTGGGAGTGTGTTAACACATGCGACTTGGCCAGCTATTACATGCATCAATCTTTACAGCGAACATCTTCTTACAGAACCGATTACAGTTGTAGATGGATGCCATGCAGTCCCTGATGCCCCTGGTTTAGGTGTTGAGGTAGATGAAGAAGCTATCAAACGTTTCCGTGTTCCCAAAGAAAAATTGGATGCTGATGGATATACCATTCATCCGCACCCACGAATAATAAAAACTGCTGTCTACCCAGATGGAAGTTGTATTCACATGGCAGGAGATGGATTGAGTTATTTTAACGCTGGCAATGGTGATGCTTATGTGGAAGGTGCACGTCTTGAGTTAACTCTTGATGATGGAACAAAAGAGTGGGAAAACCTATATGAAAAAGCACTTGAAAAACCTGTTCATGCAACTTGGTAATCTCTTTGCACTATTCTACTCAGTAATGCACCAACAAGAGCGAAACCAAAGAGCGTAAAAGGCATCTGCCATAACAGAAAACTCATGTGCAGATGTATTTGTGAATGTGCTTTGAAAATCACATACCACGATAATGGCGCTAATACAGCAAACCAAGTTGTCCAGATTAATGCAATGTTTTGTTGTCGATTCTGTTCTATTTCACCTCTACTCCGAAAATGAAGTGAAACAGACATTATCAAGAATAGTATTAACAGGTAATAATAGCGTAGTTTGAATAAATGTTTAGCAATGAAGGAGTTTGAAGTCTTCAAATAATTGTTGAAATCAAAGAAAACGCCTTTTGCATTGCCAATTACATAAGATTTGAGCACGTCTATTGTACTTGCTTTAAGACTTGGTGCATAGATTTCAGGAAATCCTTCAGCTTGTCCGTGTGTACGCTTTCCAAATGAATATACCACATGTTCAATTCCATCCGAGAAACTACCTTTAACAGCACCAATCTGAATGCATAGCAAGGTAAGTCCCAAGAATATTGCGACACTTGAACCAATTCCTGCTATAAAAGCAAATTTGAGACATTGCTTTCTATTCCACTTGTCTAAGATAGCATAGTAGACTAATGGTACCATCATCATAACCAAAGTGGTTGTTATGTATTCAAACCCATTGATCAAACACTTTATGAAAACGGAGATGAGAATAAGAAGTCCAAATTTGATGGGTAGTCTGTTTTCTGTTTCTCTGTTATGTTTAAGGTAATACAAGACAACGATCATAGGTAGATAGAAAGCCCATAGACTCCACCAAAGGTTTTTACCAAACACTGTCAACCATTGAGACATCACAGCTGATACTAATACGAATAACACAACTATCCAATCGAATTCTTCGTAAAACCAAGCAATGATTGCGGTCAGTGCGATTGCAGATAGAAAAGCAGTTAAAAAATAGAAGAATTTTAACTTGACGGTAGGTGACAACGGAAGGAGTTTATCAAGTAGACTGAATATAATGCCTTGTCCACCAGGTTGTGATTTGTATGTCTTATATTCATCAAAGGTCAGACCGTTTAAAAATGCTGCATATTGATTTTCTGCTTGTGACGATGTAATCCATTGCTGCTCTACTTTCTGCAAAGTTCCATACCCATTTAGACCTCCAGCAGATAAGATTCCATGTTGGCGCGATTGTACAATCCTCCCCATTATTAAACTCTCTGTGCCTCGTTGATGGCTATCAAACCATTGTTGATCAGCAACATCCCACGTGTTTGCATAAAACCCAAAGAATAGCAGTAGGATTGACACCGTCCATATTGATACCTTCGGGATATTTTTTGGTTGAAAAAGTTGTCTGAGAAATGTGGTGGACATAGTATATTTTATCGCAAAAATATTACAGCAATTAAGTTAATAAATATCACCCTATTGTCAATTTGTAGAATTCTAATGCTTCGTTCATCTATATTGACTTGATAGATGAAACGGAGATTCCCCAGTCGATACCGATAAAACCCTTTCATCTTGCCATGTAGTTGTTTGATTGTTGTAGGATTTTCGTAACGAAACGGTGAATGAATGATATACTCAAAAGCATTATTGACACGTAAATGTGTATCCCTATCTAACCTTCTGATAAAATTTCAACCTTTCTTGGAAGAGGTGCAAGTGTATACGGTTGAAAATTCAAAGTCTAATTTACTTTTTAATCTCTCCCCACTCCTTCCCACCTCCACAGTTTAATTCTTGTTGTGATTCAACTATGTCTGCTAATACATCTGGTTCTGAATTAATCAGTGCTGTTTCACGCCATTCGCATGGAAATAACGAAAGTACTTCAGCATCTATTTTACCTTCAGAAATTTGTGTTGTTATCTTGAGCAATGCTGCAAAAACTCAACAAGTTCTTCTGTCTCTAACCATTTTATCCAAGAAAAAAGATTTTTGAAGTGGCAACTGATTTCACGAGTAATTGGTCGTTCATTAGATGTCCAACGAATACTTTAGACTTTTTCATCTGATACCCCAAAAAAAGGATTATGTTAACGACTTGTGCAAGTTAACTAAATGTTTATACTAAATTCACATATATTGGGTAGGTATATAAACATTTCGTCCCTACGGGACTAAAGATCATCCAAAGCAAAAGAAGGACGGTTAAATCCTCTTGTCTATGTGAAGTAATTTTTAATAAATAGTTATTTAGCACAAGTCGCTACTTTCAGGTAATTGGTAATTTTTTCTGTACACGAATCTTGTCTATGACAGGGTTTTTCCGAAGATAAAGTTACCAATTTTACCAATTAGTAACTTAAAATAGGACTTACGCAGTTTTCATGATCCAATCAAGAATTAAGACGAAAACGATGTAATATTCAGCATTTTTTAGGTTTCCGGTGCGCTTACAAAGCACCAAATCAACGGTATGAATGCCATTTAGGCATTCCCCGCCTACCGTTGGGTGCGTAAGTCCTGTTAAAGTAAATTGAGCAATATTCTGATTTGTGCCAGTTAACTAAATATTTATAGTAATTTTATATATGTTGGGTATGATATATAAACATTTCGTCCCTAATGAGTTTTGACGTTCAAGTTGTGTATTCGTAGGGGCGTGGTTTCCACAGATGATCTACGCAAACTCAAAAACCAAACGGGTTGGGGAACCCAACCCCTACGAATTCAACTACCGATTTTGATTGTCAAACTTTATCAGGACTGAAGATCGTTTCAACCTATGAGGGACACCTGCAAAACGTTATGCTTATGTGAAACAATGGTTTACATAAAGTCATTTAGCACAACTCGTTATGTTAACCCCAATTATATAGTGAAATCCAAAAATATGTCTACACTCCCTGGTAGGTTCGGTTTCTAACCAATACAGAATACCATACGCGTATTCTGCCAGTTTTATACAGGTTCGGTTAGGAAACCGAACCTACCGTCGTGTATAAGTAATTATGGATTTTACTATAAACGAAAAAGACATCAAAATCAAGCGTTTAGTAATGGTTAGGTTACATCCAGAATACCATACTATGTCAGATGTTCTTTGAGAAAACGTCCAGTAAAAGACTTCCGGACTTTTGCAATTTCCTCAGGTGTGCCTTGGGCTAAGACCTGTCCACCCTTATGGCCACCCTCGGGCCCCAAGTCTATCACATAATCTGCTGTCTTAATCACATCTAAATGATGTTCAATTACTATCACCGTGTGTCCAGAATCCACAAGTCGTCCAATACTATCCAATAGTTTTTGAATGTCGGCAAGGTGCAATCCCGTTGTCGGTTCATCAAGTATGTAAAGCTTATGTTTGCCACGTTTGATCTTACTTAGCTCATTTGCGAGTTTGATCCGTTGTGCTTCTCCCCCAGAAAGTATTGGCGCAGGATGTCCAATTTTGAGATAGCCGAGACCAAGTTCGTTCATGACACCTAACTTGTGACAAATTAGACGTTGGTCAACGAAGAATTCAACACCATCTTCAATTGACATCTCAAGAATATCTGATATATTTTTACCGTTGTATGTAACCTCAAGTGTGTCCTCATTGTAACGTGCCCCTTTACAAGTCGGACATGTCACTTCAACATCAGGCATAAAGTGAAGTTGTGTTGTAATCGTTCCTTCTCCACTACACTCATCACATCTACCCCCCTTGACATTAAAGCTGAATCGGGATGCAGTATAACCACGGGCTTGTGCTTCAGGTGCACTCGCAAATAGTTTTCGGATATTGTCGTAGAAACCGATATACGTCGCAGGATTTGAGCGGGGGGAACGACCTATCGGGGATTGGTCAATGTTAATTACGTCGCTGATGTTTTCGTGTCCTTCAAGCTCATCGTGTTCCCCGAAAAGTGTGCGACTGTCGCGATAGATAGAGTAAAGTTTTTTATATATAATTTCATTCAATAACGTGCTTTTTCCTGATCCAGATGTACCTGTGATGCAGATAAATACTCCCAGCGGTATATTCACATTGACATTTTTCAGGTTGTTTTCTCTGGCACCAGTGACCTTTAAGAACTTTCCGTTTAGTTTGCGGCGTTCTAATGGCATTGGTATCTCACGTTTTCCACTCATAAATAGACCTGTCAACGATTCATTACTCTTGATGATCTTTTCAAACGGACCTTGAATAACAACATGTCCACCATGAACACCAGGACCTGGTCCCATCTCAATAATATGATCCGCAGCCCGTATAGTACTTTCATCATGCTCAACAACAATCACGGTATTACCAATGTCTCGTAGTTTCCGCAAAGTCTCAATCATTTTTACATTGTCTTTGGGATGCAAGCCAATACTCGGTTCATCAAGTACATAAAGCATACCCATCAAACCAGAACCGATCTGTGTGGATAGTCGTATCCGTTGTGATTCTCCACCTGAAAGTGTAGCAGACCTACGATTGAGATTTAGATAGTCCAATCCGATTCCAAGCAGTAATTCAATGCGTTCAACTAATTCTCTAATAACACGTTCACCAGCCTCGCGATGTTTTTCAGGAAAGTGCGATATTCCGGATAGGAAGTCACGCAGCTGCTCAAAATGTAATTCACCGATATCGTGGATTGTCTTTCCTTCTATAGTCACAAGTAACCTTTGCCGTTTCAATTTGTATCCATGGCAATCCGGACAGGTATGCTCCACCATCACTTTTCGCAGGTATTCTTCCATACCTGAATGAGCTTCTCCCTGTTTTCTATATCGCCGATAACGTCTGTCAATACGTGTGATAATCCCATCAAAACGAACAGGCATGCCGATATGTCTTTTCTGCATCGGTTTAGCATCTTCTGCCTGACACAGTGGGAATTCATCTCCGTGCGTACCATAAAACACAATATCCACTATCTCGTCAGAAAGATCAGCAAAAGGCTTATGCAGATCAATTTTATAATGTTGAGCAAGACTATACATCATCCGCCCATCCCACCTATCTGGGTCGTAGTTAAACGCTTCTTTGACAAACGCACCTTCTGCAATACTTCTCGTTTTGTCCGGCACAAGTAAATTCGGATGTACCTGCAGGTAAGTACCCAACCCCGAACAAGTTATACATGCCCCAGTCGGTTCATTAAAGGTAAAGTGGTGAGGTCCCAATTGACACATCAACACACCGTGTTCTGAACAACCAAAATCCTTGAGAAACTCGTCAAGATCAACATCTTCGTCATCTGGTGGTACCACATGAAAACGCATGAAACCTTCGCCAACCAACATCGCATGTTCAAGTGCAGCCAAAACTTGCTTGTCAACATCTTTTTTGATGAAAAACTTATCAACAATTACCTGTATGTCATAAACTTTGTCCTGATCTAATTCTATTTCTTCACTAATGTCGTGTTCTACTCCATCTATACGAACATGTCTACACCCTTTTGTCCTAATTTCATCAAAAAGGTATTCATAGTCTTCACCATAGATTTTGAAAACAGGTGCATGAATTTCTACTTCTGAATTATCCGGCAGAGATAAGAGTTTTTCTAATATATGATGGTGTGTGCGTATAGGGATTTCTTTCTCACAATAGGGACAATGAGAGACACCGATTGTCGCGAAAAGCATGCGTAGGTAGTCTTGTAAATCGGTCATTGTTCCAACGGTGGAGCGGGGGTTCATTGTAATCGTTTTCTGTTCTATTGATACAACTGGTGACAACCCATCTATAAAATCTACATCTGGTTTTTTCAGCTGCGTGATAAACCTTTTTGCATAAGTAGACATGGATTCAAGGAAACGACGTTGTCCCTCAGCATAAACGGTGTCAAATGCTAACGAGGATTTTCCTGAACCACTAATGCCTGTAACGACGACGAGTTGATCGCGGGGAATTTCTAATTCTATATTTTGTAGGTTATTTTCTCTTGCTCCTTTAACTGAGACCGTTTGTCTCATGTGTTTCCTCCTTGAAAACTTTATTTTTTACAAACAAATTCGTCTCTGAATATCATGAACACGTTCTAATTGATTGGAATTTGATAAGCGATATCTAATTCAGCATCAACTTTATGCAAATCTGCGTCTAAGGTTGCTAAAGGAAAATCTCTACTTATAGCAAGTTCAAGGTAACTTGCATCATAAGTTGTCAATCCGTACTTATCTGCCAATTCCCAAACCATTTTCATTGTGTTGCCTTGTGTCGCCGCCTCAATATCAATTGTAATGGGTAATATAGTGACAACATTCAGATATTGCAGCATTGCTTCTCGACTAATACGGTTGCGCCGATTTGCCATTAGTAACACATTGCTTATTTCCTGATAACATAACGAAGGGACAACAGCTCTAGTTACACCGTCCCTAAGGTAATCTAAAAGGAGTTTCCTTCGACTTCTGTCTCATCCGGTAACAATCCAGAAATTAGAATTGAACAATCAACTACTATCATCTGTGACCTTCGTTCTTCCATTCCATTACCTCTTGAACCGAGCCAACAGGATGTTCGGTTATCAATTCAATTAATCTTGAGTATGCTTCATCTGCATCTATTTTTGCAATATCAGAGGATGGCACCATGACTGCTACCACTTTTCCTTTATTTTTAATTGAGAAACTCTCACCATTACCTCTTGAACCGAGCCAACAGGAGGTTCGGTTATCAATTCAATTAATCTTGAGTATGCTTCATCTGCATCTATTTTTGCAATATCAGAGGATGGCACCATGACTGCTTCCACTTTTCCTTTATTTTTAATTGAGAAACTCTCACCATTTTCAACCCGCTTCAGAAGGTTTGATAAATGGGTATTTGCTTCATTAACGCCTATCTCAGTCATTTTATGCTCCTTGATTTTACACAGATTTAGTTATTTTCCTTATAGAAACGGATTCTCTACATCATAGAAATATGAGGGTTCCTCTACAGAAATTTTACTGTCCTTAGTTAAGCTGATTGGTGATGCAAATTGCTCAAGGATTTCCTTCTGAGCAAGCCATTCACATGCCATTACAATCCATAATTGACGATGTCCAAAATGATCATATATATCCGATAGAGAACACTCCCCACCAGAATCTTCCAAAAAATCAAGTAACGGTTTAAAGAATGTAGTCACATTTTCTTCTAAGTATGTGTCTATCTGGTCTAAAACTTCCCCAAGTACCTTCTCATCTTTGGGAATATTCAGAATATCTGTAAAGATAGCATTAAAAAACTTCGGATTGTGCTTGAGTGCTTGATAGATCGCGTTTCGTTTGGGGACCTCACCATGTCTAAATGCTTCAATACGCGCTAATTCTCTCACTGCATACATTAGATAGTAAAACGTATAATCATAATCCTTCTTAACATAGAACCATTTTTCTGCTTTCGCAAGCACCGTTGTTACACTGCTTGCAGCGTTGAACAATTGGGATTGTCTATCACGATCACCAATGACATCAAGGTCTTTATGAAGTTCCTTAATCGTTGGATCTTTTGTAAATAGGATTTCACCTTGTGAGAGTGTATAGTGGAAAAAACTCCCCTGTAGATTTCTTTCCAACAGACTCTTATAATCACTTCGTGTATATAGTCGTACACGAATAGGTATACCCTCTTCAATGAGTTGACATTCTCTTTGATGAAACTTTGTTCCATCTCTCATGATCAATGTAATATATACATTTGTCTTTTCCCACACGTTGTCCTCTGCTAAATTGCTTGTTAGAATTGCTGCAACGACATAACGATCCCCCACAATAGTGTCTGTAAAACTTTCTACTGCAATTTCAATATCAGAGTGAATTTCAGATTTTAAACGTGGTGTGTGTATTTCTGGTTCAGACTTATCATATAAATAAGCTGGTTCTTCAATGGCAATTTGACTCTTTACAGTCAGTTTCATTGGTGCAGAAACCTGTTGGATGATCCCTTTCCAAGCCAACCATTGACAGATCGTATCAACCGAAGCATCCCGAAATTTTGAATGAAAAAATGCGTTCATCTCTGAATTAGACCGCGCCCCTTTCTGTTCTGTAAGGTAATCCAGTATCGGTTGAAAAATATACTGACGTTCATCTATGTAATCATTGATAGCATCAATTGCATCTTGTATCGCTACTTCAGTCTTCTCGCAGTTGATGAGATCGGTATAAACGTGTTTGAAGAATTTCGGATTGTATTTGAGTGCGGGTTGGATGACTTCACGCGCAGGGATTTCGTTGTTTAGTAGTACTTCTATTCGAGCTAATCCTTCCACAACAGTCAGAAGAGCCAAGAATGCTATTTGTATATCATTATTGATATAAAACTGTTTCTCTGCATAAACAAGCGTTGGTAGTGTCTCAGCAATCACGTTTAACACTTGCAGCTGCTTATCACGTTCACCGATGCTATCCCGACTTGCGTTCTTATCATACCATTCCTCAATTGAATCATCCTTAGAAAATAAGAGTGTGCTGTGTGAGAAATAGGAATGCATGAATGATCCCTGTTGAGCACGTTCTATTGACTGCTTAAATGAACTACGCGGTGTCAAACTTGCATGAATATTCACGCCATTTTCTACAAGTGAGAAGAATGAATTCGTTGGACGAATTCCGTCTTTCCCTATAATTTCAACATCTAAATCTGACTTTTCCCACACCTGTGCATAAGAGAAACTACCAGCAACCATGGCAGCAATGATATTCGGATCTTCCTGTATCCTATTAACAAGTGAATCGACTGCTTCATAGAATTGTTGATCTACCGCATCTTGAGAACACACGATTGTTTCTCCTATTAGGGTTGTAACATATAATTGATACATGCAAGCCTATGGTGAATTATAGGATAATTAACTTAATTTTTCAAGGTGAAAACATAAGAGAATATGTACATACGTAACATATTAATTCGCCTTGAATTTTGCAGTCTGATATGATACTATATTCAACGCAAATAGAAAAATAGTTTTTATATCAATACATCTGTTATCCAAAGAAATAGATAAATAAACAGAAAAAGAAACATTTATGAACCCCTATACAAACCTTACATTACATTCTTTTTTCATTGTCGTACTTATCCTAATTTGCACTCATGTGTCTGCAGACAGTTCAGACATTCATGAGAACGCAGGTACTCGTGCCATGACCTTTCTGAAAATAGGTGTTGGAGCAAAAGCCATGGGTATGGGAGAAGCACAGGTGGCTGCAACTAACGACCTTTACGCATCATTCTGGAATCCTGCCGGTTTAGGTGCGCTACAAAAGCCACAACTTGCGCTGATGCATAATGAATGGTTTGCAGAAATAAATCACGAGTTTGTTGGAATTGCTTTTCCAATAGGAAATAATACAGTCGGAGCCAGTGCGAATTTCTTGTCATTTGGTGAGATACAAGGACGCGATCAAGAAGGGAATGAAACAGCGATTTTCCGTCCTTATGATCTTGCTGTAGCTGTATCGTATGCACGCAATATCGGTGAGACGTTAGCATTAGGAGTGAACGCGAAAGTATTGCGAGAACAGATTGCTGAAGATAGTGGTAGCGGAATTGCTTTTGATCTTGGTGGATTATATAATTTTTCAGATTTTCCACTCTCTATCGGTATCAACGCGCAACATATAGGACCGCGTGTACAGTATGTTGAGGACGCGTTTGAACTACCTTTTACATTGAGAATCGGGACTGCGTATAGACTTTTGAAAGATACAGCAATTTTAACGATGGATTTCATTCGTCCTACAGACAACGACAATTCCATGGCTGTCGGTGCAGGATATTCTATCGCAAGCATCTTACAACTTCGGACAGGATATATCTATAAATTTGGTGGAAACGATTTAGGTGCAACTTCAGGACTCAGAGGGGGGTTTGGGTTGACGTTGCGAAGATTCCAAGTTGACTATGCTGTAGTGCCTTTCGGTGAATTGGGTGTAACCCACCGTTTCTCATTGCTTGCGAATTTTTAGTTTTGCCAGTACTTACATTATGGTTTGAAGGTCTGGTCATGTAGGTTGCCAGACCTTTATTATATCTGTTTATGCGATTATCTTTTTGCTGTCCTAATGAATGCTTCAAAGAGTTTGCGTCTGTGTTCAAGGAATTTCTCATTCTCTCTCATTCGTTCCGGATGGTATTGAACACCAATCACAAACCTTTTTGATGGATTTTCTATTGCCTCAATTACACCATCCTCCGACCTTGCAGTGATGACAAATTCATTAGCAATTAGGTCTACTGATTGATGATGTGATGAGTTGACGAGATCATGATTTGTCCCAACGATTTCGCGAAGTCTACTATTAGAATCTATCTCAATTATATGTTGTGTGTCATCACCTGTCTCAACGTCTTTGTGCGGTAGTGGATTTTGAACTTGTAAAGGTGTATGTTGATATAGGTTTCCTCCCATAGCAACATTCATAACTTGTATTCCGCGACATATACCGAAAACAGGTATATCGGTTTTCAAAGCCTCTTGACATAGCCTTAATTCTAATGCATCACGTGATCTACTAACTTCATTGTTAACCTCCATTTCTATCTCTGTCCCATTCCAATCCATGAATTTATCCCGTTCTTGAAAGTAAATACATGGATTGATGTCACCGCCACCTGGTAATAGGAGTCCATCTATATTTTTTAAATACTCAGGTATTGCAATTAGATGTTCGGGTACTGTTCTTTCTAAAGAACCGATGACATAAGGATTTCCTCCAAACTCGTTGACAGCATCAATATAGTTATGCATCGCTGAAGGGTATTTACACGTAATTGCTATAACAGGTTTCATTAATTCCAACTCCTAATATAGTAATGTTTTAAAAGAATACCATAATTTTGGATGGATTCACAATATAAAGGATGTGTAAAGTTTTTTGGTATTTGCCTGAACCAGGATTTTCAGGATTATCAAGTGCTCCAAATTACCCTATCGGGTGTTTCTGCTCGTGTTGGTAGGTATGACAATCAACTCACGACTGTTTTGATTCATAGTGTCCATACGGTCGCGACCAGGAGGTCGCTCCTACCAGGAGGGGAAATGAGGCATAAGTCGCGACCAGGATGTCGCTCCTACCAGGAGGGGAAATGAGGCATAAGTCGCGACCAGGATGTCGCTCCTACCAGGAGGGGAAATGAGGCATAAGTCGCGACCAGGATGTCGCTCCTACCAGGAGGGGAAATGAGGCATAAGTCGCGACCAGGATGTCGCTCCTACCAGGAGGGGAAATGAGGCATAAGTCGCGACCAGGATGTCGCTCCTACCAGGAGGGGAAATGAGGCATAAGTCGCGACCAGGAGGTCACTCCTACCAGGAGGGGAAATGAGGCATAAGTCGCGACCAGGATGTCGCTCCTACCAGGAGGGGAAATGAGGTATAAGTCGCGACCAGGAGGTCGCTCCTACCAGGAGGGGAAATGAGGCATAAGTCGCGACCAGGATGTCGCTCCTACCAGGAGGGGAAATGAAGCATAAAAAACACATTCCGCGTTTTTTGTGTCCTCTGTGATTCAGACAAAATACGGTAGGTTCCTGTCTTATCAACGTAATCTGCAATTTTGTCTGCAAAAAACTTTACAAACTTCTTCTCCAAAATTATTTGACAGAAAATGGTTAATTATGGTATTATAAGTGAGATATACGAAAGACTTTTCCACCTGAATATAGTTCTAGTCAACTCACGAACGGGCATTAATAGTTCAAGAATTATCATCAAGAAATGTGGCGAACAACATGGATAAATTTCACTTCAATTACCGAGATATTTTCAAAATTAGCCGCTTAGGTTTTAGTGGACGTAAGATAAGCGTTCACTTAATAGGGCTATTACTCGGTTACCTAATCTATGAATCTTTAGTATATTTAAGCCTCGTGATTTCAGGTGGCGCAGGAATAAAAACATATTGGAACGACTATGGATTATTACCTGTTGCACCATTTCTGAGTTCGGAAGTTACACTAATCACGTCAATCGCAATGTGGTTAGGTTTTGTAACACTCGCAGCAATCTTTTTCCTAACAAGTACAATGACATCTAAAATCACCATTGAGCAATTACGTGGTGATGTTTTCTTTTCAGTTGGTAATTCACTGCATTTCATCAAAGAGAAATGGAAAACTGTATTAGGTGTGTTTATCGGATTACCTTTCTTAATACTCCTTCTATTGCTGATTCCAGTTACCATCGCATTGCTTGGAAAGATCCCGATGATCGGTCAACCGATTCTGGTCTTTTCTTCCCTCTTTACACCTCTCGGTTTTTTACTTGGACTACTTATTGCATTATTAGCAGTTGCATGTATCTGCAGCTTGTTTTTTGTTCCAGCAATTGTTGCAACCACAGGTGCTGATGCGTTTGAAACACTCTATCAGATATTTGCAATTCTATGGAATCAGCCTTGGCGACTGATAGGTTATGGTATTCTTTTGTTTGTCTTAAAACTAATGCTCTTGCCGTTTTGGATAGTGTTTTGCTTTGCTGGTTTTTTGATCGCAATATTACCCATACATGGTCTACATCCTGAAGTAATTCAAGGTTCTATAGGACTAACAAACAAGTGGTTAGGGAACGCATTAAAATGGTTAAGTAGTTCGGTTGAAAAAATCGTTAGTATTTTCTTTGAAAATGGTATTCCTTTCATTGGTACTGATATTGCCATGCCTCCTATTACCTCTTATCCAGTAACCATTAGTGCAATATTTATTACAATTACACTGATATGTGTAATTAGTAGTGTTATGGCTTATCTTTTCTCTTTGGCATCAGTTGGCACAACTATAATATATTCAATTGTACGGAATCACGTTGAAGGAGACAATGTCTTAGATAAAACGGAAACGACAGCATTAGAAGAGTCACAACCACAAGATACAGGAGATGAATGATATTAAACAGGTGCATCATTGTAGTTAATGTGTAGAATTAACACATGAATAATGTAAAATGAGATGAATCATTAACATTGTTTGATATATTCTTATAATATAATGTTTGAAAAAGTAATGACAAAGGTTTTTGGTAGCAAGGAAGATCGCGATGTCAAACGTTATCGGGATATCGTAGAAGCTGTCAATCAACGTGAAGCGGAGACAAAAAAACTTTCTGATGCACAGTTGCAAGCAAAAACTCCCTACTTTCGTCAACGGTTAGACGCTGGTGAACCTCTTGATGCACTTTTACCCGAAGCGTTCGCTGTAGTGCGCGAAACAGCAATACGCACATTAAGTCAAAGGCATTACGATGTTCAAATTATAGGTGGTGCCGCACTCCATCAAGGATGTATTGCTGAGATGAGAACAGGGGAAGGTAAGACCCTAACATCTACTCTTGCAGTTTATCTGAATGCGCTGACAGGTAAAGGTGTACACCTTGCAACCGTCAATGATTATCTGGCACGTCGTGATGCAGAATGGATGGGACAGATATATAACTTTCTTGGTATGTCTGTCGGTTTGACATTGAACCGCATGCCACACGAACAGAAAAAAATGTCATATAAAATGGATATCATATATGGAGTTCATAGTCAGTTCGGATTTGATTATCTGAACGATAACCGTGCACATGTAATGGAAACAAAATTGCAACGCGGTCACACTTATGCGATTCTTGACGAAGTTGATAGTATCCTTATTGACGAAGCACGTACACCATTGATTATTTCCGACCCTTCCGATAAACCCGCAGAACTCTATCGCAGAATCAATAGTGTTGTGACACAACTCAAAAACGAAGAACATTATGAGATTGACCAGAAGGGAAAATCTCGTGGGACTGTGCATCTGACAGATGACGGTATTGAAGAAGTACAGCAGCGTCTCGGTATAGAAAATTTATATGATCACAATAATGTCATGATGGTACATCATATTCAGCAATCATTGGTTTCACATCATCTCTACAAACGCGACATAGACTACCTTGTTGAAAACAGTGAGGTATTACTCATAGATGAATTTACTGGTAGAAAGTTGGTTGGTCGTCGTCTAACAGAAGGGCTGCATCAAGCCATTGAAGCGAAAGAACGGGTTAGTATTGCACAAGAGGATGAAACTTTTGCGAAGATAACTTACCAAAACTATTTCAGAATGTACGACAAACTTGCTGGTATGACGGGTACGGCTGCAACAGAAGCAGAAGAATTTGCCCACATCTACAGGTTAGATGTCGTCGTGGTTCCAACAAATGAACCGATGATACGGATGGATCACCCAGACCAAATCTATAGGTCTGAGGAAGCAAAATATACGGCTGTTTTGGATGATATCGTTGAACAGACCGAAAACGGACGACCTGTGCTTGTAGGTACAATTTCCATTGAAAACTCAGAAAAATTAAGTAAACTTCTCAGATCAAGACACAAGAATATCAAGCACCAAATCTTAAATGCAAAGGAACACGCACGTGAAGCAGATATCATTGCACAAGCAGGAATACCAGGGTCAGTTACGATTGCTACCAACATGGCGGGTAGAGGTGTTGACATTTTACTTGGAGGTAATCCTGAAGGTTTAGCAAAAGACGCACTTCGTAAGAAAAAGATTGATATAAATGAGTTGACACCAGAGTCTGAGGAGTATGCAGCAGCATTGGCTGAAGCAGAAGCAATCTGTAATGCAGACCGAGAGAAAGTACTAAAAGCAGGTGGACTGCACATCGTTGGAACAGAACGTCATGATTCCCGACGGATAGACAATCAATTGCGGGGTCGTGCAGGAAGACAAGGTGATCCAGGTTCATCACGGTTCTACCTATCGCTTGAAGATGACTTGATGAAAAAATTCGGTTCAGAAAGACTACACGGTTTTATGGAACGGGTGGCAAAGGATGATACCATTCCGATTGAACACCCTTGGATTACAAAATCAATTGAGAAAGCACAAACTCGCGTGGAACAGATGAACTTTGATATTAGGAAGAATATTCTCAAATATGATGATGTCATGGATGCACAACGTAGCACGATCTATTCATTAAGAGACTCAATTATTGCTGAAGAAAATCCAAAAGATACTGTATGGGAAATGATTGATAATGTGGTTTATGATAGGATTAGCGAATTTATACCTGAGAAAGGACCAAGAGCGGAAGAAGAAATAGAACAATTTACAAAATGGATGACAACTACATTTTCTATCACACCATCTTATGGAACACCTCTAAATGAAATTGCACCAGAAGATCTTCATGAGCAAATCTTGTCAGAACTCGAGGTATTATATGAAAGTCGTGAAACAGAAATGAGTTCAGAGAAAATGCGGTTACTTGAAAGGTTACTGCTCTTAGATAGAATTGATCATCATTGGAAAGATCACCTTTACAACATTGAATTTATTGAACAGGAGATTAGGTTATCTGGCTACGGCGGGAAAGATCCAATTGTGGTATTCAAGAGTGAAGCACTTGGTATTTTTGAGTCCATGTATCAAACCATTGAGAGAGAAGTCAGTGAGTATATCTTCAAATCGCGTGTTAATGTAGAAGCACCACGTCGCATGCCGAACAGACAGCCAGCGCGATCACGTCGCACACCTCCTCAAAGAACCAGACCTCAAGATAGTAGAAGTGCAGCAGAATTCGCATCACAAGAGGCAATGGGAAACATGCCAAAAGTGGGAAGAAACGCACCTTGTCCTTGTGGTAGTGGTAAAAAATTCAAAAAATGTCACGGACGCTAATAAATGCATAAAATTTGTTGAAGATAATTTATATTTCCTTCGTTTTTAACTATGGAGTAATGTCTTGAAATCTGAAAAGCCTTACACATTATCGCAAACATTGCTTGATATTCTTGCATGTCCTGCATGTAAGGGCAAAATTGAACTTATAGAAGAAGAACAAAAACTGGTATGTCGGGGTGAATGTAAACGTCGTTATCCAATTCGTGATGGGATACCTGTCATGTTGATTGATGAAGCAGAATTGCCTTCAAAATAACAAGTATTAACAACTAATGCGTATTCTATTCTTGAGTTTAAGGTGTCCCTATCCACCACAACGTGGAGATCGAATTCGTTCATACAATTTTATCAAGCAGCTATCTAAACGACACGAAATTACTTTAGTCTTTTTTGCTGAATCAGAGTCGGACATTGAGTCTGTCAAACACCTTGAACCTTTCTGCAAGCGGATCGAGTGGGTAAGGTTTAGTCGTAATTATGCAACATTAAACACAGCAATACACTGTTTGTCACGCACACCTATGCAGGTGCATTATTGGTATTCTCCTCAAATGCAAAAAACAATTTACAAACTTTTGGATGAGGCGGATTATCAACTTATCCATGCACAACTTTTTAGGATGGGTCAGTATGTTGCAAAAACAAAGGGAATAACTAAGGTTTTGGATTTATGTGATTCGTTGGCACTAAATTTAAGTCGCCGTGCAGAATTAGATTGCACACCAAAAAGGTTTTTGGTAAAATTGGAAGAAAAACGGGTTAGACGTTATGAAGTTGATATCGTCAAAGAATTTGACTGTGGCACTGTCGTCGCACAATTTGATCGTGACTACCTGATGAATCAAGACGACAGTTTGAATTTATCTGTCGTACCTATGGGGGTAGACCTCACGTATTTCAATCCACAGTCCGAAAACAGCGAAAGTTATGCAGAATTGAATCATCAGACTTCTACAACCAAAAATGAACAATTACAAGATAAAGCAAAAAACTTGCTGTTTACGGGTACAATGAACTATTTTCCCAACTCTGATGCTGTCATCTATTTCTGTAACACTATTCTACCTTTAATACATAAACGTCATCCCGATGCAACATTTTATATTGTGGGCAATCATCCAACAGAACAAGTTCGTCGTCTTGCTGAACAAAAAGGGGTTGTTGTCACTGGTTATGTTCCCGATATTCGTCCATATTTTGAGAAAGCATCCGTTTTTGTAGCACCTTTACGCGCAGGTTCGGGAATTCAAACAAAGAACTTAGAAGCAATGGCTATGACAATTCCCGTTGTTACAACTACAATCGGAGCAATGGGGATTAAGGCAGAGACAGGCACTGAATTGCAAGTCGCTGATACTCCTGAAACTTTCGCTGAACGTGTAATACACCTCATTGAAAATCCGGACATTCGGGAAAAGTTTGCTAGTGCGGGTAGAAAACGTGTGGAAATGAGCTATGATTGGGAGGTACTTGGCGAAAAATTAGAACAGGTTTACGCACAGATTTAACTAAAGCGCATCTCATAAATGCGATTTTGTCCAAATTCACAGGTTCGTGTGTCTGGTAAATCGGGGTTTGAAAACCTTCTTACCATTATAGGATAGGTTGTAACAGAACGATAGATCCAAATAGGAAATGTTATTTATACTTTTCCAATATCATATACATAATACGAAAAAACAAAGGAGGTAATATGGAAAAAACCAAGAAAAAATGGAGTTCCTCACTTGTAATTGACGTTTTTCTCGTTAATCTTGCATTCATATTAACTTATCTTACATGTAAACAACTAAACTTTGATTTAATAGCACAATTTCAAGAAATCACAATGCTATCAGAGTTGTCAACTACGCAGCTCTTAGTTTGTATAGGTTTTGTAGTAACATTAGCACGTATCACTACCTTCTTTTACTTTAAGATATATAAACCGATATGGCGATATGCTGGAGTGAAGGAATTTCGCACATTTACTACAGCAATATGCGTATCAACTTTTGCTATTATTTGTATCACAGCTTTTCTGAAGCGATTTGATACGTGGAGTTTCTTTTTAGTTGACGGTATATACTGCGCGATTTTTATTGGTATTGTTAAGTTCTCCTATAGCATATTTCGTGAAGGCAGACTCAAAGAGGTGGCACCGCCACGCACAAAAATACTAATTGTCGGAGCAGGAACTGCTGGAATAGGTGTGTTAAAAGAATTGCGAAGCCATCCCGAAAAGGGATACCTCCCCATAGGTTTTATTGACGATAATACACAAAAAGTTGGTAAAACAATAGCAGGACTTGAAGTCCTGGGAACTACCAGAGACCTTACCTATATCGCAAGGAAACGTGAGATTGAAGAAGTAATCATCGCAATGCCTTCAGCACCCGGTGGAAAAATACGAGATATTATCCGACAGTGTGAATACAGACGTTGTCAATTCAAAATCGTTCCAAATATACACGCTATACTTGATGGGCGCGTCAGCATCAGTCATATTCGGGAAGTCAAATTAGAAGACCTACTCAACCGATCCACTTCCCCAATAGATTTAGCCGAGATTTCAAAATATCTCTCTGGTAAAAGGGTGATGGTGACCGGTGCAGGGGGTTCAATAGGCTCTGAATTATGCCGACAAGTAGCAAAACTTGATCCTGAACTACTAATCCTGTTTGGACGTGGGGAAAACAGTATATATCACATTGACTTGGAATTGCGTGAATCTGACCCACAACTCAACCGTGAATTGATTATCGGTGATATACGGGATAACTCAAAAGTCTATCAAATTATTGAAAAGTACCGTCCACATATCATCTTCCATGCCGCTGCACACAAACATGTCAAATTCATGGAAAATCACCCCGATGAGGCAGTGAAGAATAACATAATCGGCACCAAAAACCTTATAGATGCGGCAATAAAGCATCATGTTGAAGCATTTATACTTGTATCATCAGATAAATCTGTTAATCCTACGAGTGTGTATGGAGCATCAAAACGTGTCACCGAAAAACTAATTCAGTGTAAAGCGAATCGCAATGGAACAAAATTCATCGCTGTTCGGTTCGGTAATGTCATCGGGAGTCGCGCGAGCGTCTTACCGAATTTCAAAAGACAGATTGCTAAGGGTGGTCCAGTGACTGTCACACACCGCGAAGCAACACGATACTTTATGACAATACCGGAAGCAGTGCAACTGCTCATTCAAGCTGGTGCCATGGGAAATGGCGGAGAAATACTGATGCTGGATATGGGAGAACCCATAAAAATACTTGACCTTGCACGCGACCTAATTAGACTTTCCGGCTTAGAACTTGACAGGGATATAAAGATTGATTTCACTGGTTTGGAACCGGGTGAAAAACTATATGAAGAACTTCTTACCCCACAGGAAGGTGTGACGGCGACCAAACACCAACGTATCTTTGTCGCACAAATGGAAAATATTGAGGAGGAGCAGCTACTCTCACAAATCAGTGTCCTTTCTGAATTGGCAGACGCACTTGATACTGAAGGAATAGTTAAGAAGTTCCAAGAAATAGTTCCAGCTTACGAACCCAATCGTACATTCGTCTCGGATACTGGTGAAGACAGACACGCTGATATCAGAAGACATCTCATCAGTTCTACCAACGAGATGGAAAACGAGGAATCTGAAGCAACAGATACTGCAATATAGTGTGTTGTCATTTCGGTTAAAAACACACACGATTTACGTACACAATGGTAGGCGCGCTTTGTAAGCGGTGAATGCCAAAAGGCATTCATACCGTTGATTTCTTGATTTGGCGCTGGCAAATCAAGTCCCAACAGCGAGCGCGTCTACCATTGGAGAAATATTTTGTTACCGAATTAATAAACACATCTTCATTAGGAACGATTTGTAAAATATAATGACTATTTAAACATATCATCCCCAAAGGTACTAATCAGTTTGGTATGAGAAATGGAAAACCAATCCGCTTCATTGGAAGTTAGGGTGCGTCATCGTTCAAATTGGGCAAAACGCTCCTTTGACCTGCTTTTCTCAACGACTGCCTTCCTAATCGTATCACCTCTTTTCATCCTCGCTTGTTTACTTGCAAAAATTCAATCCAAAGGACCAGTGTTCTACCGAGCAAAACGCGTCGGAATGGATGGAAAAGTTTTTGAAATGTATAAATTCAGAACAATGGTTATCAACGCAGACCAACTCGGAATAGGTCTCACAATCCATAAAGATCCACGAGTAACTTCTATAGGAAAACTGCTAAGGATTACAAAGTTGGATGAACTGCCAAACCTTATCAATGTCATCATAGGGGATATGAGTCTAATTGGTCCGCGTCCAGAAGCACCGAATTACGTCAAATACTACAATGATGCACAAAAGCAAGTGCTTCAAGTAAAACCCGGTATTTCAGGTCCATCCCAGATAGCCAACCGGAATGAAGAGAAAAAACTACAAGCACAGAAAGACCCAGAGCAATATTATATCACTGAATTAATGCCACGAAAGTTAGCACTTGACCTTCAATATGTTGCCACACAGTGCTTCTTTACTGATATTATGTGGTTGCTCAAAACCCTTTGGGTCATCTTTTTTCCAAAAAAAGAAAGTAGCATGAATTTCAAGAATGATGATTTGCAACAATAAATCGACAAGAACTGACTTTCGGTATGTGCGGTTTCCCAATCAATTAAGCGTCAATTTAAGGATATTAACCTCCTGTGGGAGGGGTTTTCAACCCCGATTTCAACAGACCTACATGAAAATCGGAGTTACAAATCCCTCCTACAAAGATGCCATATAACAAATGGATACCTCTGTGAACTTTATATTATTACGGGTTATTCAGTTTTCCTAATTTTTGGATTTTTGAAAAAGAAACCCCGCGGTAGGAGCGACCTCCCGGTCGCGATTTTCTCAGGAAACAGCTAAAATGCCAAAAACTGAAATACCCTGATAGGGTGTGTAAAGTTTTTGCACAGAGGTACACACTTTTGTTCTCTTTTGTCCCGTAGGGACGATATGTCTATAGAAAGACGTAATAACCCTCTCTTGAGTTCCATAGGAACGACATAGAAGAATAAACATATCGTCCCTACCAAATCAACGCCAAATGCGCCAAATCAACGGTATGAATGCCATTTAGGCATTCCCCGTATGGCATTTGTCGGGACTGAAAAGGCGTGGGAACTCGTTTTCTATAAACATATCGTCCCTACCAAATCAACGCCAAATGCGCCAAATCAACGGTATGAATGCCATTTAGGCATTCCCCGTATGGCATTTGTCGGGACTGAAGAGTATGGTTGATATTAACAATATTTCCTTATGTTGACAACACCTATGTGTCCTGTTCCCGCAATCTCTTATTTATTCAGTTGCGGTGGGGCACAGAGACCCCGCCCTACAATGGAGAGTGAGCAGTTTGTGCAAAAACTTTACACACCCACCCTGATATTATTACTTGATTAGAGAAGCAAAATCTGATAACATATAGACTCAACAACCGCCAAACAATAGTACACTTAAAATCAAATGAAAAAGAAAATATTTGTCATAATCACATCTGTTATATTAGGATTTGTGTTTCTATTTATCATCATTCCTTTAATCTTTGGGGGTATCTCCTTTGGTCCAAAGGTTGCTGTCCTTGATATATCAGGAATCATCACAAAATCAGATGCGACCATTCAACTCATCCATGTTTTTCGGGATGACCCAAATGTAAAAGCAATTGTCCTCCGAATCAACACACCAGGAGGAAGTGTCGCACCAGTTCAGGAGATTTTTGCTGAATTAAACAAGTTGGATAAGCCTATTGTCACATCAATGGGTGGAACAGCAGCATCAGGCGGTTATTATATTGCTTGTGCTGCAGACACTATAGTCGCAAATCCTGGAACGCTAACGGGTAGCATCGGTGTAATTATGCAGTTTACGAAAATGAAAGGTCTCTTTGAAAAAGTGGGTTTAGAGCAACAGATTATCAAAAGCGGAGAATTCAAAGATGCTGGTTCTGCATTCCGCGACCTAACTGCTGAGGAAAAAGCTGCTCTTCAAGAAACCGTTGATGATGTCTACAATCAGTTTGTTGATGCAATATCACAATCTCGTGCGGAACATCTCACGCGAGACGAAATCCTCAAACTTGCTGACGGTAGAATCTATTCTGGAAAACAAGCACAGTCGCATAAATTGGTTGACCAATTAGGAAACTTACAGGACGCAATAAAAATCGCTGGAAAACTTGGAAACATTGATGGAACTCCCAAAGTCCTCCGATCTCAGAGAAAAAAGTCGCTTCTTGAATACTTTCTCGGAATTGAACAAAGTCCCAAATTAGACGACTTCGTCAGCTTTCCTGGTGTTACATTCAGATATGAACTCAGTCTTGGAAATTAGCGGTTAACCTCCATGTATCGCAAATACCACATTAACTCAGATTGGAAAAAACTTGCAAGTCAAATTGTATCACCTAAAAAACGAATCCTTGTTCTCGGTGCATCGGATGCAGGAAAAACATCTTTCTGTAAATTCCTTGTTGATTACGCTTGTGCTGCAACGTTAAAAGTCGCACTTGTTGATGCAGATATCGGACAATCTCAAATCGGACCTCCCACCACAATAGGTATGAAACTGTTTCAATCTACGCAAGTAGGTAATTCGTTGCAATTACCTTTTGGTGGTTTTCACTCTATACAACAAAATCTTGATCCGGATGACAGAAAGGAATATGATGCTCACCTAACATCCCATGCAGAATTAACACAAAATGCTGACAGACTATACTTTATTGGAGCATTATCACCCATCCGTAATCTTCTGACGGTTTTATCTGGCACTCGCCTCATGGTAGATGCTGCACTTGAAGAAAGTACTGATGTGGTTATCATAGATACAACTGGTTACATACATGAACGTGCTGCTATTTACCTAAAGCAAAGCAAAATCGACCTTATTCAACCACACTATATCGTTTGTATCGGCCGGTCCAATGAATTTGAGCAAATCGTCGGCAGCTACAGGAATTTCAATTGGACAACAATACACTATCTTTTACCACATAGATCGACCCGAGCAAAAAGTAGTCCTTTACGAAAGCGAAATAGAAAAAACCTGTTTGAGCAATACTTTTCACACAGTACACGTCAGACAATACCTTTTGAACAAATTCGAGGGGCTCGAACGCCTTTCTTTAATGGAAGAATAGCAAATCTAAAGGAATTAGAGATACTTGCTGGACTGACTGAAACCGAAATCCTATACGCTGAATGGGGACACCGTTCTTTATGCCTAATTGCGCGAAGAAAAATACCTCATGCTACATCTAATCACCTAAAAAACTATCTAAGTTTATCCACTGTTTCTTATGAGCGACCAACATACTTTGAACAACGACTTGTAGGCATGCTTGACGAAACTGGAAATACAATAACAATCGGAATAATTGAAAATACTGATTTTGACAAGAAGGAATTTCATATCCGCTGTAAATCGGAAATTGCCGTAAAAACAAAAGTACTGCAATTTGGTGATTATCAATTCACAGATAAAAAGTAATTTGGTATCCATGTTTCTTTTCCAAAGCAACAAATAGACTTTGAAACGCAATTCATATAATCAAGGCGATGATTACTTGCAACAAAAAAGCATCTTTAAACGTTTTCTCCGCTATCTTACACCATTCACGGCATCTATTCTCTTAGCAATGAGTTTCGCACTGGTTGTTTCTATATGCGACCTTGGACGCCTGCAGATTTTAGCTGATACACTTGATTCGCTAAAATCATTAGAAAACTTCAACCAATCCACGCAAGCAACATCCATCCGTTTTTTTGTCATAGACAACATATTTGAAGGTTTTGAAGTTACACTGACAAGTACTGGAGACGCTATAGGTTTCTTTATCTGGCTCTTATTCGGAGTCCTCGGTCTGGTGTTTGTTATGGGATTGTTTTTCTTTGGAACTGACTTTTTGATGGAACGTGTTGGCAACAAACTCAGTTTAGGTTTAAGAAATGATTTATATGCAAAAATAG
This sequence comes from Candidatus Poribacteria bacterium, assembly GCA_963663765.2. Lineage (GTDB taxonomy): Bacteria > Poribacteria > WGA-4E > WGA-4E > WGA-3G > MSPOR6. The sequence continues at coordinate 105,957 of CAXXUA010000002.1, read as the reverse complement.
TTTCAGCTCCACTTGGTGTGTTATCAGAAAGCCGAAGTGGTGACGTAATGTCACGCGTCACCGATGATGTCCGAATTTGGCAACAAGCAGTCGCTGCAACCGCATCTATCATGCGTGCAGTTATCCAAGTCATCGTCTTTATAGCATTCATGCTATACAAGAATATTGAAATGACAATTTACTCCCTACTTGTTTTACCTTTGATAGCATATATAATCTCTCGAATAGGGACACGTGTTCGCAAAGCAAGCACAGAAATCCAACAACGCAGCTCGGATATCTTCTCACAACTCAAAGAAACCTTGACCGGTATCAGCATCATCAAGAGTTTCACAACAGAAAAGACTGAAATGGATAGGTTTCAATCAGTCACATCCAGTCAATACAAATCAGCAATTCGGCGTGCGCGCTATGCTGCACTTCTCCCACCCGTTATTGACTGGATGGCGGCAATTGGAAGTGCGATTGTCATTGGACTCGGATGTTGGCAGGTGATAGAAGGAAAGTTGTCTATTGGTTGGTTCACAAGTTATGTAGTCATGGTCGCACTTTTGTACAAACCTATTAAGACCATTGGGACTCTAAATAATGTCTTACAACAAAGCCTTGCTTCCGCAGAACGCATTTTTGTCATTCTGGATATGAAAGACGAACAGACTGACCTGTCTGAAGGAAAAACTATACTAAAAGAATTACAAGGTAGAGTTGAATTCAAGAATGTAATATTTGCTTATGACAAACATCCTGTAATAAATAATGTCAGTTTTATCGCAGAAGCTGGACAGATTATCGCACTCGTTGGACCGAGTGGTAGTGGAAAAACAACACTTCTCAATCTGCTTCAACGTTTCTATGCAGTTGATTCCGGAGCAATACTAATAGATAATGTGTCAATAGATGCTGTCACTTTGAACTCATTAAGACGAAACATTGCACTTGTACCTCAAGATACTTTTCTATTTGATGGTACTATTCTTGATAATATTGGATACGGTTCACCAGAATCAAACAGGCATCAGATCGTTGACGCAGCAAAAAAAGCAAACGCACATGACTTTATCAAGAAAATGCCAAATGATTACGACACACCCATCGGGGAATCGGGTGGCAACCTATCAGGCGGGGAGAAACAACGCATCTCAATCGCTCGTGCGATTCTAAAAGATGCACCAATTCTCGTGCTGGATGAGGCTACTTCCGCACTTGATACGCAATCCGAAGCAATCATTCAAGAATCTCTAAAAAACTTGATGAAAGGTAGGACAAGTTTTATTATCGCACACCGTCTCTCAACAGTGCAGCAGGTAGATACCATATTAGTTATTAGTAATGGAGAAATCGTGGAAAGGGGAAACCATAAGACATTATTAGAAAAAGGAGGACTCTACCGAAAAATGTGTAAGCAGCAGCTACTCGGTTAAGATTATGGGATAAACCTTATGGAACTTTGACTTCCACACAAATATATTTGACAAACTCGTTTACTTGTGTTATAATTATATTTACATAGTTTGGTGTGTATTTTTCTAACTACATCTATTCTTGAAATAACTGATAGAAAACACACGTTAAAGGACATAATAGATTTTTCGTGAGATCTGAAATAAAGTATTGTAAACTGGGCGTCCGAAAACCACTTGAATTTTGGGTATAGATAGGTAGGTGTTTTTCCTATTATGCAATCTAAAACCTTACAAATAGAGAAATCTACTATAGCACAAACTGTTATTTTGTGCATCTGTGGAACGCAAACTAACAGTATGCTCTACAAAGACTTTTAACGAGTTCACGTTTTTTAAGAAAAATGCATATTTGTAAACTATTTGGTGTTTAAAACGTCATAATACAATGCAAACCGACTAGCATTTCTTCAAACATAACTCTTTTTTAGCAAGCAAAGATTCTTCTATGGTAAGTTTGCCCATTAAAAACACAACCCCGAACCGATGATGGTCAGGGTTGTGACAGAAAGTTTCTGATTAGAAATTTTGGCAAATAATCATATAGTTAGTTTCGTCCCTGTTTAGTAATTGCACCTTCAAGGTCGCTTTCACGGTATATTGCTTCAGATAAATCAACCTCGTAGAGGTATGCGCCTTTGAAATTTGCACCCAATAATACGATTCCATCTAATTTGATTTCACCAAAGATTGCTTCTTCTAAGTTTGCATTTTCAAAGGTTGTCAGACTACCAAACTGTTCGGTTGGTACGCATTTTGGACAACCAAGAGTTGCGCGACGTAAATCTGCACCACGAAAGTTTGTACCAGAGAGAAGACTCCCACTCAGAAATGCACCAAATAGATTAGCATTCTCAAGAGTCGCCTCCTTAAGATTAGCACCTACAAGGTAAGAGCGTAACAATACTGCTTCAGAAAGATCAGCACCTTCAAGATTTGCATCGTTTAGGTTTGCATCAGTTAAATCTGCATTTTTCAAATTCGCACCACTTAAATTTGCTGCAGAAAAATCTGCACCGACAAGAGATTGGTTCGCCAAATTTATATTTTCTAAGTTTTCATTCGCAAAAGATTCACCAGCGGATATACGTTCTACAACATTACTTTGACTTTTTTCTTGCATAAAATACCTCCACTATTGATGTTTATTTAGTCCAAAACTCATAAAGTAATTGATAAAGTTCAATGTACACATTTTGAAACGGTAATGTAGCACATTTTTAGCACTAATTCAAGAATTCTTTTTTTAATAGTGATGTAAGAAAAAGTAAACTTTTCCTTTTATAGCATTAAGATCACTTGAAGACAACTATATAATCGGTTCTATGAAGCAAAGAAATTTGCGTTGACATGAGGAACAAAAAATGAATAACATTTACCCCTCTGATTTAGTAGAATTGGACATGTTTCCAGCAGAGGAGAAAAAAGCGGAGAACAACGCGCCTGTAAAGGACGAAACCTTCGCTTATCTTCAGACTATTGCTAAAACACCGTTGTTGGAACCCCAACAGGAAAAAGCACTTTTTGTGGAATACCAAAAGGGGATTCAGGCATTCACATCAAGTTTTGAATTACTTCCGAAATGGGTATACACCTCATTAGAATACCCAACTAAGAACCAACGCAACGCAGGAGAAAAAGTATTACCCTCACAGAAGGAACATGGACAGATTGTAAATCAGATTACAGTTCAAATACAGTCTATTTATGACTTATTTAATAGATTAGAAAATAAACGAGATAAATTAGTTCGGTTAAAGACTAAGATTCTATTAGGAAACCTATATCTATTGAAAAAATATGCAAACGACTCAGATTCTGATATGTCACATGAATTAATGCAAGTAGGTTATCTCAGTCTGTTAAATGCTATAGAATCTTGGATACCAGAAAATGGGAAGAAGTTCAAATCTCATGCAAGAAAAACTATACGTGAAAACATCAATGCGGCAAGAAAATCACAAGTGCGAAACACAGCAATACTGTCCGAACAGGAACAGAAACAGTTTTCACAAAGTTTAGAACGAGACTCCATCAACAAAGCAGACCCGCTTGAGGAAGCGGAGGTAACACTATTGCTTGATACATTTTCCTACACACAGTATGAATTTGTACAACTAATGAATAAAATCCCCTCTGAACTTTTGGAAGAAACAGTATACTCAAATATGGGTACGACACCTGATGTTCAGTGGACTACAAGCACGATAGATCCTCTGTTAGAAACACTTCAAGCTGAATTGGATTATATACAAAACCTTCTGACAAAACTCAATGATGCGGATAAACTTGCACACGGTACAAAAATGAAAATCGTTGAAGCCAACTTGCGATTAGTAGCAAGCATCGCAAAACAACACCATTTCAACAAAACGGCTTTGACCTTTCTTGATCTCATGCAAGAAGGCAGCATCGGACTAATGAAGGCTGTTGAGAAGTTTGACCACACGCTCAGATATAGATTCAGCACCTATGCAACTTGGTGGGTGATGCAATCCATTAAACGCGCAATCGACCAACAAGGACAGATTATCCGTGTTCCATGCTATATCGGTGAAACACGACGATTGATCAAACAAGTTCAATCTAATCTGACTATAAAACTCGGACGTGAACCGACTATAAAAGAAATCGCACATGAAGTCAAACTTACCGAGAAAAAGGTTGATGAAATCTTACAAGCAACAAAAGACCCAATTTCATTGGACGCACCGATAAATGAAGCAGCACCAGAAGTGCCTATCCGAGATATGATTCCTGACAATTCACAAATCACTCCGGAAACTGAGTTAGTCAATTATTCCAAAATTGAAGTCTTGGAAGAGGTGCTCAACAGGACACTTAATCCACGTGAAACGCATGTCATTGTGCTACGTTACGGGTTGATAGATGGCACTGAATACACACTCGCTGACATCGGTACAAAACTTGAAATCAGCCGTGAACGAGTCAGACAAATTGAAGTTGAAGCTCTCAATAAACTCCGAAGAAATGAACCGAAAGAGTTATTGATGGAACTTTTTCAAAAATAATAACATATCCCCATCTTATGAAGGTGTCTATACACCTTCATAAGTTTGTTATTTGCAATACTTGCCAAGAAAGAAAATTATGCAACGTTCTGCAGTTTTCTAATTTCACTTCCTACTATCCAATCAAAGGACATACCCATTTGAAAATCGCATATTTTGATTGTTTCTCTGGTATTAGTGGTGACATGATACTCGGCGCCATTGTTGATGCAGGGGTTGATACAGATATACTTACAACTGAATTACAGAAGCTAAACCTTGATGATGAATTCAGTATCCATATCCAAAAAACATCAAAACATAATATCAGTGGAACGCATGCAAAAGTTGAAACCGCACTTGAACCAGAAATCCACAAGCATACCCACGGTCCCAGTAGACACCTTTCTGATATTTTTTCACTATTGGATAATAGTCAACTTGATACAGAAATTCGTGAAACTGCGAAACAGATTTTTGACAGACTTGCATCAGCTGAAGCAACAGTTCACGCCACTGACAAACACAAGGTACACCTGCACGAAGTAAGCGGGATAGATTCAATCGTGGACATAATCGGTTCTGTCATCGGTTTGAAGGAACTTGGTATTGAAGAGATTTATGCTTCTCCCCTTTCCCTTGGTAGAGGCTTTGTTCGTTGTGCACACGGCAAGATGCCAGTTCCTGTCCCTGGCACAATGGAACTCCTAAACGGTGTTCCAATTCGTCAAACTGATATACCCCATGAATTAGTTACACCAACAGGTGCTGCAATCATCACAACACTCGCTAAAGACTTTGGTGTTATGAAAGATATGACAGTTGACAAAATCGGTTACGGTGCTGGTACTAGAGATTTGGAACAACAACCGAATCTTCTGCGTATATGCATTGGAGAAAAAAGCAATGAAGACACTGAATCTGGGATGTTTGATGCCAGTTTCGGCATGAGGGAACAGATAGAAATTATAGAAACAAACGTAGACGACATGACCCCTGAAATCTCTGGTTATGTCATGGAGAAACTTTTTGAAATCGGAGCATTAGATGTGCTATTTGTTTCAACACTGATGAAGAAAGGTAGACCCGGTACTCAGATAAACGTCCTCTGTCCTTCTGTCAATAGAGACAAGTTGATCAAAGTACTTCTTACAGAAACAACAACTTTCGGAGTTCGTTATTATCCCGCAAACCGTGTAATTCTCAATCGAGATTTTACAGATGTGGTAACACAATGGGGTAATGTCCGTGTCAAACGGGGTTACTTAAATGAGGTTCTCATCAAGTCAACTCCTGAATATGAAGACTGCAAGTCAATCGCAGAAAATAATAACATCCCACTCCAAACCGTATATCAAGAAGTACTAAAAAAGATATAACGTATATCATTTTATACAATTTTGACTGCACCTATCACACGTACCACATCGGTAATCATCTGCGACTTCCTCACCAAAATAACGACGTATAACTCTAATTCTGCATTCCTCAGAACCTGCATACCGCACCATTTTATCAATTCTGCTCTGCTTGTATTTGACATAATCAGAGAAACCCATCTGGTCTTCGGAGAGAGAATCAAAGAACTCACTATCCTGCAACAATTCTATCAGCATAAGGTCATCCTTACCCCAGTATTGAAGACAACCGTCGTTCTGAAGTTCTGCCAGTTGCTCCATAACGATACGCGGACTCAGGTCAAACTCTTGGCAAAAAGTAATAATGTCCGTAACTTTTCTTCGTCCCAGCTGCTTTAGCAATTCAGAATGTGTTGCTGACGTTACGTGAGTAGATGAACGCAAACTCACCGAAATACGAGCCGGGACATTATGCCATCTTTTTATAAAACCAAGTTTCTCTAAATATGTAAATGCAACCTGCAGTTTTGCTTCATTAAATCCGCTTTTCAGTATTAATTCTTCTAATGCTACCATTCGAAATTGTCCCGCCCCCTTTAGATTTTCAATTTCTTGCAGAAGCTTTAGAAGTGATGGTTTATCTGGAGCACTCTCTTTGATAAAGTATTCATGTAAACCACGGTCATCATGGTAATATATTAAAATACATTGTGAGTCTAATTCATCTCTACCTGCACGACCAATTTCTTGACAATATTCCTCAAGCGTACCCGTCATCGTCCAATGTATAATAAATCTTATGTTCGGCTTATCAATCCCCATACCAAAAGCATTTGTCGCAACTACGATGTCTAATCCATCGCCGCTATCATCAAAAAATGCTTCTTGTATCTGTTTCCGATTAAACAATTCACGTCCTGCATGGTAATAATCCGCTTTATATCCCTGTTCCTTGAGATAATTAGCAATCTCCTCAGTTTCGCTGCGTCTACCCGCATAGATAATTCCATTGCCTTTAAGTGATTGCATACTTTCGTCAAGTAAAGTATACTTGTGTTCTTTATCTTTGCTTTCAAGAACAGACAACTTTAAATTGGGTCTTGCCATTCCTTGAATAAGTACACGTGGATTCGGAATATCAAGGATGTTAAGAATATCCTTACGAATATCGGGGGGAGCAGTCGCTGTAAAAAGTGCTATTGCTCTTGGGTAGAGTGTACTTAAGGCATCACAGAGCGAAAGGTAGGCAGGACGAAAATCACGTCCCCATTGGGATATACAGTGTGCCTCATCAATAACAAATAGAGAAATGAGAATAGAATTGAGTAAATCTAAGAACCTTCTACTACGGAGACGTTCAGGAGAGATATATAGTAATTTTGTTTTTCCCTGCTTTAACCGATTGATCTCATACAGATAATCTTCCCAGGATAACGTGCTGTTAATCAATGATACCGATTTAACACCACGTGCCTTTAAAGCGTCTACCTGATCCTTCATCAAAGAAATCAAGGGTGAGACGACAACCGTTGTTCCTTGTAACATTAAGGCAGGCAATTGGTAACATAAAGATTTTCCGTGTCCTGTTGGAAAAATTGCAAATACATTTTCGCCATCTAATATGGCTTCAATTATTTCACGTTGTCCTTTTTTGAAAGCAACATGTTCAAAGTGTTGACTTAATGCATTTAGTAGTTCATCATCTTGGTCTTCAAGCTGTTCAAGGTCAGGTTGTGGATCGGACTCTTGAGATGAATTAAGGATACCATCCACCTCTTTTAGTAAATCCTTTAGATATCTTTTTTGCATAAAAATAATGAAGAAAATCTATGAAAAGAAACGGAACCGAATGATATGAAAAATCGCCGCAATACCATCTTTCCAACTGACTGTCTTGCCTTGATGGTAATCCCTACCACGATAACTTATCGGTACATCAACAATTTTGCATTTTCGCCTGGCAAGTTTTGCAGTAATTTCTGGTTCAAAACCGAACCTATCAGAATGAAGTGATATCCCCTTCAAAATCTCGGTTTTAATGACCTTATAGCAGGTTTCCATATCGGTCAATTTTGTACCATTGACTAAATTTGAAAGACCTGTGAGAAATCGGTTAGCAAGATAACTGCGTAACAAGCCTTCTTGACGTCCCTCCATGAAACGAGACCCATACACGACACTTGCTTGATTCGTTAGAATGGGTTCAAGCAATTTCGGGTAATCATTTGGATCATATTCCAAATCCGCATCCTGAATCAACGTAATTTCGCCTGTTATATGTTCAAAACCTGTTCGTAAAGTTGCTCCTTTTCCCCGATTAATTTCGTGGTAGAAGACTTTTGCTGTATTGTCAGCAGCGTTCTGCAGTTTCTGAAGTATTTCGCGAGTGCCATCTGTTGAACAATCATCGACCAGAATCAGTTCTTTTTCCATGCCGATATCAACAGCTTGAATTTGTCTTAGAATCTCTTCTAAATGTTCTGCCTCGTTGTATATCGGAATCACAATGGATAGTTTTTCTGCCATCCAGATTCCTCCCAATCTTTCTTATCTCCTGATTTATCTTCAGATCTCTCAGTAGATGCGACATGTTAAACCGTATTAAAAAGGATACCTTATTATGTTTTATTAAGCAAGTTTTTTTGAGCGAAAAACTATTCAAAGCACTATTTCTAAGTGTGTGGGTGTGCATTCATTTTCCTTCGCTTTCAAAATAAAACCAAACCATGAAATCTATTGTTTAACTATTGTTCCACTCCACAGATAAATCATAAATACCCATTCATGAAGAACTAAAATATAAAGAATACAACGGAAACCTATAACATAATAAATAAACCTGCGAATTTCACAATCTGTTTGTAATTTTAGAAATTTATTGCTATAATATAACCATCATTTCATCAATAGCCATTATGTTGCAGTATTTATCCAAGATTGTCAGATCTCTTGAAAAGGAATTGTTTGAAAAAAAATCAGGTTAAAAAGATGCGAATTTGGTTGAAAATATTACTCATTCTCTGTACCTGTTGTCCATTGAACGGACTATTTGCACAGAACACAAACCATAGTACTTACGTGCAAAACGTTGAAAAAGGTTTTATCTACCTATTCAATGGTGATAATGTCAATGCGATTTCTGCTTTTGAAGCAGCACTATCCATAGAACCTAATCACTTTGAAATACTACACTATTTGGGTATGTCTTATGCAGAAAACGAATCATGGAATAAAGCAGTTGAAGTTTTTAAGCGTTCCTTAGATTTAAAACCTGATAATATTGAAGTTCTATATTCCTTGAGTGTCGTACATTTCAAACTAAATCAGTGGCAGGATGCAATCAAACCATTGCAAAAGGTCACCGAATTATCACCGAAACATGCACGCGGATTTGAACTACTCGGTAAGACATACGTCAAACTTCGTCAGTATTCAGAAGCGGTAGAGGTACTAAAAGAAGCAATTATGCTTAGACCAAATGCTACACAGAATTATAATGAAATTGGCACTGCCTACCTAAATCTAAAACACTACGACGAAGCAATAGAACATTTCACAAAAGCAGTCAAGTTTGGTCCACCTGACTTTGCAGATCCTCATTTCGGACTCGGCACAGCGTACATGCGTATCGGTGAAACTGAGAAAAGCAAAGCAGAAATGCAAATTTACCAACGACTACAGAAAAACAATGTAGATTATGAAAGATTTACGCGACTGACACGCGTAGACCCAAACAACCTTGATGGTTGGTCTGGTTTAGCAAAAGTCCTAATGCGACAAAAAAAGTATAACCGGGCAATCATCACCTTACAAACTTGCATTCAACTTAGCATAAAGCAAAAGGCATCACCCCAAACACTTGCTGGATTTTACCACGCACTGGGACAAGCATTCATTAACATGAGATATCCGAAATTGGCATTGGAACCTGTAACTAAGGCAGCAAAACTCATGCCAAAAACTGCACTGTATTATAATACGCTTGGAAGTGCTTATGCAATGATTGGTGATATAAATAATGCAATTACAATGTTTGAACAAGCAGTTGAATTAGACCAAGAACAACCCTATTTCCACCTAAACCTTTCAAAACTGTATCAAAGTATTGGAAAACTCAAACTCTCTCAAAAACATCAAAAGTTGTACGAAACTTTGTTATCTAAACAGAGCAGAAAACAATAGATACTCATATTTAAGGAAGAATGTATTGAACATTAGACTGTTAACTACAACTATTCTCTTAACTCTTTTTGCACTTTCTTCAAACATAAATGGTGATTCTGAGACGAAAGAGAATAAGATGCTTCTGGTTTCCGCAGGCACTTTCACAATGGGAAGCGGCAACCGCGCTATAGATGAAAGACCTATTCATAAAGTATATCTTGACTCTTTCTATATCAGCAAATATGAGGTTACAAACTCGGAATACTACAAATTTTGGAAAAGTCTACAAGAAAAGAATGGTAAACCCATAGAAGCAAAACCGAAACACACCCCCGAAAACTTTACGTACCTTCCCCATATCGGAGGCTGGCCAGAACGCGCAGATAAATTCCCTGATTATCCAGTTGTCGGTGTGTCCTGGCACGACGCAAAAGCGTATGCTGAATGGAAAGGTATGCGCCTTCCAACTGAAGCAGAATGGGAAAAAGCTGCACGCGGTTATAGTAACAACTTATGGCCCTGGGGAAATTCATTAAAACCAAACGCTAACACCGCAGAGGAAAACGACGGTTTTGACAATCGGTTAGCACCAGTTGGAAGTTATCCCCAAGGAAAAAGTTTTTTTGGAGCAATGGATATGGCGGGCAATGTCTGGGAATGGACCGCAGATTGGTACAGCGATGTCTACTACTTTCACAGTCCGAAACAGAACCCAACAGGACCCACTGAAGGAAGCTGGCGTGTTGTCAGAGGTGGTTCGTGGATTGACAAACTCACCCGTTGTAGCACAACCTTCCGATTTTATCTCTATCCAACGTTAAAAGCCTCTTTTGTCGGTTTCCGATTGGCAAAATCCGTTGAAAAAAACAAGAAATAAATATGAGCCCTCCGCGGAGTCCTTATGCCTAAATACCTATTTTTCCTAATATTATCTTTTCAATGTGTTATCAATAGTTATGCTGCACAACAACCAATCTTTGTAGATGTCACCGAAGAAGTTGGAATTGACTTCAAACATCACAACGGCAAAACCGAACACAAACACATCATTGAAACTATGGGATCTGGCGTTGTCTTTTTTGATTACGATGTGGACGGAGACGCTGACCTATATTTCGTCAACAGCGGCGTAGTCCCTGTTGATGGAGTGTCTGAAAGCACTATTCAAAAGACCGGAAAAAACATACTCTACCGAAACGATGGAAACGGACGATTTACTGATGTTACTGATAGTTCTGGTACTGGAGATGTCGGATTCGGAATGGCTGCTTCCGCTGCGGATATTGATAATGATGGTGATGCAGACCTATATGTCGCAAACTACAAACAAGATCGACTTTATCAAAATAATGGAGACGGCACTTTCACAGACATCACTCAAAAAGCAGGTATAGACAACACACATTGGAGTATCGCAGCAGTATATCTTGACTATGACATAGATGGGGATTTGGATATTTTTGTTGTCAACTATCTGGTTTATGACACAAACATGCCTATCACGAAATACAAAGGCATTATCGGATATGGACATCCAAGAAGTTATGCAGGAACACCAGACGTTCTTTATAGAAACAATGGGGACGGTACTTTTACAAATGTTGCTGAGACTGCTGGATTGGTAAATCCGTCTGAGGGGAGAGGTATGGCAGCTGTTGTCTGCGATTACGACAATGACCGCTATCCTGATATTTACATTGCTAACGACACATGCCGCAATTTCTTGTACCATAACAACGGTGATGGTACTTTTACTGACGAAGCACTGTTCCTTGGAGTAGGGTATGATGAAAATGGCACAGCAGAAGGTTCAATGGGCGTAGATGCTGGTGACTATAATCGAGATGGATGGTTTGACTTCATTGTCGCAAATTCGGAAAAAACAACACTCTATAAAAACCAGGATCTTGGTGACGGTAATCACATCTTTTCTGAAGCAACCGCAGAGAGTAAACTACAGCATCCGACTTTGCCTTTTGTCGGTTTTAGTCCCCTATTTATAGACTATGATAACGATGGATACCTTGATATTTTCTGCGCAAATGGACATCCACAAGCGATCATTGAACAACTCTTAGATTACGAAACTTATGCACAACGAGATCAACTGTTTCATAACAACGGGGATGGCACTTATATAGAGGTAACGCAAACTTCCGGCGCATATTTCGCGGAGGAACTTGTAGGTAGAGCAGCCGCGTCCGCAGATTATGATAATGATGGGGATATTGACATTGTTATCATGAATTCTAATCAACGGGCAGTACTACTCAGAAATGACGGAGGGAATAACTATAACTGGATTGGGATTAAACTCATCGGGACAAAGAGCAACCGCGACGGAATCGGTTCAAGAGTGCAGATAGATGCTAACGGTATCACACAATTAGCTGAAGTAAAAAGTGGTTCCAGTTATGCATCAGGAAGTGAAATGCGACTGCTCTTCGGGTTAGGTAAATCTCAGCAAATTGAAAGTATTGAGGTTCAATGGCAAAACGGAAAAAAGCAGAAACTGGAAGATATTCCTGCGAATCAAATTTTGGAAATTAGAGAATTAGAGTAATACCAATTCTAAGTAATACCATTTTCATGTGATAATGTCTCATTAGCAGCGGAAATCTGGTAGGAGCGACCTCCCGGTCGCGACCGGGAGGTCGCTCCTACCGAAGAGAGTAACCCCCTGCCAGTAAACAGTAGAATTCCTTAATGAGACAAGATTTATTTGAATTGGTATAATCTTGTCTTATTTATGGTGAATTATGAAAATTAGATAAGATTATAGAATCTATGCAAGTAAATGTGAAAACCAACAAAACATTAGGTTAACTGGGACAAGTCGTATACAAGACATGGTATAATAAACAATAAACTACTTACCAATACCTTCGCCATTTTTGAGTGTTTCAGTTGAATGAGTATATAGTGTTGATCTACCATTGCTTTGTGATATTGTTAGGATTACATAAATAAAAATAACTTCAGGTTTTCGTTGAAGTATTTTTATTTATCATAGCGTCTAATTTGACAATAGAAATGACTATATCAGCAATCTGTCAGAATAATTTATATGCACAATCTGTCAGAATGTGCTAAAACTGCCCGCACAATCTGTCAGAATGTGCTAAAGTTACCCACACAATCTGGCAGAATGTCTATAATTGGCCAGGGTTTTTTAGTTTTCAATATTTTTGATATTATTTTGCTATGTCGTTAATTTTATGGGGTACCATCTTGTCCAGTTCTTTAGTCCCGTAGGGACGATATGTTTATAGAAAATGTTTTCCACCCCTCTTGAGTTCCGTAGGAACGACATAGAAGAATAAACATATCGTCCCTACGGGACTAAAGAACTGTGGATGGTATTCGTTTTCTATAAACATATCGTCCCTACGGGACTAAAGAGCGATGTTCATTTTTCAATAATCTAAAACTGATGCAGAAAGTTCGGTTAGGAAACCGAACCTGGGTATTAACTTTCAGTAAATCTCAATAACAGAAAACTCTTAAAACTAAATAACCCTGTATTATTGGCGAAGGTATTGACTTACAATAAGAAGTTAATGTCAATTAACTTCTTGAAATCTGCAACACATAAGAATTATCCCAACTAAAATTCTACAGTCAAACCAAAATAAGGCAATCGAGGTAATTGACTCGCTTCACCAATTTCCTGTTCGTCAATATGTACTTCTTCACCTTGTATCTCAAATGACCCCTCTTCAAGGATAAATTCAAAGGTGTTTTTGCGGTTGTAGACATTCAGTATCTCAATAAAGCCTCCAATTTTCATGCCTCCTATGTTCCATTTTTTGCTTATTCTGAGATCCAATTTGTGATAAGGAGTAAGTTTAGCACTCAATGCCCGGTCAAAACTGGCAAAAAGTGGGTTGAGTCCGCGCGTCACAGGGTCCTGAATCAAAATGATTGTGCTAATCGGTGCTTCAGAAGTTCCGCTCAAATACTGCCATTTAGCTCCAATCTCAAAGGTATCACTGAAAAAATAGTGTGCTACAATGCTTACGATATGGGTGTTATCAAATAGATACGGTTGATAATCTATGTTAGGTGTTTCTTTCCGTTCTGCGTGGGTGTACGCATAGGAAATCCATCCGAAGAACTTGTCAGGAACACGATGACGAAGGAATAACTCTACACCCCCAACATATCCTGAACCTTGATTAAGAAAATGGGAAACTTCATCCTCAGTGATTATATTTTGCATGTTTTTGTAATATGTGGCGAACTTAAAATCGGTAAAGGGCGTGACCTCCTGCTCAATTTCCATGATATAATGCTGTGCCAGACTGGATTTTAGTGTATCATTCCCAGTCTCTGATAACAACTGGGATAGTAGCGGACTCTGTTCATAATGTCCATAAGCAAACCTTAGGTTAGAACCAATAGGCAGTTTTATGCTTACACTTCCGCGCGGTTGTATAGAAAGTTGCTCTATCACATTGAGATAATCAAGTCTAACACCGAGGGCAACAGATACAATCGAGGATGGATCATACCTTGTTTGCAAATAAGTTTCAATACGTTGCAAATCATGACCAAATTCATAGTCTCTGGTTTCAGTTGTACGCAAAAAGGCAACATTATCCTCGTCAAATTCTACATCCTCTGGATCGCTCTCAAGTAACTCTTGTATTCTGTTTTCATCTTCTAACAACTCATAAGATGGATAGTTAGAAACTTCTGTACTATTGGCAGGACTAAATGCAAAGAGAACTCCAGGTTCCAGTTGAATCTTCGGAGTCAATCTATACGATAGGTCTTCGCGAAGAGTGTAGACAGGAACATCTACCTTTAATAAGTACTCAGCGGATTCTGTTACATTAAAGACGGTTTCACCATCTACTATGTTGGTCTGTGAGATTGTGGCATCCAATTCAATATCAAGGTAATTGAGGGATCGGGTTAGTGATAAGTGGGAATGTAGGTTTTCATTGAAAATTGAGCGAAGGTGGATACCTTGTCCATTGAAACCGTTCTTGAAAAAAATACTTGAGGTAACAGCGTTAGAGTCCCTTTCACCCAATGTCACATCTCTACTTTCTGTTGATTCCTGTGACTGGAAATGAAAGTGATCAGTTGCTGCAAACGCATTTACAGTTAAATGATGATTATCTGTAATTGGGTAATACAATTTGAGTTGGTAATCAGAAAAATATGGAAACTGCTGTTCTGTATCCGACTGCCTTTCGGCAATTGGTCCGAGTATGAGATCTATGTAACTCCTTCGACCAGAAGCAGAGATATAACCTTTCTCACCAATTTTACCTTCAAGCAGCCCTTCAGAATACCATATATTGAGATTAAACTTTCCATTTACCCAAGTGTCAATTTCGTCGCGTGCATGGATGTCAAGCACTGACTGTGAATCTAATCCAAATTGTGCACCGTATCCACCCGCATAGATATCTATTGTATCAATAGTTTCTGAGCTGATAGTTGAAAGTAATCCACCCCAATGAAATGGGTATCCGAGAGGTGTGCGGTCAAGATAGTACAAGTTCGACCCGGGTTCACTCCCACGGATATACAGCACACCGAAGAAATCATTTGGGATGCCGATACTGGGAAGCGTTGTCAATCCTTTTAGTGCATCAGTTCCTACGCCTGCAATACGTAAGAGTTCACTTCCGCGTATCTCCTTACGGCTTATCGTGGGAGGAAAACGTTCACCTTCAACAACCACAGTTTCTAACTCAAATACTTCACCAAGTGACATTTTCGCTTGTGTAGTGTGTCCCGCAGTTACTTGAACGGTTGTTCTTGATGGTGTAACAAATGAAGGGTGTGTGATTGTAAGGGTATATGTACCGGGTGAGACACCTGTGAACCAGACTTTGCCATCTGTTCCACTTTTTTCGGTTTCATCCATTTCAAGTATATGGACTTCTGCCCCCGAAAGAGGTCTTCCTGTGCTTTGATTGATGACTGTACCTTCAATAGTACCTGTTTGTGCAAAAAGTGGTAATGTTGAGACTGTCAACAAAAATAGAATTAGAAGAAGATAGGTTTTCATAAAATTACTGAACCTTTATAGTAATGTATAGTAGACTTTAGAATTAATTGGACATTATTTTCGGCAGAATACGCCAAATCAACGGTATGAATGCCTTATGAAGATTAATAAATAAATTAGGTAATTTTATCTAACCTACACTGGTAGGCGTGCTTTGTAAGCGCGCTGGCACATCAAGTCCCGACAGAGCGCTTACAAAGCACACCTACCGTTGGAGCAATATTTATTACCGAATTAATAAATTAATCTTCATTTGGCATTCCCCGGGTCGCTACCGGGAGGTCGCTCCTACCGAATACAAGAGGGATAATCAATGGCTCTCCTACCAAGCAGTTAACTGAAAACATTGTATGATTATTTTCATAATTCACCATAAATCTTGCGAAAAATGTATTTTTACTTTGTTAAAAACGGTGTTTGAATGACTTAAATCCTGTATGTAGCAAATTGAGTTATTGTATATATTGTGGAAAGCAAAAACCATGTGTTGATTTCTACTTTTCACTTCTCAATTTACATGAGACTATGGTCATTTGATACTATTTCCTTATCAACATCTTGCGCGTTGCGGTAAAATCACCCGCTGTAAGTGTGTAGAAATACAAGCCGCTCGCGACCTTCTCACCGATTTCGTTTCTACCATCCCAATGGATAGCACGACTACGGCTTTGATACACACCCGCTGCTTTCTGCCCTAACTTCGATTCCCGAACGACAACCCCACGCATATTGTAGATCGTCAAGCTAACATTAGATGCTTTGGATAACTGATACGGTATCCACGTTTCTGGATTGAATGGGTTTGGGAAGTTTGCCCCGAGAGCGTTCTCTTGGCTTGCTGTGACAGACACTTGTGCAGTCAGTGCCGAACCATTATAGCCCGCGATAGCATCCGCTCCAACCATAAAGGTCAGTGTGCCATCACTTGTCATATCCCCATCAAACTCCAGTTCCATCGTGATTTCGGTATCACTCTTTTTATCCGGGTCATGCCAAGGGAATGTTACACCGGATATACCTGAGACTGACACAGCATCTCTAATGTAATGAATAGATCGCTCAAATATCTGTCCGCTGAGCGTGAGGGTAACCTTTGCACCATCAAGGGACGCCTCGGTCAATGTAGCGGGCGAAGCAGTGACAGACTCACTGACGGCGGAGACTGATATTTGCGCAGTCAGTGCCGAATCATCAAAATCCACAATCGCATCCGATTCAACGGTAAAGGTCAGCGTGCCATCAGTGGTCATGTTCCCATCAAATGTCAGTTCGACGGTGAGTTCTGTGCTACTCGCGCGCTCAACATCAAAAAAGTCATTAAAAGTCACACCTGTGATCCCAGAGACAGATACCTTTTGATAATTCCAGAATGCGCTTTCATAAGTGCCACTTGTTAGCGTGAGGGTAACCACTGTACCATCAAGTGTTGCCTCTGTTAATGTCGTATCCGCAGAAACACTGATGGATGGTCTGCCATTTGTAGGTGTCTCAGACACATCAGTGATATTAATTGTGACTATAATGCTATCACTCCCGCCATTTCCATCCGTAACAGAGACGATGACGGAGTAGGATGTCATCGTTTCGTAGTCAAGTGCAGCTTTAGTTTGCAGCTGCCCCGAATTGCTGACAATGCTGAACGCTGATGCATTTGTGCCACCCAGACTATACGTAAGCGTATTCCTATCCGCATCTGTGGCAGCAACCGCACTGCCGATATTTACACCCGATGCGGTGTTCTCTGCTACTGAGCGCGTGGTGCTGCTACCTTCGGTAAATATTGGCGCACGGTTTGGAATAGCTTCGTTTACATCAGTGATGTTGATTGCCACGGTGATGCTATCACTCCCGCCACGACCATCCGTAACAGAGATGATGACAGAGTAGGATGTCATCGTTTCGTAGTCAAGTGCAGCTTTAGTTTGCAGCTGCCCCGAATTGCTGACAATGCTGAACGCTGATGCATTTGTGCCACCCAGACTATACGTGAGCGTATCACCGGTATCCGCATCTGTGGCAGCAACCACACTGCCGATATTTACACCCGACGCCGTGTTCTCTGCTACTGAGCGCGTGGTGCTGCTACCTTCAGTAAATACTGGCGCACGGTTTGATGGTGTTGTTGTACTTGTGGCAGAGACAGACACTTGTGCAGTCAGTACCGAACCATTATAACCAGCGATAGCATCCGATCCAACAGTAAAGGTCAGTGTGCCATCACTTGTCATATCCCCATCAAACTCCAGTTTCATCGTGATTTCAGTATCACTCTTTTTAACCGGTTCATTCCACGGGAATGTTACACCAGAAATACCTGAGACTGACACAGCATCTCTAATGTCATAAATAGTCCGGGTATAATTCCTGCCGATGAGGGTCAGGGTAACGACACTTTCATCTAATGTCGCTTCTGTCAACGGTGATGCGCTTGAGGCAAGCAATGATTCTACCACTTCGGAAACAGATATCTGTGTCGTGAGAGCAGGACCGTTGTAACCTGCAAAGGCATCTGATTCAACAGTAAAAGTCAGCGTGGAAGTTGTATCAAAGTCTGTCCCATCAAATTCCAATTCAATTGTAATTTCAGTATCACTTTTTTTCCTTGGGTCGTGCCACGGAATTATTACACCCTCAATACCAGAAACGGAGACACCGTCTCTAAGATCAAAGGTATTGCGGGTGTATTTAGCACCACTGAGCGTGAGTGTGACGACACTCCCATTCAGTGTTACCTCAGTCAGTGGTGCTGCTGTTGATGCGATTACCGTTTCCTGCCCCCCAGTTACAGTGAGTTGTGCAGTCAAGGGATCACCGTTATACCGTAAAATCGCATTCACACCTACGGTAAATGTTAATGTAGCATCTGTATCAAAATCTCCGTTGAATTCAAGCTCAACATTTATCTGCGTATCGCTGACACGGTCAATCCCAAAACTATAGATCTTAACTCCATCAACACCAGAAACTGTCACCCCATTTCTGATGTTGAAGAGTGATCGTTCAAAAGTACATCCGCTGAGCGTGAGTGTGACGATGCTTCCATCCAATGTTGCCTCTGCCAAGGACGACTCAGTTGTAGCAGAGACTGATTCCTGCAGCGCGGTAACCGGTAGTTGTGTGATGAGGGCATCACCATCATATCCAGCTATAGCATCCGCACCAACAGTAAAGGTCAACGTGGCATCTTCATCAATGTTGCCATTAAATGAGAGTTCAACTGTCAAATTAGTATCGCTGACTCGGTCTATATCAAACCAGTGGAAAGTGACACCATTTACTCCAGAAACCGTTATAGCATTACCGATGTCAATTCTGGATCGTTTGAAGATTGCACCGTTTATTGTGAGTGTGACGACACTCCCATTCAGTGTTACCTCAGTCAGTGGTGCTGCTGTTGATGCGATTAGCGTTTCCTGTCCACCAGCAACAGGGAGTTGTATGATCAGGTCAGCACCCTCATATCCAACTATGGCATCAGCACCGACAGAAAAGGTCAGAATAGCATTGGAATCAAAGTTACCGTCGAATTCAAGTTCAACTGAAATATCTGTGTCACTAACACGTCTCACTCCATATCTATTAAGCGTTACGCCGGATATCCCTGATACTGTCAGTGAATCTTCAATGTCAAATAGAGATTGTACGTAAGTGCCATTGTTGAGTGTCAATAGGATTACGTTTTCATTAAGGTTCGCCTCAGTCAAGGGTTGTGAAGTTACCACAGTTACTGTTGGTTTGCTTTCGATCACAGCAGTAACAGGTATCACGCTTATGAGTGCGGGTCCGGTATAATTTTCGATAGCGTCTGCGGTAACCGTGAAAATAAGTTTGGAATCAGTATCAAAATTAGTCCCATCATAAGTAATTTTAACAGTTACCTTCGTGTCACTAACGCGCGCAACATCGGATTGACGAACCGTAACACCGGCAATACCAGATACTTGAATTGAGCGGTTGATAACAGAACTGGATTGCATGTATACATCAGATGAGAGTGTAAGTGTGACTAAGCTCTCATTGAGTGTAGTTTCTGTAAGGGATTCCGATACAAAGGCAATTATTGACGGATTTTCCTCCACAACAGCAATGACGGGTAATTGCGCGACGAGTTCTGTACCGTTGTAGCTTGCTATAGCATCCGCCCCTACTGTGATAGTGAGCATGGCATTGGAGTCAAAATCCGTTCCATCGAATTTCAGGGCGACGTTAACCTGCGTCCCGCTGATGCGTACGACATTTAACCTGTTAACACTTACACCGGTAATACCCGATACGGACACGTTATTTCCAACAGTGTACTTGGATTCGTAGACAGCACCGCTTAATGTTAGCGTAACAACGGTTCCGTTCAATGTTGTTTCTGTTGGCGGTGTTATTGTTGACGCATTTACAGATTCCTGTGCGGCGGTGACCAGAATGGTTGCTTTGAGTGGGGAGTCGCTGTAGTTTTCAATGGCATCTGTTTTTACTGTGAAAGTGAGGGTTGCGTTGGTGTCGAAGTCTGTCCCATCGAAAGTCAGTTGTAATCTTAACTCGGTATCTGCTGCCCGCACAACATTAGATGTTTTCACGGTTACCCCAGGTATACCAGATACTGTCACGGGATTTATGAGCCAATTTTCGTAGACGCTATGGTTTAATTTTAGTGTTACCAGACTCCCATTCAAGGTTGTTTCCATTAGGGGATGTGAAATTAATGTTAGGGTAGGTGTAGTTTCAACGTCCTTGTCGGTAACATTAATAGTCACAGTGATTGTGTCGGTAAGACTCCCATCAGATACGGTGAGGGTTACGGTATAAGTGCGATTCGTTTCGTAGTCGAGGGCGACCTTTGTTTTCAGTTGTCCAGTTGCGTCATTAATTTCAAACAATGCTGCGTCAACCCCGCTTAACGTATAAGTTAGATAGTGGTTGTCCGCATCTGTAGCGGTTATCGGATCGCCGATATCTACGCCTGATGTAGTGTTTTCAACGACAGTCCGTGTTGTATGGGAGCCATCTGTGAAAATCGGTGGGTTGTTATTAGGTGTTACAACTGTTGTCGTACTCACCTGAATGATAACAATGATTTCAGTAATGAGTCGACCATCCGACACAATGACAGTAACCGTATAAGATGTTCTGTTATATTCTTGTCCTATATTTGTTTTTACCTGTCCTGTAGTGCTATCAATGACAAACAGTGCAGCATCAGTACCACTCAACTGATAGGTTAGATTATCGTTGTTATCATCCATAGCGAAGATAGGCCTACCGATATTTACGTCTGACCCTGCATTTTCTACCAAGGTGCGCGTGGTATTAGTACCGTCAACAAACACTGGTGCCTTGTTGATTGACCATCCCATATCTTCTAACATGCCGAGTGTAATGGAACCAGGATTGTGAATTGCCTCTTGTCTACCGAAATACGGTGTCATTAAAGAATTTTCATCGCCTGCTGGAAATGAATCCTCATCTAAATGAGTGTAACTTGACCCTTGCTCCCAGATACTGGGGGCGTAAAGATGGGGAAGGATTCCTCCGTTTGCTTTTACCCCTATCTTTCCATTCCAATAGATGTTGTTACTGGTGAATTGCTCAACAAGACCAGAAGATGGATCAAAAAATGATATTAGAGCTGTCCCTGACCCATTCTCAACGAAGAAATCGTAAATTTGAGGAAATTTGGGACTCTTACCTCTCAATGTACCTTGCGCAACAGACAAAGAGAATATGTCATTTGAACTATTTTCTATCCTTGCAAAACTACTAAAACCGAGACCATGCGCAATCTCATGAATCACGGTACTCACGAAATCCATCTTCCCTGAAGGCGTATTACCATCTATACCAAAATACCAATTAACCTCTTGGTTGCTGTTGAATTTCGTAATAATATCTGGTGCACCATCAGAAAGGTCTTTACCTGCTTGCATATCAGAGAGTGCATCAACGAACCATAGATTTAATGATCCTGGTGATTTCCAATCTGCTGGACGTGCGCCCCCCAAAATAATATTATTATTCTCAAAACCACCAAAGTCTATAAAAGAGGCGTTAATCCTAATGGGTACTTGTGTTCGGATTAAGGAATCCCAAATATCAACTGCATATTGAAATGCCTCTTGCGCTTCGTCTGTGAAACCAATGTAGGTTACGATAAATTGTGATTGTTCCGTATTAAGATTGTTTTCGCTGTTATATCGTCTCAGAATTTGTGGTGGTGGAACACTTGTATTCATGTTTTCCTGGGTACCATATAAAATAGTAAGATGTTCCGTATCATCTTGACTCACCGGGGTTAGCATTGTTGTCTGAGCATTGGAAGGACCAGACAACTGTTCTATTTTCTTATCCAAACACATTGCATGGGATGTCATTCCGAGAAGACTGCATGCTATAAGTGTGATTGAAAATAATTTTCTTAGAAAATTCATAGCAACCTTATAAATGAGTTGTAGCATAACTTATCACATTTTCTGTAGGAGAGATCTCCGAATCGAGACAACGTGTCGGAAAGCGGTGTTCCCTCCTACAGCAAAAATGTGTCAATGCAATTCTAAATTCCATTATAATTATACTATAGTTTGGACAGTTTTTTGAGTCGTGATGCTTTTCATTTTCATTTCTGAATCTCGTGCTAAAACACATTTCGCCCCTCTGGGGCTTGGAGTGAGACAGATAATGATCTATACATATTCCATCCCTCTGGGACTGCGACTTTGATGTCTGATATATTTTCGTTGAGTTACAACACTTTATGAACTCACAGAAAAAGAATTCTATTGTCCATATTGGCAGCACCAGCGGGGCGGAATGTGTATAGAAACGTAAATACCCCCAGTAACCAAGCACTATCGGTGCGACGGGTGTAAAATACATTTGCAAACGAAAACACGAAAATTGTCCAAACTATAGTAATTATAGAGAAACCGAGTTTTTCAAGAAAACTTGTCTCCCTGTTTGTGTTACTTGAGAATAAGCATTTTTCGTGTTGCAGTATAATTGCCTGCAGTTAGGGTGTAGAAGAAAATTCCACTCGCAACCCTGTCGCCAACCTCATTTCTGCCATCCCAATAGATAGCATTTGACTTTCTTTCGTAGACTGCGGCGGTTTTGTGTCCAACATTGATTTTGCGGATGACAACCCCGCGCTGGTCGTAGATGGTGAGTTTGACAAAAGCATCTTCTGCCAATCGATATGGTATCCACGTTTCAGGGTTAAACGGATTAGGGAAATTAGAGAGCAGTTCGGTCTTTTTCGGAGTCAACACTACAAGCAGTTGCTCTAAAAAACGGATACCGCTTTGTACCTTCGTATCCGTTAGGTTTAAACCTTGTGCTGCAGTCAGCCACCCTTGAATATCGGCTGCTGTGAGCATTGCGAATGACGCGGGTTGAAATGACGGTGCTGCGGGTGTTTGACCGAGTGCACTCGCCACAAGTATCAGGTCTTGTATGTTAACAACGCCATCACCGTTAACATCTGCAGCGTTGGGACCGGATTGTCCGATACGTCCTGCAACAATTACTAAATCTACGATATCTACCACGCCGTCCTGGTTAATATCATACACTATGTACTGTGGGGAGATGTCGTTAATGACGATCCCGGTTCCAGGTGTGCTGATATCATCCGAAGGCCCATAATAGGTTATTTGATCCGCTGATAAATTCGCGTCCACAGCTGAGATCCAGCCATTTGCTTGGGTTCCATCAAGCGGCATACTATTGGCATAGCGACGGATCAACGAGGTCCGATTCCCCGCTCTGATTTTGCCCCTGTTTTGACCATAAGGTAAGTCCCATCGTAGAATGCTTCCATCAAGGTTTCCAGCCTCGTCCACCAGGTTCCCATCATCATCATACAGTCTTATGCGGAAGCCTTCTGCACTTAACCATGTAGTCCAAAAACCGAGAGATAACGATGTTCTCCAGACAAGGTCGTAAATCTGATCATCAAGAAGGTTACCTGAGTTTGTATTCCCTGTTCCTACTACCATAAGAACTTCATTTGGCCAAATTCTCGGCGCATCACCCCAGAAGTCATCCTTGAAGGTGATTGTTCCATTTACCGGTCCGGTCAAGTCTTGTGAGTCGACATTCTGAAATGTCAGTTTCCATCCTGCCAGATTGATGATGTCCGGACCAGCATTATTTAATTCTATCCATTGGGTTGGAGTAAAGTGTCTTTCCGATCCATACATGATTTCACTAATACTGACCCTACTCTTTACCAATTCAGGTGGAGATTCGTCTACGTCAATGATAGTGATATCTACGGTAATGGCAGCAGTACGACTACCATCTGATACAGTTACAGTTACTGTATATGAATTTTTTGTTTCAAAATCCAATGGTGCGAGCGTCTTCAACTGACCGGAGGTGCTGACAATGCTGAACGAGGATGCATCTGTGCCGTCCAGACTGTAAATCAAGGTGTCGCTATCAGCATCCGTAGCAGCCACTGGACTCCCGACGTTTACACCAGATGGTGTGTTTTCCTGCACTGAACGCGTCGTGCGATTACCAGCAAAAACAGGTGCATTACCCTCGTCTACGTCAATAACAATGATGATGACAACGATAGAAACAGTTTGGCTGCCATCAGAGACATTTACTGTTACTGTATATGAATTCTTTGTTTCATAATCAAGCACTGCATGTGTTTTCAACTGACCGGTCGCATTCTCAATGCTAAAGGAGATCGCATCTGTGCCACCGAGACTGTAAATCAAAGTGTCCTCTTCATCAGGGTCAGTCGCAGTTACAGGATCTCCTATGTTTCTGCCTATAGGTGTGTTTTCAAGTATAGAACGTGTCGTGGTTTCACCCGCAGCGAAAACTGGCGGGTTATTTTCAAATACATCTGTGACCTTGATGGCAACACTGATGATGTCAATTCCACCATTACCGTCTGAGACAGAGACAGACACAACATAAGCATTCTTCGTCTCAAAGTCGAGGGCTGAACGCGTCTTCAACTGACCCGTACCACCCTCAATACTAAATGTTGCTGCATCTGTGCCACTGAGAATGTAAGTCAAGGTGTCCTCTTCATCCGGGTCAGTCGCAACCACAGGACCTCCGATGTTTCTGCCTGCAGGTGTGTTTTCAGCTATTTCTCGTGTAGCGGTTTCACCTTCAACGAAAACGGGCGGACTATTTTCAAATACATCTGTGACCTTGATGGCAACACTGATGATGTCAATCCCACCATTACCGTCTGAGACAGAGACAGACACTGCATAAGCATTCTTCGTCTCAAAGTCGAGGGCTGAACGCGTCTTCAACTGACCCGTACCACTCTCAATACTAAATGTTGCTGCATCTGTGCCACCGAGAATGTAAGTCAAGGTGTCCTCTTCATCCGGGTCAGTCGCAACCACAGGACCTCCGATGTTTCTGCCTGCAGGTGTGTTTTCAGCTATTTCTCGTGTAGCGGTTTCACCTTCAACGAAAACGGGCGGACTATTTTCAAATACATCTGTGACCTTGATGGCAACACTGATGATGTCAATCCCACCATTACCGTCTGAGACAGAGACAGACACCGCATAAGCATTCTTCGTTTCAAAGTCGAGGATTGAACGCGTCTTCAACTGACCCGTAGCACTCTCAATACTAAATGTTGCTGCGTCTGTACCACCGAGACTGTAAGTCAAGGTGTCCTCTTCATCAGGGTCAGTCGCAACCACAGGACCTCCGATGTTTCTGCCTGCAGGTGTGTTTTCAGCTATTTCTCGTGTAGCGGTTTCACCTTCAACGAAAACGGGCGGGTTATTTTCAAATACATCTGTGACCTTGATGGCAACACTGATGATGTCAATTCCACCATTACCGTCTGAGACAGAGACAAACACAACATAAGCATTCTTCGTTTCATAATCAAGTAGTGAACGCGTTTTTAACTGACCCGTAGCACTCTCAATACTAAATGTTGCTGCATCTGTGCCACCGAGACTGTAAGTCAAGGTGTCCTCTTCATCAGGGTCAGTCGCTACCACAGGACCTCCGATGTTTCTGCCGGCAGGTGTGTTTTCAACTATTGAACGTTCGGTACTATCACCTTCAACGAATACAGGCGGGTTATTTTCAAATACATCTGTGACCTTGATGGCAATACTGATGATGTCAATTCCACCATTACCGTCTGAGACAGAGACAAACACAACATAAGCATTCTTCGTTTCATAATCAAGTGTTGAACGCGTCTTCAACTGACCCGTAGCACTCTCAATACTAAATGTTGCTGCATCTGTGCCACCGAGACTGTAAGTCAAGGTGTCCTCTTCATCAGGGTCAGTCGCAACCACAGGACTTCCGATGTTTCTGCCTGCAGGTGTGTTTTCAGCTATTGAACGTTCGGTACTATCACCTTCAACGAAAACAGGTGCGTTATTTTCAAACACATCTGTGACTTTGATGGCAACACTGATGATGTCAAATCCACCATTACCGTCTGAGACAGAGACAAACACAACATAAGCATTCTTCGTTTCATAGTCGAGGGCTGAACGCGTCTTCAGCTGACCCGTACCACTCTTAATACTAAATGTTGCTGCATCAGTGCCACCGAGACTGTAAGTCAAGGTGTCCTCTTCATCAGGGTCAGTCGCAACCACAGGACTTCCGATGTTTCTGCCTGCAGGTGTGTTTTCAGCTATTGAACGTTCGGTACTATCACCTTCAACGAAAACGGGCGGGTTATTTTCAAATACATCTGTGACCTTGATGGCAACACTGATGATGTCAATTCCACCATTTCCGTCTGAGACAGAGACAAACACAACATAAGCATTCTTCGTTTCAAAGTCGAGGGCTGAACGCGTCTTCAGCTGACCCGTAGCACTCTCAATACTAAATGTTGCTGCATCAGTGCCACCGAGACTGTAAGTCAAGGTGTCCTCTTCATCAGGGTCAGTCGCTACCACAGGACTTCCGATGTTTCTGCCTGCAGGTGTGTTTTCAGCTATTGAACGTTCGGTACTATCACCTTCAACGAAAACGGGCGGGTTATTTTCAAACACATCTATAACCTTGATGGCAACGCTGATGATATCTGTGAGGTTTCCATCTGAAACTGTGACCGACACAGCATAAGCATTCTTCGTTTCATAGTCGAGGGCTGAACGCGTCTTCAGCTGACCCGTAGCACTCTCAATACTAAATGTTGCTGCATCTGTGCCACCGAGACTGTAAGTCAAAGTGTCCTCTTCATCCGGGTCAGTCGCAACCACAGGACTTCCAATGTTTCTGCCGGCAGGTGTGTTTTCGGCTATTGAACGTTCGGTACTATCACCTTCAACGAAAACCGGTGGGTGAAGCGTTGGTGTTTCATCTAAATCCTTGACATTGATGACAACACTGATGATGTCTGTACCACCATTACCATCGGAGACGGTAACCGCTACCAAATGTGTATTCTTTGCTTCAAAGTCAAGGAATGCACGCGTCTTCAACTGACCCGTAGCACTCTCAATGCTGAAGGAGACCGCATCTACTCCACCAAGTGTATAGGTCAAGGTATCCTCTTCATCCGGGTCAGTCGCTACCACAGGACTTCCAATGTTTCTGCCAGCGGGTGTGTTTTCGGCTATTGAACGTTCGGTAGTTTCACCCTCAACGAAAACAGGCGCGTTATTCTCAAACACATCTGTGACCTTGATGGCAACACTGATGATGTCAATTCCACCATTACCGTCTGAGACTGAGACAGACACAGCATAAGTATTCTTTGTCTCGTAGTCAAGGGCTGAACGCGTCTTCAACTGACCCGTAGCACTCTCAATACTAAATGTTGCTGCATCTGTGCCACCGAGAATGTAAGTCAAGGTGTCCTCTTCATCCGGGTCAGTCGCAACCACAGGACCTCCGATGTTTCTACCAGCGGGTGTGTTTTCGGCTATTGAACGTTCGGTAGTTTCACCCTCAACGAAAACAGGTGCGTTATTTTCAAACACATCTGTGACCTTGATGGCAACACTGATGATGTCAAATCCACCATTACCGTCTGAGACTGAGACAGACACAGCATAAGTATTCTTTGTCTCGTAGTCAAGGGCTGAACGCGTCTTCAACTGACCCGTAGCACTCTCAATACTAAATGTTGCTGCATCTGTGCCACCGAGAATGTAAGTCAAGGTGTCCTCTTCATCAGGGTCAGTCGCAACCACAGGACCTCCGATGTTTCTACCAGCGGGTGTGTTTTCGGCTATTGAACGTTCGGTAGTTGCACCCTCAACGAAAATAGGTGCGTTATTTTCAAACACATCTGTGACCTTGATGGCAACACTGATGATGTCAAATCCACCATTACCGTCTGAGACTGAGACAGACACAGCATAAGTATTCTTTGTCTCGTAGTCAAGGGCTGAACGCGTCTTCAACTGACCCGTAGCACTCTCAATACTAAATGTTGCTGCATCTGTGCCACCGAGAATGTAAGTCAAGGTGTCCTCTTCATCCGGGTCAGTCGCAACCACAGGACCTCCGATGTTTCTACCAGCGGGTGTGTTTTCGGCTATTGAACGTTCGGTAGTTTCACCCTCAACGAAAACAGGTGCGTTATTTTCAAACACATCTGTGACTTTGATGGCAACACTGATGATGTCAAATCCACCATTACCGTCTGAGACTGAGACAGACACAGCATAAGTATTCTTTGTCTCGTAGTCAAGGGCTGAACGCGTCTTCAACTGACCCGTAGCACTCTCAATACTAAATGTTGCTGCATCTGTGCCACCGAGAATGTAAGTCAAGGTGTCCTCTTCATCCGGGTCAGTCGCAACCACAGGACCTCCGATGTTTCTACCAGCGGGTGTGTTTTCGGCTATTGAACGTTCGGTAGTTGCACCCTCAGCGAAAACAGGCGCACTGTTTTCAAACACATCTGTGACCTTGATGGCAACGCTGATGATATCTGTGAGGTTTCCATCTGAAACTGTGACCGAAACAGCATAAGTATTCTTCGTTTCAAAGTCGAGGGCTGAACGCGTCTTCAACTGACCCGTACCACTCTCAATACTAAATGCTGCTGCGTCTGTGCCACCGAGAATGTAAGTCAAGGTGTCCTCTTCATCCGGGTCAGTCGCAACCACAGGACCTCCGATGTTTCTGCCAGCGGGTGTGTTTTCGGCTATTGAACGTTCGGTAGTTGCACCCTCAGCGAAAACAGGCGCACTGTTTTCAAACACATCTGTGACCTTGATGGCAACGCTGATGATATCTGTGAGGTTTCCATCTGAAACTGTGACCGAAACAGCATAAGTATTCTTCGTTTCAAAGTCGAGGGCTGAACGCGTCTTCAACTGACCCGTACCACTCTCAATACTAAATGCTGCTGCGTCTGTGCCACCAAGACTGTAAGTCAAGGTGTCCTCTTCATCCGGGTCAGTTGCAACCACAGGACCTCCGATGTTTCTGCCAGCGGGTGTGTTTTCGGCTATTGAACGTTCGGTAGTTTCACCCTCAGCGAAAACAGGCGCACTGTTTTCAAACACATCTGTGACCTTGATGGTAACACTGATGATATCTGTGAGGTTTCCATCTGAAACTGTGACCGAAACAGCATAAGTATTCTTCGTTTCATAGTCGAGGGCTGAACGCGTCTTCAACTGACCCGTACCACTCTCAATACTAAATGCTGCTGCGTCTGTGCCACCGAGAATGTAAGTCAAGGTGTCCTCTTCATCCGGGTCAGTTGCAACCACAGGACCTCCGATGTTTCTGCCAGCGGGTGTGTTTTCGGCTATTGAACGTTCGGTAGTTGCACCCTCAGCGAAAACAGGCGCACTGTTTTCAAACACATCTGTGACCTTGATGGTAACACTGATGATATCTGTGAGGTTTCCATCTGAAACTGTGACCGAAACAGCATAAGTATTCTTCGTTTCATAGTCGAGGGCTGAACGCGTCTTCAACTGACCCGTACCACTCTCAATACTAAATGATGCTGCATCTGTACCACCGAGAATGTAAGTCAACAGATAGGAATCCACATCTGTTGCTAAGACTGGATCTCCAATGTTTTTACCTGTGGGTGTGTTTTCGGCTATATTGCGTGTGGTCCTTTCACCCTCGGTGAAAACAGGAGGATTGTTATCAGTAGATTCGTAATCGTTGGGAATAGTAACAACAAAACTAAGTATATTACTGTTTTCTTCCGTAGATGTCGGTTCGACGAGGCGATAACCGAAATGACCTGAGGGTAAGGTCGGCAAAGTTCCAATTTCTATAGTGATAGGATCTATAGTGCTGGGTGTGCGAGTAACATTGAATAAACCACTTTCAACACTACCAGTGGGAATCGTAACAGTAGTTGTATCGTCGCCAATGCTCCCATTCAAAAGAGTCAACGGCAAAACGATATTGAAGGGTGCTCCGATGGGGGCAATTGCCTTAAATTGACTATCACCAACTTTTTTCAATGAAACAGTAATAGATAAATTAACTGAGTTTTCAGTCAAAGAGAGAGAACGTAGGGAAGACAACCCCGAAAAAATACCATCGGGTAACTCACTTAAACTGTTGGAAGCTAGTGATAACCAATCCAAGGAAGACAGCCCAGAAAATAGACCCGCAGGTAGACTACTGAGATTATTGTTACTTAACGCAAGCGATTGCAATGAAGACAGTCCAGAAAAAATATCATCTGGTAGACTACTCAAGTTGTTATACGATAAATAGACTCTATTCAGCAAAGTCAGTCCGGAAAAGATATCCTCATGTAGACTGCTTAACTTGTTACTACCTAAGTCAAGCCTTGTCAATGAAGATAAACCTGAAAAGATTGTCGTTGGTAAGCTGGTTAACTGGTTATTCCCTATAGAAAGCGATGTTAACGCGGATAGACCATCAAAATCACCTTCCTTGAGAGCCGTAATTGTCAAGTTACTCAGATTGAGGCTGGAAATCACAGACAAATGCGTAGATGTAATATCCTTACATTCATCTATCCCCGGTACTATAGCAACAATTGCATCCCGTACCTGTGAGGTTCTATCACAAACTGGGGTAATCTCAGGTACATTATTTTGGTCCTGACTGAAACTGTTACTTTGTCCGCAAAAAATCAAAAAGATGACAAAAAGCATTGACACGATTGTATTTGGTTTTTTTCTTAACAAATCCATAATATACTCCTTTTTTTGTTTGATTACAAAGTGCAATCGTCTGTGATAATTATGCATACAACCCTAAGCGATCTTCGTAAGCACAATACGCTGTTTGTAAGCTGATAATTAAAAGATCAAGTAAGGTTAACAGAAAAAATGCCATCTTTTTCATACGATTCATTCTTCTTTTATGAATAGAAATTTGTCAACATACAATAATTCAATTTCAATGCGAAATGACTTCTTGCTGTTGTACCGGATAGACTTTAGTGCACATCTACTCTTTACTCGTGAAAAAGACACAAGATAATAACCCCATGGTCATTTATAGTAGAGTTTTGATTAATTATACATATTTATGTTCTCTTCAAGTGTTTTATCTTTATTATATTCTTGTAATCGTTTTATGATTGCAAAGTCGTGTTCAATGGATTATAGTCTGGTGAATAAGGTGGTAAATACAATAAGGATGCTCCCGTTGCTTCTATGAATTCTTGCGTGCGTAGCGTTCTATGTATACGTGCATTATCCAATATGACGAGATGGTTTTCTCCCAAACGCGGACATAACTGACATTCAAGCCACGCATTGAAACACTCCGCATTACAACTCCCTTCAAAGAGAGTCGGTGTTGTAAACACATTATCTATACGGGCTGCTAATACAGTTGTTGTGCGAGTTCTTTGGCTTGATATAAGGTCAAAAACCGGTTCGCCTTTTGGCGCATAACCGAAACGCCTAAAACTTTCTGAGCGGAACCCGCTTTCATCAATAAAAACTAATGATTTTCCGCTTTGTTCTTCAGCTGCGAGTTGTTCACGATAGGTTTTTCGCTTTTGATCACATCGTTCCTTATAGCCGAGTGTCTTTTTTTACGCGAGATACCGAGTTTTCGCAGTCCATACCAATTGTGCTAGTTAATTATATTTGTGTAATATTTTACTTAATTTAACGACTTGTGCCAGTTACTTATATATGTGTAATATTCAATTTTACTTAATTTATTAAGATTTGAAAATTTCTCTTTACTTTAATCCATCCTTATGCTTTTCTTTATTATATATCCTATAAAAAAGGAAGCAAAAGAATGGATTTACATAATACATTAGAAGAGCATGTAATGCAACTAAAAAATAAACCCCGCACTCTACGAAATGTAGCCTTATACCAAATTAACGTGAGTCGTCTTGCTAAGTGTGCGGTTAGGAAACCGCACCTACCGTTGAGAAAAGATAAATTACGTTAATTTGGTATAAGTGGTTCACTCTTTAAGTATTTGTGATATATCTTCAATTGAAGTTCCATAGGGTTCTAACTTGTATCTTGGTTGCTCTTGTGGGTCTTTCTTCCAATGGTAAGGGTGTTTATGGGCATTCCACCAACACACCGCGCTCTCAATGGATTCGATGAGTTCATCTTGTGTCTCAAACTTTCTCCCTTTCAATGCCAGTGATCTGAGTTGTTTCCACCAAGGTTCTATCAGGTTTAACCAACACGCATATTTCGGAATAAACTGGACACCTACATTCGGCCACGCCAATAATGCGGTTTTTACATCACGACTATGGTGAGTAGAAAGATTGTTTTCAATCAAAAGCCACTTGTCTGATGGAAACTTCTCTATGATTTTCTCAAGCAATGCTATATGACTTGCACTATCCCTTCTCTCTGAAATCACTATTTCCGCCTGACCCGTCGCAGGTTCAAACGCACCATGAACCCACACTTTACCACGACGACCATAGTCCGGTTAAAAGGTCGCACGACCCACACCGCGTTTCCAAACTTCGCCAGGATACGTTTTAGCGCTTATCGGTCCCATCTCATCAATACAGATAACACGCGTCTTAGTGGTTGACTCGTCAAGATATTGTGGTATAATTCTTCTATCTATTGAATTCAAAAAATGGAGAGGAGAATTGAGATGGGAAAACGAATACATCACATTCGTGAGGTCAATGAGGAAGAAAACGCTGAATTGAGGAGACTTGCGAGTTCACGCATGCATCCGTTTCGGACGGTGCAGCGTGCGAAACGGATTGTTAGTATGCTTGATGACAAAACACTGACAGCTACTCAAGCAGGAAAAAATGCGGGTTTCAAGTGGGTGTGTAAAGTTTTGGTTACTGTGCGTAGGGACGGGGTCTCCCCGCCCGAACAGAAGTTTTACGCGGGCGAGGAAACCTCGCCCCTACGATGTCCACAGTTCCGTAACGTCAAGTAAGCTTTAATAGAAACTGGACGGACTTCTTTTAAAATCTGGGTTTCTACAAAAACTTTACACACCCCGTCAAGGTTCGTAAATGCACAATACATTACACCTCTCACAATGTGGCATTTACCAGATTTTATTTCTTTTCTAAGCTTGCACAGACGAGTTCGTTGTCATTTCGTGTGAAGACGTGTTTGTAAGCAAACGCCAGATGTGCCCATGTAACGCCGCCTCTACGATTCAGTTGGTCGCGCGTCGGTTCAATAAATTTGGGGATAAGTTTGGTATAAGATATTTGTGATACTCACGACGACTAAAGTCGTGTGCTTCTTTGAATCACATAACTTTAGTCTATGTGATTCCTGCTTCCGTCTCTCGTGCCACAAAATGTGGTCTTATTCGGACTCCACAAGGCGTGACTTTCAGTATATCCTAAGGTAGTTTATTAGTGAATGTAGCAGGGATGTAGAGGTCGTCTACAATATAAATAATCTGCTACATTCTAATGTTTTATGTTATTTCGCACCAGCATCACCAATTTTCTACGATTGGGGACAGGACTCAATACTGGGAAGTATTGAGGTAGAAACCCTGTCCTATGATGCTGAATATATAATACCACATTTTATCGCAATATCAAGCGTTTTTTGACCTAAGCATAAATGCTTGGGATTGCCAGTTAATTCCCTTCAAATGCGAAAAAAAGTCGCCAATTTCAGAAAAAAGAGTTATAATATCTGTCAGAGAACTCCTTGTAAGTATTTGGTATACTTGATAATAATAAAGAAGTTCTCTATTTACCAATTTTTAATTATTAAATATTAAACTCACGTTAAATTAGGATGTTCTTGATGTTGAAAAAAATAGTTTATTTGTCTCTGTTTCTTGTGTCTATGGTGATAGTATCTTCAACTGTGTTTGGACACAGCGATTCCCCGACTTTGTTAGAGGATGTGAACAAAGACGGGGTGGTAAATATTCAAGATTTAGTGCTTGTCGCAGCTGCTTTTGGACAGCCGCGAGATCGCACGGCTTTACATGACCCTGATGTCAATCGCGATGGTATTATCAATATCCTTGATCTTGTTCGTGTCAGCAATCGTTTTGGGGAAACATTACCGGATGAGCATTCAACTTATCACGCTATTCAAGAGTATATTTTTGATAAAAGCTGTGTGAATAGTGCGTGCCATGCGGCACCGACAAATGTTGCTGGTTTGGACCTCAGCTATAGGTCTTCTTATGAGGAACTAATTGGACAAGCCCCGGAGAACCCGTCGGCATCGGGTATGAAACTTGTTGATCCGGGCAATCCTGAAAATAGTTTCCTGTTGACGAAGCTGATTACCCCTATATCACAGGAACATGGGCAAAGGATGCCCCTTGGTAGTGGTGTGCTTCACGACGGCAAAATAGATGCTATTCGGAAATGGATCGCTGCCGGTGCGCCACAGACAGGTAAAATAGAAGGGGTTGGTGATCTTGGTTTGCTACGAGATCCCGAAGAAAGATTTGTGCCACCGGCAGCACCGCTACCGGGGCAGGGGTATCAGTTGCATTTACCGCCTTACATGATCGAACCGGGTACCGAACGCGAGGTCTTTTACGCAACACAGATCCGGGATGAAAATGGTGATCTGATAGAAGGCGATATATTCATCAAAGGATACGAGATATTCTACCCGACAGGCAGTCATCACTTTATCTTATACAGACTCACCGATGCAGCAATAGAAGAAGACATTCTGCAAGCGGGTGTCACACCGGGAATAGGCGTTGACCCGAACCACGTTTTTCGTGAACTTGATCCAGCCAATCCGCAAGCATTTGGAAATATAGGGATTCACCGGTTATTTGTTGGCGGGACACAAAATAGGGACTTCTCCTTTGAATTCCCTGAAGGTGTTGCGATGCGTCTCCCTGGCGA
Source organism: Candidatus Poribacteria bacterium (assembly GCA_963663765.2). Lineage (GTDB taxonomy): Bacteria > Poribacteria > WGA-4E > WGA-4E > WGA-3G > MSPOR6. The sequence continues at coordinate 70,696 of CAXXUA010000002.1, read as the reverse complement.
CACGTTGTTCGACATGAACTCTCACTACATCAACTTATTAGGCACAGAAACACTCGTCGGTGAAGTTTATATTAATATTTACACGCTTCCGCCTGAAGAAGTCAAGCATGAGGCGATAGAGATTTTCGTATCCAATACGGATCTTAACATTCCACCGGGTCTCACCCGTGTAGCGAAACTGGACTGGTATGTTGAAGATGAACTTCACCTACGCGGTGCCCCTTCCGATGCCGTCATGAATATAATTACACTGTCATCTCACATGCATAGACATGGTGAGTTGTTTGAAATTACGCGGATGTCAACAAATGAATTGCTTCATAGGAGTATCGTTTATGATAGCGCACCGATCACGTACTATAACCCACCGCTGATGCTTGATGCGACCGATGGACTAAGTTTTCAGTGCACCCATAACAACTACGATCGCGAGGTGCCGATTGAGTTCGGATTTACATCTGAAGACGAGATGTGCATAATCGTCGGGTATTATTATCTTTCAACGGAAGCGGAGATGACCGAAGAATAACTGCCAATACGGCTATTTCAATAGGACAAAGGAGACTTAGAATATGAAGTTTACCAGTATTGTGTCTTGTCAGAAGGCACTTTTAGTATTATGCCTGATTTTCTGTTTTACAGTCACAGCGACCGCTACAAACTATTATCCATCTGAAATCGGTAATACGTGGGTGTTTGTGAGTGACGACGGTGGTCAACAACTCACCTATACACTTCAAGCGTCAGAGGATACGGATGTTGAAGGGCTTATCGTGCTAAAGGTAACGAATGAGGGGATCGGAACAGGTATAACAACCAGCACGGACATATACAGTATCACCGTTGAAAATGATGGCAGTCTTTTATTACATCAGAGCACAACAGATCAAGGTCCTTTCGGCATTGCAGAAGCGACTTACGTACCACCGGTCACTTTCTTTCCAGCCGATTTACCACTCGGACACACTTGGCAGATACTCACAGAAACAGAACTCGATCTGGTGGGTGCAGTGACCACCACGAGCACGATAAAAGTTGTCGCAATTGAAGACATACAAACCCCAGCGGGTGTATTTGAGGACTGTGTCAAGTTGGAGATAAACCAAAAGGATGCCACAGCATCCACAGTCCTACGCAAGACTTCATACCAATGGTTAGCACCTGACGTGGGACCTGTCAAATTTATTAGTGCTCAAGATATTCTGTTCGAATTACAGAGCTACAACTTAGTAGAACCGATAACGGAAACCCCTTTGATGGTGGTTTCTATTGAACAGAAACCCACCAAAGACGCACAATATATAAAAATAGGTATTCAATTGAATGGTGGTAAAGATGTCGCAGGATATGGTGGCTTGGTTGCCTTCGACGCAAAGGTGTTGAAATATATCTCGGCAACACAAGGGAATTACCTGCACAGTGGTGGTATTTTCATCCGTCCGATACTTGATGAAGATGATACTTATATACTCTCGCTTGATGTCGGTGATGCGACACAGACTGGCACCACAGTAACTTTCGGCGAACAAAAACTTTCAGTATCGGATTTCTTTTTTCAAATTCCTGAAGTCCCACCCGAATTAGCACGTCCGAATGCAGAATATTGGGGTATCTCAATACTTAGTTCTGCTGCGATCGGTTCGGACACGCACCTACCAGTTGCAAAAGATGGTAATGGTACACTTGTGACACTTACTTTTGAAGTTATCGACCCGGATACACCTGCCATCATCGCTTTACCGGAGCTGATGCTCTCAGATGCCTTTGATACACCGCTACCTGCCACGATCCAAGAGATGGTAATAACCGACTTGATGCCACTCATCGATGAAAACCTACCGACCGATGTCAATGGTGATGGTGTCGTCAATATCTTGGATTTGGTTCGCGTCGCTTCCTACTTCGGAGAACCTGTATCAGACGAAAATGCAGCGACCGATGTCAATGGTGATGGTGAGATAAACATCTTAGACTTAGTGCAGGTTGCACACGATTTCGGTAAGGCAACAACAGCACAGATTGATGAGTAGAAAATCAATGAAAATGTATAATTTGCACGAAAAAGTATTATTATCAAACGTTCGGTGTCAAAACCCACTGCTTTAGTTTTGGGATGTAGACACCGTTAATATGTTTGTCGATCAAAAAATTCGACTTTTTCGTGTATCAGTGGTATCATCTACTCCGCATTACAGCGGTGGCACTCTCGCTTGAGAGTGCCACCGCACCATTTTGAAGTGATATTGTAATGGGAAGGGTATTGTAATGCGCACTTACAAATACAAGATACAAAAACATAGGTGTGAGAACTTTGAATGTTCTCATACACGATAAACCCTTATAGATATTGACATGGTTAACAATTTATGTAATATACAGACGGGCACCACACGCATGTGTCATCCGTCGACACGTTGACCTAATGTTAATACACAAAACCACGTTTGTCAAATGTTTTTTCGACACATCTTACATCTACGAAACCTATGATAGCTTGATTTTGTATTTTAATGCCGAGTAAATTGAATTAATATTAGAGCGTATCTCATAAATAGTCAACTTATAAAAAAACTTTTAATAAGTAATCATCTCTGTTAGACTTTTGAGAAAATGTAAGAGTTAGGAGATGGTTTGTATGGAACTGAGTGATAAAGAATGGGAAATCATTGAACCTTTGTTGCCTCGAACTTCCTTCAGGTAAGCGCGGGAGACCTTGGCGTGATAATAGAGAAGTATTAGACGGGATACTTTGGATGTTGCGGACGGGAGCACCTTGGCGTGATTTACCGAAGAAGTATCCATCGTATCAAACGTGTCATCGTCGTTTCCAGCAATGGTGTATTGATGGGACGCTAAAAAGTGTGTTTGAAATGATAGCAGTTAGACTCGACAAACAGCGTAAACTGCATCTGAGTGAATGTTGTATTGATGCCAAGTTCGTTCCTGCGAAAAAGGGGGAGAGTGTGTCGGTAAAACGAAGTGTGGTAAAGGGACGAAACTGATGGCGATTACAGAAAAGTGTGGGAGACCTGTGAGTGTTTTGGTTGCCAGCGCATCACGGCATGAGGTGCGTCTGGTTGAACCGATATTAGATGTGAGTTTTGTATCGGCAATGCCAGCAGTATTGATAGGCGACAAAGCATATGATTCGGATCCATTAGATAAAACACTCAGGTGTCGTGGCATTGAAATGGTAGCCCCGCATAAAAAGAATCGTAAGTCCGCTGTGACACAGGATGGTCGTCGATTACGCCGGTATAAGCGTCGCTACAAAGTGGAGCGTTTTTTCAGTTGGCTTGAGGATTTTCGGAGGTTGGTAGTGAGGTGGGAACATAAAGTTATGAACTATTTAGGATTTGTTCATCTCGCTTGTATTCAACTACTAATAAAGTATTTATGAGATACGCTGTAAATATATTTCGGATTTTAACTAAAAAATCGTTTCAACAGTTATCCTCCATAGAACAAGTTAATTGATGGAATTTACTTCTACAAGTTCCATGTTTCGGTATTCAGTATGCATGCATAGGGATATTGTTATGGTGTCTCAAACTCTTGGATTGGTCCTTTCTCTTGTTGCCTTTCCGTGAAGTTGCCTTTTGTATATTCGTTAATAACTTTTCTCCAAAAAGTTTGGGCAGGATAATTATATTTTTCTTGTACAATTGACCATTTACCGGAATATTTTCTGAATAAACTATGGGCAGTCTTTATTCCTATCCCCTTTCGTCTGTATTTTCTGAGAATGAAGAACTCGGAGAGAATATTTACGTTCTCTCCATCCACTAAACGGTTATGCATGCCGAGAGCAAAACCTGCCAATTTTCCTTCAACTTTTACGAAGTAAGCAAAACGATCAGGTTCTGTCCAATAGTAGTCGAGATATTTATAGTTGAACAGTCCATAAGGTCCAACATCCTCGTTATTAAACTCACTGTAATCGTGAAAACACAACTGCATCAGATTACGGAGAACAGGTTTTTCATCAATTGAAATTTGTTCAAGTTCAATATTTATTGTTCTTCCTCTCAATTGTGTATATACAATATGAGTGGTAACGCATACATGATACGTTACCACGACAACCTAATAGCGCATCGGGTTTTACTATTTATAGTTTGTATCAAATGACCCCATGAGTTATACTTTTAGTATGAGTTATACTAACGAGTAGATGTATTCGGATACCGTTAATCTATTCATGGAGGTCAACATGAACCGCAAAAAGGATACCGCCTACGGTATTACCCGGCTCGAATCCAAGAATGCCAGAGCCGCTATTATTCAGAAGATTTCAGCAGACTTTAATCTAATGCCTATTGTTGCTGAAGCCTACTATAAACAGATTTCTACTTACTTTGAACAACATACCGATGTGAAACTGACATCAGGACAAATCTGCTACGAGGCTGTCGCCGCTGAGGAACCCGCAGGGAAACACATCGCTTTAGCGAAAAAAATCTCCTGTCGGCTCACCCTCAATGACACAAACGCTGATCTTGAGGTCTTAGCAACTTATGGGCTCGCAGGACTCAGACGACATCGGGTCCTCCGATTGACCAAAGAAGCTTATGACCAAGATTCCTTACTGAGCTATGAGGATTTAGCGGTCCTATTGACCACCAGTCCTGCTACAGTCAAACGCGACATTCGCCAGTTGAAGCAGGAAGGATATTTCGTTATGACGCGCGGGACGAAACACGACATGGGTCCCGGCACTTCTCATAAGACACAGATCTTGGAGTTATATTTCAAAGCCTATACCTTCACCGAAATCGAGCAAAAAACAAACCACAGCGAACGGGCTGTCTACCGCTACTTGAGAGATTTCACACAAGTTGCCACGCTCCATCATCAAGGCTTCCCTAATGCACAGATACGCCTGATTTCTCATCTCTCTGACCGGTTGATACGCGAGTATCTCTCGCTGTTCAAGGAATATCAACACACCGATCGCATGACCCAACTCCTTCACCCTGAACCAGAGGACACAAAAAAGGGGGACCTCTCATGAGCAAACCTCTAACCCGCACGCAAATCAACGAAAAAAAATTCAGACGCATCAACGATAAGTCCCTACGACAGTTGCTTATCCATCGCTTTCTCAATGACTACGGGTATGACAAAGGCGAAGTCACTGCCACTGCCATTGTTGATGATATTCTCAAGACCGTTGAGGACTATTTCGTAATTACCCTCCCCTTGGAGAAACTCGCCACCGGCGATCAACTCACAGATGAGCGTTTCCTGAGTTATGGACAACTCGTTTGGATGGCCGTCCCTATTGATGAACATCCAGAAAGAGGGAAGTCCATCGTCAAAACTCGGATGAAACCCATCATCTTGACCTATCTCGCTACCGAGGATATTGAATCTTTTCGAAACGGATTTACCTCCCGACAACTGCGAATCAATCGCTTAGTCCGCTGGTGTCATCAAGCTTATGACCAAGGTGCCTTATTGACACAACTCGATTTAGCTGTCTTGCTGAACGTCTGCGATGCTGTTGTCTGTGATTATGTCAATGAATGGCAAAAAACCACTGGCGACATCTTGCCCACTCGCGGCAACATCCATGATTTATCAGGTGCTATTACCCACAAGAAAGAGATCATCACCCTCTATCTTCAAGGACATCTCACCCCCAGAATTGCCGCAAAGACCAAACACTCTAAAGAGGCAGTTGACCGATACATTCGCGACTATGAGAGCATAAAAGTCGTTCGCAACGCAACTGCAGATATTGATACAATCTCACAGATTACACGACTTTCTAAACGCGTTATCACTCAATATCTTGACCTTATTCCACAGCACCAACTTCAAGCTATGGATGCAAACCTTGCCAATTCATCTGCAAACGATGCAAAAACACGCCAAGGAGAAGAACAATGATACTAAACCTCCTGTTCCACCAGACGAACATTATTCAGCAAAACCGAGGCAGTTTCCTTGAAAATAGGATTGACAACTGCTACTTGTTTTGCTATACTCTAAGAATGTTTACCGTTAATCGCATCATTACTCAAAGAGAATGATAGCGATTCCAACTTAACCCACTCATCAACGATGGTTGCGAAGCTAATAAACATCAGCATTCCAGCTATCCTATGGTCATTTGATACTATTTTAGTATCAACATTTTGCGCGTAGCGGTAAAATCGCCTGCAGTAAGTGTATAGAAATACACACCACTTGCAACCTTCTCGCCAAACTCGTTTTTGCCATCCCAATACGCAGCACGGGAACGATCTTGATAAGTGCCTGCAGGAAGGTTTCCTAACGACAACTTTCTGACCAATTTACCATCTGCAGCATGGATTGAGATGCTGACATCGGCAGGTACTGCCAACTGATATGGTATCCATGTCTCCGGGTTGAATGGATTTGGGTAGTTAGCAAGAAGCGATGTTTCTTTTGGTACTAACGTAACTAAAATCTGTTCCAGCACTTGAATCCCGCGTTGATAAGTAAGTACGTCAGTTTTAGATACATTCAGTGTTTGTAGCGAATCTTGTTTGGCAAGTTTCAACCACGTTTGCACTTGAGCTGCAGTCAGTTCTTCACTTGTAACCGTATGCTTTGCTGGTGCTGAATCTATGTTATCTAATACATTAGCAATCAAGAATAGATCCAATAGATTCACTTCTCCATCGCCATTTAGATCCGCTGGATTGTCACCGGTAGCACCGTAGTTCGCTGCAATAAACACTATATCCAGTATATTTATAACACCGTCATTGTTCACATCAGCGAAAACTGTAAGGACTTGTTCTACGCTCAACGGCAGTGGGAATGCCCACAGGATGACAGTACCGTCGACACTTCCGCTTGCAATCGCAGTGCCATCCGGACTAACAGCGACACTTGTTATAGAATAAGCATGCCCTTCAAGAGTTCTCAGTTGTTCGCCCGTGTCAATGTCCCATAAGCGGATGGTTCTGTCATAACTTCCAGTCACAAGAACTTTTCCATCAGGACTAAAGACGATACTTGTAGCATTTGCAGGCAGGTCTGTAGGCAGGTCTCCGATCAGTTCTTCCGGCGCGCCTATTGGTATTTCACGGTCAAGTGGTCTGCGGAAAGTTTGTAGAAGTTCTGCAGTATCAACATCCCATAAGGAGACTTTGTCGCCTCCACCACTTGCGAGTCTTGTACCATCTGGACTGAAAGCAACAGTCCAAACATCGTCCTCATGTTCAGTTATGGTGTGTATTGCATCGCGTGTTTCAAGATCCCATATAATTATTTTATCGTCACGACTACCACTTGCAAGCATCGTGTTATCAGGACTGAAAGCAAGTGTCTCAACACCTGCCTCATGTTCCCTTAATCCTCCCATGTATCTACCTGTCTCAACATTCCACAAAAGGATGTTATCGTCCTCACTGCCACTTGCCAGTATGCTACCATCAGAACTAAACGCAAGACTAATCAGATATGAATAATGCCCTCTGAGCGTTTTTATATGTTCACCTGTAATAGCATCCCATAGACGAACAGTATTGTCTTGGCTACCACTTGCGAGAGTTCTGCCATCCGGACTAAAAACAACAATGTCAACATCATCTTGGTGACCGATAAGGGTGTGCCTAAGTTGTCCCGTGTCAGCATCCCAGAGACGAATGGTTTTGTCCCAACTGCGTGTGGCGAGAATGCTGCCATCTGCACTAAAGGTGACACTCACAACAACATCCGTATGACCGGTAATGGTTTTCAGATGATTACCAGTGATGGGGTCCCAAGAACGAATAGAGGCATCCCACGCACCACTTGTGAGCACTGAACCGTCAGGCGTCCAAGCAAGTCCGAACACATCTGCTGTGTGTCCAGTGAGTGTGTGTAAATGTTCACCTGTGGACGCATCCCACAATCGGACGGTATCATCTTCACCAGCACTTGCAAGGATACTCCCATCCGGAATAAATTTCATGTCATAGATATGAGACGAATGACCATGTAATGTTGCCTTAATTGTCCAAGTATCCGTATCCCACAAATGGATAATTGCGTTCAAATCACAACTTGCAAGCGTTTTACCATCTGGACTGGTAACGACACTTTCGACATTGTCACGATGTGCTTCAAGCGTCCGAAGTAGTTCCCCTGATTCAACATCCCATATTTTGATAGTATCGTCTCGACCACCACTGATGATTTTGGTGCCATCAGCACTGAAAGTGACGCTGTTAAGACCATCAATATGTCCTCTAAGTGTCCGCAGGAGTTCACCTGTCTCAGAATCCCACAGACGTACGGTTCTATCTCTACTTCCACTTGCGAGTATTGACCCATCAGCGTTAAACACGAGACTTCGGATACTCGCCCAATGTGCGTCAATTGTCCGTATGAGTTCACCAGTATTCGGTTCCCAAAAACGGATGTTTCCATCTATGCTCCCAGAAACAAGGACTTTTCCATCAGGAGAATAAGTGAGTGCTGAAACACCCCATCCAAATCCATTCAATAGTCTAATCTCTTTATCGGTTGCTGTGTCATAAAGCCAAACACCGAGTGAACCTGCAGCAGCAAGCTGCGTTCCATCTGGAGAATATTGGATTTCATATAACCAACCTTTCCCAAGCCGTTTAACAGCACCTTCAGGCAGATGCCATTGTGGTGAATCTTGGGCAAATACATTAGTTTGAAAAAACGAAGAAACAACAAAAAGTGTCAATAATATAAAAATCTGGTTCCTTTTCACAATAATATTTCCTTTCATTTGTTAAAGTAAATGTTATACTGAGCCAAAACTAATTTTACCAATAATAAAATAATTTGCCTAATATGGCAATTATATCTTATCTTAGTCACAAAAATCAAATGGAAAAGCGTTATGACCGTGTGGAGTTTTTGTCGCTATAGGTGTCAATTTAGGAAATTCATATTTCCTTTGTTTGCAGAAACACAGATTACACGGGTAACCCCTCCCTCCCTGAGGTCGTATTTGCACAAACTGAAACTGGACGCTACAGCAGTGTTAAGATAAATTCAGATTGTACTATAAACGTTGTTCTAAGCAATGCGATCTAATGCTGCAGACTTCTGCGTGTTATCCGCGCAATTTGAGATTCTGTTTGGGAAGAACTTTACACTATCTAAAGATTAAAATTGCCCAGAAACAGAGATACGTTGTGAACCGCCGAGGGTGTGCGTATTGAAAGCATAGTCAACAAAAAATGTCATGGTACCGACACCTACTTGGAATCCGGTTCCAGCAGACACCCCATCACCGTTCCAACCAAAACGCAATGCAAGTGTGTCAAAAAGCCAGTATTCAGCACCAGTTCGCCACACAAGTCCACCACCAGATTCTGTGCCTTCATCTAAATCTGCTTGGTTGGTTTCAAAATCTATGCTGATGCTGCCTTTTCCAAAACTTGGAAATGTGAACTGATAGCCTCCACCAAAGCGCAACCTTCTTTCGCGAGTGAAAACAGGATTATCTTCTGTGTCCCATCGTATCTGCGTACCAGTTGCATCAAGCAACATTGATCCAAGACGCAAACCCTTATATGGTAAGAGAATCAATCCGATGTCAATACCGAAACCTCTACCACTGTTTTCAAAGATAGATTGACTCAGCAGTTTTAGATTTCCACCTACAGCAACCATTGAATGAACCTGTCGAGCGTAAGAGATGAGCAAAGCATTGTCATTGTTGCTAAAATATTCTGCAACTGTTGGTCTGTCAATATAAGGTTCACCTTCATCTTTAATGCCGTTGCCATTTATATCTTGAAAATCTCCGAGAATACCGTTGTTGTCAACATCAATAAAAGTTGTACGGGGTATGTCGTCAATTCCAAGTCGAATCCAACTCAATCCAAGACTACCAATACCTTCAATTTGATGTACATAGTTGACAAAATTGTAATTAACTAAGCCTCTGGTAAAAAAACTTCCATCCCCAGTGCTAAAGGTGTCGGAATACATAGCAGAGAAACTATGTTTTTTGACTTTTGTCAGTCCGGCGGGATTCCAATAGGTAGCGGTTGCGTCGTCAGCAATTGCAACAAATGCGCTTCCCATGCCGAGTGCGCGTGCGCCAACACCGTGGCTGAGGAAATCCGCAGCATGAGAACCTTCATCAGCTGCGTAGGAGGTTGAAAAAAGAATAAAACCGAGTATGAAAATTGCTAAAAAAACTATTGTGTATTTCATAATGTTATTTAACCTGGTGCAAAATCGTAGATAGGTTCACGGATAATTACGCTTAATACGCTCCAAAACGCACCTACGCAGTATTCACCGAGGATAACTCCAAAGAAGAAGAAAACCATTTTCCTATAAGTTGATGGACCGCCAAATCGCAGTGCCATCCATTTTAGGAATGTACTGATAACAAGACAACTCCAAAAGTAACCGACACCAAATGTCATTGATATAGGGTAACCAGCTGGATGTAGGGGCCACCAGATAAATCGCATGCGCATGATCATGAGTAAGAATGTAAATCCCATACCGCCTGCCATGAATCCCATAGCAGGTACGTTGGGATCGCGTGGGTATGCAAAGAGTCCTGCAAGCCAATTGAATTGTCCGATATGTCCGACTGATGGACCTATTCCCCCGCCTGCACCAGTGATCGCACCGCCGAGACGATAGAGTTCGGAGAGTGTTGCCCAAAATGATGCAATAGAACCGAGGACAACGGCAATTAACATGGCTAACACCAACCTTTTTGTGTTCATATTTGCGCGTTCTGCCATCTTGAACGCTTCAAGTTGGTGTGGCATGATGTGTTCTCTATACCCGCGTCCACTGAAGAACCAGAAATATGGAAATATAGTCAGGTTGTTCGGTCCGATGCGTCGAGTTCCCAATATATTTATCAAAAATTGTTGTCCATTGCACATACCCGCCATCTCATGTGCAGGAGGACCGAGTTCAGCGCGTACACGTGTAATGGCAATTGAGAGTGCAAAGAAGAAAGCAAAGAATGGAAGTATTATCAGCAGCGTCATCCCTGCCTTTAAACAGAACCATATTATATATAGGCTTGCGAGTAAAATGATAACAAATGCGGTACGGTACCGAATAGGCTCGTTTGAGTCGTCAATACTGCCTGACATTCCAAATATAGTTCGTACTACTCTAACTAAGTGTTTGCGCGTAACAAGCAATGCTATGACAAATATTGCCAACCATCCTCCGATGGATTGTTCGCTGCTATATGGGAAAGGTGCAGGAAAACCGAGGGTACTACCAGCAACACGTTGAATTTTTTCAAAAAGATAGAAAAACCATAACGAGAATGCTAAGTCGAGGGGTAATAGAAAACCTAATCCGATGACAAATGGATATAAGGGCACAGGAATATTGCCTACAGCATCCCACGGTTTTTCCGTGAAAAAAGTACCCCAATTCCGTGCGTTGTGGCGCACACTGAAATCGGGTAAGATTGGGAAGAAGTGTGCAAGACCGTGCCAGACGTTCAATGCTGCAGCGATGATGAAACCGTACCATAGGATTCGGTTTTTGAAAAGTTGTGCTCTCCCACCGCCTTCTGTGATTGCCATTGGGAGTTGGATGATGGGATATGCGAGTCTTTCATGTTCTGTCCACTGCTTACGGATAAGCACATTGATGCAGATCATGATCGCGCCGAGTGCAAAGATAAGGGTTGTCCACCACAGTGTAGGTATAATCCACGCGCCACCAATCTGTGCGTTGTAAAAAGAGGTATCACCTTCGTAGAATCCGCGTAATATTTCCTTGTCAGTTACCACAAGGTGTTGAGGGATATAACTGTGGAAAGTACCTGCCCAATCGTTCTCTAACGTGGCAAACCAAAATGCATGCGGTAGTGCGGGTATCGTTAATGCTAACGTATCGTGTCCTGCAAGACCAGATGCGATAGAGAGCATTGCATAGATAGTAATCAATTCACCCTGCGTTAACGCGGCTTTTGGTGCCACACGTTTTAGGAACAAATTCAGTAGAATCAGGAAAAATATGTTGAGAACGACATTCCAAAACAGAGAGATAGTTGTCGGATGTCCAGAATGCCAAACGCACTCTACGACTATTACCCAATATACATTCGGAGGGATCAACAACACACCGATGAGTATTGCACGCCATGTGACACCTATTCCACGTGTGTTGTTTTGTTCATTCAAGTTTTCCACAGATTGTATCCATAAGAGATATTCAATAAATTATGATGAAATAGGACTTGATTATCTTCAGATTAAAAGTAGGTTAGTGGTTCGCTCTCTTCTAATTCCCATTCAACATGTCCAAATTCAAAAGCACCTGGAGAAGAACCGCTTAAGGTTTCTGTGCGAATACCCCATGCTAATCTATAGGCATAGAGAAGTTGCGTCAATGCGGTGGAATAATCGCCATAACATAGAAGTGCTACAGTTCCGCCTTCCCCACCACCTGTTATTTTCGCGCCATAGATTCCCCCTTGTTCACCGATTTTTTCTGCAATATTTACTAACCCATCTATCTCAGGGGAACCCAATCCAGCTAAATCCCGATAACTTGCGTTAGACTCATACATTAAAGCACCCGCAACTTTTAGAAATTCAGAAGCTCTATCTGGGAACTGATCAGCATTTTTGATGCAATTAATATACAACTTCACACGTTCGTTTTCATATATTGGATGCTGTACGCGATCTTTGACAAGATATGTTTTTTCTGGGTCTACTTGAGTTACAGTATCAACAGTCTCACCAAATTTGTCAAGGAAATCAGAACCTTTGATCTTTTTCGGAAGGATGGGTTCACAGTATTTACGGAATTCATCAACAGAGATATTACACAAATAGTTGTCTTCCAATTTCTTCCAACCGAGTTCCTTTTTCAATATAGTTAAACCCATGAATGCTGCGGTGCGCGTATCAATATATGCTGTGCTTTTTGTACTACGAGGAACTTTTGTATGGATTCCAATAATACTTACGTTCGGTGGGCATTGCACATGCTCAAGAATTTGGTTGGGTTGGCAAAGAATTGAGAGCATTTTGTTCCTTCTACCCGCAGCAACAGTAATCTGGTCCATAATCCCACACGGAGCACCAACGATTCGGTTTTCAACAATCTGGGCTAACCGGGATGTTTCCAGCGCATCTAACTTGAGTTGATACATCTGATTGATAGCATTCAATGTAGCGACTTCAATTGCTGCAGAGGAGGCAACACCGGCTCCCATCGGTATATCACTTTTTATAACAACTACCGCACCGTTTGGGAATGCGTCAATCTTTTTCTCCCTTAGCAAAGCAAAAAAACAACCGAGTACATATCCGGTCCAATCTGTTCGCACATTCCTATTAAAAAACTTTCTCATCTGTCTGTATGACTTGAGTGTGCCGTCTATGTAAAAATCATCAAGTGACATCTGGAAACTGCGTTTTAATATACTATCTTCTTGTAAAGTGAGTGCATTCAAGTTTCTATCATGTCGAGCTTGGATAGCAGCAACAGCAGCCCGGTTGAGTGTCTTTTCAAAGACATTTGATCCACAATAATCTGAAATTCCACCCATAATGTCAAGACGTGATGGTGCACGAGCGACTATAATCCTCCCTTCTTTGCTAAGTCCGTGCTGGAAGAACACATCGGGAGAATCACAATGTAGGAGATGTTCAAGTTCTGCAACCTGAAGCGTTTTCTCTTTGGGGCCATGCAGCTGTTCAACTTTCATAATTTATTCATAGTTCTCAAGGATTGACAACAGTAACATTTTCATCAACTTTGAGAGAGTGTTGTCCAGCGATGATAACAGAATCACCTTCGTTTAGCCCTTCAACGACTTCTACTTTACCACCGCGAGTAAGGCCGATTTCAACGGGTCGTCTTTTGCTCTTTCCTGCTTCAACGACAAAGACATTCTGCGTTTTTGTCACTGCATCTTCTATAAGAGAGTTGCGTGGGACTAAGATAGTGTCTTGACGTACTTCAATTGGTACGGTTACTTTTGCAAACATTCCCGGCTTAACTATACCATTAGGATTGTCAATATGAAATTCCACGGTCGCTGTCCGTTGAATTGGTTGTAATGTAGGACTGATATAACTAATCACTCCTGTAAGAGGCATATTGATTCCTTCAATTATGATATTCGCTTGTTGATTGAGTGTTAATTGTGCCAATTGGAGTTCGATCACATCTGTTGTTGCTTTGACGGTGTCAATATCCACAATCTCAAACAATGGAACTGTGGGGACTGCCATGCCACCTAAGTCCAAGAAACGTTGTGAAACAACACCAGTAATAGGTGCTGCTATGGTTGCATCTTTAAGCCGTTTATTTGCGAGTTTGAGTGCAATGCTTGCTTGCGTTCGTGCGGTTTTTGCTGCGGTTATTTCTGCCTCCCAACTCTTTGCCTGTTCTAAAGCAATTGCAGATTTGAGTCCTGCGTGTGCAGTGTCAACTTGTGACTGTACAAGTGCAATGTCTTTTTCCCACATCTTTGTAGTGGCTTGGACCTGAGCTAGCTTCAGACCCGCTCTTGCTTGTTCTACCTGCGCTTCCATTGCTTGGATGTCTTCTTCACGTGCCCCATTCATGATGAGCTGTAGTTGTTCTGTAGCGATTTTGTGTTGTGCATTGACAACATCTAACTGAGTATGACTGTTTTCCAAGGATTGTTTGCTAATCGCTCCGTTGTCATATAGTTGCTGCATACGAGAGTGGTTGCTTTGTGTATTTTGTAAATTTGCCTTCGCTTGTTTCACACTCGCTTGAGTTTTTTCTATATCTTCTTCGCGTGCACCGGTCTTGATCTTCTCAAGATTAGCTTCAAGCGATTTTAATCCTGCTTCCGCTTGCTCAATCTGTGTGACAGTACGAATTTCGGCAAGTTCTTTCACTTGTTGAAGCGAGACTTCAGCTGCATTTGCTTGTGCTTTCGCTTGTGCAACCTGTGTTTGTACTCGTACCTTTGCCAGTTGCTTTGCCTGTGAGTAGGAAGCTTCTGCTGCTTCCAATGTTGCTTGTGCTTGTTGTACTGCAAGATCCAACTCTTCGTGCTCAATTACAGCGAGTTGAGCTCCTTTCTTGACGGTTTCACCTTCACGAACAGACATAGTGATGATACGTCCAGAGATTTTGGGAATGACACTCACACGTGATTTCGCTTCAATTGTGCCTGCAAGTTGCAGTTCAGAACGGATTTCACCGAGTTTCGCTTTATAGACTTCAACAGGTGTTGGTACATCCTCTTGTGCGATCTGAGGTATTTCTGGATCATCGGGTTTCATGAATCGGAACAGTGCGATGACTGCTACAACCAAGATGATGATAATTGGAATCCAAACTTTTTTCAATTGTCTAATTCTCCCTTCAATGTATGTGCAATTTCTCTCTACTGTTTAGCTTATTTATTGAATATAGTACTTTATTCTATTTTTTGCCCAATAGCTTTTTCTAATTTTGCGACACCAACGACATAATCGTGTTGAGCTTGCAGACGGTTGACTTTTGCTTGTGTCAATGCAAGTTGCGTATCAGTATACCCAACAGTCGTAATCATACCGTTTTCAAATTGCAGATTAGCAATTCTCACACTCTCCTCCGCTTGCGCTACCGTTTCTTTTTGAACGTCAAGGAGGGCAGCCGCTTCAAGTAGTGCAAGATAAGTAGTTCGCACCTCAAATTCAACGGTAGTCATAGTTTGCTCTGTGCCTAATTGAAGTTGTTTTAGAACTGCCTCGCTCTGTTTGACACCTGCGCGTGCTGCAAAACCATCAAAGATAGGTATGTTTATTTGCAGTCCAAGACTCCAAATGCGGTTCATTTCAAGAAGCCTTTCGTTGTGCGAAATCTGATAATTGGAGAAGAAAGATAAATCGGGTAGGTTACGAGTCTTTGCGACTTTCAGTTGTTTCTGTCCTGCTTGTTCGTTGAGCTGTGAACTAGTGATTTCAGGCCGGTTTTCACGTGCTAATTTAATGAGCGCATCCAACTTTATGTCAACCTGAGGAGTCTCAAAAGACCCTTCGACTGCAACTTGTTCAGTGAGTGGAATGTTTAATAATGTTTTGTAGGTATTTTGTGCAGTAGTAAAATTGTTTCTTGCACGAATTGTTTGTGATTCTGCATTAGCAAGTTGTACTTTCGCACGTAACACATCAAAGTTGGTTGATACACCTGCCTTAAAAGAGGACTCAGCGATTTTGAGTTGTTTTTTCACAAGTTCAGCACTCTGTTCAGCAACTTTTACGAACTCCTGTGCAATTAATACGCGGTAAAAGGATTCATAAACATCCAGTCGTAGTTTGTTGTATGATGCATTTAGGTCTTTTTCTGCCGCTTCGTATTGCAGCTTCGATCCTTGATAGCCATAATAGTATCTACCCCATGCAAAGATAGGTTGTATCAAGCGCACGGTACCTTGTATATTATGATGTGCGCCAAACTCCAATTCTATGAGTTCTGCTTCATTATCCATGCTGGTTGTAGGCATTTCATCCATTTCATCATCGGACATAGGGAAACCGAAACCACCATCTGCTTGTATTACCGATTTTTGTATGTCCTTGAAATAGGTGTAGTTGCCATTTGCATCAAGTCTGGGTAGAAGTGTTGCACGTGCAAGAGTTATCTGTGATTGTGCAGCTTTCAGTTTTTGCGCTGCAGCCTGTAGTCCAAGATTGTTCTGTTTTGCTATTTCAATACTCTCTTCAAGATTTAAGGTTCTATGTTCTTCTGGGTTGACTGAAATAGCCAGTAGAAGTAATAAAAAGGTTCCTACCCAAAAAGGGAGATGGAACCGTAAAAAACTCATGTTTATTGTTCCCTCCAAATGAATGCAAAAACGTATTGCATCTATATATCGGTTGATTCTTATGTTATCTTATATTTCAACCTATCTCATAAATGGTAGGAGGGGTTTCTAACCCCGATTTACCAGACACATGATCCGGTGAATTTGGACAAAATTGCATTTATGAGATACGCTGTAATTGAATAAAATCAGTAGCGAAGGATAGTTGTTGAATCACCGATTACCCACAATGTGCCATTTGATGATTTGACAATATCTCTAAGGTTGTTCTTTGTTGGAGAACTATGGTTCAACCAAGTTACACCGCTATCATTTGTATGTAGGATAGTCCCTTTATCTCCAACTACCCATCCCTGTTTATCGGTAGTAAAGAGAACTGCATTAAGGTTCTCATCTGTCGGCACAGTTTGATCAATCCATGTCTCTCCACCATCAGCGGTTAACATGATAGTTCCCTGGCTCCCAACTACCCACGCGGTTTTAGGATTGACAGCATAAATGTCCTGTAATTCTGAAGACCCCATATTTATGGTCCAAGTTTCTCCACCATCAGTCGTTCTGGCGATTGTTCCTGCATAACCGACTATCCAGCCAATTTTTTCATTTAGGAAATGGACACCGAACAGATTGTTAAAACCTACACCTGAAAAGTTCGCGTCAATGTCTACACCGTGCCAAGTTTCACCGGCATCCGTTGTCCGCATCACTCTTCCAGTTTCACCCACTGCCCATGCATGTGTTTTCGAAACGATACTCATAGCATAACTTGCCAATGCTCCTTTCCAACCCATAGTTCCACCAAACTTTATCCGCTTAGCTCTTCCGTGTCCTTCATCCCCAGGATCACTGAGACTCTTCCAAGTCTTACCGCCATTATCTGTTTCAAGGAGTGCTGCGTTGCTACCAACAATATAACCCCTCTTTTCATCAACAAAACCGACACCAAATAGTTCAAAAACATCACCGCTTTGCTGAGATATCCATGTATTTCCACCGTCATTTGTGTGAATAACACTTCCTGCTAAACCTACTGCCCAACCGAGTTTGTCATTTGCAAAATGTACTGCGCGAAGATCCATTATATTTGATACGATGTCCCAAGTATCACCACCATCGGTAGTACGTAGGATTGTGGCTTTATCACCAACTACCCAAGCTTCATTTGCGTTCTTCATGTGAACACCCTGCAGACGTGCAGCGACTTGCTGTGGTAATAGGGGTCGCCATTGTGTTCCACCATCCGTTGTTCGGAGGATCACACCAAATTCTGCAGCAGCTAAGCCATTGTTCTTATCCGTAAAATGTACATCGTATATCGGTTCCGGCATGCCGTTAGAATTAGGCACATTACTTTTTTGAGCCTGCCAATTCTCACCATCAACTGTGTTAACAACAGCACCGCCAGCACCAACTGACCATCCAGCGGTTTCGTCAAGCATTGTTATTGCATTGAGTGTGTTGACTGTCGCACTTGTTTGAAACGACCATGACTCTCCACCGTCTTTAGTGTGAAGCAATGTACCACCACCTCCTGCTGCCCAACCAACTTGAGGATTGACAAAATGGATACCTTCAATAGTGTTGTTCGTACCGACCTCATGCTTTAACCATGAATTCCCCCCATCTTGCGTTGACATTACGAAACCGCCGTCACCGCAAGCCCATCCGTGCATCTCATCTACAAATGAGACATCTAACAAAGCAACACGGTTTCCTGTGTTTAATTTATTCCAGAACTGACCGCCATCAACTGTCCTTAGCACAGTGCCATTTTCACCCACAACCCAACCGATCTTGGGGCTAATGAATCTGACTTTTTTGAACTCAAGCTTAAATGGGACGGGTTGCTGAATCCACGTCTTGCCACCGTCTGCTGTATTTAGTATGATGGAATTGCTACCGACTATCCATCCGTTCTGATTGTCCACAAAAAAAACATCAGAAAAGGATGATTGCCATTTTGCTTCACTAACAGTTACCCAATTTTTCTGTGCCATGGCTAACGACGATGTGCTAATCAATATAAGTAAGACTAATGTAAATGTGATACGCCGCTTCATATATATTCCCTCCTACATTTTTATAAATCTTTCACTTGAATACTTCGTATGGAATTAAAAAAGAAATGTTCGCAATATTATCAGGACTTACGCACCCAACGGTAGGCGCGCTTTGTAAGCGCGCAAGAAACCTAAAAAATGCTGAAAATTACATCTTTTTCGACTTAATTCTTGATGAATTCATGAAAACTACGTATGTCCTGATGAGATAACATAATAAATCCGTTAAAGTATACCACGATTCAGTTCATACGTCAATGTGAATTTGGAACATAACAGGGTTAATTAGTTTTAGTATTTTTTGCAGATATTAATAACATTCGTGAATTAGATGCGTAGGTCGGGTAGAGCGTTAGCGAAACCCATAGGTGTCAACTTAAGAAAAAGTCAAGAGCTAAATGCCCCATCCCGGTAGGCGTGCTTTGTAAGCGCGCCGATAAACACAGGATTGGCAACGGCGCGCTTACAAAGCACGCCTGCAGTTGGGGAGCGCGCTTACAAAGCACGCCTGCAGTTGGGGGGCGCGCTTACAAAGCACGCCTGCAGTTGGGGGGCGCGCTTACAAAGCACGCCTGCAGTTGGGGGGCGCGCTTACAAAGCACGCCTGCAGTTGGGGGGCGCGCTTACAAAGCACGCCTGCAGTTGGGTGGCGCGCTTACAAAGCACGCCTGCAGTTGGGTGGCGCGCTTACAAAGCACGCCTGCAGTTGGGGAGCGCGCTTACAAAGCACGCCTGCAGTTGGGGAGCGCGCTTACAAAGCACGCCTGCAGTTGGGTGGCGCGCTTACAAAGCACGCCTGCAGTTGGGTGGCGCGCTTACAAAGCACGCCTGCAGTTGGGGAGCGCGCTTACAAAGCACGCCTGCAGTTGGGTGGCGCGCTTACAAAGCACGCCTGCAGTTGGGTGGCGCGCTTACAAAGCACGCCTGCAGTTGGGTGGCGCGCTTACAAAGCACGCCTGCAGTTGGGGGGCGCGCTTACAAAGCACGCCTGCAGTTGGGGAGCGCGCTTACAAAGCACGCCTGCAGTTGGGGGGCGCGCTTACAAAGCACGCCTGCAGTTGGGGGGCGCGCTTACAAAGCACGCCTGCAGTTGGGGGGCGCGCTTACAAAGCACGCCTGCAGTTGGGGGGCGCGCTTACAAAGCACGCCTGCAGTTGGGGGGCGCGCTTACAAAGCACGCCTGCAGTTGGGGGGCGCGCTTACAAAGCACGCCTGCAGTTGGGGGGCGCGCTTACAAAGCACGCCTGCAGTTGGGTGGCGCGCTTACAAAGCACGCCTGCAGTTGGGTGGCGCGCTTACAAAGCACGCCTGCAGTTGGGGAGCGCGCTTACAAAGCACGCCTGCAGTTGGGGAGCGCGCTTACAAAGCACGCCTGCAGTTGGGGAGCGCGCTTACAAAGCACGCCTGCAGTTGGGGAGCGCGCTTACAAAGCACGCCTACCTTGAGTGAGAAAATCGGGGTTTCAAGGTTTCCCTCCTACAATAATATGAACCGCTAAGTTGACACCTATGGGTAGAGCGTTAGTGAAACCCGACATGACAACTACAATCAATACATGTCGGGTTTCGCTAACGCTCTACCCGACCTACGATATAAACTCTTAGTAACAACCATCAACTGATAATTCTTAAAACTAAATAACCCGTAGGAACATAAATACCTTGCAGTCTGGAGAATTGGTTGCTATAATATACACATGTCATTGTTTGAAGCGATTTTACTTGGTATTTTACAAGGTCTCACTGAATTTCTCCCCGTTAGCAGTTCTGGACACCTCGTCTTAGCACAACAGTTACTCGGATTGAAAGAAACGCTTGTGTTTTTTGATGTGATGTTGCACGTTGGCACATTAGCTGCTGTGCTTGTAGCATATCGTCAGGCAATAGGAAAATTATTTGTTGGAGGGTTGTCTACGCTTGGAGATAAACGTTTCTATAAGCACCCAATTAGAACCACAAACGAGTCGGTTGAACTCAGATTTATTTGGTTGATACTTCTCGGTTCTATTCCTACAGGCATCATTGCTGTGCTGTTTAAGGATCAGTTAGAGTCTTTCTTTGGTGAGGTGCAACTTGTTAGTATCATGCTCATCGTAACTGGCGTCATCCTTCAATTGCCACGACTCAGAAAAAAGGATGCCGATGGTCTTGATACTGCACCAGATAAGATGAAATGGTGGCATGCGCTGCTTGTTGGCATTGCACAAGGTTGTGCTATTACACCAGGGATTTCACGTTCAGGCTCAACAATTTCACTCGCTCTCTTTTTGGGTATTCCAGCAAAAACCGCAGCGGAATATTCGTTTCTACTTTCAATTCCCGCCATTCTTGGGGCAGTCGTCCTTAAAATCAAAGACATTGGTGACACTGTTATTCCTTTGCATATCTTAGTGATCGGCATGTTTGCATCTTTTCTGGTTGGTTATATTGCTTTGCGTTTGCTGTTGGTCATGCTAAACCGTGGAAGATTCTCTGTGTTTACGTATTACTGTATTGCATTAGGACTCGTCGCGTTCTTTGTTTCACTAAACATCGAATTAGGTTAATTACAGTCTATTGCAACAATTGCTACCAATGGGTATAGAGTAGTACCTCTGAAATGATGAGCTGAACGACAAGTAAACCAGCAACCCAGAAGAAATCACGTTGGGTTCGTGTTGTTAGGTATTTGGCTACGGGAATGACGAAGAACGGCACCATGAAAATCCAGATTCGTTCCACCTCCATCGTGAACCAAGTTGAGAATGTGAAGTAGAGGATTGTTATGAGGAAACCGATGATGTATGTATCTACCTTGTCATGACGTAATATCCAAGGCACGCGAACTGGCATCTCCTCAGATGCAGATGTTGTGGTGTTTTGCTTCCACTCCTTGAATGTTTTTACAAGTTGACGTAGCCAGACTGTTGTTATCGGAATACCTACACCCATTAAGAAGGCAAAAAGATTAGCAATACTCAGGTGGAAATAACGGTCAATACTTTCAAATCCTGTTCCCATACCTGCTTCATCTTTTTTAATTGCTGCCCAAAGTGCGTCAAAGGGTTGGAAGCCAGTGAGTAAGTATAATAGCACGTAGAAACCAACAAAACCGATAGAAGCATATAACAACATCTTCAGGTATTGCTTGAACCGGTATCTCTCTAATAATGCGATGACACACAGGAAGACTCCAATTACCACGGTTGAATAGGTCAAAAACATACCCAGCGCAAGCGAAAGACCTGTAAGGAGACTATAGGGACGAAATTTTGTCAATGCGGATTCTGGATCAGTTTCCTTGTGTCTTGCTTCGTAAAACAGGTAGAGACTAAGAATTGGAAACACACTAAATGGTCCGTCCATAGATGTTGTGGTGAACATCACAAAGTTTGGTGTGACAAGGAATAGCAGCAATGCGTAAAGCGCGACCTTCTGATTGTATAGACGTTCTGTGAGTTTATAGATAGGTATGATGACGAGTGCAGTGAATAGCACTGATACTAACGATGCAGATATGAGATTGTAACCGAATATCTTACTGAACAACCATAGGAATACAACGCCTCCCGGCGGATGGGTGCGTGTGTGTCCAGTTAATTCATTGAACACCTCCGGTTTGCTAAAATCACGCAAAAATGTGCGGAGTCCGAGTTTTTCTATTTGTGGCACATCCTCATAATATTCCAACCCAGATCGTGTGTAAGGATAGAATAGTGTTAAAATTTGTTCAGTACCCTGTTCTGTCTCTATTTCACGGAAACCATCAATTTGTGCGACACTGATATTGATCGCGATGAAGCAAACATAAGCAATCAATATCAACTTTCGCGAACTAATGTTGTTTGAAAGGATAAATTTATAGGAAAGAAAGAGGAATCCAATGCAAATAACAAGTGCGGGAAGAATCCACCAACTCAGGTTTGGTTCCGGTTGAGCATAGTACGGGACGAAGTGTCTGTGAAATTTCACAGCTCCCAGTCTGAGTCCTGTCTCGCGCATGATTAATTCCATTACTATATGGTATATCAGGAAAAACAGCGCGATGATACAGATTTGTCCGATTATGGAACGGATTGCTTTTTGTATGTATTGCATTGATTATGTTCTATTTATGTCTATGGTCATTTAGGTTTTATATCCTTGACGCAGCGAAACCCAAAGTCGTTGTAATAAGTAGTCGTTGGCACATTACTGTTCCGATGGGAAACCCGTATTACTTCAACAGTACAGGCACGGGAACCACTACGTAACACACGTTTAGAATGTATAGTGGAGGCATTTGCAATCACCCAATCTATGTCGTTTGTACTCAACAGGACATCCTTGCGGGGTAAAATTACGTTGTTTTCAAGCCAGTCAACAACGGTTGTTCCTAATACTGGATTCTTGAGGGGCGGATCTGAATAATAACAGTCCAAATAATAATCTGCATCATACGCATCAAGGCACCACTCCCACACATTCCCTGTCATATCGTAGAGTCCGTAAGCATTAGGCGGGTAACTACCTACTGGTGCATTCCATTGATAACCATCATCAACAGTTTTATCTGCATTGTCTCTACCCGAGTTTATGTCAGAAAAATTACATTGTGTGCCATCTGGTGCAGCATCACCCCACGGATAGTATTTACCTTTCAAACCACCTCGCGCGGCTCTTTCCCATTCCGCTTCTGTCGGCAACCGCTTACCTGTCCACTTTGCAAAAGCCATAGCATCATGCCAACTCACGCAAACCGCAGGATGTTTATCTGTTGGTGAATATTTTGAAACCCAAGGAGGTAATGGACGATGTCCTGTCTCCTTGACAAACCGATTATATTCACCAACGGTCACTTCGTGTATGTCCATATAGAAAGCATCTACGTAGACTTTGTGAATTGGTTTTTCATTATCTCTAAAATGATTACTGCCCCTTTCAAACTCACCTGCAGGAATCAACACCATCCCTTCAGGTGCTTTGTCATCTTTATCCTCAGCAGGTCTAAGCGGAGAAATAGCAAATGTGCTTATAACAGTTAAAACAAAGAAAAACATAACCTTTTTCATATTTATTCTATAGGTTTGCAAACATCACCTATAGCCTCCATAAAACATAAAGTGTAGTAAAAGTTTTGGTCTCATATTACAAGATAATCAAAGTCTCACATTTCAGATGTTTGTAACTGCTGTGCTGCTTCTATTAAAGCATTCGCTAAAAACTCTGGATTTACTTCGTCTTTTCCACGGAAGGTACGCACCCGTTCACCGTTGACTTTTAGTACAGCCAGTTCTTTGCCTCCCAGATGAATACCGATTTTTGCGTTGCGCGTTTCACCTGGACCGTTGACTTCACATCCCATAATTGCAATATCACCTATGATACCGTTTTTCTCCAAAATTTCCTCTGCAACAGCAACGATGTTTTCATAATTTGCTTCAGGGTCACCACGTCCACAAAATGGACAAGAGATGACATTTAATATATTGTCTGCCATACCTAATGCGCGGAGCAGTTCTTTTGCAGTCAATACTTCCTCAACAGGGTCGCCTGTTATGGAGATTCGGAGGGTGTCACCGATACCGTCTAATAATAGTGTTCCGATGCCGAGGGTGGATTTGACATGTGCACGTCGCGGTGTCCCTGCTTCGGTTACGCCGAGGTGTAAGGGGTAACGCACTTTCGCAGAAAGCAATCTGTTCGCCTCTATCATTCGTAGTGGGTCGCTGGATTTGACGGAGATTGCGATGTCTGTAAAATCGTGTTCTTCACAGATTTTGACATGCCGCATAGCACTTTCTACCAACGCTTCTGCTGTGGGTGAGGGATATTTATCTAATAGGTCTTTTTCAAGTGATCCTTCGTTGACACCGATGCGAATGGGGATATTTGCGGATTTTGCTGCAGACAACACTTGCGCAATCCGTTCTTCGTTGCCAATGTTCCCCGGATTGATGCGAACCTTTGCGACACCCGCATCTACTGCATCCAGCGCGAATCTATAGTTGAAATGGATGTCAGAAACAATTGGGACAGGGGAACGTTTCACGATTTGACTAAGTGCTTTTGCGTCCTTTTCATCTGGTACAGCCACTCGGACGATTTGTGCACCTGCTTCTGCACACCGTTCAACCTGTGCTAATGTCGCATCAATGTCGTGCGTTAGGGTAGTGGTCATCGTCTGGATGGAAATTGGGTTTCCGCCACCAATCGGTATGTTTCCTACATTTATAGTTCGGGTAGGTCTTCGATTATCTATTTGTATTAGTTCTTTCATAGTTAGTATGGCTTTCAGTTTTAGAAGTCAAATTTTTCGTATTAAATAAAAGACTTAAGTACTTCAATGAACCGTTCATTCTGATTCGTTATGCCGATGGTAACCCTGATTGCATTAGGGTATCCGTAATCTTTCATTTCTCGAACAATTACACCTTTTTGCATCATGGCTTCAGCTAATTTTGCCCCCGTTTGATTTACAAAAACCATGATGAAGTTTCCTTCAGATTTAATATATCTTAACCCTAATTTGTCAAATGCATTATAAAGGAATGATTTTCCTACTTCATTGAGTTCTTTGCTTTTCTCAACAAAATCACTATCTTCCAAAGCTGCGCGTGCGGCTGCTTGTGCTATTGCGTTACAGTTGAACGGTTGCCGAACAGCATTCATCGTAGAAATAATAGAAGGTGGTGCGATACCATAGCCAACACGCAATCCAGCAAGACCGTAGATTTTGGAAAAAGTTCGTGTGATAATGAAGTTACGGTTTTCCATCACATAGGGTAGCGTCTGTGGATAATCAGTACGCGTGACATATTCATAATACGCTTCGTCATAGATGACCAAAACGTTATCTGGCACCATAGCCATGAATTGTGCTGTTTCAGCTGCGGTCACCATTGTTCCTGAAGGGTTATTTGGATTTGCAATAAAGATAACTTTTGTCTTATCCGTGATTGCTGCTGCTATTGATGATAGGTGGTGTGTGTCGTTCTGCATTGGCACAACAACAGATGTAGCACCAGCAATCTTTGCTACAAGTCCATAGACAACAAATGCACCTTCTGAATAGATGACTTCGTCACCTGGGCTGAGATAAGTATCACCGACGAGTGTCAACACCTCGTTAGAACCGTTTGTCAGGATCAGATGGTCTTCGGTTACGCCGAGATGTTTTGCTAAGTCTGCTTTGAGATAATAGGCATTCGCATCGGGATATAGATTTACTTTCGTGGCATTCTCTTTAATTGCCAATAAAGCCAATTGTGGAGCACCAAGCGGATTTTCATTTGAAGCTAATTTGATTATATTAGAGATACCGAGTTCGCGTTTAACCTCTTCAATCGGTTTACCACCCTGATAGGCTTTGAGAGTTTCAATACCGGGTTTGGGGGTTAGTTTTTTCTTTGTTGTATTCACTGGTTACCTAATCTAAAAGTTGTTATAAAATGTTGAATGCTCAACGTTTGTATATTAACGTTTTCTCCATTTTTCACATAGTATTATAGCATAATTTCAGCATTTTTTCATTGTTTATTTTTGCATGGTATGTAAAGTTCTGGTTACTTGTCTGAACTAGGATCACCCTATCAAAGTTGTTTGATAGGTGTTTATATATCGACTTTTGGAATAGGATCTATTGAGGTAAATCCATAATATCTAATAATCCTGCAAATCCTGGTTCAGACAACTCACGTTCAAAACAAAAACCACAATCACACATCAATGATCATTTATGAGTTAAATCCTGAATATCTCAAAATTCTGGTTCAATCAAAAAAATCCGCAACGGCAGAGGCATTCAATTGTCGAATTTTTCCTAATTTTTTGGTGATTTTCGCGATTCGGGAGCCGATTCTACTCAAGCAATCGGGGTTACAAACCCCTCCCACAAGAAACTTAAGTGACAATTGAATGCCTCTGTCCGCAACGGGCAGGGTTATTTAGTTTTAAGAATTATCAGTTGATGGGTGTTACATAAAGTTTATATCGTAGGTCGGGTAGAGCGATAGCGAAACCCGACATGACAACTACAATCAATACATGTCGGGTTTCGCTATCGCTCTACCCATAGGTGTCAACTTAAGAAAAAAGTGTTGGCATATTCTCTTGTGGGAGGGGTTTTTAACCCCGATTTGAGTGGAAATGAACATAAAATCGGGGTTGAAAACCCCTCCCACAAGAGGTAAAATTCCTTAAGTTGACACCTATGGGTTTCGCTATCGCTCTACCCGACCTACGCATCTAATTCACGAATGTTATAAATATCTGCAAAAACTACTAAAACTAAATAACCCTGCCGCAACGGTTTTAAACCTTGACAACAAAACACATAATCAGTATACTTAACCAATTAGACAGTACACCCACTTTGAAAGGATTAGGCAAACCGTAGCCTATTTAAAAAATATGAACCTCGGACTCAGGGACAAAATTGCAGTTATAGGCGCATCCAGTAAAGGACTTGGAAAAGCAATCGCATTGGGATTAGCACATGAAGGCGCAAAGGTCGCCATCTGTGCGAGAAACGCAGATACTCTTGAGGAAACTGCAACACATATACGTAACGCCACGGGTTCCGAAGTGTTAGCAATACCAACCGATGTCAGCAAACATGATCAAGTAGAATCTCTAATAGGAAAAGTATTAGGTCATTTTGGTGGCATTGATATTCTGGTTAACAACGCTGGCGGACCAAGAGCCGGCAGGTTTGATGACCTATTACCAGAAGACTATCACAATGCAGTACATCTAAATTTAATGAGCACCATCAATTTATGTCGCGCTGTCGTCCCATATATGCGACAACGAGGAAGCGGAAGGATAATAAATCTCACTTCTGTCTCAGTTAAACAACCCGTTGACGGACTCATGCTATCAAATATGGCACGAACAGGGGTCATCGGATTCGCAAAAACACTCGCAACAGAACTCGCACCAGATAACATCCTCGTCAACAACGTGTGCCCAGGTATTATCTACACTGACAGAATTAAACAACTCGCAACAGTACGCGCAGAAGAAGCTGGAATTTCCTATGAAGATGCACTCGAAAAAATGACAGCAGATATCCCACTCGGGAGAATCGGAGATCCAGAAGAATTCGCAAACTTGGTCGTTTTCCTCGCTTCAGAAAAAGCAAGTTATATCACGGGAACAACTATTCAAGCAGACGGCGGTATGGTAAAATCGTTACTCTAATCAATTGTCGGTTAACACAAAAAGGAAATTAGATAATATTTTGAACTCTAACTTGCTAAACGTTAACGACTTATTGCTATCAAAAAATGCACAATGCTAGTATCTGTTATTATTCCAACGTACAATGAAGAGAAAACAATTCAACAGGTACTGGAAACTGTACAAGCACTACCACTTGAAACACAAATCATCGTAGTCAATGACGGATCAACAGATGGAACCCAGGCTATCCTTGAAAAACTAACTGAAAACGAAAATCTCACTATTGTTCATTGTGAAAAAAATCAAGGAAAAGGATCCGCAATCCGCACCGGAATTCCACATGTCAATGGCGATGCTGTCGTAATACAAGATGCTGATATGGAACTTTCTCCATATGATTTATTACATCTAATCAAACCCTTGGAGAAAGGGAAAGTAGATGTCGTTTACGGTTCACGATTTCTCAACGGAAGAGGAAATGCAAGTATTCATAACTATTTAGCAAACCGCATGCTTGCATTGTATACAAATATACTCTACGGAAGCAGAATCACCGACGAAGCCACAGGATATAAACTGTTTACCACAAATCTTATCAAACAAATTGACTTAACTTGTGAGGGATTTGAATTCTGTCCTGAGATTACTGCAAAAATACTACGATCTGGATATCACATACATGAAGTTCCGGTTTCCTATTCGCCACGTACAAAAAAGGAAGGTAAAAAACTCCGTTTTTGGTCGGACGGATTTTTTGCTGCATGGACACTCTTGAAATATAGGTTCACTTCAAAGGAAAAGTTTATCAACAATGTTACAGATAATACAGACGAACAAAATCTGGAGGTTAATCGCAAATAATGAATAGAAAAATAGTTTATGCCACGTTTAGTTTACTACTTATAGTAGGTGTATCGTTTATTGTGTTCAGTCATGACAATGAATCAACCTTGTTGGAAGATGTCAACAATGATGGCACCGTAAATATACTTGACCTTGTCTTAGTCTCAAACGCATTTGGAGGTCCTGGAGATAGAACATCAGACCAGAATCCAGATGTCAATCGCGATGGTATTGTCAATGTCCTTGACCTTGTGAGGATTGCAAATCGTTTCGGTGAAACTGAACATGATGATCACTCTACCTATCACGATATTCAAGACAATATCTTTGATAAGAGTTGTGCAAACGGTGTATGCCACGCTCCCCCTGCAAATGCAGCAAATCTGAATCTTACCTATGGACAATCTTACCAAGATTTGGTCGACCGAGTACCACGAAATCAAGCCGCAGCGGACGCAGGAATGAAACTTGTTGACCCAAATAATCCTGAAAACAGTTTTCTACTCACGAAATTATTGGGTCCAGAAGATGCCGCAATGGGTGGACGCATGCCATTTGGAATGGGTCCCATTCACAAAGGCAAAATAGATGCTATCTGGACATGGATCGCAGCTGGCGCGCCACGCACCGGAAAAGTCGCTGGAGTCGGCGACCTCGGCGTGTTACGCGACCCCGAAGAAGTCTTCACTCCGCCACCACCACCCGATCCCGGAGAAGGCTACCAAATACATTTACCAGCTTTCAAAATTGAACCGGGCACAGAAAGAGAAGTCTTCTATGCTACGCAAATTAAGGACGATAAAGGACAACCCCTTGAGGAAGATATATTCATCAACAGAGTTGAAATCTTCTATCCTTCAGGAAGTCATCATTTCATCGTATATCGTCTCACAAATGAAGGACTTGAAAACGGTGTGCAAAACAGAGGTGTAGACCCAACTATCGGGGTTAACCCACAAGACCAATTCCGTGAACTTGATCCTGATGACCCACAAGTCCTTGGAAACTTCGGGATTGATAGACTTTTTGTCGTTGGCACACAAACCGACGATACAAAATTTGAGTTCCCTGAAGGTGTAGGTTTACGTCTACCCGGTGATACCGTCTTTGACCTCAATTCACACTATATCAACCTGCTCGGTGATGAAACATTGATCGGCGAAACCTATGTCAATATCTATACAATACCAGAGGATGAGGTAAAGTACGAGGCAATTGAAATCTTTGTCTCAAACAGAAGCATTAACGTGCCACCAAACACAACCCGTGTTGCAAAATTGACGTGGTATGTTGAAGACGAATTGGAACGTAGAGGACACGACCCAGATACAGAATTACATGTCTTCCTTCTCACCTCACACATGCATAGACACGGAGAACTCTTTGAAATATTCCAAAAGTCTTCAGGAGATCTATTGCATCGGAGCATTGCCTATGACGATGCACCGATTACACTCTTTGATATACCGCTCATTTTAGGCGTAGGTGATGCATTATCTTTCCAATGTACACACAACAACTATGACAAGGATGTACCACTCCAATTCGGACTTACCTCCGAAGACGAGATGTGTATTATCTTCGGTTATTACTTTATCCCAATAGATAAAGCAGGCGAAACAATAGAATAGTCTACTACGTTAACCCAAGTTGCTACCTTATGAGTTTTGACGTTCAAGTTGTGTATTCGTAGGGCGTGGTTTCCACACAAGATCTTCGCAAACTCAAAAACCAAACGGGTTGGGGAACCCAACCCCTACGAATTCAACTACCGATTTGATTGTCAAACTTCATTAGGTTTTTAGATATGCAGACACCGTTTTTAATAGAGTACAATACACTTTTTTGAAGTTTGTGTGCTAAAATACACAATCTAACAGATTATGCTACAAGGTAGCAACTTGAGTTACGTTAATTCTAATTTTCTCAAACTCAGTCAGCGCGTTTTGTAAACGCGCAGAACTTCACTGCTAATATGAAAATAAACGCAATGAAAATCAGAGTATTTATCCCCAATCTGATATTAAAGGTCTTACTGATTAGCATCCTCTCGATGCTGTGTATACCAACCTGCTTTGCTCAAAATTACACACAGATGGGTCTACCAAGAGATGCAAAATCACGACTCGGTAAAGGACGAATACAGCATATGTTGTATTCTCCAGACGGTAATATATTTGCTGTCGTTACAGAAATTGGAATTTGGCTTCACGACACCGAGACCTATCAAGAAATCAAATTGTTGCCAATTCCAATCAAAAAAAAGAGTAGTATTGAAATTCGGGAAATTAATCGCACTACATTCAGTGCTGATGGACTAACACTTATTAGTGAAATTGATGGTGGTATCTTACTTTTGTGGGATGTCACAACCGGAGAAAGTAGAATGATATTTATGAGTAAAGATGTCTACTTCAGTCCTGACAAAATGACATTTACAATTGAAAAAGAAAATAAAACCATTCAATTGTATCAGGAAACTAAAAGTGATTCTTATGATGCATTAGTTGAGGATAAAGAAGCAGTCTTTAGTTTTGAGGTTAGTCCTGATGGAAAGACATTCGCTACTACAGATAAATTTCGTTACATCATCAGTATAAAAGATACACGCACACGAAAACTCATCAAAAGACTTACAGGTTTTTCTGAGTTTCGAAATTTATTTCAAAATCACATTTCTCTTAGTCCAAATGGTCAAACTCTTGCAATACTGCGACAAGGTTATCCCATTCGTCTGTGGGATTTAGCAACAGGAGAATTAAAGAAAACGTTCAAAGGATATAAAGTATCCCGTAGATCAAACTTTAATCTTAATCGTGTAAGAATTCAATCGGACACTTTACCAGATAGTTCAGCATTTAGTCCGGATGGAAACTGGCTTGCAAGTGGAAACAGTGACGGATCTCTCCGCCTTTGGAATACTAAAACAGGAAAACTAAGAAGAAAATTGATAGGACATAAAGGTTTCATTAACGACATTGAATTCAGTCCAGATGGAAAGTCACTTGCAAGTGGCGGAGATGAAGGAATTGTATTAGTTTGGAATCTTAAAACTTATACACAAAAAGCCTTCCTCGCTGAAAGAATAGGATCTATTACTTGTGTGTCTTTCAGTAGGGATGGAAGTCTGCTGGCAGCTGGCAATAAAGATGGAAACATTCACCTTTTTGAAGCTACAACAGGCAATTCTACAATGACTCTTACGGAACATCCAGAAGATATTTATCAAGTTTTATTCAGTCCCAAAGGTGACAAATTAGCAAGCTCAAGTTGGGATGGAAGTGTGCGCTTATGGGATATACACACTGGAAAAACTATAATGACACTTTCAACAATTAAGGAACTCCTTTGGAGAGAATTGTTGTTCACAAACAATGGGAGACTTATCGCAATTCGAGGTGGGTATGAACACATACATCTTTGGGATGTTACCAATGGACAATACGAAAAGATTTTGATGGGTCATACCTCCTTTTCAGGCGATATATCACTAAGTGCTGACAAAACGACACTTGCAAGTGCAGGTGGTGATGGATCAATCCTCGTATGGGACTTATCTTCTATACTTAACAAAACAGATTGAGAAATAGAACAGCCAGCCGTCTGTGCTGTCAAATGTGAAAAGACCTTAATCAGGGTTATTCAGTTTTAAGAGTCTTCTATTATTGAGATTTACTGAAAGTTAATATCTAATTGCTGCAGATAAGGTTTCCTAACTGCACCTTTTGAATCAATTTTAGATTATTGAAACATGAACATCGGTCTTTAGTCTCGTATGAAGATTAATTTATTAATTCGGTAATAAATTAATCTCACACGGTAGGCGTGGTTTGTAGGCGCGCTGTTGGGACTTGATGTGCCAGCGCGCTTACAAACCACGCCTATCAGGGTGGGTTAGATAAAATTATCTAATTTATTTATTAATTTTCATTAGGGACGATATGTTTATTACAACAAATGAATTGTCTACTCTTACATTGTAGGTCGGGTAGAGGAACGAAACCCGACATGATAGTCGCAATAAATACATGTCGGGTTTCGTTCCTCTACCCGACCTACAAAATTAGTGTAGACAGTCTACAAGGCGTATAAGACAATGAAACCAAAATGGAGTGCAATCTTACTTGTAATAGGCATCATTCTTGCCATATTAGTATTTAGATTTGTTTCTACGCCTAATCGTCCAGATGCATTCATCCACGATTCTCCCCAATGGAATCTACCTAAGGGAGTAAAAGCACGACTCGGTAAAGGTAAGATTTCTGATATTGTGTTTTCACCAGATAGCTCACAATTAGCAGTCGCAAGTGCTACAGGTATTTGGTTCTATGATGCAAATACCTTAGAAGAACAGAAACTTCTCACTGGACATACAGGTGCTGTTCAAAGCTTAGCGTTTAGTCCCAACGGCAAAACACTCGCAACTGCAAGCAAAGACAAAACAATCCGTCTATGGGACACGCAAACACTAAAGCATAAGAATACATTCATAAGTGAATTTGATTCCAATGATAGTTTAATCTTTAAATATGTCTCTTTCATTGGTGATGGGAATACACTTGCAAGTCTGAATACCTATAAGATGGATTTGTGGGATCTCACAACAAACACACATAAGGTTGAACTCTATATGGATTTATATGTAAACATAGATTGTAGTCCAGACGGTCTCATGCTTGCAAGATGCAGAGGTAATGGTGTTGAATTATGGAATACTGCAGAAAAAAAGAAAAAGCAAGTTCTAAAAGGTCATAAAAAATCAGTCAGAGCTGTCGCTTTCAGTCCAGATGGCAAAACACTCGCAAGTGGTGGGTTTGACGACATAATTTGTCTCTGGGATGTCAAAACAGGTAGACAAAAACTGACACTTAAAGGACATAAAAAGGCTATATATAGTTTGGACTTTAGTCCAGATGGAAGAACGCTTGCAAGTGGCAGCCATGATAAAAGCGTCAAATTATGGAATGTCGCAACAGGAAAACATAAGAAAACTCTCAAGAAACATATATCAGAACTACAAAAAGTATTATTTAGTCCAGATGGAAAAACGCTTATTAGTTTGAGCCAAGACAGTATAGTGTATCTTTGGGACATTACTACAAAAAAACATAAGAATACCCTCACAGGACATACCGACATTGTTAGTGAAACAGCCATCTCTCCAAAACTGTCACACAGATTATTGCGACACACAACCGAAGGTATTAAGCTTAGTACTGATGGACAAACACTCGCAAGTAGGGGAAATGACTGGACTGTTCGTTTGTGGAATGTTGAAACAGGGAAACATAGAAGTATTCTAAAAGGTCATGGGAGAGACATATTTTGTATGGATATCAGTCCGGATGGATTGACACTTGCAAGTGGAAGTGCTGATAAAACCATTCGTTTGTGGGATGTCACTACAGGGAAACATATTAACACACTACGAGGTCATAGGTCTACCGTTGCATCCGTTGCGTTCAGTCCAGATGGTTCTGTATTAGCAAGCGGCAGCTGGGATAATTCCCTACGTCTGTGGGATTCCAAATCGGGAAAACGAATAAAGAAACTTACTGGACATACGGATATTGTAAGAAAAGTCTTGTTTAGTCCAGATGGAACACTTATTGCAAGTGAAAGCAAGGATAATAGTATACGACTATGGAATGCCAAAACAGGTGAACATATATACACACTTACTGGATATATGGCTAATTACTATCGTATTGCAATAGCGTTTAATCCGGATGGAAAGACCATCGCCAATGGAAGCGTAAATCAGACAATCCATATATGGGATGTTGCTACAGGAGAATTGCTAAGAACACTTACCTCTCAATCATGGACAATTTCTTGTATTACATTCAGTCCAGATGGAAAAACACTTGCAAGCGGAGGAGATATATTAGGTATTCAGTTGTGGGATGTAGAGACCGGTAAACTGAAGAAAAATATTGAAACACTTTATAGTTACGCAAATACCCTGATTTTTAGTCCCGATGGAAATCTCCTGATGAGCGGAAATCAAGACGCTACTGTACGATTGTGGGATGTCAACACCGGTTTGGAAAAGAAAAGACTCAAAGCACATACATATCCAGTTAATATGATTTCAATTAATCCGAATGGGAAAACAATTGCTACTGCCAGTCAAGGTGGCACAGCACTTCTTTGGGACTACGAGTACATTTTTGGATCTGCAATTACCCCAAATTAATAGCATTGAGTATCAAACTTTTTCTATTAAGCAATACCTTCGCCATTTTTGAGTGCTTCAGTTGAATGAGTATATAGTGTTGATCTACCATTGCTCTGTGATATTGTTAGGATTACATAAATAAAAATAACTTCAGGTTTTCGTTGAAGTATTTTTAATTATCATAGCGTCTAATTTGACGATAGAATCTGACAGAATAATTTATATGCACAATCTGGAAGAATGTGCTACAACTGACCGCACAATCTGGAAGAATGTGCTACAACTGACCGCACAATCTGGAAGAATGTGCTACAACTGACCGCACAATCTGGAAGAATGTGCTACAACTGACCGCACAATCTGGAAGAATGTGCTACAACTGACCGCACAATCTGGAAGAATGTGCTACAACTGACCGCACAATCTGGAAGAATGTGCTACAACTGACCACACAATCTGGAAGAATGTGCTACAACTGACCGCACAATCTGGAAGAATGTGCTACAACTGACCGCACAATCTGGAAGAATGTCTATTATTGGCGAAGGTATTGATTAAGTAAAACGCATTAATATCAACAATCGCAACAGCAACTATCAACTCTACTATGACGCTTACAACTAATGATACATTCATAGAAGCTATTGAACACCGAATTCTTGTGTGTGATGGTGCCATCGGAACAGAACTACGCAAACAGATACCAGCGAATCTCCCTTGTGTAGACGCATGCAACATCATTGATGAATATACTGACGAAGTCGTAAATATACATCAAGCGTATGCAGATGCTGGCGCAGATGTCATCCAAACCAACACATATCAGGCAAATCGAGAAGCATTAGCAATCCATGGGTTTGACAATCAAGTAAAGGAAATCAATCGTGCAGGAGTGAAATTAGCACGTGAAGGAACGGGAAAACGATGTTTTGTTGCTGGGTCGGTTGGTCAAATTCCTTTCAACGCAGATGATGTAAATGTTACGTCTGAAATACCTTCTACGAAAACCGCACGTCAACTCTTCAAAGAACAAATGGATGCACTTGTTGATGAAGGTGTTGACCTACTGATTCTGGAAACCTTTGTTTCTCAAAAACAGGCAGAAATCGCCACAAAACAAGCACTGACCTATGGTGTTCCAGTGGTTGTTGAAATTAGTGGTATTTCAGGTGGGACGGTTGGTACGGGTCTGGATGTTCGGGTTTTTGCACAAGAATTAGAGCAACTGGGTGCGCATGCTGTCGGTATCAATTGCAGAGGTCCACACGATCTCGTTCAAGCAATGGAACTCCTTGCTCCTGTCATCAGAGTACCACTCGTCGTCCAACCAAATGCCGGCAATCCAAGGGTAGAACAAGGTGAGATCGCTGTTTCATATACCGTTGGTGCAGATGTCTTTACAGACTATGTTCATAAATTAGTCGACCTCGGAGCGAACATGATTGGAGGTTGCTGTGGAACAACTCCGCAATACATTGCCAGAATACGTCAAGCAGTTGCTTCGATGAAACCCATTAAACGCCAAACCCGCATCTTTGTTCTACCGAAAAGCACACCAACATACAAGACACAAAGAGAAAACCCCGTACAACAGGTTTTTGAAACTCGAAATCGAATCGTCAGTGTAGAAGCGCGGGCAAACACTTTCCCACAATTACGGGCATTGCTAAAGGAAGCTAAAGTGCTTGCTGCAATAGGAGTTGACCTATTTGATGTAACTGACAATTCTGGTGCTGCCGTGAACATAGGTGCAGTCGGCACAGCATTTCGGCTTCAGCAAGCGACTAACATTCCAACACTTATCCATTGGACAACACGTTCCCGCAATCTCATCAGTATGCAATCACACCTATTAGAAGCTGAGGCGTTAGGCATACGTGGAATCGTCGCGTTGTCAGGTGATCATCCAAAAGCAGGACCTTATGAATCTGCAAGCCTTGTGCCTGATGTACGTGGCGCCGTCCAACTCATGAAACTCATCTCTCGTCTTAATCATGGTGAACTCGCAGATGGTTCGTCAATCGGTGACCCGTGTGGATTCTACTTTGGCGGCGGATACACAATCGCAGAAAACCTTGACCCACACGTCAAGCATTTCGCTAACAAGGTAACAGAAGGAGCTAAATTCGTATATACCCAACCTGTATGGACTTTTGAAGACATTGAACGCGCATATAAAGCCGCTGAACATCTCAATACTAAAATTCTTTTCGGTATCCTGCCTTTAACGAGTGCACGCAGTGCTTCCTATCTTCGCGACAATTTGGGCTTATATATACCTCAGTTTATAGTGGACAAGTTCCGTGACCTTGGCGACACAGCAGGTAACGAACTCGGTATGCAGTTGACACTTGAACTTGTACGAGAAATCCGTAATCAAGAAAACATACCTATTGACGGAATTTATCTCATACCCCCTGCCAGACTCAATTGGAAAAACAGACGAATTGTCATATCAGAAATTGTTAAAACCTACCGATAACATTTCTATTCAATCCCCAATGGATTCTATGCACACACATGACAGAAACTCAACATCCATGCGAATTACTGGTCGCGCGCTCCTATTAGGTGTCCTGCTCATTCCCGTCAATGTTTATTGGATGACAATTGTTGAAGTAAAATATTACTCACTCGACGGTTCATGTCTACCGCTTTTTATCCAACCGATTTTCATTATGTTTGTGTGTGTCATTGCAAATATCTTAATGAAGCAGATTGCCCCACGACACATGCTAAAGCAGGGAGAACTGCTAACTGTTTACATCATGGTTGCGATTTCATGCACATTTGCTGGTCACGACACGATGCAAAATATGTTCGGTAGTATTGCACACCCTTTCCGCTTTGCGACTGAGGAGAATGAATGGCAAACACTCTTTTTTCGGTATCTACCTACTTGGCTAACCATTTCTGACCCGCATAGTCTCCAAGGGTTTTATGAAGGAGAAGCCAGTTTTTATACAAATCACAATCTGCAAGTTTGGATAAAACCATTAGCATTTTGGGGTCTGTTCTTCCTCATCATGATGTTTATGATGTTATGCATTAACACGCTTGTACGCAAGCGATGGACAGAACAGGAAAAATTGGCATATCCTATCATACAATTACCCCTACATCTTTCAGAGGATGGCGGCATACGGTTGTTGAAAAATCGGATGATGTGGATTGGATTCAGTATCGCATTCATCATCGGTGTCATAAATGGGATTAGCTATCTGTTTCCGCAATTTCCAGAGATTCCATACATCAAGCGTACAGCAGTGTTTCAAAACATCTTCACGGAACGTCCTTGGAGTGTAATACGTGGGACCCGTATCTCTGTTTATCCATTTGCAGTTGGTTTAGCATTTTTCTTACCACTTGACCTTTCTTTTTCATGTTGGTTTTTCTTTGTTGTGCGTTTAGCAGAATTTGTCGTTGCTGCTGCCCTCGGTACCCGCTATTTCCCTGCTTTGAATGAACAGGCTTACGGTGCTTGGGTTGCCCTTTTTTTGTTGGCAATCTGGGTAACCCGTCGGCATCTGAAAGAGGTATTGAAGAAAGCACTTGGATTCAGATCACACCTTGACGATTCAGATGAACCGATGCCGTATCGTGCTGCATTGTTAGGCATCATCGGTTCACTAATTGCACTCGGCATCTTTGCAAACATAGCAGGTATGACTTTGTGGGTTGCTGGTATTTTCTTTGGTATCTACTTCCTGCTCTCCTTTGCGATAACACGCGTACGTGCAGAACTCGGAACTCCGCATGAAATCTACTATGTCAATCCGCATGATATGTTAGCGATGGTAGGTGGAACTCGACAGTTTGACACAAGCAGCCTCACGATTATGTCACTATTCTATTGGTTCAACCGTGGCTACCGAAATCATCCGATGCCGAATCAGATTGAAGCATTCAAACTGGCGGAGTCAACTGGTATGGGGAATAGACGATTGTGGATTGCTATGTTGATAGCAATTGTAGTTGGCATAATAGCAACGTTTTGGGCAAATCTTGACATAACTTATCGGAATGGTGCGCTAGCGAAAGCAGGTGGTTTCAAAGGTTGGGTTGGTCGAGAGTCTTTTGGACGACTTCAACGATGGTTGCACAATCCAACCGAACCGAATCCAATCGGTATAAGTTTTATGGGAATCGGTGCATTATTGACATTTGTCATGATGTATATGCGAATGCATTTTCTGTGGTGGCCTTTCCATCCCGCGGGTTATGCGCTTGCAATTAGTTTCGCGATGGATTATTTCTGGTTTGCATTCTTCATTGCGTGGTTTCTGAAGTTGATGATCTTAAGACACGGTGGATTGAAGCTACACCGTCGTGTTGCACCGCTCTTTTTGGGTTTGATTTTGGGTGATTATGTCATCGGTAGCAGCTGGGCAATCATCGGACCGGTTTCTGGCTTACGCACCTACAAGATTTTTATCTGAAAATATGTATGGAATGTATTTTCATGTTATATCTTCCTGTTTGAACATCCCAAACATAAAACGTACCCCAATCAAACGTTATTAGGTTCATTCCACCACTTATAAACAGGAATTCTCTGAAAGATTTTTTATCATCACCTATTTTGATACGGTGTCTACCCTTTCTCAGATCCCACAGATGAAAAGTCTTATAATCTTCCTGTGTTAGAAGAGTTCTCCCATGGGGTGATATAACAATATGTTTATCTCCACCCCTTTGTTTATTTAGGATAGTGCGAAGTTTGCCAGTTGCGGCATCCCATAAACGTACAGTATTGTCCTTACTTCCACTAACTAAGATCTCGCCATCAGGAGAAAACGCAAGAAAGTCAATCCAAGATGTGTGTCCGTACAGTGTGGCTTTGTGTTGACCAGTTACTGTGTCGTATGAACGGATTGTGCTATCACGACTACCACTGACAACGGTTTTCCCATCCGGAGAAAATGTGATTTGATCAATTGTGTCAGTATGTTCTCGAAATATTGCAATTGGTTTTCTGTTTATCAAGATTGACGACATGTCCCATAGCAGAATTGCGTTGTCATCCCCGACAGTTGCCAAGGAGTTTCCATCACGCGAAAACACCAAAGTCTTTACAGATGCTCCAATTGCATTTAGTGTGGCTTGATGTTTGCCGGATTT
The DNA here is from genome assembly GCA_963663765.2 of Candidatus Poribacteria bacterium. Classification (GTDB taxonomy): domain Bacteria; phylum Poribacteria; class WGA-4E; order WGA-4E; family WGA-3G; genus MSPOR6. The sequence continues at coordinate 30,601 of CAXXUA010000002.1, read as the reverse complement.
CGCATCCCACAATCGAAGCGTGTTGTCCCTACTTCCACTGATTAATAATTTTCCATTTGGAGAAAACGCAAGGCAATCAATCCAAGAAGCATGTTCTCTCAGTGTTACTAATAATATACCATTTTCGATGTCCCACAAGCGAATTACATTGTTATTCCAACCACCTCCACTTGCAATTGTCTTCCCATCAGGTGAGAATGCCACAGAATAGATATGTTCATCTTGGACTTTTAATGTTGCCTTGTGTTCTGCTTTTTCTGCATTCCACAATGCAATTGTATTTTTGCTAACGGTAGCAATTGTTTTTCCATCAGTTAATAAATGTACTGACTTAATGTATTCATTATGTGCAGTAGATATAGAAATCTCTTTTGATGGCTTAGACATGATCATAGTGATTGGTGTTTCCGACTTATCTATTTGCAGTTCCCATACAATAAGCACCTCTTTGTGACTGCTTCCATTACAAGACAGGGTAAATAGTCTTCCATCATCAGAGATATTTCGCAGATAAAGACTGTTACGTTGAATTTCTCCAAAAGATGATTTGTATTTCCCAGTTTTTACGTCCCATAAATGGATCTGATTGCTTTTTACTTCACTGACACTTGCGATTGTTTTGCCATCTTGTGAGAACGAAATGGAATTTATACCTGTTGGACTGTAATATAGGTATGCTGTTAATCTCTTTGGATCTTTGAGTGTATGTAGAAGTTTGTCATTCTGGATATCCCATAGCAAAATTTCCTGATAACATCCGCCAGCAAGCATGTTACCATCAGGAGCAAAAGCGAGAGATTCTACGCTTCCTCTATGACCTATTAGTGTATTTTGATGCTTACCAGAATGTGCATCCCACAACAAGATTTTTTCATATCCTGCACTTGCAATCATCTTGCCATCTGGAGAGAAGGCGACAGCAGAGACTAAGTCTGTATGTCCGTATAGAGTTTTCTGGATTTGACCCGTGTGAGTATTCCACAAGAGTATTTTCTGATATTCACAACTTGCCAAAGTATTTCCATCAGGAGAGAAAGCAACAGAATAGATTATATTGGTGTGTCGATAGAGAGTTTCATGGAGTAGACCCGATTGAACATCCCATAACTTGATTGCTTTGTCATAACTACAACTTACAAGTATTGCACTATCAGGAGCAAATGCGATTGCTGAAATTTTCTCAGTATGCCCGAAAAACGTAAATTTGATTTTCCCAGTTCTAAGATTCCACAAATGAATTTTGTTTGAGTATACATCTGTGGCTGCTAACATTTTTCCGTTTGGTGAAAACACGATATTATCATAACTATTCCACTTTGAATTTTCTTTGAGTGTTTGGCGTTTTTCATAGGTGTAGCTATCGTATAACCAAATACCATTGGAAGTAGATACTGCCAATTTATTACCATCAGGTGAAAAGGCAACCTGTCTTCTTGTGGTTGCAATGTACGAAGCTTCAGCAATGTAAAATGAATGCCATTGTAAGCAGAAAAGTAATGTCATAAAGATTGATATTACATACAATATTTGGCGCGATTCCAAAGTGGACTTAATGTATTTCATCTATGTTCATCTCCTCAAACACTGTTACCTACTTTGCATTCGTATTACATCAGTTAATTTCCATAAGAGAATCGTATCGCCACCAATCGCTAACATTTTTCCATCAGGAGAAAATGCTACATGAAAAACAATATCTGGTTCTACATTAAGAGTTAATTTATGATGCCATGTTTTTGTGTCCCAGAACCGTATTGTTCCATCATCACTTGTACTTACAAACGTTTTTCCATCTGGAGAAAATGTTACAGTATTAATATTTCTTGTGTGTCCAACCAAAGTCGTCTTGTGTTTTCCATTTTTTGTATTCCATAACCGTATTGTCGCGTCATTACTTGCTGTTGCTAAGGTTTTTCCATCACAGGAAAATGCCATTGAAGTTATTCTGTCTGTATGGCCAAATAATGTTACTATGTGTTTCCCTGTCTTAGTATTCCATAAGTAAACAGTCTCATCAGTACTTGCACTTGCGAGTATAAGACCATTCGATGAAAATCGGATGAAGTTTACATCATCAGTATGGCCTTTAAGTGTTGTAATGTGTTCTGCGTTTTTGAAATCCCACATCTCAATATTTATACTACTCCAAGTTACCAATAGTTGGCTATCAGGTGAAAACGTCAAGTAACTACTATTATAAGGTTTAATAGAAATTGTTTGTTGAAGTTTGGCAGAGTTTGCGTCCCATATTTTGAGTTTCTCGTTTGGGGCACAGCTGCTAACCAACGTTTTGTTGTCAGGTGAAAAGGTTAGTATATTGGTTTCTCTCTGGTGTTTTGCGTGAATAGAAAATTTCGGTTTACCCGTTTTTGTGTCCCACACTTGAATCGGATGAGTGACATTTCTGTTTCTGAATCCGGATGCTACCATTTTGCCATCTGAAGATAATGCGAAAATATCACCTTCAAATTTGGCGATTTGTTTTCCGGTTTTAACATTCCAGAACCACATTGATGTCCGGTAACTGTGACTGGCAAGCGTTTTGCTGTCATGGGTGAACCTAATATAGCGTCCTATTGAAACATGTTCTTCATTGATTGCAGTATATTTGTCAGTTTCAATATCCCAGATACTATTGCCGTTTGCAATTTTTTTGCTGTCAGGAGAAAAGACTACGTTCCTTGCATCTTTATTATATCAAGTGAACGTCTTAACATGTTTACCGGTTATTGAATTCCACAACAGTATTTTATCACGTTGCGTACTTGCGAATTGTGTCCAATCTGGGGAGATCGTAAAACTCCCCAGATACTTTTGTATCTGCTTACCTGTTTTTATATCCCAAATTCTTGTTTCAAATTCCCCAATACCAACAATGGTTTTCCTATTTGGAGAGAACACAAGTGAAGTGATGTTGTGAACATTGTCTATAACAATTGGTGTTTTTGTTTTAGTTGTCACATTCCAGAAGCGGATTCTATTTTGATGTAAAGGTCCTTCATAAGTATTATAAGCAAGTATACTATTATCTCCTGAGAATGCTATTGCATTGACAGGATTACCATTTGTATTTAGCAAATGCATCTGTATCCCAGTTTTCAAGTTCCATAGTCGGACAGTTCCATCAATACTTCCACTTGCCAACATAACGTTATTGGTTGCAAATGCAATTGAAGAGATACGATTCGTATGTCCTTTTAGTGTATTTTTATGATGACCAGTATGAGAATTGCATAAAACTACCGTATTGTCATTACATACGGTGGCAAGCGTTCCTCCAATAGGTGAAAATGCAATTGATGAAATATCGCTCTTTTGTTTAATTTCGATTGCTTTTTGTTTAACAATATCTGTAGTGTTTGACAAATTCCACAGTCGAATAGTATTATTCACCCTACCATCAACACTGACAAGGATTGTACCATTAGGTGAAAACTCTATTTTTTTATTTCTTGATGTATTTCCTTTCAGTAGCGCAAGTTCTTTATAGGTTTGTGCATCATACAACCATATCCCAATTGAACTCGGTATTGCAAGCATTTTGCTGTCAGGTGAAAACACAATATCACCGATTATGCTGCCTTTACCGAGACGTGCTAATGCTCCATCGGGTAAATCCCAGCGCGTATAATCTTGTGCATGAACGAATGGCAATAAAAGCAAAATTGTAAATAAATACACCAATAGGTATCTCATGGTTTATCTCTGAATTATAATTCCTTCTGATATTGCTTAAGGATTTGATATGCAAAATTCAAATGTGTTAATTGCTATAGTAATATTGCTCAAAGTGATTTATGTCATTGGCAGCAGCTGGTCAATCATCGGACCGGTTTCTGGCTTACGCACCTACAAAATCTTTATCTGATTTTGTGCTGCGTTTTGATTTTCATCTGGAATTCACCTGTCTCTGCATCCCATACATGCAAAGTATCATTCCAATCCATACTGATGAGTGTTGATCCTCCGTGTATAAACGCAAAGGTATCAAATTCAACATATTTTGCTTTTATGCTAAAACGGAGTGTACCTGTTTTCAGATTCCATACATGGAAAGCTACGCTGTCTTCATGAGTAACTAATGTTCTTCCATGGGGTGAAATCAGAATCTGTGACCATGGTTCTCTATTCTTATCAAGGATAGTGCGAATTGTACCTGTTTTCATCCCATAATCGAACAGTGAAATCTCTACTGCCGCTGATCAATGTTTGTCCATCTGGTGAAAAATCAAGGAAGTCAATATAAGATGTATGCCCTTGAAGTGCAGTCTTGCTTTGACCAGTTTTTGTGTCCCACAGACGTATTGTTTTATCACCACCTCCACTCACGAGTGTTTTATTATTCAGAGAAAACTTTAGGTGGTAGGTACTTGTAGTATTTACTTTAAATATTGTTTGAGGTTTCCCTTCTTGTATTGTTGACAACATATCCCACAAAATCAACGTGTTATCTTGACTTGCACTGGCAAACAATTTTCCATTTGGAGAAAAAACAATTCTATAAATTTTCTTTGTATGACCCTCCAGAGTCATCCTATGTTCCCCAGTTTTTGGGTTCCATACGCGTATCATGCCGTCCCTGCTGCCGCTCACCAATAACATTCCATCAGGAGAGTAGGCAAGGGAATCTATCCAAGCGTTATGTCCTTTAAGTGCTGACTTTAGTTTACCGGTATGAGTATCCCACAAACGGACTTGATTGTTATTCCATCCATCACCGGTTGCAATTGTCCTGTTGTCAGGTGAGAAAGCAAATGAATAGAACTGTGTCGGTGGTTCCTTCAAAATAGTTTTGTGTTTCCCTTTTATTGCATCCCACAAAACAATTTCGCTGTTACTTATTGTTGCTATTGTTTTCCCATCTGGAGAAAAATGTGTTGATCTCACAAGTTCTTTATGCGCCTTATAGACCAGAACTCCTAATGTTTTAGTTTGAAGTAAAGCGTTAATTTGCATTTGTAATTTGTCAATTGAGATCTAGTAGAACCTAATCACATCTGAACGGAGATTGCCTGGGGTTGTACGTGCTAACCGTTTTATATCTGGTGAGAATGAGATTGAACGTGTAATATTCCTTTTAGTGGTTCTTTTCTTGTAAATCCCACAGAAGCGTTGTTCCATCTGCACCTTTAGTCGTCAATGTATTAACATCATCAGAAAATATTATAGATTGGACAGGATTGTAGGAATTAAACGACTTTTTTAGTTCTCCACTGCGAATATCCCACACAAGAACTTTTGCATTCTCGCTACCACATGCTAATAATCTTCCATCGGGCGAAATAGTTATTGGAGCACGCGGTTTATATCCCTTAAATGTAGTGAGAAGTTGTCCAGTTTCAACGTTCCAAAAGCGAATGGTTTTATCAAAGCTGCCACTTACCAATGTTTTATTATCTGGTGCAAATTGTACACTTGTAACTGCTTCTTCATGTTCATTTAATGTATTTAGTTGCAGTCCGGTTTTGGGATCCCAAATCCAAATTGTATTCTTTCCTACTTGTGAATCACTGGAGTTTGCATTACCGACTAATATTTTTTCATCAGGTGAGAATTGAAGTGATAGGTTGTATCCTTTAGGACTTTTAATGGTCGTTATGCGTTTTCCAGTTTTAGCTTCCCATAAGATAACTTTCTCATAAGATCTGCTAATAATTGTATTACCATCAGAGGAGAATAGAATTGCGGTAACCTCTCTGTCATGACCTAAAAGTAAAAACTGTGGATGTCCTGTTTCGGAATCCCACATTTGAATCATTTTTCCCTTTTGGATTGGGGTTGCAAGCAATTTGCTGTCTGTAGAAAATTCGTGTTTGAAAGTATTAGATGAACTTTCAATCATATAGGTTGCTATCATACCTCCAGTTTTTGTATTCCACAGATTAACTGAATTGCGCGTTGCAGTTGACAGAAAGTTTCCATCGGGTGAAAACTTGATTGATGATAGCAAATAAGTATTGTCGGTAAGTGTTGCTCTGAGTGTGTCTGTTTGAACATCCCACAACCATATTGTTCTATCATCAGGAATTGCTAATAGTTTTCCATCTGGTGAGAATTTTATCCTATTGATTGACGAATTGAAGTCTATTAAAATTGGTTTCTGCTCATTGGTTTCTATATTTAATAGCCTGTATGTCCCGTCATCATTTCTATAAATTCTATTATCGCCATCTGTGTAAGTTCTTTTTGGTATAGACTGCTTTTGTTGTGCTTTTAGTTTGGTTTTCAGTTTACCTGTATTTATCTTCCATATACTTACATAACTATAACTACCTATACTTGCTAAAGTTACATTGTCTGGTGAAAATGCTAATGAGTAATTTCTATTTTGGGTTTCTATGGAACTTATGTTTCTTCCGGTTTTTGCATCCCACAATTGAATAGTAGTATCTGAAGACCAATGCGTGGAAGATGCTCCACTTGCAATTGTATTACCATCTGAAGAAAATACGATTGTAGTGATTCTACCAGTGTGTCCTCTAAGTGTTACAATATGTCTTGCAGTTTTAGTGTTCCATAATCTAATAGTTGTATCTCTGCTGCCACTTGCAAGCGTTTTACCATCTGGCGAAAATGCCAACGAAGTAACTGAACCAGGTTCATCTATATCGCTGGGGGCATTTACATGTCCTATAAGGGAAGCAATGTTTGCTTTTGTCTTTGTAGAATAGAGCAATACCTCTCCGTTTACATCACCAACAGCAATTATCTTACCTTCAGGCGAAAATGCTATTGATACGACACCCGTTATTTTTTCCGTTAGGGAACCTATTGTTTGTCCAGATTCTGTATTCCACAACTGGACAGAATTATCACGATAACCAAAACTTGCTAAAGTTTTTTTATCAGGTGAAATTGTGATGTCTGTTATCGGTTTCTGATGTCCTTTCAGAACAGTGATCATTTGATGGTTTTTAGGATCCCAGATCCGAATCGTGTGGTCATGACTTCCGCTGGCAAGCGTCTTTCCATCAGTAGAAAATTCTACATTTAGTACACTCGCTGTATGTCCTCTAAGGAGCGTAAGGGGTTTGTAGGTTTCCGTTTCATACAGCCAAATACCGATTGTTGATGCCACTGCAAGAAGTGTTCCATCAGGAGAATAAGAAACATCGTATGCATTTCCTATACCAATGCGTGATTTTGCATGTTCTGGTAAGCCAATCTGTGTTATGTCTTTACCAAAACCATTGGATAAGAAAGTAAACAATATACATGAAAACACAACTAAATGAAATTGTCTCATCCCTTATGTCTCCCTTTTAGATTTACAATAGGACGTATTATTTTTGGTACTTTGTAAGATCCCAAAATATAATTGAACCGTTATCACTTATACTTGCCAATGTTTTGCTATCTGTTGATATTGAATATGACGATACTTCACCCATGTTTAGCGTTAATGTTGCAATATGAGTTCGCGTCATGACATTCCACAGTAAAATTGATTTCCTTTCCTTACTTAATGTCATTAGGAATTTTCCATTAGGTGAAAACTGCAGGGGAAATCTGTATTCTATTTCCTTATTTAGAGTTCCTTTTAATCTACCTGTTCCCACATCCCAAAACATGATAGAGTTAACAAAGCGTCCACTAAAACTTAATAGTGTCTTTCCATCTGGAGAGAACCTTATGTACGTTGCTGTACCATTTTCAGTACTAAGTTTAAACTGGAGAGTCCATGTTTCTAAATCCCATAAGTGTATATTTCCGTTATGATCTACACCGGCTAAAGCATCAGCATGTGGGGAATACGTGATATAACTTATCACTTCTTTTTGTGTTGTAAGTGTTTGCTTTAATTTACCATTACCGAGATCCCATAGTTGAACTTCCCCATTTATGTTTCTAATTACAAGCATTTTATTTTCTGGGAGAAAGATCACATCATTGTTGCTTGATATATGTATAGGTATTGTGTTTGTAATTGATGCAGTTGGTATATCACAGATATAGATTTTTCCATCGTTTCCGCTATTTGCGAGCATTTTACTATCGGGTGAAAATACGATTGTAATATAGTCTTTATCTGTTGTTTCAGGTAAAGTAATTTTGAGAGTTCCAGTCTTAGTATCCCATAATTGGATTGGTTTCTTATATTTTTTTATTGCACACATTTTTGCATCTGGAGAAAAGGTAGGTGTGTAGTTCACTTGGATTTTCGTGCGTGTTTTTCCCGTTTTTGTATCAAGCAGATACATAGTGCTGTATTTCTTACATGCAAGCGTCGATCCGTCAGATAAATAGGAGACAGAAGATCCAAATTCTTGGTGTCCTGTCAAGACAAATTTCTGTTGACCAGTATGTACATCCCATATATGGATTTCCTCGCGATTATGTGCTGCGCTAATTTTTCCATCATCCGAAAAAATTAGCGAATATAAATAAGAATTCAAAGGAAAACTCATAAGTGATTTATAAGTTTTTATGTCCCAAAATTGGATGTGCTTGGACGAATAACCTGCAATTGTCCTTCCATCAGGTGAAAAGACAATTTTCGATATACTTTCAACATCTCCAGTTAGAGTGGCATTGGGTTCATTAGTATTCAAATTCCATAGGAGTATTTCATTTCTTTTGCTACTATTACTTGCGAGAGTTTTTCCATCAGGTGACAATGCAACGGCAGAATACCATGGCTGTTCTGCATGTTTTAATGTCGTGAAATGTTGAGCTGTATGTGTGTCCCACAATCGGATACCTGGGGTGCCACTCCAACTTGCGAGTATTTTTCCATCAGGTGACAAAGCACCATAAGCAACTTTATTTCTTCCCATTGCAGTTTTCTGTTGAAATACAGCCACACGTTTACCAGTTTTTGTGTCCCACAGTAGGTTTTTTAGCCAACCTTTGCTTGCAAGTAAATTTCCATCTTGAGAAAGAGTAATAGAATTGACCCCATTGGAATGTCCACTGAGTGTGTATTTCAGTTTTCCCGTATTTAAGTTCCACAATCGTATAGTGTCGTCTCGACTACCGCTCGCAAGTGTCTTTCCATCAGGTAGAAACTTCAAAAGTGTAACACTCCCTACATGTCCGTTTAATGTTGACTTATGCTCAAGTGTTTCAGTAACATACAAACGTATCGTTGTGTCTACACCTCCGGTTGCAAGTGTTTTGCCATCTGTGGAGAACGCGGCAGAAGTCACCTTCCCTGAATGTTCCTGTAGCAGTCCGATAACCTTAGAAGTGCTGGTATCATAAATCCACACTCCTATTTCAGAAGCGGCAGCCAACTGAGTACCATCAGGAGAGAGTGTGATAGCATTAGTTCCTGCTAAAGAACTTTTCCCGATACGTGCTTTTGCGCCCTTTGGTAATCCCCAATAGGTGTAACCTGAATCAATTACGTTGATCTGTGTAAAACCGTTTGAGATACATATTAGTGTTAGAATCGGTATGATATATTTCATCACTTACCTCCTATTGATCCGAAGTATTCCAAAAAAGGATTGTCCCGTCTGAGTTACTACTGACCAAATTCTTTGCATCAGGGGAGAAAACGATTGAAGTAATATTCTTGTGATCTAATTCGTATACTCTCAATTGTTTTTTTGTTTCAATATTCCATAACCGTATAGTGTTATCTCTGCTTGCACTCGCGAGATACTTTCCATCAGGTGAAAATACGACAGTATTTACGCCCCATGTATGACCAATAAGTTTTGCTTTTTGTTTACCGGTCAGGGGATCCCATAACCAAATAGAATTGTCTCTACTATCAGCAACGCTTACTAATGTCTTCCCATCAGGTGAGAATACAAGACGATTAATTGAGCTATTATGGCCTGTGAGTGTATTTGAAAGTTCGCCTGTATCTGGATTCCACAAGCAAATGGTTTGGTCATTGCTGCCACTTGCCAATACCTTCCCATCTGGAGAAAACGCGATACACGTTACCCGATTGGTGTGATCAGTAAGTGTAGATCTTTGTTCTCCGGTGATTACGTTCCACAGTCGAATATTGCCATAATGTCTTCCGCTGTTTCGTGATTTTATCCAGCCTCCAATTGCAAGTGTTGTCCCATCAGGAGAAAAGGCTACACACGGAGGATTATCTGATTCTCCTGAAAGCATTGTGCGGGTTACACCGGTGTTTGCATAGGAAAGAAATATACATTTGCTACTCGTAGTTGCAAGAAATTTTCCATCTGGTGAGAATGTGTTAAATGCTCTATAAAAATTGTATGCAACATCTGGAATAAATATTGTTTTGGGTTGACCAGTTTTTAAATTCCATATATATCCTCCACTTGCTAACATCTGCCCTTCATCAATGAATGTTAGTGGTGTTGTTATTGATGCTGTATGACCAGTAATTTTTGCTAATTGCTTTTGCGTCTTGACATCAACAATATAGATATTTCCATCAGTACTGGCACGTGCAATGCTTAAACCATCAGCTGAAAATGCAATAGATGAGATATTTGAACCATTGTTGGTAAATATTGTTTCTGACTTTCCTGTTACCAGACTCCACAATTGAACATTTCCATCCGCTGTTACACTCGCTAACCATTTTGTAGTAGGAGAAAATGCGGCTATACCCCTATATTCTATATTTCCATACAGAGTTATATCGGTATGTTCATCTGTAGATAGACTCCAGAAGCGAACTGATTCATTGAGTTTTCCAGTTGCAAGAATCGTATTAGAAATAAAAGCTAACCAATTAACTTGATGCTTCTCATCAGCTTGGATAGTTTTTGTGATTAGTCTTGTATCTAAATCCCAGAATTGAATTGAAGTTTTTTTAGTATTGGCGATAACAAGTTGCTTTCCATCAGGTGTGAAGGTAATTTTACTGTGATCTTTTACATCAAAGGTTGTTTTGTGTTCACCTGTTTGGGTATCCCATAATTGAATTCTATTAGCACGGTTCAAATGTGCAAGTGTTTTTCCATTGGGGGACAGAACAAAAATATAGCTATTCTGTCCTACTCTGAACTGAGTTTTTGTCCTTCCTGTATATGCATCCCATATACGAATGAGATCACCATCACTACTATGAGATCTGCTTAGCGTAAAAAACGTATCACCATTCTGTGCAAATTTAATTGTATCCATAGAAATATGTGATCTGTTCTTGAAATCTGCTGTTAGTAATGCAATATGTTCATAGGTCCGTGCGTCGTATACCCAAATGCCCATTGAACCAGTTACAATAAAGTGTTTACCATTCGGTGAAAAAGCGAGATCATTTACTTTTCCTTTTCCAAGACGCATCGTAGTCCCTTCAGGCAGGTCCCAATGTCGATAGTCTTTTGTCCATCCATTCTGATAGAATGTTAACATCAGTAAAAGAATTGATATAATGTTTTTCATTTGTTGATTCTCTCCATATCCCAAATCAGGATTGTGCCATCAATACTCACGCTTGCAAGGAGTTTTCCATCGGGAGAAAATGTCAGATATTTAATATAACGTTTGTGTCCATTTAATTTTGTTTTCAGTTGACCTGACAGGACATCCCACAGATGTATAGTGCATTCTAAATCACCACTTGCACTTGCCAGTATTTTACCATTAGGAGAAAACGCGAGACAAAAAACCACGGTTGGGTGACCCGTGAGATTTGATACTGTTTTCTGTGTTGACATGTTCCAGAGTCTAACAGTTTTATCCTGACTCCCACTTGCAAGTATTTTACCATCTGGAGAGAAACAGAGGCATCTGATTCCAGATGTATGCCCATTAAGTATTGTGTCTGATTGTTCTGTCTTTAAATCCCAGATTCTGATAGAGGTATCATACTGTCGAGTTATATTATTCCAACTACCGGCACTTGCAAGTAGTTTTCCATCAGGTGAAAATGCTACAGATGCCACATGACCGGTATGTCCAACTAAAGTTGCCCGATACTGTTCAGAACGTTTTTCATTATTTCGTATAAAACGCGCTATGTTTTTTAGGTACATTTGGTACTCAAGCGATGCGTGATCTTGAATATGTCCAATAAATCGAAGCGATTGATTTAAGAGAGCTCTTTTTAGAACAACGTAATTGCGGTCTGCTTTGGTGTTCCATAATTGTATATTGTTTTTTGATCGAGTTGCAAGTAAGTTTCCATCAGGTGAGAACGCCATAGGTCTGATCTCATCAATTTCTGTCTTAAGAGTTGTCTGTAGATGACCAGTGTTCAAATTCCATAAATGGATTGTGTTGTTCATACCAGCATTTGCAACAGTTTGACTATCTTGTGACAAAATAACGCCAATAGTTTTGAAAGTATATCCAGATAATTTTTTCTTCAGTTTGTTCGTTTTTGTATCCCATACCCAAATTGTGTTATCTGCATTAGCACAACGATAGGTCTGTCCATCTAATGAAAAAACAACGGGTGAGTTCCACGCAACATTCCAATATTCGTTTGTTGGATAAAAAGTGGTTCGCAAAGACGTTTGTGCAGTGAATATGTTCTTGTATTCTCCCGTTCTTAGGTTCCAAGTATGGACCCTTGCGTCCCAATCTCTTGCTAAAAGTGTTTCTCCATCCGGTGCAAATTCAATAGAGAAAAGTTCTGTGTTGTGGCCAGTTAGAGAGTTCTTGTGCTGTCCAGTGTTGACGTCCCATAGACGAATTGTCAAATCATCACTTGTGCTTGCTAATATTTTACTATCAGGTGAAAAAACGAATGAGTGAACACCACCCGTATATCCAAGAAGTGTCGCTATATACTGACCAGTTTCCACATCCCACAACCAGATTGATGTTCCTTGACCAGCATTTTTGGCACATGCACTCGCCAACACTTTGGAATCCGGGGAGAATTTTAGGTGTCTTATATTAGATATATGACCAATTAGCGTTGACATAATCTTTTTGTTTTCTGTATTCCACAAATAGATATCTTGCTCACTACTAAAGGCAAGTATCTCTCCATTTGGAGAAAACGTCATGATATCAGCAAACCTAAAGGTTTCACGTTCATCAGTAATGAAGGTATTTTGCTTCCTGGTTTTAATATCCCATAATTCAATTCCCTTTGAACGAATGATAGCAAGTACATTGTCAGCAAAAGAAAATGCTACATTATATTCAACCATATCGGTAAGAGTAGTTATATATTTCCCAGTTTTCGCATTCCATAAATGAATATTTTTGTCATCTGACCAACTACTTCCTACACTGATAAGCTGTTCACCATCTGAAGAAAAAAATAGTTTTATCACCGATCCAATGTGTTTTGTCAGCATACCTTTACTATTCCCAGTTACAGTATCCCATAACTGAATTCTTCCATCTCGGTAACCAGTTGCAAGCGTCCTTCCATCCGGTGAAAAAACTAAGGAACTCCAGACTGTTTGATGTGCAGCCAATATTCCAATTTCTTGATACGTGTCTAAATCGTAAAGCCAAATACCGACACTTGTTGGTACAGCAAACCGACTACTTTCTGGTGAAATAACTACAGGGCCGGTCAGTACCCCTTTACCGATAAGAACGACAGCACCTTCGGGTAAACCCCGTTTTGTGTAGTCTAAATTTTGATTCTGAGTCTGTACAATTCCAATTGAAACAGAGAGGAGTAATATAATTGAAACAGAAATTTTCATCTATTCACCTACTTGGTCAAGGGCATTCAATTGTCAAAACGTACCCTTGTCGGATGGTTTTTCAATTCTTGATTTCTTCTATATATGCTTTGTAGGAGGGGTTTGTAACCCTGACTTGTTATGTAGGTTCTCTGAAATCGGAGTTACAAACCCCTCCTATAAGAGTCCATTTCGGTCAATTGAATGCCTCTGTGCGGATGTGTCATAGTTATTGACCAGTATTGAATATTCAGTTATCATAAAGAGGATGAACAACCGACTTCCAGATTACCCTATCAGAAACATTACAATTTCAGTTGAAAATAGAGAGATTCAACTCACGATATTAGAGGATCCCGATCAATTCTTGGACAAACTGAGTAGAGAAGATTCTGATGATGTACTCTATCTCCCCTATTGGGTATATCTATGGGGATCAGCGATCAGTTTAGCACAACACATAGCAAAGTTGGACAACTACCTATCAGGTAAATATGTCCTTGAGATTGGTTGCGGTTTTGGGTTAACAGGGATTGTCGCCTCACAATCAGGTGCAAATGTTGTGTTTACAGACTTTGAGCATGATGCGTTACTGTTTGCCAGATACAATGCACAACAAAACGGTGTTGATACAGGGTCTATTGTTCAGATGGATTGGAACGCAGCATGCTTTCAATGTAAATTCGATGTGATCCTCGCCTCTGATGTCATATATGAAGAACAGAATTGGAAACCGATAATAGAATTACTTCAGACTTTACTTGCACAAAACGGTGTGGTACTCTTTTCAGAACCAAATAGAAATAATGCATGTGGTTTTTTCAATAGTCTGAATGAAAATGGATTTGTTTTTGAAAAAACCACATTCAATATTACAGCAAACCAGAAAACAACCCCAATAAATATCTATACGATTAAACGGGAATAAAACGATAGACTTTTGAATTAGTCCTTTTCTTTCTTTTCTTCTGGCGGATGAATTTCATAACACGTACCTTTGTAACACACGATAACGTGTTTTCCAATTGCCAAGTATTTTGCTAAATCAGGTTCTTTTTTGAGCAATTCAAAGTATTTCTCACTTCCAAATTCTATCTTGGTTGTCTTTGTTTCATCATTGTGTGTGCTATCTACCCAGACTTTATTAATGAGATGAAAGGTTTTACTCTTGACCTGCTTAATAACAGTAGCTGAATCTTGCAATTTTGCGTCAGTCTGCATTTTTTGCAAACTCTCGCTTGTCCTGACTGCTTGTTCAGCTTTTAGTTCTGCTGCTTTATCAGCAGGTTGTGTTGCTGATTTTGGTGCATTTAATGCTCTTGGAGAAGTTGTAACACGCGCTCTTCGACTTAATTCTGGTCTTCCACGGCCGGCAATTATGTTCTGTGCATCTTGTTCTTCTGTGACAAGGAATGAGGTGTATGGTGTCATAATACCATATTTTTCACTGAGACGGACGATTTCGTCTATCAGTTCCTTGTTTTCCCCGTTTAGTCTGACCTCATCAACAAGATATGCGACCTTACGTTGTGCCCATAGTCTCGGTAGGAATTGATGATCTGATTCCTGTCTGGGAAATTGTGCAGTGTTGGAGAATTCTTGCTGTTTTCCGTTGATGTCACCACGTAGTATTAGCTTGGATTTTCCATTACTGACATATCTACCAAGAACAGTTACCTGAGAACCGCGAAATAGGTGGGGGAGTTTCTGTGGATAAAGGTTCTTTGTTTTGATGTCCTGAATATCTAATGCTAAATTAACCAGTACAGGTTCACTTACTTTTGTAAAGAAAGAAGATACAGCAACTTCTAAGTCTTCGTTTGGTCTGACATATTGCCGGGTGCCACCGTTTTGTTCTGCCATTTTATCAAGAAGATTTACGTTGACTTTATAGCCGACACCGAAAACAAAAACCCGAGATTGTTCTTTATTTGCATTTGCTACATTCTTAAGGATACGGGTTGGATCGGTTGTTCCTACAGTTGCTTCTCCATCAGTTAGGAAAACGACAATACGTGGTCTTTTTGGATCAGGTTCTTCATCTAATGCTGTAAGTAATGCACTATTGATGTTTGTACCGCCGTTCCCTTCAATTTCATCAACAAAAGCAAGCGCGTTTTTGCGTTCCTGCTTTACGGAAACTAACGTATCTGAGAACGGTTCTACATCCGTATTAAAGAGGATGAGATTGAATCGGTCACCATCGTTTAGATTGTTCACACAAAATCGGAGTGCTTCTTTCGCTTGTTCTATTTTATCACCCTTCATACTTCCAGACCGATCAAGGACGAAGATAAAATCCTTTTCAACAATATCTTTCTTATCTACTTCATACTTCGGTGAAATCAGCAGCATAAAGTAACCATCTTCATCCACATCATCTCTGTGTGTTATCAAGTCAATACCGAAGTCTTTATCGGAGAGCGAATAGTAGCAGAGGAAATCACGTTTTACACGGACATTTTCACCCTCGTAACTGATGTTTGCTTGATGATCGTCTTTTCTATTGACAGCGATCTCATGTGATGGTGAATAGATAGTTTTTAGTTCATGTTTGCTTTTTAGGTCAATGTTAACTGAGAGACTTCCTACGGGTTGACGCGTAAACTTTTCGGTTCGAAGTGGATATGTGTACTTTGCCAAATTAGCATCTACTTTAATCACTTGTGAATATTCAAGCTGGATTCGCCTTTCTCCGTTAGGTGGTATTGGAAACACCCTTGCTTGAAAAGCGCGTTTACCAACATATTCCAACAGTGCGGGGTCTTGCATTGAACGGACGATACCTTCATAGATACTTTTTGCCTTGTCTTTAGGGAGTAGTTCCGCTTTGACTGGTTTTCCATCAATATACAACACAAAATCAGAAATCGCTACATCATCTTGAAGTGGGAAAAGATATGTACCTTCCAATTGTCTGTTGTTCGGGTTTGCGAAGATCTGGTCAATTTTCGTTGTAGCAAGTTGGTTGTCAATTGTCACATCAACATGGTGTTTTTCTATGATTAAGTTTTGTATTCTTGGAGTACTGGGTCGGTGTGTGACTATAATCCCTTGTGCTTGAACGATTTGTGCAAATCCTGTTAGCAACAGGATTAACATGGCTGAGTGGAAATACAATCTTTTCATGGCAACCTCCGTTTAAATGTGAAAGTAGGTATTACAATAGAATGTTTGTAAGGTGCAGATTATTAAATGCACCTTACAAGTATCCTTATCATAATTACTTTTACTTATCTTCGTTATTGTCCTTGAGTTTACGAGCTTTTCGCACAAGGCTAAACAGTTCCTTCGTCTGTTCCTCGGATTGCGGGGAATCAGAATCCAATTTAGGTAGGAGTTCTTTTATTGTACGTTGAACATCCGCTAAACTGCCATCCTTCGCCCAATAACTTTCACGTAAGATCTCAGCGAATTGAGCGACTGCAGCAGATAACTGAAAACTTGGGGAGGAATCCTCAAATTTCTCTTTGAGTTCCTCAACGCGAAGTTTCTGCTTAACCTCAGTAACTTTTGCTGAATCGGGATCTTCATGTCGAATGTATACAGTACCGAGTCTACCTTTGTCAACACCTTTGTGGAGTTTTACTTCGTAAAGTGCAGTGACACTGTGTCCAGAACCGATTTCCCCAGCATCTGCATCGTCATTTCGGAAATCCTCGTGATCCATCCTGCGATTTTCATAGCCTAATAGTCTGAAACGACTGACAGTGTCTTCGTTGAATTTAACCTGAATCTTGGCATCTTTAGCAATCACCTGTAGAGTTCCAGTTAGGTTTTCAACAAAGATACGTTTCGCTTCCTTTAGGGTATCAACATAGGCGTAATTTCCGTTGCCTTTTTTTGCGAGTTCTTCCATCAGTTGATCGTTATAATTTCCCATACCAAAGCCGACTGTGGTAAGGTAAATACCCTCATCTACATAATCACTAATTTCTTTCAGGAGCGATTCAGAAGCAGTTTGACCAGAGTTTGCTACACCATCTGAGCAGAGAATTACTCGATTGATACAATCCTGTTGGGAATTCTTCTGAGCAAGTTCGTACCCAATTTGAAATCCTTCTTCCAGATTCGTCACACCTTCAGGACATAGCGAGTCTATTTTTTCCAAAATATGTTGACGATTCACGTTACTGGTATGGGGTAGGATAACACGTGCATTTGTGCCGTAGACCACAATACCGATCTTATCAGTAGGACGTAGTTGGTCAACCAAAAGTCGCAATGCTTTCTTCACATGCCCCAACCGATTTTCAATTCTCATTGAACCTGAAACATCAATGACAAATGTAAGCACAGCATCTTTACGGTCAGTGTCTGGAATGACATGTCCTTGAATACCGATACGAAGTAATTGCAATCGCTTACCAGTACCAAATTTTGATGGTGCCCCCTCAAGATGGACTGCAAATGCATCGTCTTTTGGAGGGACATAACCGTATTCAAAAGTATTGACAAATTCTTCAACACGCACTGCTTCTGGTGGTGGCAGATGACCATCGTTGAGATAGCGACGTGTCACTGAGTAGGATGCAGTATCGGCATCCATTCCAAAAGTAGATAGGTTATCGTCTTCCGTATCAATAAAAGGATTGACACCGTGTCCTTTGAAGAAAACATCGTGATATGCTGCCTCGTTTATTGTATTTAGTCCAAAACTCAATGAACTCTTTCTTCTTAACAATTCAACTTCACCAAGTCTTTGTGCACCTCTTTGTAACCGAGTTGGTTGTTGGATTCCGTCGGATTCTGCTTGTAGTTTAGACTTGCCTAAAGATACATCATCATAGCTTACATTGGAAGAAATAGTTTCAGAGAGACCTGCAATAAGCTTTGGTAGTGCAAAATGCAGTTGCTGTTCAATTACCAAATTTTCAGGAATTAAAGTGTAAGAGCAAACGAAATCCTTGTCTAACAATATGTCATTTGATTGATAAGTCAGACTTGCACGAGATTCGTTTTCTTTGCAAACTTCTATTTCGTGTGAAGGAGACTCTATTGTCCCAATAGGGTATATTTCCTCAACTATTAGAGACAACTCAAGGTGACCAACAGGTTGATTCGATCTTAAATGATGTGTGTAAACAAAGTTTTCATCAACTTCCTCAATAAACTCATTGTATCGAATATTTATCTTACATTCTGCTCCACCATCGATCTTTAGCATCTCGATTCGCAATGCAGACGTTCCGATTTCATGTAAAACATGGTTCTCCTCTGTATTGAGGATGTTGTTATAGAATTTCTTTAACCTATTTTTCCCAAGAAACTCAGGTTCTATTGGATTACCATCAATTTGAAATTCAATGTTTATAGTATCAGCTGAGTCTGGTAAAGGAAAAACATAATCTCCTTCAAATGCATCGTCATTCGGATTGCTGAGCAAAATCTCAACTTCGGTTGTTGCAATCTGGTTTCTAATAACAACCTTCGCGAGATAGCGTTTGACAATTAGTTTTTCATATTTCCGAGATTCATCTATGCTGGGAACAAATAGGCTCCGTACCATTGTGTTTAAGTCTGATCGTTTCATTGTTCTCCCCTTCTTTTTTGTGTTGGGTTGTTTTTTATTGTGAATTGGTTTACGGAATAAGTGAAAGGTAGAGTCGTTCAAGCATAGGCATCGGGTTTTTTATGCTATTTACATCATGGTATGAAAGAGATGTAATTTTACTCTACATATCTGCATAGACGTTTAACTCGCGAAAAAGTTTAAATTCTGAGAAAAAGGAAACACATTCCAGATTATACACAAATGTTATATATGGTGATATATTGAAATAATTATACACATCTTCTGTAGGAGCGACCTCCTGGTCGCGACCCAGGGAATGTCATTGGATGAATGCGCTTGGTAGAATACGCGTATGGCATTCTACATGATTCGCCATGATTCATACCGTTGATTTGGAGGTCGCTCCTACCTGTTCAAGTGTGTAAATAATTCCAAAATCTACGATAAATTATCCTGTCAAATATTCTAACCTTCTTTCTGTTCCTTCAAGCGGCGCACTTGTCGAACAAGATTTAATAGTTCTTCCTTTCGTTCTTTTTCTTGAGGTGTTTCTGAGTTAAGTTCTGATAGTACACCCTCAATTGTTTTCTGAACTTCTGTTAAACTACCATCCTTTGCCCAGAAACTTTCACGTAGGATTTCAGCAAATTCAGCGACAGCAGAAACAAACTGATACTCAGTAGTTGCTTCAGCAAAAGACTTTTTCAACTGATTTGTAGCAATAGTTTCTCTAACTTCTGAGATCTTTTGTGTATCTGGGTCCTCATGTCGTATAAAGACAGTAGCGAGTTTGCCATCAGCGTTTTCGTGGAGTTTTATCTCATATAAAGCGGTTACACTATGTCCTGAACCGACTTCTCCCGCGTCAACATCGTCTTTACGGAAATCTTCGTGTGCAAGCGACCGATTCTCATAACCGAGTAGACGAAAACGACTCACTGTTTCAGAGTTAAACTCAACCTGAATTTTCGCATCTTTAGCAATAACTTGCAGTGTGCCTGTCAGGTTCTCAACAAAGACACGTTTTGCTTCTTTGAGTGAATCCACATAGGCATAACTACCATTTCCTTTGTTCGCAAGTTGTTCCATGAGTACATCGTTGTAGTTACCCATACCGAATCCAACGGTTGTAAGTGTTACGCCTTCCTTAACATAATCGCCAATTTTTTTGAGGATAGCCTCAGGACCTGTTTTTCCAACATTAGCGACACCATCGGAGCAAAGAATTACACGGTTGATGCAATCGGACTTGGAATTTTTTAGGGAAAGTTTATAACCGAGTCGAAGACCAGCTTCAGCATTCGTTGACCCATCCGGTCTAAGGTTGCTAATCGCTTCAAAGATGTATTCACGATTCTCAATTCCAGTATGTGGTAGCACAACACGTGCATTAGAACCGTAGACGACAATTCCTACCTCATCGCCGGGACGGAGCTGATTGAGTAGGATGAATAACGCTTTTTTCACCAAATCTAACCGATTCTCACGTTCCATTGAACCTGATACATCCACGACAAAAGTAAGGATTGCATCCTTGCGATCAGTATCTGGAATGACGCGACCTTGTATACCTATTCGCAGCAATTGAAGCCTTTTACCTTCACCAAATATTGAGGGTGCACCTTCAATATGGACAGCAAACGCATCTTCGTTTGGAGGTTTATAATTGTAATCAAATGTATTAACAAATTCTTCTACCCGAATTGCATCCGCAGGCGGTAGAACACCATCCCGTAAGTATCGGCGCATCACAGCGTAAGATGCAGTATCAACATCCATTGCAAATGTTGAGAAATTGTCGTCTTCTGTATCAATGAATGGGTTTGTACCATGGCTTTTGTAGAAAACATCGTCAAAATCTGCACCGTTTGGCGGACTATTAGCAGAAATTTCTCCAGTAATTGATATACCTTGACTAAGTTTCGACACTTCAACATTCCCGAGCGCAATAGATTCTGATACTGGCTTAAGTGCGGCAGGAACCACACTATCATACTGAACCTTTACTTTTAAATTCTGCTTTTTAGGTTGTGTTATGTTCGTAGAAGAAGCAGTTGGTAAATCAAATGATTTTGATTTTGTCAAATCAACAGGTACTTCGTTCTGCTGCTTTGCGGGTCCTGTAAATGCTATGGGTGAAGGTTTATTGGATACAGCAAGATTAGTATTAGTAACCTTCTTTGGAAGTGGAGCAACAGGTACATCCTTATCTGACGAATTGCTCACATGTCCTACTATCGGTTTACGTAACTTCGGTTTCGGCTCGGGTGGTTCAGAAAAGGATATGCCAAGTAATTCATTATGTGTCTGTATGTTTTCCTTTGATATTTGGGTATTGATGAGAAACACGACAACTGAGAGAAAAACAATCGAAAGAAATAACGATCCTGAAATTCTTATGATACGCATTACGGTTGACCTCCAAGAAAAAGAGAGTATTATGTCTGTAATAGGAAGCAATTCGCGTGCCAATTTGAGAAACACAGTATATTTGTAATACAGAGAACAGCAACAATGACTGCGTGTGTAAAGTTTTTCGCAGGTAGAATCTCGGATTTCACGGATTTCGCGGATTTCGCGGATAAGACATCAGCATTAGATGGCATTTCATGAGATAAGACTTTACTAAGCAATACCGCCTCAGTCGTGCTTTATACGTAATCTGTGTCATCTATGTATTCCATGATTCTGACAATTCCAACAATTCAGATAACCTCGTGCAAAAACTTTACACAGCAACAATGACTTGCACCAATAGGTGCAAATCATGTCTTTTGCTGCACAAAAAGGAACATTTGACATATAGCAAAAACAGCAAGATTCACATTTTCATATATCATTGTGTGGTAGAAAAGAAAAAGTATCGGATAATTGAATTACCCAGAACTGTATATTGACACAAAAACCTAATTTGTATAGAATAAAGCAATTCCATTTATTTTTTGGAGGTTTTGAACAGTGAAAAAATTAGTATGTCTATTCACTACAATAATTATTGTGTTATGTGCAACAATTGTTAAAACTGCAAATCCAGCTGATGATTATGTATTTTATTTTCCTTTTGATGAAGGCAATGGTAATACAGCCGAGGATGTTTCCGAAAACGGGTTTGAGGGAACAATTGAAAATGCTGAGTGGGTTGAAGGTGTTGTCGGACAAGCTCTTGAATTTAATAATGGTGCTGTTACTGTTCCTGCATTTGGAGTGGCTGTACCAGAGGATATGACGATTGAGTTATGGTTTAAACCAACAGAAAGGATTGCTGGTGGCGGTAGAATTGATATAATGTACCGTCTACAAGGTGGCGGTAGACCGCATTTGACGTTCAACCGTAGTGGAATAGTTTATGGTTGCTATCTTGGAACACAAGCTCAGGAATTTCAAGTCGTAAGCACATACACAGCGTTTGAACCGCAATGGTATTACATGGTTGTAACACAAGATCAGGATACAGCAGTATTATATATTGATGGCGAGAAAGATGCAGAAACGGCATCAGGTGGTGCTATCAAGATGGATTTCGCAACCGCGGGTGTGTCTATCGGTGCAAATATGGGTGGTAGCAACTTTTTTAACGGTAGCATTGATGAAGTCAAAATGTGGAGTGTTGCACTCACAGCAAACGAAGTAAAGCAAAACATGAAACAAACACTGGCTGTAAGAGCACAGGACAAATTAACAACTACTTGGGGAAAGATAAAATCAGTGAATTAGTTAATGTTGGTGTGAGCAGCATGCCAAACTGCTTACGATTTCTATTAAATTTGGAACATAACCAATGTTAAGTTTGTAGATTCTAATATGAAAGGTGACAAATATGCAAAAGATCACTGACAGCGAAATTCAGTTCTTTAATGAAAACGGATACCTCATATTGAAACAGGTTATCCAACCAGATGAACTTGCTGTCATACAAGGCGAAAGTCAACGACTCATTGATGAGATTTTAGCAGGCGGTCCAGCAGATGAATGGTGTATGCGGGGTCCCGAAGGTATTCCCTACTATCTCACCTATTTGCATTCTCATCCGAATGAATTCTCGTTGCGACTTCTCGGACATCCCTTCATTGGAGACCTGTTGTACAGAATCATAGGACCCGATTTTATTCCGTGCTATGAATCCCTTGTTTTCAAGTTACCGAAACACGGTTCCTCTGTTAGATGGCATCGAGACGGCAATGCAATCCGAGAAAATCTTCCAATCTTCAATGTTGATATATACATTGATAATTCCACCGTAGACAATGGATGTGTGTGGGTTATACCGAAGAGTCATCTTTGGGGAATTGAAGAAGCACAGGTACAGATTGAAAAGGGTGTGGCGAATTTTGACCGTCCAGATGCTGTGCCAGCAGAAGTAGAGCCAGGCGATATTCTGCTGCATCATACCAAAGTCCTGCACGGCAGTAAGATCAACACAAGTGGGACACTCCGCCGAGTCATCTATTTCGACCAACGTACACCGAGATGGAACACACGTTATAAATGGTGGCAAACCGAATTCTTGACGCAAAGGTGCAAAATGTATCAGCGCGCGCTGCATGAACGCAGTACTAATCCATATCCATCAGATACAGAGCAGTTCACTTATGAAGTGCCTTCTGATATGTCAAGGTGGGATCCAGATGACAACTTTGACTTGCGAATCCAACACCGCAACTACGCTTATAAAGGTTAACACTCAATTTATGTTGAATTGGAGGCTTATCTCATGAAGAAAACCACCATCCTTTTATTCATAGTGATTTTTCTTTTCTTAATGCCCTTTCCATTGAACTCATTTGCTGCAGACACCACACGAATGAGTTTACCAGAGGGAGCAATAGCACGTCTTGGGAAAGGCATTATTAACGAGATAGCATATTCACCAAATGGCGAGTATTTAGCAGTGGCTGCAAGTGTTGGTATTTGGATTTATGATATGGAAACGTATCAAGAGGTGGTACTGCTAACTGACCTACTGGTCATATAAAAAGTGTTGACTTCAGTCCAAATGGCAAGACCATTATTAGTGGTAGTCAGAATGGTGCAGTCTATTTATGGGATACCGATACTTGTACACACAAAAAGACTCTAACAGGAAGTTTAGATTGGGTCGAGTGTGTGGCATTAACTCCTGATGGTAACATAATCGCTATTGGTGGTGCAGCCATAGAAGGTAGTGCTCCATCAATCAATTTTTGGAATGCCAACACTGGTAAACTTCTCAAAGAATTCGGCGGACCGTCAGCTCCTTTGAGCGTATCTTTCAGTCCGGATGGAAAAACCCTCGTGAGTGGGGAAAAATACAACAAGAGAATTGCTATCTGGAATGTCAACACTTGTGAACTCATCAAAACTCTTACAGGTTATGAGGAGATTGAAAGTATCAACAGTATAGTTTTTAGTTCAGATGGTAACTTAATTGCGAGTGCTAGTGATGACAAAACTGTTCGACTCTGGAGTTCTCACACAGGTTTACTACTCAAAACAATTACTGCACATACAGCACCTGTGAAAAGTGTGGTTTTCAGTGCAGATGGAAGGACACTCATAAGTGCTGGTGATGATGGCATGCATGTATGGAATACCAACACTCTTGATTCCATCAAATTTATTGCTATTTCTGCTGTGAGTGCGGTTTTTAGTCCTGATGGCAGGACATTCGTTAGTGGGAGTTCGGATGGTATCCGTGTGTGGGATGCACATACGAAGGAACTTTTGAAAACGATTGAGGGTTTTTCCGATTCGGTTAGCAGTGTGGTCTATAGTCAGGATGGAAACACTATTGTCAGCGGAAACCACAATAATACTGTCCGCTTGTGGGATACTAAGACAGGAAGAATCATGAAAACTCTCACTGGACATACCGAAAGTGTCACAAGTGTGATCTATAGTCCAGATGGAAACACAATTGCAACAGGGAGTAATGATGATACCATACGTCTATGGGATGCCCATACTTATGTACACCGTAAGACCCTTAATGTAGGCAATGGATCGGTTAGTAGCATGGCCTTTAATCCAGATGGGAAGACAATTGCAAATGGCGGTTGGAAGCAAACACGTTTGTGGGATGTTCATTCCGGTGAACACAGAAGTACCCTTACAAGTAGTTCTGGTTACGTCAAAAGTGTAGTTTTCAGTCCAGATGGAAATACTATAGCCAGTGGTAATGAAACTTACTGTGACAAAGTTGTCCATCTATGGGATGCACATACTGGTGAACACAAAAAAACACTTACCGAATATATACATTCAGTAAATAGCGTTGTCTATACTCCAGATGGAAACACGATTATTGCTGGTGGATGGAGTGCAGGCGAGGAAGCATCTATGTTTGAAAAAATCTACTTGTGGGATGCAAGCACTGGTAACCTCATTAAAACGCTTACAGATCACATAACATTTAAAGAACGTATGTTTACTGGAGTCGCGAGCATGGTACTCAGTCCTGATGGAAACATACTTGTGCATGGCGAGGTACATAGTCTGGGGTATGGTGGAGAAATCCATCTCTGGGACATTCAAACTGGAGAAAACATAAAAACCTTTACTGGACATACAAGTGGGGTCTTAAGCGTTACTTTCAGTCCAGATGGAAACACAATCGCCAGTGGCGGAGCAGATGGCACGATATTGCTATGGGATTTCTCCTTGCCACGGTAACCTGCCCTCTCACAGTGGATATTGTCGCTAAAAGTGCGATAATCATTCCAACAAACCACACAACATTGACGAAACAGGAGACTAAGCGATGAACGTGCTTCTTGTAGGCGGATCCGGTCATGTTGGAACCATGACACTCCCGTATATGAAAGAAAATCATAATTTTCGTGTGCTTGATTTATCTCCACCTAAAGACGCTTCCGTTGAATACATTCAAGGTTCTGTTACGGATGTGGGATCCAGATGACAACTTTGACCTGCGAATCCAGCACCGTAACTACGCCTATAAAGGATAACACTCATTTTATATTGTATTGGAGACTTAATCTTGTGAAGAAAACCATCATCCATTTATTCATAGTGTTCTATATTTCCTTAATATTCTTTCCATTCAATTCATTCGCTGCAGACACCACACGTATGAGTTTGCCAGAGGGAGCAATAGCACGTCTTGGGAATGGCATTATAAACGAGATAGCATATTCACCGAATGGCAAGTATTTAGCAGTGGCGGCAAGTGTTGGTATTTGGATTTATGATATGGAAACGTATCAAGAGGTGGCACTCCTTACGGGACATACAGGACCTGTCAGTAGTGTGGCATTCAGTCCAGATGGAAGTACTATCGTTAGTGGTTATGCCAGTGGGGGCATCTTGGTGTGGGATGTTAAAACAGGCAAACGTATGCAAAGTTTTCCAACCGTACAAGAGTGGGTCAGTAGTGTAGCGTTCAGTCCAGATGGTAAAATAATCGCAAGTGGTGGTGCATGTGTGGAAGGTATGTGCCCAGGAATCACATTATTGGATAGCCAAACAGGTAAATGGCTCAAATCATTTGGAGGTCCGTATACTTCTTTGAGCTTATGTTTCAGTCCGGATGGGAAGACTCTCGCTAGTAGTGGAGATGAACGGAACAGCAACATCCGCGTGTGGGATGTTCAGACTGGCGAACTCCACAAAACTCTCAAAAAACGCACGGCTTTTGAAGATTTTGAGGGTCGCGATGTCAACAGTGTCGTTTTTAGTCCGGATGGAAATATGATCGCTAGCGGCAGTGGTAATGGAACCATCCGCCTATGGAATACCCACACAGGTGAATTCATCAAATATCTTGAAGGACATACGAAGCCTGTCAAAAGCGTGGCTTTCAGTCCAAACGGAAAAACGATCATAAGTGCTGGAGAGGATGGTGTTGGCCTATGGGATGTCAACACCGGTGAATATATTGAAGACATTCCAATTCATGCAGTCAGCGCAGTTTTCAGTCCAGATGGAAGGACATGTGCGATTGTAAGCGAAATGGGTATATTTATACGGAATGCTCATACTTTCCAATTCCTCGAAAGTCTTACGAGAAACATAGGTTCAGAAGATAAATTCAGAGGAAAAGACATAGGTTCAATCAGAAGTGTCGCTTTCAGTCCAGATGGAAGCACGATTGTTAGTTGTGGAGGGAACAACATCCATCTATGGGATTCCCATACTAACGAACTCCTCAGAACGCTGATAGGACATACGGATTTGGTAAGCAGCATCGTTTTTAGTCCAGATGGAGAGACAATCGCCAGTGCAAGTGACGACAGAACTATCCGCTTATGGAATGTCAAAACACGTAAACCCGTCAAAACACTGATGGCACATGCGAGTTCGGTGAACAGTGTAGTTTTCAGCTCGGACGGTGAGACAATCGCCAGTGCGGGTAACGATAGAATTATCCGCTTATGGAATGCCAGCACAGGTGAACTTCTAAAAACACTCACAGGACATATAGAGAACGTCAACACTGTCGCCTTTAGTCCGGATGGAAATACTATCGCCAGTGGCAGTGGGAGGTTAGTATATTTGGGAGGGGGTGAGGATTCGGGTACGTGTGTTGGTCAAGAAATTCGCCTATGGAATGCCAATACCGGTAAACTCATCAAAACTCTCAAAGGTCATACATCCGTAGTCAATAGTGTGGTATTCAGTCCAAACGGAAACACTATCGCCAGCGGCAGTGGACATTGGAGGGGCTATGAAGGTGTGGCGAGTACGGGTGAGGAAATCCGCTTGTGGAATGCCAACACCGGTGAGTTGATAAAAACCCTTACAGGACATAAAGATGTGGTATCAAGTGTGATATTTAGTCCTGATGGAAACCTTATCGTTAGTGGAGATTGGTATTGGAATGGGCGTCTTAGTAGTGGAACTTGGAGCGGTGAAATCCGTGTTTGGGATGGTGAAACTGGTGAACTCATCAAAACCCTTACGGGGCATACGGGTGGTGTCTCAAGCGTAACCTTCAGTCCGGATGGAAAGACGCTCGTAAGCGGGAGGACTGACGGCACGATATTGATATGGGATTTTTCAAATATACCTTAAACATCTCTATCACAGCAATAATTTAAACTTACGATTTTTTAGACATTCAGAATAGTTATGAAAAACGAAAATAAATTGAGGACAGGACTTACGCAGTCTCAAAGATTATCGATGGATTTGAGAGTTGATATCGCATATAATCATCCAATAAACTTTGTTTAAGTTCATAAATTGTTTTGCCAAGTTTACGCGCAACACGTTTCAAACAGACCCATATTTGAAAACAACAGGCAATATGATTTCTTTGGGCACGCAACTTGCGACATTGACATTTGCCAATACCCGTGACTTGTTTGATCTCACGATGGAGTTGTTCAATCTTCCAACGTATACGACATTCTTGGTGTGCCGCATCCGCATCCGATTGAGATAAATCGTTTGTCACAATATATTCCGTGCGCCCGGTAGAGGAGGCTATCCGGAACAACTTGACTTGATACCCTTTTGGAAACTTCTTGATGTGCACGCTTTTCCCTTGCCGGATTTCTGTCCGGGTCCAAGATAGGTCTTGGACTTGTTGGTGCGGTTGCTCGCCATCCGTATCGTTTACAAGACGATTTCGTTTCAGGGGCACGTAGTAAATCTTAGAAAGTTTTTCAATCGCTTTCATAACTTGCATGGAGGCATACCAAGTATCCATTAGCACCGTCCGAAACGGTATCTGTTTTTTAGAGTAAGCGTTGTGCAACATTTCCAGTAAATGGTCTATTTTGGTTTTACCATCATGATCTATGTCATAAATACGGTAATCAATAATCCAATACTCTTCTGTCTTTGGATTGACATAGATACACGTCACAATACCAATGCCTTTAACGACTTTTTTGTCGCTACCACTCCACTGAGAACGGAGGACCTCAATCTCTTTCGCATAGAGTTTAGGTAGCACAACATCGTCAAAAACAATGTAGCCATCATCATCAAACTCAATGTCGTTTTTGACCGAGTTCCAAAGTTCATTCGCGGGGATGTTTTCACCGCTCAGAAACCGATTGATTTGATCGTGGCTCCACTTATCAGTATGGTCTGCCATATAGGTTTGTGTAAAGTTTGTAAAACTTGATAACAAAAATTGACAATAATCTGAATATAAACTTTGTTTCTTTTCGGAAAGTGTAAATGTAATCATAATGGAATAGTATAGCACAAATCTATTATAGTGCGTAAGTCCTGGAGGAAATACAGTGAACGTGTTACTTGTAGGTGGATCCGGTCATGTTGGAACCATGACACTCCCTTATATGAAAGAACATCATAATTTTCGTGTACTTGATTTATCTCCACCTAAAGACGAATCCATTGATTATATCCAAGGTTCTGTCACGGATGTGGATATTGTCCAAGAAGCACTGAAAGGGATGGATACGTTTGTCTACATGGTGATGTTGCGTCCAACAAGTGATCGTTCATCAGTCGCAGATTTCCCAGACATAATTGCAAACTACGATGTCAATGCAAAGGGACTCCATATCCTTCTCCATGCTGCGAAAGAAGCAGGAATTAAGCACGGTGTCTACACCAGCACCTTCACCGTGCATGAACGTACACGCAATAGCTTCCCTTATGAAGACGTCATACCAAGAGATAATCCAGGCGTTTACGGTTTGACAAAAAGTTTTGGAGAACAAGTATGTGAATACTTTGCACGAGAACATGACATGTCCCTAATTGCGTTACGTATCACCGGTCCATCAACAAGAGAGCAATGGTTAGAACGACGAAATCAACCTAAGGATGCGTCTGTGCATATCTGGTGGACAGACGAAGAAGACTTAGCGCGCGCTTATCTCGCAGCTATTTCAGTTGAACACAAAGGTTTTGACGCTGTGTTTATTGCTGGAGACCATGAGCAAAAGGAAATAAATCTCTCAAAAGCAAAACGATTGTTAGGTTGGGAACCGCTAACACACACCACTCTCTAAAAATACACTATTCTTCAATTACCATAGTTTGGACAATATTTTACATCATACCAATTGAAATAAATTCTGTTCCGCGTAATCCGAGAAATCTGCAATTCCGCATACAAATCCGCGCATACCACAATTCTGAATCGCGTACGACACGACCTTTCTCCAAATCTATTGGATATCTATTGGAAATCCCAATAAACAAACACCCAAAAAACTACAAAATCCATTAAAAATCACATATAATACCATTTCTATTGTATTATGTCTCATTAGCTGCAGAGATCTGGTAGGAGCGACCTCCTGGTCGCGACCGGGAGGTCGCTCCTACCGAAGAGAGTAACCCCATGCCAGTAAACAGTAGAATTCCTTCATGAGACAAGATTTATTTGAATTGGTATAATATCAGCTATACTTTTCAGTCCCGAAGTGACGCAATGTTTATAGAAAAATACATATCCCCACGCCTTTTTAGTCCCGCCAAATGCCATACGCGCATTTGGCGTTGATTTGGTAGGGACGATATGTTTATCCTTCTATGTCGTTCCTACGGAACTCAAGAGAGGGGTGATAACGTCTTTCTATAAACATATCGTCACTACGGGACTAAAGAGAACAAAAGTTTGTACCTC
>CAXXUA010000001.1:0-5809 GCA_963663765.2 Candidatus Poribacteria bacterium | reverse complement strand
CTCAGCTGCAACCTGCAGACAAAGTTGTTTGAGGAAAACCTCAAGACGCTCCCGAGTTATTGCACTCGTAGACCATTTGAGATCACCGATAATGTTTTTAGCATCAGGAAGTGCCCTATAATCGTAAAGAAAATAGATATGCCCATCAAGGATCGGTTCGTCTTTTCCGTTATTTCCGAGTTCCTGAAATAGACTGAAGAACGGAGTCTGTTCGCGTTTAGGAGAGAGAAAATCATTATAGAACGTGCTTGGTTGAAAAGCAAGGGAGTCAGTGATGTGCAAAAGACAGTCATTAAAGGCTACCCGCTGCGGATGAGCATCGCCTTTTCTATACTTATAGACTGTGGTGCTGCTGGTACCGAAATCTACACCCACGGTCCAATCTGTTCCATCAACACTGGGAGTCTCTTCTGGAATAGATATAAGTAGGATCCCTGCCTTAGTACCGTTATATTCACAGAGCATCGTTTCAGGAAAGCATTCCGTTTTTGTAATCTCTTTCTCGCCCTCTCCTAGATCTGAAAACGTTCGAGGATCAGATCTTTCACTGCTGCCAAGAAAAGGTTTGGCATAAAATGCGTCTTGACCGCCTGTTGCAAAATAGGTATAGTACGCTTTCCAACCTGGCGTTTTGAAGTTCGGCCAAATTGCCAAAACCGGTCCAGTAGAAATTGAGGTGACGTTTGCAGCGTCATATTCTTTAGAGACAACAAAATCTAAATTTTGTCCATTGATACCGCTCAAAGTAAGGCGCACACTTACGACAATGCTATCGTTTTGCTGGTCAAAACTGATTCGATCATTTAAGTCTTTTACATCAAGATAGGTGAGCAATTCCTCAGTGATAGGTAGAATTGGCGTAACGGGGACTCCGTTAAAATTAAGTTCTTCACTGCCTTTAGAGACTAAAGTACTGTGCTCATGGAAAGCTTTTTCTTGGTTGATGACAAAAAGTTGGTCGGTGAAAAAATCCTGTGGACTTCGCAGATGAACGTCCGTTGGAAGTGTTAGTTTTGATTTGCCGCTGAAACTTTGAGTTGTTGCAAGCGTCTTACCTTTCCAAACAAATACATTTTGCGGCTCTACCTCCCAAACTTCAGGGATGGTCTTATCGAGAACAAGCAGGATTGTCTCGGGCTGTTTATTGCTGGATGGCACAAGTTCTACACTGGATGGAAGATCCCTAGGTTCTACCGGATTATTCATGCATTTAAAGAGATCTTGAGTCAAACTGAGACTTGTCTTAGAAAAGATTGATACCCCTGGTACCCCGCCTAAGTCACTCATGAAGCTGTGAAGGAGTCCCATAAGGCTGGGTTTTATTTTACTATTAGCGAGTCCCTGAATGTGTCCATGAAGACGCTGCAACCAACCCGCAATAGCCTCTTTTTCAAAACTGTTCAATTTGGGAACTGGATTGTCAAGAAACTTTTCATTAAACCAGGGAACACCTGATATACGACCAAAGCAGTTAACGGAGGTACACACTAAAGTAGTTGGTGAGGTGATACCAATAGGCTTGTCATTAAATAGAACGATATTAAGAGTTTCCCATGTCGTTGTCTCATCTAATGTATCTTTGGGTCGTAATTTTTGTAGTGCCCGTAGAAAATCTTCCGCGTCTGGAGGGTTCTTTGGGTCTGTGATCCCAATTTGCCCTGTAGTTAAGGGAAAGTCGCACCACTCTTTAAGTGCCAACATCGCCAAAAGTCCACGCCATTCACCCAAAACGCGCTTATGCATTGGATGACGGATATCATAAAGTGCCATTTCAAACAGTAGGGGACGTGCCCACATACTGGGAATGCTATCAACCTCAGTAGAAGCGATTTTGGTATCTGCAACATCAAGACCTTCACTAATCCGCTCAAGTTCAGCAGAATCTCGTTTTTCCCAACGCCCCGCATTATCGAAAGCCTTAACTTTTTTGTTTGCCACCAAACGAGGAAGAAGTGGATTTGGCATTGTATAATCTCCTAACTAATCAATTAGATATGAACCTCAGAAAAAGTAATAACTACATAGACGCTATCAAATAATGAATACCTTTTACCAGTGATCCGAAACTTCCAGATTCATTCCCCACAGTTTTCATATAAGGCACGAAGGAACTTTCCAATATCTTGTGCGTCGCGGCCCTTCCTCCGACTATTACACATACGTTCCCAAAGTTCGTCTAACACGATGGATTCTGCTTCTGCCTGATCTCGAATTAGGTGGCTCAAATCGTTTGAAAAGTTTTCAGGTGATTTGAGAGCGAGACTGCCATCCGCTTTTCTTTCGGCGTACGCACTATACTCAATGAGTTCTATTGTCTCCATGTCGCTACAATTTCCTTGTATGTTAGCGAGCCAGAGTAAAAAATCGTTACAGTATTTTTCAACGGTGCCGAGTAATGCTTGGTTGATTGATAAGTTCCTTCGTTCAAAGAAATCAACAAACCATGGGGCGCGATATGCATCTTTACTGCGATTAGCAATCTTTTGAAGGGCAGGATGATACACGCTTAGGTATGCGAAAGCAAAACGCGCCATCTGTCCAATTCTTGGACGAACTGTATCACCATTGTTGCCATCCGGTAGGTCTGTCCATTTAAGGCAGTTGTTGTCTTGACGAGCTGTCATAAAATATTGCACACTTCCATCCGGTCCAAAATCTCCTCCAAATCTAAAGAAATCAACTGCTGCCAAGGCGGCATAGAGTTCAATGAAATGCGGAGCGTTTTTCTGTTCTGAACCACCGAGAGCATTTTCCACATCAGTTCGGGATTCATCACCAAAAAGGTAAACCGCATCGTAAACACCTGTCTTGCCCCAGAGGTGATAATGCTTCAAAGCGGTTTGTGTGTTCATTAAAAACTCGTCAGATTTTGCTTTGAGTTTATCCTCATCTCCATCATCCATAAATTTAAAATAGGGAAGAAGCAGTGCTCCCCCCAGTTTCACGTCTAACTCATCTTTAACGATCTGAGCGATAGTCGGGAATCCAGATGCGCCTGTTCCTCCAAAAATTGAACCCGCCAAAAACACCTTTGCTCCTTCGTCATCAGCGGCAATTTTGGCGCGAAGCTGGCTCCACGTTGGATTTGCTTTTAAATTCACTGTCTTTGCCATGACAGCCGAACCGATGGAAGGGTGGCCGCGAAAACCTTCCTCTAAAGTGCTTTCTTTTTCCGCTTTGCTATATAATACATCAAACAGTTTACCAGCAGGTGAATCTCGAAAACTCTCGTAGTGAAAAAACTGCTTTAAACTTGGATTAGTCGTGTCAAACGGTGTCCAAAGGATAGGATCTGCGGGAATAATCTTTGTCTTCAGCAAATGTGTCTTTCCGAGTTTAAGTTGATCCTCACACTTCACATAATTAGCTAGTGTTTCCCCAGCGCGGGCACGACTACCATTTGCAAGATCAGGATCAACGAAAAGAAGATGCAGGTCGCCATCTGGCATCATCCCTGCCGCCGCGAGATGAATCAGGGATTCAAGACATTTCGCCCCTGTTCCGCCAATACCAATTGCATAATAACCCATTAATCACCTCATACCAAAAGATATGAAAAACGTTTACCAGTGCCGGAAGTATTTCGCCCCCGCGGGGGTATATTTAAAGGCTGACGGTGAAAACCACAAAGTAGCGAGATAGTAAGATAGCAATCCATTTATTAGAAAAAAAATCCATTGTTCAAACCTAAGACCGCTCTTAGCTCGCTCAACAAAAATAACACTTAAAATAATGGCAAGGATGGGCAAGAAAAACAAAATTATCCACCATGAACGTTTTCCAGCATCTTCCCACCTATTAATTTTGAAACCCCATTGTGCCAACCCATACCATAAAAAACTCGCAAAGCCAGACACTCCAACGCAAATAAATGCCCATCTTTGGAAACTTGCCAGCCACTGATCTTCCTTAACATTACCAAGTTCAATTGGATTAGTATCGAAATACCAGAGTTCAAGGTAAACAAGAAAGACAAAAAGAACAGTAACAAACACGATACCAAGGAAACAACCTACATGTTTCATTTTCGGAACAACTCCCTTACCTCTTTTCGATATAGCAATGGAATATAGCGATTTTGGGGCTATGCTCTCGGGCGGTTACCTGTGAAAGACTTTGAACAAAATTAACTAAATTGAGAGTCTTTGAACCATCGCGCTCCTCTTCCATATCCCAATCCGAACACCAATCAGGGGCCCGATATGTATCAATTCCGGGACGTAGTGTCACTTCATAGAGATAGACAGCACTTTCCAAGTCCCTCGATTCTAACTTGAAATCGACGCTGAGTTCGTTACCATCTTCATTTACCATTGATGTCACTTTCAGACACTTCTGAGCATCCAGACTTATTTTAGTTTCTCCCATCGGAGCGTATTTAGGAACAGGATCATCTTTAAGCGTGGTAGCATCAAAAGACATCGCATGTCGTAACGGAACGTATTTAATTTTAGCAGAGATTTCGGCCGGATCAGAACTTCTCACGATTTCATATTGTTTCAAGCGAGGATCTTCACTGGAGATGAAAGTCGTATTATTTAAATTATCTGGCTCAATTGAGGCACCGTCAAATGACAGTAAACGACTCACCAGATACCGAGAAAAGATGACCGTTTTCGCATTCAGATTATTTGCTTTTAAGAGGTCAAAGTAGTGTGCGATGTCGGCGTGCTTTCCTAAAACAAGGAGATAGAAAGGACGAAACGTTTCAGGATCGCCGGAGTTGCTCCGATAACGCAGTGATGATCCTTCACCGATACCGATGTCGTAGACCGTGCCATCAAATTGACTCCGTAATCCGAATAACCCGACCTCACGTCCTTTTTGAATATATTTCTCTTTCAGATGGTTAATCAACAGAGTTATATCACTGTCATCTTGAAAAAGGTCGGTCACAATAACGACTAATTGATTTTCTGTACTATCTACCTCGACAGTTTCTGTAGGTGTGACACCCTCTATTGTCGCTTCAGGCGTGTCATTTACATCTGTCTCTGTTGCATCTTCAGGCGTGTTGCTCGCTTCCCTCCGAACTTTGTCGAACTGCTCCTCGTGCCGAATAACTGCCTCAATGTACGTTTTTCTAAAGATATGTGCTTGTTCGTAAAAACTTTCATATCCGGCTTGCAAGTAGGTGCTCCTATCAATCGGCTCAACTTTCTCACCGAATCGGAAAAAATTCACCGTTTCGTCTTTCCAACCGTTCACAATCACTCTTTCTAAATCAGGACAGATCCGGGTGTAATGCGTTGAACCCGGAGTAACGAAACCCTGCATTGAGAGTGTTGCATCAAAATAGATGCGCGCAACAAGCTTATCTGATATGGGAGGTAAGGGCGGTAGCGGTTCTGGAGGGTCTGGGATACCCGTTTTACCGGTGTCACAACCTGTTAGGAAAATAAAAAGGCATAGATAGATGGAGAACAGCAAAAAACTCGTTTTCCACCTTATTTCTTTTTCTTGCATCTTCTGTACCGACACATAATGTGCATTGATCTATTTCAATGTTTTGATTATTTCAAGAAATATACCACAGTCCTAAGCCCAAAAATAACGATAGCGAATTATATCGCGAAAATGGAAATTTGTCAAACAAAAAATCTTGATTCAGATATATTTCACTTCTGATTCTCACGCCATTTTGCGAAAAGACGATGCACAACCTAACAGGTTACGCTACACCGATTATAACAGCGGCACGGTTTCTATTATTGATCTGAGAGTTGTCGGCGGAGCTGTTCTAATTCACGTTCCAATGCCTGCCGCCGATCTGTCTCTGCTACAGCCCGGGCTTCCGCTTCTGCGCGAA